>CAWBUN010000005.1:0-2114721 GCA_963791985.1 uncultured Solibacteraceae bacterium | reverse complement strand
GTGAGCCGGGCGGGACTCGAACCCGCGACCCTGTGATTAAAAGTCACATGCTCTACCAACTGAGCTACCGGCCCTCTTGGGGAGGAATCACAGATCTTTTCCAGTTTAACAGATGATGGGGCGGATCCCGCTATACTTGATCAGACGACAAAAATGAGCCGGCTTGCACGCCGTTTAATCTTCATCAGCCTCGCGCTCGGGGCCACATTGCTGATCGGAACGGTGGGATTCACGGTCATCGACCACTATCCGCCGTTCGACGCATTTTACATGACGCTGACCACCATGACGACGGTGGGGTACGGCGAAATTCATCCGTTATCGCATGGGGGACGGATTTTCAACTCGTTTCTCATCATCTTTGGCGTCAGCACCATCTTCATCGCGATCGGCGCGATGACGCAGACGATTATCGAAATGGAGTTCGGCGACGCCACCGGCAAGCGTCGGAACAAACGCATGATCGACAAGCTGAAGGATCACTACATCATCTGCGGCTATGGCCGCGTGGGGCGCGGCGCGGCCAATGAGCTGCTGCACGCCGGAGTTCCGTTCGTGGTTGTGGACATCGCCCCGGAGCGGGTGGAGCGGGCGATGCTGGCGGGGATGCTGGCGGTGGCGGCCGATTCGACGCGCGACGAGACGCTGCACCAGGTCGGAATCGAGCGTGCGCGGGGGCTGGTGGCCGCGCTGGCCACCGACGCCGACAACCTGTTCGTACTGCTCTCCGCCAAGGGGCTCAACCGCGATATCTACGTCGCCACGCGGGCGGCGGAAGAGGGCGCCGAGGATAAGATGCGGCGCGCGGGGGCCGACGCTGTATTTGCGCCGTATTCGATCACGGGGCATCGCCTGGCGCAATCACTGCTGCGGCCGCACGTGGTGCAGTTCCTGGATTTCACGACGAAGGATGTGGGCGAGGATATCGCGATCGAGCAGGTGCGGGTGGCCGAGCACAGCGAGATGGTCGCCAAGACGATCCGGGAGATGCAGTTAAGGAAAGAAGTCGGCGTGATCGTGATGGCGATTCGCAAGGCGAACGGCGAGATGATGTTCAATCCGCCGGCGGACACGGCGGTCGGCGGCGGCGATTATTTGATCGTGATGGGGCGGCCCAGCAACCTGCGGACGCTGGAGAATCTGCTGGCGGCGGGAAGGGGAGCATAAAAAACTGATTGGTGGACAGGCCGGGAGGCCTGTCCCACGGCGGTATAATGACCGTCGGGACCCTCATGAAGCGACTGCGTGAATTCTTTGAGAAAATCGCCTTCGCCGGGCTAAAGCCTGGTGGGCAGAAGACGCAGGGGCCTCAATTCAAGTGGCTGGGGCCGCTTAGCGGGCCCATCGAGCGATTCCTGTCGGGCGGGGCGCAGAGCGATCCGCTGTATCTCACCAACCGGTCGACCAACCAGAAGATCCGTTCGTGGCTGCTGATCGGGATTCCCTGCCTGGTGCTGGTGATCGCAATCGGCGTGGTGACCAGCAACATGATCGACCCACCCGAGGCCAAGCCGGTCAAGGAACTGACGGCCAAAGAGATCGCCTCAAAGCTGCTGCCGAACATGGACAAGGAAATCAAACTGACGACCAACCCGGATGTCCAGGTGGTTGAGGTCGCGGTGCAGCACAACGGGGGTCCGCGGCTGGTCGGAGTGGTCCACAACAGCACGTCGCACGAGATCAGCGAGGTGGAGTTGGTAATCGACGTGACTGACAATGCCGGGTCGCAGGTAGGCGGGGTCAGCGGCACGATCCTGAAGGTTCCGGCGCATTCGAACAAAGAATTTCAGTTCTCGATCAAGCAGAAGGACGCGGCGTTCGCGCTGGTGCGCGAGATCACGTCGCGCTGAATGGCTCATTTCGCGGGAGCGAAGAACGACAACGGCTCGAATTTCGTGATGCGCCATTTGCCGGCGCGTTTTTCCACTTCAGCCTTCACGTTTTCCTCGCGGACTACGCTGGCGGTGGCATCCTGCGCGCGTTGAATCCGGAGCTTCCATTTCCATTCCACCGAGCGGCGCGTGTCGGTGCCCTCATTCTCCACGGGGTCGATGAAGGATTGCACGTCGCCCTGCGCGATCAACGCGGTGACATTCTCGCGCAGCTGAGAGTAACCGGGCATGGCGGGGTCGAAGGCGGCAATGAATCGCGAGACCTTGCCCGCGCTCAAGGACGCGGCCACGTCGGTGAAGAGATCGAGGACTTCGCCGGCAGGGTCACCGGCGGCGCGGCAACAAGCGGCGAGGGCGAGCACGAAGATGGCGCGTCGGAGCATCTCAGGTCCGGTAGCTGGCGTTGATGCGGATGTAACCTTCGGTGAAGTCGCAGGTCCAGAAGCGGGCCTCGCCTCTTCCCTTCCCCTTCACGTGCACGCGGATTTCGCAATCCGGCGCATCCAGTTTGAGTTTTAGATCCTGCTCGGAAAAGGGCGCGGCGAGGCCGGCTTTGCAAACCAGCACACCCTGCATGTGGATATCGGTCCTGGCGGGGTCGAAGGCCACGCCGGCGTTGCCGGCCGCGGAAAGTATGCGGCCCCAGTTGGGGTCGGAGCCGGCGATCGCGGTCTTGACGAGCGGCGAGTTGGCGATGGCGCGCGCCATTTTCGCGGCGCCCTCATGGTTGGGGGCGCCGGTGACGGAAATGGTGACGAACTTTTTGGCGCCTTCGCCATCGCGCGCGATCTGCTGCGCGAGCGATTCCATGACGCCGGCAATGGCGGCTTCCACTTTGTCCATCTCCTTGGGATCCGGCCGGACGCCGGAGGCGCCGTTGGCGAGGAGCACGAGCGTGTCGTTGGTGGAGGTATCGCCATCCACGGAGATGCGGTTGTAGCTGCGCTCCACGCCGCGCTTGAGGATCGTCCGGAGAGACGCGATGGGGATCAGTGCGTCGGTCAACACGTAGCCGAGCGTGGTGGCCATCAGCGGCTGGATCATACCGCTGCCCTTGGTCATGCCGGCGACACGGATGGTGCCGCGGCGGAGCTCGAGCTCGGCGAAGGCGGTCTTGGGGACCAGGTCGGTGGTCATGATGGCGCGGGCCGCCTGGTCGAAGCCATCGGGCTTGAGGCCGGCGACGAGTCGCGGCAGGGCGTCGGTGATTTTGCGCGCGTCGAGTTCGACGCCGATCACGCCGGTGGAAGACGGCAGCACCTGGGTGACGGGCAGGCGCAGAAGTTTAGCGGCATGTTTACAGGTGGCGAGCGCGACGGCGTCGCCGGTGCGGGTGGCGCAATTGGCATTGCCTGCGTTGATCACGATGGCGCCGAGCTGGCCTCCGGAGGCCGCGAGGTGGCGGCGGCCGAGGCGGACGGGCGCGGCCTGCACGCGATTCTGCGTAAAAACGGCGGCGGCGTTGGCGGCCAGGCCGGTGACGATCAGCGCAAGATCATCCTTCTCCACCGAGCGAATTCCGGCGTAGGTGGTGGCGTAAGCGTATCCCAGCGGTAGATTCAAAGACGTCCCTCTCCTAACTTCTCATTCTCCGTCAAGCGCTGCCCGTTGGCGAAATCGGCAGCGGGAATGCGCTTGCGGCCTTCCTGTTGGACTTCCAGCAGTTCCAGCGTGCCTTCACCGCAGGCGACCAGCAGCGGCCGGGTGCGAAGTACCGTGCCTGGTTCCGCGGACGGGGCGGCAGCGGGACGCGACTTCCAGATGTGCAGCGGTCTGGCCGCGGAAGGTGGTCTGGGCGCCGGGCCAGGGCTGCAGGCCGCGCACGCGATTGTGGATGGCGAGGGCGGGCTGGGCCCAATCGATGCGGCCATCCTCCTTCTTGAGCAGGGGCGCGAGCGTGGCCTGGGAGTCGTCCTGCTTTTCGGGGACGATGGTGCCGGCCTCGAGGCCGGCGAGGGTTTCCACCAGCAGGTCCGCGCCCATCACGGCGAGGCGGGCGCCGAGTTCGATGGCATTCTCCTCGGGGGCGATTTCGGTTTCGCGCTTGAGCAGCATGTCGCCGGTATCGAGCCCGGCGTCGATCCGCATGGTGGTGACACCGGTGCGGATTTCGCCGTTGACGAGGGCCCACTGGATGGGTCCGGCGCCGCGGTACTTGGGGAGCAGCGAGGCGTGCACGTTGATGATGCCGAGGGGCGCCAGGTCGATCACGTTTTGCGGAATGATCTGGCCATAGCCGACGATCACCATCGCGCGCGCGCCTATGCCGCGCAGAAATTCCACGGGTTCGGGACGGCGGACGCGCTCGGGCTGGTAGACTTCAAGGCCGAGCGCGAGGGCCGCCTGCTTGACGGGCGAGGCGGCGGGATTCTGGCCGCGCCCACGCGGTCGATCGGGCTGCGTCAGGACGGCCGCCACCTCGTGGCCGGCACGGACCACGGCTTCGAGCGTCGGCACGGCGAAGGCGGGCGTGCCGAGGAAGACCAGCCGCATGCGTCCTAGCTCCAGTCCCCGGCGCGCTGCAGTTTCTTGATCTTGCGCTTCATCAGGTCGCGTTTGAGGGCGCTGATGTGAGTGATGTAGAGGCGGCCGTAGAGGTGGTCGGTCTCGTGGAGGAAGGCGCGCGCGAGCAGGTCTTCGCCGGTCTTTTCGAACTCCTCGCCTTTGGCATTCTGCGCGCGGATGGTGACGCTGCGGGCGCGGCGCACCTGCTCGCGGAAGCCGGGAATGCTGAGGCAGCCCTCTTCACCCTCCTGCTTGCCATCGATCTTGAGGATCCTGGGATTGATGATGACGAGCTTGTCGTCCGGATTCTCGCCGTTGGAGACATCGATGACGGCGATCTTCCTCGACACGCCGATTTGGGGAGCGGCAAGGCCCACGCCCTTGGCGGCGTACATCGATTCGAACATGTCGTCCAGGAACTTGCGCAGCTCCGGAGTATCGAACTCAGTCACGGTATCGGCCTCGCGTTCGAGCACGGGGTCGCCAAACTTCACAATCGGATAAACCATATCGCTCTTAGTAGTTCTTCACCTGTTCCAGGTAGCTATCGAAATTGCGGCGCGTTTCGGTCAGAGAATCGCCCCCGAACTTTTCCAGAAGGGCCTGCGCCAGGACGATCGCCACCATGGCTTCGCCAATGACGCCGGCTGCCGGGACCACACAGACGTCGCTGCGCTCGTAGGCGGCAGGGGACGGCTCGCGGGTTAAAAGATCTACGGATTCCAAGGGCCGGCGCAGGGTGGAGATGGGCTTGAGCATGCCGCGGACCAGGATGTCCTGGCCATTGGTCATGCCGCCTTCAATGCCGCCGGCGCGATTGGCGCCGCGCGTGAAATGCCGCGCCTCACGATCGTAGTGGATCGTGTCCTGCACCTTGGAACCAAAACTGGCCGCGCCCTCGGCGGCAAAACCTACTTCCACGCCCTTGACGGCCTGCATGCTGACAATCGCCTGGGCGAGGCGGCCATCGAGGCGCGAATCCCACGTGACGTGCGAACCGAGGCCGATCGGGAGTCCGTGCGCGACCACTTCGAAGACGCCGCCGACGGTATCGCCGGTGCGGTAGGCCTCATCGACCACCGCCTTCATGCGTGCTTCGGTTTCGGCATCGACGCAGCCGAGCAGGACCTGGTCGCGCAGGCTGAGGGCGAGGAGTTCCTCCCAGGAGGCGGCGCGCTCCAGGCGGACGGAGCCGACGGCGATCACGTGGCTGAGGACCTGGATGCCGAACTCGGCGAGCAGGGCTTTGGCGATGGCGCCGACGGCGACGCGGGCGGTGGTTTCGCGGGCGCTGGCGCGCTCCAGGATGTAGCGGGCGTCGTGGAAGTTGTACTTGATGGCGCCGGCGAGATCGGCGTGGCCGGGTCGCGGACGGGTGACCGGCTTACGGTCGGCGTCGCCATCGGTGTCCTCGACGGGGAGGATTTCGGTCCAGTTCTCCCAGTCTTTATTGCGGATGATGATTGCGAGGGGGGAGCCGATGGTGCGGGAATGGCGCACTCCAGCGACGATCTCGGCCTTGTCGGTTTCGATCTTCATGCGTCCCCCGCGCCCGTAGCCTTGCTGGCGGCGCCACAGTTCGCGGTTGACGGTTTCCAATGATATGGGTATTCCGGCAGGGAGCCCGTTCATGGTGGCCACCAGGCACTCGCCGTGGGACTCTCCGGCCGTCTCAAATCGCAGCATTAGGATAAGATTTTAATGGTACCAGACTCGAACATTTCCTTGCCTTTGTGCGTAAAAGCTTGACGGGAGGCCGAGACGATGAAGTTCCTCTTGTGGTGCATCCTGCTGGTGCTTTGCTGGCCGATCGCGCTGGTGGCGCTGGTGTTGTATCCGCTGGTGTGGCTGTTCCTGCTGCCGTTCCGGCTGGTGGGAATCGCGGTGGAAGGCGCGCTCGGCCTGGTTTGGGCGATCGTGACGCTGCCGGCACGGCTGGTGCGGGCGCTGTAGGGAGATCCAACAGAGCCGCGACCGTAAGGGAGCGATCCGTGTCTGCCGCCGAGATCGATCCCTTACCGGTCGCGGTCTGTTAGTTGGCAAAAAAATGGCCGCGCCCTGGTAGGAGAGGTGGGGCGCGGCCGAAGTGGAAAACAATGCAGGGAAATTGTCAGTTGTTGAGACGGACTTCGATGGGAGCGGGTACGGCGGTCTGCTGGAACGCGCGCGAGCCCTGGGTGCGGAACTCGTAGCGTTCGATGGCCACCGCGGCGCCTTTTTCATTACTGCGCACCACGCATCCATAAATCATGAGCTTCATGGGGCAGGAGTCGTTAAGCAGGACGGGCCAGTTCATGGAGAGTTCGACGGGCATGCCGCTGGTCAACATGTTTTCGGTGCTGAACCAGACGCCGCCGCTGGAGATGTTCAGGGTACGCCCGACGCCGGTCTCGGCGATACGCTGGCCGTAGAGCATCTTGTACTTAACTTCCTGATCGATCATGAAACGGCGCTTGGTTCGCCTCTCGCGCTCGCTCCGGCTGTTCATCGCCCTGTCCTCGTGGCTGTCAAACATTTGCATGCACCCACCTTCCAAGGACAGGATTACAGGGGTCCGGGGAACGCTCAAGCTGTCTTTAGTTATTTCGAGGCCGCTATCACCCCCTGGGCA
Organism: uncultured Solibacteraceae bacterium; assembly: GCA_963791985.1. GTDB lineage: Bacteria > Acidobacteriota > Terriglobia > Bryobacterales > Bryobacteraceae > Solibacter. Next base: position 2,107,713 of record CAWBUN010000005.1, on the reverse strand, counting down.
GGAGTACCTATCATTCGGATATCTCTTTTAAAAACAGATAGTTAGGGGATAACCTTAAGATAACATTAACCAGTACTAACCGGGACTTTTTCGGTCCGGACATTTTTAAAAAAATAATACTGGACAACAGGATCCTAAATTGCTAGTATTAGATCAAACAGACAGCATCCCAGGCGGTGAGTCCCCTCCCACCGCCACCCTCTGAGTGCAGGCCCCGAGTACCCAGCTCGGGGCCATTACTTTTTTGGGCCTCTTATTTCAATCCTTGAATCAGCGCCGTCACTTTCGCCAGGTTTTCCGGCGAAGGCACCTGTTTGAGCGCGGAGATCGTCTCACCGAAGACGCCGGAGCGTTCGCCCTTGCGTTCGAGGGCCATCAGCAGGTGATCGCGGAAGCTCTCTTCGGAGGGTTCCTTGGTAACGGCCTCGGCAAATAGGGCGATGGCGAAATCGTTTTCGCCGCGCTTGAGCTGCACCCAGCCGGCGGTGTCGGTCATCTGCATGGAATCGGGCATCAGGGCCATGGCGTGGTGCGCGAGCTGCAAGGCTTCGTCCAGGCTCGTCCCCTCCTCGGCAAGCAGAAAGGCCAGATTATTCATGGCGATGGCGTTGTTGGGGTCGAGATCGATGGTGGCGCGGTAGGCTCGTTGGGCTTCGGAGCGGCTCCCGCGGCTATCGAGCGCCAGCGCCAGGGTGCCGACCACGGTGGCGTTGCCGGGCATCAGATCGTTGGCGCGGGCCAGGGATTGGATGGCGCCATCCAGGTCGCCTTTGCGGCGTTGCGTCTCGCCGAGGCGGAGGTAGAGATCGCCGGCGGCCGGGGAATCCGAATCCAGACCCTCCAGCACCTTCTGAAATCTGGCGATCGCGGTGTCGAACTGGCCGGCCTGCACGGCTGCGTTGCCCTCGGCCAGCAATTGTTGCAAAACGTCGCCGGTAGCCGACTGCGCTTGGGACCAGCCAGCCATTGAACCCAGTGTTAAACCCAGCACCATCAACAGAGTGATGCGCATTTCCCGCCCTCCCTCAGAGCTGATACAGCATACACAATCACGATGACGGGGAAAAGCCCCCCTGGGGCGGAATATTTTTTCACGAAATCGTCAAAATAATTGTTGACAAGAGGGTCTTAAAATATTAATCTGAATTCAACACAGACAGCATCCTGGCGGTGAGTCCCCTCCCACCGCCACCCTCTGAGTGCAGGCCCCGAGTACCCAGCTCGGGGCCATTACTTTTTTGGCCGTCTTTATTTCCCGAAGGTAATGTTGGAATCGGTGGAGAACTTCCGGTAGTTGCGGAACTCGATCGCATTGCGCGTGCAGGCGCCGCTGCCGCTCATGCAACCGATGTTCTCGCTGGAAGCCGGCAGCAGGTAGCTTTTCTGGTCGATGCGCGCCCAGGCGTACTGCAGCTTGGCCTCGGCGCGGCTGATGGTGAAATCGCGCGGGAAGGCGGTGGCCACCTGCTCGATGCGCAAAACTCGCCGCGTATCTTTATCAATCCATACGGCCCCGTTGTAGGCCGGCTTGTACTGACGGCCATCGGGGGACACCATAGTCCAATGCGAATTGGCCTGCGCCACTGTGTAGTCGAAGATCACGGCGTTGCGCCCGGCCATCTTTTCCTCGCCGCGGCGCTTGAACGTGGCGTTGGTGGCCCAGCCCATGACGTCTTCCAGCGTAGTGCCGAATTCGCCGGTGGACCAGGACCCGGTGCGCTCGATCGGCAGGTCGACAGGCCGGTCGTCGATCTTGAAATTCTTGTAGTCTTCCTTGCCGTTGACGTAGGTCAGGTCCGCGGTCACCACGTCGATGGCCTGCCAGCGCGAGGGGAAGCCGGTGGCGAAGTAGCGGCTGGTGACCTGATCCACCAGGTAATTGGGCAGGGTCGCGCTGAAAGTACCGGCGGCTTCCCGGGCGTCCTGAATGATGGCCTCGTCAGTGTTGCGGCGCGGATCGCCCAGGCCGGTGGCAGGCGGAGGGCCGGCATCGCCGCCGGAGGACGCGGCGGAGGTTGCGGCGGGAGTAGCGGAGGCGCCGTCGCTCCCGGCGGCATCGGGCCGGTGCTTCAGCGAGGGGTCGTCGGTGTCGCCGGAGGGGCCCGCTGGCGCTGCCGGCTCGTTGGTGGTGATGGTGCGCGGTTTGCTCAGGTCTTCGGCGCGCGGCGCACGGACCACGCCGTCCTCCACGGGGAGCTCGGCGGTATAGCGATCGTTCGGACTCCCGGCCTTCAGGAGAGTGACACGCAGCGCGGTCTCTTCATCGTCGGGACTCACCTGGATGGAAAGCAGATCGCCGGGATGGAGCAGTGAATCGCGCACCGCTTCCCCGGCTTTGTTCTGGAACTTGGTCTTGGTCAGGAGGCGGAAGCGCAGCACCACCCGCTTGCCGGTCTGCAGCAGCAGATCTTTCTCGCCCAACTTGCGCAGAGTGCCATCCGCCGAGACCACGGTGCTGTGAACCTCTTCTTCGGGTTTGGACGCCTTGTCTTTGGGCTTCCTGCCCGGCAGTTTGATCGAAGGCATGGGAATGCCTCCGGGGAGCGTGTTGGGGTAGGTGCTGGGGTATTGGCCGGGAGGGTATTGCCCGGGAGGATATTGTCCGCCGGGCGGATACTGACCTCCGGGTGGATATTGGCCTCCGGGCGGATACTGGCCGCCGGGATATTGGGTCCCGGTCGGGTATTGCGCGGAGGCAAGCGATCCGCAGATCAGCATGACGGAAACGGCCGCCAGGGACGGGTAAGTGGGTCGCCGCATCGCGATAGGCCTCCAGATGCATTCTATCCGAAATGGCCCCTGGCCGTGGTGACGATATGGTGGGGCAGGCACACAGGGCAGGGCGGACGGCCCCGTCGGCCTTCGTAAGGACCTTGATTCCAGGGACGAAGAGCGGGACGTGGGCGTCCGCCCTACAAACAGAGCTGTGTGAAGCGGCTTACGGAGTCTTGACGTGGCACTTGGCGCAGTTGCCTTTGGTCTCGAAGGCGGCCCCCCCGGCGACGTGGCATTTGCCGCAAGAGGTCTTGGCGGCTTCAGCCGGTTTGTGCATGCCCGCCTTCCAATTCAGCGGCGCCTTGGCATCCTGGGGCCAAAGGGCCGGATGGCAGGTCTTGCATTCGTTCTTCTCGCGCTTGGCATGCGCGGTGTGATCGTAGGTGACGTTCCCGGTCTTGGCGGTGAACACCAGTTTTGTGGGCGCTTTCTTATCCTGGGCCACGAGGGACGTCAACGCGACCATCGACACCAGCAATAAGTACGCGAACAGATTTCGCATACTGCGATTATAGGACTAAATACTCTTAATTCCGTACAGCCCGCGAAATCTCCGCGCACGCGGCAATCAGGTCGGGGACCAGCGAGTGGGCGCGCTCGATATCCATGCGGAAGACGGGCCCGGAAATGCTGAGCGCGGCGACGATGGTGTCGTCGGGTCCGGTGATCGGCGCCCCGATGCAGCGGCCCTCGATTTCGTTTTCCTGATTGTCGAGGGCCCAGCCCTGTTGGCGCACCTTGTGGATCTCCGCCATCACGGCGGGACCGGTGGTGATGGTTTCCCCGGTGAGTTTGGGAATTCCCTTCATGCGCAGCAGGCGCTGCACTTCCTTATCCGGCATGCCGCCGAGCAGCACTTTGCCGATCGCGGTGGAGTGCAGGTAGCGGCGATTGCCAATCTTCGACGACATGCGCACGGCCTGCGGACTTTCCACGGTGTTGATCACCACGACTTCGCCGGCATCGAGGATGCCGAGGTTCACGGTCTCCTTGCAGGCGACGACCAGGCGCTCCATGATGGGCTGCGAAACGCGATGCAGCGTCTGCTCGAGCGACGCGGTGCGCTGCAGATCGAAGAGTTTCTTGGCCATCCGGTAACTGCCGTCGGACGCGCGATCCAGATAGCCGCGGCCCTCCAGCGTGGTCAGGATGCGATATACGGTGGCTTTGGGAAGCTCCACCTTGCGCGCCAGGTCGGCAAGCTTGTAGCCCGACTCGGTGCTCTTGATTTTTTCCAGGATATCGAGCGTCTTGTGCAGGACCCGAACACCCGAAGTCTCCGCGGGAAGCATGCTCATCGTTCCACATTGTAGTACAGGGCGGTTCGGAATGTGCCAAAGATGTTATTGACTCATTGTTGAAATGCACCTACTCTATATTACGGAATCTGATCTACACCATTTCACAATGTGAGACAGGGAGAGTTTATGAGCAGCCTGGCCCCGGCGATTAACGCCCAGACCTGCGTGATCCGCGCCACCCATAAGAACAAGGGACGAACCCGGTCGCTTACCCCGGCAACGGCGGCGGTTCGACACCTTCATTATGGGCGGATCGTTCTGGATGCGGCCGACGCGCCGCTGGAGTTTTCGACCGGCACGCACGAGACAGGCTTGATCGCGCTCAATGGAAAAGCGACCATCCGGCTGGGCGCGGAGACCTTCCCGCTGAGCCGCTACGACGCGATCTATATTCCGCGCGACCGTGCGGTGTTGGTTACTCCCGGCGAAACGGGCTGCGATTTGGCGGAGATCTCGGCGCCGGTGACGGGCGACTACCCGGTGCAATACGTTCCCTTCTCCCAGGTGCAGAGCGACCCGAACCTGCACTTCGCGGCGGGCACGCCTTCGTGCGAGCGCAATTTGAACATCGTCTTCGGCAAGAATGTGCAGGCCGGCCGGATTATGGCGGGCGTGACTTTCAGCAAGCCGGGCAACTGGACCTCCTGGCCGCCGCACGAACACGGACGCATGTTGGAGGAGGCTTACCTCTACATCGATATGCCGGCGCCCGGATGGGGCCTGCAACTGGTCTTCACGAATTCCAACGAGCCGGAGCTGGTGGCCAAGGTCGGCGAAGGCGACGTGGTGGTGATGCCGGAAGGCTATCACCCGAACGTGGCGGCGCCGGGCAATTCGATCAACTTCCTGTGGATGATGGCGGCGCACACCGAAGTGGCCGACCGTCAATTCGGCGTGGTCAACGTACATCCGGCATATGCGGCCGGCGGCAGCGGCCTGGAAGCCGCGCACGAGAAGAAATGAAACGCGGCTGGCAGGTATTGGCGGCCCTGGCGTGGATGTCGGCTGGGCTGCAAGCAGCATCGCACATCAAGACGCTGAAACTCGCGGTCACCAATCCTACGGCGGCGGCGCGGCCGGCGGAGAATATCGTGGTGCCGGTGGCGATGTTGAAGCGCGCGGCGTCGGACTTCAGCGCGGGCAACGCCATCGTGGTGGCGACCGACGCGGCAACGCTCGAAGAAGACGCGCGCGTGCTGCAAACCTCGGAACTGCCCTCGCAGGCCGACGACCTGGATGGCGACGGCAAGTACGACGAGCTGGTTTTCCAGATCGATCTGGCCGCCAGCCAGACGCGCATCGTCACCATCGCATGGGGCGACCAGGCGAGCATACTGCGGCTGCGCAGCCAGTATCCGGCGCGCACCGCGATGAAGTTCGCGACGCGCTACGAAGGGCTCGGCTGGGAGAGCGAGGAGATTGCGTGGCGGATTTATTTCGATAAGCGCAACGCCATCGATATCTACGGCAAGCGCCGGCCCGGCCTCTACCTGGATCTGTTCGCCGCCCCGGAATTCGTCTATCACCTGGAAGGCCCGATGGGGCGCGACATCTTCAAGGTGGATCCGACGCTGGGCGTGGGCTCGGTCGCAGCGATGGTGGATGGCAAGCCCTCGGCGGTCGCCGAGGTGGCGGAGCGCAAGTGGCGCGTGCTGGCGAGCGGGCCGGTGCGCTCCATCGGAGAGTACGAGTACAAGGGCTGGAAGATCGGCGGTAAGACCACCGACATGGTCAGCCGCTTCACGCAATGGGCCGGCGAGCACGGCTTCCGGCATCGGGTGACGGTGAGCAATCCTGAAGGCATCGCTCTGATCGCCGCGCTGCCGAAGAAGCCCGCGATCCGGCCTGTGCAGACCGCGCTGGCGAAGGACACGCTCGGCGTGATGACCTGGGGACCACAGATCGTCATTCCGGGGACGAAGGCCGGGACCACAGAACTCCCCAACGAGGATCTCGGACTTGCCCTGGTGGTCCGCAATGATCAGTCGGCAACGATGCAGGAAGGCGACGCCAACTATCTCTTCCCGCTGATGCTGAAGAACAATGCGGCGGAGTGGTACGTGGCCGCGATGTGGGACCAGGAAAACACGGAAGTGCTCTCGACGAATGCGCGCACTCCGGCGGAACGCAATCACGGCGGCACGCTGGTTCCCAATGCGCCCCGCGCCACGCGGGAGCGGTTCGCGCGGGCGGTGATCGACGTCAGCAACCGGATGTCCTCGCCCGTGAAGGTCGAGCTTCTGCCCAACCCGCCGGCAGCCACAGCGCCGAGCGAACATCGCACTTGGGCGCAGGCGATCGCGATTCTGCAGAAGGGTGCGGATCGCACGGCGGCGAAGTACGAGCCCGTGATCGCGGCTGGCAGTCCCGCGGACTACGACAAGTTCAAAGGCGCCGGATTCTTCACCGAAGGCGATACCGTCACGGGCGAGTGGAAGCCGCAGCCCGGCTATTTCTGGACGGGAGGCTTCTGGCCGGGCGAGTTGTGGAAACTCTATGGCGAGACCAGGGACGCGCGCTATAAGACGTGGGCTGAGTTGTGGACCAGCCGCCTGCTGGGCAACGAGAACAAGGAGAACCACGATACCGGCTTCCTGAATTTCTATTCGTCGGTGGCGGCGTACGATGCCACCCACGATGCGAAATATCGCGCCGGCGGCCTGCGCGCGGCGGCGCGCCTCAAGGAGTTATTCAACCCGCTCACCAGCCTGGTTTCCTCCTGGGGCGTGAACGGCGACGACACCATTATGGATACCATGATGAACCTGCAGATCTGGTGGTGGGCCGCGAAGGAAACCAAGGATCCGCAGTGGCTTGAGCTGGGACGCAAGCACGCGCTGAAGAGCGCCGAGTGGCTGGTGCGCGAGGATGGCAGCGCGATTCAGAGCGTGCACTACAATCCGGGCGACAATCGCCAGAAGTTCACGTCGAGCGAGAAAGTGCTCGAGTATCCGAACCATGCCGCTCCCGGCGAACTGGTTTTCACGCACACGCATCAGGGCCTCGCCGCTAACACCGCGTGGTCGCGCGCGCAGGCATGGGCGGTGTACGGATTCACCGAGGCCTACCGCGCGACGCGCGATCCGAAACTGCTGGCCACCGCCGAGAAGGCCGCCGCCTACGCGACCGACCATCTGCCCGCGGACGGCGTGCCCTGGTACGATTTCGCCGACGAAGGCGTATACTTCCGCAATCGCGATTCGTCGGCGGCCGCGATTCTGGCGGGCGGCCTGCTGCACCTGGCGGAGCTGACCGGCAAGCCGGCCTATCGCAAACAGGCCGAAGCCATCACGCAAAGCCTGATCGATCGCTATCTTTCTCCGGCCGGAGTTCTGCAACACGGATGCAGCACCCGTCCCAACGATGTCCGCTTAGTCTACGGGGACTATTACCTGCTGGAAACGCTCCTCTCGCTGGAGCACGACTCGCTGGAGCACGACAAAAAATAGAGACTTTAGGGGTTCCATGATGAAACACCACGACGACGCGACAGAGCGATCTGGCGCGAACAGGAAAATTGCGTTCATTTTACTGGCCGGGTTATTCCTCTTTTTGAGTATCATCCCGGCCGGCGCACAGACCACCACAACGCTTTACGGCACCATTAGCGATAGGAGCGGGGCGATCATCCCCGGCGCCCAGGTTACGGCTACCAATGTGGGCACCAACCAATCGCGAACGGCGCAAACCAATCAGGAAGGCCAATACCGCTTCGAATTCATGCCGATCGGCGGCTACACCCTGGAAGTCACGGCGACCGGGTTCAAGAAAGTCGCGCAGAAAGGCATCGCGCTCGATGTCAACGTGAACGCGCGCGTGGACGCCATACTCGATGTCGGCACCATGACCGAGGAGGTCAACGTGACGGCAGCGGCCGCGACGGTGAACACCGACAACGCGCAAATCGGGCGCACCGTAGAAAATACGGAAATCACCACGCTGCCGATTGTCGGCCGCAACGTGTATACGCTGCTGCAACTGACACCCGGCGTGTCCTCCACGTCGAACAGCATCGTGCTCGGCTTTCCGGAGCAGCGCACCATGATCAACGGCGGCGTGGATGGCGGCGCCGGCTCGGTGAACTACTACCTGGATGGCGGCACCAACATGACGGGGCTGCGCAACACGGGCAACATCGCGCCCAATCCGGACGCGGTGGAAGAGTTCCGCGTGGTCACCAACAGCTACAGCGCGGAATACGGGCGCTTCGCGGGCGGCGTGATCAACATCATCACGCGCTCCGGCAGCAATGACATTCACGGCTCGCTGTTCGAGTTCTTCCGCAATAACGACCTGAATGCCTATCCCTGGCTTTCGCTCACCACCTCGCCGCTACACCGCAACCAGTTCGGCGGCACGGTCGGCGGCCCGATCCGCAAGAACAAGACGTTCTTTTTCGGCACTTACTCGGGGCTGCGACAGATCCAGAGCTCGTTCCTGAACTCGGCGATCGTGCCGACGGCGCTCGAGCGAGCCGGCAATTTCTCGCAATCCAAGATCCAGCCCAAAGATCCCAACAACGGCAACGCGCCGTTCCCCGGCGGCATCATCCCCGCCAATCGCCTGGACCCTGCCGCGCAGAACATTCTCAACAAATATATCCCCCAGGCCAACCTGGCGAACAACTTCTGGCAGGGGACGATTCCCAGCCCGTACGACACGAACGAAGGGCTGACCAAGATCGACCATTCCTTCAACGACCGGCACCGCCTGACCGGCAGCTACTACTACACCGCCGGCAGCAATGCGATCTCGCCGGGCGGCAACATTCCCTGGTCCACGGAGAATTTCAACTGGCGCCAGCAGAATGTCAATGTCAGCGATACCTTCACGCTCAACGCCAGCACCGTAAACCAGTTCTGGGTCACCTACACGCGGAACTTCGGCGGACGCCTCAACACTCCGCAGACTTCGCTTGGCGACCTGGGCTCCACCTTTAACGTGCAGGGTCCGCCGGCGCTGCCCCAGATTACGGTCAGCGGATACTTCACGCTCTCGCAGGCGATCGCGGGGCCGGTGGCCGGGACCAACTTCTACTCCGTGCGCGACCAGGTCAGCCTGACGCATGGCAAGCACACGCTGAAGTTCGGCGGCGAGATCTCGCTGAATAAGGATATTCAGCAGACTCTGCTCAACAACTACGGCGTCTTCTCTTTCACCAATGCGAAGACCGGCAACGCGCTTGCCGATTTCGTCGCCGGCCTGCCGGTGAGCATGAACCAGGACGCGCCGATCACCGCCATGGATAATTCCTGGTCCGGCGCGCTCTTCGTGCAGGACGATTTCCGCATTCACCCGCGGCTCACGCTCAACCTGGGCCTGCGCTACGAATTGCAGCAGCCGCCCACGGATCCTTTCAATCGCGAATCCACCTTCAAGCTGGGAGTGCAATCCACGGTGTTGAAGGGCTCGCAGGTGCCGACCGGCCTGCTGGTGCCCGGCGACCCGGGAGTCGGCCGCGGGATCGTGCCGATGCAGTGGGGCCATGTTTCCCCGCGCCTCGGACTGGCATGGGATCCGACGGGCAACGGCAAGACCTCCATCCGCGCCGGCGCCGGCATTTTCTACGGCAGCGTCAGCGGCAACGAATGGAACTCCACCTCCAACTACAACCCCTTCGCGGTGCGGCAGACCTTCCCGAATGTGGGCACGCTGAGCAATCCGTATTCGAACCAACCGGGCGGCGTTTCGCCGTTCCCGTTCACGTACGATCCGAATAATCCGCGCTTCATTCTGCCGGCATCCATCTATGGCATCGCACCGGATTTCCGCTGGCCCTACACCTATCAGTTCAACCTCTCGGTGCAGCGTGAGGTAGTCAAAGACCTGACCGTGACGGCCGCTTACGTCGGTTCCTTCGCGCATCGCCTGCCGTTCGCCATCGATCTGAACTATCCCTACTACAACAGCACCGCGACCACGTCGAACGTGAACAACCGGCGCCCGATTCAGCCGGGCACGCTCTCGCAGATCTACTCCGTGCAATCGGTCATGCAGGGCTCGTACAACGCCTTGCAGATCACTGCCGAGAAGCGCTTCGCGCGGCACTTCAGCGCCAAGGGCTTCTTCACCTGGTCCAAGAACCTGGAAGACGTTCAGCTGGATAACAACACCGTGAACGGCGGCGCGCAGGATTATCGCGCGCTCAACCTGGAACGCGGCCGCTCCGATAACGACCGCCGCGAAGTCGCCGTGGGATCCTTCATCTGGCGGATGGACTACTTCCGCAACGTGAACCCCTTCCTGCGCGCAATCATCAACGATTGGGAACTCTCCGGCATCGTCACCCTGCAGAGCGGCTTGCCGTTCAGCGTGACCACCGGCACCGACGTCAACCTGGACGGCTCCAGCAACGACCGCGCCAACCTGGTCGGCAATCCGTTCCTGGACCCGAACCGCTCACGCAACGACGTATCGAACGCCTGGTTCAACGTCGCGGCCTTCGCGAAGGGAGCTAACGGCACCGACGGCACAGCGGCGCGCAACCTGATGACCGGGCCGGGCTCGAAGAACGTGGACATGGGCATCTTCCGCAACTTGAAGTTGATGGAGCGGATCACGCTGCAGGTCCGCGGGGAGTTCACCAACGTCTTCAACCTGGTGAACCTGAGCAATCCCAACGCCTCCCTCAACTCGACGGCGATCGGCACCATTCGCAGCGCCTCGGCGATGCGCGGCGTGCAATTGGGACTGCGCCTGACGTTCTAGGCGACTAAATTAGCAACCGCTCCCTCACGGTCGCGGCTCCGTTCCGAGCCGCGCGCGTCAGCAAGCGGTTGCTAATTCACATTGAATCTCGCGGTCGTCGTACTAGATGGACAGGCCGGGAGGCAGCCGGGAGGCCTGTCTTACCCTGGGGCAGGCCTACGCCGGTAACTTGGCGTAGAATGGGCCTGCCCCTTTTTTCATGCTGGCCGAACTTTTTCTGCAAAGCGCCCTCGCCTTTCTCTCGCGCGAAGTCCCGCGCTGGTCCCAGGAAAACCGCTGCTACTCCTGCCACAATAACGGCGACGCGGCACGCGCGCTGTACCGGGCGCAAGCGCGGGGATATTCGATTCCCCCGGCGGCGTTGGCCGACACGACTGCCTGGCTGCGGACGCCGGAAAAGTGGGACGAGATTCACGGAGCGCCGGCGGCCAGCGACAAAAAGCTGGGGCGCATCCAATTCGCCGCGGCGCTGGCCGAAGCGTCGCGCACGGGCGCGCTCCACGATGCAAAGGCACTGCGCTCGGCGGCGGCCGTGCTGGCGAGCATGCAGGATTCCGATGGCAGCTGGCGCGTCGATACCGGCGGACTGCCGGGCGCTCCGGCCACCTACGGCACGGCACTCGCGACGTACCTTTCGCGGCAAACGCTGCGGACCGCCGGCGGCTTCGACGCGGCTGTGGCGCGTGCCACCGCGTGGCTGGCGGATGCGAAGCCCGCCAACACCATCGACGCCGCTGCGCTCTTGCTCGCCGACTCTAAGCGGCGCGATTGCCGTGCGATGCTGCTGGCCGCGCAGACGAGTGACGGCGGCTTTGGACCGCAGGCGAAGATGCCGGCGGAGGTCTTCGACACGGCGCTCGCGCTGCTGGCGCTCGGACGCGGCCGGGCGTGGCTGGTGAAGATGCAGGAGAAGGACGGCGGCTGGCCGGAGACCACGCGTCCCTCCGGCGCACAGAGTTACGCCGAGAGAATCTCGACGACGGGGTGGGCGGTATACGCCTTACTGACGAATGGCCACGAATAAGAGCGTTCGTATCGGATTCCGCATGCACACAGGCTGGGCGATACTGGTCGCGGTGTCGGGGGATGCTGTGCTGCGGCGCTGCCGGGTCGAGTTGTACCCGGCCCGAGGGCGATTCGTGTATCACGAGGCCGCGGAGTTGGAGTTACCTGAGGCCGTGGAGTTGATCGCAGCGGTGCGCCGCATCGCCGGGGAGAACGCGCTCACGGCCGTTCGAAGCGCGATCGACGGCTTGAAGGTGGGGGGCGCGCGCATACCGACGGGGTCGTCACCCGTGCCGGAAGACCTCGCCAGCATCCTGCGCTCGCACGCGCGCATTCACGCCGCCGAGGGCGCGCTCTATGCAGGCGCGATTGTGTCGGCCTGCGAACGGCTTGCAATTCCCGTGATCACCGTGCGCGAGCGCGACGTGTGGACGCGTGCGGCGGCAAGCACCGGAGTGCCCGAGGCCCAGCTCCGGGCGAAGGTGGACGCGCTCCGCAAGACCCTCGGCGCGCCGTGGACCTCCGACCACAAGATCGCCACCGCGGCGGCGATGATCGGGTAGGACTCCAGAATCTCTGCACGGCACACGATGAAGGCCGAAGGGGCGTCGGCGCCACCATTGAAGATCGACGAGCCGCGACCGTCAGGGAGCGGTCGGTAAATTAGCGACCGCTCCCTGACGGTCGCGGCTCCGATAGAGGATCTTCATCCCTTGTTGTGCCACGGAAAACTCGTGCATACCAGGGTTCTCAGCGGAAATCGCGGAGTTGGGGGCTGATCTTTTCGCGATCGCCGACCAGGAGGAAGAAGGCCTGGTCGACGCGCGCATACTTGCGGGCGACTGTGTTGACTTCATCCAGCGTCACGGTAGCGAGGCGCGCGGCAAAGGCCTGGAGATTGGAGACCGGCAGGCCCTGGGCCCAGTTCCACGCAATCGTACCAGCCGCCGAGCCGAGAGTCTCGAACTGCTCGGGAAGGGAGCGGATAATGCCGGTGCGAGCCTGATCCAACTCGGTCTGGGTAATCGGCTTGGTGCGCCCGAAGGCGGCGAGCTCCTTCTCGAACTCGCGCATGGCTAGCGCGGTCGCATCCTGCTGGACGGGACTGAGGACGGTCCAGAGGCCCGCACCGGGGAGGGTGGTCAGCTCAGAGCGGGCGTAATAGGCGATGCTGTGCTGTCCGCGAATGTTCTCCCAGATGCGGTTTGAGGATATGCCGCCGTAGATGCGGTCGGCGAGGAACAGTGCGGGATAGTCGGGGTGGTCGCGGGGGATTCCGGGCAAGACTTGAACGACCATAGTCTGCGTGGCGCCCTTGCGGTCGACGAAGACGATGCGATCGTGCTTCGGCGCGGGCGGTGGCATCGCAGGCGCGGGCGGCGCGGTACCGGTCCAGCCGCCGAGCGTTTCCGTAGCCAGAGCGACCGCGTCCTTCAGCGTGATGTCGCCCGCGAAAACGAGGGCGGTGACGTCGGGCTTCCAATAGCGGTCATGGAAGGCGCGGGTGTCGGCTGCCGTCAGGGAACGGATGGAGCCGACGGTGCCAAGGCCGCGGCCGAGAGGGTGGTCCGGGCCGAAGGCGGCTGCGAAGAGCTCGCGTGCGAAGTTGCCGAGGTTGGCTTCGGGGTGTTCGATTTCCTGCAGCCAGTCCTTCTTGCGCGCGTCGATGGCCCATTCCGGGTAGACAGGGTGGAGGAAGCTCGCGGCGGCGATCCGGAAGGCGGCATCCAGGTTCTTGCGGAGGACGGAGATGCCGAAGTCCTGGCCGTTGAGATCGGCGTCGCCGTAGAAGGTGGCGCCGAGATCGGAGAAGGCTCTCTCGACATCAACACCATCGGCGGTCTTGTTGTCCTTGCCGGCAGTCGCCGCGGCGAGCAGCATGACCCCCGGCTTATCGGGAGGACTCTGGATGGCGCCGGCTCGGAATTGAATGCGGACGGAAACCTTGGGCAGATCGTGGCGCTCGAGGAGGAAGATCTGGAGGCCGTTGGGGAGTTTGGCGCTTTGGATTTCTGGTGGGCGGTATGGCTTTTCTGGCTGCAACGCGGGCGCCGTGGAACGGTCGGGCTCGGGCATGTCTCCGTGGACGGCGGTGATCGGGAGGACGTCGATGGTGAGGTGGCTGGGCACCACAAGCCAGCGGTTGACGGCGGCACGGACGTCATCGCCAGTGACGGAGGTGTAGCGGGCGACCCAGTCGCGCCAATGGTCGATGCCGCCATAAAAATGATGCACCTGCTGGATGGTGGAGGCCATGCCGGAGATGCTTTCGAGCTCGTTGAGGTGGTCCGATTCCAGATGGTCCAGGGTGCGGGCCATTTCAGCGGCCGTGGGGCCTTCGCGGCCAAGGCGCGCTAGCTCGGCGGCGACCTTCTCATCTATGGCGGTGGTGGAGGCGCCCCGGGCAACAGTGACGTAAGGATAGAAGAGCGAGGCGTCCTGGAATTGATCGTTGCCCACGGAAATGCCTTGCGAGAGTTGGTCGCCGAGGGCCTTGTGAAGATTGCGGGGACTGTAGTCGTCAGCGAGCATGAACGCGGCGAATTCGAGAGCTGCGGCATCGCGGGAAACGGCGGGCGGGCCGACCCAGACGAAGTGGACCCGCTCTTCGCGGACGCGCTCGCCGAGCTGAACGAATTTGGGTGCGGCGAGCGGGGGCGCGGAGCGGAGCGGGAACGCGAGCACGTCGGCAGGCTCGAGCGGGCCAAAGTATTTGGAGACCCACCGTTTGGTCTCCGCAGGGTCAAAATCGCCGACGATCGCGATGGACATCTGGTCGGGAGTGTAGTGCGCGGCGTAGAAGGCGCGGACATCGTCGAGCGTGATGGAGCGGAGGCCGGCGAACTCGCCGACGGCTTCGTGGTTGTAGGGGTGATCCGGCGGGAAGGCTTGCTCGTGAAGGACGGGGTGGACGCGGTGGTAAGCCTCGTTTTCGACCTTCTGACGGCGCTCGTTCATGACAACTTCACGCTGGCTGTCCAGGTTGCTCTGAGTGAGATTCCGCGGCAGGAATTGGGCAAAAGTGTTGGACTCCATCCAGAGAAGACGCTCGAGCGCGGAGGCGGGTACGGTTTCGCAGAATTCGGTGAAGTCCTCGTTGAGGTCGCCGCATCCGTTGGTGGCGCCGAGGCGCTCGAGGCTGGTGGAGAATGGCGTGCCCTCAGGGTCCTGATAAACCAGGTGCTCGGTCAGGTGGGCCATGCCGAACTGGCCGGGCCTTTCGTGCTTGGAGCCGACCCGGATGCGGATATTGAAGTGAACGATGGGGGCTTTGCGGTCGGGGTGAAGGAGGAGGTCGAGGCCGTTGGGTAGTGTGGAGCGGTCGATGGGGAGATCGTTGAGCTGGGCGAGGGCCAATAACGGCAGGAGGAAAGCGAGGGCAAAACGGCGCAGCATTCCGGCCATCTTATCGCATGTTTGTCGCCCCGTTCCGAGCCGTGACCGTCAGGGAGCGGTTGCTAATTTGCCGTTTCAACAGAGATTACCGACCGCTCCCTTAACGGTCGCGGCTCGGATGGGAGCGTGTTCACAACGGGCAGCGGTAATTTTCAGGGGCACGCCATTTCTTGGTGGTCAACGCGGCCGCATCTTCAGCGTCACCACTTCGCTCGCGACAGACGTCGTAATCGGGTCGAATGTGTCGACATCAAACGGTCGATTGATGTGATTGCCGGCGATATCCTCGAGCGTCGTCCGGACGGCGATGCGGTATTCGCGCCGCGACCACGGGGTGTCCGGAATGAAGCGCCACTCCTTCTCTTCGCGGGCTACCGAAACTTCGCCGCGCATCCCAACAACCTCGATTTCGTGCTGCAGAAGCGCGTAATCGAGCGGCTTGGGAAACGTCAGAACCAGCGGCTCATGCGTGCCCGCGCGCGGCGTCGTGATGCGCCACTTCCTGGGATCGGGCGGCGTACGGTCCTCCGCCGCGGCACGGAAGGTCTTGCGGAACTCCTGCGCCAGCGGCGCGCCACGCCCGTCGCGCCACTCGCGGTCGACGACCAACGTGTACGTTTGCCCCGGTTCCAGGGCCGGGCCTGCCTCGGCGCGGGAGGCGAGTCCGCGCTTGATGCGTCCCGGATCGAACAGCACCGTGAAGCGCCGGTTGTCGCGATCCCAAAGCTCCTGGTCGAGTTCGAGGAAGGGATACTCGACGCGTGTGCCGTCCTCGCGCAAGAGGCGGAGGTGCGCCCACGAATCGCCGCGCTGCATGGGGCCGGAAAAATAAATGTAGAACTTGAGCGCGTTGGCCGGAAGAACGCTCGCCGTCGGATAGACCTGCGTCACCCCGGTGGTGGCCTCGGCCACCGGACCGGCCGGGACATCGAAAGACTCCGCGACCTCCGAAGCTCCGGGAGCTTGAAACACGGCGCGAACGTGCATGCCGGGCGAGAGGGGAAAACGGGGACGGAAGACCAGTTCGCCGGCTTCGACGCTGTACTGGCCGAGCACTGGAGGGACGCCGGAAGCTCCGGCGTAAACGGAGAGGACGCTCTGCCAACCGGCCGCCGGAGCTTCCGCGGGGGCATCCCAACCGCTCACGCGGAAGGCGCCCCCCTGGAACTGGATCGCGGCCCAAAAGAGGAGTGCGAACACTACGGCAGCGGCACCGTGCGCAGATCCAGCGACGCGCCCTCGCCCATCAGGACCAGGGCACTTGCGTCGTCGTACTTGTCGAGGTGCTGGACGCCCTTTAACGTGGCGATGGTCTCGTAAGGAACGCCCGTGACTTCGGTCTGCTTGGTGATCGGCTGGTAGGATTCCAGATTGTCGGCGGTGAGCTTCATGACGCCGCGGCTGGAGTTCGCCATCAGGATGTAGTGCTTGCCGCCCTTCGAATACACGATCATGTCGAGCGGCTTGTTGCGGTTGCCGAGCTCGGCGATAGTTGTGCCCTTCACTTTCGCGCCGGCCTTCAATTCGGAGACCGGAATGCGCACCAGCGGCGTGCAGGTATATGCGGCCAGGATCGATTTCTCTCCGTTGATCTCATACGGAACGAAGGTGCGCACCGGAGCCTGAGTCTCGAAACGGCCGTGCGATCCATGCCAGATCTCGATGCCCGTGCCCTTGTTGGCGGCCTGGAACGGGAAGGGAATGGAGCGCAGGCTGGAGGAGAACTCCTCGTTGGAGAGGCCCGCGATCAACACCTTGCCATCCACGTACTTCAGCTGCGTGATGGTCTCCATGCGCGCGCGATCCTGCTGGGGCTGGTCGGTGAGGCTCACCGATTGGTGTTTGATATTGGCCAGCGCCACTTCGGTGAGTTTGCCGCCGGGTGCGGCGCGCAGAATCACCGGCACCGCGTCGGCGCCGCGGCCGCGCGAGACCGCGATGTAGACGTTCTTTGAAATCGGATTGACCACCACGTCCTGAATCAGGATCTGGTCGGGTGCGGTGCCCAGCATCGCGGCGATCTTTTCGTTGACTCCCTTGATCTCGAGCGCAGCCCCGGATTTCGATGGAGTGCGATCCTCTGTGTCGAGCGCCACAATCGACGCGCCGATCGAGTCACCAACGAAGAGAATGCCATCCGGACCCATGGCCAGCGCGCCGGCGGATTTGAGGTCGACCTTGCCGGCCGGCATATTGACGGCGGCGGCGAAGGTGAGAGCCGCCGCGCAGGAAGCGGCCGCGGCGAGCCTGATGCATCGGGTGAAGTTCACAATACCCTCCAGAGAGTGAGATTGCGATCATGCTATCACAGCCGCGCCAAGCCGCCATGTAAAAAGAGCCCCGGCGCGAGGAAACGCCGGGGCACGGGGCGGCAACTCGGGTGAAGCAACCGCCCCGAGCGTAAAAGGCTAGAAGAGGCGGTCCTGCTTCTTCAGGTTGCCCAGCGTAGTCGCAATATTCGCAATCGCGAAGGCGAAGCGGTATTGATTGTCGTTGAGGTGGGTCCCGATGTTGACACGGCGAAATTGCACGCTGAAGCCGCAGCAATTGGTGTTGTACTGCACCAGCGCCGTGCTGTATTGAATAGTGCCCGCGCGCAAATCGTAGACCGCCTCGCCGCCTACGTTGATGCCCTTGTGATTAGGGTCGCCGAAGCCGCCGCGAATGCTCAACTGGTTGGCGGGTAAGGTGATCGCCGGGTCGGTGTGCACGGTGCTGTGGCCCACCGCGAGGAAGTAGTTGCGCAGGCGGTAATCCACCGAGAGGCTGCTGTCCAGCAGGCTCCCGGTGCGTGGGTCGTAGTCGGCGCGCCAGCGTAGATTCAGGTTGGGAATCGGGCTGGTACGCAGCACGCTAACAATCGGCGAGGTGGTGCGCGGCCCCAGCAGGAACGCATAGGCGGTGAGGTCCGCGGTGCTCTCGATGACATTGCGCTGTCCCTGGACCAACGCACCGCCGAATGTGGGGTCGAAATAGCGCTTCTGCGAGACTTCCCAGGTAAAGATCTCTTCCACGGAATTGCCACGCTTGGCGTAGACGCGGTTGGTGAAGGAAAGCAGGACTTCGTCGGTATTGGTGACCAGGTCGTTCTCATCGAAGCGGATGAAGCGCACGTAGTCGTCACCCACTCCGGTAACATAGCGGTAGGTGGCGCGCGCTTCGATCACATGCTTGAGTTTGTCGCCGAAGATCGTCTTTTTGTTGTAAATGCGCGAGAGCGAGGGCAGGATCAGGTCGAGGGAAAAATCGCGCGTGCTGCGCACCAGGTTGGTGCCGGTAGTCTGGTAGTTACCCTGATAAGGAGTCTGCGCCTCGCCGTAGTAAGTTTCCTGGATTCCGAAGCCGGGAATGAGCTGCAGGCCCGCAAAATGGAAGGCCGCGAACACGTGCGGCGAGATGCTCGAACGGTTCATAAACTGGCTGGTTTGGTAGTTGTCCACCAGCACATTGTTGTTGAACACGGGATACTGGCGGTACAGCAGGCCCGCCGAGGTTTCGAACGAGTAATACAGTGGGAGATTCGGCAGCAATTCCTTGTCGCGGCCGTTCACTTCGACCTCGGGTAACTTGCGGATCGTGACCGCATTACTCACATAGTGAGTGGAACTGGAGCCCGGACTATCCGGCACCGCGATCTCGCTGGTCTGAAAGTCCTGCAGACGCGCGAAGATCACGTTCAATGTGTTGTTCGACCAGTTCTTGTTCACGAAGCCCACGGAGTGAATCTCCGAGCCGGTAATATCGGCGTAAGACTCGCTCCATTCCTGGCGGAAGCGGAAGGAGGTGATGTAATTGAGGCTGCCGCGCGCCGTCCAGCCGTTGCCGAGGTCGCTCTTGCCGACCACCAGCAGGCTCAAGCCGCTGAATTTCTGCGGCGGGTTCCCGCTGTTCGGCAATCCGCGATCCTGAACGCCGTAAAGGATAGCGTCGTAATCGGTGCCGGCACGCGGCTTGCCGCGGAAATCCACGTGATGCACGAGCCCGCGCGTGGTGTAATACTGCCCCAGATAGCTGACATCGTAGCTGCGGTTGATCGCCCAGAAATATCCGGCGTGCACCATGAAGCCGCGCCGCGAACTGTTCCCAACCAGCGGCATCAGCAGGCCGCTCTTGCGCGGCTCCTTCTCCAGCGAGTGGTAGAAGAATGGCGCGTAGAAGATCGGCAGTTTGCGCAGGACGAACGTGCTGTTGTGCGAGATGGCCCGGTCCCCGGGGATAATGTCGAAGGTCTTGGCGCGCATTTTCCACCATGGCTGCGGCATCTTGCAATTAGTCACAAAGCCGTGGTGGAGAATGTATTTCATCCCGATGCGCTCCGCCCATTCGCCCTCGAAATGAAAGGGGTTGTTGGTGGTCAGCATCCCGGGCTTGGCGACGATGTGGGGCATCGTCTCGCCGATCACGTCGTAGAACTTGCCCGTCTCTTCATCGGTATTGTAGGTGACGTGCGATGCCCAGATTCTCTGGTTCTTCAGGAAATCGTGAAAGAAGACGTGGCCTGTGGCTTCGAGATCCCCGGTCTCCTGGTTGAACACGATGTCGTCCGCGCGGAACACCATCGTGGCGCTCTCCACCTCCGCCGGATTCCCGTGCAGCGTGTACACTTGCCCATCCATCTTCTGCACCGGCGCGGTGAAGTTCCACTGGCCGATGGCCAGCGACTTGGGCGGGACCGCCGGAGGGGTCTCCTTCGCCGATCCGGGATTCCCCTGAGCCGAGGCGCTAACGGCTAAAATCAGTCCAAGCAACAGGGTAAGAGGGAAATGACACGTAATACTCGAAGATTTTGCGTGACAAGGAGATCGCTTTATGCTAACTACTATGAGAGAGCTTTTTGGGAAGGACCTCAAGCGACGAAGCTAACACACTTCGCGAGGCAATATAAAGCGCCCGGCATCAGAATGGCTCAACGGAATCAGTGAAATGACCTGTCGTTACTGTGGTACCCGCAATGGAGATGGGGAGCGCCGGTGTGTGCGGTGCGGACGCAAACCCGAAGACACACTGACCACGGAGTTCGCCGCGCCGTTCACGCATGGTGCGCTGGCTACGCAATTGCAGCCGCGCGTTCACGTGATGGAGCCTGCCGCGCAGGCCGACGCCAAAACGCCCAATCTCTCGGGTGCAGTGCAGGCTTCGCTCTTCCAGGACCGTTCGGCCAAAGTAGTTCCGATCGCATCATACGCCCCGCCGCGCATAGAGGCCAAGCCGCGCACGCCGGCGCAGAAGGCCGCGCCGCGGCGCGCCAAGTCGGTCAACGAGGGCCAGGGCACGCTCGATTTCCTGCCGCCCGCGCCCGCCAAGCCCCGCCAGTTGGGCACCACCGTCGAGGCCGTAATCTACTGCGAAGCGCCGGTGGCGACCACGCTACACCGCGCCGTCGCGGCCGCGCTCGATTGGAGCATGGTCCTGATCGGCTACGGCATCTTCCTCACCGCCTTCCACATGCTCGGCGGAGAATTCACGCTCACGAAGAGCAACCTGGGCATGTTCGGCGCGATGTTTCTGATGATCGGTTTTACGTATGGCCTGCTCTTCAGCCTGGCCGGCGCCGAGACACCCGGGATGCATTGGACGCAGTTGCGCCTGACCACCTTCGACGGCTTCCCGCCGGAGCGCAGGCAGCGCCTGGTGCGTTTCGCCTCGGCCAGCCTGACGCGTTGCACCATGCTCGGCCTCCTATGGTCGCTGGCCGACGAAGAAAGTCTCGCCTGGCAGGACCACATCTCGCGCACCTTCCCCACACCCCGCGAAGTGGATACTTTAGTCTTCCGCCGTCGGTAGGCTTGTAGCGCGCATGAACGATGAAAGTCCGACGTCAACGAGCCGCGACCGTGAGGGAGCGCTACCCGAACACCACCTGCTGTAACGCTCCCTCACGGTGCCCTCACGGTCGCGGCTCGTTGCGTGATCTCTGTCATCGCGCTTCCACTACCCGCAGCGCCGAGTCCAGCTTGAACGTCACCACGGTCTCCGCCGGGATCTTAATCGAGCCCTTGGTCAGAATCTGCGTAAGCGCCCCCGCGCCGCCAGGTCCGAACTTCGGCGGAAGCGTCCGCCCTTGGTCGCGGACTTGATCACCAACTGCGCATTCGAGCCGCGCGGGATGACCACGGCGACCGCGGGCAGCACGCGAGTGCGGCTCTGCACCGCCGCGGCCGGAGGATGATAGTGATCCTCGTGCGTGGGCTCGGGCATCGCGACCGGCGGCGGCGCATTCGGCGTCAGAGGCTTGCCCGTGCTCCCGTCTCGCCGTAATCCACACGGCGCACATCTTTCATAGGAATAGTGCGGCTGCCGCCCGCGTCCGGACTAATCGTAATCTCCGTAGCCGAACTGGCGGCGATGGCCCCAGAAACGCGCGTTCCGTCGCGCTTCACGATCGTGCCATACCGGATTTCGTCGCATAAAGGAAGTATAAGGTAGCCTCAAAGACGGTGTTCTATCATGTACTAATACGTTTGACTGATGTGGCATTACATACTGATGACACTCCTGTTGGCCGCACCCGCTAGCGCTCAAACGACCGCCGAGCGCTGGAATATCTATTGGCAGGCGACCTCCATCGGGCAATACCATCCGGGCTTCGAAGCTCCCTATTCGGGCGTCAATAGCCTGGCGCCGCATTCGGAAGCCGAGGCCTCGCTGACCTCCACCATTTTTCTGGGGCTGCGTCTCTCCCCCAATACGCAGCTCTATTTCGACCCCGAACTGGCGGGCGGTCGAGGCTTCAGCGGCGTCACAGGAATCGCCGACGCGCCTAACGGAGAACTGCCGCGCGTGGCCTCCGCCACACCCAAGCCGTACGTCGCCCGCCTCTTCGTCACCCACGATTTCGGCTTCGGCCCGGAACGCGAAACCGTCGAAGCCGATGCCAACTCGCTCGGCGGCACGCGCCCCATGACCCGCTACTCGGTCACGGTAGGCCGCTTCACCGTCACCGATTTCTTCGACAACAACCGCTACTCGCACGATCCCCGTACGCAGTTCATGAGCTGGGGCACCATGTACAACGGCGCCTGGGATTACCCCGCCGACACTCGCGGCTACACCTGGGGCTGGGTCCACGAGTTCCACACCCGCAACTGGTCGGTCCGCTATGCCAGCGTCGGCATGCCGCGCGTCGCCAACGGCCTGCGCTTCGACCGCCGCATCCTGGTCAATCGCGGCGACGTGATCGAAGGCGAGCTCCGGCGCGAAACTTCGGGACACAAGGGCGCGGTCCGCGTGCTGGCCTACCTCAATCACGCGCGCGCCGGCACCTATCGCGACGCCTTGCAAATGCCCGTGCCGGACGTCACCGCGACGCGGCGCGACGGCACCCGCAAATTCGGCTTCGGCATGAGCGCAGACCAGGAGATCACGAAGGATATCGGCGTATTCGGACGCCTGGGCTGGAACGATGGTAAGACCGAGAGCTTCTGCTTCACCGCCATCGATCGCCTGGCCACCGCCGGCGTCTCCGTGATCGGCGAACGCTGGAAGCGCCCTCACGATGCCGCGGCCACCGCCGTCACCCTTGGCGGCCTCTCCCAGGTGCACGCCCAGTACCTCGCCCGCGGCGGCCTGGATTTTCTGATCGGCGATGGCGCGCTCACCTATGGCAAAGAGATCGTGTCGGAGACCTGGTACTCGGCGCAGGTCATTCCGGGCGGGTTCGTCACCCTGGACCTGCAACACGTCACCAATCCGGCTTACAACAAAGATCGCGGACCGGTCTGGATCGGCTCACTCCGCCTGCATCTGGAGTGGGGAAAGCGATGATATCCTCACGATGATATCCTCGGGTAGAGGGTTGGGATGGATTTTCCGAAGGCAGCGCGTTGGGCGGCATGCGGCGTGTTGTGCCTGGGCATGGCCTACGCCTTCCAGCGCCCCTTCCGGCAGTTCCCCGGCGTGGAATACTTCAGCTTCGAACTGACGCCGGACTGGCAGGAAAAAACCGAATTCGCCTTCGCCCGCCTCATGTTCCCGCCCGGCCCGCTCAATGGCTATCGCGGCCGTGACGCCGATTGGCACACGGGAATTTCGCTCTGGACCCAGGACTATCCGCGCGCCGACCGCCACTTCTCCCAAGCCGTTCGACGCCTGACCCGCATCCACACCCGCAGCGTGGAACAACCCGTCAACCTCGATGAGGGCGACGCCTACGACTGGCCTTGGCTCTACGCCGTCCAGGTCGGCGAGTGGGGCCTCACCGACGCCCAGGGCAAGGCGCTCCGCGAGTACTGCCTGCGTGGCGGATTCTTCATGGCCGACGATTTCCACGGCGTCGAGGAGTGGGCCGAGTTCGAAACCCGCATGCGCAAGGCCTTCCCCGAATACCCCATCCGCGATATCGAAGACGGCGACGCCATCTTCCACACCGTGTACGATCTCAACGATCGCTACCAGATCCCCGGCCAGGCGCACCTCCGCCCGGGCTACAAGAGCCAGAACGGCCCCAGCAGCATCGGCGCCCACTGGCGCGGCATCTTCGACGAGAAGGGCCGCATCATGGTCGCGATCACCTACAACTCCGACGTCGGCGACGCCTGGGAGTACGCCGACGACCCCTGGTACCCCGCCAAATTCGCCGACCTCGCCATCCGCGTCGGCGTCAACTACATCGTCTACTCCATGACTCACTAACGAGCGCGCTTACCGGAACATGCGAATCTGCGCCGCCATGTGCTGCAGCACATTCCGCAAAAACGGCGCGCCGCCCTGCAGCAGATTGTCCTTCGTCATGTAGTCGTCCGTCAGGTCCGGCCAGACGCCCGTGTTCTCAATCAGGTCGGTATAAGGATAATCGCCGTTAAGGTGCTTCTCCTTGCGCGTCTGCAGCGCCAGCGTCATCCCCGCGAAGCCCTCGGAATACGAACCAGCATCGAATGTGGTGTTGTTGCCCCCGGCGCCGTCCGTTCGCATCCCGTACAGCACTCCGCGATTGGCGTCGCGGAACATCCCGGGGACCGAATCGGCCGTGGACGTGGAGAATTCGTCGATCAGCATCATGATCTGCTTCTTGTAAGCGAGCACGTTGCCGTCCGCGTCCATGAAAGGCGCGCGCGTCAGGCTGGAGGAACAGAGCGGCAGAGAATCCGTAATCGTCTGCCCCTGTTGGTTCGCCGCCAGCATCGCCTTGAACAGCAGTTCGTATTGGTCGATCACCTGCTGAGGCGCGCCCGACGCCTTAGCGCTGATCCACGAGTTATAGAACCCAAGCATCCGCGTCCAAAACGGCTTCAGCCGGAAGCCGGTCGCCCGGAAATAATCCGGGATCAGCCGCGCCGCGATGCTCTCCCCGTAGCAGAGGTTGCCGCCGGGATTGTGCATCTCGTCCACGATCAGCCCGTCGGTATTGGCGTTGAAGAAGGCGATCTCCTTCTCGAACTGCGTCAACGCTGTGGTCGTCGACGCCGGCCCATAGCTGGGAATCCGAATGTAACCGATCGTCAGATCCTCGTACGCGAACGTGCCCGAATAGAACACGTCGGCCGAGTTTCCACCCAGGCGGCGCGTAAATTTTGCGTTGGCCAGCGCGCTCAGAAACAGCGGATTGCGGCTGCCCGATCCGGTGGCCGCAACGTCCTCCGCATCCGTGATCCCGGACCACTGCGCGTTCAGCAGTTCCGTCATGTAGTCCGGCGCCCCAGCGGCGAACTCCTCGCGCGCCGTCTTGCGCTTCGCCCGCGTCATCGACTGTGTCATCTTCGGCGATGGCACCGGCCCCACCGCCAGCGGCGTGCCCGACACCGCCCAAGGGATCGTGTAGGTCTCCGTCGCGCCGCTCTGGCGCTGGATCACCACCGTCGCCGATTTCCCGATCACATCCGTGGCATGCGGCATCAGCGATTGCGAGCGCGAAGTAATGCGCGCCGCGGCCAGTCGCTTGGAAGCAATCGGATTTCCCCAGGCGGCGTAATTCGCGAAATCCTGCAACATCATGGTCATATCGCGGCCGTCCACCGAGATCAGCTGGTCCCCCGTCGTGAACGGATAGTCCTTGGAGGGCAGCGCCACGCGGTTGAGCGAATCGATCAGCAGTACGCCATCATAAATGTCTACGCTGAAGCCCAGCGACGCGGAGAAATCCGATGGCAGCGAAAAATGGTCGTGCGTATCGTGCAGGGCGGCGACATAGGCCACACAGACTTCGTAGAAATCCAGGTCTGTCGTGGTCGCCGCCACCTTGTCGAGCCATGGCTTGATCGCTAGTGCGTCGAAATTGAAAAGTTGTTTCTTCCAGTCCAGCGGCGCGTAATATGTCGAGTACATGCTCGCCAGGTAACGGAAGTCCGCCTCTTTCTGGGCGGGCGTCAAATTCTGCGCGTTCACGGCGGACGAAGCAGAAATCAGAATTAGGCTAAGAATAAGTGTCTTCATGGTCTGCTCCTCCTATTTCTTGGCTTCAATCTGGGCGACGATCGCCGCCACGAAGGCATCCACAAAGGGTTTGCCGCCTCGGTTCAGATTGTCGACCGTCATATAGTCCACCGTGATATCGGGGCGGACTCCAATGTTCTCCACGTAAGGCGCCGTGGGATACTCCGCGGTCACCACCGGATTCTTGCGGTTCATCAGCGATTCGGTCACGGTCGTGTAGCCCAGCGAGTACGTCCCCGCCTCCCAGCCTTCCACGTTCCCGCCCGCGCCCATCGTGCGCCATCCCACCAGCGGTCCGCGAGCGTTGTCCTGTATCGTCGCGGCAAATGCATCCGCGGCCGACGCGGACATTTCATCCACCAGCACGATCAGCGGCTTGGTGTAGGCGATCACGTTGCCCTTCGAATCCATGGCAGGGCTGCGGTCAATCGTCACATCGTCCAGCGGGATCGGCTTCGTCCGGCCGCGCTGCGCTGCGTTTGCCGCGAGAATCTCGGTCTTGATCATCCCTAAAAGATCGAGGTAGGATTGCGGCGCTCCGGCCGATGCTGCCGAAACCAACGAACTGGAAACCGCGTTCACCCATTCCGAGGTTGCACGCAGTTCGAACGGAATACTGCGCCACTGTGTGGGCATCAGATAGCTCACAATCGCATTCAGGTACCCGACGCTCCCGCCCGGATTCCTCATATCGTCGATCACCAGGCCCTCTGTGTTGGCCTGGAAATAGGCGATCTCGTTCTGAAACGCGATCAGGGCCGTCGTGGTGTTAGTGGGCGCGTAGCTCGGGATTCGGATGAAACCAATCGTATGCCCGTTCGCGCCGAACACACCCGAAAAGAACGGGTCCGACGAAAACCTACCCTGCCGCACCACGAAACTGGTGGGCAGCCCGGCCGCGAACACCGGAACCTGGGCTCCGAAGTTGTTTACCGCTTTATCCGGCAACCGGCAATTCTGCAGGCGGTTTAGTAACTGAAGATACTCGGGAACTTCCTCGGCAACCGGCGGATCAGTCACCGGGTCCACGCTCGACATACCGGAGTAACTCGACGCCATGGAACGCCTTGCGGCCGCCGAAAACGGCGTCGTGTAGCGGCCCACATTCGTCAGCGGCATTCCCGATTTCGCCCACGGGATGCGGTACGTTTCCATGTTTCCGTCCGGCCGGCGGAACAACACTACCGAGATCTCCGGAACCTCCGGCGCACGCGGAATCAGATACTGCGGCCGGATCGTCAGCAACTCCGCCGCCAGCCGCCGGGTACTGCGCGGGTTGGCTGCGATTTGGTAGCGCAACAGCCCGTCCAGCAGCTTCTGGGCATCCTGTCCGTCGATTGAAACCAATTCGTAACCGTTCACAAACCCGAACTCGGCGGCGGGCAAGCGCGAGCGGTTGATATAATCCACCAAGAGCTTGCCGTCATAGATATCGACTATGAAATTCAGGTTGGCAACAAACGTCGAAGGCAGCTGGTAAACATCGTGGGCGTCATTCAGGCTGGCCACGTACTGCGACATGACATCGTAAAAGTCCAGGTCGTTCTTGGTCGCCTGCACCTGCGCCAGCCAGGGGGCGACATTGAAGAGATCCACTCCCAGCGCGTCCCGCTTCCATTCATAGGGGCCGTAACGCTTCGCGTACAGCGCCGCGAGAGACTGGAAATCCGAAACTTTCTGATCAACCGTCAGCTGTGCATAACTCAGAGTCGCAACCAGCGCAAGCAGGAGCGACCTGAAACAGATTCGCATATAAGAGTCCTCCGCCACATCTTACAACGTTGAGTGCCTGAGGTTCGCAAAAAGGACTGATAATATCCAGTTACTAAGGCCGCACTCTACATGGTCAACAGCGCGGCCATCAATTCGATCCCGTCCCACAGATTCTGCAGCCGGAGATTCTCGTTGAAGCTGTGCTGATTGTTATCGTGATTGGCGATCGGCACCGTGATCGTCGGCGCGTGCAAAATCGCCTCGATCATATATAGCGGTACGCTGCCTCCCATCGTCGGCAGCCGCACGATCGGACCGCGCGCGCTCTCCGCGGTGCGCAGCACAAGTTGCGAAATCGGCAGGTCCATCGACGTGCGGCTGGCCGCGTACCCGCCGCGCTCCACCACCACGCGCGCGAGCTTCGGGTTCGCCATGCGCGTCGCCGCATCGGGCTCGGCCTCCACGATCACGTAACCCTGCTTGCGGATGTGGTCCATCACGCGCTTCTCCGCCGTCGCCGGGTCGATGCCCTTCACCAGCCGGATATCGATGCTCGCCGTGGCCGTCGACGGCAGCACGTTACTCGCCTTCTCCGCCGTACGCGCGCTCGCCATGCCGCGGATATTCAGCGAGGGCTCGTTGATCAGGTCCA
This sequence comes from uncultured Solibacteraceae bacterium, assembly GCA_963791985.1. GTDB lineage: Bacteria > Acidobacteriota > Terriglobia > Bryobacterales > Bryobacteraceae > Solibacter. The sequence continues at coordinate 2,079,795 of CAWBUN010000005.1, read as the reverse complement.
CCAGCTTGCGCCCGCCGCCTTCGGTGCGTCCGAGAGCCAGCTCGCGCATCAGGTCGCGATCCACGTCGGGCGCCTCGGCGATGGCCCGCTTTTCGGTCTCGCTCAAGGGCTCGATGCCGTCGTAGTAGTGCTCGATCAGCACCCTGCCGTCATCGTCCTTCATGCTCGCCAGCAATCGCGCCAGTGCCATCGCCGGATTCGGCGCCCAGTTGCCGTAATGCCCGCTGTGCAGTTCGTGATTGGGCCCGTATAGCGTGATGTCGATGGTGGTGATGCCGCGCGCGCCGAACACGATCTGCTGCCGCCGGCTCTGGTGCACCGGGCCGTCGCAAATCAGCCAGACGTCGCTCTTCAGAAGGTCCTTGTATCGTTCGATGATCTGGCCAAGGTGCGGCGACCCGGCCTCCTCCTCGCCCTCGAACACAAACTTGATGTTGGAGCGGATCGGCAGCTTGGCCGCCTGCAGCGCATCCAGCGCGGACGTGATCGCGATGATCGGTGCCTTGTCGTCGCTCGCCGATCGCGCCCAGATGCGGCCGTCCTTGATCACCGGCTCCCACGGCGGAATCGCCCACTCCTTCGGGTCCAGCGGCTGGCCGTCGTAATGCGCGTAGAAGATGATGGTGCGCGCCGCATTGGCCGCCGGGATTTCGCCGAAGACCACCGGAGGCGCGCCGGGGACTTCCAGGTATCGCGTCTTCACCCCGCGCTTTTCCAGCAGCGCCGAGACAGCAGCCGCGTTCTTGCGGATCGCCGTCTCGTCGCGCGCGATATTGGGCAGCGCCAGAAAGCTGCTGAATTCCCCGAGAATCGCGCTCTCGTGCGCCTGGCGCCACGTCCGCCCCGCCAGCGCGGCAGGGTTCTGCTGCGCCCCCGCCAGTGCGGCGAGGGCGAGCGTTGCAAAAACTGGGCGGCGCATTATTTCACCTTGCCGAAGATCTTCGCGAGCGTTCGCAGCGCCAGATCCACTTCCTTCTCGGTGATGATGTAAGGCGGCAGAAGGCGCAGCACCGTATCGTGCGTGCAGTTGATGAGCAGCCCCTGCGCCATCGCATCCAGCACCAGTTGCTTGCCCGGCATCGTCAGCTCTATGCCGATCATCAGCCCGAAGCCGCGCACTTCCTTGACGAACGAATGCTTGCGCGCCAGCTCATTGAGCTCCACATGCAGGTAGCCGCCCACGCGCTGAATCGAGGGCAGCAGTTCGTCCAGGATGTCGCAGAACTCCAGCGCCACCCGGCAGGCCAGCGGTCCGCCGCCGAACGTGGAGCCGTGCATCCCCGGTTTGATCGCCGCCGCCGCGCGCTCATTGGCCATGATCACGCCCAGCGGAATCCCGCAGGCCAGCGGCTTGGCGCTCACCATCACGTCCGGCATCGTGATGTGGCTGGAACGCTGATACGCGAAGTAGGTGCCCGGGCGCCCCACTCCGCACTGCGTCTCATCGGCCACCAGCAGCGCATTGTAGCGGTCCGCAAGCTCCCTCGCCTTCGTCACGTACTCCGGCGTCAGCGGGTTGATGCCGCCTTCGCCCTGGATCATTTCGAGCACGATCGCCGCCGTGCGCTCGCTGAACGCTGCTTCCAGCGCCGCGATGTCGTTGGCGGGAACGAAGCGTGCGCCCGGCACCAGCGGTTCGAAATCCTGGCGGTACTTGGCCTGCCCCGTGATCGAGAGCGCCCCGAGGGTCCGCCCGTGGAAGGAATTGTCCAGCGCGATCACCTCGTACTTGTCCGCGTGAATCGCCCGCCCGTGCGAATGCGCCATCTTGAGCGCGCCTTCCACCGCCTCCGTGCCGGTATTGCAGAAGAAGCAGCGTTGCAACCCGCTCATCTGCGCCAGCCGTTTGGCCAGCGCGCCCTGATACTCGTGGTAATAGAGGTTGGACGTGTGCAGCAGAAGGCCCGCCTGTGCGCGAATGACTTTGGTGATCCGCGGATGCGCGTGGCCCAGCGCGTTGACGCCGATCCCGGAAATCAGGTCCAGGTATCGCTTGCCCGCGAGATCGTACAGATAGCAGCCCTTACCGCGGGCCAGCACGAGCGGATAACGCGCATAATTCTGCAGCAGATATTCGCGCTCCAGGTCCATGATGGGTTGGGCGAGAGTGTCCTGAACAGGGGGCAAGGCAGTCGTCATTTACCAATAATAGCGCGCCCCCCACTCACCCTCCGAGGGCCAGTGTCAAGGGTGTTTCTCATCAGCGTTCATCTGCGGCCCATAGCGCTTCTCAAAAAGAGGCAGAACTGGCCGCGGACCAGTATGGGAAAGTCAAAGGCGTCTCTCGCAAAGGCGCAAAGATCGCAAAGAAAACCAGATCCTCCGCCAGATGTTGTTCTTCTTTGCGTCCTTTGCGCCTTTGCGAGAAATATTCTTTTGAGCTCTCCCGCAAGGAACGGAGAGTCCCGCAATCGGACCTCTCACCGACCGTCCACAGCGGACGGCGTGAATCTATTAGGGAAACTCAAAGGCATCTCTCGCAAAGGCGGTAGAGTAGGAGAGAGGGCGACATCTTGCGGTGCGACCCACTCTCCCCTCGTCGAACCGGACAAGCGGATTTCCCGGCATCCGGCTCTCCTGAAAACGTCTCGTCTCAGGCATGCGCAGGCAGTTGCACGGTTGCCAGCTTATAAACGTTCCAGCCCAAGTCGCTGGATGTGCTCATAGAAACTGACCCCTTCCGGCGGTCGGTAGGGCCGCTGGCTGCGCCGTCTCAGATGCTGCGTGAGACGGTACCGAACGTACGAGTTGATCTCTCGGAAGGCTTGCGCGTGGATACCCAAAGTCGAAGTAGTTCTTCCAGCCCTTCAGGTGCCGGTTCAGCTCCTCAATCAGTTCCGGAATCGGCTTCCAGCATTGCCGATGATCCGTCATCTCGTGCAGCTTCTTCCGTTCCTTCTTCAAGCGCCTTCGCCGACGGGCCCACATGCAGATACCGCCCCCCGCCCCCTTGCAGGTCGTGGTAGTAGCGGAACGTGAATCCCAGAAAGTCCAGACTTGCTCCTTCTTCCTTCAGGTTACCACCCGCGTTTTTCCCGATTGATCTCCAACCCGAGCCAGCCCTCCAGTTTCGATTCCATCCAGCCCGTCAGACGGCTCCCTTGATAGCGCGCCAGCACCACAAAATCATCGGCATAACGCACCAACTTGGCCCCCGCCCATTGCGCTGGCCCATCGGCTCGATGAAACAGCTTGTCGAACCAATGCAGATACACATTACTCAGCAGTGGCGAAATCACCCCGCCTTGGGGAGTCCCCTTCCGCGGGCGACTCCATTTTCCCGGCTTGCCCTCCGCTCTCCGGTTCTACGACTCGGGCTTTCCAGCCACATCCGGATCAGCTTCAGAACACTCCGGTCCACCACTCGCATGCGCACGCAAGCCAGCAGCTTGTCGTGCGGAATCGAATCGAAATAGCCTTTCAGATCCGCGTCGTACACCGCTTGATACCCGGCCTTGAGGTGGCCGCGTATCTCCTCCAGCGCCTGGTGCGCCGAGCGTCCCGGACGAAACCCATAGGAGCAATCTTCGAAATCTGCTTCGAAGATCGGCTCCAGAATCAACAGGGTCGCCATCTGCACCACTCGGTCTCGCACCGTCGGTATCCCCAACGGCCGCAGCTTCCCATTCGCTTTCGCGATGTAGACGCGCCGTACCGCTTTCGGCCGGTAGGTCTTGGCGCGCAGCGACTCCTGAATCTCCTCCAGAAATCCCTTCACGCCGGCTTCCGACGCTTCGATCTGTTCGATCGTCACGCCGTCCACCCCGGGCGCGCCCTTGTTGGCTCGCACCCGTTTCCATGCCGCCTCCAGCACATCGCGCCGATAGATCCGGTCGTACAACGCGTAAAACCGGAACTTCGGCTCCTGCTTGGCCTTTTGACTCAGCTTCTGTCTCAGCAAAGAGAGTTTATCCGGGAGTCCGTCTCCGCTCGCCTGTTTCTTCAGGGCTTCGATATGCTCCCAGTCTTCCGTAGTGGGAATTTCTTCCAAGCGGTTCTCCTTTCCTCTTACCTCAGCGTGCTTTCAGTAAGGCCCCTTCGCTCCACGGTCGTTACCCGCTTCCTCGCTACTATGGGCCTCTCCGACTCCCGGCCAGGGCCGTCCCTCGGTTATGTATTCCCTTGGGCCGTTGGGGCCACTCTCCCCACTCCTGCCGGGTCTCCCAGGTTCCTCGACTGATCTATCCCTGCGCGCTGTCCCCAACCACCCCGGAAGGTCCGGCGGGTGCTTGCTCATTGCTTCCCCGCCGATTTCAGGCTTCATCATCTTTGGCAGACTGGCCACCTCCAATTAGCGTCACGAGGCCGAATCGGGTTCACTTGCGTTACGGCTCGCAGGTTTGCTTCCCCGGTTTCCACCAGCGGATTGCTCCGTCTCGCTCCGGTTCCGCTACATGTACGAACGAGCAATTTACATGGTGAACTCCTTTCAGTTCACAAGATCAGCCAGGCTTAGCCTGGTGTTCCAAAGATCGCAAAGAAAACCAGATCCTCCGCCAGATGTTGTTCTTCTTTGCGTCCTTTGCGCCTTTGCGAGAAATATTCTTTTGAGCTCTCCCGCAAGGAACGGAGAGTCCCGCAATCGGACCTCTCACCGACCGTCCACAGCGGACGGCGTGAATCTATTAGGGAAACTCAAAGGCATCTCTCGCAAAGGCGCAAAGATCGCAAAGAAAACCAGATCCTCCGCCAGATGTTGTTCTTCTTTGCGTCCTTTGCGCCTTTGCGAGAAATATTCTTTTGAGCTCTCCCGCAAGGAACTGAGAGTGCCCCAAGCGGACCTTTCACCGGGCAGATCAAGCTCTCTCTTTTCCCATCAGTGGCCCGTTCTGCTTACAGCAGTTGCTCCATCAGGCTCACCAGGTATTCCTGGTCGAACGGCCCCGAGCGATACGTCCGCGCGTCGAAAAACCGCCACATCTTCTTATGGTGTTCAATCGTGTAAAAAATCAGCTGCTCTTCGATAATGTCCTTATCCAGCAGTTCCTGATTGAACGCCCGCACCGTTCCGTTCAACGTATACGGTACCCGGAAGTCCTCCGTCGATACCAATTCCGGCGTCGCCACGAAAGAAATCTGCAGAATCCGCCCCCGGACATTAATCTGCACCAGGTTGTGCGAATCCTCATGGAACGCATAATCGGCCAATTCCGCCGGATCGAGCTCCACCGCCGGACGCGAGAGCAGCCGGTTTACGGAGTTTACAAAATCGGCGCAGATCGCATAGAGATCGGCCGCCGCCGCACGCCGCAGGTCGACGATCTCCCGCGCGCGCCGCAAGATTCGTTCGTCCTTATCGGCCAGCGCCTCAATGCTCTGCGCGAGGCGCTTCAACCGGGCGTCGCGGACGGTGACGGGATTCGCGGTACGGGCCACGTCACCACTTTACCGATGCGGGCGCCCCTCTCGCAAATCCTCTGGAGGAAGCAGGTCCAGAACGTCCATGTGCAGTCGCCGCAGAATCAGGTCTGCCGTCTCCAGCGAAAGTTGGCGCTTGCCCTTCAGAACGTGATGTAGGTGCGGCTGTGATACCCCGGTGAGCCGGGCAAGACTCCGTTCCGTTACCTCGCCCGATCGCACACGGAGGCGAAGATTGTTGATCAGCCGCGTCCGCAGATCGTCGAAGGTCATAGGAAGGCTATTTCCCGGAGAAATAGGGTAGTACGGTTTCCTTAGTACCAGATCCGACGCGCTTTGAAAACTTGCCTTGAGATACTCGCCTCTATTGTCGCTTAAGGTGCTGACTCAAAAGGACAGCCGACTCCGATTTAAGTCGCCGCCAAAGCATTCTGTATTAAATGCGTAATTTGAATTGTTGACGTTTTTCTTAGTAGTCCTAGAGTGGAGGTAGGCTGATTAACCCAAGGCGGCGGCCGGATTTGATAGGAACCGTTGCCGGGAGGACACTTTTAATGGAATGGAATCGATCGAATACTATTGGACTGGCGAGTGAATCCTGCTGCCACTGTAGCGGCGATGGGATGAGAGCGGTATACGAAGACAAGAAAACGCCCTGCAATTGCGTTTTTCGGGCGGCGTTCCGGGCATGCTATGTCCGGTTTCGCGAATGCCTTGTTTCAGGAGCCCAGCCGGGCAACGTGTCGTGGGAAATCCTCGGCGGTCCAGGTGGACGCCGCGCCTACTGCCGCCGGCACGAGGAGTACATCGCCGACTTCACGCTGATCGCGCGGCGTAACCTCGACGACGAAGACTATCGGCTCTTCCGCATCTACTACCTTCTGGGCGCCGATTGGAGGCTCGCGTCAAAATACTTCAATATGGATCGCGGCAACTTCTGGCATGCAATCTACCGGGTCGAACAAATGCTCGGCCGGGCATATTGCGAAGTCGAACCCTATCCGCTCTTTCCCCTCGACGAGTACTTCGGCTGGGCAGCCCGCCGCGAAGCCGTGCGCGCCATCCACCCGGTCGTCGAGCGTAAGAACAAACTCAAGGTCCCCTTCCGTCTCTCCGCATGATCAGAAAGGAGGCGTCATTCCACGGCGCCTCCTTCCCTCCGCCGTACAATGTGGAAGCAATGGATAATCTCACCCACACCGCGGTCGGCCTCTTTCTGAGCAGAATCGGACTCGGCCGCTGGAGTGCCCGTGGCACCGCGATAGTCGTCATTGCCGCGAATATCCCCGATATCGACGTGGTCACGCTCGCCGGCGGCCCCTTGAACTATCTGCACTACCACCGCCACATCACCCATTCGATCGCCGCCATGCCCGTGATGGCGCTCGCCGCCGTGGCAATCGTGAGCTTGACCGGCCGCAAAAAGGTGCGCTGGATCGGCGCATTTTTCGCCGCCCTGATCGCCGTCGGGTCCCACCTGCTGCTGGATTGGACCAACGTCTACGGCATTCGCCTCTTTCTTCCGTTCTCCGGCGAGTGGCTCCGCGCCGATACCACCAGCGTCATCGACCTCTGGATTCTCGCCGTCGCTATCATCGGCATCGCCGGCCCTTTTCTCGCCCGACTGGTCGGCTCGGAAATCAGTTCCAGCTCTTCGCGCGATCGCCACCACGGTCGCGGCTTCGCCTGGTTCGCTCTCCTCTTTATCCTTGTCTACAATTCCGGCCGCGCCGTGCTCCACGCCCGCGCCGTCGCCGCTCTCGGCTCACACCTCTACGGCGAGGCCACGCCCCTTCGCGTCGCTGCCCTCCCCGACTCCGCCAATCCCTTCAAATGGCGCGGCATCGTCGAGACCGCCGATTCCTACGTGGTCCAGCAGGTCAACCTGGCCAACGATTCGGCCGTGGAACGCGCGGCCTTCTTTCCCAAGGCCTCCCCCGACCCCGCCATCGCCGCCGCCAGCGCCACCCTGCCCTTTCAGGGGTTTCTCCGCTTTTCGCAATACCCGCTCTGGCGCGTCACTCCCAACCCGGCCGTGGAAAACGGCAAGATCGTCGAGGCCATCGACATGCGCTTCGGCACTCCCGCCGCACCCGGCTTTATGGCGCGCGCCGTCGTGGATCCCAACCTGCGCGTTACCGACACCACCTTCCAGTTCGGTCCCCTGCGCCCGCGCTAGGTTCGTTTGCCGTCTCGACTAAGGCTATCGCTCGATTGTCCGATCCTGTCCATGACGACACAATCAGTTTGTGCGAGTACTAGATGAAACCGCCGTACTGGACCGCGATCAACTCCGTGACATCACGCTGGACGACAGAGAGCTGATGCAGGAGCTTCTGGGCACCCTTCTCGACGATACAGCCAGGCAGCTTCGCTTAATGGACGTGGCCATCCGCGAGCACGATCCCAAACAAACTATGCGCCTAGCCCATTCCTGTAAAGGCGCCTGCGCCAATGTCGGCGCCAATGCCGTCGCCGCCGCCCTCAAACGCCTGGAACAACAGGCTGCCCGCGAGTCCTTCGAAGAATGCGCCGCCACCCTCTGCGCCCTAGCCTTCGAACTCGACCGCCTCCGCCGCGAAGCCGACCTCGCAAACTAATAGGGGCACATTACGAGCCGTTTTGTCTTATCTGCGTTAATCTGCGTTCATCTGCGGCCCAGATAGGTTTCTCGAAAAGAGAATTGGCCGCAGATACAACGCAGATGAACGCGGATAAAAACTCTTTCCTATCCGCGGTGCCCTACCGCGTCCCCTCATACAGGCGCCGGTACATCTCCGCATTCCTCAAAACCGCCTGCACGTAATCCCGGGTCTCCGTGAACGGGATCGACTCCACAAATTCCGCCGGCTCCCGGTAGGTATTCCATTTCAGCCATTCCACTACCCGGTTCGGCCCCGCGTTATACGACGCCAGCGTCTGCTCCACGCTCCCGCCTTGCTTATCCAGCATGGATCGCAAGATCGAGCTGCCGATCTTGAGGTTCGCCGCCGGCTGGCACAGTACGCTCGTCGTCAGCCGCGCCACGCCTGCCTTCCGCGCGAACAACCGCCCCGTCGCCGGACGCACCTGCGTGAGTCCGTACGCCTTGGCGTGCGACACCGCCGCCGGGTTGAACTCCGATTCCTGGCGAATCAATCCCGCCAGCAGAAACGGATCCAGCTCCCTCTCCTGCGCATCGCGCACCAGGTCAGTCCGGTATGGCAGCGGGAACAGCAGTTCCCAGTACTTGCGCGGCGCCGCCGGAACCGGCAGTCCCAGGTACTCGGGATTCATGCCCTTCATCACCCGCATCGCCTGGTGCGGAGCATCGGCCGAGGAAGCCAGTTCGATCGCGAGCAGCGCCGGTTGTCCGTCGGTCCGCGACCCGTACCGTAGTTCGGAATCGGCCAGGTCCCCGAGTCCCGCCGAGCGCAGCAGCCGCGAGCGCTCGATGCGCTGCGCCGTCGCCGCGGTGGCCTCGGTGGGGATCGGTGCCGTCGTGGGGAATCGGATCCCCGCGACAAATTGCGCGACCTCCGCCGATGGCGCGCCGGCGCCGGGCATGCTCTTCAGCCGCGTGCGCGCCAGCATCGCGTAGTAATGATTCTCGTACACCGCCGCCAGCCGCTGATAGCAGGCGCGCGCCCCGGCGGCATCGCCATTACGCTCCATCAGCCGCCCCAGGAAGTACAGCGCCGCGCCCGCCGTCGAGTGGGCTGGATAAGTCCGTAGTTGCTCCCGCAACAACGTCCCCGCGGTCGGCAGGTCGTTCTGGTAGGCATGGAAGGCCACCTTCCATCGACACTGCGGTGCCTGCGCCGACGTCGGGAAATCTTCGTAGACCGCGCGATACAGCGGCACGTATTCCTCCGGCCGGTTCACCAGCAGATACCGGTTGGCGGCCGACGTCAGCGCCTTCAGCCGCCACGGCGATTGCCGGTAATGCGCCGTCAGTTGCTGCACGTCCGACGCGAGTTCCGCATCGTCGTTGCGCTTCCGGGCGCACTCCGCAAGGTAGTACCAACGTTCCGCCGCGGCCTCCGACTCGGTAACCTGCAGCGCCGTCAGCGCCGGACCGGCGAGCGCGGCTTTCCCGCTCAGGTAATCGATCGCCGCCGCGCGCACTCGCGCCTGGTCGCGCTCCAGCCCCACCGCTCCGGCGACGGCCAATTCATACGCGCGCCTCGCTTCCACATATTCCTTGGCGTCCAGCAGCCGGTCGGCGCGGTGCAGCAGTTGCGTCCCGGTTGGCTGCGGGTAGGCATTGCCCATCAAATCCTTCAGCGCAATCAGCGCCGAAGCCGACCGGGTGGCGGCCGCGCCCGTCAAGTAGTGATAGTACACGCGCTGGTAGAACTCGGCGGCATGCGGCAGATCGTTCGCCGCCTGGTAACAGTCGGCCAGCGTGACATCGCCCTCGGGCTGCGGCAGTTCGGTATAGTGATCGCGCAAAAGACGCACCGCGTCCCCGGGCGCATCCGCTTTCAGCGCGCGGGCTTCGAGCAGCCGGCTGCGCCCCGCCAGCGGCGAATTGCGATACGCCGGAGCCAGTTCGGCACCCACGCCGGCGAACTCGTTGTTCTCCACTTGCGCCGCCGCCAGGTAATACGCGGCGTAATCGGCGATCTTCGGCAGCTTCGCGGGCAGCGGCTTCAACGCCGCGATCGCGGCCGCCCAGTTCTTCTGTTCGTAGGCGGCAATGCCCAGCGCCAGGTTTGCCAGTGGGGCATCCTCCGGATGTGCCGCGATGTGAGTGGCGATAGCCGCGCGGCGGGCCGGCGTGGGCGACTCCCGATAGGCACGCGTCAGCACCGCCAGAGTGCCGGAAGCGCCGGGCAGGCTAAACGAAAAGAAGAGGGCCGGGATAAGAGCGGCCGAGAAGTTCCGTATCGTCATTGGCTAAAGTTCGCGTGAGCTCCAGGTGGAGATAGTCCACCATGCTCGGGCAATTGGCAAAAAACTGCGACTGAAAGTTCGCCCGCGCCGCATCGATCGGTTGCCGCAACAGGTCGTAAAGGTTGCGTTGGGTGCGGCCCGTTTGTACCAGGTCCGCATGATATAAGCGCATTTCCGCCGCCTGCACCCGCGCGAACCGCTGCGCCCGTAAATGCGTCTGCTGCTCCGCCGGCGGCATTTCGTCCCACCTCGAGGCGCTTGGCGCCGGTGCTGGCGCGATCGTGACTAGCTCGCTAACAAGCCCTGGTTCCGATTCCACGGCAATTGCGCTCCATACCGCGCCCGCCACCTGTGCCAGCAATTCGATCGCTGCCACCTGCACCGTTCCCCAACAATAAATCAGCGCCGGCACCGATTCCCGGACTTCCAGCGGGAACAGGAAAACGCGCGTATCAGGTAAGTGCCCGAAGAACTCGACCAGCGCCGTCGATACCTCGCCAGGCGTAGCCGCTGCGGTTAGTGGATCGCGCGATTCCACCGCCGCCGCCACTGCGGGCGCCGAGGACAGTGTAAATTCGATACGCTCGTTGCCCGCCAGCGGCCCGGAGATGCGAAAAAGTGCGCCCCCGGTGGCGAATCGTTCCACCGCGCCCGCCAGCGTTGCGCAAAGTTCGGTTTCATCGGGTGCGATGCGCAGCCGGCGGACGGCCTGGTTGAGTTGCTCCGCGAGTTCACGGCGCGCCACGTCGCGTGAGTTCTCGAATAGCGATTCGAGCTCGTCGTAGATTTGCGGAAATCGTTCTTCCAGAACTTGGCGGGGACCGCGCGGCATCGCTCCTTCCAGTTTAGCAGGACCCATTCCAACGAACCGCGACCGTAAGGAAGCGCTACCCGCCCCACTTCGCGATTTCACCCCACCCATTTCACCCACAGCGAACCGCGACCGTCAGGGAGCGATCTACATTGACTCTTGACCCCTATTGCAATCTGCCATTCACACAAACATGAAATATTTGTCTTCCCATGTTCTCAATCATTTAACAGATTATCCATCCTTTACTCCAGAACCCTCATGCTAAAGTCCAATCAGGTAGAGAGTTGCGCAAACCACAGCGCAAAACCAACAGTTTTCATCCTGCGCAGGATACGTTGACCTATGGTGGTGCTGACTTTCCGTAAGCCCGTTAACGGCTGCACGGTGGTTCCCCTACGTGGAGGAGACCGGCGGAAAGATCTTCGGTTCGAACCGATAATACCCGGGGGACCGTCGCGGATAGCGTTTGATTGCCGCACCCCTGGATACAGAGACTGATACGCGAAACAAGGGGACGATCGAGAGGCCATCCAGCCGAGTTCTTACGTCTTTGTAGCGTGCAGTCAAATCACTGGCGGCCGGGCCCCACCCGGCGATAAGACCGTATGTCCCCGGCCGCCGCAACGATCTTTTTGTGACTCACTCTAACGGCATACGTGTGCCCGCCGGCAGAGTAGAATTCAGGCATGGAATCATTGAACGGAAAGTTCGCGATCGTCACCGGCGGCACGCGTGGAATCGGTCGTGCCATCGCCGGGCGTTTGCTCCGCGAAGGCGCGGCGGTGGCAATCTGCGCCCGCGACGCCGCCGGAGTCGTGCGCGCGGTGGACGAAATGAGGCAGTACGGTAGAGTTTTCGGCGCCGTGGCAGACATAAGCCAGGTCGAAAGCGTGCGCGCGCTTTTCCAGGCCGTTGACCGCGAATTCGGCGGCCTCGACATATTGGTGAACAACGCCGGGCAGGCCGCCTATCGAAAGGTTGCCGAGATGACGCCCGAGGAATGGCATCGCAATATCGATCTCAACCTGAATGGAGCCTTCTACTGCGCGCACGAGGCCCTGGCGCGATTCTTGCCGCGCGGCGGCGGCTTCATCGTCAACATTTCGAGCCTCGCCGGACGCAACGCCTTCACCGGCGGCGCCGGCTATAACGCTTCGAAATTTGGATTGAACGGATTTACCGAAGCCTTGATGCTCGATCATCGCAACGACAACGTCCGCGTCAGTTCCATCATGCCGGGCAGCGTGGATACGGAGTTCTCCGGTACCCCGGGGAAGTCCCGACCGGAAGATACCAGTTGGATGATCGCGCCGGAGGATGTTGCCGAAGCGGTCTCCATGGTTTTACGAATGCCGGCACGGACCATGGTCAGCCGTGTCGAGATTCGGCCCTCGCGGCCGCAGAAGTAAACAGGCTCACGCGAATCCGGCTTTTTGTTTCAGCCCTCCGCGCCGCCTTGTTCTGGCCATTAACTTGCTAGTCAATGATTGTGAGGGGAGGCGATATGGGGAACTTGAAAAGACAACTGGATCCGGCACAGACCGGTACACTCGCTGCGAAGCTGGATGCTGATCTGCGAAAGCGCATCGTGGGGCAGGACGACGCGATCCACCAGATCATTCACATTTATCAGACGCACCTTGCCGGCATGAGTAGTCCCGGCCGGCCGATCGGCAACCTGTTGTTTTTAGGGCCGACCGGTTCTGGTAAGACCAGGCTCGTCGAGGCCACTGCCGAGAGTCTGCTGGGAGACGCTCGCGCCGTAATCAAGATCGATTGCGCCGAGTTTCAGCACAGCCACGAGATCGCAAAGTTGATTGGCTCGCCTCCCGGGTATCTCGGGCATCGTGAAACCCATCCCCTGCTGAGTCAGGAAGTGCTCGACCAATTTCATACGGATCGCATTAAGGTCAGCTTCGTGCTCTTCGACGAAATCGAAAAAGCCAGCGACGCGCTTTGGAATCTGCTGCTCGGCATTCTCGACAAGGCCACCCTGACACTCGGTGACAATCGCCGCGTCGATTTCAGCAATGCACTTATCTTCATGACCAGCAACCTGGGTGCCGCCGAGATGAACTCGATTCTCCGGCCCAACCTGGGCTTCGCCGCCGGCGAATGCGAACGCCGGCAAGCGGCCGGGATCCTCGACCCCGCGGTCTCCGGCAAGGTGGCCCAAGCCGGACTCGAAGCCGCACGGCGGAAATTCACCCCTGAGTTCATCAACCGCATCGACAAAACTGTGGTGTTTAACCCGCTTTCTGTCGACGACCTGCGCAAAATTTTGACCATTGAGCTAAATATGGTGCAACAGCGGATCTTCAGCGCCGCCAACGCGGCGCCTTTTGTGTTCAGTCTGACAGAACCCGCCAAGGACTTCCTGCTGCGCGAAGGCACCGACATGAAGTACGGTGCCCGCCATCTGAAGCGCGCGGTGGATCGCCTCCTCGTGCATCCCATGTCGAATCTCATCGCCACGGGCCAGGTGCGCGGTGGCGATCTGATCCGCGTCGATTACGACAGCAGCGGACTTCTCACGTTCTTCAAGGATCAGGAAGACATGCCTGCCCACATGATGGCGCAGATGGTCGATACCTCCATCGGTTTGCCGACCGGCAGCTATTCGGTGGGCGCTGCGGTCGAACCGATTCGCGCCGTCCACGCCAAGACCACCAAACGTTAGCCCAACATTCGCTCCCTTACGCTACCCTTACGCTTCCCTTACGCTCGCGTACCTTCACCGCGAACCGCGACCGTAAGGGAGCCTAACTAATACTGCCGCTGACGCCTCCCCCAATCGCAGTTTGGTACAATCCCGCGTAAGTGCAACCTCCAGCAGAGAAGCAAAGTTCCCGACTCATGCGGGCCATGTTTAGTACCGTGGCTCCGCGTTATGATTTCATCACCCGTACATTTTCTTACGGTATGGACCGGCGCTGGAAGCGTACCGGCCTGGAGCGAGCCTCCTTACCGGATAGACCGGTAGTCCTGGACCTCGCCTCTGGGACCGGCGATTTTTCTTTGATGGTCAAGCAGCTCCATCCCGGAGCGTGCGCCGTCGCCGTCGATATCACCGAGCGTATGCTGCAACTCGCGCGTGACCGCGGTGTGCAACATACCGTCTGCGGCGACGCCGGCCGGCTTCCCTTCCCCGATCACTCGTTCGACTGTGTCTTTGTGGGTTACGGCCTGCGCAATTTCCCCAAGCTCGATGTCGCCGTGCAGGAAATTGAACGCGTCACCCGCCCCGGCGGCACGCTCGTCAGCCTGGATTTCTTTCTTCCCTCCAACCCCGTGATGCAACGTCTGTACCTCGGCTACCTCTATGCGCAGGGCGCCTTCTGGGGCACGGTGCTGCATGGTAAGCCCCGCGTCTATACGTACATTCCCGATTCCCTGCGCAGTTTCGTTTCGATTGACGATTTTTCATCTCTTTTGAAGCGCAAGGGTTACCAGAACATCGACTCCCGACGCTTCATTTTGGGCGGCATCGGGTTGCACTGGGCGGAGAAGCGTTAAACTGGTGGCCGCATTCCACCACATTGGTTGAATGCCACCTATATGAAGGAACGTCTTCGCGCGTCGGACTACCGGTTTATCGCCATCTGCGTGCTCCTGCTCTCCGCAGCCACCTGGTTCAGCGCGCGCAACTTCTACCGCGCCTTTCCCGAAGCCTCCATCGATTTCAAAGTCAGCCGTGACGACGCACAGACCCTCGCGGCGAAATTCCTCACCGCGCAGAATTATCGTATCGAGGGCTACCGCCAGGCGGCGCAATTTGCCTACGACGAAGATGCCAAGACCTTCCTCGAACGCGAGCTGGGCCTGGAGCGTGCCAACCAGATCATGGGCAGCCGCGTCCGCCTGTGGCGGTGGAGCTATCGCTGGTTCCGTCCCGCTGCAGAAGGAAGAGTTCGCCGTCGACATCACGCCGCGCGGCGAGCTCGCCGGCTTCGACCACGAACTGCCCGAAGACGCCGCCCGCCCCGGTGCCACCGCGGAGCAGGCCCGCGCCATCGCCGAGAATTTTCTGCGCACCACCATCGGCCGCGACCCCGCGTCGCTGGATTTCGTGGAAGAGAGCGACGTCACTCGCCCCCACCGCATCGACCGCGGCTTCACCTGGAAGGAGCGCGATTTCGACCTGCACGACGCCACTAATCGCGTCGAGGTCACCGTCCTGGGCAACGAGCCCGGCGGCTATCGCGAATACCTGAAGGTCCCCGACCAATGGAAGCGCGACTATCAGTTGCTGCGCTCCAGGAACGAAATCGCGCAGACCATCGATTCCGCCGCCACCGTCGTGCTGATTGTTGGCATGGTGATCGTGATCGTGATGCGCGTGCGCCGCCACGACGTGCCCTGGCGCCGCGCCGCGATGGTTGGCCTGGTAGGCATCGTGCTCGGCTTTCTCGCACAGTTAAACGAATTCCCGCTCCATGAATTCGGCTATCCCACCACCGATTCCTACGGCAGTTTTCTTTCGCGCCAATTCCTGAATGCGCTGCTCTCCGCCCTCGGCGCCGGCGGTCTCCTCTTCATCCTCACCGCCGGCGCCGAGCCGCTCTACCGCGAAATGCTGCCGCGACAAGATCTCACTGGGAAATCTTTTCACCATGCGCGGCCTGCGCACCAAACGGTTCTTCCTCGGCGCGATTCTCGGCATCACACTCACCGGCATCTTCATCGCCTACCAGACCGCCTTCTATATCGTTGCCTTCCGCTTCGGAGCCTGGTCGCCAGCCGACGTGCCTTACACAGACCTGCTTAACACCAGGTTCCCGTGGGCCTTCGTCCTCTTCGGCGGCTTCCTGCCGGCGGTCTCCGAAGAGTTTCTCTTCCGCATGTTCGCCATTCCTTTTCTGCGCAAAGTGACCCGCAGCATCGTGGTGGCGGTCATCCTGGCCGGCTTCATCTGGGGCTTCGGACACGCCGGATATCCGCAGCAGCCCTTCTACATCCGCGGCGTGGAGGTGGGCATCGGCGGCGTGGCGCTCGGCATCATCATGCTGCGCTTCGGAATCCTGCCCACCCTGGTCTGGCACTACTCGGTGGACGCGATGTACAGCGCGATGCTGCTGATGCGCTCGGAAAGCCTGTACTTACAAGCTCTCCGGCTTGGGCGCGGCGGGCATCATGCTGCTCCCGGTGACTGCATCGCGCTGGTGGCCTACTGGCGCGGCGGAGGCTTCGAGCCCGAGACCGGCCTGCTCAATCGCGACGATGCCGCCGAGCCGCCTGAAGAGGCGCCGCCCGCGCCCGCGGCGAGAAGCTCCAACTCCCGCCGCGGTCTACCATCCGCTCACCCGGCGCATGCGCTGGATCGGGGCCGCGATCCTGCTGGCTCGGACTGGCCTCGCTCGCCATTCCCGTCAGCCGCTTCGGCGATTCGCCCGAGTACCAGCTTCAGCAGCGCGCAGGCGCGCGCGTCGGCCGACGCCTTCCTGAAGTCGCGCGGCCTCGATCCCGCTCGCCTTTCAGCACGTCACCTATCCCGCGGTCGCATTGGGGCGATGGCGATTCGCTGACCGGCAAGTACTTCCTGGAACGCCTCCCGGTGAGCGCCGCATCAGCGCTGTTCGAGCGCAATCGCCCGATGCAGCATCTGGATCACGCGCTACTTCAAATCGCTCGACCAGGAAGAGATCACCGTCACCGTCCACCCCGAAACCGGCCGCGTGATGGGCTTCGTGCACACCATCCCCGAGAATCGTCCCGGCGCCGACTATCCCCGCCGACCGGGCGCGCGATATCGCCGTGCAATTCGCCAACTCAGCACGGCTGGGAAACCGGCGCGATGGACCTCAAAGAGAGCGCGTCGGAACGCAAGAAGGCGCGGCGCGATTACTCCCTCGAATGGGAAGCGCGCCCCGGCGACCCGCGCAATGTCGATGAGACTCGCTGGCGTGTACACAGTCGGCATCAGCGGCGACCGGTCGATTCCGCGCGCGGCTTCTGGAAACTGCCCGGAGACCTACGAGCGCGCGCGCGAACAGGAAAACGCGCTCGCCATCGTGATCACGGTAACCAAAATCGTGGCCTACGCGGGCCTGATCGTGTTCGGCATGTGGCTCCTGATTCAGGCCACGCGCAGCGGCACCGTGCCGCTGGCGGCGCGTCATCCGCGTGGCGCTCCCGGCCACGCTGGCCTTCCCGTTCGCGGCCCTGCTCAACTCCGGCCTGATCATGAGGAACTACAACACTGCCGTGCCGGTGGAGACCTTCCGCGCCATGGCCTACGTCGGCATCGGGATGAGCGCGGTGCTGGGTTTCGTCGTGATGGGCGCCGCCGCCGCGCTGATCTGCACCTTCTATCCGGAGGCGCCCGGTTCGCTGCGCGCCGCGAGCCGCCGCCTCATGGGAATCGACGCCGCCGCGGCATTGCTGGCCGCCATCGGCGTCGGCGTCGGCCTGCATCAGTTGCAGTTGCTGTTGATGGACCGCTTTCATGCGCAGGCGATCTTTAGCATCGGCAGCCCGGACATTATCGCCAGCGCACTGCCCGCGCTCGCCGTCCTCGCCGGACGCGGTGCGCAGCCTGCTGACGATGGCGGCCCTCGCCGGACTCCTGGTGCTGCTCTTCCAACAGACGACGAAAACCTGGATTCGGATCGCAGGAACTCTGGTCGCGCTGTGTGCGATCCTTCCCGGCGACATCCGGACGCCCGGCGAGTTCGCCCTGCACTACATGATCGCCCTCGCAATGGCCGCATGCACTTTCGCCTTCTTCCGTTACTTCGGCCGCCGCAATTACCTCGCCTACGCGCTGGTGCTGTGGCTGCTCGCCCTATACGAGCCCATGATGCAACTCCTCGGCAACGGCAACGCCGCTCTCGAAATGCAAGGCTGGATCGTCGCCGCCATAATGGCCGCCAGCGTCCTCTGGGCCGTCGCCCCCGCGCTCGCCAACCGCCCCCCTCGCACCAGCTAATCAATCCTGTCCGCGAACCGCGACCGTAAGAGAGCGATCTGCTTCGTCACGAGATCGCTCCCTCACGGTCGCGGCTCGGATAGAGGACAGTCGGATTGATGTGAGACAGTAACCGTCATATGCAAACTGAGGCGAACGATCATCGGGCAGCACTGCTGGCGGGGTACCTGGGCTGGACGCTGGACGCGTTCGACTTCTTCCTGGTAGTCTTCTGCCTGACTGCAATCGGGCGCGAGTTTCAACAGTCCGACGCGACGATGGCGCTGGCGATCACGGCCACGCTGGCCTTCCGTCCGCTCGGCGCGCTCATCTTCGGACTGCTCGCGGATCGCTACGGCAGGCGGCGGCCGCTCATGCTGAACCTGGTCTTCTACTCGATCATCGAGGTGGCCTCCGGCCTGGCGCCGACCTTCAAAACCTTCCTCATTCTGCGCGCCCTCTTCGGCATCGGCATGGGCGGCGAGTGGGGCGTCGGCGCATCGCTCGCCATGGAGAAAGTGCCGCCCAAACTACGCGGCCTGCTCAGCGGCTTCCTGCAGCAGGGGTATGCGACCGGCTACCTGCTGGCCGCGATCTGCTACTTCCTGCTGTTCGAACGCTTCGGCTGGCGGCCGCTGTTCTTCCTCGGCGGATTGCCCGCGCTGCTCGCCATCTTCGTCCGCGCGCGCGTGAAAGAGAGCGAGGTCTGGCAGAAGACGAAACACGATAGCTGGGGCCAACTCGGCCGCGCCATCGTCTCCCATTGGAAGCTCTTCTTCTACCTGGTCTTCCTCATGATGGCGATGAATTTCGCCGCCCACGGCACACAGGATATGTACCCGACCTTCCTCGAGCGGCAATGGCATTTCGGCGTCGGCATGCGGGCCGGAGTTACGGGCGGCTCAATGATCGGCGCCATCATCGGCGGCACGTTGGTGGGTTGGATTTCGGACAGGGTTGGGCGGCGCCGCGCTATGATCGGCGCGCTCCTGCTCGCGACCCTCGTGGTGCCGCTGTGGGCCTTCGCGCCTTCCGTGCCGCTGCTGGTGCTCGGCGCTTTCCTGATGCAGTTCCTGGTGCAGGGCGCATGGGGTGTGGTGCCGGCGCACCTGGCCGAACTCTCGCCCGACTCGGTGCGCGGCTTCCTGCCCGGCTTCGGCTACCAGTGCGGCGTACTATTGGCCAGCGCCGTGACTTATATTGAAGCTGTGTTCGCCCATCGAACCAGTTACGCGATTGCCATGGCAGGGACGGCGGCGACCGTCTTCCTGCTGGCGGCGCTGGCTACGGCCTTAGGGTCCGAGCGCCGCGCGGCCGTCTTTGGCGAGTGACACAGGACATCGCAAGCATCCGCGCGGCCATCGAGGAGTTTCTCCGCGGGGCGCGCCAGCCGGCGCTGCTCGAGCCCGGCGAAGAACTGCTGCCGCTCACCGGCGATAACCACTCGCTCGAAATCCGCGGCTCACGCCTCACGTTGCAGGCGTGGGATCGCACACGCAACTGGACGCGGCG
The DNA here is from genome assembly GCA_963791985.1 of uncultured Solibacteraceae bacterium. GTDB lineage: Bacteria > Acidobacteriota > Terriglobia > Bryobacterales > Bryobacteraceae > Solibacter. The sequence goes on along the minus strand of CAWBUN010000005.1, from coordinate 2,060,326 downwards.
GGTCGCGGCCATCGCGGAGAACACTCCGGCGCGCCTGGAGATGACGGTGGAGCACTTCGCACGCCGCACCGGCCAGATGTTCCTGCTCGATCTCTCGCGCCGTTCGGGCTCGGAGATGGGCCGGCGCAGCGGCCGCCTGGTCTTTCGCGAGCGCTTCCGCCTTTTCCTACGGCGGCAATTCCCGGAATGGAATCTCGCTGAAGTGAGCGCCGAAGCCGACCTGGAGCATAGCCTTTCGCCTGCCTATCCGCGCGCCTACCTGAAACACGGGCAGCATGGCTGGGCGGCGATCGCATGCCCGCATGCGTCGGATGCAGCCGCGGTGCTTTCCTTCGGCCTGATCTGGCTGGACTACCTGCGCCGGCGCGAGCGCCGCGTAACGCTCGAGGGGCTCGCGGTCTACGTCCCCGCCGGCGAAGAGCGCGCCGCCGCGCTGCGCCTGCTCTGCCTGGATGCGTCGCGCGCGGAGTTTGCTCTCTTCACCTATGATCATGAGGATTGCCTGGTGCGCGCCGATATTAAGGACTACGGCAATCTGGATACGCGCCTCGAAGGCTGCCGCCGCCCGGCGCCGAACGCGGTGCACTCCTGGCGGCAAATCACTTCGGTGCCCGGCGTGGAATCAATCGCGAAACATGACGGGCGCACCAGCCTGCGCGTGCGCGGCATCGAGTTCGCCGAGCTCACCGGCAACGACCTGATCTTCGGACTCGCGCAGCGGCGGCCGGCGCGCGAACATCATGCCGCCGAGATTGCGCGCCTCGCCGAAGAGCTGGATCGCGCACGCTGCCCGGGCGGCGATCCGGCGCATCCGCTCTACCGGCAGTATCCCGAGGCGTGGCTCGAATCGCTGGCGCGCGCGGAGGTGGAAACGCTGGACGCGACGCTGCTCCGTGAGCCGGTCTACGGCCAGGTGCCGGCCTTCGCCGCCGGCGAGCGCGGCGTGCTCGACCTGCTGGCGGTGGACCGCTCCGGACGGCTGGTAGTGATCGAGCTCAAAGCGTCGGCAGACCTGCACCTTCCTCTGCAGGCGCTGGATTACTGGATCCGCGTGAAGTGGCACCTGGACCGCGGGGAGTTCACGGCCAACGGATACTTTCCCGGCATTCCACTCCGCCCGGAGCCGCCGCGCCTGCTGCTGGTCTCGCCCTCGTTGGAATTTCATCCCACTACCGAGACGGTTATGGGCTACTACGCACCAGAGATCGAGGTGGAGCGAATCGGCCTGGCGGTAGAATGGCGGAGGGGGCTGCATGTGATGTTCCGGCTTACCGGCGCACAGTCTCCCCACTGATCTTCTTCACAACGGATCTTATGCTCAACGTTTTGAAACAGGCACGCGCCGCATTTTCTCTGCTCCGGCCGCAGGATATTCTGGAGAGCGCGGAGCATCCCGTGCACATCGGCCTGGTGGCCGATGGCAGCAGCGCCTACGCGGAGATGGAAGATTTCCTGGCGCCGGCGGGCACGCCCCGGGCCGAATGGATGCGGCGCATGAGCCAGATCCACCGCGCCAACGATCCGCAGGTGCCGGAACGAGTGGACATCGTCCTTTATGAGCCGGGACTTCCGTGCCCGCAGGGAGCCTACACATTTCACCGCGGCCATCCCGAAGTGACGGTGGCGGAGATCCTGCACGATAAGAGCGAGTTTGGGCTGGCGCTAGCGCGGCAGTATCCCGCCTTCCGCCGGCCGGTGGTAGAGCACACCATCCACCTGGTGGCGCGCGAGAACGCGCTGTTCGCGATCGCCACGGCGCTGCCCAACGTGGTGCCCAACTTCATCGAACTGCCCTGGGCGCTGGGTGAATTCGCATCGGACACGGCCTTCCTCACCACCAACCAGGTGCGTATGGCCTTCCAGATCGCGGCGGCCTGCGGCAAAGATGTCGGGCTCGCGCACCAGAAGGGGACAGTATTGGGGATCGCGACCAGCGCCTTCGGGTGGCGCGCCATCGCCCGCGAACTGGTGAGCCATATTCCTTTAGGAGGCGGATTGATCCCGAAAGGTGCGATAGCGTACGCAGGCACGTATGTCGTCGGGAAAAGCCTGGAGTTCCTGTTGGTGCAGGAGCGGCCGCACACCAACGAAGAACGCGAGCGGCTCTATCAGGAGGGCCTGGAGCAGGGCCGCACCTTCGCGGGAACCATGCGCGAAAGCCGCGCATAATCGGGATTAATCGTGGATTAATCGAGCGCGCGCGTAAACCAAACACGGAGTTTCCGCGTCGTACAATTAGAACAGAAATGCTCCAAAAGGAAGAGTTATGCGCCTGATTTATGCAGGAATTGTTTTCGCTTGCGCGACCCTCGGGTTCGCCGACACAATCACGCTGAAAAACGGTACGGTGATCCACGGCACTTACCTGGGCGGCACCGCCCGAAGTGTGCGTGTGGATGACGGGACCTCCGTGCAGACTTTGGACATTTTTGACGTTTCGAAGATCGAATTTGGAAGCAACGGCGGTGCGGTACGCAACCCGCGGCCGATCGAGCGCAATGTCGATCGCAGCAATAGCAATGATGATCGCCCCATCCTGCGCCGCAGTGACAGCAACGTGATGCGGCCGGACGATGCGCCGCCGCCCCCGCCGCCACCGCCGGTCCCGGCCAACTTCGAATTGTCAGCGGGTACGAACCTCACGATCCGCATGATCGAAGGCGTGGATTCGCAGACCAACCGGGTGGGACAGACCTTCCGGGCTTCGCTGGATCAGCCGGTGATGCTGAATGGCAACGCGGTAATTCCGCGCGGCGCGGACGTGACGGTGAAACTGGTGGACCAGAAGGACTCGGGTAAGCTGACGGGACGCGCCGACCTGACGCTCTCGTTGCAATCCATCTCGGTCAACGGCCGGATGGTGGATATCAACACGCAGTCCGTAAAGCAGGAGAGTTCGTCGCGCGGCGAGCGCACGGCGAAAGTGGCGGGCGGGACGGCGGCAGTGGGCGCCATCATCGGCGCGATCGCGGGCGGCGGTAAGGGCGCGGCGATCGGCGCGGGTGCGGGCGCGGCGGCGGGCGCCGGCGCGGAGGTCGTCACCGCCGGACAGCGCGTGCGCATCCCCTCGGAGACCCGGCTGACCTTTGTTCTGGATAGCGCGGTCCAGTTCTAGATGAAGCCAACCGCGATTGTGACGGGCGCGAGCCGTGGAATCGGCCGCGCCATCGCGACGGAGCTTGCGAAGACTCATCAGGTGATTGCGACATACCGCGGGCGGCAGGATGCCGCGGAGAGTCTGCAGGCCGAGACCGGCTGCGAAATTTTCCAGTGCGACATCGGCAGCCGCACGGATCGCGAGGCGCTCATCGCGTTTGCCCGCGAACGGTTTCATAAGCTCGACGTGCTGGTGAATAACGCGGGCATGGCTCCGCGAGAACGGCGCGACTTGCTGGATGCCACCGAAGAAAGCTTCGACGAGCTGATTGCCACCAACCTTAAAGGACCACACTTCCTGACGCAGCAGGCGGCGCGCTGGATGAGCGAACACCAGGACGGGCGCATCGTGTTCGTGACTTCGATTTCTTCTTACACGGCCAGCGTGAATCGCGGCGAGTATTGCGTTTCCAAGGCAGCGCTGAGTATGACGGTGGCACTGTATGCGCAGCGGCTCGCGGAGCTTGGGATCAAGGTCTTCGAGATTCGTCCCGGGATTATCCGCACGGATATGATCGCCAAGGTCGAGCAGGTTTACGAGGATAAGATCGCCGCGGGCCTGCTGCCGCAGCGCCGCATGGGCGAAGGCTGCGACGTCGCCAAGGCCGTCCGCGTCATCGCCGACGGGATGCTCGATTACTCGACGGGCCAGATCTTGAACGTGGACGGCGGTTTCAGTTTGCGGAGTCTGTAGGACGAGCCTCCTGGCCGGCCTCCTGGCCGGTCCATCTAATTTGGGCATTTAAAAGGCGAATGAGAGCGATGGGGCCGAGTTGCACAGTTGAGTATTCTGACGAGGATGGAAAGCACACCGCGACCGAAGTGTGGAGACAAAGACACTAACACCTGATTAGTGGGACCGGCCAGGAGGCCCGTCCTACCGGATCACGAATAGGTCGGTGTCTTGCTGCTGGTCGCGGCCTTCTTCGACCTTGATGATCTTGGGGGTCATCACGTCGATGTCGGCGGTTTCAGGGGACTGATATTCGAAGGTGCTGACCAGGCGGTAGGTGCCGGGGACGAGGCCGAAGAACTGGAACTGGCCGTGGATGTCGCTGATCACGGAGCGCAGGTCGACGACGCGCTTGCGGGTGATTTCGTCGTAGGGTTCGAGAAAGACGGGGGCGCCGGGCACGGGATCGTGGGCACCACCGGTGACCATGCCATGGACGCCGCCGGGCTTAGTGGAGATCACGTAGCGATTGCCGCAAGGGCGCAGGACGGCGACTTCGATCCAGCCATCGGCGCGGCCGGCTTCGGGCCGTTCGCCGCGACAGCCGCGGAAATCCAGGGGCACGTAGGCGGCGTTGGGCGCGAAGGAAAGCAGGTAGCGCCCGGGCAGAACAGTGGTGGCTCCATTCACGAGCTTCAGGGGTTCGGGCGGGGCTTCGCCGGCGAGATCGATGCGCTTGGAAAGCACTTTGATGCCGGTGGCATCGAGAGGACCATCCAAGCCTTGAAATTGAAATGTCAGCCCCGGCATCAGAACCAGGGGAACGCGCATGCCCGTCATATCGTGCTCCAGGGAGAAGGCCATGAAGGCGCCCATGGGCTGGTTGCCGCGGCGATCCGAGGGGGCTTCGACGTAGAGTTCGTACGGCCCCGGGGGATGAGCCGGGAACTGAAAAGCGCCGGTGGTGGTGACGGTCTCGCGGCCTACGTCGGAGACCAGCGTCACCATTAACGGCTGTCCATAACTATCCACGCTGCCCGAGATATTGAACAGCTTGCCGGGGATGGGACGGACCTTGATATCGGGGCGATCCTGATCGAGATACGTTTCGACAAAGCCGGCTTCTTCGACGCGCTGGGTTTCGCGGAAGAAGGTGGGGAGGTAGCCGCCGTCCTCGTACTGTCGTCCGATGGTGCGGACCAGATAGTTGCCGGGCTCAAGCCCGAAAATGCGGTAGATGCCGCGGTCATCGGCCTGGGCGCGCGCGATGAGGCGCGGCGGCCGAGTATTGCGGAAGGCGGCGACTTCGTGCTCCGGCAGGCCGACATCGTTCTCATCGACGATGATGCCGGAGATCGAGGCGAAGCGCGGCAGGCGGACGTAGAGGAAGGTGGACTGGTCGGCATCGAGCACGATCGGGGTTCCCGACGCACGCCAGTTCTTCTGGCCGTATTGCACGGGCATGAAGCCGCGGCGCGCCGCGTGCAGCATGTAAGATCCGGCGGGCAGGCCGGCGAATTCGAAGCTGCCGTAGGTGTTGGTGCGTGCGCTGACCGAAGGGCCGGGGCTGCCGGGCACAGGCGTGACCGCGATCAGCGTCCGCGCCAGGGGCTTGCCCGATTGATTCTCGACGACGGTGCCTTTGATGATGGCGGCCTGAAGAGCGCCGCCCGCGAGCAGGAACGGGAGCCATTTCCGCATATTTGTCTGACCGAATGACGCAGCGGACTGCCCGGGAGTGGAGAGAGATTTACAACATTTTCGGCGCGCGGGCTGTCACAAAGCGGAGCGCGGCGGTGTTGAGCTATTGTGAACGGACCGAGCAGAGCAATCGCCGAGATGGAAACCCGCGCACCGGCATTCGATTTCGAAAGCGCATTTCACGCCCATTACGGGCGCATTGCCCGCGTCATTGCCCGCGTCATCCGCGACCCGGGACGCGCGGAGGAGTTGGCGGTGGAGGTGCTCTGGAAGTTCTGGCGCACGCCGCGGGCGCATGGGGATCAGGCAGGCGGCTGGCTTTACCGGACAGCCGTACGCACCAGCCTCAACGAACTGCGCCGCAAGGTGCGGGGCAGCCGGCACGAGAGTCTTTCGGACTCGACTCCCGGAGCGCCGACACCGGAGGATGTCCGGGCGGCTCGTGAGGAGCAAGAGCATGTACGGACGGTGCTGGCGGCGCTCGATGCGCGGCAGGCCGAGCTGCTCTTGTTGCGCAGCAGCGGCCTGAGTTACGAAGAAGTGGCGGCGGCGCTCGACCTGAATCCGGCCTCGGTCGGGACGCTGCTTAGCCGTGCACAGCAATCATTCCGAAAGGAGTTCATAAAACGATATGGCGAACAATGATAAGTGGGTGGATGACCGGCTGAACGCACTGACGCCGCCGGCGGAGTGGCAGCCCGATGCGGCGCGAGCGATCGGGAAAGTGAGGGCACGCGACACGGCGTACCGCAAGCGGCGGGCGCAGTGGATGGGCAGCGCGATGGCTGCGTCGGTACTGGCGCTGGCCATCCTATTGACTCCGGCCAAGTGCGCATTCGGAGTCTGCCGTACTCCGGTCATGTCGCCGGACGAGCCCGCCGCTCCTGCCGTGCAGGCGCGAGCCGAGGTCCGGCCCGCATTGCCGGCACCGGCAGCGGCCAAGCCGCAGGCGCCGCACAAGAGCGCTCCCGTGAAAGCCGTGGAGCCGCCACGGAACTTCAAGGAATTCGGCAACCTCGACGCGCCGATCACATGCGAGATATTTACCGACTACCAGTGCGTGCACTGCGCGACCATCTTCGACCAGGTGGTACCCGGGTTGATGGCGGAGTACGTGCAGACCGGAAGAATGAAGCTGGTGCATCGCGACTTTCCGCTGCCGATGCACGCCTACGCGAAGCTGGCAGCGCGCTATGCCAACGCGGCAGGGCAGGTGGGACAGTACGAGCTGGTGGTCAACCAGATCTTTCGCACGCAGGCGGCCTGGGCGCAGAACGGCAACGTGGATGGCGAGGTGGCACAGGTGTTGACGCCGGATGTGATGGAGAAGATCCGCGACCTGGTGAAGAACGACGAGCGATTGGACGATACCATGATCGGCGACATGACAATCGCGCGACAGGACAATCTCAATATGACACCTTCGCTGGTAGTTACTTACAAGGGCAAGCGTCAAGTGCTGGCTCCAGCGCCGCCATACAATCTGCTGAAGAGTTACCTGGATGAATTGATTACTAAGTAAGAGATCGCTCCCTAACGGTCGCGGTTCGCGGTGAGTCCTAGATCGCTCCCTGACGGTCGCGGCTCGTTGGGGGCGTTTCGCAGAGGGTTATCAGAAGTTAGAATTGCAGGTGAGGAGGAAAGGCGCTAACCTCTCGGTGATGCGTGGCTTCCAACTGGTAAGTGCCCTTTCTCTCCTCGCCGCGGCTGCCTGGGGACAATCCGATTACGACGTGCGCGACCTGTCGCCCTCAGACCAGGCGAAGGCGACAGTAGAGCGGCGGCACGGGGCAATCGAGAGTTTTCTGGCTTCGCCCGCGGCCGAATTGGGAATGCGGGTTGTACCCAACCGGTACGGATTGCCGAAGACGATTTTTTGAGAAGGGCGGGCGCTGACGGCGCCATCCACGCTGGATGCGGAAGAGATCGCGCGAAATTTTCTGCGTACCAATAAAGCGATCTTTCCGCTGACATCTCCGGAAATCGACGGGATGCGACTGGTGGGCAAGGACGGCTCCAGCGGCGCGGTGTTCCTGAGTTTCAACCAGACGTTGAACGGCATCGACGTCTACAACGGGTTGATCAAATTCACGTTGAATGCGGCGGGCGAGATTGTACACGCCGGGGCCGATGAAGTGGTGCCGGAGTTGAGCCTCTCGACCAAGCCGCGGCTGAGGGCGGAAGAGGCGCTCAAGGCCGCGCAGATTCCGGCGAGGACCAAGACCGAGCTCACGATCTTCCCGATGTCGGCGACATCGGCAGTACTGGCGTACCGAATATTCCTGGAGGTAGACAGCAAGCACTGGTACGAGATCCTGATCGACGCAGGGGACGGAAGCCTGCTCTACCGCCATAATCTCTATGTCCATGCAGCGCAGGGCCGGGTGTGGCTGCAATCGCCAAAGGATACGGACCGGCAGTTGGTCACGTTCCCGAGCGGCTGGCTGCCGGCGACGGCCACGGTGACCACGGGCAACAACGTGGATGCGTACCTGGACACAAACGGCGATGACCGGCCCGACAACACGACCACGGCGTCCTTGAGCCTGGGCCGGGCCTTCGCCGCGGACCAGGTTTTCGATTTTCCATTTGGCGACGGCGTGAACTTTCAGAATCCGCGGAACTTCCAGGCGGCGGCGGTGACCAACCTCTTCTACTTCATCAATACGGCCCACGATTATTATTACAGCCTGGGCTTCAACGAGGCCGCCGGAAATTTTCAGACCGATAATTTCGGCAAAGGCGGCGTTGGGGGCGACGCGGTGCTCGCGGAGGCGCAGCAGCCGACGGAGTCCGACAATGCCTCCTTCGCGCCGACGGTAGAAGGCACCGCGCCTAAGATCCGCATGGGCATTTTCACGCAGGACACGACGACGCCGAATGACGATCTGGATTCGTCGTTCGATGGACAAGTGGTAATGCATGAGTACGGCCATGGAGTATCCAACCGGCTGGTGGGGAGCAAGATCAGCGTGAGTTGCCTGAATGGAACGCAATCGGGCGCGATGGGGGAGGGATGGTCGGATTACTTTTCGATCAGCTTTTTCAATAACCCGGTAGAAGGAGGCTATCTCACCCAGGATTTCACCGTGGGCTTCCGCCGCTATAGTTACGAGGGCTACCCACTCACTTACGAAGACATCGGGAACGAAGGGTACGAAGTACACAACGATGGCGAGATCTGGGCGGCAACCCTGTGGGATTTGCGCAAGTCGCTGGGACAGAGCGTGACCGATCTGCTGGTGATGAACGGCCTGAAATCCACGCCGTGCCATCCCGGGATGACGGATGCGCGCGACGCCATTCTGGCAGCGGACCTGGCGACGAACGGCGGCGCGAACCGGGCGAAGATCTGGCAGATCTTCGCCAAACACGGCCTGGGTTTCAGCGCGGCCGGCATCGACGGCAGCCACTATCCGGGGATCTATTACAACGCGGCCTACGATCAGCCGGCGGATCTGCAGCCGGGCGGCAATCCGGCGATCACGAGCAAGCCGCCGGCGACGCTGCCGCAGACCGGCGAGCAGTACAGCTACACCGTGACGGCATCGAATCCGGCGGCGGGCAAACTGGCCTACGCGATGACGGATGGGCCGGCGGGCATGACGATCGACGGCAACGGCGTCCTGCGGTGGACCACTACGTTCACGCAGCAGCGCGTCAAGATTACGGTGACGGACGGAAAGGGCGGCAAGGTGGTCCACGGGTTCGTGGTGACGCCGGACACGACGCTCACATCGGGTGCGGCGGTCACCATTGACGGCGATGTGGACAGCGAAGGGTATGCCAACTTCACCGTGCCGGCCGGAGCGCAGCTGCTGCAAGTCACGATGCGCGGCGGGGCGGGCGATGCGGATCTCGATTTGTTCGATCCGGACGGTTTGGATTACTACTCGACACGAACGGGCAACAACGAATCGCTCGCGATCTCCGCGCCCAAGACGGGGCGATGGCGGATCCTCGGCAGCGGGTACGAGGCATTTTCGGGAGTCGCGATGACGGCGACGCTGGTGACTCCGGCGACGCTGGGCGCGAACACTCCGTTGACCGGGCTCAATGGCATTGCGGGGGGCGAGAGTTTTTACAAGGTGACGGTTCCGCCCGGGGCCACATCGCTCAGCTTCGCGACCACGGGCGCGAGCGGCGATGTGGATTTATATGTGAAGTACGGGCGGCCGGCGGCATGCCAAAGCTCGTTCTATGTATTTGAGCCGTGCACCAGGGATTACACTTCGGCCAATACCGGCAATTCGGAATCGATCGCGGTAACGAACCCGCAAGCGGGCGATTGGTATGTCGATGTGTCGGCGTACTCCGGGTACTCGGGTGTGACGCTGACGGCCACGCTGGCAGCGCCGCCGATGCTGGCGGTGACGGCCACGTCGCTGGCGTTCAGCGCGGCGGAGAGCGGCACGGCGCCGGCGGCACAGGCGCTGGCATTCAGCGACGCAAGCGGGTCGGCATTCGCGTGGACGGCGGCCGCGACGACGACGAGCGGCGGCAACTGGCTGGCAATCTCGAAGACGTCGGGCACTGGGAACGCGTCGCTACAGGTGACTGCGGACCCGAAGGGACTGAAAGCGGGCACGTATCAGGGCACGATCACGCTGACGGCGGCGACGCTGGCGGGATCTCCGGTGACTGTCCCGGTGACATTGACGGTGACGGGACAGCCGGTGCTCCACGTGTCGGCGACCTCGCTGAGTATCGCGACGACCAGCGGACAGGATCCGGCGGTGCAGGTGGTGGCGATCACGAACACGGGTGGCGGCACGTTGAATTGGACGGCAACTGCGGCTACGTCCACGGGCGGCAACTGGTTGGAGGTGAGGCCGGCGAGCGGCACGGGGAACTCGACGATTTCGATTCTTGCCACGACGAGAACGCTCGCGACGGGGATTTACTCGGGCACGATCACGATCTCGGCGGCGGGCGCCTCGGGTTCGCCGGCGGTGGTGCAGGTCGGGCTGACGGTAACCGGCGCGGCGGGTCCGGTGATCGCGAACGGCGGCGTGGTGGGCGGCGGCGGGAGCATTCCGGCGGTGGTGACGATTTCGCCGGGCGGACTGGCGACGCTTTTCGGATCGGCATTTGCTCCGGCGGGTACGGCACGGGCGGTGCAAGGGAGCGACCTGGTGAACGGGAATCTGCCGGCCAACCTGGCGGGAACGTGCGTGGACCTGGATGGCAAGGCGGGTTACCTGACCTTCGTCAGTCCGGGGCAGATCAATTTCCAGGTGCCGGCGGTGGCGCTGGATACGCTGGTGAATGTGCGCGTGGTGGCGAACTGCGGCGCGGCCAACGAGGTGCGGGGCAGCGCGGCGGCGGTGCGGTCGGCGGCAGCGTCGCCGGAGTTTCTGTATTGGGTGAAGAATGCCGACGGGAAGAATCCGGTGGTGGCAGTGAATGCGGTGACGGGGGCGTATGTGGGGGCGAACGGATTGATTCCGGGATTGACGTTCGCGCCGGCCAAGCCGGGCGACATTCTGACGATCTACGGAGTTTCGTTCGGGCCGACGGCTCCGGCGTTCGCACCGGGCGCGGCGCCGGCGACCACCGCGGCCACGGTGAATGCGGCGAGCGTAAAGATGGGGGCGGTGACGCTCAATGCGGAGGACGTTTTGTACGCGGGCGTCTCGCCGGGGATCGCGGGGTTGTATCAATTGAATATTCGCGTGCCGGCGAATCTGGCGGACGGAGACCAGGCGGTCACGCTGACGCTGGGAAGTTTCCAGACTCCGTCGCTGGGATTCGTCACGGTGAAGGCGGGGCAGTAAGCGGCGTATCGGGACGCCGGCTGAAAGCCGGCGGCAGCCAGGATTGGCTGCCCCACAGAGTGGCAAGCCGTGAAGGCGCTTGAAGGACTCCACGATTCGCACGATTATGCCGGGTCACCATGGCGGTTGCCGCTGTATGGCGCTGTATAAAGTTATTGACACGGAGGTTCGCGTTCGGGCAGCATTGACTCTGAGTCGAATCGTATGGAAAGTGCGCCAATGTCCGAAGATGTCATGTTACATGAGCCCGCTCGTGAGCATCACGTGTGTGTCGATCTAGATGGCACATTGACATTAACGGACACCTTCGCTGAAGCAGTCCTTCGATTCGTGCGCCAGACTCCCGGGCGATCTCCGGATTTGCTGATATGGCTGCTGAAGGGGAGGGCGTTCGCGAAAATGAAAGTCTGCGAACTCGCACCGATCACTCCGGAAGACCTCCCTTACAACCGCGATCTGATCGACTACGTCACGAGGATGAAAGCCGGTGGAAGCAAGATTATCCTGGCAACCGGTGCGCATAAGACCTTCGCCATACAGGTCGCCGCGCATCTCGGCATCTTCGACGAAGTGCACGCCAGCGATGGGATCCAAAATTTGGTTGGCGTTACTAAAGCCAACCTCTTGGCCGAGAGGTACCCGGGGTTCAACTACGCTGGAAATTCGAAAGCCGACATCCCGGTTTGGGAAAAATCCGCGGGGGTAATCTTTGTTTCTAACTCCGCATCCTTATTGCGGAAACTACAACGTGGGTCAGTGCCGATTCTCGAGGTAATTCCCCCGCGAAGACAAGGGCTGCTCACCTGGCTGCGAGTAATTCGGGTTCATCAGTGGGTAAAGAACCTGCTGATCCTGCTCCCTTTACTGACCTCACACAGGCTGACAGACTGGCCGACCTTACGGGCGGGGCTGATTTCGATGCTTGCGTTCTCTCTGGCAGCTTCGACGATATACATCACCAACGACCTATTGGATATTCCGCACGATCGGCTCCACCCCCGCAAGAAGAAACGGCCTTTCGCCGCCGGTGACCTCTCCCCACAGTGGGGAGTGGCCACTGCCTTGTGCTGTGGTGCATTGGCGCTGATATCCGCGGCAATGGTTCCGGTTGCGGCGCGCTATCTGCTGCTATTTTATGTTCTTCTGACGACCGCCTACTCATTCTGGTTGAAGCGCTTACTGGTAGCTGATCTGATGATACTGGTCGGCTTTTACGTGCTCAGGGTATTTTACGGCGCGTTGGCGACAGGAATTACTGTGTCGGTCTGGTTATTGGCGTTTTCTCTGTTCTTTTTCCTGGCCTTGGCTTTTGTGAAAAGGTTATCGGAGTTGCACGTCCATAAGAACAAATTACCCGGCCGTGGGTATGGGCCGGATGATGTGAGCCTGATTGGCTCGTTGGCTGGGTCCAGCGCGTACACCTCGGTATTGGTATTCGCTTTCTACATCAATAGTCCGGAAGTGGCGCCACTCTACAGCCACCCGCAGATTCTATGGGCGATCTGTATCGCCTTAATTTACTGGCTTACCCGCCTCATCCTGATTTCCAATCGCGGACTCCTTCACGATGACCCGATAGTCTTCGCATTTCGTGACTCGGCGAGTTATCTGACGGGGCTCATCATTGCTCTCTTGATTTACATGGCTTCCTGACCGATCGCCTTAGCGGTAATCCGGTCCTCGATTTTACGAAGGGCAAACAAACAATACGCCGCGACCGCGAGCAACCCGAAGCCGGCGGCAGCGAGTATGATCGGCGGTGCGCCCTGGTAGGCAGCCGAATTGATCCACACATTAATCGTATTTGAGGCGTAACCATTCGCCGGGGAATGTTCAGGAAAACGGGGGATGGGTGTGTGCAGAACCAGCTTACGGAGGTTCGAAACAGCGGCCTCTATCATATCTACGGCCTGCCCTTGACTCGGCGACCAGATCAGCGAATCAAACCTTCCTTCCGACAGTGAGAGGTTCATGCGAAATACCCAGTTGCCTATGATTGAGGATAGCGAGAGCACGAAGCCCCACGTGATCGCGCCTAGAAGCAAACTGCGGCGCCAGAGCTTTTCCTGCATCCACTCCAAATTGACACACGCAGGCAACACCAAAACCGGCGTGATCGTGACCATGTGTCTCGGCCCCCAGCCCCACGAGCCATACCAGCTTGCCAGCTTCGAGTGAAGAAGCAGCCACAGCACCGACAGAATCGCCACAAAAACTGCTTCGGACAGGTAGGATTGCGCGAATCGGCGAAAGCAGACGATCGATATCAGCGCGAGCGGTATGTATACGAAGATACTCTTGCCCGGACTGAACAAGAGTCCTGTCAACCCAACCGCCAGGTCGCCCGTCAAACCGTTGTTGTGGGCATATTGAGCGGTTTGAACGGGTGACACAAGCCAGAGTCCGGTCCGGAGATGGTTATAGTAGCACTGCCAGGCTGCAAACGGCAGAAGTAGCGCTCCTGCCAACAGGCCCAACGGAATCAATCGCGCGGGCCGCTTCCAGAGCACGAGAGTCACGTAGACTCCGAAGGCTATGAGCGGTACAACCATCGAAAGCCGTGTGATCACTCCAAGGCCCAGCAGAAGAGTGGCCAGCACAAAAGGGCGTGTAGCCAGGGTTTTCTTGAAGTACATCATCGAGAACATCGCGCCGGTCAGCAGGCACATGCATAACACTCCGTCGAATGCGATTCTCGAATAGCTCCACACGAAGGTGGAAAAGGCGAAGGCCAGGCAAGCGTATCGGGACGACCCAATCGAACCTGCGAAAAACACGCGAAGCATAGCGTACAGCAGCGCGGCGGTTAGGGCGCAGTAGACCGCGGGCAGCAGCGTCAGGAGGGCACCTGAGAGCAACCCAGCCGGCAGCCGGCGCGGGATTGCCTTCTCCAGAAGTGCCTCTACTCCCGCCAAAGGAATCATGAACAACGTGTTTCCGATCTCATGAGATCCGTAGGTGCGTCCGTTCGGGGCCACCGTGAAGGTGCCATCCAGCGGCTGCTCGAATCCGAGCGAGCCTTGGGTCCAAATCTGGCGGGCTACCATGTAGTGGTACCTGCCTTCGGAGGTGTCGCCCCCGGATGCGGACAGAAGAAACACCGCGAGGACCATTACAAATACAAGGATGCTTTCCGAAACCAAGGTTGTTGGAACGAAAGCCTCGTTCTGGCGAGCCATACACCCCTCGTCTCCTGGATTTAGATCTCTTGCGACAGCCACCATCCTGAGGATTCGCGTTTAAGACCGGTTGGTGATGATGGGGGCCGACAAGCCGATAATTTGGCCCCTCAGTTTAGCATCGATCGGCTCGCTGCGGATCGCCAAATGAGAGGATATGCCTGTAAGCTGCGGTTCTGATAGGTGGCGGAGAGAGTGGGATTCGTTTAGTAAGTGCCCTATTATCAGGTGTATAGTGCTGATTCTTCGTTGCAGGGAACGCCAGAAATGCCACCTTTCCAGGCCCTCATTGCACGCCGAGGCACGCCAGCTACTAAACCTTTAGGACCCAATCTGAAGCTTTAGGTGACCGTCTGCGTTGGGTCTGACGCAGTATACATTGCTACGATGTCGCCGACTACTTCGGCGGTTCGATCTCGGTCATCCGGTATGCCGCCAAGCGCGCGCCGGATTGTTCCGATTGTGATTTCGTTCTGGCGACGAGTTCTTTAACCTGCGCTTGGGTTTCGGCAAAGGCCACGGCTGGGGGGCCGGTGGGAGGGTGGGAGGAAGTACAACCACGGCGAAGTTCATTTGGTGTGGCCGCTTCCCTTCGTTCGGCGAAGGCAGAACATTGCCCGCAACGTCTCCTCAAGGTCTGATGAGTCGGTACGAAGGTCTGAACTCTCGGGGCGAAATACGTCTCTTCATAAGCGCTCAAGGTAGCACTTGTTCACGGGGCACCCCCACTTACGCACTGTCGGTAAGTGATTGATTACATTGCAGTTGCTATTGCATTTCGATTCCGTCTGTGTTCGACTGAGTTTATGATCAAGTTCTTCGCAGTGGGCGGCGCTGTGCAATTACGACTCTTCACGACACCCAACATCGGATTCTATGAGGCTAGAAATGTACCGAGGACGAGGAGCGCCATACTCCTGATTATCCAGGCCCCGATGGAAGATAACACTACCACCACGGCCATCTACGGAATCGGTAAGCGCGAAGTGAAGAACCTCGATGAACAGGGAATTCCCCATATCCCAGCCGTCGAACTCAGCGAGCAAGATCGCGATCTCATCAACGGCTACTTCAGCCACCAAGCGGGTATGGTGGTAGACGCGTGGTACAACGAAATCTGCGGTGGGCTAAGAGACGACACCGACAAGGTTCAGTAGCGAGGGCCGCCTTCTATTGCTCACGGCCCATCCCGCCGATAGACTATCCGCGATGATTCGCTCGTTGGTCATCCTGTTCTGTCATCTGCTCGCCAGCACCCCGACCTGGGCATCCAGCAGTCGAACTTCATCCCGGTCCTCCGGCCGAACGTCGGCGAGGACTTCCACCCGTTACAAGTCGCCCGCGGCCAAGTGCATAACCTGCGCTCGCGATAGCCGCGGACGCATTCAACCTCGCAGTCGGCCCGGTCATCGTTCATGAAGTCCACCCCTGCAACCGGGAAGACGTATGGATCGTGTAAGCGCAACGTGATCGCGGCAGCGGCTCGTCCCGGATGGGAGGCGAGGAAGGGCGTAGGAGACCGACGCGGGAAGGTGTTGTGAGGAGATGTCGCGGAGCGTCACGTCGGCAGGCATCGGCAGAGCGCTTTGGAATGTTAGCGCCGGGCCCTGAGTGCCGACTCGATAGAGCGGGTCGCTTCATTTTAGGGAACCAGCTTTGTCGCTCGCCACAACTGCGATTTAGCGTTTTACGTCAACGTGACGGGAACGGGACTTCACGGGATCTGTTCACCGATCGCTGCATTTGCTATTGTCGGTGCCACCTGAAACAATTGAGACGTAATAGTCTTAATGCTGCTCAGCTTGGTTGGCGAGTGATGGCTGGATGGGTATCTCGATCATCACCACGACGCGTGTTTGCATAAACTGCGTTGCCGGCGTGGTTGACGGAGGAACCAGCCCATGCGATTTGTCCACTCGGCCGATTGGCAGATCGGTATGAAGGCCGCGCACGCCGGAGATGCCGGTCGGAGAGTGCGCGAAGAGCGCTTGAAAGCGGCTGCGAGGGTCGTCGAGCAGGCGTGCAAATTGGAGGCCGAATTCATCGTACTCGCAGGGGACACCTTCGAGCACAACGCCATAGATCGTGTGCTGGTGCAATGTGCCGCCGACATTCTGGCCGGATTCCATAACCCGATCTTCATCATTCCCGGGAACCACGATCCATTGATCCCCGGTTCGATCTGGGAACACCCCGCCTGGAAGTCGGCATCGCAAATTCACATCCTGCGCGAACCGACTCCTTTCTTGATCGACAGAGTAGAGATCCTGCCTTGCCCCATTTACGAATCCCGCTCCCGGCGGGACCCGACTTCCTGGATACCGGCGGAACGAGGAGACCGCGTCAGGATCGGACTGGCCCACGGCACGGTAGAGGGGATACTGGCGGAAGAAGTCGAATACCCGATACCTCGCGATGCCGCAGCACGCCACGGACTGGATTACCTCGCGCTGGGGCATTGGCATTCCGAGGCTCAGTTCCCGGATGCGGACGGTGTGCCGCGCATGGCATACTCCGGGACGCACGAGGCATCCAAGTTCGGGGAGCGGAACAGCGGGAATGTGTTGCTTGTTGACATTGGTGGACCAGGCGCGGCTCCAATTCTCACTTTGTACCCGACCGGTGGGCTGCATTGGGAAACCCTTGCCCGAGAAATGGGCGCACCGGGGGAGTTGACCCAACTACGCGCCTCGATTGAGGCCTTTCAGAATGCAGATACGACCTTGATGCAAGTGCAGCTAAGAGGATTGCTCTTTGCGAACGAACATGAGGAGCTGAAGCGGATTGAGGAACTGATCGCTGCGCGGTTCATGTTCGGGCGGGTGGAGTCCGAGCTCCGACCCGCGCCGGACGATACGCAATGGGTGGATAATCTGACGGATGGCGTTCTCCGAAATACTGCTGTCCAGCTCATTCAGTATGCCGATCCATCTTTCGCCGGGCAGAGGCCGGAAGCCGCCGGTCCGGCCGAGGCATCGCAAGCGCTGATGGAGCTCTACAAACTCGTTACGGAGGTGCGCGCATGATTCTGCGGTCCATTCTGGTTCGCGGGTGGCGGTGTTTGGCCGACGAAGTGCAGGTCGGCCCGCTCAACGATCGGGTGAATGTCATCTACGGCCCGAACGGCACCGGGAAATCTACATTATTCCAGGCTATGGCGAGGGCATTCCTCGATGCCTACCGGGTCGGTGGCGAAGAAGCGGCGGGTATTCGGCCGTGGGGCCGAATGCTGACGCCGACAGTAACAGTTGAATTCGTTTGCGGGGGTCAAGAATACCGCGTGACAAAACGATTCCTCGACCGGCCTTCATCCGAGCTTTCGCAACGGGAGGGCGACAGATTCAGGCGAATCGCGGAGGACGACGCCGCGGATGAGCAGGTACGACAGTTTCTCAAGGGTACCGCACCAGGCAAGGGACTGAGCGATAGCCGGCATTGGGGCACGTCGCAGGTGCTCTGGACGCTACAAGGCGATCTGAGTATGAAGGATCTCACCGGCGATCTGGCCAACGACATCCGAATGATGTTGGGAGCGCAGGTGGCTGGTCCCGTTGGTAGCCGTCTCGAACAGAAACTGGAGACTGTGCATAAGCAATACTTTACCCCGGGCGGCAAAGTCAAGTCTGGGCAGAACGCGCCGGAAGCCGTCCACTTGGAGAGTGCCAAAACGAAGGCTAATGAGCGGCTGAAGATCGCTCGCCAGAAATTGGACCTCTTCGAGTGGATGAGCCGTCGCCTGGAGGATCTCCGCGCAATTCAGGGGCAGTCACGGCAAGAAGCCACGGCTCTGTCCGGTTCTGTCGCGGACGCCGATAACCGGGCAAAGGCGTACACAGCGCTGCTAGCCGAGCGCCGGCACGACGTGGAGCGGGTGAAGTCAACAGAAGCTCAGGCGCAGACTCTGAAGCAGCGACTGGATGACATCCGCTCCTGCAACCGCGAACTGACCGAGGGTAGAGAGAATCGAGAAACACTCGCCGCAGAGGTTCCTTTACGGGCTAGGGCGGCCCAGGAAGCCGCGAATGCCGCGCTGCGAGCCAAGGCTGAACTGGAGAACGCGCGGGCAAAGCGAGTCGAGGTGGACGCCGCATGCACAACGGCCGAGGACTCGCGAATCTATAACGAAACGCAAAGGAGCTTCTCAACTCTGCAGGAGCGACTGGATAGCGCGCGCCAGGCGGATCACGATTTGGCCGAGGTACGCAGCGAACGGGGTCAGGTGTTGGCTCCCGATGCAGCCACTCTAAAGAAGATCCGAAAGGCAAACGCAGACCTCCGCGAAGCGGATATACGGCTTGATGCTGCGCTCATCTCGGTTGAGATTGTACCTGAGCGGGACTGTTCGGTGTCCGTAATTGCCGGCGAGGCGACAGGTTTGCGGCAGTCGTTCGCGGGCGGGTCAGCGGCTGCGTTCAAAGGCTCGCCGGATGTGGTCCTCGAATTGGAGGGCTTTGGTAGGTTGCGGGCAAGCGGGCCTATCGGATCGGTAGAGCAGTACCGGCTGCAGAGAGAAGATGCTCTCAGTCGTGCAAAAACACTCACGCAGCCGTTCGGCACAAGCGAGTTGGAATCGCTCGAAGTGTTCCATCGGGTCGCCGGGCAACTGGATACTCAAATCGAAACAATTCGTACCCGCCTAGAAACCCTCCTTTCGGGAGACACTCCCGATACGCTCGAACAAAGCTTAGCTGGGCTTCGAGCGACGCTCGCCAGAATCGAACAAAAATACCCCTCCTGGCATGATGCCGCGCCGGCGCCGAATGATTTGCTACAGCGCGCGGAAAGGGCGACTTCGTCCTTCAGGGGAAGCGTGACGACCGCTGAGTATACCTGGGAGGCCGCTCAAAGCACGTACACAGCAGCCCAAACAAAGCACTGCGAGGTTGCCGGCCGACTTCGAGAGATTGAGAAGCAAATTCAAGGCGTAGACGAGCGACTGCAAAAACTGACCGCAGACGATAAGTCCGAGGTTGAACGCGAAGCGGAGCTAGCGACGGCGCTTCTTGCCTGGGAGGCGGGCAAGGCTGGCCTAGCTGAAACGGAACAACAGCTTAGGGCTTATCCCGCGGACCCGGGTGATGAACTCACGAGATTGCAGAGACAACTGAACGCTGCCGAAGACGCGGCAACCCGCGCACTGAGCGACGAGAAGCTGGAGGAGGGCCGATTGGCGAATTTGACGCTCGAAGCCCCGCACTCGCTGCTTGCTGCCGCGGAAGAGGAAGTTACCAGCCTATCGGCGCGGTTGGACCGGGAGACGCTCCGCATGAATGGGGTTAGGCTTCTGTGGAACACGTATTCGTCCTCGAAGGCCCGAGCCGTGGCGGCCGTGGCAGCGCCGGTGGAAGACGCCGCAACCCGCACTCTGGAGAGGATCGCCGGGCGCCGCTTGGGAGGAATTGTGCTCGGAGGAGGTTTCGTGCCTAGTGGACTCCGGCCGGAAATGGCTCAATCGTCTGTGGCAATCGCCGAGGCTTCGTGCGGCGAGCAAGAACAGATTTTCCTAGCCACGAGGCTGGCCCTCGCTGAGGTGCTCGCTTCGACCGAGCGGCAGCTTGTCATTCTCGACGATGCCTTGACAGCCAGCGATACAGGTCGCCTGACACGGGCAATGCGAGTCCTGGAAGAGGCTGCGGACAAGCTCCAGATCCTGATCCTGACCTGCCACCCCGAGCGGTATCGAGGTCTCCAGGAGGCTAATTTCATCAACTTGGAGGCGATTGTTGCAGGCGCAGTTGGTGGTTCATTAATTCAGCAGCCAAACGAGGCGATATCGTAATACAGCTCTTATTATGCGAGGTTTAGAAACCCAGTTCGGTGACGGATGAGCGAATCAACCGGCTTCACAAGCAGGCTTGAGGCCAAAGTTGCGGCTCAGCTCAAGGGGCAGCGCGTGGGTTACCTCCTCGGGGCGGGTTCGTCATACTTGAGCGGAGCGGGGTATCCGCTTGGGCCCGAGCTCTGGAATATGATCGGCGGGCACATCACCGACACTAATGCGCGTGAGGAGATCCAGGCAAAGCTCGACTCAGGGGCGAAGGGGCTTGAGCACGCTTTGGACCTGCTCGACGAGGGCTTGCCGCAGGCGAGCGTCCACCGGCAGCTGGTAACGGCTGCCATAGCCGAGGCGTTTCGGCCGCTGCGGCCACCGCTTGATACCCACACGGATTTCGTAAGCAGACTTGCTCGACGGCGTGAACCTCAAGTGAAGATATTCAACCTCAACTACGACCCCGTCGTCGAGTGGGCGGCAGAAAGAGCGAGGGTTCGTTTGCACGATGGATTCTGCGGTGCCGAACATGCATTCTTTGAGCCGACGGCTTTCGAAGAGAGAATAGGTCGCATTTACAGTACGTACAAGGCTAAGCGGTTTGATGAAACCACCAAGCCGATCCAATTACTCAAGCTCCACGGTTCACTGGGCTGGTGCGAGTGCGGCTCCAATTGCATACGCCGGTGCACGGAGTGGTATGAGTGCACCACCATTGGCACCCAGAAATGCCCGTTTTCGCCAAACATCCCTTCGAAAGCCAAGCTCTTGATGATTCCACCACAACGCCGAAAGGCGAGCGATACGATGACTCTTCCTTACGCGGCGCTGTGGTCACTGTTTCGCGGCGCTCTCGGTCAAGACTCGCGACCGATAAATCGCTTAGTCTGCCTTGGATACGGGTTCGGTGACGAGCACGTAAACGCGGTAATCGACGGAGCTCTCGGGCGAACCGATTTCACGCTGCTGATACTCACCAAAAGCCTTTCAGATGAAGCCTGGAGCCGCTGGAGTGTCAAAGGAAACGTCGTGGTGGTTACCGAGTCACGCTGCGCTTTACGGGGCGAGATCGGCACAGGCCATGCGGACCTATGGAAATTCGAACGAATAGCTGAGGAGGTATGAGACACATGGCGGCATCATCTTCACTCGATTTTCAAGACACACAACTGGCGGCATCCTGCTCGACAGTTATTGGGCACATTGTCGATGTGCAAGGCGACCAACTCACGTCTGCGCTGGTGGAAGACGACCAAGGGCGTACGCCGATAGTGACGATCGGCGACGAGGATGTCTTGGTCGGACAACTCGGCTCCTATGTCGCAGTGCGACAGAACGACGTTCATCTCATCGCCATCGTTACGCGGATGACTGAGCAGGAACTGCTTGCAGCGCCAACTATTGAAACGCCTGGTGAAGACACGGCGCGCCTACCGTTCGCCAAGCGCATCGCCCGGCTTACGCCTGTCGGGTCAATTGCTCCCGACGGGCACTTTGAGCGTGGCATTGGTAAATACCCGACAACTGGTGCCGAAGTCCATGCGATCGGAACCACCGAGGTCGCCAAGATGTTCGACCGATTCCAGTCCAAGGGCTTTGCCGTTGGCACTGTAGCAACGCATCCTAGCCTCAGTGTATGCCTTGATCCATCCAATCTGTTCGGCAGACACTTTGCGATTTTGGGGCAGACAGGATCCGGCAAATCGTGGACAGTCGCGTCGCTGTTGCAGAGGACTGTCGCGGTAATGCCCAAAGCGCACATGATCATCCTCGACTTGCATGGAGAGTATTCCTGGAAGAAGGACGGTGCGAGACAGTATGCGTTTGCGGAGGCGATTGTCCGCCATTTGGACGCGAGGGACCTGGAGATTCCGTATTGGCTCATGACCTACACGGAACTCTGTGAACTATTGATCGATCACAGTGAACGGGAGGCAACAAACCAAACGGCATTTTTCCGCGACTGCCTGCTTGAAGGTCGTTTAGCAGAGAACACGACGGCGGGACTAGGGCTTCCGCGAGTTACAGTTGATACCCCCGTATACTTTTCTTTGGACGACATACTGACGAAGGTTCGAGAGAAGAACACGGAGCGGGTGGGCCCCAGGCAAGGACAAGGGCCGATGTTTGGAGACTTCGATCGCTTTCTTATGCGACTGGAGAGCAAGCTGAACGATGTGAGGTACGACTTTCTGCTGAAGCCTAAGGTCCGAAACACCTCCGCCTCACTTTCGACCTTGCTTCGTGACTTCGTGGGTCTCGGATCGACAAAACCCGCGGTCACCGTGATTGATCTGTCCTCGGTACCGTTCGATGTCCGCCCAACCGTTGCGGCTCAGATTGGCCGACTCGCGTTCGAATTCAATTATTGGAACCCCCGTTATCGCGAGTTTCCAATTCTGTTAGTCTGCGAGGAGGCCCATGCGTACATCCCTCGGGCGAGCGAGAGCCAGTTCGCTGCCTCGCGGAAATCGATGGAACGTATCGCCAAGGAAGGCCGAAAGTACGGTGTGGGTCTAGCCGTGGTGAGCCAACGTCCCCACGAAGTCTCCGAAACTGTGCTGGCGCAATGTGGCACCTTTATCTGTCTACGCATTACGAATCCTGACGACCAGGCATACGTCCGCAGTCTCGTACCCGAGAGCGAAGGCGACCTGATCAACGTGCTGGCGGGACTAGGTCGAGGCGAAGCGCTTGTATTAGGGGAGGCGGTCCCGCTTCCGACACGGCTACAGTTCGATAAGCCGAGTCCGTCGCCAAACAGTGACGATGTGGACTTCTACTCCCACTGGAAGACCGGCCTCGACGAGCTAGATGTTGACACAATCGTTAAGCGTTGGCGGAGTCAGGAGCGGTGAGAGCGCCTCCCGGCGCTCATTCCCAGGCGCGTGCTCGCACACCATAGGCGGTTGACAGGGCCGAGGTGAGCGCTGCTGGAAAGCTGTTCGACGACAATAGGCGCCGGAAACCCGCTGCGGAAGTGCCCGGCGGGAACCGGAATGACGTGCATGCTGCGGCCGATCACTCCCGTGACACGCCGCTCCCGTCAGTTGGAGCATACCGGCAGTCCATGTTGACGAGAAGTCGACGCGGACCAGTGTCAGTTGGGAGCCCCCCGCCGTCCCTTTCTGGCCATTTTCCGGTTGAACTGTTAGGTGGGCAAGTGGCGTCCGGCGAGGTCGTTCCATTCCACAGTAAGATTGTCTGCCCGAAATCTGCCGGGCCTTTTCACGGGGATGCCGCCAACCTTCGCCGTTGTTGAAAGGACAGATCGGGCATGAACCGGTCACTTCGCGTCTTATGGCGGTATGTGGTAAACCAGGAAGCGTGAATAGAGCTCACGATCGAATCATGCGGCTAAAACGTCGCGCCAACTGGCTAGAGGCGCGGGCCGCCATCGGGGAAGACAATGGGCTCGATCGTGATCTCGACAAGAAGGAACTTTCGGCAATCCGCTGGGCAGTCGAGATCCTCGAGGAGAAGTTCGGCAAGGCACCGGAGCCAATCGACAAATAATTGACATCGTGGGCCTAAAGGATAATTGGACTGACGGCGCGCAGTTGGCATGCAGGGGCACCTGTGCGGCACGAGATCCGCGCTTGACGCCGTGCCTTTGTGTCGGGATGGGTGCACCGAATCGCAGCGCATTCTCGTTGGTCGGCCAAACCGATCACTCGAAAGGCGACTGACTGTCGGTAAGTGATTGATTTAACATCAGATATGCTTGCCAAACCGATGGCGAATGTGATGTCGTAGGTTGGCATGCACGTCGTCAAATGGGTCGCTGATTGGTTCCACATATCACCAGGATGGCTCCGAGAATTTATAAGCCAGCAGCGGAGACCATGTCTAGCCGGTATCAAACTTGGCAAGTGCCGGACGCAGGAAGCAGCTCGATACAAATGTCCCTCGCCAAAGTGCACAACCTCCGTCCGGCAAGGCCGCAGCAGGATCCAGCGCTCGCCGGTTGCCAGGAAGGCGTTCATGCAGGCACATCCGCACCCGTCGAAAGGGAAGACGTACGGAGCGTGCACCGGCTACGTGTCCGATCAGGTCGGTCCGTTGAAGGGCGGTGGCGCCGACTTACCGCGCAACATGCAACGGCAAATGACGGGTGAAGCCAACGCCAAGGACGAACTCGCATGATTCCGGAACTACCGTCGTGGAAGCTCAAAGAACTCCGGGAGCGGTTAGTCAAGTTGGAACAGCAATTAGACGCGGGGATGGAGGAGTATCAGAATACAATTCTCGAACTCCGCAGAGCTGGGTATTACGAAGGCAACTGGCTGGAGCAAGACGGAAACTTCAACTACCCCACCCACGAACGATCCGAGCTCTTCCCCCGGGGTCCGGAAGAGCTTATGTACGGCCAGCTCACGCTCAAGTACATAGCGGAGCCCAGCCCACCCTCGGCCCACAAAGCTTGGCGTCGTTTCTGCGATCACTTCGGTCAGCCACCCGTTGCATTGTACTGGCACTGGGAGCACCGCTGGGTGGCTGAGTTCCCGCGTCCGTCTCGAGTCTCATTGTTCGTCGATGAGGCCCTGAAGCAGATCTACTGAAACGACCCGCACTCTCTGTCACAGTCCAATTCAGCTGCAGCAGCGGGATCCGTGCAGAGGCTACCGCGCTGCCTGAGCCTGTCCCCTAGGATGAGACAGACAGTTAAGAGACTGTTTGCCGTTCGATGGTAAATCATTCCATTGGATGCGGCAATAGTTTTATTCTGATCACGCCGGTGAAGTAGAGGCGAGCAATGCTGGCGAGCAACCCGTCAAGGAATAGCCGGCAGAGTGCGATCCAATGCCCAGCCAATCACCCGGTGGGAAAACGCGTCCAAAACCACAGGCAGGTAAAGGAGGTCGGTCTCCAGCCTGATGTAGGTGATGTCTTCAATCCACAACTGGTCGACGCCGGTCAATTCCATCTTCCCCGCCCACTTCGGATCGATCCGGAACCTGTGATTGAGGATTCGTCCGGAGCTTCTAGCAAGAGAAAGTACCTGGTGGAAGAGGACGGATCCTGCTGGGAATGGCTGCAGTATCCCGACTATTTGACTCCTCCTGTTCGCGTTGAGCCAGACAACCTGAAAACACATCTGAAAGCCTTCCCGGAGTACCAACCCGCCGTCTAACGTAACGGGAAGGACTCCCCTTGATTGCGGCGTTCAGCATGGGGTCCTGGGCTCGGTGAGGCCGATGGTGAGAATGATCATTGGTCGTTCGGCGCTGTGGGCGACAGCGCATAGAGGCGGGCGTCGCGCCACCGGCGCCCGATTCACAGATCTCATCCCCGGCAAGTCCCAACCCAGCAACTCGTGGATCACCGGCTCGAGATCGGCGCCGAAGAAGCGAGACAAGAATGCGACCAAGCCAAACCGTGCCACGAAGGGATCGTTGCCGGTGGGGGAGCTTTGCAGCCCGTAGTACGAAGTCACCGGTTGACACGGGGTCGGAGGCCACGGCCAGCACTCTCCATTGATCTGCTGCCTTTCGAAGAACAATCAAGAGCTTGGTTGTACCCAAACTAGTCTCACTTTCAAAGGTTCCCAGCAGCGGCACAAATGCAATTCGGTCATTGCCCCAATTACCACAGGTGCGCAGATTACGGGTTCGAACACCCAGCCATTGCGATCCCACGGTCGCAAGACGGGCCTCATCTTCATAACCTGTGACGGTCGCGGTTGCGCCCTCAAGATACGCTGAACCAATCCGCGTCGTGATCTGCTGCAATTCCGGACTAATCGATTGTGCACTTCTCCATTCTGGTGGGCACCCCAGTGCTCGCAACGCCAGTGTTCTGGCCGCGTTGTGGTTTCTCGAGGATGCAATCAGAAATTCCCACCCACCCATATGCCCTTGGAGGCCTCCCAAGGATTCGCGGACAAATATAAGGTTCTTCTTCACCAATTCACTGGAATTGATTCCCGTGAAACTGCCCAACTTTGTTGTAGCGCCCTCGATCAGACCATAGTTGTTGATTACCAGAATGTCTGGTTCATCCCCCGTCTCGAAAGCCTGAAAGAATCGTGCTGCAAATCCCAGTGCGGGTAGGCCGACTACAACCAGAGAGGTGCCGATGGCTCTGGCTTCCCGTGTCAGCTCCGGCGGTGTTGCGGTGTCCGGCGTTTCCCCTTCATAGGGGGATCCAACCTTCCAGACGACGATGGGCCTGGATTGAGGCCACACCATAGGTCTTGTTTGTGGCTGCGCAAGAGCCGCGGCAGCCAGCAAAATAGCCAGCGCCCAAACAGATACTGGAACGCGATGCCCGCGTAGGTGTGACACTAAGACCTCCTGTTATCCAGGACTTCTGCGTTTAAATATCCTGTGGCGCGATTGTATCAGATCGGCTGTGAGAATCACTATAAACAGATCTTGACATTCGTCCCAACCAACGCCTGTCGATATTCTCGACTGCCCAAACACTGAGACCCGTGAGACATGCGTACAATATATCGACAGTTATCCCATAGAACTCAAGGCGAACACTCGGCCGAGGCTGCCAGCTGCAGGTTAAGACAACTCCGGATGAGTCCGTTGCGCTTTACCCGTGACCGGCGAAACCGGCAATACCGTGGTAACTGATATCTTGGCGGCGTCCTTCGTGGGTGCAGCACCATGGGTGGTCAGGCAGTCGTCCCCGTGATTCACCGAAGTTTCTGGGTCGCCTCGATGCTCCAAGTGCCGTCAACAGATACGTCTTGCCGTCGTCGGCACGCACCTTGTAGAAACTGGCATCCGGGCCGTACCACCGCTCGAAAATCTCCTCCACGCTAAAGTCTCGGTCGCCGATCTGGAAACGAACCGGGCGCTCGTCTGCTTTTCTTCCGGCGTAGCATTGGACCTGGACGATCATCCCTGCTCCATTATCTGAATACCCAGTGCCCCCAAATAATTGGACCGTCAAGAATTGGCGCGTGGTTCAGTCTGGAGCGCTCGACGGATGCACTCGACAATCTGCTGTTCAAGTTGCGTGTTCGGCATAAGCCGTTCCAGGCCAACGGAGAGTCGCGTGGTCTTCTCAAGAAGTGGCTTCAAGAAAGTAAACCCGTATCGTTCGACCCACCTTCTCATTCGCCATCGCAAATAAGTTTCATCAGTTCCGCGTGGGATGGCGGGCCCAATAACAAACCAGTTGTTTAGAAAAGCGGACTGGCCGCCGAGAGCCTCCCCGACCGCACGATGAACATTTCTTGGGAGCGTCGGAGGAACGATCCGTAAGCTTGCCTTCTCGTCCGTACGCGATACAAAGAACGGTACTGGACCGGGCAGCTTCGTCGACTTTATCGAAAAGCGAGTGATCTCCTTCGGTGTTACACCAGTGCGAATCCACGTTCTCATTTGCTCAAAAGAATGCCACCCATCCGGCTGCGAAAGCGAGTCCTCCGATGTCATGCCGCTTTCTTCCTCGCCGATGCCAATACTCGAGAGGTTTGTCGTATCAACGTCAAAATCGTAAACGAACACTCCGTTAGCCCTTTCGCGCCATGAATAGCTTAGCGAGATCGGCTGATGTTGGATTCGTGGATAATCGAGGGCGCTTCCATCAGGAAGATGCAGGACCAGCGTCGACTCGTGGTGTTCAATTCCCATCTTCGGTGGCGCAGGAGGAGGAACTGTGAATAGTTCTACGGTTGTTATTGTTTGGACCTCCGAACCTTTGAAGCTCGGCCGCAAATGAAACATCGCATTCCTCCCGCTTGGAAAATCTATAAGGCGAATGCTCGTGCGGTCCCCCGACCATTCAAAAGTCTCACACATGCCGAGTTCAAAGATCTCCTCTCTTCTGAGAACGTGAGGCTTCCCGTAAAGGTGAATGAACGAGGACTTTACGGAGTCCCAGTGAGATTTGTCAAACTCTCCTGAAACGGTTATCAATCGGTCGGAACTAAAGGTCAGCGTACCTGATATGTCCGTCACGCCGACTTTCAAAGGCACCTTGTACAAGACATTTGAATATTTGAGTTCGGTGCGTTCACCTAGCTCGATCTGCTTCTCCACCTCTGCCCTTGCCGCGTCGAACTTTAATTCGCCGAACCCGTCTGGCTCCTCGGACCAGCCATCAGGCGGTTGGTACTCCTCACTGCTCGATATCAGTTTCTCCTTTGCCTTCGCCACCATCTTCTCGCAGCCGCTTCGATTCCTCATGTACGAATACGGTGCGAGAAAGAAACCGCCCATTGATTGTGGGGATTGGTGGCTGCTTAAGGAGACAAACACTCGACTGCTGAACCAGAGAAATGACTCAACCGTTACGTTGTTGGGGTCAGACTCTCCTTTTGGTGCACTCTTTTCTGGCACCTTCTGGAATACCCTAACTTCAGAGGAGTGTTCATGGGGTGGTCCGTATAGGTCAATAAAGGCCGATTTGATTTGGTCAAAGGACGTCGAAGCGAACGAACCTTGTATGCAATTGAGACCGTCAGCAACAGTGAATGTCAGAAATGCCGTAATCAGAACTCCATCGAAAGTGAACGAGATCTTGCCGCAAGCGGGATACGGGAGGTCTTCGGCCATTCCGTCATCGACCAGACTATAGTGCTCAAAAGTATGATGTTTCTCGACTTCCTCTTTGGTTGATCCGAATCTTAGGTTGTAGAAGCCGTCGGGTTCCTGAACCCATTCATCACTCGCGGCGTCTGATCGTCCGGGATTGTGAGACATACCCCCAACTAACAACCGCCACTCAAGCCGGGGGCTCAAAGCATGACGATTGCCTCCGTGAAGCATTCTATCAGCGAATGTTCCCCAAGAATAGAGTAAAGGTTGGATATTATCCCGAGATGCTTCCAGCCACTGCCCCGGGTGTCGGAAACCGTCTGAAGCAATCGGGATCTACGCTGACAAAGACCTAGGAGCTTCGTTCGGTTCCAGAGCAGCTGCCGCACTATACATCCACCCACACGAAACTGGACAGAGCAGCGCTTTGATAGAATCCCGCAGAACTGTGGCCGTGAACGGTTTGTGAAGGAACGGCAATCCATCCAAGGTAACCTGGTCTTTCCACTGAAGATCACCCGATATCACGAGCGTTTTGATTCCTGGGCGTTCGGCCGTGATGTTGCTGTAAAGCTCAAGGCCGCTCATCCCCGGCATCTCCATATCCGTTAGTAAGAGATCAATGTGACCGGGATAGTCTCGGGAGGCTTTCAGCGCGAATTCTCCGTTGCCAGAGGCCAGGACCGTGAACCCATCGGCCTTGAGCAACTTCCAGATGAAGTACTGCACCTGCACGTCGTCTTCAGCAAGCAAAATGACCATTGGGTTCACATCACCCCTTCTCATTCGGTGAAAAGCAATCGGATTGCAACACGGCGTTTGAGGAATGCACCTGATTATTCATTACCCACCTCACAACTGCCTTCTGCGACAATCTCTTCCACGGCATCGAAGATATGTGAGCTCAATTCCGCAGCTTGGATATTAGCTCTGGTACGACTAAGGTGCAATCAGGATCTCCTTTCGGAGAATACCGAAGCATCTCAGGCGAATCCGGAAGGGATTGTCGAGCGCTTAGTTCCGCTTTGGCAGAAACGTACGCAATCTTCGCGGCGATCCGGGACTGACCTGACCCTAGTGACCCCGCCGGATGGGAACCTCCTGGTGCAGGAGCGATGCATCGTCGCTCGTCGGTGTCCCACAGTAGGCAGATAACTACTTAAAAGTAATGTTGCTGAAAGCCTCAAAATGACGGTGATTCGTGTATTTGCTGACCGACAGGCTCATGGTGTTATTTCTGCGCACGGTCAGGGTCTCGGCCTGAACTGGAAGCAGATAGGCCTCTTGGCCAATCTTAATGTAATCCCATACTCCGGCGATTTCCACCATCTGAGTCCAAAACTCCTTCGGGAAGCCAGTTGTTCTCACCTCCAGGCGGCGCACCAAGCCGTCTGCCTCTCCAAACGAAATCGTGCCCGACCGTCCGGCGAAGTAGCGCTCGCCGGGGCCACCCCAAGGCGGTGGGAAGCAGGTCTCTGGCGGAGCGGTGAATCGGTACACTAGCACGGGAGTGCCGGCCACGGTGTCGCGCTTCGCGAAATCCAAGGTCACGTCGCAATCGAGGCTGAAGATGATGCCCAAAATCCAGTGATTCGGAGTTGCCCGCGCATCTGGCGGCAGATGGGCGAATGTGTCGTTCCAAGGCTTGCCATTTCTGACTACGTTCCGGTGCGTCGAGGTATTGCCCTGAAAGCTCACCTCCGATTCCACCTGCTCCGAAACCCTCCACTTCGGCGTGGCGGAAACGGAACTAAGAGACAAAACCGAGCTTTCATCGACGTTGAAATTGGGCAAGGCCTTCAGATAATGCTCAGTCAGCTCTCTCGAACGCTCCAGTTTCGCCGTAAAATCATTCTCCTCCGGAAGTGGCGTTGAGGCATGCGGTGGTTGGATCGTCTTAAGTGATACGTTTGGAATCACATCCTGACGCTCGGGAACGCTCAACAGGTTGCCTTTCATGCGCCCGGTCTGCAGACCCGAGAGCACTCAATACTTCCTTGTCCGAGGCCGACCCAAGGGACGCAGAGCCTGTAGTTCCAGAAGGTAGTATTGCCCGTCCTCATTGTCCCAGAACCCGTCGATCGTCGACGTCTTTGCAGACACCTTCTGGCCGAAGCGATATTTGCGAATCAAGGCCTGGGCGCTCAAATCGCCCGTGTCCGGAAGCCGAGCGAAGGTCACGACTCCGTTGGCCTGCCGCACCCAAACCGAGTGTTTCGTAACAGCCACCAGGGAGCCCGAATACTGCACATTATCGGCAAACGCATAAGATGGGCAAACCATCCATGCCAACCACACTCCCCCGATAATCGATACAAGATGTCGAATCATCGAACCTGCTCGACAGTATATACTCCCTCACACCTCTTGTCTCCGGGCGGGTAAAGATCTCACTCCACCGCTGTAATCCAGAGTCGTTTGCCTGAACTTGCGGAACGACTGCTGCCCTCAAGATCCTGATCGCTGCGGCAGGTCCATCGAAGTCTACCCCAGAGGCTCACCGCCGGGCGTCCCTGCCCGGGGTCACCGGCGTCAACGGGGTCGAGTTCCTCCCAACGCGAGGAAGGGTTCAAAGGCTTTAGACCCCTTCCGGGCGAGCGGCCTGAACCGACCCGGTTGACCCCGCCGACCCCGGCGGATCACGCCGCTGCTCGGAAGTTCAGCACGGCGACGGCCCCCCGTAACGATCCTCGGAGTGATCCGTAAACTCGCCCCTTGGCTACAGGTGCCCGTCGCACGCGTCAGCGTTGCCAGGAGCCTTGCCGGGCCTCCGCACGCGCGAGAACAGACCTGTAAGCGCCCAGACCCGGCACGACGTGTCACAGCCACGAGCCCACGTCACCGGAATTTCTGTGGCGATCCTCGCAGAACCGAGCGATAATAATTCCCGTCAACATTTCGCGTTGACACCCGGGGGTTATCATCACTACGTCTAAATTCGGTCTTGGAAGAATCGTCGCGACTCCAGGAGCCTTGCACGCCTTAGAACGTGCCGGCGAGACCGCAGCAGAGTTCCTCCACCGTCACGTGGCCGGCGATTGGGGCGACCTAGACGAGGGAGACCGCGCAGAGAATGAGCTGTCCGTAAGAAGGGTTTCCGCCTCCTATCTGCTTACCGCCTCCGTGATGGGACCTATATCTGGATCATCACCGAGGCGGATCGCTCATCAACCACAGTGCTTCTGCCGGAAGAATACTGACGGGCTGGGGGCGACTCTGCAATGACTCTGATTCGAACAACTCACGGGTTCAACGATCCGCAAAGGAGAAGAACACAACTATGGCCAAGGAGGTTTGGATTTCATTTCCGCTAATCACGACGACCGACCTGAAGGACGAATCGGTCGTCACGTTTCTGAAAGGAGGTCTCAAGAAAGAGCTTGAGGTCGAGACTGCCGCGTTCCTCACGAAGTGGCTCATGGACAAGGACGTCCCGTTCGGAGTCGACTTCGATTCCTCCGGCGTAGACCGTTCGCTCGTAATCGAGTCTCTGCCCAAGCGGCTGCAGAAGATCTTGGCTCCCGTGATCGCTGAACCCGTTGTCGTTCCCGTGGGCGAAGCGGTGAAGCAAGTCGAGGATGCCGGATCCGTCGAAGAGGTGACAGTGGCTGAGGAGGCAACGGATGTCGAGGAGGCAGCGGACGTCGAGCAGGGCGGCGCCACCGAAAAGGTAGCAGAATTTCCGGATGTCGCAGCCGAACTTCCCAGCGGGGACGCGGACAGCGACGGACCATCGGAGCTGCGTTAAGGGTCTCGGTGGCGCCGGGCTCAGGCTGGCAAGGGCCTGCTGCTGCGGACCGCTCCCTGGGGCTCCGAAGGGCAAAGAACGTTCCGGCGGTGGCCCGGCGCGTCAGGCTGGCGGAGTTGCCATGGTCAACGGTCAAAACAGCCTGCGTGGCCCCCAGTGCATCTTGCGAGGCTTGAACCTATTGGTCAACCAGCGGTGGCGGGACTGCGGAATCCACGTTCCTAGCGTGCCTCCTATGAGCGACGCCAAGAGGCCAACCCACAACGCGACGACCAGGATTCCGAACAAAGCCACAACAGACCAAGCGATGATCGCCGTGACGATGGCCCGCCTTTCTTCCAACGGCATTGTGACCCTGCCGATCAGGGTGAGGATTGTGAACACGACCGTGCAAATGAAGATGATTCTGCCTTTCATCGCTTTACTCCCTTCACGTTTAATTGGTGCGTTACGCCCGTTCGCGACGAAGAATCGTCTTGGTGTCGCTCTGCGTTTTACTGACGATCAGTTCAGAACACGTGCGACAAAACAGACGACCAAAGAGAAAATGCGTTGCGTGGCGTCACTGGCTCGTGTCAGTGCGTCGGCCCCGCCCCTCCAGTTCCGCCATCACCGCTACCATGGTTGCGACGATGCAGGTGCCCGCGCGCCCATTGACGACGTTTTTCATCGGACAAGATCAGATTTGGAACTGATCGTCCCGTCTGGTCAATTTTGGGTAGCGGGCTCGAAGTTCGCGATGGACCATTTCGACCTGAGACCAAGTCGAAGATCTCCGCCAGGGAGAAGATGGGCATCCCGTGCCTTTTACGCAGAATGCAATCGCCGCCTGAGCGGCACCGGCCCAACGACGATTGCTGAGAAGTCGTTGGACTCGCGGATCCCCACGCAGCAAGTACTCGATGCTGATCGGGGCGGTGTTTGCGTCCGGCTTGGGTCGCGCCTGTGCGCCCTCCGTTGGAGCGGACTCCACGGTGCTGGCGGGCCAAAGCATAAAGTAGAGAGCTACCAGGAGTCCCAGTAGGATAACGTAGGCCATCGGAATCACCTCCCTCCCCTGTGCGATCAGCTACTTCTCGGTGCGTGCCTTGATTTCCTTGTAGACCATGACCACTTGCGCCCAAGTGGATGATTTTCTCCAAGACGCAATTGGGCATTCCGTTCCCCTAATCAGGAACTGAATCGCCGCTTCAGCAGCGCCCGACCAGTTCGGATTGTTCATCAAACGTTGAACCCTAGGGTCCATTCTCAATTCTGCTTCGATGTTCATGATTGTTACCTCCTAAACCCATGCTACATGAGAGAAAGAGAGAAAGCAAGAGAAACAGAGAGAGAGATGGGGGGGGCAAGGGGAGTGCGGTTTCGATCCACTGGCTGGGCCATTCTTGGCTTGGCCCGGGGTCGGCGGGGTCGCCGGGGCCAACTTGGGCCGTCAACGCGGAAGGGTTCAAGGCTCTTAAACCTTCCCGGCGACGGAGGTGAACCGACCCTGGCGACACCGTTGATGACCCGGTTGACCCTGGGGTGACCGCGGAAGCAGCACTTCGCACATCGACGGTCATCCGCAACGATTCCTCCTCTGATCGATAAGCTCGCCCCTTGGCTCGGGAGTGCCATCGCCCGCGTCGGCCTTGGGAGGCTTGGGAACCTGCGCAAGGCGGGTTCCGGCAGTTCGTGCGGGGTCCGGTCCGGGTGGTACCCTTTCTCTTAGTCATGAACGAGATTTCTGTCGGCGACACGGGGTCACGCAAGACCGTGGTGCCTGAACTGCTCAACCAACTCCGTCGGATCCGGAACGAACTCGCCCACGGTGAGGTACGCATCGATTCTGAGACCCTCCGACAGCGTATCTCTGAACTCGGACTCGACATCCCTCCGTCTGAGCTCGGAGCGTTCATCTCGGCCTTGACTGAATACTTCGGGGCGACCACTGGGCAGGTTTACGTTCCTGCAGCGCTCCTCGATGTTGTCGCTGCCCTTTTGATCGCGCACCCAGCCAAAATAGTCTGCGACCCCTGGGCCGGAATTGGTGCGCTTGTCGCCACGGTTAGCCAGGCCACAGGTGCACAGAGGGCGTTGGCCTTCACGCGAAATAGCCAAGAAGCTGAGTTAGGCAGAGTCTTGACGAGGAGTGCCGACTGGTCTGTAGGCGACGTATTTGAGCTGCTGAGGTCACTTGATACTGCACTGGACGTAGCCGCAAGCATCCTGCCCTTTGGTGGGACAGTCAACCAGTCGATGTCCGTGACATCGCCTTCGGGAGAGACTGTTCAACTCTCTGGCGACTTGGGCCAGAGCATCCTCGTTGCAACGGCGATGCGACTTTCTGCTGAAGGGATTGGCCTTTTTGTTGTTACGCCATCTTTCTTTTTCTCGCAGCTGTCGGCTCGGCACCAACTAGACCGTCTCGGTCTGGGTATCGATGCGGCGTTGGCGCTGCCGTCAGGTACGTTTGCCCCGTACACCAACATCCCCACTTACTTGATCCGCGTTCGCAGACAACCGTTGGAGCGAATGTTCGTTGCGCAACTTTCAATCGACAGGAACACTAATCGCGAGGTCGTTGCCAACCTGGTCCAGGCCAGGGAAGGAGGTTCGTTGGATCTCGGCCGATTCGTCGAACCACAGGCGTTCATCGGCCTTGACGCAATACGAACTGCGGATCGCTTTGAGGAAGTGGCATCCCGGTTTGGGGCACCTCCCGTGCGACTGGGCGATATCGCGACAGCAATAAACCTAGGTAGATCTGGAGAAGACTTTCAGTTTCCTAAGCTGGATAATTCGATCTACGTCCCACTCATCGGGAACACCGAAGTGGTAGATTCGCAAGGCGACCTGAGACTAAAGGCGCAGAACTACTGCCAAGTACGGATCGACCCGGCGCGCTCTGACGCAAGGTTTGTCGCGCAGTTTCTAAACGCTGAGTTCGGCAAAGAGGTCCGAGAGTCGAGCAAATCAGGCGCGTACGTCCTCAAGCTCAACAAACAGACGATCACCGCACTTCACGTTTTCGTGCCGCCGATTCAGCAGCAAAGGTTGATGCTCGAAACGGAAGCCCGCATCATGGCCGAGCATAATACCCTACTTGGCCTGCAAAACGAACTGGCAGCTCTGCGGCGGGATCTATGGTCTGACCCTAGAGCGTCTAAGGACGTCAGCCAACGCGTCACGGTCCTTGCGAACCGCATGTCTACGGGAATAACGGCACATGCGAATGAGTGTCTTGATCAGTGGTTTGAAACTCTGCCATTTCCACTCGCGTCCATCCTGCGAGCCTGGCAGGCCACTCCGAGTCAGGACTTCAAGACCAAGCATGAGCATTTGTTGCACTTCTTTGAGGCAATAGCGGAGTTTACAAGCGCGATACTACTGAGCGCCTTCGCCTCGAACGAATCTCTGTTCGGTCCGCACCGGGAAAAGATGAAAGAGATTTTAGGCAAACAGCACCTAAGCTTCAGGAGAGCTACGTTCGGAACGTGGAAAATCGTCGTTGAGTATCTGGGGAAACAGACGCGTGTGATGCTGGCGGATGCAGGGAAAAAGACCGAAGATGCAAAGAATGCACGAGTATTGTGTGGCGAGCTTTTCGGGGACTCTTCTCTGGCGTTGCCAACAACTGTCTCCCGCCCCGAAGTCGCAGACATTTTGTCCAGAACCAACAAAATGAGGAACGACTGGACAGGGCACGGAGGCGTTGTTGGTCAAGAGGAAGCCCGCATACGAAACGAGAAATTGCTCGGGGAGGTTCAGACTCTTCGGCAGATCTTTGCCGATGCGTGGATCCACTCACAACTCGTGCAGGCAGTTCACTGTCGTCCGAGGAGGGGCCTTTTCGAAAATGAAATCGCCATTCTGGCGGGTAGCAACAGTGAGTTTCTGAAGGAGACGCGGCCCATGTCAACGTGGCTCGACGTTGAACAACTCTATCTAGTCCATAAGGACACAGGTCGCGCACTTCAAGTATTGCCGTTGGTCAGAGTTGGGCCATCGCCGAATAGTGTCAAGAATACTTGCTACTTCTTCAACAGATTCGAACGTGACGGCGTGCGGTTCGTGTCGTATCATTTCAGCGACACGCCTGAGCTGACTGCTGGACTTGATGAGACTGCTTCTGCGCTTAAAGGTCTGATGGATATCTGACGGCTCTGCACGTGCTTCTCTACTCCCGCTACAGCAGTTGCAGGTTGCCGTCGCCCTCCCCGACCTTGCCAGCGGCCTTGACGTCCTTTCGAACGCGCGGAAAACACGCCTTCAAGGTACCCGGCACGCTCCACGCCGCGCACAGCGACAACCTGCGTCACCGCAATTCCTGTGGCGATTCCCCACAATTCGAGCGATAACTAACTGCGTCAGCGTTCGGCGCTGGCATCGGAGGTTATCATCGATACGACGCAAACCACAGCACGTTTGTCCTGGCAGTGCCTGCTCGAAGAAGCCGTCACGAAGCCCGGTGTAACGGGTCACGATCTATTGCGCCGACCGAGGTTGATTTCGTCACGCTTGTCGCCAGAATTTCTCGCGCTGTCTCCCCCTTCTCGATCATCTCAAAGCGGTCCTCGCCGTCAAGGGTTCGCTTCGCCGCTCCCGTTGGTCGCGCCCTTGACTGCTCCGGGCCGCTTTGGAGCCTCTTCTTAGAAGGGGAAACAGCGTGACTTGAACACCGCCTCCAGTGTGATCTGGCATTCTGGAATATCGTGACCCATTACAGTCCGGCACGGTCCACGAGGCCTATTCACGCTTCTGGAACTACAGCCTCGGGAATCAGATTCTGGCCCTCATGCAGTGCCGAGCTCGCGTCATCGAGCCGGGACCACTGGCAAGTTTCAACCGCTGGAAGGAACTCGGCCGGCACGTTCGGAAGGGCCAGCGAGCGCTGGAACTATGCATGCCCTTGAAGCTCAAGGCCCGGGAATGGGAAGAGAAACGGCAGGAGAACGGTCTGGCGCCGGAGAACGATGGCGAGGAGCTGGGAGGTCGGACCATCTTCGTCTTCAAGAAGAACTGGTTCGTTCTCTCCCAGACGGAGGGTGCGCCCTACGAGCCGGAGCCGATCCCGGCGTGGGATAAGGTGAGGGCGCAGGCCGCGCTCAACATTCGAGAGGAAGCCTTCGCTGTGTTGGACGGCAATACCCAGGGCTACGCCGCTACCGGAGCGACGACGGTCGCGGTTTCACCGATTGCCGCCATTCCTCACAAGACGTTGTTCCATGAGATCGCCCACGTTCTGCTGCACCACGGCGGCGACGATACTGAGAAGGCATTGCGGGAAGTCGAGGCGGAGTGCGTGGCGATGATCTGTTGCGAGAGCCTGGGATTGCCCGGCGTGGTGTTCAGCCGAGGCTATATTCAGCACTGGCTGTGCGTCGATTCCATCCCGGAGAAGTCGGCACAGCGGATCTTCCAGGCGGCAGACCGGGTGCTGAAGGTGGGCACAGTACGATCACAAGAACTGGAGCCCAACGAGGTTGCAGCCCCAACGGTTCCTGGCAAGAAGGAGATCCAGTGGTAGGAGTCATCAACAGAATTCCGCATGTTGTCTGTGAGGCTGGAACGTGCTTTTCGCTGGCAGCATTCACCGAATACGTGACCGTGATCCCCGGCAATTCTGATTTGCGGGACCAGCGCCATCAAATCGAGGTCGTACTTTGCCGTCAGCATGAAGCCGAATTCCAGAGATGCGGACTGATCGGCACGGTCACAGCCCACGGCGATGAGATCGCGGAGCGTGTCGGGTGATGGAACCGAAGCTTGGTGAGGCTGTTTCGTTCATAGACGCTTGGCGGTGTCAACGCCAGACCGGATTGGTCGTTGACGTGCGCCGATCTGCGGGGAATCCTTGGCTCGTGGCAGTCGTTCGGTTGGACAATGGGTCGGAAGTGGAGGTTCATCCAGATCGACTGAAAGCGTCTGGAGCGTAGCCGGATGACGAATGACGAAGTGGCACGCAAGGCGGCAGAGATCAATTACGAAATCGTGATCACGCACGGTGTTGAGGGCGGAGTTGGCTTTGTGTGGCAGGGCACGTTCATCCACGACCCGTTCGTGGACCCTCAGTACGGCGCATTCTCCGTGGACCCGACTCAGCAGTACGGTGACGCCTACACGGAGAGCATCTTCGTCACCGATCCGGCCAAGGCCTTGCAACTGGCTCAACAGCAGTTGCGAGAAAAGGCCAACGACGATCTGATCGCTTATTGTGTGGAGCACGAACTCGCCGCCGCCACCGTCATCGAAAGCGTTTGTCGGGTGAGAGCCCCAGAGTCCGGGAATGCTCTTGAAGGTTTGACGGATGCGCAAGTTGCGATGGTGTGGGCGCACGTAGATGAAATCGGCAATACTACAAATGATGGCGACTGAAATGAAGATCAGAGGTTGGCGATGAGGTTGTGTGGCGAACGTGACCGAGAACGTAAGATGGGCACCGTCTACGCCATGGACTGGATCAAGTCCTCTGGTGGATTCTGGAAAGTTTCCGCCAGTTGGAACGGAAAACCGATTCATCCGGTAACGAATCGTCAGGGCGATTTCCTTTCAACAAGCCCCAGGAAATTCACGAAGGAATAGGGAACAAGATGCCTTTCGTACTTGTCATCAGCGAGGTGAGAAATTCCTGGGCGGGGCGTGGTCCACTCGCTAGTACACACGCTACCAAGGCAGAAGCCCATGCCGCACTCGTCGATTGGGTGAGAGAGAATTGGGACGTGGAAATGGACGGCGATGCCCTTCCCGATGACGAAGAAGAGATGATCAGACAGTACTTTGATTTCGTGCTGCAAGAATACGTGATCGCTGAAACGTAGTGACTACGCCGAGGGTTACATCCACCACCCGCGTGTCCGGCGTCGGCTACTTCTCCGCAGATCAGTGGTCTGGTCGCCACCGCTGCATTTTACGGCAATAGCGGTGCTGGCACCGAGCCCATGCACGCCCGGCCCAGCAGCAGGAATCTGCGTTCTTTGGCCTGCCGCAGCTGCAAGGAATACGTTCGCAGCTCATCCCCTTCCGGCCTGAGCCCGGGGCCATCAAGCCCGTTAACCCAGCTCCGAAGGTCCGTTTTCGCCTTTGTGTCGCCGTCAGTTTCTTAGCCCAACAAATCTCCATACCAGCATCTGGTAAAAGCGTTTGGGTCGGCTTGCGGATTCCCTTGCAGAGGCCACGTTTTCCGTGGCCTCGAGGAATTCGGTCCACACCCTTGTAGTGGTCGCCCGCAGGTACCGATAGGCATTCTGGCCCCTGGAGTAGAACTACACACAAATGTTGACTTCTGCGCCACCACGAGCCCAGAATACTGCAGAGGAGACCAGCTGCCATGACCGACACCGTGCGCATACAGGTCCTAATGCCGCGGGAGGAAGCAGACCGATTCGACGCCTATTGTCGTGAACTGGGCTTCAAGAAATCGACCCTGATTGCGCGCCTAATCCGCGAGCACTTGACAGCGGTCCACTTCGCTCAGCAGCAGACATTTTTCAAGGCTCCGACCGAGGCCCGGAGGCAATGAAAAAGAAGGACGATCTGATCCGCCAAAAGATCAATCGGCTTGCTGCGGGTGGCATCCCGCGAGTGCTGGATTTGTTTGCCGGCTGCGGAGGATTGTCTCTCGGCTTCCACGCGGCCGGATTCGAACTCGCCGCATCTGCCGAATTTGACCCAGACGCCGCGGCGTCATACGGTAGGAACTTTCATCGCGGAGATCCACAGCACAGTCGGGCTCGCAACATCACCAAAATGACGCCGGACGAACTGGCCGGCGATCTCAACCTTGGCCCGGTGGGCTCGGCGATCGACGTACTCGTTGGTGGACCGCCCTGCCAGGCCTTCGCTCGCGTCGGTCGCTCGAAGCTCCGCGAAATCGACGCTCACCCCCAGGCTTTCAAACACGATGCTCGAGCTCGGCTCTACCTGGAATACTTGCGCTATGTTGAGGCCTTCCAGCCCCTTGCCATCCTCATGGAAAATGTCCCCGATGTTCTCAACCATGGTGGAGAGAACATCGCGGAGGAAACCTGCGAAGTCCTGAAGCAAAAGGGATATGTCGCCCGCTACACTCTGCTCAACGCCGCATTCTATGGTGTTCCACAGATGCGCGGGCGCATGTTCTTAATCGGTTATCGGCGCGAATTAAACTGCGGTGTTACGTTCCCTGGACCGTCGCACTGGGTCGATCTACCCTCCGGCTATGCGAGTTCACGGCGCGTCGCACTCAAACTACTCAGGGAGGCCGGGCCAAACACGAGTGCCTCCGCCTACATCGAGCCGCCGGAGTCCGGGCCTGAGTTGTTGCCCGCCATCACTGCCGAACAAGCAATCGGCGATCTTCCCCGTATCGACGCAAGGGCGCAGCTTCGCGCTGGCGAACTCCGCAGGGGTGCCAGGCGTTTCGACAAGCCGATCCGATATGACGGTCGCAGGAAGATTTCAGATTATGCCCTGATGATGCGGAGATGGCCAAGTTTCGAGGCGCCGGAAAGTCTCATCGATCATGTCATTCGCTTCCTGCCCCGCGACTACGAACTTTTCGCCCGCCTGAGTTCCGGTGACCAGTATCCTGAGGCGTGGCAGCACGCCCAAGAGATGCTGGCTGAACGCGTCTCTGCCCTGCGGAGAAGGGGGATGGTCATCTTCGAGGGGTCGAAGGAATACGAGGAGCTTCGCGAGGCCATTGTGCCGCCGTATAGCGCCAGTAAGTTCCCCAACAAGTGGCGCAAGATGTGGCGGAAACAGCCGGCACGCACGCTTATGGCTCATCTCGGAAAGGACAGTTACAGCCATATTCATTACGACAGCTCCCAGGCACGGACAATCTCCGTACGTGAGGCGGCCCGGCTCCAATCATTTCCTGACGGCTTCGTCTTCTGCGGAACAATGAATCCTGCATTCCGTCAGATTGGCAACGCGGTCCCCCCGCTCATGGCGAAGTCCCTCGCACAAGAGATGATGACCGCTCTCAAGACATCGGCTTCCAGATCTGAGAGGGCCTATCTGATCTGCGATGCGGCAGCCGCAGTCTGAGCGGTCGAGCCCGCTGATGCAGTATTGTGAGGACGGCATGGCCGACGTTCTGACAACCGAACAGCGAAGGCTCAACATGAGCCGCATCCGAGGACGCG
Source organism: uncultured Solibacteraceae bacterium (assembly GCA_963791985.1). Classification (GTDB taxonomy): domain Bacteria; phylum Acidobacteriota; class Terriglobia; order Bryobacterales; family Bryobacteraceae; genus Solibacter. The sequence goes on along the minus strand of CAWBUN010000005.1, from coordinate 2,018,711 downwards.
ACACCAAGCCAGAACTCATGCTGCGATCCGGCCTGCACGCGCGGGGGTTGCGCTTCCGACTCCACCGAAAGAACTTGCCTGGGTGCCCTGATCTGGTGTTCCCCCGTTTCCGCGCAGTCGTGTTTGTGCACGGCTGTTTCTGGCACGGCCATGATTGCCCGATGTTCAAACTCCCTGCGACCAGGGCGGAATTCTGGGCCAAAAAGATCGGAGGGAATCGGACCAGAGATGCACACGCTCGCGTAGACCTCGCCGAGGCAGGGTGGCGAACCCTGGTGGTTTGGGAATGCGCTCTTAGGGGTCCATCCCGGCGGTTGGTCGATTCAGTTCTTGATGAGATTGTGGGGTGGCTCAATACGGAGGAAAAGCCTGGAGGCGTCATCCAGGGAAGTTGGAACCCGACCGATTGAATCATGACCCTGGCTTCGCGCTATTTCGGCGCAAACGCCTCATTTAGATTGAGTTCGTGACCTTCACTCTGATCCGCCTCAAATGTGAAATCGCGCACATTATGGTAGGTTCATTTATATCAGATATGAATGACAGGCCTTTCATTGCTGCCGAGACAACCCAGAGCGCGGACATGGAGTTGCCCCCGTCAGCATCGATGCTGATGAAATCGCCGTGGTCGGTCGGCTATCAGATTGCGTCTCTCGTGGCAGGCATCCTGAATCGACGTGCTGGCGAAGTACCCTGCGCCAATGGTCAGGCTTTTCATCCCAGCATGGTGGCAGGCCATGCATGATTTGCAGAAGGCGCTGAGTCAGCGCTTCCCCCTGCTTACATCGCTTCGGCTTTTTCACGGTCCGGGTGAAGGAGAAGACCTCGCATCGTTCATGGGAGTGCTTCTTGCCACCATGGCGGGTTCGCGCGATTCATCCTTCTGTTTCGTGTTTCCCCGAAAATCCGGCATCGCGCCGCTCAGTGCCGCCCTGTACGCGCTCGGACGATTCGCAGTTGATTTCCCAAAGCTCGCTGAACAATACGCTCGTGCAAGCTTTCAAGTGGGGCAGCGGGTGAAGCTGGTTCCGGGAGAAAAGGTATTCGTATTCGAAGGGGTGTGGCAGGGCCAGGGCGCAAACTTCAGATTGAAGCTGCCCGACGACAGGATGAACACGACGTTCAACTGGCCTGTTGCCGAAATCCTTCGAATCGAGCCCACAGCACATAAAATCCCCAAGGGGCGTCAGGAGGACATCTTCATCGCCAGGAAGGAGGCCCCGCTTTCAACACTCGACAGACTGATCGGCACCCGGACCTTCGGCAATCCGTCACTCGCCGTCAACTATGTGCTGTATTTCGGGGGACGCACGGAAATCGAAACCTTTCTTGCCGACACTTCCCTGGGCACTTCGCCAGGGGATGTTCATTCGACTCTCAGCCAACTTCTTGCACCGGGCGTCATCAGCGAATCGGGAGAAATAAGACACCAAGATAATTACCAGGCAGCGGGACAACCACTCCTGGCAATCAGTTCCCGGATTGAGCATGTCGCATCGGCGTGTGCCGCCGCTCCGCCGCGATCAAGAGTCGTGGTTGTGGATGGGGCGAAGCGCATTACTGATCTGTCCAGGTTCGATGCGATTGCGGAATCCCAGAACCTCATCATCGTCGCAGAACCCGATGAGGAGGAGAAGCTGCAACAGTTGCATGATCGCGGCTGCAAATTGTGGCGATTTTCCCTTGCCGATCTCGAAATGGGAGGGCCGGGTCAGCACAACGGACGAGTCTTCAACGGAGTATTCCGTTCCGCCCGCAACGAAGCGAACTTCGCGACAGATATCATCCACTGCCGGAACGTTCACCTCGAAGAGGTCGCGCGCGCGCTGGTTAGCTGCCAGGCTGCTCTTGACGAATCCGAAGGAGACGACACCCAACTGCTCCTGCGGAACATCTACAGCCTTCTACTGCATTGCACCGGACTGCTCGCTCCCCCTGATGCGGATTCGCGTACGCATCTCCTTGAAAGGGCGGGGAGACTTTCCGTAGCGGCAAGAGATCGGATCATGTGGCTGTCTGAGACTTCGGCGAAGGCCCTTGAGAGTTCCTGTGCAGCGATCACCCGCGCCATCGAAGATCCTGAGCTCGGAACAGCAAAGGGGAATTCCCTGCGGGAACTGCTGGGCAACCTTCAGCAGCAGGAAATCGCGCCGGTCGCTCTGGTTGCGCGATCCATTGCCAACAGGCTGAGTGTTGGCCGATGGATCGAAGATGAAGGCCTCACTTGCCCTGTTCTGTTACCGAACAGTGTTGGGGACAATGGCTTTTTCGAGCGGCTCATCTGCACGTCGTGGCCCGGTCTCCGACAGCTTCAGGAGGGTCGTGCGGAAATTCACGGCTCCTCGTGTTGTGCTGGTAGCTTATCCCTTCGAAAACCAGTGGCTGCACTGGTTCCGTCAGAAAGACCGGAACAGTAATGGTGTGCCCGGTTTGACGTCTTTGGAGAAGTCAAATCTCCTCGGACTGTCCGGCGAGGACTCCTGGCCAGCCGATCCACAGCCTCCGGCCACAACCGCCGCGCCCGAATCCGGCACCGGGCATCCACAGATCGATCTGGAAGAGCGGATGACCCGTAAAGGAGTGATACCGGTGGTGGTGACCGGGGAGGAAACAACGCCAGCCAGACTCGTGAGTTTCGAAGGTGATGCATACGCGTTCCTTACCTCCACGTTTCGAATGCCGGTGATTACCGACCTAGTGTCAGGAGTTGCCGGAGAGAACTTCAAAGTGCCGCGCCTTCGGCTCGCCGAAATAAGGGCGGGCGATATTCTTGTCTTTCGCGAAAGCGGCAGCAAGGAAGTGATTCAAACACTGGCCGACGCCCAGATCGGCCCCGAAGCACCTGTGATTCGTGCGCAGGCGGCCCGCTGGCACGAGGCACTCCGCCGGTCAGGGCATGATGAGGCGACACTCCTCTGGGAACTTGAGCAGGTCAAGTGCCCGCGCACTCTCCAGACTGTTCGGGGATGGCTCGCTGATGATTCCATGATCGGTCCGCAGACAAAGGCCGATCTGGAAGCAATCGCCTACGCGGTCGGAGATCAGCAGTTGCTGGACGACGTCCCATCCATCTGGGCGGCAATTCACCTTCTGCGCGGGGAACATCTGAAAGCGGGAATGAGTCTCTCCCGGATTCTTCTCGAAAAACTGCCCGAGCGACTTGAGGAGATGCAGGAGGGCAGAACCCGGATTGAGATTGATAATGCGACGAGTGCCTGGATCGTTCAGGTGGAAAGCGTCGGGGACACCGAAGAATTGCGCCCGCGATCACTCGTCAACTCTCTCCTGTGGGTTAGCGACGACTTTACTTGAGGACCATTCATGGCAAAAATGATACCGCCGCACTGGCACGACAACACACCGCGCAGCGAACAGCGGGTCTTCAGCCTGCTCAGGAATGATCCGGCGACGGAGGACTGGGTGGTCCTTCATTCACTCAATCTCAAACAGTCGGGTACTCAACCCTATGGCGAAGTTGATTTCGTCGTTCTGATTCCGGGCGCAGGGGTCTTCTGCCTTGAAGTCAAAGGAGGCCGGGTTGCCTGCAAAGATGGCGCATGGACAACGACTGACGCATCAGGAGCCACCTTCCCGCTGAAGCGCAGTCCGTTCAGCCAGGCCCAGGAGGGTATGCACGAGGTTCGAAAGTCCCTTGAGGAACGCCTTGCCCGCATTCCGGAATTCTACAAAGTGCCGTTTGGATATGCCGTGGTCTTTACCGATGTCGAGGCGCCCCCGTCCGCGATCGGAACCGAACCGTGGGAGGTTATCGATCACCATGGCCTGAACGCAGGAATTGGCGCGCTCCTTCTCAGGGCAGCAAAACAGCAGCGGGCAAGGCACCACATATATTCCACGCCTGCCGAGCCGCAATCGCCACTGGTGCGAAAGATGAGGGATGCCCTCAGGCCCGATTTCGAGAGGATCGTCGCCCGTGGCACCGTAGTCGGCGATTCAGAACGGCGTCTCCTGCGGCTGACCGAAGAGCAATACGACCTGCTCGATCTTCTTGGCGGCAACCCACGCTGCCTGTTTGAGGGCGCAGCGGGTACTGGCAAGACTCTTCTCGCGCTGGAATTCGCAAGACGCTGTGCGCTTTTGGGAGACCGTGTACTGCTGATCTGCTTCAACAGACTTCTGGGAAACTGGTTTGCGAATGAAATAGCGGCTACCACGACCGGCGCGAATATCACGGCGGGGAGATTCTACAAGTGCCTCCGTGATGTCATTGTCCTGTCGCCTATCGCCGGTGAGTTTCAGACAGCGGAAAGACAGTCGCACGACGCGGAGCTGTTCGACTCGGTCTATCCTCTTTACGGACAGCTTGCCCTTGAAGCCGGTCCGGACCGGTTCGACGTCATTGTGATGGATGAGGCTCAGGATCTCTTGCGCCCGTCGATCCTCGATCTGCTGAACGTCTGGGTCAAAGGCGGTCTTCACGACGGCAGGTGGGCGTTCTTCGGGGATTTTCACCGTCAGGCGATTTACGGAAGCGGTCGCCCGGCGGATGCGAACGAGCTGATGAGTCCGAGACGCGGTTTCCATGCCCGTGCGAGCCTCAAACAGAACTGCCGCAATACCCGCCGCATCGGCGAGGAGACTGCCCTCCTTTCGGGATTCGATTCGCCCCCGTATCGGATGGGTCAGGTTGACGGCATGCCGGTCGATTACCTGGAGTACACTGACGCAACGTCTCAAAGGGACGCTCTCGAAACAGTTCTTTCACGGCTCGCAACCGAATCCGGCATTGCCCCTGAAGACATCGTTATTCTGTCCAGGTCTCGGCTCGAACACTCGGCAGCCGGGGGGCTCACAGATACCGATCTCTTCCGGATTCGATCCATCGAACAGGCTGCACCGAAGCACGGTCAGATACCAACGTTCTGCTTCGCCACCGCTCAGGCCTTCAAGGGTATGGAGAGCAAAGTCATCGTGCTGTGCGACGTGGACCGGATTGACAGCGATGATGACCGCTCCCTGCTTTACGTTGCGATGTCACGTGCCCGTAGTCTGTTGACGGTGCTGTTGCATGTCCGTACAAAGGCAGCGGTACGGGAAGCTTTCAGAAAACGGATGTCAGACCTGTGGAGGTGATGCTTTGAGCGCGGAAGTTCGCAGCGAAATACTCGATTTTCTCCGGCGGGAACTGATCGGTCCTGATCCGGGCCTTCCCGCACAACAGCTCAACAGGGAGGAGATTCTCAGGCCTCAGGACCCGCCCCGCCTGCGCTATAGTGCAGGCGTTCTCTTTCCCAGGAATGCGGCGCTGGTCGTCGCCGAAACCGCGACCGAGGCCGAAGCGGACCTCGACAACAGTGCGGTGCCCGTGGCTGATGAGCTGGACAACGAGGAAACGGGACTCGGCGATCCGCGTGCCGACGCCCGTGGCGAAGGGGAAGTTCCAACCGATCAGGAAGTTAACCGCGCAAACGAGTATCTTCCCAGCGCCATGGGGATCTCCGCACTGCTGCACCTTCCGGCGAGACTGAAAGTTCGCGTCACAGCTGCTCACTATACGCGCGAGATCATTACCGGTCTGGGCCGCACTGATAAGGATGGAAGGTGGCAGCCTCATTGGCTTCGCCGTCCCATCGATTTCACGTTCGATATCGATTGTTCGGACTTCAGAGCGAAACGGACTCTGGTGCGTCGGTATCCCGTCAGGAACGGCGAGACTGACACGGCCCTGGTGGTCCATGTGTTCAGTCGGCCTCACGTCCTCTCAACAAATGCAGAAGCAGAGCGCATTGTCACATTTACTCTCCTGAACAACCGCGCCGCCCAGGCGCAGCGACCGCGCGACGAAGAGTGTTTCTTTCAATGCGGAATTGAGATCGCCGGACGCGAGAATGAATCCTGCTTCCTTGAATACCCTGACCGGATTGGTGTTTCTTTGGACGAGGAGGAACAATCGCTACGGCTTCTGTTCTCGCATCTGAAAACCTTCGCAGTGGGGCATGGTTGCGCCGCCAATTGGGAAGGAGAAACCAGAGATGCTGTTTCACGCATCCGAACGGAGTCGCTGCCGACCTTCGAGATCAAACCAATCGTGCCGACGCAGTTTGAGGGTCTCGATCTTTCTATGCTCGCCCTCTCCTCCTCCGGCCCGGAATCGATTACTCTGTGCAGCCAGCTTGCGGATCGGTATCAGGAATGGATTGGGAAGAGGAACCAGGAAATCGACCGCCTTCCGGATGAACAGAAGGAAGCCGCCCGACGACACTTGGTGCAATGCAGTGAAGCGCTTCAACGTATCCGCGGGGGCATAGCACTGCTTAATACTGATGATCTTGTGGCTCAGGCGTTCGCACTGATGAACCGGGCGATGCTCGCACAGCAGGTTCACTACGACCTCGCCTCGAACCCGCAGAAGCAGCGCAAATGGATCAAGAAAGGCAGTTCGCTTGTTATTGAAAAACCCCACGTAAAGCCGGATCTCAACAACCTGCCAAAAGGTCGTGGCCGCTGGCGTCCCTTCCAGCTCGCTTTCATCCTGATGAACCTCACTTCGATGAGTCAGCGCGGTGGCGATGAGCGAAAGATGGTGGATCTCATCTGGTTTCCGACCGGAGGCGGAAAGACGGAAGCCTATCTGGGACTGACAGCGTTCGCAGTATTCTGGCGGCGACTCGACAACCCACAGAATGATGGCACAACCACGCTGATGCGCTACACCCTGCGATTGCTCACCACGCAACAGTATCAGCGGGCCGCATCTCTCATCTGTGCGTGTGAGCTTATCCGGCGCGAGCGGGAAGACGATCTTGGACCGACGCCCATTTCAATCGGCCTGTGGGTTGGCGGAGACGTAACGCCGATCCGCCACGATGACGCTGCGAAGAAGCTTCAGCAGCTTCTGGCCGATGGCCGGGAGAATCCTTTCATCATGCTCAACTGCCCATGGTGTGGAGCGCAGATGGGGCCGGTCGAATTCGGTCGCAGCTATCAGGTCAAAGGCTACCGGCAACTCTCCAATCCAAAACGCGTGGAGTTCGGCTGTGACGATACCGACTGCGATTTTCATGACAGCCTTCCGCTTTATGTCGTGGATGAGGCGATCTATGCCGAACGTCCTACGCTTCTGATCGGAACCGTTGATAAGTTCGCGCTGCTTCCCTGGTATCCCGAGGCGCGCAGCCTGTTCGGACTGGACACGGGGGGGCGATGTTTTCCGCCGGACCTTGTGATCCAGGATGAACTGCATCTCATCTCCGGCCCGCTGGGGTCAATGGTCGGACACTATGAAACCGCGATTGATGAACTCTGCGCGCACGAACGCTTCGGACAACGGATTTCGGCGAAGATCATCGCTTCCACGGCAACCATCTGTCGTGCCGGAGAGCAGGTTCAGAATCTCTACGGTCGCAAGGTGTTCCTTTTTCCTCCGCAGGGCCTCAAGGCAGGCGAATCCTTCTTTGCACATGAGGACGCCAAAGCTCCGGGCCGCCTGTTTGTCGGTGTGTTCGCGACGGCCCTTTCATCTCACGTCACGGCACAGATCCGAGTCATGGCGTCGCTGCTTCAATCCGTCAAGAGCCTCAACGCCAGGACGCCTGACGAGCTTGATCCGTACTGGACGCTCATGTCGTATTTCAACAGCCTCCGTGAACTCGGGCACGCGGCGACGCTGATTCGCGCGGATATCACCGACTATCTGAATGCGATGTGGGATCGTCTGGAGATCCGCCCGGATGGAACCCATGACCCGAGGAGATTCATCAACGCGGATCGCGAGTTGACGAGCCGTGTCCAGAGTAGCGAGATACCGGAAGTCCTTCAGCAGCTTTTCGTCAGATGGGACGGCACCAGAGACTCCCACCCAATCGACGTTTGCCTTGCCACGAACATGATTCAGGTCGGACTGGATGTTCCAAGACTCGGTCTCATGACCGTCGTAGGCCAGCCCAAGACGACATCGGAGTACATTCAGGCCACGAGCCGTGTCGGACGTTCCCACCCCGGTCTGGTGGTGACCGTTTACAACCCCTCCAAGCCAAGGGACCGCTCTCATTTTGAGCATTTCCGTTCTTATCACGAGACGATATACCGATGGGTGGAGCCTACGAGCGTCACGCCGTTTGCGGTTCCGGTGCGCGATCGTGCTCTTCATGCACTTGCGGTCACGCTTGTGAGGTACCTCGGCGGAGACGTCTCCCGCAATTGGCCGCAACCATGGAAGCCTGTGGAGGATCTTGTTCCCAGAGTCACTGAGATCATCGCAGCGCGTGTTCGGGAGATTGATCCCGGTGAGGAAAGTGCGGCCCGAAGGCAACTGAAGGAAATATTCAGCGACTGGCGTCGCAATCCGCCGCCCCGGTATGGAGACTTCAGGCCGCCGTCTGCGGACACACCACTGATGTATCCGGCGGGCACTCAGAAACTTGCGGAATGGGGTGAGCCCACCTATCAGACGCCAAGCTCAATGCGCAATGTCGATTCGACGTGCGACGCCCGCGTGCTTCCCAAATTCCCTCAACCGGAGGACGAGTAGATGCCTGCTGACAGACCCATTCGCAGAGGGCAACTCATCTCCCCGTTCGGTGTCGGAGCCATGGTGTCCTTCCCGCGCGACGAAGCCCTCATGACAGCAGGGCTTGACGCCTGGACTGCGCACGCGAAAAAGCAATGCCCAGCCGACTGGCTGATTCGCGAGGAGCGACTTGAGGCTCGCCTCGGGGTGAGCCATCTCCGTCTGCCTCCTGATCACCGCGATCCCGGCGTTGGGGTGCAGTTGCCAAATCAGGACGTGCCGTTTGTGCGCTTCCCCCGATGGCACTACTGTCACTTTTGCGGCGGCATGGAGGAACTCTCGCTTTTCGGCAATCGCCAGCGATGCAGAGCGGTTCCGTGGCAAACTCGCAATTGCGTTCAGCGAAAGCGCAAACCGTGGCTAATACCGGTCCGCTTTGTCACGGCATGCCCTCAGGGCCATATACAGGATTTCCCATTTAGAGAGTGGGTCCATCGCGGACAGCCCGGCGGTCCTCAATGCCAGTTGCGGATGCTTGCGGGCCGGTCGTCGGCAGGACTCACAGGTATCAGGATCACATGCACCTGTGGCCAGAACCGGAGCCTGGGCGGTATTTTTGATTTCAACGATCAGAACGGTGGCGCGCTACGTAAGATAGGATGCGACTGCCAGGGCTTTCGTCCCTGGCTTGGCGAATGGGAGAACCCGCCGGGATGTGGCCAGTTCCTCCAGGTTGTGCAACGCGGAGCTTCAAACGTCTATTTCCCCCATGTCGTGAGCTCAATTTACCTGCCACTGTGGGCGGAAGCTGCCGCCGGCGGAATCGTCAAAGCACTTGAAGACCCGAGGATATGGGGACCTCTTTCGTCGGGCCTAATCGGCGGAAAAGTGTCACCAGATCGCTGTGAAATGGTTGCGTCAATGCGTAATCTTGATCCGAAGGATCTGCTGGCAGCGGCTCAACGAAAACTGGAAGGTATACCTGAGCCGTCAACGCTTATCGGCCAGACCGAAGCGGCCTTCCGGCGAAGTGAGTACGACGCCTTGAAGGCCGCGCGCGGAGCGGCGCAGAGCGACCTGCTGGTCGAGACCGCCTCGTTGACCGGATACCAATCACCGATATCCCCGTCCTTTTCACATCTCGCGATGGTCCATAAGCTTCGCGAAACACGCGCGCTGAAAGGCTTCACCCGAATTCTGCCGCCGGACGGGAATCTAACCAGTCCGCGTCTTCAACGGCTCGCTCTGGATCAACGGATTGACTGGCTTCCTGCCATGATCGTCAGAGGCGAAGGTATTTTTCTGGAATTCGATACCGGGCGAATGGATGGCTGGTTGCGCCGCACTCCCCTCATCGCGGAGCGCCTCCGGCAGTTGAATGGCAGGTACAATCAGCGCCGCGTTGCTCAGGGGCAGCCCCAACGATCAGTAACACCCCAGTTCGTGCTTCTGCACACATTCGCGCATGTGGTCATCAATCAGCTTGCGTACGAATGTGGATACGGAAGCGCCTCCCTGCGTGAGCGTTTGTACTCGGATCTGGAGGACCCCGGAAATCCCATGTGCGGAGTCCTTATCTATACTGCCTCGGGAGATTCTGAGGGTTCAATGGGCGGACTCGTTCGGCAGGCAAAGGAGGGCCTGTTCGAGACCATCGTGATGCGGGCGATTCAAAAGGCCGGTTGGTGTTCTTCCGATCCGGTTTGCATAGAAAGCAATGGTCAGGGTGCTGAGAACTGCAATCTCTCCGCCTGTCACAGCTGCTGCCTTTTACCGGAAACGTCGTGCGAAGAAGGCAACCGGCTGCTTGACCGTGCGCTGCTGGTCGGCAGGCCAGGAGAGCCGGATATCGGATTCTTCTCCGCCGAGGCCCCTGGCTCGAAACCCCTAGATACCTCAGTGTCGTCTTAGCGCTCAATACAGTCGCCCGTGGATGATCGCCCGGAACTGGCTCCAAACCTGACGGTTTAGGGCCACCCGGCCGCTGGCGCGACAACCGCCAACACGCTGGTCACGGAACTCTCTGAATCGGGCGCGGGCGACGAGGTGATCATGAGCATCGCCGGACACGTCTCGCGTGCCATGCTTTCGCGCTATTCCCACGTGCGAATGGAAGCGAAGCGCCGCGCGGCCGACGAGAAACGCAAGAACGACGCTGAACTGCGCGAGCAGGGCGGCATGGTCTCAGTCAGCATTGGTCCAGTAATCGTCCAGTAGGAGACGCAGCTCGCGGCGTACGAGAAACCGCCTCCCGCAACTGGGGGCCGGATTGATTTGCGATGCCCTATAATGGGGGCGTTCGTTGCTAACATCAAAGGGCCGCCGCTTTCCGGCGCGAACGCGCCGCGAGGGTTTTCACCAACCAGTTGAAAGGTCCTTCAACAGACCTATCCACGTTTGTAGCGGCACGAGAGGATAACATGGCCAAGATACAGCTTGAATCGAATCGTACGTTCTACCTAACACTTACGAGTATGAATCCAGCAGCAGATCGCCGGCCTTTCCTCCGGAGGACAGTACACGTTCTAAGTCTGAGTGAGCTCGACTCCGGCACGCGCCAAGTGTCCCTAAATCGGAAGTGGCTCAGGCTACTTCGCGGGAAACAACTGCTGCATGAATTCCTGGTCGTCCAGGACGGCGCGTAGGCGCTGCCCGCGGCCGGGTTGCTGCGATGCTGACGCTTCGAACTGGCGGCGGACGTTGGGGTCCATCTCGATGGCCTTCCGGAAATCGACCAGCGCGGCGGGACCAATCGTTCAAATCGCCCCGACCCGACCAAACCTCCTGCCAATTCCAAAAGAGTTGTTCGACCGGCGTTCGATCGCGGCTATTGCCGTTCTTCCACGCCGGTCGTACTTGCGTCCAGGGATTTCGTTTGTGGCGCCGCGCGTGACACGAAGGCGCGGACGAACGAATTGCCGTGCGCGATCTTGCTGGCGACCAGAATTTCGCCAGCTTGCGGACCGCCAGTGGCGAGGAGATCGCCAATATACTCGATGATGGACTCCACCGCCGGGTAGTTCACGGGCGGAAAGAGCGGGTACTTGCCGGCGACCGGGAAATGGAGCGACCCTCCCACCAGCCCGCATTGTTGGACGTCCTCCGCGTAGCCTCCGCCGATGTCTACGTGATGGCCCTCGAACTGGACGTCGATCCAGCCGATTAGCGGGTTGCCCGCGTCGTCCTCGACGGGCTTGCCAGCGCAATCAGTCGCCGTAGCGGAGAGGCGGAAGCCGTAGTTGCCCTCCAACGCCTGGTTCGTCAGCGTGATACTGCTGCCGGAGATCTGGTATCCGACACGCACCGTCTGTTGCATCGCCGTGCCGCCGGTCGCCAGCGGCATCGGATAGTATGTATCCACATTCGGAAGCGCAATCGTGCCGTTGCCGCCCGAGAGCGCCACCTCCATGCCGTTAACCGTGATGCTGAACTGCGGCGTCAACGGCAGAATTACCATCTTGCCGGAGAGCTGATAGACGCCGGTCTGGTGCTGTAAGGTTTCCGTATACGGGTAGTCCTTGGCGGCTGGAAGACACCAGACTTGGGTGTGAAACGTGCCGCTTGCGGCGGGTTCGCTCGCGGTCGTCATGACCGAGCCGCTCAAGGAGAGCATTGGCGGGTTGAAGGGAAGTGACAACGCCAGTGGCAGGCTGCCCTGCACTGTGAGCCCTTCCGGAGTAACGCTCACAGCGGTCCAGATAACGCCGGGAACCCCGCCCGTCGCCGCCCCCGAAATGCCGCCGCCGAGGGAGCTGTTCAACAGCGCTCGGGTGTCAAGATTGTGGGCGATGGCGTCGCCGATCCCAGTCAAGGCAATCCCGACCGGCCCCAGCACGACGGCTGCGACGAGCCAGCAGTACCAGGGAATCTCCACATCGATGCTCAGCGGATTTATCGCGAGGCTTGGAACGAGTCCCGCGCTGCCGATCGAGAAGCTGAGAGTGCCGTTGAAAGCCGCTTTGGCGTTGTAGCAGAAGTCTGATTTCGACGCCGACCCAAGGATGTCGATGTGGCCGGCGCCGAAGCTGTCGGCTATGCCTGTCAGAGTGACGCCATGCGTGTCGAAACCGGTCGAGGCGCCGCAGGAACCGGGCAGGCTTGTGACGGTGGCGCCGAACGCTCCTGCGATTGCGGGACAAAAGACAAGCGAGTGGAACGCCCCCGGCGCGATGCTGATGCAGATGCCGTCGCTGGCCGCGGCGATCGCCGTCGCAGTCTTCCGGGTGTGGTCGCCGTGTGAATGATTGGCCGCGAGCAGAATGCCGAACAGACCGAGGGCCTGCTTGCCGCGCTCGGCATTGGCAATGCAGTGCAGTTCAAGCATCTCGAATTGCAGCGCTGGGCTTAACGAGCCATTCATGCCACCAACGACGCTAAAGCCGAGGGGGATCGAGGGCGCCACCAGGCTCTGCACGTACCCAGTCAGCTCTTGCACTGCGAGGCTCATGAAGAGGTTCCCGAAGGTTCCCCCGAGCGCCTGCACGATTGCCTGTTTCGCGCTAGTAGACCAGAGAATCGCGGCGGAGGCGGCTGCGAGGTTGACAGAGACTTGCTGGCTCGATCCACCCGCGGAGATGAGGACGAGTGGCGCCGTGATGGTGAAGGTGCCGTCGAGAGGACATACGGTCAATGGCAACGGAGCCGTGAAAAGCGCCGAGCCGCGATCGAAGCCGAGAATGAGTGTGATCGTATCATCCGCGTTCAGGTCTAACTGCAGGTCGGTAACGACCAAGTGGGTGCTACCGCTTGCGAGACCCGTCAGAGGCAGCGTAAACTCGAACGGCGGACTTGCCTGTGCGCCGCCAATCGTCAGGTTTCTCTCGACCAGTTTGCGTATGGTCTCGTTGGAGATCTCGGCAACGAAATCGAATCCTGCCATCAGGCTCATGGACGCCTCTGGAACAGCCCGCGGAGGTGAAAGCGGACCTGCTGATTTTCTTTGCTCTTCTTCAGGGCCTCGTAGGGTATTGAGGACAGTCCGGTGAGGTGCGGCTCGTGCTTTCGGATTTCTTGCTCGGCCTGAGCGGACAGAGTCACGCCGATGTCCTTCAGCAGCAGAAAAGGATGAATGAGGAAGAGCTGACCGCCGTTTGGCGTACGCTCGATGTGCGCAATAATATCCGCTTCGTGCTCCATCAGTTCGTCGAAAGAGTTGACTCGAAGCCAAGAGTTACTCTTAGCGGCGTTTTCAAGGTTCGATGCCACAGTCTCTCCTCGTGCAATTACTATAAGGCGCTATATTGAAGCGCGGCTTATCGACATTGATTCACCTGGGTCCAGGATCATATCACCCTCCCTCCTAGACCGGCGCTGAACGACCGTGAAATAGTCTGTTTCGAGAAGGTTTTATTCTATGGAACACCGGCGACCAGTGTCAAGGGTATTTGATCGGCATGTCAAGGCAAAGTAGAAATGTCCCCTTCCGGGCAAAACAGAAATGTCCCCTTTCCCCAAGGCCATTGCGGAGTGCATGTTAATCTGCGTGTGCCGGTGAAGCGGAGACGGGCAATGCTGGCGAGCAACCCGATCAAGGAATAGCCGGCCGGAACTCATCGCGGACGATGGGCAGGGCGTGTTCTTCCGGCGCGTCCTATAGCCTGGTCCGGACCCGACCGTGAAGCGGGACCCCGGCACCAGGTTTATCAGATGTGATGACACATCGGACCGATAGATTCCGCCATGCCTGAGAAAACGCATTTCGAGGGCCCTCGCATTTTTGAACCATTCGGCATAAGGAAAGGAGTCGGCGACAGAACCTCATTGCGAATTCTCGGTGCGGGCCCACCTGAACCAACGGGGCCGACCAACGGGAGGCGGGTACGGCGGATCCGTTTGGGAGTGGTTTGACCATCCCCTCGGACCGATCGATTCCGCATGCCTCCCCAAACGCATTCCGGGAGCCTGCTGGATTCCCGGAACCTGGGGCAGCGGAGTTGGCGGGGAAGGAATCGGCGTAAACTCTCTTGTGACGATTAAAATCCGGCCCCACGTAGAATCCGGTCGTTCTGAGAGTTTCCCTGTACGGGCGCCTTTTGACTTCGCGCCACCTCCGCAGTCCGGACTGAGAATTCCGCATCATTCCGCGGTACCCCTCCGGCGCCCGGAGCCCCCTGCGACTTGCCACACCTTCGGCCCCTTCTTCAAATCGAAATTCTTCCCCCAGTCGCTACCCCGCTGGCCGGCACCACGCGCCTTCGTCCCCTTCACCGGAGGCGAAGCCTTGGGCCGATTCGCCACCTGGCACACGGCCACTGGCAAGTACCGTTCGCCATAGCGCTACCGCCAGCGATCCGTCCAGCCGCTTTTCGACACGCACGTTGGCTCTACGCAACCCACTGACGATCGCCGCCCGCTCGATCTGATACAACTCGGCATCGAAGCGAATGGTGTAATTGTTTCCCACTTGCCGTGTTTCCACATGGCTCAAGGAGGCCGCCAGATTGTGGCTCTTGTCCAGCGGACGATGCGCATCGTCGGGGTTGGACGCTTCCACCGTCATCTCTCGCTCCCACCATGCCAGATAGTCCTGCTCGAGGTATTGGTTCGCCGCTTCGAGGCTCTTCACACCCGCCACCCGCATCCCTTTCACCAGGCGATCTTGTGCCGTTTGGAAATTCCTCTCCACGCGCCCCTTCGCCTGCGGAGAATGCGCGGCGATCCAGGTGATCCCCAGTTCCCGTAACCCGCGCCCAATCTGTGTTGGCGGCATCTCTACAGGGTCTTTGTCCACTCCCGGCTCATCCCGTTTCCGTTTCTCCGCCGTCCGAAACATACTCGCCTTGTCCGTATAGAACGCCACCGGCCGACCGAACTTTTCCAGGTAGCTCCACAGCAGCTTCATGTTCTCTTCGGTGGTGTCGTGGCGCACGAACCGCGCAAACAGCCGGCTCGTCGCGTCGTCGATCATGGCGATCAGGTACAGCTTCTCTCCCCGCCCTTCCAGCCAGTCGTGGTCGCTGGTGTCCCACTGCACCAGTTCTCCAAAGCGACTCCGCCGCGGCCGCCACACATGTACCTGTTCCACTTTCTCTTTCCTGGCCCGCCATAATCTCGCCTGGATCATCCACTGCCGCACCGTCTCTTTGCTCGCCTTGATTCCGTGTTTCTTCCGCAGGTACTCCGCCGCCAATGTCGGCCCGAATCCTGCGTACACCGGCGCTGACAAGATTTTCACCGCCTCCTCTTCGATCTCTTTGTCGATCCGCCGGTTCGACGGCTTTCCGCGCAGGCCGTGGATCACGACTTTATCGCCTCGTTTCTTCATCGCGTAGAGCAGTCGCTTCACTTGCCGAGTGCTCAACCCCAACTCCACGCCGGCCTCGCGCTGCGTAATCACTTTCTTCTTGGCTTTCTTCAACGTCACCAAGCGGTCCCTATCGGCTTGCGTCATCAGTAGCTGTCCTTCTTGCATCCCCAAAGCTTGGGACTGTCAAGAGGACACTTCTACTTTGCTCAAAGGGGACATTATCACTTTGCCGCGTCAGGGTATTTGATCGGCATAGGGGCGGTTACCCGCCGACCCCTGCCACACCACCGTGCGTACGGGTCCGTACACGGCGGTTCGAGTCGGGTTACGCTAACAGTCCTCGAACAATGCCGCAATGCTGCCTTCAGGTTGTCGCGCTTACATACTTCCTCCATCAATCGATTTGTGCGGGCTGGGTTTTCGGTTCCATTCATCGCCCCGGACGATTCAGTCCCGTTCCCTTCCCGCCTCTCGGGCTTCACCCGTCTGCGCTGATGAGAAGTCCAGTTCGGTCTGGATGTTCTGCTGCTTGTCGTCCATGAGATTCATGGCCTACTGGCCGCGCCTTCTCGTTCGGGCCTTCAGCCACCGTTCCCGGCTTGGCCTATCCGTTACTCCCCCTTTCGGCATGCGGACTGCCTCACTAGCCTTGCCGGCGTCATGACCTAATACGCCCTCTGCTGCCTTCTGCCCCCCCGTTCAGACTGCCTCTCGACAGCCTCAGTCGCCGAAGCGACACCGAGCAGATCTCCTGGGGTAAGCTCAGTGCCTTCTGTGCCCAATCGCCGAATCTACGCTTCGCACCCTTGATGGATATGGACTTCGCGATAAGTTGCCTGCTCGTCCGGCGCTGGCGCCTTGTTTCCGGTTTTTGTCCATCGACTCGCACATTTGCTATCGCTTCCTTTAGACCCCGCCTCGCGGCGGTAGCCCTTGCGTTCTCACTGGCCCTTCACCTTCGTCAGGTTGGGCGGGGGACTTGCACCCCCAAAGCTGCTGAGCATGCCCAGCACACTACTAAGCCGCTGCGCGGCAGGCCCGCCGCCCTCCAGGAAACGCCTGAGTCCGTTCTCGGATCGATCGTTTCGATTTCTGGACGCCGATGGTCAATTCCCTGTATGCGGGTTTCCCCCCTCCAGGATTATCTTGTTTGAGATACGAATTCTTGAGATACGAATTCTCCCAGGGCGGGCCTATAACGTGATATGATCGCCGGAATTTCCAAAAAGGAGGGAAGAAGACATGGGCTGTTGCTGTTATCCAGAAGATAATTCAGACGGAACGCGCAACTGCGGCGAAGTCAGCGGTGCGGAGTTGTGCGCCGTGGGGGGCATTTACTCGGAAGGGGATTGCGCTATGTGTTTCTTTGTCACGGAGCTTACGAGGCACCTCATCGGGAAACGCGACCCGGTTGTGGAACTCGTAGGCCGCCCGACGTTAATGGTGGCTTACG
Organism: uncultured Solibacteraceae bacterium; assembly: GCA_963791985.1. GTDB lineage: Bacteria > Acidobacteriota > Terriglobia > Bryobacterales > Bryobacteraceae > Solibacter. The sequence goes on along the minus strand of CAWBUN010000005.1, from coordinate 2,001,542 downwards.
ACTTCCGCGATATTATCCTGCGGCGGTCCGCGCTGGGAAGAGAGGTTTTGGAACTGTACGGTACATACGCAGAAAGAGCCATACATGTCCTGAGACAACATCCGGCACTGCTGATAAGAGCGTTGCGACTCATTGCAACAGGCGCCATCTTCGCCCAGGACATCCTGCGGGCGTACGCATTCAAGTCGTACGGCGTAGCTACCGGGGCCCTAAAGCTCAACGCCAAGATACTGGAAGAGGGGCTGGGCCTGGCACGAGAGTTCGGCAGGCTATCGCACAATAATGAATTCGATCATTTGGTCCGGAGAATCGAAGAGATCTTCAGCAGGGTGCCCGGCATGACCGCGAGGCAGGTCCTGGACGTCCTGGCAGTCGAGAACCCTGGCGCAAAAGGCTGAGCGATCACTCACGCTTATGAAGCAGGGCGATCCGTTTGCACGTAGTCGTCGACAAATCCGAGCGCTTTTAGAAGACCGCGAAGTAATCGATAATTGCGGGAACCGCACTACAACATTCAGATTGTCCGGCGAGTCGGGACATTGCCGTGCACGACGCGATCTTCGAGAGCTTGAGAGTTAGACCTGCGCCAGGTCATCGAATGCCTCCCGAACGCGAAGAAAGCTGTGAGTTATGTTACTTGCATCGATATCGGGCGGACGGCCAACACTCAGAGAATCGACACCAAAAGATCGGATCCGCACAGGGTGGTCGGGTCGCCACGGTGCCGAACCATCTGAGCGTCATCGAGCTGGCCGAGCCCGTCATGGAGGTGGTGGTGGCCGGGAGTTCTTCATAGAAGATCGAGTGGCGGGAAAACAAGGTGTTCGTCCAGCCCCTTGACCCGGAAGCCACCACCAACCTCTTTATCTGGACTGCGTCCGGCCAGCCGAACTACGAGCTGGTGCCGGCCCAATCCGTTCAGGACATGCAATTCGCGATCGACCAAGAGCCCGGCGCCGCACTCCGCAAAAGAGAACGGTTCCAGACAAACCGGCGGAAGATCCGCGGGCGGCGCAGGAGGCCAAACTCGCGTCCGACATGCTGTTTGCCAGTGCGCCCGTGCGCCTGGCTGGCGAAATCAAGAGCTGCGCGCGCGTAGAGGTCATTCTGAAGGACGTTTACCGGCTAAACGATCACAAAGGACGCAGATCTTGGACAACGGCAGGTTGAAAGGCTGTTCAGCCCATTTAAGTCCGTGAGGTTCTTCCTCAGACGAGAGAATTGGCGAAGCGTCATCGCACATAAGGCGTAGCGGATTGATGGCCGAACGGAAGACAGTTCGTCTCTCGATCCTCCCGTACCCGAGGCACTTTGAAGTGGTAGTGCAGTCATAGAGTCGCTGATGTCGCCATCCGCCCCGGTCGGATCACGCTATCCGGAAGTTGGGGGACTCGCACATAGAGTCTCCCCAGAGTTCCCCCAAATTCCCGCAATATTGGCTTTTCGAGCGTATAAGTCTTGTGTTTACAGCGTGAGGCGGCTATAAGCCATTCGGCTGTTAACCGAAGGATTCCAAATCCGAGTCCTACCTGAGAACCTCAGAGCGGGAATCTGTCTGGCGCGGCAAATTACATGTTCGGATGGCCATTTTCCGAAGTGCCAGGCGACGTGGCAGGGCTCACCGAACACCCAGCGGGGTGCACGCGCTTCGGTGTGGCCATCCATCATCATTCCGAGCGATAACAATCAAGGAGGTATCAGACTCAATGCTCCGAATTTGCGCCTATGCCAGGGTGTCCACGGTCGATAAGGGCCAGGACACCGAGAACCAGCTCCGGGAGCTTCGCCAGTTCGTTACGAACAAGGCAGCGGAAGGCTGGACCCTCGCCGGGGAGTACGTCGATCAGGCCAGCGGCAAGAACGCGAACCGCCCCGAGTTCCAGCGCCTATTCCGCGATGCCGCCGAGCGGAAGTTCGATCTCGTTCTGTTCTGGTCGCTCGACCGTTTCACCAGGGAGGGCGTCTTGGAGACTCTCCAGCATCTTCAACGACTCACCGGGAACGGAATTGATTGGTGGTCGTTCAAGGAAGAATACCTCCGCAGCATTGGTCCGTTCCGCGACGCGGTTCTGTCGATCCTCGCCACCATCGCCAAGCAGGAGAGGGTTCGCCTGTCGGAGCGCGTCAAGGCTGGCCTCGACCGGGCGCGGTCACAGGGCAAGGCGGTCGGCAGGCCCAAGGTCGTGGTTGACCGCGCCAAGGCGCTGGAACTCCATCAGCAAGGTCTGAGCCAGTGGGACATCAGCCAGAAGCTCGGCGTCTCGCGAGCGAGCGTCGGACGGATCATCGCTGAACGCGGAGCGTCCTGATGGTCGGACCGAGAAGCCTATGCCGGAGCCCAAATCAATTTCGTGTGTTCACTGCGGCTACGAGGTCGGACCCCACGATATCTCCACGCAGAAGTGCAGGTGCGGTGTCGGCCGTCAGTCCATGCCGAACCCCGAGAAACACTCACCGATATCCTGGAGCGCGTGGATCGGGCGAGCGGCGACGTCTGCCGCTGGCGAGGCTACCGCTACCAGGGCAACGGGGGTCTGGGACTACACGCCTCCCGACCCTTTCGACAATGAATCGCGAGGTTTCGGTAAGTCTGCATAGCTGGGCTTGCCATCGCAGATAGAGTCCAGAGCTCAATGAACTCGGAACCACTGTTGAACGTCACGTTTCTGCGGCGTTGGCGGACAGGCGTTCCGAGCGATGGCCTTTGAGCAGACCGCCGATTTGGTATGATCTTCCCTTTCGGAGGTCGCGCGAGACCGATGCGAATGTTGCGGTTCCTTCCCCTCTGCTTCCTGATCCTCCCTGATGCCGCTGCGCAGCCTACATGCCGGAATGTGCAATTGCAGCTCACTCCCGACTATAGCTTTGCCATTGGAAGTTCGACCGGCGGGAGCGCCTACACGATCACCCAGAGTGGCCAGACGCTTGCCTCCGGGCCGATGACCCAACTCGCTCTTCTCCATTACGACAACTCAATGACCACCACATCAGGAACTTCTCCATCCAATCCTGCAGGCGCTGCGTACGATAACGGCAAATTCGGCAAAGGCCTCTATCTTCAAACCGGCACGGGAATCACGTATCCGGGCGCTTCGCTTAACGTGTCCGAAGGGACGGTTGAGATGTGGATTGCGACCCGGTTCAATGGGAGCGATCAGGCCTTTTCGACCTCGGGCTACAGCATCTTCACGTACAGAGCCTCCAACGGCGACTTCTTCACGATTGCAGAAGACTCAGCCCACCAGGGCCGCATCGTCTACACTGGCGCACAGGTGAATGGCCAGTGGGAGAGCGCCTACACCTCAGGCGGCGACATGACCGCTTGGAAAGCAGGCGAATGGCATCACATCGCGGCAATGTTCTCAGCGAGCGCCAACCACATCAGGTTCTACCTGGACGGCGTCAAAATCGCCGACAACAACGAGGGCCATTACTACGCACCTTCCGCTGCAGGAGGATCGATCCTGCTCGGCTCAACAGTCTTTACGGTCGATGAGGTGCGGATCTCGAACCTAGCGCTGTCCGATTCCGCCATTGCATTCGATGCCGCGCGTTCGGCTCCCTTCGCCGACAACGAAGTGATGTTCTCGCTGGCGGGTGTTTCTCCCGGCCAGTTGAATTATTCCGTTACTGGATGCGGGTCAGCTACGTATAACTTCACCGGCGTGCCGATCAGCAATTTCGCCCCGGCGAGCGGTCTCCTGACCGCCGGCAGCAGCAGCGTCACGGTTACCTTCACGACAGTTCAGGCGACGACTTGCCGCTACTCGATAGGCAGTGCTTCCCATTATTCTGCCATGCAGGTGCTGGATACCGGGCCCGCCACCGCTTCGCAACAGGGCGTGATCAATGGGCTCTCCGCGGACCCTCGGGTGGTGAATCGCGTCTACATCCGGTGCGCCTCCAACCCCGATTACCTGCAATCGGCGACTTACAGGGCTGTATCCGCGCCCGCCGGCACATATCCGCGGATCGGGAACATCTGGATCGGAGATTATGTTTTCAGCAACGCGCCCGACCAGGCCGGAAAGACTCAGTTGGTCCTGGGGGCCAGCCTGAGCGCCGCCAACGTTGCGCAGCTCCGTGCCTCGAATCCCGGCTTCTTGAATATTCCCTCCGTCAATGTGTCGGATAACGGCGGCGAAGGCAACCCTCCGGATGCCTATTTCCTGAAAGATGTCCATGGAAACAAGATTGCGGATTGGTGCAGCCCGCCGCGGTACCTTCTGAACGTTACCAATCCCGCGGTGGCGCAGTTCCTCGGGCGGTATGCGTACCAACTATTGGCGCAATCGAACTTCGTCTCCGACGGCCTGTTTTTCGATAGCTTCAACACGGGAATTCAACAACCGTTTACTGATTGCAACGGTAACGCAGTTCAGATCGATTCGAACGGCGACGGCATTGCCGACAATGCGACCTCTCTCAATGCCTCATGGAGCGCCGGGATGTATTCGGCTGTGAGCGTGTTCCGCAGTCTGGCTCCGGGTGCATACGTTTCGGGTCATGTGCTGGATGCGCCGGCCCAATCCAAATCGTTGGCCGCCTTCAACGGCACCAGCCTCGAGTTCTTCACCCAAAGTGTGCGGGAGGGCCAACAGGCGTTTGGAACCCTGTGGGATCTGTATCAGTCATGGGAATCGCAGGCAATCTCTCCCACCATGACCATGATTCAGGGGGCCCCTCCAAACCAGTTGGCGAATGGCTACGGTTATCACCCCTTGAACGTCCTGCTCCCGTCGACAATTTCGTTTGCTCAAAGCTCATACCCGAATATGCGGTTCGGGTTGGGACTGACGCTCATGGGCGACGGATTCTTCGGGTTCGATTTTGGCGACGAGGCCCCGCCAGTCACATGGTGGTACGACGAATACGATTTCAATCTGGGCTATCCCATCGCACCGGCCTCCCAGGTCGAAGCCGGAGCGTCCACAAACCTCCTCACGAACGGCGGCTTCGAAGCCGGTCTCGGCAAGTGGCAGTTGAACGTGTCCAACGATGGTCAGGGAAAGGCTACGGCAACCGTGGATACCGGCATCGCGGCGGTGGGAACTTCGTCAGCGCATCTCGATATCGTTTCCGCGGGAACGGTCAACTGGCACATCGACCTGGAGCAGGGCAGTCTTCCCTTGTCCGCGGGAGTTGAGTATCGGGTTCAATTCTGGGCGCGAGCGGATTCGCCCCGGGCGATCACGGTCTTTTCGCAGGGCGGCGCGCCCAATTACACGAATTACGGGCTGTCGGCGCAATTCGCGATCGGGACGAGCTGGAGCCTCTATTCGGCGTCGTTCACTGCCGCCGCAACAGCGAACGACGGCCGGCTGGAATTCTGGGTCGGCGATGTCGCGGGAAACGTTTGGCTGGACGATGTACAACTGTATCCGCAAAAGCCGCAGGTGTATCGCCGCGATTTTGCGAACGGAATCGTGTTGTTGAATGGCTCCGCGACTCCACAAACTGTCATGCTGGAAGCCGCCTTCAAGCGCTTCACCGGTGCTCAGGCGCCACTTTATCAGTACATTGTCGACGACTCAGATCCCACTTTCAGCGTCACTGGCGCGTGGAACACCGTTACTTATAACACGGGCTCCTGGGGTCCTGCCACGAAGAATCTTCCGTTTGAGCCGCAAAACCTGAATGGCCCTTACTATCACTGTTGGCAGGGAACCTCGAGCTCGATTCTGGCAGCGGCCAGGCGCAGTGGAACCTCAATATTCCGGCGGACGGGCAATACACAGTCCAGGTTTGGCTGCCGGCGGCGCCGGGCGCGGCAAACTGGACGAAGAGCGCCGTCTACGAACTGGTAGCGGGTGGGAATGTGGTGGCATCGGCCACCATCGACCAGACGACGGCGAGCGCGGGCGACGCGTTGCATGCAGTTGCCACCGCGAACCTGAAAGCGTCGGATGCGCCATTTCTGAGGGTCCACAACGGCGGCTCAGGCCCGCTGATTGCAGATGCCGTGTATGTAACGTCGGCGGCTCTGTACAATGATGGCTCGCCCGCACCGCAGGTGACGCTCGGTGGGTTCGATGGCATCCTCCTGCAACGTCAGCAGCCGCTGCCCTCGGCTACCTCGCGGATCAACTCTGTGGTCAATGCGGCGAGCTTCAAGCCCGCGATCTCATCCGGAGGATTCGTTTCGATTGTGGGAACCGGATTTGCTACATCCTCCCTGTCTTGGACGTCATCCGATTTCTCAGCCGGCAATCTTCCGGTCAAGCTCGATGGCGTGTCCGTAACGATCAACGGCAAACCTGCCTTGGTCGAGTACATCAGCCCCACCCAGATCAACGCAATTGCTCCGGACGACGCCACCATCGGGAATGTTCAAGTCCAGGTGACCACGCCGCAAGGCGCGAGCTATTCAGCAACTGTCCTGAAGCAGGCGTTGTCGCCGGCCTTTTTCACGTACCAATCAGCTACCACGACCTATGTAGCGGCAATCCACCTGGACGGAACCCTCGTGGGCCCGGCCGGGCCATCATCCCGCCCTGCGGTTCCGGGTGAGGTGATCGAACTCTACGGGACCGGTTTCGGCCCGACAAATCCGGTAACGCCCACTTCCCAATTGGTCGCCCAGCCAGCTCTACTGAGCGTGCCGGCGCAGGTGACCATTGGAGGAGTGAACGCCCAGGTGCAATGGGCCGGAATCGTATCTTCAGGGTTATACCAGCTCAATGTCGCCATCCCGAATGTCACGGCCGGTGAGCTGCCGGTGCAGACCAGCGTCAGCGGTTTTCAAAGCGCCGCTAATGCCTTCATAGCGATCGCTCGGCAGTGAATGCCGAGAATCGCGTTTCGCTCGCCTTCAGCGTGGCCAAAAACGTTGTTAGATTTTGTCCCGGAAGGGCCGTTGGTGCGGACCCCTTCGGAGCATCACCCAACCTTGGCCGCAGTCGACTCCTTTTAGGCCAGTCAGGATTCATCATATGTTTTGCGGCTGCTGGTGTGGCGAGTTGCGCCAACGTCTCGCGGTAGTTCCAGGGCGTCCATTCCGAGAGGGTTTGCTTCGCCTCCTCGGCGTGCTGCAACTCGGTCAGATAGTCGAACGGGTTGGCGCCGTTCAGTTCGCAGGTGTGGATCAGGCTCATGAACAGGTCGCCGACTCCAGCGCCGTTCAGCGTCTTATAGAAGCGGGCGTTCTTTCGGTTCAGGATGGCTTTCTTCAGGGCACGTTCCACGGTGTTGTTGTCGAGCGGCACGCCGGCTTGCCGCAGGAAAAGCGTCGGCTTCGGCCACTGATTCGTCAAATAGGAGATGGCTTTGCCCAGGCCGGAGTTCGGCAACGCTTGGGGGAAACCCGCTGTTCGGTTTCGCGCTACGGGTCGGCGTAGTCCTCCTCTTACGCAGCGGGTAGTCCTACCTCTTACGCACCGGGGCGTCGGGACAGGGTAATCGAACAAATCCAATTATGCCCCTTCATCCAAGCATCCAGACCGCCGACTCTACCTCGGGCCGGGCCGACCTCCGCTCACCGGCGAAACTCTCCCTCAGACGATATCTTCCGCGTGATCCCACACCGAACCTTCACCATGCTCGAGCTCGTCCGAAATGATGCTTCCGCCTTCGTCCTCCCATCTCTGGATGGCCACGCGGCCCGCTTCTCTTCGACATATTGGTGCCCAAACCGGCCAAGCCAGCAGCGCTCTCCGGACCGCCGCCCTCTGTACTCTTTGAGAAACGCTACAGCCCAAGGACTCCAAAAGAGGCAGTACACGTGCACGAAGCTCGATGGCAAACTCCTCCAGATGAATCATGTGGTTGCCTTTCTGCTCGTTGCATAGCCGATGCGCGGGTGCACGGTTATGGAGTGTATTGGCACCGTTCCGCGAGAGCGGTATGATGTGGTCCACCGTCCCAAATAAGGGATGTCGAGGCGAGGCAATCTCGTCCGGGATTGGAAGGCCGCACAAGTAGCACCAGGCCGGGTTTAGTCCGACCACGCGGTTCCGAGATTTCATTTTCACTGTCCTGTCCTTCAACTTGCATTCACGATTTGCAAATCTGCGCCACCGGGATCATAGTCTACCGCTCCGACGGCGGCTCCGTCGATCAAGCCCAGCGGGAAGGCCCAGCGGGAAGGCCCAGCGGGAAGGCGAATCAATCCCTATGAGTGCATCACCGACGCACCCTCACCACCGACCAGGATCTCATCAAGTTGGAGTCGAGGATGGCACATAGGCCTAGCGCACGGGCGTGTGGGCCGGCAAGCTTACGCTGGTCACGAATTCCATCAGCATGCAACTGATCGAAGAGAGGGTTAATTCCCGACATGTGTGCCTCGAACTCGTTGTGATCGGGTGGGCCAGGGCGGCACTTTGAACGGCCCGATGGGGGCGCTGATGTCGTAGCCGGAGCCACCATGCAAACTAACGAAGCCGATATGGCGGGTGGATTCGTTCCCAGTGATAAGCCAAAACGCCTATCGGTTCGCCGCTGGCGTCTTCGATCCAGAGGAGCATGAGGGAATCATCGAGCTGAGGATCGCCCCAACCTTTAGCCCACAAACCTTGTACGCCGGCAGCGCATAACGGGTGCGTGTGAGCCGCTTCCGAATACCGTGCACCCCGAACGGTGGCAATCATCTCTTGAAGGCCGCTCGTTTTCATTCGTCCGTCCTGATCAGATCGTTAGGGGACCGTAACAGCTGCAAGCCCCCCTACTGCCGCCTCAAGTCCGAGACTAAAGAGAACAGAGTAGAGGGAGAATAACCGACGCGTTCAACGATATGCCTGAGGCCGCCATCCACGGCAAATGGCTGAGCAACACGTCGTCTGAATCCATGAAGCAATCGTCTCCATCGATCTAAGTCCTCGGCGAGCTACACCATGAGTTTCTAGTCGCGAGGCGAAAGTTCGGTCGTCTCCGGCTTCGGTGATGCTGCTGTCTTGGCATCCGGCCCAGGCTTGCCATTCGCCATCAAGATACGGACCTTGCCGTGTTGGTGATCTTGCGATATACCTTTCGGCCCGATACGCCAGTTTCGGTTTCGGAGCTTTCGCACGGGAGCAAACCTGGTCTGTTTCACCGTTCTATTCATTTTCTTTGTTCCTCCTGGGAAGCGGCCATCATCATCTGCGCCATTTAGACTCGGCTGCCTTGAGCGCGATGGATTGAGGCACACGAATACTTCTCAGGGGGTTATTAGTATAGAGCGCTAACAAAACGGGAAATCGATCGGGTCAGGTTTAGGAGGGCTTCGCCCCGAGAGAAGAACGGATGGTAAGCCGAATCGATGCACGGTCACCCAGCGCTGCTCGGCTGCATATTCGTGGCATCGGTTCGTTCGGGAACTCGTTCAGTCGGCCGCAGCACTTGCGGTACCAGACAGTCAGTTGCTTACCGCTCGTAGGGGAGAACTGGAAGTAGAGACGCCCGACTACGGTGTTGTCGTGGGCGAGGATGAGTTCGGCATCTGGCACACCGTCGGTGAGGTCGCTCATGTTGCAGTTGAGGAAGTTGTCCGGCTCGCCGGTCGGCACGCCATCGACGATCAGCTTGGCGATCCGGAAATACGCCTGGATCGGCTCGGCCTTTACGTAGATCCGGAAGATGTGCCTCCACCCGCCGGTCTCGCCCGTGCGGGGAGGTTCGGCGTCGGACCACACCACCAACACGGCGCGGCCCATCAGGGAGAACTCTGCCGCCTCCGGAACGCCGTCGATCACGATTCGTCACCGTAGGCCCGGATCTCACCCACATCGCCGATGAAGTCGACGAGGGAATTGATTGCCTGGAGTTTGGCGAAGATACTGGACTGGAGTTCCGATGGATCGATCATTGAGTTTACACTTCTGTAATGGACCTGAACGACGAGCAAGAACGCGACGCCGAGAGTGACGCTAGGGAAGAGGCGCTGCAACGCCTGCGTCTGATGAATGCGGCGATACAAGAAGGTGTCGATCGGATGATGGAAGAGGTCTGGCGCGAACTCGACAAGGCCGAGTTCGAAGATCGCGGCGACGAGAATGTCCTCGCTGACGAGGATTTCGACTAGGCGCGGTACAGGGGGATGGACGAGAGTGTGGGGGGGGCGGCCTTGGGTACGGTCGGGCGATGTTATCCAGGTATACGCCGCGTTTGAGCAGGTGCGTGCCTAGGAAGTTCTTGGCGAGTTGCCGCTTGTCGGCCTACACATTGGACCGTTCGGCCAATGGCGGCGTCTCCACCGTCTGGGTCAATTGAACTTCCATGCCCGATGCCATCAAAGGTGTTCTTGCCGTCGCGGCCAGGACCGCGGTTACCGGCGTTGCCGGCCCGTCGCATATAAGCCGTAGGCGCCGTACGGCTTCACTGTAGGCGCCGTACCTGGCGTAGGCGCCGTACAGTCTCCCGTTAACCGCACCACAACGCGACCACGGCTTCCGTGACCGCGAGCACTAGGAGGACTCTGAACTCCCATCCTGTGCCGCTGAACGAGCGATGCGGGTCTCCTGATGTCGTGACCGGGCGCTCACCCAATGGACTTTGATGGCGTGGGTGTCCATGAATTCTCGGAATTGCTTCCAGAGGTCGGCGTTGGGTGCCGTACCTCGTGAGACGGACGCCGCAAAGGGGTCGCTCTTCTTCCGGGACGCAATAGATCGAGCGCAGTCGAAGATGTACGAATCGCCGCTATAGATATGCACGAGGCTCGGTCGGTTGATCTTTCGTAGGCCGGCGACGATGCCGAGCAGCTCGCAGCGACGCTCGGATTTCGTCTGTGAACTGCCTCGGAGGGTGCGGCGATGTTTTCCAGAACTTAGGAAGCATCCCCACCCGGCCGCCTTACGACCTCTGAACGGTACCCAGCCGGCGGCTGAGAGGTTAATTTCCGTATAGATGTAAGTTTCTGGCTGTAGCGTCATGGTTCATCAGCTCCAATGCGGAAGGACTCCTGCAAGGGGTTAATAGTATAGTCATCCGCAAGATGGGCTAAGTTACATCGACAATGACTCTCGCCATCCCCCGCAGACGACTTGTCGCATTCGCCTGGAACGGAGATGTTAGGAGACGGCCCGCGGCAATCGCCGCCGATCCCCGCTGTCCATGGGTTCGAAGCTCGCAGTCTGAATGGTGAGTCTACTAGACTAGCCAGGTAAACGGGGCCAAAGTAATACTCGCGCAAGATTGTCTCCTCCGACGCCACAGCTTTCGGTAGCGGATCTTCGAGCCGGTTATTCGGAAACCTCGGACGCGAGAGGGAAATGTTTTAGCCGCTATTGACCTGGTGTCAGCTCTGAAGAATCCGATTAGGACCATTTCGAGCCGGCCCCCCCTTGTATTTTCAAGGGAAATCAAACTGAAGGAAACATGACGAATGAAAGCACAAACAGTACGCTTGCGGGCAAACGTCCGGTCCTTTGCAAAGGCTGGATTCGCAATAGACAACGACAACAACAGTAGGGCTTGGCGTGGAGTTCACCCTGTCCACGGCGATTCGCTCAAAGCACTGAACACCCTATTCCTCAATCTTGCGGATGCGGTACCGTTCGTAGGTGAGGTTGAACCGTGCGGTGCAGTAGGGAGGACCTATTCCGCTTCTGATGGCAACGGAGGCGTAGTCATTCAATTGGCCGCTGATCAGAGCAAGGTAGCATCACAAGGTGACACCGTGGAGGAATATCGCCGGATACGGGCGGCGTTCTGCCGGCTTCTTCGGCGGAAAGAGGGTTCCATTGGACTCTAGGCGACCTCTTCTCCGGGAAATCATCCGACAACGGCGCGACGAGTTGGGTATGAGCGTCATTCAACTTGCGAAGGCCACGGGCTGCAGCCCCGAGTCCATCTCGAATATCGAAGGGGGACAGGAGCCGATTCAAGGTTTCAGAATCAAGCGGTTAGCCGGGGTATTGCGCTTGAACGGAGAAGCCCTTTCCTTGTAGGCTCGTCAGAAGAAATCGTGGGTGGACTCGGGCTCGGGCAGTTTGCCAAGTGAGTGATACAGTGCGAGTTCAAGGACGCGGTAGGTGCGGAAGCCGTACGATTTTCTCATGGTGACTTTGGCCTTGTTATTCAAGCCCTCCACCACGCCGCTGGAAAGCAGTTTTTGAGCGCGGAAATAGTTGAGGATGAGCTCGCGATGTTTGCGTAGCGAGCGGGCGATCTTTTTCATGGGTTCGATGCGGGATCGCATGGTCTGGCGGCACCACTCATCGAGGAACTTGCCCGCCCAGACTGGCGAACTGTATTCCCAGAGTTGCTGAAATGCTTCTTTGAGAAGATAAGCACGGACAGTCTTGAGGTTGTAGCGGAGGAGATCGCGCAGCCGGAACTGCTGTTCGTCGCCAAGGTTCTCGCTGCGACGGAGCAGTAACCAACGGGACTTCTTGAGGACGGGGGCACGGCCCTCGCGTTTCATGCGGCCCGTTTCCTCGGAACGGACCTGGTCGAGTGCCTTGTTCATATTGGCGACGATGTGGAAGCGGTCGAGAATATGCAGGGCCTCGGAGCAGTTTTCGCGGATGAGCTTGAGATAGGGCTCCCACATATCGGAGCAGACGAATACGATTTTGGAAATTACGTCCTTGCCCATGGCGGTGAAGAATCCTTGGAAGGATTCGATGGTTCTCTCCTTGCCGATCCACAGCAGGCGGGTGATGCCGAGATCGATCTGGTAAACCAGCGTCAGGTACTTGTGGCCCTTGGCGTATTGAATCTCGTCCACTCCGATGGCATCGATCTGTCCCAGCACCCGGTGTTCCAGGCCCCAGGTGACGACGTGCTCGACCGCGTCGAAGACCTTCTCCCAGGAAGTTCGAAACGATTCAGCAGTTTCTTTCCAGGACAGCCGGCGGGCCCAGCGCGCCAGGAACAACATGTAGGCTCTGGTTAAGGTGCGTTTGCCATCGCCCCAGGGGACTTCTTCGACGACGACGGCGCCGCAACGACGGCAATCGACGCGTCGCATGGCGTACAGCAGGAAGACGAAGAATCCCCACAACGGAATGAACTCAAAGCGCCGCTCGGGGAGTTGATCGTACCCGGGAGCGGGCTGATGGCAGCGCGAGCAGATGGCGGCGGAACGCTTGCGCGGCCGTACGGAGATCTCAATGCTCTTGTGGTCGGAAGTGAATCGAGCTTGGTGGTAGACGAATCCCCGGAAGCGGTGGCAGCGGTTTAGAATTGTGATCAGTTCCATGGCGCGAAAGCAAACGTCGGCGAAGACTTCCACGATAAACCGCGCCGCCCCCGTATCGCCTGCCTTGCTGGAGCGGTACTGCCGCGGTCTGGACGGTTGGCCGAGAGCGTGGATGGGACTGGAAAAGGATCTGCCGCCGGGCGAGAAGCTGGTAACCTGCTTCCGGCCGTTTCTGGAGGAACTCGTCGCCTCCGATCTATCGCCGAAGACGATTCAGAAACACGTCGACAACTTGTGGACGTTGGGCGGCGAGATCATTCGGGATCTGCACCAAGACCCTTCCCTGAGAAGGAAGAACATCGACCAGATACTCGCCGACCGAATCGACGAGGAAGGTGGACCGCTAGTCTATGCCATGGAATCGGAGGAGGAACAACAGCGTTCCTTCGATTCCACTTGCAAGAAGCTCCACCGATACCTCAGCCAATCGTCCCGCTGAATCCAGCCAAATTCACCCACAAATTCCGCCGACGAGGCTCCTTGTATTACCTGTACGAGTCGGCCCCTCGCCTGTTCCGCCAGACCTTCGGCGATATTACGCCTCCGATACCGAAGCCTGTCTCAGAATAGCGTCGCGCTCCATACCGGATAGGTCATTGGGCATAGAGTAACGTGCGGATCAATGGGAGATCCGGCTCAGGAGAGCTGCTGGATCTCCCGTTGTGAGCGGCTATCTTCAAGGTCCCGCCATACTTAAACCGGGGCAGGAGTTTCTCGACTGGTAAGGCAGGGGGCTGCAAGGCACTGGTGCCGAGTTTGGCTTGTCGCAAGAGTGGTTTGCCCTTGGGGGAGCGCTGGGTGGCTGCCCGAACACCACTGAGCGCTTCACCGGCCCAATGGCTAGTTGAATTCGATGATAAATCGGCCTGGGGAGGTTGGGGAAACGAACCGCTACCGTGGGGAATTCGGTCACGACGACGATCGAGAGTCCTAGTCAGTGGCCACCGAACCTCACGTTCCATGACACCTACCGGGGTTCAATCCCTGGGTCTCGCAAAGGCTTATGAGTATAGCTTGTAAAGACACCTGAACTGGAATGCCCGAGTAGAAGGTTCTCGACGGCGGGGCTGGCCGCGACATGAGTTCGAGTTTGCGAGTTTGCCTCTTGGGAGCCCCAAGGAGAGTTACTCTTCGGAAACTGCTCTTGGGCATCCGCGGGAGGAAACGCTCCCCTCGATAGTCAGTATTCTCGGAGCGGCCGTTGTGACCGAGTGTTCGCTGGGCGGCCCCACGACGACCTACCCGGGAAGGCCGCCGGGTGCTCTGTACAAGCCATTGACGAGGAAGGAAGGGTATGGGGGGACAGGCAACACTCACGGCCATTGAAGGGGTGCCCGCGTTCGGCAAGCCCGCCGCCAGAAAGGAAGTGCCGAGGAAGGGCTTGCTGGGGGTTCTGCTGGAATGCATTGTCCAGTCAGCGGCTCAAGGGCGGTCGCCGACCTGGACCATACGCCGGCCTGAAGGTTGAAACCGATCTAGTGCCGTCAGGAATCGCCTGCGAGATCGTTCGCCTGACCTCGTCCACGACCAGAGTTCATCAAGGTCCATGACACGCCCACGCACAACGCCCTCGTAGGAGCAACCTTCCATGAGTATAGGCGCAAGCGAACTACGAAAGGCCCGGACCGATTGGATTGCACACTCCTCCTTTCGCGGCCGTCGGGTACAAATCTCCTGGAGAGTGGTGTGATGAGGCGATAAGGGCAGCCGGGAAATATAAGTGCCCAACAGCCACACTCCCATGAAGTAGAGGGGCGAGGGGTCTGGTCAGTGCGGCGAAGGCGGTCAGCCTTACCTCATCTCCACATGACAGGGATCTGACCATAGCGGTGACTTACCCGCTAGATCGCCTTTGCAGGCCGCACAGTTATCTCCCGGCAAAGGGATTCGAGACCACTGGCGGCCTCTCAGACCGTCGCTGTGGTGTGCTCACGCCCAACGATAGATGCAGTCGCGGGAGCTGATCTTCTGTCAGTCTGTAACCGGCACCGTGCCCGGCCTGTGTCGGCAATGCATTTACGCGGCCCCCGACAGGCTTGGCGTGGACCGGCCAGTACTAGACTCGCCCGGTAATTACGCAAGCGCGAGGCGCACGGCCGGTCATGGTGCCGCCGTCAGTGAAAGTTATAGTTCGATTGGCGGTACGAAACGCTGGCCGCCGCGCTCAGGAGCGCTGGTCCTCCTAGTGTGAATGGGGCTCGATGAGGTCGTTTTGCGGACATCTCGCGGTCCTCACGTCCGTGATGACTCGTCCTGGCGGCAAAACCGGCCAGGAATGAGCCACGTATTTCGTTCGTATTCTCCCTTTCGCCATTTGCCGTCCCTTGCCGGACAAAATCGGTCTCATCCCCGCCGGTCTGCAGGTAACATAATTCCTTTGAGATGGCGTTCGCTCATGTTGGGCGATGCTCGGATGGTCCTACTCCACACTCCACTCCAGGCCTCTTTCACGGGCTAATTGGGTCATATTGTCTTGCAAGTACTAGAAAATGAATGCCTTAATAGGTCAGTTAGGCGTCCAGGCCCACCTCACTTCCCGGCTATCGTCACGGCAGACGAATTGCGATTATAGGCCTTCAAATGATTGAAAATGGATGGTTTACTAGGCTCGCGGGATGTGGCTTGTGGGCTTAATATAATATATCATGCGACAAAATGTCGCAGTTAAACATGCGATTATAGGCCCTGATGTGACAAAATAAGCTTCATGACTGATTTCTCCGAGTCCGCGGACTCCGAGTCTCCAGAGGACCACCCGACGAACCTCGAATCTACGGATTCTGACTACCTGGCACCCGAGGATCCAGGCGTCGAGCACCTCCACTCCGAGTACTTGGCGGAGGAGGATCTACACGAGTATCCACACGCCGAGGTCTCGGACGCCCAGCAGTCGACACCCGAACTCCCGGACTCCCCGAACCCGACACTTGATTGCCCGGATCCCCATCAACGAGTCGTGTCCGACCCGTTTCATAGGGGACGGATGACCGTTCCTTTCGCCATTGAAGATTTGGGCTCAAAGGGTGTCGATCTCATTACCGTTGCCATTTTGCGATTCATTTGGCGATACGGACGGTCCGGTTGGGCCAGAGTACATCAGCCTGCATTGGCGAAGGATTTGAATATCAGCGTTAGAACGGCCCAACGACATTTGAAGGCCGCCCAGCGCGAGCGTTTGATCGAATTCCAACAATCTTCGAGAAAGCCGAAGGACCGGGGTTATCTCTGTGAATATCGGATCAATTGGCGGCGTGTGTTCGCATACTACAACTGGGCCTTCGAACCACAACGTGACCTCAAACTTGAAGATCTTCAGTGGGTTAACGCGATGAAAGCAAAGGCGCTCCCATATCGCTTCTTTAGCAACGCGACCCTGAAGGGTAAGCACCTACATCTTGTCACTCGCGACGATGAAACTCACGTGCTCCCGGGGGATGACTACCAGGTTCTCAAGTACGTCGCGGAAGCACATTATGGACGCCAGATTCCCGAGGATTCTCTTGACACGTTCGTGAACATCGCCGGGCGGCTCACGCCGAGGCTTCTGAGCCTGTTTTCATTCGCTCTGGCATCCATCAAGAAAATACCAGATTCTCCAGGCTATTACACGAGAATCCTGCAAAGGAATCGAGAGCAAGCGATGGGGCCACCTAAGAAGAACAAAACAAGAACCCCTCATCGGGCAGTCCCGACGATTAAGATTACCGTGCCAGATCAGGAATAACTGCCCTGGCGCGAACCCCCACCCTCTGCCGCATTAAAGAGACACACCCGCGCTCCACCTCTGAGTACCGCGACCTCTACCAACAGTTCCCTCAACACGGGCCAAGATTCACAACCCCAAAATGACCGCTACCCCGAGCGTCCGGATTAACGGCTAGGGAGGGGTAAAGGCTCACGGCACATCGTTCAAGCGCACTCAGACATTGGCCGTGCGGACGTGGCCCGATACTCCAACTGTACTCCCCGGGCTTCTTTGATCGTACGTTTTCCCACACATGCACGGCGTCTAGGAGTAGAATAGTTCTTCTAAGAAATGCAAACCCTGGACTCTGAATTCGCACTTGGCGCAGCCGATGCCAAGCCTTTTCAAATACCTTCCCTCCCATGATTCAATTCCTTTTCGCGATTCCTCAGATAGTTCTCTACGGCTGTGTCGCGCTGCTATTAGCTTTCGGAGCGATGGGGATCGCGTTGTTCCGCCAGATTCGGCACATCGGGTCGCAGATCGGAATTCTCACCGATGCCCTCCGTTCAGTCAGCAGCAGCAACCAATCACAGCGCCGAGACGGGCTACCACTTGAGGTGCTAGATGGAGTCCGGAGCCGATGCGAAAGGCTCGATGAAGTTCCCCGAGGTTGGTGGGCGGCGGTTGACGCCCACATCGAACACTACACCAGTCCGCAAGACGTTGAAGGCTGGTTTCTCACGGAGAAACCGCGGCAGATCCTTCCGTACGAGGTCGTCATAGGGAAACGCTTCCATGCCGCCATCTTCGGTGCTTTCCCGGGCTTGCTCACAGGCGCCGGCTTGACGCTCACATTTATCGCCATCCTGTGGGCGCTTTATGGCGTCCACTACGACAAGGCAAACACGGTCGACCCCATCAGCGGAATTGACGTCCTCATCAATGGACTCTCGGGCAAATTCCTCAGTTCGATCGTCGCGCTGCTGCTCAGTATATTCTTCACGCTGTTTGAGAAGAGTGCCGTGCGAGGCCTTCGGACCCGTTACGAACAATTGATCGCAGCGGTAGGCGAGGCAATCCCCGATCTCCCGCCATCCAGGATTCTCTTGGATATTCGGCGCTACACCCATGATCAAACGGTCTCGGTAAGCAACATTAGCAGCGACGTTGTGGATCGCCTGGTGGGAGCGTTCAACCTCGCCGTGGTACCGACCCTGACGAGCGGCATGTCGTCCGGCGTCGCAGATAAGCTCCAAAGTGAGTTCCGGCCTACCATGCAGCAGATGAATGACACGCTGGAGAGCCTCAAGGCTGCCATCGTGGGGCTGGAATCTCAGAAGCAGGAATCGGTGACCGGCGAGATTCGATTGCTGCTCACGTCGCTGGAGACTTCACTCGTGAACGCTCTTCTCAAGATGGGCGAGGATTTCCACCAGGCGTTGACTGGAGCGGCCAAGCCAGGAGTTTGGAAATGTACAGGGAACCCTGGAGGCAACCCGGCACATGCTCTCCGAAATGAATACGCAGTTCGGCCGCATGCAGGCAGCATTCTCCGCGATTATCGAGAAGGCGGACCAATCCACGTCCGATCAGATGAAAACCAGCAGGGAGCAGAGTGAGGCGCTCGCCGCCTTGATGAACGGGCTGATGCTTCGGATGCAGGAGTCCGCCGATCAGAACTTGGGCTCGGTGCGCGCTCAGCTAACTTTGGTGGTTAGTGATCTGGCGGAGAAGGTCGGCACGCTCTCCCAAGACATGATGGCGGCGGCAGACACGGTCGCCAAGCAGGCGCAAACCTCCGCCAATCAGGTCGTGGAGCAAACTGGAGCGTGGTCGGAAGCGACCGCGAAGCGTCTGGAGGGACTTCTGGCAAACATCGAGGCGCGCAGTCGCGACTTCCAGGCAGCCAGTCAGTCGTTGCTGAAAGCACGGGAATTCCTTGCAGACATCATTTCTCAGAATGCCGGCGCGCTGGACCGTATGGCGGAGGCTAGCCGGCAGGTACAGGCTTACAGTACGGGGCTTGCCGGTCAGACCGATGCGCTTAAGGGGATCAGTCACCTTCAATCGCAGGTGACGGGACAACTGCGCGAGACTTCGGGAAGCTTGCGGGCCTCCGGGGAGCAGAACGAGAAGTTGTTGGCCGAGTACCGGCGGACATTCGACGATTACAAGGGGGTGATCGACGAACTCGACCAGAGTTTGGGCAGAATCCTGGGCACACTTCAGTCGGGGCTGCGCGATTACAATCAGAGCATCGAAAACAACTTCAAGGAGATCGTCAAGATTTCCAATCCGATGATTTCGGAAGCTTCGAGTTACCTGCAGACTCAGATCGAGGAGTTGTCCGGGCAATTGGAAGAGTTGGGGTCGGTGATCTCCAAGGCAATGGAGCGGGTCAATGGAAGAGTCAAGTAACTCCGACCATTTGAACAGTTCATTGACGGACCTGATGACCTCCCTCATGGTCATCTTCATCCTGCTATTGCTGGTGTTCGTTCACCGCACGGCCGGCAAAGACGCGGCTGTGACGGACGTTCTGCTCAAGAAGTTGCGGCAGGACATGATTCCGCAGGGGTTTAACGAGAAGTCGATCCGCCCTGATCCGCGCGACCGGAACGCGATTCTGGTGATCGTGCCGGACCGGCTGATGAACTTCGAAACAGGAAAGTCTGTATTACGGCCCGAGGGTGAACAGTTCTTGAAGTCGTACATACCCCAATTTGCCGAAGTGCTGTGCAGCGATCAGTTTCGGGCCAGCATCGAGTCCATCGTCGTGGAGGGTCACACCGACACACGTCCTTACGCGGGAGTCAGCGCGGAAGAGAGCCAGAATCAGAACCTGAAGCTGAGCCAGGATCGCTCAATGGAGGTGGTGAAGAACGCTTTGTCCGATCTGGTGGGCATGGAGGCAAAGCGTGGCTGCTTCCTTGAGAAGTTGTCGGCAAGTGGCCGGGGCGAGCAGGAACAGGAGGCTACGCCCGAAGAAAGCAGGCGAGTGATTCTCAAGATCCGAGTGAAGGCTGGCAGCGTAGAGTCCGGTGAAGGTGGGGGTCCAATGAACTTCACCCTCGGCGCCTTGCAGCGGATGACTGCAGAAGCTCAGGTCATTTCGCAACGGGCAAAGCTGCCCCCTTTGGAGGGTCAGCATGCCTGTCAGCAACTGAGTAAGGCGCTGCTCAAGCTTCGTGCAAAGGGATCGGTAGTGAAGCTTGATCGACCGAAATTGGATGCTTCGGCGGTCTGGGCAAAGTTCGTCGCCGCTCGGTACGCGCTCGAGTACGCTGGATGGTCTCGAGTTCCGGACGCTGTGCTGCGCAGAGGAAACGGCCCTCCGACCGATGTTCGTGGCGGCTCTGGTGAAGGATCCTGAGAGATTGAAGCGGACCCGCTGCCTGTACGGAATGGTGAACGCCTACTTCGCGCACTGGCGGACGATGAAGGATCCGAGCCGTCGTAGAAGGCCTCCTGATCTCCGTACTCGCGAGCTGCACCGCGCAGGAACCTGGTCGTGCGCAAATGGTTGGCCAGCAAGTCGCTCTTTTCGGAGGGAGCTGCCGCGTTCCTGGCGGAGGAAATCTGTTCAGGGCAGAAAGTCGGTCGATGACGTTCTCCGTGACCACAACGTTGGCCCTCTGACCAAGCTTGGGCCTTGTGGCCCGCGCGTTGGCCGCCACGGTTGCGTGCGAATATCTTCGCAAGGTGGAGAGCATCCGAAACGATGAGTGGACCCTCAAGTACTTGACGTGGGTCACGGGAAAGGTGCTCTCGGATCTCACCTTGCCGGATGCCTTCTACGAAGCGGTCAGCTCACTGATTCTCAGTGAATCGGCGAAACGCTCTGAGACTTTCCAGCGGGCTCTCCGATACTACATCCAGACCCATAAGCGGCTTGGGTGATCCGAGAACCCGTACCTCGTCGCCAAATTGGCGATACGGTTTCTGCCGCCGCGGCCCGGCAATACTTGTCGTGGCTGGCCCGCGATAGCATCATCTTCTTCTTCAATACCATCCTGCCCAACAACAATGAGAATCGACGGCGGAAGGACTTCTGGCTCCGATATCACGATCGCATCCTCGATTTCCAGGTCGCGGTTTCGGAGGAAGATCTCTGGAAGGTGAAGGCAAACGAAAAGAGCTCGGATTTCCTCTGTTACTCGAAGGTAGCGCATCCTACGACAAGCGCATTCCTCATGAAGTTCGATGGGTACGGACGACACTACCTGATAGCGGAGTTCAGTGAGACGGGAAATGCCGCCTACATCTTTACCTATAAGGACTTTGAGGCCACCAATGTCACAATGCGGACGCCTCAGTTTGACCTGAAGAGACATCTTAAGTTCGACAAGACGAACCGCATCATCCATATCGGCGCCTGGGAATCCAAGACCGCTTATACGCTAGCGACCCAGTTTGGTATCAGACCGTGACATTTCCCATACACAAGTTCGGCAACAGCGTCGATTGTTTCAGCTGAGGCGGGAGCCCTGACCGTTCGTGGTCCGCGAGGACTCTCGAGCCGCGCGAACTGGCCTTCAGATGCACTGGCATCACCCGGTGCCTGGCGTTCTGCGATCGAGATCGAACAGTTGCTGGAGTTGGGGCTCGCAGAAGAGGCGGACGGCGCTATTCGCGTTCCTTATGCGAACTTCGAAGCAATCCAAAACGACATGCCGGTAAGCTTGATCGGCGCATGGACACCACATAGTCCATTCCTGCTGAAGATCGATCGAAAGAGCGACGTGGGACGGTCCGACTTCCAATATCGATATGCGTTTGTCCTGGCGGGCCGGCCGGTACACATTGACCGTCTAGGCTACTACGTAAAAAGGGCCGGCAGCGCGGACGTTTTCCTGCTCGACTTTCAGATGTATAGCCTGGTAGAGGCGATGGAGGCGTTCAACGCACTATCACCGGAGGCGAAAACCCCTCAGGAGAGTTGGCTGACATTCGCGAAGGTAAAAGGTTGTGCCACGGAGGTCGGTGCTGCTCTGGACAGCACGCTACGAAGTAACGATGTGGTGGTTCCGTCCACGCTCGGGCTTGATATGAAGGAAGACGTGGATGGGGCGCTTACGTTTCTTCCGAAGTGCGCCGAACTTGCGAGTGAAGAGTTCCACCAGGTCTTTGAACGGAATCCAGGCGCCGAGAAGTTCTATACGCTGGATCGGCCCGGGCTGGGCAAGGTCCGGATAGTCCTGACCGATGAGCAACACGAAGTTCTCCAGCGCATGAAGAAAGTCCGCGGCGTGAGAGGGGCGCTCAAGGAAAGGCTAATACGCGATCCAGTTCAGGTCTTTGACGGCATTGCCGATCAGGTCGACTTGCCGTATGGTGAGCGGGTAATTGGCATCGGTGAATTCGAGTTTGTGCCGACGCCGCGGCCGCAGTTTGGCGAATCTGACATGGCGAGGCTCTGGCAGGGTGAGGCGGCCGGGGCTCCGCCGCCGCTTCATGATGGCGCCCTAGCTGGGGGAGCCTGGTGGCGAACAGGGTCAGCCGGCAAGCACGGATGGCGTCCCTAAGCCACCAGTTGGGCCGGATTTGGGTGTGGATGTGCCGTCCGAAGGTGCTGCAGATGTTGATCCGTCACCGATCGGAACGGACAACCCCGAGCAAGAAGCCGCCAAGAAATACCTGCTCATCGAGACGAACGAAGAATCTGTACGAAGCGGGTTTGTGTCTGAAGCTGAAACGGCCATGCAGTTCGCGGGCGCCGCAGTCTATCATCGGCCGGATGCTCTACGGCAAGACCGGAACCTGCATCCTCATCAAGAACGCGGCGTCCAATGGCTTCAGACCTGCGCGCAGATTCCGGGCGCAAAGGAGTATTGCTCGCAGATGATATGGGGGTGGGGAAGACCGTTCAGATTCTCACTTTCCTTGCGTGGTGCATCGAATCGGGAAAGTTCCCGGATTTGTCGAGACAGGAGCCGCCGTTTCGGCCAATCTTAATCGTTGCCCCTCTCATTCTGCTCGATACGCGAACGTGGGAGAAGGAAATGGAGAACTTCTTCCACAACGATGGTGTCATCTTCTGGCCGGTCTTGTCCCTTCACGGAGATCAATTGGCAAAGCTGCGGCGCCACGATGCCCCGGGTGCCGAGGTTGAAATTGGAGCCCCGGTTCTGGACCTCAATCGAATTCAGCGGCACAAAGTCGTGATCACCAACTACGAGACAGTAAAGAACTACCAACATAGCTTTGCGTACATGAAGGACGGAAAGCCTCTGTGGTCGTTCGTCGTCAGCGATGAGGCCCAAGAATTCAAGGTTCCGAGTACCAAGCTCTCGCACGCGATGAAGGCGATCGAAGCGGACCTGCATATAGCATGCACAGGGACTCCCGTCGAAAACCGCCTGCTCGATTTGTGGAATCTCTGCGATGTGCTGCAGCGCGGACTGCTCGGCTCAGCGAAAGACTTCGTGGATCGGTTTGAGAAACCGCAGGACGACGATCAAGAAGAGCGCCTGCTCGAGTTGAAGAAGACGTTGCTATTCCAGCAGCAACACGCCTTCCTGCTTCGGCGCACAAAGTCCGAGGTCGCCGTGTTGCCGGCGAAGCACGTCGTCAGATTGGATTGCAGCATGTCAGAGGAGGAGATCGCAGCGCATCAAGCCCTTCTCCGGGATTTGCGAGAAGCCGCCGGGCGGAACCGGTTCCTATCAGCGCTGCATCGCTTCGCTCAACTCTATCAGCATCCTGCTCTCCTCGTTGCTGATGCAGAGGACCGGACCGCCGCCGAACTGATTCAACAATCCTCAAAACTACGGGCTCTCCTGGCAACACTTCATGACATTCGGGGAAGACGCGAGAAGGTGATCGTGTTCGCGAGACACAGAACGATGCAAGGAATCCTCGCAAAGGTCCTTCAGGAGGAGTTCCACCTCCCCGTTCGCATCATCAATGGCGACACGAAATTGCGTGCCGGCTCGCTCAAGGCGTCGGGCGTCAAGACAAGAAATGGGATCTTACAGGACTTCCGAAGCAAGCCAGGGTTTGACATCCTCATCCTGTCCCCGTTTGTGGCAGGTATCGGGGTCACGATCGTAGAGGCGAACCATGTCGTGCACTATGGCCGGTGGTGGAATCCCGCGGTGGAGTCCCAGGCAACCGATCGCGCCTACCGTATAGGGCAGACAAAGGATGTCTTGGTATATCTGCCCGTTTTGAGGGATCCGTCCGGCCGGGTTGAGCCGTCGTTCGATGAGCGGCTCGATATCCTGATGAACAGGAAGCAGCGCTTGGCCGAAGAGTTCTTGCGTCCATTACCTCCGGAGGATGAAATGGGCGGCGAGCTCTTGAACGATTTGAGGGTGGAAGCCGGCATCCAAAGCTGATCGTTTCTGACGCGCGTACGGCCGATCATTTGCCAGGGGAACAGGTGTCCAGGCGGGCGAAAGGAAAGCATCAGACTGCGCAATAATTGGGTCGCAGGCGCTACGCGAGCCTGAGTGGGGTTGCGTTGAGCCCACATCCCGGCCATCGCCAGCTCTGCAGCCGGACAGTCCGCGGAGTGCGGATTCCGGCGAAGCCGAACAGCATTCCGGAGGGAAGTCGAACACCATTCCGGGATGAAGCCGAACAGCATTCCGGGATGATGCCGAACACTATTCGGAGCGTAGCGACGCGGGCTTTCTGATTGAGCGGGAAGTGTTCGGCTTGGTCAAGGAAACTCCGATCCGGAGCGAAGCGGAGGCCGGCGGCCACAAGCGGGAAAAGGGGTGCGGGGAAAGGGACAGCGGTCCCGTTCCCCGCTCGGCACTGGAGAGAACCGGCGAGCGTTAGCCTCCGGCTCTATGCACCTCCCCCTCGCTTCTTGCGCATCGAGTCGCCCTTCATCTCAATGCGGTGGGCGTTGTGGACGAGGCGGTCGAGGATGCCGTCGGCGACAGTGGGATCGCCGATCTGCTCGTGCCAGCGAGCCACGGGCAACTGCGAGGTCAGGATCATCGACCGGGTCTGGCAGCGGTCTTCGCAGATCTCCCAGAAGTCGCGCCGCTCCGTTTCGGTGAGCGGCGCCATGGCCCAGTCGTCGATCACGAGCACATCGATGCGACTGAACTTGGCCAGCAGCAGGCGCAAACTGCCGTCGGCACGAGCGATGGCCAGATCGCGGAACAACGCCGCGGTGCCTGTGTAAAGGGCCGAGTAGCCATCGCGGCAGGCCTTCTGCGCCAAGGCGCAGGCAAGGAAGCTCTTGCCCACGCCGGTGGGGCCGAGAATGAACAGATGCTCGTGATTGCGCACCCAAGCCGACTCCTGCGCCAGGGCACGGATCACGCTTTTGTCCAAGCCGCGCGCCGCGCGGTAGTCGACATCCTCGACGCAGGCGTTGCCGCGAAGTTTGGCGGAGTGCAGACGTCGTGCCAGGGCCTGATTCTGGCGCCAGTTCCATTGGTGATCGACCAGTATCGCCAGGCGGTCGAGAAAGCTCAGTTCGCCAGCGCCGGGGTCCTGCTGCTGCGCTTTCAATGCGTCGGCCATGCCGTGCAGACGCATGGCCAGTAGTTTCTCCATCATCGGTTCTTGTAGCATTTGAATAATCTCCTGAAGTGCGTAACGAATTGGTTTGTTGGTGGGCCTTTTGCTTACTCGAAGTACTCCGCTCCGCGAATGTTGTCGTGCCGTGGGGGCGGCGTCGCGGGCTTATCCGGCTTGCCTGGCAGCGGTTGCCGGTCAAGCGAGTTCTTCAGAATCGATGCGATGCTGCGGTAACGGCATGCGCCGGTCAGTAGCGCACGCTCCGCCGCAGCCTCCATGCGCGCATTCGAGTACTTCTTCGCTAACCGAATGATCCCCAGGCAACCGCGATATCCCATCTCTGGATGCGGCTTGTCCGCCAGGATCCTTTCGAATAACTGAGCCGTGTGGGGACCGATCGTTTCGGCCCACTGCACCATCCGCGACGGCGGCCACTCCAGATGCGCCTGGTGGCTCTTGGGCCGGTGCTCCTGGTTGGTGATTACTTTCTCTCGGCCGCGACTGCGCACATGCGACGCCACGCGGACGCTCTGGTGCAGGATCTCTATGGTCGTCACCGTCGCCCGGATCTCCACGGCTTGTTGCACCAAGTTGTACGGCACGCTGTAGAAGTTCCCGTCGAAGGCCACGTGATAGTCGATGTTCACCCGCGCTCGTGCCCCACTCGCTGATCTCGAATCTCTCTTGAGGCAGTGGTTGCAGTGCCGGCTTATCGAGAGCTTCGAAGACACTCGCGCGGCTGCCATCCCGCTTGCGGAAGGGTCGGTGGTTGAGCCGGTAGAGGAGTTCGCCGACGCTCTGATTGGCCTCCGCCAGCGAGAAGAACTTGCGGTGCCGCAATGCCGCCAGGATCCAACGCTGCGCCACCTGCACGGCGTTCTCCACGACTGCCTTGTCACGCGGTTTGTACGGCCGCGCCGGCAGCACGCCGAAGCCATAGTGCGCGGCGAAGTTCTGATACGTCGGATTGACATCCGGATCGTAGCGGCAGGCCTTGCTGACGCCCGTTCTGGTGTTGTCGGGAACCACCAGAAGGGGCACTCCGCCCCAATGCTCCAAGGCGTGAATGTGGGCCAGTAGCCACGACTCCATCTGCTGATCGCGTGTGACCTCGGCCCAGGTGTAGGAGCTGGCGCCGAGCGCGGCGATGAACAATGACGCCTGGCAAACGTTGCCGGTATCGCGGTCATGGATCGGCATGGTGGATCCGGCCCAGTCGACGAAAGCCTTCTCACCGGCCTTGTGTTCCTGGCGCAGCACGACGTCGAGCTTCTTGCGCCAGCGCTGGTAGAGTTCGCAGAAGCGGCTATAGCCATAGCCCTCCCGGTTGGCGTCGCGATACTCTTCCCAGACTAACTGCAAGGTCACGTGGCGGTGACGCTGCAGTTGCTCGTGGATGGCGGCGAAGTCCGGCGGGGACTTCCGGGTTGTTGGGCGTGGCGGCGTCGCCGAAGGTGGAAACAGCGCCGCCGCCAAACGGGTGTCATCCCAGCCGTCGGGCAGCGGCCAACCGATATTGGCGGCCGCGGCGCGTTTCAAATACTCATGCACCGTACTGACGGAGAGGGAACAACTCCGTGCGATCTGTCGCTGCTCGAGCTTCAGTTCGTTTCTTAGTCGTAGAACTTCTTTGATCTTGCGCGTGGACTTTCTCCTTGCGGGCAAAAGATTCTCCCTACAAGGGCAGGGTCTCTTACCAAGCGCGGATGTCCAGCGTCTGTACTTGTGGAAAACATTCCGGCGGCAAGCAGAACAGCATTCCGGGGTTGGCCAAAAAGTGTTCGGCTTCAGCCCGGAATTCGTGTTCGGCTTCGCTCCGGAATGCTGTTCGGAATGATCCCGGAATCGTGTTCGACTTCAACCCGGAATGCTGTTCGGGATGATCCCGGAATCGTGTTCGCGTTGCCCCGGAATACGCACGCGGAGTTCTTGATTCGTGATCCAGGTAGTCTCCTCCAGCAGTACGCCGCACCCGCCAGCGTCGTCACGATTCCAACCATATCCGCTCGCAGACTGCGGCAGTACAGAGCTGCGCTTCGCGACTATAGGTCCTTTTACTGGGCAATATCGGTAGCCATGTGGACCTTACCTCCTGGTCGCGAGGATATCAAGCGAAAGTTGGAAGCTTGTCGGGTATTCGTGAAACGCAACGGCGAAAGGTAACTCCTGCAGCAGGAAAGAGCCACTAACGGTGGCTTCGTCTAATTCGTTCTTGCATTCCGGCGGCATCCGAGGAGCGATCCGGCCGAAGAAGCGTGGTGCTGTGGCACCGGGCGCGTCAGCTTCGGCGTTGTCCTCGCACAGGGGTATAATCACATTTGCTTAGCCAACCTAGGCACCAGCGTAAGGTCGCGCGACGCGGGAGGGTCTCCAATAGTCGCAACTCCTAAAACACCAAAACGACGGAGCGGTACCGTCGACACCTTGTGCTTACCGGAATCCCTAACAAGCTTATAAGCACGAAATCAGCCGCTATGGCGCTGGCCTTGCTGCCGACAATTTACCGAAGTGTAATGATCTTTCAGACTATTAGGGATGACGGCTTAAGGAAAGCCAGCCTCGGACAATAGCGTCCAACATTGTTCTCTATATATCTGAGCCCATTCACCAAGACCCTCATGTCAAACCTTTATGTCCCTTTCTGTCGACGGTTTGCGCTCTAGTAGAAGGAGTCACAATGAACGAATCGTCCGCGATGTTGAACGTCCAATAGGCCCACTGAACCTGAGAACCGCCTTTTGCCTTGCTTTTTGTTAGTTGACCGCCTATACTTCCTGGGGCTGGGGATTTAGATCAGCTTAATATAAGTGCGCTGAGAGTGGAATAGTGGCCCAGTGCCGCATTGGGCTCCCCCCTTTGTCGGATAAAGGCCCAAGACATCAATCCTGTATTTGATGCCGGGGTCGACCGCCCGAAAGCGGAAGGAGGGGTACCAATGCATTCGAGTCGCCTTGGATCGGCTTTGTCGGTCCTCATGTGTTGTAGTCTGCTCGATCCTGGAGTTGCGTCAGGGCAATCGCCGCAGGAAGTCGCTACGGCCAACGCCCAAACACCGAAATACAAACTGACGATCATTGAGGGCGCCAGCACGTCCAAACGCGTCAAGAAAGGACGTGTCAGTTCGCAAGCCGTTGTGAAGGTCACGGATCAGAATGACGTTCCGGTGGCAGGTATTGCGGTCGCCTTTACCCTTCCCCAACTTACCGGTGGAGGAGCCGCGTTTGCCACTGGCGGATTGACATCCGTGGCGACCACGACTGCTACCGGGATCGCTTCCAGCGGAGCCTTCACCGCCGCGACGGGCAGTTCCTTCAGTCTGAGCGTCGCAGCGACAGTGCCGGGCGGAGTTCTGACGGCGGCGGTTCCGGTCAGCACCGGGAGCCGCGGCGGCGGCGGGCGCGGCAGGCGCCGCCGGCGCGGCGGGCGCGGGTGGCGGAGGCGCAGCGGGTGCGTCTACAGGCTTGATTGTAGGCATCGTCGCCGGTGTCGGCGCTGCTGCGGCCATCGTAGCCAAGGTCGCGTCGGGAGGGAAGAGCACGCCCCCTCCAGCTACCGGGCCCACCGTCTCTGGCGCGTCCTCGGTCACGATCGGTCCGCCCAAGTGAAGGGCACAGAGTTCAGGAGAAGCGCAATGCTAAGAACCGTAGTCCGATCTCTATTCAACATTTCCACGGTGCTGATCGTCTTGGCCTTGAGTGGCGGCCTCGCCTTGGCGCAACTCTCCGCGCCGCTAGTCGGTCTCATCGAAGACAACGATGGACTTCAAGGTGCACAGATTCGACCCATCCTGGGTATGCCTGGCGCATCCTCGGTGCAATCGCCTCTGCGACTGGCTGGCGCCACGCGCGCCTACCTGGCGCCAGGTGGCGGGTGGGCACTGGTCCGCCGCGAGAGATCGGCGCTAGGACTGGTTACCTTTACAGGCAGTCGTCCGGGCGAAACCCTGACTCTGCAAGGAATCGCCGGCAAAGTGGATGTGGTCAGCTTCAGTCCGACCGGCAAATCCGCCGCGCTGCTCTCCCGTTCATCTGGAACTATTCAGGTATTAACGGGACTCGATGGCACTCCACAGATTGCAGCTGCGATTGACTCGCCGGGGCTTAGTCCTCAAAGTGTGGCAGTCAGCGACGACGGCAACTCGCTCGTGGTTCTGACCCAGGACGGTTCACTGTTCTTTCTCTCCGGCCAGGCTCCTCCGCGGAGCATTGCGATTGCCGGCTTGTTGTCAGGTATCTCGTTTCTGCCAAATCAATCTTCGGCGGTTCTGGCCGATCGTGCCAGTGGAACTCTTTCGCTGATCAGCAGCGCAAACGGCGTTCCGGGCCTGCGGACGGTGGCCGGCTCGCTAGAACTGGCTGGCGAGGGTGTGTTGGTGCAGCCGTCGCGTGATGGAGCATCGGTCTTTATCGTGGCTCTAGGGGGAGTCTCCGCTTATCGAGTCGAGTTGGCAAGTGGAGCGACTCTCACAACGGCGCTTCCCATCCCGGCGACACGGTTGGACCGCCTGCGCAACGGCGAAGCTTTCGTGGTTTCCGCCGAATTGGGGCAGGCCGCGTGGTTTCTGGTGAGCAGCGACTCAGGCTTGGGCACGGTTTTCGCCCCGGCGATTCGCGGGGTGGAGGGCCCCATCATCAGTGCCCGATAGGATGAAGTCCATTCTCTTCGGGGAGCCAGTCAAGGGTTCCAGTTATGCCTGCACGCAGAAGTTTATCGTGTGGGTGGGACGCTGATCAAAATGGAAACCTTCTGGTCCTACAGGCGGGGCAGGTTCGTCAACGGGATCGAGGGGGCTCGTCACGCGGGCACGGAGCGCCCCGATGGGTGTGTTGGGCCGCCAACTTCGCTGGTCGGGAAGTGGCCAACAGTAAAACGATATCTGGAATGACGATAGTGCCTCAGCGTATCGGCAGTGAAACACAAATGGGGAAAAAACAGATGAGAACAAATTGTTGGGTCTTGCCCGTAGTCTTGCTGGCGGCGCTCTCGATGGGCGGAACGATTTGGGGGCAAGGGGGAGGGCCGTTGATATGCAACGCCACCGCTCCGGTAGCCCCCTCCGTGCGCGGCGAAGGCTTCACCGAAGCGACCGGCGATATTCTCATCTCTTGCACCGGAGGCACCGCGATCGCGCAGGGTGGATCGATTCCGCCAGTCGACATTACGATTGCCTATAACACCCAGGTGACCAGCCGCCTGTCGCAATTGGTGGGAAACCCCGCCACCAGCGCAGGCTACGGCTCGGAAGCTCTCTTGCTGATCGACGAACCAGGTTCCGGTCTCCCTGGCTACGGAGCGTCGCTCCCCCAGACACTCTGCAACACGCCACTAACGGGCTGCACGGCGACGATCGGCGCCGTTCCTGGGCCCACACTAAACCAGGCGGTTTCCAGCGGAACTACCCCGGCTCCAAACGTGTATCAGGGCATCGTCATCTCAAACATCGTGACTTTCCACGGCATTCCCCTTCTGCCACCGGGATTGGGAGGCAGTGTGCGCGTGTTTCGCATCACAAACGTTCGCGTCAATGCAAATCCCCTAGCTGGTGGTAACTCTGTGGGCGCCACACCGATTTCAGCGTCGGTTACGACGAGCGGCGCCACCCAACTGTCGGCCCCGGTACTCACCGTCGGCAAGGTCCAGAGTGGACTTGTGCACAGCGTCAGCGCCCCTGCTTCACTTAGCCAGTGTTCTGCCCAGACCAAGATTTCGATCAGCACCCTTACGTTTGGCGAGCTCTTTCCGACGGCGTTCAAGACCAGGGTTACCGCTCAATCTGCCAGCCCGTATGCCGGCCAGACGAGCACTCCCGCCCAGAATATCCCCGGCCAAACGGTTAACTCCGAGTCTGACTTCGTCTTCCCCCTTCCCGGCGCCTCTTTCTCTGCCGGGTTGGCCGACTACGGAACCCGCTTCAAGGCAACTTTCAATAACGTTCCCGCCGGTGCTCACATCTTCGTGTCCACCGCCAACGTGGTGAATGGCACCACTTCGGTTGCGGTCCCGACTCCGATTGGCGGTAATCAGGCCAACAGCGCCTTCACCGGTTATGCCCAACTCGTCAGCACCGGCAGCACGGAGAGTATAAGCGACGGCATCGCCACCTTTCCTGCCATACTTTCCACCGACAACGCCGGCGGCGTGCCGATTGCTGAGCTCGCCTTCAGCGCAGGAACCGGCAGCGCGGTATGGGAAGTCCTGAACACCAACCCAAACTCCAACGAAGATTTCAGGTTCGCCGTTTACGTAACTTACGCCACGCAGAACTTTCCGCTGTCCGGCGATGTCACCGTCAACCTCTCTTTCGCTCCGGGTCCGCCCGCTTTCGTGACGGCCTCCGGCGCCTCTGCTTCCACCAGCTTGACCATTCCCCGCTTTATCGCGGATGCGAACCTTGCGCGTACCGCGCTCACCGTGCAGGCATGCCATCTCACCGTCGCTGAATCGCACACCGGCAACTTCTCGCAAGGGCAATCCGGCGCCAACTACACGTTGCTGGTCTCCAATCAGACGGGAGTAGGAACGCCCGGCGGGACCGTCGTCAGCGTGAACGATACGGTGCCTGCCGGGATGACGCTCGCATCCATGGCTGGATCCGGGTGGACCTGCGTCAGCAGCACCTGCACCCGCAGCGACGCGCTAGCCGCCGGCGCGACCTATCCCGCCATTACCGCCACCGTCAATGTGGCCGCCGGCGCCCCTTCGCCACTGACCAACTCGGTGAGCGTAAGCGGCGGTTGGTCGGGAACGTCCATCGCCACCGACTCGACAGTCATTAACGCCTCGCCAACGCTCAGCCTCAATTGTCCTAGTACCACCGGCCCCGTGCTGGTCAACGTTCCCTACACTACTACCTGCACTGCCAGTGGCACTTCTCCGTTCTTCAGCATCATCGGATCTCTTCCGGCGGGTATCACACTCACTTCCACGGCGACCGCCGCCACCATCACCGGTAAGCCCATCACGGCAGGTGCCTACACGTTCACCTTGCAGGTCCGTGACACCTTCGGGCAAGTCAAAACTCAGGCCTTCAATGGGACTATCAGCCCGCAACCAGCTGTGAGTAATTTTAGTGCCACTCCGGTGGTAACTAATCAGTCAAACGTCGTTCTGTCTCTAGCCAGCGCGCCACCGATCGATCTCACCGGGACCCTGAGCATCGCGTTCACGGCCGACGCCAGCGTGTTCAACGCCGCCGCCTATCAATCCGAGGAGGTTCAGTTCTCCAACCAAAAGAAGACACTGAACTTCACGGTCAAAGCAGGCGGCACCGCGGCCGTCTCGACGGATTCCCAGGCCCCAAACTCCCAGTTTGGCGTGGGAACAGTGGCCGGCAAAGTCACTTTGACCATGACCGCGTTGCAGGATTCGGCAGGGAACTCGGTACTTCCGGCTGCCGGCACCACCCAGACGATTCCCATTGGCGTGACTGCCCCGCTAACCAGCAACACGCCCCAAATCACGACGGGCTCCGATACGGTGACAGTTGTTCTTGATGGGATCACGTCCACGCGTAAGCTCGCCTCCGCAACATTTACGTTCAATTCGGCATCCGGTCAAGTCTCGGCCCCTCCGTTGTCGTTCACTTCCGGGCTATTCTTAAATGCCGACCAGTCCTGGTTTAGTCAGGCAGCCAGTTTTGCGACGGGCGGTGCATTTTCCATGACGGTGGTTTTTCCCTGCACCAGCTGCAGTTCCTTCACGGGAGTGCAAGTGTCGCTGAATTAAGTTTAGGAGGAGTTCTCATGTCACGATTCGCGGCGCCGCGCGCTGTCCTGTTGGTTGGATCCTCGCCGGGGCGTCTGTCGCAGCGGGCCAGTCGCTCAAGCCCAAGGATTTGTATCTCGAAAACATTCCCCCTGACTCTCCTTCGGGATCTAGCGACCATCACCTCGGGGTGCCGTATACGGTCAAGCTGGTCGACCCAGCCAGCGCGAAGACGCTTGAGGTCGATCCTGGCCGCTTGTTTCACGAAGGCGACTGCTTCGTCGTGAAGTTCACGTCCAATCGCGATGGCGGCCTTTACATTTTCAATCATGGTTCGAGCGGCGAGTGGCAGCTTCTGATGCCCTCGCCTGGCTTGCCGGACGAAGTCAAGACCGTCAAAGCCAGTACTCCCCTAGCGGTCCCGGCGGATTACTGTTTTCAACTGGACAAGACTCCCGGAGTCGAGACTCGGGTCCTGGTGATTACCGAGCGCAAAGAGGATGTCGACCGGCTGAGTGACCAGTGCCGGCCCTCCGCCGGTACGCGCGTAACGCTGGTTTCAATGCCTGGGGCGTTTTACTGAGTCTTGCGTCGAGTTGGCCTATCGCCGGTCGCCCGCACTGATTCCGATCACACTTGATCGGAGTTGATTTAGATAGTCTGGCGGTCCACTCGGGATACCGGCGCAACCGCCGACGGCCGCGCGGTGTCGGGGCTAGCGGCCAATCGGAAATGGGCAAAATGTCTGCCTTCAAATGCCGAGCGTTGGTATCCATTATCGCTAGTAGCTATTCCGGCCGCGGGCTTCAGCGGCGCGTCCAATATGTTCCTGTCCGTAGTGCTTGGGGGCCCTGTGCCTCTCGTGCTGCGGTGCGGTTGGTAGGCTGGGGAGGTGCGTGCCGCTTCGATTGCGCGGGATGCACGGATGCTCTGTATAGCGCTCGGCCGCTCACTGTTTCGCAAAAACCTAATCGTGGATGAGGACACTGGCATGGAGATCCGTCTGGTCCGCTATCCGGCGGGCGCAGCCAACCCGCGGCACTGCCATTCGTGATGCCGTCCCATCCAATAACTTCCAAGTCAC
Organism: uncultured Solibacteraceae bacterium; assembly: GCA_963791985.1. Lineage (GTDB taxonomy): Bacteria > Acidobacteriota > Terriglobia > Bryobacterales > Bryobacteraceae > Solibacter. Next base: position 1,967,459 of record CAWBUN010000005.1, on the reverse strand, counting down.
TGAGTTGCGCCTTGCGGTATACTTCCGGTTGCGATGGTCGGGAAACGCTTACGAAGTGATCTCGTTCGCCGGGTGGGTTTCAGTGTCGTCAAGCTCCTGACCGTAACCCTGGTTCTTTCGGCCCTTGCCTTCTGCGCCGATCCCCCCGTCATTATCGTGGGCTTCCAGGCGATGCTGTTCAATAGCAAAACCGGCGCCTTCTCGGCCGACATCCTCGGTAAGGATGCGACGCCGTTAGGCAATGTGCCGGCCGGTGAACACGCCTCGGTTTCGACTTTCGTGATTGTCAAAATCCGCCTCGGCCCCAACGCGCCCATGCCGAAGGACATACGCGTGCGCCTCGTCGCGACCGAAAGCGGCGCCACGCCGTTTGCGCCCAAGTCCGCTGCCGTCCGCGACCACGTCATCCTCGATCAGACATCGGGTCTGGGCCCACTGGCCGCGGACGGAGTGTCACACGTCGGGTTCTGGCTGGCGCGCACCGGCTGCAGGTCGATCAGCTTGAACGCCACCATTCCGGACGTCCCCGCTGCGAAGGCCTTGAAAATCTTGCCGTTTGCCTGCTACGAATGAGTGGGTGCCGGCATATGGAGTAGAGGAGGGCTCGTGCAACTGATTTCCGGTTCGGTAGGCGAAGGCGGCGTCAACAATCGCAGCGATGTGGCGTTGGTCCAGGCGATTCTGGGCAAGATTCAGCGGTCCGTATTCCGTATTCCCATGGCTGCGCCCGCTCCCGGCGGTCCGTATCTGGCCTCTTACGACGGAATCTGCGGGCCGGGCACCAAGGCGGCAATCCGCGCCTTTCAGGACGATTTCGTCTTGAGGAAGGAGGATGGCGGCCCCAACCTCTCCGGCTTCAATACCGGGTTAGGTTCCGGCGTAACTTCATTGCTTCAGTCGTTGGATCCGCTCCGGGCCACGCCTGGACTCGTGGCGCCATTGGACAGTACCTGGACGAAATTGCTGGAGAAGGTTCCGGCGGAGTTCTCCGATTTGCGGATCCTGCCCGGCGGCAAGACTGTGTACGTGGCGGATACCGTCAACAGGCTGCATCAGCGCGTCGCTGCTGCAGCCGCCCTGACGTTCCAATCCACCTTCTTTCAAAAGTTATCCACCTGCATCAATTTGATTTTCTCGACCTATGGCATTGCCGTGGGCGTCTGTCCCAAGGGCGACCGGCGGACGTTTGCCACTCAGGACGACCTGCTCAACAATGGCGGCGGCGTCACCAATGCCGGTCCCGGCGAGAGCAATCACAATTACGGCATGGCCGTGGATCTGGGCTTCGAAGGTCTACGCTGGATGAGGTCCACCGGCGCAGTAGTGACCAATGAGGGCTATTGGTTGGCCCTGTTGGCCGGCGTCAATAGCGAAGAAGCCATGAAATTCTGGAAGGCCCTGCGCTCGGTAGGCACAAGCGGCAGTGTAGGTCTGTTTCGCGGACCGGAGGCAGACCGGCCCCATTTGCAGAATTGGGACGATGCCAACGTCAGTATGGGCGCCCGCCTGTCCGACCTGCTGACCCGTTCCGGCTCGATGAAGTGGGAAGCGCACTAAGTCAAGCCGCATAACCAGTACCACAGCGATCTTGGTCTCGGGGGCGGGTTAGTGGACCTTGGCACGGCCAGCGCGATCTGGAACAAGAACGCCACGCTGACGGTGGCGATGCTGCAGAAACTGCGGGTGGCGGCGGCTCCCAAGCCTGCGGCAGGATCTCCCGCGCCCCCCGCCGCCACTGAGGCTGCCGTCACCGCCATGAAGCAGAGGCTCCGCGAGCAGTTCGATCTGGCAGACAGCAACTGGCAGAACTGGACGCCCTCGTAGTAGCTTTGTATTACACCGCTTTGATTTCTTCTCCCCTCGCGAAGTTTGTTTCTTAGGCTGCGGTGGAGAGGAGTTTATTCACCTGGTTCGTCTGCACCACGAATCGGCTCTATCACCGCGATAGCAAGGAGACGTGGTTTTGTTCGCCGGCCACGGGCAAGGAAGAGAACTCCGAAGCCTTCGCCGGCCAACACCTCGAGCTTTTACGTATTTGATGAGGCAAGCACGGTGGCGGACAAGATCTTCGAAGTTGCCGAAGGCGGCCTCTCTGATGGCCATCCGTTCATCTTCTTCTACGGCAATCCGACACGCTCCACAGGGGAGTTCTACCGCGTCTGCTTCGGCAACGAGCAAGACCGCTGGGTGCACAAGGCGATCGACTCGCGCCAGTGCGCCCTACCCAACAAAGAATTGATCGCAGAGTGGATTGAGACATACGGCGAGGATAGCGACTTCGTCCGTGTCCGCGTCCGCGGTCTGCCGCCCACTGCCGACGAACTGCAATTCATCGATCGGGAGCGGATCACCGAAGCCCAGAAGCGCGAGGCGCAGAGCCTGCCCGACGATCCGCTGATCTGCGGGGTCGACGTTTCCGGCGGCGGCGCCGCCTGGAATGTCTGCGCCTTTCGCCGGGGCTGGGACGCGCGAACGCTACCGCGAATCCGGACCTCCGGGGAACACACGCGCGATCGCAGCGTGCTGGTCGGTAAGTTGGCCGAGATCCTGCGGGACACGCGCCCGGATCGCAAAGTCGGCAATGTTTATCGACATGGCCTTCGCCAGCCCGATCTACGAACGCTTGCCTGGCCTGGGGTTCAACAACGTGTTCGAAACGAATTTCGGGTTGACGCAGACGCCGCACCGCAGCAAGGCCCACATGCGGGCGTACATGTGGGGCCGGAAGGACTGGCTTCTGCACGGCGCGATCCACAACGACGAGAAGCTCGCATTGGACTGGGCGGGCCCGGGGTATCACATCAACAGGAGCAAATCTGGTATTGGAATCGAAGGCCGACATGCAGAAGCTCGGGCAGGCGAGCCCTGACGACGGCGACGCACTGGCGCTGACCTTTGCGCAGCCCGCGGTGCCGGCGGAGAAAGAGGAGCCCGACGAGGACGAGATATCCGGGCGGTACACGGGCAGCGGCAGTTCGGGGTGGATGCGGTGACGCCACCTGGCAGAGATGGGCTTGCCGCCCTGAAGGCTCATCAACCGCGGCCGCTGAGAAAGAAGGCTGAACTGAGTCGCGGCGGAGGGCGGCGGAGGGCGGTGGACGCCATCGATGACGTAGGAACAACAAGGTGCGAGATGAGGGTCAGCCTCCGATCGCCAACCGTTACCCCGCCTCGATGGCCGGCCAAGAGCAAGCGCCCATGGAGACACCCTGCGTGGTCGACGCGCCGCCAAACTCGGCGCGATTCGAATCCGGAGTGCCTCGGATTAGACAAACCTGCTCGCTGCGAAGCTTCAGGACGCATCGCCGTGCCTCACCTGATGCTGTAGCATCCCCCGTTTCAACACGAAACAAAGGACTTTCACGTTGCCCATTATGCCCTGGAGCGTTTGAAGATCGCTTCGCCTGGAGCGACTCGAGTCGTGGGCCGTAGCCAGCGTGGCTGTGGCACGGAAACGTGTTCGATCCTAAACGGACCAATGCTGCGCGCCGGAGTGATAGAATACCCCGGTCAGGATCGCATCTACGTGAAGATCTGTCCCATCTGCCAAACCACCTACGAGGAGCCGGCCGATGTATGCCCGCGGGACGGCATGCCGCTACTTAGCGGAGTGCCTGTACCGGGTACTCTTATCAACAATAAATACGAAATACTGGAAGAGATTGGCCGCGGTGGTATGGGCACAGTATATCGGGCAAGACATTTGGTGTGGAATGAAGATCGCGCTCTCAAGGTCCTGTTCAACGCAAATCGGCAAGCGTTTCTTGCGGAAGCCCAGATCTTACGTCTCCTTCAGCATCCGAACATCGTCCGCGTGGAAGATACCGACATAACCGAACACGGTCGGCCGTTTCTCGTCATGGAATACCTCAAGGGAGAGGATCTTCAAACGCGGATGACCCGTGAGGGCGTCATTGATCCGGAGGAGGCGCTACTAATCACAGCCGACGCCTGTTCAGGACTTGCCTCTGCACATGCGGCCGGGATAGTTCACCGCGATATCAAACCGCGTAACCTATTGCTCGCTCAGGATCGTGACGGCTTCCTTCGGATCAAGATAATCGACTTTGGAATTTCAAAGGTGAAGGAGGAGATGGGGCTCGGCTTCACAGGCGTGTTGGATGGAACGACGGGGTACTTCGTCGGAACACCGGATTATGCGTCTCCGGAGCAAGCCATGGGCCTGGGGGGAAAAGGGCTAGATGGACGCAGCGACCTGTATTCGCTTGGGCTTGTCTTATATCAGATGCTCACTGCGCGACTACCTTTTCGCTCAGACACTCCGATGGGCGTTCTGGTGCAGCGGCTGCATAGCGAACCAGTTTCCCCCCAGCTACTTCGGCCGGGCCTTCCCCAATCCGCTTCAGACGTGGCGATGGTAGCTCTCAGGCGCGAGCGTGACGACCGTTTCAAATCAGCTTCGGAGATGGAGTCGGCCTGTCGCCAGGCGCAGTCTGCCATAAGACACGCGCGCGATGAAGTTATCCGACAGGAAAAGGCGGCGGAGGCAGAATGGCTTGCCGAGGATCAGCGACGACAGCGGCGTGATCATAGGCTTCGCCGCGCGTCGGATTCACTGCGATGGGCGATGCGGGTTCTTCTGAGGTGGATCCCCGCCAATGCACACCAGTTGATGGTTGTCATTTCGCGACGACTGATGTCCGACGCGGTTGCGGAATCGAAACCTAGCAGGGCGAGGATCGGGATGTCCGTTCCCCCTGCTGGGGGGGTGAGGCGATTTTTTCTCAGCCAACGGGTATCGGTACTCCGAATCGCAATGCTGTTCGCCCTGTTCACCATTCTCGGCCTGGGAACCTTCACCTGGTTTTACGCGAAATACGCGCGCGTGATCGACGAAAAACTGCGTGGCGGCGTGTTCGCGAATTCGGCGAAGATCTTTGCGGCGCCGCAATCGGTGGCGGTGGGGGACACGACCAGCCCGGTGGAAATCGCGGCCGAGCTGAGGCGCTCGGGGTATACGGAGTCGCGCGGCAATCCGGTAGGCTACTACCAGCTCCACACCAATTCGATCGACATCTATCCGCAGGCGGATTCCTATTTCGATCAGGAGTCGGGGATCCTGCGCTTCGGGGGCGGCAAGCTTTCGCAGATCGTATCACTGGGCGATAACACGGCGCGGAGCCAATACCAGTTGGAGCCGCAGCTGATTCAGGCGATCTCGGGCACAGCGCGCGAGAAGCGGCGCATGGTGAAGTTCCACGATATTCCGAAGATTCTGGTGGAGGCGGTGACCTCGGCCGAAGACAAGCGCTTTTTCCAGCACGCCGGCTTCGATCCGATCCGCATCATCAAAGCGGCCTACGTGGATATCAAGGAAGGGCGCAAAGACCAGGGCGCTTCCACCTTGAGCATGCAGACGGCGCGCATGTTCTTCCTCACGCAGGACAAGCGCTGGACGCGCAAACTGGCCGAAGTCATCATCACGCTGCAGCTGGAGCAAAAGCTCTCCAAGGAAGACATTTTCGAGTATTACGCCAACCAGGTGGACCTGGGATGGCGCGGCACCTTTCACATCGTAGGCTTCGGCCAGGCGTCGGAAGCCTACCTGGGGAAAGAACTGAATTCGATCACGCTGCCCGAGGCGGCGGAGATCGCGGGGATGATCCAGCGGCCGGGCTACTTCGACCCGTTCCGCCATCCGGAGCGGCTGAAAGATCGGCGCAACATCGTGCTGCAACTGATGCGGCAGAACGGGATCATCAGCGATCGCGATTATGCGCTGGCGATCGAGACGCCGCTGACGGTGACCAAGAGCGGGTCGACCAGCGTGGAGGCCCCGTACTTCGTGGATATGGTGAACGACACCCTGCAGAGCAAATTTCAGGATGCCGATTTCCAGTCCAATGCCTTCCGCATTTACACGACGATCGACATGCACCTGCAGCGTGCCGCGGTGGAGGCGGTGCGGCTGGGCATGATCAGCGTAGATGAGCAGATCAAGAAGCAGAGCCGCTTCCGGGGCCAGACGCCACCGGTTCCGCAGGTGGCGCTGGTGGCCATCGATCCGCACACAGGCGAGGTGAAGGCCCTGGTCGGCGGACGCAATTACGGGATGAGCCAGCTGAATCACAGCCTCGCCAAGCGACAGCCCGGTTCGATCTTCAAGCCCTTCGTGTACGCCACCGCGCTCGATACCGGCGTCGAAGGCGGCCCCAAGGTTCTCACCGCGTCGACCATCGTGGTCGATGAGCCAACTACCTTCTACTTCGATCCCAGCCAACCGCCGTACCAGCCGAGCAACTTCGAGCACAAGTTCATGGGTCCGGTCACGCTGCGCGACGCGCTGGCGCATTCTTTGAATGTGGCGACGGTGAAGGTGGGGCAGATGGTGGGGTTCGACAACGTGGTGACCTTGGCCAACCGCGCGGGCATGAACTACAAGATTCAGCCGACTCCGGCGGTGGCGCTCGGGGCGTATGAAATCACTCCGGTCGAGGCCGTCGGCGCCTATACGATTTTCGCCAACGGCGGCGATTACATCAAGCCCAGCTTCCTTTCCATGGTTCGCGCGCAGGATGGCAAGGTTGTCTACAAGAACAAGGTCGAAGAAAAGCAGGTGTTGGATCCCCGTGTGGCGTATCTGGTGACCAACATGATGGAGGAATCCATGCGTAGCGGGACACCCGCCGAGGTACGCACACGATACACTTTCAACGTCCCAGTCGCCGGCAGCACGGGCATCTCGCGAGATGGATGGTTTGCGGGATTCACTAGCGAGCTACTCTGCATCGTTTGGGTGGGACTCGATGACAATCGCGATCTGGGATTAGATGGCGCGAGGTCCGCGGCTCCTATCTGGGGCGAATTCATGACGCGCGCGCTGGTATATCGCGAGTACCGCGATACCAAGTCCTTTAAGCTGCCGAACGGCGTCAGTTCCATCGATATTGATCCCGCGACCGGATACGTGGCTACCTCGTCATGCCCCAAGCGGCGGTCCGAGATGTTCATCGCAGGGACAATCCCATTGATTCCTTGTCCATCACATCCAAGTGCGCCAAAGTGATCCTATTTGCACATCGAGTATTCGGGCCTGAGTAGATGTTCCTGGGATTGACTGTGAGCTAATCGCGCCAAGCCTAATACCAACTAACAATAGCCAAGGGCTGCGCCCTTGAAATCCCAAGGAGATGGGATCTTGCATGTCAACGTTACGCGTACGTTACGCCGGTCTTAACATCTCTTTACGTGGCGGGAAATCTGAGAGATGGATTCTCAGACTTGGCCGGCTAGGGACTAACGGCTGACGCAAAAACAACTTCACAGATTGGATGAGCATTCATGCGGAAGCCCGTTCAAGGTCCAGGGCAAAAGCGAGCGCGTCCCTAAAACCGTTCCATTAACGTCGCGGCGTTGCGAGCCTCAGAATCGGATCACGGCGACGCTTGCGGGCGTATTAAAACGCTTCACGTCGAGAATCATGCAGGGCACGGCGCCGGCCTTATCATTGATCTTCTCGATCGAGTACATGGAATCGAGCAGCTTAGGATTGGCGCCGCCGGCGGCAGTCGCTTCCACGACGCGCATGTTCCCACCGGGCTTGCTGCCGGGGAAGTAGCTATCGACCACCATCACGTGGCCGGGGCCTCGCACGACCGCGTTGTTTTTCATCAAGACCAGCAGATCGCCAGGCTGCACGCGACTTGGATCATTGACGGCCTTTGCCGGTTGGAAATAGGACTCGGCGCCGGTGTTTTGCAGGGTGCCGACTGAATTCGTGAGTTTCCCGCAGGCCACCACGTAATTCGTCGCGAAACCGGAACAGTCGATTCCGAGGTTCTGGTCGAAATAGGCTTGAATGGTCGCCTGCGACGGGTTCTTGATTTTCTGCGACTCGACCGCCCATTGCAGGGCGAGACCATAGTCGTCGGGCGCGCCCTTTCCCATGGCAGCGGTCTGAATGCGCTGGCGGTTCTGTTGAAACCACCGATCTTTGGCGGGAGCCGGCGGACACGTCGCTGAAATGGGTCATCTCGGTCGTGCCCGGCGTCCAGTTCATCATGAAATATTTGTTCAGCCGGACTGTGGCCGAACCGGTCCGGCACACTCTCGCGGCGGCGTCATCGACCTCGAAGTTGACTACTATGTTGCGGTACCGGTTCATGAATTCGATTGGTGTTGGCATGGTCGTGGCTCCAGTTCGTGGGTTGTGTTCACGGTTGACGGATCGCGGCCGCAGCGGCGGGCAACTCGGGCGCGCACGGCCGATTGCGGGCCGAGTCCGCCAGCCTGCGCACTTCGGCTTCCGATTTGACCCCTTGCCGAATTCTGTCGGTTACGCAGGCGCCGTCAGCGGTAATCTTTGCAATCGTGAGGTAGGTAGTGGTGATCTTCGACGGATCCTCCGCGTTCTCCCGGGCCTGGACGGCGACGATCAAGGCGATGGGCGAGGGACCGCCGTTCTGCGTGGAGACGCGCCACTCGGCCTTGTCATCGAGGCTGGTCATGGAGCGAGTCACAACATACTGGTAATTCAATGGGAATGGATTTTGAGCGGCATTTACAACGTCTATGGACAGCCGGCCCGACTCGACGCGGCGGACGTTCAAGAGGTAACCCGCAACTCCCGAGCACGAGAGATAGGGCACTTCGTCCGGGCGGTCCTTGTCGATGGTTTGTTTGCAGGACGCCGGATTCAGGCTCGTATAAATCGACTCGATGGCAGCTTCAGGGCGGGCTGAGCAGGCGGACAGAATCGCGGCAAGCGGGACGAGACCAGCGTAACGGATCTTCACGTCAGTCCTCCACGCGCTCCGGGTTCCGATGCGTCTGTCGCCCCGGACGAGACGGCGCGCAATTCAGTAACAAATCATATCAAACCGAGTCGGCGGTCAGAAGGGGGGTGGATTATGTCGATTGGCGCAGCCCGTCCCGGATCTTGTAATAGTCGTGAACCTTCGGATCGACGCCGAAGTCCGCGGCTCAGAGTGAGTCGCCTTTTCACAACTCGTATGTTCGGTCGAAAGCACTTTCCGCGGAGTTCTCGAAGGTCCCTGATTAACACTCCAGAGAAATCGGGGGCAACTTGCCGGGTCTCGAAACGTTCCGTGCCATTGAGCAACCGATGTGCGGTGCGCCGGTACGGAAGTTCTGGTCAGGTGCTGGATCTGCGCCTGGGCTGGATATAGAACCGTGACGAGGTAACGAGGTCGAGTTCGGTGCCACAGTAACAGACACTGTGACCGGTGTGCCAGCGTACGTTCCGGATTTTGAACCCTGCAATGATCTCCATGACGTGCTGCCTGCAGTTATGTCGTAACTACTGGCTGCTCTGGGTGGCTGGACGTTCAGCGGACAACTTATTGCAGCCAGACCAACTTAGGCTTGAGAGTGCGGTACCGCATGAATGGCAACACGTGGCTGGGATACTGGGGGCAACCAATCCCGGATGGCGCACTGCATAAGAATGCACGCTCGTTGCTGACAGGCCCAAGACATGGGGTACCAACGGCACGGGCCGCTATTTGCGTGAACGCACGGCGGCACAACCGTGCAGGCCGTCCACCTCTGCCTCAAGTTCCAGTACCTATCCTGACCTTCGGTCTTGCCATCATCTCGGTATCGGTGCTATCCCTCTTACAAGGGAGGCGACACTCATGCCCAACGTGCAGTTCCCCGAGGTTTCTCAAAGCCGTTTACTTGCAGGCCAGTCGCCTCATAAGAGAGCGCTCCATACCCACAGAAATCCTCGCCGCTCCGAGGAGGGTGTTTCGGTATTTTAGCCGCGACCACATCAATCTCGCTCAAATGGTGTTTTTCCCAAACGAATGGCTAACCAGGCGCTGGTCGTTCGCGATAGCGTTGGAACGAACCGCTTCACCGGTGCGCCGGGTATCGCCGGCGTCGCAGGTCCTTAGTGCCAAGCGGTGCCGGACTTTCGGCGTTCGTGTTGCCATTCTCTTGGCGAGTCGGATGTGGCGGTCGGGCGGACGTTCAGTGACCCACGGAAGTGTCTCGGCGCTTGCTCCACAGGCCGGTGACGGCGTCTTGGACCCACATGTCAGGGCGAAAGCGGATTGGAAAGTCGCAACTCACGAAACCCCTCGCTGTTGTCAGAATCCTGGCGAGGGCGCGAAGGCTGCCCCCGTTTACGAACGACTGGAACTGGCCAAATAACGTCTCGATCTCGCGCATTCGGGCAGCCTCCGCCGCGCTAAGTCCTGCGGTAAAGCGATCGATGTAATGGTCTCCCGGGTCATCGCTTCTCCGCTCCCGCGTCGGGCCCTCCACGGAGTTCCACGCCGGCCAAACCGCCGCCGTCGTCAACTGGAGCACCTCAAGCACATCGAGCTGCCGTAGCTGATTGTGCCCAGCGCGCCTTTGGGCGGTATTCTCGGCGCGCATTCTGTCGATCAAGTCGTACAGGTTCGGCTGGCTGCGGTCGCAGAGCAGGAGATATTGCGGGAGTGCTACGCGCGCTTCACTCAGTTGGGTCGCGATGTGCTGTTCGACAAGACGGTTCCAGACGTCACGCATTAGCGAGAACGGGATGATGTGGTGCCAGGACATGCCCGACTTGGCGGGTCCCCAGATCAAAGGACTGGCGATATTTCGGACGGTGATTCGCGGGTTCACGCACCTACGCTAGCCTGAAACGCCGGCGAACAGCAAGGACGGCACACTGCCGCACCCTTCGGAAGTAACCAGTGCCAGGTCAGTTTTGTTGAGTACTTCACGCTATGAAGGTTGCGCTCTCGGCCCACCAACGCGGCAAAACATACGTCCTGCTTACCCACTTGGAAATATTCCCGCATACCCCGAACATTCTGGAACCTTCCAAATTGAAGGGCAACGGCGCGGTTGCGTTGCAAAAACTGCCTTCGCTCTGATCACCGAAGTTGGAACGCGGTTTGGTTTGACCCTCACGGCGCTGCTTCGATGTGAAACTTTCCATCTTTCGCCCGTAAGCGACTGAATTCGCCACACTGCATACAAGTGCCCCAGTACAGACCGGTGGATTTTCGAGCGAAGATACTAAAACCAGCCTCCCCGGCCTCCTGATGGAGAAACGCTACTTTCCAAGGACCGGCACCCGTTTTCTCCAGCACAAGCAAGAAGCGGCCTTTGTTGCCGGCCTGATCTTCGAAGACGCCACACAGCTCTCGATCGGCGACCCCGGTACGCTTGAAATAGTTGTCGACCTGGAATACGAAGCCGTCCCGACGCATCCAGCTAAGATCGGACTTCGCATCGGGTGGCAACGAGGCATAAGTCAGAACCGACATTGTGACCCACGCGGGATTGATCGCTTTAACCGCTAGAGACTCATAGGCTGTTTGCGAAGGCGTAAACGTCGCATTCAGCCACCATGCTTCAATCGGCTTTTGTTGACCCCACGAAGTGCAAGTCGCGATCGAGCCTAATGCAAGCGTCAGGAGAGCTTTGGTGCTTCGACTGAATGACGCGCCTCGTCTGGTTGTTGACTGCGTTCGGGCTGTGCTCGCTTCGTTGGTTCTGTACTGCGGCGGTGCGGAGTTCACGGTCATGCGCCTTACGAATCCACTCCCAAGCAACGGCATCAATAATCGACGTGCCAATGCGCGCCTCCGACAGCGTCGTGCTCGTCGATCACATGTCCGCCGAGTTCTTGGATCCTCCGTCGTACCTGTTGTTGAACCTGGGGAGTGCCGCGCGGAATGCTGATATCGCGTGCGTGGTCGGAAAGATGATTGCTGACGACCGCTCCGTTTTGACGGGCTCGGTTGATAATATCCGTGAACGCCGCAGTCGTCTCCTCATCGGTCGCATGGGGGTGTGCGGTGACCCAGTGGTCCATTTCGGTGATATGCGGTGCCGGAATGTAGGTGTGAAGGAACTGAGCTCTGTTTTGTCGCCTGCGTTGTGCCATGAGCTCAGCCTGCCGTTGTACGGTGCGTCCGCGGCTGGTGATTTGAATGAATGAACTCGGGAATTCTTGTTGGACTGTCCAAATCAGCATGTCAATACTAGCTGGAGGAAATTGGCTTGGGCGATTATGGTGCTCCAGATGGTGCTCACCATGTGCACGGACAGGTTCGGGTGGGACGTGGCGCATAACTCCTATCCTGATTTCAGCGGTTTGAATTTCCGGTGACACGGCTTTGGCTGATTAGAACATCCGGACACGGCTTTCAGCCGGCCTCTCGCTTAACAGGAGATCAGTGTATCTCCGGAAGCCGGGGTTTGCAAGCACTCTCTTGATGCACTCTCTCTGACCCTTTTAGACTTCCCACCTTGGAGGAACGCTCTCGAGACCTGTTGCCAGTGTTGCTGTCTCTGGGGTCGCTACTCATCCAGATGGGTGACGCAAGGTCTGAAGACTTGCCAGATGAGACTGCGGTTTCGGCGGCAACGATGTGGATAGCATCATGATCGAAGAGAATGTAGTGTCCACCGCAGGCGCCCACCTTCAGGCCGGCGAAGAGGAACTCGCAGCATCATACGCGACGGCGGTTTCGTCCCCAAGCAGGGCGATTCTCGCATCGCACTCACTTGCCGAAATAACAAGAGCACCTATATGTCGTGGGCCTATTACTCTTAGGCTGAGCTTGGAAGTCTCCGTGAATTAGCCCTCCTAAGCTCCGCAAGAAGCTACATTTTTCTATTTTACCTTGACAAGGGTTGGAAAGCAGCACACAATCATCGGGACTCTCCGTCCATTGGTTCGGTCGCGAGCAGTCGGAAGGCGCTCAGAGTTTCGACGAGCGGCGGAGAGGTGCATGGGCACAAGCGCGATCGCATCGGTAACATCGGTTCTGGTATGTTGCAGCCTAGCGAATCCGGTACTAGCGGCAACTCAGCAGATTCCACCGGGAGCGCCGCCTGCGGCTGCCGCCCCGCAGAAGTATAAGCTGACCGTCATCGAGGATGCCAGCGTTTCCAAGCGCGTCAAGAAGGGACGGGTCAGTTCCCAAGCCGTGGTGAAGATCACCGACGAGAATGACGTCCCGGTGGCCGGCATCGCGGTGGCCTTCACGCTTCCCCAAGTCTCTGGTGGCGGCGCGGCGTTTGCCGGCGGCGGACTGACTTCCGTGGCGGCAACGAACGTTGCCGGGGTCGCCTCCAGCGGCGCTTTCTCCGCCGCGACGGGCAGTTCCTTCGGGGTCAGTGTGTCTGCGTCCGTGCCAGGGGGTGTCCTCACCGCTTCGGTCCCCGTCAGCACCGCTGCTGTCGCCGGAGCCGCAGGTGCGGCAGGGGCGGCGGGCGGAGCGGCGGCGGGCGCCGGAGCAGGCGCGGGAATCTCCACTGCATTGATCGTGGGTATCGCCGCCGCCGTGGTGGCAGGCGGCATCGGCGCCGCAGTCGCGCTGAAGGGCGGCGGAAGTACTCCTACGACAACCCTTCCCGTCGTCCCCGGGGTCGGCGCAGCGACTTCGATTACATTCGGCGGGCCGAGGTAGATCGGTACAGAGCGCGGAGAAATCTATGTTTACCAACCGATCGCGCCAACGCTCCGGCGTTTGCCGCGTTATCCTCCTGGCCACTATCATGGCCTTTCAGGCGAAGGCTCAGATGTCGGCGCCTTTGGTGGGATTGATGGCGGGCGAGAGTCCCGATCTCGCCGAAATCCGCCCGGTGGTGGGCGTGATGGGGGCGGCTTCTGTCCAGGCGGCTGTACCGTTACCCCGCGGTGTATCGAGCCTTCACCTCGCGCCCCTTGGCGGCTGGGCGTTAGTTCTTCAGGGCGGGAGAACTGCCGGTTCAGTTCCCGTCAGGGGCAACGAGCCCCGCGGCCTGGTAGCACGGCCTGATTCACGCTCCGGGCGTCTTGGCCTGGTTAGATTCAAGGGCAACGCACCGGGCGACGTGCAGGAGATAGCGGACGCGGCGGCCAACCCTAGCCTGGTGAGCTTCAGCCCGCTGGGGCGTGCCGCCGCTTTGCTGGCCTCCAGCAGAACGATTCAGGTTTTGACGGGACTGGATGCAACGCCCCGCGTGGCCTTTAAGGTGGAGTTCTTTGATGCTTCTGGGCTGACGAAGATCGCGGTCAGCGACGACGGTCAACTGCTTTCCGTGTTGACGGGCGCGGGACAAGTCTACTTGCTTTCCCGTTCGACGGCGCCCATGTTTGCCTTCGCGGGATCGCCCTCTTTGGGCATGTCGTTTCTACCCAATCTAGCTGCTGTGGTCATGGCGGATGGCACCAACGGGGCGGTGAATCTGGTGCGCATGGTCGGGGGCGCGCCGGCGGTGCAGGCGGTAACCGCCAATCTGAGTGTCGTGAACGGGGCAACGCTGGTGGCCGCATCGAGCGACGGAGCGGCAGCATATGTCGTGATCTCCGGGAGTATGTCAGCTTGCCGGGTGGAATTGGCCACCGGCGCAATACGATCGATCTCCCTGCCCGTAGTTGCCACAAGGTTGGAGCGGCTGCGCGATGGCGAGTCGTTCGTATTCTCCGCCCAGCGCGGGCATGCCGCATGGTTTCTGACCGGCAGCGATGCCGGTTTACAGGCAGTGTTTGCCTCGGATGCCACTACGACGGAGGCGCCACGCCAATGAACATCAGTCGTGAGGCAAGTTCCGGCCGCCGCCGGGTCCGGCTGGCGCCGTTCGCCCCTGTCCTGACAGGTTTATGCGGATTGTTATTCGCTGCCATCTCTCCGGCGCAGACTCCCGGCGTAATAACTCTGACCTTCGACGGCTTGAAAGACGCCGAATTCATCAATAACTACTACAACGGTGGCTACGCCTTGTCCTTTGACCCGCTAAGCGGGTTGCCCGCCGGCAACGGCAGCGGCCCGGGGCCAAATTACGGGGTCACTTTCGGCTCAGACAGTCTGGCACTCGTCAGCTTGAGTGCGAACGGCTCCGGCGATTTCAGCGGGAATCCGAGCGGTAACACCATCGCCTTCTTCCTGAGCGGGCCCGGCGTGATTATGAATGTAGCGGCCGGCTTTCAGACCGGATTCGCGTTCTACTTCACCTCGGCACAATACACGGGAACCGTGACGGTTTATAGCGGCATCGGCGCCACAGGCACCGTTTTGGCACAAATTTCGCTGCCATCCACCGGCACACCGTGCAACGGGTCCATCTACACTTACAGCTGCTGGCAGAAGATCGGCGCCACGTTCAGCGGGACGGCAAGGTCTGTGAATTTCAGCGGCGTCGCGAACCAGATTGGGTTCGACAATATAACCCTCGGCGCCGGCGTGGCTACGCCGCCGCTCGTCATCTCGACTGCATCGCTAGCGGCCGGCACAGTGGGCACGGCATACAGCGCGACGCTCGCCGCCACGGGAGGCACACTGCCTTATACCTGGACGGCAACGGGGCTGCCCCCCGGCCTGACGGTGAGTAACGGCGTCATATCCGGCACGCCGACCAGTCCCGGTACGTACCCGGTCATTCTCAAGGTCACGGATAACACGAGCCCCGCGCTCAGCGCTACGTCTTTGGCCATCAATCTGGTAATCAATTCGACCCCCATCAAGGTCACGTGCGGTGCGCCGAACCCGACTTACACGCCGGGGACGCAGTTCTCCACCACCTGCACGGCATCGGGCGGCGTTACCCCATACGCCTGGTCCTTTACGGGGTTACCCTCGTGGCTGCGGAACAGTGCCACTACCGGAGCCAGCATCACGCTGAGCGGAACCGTGCCCGCCGCGCCACCCAACTCCTACAGCGTGACGGTTACCTTGTCCGACGGCACCACTCCCAACCGGCAGACCGCATCCACTACACTTTCCATCAACCTCGCAACGTGGACAGTAAGTTGTACGCCGCAGTCCGGCAGCTTCGCGGTTGGCGCGGCGTATTCGGCCACTTGCACGGCCACCGGAGGAACGGCGCCGTACACCTGGTCTCTTTCGTCCGTGCCTTCGTGGTTGAAGTCCAGCGGCACCACAGGGGCCAGCATTACCCTGACCGGAACGTTTCCCGCTCCCCCGAGCGTCTATAGCGTGGGCGTTACGGTCACGGATAGCAGCACACCGGCAAAACAGTCGGTGTCCACCACAATCACCATCAGCCCGCTGGCTCTCACCTTGAGCTGTGTGCCGCAGAGCGGAAGTTTCACCGCGGGCGCGCAGTACTCTGCAACTTGCACGGCATCAGCCGGGAGCGGGCCGTATGCCTGGACTTTTTCAACCTTGCCTGCATGGTTGAAATCCAGCGCAGTTATAGGGGCCAGCATTACCCTGAGCGGAACCGTGCCGGATCCGCCTCCCGGAACTTACAGCGTGGGAGTGACTGTCACCGACACGACCGGGGCTGCCAGCCAGACGACCACACTCACCATCAACGTTACCGTCCGGGCTCTGACCGTTAGTTGCGCGCCGCAGACTGGCTCTTACGCGGGTAACGCACAATACTCCGCTACTTGCACCGCCAACGGGGGGACGGCGCCGTATAACTGGACCTTCGCTAGTCTTCCCGCGTGGTTGAAGTCCAGCGCGACCACGGGTGCCACAATCACGCTGAGCGGAACGGTGCCTGCTTCGCCCCCACCATCCTACAGTAGCACCGTGACGGTTACCGACAGTACCGCCGCCACCAAGCAGACGGCCTCCAGCACGCTCACCATCAATGTGGCGGCGCCTTTGGTGCTCAGTTGCAGCACGACGAACGGTCCCGCGATTTCAGGGATTCCTTACACCGCCACCTGTACGGTTTCCGGCGGCGCCGCCCCCTATACATTCTCATTGGGCGGATCACTGCCCCCAGGGCTGACAGCCTCGCCCGGTACGACCACTTACACAATTAGCGGCACGCCCACGGCGGCGGGCGGGTACAACTACGCGGTGCAGCTTAGGGACAGCGCCGGGCAAAACGCCCAACAGGCTTTTAGCGGGACGCTCAGCGCCCCACCTTCCATCAGCACTTTCAATCTTACCGCCGTACCCGGTGTGAGTCAGTTTACGGCCACGCTTACGCTCAGCAACCCTGCGCCCACCACGCTCTCCGGGACCCTGTGCCTTACGTTTGCGGCCGACCCCAGCGTTGGGAACGCCGCCAGCTATCAGAGCCAGGAGGTGGTGTTTGCCAACGGCACCACCAGCTCCGCGTGCAGTTCCACGCTTAAGACTACGCTGGCCTTCACCGTCCCAACCGGCAGTACCACAGCTCTGTGGTCCGGGAACAGTTCGCAATTCAGCCAGGGCACAGTGGCGGGCACGATTACCGTGGCCTTGAGATCTCTGACCGATGCCAGCGGTAACTCCCTGTTGCCACCCACGGCGCCGTCGCAGCGGACCACCATTCCTGTGGCAGCCCCCACGCTGGTGGGAACACCCACCATGACAGTGTCCGCCAGCAGCGTCACGGTGGTGTTCAACGCGGTTACGCCGAAGCGCAGTATTACCGGGGCCACCTGCACCTTCACGTCCAGCACAGCCCAGCCAATCACGGGTTCGGTGTCATTTGTCTCGGGGTCGTTCGCTGGAATGGACCAGAGTCAGTGGTTCGCGACACCCGCCAGCCTAGCCACGGGCGGCAGTTTCTCACTCTCCATCACCTTTCCCTGCACTAACTGTAGCGCACTCACCGGAGTGCAAGTGTCGCTGTCGAATTAAGCGATCGAATTAGGTCTCGCCGCGGAGCTGGCACCGATGGGAACTGGCGTATACTTTAACAGTAATGGGGGTGTAAGTATGTCCAATACTGTGCCATTGGGTGCCCTACTTGCGACGGTGACGCTGCCGGCGCTGTTCTGCCAACATTCAACCATCAACCCCAGAGATCTCTATCTGCAGAAACTGTCAGACGATGCCGCACCGGTCTCGGCGGGACATCATTTGGGTGTTCGATATTCTCTGCTGCTGGTTGACCAATCGACAAAAGAGGTACGCGGGGTGGATCCCGACAGTGTGTTTCACGAAGGAGACTGTCTGGCCGTTGAGTTCACGCCCAATCGCACGGGCAGCCTGTACGTTCTCAACCATGGTTCGAGCGGGGATTGGTACCTTTTGATGCCCGATCCGGAGATGCCCGATGCCTCAAGCACGGCGAAGGCCGGGGTGACGCTGCGAGTTCCCACCGATTACTGCTTTCGACTGGACGGCAAACCAGGGACTGAGACTCTGATGCTGGCAATGACCGAACACAAAGAAGACGCTGCCAAAATGCTCGAATGGTTGACTCCGCCGCGCTCCGTCTCGCACCCAGCAGCGGCCGTTGGCCTCGTCTCCGGCCCCGGTCCTGCGAATGTGAAGGCCATCCGGGATGAGGTGCAGACGTGGCAGCGGTTGGGAAGCCGTGATCTGAGGATTCAGAAAGTGGGTAAGACGGAATCCGTGGCGACACCACCTGGTTCAGTGCGAGTTGATTCAGAGCGACCCGATTCGGTCTATACTGTGATGGCCAACGTCGCGCCGGAGAACCGGTTGGTGATCGAGATCAAGTTTCGTCATGAGTAGGAGCAACTCTTCGATAGGTTACATTTTGGCGGCCGCGATGACCGGCGGGCTTGCGCTTTCTCAGCAAACCACCGACCCGATCAAACCCAGGGACATGTCGATGGTCAGGTTGGGCACACCGGAAGAGTTAAAAAATCCTCCCCGCGTGCCGCGCGGCTGGGCGGTAGTGATCGGCATTTCGACCTACAAAAATCTGGCGCCCGCCCACAATCTGGCCTACGCTGAGACGGATGCCGAGAATTTATATTCGACCTTGATCAGCAAGGAAGCCGGCAACCTTGAGTTTGAAAACGTCAAGCGACTGATTGGCCCCCTTGCAACCCTGCAGAACATTCGCGAGGCGTTGGAGGTGTGGCTACCATCCCATGCCCAACCGGCCGATCGAGTAGTGGTTTACTTCGTCGGTCACGGAATGGGAGACGATAAAGGCCGCGGCTTTCTGGTGCCGTATGACTTCGATCCCGCGCAGTATGCGGAGACGGGCTACCCTTTGCAGCGCCTGGGCGACGTCTTCTCCAAGAACGTGAGCTCCAAATGGAAGATGCTGTTGATCGATGCCTGCCACTCCGGGAAGATCGCGGTAGATTCCACTGCCGGCAAAGTGAACGAGAGCCTGCGGGGGCTGCCCCAGGGCTTCCTGACGCTCACTTCCAGCCGCGCCTCCGAACAGAGCTTCGAAGATCCGCAACTGGCCGGGGGAAACGGGATCTTCAGCTACTTCCTGGCAAGGGGGTGGAGGGGAGAAGCCGATATAGACCCGCGCGACGGCGTGGTCACAGCGGATGAACTGGTCACTTACGTCAAACGCGAAGTCAGGAACTATGCCAAGTCGGGGGGCCGGCAGCAAACGCCTTTGGAGTTCGGAGATTTTCCCGACGATATGATTTTGGGATTCAGCCCCGTGGTTCGAGCGAAACTAACCGCGGACCTGCCCGAACTGAGCAATGGACGTCTGGTCATAGAGGCGAACCTGACCGATGTAGAGGTCTTCATTGACGACAAGCCCGCCGGCAAGGCCAACTCTGGCAGTCCTCTGCGCGTACCCGGGCTGTCCAGCGGACTGCACAGGGTTCGCGGCGTGCGGATGGGTTACGAGCCGGTCTCGTTGGAAGTGAACGTGATTCCCGGAGGAGAACAGACTGTTTCGTTACGGCTGTTGCACCAGCGGACGGTCAAGCAGGCCGCCAAGGTTCTGTACGATCAAGGCGTCAGCCTCTGGGAGCGCTCCAAGGCGTCGCCCCCCGATTTGCGTAAGGCGGCCGACGCCCTCACGGGGGCGCTCCGGGAAGACGCCAGTTACAGCCAGGCGGCTCTGCAACTGTGCCGCGTCCAGCAGGCGCAGGGCGACACGGCCGCGGCGCTGAAATCCTGCAGGCGCGCCGTCGAAATCGATGCGGACTACGTCGAAGCCCGCTGCATGTTTGGCGTACTGCTCATGGAAAGCGGCGACTACCCGGAGGCCGTGCGGCAACTGCAGCAGGCCGCCACCGAAGATCCGCTCAGCACGTTCGCGGCGAGCCTGCTGGCCGAAGCGCTGTTCCTGGCCGACCGTCCACGGGACGCCGAAGAGGCAGCGAATAGCGCCATCAAACTGGACTCCGCTTCCGGCCAGTCGTACCTGATTCGCGGGGAGGCGCGGCGAATGCAGAAGAACTTCGAGGAAGCGATCGAAGACTACCGGCGTGCCGTTGCCGTACAGGAATACCGTTCCGGGACGCTGCGCACAGTGGCCTTCTGGTCGCTGGGTACCGGGATGCGGAAACATCGCAGCGGAACCCAATTCCTGTACCGCTCGCAAAAGGCTTCCGCCTATTATGGACTTTGCGCCGCCGAAATCGGCCGGGACAATTATTTCCGGGCTATCAAGTACTGCCAGAATTCCCTGGCTACCGAGCGCGACGACCCGGACACGCTGGTGCTGCTGGCGGAATGTTACGCGCGTCTCTTCAACGACGACCACCGCCGTTCATACCTGTTGGAAGCCAAGAGCGATCTGGAGAGCGCCCTGCGCATCAATCCGAATGCCGAACAGGCCGGAGTGTTGCGACGGAAGGTGAAAGAGATTGTCGAGCTGTTGGGGTCGGTGCGGTGACGGGGTCGCTGCGAACCCTGCCGGAAGCGCCAAGACTTCGTTTCCAGGGCGCCGCGGGCCACTTCGCTGCGCTCATTGGGCCTTCTTCGCCCGGAGCGAAAACGCAGTTGGCCTTTCGAGCCGCCAGCAAGAGCACCAGTGCCGCAATGCCCTCGCCCCCTGGGGAATTGTACGACTCCTGCTGGGCGTGTTTCACTTTACGGTATGGAAAGTCTCGACGGCTTCATCAACACTTTTTCCGGCGAAGCTGCGAACCGGGCTGAGATACCACGGTCGCTGCCCGATTGGGCGGTGTGGGCGGGAAGGCCAAAAACAACTCACTCCTGATGCGTAGCCTCAAAGGAGGACTATGCATCAACCTAATTCCGACCACTACATCGAGACGACCTTAGATGGCTAGGCGGGACCATTCCCGGCGTTTTGCACGCTAAGGCGGCGGGGTCGCCGGTTCGAGCCGCACCGTTGTACCGACGACTTCTCTGACCGACGTTTCGAACTGTCGCGCGTCGGCGGCAGCGGGGAATCGGAATACTCTGCTATCGTCGGATTGCACGATGGCAATCGCCGGAGGATTGGCGGGGCATTTACGCCACCGCCTTCCGGGCGATCGGTCCAGGTGCGAATAGCATTTGGCCACCTTCTCACGCACGCCCGGCCATTTGGCGCCGAGCACCTTGCGGATGTCCGGAAAGCCGGCCCAGCCGTAGCCTTCGAGCACTTGGCGCCACTGGACTTCCCCGACGGCCTCACGGACAGCTGCGAAGGACTCCGCGCACTCGCGCATGCTCTCCCCTTCGGGGGTCACCAAAACCGGCCATAGAGGCACTTCAAAACCGGCCAACGATAAACCGCTAAACCAGCACGTTAACTCAGACGCGAGGGCGAGTACCCTGCGTCGAAGTGAGCAACGTCCCGAACGAGCAAAAGAAGCAACAAGTCATCGCGCTGGGGCGACTGGCATGGTCGCTGCGTCGCATTCAGAAGACCACGGGTGTCCGTCGGGAAACGGCGGCCGCCTACATGAGAGTGGTTGGGGTCGCCGTACGGTCGCCAGGTTTATGGGACCGTGGGACGGCAGTCCCCACGGTCACGGATGCCGGGCACGGTCTGGGTGGCGAAGCCGAATTCCGCCTTGCTTCTCAACTCGGTATTGCCTCCAGCGCCGACACGATCCTGCGCGTGGTGAAGTAAGATGGGACCCCATCGGCAACCGATGTCAGAGCCCTTGGGTGGATGACTGGGCATGGCGGAAGGGCCAACGCTACGGAACCATTTCGGTTGATCTGGAGCGCCACCAGCCGATTGACCTTTTGCCAGATCGAGAGTCGGAGACTCTGGAGAAATGGCTGGAGGCTCATCCGGGTGTTGAAATCATCAGCCGAGATCGAGCTGGCGCCTATGCTGAAGGTGCACGCAAAGGGGCACCGGACGCATTGCAGGTGGCCGATCGAGCGCCGCCGATCCCGCGGCCGGGCTTCCGTTGTTGGCGCCACTGTCGGGCGTATTGACCGTCAACCAGCGCGGGTGGAACAACCCTAAGAAGGGGACTGCGAGTTCGCCTGTGTTCGGAACTTCCGCGCCAGGATGCTCAATGCGAGGTACACGAATGCCAGGGCCGGAACGATTCCAGTCAGTGAGTTTGAGCCCGCCTGTGGCGGACCAATGGTCGCCCTGGAGGTAGCATGCTGCAGTATCGCCTGCATCTCGGATCCGGAGCCCTTCTCAAGCTCCTTCAAGAGGTCGATGATTGCCTTGGTTTTTTGAATCGGATTCAGCAAACCGTTTCTGTCCAGAAGGTCGCGGACGAGTTCGGCTAACGCTTCCGCCTCTTGCTTCACTTCCCGGACATTCTCACCGAGCTGTTTCAAGGACTGTTCAGCCGGCCAGCGCCGATCGCGCGGTATCGTTTTGAGTTCCGCTTCGCGAAGACGGATCTGAGACTCATTACCATTCAGGTCACGAATGATAATGCGCAGGGTCTCGCGGACCTGCTCAAGCCGTGTCGCTTCTTTTTCCGCCTTGGCCGCACTATCCGGGCGCCCCGTCACGAACACGGGGAAATTCAACAATTGCTGCTTCATGTGGGCGATGTTTGCGCGAATTGCAGACAGCTCAGCCATGTTAACTCCTTCCTAAAAAGACGGCAAACTAGGTAATCGGCCCCATAAGATGGTACCAGCATAAGTCATGACGGGCAATCCGACGTTTCCTCGCTGATTCGCGAAGTCGGCATGTGTACGAAGATCGAACTATATTGAGGGTCGCCGATCTTCTGGATTTGGTGTCCGACGTCAGGCTGGCCCCCAAGATCTTTAGCTTCCGGTTCTCTTCGCGCAGTTGCTTGCACTGGCGGTTGTAACTCGAGGTGGATGCGATGGCACTATCTTGGGGCACTTGGGCCGCGAGGTCAGGCCGTAGGTGTTCCCTCGGTGCTTTCTAGCCTCGTCTAGTATGGTGCGGCCTAAATAGTAGCGATTGTCATTCTCGCTTCGTCGTTACAATGGAGGGAGTAAAGACGAGCGTGTTCGCGACCTGTGGTCCTGAATGCCGAGCAGCGAAAGGCACTGGAGTCACGTGCGCGTGCCCGAAGCGCTGCTGCGTGTATCTTGGAACGTGCCCGGATCGTCTTGCTTGCCGCGTGTGGAATGCAAGATTAGCGGATTGCGGCCAAACTGAGGATTAGGCCGGAGAAGGCAACGCGCAGGCGGAGCCGGTTTCTTGACAGTGGTTTAACGGCACTCGATAAAGACGCACCACTACCGGGAAGGACTCCCACGATCGCGCCCGCCTAAATCCAGGCAGTGGCCTGAAGACGACGCGGAAGAAAACCAGCAAGGCCACACACTGGAACACGTGCGGCATGGCCAAAGCCGCCGGGCTAAGCGAGAAGAGCGTGCGACGGATCTGGCATAAGCATGGCCTGAAGTCCCACCTGTCACGTACATTCAAGGTATTCAAGGTGAACAACGATCCCCAGTTCGCCGAGAAGGTGGAGGCGGGCATTGGTTTCTATCTCAACCCTGTGGCCCGCAATAACAAAAGTTGTGGTTAAACTGCCTCCTTCCGCAAGCTGTATTCGGGATGCAGGCCGCCCAGCACAGACGTCCTCATGATGCGATGACCGGCAGGCAGTTTGTGTCTGTGACTGCTGTCCGGAAAATCGGACGGCGAGGGCTGCGGGAATCCTGGGCCTAATGCAAAGTGAGGCCTGCGCCGGTTGTAGTGCGTTACCCACTGTTGGACCATCATCTTCAGATGCCGTTCACTGAACGGAATCATGAAGTCCAGACACTCACGACGAAGGCTCCCGCCGAACCGTTCGCATACCGAGTTCGCCAGCGGTGCCCGCAACGGCGTTCGGAGAATTCGTATACCGAGATCGGTCACTCCTTGGTACAGCGCCTTCGAGAAGATGCTGTCCCGGTCGTGGATCACAAATCGATACGGATGGCCGCCCGGCAGCGCCTCACGCAGTTGCTGCAATGTCCACTCCGGTGTTGGATGGGGTCACGTTCTGGTTCAGAATCCGCCGGGTCCCCAGCTCCATGCTCACGAATACATAAAAGGATGCGGAACGTGTCCCTAACAACAACGAAGAAGTCACACGCCACGATCCCCTTGGCGTGGTTGTGGACGAAGGCTAGCCAACGCTTCTACGGATCGGAAGTCCGCCACGGCCGACCGTTGCGCAAGTACTTCCCCACAGTGCGTGGCGAGACCCGGATCCCGAGTTTCAGTTTGTTGGCAATTCGCCCCTCTCCCCCAGGAGACGTTGTCAGCTGCCATCTGTCGAATCAACTCCCGGAGATCCTTGGGTGGGCGCGGCCGCCCCAGCGGCTTAGACTTCCAGCGCCAGAGGAGTCGGAACCCGAGGCATTGCCAACGAATGAGCGTATCTGCCTTGACATTCAGTAGGGCATTTCGCCACGGGAACATTCGGCCCAGCGTCGCCATCAACCAGCGGGTGGCATCGTCCGCCTTACGTGTTTAACCTTGCGCTCCTGGAAGAGCGCCAGTTGTTTGCGGAGAAGGAGATTCTCCGCAGCCAGGGAGTTGTGGGAGCGGACCGCAAGGGAAGCCAACCTGACCAGGTCGAAGGCGGCCAAAGATGACGTCCGAAGACAGTGCGTCACAGCGCGAACGAGCAACGATACCGGCATGAACGCTCAGGATCCCACGTTACGGAACGTTACCCGAACGCGATTTCGGCAGGGATGGAATGTTTGCGGAGGACAGGCACACCAACGGCAGAAAAGTAAGTGGCACTGTTGGTCTGTAGGCTGAATTCTGTAGTTTAAACGCGATCGAATCAAAGCTTGCAATGCCTAGTCTGGTTATGCTACTTTCAGTGCAGGCAAATCTTTAGTGCCACGTCGGCGCAGGAAGCGACTGGACGAATGGCATTGATGATTCCCGAATCGCACTTTACAAACCAAGACGTCGCGGTCTTGCTGTCATAGCTTTCTCTTGTAAGCGGCCATTGGACGAGGAATCGCCGGCCAAAACCATAACCTAACTTCGACCAGTTTGCAGTAGCTCCTGCGTCACTATACCGAGACGGTAGGCCTTAGGACAATGGATTGAACGCGCTCTCGTCAGTACTTGACAAAGCCCCGAGCCGCTTCGGGGCGTCAGGTGATTCTGCATCGATTGCGTGAACCGAAAGACGGCGCCAGCTACCGTAAAACTGATTGGTTCGGGCGTCAATCGACAGAATTTGAATGGTTGGCTGCCCGATTCTCCGGGGAATCGGCGTAAGAAGGGGAGATCGACACTTTGCCACGCGGCCGGACGAGGAATCGCCGGCCAGAGCCACCACCCCTAGACGTAACTTGATGCCCGTCAATCAAATGGGCACACTCCAGTTTTTAGAGAGAGGATCCATGTTGTTACCAAATACCACCCTCGAACCGCACTTTCCAGTCGATGACCTCGCCAAGGAGTGGCGGGTCGGAAGCAGAATGCTTCGCCGCCTGATCAGAGAAGAAGAAGGACTGATCAGAGCTCAGTTGGGCAAGAAGAAGTTCATCTGCCGCTATTCTGTGCCAGAGTCTGTCGCCCGGCGTATTCACGCCAGACTTGCTGCTAAAGGGTTCGTCGTAACCGCAGCGTAGAGACGTTACTGCCCCGGCTGGTGGAAGCCAGTCGGGACATTTCTGGATTCGGACAGGTCCGTTCCGGTCTTTGACGCCTCTCGACGAGGTTGTCGAGGTTTTGCCGCGGCGCCACTGTAAAGGCGTCGGCCGAATCACTCAAATAAATGGCCATGGCGAGGAATCGCCGGCCAGGATCGAAGTCTCGCCGAACAGGCACAGCGTAACCGAGCCATCCCAGCACTAGCCGCCAGGCGGATGCTGCGCGTTAGAGACTACCGATGTTATTACCTGATACGACGCTTGAGCAGCACTTCTCGATCGCCGACCTCGCTAAGACCTGGCGCATCAGCCGCGAAACAATCCGCCTGCTGGTCAAAGACGAGCCTGGAGTAATCCGCGTCCAACTGGGGCGCAAGAAGTCGATGTGCAGATATTCCGTTCCTGAGACCGTCGCCCGGCGTATTCACACTCGCCTGACCGCTCCTGCATTCGGCACGTCCATGGCCGCGTGAAGACGATAATGCCCCGCTCTGGTGGAAACCAGGCGGGGCGTTCGTGTGATCCGACTACTTAGTTCGAGTCTTTGACGGCATCTCGACCACGTTGTCGACGTTTGGCCGGGGCGTCTCAGCAAAGGCTGCTTTCAGGGTTGCGGTCAGTTTCTCCTGCCTGCTCGCCGTCCAGGCCCCATAATGTTTCCTTACCATCTCCTCGGTGTTGCCTAGCAGATCCGCTACGTTCTTGTAGGACACCTCTGGATGCTCCAGGAGCTTCTTCGCGAATGTGTGCCGGAACCGATGGGGATGCGGTTTCGCTTCCCACTCACCACACATCTTCCAGAGACGGTTCAGCTTGCGGCGCCAGATGTCGGTAATGACATTCAGATCCTTGGTCTGGTGCTCTCCGAAGATCAGCGCGCCCACTTCCAGGCTCCTTCGACGGATGACCTGCTGTAGCCATTCGGGTACCCAGGTGCAGACATCTGTTCCGCCCTTGGTCGTGCGCACCCATACCTCTCCGTTGGGCCGCAGGCGGCTGACGTGAAATGTGGCAACGTCGCTGATGCGCAGCCCAGTGTAGACGCTGACGCTGATGAAGTCGGCAAGATCTTTGCCCGTCCAGGAGTAGCGCCAGCTATTGACGACTCCCTCGGCCGGCTTGTGGTGCGTGGTCTTGTCCCACTTGATTTCCATCTTGCCGTACTTGTTCTCGGCGATGTCGTACATGCGCCGCAGTTCCTCATCCGTGAAAGGCAGCTTCTGTTCTCCGCTTCCGTCTGCGGACGCCTTGCCCTTCGGGTTCTTCACCAGCTTGGATGGATCGCGACTGATCCACTCATTGGCGAGGCAGAACCGGAACAGAGCCCGAACGATGCTCATGTAATTGTTCGCCGTGGTGACAGCGATCTTCCAGGTGGATCGGAACTCGCGCACATCCACCGGGGTCCACTGCTCAATCAGGACGTAGCCCTTGTGGTCGGAGTACCCGCGCAGCTTGTCCATCACGTACCCGTACTGCTTCAGCGTGTTTGGAGCGGAGTGCTTGTGATCGGCCAGATAGGCGGAGATGGCCCGCTCTATCGTCGTCTTCGAGGTGGGCGCGGGAGTCGCACCGGTCTGTGGTGTGGGGGCTGCGTCGTCAGGCCACCGTCCGGCTGCTTCCCAGCGGGCGGCCACGGCGCGCGCCTCCGGCCAGAACACCTGCCCAGTCTTCAGCCGCTTGTGCACCTTGTGCATCGATCCGGCGGCGACGATCTGACACTCACACCGCTTCCACGACTTCGAACGCTCCTCCAACTCGCTGGATCGGGTGTCCTCAGGGTGTTTCCCCGCGCAATCTTGGCGGTGCCGACGATAAAGGTTGAGGGCCATGATTGACCTTCATATTACACCCACGTTGCACGCCGAGGCACGCCCAAAACCTTGTTCTCCTGTAAGTTGTTGATTTAAAGGTGGCGGAGAGAGTGGGATTCGAACCCACGTTAGAGTTTCCCCTAAACACGCTTTCCAAGCGTGCGCCTTCAACCACTCGGCCATCTCTCCGAACCTTCAGAATACCACGACCCGCCGCCCGGCTTAGAATAAAGGAAGTGCCCCATTCCCTCATCTCGCGGCGAGCCCTGCTCGTGTCGTCCGCCGCCGCCCTCTCCTGCGCCCGCCCCAAGGCCGAGCGCTTCCTCGGCTACTGCTTCGTGGCCAATTACGACGGCCATTCCATTGCTGCCGTGGATCTCAGCCGCTTCAAGACGCGCCAGCAGATCCCGCTCGACGCTGCCCCGACCCAGATCCTCGCCCGCCCCAAAACCACCCGCGCCTACGCCCTCACTCCCGCCAACGGCACGATCCACGAAATCGAAGCTTCCCTGCTCACCATCCCGCGTCGCGTCAAGGCCGGCAACGATGCCGTCTCCATGCGCCTCTCCCGCAACGGCGACGCCCTCTGGGTCCTCTACCGCGAACCCGCCAGCCTCGTCGAGATTCCTTTCGATACCCTCCGCCCCGCGCGCCGTATCCACCTCGCTTCCGCGCCCGACGATTTCGATCTCAGCCGCGAAGCCGACGACGCCTGCGTCCTCAGCCGCCGCGACCGTACCCTCGCCATTGTCTCGCTCTCCAAGGCCGCCGTCACCCGCACCATCCACTCCGCCACCGAACCCTCGCTCGCGCGCTTCCGCCTCGATGGCCGCCAGTTGATCGCGGGCAGCCAGTCCGATCGCAGCCTCACCTTCTACGACGTCCCCACCGGAAAAACCATCGTCCGCCTCCCCCTGGCGCTTGCCCCCAGGGAGTTCTGCTTCACCAGCGATGGCGGTCAACTCTACGTGACCGGCGACGGCATGGACGCCGTCGTCAGCGTATTTCCCTACCGCACCGAAGTCTGGGAAACCCTGCTCGCCGGCAATGCCCCCGGAGTGATGGCCACGGCCGAGCCCGCCAAGCCTCCCTACTACCTCCTCGTTGCCAACCCCGGCGCCGACACCGTCACCGTCCTCGATGTCGAATCCGGGAAACTAGTCGCCCTCGTCACGGTCGGCAGCCGGCCAGGCCAGATCGTCCTCACTCCCAATCGCGAGTACGCCCTCGTGCTCAACGAAAACTCCGGCGACATGGCGGTCATCCGCATCTTCTCCCTCGGCGGCAACCAGGTCGGCGGCGACCGCGTCAAGCGCTACAAATCCGCCCCTCTCTTCACCATGATTCCGGTCGGCGAACGTCCCGTCAGCGCCGCCGTCGTCAGCCTTTCGTAGGACAGGCTTCCCGGCCTGTCCGCTAGTCAGTCCTTTCCCTCATCGCCGCCGCATCCCACTTACACACTCTCTTCTCATAACAGCTCACATTCGCCAGGAGAGCCGGCCCCGCCGCCCGGAAGCCGAACACCGCGTCCTCCACCGGCCGCTTCCTCGCCCGTACCGCTTCATAAAACACGCGATGATGATCGCGATGCGCATCGTACCCCTGCGGCGGTGTGAAGAGCTCCGGCTCGATCTTCGCCGCGGCCTTCGACGTCGCCGCATACTTCTCCCGGTACTGCCGCATAAACTCGGTCTGCACCGCCTGGGGAAACGTCCCCACCGAATATCCCGGCTCGCGCTCCGGCGGCGCCTTCTCCAACCGCAGCGAGCTCATGCTCGTCGTAATCACCCCGTCGCTCCCCATGAAGCGGAATCCGAACTGCTCCTCCGGCACGCCGCTCTTCAAATTCACGCGCAGCGCCATCGTGAACTCCGGGTGCGCCTTCTGCCTGGGATAATCCAGCATCGCCAGCATTACGTCCGGCACATCGCGCCCGTCGTTCCAATACCGCAGTCCGCCGGTGGCCAGAATCCGCTCCGGGCCCACCGACCCCGTCGCTACGTGCAGTCCGCTCAGCAGGTGCACAAACAAATCGCCCGCCACCCCGGTTCCGTAATCCTGGTAATTGCGCCACCGGAACATCCGCATCGCGTCGAACGGACGCCGCGGCGCGCGCCCCAGGAACCGATCCCAATCCACCGTCGTTGGCGACGCGTCCGGCGGAATCGAGTATTGCCACGCCCCCATCGCCGTATTACGGTCCAGCCACGCCTCCACCAAGTTGATGCTCCCGATCGCGCCCGCCGCAATCAGGTCCCGCGCCTTCTGATACACCAGCGACGTCACATACTGGCTGCCCACCTGGAAAATCCGCCCCGTCTTTTCCTGCGCCGCCACCACAGCCTGCCCTTCGCCCACCGTCTGCACCATCGGCTTCTCGCAGTAAACGTCCTTACCCGCCTCCATCGCCGCAATCGAAATCGTCGAGTGCCAGTGGTCCGGCGTGGCGATGATTACCGCGTCCACGTCCCGCCGCGCCAGCACCTCCCGGTAATCGCGCGTCGTGAAAATCTGCTCCCCGTACACCTCGCGCGCCCGCGTCCGCCGTCCGTCGTAGACGTCGCATACCGCCGCCAGTTCCACTCCCGGAACCGTCAGGGCGTATTTCGTGTCGCCCATCCCCATCCCTCCGAAACCGATCGTCGCGATCCGGATCCGGTCGTTCGCCCCTGCCGGTGGCGCGCTCTGTGCCGCGCCGCGCGCCAAACTCGCCGCCACCGCTGTACCTGCTTGCAGAAAATCTCGTCGCGTGCTCATCGCCCTCTCATTCTATCGGGTCCAAAACGCCTATACTCAATCGAGGAGAATCTCCCATGAAAGTCAGTTGTCTCGCACTCGCGGCCGGAGTTGTGCTCGCTGCCCTCCCCGCTATCGCCCAGGACGGGCCCTACAAAATCGTGAAGACCGCCAAGGTCGGCGGCGCTGGCGGTTTCGATTACGTCTATGCCGATGCCGCCGGCCGCCGCCTCTACATTCCGCGTAGCGGAAATCCCGGGCGCGTCACCGCCTTCAACCTCGATACGCTCGAACCCGCCGGCGAAATCCCCGGCAACGCCCGCGGCGCCGCCGTCGACCCCAAGAGCGGCCACGGCTTCGCCACCAGCAAGCCCGTCGTCATGTGGGACTCCAAGACCCTCGACACCATCAAGACCATCGACGTGCAGGGCGGCCCCGATGGCATTCTCTTCGATCCCTTCAACCAGCGCGTCTGGGTCTTCAGCCACAGCGCCCCCAACGCCACCGTGCTGGATGCCAAGGATGGCTCCATCGTCGGCACCGTCGATCTCGGCGGCGCCCCCGAACAGGCCGCGACCGATGGCAAAGGCCACATCTACGTGGACATCGAAGATAAGGACAAGGTCGCTGTCGTGGACACAAAGACCATGAAGGTCACAGGCAATTACCTGCTCGAAGGCAAAGGCGGTACTCCCGCGGGTCTCGCCCTGGACGTCAAGAACCATATCTTGTTCGTCGCTTGCCGTAACCCCGCGACCATGGTGATCATGAATGCCGCCGATGGCAAGATCGTCACTACTCTTCCCCTCGGCGCCGGCACCGATGGCGCCGTCTTCAATCCCAAAACCATGGAAGCCTTCAGTTCCCAAGGCGATGGAACCCTCACCGTCATCAAGGAAAACAGCCCCACCAGCTTCGTTGTCGAGCAGACCGTCAAGACGCCGGTCCGCGCCAAGACCCTCACCCTCGATAGCAAGACCGACCACATCCTGCTCATCACCGCCGAGTTCGCGCCGCCTCCCGCACCCGCCACTCCGCCAGCGCCCGGTGGACGCGGTGCTCGCGGAGTCATGGTACCTGACTCCTTCTCCATCGTCGTTGTCGGTAAGTAAGTAATGCGACGTTAGTAACATCCTCTCCGGGGGTAGACATCATGTTTGCCCCGGAAGGGGTGTCTTCTCACTTCCGCAATCTATACCATTTTGTAACCTGGGCCATTCCGCACAGTATTACTTCCTCGACGGCTTGATAATGCCGTTGTCGAGGTACACCCGTGACCCCGGAAGCAATCATCACTCATCTGAAGCAACTGGTCGAAAGCAGTAAGAACGGTGAGCTCGGCTACACTACCGCCGCCGAGCACGTCAACAACACGCAGCTGCAAACCATCTTCCGCGAATATGCCCAACAGCGCACCCGCTTCATTCGCCAACTGCAAAGCGAAATCGCGCGTCTCGGCGGCACGGACGAGGGCTCCGGTTCCATAACGGCTGCCCTCCACCGCAGTTGGATTGATGTGAAATCGGCCCTCTCCGGCGGCGACGGCAGGGCCATCGTGGCCGCCTGCGAGACCGGCGAATCCGCCGCCCAGGCGACTTACGAAAAAGTGCTCGATATGGATCTCTCCGGCGAAACCAGGTCGCTGATCGAACAGCAGTTTCGCAAAGTCCAGGAAGCCCACCGCCACATGCTCAGCCTCAAGGAAACCGGCTTGCACGCGGGGAGTTTTCCAAAGTCGGAAGTGAGGGGGTAGGGTTAAAGGGTCCGCCTGGGTAGTACGGACCCTGCACTCAGAGGGTTGGCGACGGGAGGGGTCTCGCCGCCAGGGATGCTGTTAAATTCAATATACCTATTTCGGATCTGTTTGTCTAGTATTATTTTGCTTAAACTGCGTTTTATTTTGCGCGCTTGACAACGTAATCCAAGATAGTTTAACGTTGTTCGAGCTATGAAGGACGCTGAGCACGCCGCCTCCCTTGCCATCGCGCTCGCCAAGAAGCGCGGTCTCGCCGAACTCGGCCCCGACGAATTGCTCCTCGGCGCCCTCCAAGCCATCGCCCAGTTTGGCATCGCCCAACTCAGCCCATGGACTTTCGACCTCGAGGATCTCGCCGTCGATTGGCTCGCCCAACCCGATCGCCCCGCCTTGAAAGTCGCCTATTCTCAACGCGCCGTCGATCTCCTCGATCTCGCCGCCCGCATCGCCCGTGCCGATGCCTCCAGCGTTATCCGCGTCGACCACCTGCTCGCCGCCTTCGCCTCCGAAACCGATGGTCTGATGGGCCAGTGGAAGCGCGATCGCGGCATCACCAGTGCCGCCTGGCGCGCGGCCATCGCGCAGCTTTCGCCCGTGCCGCTATCAACCCCGCGGGGCGAGGATCGCGATTACTTAACCCCAGAGGAAGCCGCCGAGGCCCTCAGCATCCACGTGCAGACCCTGCGCGCCTACGTCCGCTCCGGCAAACTGCCCGCGCTCCGCCTCGCCGGCGAACGCGCCATTCGTATTCGCAGACAAGACCTCGAAACCGTACTCGAACCGCTCGTTCCGCAAACTTAAAGGAGGATGACCAGCATGGCTGTTTTCGTAGTCAAACGCGACCTGCCCGGAATCACGCCCGAGGCTTTACAGAGCGCCGGTATGCGCGCCAAAACCTGCTGCAATGAGATGACATCGGAGGGCCAGCCTGTACGCTGGGTCCGCAGCTTCTTCCTGCCCGAAACCGCGCAGACCCACTGCTACTTCGAAGCCCCCACCAGGGGCGCCGTCGAGGAAGCCAACACGCGCGCCCGCATTCCGTTCACTCAAATCGCCGAAGTCGTCGAGATGACCCCAGACGCTTTATAGGGCGGCTTCTCCGTGTTCCCCATTGCGAATGCGAATCGCATCTTCAATGGGGGACACGAAAATCTTCCCATCGCCGATCTTCCCCGTACGCGCAGCCTTGCTCACCACCCCCACTACCTCGTCCACCCGCGAGTCCTGCACCACGAGTTCAATCCTCACTTTCGGTATCAGGTCCACAGTATATTCCGCGCCCCGGTAAATCTCGGTGTGCCCCTTCTGCCGCCCATGCCCGCGTACCTCGGAGATCGTCATGCCATCGATCCCGATATCGATCAGCGCCTGCTTCACATCCTCCAGTTTGAACGGCTGGATGACCGCATCGATTTTCCTCATAACCGCTCCGATTCCGAACGACTACGAGCCCGCCTGCCCCGCGTGAACCGCGTCTTCCGGATACGCCACCATGCCGAACTCCGGCACATCGAGGCCCGCCAACTCCACCTCCGGAGGAACGCGCATCGATTTTACCGAGTTCACCACCCTGAACACCGCATACGTGGCGCCGAAGGCCCAGATCGCGCACAGCGTCGCCCCTCCCAACTGCACCAGAAACTGTTTCCTGTCGCCGTAAAACAACCCCGTAACTCCCCTGCCGGCTTGTCCCAGATAGCTGGTCGCGCCCACGCCATTCCAGCCCGAGCCGTAAGTTCCATCGGCGAAGAGTCCAACGCTAACCGCGCCCAGCCACCCGCAGAAACCATGCACCGAAATCGCGCCGCACGGGTCGTCGATCTTCGTCACCCGCTCGTTGAACAGCACGCCCGCGCAGACCAGCGCTCCCGCCAGCGCCCCGATGATCACCGACGAGGTCGGCCCCACAAACGCGCACGGAGCCGTAATCGCCACCAGCCCCGCCAGCATGCCGTTGCACGCCATAGTGACGTCCGGCTTGCCGAACATCCGGAACCACACCAGCATCGCAGTTGCCGACCCCGCCACCGCCGCCAGGTTGGTATTCACCGCCACCACCGAGATGCGCAGGTCGGTTGCTCCCAGCGTCGAGCCAGGGTTGAAACCCATCCATCCGAAGAGCAGAATGAACGTTCCCGTCACCACAAACGCCAGATTGTGCGCCGGGAACGGCCGCGGCTTTCCGTCCGGCCCGTACTTGCCGAGCCGCGGACCCAGTATGATGGCCAGCGCCATCGCGGCGAACCCGCCCACCGCGTGCACCACCGTCGATCCCGCGAAGTCCACATACCCGTGCCCCATACCCATCGTGGAACCGAGCTGCGACATCCAGCCGCCGCCCCACACCCAGCAGCCGAATATCGGATACAGAATCGCGCCTATGAACAGTTCGCACAACAGGAACGCGCCGAACGTAATCCGCTCGCAGATCGCGCCCACAATGATGTATCCCGCCGTCTCCATGAAGACCACTTCAAAAAGTGCCAGGACGTTGCTGCCCGCGTCGTAAGCCGGGCCAACCATGAAGAAGCCCTTGCCGCCCAGCCATCCCCACTGCCCGCTGCCTAGCAGAAACCGGTTCAGCGTCGGCACTCCGCCAATGTTCGCCGGCGCCGCGTTGATCGCCACCGCCCCGAACTGGAAGGCATAGCCCACCGCCCAATACGCCAGGAACGCGAACACGTACGCCGCGAAATTGAGCATCATCAGGTGGCCGGCATTCTTCTTCCGCACCAGTCCGCAAGTCAGCAGCGCAAATCCGCATTGCATGAACAGCACCAGGTACCCGGTGTTCAGCGTCCACGCAAAATTCGTGCCGATCCGAACGTGTCCCACCGTGTCCGCCAGCTTCATCGTCAGCGGCTCTTTCGCCGCCTGCGCCTGGAACTCCTCGAATGCCTTCCTTTGCTTCTCGTAATCCGGCGCCTTCTTGTCGGTTGGCTCCGGCACCACAAACGGATTGCCTGCCCCGTCCACCACGGTAGTCTTGTCACCCGTGGCGACTCCCGCGGGGTCCGGCTGCGCTTGTTGCGCTAAGCCCGATGTCACCAACAACGCGAAGACACCCACATTCAGCAGGCGGAAGATTCGTTTGGATCTCAAAGCTCACGCTCCCTGGCACGTCTATTCACACACGCCACGGACAGGGTGGGCCTGGATTGCACGATCCTACTAAAAATGAAACAAGAAAACTACAAGGGATTTATAAGGAAACCGTAAAGAGTACGATTCCTGCCACCGCCACTATCGCTACGAAAAGCGCGGGCCCGAGCCACTCAGGCACGACCCCGATCTTGAAGTGCGCCAGAATGAGCACACGGCGGCAAAACGCGGCGATCAGCACGCCGGAAGCCGCCGCAGCCCACAGGACGGACGTTCGAGCCCTTTCGCAAGTTTTCAATTGCATCCCGCCGTAGTCAGCGTCACGGGTAACGCGAACAATGGTCCGTAAGGAATGCCTATCAGCCGTTACACTTGGCGGGGCAAAGCCAATAGTCGAACGGCAGTTTGCCACTGGAGTCCAATTGCGGTGCCCAGGTCTCCGAGCACTTTGTACACTGCAGCACCAGATCCATCCGATTTAGCATACGTACGCCTAACTTCGACAACTCGGCATCGCTCAGGTAGCGAAGATCCTGCTTGTCGATTGCGGGGCGATCGATCGTTCTCATCCCATTACCCTCCAGACCCGTTTCGAGATATATGGCAAAGGTGATGCGGAGTCAAGGGTCCTGATAAAGATTCGGGGTGATTGCTTGCAAGTTGGGGCGGCTATTTGGCCGGTGTCACGTCGATTTTGGCCTTCATGGTCTGGCCGTCACGAGACATCTGCGCCTCTCCCATAATCCGCCCTGAAGCCAGTACGAGGTTGAACGTCATGGTGTGACCATCGTGGTCGGCTTCCAGGGTGATCTTGTCACCCTCGATCTTGCCTTTCTGGATCGGGAATTGATCATCCTCCGTAGGGCCGACGGTCCCCGTGATGGCAGTGCCATTTTGCTTGAGCATCAACACGGCACCGGTTTCCTTGGTTTCGCCATTGGGGCCGGTGGAATTGAAACTTCCGGACCATTTGCCTGTTACATTTGTATCGGCGAAGGCAACGCCGGTAAGAGCGATTGTCAGCACTAAGAGCAGAATCGTTTTCATTGGCTCCCCTCTGCCGAGTGTAGACGGAAAGGCAGATGCAGAAGTTCCGGACTGAAAGGCAGATTAGTGGACAGGCCGGGAGGCCTGTCCCACGGGGGTTAGAAGTTGTACTTCAGTGCGAATTGAATCTGCCGCATGTTGGCGCGAGTGGAAGTGATTGTTCCAAAGCTCGCCGAGGGCGCCTTGTTCGAACTGCCCCAGCCGGTATTGGGGGTACCCAACTCTACGTGGTTGGGGGCGTTGAACATTTCGAGGCGGAACTGAAGGGCCTGGCGTTCGGCGATCCGGAAATCCTTGAACGTCGAGAAATCGATGTTCACCTGTTTGGGGCCTCGCAGGTTATTGCGCGCGCAGTTGCCGAACTCGGGGGCGACCGTGTTGTAGAAGGCGGCCGGATTGTAATACTGGGCGGCCGTGGGATTGTCGACGAGCTGGTTCACTCCGGCGTAGCAGTTGGTCCGGTTGCCGTTGGGGGAAAAGACGACGCCCGCGGAATCCCAACTGGCGGTCTCGGTGGTTGAGCCGCTCTGCAGGGTGGTGATGGTGCTGACCTGCCAGCCGCCAACCACCTGATTCACGATGCCGCCGTGGTTGAGAAAATGCTGGCCCTTGCCGAAGGGGAGAGTGTAGAGGACGGAGGCGACGAAGCGGTGGGGAACGTCGAAGGCGGAGTAGCCGTAGTCGCAGGCGCGGCATCGGGCGTTTTCAGCGACGAAGTCGTTGCCGGGTCCGCGGATGGCACTGCCATCGTCGAGCGACTTGGACCAGGTGTAGCTGAAGAGCGTGGTCAGGTTGCTGGCGAAGCGCTGGCTGACTTTGGCGCCGAAGCCGTTGTAGTTACCGACGCCATCGTCCTTGAGGAACTGAATTCCGGCGGCGCCGAACTCGGGATAGGGCAGGCGGGTCACGATCGGGGTGCTGCCCGGGAGCGGTTGCGCGGCGTTGATCAGGTTGGCGAGGTGGCGGCTCTGCGAACCGCTGTAGCCGGCTTCGAGCGTAGTGGATTTGCCGAGCGTGCGCTGCACGTTTAACAGGTAGGTGAGGCTGTAAGTAGTGGGCAGGTTGTAGTCCACGCCCCAGGTGAGGCCGACCGGGAGGGTGACCGGAAGGGACGAGGCGTTGAGGAAGTTCGAATAGCCGAAGTTCGGCGCCGAGTAGGTATTGTCGGGCGTGCGACCGGTGCGGCCGCCCAAACCGCGATTGAGATCGAAGATGGAGTTCTTGCTCTCCTGCGAATAGAAGATACCGAAGCCGGCGCGCACGCTCCACTGGCTGCTGGGACTATAGGCGATGCCGAGGCGGGGCGCGAAGTTGTTGTAGTCGGTCTTGACCAGGCGGGAACCGAGGCGGCCATCGCGCGCCACCTGGAAGGCGGGCGAGCCGGACACGGTCTGGCCCTGCGCGGCGTAGTAGGCCTGATAGCGGAAGTCGATGCCTTCGTAGAAATTCCCGTTGGTGCCGGTGCGCACGAGGACGGGGTGCTTGCTCATGTCGGCGACGTTGGCGACGTTGGCGAGGGAATCATTCAACTGGACGTTGAGGCCGCGGCCGGAGACATCGAGCATGGGCTGGGCGACTTCCCAACGCAAGCCGGCGGTGATGGTGAGGTGAGGCGCGATTTTCCAGGTGTCGTCGATGTAGGCGGCCCATTCCGAGTTGCGGAAATCGGAGGAGACCAGGGCGACGGCGATGATGGAATTGTTCATGTAGCCTTGCAGGAAATCGGCGCCGGAGTAGCCGGAGCTCTGCGTGTTCGGATTGCCGGTGAAGGAGCCGTTGAAGAAGAACTGGCCGCGCGGAAACTCGTTGCCGACCTGCGGGAACTGGTTGTAGCGGTACTCGCCGCCCATGCGCAGGGAGTGCTTGCCGATGACCCAGGAGAAGTTGTCCACGCCCTGCCAGACCTTGTCGTTGATGGTGAACGGGCTGCTGGTGTTGTTGCCGAAGCTGGTCAGGTTGTTGGCGAGCTGGATGCTGGGGACGCCCCAGGAGTTCGTGTCGGTGACTTTGAAGGGCACGCCGATCTCGCCATCCACATCTTCGACGCCGGCGAGCTGCTGGGCGATGCTGTTGTATAGCGAGTTGTAGCCGAAGCGCGCCTCGTTGACTTTGGTGGGGGAGAAGACGCGGACATTCGATACCACCCACTGGCTGGCGCGGGTGTAGGTAGTGCTGCCATCCACCGTGAGGCCGGGATTGAGGGTGAGTTCGTCGGTCCAACTGTAGCGGCCGAACCACTGCGATTTCGTGCTCTCGTTGAAATCGATACGCTGGTTGAACTGATTCTTGTCGACCGGAGTCTTGGTCAGGTATTGATAGTTGTTCAACGGCAGGCCGGGGCCGTTGGGCTGGTTCGGCAAGGGGAAGAACTTGGTCATGAGCAGCACGGACGCCTTGTCGAAGCGGTTGGAGGGAATCTGGTTGTTCGGGTACGGGACGGTGGTGACGTTGGGGGGCGTGCCGGTGCGCGAGAGCGGATCCTGGAGGACGGTGGGGACCTGGGAGAAATCGCCGGTGCGCATGGCGGCGGTCATGGTGGTGGCGAGCGAGTTAGTGGTGGTGCGTGACTTGAAGCCCTCGAAGTTAGACATGAAGAAAAGGCGGTTCTTCCCGTTGAATACCTTGGGAATCCAGATGGGACCGCCGAGGGTGAAGCCGTATTGGTTCTGGCGGTAGGGCGTACTCGCGGGCGAGGGATTGGTGGCGCTGCGCTTGCTGGAGAGGAAATCGTAACTGCGGGCGTCGAGCGCGTTGTTACGGAGGAACTCGAAGACCGCGCCGTGGAAGGAGTTGGTGCCGGGCTTGGTGGAGACGTTGATCTGGCCCGCTTCGCGGCCGAACTCGGCGGGATAGATTCCGGATTGCACCTTGAACTCCTGGAGCGCGTCAACGGAGGGGAGCACGATGTAGGTATTGAAATCGACATCGGTATTGGTGATGCCATCGAGCGTGTAATTGGCCCAAGTCGCGCGGGCTCCGGAGAGTGACATGGTGAGGGTGGAGCGGGTGCCGCCGAGGCGTCCGGAGGCCTGCTGCGCGGGAGTGAACCCATAAGTCACGTTGGGGCTGAGCGCAACCAGGCTGAAGAAATTGCGGCCGTTCAGCGGCAGATCGACGATGCGCTTCTGCTCGATGACGGTGCCGACGGTGGCGTCTTCAGTATTGAGGAGGGCGGCCTGACCGCTGACCTCGATGGTCTGGTTGGTGGAGCCCACGGCGAGGGTGAAATCTACGCGCGCGGTTTGCTGTACCTGAAGCTCGACATTGGCTTTCACTACGGTCTGGAAACCTTCCGCGGAGGCTTTCACGTGATAGATACCGGGCGTCAGTCCGGGAATACTGTAGACTCCCGAACTATTGGTAACGGTGGAACGCGCAACATTTGTTTCGATGTTGGTGGCGGTGACAGCGGCGTTGGGAGCGTTGGCTCCGCTGGCATCTTTCACTTCACCGGTAATTTCACCTACCGTTTGAGCGGACGCGGCTGCGCTGAGCAGACCGAGAATCAGAAATACCTTATGCATATTCCCCCCCGTTTGAGAAACTACTTGGTTTTGAAACGGCCCCCGACACATACTGGAGGCCAAATCTATCACGCGAGGGATACGGAAAACACCTACCCGTGGATAGGGGGGCCAACGAGCCGCGACCGTCAGGGAGCGTTACGGCGGGTGGTGTGCGGGTAGCGCTCCCTCACGGTCGCGGCTCGTTGACGGCAACGGTGACGGTGGTGCCAAAGCCGGGGCGGCTGGCGACGTCGAAGGAGCCGCAGATTTGTTCCATGCGCTCGCGCATGCCGAGGATACCGAAGTGGCCCTCGGCGGCAAAGCAGGAGGGGGCGGGGTCGAAGCCGCAGCCGTCGTCGGAGATTTCGATGTGCACGCCGGCGGGACCGAAGAGCAGACGCACTTCGATCGCGGTGGGAGAGCCATGCAGGACGGCGTTACGGATGGCTTCGCGGGTGACCAATAGCAGGGTGCGGTTGGTGGACTCGGCGAGGCGGACTTCTTCGCCGCCGACCTGCAGGGTCACGGGGACTCCCTTTTCACAGCTGACGCCGCGCGCGAGTTCGGCCAGAGCGCCCGGGAGTCCATGCTCGAAGGAATCGTGGCGCAGGTCCGTGAGAGCCTGGCGGGCTTCATCCAAGGTCATGCGGAGGTGGATGCGGGCGTTGTCGAGACACTCGAGCATGAGGTCCGGGTCGGAACGGGCTGAGCTGACTGCTGCTTCGATGAGGGTAGAGACGCCGACGCAGCCTTGCACGACGGTGTCATGCATCTCGCGGGCGATGCGAGTGCGCTCGGCGAGACGCAGGTTGTAACGCTCGCGGGCCTGGCGTACCTGAAAGAGCAGGACGCCGGCCACTCCGCCGGCTGTCGCCAAGAGCGCCAGGGCATAGAACCAGGCGGTCTGGTAAAACTGCGGCCGCACCAGGAGGGCGAGGGCGGCTTCCGACGAACCGGCATCGAGAGAGCCATCGTGCGCGACCACGCGAAAGCGATATTGACCTGGAGGCAGATTGTCATAGGAGACGGAACGGCGGCCTGACGAGGCAGTCCAGTGCCGGTCGAAATTCTCGAGTTTGTACCGGAACACGACGCGCTCCGGGGCGCGCAGACTGCACGCGGTGAATTCGATCTCCACCCGGTGGCGGCCGGGACCGAGGGTCACGTCGCCAGTAATTGGAAGGCTCCTGCCATCCACCAGGACGGCTTCCACTCGAGCCGGCGAATGATAGCCGGTGCGCGGCAGGCTGGGCTTGAAGTGAACGGCGCCCTTGACGCTCGGGAACCAGAGTTCACCATCGGACGCGAGACAGCCGGAAGGCTGCACGCCGCCATTGATCTGGCTGGATTCCAGACCGTCGCCGGTGCCGTAGGCGACGACGGCGATGGAATCGGAGCGGCCGTCGGCGGCGGCGTTGAGGTCATCAAGCGAGGCCGCGGAGATGCCCATGGGACCGCTCATCCACAGGCTGCCACGGCCATCGCCGATGACCTGGAAGATTGCATTGCTCAGGAGTCCCTCGCGGGTGGTGATGCGCGAGGCTTTGCCGTTGCGCACACGCACGAGTCCAGCGCCCTGGGTGGCGATCCACAGGGTTGCGGGAGCTTCGGGATAGATCGACCAGACGCGGTCGCGGCTGAGCGCAGCGAAGGCCGGGTCGGGCACGAACTTGCCGCCGTGAAAGCGATTCAGGCCCCGGTCGGTGCCGACCAGCATGTCGCCATTATGATCTTCGGCGATGGCGCGCACCCAACCGTAGGAGAGACCCTGCTCCAGATAGAAATTCTGGAAGGCCGCGCCGTCCCAGCGGCTGAGGCCGCTGGTGGTGCCGACCCAAATTTTCTGATCGCGATCCTGGTAGAAGGCCTGAATTCCGTTGTTGCGCAGCCCTTCGGCGACGGTGAAGTGCGTGACCTTACCTTTGTCGAAGCGCGCCACGCCCTGGCTGCCGGTGCCGAACCAGGCTGCGCCCGTGTGATCTTCGAAGGTGCCGCGCAGGCGCAGACTGTCGGACGGCGGCGGCAAGTTCACGGGCTGGACGCGGCCATCGACGTACTGGAAGGCGCGGCCGGTGACGGTGGTGAGCCAGAGGGTGTTGCGCTGGCCGCAGTAGACGGTGGTTACGTTGTCGCTGGAGAGGCCGTCACGGCTGTTGACCACGCCTAGGTCGGGCGCGCTGAGGCGCACCAGGCCATCCGCCGTGCCGACCCAGATGCTCTGTTCGCGATCTTCCCACAAGGCGAGAATGCTGTTGTCGGGCAGGCTCGCGGGTGCGCGAAAGACGGTTTCGCCCTGGGGGCTCACGCGGTACAGGCCGTCGCCCTCCGTGCCGATCCACATGTTTCCGGCGTGGTCTTCCAGAAGGGCGCCGACCATGCCTTTTGCGGAGGGAAGTTTGGATGGGTTCCCGCCCGCGATCCGCAGGCCGTGATGCGTACCGAGCCAGAGCGATCCATTGTGTGCGAGGCCGATGTGATAGGTGCCATCGATATCGCGGGCCTCGGCACAGCGGCGCAGCGTTCCCGCCTCGAAGCAGAAGAGTCCGGCGGGACCACCGGCGATGACGCGGCCATCGGCGGCTTCGCGCAAGTCGAAGAAGGCGATGTTGGAGAGTTGGAGCGATTCATCGACGCGGTCGAAGCGCTCGCCGCGCAGCCGGAAGAGACCGCGATTGGTGCCGGCCCAGACATCGCCATTGCGAGCCACCAGGACGGCGCCTACGAATTCGTTGAGCAGGCCCTGGCTGGGACCGTAGGGTTGGAACCGGCCATTCTGATAGTGCATGAGGCCGCCGCCATCGGTGGCGACCCAGAGGGATCCATCGGCGGCCACCGCGAAGGCGCGGATATTGTCGTCAGTCATGGACGGCGTGTTGAAGCGGGCGTAGACCACAAAGCGTACGCCGTCGAACCGGGCAAGACCGCTGGAGGTGCCGATCCAGAGGTAGCCATCGGGGGTTTGGGCGATGGCGCGAATCTGATTTTC
The DNA here is from genome assembly GCA_963791985.1 of uncultured Solibacteraceae bacterium. GTDB lineage: Bacteria > Acidobacteriota > Terriglobia > Bryobacterales > Bryobacteraceae > Solibacter. The sequence goes on along the minus strand of CAWBUN010000005.1, from coordinate 1,924,923 downwards.
GGGCAGGCCTTCCTGGGTACGCCAGGTGCGGCTCACATAGGCGGGCGTGCCGGCGTGCGCGGCCGGAAGAAAGACCAGCGCGAGCAGCAACAGAGATGCGCGAATTTCGGAATGGGGCGAACTGCCAGGCAAGGAGATCAGCGCCTACCGGCCTTTTAGTGTACAATCCTTCCGATGCTAGTTCCCAGTCCGAGCCCGCATCGCTCAGCCGGCGCGACCAAGAGTCCCGAGCCGGGCGTCATCCGTGTGCTGATCGCCGACGATCATCCAGTGGTGTGCCTGGGACTGCTGGGCATCATCAACGGACAACCGGACATGACGGTGGTGGGTCAGGCCAAGACCGGCACCGAAGCGGTGGCGCTGGCGCGGAAGCATTCGCCCGACGTGATCCTGATGGACCTGCGCATGCCGGGGATGAGCGGCGTGGAGGCGACGGAAGTGATCCGCGCGGAGCGTCCGGAGAGCGCGGTGATCGTGCTCACGACGTACCAGGGCGATGAGGATATTCGCAAGGCGCTGGCGGCGGGAGCGCAATCTTACCTCCTGAAGGGGATGTCGCACCTGAAACTGCTGGAGGCGATTCGCAGCGTGCGCACGGGGCACACTTACTTTCCGCGGGCGATTCGCAATTCCGTGCCGGGGAAAATCAATCGGGCCGCGCTGAGTCCGCGCGAGATGGATATTCTGCGGCTGATCGTGCGGGGGCTGAGCAACCAGGAAATCGCCGACGCGTTGAGCATCACGCGGGGGACGGTCAAGTGGCACGTGAACATCATTCTGCGGCGGCTGGACGTGAACGACCGGACGCAGGCGGTGGTGGTGGCCGTGCAGCGCGGCATCGTCGTTATTTAAAAACTCTTTCGGCTATACTTATCTCAAATCATGTTTAGCGTCCGTAAGGCTATCGCGACCGACTACGACTCCGTGGAACTGCGCGGAGGGCGACTGCACAAGATTCGCCGGGCGGAGGCTCGCCGGCTGGGCGAGGAAGACGGCATGGTCGCGGTGGCGAAGTGCTACTGCCGCTCGCATGATGTGCTTACAGCGGCCGAGGCCGAAATGCAGAGACGGCCGACCTTCGTGTTCCCGGCGGAGTACTTCGCCGATTTGGAAAGCCTGATCGGGAAGGAGCTCGAGGGACGGATTTATTCCGATATTGCCGGACGGCGCGTTCGGTTTTTTCTCGACTTGCGGGAGCATGCGGGCTTTCAGTTAGAACAGGGCGACCGGAGTTTGAGCAGTCCGTGGTACGACGACAGCGTGCTCAAGGAGTAGGCGAGTGTAGATCGCTCCCTGACGGTCGCGGTTCGTTGGCGTGGCGAATTAATACTGGTGCGGCTAACGGTCGCCGCGGTAACTCTCGGGAGGGCCGAAGTAGCTGGGTTTGAGGCCGCCGAGGTTCACGATTAATTTTTCGAGGACCACGCCGGGGTCGACCATCCAGAATTTCAAGGTGTGATAGCCCGAGCCCGCGAGGGTGTGCGCGGTGGTCACTTTGCGTTCGCTATCCTTCACCGTGGTTTCCCAATCGCGGAGAGCATTTTTCGCGAGGGCGTCGACGACTTGCGGCGGCTGGTCGTCAAAGGAGATGGCGTAGCGGAGTCCGCGGCCGGGAACGAAATTCTGGGTGGGTCCGAGGATGGTTTCGACCTCGACCCGGCCGGGATCGAACAGGTACATTTCGTACTCGAGGCGCGGGGAGTTTAGGGGCGGCGCGACACTGGGGGCGGTCACGGGGAATAGCGTCATGGCGGAGAGGGTCTTGCCGTAATCGTCGAGTTTTTCCCAGCGTGCGGCGGGGGCGTCGACCTTCTTCGAGAAGTGCTCGGCCTCCATGGAGACGTAGCCATCGGCCTGCACGAAGCCGCGGAGTGCGGGAACGCTGGGATTGAAGGCATTGGCGCGCACGGAGATCTTCACGCCGGCTGGGCCGGTGATTTCGATGGTCGCAGTTGTGGAGCCTCGTGGGACCTTGGTCCAATCCACGCTCACCCACAGTCGACGGTCTTTTTCCACGACGCCGTGAGTCTCGCTGAGGACCATCCAAGGTGCGCCGGCGGTGGCGGTGAACTCGAAGGGGGCCTGGCCCTGGTTGAAGACATCGATGTAGCGGCGCGGCTTGTTGAAGGCGTCGAAGGTGAGGGAAGCTTCGGCGGCGACACCCATTTTGGCGGCAGCAGGGAGGTCGATCTCTTTCACCGCCGGCATGGCGTTGACCGGCGGCTCCTGCCAATAGGTGTAGCCAATGTGGGTCTGGTCCATCATGTGATTCCATTTGCCATTGGCCAGGGTGTGATTGAAGTAGTCGGTGAGACTCTGGTCGGCCTGGAAGAGGGCGCGGGTGCGGGCCGCCAGGTCGTTGGTGGAGGCGCGGCCCTGAGCGGCGTAGAGATGATTTCTGCCGGCGGCGATGTAGAGGTCGGTGACCTGCGCGGCGGCTTTGGCGGGATGGGTGACGAGCTCGAAGAAGGCGTCGCGGGCGTTTTCGGGAAGCGTGCGCGAGATCGCCTCGGCGCGGGTGACGATGGCCTGATAGTCGGCGGACACGCGGTCGGCCTCCTGGTAATCGGTGAGGCTGTAGGTCGTGGGATCGAGCAGCTCGGGCTTGCGGCGGCCGTTGTACTTCAGCGTTTTGGAAACCAGGTCGGCGATTTCGGCGGCGTGGGCCGGGCCGAACTCGCGCTGCGCCCAATCGCGCGTGAAGTCGCCGATCTTTTCCTTGGGCCAGCGCACGGGATCGCGCGCCAGGTTGAGGAAGAACTCGATGGGAAACTCCATCGGCTTCAGATCGCCGACGTTGACGATCCAGATGCGGTCGGCGCCGTATTGCAGGGCGAGGTTCATCTGCTCCCAGATCTTGGGCAGCGGGTTGGTGTTGATCCACTTGTAATTGCGAGGACCGCCGACGTAATCGAAGTGATAGTAGATGCCGGCGCCGCCCGGTCGCTTGCGTTCCTCGGCGGTGGGGAGGCGGCGGATGTTGCCCCAGTTGTCGTCGCACCAGAGGAGGGTCACGTCGTCGGGAACGCGCATGCCCTTTTCGTAATAGGCCTGCACCTCTTTGTAGAGCGCCCAGAGTTGCGGAACGGCGGCGGGGTTGGGGTTGACTTCGCGGGCGAGGATGGCGCGCTGGTCGGCGACGATTTGCTCGAGGAGCTTGACGTTGGCATCCAGCGATGGGCCGGCCATGGGCATATCGCCATCGCCGCGCATGCCGATGCTGATGATACTCTCGAAGCTCTTGTTGCGGCGCACGCCGGCTTCCCAGAACTGGCGAAGGACCTCGGGATTTTTTGCGTAGTCCCAGGGACCTGTGCCGTGCCGCTTCCACTCCTGCTGGGCGCGAAGCATGGGTTCGTGATGGGTGGTGCCCATGACGATGCCGTACTCGTCGGCGAGTTTGGGATTGAGCGGATCGTCCTCATTGAAGGCGCTGCCCCACATGGCGGGCCAGAGGTAGTTGCCCTTGAGGCGCAGGATCAACTCGAAGACGGTCTCGTAGAACTGGTGATTGTAGGCGCCGTATTTTTCCTTGACCCAGCCGCTGAGCGCCGGGGCTTCGTCATTGAGGAAGATGCCGCGATACTTCACGGCCGGCTCGCCTTCGAGGTATCTGCCGGGCTTCACAAAGAGCGCGTCCTGGTGGACGGTGGGGACGTCGGCCCAGAAATACCAGGGGGAGACGCCGATCTGTTCGGACAGATCGTAGATGCCGTAAATGGTGCCGCGCTTATCGCTGCCCGCGATCACGAGCGCCGAGGTCACGCCGGGCAACGGTTTCGCAACCACCTGGATGACGAAGGACTCCCACTTGCCGGCGACTTGCGAGGCATCGAGCTTATGTTCGCGGATGAGGCGATCGACGAGGGCGCTCTTGCCGATGGCGCCGACGATGATGGCGTTAGCACCTGGCGCGTCGGCGTCGTGAGTGACGGAGGGCGCAACGCCGGTGACGCGTCCGATGTCGGACCGCGAGACTGGCGACTGCACGCGCGACGCCGGGGTAATCGGCGGGGTCGACGTAGATGGCGGCGGCTTTTCGGGATTGCACGATGGGGAAGCTACCGCGTGCGCCGGTAGTTTCGACGTAGCGCGGCTTGCCGAGGGCGAAGGCCGCGCAGGGCAGGAGAACGGCGATCAGGAAGCGGCGTTTCATTTTGCGGCTTTCACGGTGTTAACGACGGCGTCGAACGCGGGCTTGGGTCTGCCGGTTCGATCGAACAGCAGCGGATAGCTGGTGCGGCCGCGGACCGGCCAGTCATTGAGCCAGGAATCGGCGTCGGTAACGCCCCAGAAGGTGATGCGCGAGACCGTGCCGCGGTACTTGCAGAAAAACGCGCGAACAGATCGGCGTAGCGCTGCGCGAGGGCCTGCTGCACGGCGTCGGGCAGGCCGTCCTGTGTAGGGGTTCAGCTTGGCCTGCGCCTCCACGCTGAGAGAGACATCGGCGGTGCGCTGCTGCGGTGGCGGAAGGGAGCACGTCGATATCGAGTTCGGTGATGTTGACCTTGATGCCGAGCTTCTTCGAAGGCGACGATGGTGGCATCCTGCTCGTCGAGCGTGGGCCAGTCCATTTTGTCGTGGCCCTGCAGGCCGATGGCGGCGACCGTGATTCCGGCGGCCTGGAGTTTCTTGATGAGGGCCACGGCGCCGTTGCGCTTGGCGGGGTTCTCGACCGAGTAGTCGTTGTAGTAGAGCTCGGCCTTGGGATCGGCTTCGTGCGCGTACTCGAACGCCTTGACGAGGTAGTCCTCGCCGATGATCGTCAGCCACGGAGATTTGCGCAAGGTGCCGTCTTCGTTGAGCGCTTCGTTGACCACGTCCCAGCCGCCGATGCGGCCCTTGTAGCGGCCGACCACGGTCATGATGTGCTCGTGCATGCGCTTGAGCAGGGCGTCGCGATCCAGGGGCTCGCCCTTGTCGTCCTGAAAGACCCAACGCGGCACCTGGCTGTGCCATACCAGCGTGTGGCCGATGATGAACATGTCGTTCTTCTCGCCGAACGCCACGTAGCGATCGGGCGCGTCGAAAGCGTAGCCATCGGGGCGCGGATGGACGGATTCCCATTTCAGAACGTTTTCCGGACTGATGGTGTTGAACTGCGCCTTGACGATGGCGAGCGCCGCGGGCATCCTGTTCGCTCGAACTGCGCCTGATTGAGCGGCCGCGCCGATGCGGAAGATTCCCTGGAAGACGTCCTTCAGGGTGGGTCTGCGCGTGCGCCGACAGCGCCGGCGAGCGAGAAGGGGGCAACGATGAGTCGAGACTTCATGAAGACTCCTTGTACAGCGGTGGCGAATTTCTCGGCGACGATCGGCCAGTTCGTCCTGGATCTGCAGGTTCAGTTTCTTGCCGATCGCGTAAGCAGATCAGGCAGACGATCACGATGACGAAAAAGATCGCGGGGTAGACGCTGATGGTCATGCGGATGCCCTGTAGCGCTTCGGGTGTCTGGACTGCGTTGGGGCGATAGCCGTAGCCGGAGAGCAGCCAGCCGGCCATGGCGCCGCCGAGACTCAGGCCGGTCTTCAGGCCGAAGAGAATGGTCGCGAAGATCACGCCCGGTGGTGCGGCGGCCGGTCTTCCATTCCGAATAATCCGCCACGTCGGCGAACATCGCCCAGATGAGCGGAATGGTGGGCGCGTAGGTGAGGGCGCGAATGTACTCCATCAGGAAGATGGTGCCGATGGCGTCGGCGGGCAGCAGCACGAAGGCAGCCATGAAGACGGTGGTCAGCGAGAATCCGACAATCGCGACGGCCTTCTTGCCGAAGCGCATGGAGAGGCACGGTGGAGCACAAGCACGCCGATCACGGTGACGAACTGGCTGGAGATGTTCAACAGGCTGAAGCCCACCGAGGCGACGTTGGAGCGTTTGGCATCGACGATCAGGCCGAAGACGTTCAGCAGGTAGTTGCCATGGCTCGCCGGTCAGGCCGAGCGATTGCAGGAGATCGAACAGGCGATCCTGGTTGACGTAGTACTGGAAGTAGTAAAACATCGTGCCGCCGCGCATGGCCAGCACGGCGAAGTGGGCCAGCGTGAGGATGAACATCGCGATCCACGGGCCGTTCTTGAGCAGCGCGCCGAAATCCTGCTTGGGGTCCGACTTCTGTTTCGGGTCGGGCTGGATGCGCTCGCGGGTGGTCAGGAAGGTGATCACGAAGAGCACGACGCAGACCACCGCCCACAGGCTCATGGTCATCTGCCAGCCCTTGGCATTGTTGCCCTGGCCGAACTTGGCGACCAGCGGCAGCGTGAAGCCGCCGACGATGAGCTGCGCGATCATGGCGGCCACGAAGCGGAACGACGAGAGGCTGGTGCGCTCATTGACGTCGCCCGTCATCACGCCGCTCATGGCGGAGTACGGCGTGTTGTTGGCGGAGTAGAGCGTCATCAACAGGATGTTGGTGAGGCAGGCCCAGATCAGATTGCCGGTCAGCCGAGGCCGGGATTGGTGTAGGCCAGCACCATCGCGATGCCCCACGGCACGGAGGTCCAGAGCACCCAGGGGCGGAACTTTCCCCAGCGCGTGTTGGTGCGGTCCGCCATGACGCCCATCATGGGATCGAAGAACGCGTCCCAGAGACGGCCGACCAGGAGCAGCGTGCCGGCCGCCGCGGCGGCTGATCCCCATGCGTGTCGGTGTAGAAATTCAGCTGGAACAGGATCATCGTCATGAAGACGAAGTTGGCGGCGGCGTCGCCCAGGCTGTAGCCGGCCTTCTCGAAGAATGAGAGCTTCTGTGATTGATCTGGCATTTGCATCTCACACCACCGAGAGGATGACTTTCTGCAAGATCGGCGTCGCGCGAAGAATTGCCCACCATGATTTCGAAATCGCCCGGCTCGACGACGAACTTCATATCGATGTCGTAGAAGGCGAGCAGGTCGGGCGTGATCTCGAATTCGACGGTCTCGCGTCTGGCCCGGCTTGCAGCGTAGATCTTGCGGAAGGCCTTCAATTCCTTGATGGGGCGCGTGACGGAACTGATGAGATCGCGGATGTACATCTGCACTACTTCGCTGCCCGCGCGCTCGCCGGTGTTGGTGACGTCCGCCAGCACGCGCGTGCGTGCCATCGCGGCGCATCTTCTTCTTAGCGAGGCGGACGTTCTCGATGGCGAAGGTGGTGTAGCTCAGGCCGTAGCCGAAGGCGTAGAGCGGCGAGACATCATCGAACAGATAGCCGCGGCGCGCCGAGGGTTTGTGGTTGTAGAACGCCGGCAGATGGCCGGCCGACCGCGGAATGGTGATCGGGCAGTTTGCCGCCCGGGTTGAAATCGCCGAACAGCACCTCGGCGACCGCGTGGCCGGTCTCCTGGCCGAGGTACCAGCACTCGAAGATCGCCGGCACGTTCTGGCTCGACGTAGTTGATGGAGAGCGGACGGCCGTTGAACAGCAGCGCGACCACCGGTTTGCCGGTGGCGACCATGGCGTCGACCAGTTCTTCCTGCCGGCCCACGAGATCGAGGCTGGGGCGGTCGCCGAGGTGCTTGGGCGACCAGGCCTCGCGCGACGTCTGCTCGTTGCCGCCGATCGCCAGCACGATCACGTCGGCCCGCCTGGCGACTTTGACGGCCTCGGCGATCTGGCGGCGATCTTCCTCCGGGATCGCTGGGCGTGACTTCGTCCTGCGACCCACGAGCCGCCGATGGTGATCTTGCAGCCTTCGCTGTAGAGCACCTTGGCGCGGTTGCCGACGCGTGCGCGGATGCCATCGAGCACGGTGACGTCGTGCTTCGGCACGCCGCTGTAACCGCCCAGCAGACTGCGATTCGCATTGGGGCCGATGACCGCGATGGTCTTGAGCGGCGACGAGATCGAGCGGCAGCGACGTTGCCCTCGTTCTTGAGCAGCGTGATGGTCTCGCGCGCGGCCTGCATGGCGAGTTCGCGATGCGCTTCGCAGCCGACGATGCGCTCGGCCTCGGCGGGGTCGACGTAAGGATCGTCGAACAGGCCCATCTGGAATTTCCAGCAGAGCATCGGCGCGACCAGCTCGTCGAGCTGCGATTCCTGGAGCACGCCTTTGCGCACGAGTTCGACCAGGTGCAGGTAGCAATCGGGCTCGGGCAGTTCGATGTTGACGCCGGCCTGGACGGCGAGCGCGCAGGCCTCCCGCTTGTCCTTGGCGACGAAATGGCCGTGCGATTCGGGGCGGTAGCTCAGCTCGTAGATCGCGTAGTAGTCGGAGACGACGAAGCCTTTGAAGCCCCACTCCTTGCGGAGCACGTCGCGCAGCAGCCAGCGGTTGGCATGCGACGGGACGCCATCGATCTCGTTGTAGGAGGCCATCACGCTGATGGCGCCGCCTTCGTCGATGGCCTCTTTGAAGGGGATAGAGGAAGGTCTCGCGCAGCACGCGCAGGGAGACGTTGACGGGCGCGCAGTTGGTGCCGGATTCGGGCTGGCCGTGAGCGGCGAAATGCTTCAGGGTGGCGATCACGCGGCGTCTTGTCGCGGAAGGTGGCGTCGCCCTGGAAGCCGCGCACCGCGGCGATGCCCATGCGCGACACCAGGATACGGATCTTCGCCGTACGTTTCCTCGACGCGGCCCCAGCGCGGATCGCGCGCGACATCGACCACCGGCGTGAGCGCCTGATGCGTGCCGCGCGGCGCGGGCCTCGGCGGCGGTCATGGTGAACAGCGACTCCACGAGTTCGGGATCGAACGTGGCGCCGAGTCCGATGGGTTGCGGGAAAGCTGGTGCCGCCGATGGCGGCGTGGCCGTGCAGGCACTCCTCGTGGAAGATCACGGGGATGCCGAGACGGCTGTTCTCGATGAAGAACTTTCTGGATGGCGTTGGTGAGTTCCGCCATGCCGCGCGCGTCCTGGCCCTTGCCGGCGTCGCTGGGACGCCCGACCTGGCCGAGGCCGCGGCGGTCTTTGAACGCACTTGCGGGCTTTGCCGGAGATCGAAATTGCCGTCGGCATCGACCAGCGTGTCGGCCTTTTGCTGCCAGACGCACATCATCTGCGCGGCCTTTTCTTCCAGCGTCATGCGCGAGAGAAGGTCTTTGACGCGTTTGGCAGGCGGCAAGGCGGAGTTTCGATACGGTTCAGTCGTGGACGGCCGGAGGCATATAGTTGTGGACTACAACTATACCCGATGGCACTCGGGAATCAAAGGGAGAGTAGGACTGGCCTCCTGGCCTGTCCACTTGCCAGGTTTTCAGCCGGCGTCCTGCGGGAAACCGTTCTGATCCAGCCGTGACCGGGCTAGTTGCAAATACAGATTAGTGGACAGGCCGGGAGGCCTGTCCTACACGCTGAAGTGCTTTTGGAGGACGAGGGCCACGGTGCCGCGGAGGCGGGCCATGCCGTCTTCGAAGGCGGGGACCAGTTTGGGGATGACGCCTCCAGGGAGCACCTGAGCCTGGATCTCGGCTTCGATCACGCTGCCGAAGCGCTGCCAGGAGCGGGTCAGGTCGCCCACCACGACGATGCGCTCGGGGGCGAGGCCGGCCACGATCATGCGCATGCCGCGGCCCAGGTAGTGAGCCATCATATCGAGCGCCTTTTCGGCGCGGCTATCGCCGTGGTCGGCGCGGCTGAGCAGGTCGGTGAAACTCAAGCCGGTCTCGGTGGAACCGGTCTCCAGGTAATAGCGAAGAGCGGCGCGGTTGGAGGCGAAGACTTCCCAGCAGCCGCGGCTGCCGCAACTGCAAGCGGGACCGGTGGGATCGAGCGGAACGTGGCCGAACTCGCCGGCCATGCCGCTGAGGCCGCGCACCAGTGCGCCGTTGGCCAGCACTCCCGTGCCGATGCCCTCGGAGACAGTGACCACGACGAGGTTGCGGCACTCATGGACGCGGTCGAACCAGACCTCGGCCAGGACGCAGGCGTTGGCGGCGTTCTCCAATTCCACGTCCAGACCCGTCTGCTCCACGATCGGGTCGCGGATGTCGACATCGGTCCACTTCAGATTGGGCGCAAATACGAGGCGGTTGGAGGCATGGTCGAAACGGCCGGGGAGACTGATGCCGACGCCCTCAATCATTTTTCCGCGGCAGGTGCTCTTGATGCGTTTGATGGCGGCGACCAGCTGGCTCAACGCGAGCTTTGGATCCGACGGTGTGCTCATCACCTCCTGCGAGGTGAACTTGCCGTTGGCGTCGGCAAGCGCGACCGTGGTCTGAATGGGGCGAATGTCGACGCCGATAATGACGCGGTCGTCATTGAGCCTGAGGAAGGTGGGACGGCGCCCGCGAGGCAGGCGGCCCGTGGGGCCTTCGAGCACCCAGTTTTCCTCGATCAATTGTTCGACGATCAGCGAAATGGTGCTGCGTTGAAGGCCCGAAGCGCGCGCCAGGTCGGCGCGCGAGATGGGCTGCCGGGTGCGCACCAGATTGAGGACGATCCGGCGGTTGATGTCGCGAACCACTTCGCTAGAAGCGCCTTGGGGTCGCTTGGCCTCGCTTACCAGCATGCCGTCAGCCACCATTCTCGCGGAATCCATGCGATGCTTTGAACCTCAAACAATATAGCCTAGCAGAGCGCGGCCGGTTCCATGCAAGCATATAAGTAGAGCGATGGAACACACCCTCAGTACGGCGCAGAAGGCATTACAGATCAATATCGACCTGAAGAAGTTCGGAACCTTCGCGGAAATCGGCGCAGGACAGGAGACCGCGCGATGGTTCTTTCACGTCGGCAGGGCCGCCGGCACCGTCGCGAAATCCATTTCGGCTTACGATATGGCAATCAGCGACGAGTTGTACGGGGCCACGGGTCACTATGTGAGCCGCGAGCGCCTGGAGGCCATGCTGACTCGCGAGTTCGAACAATTATCGCGACGGCATCCAGCAAAACCCGACGATCCGAAGGCGCTGTTCGTCTTCGCCGATACGGTGGCGACGCAATCGCACACCCACGGCGGTCAGGGCTGGATGGGTATCCGCTTCCAGGATGTGCCGGGTGGCGAGACCTCCGAGATTCTGATTCATTTCGCGATGTCCGACCCGGAGACGGTCAACCAGCAGGAGGCGGCCGGGATCCTGGGCGTCAACTTGATTCACGCGGCCTTCTACTTCAATCACGATTCCAGGTTGTGCGTCAACGCGCTGATGGACGGGCTCAGCCGCCGCCGCATCGAAGTCGACATGATCAAGTTTTCCGGCCCGGTGTTCGCTGGTGTGGACAACCGCTTGATGAGTTTGCAACTGGTGGAGAATTCGCTGACCGACGCGGTCATGTTCACGGCGGAGGGCGAAGTGGTGCAGGCTTCGGAGGTTCTATACGGCAAGCGAGTCCTGATCGAACGCGGAAGCTTCCGGCCGGTTACGAACGTGACGCTGGACATGCTGGAGCGCGCGCAACAGCAGTTGGAACAGGAGAATCCGGGGATCGGCGACGGGCGCGTGGTGCTGATGGAGATGACGCTCAATAACCTGATGTCGGCGCAGAAAATTGACCACCAGGATTTTCTCGACCGCGTCGACCTGCTGGGCGCGCTAGGCAAGATGGTGTTAATTTCCAACTACACGCGCTTCGATGGCGTCACGGGGTACTTGCGGAAGTCCACCAAGAACTGGATCGGGATGGTTATGGGCATTCCGACATTGAACGAGTTGTTCGATGCGAAGTATTACGCGGACCTGCCCGGCGGTATCCTGCAGGGCTGCGGCCAATTGTTTCAAGGCCAGGTCAAACTTCTGATTTACCCCACGCGGGATTCCGCCGGACAGATTTCGACCGCGGACTCGGTCGCGGTCCCGGCCGGCCAAGAGAAGCTCTACGGCTACCTGCGCGAGACCGGCTTGATCGAGCCGATCCGCGAGTTCGACGCAGCGCAGTTGCACATCACACCCGCAGAGGTCCTGCAAAAGCTGCAGGGCGGTGACTCTTCCTGGCGCGAAATGGTGCCGGCGCCGGTCGCGGGATTGATCGAGCAGCGCGGCTTTTTCACGGCCGAGGCGAAGGCCTAGACATCACGCCCGGGGACCACGTCGATCTGCAGGCGCGGATCGGCCGCGGGCACGTAGGACGAGGTCAGCCCGAGTTCTTTGCGGACGATATTGCACCCTTGTGCGATCGCGCTGGCTTTGTAAAACGCGATCTCGCGATTGCAGCCCTGGCGGCCGAACCCGCAGTCGCTCGAAACGATCAGCTTCTCGGCGGGGATATACTTCAGGGCCTTGCGGATCTCTCCGGCGACATCCTCGGGCCGGTCGGCCTGCAGCGAGCGATGGCTCACGGCGCCGATGCAGATCTTCTTCTTGAGATCGTTCTTGAAGGGCTCGAAGAGCTCGAGATCCTTCTGGTTGCGATCTTTCATTTCCAGCGTCCACACATCGCCGCGGCAGCGCTCCAGGTAAATCTCGATGGAGTTGGCGTAGCTGGTGTCTTCCATCACGCGCTGCATATTCGGGTTGCCCCAACAGGTGTGAATCCAGAGCTCGACATCGTCGAGACCTTGCACTTCGCGGTTGAAGGCGTCGATCATGAACTTCACTTCGTCGTGATCCTTGCCGTAAGTGTTGGCCATGAAGTGGAAGGTGGGCTCCTCGATCTGGATGCAGCGGCAGCCGGCGTCGCGCAGCGCGAGCAGTTCCTTGTTCATCGCCTCCGCCATGTCCCAGATCACCTGGCGCTTGTCCTTGTACTTGGGCGTGTGGATGTCCAGGAACAGCGCCATCACCTGCGAGCAGCAGGTGCCGAACTTCACCGGCTTGCGCGTCTTGCCCTGGGCCAGCCGCCACAGCTTCGGAATAATCCAGCGGGCGGTGCTCGATCTTGTCGACGACGTGCGGCCAGCGCCAGCCGGTGTAGATTTCGTTGAGCAGCGTGCCCGGCGGATAGTGCAGCCAGGGTGCGGTGGTCTCTTCGGGCTGGAGGTGATCGCCTTCGAAGCCGGTCCAGCGCTGCAGCGGATAGTGGTGCCAGGCGCGGCCGGCCAGATCTTCATCGACGTGCAGATCGCCGTGGGTGAGAATGTCGAGTCCGGCGCGCTCCTGGTCGCTGATCAGTACGGCCATCGCGTCCTGGAACTTCTCGCGGAAGCGGACGTCGAGCATGCAGGTATCGAGCGGACGTCCCCACATGCTGACGTCGAACCAGCGCGGTCGCGGGAAGGATCCGGTGGTGGTGCTGGGCAGAATCAAATCGGCGGTGGCGGTGAACAAGGCGAATCCTCCAACGCGTCATTGTAGTTCGCGGCACGAAGACGCGTGTGGGGCGACATTCCGAGCCGCGACATTCCGAGCCGCGACCGTTAGGGAGCGTCCCGCCAAGCGCTAAAATCAAACTGACATTTTCGTGACCTATCTGATCACCTTTGCTTGCTATGGCTGTCGCCTGCACGGCGATGCAGCCGGCTCCGTCGACCGTTGGCACAATGTGTCTGGGACCCCGGTTGTGGAAGGGCATCTGGCACGTGCCGCCTTCGAGGAAGAACGAATGGATCAGCCGCCATATCTCTTGGGCCCTATCTGCCGTGATATCGTCTTGCAGGCGATTCAGGGCGTGTGTGCGCATCGCCGCTGGAATCTGCTGGCGGCCCACGTACGAAGTAATCACGTGCATACCGTGGTGGAGGCGGAGGCGCCGCCGGAGCGAATCATGAACGGTTTTAAGGCTTACGCCAGCCGCCATCTCAATCGGATGGGTGGGGACGAGCCGGGTCGTAAACGATGGGCACGCCATGGCAGCACACGATGGCTGTGGAAGCCGCAGCATATCTCGGCGGCCATCCAGTACGTCGTCGCCGAGCAGGGTGATGTCATGAGTGTGTTTGAAGCTCAAGAGGTTTAGCCGGAGGTGAGCGGCAGGACGCTCCCTTACGGTCGCGGCTCCGACCGTGTCGCGTACCCAGTAGGCCCTATCCTACATCCAGGAAGAGACCGCCGTCCTCGATGGTGAGTGAGACGCCGGCGGATTTCGCGGCCTCTTGCAGGGCGGCGTCGAGCATGACTACGGGGTCCGGGCTTACATCGAGACGGCGGAGGAGCCCTTCGCCTTTCTTGGGGCCGGCCGAGAAGACGATCTTCAGGCCGCGGCGCTTGCAGCGCACCGGCGTGCCATCGGGGAGCTTGAGATTCATCGGCTTGATGATACGCATCCACATAGTGGACGCCGATGCCGGATTTGTCGCCGGTCTGCGCAGGGAGCTTCTCGAGGGCAGACGCGTTGACGTCACAGAGTCTGGTTTTCATAGAATTTGTCGATCTCCGCGCGGAAGGCGCGGATGTGGTCGGGCGTGCTGCCGCAGCAGGCGCCGATCACGTTCGCCCCGGCGCACAGCAGCGGCGCGACGCCCGCTGCCATCTGCTCCGGAGTTTCGTCATACACCACTTTCATGTTGATCAGCTTGGGCAGGCCGGCATTGGGCTGCACCATCACAGGCAGGGCCGTGACCTTGCGGTATCGCAGCACAGCTTCGCGCGCGCGGGCCATATCCATGCCTGTGCCGCAATTGAGCGCGACGATATCGGCGCCGTGCTCCTCCATGAACTCGGCGGCGCGCTCGGGGTCGACGCCCATCATGGTGCGAAATGTGGAGCCATCGAGCGTGACATCGTAGGCCAGGGAGCCGATCACGCAGGGCGCGCCCGCCTCGCGCGCGGCTTCGATACCGAGTTGCAATTCTTCGAGCGAGGTCTGGGTCTCGATGATGATCGCATCGGCGCCGGCATCCACCAGCGCCCTGGCCTGCTCGCGCGAAGGCAGAGCGCACGTCTTCTTCGGTGAACTCGCCGTAGGGCTCCATGAGGCCGCCGAAGGGACCGATGTCGCCGATGACGTATCCGGCGCGGCCGCCGAATGCCTCGCGCGCGATCTCTACCGCCGCGCGATTGATCTCCACCACCTTGCCGCTGCTGGAATGGCGATTCAACATAATGCGCGAGCCGCCGAAAGTATTGGTGAGAATGCAATCCGAACCGGCCTCGGCATAGCGGCGCTGGATATCGAGCACGCGCTCCGGGTGGGTCAGGTTCCAGAGCTCACCGCAGTTGCCCTGCTCCAAGCCGGCAAACATGAGCTGCGTGCCCATCGCGCCATCGCCCAACAGCGGGCGCGTCCGGATACCATCCTGCAAACGTTCGTTCATTCCCTTCCTTCCCGGTGGGCCAGCGCGTACTGAATCGTCTCCAACACCAGGCCCCATTTGTGTTCGCGCGCATCGGCGTCGCAGTAGCAGCCGGCCGGCGCAGGCAGGGCGAGTCCACGACAAGACGTCGTGCAGCGGACGGCCGGCCAGCGGCTTTTCGCGCCCGATGGCGGCCATCAGCGTATCGCGCTGATCGAGGTAGCGGCACATGGACATGTGGCCGGTGTCGCCGGGCGCCGGCGCGCACTGCTGTTCGCGTATCGGATAGCCCTCTTCGCGGCGGCCCAGGCGCACGCGATATTCGAACGCCAGCGAACGGCCCATGTTGGTGCAGGTGGTGCCTTCGTAGCGGAAGGCAGCTTCCACCGTGCCATCCGCGCGCGTGTTCAGCACGAGGCGTTCCTGCGCCCAGCGCTTCAGGGCCTTGACGTTGACCTTGTGCGGCGGGAGCGGCACGCGATAAGGGGCGCGGCGATACTGGCAATTGGCGAACGAGCAGCCCTGGCAGGCAACGACTTCGCTCAAGGGGCGCACTCCGGCGGATTGGCGCGTAATGCCGAAGACTGCCAGCAGCGATTTTCGCGGACGCAGCGCGCCGGAATCCAGCGACTCGATCGGTCCGGGCATCTCGCCCTGCCGCATCAGGCGCAGCAGACGCGGCTGTTCGGCGATATCCCACTCCGGATAGCCGGGGCTGTAGTGCGGCAGCACGGCCATGTGCCCGCCTTCCGCCCAGGCGCAAAGGCGCGCGCCGGCCAGGGTGATGAGTTGCTCCACCACGGCCGAGCCGAACATTTCGAGGAAGAAGTATTCGTCGGGCTTTTCCTCGCTCCACAGTCTCTGCGATTCGCGTTCCAATTCCGGGCCGGCGCTGACCGCGACGAGCACGGCGGCATGAGCGGCGGCGCCGCGCAGCATTCCGCCGAGGCGAGCGCTGGAGAAGGCGGCGCCCTCGATGCAGATGGAAGGGCCATCGAGATCCAGACTCGCGGCCTCGCGCGCATAGATCCACGGCTTGCCGTGGCGTGCGTACCAGGCGCGCGCGCCATCGGCCAGTTCGCGGGCGCGGCCTTCCAGTTCGTGGTCGCGCGGATAGCCGAGCAGGCGCAGGAACTCGGATTCCTGCACGGCCACCTCGGGACAGAGCTCGGCCAGTTGGATCATCCCGCCACCCGATTCGCCGATTCCACGGGCTTGAACTGGCAGCCCTCGACAAAGAAGTCGAAGAAATCCGGATGGGTTTCCAGGCGGCAATGTTCAACCATCCGGACCATCTGCTCCAGCTCCGCGCGGCGCGAGCGCGAGAGCAGCGCGATGCGGGCGCCTTCGATCGCGGCGTTGCCTACCTGTACGATGCGCGATTCGGGGATCTGCGGAATCAGACCGATGCGCTGCGCGGCTTCGATGCTCATGTGGCGGCCGAAGCCCCCGCCGAGATAGAAGCACTTCGATCTGGTCGAAGCCGATGCCGAAGTTGTTGACCACCACCTGCAGGCCCGCGACGTTGGCAGCCTTGGCCTGCGCGAGTTCGTTGACGTCGCTCTCGAGGAAAGCGATGTCGCCGCAGAGCTCGATGCGGCTTTCGTCGTCGGCGAAGCGGCCCATGGAATTCATGCGGCCGGTGCGCAGGAGCTCGCTCATCAGGTCGACCAGGCCCGAGCCGCAGATGCCTTGCGGCGCGGCATCGCCGACCACACCGAGATGGAATGCGCCATCTCGACCGATCGCGACCTTTTCGATAGCGCCATCGAGCGCCGGCATGCCGCAGGAAATCGCGCCGCCTTCGAAGGCCGGGCCGGCCGGGCAGGATGCCGCGAGGATGCGGTGGCGGTTGCCGAGAATCAGCTCCGTGTTGGTGCCGATGTCCATGATGGCGACCAGGCGATCTTCGTGCGCCAGGTCGATGGCGAGCATGCAGGCGGCGGCATCCGCGCCCACGTGACCGCTGATGATGGGCAGCCCGTACACGCGCGCCCGCGGATGAATCGGCAGCAGGCTGCGGCGTCCGGTCGAAGTGAGCGCGGTGGTGGTGCGCTTGCCCTCCTGCATCTCGATTTCGGTGATGGAGCGGTAAGGATTCTGTCCGATGGAGTATACGCTCTGCCAGAAGAAGAGGTCGCGCATCGTCGAATTGCCGGCCACCACCATCTCGTAGATGCTGAGCGGATCGACCGGGAAGTCTTCGATGGCGTGCGTGAGATATCCGGCCAGGGTGCGCATCATCAGGCCGCGATGTTCGCCATCGTAGCTGATGCGCGCCATCACGTCGGAGCCGCCGAAGCGCTGCGGATTTTCGAACGACGCGTCGGCGATGCAGTTCGCCGGTCTCCAGATCGATCAGGCGGAGCACGACGGTGGTGGTGCCCAGGTCCATCGCGATCCCGTGGATGGGGCCGATACTGGATCCGCTGGAGCGCTCCACCTCTTCGCCATCGATCAGGATGCGGTCGCCATCGCGGGTCACGGCGGGGTCTGGCGTGAAGCCCGCGCGCGCCGGAAGTCCGATGGCGTGGCGCTCGATGCGCATGTGGCCGCGACGCATGGTGTGACAGCGAACCTGCCCCGGCCCCTGCGATGGAAGCCTGGCAGGAGAGCCGGAAATTGCCGCGCAGGTGACGCTCGGCTTCGGTGCGCGCGCCGAGTGATTCCATCCCTTCCGAGATTTCGACGATGCACTCCTTGCACTTGCCCTGCTTGCGGCAGGAGGTGGGCACTTGTATGCCGATGGCGGCGGCCAGGTCGAAGAGAGGAACCCCCGCATCGGCTTGCGCAGACTGTCCGTTAATGGTGAGAGTTGCGGGCATTCCCCTGGGTCTACCAATCCGCCTTTGACTCCAACTCGGCTTTCACGGCGGCGGCCACTTCCTCGGCGGAGCCTTCGCGCTCTTCCTCTTCGCTCCACTTCCATTGCGCCAGGTACTCGTCCGCGTGCTGCAGTTTGCGCTTGGCGGCGAGCAGGTCGATGCGCTCCATGAAGCGGTCGGGCATGGGGAGCGTGATCTCATCCACGCCATCGTCGGCCTTGATCTGCGAGGGGACTTCCTGCCAGTAGAGAATCTTGTAGGTTGCCATTCCGGTCAGCCCTGCGCGGCAAGTTTGAGGAAGAGGTCGACCGCCGCCGATGCGTTGGCGCCGTAGCCATCGGCGCCGATTTCGTCGGCGAACATCTGGCTGATCGGCGCGCCGCCCACCGCCATACGGATATTGGTCTTGCCGGCGGCCTCGAAGCCATCGATTACCGTCTTCATATACGTCATGGTGGTGGTGAGCAGCGCGCTCATGCCGATGATGGTGGGGTTGCAGCGCTCCGCCGCTGCCATAAATTTTTCCAGGCTTTGGTCCACGCCGATATCGTGGACCTCGAAGCCGGCGCCCTCCGCCATCATGAGCACCAGGTTCTTGCCGATATCGTGCAGGTCGCCGCGCACGGTGCCCATCAGCAGGACGCCCACCGGTTTGGTGCCGCCTTCCTTGGCGGATAGCAGCGGCTTGAGCACGGCCATTCCGGCCTTCATGGCGCGCGCGGCAATCAACACTTCCGGCACATAGAGCACGTTGTGCTTGAAGTCTTCACCCACCACACTCATGCCGGCGATCAGGCCCTCGTTGAGGATCTCCTGCGCGGAGCGTCCCTCCGCCAGCGCGTCGCGCGTCATCTTCTCCACTTCGGCGGCGTTCCCCTCGTAGAGGTACTGGTTCATCAGGGCGTAATCGACCATGCCATCTCCCGTTTAGCGGACGCTCGCGGCCATGCCGGCGGCGCGTTTGGAGTTGAACTCCTGGAGCGCTTCCAGCATTGCCAGTATATTCTCGCGCGGCATTCCCGGACTGACGCCGCCGCCCACCGAAAGAATGATGCCTTCACCACCCGCGCCCTCCAACACTTCGAGCGTTTCATCCTTCACTTCTTCGGGCGTGC
Organism: uncultured Solibacteraceae bacterium; assembly: GCA_963791985.1. Lineage (GTDB taxonomy): Bacteria > Acidobacteriota > Terriglobia > Bryobacterales > Bryobacteraceae > Solibacter. Next base: position 1,905,952 of record CAWBUN010000005.1, on the reverse strand, counting down.
CGCGCACCGCGATCTCGAGCGGATTGACATTGCCCATCAGGCACATGCGATCGCCGACCCTCCGCTTGACGTCCGTGATGTGCCGCTGCTTGCCCCAGTTGAGTACGTTGAAGCCGGCATCCGGCAGGTGGTCCAGACAGGCGTCCACCTCGGCGTCGTTGTGATAGAGCTTGACCCAATCATCGGGGAAGGCGTCGCAGATGCGCTTCAGGTAAGGGTGCGCGAACTCCAGGTAATGCTCTTCGTTGATGAAGCCGACGATGTCGTCGAGAATGAAGATGCCCTCCACCTTGTCGCCCATCACCGCCTGCTGCGCCTTCAGCCAATCGATGACCACGCGCGTGCAGAGATCGATTAGACGATGCGCGCCCTTGGGATCTTCCACGATATCGATCATGAAGTGTGTGGTGCCGCGCACGAAACCCGCGGTACACAGCGGACCGCGCGCGGTGACCATCGGCAGGATGTAGCCATGATCCTCAATGCGCGGTTTGATCATCTTGATGCGATGCAGTGTCAGCGCCGCGAAGGCATCGGCGTCGACCTCGTACTCCGGGAAATTGTCGATGTCCTCGATGCGGTACAGAGTGTGATACTCGCTCGGGGTGTTATCCTGCCAGAACTTGATCTTGGCGCCGAGAATAGAAGGCTCCGCCGCCATCCCGTACTCCATCCACCACGACGGGATGAAGATAATGTCGGGGAACTCCCGCATGATTTTGAGGTTGGACTCGAACCACAACTCGGGGTCGAGATAATAGTCCATATGCTTGATGCCCAGATAACCTGGAATCCAGGGACTGTCGACGATGAGCGCCATCGGTATACGGTCCATCTTCTCGCGGCGCGCGGCGCGTTTAAACGTCTCCCATTGATCGGGCAGCATAAGGTTCCTTTCCGTTTCGACGGTTCTAACTGAATATTGTTGTACCATGAAACAAAATATGAAAATCCGGGATATTCGCGCGACCACGGTCACGGTCCCGCTGGAAGCCCCTCTGCGCCATGCAAACGGTTGTCATTGGGGGCGATTTGTCCGCACCATCGTCGAAGTCGAGACCGATAACGGCTTGATCGGGTTGGGTGAAATGGGCGGCGGCGGCGAATCCGCCGAGGCGGTTTTTCGCGCAATGAAGGGGTACCTGGTGGGCCACGACCCGGCGCGAATCGAGGAAATGCGCTTCCTCATCGCCAACCCCACGGCATCGCTGTATAACAACCGGACACAGATTCTGGCCGCGCTGGAATTCGCCTGCCTGGACATTCTCGGACAGGCGTGGGGCGTCCCGGTCTGCGAAATTCTCGGCGGACGGCTGCGCGATCGTGTACCGTTCGCCGCCTACTGCTTCTTCCGCTATCCCAATCCGCGCACCGGCGAGGGCGAAGTGCGCACCATCGATCAGGTGGTGGCGAATGCGCGAGATTCTCAAGCAGCGCTTCGGCTTCACCAGCCACAAAATGAAGGCGGGCGTGTTCCCGCAGGATTACGAACTCGAGGCCTACCGCGCGCTCGCGGCCGCGTTGCCCGGCGATTCCTACCGCTTCGACCCCAACGCCGTCTGGTCCACCGAACAGGCGATCCGCTTCGGGCAGGCCATCGAAGGACTGCGCAACGATTACCTGGAAGATCCGGTCTACGGACTGAACGGCATGCGGCGCACGCGCGAGAAGGTGCGCGTGCCCCTGGCCACGAACACCGTAGTGGTGAACTTTGAACAACTCGCGGCCAACGTGCTCGATACCGCGGTGGACGTGATCCTGCTCGACACCACGTTCTGGGGCGGGATCCGCGCCTGCGTGAAAGCCGCCGCGGTGTGCGAGACCTTCCAACTCGGCGTGGCCGTGCATTCCTCGGGCGAACTCGGAATCCAACTGGCCAGCATGCTGCATCTCGGCGCCGTGCTTCCCAACCTCTCCTTCGCCGCCGACGCCCACTATCACCACCTGACCGACGACATCATCGATGGCGGCCTCATGAAATATGAGAACGGCGCCATTCGCGTACCGGACAAACCGGGGCTCGGCGTCACCCTGAACCGGGATAAATTGCGCGAGTATAGCGAACTGTACAAGCGCCTGGGCGGCTATCCGTACGATCAGGATCCGGGCCGCCCGGGCTGGACGCCACTCGTTCCCAACGACCGGTGGGCAGATCCCAAAGACGATCGTCCCGTGCAGATTGAGTATTGACATAGCGTACTGACCATGTCGTTCAAATTCTTCGCACTTTTGCTCGCGATCCCCGCCGTTCACGCGGAGACCGGCTATGATGCGTGGCTGCGATACGCGCCGTTGAGCGACGCCGCCGCCCGCCCGTACCTCACTGGCCTGCCCGCCGCCGTCACTGCCTACGGCACGTCGCCCGTGGTGCAGAGCGCGCAGCGTGAGTTGATCCGCGGCGTGCGCGGCATGCTCGGCAGAACACTCCGCGTGGAGAGCAAACTCCCCGCGGAGAGCGCAATCGTGCTCGGCACCGCCGCCGACCTGCAGCCCGCAATTCCGCAACTGCGTCTCCCTGCGGACCTTCCGGCCGACAGCTACGTGGTGACCACCGTCAACGCGAACGGCGTCTCGCATCTCGTGATCGCCGGCGCCAATGACCGCGCCGTGCTCTACGGCGTCTTCGCCTTGCTGCGCAAGATCGGCACCGGCCAAACGCTCGACGATCACAATCCCGTAGCAGTCGCCCTACGCGCCGGTGCGCTGGGTCAACGAGTGGAACAATCTCGATGGCACCATCGAACGCGGCTACGGCGGGCGCTCCATCTTCTGGGACAACAACCACGCGCGCGCAGATCTGACGCGCGTTTCCGACTACGGACGCATGCTGGCGTCGCTCGGCATCACAGGCCTGCTCCATCAATAACGTCAACGCCAACCCGCGCGTGCTGGCCACCGATTTCATCCCGCAGATCGTGCGCATCGCCGAGGCCTTCCGGCCCTGGGGCGTGCGCGTTGCGCTGGCAGTGGATTTCGGCAGTCCGAAGACCATCGGCGGGCTGGATACCTTCGACCCCGTGGATCCCAAAGTCGCCGCCTGGTGGAAAGACAAGATCGACGAATTGTATCGCAGCGGTGCCGGACCTCGCGGGCATTGTCCTGAAGGCCGATTCCGAAGGCCGCGTGGGGCCCTCCACCTACGGGCGCACGCACGCCGACGCCGCCAACGTGGTGGCGCGCGGCTTGCAGCCCCATGGCGGCCTGCTCTTCTACCGCGGCTTCGTCTACGACCACCACATGGATTGGAAGAATCCCAAGAACGATCGCGGCCGCGCGGCGTATGACAATTTCCAACCGCTGGATGGCAAGTTCGATGACGAACGTGATCGTACAGATCAAGCACGGGCCCATCGATTTTCAGGTGCGCGAGCCGGCCTCGCCGCTCTTCGCGGCGCTCGAAAAAACCAATCAGGCGATCGAACTGCAGATCACGCAGGAGTACTTCGGGCAATCGCGCCACAACGTCTTCCTGGTCCCGATGTGGAAGACCGCGCTCGATTTCGACATGCAGGCCGGCGGCACAACTCCGGTGAAGGCGCTGGCGGCGGGCAAGACATTTCATCGCCCGATCGGAGGCTTCGTCGGCGTCTCCAACATCGGACTCGACGAGAACTGGTCCGGCAATCAGCTTTCGCAGGCCAACCTCTACGGCTTCGGGCGCCTGGCCTGGAATCCGGATCTGACCGCGCAGCAGATCATCGACGAATGGACGCGCCTCACGTTCGGCAACGATCCGAAGACGGTGGAGACCATCACCGCGATGCAACTCGCCAGCTGGCCGGTATTCGAAAAATACACCGGCCCGCTCGGCCTGCAGACGCTCACCGACATCGTGGGCGATCACTACGGCGTCGCGGTGGAAGCCTCCGAGCACAACGGCTGGGGCCAGTGGCACAATGCCGACGAAAAGGGCGTCGGCATGGATCGCACCGTCGCCACAGGCACCGGCTACATCGGCCAGTATCGCCCCGCAGTGGCGAAGATGTACGAGTCGCTCGAGAGCTGCCCTGACGAACTGCTCCTCTTTCTGCATCACGTGCCGTACACCTACAAACTGCATTCCGGCAAGACCGTAATCCAGTACATCTACGACTCGCACTACGAGGGCGCCGATGCCGTCGCCGGCTGGGTTCGGGATTTCCAGGCGCTGCGCGGCCACATCGATGACCAGCGCTACAGCGAGATCCTGACGCAGCTGCGGTATCAGGCCGCGCACGTGGAAGTCTGGCGCGACGCCGTCAACAACTGGTTCCACCGCGAGTCCGGGATTGCGGACGCTAAGGGTCGCGTGGGCAATCATCCGGGGCGCTCGGAGGCGGAGACCATGAAGCTCGATGGCTACACGGTCGCCGACATCACCCCGTGGGAGGCCGCCTCGGGCGGCAAGGCGGTGACGTGCCACACGTCGAAATGCACGGCGTCGATGCGGTACAGCGGAGCGCCCGGATGGTACACGCTGCACGTGCAGTACTTCGACCTGAACGGCGCCGTTTCGCGCTTCAAACTGTGGGTCGGCAATCAACTCGTGGACGAATGGGCAGCTACGGATCACCTGCCGGCGCGGAAGCTGGACGCGTCATCCTCCACGCGCCGCGAAATCTCCGGTATCGCGTTGCGGCCCGGCGATGAGATCCGCATCGAAGGCATCCCTGATGGCCGTGAGCTCGCCGCCCTCGACTATCTGGAGATTCTCCCGGTTCGCTAACGAGCCGCGACCGTGAGGGAGCGATCTCTTGACTTTTGGTTGCGGCTCCGACGCTTTGTGGGGCCGGCGCTTTCCCCCCACCTCCCCCTTGACTCATTTCGTGATCGGTGCATATAGTTTGGTAACGAAACTAATTGCTTCGTCGCTTTTGGATTGAGTTCTAAACAGAGGTTGGCAAAAGTATGAGAAAAATCTCGATTCTACTGTCATGCGTAGTCGCCATGCTGCTCTGCGCGGGCGTCTGCAACGCTCAGGTTCTTTATGGATCGCTCACCGGAAACGTGACCGATCCCAGTTCGGCCGCCATCCCGGCCGCCAAGGTACAAGTAGTCCATAACGAAACCGGAGTGACACGCCAGACGGAGACCGATACGCGCGGAGCGTACCTGTTCAGCAACCTCCCGTTCGGCTCCTACAAAGTCACAGTCGATGCCAAAGGGTTCAAGACCTCGATCGTCGACAAAGTCCAGGTGAACGTCAACGAAGTCCGGCGTGTCGATATCAGCGCGCAGATCGCCCAAGCCACGGAGACCGTGGAAGTCGCCGCCAACTCCGCCGTCCTGCAGACCGACAAATCCGACGTGCATTCGGAGATCTCCGCCCAGCAGGTGGTAGAGCTGCCCTACAACGGCGGCGAAGGCAAGAATTTCCAGAGCCTGCTGTACCTGGTTCCGGGCGCCGGCATTCCGGCCACCCGCGAGGCCAATTCGGAAGCCGGCAATCCGCAGCGCGCCCAGACCATCTTCATGAATGGCGTCTCTTCCACCGGCAACAGCACCAAGCTCGATGGCGCCACGGTTTCCTATCCCTGGCTGCCGGTCAACATCGCTTACGTGCCGCCCTCGGAAGCCATCGAAACCGTAAGCATTACGACCAACTCTTTTGACGCCGAGCAGGGAGCGGCAGGCGGCGCGGCGGTCAACGTCGCCATCAAGTCCGGCACCAATAACCTGCACGGAGTGCTGTTTGAGCGCAATCAGAACAACGATATGACGGCGGTGAACTATTTCTCCCACACCAGCCCGCTCAACAAGAACGTCTTCAACCAGTACGGCTTCGCGGTCGGCGGGCCGGTCTGGATTCCCAAACTCTTCAACGGCAAGAACAAGCTCTTCTTCTTCGCGGACTATCAGGGAACCAAGCGCCGCCAGTATGCGGCCACCACCAACAAGACGCTGCCCACCAGCGCCATGCGCACCGGCGACTTCAGCGCCACCGGCGTGACCATTTACGATCCCCTTACCGGCAATGCCGACGGCACCGGGCGCACCCCGTTTGCGAATAATACGATTCCCACCGGCCGCATCGACCCGGCATCGGCCACCTTGACATCTTTGTTGCCCACCCTGACCAGGCCCGGCGCTTTCACCAGTAACTACGATGCATACGGAAACACCCAGTACAACCGGAGCAACTGGGATTTCAAGGTCAATTACAATCCGACTGAGAAGGCTATGGTGTGGGGCCGGTATAGCATCTCACCCATGGATATCGTGGCTCTCCTCGACTTGGGTCCCGCCGGCGGCGACGCCTTCGGCGGCGGCAATCCGGGCCATGCGGGAGGACGCGTGCAGACCACCGCGGCCGGATTCACCTATGCCGTTTCGCCCTCGATGGTGGTGGATGGCAATGTCGGCTACACCCGCCAGAATATCGGCGCGAACGGCGATCCGCAGGACGGTTTCTACGGCCTGGACGTGTTGAAGATCCCCGGCACAAACGGCGTCGGCCCGAACTACGCCGGAATTCCCGGATTCCAGGTGACTGGCGTAGCCAACATAGGGAATACGAGCACCGGCAGCCCGTTCCAGTTCCGCGATAACCAGTACACCACGGGCATTAACCTCAGCAAGACCAAGGGCGCGCACAACCTGCGCTTTGGGTTCGAATATGACAAGTACGCGTTGAACCACTTCCAACCGCAGGGCGGAACCTTCGGCACGGCCCGCGGCACCTTCGGCTTCGATGGTACGCTGACGGCGTTGAAGGGCGGCGCGGCAGTCAACTTCAACGGCGTTCCCGCCAACTCCTGGGCGGAGTTCCTGTTGGGCTTCCCCAGCCGCGTCGGCAAGATCACGCAATTCCAAAACCCCAACTCCTTGCGCTTCTCCAGACTGGGCGTTTTATGCGCGCGATCAATGGCAGGTTAGCCGCAACCTGACCGTGAACTATGGCATGCGCTGGGAATACTACCCGATCTTCTCCCACGATAACTACGGCGCAACCCGCTTTGACCCGGCCACCGCCACAGTGCTGATCGGCGGAATGGGCGGTGTTCCCTGGAATACCGGCGCCAGTGCCAGCAAGAAGGGTTTTGCTCCCCGCGTCGGCCTGGCCTATCGTCTGGGCAGCAAGACCGTAATTCGCAGTGGCTACGGAATCACCATCGACCCCGACAACATGCGTAATCAGCGCAATGCCTTCCCCTCGGTGGTCAATCAGGATTTCACGCCTGCGAACTCTTATATGTTTGTCAGCACGCCCGGCGTCGCGCAGGCGTCCCTTGCGTACCGGCATTCCGGCGGCGACGGCGCCCGACCTTTCCACCGGTAAGTTCACGCCCTCCACCGTCGCCTCAACCACCACCTACCTGCCAAGCACCAACATCGCCGCGTCCTTCCCTCAGTTCATGAACCGCGGCTACATTCAGAGCTGGAATTTCTTTATCCAGCGCGAATTTGCTCCCACCCTAACCGCCGAAGCCGGCTATGTGGGCACTCACGCCGTCCACCAGATGATGGGCGTCAACATCAACGGCTCCGCTCCCAATACCGGCAACGCCGGTCGGCAGCTGGCACCGTACCTGACTACCGACTTGAATGTGTACGAACCCTTCGGCGACCTGACGTACCACGGACTGCAAAGCACCGTGAAGAAGCGCTTCGGTTCGTCGATCGTGGGAATCGCGTATACCTTCTCCAAGGCCATCAACAACTACAACGGCGATAACGGCGACGGCACATTGTTCCGCGCGTATCCGGTATCGTACACGCTCAACAAGCAGCTTGCGGGCTTCGACCGCACCCACACGTTCCAGCTCTATCACGTGTACCAGCTGCCGTTCGGCAAGGGACAGAAGCTCCTGAACCATGGCGTGATCGGCTACATCGTCGGCGGCTTCCAGATCGGCGGGACGCTCAGCCGGTTTAGCGGACTGCCTTTCACTCTCGGCTCGGGCAGTTCGGTCAACGCCGGCGGCCAGGGACAGACGGCCAGCCAGATCAATCCGGTCGTTCAGATTCTCGGCGGCCACGACCCCAACACTCCGTATTTCGACGGCACGGCCTTCACCAACCCGCCAGCTGGAACGCTCGGAACCACCGGCAGGAACCTTCTGCGCGGTCCGGGCTTCTTCAACGTCGATGAGAACATCTCCCGAATCTTCTCCTTCAAAGACGGGAAGGTCAAACTGCAGTTGGTCGGCGAGGCATTCAACCTGACCAATACGCCTTCGTTCTCCACGCCCAACGCGACCTTCGCCGCGCCCACCCTGAACACGGACGGCACAGTGAAGAGCTACGGCAATTACAGCGTCATCAGCGGCACCGTATCCACCGCCCGCCAGTTGCAGGTGGGTGCCTACGTTCGCTTCTAAGCTAGATTCGAGCACGAGCATTCCGGCACCCGGGGCGCCATGCCCCGGGTGCTTTTTGTTTTTCGGCCTCAATGGAATATCATTTGTTTGGATGTCAAACTTGAAACACGCCCGTCTCTTCGTTCTCGTGCTTCTCCCGGCCTTCGCCGCCGGCCTCGCGTTCGCCCAACCCCAACCGACGAACTGGACCGCCGCCGAGGACCATCGCAACATGATGGAGCAGCTCGGAATCAAAGCGCTCCGTCCGGGTCCAAGCGGAAACGAGAGCGCACCGAACCACGCCAACTACGACGAGTCCCAAGCCAATCCCTTCCCTTCCCTCCCCGAAGTTCTCACATTGAACAACGGGAAGAAGGTCACGACCGCCGATATGTGGTGGAAACAGCGCCGTCCCGAAATCATCGAAGCCTTCGAGCGCGAGGTGCTGGGACGCGTTCCGGCCAACGCTCCCAAGGTCACCTGGACCGCCGGCCCCAGCACTAACACGATGGTCGGCGCCTATCCCGCCATCGAGCGGCACGTAGTCGGACACGTGGACAATACGACCTTTCCGCAGATCAGCGTGGATATCCAGATGACTCTGGTGACGCCCGCCGCCGCGAAAGGTCCCGTCCCGGTCATGATGCTGTTCGGCCGAGGTCCTTTTCCGTTGCCGCCCGGCGCTCCCGTGCCCGCGGATCCGCCGGCCACCCAGCAGCTCATCGCTGATGGCTGGGGCTACGCTTACATCAACCCGGCCAGTATTCAGGCGGACAACGGGGCTGGCTTGACCAAAGGGGTGATCGGCCTGGTGAATCACGGGCAAGCTCGCAAACCCGATGACTGGGGGGCGTTGCGCGCCTGGGCGTGGGGCGCGTCCCGCGGCCTGGACTACCTGGAGACCGACAAAACCGTCGACGCGAAACATGTCGGCATCGAGGGCGTGTCGCGCTATGGCAAGGCGGCGCTCGTCACCATGGCCTTCGACACGCGCTTCGCGATCGTGCTGGTCGGCTCATCCGGAGAAGGCGGCGCCAAGCTTCACCGTCGCAATTGGGGCGAAGCTGTAGAGAACCTGACCGGGTCGGGCGAGTACCACTGGATGGCCGGAAACTTTCTGAAGTACGGCGCCTCGGAAGCCTCCTTCGGCGCGAAGAACGCCGGCGACCTGCCCGTGGATGCCCATGAGCTGATCGCGTTGTGCGCGCCGCGCCTGACCTTTATTAGCTACGGCATTCCGGAGAAGGGCGACGCCAAATGGCTCGACCACCAGGGCAGTTACATGGCCGCCGTCGCCGCCGGCCCCGTCTTCCGGCTTCTGGGCGCCAAAGATCTCGGGACTTCGGACGACTATCGCAAGGAGAAGATGCCCGCGGTCAACGTGGGAATGCTCGATGGCCAGCTCGCCTGGCGGCAGCACGATGGCGGACACACCGATGGGCCGAACTGGAAGTATTTCCTGGCGTGGGCAGGCAAGTCCATCCCGCACACTGCCCTGCCCGTCCCCGCCGACCAGGCCTTGGCGCGCACCGATCCCAACTCCGCACTCGCCCACGAGCAGTTGTTGGCCAAGGCGAAACAAGGCGGCATCGACATTTATTTCGAAGGCGACTCCATCACGCGCCGCTGGGGCGCGACCGACTATCCCGAGCTCCTGGCCAATTGGAAGCAGAATTTCTTCGGCTGGAATGCGGCGGATTTCGGCTGGGGCGCAGACCGCATCCAGAACATCCTCTGGCGCCTCGAACACGGAGAGCTCGATGGCGTGAATCCGAAAATCATCGTGCTTCTCGCCGGCACCAATAACATCGGCAAGGAGAGCACGGCCGCCGACATCACCCGCGGACTGCGCAAAGTCGTCGGCGTGATGCAAGCCAAGGCGCCTGACGCCACGATCGTAGTCACGGGTATTTTCCCGCGCTACGATAATCCGGCAGCGCTGCCCGTAATCGACGAAGTGAATCGCAATCTGGCGCAGTTCGCCAATGTTCGCTACGTCAACGTCAACAACAAGCTCGACGCAACGCTGCCTAAACGACGATAAGCTCCACCCCAACGTGAAGGGCTACCAAATCTGGGCCGACGCCTTGAAGCCGATCTTCCGCGAACTCCTCGGCCCCCCCGCCGCCGAGGACCACGCCCCTCCCCCCACCGGCGACCCGAGCAAAAAGTAGCGGCATTCTGCTACTGTGCATTTGTTTGCTCGCAGGCGCGAGCTGCCAGTGGGACAGGCCTCCCGGCCTGTCCATCTAATCAGTTTTGCTGTTGCGGGGCAGCCAATCCTGGCTGCCGTCGGCTTTCGCGCAAGTCAGCTCCACTTCACCACTTCCTGCTTCTCCACTTTCGCTTCATCGAACTCGATCCCGTAACCCGGGCCCGCCGGCAAATCGAAGTGCGCATTCTTCGGCACGGGCGGATTCTTCTCGAAGTGGTAATACGATCGCATCTTCAAAATCAGGTACTCCGCCAGCGGACAGACCGCGGGCGATTGGCTCGCGATCAAATGCAGCGCTGCGTGCAGGCTGTGGCCGTGCGGAATCACCGGCACATCAAAGATCGACGCCAGTACGCAGATCTTCTGTAACTCCGATGTCCCGCCGCACCATTCAGGGTCGCATTGCACCACGCTCAGCGCCCCCTCCTTCAGGTAGTTGTAGACCTCCCACCGCCCCTGGATATGTTCGCCCGACGCGATCGGAATCGACGTGCCTTTGCGCAATGCGGCGAAGCTATCGATCTTTTCCGCCTGGGTCGCTTCTTCGATCCAACGCGGACGGTAGCGCTCTACCTGCCGCGCCCAACTGAGCGTGTAGCCGAGGTCCCAGCCGCTATAGACGTCGAACATGAGCTCCGTCTCGTCGCCGACTGCCTCCCGCAATACCCGCACCAGGTCCACGTTCTTCTTCAGCCCCTCGGGGCCGTCGCCGGGCCCGTAGGCCAGAAACCACTTCTGGTATCGGAAGCCCTCCTTCTTCAGTTGAAGAGCGCGCGACTGCGCTCTATCGGGCTCGAGCGAGTAGCCCAGGCAGCTCCCGTACGCCTCGATCGAAGACCGCGTGGGGCCTCCCAACAGCCGGTAGACCGGCGTCTTGAAGAAGCGCCCGCGCAGGTCCCACAGCGTGTTATCCACGGCGCTGATCGCCATCAGGAAAGCGCCCCGGCGGGCATGCCGGTTGGAGCGGTAAAGCTGATCCCACAACTTCTCCTGCGCCAGCGCGTCTTTGCCCATCAGGAAGGGGCGCAGCTGTTCATCCACCACGATCGCGACCTCCTTATCGATCGGGCCATAGAGTCCTTCCACCCCGCCATCCGTCTTGATCTTCAGGTAGAGCGCGCTCACGGCGGAGTTCTGCGTGGTGCCCTGCGCGGCGTCGGCGTAGGGCTTCGGCCGCAGCTCGTCGTAGATGAAGAGCGGATTGGCCTGATACTGCTGGTCGATTCCGCGCACCGTCTCGCGGTGCCCGTGGAGTTGCCAAATCTCAATGGCGGTAATCTTCAGGGGTTTGGTCTGGGCCAGAACCGAAACCACCGGCAGCGTAGCCAGGAAGCCCCGGCGTGAAATCGCGCTCATCATGTTAGTTTGATTCTAGAACTAAACTACTGGAGTCGACCATGCGATTGTCTGGAATTTTCTTCGCGTTTGCCGTGTCCTCCCTGCTCTGCGGCCAGGCCGGGCCCCAGTTGCCTTTCATGAACCCCGACCTGCCCGCCGACCGCCGCGCAGCCGACCTGGTGTCGCGGATGACGCTGGATGAGAAAGTCCTGCAGATGCAGAATTCCGCTCCCGCCATCCCGCGCCTCGGCATCCCGGTTTACGACTGGTGGAACGAGGCGCTGCACGGCGTCGCCCGCGCCGGACTCGCCACCGTCTTTCCCCAGGCCATCGGCCTCGCCGCCACCTGGGACACCACGCTCATGCACCGCATCGCCGAGACCATTTCCACCGAGGCGCGCGCCAAGTACAACGAGGCCATCCGCAATGACGATCACAGCCGTTATCGCGGGCTCACCTTCTGGTCCCCGAACATCAACATCTTCCGCGACCCGCGCTGGGGCCGCGGCCAGGAGACGTACGGCGAAGATCCGTTTCTGACCTCCCGCATGGCCGTGGCCTTCATCAAGGGAATGCAGGGGGAGGATCCGCGCTATTACAAAGTAATTGCCACTGCGAAGCACTATGCCGTGCATAGCGGACCCGAGTCTTCGCGCCACCAGTTCGATGTCAAACCCAGCCAGCGCGACCTCGAGGACACTTACCTCCCCGCCTTCCGCGCGAGCATCGTGGAGGCCAAGGCCGATTCCGTAATGTGCGCCTACAACTCGGTGGACGGCATCCCCGCTTGCGCCAGCACCGACCTGCTCGAAAAACGCCTGCGCGGCGAATGGGGATTTCAAGGCTTCATCGTGAGCGATTGCGGCGCTATCAGCGATATCTTCCGCGGCCATCACTATCAGGCCCGACGCAGCCTCGGCCTCCGCCGTCGCGGTCAAGGCCGGCACCGACCTGACCTGCGGCAATGAGTACCGCGCGCTCGTGGACGCAGTCAAAACCGGCCTGATCACCGAGGCTGAAATCAACCGCTCGCTGGAGCGCCTCTTCGTCGCCCGCTTCAAACTCGGCATGTTCGACCCGCCGGACCGCGTGCCGTTTTCGAAGATTCCGTACACGGAGGTCGATTCGGCCGCCCATCGCAAGCTCGCGCTCGAAGCCGCGCGCAAATCCATCGTGCTCCTGAAGAACGATGGCACGCTCCCGCTGAAATCGTCCATTCGGAAGATCGCCGTGATCGGCCCCGCGGCCGACGATGCGGAGGCGCTGCTCGGAAACTACAACGGCTTTTCCTCGCTCCAGGTAACTCCGCTCGCGGGCATCGAGCATCAGTGGGCCGGCAAGGCCGAGGTCCGCTACGCGCTCGGCGCCAACTACACCGCGCAATCGCAGGCGCCGCTGCCCTCCGGCGTGCTGACTCCGCTAACCGGAACCGGCCGTGGACTGCAGGCCGAGTACTTCGACGGCCCCGAGTTCCAGGGCGAGCCTAAGGTGCGGCGCGTCGAACCGCTCCCTGAGATTCAAGCGGGAATCACAGATCCCGCCGTCGCGACCGCCTTCCCGAAGCGCGCCTACTCGGTGCGCTGGAGCGGAAATCTGCATGCTCCGGTGAGCGGCGAATACACGTTTAGCCCGCGCGGCGGTTTTGGCCGGCCGTCGATTCGCATCTTCCTGGATGATCGCGAATTGACCGCCGACCCGCCGCCCGCCGGAGCGCCTGCTCCCGGCCGCGGACGTCCGGTCCTGCTGCGCGCGCAATTGGTAGCCGGCCGCGCGTATCCGTTTCGCGTGGAATATCGCGCGCAGGGACCGGCAGCCTCCGCGCAAGTGCTCTGGGCGCCTCCCGCCGCCGCACTGCTCACCGCGGCAATCGACGCCGTGTCGAACGCCGACGTGACGCTCGCCTTCGTGGGCTTGAACCCCAGCTTGGAAGGCGAGGAAATGCCGGTCAGCGTCCCGGGATTTCAGGGCGGCGACCGCACCAACCTCGAACTGCCGGAGCCGCAGGAGAAATTGATCGAAGCCGCGATCGCGACCGGCAAACCCGTGGTGGTCGTACTCGCCAGCGGCAGCGCCGTCGCCATGAACTTCGCAGCGGAGCATGCCAACGCGCTACTCGAAACCTGGTACAACGGCGAGGAGACCGGAACCGCCATTGCCGATACCCTTGCCGGCGTCAATAACCCGTCGGGCCGCCTGCCGGTCACCTTCTACAAGAGCGTGGAGCAGTTGCCCCCGTTTGACGATTACGCGATGAAGGGCCGCACCTACCGTTATTTCGATGGTGAGCCGCTGTACGGCTTCGGCTTCGGCCTCAGCTACTCGAAGTTTCAATATTCGGCGCTGAAGACCCGCCGTGCCGCAGCCGGTACGGTGCTCGGCGTGCGTGTCAAGAACACATCGTCCTTGGAGGGTGACGAGGTGGTTCAGCTTTACGTGAATGGCGGCGGAGCTGATGGCGACGCGATCCGTGCCCTGCGCGGATTTCAGCGCATCCACTTGCGCCCCGGCGAATCGCGCGAGGTGCAGTTCACGCTCGGCAAGGAAGATCTTACGAGGAAGAACCTGCACTTCAGTATTGGCGGAGGGCAGCCCGTGGGTACGATTCCGCACTCGGAAATCTCCATGTAAAGTGCGAAAACCCGCGATTATGGGACGTTTTCGTTCCCCATTTCACACCAGGAAAGTGGCCGTGCAAATGCTTTCCTAAGGGTGAAATAGTTATGGGACACGAACACGGGAGCGAGTACCAATTAAAGTTCGTCTTGCACGACGGTGAGGAAGACCTGACGGGTTGGCTCACCCAGGATGAGCTGATGCAAGCCATGGCAACAGCGGTGGCGAAAGGTCGAGTCTTCTGGCTCCAGGAACGCAACATCGTTTGTCTGGAGTGCATGGACCGCGAACAACAAATCTTCGAGTACCCCGTCGGCAATACCGAGTGTTCGCGCTGTCGTCCCCACGACTCGCGATACCTGGTAGCGGCCCGCGTGCGCAATCGCTCGGCAGTCTTCCCGCGCTAATCCTGTCTGTATGAGATGCTGAAGAGCATCTATGATGCGCGTTTTCCGGCGCCTGTTCCTCGCCATTCCGGCAGCCCGGTTGTTCGCACAGCCCGCTCCGCCGGCTCCCGCCCCGCTGTTTCGCGACCCGATCTATGACGGGGCCTCCGATCCGGTGATCATTTGGAACCGGCAGGAAAAAAATTGGTGGTTGCTCTACACACAGCGCCGCGCGAATGTAGACGGTCCTGGCGTCGCTTGGGTCCACGGCTGCGATATCGGCGTGGCGCGCTCCACCGACGACGGACGCTCCTGGCGCTACCTCGGCGTGCTCCCCGGCCTCACGGCCCGCTCGCGCTCTCTTCCGACCGTGTGATCGACGCCTGCGTCGAACGTCTCGCGCCCCATCGCTGGCGCATGTGGTACAAGGACGAAGCCCACGGTTCGCACACCTACGCCGCCGATAGTCCCAATCTCTTGCAGTGGACCGTCGCCGGCGAAGTGATCGGCGGCAAGCGCCCCGACGATGGAGTCAAAGGCGGACATGCCGCCGCGACGAGCCATTCCCATTCCGTCTCCAACCCGGCGTCCACAACTGGTCCTGGTGGGACAGGCCTCCTGGCCTGTTGTTGATGGGCGTTCCGCCCGCGAAACTTTGATGAAAAATGTGGCATCCTGGCGGGATCGGAAGCGATGAGGTCGTTGGGACAGTGAAGTAGTCAAGATCGTTGGCCTGTTTGACCCTTGAGCATGCGCGCTCTGCGCGAATCAATGGGCGTCGTTTGGTCCCTTCGGGGGCTGCGATAGCCACGTGACCCTGCCTGGGATTACCTTTTGCATGCTCTCCGCTACCCGAAGAGGAGAGCCATGAAATCATATTGGATTGCAGGTATTGACGTTCACAAGAAGATGTTGGCGGTGGTCGTCGCCGACATCTCCCAAGGAGGCGAGTTCCAATGGATTCGCCGCCAGTTTGGTACTACGCCCGGAGAATTGCACTTACTGGCTCAGTGGCTGGAGCAGCAGCAAGTCGAGGAAGTGGTGATGGAGTCCACGGCGCAGTACTGGAGGCCCGTGTGGGGAACACTCGAGCAGTACTGGCAGCCAGCCATGCGGAACCGGGATCAAGCTCCGAAGATGGCGGGCACTCTGCATCTGTGCCAAGCCCAGTCTAACCGCGCCCGACGAGGACGCAAGAAGGATTTCCGGGACGCCGAACGGCTTGTGAAGCGACTGGTTGCGGAGGAACTGGTCCTGAGCTTCGTGCCCGATCCCGGACAGCGCCTGTTGCGCACGATCACCCGCCGGAGGTTTCAGTTGACGCGGGCCAAGGTAATGTTCCAGAACCAACTGGAGAGCCTCCTGGAGCAGGCTCACATTAAATTGTCGAGTCTGGTGTCGGATCTTCTGGGTGTCAGCGCGCGTCGGATGTTGAAGGCCTTGGCGGAAGGGGAGTGCAATCCCTCCGTCCTGGCAGCCATGGCCGACCGGGGACTGCACGCTACCCAGGAGCAACTGCGCGATGCCCTCGCCGCCAGCAGCCAAATGAACAAGCATTACCGCCGGCTGCTGAAGATGGCACTGGAGGAACTTCAGATGGTCGAAACGCACATCGAAGTACTCGATCGGGAAGCCATGGAACTCCTCCGAGGCCATCAGGAGGTGGTGCGACGCGTGGCAGCAGTGCCCGGATTTGGGGTCGATTCGGCGATGCAGATGATCGCCGAAGTGGGTGTGGAGGCAGCAAATTTCATGGGGGCGAAGGAACTCAGTTCGTGGGTGGGAGTGTGTCCGGGAGACCAGGAGAGCGCGGGGAAGTCGCAAAGTACCCGCTCGCCTAAGGGAAACCGGCACATGCGACGATTGTTAAATCAAGCAGCGCAGTCCGCAGTCAAGGTCAAAGGAAGCATTTTCGAAATAACGTTTAAGCGCCTCTTACCCCGGATGAAATACAAGTCCGCCATATGGGCTATCGCCCATCGCCTCTGCCGTCTGCTTTGGCTCCTTCTATCGAAGCGCGTTGACTACGAGGAGCGCGGTGCGGAGGTCACCGCCAAATCCAAACGCGTCCGCACCAGCCGCATGATCCGGGAACTCAAGAAACTCGGCTATCGCATCGAAGGCGGACCAGTTGAGCAGCCTGCTCATGCCTGATTGCGGGGCACGAGGGGGTGGTTTTTCGACCCTGTCCACTAATCAGCTTCTTGCCTTTGCCCCTCCACCGTATATACTGAGCCCGATGCGCACCTTCGCCCTCTTTCTCTGCGCGCTCGCCTGCGCCGCAGCCACGCCCGAATATTCCGGCGAACTCATCTTCCCCCTGGAGAAGTGGCACAATCACTCCTCGTCCGTCGTCGAATTGCCGAACGGCGATCTCCTGGTCTGCTGGTTCCACGGCTCCGGCGAACGCACCGCCGACGACGTTCTGATTCAGGCCGCGCGCTGGAATCACACAACCAGGCAATGGTCCGCGCCGTTCACGCTCGCCGACACGCCGGGCTTCCCCGAAACCAATCCGATACTGTTCCTGGATTCCCATCAGCGACTGTTCTTCGCCTGGCCCCTGATCGTCGCGCACAAGTGGGAGACCGCGCTCATGAAGTACCGCATCTCCACCGACTACCAGCAGGCATCGGGACCGCCCAAGTGGGAGTTCCAGGACAACATCGTGCTCATCCCCAAAGACATCGCCGCCCTGACGAAGGATTTCGCGGGCGCCGAAGCCGCCGGAACCGGCCCTCGCGCCGAGCGTGCGAAAAAGCAGATCGAGCACGCCGAGGACGAATACTTCTCGCGCATGGGATGGTTCACCCGAACGCACCCGATCGAGCTACCTTCGGGCCGCATCCTCATGCCCATGTACTCCGACGGTTACTCGTACGGCATCATGGCGATCAGCGACGATGGCGGCTACACCTGGACCGGCAGCCAACCGATCGTTGGCGAAGGCTGCATTCAGCCTTCGGTCGTGCGCAAGAAGGATGGTCCACTGGTCGCCTATCTGCGCGATAACGGACCGCCGCCCAAGCGCGCACACGTGAGTTATTCCAAGGATGACGGCGTCACCTGGACCCGCGCACGCGATACCGAGATCCTCAACCCGGGCACCAGCCTGGAGAACATCCGCTTGCGCAATGGCAACTGGATCATGGTCTACAACGATCTGGAGCAGGGCCGCTATTCGCTGGTCGCCGCCATGAGCGACGACGAAGGCGCCACCTGGAAATGGAGGCGCCATCTCGATGGCAGCCCGTCGGGCGCCAAGACCAGCCAGTATCACTACCCGTCCGTGATCCAGGCCCGCGATGGCGCGATTCACGTCACCTACAGCTATTTCACGCCGGACGGCAAAGCCATCAAGCACGTGCGCTTTAATGAGGACTGGGTCAAAGCCGGCGATTGATCTACTGCTTCTTCTTCGCCGCCGCCGGCGCCGCTGTTTTGCCGATCATCTTATCGATCACGTTGCGAATGTTCTTGTCCAGGGAGGCGCCGAAGAAATCATTGTCGCCGTGATCGTAAACGATAGTTCCCTTGGCATCGATGAACGTCATGTGCGGGACCATTAAAGCGCCATCCGTCTTATCGTTCCACTTCAGAAACTGCCGGACCGCGGCATCGTTCGTCAATCCCACCGGAAAGTTCGGTTCGAAGACCTTGTAGAACGGCCCCATCGTCATCGGTGCGTCTTCGTTGAAGGCGACCTCGAGCACCACGACATTGCGCGCCTGGTAGTCCTTTTGGATCGGCACCAGCAAACGGGTCAGGTCCTGGCAGTGCTGGCACGTGGTGTGCATCAACGTCAGCACGACCACCTTGCCCCGAAACTGGGAAAGCCGCAGCGGCTTGCCGCCCGGCCCCTGCACGGTCAATTCGGGTGCCGGCCGCGGAACTTCAGCCGCAGCGGCGCCAAGACATCCCATCAATATGAAAGCAACAGTACGCATAAGGTTGTTCCTGTGATATTCCAAAATAGCAATTTATTTGACTAATTCGGGCGCGCAGCCGAGTTCCTGAGTGGCCGTCTTCCGAATGGAGGCCGCATGCTCGAGTTGGCCGCTGCGAACGTAACTCTCCGCCACGTTGCGCGACGCCATGCAAATATCGCCATGCACCAGCGGGCAATCCGGATTCAATCCCGAAGAACCGCCTTCGTGGCTGACCGAACAGCCCTTGGGGTCGATCTCCGCATACAAATCCACCAGCTTTGACATCAGTTGCGTGCGGTTCGAATCTACCGCCAGGGCTTCCACCAGCGCCTGGGCAGCCAGACGGCGCTCGCCCGCCGCGCGATATTCGGTGGCCAGGTCCTCCAACAGGTCGGGATCGGATTCCAGCGCCCGGCCGCGCTCGAAGGCCTGAACCGCATGCGCGGGATCTTTCAACTTCTGATAGGTCCGTCCCAGGTGAAGATAGAGCGCGCTCGATACAAACGTGAGTCCCGGCTTGCCGCGCTTCGCGTTTTCCGCCCGGTTCATTTCATCCTGCGCGAGTTCGATCTTCTCGCTGCGCAGCAGGGCTTCCAGAGACTTTCGATACCAGGGCTCGGCGAGTTTTTCGCCCTGCGCACCCTTCTGCGCGGCTTCCACTCGCAGCCCCATATTCCGGTAAAACACGCCGGCATGTTGGTATGCCATCGCGACATTCTGAGCGTCGGGCAGTTTGTCGAGAATCGCCAGAGCGCGATCGGTCTCATTCACCGCCCGGTCCCAATCCTGCTGCGTGAGATAAACGGCGTTGTTGGCCGCCGCCTGGTTGGTCTTGTAACTGCCGGGAGCGGCTTCCACCGCACTGCGCCAGAATCGTCCCTGGTCCACCCAGTCGCCATTGCGTGCGTATGTCCGCGCGGCAAACGCCAGCAGAATGACGCCCAGCGCCGCCGGCATCATCTTGCGGGCGTCGGGCATTCCGTATCGCCAGCCGGTGCAGTCCGTAGACCGCCAGCACCGCGAAGCCGATCGACGGGAGATACAGGAATCGCTCCGCCATGATGCTGCCGATCTGAATCACCAGGTTCGACGTGGGCGAGAGCGTGGCGAAGAAAAACGCGATCGCAAAAAAGACCGGCTTGTTGCGCCGCCAGCAAACAATCGCGGCGGACGCCGCACCCAGACACACTAGCAGTGACAGGATAGCTTTGGCATCTTCCCAGCTTGACGCAGTGCCGAAAAGCGGGACTCTCGTTGAAGGAATAATCCCACGATAGCTGCGCCGGCCACACCAGCAGGATCAAGTAGCGGCCGATCACCTTCACCGCCGTCAACCGGGCCGTCCAGAAACTGGCGCCGATCAGCGGATTGTCGCCGAACGGGAAAGTCACGCTGGGCATTCCGCTAAGCGCCGCGGCCCGCACGTACAGATAGAACGCGATAGGAAGCATCACCGCGGCGTAGCTCGGCATGCGCGCCTTCCACGAAGCGGCCCGCCCGAACGTCAGGTCCCAGATCGCGATCACCGCCACCACCACGACCGTACTTTCCTTGGCGAACATCCCAAGCGTCACGGCCAGCGCGATCGCGCCCAGCCACGCCGCCTTCCGCGCGCCCGAAGTCTCCAGCGCCTTGCGATGCGCCAGCAGCGCCGCCAGCACCCCAAACGCGCCGATCAGGTCCGCGCGCCCTACGATGTTGGTCACCGATTCGGTGAGCACCGGATGCACGCCCCATAGCGCGGCCAACAGCAGGGCGGGCGCCATCTCTTCAAAAATCGCCATCCCCAGCAAATAGACCAGCCCGATATTCAGTGCGTGCACCAGAAAATTAATCCAGTGATAACCCGAGGCGTTGGCCTCGTTCCCCAGCACCGAATAATTGAACATGTACGAGAGAGTGGTGACCGGGCGGTATAGGCCCGAGAGTCCGGTCGGCCAGTATTCCTCGTGAAAAATGCGCTGGATGTGCTCGGCGGTGACGGCCTTGATCCGCGCATCCTTGAGAATGATCGGGTCATTATCCAGCAGGAATGGTGCGTTGAACGAATTCGAGTACGCGAAAAACGCGAAGCCGATGACGGCCGTTACCAGCAACGCCCGCTTCATCGCCGGCGATTTGAGTCCTGCAATATTGGGAACGGCGGGTTCCGCGCGACGGCGATCTTTCACGCGCCTGCCGGATTTGCCGGTCGTCTCCGTATCGTGCTTCACCACTCAAATTTAGCATCGAAGCGTTTCTTTCCTTCAAGCCTTGGCAGTTACAGGTTTAACGTCACTGACGCGGCAAAGTGATAATGTCCCCTTTGAGCAAAGTAGAAGTGTCCTCTTGACAGCCCCAAGCTTTGGGGATGCAAGAAGGACAGCTACTGATGACGCAAGCCGATAGGGACCGCTTGGTGACGTTGAAGAAAGCCAAGAAGAAAGTGATTACGCAGCGCGAGGCCGGCGTGGAGTTGGGGTTGAGCACTCGGCAAGTGAAGCGACTGCTCTACGCGATGAAGAAACGAGGCGATAAAGTCGTGATCCACGGCCTGCGCGGAAAGCCGTCGAACCGGCGGATCGACAAAGAGATCGAAGAGGAGGCGGTGAAAATCTTGTCAGCGCCGGTGTACGCAGGATTCGGGCCGACATTGGCGGCGGAGTACCTGCGGAAGAAACACGGAATCAAGGCGAGCAAGGAGACGGTGCGGCAGTGGATGATCCAGGCGAAATTATGGCGGGCCAGGAAAGAGAAAGTGGAACAGGTACATGTGTGGCGGCCGCGGCGGAGTCGCTTTGGAGAACTGGTGCAGTGGGACACCAGCGACCACGACTGGCTGGAAGGGCGGGGAGAGAAGCTGTACCTGATCGCCATGATCGACGACGCGACGAGCCGGCTGTTTGCGCGGTTCGTGCGCCACGACACCACCGAAGAGAACATGAAGCTGCTGTGGAGCTACCTGGAAAAGTTCGGTCGGCCGGTGGCGTTCTATACGGACAAGGCGAGTATGTTTCGGACGGCGGAGAAACGGAAACGGGATGAGCCGGGAGTGGACAAAGACCCTGTAGAGATGCCGCCGACACAGATTGGGCGCGGGTTACGGGAACTGGGGATCACCTGGATCGCCGCGCATTCTCCGCAGGCGAAGGGGCGCGTGGAGAGGAATTTCCAAACGGCACAAGATCGCCTGGTGAAAGGGATGCGGGTGGCGGGTGTGAAGAGCCTCGAAGCGGCGAACCAATACCTCGAGCAGGACTATCTGGCATGGTGGGAGCGAGAGATGACGGTGGAAGCGTCCAACCCCGACGATGCGCATCGTCCGCTGGACAAGAGCCACAATCTGGCGGCCTCCTTGAGCCATGTGGAAACACGGCAAGTGGGAAACAATTACACCATTCGCTTCGATGCCGAGTTGTATCAGATCGAGCGGGCGGCGATCGTCAGTGGGTTGCGTAGAGCCAACGTGCGTGTCGAAAAGCGGCTGGACGGATCGCTGGCGGTGCGCTATGGCGAACGGTACTTGCCAGTGGCCGTGTGCCAGGTGGCGAATCGGCCCAAGGCTTCGCCTCCGGTGAAGGGGACGAAGGCGCGTGGTACCGGCCAGCGGGGTAGCGACTGGGGGAAGAATTTCGATTTGAAGAAGGGGCCGAAGGTGTGGCAAGTCGCAGGGGGCTCCGGGCGCCGGAGGGGTACCGCGGAATGATGCGGAATTCTCAGTCCGGACTGCGGAGGTGGCGCGAAGTCAAAAGGCGCCCGTACAGGGAAACTCTCAGAACGACCGGATTCTACGTGGGCCGGATTTTAATCGTCACAAGAGAGTTTACGCCGATTCCTTCCCCGCCAACTCCGCTGCCCCAGGTTCCGGGAATCCAGCAGGCTCCCGGAATGCGTTTGGGGAGGCATGCGGAATCGATCGGTCCGAGGGGATGGTCAAACCACTCCCAAACGGATCCGCCGTACCCGCCTCCCGTTGGTCGGCCCCGTTGGTTCAGGTGGGCCCGCACCGAGAATTCGCAATGAGGTTCTGTCGCCGACTCCTTTCCTTATGCCGAATGGTTCAAAAATGCGAGGGCCCTCGAAATGCGTTTTCTCAGGCATGGCGGAATCTATCGGTCCGATGTGTCATCACATCTGATAAACCTGGTGCCGGGGTCCCGCTTCACGGTCGGGTCCGGACCAGGCTATAGGACGCGCCGGAAGAACACGCCCTGCCCATCGTCCGCGATGAGCTCCGGCCGGCTATTCCTTGATCGGGTTGCTCGCCAGCATTGCCCGTCTCCGCTTCACCGGCACACGCAGATTAACATGCACTCCGCAATGGCCTTGGGGAAAGGGGACATTTCTATTTTGCCCGGAAGGGGACATTTCTACTTTGCCTTGACAACAGGTTTAACGTCACTTGAATTCCGCCCCACTTTGTGAGCAAATAGGGGATCACCACGGAGTGACCATGAAAAGTCCAAGTTTATCGTTAAAAGTCTGTGCCGCGATGCTGTCTGCCTGGGCCGCCCTTGCGCAGCCCGGCGCCAAACCCCTACCCGAGCCGAAATCGCAGGACGAGAGGATGCATGGTTCCGCCAGGCCAAATTCGGCCTGTTCATTCACTGGGGCCTCTACTGCCATCCCGGCCGGCGAATGGAAGGGCCAACCCATCGCCGGCATCGGCGAGTGGATCATGAACCGCGCCAAAATTCCGGTCAAGGAATACGAGCAGCTCGCCACGCAGTTCAACCCCGTGAAGTTCAACGCCGAAGAGTGGGTGCAGATGGCCGAGGACGCCGGCATGAAGTACATCGTGATCACCAGCAAGCACCACGACGGCTTCGCCATGTACGGCTCCAAGGTCAGCAAGTACAACATCGTGGACGCCACGCCCTTCAAGCGCGACCCGCTGAAGGAACTCTCCGAGGCCTGCGCGCGCCACAACATCAAGTTCGGCTTCTACTACTCGCAGTCGCAGGACTGGCACGAGCCCGGCGGCATGGGCAACACCTGGGACTTCGGCCCCGACGCCGAGAAGGACTCCATCTACGATGACTATCTGCGAGGCAAAGCCGAACCGCAGGTGAAGGAACTGCTCGCCAACTACGGCCCCGTCGCGCTGATCTGGTTCGATACCGCGCGCACGATGACCGGCGAGCGCGGCCCCCGCTTCATCGACATCCTGCGCACCATGCAGCCCGCCACCCTGATCGACGGCCGCCTCGGCGTCAAGGGCGACTACCGCTCCACCGGCGACAATCAGATTCCCAACCAGGTGCTCCAGGAAGACTGGGAAGTCCCCGCCACGCTCAATCACACCTGGGGCTTCAAGAAGGACGATACCGATTGGAAGACGCCGAGGACCTTCACTTCAAGCTCGTGGACATCGTCAGCAAGGGCGGCAACTACCTGCTCAACGTCGGACCGACTTCCGAAGGCGTGATCCCGCAGGCCAGCCAGGATAACCTGCGCGCCGTCGGCAAATGGCTCAAGGTCAACGGCGAGTCCGTCTACGGCGCCGGCCCCACGCCGTTCGGCGCCGGAACTCGGCGAAGTGGACAACACCACCAAGGACAAAAAGGGCAACCCGGGCTTCAAAATCGCCAAGGATTGGCGCTGCACCACCAAGCCCGGCAAGCTCTACATTCATCTCTTCAAGTACCCCGCCGGATCCTTCGAACTGTCGAAGGTCTCCGGCAAGGTAAAGAAGGCTTACATGCTGGCGGACGCGAAGCACGCTTCGCTGAAGTTAAAGCAGTCCGGCGATACGGTCAACGTTACCGTACCGGTTAACGCACCCGACACGCTGGATTCGGTGCTCGTACTGGAGACCGCGGCAAAATAGCGGGGCATCACAGCTTGTGAACTTCCACGCGGCCGATGTCGATCGTGCCGGATGTTCCGTACATCCAGATGCTCACATCGGTCGCGGTAGTTCCGTTCCAAACCACCTGCTTCGCGGTTTGCAGCAGCATGTAGGGCGTAGGGATCAAGAGGACAGGGGATGGGTTGTCCTGCCAGAGCGTCGTAAACACCCTGTCGGAATCCGCGTGAAACACGAGATTCCCGGTAATCATCTTCCCCAAAGTGGACCCCGCCATGATTTCGGCCTGCATCTGCAGGTTGTCGGTACCCGACCACCCGGAGATCCTCTGCTTGAGTTCGCAGTAGGACGCCGCACTGGTTCCGGTCATGGTCACTGTCTGAATCTCACCCATGCCGTCGGCGCGTGTCTTCTTTGATCCGACGCAGGTGGCGCCGGCATAGCCGGTCAAGGTCCACGAGGTCGCAATCGAGCCCGATGCGTTGCTCCCCGCCGTGCCTCCGGTGCCGGTCTGCATCCCGTTGGCGACCAGCGAGGTCGGGTCACCGTTATAAATAATTGTGTATGCGGGCGGAGGCAGCACTGCCATCGCAGCCAGCGTGTTGGCGATCACCTTGCCAATCGAAAACGCTCCGAGCGTAAATAGATGGACGCCGTCCATCGTCATGTTGGGCAGCGGTCCGCCATTGATCGGATCAATTTCCGCCGCGGCGGCATCCACCGCATAGTAATTCGGGTGAGTAGCTCCCCAGGATTTGATCCATTGATTGATCTGAAAATAACGTGGGTCGTTTCCCATGCCTGAAAACGGAGGAACGGTCAACATGATCGTCTTGATGCCGGCCGCGTTGAAGGTGTTATACAACGAGGTCAGGTTCGCGATCGTGGTGGCCGCACTGATCACGGGGGTCGTGGACTTGAGATCGTTGATCGGCGCATCGCCCATCACAACCCAACCGGGACTGAATGCCAGCACATCCGTTACCGCATAACCCAGCAATCCGGTGGTGCCGATCCCGCCGTGGCCGCCGTTATTCACGACCGTGAAGGGCTGCCCCATCATGGCGTTCGCCCAACTGAAGAACCCATCGGCGTTGAGGCCGAATACAGTGGAGTTACTCCACCAATTCGGAGCGTTCAGCCCGACGATAGACGCGCCGAACAACACGACGGTGTTATTCACGTTGACCGGAGCGCCGCCACCGGCCACGGGCCTCCATGCGCTGCCGTTCCACTGGCAAGTGGCCATCGCGACGCCGCCGCCCACGCAGTTGCCCAGCGACGATGCATCGCTGAAAACGTAGACCGCGCCGACTGGAGGGGAACTCGGTGCGCTGGCGAACGTCGCCGCCGGCGGAATCCACCTCAGGTTGGAATCGTCCCGTGTGCCTTTGGTGGATCTGTTCTCAACGCCCTGGCCGAAGCACGCCAAGGCGGAAAGCAGTACAATCACAACTCGCATTCGTCTCTCCTCCGTTCATATTGTCCCGAATTTTCGCGGCGCAATTCTGCCGCATTCTTGTAACTTTGTTGGTGGCGGTGGACAGCGCCGATGATGACCGCAGACGTGCAAACGCAACGCGGCGCGGTCGTAGGGAATCTCATGTGTGGTTTGATTTCTGGCTGGCGGCCTTGGCCACCACTCCCGATAGGCCGATATTACCCTGCTCGCTTCCGCGACTCGCGGACCGAACGGCTCAAGTAACTGAAATCATTCGGAAAATTATTCTGAAGTTGTTGTGAACGGCTTTTCTGCCGGCCCCATTTTCTCAACCACGGCGATGTAATTGCCGCGCTTGAAGTCCGTCTCGCGATCCGCCGGAGGCGGCCACAACGTTTGCGGCGTGATCCACTCTTCGATGACGCGCAGCGAGCAATCCCGCAATTGATTGCGGCAGCTTGCCAGGTCCGGATAGAGGAAAATGTGGTCTTCCTGCGCGATGTTTACCGCCATCGTGACGAACATCCGGCCCCGCTCCGTAAGATACTCGCGCATGGTGCGCAGCGCGCCCGCGGGATCCGGCAGATGCTCCAACACCTCGCACGCCACAATCGCATCGTATCGCTGCCGCAACTCGCTCGACGGCGTCGCCAGTGGCAACTCGCGGGCGAACCGGATGGGCGCCTGCGTTCCAAAATGCTGCAGTAGCCGGCGGGCCTCCCCTTCGGCGGCCGGGTCGATATCGTAGCTCTCGATCTCCCATCCCGGCAGTTTCTGCGCGGCGACCATCACCTCGTAGCCCGTTCCCGTGCCCAACCCCGCCATCCGGCCGCGAGGTCCCAACCCCGCGAAGAACTCTTCCAGGCGCAGCATGATTTCGAAACGGTGATTGGTGAACACGATCGAAAGCAGCAGCGCGATGTGATACGCCTCACGGTCGATCGGCTGGTCGGGGCGACCCAGCGTTTCCACCCTGGGATCTCGGTCGAACTGGCGCTGCATTTGTTCCAGTTGACGGGTCCTCCCGGCATACCGCGCCGCCAGGTCGTCTCCGAATCGCGCACGGGCATACCCGATGAGCGGCACCGCAACCCTCGAGACTTCGGCGCCGTGAACGGCGTGGACCGCGGTAGCCGCAAACGCCAACTTGTAATCCGCCGTCTCTAACTCCCGGCACAAATCCGCGTACACCGGGCAGGTCGTCAGAAACTCCTCGAAGGTGCTCATGGATGTCGACTCAAAACTGACGGTAGATGAAGCCCTCTTGCGGCTGGGAATTCATGAAGAGCAGGCAGACGAACAGGCAGACCGCCAGCGCGGTCGCGAGCCTTGGCCGCTGGTTGGCCTCGGCCGCGAGTTGCCATGCGGACGCAGGGTAGAACAACAGGCCGATTCCGGCCAGCATGGTCAGCAGGCGCGCCGGGTCGATCCCTGCCGTCATTGCGCCAAGTGCGGCGCCGCCCAGATGCTGCGGCACGAACATCGACCGCACGATGGTCAACGCATCGCCCACGGTGTGTCCACGGAAGAAGGCGAACCCAATCAGCACAAACGCGGCAGTCACACACCACGCGACGCCATCCGGCAAAGATCGCTTGGATCTGACCCATGCTTTGTGGACCGCTAAACCAATGCCGTGCCATAGCCCCATGATCGCGAGCCCCCAACCGGCGCCATGCCAGACTCCCGCGATGGTCATGGTGACCACCGTAGCCCACATGGCGCGTCGAAACGTCGGACGTCTCGCGCGCAGGATCGGCGTGTAGAGGTAAGTCGTAATAAAGTTGGTCAGGCTGATATGCCATCGCTGCCAGAAATCCGTGATGCTGAGCGCCCGGAAAGGATCGTTGAAATTCTGCGGCAGGTTGACGTTCATCAGCAGCGCGACGCCGCGCGCCATATCGGTGTAGCCGCTGAAATCGAAATAAAGCTGCAAGCCGAAACTCGCCGTCGCCATCCACGCGCCTATCATTCCCAGCCCGGCTGGATTCGCAAAGCCCGCTTCCACCAGCGGCGCGAAGGCGCCAGAGAAGATCACTTTCTTGGTCAGGCCGAACAGGAACAGCGCCGTTCCCTGCGCCACATTCTTATCATGAAGACTGACCTGCTCCCCGGCAACTTCGGGTATCACATCCTTCCATCGCGTGATCGGACCGGCCACGATGTAGGGGAACCACGAGACGAAAAATACGTAGTCGAGAAATCGCGGCCGGGCCACCATGCCCTGTTGCCGGTCCACCAGAAACATCACCTGCTGCACCGTGAAGAAGCTGATCCCGAGCGGCAGCAGCAGTGCCCGCACGCTCCAGTTGGTGCCGAAGAGCGCGTTCACGTTGCTGCTGGCAAAGCCCGCGTACTTGAAGACGCCGAGCAGCAGAATGTTGACCACCAGCGCCAGTTTGAGCCTGCGCCCGCTGGCGGGAAGATCGGGATCCAATCCGTTCGATGCCCAATAATTGAACAGAATGGAAAAGGCCAGAACCGGAATCGCCTCGGGCGCGGCCCAGCCATAAAAAACGAGCGACGAAGCAATCAGCCACACCCTCGCCGCGTCACTCGACACGCGTCCCCACAAGCCATACCCTGCCACCACGATCGGGATGAAAACGAAAATGAAGGGGAACGAATGGAACGACATAACCCCGGATACCGCGGATCAGCCTTTCGCCGCGAGCTTCTTGGACACCAGGTCCACCAGGTGCCCTACATTCTTGAGATCTTGCAGCTCCCCCAAGGCGAATCGCACCGAAAACTCGTGCTGCACGTTCCAGATGAAATCCACGTGCGCCAGCGAATCCCACCCCTTCACGCTGGCAGCGCTGGATTCGCGCGTGAGCACCAGGTCGGGCTGCTGCAATACGTCACGCAGAATCTCTTGCACACGCTCTAATATGTTGGTCTCTGTCGTCATTACTCGTCTACCTTGATGGAGCGGTTGCGCAACGTGCGCTCCGCTGGAACCTGAAAATGCCACGTGCTGCCGCCCGCGGGCTCTTCTGCAGCCTTCTCGAACCCAAGCTGTCCGTACAGCCCCGCAACCATCGCGTTCTTGGGAGTCGGCAGGTAAACTCCGACGATCCTCCGGATTCCGCGCTCCCGGGAGTGCCGCTCCAGCACGTCCATCATGGCCTCTTCCATCCCGCGCTTCAACACCCGGCAGCTCATCAGCCACAGCAGAATATGAAGTGAGTCTCCTTCAATCTCTCCCAGCACCACGCTGATCAGGCCATTGTCGCCGAATTTATCCTTCAGCCGGCCGTACAGGTGGATGTATCGCTGGTCCTCCGCGATCTGGTCGATCTCGGCCCTGGTATACCGGCGCGTGGTGCAGTTGAACTGGTTCGTCTTGTTCGTCAGCTGCGTGATACGGTCCAGGTAAACCGGGCTAAACGGCTTGATCTCGCCTTCCATCTCCAGCGAATCCAGAAACGCGCCGTAGTCCTGGAAGCCGGCGTTCAACTGCTCGCGAGCCTGGTTTTCTTCGTAGTAGCGCGTGCGCTTCAAATCGTCGTCACTCACGGAGAGCACTTCGAAGCAGCCGCTGCGTTCCAGGATTCCGGCGAATTGCGAGGGCTCGGCGCCCACCTCGGGCACCAGCACCTGCGGCAGATTCTGGCGCACGATGTCGCGCTCCACCGGGTTATCGTCCACGAACACCAGGCTGTCGAGCCCGATGTTCAACGCTGCTGCGATCTCGGCGATGTTCTCGTGCTTCGGCGACCAGTTGGCCTTGATCACCGCAAAGTCCTCGGGCCGCAGCACGCCATCGGGATGGCGAAGGCCTTCGATCGCCGCGACCTCTTCGTTCTTAGAGCAGATCGCCAGCAGGATCCCGCGCGCCTTCAGGTCCTTCACGTAGTGCTGAAAAGCGAGATAGCTCTCCGCCAAAGCGGTCTCGGAGCCAAGCTGCAGGTTGGCGACGCCGTCGTCCCCCACCACTCCGCCCCACAACGTATTATCCAGGTCCAGCACCAGGCACTTTCGGTTACGCCCGTATAACGCCGCAATCAGGTTCGCCAGGTTGGCGCCGATTAACGCGCACGCGAAGGGCGTGGCCGCCAACTTGTAACTGAACCAGTAATTTGCGTCGAACCACTTCTCCGAACCGAGATCGGCGGCAAGCGATTGGATGTCATTAATAAAGAGCCGCGAATTGTCCGACGCCGCCTTCGCGAATTCGTAGTTCAGCCGGTTCACAAACGTGACACGCCCCGAATGCGAGCCGGCCTCCAGGTTGCCCAAGGGCCGTTGTGCGGGCAGCTCAAAATTATTTTGAATGATCGTGCACGTGGGAAATCGCTGGCTCAGCCTCTCCCAAATCTCGCGGAACCGCGCCAGTTCCCGCTCCACCGCCGCATTGCACTCCTCGAGCTTCGCTCCCGCGGCCGGAACTGCGCGCAGGTTGCAGTAGCTGGTGTGAATGTAAGCGACTTGCGGCTGAAAGGCTTCCAGTTCCGGATTGTCGAACAGCACGTCTTCCGAAAACCGGCCATACTCCGACTCGTAGAATTCCGGCTTGATCTCTCGCTGCAGCAGGAAGACCTCGAGCGACGACTTCACCTCAGCGGTTGTGGATCCTCCAAGAACGGCGATGCGGCAAGCCAGACGGGGCTCGCGTTCCAAAAGCAGTTGCTTCAGGATCTTCCGCTTCCGCAACATCTTGGGAATATCCAGCGGAGGTTCCAGGCACCTGAGAAGTTCTGAAGATGGTCCCGCGGTAATCAAGAAATCAGTCTACCATTTGACCCGCAGTCTCGCTTCAATTACCGTCTGTTGCGAGGATCTGCCGGATGATTGCGTCGCCAATCGGTTCGGAATAATGGACACAATCGGTCCACAGTTCTTCGCCCTGGGGTAGCGGCGCCGCCGTCGCAAGGTCATGCACGGAAGAGTGGAACGGCCGGAGTTCCTCCCTGAGCCGGAGCATCGCTTCCTCCCTCAAGGCGTTGTACGGGGTACCGTCGACCATTTCCGATTGCACCATGGGATTGAAGGGCGTGGTAAAGAACTCCACCCGTGCTCCATCGGCTGCTGCCAGCTTGAGCACCCGTCTCAACTCTGTGAACTGAAGGGCCGACAGTGCGTCGTACCGTGCAAACTGGGTATGCATCAATCCCGCACAGCCATGAACCCTGCCCTGCTGTTCATCTTTCGATAACCGCGCGCCTACCACGTCCATTCTGGTGCCGTCTACCTCGAAGGTGTTGCCGGTTTTGGGTGGCACCAACTTTGCCTGGTATCCAATCCACAGGAACATATCCCTTGCGTATTCCACGGTGAACGTAGAGCGAAGGTCGAGCAGCAGTTGAGCGAGGCGCGGGAGCACCGCTCCATTGTCGATTGCGATCTGCCGTTCTTCCACCTTCTTGCGCGCCAGCAGGTAGTTCACGTCCAGGCCGACCACAATGTGCCGCGGGTGCGCGCCGTAGCGGAGCACTTCCTCATAAATACCCGCGACCTCCGACATCTTGGCGGCCGAAATCGCAAAATTGAAATATCGCTTCCCCGTCAATGTTGAGAGCATTCGCGGCGAAATAGATAAGGTCCGGCTGGAACCAAGCACCAGCCCTTCCACCGGACCGCTGCTCGCGAACTTCTTGAACAGGTCGGTTTTCGGAACGCGGTCGTCCACCAGGGCCGGCCGAAAGAGATGCACGGGCCCCGTCTGATTCGGATTGATGACCAGCGCTACAGCACCGTAGATTGCAGAGCTGACACCGAGCCACAGGATGATCGAGAGTAGAAACTTCACGTTGAGCTATGGAAGGGTAGAGTATCATAGACGCCCCGCCGCCATCAATTCCTTGTAGAAGAACACCGTCGAGTGCAAAGCCCCATCTGCGCCGCGCGCGTACCGCGGGACGACTCCCGCCTCCTGCCACCCCAACTTGCGATACAGGCCTTCCGCCGTATCCCCCTGCCGTGTATCCAGTACCAGCAAACTCAGTCCGTGACGCCGCGCCTCCTCGTCCACCGCGGCCATCAATTGCGCTCCCAAACCGCGCCCGCGAAAACGCCGGTGGACCATCAGTTTCATCACCTCGCCGCGATGCAATCCGTTCGGCGTCGTGGAGCCCTGCAGCTGCACCGCGCCCGCCAGCACGCCATCCGCCCGCACAGCGAAGAGCTTGCGATCGGCGGCGTCGATCGCCTCCGCAACACCCATCCAGTACTGTTCCGCCGTCGGCGCATCGAGCGGCGGGAGAAAACCCACCGAGGCTCCGCCATCCACCGAGTCCGTCAGCAGCGCCGCCAGCGCATCCCGCTCCCTAATCACGCACGCCCGGTCCATCAACTCGGGTTCCATAGTTAACTTGACAGCCTACCAAGTTCCAGACGAGGCAGTTAAGATGGAAGACATGCGTTACCTGATCGCTTCCCTGCTCGCCTTGAGCCTGCTCTCCGCCGCCGAGAACAAGCTGGGCAAACCGCTCACGGTCAAAGAGCCCATGACGCTCGCCGCCCTGCTCGCGCATCCCGACGACTACGTGGGCAAGACTGTTCAGGTCCAGGGCAAGATCGTGGAAGTCTGCCAGGAGATGGGATGCTGGCTCGATCTCACCAACGATGCAGGCCAGAAACTCCACGTCAAAGTGAACGATGGCGAAATCGTGTTCCCCAAGGACAGCCCCGGAAAATCTGTGATCGCCGAAGGCAAACTCATCAAGATCGACCTCACCAAGGAGCAGGCCATCGAACGCGCCAGGGAAGAGGCGCAGGAGAAGGGCGCCAGTTTCGATCCCGCCACTGTCAAAGGTCCCGTGACCATCTACCAGCTTCAGGGCTCGGGCGCGGTCATCATCTGATCGTGGCGCTCGCGCACGCTGCACCAACCCGGCCGGCGTCTTCGATATCGGAGTAGGTTACGGCTACCAGTTAAGCAACAACGGCCCGTTCAGCCGGTGACGAACCCCTTCTCCATCGATTTCTCGCTTCAGTGGGGCAGGCAATCCTGCCTACAGCCGGCTTTCAGCCGGCTCGACCCGTTCCAACGCGGGAGCGTCCCCTAATTCACCAGCATCTGCGTGACCCGGATCGCTCCGCTTGCCACCCGCATCGCCAGTTCGTGCGGGCCGGGAGGCAGGTCGGCGTCCAGCACGTACGTCCACGGAATGTGCAGCGTCTTGCTCCAACTGGTGATCAGTTCTTGCTTCCGCCACTCACCCCCGTCGATGCGGAACTCCACTACTCCCGCATCCGGACCCGCCGCGACGAAAATCCCCATCGCGGTGCCTTCGAACGCGAACCGGCACTCCTCTCCCGCCGTCTCGCCGATCAGCATCGGCACATGGACGAAGCCCGCGCGGGTCCCCGCCTTGTCCGACGGCGCCCAATCGGGATCCACGCGCCAGCCCTTCACCTCGCCGACCTTCACCAGCCGCCCTCGAAAGTAACTGTGCTCGTCGATCGCCGCCCGCAGCGCGTGCGCCGTCACCGCGCCTTCGATCATCGGCGGCTGCTTCCAGGCCGCGTCGAACAGCCGCTCGATGGAGCGCGCGTACACGCTCATGCCGAAGGGCGACGGATGCAGGCTCTTGAAGTCGCCGTCCCATGTGAACTCGCGGGCGTCGATGCGCTCCGTGATTTCGCGCGCCAGGTCGATCGAGGGCACGCCGTAGCGCTCCGCCACCCGCTCGTGCGATGCAATCACGTCCGGCCGCCTCCCTGCGCGCACTTCCTGAATCTTCCCGGGATCCACGAAGTGCAGCATCACGATATCGAGCTCCGGTTGCAGCAGCCGCGCGTGGCGCACGATGCCTTCCATCCCGCGCACTTGTTCGCGCGCGCCAAAGCCGTTGGTCGAATCGTTCACCGCCGCCTCCACGAACAGCAAATCGACCGGACCGCCCGCGAACACGTCGCGCACCAGCCGGAAGGCGCCCGGCGTCGATCCCGTGGAGCTGATCCCGGCGTTGACGAACTCGAACTTCGTCTTGGGAAACCGCGCTGTCAGTTGCTTGCCGACCAAGTCACGCCATCCCGCCATCTGCGTGATCGACCCGCCCAGAAAGGCCGCGCGCGCGCTGCCGCCGGCGTTCAACCGGCGCCATGTATTAGGCAGTCCGCCGCGCATCTGGAAATATTCGCGCCCGTGCGGCGTCATCCCGGTGGTCCCACCGGCAATGAAGTTCACGATGCGGCCGGCATCGTCGAGCGGGAAGTGATGGCCGTTCAAACTATCCGGCATGCCCGTGTTCCGATAGACCTCGATAGTTCCGCCCGCGCGCCGGTAGCGCTCCGCGAAGACATCGCTGTTCTCCGCCGGCGGACACAGCTCGTCGCGGTCGCTGACCACGTGAAGTACCGGTACCTTGCGCGCAGCCAGCGGCGCGACCTCTCCAATCGGATTGCCGTTGAAGTGCATCATCTGCTCTTCGCTCAAGTTGAAGGCCGCGAGCGCTTCCTCCCAGTCCTTGGCGCTGCCCAGGCCTTTTCCCTTGCCGCCCGGCCAGCTCTTCATATCGCAGACCGGCGACTCGCAGTAGATCGCGTTCACCAACTCCGGATGCTTCGCCGCCCAGTTGTAAACGAACAGTGCACCGCGGCTGATTCCCTCCAGCGACATCTTGTGCGCCAGCCCGAAGTTCATCACGACGTGATCGTAGAAGGCTTCCCAAGCCGCCACCGCGGACGGATTGCCGAAGATATTCGGCAGGTCGAGATACGCCAGGTGATAACCCTTACTCAGCAGCCCGAGCGCCGGACGCGGCTGATAATCCGGAAACCGTGCGCGCCAGAACCACGGCTTGCCCACGGCGGCAATGCGCGGCAGCACCACGTACGCCTCATGCCCCTGAAAAGTAAACTCCCGCTTCTCGTACCCGTTCCATAGGCCCACGCTCGGGGATCTCTGTCCCCGCAACATCCGGGCGCCGATCGCGCCGCCCAGAAATCCGCGCCTGCTCAGTCTTTGTATCTTCACGGACTCCAGCATACTTCAGCGTGACGGAAAGACGTGGCTCACGTCCAATGCATTTGCTAAACTGCGAAGAATAGGCGAAAGTCTCAATTTGTAACCGGGAGTAACTCATCGTGTCGGGTATTAACCGTTCCACCGCGACCCTGTTGTCCGGAGTCTGCCTTTTTACGCTTGCGGCCTGTAAGCCTGCGCAGCAAACCAAGGGGCCGGCGGGCCCGCCCGTGGTCCCGGTTTCCGTTGCCAAGGCGACGCAGGAATCCGTCCCCACGGAGCTTCGCGTGGTCGGCACCGTCGAAGCGTCCGCCATCGTACAGGTCAAATCGCAGATCGCCGGCCAACTCTTAAAGGCGGCGTTCGCCGAAGGCCAGAACGTCAGGAAAGACGACCTGCTCTTTGAGATCGATCCGCGCCCGTACGAAGAAGCGCTGCACCAGGCCGAGGCCAACGTGTCGCGCGACCAGGCGCAGATCGCCCAACTGGAAGCTACCCTTGCGCGCGACGCCGCGCAGTCCAGATTCAACGAAGGCGATGCCGCCCGCTATGCGGAACTCGCCAAGGCCGGCGTGGTATCGAAGTCGCAGTCCGACCAGGCCCGCACCAGCGCCGATGTCGCGCGCGAGTCGGCCCGCGCCACCCAGGCCGGCATCAACAGCGCCAAGGCCGCGCTCGAGAGCGATGTCTCCGCGGTAGCCTCCGCCAAGCTGAATCTCGCTTACTGCACCATCCGTTCGCCGCTCAGCGGACGCACCGGCAACCTGCTGGTTCACGCCGGCAATCTGGTTAAAGCCAACGACGTTCCGCTCGTCGTCATCCACCAGGTGTCGCCTGTCTTCGTGAACTTCAACGTGCCCGAGCAGCACCTCGCTGCCGTTCGCCGCCTCAGCGCCAACCGCAAGCTCGCCGTCCGCGTTTTCGCGCAGGACGACCCCAACCGCAGCGCGTCCGGCGAACTCTCCGTGATCGATAACACCGTCGACGCATCCACCGGCACGATTCATCTCAAGGCGACATTCCCCAACACCGACGGCATTCTCTGGCCCGGCCAGTTCGTGACTTCCGTGCTCACGCTCGACACGCTGCAAGGCGCCACCGTGGTCCCCGCGGAGGCGGTGCAGCCCGGCCAGCAGGGCCAGTTCGTCTACGTGGTGAAGGCGGACAACACCGTGGAATCGCGCATCGTCACTCCCGGCCGCGCCTTCGGCAAGAAGATGGTGATCGAGAAGGGACTCGCTCCCGGCGATACCGTCGTCACCGACGGTCAACTGCGCCTCTTCCCCGGCGCGCAAGTGCAACTCGTCGATCCCTCGAAGATCGACATGGGGAAATCATGAACCTTTCCCGCATCTTCATCGAGCGCCCGGTGATGACGGCGCTCATCTGCTTCGCCATTCTGCTCTTCGGCACCATCGCCTTCCGCGCGCTGCCGGTGGCAGCGCTGCCCTCTGTGGACTACCCGACTATTCAGGTGAGCGCGTCCGTGCCCGGCGCCAGTCCGGAGACTATGGCGTCCACCGTGGCCACGCCGCTCGAGCGCGAATTCTCCACCATCGCCGGCGTGCAATCGATGAACTCGACCAACACGTTGAGCAGTACCGCGATCACGGTACAGTTCTCGCTCGACCGCAAGATCGACGACGCTGCACAGGATATTCAAGCCGCGATCGCGCGCGCCGGCGGCCGCCTGCCGCCCAGCATGCCGCGTCCGCCCACCTATAACAAGGTCAATCCGGCGGAACAGCCCGTCTTTTATCTCGCGCTCGATTCCAGCACGCTGCCGATGTACCAGGTCAACGAGTACGCCGACACCCTGCTGGCGCAGCGCATCTCCATGGTCACCGGCGTCTCGCGTGTGCAGGTCTTCGGCGCGCAGAAGTACGCCGTGCGCGTGCAGGTGGACCCGGACAAACTGGCTGCGCGCGGCATCGGCATCGATGAGGTGCAGCGCGCCGTCGCCAGCAGCAACACCAATCTGC
The DNA here is from genome assembly GCA_963791985.1 of uncultured Solibacteraceae bacterium. Classification (GTDB taxonomy): domain Bacteria; phylum Acidobacteriota; class Terriglobia; order Bryobacterales; family Bryobacteraceae; genus Solibacter. The sequence continues at coordinate 1,869,070 of CAWBUN010000005.1, read as the reverse complement.
CCACCGGCCGCCTGGATGGCGACAAGCAGGCATTCACCATCGAATCCAGCGGGAGTCTCGCGACTGCGCCGGCCTACCGGCCGATCATCGTCGCCTGGCGCAACGGCACCGCGGTGCGCCTGGAAGAGCTTGGCAACGTGATCGACAGCGTGGATAACGACAAGATCATGGCCTGGTACGACAACAAGCGCGCCGTGATCCTCGCCATCCAGCGCCAGCCCGGCACCAACACGGTGGACGTAGTGGATGGCGTCAAGAAACTGCTGCCGCAGTTCCGCAAAGAGATTCCGCCGGCGGTGAATCTTTCGATCGCGTTCGACGCGTCGCAATCGATTCGCGGCTCCATCCGCGACGTGGAGTTCACGCTGGTGCTGACCATCTGCGTGGTGGTGCTGGTGATCTTCCTCTTCCTGCGCAACATCTCCGCGACCCTGATTCCAGGCTGCGCGGTGCCGTTTTCGATTGTCGGCACCTTCGCCGTGATGTACCTCCTCGGCTACAGCTTGAACAACCTTTCGCTGATGGCGTTGACGCTCTCCGTCGGCTTCGTGGTGGATGACGCCATCGTGATGCTGGAGAACATTGTCCGCCACATGGAAATGGGCGAGAGCCGGTTCTCCGCGGCGGTCAACGCATCGCGCGAGATCGGGTTCACGATTCTCTCCATGACCTTCTCGCTGGTGGCGGTCTTCATTCCGGTGCTGTTCATGAGCGGCATCGTCGGCCGCCTGCTGCACGAGTTTTCCGTCACCATCGTGGTCGCAATTCTGATCTCGGGCTTCGTCTCGCTGACGCTTACGCCGATGCTGGGCAGCCGCTTCCTCAAGCACCAGAGCGAGGCACGGCACGGCCGGATGTACCGCGCGCTCGAAGGCGGCTTCAACGGCATGCAGAACTGGTACGAGGTCACGCTCGGCGTGGCGCTGCGCTTCCGCGTGGTCACGCTGGCGGTCGCCATCCTGATGCTGTTCGGCACAGTCTATCTCTTCATGACGATGCCCACCGGCTTCATCCCCAGCCAGGACAGCGGCTTCATGTTCGCCGGCACGCTGGCTCCGCAGGACGCCTCGTTCGATTGGGTCAAGAATCACAATCATGCCGCCGGCGAACTGCTGCGCGCGCACCCGGACGTGAAGAGCGTCGGCGTCTTCGTGGTCGGCGGCAACAACGCGTTCATGTTCGCGAACATGAAACCGCGCGAAACCCGCAAGTTCTCGGTGGACCAGATCATCGAGCAGTTGCGACCGAAGATGGCCGAGATCCCGAGCCTGATGGTCTTCATGCAGAATCCGCCGCCGATCACAGTCAGCGGCCAGAACTCCGCCAGCGCTTACCAGCTCACGCTGCAGAGCGCCAACCTGAAGGAGATCTACGATTGGGCGCCGCAGCTGACCAACAAGATGCGCGCGCTGCCGGGTTTCGTGGACGTCAATAGCGACATGCAGATCTCCAGCCCGCAGTTGATGGTGGATATCGACCGCGACCGCGCGACCTCGCTTGGGATTACGCCGGAGCAGGTGCAGGACGCGCTCTTCAGCGCGTACAGCGCGCGGCAGGTCTCGGTGATCTACGCGCCCGCCAACCAGTACGTGGTGATTCTCGAAGTGCTGCCGGAATATCAGCGCACGCCGGAGGCGCTCTCCAAGCTCTATCTGCGCTCGTCGAACAACGCGCTGGTGCCGCTGGAATCGGTGGTGCGGACGCACCGGCAGACCGGCCCGCTCTCCATCAACCACTTCGGGCAATTGCCGGCAGTCACGATCTCCTTCAACCTGCGCCCCGGATTCTCGCTGGGCCAGGCCGCGCAGCAGGTGGACGATACGGTCCGCGACATGCGCATGCCGGCAACCATCAGCTCGAGCTTCCAGGGAACCGTGCGGGAGTTCCAGAGCTCCTTCGCCAACCTCTCGATGCTGCTGATGGTCGCGGTACTGGTGATCTACATCGTGCTGGGCGTGTTGTACGAGAGCTTCATTCATCCGATTACGATTCTTTCGGGACTGCCTTCGGCCGTCTTCGGCGCGCTGCTGACGCTGGTGATCTTTCACAAGCAACTCGACCTCTACGCATTCGTCGGCATCATCATGTTGTTCGGCGTGGTGAAGAAGAACGCGATCATGATGATCGATTTCGCGATCGATTCGCAGGCCAAGGGGCACTCGGCGTACGACTCCATCTGGCAGGGCTGCCTGCTGCGCTTCCGGCCGATCATGATGACCACGGTCGCGGCGCTGTTCGGCACGCTGCCGATCGCGCTGGGCTACGGCGAAGGCGCCGACGCGCGGCAGCCGCTCGGTCTCGCGGTGGTCGGCGGACTGGTGGTCAGCCAGTTTTTGACGCTGTATATTACGCCGGTTATCTATCTCTACCTGGAGACTTTCCAGGAATGGCTGCAAGGCAGCAAACGCGAAGCGAAGAGGGCTGTGGCCGTCTCTTGATTAGTGGACAGGCCGGGAGGCCTGTCCTACAACGGCGGCTTGGGGAGCTTGGCGACTATCCAAGCGGGGACTCCATTGACTTTGACCGGGCGGCGGTAGAGGCGGCCGGCCTCGGCGGCGTAGAGCCAATTCGATTCAGGGCCGGCGAAGGCGATGGAGGTGACGGCTCCGTAGTTGGGGGCGTTCAGGATTGCGGCGACGCGGCCGTTGGCTTCGCAGACCTGGATACCCGTGGGCGGTGGCGAAGTAGACCTGGCCGATTGCAGTCTTCGCGTCACGCTGTGCACGGCGCTCATCCAGCCGGACTCGGGCATTTCGAGGCGATAGAAGGGTTCGCCGTTCATCAGGGCGCCATCGGGCGCGAGCTGGAAGCTCCAGCTGAAGCGCGACTGGGCGTCGGTGACGATCAGCATGGCCTGGTCGGGGGAGAGCGCGATGCCGGCGGGCATGGCCATCTCGGCCAATGGGTAGACCTTCCCGTTTACGCGGCCGACGGTCTTGTGCGCGGTGTCGGTGTAGTAGATATCGCCCTTGGCGGTGATCGCGAGATCGGCCGCATCGATGTTCGTGGCTACCACTTTCCTCTCGGGTCCGAAGGATACGATTTGGCCTTTGATGGCAGAGTAAAGGCGGCCATTGGGAGCAGCGCGGAGCGGTCCGGCGGCGTTGGATTGGAATAGGCTGACCGTGCCTTCGGCGTCCACCTTATATATGCGGTTGGCGGACGTGTCGGCGAAGTAGACGTTGTTCTGCTTGTCGGCGGTGATCGAAGTGATGGCGCCGTACATGTCGCCGACCTGCTCCCAGGGCTTGCCGGCCCACACGGTGGAGTAGACCTTGCCGCGCGGGTCCCAGCCGGGATCGCTCATGGCGGCCGGCTCATGCACCGCGATCGGGCGCGGGTACTCGCGCCACAGCCAGCGCAAGGCGTCCGGCATGATGGCGGCACCCTGCTTCATGTTGTGACCCTCTTCGCCGATCACCAGCTTCGCGTCGTATCCCGCGGATTGAAAGGCCTCGTACATCACCTGGTTGTTGACGGGCCAGCTTCCGGCGTAGAACGTGCCCCATGGAAAGCCGGGGACCACATGATCTTTGCTGCCATCCTGCAGGAAGATGCGGATGGGCTTGGGCTCGGTCTTGCGGATCAGCGCGGGCAGCCCGTCGGCGCCCTTCATCGCGACGTATGTGCCGATGAAGCTGAGCACGCGGCGGAACTGGTCGGGACGATTCCACGCCGCCGCGAAGGCGGCCACCGCGCCTGTGCTGGTGCCGGAGAGGCCGCGATCGTTCGGGTCCTTCGAGAGGTTGTACTTCTTGCCGACCTCGGGAATCAGCTCTTCGAGCAGGAAGCGCGAGAAGCGGTCGCTCAACGAGTCGTATTCGAAGACGCGCTCGAAGCGGCTCTGCGCCACCGCCGACGCCGGCGGCAGCACACCGGGGTCGACGAAGATTCCGATCATCGCGGGCAGCTCGTGCTTCGCGATCAGGTTGTCGAAGACCACCGGGACGCGCGTGCTGTTGCCGAGCGCGCCGCTGCCATCCATATAGATCATGAACGGCGTCGGCTTCGCGGCATCGTACTGCGCCGGGACGTAGATAGAGTACGTGTGCGGCGTCCCCGGAAAATACTTGCCGGAAGGAAGTTGGAACTTCGTGACCACGCCCTTGGGGACACCGGCCTGCGGCTGCGAGTCGGGGCCCAACGGGTAATCCTGAGCGTGCAGCAGGGCCGCCGCGCAAAGCATGGCGAAGGCGAACGTTTTCATTGCCAATCCTTTTCGGCCGGGATGGCCATGGCGAGCAGCTTCTTGGCCTGCAGGTCGCGATTGAGCGCCGGCAACTGCGCCGCCGTCAGGGTAGTGAACTCGCGGATGACATCTTCCAATTCGCGCCCGAGCGCGTCGGCGCGCGCCGTCTGCGAATCGGTCGGGCGGCCTTCGTAGCCGCCGACATCGCCATAGAGGCCCGCCAGAAATTCGCGCAGGCGTTCCTCGCCGGTGATCGCGCCGCCTTCCTTTGTGGCGACGATCTTGGTGCGGATCTGGTCCGCGGAAGCCGCCACGTCGGTCAGCTTGCGGCGCAGCGGATCGCCTTCGGGCAGCTTGGCCGCACGGGAGAGCGCGCCATCGCGCGTGGCGAGAATTGAATCCACCGCGCCGCTCATGCGATTGAGCATGGCGCCGATCTTCATCATCAGGTCGAACTGCTGCTTCCGGTCTGCCACCGTGAACTTCGACCTTGGATCCAGCGTCACCGTGAGCTGCGTGTTGTAGACCTTTTCGCCGCGGGTCATCTTTACCGTGTATACACCGGGCACCACGCGTGGACCCACGGCTGCGCCGAATGCCGCGACGGCGGCCGGCGGCACGCGCGGCGGCTTCACGTGCATGGACCAGGTCGCGCGATGCTCACCCCGCGGTGCTTGCTGGTGGGCACCACATCCACCAACTTACCCTGCTGGTCGAAGATCTCGATCTTGAGATCGCCGTAGATATGCCGCGACCGCTGGTAGTAGGGAATGAAGGCCTCGGTCGACTTGCTGGGGCCGTGGAAGGTGGCATCGCCCTCGGCCCAACCCGCGAAGGTCTCGAGCCACTGCACCGCCGGCGGCACCGGCAGAAAGCCCGCGTCCTCGCCGAGGACTTCATTGGTGAGGGCGCGCCACGGCGTGATGTCGTCGATGATCCAGATGCCGCGGCCGTGGGTCGCCAGCACGAGGTCCGAGGTGCGCGGATGCACTACGAGATCGCGCACCGCGACCGCCGGGAAACCGGTGCCCTTGTATTGCGCCCAGCGCTGGCCGCCATCCACGCTGACCCAGAGACCGAACTCGGTGCCGAGGAAGAGCAGGTTCGGATTGCGCGTGTCTTCCTTGATCACGTGCGCGTAGCCGCGGACGCCGGCCTGCTGCACGGGCAGCGCATTCCAGGTGGCGCCGTAATCGGTGGTCTTGTAGAGGTACGGCTTCATGTCGCCGTACATGTGGCGGTCGAGCGTGGCGTAGGCGGTGCCTTCCGCGAAGCGGCCGGCCTCCACCCACGAGACCCAGGGCGCCTTGCCCGCGCCGCTCACCTTGGCAGCCGTGTTGGTCCACGTCTTGCCGCCGTCGCGCGTGATCTGCAGGTTGCCATCGTCGGTGCCCACCCAGATGAGGCTGCCGTTCAAGGGCGACTCCGAAATCGAGTAGACGGTGGTATTCATCTCGGCCGCGGAGTTATCCACCGTGACGCCGCCCGACTCCTCCTGCTTCTGCTTCTCCGGATCGTTGGTGGTGAGATCGGGCGAAATGCGCTCCCAGCGATTGGCCATGGTCGCGCGAGCGGAAGAGATACTGCGCGCCGATATAAATGGTGCCCTTCTCATTCGGGCTCATCTGCACGGGCGTGTTCCAGTTGAAGCGCAGCTTCTTCTCGCCGTAGTTGGCGTAAGGTTTGATGGAGCGAATATCATGACGTGACGCGGTTCGATCCGGCCGAGTTCCCCGCCCTGCGCCTCCGCATAAATGTAGTTCGGAGTCGGAGGGATCTTCCCATGTCCAGAAGCCGTCGCCGCCGAACATGTTTTCCCAGCGCGAATTGGTCACGCCGCCGGGATAGGAGGAGTCGCCGACCCAGGAGCTGTTGTCCTGCAAGCCGCCGTAGACGTGATAGGGCTCGGCAGTTATCCACGCTCACGTGATAGAACTGCGAGACCGGGAGGTTCATGATGTGCTCCCAGCGGTGGCCGCCATCGTGGCTGCGCCAGAGTCCGCCATCGTCGGTGGTGAAGACGGATCTCGGTGTGGGCGGGGTCGATCCAGACGTCGTGGAAATCGCCATGCGCGGAGCCGGAGACGGCGCCGAAGCTGTGGCCGCCATTCCGCTGGAAAGCATCAGGGATCCGTCGACCTTGAAGACTTTGTTCTCGTCCTTCGGGTCCACGATCAGGTTGGCGAAGTAGAAGGGCCGCCAGACCTGGAACTGGCTGGCATCGAGCTTCGTCCAATTCGCGCCGCCATCGTCGGAGCGGAAGAGCGCGCTCTGGGCGGCCTCGATCGTGGCGTAGACCACTTTCGGTTTGCCGGGCGCGACGGCCAGCGCGATGCGGCCGTACGGCTTCGCCGGCAAGTCCTTTGGCGGTGGCGGGAGAGATCTCGCTCCAATGCTCGCCGCCGTCGGTGGATTTGAAGAGGCCGCTGCCGGCGCCGCCGGAGCGGAAGGTCCAGGCCTGGCGGCGGAAGTCCCAGAGGGACGCATAGATGGTGGCGGGATCCTGCGGGCTGGAGGAGAGCATGCCGCAGCCGGTGGAAGGGTTGGCGCCGGCGAGAACTTTGCGCCAGTTCTTGCCGCCATCGGTGGTCTTGTAGACGCCGCGCTCCGTGCTGTCGTCCCAGAGATGCCCGGTGGCGCAGACCAAGACGCTATCGCTGTTGCGCGGATCGACCAGGATTTTGGCGATGCGCTCGGAATCCTTGAGGCCGACGTTGGTCCAGTTCTCACCGCCGTCTGTGGATTTGTAGACGCCGTCGCCGATCGAGACGCTGTTGCGGGTCCAGGTTTCGCCGCTGCCGGCCCACACGTTCTTCGAGTTGCGCGGATCGATCGCGATGGCGCCCATGGATTGCACGGAGGGGTTATCGAACACGGACTTGAACGTGGTGCCCGCGTTGACCGATTTCCAGACGCCGCCGCTGGCAGTGGCGGCGAAGACGGTAAGGCGTCCGCCATCGTCAACGGCCGCAACGGCGGCGATGCGGCCGCTCATCTGCGCCGAGCCGATGTTGCGCGCGGCGAGGCCGGAGATGGTGCCGGAATCATAGCGGACCGGCGCCTGGGCGAACAGCGAGGGCAGAGCCGCGCAGCCTGCGAGAAACCAGATGCGGATCGCCATCTTACAACTCCTCCTTGGCGGCCGGAGCCGCGGGCATTTTGAACTCGATGGGATCGATGGGGATGTTGGCCTCGATCTTATCGAAGGTCAGCTTGGTCTGCGATCCGGGATTCTGCTTGCTGCTGGCTTCCACAGTGAACGGGAAATAGACGCCCGCCACCAGCTTGTAGGAGCCGCACTCGATCACCGATTCGCGCACCGCGCCGCGCACGAACTGGACGCGCTCCGTACGGATTTCGAGAAAGGTCTCGGGATCGAGGTAGTAGTAATAGATGTCGCCGTTCTTGAGCGTGACCTTGAGGCGGTAGACATCGTCGCCATCCACGGTATCGTGGCCGATGTATTCGACCTTGTTGCCGCTCGCCTGGTAATCGACGAGCGGGCCGTAGAGGTCGGCCTCCTCGACAAGTCCGCGCAATTCTTCCTCACCCACGAGTTCGGCGTCCTTACGGCCCTCGAAGGGAGAGATTTTCCAGCCGGTCTTACCGTCGTAGGCCTGGACGGCGGTCATACCCTGGATGGTGACGTTCTGTCGCAGCTGGTTGGGCGCCATGGCATCCTGGGCGATCTCGGCGGTGAAGCTGCCCTGCTGCAATTTCCCGGACATGCGCAGCGTCTTGATGGCCTTGATTTTCTCTATGCCGCCTTTAGCTTCGAGATTGCGCCGAATCAGTTCTTCGGCAGTCTGCGCGGACACGACGGAGACGCAGATGATCCCCAGCAGGAATATCCTCATGAGTTCCCCTCTTTCAGACAGGGTACCGCACGCAGAGCCGGGGAATTGGCGGGTTTCACAGACGGAGCGCGAGGTTCACGGGGGGCTCGGCGGCGGGGCGCGGAGCCGGCTGCGACGGGGAGTCAAAACGAACCCGATTCGGCGGGGGAGTCATCAGGGGATTCGTTCGGGGCACACGCATCACGGCTTCGATTTCGGCGTGGCGGCGGCTGGCCTGGAGGCGTGTGAGAGCCTCGATGGCCTTGTACCAATCGCGCTGGGCGGCCTGCTGGCGGCGGAAGATTTTCTGCATGGTGTTGCCGTTGTCGGCGTCCTGCACCATGACGGCGCCGAGCGGGTGCTCGGTTCCTTCGGGGAGCGCGGCGATGCGGGCGCTGAGGTACTCGGTCTCGATGCGGGCGTAGCGCCGCTTCATCCAGGCCGAGCGAATGACGATTTCGAGGAGCTCGGCTTCGACGGGGCCGACGGGTTGGAACTTCTGTTCGTGGGCAGCGACGAGTTCCTCCAGGTCGGCGATTTCTTCGCCGGGGATGATCATGGATTGGGCGTGGATGCCAAGTTTGAGCGAGTTCCGGCTGGACGCGGCCTTGCCCTCGACGGAGCGCGGCCCGGTGGATAGTTGCGCGTTGGCGTGATTAGCGGTGACTTGCGCGGGAGTTGCCATGGGCCCACTTATAACCCCGCGTCAAGAGGCTGAAGGGCGACGGAGAGGGACAAGTGGAATGGAATCAGCGAAAAATAAATTTGAAGTTTGTGTGACTGGGTTTCGGGAACTAGCCCGGAAAGATCGGTTCAAAGTGCGCGGAGGTAGGATGGGGCTGGGGTTCCGGGCGATTCATCGAGCCAGCAGCAACTCCTCTCCTACCGGTATTCAAAGCACCTCAGCGCCATCCTAGGGGCAGCTAGGCTATACGTTCTATACGTCCTCTAACTTAGGTTGGATTTCACTCCTGGACTGGTCAAAAAGCACCATTTTGCTTGAGCGCTCGAATTGGCACGTAGTAGGATTGCTCGAGCAGCACCGGGTTTTCACGCGCCCAAATGCAAACACCACAAATCGATTCACTCGGAAAACTTCGCCGTACGCTGGACGATGATCTTTTTCGGATCAGACCCGTCATTTTCTGGGTGGATTTTGGCAGTGCCACAACGTTCGCGTGGATTGCGTTTTGGCTGACTCTTCCGCGCTTTTCGCCCTGGCTGCCGGAACGTATTTTCTGGTTCGCATTCAGCGTCCTGGGATTTTATCGCGCACTATTTTTCATTCACGAACTGACGCATACACGATCGGAGAAGCTGCGAGCCTTTCGATGGGTTTGGAATTTATTGTGCGGCAGCATGTTCTTCCTGCCGGAGTTCACCTATTTGATACACCGTTCGCATCACCTCACTGCCACGTTCAGTACCAGCGACGATCCGGAGTACGTGCCGCTCGCCTATCAAAAGCCCCTCGAGCTTCTTGCACCCTTCCTGATTCTGCCGCTTGCGCCGCTGGCAATGATGCTTCGCTTCCTGGTAGCCGCGCCGCTTTCCTGGGCTATCGGCGGGCGCTATCGGGAATGGCTTCTCGGTTATGCCAGCAGTTTCAAGATGAATCCGAAATTCAAGTGGAAGGATATCTCCGCCGAGGATCGCCGTTTGGCCGTCGTCCAGGAGATCGGTTGTCTTTTGTGGTGGTTTTTGTTCGTCACCTTCGCGGTGCTGATCGGGGAGCCCCGGATTATTTTCCACTGGTATATCGTGACTTATTTCATTCTCACGGTAAACCTAATTCGAAGCATGGCGGCTCATGGATACACCAATGAGCAGGGTGAAAGAGTTACCCATGAAGGACAACTGCTGGATTCCATTACGATCACCGGATTCTCTCCGGTGGCACTAGTGCTGGCGCCGGTAGGAATGCGATATCATTCGCTGCACCACCTCTTCCCCACGCTTCCGTACCATTCCCTTCGCAAGGCCCATAACCGTCTTGTCAGCATCCTGCCCCCCGATCACATTTACCGGAAGACGCTGGTGCCCAGCCTTGGCGTGGCGTTCCTTGCATTTTTCAAATCATTCCGGGCGAATCAAACATGATCGGCGGCCGTCCGGCAGTCGATAAGATTACGATCCTCTGCCTGGGCACGCGCGGCGACGTTCAACCCTATGTCGCGCTGGCGATCGCGCTGAAGCAAAGTGGATTCATCCCCAAGATCGCAGCACCGATTAATTTCGAAGCTTTCATCGAGCAGCACGGGATCGATTATTCTCCGATCCACATGAACACCGAAGAAGGCTTGAAATCGCCAGAAGGCCGCGCTTGGCTGGCTTCCGGAAACAGCCGGGCTTTCTTACGCCATCTGAGTGCGCTCATGAAGGACAACAGGCCGCATCTTCAAAAGGGATGTTGGGAGGCATGCCAGGGCGCCGATGCGATCATCGGCACCGCCATGACGCTTTCCGAGGCGGCATCTTTGTCGGAAAAACTGAGTCTTCCCATGGTAGCCAGCATCCTCTATCCGCTGCTACCCCGTAGTTCCTCATTTGCCAACCCTCTGGTCGCTGCTAAAAACCTCCCCGCCGGCTGGATGAACTCTCTGACTCACATGCTGATTGAGAGGGTCGCGTTCTCGGATATGCGCGAGGATCTGAACCGCTGGCGGGCGGAGATGGGTTTGGCTCCCACCAGCACGACGCCCTCGAAATGGCTCCAACTCAACAGAATCCTCACGCTTCACCATTATGGTGAGCCGCTATTCCAGAAACCAGGCGATTGGGCGGCTCAAAACGTTCTGACCGGCCCCCTGTTTCTGAATGGGGACGACACGCCGGCGCCTTCCGATCCAGAACTGACCGAGTTCCTGGCGGCGGGCGAGGCTCCCGTTTTCCTGGGATTTGGCAGTATGCCGGTGCTGGACCCTGAAGCCGTATTGACGATGACGGCGCGAGTCACTGAGAAGTTGGGGATTCGCGCGGTGGTGGGCGCCGGCTGGAGCCAACTGCGTGGTTCCGACGTGCCGAAGCGCATGCTCCTGCTAAGATCGGTGGATTATCGCCGGCTATTCCCCCGGTGCCGTGCGCTAGTGCATCACGGGGGCGCGGGCACCACCTACCTCGGTCTCCTGAGCGGAAAGCCGTCAGTAGTGTATTCGGTTTTTGCGGAACAACCTTTTTGGGGAGAACGTTTGAAGAAGGCCGGGGCCGGAGTCCATTTCCGGTTCAGCGAATTCGGCGAAACGACGTTGTTGAGTGGCCTGCAGCGTGTCCTCGAACCCGCTGTCAGGGACCGGGCAGAGCAGTTGGGGAAGCAACTCAAGCCGCAAGCGGGCGCAGCGAATTCAGTAGCGGAAATCAGCCGCTACCTGCAAGCATGCCGCTCGGGCCGGTTGCCATTGGCCAAAGGGCACCCGGCATGATGTAATCCCGGGCGCAGTCGCGGCGCGACCTACAAAGCCCCCGCGCGTTTCGGGCTCGAACGGGCAGTCAGTCACGTGCAGCACGTTTTCCGCCTCTGTTGGTGAACGGGACTTATGCATCAGAGAGAGGTGAGTGCGGAGGAAGCACTCACCTCATCGCGGCCCTGGAGGCGACACGATCGCCCCTACGCGGTCAGACTAATAGAAGTTCCAGAGGTAAAGCATGTAACGGCCTTTCCTCGCCGTAACGGAGGGGGCGATGAACGTCGCAGTGGCTGGGAGGCCGGTGCCGCCGTTTGACGAGGTGACGGGAGACGTCATATTGGGAACGTTCCCATCCACAGTGCCGTTGGCGAAGAAGGAGAAGGTGCATGAGGAGCCCCCCGGTAACGTGAGCCCGGAGACCGATATTGCGTTCGCGCCAGTAGGGGCGGAGATGGTGCCATCGGGACAGTCGCTGGTCAGGCCAGTGGCGATGAGCATTCCACCGGGTAAGTTGTCGGTGAATGCGATGCCGGTCAGGGCGTTTGACGAATTCGGATTGCTCACAGTGAAAGTAAACCTGGTTGACGCCACAGAGTTGAGCAGCGTATCGACGAAGAATTCACTCAACGCGGGTGGCGCCAGGGAGACCAGGGTGGCCTTGGCGGTGTTGCCGAGGCCGGCACTCGATCCCACGGTCACGGCCTCGGTATATATGGCAAAGAGCAAGGGCGTTACGCTTACGACGACGGTACAGGATGAGGAGGCGGCCAGGGTGAGGCCGGCGAGACTTAAGGTGTTTGTGTTGCCTGCGCTGGGGACCACCGTAACCGCCCCGCTGGGGCAAGTTGTGCGGAGCCCGTTGGGGGTCGAGATCATGAGGGCGCCGAAAGTCTCGGTGAAGTTGATGCCGTCGAGGGGACTCCCGCTCGTATTGCTCACGGTGAAGGTCAGGCCGACAGGCATGTTGCGCGGGACGGTCGGCGCATCGAAGGCCAGCGAAAGGGTCACGGGCACATGCGACGAGAGGCTGCCGGAGACCACGGGATTCGCCGTCGATATCAAGAACGAGGAGTAGGCGGACGAGGTATCAATCGCGCCGCCCGTGTAACCAACAAGAGTGCCGGATGGATCGGAACGCAGAGTAAGCTGCAAGCCTCTTGAGCCGGAGAAGACCGTAACGGAATAGCCGGCGGGGCCGGAGGACCCCTGATAAGATCGATCCATGGAATTGAAGGTGAAGTTATCCGGCGCGCCCACGGCCAAGTCCACCGCGGTGACGGTTCCGGCGGTAGTGTCGATGGTGACTGTGCCGGTGATTGCCGCCTTATCGTGGACGGTCGCGTTTACTATAAACACGACGGACGCAGCTTGAGCGCTGGCTAGGGCGACACAGCAAAATGCCACCGCCAACTTAGCGCGCATACTCTTTCAAGCTCCTTTTCACTATCTCCGACCAGCCCCAGGGCGAGGGCCGACTAAGAGAGTTCACCTGTCCCAAGAGTCGTTGAATGGTAGCGTGCTTTTCAGTCGGTTTCAACTCCTAAGGTGGGCTAGTCATTAGGGTTAGTGCAAGTTAGCCAAGCTTCGCGGAGAGAAACGGGAGACCTAGCTTGCCGGAAAACCCGTGGGGACCATCGAAGACTTCCTGCCCGGTGTTATCGGGCGCGCCGAAGACCTCGTACATCTTTTTCACGCGCGCGAAACTCGCCCGGCTGGCGGCGATAGGGAAGATGGTATCGCGCTCGCCCGATTCCACGAACAGCGGGCGCGGCGCTACCAGGCCCGCGACGTCGTACATCTCGGCCCAGTTGAGAATACCGGGGATGTAATTGTCGATACAGTGCGAGATACTCATCACGCAATCGCGGAAGGTGTTCAGGTAAGAGCTGACCAGCGACGCGCGAATGCGAGTGTCGAGCGCCGCGGCAAACAAAGTCGCCATGCCGCCGCCCGAACATCCGAGGCAGCCGACGCGTTTGCTATCGAGGTCCGGCCGCGATTCGATCCAATCGATGGTGCGCATCACGTCGTACACGCGCCAACCGATCATGGTCTGACCCAGCAAAAGCGCGGAGCCCGCGGTGGGCTGGCAGACATTGCTGTCCAGCGGGCGCGATTTCGCGATCGGCTCGCGGCGGCAGCCGAAGCCCATGGGCTCGATCGCGACCGCGGCCATGCCGTGCTCCGCCACCTGAATGGCGTAGTCGTAGGCGTAGCCTTCCTTCACGGTGCGGTCGCGGCCCTGGGCATCGATCCCCACAATATCCTCCACGCCGCGTCCGTGACCCGGGATGCAAACAACCGCGGCGTGCGGCGCCTTCCCGGACTTCGGCGTCAGCAGGTACGCGAGCACGCCTGCGCCGGGACGGCTCTCGAAGACGAATTTCTCGCGGCGGTAGCCGGGATAGTCTTTCACCTCGAGCGTCTGCGGGCGAAGCGGCGGGGCCTTCGCAGGAAAACCGCCGAGCAGTTCCGCGATCTTGGGGCGGAGCTGCTTTTGCCAGGCCTCGGCCTGCTTGCGCTCCGCGGCGCGAAAGGCGAGACGCATCGGCGCGGCATCGTGCGCCTTGAGGGTATAGAGCACGGCGTCGAAATTGGCCATGTCCACCTTGTCTTCGAAGCCGTCGAGGGCGCCCGTGTACTTCGCGGCGGCAACCGCGCGCTGCTGCAGGAAGGCCGCGGTTCCAGCGGTCAGGCGGGCCAATTCGCGTCGCGTCATGAAAAGATCATAACGCGTGTAAAAATATCTCATGAGCGAGATTCGCATCCGTCCCGCGACCCCCGCCGACATCGCGACGGTGGTGGAGCATCGCAAGCAGATGTTCGCCGATATGGGTCGCGGCACTCGTGCCGATCTGGAGGCCATGGGAGCTGACCACCACGACCTACCTGCGCGATGCCATGCCCGCCGGACGATATCAGGGCTGGCTGGCAGAGACCGCCGAGGGACGCGTGGTCGGCGGCGTGGGAATCGCGATCGTGCCGTGGCCCGGCTCGCCCGACGACCCGGCGCCGCGACGCGGCTGGGTGATCAACGTGTACACGGAAGCCGCGTACCGGCGGCGCGGCATCGCCAAGCGGCTGATGGAGACGCTCGTGGAGTGGTGCCGGGCCGACGGCTTCGGCAGCGTCGCGCTGCACGCCAGCGATTTCGGGCGCGCGCTCTACGAGCGGATGGGATTTAAGCCGACGAATGAGATGAGGCTGAAATTCTGATTAGTGGGACCGGCCGGGAGGCCCGTCCTACTGGGTCATCAGGCCGATGCGGTCCCAGCCGGCGGCGCGCGCGAGATCCATCACCTGCACCACTTGCCGGTACTCCAGATCGCGAGCGCCGCGCACGAAGACGTGGTCGTTGATGCCGGTGCGGTAGAGCGCGGCCAGGCGCTCCGGCAGGGCTTCGAACGCTACCGGCTGGCGGTTGATCTCGATCGATTGATCTTTCGCGATCGAGATCACGATGTCGCGCGACTGCACGGAATCGGGCGGCGTGCCGGCTGCCTGCTGCGGCACGAGCGCACGCAAACCGCGCGGCGCAATCGGCGTGATCACCATGAAGATGATGATCAGCACGAGCAGCACGTCAATCATCGGCGTCATGTTGATGTCGGCCTTCTGGCCTCCGCGATTGCCCACCATCATCGACATTGGTATGTCCTCGCAAGATTGGACACTCGCGGCGGGGAAAAGTTCCCGGCCCGCGTGCTGGGAGATCCGGTTAAATAGTATTACAACTTTTCAAATCCTTCTCGCGACACAATGAACGTCCGCCGCCAACGAGCCGCGACCGTAACTCTACTGTGTCATAAATCGTCATTGCAAAGCACAACACAAAGGGCAGCATGGAAGATGCTGGACAAGGAATCGAGCAATCTGGATACGGAGGGTGGCGATCGAATTCGGGTTATGCCGTTGTGCGCGCGTCCTTTGCCCCCCGCGGCCGGAACTGGGGAGGTAAAGGTCTGGCGCGTAGCCCAAGATGGCCGACGTGGGCTGAGGGGGAAAAACGGCTCCTTTCTGCAATTAAGAAGCCGTAAGCCGCAATGCAGAGGGTGGCGTGATGATGAAATCCCCGCCAGTTGCGGCCTTCATAGTGTGCCAGGCCGAGTTCCGATTTGAGCTCTTCATAATCGCGCTCAATCACCCATCGATGCTTGCTGGTCCCGACCAGATTCTTCAGCCGGGTTTTCTCTGCCAGGTTGGACAACCAGTATGCGCTCGGCTCATCGGTTCCTTTCGGCCACTCGATCAGCAACCACTGTTCCGGCCGCAGGCTCCCTTTGCGATCATCTCCGTACGCTGGTCGAACCCGCAACGCGGCAAAGCGGGACTGCAAGGTTCCCTTGCTCCCTTCGCGCCAGGCGACTTCACTCCATCCTTGCTCCGGCAATTCCTGCGCCAGTTGCTTCACCGTAATCGGTTGGTGCGTCTGATCCCGTCGCATTCGTTTGGCTGGCTTCCCCTTGCCGTTCCAAGGCTTCGG
Organism: uncultured Solibacteraceae bacterium; assembly: GCA_963791985.1. Classification (GTDB taxonomy): domain Bacteria; phylum Acidobacteriota; class Terriglobia; order Bryobacterales; family Bryobacteraceae; genus Solibacter. The sequence goes on along the minus strand of CAWBUN010000005.1, from coordinate 1,853,158 downwards.
GGGTAAAGGTTGCCGATCCAATGCCCACACCGTGGTGTTGGATCTTACCGCCAGCGAATAGTCCAGTTTCAGTTCCGCCACGCCGTCCCGAAACTCGCGATTGGATCCGTATATTTCGTCTGCCAGTAGCACACCGACAGGCACCTTCTCTTCAACTGCTCGTTGAATTTGCGCCAACGCAATCTGCGGCTTGGTTTGAAACCGTATCCCCTCGGGAACCCCGGTTTCCGTGCGTCGCTCCGGGTCGGCCGCCCAGTCTTCCGTAAGATAGAGTTGCCAAGCAATCGGCAGACTTCCGGTCGCGGTGGCCACCGATAAACTCACCGCCACCTGACAGTTCTCCTTCTTCCCTAAGCGACCACAATACTGCCGTGCCACTCCTACCGAATGAGTACCCTTCTTAACGTAGCTGGTCTCATCCACGATCCATGCCGTCACGGTTCCCTGCTTCTGCATCGCCGGCAGCACGTAATTCCGCACTTGCGCCAACATGTCGGCATCGCTCCAGGGCGACTCGGCGACAAAGTGATGCAGCGATTCGTGCATACGCTGCACATGGTCGGGAGCCAGGCGCGCAGCCATCGGCTCGACACTCTTGCGTTCACCATCCAGCAACAAGCCGGTACAGTAGTTCCGCAGAGGCAGTATGCGGTCCGCATGTCCCACGGCTTGCGCCAGCCAGTCCATATATGCCGTGAGTCGTTTCTCTTGTGGTGCTGGCGCCGGATCTTTCGCAGCCACGGAAACATTATAGGACAGATTTGTTTTTTATGACACAGTAGAAGTAAGGGAGCGCAACGAACTCCCGATTCTCGACGTCGCCCTCAAACCGAGCCGCGACCGTAAAGTAAGGGAGCGATCTCTTTGGTTGCTCGTCCGCTGCTCTGTGGGGGCCTTCCGGCGCGCGAAGAGCGGGACGAGGCCGTCCCGCGCGGACCAGGGGTCCGCCCTACTTTAGTTACCAGACGTAGGTCGCGACGGCGCCGGGAGCGAGGGTCGCGGTCATTCGCCTGGCGGCGTGAATGTCGAATGTCTGCGGCGCCTGGCTCGCATTGACTACAATCAGCACGCGCTTGCCCGCCGGAGTTCGGAAGGCAACGTTGGGCAGCGCATCCAGGCTGGTGGAGGCGATCCGCACGGAACCGGGCCGGACGAATTTGGACGCGTGCGCAACCGCGTAGTATGCCAGGTTGCGGCTCACCTGGTCGCCATCGATCGTGATGGCGCCCTGGCACATGCCGCAGCCGCCGTTATCGGTGTGCGGATTATTCTTCGGGTCGGCGGCCAGATTCCACAGCAGGACGTTGCGGCTCCAGTTGCGGGTGGCGCCGATGATCAGGCGGCGCACCGGCGCGGCGATGTTGATCGCGGGTTTGCCTTCCACCGAGCCCACCACCATCTGCTCCGTGAAGTAGAGATTCTTGCCCGGATACTGGTCGTGAACCTGGGTCATGGCCTCGATCTTGCCGCCGTATAGATGAAAACCGGAGCCATCCACGTAGCGCGCCGCGCCGGGGTCGGCGAGGATCGCGGTCGCATACTCGGGGACATCGCAATTATGATCGTAGAGCACGATCCGCGTCTTGATGCCGGCGGCGTGAAATGCCGGGCCGAGATGGTTCTTGATGAAGAGCGCTTCCTCGGCGGCCTGCATCACCAGGCTCGGCGTGTTCTTGGGATTCAACGGCTCGTTCTGCACCGTGATGGCGTCGATCGCGATGCCCTCCGCCTTCATGGCGCGAATATACTTCACGAAGTAGCGGGCATACACGTCGTACGCTTCCGGCTTCAGCGCGCCGCCCTTCGCGTTGTTGTTGGTCTTCATCCACGAGGGCGCGGTCCACGGCGAGGCCAGAATTTTGATCCGCGGATTGAGCTTGAGGACCTCCTTCATCACCGGGATGACGTCGGCTTTGTCGGGCCCGAGATCGAAGTGCTGCAGGTCCGGGTCGGTCTCGCCGTCGGGCATGTCGTCATAGGTGAAGACGCGCTCGTTCAAATCGGACGCGCCGATGGTGAGCCGCAGGTAGCTCACGCCGATCTCGCGATCGCCGGTGCCGAACAGCTCTTTGAGGATGGCCGCGCGCGCGCCGGCACTCATGTGGATCAGGTGCTGCGCGCTGCCGCCGGTGAGTGCGTAGCCGAAACCGTCGATGGGTTGGAACTTCTGCCGCTCATCGATTTCGATCGTGGGATTGGTGCTGCCCGGTGCGGCGAGGTCGAGCGGCGCCTTCTGCCGTTCGAACAGCGCGGACTTGTCCGCGGTGGTCAGCCAGACTTCCACATCGCTGCCCTTTTGGGCGCCGGCCAGGAAGGCAAGCCCCAGTATTGCGGCGAGCGCCTTCACTGGGCCCTCCGTCCCGCAAATTTGGTCCGCACCGAGTAGAGCGAACTGCGCGCCGGAATGAACAGCGTCTTGCCATCCGCGCCGCCGAACACCAGTTGCAGCGGACGCTCGGGCACGTCGATGGTTTCGATCAGACGGCCCGAGGGATCGTACACGAAGATTTGTCCGGCGGCGATGTAGACGTTGCCCTTCTCGTCCACCGCCACGCTCTCGCCGCCCTGGTTGGCGAAAACTTTGAAATCGGTCATGCCGCCCTCCGGTGTCAGCGATGCCTGCCAGGTTGTGACTTCGGATTCGCTGGTGAGATAGACGGGCTTGCCGGGCGCCGCGGCCGCCAGACCGAAACCGCGCAGCAGCGCACTGCTCTTCACGCCCCAGCTCATCGCGCCGCTGACGAAATCCTGCCCTGCGGGGAGGAAGGTCGAGCCATCGGGCGAGACGTACTGGCGGACAGGTTGGGCCAGCGTTTGCGGATTCATGCGCCAATCGCTCACGGGCAGCACCGGGATCATACCGGGCCGCGGCGCGGCGGGCTCCGCCTTCAACAGCGTAATTTCGGATTCGGGCGACCCGGGCTTGAAGGCGTAGACGACGCCCGCGCCGGCATACGACACCACCATGAGATTGCCGGCCTTGTCGAACACCAGGTTGACGGGGTCGAGCGGATTGTCGCGAACCGTCGAGAGTTGGCCCGACCAGCGATAGATGCGCTGCCAGTGCGCGTCCACGAAGTAGAAGTCGCCTGCGGGGTCGACGGCGCCGCCCGAGATGTTGTAGAACCCGCCCGCAAGTTTCTCCACCTTCGCGGCGGCGTCCAACACGCGCGCGACGGGCGGAGCACCGGTAAGCGTGAACCACGCAAACTCGCGCTGTCGGAGCGCGGCGTTGTGCGTCTGATCGTAGATCGCGCTATCGAAGGAGACCTTGCTGTTGCTGTAGCAGTGGATATTCCGGAAGCGGATGTCCCTCGAGTTCGCCACCTTCACCGCGTACGGGAACGGCTGAAAGCTGCTGATCACGCGGTAAATGTGAAAGTTCGCGATCGTGATGTTGCTGGAGCCTTCGATCTCCAGCGGCAGCGCGAAGCCGCCTTCGCCGCGCTCCTCCTCGGTCTGCAGCGCGTAGACCTTCCAGTTGGAGACGTTGTGCATTTGTACTTCGTAGCGCACGTGGTGCTCGCTGGACATCTGATAAATGCGGCCTTCCGTGGTGGTGTTGGAGACCAGCATCCCCGCTTGTGCGAACGTGCTGGGCGTCCAGATATCGAAGAAGGTCCCGCCGCCGCCATCCGTCACCCACAGGCTGGGATACTGTCCGTCCCAGCGACGATTGAGATCGGGATCGGCGGTGTGCGTGTTGTTATAAGGATTGTCGCGGCCGCCTTCGATCTTCGAAGTACCGTGCCCGCCCAGGAAGCGGACGTCGTTCATCATCGACCCGGCGCCCGCCATCCATTTCGCGGCCACCGCGCGCGGATTGATCCCGTTCGTATAGAGCCCGATGCCGATCACGATGTTGCTGCCGCCCTTGGGCGCTTCGATCATCGGCTTGGGCGCGCCGACTCCCTGGAATGCGGCAGTGGAATCGCGCAGCACCAATTGCGTCGCGCTGGGATGCAGCCCGATCAGCACGGTGTCGGGCCGCAGCGCGATGGTGTCGCTGATCACGTACTTGCCCATCGGCAGATAGATCGCGCGGTGGGCAGCGACGGCTTTGCGGAAGACCTCGGTGTCGTCGGAAGAGCCATCGCCCTTCGCGCCGAGCGACCGGATGTTGACCCACGAATCGCGCGACGGCAGGTCGGGAAGGTCGCTCTTCACCGGCGCGGGCATGGCGGCGAGCTTTTCGACCTCGAAGACACTGCTGGTGACGGGCGGAGCGCCGATGTCGGCGAAGCGCATTCCGTGCGAGAAGACCGGTACCGCGTAGATTTCGCCAGGCGCGTTGAACTTGCGTCCGCTATCGCGCAGCGCCGCGAAGACCGGCACTCGGCGGCAGACCGCATTCTCCATATTGATCTGGGTGCGCGGGTTTTCTTCCAGGCTGACGATCACGGCCGGACCCGAGATATCCTCGAAGCGCGCATCTTTCACCCAGAGTTCATCGTGCGAACCGGCGTCGATCGAGATCGCGGTGGGCACGTTGCGGAATTGCGGGCGCACCAGCGTCAGGCCGGCGGCCTTCTCGCGGATGGCGGCCTCGCGCTGGCCTTCGAAGCTGGCGTCGACCAGCGTCAGTTGCCAGCCCGGCGAAGGAGTCCCGGTCCAGATGCCGTACTGCCCGCCGTGAAAGCTGACGTCCTCCATCACGTTGCCGGTTTCGTGGACGCCGGCGAGCCCAGAGCCAATTCGAAAGTCGATGTGGGCGAGAATGCAATGCTGCGCGTACTTCCCGCGCACCCCGACCGCGCCCGCGTTGCCTGCGAGAATTTCGATGTCGATGTTACTCATGCCGGAATAGAAGGTGCCGGCGCCGGCGTCCCCACGCCCACGGCCGCCCGTGAAGAAGATCATGTACTTCTCATTAGCCGCGTCCTGGTAGCCCGGAGTGTTGGCGCCGAGCACGAAGACCGGCCGCGTCGCGCCGTACCCGATCAACCGGATCGCCGGCGGTATGTAGACCGTTTTGGTGAGCCGGTACCTGCCCTCGGGCACGAACACGATGCCTTCGCCGCCAGAGGACTGCACTTTGTCGATTGCCTGTTGAATGGTGTCGCTCGCATCCGCCGCGCCGTCACCGGGCGTCAGATAAACGGCCTTGGAGTCGTCCAAGCGGAGCGTGTAATAGGATGCTGCGGGTAAAACGGCCGCCGCGATCAAGCCTGCCAGTATTCGCTTCAGCATATAGAGAGGTTTCAGTCTGAATTTAGCATGCTGGGGCGGCCGCTGCGCCGCAAGTTACACTGAAAGTTGGAGCCCAATTGTTGAAAAAGCTGCTGCTGTTGCTGCTGCTTGCTGGTGTGGCGGCGGTAATCGTCTGGGGAATACTGCGCAAGAGCGAGCCCCCCAAGGTCGCGTTCGCCCGCGCGAAACGGCAAACTCTGGTGAGCAACCTGCCCACCAATGGCAAGGTCGAGCCGTTCGCCTGGCAGCCGGTCCGCGCCGAAACCTCCGGAGTGGTGAGCCGCGCGGCGGTGGAAGACGGACAATCCATCGCGGCAGGCGCGGTGCATGGCCGCGATCACCGATCCTTCCCTGCAAGCAGATATCGAGGCCGCCCAGGCCAAGGTCAACGAGACCGCTGCCAACCTGAACGCGCTCGAAGCCGGCGGCAAACCGGCCGAGTTCACCGACATCGAAAACAATCTGGCCCGCGCGCGTTTCGATCTCGACCAGGCGCAAAAGACGCTCGCCTCGCTCGAGCGGCTCGTCGCCAAACACGCCGCCACGCAGCAGGAAGTGGATGCCGCGCGCGATAAGGCGCGCCAATTCGAACTGGAAATCGCCGGGCTCGATAAGCGCCGCAAGTCGCTGGTCTCCCCGCCCGAAGTGGCGGTGGCCCGCGCGCGGTTGGCGCGACGCGGAATCCGCGCTTCGCCTGGCGCGGCAGCGCGGCGCGCTCTCCGCTAGTCCACGCACCGATGTCGGGCATCGTCTATGGGCGCGAGGTCCGCCAGGGATCCTACGTCAATGCCGGCGACCTGATCGCCAACATTGGGCGCATGGACCAACTGCGCGTGCGCGTCTACGTGGACGAGCCCGAACTCGGCCGCGTCGCCGAAGGACAGCCCGTCACCATCACCTGGGACGCGCTGCCCGGACGCCAGTGGCAGGGCAAGGTGGAGAAGAAGCCGGTGGCCATCCAGGCGCTGGGCTCGCGCCAGGTGGGCGAAGTGGTCTGCGTCAATCGGAAACGACGGCCGCGCGCTCATTCCCGGGACCAACGTCAACGCCGAGATCCGCACCGCCGTGGTGGAAAACGCGCTCGTGATGCCCAAGGAAACGCTGCGGCACGATCAGCAGGGCGACTATGTTTTCCTGCTGAAAGGCGACACCATTGAGCGGCGTGGGGTGAAACGTGGCACGTCCAGCATCACTCAGGTGCAGATTCTGGAAGGGATTAACGATACCGACGCGGTCGCCCTTCCGGCCGACATACCGTTAAAGGGCGGCGACCATGTCAGCGCCACGATGTAGAATAGCAACTTAATGTCCCAATCCGGAACAACTCCTGGGCTCGCTGCCGGCGGGCAGAAATACGCGTGGTACCGCGAACTCACCGGCTACCACTGGTTCGTGCTGAGCGTGGCCAGCATGGGCTGGATGTTCGACACCATGGCGCAGCAGTTCTTCAACCTGGCGCGCAAACCCGCGATCAAGGAACTGCTCGGCGCCGGCGCGAGCAACGCCACCATCGACCAGCAGGCCGCGTGGGCCACCTCGATCTTCATGATCGGCTGGGCCATCGGCGGCGTCTTCTTCGGCATCCTCGGCGACCGCATCGGGCGCGTCAAGACGATGACCATCACCATCCTCAGCTACACCGTCTTCACCGGCCTGAGCGTGCTCTCCACCAGCGTCTGGGACTTCAATGTGTATCCGCTTCCTCTGCGGCCTCGGCGTCGGCGGACAGTTCGCGGTCGGCGTGGCGCTGGTGGCGGAAGTGGTGCCGCAGCGCGCGCGGCCGTATGCGCTCGGCTTCGTGCAGGCGGCGTCGGCCATCGGCAACATGATGGCCGCGATCACCGGGATTGTCGTCGGACAGATGGAAATCGCCGGCACCATCACGGGTGCGTGGCGCTGGGAATTTCTGGCGGGCGCGATCCCCGCGCCGCTGGCCTTCATCGTGTTCAAGAAGCTGAAAGAGCCCGAGCAGTGGCTCAAGGCGCGCGGCGGAAAAGAAGCAGATGGGCTCGTATAGCGAACTCTTCAGCGATCCGCGCTGGCGGCAAGCAACGCCATCGTCGGCTTCCTGCTGGCCTTCGCCGGCGTGGTCGGCCTGTGGGGCATCGGCTTCTTCAGCTACGATCTCTTCCGCCCCGTGCTGGAGCGCACCTTCGCCGCGCAAGGGCTTGGCCGGCAAAGCGCTGTCCGGTAAAGTGACCACCTGGATCGGCATCACATCCCTGCTCCAGAACATCGGCTGCTTCTTCGGCATCTACGCCTTCACCTACCTGACGCACTACACCGGCCGCAAGAAGGCCTTCGCCATCGCGTTCCTGGCCGCCATGGGGATGACGGCGTACACCTTCTGGAATCTGCAGGCAGATCAGCGACATCTTCTGGATGATCCCGCTGATGGGCTTCGCGCAGCTCTCGCTCTTCGGCGGCTACTCCATTTATCTGGCGGAACTCTTCCCCACGAGCCTGCGCAGCACCGGCACCAGTTTCTGCTACAACGTGGGACGCCTCGCTCGCCGCCGCCGGCCCGTTCACGCTCGGCTATCTGACGAAGGACGTCTTCGGCGGATACGCCGAGCCCATGCGCTACGCCGGCGTCACCATGAGCCTGGTCTTCCTGGTTGGACTCGCGGCGCTACCCTTTGCCCCGGAGACCAAAGGCAAGCCGCTGCCCGAGTAGGACGGGCCTCCTGGCCGGTCCGCTTGCTGCCGTAGACCTCTCGGATGACGAGGGCCAAAGCGGGCGCTTGCGCGATCGCTCCCTTCCTCGCATTCCCCACGTTGGGCTACCCCAACTTGCCCTTAAGCGCTCCTGGCGTGCTCGCGCTTCATCTCAGCTTGCAACCGCAGGATGGCCGCGTGGGCTTCCTGCGCGCGGATCGTGCGCTGGTCGCTTTCCCCATAGCAGGCGCACATCAACTGCGCGACTTCTTCGGCTTGTACCGACATCGCGGAGATTTCGTGGTTCGTCTGTCGAAGCTGCTCTACTGTGAGCGGGTACCGGTCGGGCATCGAATGCAGTTTACAATGGGCTGAATCGTACTGCAACTCCGCTAATTTCGCGGCTGGCTGGCCAGCAGGATCATGCTCTCCAATACCCGCGCCTTCTGTCCCTCGCCAAGCACCAGGTGCCGGTGCCGTCCCGCGGGGTCGGCCTCAAAGTGCGTCAACCCCTTATCGTCCGAGCTGATCTTGCCGCGCGGAGAGAGTGCGAAATAACCCGCGTCCGGGCGGATCGCGTACAGCGCCGCGGTCAGATCCCACGTCGGCCGGTCATACGGCATCTTCTTATAATTGCGATACGCATCAGTCACCGGATGGTCCGCCGCCCACGCGAAGTTCTTCTCGATTGCCGCCGCGGGGAACAGCAGCGCCTGCCCGATCTCGAACCCGCTGACCACGATCTCGCCCGGCCACCGGTCGAACAGCTCGCGCGCGCTCGCGGTGTCCCGCTCCACGTTGAACTCGCTCTTCGCCTGCGCGAAGTTGCCCGCCATCACGCTCAAGAGCTTCACCTTACGCTTCACCAGTTCCACGTCCGCCGGACTCTCCAGCAGCCGCGCGAGGTTCGTGCTGAACCCCACCTGTACGATCACCACGGTGCCATCCTTCTCGGCGGCGAGCAGCCGGCGCAACAGCGCGACCGCTTCGACCGCCTCGCTGCCCGAAGCCAGCCGTCGCGGATAAACCAGCGATCCGTCCGCCCTCCTGCGCTCCGCTGGAATCCGGATCATCGGACTGTCCTCGGGCGTCACGCCGCCCTTCACCATGCCGACCGGGATGTGCGCGCGCCCGTAGAATGTGTTGACCAGATCCACGTACGGCGCCGCCCACGGATTGTCCTTCGTGATCGTCACGCCGATCAGCCGGCACTCGCCGCGGCTCTGGAGCGCGTGCAGCATGGCCAGCGCCAAAGCGTCATCTACATCGTTCCCCATGTCGGTGTCGAAGATCACCGGCGTCGATTGCGCAACCGCCGCGCCCGCCGCAAGACCCAAAATCGTAATCAGACCGATCAGTCTTTTCATGACGAAAGCTAAAGTACCACACGTTACAATGGGCGCAGTATGTTTTCCTCCATTCCGCGCCGGCTGGCGCTGCTCCTCATCGCCTGCGCTCCGCTGGCGGCGGAGGTCCGGTCGCTGACCATCCTGCACATCAACGATCTCCACGCGCGCATGATGCCGCTCGAGAATAAACACGGCGGGTTCGCCTACCTGGCCGCCTTGATCCGCCGCGAGCGCGAGGGTTGCAACGATTGCATTCTGCTCAATGCCGGCGACGTCGCGCAAGGCACGCCCGTCTCCACCATCTTCCACGGACTCCCCGTCTTCGAAGTCGCCAACCTCCTCGGCATCGACGTGGGCACGCTCGGCAATCACGATTTCGACTACGGCTGGATGCAGGCGCGCAAGTTCATGGAGGTGGCGAAATACCCGATCGTCTCCGACAACATCGTCGGCGCGAAAGGCGAATTGTTCGCCGCCAGGCCGTACGTCATTCTCAAGGTCAACGGCCTGCGCGTCGCCGTCATCGGCGCCATGACGGACGATCTCAAGACGCTCACCATCCCCGCCGCGATCGCCCCCTGGCACACCCTGCCGGTGCTCGAAACCGCGATGAAATATGCCGCGGAGCTCAAGCGTCAGAGCGACCTGATCGTCCTGCTGGCCCACATCACCCCGAAGGAGGAATCGCAGTTCCTGCAGACCGCCACCGACATCCCGGTGTTCGTGACCGGCCACCTCCACAGCGGAATGCCGCAGCCCTTAATGCAGGACGGCCGCATCCTGGTCCGCGTCAAAGGCTATGCCGAGGAACTCGGCCGCCTGGAGCTGAAGGTCGATACCGACACGAAGTCCGTGGTCTCCTCGAACTGGAAACACATCGTGGTCGATTCCACCGAGATCAAGCCCGACGACGACGTCGCGGCGGTGGTCAAGCACTGGGAGGACGAAGTCAGCGCGCGCGTCGATCAACCGCTCGCCGTCACCACACGCGCCTTCGATAAACGCGGCGTGAAGGGCCTGATCGAGCAGGCGATGCGCGAGCAGACCGGGGCCGATTTCGCTTTCATGAATACAGGCGGCATCCGCGACACCCTCCCCAAGGGACAGATCCTGGTACGCAAAATCTGGGACATCATGCCCTTTGACAATCACGTTCTCTTCGGCAAATTCAAAGGCCGCGATCTGCCCGCCGTCGTCCTCGGCGACCGCAAAGTCGATCCGGACCGCGAATACACGCTCGCGGTTACCGATTTCACCGCCGAGAATCAGGCCAGCCCCGAAAATCTGCGCTCCACCGGGCTCGCCTTTCCCGGCGACGGCGGTCTACTCCGCGATGTGCTGGTCGATTGGTTCCGCAAGAAGAAGGTCGTCGAGTAGCCCCGTGGTGATCGTCTTCGCGGGGCCGCCTTGCGCCGGCAAAAGCACCATCGCCGCCGAAGTGGCGCGCCGCCTCGCGCTGCCCCACCTCTCGATGGACGCCACTCGCCGGCGCCTGCTGCCTGATGCCGCCCACACTCGCCCCGATCGCGCCGTGGCCTACCGCGCCATGCTCTTCGCCGCGGAACTGCTGCACGATGCCGGCGCCGGAGTGGTGCTCGACGCCCCCTACGGCCACGCCGAAGATCGCGATGCCATCCACGCGTTGAATCCGCTATGGATCGAGTGCCGCGTCGGCCCCGACACCGCGGTGCACCGCTTCCGCGAGCGCGGCCCCGACCCCATCCGGCTCGACCTGACCGACGACCTGGTGCGCACCATGGTCACCGATTACCACTACACCGGCTGGGGCCTCACGCTCGATACCGAGACGCTCTCGCTCGAAGAGTGCGTCGCCCGCTCGCTCTCCTGGATCACAGCGAACCGCGACCGTCAGGGAGCGATCTAAACTTCGCCGCCACAGCGAGCCGCGACCGTCAGGGAGCGATCTAAGCTTACTTTTCGTCGATCAGGATGGCCTTTAGCTGCACCGCTTCATGCCCCGAAGCATCCAGTTTGAGGGACTTCGCCTGCCCCTCGTATTGCTTCAGAAAATCGGGATCGGAGGGCGCGCCCGGTTCCACATCCTCCCACGCGTACAGCCTGTACTCGCCGGGTTTCAATCCCCGCAGCGAGAGAATTCCGTTCTCATCGGCCGTGCGCACCTGGATATTCGTGCTGTCCTTCGCCGCCAGCGCCACCGTCGCGTTCCAGGCCGCCTTGCCGTCCTTATCCATCACCACCGCGTCCACCTGCGCCGCCGCCGCGCTCACCACCACGTCCAACGTGGCGCCGCTCGTCATCTCGATGCCTTCCTCGGTGACGTCGCGGCCGCCGTACTGAATCGATTTCACGTAGCACGTGTCCGGCAGCCCCGTCACGCTCACCGCGTAGCGCACCGCCGGCACGCTCTTCAACGTGAACTTGAGATCTTCGCCCACGCGCGTGCGTCCCGGTCCGCCCATCCCCATGAATTCCACCGGGCGCAGCATCACGCTCAGGTTCTTAAATTCGGGAGGCGTGGTCGCGTCCACCACCTTCACGCCGCCTTGCACATCCTTGCCCGCCTCCATCGTGAGCACGATGCCATCCACGTGATTGCCCACCACGTCCACCGGCTGGATCGCGATCGCCTCCTGCCCGCGCCCGCGCGATTGCGCCGTCGCGATGTACGATCCCGGCGCCACGTTGCGAATTTCAAACTCCCCGTCCGGCCCGTTCGCCATCCCCATAATCGGATTGCCCGGCAGATCTTTCTGGCTCAGCGACACCATGATCGGCGCATTCCGCTCGTTGTTCACCGCCCCCGTCACCTTGCCGCGCACCCGGTACACGCGCGTCTTCACCAGCCGGATATCGGTGCCGCGGATCTCGCCTCCCGCGCCCACGTCGATCGGCACCGCCGTCCCCGCATTCGGCGTGCTCGGGTAGTAAGTGGACGCGTACACCAGGTCGGGCGTCGCCGGCAGCGGCTCGTCATTCTGCTGCCGCCGCGCCCCCATCCCCGTGTTGCGCGCGTTGGAGGCCACGATATACCGCCCCGGCTCCAAATTCGGCAGACGGAATTCGCCGATGTCCGTGGTGGTCGCGTTCCCCACCTGCGACCATTGCTTCTTGCCGCCGCGATACACATACCGCATCGCCCGCACCTGCACGTTCGCCACCGGCTCGCCGTCCTCGTCCAGCACCTTGCCCGTGATCACCGCCTGCGGGTTCATCGAAAACACGATGCCTTTGACAGACTGCCCGTCGCCCACCATCACCGGCGTGCCGCTCCCGGAGTATTTGCGCGCCCCGTAATTCTGGTGCAAATATCCCTGACGGTCGGCCGAGAGCCGATACTTTCCGGGATCCAGTCCGGCAAAGGAGAAGCGCCCCTGGTCGTCGGTTTCCACGGCTTTGCGAATCTGCACCTGGCCGCGCCCGCCCACCGGAGCAGGTCCGCCGGGGTTGATCATGTTGAGTTGCACGTTCGCCTTCTTCAGCGGCGTGCCGCCCTTCAGATTCACCACCTGGCCTTCGATCGACCCCTTGGCCGGCGCCTGTGCGGCCTGAAATCCCTGCGCCACGCCGCCCGCCGCCAGCATCCAGACCGCCGCCGCAACTGCCTTCATGCACACCTCTCCTGTCGTTGAGTATGACGCTCTTCGTGGCGCCTTGGTTAGCCATCTGGTTAGCCTCGCGCTATGCTGTGTGCATGAACCGGCGTGATTTCGTGAGAACCTCCGCGGGCGCCACGTTGCTGGCGGCCTCCGCCCTGCAAGCCGCCCCCGCTGACGGCCCCGCAGACGACAAGGACTCGGCCATCCCCGAATACCAGAAACCCGTCTTCAACATCCACAAGTTCTTCCCCGCCCCGGTGAAGATCGCTTCCATCGAGCTGCTGCAATCCGGCAAGCAGTTCTTCGTCCGCACCCGCTCCACCGAGGGCGTCGAGGGCATCGTGCTCACTAAGGACATGGAAGATTTCATCCCCATCCTGCTGCGCCGCGTGATCCCCCACTTCATCGGGAAGGACGCGCGCGACCTCGAGTCCCTCGTCGACGATGTGTACATCGCCAACTACAAGCTCTCCGGCCAGGCCTTCTGGTGCTGCGTCGCGTACGTGGAGCAGAGCCTCTTCGACTTGCTTGGCAAGACCGCGCGCAAACCCGCCGGCGAGCTCATGGGCGGAATCCTGCGCAAGGAGATCCCCGTCTACCTCTCCGGTTCCGGCCGCGATACCACCGCCGAAGAAGAAGTCGACGTCTACGTGCAGGGCGTGCAGGCCACCGGCGCCAAGGCCGTGAAGTTCAAGATCGCCGGCCGCATGAGCGCCAATAAGGACAGCTACCCCGGCCGCACCGACAAAATCTTCGAGCTCGCCGCCAAGACGCTCGCCGGCAAGGTCACCCTGATGGCCGACGCCAACGGCAGCTATAGCGCCGCCAAGGCCATCGAGATCGGCAAGCGCCTCGAAGAGATGAAATATCTCTGGTTCGAGGAACCCTGCCCTTGGGAAGAGCTCAGCGAGACCAAGAAGGTGGCCGATGCCCTCACCATGAAGGTCGCCTTCGGCGAACAGAATTCCAGCCTCTGGCAATTCCAGTGGATGATCGAAAATAAAGTCATGGACGTAGTGCAGCCGGACCTCAACTACAACGGCGGATTCACTCGCGCCGCCCGCGTGGCCCGCATGGCGCGTAAGCAGAATATGTGGATCTGCCCGCATAACACCCAGACCGGTGCCGCCTCCGTCAACATTCTCCAATTCGCGGCCACCACCCCCAACATTGGCCCGTGGATGGAATACGTCTCCCGCGGTCCCGCCAAGAAGGAATCCTGGTACTCCCCGAATTTCGAAATCAAGAACGGCGTGATCCCGGTACCCACGGGTCACGGTCTCGGCCTGCAATTCGATCCGGACTACTTGAAGAAGGCGACGCAAGTTAAGGGATAAAGTCTTTTTCTCGCAGAGACGCAGAGAACGCAGAGAAAAACCAAAACCTTAAGGCTCGTTTGTCTTTTCTTCTTTGCGTTACTTTGCGGCTTTGCGTCTTTGCGAGAAGAGCCCCTCACGGGAAACGGCAGAGTCGTCAACGGAATGCTCGCGTCACTTTCTCGCAAAGCCGCAAAGAACCGCAAAGGAAAACAACTGCCCCGGATTGGCGTCTTTAACGGTTTTTCTTCTTGGCGTTACTCTGCGGCTTTGCGTCTTTGCGAGAAATGTTTTTACTTCCCCAGCCTGCGCACCCTGATTCCCCGGAACCACACCTCCGAGCTGTGATTCTGCAGGCTGATCGGCCCTTCCTCCAGCAGTTCCCCGTCTTTCCCCCTCTGCGTCCTTAGCTGTTTCTGCACCGCCGCATCGCCCGTGGAGAACGACACAACCTTCGTGCCATTCAGCCAGTGCTCTACGTGCGCGCCATTCACCACCAGCCGGGAATGGTTGAACTCTCCGATTCTTGGCGTGATCCTCGGCACCGGTGCGATCACCGAGTACAGCGCCGCAGCCACTCGCGTCGGGTCGCTCGCCGCATCCGGATTGTGATCGTCCGCCAGCTGGTACTCCAGGCCCCGCGCCCGCGCCTGGCGTCCATCTTTATTGGTCCACTCATCCACCTTCTGCACCAGGTACTTCACGCCCGAGTTGCCGTCCGCCAGCAGCTTCCAATCGAACTCCAGTTCGAAGTTGCGGAACACCTCTACCGTGCGAATATCCTGCATGCCTCCCGGCTTGGGCGACGTCTTCAGGCAGCCGTCCTCAACGGTCCACGTCGCCGGGAACGGCTTCCCCGTGATCTCCAGCCAGCCCGCGGAAGTCTTCCCGTCGAACAGCGTCTTCCACTCGTCCGCGGCCCCCGCGGCCAGCGTCAGGCTCAAGCACAGTACCGTACCCCGCAAGATCGAGTTCACAATGGCATTATCCTATTACTTCCTATGCAATTCCGAAACTGGCAACGATGGGCACTCTGCCTGACTGCCGCGGCGGCCCTGGCCCGCGGTGAAGAAGGCAAGTGGACGCCGCAGCAGCTGCTCCAGTTCGATGCCGCCTGGCTCAAGAAGCAGGGCCTCGAACTGCCTGTCGCCCGCCTGTGGGATCCCGCGCGCGGCACCGGCCTGCTGGCCGCCACCATCAGCACCGGAGGCTGCTCCGCCGGCTTCGTCACCAGCACCGGCCTCTTCCTCACCAATCACCACTGCCTCTTCGGCATCGTGCAGGAACACAGCTCGCCCGCGCGCGACCTCATCACCAACGGCTTCATCGCCGGCTCCCGCGAGGAAGAACTGCGCGGCAAAGTCGCCCGCATCACGGTGCCGCATCGCTTCACTGACGTCACCAAAGAAGTCAGCGCCGCCGTCCCCGCGGGCGCCGGCGATCTCGCCCGTTCCAAAGCCATCGAAGCCAAACAGAAGTCCCTGATCGCCGCCTGCGAGAAGACCGCCGGCATGCACTGCTCCGTCGCCGCCTTCGATGGCGGCCTGCAGTACGTCCTCATCACCACCCTCGAACTCACCGATGTCCGCCTGGTCTACGCGCCCCCGCGCGCCATCGGCGAATTCGGCGGCGAGGCCGATAATTTCCACTGGCCGCGACACACCGGCGATTTCGCCATCGGACGCGCCTACAAAGACGGCAAGCCATACCAGCCGGAATTCTATTTCCCCATCGCCCGCACCGGCGTCAAACCCGGCGATTTCCTGATGGTGCTCGGCTATCCCGGCCGCACCATCCGCTCCATGACCGCCGCCGAGATGGCCAACGAGCGCGACTTCCGCTTCAAACTGCGCGACGAAATATACGGCGACTGGATTCGCGCCATCGAGACCAAAACCAAAGGCAGCCCACAGGGAGCCATCGCTCTCGCCGCCACCCTGAAGAGCCTCAACAACAACCACACCAACGCCCAGGGACAGCTCGCCGGACTGGCGCGCGGCCGCATCCTCGAAAAGCAGCAGGAGCACGATTCGCTGGTCTCCTCCTGGGCCGGACAGCACGCCGGTTTCGCCCCCACTGTGGAGGCCAAGATGGATCTCGACCGCCTCGCCCTTCGCCGCCGCGGCGTCGCCACCCGCGACTTCCTCTTCCAGATCATCAAGCCGGGACCCCTCGCCCTCTATCAGGCCACCACCCTGGTTCGCCTCGCCTTCGAACGCGCCAAGCCGGATGCCGAACGCGATCCCGATTACATGAATCGCGAACTCCCCGCGCTCAGCAGCCTGCTGGAGCGCCAGCAGAAGAGCTTCTACCGTCCCGCCGATGAAGCCATGTTGAAGGTATGGGTGGATCGCGCCTGGCAGCTCGGCGCCGGCGAACGCATCAAAGCCGTGGACACTCTCGTGCCGCGCGACCGCATTGCGCAGACCGTCGCCGCCCTCTATGCCGGCACCAAAGTCACCGACCCCGTGGAGCGCGCCAAAATGTTCGAGGAGACTCCCGCCCAATTGCGCGCGCGCAAAGATCCCCTGCTCGATCTCGCCTTGGCGCTGGAACCCGACCTGCGTGCCTGGCAAACCGAAGCCCAAATCCAGGAAGGCGCCGTCGCCCGCCTCCGCCCACTGTGGCGCCGCGCCGTCATCGCTTACGCCGGCAAGCCCGTCGCCCCCGATGCCAACAGCACCCTGCGCGTCAGCTTCGCGCGTGTCAAAGGCTATTCACCCCGCGACGGCATCCTCTTTACGCCGCAAACCACCCTCGCCGGCATGATCGAAAAAAAGGCCGACCAGGAGGAGTTCTCCATTCCGAGCTTCGTCCTCGACGCCGCCAGGCTCGCCCAGCCCGAGCAAATCCCGCTCAATTTCCTCGCCGATGCCGATACCACCGGCGGCAACTCCGGCAGCCCCGTCATCAACGGCCGCGGCGAACTCGTCGGCCTCAACTTCGACCGCGTCTGGGAAAACGTCGCCAACGATTTCGGCTACAACCCCGATGTCGCGCGCAACATCAGCGTCGATATCCGCTTCCTGATGTGGCTCCTCGAAGTCCAAAAGGCAGACTTCGTCTTGAAGGAACTCGCCCCCAAGCGCTAACCCGCCAGGCAGCGACCCTTAACGAGCCGCGACCGTGAGGGTTCCCGGCGCCTCGAGTTTGCGGCTTGCTTCACTTCATTACTGTGCTGGAGAACCTTTGAGCGCCGCGGAGATTCCCAGGCGCCAGCAGGGCAGGCAGTCTTGCCGGCGACTGCAGTAGTGGCGATGCTTGCGAAGTCAGCCAATACTCATTCTAGCGTTCGCTCCTTTTTAGGCCTGCCAGTCATTATCGCGGAAACGCAAGAGCGGGTGAGAGTAACCTGTTTTGGGGGTACTAACTAAAGATCACCTGTTGGCTCTGTCGGTCACGTGTAATACTACCTGACTGAAGGCCCGGGGATGGTTGGCCGCCGAACCCGTTACAAACAGGCGGCATTTCTTGGATTTCGTGAGCCTTGTCAAGAATCGATACGCGCAGATCAGATCTGGACAGGACGAGTTTCCAAGACATGAAATCATCTATGACGGCGCGTTGCCGATTTGCTTTGACGGTGGCGCTCACGATAACTGCATCTTTCCGCGCTACAGCGGCTACGAGCCCCAATTGTCAACCCGGAACCGGGGCATTTACAGCATGCTTCTACTCGGGGACTGCCTTCAACACTTTCCTGCTGCAACGGCAGGATCCCACCATTAACTTCAACTGGGGCATGGGAGGGCCTTACAGCGGCGGACCAATATTCCAATTCTCCACGCGCTGGCAAGGGAATTTTTTGTTCGGTGCCGGCGCCCAACGTTTCAGTGTGACTGCCAATCCCGGTGCGCGTCTCTATATCGATGGGCAACTCGTGCTGGACCGTTGGACCAGCGGCCCGCCCGCTTCAGGTGACGTTGTCCGCCAGCTGAGCGCTGGAATGCACCTAGTCACGTTGGAATTCTTCAGCGGGTGGGATTACGCATATGTGAATCTGAGCTGGCAATCCGATGTGGGTTATCGCCAGTTTTATGTCAGTTCTACGGGCAACGACAATAATGACGGTCGCACGCCATCGACTGCATGGCGTTCCACCTCCAAGGTATCCTCCATATCTTTTCAGCCGGGCGACCACATCATGTTCGAAGGCGGCCAGTCATTCGACGGCCTGCTCTACTTTGCCGCCGACGATCAAGGGACTGCCGCCAATCCGATCGTCATCACGTCGTACGGCTCGGGGCGGGCCACAATCCGGCCGGGAAAAACGGTGGGTCTGCTGGCCTATAACACCGCCGGCATTGAAGTCCGGAACTTGAACTTCGCCGGTTCGACCGGCAACGACAAGGATGGCGTGCAGTTCTATCAGACCTTGCCCGGGAACGCCAAGCTGTCTTACATTCGAATCGACAGCGTGGACGTCAGCGGCTTCGGCTCGGCCGGAGTGAGCATATTCGGTGGTGCCGGACTGGCAGGCTACTCGGATGTTCGAATCACCAATGTTACCGCCCATGACAACCTTAGGGCGGGTATCTGGATGGGCGCCCCTCCGACAACTGCAGTCGGGTACGCTCACAGTAATGTCTACATCGGGAACAGCCGGATCTATAACATTGCGGGGGTTTCAGACATTATCGATAGCGGATTCGGCGTGTTTCTGGCGAGCACGGACGGAGCCGTTGTAGAACAGAATGTCATCTACAACAATGGTTGGAATACGTTCTCATTTGGTGGGCCGATGGGCATCATGGCGATGGAGGCGAACAATATCACCGTCCAAAACAATGAGGTCCATCATATGCGCACCGCTTGCGGTGACGGGGGCGGGATCGACTTCGATGGGGGCGTAACCAACAGCACCATGCAGTACAACTTCACTCACGATAATGCGGGCAGCGGCATCACTCTGGCCCAGTATTCTCCGGCGCGCCTCTCCTTCGCGGACAACACGGTGCGCTATAACATCAGCCAGAACGACGGCCGGAACAGCATATCCTGGGCCGGAATCATTGTGGCCGGTCCGGTGACAAAGACGCACATTTACAACAACACAATATACGGAGCGGCCAATTCCATCAAGCTGTATGCGGCACTCATCATCACCGGGCAAACCACTAACGTCGATATCCGGAATAATGTCTTTATGACCGCCGACGGAATGCAACAGATAGCCGTGAGCGCCGGTCAGGTGAACATGCAGCTTCAGGGAAATGCATATTGGGGCGGCGCCTTGCCCCTCAATTTGAGTTGGGGATATACGAACTCGAAGACCCTGACCGATTTCCGCAATGCTACCGGTCAGGAAATGCTGAACGGGATGCCTGCGGGCCTGGGCGTGGACCCCCGTTTTACGTCGCCGGGAAACGCCGTCGCGATAAACGATCCGAGCCTGCTCGGCACACTCACGGCTTACACCCCGCTCGCCGGTTCGCTGCTGATCGATCGAGGGCTCAATCTGGCTACCCTCGGTATCACTCCGCCCAACCGTGATTTCGCCGGCGCCGCCACGCCACAAGGTCTGGCGGTCGACATCGGAGCCATCGAAGTATCGGCCCGCTAGTTATTGCGTCGGAGGCTTCAGTGGCCCGTCAACATCCTCCAATTCGCGGCCACCACCCCCAACATCGCCCCTGGATGGAATATGTCCCCCGCGGTCCGGCTAAGAAGGAATCCTGGTACGCGCCAAATTTCGAAATCAAACACGGCGTGATCCCCGTCCCCACAGGCCGCCGCCGAGATGGCCAACGAGCGCGACTTCCGCTTCAAACTGCGCGACGAAATATACGGCGACTGGATTCGCGCCATCGAGACCAAAACCAAAGGCAGCCCGCAGGGAGCCATCGCCCTCGCCGCCACCCTGAAGAGCCTCAACAACAACCACACCAACGCCCAGGGACAGCTCGCCGGACTGGCGCGCGGCCGCATCCTCGAAAAGCAACAGGAGCACGATTCGCTGGTCTCCTCCTGGGCCGGACAGCACGCCGGTTTCGCCCCCACTGTGGAGGCCAAGATGGATCTCGACCGCCGCGGCGTCGCCACCCGCGACTTCCTCTTCCAGATCATCAAGCCGGGACCCCTCGCCCTCTATCAGGCCACCACCCTGGTTCGCCTCGCCTTCGAACGCGCCAAGCCGGATGCCGAACGCGATCCCGATCACATGAATCGCGAACTCCCCGCGCTCAGCAGCCTGCTGGAGCGCCAGCAGAAGAGCTTCTACCGTCCCGCCGATGAAGCCATGTTGAAGGTATGGGTGGATCGCGCCTGGCAGCTCGGCGCCGGCGAACGCATCAAAGCTGTGGACACTCTCGTGCCGCGCGACCGCATTTCGCAGACCGTCGCCGCCCTCTATGCCGGCACCAAAGTCACCGACCCCGTGGAGCGCGCCAAAATGTTCGAGGAGACTCCCGCCCAATTGCGCGCGCGCAAAGATCCCCTGCTCGATCTCGCCTTGGCGCTGGAACCCGACCTGCGTGCCTGGCAAACCGAAGCCCAAATCCAGGAAGGCGCCGTCGCCCGCCTCCGCCCACTGTGGCGCCGCGCCGTCATCGCTTACGCCGGCAAGCCCGTCGCCCCCGATGCCAACAGCACCCTGCGCGTCAGCTTCGCGCGTGTCAAAGGCTATTCACCCCGCGACGGCATCCTCTTTACGCCGCAAACCACCCTCGCCGGCATGATCGAAAAAAAGGCCGACCAGGAGGAGTTCTCCATTCCGAGCTTCGTCCTCGACGCCGCCAGGCTCGCCCAGCCCGAGCAAATCCCGCTCAATTTCCTCGCCGATGCCGATACCACCGGCGGCAACTCCGGCAGCCCCGTCATCAACGGCCGCGGCGAACTCGTCGGCCTCAACTTCGACCGCGTCTGGGAAAACGTCGCCAACGATTTCGGCTACAACCCCGATGTCGCGCGCAACATCAGCGTCGATATCCGCTTCCTGATGTGGCTCCTCGAAACCCAAAAAGCCGACTTCATCCTGAAAGAAGTGGGACAGGCCTCCCGGCCTGTCCACTAATCAAAAGATGCTGTTTCCCCCCATTGCAATCTGCAATTCACACAAACATGAAGTTTATCTTCGCGTTGTTATCAGTCACTTATAAGACTTACCTACCCTCTACTCCGAAACCTCATGCTAACTTCTCAATCAGGTAGAGAGTTGCGCAAACCACAGCGCAACACCAACAGTTTTTATCCTGGCCAGGATACGTTGACCTGAGGTGGTGCTGACTTCCGGTAAGCCCGTTAACGGCTGCACGATGGTTCCCCTACGTGGAGGAGACCGGCCGGAAGATCATCGGTTCGAACCGATAATACCCGGGGGACCGTCGCGGATAGCGTTTGATTGCCGCACCCCTGGATACAGAGACTGATACGCGAAACGAGGGGACGATCGAGAGGCCATCCAGCCGAGTTCTTACGTCTTCGTAGCGTACAGTCAAATCACTGGCGGCCGGGCTCCACCCGGCGATAAGACCGAATGTCCCCGGCCGCCGCAACGCTTTCTTTGTTACTCCAACTAATGGGATACGTGTGCCTATGGCACCAGCATCACGGGAGCCTGCCAGAACGCGGCCTTCTGCCCCGTCGTATCTACAACCGTAACCTGGCAGTTATACTTACCCGGCTGTAGTTTGTTCAGCGCCAGGCTGAACCGCAGCGGCACCGCCTTTGACTTCATATCCAAACCGTCCGTCACCGGCAGGGGTTGCGTTTCGAATGCCTTCGATTGCCCCCGGTAGAATGTCACGAACGCCACCAGTGGCTGCGTCGCGGTCGCACCACGCTCGTAGGCTTGCAGGTAGATGTACATATCGCGGCTGCGGCTGAATACGCGGGTCACGCTCGGGACCAGCTTCTGCCCGTCCTGAATCAACGGGTTCACCGACGGAGTCTTGTCCTTGCCGGCCGTGTACACCGCGTCGCGCATCTCCATCCGCTGCCCGCTCAGCACCACCGAACTGATCGGAATCCGCTTCAATTCCTTGTTCAGATTCGGCACGACGAACTTATTCATATACGTCCCGATGCGCCCCGTTTCATCGTCGCGCGCCAGAAATTTCAAACTGTACGTGCCCGGCAGCAGCGTGAAGCCGGTGTCGTATTGTATCGGCTGCTTGGCCAGTTGCGCCGCCGTCTCGCCGGTCAATTTGATGTCCACCTTATCGCGCACGTTGGCTACGGTCGTGTTGTACTCGTCCTTCACCTCGCCGATGAAATCGATCAGCGTGTGCTCCGCCCCGCCCTTGCGCGCCAGGGCCAGCTCGCTGCCTGGAATCTTCACCGTCACCGGCACGAAATACTCCGCCGAGTTCAACTGGAAGTAATTCACTTCCATCGCGATCGTCAGTTCGGTGATCGGGTCGCCCAACATCAACGCATCGATCAACTGCCGCTCTTTATCCACCGACGTGAACTTATTGAACTGCTTGCCGGCATAGTAACCCTGCCGGTAATCCAGCTTCGCCGTCGCATCCGCCAGCGTGATCTTGATGCGCCGGAAACGCCCGTCCATCGCGGCGTTCGCCGAGTAGTACCCGATGATGTAGTAGCTCGTGATCGCCTTCTGCGCCAGCACCACGCCCTGCGACAGATCGTTGTTATCGAGCAGCGCTTTCCCGCCCGTATCCGCCGCCAGCGCATACAGCGTGTCCTGCGACTTCTGGAAGTTGTTGCTCATCGCGTTCATTGACGCACCCGAATACATCGCCACGCCGCCCTGCGATCCCCGGGTCGCATCGCCCATCGGCGCCTGTGCCACCAGGCCGCGCGCGTCCACCGCGTAGAAGCTCACGTTGGCGCGGATCGCCGCATTGGTCGTCGCCTGCAATTGCGCCTGGTTGTCGATTCCGTTCAGCCGCAAGCCGCTCGCGAAGTACACCAACACCTTCTTCTCGTTCAACGTTCCCAGCATCTTGACCGCGGTCTGCAGCGCAGAAAGCTGACGATCCGTATTGAACAGGTTGAACTCGCTATCGTCCTCGCCGAATGCCCCGCCGGTATCTGCCGCGCTCTCGTCGCTCGCCAGTTCGTCCAGACCCTGCCCGTCGCCGATGAAGAGCTTGCTGATCACCTTCTCCAAGTCGTCGCGCTTGTCCGTGAAGTCCTGCAGCACCTGCACCGCCGCCCCGTTGAAGGAGAGAATCGCCATCAGGTCGGCCGGAGTCATCTGCGTCTTGATGAACTTCAACGCCGCCGTCTCCGCGCGGATCTGGTCCGGCACCGGCATCGCGCTCATGTCGAAATACATCGCCATCAACCGCTTGTCGCGATAGCGGATGTCGCCCGGACGCTCCGGCGTGATCTGGTGATTGGTCACCGCCGCCACCACCGGCTGGGCCGCCGCCGGTGCCGGAGTTACCGGCGCTGCCGGGACCGGAGCCGCGACCGTGGGTTCCTCCTCCAGCTTCTGGTATTCGCAGAACGCGATGGTTTGCTGCACGCCGTCTTCCGTGACGGTGAAATCCTTCGCGGTCAGCCCTTCGATCGGCTTCCCGTTCTTGTCCTTCACCGTGACCGTCTCGACCACTAACTGGGTGTTGGCCTGAAACTTCACTGTGCCGCCCGGCGCCTGCGCTGCCGGCGGCGTTTGCTGCGCCGTCGCCATCATCGCCGAAAGCAGCACACATACAATCCGCCGCGAACCGCGACCGTCAGGGAGCGATCTCCGCATATCAGAACCTCCACCGCAGCGTGGCCTGCACGCTACGCATATTGTTTGCCGCGGTGGGCAGCCCGAATTGCGAACTGCTCGCCACCGCATTCCAGTTCGTGAATGTCACGTGATTCAACGCGTTGGTCGCGTCCAGCCTCAGGTCCAGACTCTCGTGGAAGGTACGCGCCATCGACGCGTTCATCGAGAATTGTGCGGGCCCCACGATCGAGTTCCGTCCCGCCGTTCCCCAGTGTCCGTAGGCCGGCGCGATGAAGGCCGCCGGGTTCAAGAAGCGCCCCTCCGGCGCCGTGTACAGCGATAGCCCGGTCGGGTCCGGCCGAACTTGCGTGGACCCCGTACCTTGAATCGCCTGGATATACACGGGCGTCTCCGGCAGTCCGCTGCCCGTCGTGATCTGCGTAGTGACCGTCCAACCCTTGAACGCCGTTCCCTTCCAACCGCGCAACAGCGCGCCGCCGCGCACGCCCACTCCCGTCGAGTACTGCCCCTGGAAGGTCACCGAGTGGCGCTGGTCGAAGTTCGAAGGCCCGCGCTCTCCGCGCAGATTCAGCCAGTCCTGCGCGATCAGTTGGGCGCCCTGCCCGCGGCCGCCGAGCATGGCGTCGTCGATCGAATGCGAATAGACATACAGCACGCTCGCCGTCATGCCGTTATGCATGCGGCGGCGCAACTGCAGTTGTCCCGCCTCGCGCGTCGAATTGCCGTTCGACGTCATGAAGGCGTACCCCGAGGGGCACGAGGGGCAGGGATTGAAAGCGCCCGTGGGATACGTATTCGGATAGAAGGCCTGCACTGCGCGCGTGCCTTTGATGCCCGAGTAGGTCGCGGTCACGATCAGCGCCGCCGGAAGATCCTGCTGCGCCGAGATCTGCCAGTTCTGCGCATAGCCGATCCGGAAATTCGGGTCCACCGCGAAGGTGTTCGGCGTGATCCCCGGCGTGGCGTTGAAGCCGTTGGCCAGGGTCAGCGGATTAGCCGGCGTGTTGAGCACACTCAAGCTCTTGGAAAGCGGTGATTGCTGCGCCATCTGCTGGGCGATCGCGTTGTACACCTGCGTGTTGTAGTTGACCCCGTAGCCCGCGCGAATCACCAGCGACGAGCCGAAGATCGGCCGCAGCGAAATCCCGATGCGCGGCTGGAAACCGGCCTTATCGGGACGCACCAGCGAGGCAGGATACTGCTGCCCGGTCACAGCACCGGTCGGCTGGCTGCCCAGCACCGGAGTCTCCGTCGAGAATCCCGGAGTCACATCCAGATTCACCAGGCGGCCGTACAATTCCTTGATCGGCGAACCGTAATCCCAGCGCATGCCGTAGTTGATCGTGAGCCCCGCATTGACGCGCCAGTCGTCGGTGAAATACAGATCGTAGTTGGTCGAACGGAAGTATTTGTCCGCGTTGCCGAACGCAATCGCGCTGGTGTCCGGAATGCCCAGCAGGAAATCGGCGAAGTCGGAGCCGCTGCCCGGAATCCCCACGCCGTTAGCATAGGCTTGCGTCGCCGCTCCCGTGAACCCGAAGTTGCCGCGCGCGTTCTGCTGCGAGAAGAAGTTGCCATTGATGCGGCGCACGTCGCCGCCGAACGTGAAGTTGTGCGGCCGCTTCATCCACAGCATCGAGTAGGAAAGTGCGCTGGTCTGGTTGCGCACGTTGGTATACTGCGACTCGTTCAAGCCCTCAAAGCCGCTTCCGAAGAACAGGTTCGGCGGGCCCCAGTTCACCGGATCCTGGTTGTTCCCCGTAATGCCCGATTCGCCGGAAACGTTGGTCAGGTCCGCGAAATACGGCGTGTTTTTCGTCGAGAGCCGGCTGAAGTTGGCCGTCAGGTTGCCGTTCACCATCTTGCTGAAGGTGTGCCTCCAGCTCACGGTGGTATTCATTCCGAGGCTGTGGTTCTGATCGCGGAAGCCGAAAACATTCGGCGATTCCGTATTGACCCGCTGGAACGCGAAGCTGCCGTTCACGAAGTTGCGCGGGTTGATCATCTTGTTCAACCGCGACTGCATCGCATCCTGGTCGGTCACGCCGACCAGCGCCACCTGGTAGTTGTAGCGCCCCGTGGGATTGAAATTGGGCAGCGGGTAGAAGGCGAGCAGCGCCTGGGCCTGCGGCGAAATCCGCGACTGCGGAATCACGTTGCCCGGGAACGGCGCGCCGTTGGTCGGGTCGATCGCGGTAACGGGCAGCCCCGCTGCGTTCAACACCCCGTTGAGATCTCCGGTGCGCGCCCCGGCCGTCGGCATCAGCGAGGTCTGGTTATTCGCGTTGCGATTCCGGATCAACTGATAGGCGACAAAAAAGTTTCCGTTGTTACTGCGAAACAGGTGCGGGATGGCCAGCGGTCCGCCCACCGTGACGCCGAAGCGCAGATGGTTGTATGCCGCCTTCGGCGTGTCCTGTCCGCTTAGCGAGAAGTTCCGCGCGTTGAGGGCCGAGTTGTCCACCACCGAACTGAAGTCTCCGCGGTACGCCGAACCCGGACCTTTGCGCGCGTTGCCGATGGCGCGCCGCTCGATGCCGTTGCTCACGCTGCCGTTGACCAGCAGCGACTCGCCGGCCGCCGGCGCCGCCTCATCGACGCCTCCGGCCGCGGGCGGCGGCTCGGGCGGCGCCGCACCCGCCGAAGCATTCACATCGGCGCGCTGGAAACCGTTCCTGGCGCTGGACGCCGGCGCGGTGGCCGCCGTCTTTCCACCCTTCTTTCCCTTGGCAGGTTTGGCGTTGGCAGCCGGTGTCGCCGCCGCCGGGGCAGGCGCCGCGGTCGCCGTCGCGACCGTCGTGGTCATGCTCGCGGAAGGCGCGGGTGCGGGGGCCGGCGCGGACGCCTTGATTTCGTCGAAGGGCAGCAGTTTCAGCTCCCACTCGGGGCTCGGCGAGGCGGGAGCGATGGCGACTTCCTGCTTCAGAACGCCGAAGCATTGCATCTCCACCTGCAGATTCCAGACACCGTCCGCCAGGTCGGCGAATGAATAGGCGCCCTGCTGGTCGGTGACGGCCACGAACTTCTTATCGCCCTGGGTGGCCGTAATCGTCGCGCCGGGAACTGGAAGAGCGCCGAATTTGACGATCCCATGATGCTCCGAAGCCGCCAGCGTGGATACCGCCAGCCAGGCTATCGTGCAGTAAAGCAGGTACTTGGAATATCGCGTTAAGCCCATTGAATGATCCCGTTAATGCACAGACGCGTCAGCGGCGCGCTCGATAGCTGGGGATTCTCCATAATACTCCGTTATACGAACGTACCCCTTCCGGTTGTTCAATCAAATAGAGATCCCCTTGAGGGATTGACGCGGAAGGCGGCCCGACATTAGCAGCGGGTTTAACTGAGGTTTAACCCGGGTGAAACCTGGATAGCCCATCGTTCGCCGCCTCACCGAATTCCCCTTGGAATTCTTAGAAACCGCCCGGCGCCGGAGGTTCCCGGGACGGCCGTTAATTCTGTGTCGGCGACTTCTCCACGCTATCGACCACCACGACATCAACCTGCCCTTTGCGCGGATCGAGTTTCAGGCCCAGTTGCTCTTGAACGGCCGCGAACAGCGAGGGGGCGGACGGGGAATCCGAACTCTCCGAGGCCGGCGGATGGTCGCCGGCTGGAACGCCGGCCATCTTGATTCCGCCCATCATGCCGCCTTCGCGATCGTCGGGCGTCCACTCCAGCTTCATATCGTAGGTGTCCTTGAGCTCCGTCATGTCGATCACCGGACGGTCCAGCATTCGGGAGAGCATCCCGGCCAAGCCATCGATCGTGACGTTGCCCGAAAGCTGGCGGCCCTTCATTCCCATTTGCATGCGGATGGCTCCGCCGTTGGGGCCGGCGGCGGCTTCGGCTTCGACCTTCGGCATCTTAACGCCGCTCTTGCCGACCACGACGGCGTATAGGGGCATGGACTTCTGTTCGCGATGGATGGTGAGTTTGAAGCGCTCGGCGAGCAGCGTCTGCAGCATCACCGGGACGTCCGACTGCTTGGCGCCATCCGGCAGTTTGGCGGTGACATCGAAGCGCTCCGAATCCATCCAGTCCGGGCCGGAAACCTGGTAGCTCTTCATCGAATACGCGCGCTCGATCAGGTTCTTCAGGCTGACGGAGGTGTAGTTGATCCGCCCCGGATCGCCGCCCATGGAAATCTGAAAACGGCCCGGAGGCTGCGGCGCGGCCGGCTTGATCGATGCTACTTCGAACACCAATGCGCCCTCGGCGTAAGCCATTGCCGGCGCGATCGCAAGAATACACACTCCCGCCATTCCTCTGATCATCGAAAGTTCTCCCTTTGTTCTTCTCCATAACGACGAAGAGCGCGGATTTATGACAAGAAACGTTGCCTCTCCCCCAGGGACGTACAATGGGCCTAAGGCCATGAAACTTTCGCGCCGGAATTTTCTTGCTACCGGAGCCGCTCTCCCGTTGTTCGGGGCGGCCCAATCCTCCCGCCCCGGACGTGCCTGGTACCAGACGATGCGGCGCTGCGGCCAGGTCAATTTCAACGAGATGGACCCGGGCCGGCTGGACATCGCCCAGTGGGTGGACTACTGGAGCAGCCTCAAGCTGGACGCGCTGTTGTTGAACGCCGGCGGCATCATGGCGTTCTATCCCACCAAGATTCCGTATCACCATCGCAGCCAGTTTTTGGGTGAGGGCGATCTGTTCGGCGACTTCACCAAAGCGGCCAAGGCGCGCGGCATGCGCGTGGTGGCGCGGCTGGATTGCAACCTGGCCTACGAGGAAGCGGTGCAGGCGCGGCCGGAGTGGTTCGTGCGCTCAACCGACGGGCAGCCGGTGAAGCATCGCGAATCGCCATGGCTCTTCCAGACGTGCATGTTCAGCACGTATTTCACCGAACAGATGCCGGCGATCATCCGCGAGGTGAACTCGCTCTACGACGTCGATGGATTCTTTACGAACGGCTGGCCGGGCACGGGACTTCCGCCGGCCTGCCGGTGCGAAGCCTGTAAGCGGCTGGCGGACCGCGGCACCGCGGCATTCCGGGACCAGCACATGGCGCGCGTGCTCGAAGTGTGGAAGCTGTGGGACAACACGGCGAAAGAAAAGAAGGGCGACAGCGTCTACGTGGGCAACCTGGGCGGCGGCATTCGCGCAACCACGGATATGCGGCGTATAGCCGCGGTCGCCGGCTGGTTTAATGCCGACCATCAGGGTCGCACCGGCAACACGCCGATCTGGGATTGCGCGCAGCAGGGGCGCGTGGCGCAATCGGTGATGAAGGGCCGCACGATCACCAATGTGACCGGGAGCTACGCGAACTCGCAGCCCTTGTGGCGGCACACCGCGAAGGCGCCGGCCGAAGCCACAATGTGGATGGCGCAGACCACGGCGAGCGGCATGGTGCCGTGGTATCACTGGTTGGGCGGCACACCCGAAGACCAGCGCTGGCGCGCGCCGGGTCGCGATTTCTTTCAATGGATCGCGAAGTACGAGCCGCACTTCGTCAACAAGAAGCCGCTGGCGGGCGTCGCGGTTGTCTTCAGCCAGCGCATGAATTCGCTCTACACACCGCCCGGCGGCGGCCCTCCCAGCGACTTTTTGCAAGGCATGTACTACGCCCTGCTGGAAGGCCGTTTCCTGTTCGATTTTGTGCACGAGGACGATCTCGACGCGAAGGCGCTGAAGAAGTACACGGCCGTGATTCTGCCTAACGTGGCGATGTTGAGCGATGCGCAATGCGAGCAGTTGCGCAGCTACGCGCGCGAAGGCGGCGGCCTGATCGGGACCTTCGAGACAGCGCGCTACGACAACCAGGGTGTGCGCCGCAAAGAGCTCGGACTGGCCGATATCTTCGGCGCGAGCGTGACGGGAGACATCGAAGGGCCGAAGGGGAATTCTTATTACGCACGCATCGAACAGCGCCACGCGATACTCGCGGGGTTCGAGGAGACGAACGTGCTGCCGGGCGCGGAATATCGCCTGCCCGTGAAGACGCGGCTGCCGCAGGCGATGACGGTGATGCCGCCGTTTCCCGCGTTCCCGCCGGAGATGGTCTACACGCGCACGCCGAAGACGGATGAACCGGCGATCGTGATTCAGGAAGAGGGCATGAGCCGGCGAATTTGGCTGCCGGGCGATGTGGAGCGCAGTTTCTGGAAGAGCGGCGATGGCGATTTGAGCAAGCTGCTGCAGCAGGCCATCCGCTGGGTGGCACGCGACCGTATGCCGGCGCACGTGACCGGCGACGGGCTGGTGGAACTGTTCGGCTGGGAGACGGAGCCGGGGTACGCGATCCATATTCTGAATTACACGAATCCGAATTTCGCGCGGGGATGGTTCCGGGAGACCTACCCGCTAGGCGCGCAGACGGTGCGGATGGAATTGCCGGAGTATGTGAAAGTCCGAAAAGTGACGGCGCTGCGCGCGGGCGTCGATGTGAAGCACAAGATGACCGGGCAAACGCTCGAGTTCACGCTGCCCGCGATCGCCGATTACGAGATCGCAGCCATCACCAAGGCGTGACGAAAGGATAGCGATATGGGAAATGAACTCGCTCCCAACGATGTGCCGGCCCGGCGGCTGCACGGCCGCAACATGATGGCCTTCCCGCGCGAACTGCGTGAGGCGATTCCGGAGTTGCACGCGGGGCGCGCCCTTGACCTGGACTCCATCAATGGCCAGGCCGCGGACACGCCTTTCTATGGCCCGCTCGTGGAATTGAAACTGGTGGTCAAAGAGACGGGTAAGCTCACGGGCGAATTTGTGATTCGGATGGGGCTGCAAATCGAGGCGGCCCGTGAACTTGCGACGACGCTGACCAAACTGGCCGACGCGGCGGAAGCTATTGGCCGCGTTCCTTGATGAGCTGTCCGGCGCGCGAGACCTGGTCGGCAGTGCCGCGCATGGCGACGGCGTGACACAGACTGCCGCCGAAGATGCGCTGCATTTGGGTTGCGGTGCGCACGGTATTGACGATTTCCTGCACCGATTGCGGCGGCTGGTTTTCGGCAAGATAGACCACGTTGACGATCGGGTTGGGGTCGTCGGTCATGCGGAATTCGCTCACCGCCTGGCCAGTGGGTTGATCCAGCGATTGAAGCAGCCAGGCGGCGAGAGCCAGCTGGTCTGACGTGCCGCGCGCCACGATGGCGTGGCGGGCAGGGTACGGGAAGAAGCGCTGGATATCGGCGATAGAACGCGTCATGTTCACGAGTTCCTGCACTCCCTGGGGCGTCAGCGTGTTCTTCACGTAGAAGACCTTGGCGAGTTCTTTACGCGGGACGGACAAGGGCAGCGGCGGCACATCCTGTGCTGGACCGGATTGATTGAGTTGACGCAGCAACCAATCGGCGGCGGCGACCTGATCCGCAGTTCCGCGAAGAGCGAGGGCTTGCAGGGGCCGGTAGGGAAAGGCGCGCTGGATGTCGGTGATGGAGCGCGTCGCGTTGGTGACCTCCTGCAGGTCCAGCGGCGTGATCACTGTGGCAAGGAAATAGACGTGCACCACGGGAAGATCGCCGGCCTGGACGCGGTACTCCTGCGGCGGCTGCCCGTTGCCGGGCTGGCTCAACTCGTGGCACAGCCACTCGGCAAGAGCGATCTGGTCGGCGGTTCCGCTGACCGTGAGGGAGTTCTTCCCGCTGTCGGCACTGACATTTTGAATCATTCCGACTCCGCGGACGATACTGACGATCTCCTGCAGGTTTTGCGGCGATTCACCACGGGTGAAGTAAAACGTGCGATCAACCGTTTGCGCGGAAAGCGCCGCGGCAAAGAGGGCGGGGATTAGGAATCTGGCTGCCATGTGGAACAGTCCTCTGCGTGAATGACGAAGGGTATAGGGAAAGCGTGGAGAGTGACTCGCGGATCACGAAGCCGGCTGCAGGCAGGATTGCCTGTCCCACATGGCGGCGAGCGGCAAACTGGAGATCGCTCCCTTACGGTCGCGGCTCTGAGCGGGGGCCAATTCTCTGCGGGAAGAATCTTCGCGGCCTGCGGGCGAACAAAGGCACAGTAGTACATGGCGGCGAGCCGCAAACTGGAGACCGCTCCCTGACGGTTGCGGCTCGGTTTGAGGGCGATATCGAGAGTCGGGAGTTCGTTGCGCTCCCTCACGGTCGCGGCTCGTTGACTCTGAGCGAACAAAGGCACAGTAGTACAAAAGGAATCTGCGTTGCGACGCGGAATAGAATGGAGGTCGCGATGTGGAAGACATTAGTATCGGGTCTGGTTCTCGGCTGTCTGGCGGGGAGCGGTGCCGTGCGGGTGGCGCGGGACGGGGAGCGGTGGACGCTGGAGAATGCGGAACTGCGCGTGACGGTGGACGCGGCGGCGGCGGCGATCACAGTCGCGAACAAAGGCAGCAAGTTTGCGTGGACACAGGCGGAGACCAAGCGGGCGGCGTTTCGCGGCGTGAAGCAGATCGCTGGCGGGATCGGGTTCGAGGTCGGTACGATGTCGCTGAAGGTCACGTTGCCGGAGCGTGGGGCGGACATGCGGGTAGAGGCCGATGTGGCCGATCGCACGGCAAGTTTTGACAACGTCGCGTTCCTGAGCCCGTTTCTGCTGGACTCTGAGAACGGCGCGATCGTGGTGGCGGATTATTCGAACGGGCACGCGTATCCGGTGCGGATGAAGCCGTTCCCCAAGAGACGGTTCGATCTGGGCAACATCGACATGCCGTGGATCGGGGTCTGCGACCTGACGGCAGGGCAAGGGTACGCGCTGATCGCGGAGACGCCGGACGATGCGGCGTTCGATGTGGTCAGCGTGGAGCGCGAAGGGCACACGGTATCGGCGCCGCGGTTGATGTGGAATGCGAGTATGCGGACGTTCCGGTACGCGCGGCGCGCGATCTATCGCTTCTCGGCGAGCGGCGGATATGTCGCGCTGGCCAAGGGCTACCGGGCGTACGCGAAGGAGCACGGGCTGATCGTGCCGTTCAGGGAGAAGCTCAAGAAGAATCCGAATATCGCGCGCGCGTTCGGGGCGCCGGACGTGTGGGGCAACGGATCGCTGCGCTTCGCGCGCGAGGCGAAGGCGGCGGGGGTGGAGAAGATGCTGATCCACGGCACGTCATCGGCGGCGGACATGAAAGCGATCAATGAGCTGGGATACCTGACCAGCGAGTACGACGTTTATCAGGACGTGATGGGCGTGAAGGACGAGAGCGAGATCGCGAGCCGCGCGGAGTGGGTGCCGGATAACGTGGTCCTGCGCGCGGACGGAACGCGCATGCCGGCGTGGCTGACGTGGGACAGAAAGCAGTTCATGAAACGCTGCCCGACGTTCTGGCTGCGCACGGCGCAGCGCGTGATCCCGAAAGCGCTGGCGGAGCATCCGTACCTGGGGCGCTTCATCGACGTGACCACGGCGGAAAACCTCTACGAGTGCTATGACGAAAAACATCCGCTGGATAAAACCGGGAAGCGGAAGCGCGGCGAGGAACTGCTGGGCTACGTGCGATCGCTGGGGCTGGTGACGGGCGGGGAGCATGGGCGGTGGTGGGCGGTGCCGTATCTGGATTACATCGAGGGGATGATGAGCGGCGGGTCTACCTCGTGGCCGTCGGGATGGTTGAAGCGACCGAAGACGAAGGACGAGGCGTTCACGGACCCGAACGGGCGCGCGTTCCCGAAGTGGGAGGAGTACGAGAAATGGGGGATCGGGCACGAGTACCGGGTACCGCTATGGGAACTGGTGTTCCACGATTGCGTGATCAGCACGTGGTATTGGGGAGACTCGAGCGACTTCCTGCTGGAGGCGGCGCCGGAGGTGACGGCGAAGAAAGATGCGTTCAACATCCTGTACGGCACGATGCCGATGATGTGGGCGAATGGCGAAGGGTCGTGGGTCAAGAATCGCGAGATGTTCCTGCACACGTACCGGAATGTGTGCAAGGTGCATGAGGCCGTGGCGACGGCGGAGATGGTGAGCCATGAATTCGTGACGGCGGATCGAGCCGTGCAGCGGACGCAATTTTCGGATGGGACTGTAGTGGTGGTGAACTTCGGGGAGCGGGAGTATGAGGCGCGAGTGGGCGGGAAGAAGCAGGTGCTGGGGAAGAATGGGTATGCGGTGGGGAAGAACAACTGATTAGTGGACGGGCCCGGAGGCCCATCCTACTCGCGCATGACGGTGGCGGGGTCGACGCGGGCGGCGCGGCGGGCGGGGATGAAGGCGGCGAGGAGGCCGGCGAGGAAGAGGAGGGCGGCTACGGCGGCGAAGGAAGAGGGGTCGAAGGGGGAGACGTTGCGGACGAGGCCGGAGAGGGTCTTTACCGATGCGAGGCTGGCGACGAGGCCGAGCACGATGCCGATTACCAGAAGGCGGGCGCCGAGGGTAAGCACCATCGTGATGACCTGCGAGAAACTGGCGCCAAGTGCAATGCGGATGCCGATCTCGCGCGTTTGTTGCGCGACGTTGTGGGAGATAACGCCGTAGATGCCGAAAATCGCGAGGATGAGGCCGAGCGCGGCGAAGACGGTGAAGAGCAGAAGGTTGAAGCGCGGGCGCGCGTAGGCGTACTCGCCGAGGACGGCCTCCATCGATTTATCGTCCATCACGGGCTGGCTGGGATCGGCGGCATAGATCTGGGCTTTGACGGCTTTGTCGAGGGACTCGGCTTTGGCGCCGCTGCTGAGCACGAAGATGCGATCGGCGCGACTGAGAATGGTAAAGGGCAGGTACATTTCCGGCGCGATTTCGTTGGCGCCGACCTGGTTCACCGTATCTTTGATGACACCGACGATTTGAAACGCATCGTCGGCGAGATTCCACGGCGGCTGGCGCAAGGCAGGGATGCGGACGAGATGACCGATCGCGGGGGCGCCGGAGAAATAGCGGCGCACGAAGGTCTGGTTGACGATAGCGCTGTGCTGCTTCGCACTGACTTCCGAAGCTTGGAGAAAGCGGCCCTGCTGGAGCGCGATGCCCATGGTGTCGAGGTATTGATGATCGGTCTGCTGCACCAGCACCCTGGCGGTGTCGGTCTGGGTGCTGCCGACGATAGTGACGGGCCAGCCGGGCGCGAAGACAGGCGGCAGGCCCCAGTTGATACTCACGGCGCGCGCGCCGGGGACGGAACGGATGCGCTGCAGCACGTCCTGCAGCAGGGCGGCGCGACGCTCGGGTTCCTTGTAGCGCTGGTCGGAGACGGGGATGCGCAGGGTGAGAATGCGGTCGGGGTGGAAGCCAAGGTCCTTTCCCTGAATGGAGATGAGGGAGCGGATCATAAGGCTGGCGCCGACCAGGAGCATCACGGAGAGGGCGACTTCGCCGACGACGAGCGTGCCGAGAAGCAGGCGCTGGCGGGTGCTGCCGACATTGCCGCGCCCGGCTTCGCGGAGCGGGCTGAGGATGTCGCGGCCCGAGAGTTGGAGCGCGGGGGCGATACCGAAGAGCAAGGCGGCGGCAACGGAGACGCCGAGCGTGAAGAGCAGCACCGGCAGGTTGAGCGTGATCTGGGCTTCGTCGGGAATGGTGTTGGGCGGCACCATGGCAATAATGCCGCGCAACGCCGCGGCGCCGACGGCGATGCCGAGAAGGCCGCCGATCACGGCCAGCAAGAGGCTCTCGGAGAGTAACTGGCGGATGATGCGGGCGCGCGGCGCGCCGATGGCGGCGCGGACAGCCATCTCGCGGCGGCGCAGGGCAGCGCGGGAGAGGAGGAGATTCGACACGTTGACGCAGGCGATCATCAGGAGCAGACCGACGGCGCCGAAGAGGATCCAGAGCGCGTCTTTGATGTCGCTGGGGAAGGTCTCGCCGAAATCCTGCAATTGGAGGGTCCATTGTTTCGGAAAGGCATCGGGTTCGCGCTGCTGGATGTCCTGGAGGATGGGCTGAAGGCCGGCGACGGCCTGCTCGCGTGTGACGCCGGGCTTGAGACGGGCGAGCAAGTGAACGGCGCGCTCGCCTTCGACGGTCTGGCCGCGGTGGAAGACGTCGGGCAGGTAGACGTCGGCACCGCGCCACATGAAGCGGGCGGGCATGACGCCGATGATGGTGCGGAGCTTGTCATTAAGCAGCAGCGTGCGACCGAGGACTGAGGGGTCGCCGCCGAACTGGCGCTGCCAGAATTTGTAGCCGAGCAGCGTGACGGGCGCGGCGCCTTCGACGGCGTCGGAGGCTGTGGGCGCGCGGCCGATGAGGGGCGCGACGCCCATCACGTCGAACGTGTTCATGGTGCAGTGATTGCCGCGGAGGCGCCGCGGCTCGCCCTGTCCGGTCCACGAGACGTCGGACCAGGTGGAAGCGACGACGCCTTCGGCAACGGTGTTGCGTTCAGCGATATCGAGGAACTGATCGATGGGATAGTAACTGCCGTTGCCGCCGCGCGGGCCGCGGACGTTGACGCTCATCAGGCGGTCGGGGGCTTTGTAGGGGAAGGGGTCGATGATGACGGCGTAGATCACGCTGTACATGGCGGTGCTTCCCCCAATACCGAGGGCGAGCGAGCCGATGGCGATGGCGGAGAAAGACGGCGCCTTTTTGAGGCTGCGGAGACCGAAGCGGAGGTCGGCGAGAAACGACATAGTTCTACCTGTCAGTGTAGGACGATGACGTGGCCCGACGGATAGGCGAAGAAAACCTGAATAGTGGACAGGCCAGGAGGCCTGTCCTACTTTTGGATCTGCTGTGTCAGGTAATTGTCGAGGCCAATTTCGCCGATGATGTGGAGTTGGCTTTCCAGATAGCCGACATGATGGTCTTCATCGGCCAGGATTTTGGCGAACAACTGACTGGAGACGCTGTCGCCGCCGTGATTGGCCACCTTAACCGCGTCATTGAGGCGCGAGACGGCATCCACTTCGAGGGCGAGATCACTTTCGAATTGTTCCTTAACGTCGTTGCAGTCCTTGATGGCGGAGATGTCGGTCATCTTGGGAGTGGCGTTCAAAGCGATAATACGCTCCATGAGGGCTTCGGCGTGCGCGAACTCTTCGAGAGACTCCTTACGGTTGTATTCGGCAAGGCGCGAATAGCCCCAACTCTGGCATAGCTTCGCGTGCAGAAGATATTGATGGATGGCGGTCAACTCCGCCTTCAGCGCCTCATTGAGAGACTCTAGAACCTGCTCGGTAGGATCGACTTGTGGTGACATATCTTTCATCGTGTCGCATTTCCAGATAATCGGCAAGAGTATCTGAAGGATATTGATGTTACTAGTGTTGAGTTCTTCACGAGGCGGGATCGTCTAAGCCAACTAAGCCTAGAAAATAATAAATCCGATGATTCTAAATTGCATCGGGATCACACAGGGAGTGTGTCCGCCTCCCGCTGCCAGGCCACCACGCACCAGGCTCACCTGCCCGCGACCCATTGCACAGGAATTGCAGGTGGTTGCTGCCATCCTCCGAAGCTCTAACTACCGCAGACTTGAAAAGCTCGACGGTTAGTGGGCGGGCATTAAGTCTATCTCGAGAAAGAAAGACTGATTAGTGGACAGGCCGGGAGGCCTATCCTACTCGACCCTTATCGCGGCGGCGGGATCTACGTGGAGGGCGCGGAGAGCGGGGAGCAGGGAGCTGGCAAGGGTCATGAACAGACAGAGAGTAATGGCGGCGGCGTAAGTGGGGAGGTCGGAGACGGTGAGTCCGGCGAGCAGGGTACGCAAGGCGCCGGCGGCGAAGAGGGCGGCGGGGATGCCGAGGGCGATACCGGCGATCCCGAGGCCGGCCGATTCTCGGAGGATCATGGCGAGGATGTTGGTGCGCTGGGCGCCGAGGGCGAGGCGGACGGCAAATTCCTGCGAGCGCGAGGAGACTGTGAAGGAGAGCAGGCCGTGGATGCCGATGGCGGCGAGCAGGAAGGCGATGGCGGCGAAGGCGCCGAGGACGCGGACCTGGACGGCGCGCGGGGCGGTTTGGCTTTCGATCACGTCGCTGAGCATACCGGCGTTGCTGACGGGCTGCTGTGGGTCGGCGGCGGCGACGATCCGGCGGAGCGCGGGAATGAGGACGGCGGACTCACCGGAGACACGCAGGACGAGGTCTTTGGGCGCGAACCAGGAGAGATCGCCATCGGGGACCTGCCGGTGGGGGAGATAGACCTGCGGTTCGGTGTTGGCGCGCTCCAGGCCGCGCCAGCGGATGTCGCCGACCACACCGATGATGGTGCGGTCGGCAGAGGCGAACTGGAAGTGGCGACCGAGGGGGTTTTCGCCGGGCCAATAGCGGCGGGCGAAGGATTCGCTGACCACGGCGGTGAAGGGCGCCGCTTGCGTATCGGTGGAATCGACATCGCGGCCGGAGAGCAGGGGGATGCCGAGGGTCGCAAAGTATCCGGGGGTGACGAAGCGGAGGACTGCCTCGCTCGATTTCAGGTCGGGATCGCGGCCGGGGACGCTGACGGGCCAGATGCCGCCGTGGGGAGACATGGGGATGAAACTGACGAAGGCGGCGCTCTGCACACCGGGCAGGCGGCGGGATTCGGAGAGCACGTACGCGTAGTAGCGATCGCGGTCCGTGACCTTGTTGTAGCGCGGACTGGGGAGCGCGGTGCGCAGGGTGAGGACGCCGGCGGAGCGGAAGCCGGGGTCGATATCTTGCACGCGCCATAAGGCGCGCAGGAGCAATCCGCAGCCCACGAGCAGGACGACGGAGCCGGCGACTTCGGCGACGACGAGGGCGGAGCGCAAGCCTTCGCGGCGTCCGCCGACACCGCCGCGCGAACCTTCGCGCAGGCCTTGGAAGGCGGCGCCACCGCAGGCGCGGATAGCGGGCAGCACGCCGAAGGCAACGCCGGTGGCGACGGTGAGGAGCGCGGCGAAGGCGAGCACGCGCGCATCGATCACGGGGGTCTCGGAGATTGGCAGCGAGGTGGGAACGAGGCGGGCAAGCAGGGGCAGCGAGGCGAGGGCGACGAGGACTCCGGCGATGCCGCCGGCGAAGGAGAGGAGGAGGCTTTCGGTGAGGAGCTGGCGGACGATGCGTTCGCGTCCAGCGCCGATGGCGGTGCGCACGGCGAGTTCGCGGCGACGGGAGAGGGCGCGGGCGAGCAGCAGGTTGGCGAGGTTGGTGCAACCGATGAGGAGCACACACGCGGCGGCGGCGAGGAGGGCGATGAGGAGCATGCGCGAGCCGTTGGAGACTTCGTCGCGGAGAGTGGTGACGGCGGCGCCGACGTTATGGTTCTCCTTGGGCCAGGCGCGCTCCACTTGGGCGGCGACCAGGCGCATTTCGGCTTGTGCGCCGGCGAAGGTGGCACGGGGGCGGAGGCGGCCGATGACGCGGAGGTAGTTGTTGGCGCGATCGGCATCGTCGGCGGCGGCGAAACGCAGGGGACGCCAGAATCCGGTGAGGCGACTGGGGAAGTTGAAGTCGCCGGGCATGACTCCGACCACGGTGTAAGCGAACTGGCTGAGGACGATGGTGCGGCCGAGGATGGCGGGGTCGGCGCCGAAGCGGCGGCGCCAGAGGCCGTCGCTGAGGAGGATGGCGCGGGCCGACTCCGGGCGATCGTCGGCGGCAGTGAGGAGGCGGCCGATGGCGGGGCGCGCGCCGAGGATGGCGAAGAGATTGCCGGTGATGCCGGCGCCGTCCAATTGCTCGGGTTCGCCGATGCCGTCTCCGGAAAGATTGGAGGAGAGGCTGCAGTAAGCGCCCATCGCTTCGAAGGAAGTGGCGAGGCGCTGCCAATCGTGGAAGTTGGCGGGCGAGGGCTCCGTGCGGGAGTAGCCGCGGGGAGACTGGTCTTCCCAGATCTTGACGAGGCGGTCGGAATCGGCGAAGGGAAGCGGGCGGAGGAGAACGTGATCGGTGAGGGTGAAGGCGGCGGTGGTGGCGCCGATGCCGAGGGCGGCGACGAGGATGGCGGTGGTGGTGAAGGCGGGCGTGCGGCGGAGGGATCGCGCGGCCCAGGCGAGATCCTGGCGGAGGATATCGAGGTGTACCGGGATGGCGCTGGTGAGGGTGTCGGCGATGGCTTCGAGCCAGAGGGCGAGGATGGCGAACGGGTTGGATGCTTGCGAGCGGCGAAGGGCGAAGAGGGCGCAGAGATCCTCGACGTACTCGGCGCGGAAGCCGGCGGGATAGAGATGGAGGAGGGCGCGGTAGAGGCGCATCATGCTTTCCCCGGGGTGAAGCCGCGGGCGCGGGCCATGCGAACGAGTTGGGACATGCGGCCGGATTCGGCCTCGGCGACGGCGCGTCCGAAGGGAGTAATGCGGTAGTAGCGGCGGCGTTCGTCGTCGAGTTCGGGGAGGGGGCGCTGGCGGGGCTCGACGATCAGGCCCTGGTCGAGCATGCGGGCGATGGAGCGGTAGAGGGTGCCGGCGCTGAGTTTGAGGGCGCCATTGGTGCGGGCGGCGACGTCCTGGATGATGGCGTAGCCGTGGCGGTCCTCATCGGCGACGGCGAGGAGGATGTGGAAGGTGGCGGGCGGGAGGGGGATGAGGGAGGAAGGGTCCATGGGTTCATTATATTCATAGTGGCTATATTGTCAAGGGATATAGCCGGAGGGGATAGAGATACGTGTGAGGGGGATGGTGAAGGGGAAGGAGCTCGACGGTTTCCGTGGAAGCCGCCTGAAAGGCGGCTGCAGCCAGATTGGCTGCCCCACAGGGCGGCGAGCCGCAAACTAGTCTTCGTACACGCCAGAGTTACGGCAGCAAGTGGACAGGCCGGGAGGCCTGGCCGGGAGGCCTGTCCCACTAGATCTTCGCGGCCTGCGAGCAAACAGAAGGACAGCAGTACAAGGGCAAAGCTGCAGTGGGTGATGGGCTAGGGGGTGGTGAGCGATCGAGGGACCTTGAGGAAGTTTGCAGGCGGGAGGGGGGCGCGGGTCATGCGGGCCTGGAAGACGGCACCTTTGAAGTAGTCTTTGCGGTTGATGCGGGTGCCGAGGGAGGTGCGGCCGGGCTTTTGGGGGGCGAGGTGGAGGGGGGCGGAGCCTTCGAGCTGGCCATCGACGTAGTTGCGATACTCGTGGCCGTCATAGACGGCGGCGGCGTGGTGCCAACGGCCGAGGGAGTGGAGTTTTTCGCGGTTGAGCAGGGGCTTGGATTCGGTGCCGGACTGGGCGAAGCTATCGAGGCACCACTGGCCATCCACGACGCGGATTTCGAAAAGCATGCGATTGTCGGAGTCTTCCTCCTGGAGGTGGAAGAAGCGCTGCTCGGGGGCGCCGCCGACATCGGGGCGGAAGATGACTTCCCAGGTGAAGGTCTCGGCGCCGGCGAGGGGGTGGACGTTAAGGAAGAGGGCGTCCTCGATGCCGCCGAACTGGATGGCTTTGCCGGCGGGGGTGATGATGAGTTGGGGATGGCCCTCGACCGTGACGTCGTGCCCGCCGATCGTGGTGAGGCTATCGAACCTCCAGAGTTCAGCGGCAGGCGCGCACCAGAGCAGCGCGGCGAGAGTAAGTCCGGCCAGGGCGAGTTTCATCGATAGCTCTTGTCGTCTAAGTGGGAGAGATCGGCACTGTCTTTGAGGACGCCGATAGTAACGGCGACGAAGGTGAATACGGTGGTACCGGGTTCGAGGTGTCCGCCGAAGGCCCTGTCCGGATTTGAGAGGGTGATGTGGGGGTGGAGTTGGCCGTTCATGATGAAGCCATTCATCCCAATGAGATCCGCGGGTGCGGTAGGATCTTTCACGAACATGTTCTTCGAGGGGAGGTCACGATTGCTGACCTGGTGGACCTGGTAGCCGCGGACGCTGCCGATGGCAGCGAGGATCACGCCGTTCTTGATTTTTTCCTGCTTCACCATTCTTTCGAGGCCGGCGAGGAGGTCGGTGCCGAATTTGAAGCGAAGGATGACGACGCGATCGAATTGGGTGGAGATCGCGTAGACTTCGGGGACCTTGTCACTGAGGGCCTTGGCGTCGTCTGCCGGGTTGGGGGCGGCGTTGGTGATTTCGCGCCGGGATTCCTGGGCGCCGAGGGTCAGAGAGAAAGTGAGGATGAGAGTTAGTTTCATAAGAGATCGTTTCACAAGAGATCGCTCCCTAACGGTCGCGGTTCGCGAGCGCGCCGGCGAGGAGGAAGACGAGGGGCGCGTTCCAGTTGATGGCGACCTCGTTGGCGGAGTAGGCCTCCTGATCGTCGAGGTAGCATTTCGCCGGCGGCGTGTCGGCGGGGATTTTGCGCATCGTGTTGTCCTGTCGGCCGTGATTGGGGCCGCCGGAGAGCAGGCCGGGCCAAGGCTCGGGATTCGCGTCGGCGCCGCTCGGGCGGTGGTGCGGATGGCGGAAGGGGTTATCGCCAACGCGGGTGACGAAGGAGAGGGAGAAGGTATTGCGGCCGAGCAGGTAGTGGAGATTATCGAGCGCGGTTTCGACGTAGCGCGGGTTGGGGGCGAAGGTGTTGGCGATCAGGAGCTGCATGCCGTAGTTGGCGGCGACGGCGTTGGAGCCCCAGATGTAATCGCGGGTGGTGAGGCTGACGCGGTAAGGATTGGCGGCGGTGCGCTCGGCGATCTGCCCGGCGGCGGCGAGGGAGGCTTCGCGGATGGCGGCGACGGCGTCGGCGTTCTTGCCCGCGCCGAGGACGTAGGTCCAGAGGGCGAGGTTGCCGACGCTGGGCCAGGATTGCGGTCCCACGGCTCGGATGCCTGATTGGAAGGCCGTGTAGTGATCGAGAAAGTAGCGTTCGTAGTCGGCGGAGGCGGTGGTGCGGAAGAGCTCGGCGGCGGCCCAGAGTCGCTCGTCGGCGCAGTTGCCATCGCCATAGGCACCGGTGGAGACTCCTTCGGGATTGCGGAAGGTGGCGTTGGGGTATTTGTCGAGCCAGGTCCAGGCCTTTTGGGCGGCGCGGAGACATTTGGCGGCGAAGGGGGCGTCGAAGGGCTTGTATGCGCGGGCCGCGATGGCCATGACGGCGGCGAGATCGCCGGTGGCGCAGGAGGTTTTGAAGGGCTCGGCGCCGCTGCCGATCACGTAGCTGACGAGCTTGTCTTTTTCGGGCATGACGAAGCCGCAGAAGCGGTCGCTGGTTTGTTTGTGCCAGACGCCGCCATCGTCATCCTGCATGGTGAGCATCCACTCGAGGTTCCAGCGGACCTCGTTGAGCAGGTCGGGGGTGCCGTTGCCGGACTCGGGGAGGTGCAGGTTGATGGCGCGGAGTTTGGGGCCGTACATTTCCCAGGTCCAGAGGAGGGTGCCGGTGGAGATGCCGGAGTTGACGACGTAGCGGCCGTAATCGCCGGCGTCGTGCCAGCCGCCGTGCGAGACGTGGGCGCCGGTCTTGCCGGAGGAAGGATGGAGAGCGCCTTCGAGGTGGCAGGCGTCGTGTTGGAAGCCGGGAAATTCGGGGCCGAGATCGACGGCGATGCCGCAGCGCTGTCCGTAGTAGGAGCGGGTGGCGAGGTACCAGGCGCGGGAATAGACATCGGGTCCGATGGCGAATTCCCAACTGCGTCCGATGGAGGGCACGTTGAGGTAGTAGGCGCCGGGCGTGGTGAGCCTGGAGAAATCGGCGGACTGGACGCGGTCGCCGGAATCGGGATCGTCGTGGGGCGGGGAGAGGGGCGCGGTGAAGACTATGGACGCGTCGGCGGCGCGGCGGACGGTGAACTCGAGAGCGGCGGCGGGGGCGGCGACGAGGGCAATTTTGGGCGCGGCAGTCAGGTAGCCCACCTGATCGACTTTGATGGCGAGCGTGGCATCGGCGGCCAGGCCCACGGCGGCGCAGAGGAGCAGGAGCGC
Organism: uncultured Solibacteraceae bacterium; assembly: GCA_963791985.1. Classification (GTDB taxonomy): domain Bacteria; phylum Acidobacteriota; class Terriglobia; order Bryobacterales; family Bryobacteraceae; genus Solibacter. Next base: position 1,809,805 of record CAWBUN010000005.1, on the reverse strand, counting down.
GGCGCTATTTTTCAGGATCATCGTAGTGGTGGTTGAGGCGGCGGATCCAGATATTGCGGAAGCGGACGGGGTTGTGGTGGTCCTGCAGCATGAGGGGCTCTTCGGGCGCATGGGCCGTGTAGGTGGCGACCTTGCGATAGATCATGGCGCCCATGGCCTCTTTGCGATTGTGCATGAGGACGTTGTTCATGAAGACCGTGAAATAGGCGGGCCTGATGAGCTTTTCGCCCTCGAAGCGCGGGGCTTCGAAGACGATGTCGTAGGCTTGCCACTGTCCCGGGGGACGCGCGGGATTGGCGAGCGGCGGCCACTGGCCGTAGATGGCGCCGGCCTGCCCATCGGCGTAGGTGGGATTGTTGAAAGCGTCGAGGACCTGGATTTCGTAGCGGCTCATGAAGAGGACGCCGCTGTTGCCGCGGCCCTGGCTGGTACCGGAGACTTCAACGGGTTCGCTCCATTCGATGTGAAGCTGGCAATCGCCGAATTTTTCGCGGGTGACGAGGTCGCCGGAGTTGCCGACGGTTTCGAAGTAGCCATCCATCAGGCGCCACTTGGGGTCGACGAGTTTGCCCTCTTTGTCGCGCTGCGCCCACTTGGACAGGTCCTTGCCATCAAAGAGGACGATGGCGTCGGAGGGCGGGGCGTAAGGGGTCGCGCCGGGGGTGACGACGGGCGGATGGGGACGGTCGGGATCGTGGACGTGCCACTTGAGGCCGGGGAGGATGGGAGTGTCGGTGAAACCGAGGTCTCCGGGTTTGGATTTCTGCTGCTGCGCGGCAGCGGTAAAGAGGAGCAGCGCGCCGGCAGCCGCAGTAAGGGTCAGGCGAGATGCGGTATTGAGTTTCATGGCTAGGCGGTTACCAGCATAATGGGACGCGCTTCTCCCCGCAACGGCGGTATCGTAGGATTTATGTCCCGATTCCTGATTGCCGTAGCCGCGGCGGCGCTGTTGAGCCCGCTGGCGTCGCAGACTCCGCAGCGTCCGAGGCCCAAGCGCGTGCTGGCGTGGGGCGACACGCTGACGGCGTTCCAGCACGATTCGATTTCGCACGCGCTGGCGACGATGGAGCGGCTGGGTCACGATTCGGGCGCGTACGAGATGTACATCCGCACGGATTCGCAATTGATCACGAAGCAGGCAATTCCGGCGCCGGCGCGGAATACACGGAACCTGGATTACTTCGACGCGATTTTCTATTTCGGCACGGGCGATAATTTGACGGCGGCGCAGAAGAAGGACCTGATCACGTTCGTGAAGGACGAGGGCAAGGGATTCGTGGGGGCGCACACGGGCGACGATGCGTTTTTCGAATGGCCGGAGTTCGGGGAGATGATCGGGGGGTACTTCGATAATCATCCGTGGGGGCAGTTCGATGCGGCGGTGATTGTGGAAGATCCGGGCTTTCCGGCGATGAAGCATTTTCCGGTGAAGTTCACGATTCACGACGAGATTTACCAGCACAAGGATTTCGACCGGGCGAAGGTGCGGGTGCTGGCGAGCCTGGATGCGTCAAAGCTGGATTACACGAAGCCGAACATTCACCGGACGGACCGGGACTTCGCGGTGGCGTGGGCGAAGATGTACGGAAAAGGACGGGTGTTCTATAGTTCGTTCGGACATGCGCCGGAGACGTGGGACGATCCGCAGGTGCAGAAGATGTACTTCGAGGCGACGCGGTGGGTGTTGCGTCTGGTTGGTGACGATGTGACGCCGGGTCCGGCAAAAGGACCGAATTCGAAGTAGGTTCCGATACAGCGCGGGGACAGGTTGGATGGTGTACTGGAGGCCAGGAGGGGTCTATGGCCTCGAAGAATACGTGCAAACATCCAGCGTGTAACTGTCCGGTGAAGGAAGGCGAGAGTTACTGCAGCACGGCGTGCAAGGACGCGGGAGAGATCACGGAGTTAGTGTGCCAGTGCAATCACCCGACATGCCAGGGAGAGGCGCTGCGGGGATAAGAAAAACAGATTAGTGGACAGGCCGGGAGGCCTGTCCTACGTCTTGAGTTCGGCGACGATTTCGGCGGCGACTTCGCGGGCGCGGGTGAGTTCGCCGGGGGCGAGGCTGATGGCGCCGACGCGGGCGTGGCCGCCGCCGCCGTAGCGTTCGCAGATGGTCGCGAGGTTGTGCCTGGGTTCCACGGGGGTCCAGGGATTAGAGCCCACCGAGATCTTGGTGCGGAAGCTGGAGGGCGTCACCGAGACGGTGTAGGTGGAATCGGGAAAGAGGTAGTAGGGGATGAACTTGTTGTAGCCCTCTACGTCATAGCCGGCGAGATCGAAGAAGATGACGCCATCGTCCTGGTGGGCGCGATCGCGGATGAGATCGATGGACTCGACGTGGCGGCGATAGAGGGGCTCGTAGATGGCCTGGATTTCCGGCTCGGCGATGATCTCGGAGAGCTGGCGGTGCTGCATCCAGCCGATGATTTTCTGCACGACATCGCTGCCTTTGGCGGCCTCGATGACGAGCGTCAGCTTCATGGCGGGGGCGCCGAGTTCGACGGCGGTGCGGGCATCCGGGTACTGTGCGCCATCGATGATGAGCGACCAGTGGACGAGGTCGTCGAGATCGGGCGCGCGGAACCCGAAGCGATCTTGCCCGACGCGGCAGATGAATGACGTGCAGGACTTGAAGCTCGGGTCGTAGAGCTTCCGGCCGCTGGTATCACGGCGGAAGTGCTCCTGGTCCTCGGCGTTCAGGAAGGCGCTCTGATGGTGGTCGAACCACCAGGTGAGCTTGGGGTCGCTGGAATACTTGAAATCGACGATGGCGTTTTCATCGCCATCGAAGAGCGAGTGGTCGAACATCTGGGAGGCCTTGTGGGCCATGCCCGTGTACTGAAATTCCGCATCCGGGTGGACCGCACCCGCGATGAAACGGCTGAAGTAGGCAGCTGACGCTGCCCCGTCAAAACAGTGGTCGTGATACAACACTCGTATCCGCATGGATTTTAAGAATGGAAAACCTACCAGCTTGCCTGAAAGGGAGAAGAAATGCAACTGTATGGTATGCGAACGATCCCTTCCTGGGACCAATACAACCTGGAAATCTGTAGAACCGTGGCGGCGCGCAGCAAGGATCCGAATACGCAGATCGGGTGCGTGATCGTGGGACCGAACCACGAGATCCGCTCGACTGGGTACAATTCGTTTCCGCGCGGGATTCGCGACGACGTGCCGGAGCGGCTGGTGCGGCCGACGAAATATTTGTGGATCGAGCATGCCGAGCGGAATGCAATTTGCAACGCGGCGCGGGCGGGGACGGCCACGGAGGGCTGCACGATTTACGTGGACATCATGCCGTGCATGGACTGCGCGCGGGCGGTGGTGCAGGCGGGAATCGTCGCGGTGGTGATCTCGGCGGAGCGGATGACGCAGTACTCGAGCGACTACTATAACGAGCATTTCGGGATGGTCGAGGTGCTGTTCGGCGAGGCGGGCGTGAAGGTGCGGAGGGTTTAGAAAGGCATTTAGATCGCTCCCTGACGGTCGCGGTTCGCGGTGCGGGAGCGCTACTGGGGGTCGACGGGTTCGGGTTCGGCGGCGATGAGATCGGCGTAAAAGCGGCGCTCGCAGCGGCGGCAGCGGTAGGGCTTTCTGCGGAAAGCCATCATCAGCGAATCGAGCAATCCGCGGGGAAGCGAATGACGGATATCCGAGCCATGGCAGCTGGGACAGCGAAGTTTGGGGTCGGACATCTGGCGCACGCCTACTAAGGGAGAGCTTAGCAGGTAGCCAGTAGCTTTTCCAGGTCGGCAGGTTCGCCGAATTTGATGCCCTGCAGGCTGGAATCGATATTGCGCAAGAGGCCGGTGAGGACGGCGCCGGCGCCGACTTCGATGAAGCAGGTGGCGCCCTGTCCTGCCAGGTAGCGTATGGTTTCGACCCAGCGGACGGGGTTGGGCACCTGCTGGTAGAGGCCTTCGCGGGCTTCGGCGCCAGTGCGGATTTCGCGGGCCTGCCAGTTGTTGACCAGGGGACAGGCGAGGTCGTGGAATTCGGCGGCGTCGAGATCGGCGCGCAGGCGATCCTGGGCCGGCCGCATCAGGGCGCAATGGAAGGGCGCGCTGACGGGCAGAAGGATGGCGCGCTTGGCTCCCGCGGCCTTGGCCAACTCGGCGGCGCGATTGACGGCGCCCGTGTGGCCGGCGATCACGACCTGGTCGGGAGAGTTCAGGTTGGCGGCGCTGAGAACTTCGCCCTGGCCGGCCTGGGCGATGATGGACTCGAGCTTGCCTTCGGGGAGTTTCAGGATGGCGGCCATGGCGCCGACTCCCTGGGGAACGGCTTCCTGCATGTACTGGCCGCGCTTGCGGACGATGCGGACGGCGTCGGCAAAGCGGAGGCTGCCGGCGGCGACGAGCGCGGAGTACTCGCCGAGGCTGTGGCCGGCGACGTAATCCGGGACGCGGCCGGTTTCGCGCAGCACTTGGAAGGCGGCGATGGAAACGGTGAGCAGCGCGGGCTGGGTATTTTCGGTGAGCTTGAGCTGATCCTCGGGACCTTCAAAACAGAGGCGGGAGAGGGCGAAACCGAGGGCGTCGTCAGCCTCCTCGAAGACGCGGCGCGCGGCAGCGTGCGTGTCGGCGAGGGCCTTGCCCATGCCTGGGGCCTGCGAGCCCTGGCCCGGAAAGAGAAAAGCGGTTTTGGGTAGCAAACAGAGATTATAACTGCCCGCACCGGGTCCGCAAGACCGGGCCGGCGGTAGGAATTACAGAGTACTGGATCGAAATTTCCAATCCCGTCAGAGGACGCCGCTGGGGTCAACTGATGGGAGCAGACCGAAGGTAGTGTTCGAGAATGGTCTCGGCACTGACTTCGATAGCTTTAGCATACTGGCGGATGTAACTGATGTTATAAATTCCGCCGGGAAGGCGGCCGAACTGTTCGCGCTCGATGGCCTCGAGATAGCGGACTCCGATTTTGGTGGCTTCGGCGATCTGGCTCAGGGAGATTCCTTTTTGGTCACGCAAGGCAGAAAGGTTCATGGCCGCCTGCAATGCATTTCAGGGGCCGAGTGATCGCTCCCTTACATTCCCTTACGGTCGCGGCTCTTACCTCGGGTCGGGGATCACGGTCAGGGGCTGCGTGTAAGTGCGGCCGTCGACGGTCAGCTGGACGGTGTAAGTGCCGGGGGGCATCCATTCGCCCTGGATGCCGGGGGTGTCCTGATAGATGGCGGAGATGGGGTACTCGCCGCCGCGGCGGCGGGCCTCGCCGGTGGGGGCGGCGTGGAGGTCCCAGACGAAGCGGTGCATGCCGGCGGTGGCGGCGGGGCGTGCGAAGGGACGGATCCAGTAGGTGGGGACGTTGAGAGCGGGATCGGGCGGCGGAGGCTGGTCGGTGCTCTCGAAGCGGGCGAGGACCTTGCCGGTGGTATCGAGGATGTCGATGACGACCGGGGCCGGTGGCGGCGGACTTCAGGTTGTAGTAGAGGATGGCGCCATCGGGCGGATTCTTGCCGGCGGGCTCTTCGGGCGGCAGCGGCGTGTCCGGTGTTGTGTGTTGCGCGGGAAGCGGATAGGTGGTGCGCGGGCGCGTAGAGGTGGTCTCGGCGGTGAGGCTGACGGAGCGGGGAGATGTCGTCGAGAATCCAGAAGCCGCGGCCGTGCGTGCCGACCACGAGATCGTCATCGTGCACCACGAGGTCGCGGATCGAGGTGGCGGGCATGTTCTGGCGCAGGGGCTGCCAATCGTCGCCATCGTTGAAGCTGACGAAGACGGCGAGCTCGGTGGCGGCGAAGAGCAGGCCTTTGCGCACGGGATCTTCGCGGACGGCGTTGACGGGGGCATCGGGCAGGCCGCGGACGGTCTCCTGCCAGGTGGCGCCGCCATCGTGGGTGCGACAGATGTGCGGCTTCAGGTCGTCGAGGCGGAGGCGGTTGACGGCGGCGTAGACGGTGTTGTCGTCGAAGTGGGAGGCATCGAGCTGCGCGATCTTGCTCCACGGGGTCAGGGCGGGCGGGGTGACGTTCTTCCAGGTCTTGCCGCCGTCGCGCGTGACGTGGATGAGGCCATCGTCGGTGCCGGCCCAGAGGACGTTGACGTTGAGGCGCGAGGGCGCGAGCGAGTAGACCACGCCGCGGCGGGTGGCCTGCTGTTTGGCGGCGTCGGGATAGGACGGCGACGCTGGCGGGAAGGTCGTAGGTTTCGCGGGAGAGATCGGGGCTGATGGCTTCCCAGTTGCGGCGCCATCGGTGGTCTTGAGGACGACCTGCGCGCCGAGGTAGAGCACGTGCGGATCGACGGTGCTGAAGAGCAGCGGCGCGGTGCGCAGATAGCGATAATTGCCGTGCGGATGCGACGTTGCTCGACTTCGCCGGTGACGCGAGTTGAAGCTGCGTGCCGTGGCTGCCGTAGATGATGTTGGGATTGAGCGGGTCGGGCGCGATGTAGCCGTACTCCTCGGCGCCGACGGGATGCCAGTCGCGGAAGGTGATCTGCGCCATCGTTGCCGCGGCTGGCGACGCCGGCGGAGCCGCTCTCCTGCTGGCCGCCGTAGACCCAGTAGGGAATCTGATTGTCGGTGATGACGTGATAGAACTGCGCGGTCGGCTGGTTGTACCAACTGCTCCAGGTGGCGCCGTGGTTGACGGTGATGGTGGCGCCCTGGTCGGCGGCGAGGAGGATGATGTTGGGGTTCGTGGGATTGATCCAGATGGTGTGATAGTCGTCGCCGCCGGGCGCGCCCTTGATGGCGGTGAAACTCTGGCCGGCATCGGTGGAGCGGTAGGTGGAGGTGTTGGCGACGTAGATGACGTCCTTGTTCTTGGGGTCGACGCGGACGCAGGCGAAATCGCTGCCGCGGCCGTAGATGCGCTGCTCGCCGTTGACGCGCTTCCAGGTGGCGCCGGCGTCGTCGGAGCGATAGAGCCGCCGGCTTCGCCGCGGGCTTCGACCAGCGCGTACATGCGATTGCCGTCGCTGGGCGCGATGGCGATGCCGATGCGGCCGAGGCCGCCCTGGTGCGAAGGTGGGCAAGCCGGCGCCGATGCGGATTCCAGGTGGTGCCGCCGTCGGTGGATTTGAAGAGGCCGCTGTTGGGGCCGGAGAAGGCGCCGTTTTCCCAGGGGCCCTGCTGCGCCTGCCAGAGGACGGCGTAGACGGTCTGCGGATTGCGCGGGTCGAAGGCGAGATCGATGGCGCCGGTGCGGTCGTCCTTGTAGAGCACCTTCTGCCAGGACTGGCCGCCATCGGTGGAGCGGAAGACGCCGCGCTCGGGGTTGGGGCCGTAGGGGTGGCCGAGGACGGCGACGAAGAGGCGGTTGGGATTGCGCGGGTCGACGATGATGGCGGGGATCTGCTGGGCGTCGCGGAGGCCGAGGTGGCGTCCAGGTCTTGCCGGCGTCGGTGGACTTGTACATGCCGTCGCCGACGGAGAGATCGGGGCGCTGGAGACCTTCGCCGCTGCCGACGTAGATGATGTTGGGGTCGGAGGGGGCGATCGCGATGGCGCCGATGGAGCCGGTGGGCTGGTCGTCGAAGAGGGGCTTCCAGGTGCGGCCGAAGTCGTCGGTCTTCCAGACGCCGCCGTTGTTGACGCCGATGTAGAAGACGTTGGGCTGGGCGGCGATGCCGGCGGCGCCGACGGTGCGGCCGCCGCGGTAGGGGCCGATGTCGCGCCAGCGCAATCCGGCGTAGTTGGCGGGGGTCTGGGCGGCCAGGAGGGTCGCGAAGAAAATCAGTACCAGGCGGTGCATCGTTATGCAGGATAGCACCGGGGTCGCGGCGGCTTACTTTGCCTGGAGGGTGTGGATGTAGTCGATGAGATTCTGCACCCGCAGGCGCCAGAGGGAGTCGCCCGCTTCAATGCTCTTGAAGACGGGACCCCAGACGGGCATCTCGCTGCTGCCGTGCGCGCCGTGGATCTCTTCGATGAGGGTCTGGCGGACCTGGAGGTCTGGGAATTTTCCGCCGTTCCTGCGAGCGATCTGCGTGAGGTCGGTGGCGGGCTTCTTCAGGGACGCGGCGGCGGGGCCGTCGCCTTTACCGGACCTGCCGTGGCAGACGGCGCAGTAGGTGTTGAACATCTCGGGGCCGGAGGCGGCGGAGGTGACGGAAGGCGGAACCATTTTGAGGGCCGGCTTGTCCTGGGAAGCGGCGTGGAGCAGGCAGGAGGCGCCGACGAGGGCGATGACTGCGAAGGTTCGCATAGGGATTGATCCTCTCGGGCTGCGTGTAGGCACGTAAAGGACCGAATTGCTCCGAATGGAGATTCACTGCAATTAAGGACACTGCAGTCCGAATATAGCGGGTTTGGGAGTCGGGTGGGTGGGGGAGTTCGCGCAGTCCTCACCCGAGTGAGCGAATATAACTCAGGTTGCGGCGCAGATCGGCGTCGAGAGTCGCGGCGGATTTGGAGTCGGTTTCGAGGTTGGCGTAGCCGGTGAAGCCGATGTCGCGGATGGCCTGGAGGATAGGGGCGAACTGGATCTTGCCTTCGCCGAGGAAGTTGGGATTGTCCTTCAGGTGGATCTGGCAGATGCGATCTTTGCCGAGCCAGCGGATCTCTTTGACGGGGTCGAAGCCCTTGCCGGTGGAGTTGCCGACGTCGTAATAGACCAGGACGTTTTTGGAGCCGACCATGTCCAGGATGCGGGCGTTGTCCTCGGCGGAGATGGTGTTTTCGAGGCCGAGGATTACGCCGGCCTTCTCGGCTTCCGGGGCGAGGGCGCGTAGGGCGCCGGCGGTGTAATCCATCTCACTGCGCTCTTCGATGGCCCATTTGCCGAAGAAGGGGAGGAGGAGGACCTCGGTGCCGAGCGCTTTGGTGATACGGATTGAATCGCGGACCCAGCGGAAGGCGAGTTTGTCGCTCTTGAGGCCGTTCTCGTGGAGGCGGTCGGCGCAGGTGCCGTCGATGGGGATGTTGTGTTCCTTGGACAGGGCGAGGCAGCGGGCGATGGCGTCGGGGTTATCGAGCGGCATCTTGTCGTCCACGAGGCGGCGGCCGCAGGAGATCTGGACGCCGTCGAAGCCTAGCTTGGCGGCGAGCGGGATGGCGTCGGGATTGGCGGCGAGGCGGAGGTTCCAATCGGTGATGCCGATTTTGAGCTTGGCGGGGGCGGAGCGCAGGAGGGGCGCCGACAACGCGGCGGCGAGGAGATCACGGCGAGTCATGGCGAACTCCAGTGTACGCCCGGGCGGGGGAGGGGTGGGGAGGCACGTGTTGTCTTATCTGCGTTCATCTGTGTTCATCTGTGGCCATTTCTGTTTTTCTAAAAAAGCAATATGGGCCGCAGATAAACGCAGATGAACACAGATAAGACAGACGAAAGGGTACGTATAAGTTTTTGGATATGATACGTATATGGCGAAGTTGACCTTGAGTGTTGACGAGCGGGTAGTAACGCGGGCGAAACGCTATGCAAAGCAACGCGGCGTGTCGGTCTCGAAGATGGTCGAAGCTTATCTCGCGGCAATGTCGGAACCATCCTCTTCAGACACGCCGCCGATCCTGAACTCGTTGCGAGGATCACTCAAGAAAGCTGACATCGAGAGTTATAGGAAACATCTGGCGGCCAAGTATCGATGAAACGGATCCTGGTTGATGTCCATGTGATCCTCGATGTGTTGCTCGAGCGAAAGCCTTACGTAGAAGCCAGCGCCGCGGTGTGGGCAGCGGTCGAGACTGGCAGAGCGGAGGGCCTGATTTCGGCGCACGCGGTGACGACAATTCATTACCTGGTCCGGAAGGAAAAGGGCGCCGCCGGGACTAAACGAATCCTCTCGGATATTTTGCGGGTGTTCGGGGTGGCTGCTGTAGATGCCGCGGTCATTCAGGAGGCGCTGCAGTTGCCGTGTTCGGATTTCGAGCATGCGGTGACGGCGGCAGCGGCACGGGGAGCAGGCTGCGGGAGCGTGGTAACGAGAGACCCGAAGGGTTTCCGCGGATCTCCGGTCCAGGTGCTGACGCCGGAAATGGCAATCCAGTTCTACGGTGCCACGGTGTAGAGCTGGAAGGGGGCCCAGTAGTAGGGCTTGTGGAGGTTGCCGGGGTTGGCGATGAGGGAGAGTTTGGCGGTGCGGAGGGCGTCGGCGGGGCGTTTGCCGGCGGCGAGTTCGGCGTAGAGAGTGTCCATCAGGATGGCGGTGGATTGATCGTTGACGTCCCAGAGGCCGGCGACGACGTTGCGGGCGCCGGCGCGGAGGAAGGCCCATGAGAAGCCGACGAGGCCTTCGCCGGAGTAGGTGCGGAGGCCGACGCCGCGGCAGGCGGAAAAGGTGACCAGGTCGGCGGTGAGCGGGACGTCCATCACGTCGCGGGCGTAGAGTTTGCCGGTGGAGAGCAGGACGGCGGAATCGAGCGGGCTCTCGCGGTTGGCGACGGCGTGGGTGGTGAAGTGGATGGCGGAGAAGGCTCCGGGGCCGGCCTTGCGCCAGGCGTCGGGCGTGGCGGCCTCGCGGCTGAGGACGACGTTGCCGGCGCCGCCGAAGCGGCGGGTCACGGCGGCGATTTCGGCGGGGGCGTTGGTCAGCGCCGGGAACGCGGGGTCGTTGGTGATCGGGTCGCCGAGGAGGAGCAGGCGGTGGGCGGGATGGCTGTCGGGCGGTTTGCCGGCGAGTAGCGCGAGCGATGGGGCGAGGGAGAGGGTCACTTCCTGGATCAGGTAGCGAGGGGTATCGCCGGGCAGGGGGAGCGATTCGAAGTTGAGGCCGTGGAGGGCGCCGTCGGGGGTGAGGATGACACGCGATCCGGCGGGAATCCACGCGCGGAGCGGCTGGATGAGCAACTGATAGAGACGGTCGCCGGCGGGGATCCGCGTGCGCAGGGGGTCGGCGAGGCGGCGTTCGATGGCGTCCTGATATTCGCGCACCAGCGGTTCGATCTGCGCGGCGGGCGGCAGTTCCACGTGATGGATCTCGTTGCCGGTCACGACCCAGGCATGGGAGCGGGCGGGCCCGAGCCAGTAGGAGAGGAGTATGGAATTGGATTGACGGGCGAGGGCGTGGAAGGCATCTGGCGCGAGACGACGAGCGGCGGGGGATCCGTAACGTTCGGCGAGGACTTGGGAGCGGCTGGAATCGGCGACGGCGAGGGCGCGGTCGAACTGGTGTTGGTCTATCAGGATATCGACGTACTGACCGTAGAAGCGGATGAGGCCGTTGAGGAAAGGCAGTTTGAACTCGGTGCGCAGGAGGTCGGAGCGCGTCTTCTCCACCACATCGACAGCGTCCTCGAACTGGCGGACGGCTTCGGCGGGTTGGTGTTGCCGGCGGGCGATGGCGCCCAGACCCTCGTGGACTCCCCATGCCACCGATGGGTCGTCTTTACCCTCCGCCATGGCTTGCCCAAACAGGCGTGCGGCCAGATCGAGATCGCCCCGTCCTGACGCGATGCGGGCGGAATTGAGTGTGTTGTAGAAAAGCGTATTGATGCGCGCCGCGGATTTCAGGCGAACGGCTTCCTCATTCAGGCTGGCGGCATTCGACCAGTCACCGAGTTCGGTATAGATCGCCGACAGATTGCCGGCGGAGATCGCAGCATCCCCGGAGCTGCCCATTTCACTGACGACACTGAGGGCGCGCTTTAGATAGGGGATTGCAGTCTTCAATTCACCCTTCAGCAGATACGCATACCCAGTTTGGCCCAGTGAGAGTTGAAGGTAATATTTGGCGCCAGAGCGCTCGTAAAAAGCCACGCTACTGGCATAGATCTGTATAGCCCGATCGTAATCCCCCAGCACCGAGTAGCAGACGGCCAGATTAGACTGCGCAAGCCAATAAAGTACCTGCAGCTGCGGACCGGCGCGGCCGGAAGCCTCCTCGAAGAATCCGACGGCTTCGTCGTAGCGGTGGCGGGTGAAACGAATCATACCCAGGTTGACTAGGACGCTCGCCTCAGGATAGGGCGACCGAAGGGCCCGAGCGCGCTCCAGCGCGCTGCGCCAGAAACGCTCTGCCTCGTCGTATCGCTTGACCTTCAGGGCCAGGATGCCCTGAAGATTCTCCAGATCGACCAGAACTTCAGCCGCCTCCGCAGCCTCCGCAGCGCGACGCGCCTCTGCAAGGAGGCTGGCGCTACGATCGGCGTTACCCAGGTAGGAGGCCGCCTGTCCCTGCAGCATCAGTTTGCGCGCAGCGAGTGGAGCGAAGTTCGGCTTGGTCGGCATGGGCTCGTCAAGCTCTGCCAAGACCACTTCGGCCCGTTTGCCATAGAGAAGAATCTCCGCGTGCACTAGGCGGAACTTCCAGTGAAAGAAGAGATCGTGCCGGGAATCGGCGGCCGCGAGCCCGCGCTCCGCGGAGAGCTCCGCCTTGGCGAGTTCGCCGGCACGAAACTCTCCACGCGTTCTGTCGAACATGGAATCGAGCGATTCAGTTCGGGTCAGCGAACAACCGCAAAACAGAACCAACGCTGCTGCTGCGAGCCGCATTCTAAGTCGGAGGAATCGTGCCCCCGGGAGCCTCGCCGTCGGCCGCGACGATCTCGCCACCATCGGGGCTGCCGAGTTGGAAGCGCACCATGGTGAGGCGCCGCGAGTGACCGCTGATGAACATCTCTCCGAAGTAGATCTTCCCGAAATCGGGGACGTAGACCACGTGGCCATGAATTTCCGCGTTGTGATGTGGTGTGCCGTCCCACTCAATTTTCTGAACGATTGTGGACCTCACCGTGCCATTCGCAACCGGGAAGCCGGTCGCCTTGGCACCGTGGCAATGCGCCGGCAAAAGCATCGCCGCTTGATCAGGCGACAATCCGGCGGCATGCTTTTTCTCGAGTTTCTCGAGCGTGTCGCACTCGCGGTAGAAATCCTCGGCAAGCGTGATCTTGAGCCGTGAATCGTCTATGCGGACATCCTCCAGACGGCAGCCGTTGGGCTGAATGATAGGTTGCTCGTCTCCTGAGGCACTGCGCGAAACCAGCCCCATCGCGGCGCGGCCGACGTGCACCCGTTCCAGCACCTTCAGGTCCTGTACGCTGGCGGTGACTCGCGTCTCTGTAGGAACAGCATCGAAGGCAACTGTGCCAAGTGTGGTGTCACGACCGGCATCGGCATCCATGTAATCGCCGTGGGCTGAGGTGTTGATTGGCCCATGGGAAACATATTTGTTATGCTCCTTTGCCTCCACATGGCTTTCGTGGTGCCCGCCCGTGACCGGTAGGGTGCTGCATCCCTGTACCGGGAGCAGATCGGGCTTGGGGCGGCGGATATGAGCGGCTACACCAGAAGAATGGCCGCGAAACACATGGCGTCTGGGGTGAAGTTGAGATTGATCCATCGAATTCCTCAGTTGGTATGTACGGAGAAGGGATAGCGGGCGAGTTCAGCACCCTGCGGGGTTCGCAGGATGAGGACCCACGCGCCGGATTCCCGAATGGCCGCGTTCGGGAGCATCACGATCAGGGGCGATGCGGCCGGGGGAGCCTGGGTAGTGCCGGTCAGGCGGGTTCCACCGCCTGGGCCATCGACGTCATAGCGCAGGGGAGCGCCGGGGGCGGCGGCGTTGACATCGAGCGAAAGCATGGAGACGGGCTGATCTTTGCGGAGTTCGATGGCCTGTTCCTCGCCGCGGGCGGCGGCGCGGAGCACGATCGGCGTGAGCGCTTGAGTCCCACCGGCCCAGCGCAGGCCGGGCATCACCACGAAGTACTGCCAGGCGGCGACGCAGGCGAAGGCCAAGGCAAGGGCGCTGGGGGCGAGCACCGGGAAGGAAAGCCAGGCAAACCAGCCGGGGCGGGGCGGATCGCGCACTACGGTGGTCTGCGGGCGCAGGGCGGTGTCTTCGGCGCAGACGGCCTTGATGCCGCGGGCAAGCGCGGCGCCGGTACGGACGTCATCGGCGCAGGCCTGGCAATCAAAATAGTGGGCCTCGAACTCGAAGCGTTCCGGCTCGCTCATTTCGCCGAGCAGGTACCGCTCCGAGGCCTTCGTGGCCAGCGCTCTGTGATGCTCCATACTCATGACATTGGTGTCGCACGCCCGGTTTTCGTTGCAACACGCCGCAAATAATCGGTGCGGAAGCGCTGCTTCGCGCGGTGCACGAGTACGCGAAGGTACTCACGGTCCACCTGAAGCACACGGCAGACCTCGCCTTTGTCCCTTTCCTCGAAGAATATCCAGCGCAAGAGCTTACGGTCTTTCTCGGGCAGTTCGCTGAGCACGCTGCGGACCTGGGTGCGCTCCTCCTCTTCCACTATGGTGGTGTCGGCCGCGGGATCGCCGGAGGCGCGATCCTCCAGGGGGTCGGCGCTCCGGGTCTGGGTCCGGTAGAGCTCGAAGAGGACGTTATTGCAAACCGAATTGACGAACGAGCCGAGCGCCTCCGGGCTATCGATGCCGGATTGACGGAGCGTTCTGAGGACGCGCAGGAAAGTCTCCTGGGTGACGTCCTGGATCAGGTCCGGGGATCGCAGCCGGGAACGCAGTTTGATGGATAGTAATTCGCCGAAGTACGCCACGAAGGCATGTTCGGTGTCGCCATCCGAATTGATGAGCCGCTGCACATAATCGGCGTCGAAGCTCTGACGCTGCACGATGTTCACAATTATACAGCGTAAGAAGAGGGAATCCCGGGCCGGGTCTTTGGCAATAGGGGGCAGGTATTAACCAGGTATTAACAAAGATAAGACCGAGTCAAGGCCCGCGCACACCGCCTCCGGACGGCGTGCGCGAACGCTTCGCAGGGTTGGGCCGGGCGATATCGCGAAGAAACGCCGGTCCCGTGCCCCGGCTCGTCACCGGGGCGATTGTTGAATAGTGACTGAAAAGCGGCGAACGTATCACTCGTAAAAAAAAACAATCCGCCGATACGTTTTCCCATCGGGGCACACCATGGGAGAGAGCCCGGTAGTCAGGAGATCCCGATGAACCTTCACATCCCAGATGTCAGAACCCTCGAAATTCACCCCGCCCCCTGGAGTTCCCTGCGCAGTAGCTGCCGAAATTCATCTGGATCCGAAGAGCGAAACGAACTGGGAGTTCCGCTCCTTCTGCAAGCCGTCGCCGATGCGGCGGACCTGGGCTACAACTTCCTGAGCATCGCCGGCGAGGAGCCCCTGCATTACCGGGGGCTCCCGGCGTTGTGCCGCGAAGCGCATCAGCGGCACATGTTGACTTCGATGATTATCGACCGCGCCAACCCGACCGCGGCGCAACTGGACTGGCTGCGATTTTCGATCGACCTGTTGGGAATTTCGGTGGACGCGCGGACGGTGCGTCCGAAGCGCTCGTGCCGCGTATCGCGGGCGGCGCAGTTCATGGAAGACCGGCTGGACCTGGTGCGCCGGTCCGAAATTCCCTTCGCGATCGTGTTCGACTTGAGCGAGCAAAGCCTCCGCGACCTGGAATGGGCCGCGGAATATGCCACCGCGCAGGGCGCGGCGATGCTGCAGGTGCGGCCGACGGCCGGGCTGACCGACGAACAGATGTCCACGGCGTGGATGATGGCGGAATGCCTCAGCGACCTGCATCGCGGGAGGCTGGTGATCCACCTGGATGCGACAAACCGGTACAACCTGCCGATCGAACCGGACGATCTCGCATCCTGGAAGCGGGACGTGGAGCGGGAAATGCGATACCTGGGCGAGATCCTCTCACCGCTGGTCATCGAGCATACGGGTGCGGTGGCGCCGATGCGCTTCGGTTTTCCGCGGCGTTTCGCGTTCGGCAATCTGCGCGAAGAGCGGCTGCCGGCGATGGCGGAGCGTTGGATCGAGACGCGCGCGGCGGAGTTTTGCGCGGTCTATGGGGCGGCCCTGGAAAAGGCGCGGACCAGCGACCGGACATTTGGCGATCTGTACGAAATGCTGTGCGTAGAGGCGCAGGGCGGCGCGCGCGGCTTGTCGGCGGCCGGTTGAAAAACGAATTTCGTACTATGACCTTCGGCAGCAAAACTCAGCGGAAGTTTTGCCCGGCGTTAACGCGATTAGTCCAGTGACTTTGGCTGAGTTGAGAAGCGCCGGATGGGCCGGTGACAAGGAAGTGGCACAAACACTTGTAAATCGTGGGATGGGAGCCGGCAGACAGTGAAAGGAATGCGGATTGGGCAGTCGCGGAGTGCGAAGAATCGTACGTTTTTCCCGACTCATCCGTGCCTTAGATCTCTTAAGCAAATCCCTAGGAACGATGAACTAAGGTCCTAATCCACTATACTTTGCAAGTAGTACGGGGAGCACTGGCGGCATTTACAACTTCGTTGCATGATGGGTTCGCATGATTCTAATCAAGTACAGGAACGGGTTGGTCCTGCAGGGGATCGTACTCTCTTTCGGAGATCAACTGATGAGAGTAGCGGTGAAGGACACCGACGATGCAGCCGAGTTCCGGATGATCAACGGCGCCTGGGTATCGGAAGACTGCGAGATCGTGCGCCTGGAGTTTGCCGCGCAGGGTTCCAGCTTCGACATCGGCGACGATTTCCTGGACGCGGTGCTCTCGGCCGAAGTTTCCCGACAACCCGTGCGGGTCATGTAGGCGGCTTGCCCACCCGGTTTGGCGAGCGGGCGTTCGAGCAGGCAGCGGCGGGCACCATCCCAACCTTCCACGCGAAGGATTCCGGCAAATCGCTCCACCTTATAAACGACGCCGGCACCATATTCCAGGCGAAGTGACGGGAGGGACCAACCTGTGGGATCGACGGTTCGCACGGCGCCGTGCGGGTCGATGGCAATCGCGATTTCGGTATCGCCACGGAGGGCGATTTCCAGAATTTGCTCGGCCTGACGAAGAAAGAGGCTCACACCGAGCCTTATCGGCCCGGAACCGGGAAGTTTACGATTCGCGCGAACGAACTTCCAAAATGATGGAAGTGCGGATGGGGTCGGACTTGGCGTTGCCGAATTCCAGGCGCATGCCGCGGCCGATATAGCGGGTCTTGAGCATGGAACCACCCCAGGTGGAGCCGTGGATGGTAACCGGTACGGGTTCGGGGCAAAACACGGGATGTCCGGAAATCTCGGCCTGGTCCCACCCCTTATAAAGGATGGTGTAATCGCGATTCTGGGTGCGGACTTCGATTACGGTACCCGGCGAGAGATCGCGCAGATGCACTCCGCCTTCGATCTCCGATTGAACGATGTTGCCGTTGACATCATCGCTCAGGTTCGCATGGGGCTGAAAGAACTGAGGATACTCGCAAGTCGATGTCATCGTCTCGATCCCTGCCGTAACTTCCCTACTCGATAGCTTACTACCTGAAAGGCCCCGACGGGGGAGGGGGTGGGTTTAATTTCCCAGGCGTACCATGACTCCGCCGGTACGGATGGCACTGGCGATGCCGGGGATGGGAGGCGGATACTTGGCACGTGAGTTACGAGCCACACTCCCTGCCGATGATGCGCCTGTTCGACCGGCGCGACATCGAGTTCCTGAGGAGCGTGCCGGGCTACACGCGTCGTGGAGAGACGGTATTTCGGCGGCGGCGGTGTTGGATCTTCCGCGAGTACCTGGCCAGCGTGCGGGCGGAGTTCACCGGGGTCATCGAGGAGATCGAAGATCTGGCGGAGGATTCGGCCGGGCAGCAGGAGCTGGCGTCCTGGCAGTTGCGCTGCCGCATGCAACTGGCGGCGGCGATGATTTCGGCCTACGTCAGCCTGCTGCGGTACCGGTGGAGTATGGGATCGGTGCATTTGACGGACGTGGTGCAGCGCTTCGACGCGATTCTCGCCGACCTGCGGCAATGGATTCCGCAAGCGGAGTGAAAAGGGCGGATCCCCGTGAAACCGCCCCTCGCAGGTAAGGGTAAAGCAGGGGCAACCTTGTGAATTGCCCGGTTACTTATGAAAGCGTAAAGCGGGGGAAAAGACACCAAAGTTTTTTGTGGCTACCATGGAAGAACGCCCATGCAGATTGAAGCCATTCACCATGTCAGCCTGACGGTAACCGATCTGGAGCGCTCACGGCGCTTCTACCGCGAAGTCCTCGGCCTGACCGAGATCACGCGGCCGCCGTTTAATTTTCCGGGGGCGTGGTTTCAGGCGGGCGCCGCGCAGCAAGTGCACCTGATTGTGCACACGAACCCGAGCTTCCGGACCGGCAAGGGACTGGATACGCGCGATTCGCATTTCGCGGTGCGCGTGCCGGATTACCGTGCGGCGGTGGAAGAGTTGCGGTCGAAGGGCTACCGGGAAGAAGGTGCGGCGGACGAGTTCAGCCGGATGATCCTGCAACCGCATGCCACCGCGGGATTCCCGCAGGCGTACATTCTGGATCCCGACAGGCACATCATCGAGATCAACGCCGCGGAGTTGTAAGGCGCGACAGCCGGCAGAAAAACTGATTAGTGGACAGGCCGGGAGGCCTATCCCACCAGGTCGAGTTCCCAGGTTTGGCCGGTGAGGTCGTGGCCGAAGCTGTGGTGTGGTTCCTCCTGGATGAGGCGGAAGCCGGCGGCCAGGTAGATGCGGCGGGCGGGCAGGAGCATGCTCTGGGTCCAGAGCACGACGCGGCGATAGCCGGCGGAGCGTGCAAAACGGATGCATTCGTCGACGAGGGCGTGTCCGAGGCCCATGCCGCGCGCGGCGGGTTCCACGAACAGGAGGCGGAGCTTAGCGGTGTCGGGACGGTCGGGATGTTTGACCAGGAAGATGTGGCCCATGCTTTCGCCTGCGACATCGGCAATCCAGCAGCGCTCGCGGAGGGGGTCGAAGTTGGCGAGGAAGTCGGCAACGATGCGCGCGACCAGGCCCTCGAAGGTCAGATCCCAGCCGTATTCTTCCGCGTAGACCGCGCCTTCCCGGCAGACCACCCAGCCCATGTCGCCGGCGCGGTGCGGACGCAGGACGAAGGCCGGCGGGGCGGATGCGGGCCGGACAAGAACCTCCTCGATGGTCCGCATGGAGCGGACGAGCGCGGTGCGATCCGCGTGCGGCAAGGGCTCCAGTACGGAGTGCGCCTGCCGGTCCGAGCGGAGATTCAGCTTCCGGAAGGCGGCCCTGCCGCGGACTGTGAGGGCGAGTTCGGCGGACCTGGCGTCCTGCTTCGACGACTTGCGCCGGAGCAGTCCGGCGCGCTGCAATTTCCCGAGCAGGCGGCTGAGGTAGCCGGCGTCCATGCCGAGCTCTTCGGCGATCTGCCTGGCGGTGGGCACGGGGCGATTGGCGAGTTCGTAGAGAACGCGCGCCTCGGCGAGGCTGTATTCGGTGTCGTGCATGCCCTCGCGGAGGGTTCCGATGAAGCGTGTGTACATGCGGTTGAAGCGGCGGAAGGCGGCGATATCGTCGGCCAGGGGCTGCATGAGGTTAGTGTCAACCAATATAGTTGATTCGGTCAACTATTTTTGTGGGCCGCGGGTGTTAAGGTGAAGCTTGGTACCGATTCCCAGGGCTTTTCTCGGACTCCTCTTTGCCTCCGGGCTTTCCGCTCAGTTCTACGGACTCTCGTCAACGGCCGACGGAACGTCGGTCTACTTCGCTTCCACGCTGCGGCTCAAGGGCGGGGCCGCGCTGCTTAACGGGAAGATCTTCGTAGCCGGGCAGGATGGAGTGAGCCTGTACCGCGCGCGCGAACGCTCCGCGCCCCCCGCCGGCTCGCCGGCGTGCACGGTGGGCGGGTTCTCCGACTACGTGGGCGCGGAGACGGCCGCGAACGGTGTTCTTGCGCTCGCTTACGGTAGCAGCGGAGTAGGAGGCTGCTCGTACCCGCCGAACGCGTCCTTCACGCAGATCATCACGGCATCGGGCGAGACCAGCGTGCCGGGCATCGCACGGCTCAGTCCAAATGGACGCTACGCGCTGGTCTATCTCGCCGCTACCTCGCGTCCGGGGAGTGCGTTTACGCTATCTGTTCTCGATGTCCAGACCGGCGCGCAAACACCGGTGGCGATCAGCCCACCGCAGTTCCCGCAATACGTCTCGATGCCCGCAACCGGCGCGCGTGTGATTGCGAACGACGGCACAGCGATTTTGGGCTTCACGGACGGCGGCACGAAGAATAGCGGCTACCTTTTGAGGCCCGGTGCGGCGCCACAGGCCTTTCCGGTGGCTGATGGCTTGCCGCTCATCATCGACGCGGGCGCTTCCCAGGTGCTTTACCAGAGGCAGGGCGCGCTGTACCTGTTCGACCTTCCTACCTCCGGTTCGACGCTGCTGATTCCGCGGGCCAAGCCACCCTCGGCTTCAGGATGAGCGACGACGCGCGCAGGCTGCTGTATATCGGCGATGGGCAGGTTCATCTGCTGGACACCGCAACCCTGGTGGATCGCGTGCTCACCAATGACCCGGCAAAGATCGCGGAGGCTACAATTTCGGGCGACGGCAAGGTGGTGTTCGCGGTCACAGGCGTCGGCCGGCTGTTGAGGATCAGCGCGGACGACGGCTCGACGGTCGAATGGGTCGGGCGCACGCCGTACCTGAGCGCGTTCGGCAGAACCTTCATCCCGGGGCTGACCGCGACGCTCAGCGCAAGCGGCCTCTCCGATACAGTCCTCAATGGCACGGTGCCGCTGAATGACTGGCTGGGCAATGTCACGATGTGGATCGGAGAGCGCAAGGTGCCGGTGATCCAGGTGTCGCCCTCGAGCGTGAGCATTCTCGTGCCTTGGAACGTGCAACCGGGCGGCGGAGCGATTCGCATTCTGGCGGAGGCCTCGGGGGACCACACGCCGTTCTATTTTCCAGAGGCTGAGGCGACGGTGGCGGTCGACGCGCCGCGAGCCGGCGCGATCGCGCGGCAGGACTGGCAGCCGACTTTCGTGGGACCGGTGAACACCGGGGAGATCATTCACGTGTTCGCGATCGGCTTCGGGCCGGTGGCGCCCGAGGTCTCCCGATGGGGCGGCGGCGCCGGCGGTGGAACCGCTTGCGCGGCTTACGCAATCGCTGACGTGCTCTAACGCGGAGATCCTCTATGCCGGGTTGTCGCCGTATGCGGTGGAGCGCGTTTATCAGCTCGATATCCGCATCGGCTCGACGCCCGGATATCAGAAATTCGCGTGCAGTTTGGGCGGCGGTGAGCCGTTCGTGTTTCTGACGTTGAATGTGGTGCCGTGAGCCCGTACTCCGAATTGATTGCAGCGAGCTTCGCTCTACTGCGCGCAAGCTGAGGCATGCGCCACCAAAGACGATCCTGCGCAATGGTGGGGCATGCTTTAGCTTGCCCGTCCCGAGTCTTTCGCTGCCGCGCTCGCTACAAGAAATACTCGGCAAGATGGACAGGCCGGGAGGCCTGTCCCACTAAGGCCGGGTGCGCGGGGACTCTTGAATTTGGGCGAGCATGGCCAGCAACTCCCGCACTTTTTCGGGATGCTCGGACGCGACGTTGTTTTGTTCGGCGAGATCGTGGGCCAGGTCGAACAATTGGGGCTGCGTGTCGTTGCCCGTCTCATTGCCGGTCTGATTGCGCTTCGCGCCGGCGTGCGGCTGGATGACTTTCCAATCGCCGACGATCAGGGAGAGTGCGGTGGCGTGTTCCACGATGTGCGGCCGGCCCTGCTTCGTCTTTCCGAGGAGCGCGGGCAGCAGGTTGAAGCTGTCGGGCGCGGCGGTATCGGGGAGTATACGGCCGGTGAGCGCGGCGAAACTGGCGAGCAGGTCCACCTGGCTGATGGACGCGGCGGAGACGCCGGGTTTGACCGTGCCCGGCCAGCGCACTACAAACGGAACGCGGGTGCCGCCATCGAAGGCGCTGTATTTGCCGCCGCGCAGGGGGCCGGCGGGACGGTGATCGCCGAGACGTTCGACGGCCTGGTCGCGATAGCCATCGTCGACCACGGGACCATTGTCGCTGGAGAAAACGAAGAGGGTGTTGCGGGTTAGCTTGAGGCGGTCGAGGGTGTCGAGGATGCGGCCGATGGACCAATCGAGTTCGGCGATGGCGTCGCCGCGCGGGCCCATGTCGGTCTTGCCGACGAAGCGCTTGTTGGGCACGCGCGGCACATGGATATCGTGGGTCGCGAAATAGAGAAAGAACGGGCGCGCGCGATTCTGGTCCAGGAAGTCGACGGCCTTGTCGGTGATGGTGTCGGCCATGTCCTCGTCCACCCAGCGCGCCGATTTTCCGCCGGTCATGTAGCCGATGCGGCTGATGCCGTTGACGATGCTGTTGTCGTGGCCGTGGCTGGGCTTCATCTTGAGCAACTCGGGGTTGGCCGCGCCGGTGGGCTCGCCGGGGAAGGGCTGGTCGTAGCTGACGCGGATCGGGTCGTTGGGATCGAGATTGACCACCTTGTGGTTCTCGACGAAGACGCAGGGGACGCGATCGCCGGTGGCGGGAAAGATAAAGGAGTAGTCGAAGCCGACTTCGAGCGGACCGGGGCGGATCTCGCCATTCCACTCGAGATCGCGGCCGCCCAGGCCGAGGTGCCACTTGCCGACCGCGCCCGTGCGGTAGCCGGCCTGCTGCAGCATCGCGGGCAGCGTGTAGCGGCCGGGCTGGACGATCAGGGACGCGTCGCCAGGCAGCACGCCGGTGCCCTGGTGTCGCCAGGCGTATTCCCCGGTCAGCAGCGAATAGCGCGAGGGGGTGCAGGTGGCCGAGGAGGAATGCGCGTTCGTGAAGCGGATGCCGGCGGCGGCGGCCCGATCCAGGTTCGGCGTCTTGACGCGCGTGGCTCCGTAGCAACTGGTATCGCCATAGCCCAGATCGTCGGCGTACATATAAACGATATTCGGCGGCCTGGCAGCGGCGGATGTGCGCGACGCGGCGAGCAAGGGCAGCGGCGCGTAGAGAAACCGGCGTCGGTTCATGAGAGCGGTCACTGGATTCGGATTCACGATAGCAGAGTCAGAGATTGAATCGGCGAAACGTCGAACCGCATCCTACCATCATGTCTGAAATTCGTGCACTGGCAGCCAAAGAAGCGCGTGGCAAGTTGGAGCCCTTCTCGTACGATCCGGGACCACTGGACGACGAGCAGGTGGAAATCGACGTACAGTACTGCGGGATCTGTCACTCCGATCTCGCCATGCTGAATAATGAGTGGCACCTGACGAAGTATCCGTTCGTGCCGGGGCACGAGGCGGTGGGCACGGTGCGGGCGGTGGGAAGTCACGCGAAACGGGTCGCACCGGGGCAGACGGTGGGGCTGGGGTGGAATGCGGGAAGCTGCATGTGGTGCCCGCAGTGCCTGTCTGGAGATCATAATATGTGCCGCACCCTGGAACAGACCATCGTCGGGCGCCACGGAGCGTTCGCGACTCGGGTGCGCTGCAAGTGGATGTGGGCGACGCCGATTCCCGAAGGCGTGGATATAGCCACCGCGGGACCGCTGCTGTGTGGCGGCATTACGGTTTTCAATCCGCTGATTCAGCACGATGTCTCGCCCACGCACAAAGTCGGCGTGATCGGCATTGGCGGGCTCGGTCACATTGCCCTGCAGTTTCTCAATAAATGGGGCTGCGATGTGACGGCGTTTACGAGTTCGGCGAATAAGGCGGACGAGGCGAAGCGCCTGGGCGCGCACCGGATCGTGGACACGCATTCGGCGGAGGAGTTGGGCAAGATCGCGAGCACCTTCAATTTCATTCTCTCCACTGTGGATGCGAATCTGGATTGGAACGCGTATCTTTCGGCGCTAGGCCCCAAGGGCCACCTGCACATCGTGGGCGTGACCCCGGACCCGATTGCGGTGCCATCGTTCGCGCTGCTGGCGGCGCAGAGGTCGGTGGGGGGTTCGCCTTCGGGTGCGCCGCGGACGCTCGATAGAATGCTCGAGTTCTGCGCCCGGCACGGCATCAAACCGGTGACCGAGGAATTCCCGATGAGCAAGGCCAACGAAGCACTGGCTCACCTGGAGGCGGGCAAGGCGCGGTATCGTATCGTATTGAAGAACGACTTATGAAATATTTCCTGGCCAAGTCCGAACCCTCGGTATATTCGATCGACGACCTGGAGCGCGACAAGCAGACGGTGTGGGATGGCGTGACCAACCCGCAGGCGGTGCGCGCCATCCTCAGCATGAGGACCGGCGACCGGGTCTTCATTTATCACAGCGGCGGCGTCTCGGCGATCGTCGGGATGGCCGCGGTGCGGTCGGACGGCAGGCCGGATCCGAAGAACCCCAAATCCGCGATTGTGGACCTGGCATTCGCCTTGAAACTGGATCACCCTCTGACGCTGGGCGAGATCAAGCAAACCGGGAAGTTCGACGATTGGGCGCTGGTGCGGCAGGGCCGCCTTTCGACGATGGAGGTCCCCGAGAAATTCGTCGAGTGGTTCCATGAGCACGCACACCAACTGAAGGCGAAGCCCTGAAGGGGAACAAGACCCTACCCCCACTCGACATTTGGCCCCTGATTTGCTACGATAACAGCTATATCAATTGTGATACTCCTGCCCGATACCCTAACTCACCCGACGTCGGCAATTCAAACCTCAAGCACTACATCCGAGGAGTAAACCTTTAGGAACACTATGGCTTCCAATACGTATTCTCAGGGCGCCCAAGTCGAACATATGAAGTTTGGTCTAGGCACCGTTCTCTCTCACAGCGAGGAGCGGATCGTGATCAAGTTTGACGACCATGGCGAAAAGAAGTTCGTCACCAATCTGGTGATGGGCAGTTTGAAAAAGAGCGACCGGCAGCCCCCGGCCGAAAAGAAGGGCGCTCGCAGGAAAAAGGCCGTCGCGCCGGTAACAGCTTAGAGCTACAACTGGGCGCGAGGGATTTTCGAGGATATTTTCGTTGAACGCACGTCAGAAACGGTTATTTGAAGAGGCCCGCAAGCGCAATCCGGACCTCAAGATTCCATCCGAGACCCAGCCGCCCGCGGACTGGTCGGAGGCCGACCTTGCTTTGATCAAGCAGGGTGTCGGCGATAAGAGCAGCAAGCCGGCGACGCCCGCCGCCGCTACCGGAGACGCCACGGGGGAGGCCCCCTCAGGCGAACAGAGCGGTAGCGTGGTCACCTATTTCGAGGCTAAGGGATTCGGCTTCCTGCGTCCCGACGATGGTGGAAGGGACATATTCTTCCACGTATCGCGCCTTTCCGAGGGGTTGGCCACGGACTTGCGCCCGGGAACCCGGGTGCTCTACGAACTGGGCATGGACCGCACCGGAAAGATGGCTGCCAGCAGCCTGCGGATTCCGCCGCCGGCGGCGCCCGCCGCTGCGGAATAACCAGCTATACTAGAAGAACCGCACAAGGTCCCCCGCACGGCATGCCTTGCGGGGGCGGTCTGCTCTCATGTTCGACAACCTATCAGATAAACTCCAGCGGGTCTTCAAAAACCTGCGCGGCGAAGGTAAACTCTCGGCCGAAAACATGGAGACCGCTCTGCGCGAAATTCGCATGGCGCTCCTTGAAGCCGACGTGAACTTCAAGGTTGTCAAGCAGCTCATCGAGAACATCAAGCAGAAGGCAGTCGGCGAGGAAGTGCTCAACGCGCTCTCCCCCTCGCAACAGGTCATCAAGATCGTTCACGAGGAACTGATCAAGATCCTGGGCAGCCACGAATCCAAACTGCGCTACGCCAACGATCCGCCCAGCGTATTCATGATCGTCGGGCTGCAGGGCTCCGGTAAAACCACCTCCACGGGCAAACTGGCGCGCTGGCTTTCGAAGAATGGCCACACCCCGATGATGGTGTCGGTGGACGTTTACCGTCCGGCCGCGCGCGAGCAGCTGAAGGTTGTGGCGCGTGACGTGAAGCAGCCGATCTATGAAGGCGTCCCCGGCGAGACGGCGCCGCTCGACCTGGCCCGCTCGGCGCGCCGCGAAGCGACGAATTCCGGGCGCGACGTCCTGCTGGTGGATACCGCCGGCCGCCTGCACATCGACGACGACCTGATGGTGGAGCTGCAGCAATTGAAAGAGCAGCTCAATCCGGTGGAGATCCTGTTCGTGGCCGACGCCATGACCGGACAGGACGCGGTCAAATCGGCCGATGAATTCCACAAACGCCTGGGTATCACTGGCGTCATCCTCACCAAGATGGATGGCGACGCCCGCGGCGGCGCCGCGCTTTCGATTCGCAGCGTCACCGGGCAGCCGCTCAAGTTCGTGGGTGTGGGCGAAAAGCTGGACGCGCTCGAGGCATTCCACCCGGATCGCGCCGCCAACCGCATTCTGGGCATGGGCGACATCCTCAGCTTCATCGAAAAGGCCGAAGAGGCCATCGATAAGAAGCAGGCTGTGGAGATGCAGCGCAAGCTCATCGAGAACGATTTCACGCTCGAGGACTTCCGCAACCAGCTGCGCCAGATTCGCAAGCTCGGCCCCTTGGAATCGCTGCTGGGCATGATGCCCAAGGTAGGGATTCTCAAAGAGCTGAAAGACGTCAAAGTCGACGAAAAAGAGATCAATCGCGTGGTGGCCATCATCGATTCGATGACCCCGCATGAACGCGACAATCACATGATCATCAACGGAAGCCGCCGCCGCCGCATCGCCAAGGGCAGCGGGACCTCCGTTCAGGAAGTGAATCAGTTGTTGAAGCAGTACGCTCAGGCCAAGAAAATGATGAAAACCTTCTCCGGCGGCTTCATGGGCAAAAAGCTCGGTAAGATGAAGATGCCCGGAGGGTTTCCATTCGGCAATTTGCCTGGGCAGTAAAATTTTGACAAATCCGGGCGGGCCAGCGTGCCCAGCCTAATGTGGAGTATCAATGTTGATGATTCGCCTGGCGCGGTTTGGCGCCAAAAAGAAGCCGTTTTACCGCATCGTCGTGATCGAAAAAGAGCGCGCCCGTAATGGCCGCAACCTGGAAGTGGTGGGGCACTACAACCCGCTCACCACCCCGCCGCAGGTGATGCTCAAGCATGAGCGCGTGGAGCACTGGACCAAGAATGGTGCGCAGTTGTCCGACACGGTAAAGCGTCTGGTGGAAAAGAATCCTGCCGCACAACCGGTCGCGTAAGCCCACCCTCAAAGAGTAAAGAATCTAACTCCGGCGCAAACTGCCACCGTTGGTAAGTGGAATCTGTCGGTTACCATGAGACTTGGGAGGCGGGGTGAATGAAACAGTTGATAGAAGACATCGCGAAAGCTCTAGTCGACATCCCGGAAGAAGTTGCGGTCCGTGCGGTGGAAGGCGAGCAGGTTACAGTGCTGGAGTTGAAGGTCGCCCCTAGTGATCTCGGGAAAGTGATCGGTAAGCAGGGGCGCACGGCTCGTTCCATTCGCACGATTTTGGGCGCGGCGGGGATGAAGCTCAATCGACGTTTTACGTTGGAAATTCTCGAGTGAGTGTGGAGGAGACCGGGTGGGTCACGGTTGCTCAGGTCGGTAAGACACGAGGCAACCGTGGTGAAGTGACGGCCGTCGTGCTGAGCAGCCGGCCCGAGCGCTACCAGGATCTCCATGAGGTGTTTCTCTTCGGCCCGGGCTTGCCTGAGGCCGGGGAGAAGCGCGAGGTCGAAGAGGCTTGGTATCACCTACAGACCTTGGTTTTGAAGTTCCGCGGTACCGATACCATCACCGACGCCGAAGCCCTCTATGGCGCCGAAGTCCGCATCCCCGCCAGCCAGCGAATCTCCCTTGACGAAGGCGAATACTTCGAATCCGACCTGATTGGTTGTGAAGTGGTCGATCGCGCAAGCGGCGAATCGCTGGGTAGAGTCACCGCCTGGGACGATGGCGGAGGTTCCGGCCTGCTGGTGGTCGGCGACCTGCTGATTCCCTTCGCGCGCTCCATCTGCGTGGAGATCAACCCGGCCGGGAAGCGCATCACGGTAGAATTACCCGAAGGACTAAAGGATCTGAACCGCCCGTGATCTTCCATGTGCTGACGATCTTCCCTGAGTTTTTCGAGGGACCGTTCGCCCACGGTGTGGTCAAGCGCGCCAAGGACAACGGCATCCTCGACATCCGCATTCACAATCTGCGCGACTGGACCCACGACCGGCATCGCACGGTGGACGACCGGCCGTTCGGCGGCGCCGAGGGTATGGTGTTGAAGTGCGAGCCCATCTTCTCCGCCGTGGAATCGATCTGGCCGGAGCGGCGTGCGGACCAGAAGGTCGTGCTGCTTTCGGCGCAAGGGCGGCTATTCGACCAGCCGATGGCCAACCGGCTCAAGGAAAATGCCGAGATCCTGCTGATCTGCGGGCGGTATGAAGGCGTAGATGAACGCGTGGCCGAGCACCTGGCAGACGAGGAAGTCTGCATCGGCAACTACGTGCTCAGCGGCGGCGAACTGGCCGCGGCCGTGGTGGTGGACACGGTGGCGCGGCTGCTGCCGGGAGTACTGGGGAACGAAGCGTCGTCGGCCTTCGAGTCCTTTCAGGATGCGGGGCACGGGGAGGGTCTGCTGGATTGCCCGCACTGGACGCGTCCCGCGGAGTTTCGGGGCTGGAAGGCGCCCGAAGTGCTGCTCAACGGAAATCACGCGGAAATCCTCAAATTCCGCCGCAAGATCGCTCGGGAAAAGACGGAGAAGCTGCGACCGGACCTAATCTAGGCGACACTTGGCGAACACTTGGGCGCCAAACAGGAAAAATTGGCCAAGATGTTGTACACTAGGTAATTACGGACGATTGTCATGCAGAACGCGTTGTTGACCAAGTACATCAATAAAAACAAACGGGAAAAGGAATTCCCCGAGTTCCGCCCCGGCGACACCATCAAGGTGCACGTCAAGATTAAGGAAGGCGAAAAAGAGCGCCTTCAGGCATTTGAGGGCGTCTTGATCGCTCGCAATGGCATGGGAATGGGTGAAAGCATCACCGTCCGCAAGGTCAGTTTCGGCCAGGGCGTGGAACGCATTTTCCCGGTGAACGCCAAGGTTGTGGACCACATCGATGTGGTCCGTACCGGCCGTGTCCGCCGCGCCAAACTCTATTACCTGCGCGCGCTCAAGGGCAAGGCTGCCCGTCTGAAAGAGCGCGAATAGTTTCGGTCACGCCATGCGGCCGATTCCGGCGGGTGGCAAATTCCGTTGTGAAGCTACTCTGGAGCGTGAACTGCGTGCGCGCGGCTTCCGCGCCGTCGCCGGCGTCGATGAAGTTGGTCGCGGTGCGCTGTTCGGTGCTGTATTCGCGGGCGCAGTGATTCTCTCCGAGGAACGTCCCATTCGCGGCCTCAACGATAGCAAGCAGCTCGACCCCGACCGCCGCGAAGTCCTCGCGGGCCGCATCCGGGAGCGCGCCGTGGCCTGGTCGATTGCCGCGGTTGACGCTTCCACCATCGACAGCATCAATATCTACCAGGCCTCGCGCATGGCGATGCGGATCGCCGTCAGCCGCCTCTCTCCCGCACCCGATTTCCTGCTGGTGGATGCCGTGCCGCTGGAATTCGCGCTTCCGCAACGCGCGCTCATCAAGGGCGACGAGCGCTGCCATGCCATCGCGGCGGCCTCGATTCTCGCCAAGGTAGCGCGCGACGAATGCATGCGGGTCTGGGATCGCGTCTTCCCCGAGTACGGACTGGCTTCGCACAAGGGTTATGCCACGCCCGAGCACTATCGGGCAATCGAACAGCATGGACCCACGCCGCTGCACCGGCTGAGCTTCGAACCTGTGCGCGCCCACTCGCGATTTCCGCTGGATAACGATCCGCAACTGGACCTGTTCGATACGGCGGGCGCCGCATGATGCCTCCCGAAGCCCAACCCCCGGCGGCAGCCGAACCACTCGGGCGGCCGCTGCCCGTGCCGTCCCCGGTTTATCACTGGTACCACAAGATGTCGGCGGTGGTGTTCATCACCTTTTGCCTGGAAATCGGGCTCTTCCTCCTGATCTTCCCGTGGACCGAGTACTGGGACGGCAACTACTTCTCCGGCGTCTTCCCGCAACTGCGCGACTACTGGAACAACATGTATGTTCGCGGCGCGGTAAGCGGCCTGGGTGTGGTCAACCTGGTAATCTCTTTCGCCGAAATACTGCGCCTACGCCGGTTCGCGAGACGATAAGTGCTCCGGCTGCTGATCATCGTCATCGCATTCATCGTCTACGGTTCGCTCTACCCCTTCCATTTCGATTTCGACCGCATCGAAACCAACCCGCTGTTGCATCTGCTGCACGCATGGCCGGCGAAGATCGATAAATTCGCATGGCGCGATGCCGGCGTCAACCTGCTGCTCTATTTTCCGCTCGGCGTCACCGCCTTCCTGGCGATGGCGCGCCGCCTGCCGCGGGCGGTGGCGGCACTTACCACCATGCTGCTGGGCCTGGTTCTATCCGCTTCGATCGAGATGTTGCAGATCTTCGACGCCAGCCGGACCTGCAGCCTGATCGATGTGGTCTGCAACTTCGCCGGCACGGTGGCAGGCGTCGCCGCCGCGCTGATCTTCCAACCGCAAATTACGCGACTCACCGGGGGCCGCAGATCGCGGCGCGGCGCCGCGGGCGCACTCCTGCTGGCCTGTACGTGGGCCGGATATCAGCTCTTCCCGTTCGTGCCGATTTTGAGCCGCGGACGCCTGCGCGACAATCTGGCGCGGTTTCTCTCGACGCCGCTCTCCGCCGTGGAAGCCACCACGGCGGCGGCGGAATGGTTCGCGTTTGCACTCTTAATGCGCTCGCTCGCCGGGCGCTTCCGGGCCCCATGGCTGGCGCTCACGATGCTCGCCCTGCCCTTGCGCCTGCTGATTGTGGAGCGGCGCCTGGCGCCCTCGGAATTGTTGGGAGCGGCCGTCGCGCTGCTGCTGTGGACCTTCCCGGAGGAAGAGCCCAAGCTCATCGCCGGCGCGGTACTGCTGGCAATCGCCATCGTGTTCCGCGAACTGGAGCCCTTCCGCTTCGTTCGCGAAGCGCAGGCCTTCTCCTGGATTCCTTTCGCCGCCACCTTCGCGGCCGACCGGCAGAACGCCACCCTGGTGCTGCTGCGCAAGGCCTTCCAGTACGGCGCGATGGTCTGGATGCTGCGCGCCGCAGGCTATCGCTACCGCAATGCGGGCATGGCCGTCGCGGCCGCGCTCCTGCTGCTCGAACTGCTGCAGCGCCACCTGCCGCACCGCGAGCCGGAGATCACCGACGCCTTCCTCGCGGCGCTGATGGCAGTTGTGGTGTGGGGCGTCCATGCGGCCCGCGATCGCAGCGTTAGGGAGTAGCATGGTAGTTGAAGGAGCATCATGCGCTTCCCTGCCCTCTTTCTATTGCTCTCGGCAACCACTCTTCCGGCAGCCGAGATTCCTAAAGGTTCGCACGCGTTATTGAGCTTCATCAATTCGGTGAGCACGCGGACGGCGCGCGAAGGCGATTTCGTCTACTTCCGCACCGCGACGCCCATCGTCGCCAACGGCGCCGTCGTGGTGCCCACCAACAGCTACGTGCAAGGCATTGTCACTCACTCCAAGCGCAGCGGCAGGGTGAAGGGCGTCGCGGAGCTCGGAATCCGCATCGAGACGCTGACGCTGCCCAGCGGCAAGGTCGTGAAGATGACTCCCACACTGGCCTCGGTCGATGACGGCGGCGGCAATCAGAAGATCGTAGGCAAAGAGAGCGAGATCAAACAGGGCACTTCGCACGGCACCGACGCCGCGAGAATCGCCGGCACGGCAGGCGCCGGAGCAGCCATCGGCGGGATTGCGGACCGTAGCTGGAAGGGCGCCGGGATTGGCAGCGGAGTGGGTAGCGCGGTGGGCCTGGCTACGGTGCTCTTGACCCGTGGCCGGGAAGTGGAACTGCGCCAGGGGGCGACCGTCGACGTGGTCTTCGAGCGTCCCATACCGATTGATTGAGGCCGAAAAAAAGCGGTCAGCCGTTAGGAGGGATGGTACCGAGGAGAGGGCTGACCGCTGTGTAGTGTCTCTTGCGCTTTTAACGACCGATCACAATCGTAATCGAAACTCCGGAAACCGCGGGAGTATCTTTCGGCCAGTTCGATCCGGGTTAGTCTGGTAGTCTCCATGCCCGCGCGCACCGCTCCTGTCGCCGCACAGCCCGCCGCACCGCCCGCTAGCGATCTCTCGCGCGCGTTCCGCATCGCGCTGGCGGCTCTTTGCGCCGTAGTACTTTTCGGCCTCTTTTCCCCCGAAATCTACGATTCGGATTTCTGGTGGCACTTGCGTACCGGGCAGTACATAGCCGAACAGCACGCGTTGCCGGTTCCCGACCCGTTCTCCTGGACCACCGCGCAGGCGCACGACACGTACCCCGGCGAGAGCCTCACGCGCCGCTTCAACCTCACGCACGAGTGGCTTGCGCAACTGGCCTTCTATGCCGCCTGGAGCGTTGGCGGCTTCCCGGGAACGGTAGCCGTTCGAGCGTTGACGATGACTGCGTTCTGCGCCCTGGTGGGCCTGGTCGCCTGGCGGCGCCGCAACAGCTTCTACGCCGGGCTGCTGGCGGCATTGGCTTGCGCTTCCGTGGCGCGCATCTTCGCCTTCGACCGGCCGTACCAGGCCACCTATCTTTTTCTCGCCGCGACGCTGACGATCCTCGAAGTCCAGCGCGAATTCCAGCGCGAATTCCGCCGGTTCCTATGGCTGCTGCCGCCGATGTTCCTGGTCTGGGCCAACTGCCACGGCGGCTATTTTCTGGGTTGGATCGTACTCGGCGCGTGGTGCGCGGAATCCCTGCTGCAGCGGCGGCGCGACCCCACGCTATGGATCGTGACCGCCCTCAGCGTGCTGGCGTCGGGCATCAATCCCAATGGCTATCAGGCCTTCCGCGCGCTGCTCGATTACCGCCAGAGCTTCCTGCAATCGCAGCTTCTGGAATGGACGCGTCCCATGCTGTGGCCGCCCAGCGAGTTCTCCGTGCTGCTCGCTGCCAGCCTCGCCGCGCTGTTGTGGGCGCGCCGCCGCGTGCGGATCGCGGACTGGCTGATCTGGATCGTCTTCGCGGCCGCCGCACTTTCCGCGTACCGCAATATCGTCCTGATCGGCATCTTCGCGCCGATCCTGATCGCGGCGTATGCGCCGTGGAAATGGCGACTGCCCGCCGCGACGCCATACGTGTTGGCGTTCGTGTTGATCGCCGCACTCGGCTTCGGCGTGGTGAGCGGCCGCTTCTTCCAATTCCGCGCCGCCGAGTGGAAATACCCCAAAGGCGCAGCGGATTTCCTGGCGCAGCACCACATCAAGGGGCCTATCTTCAACACGTACGAGTACGGCGGATATCTGATGTGGCGCGGCCGGCGGACGTTCATCGACGGCCGCGCGCTCAGCGAATCCGTGTTCCAGGATTACGCGCGCATTCTCTACAACCACGACGCCTCCGATGGCCTGCCCTCGGCTGACGACCTGCTGGCGCGCTACGGCATCGAGGTCATCGTGATGAATACCTTCGAGCCTTCGACCGGCCCGATTTACGTGCTCGCCCCCGCGCTGGCCGACCCCGCCCAGACTACATGGAAGCTGGTCTATAACGACCCGCAGTCGCTGATCTTCATGCGCAATCCGCCGCCGGGCCTGCAGCCCTTGAATTCGCTCGACGTGCTTACTCACATGGAAGACGAGTGCACACTGCACCTGGCGCACGAACCCCAGTTGGGACGCTGCGCGCGCAGCCTGGGCCAGACCTTCGCCAAGGTCGGCGATTTCGAACGCGCCCGCAAGTGGATCGGCATCTACCTCGAGCACCCGCACGCCCCCGACCCGGAAGCCGAGAACGCGTATCGCCAGATGCTGCGATAGAGGGCTCCGACCGCGAGGTTCTGCGCGATTCGGCAGGACGCTCGCTCACGCTCGCGGCTCCGATCAGAGCCGCGACCGTCAGGGAGCGTCCGGTAGTTCATTTACCGCTTCCCGAACTTCGCGTCCATCAGGACCCAGAAGTTGGGATCGAGTTCGACCGTGCCCGGGTCCTGCTCGGCGGCGATCGTGAAGCGCTGCGATTTCTGCGTCATCTCGATCCGCTCCGTCTTGCCGCCGACGGCGACTTCGAGCGGCAGGCGGAAGGCGTCGCCGGCCTGCGTCTGTGCTAACTCGATCTCCACCTTCTTCGCCGCCGCGTTGTATTGCCAGCCGCCCTCCACCACCGGTGACCCGGCGCGGCGCAACCACTGGCGGAAGAACCAATCCAGATTCGTTCCGCTCACTTCTTCCATCACTTGCCGCAGGTCTTCAGTGGACGCATTGGAATCGCGATAGCGCCGGTAATACTCGCGGATGCCCGCCCAGAACTTCTCCGTCCCGATCACGCCGCGCAGCATATGCAGCGTCCAGCCGCCCTTCTGGTAGACGATTCCTATCGGCGCCCGCCCGTTTTGGATCTCGGGCAGGTTGTCGTGGATCACGGCGACGTTGGGCGTGCGTTTTTCCATGCCCAGAATTCCGGTGCGCGAGCGCTTCATCGCCGCCGTGAAGGCATCGCGGCCATCGTAGAACTCGGTCGTGAGCGCCGCGAAGTAAGTCGCGAAGCCCTCGCTCAACCAGGCATCGTCCCAGTCCTTCTCGGTCACCGAATCGCCGAACCACTGATGCGCTATCTCGTGCGCCACCAAGCCATAAGCCGGACGATCCGTCACCGACTTTTCCCCGTAGAAGATGGCGCTGGCGTGCTCCATGCCTCCGCCCATCTGCGTCACCTGGACGTCGGCAAGTTTTTCGTACGGATACGGCCCAATGTGGGAGCTGAAGAACTCCATCGCGCGCCGCGTGGGTTCTTCGAAAGTCACGATGCCGTTCTCGCGATCCTGCGGGAAGACCCACGTCTCGAGCGGCACGCCCGCCGCGGTCCCGAAGTGGCGTGATGCGAACCGCGCCACTCCGATGTTGTTCAGCCACGTCGCGATCGGCACCGATTGTTTCCAGTGCGTCATGCGCCGCCCATCGCCCAGATCGAGCACCTCCACCAGCAGGCCGTTGGCCACCACCTGGTAGCGCGCCGGAGCCGTCACCAGAAACTCACTGGTCGCCTTGTCGGAGGGATGGTCGATGGTCGGCAGCCACTGCCGCGCCAGTGTCGGCCAGTTCCAACTGAAGAAGGTGCGGTCGCCGAATTTATTCTTCGCGATGTGGAGGCCGCTGCCCGCGACGCCGTGATACTTCACGGTGAACTGCCGCCGCTCGCCCGCCTTGGGCGGGGATGGCAGCGTGATGGTCAGCCGGTCGGCAGCGTGCGCGAACTTCATCGCCTCGCCCATCGACGTTACCTCGCTGACCGTCATCCCCTTGCCATCCTTCACGCCGGTCAGGTCGAGGACCACCTGGGTCACACCGCCCGTGACGAAGCGGAGATCGGCCGTGGCTTCGCCGGTTACTTCGTCGCTCTCGTCGCTCAAGATCACGCGAAAGATGTAATGTTGTGCGTCGATGCCCGGCTGCCGCGGATAGTTATCCGCGAAAGCAAGCGAACAGTACAGCGTGAGGCCGAACCGGAGCAGTTTTTTCATCGACCCTCTTTCGAGCTACTATACTGCAATTTGACCGAATGATCCCCACCGTCAAAATCAGTGCCGTACAGGTGCTTGGCCTGGCCGCCCTCGGCGTGGTCATCGGCACGTGGCTCAAGCGCCGCATCCCGCTGCTCGACCGGCTCAACATCCCGGTCTCCATTCTCGGCGGCATGGTGTATGCCATCGCGGCGCTGGCCTGCCGCGACCGCTTCGTCAACTTCGACGCCGATGTGGTCTTGCGCGACCTGCTGATGGTCGCATTCATGACCACGATCGGCCTGAGCGCCCGGCTCGAACTGGTGCGCCGCGGAGGCGCGCGGATGCTCTGGTTCCTGGGCGCCGCCACCCTCGGCGCGGTGCTGCAAAACTTTCTCGGGATGGGACTCGCGCGCATCCTCGGCGTGGACCCGCGGCTCGGCATTCTCACCGGCTCGGTCTCGCTCGCCGGCGGCCCCGCCACCGCGCTGGCCTTCGGCGGTACCTTCGAAAAGATGGGCGTGGCCGGGGCTACCACCGTAGCTTTCGCCTCCGCGACCTTCGGGATCACGGTCGCGGGTCTGATCGGCGGCTATATCGGCGGCCGGTTGATCCGGCGGCACAAGCTGCGGCCGTCCGCGGGGACGGCCGCCCGCGAGACTCAGACCGATGGCAGCGCGGGCTCGCTCATGACCGTGGTGCTGGTGCTCGCCATCGCCATGGGCGCGGGCAGCCTGGTGAGCGCGGGCATTCAATCACTCGGCGTGATTCTGCCGGTCTACATCGGGAGCATGATCGTCGCCGCCGTGCTGCGCAATCTCAACGACCATTTTCGTTTCGCGCACATCGCGCAGCCCGAAGTGGATATGGTCGGGCGTCTTGCGCTCTATCTCTTCATCGTGATGGCGCTGATCACGCTGCGCCTCTGGGAACTTGCGCACCTCGCGCTCCCCATGTTCGCCATGCTGGCCGTGCAAGTCATCTTCTGCTGCGTGATGTGCGTGACCCTTTCCTGGTGGGTGATGGGCCGCAATTACGAAGCGGCGGTGAGTTCCGCCGGCTTCTGCGGCTTCATGCTCGGAATCACGGCGAACGCGGTCGCCTGCATGGAGGAGTTGGTCGAGAAGTACGGCCCCGCTCCGCAGGCGTTCTTGATCGTGCCGATCGTAGGCGCCTTCCTGATCGACTTCACCAACTCGCTGATCATCACCGCCTTCGCCAACTGGCTGAAGTAAGTGGGACAGGCCTCCCGGCCTGTCCACTAATCAGGTCTTACTTCCTCTCCGCCTCGAAGCGGATCTCGCGGAGGATCTCCGTCTGCTTGTCCAACTCCGCCTTCCCCGCAGGGAATTTGTTAAAGCTGAGGACGAACGCGAGGATGTCGGCGTGTTGCTGCCGGCTGACTTTGCCCGGATCGTTCTGCGGCATCGTGGTGCGCGTCCGCTCGAAGAGGTCGCCGAGCGTCATGCCATTCCAGTTCGACGTGAAAGTGCTGCCCGTCAGCGCGGGAGCCTCCTCGCCGCCGGTAAGCTCTGTGCCGTGGCAGCCCGCGCATTCCTTTGCGTAGAGCGCCGCACCGCGTTTCGCCTGCTCTTCCGTGTAGACGCCGTCCCACACCGAGCGCGGCGCCAGGCCCCATCCCAGAATCGCCGCCGACATGAGAGCCGCGGCCGCCTTCACGATCATTTTTCCTCCGCCGGTAGCGTGAATGCCAGGTACTCGCCGGAGTACGGTCCGCCGCTCACCGCTACGATGATGTACTGTTTGCCCTTCGCCATATACGTCATCGGCGAGCCGGTCTGCGGCGCCGGCATCCACACCGCGCCAACTTCCTTTCCCGTAGCTTTATCATAAGCGCGCAGCATGGCGCCGCGCGGATGGTCCGCCGTGGTGGTCACCTGGCCCTCGCCCGCGACCACCAGCGTCTTGGTCACCAGCGTCCCCACGTTGAACCCCGATTGGCCGGTGCGCGGAAGCGTCAGCCCTTTGAGCGCCGGATGATTGCGGATCGCGTCCGGCGTTTCGCCGTGCGCAATCTGCCAGAGGATCTCGCCTTTATCCAGATGGATGGCTGAGATGGTTGCGTAGGGCGGCTTCATCAGCGGCAGCCCCTGCACGGTCAGACCGCCCCCACCGCCGCCGCCCCCGGCTGGAGGAGCGGCGGCGCGTGGCGAATCAGCGCCCACGTTTTCCCCGGGACCAAGGCGCATGCGAACTTGCTGCCCCGCCGTGCCCTGCACGTAGTCCATGTCCGAGATCTCCTTCGGCGGCCGCGCCAGCCCGATCGGGGTGAGGCACGCGTTGCAGGCGTAGGCATACACGATGTGCGTTTCCGGGTCGTACGAGCCGCCCGGCCAGTTGGTGCCGCCGCTGGCGGTGCCGAGCGTCAGGGTCGCAATCGGCCCCTCCACCTTGCTTTCCACCGGGGGAGTGTAGACCGGCCCGATCTTGTACTTCGAAATCAGCGTCAGCGCCTGGTCGCGCAGGGCGGCAGTAAAATCAATCAGGTCCTCCTTCATCACGCCGTTGCGGCTGTAGGCGGGCGGCTTGCTGGGGAATGGCTGCGTCGGTGAGTACCACTCGCCGGGGACGCTGCCTTTTTCCACGGGCCGCTCTTCCATCGGCCACACCGGTTTTCCGGTCACGCGGTCGAAGACGTACAGGAAGCCCTGCTTCGTCGGCTGCGCGACCGCCTTCACGGCGCGGCCATTGACGGTGATATCGGCGAGCAGCGGCGCCGAGGAAATATCCATATCCCACAGCGGATGGTGCACCAGCTGGTAATGCCATTTGCGCTGCCCCGTGGCCAGGTCCACGCAGACCAGGCTCTCGCCGTAGAGGTTATTGCCCGGACGGTGTCCGCCATAGTAGTCGCCGGTCGGCG
The DNA here is from genome assembly GCA_963791985.1 of uncultured Solibacteraceae bacterium. Taxonomy (GTDB): domain Bacteria; phylum Acidobacteriota; class Terriglobia; order Bryobacterales; family Bryobacteraceae; genus Solibacter. The sequence continues at coordinate 1,771,841 of CAWBUN010000005.1, read as the reverse complement.
ATTCAACCGGAAGGTAAACCAGGCCCAACTGCTCGTCAACCGAGATCTGCGTCCACACGCCGGTATTCCCCGTGTATTCGTTCGACCCCTTCTCCCACGTGTCCGCGCCGAACTCGCCTTTCATCGGGATGGTGTGGAAGATCCACAGCCGTTTGCCGGTGCGCACGTTGAAGCCGCGGACGTAGCCTTTGTTATTGCGCATGCTCTTCGGCGTCATGCCCTCGCGGAAGGCGGCGCCCACGATGACCACATCGCGCGCCACCACCGGCGCCGACTGGATGCCGATCTCGCCGGTGGTGAGGTCGGGCAGGATCGTCTGATCGTCGTCGAGCTTGAGATCCACCACACCGCCCTTGCCGAACGTGGGGATCAGCGTGCCCGTTTTCGCGTCCAGGGCAACCAGGCGGTAGCCGGGCGTGGTGTAGAGGATGCGCTCCTCCTTGCCATCCGTCCAGTAGGCCAGGCCGCGCCCGGAGAGCTGCCGCGGGGCCGCCGCGCCGCGGGCACCTTCGTGCTCGCCGTGCACCCACAGCAGCTCGCCCGTGACCGCGTCCAGCGCGATGGCGGCGCGCCGCGAGCCCGCGGTCGCGTAGACCACGCCGTTGACCATCAGCGGCGTGCCTTCCAGCTTGTACTCGGGACGCGTGCCCAGGCTATCGGTCTTGAATCGCCAGGCCACTTCGAGCTTGCTAAAGTTGGCGGAGTTGATCTGGTCCAGCGGCCGGTAACGGCTATTATGCAGATCGGCGCCGTAGGTGGGCCACTCGCCGTCTTTGACACCCGGTTGTCCCGGGGCAGCCATCGTCATACACACGAACCAAACGAAACCACCGGCCTTCCACATGCGCATTGCGCTCCCTCCCCACTGGATCAATGATCCAGACCAGCTTACTCCAGTTTTCCGACAACGAAAGGAAGGGACCCGGACTCACGCGCATCCGGGCCTGGGGCAGGTTGTGAGGCAAGCTGCACGTGCGTGATGCCTCCACCGAAAGCGGCGCATTCGGTGCGTGTTCCGGGTCGCCCCGGCCACTCGTATAGATATGCGGGATAAGCGGGTTTTCTACAAGCCTATCAATCGATAGGCACACTATCCGACCTTGGTTATGGAACTCCTAGATCGCTCCCTGACAGTCGCGGTTCGGTGCACAAATGGATCGCTCCCTGACGGTCGCAGCTCTGATGTGCAGCGATCTCAACCACGCCCGAGATACACAAATCGCGCGATGAACAAGGCGGTCAGCAGATACACGAACCAATTCACTTCGCGCAACTTACCGCGCAAAATCTTCAGCAGGCTATAGGCCGTGAAACCAAATGCCAGACCGTTCGCAATGCTGAAAGTCAACGGGATTGTCATCATCGTCAAGAACGCCGGAATCGCAACCTCCGGATCGCTCCACGCGATCTCGCCCACCACCGACACCATCATGCTGCCGACCACGATCAACGCCGGAGCCGTTGCCGCCGCGGGGATCGCACCCACCACCGGCGCGATGAATAGCGCCACCATGAATAACATTCCGGTAACGATGGCGGTGACCCCGGTGCGCCCGCCCACTGCCACGCCCGCCGCGCTTTCGATGTAACTGACCACGGTCGATGTGCCGGAGAACGCGCCCACGATGGTCGCGATCGCGTCCGAGAACAGAATGCGGTTGAGCCGCGGAATCTGCCGCGCTTCATCGAACAGATTGGCCTTCTTGCCCACCGCGACCAGCGTGCCAATGTTATCGAACAGATCGATAAACAGAAAGACGAAAATAATCTCCACGAACCCGAGCCGTACCGCGCCGCCGATATCTAACTTACCGGCCGTGGCGGAAAGATCAGCCAGGCTGTAAGTTTGCGGTGCCCACTTGGCGACGCCGGTAACTAACCCAATCAGCGTAGTCGCCAGAATCCCGATCAGCATTGCGGCCTTTACCCGCCAGGCCAGCAGGGTCGAAATCAGCAGCAACCCGAACAGCGCCAGCGCCGTACCCGGATCGCGCAGGTTTCCCAGTGTGACGGTGGTCGCCGGATGCGGAACGATGATGCCGGAATTGCGAAACCCGATGAACGCGATGAACAACCCGACGCCTGCCGCCACCGCCGCGTAGAGTTCCTGCGGAATCGCCGAGACAATCAACTGCCGCACTCCGAGCGCCGTGAGCAGTAGAAATGCAACGCCGGAGACGAAGACCGCGCCCAGCGCCGCCTGCCACGGCACCCCCATGCCCTTCACCACCGCGTACGTGAAATAGGCGTTGAGCCCCATCCCGGGCGCGAGCGCGATCGGATACTTCGCGAACCCGCCCATCAGGAAACTTCCCGCGGCCGCCGAAAGACAGGTGGCGGCAGTGACCGCGGCCAGCGGCATGCCCGTCTCGTGCAGGATCGCGGGATTCACGAAGACGATGTACGCCATCGTCATGAACGTCGTGAAGCCGGCCAGAATCTCGGTCTTCCATTCGGCCCCGAGCGATTTGAACTCGAAGTACTGCTCCAGCGTGGCACGCAACGACATGAAGGCCATCTTAACCCGCCAGGGCCGTCAGTCGCGCAGATGGAAATCGATAAAGCGGCTGGCGGTCCGCGGCGCGCCCGGCGGAGCAGTCTTATCCACCACCGTCACTTCCAGAACGTAATCTCCGGGCGCGATGTTCGAAGTAAGCGCGAGCCGCGCGGACACCTGGCGGTGCACACCTTGCTCAACGGTGTACGTCACCGGCGAAGGAGACCCCACAAAGATCGCGTGACCGCGCGCGTACACTGGTGGTTTTGACTTCCACGTGCACTTGCTTCTTGTCATCCACCAGTGGATTGAAGACGGAGTACGTGAGTTGCAAGGTGCGGCCCTTTCGGAAAATGCGTGCCGCTTCGTTCTCCCCCGGATCCAATGACACTCTCTCGGCGCCGCCCGGGTCGAAGACGCGCACGCTGACGCCCGACAACGAGAGTTCATTGCGCGCGGGAACTTCCACCGATTGCACGGCCGTTCCCAGCCGGTCGGTGACGCCATCGGCCACTACCGCGCGAATCCGCCAGACTCCGCTCCCCGGCAGCCTGAGCGTCACCGCATACAACAAGCCGTTGCGCAGCACGTTCGCGTAGGTGTCCGCCGTCAGCGCCAGGTCGTAGGATCGCTCGATCGCGAGCGTCTCCGCCCCCACATCGGAACGCGCGGCCACCATCAGCCGCACCGATCCGCTGTTCAGGCCCTTGGCATCGCGGATGATACCAAGGTCGCGGGCGTCGATGAGAACGGTCGCGTCGACTACAGCGTTCTGTCCCGCAAAGCCGGCGAAACTGGCCGTCATGCGCGCATGAATGCCGGCGCCCAGGAAAGGCGATGCCAGCCCGCGCCGGATTTGGATGCCGCTGTCGAGAGGCGCCGGAAAGTCGTCACGCGGCTGTACGGCCACGGTACGGACGCGCGCCCGTACAGTCACGCCCGCACGCCGCGCCTTCACTTCAACCGGATCATCCAACGCCTTCGGAGGCGTCAGTTCCCCGGCGGGCTCCTCGAATGCCAGCGAATAGAAGCCTTGCTCCGCCTGCCACACGCGGGAAAGATCCGTGGCGAAGATTCCGCCTGTCTCGCGCACCAGGTTCTCCAGCGGCGAAAGTGCCGTCGTCGCGGAAGCCGCGCTCCCCGGGCCGCGCGGATCCACTCCGTACACGGTCGCCATCGCCGCGTTGGCTTCGCCCGAGAGAGCCGCGGCAGCAAGGTCGCCAGCGCCGGCGGTTCGCAGGTTCTGTGAGAACAGCACGACAAGTTTTCGGCCCGTCAGCTGCCGTAGCCCCTGGAGAGCGTGGCGCAGCGTCAGGCAGTTCGCACCCGACGCGGTCGCCGCCGTAGTGCTGCCGCCCAGGAAACTGATGGCGTCGATCGCCTGGGTCAGGATGCGCTTGTCATCCGTTAGCTGCTGCAAGACGCCGGTGCCGGAACTGGTGCGCAGCACCGCCATGCGCTCGCCCGATGCCATCTGATCTTTGACGACGCCGCGCAGCGATTCCTGCACCGCGGCAATTCCGTCCGCCGTCAGTCCGAGGTCGTCGACGATCGCGATAAAGTTCCGGTGGATGTCGTCGGGCTCCAGGTTCAGCCCGGATTCGCCGCGCGCGGTGTGTCGAAGCGTATCGAACCAGGTCAATTGCGTGATCTTGCGCGCTTCCCCGGCCTGCACGAGCTCGAGGTCGCCCGGCGCCAGGTCCGCGACGGACCGCCCCGCCGCGTCCAGCGCAAGGAAATCGATGTACCGTACCGTAGGCTTGGGTGGACCCGGAGCCGTTGTCCGGGAGCGTTGGCCGAAAGCGATCAGCGCACACGTCAGGAAGGCAGCAAGGCGGCGCTTCATTCCCTATCAGTGTAGACCGAGTCGCTACTCAACCAGCGGTGACCGTGCGCCCTCCCTCCGAGCCGCGACCGTCCGGGAGCGGTCGCTAGTTTGCCGTTTCACCCGACCTATCTCCAGAAATTACCAACCGCTCCCTTACCGTCGCGGCTCGGTCACTTCTATCGGCGTGAGCGCCCCGTTGCGCCTAATGCCCAGCCTGATCGGGCGTGGAGGTCCGGACTCCGGCACCGAGACCTCCGCCCAGAGTTCCTCGCCCTGCTGCAGCCGCGTAGGGTCTGCCGCATGTTCCGGAATAAAGTACGCGACGGCCTCCGTCAGCATCGGATGCGGCCCCCCGGCGACCAGGGCGCCACTATTCCCGGAGCTCGGCCGCGCCTTCAGTACGCCGTTCTCCACGAAGAGCTCGACCTGCCGGTATGCGGTCGAAGGATCGATGCCGGCCTGCGGGGTGAGAACCACTTCCAATTGCAGCGACACGTAGCGTCCGCGAATCGGCAGGTTGGGGTCGACCGGACCGGTCCGCACCCAGGCGCGCGGCAGCCGCTCGCGATCCCACGCATACTTGCCCGCCACGCTCAGCACCAGCAGGCACTGCAGCACTCCCAGCGCAATTCCACGATGCAGCGGTTTCATCGGGCCTCCGCCTCCATGTGCGCGATCAACCGCCGCCGCGTGCGCTCCAGCGCCCAGCCGCCGCCGAGAAAGAGGATCCCCAGCCCGATCAGGCTGGCGGATCGTCCCAGCTTGTCCATGACGCTCGAGAAGTAAAAGGCCAGCACCGTGAGCGCGAAGCCCGCGATTCCGAGGTTGATCCGTTCCGGGCGCGCCTCGCGGATTCCCCACGCGGCCAGCCCGAATGCGCCCATCGCAAACCACCCGTACACCGCGACCCGGTCGGGATGCCCGTCGCTGAGCGGCGGCAGGCCGAGCGTCCATGCAATTGCCAGCACGTTCCAGATGGCGTCCCGTCCGCGCAGCAGGTATGCCACCACGAGCGGCAGCAGGATCGCTGCGCACCAGCCGATCACGAGGTCCGTCGCGGGCGGCAGCGTGCGCCAGGAATCGGCCGCAAGCGCCACCACGGCGGGCGGCAGCGTCAGCGCGCCGAGCCAGCAGAGCGCCTTGCGCAGCCCCGAATCGGCCGGCCCTCGGCGCGCCGAAAGGTAGGTGAAGGCGAGCGCGCAGGCGCCGGCCGTGACCGGCAGCGTGTAGTGGAATTCCTTCATCCGCACCACCCACTCGCCGCCTAACCAGTAGGGCATCAGGATCGCCACCAGCAGCGCCTGGGTCCAATGGCCCAACAGCGCCCACCCCAGCGCCGCTCCCAAGGTCCACAGCAGAATCGCCGACGGCCAGTGTTCGCTCAAATTGAAAATCTGTCCGGTGAGTGCGATTCCGGCCCCGAGCGCCACCGTGCCCACCGCGTGCAGCGCGATCGCCAGGCTGTCGAACCGTCCCGTCGCCCCCACTCCCGCGGCGTGAAAGAAGCCGACCATCAGCAGCACCAGCATCATCCGCCAGGCCGGCGATAGCTCGTCCCAGTGCGCCGACACAAAGAGCAGCACTCCGGCCCCCAGCAGGAGCGCCCCCAGGGCGCAGGCGATGATGATCGGCCAGCGCAGCCCCTGCGTGCGCGGCCGCGCTTCTTCAAACGCGCGGATGCGCTCCGCAATAGCGGTATCGATCACGCCTGCGGACCGCCATCGCTCCAGTGAGGACTCCCAATCTCCGGACACAAACCATGTTTACCGGAATGTGTGGCTGCAAACAAGTCCCCATTAGCATGTTCCTGTTAGCGGGCAGGCGGCGGCTCCTGGTCCGTCGGAATGCCGGCCAGGTGGCGGTAGAATGCCACCGCCCGATTGATCGAGGACGCGTCATGCCCAGTCGCCAGGCTGCTCGCCTTGGGACCGGTGCGGGTCATGGCGTAGAAGCGCCAGACGTCGGGCGCTTCGCGGTCCAGGAAATAAACGGTCTGCATCTCGCGCGGATGAAATACGGTCACGAACAGGAACTTCATCGCGCTGATGTTCTCGGTATCGAAAACGACGCGGTCGGCGGTGGCGCTCCGCACGTGCAGTTGGTAGCTCGCCTTCCCGGTGAGATTGTCTTCCTGCTCGAAGTAGACCGTCCTGCCCTGCGCCAATTCCTCCGGCGAAAAATCCTTGCGGCGAACCGCACTCGCAGCGTCCTCCAGCGCGGAAGCGCTCGCAATCAGCGTCCGCCAGGCCTGGTGGGTCGTGGACCAATACCGTATGCCCTGCAGTTCGGAGATCGCGCCGACGCGCCGCAACAACTCGGCGCTGCCGCCGGGAAGGCGAAAGCGCCCCGCCATCGCCACCAGCATCGCGAAGCCGGGATCCTTCCACCCGGTGCATTCCGGCGGCATCCACTTCGCGCCCAGCCCTTCGCGGTCCCAAACCTGAACCGCCGGGGGTTGCCCCAGCTCCGGATACGCTGGAAAAACCTCCCCGGCCCCACATGGAGGATTCGGTGCCATCTGCGCGGCGCACACTACCGCCCACGCCAAAGGTAGCCAGCGAATGATCACTCTCTTATCTTAAGTGGACGGGACAGGCCGGGCGGCATGTCCCGATCTTGCAAGTGAGCCTAAACGAACTTATACACGCCGGGGACCGGCAGCGGAGTCGCGGGGAAGTTGGCCTTGTAATCGAAGTTCTTGGGCATCAGATCCTGCTTGGAATTCATGATCATGTCCCAGGTGATCTTCTGGCCGCTGTACGCCGCTTCGCGTCCCATGATGCAGGTCAGCGTGCTCTGCGCCACTTCCATCGCTTCATTGATATACGGACCTTTGCCCAGAATGCTGGCCATCATGTCGCGATGTTCCTGCTCGTAGGGGTTGATCCCGTTCACGTTGCCGCGCAGCGGGCTGGAATCGATCACGCCCTTGGTGCCCACGATGCGTTCCGCCACCAGGCCCGCGCTGTTCTTGAACTGGCGGCAGTAGCTGGACATGTGGCTGCCATCGGCGTACACGAAATCGGCCGAGCAGTGATCGTAAATATTGCCGTACTCTTCTTCGCGCGGACGCCACGCCGCGCCGCCGCTGGCCGTCACTTCCACGGGGTGCGTGCCTTTGAACCAGTTGCACACGTCGATATTGTGCAAATGCTGCTCCACGATCTGGTCGCCGCAGATCCACACGAAGCTGTACCAGTTGCGCTGCTGGAATTCCAGGTCGCCCCACTTCGGGTCGCGCTTCCCGTTGGGGAAGAGCTTGTTGTTCGAGAAATTCAGTACCGGCGTTCCCACCCAGTACGCGTTCATGTGGACGATGTCGCCGATATCGCCGTTCTTGAGCCGCTTGTACTGGTCCAGGTACCACGGATGAGAGCGGCGCTGCGCTCCCGATTTCACCGTCAGCTTGAGTTCCTGCGATTTCTTGGCGGCCGCCATGAAGCGCCGCACCCCGGTGGCATCCGTGCCCATCGGCTTCTCGCAGAAGATGTGCTTCTTGGCCTCCACCGCCGCCTCGAAGTGCATCGGCCGGTAGCCGGGATTCGCCGCGAGCATGACGATATCCACGTCGCTCGCCACCAGCTTCTTATAGGAATCGAAGCCCACGAAGCGGTGCTCGGCGTCTACCTTGAAGCGGCTGGAGAGTTCGGGCTTCAGCGCCTTAGTGGTCCGAATCGAGCTTTCCATCCGGTCTTCGAAAATATCCGCCAGCGCGACAATCTCGACGTTGTCGCATCCGGTGAGGATGTTCTCCATCGCCTGCGTGCCGCGGCCGCCACAGCCGATCAGCCCGGCCTTCAGTTTTTCATTGCCCGCTCCGCGCACCAATTCGGGCCGGATGATCTGAAAGGCGGTAGCACCGCCGATACTGGAGGCTAGAAAATTCCTTCGCGATACCGATTCGTTCTGCATTGTGTGACCTCGTGGACCACTCATTCTATAATGCAGATCGAATCCATGCATTTCGATTCCGAGTCTTATTCCGAAATCTGGGAACCGGACCTGGCGCGCGCCAGTACGATTCCGTCCGCCTGGTACACCGACCCCGCCATGCTCGAAACCGAGCGCCGCACCATCTTCGGCCGCACCTGGCAGGCCGTGGGACTCGCCGCCTCGGTGGATCGCCCCGGCGCCTATTTCGGCGCCGACATCGCCGGCGAGCCTGTGCTCGTGACGCGCGATGCCGCTGGCACGCTCCGCGCCTTCAGCAACGTCTGCCGCCACCGCGGCTCGGAGTTGTGTTCCGGTCGGGGCACGGGCGCCGTCATCCGCTGCCCCTATCACGGCTGGACCTATCAGCTCGATGGCCGCCTCCACGGCGCGCCCGAATTCGAAGGCGTGGAGAATTGGGACCGCGCCGCGGTGCACCTTCCCGAATTCCGCGTCGAACGCTGGGGCCCGTACATCCTCGTCAACATGGACCCAGCCGCCCCGCCGCTCGCCGACGTGATGGGAGCGATCCCGCGCGAGGTGGCGGAGATCGGCTGCCCCATCGACAGCCTGCGCCACGCCTGCCGCCGCGACTACGTGATCGAGTGCAACTGGAAGGTCTATGTGGACAATTACCTGGAGGGCTACCACCTGCCCGCCGCTCACCCCAGCCTCTTCCGCGAGCTCGATTACGCCGAATACCGCGTCGAGACCTTCGCCCACTACTCGTCGCAGATCGCGCCCATCCGCGCCGCCGGCTCGGGCGAACCGCGCCGCTATGAATTCGGCGACAACACCAATCGCGCGCTGTACTACTGGATCTTCCCCAACACGATGCTCAACGTATATCCCGACAATTTGAGCGCCAACATCATCGTGCCGCTGGGACCCGAGAAGACCCTGACCATCTTCGAATGGTTCGCTTACGGCGAGGCCGGAGTCGCCCGGCAGACCATCGATTTCAGCGACGAGATCCAGCAGGAGGACATCCGCATCTGCGAATCCGTCCAGCGCGGCCTGCGTTCCCGCTACTACGATCGCGGCCGCTTCTCGGTCAAACGCGAAAACGGCGTCCACCACTTCCATGGCCTCCTCGCCTCACACCTTTTTCGCGACACCTGCGAGTAGATTTTGTCTTCGCCCGCAAAGAAAATCTGCCATCGACGAGCCGCGACCGTCAGGGAGCGCTACCCACTCGGTTGCAGACTGCTCCGCTGCATTGTGGGGCAGCGACTCAATCTCCTGATGCATCGGCACGCCCGAAGCGCGAATAGTTATTCGTGCTCTTCACCAGAACCTGCAGATCGTCGGAGTACAACTCATGACGTGCTTTTTTCGCTTCCATTGTGCGCCAAAACCCGTCAGGCGGACGATATGGGTAGCGGAAACTGACTGATGCGGGCCGACAGGAGCATCGGGGCGCATCGCGTTCGCGGCATGGCGGACACACGTAGCGCTTTTCCCACTGTCGAATTTCTGTGGGTGGAACCCCGCGCCGGCCTTCGTCGTGTGCGGGGCCTGGGTGCGAGCGAAGAGCGGGAAGGGGTCTGCCCTACCAGCCGACTGGCTTGCCTTTATTTTGGGCGTCGAGCCATTTTTGGAGGGGGGCGAAGTAATCGCGGATGGCGGTGGCGTCCATCTGGCGGGTGCCGGCGATTTTTTCGAGGGCCTCCTGCCAGGGGCGGCTGGCACCCATGGAGAGCATGGCGTTGAGGCGGTCGCCGGCGGCTTTGTTGCCGTAGATGGAGCAGCGATTCAGCGGACCAGTGCAGCCGGCGGCCTGGGAGAGGGCGCGGTGGAACTGGAACTGGAGGATGTCGGCGAGGAAGTAGCGCATGTAGGGGACATTGGCGGCGACGTGGTATTTGGCGGCGGGGTCGAAATCCGACTCGCTGCGATCCACGGGCGGGGCGATGCCCTGGTATTTCTGGCGGAGCTGCCACCAGGTCTGGTTGTATTTGTCGGGCGTGATTTCGCCGGAGAAGACCTTCCAGCGCCACTGATCGATCACCAGGCCGAAGGGCAGGAAGGCGATTTTCTCGAGCGCCTTGTGCAGGAGCAGGCCTATGTCCTGGGAGGGGTCGGGGGCTTTGTCGAGGAGGCCGAGTTTGACGAGGTACTCGGGGGTGATGGAGAGGGCGATGGTGTCGCCGACGGCTTCGTGGAAGCCATCGTTGGCGCTGTCGCGGAAAAGCGGGGGCTGCTTGCGGTAGGCGAGCTGGTAGAAGTTGTGGCCGAGCTCATGGTGGACGGTGAGGAAATCCTCGCCCGTGATCTGGATGCACATCTTGAGGCGGACGTCGCTCTCGGTATCGATGTCCCAGGCGCTGGCGTGACAGACGACGTCGCGATCGCGGGGTTTGAGGAAGAGCGAGCGTTCCCAGAAAGTGGCGGGGAGGGGATCGAAGCCGAGGGAGGTGAAGAAGCCCTCGCCGTATTTGACCATCTGCTTCCAATCGACGCTGCGGCGTTTGAGGAGTTCGCTGAGATCGTAGCCGGGGTCGGCATTGGGGGGAGCGATGAGGGGATAAATGTTGTCCCAATCCTGGGCCCACATGTTGCCGAGGAGGTCGGCGGGGATGGCGCCGTTGGCGGGGACGGCGTCGCCGTATTTTTCGTGGAGGCGATTGCGGACGTAGGCGTGGAGGGAGAGGTAGAGCGGCTTGACCTGATCCCAGAGGCGATCGAGTTCGCGGGCGAATTCGTCGGGGGACATGTCGTACTTGGCGCGCCACATGGCGCCGTTGTCCTTGAAGCCGAGTTCGCGGGCGCCCTTGTTGGCGAGCTCGACGTAGCGGACGAAATCCTTGCGGATGGGTTTGGCGATGGCGTGCCAGCCGGTCCAGGCTTCCTTGAGGGCGGTGGGGTCGCGGCTCTCGGCGAGGATCTTGCTGAGCTGCTCGAGATCCTTGCAGCTATCGGGGCCGGAGGGGCAGTATTTGCCCTTGCCATAGGCGCCTTCCATGGAGGAGGTGATGCGGGTGAGCTCTTCGCTTTCGCGGGTGTCGGCGGGGGTAGCGATGGTGAGGGAGAGCTTGAGGAGTTTGATTTTGCGTTCGGTGACGGGATCGAGTTTGAGGCCATCGAAGCGGGTGGATTTCTTAGCGTAGTCGACGGTAGCGTTGATGGCCTTTTCGTCGAGCATTGCGGCGAGGAGTTCGGTATCGTCGGTGATGAAGGTGGACTTGACCCAGTCGGCGCGTTGGGAATCGACGCCAAGGAGGAGGAGCTTTTGTTCGGCGTCGTTGATGAATTTGCGGGCCTCTTCGGGGGTAGCCTTGGGATCCGCGGCGAAGGCGAGGGCGGTGGCGACGCAGGCGACGGCAAGAGTCTTCATAATTTCACGGTAGCAAGTCGCGGGGAAATTTTGCGGGCTGCGATTTGGCGGGGGAGCGCCGAGCGTGTTAGCATTAAAACATCTGCGTGACACATCGCGGGGACGTAGTTCAGTTGGTTAGAACGCCGGCCTGTCACGTCGGAGGTCGCGGGTTCGAGCCCCGTCGTCCCCGCCATATAAAATCAATCACTTCCAGACATCCTCAGGCAGGCACGTTCGGCGTATATTCGCCAGTGCCTCTATCTGAAGCTGAAGGATAGGTTTGAAAGTGAAGCTGCGCAAGCACCACCAAACTCTCAACCCCCGACAACCGCACCTCCGTCCGCTAAGAATTAACAGAGACCGGCCAAGCGCCTCCATCTCGGGGAGGAACCGGGATTCTGGCGGTTGACCATCCTGAAGTTGTGTCAGTCCGCGATAACCCCCGCCGCCGGCCCGGTCTCCCTGACCAGTTCTTCACGCGACGCGGAGCTTGGCTGTTGATCCAGGCCTCGATCTACTTTTGACAGTGATTTCGATGTCGCGCCCAAGCGCCAGTAGGAGCCGCATCAGACGTTCGATTGAGAAACCGGACAGCTTACCTTGCTTCAACGCCGAGACCTTGGGTTGATCAATCCCCAGAATCGCGGCCGCTTGGCTCTGTGTGAGCCGCCGCCGCTGGATCTCGGCGATGATTTTCGCGGCCAACTCGGCTTTCGCTAAGAGGTCATCAGCATGCGGAAGGTTCAGGTCCTCGAATACGTTCCCGGAACTCGGCGTAAATTCTCGATTTGGCATCTTCCCTCTCCTCATTTCCCCGCCAGCTTTCGTGCAAGTTGTGCCGCATACACCGTGCGATACGTGCCGCTCGGATCGTCTGCGCGTACCTGCCAAACCGTGTCCGTGAAACGGTGTAACATCTTCGCGCTCTCATGCCTCTGACCGATTTGCGATTGGTACAGCGCGAAGCCGAGCTTCTTACGAACCATCGGCGGAAAGCCCGTCAGCCGAACGAGCGAGTCGACAAGCCAAATCAGCTTGCGCGGTTGTTCCAGCACTACGGGCACAACGTCCATTGCATGCTAGATCTGGCATAAAGTAGTCGTCGAAAATTGTAGCAGGTACTGTAGCAGCTCAAAAAGTGGCGGCTTCGAACCAGCCCGCTCCGCAAGGGTTGCGATTCGTGCTTGACGGCCTGACCACGAATGTGACGCTGGCGAACCAGACCGGCTCAACCACTTGTGCCGCTCCGCTCGGTTCGCCCTTCGTCGCCTTCTCGCCGGTGACGAGTAATTCACCGAGTTCCTCGGGCGTATTGCAATTCGTCAATCCGGGCAACGTGGCAATCAGATATACCCTCAGACTGCTCGCACCCGGCCTGCAGCCATAGACGGCATTAAGGAGAACTGACAATGAAGGTGCGAAGCCTGCTCGCAACGGCCGCGATCCTGATGGCGGCGAATCCGAATGGACGCGCGGCCACGCTGCTGTATTCGGTCACGTTGGACACCACATCCCTGGCAGCGAGTGCGTCGGGTCCATTTGTATTGGATGCTCAACTCAATGACGGCGGCGATCCGGCGAATAACACCGCTGTGCTCTCGAGTTTCTCATTTGGAGGAGGCGCGGCTTTCGGGCCTCCGAGTCTGACCGGGGGAGCACTGGGCGGCCTGGCCGGCGGTATCACGATCACGGATTCGGACTTCCTGAACGAGTTTCGTCAAGCCTTCAACGCCGGGAGCCTGCTCTCTTTCACCCTCTCGCTAACAACCAATCCGGACCCGAGTGGGACCCCGGACGAATTCTCGCTCGCGATACTCGACAACCACGGCGTGGAACTGCCCACCAATAGTGCGGCGATATTCGGGACGTCCGTCGTCCTGCTCGCAGACCTCACCGGCGACCAAACGCAACTGCTTGCGTTCGGCTCCGCTCCAGGCGCGTCTCTGACCTTCCCGGCGCCGGCGGCTGCGCCTTCGAATGACGCCGTCCCGGAACCTGCGACATTGATGATGATCATCATCGGCCTCTTTGCGGGAGCACGCAGGCGCGCGTCGCGCGCTCTGTAGGCCGCTCCTTTTGCTCCCACAGCCTGCCTGATTAAAAGAAGTTTCCCTTTCCGCCTAACCAAACCAAAATCTCGATCGTCCTATAATCAGAGCGTCTATGGGAACAGAGAAACCGAAGGCCGACCTTTTGCCCGGCACGCTGGACATGCTGGTTCTGAAGGTATTGATGCGGGGGCATCTGCACGGCTACGCGATCGCGCAACTGATTCAGCAATTGTCCGACGATCTGCTGCGCGTCGAAGAAGGCTCGCTTTACCCCGCCCTCCAGCGGCTGGAGCTGAATGGCTGGATCGACGGCGAGTGGGGCCTCTCGGCCAACAACCGGCGCGCTCGTTTCTATAAGCTGACTTCGGACGGTCGCAAACACCTTGCGGAGGAGTCGGCCCGTTACCGCCAAGTCACCGGCGCGGTGGCCCGCATTATGGGATTCGCTTAGTCAAACGGAGAAATGCATGCGAGCGGGTTCACGTTGGAAGTTATTTCGACGACGCATCCGGTATTGGCTGGATCACAGCGAAAGGCAGCGCCTGCTGTGGGAAGAGATGGACTTCCATATCGAGTCGATGGCTGAAGAGCTGGTGGCACAAGGCATGTCCGTGCAGGCAGCGCGCGCCGCGGCGCACAGGAAGTTTGGCAATATGACACAAAAATCAGAAGAAGCCCGCTCCACCTGGATCGCGTGCTGGATGAGCGATCTCGCGCAGGATCTGCGCCACTCGTTTCGCGGCATGCGGCGCGATGCCGGATTTACGGCGTTTACGATTCTGGTGGCCGGCCTCGGCATCGGAGCCAGTTCCACGGTCTTCAGTGTGGTCAACGCGCTGCTCCTGCGTCCGCTGCCATTTCGCGATCCAGGACGGCTGGTATGGATTACCAACGGCGACGACTGGACCAGCACGCAAACCGAACACTATTCGGACCTCCGGGAATTGAACCGGTCGTTCGCCGATCTGGCGGGTTGGTCCGGATACTACCGCCCCGGCGATAAGGAACTGACAGGGGTCGGCGAACCCGAGCGCCTGACGAGCGTTCCCGTGACCGGGAACTTCTTCGCGTTGCTGGGTGTGCAGCCGGCCATCGGAAGATCTTTCACCACGGAGGAGTGCCAGGGGAGGTATTCCGCTCCGCCGGCCATGCTCTTGAGCTACAACTTTTGGAGATGGCGGTTTGCTTCGGACCCCAACGTAGTGGGCCGAAAGCTGACTTTGAACAACCGGCCCGTGACTGTAGTGGGCGTGCTGCCTGCATCCTTTGATTTCGGAAGCGTCTTTGCTCCAGGCACGCGGATCGATATCTTTGTTCCCTGGCCGCTGGGGGACAAGACAAAACCCATGGGCAACACGATGAAGGTCATCGGAAGACTAAAACCCAACGCGACTGTGCCGGGCGCGCAGGCTGAGTTAGCGCTGTTGGGGAAACAACTGGAGAGCCAGCATCCGGAACGGAACCCTATCGCTCCGCGGCTGGTCCCGCTGGAGCAGCACGTGAGCGGATCAGTAAGTCCGGCTCTGTTCGTGCTCGGTTGCGCGGTCGGTGTGGTGATGTTGATTGTGTGCGCGAATCTTTCGAATCTGCAATTGGCGAGGTTGGGCGCGCGGCAAAAGGAAATGGCGCTGCGGGCCGCATTAGGAGCCGGACATTCCCGGCTGCTGCGACAGATGCTTACGGAGAGCGTGGCGCTCTCGTGTTGCGGCGCGGTGTTGGGACTGGCACTCGCAGTGGCGGGCACGCGTGAACTGGCGCATCTTCAGGCATTCAACCTCCCTCTGCTCGAAAGCGTCCGCGTGGATGGGAGCGCGCTCCTCTTCACGGTGTTGGCGGCGGTCGCTTCCGGCGTGCTCTTTGGCCTGCTGCCAGCGCTACGGGTCACGGCATTCTCGCTTCGTGAAGGACTGCAAGATAGCGGCCGCGGATCGAGCGGCGGCAAGGGGCATGCGTGGGTCCGCGATGGGCTGGTGGTCTCCGAAATCGCTTTCGCCTGCATCCTGCTAGTCGGCGCGGGGCTGCTGATTCGAAGCTTTCTCCGCGTCCTCGACGTCAATCCGGGATTTCAACCGGAGCGGGCGGCTGCGCTGAGGGTCGACCCGAGTTTTCGGATCTCGAGTTTCGCGCAGCAGAACACATTTATCGACGATGTGCTGAACCGCGCCCGCTCGGTCCCGGGCATTGTGGCGGCCGGGATTACCGACGTCCTGCCGCTGCGCGACGACCGCTCGTTCGGTGTTTCCGCAAGAGGACAGGTCTACGAGAAAGGCCGCCATCCAGAGGCATTCATCCGCATTGTGAGCGACGGGTATTTCGAGGCGGCAGGAATTCCGCTGCGATCGGGTAGAGAGTTCACGGCCCGGGATCGCGCGACCAGCGAGCGCGTCGTGGTGATCAATGAGACGCTGGCACGAACCTTGTGGCCGGGCCAAAACCCAGTGGGACAAATGATCGAGACGGATGGGGGACGAAGGGTCGTGGGCGTAGTCGCAGACGTCCGTCATGCAGCGCTGGAAAGCGCGGGCGGGTCGGAAATGTATCTGCCGATGCGGCAAACCGCGGACTACGCGGCCATGCAACTGGTGGTGCGAACCGCGCTGCCGCCGGACGGCCTGGCGGCAGGGATTCGAACGGCTCTCAGGCCAATCGACCCCAATCTGCCGGTGCGCGAGTTTGTGACGTTCCAGGATCTGGTCAACAGAGCGGTTTCACCGCGACGGTTCCTGGTGCTGTTGTTGGCGGGATTCGCGGCCTTCGCGTTGCTACTCGCTACCCTGGGGATCTATGCAGTGATTTCGTTCTCGGTAAGTCAACGAACGCAGGAAATCGGAATTCGGATGGCGCTGGGAGCGTCCGCCGCTAACTTGCAGCGCCGCATCGTGTTGCGGACGCTTGGATTGGCCGCGTTAGGTCTCACGTTGGGAATGGCGGGGTCGCGAGTCTTTTCGAGCGCGTTGGGCAGCCTGTTGTTTGGGATAACAACCGGCGACCCGGTGACATTTATTGAGGCCGGAACGCTGCTTCTTGCGGTGGCGGCGATCGCCGGGTATATTCCCGCGTGGAGAGCATCCAGGATCGATCCGATGGTCGCATTGCGGTCGAACTAAGATTTTCGGGCTCTGCGCGAGATTTCGACGGATTGGGCATTTTAGGCTGCTTTCTTGACGGCGCGAACAGCGATGAACTCGATGTTAGTTACGGCCATCCGCTTGGCCTTCAGGAGCAGGTAGCGGAGATTCTGATAACCGCGTCCGCGGTTGATCAACATACGAATGTTCCCGTTGACCGCTTCGACCACACCGAAGCGCACCTTGGTTCGACAGTAGTTGAGAATGCCGTCCAGGTGCTTGATCAACATCGCGGCGAGTTTCTGAAACGAGGGCAATCGCTGCCACCGCAACTGATCCACCCACTTGCTCAGATATTTGATCATGGCCCCTTCGTAGCGGTAGTCCCATAGTCTTTCCAGGCTCTCCTTGAGCATGTAGGCTTTGAACACTCGCCGGTTCAACTGGAATAGGCGGTTCAGCACGCCGCGCTGCCTTGGCACCAGGTTCTTCCAACGGCTCAACAGTAGCCACTTCTTCCCTTTGATGACATCGCGCATCTTCCTCCCTTTGCGGAAGAACTCTGCCCGCCGCACCTCGTCCACCGCGTCGTTGGCGTGCTGCATGATGTGGAACTTGTCATAGATGATGCGGCAGCCTGGAACCCACTCCTCCAGGCTGAGCCGAAACGGCTCCCACATGTCGACGCACGCCGCTTCGATCCGTCTCCGCTGCCGGCTGACCAACTGGCTGCGGAAGAAATCATCCAACGTCTCCTTCTTCCGCTCCCTGCCAAACCACAGCGGCTCCGCCGTCTCCAGATTGCACACCACCGTAAGAAACTGGCCCTTCTTGCCCCGGTAGATTTCGTCCACCCCCATCTGTCGTAGCGGTGGCTGGCGTCGCCTCGTGTCCCATCGCTCCAAATAGCGCAGATCGATGGCTCGTACCGTGCTCGCGGCCAACCCCATCTGCCGCGCCACCTGGCGCGCCGCCGCGCTCTCGCAGGCCTGCCCCACTGCCTCCTCGAAGCGCTTGCTGTACGGCGCCTTGCTCGGCAACTGCGCCACCCTCTCCGACCGTATCCCGCAGCGTGGGCACTTCAACCGATAGGTCTCCACCACCACTGTCGTCGTGTACTCAAAGCAGGGCAGATCGCGTACTTCCCGCTCGCAGACTTCGTGAATCCTCGCGGCCGGCACGTGTTGCCCACAACGCGAACAAATCAGCTTCAAGCCCGCCTTCTTCCTTCTCACCCAAAGCTTTAGCTTCTTACCCTGTTCGTCAATCTCCATCCGATAAACCCGGTATCCCGGCCATCCTAGAACCCTTGTCCAGTCCTGTTCACTCACCCTCTCAGATTAGCCAGAGGCCGCCTATCTGGAAAGCTGGCTTTTCGGGTAGGCTGTCGGATTCCTGCGCAGAGCCGATTTTCGATTACATCTCTTTTCGAGCTATGTTGTCGTTTCGGAAGTCGGGGAGGCCGGCGCAATGGTGGGCTTCCACGGACTTGGCGTTCATCATCACCAGGGTGACGGCGCCCTCGGTCTTTTGAGCTCTGCAATTCTCGAGCGTGATGCCATTGACGCTGTCGAGAACGAAGGCCGGGCGGCGGTCTTCCTTGATATAGCTGACATCGACATCGGTGAGTTGCACGCCGGTCGCGTGGCGGATGAAGAAGCCGTACGCGGGCAGGATGCCGAACATGGAGGGCTCGGGATACTCCTTCTCGCGTTCGGGCGTCTCGTATGGCTGCCGCGGGGGGACGCCGCCGGAGGCGCGGAAGAAGAATGAGTTCACCAGGCCGGCGGGCTGCTTCGCGGTGTCGTCGAGGGTGAGGCCGCCGCGGTAGACGAGGCGGATGCCGCTCAGTTTCACGTCTTCGACATCGTGGCCCGGCACGCCGGCGATGATGGACGCGTAGCGCGGGTCGGCATCGTACGCAATCACATTGCTGATCGTGACGCGTTTGATGGAACCGATGGCGGTACCCTCGGGAGCGCGCATGCGGCTGCCCAGGCGGAGGAAGATGGGCGCGTTCGACACATTGCGCATGGTCAGATTGGAAACGGCGACATCCTCGATGTGGGCTCCATCGACGCTTTCCAGGGCGAGACCGCGGGAGGTGTCGAAGACGACGTTGGAGATGGTAATGTTGCGAAAATCTCCTTCGGATTCGGTGCCGATCTTAATGCGCCCGGTGGGACCATCGCGGTCGGGCGCGCGCTGGACGGTGCGCTTGTAGGTGCCGTCCAGCAGCGAGCCGATTTCGAAGCCGCTGACCAGGGAATTTGTGATCGTAATGTTCTCGCTCACGCGCGGCTCACCGAGGGCGTGCGTCCCCTTGAGCGTGATGGCGTCGTCGTTGGGCGCGTTGATGCTGGAATTCGAGATGCGGACATTGCGGCAGGAATCGATATCGATGCCGTCACGGTTGGTATCGATCATGATGTTGTCGATGGTCAGATTGTCGACGCCGGTGGCGAGGATCCCGAAGTGTCCGCCGTTGCTGATGGAGAAGTCGCGCAGAGTGACGTTGTGACAGAGTTTCAGGGCGATGGCCTTGTCTGCCGCCGCGCCGCGGTCGCGGGCCAACGCCTTTCCCGAAATGCGGCCGCCGCCGGTGATGGCGATGTTTTCGAGTCCCTCTCCCCAGATGAGGCTGTTGTGAAAATGGCTGTGGCCGAAGTCCTGAAATTTGTCCCACTGATTGGGCTCCGGCGCGTCGTAGGCGGACGCTTCGGAGCTCGCCTCGATGACGGCGCCGCGATCTAGATGGAGGGTGACGTTGCTGCGCAGGCGGATCGAACCCGTGTTCCACGTGCCCGCGGGGAACTCGACGGTGCCGCCGCCGGCCGCGGCCGCGGTGTCGATGGCTTTGTTGATCGCCTCGCGATTTTGCGTCTTGCCATCGCCCTTGGCTCCGAACGTGGTGATATCGACAACGGCGGCGTTCAGGGAAAGCGCTCCGGTCAAGACCGACGCGCACACGATCGCGATTCTGTTCATTCGAGCTCCGATAAGTTCACCTGGATTATGGATCGGGTTGCGTGTTCGCGCAACATGGCCACATTGGTATGGGCTGTCGCTGCCACGAATCAGAGCACGTCCGAACAATTGTTCCTTCTTATCCGCGTTTATCCGTGTTTATCCGCGGCCAATTCTGTTTTCCTGAAAAGCAATATGGGCCGCAGATGATTAGCGCAGAAAGAAAATGCTGAACAATCATTTTTCCAGACCCTTGGCGGCTGCTTCTTGAAAGGCGATGCGTACGTCGGAGTTGTCCGGGTTGCCTTTTCCGTCGCGTTGGAACATGAGGACCCAAATCAGATTTCGAGTGGGATCGGCCCAGCTTTGCGTGCTGAAGGCGCCTCCGTGCCCAAACGAATCCGGCGACAGGACACGGTTGCCGGGCGCCTTCGTGGGATCTTCCACCACGCAAAAGCCCAGTCCCCATGGCATGCCGGGCCTGGCGTTGAGGTCTCCGGTTTGTTTGCGCGTCATTTCGGCGACGGTCGCGGGCTTCAGGATTCGCTTGCCATTGAGAGCGCCGCCATTGAGCATCATTTGATAGAACCTGGCGATGTCCGCGGCGGTGGAGAACAGGCCGGCGCCACCAAGCGGCGGGCGTTCGCGGTCTGTCACGGCGGTGTTATAGAGATACGGGATGGTGGTCTCCGCCAACTTGCCGGCTTGCGCGTTCCAGCGATAGCTGTGCGCCCAACGCGATTGCTTCTCCGGCGTGATCCAGAAGCTCGTGTCCTTCATCCCCAGCGGATCGAGGACGCGCTTCCGCAGAAATTCGTCAAACGGCATTCCGCCGGCCACTTCCACGACACGGCCCAGAATGTCGATGCCCGCCGTCGAGTAGGCCCAGCGACTTCCGGGCTGAAAACGCAGCTCCTGTTGCGCCAGGTTCTTGCTGGTCTGGGCAAGCGAAAGGTGCGGTTCGCGATTGGTCATCTCACCGAGGCCGCTGGTGTGGGTCAGGACGTCGCGCAGCGTGATCGGGCGGGAGGGTTTGGCCCTCAGGCCGTTCTCGTTCACCATCACGTCCGCGAACTCGGGCAGATGCTTCATCAGAGGATCGTCAAAAGTCAGCTTGCCATCATCCGCCAGGATCGCGATACAGACGGCCGTGATCGGCTTGCTCATGGAAGCGATCCAGAAGATGTCGTCGGTGCGCAGCCTTCGATCGCCGGCGATATCGGTTTTGCCGACCGCGCCAATGTGGAGGATTCGATCCTTGGTGGCGACCAGGGTCACGATGCCGGAAGCTTCGCCCTTGTCGACAAATTCCTGCATGCGAGGCGCTACCGCGGCGAAGCGGTCGGGCTGCTGCGCGCTAAGGACGGTGTGCGCGGCCAGCAAGCTAACGAGAGCCGAAAGGAGTCTCATTGGAATGAGTTCACTGTATCAAACCGTCGGAATCGCACGGCGGCTTCCCTCCGGTACGAATTTGCAGGATGGCAACGAGGCTGCTGCAACTTCGAGATATGATTCACCAACAACCTGCCGATCTCGAGCGGCCGGCGGAAGCCAGTTCTGTGGTCGCAAGCGACAACGGGCTGCCGGTAACGCTCATCGTCAATGGTGTACGCAGCCGGGTTGTGATCGAGCCGCGGGTCAGTCTGCTCGACGCGCTGCGCGAGCGACTCCATCTCACCGGCACCAAGAAGGGATGCGACCAGGGCGCGTGCGGGGCATGCACCGTGCTCTTGGACGGCGAACGCGTTCTCTCATGCCTCACGTTCGCCATACAGTGCGAAGGGCGCGAAATCACCACGATCGAGGGCCTCGCGCTTGACGGATCGCTGAGCCCGCTGCAGAAAGCATTCATTACACACGATGGTTTTCAGTGCGGGTACTGCACATCGGGTCAGATCTGTTCGGCGGTGGGGATGTTACAGGAGTTTGACAATGGCGTGCCAAGCGCGGTCACTCAAGACCTGGCATCGCTCTCGCCGGAATTTTCCGATGAAGAGATCAAAGAGCGCATGAGCGGCAATTTATGCCGCTGCGGCGCCTGCCGATCACGCTCGATAAGCTGCAATAGGCCGCGACAATCGCGGCCTATGCGGCCATCACGCCGGAGGCATCCTTACCTTCGCGGAGCAAGGCGGCCATGATCTTCATGGGGCGATCGATGTGGCGGAAGAAGGCTTTGTAGCCGGCGCAAAGATAGTTTAGGCCGGCTTCTCCGTCCGGAGTGTCGATGAAGCGATTGCGGGGGCACTCTCCGTTGCAGGCGAAGCGCACGTCGCACTCGCGGCAATAGCGCGGGAGGGAATCGCGCTTGAGGTCCCCGAAGGCGCGCTGGCGATCTGACGCGACCAGTTGCAGAAGGTGCTGCTGCTTGATGTTCCCCAGGTGATAGCGGGGTTCGACAAAGTGATCGCACGAGTAGAGATCGCCATTGTGCTCCAGCGCCAGAGCGTTGCCGCAGGTTTCGGCGAAGATGCACAACGATGGGGGCATGCCGAGCCAGGAGGCGAGTGCCGATTCGAATAGCTGGATGAAGACGTCGCCCACATCGTGCGCGATCCATTCCTCGAACACACCGATCAGGAAACGGCCCCACGCCTCCGCCTTGACGGTGCGCTCGGTTACGAGCGCGCCATCCTGGGTGTAGAGCGGGCGCCGTCGATTCTGGTCTCCCCAGCCGGCATTGGCGATCTCCAGAAGCTCGGTGGTCGATCGCTCCACGACGGGGATGAACTGCATGAACTGGGTCTTGAGCTCGTCGCGGAAGAAGCGGTAGACCTCGGCCGCATGGTCTACGTTGGCATCGTGGACGGTACACAGGACGTTGAATTCCACCTGGTGCTGCTGCATGAGGCGGGCCGCGCGCATTACCTGGGAGAACGTGGGAGCGCCGGTCTTATCGACGCGATAGGCATCGTGCATGGCTTGCGGGCCATCGATCGAGAGGCCCACCAGGAAGGAATTCTCGCGCAGGAACTCGCACCATTGACGGTCGAGCAGGATGCCGTTGGTCTGGATGGTATGTTCCAGGGTAGCTCCACGGCGGAGATATTTGCGCGCCAGGGCACTTGCCTGGCGGAAGAAATCAAGCCCCATCAGGGTCGGCTCGCCGCCCTGCCAGGCAATAGTCACGTGGCCGGATTGCTGGGATTCAATCACCTGCTTGACATAGGCTTCCAGCGTATCGTCCGCCATGCGGAATTTGCTGCCGGGATAGAGAGTTTCCTTGGAAAGGAAGAAGCAGTACTTACAATCCAGGTTACAGATTGCGCCGGTGGGCTTGGCCAGCACATGAATGGAAGAGGGCGCATTGCGCGGCCATACTTTGGGAATTTCGGGTGTAGCAGACATAGCAACTCGATGTAGCGTTGATGCCGGGATTGGAACGGGGGTGTAAGAAAATTGCCGTCAGATGAGCATGAGCACAACGGCATAGGCAGCGGCGCCGACGGCGAACCAGCCGAAGCGGCCGCACTCTTCGACCGAGAGTTCCTCGTGGGCGCTGGTGATGATCACGCCGCCGGCGACGAAGGCAAACAGACGAGAGGTAAGACCCTCCGGCAGCGCATCGGCAACACCCATCTCCCACCCCAAGAGCAGACAACAGATGAGCGCCATTCTCCCCCAAGGCGCGTACGAGCCTTCGAACCGCTCCATCAACTCGTTGTCCAACATGAAGATGTGTAGCCCCATGGCAAATGTAAACAGCCACAGGGAGTACACAGAGGAGTCTTCGCGATGGAGCAGAAGGTAGCCGATGAGGAGCATGTATATTCCCCAGCCGGCGATGGCACCCCAGAATACGGGCTTGCTGGAGCGCTGGACGAACCGCAACCTGCTGAGTCCGGCGAAGGCGATCAGGCCAGCCAGGCCCCATAGGTAGATTCTCTTCTCGGCATCGAGCAGCGACCCCATCGCCGAGCCGGCGACGATGGGGCGGTGCTCTTCAAGTTCGGGCAGGATATTGACAAAGACGTAAGCCACGCCGACACCGGCGGAGAGGGCCTGCCACCGGTGCTTGATCTTAGAGGTGAATCGGCGGCAGTAGTGGGCGGCTACAAAGGCGCCGACCAACAGCAGGATTCCGTAGTAGTTGCCGGCCTTGGTCATAATGTTCAATGAGGCATGGATAGCGACAACAGGCCCATGAAGCCGACAATCGCCAGCACCGAAGCTACGGCCATGGGCAGGCTGAAGCGTTTTTCCAGGCCGGCGCCGCGTAACTGCTTCAGGTCGCGACGGTGGTCGAAGACGGCGGCGACGAGGGCGAAGATCCCAAGCGATAGCAGCGCCATCCCGACAGCTTCCGCGGTCCACACGTGGCCGGCGGGACCGCGGACGAGGATATTGTCTGCGGCGAGCGAGCTAAAGACTTTTGCCAGGGTAAAGCCGAAGCCGATCAGCGAGAGCGATGTGCGAATCCAGGCCATCAGGGTGCGATCCGACGCCATGAGATTCCGCTGCACGGCGAGTAGCGTATTGGGATCCGGATGAAGGCCTTCGCTCATATTTGTAGGGGAGCCCGGGACCCGGGCGAACCGAGCGGGGCGTGGCGCCGGCGATGCATATACGGAAGCGTGAGAAGCAGGCGGAAGATCAGATAGATTAAAACCGCGCCGGCGACAAGCTTTGTGTACTCCGGAAAGTTCGCCTTCGCGATCGCGAGCGCCAGGCCGGGGTGGCGTGAGGCGGTCGCGATAGCGAGCACGGTACGATCTTCGGGCAGCGGTCCGCCGAGGAAGTGTCCCACCGCGGTGCCGGCGATGATGAACAGGGCCAGCGCGAGCATGGCGCCATTACCAGAGAGCTCGCCGAATGCCTGCCAGGCGATGAGTAACAGGGGAAGCGCGCCGGCAATCAGCAGCACTGTCCCCGCCATCAAAAGGTGCGGCGCGAAATCCTTGAGTTTCGGCAGAAACCGAAACGCAAGCATCCCCGCCGCGAGAGGAAGCAGGATCGTCTTGAGCACGGCCTGCAGCACCTCAACGACGCTGACGTGGGCCTGGGCGCCGAGCGCCAAGTCCATCAATTCCACCGTGACCGGCACTAACACGAGTGCCAGCACGGATTGAGAAACCAGCAGTCCCAGGACGTACTCGGAACGGGCGCCGGCCTTCAAGAGCGATCTCGGTACCAGCGGTGGAACCGGCGTCACTGCCAGCACACCGAGCGTGATCGCTATGGCGACGTGAAACCTAAATAGGACGATCAGCAGAACCGCTATGACCGGTACCGCGACGTTCCTGGCGAGGATGGACTTCCCCAACAGGCGCGGCGTGCGGAACAGATAGGTGGCGTCACTCCAGGTGGTCCCCAGGCCTAACGCGAACACCTGCGCGACGATGCTGATCTGCAACGCGAGCGCTGCCAGTTTGACCCAGGCCGGCATAGGGAACCTACTGCCGCGCCATTACAGCTCGCATCTCCGACTCTTTGTCCACGATCAGGTCGCCCGAAACATCGATCACCACGCAGTGGATTGTGCCGGTGAACTCGAAGGGGTTCTTGAATTGGGAAGTGATCGGCGACCCGAGGCCGCGGCCGACCACCAACCCGCCGCCGAGGCCGAAAGCCAGGGGGATGGTCACCGGCAGCGTGCCCTCTTTGACGCGCTCGCCGTTGATGTACAACTCGGCTTTTCCGGGAGCGCCTTTGCCATTCTTGACGTCGGGCTTGCCAGTGGGCTCATACTCGAACCGCACCTCTACCCTTCCTTCGGGAACATCCACATCGGAAGAGAGGAGGAACTCCTGGGAGCCGACGTAGTTATAGGCGTAGCGGAGTTTCTTGTCCTTGATAAAGAGCACGTAGCCGCCCGAGCCGGAGCCCATGGCGACGATTACACCCTCGGCGCCTCCCTCGGGGATCTCCAACTCCCCGGTGATGCTGTGGGGACGGTTCAGGACGGCCGCGCAGACCTTCTCCGGCACCGCCGAGGTATGCGGGAAGTAAGTGTACTTAGTCCGGTCGCGCGTAAGTTGCGGACGCTCATCCATGAAGCGCAGGGTCAGGCGGCTATCGATCGGCAGCACCTTGTACTTACCGGCTTCGACATACCACATGGCGATCATTTCGATCATGCGGGCGCGCTCGTCCTCGGCGAGATTCCTGGTTTCGGCCGGATCTACCTCGACGTGGTAGAGTTCCCAATGCTTGGCGTCCAGCTCACGCAGCTTGTCTTCCGTGATCGGCGTGCCGAGTTCCACGGAGGATTCCGCGAACGACGGTCCCGGGTAGGGACAGACCGCGCGCCAGCCATTGTGATAGATGGAGCGGTGGCCGAACATCTCGAAATACTGCGTCTCATGTTTGGAAGCGGCCTTGGCATCGTCGAAGGTTTGCTTGAAACTGACGCCTTCGAGGGGCGATTGCGTGACACCGCGGATCTGCTCCGGCGGATCGATTCCGAGGCACTCCAGCACGGTCGGCACCATGTCGATGGCATGCGCGAACTGGGTGCGGACCTGGCCTTTGGCTTTGATTCCCTTCGGCCAGTGAACCAGGAAGGGATCGCTGACACCGCCGCGATAGGTTTCGCGCTTCCAACGGCGGAAGGGTGTGTTGCCGGCGAAGGTCCAGCCCCACGAGTAGTGATTGAAGTATTTCGGCCCGCCGAGTTCGTCGAGCGCCTTGAGATTCTCCTCGATAGACTCGGGAACGTTGTTGAAGAATTTGTTCTCGTTCACGGAGCCTTGCGGTCCGCCCTCGGCGCTCGCGCCATTGTCGGAGAGCACCATGATCAGGGTGTTATCCAGTGCGCCGGATTCTTCCAGGTAGCCGAGCAGGCGGCCGATGTGGTGGTCGGTATGCTCCACGAAGCCGGCGAAGACTTCCATCATGCGCGCGTAGAGTTTCTTCTCGTTGGCGGGGAGTTTGTCCCAATCCGCGACGTCCGGATCGTGCCGCGAAAGCACGGCGTCCTTGGGCACGATGCCGAGTTCCTTCTGGCGTTTGAAGACCCGCTCGCGATAGGCGTCCCAACCGTCGTCGAACTTGCCCTTGTACTTATCCGCCCACTGTTTGGGAACCTGGTGCGGCGCGTGGTGCGCGCCGGGGGCGAAGTAAAGGAAGAAGGGTTTGTCGGGCGCCACCTGCTTGGAATCGCGAACGAACTCGATGGCCTTGTCGACGAGATCTTCAGTCAGGTGATAGCCCTGCTCCGGCGTCTTCGGCGGGTCGACCTGGTGATTGTCATAGACCAGATCGGGATAGTACTGGTGAGTGTCGCCGCCGAGGAAGCCGTAGTAGCGCTGGAAGCCGCGGCCCAGCGGCCAACGATCGTAGGGTCCGGCGGCGCTGGTTTGCTCCGCGGGCGTGAGGTGCCACTTGCCTACCGCATAGGTGTTGTAGCCGTTCATCAGCAGAGTTTCGGAGAGGAAGCCGTTCTCGAAGGGGATGATGCCGTTGGAGCCGGGATACCCGCACGCGCCTTCGGTGATACAGGACATGCCGTTCGAATGGTGATTCCGCCCGGTCAGGATGCACGACCGCGTGGGTGAGCACAAGGCGGTAGTGTGCATGTTGTTATAGAGCAATCCGTTCTTGGCCAACCGATTCAGGTTCGGAGTATCCATCGGCGCGCCGTAGCAGCCCAGTTGTCCGAAGCCTGTATCATCCAGGATGATGAAGAGCACGTTGGGCGCGCCGGCCTTCGCGCGTTCGGGCGCGGGCCACGCGGGCGTCGATTCCGCGATCGTCCGCCCGAGATTCCCCGGGAATGCGGTCCCGGGTTTGTATTCACGTAATGACATCGATTGACTCCTGCAATAACACGGTTTGATGAGTACGAGCCTCGATGATTCGAGGCCTACTTGGTTGGGGATGCCCTGAGTTTTCCGGCGGTTCAAAATTCTGTCACCTGCCGCGCCGGCAAGAAAAAACACCATGCATCCCACCGGCGCATCAGGCCAATAGGGCGCGGAGATCTCCGCACAATCCCACAAGGAGAGTTCATGTCTGTAATTTTGCCCAAGCCGGACAAACCGTTCGGCGGCAAGATCGGCGTCACCACGAGCGATTCGACGCCGGAGAAGCCTGTGATTCAGAGGCCTCCGGAAGGAGCGCCGAACGTGGTTGTGGTGCTCTTGGACGACGTTGGTTTTGGCGCGGCCGGGACATTTGGAGGTCCGGTTCCAACACCTGCCCTGGATGCGCTGGCAAAGCAGGGCCTGCGCTACAACCAGTTCCATACGACCGCGCTTTGTTCACCGACGCGCGCCGCGCTCTTGACTGGGCGCAACCATCACAGCGTGGGAATGGGCGCGATTTGCGAGATCGGCACCGGCTATCCGGGTTATAGCAGCGTGATTCCGCGCTCGGCGGCGACGGTGGCCGAGGTGCTCCGAATGAACGGATACAACACCGCGATGTTCGGCAAGAATCATCTGACGCCGATGTGGGAGACCAGCCCGGGCGGCCCGTTTGACCGTTGGCCGACCGGGCTGGGATTTGAGCGATTCTACGGCTTCATGGGCGGCGAGGCGAGTCAGTGGGAGCCGGCGCTCTTCGACCAGACCACACCCATCGAGGCCCACGTTGGCAAAGAGAACTATCACCTCACCGAAGACCTGGCGGACCAGTGCATCAAGTGGATGCGCAACCAGAAGGCATCGGCGCCCGATAAGCCGTTCATGGTCTATTTCCCGACGGGCGCATGCCACAGTCCGCTGCAGGCTCCCAAAGAATGGATCGAAAAGTTCAAGGGGCAGTTCGCGCAAGGTTGGGATAAACTCCGCGAGGAGACACTCGAACGGCAGTTGAACTTGGGCGTAGTTCCCGCCGGTACCCGGCTGACGCCGCGGCCGCAGGAAATTCCGGCGTGGGATGAATACCCGGACCGCTACAAACCCGTGGCCTCGCGATTGATGGAATTATGGGCCGCGTTCCTGGCGCACACCGATGCGCAGATCGGCCGCGTGGTGAATGCGATTCAAGACCTTGGCGTGTGGGACAACACGCTCTTCATCTACATCGTGGGCGACAACGGGACCAGCGGCGAAGGCACGATACACGGAGCCTGGAGCTGTCCCGCGTACCAGAACGGGGTACCCGAGGATCCCGAGTGGTTGCTGGCGCATATGGACGACTTCGGGACTGCGCGCTGCGAGAACCACTTCAATGTCGGTTGGGCGTGGGCGTTGGACTCCCCATTCCAGTGGATGAAACAAATCGCGAGCCACTTCGGGGGCACGCGCAACGGCGTGGTGATGACATGGCCGAAGCGGATCCTGGATCGCGGCGGACTGCGCTCGCAGTTTCACCACGTCATCGACATCATGCCGACTATTTTGGAAGCGGCGGGAATTCCGCATCCCGATATGGTCAACGGGACTCCGCAGAAACCGATCGAGGGCGTCAGTATGATGTACTCGTTCGACAACCCGACGATTCCGAGCCGGCACCACACTCAGTATTTCGAGGTGCTGGGCAACCGCGGGCTCTATCACGAGGGCTGGATCGCGAGTTGTTTTCACGGCCGGGTGCCGTGGATCCGCTCGCAGACGATGCCATTCGACGGGCCGAACGAGAAGTGGGAGTTGTATCACATCGTGGATGATTTCAGCCAGGGCGAGGACGTCGCGGCCCGGCACCCGCAGAAGCTGAAGGAATTGTTGGACCTGTTCGACAAGGAATGCCGTAAGTATCACGTCTATCCCCTGGATGACAACACGACTTCGCGGGCGGCACCGGAGAATCGTCCGAGCCTGGTGGAGGGGCGGACGAAGTTTACGTATTACCGCGAAAACGTCCGCATGCCCGAGCTCGCGGTGGTGAACCTGAAGAACACCTCGTTCGAACTGACGGCTGAGGTGGAGATCCCCAAAGGCGGCGCCCAGGGCGTGATCATCTGCCAGGGCGGCAACATGGCAGGTTGGTCGCTCTACGTTGCGAACAACCGGCCCGCCTATCACTACAACTGGCTGGGTCATGAACTGTATACCATCGCGGGTTTCGAACCGTTGCCCGCGGGGAACGTGAAGCTGAAGCTCATCTTCGATTACGACGGTGGGGGCCTCGGAAAGGGCGGGACAGTCCGGCTCACCGTGAACGGACGTTTCGCGGCGGAAGGCAGAATCGAGAAGACCGTGCCGTTCCTGTTTTCCATGAGCGGCGAAACTCTCGACGTCGGCGAGGACGCCGGCTCGCCCGCGGGTCCCTACGAGCCGGGCTTTCCGTTTACAGGTACGATCCGGAGCATCGAAATCGAAGTAAAGCCGGCTCTGGACGCGAAGGCGAAGCAGGCGGCCGCCGAAGGGGAGCTCGTTGGGGCACTAAGATCTCAGTAAGGCCGTCCGCGACAGCCGCGCTTGTGCGATCCATTACTCACCGCGCGTAAGTTTCCAGCAAGTGCTCTGACTGACATGTCGGTGTCGGGTATTGCGGGTCTATACTCATCAGAAGACTCTCTGACTCGCCCCTCACCGACTGGATTGGCTGCCTTCTTGGATGCTGTGTCGTGTCCTGGCACAAACTCGCAACCCCCGGTCCGGAAAGGCTTCGAATTCCATCTCGGCCATCCTGGCTTGCTCAACATTGTTCTCTTCGAGTTGGCCTTCTTCCTTGCGTATAAATATGCGATGAGCTTGGCGCCGCGGAGTGGCGCGCCCTTCTGGATGCCGGACTCCGTGCTGCTGTGCGCTCTGCTTTTGTCACGGCCGAAGCGCTGGTGGATTTACCTCGTCGCACCTTTGCCAATCCGGCTGCTCGTTGCCCTTCCGCCGGACACGCCGATGTGGTTCCTGGCAGCGGCGTTCTTGAACGACTCGCTGAAAGCTCTGGTGGCTGCCGCTTTGTTGCGGAAGGCGCTGCCCGTACGCGGCGTCCGGTTCGATTCCCTTCGCGATTTCTGGCTCTACCTGGCCGCTGCGGTGGTGGCTGCGCCGGCTCTCTCCGGAATCGCGGGAGCGGCCTCGTGGGTCGCGCTCGGGCGCGAATTCTGGCCAACGTGGCGTAATTGGTTCCTGGGAGACGCATTAGCCAATATCGTGCTCACGCCGTTATTGGTCTCTCTCGCAGTCGATTGGCGAAAGCTCATCGCCGCCAAGCCATTGCGTTACCTGGAAGGCGTGATCGTATTCTCGGGATTAGTCTTTGCCGTTCAAGTGGCAAACCAGCAGGGTCTCAGAAACTATATCCCTGTAGCCTTCCTCCTGCTGGCAGCGATCCGATTCGGACCAGCCGGTGCGTCAGGCGCGCTGACCATTATGAGCGTACTGATGGTCGTGGTTACGAGTGGTGGCCATCCTGGCTCGTCGGTGCCGCCTGCCATGGACAGCGTGCTCTCCATGCAACTCTTCCTGATTGTGATCGGCGTCCCGATCCTCTCGCTCGCCGTGCTGATGGAGCAGCAACGAAGGACGGAACAATCCTTGCGGGAGAGCGAAGCGCGCTTCCGGAATATGGCCGATACCGCTCCGGTGATGATCTGGATCTCGGGGCCCGACAAGCTCGCCACTTTTTTCAACAAGGGCTGGCTGGAGTTCACGGGCCGGGCGATGGAGCAGGAATTGGGCTATGGCTGGGCCTCGGGGCTGGCTCCCGATCAACACGATGAATGCCTCGCCGGATATTCCACATCCTTCGACACTCGCCGCCCCTGGCGTGCGGAGTGCCAATTGCGGCGCGCGGACGGGGAGTACCGGTGGATGCTGTGCAGCGGAGCGCCGCGCTTCGCACCCGACGGAGTATTTGCCGGCTACATCGTCTCGTGCTCAGACACCACCGAGTTGAAGAGGGTTCAGGATGCCTCGCTCGCCAGCCAGAAGCTGGAAAGCCTGGGAGTGCTGGCGGGAGGGATCGCGCACGACTTCAACAACCTGCTGGGCAGCATCCACGCGAACGCCGAAATCGCCGAGGCGGAAGGGGCCGCCGGCTCATTCGCGCACGAGGAAATCCAAGCGATCAAGGCGATTTCGATCCGCGCCTCCGAAATCGTCCGTCAGCTGATGATCTACGCGGGACGCGAGAGTTCCGGCTCCGAGCCGGTCGACCTGTCCCGGCTGGTGAGAGAGATGCTGGACCTGATCGGGATTTCGATTTCGAAGTCGGCGGTGTTGAAGACCGATCTCGCGCCTGATCTTCCCACCATCATGGGCAATGGACCGCAGATCCAGCAGGTGGTGATGAACCTGTTGCTCAACGCATCCGACGCGCTCGGCGAGACGGCCGGAGTGATCACGGTTACGACGGCAAGCGTACCCGGAAACCGCGTCAGGCTTGAGGTCTCCGACACCGGAACGGGGATCGCCAGGGAGGCACAGGCCAGGATTTTCGATCCGTTTTATACGACCAAGTTCGGAGGCCGCGGCCTGGGACTGGCAGTGGTGCTGGGAATCGTACGCGCACATAAAGGGGAAATCGAACTGGCGAGTGCGCCAGGTCAGGGCACGACGTTCCGCGTACTTTGGCCCGCCACATCTTCCGCAGCGTACTTCGCCGCTGCCGCGACGGCGGTCTCGCCAGCCCCAAGTCATCGCGTGAGTGGAACCGTGCTGGTGGTGGAAGACGAGGATGTTCTCCGTCTTTCGGTTTCCAAGATGCTCCGCAGGGAAGGCTTTACAGTGATCGAGGCCGGCGACGGTTCCGCCGCGATCGACCTGCTTCGCGATCACCAAGAGAATATCGATGTAATTCTGCTCGATATGACCATTCCCGGTATGCCCAGCCGGTCGGTGGCCGAGGAAGCGGGACGGGTCCGCCCCGACGCAAAGTTGCTGCTCACCAGCGCTTACAGCCGGGAGATGGCGGGACCGGTGGGTGAGGCAAAACAAGTCAAGGGTTTCATCCGGAAGCCGTTCCAGTTGCGCGACCTGGTGGAACTGTTGCGGGAAACCTTGTCTTCACGAGCGCAGGACGAGAACCAGCACCACGATCAGGAATAGTGCGTGCAGACCGATATCGATCCACATCACGCCGCCCATTCGCCCCGGAGTCATAGTCATCCCTCTACCGTTCGACGGATGCGCCCGCGATGCCCCTGGTCCAATATTTCCTGCCGGCGGTGACACGCTACGCGATCACGGGCTCAGCGAACTCACTGTCGGGGCGTTCATGCGAATCCAAACGTCCGTGACGACGCGGGCGTGAATTACGAAGATCAATGTGACGCATCATCAAAACTGCTTGTGATCGTCACTCGCACTGGCGATGCGTGCGCGCCCGTTCTGTCGCGTGGAGGGAGCCGTCGGGCCGCCACTGCCCGCCGTATCCATCATGCTGTTGTAGGTCAGGCCGCACGCTGAAGTTGCGAGTCCCAACTTCCTTGATCCAGCCGTTCACTCTGCCGCCGCCGCGTTGCGATAGATCTGCTCGATATTCGGAGAGCCTCCATCTTGCGGAACGCGGCCACATCCTCTTCCGCGAACGTCTTCCCCCGACGTTACCTCGGACTACGTTGATTCCGCAATACGCGTCGCGCCCGAGCTCGCAGAGATCAGCGCGCTTCTCGATTCTGCCGCCCGCTCCAACTGGGTCGGCGTGACCCCGCCGGGCAACTGACCAACCACGCCACGCGGAACATTCACGATTCGAATGCCGGGCTCGCGAATGTAATCATCGATCCGCTTCATCGTCGGGATTCGTTTTAGCGAGACCAACGATCCCGCATCAGCGCCATGATCTTCGCGCCGCACTTGCTGCATGTTTCCCGCGTCAACCCTCCAACGTGAATCGCCGTGTGCCGGCGTCCTTCCCAGATTCCGCTCCACTTCCTCCATCGCCGGAATCAGACTTTGCGCATCGCTGCTGCACTGCGTCAGATCCACTCCCACGATGATCTTGGCTTTCGTGTCGGTCGTGATTTGCGCGTTGTAGCTGGGCGCGATCGCGTTGTCGCCATGCTTCATGTTCCGCGCTTCCGGTCTCTGCACGCTCACCCGTATTTCAGGTTTTTCTTCTTCGCTGGAAGCGGCTTCCTGCAAAGCATTCACCTCCGCCAGGGCGGCCGTCAGCCGCTCCTCCATTTCTCGCGCCGCTCGCTCCCGCGCCGCCTGTTTGCGTTCACTCAAGGGCTCTTCCCCGCGCGCATCTCCTAACTGCTCTACGACTTGCTTTGCTTGCAACTGCCGCTGCCGGATCGTTTTCTCGCGCCGGAACGAATCCGCACCTGCCAGGGCCCGGATCTTCATGCCATCGTGGGCCACCTGCTCCAGACTGATCATCTGGGCGCCCTCCAACACCACCAGCAATTCCACAAACAGTTCGTCCAACGCCGCTTTGTGCTTCACGCGAATATCCGAAAGGCTGTGGTGATTGATCGTTGCCAAGGCGGCCAACCACATCATCCCTGGTTCCCATTGCATCCAACGCTCAATTTCCCGCGCTTTGGTAATCCCTTCGCTAATCGCATATACCCATAAGCTGATCAGCAACCGAGGGTCCCAGGCAGACGCTCCTGGTGCGCCTTCGGTTGTGCGCAAGGGCTCGGTAAAACTGCTCAAGTCCATGCGCCCGACCAGTTCCCAGATCGCCCGCGCCTTATGATCCGGGGCAATCAATTCCTCGATATAGATCGAGGCCAACATAGTCTGCTCGCGATTGACGGATTTCAATTTCCGTTTGCCCGCAGCATTGTTTTTCGGCTGGGTGGCCTGTTCCGGGAGGTCCAACAGAGTCAGCTGGTCCGACGAGAGCTCCATGTACTGATTATGCGCGAAGTTCTTCTTATTCAAAAGAACTTTACGTAATTATTTCACAGCTTCTGAGGGAGCGTTCTCTTGTGGGGCAGCCAATCCTGGCTGCGCGCGTCAGCAAGCGGCTGGTAAAGAGCTGCCAGCTCCATCCCGCAAAACCGGTGGAGTTCAGGGCACACCCAGTCCCCACCGGGGATATGAGGATTGTCACCCCAAAAAAAACACCATACATCGCAAATGTCCTGTCTTGAGAGATGTGGGGGTCGGGTGAGGGCCGTTGAGGTTGGCCACTTCACGCCGGTTCTATTTCACAGTGCCTGTTTGGTTGACGTCGGAACTTGGGTGTCAGTTGCACCCGAGAGAGCGGTAGCTCTGCCCGAAAGACGTGAATTGATTCTTTTTGAAGAGGCTGAACCGTGCCCATTCACATTTCCCCTGGAAACCCTTCGCCGGATTTCGAAAGCTCCGCCGCGCAACCCGCGGGCAGTCAGGAGTGGAACGCCATGGAATGCGCCCGGACTTTGTACCGGCGCAAGGCCACGCTGTTGTGGATCATGTTCTTCGGCGTGATTGCGGCCGCGCTGATCAGCGTGGCGCGACCGCGCACGTACGAATCCCAGGCTTCCATTCAAGTGCAGGGAGTCAATGAGAATTTCCTCAACCTGCGCGACATTTTCCCCACCGCCGCGCCCAGCGCAGACAGCGCCGTTTACGTGCAGACGCAGGCGGAGATGCTCCAGCAGGACGCATTGCTGGAAGCAGTGGTCAAGAAACTCCGCCTTGAAGAGCGGCCGGAGTACCAGCGCAGCTCGAGCCTGTGGGACAGGCTGCGTCCGGCTTCCGCACCGGAGCCGTTGACGCGCACGGCCGTCGAGGAAGTGAAAAGGAATTTGCAGATTGCCTCTTCGCGAGGCACGAGCATCATCAGGATTATCACCGAGGCGCGCGATCCGCAACTGGCCGCCGACCTCGCAAATACCCTGGCCCGAACCTTCATCGAACAGAGTATCGAGGCGCGGCAGCGGTCCGCGCAGCAGACCTTCGCCTCGCTGAGCGGAGATCTGAAGGATATCCGGAACAGGGCACTGCAAACGGAGAGCGAGCTGGGCGGTTATGGCCGCGGAAAACGCAAGGCCGGCACGGACGAAGCGGATAGCAGCCGTGCGTTCTACGAGGCCATGGCGCGGCGGGCCAACGAAGCAAGCATGGCGTCCACGCTCCGCCAGTCCAACGTCCGGCTGGTGGATCCGGCGCAACCGGCGCCCCATCCTCACACACCGAATGTCCCGCTGAACCTGCTGGTCGGGTTGTTCGGCGGCCTGGCGCTGGCCATCGGTTACGTGATGCTGCAGGAGCAGACCAATTCCGCGCTCCGCTCGCCGGGCGACGCGGGCGCCTACCTGACGCTGCCGGAGCTCGGGGCCATCCCGCGAGCGGAGAAACGCAAATTCGCGGTGCTTGGCTTCCTGGGCGACAGAAACGGGAAATCGCACGTCGAACGCGCCTCGCTGGATCAGCCCTCGTCGGACGTGTCGGAATCTTTCCGCGCCACGCTGGCGTCCATACTGTCGTCCAGCCATAACAGCGAACATCCGCGTGTGCTGGTGGTGACCAGCTCCCGTCCCATGGAAGGCAAGACAACCGTGGTGAGCAATCTGGGAATCGCGCTGGCGGAGATCGGCAACAAGGTGTTGTTGATCGATGGAGACCTGCGGCGTCCGCGGCTGCACAAGGTCTTCGATCAAGCCAACAGTTGGGGCCTGAGCGACTTGCTGCGCGAGAAGAACGCGATCGAGGAGCTGCCGCTGGAAGTGCTGGTCAAGAAGACGGCAGTGCCCAGACTCTCGCTGCTGCCGAGCGGAACCGGCACGGACAACATCTTCGGACTGCTATGTTCCGGGCGGATGGCGCGGCTGCTGCCGCGTTTCCGGCAGGAATTCGATTACGTAATCGTGGACGCGCCTCCGTGCCTGGAGTTCGCCGACGCACGAATCATTTCGCGGTATACCGAGCGGCTGCTGTTGGTGGTGCGGGCCGATTATACCGACAGAAAGACTGCTCAGGCGGCGGTGCAACGTCTACTGCTGGACGGAATTTCCGTGATGGGCGTGATCTTCAATTACTGGGATCCGACGATCAACGATCTGTACAGCTACCGCTACCACCAGGATCTCGCGTGAGCACAAAAGAGATTTTCGCGCTCGATCTGCACGGTGTCGCGGAGCCGGTGACTCCGGGACTCTCGCTGCGATCGAACTTCGCCTGGGTCCTGACGGGCAACGTGGTGTACGCCGCGTGCCAGTGGGGAATGATCGTGGCGCTCGCGAAGTTGGGCAGCTCCTTCATGATCGGGCAGTTCTCCCTGGGGGTGGCGATCGCCACACCGGTGCTGATGTTCACCAACCTTCACCTGAAGGCGGTGCAAGCAACCGACGCCCTGCGACTGACTTCGTTCGCCGAGTATGTGCGGCTGCGCGGCACGATGACACTCTGCGGCCTGGCCGTAATCGCCGGCATTGCCTGTTTTGGCCGCTATGAGCCGCAAACCAGGATGGTGATTCTGACGGTGGCGCTCGCCAAGGGAATCGAGACACTGAGCGACATTCATTACGGGCTGTTTCAGTTGAACGACCGGTTGGACCAGGTCGGCAGATCGATGATGCTGCGCGGAGCATTGTCGGTGGTGGCGTTAAGCATGGGATTGTACCTGACGCACAGCGTGCTGGGAGGCTGCGTCGGGCTGGCGCTGGTGTGGCTGGCTGCACTTCTGTTCTTCGACGTTCCCCGGGGACGGCGATTTGCGGCGTCTTCGGCGAGAGGCCAGGGATTGCGGCGGTCGTGGAGCCTGATGCTTATGGCGCTGCCGCTGGGCGCTTCGACGACGATGGCAGCGCTGAATCTCAATATGCCGCGCTATTTTATTCACGCCCGGCTGGGAGAACGCCAGCTCGGCATCTATTCGGCCATGGCATACGCCACGGTGGCGATGATCCTGGTGGCCGACTCGATGGGGCATTGTGCGATCCCGCGGATGTCCCGGCTCTACGCGGGAGGGCGGTTGCAGGAGTTTCGATCCATGCTGCTGAAACTGCTGGTAGCCGGCGGCGCCCTGGGACTCGCCGGCGTGGCGGTGGCGCAGTTGATGGGTGTCCGGCTGCTCACTCTGCTGTATGGCCACGAGTATGCGGCTCACTATCGAATTTTCCTGGTGCTGATTATGGCGACGGCGATTCATTGCGTCGCGTGTATGCTCACGAGCGCAATCACGTCGGCGCGATGTTTCCGGATTCAGGTACCGCTGTACGCGCTGGTGGTGGGTTCGAACGCGATTGCCTGCGCGCGATGGGTGCCCTCAGCGGGCCTGGCCGGCGGCGCCGCGGCAATGGCGGTGGCGGCGGTAACGCACCTTGTGTTGGGCGCGGCCATAGTGGGTTGGCTGCTGCGCGCGCCCGCCGGGCGCGCCGCGTGTCCGCAGGCTGCACAGGCCTGCGAAGACGATTGGGAAGCGAGCTTATGAAACCGCATAGAACAACCAAGCCGGTGAGGGTGCTGCACATTGTCGGAGAATCCCGCTACGGAGGGGCTGCCAAAATCATCCTGCCCCTCGGCCAGATTGCCCAGGCGGAGGGGTGGGAGGTCGACATTCTCGCGACCGACCCGGTCTTCCAACAGGCAGTCAGGAAATATCGCCTGGGGCTGGTGAGCCTGGACGTAATCCGGCGCGAGATACGGCCGGTATGGGATCTCGGAGGATTGCTACGCCTGAGCAAGTTCCTGCGCAGGGAACCCTACCAGATCGTGCATACGCACACGTCCAAGGCCGGCTTCGTCGGGCGGCTCGCCGCGCGCCTGGCGGGAGTGCCGGTGATTGTACACACCGCGCACGGCTTCGCATTCCACGAACAGAGCCCGGCTCCGGTTCGCCGCATTTATACGGCGTTGGAGCGTCTGGCCGCACGGTGGTGCGACCGCGTGATCTCGGTGAGCGAGTTTCACCGTACGTGGGCGATCGAACTGGGGATGTGCACGCCCGAGCAGATTATGGCGATTCCCAACGGGATCACCGATATCAGCCGAAGCCGGGCAGTCGCACTCCCGGAGTTGCGCCGCGAAATGGGCGCGCGGCCCGACGACCTGCTGGTGCTGAGCATGGCCAGGCTGGCGTCGGACAAGGGCCTCGATCATCTCATCGAGGCGGCTGCGATACTGCCGCCTACGGCGCGCCGCATCCAGATTGTCATCGCCGGCGACGGGCCGGACCGCGAGCGCCTGGAGCGCCTGGCCGGCAGTCTACGTGTAACCGACCGCGTGAAGTTTCTCGGCTTTCGCGAGGACGTGCCCGATTTGCTCGCGGCCAGCGACATGGTCGTGCTGCCCAGTTTACGCGAAGGACTCTCCATCGCCATGCTGGAAGCCATGGCGGCGAGCAAGCCGATCGTGGCGACCAACATCGGGAGTCAAAAAGAGGTGGCTGCCCACGCCGATATCGCCCGGCTCGTCCAACCGGCGGATGCACGCGAATTGAGCGATGCCATTGTGCGCATGGCAACCGACCAGGAGTTGATGGCGCGGCTCGGGGCCAATGCGCGCATCGTGTATGAGAGCCATTACACCGAACATAAAATGCTGCATACCTACCGGCAGTTGTACTTCGACCTGTTGCGCGCGAAGTGTCCCCAGCAGGCAGGCATGGCCGTGCCGGCACACAATCGGGGGCCGGCAAAGCCCGAAGCGCCGGTGGATCAGAACTATCCCGAGTTGGTTTCTACGCCTCCCCAGAAGGGCGGAGTTCTATGACGCGAACCTACCCGACCGATGAACATCCATCAAGGAGTGACGGCCGGCACGTAGTCCGCAATGCCACGACCGACGACCTCTCGGGAATCGTGGACATTCACCAGAAGGCGTTCAGCCATTTCTTCCTTACCCAGATGGGCGGCGAGTTCCTGCGGAACTACTACGCGCTGGTGCTCAACTACCGCGCGGGAATCATTCTGGTGAGCGAAGGTCCGCGCATCCTCGAAGGGTTCGCGTGCGGCTTTATCGATCCCGCGGAGTTCTACCAGTTGATGTGGCAGTCGCGACGGAACTTCGCGCTGCCGGTGCTCTCGGCATTGGTGCGCCACCCATCGCTGGCCGCCAAAGTCCTCTCCGGCGTTCATCGCATTCATACGCCGGAATCGGAGTGGCCGGCGCGCTCGTGTGAACTCTCGTCGATTGCGGTGTCGCCGGAGACCATCGGCAACGGCTTGGGCAAGATCCTGATGCGCGCGTTCCTGGCGCAGGCGCGAACGATGGACGCCGAATGCGTCTATCTGACCACCGACGCGGACGGCAACGATGCGGTCAACGCGTTCTATCGCGACGTCGGATTTCAAGCCCACGCGGCGATTCCTGCAGCGCAAGGGACGTTGGATGAACGAGTACGTCATCGACGGCATGGAGGCAGGCAACAGTTGCGAGACACATCTATAACCCGAAGCAGCCGGCCGCGGCAGACCTGGTGCAGAGTCTTCGACGTGGCGTGTGCCGCCGCCGGACTGCTGTTGCTGCTGCCGGTGCTGGCCGCGCTTGCCGCGGCGATTCTGCTGGGACGATGGCGCGCCGGTGTTCTTCAGCCAGACCAGAGTCGGAAGAAGGGGCCGGCCGTTCCGCATCTGGAAATTTCGGACCATGCGCGCCGGCAGCCGGGGTAGCGCGGTCACAGCGGCGGGCGACCGCGCGCGTCACGCGAGCGGGCGCCGTGCTGCGAAGGTTCAAGCTCGACGAACTGCCGCAGCTCTTCAATGTGCTCAAGGGAGACATGAGCCTGGTGGGACCGAGGCCGGAAGTGCCGGAATACGTAGCAGCTGGAAGCGCCGATCTGGCAGGCGGTGCTGCAGGTGCGGCCCGGAGTCACGGATCTGGCCACGCTCTTATATCGCGACGAGGAAAAGCTGTTGGGTTCGTCAGGCGATCCCAATGACGTTGTACCGGGAGACTGTGCTGCCGGCGAAGTTGATGCTGAATCTCGGATACCTACGCTCCAGATCCTTCCCGCGAGACCTGACGCTGATCCTGCTGACGATTCGCTACAGCCTCTTCCCGGACGCATTTCGACCCGGATCTGATCAAGAGAACTCTCGGTACGGAGATCCTAAGATGATTGACCCCTTTCATCCACTTTCATCGGCCTTCGATCGGCGAAGAAGAGATCAGCGAGGTGGTGGAGACCTTGCGCTCCGGGTGGCTGACCACGGGCCCGCGCGCCGCTCGCTTCGAGCGGGACTTCCGCGAGTACACCGGCGCGACCGCACGCGGTGGCGGTGAATTCGGCGACCGCCGGGTTGCACCTTGCGCTGGCCGCGCTGGGGATCGGCCCGGGCGACGAAGTGATCACCACGCCGATGACCTTCTGCGCCACCGTGCAGGCCATCCTCCACGTGGGCGGCACGCCGGTGCTCGCGGATATCGGGTGGGACGGCAACATCGACCCGGAGGAGATCGCCAGGCGCATCACAGGCCGCACGCGGGCGATCATCCCGGTGCACATGGCGGGACTGCCCTGCGACATGGACGTCCATCTGGGCACTTGGCGCGGCGAGCACGGGATTCACGTGATCGAAGACGCGGCACATGCCGCCGGCGCGCGTTATGCGGCCGCAGATCGGCGCCGGACCTCGGCTCCGGCGGAGCCAGCGACGCCGTGGCCTTCAGTTTCTATGCCACCAAGAACCTGACCACCGGCGAAGGCGGCATGATCACCACGCATCGCGCCGGAGTTGGCGCAGACCATGCGGATGCTCGCGCTGCACGGTGTCAGCCACGAAGCGTGGGACCGCTACACCGAACGCGGAACCTGGCACTACGACGTGCTGGCGCACGGCTTCAAGTACAACCTGAGCGACATTCAGGCGGCGCTCGGCATCCACCAGCTGCGCAAGCTGGACGAGTTCATCGAACGGCGCACGCGCTACGCCCGCATGTACGACGCTGCATTCGCCGGCCTGGAAGAGGTGGAGACTCCGCCCGACAATCCGCGCTGCCGCCACGCGTGGCACCTCTACATTCTCGCGGCTCAATCTGCGCAGGCTCAAGATCGACCGCGCGCAAGTTCATCCGCGAGCTGCAGCAAAGAGGGCATCGGCACCAGCGTGCACTTCATCCCGATTCCGCTGCTTCGCTACTTTGCGCGTCTGCCGCTGGCGCAATATGCCTGTCCGCGCGCGCTCGATCTGTATCCGCGGATTGTCTCGCTGCCGCTGTATCCGGCGATGACGGAGGAGCAGGTGCATTATGTGGCGCGCAAGCGTCCGGGAGATCTGCTGGAAAGTTCCAGACGAGTGAGATTAGTCTGGCGGCAGGCACGCCGGCCGCGAGACTTCCTGCCGCGGTATCGGACGCTGGCGGCTCCTAGGAGAAGCTGCTATGAAACACGATCGGAATATCGATGTCTGGCTGGAGCGTGCGTGCCACCTGGTGGTGGTCGGGCTGTCGGTGACGGCGGCATTCCTGCTCCGCTTCGACTTTGCGATCCCAGCCAGCGTAATACCGATTCTGAAAGAGGCGCTGCTGATCGCGATTCTGGTGAAATTGCCGATCTTCGATCTGGTCGGATTCTACCGCAGCCTGCGGCGATTCGTCAGCATCCCGGACCTCTACCTGGTGTTCCTGGGAAATGTGGCCGGCTCGTGTGCTCTTCGCCGCGATGTCGATGTTCTGGATCGGGGCCGGCGATGCCGCGCTCCGTGCTGATCATCGACTTCATTCTGTGCTTCGTGGCCACGGCGCTGGTGCGCTTTTCGGTTCGCATCTGCAACGAGACGTTCCGCGAACGTTCCGCGCAGCAGCGCACCGGGATCCTGATCTACGGGGCGGGCGCGGCAGGCGCCGAACTGGTTCGCGAAATCCACTCCAACCGCAACACGAAGTACGAAGTGAAAGGCTTCCTGGACGACGATCCGCTAAAACAGAATGCGCGGATCATGGGCATACCGGTTCTGGGGTCGGGCCGCGAGGCGTTTTCCGTAGTGCGCCAACTGAACCGGCGCAGGCCCACGGTCGGGGAGATCATCATTGCGATGCCGTCGGCCACCGGATCGCAGATGCGCGAGACGCTGGCCAACTGCCGCGCCGCGCGGCATCCCCTGCAAGACCGTCCCCGGCATCGATGAACTGCTCAGCGGGAGAGTGTTGCTGCGCGCAGGTGCGCAACCCCTCGGTGCAGGATTTGCTGGGCCGGCAGCAGGTGCGGCTGGACGAAGCTCACGTAGCGGCGAGCATCGCAGGCCGTTCGGTCCTGGTCACCGGCGCCGCGGGTTCGATTGGTTCGGAGCTGTGCCGGCAGGTGGCGCGCTTCGGGCCGGCATGCCTGGTGGCCTTCGACCAGGCGGAGAGCGACCTCTTCCGGATCGAAAACGAACTTCGGGAAAGGTACCCGGAACTGGAACTGGTGACCGCGCTCGGCAACATCCGCGAGATCCGACCGGCTATCCGAGGTGATGCGGAAACATGCCGTGGAATCCATCTTCCACGCGGCGGCGTACAAACATGTGCCGATGATGGAATCGCACGTCCTGGAAGCGGTTTGCAACAACGTGCTGGGCACCTGGAACCTGGTGCGGGCGGCGCGCGGACACAACGTGCGCAGCCTGCTGATGATCTCCTCGGACAAGGCGGTGAACCCGATTTGCGTGATGGGGGCAACCAAACGCGTCTGTGAGCGGATCGTCTCCGCGCGCTGGCCGGGGAACGGACAGACCAAGTGCGTTTCGGTACGGTTTGGAAACGTTCTGGGCAGCAACGGGAGCGTCGTCCCGGTCTTTCAGGCGCAGATTGCCGCGGGCGGCCCGATCAAGGTGACCCACCCGGATGCGCGCCGGTTCTTCATGACGATCTCCGAGGCCGTTTCCCTGGTCGTTCAGGCTTCGACGAAGAGCGAGGGCTCGGAGATTTTCGTTCTGGACATGGGCGAGCCAATCCGCATTGTGGATCTGGCCGAGAACATGATCCGGCTGGCCGGCAAGGTGCCGTACGAAGATATCGACATCCAGTTCACGGGCCTGCGTCCCGGCGAAAAGCTGATGGAGGAAATCAGGGGTAAGAGCGAGCGCCTGATTGCCACCTCCATGGAAAAGATGCACGTCATTCAGCGAGCAGCCCCTGCTCTGGGACAAGATCAACGGGTGGATCGACGAGTTGAAGTGTCTGATTGCGGAGAGGCAGGAGCGAGAGATCATCGCGCACCTGCAAAGACTGGTGCCTGAGTATACCCCATCCTTACGAGGGGGCTCCCAGCCGATCGTCATGGTGCCGGCTAAAAGGCCGAGCGAACTACGTTCGGCTTAGTAAGTCGCGAGTAGGGTTAAACGAGCGGAAGGCTGAATCGAATTCCTATGTTGCCTAGCGCCTTAGTTGAAGCACAACTCTTAAGAGTAGACTCCGCGGACGCGCAGTTCCCAGGAAGTACGCTGGCGCGGTTCCTGGAGTTGCGGGGCCGCCGCATCGTCAGGGCATGCGGCGCACTCTGGTACAGCGTGCCCGGACGGTTTCTGATGAGCGTTCCGTACCAGCAGATGCTCGATCCGGATCCCGCTGAGTTACGCCGCGTGATCCGCGATGCCGGGGTCTGCGGAGCCCGGTTCCCCTCGCAGGCGTGGACCGGACTTGGAGAGCGGCCTCTACGTGCTGCGGCAGCGCAAGTACGACATCGGGTCGCTGCACATCAAGCACAGGCCGCGCGTGCAGCACGGCATGCAGCACTTCGAGGTGAGACCGGCGGACCAAGGCCGAACTCCTGGAGCAAGGCTGTGTGCTCAACCTGAGCACCATGGCTCGACAGGGCCGCTACGACCCCGAGTTCGGCGAGGTGCGGCGCTGGCAGAAATTCGTGGAGGCGGCATTCGCCTGCCCGGGAGTGTCCTTCCCGGCCGTCTTTTCGGGCTCGCGCCTGGCGGCGTACATGGTCACGTGCCGGGAACAGGGCTGGCTGCACATACTTCACCAGATGTCGCGGCAGGAAGACCTGCCGGACTTTCCGAACCACTTACTCACGTATACCATCACCGCGCAGGCAGCCGCCGATGCTTCCCTCGAAGCTGTATGTTACGGCTATGTGCCGCTATTCGCCGCGGATGGGCTGCACGAGTACAAGCTGCGCTTCGGATACGAAATGGTGCCGCACTGGTCGGCGATCCAGCTGCACCCGATGCTCAGGCGAT
This sequence comes from uncultured Solibacteraceae bacterium, assembly GCA_963791985.1. Classification (GTDB taxonomy): domain Bacteria; phylum Acidobacteriota; class Terriglobia; order Bryobacterales; family Bryobacteraceae; genus Solibacter. The sequence goes on along the minus strand of CAWBUN010000005.1, from coordinate 1,727,355 downwards.
ACTGGACCGGCCATTGGCGCGAGCCGCGGTGCGGGCGGCGCGGCGCCTGCGAGCAGCGAATACCAACATCTCGAGACCATCGAAACCGTCCTCGAAGGAGCGCGCTCGTCCGGGCGCAGATAAACCTGATGCCGATTTCCCGTTTGTACTCCATTCCCCGATTTGCCTTGCCCTACACGTCCGGAGATTTCGCCGCCGGTTTGCGCGCGATCTTCGGCGGCGCCCCGCCACCTCCGGAGCGTTCGGACTGCTTGGCGACAGCCCGAAGTTCTGGACGCGCAGCGGTCGGCAGGCGCTCCGGCTGCTGCTGGGCGCGCTCGATCTGCACGCCGGGCTCGGGCGTAGCGCTCCCCTTGTTTACGGATCCGTCGCTGGTCAGGGCCATCGTCGCCGCCGGCCATCGGCCCGTCTTCATCGATGTGGACCCGCGGTTCCTCACCATGGATCCGGAGCTGCCTGGAAGACGCGCGCGGCATGTACTCCGCGGTGGTGGCGGTCCACCTCTTCGGACAGCTTGCGGATATGCCGGCGCTGCTGGCCGCGTCCGGAGGTGCGCCGGTAATCGAAGATGCCGCGCACGCACCGCTGAGCTATCTGAACGGGCGCATGGCCGGCAGGTTTGGAGTCGCCGCGTTTTATAGCTTTGCCTCCACCAAGTACTGGCCGGCGGGCGGCGGAGGGCTCGCCATCGTGCACCAGGCGAATCTTGCGCGCAAGCTGGCCGATAGCGCTCGAGTGCTTTCGCAGCCTTCGCGCATCGAGGAATTGCGCGGCCTGGTTCTTCAGGCGGCGAAGGCAGTGGTCTTCAACCGCAGCCTTTATGGATTCTTCGGCAAGCCGCTGCGCCGCTGGACGGATCGGCTGGGCTTGCTGGAGCCATGCCTGGACCTGAAGGCAATCCAGCGCTCCGTGGGCCGCGGTGGCGTGCCGGCAGGCACTGCGATTCTCGGAGAGAGTCGAGACTGCAGCGTGCCAACAGCCTGCGCCTCCTGGCACGCCTGGGCGGGTTGCCTGACGTCGTGTTGCCCCAGGAGCGGCCGGGAGCGCAATACAACTATCATATGTTTCCGGTACTGCTGCGCGACCGCGAGGAGCGTACCGCGGTAATGGTTCGCATGTGGGCGAAATTCGTGGACACCTCCAAGATTTACAGCGGGGTGGTCAAGGAGTGCCGGCAATTCGGATACGAGGGCGGCTGTCCGGTAGCCGAGTCGGTGGCGGATCGCCTGATCACGCTGCCGAACCACGCGGCGCTCGCCGGGCCGGACATCGACCACGATCGCCCAGGTCTTTCTTTCCGACCTGCTGGCGTGGCGTGCCCACCCGAGCAGGCCCGAGCTTAAGGCAGCGGAACCGGAATACGTTGGCGAACTCACTAAAGAGGTATACGTAGCATGACACTGCGAAACTTACGACGTGCGCAAACAGTTTGAGACCGGCGCGGTCATTCTGTCCCTCGACACTGAACAGATCTGGGGTTATCTGGACCAGATGAATGAGGCTCAGTTCCGGAAGCCGGTATCCCGATGCGCTCGGACGCGCAGGAGAAGGCTGCTGGCCTGCCTCTCGAAAGCCGGCGTGAGCGCCACCTGGTTCATGGTGGGCGGCATGGCGCTCCGCGGCAGCGAGGGCGCGCGCGACCTCCGAATGGCCGGACTGCCCGAGGACTGGACGGCCAGGATCCCGAGCGGCGACGAGGCCTCGACAGCCCTTCTGGTATCGCCATTCCTTTGTGGAACGTCTGCGCACGGCGCGTCCCTTCCAGGAGATCGGCCTTCACGGAGGTCTGACTCATCTCATCTGGACCGATCGCGCGCGCCACGCGGGAGTCGCTGCGGTGGGAACTGGCCGAGGGCGTCAAGGCGTTGGAAGAAGGCGTCGGTGCGGCCCCTCTCGTTTTCGTACGGACGCGAACAGGAGGCCTACCACGACACTGCTGCCCGCGCACGGCATCCGCTGCTATCGCGGCCGTACGGTGACTCGCGCCTTCCAACTCGGGCCGACGCTCCGCGGGAAGCTGGCGCGGCTGTCTCGATGAGGTGCGCCGCGTCGGCGCCGCCGCCGGTGTGGCCGCAAGAGACGCTGCCGGGGCTTTGGAACATTCCCTCCTCGGCCTTCCTCTACCCGATCGGGGCGTCGCGAACGCCGGGTGGTCGGTTTGCGCGCCCGCGTCGAGCGTTTCAGGCGCGGGCTGGAGGCCGCCGCCCGCCTTCGAGGGATCTTTCACTATTGCCTTCATCCCGAAAATCTGACGGAATCCCCGCAAGGTTTTCCGATGTTCGAAGACATGCTGGAACTGCTGACCCGAGCCCGCGACCGCGGGGATATCGAAATTCTGACCATGAGCGAAGGCGGCGGCCCGTATGGAACGAGGGCGCGAGAGACCGAACGATGCCGGCCGACTCACGGGAGCCCGGCCTGAACACTCGAAAGGACACATCCATGATTCATAGAAACAGCATTCACACTCATGAGTATTTGACAGCTCATCGGCGTTCCCGAACTGCCTCCGCTGACCAGCCCGTTCGACCCGGGTTACGACCCGGCCACGCTGGAGAGCCATCTGGAGCAGAGCTCGCACCTGATGGCGATTCTGAAAGATCTCCATGGCCTGCTGGATGGTGGCGAAAGAAGACTCCACGCGCCGCAAGGTGGCCGCCGCGATCAAGCATCGCGTGCCCACCGTCACCGGTGGAGGCCCGTTCGAAATCGCCGTGGCGCAAGACTGCCTGCCGGCTTACCTCGACCTGTGCGCCGACATCGGCTTCACCCGGATCGAATGCGGCGAAGGCTTCACGGACATGCCCCTGGGCGCGCGCGAGGTGATCGGGATGGCCGAGCGGAGGGGCCTCGAAGTACAGTTCGAGCTCGGCAAGAAGCACGGCGGCGCTTTCAGCTCCGACACCACGGACAACTCATCGCCCAAGGGCGCCGCTGGCTGGACGCGGGCGCACGAGAACTGGTAGTGGAAGCACGCGAGAGCGCCAAGGGCGTCGGGCTCTTCGACGACGACGGCGAACTTCAACGGCGCGCTGGCAGACCGGTTCGCCAATGAATTCGGCCTCGACACGGTGACCTTCGAAGCGCCCAACAAGCCCAGCCAGTTCGCGCTGCTGGATCACTTTGGGCCGCAGGTGCGGCTCTGCAATGTCCGCCTGGAAGAACTACTGCGCGTGGAGATCTACCGGCGCGGCCTGCACTCCGACGCTTTTTGCAAGGACAATCTTCGGCCGCATCTGGTCAGCGGAAGATCTTCTGCGGGCATCGTAAGTAAGCGGCTCCAAAACAACAAAAGGCGGTGAACTGTGCAGAAATCAGTCGTAATTGATTACTTGCCGGAGTCCGTACGCCGGTACCGTCCGGAGTGGGCGATTGTCGCCGTCGATGTCATCAGGGCCACCACCACGGCGATCACGGCGGCGGCGACCGGCCGGCGCTGCTTTCCGGCGCCTACCATCGCAGCGGCCCTGGCGCTCGCCGGGGAATTCGAGCATCCTCTGCTTGCCGGTGAATCCGGAGGCAAGATGCCGGCTGCGTTCGAAATGGACAACAGCCCGGCCCAACTCGTCGGCCGCACCGATACACACCGGCCCCTGGTGCTGGTTTCCTCCTCCGGCACGAAGGTAATTGATCAAGCCGCCGGCTGTGAAGCTATCTATCTTGCATGTTTCCGAAGTTACTCCGTCCTGGCAAGTTACTTGGACGGGCGTCACGACCGCGTGGCCGTGATCGGAGCGGGAAGCCTGGGTGAATTCCGCGAGGAAGACCAGATATGCTGCGCCTGGGTCGCCGCCCGGTTGATGAGCCAGGGTTACGTCGCCGGAACTCCGGAGACCGAGGCCCTCGTCGACCGCTGGCGCGACGCTCCGCCGGAAGCCTGCCTGGGCAGCCGGAGCGTCGAGTTCCTGAGGCGCACGGGCCGCACTAAGGACCTGGATTTTATCCTCTCCCACATTGACGACCTGCGCCAGGTGTTCGCGGTTCGCAATGGAGAAGTAAAGATGATTTCGCGCCGCGTACCCGCCAGGCGGGACGAGCAGCCCGACAGAGGCAGTGGTGGAGTGTTGAGAGAGGAGCCAAGCATGAACCCCGCGACCCCCGTCGTGATTCTCCGGTCCGGACATCATGGCGGCCTGGGCATCGTGCGCAGCCTGGGACGTCTGGGGGTGCCGGTCTATAGTGTGGACACCGATTGGTGGGAGCCGGCTTTCAGTTCCCGCTACTGCCGCGGCCGCTTTATCTGAAAACTCGAAAGCGACGCCGCGGAGGAGTCAATTGCCCGCCTGCTCGAGATCGCGCACAGACTGGGGGGCAGGCCGATTCTGATTCCGACCACGGATGACGGCGCGATTTGGGTGGCGGAGCACGCGGCAGCTCTTGAATCCGGCTACAGCTTCCCGCGCCAGGACGCTTCGCTGGTCCGCATCCTCTGCGACAAAGGCCGCATGCAGGAGCTCGCGCGTCGAAACGGCGTGCCCACCGCCCAGGCCTGGTTCCCCGCTCGAAACACGACGTGGAGCAATTCCTCGAGACCGCGGTCTTCCCCGTGATGGTGAAGGCGACCGACGCGGACCGCCTGCGCCGGCTGCGCCGGCGGGACCAAGTTCGTTGATCCACACGCCGAAGGAGTTGCTCGAGTTGTACGCCAAGGCCGACGACCACCGAGTCGCCCAATCTGCTCATTCAGGAATTCATCCCGGGCGACGACTGGATGTTCGACGGCTACTTCGACCGCGGTTCGCAATGCCTCCTGGGAGTCACCGGCAAAAAGATCCGTCGCTTTCCAGTCAACACCGGCGTCACCAGCCTGGGAGTCTGCCTGGACAACCGGGCGGTGCAAGAGACCACCACGCGGTTCATGAAGGCGATCGGATATCAGGGAATCCTCGACATCGGATACCGCTATGACCGCGCGACGGACAGTACAAAGTGCTGGACGTGAATCCCGCGCATTGGCTGCACGTTCCGGCTCTTCACGGCCACCAACGGGATGGACGTGGCTCGCGCGCTCTACCTGGATATGACCGGGCAGCCGGTGGAGCCTTCCGCGGCCGCGGAAGGGCGCAAATGGTGGGTCGAAGATTTCGATCTGTTGTCGGCCATCCGCTCGTGCCGCGACGGCACCCTGAAACTGAAAGACTGGCTGGAATCCTTCCGCGGAGTGGAAGAGGTGGCGTGCTTTGCACTCGACGATCCCCTGCCCTTCCTCATGATGGGCGTGTCGGACTGCTGCGAGTTGTACCGCTGGCTTCGCTGCCAGAGATCCACACGGCAAGCTCCGGCGCCGCAAGAAATCCAACCTCAGTTGACTCCCTCCCCCGCCCCCGAGGAGTAAAACCGCGAACCGCGACCGCGAACCGCGACCGTTAGGGAGCATCGTCTTCGCTCCGCTCGCCGCATCGCGCTCGCACCTGAACCGCGACCGCGACCGCGAACCGCGACCGTCAGGGAGCGATCTCTTGCCTATGACGCCTGGGCTTCTTCGCGATCGGCGGCGTGATACCGCCGGCGAATCTCGGCGATATCGACGACCGGTTCCGGGCACTTCATATTCAGGTTTTCCAGCGTGCGGGTGACGATCTGCGATACCGCCAGGTCGCGGAACCACTTGTTGTTGGCGGGGATGACAAACCACGGCGCGTGACGCGTGCTGGTCCGGGAGAGCATCTCCTCGAAGGCCTCGGTGTACCGGCCCCAGTGCGCGCGCTCGCGGTAATCCGCTTCACTGATCTTCCAGCGCCGGGTCGGGTCTTCCAGCCGCAGCTTGAAACGGGCCAGCTGCTCCGCCTTGGAGATGTACAGAAAGAACTTCAGCACCGTGGTATCGTTCTCCGTCACCAGCAGACGCTCAAAGTCGTTGATCAGCTCATAACGCTTGGCCCACAAGTCGACCTGGGTGAACTGGTGAACGCGAACCACCAGGACGTCTTCGTAGTGCGAGCGGTTGAAAATCGACACCTCTCCTTTGGCGGGTAGGTGGGGATGCACGCGCCACAGAAAGTCGTGGTCGAGTTCGTCCGGCTTGGGGCGCTTGAAGCCGACCACTCGGCATCCCGCCGGGTTCATGCCGGTGAGGATATGCCGGATCACGCCATCCTTGCCGCAGGCGTCCAATCCCTGCAGAACAATCAGCAGCGAGTGTTTGCGCTCCGCGTGCATCAGGTACTGCAAGTGGTCCAATTTCTTGACCAGCCCTTGGATTTCCGGGGAGGCCGCCTCACCCGACTCGTGCCGTCCGCGGTAGCCCGGGTCGATCTCGCTCAACTTCACCCTGCTCCCCGGCCGGACGAGGAACTCGTGGCACGGCTCGGGCAACTCGAGCGGCTCAATCCTCCGTACGCGAGGCTGGATCTCCGTCGGAGCAACCTCGCGTAACGAAGTGCGGATGCCCGGGAAGATATCACCTAATCTCATCTTAGTCCCGGGCTCGAGGATGAGCTTCGTGAACAGATTCTGCATTGGTATGGCCTCACGCTAACGACTTTTGACTCACTTACTCGTGCGGTTCGCGGAACTCCGCCGCGCGGCTAGCCTCCAGGCGTCTTTCTCCGTAACCATCTTGTACGCCAGGTAATATTTGTAAATGTTCCCGACGTACCGGACGGTCTCATTGCCGATCCTCTTTGAGGCGATGACCTCGACGTTATTGAACCAGCGATTGGGGTCGTATCCCTCGTCCGCCGCCTGGGCTCGTAGCTTCCGAATCATGTTTGGACCGGCATTGTAGGAAGCGATCGCGAAGACGCCTTTGGTAACCGCATTCATCGGTTCGTTCACATAATATTGATCGACCATGTATCGCAAATACTTGGCCCCGGCTTCCACGTTGCGGTCCGTCTTGATCACATCGGGAATTTTGATCGGACTCGCGGCGGCGGTGCTCGGCTTGATTTGCATCACGCCCACCGCGCCGGCCCTGCTCCTCAGGTTTGGATTGAGCCCCGATTCCTGATAGCCCTGGGCGGCAAGCAGCAGGTACGGAAAGTCGTATTTTTCGCCGTACTCGCGGAAAAGCCTGACCAGTTCTTCGAACCGTTCCAGGTCCTTCCTCGCGGTCGCGTCTTTGACCCACTTCTCGTCCCGCAGATACCTGCGCCTCAGCGTATTGCCGTACGCGGTTCCAATCCGATGATCCTTGATGAATTCGTTCACCGCCGCCTTCAGTTGCGGGGTGTCCTTTTGTATCGCCCAGCCTGCCGGAGTCTCCGCCACCACGAGGTCGGAGTGGATCACGAGATTCGGTAGCACCTTCGCAAATACCTTCGCGATGTTGTCCTCGGCCACGGTCATGGGCACCAGGCCCGCATTGACCATCTCCAGTAAGTCGTCGGCCTGTAAGTCCCGGTCGGCAGGTATTAACTGAATCGGCTGTTTGCCTTCCTTCCTGAAACCTTCACTGATCTGGCTCAACTTGTCGAACGGGATCGTGTTTTGGTAATAGTAGACTTCCTGGCCCGCAAGATCTTTCAACTGCGAGATTGGCGGGGCGCCGGGACCGCTCACCACGACGACCTTTGCATCATCGTAGAGTGGGTCGGTATAGTCCACCGTCCCCTGGTATTTCTCGTTGACCCCGACCAGGCTTGCGACAAGGTCGCCCGACCCGTCAGCGAGCATTGGGATCAGTCTCTCGCGGCTCACCGGAATGAACACGGCCAGAATCGAGAGGTGTCCCGTATCGAGCTTCTTATCTAGGAACTTCTCAAATTCACGAGAGTACTCGTAGATCGCGCCTTGCATCTGACTCCCGTTGAATTGGAACCCGAGTTTGCTGGGCGTCACGAGTACGCGAAGAACTCTGCGTTTGGCGATTCCGTCAAGGTCGCCATGCCACCGTTCGCGCAACAGGCGCCGTTCGAACGGGCTCCGCTTTACGGATTCCGGCGCCTCCGCCTCCCGTTGAGCGGCCCCTTTCGGCGAGGCCTCTGGGGCGCTCGGCGCCTTCTCCACTACGTCGGTCTTAGTTGCCGTTACAGGCCTCCCGCCGCCACCGCAGGCCGCAAGCAGGACAAGGAATATGACGCCTCCGCACCTGGCGAAGAGAAGCCTGGATAATCCGTTCATTGTCGTGCTGCCTCGCGGCGTCAGGCGGCGAGCCTTGGGGCGTGGACGCTGTCCGTTGCTCTGCTCTGTGCGAGCGCCGGGTAAACCACCCCTGCCAGCACTGCGCCAAGGATGGGCGCCAGCCAGAACAGCCACAGTTGCCCCAGAGCCCACCCGCCAACGATCAGCGCGGGCCCGGTACTGCGGGCGGGATTCACGGAACAATTAGTCACCGGGATGCCGATCAGGTTCACGAGGGTCAGCGCAAACCCAATCGCGATCGGAGCGAAGCCCACCGGCGCACGCTCGTCGGTTGCCCCGAGGATGACCATCAGGAACATGAAGGTGAGCACAATCTCGGCGATGAGGCAGGCGCCGAGGGCAAATCCGCCGGGCGAGTGCAATCCGTAACCATTCGCCGCGAATCCGCCAGCCAGGTCAAAACCCGGTCTCCCGCTGGCGATCAGATAGAGAATTGCGGATCCCAGAATTCCGCCGCCTAACTGTGCCGCTATGTAGTGGGGCAGTTCGTGCGTGGGAAAACGGCGAGCCACAGCGAGGCCGATAGAGACCGCCGGGTTCAGATGGCAGCCCGAGATATGCCCAATGGCATACGCCATGGTGAGGACGGTGAGTCCGAATGCCAGTGCGACACCCAGGAAACCGATCCCCAAGTCCGGGAAAGACGCAGCCAGCACTGCGCTACCGCATCCGCCGAAGACCAGCCAGAACGTACCGATGAACTCGGCCATCGCTCTTCTTGTCACAGACATATAACCTCCACTTACACGCAGATCGTAATGACAGGACTTTGTGTCGCCGTGTTGGCAGGCCGACCCACGGCCGTCCTGACACCTTCCTAGCAACTTTGACGGCAAAACCGGGAAAGGTGGTGTAGAAGAAGGGGATACGACGGCTCGCAGCTCAGGAGACCCCGAGCCGCGCCACGGTCCCATGCAGCCAATTCCAAGCAGTCTGGAACTCGGAAGGAACGCGCAGGTCCCGCACCCCGCGAAGCCGGAGCAAATCGCGGATCTCTTCTTCGTAGCCGGCGTACCGCGGCAACAGGCGGAACTGGAAGCGATAATACTTCCCCGCCTTTCCCGGCGCGAGTAGACACGGAAAGATGAAGCCTTTACCCACTTCGTAGTTGCCGGGGTTCTGCAGCCGGACCGCGCTGCGAAATCCAATGCCGACCGGCCGGTGGGTAAACTCGAGCGACCCGTCAGCGGCGATCCTGAGAGCGCCGAAGCTTCGTTTCCGCAGCCCGCCAATCGGATAGGCGGTGAACCCCAGAACTTCACCATCCAATGAGGGGTCGCGCCGCCGGCCTAGCAGGCGTGATCGCACGATGTCCCAGGCGAATACTGCCCCGAACACGGCCAGGCGAAAGGCCCACCAGAAGCACAGCAGACAGATCGCGATGATCACGAGGGATACCACGAGCGCAGCCCGCGAGTTGAGGAGGGCAAGCACCCCGACGGTCAGGAAGATGGCTACACGGAACGCTTTGAAGAGGACGTCCAACAACGGAATCGGGCTCAACAGAGCCAGAATGTCGAGCGCATGGCCCGTGAGCCAGACCGCGAAGGCTATGCCGGCGCCGGCGATGGCGGCCACCACCATCGGTATCGCGCCACCGCTTGGCGTGGAAGCGCCCGGCGCGGCGGCATAGACCGTAGGCACAAAAGCCAGAAAACCCTCCGGCAGCAGTCCCCCCGGAGGCCGCAGGCTCGAGATGGCCGCGGCTTCGTGCCACACCACCGGAAGCACGGCGAACAGGAAGGCCGCCTTGTTGACCACCAGGATTTCAATCGCATCGAGCGGCTTCTTAAGGAGCGGTGCGGCCGATCCCACGGTGTCCTTGAGCATGACCAGGGTTACCAGAATTGCCAGCGGGATCCAGAAGACCGGAGCACAGTAGAAAGGCAGCGCCGCGCGGGCCGGCTGCGGAGTCTTCGCATAAGTGTACGCGCCCAGAACGCACACGCCGAAGAGCGGTGAGATGGCCGTACCGGTGACGGTCGCTACGGCTCGCGCCACGCGCTGGCCGCGTTCCAGCGGCGAGTCGGGCGCGCCTGCAACCGGGTCCGTCGACGCCGCCATACACGGTAGCGTCACGCACGACACGGCCACCAGGGTCCAGATAGGGATACAAGTCAATCGACCCGTCATGTGGTTTGGCCTGTTACTCCTTCTTCGCCGCCCGGTATCCTGCCCGGATGGCATCCCGCTCCGACATGAACTTGCCTTGCTTGGTGGCTCCGTACCACTGTCCGCCCTTGTGATAGACACCGGAATCCGTATTGACCCAGACCATGCCGCCGGCTTTGGCGGCCTGGATCTCTGTGCTGGATACCGAGGCTGAGGGCGGCTCAGCCGACCTGTTCGCCCGGTTCGCGGACCCCGACGGAATTACTTCGGGAACCGATCGGTTCGCCCGCCTGGGCATTGGAACCGTCTCTCCCGCTGCCGGAACTGCCGGCGTGGGCGCAGTTACGTCGGCCGCGGCCTTCTTTGACTTCCTGGATTTCGACGCCTTCTCTTCAACTGCGGCTGGAGCCGCCGGTGTCGGTGCCGCTACTTCGGAAGCCGCCTTCTTCGACGCCTTCGACTTTGCGGCCTTCTCTCCCGCCGCGGGCGGGGTCGCAGGCGATCCGGCAGCCTCGGAAGCGGCCTTTGACTTCTTGGACTTCGCTGTCTTCTCCGCAGCCGTGGTAGGCGATGTCGCAGCCTCGGAAGCGGCTTTCTTTGACTTGGTCTTCGCGGTCTTCTCTGCCGGGGTCTCCGGAGTGGTTTGTGCCGGCGCCGCGGATTGCACCATCGCCAAACCGCAGATCCAAACAGCACAAGCAGCAATACCCTGGCACAGGACTGTTAGCTTTTTCCGTTGCATCGGGTAGAACCTCCCGCTCACTAATGCTGATGCCGGATGATTCGGCGCCGAGACAATTCTGTCGGATGCACGTCGGACTGTTCGTTTCGATCCGCATCCAAGCCTGGCTTATCTCCAACTTGTGGCCCTTGGCTCTGCCAACAGGATCGGAACAGTGGAGGTGTTTCATGATGACGGTGATTGGTCACGCGTTTATGGGCTTAATCGTAGGATTGGTGGCGCGCGCCGTTCTACCCGGACGGCAGCACATGGGTCTGATTCTGACTATGTTGTTGGGTATGGTGGGCGCGTGGTTGGGAGGTCTTATCGGTCGCGTGACCGGCATGTACGAAGAGGGAAGACCCGCGGGCTTTGTGATGGCCGTGGTGGGCGCTGTGGTCGTGCTGCTGATTTATGTGTTCGCAACACGGTCGGCTACCGCGATCCTGTTGCCGCTTGCGTACCGCTAACCTGCCGGCGCCCTTAAGTAACTTAAGGGCGCGTAGAATCCGAAACGGGGCTCCAGGCTTCGTCCGGATCATAAGCGGAATAGGCGGCTGCGATTTCGCCCGTCTTCCGGCCCAGGTCCTTCTGGTAGACAATCCCGCTCCTGTCCACGACAAATGTCATGATTCCCGTGGAACCATAGCTGGCCGGCCAGGCGATCAGCGCGAATCCCCTGGTCATCGCACCGTCCTTGATGTAACTCGTCTCACCTCCGGAAGCGTGCGGACCCTGGCCGTTCAAGACCTTGAAGTAATATCCGTCATATGGATCGTGCTTGTTGGTACGGCCTTGGGCGAGCGCGCGCACGATAATCTCACCGGTGGGGCTCCCGTCACCCTCGCCCTTGGCATCCCAAATACAACCCGTGATTGACCGTTGTGCTCGACGATCGGGATCGGCAAGGGCTATTCGTCCTTGCCGACCACGAGCGTCCGCGCCTTCCGATCGCTGTGACTGGCTACCAGCCTCATCTTCTGGCCAGCCCGCACCGTGAAGGCCTTCCGGGAATTCCGGTCAGCCCCAACGCCGCGGTGTCATCGCTCTTCGCGGCGTTGAAGAGAGCCTGCGCCGCGGCCTCGGCCGACGGAAAATCCTTACCGTCCGGAGACGCGGCCTTCCCGGGTACCTGCAGCAGCAGCGCGCCTGCCGCTGCCAATGCAAATGCGGGAAAACGTGTCATTACGCTTTTTGCTCCTGGTGCCCCGGGATCATCTGCGGCGTCCGCCGCCGCCACCCCTGTGGCCGCCACCGCCGCCGCCGCGGCTCATACCGCCGCCCATCCGGGCACCTCCGCCGCCGCCGCCCCGGTTCATGCCGCCGAAACCTCCGCGATTGCCTCCGCCCTGCATACCCCGGTTTCCGAACTGATTGCCGGGAGTGCCCATTCTGTTGGCGCCGCCTCGCGAAGGCATATTCCCCATGCCGGGCTGCGCGGGTCTGGGTTGCGCGGGACGGGCTTGTCCGGGCTGGCCCATAGCGCCACGTCCGCCGTTACCAGGGGCAAGCCGGTTGGCGTTGCCCTGTCCAGGCATGCCTGCGCCGCGTCCGCCGTTACCCGGGGCAAGCCGGTTGGCGTTGCCCTGTCCGGGCGTACCGCTGCGGTTCGCCATCCCGTTCTGATTGAGTCGCTGCTGCGTCTGTCCCACGGTCGGCCGCGCGACCGGGTTCCTACCCGCTCCCGCACCTTGAAAACGGTTGGCTACATTCCGGTTGTTATACGGCACTCCGCCGCGGTGCGCCGGATTGTGAACCCACCTGTTGCCGTTGGCGACATTGACGCGATTAAAACGGTTGTTATTGATGAAATTGTTATTGATCACGACGGCGTTGCCGCCGCGGCCCCATCCGGGATTCCATCCCCAACCACCCCAACCACCGCCCCAGATTGCGCCCACCGCCATTCCTACTCCAAACGAAAGAGCGACCGCACCAGCGGAAACCGGCGGGTAGTAAATGGGAGGGAAGGGATAGTATGGCGGCGGAGGCCCCCATACCGCTACTGGATTATATTGTGGTACGTAGACAACCTGCGGACTTGCCGGTTCAATGATGATCACCGGCTGATTGTTCGCCGTCGTGGTAGTGACCGTCTGTTGCGGGGTGGATTGCAGCGCTCCGGCGGCGCTGGCTCTCTGGCGCATGCGCTGTATCGCGTCCATGACATCATTCTGCTGCGCCAGAAACGCATTGCCCAGATCGGAAGTCCAACCGACATTCTGATCCAGCCGCTTGAGCACGTCGGGCAGCACTACCAGGGCTTGCACGCTGGCATCCCACGGCTGTTTAGCCACGGCATCGGCCAACGCTTTGTCCTTCAAGTTGGGATTCTGGCTAAGCCACCGCCCGGCTTCCACAATTTCGAGGGGATAAGTGGATGCCACCAGCACCTGGCTCAGGATAGGATCGGGATATAACGCGATCGGCGCGACCAGACTTTCCAGTTGACCGGGCGAAAGCAGCTTTTGGGAATCACCCTGGGGAGCGCCGGCGGGTTGCGGCTGTTGAAGATACGCGTAAGGATGCCGCGCAATCAGCAACCCCACGCAGAGAACTGAAATTGCTCGTGTGGTCATCATTGTTTCACCTCACGGCTTTGGTGCCGTAGCGAGATTGATGCCGTCACATTCCGGGCCTAGAACCCCGTGACCCGGGAGTTACCTGGGAGGGTATTTTTCAAAGATCTCATTGACAGCCCTTTCGAGCCTCCTTGTGTTGCGTGATGGTCTTGAGCTGATCGATGTCGTGGACACGCCCTGGAAGACCAGCCGGTTCCCGTGCGAATCAACCAAGTCGACAGTGAGCGTGCCCCATGTGACGATCTCGGTGGTGGTGGTTGCGATCGACGACCCCCAACCGAAATCCCAGCCAAAGCCCATCGAGTTGGAGAACGTCGTGAACACGGGTTGTTCACGCACATTCATCTGGAAATCGATCACAAGATCGCCACCCTTCTCCACGCGCTTGAGCTTTCTGGCCGAAAGTGCCTCCTCCACGAACGCCACCACGCGTTGCTGCATGAGTTGGTTGAGGGAGTCCACGTTGGGCGGGCCGGCCCATCGATAAGTCTGATAGTGGGAGAAGTCGCACGCATGACAAAAATCCACACGCGCTTTCGATGCGGCCACCGGCGAGATGGCGCAGGTAAGTACAAGGATCGCCACAAGTCGATTCATGATCTGCTCCTGCAGTGGTTTCAGGGGTAAGTTGTTTTAGGTCAGGTGCCGCGCTCAAGCGGCGCGGTGAACAGCGTGATAGACAAACAGAGTGAGGATGGCGCCGACTACGGCGACAAGCAGGCTGTACAAATTAAAGCCGCTGACGCCCCCCGCGCCGAAGATGCCGAACACCAATCCTCCGACTACGGCGCCCAGAATGCCAAGCACTATATCGAGAAATGCTCCCTCGCCGTGCTTATTCACGATCTTGCTGGCGATGAAGCCTGCCACGAGGCCTAAGACGATCCACGATAGAAACGTCATTTAACCCTCCTTACCGCGAAATCGGCAATGCGGATCGGGTGCCGGCGTTTACCAGCATCTGGTTCGCTCAAAACGCTTGATGCGGCTGTGACGCGGCAGGTCCCCTGTGTTCACCCCAAACGCGTTCACCCCAAAGGTGTTCACCCCAAATAAAGCAGCCCCACCCCCAGGCTTGAAGTCCTTGAAGATGTGGGTGGGCGATGCAGGGGCCCGCGTTTTCGCGCGGGCAGGTCAATCACACCCATACCTCCGATGACGGAAGGCGGTTGCTTATGCGCGAAGACACCGACAGGATGAATTGGCCGCTACAAACCAGATCCGCGCAGTGGTTTGCGCTCGCAGTGAAGCCCCGGTTCGAGAAAGCCGTCGCTCAGACCCTGGCCATGAAAGGGTACGACAGCTTCCTGCCGCTGTACAAGAAGCATTACCGGTATGGGACGCGTTCCAAAGATTCCGAACTACCGCTCTTCCCCGGGTACGTGTGCTGCCGGTTTGACCTCCAAACCCGTCTGCCGATCCTGACTACGCCGGGAGTGATTCAAGTTCTGGGCGCGGGGAGCATGCCGATCCCCCTGTCCGACGTGGAAGTCAACTCCCTGCAGGCCGCGATGAAAGCCCGGTTTCCGGTCGAGCCGCATCCCTTCGTGGACGCGGGCCAGCGGGTGCGAATCAAAAGCGGAGCCTTGGCCGGCGTAGAGGGAATCGTGATCGGCTGCAAGCAGAGCCTGAGGCTGGTTCTGTCCATAACTCTGCTCCAGCGGTCCGTCCTGCTTGAGGTCGATCGCAACCAGGTCCTCGTCGAAGAAGTTCCTGGATGGAGGGATGGCCGCCCGTGGCCGGCACCATGCGCAGTTCCGTTCGATGCGCTCCAAGGAGATTGAACAGTGGACATGCATCGATCAACGCGATCGCAAGCATCTCGCCGGCACAGCACCGGCGCCCAGGAGTGGAGCGTCGCGGAGTGCTTGCGAATCCTGCGCCGGCGCAGCTCCACTCTGCTGTGGATCACGTGCCTGGCCTTGCTGGTCACCACGCTCATCACCCTCGTGCAACCGCACGTTTATCGCTCGCGGGCGTCGATTGAGATCCTTCGCTACAACGAGAACTTCCTCGATCTCCGCGAGATCTATCCGGCGCCGGCATATGTCGTCGATATGAACTGGTTCATGCAAACGCAGGCGGAATTACTCCGGCAGGACGCTTTGCTCGAACAAGTCGCACGAGTCTTTCACCTCGAGTCACGGCCCGAATATCAGCCGCCGCGCAGTTTCATAGGCAAACTTCATCGCGACATACGAATAGCACCCGTGCACAACAGCCGCGTCATCCAAATCGTCTGCGATGCGCGCGAGCCGCGGCTCGCGGCCGACCTGGCCAACACCTTGGCCCAGACCTTTATCGACCAGAACATCGATACACGGCAGCAGGCCGCCCGGCAAACCTACGAATCGCTGAGCCTGCAATTGCGGAAGTTCAGACCCTCCGGGCCGGATGGCGATCCGCGGGCATTCGCGGCGATGCGGCAAAAGGTGAATCAAGCCCGATTGGCGTCCGGGCTACGCCAGTCGAGTATCCGCCTCATCGATCCGGCGGTGCCGGACCCGCGTCCCTACACGCCGAACTTGCCCTTGAACCTGATCATCGGTGCGCTGTGCGGTCTCGTGATCGGGATTGGGTGCGTGATGCTCCAGGAGCAGAGCACCTCCGCCCTGCACGCGCCGGGCGAGGCCGGCACATTCCTCGCGCTCCCGGAACTCGGAGCCATCCCCAAGGGTGGCCCGTGGAAGCGCCCTGGATCCCGCCATTTCAACCCGGTCAATCGGCAGCTCCGCATCGAGAGGGCGGTGCTGGAGCAGGGGTCGTCGCGCCTGTCGGAGTCCTTTCGTGCGACTTTGGCGTCCATTCTCACCACGCCGCATCACGCCGGGCACGCTCGCAACCTCGTGTTCACGAGTTCGCGCCCGATGGAAGGCAAGACCACGGTCGTCAGCAATCTCGGCTTCGCCCTTGCCGAAACCGGCAGGCAGGTGCTGTTGATCGACGGCGATATGCGCCGGCCTCAACTCCACCGCGTCTTCGACCAGCCGAATGGCTGGGGTCTGAGCGACGTGCTTCGCGAATGGAATTCCATCGAGGAGCTTCCGCTGAAAGTGCTCGTTAGAAAGACCAGCGTATCCAAGCTCTATCTCCTCACCGGCGGAACATCCACGGACAACATCTCCAGCCTTCTGCATTCCGGCCGGATGTCCAAGCTTCTGGCACGCTTCCGCGAGGAGTTCGACTATGTATTGGTTGATGCGCCGCCCTGCCTCGAGTTTGCGGACGCCAGAAATATCGCCCGCTTCGCCGACGGGCTTGTGCTCGTAGTGCGCGCCAGATATACCGACCGAAGAACCGCCGCGACCGCCGTACAGCGCCTTGTGTGCGACGGCATTTCCGTAACCGGCGTGATTTTGAACGGGTGCGATCCCTCACGCGCAGGGCATCTCGTAAGACCGTTCGAAGGCCTCGGAAACCGAGCTTATGACCTCTCTTGTCGCCTTTGACAGTATCCCGCGGCCGCCCAGGCTCCTGAGCGGTCTGCTGGTCGGCTATGTAGCGTTGCTTCCCTACCAGTTCGAGGTCGGGAATGAGGTGAATTTCGCCCCGGCGGATGTCCTCATGCTCCTGGTGCTGCTGCTGGCCGCCGGGCAGTTGAAATACCGCAAGCCGGCGTGGACCATCTGGCACTTTGCCATCGCCACGGTATTCGCCGCCGGATCGCTCGTCGCCGCTCTACGCTTCGGAGTGCTCGACCGGTATGAGTTCGTGAACAAGGATGCCGGCCTGCTGCTGCCGTTTCTCAGTTATGTCGCCATCACCACCTGCATTACCAACTGGGATGACCTGCGCCACATTTTGCGAGTCTTCACGTGGACCGTGGTGCTGGAAAACACGATGGCCGTCGTATTCTTCCTGCTTTCATACTTCTTCGGCACGGCGAATCCATTCGCCCGTTATGGCGGACTCCGCCTGTCGGGGATGCTGTTGGACCCGAATGCGTATGGCGGCCTGCTCGTCGCCGCGTACGTGATCCTGGAAGGTGCGTCGCTCGGACCCGCGCCTCTCTTCAAAGGGCCGGCAATATGGCTCTCCCGGCTGTCCCTGTTGCTCGGAATTCTCTTTACCTTCTCGCGCTCCGCCTGGTCGGCGCTGGCGCTCGCGCTCCTGCTTCTCTGCTTGCTCCAGACCCGGGCGGCGATCCGCCTGGTGCTCGCAGGCCTGCTCGGCGTACCCTGTCTCATCCTATTAATGGGCCAGCGGTTTGTACCCGTATTCCAGGAGATGGCCAGCCGGCCTCAACAGGTCCAGGGAAGATTTGACCTGATCCATGATGCCTTCCAGGCCTTCTCTCTCCATCCCTTTTTCGGCGGCGGGATCGGCAGTTTTCGATTGGGGGAAGGCGAGATTGCGCACAACAGCGCTATGTGGTTTCTTGCCGATTTCGGCGTAGTCGGTTTGGCCGTACTATTGGGATTCCTCGGATGGTTCTTTGCCAAGGGTTGGTTTGCTTACCGCTTCGCACCGTCTCAAGCGAAGCCTATGGTGCTGGCTCTCTTGCTGGCTCACACGGCGATGTTCGGACTCGCCATGGGAATTGAAGCCTTCTATCAGCGGCACTGGTGGCTGGTCTTAGGCCTGATCGCATCGAGTTACTCACTTACATTGAACCGCATGAACTATTCGTGCCGTGACGGTAGTCGAAAAACAGGGTGAACCATGCCGAAATCCGTCGTCATCGATTACTTACCGGAAAGCCTGCACAGGTATCGCACGGGATGGGCAATCGTCGTCGTCGATGTGATTCGCGCCACCACCACCGCGATCACGGCCGCGGCCACCGGGCGTCGCTGCTTTCCCGCGCCTACCCCGGAAGCCGCCATGGCGATCGCGCAGCGGCTCACCAATCCCCTGCTCGCCGGCGATTCCAGCACGGCCGCGCAGGTCATCTTCGAAATGGAAAATAGCCCCGCCCAAGTCGCCAATCGCAGCGATACCCACCGGCCGCTCGTCCTGGTCTCCTCTGCCGGCACCAAAGTGATTCATGAAGCCGCCGGCTGCGATGCCGTCTATTTGGGATGCTTTCGCAATCATTCCGCTCTCGCGAGCTACCTGGCGCGGCGTCACACCCGCGTTGCCGTGATCGGCGCCGGGAATAAGGGCGAGTTTCGGGAGGAAGACCAGATCTGCAGCGCGTGGATTGCCGCGGCGTTGATCAACCGCGGACACCGCCCCGCGAGTCCCCGGACCGTCGATATCGTCAGCCGTTGGCGCGACGCTCCTCCCGCCGCGTGCCTTGGCAGCCGCAGCGTCGACTTCCTGCGGCGTACCAGCCAGCTCCACGACCTGGACTTCATCCTGGCTCATATCGACGACCGGCGCGAGGTTTTCGAAATGCGCGACGGAGAGGTGAAGATGATCCGCCGCAACGTCATCGCCTTCCGCAACCGCAAAGGAGGCCCCCGTGTTACCCAACACGCTGCTTGAAGGTAAGACGCGCGCCCCTTCACCCTGGATGTCCGCGCACCTCCATTTTCCGGGCAGCGCACTCGCGCGATTTTTCGAGCTCCGCGGACGCCGCATCGTGAAGGATTGCGGCACCACCTGGTACGCCGGTCCAGGCCGCTTTCTGATGAGCCTGCCTTACCAGGCCATGCTCAATCCCGACCCGGCGGAATTGCGCCGGATGATCCGCGAAACCGGAGCCTTCGGCGCCCGCTTTCCCTCTGCCGCCTGGGCCGGCGTGGAGAGCGGGCTCTACGTCATGCGCACCCGGGAGTACGAGCTTGAGACGGTGCACGTGAAACAGAGGCGCCGCGTCCGCCACGGTCTGGAATCCTTATATGTGCGCCCGGCGACGAAGGCCCAGCTCTTGAGCCAGGGCTGGTCGCTCAACCTCAGCACCATGGCGCGGCAGGGCAGGTATGACCCGGAGTTCGGCGATCGCCGCCGCTGGGAGACGCTTGTGGAAGCGGCCTTCGCCTGCTCGGAAATCTCCTTTCCGGCGGCCTTCCACGGCGGGCGCATGGCGGCGTACATGATCACCTGCCGCGAACAGCGGTGGCTGCACATCCTCCATCAGATGTCCCGTCAGGAAGATCTTTCCCATTTTCCCAACCACGTTCTCACCTACGAGGTCACCAGGCAGGCCGCTAGCGATCCGGCTCTCGATGCCATCTGCTATGGCTATGTACCGTTATGCTCGGCCAACGGCCTTCACGAGTACAAGCTGCGCTTCGGCTACGAGTTGATTCCGCACCATGCCGTCATTCAACTTCATCCGGTGCTGGATACTCTCCTGAACTCCCGGGTCGCGCGGGCTGCCGTGCACGCCGCGCGCTGGCTCTCTCACGCTCACCCGAGGCTGGATACCGTCGAAAGCGTCCTCAGGGGAGCGCACATATCCGGGCCGCCCGCGCCCGCGCTGATCACACAGCCCTGATTACCCGACACGCGCCGGCAGACGGTCGCCGGGCCGCGCCCACCAAACGTAGAAGGTCGGCAGCAGGAAAGTGCTCATGATCAGATCCACGATCAGGCCGCCCACGATCACGATCGCGAACGGACGCTGCGAGTCCGAGCCGATGTCGTGGGAGAGTGCCGCCGGCAGGAGCCCCAGCGTCGCCACCAGCATTGTCATCATGATCGGCCTCAGCCTGCGAACGGCGCCTTCGATCGCGGCCTCTTCCGTCGGCAGGCCGCGCGCCCGCAACTGATTGATGTACTCCACCATGATCACGCCGGTCTGAACCGACGCGCCGAACAAAGCCAGGAAACCAACGCCCGACGACACGCTGAAGTGCGTGCCCGTCACAAACAGCGCAAGCAGGCCGCCGACACGCGCCACGGCGACATTGACCAGATGCAGGCACGCCCACTTCGCGGAGCCAAACGCGCTGTAGATGATCAGGAAGATGAGGAAGACCGTCAGCGGCACAATCACCAGCAATCGCGCCTCGGAGCGCTTCTGGCTTTGGTATTCGCCCGCCCATTCGAAGTGGTACTGGGACGGCAGTTTGACTTGCGCCGTGACGTCGCGGATGGCCTCTTCCACGGTGCTGCCCAGGTCGCGGCCGCGGACGCCATAGGTAACGCCGACATAGCGCGAGTTCGCCTCGCGATAGAGCGTGGAAGCGCCGTCCGCCATGCGAATCCTGCAGAGTTGGTCCAGTGAAACCCGCTCCCCTGAGGGCGCAAGCAGGCGAATCTTTCCGATCGCCTCCTGGGTGTCGCGATAGCGGGGAAGATAGCGCGCCACCAGGTCGTAGCGCTGTTCGCCCTGCAACACCTGGCTCACCGCGTTGCCGCCCACGGCGGTCTGGATCGCATCCTGCACATCGGCGACGTTGATCTGAAAGCGCGCCGCCGCGTCGCGGTCCACAGACAGGTTCAAGTTCGGCTGGCCGGTCACCCGAAGCATTCCCAGGTCGTCGATTCCCCTGATCGAGCGCATGATTTTCACCACTTCCGCGCCCTTCTCTTCCAGGACCTTCAGGTCCTCGCCGTAAATCTTCACCGCGAGCTGTCCCTTGAGGCCGGTGTCCGCCTCTTCCATCTCATCTGCAATCGGCTGCGTGAAATGCCAGTACACCCCCGGGATTTTTTCGAGTTGCCGGTTCATGGCGCTGATCAACTCGTCCTTGTCCTGGTGGAACACCGGCCGCCACTGTTCCTTGGGTTTGAGATCGACGAAATACTCTGTGTTGTCGAAGCCCACCGGGTCCAGACCGTCATCCGGCCGTCCAACCCGCGAAACCACTTGGTTCACCTCCGGGAACGAGGCGAGCATGATGCGCGCGCGGTTCACCACGCGCGTCCCTTCGGCCGGCCCGATGCTCGGCGCCGCCGTGCCGAACGCCCAGATCGAGCCCTCGTCGAGGTGCGGCAGGAATTCCGCGCCGATCAATCCGCCGTATACCAGGTAGAGACTGCAGCAGACCGCGGCCATAGCCGCCCCGACCATTACCCAGCGATGATGAATCGTCCAGGTGATGCCGCGCCGGTATCCCCTGGTGATCCACGCGAGCCCCGGATTCTCCCATTCGCGCAAGCCTTTGCGGAATAGAAGGCTCATCAGCACCGGCGCCACCAGGATCGAAAATGTAAGTGCCCCCACCAGCGCGAACGCCACCGTCCAGGCCATCGGCCGGAATATCCGCCCTTCCACCTTCTGCAGCGTGAAGATCGGCAGGTAGGCGGTGATGATGATCGTGATCGCGTAAAACACCGGCCGCTGCACCTCGTGCGCGGCGGCCCGAATCCTGTCTGCCACCGACCTCTCGACGTGTTCCTGGCTGCTCAGGTGGCGAATGATGTTCTCCACCATCACCACCGCGCCATCCACCACCAGGCCGAAATCCAACGCGCCCAGCGATAACAAATTCGCGGGAATCTGCCGCAGATCGAGAAAGATCGATGCAAACAGCAGTGAGAACGGAATCGTCAGGGCGACGATTAATGCGCTGCGCGCGTTGCCAAGGAACAGAAAGAGAACCACCGTCACCAGCAGGAAGCCTTCGCCCAGGTTGCGCAGCACGGTCCGCGTCGTGTGGTGGATCAGGTCGCTCCGATCCAGAAAGGGCACGATCTGCACTCCCGGCGGAAGAATGTGCGCGTTAATCTCCTGGACTTTCTCGTGGATCGCTCTTAGTGTCGGTTCGGCGTTCGCTCCCTTGCGCAGGAACAGGCTACCCTCCACCACGTCGTCATGATCGGAGACCTTGCCGCCCTCGCGATGAATCGCCTTGCCCACCTGCCCCAAACGAATCTTCGTGCCCTGCTCCACCGTCGCGATATCGCTGACCCGCACCGGCGTTCCATTCTGCGACTTGATCACTGTCCTGCGAATGTCATCCACATTCCGCACCTGGCCGACCACCCGCACGTTGACTTGCTGCAGTCCGACCTCGACGAAGCTGCCGCCGGCGTTGGTGTTGTTTCCGGTCAACTGCTCTTCCACCTGGCTTAGGCTGAGACCGTAAGCCACGAGCTTATCGGGATCGATCCGCACCTGGTATTCCTTCGTGATGCCGCCGATGCCCGCCACCTCGACAACATTGGGCACCGACAAAAACTGCTTGTGGACCACCCAATCATCGAGTGTCTTCAGGTCCATCAGGTCGTAGCGAGGATTCGTCGTGCGCAGCGTGTAAAAGTAGATTTCCCCGACCGGGCTGAAATCGGCCCCGATCTCAGGCACAAGGCTGTCGGGCAGTTCGGCTCGCGACAACCGTTCCGCCACCTTCTGGCGGTTCCAGTTGTTCTCCGATTCGTCATCGAAAATCAGGATCTGGGTCGACAACCCGAACATCGTGATCGAGCGCAGATGCTCCAGGTGGGGGATGCCGTTGACTGCGATTTCAATCGGGATCGTCACCTGCTGCTCTACTTCTTCGGCGGCGCGGCCCGGCCACTGCGTCACAATCTCCACGTAGTTGCTGGCAACGTCCGGATACGCCTCCACCGGCAAATTGCGAAAGGAGATCACGCCCCACACCATCATCAGCGTGGCGGCGGCGAGCATCAGGAAACGGTTGTTCAGCGCGAAATCGACAATGCTGCGGATCATATGCGCTCACCGGTCCGGCGTGTTCTCAAGCTGCAATGCATCGGCGACTACACGGTCGCCGGGCCGGATTCCCGATAAGATCTCCTGCCGGCCGGGCGGGATCATCTGTCCGCAGCGCACCTCAACCCGACGAAATGTGTTTGCGCCGTTCGCTACATACACCCAGTCGCGATCGTGAAGGTGCAGGATCGCCGAAGCCGGCAACACACCGCGGACCTGCGCCTGACTGCCGTGGAACTTGGCCTCCACGAACATTCCAAGTCGCATCATCCCCGGATTCTCTACTTCCACGCGCACCTTGGCCGAACGCGTATTTGGGTCGAGAATCGCTCCGATATTACTGATCCGCCCCTTCAACACGCGATTAGGATAGGCGTTCAGACGAATTTCCGCTTCCTCGTTGAGCGTCACGAAAGCCATGTCGTTCTCAAATACGTCGCAAACCACCCACACGCGAGACAGGTCGGATATCGTGAACGCGTCGGGCGATCCCAGGCCTTGCGTTCCCGAGGCCGCGGTGACTTTCTGGTCTGTGATCACACCCGAAACCGGCGCCACAATGTCGACCACCATCGAGGGATGGTCCTTGTCCGCGCCAAGTATCTGCAAGCGCTCTATCGCGGTTTCCACGGCCACGTCCGCCTTCTCTTCCGTTTGCTGCGCCACTTCCAGATCCTTCTGCGCAATCGCGCCCTTGTCGAACAGAATCTTCGACCGCGCCAATTGCGCCAGCGCCAGCTTCTCGTCCGCAACCGCCTGCCGGTACTCGGAGAACGCCTCGGCAAGGTCCGTGCTTTGCACCTTCATCAACAGTTGCCCTTTTTTGACGCTGTCGCCCAGCCGCGCGCGAATCTCCAGGATCCGTCCAGAAGCCAGCGACACCACAGGCACGCTGCGGGTAATATCCGCGCCTACCACGCCGGTGACGCTCAGTTCCGGCGCGCTGGAATGCCGCGCCGCGGTCGCCATGGGAAACCGCTCCGGATGATTCACCTTCACCAGCACGCCATCCTGTTCGTGCTCCACCTCCACCGTCGGCGGGTCCTCGAGTTGGGGATTCTTGGCAGTCACGTTCCGCGCGCAGCCCCCCAGCAGAACACTGAGCGCAAGTGCCAGCCCCGCCGGCACGAAAGCCATCTGCTTCATGGAATCACCTCACGCCCCACGGCGAAGTTCATTTGGTTGGCGGCGCTCAGAAAAGAACCCACCAGGTTCAGATAGCTCAGTTGGATACTGCGGTAATCCTGCTGCGCTTGCAGGAAATCCAGCAGGGAAGCCCCGCCGTGCTGGTACGAAAAGGAAATCGTCTCGCGCACGCGCGCGGCCTGTTGCAGGTATCGCGCTTTGTACGGCCGCAGCAGGATCAGGTTGCTCTCTAGCGTGGCGTATGCCGAATCCACGTCGCTGAATATCTCCAACCGGTTCGCCTCCACCAGTCGCTCGTTCCGCTGGATATCCAGCTGCGTGCGCGCCTTCTCGCCCTGATTGCGGTCGAAGATGCGCAGCGGAATGTTGACGCCGACTCCGAAATAGGCGCGCAGCGGGTACTGCCGTGCCACGTCCCATTGAATGGTCGGATCGGTCGATCCGTTGGCCCGCGCTAGCCGGTAATCCGTCCTCGCCTTATCCACCGCTTGTAGCGCTGCGCGCAGGTCCGCCCTGGAATCGAGCGCGGTCTGCCGGAACTCCTGCACAGGAGTGAGCAACTCCGCAAAATCGAATCGACCGCTCACGTCCAACTGCTCCACGGGGGTGCGATCGTTAAGCAGCGTCTCCAGCCGGATCTTGGCCGTACGCAGGTTGACCAATGCTGTCTGGACATCGGATTCGAACTGCACGCGCTGCAATTCCAGGCGGTCGAGGTCCACCTGCGCGATATCGCCGCTCTTGTAACGGTCGCGGCCCACGCTCAGCATGCGGTCGTAGAACTGGAGACTCTCGCGTGTGACCTCGACCACGGCTTTCTGCTGGAGCGTGGCAACGAATGCGTCGCGCAGGTCGAAGAGCAGGTTCCTCTTCTGATCGTCCAGTTCCGAAATGGCGATCGCCGTGCCCTGCTGGGCGCTCTCGCGGCGCAATTCGCGCTTGTGCCGCCGCTCGATCAGGTAGCTGCCGGCGACAAACGGCAGAGCGTCCGAGAACGGCCGGAGGGGT
Organism: uncultured Solibacteraceae bacterium; assembly: GCA_963791985.1. Taxonomy (GTDB): domain Bacteria; phylum Acidobacteriota; class Terriglobia; order Bryobacterales; family Bryobacteraceae; genus Solibacter. The sequence continues at coordinate 1,702,190 of CAWBUN010000005.1, read as the reverse complement.
CCTCCATCAGCCTGGAAGAGGGGGCTGACCTGATCGACATACATTGTCAGGTCCGGATTGGGCCGCAGAAATGCCGTGATCTCCTCGGCGCGGGATTCCTGGATTCCGATCCGGGCCGCGCGGAGCGTTGGATTCGCGGCGTCCAACTCCCGCTTTGCCTCATCCCAGGTCAACGTCTTCTTTTGCGCCGCGGCCCCAGTGGCCATCCAGGCCACAATCCCCGCCCCGATCAACAGTCGCCCGATCCGGCGGCGAGGTGCATGTCTTTCAAAGACAATCTCCATTCGAACTTGTACCCGAATACCGCGAGGACACGTGAAACACTCCGGCGATGGACAAAACTACGCTCATCGTTGGCCGTTGACCCCAATGCCTTTGGCCGAAATCCGGGCCTGTCTCAACCGATGCAGGGGACTTGGACTTGATGCAAAACTTGGCCAACCTGCCGTTCATCGGAACAGCTTCTTGACCGCGCTCCCGAAGTCTTCCACCTCGACAACTACGCCAAAACGCAGAAGAAGCGGGACGCTGTTGTCCGTGAGCCCGAAGTTGGGTGAAAACTTGAACATGACGCCCCGGGAGAGCGTCCAGGCCACGGTCGGCCCCACGTAGTGCGAAGTGCCCCGCAGGCCGAAGCCCTGACTCGTACCCAGACCGCCGTACATTTCCACGCCGGCCTGAATGTTGCTGCGGCAGAACTTGCATCGCGCCGGACTGCTCGCGTTGCTCAGCCCCCTGTAAATGCCGGCCGCATAGCCGAATTCGTATGGCCCGCGCCTTACATCCTTCTCGGCGATGAAGTTCTCCGCAAGCGTCCAACCTTTGAAGGAACTGTCGAGAATCAGCTTGGCCTCGAGTTCCCGCTGCACTTCCCTTCGCGACTCATGGACCGGCACGTTCAGGTTGGCCACGCCATCGTTACCCACCACCTCGAGCAGCGCCCGGTCAGCTTCGTTGATGTTTTCGTACTCGAGGTAGAGCACGGGATTGATCCAGTGAACGCGCGGGAACGGCCGAAACCGGTTCTCCCAACGATATCCCGTGAAAAATGTGCTCTGGTTCGCGGTGCTCTGCCCATCGAGGTAGAACTCCGTAGTCCACCACGAAGTTGCGCCATACTCAAACTCCAGCACACTCCCCAGAAAACGGTTGTTTTCTCCGGGCTTGCCGGTTACGTTCTTAAGCGCGATCTCGAGTTCGCCCTTATCCTCCATGTGGGCCGAATAAGTCACAAAAAACGGCTCGCCGGCCCAGCAGGCGGGAACGAAAAGCAGAGCCGCGCGCGTCAGCAAGCGGTTGGTAATTCGCATTTAATCTCGCGGTCGCCGTACTATCCCTCTGTTGCGATCTAAACACCCGGATCCGACCACGTGACGAGAAGATTTTCTTTCTCTGCATATCTTCTCGACAATGCCTGAAAACACTTTGGGCGCCGGAGCCGCGTTCGGCCAGCCGGCGCCCATTTTTGCTGTTTACCTGTGCATCACGGTACGAAACTCATGGAATTGTTACTTCTTTTCCACCAGTTCGCCCACCGGCACGCGCTCCACTTCAACTTGCTGGCGGCGCACCTTGTCGTGCACCGTCTTCACGTGGTCGCTTCCTTCCCGTTGAATCACAACTTCTTCGGTGATCCGGACCGACTTCGTGACCACTGGCTCCTCGGCCGTTTCCGTGACTTCGATGGTCTTGTCCGTCCAGTCGATATTGCGCATGTAGTTGGGGTCGGTACTCGCCCGGCGCAGCACACGCGTGTGTTCTTCGTGCAGGGTGATTTGCGCTTCCACCGGCGTTTCCGTGACGAACCGCCGGATGCGAGTAGTCCCCTCCTGGATTTGGCGCTTGCCGACGTTGATTTGTTCCTCGGCCAAGGCCAGCACTTGTTCGCCGGTGATCGCGCCGGCCGCGGCCGTCACGGGGGCTTGTCGCACCGGCTGTGGCTTGACGGTTGTTGTGGTCGCCGCCGCAATCAGGCCCTCCTGCTCCGCGCGTTTGGTTAGATCGACGGAACGGTGAGCGTTCAGAATGCTCGTCGCTCTGGCGGCGTCGGTTTCCGGCACCCGAACCGTGAGGACTACACCACCGGCTTCCACAGTGCGCCCGTAGACCGTCGCTTCAAATTGTTGAATGTCCCTGCCGAAGAGCTTATGCCACAGCCCCGGCTCGCCAAGTTTGTCGCCCGCCAAACCCAGAGTCCTGCTGCTGATCATGCTGATCTCGCTGGGCGGGAATCCGGCTTGCTCCAGACTACGTTTGGCAGCCTCCGCGTGCTCCGCCGTGTCATACAATGTGACTATCTTCTCGTAGGTCATTGTTGCTCCTTTGCACACTCGTACTGTCTTGTTTATGCTTTGCGACGCTCAAGCTGACACTAAGGCGCGACACGCATGGCGACGCGTCTGTTCTGGGCTCTGCCCTGCTCTATCGAGTTGTCCGCGATCGGGTCCTCTTCGCCGTAACCCTCGGCGTTGAACCGCTCTCGTGGAACGCCTTCCTTCACGAGTACGGCTACCACGTTGCTGGCCCGGTTGCGGGACAGGCGAAGATTGGACTCTGCCGACCCCACGTTGTCGGTGTAACCGGCGATATCCAGGCGGACACCCGGACAGCTGTTGAGCACCGTCGCAATGTTATTGAGCTGCGCTTGCGATGTGGGCTTGAGCTTGGCCGATCCCGTGTCGAATGCAATCTGGTCCATGGTGAACCAGGTCGTGTTCCTGGAATCGGGGCTCTGCACGAAGGCCAGCAGCCGTGCCGCGGCTCCGCCCTCCGGCAGGGTGACGTTTGCAGGCAGCGCGCATGTCTTAACTGGAACCGCCATCCGGTTGGCAGTACCGGTTGGGACCGAGGGGACAATTCGGGCGACTGTCGGCCGGCGTGAGGGAGCCAGGAACCAAAGCAGACCCAAACCCAACCCGGCGATAGCGAGTACCGGAAGCCAGTTGGAGGAGGTCTCTCTTTGTACCGTCTGTGCGACAACCGGAGATACGGTGCTGGTTACCGTTTCCTTGGTGGGCCAGAACACGTCGCTCAAGCCGGCGGGCAGCGCCCGCTTGATGGTGGCGCTCTCGCGCTGCAGGGCAGCTCCGAGACCGTCCATCGTCATTCCGCCGTCGCGTACCTGCTTACTGATGAAGCTCATCACCACCGGCGCTGCCATCGATAGCAGGGTGGCGATCGTCCCGGATGGCAAGGCGGACTCCCGGCTGATGGCGCTCGTGACGGTCTTCTCCCCGCTTCCGAATAGTGCCGGCAGCAGCCGCTTGCCCATTGACATGAGGGATGAGTTAGGGTCCGCAACGCCGCTCGCGATTTGGGCCCAGGATACTGGTCCGGAGGTACTCGGAACAATGTCGAGTATTCTTCGCAGTGCGCCCGGAATCTTCGGACTTGCTGGCCAAGCCGCCCAGTATCGCAGCGATGGATGACTCCATGCCCCGTGCGACCGACGTCTGGGGTTGTCCGAGTGCGCTGAGCCACCTCGCCAACGGTGTGCTTGTCCAACATGTTTAGTAAGGAACCAAACATCGAATCTGACATTTCTGCCTCCTTCGGTTTGCCCAGCCTTGGCGAGATTCTCTTGGCCCTTTACTACCGAGAGATTCCCAAGACCTTGCCACGATGTAGTATCGGGTTTCGGGCGGGAGAAACCGGTTACGTGGGCAGCCGTGTCCAGGTCAGGCCGCGGGCTCTTCGCCCCGGAACTGCAATTCATGCAGCTCCGAGTAGAGCCCGCCCTTCCGCAGCAGTTCCGCGTGGTTCCCCGCTCCACAATTTCGCCGCGATCTACGACGAAAATCAGATCGGCGGAGCGGATGGTCGGCAGCCTGTGCGCGATCACGATCGACGTCTTGCCTTCCATCAGACGATCCAGCGCCTCGAACACCAGCTTTTCGGACGCGGCGTCCAGCCCCGTGCTGGCTTCGTCCAGGATCAGGATCGGGCTCTTTCGAATCACCGCGCGCGCAATCGCGATGCGCTGCCGCTGACCGCCCGAGAGCGTGACGCCGCGCTCTCCGATGACCGTGTCGTACCCCTGCGGCATCCGCTCGATGAATTCGTGCGCGTTGGCCAGCTCCGCGGCGTGCATAATCTCCGCGTGGCTCGCGCCCGGCTTCCCGTAAGCGATGTTGTACCAGACCGGCCCGTGGAACAGCAGCGTCTCCTGCAGCACGAAACTGATCTGCTGGCGCAGCGAGTCCTGCTGGAAGAGCTTCACGTCCGTGCCGTCGATCTTGACCGTTCCGGCGTCGGGATCGTAAAAACGCGGAATCAGGTTGATGATCGTGGTCTTGCCCGCGCCCGTCGGCCCCACCAGCGCCGCCACCTGTCCCGGTTCCACCTTCAGGCTGATCTGCTTGAGCACCGGAGTAGTTCGGCGCGTAACCGAAACTGACATCGCTCAGTTCGATCTTGCCGCGGAACACGGGTGCGCGCCGCGCGCCCGGCAGGTCCTGTACCTCGCGGTCCGTATCCAGCACCTCGCGGATCCGCTCGTAGCCCACCGCGGCCTTCGAGTACGCGTCGGTCATCTTCGAAAGTTCGCGCATCGGCTTGTACATCCTGCCGAGATACCAGACGAAGAGCACCAGCGAACCGGCGCTGAGCGCTCCGGTCAACGCCATTCGCCCGCCAAACCACAGCACCAGGCAGGTTCCCACCGCGATGATCATATCCACCATCGGGGAAAGCTTGACCTTCAGCCCGCGAACCCGCATCGCGATCTCCACCGATTCCCGGCTCTCCTCCGCCATGCGCCGCTGTTCGAACTCTTCGCGGCCGAACGCCTTCACCACGCGCATGGAGGACAAGCACCTCCTGGATCACCGAGACCATCTCGCCTTCCTTCTTCCGCACTTCGCGCGTCGCCTTTTTGATGCGCCGCGTGTAGTGGAAGACCACCGCGAACAGCAATGGCGCCACCGAAAGCGCGATCAGCGTGAACCGCCAGCTCAGGCAGAACATGACGGCCACCATGCCCACCAGGGTAAGGCTGTTCATCAGCACTCCCAGCAGTCCCGACGTAATGAAGCCCTGAATCGCGTCGATATCGCTGGTCAGGCGGCTGATCAGGTCGCCGGTCTGCTTTTGATCGTGGAAGCCCAGGGAAAGACGTTGGATGTGAGAGTACAGCGTATGCCGCAGGTCGTGCATCACCCACTGGCCCAGATTGGTGGTAATGTACTTCTCCGTGTAACTGCTGAGCGCGCCCACGGCGGCGATCACCAGGACGGCCAGCGCTGCGAATTTCAGAATCGCGATCTTGTCCGTGCCGGCGGCGCTGAAGATCAGTTGGTTCAGCCAACCGTGCCCGCCCTTCGACTTCAGCACGTTGTCGAGAACGACCTTGAGCGGCCATGGCTCCGCCAGCGTCGCCAGTGCCTTCGACAAGCACCGCGGCGATCCCGATCGCCAGACCTTTTGTGTGGGGCCTGAGCAGGCGCCTTAGGGTGAACCCTGCGGCACTGGGTTCATCTCCCGGCGAAAGTATTGCATTGCGCGATGTCGCCGCCTGTCAGCCCGCGCTGAAACCACTCCGCGCGCTGCGCCGAAGAACCGTGGGTGAAGGATTCCGGGCTCACCCGCCCACCGGCCATACGCTGCATCCGGTCGTCACCCACCGCGCCGGCGGCCCGTATCCCCGCCTCCACATCCTGCTGCTCGATGAGATCGCGCTGCGCCGTCGAATTTGCCCAGACGCCGGCCAGGCAATCCGCCTGCAGCTCCAGGCGGACGGAGAGGGGATTGGCCGCGGAGGGCTCGCTCTGTTGCAGTGCGTGCACCTTACCGGAGATGCCCAGAATCTTTTGGACGTGATGCCCGATCTCGTGCGCCAGCACGTAAGCCTGCGCGAATTCGCCGGGAGCGCCGAACCGGTTCGCTCAGTTCGTCGTAAAAGCCCAGGTCGATATAGACCTTCTCGTCCGCCGGACAATAGAAGGGTCCGGTGGCCGCTTGCGCCAGGCCGCAGGACGAATCGGTCGCATCGCGGAACAAGTACCAGCTTGGCGTGCCGGTACGGTACGCCGCCCTGTTGCGGCAGAAGCCGGTCCCACGTGTTCTGCGCATCGTCCAGCACGAAGGATACAAATTGCACGAGCTTCGCTTCCGCCGGATCCTCCACCGCGCTGCGCGAGGCCTGGTTGGCGGCCGGCGCCGGCGTCCTGCGTTCCCGAAAACAGCGAAACGAAATCGCGCTTGAAAATCAGGCTGAGCAGCACCAGCACGAGCGTGCCGCCGATACCCAGATGCGCGCCGCGTATGCGCGGTCCGCTTGACCCGCGCCGGTCCTCGATATCGCCGCTTACTCCGCCGGGAGTCCACCGCATAACTGCTCCTCGTCCCCAAACTCGCCGGTCCGCGTGATCGCATCGCGGATGATCATGAGCGCGGCCTCTCGCAGGCTCAATAAGTCACACTGGCCTGTCCAGACATCCCGGCACATATATTTGGTAAATGAAAGGTGGAGATCCAGCGGAATCTCATCCCACGCCGGTTGGTTCGATCCTGGATATTTGCCGAAGCGCATGTTCGACCAACGAAATCTGGTGATGCGTCATGTTCCTGGAAACGACCGAGTGCACCATACGTACCTCCGGATCTCTCCCGCAAAATCAACCTATACACCACCTGTCTTGCTGGATGTCGCCCCGGACGCCATGATTGTTTTTCTGCGGTCAAACGCAGCAAGGGCCGGCCCCGGCGTCTCACGCTGGGGTCGGCCCTGACTGGTTAAATATAAAAGAGATAAGAGATGCCGCTACATGCTGGGTTGATACGTCATGATATAGCGCTTCAGGCCTACCTGAACCAGCCCCATCCCGTGAGACTTGGCCTCTTGCAGCGCCTGCTTTTGCTGCCAGCGGTCGTGCGAGATACGGTAACACGCGATCACGGTGCCGGTGCGGTCGGAACCGCGCTTGCAATGCACAAACACCGGCTCGTTCGAATTCAACAGCGCAAGGACCTTGGCGATCTGCTCATCCGTCGGCGCAACCACGCCCTTCATCGGCACGTTGACGTAGGTCATACCCGCCTTCGCCACTGCCTGGGCCTCCTGCGCAACGGAGTGCTCTTCTTCGCCTTCGCGGCGCAGGTCGATGACGGTCTTCACACCAATCTTGGCAAGCTGCTGCCAGGTATCGGGCGAGGGCTGGCCCCCGCGGTAAACGTGCTCGTTGACCTGGTGAAAATTGGGAATGGGGATGGCGATGGCTGGCGTCTCTGCCAAGCCTTGCCACGCCAGAATCGAACATGACAGAACGAGGGCCGCAAGAATCCTACGATTATTGAAAAAGTTCATTTTGATACTGTTTCCTGAATTTGCTTCGGGCTGCAAATACTACAGACGGCCCTCCCGCATCCCCCGTTACCTTTCCCCCCTCGCGGTTTATCTCGTGAATGAATCCAGGTAACCCGTCCAAAGATTAGATCGACCCCCTATCACCGCATGTCCTTGTAAACAGGAGCATGTCAACCATGAACCAGGCGTCCAAAGCACTTACAGCATCCGCATTCCTGGCTTTAGGCCTTTTCGCCGTTTACACTCCGGCCAAGCCCAATAAGACCGTGAAAATCGATACCAAAACGAGCGGCGCGGTGTTGTGGCGCTCCCCTGGCGACATCGCTTCCCGAAATCTATTCTATGGCCCCGGCGGCAAAGCCCACGAGCCGCGCGGCACCTTCACTTTCGACAAAGAGGACATGTCCGGAACCAATCCCAAGTTCGACATTGTCGATCAGGACGGGGTCAAATGGAGGGTCAAAATGGGCCCGGAAGCTGGTCCGGAAACCGTGGCGTCACGCCTCGTCTGGAGCGTCGGCTACTTTGCCAATGAGGACTATTTCATGCCGGTCCTGCACGTCCAGAACATGCAGCGCCTGCGCCGGGGAAGAAATCTGGTCTCGGCGGACGGCACCGTGCACAATGTCCGCCTCAAAAGGCACCTGAAAGACGAGAAGAAGATCGGCATCTGGTCCTGGTCGAGTAGTCCCTTCAAGGACACACGCGAATGGTACGCGCTCCGCGTGTTGATGGCCGTAATGAACAACTGGGACCTCAAGGACATCAACAATTCCATCTATCAGACTCAGGACTCGCCCCCCGAAGAGCGGTACGTTGTCAGCGACTTGGGAGCGAGTTTCGGCACCACCGGTTTGAACTGGATGCTCAAGGGAGATCCGGCGGCCTACTGCAACTCCAAGTGGATCAAGACGGTTTCAGGAGAGTTCGTCGATTTCAACGTGCCTTCTCCGCCGGCGATGAATTACTACATCGACTTCCCCGAAATGGCGCGGCGCCTCAGCCTGCTCTGGCTCGGCCGCCACATCCCCCGCCCCGACGCCCGATGGATGGGCGATCAGTTGGCCAAACTCACGCCCGCCCAGATTCGCGATGCCTTCCGCGCCGGAGGCTACTCCGCCACCGACGTCGAACGCCTGAGCGCCGTCGTGGAGCGCCGCATCGCCGAACTGCAAAAACTGTAGGACAGGCCTCCCGGCCTGTCCACTTGCTGCCTTAACGTTTCACCCATTCACGCAACAATCTTTTCAAGCCCCGTTCAGCGAGACACACTCATCCCCTATCCTGCTGTAATAAACTGATTTGCAAAAAGTCATTTGGATTTATTTTTTCTTGAAAAAGACCGCTACTCACCGCGCGATCCCTCGCTCGCCCCTTGCTTGCCGTCTGTAGCGTGTTACACTGCCAGAGTACACAACATCGTTGGGTATGATTCGTACCGTCAGCGAAGATTTCACTCCAGGTTGTTCCTTTCTGCCGTATCATTCACGCACCTACCATCACTTACTCCTTTTCACAGTCAGCCGTCTATTTCACGATTAGTGCGCGCGGCCTGTCCTGTTGACCTGCGGCGCCGCTCTGGCGCCTGATCTTCGCCCCGGAACTACCCCAGGAGACGTGTGCCCCGGCGCGGCCGATGGTCGCAACGGGCAGTTTTTCGAGAGGTAACGCAATATGACGTTCAGCGGTAAATCTTTATCTTCAGCAGTTTTGGTATTCTCGACAGCGTTCTCCGCGTTGGCGATGGCAGAGGGTAATCCGGGCAATCCGGTAGTGTGGTCCGCCCCCAGCATGCAGCGCGTGGGAATGACGGATCCGGCAGGCAGTGGTTCGGCAGTGAGCCTTGCAGCGGCTCGCGGTGAGTATGAGTCCTTTCAGATCGTCGCCAACGGCGCGTCCAAAGGACTTGCAAATGTCAACGTGACCGTCTCCGACTTACAGGGTCCTGATGGGAAATCCATCCCGCACACCAATTTCACCCTGTATCGCGAGAAGTACATGCATGTAACTTCCCCTAGCCCGAATTGGAAGGGCTCCAATCAGCCCATGGGTGCCGGCTGGTATCCCGATGCGCTGATCCCGTTCACTGACCCGGAAACCGGCAAACCGCTATCCGGCGCCAAACTGAGCGCCGTACCGTTCGACGTCAAAGCCGGCAACAACCAGCCGATCTGGGTGGATGTCCTGGTCCCGCAGACGGCCCAGGCCGGAACCTACAAGGGCACTTACACCGTGACCAGCGATCAAGGCAACTTCACCGGTTCAATCTCGGTGAAGGTTTGGAATTTCGCCCTGCCTGCGGCCCCGGCTCTCAAGACTTCCTTCCTGTTCTTTCAGGCAGGTTCCTTGGCCGCCCAGCGCGAACTCCTGCGAAACAAGATTTCACCCCTGACCACGAGTCCCGCCGATCAGCCCTTCCTCATGAAGGAGCATGGCTTGAGCGCCACCCAGACCGGACCCTTTAGCGGCGCCGACGTGGGCCGTTGCGCCATGTCGCCCGCACCCTCGGTGAGCCAGTTCAAGGCCGTCGCGGCGCAGCAGCAGCCCGGCTTGCTGCTCTACGATTACAGCGCCGACGAAATCGGCCATTGCACCCAGCTTTATCCCACCATTCGCCAGTGGGCCAACAACATGCACCAGGCCGGCATCAAGAACCTGATCTCCATGTCTCCGACTCCCGCCCTGTACAACGATGGCTCCGGCACCGGCCGCTCCGCCGTCGACATCTGGGTTCTCCTGCCCGTCATGTACAACAATTCCAAAACGCAGGTCGGCGAAGTCCTGAAGAAGGGCGATTCCGTCTGGTCCTACAACACTCTCGTGCAGGATGCGTATTCGCCCAAGTGGGTGATCGATTTCGACCCCGGTCGACTTCCGCATTCAACCGGGCTTCATCAGCCAGAGCCTCAACCTCACCGGAATGCTCTACTGGCGCGTTGACAAGTGGCCCTCCAATGCCTGGGACAACGTCAACAACGCCGGCACCTACAGCTCCTCGAATTATCCTGGCGAAGGTATGCTCGTCTATCCGGGCGGTCCGGTCGGCGTCAAGGGTGTGGTCGCGTCAATGCGCCTCAAGTGGCTGCGCGATGGCGTCGAAGACTACGACTACATTCAGATCCTGAAGGACCTCGGAAAGGGCGATCTGGCGATGCAGATCTCTCGTTCCGTCGGACCCGATTGGACTAACTGGACACGCGACTCCAAGGCTATCGAGAATGCCCGCCTGAAACTCGGCGAGGCAATCGATCAGATCATGAATACCTCTCCCACGGCCGCCGGAACCCGCGCCGCCGGGAACTAAACACGCGCTCAGCCCCCTTAATTGGGCGGCTTACTATTGTTGATGCACCTGTGACGAGGAAGATTTATTTTCTCGCGATGCGGAGGCGGCCCAAAACGGCCGCCTCCGCATCCTATTGCAGTTTGGAGGTTTCGTCCATTCAGGCCGGCCCGCGCTTCACTCCGGAATCAGTAATTCCTGGCCGGGCTTGATTGTGTTCGGATCACGCAGGATGCTGCGGTTTGCGTTGAAGATTTTCGTGTACTGATTCGCGTCCCCGTAGAAATCACGGCTGATCTTAGAGAGCGTATCTCCAGCCTTGACCGTGTAGTGCCGCTGATTCTGGCCCCCTCCGGCTGCCGCTCCCGCAGTCATGGTCGCCCCGGGTTGCTGGGATGCGGGCTGCCCCTGCGACACGCTCAGGTCGCAAGTCAGGTCGGAATAGCTGGCATCGATCAATTTGATCTGGTCCCAGATTCGGTTCTTGATATCCGCTGACGGCGCCACGCCCCGAATCAACAACTTGTCGCCTTCCATATTGACGTTTTGCACTTGCACCCCAAGCTGCTGCATCAGCGTGAGGGCCGGTGAGTATTTTTGTTTTGCTCGTTCAAATGCCGGGCTGTCTTTTGCCATACAATCTCCTTCCGGCACATTGTGCCGCTCCTTGATTGCCTTGAACTGAACCCTTACGAGCGGAAGTGATGAGTCTCCCGTTGAAGCGATTTAGTTTTTGCGAACATCAAGGTATGAAACGACCCACCTGCCTGTAACCCCGAACTACACCTCGGAAGTAGCCTGCTTCTGAACCGCAACCCCAGACGCACCAATCCTTTAACAGCAGAGACCAGCAGTAGAAAGCCGTGAGGTGCCATCCGTGAGGTGCAGGTATGATAACCACACGCGCAACTACCCGTCTGTGCGTTGGACTATTAATCGCACAGCATCCTTTCACATTTGCACAGCAACCTTCACAAACCGGCGGCGCGCAGGTTCAGTCCTCGAGGGCCCTTACCCCGGCCCAATTGGACAGCTTGATCGCCCCCATCGCGCTTTTCCCCGACCCAATCCTGAGCCAGATGCTGGTTGCATCCACTTATCCCTTTGAGATAGTCGAAGCAGCACGCTGGCTTAAGGAGCACTCGAACCTCAAAGACAAGGAACTCGCCGGCGCGGCCGCGAATCAATCGTGGGACGCCAGCGTCCAGGCCCTCGTGCTGCTGCCCGACGTGCTCAACCGCCTGAACCAGGATGTTAGTTGGACTTCCGATCTCGGCAATGCCTTCCTGGCTCAGCAGCAGGATGTTATGGACGCCATACAACGCCTGCGCCACACAGCCAGTTCCGCCGGCGCCCTCCAATCGACTCCCCAACAAACTGTTACTACCACGACCGCGAACGACCAGCCGTTTATCGTGATCGAACCGGCAAATCCCGGAGTATTATATGTGCCGCAATACGATCCGGCTGTGATTTGGGGACCAGCTCCCTATCCTTACCCTGCGCTCAGCTATCCCATCGGCGCCATCTCCTTCGGAGCGGGCATGGCCGTGGGCGCTGTCTCGGGCGGTGGCTGGAACAATTGGGGATGGCGTTTCGGATCGGGACACGATAACGTCGTCATCAATAACAACTTCATCAACAACAACCGCTTCAATCGGGTAGATATAGCCGGCGGCAATAACTGGGTTCATAACCCGGCTCACCGTGCCGGAGTGCCGTACACCGACCGCAACATCGCCAATCGCTACCAGGGGACGGCAGCGAACCCGATGGCCCGGCCGACCGCCGGAGAGAACCACGGTAGCGCCGCCCGTATCGGAAATCGGAGCATGGAAAGCCCTACGGCTCCAGGAGCCTTCGGAGGCATGAAGCAGGGCGGCGGTCGAACCATGATGAATAGCAACCGCGGCTTCGCGAGCCGTGCGGTGCCGCTGGCTTCCGCGGCGGTGCACACCGCCGTTAATCACCGTGTCCCTGAGGAGATTACTGTGCGGCCGATAACACTCGCAGTATTGCTGGGTGGGCTCTGCTTCGCGGCGCGGGCTGCGGACACAATCGCCTGCCACCTGGAGCCGGCGAATCCGCTCTCGCGCTTCAAATCCGGTCAGCTCGTCCTGCTCCAGAAACTGAACCACGCCGACACACCGCACCTGGCGCGGCTGAGTCGCATCCTGGTCCCGAACCGCTGGGATCCCGACGAACTTCACTACAGCCCTATGCCCCAGGATGTGCCGGAGTTATCGGACCACAAGAAGGCGCTCGTGGTGGACTTGGCCGCGCAGGTCTTCGGCGCCTACGAAAGTGGCCGCCTCGTTCGATGGGGCCCTGTGAGTACCGGCGACCGTCATCATCAGACACCCCCGGGAACCTACCACCTGAACTGGCACGCTCGCGTTCGCGTCAGCTCGGAAAACCCGACCTGGATCATGCCTTGGTATTTCAACTTCTCCAGCGATCGCGGACTCGGACTCCACCAGTACGCACTCCCCGGACGTCCGGCGAGTCACGGCTGTACCCGCTTACTGGCCGCCGATGCACAATGGCTCTTCCACTGGGGCCAAGGCTGGTCCATGGATGACGACACAGGCGAACCGGCTGCGACGGGAACGCTGGTACTCATCCTGGGGCAGTACGATTTCAAAGCCCCGCAACCGTGGCTGCAACCGCGATGGTGGTCGCGCGGCGTGAGCCTGTCGCTGGAGTAACGTTTCACCCCCAAAATTGCATCTTTTCGCAAGGCCTCCCCAATAGCTGAGGTAAAATAGAGTTTCCGCCTCAGGAAGTCCAGTAAGTGGAGGTCCGCGATTTGTTGTTTTATAAACGGCTTGCCCCGGTTCTCATTCTTTCCTTCTTGATTTCGAATTCTCTTCCCCTTCCGGCAGCCGCCGTTGCCCCGCCGCCCCCACAACTGGCATCCCTATTGAGACTTGCGCCCCGCTTGGCCCCGCAGGCCCTGGAGGTCGCCCTGATCGCATTGCAGCGCCTGCAGGCCAGCGGAGCCCAGGTTCGCTCGGACGTGGTCACCGTCATCGATTACACCAAGCCATCCACCGAGCGTCGCCTCTGGGTCTTCGATCTCGTACGCACGCGTGTGCTCTTCGAGGAACTGGCAGCCCACGGCAAGAACAGCGGAGACATTCAGGCCGTGCGCTTTTCCAACGCGCCCAACAGCCTGATGACCAGCCTCGGCGCCTTCCTCACGGGCGAATCCTACATCGGGCAACATGGCTTGTCCCTGCGCCTCCAGGGACTCGAGAAAGGCGTGAACGATAGGAGCATGGAGCGCGCCATCGTGATTCACGCGGCGGCATACGTCAACGACGCTCTCGCCAAAGCCAAGGGCCGCATCGGTCGTAGCTGGGGTTGCCCCGCCGTCCGCCCCGAAATCTCGCGCAGCCTGATCCAAACCGTCCAGGGCGGCACCCTCGTCCTCGCCTACTACCCCGACAAATCCTGGCTCCAAACCTCGAAACTAGTGGGACAGGCCTCCGGGCCTGTCCACTAATTTGCCTTTATCTCCGCCACCCCCGCAACCAGCCCTTCCGAACGTCGCCGACACCCTAATCTTCCCCACCTTCTCCGCATCCACAATCAGCAGCGCAAGCCCGCTGAAGGCCTTCCGATAGTCCGCCTGGAACAGCTCCGTCGACGCCGCATTCCCGTTATCCACCGCGCGGATCCCGCCCGCCCCGCTCACCTGAAACTTCACCAGATTATCCGCCCCCGGGCAAAGATTTCCGTCCTTATCCTCGATCCGCACCGTGACGAACGCCAGATCGTCGCCCTCCGCATGAATAGTGGTCCGGTCCGCAATCAGCTTAATTCGCGCCGGTGCCCCCGCGGTCCGAACTTCATCCGCCGCCACCTGCTTGCCGCCCCGGTAAGTCACGGCCCGCAGCGTCCCCGCCTGATACGGAACCTCCCACAGGAGCCGGTACTTGCTGACGAACTTCTTATCGGCGCTCACATTGCCGCCGACCGGCAGTTCCACCGCTTCGCCAAAACGTTGCTTCCGTCCCAGCGATTTGCCGTTTAGGAACAGCTCCGCCTCGTCGCCGTTGGTGTAGACCATCACTGGAATCTTCTGCCCTGGGCTGCCCTGCCAGTTCCAGTGCGGCAGCACATGCACCATCGGCTTGCTCGTCCACACGCTTTGATAAAGGTAGTAGCGGTCCTTCGGGAATCCGGCCAGGTCCACCATGCCGAAATACGAGCTCCGCGCCGGCCAGTCGTCCGACGAATTTCTTCCGCCGAAGAACGGCGTCGGCTCGCCGATGTAGTCGAACCCGGTCCACACGAATTCGCCGAGCACATTCGGCAGCTTGTCCTGGTAACTGAACTCAACATCGGGCAGCGTCGCCCAAGCGGGAGCCATCACGTCATAACTCGTGATCTGCAGCGAAGCGTGCTTCGCATAGTTCTCCAGCGGGAGATGATAAACGCCGCGCGAACTCACCGTGGAACTGCTCTCCGTCGCCAGGATCATCCAGCCGGGATGTCCCTTCAGAATCTCCTCGTAGTGGTTGGGCTTGTAATTGAAACCCTGAACCTCCACCTGTTCGGCGACCCTGTTCTTGATCGCGCCCGCCCAATTATCGAACGCCGCCGTAGTCGGACGCGTACGGTCTTCGGCGTGAACCAGGTCCACCAGCCGCTTCGCCACCTGCCATCCGTCGGCGCGTCCCTGTTCGCCCACCTCGTTGCCGATGCTCCACAAAATCACGCTCGGATGATTGCGGTCCCGCCGCACCATGTCGCGAATATCGCGTTCACTCCATTCGTCAAAGTACTTTGCATAGCCGTTCGGCACCTTGGGAATCCGCCACATATCGAAGGCTTCGTCGATCACCAGCAGTCCCATCCGGTCGGCCAGGTCGAGCAGCTCCGGCGCCGGTGGATTGTGACTCGTGCGGATCGCGTTGACGCCCGCGGCCTTCATGATCTCCAGTTGCCGCTCAATCGCGCGCCGGTTGACCGCCGCCCCCAGCGCTCCCAGATCGTGGTGCAGGCAGACGCCCTGCAGTTTCATCGAGCGCCCGTTCAACTGAAACCCCTTGTCTTTATCGAACGAAATAGCGCGAATGCCGATCGGAGTTTCATACCGGTCCAGCACGCGATTCCCGTCCATCACCTCGCTGACCACCGTATATAGGTACGGACTCCCCGTATCCCAAAGCTTCGGCCGCGCTATTGCCAGCGTCGCGTCGATTGTCTGCGCGCCGCCGGCCACAATCGCCGCCTCGCGCCGTTCGCTCGCCACCGCCTTTCCGCCGCCATCCAGCAGCGAGGTTTGCAGCACGATTTTCACTTCGCTCGCCGTCCGGTTCTGCACCTCGGTCTTCGCCGCCACCGTGGCCTTCGCGGCGCTAACCTCCGGCGTGGTGACGTATGTCCCCCACCGCGCCACCTGCACCGGCCCCGTAATATCGAGCCAGACATTGCGATAGATCCCCGCACCCGGATACCAGCGCGACGAGCGCTCCTCCGGCGCCAGCCTCACCGCGAGCACATTCTCCTCCGCGCCAAAATGCAACAGCGCCGTGAGGTCGAACCCGAACCCGATGTAGCCGTTAGGACGGCTCCCCAGTTCCTTGCCATTCAGCCACACTCGCGCGTTCGACATCGCCCCGTCGAACTCGATCGCGAAACTGCGGCCGGCTGCGCTCGCCGGCAGCGTGAAGGCCTTCCGATACCACCCGGTGCCCGAAATCGGCAGCGCGCCGGTGTGTGGATTGAGTTTGGAATCGAATGGCCCCGCGATCGCCCAGTCGTGCGGCAGCTTGACCGCGGCCCACGCCGCGTCGTTGAACCCCGGGAGTTCGGCGCCTTCCGCATCACCGCGGAAGAATCGCCAGCTTCGGTTGAAGCTCTGCCGGCGTTCGCCGGATACCGTGACAGCGGTAGCCCCCGCGGCTCGTACGGGAGCGGCGGAGCACATGAGAATCGCGCACAGAACCACTGCCGGCGCGACCAGCTTTTTCATGCATCCACTGTAACGCGCTACATCATCTGCCAGCCCGACGACGACCACCAGTCCGGGTGCTGATCACTCCAGTTGCACAGCGGCGCCCGCGCCAGCCAATCCATCGCCGGCTCTCCGATCGGCGCGCCCGGCGGCGAAGCCGGTGCCGGAATCAGCCGCATCGTCTCCGCCGGACGTTCCAGGAAGCGCTTGATGTCGGCCGCCAGCATCGCATTCTGCGCCTGGTCGCCTTCGTGTACCGTGACCGCGCTCTTCAATCTCGCCGCGAGTTTCGAAAGTCGGAACGACGCGATCGCGCGCACCTGCCCGTTAGACGCCGCCGTCGCCAGCCACGTCAGCCGGTCCACCAGCACCCGCTCTTCCGCGCGCCGGACTTCCTGCTCGTAACTCGTTGAGGTCTGCGCGTCGAAGATGGCCTTCGTAAACCGGTCGATCACTTCCTCCAATCCCGGCAGCGACGAATCCACCGCGTGCTGCGCCACCATCCGCGCCGCCCGGTCCAATTGCAGCGTGAAGCCGATCGTCACATCCGCCGCGACCATCGCCGGACTCAGCGGATCGAAGCCGTCCCCCGTCGTGCGCGGAAATAATTCGCGATGCCGTCCGAAGCCCGGCGGTCGCGGTGGAATCAGTTCCAGCACCTGCTTCGGCACCGTCAACTCCGCAGGCTTCAACGTCGCCGCCAGCGCCTCCAGCGCCTTGCGCTGATTCGCCGCCGTCTCCCACTTCACCGCAGTCCGCCCATCGCCCCGCATCGCATAAATGTAATCGATCCCGCCCACCATCGACGCGGTCGATTCCACCGTGTACCGGTGATACATGAAAATCGGCACCAGCGGCTCTTCGATCGTTGCCATCGGCGCGCCCCGCCGGATCGTGTGCTCTCCCAGCCGGTCCAGCGCCGCGCGCCGCACCTTCATCAGCCGGTTGAGTTCATCCGCCTGGTTCACACCGTTCGACCACTGATCCACCCGCGGATTCGAATCCGTGTCCTGGTTGGTCATGTACCGCAGGTCTTTGGCCCAGGCATCGTCCAGAATTTTGGAGAGCGCCGCCGGTTCGTCGCCGTGCGGCAGTTGCCGGTAGCCATAGTTAATCGCAACCTTGTCCCACTCGCCGATGCTCGCCGGGTAAGCCTCCGTGAGATCGATCGACCCGTCCTCGCGCAGCTTTTCCTGCGGATGCGGATAGTCCATCACCGAGATCCATCCCGCCGAGCTGTCGTAATAGTTGTGGCCCAGCCCGAGCGTGTGCCCCACTTCGTGCGCGGCCAGTTGGCGAATTCGCGCTAGCGCCGTCTGGTACAAAATGTCGGGCTTCTCATTCCCCGTCGCATAAGGCGAAAGCAGCCCTTCGAAGATCAGGTAATCCTGCCGGTCGCGCAAGGAACCGAGCGTGACCGTCGCCTTGATGATCTCTCCCGTGCGCGGGTCCGCCACCGTGCCGCCCATGCTCCAGCCGCGCGTCGAGCGGTGCACCCAGTTGATCATGTTGTAGCGAATGTCCATCGGGTCCGCCGATTCCGGCAGCACCGCGACCTTGAACGCATTTCGGAAACCGGCCGCTTCGAATGCCTGGTTCCACCAGCTCGCGCCCTCCACCAGAGCCTTCTTCACGTCCTCCGGCGCGCCCGAGTCCACCCAGTATTCAATCGGCTTCACCGGCTCGCTGACCGCCGCGTTGGGGTCCTTCTTCTCCAGGCGATGCCGCCGGATCCAGCGCTGCACCATCGGCTCGCCGATCGGCACGCTGTAATCCACGAAACTCAGCCCTCCGTAGCCCGCGCGCGGATCGTCGTAGCGCGGCTGGAAATTGCCGTCCGGAAGTTCGACCAGCGAATAGTGCTCGCGCAGCGTCACCGATTCCGCCGTCGGCGTCACGCTCGCGATCGTGCCCGCAAACATCCCGCCCCCGCGACCGCCTCGCCCCGCCGCCGCGCCGCCCGGCACTACCGCCCCCACGCCGACCGCTCCCGCGCTCCCGATCGCCGGCGGCCCCTGGCTCGGTCCGCCACCCAATCCGCCGCGTCCACCCGCAGCTTCGTTCGCGAACGTCAGCGTCACTTCGATTTCCGTGTTCTTCGGAAACGCCTTCGTGCGCGGCATGAAAACCGCCGAGCGCGTCCGGTCCACCCGGTAAGGTCCCGGATTGAGTGCGTTGCCGGCGCCGTGTCCATCGCGCACCACGAAATCCGTCGCATCCACCAGCACGTGCCCATTCGACTCCGCCGCCACCGTGAAGCCCCAGAGAATCGACTTGGCGAACGAGTCCTCCACCGACCTCTGCTCCGCGCTGTTCCTGCTCGACGAACGGAATGTCTCGTTCGGCTGAATCATCAGCACTCGCGGCCCCACGCGGTGAAAGCTCACCAGCCGTCCCGCACCCTGCTGTCCGCGGTCGAGTCCCAGATCGTTCGAGCCCAGTCCGGCCGCAAGCCCCGTAGTGTACAGAAACTCCGTGTCCATCCGCGGAATCTCCATAAACAAATTGCCGCCGCGCTCGTCCCAATAAAGCGGGAACAGCCCGTCCAGCTTTTGCATCCCGTCGGTGCGCCGCTCGATCGTCGGCGGCGGCCCTGCCGGCACGCCCCGTCCTGCCGGAGCCTGCTGCGCATTCATCGAAATCACGGATACAACAATAGCGATGGTTGTGGAAGCTCGTCTGATCACAGAAACCCCCTCAGGGTTCTATTCTACACAGACCAGTGGGACAGGCCTCCTGGCCTGTCCGCTAATCAGTTTTTGTAGTGGGGCAGCCAATCCTGGCTGCAGCCGCCTTTCAGTCGGCTTCTCCGTTCACGCCGTGCCGCCCGCCCATCCCCCGCCCCCTAGAACATCAACTTCAACGCGAACTGAATTTGTCGCGCCGGATACGTGCTGCGGATCGTCCCGAAGCTCGCACTGGCGCGGTCGCCGTTCGCCGCTGTGAAGTTCGTGTGATTCAAAGCGTTGAACATCTCCGAGCGGAACTGCAGCCGCATGCTCTCCTTCGGCAAACGGAAATTCTTGAACAGTCCGAGGTCGAGCTGATTCATCGGAGTCGCGCGCACGATATTGCGCCCCGCATTTCCGAAGGGATGGCTCGGGTCGGTCGGCAGCGCTACGTTGTCCTTGTTGAAGTAGTTGTCCACCGACTGCGTCCCGCCGCTGGCCAACACCGGCCCCGTGACATTCGGCCGGAACGCTTCGCCGCCGCGCCACTCCGCCAGGTTGCCATCCGTCTGGAATGCCGACGGCACCGAGCCGTTCCACGCGCGCAAATTGATGGGCTGCGCCGAGAGTGCCGTGTTGATGATGCTGAACTGCCAGCCGCCGACCACGTGATCCACCACCGCCGGCGCTCCCGCCAGGAACTTGCGATTGCGGCCCACCGGCAGTTCGTAGATCAGGCTTAGAATCTCGTTGAACTTCTGGTCGTAGTTCGAAATACCGCGCTCGGACGCAAGGTTGCGCACGTCCTGCGGGCTGGCCTGGTTGCCGTTGCTGCCATCCAGCGCCTGCGTGCCGTTATCGATCGCCTTGCCCCAGGTGAACGAATTCAGGAACTGCAGCCCCTTGGTGAAGCGGCGCTCGAGTTTGACCTGCAGCGAGTTGTAGCTCGAAAATCCGGCCGGGTCGTACCACGTGATCGGGCCGAAGGCCTGGTTGGGACGGCGCGCCTGCAGCGAGAGGTTGGAGGTCGCCGTGGGTTGCGGGAAGGCCGCGTTGTAATCCGCCATGATCGGCGTGGCCACCGAGTGATTGCCCACGTAGGCCACGTCGAGCACCGTCTCGAGCGGCAGCTTGCGCTGCACACCGAAGAACCAGCTTTCCACGTACGGTGTCTTGAGACTGCGCGGCATGTACAGAACGTTCGCCGCGACGGGGTTGAAGTTGGCCGGCGTCGTGAGACCCGCCGCATAGCCCTGCTGCGTGGTGCGGAACGTGGGGTCGAGAGGGTTGCTCTGGTTCACGGTCGCGATGATCACCTGCGGGCCGTTGATCCCCAGCAGGTCGCCCGAACCGACGCGATTCTGATGCACGTAACCGATCCCGTAGCCCCCGCGGACCACCAGGTTCGGCATCGCGCTCCACGCGAAGCCGATGCGCGGCGCAAAGTTCTTCCGGTCGGGATCGATCAGCGCGCGGTCGTAAATGGAGCCGCTCTTGGCCTTGATCATGCTGTTCGTGACGGGGTCGTAATTGGAAAGATTGTTATCGCGTTCCCAGCGCGGCGTGGCGTACTCCCAGCGCATACCCAGATTCAGCGTGAGTGTGTGATTGACGCGGAAATCATCCTGCACATACGCGAAATATTCGTGCTGGCGATAGTTGCCGACGGCATACGTGGCCAGTTGGTAGGCGCTGCGCAGGCCGAAGAGAAAGTCTGCGATTCCGTAGCTCGCGGCATCGGTCGGGCCACCGGCCGGCTTGCTGAAACCGCCCGCGTAGGAATCCAGGCCGTAGAGCGGATTCACGTCCAGCACCTGGGTGCGAATCACCACGTACTCGAAGCCGGTCTTCAGCGCGTGACGCCCCATGTTTTTGGTGAAATTCACTTTGTAATTGAAGCTGAGCGGATTCTGAAATTGTGGGTTCGTCGACTGGCGCCCCAGGCCGGTGAAGCCGGAGAGCGTCTGCGGCGTTAACCCGCCCGTCAGTTCGCTCGCGGTCGGCAGTCCGGTGATGCCGTAAAGATCCAGCATACTGGTGCCGCCGATATACGGCGGCGTTTTGCCGGCATCGGTGCGGCTCACCGCGAAGCGGCCTTCCAGAATCGAACTGCTGTTCACTGTCCACGTGTAGCCCGCTGTGCCCTGCTGATTCAACGCGCGGATATAGCCGTTGCCGCCTCCGCCAGAAGGCCCGCTAATGCCGGGTTGGTTGTAGTTGTTCAGCTTGCGCTGGCTGACGCGCAGGAAGCCGCTCATGCGGTCATTGATCTGGCCATCCATCTTGGCGTCGAATTTGTCGGTGTAGGTCCTGCTAAGCGCCAGCAATTGCAGATTATTAGACCGGACGGTATTGCCCGGCACGGTAGGCGCGGGAAGATCGGCAAGTACTTTGCGCGCAAAAGCGCTCGTGGCCGTGACCGGAATCGGTGTATTCGCGGGATAGATGGCGCCGGTCTGCGGATTGGTGACCGCCACCGGCAGAATGCCGAGCCGGTCGTTGAGCGAAGGAATGCTGGAAAACGTGTTGGTGCGCGCCAGCGAGCGGAAGCCTTCGTAATCGCCGAAGAAGAAGACTCGATTCTTGATCACCGGACCACCCAGCGTGAGGCCGAACTGATTCTGCTGCAGCGTGGGCTTGATGAAGGTCGAAGGCCGCGTACCGAAGATGTAGCCAACGGCATTGAGATTGGTGTTGCGCAGAAACTCGTACGCCGTGCCATGCAGCTTGTTGGTGCCGCTGCGCATCGCGACGTCGATCGTAGCGCCGCCGGAGCGGCCGTACTCCGCGCTGTAGTTGTTGGTGATGACCTTGAATTCCGCGACGGCGTCAGGCGAAGGCTGCGCCACCTGGTTGGCGAAGCCCTGGTTGCTGGTTCCGTAAGCATTGTTATCCACGCCGTCCAGCAGATAGTTGTTGTACGTGCTGCGCAGTCCGTTGACGTTGAAAGATCCTTCACGCCCGCCGCTATACGCCGGCGATTTGAGTACGCCGGTAGTCAGCAGCGCCAGGTCCGAATAGGCGCGGCCATTGAGCGGCAGCTCGACCACGCCCTGCGTGTTGATCAACTGATTGCGCGAGCTGGTGTCGGTTTCCAGCACCGACGCGGCGGCCGTGACTTCCACGGATTCCGTGACCGCTCCCACCTGCAGCACCAGGTCGACACGCTGGCGCGCGTTGACGTTGACCGTTACGTCCTTGGCAATCGCCTTGGAAAATCCCGTCGCTTCCGCGGTCACGGTGTATACGCCGATCTTCACGTTGGAGATCGTGTACTGCCCGTCCTCGCTGGTCGTAGTCTTGGCCTCGATGCCGGTTCCCTGGTTGGTGAGAACGATCGAGGCCTTCGGGATCACCGATCCCGAATGATCACGAATGGTGCCCAAAACCTCGGCGGTATCGAACTGCGCGAATACAGGCGCAGCGGTGAGAAGGAGCGCGAACAAACCCGTTTTCATTGTGCAGACAGGATAGCGGCCCCATGCTAAAAACGGATTGCAGATCAGTGAACATTCGGAGACAGAGCACATGTCATACCTCTGTAAACCGCGGCGTGTATACTGAGGCGCCATGAGATTATTAATGGGGATCGCAATGCTTTCCGCCGGAGCGTGGGGACAAACGATACAGGTTCACGGACATCGCGGCGCGCGCGCGATGCGCCCGGAAAATACCCTGCCCGCCTTTGAGTACGCGATCTCACAAGGTGTCGACGCCCTCGAGCTCGACATGGCGGTGACGAAGGATGGCGTCATTGTCGTGTCGCACGATCCCGAGCTGCGCGCGCCGGTCTGCAACGGCCCGCGCGACAAGGTGGCGATCCACTCGTTGACGCTCGCGGAGGTACGCCAGTGGGATTGCGGCGCCAAACAGAATCCGCTCTTCGCAAAGCAGCAGACGGTACCCGGCACGAAGATGCCCACCCTCGATGAGGTCTTCGCGCTCGCGCCCAGAGGGAAATTCCTCTTCAACATCGAGACCAAGATCACGCCGCAGCATCCGGACCTGGCTCCCCCGCCCGACGAGTTCGTGCGCCTCGTGCTCGCCGAAATTCGCAAGCATCATCTGGAATCGCGCGTCGTGCTGCAGAGCTTCGACTTCCGCACCCTGCACGAGATGAAGAAGGTCGCCCCGGAGATCCGCCTCTCCGCGCTGTATAGCGGCGCCCCGAAGGATTTCGTCGAGATCGCCAAAGAGGCCGGCGCGCAAATCGTCTCCCCCGAATTCCACCTGGTGACGCCAGACGACGTCAAAGCCGCGCACGCCGCCGGCGTCGAAGTATTGCCCTGGACCGCCAACACCCCCGACGATTGGGCGAAGCTCGCGGCCGCCCACGTGGACGGAATCATCTCCGACGATCCGGCCGCCCTCATCGCCTGGCTCGCCGCCAACGCAACGAGCCGCGACCGTTAGGGAGCGCAACGAAACTCCCCGCCGCATCCCAGCACTCCAGTTTGTGGGGCAGCCAATCCTGGCTGCAGCCGCCTTTCAGGCGGCTTCTTCGCCGTGCGCGGCACCCCTCCAAACTGCGCGTCAACCAGCCCACGTTACCATGGACCCTGACAACGTTCATGGCTGAAAAACATATCGGCGACGACGGGTTGGTGCGAGGCTTCGGCTTGCTCCATGCCACTGCGCTCAACATGAGCAACATGGTGGGCGTGGGACCGTTCATCACGATCCCTTTGATCATCGCCTCCATGGGCGGACCCCAATGCATGCTGGGCTGGCTGCTCGGCGCCGTCCTCGCCCTCTGCGACGGCCTTGTGTGGAGCGAACTGGCCGCGGCGATGCCGGGGACCGGCGGCACCTACCTCTATCTCCGCGAAGCCTTCCGCAAAACCAGGCTGGGCGGCATCCTGCCGTTTCTCTTCATCTGGCAGTTCATCATCAGCGGTCCGCTGGAGATTGCATCGGGCTACATCGGCTTCGCGCAGTATGTCGGCTACTTCTGGCGCACCATGGGGCCGTGGGAGACGCGGCTGATCAGTCTCTCCGTCGGGGCCGTGGTGATCGTGCTGCTCTATCGCCGGGTCACCGCAGTGGCGAAAATGGCCGTGGTGCTGTGGGTCGGCATGCTGGCGACGGTGCTGTGGATCGTGGTCAGCGGCCTCGCCAACTTCAATCCGCGCGTGGTCTTCGATTTTCCCCCGGGTGCGTTCACCTTCTCGCGCGGCTTCCTCGCCGGACTCGGCTCCGCGATGCTGATCGCGATGTACGATTTTATGGGCTACTACGACATCTGCTACGTCGGCGGAGAAGTGCGCAATCCGCAGCGCGTGATTCCGCGATCCATCATTTACTCCGTACTTGCGGTGGCCGCCATGTATGCGCTGATGAACTTGAGCATCATCGCGGTCGTGCCGTGGCGCGAAGCCATGAGCTCGAAATTCATCGCCGCGCAGTTTATCGAAAAACTCTATGGCACGCGCGCGGCCTCGGTGGTGACGGTGCTCGTGTTGTGGACGGCCTTCGCGTCAGTCTTCGCGTTGCTGCTCGGGTACAGCCGCATCCCTTACGCGGCGGCGATCAACGGGGATTTCTTCGCGGTCTTCGGAAGACTGCACGCTACCGGTCAATTCCCGCACGTCTCGCTGCTCGTGATGGGCGCGCTCTCGATTGTCGCCTCGCTGTGGAACCTGGACGCGGTGATCTCGGCGCTGTTGACCTCGCGCATTCTGATTCAATTCGTCGCGCAGATCTTCGCGTTGCACTACCTGCGCGAGCACCGGCGCGATATCGAACGGCCTTTTCGCGCCTGGCTGTATCCCCTGCCAAGCGTGATCGCATTCGCCGGTTGGGCCTACATCTTTCTGACATCGGGTTGGAACTTCGCGGCCTTCGGCGTGTTGACCCTGGCCGCGGGCGTGGGCGCTTACTGGCTGTGGCGAAAGGTGACAAAATACTCCTGAATGCTCAAACTCATTGCCATCTTCACGCTGTCCGCATGCGCCGCGCTCGCTCAAGATGCCCCGAGATTGGTCACGCTGAATCTGACCGCCACCGATTCCCAGGGACACCCGGTCACAGACCTGACCGCTGCCGATATCCAGGTCACCGACCAGGGTAAGGCCGCTCCGATCGTAGCCTTTCGAAACGAAGCGTTGCGCGCACCGGCCGCCGCCCGCGAACTCTCCAACCGCCCCGCGCCCTGCTGTCTCCCACGTCCAGGTGATTCTCTTCGACCTGCTGAATCTGAGCATCGCCGCCCGCAAGCCGGCGATCGACCAATTGGTCCGCGCACTGGAGAATCTCGAAGCCGCCGACGCAATTTATCTTTACCTGATCAACGTGGAAGGCGAACTATCGCCCATTCGCGCGTTGCCCGATGCCGCGTCGAATGCGCGTTCCGCAACGCCGTGGACACGCAACATCCGCGCCATGTTGGACCAGGCGGTAGGCCCGGTTGCCGTGGTCCGTCCGGCAGTCGCGCGAGACGTGATGCTGCGCATACAGCGCTCGTACGCCGCGTTCGAGACTTTGTCCGCGCGCCTCGCCCCGCTGCCGGGACGCAAGAACATTTTGTGGATCACGTTCGGTGTTCCCTGTTCCGTGCCGACCACCAATGCCCTGCCATGGGACTGCCGGCCCATCCTGAACAAACTGGCCGACAAACTCGCTCAAGCCAACGTCGCCGTGGATCCCGTCGAGATGCAATCGGCGTCGGCCGATCTCGAAAGCAACGTCACGCTGCAGCAACTGGTCGATTTCACCGGCGGCAAACTCTATTCGGGTGGCGATATCGAGCGCGCCGTTCCGGACGCCATCGAATCGTCGCGTGCCATCTATCGCGTGCAGTACGCCCCGGCCGGCAACAACTGGGATGGCAAGGTGCATAAGGTCCGCGCCACTTCGAACCGCAAGGGAGTGACCCTGCAAGCGAAGCAGGATTACACCGCGGAAAAGACTCTGCCGCCGGTTAATAACCAGGCGCTATTCCAGAGTCCGTTCGACGCTGCGGAGATCGGACTTACAGTGACCGTGACTCCGGGAGCGCAGCCGCATACCCTCCATCTTCGGATCGGCCTGGAGACGCAGGATCTGTTGCTGACCCCGCGCGCCGATCGCTTCGCCGGACAGTTGGCATCCTACGTGGTCGCCTACCTGCCCGACAATCGCTTGCAGGAATATCCCGTGCTCCCCATCAATCTCAATCTGACCGCGGAGCAGCGCGAGAAGATGAGCCGCGACGGCATTCATCTCGGGCAGGACGTGACCATCGCGGAGAATGTGCACAAGCTTCGCCTGCTGGTGGTCGACCGCGTCGCGAATACGGCCGGCACGCTGACAATCCCCGTGGAGTGAAGCCTGGATGATTGCACACTGTGCATTTCCATTGGCGTTTTTTGTGGGGCAGGCAATCTTGCCTGCAGCCGGCTTTCAGCCGGCTCCGCGATGGCGCTGCGAGGTGCTTCCGCCTGACCTACCCACCTGCGTCGTCATTTCTTGCCGTGGGGTTTTCGACCGGGTCGCCACTCTCCAAGATCAGAGCAGACGCCACATTAGTTCTCCGTCGGAACCTTCCTGACCTGATCGATCAAGAGGACTTCGAGCGGAGCCTTGCGAGCTTCCAGCTTCAGTCCGACCGTGCGCAGCGAGTTGTGGAGCGATTCGTCCGAAGCGCCATCCAGCAGCCGGAGCGCTTCGGGCGGCAGCGCCACGCCCGCCGCGATCGCCGAACGGATGAGCAGCGCGCGATAATCTTCGGCAGTCAGCGGCAGGCTGAAATCATACTTGCCGGTCAGGCCCGTCATATCGACCACGGGGCGATCCATATAGCGGCCGAGTGAATCCGCCAGGCGCAACATGTCCATCTTGTGCGCTTCGAATTTGTTATCGCCGAAGTTCAATGAGGAGCCTCTGCCGAAATTCATGCTCACCCCGGTGGGACCGCCGCGTAGCCACCACGTCCACGGGCGCGGAGGCATCGTCCGCCGGGTCGTGCGGCAGTTCCTTCATCTTCAATCCACCGCTCGCCACCACCAGCGCATACACCGGGAATTCTTTACTGCCGCGATGCAGTTTCAGGCCGAAGCGATCGGCCAGCAGGGACTGCAACATATCGGGCACCTGCTCGCGAGTGGCGCCGTCGGGCAGCTTGGCGTCGATCTCGAAGCGTTCGCCGGTGATCCAGTCCGGGCCGGAGACCTGGTATTCCTTCACGCGGTATGCGATGCGGATATAGTCCTTGAGCGCCAGCGAACTGATGTGCACTTGGGCGCCATTGATCTTCACGCCGACGCTGACCGACGATCCGATTGTCGGCGCGGCGGAAGGCTTCACCGACGCGACTTCGAATTCGAGGCGTGCAGGCGGAGTCTGTCCAAAAGCCACGGAAACCAGAGAAGTGAAAAGGAGAGACGATAACGCTCGCATACCTTACTATACGGCGGGGACCGCCAAAAGTTCACCGGATCCTCACGCTGGCCTGCGCGCCCGAAGGCCCAGTGACGGTGAGCGAACATGCATAACTGCCGGGGCCAAGGCCGGCCAGATTGAGGCTGATCAGGGAATCGAATGGCGTTACGCCAACCGCGGGCGAAGGTACCAGCCAGCTGCAGGTGGCGTTCACCGATACCGTGAGCCCGGCCGGAGTGCTCGTGACGTGCAGATTCTGCGCGGCCGGCGAAGGCTGTCCCAGTTGATAGGAAAACGCCAGCGAATCCGGCGTGGTGGAGACGGTGATGGGCGCCGCGTCCCCGACCGCGAATAGAGTCGCGTTGTTGATGGCGTAGACCATGCCATCGGGGCCCACCAGCGTCGGCGTGTAAGCTTCGCCGAGGCCGGGAGTGAGCACCAGCGTCTGCGAGAGCGTGTTGGTGACCAGGTCCCAACGGTAGAGCTTGCCATCTTCATTGCCGGCGATCACGGAGTGCGTGGCGGGGTCCACCACGGCCGAATTGATGCACCATTCCTTGACTGCGGGTGGTGGTCCATCCGGTGTGATTCCGGCGATCGTGAGCACTTCGCGCATCACGCTTGCTCCGGTGACCGGGTCCACGCTGGCGCTGTTCGGGTCCAGAATCGCGAGGCGGTTCAAGCCGGTGCCGCCGGCCTCCGCGTAGTCGTTGTACTTGGACATCAGCAGATAGGCGGACTGGCCGGTGTAGGAAGGCACCATGGAAACCGGAACCACCGACGCGGTCATGTCCCAGCCGAAGGCGCCGGGGAGTTTCGATTGCGAGAGGAGCGAATCGAAGTGCAGTAGCCAGCCGCGCGCGTGATTCTCCCCGAAGGGAACGTCGAGGACGCCGTAGTAGACGTCGCCATCGGGACCGACGGTCGGCGATGACGACGCGTTGCCATCGATCCCGGCGTCGGCGCCCGAAGCCGGATCTTTCAGCGCGATGTGCGCCACAGGCGCGAGCGTGGTGCTATCCAGCGCGACCAGATAGCTGCCGCTCATTCCGCTGACGGCGAGGTAAAGCAACTTGCGATCTCGACTCAGGGCGGGAGCGCAGTTGGTCGCGACCGCATCCGTAACGGCAGTCCAGCTGCCATCGCCGTTGGCGGAGATGCGCGCGACTCCATTGCTCAACGGAATGGGCGTGGGACCGGTGACCAGGTACCCGAAGTAGATATTTCCGGCGGAGTCCGCGGTGAGCGGCGTGTTGATGATCACGTTCGCGGAGTAGTTGGCCATCCCGTAAAAGGCGATCTGGCCTTGCGGGCCGGTTGGAGAATCGGGCACGTCGCGGTAGTAGACCGTGCCGCCTGCGCCGGGATAGTAGAGGCGTCCGGAGGGTGTCAGCACAGGGCCGAATACCGGAGTCCAATCGTGCGAGGGTAAAACGTAGTCGGAAGCCAGGCTCCACTTGAGTGCACCGTCGGCGGCAGCGCGGGCCTCCACGCGAAAATTGCCATCGACTCCGGTCTTCACGGGAACGATCACGGTGTTGAGCGCCGTCACCAGCGGCGAGCCGTAGTGAATCAGCAACTCGGAGCCTTCGTATTGCGGTTGTAGATCGACAGGCATGTGCCAGCGGATCTGAGTCAGACCCTGCGATTTGGCGGGCGAGAGCGCGGTGTGCTGCGGACCGTTGGCGAAACTCGCCCAGGGTTGCGCGCTAAGGCACTGGATTGCGAAGAGGAATAAGGTGGCCCGGGTCTGCACCAGTGCGTACATCAGTGACTCATTGCGTAGATGATGTAGTTGACGCCGATGCGTATGCCGAGCGCGGCGTAGCGTTCGGGGTAATCGGGAGCGTCGGCCCATTCCCAGGAATCGCCCACGTCGGATTGAAAGGTGATCGCGACCATGAGCCGGCCGTGATCGTCGTAGATTCCGCGCCAGTGGTCGGGACAGCCCTCGCATTTCCAACTGGTGCCGCGGCGGACCGAGCCCTGGCTGGCCACCTGGTAGCGGTCGTCAAGGTCATACACCGTGTGAAAAATCGCGTCGCCGTTTTGGAGTTCCACCACTTCGCGTTCGGGGAAGACCCTCTTCATGCTGGCCATGAAGGTCTCCCATTCGCCCGGTCCCCAGAAATCGTCGGCCATGAAAAATCCGCCGCGCAGAAGAAATTCGCGCAGCGCTTTGGCCTGCGCATCGGTCAACTGCCAGGTGCCGGTCTGGACGGCGTAGAGCCAGGGCCAGTCGAATTCGCCGCCTTCATCGAGGTTGACCGGCTGCTCCACGGAGCGCACGTGGATGCGCGTCAGGCGGCGCACCGCCATCGCAAAATGGCGGTCGGCGCGCGGAAAATCCTGGGTCCACATGGTGTTGCCCTCGGTCCAGACGCCGCCGCCGCGGAAGCCGTAGCCGCGGCCGAAGCGGCCGCGCGGCGCCGGCGGGTACATGAGGCGCGCGAAGGTCCACTCGGTTTTTTCGGCGTAGTCCGCAGGCAGCGCGATGTCGCCGATGCGGTACTCCACTCCGGGAAATTCGCGGAAGGGCAGTTGGAACGCGAAGAGCGTGCCGAACGCGACTACACTTGCCGCCAATCCCAGGGAAAATCGGAACGTCATTCTCGCGCCTTCCGTGAGAATATCACGGCCGCTATCAAAGGTAAGCAGAGCGGCATTGGCGAGGTAGAGCCTTGCCGGGGCCTAACCCAGGGATTATCTTGGGTGTAGTACCAGTTCGGAGGATGAACATGTCCGACGAGTCAAGCTTTGAATGCGAGCCCGAGTGCGCAGTTTGCTACGCGGCTCACGACGCGGAAATTCACGAAGCCACGCTGCGAATCCACCGGTGGTTCTGCGGCCAGGTCACCCACCACTTCGAAGACGATGCATTCGTTGCTCCTGAGCTAGCGGCCAGCTAATTTCTTCTTATCTGCGTTCATCTGCGTTTCATCTGCGGCCCATATGACTTTTTTGAAAAACAGAATGCGCCGCAGATAAACGCGGATAAGACAAGGCGGCCTCAGACTAACGTGCGCAGCAGCGAGATGCCATCCGCGATATCGCGCAGGCGCTGGGCCTGATCTTCGGCTTCGCGTTCCACGTTGAGCGGACCCGGGAATCCCACCTCGCGCAGAGTCTGTACAAAAAGCGGAATGCCCACCGAACCCTGGCCCAACGGACGCTCCGAACCAAGCGCGCCGGGAATGCCCGCGGGCGGAGGGTCGCCATCCTTGCAATGCACCGAGACCACCAGCGGTGCGAGCGCCCTCAATGCCGCGATCGGTTCGTCAGTGCCGTAGAGGATCAGGTTGGCGGGGTCGAAGTTGATGCGCAGATTCGGCCGGTCCACGTCGCGGATGAAGTCGAGCAGCACGCCGGCGCGCTCCTGCCCGGTCTCTAACGCAAAGGTTTGACCGTGCCGCGCGGCATGGTCACAGACGCGCCGCACCATGTCTCGGACGCCGACGTAATCGGCGTCGTGCGCATCCTCGGGCACAAAACCGATGTGGCAGGCAATGCTGCGCACGCTGAGCGCGGCGGCAAAATCGCTGATGGCGAGCGTGCGCGCTTCGCGCGCGGCGCGCGTGGCCGGCGGAATGAAACCCACGGTGCGCTGCACGGTGGGAATGTCGGCGTAGTCCTCGCCTTCATAGGCTGCGACCACGGTGACGGCCGTGATTCCGGCTGCGGCGAGCGCCTGCTTCCAGTCCGCGGCGGCGGCTTCATCCAGCCGCATACCGCCGGGGATTCCCAACTGCCCGTAGCGTACGCCGAGCGCCGCAATGACGGCGATGTCATCGCGCTCCGCCCAAAACATTACTCCTGGTTCGAACATGAAATCTTCTCTCCGTTTCGTGAGCGCGCGGCCAGCAGCTCGCGCATCAATTCCACTACGTAAGCCGATTCCTCCGGCGGACAACGATCGGGCCGGCGGTTGGCGCGGCAGCACTCGATGAAGTACGCGATCTCGGCGGCGTAGCCGTCGCGCGCTTCCAGCTCGAGCGGCTCCGCGCTCTCCGCGTAGAGCGTCGGCGGCCGTCCCGCGGAGTGGAACTCGATCGCGCCGTGCTCGCCGGTAACGCTGTACTCCATGCCGAACGGGAAGGCGCCGGATTGCTGCCAGCCTCCGGCCACCGTGACCGCGCCGAACGGGTAGTAGATCCGTGCATCGATGAGATCGTTGGTTCCGGTGGCGTCGATGGCTTCGGGCTTGCCGAAGAGGTGCAGACAGAAATCGAGGTCGTGGATCAAGAGGTCGAAGACGCCGCCGCCGCTTTTCGCGGGATCCTTCAGCCAGCCGCCCCAGCCGGGCGCGGCGCAGCGCCGTCGGAAGAACGCGCTGCGCACGCCGCCGAGCCGGGGCAGCGCGTTGCGCAGCGCGACATACTCTGGGAAGAAGCGGATGACTTGCGCGGCCATCAGGATGCGGCCGCTGCGTTCGGCCTCGGCGACCATGCGTCGCGCGGCCGGTCCATCCAGGGCCATGGGTTTTTCGACCAGCACATGCTTACCCGCGCGCAAGGCCTGGATGGTTGCAGTTTCGTGGAAGTGCGTGGGAAGGCAGAGATCGACGGCCTCGATTTCGGGATCGGCGAAGACGTCGGTGAGTTCGCGGTAGCGTTTGATCGCGGAAAAATCGAAATTGCCGGCCGGTCCGCCGAGGTTGCCCTGCGTGGCGGAAAGGTCGCCCGAGAGCTGGCGCTCGTCGTTGGAGAATACGGCCACCAGTTCGGCCCCTTCGATATCGCGCAGCGCGCGCAAGTGGACGCTTCCCATGAATCCGAGGCCGAGCACTGCGATCTTCATTGGCATAGGTTAACAGGGGAACGACGCGCCGGCTGAAAGCAGGCGCCCGCGCTATGCTTGACTGTGCGGCATGATCGTCCGCTCCGGATTTATTTGTGGCTTGCGTTCGGAATCACCTGGGTCGCCGGCGGATTGGCGCTGCTCACCGGTGAGATCGCGCCGGGCGGCCCCTCGCCGCTCCGACCCCTCTACTACCTCGCCGCTTTCGGCCCTTCCATCGCAGGCATCGTCATGGCAGCAAGTACC
The DNA here is from genome assembly GCA_963791985.1 of uncultured Solibacteraceae bacterium. Taxonomy (GTDB): domain Bacteria; phylum Acidobacteriota; class Terriglobia; order Bryobacterales; family Bryobacteraceae; genus Solibacter. The sequence continues at coordinate 1,669,566 of CAWBUN010000005.1, read as the reverse complement.
GACGGCTGGGCAGGTGTCCACCGCCTGCTTGCCCGCGTCGTTCCGAACCGGTCCGCTTTGCCGTGGTACGTCGCGGTCCTTATCGGTTTCCCCGCGCTGAATCTGGTCGTCGCCCGGCTCATGGTTCCCGATTTCCTCGCGCGCCTTCCCGCATGGCACCGGCTCCTCACTCTTCTGCCCCTAACCCTCGTCACCGATACCGGCCCGCTGGGTGAGGAGTTCGGGTGGCGCGGCTTCGCCCTGCCGCGTCTGCTACAGTGTTGGCGCCCGCTCGCCGCAGCCCTCATCCTCGGCGTGATCTGGTGGGCCTGGCACCTGCCCACGTTCTTCATCCCGGCGCTGTCGCAGCACCAGCTCTCAATCCCCGTTTTCCTGGTGAACAGCCTGGCGCTGAGCGTGATCATGACGTGGCTCTACCAGCGAACGCGAGGCGACTTGCTGCTAATGATCCTGGTCCACGCCGCGGCAAATTACTGCGGCGGGATCGGCGTCCCCTTCAACGCCGAGGTGGGCGCCGAAGTCGCTTGTGCGGCGTTGATCCTGGCCTGCGGAGGGTTGCGAGGGGTTACCTCAACCGCATTCGCAGGTACATGTTGACGCCCCAGGGGTGATCGCCGTAGTAGGGAGCAATCACGGAGGGGATGCCGTAGGCGGTGACGTTCGCTCCTATGCCGGTTTCGACGCCGTGGAAAGTGACGATGTCGCGGGTGTAGCCCGCCGTGAAGGCGCGAATGCGGAAAGTGGTGCCGAGGTTTGCGGGGAGCGCGAGTTCGTCTTTATCCACCACCTCGATGCGGCCGGTGAGAAAGTTGCGGCGGGTGGCGGGGTACAGGGTCTCGAAGAGATATCCATTGACGCTTCGATGATTGAGCAACTCGTGATTGCTGCCCCAGATCAGGCTGGTCGACCACGAGGTTCCGCTATCCATGGGGCGGGAGTATTGCAGCGAGGCCGTCGTGCGCTGCACATTGCCCTCTTCCTGCCGCTCGGGTCTGGTGAGGTGGCCGGTGGAGACCTGCGCCAGCCAGTTCTGGGTAGGCGCGGCGGAGACGCGGACTGCCCAGGAATTCATGGGACCCCAATCGATGTTCCATCGATTTTCATCGGGCTCGCTGCCAAAGAAACCGCTGCCCTCCACACGCAGCCATTTGTGGCGCACGGCGACCGTTGCCACGTTATCGGCGATGTGCGTGGAGTCTTCCCAGTGGTGGCCGAGTGTCGCTTGCGGCAATTCGAAGGCGGAGGCGCGGTGGGGAAATGCGACCGGGCCGAGCGCGGGGTCGCCCACCGGCGCGTAGTAAAGCTGCAGCATAGTATCGCGGTTGAGCGGATAGGCGAAATCCGCGCTCAGGCTCATGATGAAATCGTGCGGGTGCTGCCGGTCCACTAGCGGACTTCCAAAAGCGGTCTCGCCGGTCTGGAAGAGCAGCGGGTAACTGCGGTTGGTGATGGTTGCGGGCTCCAGGCTGACCATGGCGGTCAGCATGAGGCTGCCGCGTCCGACCTTGTGAATTCCGCTGGCCATGAACCAGTTCGGCGAATAGAATTTATCGGCGCCGCGCGGTCCGCCCTGCTGGGTATCGACTATAAAGACCTGCGACATGAACATGATATTCCACGTGCCGGCCTCGGTCGTCTTCATCGGCATCTGCCAGGAGTAGGGATTCATGGCGGTGCCGGAGGACATGTTCATGAGGTACATGCCGGCGCGATTCATATTCATGTGGCTCATGCCGGACATGCCGGGCATCCCAGGCATGCCGGCCATCTGCGCGTAAGCTGTCGCGCGCAGAACGGACAGCAATAGAAGTTTGCGATGCATAGAGACGATCCGATCTTCAGATTGAGAACGACAGAACGGTGAGAGATCGGAGCGGATCAGATGCGGAGGATGAGGGGGGCGCTATCGCCGGGCGGACGCAAGCATAGGTCGAGGGCAGCGGCGATCGCTGCGCCGAGAAGGGGTGGCGAGTCAAAAGTTCGATTGATTGCGACCGGGACTGCCGACGGCGCTTCGAGCACCGTGACCGGCTGCCTCTCGCCGAAAATGAAACTCGAATCGCAGGCCTTTGCGGCTTTCTGCGGAGCATGATGACAGGGGCCGGCGGGCCGCGCGCATGCGACCACGCATTGCGCACTGGCAATTACGGTCGCCAGGATTGCCAGGATCACTAGTAGTGCCGCTGCCCTCATGAATGTCTATACACTATGCTACCGCGCCGGACTCCAATTGGTGGGTGCGGGCGCGCAACGCTTCGTAGATCGCCTGTCCCGCGCCGTCGCCGTTCTTGGCGTACACGGCGTGCATTGTCGCGAGATCGTGATGGATCAGGCCGGGGCTGGTGTCATCGATGACCACGGGGATGATGCGGTCCTTGAGGCGCGAATCCTGGAAAGCGGTGCGAACTTCAGCACGCACCCAGTCGCTGGCCACGGAGCGCGCGCTCACCACCACCACGAACCAATCCGAGCGCAGCAGGCCGGCCTGAATGGTATCGATGTAGTTCTCGCCGGGGATGAGGTCGGTATTGGAATACCAGGTTTCGATGCCGAACTGCTTGAGGTTGTGGGTGACTTCGCGTTCCACGTAGACGCGATCCAGGTGACTGTGGCTGATGAAGATGCGCACCACCAGGTCGGGCTTGAGGCGCTTCAGGTGGTATTGCCAGTAGACCACGCCGGTGCCCTGGCCGGGCTTGCGCAATTCAAAGCGCTCGGGCTCGGCGTGATCGGCGATGATCTCGCGGGCGGCATCCCAGGTGCGGCGGTCCACCAGCACGCGGCGGCCGTCGCGGGCGGCGTGTTCGAAGGCGGCGGCACGATTTACGGCGGTGCCGATCGCGGTGAAATCGCGGACCGATGCGCTGCCGAAGGCGCCGAGCGCGACGCGGTCGGTGGCGATGCCGATTCCGAGATCGAGGTATTCCAAATCCTGATTACTGGATTCGCCCCAGCGCTGGCGCAGGCTTTCGAAGCGCTCCAGCATGCCGAAGGCGCAGCGCACCGCCTGCTTGGGGCCGTTCTCCTTGCGGAAAAAAGCGAGCACGGCATCGCCGAGAAATTTGTTGACCACGCCGCCGTGCGTGAGCACCTGTTCGGCGAGCATGGTGAGCAGATCATTGACGATGGCCTGGGTGTGGGCCGGATCTTCCTGCGACTGGCAGACCTGCGTGAAGCCGCGCATGTCGGCGAACATGACGGTGGTATCTTCGCGGCGCGCCGTCTGGCTCAGCAACCCGAGCAGGTCGCCGCCGAGTTCGCGCGTGTACAAGCCCATGTGGGCCGCCAGCTCGCGCAGGCGGCGCGCGTTCTTGATGGCCGCGGCGGCCTGCACCGCGAACTGCTTCAAGAGGGCGAGGTCGCGATCGGAATAGGGCTCGGGTTTGTTGAGAATCTGAATGGCGCCGATGCGCGAGCCACCGGTTTCGAGAGGAGCGCAGACCATGGATTGCGAAGTGCGGCGCGTCTGTTCGTCGACACCCTTGAAGTGATCCGTGTCGTCATCGAGGCGCTGCTCCACGATGGTTTCACCGGTGCTGTAAACGAGTCCAGCCTTGCTGCCGGAGATGGGGACGCGCTGGCTGGAATACTCGCCCCAATTTTCGAGCAGGGATGGTCCCTTTTCTCCTTTTGCGGCGGCGAAGAAGAGGCCGCCGCGCTCGTTGTCGAAGAGCAGCACGGAGCCGTCGGGCGAGCCGGTCATCTGGCAGACACGATCGAGGATGGCGTCGGCGAGGCGCGCCTGGTCGGCCTCGGTGGCTAACTGTCCCGCGGTTTCGAGCAGTGCTAAAAGGTCTTCGCGCGGCAAAAGGTCGGAGGTGGCCATCGAGGTTTGATTATAGACTGAAGGACATGTCTGTGCTGCAAGACATGCGCATCGCGCTGCGGCTGCTGGCGCGCGCTCCCGCGACTACGGGGATCGCGCTGCTTTCGATCGCGCTGAGTACGGGCGCGGCGGGAGTGGTCTTCGCGGCGATTAAGTCAGTGCTGCTCGAGCCACTGCCGTATGCGCGCGCGGAAGAGCTGGTGCAACTGCGCAGCGAGTATCCGCGTATGCAGCAGCAATCGACCGGCGACTGGGTGTTTTGGAACGATGCGCAGGAGGTGAATCGCCGAACGCGCACGCTGGAATCGGTGGGCGTTTATGGCAACGCGCTGTTCGATCTGGGCGGCGATTCCTCGACGCCGCCGGAGGCGCTCTACGGCTTGCGGATCACGGCCAACCTGTTTCCGACGCTGGGAGCGGCGCCGATGCTCGGGCGCAACATCCTTCCGGAAGAGGCCGAGCCCGGCCATGCCGGAGTGATGATCTTGAGCTACGGATTGTTTGCGCGGCGGTTTCACGCAGATCCGAAGATCGTGGGACGGCCTGTGATGGTCAACGGGCACGAGTGCATGGTGATCGGCGTGATGCCGCCGGAGTTCAACTTTCCGATGCGCCGTTCGGCGGCGCATACACCGTCGCCGTACGTGGAATTCTGGGCGCCGCTGGTGTTGCGTCCGGGCGTGAAGCGCGGCGGCCTGGGGGCGGTTGGGAGGCTACGGCCGCACGTATCGGTGGCGGAGGCGCGGCAGGATATCGCGGCGATCGGCGACGCGATGGCGCGGGAGTTTCCGGCGACGAATCGCGACCGGACGCTGACATTGAATCTGCTGCGCGATCGAACCGTGGGGAATGCTCGCGGTGCTTTGTGGCTGCTGATGGGCGCGACGCTGCTCTTCATGCTGATCGGCTGTTCCAATGTCGCCAATCTTCTGCTGGCGCGCGCCACGGGACGACGCAATGAATTCGCATTGCGGATCGCGCTTGGCGCGGGGCGCTGGCGGATCGTGCGGCAATTGCTGACGGAGAGTTGCGTACTCGCTCTGCTGGGCGGAGCCGGCGGGTTCGCGATCGCGGCGGCGGCGTGGAAAGTGCTGCCGGCGATCGCGCCGGTGAGCATCCCGCGGTTGGCGGCGGCGCGCGCGGACTCGACGATTCTCTTTTTCACGCTGGCGATGGGAATGGTTAGCGGAATTCTGTTCGGCATGGCGCCGGCGCTACGAATGGCGCGCGGCAGCCTGGGTGTGCGCGGCGCCGCGGGCACGCGCGATCGACTGCGCCCGGTGCTGGTGGTGATGGAGGTGCCGCTCTCGGTGGTGCTGGTGGTGATCGGCGGACAACTGCTCGGGAATTTCCGGCGGCTGGTGGCTGCGGACCCGGGATTTCAGGCCGAGCATATTCTGGCGTCGGTGGTGCTGCCCTCGCCGGAGCGATATCCGGATCCCGAGCGGAGAGGGTTGTTCTACCGGCGAATTCTGAATTCGGTGCGCGCGCTACCGGGAGTGGAAGGCGCGGGGACGGTGGATGCGCTGCCGTTCAGCGGCGAGAATCACGGAGGCTTCGTCCTCGGCGACAGGAGCGCGCAGGCGTTGACGGCGGAGATCGATGTCGCAGGCGGCGAGTATCTGCAGACGATGGGGATCCATCTGGTGGAAGGCCGGTGGTTCCGCGACGAAGAGATCAGCGCGGCGAATGACGCGGCGATCGTGAACACGTTCGTGGCGAGGCGGTTGTGGCCGGGAGAGCGCGCGATCGGGCAGCGCATCTGTCTTTACTGCACGCCGGAAAATCCCAACAACTGGAAGCGGGTGATCGGCGTGGTGGCGAGCGCGAGCCATGCGGCGCTGAATGAGGCCGAATCGGGAAATGTCTACGTGGCCGCGGGGGCGATGCAGACGGCGCAGTTTCTGGTGGTGCGCACGTCGCGGCCGGCGGGAGAGATGGGGACGGCGATCCGGCGGGCGATCGCGGCGCTCGACGCTAACCAGACGGTGTTCCTGAGCGCGAGCATGCGCGACCTGATCGGCGACTCGGTGGCCGACCGTCGCTTCATCACGATGCTGCTGGCGATTACGGGAGGGCTCGCGCTCCTGCTGGCGGCGGCCGGGGTTTACGGCGTGATCGCGTACACGACGTCGCGGCGCACGCAGGAGATCGGCATACGGATGGCGGTGGGGGCGACTCCGGGGAATGTGTTCGCGCTGATTTTCCGGCAGTGCTTTACGGCGGTCGCGATCGGACTGGCGCTTGGGCTGGGGGCCGCGCTGGTTGCACTGCGCGTGCTGCGGACGGAGTTGCTCGGGTTGGAGGCGGGCTCGAGTGGGTACATCCTGGCAGCGGTGTCGCTGGTAACGGTGATGGCCGCAATGGCGTGCTGGCTGCCGGCGCGCAGGGCTACGCGGACGGACCCGCTGGAAGCGTTGCGGCAGGAATGACGAAAGCGGGACACCGTGTCCCGCTTTTGGGGTTCGATTTCGCGGAAGCCCCCTGTTTTCAATAAATCCGATTCTTAAAGCGGGACAAATTTGTCCCGCCGAGGTAATTATGTCCCGGCTGCGGCACCAACCACTGCGTTCATTGTTTCATACGAGGTCAAGGAAACAGGGGGTACGCGGAGGTGAAGTAATCGGATAAATAATTTAGATTCCATGAGATAGGCATGGAAATATTTATTTTATGTTGATGTGAACGGCTATACCGCGTTTAGGCGGCTTTCGTCATTCCCGCGGTGAAGTGACTGCAACTGCAGAACTCGCGCTTTAAGAGATCGCCGACCATCGAAAGGCAGGGCCGGGTGCCGGTCTTGCCGTGTTCGAGTTCCAGGTGTCCGCACTTGGCGCAACGGACTTCGGGCTCACGATGTTTCAACACAGAAATACTCCTCTATGTTTTGTGAGACGTTCTGCGGTTTACGCTCGTTACGGTACGGGAAAGCACAGAGGGGGGGGTATGGACGCCGGCTGAAAACCTGTTGGTGTGCGGGTAGCGCTCCCTCACGGTCGCGGCTCGTTGCAGCGTAAGCGTTTACAGGGCAAGGCGCTTGTGAGAATATAGCCGGATATGAAGTTTGAAATTCGCATTCTCGTGGTGGCGGCGATCGCCGTTTCGGCCAGTGCACAGGGCACGCTGGCGGATTATCAACGCGGCCAGGCGCTGCAGGCGAAAGCCCGCGCGCTGGTGGTCAACGTTCCAGCCGCAGTTAACTGGATTGGGGATAGCGAACGCTTCTGGTACAGCCGGAGCGTGAAGGGCGGGACCGAGTTTTTGTTGGTGGACGCGCGCGACGCGGTGAAGAAGCCGGCCTTCGATCACGAGAAACTGGCGGCGGCGATCAACGCGGCATCGGGCGGACATTACACGGCGCTGGCGCTGCCGTTCGCGCCGGCTGCGGGAGGTCGCGGCGCAGCGGCGCGCGGCGGCCGCGGCGCCCGCGTTGACCTTCGCGGACGATGGGCAATCGATCGAGTTCGGAGCGGCGGGCTTCCAATATAAGTGCTCGTTGACTGCGTATCAGTGCACGAAAGGGGCGGCGTCTCCGGCGGGCGGCGGACGCGGAGGCAGGGGCGCGGCGCCGGAGGACGACCTGCTGGCGGCGCCGGAGGTGGCGGACTTCAATACGCTCGACGGCGTGGAGTTTTTGATGCCGTCGCCGCAGCAGCAGGGGGGGCAGGGCGGCGGATTGGGACGCGGGCAAACGGGATGCGCTAATCGCACGGCAGCGCAAGCCGGCGGAGGACGCGCCGGGCGCGGCGCGGCGGCGCAGGCCGGCGAGACTCAGGTGTGCACTTCGTTCGACGGCAAGTGGGACGCGTTGATCGAGAACTTCAATGTCTTCCTGCGGCCGGCGGGCAGCAAAGAGGCAGCGACGGCGCTGAGCACGGACGGGTCGGAAGGCAACTACTATACGCTGCGCTCGATGGCGTGGTCGCCCGATTCGAAGAAGCTGGCGGCGTACCACACGCGACCCGGGTACGACCGGCAGGTCCACTACATCGAATCGTCGCCGGTCGACCAGATTCAGCCGAAGCACTCGACCATCTTTTACCGGAAGCCGGGCGATGCGCTGGATATCGCATATCCGGCGCTGTTCGACGTGGCGACGAAGAAAGAGATTGAGATCGACCGGGCGCTGTTTCCGAATGCCTACGACCTGACGATGCCGGTGTGGTGGAAGGATGGCCGCGGCTTCACGTTCGAATACAATCAGCGCGGCCACCAGATCTATCGCGTGATCGAGGTGGAGGCGCAGACCGGTAAGGCGCGCGCGCTGATCACCGAGGAGAGTCCGACCTTCATCGATTACCAATTGCTGCCACACGGGCAAGCGCTACCGGTACGACCTGGACGACGGCAAGGAGATTCATCTGGGGCTCGGAGCGCGACGGCTGGGAGCATCTCTACCTGTACGACGGCGTGACCGGCAAGGTGAAGAACCAGATCACGAAGGGCAACTGGGTGGTGCGCAACGTGGATCTCGTGGACGAGGACAAAGAAGCAGATCTGGTTCCAGGCCAGCGGGATGAACCCGGGACAGGATCCCTACTTCATTCACTACTATCGAATCAACTTCGACGGCACCGGGCTCACGAAGCTGACCGAGGCCGATGGCAATCATACCGTGACGTTATTCGAAGGACCGCGCTTATTACGTGGACACCTGGTCGCGCGTCGATTTGCCGACGGTGTCGCAACTGCGGCGGACGGAGACCAGAAGGTGGTGATGGATCTGGACAAGGGGGACGCCTCGGCGCTGCTGGCCGCGGGGATGCGGATGCCCGAGGTCTTCGTCGCCAAGGGGCGCGACGGGAAGACCGATATCTGGGGGACGATCGTGCGGCCGACGAACTTCGACCCAGCGAAGAAGTACCCGGTGATCGAACAGATCTATGCCGGACCGCAGGGATCGTTCGTGCCGAAGACCTTCAGCGCGCTGCCGGCCACGCAGGCGCTCGCGGAGCTGGGCTTCATCGTGGTGCAGATCGACGGCATGGGGACCAACAATCGCGGCGAAGGCTTTCCACGATATGGCGTGGAAGAATCTGGGCGACGCGGGATTCCCGGATCGCATTCTGTGGCACAAGGCCGCGGCGGCCAAGTATTCCTGGTACGACATCACCCGCGTGGGCATTTACGGAACGTCGGCGGGCGGACAGAATGCGCTGGGCGGGATGTTGTTCCATCCCGAGTTCTACAAGGTGGCGGTGACCAATAGCGGCTGCCACGACAACCGCATGGACAAGATCTGGTGGAACGAGCAGTGGATGGGCTGGCCGATCGGGCCGGAATACGCGGCGTCATCGAACGTGGACAACGCGGCGAAACTGCAAGGCAAGGTGCTGATCATGATCGGCGAGATGGATAGCAATGTGGACCCGACGTCGTCGCTGCAGGTGGTGAACGCGCTGGTGAAGGCCAACAAGCATTTCGACATGATGTTCATTCCGGGGCAGAATCACGGCGTCGGCGGTGCTGGGCAGCCAGCACTATCTGCAGGATTACTTCGTGCACATCTGCTCGGGCGTGGAGCCGCCCGATTGGAATCACGTGAGTGTTAACGCGGAGAGCACGGCGGGCGGCAACTGAGTGCGGCTTGGACTTTGCTTTTTGGCGGCGGCGGCCGCTTTCGGCCAGGATCATACGGCATGGCGCGATTATTCGGGCGGCGCGGATTCGGCGCAGTACTCCGCGCTGCGGCAGATCACGCGCGCCAACGTAAATCAGCTCGAGATCGCGTGGGTCTACGCGACCGGTGACGATAAGAAGTATGCGTTCAACCCGCTGGTGGCCGACGGGATGATTTACGTACTGGCGAAGAATAATTCGGTTGTCGCGCTGGATGCGGCCACCGGAAAAGAAATCTGGACGCACTCGCCGGATGCGCCGACTACGATCATCACGAGCCGCGGATTGAATTACTGGGAGAGTAAAGACGGCAAGGACCGGCGGCTGTTATTTTGCGCGAACCACTCGCTGCGGGCGATCGATGCGCGCACCGGGAAGGCGATCGCGAGCTTCGGCGTCAACGGCAGGGTGGACCTCAAGGAAGGGCTGGGGCGCGAGCCGAGGAATATCAAGCTGGTGCAATCGACCACGCCGGGGCGGGTGTTCGAGAACCTGCTGATTCTGGGCTCGGCCACGAACGAGGGTTACACGTCGGCGCCCGGCGACCTGCGGGCGTTCGACGTCCGCACGGGCGCGCAGGTGTGGGTCTTCCACACGATTCCGCATCCCGGGGAGTTCGGGTACGAGACGTGGCCGAAGGATGCGTGGAAGAACGTCGGCGGCGCCAACGTGTGGGGCGAAATTTCGGTGGACGAAAAGCGCGGCATCGTCTACGCGCCGACGGCCAGCGCGAAGTACAACTTCTACGGCGCCGACCGCAAGGGCGCCGACCTGTTCGCCGATTGCCTGCTGGCGCTGGATGCGCGCACCGGCAAACGCATCTGGCATTTCCAGATGGTGCATCACGATATCTGGGACTACGACGATGCCACGGCGCCCAAGCTGCTGACGTTGAAGCACGAGGGGAAGATGGTGGACGCGGTGGCGCAGGTGAGCAAGCAGGGCTTCGTGTGGGTGTTCGATCGGGTCACCGGCGAACCGTTGTGGCCGATCGAAGAGCGGGCGGTGCCGAAGACCGATATGCCGAATGAACAGACCTGGCCGACGCAGCCGTTTCCGACCAAGCCGCCGCCGTTCGCGCGGCAGAAATTTACGGCGGACGATTTGAGCCCGTTCCTTAGCGCGGCGGAGCGCGCGAAGTTTCGCGACCAGATTCTGAGCGCACGGAATGAGGGGCTGTTCACGCCTCCGGGACTGCGTGACACGGTCCAGATGCCGGGGAATAATGGGGGCGCCAACTGGGGCGGCGCGGCGATCGACCCGACGAAGGGCACGCTGTACGTAGTCTCGAAGGATCTGCCCGCGATGCTTAAGCTGGAGCCGGCGGGGCCCGATCGATACACGAGCGGGTTCGGATTTATGCTGGCGGGCGACGGGCTTTCGCCGATCGCGCCGCCGTGGTCGTCGCTGACGGCTTACGACTTGAATGAGGGGACGATTCGCTGGCAGATTCCGCTGGGCGATGTTCCGGAGCTGGCGGCGAAGGGATTTAAGAATACGGGCTCGCACTATCCGAAGGTCGGACCGGTGGTGACGGCGGGTGGGCTGATTTTCACGGGGACGCGGGATAAAAAAGTGCGGGTGTTGGACGCGGAGAGCGGGAAGCTGGTGTGGGAGAAGCAGGTGGACGCGGCGCTGGAAGGGATGCCGGCGGTGTACCAAGTGGGCGGACGGGAGTTCGTGGTGTTTTGCGCGTCGGCGCAGGTGGGGCTGATTCCGTCGACGCAGGGGAAGGTGTCGGGGGCTTATGTGGCGTTCGCGTTGAAGAGATAAGACAGATTAGCCAGGGAGCGCCGGCTGAAAGCCGGCGGCAGCCAGGATTGGCTGCCCCACAGGAGAACCAGCAAGTGGAAAAAACTAATTAGTGGACAGGCCGGGAGGCCTGTCCCACTAGAGCTCCTTTATGTAGATATTGCGGAAGCGGATTTCGGAGCCGTGGGTTTGGAGTTCGATGGCGCCTTTGGGGACCAGCGGGAGAGAGCGGTTGTAGTAGTTGTCGAGGACCTGGTTATCGACGGTGAGTTTGCCGTTGAACCAGACCGAGACGCGCGAACCGACCATTTTGATGCGGAAGGTATTCCAGGTGCCGACGGGGTTATCGGCTTTGACGAGGGGCCATTTGCCGGGGTTATCGTCATTGTTGTTCCACAAGGCGCCGGAGCCTTTGGGGGCGCCGTTTTTCACTTCCCTCGGATTATCCACGTCCCAGATCTGCACCTGCGGATAGCTGCGGAGGTAGATGCCGGAATCGCCGTTGTGGTTGACCATGAGCCAATCCACGTAGAGGTCGAAATCGCCGTAGTCCTTGGCGGTAGCGAGGTGGACGCTCTTGCCGTCGGAGACAATCTCCCCCTTTGCCGCGTCCACGCTCCAGTGGAGGTCGCGTTCGGTGTTCCATTGCTGCTGCTTCGCGGCCAGTTCCTCCTTCGAGAGGAGCGCTTCGGCGTGCGGGCTATATGTGCCTTGACGGCCGCGCCAGCCGGAGAGGTCCTTGCCGTTGAAGAGTGAGGTATAGCCGGGCGGTTGGGCGAACGCGGGGGCGAGAAGCAGGCTCGCCAGCAGGAGCGGAGTTGGTTTCATATTCCACTATGCTCGTTCACGGTGGGTGGTCTTTGCAAGGGCGGATTGAGTCGGAACAGGGAATCATGCGATTCTTGAGCATATGAGTCCTCGGGTTAACAGGCAGGCGTTTACGTTCACGCACAATCGCGATGGCGAAAAGCTGCGCCTTCCGGAACGGCTTTTGCTGGCCGTCTGCCGGCCCATCGACGCTCCCGCCCTGTCTGTTAAGACCTACTCCTATACGCTCGACAACGCGCTCGACTACGCGAAGAAGATGATCCCGCAGTTCGTGGAGCGGATCAAAGGGAAGACGGTGCTGGATTATGGATGCGGTCCGGGCTGGCAGGCGGTGGCGATGCGGCAGGCGGGCGCGAAGCACGTCCATGCCATCGACATTAATGACGACTGGCTCAACCACGGGCGCGACCTGGCGACGCGGGCCGGTGTGGACGGCGTCACATTTTCGAAGACGCTGGACCGTGAGAAGTACGATACGGTGATCAGCCTGAGCGCGATGGAGCACTTCCGCGACCCGGGGAAGGAACTGGCGCGGATGTGCTCGCTGACCGGCCAGGAACTGCTGATCTCGTGGGCCGAGCCTTGGTATTCGCCGTACGGCACGCACCTCAACGGCACCACGCGGCTGCCGTGGCTGAACCTGTGGTTCTCGGATAGAACTGTGCTCAACGTGCGCAATCTTTATCCCGATGGGAGCGATGGCGCGAAGCGGTTCGAGGATGTGCGCGGCGGGCTGAATAAGCTGACGGTTGCGCGGTTTGAGAAACTGATTTCGAACGCGCCGGGGATGCGCGTGGAGCACTTGCACCTGCATAGCGTCAAGAAGGTACCGCTGGTTACGAAGATCCCGGTGATCCGGGAATTGATGACGGGCGCGATCACCACGATTTTGAAACCGGCGGGACGCAAACAATAATCAAGAGATCGCTCCCTTACATTACGGTCGCGGCTCGTCTCCGGGGTGGTATTCGCGCTGGGTGTGGCCTTGTAGTTGGGTGCGGTAGAAATAGACTTCGCGCAGGGTGCCGTTCGCGTAGCGGCCGGCCTGATCGTTGAAGTGGGGCGATTTGGGATCGCCGCTTTCGCCGCCTGCCGTGACTGCGCGGGCGCGGACCGTTTTGCCGAACTCGACGACCGCGACGAAGCTGTTGCCGCTGGTGCCGTACCATTTCTTGGTGCCGGGATAGGCGCGCGCGCCAAAGGAGGCGAGCGAGCCCCATTGCGAAGACGTGAAGCCGACCGGGATGCTGGGGCCGGCGTCATTGAACGGCTGCACGATATCGCCGGTGAGGCGTTGATAGCGATTGATGTCACCCCACTTGGTCTGCCAGCCACCGAAATCCGCGGCGATCTTTTCGCTGGCGGCGTCGAGCGATTGCAGGAGCTGCGCGGCGGGCGCGGTTGCGATGGCATCGTCGCCACGGGCACCGCGGCCGCCTCCGCCGACGCGGCGACGGACATCCTCGGCCCAGAAGACGGCGAGCGAAGTAGGCACGGAGTTCACGGACCAGCGGTAGTCCCACTTGCGAAGGAGCTCGATCTGCGCGGCGAGCTTGGCCTTCAAGGGATCGGTGGCGGGCGTCTCGTCCCAGGCTTTAATGAGCGCGGGCATGGGTTTTTCGAACCAGGGAAGGTAGCTATCGTAGGCGGCAGCGATCAGCGAATCGAGCGTGAAATCTTTTCGGTTCTGGAGGACGCGAATGGCGTGGAGGCCGCGCGCCGATTCCCCGCCGCTTTCCACATAGGCCGGAAAATTCTCTTTCTTCAGGCTATCGGGGCCGGCGGCGGACCAGGGCCAGTTGTTGGTGTTGTAGAGCCAGCCGACCTTGGGATTGAGCAGGTTCGGCGCTTCGTTGACCTCGAGCAAGCCCTTGTATTCGGTCGCGGGATTGCTGCCGTCGACGGGCTTGGTCCAATCGAATGACGTGTCGCGGCGCGGGATGTAGTTGCCGTGGAAGTAGGCGATGGTGCCGGAATCGTCGGCGTAGATGGTGTTGTTGGAGGAGTTGGCCTTGAGCTCCATGGTCTCGAGATAGGCCTTGTAATTGGTCGCTTTGGTGCGGGTGTAGGACTGCGTGAGCGCCTTGATGGGCTCCTGCATCAAGCGGATGGCGACCCACTTGCCGTTGAGTTCGCGGACGATGGGGCCGTGCTGCGTGCGGTAAACGGTGAACTTTTTCTCTGCCATGCCCTGCGGCGTGCGGTACGGGACCACGATCTCATTGGCCGCGACCGGGCGCTGCTCGCTGCCGAACTTATACGTGTAGCCGTCGCCACTCTTGGTCACGGTTTCGAGGTACTCGTCGACGGCGTCGACGCCGCTCGAGGTGTGCATCCAGCCGGCATGTTCGTTGAAGCCCTGGTAGATGAAGAACTGGCCCCAGGTGGCGGCGCCGTAGGCGTTGAGCCCCTGATCGCTGGTCATCTGCAATTCGGAGCGGAAGAAGAAAGATGTGTGCGGATTGATGAGCAGAAGGGCATGCTGTGCCGGTGGTGTTGGAGGGCGCGATCGCCATGCCATTGGAGCCGGTGGGTTCGGGCTCGGCGTACGGGTCGGCGGGCGGGGGCAGCTGGGCGACGGGCGTCTTGCCGTAGAAGGCCTGGAGCTGGTTGAGATTGATGCGCTCGATATCGCCGCCGATGCTGCCTTCGGTGAAGGAGAGCGCCATCCAGGGTTCGAAGTGGTGAATCACGCGCGGCCTGGTGTTGGGGTGGGTGGCGAGGTAGAAGTTGAGTCCGTCGGCGAAGGCGTTCATGAGCTCTTGCAGCCAGCCGGGGCTGGCGGCGTACTGCTGCTTGAGCGCGGCAGGGTCGATGAAGAGCTTCATGCGCAGGTCCTGATAGATGCGCGATTCGCCTTCGGTCTCGGCGAGGCGGCCCATGGAGTTGAGGTAGTTGGTCTCGACGCGATTGAAATCGTCCTCGGCCTGGGCGTAGATCATGCCGAAGACGGCGTCGGCATCGGTCTTGCCGTGGACGTGGGCGATGCCCCAATCGTCGCGCAAGATGGTGATGCCGGCGGCTTGCTGCTTCCAGCGGGCAAGGTCGGAATCGGCCGCGAGCGCGGCGCAGGCGAGAGCAAGAAAGATGACGAGCTTTTTCATTGGAATACCTTAGTATCTGGGAACCGTGGGATCCACTTGAGTGGACCACAGATCGATGCCGCCGGTCATATTGGTGACATTGCCATGGCCGCGCTGGGCGAGCGCGATGGCGACCTGCATGCTTCTCATGCCGTGATGACAGATGATGACGAGTTCGCGATCGCCGGGCAGGTGATCGATCAGATGATCGATCCAGGCGGCGGCCTGGCTCATGGGCAGCACGCGCGCGCCCTCGATCGCGGCGATGGCGATTTCGTCCGGCTCGCGCACATCGATCAGTTCCAACGGCTCGCCGCCCGCCAGGCGCTGTTGGATCTCGGCCGGCGTAGCAGATTTGACAGAGGTCATGAGAAGACCAGTATACCGATGGAGATCCCCCTTTCGCCCCCTCCCGGCCGACATCCAAAGAGATGAGGAGGTTACCCCAGGTTGGGCCTCAGGTACCCAGTACCGATGTAGACTATCGTGATCTTGACCATACCGGCATGCTTTTTAATAATTGAGGAATGGCAACTGGGAAGGTTAAGCTCAAACCGGAAATCATCAACCCGACGCTTCCTTTTAGCGAAGCGATGAATGGATTGCTGGCGCTCACCCAGTTGTTGGGCTCACTGCGTACGCCGGAAGGCACCGCGCCCGGCCTAACCCCGATGATCGTGCTGACTGCCGCCGGAGTGGAGATGCGCATGACCGATGCCGCACCCTTCGCGAAGAGCGCGCAGCCCGAGGTCAGCGAGGCGCAGCAACAGTGGTTCCACAAGATTGAAGAAGGGTTGGAATCGGTGCGCCAGGCAACGGCGGCGCTGAGCGCGACGCTGGCGGAGAACGCCAAGAATGTCGACCAGACGCTGGCCTCCCACTCGGCTGCGATCGAGACGGTACGCACCGCGCTCACGCAGAACGAGCAGTTGATCGAGAGCATGGTGGAACTGATGGGCCCCTCGGAATTCAACCTGCCGAATCCCGAAGAGTTCGCGAATATCTCGTAGTTTAGATCGCTCCCTTACGGTCGCGGCTCGGTGTGAGGGCGATCGGTTAGTTTGGAGGCGAAGACGGACTCCGCGGGGGCGCCGGCTGAAAGCCGGCGCGCAGCCAGGATTGGCTGCCCCACAAAAACCGGTACGGACCGCGCTCTCGCAGAACGAGCATTCAACCTGTCGAATCCGGAAGAGTCCGCAAACATCTCGTAGTTTAGATCGCTCCCTTACGGTCGCGGCTCGGTGGGGGACAATGGTTTCTGAGTCTAAAGGAGACCAGTGTGTCCGAAGTTACAGTTCCGTTAACACCCGAAGAGCTGCGAAAAATGGACGCGTGGTGGCGCGCGGCCAACTATCTTTCGGTAGGGCAGATCTACCTTCTGGATAATCCGCTACTCAAGGTCCCGCTCACCCTGGAGCACATCAAACCCCGTCTGCTGGGGCATTGGGGCACTACGCCGGGACTCAATTTTATCTACGTACATTGCAATCGTCTGATCCGCAAATTCGATTTGGACATGATCTACGTGACCGGACCGGGGCACGGCGGGCCGGGGCTGGTGGCCAACACGTATCTCGAGGGAACTTACAGCGAGTTCTGGCCGCACATCGCGGAGAACGCCGAGGGCATGAAGCGGCTGTTCAAGCAGTTCTCCTTCCCCGGCGGCATTCCGAGTCACGTGGCGCCGGAGACGCCGGGCTCGATCCACGAAGGCGGGGAGCTGGGCTATTCGCTGCTGCACGCGTACGGTGCGGCCTTCGATAATCCCGATCTTGTGGTGTGCTGCGTGATCGGCGACGGCGAAGCGGAAACCGGCGCGCTGGCGACGAGTTGGCACTCGAACAAGTTTCTCAACGCCGAGCGCGATGGCGCCGTGATCCCGATGCTCCACCTCAACGGCTACAAGATCGCGGGGCCCACGGTGCTGGCGCGAATGCCGCAAGCGGAGCTGGTCGAACTGCTCAAGGGTTACGGCTACCAGCCTTACTTCGTGGAGGGCGACGATCCGCCGGCGATGCATCAGAAGATGGCGGCGACGATGGACGCGGTGATCGCGGAGATCCGGCGCATCCAGCACGAAGCGCGCGCCGGCGGTGCGGTCTCGGCGGCGGCCTGGCCGATGATGGTGCTGCGCACGCCGAAGGGCTGGACCGGTCCGAAGGTGGTGGACGGCGTGCAGATCGAGGGCACGTTCCGCGCGCACCAGGTACCGCTTTCGGAGCTCAGCACCAAGCCGGATCACATTCGAATTCTCGAAGAATGGATGAAGAGCTACCGGCCGGAGGAGTTGTTCGACGAGCACGGTAAGCTGGCGGCGGAGATCGCGGAGCTTGCGCCCAAGGGCGAGCGGCGCATGGGCGCGAACCCGCACGCCAACGGCGGCCTGCTGCTGAAGGACCTCGACATGCCCGATTTTCGCGACTACGCGGTGGCGGTTGCCCGCCCCGGCGCCGTAACCGCGGAGTCCACGCGCGTGATGGGCCGGCTACTGCGCGACGTGATGAAGCGCAATCTGGAATCGCGCAACTTCCGCGTGGTGGGGCCGGACGAGACCAACTCCAACCGGCTGGGCGCGTTGTTCGAAGTGACGGACCGCGTCTCCATGGAGACGATTCTGCCCAACGACGATCACGTCGGCCACCGGCGGCCGCGTGATGGAAGTGCTCAGCGAACACATGTGCGAAGGCTGGCTGGAGGGCTATCTGCTCACCGGCCGCCACGGCTTCTTCTCCTGCTACGAAGCCTTCATCCACATCATCGATTCGATGTTCAATCAGCACGCGAAGTGGCTCAAGGTGACGCAGCAGATTCCCTGGCGGCGGCCGATCGCATCGCTGAACTACCTGCTGACGTCGCACGTCTGGCAGCAGGACCACAACGGGTTCAGCCATCAGGATCCGGGCTTTCTGGATCACGTGGTGAATAAGAAGGCGGACGTAGTCCGCGTCTATCTTCCGCCCGATGCGAACACGCTGCTTTCCGTGACCGACCACTGCCTGCGGAGCAGGAACTACGTGAACGTGATCGTCGCCGGCAAGCAGCCGGCGCTGCAGTGGCTCGACATGGAATCGGCGATCGCGCACTGCACCAACGGCATCGGGATCTGGAGTTGGGCGAGCAACGACCAGGGACAGGAGCCGGACGTGGTGATGGCCTGCTGCGGCGACGTCCCGACGCTGGAAACGCTGGCGGCGGTGGATCTGTTGCGGCGCAATCTGCCGGACCTGAAAATCCGCGTGGTGAACGTGGTGGACCTGATGACGCTGCAGCCCGCGAGCGAGCATCCGCACGGCCTCTCGGATCGCGATTTCGATTCCATCTTCACCGCCGACAAACCGGTGGTCTTCGCCTTCCACGGCTATCCATGGCTGATCCACCGGCTGACGTATCGCCGCACCAATCACGACAACCTGCACGTGCGCGGCTACAAGGAAGAGGGCACCACCACTACGCCGTTCGATATGACGGTGTTGAACGACCTGGACCGGTTCCACCTGGCGATGGACGTGCTGGACCGCGTGCCGCGGCTGCGCGACATCAGCGCGCACCTCAAGCAGGAGCTGCGCAACAAGTTGATCGAACACAAGCACTACGTCACCACGCGCGGCGAAGACATGCCGGAAATCCGCGAGTGGACGTGGAAGGGCTGACGCGCAAGCTAACTCTCGTCGGCCTGCGTTGCCGGCGAAGAGCGGGACGAGGGTGTAGCGACCCACAGAGCAGCAACAAGGAGATCGTTCCCTCGCGGGCCCTCGCGGTCGCGGCTCGGTTTGAGGGCGATATCGAGAATCGGGAGTTCGTTGCGCTTCCTTACGGTCGCGGCTCGTTGGCGGCGGAATTTCGTTGCGGCGCGAGAAGAAGTGGAAGGGTTGTCATATTCAAGAAACAGGAGTTCTGGCCGATTGGTATGGATGGATGCAGAGTCCGGTCAAATTCGCGTCGGAGGTGAGTGTCTACCTCGGCCGCCAGCCGATATACGGACCCCGGCGGGAGATTCGGGCGTACGAACTGCTGTACCGCCGCCAGGCTTCGGACACCACCGCCAGCTTTCAGAATCCCGACCAGGCGAGCGCGGACGTGATGCTCAAGGCGTTCCTGGAGATCGGCCTCGCCGCCGTCTCCCCGGAACAACCGGTCTTCATCAATCACACCCGCCATCTGCTGGCGCTGGACCCGATCCTGCCGCCCGATCGCTGCGTGGTCGAAGTGCTGGAAGATGTCGCTGCGGATCGGGAAACGGTGGCCTGCCTACATCGCTTGAAGAGTCTCCACTACCGGATCGCGCTGGACGATTTCGTCTATCACGATTCCCTGCTCCCCATGATCGAGATCGCGGATTACATCAAGCTCGATTTGCTCGCGCTCGGCGCCGGCGGATTCCACGAGCAGATGAATCTGCTGGACCGCTTCGACGTAAGCATCGTGGCCGAAAAGATCGAGTCCGAAGCCGAGTTCCGCTGGTGCCGTAAAATCGGATGCGACCTTTTCCAGGGCTACTATCTGCGCCGGCCCGAGGTGCTTGTGGGACGGCGTATCCCCTCCAGCCGGCTCTCTGTGCTCTCTCTGCTGGCCGAATGCGCGGACCTGGAAAGTTCCGCCGGCGTGATCGCGAGCATCATCGCGCGCGATGCTCCGCTCACTTACGGCCTGCTGCGGCTGGCGAACTCGGCGCTCTACCGGCGGCGCAGCGAAATCCGCAGCCCCGCGCAAGCCGTCACGCTACTCGGGATGGACTTCGTCTTTCGCTGGGCCACGCTGCTCGCCCTTTCCGGCAACGACGATTGTCCCGCCGGGTACCTGGAAGCGGCGCTGCAGCGCGCACGCATGTCCGAGTTGCTCGGCGTCCACTATCACTGCTCCTCGCAGGAGGCCTACATCACGGGGCTGTTGAGCACGCTCGATACCATCTTCAATGCGCCGCTCGAAGACCTGATTGCGCCGCTCCCCATCGATATCCGGTTCAAGCGCGCCATCCTGCAGCGCGAAGGCGCACTCGGCGCCGTGCTCGATGCGGTACTGGCCTATGAATCCGGCAAATTCAGCGGTATCGATATGCCCGACGCCGCGATGCAGCGCGCTTTCTGGGACGCGGCGGAGTATGCGCGCGCGATGATCTCGCAGATGTCGGCGGCGCTCACCGGCTAGACCGAAGTTCCCGCTCTTTTTGACGCCATTTTCCCCGTAAGATCTTGAAGAATTTGAACATTCGGGTTTTAGCGGGGTGCGCAGTGTACCCATGTAATTAGACATATATGTCTTGTTTAAAGGCTAACATAGTTGTATAGTAGACCCATGTACGTCGAATCTGTCCCCAACCGCAACTCTCCTCCCGCCATCCTCCTCCGTGAATCGGTCCGCATCGGCTCCAAGGTTCACAAGCGTACCCTCGCCAATCTCTCCTCCTGGCCCGCCTCTCAAGTCGATCTCTTGCGCCGGGGGGAGGCGCTCGCGCACGCGGCGCGCCTGGGCGATGTGGCGGCGCTCGTGTGCCGCCGCCTGCGCCAGAGTGGCGCCCAAGCTCAACTTTAATAGCCGCGTGATCGGCGTCGGAACCTTTACCCGCCGCAAATCGAGGCCGTCGGCACGGACGATCTGAATGCCGAAATTGCGCTGGACGTGAAGGAAGGTCGGCAGAATTCCGGTGACAGGCTGGCCGTGCAGGGGAACGAAGCGCTTCGGCGCCGACATCGCGTGCCGCACGGGAGGCTCGGTTTCCCGCAGGATGAAGCGCTCCCAGACCGGGTAATCGAAGCTGCCTCCGCCGGTCACACCCTTGGCTTTTGCCTGGTCGATCGCGGCTTCGATCGCCAGCAGTTCGGCCTGCCCCACCATCGTCAGGTGCGAGAGGCACTCCTCGATGGACCACTGCTCGGGCGACGGGCGCCAGTTGAATTGCGCCTCAGTCAAGCCGGCCGACAGTTCCTGGGCCTGCGCGGCAATCCGTTCAAATTGTTGAAAATATTGTTCCAGTTCCGGGTGCACTACCCGGATTATAACGGACTGCCGCCCGCGCTAGTGGGTTGCCAGCGGTGCATCGACTGATACCTGCGGCCGGTTGGTACGCAGGAGGCGCGATTCCTTCTCCTGAAACTGGAAATCGTCATTCAGCAGATCTTGCACCGTGTAACATTCCTTCGCCACTCCCCACGAGGCGTGCTTCGTAGTGTTGGCGAATATGTGATACAACTCGTGCGCCAGCACGCGTCCCAGCGCCCGCCCGTACAGCACGGCGCGCTCGCCCGGATGCACCACCACCAGTTGCCGCTGCACAAAGGACCGGACCCGGTCGCAGGAGATGTCCGTGAAGGGCAGGATCTCGCCATCGCTCACGTGGGTCCAACCCAGCGCGCCCGAGAAATTGGCTTGCGCGCTGATGCCGGCCACATCGCACCTGCCCTGGAAGGTAACCACCGCGAGTTCCGCGGATACTTCCTGGCCGCGTACGCCGGCCAGGTTGCGCCATTCGAAGCGAAGCCCGATCGGGGCCATGATCGCTTCTACTTCTTCCTGAATCGCTTCCATCACTGCCGCAGGCGGTTCCTGCTGGAAACTTGTGTAAAGGGTAATTGGAGCGGACGGAGCCCAACGGGTTTCGCCGGCGGCGGGGAGAGCGCCCGCCAAGAGGCAAAACAAGAACAATCTCACTAGAAACCTCGCGACATCGAATCAGACTTGGAATCAGACCGCGCGATGCCGGTCCGTCGCCAGTTCGGGATGCTCGCGAACCAGGGTTCTTGCTGTATGGCAGGCGAAACAGATCGCCTGCGCCGAAGATAACGTCTCTTCCAACTTATCGGCAGCAACTTGCCGCCACTCGATTGTATTTCCGCTGTTCATCAGCAGACACGGCTGGCTTCCGGCCCAGTCAATCTCGCCGATTTCCCGACCGCAAGCGGTGCAGGACTTCCCGAGGTACCATTTGGCAATGATGTTGCGCACCAGGCAGTCTTCCGGCGAGGCTTCGATCTGCCGCAGACATTCCTGCCCGCAACCGGCCCTCTCCGGCCAGCGCGAACACTGGCTCAAACGCAGTTCCGGCGCTTTGCCGAATCCCGTTACCGCCGCATGCGCCGCATCCACCACCACCCCGGCGGGTCGCAGGTTTTCCGGACATTGGATCACCCGCTTGCCCCGGTATTTCATCCAGGCGCCGCCTAACCGCACCAGCACCAGGATTGCCGCCAACGCCAAAATTGCCACTACCAACGTAACCGGCATAACATACTCCGAAATTAGGAGTGCAAGATGATCGCCACCGCGCCAGGGGCTCTTAAATCCTTTTTTTTGAACAGGAATAGACTAATCGCCTGCATCCCGGCCAGCCTGCCGACTGTGGCCTTTCGCTCAGCAGGTGCGTCCTATCACGCTAACGCCGGCAACTCAGGTCTACACCCACACGTCTCAATTAACGTGAAGCGCCAATTGTGGGCTATTTTGCTCTTGTTTGTCGCCGGCACTCTCGCCGTCGCCGGTAACGAGTATTTCTCGGCCAAACAAAAACTTGACTCCATTGAAAGCGGCCGCTTGCATCCCGGCGCCCATGTAACCCTCAGCTATCCCGAGCTAACCGCCTGGGTCGAAAAGGAAGCCCCCCGCGGCGTCCGTAACCCCAACCTCCGCGTTACCGAGCGCGACCTCGCCACCGGCACTGCCCTCATCGATTTCGCCAAGCTCGAACGGTCGCAAGGACAACAACCCGGCTGGCTGATGTCGAAACTCCTCGAAGGCGAACGCCCGGTGAGCGTGACCGCTCGCATCCGCTCCTCCAACGGCCGCGCCACGGTGGACTTGCAGCGCGTCGAGATCTCAGGCGTCACGATCGACGGCCGTACGCTGGACTTCCTGATTCAGAACTTCCTGCTCGCCATGTACCCGGACGCCATCGTCGGGAAGCCCTTCGATCTCGGCCACCGCATCGACAGGCTCGACGTCGCCCCCGCCGCCGTCGGCGTCGTTATCGGCCGCTAATACACATTCCGTTCCCCGCCCCGCGCCGCGCGTTCGAATCGTGTTACGCGCAGGGCGTCGATATCGATGGTGTGCGCACGTCCATCGAGCACCTCTTCAGCGATCAGCATGCCGGTCGCCGGTGAGTGCATCACTCCATGTCCGCTGAACCCGGACGCGTCGATGTAATTCGGCAGCGCCGCGCGGCGCCCCAGCACCGGCAGATGGTCGGGCGTGATCTCGTATAACCCCGCCCAGCAGTTGCGCCGGACGATGCCTACATCCGCCAGAAACGGAAAGCGCGCGGCCCCGCGCTCCAGCACGGTCTCCAGCCACTCCCAATCCACGGCCAGATTCTCGCCGGCGGGTTCGCGCTCGTTGCTGACTCCGAGCAGCAGCTTGTCCCCCTCCTTGCGCATGTAGAAGCCGCTCGCGGTGTCGATCGTGAAGGGAAATGTCGCGACCTGGGGCATCGCTTCGGTCATGTAGATGCAGCGCCGGTAGGGCAGCACCGGCACCGCGACCCCCGCCATCGCGCCTACCGCACCGGCCCACGGACCCGCCGCATTGATCACCACTTCGCACGCGATCCGGCCGGCGGCGGTCTCCACCGCCGTGACGCGGGCGCTGTGGCGCTCGATCCGGGTCGCCGCCGACGCGCGCCGCACTTCCACGCCCATCCGCCGCGCCGCCGCCAGGTAGCCCATCGCGACTCCGTGCGGATCGCAGTGCCCGTCCTCCGCGCAGTAAGTCGCCCCCAGGAGTCCATCGGTATTGGTGTAGGGCAGCAGATCCCGGACTTGCGCGGGCGATAGCAGACGGCTCGGCACTCCCAGCGAGTTCTGCAGCGCGACGCTGCGTTGGTATTCTTCCCACTGGCCGGGCTCCGACACCAGCAGCAGGTAGCCGATCTGCTTGAGGCCCGCCTCACCGCCCACTTCTTCGCCGAAGCGTTTCAACCGTTCGATGCTGTAACAGGAGAGCCGGATGTTGACTTCGGTTGCGAACTGATGCCGGACTCCCGCCGCCGACCGCGCCGTGCTTCCCGCCGCTTCGCGATCCGCCTTCTCCAGGATGACGACATCCGTGCATCCGCGCACCGCCAGATGGTAGGCGATCGACGCCCCGACGATCCCAGCTCCCACGATCACCACCGACGCCGATTCGCGTGCCATGCCGTTTATTGTGGCATTGGCGGGGGGGCAAGAGATCGCTCCCTTACGGTTAATGCCACATAGTTTTCCCAACAGCGGGAATGCTGCAGAAGTTGTGGGGCAGACCCCCTGGTCTGCGCGGGACGCCCTCGTCCCGCTGTCCGCCCGCAGAATCAAGGCCCTCGAACGCGCTGATTGAGGGAGGTTTTCGGTTGTTTAGGGGTATCTCCGCGACGGTATCGAGAAGCCGCCTCTCCAGAAACTGCTCCCTCGCTGCAGCGATCGCCTTGTGTTTTGTTCTCCGGGTTATGAGGCGACCGGCTCCAGGCGGTAACCGAGTGCTGCGGCCCTGCGCTGCAAGAACTGCTTGTCGCGATCCCGGCGACGGTTTTCGTGTTCCTGGGCTCCTCGATCGACCCATTCCTGCCCCCGTGTGAGCATGCGGTAGATCAGCCGGGCCAGTTGTGCTGCCATCGCCTTGGCGGCCTTTCCTGGATCTAGGCGGGCACGCAACTGACGGTACCTTGCGCCCAGATAACTCTGGCTCTCATCCAGCGACGTTGCGGCGGTGCGCAGCACCGTCGCTACCCGGTTCTTGGTTCGGTTGTCCGGGTTGCGTCCTTTCTTGATTACCTTTCCGCCGCTAATCGGCTTGTTGGGCGTCAACTTCAACCACGACACCAGGTGATCTTCCGTCGGCCATGGGCTCATATCCGTTCCGATCTCGGAAACCCAAGTTTGTACGGTCATCACACCCACTCCGTCGATGGTGCATAAATTCACTCCGCAGATCCGCGTCAGTTCTACCTCTAAGTCAAACTTCGGCTCATTCCCCCGCGACTGCTTCCGTTTCCCCTTCCTGCGCTTCGGCGGGACTTCTTTGCCTTCGCCGCCCGCTGACTTCGAGCCTGGCTCTGTCGTTCCGCCCACTGGCTCTATTTTCCGGTCCGGCAACGCTGCCAGATACTTGCTTAACTGCTGGTCGCACGCACGGATCTGTCCTTGGCAGAAATCATATCGCTCTACGCTCTGCTGCAATTCGAAAATCACGTCTTCCTGCCAATTGCCCTCCAGGCTACAGGCGATCTCTTCTTCGCTGGCCCGCGCTCGATAATCTTTCAACTTAGCCAGCTTTTGCGGATTTCGCTCCCCCTTCAAGATCGCCCGAATGATCGCTTGTCCGCTCTCCCCGCTGATGTCGCTAAAGACGTTGGCGAGTTGCAAATTCATCGTGGTTAATGCTTTCTGCATATGCTGGATTTCCCGGCTCGCGTCTTTCACGTGCCGGTCTCGCAACCGCCAAATCGTCCGCACGGCCCGAATCTCTTCGGGCGGCCGGTACGAGTTCCTCAACAGTCCATACGTATGCAGCTTCATCAACCACTGGCATTCCTGCACATCGCTCTTTCGTCCCGGCAAGTTCCTGGTGTCTCTGGCGTTGACGAGCCACACCTCCAATCCGGACTTTTGCAACACGTCGTACACTGCAACCCAATACACTCCTGTCGATTGCATCACCACCGTCTTCACCCCGCAGCGGATCAACCACTCTGCCATCCGTTTCAGGTCCGCCGTCCAGCACCCGAACTCCTGTACCGGTTGCGCATCCCGTCCCGGCGGCACCGCCGCATAGTGGCTTTCGTTGCCCACGTCGATGCCCCCTGCATTCGGATGCACCACGTCCAATCCCGGATCACCGGCGAACACCCGCCGCATCAACTCCTTCCGCTGCTTGCGGTTCAACTTTCCGCTCTTCAATCGTTCAAACGTGGATAGTCTTCGCTTGATCATTTCCGGCTCTCCTGCTTGATATGGACCAGGCGCTCGGCTCGATTCGCGATCGCTTCACAAACTCTCCAACGGGGTCGAGCCGGGCTGGTTTCCCAGCTTCGCTCGCCACCAAACAATGGACCGCCGCAATCGAAGTCAGGCTGAAAGACGGGCACAAGGCACCAAGGCATACGCGACCATAGCTTGCCGCGCCTGGCCTTCTCACATTTTGCTACGACTCCCGCCCACCCCCGCCCGCAGTTTCAGATCCTTTGGATCGCGCGCCTCGTGCGGTCTCGTGGCTGAAAGGCGGCTGCAGCCAGGATTGGCCGCCCCACAATTTACGCAGATGTTCGGCACTGGGAAAACTATGTGGCATTACCCTTACGGTCGCGGTTCGCGGTGGCGCGAAGCCTTTAGATCGCTCCCTTACTTTACGGTCGCGGTTCGCGGTGGCGCGAAGCCTTTAGATCGCTCCCTCACGGTCGCGGCTCGTTTAGCAGGCGGAGGCAGAACCAGACCATGCCGAAGGCGAGGAGCGCGCCCGCCGATACCTGGCGGGGCATGCGGCCCACACGCGCCAGCGCGAGGCCCATGAGCGCGATTGCGGCCACCTCGGCGGCCGCGGCGCCGGCCAGCACCAGGGGCGCCGAGTAGCCCGTGGTCTGTAGAAACAGGTGGAAGTACATGCCGTGGAACAGGCCGAGCACGAACGTCACCAGCCAGCGCGCGCCGGCCTCGGGCAGCATCAGGATCTCCACCGCGAGGTAGGCCACGGCCAGGGCCGCCGCGGCCTCCACGAATCGCGGCGCGGGCTGCCAGGCCACATGGGGCATGGCGAGCGTGCTCACGCACTGGCCGGCGACAAACGCCGCCGTGATCCCGAGCAACTCCCGCCGCGACCGGGCCGCGATCACCAGCGCCGCCAGGAACAGCACCTGCACCACACCGCCGAGCGCGCGCACGACGCCCGAGCCGGCCTGCGTCACCGCCGTCTCCATCGCGGTCGGCGGACGAAAGCGCAGCGTGGCACGCGTGAAGGCCAGGTCGAAGACGGCCTCGTCGCGCTTGCCGCCCATCTCCGCACGCAGCAGGTGGACGTGATTCGGCACGGTGATCGCCGCCAGGGTGCATTCCACCTCCACGCGGTCGGGCGCGGCGCCGAATTCATAATCCGCCGAACAGAGGTACGCGTCGCGCGCCGCGTCCTTATGGCACTCGCTGCTGACAAGCCGCGCCCCGGCGAAGCGGACGTGCTCCAGCAGCGCATGCTCGGGATTCCGCACGTGCGCCATCTCGTACAGAGGCATACGCAGTTCATAATGCGCGCGCGCGCCATCGACCTTCAGATCGCCCGAGCTCATGCTCATGACGTGGGCCGCCGCCGGCAGCGCGGCCGCCATCAGCAGGCAGAACGCAGGCCTCATCGCGTTGGCAAGACCAGCGGCGCCGTCGAAGGTTGCCCCATCCGCGCGCGCCGCACTCGCAGGTACAGAATGCGCGCCAGAGCCAGCACCGGCACCGAGAGGAAACTCCCCGCCACGCCCGCCACTTCCGCGCCGCCGAACACGCCGAACAACACCAGCAGCGGATGCAGTTCCACGCCCTGCCCCATCAGGTGCGGCGATACCAGGTAATCCTGCAGCATGCGATAGGCCACGAGGAAAATCAGGACGGTCAAAATGTGCGCACCCGATACCGCCGCGACAATCAGAATCGCCGCCGCCGCCGCCAGCGGACCGACCATCGGGATGAACTCCAGGCACATCCCCATCACCGCCAGCAGGATGCCGAAGGGCATCCCCATGATCGTGAAGGCCACGCTGTAGAACACGAACGTATTCAGGGATAGCAGCACCAGCGCGCGCATGTAGTGCGCCAGCAGCAGATGGATGTCCACCAGAAGACTGTCCGCCAGCGCACGCCGCGGCCCCGCGTCGATCACACTCAGCATATGTCCGCGGATCAATTCTCCATCCTTGAGGAAGAAGAAGGCCAACACCGGGACGATGACGACATAGATCACATCGCTCGCCACTTCGAGGAACTTCAGGCTCGCGCCCGGCAGAGCGTTCAGAATGTCGCTGGTGCGCTTGTACAGTTCGGTGCGAAGGGTCTGCACCACCCGCGCCTTGACCGTGTTCAGGTTCTCCGGCGCCTGCGGCGAAGGCTCCTCCCACTTCGCCATCATGTCCGGAAGTTTCTTGCTCAACGCCTGCGCCTGGGCCACCACCTTTACCCCGACCTGCGTCACCACCAGCACCGCAATCCCGATAAAGATGATGTATGCCAGGGCCAGCGCCATTGTCCGCGTGCGGTTCGGCAGCGCGCGGTCCAGCAGGTTGACCAGCGGCGAAAGCAGGTAGGCGAAGAGCAGCGCCAAGGTGAACACGAAAAGCGTGGAGCGCAGCAAATACACCAGCACGAGCACCAGGACCACCAGCGCCGCCGTCCACGTGTACCGCGCCGCCTTGGGCTCCAATCCGAGCATGCTCACTTTCATCCTACCCCGACGTGGGGTTGGAGTTTCTCTATGCGCACGCGCGCGATCCGGTTGCGCTCCATTTCGAGCACAGTGTAGCGACGGCCTTCATACTCCACCCTACTTCCCACGCGCGGGATCTCGCCGAGTTTGAAAAGCAGGAAGCCCGCGAGGGTTTCGAAACCGGCATCCGGCGGAATCTCGATCCCGTATTCGCTCTCCAGGTCGCGAATCCGCGTGGTGCCGTCCAGTTCCACATCGTCAGCCTCGATGCGCCGCTCCACCTTTTCATCGTGCTCGTCCTCGATCTGCCCGACGATCTGTTCCAACACGTCTTCTACCGTAACCATGCCGATGATGGTGCCGAACTCGTCCACGATCATGGCCATGTGCGAGCGACCGTGCCGGAACTCATCCAGCATCGCCGAGACTTCCTTTGTCTCCGGCACGAACATTAGGGGACGCATGCAGCCGGCTCACCCGGAAGGAATGGCTGGAACGGCTGCTGCGAATCGCCAGCCGCCGCTCTTCCCAGACCGGTAGCAGGTCTTTGTAATGCAGCAGGCCTACGATCTTTTCCGGAGCCCCTTCGTATACCGGAAGGCGCGAGTGCCGCTGCGCGTTCATGGTGTGCAGCACCTCGTCCAGCGAAGCATCGGTCGATATCGAAACGATATCGTTGCGCGGAATCATGATCTCGCGCACGGATACCGCGCCCAAATCCAGCACGCGATGAATCATGTCCTCCTGCGCCTCCGGCAGGTAGCCCAATCCGCGGCTGCTGGAGACGATCAGCTTCAGTTCCTCCGACGTGTGCACGTTGCCGTGCCCTTCCCCCTGCAGGTGCAGCGCGTGTGTAATCGCCGCCGCAGAGCGCTCGATGACGACCACGAACGCGACCGTCGCGCGATAAAAAATCAACAAGCGCCGGAGCCGTCAGCGACGCCAGTTGCGCCGCCTTCGCGATCGCCAGGTTCTTGGGCACCACCTCGCCGAACACGACGTGGAAATAGCTGATCACCAGGAACGAAAAGAAGAAGCAGAGTCCGTGGAGAAATTTCGTGGTCACGGGCGTCATCAGCGGATGAAACATCGCCGACAGGATCTGGTAGAGGGTGTCCTCACCGGCCCAGCCCAAGCCCAGGCTGGCGAGCGTAACGCCCACCTGCGTCACCGAAAGCAGCCGACCTGGATTGGCGAGCAGACTGAGCGCCGCGTTCGCCCCGGCGTGGCCTTCCGCCGCCATTTGGCGCAGGCGCGAGTGCCGGACCGAAAGCAACGCAACCTCGGCGGCGGCGAAGAAGCCGTTGACCGCGATCAGCAAAACTACGAGCAAAAGACGAATGGGCGAATCAGTCACAAGCTCCGAAATAATTCTAGCGGAGTTTCTAACCAAATCGCCCGCGGATCGTCAGAATAGGTAACCAACTAACTCCGTTACGTAGGTGGGCGTCCTCCAAAAGTATCCCGGGAGGGCGCCCTTTTTCTTTTGGGTGATTGTACAACGAAAAGGCGCCCCGGGTAAAGCGGGGTTAAACCAGCGGCGTCAAGCCACATCGCGGCCTAATTTACCTCCCCGGCTTTACCTCGCTAACGGTTATGATTGAGAATTAACCCCTCGTAAATGTCTCGTAACCTGGTAGCGCGCGCCGTCAAATTTGTGAATTATGCGATCGCCCTCGCGCTGGTCGCCGCGGCCATCGTGGTGTATTGGTACGTCTGGCGACCTCTTCCGCAACGCTCCGGCTCGATCGACGCCGCCCTCTCCGCCCCGGCCACCGTGGACTTCGGTCCTCACGGCGAACCGCACATCCGCGCCGCGAGCCTCGACGACGCGTTCTTTTTGCAGGGGTATGTCACCGCACAGGACCGCCTGTTCCAGATGGATGCCCTGCGCCGCTTCGCCGGCGGCACACTCGCTGAAGTCTTCGGACCCGCGCTGCTCGAGAGCGATCGCGAAGCGCGCAAACTCCGGATGCGCCGGATCGCCGAAGATGCCTACGTCCGGCTTCCCGAAGCCGACCGCGCCGCCTTCGCCGCCTATACGCGCGGCGTCAATCAATTCATCGCGACGCACCTCGACAACCTGCCCGTGGAGTTCAGCCTGCTGCACTACCAGCCCCGGCCCTGGAGCACGGTGGATTGCCTGCTGCTTTGCCTCCACATGTATCGCAACCTCACCACCACGTGGAAGGACGAACTCATCAAGAACAACATGCTGGCGCAGGGCGACCGCGCCAAAGTGGAATTCCTCTTCCCCATGCGCGGCCTGGTGGATGGCAACCCCGGCTCCAATGCCTGGGTCCTCTCCGGCAAACATACGGCCTCCGGCAAGCCCCTGCTCTCGAATGACATGCACCTGGAGTATTCGCTGCCCGGCATCTGGTACATGATCTACCTCGAAGCGCCCGGCCTCCGCGCCGGGGGCGTTTCGCTGCCCGGCGCGCCCGGTATCATCGTGGGTCACAACGAACGGATTGCGTGGGGCATCACCAATCTCCACTTCGACGTGCAAGACCTCTACCTCGAGCAGATCGACGATCGCACCGGCCGTTATATCTTCCGCGGAAAGGTGGAGCAGGCACGCGCCGAGCGGGAAATCATTCGCGTCAAAGACCGCCCTGCCGTCGAAGTCGATACCTGGGTCACGCGCCACGGCCCCATCTTCCTCTCCGAAGGCAATCAGCGCCTCGCCCTGCGCTGGACCGCCGCCGAGGCCGGGATGCTGCAGTTCCCCTTCATCGATATCGATCGCGCGCAGAATTGGGAACAGTTCCAGGCCGCCGTCAAACGGCTCCCGGGCCCCGGTTCGAATTTCGTCTATGCCGATATCGATGGCAACATCGGCTACCATGCCGCCGGCATGCTGCCCAGGCGCCGCAACTATCGCGGCGATATCCCGGTGGATGGCTCCTCGGGCAACTTCGAATGGGATGGCTACATACCCTTCGAGGAGCTCCCCAGCGTCTACAACCCGCCCGGCGGCATGATCGTCACCGCCAACCAGAATCCCTTCCCGGAGAATTTCCCGTACCCGGTGAACGGCAACTTCGCGCCGCCCCAGCGCTTCGTGCAGATCCGCGCGCTGCTGTCCGCTCACGAAGGTTGGCGGCCGCCTGACATGCTGACCGTGCAGAAGGACGTCTACTCGGCCTTCAGCCATTTCCTGGCCCGCCAGATCGTGGACGCCTACCAGCGGCGCAACGCCCACAACCCTTCGCTGGATGATTCCGTCGCCATGCTGCGCGAATGGAACGGGCAGATGAATAAAGACCTACCCGCGCCTTTTCTCATCACCCTGGCGTATCAGCACGTGCGCCGCGCCGTCGCCGAAAACGCCTCCGCCGCCAGCGGCCTCGCTTACGAATTCAACATGGCGCCGGTGGTGGTGCAGCGCCTGCTCACCGAGCGCCCCGCCGGCTGGTTCGCCGATTACGATGACATGCTGCTGCGCGCGCTTGCCGACGCCGTGGAAGAGGCGCGCCGCATCCAGGGCCGCGAACCCAAACGCTGGCTCTACGGCCAGTACCTTCGCATCGCGATCAATAACCCCGTGATTCACCAGGTTCCCCTGGTTGGCAAATATTTCGATATCGGGCCCGTGCCCATGAGCGGCTCCACCACCACAGCGAAACAGACAACCCGCACCCTGGCCCCTTCCATGCGGATGACCGCGGACCTCGGCGATTGGGATCACTCGCTGCTCAATATCACCATCGGGCAATCCGGCCAAATTCTTTCCCGACACTATAGCGATCAGTGGCTCGATTATTACAACGCTCGCAGCTATCCCATGCAGTTCTCAAAGATCGAGCCGGTGAGCACGCTGCAATTCCGCCCCACACGCTAGACTCGCATGCTGAACTGGCTGCTGATCTTCGTACCGGTGACGATCGGGCTCGAGTTTTTCCTGCCCGGGCAGCACACATTGATCTTCGTCACCGCCTGTCTCGCAGTGATCCCGCTCGCAGGCTGGCTGGGACACGCCACCGAAGAGCTCGCGCGCTACACGGGCGAGGGCGCGGGCGGCCTGCTCAACGCAACTTTCGGCAACGCCGCCGAGCTCATCATCGCCGTGATGGCGATCCGCAGGGGACTCTACTCGGTGGTGAAGGCGTCGCTGACCGGCAGCATCATCGGCAACATTCTGCTGGTGCTGGGCGCTGCCGTGCTGGCGGGCGGGCTCAAGCACAAGCATCAGCGCTTCAACGTCACGGGAGCCCGCGCGCAGGCGACCCTGCTCACGCTCGCCGCCATCGCGCTGGTCATGCCCGCCGCCTTCCACGCGCTCGCAGGCCCACCCAACATCGTGAAGGAGGATGGGCTCAGCCTCGCCATTGCCTGCGTTCTGTTGATTGCCTACGGACTGCACCTGCTCTTCTCCCTGCGCACTCACAAGCAGCTCTTCGAAGGAGAAGGGGAGCACGAGGTCGAGCCCGCCGCGTGGAGCATGAAGCGCGCGCTGCTCACGCTCGCAGGCGCTACACTCGCCATCGCCTGGGTCAGCGAGATCCTGGTCGGTTCGGTGGAGCAGACGGCCGCGGCCTTCGGAATGACCAACGTCTTCATCGGCGTGATCGTGGTGGCCATCGTCGGCAACGCGGCGGAGCACAGCAGCGCCGTGATGCTCGCGCTCAAGAACCGCATGGAGCTCGCCATCGGCATCGCCGTGGGCAGCAGCCTGCAGATCGCGCTCTTCGTGGCGCCGCTGCTGGTGATTGTGAGCCACTTCATCGGGCCCCGACCGATGGACCTGATGTTCACACCGGCGGAAGTGCTGGCCATCTTCCTTGCCGTACTCATCACCGGCCAGATCTCCTCCGACGGTGAATCCAACTGGATTGAAGGCGTCCAACTACTGGCCGTCTACGTCATCATGGCGATCGTGTTTTTCTTTCTTCCCGAGGCGGGGTAGGAGAGGTCTGTCGCTTGATGACCTTTCGCGCACAAAGTCGCGAAATCGCGAGCCACGCCGGATTCGCGAGTCGTGCGTTACGCGTCAACGTGGCTGCGGAATCACCCAGAGAATGGACGGACACAAGCCGACTTGTGGGGAGTACCTTGATGTGTCTTCCCGAATGCTCGTTGGCGCCTGGGGTGACCGGATTGGTGATTCGGCGACAGACCATCAAGATGAACAGCCGGACACCCCAACCGAAGTGAACCGCGTTACCGTGACGAAACTGCAGCCTCTCAAGGAGCAAATTGGAAAGGATCCATCTCGATATATTGGTGTATACTTATTAGCCATTCTGGGCAAGAACGAAACTCCACAGGACTTAGAATCGGCTCCATCGCAGACGACTGAGCTACTGAACCGGGTAGCTTGCGGGGATAAGCGGGCGGAGGAGCAGCTGCTGCCTCTTATTTACGACGAGCTACGCCTGATGGCGGCTCACCATCTACGCCACGAGCGGCCCGAGCATACTCTTCAAGCGACGGCGTTGGTCCACGAGGCGTATCTGCGGTTGATCGGTCTGACGGATATCGTCTGGAAAAGCCGCGCACACTTCTTTGGAGTTGCCGCGCAGGTAATGCGCCACGTACTCGTGGACTACGCCCGGCAGAGACGCGCCGAAAAGCGGGGTGGCGGCCAGGCGCGCCTGCCGCTCGAGGAAGGTCTGGCGGTGTCTGATGAGCAGTGCGTGCTCATCGATGAACTCGACGCTGCTTTGCAACGGCTGGAGAAATTGAATGCGCGCCAGGCGAAAGTGGTGGAGCTTCGCTTTTTCAGCGGCCTGAAGGAAGAGGAGATTGCGGACTTCCTGGCCGTCTCCGTCAGAACCGTGCGGCGCGATTGGATCATCGCAAGGGCCTGGATTTATGGCGAACTCTCCCGCTGATTTTCCAACTGGCGATGTCCCATTTGCACTGCGGACGACGCCTGATAGGACAGAGACAATGCTGTCGCCAGGTACCGACTATCCACCGGAAGTGTGGGTGCGGATTCACGCCTTGTTCGAGAAGATGATGGACGCCAGCGACCCCGCCGCCGTTCTGGCGGCGGAAACCGATCCGGTTATAGCCGGGGCCGCGGACCGCTTACACAGCAACCATCAGCAGGCACAGGCGAAGGGGTTTCTGGATGAGCCCATTACCTTGGTTCGCAATCTTCATCCTGAGAGCGATGCCCCATCCTCCGATTGGGAAGGCAGGATATTCTCGCACTTTCGCATCATCCGGAAGCTGGGCCAGGGAGGTATGGGCAAGGTTTACCTGGCCGAGGATCTCACCCTGGGCCGCAAGGTGGCGCTGAAATTTCTGGCGCTCAAGCCGGACAGCGGCTCAGGAGCACTGCTGGAACGATTCCGCCGTGAGGCACGCGCTGCGGCGGCGCTGAAGCATCCGCACATTTGCACCATTCACGGGGTCGAGGAGTGCGACGGAGAGCCGGTCATTGAGATGGAGTTTGTGGAAGGCGAGACACTCGCGGCGAGAATCGCGCGCGGCGCGTTGTCGCTGCCCGAGGCGTTGACCCTGACGATCCAGATCGCCGGCGCTCTGGCGGAAGCGCATCGCAGAGGGATCGTGCACCGCGATCTGAAGCCCGCCAACATCATGCTTACCCAATTCGGCCCGAAGGTGCTGGATTTCGGGCTGGCGAGAATCATTTTCGCAGAGGGCGTGGGAGAAGAGACGGCGACTCTGACGCACACGAGCGAAGGGACCGTTATGGGAACGCCCTACTATATGTCGCCCGAGCAGGCGAGAGGCGAAGATGCCGACGGGCGCGCCGATTTGTTCAGCCTCGGCGTGGTTCTCTATGAGATGACCACGGGGGCACGTCCGTTCATCGGCAAGAGCTCGCCGGCGATCCTGGCGGCAGTGTTGAAAGAAAACCCGGTATCCCCTTCGCAGCGGCGGCCACCTCTGCCCGCCAGGCTGGACGAGATTGTGGGCAAAGCGCTGGAGAAGGATCGCTTCTTACGCTATCAGAGCGCCGAAGATCTGAGCTCCGATTGCCAGGCGTTGCAGCGGGAACTGGAGTCGGAGCGGCTGGAAATACCCGTCCGTGGCAAACCGCCGGCGCGCCTCTCGCGCCCCGGACTGATTGGTGTGGCCACCGTTTTGACGGTCGCGGCCGGCCTCGCGATGTGGCTCCTGACCGCTCATAAAGCGCATGCACTGAGCGCAACGGATACGGTGGTGCTGGCCGATTTCGCCAATTCCACCGGCGATGGGGTCTTCGATGACACGCTTAAAGAGGCTTTATCTGCCGACCTCGCACAGTCCCCCTTCCTCGGCATCCTTCCGGAACAGACGGTATCCGCAACCCTGAAACTGATGGGGCGTCCGAAGAATACGCCTCTCGGCAAGGACGCAGCGCGAGAAGTGTGCCTGCGCGCCGGTGCGCGAGCTTACATCGCGGGTTCCATCGCACATATTGGCACTCAGTATCTGATCCAGCTTCAGGCTGTCGAGTGCCAGAGCCTGGATGTCATGGCGCGGGCACAGGAGACCGCCGCGGGCAAGGAGCAGGTGCTCCACGCGCTGGACAATGTCGCCAAACAACTCCGGGAAAAGGTCGGAGAATCGCTCCAGTCGCTGGAAAGGTTCGCCACGCCCCTGGAGCAGGTGACCACTCCCTCCCTGGAGGCTTTACGAGCCTACACCATGGGGAGGAAGGCGATGGCTACCGGCGACTACGTCGGGGCCGCGCCGCTCTTCCAATATGCTGTCCGTCTCGACCCGAAATTCGCCATGGCCATCCTGTCGCTTGGCCTCTGTCAGGACAGCATATGGGAGACGATCCGCTCCGTGGCGAACTTTCGCGAGGCATTCGAGCTACGGGAAAGGGTCAGTGAGTCGGAGAGGTTTGCCATCGAATCGCGATACTACTTCTCCGTCGTGGGCAGCCTGGATCAGGCCAGGAAGATCTATGCAACCTGGTGGAAAACCTACCCCCGAGCGGACATAGCGGTTTCGAATGTGGGTGCCATCGAATCTACTCTTGGCCAGCACAATCAGGCGGTGGAGCATTATCGGGAAGCCCTTCGGCTTCGCCCGACCGCCTCTCATTACGCAGCCTTGGGCAATTCCTATCTCTCCCTCGATCGTCTGGATGAAGCCAGGTCCATGTGGGACGAGATGGTGACCAGAAAGATCGACGCTCCCGACACCCACGTCGGCTTCTACCTGTTGGCCTTCCTGCGGAACGATGCCGCCGGTATGGCGAAGGAGGTTGCGTGGTCGGCAGGGAAGTCCGGAGTCGAGGATGTGTTTCTGGGGCTCGAAGCTCATACGGCAGCCTATTCGGGTCGAGTTGCCGCGTCCCGCCAGTTCGCCCTCCGCGCCGCGAACCTGGCCCGTGAAGCCGACGAGAATGAGGTTGTCGCCGATTATGAAGCCCTGGCAGGTCTGCGGGAGGCGCTATTCGGCTACCGCGCGGAGACCCGCCGGCAGGTCGCGGCGGTTCTCCGGCTCTCTCACTCCAGATATGTCGTGTACGGTGCCGCTCTGGCTCTGGCCGTGGCCGGTGACACGCGGCAAGCGCAGGCTGTGGCGGATGAGCTGGACAAGGGCTATCCGTCGGACACGATCGTGCAATACATCTGCCTGCCGGCAATCCGCGGGCGCCTCGCCATCGGCCGCAAGGACTACGTGAAGGCGCTGGAGATTCTTCAGGCGGCTGTGCCCTATGAACTGGGGTACGAGGCCACGTTGACACCTTCCCTCTACGCGGCGCAGGTGCGAGCCGAAGCGTATTTGGGCGCCGGCCGCAATGCAGAAGCGGCAGCCGAGTGTCAAAAAATCCTCAGTCATCGCGGGCTGGTGAACAACACCCTTATCGGCCCGCTGGCGCGCCTCAACCTGGCCCGAGCCTATGCCGGGCAGCGCGATTGGGTCAAAGCCACGGAGAACTATGAGGAGTTCCTGGGCTTGTGGAAAGACGCCGATGCCGGCATCCCCATTCTGAAGGAAGCGCAAGCCGAGTACAAAAAACTCAAGTCAGGAGGTCATTTGCGATGATGTCTTCAAGATCTTGGATTTCGCATTGGACATCTCGCGGCGTGCTGGCGGCGCCGCTGCTGTGCCTTGCGGTGATGCTGCCGGCCGCGGCCCAAACCATCTATACCGGCGAGCTCACCGGGAACGTGACTGATGCATCCGGCAAGGCAATCGCGGGATCCAGCGTCGAACTCACCAACAGCGCCACTGGCGGAAAGTCCTCGATCGTGACAGGAGAGACAGGCGAGTTTCGATTTCCGCTGCTTCGCCCAGGTGCTTACACCTTAGCGGTGAGCGCCCCCGGGTTTGAAATCAAGAGGCAAATGACCACGGTAGAGCTGGGTCAGTCCTCGAATCTCGCAATGCAACTCGGTATCCAGGCGAAACACGAGTATCTGTTCGTGATGGGGCAGGCGCCGCTACTCCAGAGCAATAATGCCAACCTGGCGACCACGTTCAGCCAGCAGGAGCTTGACAGCTTGCCCGACCCCGGAAATGACCTCACGGTTTTTGCCTTCACCGCTCCGGGCGTCACGATGAGCACGGCCATGGGTTGGGGGAACTTCTCAGTCTTCGGACTGCCCTCCATCTCGAATCTGTTCACGCTGAATGGAACGGACAATACCGACGCTTATTCCCACCTAAACAGTTCGGGGGCATCGGGGCTGACTCTGGGTGCGAATGAGGTTCAGGAGGCCGCCGTCGTGCTGAATGGCTACACGGGCCAATATGGCCGACAGGCAGGCGCCAACGTCAACTACGTCACCAAGTCCGGCTCCAATGCGTTTCACGGCAACGCTTCGTGGTCCTACAACGAGAGAGCCCTCAACGCCAATGACTGGTTCAACAATGCCACGGGCACCGCGCGGCCTTTCTCGATTTCCAATGCCTGGGCCGGCTCCGCGGGCGGCCCGGTCCTGAAGAACAAGCTCTTCTTCTTCTTCGATAGCGAGGGGTTGCGCTACGTTCTGCCGGGTGGAGGACCGGTATACATCCCCACATCCGATTTTTCCAGTTTCGTCCTCTCAAACCTGGCTTCCACCAATCCCGCGGCCGTGCCGCTCTACACACGCGCGTTGAAACTGTATGCCGGTTCATCCGGTGCTTCCCGCGCCACGTCCGTCACCGATGCAACCGATACCAGCCTGGGTTGCGGCGATCTGGTAGACCGGGTCTACGGGGTCACTAAGCCGTGTGCCGCCACTTTTCAAAACACCGTCAACGGTCTGAACACCGAGCGCCTGACCGTTTCCAGGATCGATTACAACGTCACAGCTAAAGACCGTATGTACCTGCGGCTCAGCACGGACCAGGGAGTTCAAGCCACCAGCACGGATTCCATCAACCCGGCCTTCAATGCGAACAACAGCGTGCCCGCCTACAGCGGTCAGTTCGGTTATACCAAGGTCATCTCTTCCAGAAGCGTCAACTCGCTGCTGCTTTCCGCCGGTTACTCCTCTGCTATCTACGGTCCACCCGACCTCGGCGCCGCGCTGAAGACGTTCCCCACCACCTTCACGTTCACCGATGGGCTCTATACGGATCTCGGGGGCATCGATGAGTTGGTTCCACAAGGCATTAAAGCGAGGCAGTGGCAGTTGGTGGACGACTACTCCTTGATCCGCGGCCACCACACTTTCAAAGCGGGAGTCAACATTCGCAGGAACCTCATGAGCAGTTACTTCTACGGAGCACTCACCAGCGGTCTGCTCACCTTCGGCTCGATGACGGATTTTGTCAATGGTTCGCTGATAAACGGCTCCAGCTATGCCCAGGCGTTCGCCGCCATCGGAGCGGAAAACGTGAAGTTTTCGAGTGCCGGATTTTATGGCCAGGACGAATGGAGAGTTCGGCCGAATCTGGCGGTCACCCTGGCGTTGCGTCTCGACCGCAACAGCAATCTCGGGTGTCACGGCTGCTTCACGGAGCTTGCCAGCCAGGGACCGTTTGACCAGATCGCACATTCGGCTGCGATACCGTACAACCAGACCATCGGGACCGGGTTGAACACGGCGTTTCACAGTGTTGACCCGATCACGCCTCAACCCCGGCTTGGAGTTGCCTACAGCCTGAGCGGGTCGACGGTTCTTCGCGGCGGCATGGGCCTCTTCGCCGACTCGAACCCGGCGATTATCTTCGACCGCTTCCTCACCAACGCTCCGGCAGTGTCGATCTTCACTACCTATTCCGGTCTGGTGGCAACCAATGTGTCCGACAGCGTCTTCGCCCTGGTGTCCGGTTCCAACGCCGCGTTCCAGCAGGGATTTGCCGGCGGCGCCACTTTGGCGCAACTGCAGGCTCAGGTCCCCCTGGGCTTTGCGCCGCCCAATTTCTTCACGATCTCCCGGACCGTCCAAACCCCGAAGTATTTCGAGTGGAATGTCGAAGCGCAACACGAACTCGCCGGCAAGTATCTGCTCTCGGTGAACTACGTGGGTAATCACGGGTTTAACGAGCTGGTTCAGGACCTATTCGGAAATGCTTTCTCGACGGCCGGACTAGCCGGGCTCCTAACAAGTGCGCCCGATTCACGCTTTGGCCAGATCGTCGAGCTGAACAATCGCGGTTGGTCTAACTACAATGGCCTGGTGACATCGTTCCGATGGAGGATGAGCGACCGGTTCTCGGGTCAGTTTTCCTACACGTGGAGTCACGCGCTTGACACTTGTTCGAATGACTGCGTACCGGAGTTGTTCGGCACCGCGAGCCTGAAATTCCAACTGAGCCCGGCGAGCGTGCGGTCCTTGAACTACAGCAGTGCCGACTATGATGTGCGGCACACTCTGAACGCCCGGTATGTCTACACGGCGCCAGCCCCAAAGCTCCACAACCTGATTTTGAAAGGCGCCCTCAGTGGGTGGACGGCCGCCGGCGCAGTCTTCTTTCACGCCGGCTATCCGTTCAGCATTGTCAACTCGGGCGTGCTGAGCAAGTACGGTAATTTGAGCGGCAAGATCAAACAGGCGATCCTCGCCGATTTTCTCGGCGGTCCCTCCTATCCGAGTTGCACTACGCCCAATGTAGCCTGCTACTCGGGATCCCAGTTCGCGACGAAAAGTGCGCAGCGCGATGTCGGTAACATCCCGCGCAACGCGTTCCGTGGCCCCGGGTATTTCGACACGGATTTGAGTGTGCACAAGACCTTCGCGATGAGCGAGAGGTATAAGTTGACCATCGGCGCATCCTTGTTTAATATCCTTAACCACCCAAACTTTGGACCGCCAGTCAACAACGTTAGTTCGGGGGCTTTCGGCCGGATTCAATCGACAGTCTCCGGACCCACCAGCCCGTATGGAGATGATGCGGGATCCGTGTCGGGAAGGTTGATCCAGACGCTGATTAAGTTGTCGTTCTGAAAGCAATGAGCTATACACGCTGGCGACAAGGTTGAATTACAGTCCCTCTCAAGATCAGGGAGAATGAGGAGCGAGCCAGAATAGCAACGCATTCGGGCGCAGTCCACGTCAACTTATCGGATATTGCGCAAATCGCCGAATTGGCGAAGGTCTGCGGTGGTATCGGCGGATAAAGGAATGAGAAGCGCGCTTCCATCCGGCCAGGGTGAACGGCGGCCGGACAGAGGCTCGGCGAGAAGTCTACCATGGAAGGCGAGGATACACCGTGCCGCGCCAGTTCGATGTCGTCATAGAGCGCATACACAGGCCCGCTCTCTGGACGAGGTCATGCAACGAATTCGCGAAGCCCTGGAGTTGTGCCTTGAAGGCGAAGGCGAGCCGGAGCAGACGCTGGAATTCGTTGGGATACAGCGCATCACGATTGCGGCATGAGTCGCAATCCCGCGTCACTGGCCCTGACCTCATTGCCATCCTTGCGAAGCTGGGCTTCTCCGTTCTGCGGATCAAAGGCAGCCACCACTTCCTTCATCATGATGATGGACGGAGTACGGTGGTGCCGGCCCACCCAGGCGAGAATTGAGAATCGAAGATCTCAGGAAGCTGCTTTAGCCGGGTCCCCACAAACGCGCTCGCGCCGGCTCAAGTCTTGGTTCGTCGGGCTCCGAAGCAATCCACATGAGCAATGTCTCGCCGAGTTGTACGCTGGCCAGAAACGGCAGAACGAGGAGATCTCGATGTCGCGGGCTGCGCTACTTGCTGAGTTGGCGCAGGAGCGTTTCACAGGATTCGTCCTCGCACGGCGTCACCCGGGCCTTGCCGTCCTGGATCACGCTTCGAACCGTCGGAGTGGAGAGTATTTTGTCGCTTACGACAACCGCGATGGGCCGGTTCATCTGCGACCGCGTAAGATCCTCAAGACGCTTAGCCGCCTCGGGCGCAAGCTGGATCGTCAGCCCACTGCCGCGCGCGTCCCGGTTAATCCGCGGTTTGCCCTCGACTACGAGCGGTGCGAAATTCGCCGTGTCGAGCACAACGTCTTTGCCTGCGTACTGCCGGATGACAAGATTCTTCCCCTTCACGTTGCCCTCCTCGACGGCATAGACGCCGTTCGCGAGCGGCCCATTCTGGGCTATCAAAGCGCTGCCTAGCAGCGCGACCATCAACATCGTCGTCTTCATGGAATTCAACTCCAGATACACAACACAGGTTGACTGCGGCGCCCACGAACGCGTCGGGAGCGCGAACCCTTACGGTGTCGGATCAGGAGTTGGCCGGCGGGGGTCGATTCAACAAGGGAAGGTAGGCCCAAGGCGCCTGGGGCGGAATCGACGGCGAGACGGCTTCGACGCGGGATGCTCTCACGGCGCCGGCTGGCGTTCCGGCGTTTTCGGCAACGGAGGTCGAATCGGGCGTCGAAACCACTTTCGATTCGCTGGCGGCCTTGAACGCAGGCGACGCAGGCTCGCACGGGGTGGAGAAACCGATGGAAGCGCCAGGGGCTTTCAGCGGGTGCGCATGCACCATCGCGAAACCGAGCGCCAC
This sequence comes from uncultured Solibacteraceae bacterium, assembly GCA_963791985.1. Classification (GTDB taxonomy): domain Bacteria; phylum Acidobacteriota; class Terriglobia; order Bryobacterales; family Bryobacteraceae; genus Solibacter. The sequence goes on along the minus strand of CAWBUN010000005.1, from coordinate 1,627,258 downwards.
GATAAGCGCCAAACCGAACGCGACGGTCGCGCATTTGCGAACCATGGTTCGATCGTACACCCGCATGCACGAGCGTGCAATCTCCCCGACGCCGCGTCCGCTGATCGGCCAAGCTTCAGTGCGTCATGGCGTAGGTGATGTAGTTGAGCACGACGCGAAAGGCGAGGCCTGAGAACTTCTCGGGATAATCGCCGGCATCGGCCCACTCCCAGGCGTCGCCGAGGTGCATGTTGAAAGCAGATGGCGACGACGATGCGTCCGTCCTTGTCGCGAATGCAGCGCCAGCCGGGGATATAGCCGTCCTTCTCATAGGTGCGGCCGGTGGCCACGTACTGCTCGCCCGGGATCTGGAACTTCTCGTTGATGTCGTAGAGGTCGTGGAAGATGGCGTCGTCGTCCGGGATGTCTTCGACGACGGCGTCGGGCAGCACCATACTCATGCCGCTCATGAAGCGGTTCCAATCGTCCTGGCCGTGGAAGTGATCGACCATGAGAAATCCGCCGCGCGCGATGAAGTTGCGGAGCCGCTGGGCTTCGGCGTCGGTGAAGGCCCAGTTGGAGACGCCGACGGCGTAAATCCACGGGTAGTCCCACATGTGGTCGTCATCGATATCGACGACGTTGAGGGGCGAGGGCGAATCGATGCGCGTGAGACGGCGAAGGGCGACCAGGCAATCGTGGTCGGCGCGCGGGAAGTCCTGCGCCCATCCGCCGCCGAATGCGGCGATATCCGTAGCCGCCGCCACCATAGCCGGTGTTGTAGCGGAGGCGGCTGAAGAAGAATTCGGAAGGGATGGACAGGTCGGACTGGTCGTAGGGCTGAAGACCGGCGGAGCGCGGTCCGCCGAACCGTTGCCAACCAGAGAGTTCGATGGCGGCCATCAACAGCAGGCCGATCACAAGCAGGGGACACGCCAGTTTCATGGTCCGAGCGCCTTTGTTATCCTGAAGCGTACCACGAACGGCCCGCGGGACGAAGGTCCCAGCGAAACCTTTTCGATGCCGAGCCCAACCCGCCCAACCCCCATGGATCGCCGCGATTTCCTGAAACTGGCCGGAGCGGCGGCGGCCGCCGGACCACTGGCGGGGCAGCAGATGCCGATGCCGGGGCCAGTGACGCCGGCGGCTTCGGGCGCCAAAGAGATTTCGGGAACGGTATTCAACCTCGAGATCGCGCCGGTGACGGTGGAACTTGCGCCCAACCGGATCGTGAGCACGATCGGGTACAACGGCATGTCGCCCGGGACCGCTGTTGCGGATGAAGGAAGGCGCGCCGGTCACGGTCAACGTAGTCAACAAGACCGATACGCCCGAGTATGTCCATTTTCACGGGCTGCTGATTCCGGCCGACGTGGACGGTTCCGAAGAGGAAGGTACGCCGCCGGTGCCGCCGCATGGCAGCCGCAGCTACAAATTCACGCCGACGCCCGCGGGCACGCGCTGGTATCACACGCACGCGATGTCGATGGACGATCTGCACCGGGGGACATACACCGGACAGTTCGGGTTTCTGATCGTGGAAGGCGGGGCCAACCCGGGCAACTACGATCAGGAGCATTACCTGGCGCTGCGCGATTGGGAGCCGTACTTCACGACGCAGTACATGGACACCGACGATCTGGACCCCTCGGGGCCGAAACCGGAGAAGCCCGCGGTGCTGGATACGCGGCCGCCGGGGCTCGAGGTGGCGGCCGATCTGTATTCGATCAACGACAAAGCGCTGGGGTCGGGCGAACCGATCCGGGTGCGGTCGGGCGAGCGCGTGATGTTCCATTTTCTGAACGCGAGCGCGATCGAGAACCGGCACCTGGCGCTGCCCGGGCATAAGTTCAATATCGTGGCGCTCGATGGCAACCCGGTGCCGCGAAGCGCCGCGGTGGACGTGTTGATGCTGGGGCCGGGCGAGCGCATCGACGCCTGGGTGGCGATGAATCAGCCGGGCGTATGGGTGATGGGAGCGCCGGAAGATATGGTGCGCGACGGCGGGCTCGGCGTGGTGATCGAGTACGCCAACCAGCGGCGCAGCCCGCAATGGATGCCGCCGCCGCAATCGGGATGGGATTACACGATCTTCGGCAAGGCGGCATCGGGACCCGCGCCGACGGAGCGGCTGGAGATGATTTTCGAGAAGGTGCCGCGCGGCGCCGGGAAGTTCAACCTGTTCACGGTGAACGGCGCGCCTTATCCGCACGACCGGGAGTTCGTGTTGAAGCAGGGCGCGCGCTACCGGCTGACGTTCCGCAACCGGACGGACGATTCACATCCGCTGCACCTGCACCGGCATCAGTTCGAGATCGCGGAGATCTACGGAAGAGCGACGGCGGGCATCATCAAGGACACGGTGGTGGCTCCCTCCTATGGCCGGGTGAGCGTGGATTTCACCGCGGACCAACCAGGGCCCGCGCTGTTTCATTGCCATATCCAGCACCATATGGACTACGGGTTCAAGGCGCTGCTGAAGTACGCCTGAGGCGGTAATCAGTTACGCGTCGTTCCGGAAATCATAGAAGACACGAATCAGGTTGCCATCCAAATCGGCGGCGATAAACTCGCGGAGCTTCCACGGTTTGTCCTCGGGTTCGGTAACGATCTTGGCTTGCGCGGCCTTCCACTCCGCGAAGAGTTCGTCCACCTCAGCCTTGCTATCGAGATTGAGCCAGAAAAGGATAGGACCTGTGTTGCCGTAGGACTCCCGGAACCCGCGATTGGTGATAAACAGCCTGCAATTCCCCCTCGAGATGCCTGCAATGCCGCCTTGCTCGTCTCCCCAATCGAAGGTAAAGCCCAGCGTGTGGACATAATAGGCCGCGGCTTTGTCGATGTTGGCCGCGGGGATTTCCGGGACAGCAGGGGGGAACGTCATGGGATTGTGGGGCGTTTCCGTCCCCAAATCGTGTCACAGACATTGCTGGAACCGCAGGGAGGGGAGGCAAGGCCAAATAAGCTGCCCGGGTCATTTACAGACTGTATCAAGAGCACGTCGGTGGAAATACTGAACGAGGTCGCAAAATCCCAGGCGGTAATTCCCCAGACGGAGTTCGTAGCCGCGGCGAAGATGAGCGTACCCGTGGTGTCAGTAATCGTTTCCAGGCCATCGGATATCGACCATGTGGATAGCAGGGCAGTTTGGAGAAATGCTGTGGTTGGAGAGAGCGGCGATGCGAGGGTGATGTAAGGAACTCCGGCGAGGGAGTAGTTGTTCCCGGGGAGCAGCGTCGCAAGCAAGTAAGTGAATGTCATCGTCAGTGTAAGGTCGATTCTAAACCGCAAAAGCGAATTGCCGATACACTTTCTGCATTTCGGAAGAAACTTATGCGTTCCATTCCGTAAGGCCACTTACAGCCGCCCTCAGTCCTCCGATGAGAAGATTCCGCCGAGCGCGCCCAGCGGACTGTGCTCGTCGCCGCCAGTTTTTCCCGGCGCCAGTTCGCGCCGCATCTTATTCAGAGTCATGCTTTGAATCACGACCTTGCCCGGCCCGGTCAGCGTCGCCAGGAACAAACCCTCACCGCCGAAGAGCGCCGTCTTGATCCCGCCCGCGAGCTGGATGTCGTAATCCACCGTTTCGTCGAACGCCACGATGCAGCCCGTGTCCACCTGGATCACCTGCCCCGGCGCCAGGTCGAACTCCACGAAATCTCCACCCGCGTGAATGAAGACCGCGCCCGGTCCAGTGAACTTCTCGAGGATGAAGCCTTCGCCTCCGAAGAACCCGGCGCCCAGTTTCTTCACCAGCGCGATGTTGAACTGCACGGCGGGCTGCGCGAACAGAAACGCGTCGCGCTGTGCGATCAAAGATCGCCCGGCCGGCAGTTCGAAGACCTGGATCCGTCCCGGATAATTGCCCGCGAAGCCCACCTCGCCATCGCCATTGGCGCGGAAGTAGGTGAGGAACAGCGATTCGCCCGTGACCGTGCGCCGCAGCGCGCCCATCAGTTTCTCGCCGATTGTAGCGCCGCTCATGCGGGTGTCCCACTGCACGTTGGCGGTCTTGTAGACCATCTTCCCGGCCTCGGCATAAACCTCCTGCCCCGCCTTCAGACGAACCCGCGCAACCTGTAAATTGTCGCCCTGAATTGTATAGTCCAGCGGCGTCACCGCCGGCGCCGCGGCGGCCGCCGCTCCACCATCCCCCGCCATCGGCTTGCCGCAGACGGAGCAAAAACGCGACCCCGCGACAATCTGTGATCCGCAACCTGTGCAATAAGCCATGAGTGAGATTTTATCAAGGCACTGATACCCCAGCCCCCATGGGACAATGGAGTTTCTCATGCGGCGCCAGGCCCTCATCCTTTCCATCTTCGTCATCGCCGCCTACGCGCGCCACGATACGGCGGGCTGCGCCACCACCCAGCAGACCAGCGCCGAAGTCCTTTTCCTGCACCGCCAGTCCTCGCGGCGCTTACTGCCCCGCGCCGCCACTACCGCGGCCTCCACGAATCGCGACATCGGCAACGTCGCCATCATCGAGGATTCCGGCGGCGTGGTCGAAAAGCTCAATCAGTTCAACCTCGACAACACTACACTGGCCTTCGCTCCCACTACGTCCGCCGCCACCGCCTATCGCTACACCCTTTCGCCGCTCGGCTACGATGCAACCGCCGCATCCCAAGGCACGCCGCTCCTCGCTCTCGGCGACGACGATTCGCGCCGGCTCGATCTGCCTTTCGCCTTCCCCTTCTTCGGCGCCACTTATCGCCAGATCTTCGTCAACTCCGATGGCAACCTCACCTTCACCGCCGGCGATAGCGCCAGCAGCGGACGCTCCGTCGGCCGCATGACCGGCGGCCCGCCGCGCATTTCGCCCCTCTTCGACGATCTCGACCCATCGCAGTCCAGCGCCGGCGTCCGCGTCTTGGCCGATTCCAGCCACGTCGTCTTCACCTGGGTCAGCGTGCCGGAGTGGGCGCAGTACGGCATCGGCGCGCCGGTCACCTTTCAGGCCCGCATTTACGTTGATGGGCGCATTCAGTTCTCCTACCAGGGAGTCTCGCCCCCCGTAGGGCCCTCGCTCGCCGTGGTCGGCATCGCTCCCGGCGCCGAACGCAATGGCAGCGTGCTCGTCTCCTTCCAGCACGATCCCTCGACGGACCAGAGCGGCGCGGTGCTGGAGCGCTTCGGCAACAGCGTGGATATCGACGTCGTCAGCGTCGCGCAGAAGTTTTACGAGACCCACGAGGACGCTTACGACTACCTGGTGATCTACAACAATCTCGGCATCGACGCCGCCAGCGGCGCAGTCGCCTACGAGAGCACCGTCCGCTCCAGCGGCACGGGCTATAGCGTTCCGCCCTCCGACCACGGCGCCGATTACGGTTCGCCCTCTCGCCTGCGCTCGGTGCTCAACATGGGCCCGATCACCAACTACCCGCTCGACCCACATCAGACCGTGCCTCTGCGCGCCAGCGCGCTCGATACTCCGCTCACCGTGCTCGGGCACGAGGCCGGCCACCTCTTCCTCGCCTTTGCCAGCGTCCCCGATCCCACCAGTCCCGGGATACTGCCCATGCTGGGCTTCGGCGGCGCACACTGGAGCTTCGTCTTCAATTCCGAAGCCTCGCTGGATGAAGGCGAGCAGATCACGGATCGCGGCGCCGGCGTCTCCCCGCGCTTCATCACCAGCGCCGTCACGCAGGGCTATTCGCCCCTGGACCGCTACCTGATGGGCTTCGGTCCCGCCGGCGAGGTGCCCGCTACCTTCTACGTCAAGGGCTACGATCCGCGCTTCACCTCGCCGCTGAACCATCCGGTGAAAGGCGCCAGCTTCGATGGCGTTCCGGTCCCGGTCACCGCCGCTGATGTCGCGCAAACCTTGGGACGGCGCACGCCGGATTACACGGTCGCTCAGCACCACTTCCGCTTCGCCTTCATCCTCGTGGTCGCCGCCGGCTCGCAGGACGCGGTCCTCGCGAGCAGCGTGCAGCAGGTAGAAGCCTACCGCCAGCAGTTCCCCGTGGCCTACACGGATTTCTCGGCAAACATCGGCGTGGCCGAGACCACGTTGAATCAGAGCATGCGGCTCTCGCTCTTCCCGGCCGCGGGTGTGGTCGCGGGTGGAACGAGCACCGCGACCCTGACGCTGGCCACCGCACCCAAGACCGACCTTACGGTGAATCTCACCACTCCCAACCACTTCGCGCAGGCACCCGCCGCCGTCACCATCCCGGCCGGCCTTAAGGCGGCGTCGTTCACCGTCACCGGACTGAAGAACGGCGTCGAAGAGCTGACGGCCGTTCCGGCTGACGCCGCGTACGAAATCGCCTTCGCGCGAATTCAGGTTGCTGCCACGTCCCAGCTCTCGCTCCGCACTGTATCGGGCGATAACCAGGTCGCGAGCGCCACCGGACCCCTTCCCTCCCCCATCGTCGCCGCGCTCACAGACATCAACGGCCTGGTATACGCCGGGGCGCGCATCACCGCCGCGGCCAGTGACGGCGGTGCCGTAACGCCTGCGGTTGGCGTCACCGATTCCACAGGACAGGCCGCCTTCCAGTGGACTCCCGGCTCTGCCGGCGTCAACACGCTCACGCTCGCCGTGGAAACCGCGCCAACGGTCACGCTCCGCCTCACTGCCGGCAGCGCGACCCCGGTCGTCGGGGCCGTGGTGAATGCGGCATCGTCCCTGCCCGGAATGGCGGCCGGTTCCATCGACACTATCTATGGCGTCAACCTCGCCGGTTCCACCGTGTCCCTCAACGGCACGATCGTCCAGCAACTCTATAGCGGCGATACCCAGATCAATTTCTTCGTTCCGCCCACCGCCGCGCTGGGGCCTGGCACGCTCACCGTCACCAACGCCGCCGGCGTCACCGCGACGGCCCGGGTCACCGTCAGCGCCGCCGACCCCGGTATCTTCGCCATCGTGCAGACCGCCGATTACCTGGTCATCTATTGCACCGGCCTCGGCCCCACCACTGCCTCGGGCGACCTCAATGTGACTTCCGTCGTGCCCAGTGTCTACCTGGGCTCCACTCCGGTCGCGCCGGTCTTCAGCGGACTCACGCCCGGTTTCGTGGGCCTCTATCAGGTGAACGTGCAGCTGCCCGCCGGTACCCCTCGCGGCGCGATACCCGTCACCGTCACCAGCGGTCAGAAGTACAGCAACGCATTTTCATTTACGGTGCAATAATGCTCTCCTGGCTCTTCTCCGACCCTCTCCCGGTGGGCACGCCCGCCCCCGATTTCACCGCGCTCGATGATTCCGGCCGCAGCGTCACCCTCTCCAAACTCCGCGGGCGTAATGTGGTCCTGGTCTTCTACCCCGGCGACGATACGCCAGGCTGCACCAAGCAGCTCTGCCAGTTCCGCGACGATTGGACTCAGGCCACCGCGCGCAATGTGCTGGTCTACGGCGTCAATCCCCAAAGCGCCGATCACCACCAGAAGTTCCGCAAGAAGTTCAGCTTCCCCTTCCCGCTTCTGGTGGATGCCAACCAGAAAATCGCTCAGCTCTTCCACGCCCACGGCCTGATCGTGAAGCGCACCGTGTACCTGATCGGCCCGACCGGCACGATCCTCTTCTCGCGCCGGGGCATGCCTTCACCCGCCGAAGTGTTAGCTTCCGCTCACGTTGGGGTATCATAGGCAATTCAACTTTTGATGAAGCTTCCCCGGGTCTACCCGATCCTCGACACGGAATCGCTCGATCGGCGCGGTATCTCGCTCGAAACCGCCGCCGCATCCTTTTTGGATGGCGGCGCGGGTATCCTGCAGATCCGCCACAAGTCCCACTGGAGCCGCGCCGTCTTCGAATCCGCCCGGACCGTCGCCCGCCTCTGCCGCGAGGCCGGCACGCCCTTGATCGTCAACGACCGCGCCGATTTCGCCATGCTTCTGGAAGCCGGCCTACACATCGGCCAGGACGACCTCTCTCCTCGCGACGCCCGCCGTCTCATGGGCTCGGACGCTGTACTCGGTTTCTCCAGCCACAACGTCAATCAACTCTGCGCCGCCGGCGGCGAACCGGTCGATTATGTCGCGCTCGGCCCCATCTTCCGCACCGCTTCGAAACAAAACCCCGACCCCGTCACCGGCGTCGAGGAACTCCGCCGCTGCCGCCCGCTGATCGAAAAACCTCTGGTGGCGATCGGCGGCATCACGCAGAAAAATGCACTCCAGGTCCTCGAAGCCGGCGCCGATTCTCTCGCCGTAATCGGCGGTCTGCTGCCCGAAAACGCGAACGCACACTCCCTTAGGGAACGGATGGAACAATGGCAACGACTCGTGAAAGCGGCCTGATCAAAGGACTGGGGCTCGTCGATTCCACAACTCTCGTAATCGGTTCGATGATCGGCTCCGGCGTCTTCATCGTCGCCGCCGATATCTCCCGGCAGGTCCAATCGCCCGGCCTGATGATGATGACGTGGTTCGTCACCGCGCTCCTCACCCTGATCGCCGCGCTTAGCTATGGCGAACTCGCCGCCGCCATGCCGCACGCCGGCGGACAGTATGTTTACCTGCGCGAAGCCTTCGGCCCGCTCTACGGTTTCCTCTACGGCTGGACGCTCTTCACCGTGATTCAGACCGGCACCATCGCCGCCGTCGCGGTTGCCTTCGCCAAGTATGCCGGCGTTTTCTTCCCCTGGATCAGCGACCAGAACTACCTGCTCGGCGCCGGTAAAATCGGCCTCACCACCCAGCAGCTCGTGGCCATTGCGATCATCCTCTTCCTCTCCTGGAGCAACACCCGCGGCATACGCACCGGCGCCATGGTGCAGAACGTTTTCACCATCGCCAAGGTGGCGGCGATTCTCGGCCTGATCGGCGCCGGATTTCTGGTGGGGCGCAATCCCGAAGCCGTCGCCAGCAACTTCACCGGCTTCTGGCGCAACTCGGGCTGGAATTTCGATACCGTGCGCCTGGTCGGCGTCGCTATGGTCGGCTCGCTCTTCAGCAGCGATGCCTGGAACAACGTGACCTTCACCGCCGGCGAGGTCCGCAACCCGCGCCGCAACCTGCCGCTCTCGCTCGCGCTCGGCGTCTGCATCGTGAGCGCGCTCTACATCCTCACCAATTTGGTCTACCTCAACGTGCTCACGTTCGACGCCATCCAGCACGCTCCCAAGGATCGCGTCGCGGCCCTCGCCGCCGAGCACATGCTTGGCCCGGTCGCCCTGCAGATCATGGCCGCCGCCATCATGATCTCCACCTTCGGCTGCGTGAACGGGCTCACACTCGCGGGTGCCCGCGTCTACTACGCCATGGCCAAGGACCGGCTCTTCTTCCGCCGCGCCGCCGATCTGGACCCCAAGACCAACGCCCCCGTCTTCTCCCTCACCGTGCAGTGCGCCTGGTCGGTGGCCCTTACGTTAAGCGGCAGTTACAACGATCTCCTCGACTATGTTATCTTTGCTGTGCTGCTCTTCTACATTTTGACGATCGCCGGCCTGTTCGTGCTCCGTCGCACCCGTCCGGATATGGACCGGCCCTACAAGGCAATCGGATATCCGGTGCTGCCGGCGGTTTACATTTTGGCCGCCGGGCTGATCGAAGTTTTGCTGTTGGCGTACAAACCGAACTACACGTGGCCGGGCCTCATCATCGTGCTGCTGGGCCTGCCCGTTTACTTTATTTGGCGAGGGAAAGCGACAATATGAGTAGTCAACTCTTTGGGACGAAATCGCTGAGCAGGATTATTGCCGAGTCCGAGGGCGGTGAGCATCATTTAAAGAAGACCCTGGGACCCGTCAACCTGGTGGCGCTCGGAATCGGCGCCATCATCGGAGCCGGCCTGTTCTCGCTCACGGGAATTGCCGCGGCGGATAACGCGGGTCCGGCCGTGGTCCTCTCCTTCGTGGTCGCCGCCATCGGCTGCGCCTTCGCGGGCATGTGCTACAGCGAATTCTCCACAATGATCCCCATCGCCGGCAGCGCGTACACCTACGCTTACGCCACCATGGGGGAACTGCTCGCCTGGATCATCGGCTGGGATCTGGTGCTCGAATACGCCGTCGGCGCCGCCACGGTATCGGTAAGCTGGTCGAGTTACGTCGTCAAGCTGCTGCAATCCTTCAGTATCGAACTGCCCAGTAGCTTCATTCACTGTCCCTGGGATGAGGTGCCTGGGATTATCAACCTCCCGGCCGTGCTGATCGTCTGCGCCATCTCCGTGCTGCTGATGATCGGCATTTCGGAATCGGCCAAGGTCAACGCGGTGATCGTAGTAGTCAAGGTCGCGATCGTCATCGTCGTGATCGCGGTGGGCTACTCGTATATCAAACCCGAGAATTACGTTCCCTTCATTCCCCCGAACACCGGCGTGTTCGGCGAATTCGGTTTCAGCGGCGTGATGCGCGCGGCGGCCGTGATCTTCTTCGCGTATATCGGCTTCGACGCGGTCTCCACCGCGGCGCAGGAAGCCAAGAAACCGCAGCGCGACATGCCGATCGGCATCATCGGCTCGTTGATCGTCTGCACCATCCTCTATATCCTGTTTGCCCGCGTGCTCACCGGCATGGTCAACTACAAGACCTTCCACGGCGATGCGTCGCCGGTCGCCACCGTGATCCACCTCTTCCCCTCGGTCGCGCTTCAGACCACCATCGTGATCGGCATCATCGCCGGCTACACCTCGGTGATCCTGGTCATGCTGCTCGGCCAGTCGCGCGTCTTCTTCTCGATGTCGAAGGATGGCTTGCTGCCCGCCGTGTTCAGCGATATCCACCCCAAGTTTCAGACGCCGTGGCGCTGCAACATGATCTTCATGGTCTTTGTTTCGCTCTTCTCCGGCTTCCTGCCGATTGCGAAGCTCGGCCACATGACCAGCATAGGCACGCTGCTCGCGTTCGTGATCGTCTGCATCGGCATCATCTGGATGCGCAAGACCAATCCGAATGCGCCGCGTCCGTATCGCACTCCGTTCGTACCGGTGGTCCCGATTCTCGGCTGCCTGGTCTGCTTCGCGATGATGGCGTCGCTCGGCATCGAGACCTGGATCCGGCTCTTCGTATGGCTCGTCATCGGACTCGTCATCTACTTTACCTATGGCGTCAAGAACAGCCACTTGCGAAAGGCGCCGCTCAATAAGCGCTAACCTGCGGACCGGGCACCGATTCATTGCACCCAATCCGAGCCGCGAAAATGTTTCCATCCGAGCCGCGACCGTCAGGGAGTGGTCGCTAAATTACCGACCGCTCCCTGACGGTCGCGGCTCGGATGGAGTTGTACAAATAGACGGGGAAGGTCGATTTGCACGTGCCGCCCTCCTCAGTCTTTTGGCGCTTGCAGCGGCGTTCGGGCAGCAGTCGCAAAATCCTTCGCCCATGGTGGAACACACCAGGGCTCATCCCCGCATCAAGCAGGAAACTCCCGCCGGCCGCCGCGAAAAACTCGAGCTCGGAACTCTCTTCCTTCCCGCGGGCCTCAAGACCGCAGGCGCAATTCCCGTGCTGTTCTTCTTTCACGGAGGCACGTGGCTGCCCGAGGTCGCAGGCGCGCGCGACAGGGTCGCGATCGTCAGCATCCAGGCCGGCTCCGGCTCCGCCACCTACGCCAATCTCTTCCTGGATCGCGCCCGGTGGCCCGCCCTGCTCAAAGAGGCGGAGGCCAAGGGAGGCGTGCACTTCGGCCGAGTGATGCTCGGCGGCTGGAGCGCGGGCTGCGGCGCCATCCGCCAGATCCTGCGCGATCCCGCCGCCTACGCGCGCGTGGATGCCGCGCTGATGATCGATGGCATCCACACCGATTACACCGACGGCAAACCCGGGCCGCTGGAGTCCAAAATCGGCGCTGAAAATCTCGCGATCTGGCTGCAGCTCGGGCACGACGCGATCGCAGGTAAAAAGCGCGCCATCATCACCCACTCCGAAATCTTCCCCGGCACCTTTGCCAGCACCACCGAGACCGCCGACTACCTTCTCTCCCAGTTGAAGATCGTCCGGCGCCCCGTGTTGAAGTGGGGCCCCACGGGCCTGCAGCAGCTGAGCGAGGCTCGCTCCGGCAACTTCCTGTTGATCGGCTACGCCGGCAACTCCGCCCCCGACCACGTTGATCAACTCCACAGCCTGCCGGAGTATTTGAAGTTGCTGCTCAAGTGAAGGTCAACGAGCCGAGACCGTGAGGGAGCGTTACCGCACTCCAGCTGCTCGTAGCGCTCCCTTACGGTGCCCTTACGGTCGCGGCTCGTCGGCACATCTCAACGGGAGCGAGGACAAGGGCATCCGGCCTGTGGGATACACTAGCTGGGTGCGCCTGCGTGTACCGGATCCGGAGTACCTGAAACTCCTTCTGCCTTACGGCGAAGCGATTCAGAAGCTCGCCCTGGCCGCGCGGAAACTGATTCTCGAAGAGGCTCCAGAGGCCAGCGAGTTCGTGTACGAGGTGTACACGATCGCCGACCACTTCACGTTCACGGATCGGCCTGGCGATGCGTTCGTCTTCACCACGACGCATGCCAATTGGGTGAACCTCGGCTTCAACTTCGGCGCAATACTGCCCGATCCTGACGCGTTGCTGCGTGGCGAGGGCAAATTGATCCGGCACGTCCGGATCGCGAAAGCGGCGGATCTGGGTGTTCCCGGTGTTCGGGAGTTGGTAAGAGAGGCCATCGCGCAAGCGGAGCAGCCCGACGGCGATCCGGTGAAGCCGAAAACCGTGGTACGCAGGGCTCAAGCCACGAAGCGCCCAGCCCCAAAACGGCGACGGCCCCGACTTCCCGGCGCATAGCGAAACATGGGTCCGGCAGCCCTACGCCTATCCGGTGGCAGTCGCATACTTTCGGTTCCAATTCAGCCATGCCAGGCTCACACTGCGAAGCACCTCATCCCGATCAAACGGCTTCGCCAGGACATCGTATGCTCCGAGGTTCAGAGCTTCGACCCAAAGCCGCTCGTCCGCAGTCCTGGATGTGACGATCACCGCTGGTGAATTTTGGAAGTGATGGACCACGTCCAGCATTTCGGTCCACGAGTGAGGCGGCAAGTCCTTTTCAGAGAGAACCACACCGACCTGGTGCTCGCGCAGGACCGCGAGTGCGGACTCCAGGCGATCAGCCCCAAAGAGCTTCCACTTTGAATGACTGATAATGCTTCGCAGCCCAAGTTGGTCTTCTTCGTACGGCGTGACAGACAGGATCGTCACGACGTTTCGCAAATCCGGTGAGAATGCAGTCGTTTGACTCATGGCGGGCATCTCCTGCCGCTTCGTTTGGAATGTCAATAGAACCTTTCAATGAGCAATCGAATGACCGATACACTGTTCAGCGACTCCGCCGCCGGTCTACGCCTCGCGCTCCCTGTGTTTTCAGCGGGGACCGAATATAGACCGACCTGCGCGCGGTCAGGGCTCGCTTCCTCCCCGGGTCCGGGGGTTCAACTTTACACGCTTCCGGCGACTCCGCGTCACCGACTTGAGGTCCAGACAGGGCGGAGATATTATCGGTTCCAGGTGCGATCCCGATTCGCGTCCCTCTGGGGCTCCACGCCGTGGCTCGGGCGGGATCGTCGCGAGTTTCGACGGCCCTTTAACTTCAGACAGGTTTCAAGTCAACGCGGGATGCTTCAGATGGAATCCCGTAGCATCCTGATACGCTTTGCCGAGCGCCAGGAGTTCCGCCTCCCCGAATGGCCGGGCGTAGAAGGTGATGTTCGTAGGTGTGCCGGCTTCGGTAAATCCGTTGACGACGTTGAGCGCCGGATAGCAGGCCAGGTTGGCCATACCGAAATGGCGGCCTACCACTGTGCGATTGGCTCCGCCTCCGCCACGGCCGCCGCGCCCGCCGCCGGCCGGAGGCGTTCCGGCCGCACCTTCCGCCGGAGCAGCACCGCGCCCGGCGCCGCCTCCGCCCCCCTGGTTCGCGGGCACCAGGTAGACATCGATCTCCGCGGTGGCCTCCGCCAGCTTCGCCATCATCATGCTGCGCGCGCGCTGCCCTTGCAGATATTCCACGGCGGGGATGAGCCGGCTGGAACGGAAACTGTTTGCGCGGCCCGGATTGGTCATCTGCTTATCGCGATTCGAACGGATCAGGTCATCGAAGAAGACGCCCGACTCGACACCGATGCTCGATGTGTCGATGGTCCACTCCGGCAATTTCACCGGCACCAGTTTGAGGCCGAGAGCCTTCACCTGTTCCAGAGTGCGCTCCTCGATCTTCTTGACGGCGGCATCGCGCGTTTCCTCAAAAGCCCCTTCCAGGTACCCGACGCGCAACTTGCGGACATCCAGGTGGGCATTCCAGTTGAAGGGAATCTCGGAGACGCTCAGGTCACGGCCGTCAGGCCGCGCGATCACGCTCATCACCAGGGCGCAATCCTCAGCGTAGCGGCACAGCGGTCCCATGCGGTCCTGCGTCCAGGAGAGAGCCATGACGCCATAGCGGCTGATTCGTCCGAAAGTCGGTCTCAAACCGGTGACGCCGCAGCGCGCGGAGGGGCTGAGGATGGAGCCGCTGGTCTCGCTGCCAATGCCGAAGGCCACCAGTCCGCCGGCGGTGGCGGATGCCGGTCCCGCGGACGATCCACTGGATCCCTGTTCGATGTTCCAGGGATTCTTCGTCTGGCCGCCGAACCACTGGTCGCCCTGCGCCAATTCCCCGGTAGCCAGCTTCGCCAGCAGTACGGCGCCGGCATCGCGCAGCATCTCTACCAGGCTGGCCTCTTCGTCGAGCATCTGGTCTTTGTACGCGGCGGAGCCCCAGGTGGTCTTGTAGCCTTTGACCGCGATGATGTCCTTGGCCCCCCACGGGATGCCGTGCAGCGGTCCTTTGTACCTGCCGGCCGCGATTTCCGCATCGGCCTGCTTGGCCTGCGCCAGCGCCACCTCGTCGAGAAACGTGACCACGCAATTGAGCTTTTCGTTGTACTTGTGCAGGCGCGCCAGATACATCTTCGTGAGTTCGGTGGATGTGACCTGGCGGGTCTTGATCAGTTGAGCGAGTTGCGTAACGGGCCAGAACGCCACGTCTTCCAGATTGGCCGGCCGCTTGGCCGCGGGAGTACTGAAGCGTAGTGGTTCGCGTGTGCGATTGACCTTCATGCCCGGAGTCAGGGCGCTGAAGTAGAAGGGCGGCGCAACGTTATTGGGGATGTGCAGATTGCGAATCTCATCGTAGCGCGCCAGGCTGCCATTGACGGCCTGCAGCATCGACTTCTGATCGGCCTCGCTGAACGAGAGCCCGGATAGCCCCAGGGCGCCTTTCAGCATCTCGGGCGTGACCTGTTGCGCGCCATCCTGCTGCAATTGAGCCCAGAGCACACCGGGCAGAAGCGTGCCGCCCAGTCCGATACCGGAGCAGCAAGCCAGAAATCGTCTACGCATTTTGTCGGGAGTCATGGCAGATTAAACGATTCTACCCCAGGCTGTTCTGGCGATCGTAGAAGTTGGCCGTGAATTCGCGGAGAGAGCGTGGGGCCTTGGCCTCCGCCATTTTCTTCAGCAGGCTCTGCCTGTCCGCCTGGCTGCGATCCTGGCCAAGTTTGAACTTGCCCTCGAGCAGTCTCGATCTCCAGTTCAAAGCCGATAATTCCGCCCATGAGCCCATTCTTATAGCCCTCGTCAAGCTTGGCGAAGTCGTAGCTAGTCCCCTCGTAGCTCTCGAATTTGGCGATCAACTTAGTAAGCAACTCGTTCAGTTGCTTTCGGCCTTCGACCGGCCGGAGTTTGCCGGTCGCATGGACCACGGCGAAGTTCCAGGTGGGCACGGCGGTTTCGGACTTTGCGTACCAGGTCGGCGAGATGTATCCCTGGGGTCCGCGGAAAACAATGACTCCGGTTTGTACGCTGTCGAAAGCTTCGCGCTGCGGATTCTGGCGCGAGATATGACCGTGGATCGTGCCATACGCTCCGGCGGACCGGTCCAGCCAGACCGGAATGTGAGTGATGCGCAGCGAAGGCGAGACCGTCACCAGGTCGACGAACGAGAACTCGTCCATGAAAGCGTGCAGGAAGCGGCGGTCCTCAACCAGTTGCGGTTTGGGAATGTAAAGCGATTCGGCGGTGCTTCCGTTTGTGCGGGTTTGTGACCTCGCTTCAACACTCGCAAAAGCGAGTCCGGCGAGAAGATCGCGGCGGTTCATAGGTGCCTCCCAGTTCGGTGGATTGACCTATTGTCGCTCATTGGGGCGTACTGCGGCCTGCCCATTCTGGGAACAGGCCGCTGGGAGCTTTGAGTTGTTACCCGACCTGATTACCAACCGCTTGCTGACGCGCACGGCTCGGAACGGAGCCGTGACCGTCAGGGAGCGGTTGGTTGCTCAGGCAAGGCTAGGTGGTGGCTTTCTTCGCGGTCACTTCGGTCGTCATCGGGCCATTCTGGCCTTCGCGCGTGATTTTGAACTTGATGGTCTCGCCATCCACGGTACCTTCGTACTTGGTCACGCGGGTCTGGCCGCCCATCTCCATCTTGGTGCTGAAGGAGATCATGTTGCCATCTACCTTGCCATCCATGACTTCCATGGCGGGTGCTTCGCCGCCACCGCGGGCGAAACCCGGAATGCTACCGGTCAGTTTGGAGCCGTCCTGCTTCAGAGTAATGGTGACCGGACGTCCCGGCCCACCGCCCCGACCCGGCTGTTCATAGGTCCACTTGCCGGTCACATCGGCCGCCATCGCGGCGATCGTGAAGGCAAGCACAATCGTTACTACAACAAGTAGTTTTTTTGTCATCGTGCCGGTATAGGCGTCGGCACGCAGCCCGACGTTACCGTGTTGAAGTTTACGGTTTCGTCCCGGCGATCGATGTCACGGCCGTCCAGAAAAACCGGATGTGCTTGTAGACCGACTCTTCGAGGATGCGCTCCTGATCGCTATGGGCGCCGAAGCCCTTGGTGGCATCTTCGAGATCTGTCATGGCGCCGACGCCGTAGCATTGGATGCCCTTGGAACGCAGGAAGGCCATGTCGGTTGCCCCGGTAGACATCATCGGCAGCGTGGTCGCGCCGTAGACCTTGTTGAACGCAGCTTCGATGGCGTGATAGGCGTCGGAATCGATCCGCGAAGGGGCGGCGCCGGGACGCTGATTGCGGCTCTCGGAAACGACCTCGACGGCGGGGTCGTTGATGACCTTGCGCATGAGGTCCAGGAAGGCGGGCATATCTTCATCGGGGAGCGCGCGGATGTCGAGCGTGGCGGTGGCTTCGGAGGGGATCACGTTGACCTGAAAGCCGGCCTGGATAATGTTGGGCGAGATCGACGTGTGCAGCATGGAGTAGGCGCCGGGATCGTTGTCGGCCAGGTACTCGCGGATGGCGGGCGCCTTGGCGGGGTCGAAGAGTCCTTTATAGCGCGCGGCCTGTTCGGGAGTGCTGATGGTAGCGAGTTTTTCGAAGTAGTAGCGCGTGGTGTCGTTGAAGCGCATGGGCGGATCCCACATGGCGACCTTCTCGACGGCGCGCGAGAGGTGGAGGATGGCGTTGGTGCGCATCGGACGCGAGCCGTGGCCGGCGGGGCCGTGGGAGACGAGCCGCGCACCGCGAGGCTGTTTCTCCGTGGTCTCAACCACGGCGTACTGTACCTTGCCGTTCTGGCGCCGCACGCCGCCGCCCTCCGCGAGCGCGATTTCGGCATCGATATCGGCGAAGTGCTCGTCGACGATGTATTGAATGCCTGGTCCGGTGGAGGCTTCTTCGCCAGCCTCGGAAAGAAAGATCACATCGCGATCGAGCCTGGCGTTGGCGCGCTTCAGCAGCACCATCGTCATCATGGCGGCCATCAGGTTGGGCTTGTCGTCGAGCGTGCCTCGCCCGTAGACGTAGCCGCCGTTGCGTGCGCCGCTGAATGGCGGGAAGGTCCACTTGGAGGCGTCCACTTTGACCGTGTCGCTGTGGCCGACGATGAGCAGCGGCCGCTTGGCGCCATTGCCCTTGAGCCGGGCGATGATGTTGGCGCGCGCGGGATCCTTGGCGGCGACGATGTACGGGATGCCTTCGGCGTCGAAGACCTTGCGCACGTAATCGACCACGCGGGTTTCGTTGCCGGGCGGATCGGTGGAATCGATCTGGATGAGCGCCTGGAAGTGGCGCATGGCTTCCTCGTTGACCTTCGACCAATCCGGAGTTTGCGCGGAGGCCGAGAGAAATGCGATGAAAAGGAGTGAGGCTGCAGCTCGCATTATCAGAGTGTAGCGCGTGCTCCCCGACCCGATTGTGTTAGTTTTCTAAGACAAGGAGTTTCCATGACCTGCGCTCGACTTCGAATTGGCCTTGGCTTCCTGGGCCTGGCGCTTCCCCTGTCGATTCCATTGATCGCCGCCGGCGATTCCACGTTCGGCGTGGACGATATGCTCGACGTCCGCACGGTGACGATCGGCGCACTCAGCGACAACGGGCGCTGGCTGGCTGCCACCTCCGGATCGCTGCGCGACCGCATCGGCATCGACAATCACCGGTTCGCAGACCCCACCTACAGCGCCCCCAACCACCAGGATCTGCTGGTGATCGATACTCAATCGGGCGCGTCGCGAAAGGTCTTCACGGACCGCCGCCAGGTGACCGCGTTGACGTGGTCGCCGGATGGAGCGCGCCTGGCGCTGCTCGCCATGTCCGGCGATGGGTATGTGCCGGTAATCTGGGATCGCGCCTCCGGCCAGCCAAGCGTGGTCCCGCTGCCCGCCGGCAAGATCGCCGCGGAGAACGCCGAACTTCGCTGGAGCGCGGACGGCGCGCGCCTGCTGATCAACCTGCGCCCCGCCGAGTGGCGCGCGAAAGCGGCGGAGCGCTTCCGCCAGGAAACCCAGGGCATGGTGGTCTTTCATTCCAGCAAGGAGCCTTTTCTTGCGTGGGACGACGTGCGTCGAATGGCGCTCGAAAAATCGCTGGGAGCCTTCGAGGTCAAGACGGGTAAGTGGACGGAATTGATTCCCAACGCGAAGCTGGGCCCGTACGAGTTGACTGAGGATGGCGCGGCCCTGACCTACCAGTCCGACATGACAAAGAAGACCGACTACGACGTCATTGGCGGCACCGACAACGAACTGCGCACTATGCCGGCCGCCGGCGGGAATTCGAACGTCCTGCTCAAGAGCACCAAGGGGCTCACGCTCATCTGGTCGCGCGATGGCCGTCACTACGCCTACACGAAGGACGGCGTGGTGATGCTTGGCGGAATTGAGGGCGGAGAGGCCAAACCGGTGGTGGGTACGAAACCACCCGCGCCGGACAAGGACAAGCCCGAAGAACCCACCGACGCCGAAAAGGAGAAGCGCGCGAAGGAGCGCTTCACCGCCGTCCGGCTCAGTCCCAAGGGCGACTTCCTGCTGGCATCCAACAAAGAAGGCCTGTGGATGGTGGACACGGCATCGCACGCGCGCGACCTGTTCATCAAGATGCCCGAGGACGACAAACTCGCACCGCGCTACGATGCAGTGGGCTGGAACGCCGAGGGCAGCGTGTTGTATCTGAGTTACTCCTCGCGGACACGCTGGGAGCGCGGACTGGCGCGCTACGACGTGGGTTCGAAGAAGCTCTCCGACTTGTGGAAGGACAACCGCATCTACTCCAACTTCCGGGTATCCAAAGATGGGAGCACCATCGTGTTCGCCGCGGCGGCGGGCAACCGGCCCACGGATCTCTACGCTGTCGCGGACGACATGAAGGCTCCCCGCCGCCTCACGACGCTCAACCCGCAGATCGAGCAGAAGCAGTTGGGCAATACCGAGCTCGTCACCTATCTGGATGCCGACGGCAAGAAGCTCAACGGCGTCCTCTACTATCCTGCGGACTATCAGCCGGGCCGGAAGTACCCCACGGTCGTGCTGGTCTACGAACAATTCTTCGACGACGTCTTCAACAGCTTCAACACCATCCTCACGGCCAATGGTTACGCCGTGCTGCAGCCATCGGTGGAGTTCGAGACCGGCTTCCCCGGTGAGAGCTGGCTGAAGGGCGCTACCGCCGCCGTGAACAAAGTGATCGATATGGGCGTAGCCGATCCCGACCGCCTTGGCATACAGGGAACCAGCTACGGCGGGTACGCCACCAATCTCCTGATCACGCAAACCAACCGGTTCAAAGCGGCCATCAACGTCTCCGGCAAAGTGGACATGATCAGCTTTTATACGGACAGCCCGCGCCTCGGCGTGCGCAACATCCACGCGCCGGAGAAGAGCCAGGACCGGCTCGGCGCCACACTCTGGCAGCAGCCGCAAAAGTACCTGCAGCACTCCGCCATTCTGTACGCCGATCGCATCAAGACGCCGCTGCTATTGATCAATGGCGAGCAGGACCACAACGTCCCGGCGCGGCAGGGAATGGAGATGTATTACGCGCTGCGGCGTTTGAACAGGGAAGTCGCGTGGGTGCTGTATCCCAATGGCGGGCACGGCATGCCAACCTCGACCGTGGAAGAAGTTCGCGATTATTCGCAGCGGATACTGGACTGGTACGCAACGCACCTTAAGAAGCAGGCTGACGCCGCGACGACTGCGACTGCGGCGGGGCAATAGCCGGTATCGTATGATTAGATAGTTACGCAGCGATGCGGATGTGGCGAAACTGGCAGACGCGCTGGATTTAGGTTCCAGTTCCCGCGAGGGAGTGTAGGTTCAAGTCCTATCATCCGCACCAATCAGATAATAAAGGACTTGCTGGCGAATCGATGCCGGGCGAATCCGAGAGGACTCAAGTCAAAGTTCCAGTCATTCCCCGGTTGATTTGAGCTTCCTGAGGGTGGCGCTCCCTAGTGTTGTGATCAAATAAATCGGCAGCAATGACCCTTCCCGAGGCACTACAACCGCCAAGCCTTGCGCCACAAGGCGGTCTAAGCGTTGTCTGTCAAGATCACTATTCGCTACCAAACCCGATTGTTCGCCGAGGAATTGAAGGAGGGTCTTGTCGATTTCGTTCATAGCCGCCTTGTTTTCGATTGTACGCTGCCCACAGCCTCAAGGCTTGATGTGCTGCCCCTCGACGAGCTCCACAAAAAGCTCCGGGACATATCGAGACAGTTTGCTGTGTCCCGTAGCGCCGCATCCCGTCATAAAGGCCATATCACTGAACTAATCCAATCCCATGCAGTAATCCGCGCCGATACGCTCGAAGGCGACATCCTAACCGCGCGAGACCGGGCCGAAAACCTCTACCAAATGGCCGAGCGAATCCTCACCGCCGCTGTAAAGGCGGGCGATCCACGTGCCGCCCTGGTGGCGGTTCGGACGGCGGTTTCGGTCTTGGCAGAAGCTCGGAGCCTGATGGAGCTTAGGGGCGCTGCTGATGCGGCGTGCGGGAATGGGAACGTCTTGACGATTGAGATGATTGACGCGTGTCTGCGGTCCCAGGCATCGAGGGGCAGCAGCCTGAGGCGCTTCAAGCGGAGATGCCTGAGGATTACATGGAGCGATTCGGGCCGCCCGCTTGAGAAATGGGCAAGGGGGAGGACTTCAAGGCTTGAAGGGTTCCGCCGGTTCGCAGCGAAGCCAAACACCAAGGTGGACAGCAGACCGCGCAAGGAGACCGAGTAGTCCTACGCTTGCCGATAAGACAGGGAAGCGCATGGACACCACCACTCTATGATCGATTGGCTCATGAGTGGAACCATCGCAGACGCAGATCTAAATCTGATCAAGACGCTCTCCGACTGGCGAGAGCACCAAAAACTCCTATTCGAGGTCACGCGCATTCAGAAGCGACGCCCCAGTGCGAACATCACCCCCGGCCACTTGCTAGCTTTAAATCTGTTTTCTCTTTTTATTCTCCTTTATGTCAATCTCAAATTTCACCATAATGGCCTGTATTTACAAATAGATACGCGGAGGCGCAATGCCCATTATGGAATTCACGTTATGATGGATTCGGGATGGCTGTTGAGTTCACCTTCGACAGAGAGAGAGCGGCCGCTGCCGTCGTTTATCTTGCGTCGCAGCGTATTTGCGATCTTTCCAAAGGCAAGATCTGCAAGCTTATCTTTCTTGCCGACAAGCATCATTTGGTCCGATTTGGTAGGCCGGTTACCGGAGATCGTATCTGCGCGATGAAGGATGGCCCAGTCCCCTCCAACATTCTCAACATGCTGAACCGAGTTTTAGACGATCCGGAAAATCCAAGCGTTGAGTTGTTGAGCCAGCACATCTCGATTGATCGGCTGTTTGTCCACCCTCATTTCCATGCTGAGCAATTTACCCTTGCTGAGTTTCTGTCCGAGTCTGATGTCGATTCACTTCGGGAGACCATTGAGCGCTTCGGAAACAAAACGTTCTCGGAACTGCGCGCCATGACGCATGAGATGGGCGCTTACAAGAACGCTTGGGAAAACCGGGAAAATAACGCGCCCGACATGGCATTTGAAGACCTATTCGAAGACGACGACGACGCACTAGAAGGCGCTAGAGACCAAATGATCGAGACGGACTGCATGAGGAAGGTCTTTGGCGCCGCCTTTTGATCCGTCGAGCATCCCACCGTTTTCAGTAATCCGCGTCCCTTACCGATTCGGAAACGCCCCACCAGTGTCCAAGCTCTTTGTCGTATTGGGTCACAAGCTGAATGGACGTGACCTGTACGCGATATGCATTAAGGCTACCTCGAATGCAACGTCTTATGCAGACCAGCGAAGACGCCAAGGGTGTGTTCATTACCCGGCAGGAGCATTAGAGTGTTTCCCGCTGGCAACCTTCATAGAGATCGACAATCAGTTCCCCATTAGACACGCGGACATTCGGCGCGCTCATCATGATGGCCTATTCGAAATGCATGGCCTTCCAGAAGATTTTGAGACCAAGTTATGTGAGGCTATCCGAGCATCGATCACGCTGAGCCCGCGCGAGAAGCAGCGGCTCGCAGAATTCATCAACTGCCGCTGAAATTCTCTCAACGCAAATTTCAGAAAAGCACCCGCCCCTACTGGGCCTGATTGATCTCAAACCGTGTTCCGCATTTGCTGCATTCGTAGATATGAGTGTGCGGGGAGACCGCCCCATCCCTGCGTTTGTATCCGCTGGATTTCATTTCGCTCCGGGGCACATTGCGAAGGAGGGCCGTGCAGCGCGGGCAGTACTTCACATCTGGTAATCAGGCAATTTGGTCTTAAAGCAATACCTGGAAATATTTCCTGGGCAATTTGGGCTTGAGAAATGGGTCGAGTCTGGAATTTTTTTCAGTAGTCAGAATCTCAGCCTGAATGGGGGAGGGTCTGGATTTAGTTTTTGGAGTCACTCCTCCCCCCACAGCCTAATCAGGAAAGCCCATAGAGTCGCGATATGCAATTATCTTCCGAACGGTATCCAAACCAGCAGAGCATAGCTCCATAACATTGGGGTCGCCTTCAGCTATCCAGATCCAATCGCATGAGAGATCGATTGGAACGAATTCTGCCATTTCTCCCGTCTTGTACGTCCCAATAGGCTTGCCTTGCCTAACATCAATCGTGAACTCTAGTTCTGTAGTGGTCTCAATTGGGCCCTCATCAGGCATAGAAAAGCCTACGCGCTGCCGGGCCTTAGTGCCTTTATGATGAATCTCCTTATTTCGTAACTTGTCGATGTGGGGGAGTACAGAAGAGTTTATGTATTTATCTTTAATCTCCCTATACCACTCCTTGAACTTTGGATCTGATGATTGGAGCCGGTTGTGCTCGGTAGAACTCGACAGAGCAGACAAGAACGCGCTAACGACGTACTTGAACTCATACGTATGGAACAGGTGCTGCATATGAAAATAGAAAAACTCCGCTTCACGGAGCTTGTCGTTTGCCGGATGTAGTCCGTCCATCCGAAACGGGCTAATCTCGGACAGTTCGTCTGCCATATGCTTCAAAGTTTCGCATGGTTTGCCGTCAGATTCCCTGGGCCTGCGATCTAAACGGACTTTCAAGCCTTGATGATCGATGCCCATTGCCGCCCCAATTCAGACTGAAGCCACGCCAAACACGGTCATTGCGCAGATGTGCGGCTAGTTGAAGGTCGCTTGGAAATCAGGCGGCTCACCTTGTGCGCCTTGCATGAATCTGACGTTATCAGTGTTTGGCGTGCCTGCCGAATGCGCGTCCAGTCGTATAAAGCGTCAATCTCTTTAATCAGTTGATTGTCCGGTCCGTAGATCTGTATCTTTGCCTTTTTGCCTGCTGTTACATGCTTCACTGCCCAATCGATGGCAATGTCTGTCATTCTGTCCACAACCTTGTTTCCGGCTTTTACCATAACAGGCCCGAGGCTCAGCTTTACTATCGTCCAGAAATGAAGGGAGTCCAGCTTTGCGACCAGATCCGACACGCCTGCGGTCCAAATCGCTGGCTTCTTTTTGCCAACGCCATAGCTGCCGTTTGATGCCACGGCTGTGTTGAATTCTGTAGCCAGGGAGCTAGAGAGATCCATAATAATTTCGGCTGGAATATCGGGAGCGACAACGAGCATCGTGACCATGGGCGGAATTGTAGCACCGGACATACACTCGCCGCCTTCCCGGTGGGAGGAATGACCGAAGATTACATTCTGCACTAGCGGGCTGTGGGATTCATCACCCGCGAGGCCGCATCCGCCCCGATGCGATGGACCTTTTGAGGTATGGAAAAAAGACAATCGAACACATGAAGATTCCGATAGCAGTAGCAGTCATGGTTCTGGCGGCAAGTTCTTGCATCGCTGGCCCGATTACGTTCACGAACGTAACGGAGAGCGGGTTCCTCACGTTGAATCCCAATGCAGGATTTGCTATCCGCACGTCGGGGGGGATCATATTGAGGTCGGACTCGTCAGGTCCGCACTTTGCTACTGGTGATATTGAAGGGTCGTTCTCTCTCGATGGGTATCAGCTCACGGGGATTCAATTAAGCGGTGTTTCCAACGATGACGGCAACTCTGCTAGCGCGGGCGGTTTTGTGAGTGTGAGTATTTTCGGGGCTCCCACGCTCAGTTGCGGGCTCATTATCGCCGACTTCCAACAGAATCTCCGCGACTGTCCGAGTGACGAAGTGGGTCAAGGGCTGTCCTCCGGCACATTTATTTTGTCCGGCCATGCGCGTACCGACCAGATACCGCCCGATGGGGTTTCCTCCACTGCGATTTTTGGTGGGGCGGCCATAACATTGACCGTGGTAGAGATCCCCGAGCCGCAACCGTTCATCCTCGCGTTTGGTGGGCTGGCCCTTCTCACTTTAATTCGGCTAAGATTCTCGCACTAGAGGCATCGGCCTCAACGGGCTTCGAGCCTTGATGGAAAGCCCTTCCGGGCCGTGCGTTACAATCATCTTCGGATCAAACTCATGACGTTCATGGATCTCGTGTCCCTGATTTCGCTACTGCTTAGTGTCGTGTCCTTCGCTACTTCTTCGGTGGGAAAGCTGAACAGGTACAAGCAGCAGTTCATGGCGGTGGGTTACGTTCTTTTCGGGTTCGTCCTCAGCCGTATGGTATACACACTCCTCCCGCCCGGGCAGGTTGTTGGAGTGCAACCCCGGGTAATCGTCTGGGTCCTCCTGTTGCCAGTTATGGCTATCGTTGTCCTTGTGACGCTGAAAAAGGAAGGCACTAACCTTGCTCTCTTCGCGGTCGCTTCCTTCTTCTGGTATCTGGCCGTCTACGGTAAAGCCGTCGGGCTAATCGAACCCTTCAAACTCCGGGACAACGAGGCTATCGCTGCCATCGATGTGGCTGAACGGGCGGCGGACTTCGACAGAGAGATCGAGATCATTCAATGGATGGAGCAGGACCGGACGAAGGAGGAGCGCAAAGCACTCGACGAGAGAGTGGGTATTCTGCGCTCTCGTAAAGCTGAGAGACTTGCCCACCCTCCATCGCAATGACAGGTGAGGGTTCAGTCTTGGAAAACGCCAAAATCGGAAACTGGAGATTCCCCGGTTTGCTAGGAGCCACCCAACGAGCCGGAGGCTTGATGTTCGCCACTCCATGCCGGGAGAGCAAGGCGTCATTGCCCGCGATCTAAACGGAACCTCAAGCCTTGATGGCAAAGTACTTTACGGCGCTTAGGAAGTCCAGTCAAACTCAAGTCATTCGCTGACGAAACGCTCATTTCTGGAGACACGCGGAGGCTCGATTCGTATGGCAGGAACGCTATGGACTACCTACGATCACGCTCCGGTGGGATTTAGGTTCCAGTTCCCGCGAGGGAGTGTAGGTTCAAGTCCTATCATCCGCACCAATGGCTTACGGGGAATCTTTGTGGCTTCACTTTACCCGTTTCGGCTTCGTCCCACGCTGAATTTTCCCCTCCGCGAAGTGATTGGTGAGCGTCTCGGCGGCGCACCGAGTTCCGACACCACAGCCGCATCTCAGGTGTTCCAGTCCCTGTGAACACTTGGCTCCGTCAGGGCCGGGGCCCGGAAAATGATACCCGAAAGCGGCCCCAAACGAAGTGGCATCGGACGATCATCATGCGATAAGTAAACGTTATCTGTGCCCGTATAAGCAGTCGTCCCAGATCCGGTCGATCACGTTCCGATTGCACCATGAGAACCTTGACCGCCATGCAGATGCGTCTGAAATCGTCTTTCATATGCGGCAAATGCGCGCCGAGGGATTGACAATCCTCTTCACCCAGAAGACGGAGCAAATCGGAAGTCTCGTCGGAGAGTTGGTCAAGCCACGCGGCGTTCACAGAAGTCGGCTGTGGGGCGGCGAAGTGGCGTGTCAACCTCACCATCAGCAGCGTAAGGACAGCACACACTACTGCCGCTGCGATGATGACGGTCTCTGAGGCCACATAACAGTATCAGCGGCTCAAGGCTCTGGCGACAGTGCCCCACGTACCAATGGGGTACCGGGCGGGAAAGCTCAACAGATTGTGCCGACTCTGGAAAAAATAAAATCCGGACTTCCATTGGTGCGTCGCAGCCTCAAGAGGGTTTGGAAACTCGATAGAAGCAAAGGAAAATGTAAATGAAGATACTTATGGTGCTCACGTCCCACGATCAACTGGGCGACACGGGCCGCAAGACCGGCTTTTGGCTTGAGGAATTCGCGGCCCCCTACTTTGTGTTCAGGGACGCGGGTGTCGAACTGACCCTGGCCTCACCGAAGGGCGGGCAGCCCCCGATCGATCCAAAGAGCGATTTGCCAGAGAATCAGACCCCCGCGATGACGCGGTTTAAGCAGGACCGGGCAGCGCAAAAGTCGCTTGCTCAAACGGTCAAGCTTGCCGAGGTGAAGGCCCAGGATTTCGACACCGTGTTCTACGTCGGCGGGCACGGCCCCATGTGGGATCTTGTCGATAATCCCGATTCAATCGCCTTGATCGAGTCTTTCTACAATTCCGGCAAGCCGGTTGCCGCGGTTTGCCATTCGCCCGGTGTACTCCATCGGGTGACGTACAAGGGCGCTCCGATTGTGAAGGGTAAACGTGTGACGGGCTTCACCAACGGTGAGGAGGAAGCAGTTCATCTCACCAAAGTTGTGCCGTTCCTTGTCGAGGATGAGTTGAAAAGACTGGGCGGCCTCTACGAAAAAGCAGCGGATTGGCAGAGCTTTGCGATCGTCGATGGCCGCCTCATTACCGGGCAGAATCCTGCATCGTCGACCGCCGCGGCAAATGCGCTTCTGAAGGTGCTGGGCGCGCGGAAGGCCGCTTAGGCGTCGGGTTCAATCGACCATCACAACGTACAGCGATTGGGCGTAAAATTAATTAGGCCACGAGGGCAAAACGGGGATCCCACCTAGAAGTGTGATCGATGAAACCGTCACTTCGCCCGATCGATGAGACACGTCGTTTGGAAGCGCTCCGGCAATACGCCTTGCTCGACACGCTCCCGGAGCAACCGTTTGACGATCTAACGGCTCTGGCGGCTGGCGTCTGCGAGGTACCCATTGCGCTGCTCTCCCTGATTGATGAAGACCGGCAATGGTTCAAATCCAAGATCGGCCTGGAGGGCGGCGAGATTCCTCGCGAGATCTCCTTCTGCGCGTACACGATACTTCAGCCTGGCCTGTTTGTCGTGCCGGATGCGGCCGAGGATTCACGGTTCGCCTGCAATCCTCTAGTCACCGGTGAGCCGCACATCCGCTTCTACGCGGGCGCGCCGCTGGTCAGCAGGGAGGGTCTGGCGCTCGGCACGTTGAGTATCATGGACCGTGCGCCGCGTCAATTGAGTCTCTCGCAGCTGGAGGCGTTGAGGGCGTTGAGCCGGCAGGCAATCGCGCAACTGGAACTACGCCGTCAGGCTTACGAATTGGCTGAGGGCGAGTCACGATTGTTCCGAGTGCTTCGTCGCTGCCCGATCGCGCTGACGGTCCACCGCATGAGCGACGGCACATTTATCGACGTAAACTCCATTTTCACGTGTCTCGCCGGCTGGTCCCGCGAAGAAGTCGTCGGCCACACTGCGCCGGAGCTTCAACTCGTGAACTCAACGACGGCGGCGCAGCTGCGGTCTCGCCTCGAGACCCTTGGCGAGTTGCACAATGCGGAGACGGTGTTCAGGACGCGCGGCGGCGAACTTCGCAGAGTCCTCCTGAGCACGGCGCTGGTCGAACTGCACGGTGGAATGCACGCCATCACGACCTTCGTTGACATCACCGAGCGGAAGCGGGCGGAGGAGGAGGTTAGGGAGCACAAGAGGCGCCTGGCTGCGATCATCGAGACCGAGCCGGAGTGCGTGAAGGTCGTGGACCCTGATGGGCGGCTGGTGGAGATGAACCCGGCGGGTCTGGCCATGCTGGAAGCCGAAACGTTGGCTGAAGCGCAAGAGCAACCATTAGTGGATTATCTACTGCCCGAATATCGGACCGCCTTCAACCAACTGCATCAAAAAGTCCTGAGCGGCGGAAGCGGGACGATTGAAGTTGAAATTCGTGGGCGACGGGGTACGCGCCGCTGGCTGGAGACTCACGCCGCACCCTTGCGCGACGTTTCCGGCCGCGTTGAGGCGTTGCTCAGCGTCACCGTGGACAGGACCAGTCGCAAAGCCGCTGAGGATGAGCTGCGCGAAAAACACAGTCAATTACAGAGCGCCCTGGAGTTGGCCCAGGCGGGCGTTTGGCTTTGGGACTTCCGATCGGATGAGGTACACACCATCCAAGGCAGCGGCCCGGTTTCCGGCCTGCCGGAAAGCAGCTATCCAAAGACCGGGTCGGCCCTTCTTCTCCTGGTACACCCCGAAGATCGGGGTTGGGTTTCCCAGAGGGTGGAGAGCGCCAAAACCACGGGAGACTTCGCAGCGGAGTTTCGAATTGTCCTGCCCGATGGCAACATCCGCTGGGTCGCCGCGCGTGGCTGTGTGCGCAAGAGCAGAGGCGGGGAGGTGGGACTGGCAGGTGTGGATCGCGACATTACAGACCAGCGGCGGGCGGAACAGCGTATTCGCCAGCTCAACAGAATTTATTCGGTGTTGAGCGATATCAACCAGACGATCGTTCGCGAAAGCAATCCACAGAAGATGCTCTCGGAAGCATGCCGGATCGCCGTCGAGAACGGTCAATTCCGTATGGCCTGGATTGGCTTGCGAAGCGCGGCGGGACAGATTGTGGTATCGGCACATGCCGGCGCGACCGACGATGCCCTGGAAATCCTACACTCGATGTTTCCAGGTCAACAGAGCCGCGACGAGTGTGCTTTCACCGCCCACGCCCTGCAAACAGGCGAGCATGGTGTCTGCAACGACGTAGCACACGACGAGCGGGCGGCATCCTGGCGCGACATCGCTTTGAAGCTGGGTTACCGCGGCATGGCATCCCTTCCTTTGAAGTCCGGGGGAGCCGTGATCGGCATTTTTAATCTCTACGCCGGCGAGCCGGATTTTTTCGACGCGGAGGAATTGCACCTGCTCGACGAGCTGGCGATGGACATCTCCTTCGCGCTGGAAGTCTACGACCGGGAGACCAAGCGAGGCCACGCCGAGCAGGTCTTGCGCGAGAGCGAGGAGCGCTTCCGCCAGTTGGCGGAGAACATCCAGGAGGTCTTCTGGATGACGGCCAACAATAGAATCCTCTACGTCAGCCCGGCCTACGAGAGAATCTGGGGGCGTCCCCGCGCCACCCTTTACGAATCTCCGCGCAGCTGGATCGATGCGATTCATCCCGATGACCGTGAGCAGGTCATGCGTGCCGCCAAGACCGCACAGACAGGCGGCAGCTACGACGAAACGTATCGCATCGTGCGCCCTGACGGCGCGGTGAGGTGGATTCACGACCACGCTTTTCCGGTTCTTGGCGTGAATGGCGACATTATGCGGATCGTCGGCACAGCGGAGGATATCACCGAACGGCGGCAGTTGGAGGAACAATACCGGCAGGCCCAGAAGATGGAAGCCATCGGCGAGCTCGCCGGCGGCGTCGCGCACGACTTCAACAATCTCCTGACAGTTGTCCGCGGTTACGGTTCCTTGCTATTGGCGGGAAAGGAGACCACGGATGGGACGGCGGTAGCAGCCCAGGAAATCGTTTTGGCGGCTGAGCGGGCGGCTAATCTGACGCGTCAGTTGCTGGCCTTCGGCAGACGGCAGGTCATGCAGCCGCGATCATTGGACCTGACCGAAGCCGTCACGGGTCTTACCACGATGCTCCAACGGGTTCTGGGCGCGGACATACGCCTGCAACTCAATCCTTATCCGAAGCCCCTTATGACCCGCGCCGACTCCGGGATGCTCGACCAGGTGCTCATGAACCTCGTGATCAACGCCAGCGACGCCATGCCCGGCGGCGGGCAACTCCTGATTGAAACCACGGAACGAACCTTCACGGAGGAGGAGGCAGGTACGGTACCGGATGCGAGGCCGGGACGCTACGTCAGCCTGCGCGTCGCCGACACCGGATCAGGCATATCGCCGGAGAATTTGCCGCACATCTTCGAGCCGTTTTTTACGACGAAGCGACCGGGCAAAGGAACGGGTCTGGGCCTGGCCACAGCGTTTGGGATCGTCAAGCAACACGGCGGCTGGATCCAGGTGGAGAGCGAAGTGGACCGTGGTACAACGTTTCAGGTCTTCCTGCCCGCGGTCGACGAGGCCGCCGAAACACGAGCAGCGGAGATCGCGAAGCCGGAACTTCCCGGCGGCACCGAAACTATTCTCGTCGTCGAAGACGAACCATCCTTGCGTATGCTGACGCGCGCGGTGCTGGAGCCGCGAGGGTACCGGATATTGGAGGCGGCCAACGGCGTGGAGGCATTGCAGGTTTGGCGGCAACACGAAGGCACCGTCCACCTTCTGTTGACCGACATCATGATGCCGGAAGGAATGAGCGGATTTAACCTGGCAACCCGCCTGCGAGAGTACAGTCCCGAGTTGCGGGTCATCTATACCAGCGGTTACAGCGGGGACATCGCCGGGGGGCAAATTCAATTGGAGGAGGGACAAAACTTCATCCAGAAGCCGTACTCACCTCAACAACTGCTTGAGGTCGTCCGCAGGTGTCTGGACAGATAACTGCCAGTCATCGGATCACCGCACTGATCCTTCTCGCAATTTGTTCCGCGGTATAGGGCTTCTGAAGAAAGCCATCGATACCCGTGGCCTCGAACCGCTCTATGACTTCGGATTCGCCGTAGCCGCTGGTGATCATCACCGGTATCTTGGGCTGCATAACCCGCAGTTGCTTTATGGTTTCTTCACTGGTAATACCAGGCATCGTCAGATCCAGCAGGACGGCCCGGATACGGTCGCCTGAAGCCGCTACCACGTCGAGCGCCGACCGGCCGTCGGAGGCCAGGAGCGCGGTGTATCCGTACGCTTCCAAGGCAGCCTGTGCCATGCGCAACACCAGATCTTCGTCGTCCACCACAAGGATGGCGCCCGAACCTCGAAGGTCCACCGAAGCGACCGGTTGCCGGACCGGCGCCGGCACGGCGTCACTCGCCGGGAGCCAGACAGTGAAGGTTGAACCCTTTCCGGCAGCGCTTTCGACGTCGATCGAGCCCTCGTGGGAGCGAACGATTCCCATGGCCGCCGCCAGGCCCAAACCGCGCCCGGAGAATTTGGTGCTGAAAAATGGCTCGAAAATGCGCGCGAGTGTCGCCTCGTCCATCCCGCTCCCGGTGTCGCACACTCTCAGATAGGCGTACTTTCCGGTCGAGAGTCCCTGCGTCACCCTGCCGCTGATCTCTTCGGTTCCGGTGGTCAGCACGACCGTCCCCGTGCCGCAGATGGCCTCCGCCGCGTTGATGATAAGGTTCATCACAAGCTGATGGATTTGGCCGGCATCGGCTTGAATGGGAGCCGGCGCGAGATCCAGTATGAGTTGCACGCCCGCGGGGATGGACGGGCGCACCAGCGGCAAGAGCTCCCGCACAAGTTCGAACAAGTCCAGGTGCTCGCGGCAAACACGACCTTTTCCCGCATAGGCCAGCAATTGCTGCGTGAGCTCGGCAG
This sequence comes from uncultured Solibacteraceae bacterium, assembly GCA_963791985.1. Classification (GTDB taxonomy): domain Bacteria; phylum Acidobacteriota; class Terriglobia; order Bryobacterales; family Bryobacteraceae; genus Solibacter. The sequence continues at coordinate 1,595,080 of CAWBUN010000005.1, read as the reverse complement.
CACGCCGGCTCGCAGCCATGACTTCGCTGAGTAACGGACGGGCCGGATCATCCAGTTGTAGCCGAGCGTCGGCAATGCTGGCATTGCCTAAGATGCCGGTGAGCAGGTTATTAAAATCGTGAGCGATCCCACCTGCGAGCACGCCCAGACTTTCGAGGCGCTGGGTCTGCCGGAGCTGGTCCTGCAACTGGTGACGCTCCGTAGTATCCATGCAGATACCAGACATCCAGGCCGGTTCCCCTGCCTGATCGTGGAAGACACGCCCCCGGCCTTCCAGCCACATCGCGGTGCCATCGGAGCGGATGGAGCGATACTCTACTACGTACGGCTCTCCCGCGGCCACGGCCTTCTGAATCGCAGATAGCACTCGCTGCCGGTCATCCGGATGCACGCCTTCCAGAAATCCGTTAAAGGTGCCTCCGAACACACCCGGCTCCTGGCCGTGAATGCGTTCGAGGTTCTCAGACCAGCGGACATCTCCGGTTCGGATGTTCCAATCCCAGGTACCGACATTGGCGGCGACCAGGCTCATCTGAAGCCGGTCCCCGCGTGCGCGCAACTCGACCTCTGTCTGTTGCGAGGCGTGTAACTCACCCTGTAGAGCGATCCGCATCCGGTTTTCGATCAGTATATATCACCGTGCGGTTCTTTTCGAAGAGCTTCCTCCGGACGCCGGGCAAAAAAGACCGGCGATTCGGCAGTGAATTTAAGCCACCTGGCTAAATCGGTCAGCTTTCGTACCACAAATCGGACACACATCCGGCGGATTGCCGAACTCAATGTGGCCGCATACCGGACAGAGGTAGAAATTTACCTGCGTCAGATCTTTGCCTTGCGCAGCCGCCTCGAGGGCCAGCCGGTAGAGCGTCGCGTGAATCGCCTCCGCCTTCATCGCGAAGCCGAACATGGTCTTGGCGCGGTGGTTCTCCGATTTGGCTTGCTCCAGCATCGGCGGATACATAGTGGTGAACTCGTAAGTCTCGCCATCGATGGCCGCCTGAAGGTTCTGCTGAGTCGAGCCCACGCCGTCGAGGCTCTTCAGGTGTCCTTCGGCGTGAATGCGTTCTGCTTCCGAGGCTGTCCGGAACAATCGGGCGATGTTCGGCAGCCCTTCCTGTTCGGCGCGTTTGGCAAACGCCCCATATTTCTGCCGCGCCTGGCTCTCGCCGGCGAAGGCCTCCTTCAGGTTATCGGTAGTAGTGCTCATGATCGCTTGAGCATATCATCTGGCACCCATTAAAAACGGTAAACACACCTCATTATCCTGTTATTGACAGTGGTATTCGGACATACGGTCTTGTGTAATCCGCCTCACGCCAAACGTTGTCTTTTGAGTAGTTTTACATTAACCTCCTCAAGAGGCAGCGAGCCAGCGCCAGGCACCGCACGTGCTGCCGTTGCGGGGAGTTCCATGACGTATGCTGTCGCCGCCGGCCGTGGACGGGTCACGGCTTGGGCCGTACTACTCACCATCTGCGCTAGTTTCACGGCCTGGCATATCGCGTTCGTCAGTCTGGCCGATTACGACGACGAGGGCTACATGATGTGGACCCTCAAGCACTTCCTCGACGGCCAGGCCCTGTACGATCAGGTGGCCACCGTCTATGGGCCGTTCTACTACCTGTACGAATGGTGCGCGCTTACCCTGACCGGGGCTCCCGTGGCTTCCGATTCTCTCCGGCTGGTCTCGGACTTCTTCTGGGTAGCCGCTGCGCTGCTGGCGTTCGTACTGGCTTACCGCGCCACCAGTTCGCTGACGCTGGCGGTTGCGGTGCACCTCCTGACTCTTCGTGCGATGGCGGCCATCGGCGAGGCGCCCGTGCATCCGCAGGAGGCGTGCATCTTCCTGCTCCTCGCGCTGGGGTGCGCCTTCTTCGTGGCCAACCGTACGTTCCGCATGGTGATGTTGGGTGTGCTGGCCAGCGCCATAGCCACATCGAAAGTCAACCTCGGAGTCTTTGTCCTGGTGGCGCTTACGGTCGGCATCGCTTACGCACAGCGCCCCGGATGGTGGCGCAACTTCGCGTGCGTCTGCGTCTCGCTCGCCGCGCTTCCACTACCCGCGGTGCTGATGTGGGATCGCCGTACCGATGCCTGGACCGTGCTCTACGCTGTACTTATCATGCTCTCCGTGAGCGCCGTCCTGCTCACCGTAAGCCGCAGCCCCTGGAAGAGTTGCCTGGGGCCGCGCGATGCGGCGCTCGCAGCCGCGTCTTTCGCCGCAACCTCGGTCGCGATTTGCTGCTTTCCCCTGCTCCACGGCAGTACGCTGTATGGCCTCTTCGAGTGGCTCATCATCATTCCGCAAAGAGAGTACGGCCACGCCTGGGCGCTGCCGGCCAATATCCACCCGATCGCCATTGCCTGGGCATGCCTGGGACTGTGCACCGCCTGGTACGCCGGCACACGCCGCCTCATCGATGGCTGGGCCGCGGTGCTGAAGGTGGCCTTCGGCGCCGGGGTCCTGTTCCTGTGCGCCACCGATCGGTATGGGGGCCTGCTCAACTTCGCGACTCCATTTCTCTGGCTGGTGGCCACTCGCCCGCTCGCGCCAAATTCGCCCGCTCGCCAAGACCCTCAGGATCCGCTGGCATTTCTGGCGCTGCTCGGCGTCTTTCAGTCCCTCTATGGCTACCCTGTCGCGGGCGCCCAAGTGGCGCTGCTCAGCGTCCTGATGATTGTGATCGCGGGCATCGCTGCCTGGGACGGACTGAAGTGGATCGAGCATCGCCTGGCTGCGATGCCGCGGCACGCAATCTCATCCCGGCTGTCTATTGCGGCTCGCACTGCGGCCCTCATCTTGTTGGCGGGACTGAACCTGGCATACGCCTGGGACGCGAATGGCAACTACCGCGAACGCGCGCCGCTGAACCTCCCCGGAGCCGGGCGCGTACGCGTGGAGGCACGCGTGGCCGCGACACTCCAAGCCGTCGTCGCACATATCAACGCCTCTTGCGGTACCCTCATTACCGAGCCTGGGCTCTTCAGCTTCCACCTGTGGACCGGCAAGCCCTCACCGCACGGCATAGACCATCAGGTGTGGATGGCACTGGTCGACGACACAGCGCAGGCTGCCATCGTGGCCGAGATTGCCGGGGATCCGCGAGCCTGCGTAGTCTACCAGCAGAGGGTGGTCGATCTGTGGACTCGAGGATCGAACGTCTCCGGCAAACCGCTGGTGCGCTTCATTCGCGACAACTTCCGCACGGTCTATGAAAGCAACGGCTATCGCCTGCTTATGCGCAAGTGAGCACAATTCTCGTGGCGACAACAAGGAATGAAAATGCCTCGTTCCGAGCCGTGACCGTGAGGGAGCGGTCGGTAATTTGACGTTATTCAACGGACTACCGACCGCTCCCTGACGGTCACGGCTCGGATGGGCATACTTACAGGTGGCGGCAGCAATGCATCCTGCGCAGGCGCTTCCCCCTCACAACAGCGCGCCGTAAATCTCCTCCGCATTCCGGTCAAAGAGCACGAAAATCACCTGCTCGATGGAAGTCTTGGGATCCTCCAAATGCCGCCGTACTTCCCGGATTGCAATCGCCGCCGCCTCCTTCAGCGGGTAGCCGTAGATTCCCGTGCTGATCGCGGGGAAGCTGATGGTCCGTACACCGCGTTCACGGCCGAGCTCGAGGCACGTACGATAGCAGCCCGCGAGCAGCTCCGCTTCGCCGTGGCCGCCGCCGCGCCAGACGGGGCCCACGGCGTGGAACACATACTGCGCGGGCAGGTTGCCGGCACCCGTGGCTACGGCGCTGCCGGTGGGGCATCCGCCGCTGCGCGCGCGGATCCCGTCGAGTTCGCGCATGATCGCCGGACCGCCGGCGCGGTGTATCGCGCCATCCACACCGCCGCCGCCAGAGAGCGCGCTATTGGCGGCATTCGCCATGGCGTCCACCGCAATACGCGTGATGTCGCCCTGCATCAGGACGATCTTCTTGCCGGTGCCGCTCATCCATTCCATGTCTATCTATTACAATCATTTCATGACAAGGCGCGAACTTCTGGCGGTTGGGGCGGCGTGTGCGGCGTCCGCTACAACAGTGATGGCTAAGACCCGCATCGAGAAATCACAGCTCAGCGCGATCACCGATGAGATCGGTTACAGCACGGAGGAATCCATCGCCTTCGCGCACCACTACGGCCTGCAGAACGTGGAGATCCGCAATCCGCCCGGCAAGAAAGAATACTTTCAACTCCCCGAAGCGGAGATCAAGGCCGACGCCGATTGGTTCGCCAAGGAAGGCCTGAAAGTCACCTTCGTCAACACCAGCCTCATGAAATTCACCTGGCCCGGGATGGAGGCGGCGCGCAGACGCACCGAAACTCCCGAGACCCGCGACAAGCGGCTGGCGGCCGAGAAGCTGCGTTTCGATAACAGGATGGAGGACTTCCATAAAGCTATCCGCTGCGCCCAGATCATGGGCTGCGACAAAGTTCGCGTGTTTGCCGGCACTCGCGTGGCGGACGTGAAATCCGTCTTCCCGATGGTGGCCGACACGCTCGGCGAAATGTCGAAGCTCGCGGAGCGCGAGAAGATCTACCTCCTGCTCGAAAACGAGGGCTCGCAGAATGTGGCCACCGCGGCCGAGCTAGCCGACGTGATGAAGATGGTTCCCTCCAAGTGGGTGGGCTACAACTGGGATCCGCACAACGCCTATGGCAAGGAGGCGGCATTTCCCGAAGGCTACGGACTGCTGCCCAAAGCGCGTATGCTCAACCTGCAGATCAAGGGCAAGGGCGTGATGCCCGATAGCCCCGAGAAGGAAGACTGGCGCGCGATTTTCGCAGCGCTGGCGAAGGACGGCTACGAAGGTAAGATCGGCCTGGAGACCCATCTTTTCGATGGCACGCTGATTCTGGCGGCGCACAAGTCAATGGATGAGATGATGAAGATAGTTCGCGAAATGTGAACCGCAGAAACGTAAACCAATGAAAGAAAACTTCGGGGCTGCGTTCGGAATTGGTCTCGCGATCATCGCGCTGGCGGTGGGCGGCATCTTTTTCATGCAGCGCGGCGACAAAATCGAGCTGCCCGGCAAGATCCTCAAGGTGCGGACGGCGCCGCTGGACGAGGACAGCTCGATCGCGGTGCTGGATTTCCGCATCACCAATCCTTCGGACGTGCTGTTCGAAGTGCGCACCGTGACGGTGGAGTTGGAAGACAACGCCGGCAAGAGCTACCTGGGCCAGACGGTGAGCGAGATGGATGCCAAGAGCCTGTTCGCGGGGCTTCCGGTGCTGGGCCAGAAATTTAACAACTCCCTGACCATGCGCGAGCGCATTGGCGCCCACGCATCGCAGGATCGGATGATCGCAGCGCGCTTCCAGGCGCCCGTGGCAATGCTCGATGCGCGAAAGCGGTTCGTGCTGCGGATCGAGGAAGTCGATGGCAAGTCGTTCGAGTATTCGGAGCGGTAGCGCTCTGATTGCGCTCCTGGTCTGTTGCCCGGCGATCGCACTGCAGGTGCCGGCGGGGACGGAGATTCAGATCCGCCTCAAGACCAAAGTATCCACGCAGAGTTCCAAACCCAAAGACGCCGTCGAAGCGGTGGTGATCGCGCCCGTGATGGTAAATGGGGAATTCGCTATTCCGGCCGGGGCGGTGGTTCGCGGTACGGTCGAAAAGGCCGCCCAATCCTCCAAGGCCGATGAGCGCAGTTCGCTCCAGCTTTCCTTCACGGAGCTTGAGATTGCCGGCGTGAAGTCCAAACTGGCGACGCGCGTGGCCGAGGTGGAGAACGCTCGCGAGAGCATCGATGAGCAGGGACAGATCACCGGCATCGTGGCGTCGGAGACCATCAGCGGGCGGCTCGATGCGGGGCTGGCCAAATTGGGCGAGCACGCGGCAAGTTTCGCCGACCTGCTGGGCACGGTCAAAAAGGCGGTGTTGAAGGAGCCGGAGAGCGATATCACCTACGACACAGGCGTCGAGCTCTCGCTGAAGACGACGGCCGCCCTGACCTTGAAAGGCCCCTCCGGCCCCGGCCCGGCTGCGAAACTGGTGCCGGTCGCGGATGAAAACGGGCTCGCCAGGATGGTCACGCGGCAGCCCTTTCAGACCGTAGCGGAGAAGCCGCCCAAGCCGAGCGACATCACCAATATCATGCTGGTGGGCACGCTGGAGCAGGTGCAGAAGGCCTTCGCCGATGCCGGCTGGTCGAGCGCCGCGGCGCTCAGCACGCAGGCCAAGCTCGAAACCTTCCGCGCCATCGCTGAACAACGCGGATACAAGGAAGCGCCGGTCTCCGTGCTGCTGCTCGACGGACACCCGCCCGACATCGTCTTCGAAAAGCTAACGAATACCTTTGCCCAACGTCATCATCTCCGGGTCTGGAAGCGGACGGACACATTTGCCGGCCAGCCGGTGTGGGTGATCGCCGCCACGCATGATACGGGTATCGAATTCAGCGAGCAGAATCGCACGTTTATCCACAAGATCGATTCCCAGATCGATCGCGAGCGAGCCAAGGTGGTGAACGACCTTCTGCTGACCGGCCGGGTGAAATCCGTGGCGCTGGTGGACCGCCCCGCGGTCCCGGAGCATGGCCAGAACGCCACCGGAGACAACGTGGAGACGGACGGAAAAATGGCAGTGTTGGTGCTTCAGTAGGACGGGCCTCCTGGCCGGCCTCCTGGCCGGTCCCTCTGATTAGGGTTTATGGATTTCCGCTTGGGACTGCGCCTTCTCCTCCGCCGCCCCGGCCTCAGCGCCGGCCTCATCCTCACCCTGGCGCTCGGCATCGGCACCAACGCCTCCATCTTCAGCGTGATCTCCACCGTCCTCCTCCGTCCTCTGCCATTTCACGATCCCGCCCGCCTCACCGTCCTGTGGGCGCAGGACCGCGCGCACGGCGACCAGGTGGTGGAACTCTCCTTTCGCGACTTGACCGAATGGCAACGCCGCAGCCGGGCGTTCGAAGGCTTCGCCGCGCTCTCTTCCGTGAACCTCGACGTCGCGCTGACCGGTGGCGACCGGCCGCAGCAGATCGAAGGCATGCTGGTCAGCGACGGCTTCTTCGACCTGCTGGGCGCCCGCGCGGAATTGGGCCGCACGCCGACCGCAAGCGACGTGCAATCGGGCGCCGCGCTTGGCGTGATCAGCCATCGTCTCTGGCAATCGCGCTTCGCGGGCGATCGCCAGGTCATAGGGCGCACCATCACGGCCGATCACGCGCGCGCTACGACATCTACATCCCGCTCCAGCAGCGCGCACAGCGTCGCAGCGATTTCGTGATCCGCACGGCCCAGGCGCCGCTGACCATGGCCGGCGAGATCGAGCTCGCCGTGCAGGCGATCGATAAGGACCAGCCCGTGAGTTCGCTGACTACAGTGGATTCGCTGGTCGACGAGACCTTCGCGCTGCCGCGCTTCAACCTGACCCTGGTGGGGGTCTTCTCTTTCTGCGCGCTGGCGCTAGTCGTGGCCGGAGTCTTCGCGCAAGTCATGCACTCGGTAACGGAGCGCACCCACGAAATCGGCATCCGCATCGCGCTCGGGGCGCAGCGCGGCGATGTGGTGCGGATGGTATTGCGCGACGGCGCGATGCTGGCCGCCGCGGGGGTCGCCATCGGCGCCATGGGCGCGGCGGCCGCCTGCTTCACCAGCGCCGTACGAACCGTCACGCTCGGCGCCGGCGCCTACCCCGCCCCGCCGGCCTTCGCCTTCGGCCAGGTTACCGCCGTCAACGACCCGCGCTCCATGCAAATCGCAATGCGCCTGAGGTTCTAGTGCGACGAATTACCAACCGCTTGCTGAGCCGCGACCGTTAGGGACCGGTCGGTAATCTGCATTTTAGCTACTTCCTCAACACACCATAGTGAGGATCCAGCGTCACCTTCAGCGGCGCGGCTTTCAGCGGGACCGTGAACGTGACCGAGCCATCCGCGGAGCGCACCCACTCCGTGATCGATCGTCCCTTCGCGACCTGAATCTCCACCGGGACGGCCGTGCTGAAATCCGGGTCGACGCCGGATTGCGTCAAGGTGCCCGTGAGCTTCACATTGGGCGCGACGCCCTTCACCGCATGCGTCAGCTTCAGCGTCGGGATCCCCGTGCCATACACCCACTGCTCGAAAAAGCTCTCCAGCTTCGGGTCGTCGGATTTCGGCGGCAGGAAACCGGCCGCGAGCAGGCGGAATTCCTCGGTGGTGATTTCCTTACGGTCGTAGCGCTTTGCGGTCTCGGCCAGCATTGCCAGGAAGCGATCGGCGCCCATGCGGGCGCGCAGCATCTGCATGATCCAGCTTCCTTTGCCATAGGTGATCGTGCGCCAGGCACGCGGCTCCTGCGACGTCTCCAGTCGCGTGCCGAGCACGATCGGGCCGGCGGAATCCACCGGTTGGCCCGCGTCGTTGTGCGCCAACAGTCCGGTGCGGTAGCTGTCCAGCATCTGCTCTACAGAGCGGGAACCGCGGCGCTTTTCCAGAAAGAGCAGCGCCGACGCGTTGGCCAGCGCCTCCATCAGCCAGTTATCGCGATAGCCGGCGGCAATGATGCGGTTGCCCCACCACTGGTGCGCGGTCTCATGAGCCTGCAGCACATCACCGAAAAAAATCTCAGCCGAGACGCCGGACCCGTTGAGTCGCGTGGCCGGAATATCCTTGAGGTAGGAAAGCGTGGAGAGATAGATGAGGCCGGGAAAGCCCTGCCCGAAGGTGCCCGGAATCGGGGACACGGTCAGGTGAGGAAGGGCCGGCGGGCCGAATTTCGAGCCCATGAACTCCATCGCGGAGGCCACCTCTTCGGCGAGCACCTGCAGGTGTTCGGTGGGACTCGGTGTGCGCTCCACAGTTGTAATGGTGCCTTCCATCGGCTGCTGCCCGCGGCGCGAAATACCTGGCATCGAAGGCAGCGTGGACGGCGATACCGTGGGATGAGGCCGCAGCGCACTCTCGAGCTTGCGGTTGGCGCAGACATCGATTACGTATCCGCTGCGCTCCAGGCGCGCATGCAGGTAATCGCCAAGATTAAACGCCGCGATGCGAATCGGCGCCGAGGGCCGCCTCCGCACGATGCGCGTATCGCCCTCGGTGCGGTCCTCGATCACGTCGCCGGAGCCGACCAGGTCGAGTTCGCGGGGAAAGCGAAAGGTCAAATCGTAATTCGCAAACCGCAGCCCCGCCGCCGGATACCAGTTGGCGCGCGCGCTCACGTAGAAGACGTGATCGCCGGCGTCGTGAATCACATTGCCGGCATGGTGGAACTCGAACTCGTAATCGCGGCCGGGCTGCAAGGGCTCGGGTGGGACCACCAGGAAGAGATTGTTGCCGCCGCGCGTGAGATTGACGCGCACGCTCTCGCCCTGCAGCACCTCGGCGGCGGCGCCATCCACCTGCACCTGCGTGACCGACATTTCGCGCGCAATCTCAAAGCTGACCACCGGCAAGGACTGCTTGACGCGCACCTTCACGCGCGTGACCGCGTTGAGCGAAAGGTCGGGCGCGATCGTGGCATCGATGCGGTAGTCCTGCAACTCCGCGTCGCGCACCACGGGCTTGGGATCTTTGCGCGAAGAGCGCGCGGGGAAACTGGTCCAGATGTCGAAGTACAGCCGGTTGTCGCGGTTGTTGACCTGCCCGGCCATGATCTGCTCGGCATTATCCGGATCGTAGACAATGTCGAAATTGCCGAGCTTGCTACTACTGAAGAGCGCCGCGAACAATCCACCGCGCGCCGGCGCGCCCAGCAGGTCCAGCGTGAGGCGCACCTGGTAGCTGGTGCCGAGATTGCGCAACACGGGGCTCCATTTTTCGTCCAGCAGGGGTGCGATTTCGGGAGCCTTGCGATTGCCGGGGTTGGCCGCGATCTGGGCCTTGAGCTGCTCGTATACATCGCCGGTGAACAGCAGCATCACGGCTCGAAAATGCTCGTCGAGATTGGGAGCGTCCACGAACGCCGCCAGGGAGCGGCGCTCGGCGCGGTCGGGCGGGAAGAGGATCACTTCGCCATCGCCGCCCTCCACGTCGGCCGTGAAGACCGCTGCCACGCGCCGTCCCGCGGTGGGCTTGCTGAAGATCAGGTGGCCGTCGGTGAGGTAGACGCGGAGATCCTCTTTGATGAAGCTGAGGTCGCGGACGCGATAGCACTCGTCGCGATCGAAGGAGTTTTCGCGGACCGCGCGCGCGGTGTCGGCGGCGGTGCCGGCCGTGGCGGGTACCGGGAGCAGAAGGGCGAGAAGGATAAGAAGCCGCACCATCCTCCCAGTCTATCCGGGCTAGATGCCCTTTGCGAGGAAGCCGCCGTCCACCGGGATCGTCTGGCCGGTGACGAAACTCGACGCGTCGCTGGCCAGGAAAATAGCGCAGCCCACCAGCTCGTCGACGTGACCGACGCGGCCCATGGGAGTGCGGCCGATGATCGCGGCCATGCGCTCCGGAATGTCGAGCGCGTTGGTATTGAGCGGCGTCCGGAACACTCCCGGCGCGATTGCGTTCACGCGGACACCCTGAGTGGCCCACTCGCAGGCCAGGCTCTTGGTCAGCATGTTCACGCCGGCCTTGCTGGCCGAATACACAGCGACTTCGCCGAAGCTCACGAAGGTCGTCATAGAGCAAGTGTTGATAATAGAACCGCGCTTCTGCTTGAGCATCTGACGGCCGAAAACCTGGTTGGCGCGGAAGGATCCATTGAGATTGATGTCGACTACCCGCTCCCAATCCTCGTCGGTGAGCTCGGCGCTGGGCGCTTTTTTCAGCGCTCCGGATGTGACCATCAGAATATCCACCTGGCCGTAGGCGAGCACGGTTTCATCGCACAGGCGCTGCAGGCTGGCGCGATCCTGCACGTCGCTCGTGATGCGGAGAGTGCGGGCGCCGAGAGCTTCGAGTTCAGCGGCGGTGGCGTCGACCTTTGCCTGATCGCGGCTGCTCGCGATCGTGATGGCTCCGGCTTGGGCAAATCCGCGGGCGATGGCGAGTCCGATGCCGCTGGTGCCGCCCAGCACGACAGCGACACGATTCTTGAGTGAGAAAAGCTCTGGTGCGTTCATTGGGTTTACACTCAATATACAACGAGATATGCGCTTCCTTACTTTGCAGCTGGAGTCTAGAACCGAGCCGGCCGTGATCGTGGACGGGTTGCTGATCCGTCTCAAAGATGCGGGCTTTCATGACTTGCACGACCTGATCGCGGGCGGCGCCGACGCGATGGACCGCGTGCTGCGATGGGTGAATCACTCGCCCGGCGGCGAGGTCTTCGACGTGGCCGGCATGAAATTGCGGTCGCCCATCCAGCGGCCCGGAAAGATTATCTGCATCGGCTTGAATTACCGCGATCACGCCGCGGAAGCCAAGATGCCCATCCCCGAAACGCCCACCGTGTTCGCCAAGTGGGGCAACACCGTCACCGGCCACCAGCACCCGATCGTGCTGCCCAGGAATTCGACCAAGCCGGATTATGAAGCCGAGCTCGCGGTGGTGATCGGCAAGGCCGGTCGCCACATCCCCGAAGCGAACTGGCGCAAGCACGTCTTCGGCTACACGATTCTCAACGACGTGAGCGCGCGCGATTTCCAGATGGCGACCAGCCAGTGGACCATCGGCAAGACCTTCGACACCTTCGCCCCGATTGGTCCATGGATCGTGACCGCCGACGAGATTGAAGATCCCGGCGCGCTCCGCATCTCGCTCACGCTGAACGGCGTGACCATGCAGGATTCGAATACCAGCAACCTGATCTTCGGAATCCCCCAGCTGATCGCGCATCTATCGAGCGTGATGACGCTCGAGCCCGGCGACATCATCTCCACCGGCACTCCCGCCGGAGTCGGCTTCGCCCAAAAGCCGCCACGCTGGCTGGTGCCGGGCGACGTATGCGCCGTCCAGGTCGAAGGAATCGGCGAACTCGTAAACCCGGTGATCGCCGAAGTGTAGTTCCTGCTAAAATCAAACAGGCGTGCGCCCGTAGCTCAGTTGGATAGAGTGGCTGACTTCGAATCAGTGCCGAAAAATGAAGCTCTGACGCTGATTCTACGCCACTTACAAGCCGAAAAGCAAACCGAAGCTTCCGGCACCAGCACCTCAAGGCACCCCTCCATTTCCTAACAGTTTAGGAGCCCATCATGGGCCGGCGAGGAAGTCTTTCAATCTGCTCCTGAAAAACACCCCACCCGAACGGACTCACCGCCGACAACCCGTACATCGCAAACTTCATCACACAAAACGGAGACTCTACCAAGTACACACGTTTCAAATGGCATCTGGCCAAACAGTCCGGTTTGAAGGTCATACGCCCCAAATAAAAGGCGAGATTTCGGAGGTCCTTTGGGAACTCGTACTTCGAAGCCTATCGATATTAAGCCCCGGTAACGAGAGCTAGGGGACTTGCTCGTATTGGTCTGACACGGATTTTCCTCCTTTTACAGATACCCCTTGCAAATGGCAAGGGGACAGGGTACAAATAGGTCCATGGAGCGAGAAATCAGAGAAATAAAACAACTTAAGGTTTCTGATGTAGAAGTGGACCCAAATACCCCCGCGCATTTCGCAACGTACTCTCTTGAGTCGGGCGAGGGAGTGTCACCTGTGGTGTCCAAAGACTCGAAAGTCCAGGTTGTAGTATTCGTTGATGGCAAGAATGAACTCTGGATTGATGATAAAAAGTATGCTTATGTTGAGTTGAATCTTGATCAAACTCCAAGACGATGAGACTCTTGTTGCTGAATGGGTTGTATATTGCCACGATGGCGGCCCCGATGGGTGTTGTTCAGCTTCTGAGTTTAAAGTCAGAATGGGTTGAGTCTCATAAGGAGGGATTGATGGTCGCATCGTGGGTCTGCGGTCTTCTACTTGCATTTATATTCGTCGTATTGCCATTTGATTTGGAGCCAAATCCAAATCTTAATCGTTAGGACGCCAACCACTTAGGTATATCTTCTTTAGCCTTCCCGTTGTAGGCCGCACTCAGCTCCACCAGCGATCACGCCGCATCCCAAGTACACTTGGCGCATTGCGTCATCGTCCGTGAATTCGCACTCGTCGGGGATATCTACCCACCAGGAAGTGCGGGAGTTCAAAGGTCTCGCTACAGCTATTCGGCGAATTTAAGCTAAAGCTGTTTGAGGACAACTACCCGGAGATTTATGTACCACGTGATTACGGCAAGGTGCGGTATCGGTTTGGGCGCAAGCAACCTATATCGTTTCTGGCTCCTGTTCTTCTTCCATGCCGATATTGCCAATCAGGTCCTGCGTAATGGCTCCGACGGCGTCTTCGATTGTCTTACGTTCACTTTCACCAAAGGAGTAGAATTGAGCTATGCCGTCAGCCAAGTGTGTCATCAGCGTTGCCCCGAACACAATTGCGCGCTCAGCATAAAAGGACTCTGCGCCGTCCGCATGCAGTTCTCGCGTACCATCAGCCCTAGCCGTCATTTGCTTCTTTATGCCCCAGTCAGTTGTATGAAGGAAGAATGTCGGCATAAGATAACTTTGAAAACAGATGTGACCCAGTTGCTCATGAATCTCGCGTGCTTGAGTCGGAATGGGCTTTTTGGTCCATGATCCTTGAAGTCTATTCTTGTTGCAAGGTTTGCATGCGACTTCGGTGAACTGTCCCTCAACCGCCTTGAAGTTGTTTTCAATCTCCTCACGCCGCTCTTTGGGAAGCTTCGCCCCTATCCCTGACTGGTAAGCATCCAATAGGAGCTTATGCCAGTGAACATGTGTGAAATCCTTGAATTGTTTCACCTTGTCCGGATGCTTCATTAGGTATTGAGCTGTTACGGTTCGCTCATATAGTGCCCGAAGAAGCTTCATTCCGCCGGAACCATACCCGTTTTGTGCCAGCACCAAGACCTCTTCGAACTCCCGCCATGAAGCCCCGAGCAACAGATACATCATCTCGTTCACGTCGGATGTCTGTTGTTTCTCCAGCAGGTTTATTAGTCCGGTGAACCCTGCCGCCATCCCGTCGAGGCTTCGCAGTACCGCTGGGTGTTTGGTTCTAAACTCGCTAAAGAACTTACCGTCGGGAAATTGTGAGATTATCTCTTTGTCTGGCACCTTAACTAAGAATTATATGCTCATGCAACAATGTCCGCCACAAGTAGAGAAGCCCTTGAGTTCGCGCCGCCCGACCACCTTGAGCTTGCCCTGGCGGGGAGGCACGCTTCAACGTCTGCCCTAGCAGCTTTTGGATGCAGTCCAGCATGCCGATTTTGGTAGGCTCGCCCAGAATCGGCCGGAAGGCTTGCTGGACACTGGCGTAGTCGCGCACCCGTTGCGGGGGCCACGCCTTTCAGATAAACTCGTTCTTGAATGAAGCGTTCGAATAGGGTCACGTCAGTTTTCTCCAAAACGGCTTCATTGCTCGTAAGTTGTTGACTCCGTGCGCCCGTAGCTCAGTTGGATAGAGTGGCTGACTTCGAATCAGTAGGTCGGGAGTTCGAATCTCTCCGGGCGCACCAAACCTCTCAAAACCACAATCTGCGCTAGACTGCGTCTGTGAATATCAACCGCGTCGCGCCCGCGTGCAGCCTATTGCTCGCCGCCGCACTCTCCGCACAGCAGCCGCCGCCCTTCCGGACACAATCGGAATCGACGCTCGCTTACAGCATCAGGGATGGTCAGTCGGCCGTCGAGATCACCAACGTCGGCTACGAAATGACCAACGAGGGAATACCCGGACTTCCCCGCGATCAGCGGCTGATCCTCCGCAAGACCATCCACACCACGGAACTCGTCGGGGACATCGGCATGGAAGCATCCACCACCGTTCAGGCTTGGCCGCTCGGCATCGACCTCAAACAGAACCCTCTCTACTCCTTGACCGTTTCCGGCGTGGAGCCCAAGACCGTCAACAGTGAGCTCCTCGTGATCTCACGCGGCCTCGAAGAAGTCGCGTGGTGGTCGGTCTACGCGCTCGGCACCGGCGCGCATCTGTTCGATACCTATGTGCCGCTCGTCCAGTTCTCGACCACCCGCGACGTGCAGACAATGCGCTACGCCGGTCTCGAAGTACCACCCGACGATATCACCGATCCTCGCCTCCGCGCACCCAACGTCGTCGCGGTGCTGACCTATTCGTCCGCCGACCGCGTGGTGCGCGAAGCCCTGATCACTTGCGACAGCCCGAAACTGGCGCGCCTCCTCCGGTCTTACGCCGACACCACGCGCAAGCTGACGGTCGATGCCAATAACCGAATCACGCTCTCGATCAGCCCGTCCCACACGGCCTCGGTTCCGATCGCCAAAGACGATCTCGACGTGGCCCGCGCCACTACCTCCGCCGGTCTTCACCTCACTGCCTGGAAGCGCTAGCGGCTCACATGGGTTTTTCATCGCGCGGGCCGCGCCGCAGCACTCGCACCAATACGGATTTTCGGCCGAATGCCTTGGCCTGTGCCACGCTGTGCACGAAGATATCGATACGGCGTCCCTGTACTCTCGACCCGGTATCGGCGACCGTATAGATGCCCGAATGCGCGCCCGCGTTCGTCACCTGGATCTTAGACCCCAGCGGTAAGATCGCGGGGTCGGCTGCCACCAGTCCGCGGTGCGCTTCTTTGCCGGAAGCAGTCACATCCTTGTGCGTGTAAGCCGTAGCCTGGAAGACCCGAACGGGATACCGTTGGCGGTGCGTTTGGGCCTGTAAGACGCTGCATATCAGGATCGCGGTGCAAAAAAGAATTGCGCTAAGTTTCATCTCGCGACCTCCCCACGCCCTTTACCTGCATTCGGCTGGCCGAAGCACGGAGGGGCGTTTTCACCCATCAAACCGCTCATTACAAAGCCCGCACTCTTTCTATACATCGCCAAAACCAAGTTTTCATCAGCGCCGCATCTTCATTTTCCAGGCACGGCAGTATTTGCTGCCACCATTCATGATCGGGATAAACGGCAATCGCGCTGGACTTCTCTCCGGGATCGCCTGGCGGCGATCCCCCTTCACGCGGTCAACATCGCTCTCCAGGCTTCCTCGTCATGCCCCACGCTCAGACGGTTGCCGGCGCGCACCAGCGGCAGCCGCAGGAGCTTGGGCTCGTCTTCGATCTTTCGCAGCAATTCCGGGTCGGACATCCTCATGTATTTGAGACCCGCATCCACGTACGCCGCGCCTTCGGAGTCCAGCATCGGAAGCAGGCCGAAGCGGTCGATGAATCGCTTGATCTCGCCGGGGGACATCGGCTTCTTCTTCAGGTCCACCAGTTGAAACGCGATCCGGCGCTCCTTGAAAAAGCGCTCAGCGGCGCGCGTCGCTTGCGAGTTCTTCACACCGAAGATCTGGACGTTCACCATGTGGTTCGATTGTGCCAGAATTCCGCCGGCGACGCCTTCCGATCAGCATCAGCCCAATGCCGCTCAGCATCAGCACCACCGGCGAGATTTCCGGCGTTGTAGGCTGCGGCCCTCCGTCATTCACCGTCCCCCCCATCAAGGTCTGCACCACCGTTCCGCCGGAAGTAGTGAAGTTGTGATACACCACTCCGAAATTGGAGCTCATCCCCTGACTGATCGTTTCCAGACTGATGGCAGTCGCGAGCACCTTCGGGTCGGTTGGATGGGTTCCATCGGTGGATTGCGTGACGCGCCCCTTGCCCGGATCGAAGCCGTCGCCGTTGTCGGTTACGATGTCCCAGATCGCCAGCTGCAGCGCCGCGCCGCCGGCCGCCGTCGTGATCCCCGGTAGCTGCGTCTGCAGCAGCCAGCCCACCCGCTTCAGTTGCGGCGTATCGGAAAAATCGAGTTGTGTGCGGTACGTGCTGAGATTGATGTCCGTGAACAGGTCCACGCAAAAAACCACGCGCGAGAAATTGTCCACCTTGATATCGATGCCACCCACCCAATAAGCCTGGGACGCCACCCCATCCTCGTCAAAGTAAAGGCTATTCTGCAGGCCAAGGCTGGTGTGCAATCCCGTGAGGATAATCGTGTTCGCCCCGGCGGCGCCGCACAACAGCAGCACCCACACCGCGGCCCTCAAAACCTGCATCGAGACCACAATACGGATACCGGCATCCGAAAACCAAGTTGCCGCGGGGTGTGGGTAGTACCGGGCGAGTGCTAAAACCACGCCGACATTAGACCTCCGCTAACCATAGTAAACAGGGCCTGAATATCTGCAATTTCGGGACTTCTTTACGCCTCGGCTCGAATCCTTGGTACCTGCCGGCCCATAACGAGGTACCAGGGTCGCCTGATACAATCGCAAAGTCATGCACGTACCTCTGACGCCAATTCGGGCGCTCTATCGGGCTGTTGATCTTTTCGGCAGGAAGACCGGCGTGGTCAGCGGGGAACAACGCTTCACCTATACCGAGTTCGGCGAGCGCGTCGAGCGGCTCGCCTTCGGTCTGCTTTCCGAAGGAGTCGTACCCGGCGATCGCGTCGCGTTCCTCAGCTTCAACACGCACCAGCTGCTCGAAGGCTACTTCGGCGCGCCCTTGATCCGCGCCATCGTAATGCCGCTGAACGTCCGGCTCACCGCCGCCGAATTGACCGGAATCCTCTGTCACGCCGAGCCGCGCATCGTAATCTACGAGCCTGATTTCGCTCCCGTCGTCGAACAACTGCGCGCCGCCTGCCCCGGAGTGCTGCGCTGGATCGAAGTCGGCGCCGCCTATGAGGAGCTGCTCCAGCGCGGCCGCATCGAGCGTCCCGATATCTTCACGTTCGACGAACGCGAAATCGCCGAATTGTTTTACACCTCGGGATCCACCGGCACCCCCAAGGGCGTGACCCTCTCCCACCGCACTCTTTACATGCACATGTTCGCCGTCTCCGCCACCTTCTACAACGACGAAACCATGGTGGAGCTGCACACCATCCCGCTCTTCCACGCCAACGGCTGGGGCCGCCCGCAATGCGCCACCCTGCACGGCCTCAAACAGGTGATGGTGCGCCGCTTCGAGCCTGCCCACGTTCTGCGCCTGATCCAGGAAGAAAAGGCCACGTCGATGTCGCTCGTACCCACCATGGCCAACGCCCTGCTTCATTGCCCCGACCTCGCCGCCTACGACCTTTCCAGCCTGCGCCAGGTCCACCTCGGCGGCGCCGCCTCTTCGCCCGAGCTGATCGAGCGGTTGGAGGCCGCATTTCCCTGCCCCGTAATGTCCGGCTACGGTCTCACTGAAACCTCCCCTGTCGCCACCAGCGCGCGTGATAAATCCACCTTGCCCGAAATGAGCGAACCCGAGCGCATCCGCCGCCGCGCCATGACCGGCTGGTCCCTGCCCGGGTGCGAAATCCGCGTGGTGGACCTGGAAATGAAAGACGTCCCTCGCGACATGGAGGCCATCGGCGAGATCGTAATGCGCGGCGACAATATCATGGACGGCTACTTCCGCGAACCCAAGGCCACCGCCGACGTGATGACTAACGGCTGGCTGCACACCGGCGACATGGCGATGTGGGACGAAGAAAATTACGTCCACATCGTCGACCGCAAGAAGGACATCATCATTTCCGGCGGCGAGAATATTTCTTCCATCGAAGTCGAGCGCGCCATCGCCTCGCACCCCGCCGTGCTCGAATGCGCCGTGGTCTCCGCGCCCGACCCGCAGTGGGGCGAGGTGCCCGCGACCTTCGTCACCGTGAAACCTGGCCACGCGCTCGATGAACGCGTCCTCTGCGACTACCTGCAGGGCCGCATCGCCAAGTTCAAAATGCCCCGGCGATTTCACTTCAGTCATACCGCCCTGCCCAAGACCGGCACCGGCAAAATCTTAAAACGTGACCTCCGCGAAACTCTCTGGAGCAACAAAGATCTCCGCATCCAAGGCTAACCGCATTATGTGGGAACAGACCTATACACCGGTTGGAGGCAGCCTGCCGCTCTCGGCACTGGTTGCCGCGATTCCGATTTTCACCCTGCTCGTACTCCTCGGAGTGTTGCGCAAGCCCGCATGGATGGCTTCCCTGCTCGGTCTCTGCGCGGCCGCCGTGATCGCCGTGGGCGTCTACCGAATGCCCGTCGGGCTGGCCGCCGGTGCCATCACCTTCGGCGCGGCCTTCGGCCTGTTTCCCATCGGCTGGGTCGTGTTCAGCGCCATCCTGCTCTATCGCATCACGCTCGAGAGCGGCAAGTTCGAAGTGCTCAAGGATTCCATCGGCCACCTCACCAGTGATTCGCGCCTGCAAGCCCTGCTGATCGCCTTCGCATTCGGCGCGTTCATCGAAGGCGCCGCCGGCTTCGGCACCCCGGTCGCGGTGGCGGCCGCGATGCTGACCGGCCTCGGCTTCGAGCCCTTCTACGCCGCCGCTATCTGCCTGTTGGCCAATACCGCGCCCGTAGCCTTCGGCTCCATCGGCATTCCCATCACCACGCTCGCCGTCACCACCGGCCTGCCGCTCGAACGCCTGAGCGCCGGCGTGGGCCGCATCTGTGCCCCCGTGTCGCTCTTCATCCCCGCCTACCTGATCGCCGTGATGAGCGGCTGGAAAGGCTTGAAGGGCGTGCTGCCCGCCGCCGCCGCATGCGGCATCGCGTTCGGCGGCACGCAGTTCCTGGTCTCCAATTTCATGGGACCGCAGCTCACCGACATCCTGGCTTCCATGGCCGCGATGGGCGCGCTCCTCGTCGTCATCCGCCGCCGGGGCGGTTCACGCCAGAAGCACGGCGGCCATGCCATCGCGATGGCCTGGGCGCCCTACCTTCTGCTGGTGATCTTCGTTCTCCTCTGGGGATACCGTCCGCTGCAGTTGTGGCTGACCAGCTTCGACGTGCCTATCGAGTGGCCCGGCCTCCACAATGCAATCCAGCGTATGCCGCCGGCCGTCGCCAAACCCACAGCCTACGCCGCGCTGTACAAGTTCCCCTGGCTTTCCGCGTCCGGAACCGCGTGCCTGTTCGCCGCCATTCTGTCGGCCCTGGTTACTGGGCTTTCGCTCGCGCAATTCGGCCGCGTCCTGCGCCATACCGCGAAGCAGCTCGCGCTCGCCGAATTGACCTTGGCCACAGTGCTGGGCCTGGCGATGCTGATGAACTACTCGGGCTCCACCGCAACCCTCGGTCTTGCCTTCGCCACAACTGGCGTGCTGTTCCCCTTCTTCAGTGCCCTGCTCGGCTGGCTGGGCGTCTTCCTCACCGGCAGCGACACCTCCGCTAACGCCCTCTTCGGCACTTTGCAGGTAGTGACCGCGCAAAAGCTCGGTCAGAATCCCGTGTTGATGGCCGCCGCCAATTCCGCCGGCGGCGTCATGGGAAAAATGATCAGCCTCACCAGCATCGCCGTCGCCGCGGCCGCCACCAGCATGAAGCGCGAGGATGAAGCCCTGCTCTTCCGCTTTACCCTCCGCCACAGCATCTTCCTGGCAAGCGTAATCGGCGTGCTGGTAATGTTCTACGCCTACGTCATGCCCGGTTGGGCCCCGTAACGACAAAGAGCCGCGACGGTGAGGGAGCGACCTCGGAGCGTTTGGCCCTAACTCCCGGAGTCCTTTTGCCGTGTGTTCTTGACGCCCGTCACAATGCCGAGTCCGGCCAGGACGATGACTCCGACTGCGATCCAATGCGCCGGCATGTGCATCAACGTGGCGCCGTAGGCCAGGCCGATGATCACGATCAGATACCCTGCGATGTAGATTCCGAATGACATGAAAGTTCTCCTCCTCGATTCACCACTGGCCTGCGAAACGCCGCGATCACCGCACCCAGCGTCCCGAGACACCCGGCGCCCATCATTAGGAAGATCTTGATGGCCAGCGCATACGGGCTAAACACCACCGCGATCGCCAGGAATCCGAACGCCTCGAAGTATCTGCCGGCACAAATCGCGCGATGTACCAGCGCGGCGGCGGCCAGGCACACCACGAGATTCAACAGCAGCTCATATCGCGCGGCGTACGGCGAAAAGAGAGAGGCCATCGGCAGAACTGCAATCGAAGTCCACTTGATGATGTTGACGAGTTGAAACATTCCTCACCCTTTTCGTGACGGCTGGTGCGCCGGTGCATAACTCGTAGCATTCCGGATGCCATCTCGATGGACGGCATGAAGGCAACTTGATTATTAACCACAATAGGTTAATCACGGATGTAGGACGGGCTAATTCATGTCACAATTGACCTGCGCTTAACTGCTCGAGTTAAGCAGGGGAAAGGAAAACCGTGGACGTCCCGCTGATTATCAGGCGCCGCCTCAAGGAACTGGGCGTGGACCAAAAAGACCTGGCTTTCGCCACGCAAGTCACCGAATCCTACATCTCGCAACTCCTTGCCGGGAAAAAACTGCCTCCCGCTCCCGACCGCACCGATATCTACGGCAAGTTGGGCAAATTCCTGAAGCTGCCGGCCGGCGAACTCTCCAGATTGGCCAGCCTGCAACGCCGCGAAGTGCTCAAGAAGAAAATCCTCGACCCGCCGAGCCCCTTATTTCACGACTTTCGCGCATTGATTCTCCGTAAGGCCAATCCGCGGAAACGGAAGAGGATTCAATCGATTTTCGAAAAAGAGCCCTTCGGCTCCCTGGAACGCCTGGTGACGCAAAAACTGCTCGAAGTCGCCAAAGGCGTCGCGCGGGAGGAACTGGACAATGAGAAATGGCTCCGCCTCGTGGCTCGCCTCACCAGGCAACGCTACGAGGTGGCGCGCGTCTCTATTTTGGATCTCCTCGATACCGACGTATTCCACGTGTCGGTAGGGAACTGCGTCACTTTCCTGGACCCGCTGATCGAGTCCTGGGACATCGACCTGGAAACCTTCGGCGTGGACATCATCCTGAATCGCCGCCTGGCCTCGGCCCCGCTCAAGCGCTTCGCCTTCGTCGAGCGCGAGCCCGAAACCGGCGGCGAGAACCCGCCTGCCTTCCACGCCTTCCTCAAAGATTCATCGCTCTGCGGCGAAGCCACCAAAGCGGAGCTCGATTTCCTCCGCTCGCTGCGCTTCAATGGCCGCAAGCCCACCCCGCTGTATTACTACCGCGAACTCCAAAACCTCCGCGACCCCCTCAATTTCCGCGACTGATCCGGCTTGCCCCTTCTACACCACCGCTGCCAGCAGCGTCTTGCCGATCACCGACGTCATCCCGTCCAACATATCCAGCGTGCGCTCCGATAACGACGCGCAATCGCGCAGCACCCACAGCACCTCGCCGTTATTCCACGCCGCTTCCCGCGCCGCCGTCATGCTGAACGCCGCCAGCGTGTCCTCCAGGATCGCAGCCGGGGGCAGCACTTCGCCCAACAGCCGGACCCGCAATTCCACCTTCGCGCGGTCGATCATCGCGCACAACGTGGCGTCCACCGCCGTGTAATCGCTATACCGTGTCCCGCCGTGGACCAGCGCCTGCCCCGTGCGCACCAGCGCGATCGGCAGATCGTGATTGATGTGCGCGTTGACTCCGGCCAGCGCAAACTGAATCCGCGTCAGCTCCGTCCGGTTGCGCCGTTCGAAAACCGCCCGCCAGCATCCCGGCGCCGTCCCGCCGGAAAACGCGGCGCGAAGCGCGTCGAAGTACAGCCCCGCAAAATGCACGTCCAGGGCCGCCATCCACGCCGGATCCGCGAACCCGCCGGCCGTCACCCGCGCCTCTACCGCACGCGTGACTTCCAGGTACAGCCCGTTGAACCACTTCAGTCCGTCGCCATCCGCGCACAATCCCTGGATCGTTTCCTGCATCCGAATCACATCGCCGATTGACTCCGCCGGCTCTTGCACCGCGGCAAGAATTTGGACGTCGTATGGGAACATAGCGGCCTACAGGTCGATATCGCGCGTCGGCGGTTTGACGTCGGGGTTTTCCTTGGCGCGCTTGAAGAGCTCGTCGAACTTCTTCTCCAGCACCTTCCCGTGCGACTTCTCCGCCTCGAACGACTTTTGGAACAACTGCTCGCGCCGGGCGCCCTCACCTTTGAGCTTCGCCACCTCGGCGGCCAAATCTTCAATCAGTGGAGCCTTCTCGGGGACAGTATGGGCAATCACGGCCCGCGTCTCGGGATCGATCTTCAGCACTGCCTTACAGCACGGACAGGGAACGTCGAACATACCTTGAGCCATGCTCTATCGTAAACGAGATTGAATGGGGCCTGCGGTACAGGCCCCGGAAAGACGGAAGTGAGGGTGTCTGGTGAGCTAGAGGATTTCAGGCGAGGTGACCAGTAGGCGGGTTTTGTAGAGAGGATCAACCGTCTTCCCGGGAGCCATTTTGGTTTCAGTCACGCCTCTCTTACAGCAATTCCTCCGCCAAACTCAAAACCTCTAAGAAATCAGGGTTTTTCTCAATCCTCAACATCCACGCGCAGAAAATCCGTATGCAAAATTGGCATTCGTGTGTCAACTTCGTCGACGCCAACCGCCTATCGTTGGGGAGCTCCCTGAGGCATTACCGGCAAGGGACTCGGCGGCCGCGCAACCACGCCCTTGTAAGCGTCGTCCACCGACACGTTGTTGTTATACAGGGTTTGCCCGGTTGCCCGATCCAGTTCTACCTTCGCCTTCGCGTAGCCGGCCTCCGCCGCAACCTGGGCCGATTGCGCCGTCACCAGATCACGCTCTGCCAAAATCACGTTGTAGATCGTCGACGCACCGAGGTCGAGTTTCTTCCGCTCGGCATCCAGCGTCTGCTGCTGCAGCACCGTCGCCTTCTGCGCCGCCAGGTACTGCGCCCGCGCCTGCGATACCCCGATCATCGCGTTCTGCACGTCCACCCGGACCTGGTTTTCCAGCCGGGTCAGTACCAACTGCTGTTGCCGGTACGTAAGCTCGTCCGTAATCACCTGCGCCTGCGCCGCCCGATTGCGAATCGGAATATTCAGGTTGACCCCGACCGAATAGTTCGGAAAATTACGCGCGAACAACTGCGCCAGCACCGTGCCGTAGCCGCCGATGAAGAAGGGATTGTTCGAATGCGGCGATCCCGCAACCGCCGGCAGCGGGTTGGGCGAGCCCGCCAGCGCGCCGTTGCTCAATGCGGCCACCACATCCAATGTCGGCAGCAGTCCATTCCTCGAACCCCGAATGGTCAACTCCTGGTTGGCCAGCTGGATGCGGCTGGTCGCCAGTTCCGGCCGCGAAGCCAGCGCCTGCGCGGTCAAATCCTGAATCGGCACCACCGGCTCCACCGCCGGTACCCGGATCACGTCCGTCGTAATAATGTGTGCCGCCGCAATCGCCGGGCTCGCAACTCCGGTCCGGCTCAGCGCCGTCTTCAGAATCGTCTCCTGCTGCAGCGCGCGCGTCTGGCTTACCAGCAGCGTCTGCTCGCGCGACGCGATCTCCGCCTCCGCGCGCACCACCTCGATCTGCGCCAGCGTTCCCACTTCCACTTGCTTGCGGTTGTTCTCCAGCAATTGCTGGCTGGCCGCCAGCGCGTCCTTGCCCACCTGAATCGCATCGTTAAACGAAACCAGGTCCCAGTACAGTTCCATCACCGCGACCACGGTGGTTTCCACCTGCTGGCGGAAGGTCAGGTCGCTCACCTCGCGATTGTTTTTGGCGATCCGGATCTGCCGGGAGTTGACTGCCGTCCCGAACCCCTGTAACAAGTGTTGCGTGAAGGAAAGCGCCAGCGAGGAATTCGTCGCCGGATTGAAATCGTTGCGCGGATTGTTGCTCGTAATCGAAGAGTTGTTTAGCCCCATGCCGACCGTGGTGCCGGTCAGAAATCCCTTCGTGACTCCGAAGTTCGTCACATCGCTGCGCTGAATCAGCGAGTTCGTCCCCGTCAGGAAGGCGCTGCTCTGCGGCGTGGTGGCATGCGCCCAGCTCAACGAGCCGGTCAACGCCGGATCCAGGCTGGGGATCGCCGGCCCCGAGGAACTGATCACGCTCGCGCCCACCGCGCTCGAGTTCGCGTTGCTGGAGAGCGCGCCCGCGCTGACGTTGGTGCCCGCCGTGGTGCCGCTGCTCGAAACCGAAGCGCTCGAGGGCCCCGCCGTCACGCTCGTGGAAACACCGCGGGCGAATGCTCCCGCCTGCGCCGAGAGCAGCGCCGCGTCCGCCAACTGCGGACCGTAGCGCTGAATCGCGATGTCGAGATTGTTTTCCAGCGCCAGGGCAATCGCATCCTGCATCGAAAGATAGAGATTGCCCGCACGCAGCAATTGTTCGATGCGTGTCGAGTTCTTGAGATTATTGGGCGGCTCCTGAGTCGGTCGGTACGGTCCGCTCACGCGGACGATGATTCCGTTTCGCTCCGTCATCGCCGGCTGCGGAGATCCCGCGCCGGGAGGATTCTGTTGAGGCTGCGACGGCTGCGGCGCTTGCGGGGGATCGGCCGCGAAGCCGCCTGCTGGCGTCAGAAGAATGAGTGCACACAACACCGCGAGATAGGGTCGAATACCGGTCATTGGATAAACCTCCGTGCCCAACGGGCAGGCCTGAAACTGTAGTCTTTAAGTTCAATGGTATAGTAGGCCTTTGTGACGCCGCAAGCCGAATCCGTTATCAGCCTGTTTCGCTCCACTGGCGCTTACCTGGAAGGACACTTCCGCCTCACCAGCGGCCTGCACAGCCCCAACTACCTGCAATGCGCGCTCGTGCTGCGCCACCCCGCCGCCGCCGAGCAGCTCGGCCGCAGCCTGGCCGCGGAGTTGCGCGGCATCGTCCACGAGCCGGTCGCGCTCGTCGTCTCCCCCGCGCTCGGCGGGCTCATCATCGGCCACGAAGTCGCGCGCGCCCTCGCCACCCCGTTTCTCTTCACCGAACGCGATCCCGAAACCCGTAAGATGTTGCTACGACGCGGCTTTACCGTCCAACCCGGTGAAACCGCGGTCGTCGTCGAAGACGTCATCACCACCGGCGGCAGCACCGTCGACGTGGTCGAAGCGCTGCGCTCCGCCGGCGCTCGCGTCCTCGCCGCCGGCAGCATCATCGACCGCAGCGGCGGCCAGGCCGATGTCGGCGTCCCCCGCGTCGCGCTCGCCACCTTACAGGTAGCCGCCTATCGCCCCGAGGATTGCCCGCTCTGCCGGCAGGGCCTGCCCGTAGTCAAGCCCGGCTCGCGTCCGGCGTAATGCGCCGCATCCGCATTTATCTCTCTTACGACGGTGGACCGTTTCACGGTTGGCAGGTGCAGCCCGGCCTCCCCACCATCCAGGGCATTCTCGAGGAAATCGTCAGCGGCATGGAAGGCAAGCCCGTCCACGTCGCCGGCAGCGGCCGCACTGACGCAGGTGTCCACGCTCTTGCCCAGGTCGCCGCCTTCAGCATCGAAAACCCCATCCCGGTCGATAATCTCCGCCGCGCCGTCAACCGCCTGCTGCCGCCCGGTATCCGCGTCCTCTCCGCCAGTGAAATGCACGCCGATTTTCACCCCCGCTTCGACGCCGTGGCTAAGACGTACGAATACCGCATGTTCCGCGACGAAGTATGCAGCCCCTTCGAGTGGCCGTACGTGTATCACCACCCCTATCCGCTCGATGAGCAACGCATGGTGCGGCTCGCGCGCGCCTTTGAAGGCGAACACGATTTCACCCCATTCGCCGCCTCCGACGCCCGCGACACCGAGGGCAAATCCAAGGTCCGCACCATCTTCTCCTCCACCCTGGAGCGCTTCCCGCAGCGCCTGGTCTACCGCGTGCGTGGCAGCGGCTTTCTCAAACACATGGTGCGCAACATCGTCGGCACCCTGATCGAAGCCGGTCGCGGCAACATCATCAACCTCGACGCGCTCCCCGCCCGCTCCGGCGCCACCGCCCCCGCCAAGGGCCTCTTCCAGGTGAGCGTGGAGTATTAAATGACCGCCCCCGAAATTCTCGACGCCTTACGCGCCCAGTGAAATCGCTCCGTAAACTCGCCAAATCCATCGGCCGCAACCACTCTCTGTCGCTCGAACTCTGGGACTCCGGCATCCACGAGGCGCGCATCCTGGCCACCATCATCGACGACCCCGCGCTCGTCACCAAACGGCAGATGGACCGCTGGGCCTGCGATTTCGATTCCTGGGACGTCTGCGACCAGGCCTGCCAGAATCTCTTCCGCAACACCCCGCACGCCTGGGAAATGGCCGCGAAGTGGCCCACCGCCCGCCCCGAGTTCGTCCGCCGTGCCGCCTTCGCCCCCCTGATCGTCGCCGCCTCCACCGACCGCCGCAACATGGTCAGGAAATCCGTCGCCTGGGCCCACCGCCGCATCACCCAAGTCCTCTCCTAGTCCAGTGGGACAGGCCTCCTGGCCTGTCCACTAATCTGCCTTTCCCCCTCCCCATGCCAAACTAAATCGTGCGTCTCTTCCCCCTCCTCGTCACCGCCCTGGCCGCCTTCGCTCAGCCCCGCCAAGTCGCCATCACCATCGACGATCTCCCCCGCGGCGGCGATTCCCGCGACGCCCGCGACCTCGCCTCCATCCGCGACCTCACATCTCAGCTCCTCACTCCCCTCCGCGGCATCCCCGTCATCGGCTTCGTCAACGCCGGACGTGCCGAACAGCTCGGCGCCCCCGGACTCCAGACCATCCTCAAACTCTGGCTCTCGTCCGGCGCCACTCTCGGCAATCACACCTGGTCCCATCCCGACCTCAACACCACGCCCCTCGCCGGCTACGAAGCCGACCTCCTCCGCGGCGAGCCCCCCATCACCCAAGCCCTCGGTCGCCCACCCGTCTTCTTCCGCCATCCCTTCCTGCACGCCGGTAAGGACGCCGACACCCGCCGCGCCCTCGAAAAATTCCTCGCCGAACATCACTACCGCATCGCCCCCGTCACGCTCGACAATTCCGATTGGATGTTCGCCGCCGTCTACGCCCCCGCCCTCAAGACCGACCCCGCGCTCGCCGTCCGCGTCCGCGATACCTACCTGGCCTACATGGAATCCATCTTCGCCTTCTTCGAGCAGCGCACCCGCGAAGTCGTGGGCCGCGACATTCCCCAGACCCTGCTGATCCACGCCAGTCGCCTCAATGCCGACGCCATGCCCGCCCTCCTCGCCATGATGCGCCGCCGCGGCTATCAGTTCGTCTCGCTCGATGATGCCCTCAAAGACCCCGCCTACAGCCTGCCCGACGAGTACTTCGGAACCGGCGGCTTTTCCTGGATTCACCGCTGGTCGCGCGCTAAGGGCATGCCCAACAAAGGCGAGCCCGATGAGCCGGCCTGGATCGCGGAGGCCTACCGCAGTCTGCAAAAGGTACAATAGCGGCATGAGGGTATGTCTGTGTTTGCTGGCTCTCGCGGTCTGTTCCCTTCCTGCTGCCGACAAGCCGAAGCCTGCCGAAATCGTGAGCGGGAAACTCATCGTTCGCCCCGGCGCGGCGCCCGCCATCGAAACCTCCGAACATAAACTGATCCAACTCGATGGCGATCAGCAAACCCGCAAAGTCCTCCACGATCCCCGCGTCAACGGCTTTGACGCCGAGGTCCACGGCCACTTCACCGCCCCCGACAAATTCCTTCTCGATCCCCAGCACACCCGCTCCCTCCTCGTGCATGATCACGATGGCAAGACCAAGATGATCACCTACTGGTGCGACGTGTGCTACATTCGCGCATACGCGCCCGGTCCGTGCGTCTGCTGCCAGAAGGACACCGAGATCGACCTCCGCGAATTGGACGACATACGATGAGTGATTATTCCGTCCTCCGCCAGCCCGTCGATGGCGTCGACGTCGTGCGGCTCGTGGATTCCGCCCGCAAAGTGGAACTGGCCGTCGCGCCTTCCGTCGGCAACACCGCCTTCGAATGGAAGGTGCGCAGCCGCAATTACCTCTACTTCCCTTACACCGGGGGCCCCGCCGAATTCGCGCGCCAGCCCAAATTCTGCGGCGTGCCCTTCCTCGCGCCCTGGGCCAACCGGATCGCGGGCAACAGTTACTGGGCCAACGGCAAACACTATCTGCTCAACCCCGAGCTCGGCAACCTGCGCCCCGACGGCAACAAGAATCCCATCCACGGCCTGCTCACTTACTCCGACTTATGGAAGGTCGTCGAGGCCAAGGCCGACGATCGCTCCGCCTGGCTCACCAGCCGCCTGGAATTCTGGAAGCATCCGGACCTCATGGCGCAGTTCCCTTTCCCGCACACGCTGACCATGACCTATCGCCTTCGCGGCGGGGTTGTCGAAGTCCAGACCGCGATTGAAAATCACGCCACGGCCCCTATGCCGGTCGGCATCGGCTATCATCCCTACTTCCAGCTCCACGATGTGCACCGCGATGAGTGGCACGTTCACCTGGCCGCGCGCGATCATCTCGCGCTCAACTCCCAGTTGATCCCCACCGGTGAAAGCAAACCGCTCGAGTTCGCCGACCCGCATTCCCTTGCGACCGGCCAGCTCGACGACGTCTTCACCAATCTCGTCCGGGACGCGGATGGCCTCGCCCGCTTCTATGTCGAAGGCGGCCGCGAGCGCATCACTGTCACCTACGGCCCCAAATACACAGTAGCCGTGGTCTACGCCCCCAAGGGCCAGGACTTTATCTGCTTCGAACCCATGGCGGCCATCACCAACGCTTTCAACCTCGCCCACGCCGGCCTCTACAAAGACCTGCAGTCCATCCCCCCGGCCGCCACATGGACCGAAAGCTTCTGGCTCTCCACTACCTGAAATTCTCCACCAAAATCAAATTCGTCTGACTCTGGTCCACCCGCGGATACAACAAATACTTCCCGTCCGGCGATACCGAGAACGCCGCGCCATTCCAAAAGTCAGTGTTCTTCATCCGAAACGCCACCGTGCTCTTCTTCGTCGCAAAATCGTAAAACGATACCGCCATCGCCCGCTGGCTGCGTTCGAACTCCGCGTAGTACACGCCCTTCTTCACCGGCTGGATCGTCGTCGAAAACGAGAGGTCGTGCTCCGGGACAAATGCCTCTTCCCCCTCGCCGCCTGCCGCCGGTACCCGCCAGATACCGCGGCGCGCACGATAGTAAACGTATTTCCCATCCGCCGATTCCACCGGCTGCGCTCCCCCGCGATCCCGATCCCGCGCCAGGGTCTGAGGATTTCCGCCCGCCGCCGTCGCCTTCCAGATCTCCCCGCGCGATTGAAAGTAGATCGACTTCCCATCGTGCGAGTACGACGCGTTGTTCGCATTCAGCAGCACACGCACCGGAGTCTGCCCCGCCGACGCCGCCACCGTGAAGACCTCCCACCCATGGTCCGTGGAAAAGTCGAAGATCAATCCCTTGCCGTCCGGCGACCAGCGCACCCCCTTCACCCGCGGACCCTTGAACTGGGTGATCTGCACGCGATTCTGCCCGTTCGCGTCGCTTACGAAAATCTCCTCCGCTCCGGTCTGGTCGCTGATATCCGCGATCCGCGTCCCGTCCGGCGACCACACCGGCAGCGATTCGCGCCCCGTCGATCGCAGCAGCGCGCGCTCCTCCACCGCATCCGGACCGCCGCCCAGCGTCGCCCGCCAGATCGCCGACACCGTCGGACTATCGGTGTACGCCAGCCGGTTGCGCCCCACCGTCGGATAGTATGCCTGCTTCCCGCCCAGCGTATATTCGCGCGGACTCCCACCATACGCCGGCACCCGCCAGATGCGCCACCCGCCCGCGCGGTTGGCCGAGTAGATCAGGTCCTGCCCGTCGCGGCTCCACGCAATCCCGCGGATCCCGTGATCGTCGAACGTCAGCCTACGCACTCCGCCGCCGCTTGCGTCGCACAGGAAGATATCCCCACCCTCATTCTGTGTGTGTCGCACGAACGCGATCGTGCTCCCGCTCGGCGCCACCGCCGGCGTGGAATCGCCCTCGCTGCCCTCCGTGGGATTGGTGATGCGCTGCAGTTTTCCCGAATCCACCGCCAGCGTCGCCAGGCCGGGCAGTTGCTTCTCGCCGTTCTGCACCACCACCAGCGACTTGCCGTCGGGATTCCAGGAGACCTCCGGCATCGGCTGCGTCGAATCCGCCGCCGCGCCAAGTTCCGCGATCTTGCGCTCGTCCCCGCCATCCGCCGGCATCACGATGCATTCCCGCTTGCCGTCCTCCACCCGCACAAACGCCAGCGTCCCGCCATCCGGCGACCACACCGGCGCGATGTCGTTGCCCTCGCCCTTGGTCAACTGCAGCGGCTTGCCCGAAGGCAGTTCGCGCACGAACACGTGAAACGCGCTGACCTTGGAACTGTCCCGCCCGCTGTACGCCAGCCGTTTCCCATCAGGTGAAATCGATGGATAGCTCTCCGACGCGTCCCCCGTCGAGACCTGCACCTTCTTCTGCGCAACCTGTGGCCCCGTGGCCAGTCGCCCCATCAACGTCACTACGGCGCCGACCGAACACAGCGCAAGCGCCAACATCACAGCCGGCCGGCGGAAAATACTCCCAGATGCCATATCGTTCCCGATTATCGCAGGATGCGTCACTAGAAAGACGAACCCTCCGCCCGATTTGTTCCCACCACTTGCAACCCTTCCCCCGTGAACTAAAATAAGATATTTTAGTCCTATTAACCATGCGACTTGCATATCTGGCAGCCCTGCTCGCTCCCCTATGCGCCGCCCAAACCGGCACTCCCGTACCCACCCTCTCCGCGTTGGATAACGTGATGCAGCAGGCCCTCTCACGCTACAGCGTCAAAGGCGGTTCACTCGCCGTCGTCAAGGATGGCCGCCTGGTATTCGCCCGCGCCTATGGCTGGGCCGATGCCGAGTCCCAAGTGCCCGCCCAGCCCGACTCCCTCTTTCGCTGGGCCAGCACCAGCAAGACCCTGACCGCCACCGCCGTGATGTCCCTCGTCGAACAGGGCAAGCTCGATCTCGACACCCCGATCTTCACCATCCTCAATCAATACTCCCCGTATAACGGCAAGTTGGGCGACTCTCGCATCCCCGCCATCACGGTTCGCCAGGTCCTCCATCACACTGGCGGCTGGGATCGCATGATCAGCGGCGACCCAGTCACGGGCGACCGCACCATCACCGCTGCCAGCGCAACCCGCACCGCATTCCCGCCATCCCGCGACACCGTGATCCGTTACATGCTGGCCCAGCCGCTCGAGTTCGCTCCGGGCGCGCGCTTCGCCTATTCGAATTTTGGCTACATGCTGCTCGGCCGCGTCATCGAGAAGATCAGCGGCAAATCCTACGAAGCCTACGTCCGCGATTCCATCCTCACCCCGTCGGGCCTCCCCCGCATTCAACTCGGCGGCTCCACGCTGGCCGCCCGCTTGCCCGGCGAAGTCAAATATTACGATTACCCCGGCGCCCCTCTGGTCAGTTCCTACGTCTCGGCCCAACGCGAAATGGAACCCGCGCCCTATGGCTTCGCCAATTTCGATCTCAACGACGCCGATGGCGCATGGGTCAGTTCCGTGATCGATCTCGCCAAGCTCACCGCCCTCCTCGATGGCGCCCGCCCACGCGCGCCCGTCACCGCCGACAGTTTCGCCGCCATGATCGCCCAGACCCCACGCACCACCTGGGTCGATTCCGTCGGCTGGTACGGCTTCGGCCTCTTCGCGGTGCCGCAGTTAGGCGGCATCACCTGGTCCCACGGAGGCACCGTTCCCGGTACGCGCGCCGGCTTCTGGCACTTCGCCAACGGCATCTGTTACGCGTTTCTCTTCAACGGTGACAGTAAAGATCAGACCAGCCTCACCAGCTATGTCGCGCAGTCCGTCTGGGACGCGCTCGCCGCCGTACCCGATTTGCCGGACCACGACCTTTTCCCGCAGTACTTTCCGCCCACCATCGCGCCGGCAGGAGTGGTCAACGCCGCATCGTTCCTGCCGGGCCCCTTCGCTCCGGCATCGTTGATCACGATATTCGGCGCCGATCTCGACGCCCCCGTGACCCTCTCGCTCGGCGAACGCGCCATGCCTATCTTCTACAGTAGTCCCGGCCAACTCAACAGCGTTCTCCCCGCCGAAGCCCTGCCCGGCGATGCCACTCTCACCGTGCGAAGGGAAGGCTGGCCGGACGCAGTAGCCGCCATCACAATCTCCTCGGTGTCCCCCGCCCTCTTCGCCCTGAAATACCAGCCAATCGTCTTCGGTCCCGCGGAGGAAGACCTGTACCTCACCCTCTACGCCACCGGAGTGCGCGGACATCGTACCCCCGTAACCGTGAACTTTGGTGACCTGCCTGTCCCCGCCGACTACGCCGGCCCACAACTGCAATTCGAAGGCCTGGACCAAATCAACGTCAAGCTCCCCCGAGCCCTCGCCGCAAAAGGCGATGTCCTCGTCACCCTCACCGTCGACACCCAACGCACCAACCCCGTCACCCTCACCTTCCAATAGTGCGACAACGAGCCGCGACCGTCAGGGAGCGCCCGTGCTCTCGATCTCCCCACGGTCATCCCCAACCGCACCGCATCGCCCTCATTCAGAGCCGCGACCGTCAGGGAGCGATCTGTTTTACCCCAGCCCCACCCGATGCAGCTTCATCAAATTCGTTGTCCCCGGCCGACCCACCGGCTGCCCCGCAACGAACACCACCAGCTGCCCCTTCTGCAAGTACCCGCCCTCAATCAGCACCCGGTCCATCTGGGCCAACATCTCGTCCGTGCTCGAGACATCCGGCGCCAGCAGCGGCGTCACGCCATAACTCACCGAGAGCTGCCGCGCCGTCGTATCGTGCGGCGTGATCGCGAACACCCCCACCGGCGGACGGTACCGCGACACCAGCCGCGCACTCGAACCCCGCGAGCTGAACACCACGATCGCCGCCGCCCCCGAATCGCGCGCCGCATGATGCGCCGCATCCGCCAGAATCTCCGCGTTCGATGGCTGCGCCTGGTGCGGCGGGTCGATATATCCCTTCTTGCGAATCGAATCCTCGCTCTCCGCCGCGATCTTCGCCATGTACCGCACCGCTTCCACCGGATATTTGCCCACGGATGTCTCCGCCGAGAGCATCACCGCGTCCGTGCCGTCGTAAATCGCATTGGCGACGTCGCTCACCTCCGCCCGCGTCGGCCGCGGATTCTCGATCATCGATTCCAACATCTGCGTCGCCGTGATCACGAATCGCCCCTTGCGCCGCGCCCGCCGGATGATCGATTTCTGTATCCGCGGCACCCGCTCCAGCGAAATCTCCACGCCCAGGTCCCCGCGCGCCACCATCACGCCGTCGGTCACGTCCAGAATCGGCTCGATGTTCTCGTACCCTTCCGGCTTTTCGATCTTGGCGACGATCGAGACCGGCCGCCCCCCGAGGCGGTCGCGCAGTTGCCGCACATCGTCGGCCGTGCGCACAAACGAAAGCGCCACAATGTCCACGCCGGCAGTCAATCCGAAATGCAAATCGGCCAGGTCCTTCTCCGTCAACGAAGGAATGCTCACCTGCACGCCCGGAAGATTGATCCCCTTGTTATCGCCGATCGGGCCGCCATTCACCACGCGCGTCTGCACGCTGACGCCGTCCGTCTCCAGCGCGATCAGCTCGATGATTCCATCGGCCAGCAGGATCCGGTCGCCCGCCTTTACGTCCTTCGCGAAGCGCGAATAGCCCGTCGAAGCGCGCTCGGCCGTGCCCATCACTTGCTCCGTCGTGATCGTAAAAATGGCGTCGGTCTCGAGCGTCACCCCGCCGTTTTCAAATCGCCCGAGCCGGATTTTCGGTCCCTGCAAATCCAGCAGAATCCCGGCGTGAACGTGCGCCTCGCGCGCCGCGGCCCGCACCGCTTCGATCCGCGCGGCATGCGCATCCTGCGCTCCGTGCGATGCATTCAGTCGAAATACGTCGACGCCGGCGGCGAGCAGTTGGCGCAAAACACCGGGCGCATCTGTGGCCGGCCCTAGTGTGGCTACAATTTTTGTATTTGGCATCCCTCCGACTATCTTGCCAGACGTGGGGGTGCTTTCGCCGGTTTGACATCCAGCCGCGCCACTGCTTCCTGAATCGCCGCGAACCCGTCGTGCGCCGGATACGTGCTCGCCGGAATGCCTTCCACCGCCTTCCGCAGCGCCGCCAGGCGTGCGTCATGACCTGGCAGCGCGCTCATCGGCGATGGCGGCGCCACGTCCGCCGGTAGCACACGCTCCATGTAATTCACCAGCGCCTGCGGGTCGTACCCCGCCGCCGCCATGGTCCGCACCGCCAGAGCGTCCGCCTGCAATTCGCTCTGGCGCAGAAATTTCAGGAAGCCCAACGGAACCGCGATCGCCGCTCCCTGCCGCATCGCATAGCCGGTCCAGCCGCCCATATAGATCAGCGGGATCGTTGCCTGGTTCAGCATCTCTCCCCGCGTCTCTAGCTTCGTGCCGTGCCTTGCCGCTATGTGCGCGATCGCGTGCGCCAGCATGCCGGCGAGCTCGTCTTCGCTGCGCGCCGCTCGAATCAGGCTCGTCGGCACAAACACCGGACCGCCCGGAAACGCCACCGGCTCATTCAAGACAATCCCGTCATCGCTCACCAGCTCGAACGTGTAAGTGAACGGCGGACCCTGCGCCTTGGCCGCCAGCCGTTGCCCCAGATCGTCCAGGTACGCCTTCACCGCAGCATCCTCAATCACCGTGACGCCGCGGCGATACTCCTTCGAAATCTGCGCCCCGAGCGCCTGTTCCTTTTCAATGCTGTAGAAGTTGACCCCGCGCGCCGGCGAAGGCTCCTGAGCGAAAAGCCCCGGCACGGTCAGCAGAACCACACCGGCCAGACGCAGCATTCTCATGTCTTGAGTATGCCTCCTCCGCGCCGTTCCTTTCACAAGCCCTCATTCAGTCACATCTCAGTGCCTCGCTCGGGTCCACCGAGGCCGCCCGCCGTGCCGGCGCCCAACAGGACAATCCCGCGACGCCGATCAACAGTACCGCCAGGCCGCCCAGAATGAGGGGATCCCGCGAACTCTCCGCCAGCCACTTCCGCGCCACCGCGTCGAAGACCAGGCTCAGCGCCAGCCCAGCCGCCAGTCCCGCGCCCACACTCATTGAGGTAGCCGAAAGCACCAGCCGCACCACATCCCACGCCCTCGCCCCCAGCGCCATGCGAATCCCGAATTCATTGGTCCGGGTTGCGACACCGTAGGAGACCACGCTGTAAAGCCCTGTCGCGGCCAGCAGCAGCGCGAGCAAAGAGAAGATGGCGAACAGCCGGGCCATCAGCCGTTGTTGCGCGTATTCGCGCATATCCGTGATCCAGGCTTCCAGGTCCCGGACCCGCATCACCTGCTGGTCCTTGTCAATCTGTACCAGTTCAGCCCGCACCGCGCGCAGCATGGAAAGCGGTGGAACGCGAGTCCGTACCAGAACCTGCGTGCCCATCTGCATCAGCAGGGAGTAAGGCACATACACCGCGGGCTTTATCGGGTTGCGCAGACCGTCGTTGCGTGCGTCCGCTACTATCCCCACAATCCGGAGCCAGCCTTCGCTTCCGGCCGCGGCGGGCCGGTAGGGCGGCTGATTCCTCAGATCCGGGATCCGAAACTGGCGGCCAATCGCGTCGCCATTCGGCCAGTAAAGTCGAGCCATTGTCTGGTTGATCACCGCGACCTGTGCCCCGCGCATTGTCTCGGCATGGTCCCACAGGCGGCCCTGCGAAAGTGGAATGCGCAACACCGGAAAATACTCGGGGCTGACGAAGTTCACCCGCACTACCGGCCGCTCCGATTCGCTGGCCCCCATGATCTCGATCTTGCCGTCGCCACCGTTCGCCGGCGGCGTCGCATTGGTCGAAATTCCCGCCGCGACCACTTGCGGCATGGCGGCGATCCGCGCCCGGATCTGCTCGAAGTATTCGGACCGTTCCTTCCAGGACCCGTACGTCCCCTCGTGTATGGGGATAGGCAGCGACATGGTATGGTGCGGGTCATATCCAAGCTCCATGTTCACCAGCCGCAGGAATCCCTTCCCTGCCGCGGCCGCCGCTGTCAGCATCAGGAGCGTCAACGCCACTTGCGCCGCCACCATCGCGCTGTGAGTGCGCCTGCCGTGCACACTTCCCATCACCCGGCGCCCGCTGCTTTGCACCACGCGCGCCATGTCCGGCCGCGAAAGCTGTAAGGCCGGCGCGATGCCGAACACAATCGCGGTGGCGAAGGCCAGGCTGGCGCTGAACAACAGCACAGGCATGTTCATCTCGATCACCGACTCTGCCGGAAAAGAACTGGAAGGCAGCCACGCGATGATGAACGCCAGGCTCTTCCAGGCGACCAGTATTCCGACGACAGTCCCGATCAAGGCGATCGCCAAAGACTCTGTAAACAGTTGCCGCACAATCCGCCCGCGCCCGGCGCCGAGCGCCGCCCGAACCGCCAACTCATGCTGCCGTTGCGCACCGCGCGCCAATAACAGGATGGAGACATTCCCGCAGCCGATCAGAAGCAGCGATGCAACCGCACCGAATAGCAGATAAAGCGTGGGCCCCAGCGGCTTCGCGTACAGTTCGATGATGCTTCGCAGGTTCACGCGGAAGGCCTCGGGAAAGCGATTAGGCAATTCCTTCGCAAACTGTTCCAGCACAGGCTGCAGTTCGGCGTTCGCCCGCTCCGTCGAGATACCGGGTCGGAGTTTGAGCGTTACGCCAAAGCCGGCGTTGGGGTCCAGCGTGATCTTGAGCGGCAGGTAGATATCTGCTTCGCGCCACCGAAATCGCGGCGGCATCACGCCCACGATCTGATAAGGCTTCCGCACCAATTGGATCGTTCGCCCGACAACGTTCGGATCGCCGCTGTAATATCGCTGCCAGAACCGGTAACCCAGCACGACCACCTGTTCCGGCTCTTTCCCCACAGGGGCATCCGAGGGGACCAGCCACCGGCCCTTCAACGCGGGCGTGCCCCAGTGGCCCGGAGCGTTTGGACCAACGTACCCCGCCACCACATCCTCCGGAAGATCGCCGTCGGTCGTGGTGAGATTCCACCCGTCCTCCCCCACCACGCTCTCGATGGACGAAACCTGCCGGAGCCGCTCCATCTGCAATCCGTTCAGCCCGGGATATCGGTCGTTGCCGGCCTTGTCCTTAAGCGCGATCTGCATCATGCGTTCCGCGCCGGTATAAGGAAATGGATTGATCAATACCGCATAAACAACGCTGAATACCGCGCTCGTGGCACCCACGCCCAGCGCAAGCGAGAGAATTGCAGTCGAAGTGAAACCCGGACGTCGCCGAAGCTCACGCGCAGCGTAGCGCAAATCGGACGCCAGTGAATACATCATCGGAAGCTACACTCCGGAAATTAGACTCCACTCACGCGCCGCTGTTAGGCGCCTTCAGCCATGAATACCGCGCCCTGGCGAAAAGGTTACGTGCGCCGTTCATTTCACACCGCAATGGTACAATTTTCAGAAATGAAACGCCTGATCTCCGCTCTTTTCCTGTGCGCTGTTGGCCTCTCCGCCGCCGTACAAACTCCCGAGCAGTACTTCGGATTCCGCATCGGCAGCGACAAAAAACTCGTCCGCTGGGACAAGATCGTCGACTACATGCAGGCCGTCGCCAGCGGCACGGACCGCGTCAAATTCCGCAATCTCGGCCCCACCACGAACGGCCATCCGTTCATCATGCTCGAGATCAGCTCCGCCGAAAACCTGCGCAACCTCGCTAAACTCAAAGCCCTCGAGCGCAAGCTCTACTTCCAGGGCGGCGCGCCAACCGACGCCGAGCGCGACGAGATCTTCCGCACCGGAAAAGCCGTCGTCTTCATCACCAACAACATCCATTCCACGGAGATCGGCGCCTCGCAGATGGTCCTCGAACTCGTCCACCGCCTTGCCACCGACGATTCCCCCGCCACCAAGAAAATTCTCGACAACGTCATCCTTCTCCTCGTCCCCTCGCTCAATCCCGATGGGCAGATCATGGTCACCGACTGGTACAACAAGACCCTCGGCACGCCCAGCGAGGCCAGCCCGCTCCCGTTCCTCTATCACAACTACACCGGCCACGATAACAATCGCGACATGTACCTCTTCAGCCAGAAGGAAAGCCAGATGGCCGCGCAGGTCCTGTGGCACGAGTGGTTCCCCTCCATCTGGCTCGACGAGCACCAGCAGGGCAGCGCCGGACCGCGCATCTTCACCATGCCCGCCACCGACCCCATCAATCCCAATGTCGATCCCCTGATCTACCGCCTCAACGGAGTCTACGGCCAGTCGCAGGCCGCCGCCCTCGAAGCCGAAGGCAAAACCGGCATTATCTTTAATTCCACCTACACCAACTTCTGGCAGGGCGCCATGGCCTGGGCCGGATGGTGGCACAACCAGGTCGGCATGCTCACCGAGGTCGCCAGCGCGCGCATCGCCACCCCGGTCGATCAACTTAAAGCCAACCCCGGCACCGGTGGAGCCTCCGCCGCGCCCGCAACCGGCGCACGCGGTGCGGCTACCGGTCCCGCCGCCGGCGCCACCGATTTCGAATCCGAACGCCGCCGCTCCTTCGAGCGACCAGACGAGCCCCTGCCCGCCCCGCGCGACATTCTCCCCCGCACCGAATATCCCCGTCCCTGGCTCGGCGGACGCTGGACCCTCCGCGACATCGTCGACTACGAGCTCATCGCCACCGACGCCCTCCTCACCTCCGCCGCCGATAGCCGCGAGACCCTCCTCCACCAGATCTACAGCATCAACCGCAACACCATCGAGGCCGGCAAGAAAGGTCAGATCGGCCAGGACAAGGAAAAGAGCTACGCCATCCTGATCCCCGCCGAGGCCCAGCACGATCCCAACGAGGCCATCGATCTGGTCGACAAACTCCTCATCGCCGGCGTCGAAGTCTACCGCGCGCAACAGGGCTTCAAGCAGGACGAGAAGACCTATCCCGCCGGCACCTTCGTCATCCCGTTCACTCAGGTCTTCGCGCGCTACGCCAAGGACCTCCTCGAAAAACAGACCTATCCCGAAGTCCGCCGCTCGCCCGGTGCGCCCGCCGAAGCTCCTTACGACGTCTCCGCCTGGTCGCTCGGCATGCAGTTCGGCGTCAAGACAGAGTTCGCGAAAACTCCGCTCGCCGCCTTCCCTATGGATAAACTCGCGGCCACTCCGAAATTCGTCCTCACCGCGTCCAACAGCGGCGGCGCCTGGCGCTTCCCCTACAACGGCTCGGTCTCCGCGATGGTCGTCAACCGCCTGCTCCGCGGCGGCGCCAAGGTCAGCCTCACCAAACCCGACGCCGGCGCCGTGCCCTACGTGATCGCCACCGCCAAACCCGAAGTCTGGACCAAGGCCGTCGAGGGTCTCGACGTCCGTCCCGATGGCAAATCCCCAGCCAAGACCCTCCTCGCCACCACGCTGAACGCCCCCCGCGTCGGCATCTACCAGTCCTACGACCCGTCGATGGACGAAGGCTGGACGCGTTGGGTCCTGGACCACTATGAATTCGATTACACCAAGCTCCACAACGAGGACATCAAGCCCGGCAATCTGCGCAAACGCTTCGACGCTATCATCCTGCCCGACCAGCGCTCCAGCTCCATCCTCAACGGCCTGGATTACAAGACCATCGTCGAGCAGTATCGCGGCGGTCTCGGCGATACCGGTTGGGACGCACTGCGCCAGTTTGTCGCCGATGGCGGCACGCTGATTTCCCTCGGCGAAGCCTCCAATCTCCTCGTGGATAAATTGCCGCTCGGCGTCAAAGACCTCAAGCGCACCACCACGCGCGACGTCCACTTCGCGCCCGGCACCATCGTCAACCTGCAAGTCGATACCGCCCATCCCGTCGGCCGCGGCGTCGCCCCGGAGACCTTGGGCTTCTATATCAACTCGCCCTTCTTCCAGTTGATGGAGGGCTTCTCCTCGCAGAAAGTCAGCGTCGTGGCGCGCTATCCCAACACCAACGTGAATGCTTCCGGATGGCTCCGCGGCGAAGACCTGATGTATGGACGCGCCGCCGTTGTCTCTATCGAAATGAATCCGGGCAAAGTCGTCCTCTTCGGCATTCGCCCGCAGCATCGCGCCCAGACGCACGCCACTTTCCCGCTGCTGTTTAACGCTCTCTATTGGTCCGCTGAAGGCGACTTATCCAGCGCTAAGGTCCAGTAAGAGTGTCATGCGGGACTCCCCTGAGGGAGTTCCGCATCTTACTCCAGTTAGTGATCCCCTTTACACGCCATCCTACCCCTGTGCGATTCAACGCATAGTTTTCGAGGACGCCCTTGTTACCCTGCTCCTTGGAGCCACAGCTTTGCGCTGCAAACTTAGCCTAAGAACCACAATCGTATTCTTATTAACAAGCTGTCCCATGCTCGCCGGCACGACGTCCTTCGCGGGCTATGTACAAGCCAGTAACAATCAGGATTTCGCCTTTCTGTCGACGGTCATCGGGGACAATACCTTCAACGTGACCTTTACCACAAACGGTCAGCTGGACTTCTCGTATTTCGCGCAAGGCATGCTGCGGAACGCCACGCTGAATCTCGTGGACAACAATATCTTCGAGGGCTCGAACCAGGTTAATGTGATGGCCGGCACATTCGCTGTTTCCGATCCCACCGATTCTACGTTATCCCTGGACGGAGCTCTGTTCGTCCTTCCCCCGACGTTGTTTGCCGACATGCCCAACCTCAAGTTCCACTCGCTCTCGCAGGTGGTGCCCGGCGATTCCGTGGTCAGCGTGTCCTCATTAATGCCCGTGACCGTCAATGCGGGCTGCACCAGCTGCGGCCTGCTGCCCGTTTACGATGGCGGCTGGACCCCGGCGCCCTCGATGCCGTCCATCAGGCTCTCGCCCTTCGCTACCCCGTTTTCCCTATTTGATGCCGCGGACCCCGCGCCCGAGCCGTCCACCTCTGCACTCTTCGGCGTCGCGCTTCTCGGCGCGGGGCTCTACCAACTCAGGCGTCAGTATTTCAAGCCGTAACCGTAAGCGAATAGCGGATCGGCCTTCGCGTTACTCCGCGGCCATGTGTACGAGAGCTTTCCGGTCGGTTTGTAGTCCCCGAACAGCACGTCCGCGACTCCCTGCCCTTCCGTGCCCGGCAGCCACGCGGCCACCACCGCCCCGGCCTGCTCCAACACATCGCCCAACACCATCGGCCGTCCCGATACCACAATCACCACCACCGGGATCCCCGCCGACTTCATCGCCTTCACGGCCGCCGCATCTTCCTTGTCCAGCGATAGCTCGCTCCGGTCGCCCTTCATCTCCGCGTACGGCGTCTCGCCGATCACCACCACGCCGACATCCGCGCCCGCCGCACCCTCGCCGTCCTTGGAGAACGTGACTTTCGTATCTTTCGAGACAGCGCCCTTAATCGCCGCCAGAATCGTCGTGCCCCCGGTCGTCACCGGCCCGCTCTTCCCCTGCCAGTCGATCGTCCAGCCGCCGCACTGATTCCCGATGTCATCCGCGTTCTTGCCGCCCACGTGAATCCGTACCGCCTTCTTCGATAGCGGCAGCAGCTTCTTGTCGTTCTTCAGCAGTACCATCGATTCGCGCACCGCCTGCCGCGCCACCGCCCGATGCTCCGGCGATCCGAAGCTCTTCTGCAGGCTCCGGTCCGCCAGTTGCGACCGCTTCGGGTCCATCAGCCCCATCGCAAACTTCACGCGCAGAATCCGCGTCACTGCGTCGTCGATGCGCGACATCGGGACCTTGCCCTCGCCCACCAGCGCCTTCAGGTCGTTGTAATATTCGCGATACCGCGTCGGCACCATCACCATGTCCATCCCGGCGTTGATTGAGATCTCGACCGCCTCTTTGTAGTCCTTGTTGAGTTGATCGATCGCGTTGTAATCGGAGATCAGGAAGCCCTCGAAGCCCATCTCGTTCTTCAACAGGTCCGTCATCAGCTTCTTGCTCGCCGAACACTTCAGGCCGTTCCAACTGCTGTACGAAGGCATGATCGTTCCCACGCCGGCTTCGATCGCCGAGTAATAGCCTTGCAAATGAATCTTGCGAAGCGTCGCCTCGTCCACCTTCATATCGCCCTGGTCGAGCCCTGTCTTGGTCGACCCATACGCCGTGCCGCCATCGCCCACAAAGTGCTTGGCGCACGCCAGCACGCCCAGCGGATCGCTGTAGTCCTTGCCCTGGAAACCGCGCACCGCCGGCCCGGAGAGTTCGCGCACCAGCTTGGGATCTTCGGAAAAACCCTCGTACGTGCGGCCCCAGCGAATATCCTGCGGCACCGTCACGCACGGCCCGAACGCCCACTGAATTCCGGTCGCGCGGATCTCTTCCGCCGTCACCCGTTCCACCTGCTCCACCAGCTTCGCGTTGCGCGTGCAACCCAGCCCGACGTTGTGCGGAAAGATCACCGCGTTCAGCACATTGTTGTGTCCGTGCACCGCGTCGATGCCATACAGAATCGGGATCTTCAGCCGCGTCTTTTGCGTCCGCGCCTGCAGCCGGTCGTAGAGATTGGTCCACGCCTCGATGCTGTTGCCTTCCTTCGGGTCCGAACTGCCGCCGCTGAACAGCGAACCGACAAAGTAGTTCTCCACATCGGCAGGATCCTTGAGTTCGTTCTGCTCGGGCTGCGTCATCTGCCCGATCTTCTCATCCAGAGTCATCTGCGCCAGCAGCGCTTTGACCTGCGGATCGTATGAGGAAAGAGATTTGGGTTTGGCCGCCGCCCAGCAGAGGCACGCAGCCGCGATCAGCCCCGGCACAA
This sequence comes from uncultured Solibacteraceae bacterium, assembly GCA_963791985.1. Taxonomy (GTDB): domain Bacteria; phylum Acidobacteriota; class Terriglobia; order Bryobacterales; family Bryobacteraceae; genus Solibacter. The sequence continues at coordinate 1,551,770 of CAWBUN010000005.1, read as the reverse complement.
GGGCCAGGCGAAGCCTATAAGACTTTTTCATCCCTTAAAGCATATCTCGCTTACGCGGTGTAAGTGGAGAGCCACCAGGTGTTGCCGAACCCGTCCTTCACCCCCGCGCTGCGCTCGGCGTACGGCTTGTCCACCGGCTTGGCGACGCTCGCCCCGCCCGCCTCCAGCGCCCGCAAGTAAGCTTCGTCCACATCCGGCACGTACACGTAAACCGAGCCTGGCGTGGCACTGGCATGCGGCGGATCGCTCACCTCCAGCGCAATCACCGAATCCCCGATCATGATCTCCACGTGAAATGCCGTGTCGCTGAACTCGTGCCGCTCCAGTTCCAGCCCGCCGAACACATCCTGCACGAACTCCAGCAGATCGAGGCCCCCATAAAGATACGCCCGCACTGCCCCAACCCCGTGCCGGATATATCCGGTCTCGATCGCTTTACCTTCATCCTGCGCGTCGATAATCTCGCGCGCCGCTTCCAGCATGCTCAGCGGCACCAGTAGCGGCATATCGCCAAACGCCTTGTGCAGCGTCCGGCCCTCCTCCTCGGGGAATTCATTCGCCAGGTACGCGCGGATCCCCGCCTTCCGCAACACCTCGCGCGCCGTCTTGGCCGAATCGAGCGAGTTGTACGTGCCCGCCACCGTCAACTCTTCTTCGTCCAAAGGGGCCGCTTCCGCCTTCACCTCCGGCGCAAGCTGCCTTCTCGCTACCTCTTCGTCGTAGCACCGCCGCGCCGCGTCCACCAAATCCGCCGGCTCAATCTCCAGCAGCGCCTCATCCGACAACTCCGCGTACTGCCGCCTGATCCCATCAATATCCAGTTTCACGCTTCCAGTGTACGTGCTTTACCCTGCCTTGCCACTCCTACCCTCAGCCTTGCCGCAATTGTGGGGCAGCCAATCCTGGCTGCAGCCGCCTTTGAGGCGGCTTCCCCGTCGACGCGCGTAACCTTCCTACTTCGCCACCAGCCCCGCCAAGTCCTTCCGCGCCACCGCCGCCACCTGGTACGCCGTTGCCGGCGGAGTACGATCCGCGCTCTCCGCCACCGCCAGCGCCGCGCCCAATCGCGCCATCACACTCGCGATCGCCTCCCGCTTGCCCGCATTTCCCCGCGCCAGCTCCGCGGCCCGCATCAAATCCCGCCAGATCGCAATCGATAGCTCGAACTGCTTCTGCAATTCCTCCGGCGTCGCCGACGACCGGGGATCCATCGTCACCCGCAGCGGCTGCGCCTGACTCCGCCCCGCCACCGCCAGCCGCACCGTGTAATTCCCCGGCAACACCAGCGGCCCTTGCACCGGCCGCCCCAGCGCAGATTCCGGATCCTCCGCGCCCGTCACCGCATAGCGCAGGTCCCACACGAACCGGTTCATGCCCGCCTTTCCCGTCAATCGCTGCGGCGCCGGATACCAGCTCTCCGCCACCGCGCCCGGCGGCCGCGCCGCCTCCCGATCCTGGCTCGAAACCTTCCTCACCACATCGCCCTTCGCGTCCAATATCTCCAGCACCACCTCGCCCGCCGCCGCCGACTTCAAGTAGTAATCGATCGCCGCCCCATCCGGCGGATTCTTCGCTTGCGGCTCCTCCGGCGGCAGCGGCGTCCCGTTGAACTCCTCCGGATTCAACCGCACCGCCGTCGCCGGACGCAACAGCGCCACCTCGCTCGCCGCGATCCTCTCATCCGCCTGCCGCAATGGCGCAATCCCGTCGAGGATCCAGAACCCGCGCCCGAACGTCGCGATCACCAGATCGTCGCCGTGCACCGCCAGATCCCGCACGCTTACCGCCGGCAGATTCAACTGCAGCGATTGCCAGTGATCCCCGCTATCGAACGAGACCGCCGCGCTCAACTCCGTCCCCGCGTACAACAACCCGCGACGCGCGGGATCCTCCTTCACGGAGTTTACATAAGCCGGCGCACTCAGCCCCTCCGCCACCGGCGTCCACGTCTTCCCGTAATCGCGCGTCCGATAAATATACGGCTTGTAGTCCTCCAGCCGGTGCCGGTCGATCGCCGCCCACGCCTCCCCCGCGTCGAAGTGCGACGCCTCGATCATCGTCACCTTGCTCCATGCCGAGAGCCCCGGCGGCGTCACGTTTTGCCACGTCTTGCCCCCGTCGCGCGTCAGGTGAATCAGCCCCGTGTCGCTCCCGGCCCAAATCATCCCCGCCCGGAGCGGCGAAGGCGCAATCGTGTAGATCACCCCGTACCCCGCCTCACGCGCGTTCGCCGTCGTCACCGGACCCGCGACCGGCGTCTTGTCCTTGCGCGTATCCCCGGTCAAATCGCCCGAGATCTCCTGCCAGTTGAGCCCGCCATCGGTCGTCTTCAGCAGCACCTGCGAACCGAAATACAGCGTGTTCGCCTCCGTTGTCGAGAACACCAATGGCGGCGTCCACGGAAATCGATACTTCGCCGTCGACGGATTAAATCCCCCGCGCCCTACCGACGGGCTGATGTTCTGCGCCTCTCCCGTCCGCTTGTCAAACCGCGCCAGCGATCCCGCCGTATTGCCCGCGTACACAATGTTGTGATTCTTCGGATCCACCGCGATGTATCCCGCCTCGCCCTGGCTCACCGTGTAAAAATCGCGCGCGTCGATCTCGTGGTGATTGGTGCGGCTCGGCACCACCGCCGTCCCGCTATCCTGCTGCGCCCCGTACACGTGATACGGAAACTGATTGTCCGTCACGACGTGATACATCTGCGCCGTCGGCTGGTTGTACCAGCTGCTCCACGTCTGCCCGCCATCCAGGCTCACGTTCGTACCCTGGTCGCTGCCCAACACCATCCGCCGCGTCTCCGTCGGGTCGATCCACAGAATCCGATAATCGTCGCCGCCCGGCGCCCCCTTCAGCACCGTGAAAGTATGCCCTCCGTCCGTCGACCGGTACACCGCTACGTTCGGCGCGTACACCACGTCCGCATTCTTCGGATCCACCGTGATCCCGCTGAAGTACCAGTTCCGGCTCGTGATCCGCGTATCGCCCGAGACGTGCGTCCAGTTCCCGCCCGCGTCGTCGCTCCGGTACAGTCCGCCCGCTCCCTTCGCGTCGATCAGCGCGTACACACGCTTGCCGTCCGCCGCCACAGCGATGCCGCTGCGTCCCCACTGTACTTCCGGTAGTCCATGCCCCGCGATCTGCACCCAGTGATCGCCGCCGTCCGTCGATTTGAACAGCCCGCTGCCCGGCCCTTCGATCGGCGCATACGTGCTCCACACCGGACGCCGCGCGTTCCACACCGTCGCGTAAATCGTCCGCGAATCCGACGGATCCAGCGCCAGGTCCACCGCCCCTGTCTCGGTCCCGCGATCCAGCACCTTCGTCCAGTTGCGCCCTCCGTCCGACGAACGAAACACGCCCCGCTCCGCATTTGGCCCGTACACATGCCCCAGCGCCGCCACATAAACCAGATCCGGATTCCGCGGATCGACCCGGATACACGCGACCTGCCGCGTATCGCGCAGCCCCACGTTGGTCCACGTCCTCCCCGCGTCGGTCGACTTATATATGCCGTCGCCGAAGCCGATCTGCGACCGGATGTCAGCCTCACCCGTTCCCGCGTAGATCACATTCGGATTCGATGGCGCCACCGCTATCGCCCCGATCGACGCAATCTGCTGCTCATCGAAAATCGGCGACCACGTCAAACCCGCGTTCGTCGTCTTCCAGATTCCGCCGCCCACGCTGCCGAAGTAGAAGGTGGTCGCGTCCCCCGCAACACCGCTGACCGCCGCCACACGTCCCCCGCGAAACGGTCCGATATTGCGCCAGTGAAGTTGATCGTAAAGGTTGACAGGCAGCGACGCCGAATGCGCCGCCGCGCACAGCAGGAAAGCCAGAAAACGCATCTAAAAAGCGTAACAGGTTCACTACAGGTTGCTGTAGACGGCCTTCTCGAAATCGTTCAGCATCCCCACCGCTTCCTTGTCCACAAAGGGCAGGTATTGCATCAGAATCACCGCGCACCGCTTCTTCTTCGGGTCGATCCAATAGTAGGTGTTGTACAGCCCCGCCCACGCCAGGCTCCCTGCCGAGCGCCCCTCCGAATACCCCGAAGTGTTGATCAGGAATCCAAGCCCCCACTTTTCCGTGTGCCCGGGCTGAATGTCCACGTCGCTCGACGTCTCCGGCTTATAGCTCTTCATCTTCCCCGCGGTCAGCGGGCCAATCTGATTCGTCGACATGCGGTCCACCGCCGCCGCCTTCAGTATCTGCGCATCATTCGACCCCCTGCCGCGATTCAAAATCATCTGCATGAATCGCACATAGTCCGCCGCCGTGGAATACAGCCCTCCGCCCCCGTTGAAGGTCTTCGGCGGCGTAGGCATCCTGCGCTCGTCTTGTTGCAACTCGCCGCTCGGCACCCGATGATACCGGCTCACCAGCCGCTCGAATTTCGACCCCGGCAAAATGAAGCTCGTGTCCGTCATTCCCAGCGGCCGGAAGATATTCTCCTGAAAATACTCCTCCAGCGTCTTGCCGCTGACCGCCTCCACCAGCCGCCCCGCCCAGTCCAGGCCCTGCCCGTATTGCCAGCGCTTTCCCGGCTCGAACATCAGCGGCCCCGGCTTCGTCATGTCCGGCGCCGGCTTCTGCGACACGTAGCGAAACATGTCGCCGTCCCACGTGTCATAACAAAAGCCGCTGGTATGCGTGAGCAGGTGCCGCAGCGTCACCGGCGTCTTCGCCGGCCGCAGCACAGCCTTCCCGTTCGCGTCGAATTCCGCGAGCACCTCGAGGTTGGCGAGTTGCGGAAGGTATTTCGCCACCGGCCCTTCCGGGTCCACCTTCCCCTGCTCCACCAGTTGCAGCGCCGCCACCGTCGTGATCGCCTTCGTCATTGACGCGATCGCGAAGATGCTATCGGCGCTGACCGGATCGCCCGCCGCATCACGAGTGCCGAAGGCGCCCGTATACAGCGTCTTACTCTCGCTGGCGGCCATCGCCACCACCGCGGGAATCTTGCGGTGCGCGACACCCCAGCGCAACGTTCCGTCGATGAGCCCGGTATCCCCACTCTCGGCGAAAAGAGCTCGCGCGGCGGCACCCGTCCCCGCGGCGAGAAATGTGCGGCGATTCACATGTCGCATAGGCTTTCTGTAGATCCTACACCGATAAAATGCCGTTGTATACTCGCACCCATGGATATTTGGCGGGTTATTTTCCTCGCGGCGCTGCTCATTCTCCCCTCCGCGATGGCCTCTCCCGATGGTAAAAAGCTCTTCCGCGACCACTGCGCCGGCTGTCACGGCGCCGACGCGCGCGGCAGCGGCAAGGGCCCCGGCCTCGAAGGTAGCCCCCACCTCAGCGGCCAATCCGTCCAGCAATTACAGGAAGTAATCCGCACTGGCTTTCCCGCGGGCGGCATGCCGCCGTTCGATCTCCCCGCCGAAGATCTCACCGCGATCGCGTCCTTCCTCCACGGCCTGAACGCCGGCGCCACCATCGCCCTCTCCGCCGGCAAACGCGTCGCCTGGGGCAAGCCCGAGCCCGGCGACTGGCTCACTTACAACGGAAACCTCAGTGCCAATCGCTACAGCGATCTCAAGCAGATCAACCGCGACAACGTCGCCAACCTCCGCCTCAAGTGGATCTTTCCCCTGCCCTACTACGCCCTCGAAACCACGCCTCTCGAGGCCGGCGGCGTTATGTACGTCACCGGCCCCAACCAGGTCTATGCCATCGACGCTCTCACCGGCGGTCAACTCTGGAAATACTCCCGCCCCCAAACCCGCGGCCTCGTCGGCGATTCCGCCCTCGGCACCAATCGCGGCGTTGCCATCCGCGAAGGCAAGGTCTTCTTCCAGACCGATAACGCCCACCTGCTCGCGCTCGATCGCGCCACCGGCGAACTGCTCTGGGAGAAAGCCATGCCCGAGGAGCCCAATCCGAACTACGGCGGGACCATGGCGCCCCTCATCGTTGGCGATACCGTGATCGCGGGCGTTGCCGGTGCCGACCATGGCATCCGCGGCTTCATCGCATGCTACAGAGCCGAGACCGGCGACTTACTTTGGCGCCACTGGACCGTCCCCCGCGAGCCCCTCGGCGGCGGCGGTTCCACCTGGCTCACCGGCTCTTACGATCCCTCCACCGACACGCTGTATTGGCCCACTGGCAACCCCTGGCCCGATAGCGACGATCGCAATCGCCCCGGAGACAACCTCTTCACCAACTGCATCCTCGCCCTCGACCCGCACACCGGCGAGCTCAAGTGGCACTATCAGTTCACTCCGCACGATCTCAAAGACCGCGACGCCACGGAGCCTCCCGTCCTGGTTGACACCACTTACCGCGGCGCGCCCCGCAAGTTACTCCTCCACGCCGACCGCAACGGTTTCTTCTATGTCTTCGACCGGACCACGGGCGAGTTACTGCTCACGAAGCCCTTCCTCCGCCGCGTAGATTGGGCCACCGAAATCGCGCCCGATGGCCGCCCCAAAGTGATCGCTCCCCGCGGCTGCCCTTCTGATGCCGCCAACTGGAGTTCCGCTGCCTTCAGCCCCGTCACCCGTCTCTTCTACTTCCTCGCCCTCGAGGAATGCACCGGCAGCCCCACCGGCTATCCCGACCAAACCGGCCAGCGATATCTCCGCGCCCTCGATATCGAAACTGGAAAAATCGTCTGGGAAGTCCCACAGCCCGAAGCCGCTAAAGCCAAAACCTGGGCCGGGGTCCTCGCCACTGCCGGCGGCGTCATCTTCTACGGCAAACCCAACGGCGGCTTCGAAGCCGTCGACGAGCGCGACGGCAAACTCCTCTGGCGCTTCGAAACCAACGTCCGCATGAAGGCTTCCCCCATGACCTTCCAATACGCCGGCCGCCAATACATCGCCGTCGCCGCCGGCCCCAACATCCTCTGCTTCGCAAACGAGCCGCGACCGTAAGTAAGGGAGCGATCTCCAGCTACGCCTTCCCCATCACCACCGTGTGCGGACTCATTGGAATCGGACGCCCCGTCATCCCCGTGAACCCCGCCTCCTGATACATCCCCGTCAATTCACTCAGCGTGTACGCGTCCCCGCTCGGCGTCGAAGCCAGCATCGTCATCGCGAACGCGGCCGGCATCGGCGGGGAAATCCGGTCCTCATTGGGCACGAACTCCAGCGTCGCCGCGCACCCGCCGGGCTTGAGCGCCGCATGCACTTTCTTCAACAACCCCACGCACGTCGCCCGGTCGAAGTGGTGCAGAAAATTCGTCAGCAGCACCGCATCGTAAGGCCCGCCGAAATCCACTTCGAACGCGCTCCCCGGCAGCATGTCGTAACGCGTTTCCACGCCCGCCTTGCGCGCATTATCCAACGCCACACGCAGTACCGGAGCCCAATCCAGGCCCGTAACCCGCGCTTCGGGATTCTGCTTCGCGATCTCGATCCCGAACAGTCCGTGCCCTGCCGCGATGTCCAGCACGCGCATCGGCCCCTTGCGACCGTCCAACACCACCGCGCCCAGCGGACCCACCAGCGGCGCCATCATCGGCGCCATCGTCTCCGCGAACTGGACCCAGATCGGGTTGTCCGGCTCCACGCTGCCCTCGCCCGGCAGCACCGTGTGGCCCGTCCTCACGATCTCCGCCAGCCGCTCATACGGCTCGTGCATCGCGGGATTCCCCAGGAACTGCGCGATCGATGCCAGCGACGCCGGCGACCGCGGATCCAGAAATGCCGCGCTCGTCGGCGTGTGCACGTAGCGCCCGTCCTCCTTCCCGATTACGCCGTAAATCGAAAGGAAATCGCATAAAATACGAATCCCCCGCTCCGACGACTTGCAGTGGCGCGCGATCGAGGCCACATCGCCCGGCCCCTCTCCGACCGCCCGGAATACATCCAATTCAATCGCCGCTTTTAGTGCCGCCGTGCGCTGGTGCGCCTGCAGCATGTCGAAAACCAGCCCCGGCGTCAACGGGCCCTCAGCACTCTTCACAGGTTGCATCTTTTTCTCCGTTTTCACAGAGTATCACTGGCAATCACTGCACGCTGATCGTGACCGCGTTCGAAGTCTGCCCGTCGACCGTGATCGAAACGTTCGTCTCCCCGCTGCCGCGCAGCGAAAGCGGCAGCGCCACGTTCACCTGGTCCAGGCCCGCGAACCCCGGCGCCGCACCCGCAAACGTCGCCGGAATCGTCATCCCGTTGATCGTTACCGTCACATTCGCCAGGGCGCTCGCATTGCGAATGCCCGTGCCATAGAAGCTCACGTACACCGGCGTATCCACTCCCAGCACGATCGGCACCGCCACGCACCCATTCGCGTCGCACTGGAACACCGGCACCGGCGATTGCATCTGCGGATTCGCCGCCTGCACCGCCACCGCCAGCGCCGCCGCCACGCCCGACCCAGTCCCGCTCATGCTGAACAACGTCGGCGCCACCGACTGCACCGTTCCCGTCACGCTCACCGGCGCGGCCCCACCCGCCACTGCGAACGTCGCCGTCCCCGCCGCCACATTGTCGGGAACCAGGAAGTTGATCTGCCCCGCCGACACGTAGAGTAACGGTGCGTTCTGCTGGACTCCCGCTGCGTCCGTCACCGTCAGCGTAATCCCGCCCAGCGATTGCGGCAGCGGCTGCGATCCCGCCTGCGCAGTCCCGCTCGCCAGGTTCTGCCCGTACAGCGAAGCCAGCGACCCCGGCGCGATCGCAGCAGCTCGGCGCCGCCGACGATTGCACGCTGCCCGCGATCACTCCGTAATACCGCGCCATCCAATACGGCAGAATGTAATCCACACCCGCGTTCTCGATAATCCCCGCACCCCCGCCCTTCAACTGAAACGGATCCACCTCCCACAGAAACGTGGCCGGCGGCCGCAACGGAACCGGTACCGGCTGGCAGGCCTCGCTGCCGCACACCGCCACCTTCGAGCTCACATCCACCGTGAAATCCCGGCGCGGCCGCAGCAGCCACTGATCCAACAAACTCCGCGTCTCCGCGTCGCGCGTCGCATTGGCGCCGTTCAGCGCCCGGTCGACCATATTGAAGAATGCGTTCTGGTGCGTCGCTGTGAAGTTGCGGACCGTGGTGTACGCGCTCTTATTGTCATCGTTCGTCTGCAGTCTCACCAGTTGATAGAAACTCATGTAATCCAGATTGAACTTGAAGTACGAGCCCAGGCTCTGCACATCCACCAGTACGCCCGTCTCCACCGGCGGCACCAGGAACGGACCGCTTACCGTATTGCTCGGGTTCACGTGCCGCGCCACCTGCAGCAGCATCTGCAGTTCTTCCGGCCGCAGCTCAAAGGTATTGCTGATGTCGTCGTTCGGCGACCACTGATGGCGCGAGATGAACCCGATCATCCGCGTTGCGATGTCGCTCACAGTCGCCTTCACACCGGCATCGTCCACCAAATCGAACGCCACACCCAGCCCGAAGAACACTCCCACCACCTGGTCGCGCGACGTGTTGTCGATCCAGATCCACGGAGGATTCTGATGGATGGTGTTGGCTGCTTCCTCGTTCGCAATGCCGCCCGCATACGGCGAATCCGCCGGCACCATGCACCGCGCCAGGCGGTTATCGCCCGTAACATCCACCAGCCCTTTTAGCCCGGCCAGCGCCCCCTTCACATTGGCCAGCGCGTCCGCCGCCTGTGTCATTTTGAAACGGAACGATTCCGCCGCCAGGTACGCTCCCGTCCACAACGCCGAATCCCCGCAACGCGTATACCCAACAATCTGATCGCTCGTGGGCGACGCGTAAATCGGATCTAATAGCGTCCCATACGGCATATGCCGCGCCTGTATGTTCGCCGAGATCGCCAGCGCATCGGCTACCGAAGCCGCGCCGGCGGAAGCCTCGAGCAGGATCACCGCGACTATGACGCCCTTTACCACGCTGCTCTACAAGCACCTGTCTCCCCACCGTGCGTTCCTTCACGCGATGGTCAAACGCTTTTACAACTTTTTGACAGGTGTGAACGCCAAAGGCCCGTAGTATTACACCAAGGATTCTGGAGATGCATGCGTTTCGAAATAGGGTGCTCACCGCCGCAGCACTGGCAATCCCAGTGGTCGGCCTGATCGCTGCATTCGATGACAGCCTCCCGCAGACTCAGGGGTGGCCGATGTTCGGCCAAAACATAGCCAATACGGCAAACTACTCGCAAGCTGGCTCTATTACCGCGAAAGACGTCCACAAACTCAAGCCTAAGTGGGTGGCAACAGTCGGCGGAGATGTATCCGCAAGGGCTGCCGTTGTGGACGATGTGGTCTACGTGCCGGATTGGGGCGGAAACCTCTGGGCGATGCGCGCCAGCGATGGGAACGTCATCTGGTCCCACAAGATCTCCGACTACGGCTTGCCACTGAACACCCACTCGCGTACTAGTCCCGCCGTAGTGGACGGTACCCTCTACATCGGGACACAGGAAGGTGCGCACCTGCTCGCGATCAATGCAAGCCGAGGGACCCTGGTCTGGAGAACGCAGTTGGAATCGGCCTATCCCCTTGCCGTCATCACAGCTTCGCCGACCGTGTATAACGGTGTGGTCTATATCGGTGTTTCCGCCACCGAAGAGACCGCGGTGGCGTTTGGCTATCCGTGCTGCCAGGCCCGGGGCAGCGTAGTTGCGGTAAACGCAGCCAACGGCGCCATCCAGTGGAAGACATTCACCGTCCCGGCGGGCTACAGCGGCGGCGGCGTGTGGGGCAGTAACCCGGTTGTGGATCCGGCGCTGCAGACGGTATTCGTCGGCACGGGCAATAACTACAGCAATCCGACCGATCCGGTCTACCTTGCCTGCAGGAAGGCAGGGGGCACCGACGCCGCGTGCCTTTCCCCCAATAACCACGCAGACTCGATCCTCGCCCTGGATATGGGAACCGGCGCAGTGAAATGGGCCAGGCGGCTGGTCGATTGGGGGGCGCCTTACACGCCTGGTTCCGACTACTGGAACCTCGCATGCTGGCTTCCCTTCTTCCCCGTGTGTCCTACCGCCCCTGGCCCTGACTTCGATTTTGGCTCGGCTCCGAATGAGATTACTTACCAAACCCCCAGCGGTCCGAAGAAGATCCTCGGAGCGGGACAGAAGAGCGGCATTTACTATGCTCTCGACCCGGGAACCGGGAATGTGTTGTGGCAGACGCAGGTCGGCCCGGGGTCCGAATTGGGCGGGATGGAATGGGGCTCCGCGACGGATGGCAAACGCATCTATGTCGCGATCTCTAATTTCTACCTTATCCCGTACGCCGCCGGCAACGCCGGTTCGTGGGCCGCTCTGGATGTGGCGACCGGTGCGATCCTCTGGCGAAGAGCAGACCCGAGCGGAGCCCTCGATATGGGTCCTGTCACGGTGGTCAACGACGTGGTCTATGTACCTTCCATGGCTACTTTCCCCTGGCAGCCGACCATGCTCGCCCTGGATGCCGGCACCGGCGCGACTCTGTGGACCTATGCGGCGGGCAGCTCCGTCAACGCCGGCGCATCGGTCGTGAACGGCATTGTCTATTGGGGTTCCGGTTTCACGCACCTGCCCGTTCCCTGGTTCACAGGGAACAACAAGTACTTCGCGTTCTCGGCCGAGTGAAGCGTGCTCTGTCACACCGCCAAGTCATGTACTCTTTCCGCGGCACTTTCGTTGCGGGGCATCGTCGCGGCCAGATCGTACAATTCACTCATGTGCCGCACGCGCAGATAGACGTAGAGGATCAGAGAAACGAGGCAGATTCCCAGAGGTATCGAGGGATCGCTGAGAAACTCAAGTCTTTCCTGGGCGCGGGTGAAGTCTTCCCTAAAGCCGGCGAATAGTGGCAGACCACTGAGGGGTCGCCATGGTTCTCCGGCCGGAGCTCTCATTCCGATTCCTATCAGAAAGAAGGGCACTATGAATGTTCGAGCAGTCTTGGATAAGCCGATCAGGGGACTTACCCTGGTTTTCCACTCTCTGGTGGTTTCCGTCGCCTCCTTGGCCTTCTGGTACAGCCCCACAGATCCGTCGAGCGAGAGTTTGCCGGCCGCGCTCTCCCGCTTCCCCTCGAGTTTCCCAAGACCCGGCACCACGTTCACTCGCAGCCGACTGAGTTTAGCGAGCCAGCGGCGGAGCCTACCCCCATTCGGGTTGGGGACGGGCGCAGGCGCATAGAATAAATCGAAAAGCCAATCGAGAGACTTACTGATTTGGTAGAGGCACCAGGCGACCACAAAAACGCGAAACGCCTCAGCGATTTCCGAGTCGTTCTTTAGCAGTAGCAGCGCGGCGATAGCGAATACAAAGGGGAGACCAGGAACGGTCTTTATGACGCCTTCCAGAATTTCCATAAAGTCCCTTCCGTGAGAGGCGGAGTATATCACGAACTACTCACCAGTGAAAGAGCACCCTCCGACCCGCAGCGATTCCGCATCCGGTGTTGCGAAGGGCAGGCAAGCAACGGCATCGAAAGGAATTGGGAGCGTTCGCGCGATCAAAGCAGGTTCGGATGGGCTTTTTGAGTGGATGGAGACGGTGCTGGGGGCGGGACGGAAACACGGATAGCCGCAGGGGACGTAAGAGGCGGCGGGAAAAATGGTTGAAGACTGCGAAGGGCTGGCGATCAGATACTGCCGTCGATCAGGGAGCGCGCTTGGGTGCGATTCCGGCGTCGGAGTAGAGTGCGGCGGCGATCAGACGAGCCCAGTATTTCTCCGGCTTGGTGCTGCGTAGTTGGGGCTTGAGGTTCAAGCCGATGAAGGCATGAAAAATGTTGTAGGCCAGGAACGCCATCAGCAGGAATGCCTCGATGGCTTTGGGATCGTGTTTGTAAATGTGATCGGCTTCCCAACCATTGACCAATTCATTGAAGCCGAAGTTCTCGATGTCCCATCGCTGATGGCCCCAATCGACGATGCGCATGGTGGGCGCTTGCTGGCACGGTAGAGTCGTCACCCAGACCCAATCGCTGGTTTCCTGCGTGAGCGTTCGATCCAGTTGACGCCGCACGAGGTAAGTTTCCAAGGACCGCACCACGCGCAGCGGAACTTTCACCTGCAGCCAGGAAACCAGATCCGGGAAGTCCCACCATTGGCAGTCTCGGCCGCGCCGCTCACCGCACTGCGGAGCAACGTGTGCGAATAGGCCGGCTGCATCCTGGTACAGATTGCGGCGCTCGTCTTTGAGCACCGACAAAACATGTTTGCCACGGTCGATGACGAAGTTGAAGAACGGAGCAGTGGCATAAAGGGCATCGGCCAGGACCAGATCGAAGGCTCGCGGATAGGCTTCCAGGACGCGGGTGAGTAAGCGCATCGCGCAGGAGACTTCATCTTCACCGGGACGCATTGGTTCACAATCCAACAAGAGGCGCAGTGGCTTGCGGCCGGCGCCAGACCCGGGCAAGAGCATGATCGTGACTTGCCGGTGGTAATACTGAGTGCGTTCTCCCTGTTCGGTCTTTATGCTGCGCTCCAAGCATCCCGGACAATGGCGGAGGTAGCTGGCATGCTGCTCGTGGCCATCCAGAACCGCGACATTCAAACCCAAATTCAGCGGCAGCGCCTTATTCCGCTTGAGCTGGCTGTAAACCTGGTGGAGACCATCGCGCAGTTGGCCGACATCCATCACAGCATGCACCCGTCCCATGGTGTCGGCGCTAATCATTGGCCCTTCCAACCAGCGTTTCCAGAATCGGGCGGTGGAGATGGTTTCCAGGGCATTGAGGCTGCCCAAGCGCGCCCAGAACATCGCCAGGGCGGATTTCAGGATGAGCGCGGTAGGCGTCCGTGGATGCTGACGCTGGTCGGTAACTTTGTCGAGCACCTCGCTGGAAAGGTCAAACACCTTCTCGGCATAGCGAATCAGACGGTGGAGTAGGCTCTCAGCGTTCCGGCAATTTCTTCTCCTGCATGCGCTTCCATTCGAGTTCGGAGACTTCTTCGATGAGGCGTTGCAGTTGCTGGTAATCGTTCACCGCCTGCCGGACGCGGGGTTCCCAGGACTTGGGTATGCAGAGTTGTCGTGGTTTTCCGTCGTGGCTTTGGACCAAATACAGGGAGGCGTGCAATTCGCCGCTCGCGCAATGGCAGGTAGCCTTGCCACACTTGCGAGTACGAACGGACAAGGTTCCGCGAAGCAGCCAGTTGTCATGAGCCAGTTGGGCGAGTTTGGAGCGAAAGTCCCGTTCGGCAGGTGAGAGGCTGGCGCGGTTCATAGGGCGGCTCCTTATCTGAGATCATAATAGTATCTCAGACACAGAAGAAAAGCAAGCCCATATAGTGAATGCGAATTTGCCTCAGTTCGCGTCGGATGCACGCCAGATGCGCAGACATGGCCTGCCGTCGCCACTCAGAGTATTCGATGCGGAATCACTGTCCGACCCGTTCTGATGCCTATTACTTAGTAACCATTGCCGATCATTACAAACCCCGCCCAATAGTAAGGATGCCGCCGCTCCGGTGTCCGCATCGTCGCCAACATCGCCTTCCGCAGCGACCGCGCTCTTCCAAGCTCCTGCCCCACTTCCAATGTGGGCTTTAAGTTTCGATGAAACGCCAGCATCAAATCCGTGGTGCTCGCCGACTCCACCTTCCACTGGCTCACCACGGTAGTCCGCGTACCCGCCGCCAGAAACGCCCAGCTCATTCCCACCAACCCTTCGCCCGCCATCACCATGCCGCGTCCCGTCTCGCATGCCGAGAGCACCGCCAGTTCCGCATGCAAATTCATGGCGACAATCTCCCGCGCCTCCAGCGCGTCGTCGCTCGCGCCCTTCGCCCCAGGCGCCAGTGCCAGCCACGAGTACATCGGGTTCGCCGGATTCAGCACGCCGTGCGTCGCCAGGTGCAGCAAACGGTAGTTCGGCGCGCCCCGCACCCACGCGTCCTTGGTCGCGTCCGCTCCGGTAAGCGCCAGCGCACCGCCCGCGTCATACAACCGTGCCAGCGTCTGCACTTCCCGCGTCGCATTCGGCAAGTTGGCTGCGCCGGGATTCCCCATCGCCAGCAGTTCCCGCCCCGCCATCGCGCCGCTCCGCCGGTCCTGCCGCAGGAACGTCAGCGAGGGTGTATAGAACACGGTCTGCCGTTCGAGCAGGTGCGTCCCGTCGGGCCGCACCAGCGCCTGGAACGGCAGATTCCACAGCACGCCATCCGGCACCAGCACGATCGTCGACTTGCCGCGCAACTCACCGGCCACCGGCCCGAGCAGCTTCCGATATAGCGCGGCCGCAGCCGTACGATACTCCAGGTCGCGCTTCGCCAGTTGCTGGCGGAATGCCAGCACTTCCTTGGCGAGCGCGTCGCGCTCCCACTCCACCGCGTGCGTCATCAACAAAGGGTTGCCGTCCGCCCCCCGCTCCACCGTGAAGATCTGGATCGAGTGCTTTAGCACCGCGAATTCAATCACCACGGTACCCGCGTCCGGCAGCAGGTCCGCGGTCTCCGCCACACTCAGCGGCGGCGATTCCCCGCGCCGCGCCTCCAACTCCGGATGTGCCGCGTAAAGGTGCGCGTGGAATGCTTCGAACTCGTGCTTCGCCTTATCCCACGCGGTCAAGGCTTCGGTTTTCGCAGCGCCGCTGGTCGCGGCCACGCGCCCGTCGAGCCGCGCCAGTGCGTCCCCGAGCCGCTTCTCCTCACCCTGCTCCTCCACCGTCATGGAGAGGAAAGATTGCGTCTTGCCGCGCCGCACCGTATCCACCAGTTGTCGCGCCCGCGCCCGCTCCGCCGTCGCGAACGCCTGCTCCGGCTGCCCCTGTTCCAACTGCACGCTGAGCAGATTGTGGTACGGTTCGATCTTGTCCGTCATGAAGCTCTGCCCGGTCTCGTCTCCCCCGCCCGCCAGGCTGCGCACGGATTCGATCTGGGCCACCGCGCCCTCCAACACCTCGCGCGCCTTCGCCAGGTTCTTTCGTTTCATCTCGCACACGCCGCGCGCATTCAGTGCGGCCCAGATCAAATGCCCCGATTGATACTGCCGCCCGATCGCGAGCGCCTGATCCGCATCCCGGCATCCGCCTTCCGTATCGCCGAGATAACTCTCCAGCCGCGATATGTTGATCAGCCCATACCCCGTCTCGTACTTCGAGTCGAACTTCTCGCGCTGCCCCAGTCCCTCGCGAAGATCCTTGAGCGCCTCGTCGTACCGTTCCAGCGACGTGTACATCGCCGCCCGGTTGAACAGCGCCATCGAGCGCCCCGAAAAATCGCTGACCTGCGTCGTCAGCGCCACCGCCCGTTCGTACGCCGCGAACGCCTTATCGTACTCGCCCAATGCCCGGTAAACCGGACCGATATTCAACAGCGACGTGCCCAGCAGCCGCAGATCGCCCTTCTCCTGATGCAGCCGGATCGATTCCTCCAGGTACTCCCGAGCCGCCGCGAAATTTCCCTGCTCCGCCGCCACCGGCCCCAGATTGCCCAGACCCACGCCCGCCGCAACCCCGTCCGGCAGTCCCTTGCTCAACTGGTAGGCCTCCTCGCATTCCGCCGCCGCGCGCCGCAAATCCCCCATCACGCGATGCGCGGCGCACGTGTTGCTCAACACGAACGAAGCGCCACGATTATCTTTGATCTCGCGATACAGCGCCAGGCTCCCGGCGTTCTCCGCCAGCCCTTCCGTAAACCGTCCGAGCGTGCTGTAGGCAACCCCTCGGGCCCGCAGATAGTGTGCCTGCAGCGCCTTGTCTCCCGACTGCACCGCCAGCGGATATCCCTTATCAAAGGTGGTGAGCGAAGCGATGTTCTGGTTCTGCCGCGATTGCGAAATCCCCACGCCCAGGAGCGCCCCCGCCACATCGCCCGGCGAATTCAGCCGCTCCGCCACGGCCAGCGCCGTCTGAAACTGCTTCAACGCCGCCGGCGATCCGCGTTCCAACGTAGCCTGCGCGGCATTCCGGCACGCGCCAAAAACCTCGTGTGTGACTTCCCCCGGCGCTGCGTTCAATAGTTCATCGACGGCCTGCAGCGTTGCAGCCGCGAGCAGGCGCTCCGCCAGTGGTGTCTGGGCACTAAGCCACACGACAGCCATCACACACGTTATCCCCGTTACCACAAACCAACTCCGCATGTATCAAAGGCTACGGCCTCGTTACCCCGCTGTCAATCCGCCAGTGGTATTAGGGTGCACGTCAGCAAAATGGGACCCGAGCGGCTGCTTTCGTTTTGGCCCTTGATCTTACGGCTATATATGCCGTAAGGTAGGACATGCCTACTGCCGCTCCTCCTGATGCCCCGCCCAATGTCCGGCAGCTCGCCGCGGATTTGGCCGACACTAAGCCCATGCGGCGCGGCTCCCTTTCCGAACGCACGATCAAATGCTGCAAGCCGGGTTGCGCCTGCGCCAAAGATCCCAAGGCGCGCCACGGCCCCTACTACAGCCTCACCCACGCCGTCGGAGGCAAGACCCGCTCACGCTTCCTCAATGCCGAGCAAGCCGACATAGCCCAGCAGCAGATTAGTGCTGGCCGTGAGTTTCGCAGCCGAGTGGATGCTTACTGGGAGGCATGTGAGACCTGGGCCGATACCCAGTTGGACGAGCTGGCAGCCTCCTCTGAGGAGGCTAAAAAGGGGGCTCCCAGCCAATCTCCAAAACGAAATCGTCCAAGAGGTCGAAACGCTCTTAGGTTGTCAAGCGATCCAAGACCTGGACTTCGAAGCTCTGGAGACGGCCGCCCGGCGGCAGGCTTTACGGCTGGCTGCGCGAGCACTGGAACAACGGCTGAACGCCGATACGACGGATCACGCCGGACCAGAACTGCCCTGCCCGTGCGGAGCAGCGGCTCAGTATCATGGCCGCCACGAGAAGACCTTCGAAAGTGTACTGGGGCCTTTGCGTCTGGAAAGGGCCTACTATCATTGCACCAAATGCCAGAGCGGATTCTGTCCGCGCGATCATGCGCTGCGGATGGAACTGTTTTCCCTCACACCCGGAGTTCTGCGGATGACGGGCAGCGCGGCGGCGCTGGTGAGCTTTGAGGAGAGCAGCGCGTTGCTGCATGAGTTAGCGGGCGTGGAAGTAAGCGCCAAACAGCTGGAACGAGCCGCCGAAGCACTGGGCGCCGAGATAGCCGATGATGAGCGCCGGGACGTGGAGAGGATGGGGAACATAGCGCCCACCATGTACTTGGGGATGGACGGCACGGGAGTGCCGATGCGCGCCGTGGAACTTGTTGGCCGCGAGGCAAGCAACCGGATGGTTCTGCGAAAACTCGGGAAGCCAAGGTGGTTACGGCGTGGAGTGCCGAATCGCGTGACGAAGAGGGTAAGCCAGTGCGAGACCCGGGGTCCATCACGTATTCCGCCGCGATTGAAAGCGCCGCGACTTCGGATACGAGCCTGGACCGGTCCGACTTCGCCGAGCGCGTACTGCGCGAAGCTACACGGCGGGGCTTCACCGAAGCCTCCCGTTGCGTGGTGTTGGGTGACGGCTCTTCCTGGATCTGGAACACTGCACGGGAACTATTTCCCCAAGCCACTCGAATCCTCGATCGCTACCATGCCAAAGAGGTATTGCACCGAACGGCTCAATCGATCTGCGGTGGAACCAACGAAGCTAAAACCTGGGCACAAGCGCGCTGCGCCGAACTGGACGATGGCAAGTTGCACGCCATCGTCCACGCACTCCGTCCTCACATCGCATTCTCCGCTGAAGCCGCCAAATGCGCGCACTACATCATCCATCATCGCGCTCGCATGCGCTACCCAAAATTCCACGCGCAAGGATTCTGTACTTCCACCGGCGTCCTCGAGGCTGGATGCAAAGTCGTGATTGGTACTCGGCTCAAGCGGGCTGGAATGCACTGGACCGTCCAGGGGGCCAATGCCATCATCGCTCTGCGCTGCTCCAGGCTCAGCGGTCGCTTTGAGGACTTCTGGGAGCGCCGCCGGGATCGGATTGCCGCCTGATCCCCAAACGGATAGCAATCAACACGAAGGAGAAATATCAGCAATGACGCAAGCCACATCAACGTCCTCCAGCCTGCTTGCCCAGCTCACGCCGATGCTCTCTGATCGCGCGGTGATCATGGTTGTATCGAACGTCGACGACCAACACCTGGACGGTGTCAGTGATTCCCCAGCACACGATCAAGTGCAGCAAACCGAAGCGGCGGAAGCGCTATCGCCGGCCCAGCGCGCGGCACTCATCGTGCCCTTGCTGGGCACCCCGGTCCCCGGCATCACTTGCAGGCCTGGATTTTCGCCGGGCGCTCTTCCGCGCTGGTGCGTTAGGATGGAGACTCCATGGGTGCAGCAGGCCGGCGGAAGCGATTACGCAAGTCCCTAAAGCTATTCCACTCGCGGCAGGGAGAAACCGACAAAATATCGCAGCGTCTGATCCAGGTCGCCCAACCGTACCTGAATGGCGAAGACCACATGGACGAGTATCGTAAAGAGCTGTCGCTCGCGTCTACGGCCTGGAATTTGTCGTTATTTCCCCCGGACTCGCGGGAGGAAAACATGATGAAGAGTCTGGATCTGCAAGCGCTTGGAGAGCAAGATCGCCAATTGATCGCGCAACATCTCCGAGAGTTGGTGCGGCGGAAAGAGCGGCTGTTTCCCGGGGATCGGCGTCTGATCGCGAAGGTGGATGTGCTCGACGAGGGAGACTCTGTCCGGGTTCTCGTGGCGAGCATGATTTGACCCGCTGACGTGGTCCCAACCTGCCCGATCCGAGATCGGACGGAATCGTCCGTCTCAAAGCCATGCGGCTGCGCCACAGACTTCAGATCGGGATGCAGCGCGATTCCCCCAAACCTGACGTGCGCCAGTGGTATTATCCGGAGCTTTTACACAGACCGATACCGGGCCGCCAGCAGACCGGTAGCCGCGGTGAGATCGATGTCCGCGATCAGCAGCCCTTCCTTTCCGTAGGGCTGGTAGCTCAGCAGCGTCCCATCGGGCCGCACCACCGCCGATGTTGTCTGCGACCCGGCGCTGGCGCAGTTGACTGTCGCGAAGTAGCAGGTGTTCTCCGCGGCGCGGCACAAAGCTGCTTTCTCATGGAATGAGTTCGCCGGATCGGCGAAACTCACAGGCACGTAACCGCCGGGTTCGGCCTCGTGGAAATGCGGGTGGAACACGATGTGTGCACCGTGTCGGACGGCCCAACGGACCGTTTCCGGATAGCGCCAACCCTCATGGCAGATCGCGACACCAAATGTCAGCGGACCGGCTTGGAAGACCTGCCTTCCGGAACCCGGCGAATAGATCTCGTCCTCAGAGGGGTCGACCTGCACTTTGTCCTGGAAACCGGCGATCGCACCGTCCCGGTCGATGACCAGCGCGGTGGCAAACAGGGCGCCGTTGACCACACGTTCGGTGCCGAGAACAACCGTTATGGTTGCCTTCGCCGCGGCCGCTGCAGTCGCCGACCAGGCGCGATCGAGAAACGCAGGGTCGGGCGGCGGGACCACCTTCCCCATTCCCCGGTAGCCCGGAACGAAGCACTCCGGAAAGCAGATGAGGCCTGCGCCCTCGCGGGAAGCTTCAGCGATAGCTTGTACGGTCAACGCGATCGATTCATCGGGATCCGCCGGGTAGCGGACATTTGCCAGTGCAACCCGAAATGTGTTCATCTCGACGCCCTTACCGCGCAGGTGAGCGATAATCCACAGGATTTGTTCAGTGGCGCCGCCACCGTGGGCGCCCCGGCCTGGGCGCTTGGGACGCCTCTCCCTTGGGCGGCGGTCGGCGTCAGCCTCGGAGCCGCCTTGGTCTTCGTGCTGATCTCAATCGCGATCACAGAAAGGCTGGAGTTCTAAAACGCCATCTTCGCGCGCGCCGCTTCCGCCTTCGCCGTGTCCACTCCCGGAATCTTCAACAGCTCCTCAAAGCTCTTGATCCCGCCCTTCACTTCGCGGTAGTCCACCACCGCCTGCGATTCGGGAACGCTGAAGCCGAGCACCACTTTGATCTCCACCAGCGGCGCGCTGTTCATCTGTACCTTGGACTCGCGCCCGAAATTCTTCGCCAGGTACCCGACAATCGCGTCCACGTCGGCGGGCGAAGCCTTGGCGCCGCGATCCACCATATCGGCCACCGAGTCTCCCCACTCCTCCGGCGTCAGCCGCGCGCGGCGGAAATTGCCGGCGCCGTGGCAATCGATGCAGACCTTCCCCACCAGCGCCTTGCCCTCCCCATCGGGCAGCTGCGCGGCCTCCTTTTCGTCGGCCGCGAACACGCAGATCGCTGCCAGCGCAAGTAAAACGGCCAAGGTTTTCATCGCACCATCCCCCGCAGGAATTTCATCAACGCCTCCATCTCGTCCGGCTCCAGCTTGCCATTGTGATTGCGGTCGAACGCGGCGACCGCACGCTGCAGATTGCTCGCCTGTCTCGGACCCAGCGAGCTGAAATCATTGCCGTCGCGGATCATTTCTTCGATCCGGCTCAGCAGCATCGCCTTGCGGAACGCCGGCACTCCCGCGCGGTCGGGCAACGCCACCTGCAGGAACGCGAAACCCATCTCGTCCGTGGTCTGCTCGCCGAACCTCACGGCCTTCGGCGGATGCGACGGGTTGTGCGGATTGGCTTCCGAGTTGTCGTACACGTACCGCATCTCGATCCGCGTCCCTTTCGGCAATGGGATCGGCGACGCGTAGCGGTACTGCCCCTGCCAGTTGAAATCCCAATCTTTGATCCAGATCAGCGTCTCGTTGCGGCCATCCGGAAAGTGCGCGTCCACCTTCATCTCTTTGCACAGCAGGTGCGCGTGCGGCGTGATCCCGATCAGTTCCACATCCTGCGGCACGACTCCGAAGTCGGTGATCTCGCGATGGGCGTCGCCCGCCGGAAGGTCGATCCGCCGCGGCCCTACGATGATGTTGGTCAATCCCTTCGGCGATTCGCTGGTGAACGTCAGCCCGAGCGCCGATTGATCCGTCTCCGGCTTCCCGTCCGGATGATAGTGAATCTGCATCACCAGGTCCGCGCCCTTCTCGATCGCATAGCCCATCCCGGCCGGCAGCGGTTGCGGCGTCGCGCCGGGAGCCCATCCGCCCAGACCGCCCGCGGGCACGATCCGCGGCCCGCCGAAACACGAGTAGCCGTTGCCGTTGGATGCCGCATTCAGTCGGCGCGCCTCTCCGCTCAGGTCCAGGAAAAACAGCGCGTGATGCACCACCTTCGGATTGCCCGGATGGAACTCCACGGTCTTCACGTAGCGCTCCGCGTCGAAATTGAGGGGCACTACGAAACACTGGAACAGATCGCGCCCATCGGCAGGGACTTCGAAGGGCTTGGCCACGGTGACCTCGGCATCCGGCTTCCCCGCCAGCCACCCGGAGGCGAACTGCGGCACCGCCGGCTTCTGCTTCGGATCGCCTTCCGGCGCGCCGTTTTTCACCCAATCGCGGATCAGCGCAAGCTGCGCATCGGTCAACCGGCGCTCGTCTTGAAAATGCCCGTACCCCGGCTCGGCCTTCCATGGCGGCATGTAACGGCTGCCGGTGACGGTCGCGATCAACGCCGCCCGCTTCGCCGCATCCTGATAGGTAAGCAGCGCGAACGGTGCCACCTGCCCAGGATGATGGCAGCCCGCGCAATTCTGGTACAGAATCGGCGCGATGTCGTGATTGAACGTGGGCGCCGCCGCGAAGGCGTTCGCCCCCAGCAGCGCCAATGCGAGCCCGAACTTCATGGCTTCACCCTCGTGATCGAGCAGCCGATCGATTTATGCGGGAAGAAGGTCACTCCCTTGCCGGCGAGCATCGCATCGAGCACCAACCGGACGTAAGCCTCCGTCGCCTGCGGCCGCGCCTTCCCGAAATCCTCGACCCGGTTATCGATCGGCCCCAGGTACACCACCCTGCCGTCCGGCGCAAGAATCGCCGCCTGCGGCGTGACCCTCGCGTTGGCGTGGCGCACCAGAACCTGTGTCGGATCCAGCAGCAGCGGGAAGCTGTAACGGTAGTCGCGCGCGTACCGCGCCACCACGTCGTTGGCCACCGTCGGGTCGGCCTGCACCGCGTAGAACCCGACGCCGCGCGCGCCGTAAGCTTCACGCAGCCGGTTCATCTCCGGGACGTAACCGTTCCCTACGGGACAATCCGTCGTGATGAAGAAGAGCACCACGGCCTTTTGTTTGGCCCACTCGGCCGGGGTATGGACCTCGCCCTGCGTATCGCGCAACTGGAATTGCGGGATCGAAGTTACAAAAAAGAAGGCGATCAACAGATTTTGCAGCATCCGATACCATCCATTTTCGCACTTCGGCTCGTATACCAGTCAAATGACAAACAGACTCCCGCTGTTTGCGACGCTCTGCGCCGCCGTCGCCGCCGCCCACCCGATGGGCAATTTCAGCGTCAACCACTACGCCCGATTCGAGCGGTCCCCCCGCGGCCTCGGCATCCGTTACGTCATGGATCTCGCCGAGATCCCCACCTTCGAGCTCTTCCAGCAGTGGGGCCCCGGCGCGGACCCGAAGGCGAAGGCGCTCGACGCAGGCCCGCGAATGGGCCACCCACCTGACGATCACGGTCGCCGGCAAACCGGTAAGAGCCCGCGTCGAACGCGCCGCCATCGTGCTCGCCGAGGGCGCCGGCAACATGCAGATAGCCCGCATCACGGCCGACCTGTTTGTCGATGCCGCCGGCGGCGCCGTCACCTTCGAAGATCGCAATTACGAAGGCCGCAGCGGCTGGAAGGAGATTGTCCCGCCCGGCAAACCCGATCGCAGCGCTGAGTTGACGGCCTACCCCAGCGACCCCATGCTCGCCCCGCCGCAAGAGGTGAAGACATCCTTCTTAATGAAGGCCGCGCCCCGCGTGGAAATCACGCCCGCCCCGATCACTGTTGCACCCCCTCCGCCACCGGTGCCGGGAACGGTGGTCAAGGGCGACTACCTTTCCACGCTTCTGCACCGCCGCGAGATCGGCTGGCAGCTCACCCTGATCGGCATCGCTGTCGCCTTTGGACTGGGCGCCATGCACGCCATGTCGCCCGGCCACGGAAAGACCATCGTCGCCGCCTATCTGGTCGGTTCGCGCGGCACCTTTAAGCACGCCATCTTCCTCGGCGGCATGGTGACCTTCACCCACACAGCAAGCGTCTTCGCGCTCGGCTTCGTGACGCTCTTTCTCTCCCGCTACGTGCTCCCCGAAACGCTCTTCCCGATTCTCGGCGCCATCTCCGGCATCAGCATCGTATGGGTCGGCGCCATGCTATTCTTCCGGCGCCTGCGCGGCCACGGACATCATCATCATCACCATCACGATCACGCACACGATCATACGCACTCGCATTCGCACTCCCACGTCCCCGAAGGCGAGATCACGATGGGCAGCCTGATCGCCCTTGGCGCCAGCGGCGGGCTGGTTCCATGCCCTTCGGCGCTGGTGCTGCTTTTGAGCGCAATTTCCCTGGGCCGCGTGGGCCTCGGCATGTTCCTCTTAGTCGGCTTCAGTGCCGGTCTGGCGACGGTCCTCATGGGAATGGGAGTGCTGGTGTTGTGCGTCGGAAACCTGCTGCCCGCGACGCAGAAGTTCACGGCCAGCCGGGCCTTCCGACTCCTGCCCGTCGCCTCGGCGGCACTCATCACCTGCGTCGGCCTGGTGATGACGTGCGTTTCGCTGGGCATCATCCGGCCCTTCGCGATCGGATAGTCCGCCGGGCACAGTTGTGCCATTAGTTGGGGCGGCCGGGGACATTCGGTCGGGCGATGCGAGTGGAAGGGGCTCGGCGGTTTCCGTGGAAGCCGCCTGAACGGCGGCTGCAGTCAGGATTGGCTGCCCCACATTGCGGCGAGCCGCAAGCAATAAACAAAGAGATCGCTCCCTCACGGTCCCTCACGGTCGCGGCTCGTCGACTCTGAGAAAATATATTGCTATGCGCTCTTGATTTCTGTCCAGATGCGGTCGCGCAGGCGTTGCGTGGCATTGGGGACGGGGTGGGGCCACTCGCCGCGGGCGAAGATTTCGGGGCCGGGGTAAAGAGCGGGATTGTTGCGCGTGTCTTCCGGCAGCAAGGTGAGGGCGGCGCCGTTGGCGGTGGCCGTCCGGGTGGCCTGCACGATCTGCGCCGACACCGGCGGGCGCAACAGGAAATTCAGGAATTTGTGCGCCAGTTCCTGGCGGCGGCTTTCGCGCAGGATCACGGCGCAATCGCAATAGAATGGGAAGCCTTCCGCGGGATATGCGAAGGCCAACTGCGGGGCGGCGTCGATCGCCTGCTGCGCGGTGGTGGACCACAACTGCGCGGCGAGCACATCGCCCGCCACCAGCTGGTCGCGGACCTCCGCATTCAAGTAGGCGCGCAAGAGCGGCTTCTGCGCGATCGCCTCCCGCTCCGCTCGCTGCAACTGCCCGGGGTCTGTGGCGTTGAAGGAAAGCGAGAGCTTCTTCAAACACGCGCCGAGCATGTCCTCGGGATCGTCCAGCATCGTGAGCCGGCCCTTGAGCTTCGGGCTCCACAGGTCGGCCCAACGCTCGGGAGCCGGGACCAGCGATTTGTTGTACACCACGCCGGTGCCGTTCCACATGTAGGGGACGCACCACTCGAGTGCTGGGTCCCACACGGGAGCGCGAAAGCGCGGGTCGAGATTGGCGAGTCCGGGCAGCGCCGCGCGATCGAGTTCGGCAAGCAGTCCGGCGCCGCGCATGGGTTCGATGCGGCTGTGCGTCGGCACCACGATATCCCAGCCGGAGTTGCCCGTGATCACCTTGGCGAGCATCTCCTCGTTGCTCTCGTACGTGGCGTAGCGCACGCGCACGCCGAATTCCGCTTCGAAGGCCGGGACCGTCTCGGGGGCGATGTAGGACGACCAGTTGTACACATTCAGCCGCGGCCGCGCATCGCGCGTGCAGCCGGCCAGGCCCGTCAGTCCGAAGATGAAGTAACGCCGGTTCATGCTTCCCGCACTCGCTCTGATATCAGGATAAGCGCGCCGAAGACCAGCGTGATCAAGGCCGAGATGGCGTTGATCACGGGACTCGCGCCGCGGCGCGCCATGGCGTAGATCACCATCGGCAGAGTTTCGGAATCCACGCCGGCGACCATGCTGGTGATCACGTAATCGTCGAACGAAACCGTCAGCGCGAGCAGCGCGGCGGCAATAATTCCCGGGGCGAGCGCAGGCAGCGTGACGTGCCAGAAGGCCTGCCACTCGTTGGCGCCCAAATCCATCGCAGCCTCTTCGAGCGCGGGGCTGACGGTGCGCAGCCGCGCCGAGACCACGATCACGACGTACGCAATCGAGAACGCCACGTGCGCTACCACCACGGTGTAAAGTCCGAGTTGCCAGTGCAGCCAGCGGAAGGTCCACTGAAACAGCGCAAGCAGCGAAATGCCGGTGACGATCTCCGGCGTGACCAGCGAAAGATACAGCGACCCCGTCACCACGCGCGACCCGCGCTTCCACAAACCGTACGCGCACAGGGTGCCGATGATGGTGGAAAGCAGCGTGGCCCAGAGGGCGATCACCACGCTGTTCCACAGGCCCTCCATAATCTGCGGGTCCTTGAAGATGGCACCGTACCAGGAAAGCGAAAAATGCTCCCACTTGGTGAATTTCGAGGAGTTGAAGCTGAAGAGTGCGAGCGTGAACAGCGGCAGATGCAGGAAGGCGAAGAAGGCGACGGCATACACTCCGAGCCAGCGTTTCATACCAGCGACTCGCTTTCGCGCCGCAGGAAGATCACCAGCAGCAGCGTGACGATCGCCATCAGCGCGATCGAGATTGCCGAACCGAAGGGCCAGTCGCGCGCCGTGGTGAACTGGTTCTGCACCAGGTTGCCGACCATCACGGTGCGGCCTCCGCCCAGCAGATCGGGCGTCAGGAACGCGCCCAGGCAGGGGATGAAGACGAGGATCGAGCCGGCCACGATGCCGGGTTTAGAGAGCGGCACGATCACGCGAAAGACGGTGGCGAGCGGGCGCGCGCCCAGGTCGGCGGCGGCTTCCACGAGCGACGGATCGAGGCGCTCGAGCGTGGCGTAGATCGGCAGCACCATAAAGGGCAGGTAGCCGTAGACCAGGCCGAGCAGCACAGCGCCATCGTTATAAAGGAGGGGCAGCGGAGCGTGAATCAGTCCGAGCGATTGCAGCACGGTGTTGATCAGGCCGGTATCGCGCAACAGGAAAAGCCAGGCGTAGGTGCGCACCAGGAAGCTGGTCCAGAAGGGCAGCATCACGAGTTGCAGATAGAGATTGCGCCGCGAGGTGGCGCGCGAAATGAAGAGCGCGGCGGGAAACGCGAAGACCAGGCAGAGCACGGTAGCGACGCCGGCCATCACGAACGAGCGCCAGAGAATCGTCAGGTAGAGCGGGTCGACCAGGCGGGCGTAGCTCTCCAGCGTCCACGGCGGTTCGATGCCGCCGATCTCGCCGCGCGACAGCACGCTGTAGCCGAGCACGATCGCGAAGGGGGCGGCGAAGAGCAGCCACATCCAAATCCAGGTGGGCAGCAGGAACCAGGAGCGCAGCCTCATGGCAGGGTCATCTCGTCGGACGCATTCCACGCGAGGTGGACGGAATCGCCCGGTTGAAAAGCGGCGTCGCAGCGCGCGAGTTGCGCGACGGCATTTTCGCCGCTGGCGAGCTGGACCAGCACCTGCACGCAATCGCCCAGGAAGACTGAGCCGGTGACGGTGGCGGGTGCGCCGCGCTCCGCCGGCGCGCGGTTGAGCCGCACCGATTCGGGCCGCACGCCGATGCCGTTGATCCAATTCACCGCACCCAGGAAGCCGGCGACAAAGCGCGATTGCGGGCGCAGGTAGACGTCCTCGGGAGTGCCCACCTGCTCGACGCGGCCTTCGTTCATCACCGCCATGTGGTCCGACATGGAGAGCGCTTCTTCCTGGTCGTGCGTAACCAGCAGAAAGGTGATACCGACGCGGCGCTGCATGGCTTTCAGTTCGAGCCGCATCTGCTTGCGGAGCTTGGGATCGAGCGCCGCGAGCGGCTCATCGAGCAGCAGGACATCGGGCTGCAGGACCAGCGAACGCGCGAGCGCGACGCGCTGCCGCTCGCCGCCCGAGAGCTGCGCGGGGCGGCGCGATTCCTTGCCGGTCAGGCTGACCAGTTCGATGGCTTCGCGGACGCGCCGGTCGATATCCTTCGCGTTGTGGCGGCGCAAGCCGAACTCGATGTTCTGCCGCGCGGTGAGATGCGGGAACAGCGCGTAGTTCTGGAAGACGGTGCTGACGTTGCGCTCGTAGGGCTTGCGCTGATTGACGATTTCGCCGTTCAAGAGCACATCGCCGGAAGTGGGCTCTTCGAAGCCCGCGATGAGGCGGAGCGTGGTGGTCTTGCCGCAGCCCGAAGGTCCCAGCAGGGAGAAAAAACTGCCTTGCGGAATCGATAGGGAAATGTCGCGGACCGCCTGCTGGCCGGGGAAATGCTTGACCAGCCTGCGTAGCTCCAGAATATTCGCCATTGAATAATAGAAATAGTACAACACAGGGCTTGACTCTCACGCTGCGTCAGGCCTGACGATCATTTCGGAAGGGATCTCCAGTGAACGTTCAGGAGTTCGGAAAGCTCGCCGGCGTAACCGTGCGGGCTCTGCATCACTACGACCGCCTCGGGCTCTTGCGGCCGCGGCGCACGGAGGCGGGCTACCGCGTCTACTGCGCGCACGACCTGGAACGGCTGGAGCAGATTGTCGCGCTCAAGTTTCTGGGAATCCCTTTGAAGCAGATCAAGACCATGCTGGAGCGGGCGGAGCTCGAACTGCCGGACGCGCTGCGCATGCAGCGGACGGTGCTCGAAGAGAAGCGCAAGCTGCTGGATCGCGCGATTCTGGCGATCCGGGCGGCCGAGCATTCGATCGCACCCGGCCGGCCGGCCGACTCTGCGCTCTTGACCAAAATCATCGAGGTGATCGAAATGCAAAACGACAACAGCTGGAGCGAAAAGTATTATAGCCCGGAGGCACGCGCGAAGATCGACGAGCGCAAGAAGGAGTGGACTCCGGAACTGCAGGCGCAGGTTTCGCAGCAGTGGACCGAGCTCTTCGCCGATGTGGAGGCGGCGCTGGACGAGGACCCTGCCGGGGAGAAAGCGCAGGCGCTGGCCGTGCGATGGAAAGCGCTGGTCGCGGGCTTCACGGGCGGCGATCCGGAGATCGGCAAGGGGCTCAATAAGCTCTACGCGGACCGTCCGAATTGGCCGGCGCCGGCCAAGCAGCAGATGGCGCCGTTCGGAAACCCCAAGGTGTGGGAGTACATGGGGCGCGTGATGAAGTGCGGGCTGAAGTAAGACAGCACTCCCCGACGGTCTTTTCTGGGGCTGGGGATAACCGGGGTAAGCGGGAATGGCGGGGCGGTGCTATGATTCCCTGAATGAACCGGAGGGAAATGCTGGTGATTGGCAGACTGCTGGCGACTGGATTGATATTGATGGTTCCGGGCGCGGGCGCCCAGACGATGGACCCTGCGACGCGGGCCCTGATTGAGAAGATGCAGCAGCGCATCGACGGGCTGGAAAAGCGACTGGCGGATCTGGAAGGGCAGCGAGTGGCGGTGGCGGCGGTGGCGCCGGCACCGCCATCGGCACCGGCACCGGCACCGGTTTCGCCCGCGGCGGCCCATGATCACGACCAGGCTCCGGTGCCAGGCGACCTCACCCATCCGGAGTATCCGAATCTCAAGATCGCGGGATTCGGCGACATCGATTTCGCGGCAAGCAATCTGCACGGGGCTTCGGGGGGCTTCGGCGGGCAGACGCTGCTGCAGCAACACAGCGGCTTTGACGAAGGGCAGTTCATTCTGCATATGAGCTCATCGCTCTCCCAGAAGGTCAGCGTGTTCGGCGAACTGAGCTTTACGGCGCGCACGGACGCTGGCGTCGGAACTCCGCCGGCTCCGGGATTCAACATGGAAGTGGAGCGGTTCATCGTGCGCTACGATTTGAACGACCATTTCAAGCTTTCCTTCGGGCGGTTCCACACGCCGATCAATTACTGGAATACGGCGTTCCATCACGGACAGTGGCTGCAGACCACGATCAGCAGGCCGGAGATGACGCAGTTCGGCAGCAGCTTCCTGCCGGTACACTTCGTCGGCAGCCTGGTGGAAGGGCAGACGCCGGCGGGCGGGTTGAATCTGAATTACAACGTCGGCGTGGGCAACGGACGCGGACAGATACTCAGCCGGCCCGGGGATTTCGGAGACGTGAACAACAACCGGGCGTGGCTGGTGAATCTGTTCGTCAAGCCGAGCAAGTTTTACGGACTGCGAGTCGGGGGATCGGTGTACCACGACTTGTTGAATCCGTTGACGGGACCGGTGGCGCGCGAGTGGATTCAGAGCGCGCACGTGGTGTGGGACCACGAGCAGCCGGAGTTCATCGCGGAGTTCGCCAACGTCACGCACAATCCGGTGGGCGGCGCGGTGAGTTCGAACAGCCAGGCATTCTATGCGCAGACGGCGTACCGGTTGCCGTGGCTGCAGAAGGCGCTCAAGCCTTACTACCGCTTCGACTACATGCATGTGCCGCGGTCAGATTTAGATTTCAAGTCGATCGTGCCGGTGTTCCACTCGTCGACGGTGGGGCTGCGGTACGACATCACAAGCTTCGCGGCATTCAAGATGGAGTATCGGGATTACACGCGCCGCGATCTGCCCTCGGTGCGCGGGTTCTTCACGCAGACCAGTTTTACGTTCTAAGAGATCGCTCCCTGACGGTCGCGGTTCGCATGACGGCGTAGATACGCTTCCATCAGAGCCACGACCGTTAGGGAGTGGTCGGTAAATTAGCCACCGCTCACTGACGGTCACGGCTCGGAAACAGGTATGCGAACTCCCCCTGCAAATCGCGAGAGTTACGGCAGTTACTCCGGGTCGGGGTCGTCGTGGCGGAAGACGAAGGCGACGAAGCCGGCCAGGATCAGGAACGGGGGAGCGCCGAGGATGAGGATGCCGGCGTTGAGGACGTGCGCTCGCGCGGACTGCTGCGAATGGGCGGTGCGGTAGCACATCACGCACTGCGAGGAGAGCGGCAGGGCGAGCGCGGCGAGCAGCAGAAGGCGTTTCATGCTCCTGGCCTCATGTGGGGGATGCGGGTAGCATCGCCGAGGAAGATCAGCATCAGCAGGATGCAGAAAATCAGCATCGGGAAGAGCGTGAGGAAGAGGCTCAGGCGCTCAAACTTGAGGTGCATGAAATAGGCGATGATGAGCGCGGCCTTGACCACCGATAGGCCGATCAGGGCGGTGAGCATGATCATGGTCGGGACCTGCTCGTAGGCCAGGAGGACCTCGGCGCCGGTCAAGACGAGGAGCACGATCCAGACTTTAGCGAAAGTCGGGATCGACGGTGAGAGGTGATCGTGAATGTGAATTTCTTCGACGTGAGTGCTCATGGTTGGTCTCCTCAGATTTTGGCGGACATCAAATAGACCAGCGGGAAGACGAACATCCAGACGAGATCGACGAAGTGCCAATAGAGTCCCGCGACCTCGACATCCTCGGCCTTGAATTTGCCGCGCATGACGGCCTGACAGATGATGCCGAGGTAGATGATGCCGATGATGACGTGGGTCATGTGCAATCCGGTGATGCCGAAGAAGGTGGCGCCGAAGAGCGGGACGCCCCAGGGATTGCTCGCGGGGGTGACGTGCTCATTGTTGATGAGATTCAGCCACTCCGTGAGGTGCAGCCCGACGAAGGTGGCGCCGGCGGCCATGGTAGCGAGAATCCAGCGGGCCGCGGCTTTACGATTGCCGTGATTCATGGCGTGGACGGCCATCACCATGGTGAGACTGCTGGTGAGCAGCGCGAAGGTCATCACGCTGGAGAAGATGATGCTGGGATTGAAGTGGAACGGCGTGGGCCAATCGGGATTGGATACGCGCGAATAGGTGTAGGCGAAGAGCAGCGCGGAAAACGTCAGCGCGTCGGAGATGATGAAGAGCCACATCCCGAACTTCTTCGAATTCGTCGCGTAGGGCGAGTGTCCTCCCCCCCAGTGAGAGGTGCTCGTGGCTGCGGCAGCTTGGGTCGACATCTTTACCCCCATACGTAAAATAGAACCATCAAATACAACCACAGGCCATCCAGGAAATGCCAGAAGATGGCGCTGATATCGATGGCGGTGCGCTTGGCCGGTCCGAGGCTGAGGCGCAGCGCCTGAATATCCACATAGAACAGCGCGCCGACTCCGCCGAGCAGGTGGAAGGCGTGCGCGAAAGTGAAAACGTAAAAGAACGAATTGCTGGGATTGCTGGAGATGAAAGCGCCGGCGTCGTTGAGTTGCTTCCAGGCGACGACCTGTCCGCAAAGGAAGGCCATGCCGAGCGCAGTGCCGGTGGTCCACCAGCCATTAAATTGAGAGCGGGCGCCGGAGCGCAGGGCACGGCGCGCCATTTCGAGCGCGACGCTCGAGGCCAGCAGGATCCCGGTGTTGAACCAGAGGATGACGGGTTTGGCCATGGGGCGCCAATCGTCGCTGAGTCCGCGGCGGACGACGAGCGCGCTGGTGAGCGCGGCGAAGACCATGGTGCTGGCGGCGAGCAGCACGTAGAGTCCGGTGAAGGAGGCGCGGCGCGAAGAGCCGCGGCCGTCCTGGCCATTGCCGCCGCCATCGCCCCAGCCGCCGTCGGCCGGCGGAGGGGGAGGACCGATGATGATGTCTTGAGAAACTGACCCAGCCATATTCATAGGATCGCTCAGGCTTCGACTTGCTCGGTGGGCGGATCGCTCTGCATGATGAAATCGTTGGGCGCGCCGGGCACGCTGAATTCGTACGGCCCGTGATTTACCACCGGGTGCACTCCGGCGAAGTTATCGAAGGGCGGGGGTGACGGGACGGTCCATTCGAGCGACGTGGAGTGCCAGGGATTCATGGGCGCCTTGGGGCCCTTGAACATGCTCCAGAACAGGTTGATGAGGAACAGGACCTGAACCGCCGCGGTGAAGTAGGCGGCGTGGGTCATGAACTTGTGGACCGGCATGAGGCCGGCGAGGTACTCCACGTTGCTGAAATCCGAATAGCGCCGCGGATTGCCCGCCATGCCGACGAAGTGCATGGGAGTGAAGATGCAGTAGACGCCGATGAAGGTGCAGTAGAAGTGGATCTTGCCGAGGGTCTCATTCATCATGCGGCCGAACATTTTGGGGAACCAGTAAAAGGTTCCGGCGAACATTCCGAAGATCGCGGCTACGCCCATGATCATGTGGAAGTGGCCGACCACGAAGTAGGTGTCGTGGAAGTAGAGGTCGAGCGCCGGTTGTCCGAGGAAGATGCCGCTGATACCGCCGGTGACGAAGAGGGAGACGAATCCCAGAGCGAACATCATGGCCGTATCGAAGTGTATTTTTCCGCCCCAAAGCGTGCCGATCCAATTAAAGGTCTTGATGGCGGAAGGTACGCCAATGCACATGGTGAGGACGGAGAAAGCCATGGCGGAGTAGGGATTCATGCCGCTCATGAACATGTGGTGGCCCCAGACCAGGAAGCCGAGGAAGCCGATGCTGAGGATCGCGTAGACCATCGCCTTATAGCCGAAGACCGGTTTGCGCGAGAAGGTCGCCAGCAGGTGCGAGGTGACGCCCATGCCGGGGAGGATGGCGATGTAGACTTCGGGGTGTCCGAAGAACCAGAAGAGGTGCTGCCAGAGAAGCGGCGAGCCGCCCTTGTGGTTACTGATGATCTGGTCGCTGACCATGAGGCCGCCGGGGATGAAGAAGCTGGTGCCGGCGGAGCGATCGAGAATCAGCAGGACGCCCGCGGCAAGCAGGACGGCGAAACCGAGCAGCGCGAGAATCGCGGTGACGAGCCAGGTCCAGCAGGTGAGCGGCATGCGCATGAGCTTCATGCCCTTGCAGCGGAGGTCGACCGTGGTGGCGATGAAGTTGATGGCGCCCATGAGTGACGCGCCGCAGAATATGGCGATGCTGAGAATCCAGAGCGTTTGGCCGAGCCCTTCGCCGGGGCCGGTGAGGCGGCCGATGCCGCTCAGCGGCGGATAGCCGGTCCAGCCTGCGAGCGGCGCGCCGCCCTGCACGAAGAAGGCGGAGACCATGACGACAAGGGCGATAAACGTAGTCCAGAAGGACATCATGTTGAGGACCGGGAAGGCCATGTCCTCGGCGCCGATCTGGAGGGGAAGGAAGTAATTGCCGAAGCCGCTTTGCGGAACGGTGGTGAGCACGAAGAAGACCATGATGGTGCCGTGCATGGTCATGAGCGAGAGGTAAAGTTCCGGGGTCATCATGCCGCCCGCGGCGGCGGTAGGCCAGAGTTTGGCGAACCAGGCTACCTTGGCTTCGGGGTTCACCATGTGGAAACGCATCAGGAGCGAAAGCGCCATCCCGATGAAGACGGAGAACAGCCCGAGGAAATAATACTGAATTCCGATCACCTTGTGATCCAGGCTGAAGATATATCTTCGGATGAAGCCTTCAGGCGCATGATGCGCCGTATGAGTGGCAGGGGCGGCCATAATCTCTCCTAGGATTCGCGGACGGGAATCATTTCTGAGCCTGTAGTTGGATCTTCCATTGTTCGAAATCGGCCATGCTCATGACTTGCATGGTGGTGCGCATCTGAAAGTGTCCCAGGCCGCAAAGCTCGGAACACGGCACTTCATAGACGCCGACAGTGTCGGCTGTGAAACTGAGGGGGATCTCCATGCCGGGGACGATATCCTGCTTCATGCGCAATTCGCGGACGAAGAAATTGTGGATGACGTCGCGGGAGTGCAGGATGAGTTTGATCGGCTTGCCTGCGGGAATTTTGAGAGAGGCGGAGACGAGGTCGTCCTTGCCGGCTGGGTCGTTGGAATCGAGGCCGAAGGGATTGCCGGCGGAATCGTTGACGAACTTGAGATCGGTGCGGCCGAACTTGCCATCGGGGCCGGGGTAGCGGAAGCTCCAGGCGAACTGCTTGCCGAGCACTTCGATGGGGATGGCGTCGGCGGGCGGCTCATCGAAGTGGACGCCGGCCCAGATTTTTGTGCCCATGAGGACGAGGCCGAGGAAGAGCAGTGCGGTGGCGCTGGTCCAGACGGTTTCGAGGCGGTTATTGCCGTGGTTGTAAGTGGCGGGGCGTCCATCGTCGCGAGAGCGGATGATGACCCAGCCGAGAACAAATTGGGCAAGAACGAAAATGATACCGGTGACCACAAGGGTCCGCATGAACTGCTCGTCGTAAGCGATGCCGTGGGCGTTAATCGGCGGTGGAAACCACCACGTCTTAGCCGCGAAAAAATACGCGATAACGGCCGTCAGTATCCATACGACGGGAGCAAGCAGCATCAGCCCTCCTTCTACGCGGTCCCAGTAAAATCTCTGGGAGTCAAATGTGCAACGTACACTATCACAGTCATTTCCGCAGCGCAAGCGGAGCGCGGCGATGGAGAAAAAGACGCTATACTCCCGGTGGTGCGGGAACGGTGGATGAAGTGGGGATTGGCGGCAGCCTGCGCGGCGGCCCTCGCTGCGCAACTGCTTTTGCCCGGGTACATCGGGATTGCGAACAACGGGGATTTCGGCAAGGTCTACGCGTGGCTCTGCCTGGCGCCGCGCGGGCCGGAGACGAACTTCGCGTATTTCCAGCCCGACTACGTGTGGTCGGCGCGTAATTATTGGAACAGTCCGTATCACTCGTCGGAGAGCGCGCTGGCGTGGACCGCGACGCGCATGGCGGGAGCAACGAAGGAGAGGGCGGGCTTAAATCTGCGCTGGCTGGGCGCGATTCACGCGGCGCTTGTGGTTGTCTGCGCTCGCGCTGCTGCTGGCGAGGCGGCGGTGGACGGCCGCGCTGGCTCCGGCAGTGATCTTCACCGACGTCTGCTACACGGCGTATCTCAATTCGTTTTACATGGACGCAGCC
This sequence comes from uncultured Solibacteraceae bacterium, assembly GCA_963791985.1. Taxonomy (GTDB): domain Bacteria; phylum Acidobacteriota; class Terriglobia; order Bryobacterales; family Bryobacteraceae; genus Solibacter. The sequence continues at coordinate 1,516,084 of CAWBUN010000005.1, read as the reverse complement.
GCGCTCAGCGGATTGCTGCTGATGACGGCATGCGCGGTATGGATCGCGTCGGGCGAGCGGACGACCACGCGGCAAGCGATTCTCTTCGCCGGCGCCGCGCTGCTGTTCGTAACGTCGAAGGCGCAGCATGCGGTGTGGATGATGCTGCCGGCGGCGTTCCTGGTTGCATGTGGCGTGCGGACGAAGGAAGCGCGGCGGGCGACGTGGACCGGCGCGGGCGCGGTGCTGCTGGCGGGGTGCTGGATGCTGGCGTCGACCGACCAGGCGTATCGCGGACAGGCGATGTTCAACGTGCTGTTCTACCGGCTGGCGCCGCACGGCGCGGACCTGACGTCGCTCGGCGTGGCGCCGGAGGAGATGCGCTATCGCGGCATGCATTCCTACATGGAAGGGTCGCCGGCGAACGACCGGGGCTGGACGGAGTCGTTCTACCGGCGGACGGGATTCGCGCGCCTGATCGGCTGGTACGCGCGGCATCCGGCGAGCACGCTCGGGTTCCTGCGGGAGACGCTCGCGGAAGGCGCGCCGGAGATGCGCCCGGTGAACCTATCCAACTTCCGCGTGGAAGACGGGCGCGCGCCGGGGGCGCGCACATCGAGATTCGCGGCGTGGAGCGATTTACGGAGTTGGCTATTGCGGCGGTGGCCGTGGCACATCGTGCTCTGGTACGCGCTGTTCGCGGCCGGGTGCCTGGCCAACGGGTCACGCGTGGCATGGGTCGGGCTTGGCGTGGCGGTGCTGGGCTCGGGAGAGTTCGGCGCGGCGTCGCTCGCCGATTGCCTGGACGCGGGGCGGCACTTATTCCTGTTTCACGCGGCGACTGATTTGACGATGTGCTTCGCGGCGGGATGGGCGATTCAAAAAGCGATGCGCCACAAGCCGTAGACGCCGAACGCCGCGAGACAGGGTCCCCAGAAGCGCGCCATGCGGCGAGCGTTCCAGAATGTGCCGGCGAGCATGACGATGGCGAGCGGGCTGAGCGGGTGAAGGCGCATCGCTTCGCCCACGTGGCCTTTGGCGAGAGCGAAGACCGCGTGAGTCAGGCCGCATAGCGGACAGGGACGTCCGGTGAGCCAGCGAAAGGCGCAGACCGGCAGATCGGGCGGCGTGAAGGCCCAGAGAATAGCGCAAGCGGCAACGAGCGCGGCGAGGCGGAGTACTCCCACGTACGCGGGACGCCTGCTGAAAGCCGGCGGCAGCCAGGATTCGCTGCCCCACAACGCTCTCACGGTCGCGGCTCGGTTGGGCGAGCAACTGGTCATAGAATGCGGTCGGGGGTCGTGGGATCGAAGCCGACGAGTTCCTGGTAAGCGATGGTGATGGCGGCGAGCGTGACCGGGATTGAGATCAGGAGGCCGATGATGCAGCAGAGGGCGCCGAGCAGATTGACGAGCGCCATGAGGATCAGGAACATCGTAAAGCCGAAATAATCATTCTTCACCACGGCGTGGCTGGCCTGCATGGCGGGCCAGAAATCCATGCGCTTATCGACGATGAACAGGTAGGTAAATTTGTACATGGCCGCGACCACCAGTCCGGGAATTAGACAGAGCAGGGAGCCGGCGAACACGAACACCGAAATGATCAGCGACGCGACCAGCGTGGGCACGAAGAAGTTGAAGCCCTTGAAGAGATCGGGGACTTCGGCGTTGCGCCCGAGAATGCGCTTCAGGCAATAGATGTGGAAGCCCGCGAAAAGCGGCCCCTGTAGAATCACGGGAACCAGCGCGTTGAGGACGATGAAGGCCAGGCCGAGCAACGCGTAGTTGCCAATATCTGCCTTCACCATCTCCCATCCGGCACCGATCCAATGGCCGGGACGGGCCGTGATCCCGACGGGTGGGACAAACGCTGGGACGACGGCCGAGCCCGCTACGGGGGCCGAAAGAGATTGCCCGCAATTCGGGCAAAACTGAACGTCGCCGGTTACCTGAGTACCGCAGCTGTGACAGAACATGAGTAGCTCTCGCTTAGTGGGGAATCATAACATCCCGCGAGAGTTTTCGGTATGCCCTTTTCCGCTAGAGATTTGCGGGCAGCAGAAGTCCGGCTTTCGCCAGGGCACGCTGCATGAGACCGACGGCGTGGATCTCGGGAATATTGCGCGCAATCGAGATCTCCGAAACCAGCATGTGACGCGCCCGGTCCAGCATCTTCTTTTCGCGGAAGGAGAGCGGTTTATCGACATGCAACTGGAGCAAAACCTTGAAGACTTCGGCAGCCTTCAGCAGGTCTCCGCTTTGCATCTTGTCGGTGTTCTCCTTGAAGCGCACCTTCCAATCGGGATTGAGCGGACACCATCCGGTGGCGAGGTACGAAAGGATGCGGGAGATTTCCCGGTCTTTCGTGACACGCCGCAGGCCAATGTTCGCGGCATTGGAGAAAGGTACCAGCACCGTCATACTGCTGCAACCGAAACGGAGCAGGTAAAATTTCTCAAATGCGGAGCCGAAGGAGCGGATGCTGATGTTCTCGATAATGCCAACGCCCTGGTTGGGATAAACGACTTTGTCGCCGATCTGAAAGTTCATCATCTACGGGGTCCCCCACAAACCACCGCTGCTAGGTGTCACCATGGACTGGATGGCAACGACAGTAAATACTACGATGGTCGGGCTCCGGTGTCAAGAGGGTCTGCACAGGAATGCAGCAGTTAGCGGGGGATTTTTCAACGAAGAGGTGATGGACCTGACAGATTACGGGGGAGTACGAAGCTGCGACGAGGACGACAGAACGGGCACAATACACCAGCGGTAAGTGTATCGATACAGGATCTGGGGATCAGGTCCTATAACTCTTCGCCCGCGCTGACCTCGCTTTCATCGTCCGCAGGCAAACCGCGTTCCGCCAGAAGTAATCGCCGCAGAGTTCGAAGATCGTTCAAAATGCGACGGCTGCTGGTGATGTGAAGGTTGAGCTTTGCCAGGTTGTAGGAAACCAGGAGGAGAGCTTCTTTGCGACGATCCGCACGATCTTTCTCGGCGGAAGCAACTTCCTCTTCGACATCGCGGCGCGCTTCGTCCACGGCTTCGGAGAGCATCCGAACGTATTCGTGCGACCCCTCGATGCTGTCAAACGGCGTTTCGGCCTTATAACTCACTGAATCGCCTTTCCGACCGCCTGCCCGATATGCGGGTGGCCCTACCCAAAATTAAGTGTTCTTCATTCTCGCACAGTTGGAACCAATCTGAAACAGTTAATCTGAGGGGGATGGGATACAATCTTCCCTCCGGGAAGGGAGAACTGTGCGCGCAATCATCGTGGATGACGAGGAATTGGCGCGGGGATACCTGCGCGAGCTGCTGGGTGTGCACTCTGAAATCGAAATCGCGGGCGAATGTGCCAACGGCTTCGAAGCGGTAAAGTCGATTTCGGAGATTCATCCCGACCTCGTATTCCTCGATGTAAGAATGCCCAAACTGGACGGCTTTGAAGTGCTCGAGCTGATTGAGAGCACCATAATGCCCGTCGTGATCTTCGTCACGGCCTTCGACCAGTACGCGATGCGCGCCTTCGATGCGCACGCGGTGGACTATCTGCTGAAGCCGTTCAGCGCGGAGCGCCTGTCACGCGCGCTGGAGCGGGCGCGGGCGCGGTTGGGAGAGCGCGGAATTCCGGCGGCGGTGGCGGTAGAGGCGCGCGCATCCGGCGATCGACCGCAGCGGATCGTGGTGAAGGACGGAACGCGCGTGCATGTGATCGCGCTCGGCAAACTGGACTACGTTGAGGCGCAGGACGATTACGTGGCGTTGCACAGCGAGGGCAAGACATATTTAAAGCAGCAGGCAATCGGGAACGTGGAAGCGATGCTGGACCCGGCGGTGTTCGTGCGCATCCACCGTTCGGCGATCGTGAATCTGGAACGGGTGGCGCGGATCGAGCCGTATGGGAAGGAGAGCCGTATCGCGATTTTGAGCGATGGCACGCGGCTGCCGGTGAGCCGCACAGGATACGCGCGCTTGCTGGAAGTAATGGAATCGGGTCGCGCGGAGTGAGAGATGCCAAGGCAGTAGTATTTTTTCCTGTCTGCGTTTATCTGCGTCTATCTGCGGCCCATATTGCCTTTTAGAAAACAGATTGAGCCCCAGATAAAACGCAGATAAGGCAACAAAGACTATGTCAGACCGCGGCTCGGTGTGAGGGTACACGGGAAGCGGAGATCGACCCGATATAGTCCGTCTGCGGCGGCGGCGTGAAAGGTGGCATCAGTGCCGTAGCGGACCTGGAGGCGGCGGCGGACGTGAGCCAGGCCGACGCCGAGTCGATCCGCGGCGGCGTCGGGATCGAAGGCGTTTTCCACGGAGATGTGAACGTCACTGCCACTGCGGCTCACGGTCAACCGGATGACACCGCCCTCCACCAGGCCGGCGACACCGTGCTTGACGGCGTTCTCCACCAGGGGCTGCAGGATCAGCGCGGGGATGGAGCACTCCTGGCAGGCGTCCTGAATTTCTTCACGCACCGTGAGGCGGTCACCGAATCGGACGTGCTCGACATCGAGATAGCTGCGCGCGAGGGCGAGTTCTTCGCGGAGGGGAATGTCTTCGCGATCGCCGAGGCCGAGACTGCTGCGCAGAAATTCAGAGAGGCGCAGACACATTTCGCGCGCGCGGAGGGCATCCTGCGTGGTGAGCGCGGCGATGGAGTGAAGGCTGTTGAAGAGGAAGTGCGGGTTGATCTGCATGCGCAGCGCGTAGAGCTCGGCGTCGCGGGCAAGCGCGTGAGCTTCCACGGCGCTCAGCGTGGCGGCGCGCGAAGCGTCGGCGGCGAGGGCGGCGTAATGCAATCCGGCGGAGAGCAGGTAGAGGATGATGCCCATGCCGAAGAGCAGGTCGAGGTGGAGGGCGCCGAGGCGGCCCTGCATGCGCGCGGAGAGCCAGGCGGCGCCCACGAACGTGCCCGACGCGGCGGCGGCGGCTCCCGCCCAGGTGAACGTGAGCGGGGCGGCGGCGGACAGCCGCAAGGGACGTACGCGGCAGAGGGGCCAGGGCGAGAGGCAGGCGAAAGCGAACACAGCGCACGCCGGGGCGAGCACCGCGGCGCCATCCATCCAGGAGACGCCGCCCGAAGTCCAGAGCACGTAATCGAGCAGCGCCAGAATCGGGATCCAGCCCGCGAGGTAGAACAGGATTCGCACTCGCGTCGCGAGAATGGGATGCATGGAGATTCAGTTCTTGATATCGACGCCGCCGAAAACGGCCGAGCCCCTGACGAAGAGTCGTTTGACGCCGGGCATATCGGGCGCGGGCTGGGCGGACTTATCGGAGAAGCCGCCGAAGATTCCGGAGCCTTCCACCACAACGATCCAGTTGGCCGGTACTTTGAGTTCGACGCCTCCGAACACGGCGCTGATGTCGACGATAGCGGATTCAGCGCGCATACCGGCTTTGCGAAGGTTCAGTTCGACGCCTCCGAACATGGCGGTGGCGTGGCCGCCGCGGAAATCGTCGGAGGTGACCTTGCGTTCGACGCCGCCGAACACGGCGTGCACGTTAATGACGCCTTCCGGGCTACCGCCGCTCATCGGCTGGCTTGGAGTGTAGAGGCGGTTCCACAGCATCAGGACTCCGGCGCCGATCAGGATCAACGGCCAGAAATCGTGCCAGCTGAGGTACAGAAACCCGAGATTCTTCGCGAGGAAGATCGCGCCGACGATGGTCAGGACGATACCACTGGTGCGGTCGCTGTCGGATTGTGAATCCACCAGCTTGGCGAGTCCAACAGCGAGCAGGGCGACCGGCCAGAAGCGCCAGATATCGTGCAGGTAAAAGACGTTGAGGTTGTTGAGTAGGAAAAGCACGCCCACGGCGATTACGGCGAGGGCGGGAATGATTCCGGGATTGGAGCGGAATCCATGGGCTCTTTCATCATGCGGTTGCATGAGTCCAGAGTAGGGCGGCGGGCGGGGGAAGTCGCGGAGAAATCGGCGAACGCACGCGGATCACCGGCGAAGGCCGGAAGACGGGCCTCCCGGTAGCCGGGAGGCCCGTCGTACTAGTAGAAGAAGCGGAGGAACTTGTCGAACGGTGTCACCCCAAGGTTATCGATGGCGAAGGCGGAGGCGGCGCCCGCGTTAAAAGTGACCACGGCTGAGCCAATCAGCCTGCCCTCGGTATTTGCCGAGAAGAAACCCTCAGTGAAATTCACCAAGGACTGTGTATTGACCGAGATCGGTCCGCCAATATTGGCGTTCGAAGTATCTTTGAGCTGGACGACCATACCGGCGGTCACCGGCCCAAAAGTACTGAGGGCCACGCCAAACTGCAGGTGAGTAGTGGGATTCCCAAGAGTGATAGTAAGCACGGTGCCGGCGGTGATACCTTCGATCGAAGGGTCCTGCACAAATGCTTCCACTCCGCCATTGGGAGCGTTGTATGAAGCGCATCCCGCGACGTTGCAGGAAAACGTAATATTCTTGACCGTTAAACCGCCAACGGGGATAGGCTGGTTAGGCACTTCATCCATGGTCAGAAGTGTAAAGCCCTGGGCTTGGGCCATCGTAGACACGGCTCCCAGAAGGAGGGCCGCGGAAAGCAGAAGGCGAAGGCGCATTTGTTAAACCTCTTGATGAGCATAACGGCGGTGACCGCACAACCCAAGCTTTTAAAGGTGCTAGTCCGCACGGTTATACAAAAATGGCCTTGATCGCGTTGGCGCGGTAATCGAAAACACGATCGAGATCGCGGTGGACGAGGACTGCATGGGCGAGCTCGCCAATGCGACCGAGCGGGAGTTCATAGCTGACGACGTCGATCATCCGGGTGCCCCCTGCTTCGGCGGCGAAGCTGTGCACGTGGTGCCAGAGGCGGTAGGGGCCGCGTATCTGAAGGTCGGTGAAGCTGTGCGGCGCGTTCCAGGACTCGATCCTGGTTTTCCAGGTGATCGGGAAGCCGTGCCAGCGCAGGCGATAATCGAGAATTGCACCGGGGCGCATGGCGATCGGCTGGGGAGTGCGAATCTGGAAGTTGAGCCACGCGGGAGTGATCGTTTCCAGGTTACGGGCGTCGGCGAAGAAGATGAAGACCTCATCGAGCGGCCGCGGGATGAGTTGTTCGCGGCGGAGAGTGTGAATCGCCATTTAGCGGGCCGCCTCCCGCAACTCGGCCGGTTCCCCCACGAGGGCGCGCGGATTCCCTGCTTTGGTGAGCGGGGAGCTGGACATCGCTGATGTGGCGCTCCAGGTCTTCGGCATGGAAGAGTCCGAGCGAGGCCGGTTCGGAGCCGGGGAAAATGTGTTTCTGGATCCAATCGGAGCGCCGGCGGTAGGCGGGGAACTTTTGGTAGTTGATCGTGATGGTCTGCACGAGCCTGCCGCCGTGGGGTTCGAGCAGACGGTAGCAGGCGGCTTCGAACATTTCGATGCTCACGATCTTATCGAAGCGGCCGCGCAGGTTGCGATAGTCCTCGAACAATAATTCGATGCGGCAGCGAAGCGCTCGTGGTTGACCACCAGGCAGGCGCGGAGGGCGGACTCGGGGTCGCCGAATTGCCAGGTTTCGGCGCCGCAGACGCCAGCACGAACTGCGGAACCCGTCCGAGTTTAAAGCTGCGGTGACTGAAATAGCGATGGTACCCGCCGGTGATGCCGAACATCCGCACCGCGTAACTCGCGGCCAGCCACCAACCCGGAAGCGGAACAAAAAGAGCGCCGAGTGCCCCCAGATGAATCAATCCAAACGTCACGAGCGATCCGTATTTATAGGTAATCGCCTGCACTTGAGCCTCGGGAGTTGGATGTCAAGCCAACCCGATCTGCACTACGAAAATTCGTACAATCTAAGTTTGTCCCGCTATTGTCCATGACAAATGATTGACACACACGCAGAAAAAGGATATCCTGATAACGTGGCTGAGACTGAATCGACCCTCGCGGGTTATCCGATCCGAGCAGTATCCAAACTCACCGGCATCAGCATCGATGTCTTGCGGGTATGGGAACGGCGCTACAAATCCGTGGTGCCGTCGCGGACCGCGCGCGGGCGCCTGTACGATGCGGCGCAGGTGCGAAGGCTGATGCTGCTGCGCGACGCTACCCTGGCGGGTCACGCGATCGGCCAGATTTCGAAGTTGGAGGACCAGCAGATCCGCGAACTTCTCGCGGCGCCGCGGGCCACCGAGGCGCCGGACCCGGGCGGAGAGATACCCGTAATCCGCCCGGTATTGAAGGCCATCGACGACTACGATTACACGACAGCGAATACCGAACTCGGCGTGCTGGCTTCCCTGCTCCCGATTCCGGAACTCGTGTTCCGCGTGGTCCATCCGCTGCTGGACCTGGTAGGCAGGCGCTGGTACGGCGGTGCGATCACGGTGGCGCAGGAGCACATGGTAAGCGCGCTGCTGCGCAACCTGCTGGGCGGGTTGATGCGCATTCATCATCCGCGCGAGCCGCGCATGCGCCTGCTGTTTGCGACGCCGGCCGGGGAGTTGCACGAATTCGGCATTCTCTGCGGAGCGATGCTATCGGTGGCCGCGGGGGCGGAAGCGGTTTACCTGGGGCCGAATCTCCCGGTACCCGAGATCGTGGGAATCACCAATCATTTGAAGCCGCATGCGCTGGTGGTCGGCGTGGTGGCGCCGCAGTATATCGCCGATCTCCAAGGCTCGCTGGCCTTCATCGCCGACCAGATTCCCGAGGCGACAAACCTCTGGGTCGGCGGCCACAAAGCCAAAGCTGCAATCACCGAAGGCGCTTCGCCGCGAACGGTTTTCCTGGAGAGCTTCGAGGCCATGAACCCGCACTTGGATCGTCTCAGGGAGGCCTCGGCTTGAAGTTGTTCCTCAAACTTCTGTTCGGGGCGATTTTTGTTTGGATGCCGGTGGCGACTCTGTACCACGCGTGCTGCGGCTTCCCCGCGGAGCGTATTCTGTGGAGGACCGCTTGATCCGGCGCAAACTGGTAGAGCCGTTCCTCGACCTGCTGCGGCAAGGCATCACGCCGGAGAAGGTGGCGCTGACGATTGCGCTGGGGCTGGTGCTCGGCGTGACGCCGGTAATTGGCTCGACCACGCTGCTGTGCACGCTGGCGGCAATCGCGCTGCGGCTGAATCTGCCGGCCATCCAGTTGATCAACGGAGTCGTGTATCCGCTGCAACTGGTGTTGATCATCCCGTTCCTGCGCGCCGGTGCCTGGCTGTTCGGGGACCACCGTCTGCCCGCGATCACGGTGTCGCGCCTGTTCGCGATGATCCGCGGCGACTTGTGGCACGCGATTCTGACGTTGTGGACAGCCACGGTGCACGCGCTGGTGGCCTGGCTCGCGGTCTCCGCGTTGTGCGCCACGGCGATCTATGGCCTGCTCGTCCCGCTCTTCAAACGCGTGTGGCGCCGGGAAGTTCAGGCGCCGTAATGCTCACAGGCACGCTCGCGGTATGCGGCCTGATGGCGGAGTTCTTTCACAGTATTCTTGCGCGGAATGGCCGGAATGTGTCGACACGCTGTTCGTCCGTGTGTTCGCCCACCGCGAGTTCGCCTGCCCGTTCGACGTGAGGGATTCGAGCGACGGATGGCTCTTAACTCTTTTTTTGTCGGCCCGGTGAAGGTCATTCTATCCTTCGGCCTTGTTCAATTCGCGAACGATTTCTTCCACGTCCTCGAGCTTTTCGCCGAGCAGGTTCAGCTTGCGGGAAAGCCCCTGAATCTCGGTTTCGGCGCGACGGTTGACCGCGTAATCCAATTCGCCGCGCAGGCGGTCTTTGGCGTCCTGGCGATTCTGGCTCATCATGATCACGGGTGCCTGCACGCTGGCGAGCATGGAGAGAAAGAGGTTTAGCAGGATGAAGGGATAGGGGTCCCACGCCTGCTTGCCCAGCGTGACGTTGACCGCGGTATAAGCAACCAGCACCAGGCCGAAAGAGATGATGAAGCGCCAGGAACCGCCGAACTGCGCCACGGCGTCGGCGACATGCTCGCCTACGGTCGTCTGCTCCGCGATAACTTCGTTGGGATTGCGCGTGGAGCGCACCTGCACCAGCTTTTGGGAACCGTGGTATTGCTTGCCGAGCACCGCAAGCATGTCCATTCCCGCATGGGGCTTGCGTTCCAGCAGCACCATAATATCGTGGCGGTCCACTTCCACACACAGGGCGGACTCTACCGCGAAGGCGCTGGTCTGGTGCGGCGTCTGGTCCAGCATGCTGGCGAAGCCGAAAAACTCTCCGGCGCCGGGCTCGTCCACCACCACCTCTTGCTGATCCTCGTCGATTATGGTGACGCGCACGGCCCCGGAGATCACGATGTAGGCGCGACCGCCCGTATCGCCGGCTTTGTAGATTCTCTGCCGCGCCGCGAAGTTACGAAGCTCGACCTGTCCGGCCAATACGGCAATCTCATCGTCATCCAACAGGGCAAACAGGGGCACCTGCCGCAGCGTCTCGGGATCGCAAGCCATCCTCACCTCACCTCGCCAACAGGATTCCACAAATCAGGTGCAAGTGTCACGATGCGAGTTCATTGTGCGTTCATCCGCGGGCAGTCAAAATAAGAGGGCGTGCGTATTCTGCTGGTGGAAGACGAAAGCCGCGTCGCTGGATTCCTGGCCAAGGGACTGCGCGAACAGGCGTATGCGGTGGATCTCGCGGCCGACGGCGAGAGCGCCCTCTACCAGGCGGCGGTCAACCACTACGACCTGGTGATCCTGGACGTCATGCTGCCCTTGAAGAACGGATACGCCGTCTGCCGTGAGCTGCGCGACGCGGGATTTCACGCGCCGATTCTCATGCTGACCGCGCGCGATTCCATCGACGATCGCGTCGCGGGGCTCGATTCCGGCGCCGACGACTATCTGGTGAAGCCCTTCGACTTCAAAGAGTTGCTGGCGCGCCTGCGAGCGCTCTCGCGGCGCTCCGGAGATCCGCGGCCCGAATCGCTGAGGGTCGCCGACCTGACCATAAACACCGCGAGCCATGCCGTGGAGCGGGGCGGACGAACCATCAGCCTCACCGCCAAAGAATACGCGCTGCTCGAATTTCTGGTGCTCAACCAGGACCGCGTGGTGGGCCGGGAAGCGATCGCGCAGCACGTGTGGGAAGAGACCTTCGACGCCTTCACCAACGTCATCGACGTCTACGTCAAACGCCTGCGCGCCAAGCTCGAAGGGCCGGGATCGCCGCGCCTGATTCACACGCGCCGCGGCGAGGGCTATATTCTCACGGCCAAACCGGAGGCCGGCGATGTTTAAGAGCCTCCGCGCCCGCTTGACGGCGCTCTACCTGGTCCTCTTCTCATTACTGTTCATCCTCTTCAGCCTCTTCTTGTACGGCGAGCTCTCGCGATCGTTGCTCTCGCGGCTCGATCAGACGCTGGCATCGGAAGTCGACACCGCCGCGTTCCTGTTCCCCGACGAGTTCCAGGAGATGAAAGGGGACGCGGTGCTGGCCGCCCGCGAAGTGGTCAACGAAATGAAGATACACGGCGATCTGGTCAGCGTGCGCGAGGGCGACCGGGTGCTGGCCTCCAGGGGTCAACCGCCGCCGGGCGCGCGAACCCGCGGTGCATCGCGCACCGCCGAGGCCGGAGGCCGGACCTTCCAGATTGAAATTGTGGCCTCGCTCGATTCCATCGATGCCGAACTTGCGGTGGTGCGCCGGGTAATCTTCATCGGACTTCCGCTGGTGCTGGCCCTGGCTGGATTCGGTGGCTACCTGCTGGCTACGCGGACGCTGCGGCCGCTGGCTTCGATGGCGGAACAGGCGCAGCGCATCACGGGCACCAATCTGGAAACCCGCATTCAGGTGGAGAACGCCGCCTCCGAACTGGCCGTCCTGGTCACCTCGTTCAACGAGCTGCTTTCGCGCCTCGACCACTCCTTCGACACCATGCGGCGCTTCGTCGCCGATGCGTCCCACGAGTTGCGGACGCCGATCTCCGTGATCCGCGGCGAGGCCGACGTGGCGCTCTCGCAGGAGCGCGGCAACGCCGAATATCGCGAGTCTCTGGGCATCGTGCTGGATGAATCGCGGAGGCTTTCACGGCTGGTGGACGACCTGTTGAACCTGGCGCGCGCCGACGCCGGCCACGTCAAGCTGCAGACCCACGATTTTTACTTGAACGAGCTGCTGACGGATTGCTGCCGTTCGGTACAGGGCCTGGCGGCCGCGCGCCATCTCACGCTCGAATGCCGCCCCGGCAACGACCTTCAGTTTACTGGCGACGAACAACTTCTGCGCCGGCTTGTGATCAACCTGCTGGACAACGCGATCCGCTACACGCCGGCCGGCGGCAAAGTGACCGCCTCACTGGAAGCAGGTGCGGAGAACGTATTGCTACGAGTTTCCGATACCGGCATCGGCATCGCCCCGGAGGATGTCGCGCGCCTGTTCGAACGCTTCTATCGCACCGATGAGGCCCGCTCGCGCCAGGACGGCGGCTTCGGCCTTGGCCTCGCGATCGTGAAATGGATCGCCGATTCGCACCACGGCACGGTGGAATGCTCCAGCCAGTGCGGTTCTGGAAGTTGCTTCACCGTGACGTTGCCGCGGTAGGGCCACCCACTTGGTTCGTCGTTGGGATAGCACTTAACGTCCTTTGTCATCAACTGTAAACAGGAAAGGCAAGAATTGCTTTGGAGCAATAATTGTGATTATGTCGACCGAACTTTACCCCGTGCTCGCCGACGAGTTGGCGAACGTATTAAGACCATGTATGTTCTCGGGATTGCGGGGCGTTGCTGTGGGCGATGAGCCAGTGGTCAACTTGGGCAACGGATTTTTTTTGATGAAGCCGAACGACTGGATTCTATCTGCTAGGGAGCCTTCGTCGATGACCGGCCGCGAGTTTTCGGATGCCGCTGATGCCAGCCGGTATCTTGTCTATAAGCACGAGGCGCCATTTCCCCGAAAAACCTGCGCAGAAATCAACACCATTTTCCAGTGCGGGATGCTGGCCCTGCAAGTTGTCAAACCTGTTCAGACGTTAGGACTCATCTTCTGCGGCGACTATGCGCCCAGCGGTGGCTTCTGTCTTCAAGAAATAGCGCGGAGCCCTCCGATGGAGGCAGGGCCATGGGCGCTACACCGGCCCTTTGATCAGGGATTGCTGGCAAATGTTCCCTCCATGATCGGCGGCATCCAGGCGATTATGAACGGTTCCAACGCCGAACGAAAAAACGCGTTCAGTCTGCTCCAGTTGGGCCTACAGCATTTCCACGCTTTAATTGCCGGGTTGCTTTGGATGGCTGGCCTGGAGGCTATTTTCAATAGTTTCGGAAGGCAGGAATTCAAAGACAATCTGTGTGCGTACCTCGGAGCACAGACTCTCGTCTTCCCAGACTGGCACGCTCACCGGCGGGAGTGGACTGTGGACGATGTCGCCGGTGATCTTTATGTTCTTCGTAACAAAGTGGCGCACGGGGTCGACCTCCGTAGAGCAGCGTTCGACAAGAACTCTCGCGTTGACCTGATCGAGAAACGCTCTCTTCTAGATTCATCTGAGCAGGTGCCGTACGCATTACTCCTGAGTGAGGCTGCCTGCTATCTGCTGTGCCAAGTTCTCCAAGAAGAAGTCACTCTAGTGTGCCCTGTAATATAGGGTCGCTTTAAGGACTCCGGCTGTCCCAGAACTTGCAGCAAGAAACAATCGCTCCCAAGATCGTGATCAGATTGAGCGACAGATCATCGATCTCGTGAGTACCGAATCGACCCCGGCGGACGGAGACTGGCGCACCAGTTGGAATTTCACGCATGGATACCACAGAGCGTGTTTTTCGCCGCTTCTCGGTTACTATCGCCCAACAGGCCCGCAGTTCTCGCCGTTCTCGCTTGCTTTGGCGCTCGACGGATCGAGATGAGGGTTGCAGCAAGTTGGACGAGGACGCACCGTGTCGCAAAACTATCAGCTCGGAAAGGCGCCCCTCCACGCCCTCGCGATGTCGATCGCCGGAGCCGGTCACCGCCTCAGTTCCCAGAGGGGCGGTTTTAAGCCGCTCTACCTCCCATCCCCCTGGTTCATCGTCTGTTCATGTGACGGATTTTATACTGGACACGAACGATGCCGCGCATACTCCCGACACTTGGCCTCGCACTGGCCTTGCGCTGTGGCGCACAGACTTCCCCGCCTGTCGCCGGGCAGCTTCCGACGTCACGAACTCAGAGCAAATCACCGGCGACCGGGCTCGGAGTGATGCCGATGCCCCCGGTCGGACAGATGCCCGTGCCGGTGCTCGGGCAGGCGCCCGCGGCCACGCTGACCCTGACCTTGAAGGACGCCATGGATCGCGCCAGGGCCAACAGCCAGCAACTGCTCTCCGCCGACATCGCGGCGCGCATCGCACACGAGGACCGCGTGCAGGCCAAGGCCGCGCTGTTGCCGACGGTGACATTGCTCAACGGCTTCGACTACACGCAGCCCAACGGGCCGGACAACAGCATCATCTTCGTGACCAACGACGGTCCGCGCGTCTTTAACGTCCAGGCCAACGTGCACGCCGACGTCTGGGCGCCGGGGAAGCGGGCCGATTATCAGATCTCGATCGCGGCCGAAGCCATCGCGCGCGCCAAGGTGGAAATCGCCGGGCGCGGCCTGATCGCCACCGTGTTTGAGAATTTCTATGGCATGGCGGTAGCGCAGCGGCACCTCAGGAACGCACGGCGCAGCCTGCAGGAAGCGCAGGAGTTTACCGACATCACGCGTAAGATGGAAACCGGCGGAGAAGTTGCGCACTCCGACGTGGTCAAGGCGCAGATTACGCTGGACCAGCGGGAGCGCGATTTGCAGGACGCGCAACTGGCGGCGGATAAGGCGCGGATCGGCTTCGCGGTCTTCCTGTTCCCGGATTTCCGCCAGGACTTCGCCGTCGCCGACGACCTGGATACTCAGACCGCGCTGCCGCCCTTTCCGGAAATCGAGAGCATGGCGCGCAGCAACAGTCCCGAACTCCGCGCCGCGGAGGCCGCGATCACGCAGGAGAACTACGGGATTCGCAGCGCGCGCTCCGCCTACTTTCCGGTGCTCTCGGTAGACTATTTCTACGGTCTTCAGGCGCGTCAATTCGCCCTGCAGAACGAATTCGGACAGGGCAACCTGGGCAGCGCGGTATTCGCCACCCTCAATGTGCCGGTGTGGAACTGGGGCGCGACGCGCAGCAAAGTAAAACAGGCGGAGCTGAGGCTGCAGCAGGCGCACACCGACCTGAGTTTCACGCAACGCCAATTGCTCGCCAACCTGAATGAGTTCTACCTGGAGGCCAACGTCGCTTCCAGCCAGTTGGCCTCGCTCAAACACTCGCTCGACCTGGCCGAGGAAAGTCTGAAGCTCACCCTTCTGCGCTACGAGGCGGGCGAAGTCAGCGTGCTCGAAGTAGTGGACGCGCAGACCACCGTGGCCGGCGCGCGCAACGCCTATGCCGATGGGCTGGTGCGTTACCGCGTGGCTCTCGCCAATATTCAAACCCTCACGGGGGCATTCTAGCCGATGAAAAAGATGTCTTCCACAACTACCCAACTCGGCCTCGCCCGGTTGCTCCCACTGGTGCTCCCACTGTTGCTCCCATTGCTCTTTACCTCCTGCTCGAAGAAGGAAGAGAAGGAAGCCGAAGCTCCCCCGGGAGTGCAGGTGACGGCGGTCACGCAGGACACGATCCGCCGCGTGGTCGCCGGCGACGGAGTGTTGTTCCCGCTCAACCAATCGAGCGTGGTGCCCAAGATATCGGCGCCGGTGCAGCGTTTCCTCGTGCAGCGAGGCGATCACGTGAAGCAGGGACAACTGCTGGCGGTGCTGGAAAATCGCGATCTCACGGCGGCGCAAGGCGAGAGCAAAGCGCAACTCGACCAGGCGCAGGCCAACCTGCGCTCCACTACGTCCGCGCAGATTCCCGAGTCGGTGGTGAAGGCGCAGACCGATGTGGATTCCTCGCGCGAGACCGAAGAGGCCGCGAAGAAACTACTCGAGAACCGGCAGAAGTTGCTGCAGCAGGGAGCGCTGGCGCGCAAGCTGGTGGACGATGCGCAAGTAGCATACGCGCAGGCGCACGCAGCCTCGCTCTCGGCGCAGGAGCACCTGCGCGCCTTGCAGTCCGTCGGCAAAGAGGAGCAGATCAGAACCGCCGCGGCGCAGGTGGACGCGGCGCATAGCCATCTGCAATCCTCCGAGGCGCAGGTCGGCTATTCGCAGATTCACAGCCCCATCTCGGGCGTGATCGCCGACCGCCCTCTGTACGCCGGCGAGATGGCCGCGCAGGGAACGCCGCTGCTCGTCGTAATGGATATCAGCAAGGTGATCGCGCGCGTGAACGTTCCGCAGAACCAGGCGGCCACCGTGAAGATCGGACAGCCCGCCAGCCTCACGCAGGTGGATTCCGATGTCAAGGTCGATGGCAAGGTCGTGGTGGTGAGCCCCGCGACGGACCCCAACAGCACTACCGTGCAGGTCTGGGTGCAGGCCGAGAATCCGGGCGAGCGGCTCAAGCCGGGCACCAGCGTGCATGCCGCGATCATGACCGAGATCATCAAGGCGGCGACGATCGTGCCGGCCAGCGCGATTCTTCCCGGCGAAGAGGGCGGCACCTCCTGCCTGGTGGTCGATTCGAACTCGGTCACGCACCGGCGTACCGTGACGCTCGGCGTTCGCGATGGCGATAAGGTACAGATCCTGAGCGGCCTGCAACCGGGCGAAACCGTGGTCACGGTGGGCGGAGTCGGCGTGGACGATAAGACCAAAGTCCGCATCATCGACAACACCAAGAAAGAAGCCGACGACGAAGACGAGAACGCGCCGCCGGAACCCGCCGGCAAGGATGCCAAGAAAGACGAGGCGAAGCCGAAAGCCAAATGAGCGATCTTTCGACTAGTCCTCCCAGCACCCCGCCCAGTCCGCCGGCGGGAGAGACGCCGCACTGGACCGCGCGGCACGGCAAGCCCATCATCTTCGTCATCCTGACGCTGGTGGCGGTGGGCGTGTACCTGGCGCTGACCATTCCCGTGTCTGTCTTCCCGGAAACGGATTTTCCGCGGATCGTGGTGGGCATCGATAACGGTGTGTTCCCGATCGACCAGATGCTGGTGACCGTCACTCGTCCCATCGAAGAGGCGGTGAATTCGGTGCCCGGACTGGATCACTTGTGGAGCGTGACCAGCCGCGGCACGGCGGAAGTCGACCTCTTCTTTTCGTGGAAGAGCGATATGTACCGCACCCTGAATCTGGTAAACGCCGCGATGGCGCGCGTGCAAGCCACCCTGCCGCCCACCGCGAAGATCACGGTCAACCGCCTGACCTTTGCCGCATTTCCCGTGATGGGCTACAGCCTGACGTCGGATACCATTTCGCAGGACAAGCTCTGGGAGACGGCGACCTACGACCTGAAGCCGCGGCTCAACCGGCAGACCGGCGTCTCCTCGGTGGTGGTGCAGGGCGGGCAGGTGCCGGAGTTCGAAATACAGCCCGACCCGGCGAAGCTGGTGCAGACCGGGACCACGATTCCGAATATCCTGGACGCGATCGGGCGCGGCAACATGATCGATTCGCCCGGCTTGATCGAGGCCAATCATCAGCTGGTGCTGAGCCTGGTCACCAGCCAGGCGCGCACTCCGGCCGAGATCGCCAACATCGTGATCAAGACCACGCCCGCCGGCGCGCCGTTGCGTATCGGCGATGTGGCGACCGTCAGCCCCAGCGTGATGCCGGTGTACACGGTGGTCACGGCCAACGGCAAACCGGCTGTGCTGCTCAACATCTACCGCCAGCCGGATAGCAACACAGTAGTGGTGGCCAACGCGGTGCACGGCGAAATCGAGCGCATCCGCAAGGAACTGCCCAAGGGCATCGACCTGCGCCCGTTCTACGATCAATCGGAGATCGTCAACGCTTCCATCGCAAGCGTCCGCGACGCCATCCTGATCGGGCTCGATCTTGGCCTCGCTGATCATGGTGCTGTTCTTGCGCGATTGGGGCACTTCGCTGGTCGCAGGCCTCGTGATTCCGGCCACCATCGCGATCACGTTCATCATCCTGCGCGCGCTGGATCAAAGCTTCAACCTGATGACGCTGGGCGGCCTCGCCGCCGCGGTGGGCCTGGTGATCGATGACGCCATCGTGGTGGTGGAAAACATCGTGATGCACCGCGATAGCGGGCAGAGCCGGGCGGACGCGATCCGCACCGCAATCCGCGAAATCCGCGCGCCGCTGCTGGGCTCCACGATCACGCCGATCGTGGTCTTCGTCCCGCTGATTTCGATCACGGGCGTGACCGGCGTCTTCTTCCGCGCGCTCGCCGTGACGGTGGCCGTGGCGCTGCTCACCTCGCTCGCGCTGGCGCTGACGTGGACGCCGACGCTTAGCCACTATCTCCTCAGGGGCACCCGACGGGGCGGCCATGACGAAGCGGCTCCTGGACGCTGGATGCGCATCTACGAACGCACGCTGCGCTTCACGCTGGAGCACCCGATCGCGCTGATCGTTTTCGCACTGCTGCTGATCGGCGGCAGCTATCTCTGCTACACCCACACGGGCAGCGACCTGCTGCCGGCGATGGACGAAGGCGGCTTCATCGTGGACTACATCATGCCCGCCGGCTCGTCGCTGGAAGAAACCAACCGCGTGATCACCCACGTGGAGAACATTCTGCGCAAGACGCCCGAAGTGGAAAGCACCTCGCGACGCACCGGTCTGCAATTGGGACTCGCGCAGGTGACGGAAGCCAACACGGGCGATATCTCGGTCAAGTTGAAGAAAGACCGCAAGCGCAGCGGCGAGGAGGTGATCGCCGACGTGCGCGCCAGAGTCAAGAAGGCCGAGCCCGTGCTCGACGTGGAATTTCCGCAGTTGCTGCAGGACATGATCGGCGACTTGACCAGCGCACCCGAGCCCGTAGTGATCAAGCTATTCAGCCAGGATCCCGAACTGCTGAAGGTCTGGGCTCCGCAGGTGGCCGCCGCGATCAAGAAGATTCCCGGCGTAGTGGACATCCTGGACGGCATCGAGAACACGATCAGCGGTCCGGCGCAGGTCTTCAGCGTGGACCCCGCCGTAACTGCGCGGGCCGGCTTCACGCCGCAGGAGGTGGAGTTGGACGCGAGCGCGATTTTGCAGGGCGAACCCGCGCCGCTTCCGGTGGTGGTGAACGATCGCGCCTACACCATCCGCGTGCGCTTTCCCAAGGCGACGCGCGCCACCATGGACACTATCCGCAATACACTGCTGGTCAGCGGCACCGGCAAAACGGCCAGTATCGGCAGCCTGACCGGAATCACGGAAGTGCCCGGCCAGACCGAGATCCGCCGCGAGAATCTGCAGCGCGATGTGCAGGTGACGGCGCGCTTCGAGAACATGAACCTGGGCGACGGCATGGCCAAAGTACAGAAGGCCGTGGCCGAATCTGAACATGCCCGCCGACATCCGCGTGCAGTACGGCGGCCAGTTCGAAGAGCAGCAGAAATCCTTCAAGGACCTGGTCTTCGTGCTGCTGCTGGCGATCGTGCTGGTCTTCATGGTGCTGCTCTTCGAATTCGGCAATTTCGCCGCGCCCCTCGCGGTGATTTCGTCGGCGCTGCTTTCCACCTGCGGCGTCTTTCTGGCGCTGCTTGATCACGGGCGTTACGTTCAACATCTCCTCGTTCATGGGGCTGATCATGGTGATCGGCATCGTGGCCAAGAACGGAATTCTGCTGCTCGATGCCGACCAGAAGTTCCGCGCCGAGGGCTTCGGCGCTGAAGAGGCAATGATCCGCGCCGGCGAACGCCGCCTGCGGCCGATCATGATGACCGCGCTGGCCACGGTGGCCGGCATGATTCCGCTGGCGCTCGCTCTGGGCGCCGGCTCGCAAATGCTGCAACCTCTGGCCATCGCGGTGATCGGCGGCATCCTCGCCTCGATGGTCTTGTCCCTGGTGGTGACGCCGGCCGTTCACTACTATCTTGGAGGCCGGCACTAACTTACAAAGGAGTATCAACTATGAAGAAACTTCTCACACTCGGCCTGCTGGCATCCCTGGCGTTCGCCGGCGAAGGCTACAAGGTCATCAACAAGATCAAAATCGGCGGCACCGGCGGCTGGGATTATGTCACCGTCGACAACGCCAACCGTCGCGTCTACGCCTCGCACGGCACGTCGGTGGAAGTCGTCGATCCCGATGCCGGCAAGGTGGTGGGCAGCATCAAAGACCTCCACGGTGTGCACGGAATTGCGATCGCTCCCGATCTCAACCGCGGCTTCATCACCAACGGACAATCCAACAGCGTCACCGTCTTCGACCTGAAGACGCTCGCCAAGCTCGGCGAGCCGGCCACCGGCAAGAATCCCGATTCCATCTGCTACGACCCGAAGACCAAGCGCGTTTTCACGATGAACCACAGCGGCAACGACGCGACTGCAATCGACGCCAAGACCAACGAAGTGATTTCGTCCTTCCCCATCGGTCTGGCGCCGGAGTTCTGCGCGGTGGATGGCGCCGGCAAGATCTACGTCAACCTGGAAACCTCCAACGAGATCGTGGAGATCGATGCCGCCAAAGCGGCCGTGGCGCGCCGCGCCCAACTGGCGCCGTGCGAAGGCCCCACCGGGCTTTCCATCGACGTGAAGAACAAGAAGCTCTTCCCGGTCTGCGGCAATAAGGTGATGGGCGTGGTCGATATTCCCACGTTCAAGGTGATCGCGTCTCCGGCGATCGGCGCGGGCACCGATGGCGGCGGCTTTGACCCCGGCACCGGACTCGCCTTCAGCGCCAATGGCCGCGACGCAACGCTGAGCATCGTCAAGCTCGTCAACGGCAAGTACGAGACGGTGGATACCGTGCCCACCACGCAGGGCGCACGCACGATGGCGGTTGACGAAAAGCTGCATCGCGTATACCTGCTGGCCGCGGAGTACGGGCCGGCGCCCGAAGCCAAGGAAGGCAAGAAGGGACGGCCGCCGGTAATCCCGGACAGCTTCCATATTCTGGTTGTAGGGAAGTAAAAACGGAATTACAACGAAGATACGAGCCGCGGCCCCGGTGGTTAGGGGTCGCGGCTCGTTGCCTGACTTACGCCGAAGCGGCGCTGGTCTGCGACGCTTCGATTGCCTGCTCCAGATCCCAGATCAAATCCTCGACGTCTTCGATTCCCACCGAGATTCGCACCAGGTCTTTGGTCACGCCCGCATCCAACTGCTGCTCGTCGCTCAACTGCTGGTGCGTGGTGGAGGCCGGGATGAATGATCAGGCTCTTGGCATCGCCCAGGTTCGCGAGGTGCGAGAAGATCTTCACGTTGTCGATCAGCTTCGTCCCGCGTCCAGTGCCGCCCTTGATCCCGAACGTCACAATCGATCCCTGCCCCTTCGGCAGATACTTCTGCGAGAGCGCGTAGTATGGGCTCGATTTCAGGCCGGGATACTTCACCCACGTAATCGCGGGCTGCTGTTGCCGAGCCATTCAGCCACCGCCAGCGCGTTGCGGCTGTGCGCCTCCATGCGGAACTTCAGGGTCTCGATGCCCTGAATGAAGAGGAACGAATTGAACGGGCTGATGCAGGGTCCGAAATCGCGCAGGCCTTCCACGCGCACCTTGATGATGTACGCCAGCGGTCCGAAGACCTCGCTGAACTTCATGCCGTGATAGCCCGGGCTGGGCTGCGTGATCGCCGGGAACTTGTCGGTCCACGGAAACTTGCCGCTATCGACGATGATGCCGCCGATCGACGTGCCGTGTCCGCCCAGGAACTTGGTGGCCGAGTGCACCACGATGTCCGCGCCGTGCTCGATCGGCCGGCACAGGTAGGGCGACGCCATGGTGTTGTCGATCACCAGCGGCACGCCGGCCTCGTGCGCGATCTTGGCCACCGCCTCGATGTCGAGCACGTTCATGCGCGGATTGGCGATGGTCTCGCCGTAGACCGCGCGCGTCTTCGAGGTGATCGCCTTGCGGAAATTTTCCGGATCGTCCGGCTCGACGAACTTCACGTCGATGCCGAGGCGCCGGAAGCTCACATCGAACTGCGTGTAGGTGCCGCCGTAGAGCGTGCTGGCCGCCACCAGTTCGTCGCCCGGGACCGAGCAGGCTGGTGATGGCCAGAAACTGCGCCGCCTGTCCGCTGGACGTCGCCAGACCCGCCATGCCGCCTTCGAGCGCCGCCACGCGCTGTTCGAAGACATCGGTGGTCGGGTTCATGATGCGGCGAGTAAATATTGCCGAACTTCTGCAGCGCGAAGAGATGCCGCCGCGTGCTCGGAGTTCTCGAAAGTGAACGATGTCGTCTGGTAAATCGGTACCGCGCGCGCGCGGCTCGCGGCGTCCGGCGTGTGGCCGGCGTGCAGGGACTTCGTGGCGAAACCGAGTTCGCGATCGGGAGCGTTGTTGTCTGGCATAAGCTACAGGATACTAAACGCATCGACCACTGCCGTTTACAAATTGGTCCTCCGATTACAACTTGACGAAAGTTTTCGTTGACAATGACGAAAACCTTCGTCATTATAGCCGCATGGCATCCAAACCTCCACGGCCTACCGAGGCCGAACTCAGTATCCTGCAGGTCCTTTGGCAGGGTGGGCCGCGTTCCGTTCGCGCCATCCAGCAGGTACTGAACGTAATCAAGCCGACCGGCTACACCACCGTGCTGAAGATGCTGCAGATCATGACCGGGAAGGGGCTGGTGGATCGCGACGATAAGGTGCGCCCGCAGATCTACCGCGCACGCTACTCACAGGAACTGACCCAGCGGCGCCTGCTGGGAGACCTGGTCCACCGTGCATTCGGAGGCAGCGTGAAAGCGCTCGTGCTGCAGGCGCTGGCGACCAACAAGTCGTCGCCGGAGGAATTGGCTGCCATAGAGAGACTCTTGGATCGCATGGAGGGACAGGAAAAATGACGCCTTTACTGGAAGCATTCAGCGCGGCGCTCCTGCATTTCGCGTGGCAGGGCTGCCTGGTCATGGCCTTACTCTGGATGACGCTCTTCACCTTGCGCGCGGGTTCCGCAAGGGCTCGCTACGCTGCGGCTTGTGTGGCGCTCGCGCTGCTTGCCGTCGCGCCCCTGCTCACCACGTACGCCCTCTATCGACAGCCGGCTTCCGTAGGCGTCGCCACTGTGGCGCCGTTCAGCGTGCTGCCTGCCGCCAGCCACTCAATTCCCCAAATTCCCCGCACGGCGATTGTTTCCGCCCTTCGTGCGTGGGCGCTGCCGGCGTGGGCCTTCGGCGTCCTTCTCTTCTCCCTGCGGATGGTGTGGGGCTGTGCGCAGGTCTCGGGCCTGAAGCGTCGCGGCCAACCGGCGGGCGACGACGTACTTGCCCTGGTCGCCCGCCTCAGTAAACGAATGGGGATCGACAGACAGGCCAGCGTCCTGGTCTCCGCGTGGTCCGGCGGACCGAGCCTCGTGGGTTGGCTGCGGCCCGTGATTCTGCTCCCCGCGGCAACTCTCGCCGGGCTCACGCCGCAACAACTCGAAGCCGTGCTGGCACACGAACTCGCCCACATCCGGCGCCACGACTACCTGGTCAATTGGATGCAGATGCTGGTGGAGACGCTGCTGTTCTACCATCCCGCCGTCTGGTGGATCTCATCCCGCATCCGGCACGAGCGCGAGCTTTGCTGCGACGAGCTGGCGGTGAGCGCGTGCGAGGGCGCCCTCTGCTATGCCCGCGCTCTCACCACACTCGAGAAGATGCGTGCCAGCGCTCCCGTGACGGCGCTGGGCAGCACCGATGGAGCGCTGCTCTATCGCATTCAGAGGATCGTCGGAGTCTCAACCCACGAATACGGACCTTCCCGGGCACCGGTGATCGTCGCCCTGTCCCTGGCCGTCGCCGGCCTGGTGTTCAGCGTCAATTGGGCGCGCGCGCAGAGCCAGCCTACAACCAACTACCTGGTGGAGGGAGACACGCTCCTGCGCAGCGGCGCCGCCGAACTCGCGCTGCAGAAATTCATGGAGGGCGTTGCGGCGGACCCCGCCAATCGGGCGACGCTTCAGAAGCGCTGCATTGAAGCCTATATGCGGATGGGAAAGAAGGCCGAAGCCGCGGAAGTCAACGCACAACTGCTGAAGGAACATCCCGACGATACGGACGGCTTGGCCTTCGGCGCCACTATTCTCCTCGATCAGGGCAACGTCACGGGGGCAATCGCGCAATTGCGACAGGTGCTCGAGCGCGTCCCCGATAATCCCGTGGCTCACTTCGACCTCGGCCGCGCCTACGAAGCGCAGGGCGATCTCGTGGCGGCACGCAGAGAAATCGAGGAGGCAATCGCCCTCCGCCCCGATTTCACCCGCGCGCGGCTAGCGCTGGAGCGCTTGACCCCGGGCACCGGCGGAGCCGTGAACGAAGCTGAGTTGGCACGTCTCCAGTCTGAGTCCGCGAAAGCCCCCGACCGCCTCGATCTGCTCCAGTCGCTCGGCAGCGCGGCCGTACGCGCAGGCAAGTATGACCTGGCGATTTACGAGTTCCAGAAGTTGCTGGACCGCACGGACCAGCCTTCCGAAGCGCGCGGCGAGATCTACCTCAAGCTGGGCGACGCCTATCTCCGCAAGGGAGATTCTCCCGCCGCCATCGAAGCCTTACAGAAGGCTCGCGAGTTGACGCCGAACAATCGGCTTGTGTTCGGCCCGCTGCTGACACTGTTGGATGCGGCCGGCCGCCACTCAGAGGCCGACCAACTGCGCACCGAGATCGAATCCGTGACGACGCACCAAGCTGAGCTGACCACGCAATTCCTGAACGATGAAGTTGCGGCCGCCGAAAATCGGCTTGCCAACCTTCGAAGCCAGCCGTCGCAGGACATCGAGGCGATCCGGCAGGCTGAAAACCAGATGCTCGAGCTCAAGCAGAAGGCATCCGTTCTGCTGCACTTGCAACAGCCTGCCGGCCGCGTGCTCGAATCCATCTTCGTCTCCGGCATGAGCGAAGCCATGAAACAGCAATTCCGCGTGCCGGTACACGTCGGCGACACCCTGACACAGGACACCATAGCCGCGACCTACTCGGCCGTGAAGCTCTTCGACAGCTCGCTCGACTTACGCTTCCTCGTCCTGGAGAACGGCAGGGTCAGGCTCGTGATCGGCAGGCAGCCGAAATAGCTATTGACCCGCCGGCACGCGCGGGCCCACCGTGCTCATATCGATCGGCTGGAAGCCCAGCTTCAACGCCGGCGAGTTCGGCGTCAACCGGAAATCGAAATTCGACGCGTTCACGAAAAGGGGGTCGGCGATGATCGACCCCTCGTCTTTCCCAGCGGCCTGCCACTCCTCGAAGCTCTTACCCGCGAAGCGGATCTCCCTCCCGCGCGTATCGTAATAGAGATTGCCGCGCATGGTGTACTGGTCGCCATTCCAGTTGGAGCCGAGCAACCGCCCCTGGTCGAAGTAGACAATGTTGCGCTCGAAGGTAAATGAGATGTGCGGTTCCACGCGCGTGCGCATCAGTTCGTTCTCCCGGTTGAAGGCCCAGATGTTGTTGCGAACTATATTCTCACGGCCGTAGTGCTGGTGGAATCCTGCGCTTTTGCAGTTATACACAATGTTGTTTTCGATCAGCATCTCCGACGAACCCTCGTCCGGATAGATCCCCCACCCGCCGTACGTGAACGAAGCGATGTCGTGAATCAGGTTGTTGCGGATTCGCGTCCCCGGCTGCACCCCGAGCGTGTAGATGCCGCCCAGGTCGCTGAGCATCTCCTTGCCGATATTGTGGAGATGGTTGTACTCGATGATGTTTCCCTTCGACTGATTCTCCGCGTAGCCCCACGTCCAGCCCACCGAAATCGCGGTGTAAAAGAGATCGTGAATGTGATTGTGCACAATCTGGTTGCGCCCGCTCTGCAGCGCCCACACGCCGACCGCGGGAGCATACACCAGCCCCAGGTCGTGAATGTGATTATCGGCGACCACGTTCTCGTAGTTCTGCTGCCCGTCGTCGGCCTGCTGCCGCGCTTCGCCGAGTTTGACTCCGCCGCCGCCCAGGTCGTAGAGTTCGCAGGCCAGCACCTGGTTGCGCTTCGAACCGCGCCCGAACCAGATCGCATAGCCGCCCGAGTGGGCGATTGTGCAGCGTTCGAACTTGCAACCCAGCGTGCCGGTAGCCTCGATCGCCGCGCCCGCCGGCATAGCCGCCTGCGTATCGGTGTAGCCCGTGTCGGGCATGGTCCAATCGGCGTGCGCGAACTGCAGCCCGCGGAAGGTCACGTTGCGTACGCCATCCAACCGGACCAGCGTGGCTAGCGCGGGCGCGATCACCCGCTCGCTAGTCATGTTCTCGCCGGGAAGGGGCCAATAGGTCACGGTGCGAGTCTTCCGGTCGAGGTACCATTCGCCCGCGGAATCGAGCGCGTCCGGCGCGTTCTCGATGAAGTAGCGCGCGTCCACTTCCTTATTCGAGGGACGCGGATCCAGCGTGAGCGTAGCGACATGCGCCGCCGTGTCCGCCTTGACGATTGGCATGCGGATGTCCGCCCAGGCGAACATCGCGACCACCTCGACGTCGCCGCTCTCGGCCCACGCGGCCTTGATATCGTCGCCGCGATAGTGAAGCTGCAGCGGCTTATCCTGCGGGCTCGGACCATCGATGCGGAGAAATCCGAAGTTCGGCGTTCGCGCGCGCTGCGCCCGTCGTCCGCTGACGAACAACTGGCGGAAATCCGCGTCCCCGGCGTCGGCAGTCCAGCGCGGCCCTTGCGCCTTCTGCCATCCGGCGATCACGCGCCCGCCGCTGATCAGCGGGCGCGCGCCCGGCGCCGCTTCCCACGTGGTATCGGAATCCTCCGCCGTGAGAGCCAGAGTCTCCGCAAGAAAATATTCGCCATCGTCGATGCGAATCGTGATGTTGCCCTTCTTCCCACCGCGCCGCTGGTCGCGCGCCGCATCGCGTGCTTCGGCCAGCGTCTTCACCGGCCCCGTGGGTGACACGGAAATCGTCTGCGCGGCAAGCGTGGAGGCGAGCAGCAAAAGGCAAGCTCTCATGCCTTATGTGTAGCACGTTAGAAGTCTTCTCCCGCCGCCAGGAACTTCCGTCGTCAACGAGCCGCGACAGTAAGGGAGCGCAACGAGCCCTCGCCCAAGTGCGTCGCCCTCAATCAGGGCCGCGACCGCCAGGCGGACGCCCTACTTGGACTCGTACGTCTTCGTATACCCGGTGCGCGGGTTGGTCATCGTGTACTTCCCGTCGGGCGCAACCGAGAGCTTGAGAAAATTGCCTGTACAATCCGCGCTCGGCCCCAGATTGCCGATCATCTTCTCATCGCTGTTGACTTCCTTCGGCGTCCCCAGCGCGACGTGACCCTGCCAGATGTCTTCCAGCCCGGGCGATTTCCGCAACGTGTCGAAGACCACGGCCGGGCCGCCCTTGCGCGGACCGTTGTTCATCACCGCGACCTTCGGCTGAATCGCCCACACAAATTGCGGCGAGTTGGAGCGCTCCAGGCCGTGATGCGTGGTCTGGTATAGGTCCACGGTGCCGATCAAATTCACCGGGCAGACCAGCTTCTGCTCGTAATTCCACGTGAGGTCGCCCATGTCGATGAAATCGAATTTGCCGAACTTCAGCAGGAAGCCGACGCTCTGATCGTTGTCGGGATCCGGCTCGGGCGCATGCTCTTTGAAATCGGCACAGGCCGCGTTCTTCGCGCCCGCGCCCTTCAACGGCTTAGTGATCGCCTGCCCCGCCGACATGATCACTTCGATGTCGACGCCTTTGAGCGGGATCCGGTCGCCAGCCTTGAGGATCTTGCGCTTTCCCGCGCTCAGCTCTTCGTACGCCTTATAGTTGGCGGCCACCTGCGGCCGTGCCAACTCCACGCTCTCGCCGTGGTCCATGTACATCTCAATCGGAATCAGCTTGGCCAGCGCCGCCATCGCGCCGATGTGATCGGCGTGAAAGTGGGTGGTCAACAGAATGTCGATCTTCGTGAGACCCGCCTGCTGGGCGGCCGCAAAAATGCGCTTCGCGTCGCGATCGTCGGGTGTGCGATTCGCCGTGTCCACCAGCATCGAGGCGCCGCCCGGCGCGACGATGAGCGTGGCCGCTCCTCCCTCCGCATCGATCCAATAAATCTCCAGATTCTTCGAGGCTGCCGGCAACAGGGCGGCGGAAAAGAGTGCGAACACCGTGATCAGTTTCGTAAACATAGGTGGTAACGATCATGATAGCCGACGGCGCCGGCCCCGGTATTTCGGGCACAATGAGGATACTATGTCGAATCGGAAAGTCGCGCTGGTGACCGGCGCGGGTAGCGGAATCGGGCGCGCCGTGGCACTCGCGCTCCACCATGCCGGATTTCAGGTGGCCCTTGCCGGACGGCGCCTGGCCGAGCTCGAGCGCACCGCCGCCGGGTCCGCCAACATGCTGCCGGTGGCCACGGACGTGAGTTCGGAGGAGGGCGTCCGCGCCTTGTTCGCCAGGACAAAAGACGCCTTCGGCCGCCTGGACCTGCTCTTCAACAACGCGGGCATGAATGCTCCGGCGATCCCGATGGAAGATCTCGCCCTGGAGCAATGGAACGCCGTGGTGAACGTCAACCTGACCGGCGCGTTCCTTTGCGCACGGGAGGCCATCCGGATGATGAAGATGCAATCGCCCCAGGGCGGCCGCATCATCAACAACGGCTCGATCTCCGCCCACGTGCCGCGCCCCAACTCCGCGCCGTACACCGCTACGAAGCACGCCATCACCGGCCTCACGCGGAGTATCTCGCTCGACGGCCGCCGCCACAACATCGCCTGCGGCCAAATCGATATCGGCAACGCCGCTACCGAAATGACCGAACGCATGACGGCCGGCGTGGCGCAGGCCAACGGCACGATCGCGGAGGAGCCCCGCATGGACGTGCGCCACGTGGCCGACGCGGTGTTGTACATGGCGCAACTCCCGCTCGACGCCAACGTTCAGTTCATGACCGTGATGGCGACCCGCATGCCCTTCATCGGCCGCGGTTAACTTCTACACCGCGACGCTTGCCATCACCTGAAGCGCCGCCTTGCAAAATGCCGGGAGGTCTTCGGGCTTGCGGCTCGTGACCAGGTTGCCATCCACCACCACTTCCGCGTCGGACCACTCGGCGCCGGCGTTGACCACATCGTCCTTGATGGCGAAGAAGCTCGTGGCCTTGCGGCCCTTCAACATTCCGCCGGCGGAGCACAGAACCCAGGGACCGTGGCAGATGGAGGCCACGAGTTTGCCCTGGGCGTTCATGTCGTGCACGAATTGATTGGCCTTGGCGTGGCGGCGAATGTGGTCCGGCGCGTAGCCGCCGGGCACCACCACGCCGTCGAAGTCCGCGGCCCGCGCGTCATCGTAAGAGAGTTGCGATTTGACCGGGTAGCCGAGTTTGCTGCCGTAGGTTT
Source organism: uncultured Solibacteraceae bacterium (assembly GCA_963791985.1). Taxonomy (GTDB): domain Bacteria; phylum Acidobacteriota; class Terriglobia; order Bryobacterales; family Bryobacteraceae; genus Solibacter. Next base: position 1,486,852 of record CAWBUN010000005.1, on the reverse strand, counting down.
CGCCGGCCTTCGCGCCGATGGTGACTACCGTGGCGCCCGCTTCCTGAAAGCGGAACAGCGGGTACCAGACTTCCATTTCCTGGTAGAGCGTGTCCACCAGAATTGCAATCTTTTTTCCGGAGAGATCCATGTCGATATGGTATCCCGGAAGGGCGGATCAGACCGTGAAGATTTCGAAGGCGCGCTTGAGACTCGCCTCTGCATTGGCCGGATTGCGCGGCGAGTATTCGTGCCCCACGTATCCCGTGAAGTTGAGGTCGGCGATGGCCTGCGCGATGAAATGGTAGTTCAGTTCCTGCGTCTCGTCGATTTCCTTCCGGTCGGGATTGCCGCCGGTATGGAAATGGCCGATCCACTTGAATGTTGTCGCGGATGTTGCGCACAATGTCGCCGTCCATGATCTGCGCGTGGTAGATATCGTACAGAATCTTCACGCTCGGCGAATTGACGCGCTTCATCACATCCACGCCCCAGGCGATGTGGTCGAACATGTAGTCCTTGTGATTGACCTTGCTGTTCAGGTACTCCATGCAGATGTTGATGCCCTTGTCTTCGGCGTGTGCCTTCACCTTATTGAGGAACAGCACGCAATTGTCGGCGCCTTCCGCATCCGCCATGCCTTTGCGGTTGCCGCTGAAGGTGATGATGTTCGGCACGCCGTTGGCCTTGGCTTCGTCGATGGCGGCGTGCATCGCCGCTTCCAGCTTCTCGTGATTCTCCTTGCGATTGAGCGCGTCGGGAATCGTACCGCCCGGTCCCGGCGGATACATGGTGGGGGTGAGGCCGTATTTCTTGAGCGTCGGCCAATCGGCTGGGCCTTTCAGATCGTAACCGACAATGCCCAGGGATTGCGCCAGTTTGCAGCCATCCTCCAGGCTCGTGCCGCGGGCGAATACGCCGCTGGTCACGCACTGCTTCAAGCGCCCCGTCTTTTTGGGAGCGGAGGTCTGTGCCAGCGCGGCCGATGCCGCCAGCGCGGGAAAAAAATCTCTGCGTCGCATGTACAGCATGAGTATCACAGGGCTTCATGAAGCGCAACATGCCGCGTTAAACTCGGAGGGACGTGACCCTTCGTTTCTGTATTCTCCTGGCCGCTGGCGCCGTCGCGGCATTTCCCGCCGATTCGCTGAAGGACGCCGCCGCCAAGCGCGGCATCCGCATCGGCGCCGCCGTCCAATCGGGATACATCGCCAATGAACCGCTCTACACCAGCACGCTGACGCGCGAATTCTCCATGGTTGAGCCGGAGTACGAAATGCTCTGGAACACCATCCACCCTACACAGACGACTTACAACTACGCGGGGGCAGACAACATTGTCGCCTTCGCCGCGATCAACAACATGTTGGTGCGCGCCGATCACCTGGTGTGGCACTCTTCGCTGCCCGCCTGGCTCACCAACGGAAATTTCGCGCCCGACAAACTCAGCCAACTCCTGCACGACCACATCACCACGGTGGCCGGCCACTACGCGGGCAAGGTTTATTCGTGGGAAGTAGTCAACGAGGCTGTGGCGGATAGCGGCGACAAACTGCGCGACTCCATCTGGAATAACCAGCCCGGCATTGGACTAAGCGGCATCGCCTGGATCGAGCAGGCGTTTCGGTGGGCGCACGAGGCCGACCCCAAGGCTCTGCTCTTTTACAACGATTACAGCGCCGAAGACATCAACTCCAAAAGCAATTTCATCTACAACATGGTGAAGCAGATGCTTGCCGATGGCGTGCCGATCCACGGTGTGGGATTGCAGATGCATCTCACCAACAACGTGAATTACCCGACCGCGACCGGTCTGGAGGCCAACATCAAGCGGTTGACCGATCTTGGCCTGCTGGTGATCATCACGGAGATGGACGTGCGACTTCCGGTGAACGCCGCCGGTGTCGCGAGCGTCAGCGACCTGGCAAATCAAGCGCAACTCTATGGGCGCGTGGCACAGCTTGCATGAATTTCCCGCTTTGTGTCGCGATCCAGACCTGGGGTGTCGGCGACCTCCATTCCTGGATTCCGACCACCTTTCCCGGCACCGGCGCCGGCCTTCTCTTCGACACAGCCTACCAACCGAAGTTGGCGTACAGCGCTCTGCTTAATCCGCTGATCACTACGCCGCCCGCGATCACCGCCGACAGTATCGTGAACGCCGCGAACTACGCGGGCGCGGCTGTCGCGCCGGGGGAGATCATCACGCTCTTCGGCGCGCACTTCGGACCCGCCGACCTGGCGACTCTGCAATATGACGCGGCCGGCCGCATCACGACGTCGCTCGCCGGCACGCAACTTCTGTTCGATGGAATCGCGGCGCCGGTGATCTATGCAAGCAGCACGCAATCCAGCTTCATCGTGCCGTATGGTGTCGCCGGAAAACCCTCCACGTCGATGCAATACGTTTACCAGGGCACGCACTCGAACACCGTGACACTGCCCGTGGCGCCCGCGATTCCGGCGTTGTTTTCGATCGATCAATCCGGCAAAGGCCCAGGCGCGATCCAGGACGCCAACTACGCGCTGAATTCCGCCGCCAACCCGGCGAAGGCCGGCGACATCGTCATCCTGTACGGCACCGGCGCGGGCTCGATCACTCCCGCTGCAACCGATGGCGCGCTGGTCGGCACAGCGCTGCCCACGCCCGTCGGAAAGGTGTCCGTCCAGATCGGGGGCAAAGACGCGATTGTCAACTACGCCGGCGGCGCCCCCGGACTGACGAACGCCCTGCTGCAGGTCAACGTGGAGATCCCCACGGGCCTTGCTCCCGGCCCGCAGCCTGTGGTCGTCAAGGTCGGGACCATCAGCAGTCCCGCGACGGTCACCGTTGCAATCAAGTAGCGTGCGCTTGGTCTACAATCCCTCTATGCGTTCTTTGTACGTTTTCTTCCTGCTCGCGCTCGCCGCCTTCGCGCAGGACGCCACCGTTCTCAAGCCCGCCCGCGTCTTCGATGGCGAGACCATGCCACGAAGGCTGGGCCGTCCGCGTGCGCGGCGACCGCATCGAAGCCGCCGGACCCGCCGCCGTCCATCGACACCGCCAACGCCAAGGTGATCGACCTGCCCGGCGCCACCCTGCTGCCCGGCCTCGTGGAAGGCCACTCCCACATTCTGCTGCACCCCTACAACGAGACTCCGTGGAACGATCAGGTGGCGCACGAAGGCCTCGCGCTGCGTGTGGCCCGCGCGGTGAACCACCTGCGCGCCACGCTGATGGCCGGCTTCACCACGGTGCGCGACCTGGGCACCGAGGGCGCGGCCTACGCCGATGTCGAACTCAAGCAGGCCGTCAACCAGGGCATCATCCCCGGTCCGCGCGATACTCGCCGCCACGCGCGCCATCGTCGCCACCGGCAGCTACGCGCCCAAGGGCTTCGCGCTCGAATGGCGCGTGCCGCAGGGCGCCGAAGAGGCCGACGGAGTCGACAGCCTGACGCGCGTCGTCCGCGACCAGATCGGCCACGGCGCCGATTGGATCAAGCTCTACGGCGACTATCGCTGGGGCGCCGGCCCCGGCGCGCATCCCACCTTCTCGCTCGATGAAATGAAGCTCGCCGTGGAGACCGCGAAGAGCGCCGGCGTTCCCGTGGCCGTCCACACCAGCACGCCCGAAGGCATGCGCCGCGCCATCCTCGCCGGAGTGGAGACCATCGAGCACGGCGACGACGGCACGCCCGAAGATCTTCAAGCTGATGGCTGGAGCATCACGTCGCCCTCTGCCCCACCCTGGCCGCCGGCGACGCCACCGCGCAGTACGCCGGCTGGAAGAAGGGGCAGCGGCCCCGAACCGCGCGGCATCCAGCGCAAGCGGGCGAGCTTCAAAGCCGCGCTCGAGGCCGGTGTGACCATCCTCAGCGGCAGCGACGTCGGCGTCTTCGCCCACGGCGACAATGCCCGCGAAATCGAACTGATGGTGGAGTACGGCATGACGCCGGTCAACGCGCTGAAGGCCGCGACCTCGATCGGCCGGCCGCGTCCTTCACCTGGATATCGGCCAGGTGAAGCCCGGCATGTTCGCCGACCTGATCGCAGTGGATGGCGATCCGACCAAAGACATCGCCGCCATCCGCCGCGTGAAATTCGTCATGAAGAACGGCACGGTCTATAAGTAGGATAGGCCTCCCGGCCTGTCCGCTAATCAAAAGACGCCCTTCTTCAGAATTCCCTCACCGGCGCCGCCTGGTCCGCTCCCACGCGCCCGGTCTCAATCTTCGCGACGAAATAATTCTCGCCGGGTATCGGACACCCGGCCATCCGCCGCAGCATCGCAATCTGTCCGACATGCGTCAGTGCGTCCGCCACCGGTCCCTGGAACAACCGCTCCGCCTCCACACCGAGCGGTTCGCCGTTCGCCAACCTCCGGTCGAATGCCTCCAACCCGGCGAAGAAGCGCGCCACATCGGCGTCCCACGCTTGCGGCGTGGAGTCGCGCCACACTTGCTTGCCGTCGGCGAGTTGCAGCGCCCAATCGAAGAGATCGCAGATGTGGGCGAGAATCTGCCCCGGAGTTCGCCCCGCCGGTACGTCGAAAATTCAGGCGGCGCGCCTCGCAGCGCCTTGTTACCGCGATACGCCAGCGTCGCCACCGTGTGCCGCAACATATTTGCCATTTGTCTACCTCCCGAAATCGATGAATCCGCGCGCCGCATCGGTGCTCAACAGCGTCACCTGCACGCGGTCGCCGACATCCAGTCCCTCTTCGCCGCGCATCAGGCGGCCTTCCACCGGGGGGTCGGTGATGCGCACGAACACGCCCTTCGGCGTCACGCCGGTGACCACCGCGGAGAACGATTGACCCACGCGCGCAGCCAGCGCGACGGCGGCCAGCCGCTTCATCATGTCGCGCTGCACCTTGCGCGCGTCGTCTTCCTTCAAGGTGCAATTGCGTCGCGATGGAATCCAGCTCCGCATCCGTATAAGGCGCGGGCTGGTGCGCCGCCAGCGCCTTGAGCAGGCGCTGCGTCACCAGGTCCGCGAACCGTCGATTGGGCGCGGTGGAGTGCGTGTAATCGTGCGCCGCGAGGCCGAAGTGGCCGGTCGCCTCGTCGCCCGGCCGCGACGCCACATACTCGCCCGGTCCCATCAACTTCAGCACCGCGAGCGACACATCCGCGAAATGATCGGGGTCGGCCTTCTTGCGCGCCACCAGCATCGCGTTGAGCGCGGCGGAGTCGGGGTCGGGCGGCAGGTGGTACCCGTAGGTGGTCCGCCAGTTCCACCATGCGCGGCCACCGTTCGGGATCTTTCACCATGCGCCGGATGGACGTCACGCCCGCCGAGCGCAGCGTCTGCGCCATCACTTCATTGGCGCCGATCATGAAATCCTCGATCAGCCGCGAGGAGGTATTCGCGCGGCGTCCCTCGATCCCGCTCACCTTCCCATTTTCGACGACAGCCTGCAGTTCGGCACGGTCGAACGTGAGCGCGCCCAATCGATTGCGCGCCGCGCGCAGGCAGTGCGCTGCTTCGTTCTGTAATTGAAGCTGCTGTTGCCAACTCCGCCGAGGCCGCGACCTTCGCGGGCATCGGTCGCCTTGCCTTCGAGCCACGGACCCACCGCGCTGTAGGTCAACTGCGCCTTATTGCGCACGAGCGCGCGATAGATCGTATTGGCGCCGATTCCTCCATCGGCGCACACCGTCATCTCGATCACCACCGCCACACGATTCTGGTTCTCGTTGAGCGAGGTGCGGTCCGTGGAGAGTTGCTCCGGGGCAGCATCGGGAAGGTCCGGATCTGCGCGTACACCGAGGTCGTTTCGCTGGCCGCGTGCCGGTCCGCGGGCGTGCCCTTGGCCACCGCGCTATCCACGTCCGCGATGCCTACCAGCACGCGGATTCCCGCCGGCGTCCGTTCCGCCCACTCGATCTGGTCGAGATCGCGCGAATCGTCGTTGTCGATGGAAGACCACAGCAGCGCGGTCAGATCCTTCAGTCCGGCCGGCACCGCCTGGCTCGCCGTCTCGGCCTGTTGAGTGGCTTCCGGCGGCATGTCGGGTTGGAAGCCGTGCGTCAATCATTTCCTGCCTGCGCGATCGCGGCCAGGTCCACCTGGTGATTGTTCATGTGTCTATGCCCGTTGGGCGATGAAGTAGTAGGCAAGCAGCAGCCACGCCGCGATGAAGCAGACGCCGCCGATGGGCGTGATCGCGCCCAGCGTGTGCACGCCGGTGACGGCGAGCAGGTACAGGCTGCCCGAGAAAATCAGGATCCCCGCGGTGAGCAGCCACGCTACCAGTGAGGCTCCGGCCATTGGAAAGGTGCCGGTCTTGCGGCAGCAGCGACACCACCAGCACTCCCATGGCGTGAATGAAATGGTAGAACACGGCCTTCTCCCAAACGCTCAGCGAATAGGCATCCAGCCGGTCCTTCAGCCCGTGTGCGCCGAACGCACCCAGAATTACCGCCAGCGCCAGAAAGACCGCTCCGATCGCACTCCAGTTCATTCGTTCTCCTCGCCCTTCCATTATCCACGGATGCCATCCGATATCATGGCCTGTAATGTTCCGTTTCTCGCTCTTCGCCATCCTGGGCTTCTGCGCCGCGGCGCAAGGTCCGCCGCCGCTCGATCCCCAGCGCGTCCAGGACCAGCAGGAAATGACGTGGGCAGATTACCACGCCATCCCCGGCGTCAACTGGGCCGACCCCGCGCGTGTGCCATCAAGAAAGCAATTCCGCGTGGCGCTGATCGCGGTCGATTTTCCCGACCAGCCGTTCGTGATCACGCTTCCGAAGAAGAGCGACCTCTTCGGCAATCCGCAGATCGACCCGATCAAACGCGAACAGGTCCCGCGATTCTACGCGGATTTCTTTAACACGCCCGGCGACCTGAATCACGGCCAGACCATCAACGGCTACTGGATGGAGCAATCGCGCGGCCAGGTCGGCGTCGGCAAGATCGATACCTTCGGCCCCTATCGCATGCCGAAGAATCTCTTCCAGTACGGGCTCAACGAGTGGGGACAGAAGGACGGCGTTCCCGGGGGCTTCACCGCCGACGGCCGCCTGGAGCCCGACGCCGACGCCCTTTGGCGCAAGGACGCCGGCGATATCAAGGACACCTACGACATCATCCTGCGCATCTACGCGGGCTATGACGAAACCAGCGTCTGGCAGGAGTTCGGCGAAATGAAGTTCCAGACCCGGGACGATATTCCCGAGGCGTGGGGCAACCCCGATAAATCCAAACCGCGCTGGGTGGTCACGCGCTATGAGCCGTGGACCAGTTGGAAGGCCGGCCAGATGCAGTGGGGCCTTTCGAGCGTGCGCCAGGGCGAGAGCTCCGGCACCATCACGCATGAGATTGTCCACTTCGCATTCCGCGTCGGCGACAACAACAACAACCCGTACCTTGAGCCCTATCATCGCGCCGGCTCGGGCCCGTGGGACATTATGGATCGCGGCTCGTTCAACGGCCCAGGCGGCCCGCACAGCCGCTGGGTCGTGCCCGCGACGCAAGGTGCCTCGATGCCGGCCGGCCTGATGCTGCGCAGCAAGGTGAAGTTCGAATTCCTCAAAGACTCCGACGTGTTGAAGTTAACTCGCAGCGGCCTCACAGCCTCCGGCGTGGCGATCGCGAACGTCACCGCCCGCGCCGTGGAGCCCGCCGCGGATGCCTACGCGGGCATCACGGTCGCGCTCGATGGCGAGGCGCCGCAGGACCGCACACCGCCCGGCGACGCCGCGGGGCCCGCGGTCTTCAACTTCTATTCCGTCGAAGTGGTGCAGCGCATCGGCTACGATTCCTTCACCCCGGATAACGGCGTGCTCCTGGCCAAGAACAAGAACGGTGAGGGCAATACGTGCGGCTATAACTGCTTCACCTGGGTCATCGACGCTCACCCGGAAGACATCCGCATGGTGGATTTCAAGCGCCCGCACGGCGAGCCCGTGATGCGCACCGTGGCCGATTACCGCCAGCTCAATGACGCGCTCTTCCACGCGGGTCTCAACTCCGGCAGCCAGTACGAGTGGGAGGATACGCCCAACCGCCTGCACTTCTACGTGGTCGATGTGAGCAAGGATGAGCGCGGAGTGTTGACCTACACGGTGGCCGTGCGCTCCTTGGATGGAGCGGGCCCGGCGCGTCGCGGTGTGGCGCTGGCCGCGAGCCCTGGGTGCGAGGTGACGCTCACCAACACGGGCGAGGCCGCGGATGTTTTCCGGCTCTCGATCACCGGCTCCGGCCAGCTCCGCAATGCGCTCGCCGCGTTGAAATCCGGCGAATCGCAGCAGGTCGAGGTCTTCGGAACAGGCACCGTCACCCTGAGAGCGACGTCCGAAAGCGCCGCAAAATCGGTGACCGCGACCTGCCGGAAATAACCAGTTACGATGAAATCGATGCGTTTCCTTCCGCTTCTTTTCTGTACAGTCGCGTTTGCGCAACGACCGCTGAGCTCGAGGCCGTCGTGACCACCGATCTCGGCGTCTTCCGTTTCGAATTTGCCGCCGATAAGGCGCCCAAGCACGTACAGCACTTCATCAAGCTCGCCCGCGAGGGTTTCTACGATGGCAGCGCCTTCCATCGCGTGGTGGCCTACGGCATCATCCAGGGCGGCGACCCGTTGCTCAAAGATCCGAAGACGCCGCGCAAACTCTGGGGCACCGGCGGTCTGAACCAGCTTCCCGGCGAGTTCAGCGACCTGAAGCACGAGCGCGGCGTGGTCTCCACCGTCAGCATTCCCAACAAGCCCGACAGCGATGGCGCGCAGTTCTTCATCTGCATCTCGCCGCAGCCTCCGCTGGATGGAAAGTTCTCCGCCTTCGGGCGCGTCAGCGAAGGCATGGACGTGGTGGAGAAGATCTCGCAATCCCCCAACAATGCCGATGGCATGGCGGAAAAGCCGGTTCGCATTCTCAAGGTAGCGATCGAGAAGAAGAAGGTGGAACCGTTCGTGAGCGAGCCCGTGGAGCAGCTCAAGCGCACGGTTACCATGAAGACCACGCTTGGCACAATGAAGATCCAGATGGAGCCCGAGTGGGCGCCCAATCACGTGCGCAACTTCCTCAAGCTGGCCGAGACCGGATGGCTGAACGGCACCAGCTTCCACCGCATCGTAAAGGGCTTTGTAGTGCAGGGAGGAATGGAAAACTCGCGCGTGAACGGCGCCGGACATCCCGCCGACCGCTGGGTGCGCCCTCTGAACGGCGAGTTCCGCAAAGACGTGCAGCACGTCCGCGGCGTAGTCAGCATGGCACGCTCCGACGATCCGAACTCGGCAACCACGTCCTTCTTCCTGATGCTCGGCGCCGCCCCGCACCTGGATGGACAATACTCGGCTTTCGGCCGGATCATCGAAGGCATCGAAGTTCTCGATGCCTTCGAAAAGGAGGAACTAAACGGTGAGACCCCTAAACGCCGCCTCGAAATTATTGAGGCATCCGTAGACAAATAACTTTCAATATCCCCCGTCCACGACCCACCGGTGCGCCGGATTGTCATTGCGAATCGCGAGCTTGTGACTCTTGATGTAGCCATTGCGCAACCGCACCTGGTAAGGCACAAAATACCCCGCGTACAATCCGGATTGAAAGGCTTCCCCAATCGAGATCACCTGCAACCCGCCGTAGTCGCTCTTCACCGCGGGCTGCACGCTGCTTCTTTGCATCACCTGCACTGCCGCATCCCAATCTTCCTTGGCGAGCGCGTCGAAGAAATACGCCGCTGCTTCCTTGGGACCGGTGAAGCTCACACTCGCTGGCTTGGCATCCGCGATCCAATCCACGTCCGCCGGCAGGGACGCGGTGAATAGCGACTGCGGCAGCTCCTCGTCATACCTAAATTCCGTGAACTCCGCTACCAACACGTTGGCGACCAGCACCTGCAGCCCTTCGAGCCGCTTGCCCTCCGCGTCGAAACGGTACACCGCGGTGTGGTCCGATTCGGTAATCGAGCTGTTGCGCGCCCAATCGTTGGCGAAATTCCCGCGCGCCTGCCGGTGCATCGCGACCGTGCTCCCACTGACCGCTGCCCGTGCTTCCCCTTTGCGGGCCGCCGCCAATTCGTTTTGCAGAATCGATTGCGGATCCAGCAGCGGGCGCAGCCATTCGAAAAAGCCTGCGTGGGGTGTGCCCTTCAGCGCCTCATTGGTGGACTTGAAGTAGAGCACCGAGCTCTGCCCGTCCATCACCACCACGCGGCCGGGCTTCTCTACGCGCCAGCGCGGCGGGGTGCTGTACTCGCGCCAGATTTCGATCGGCACGAAATCATATTGGGTGCCGATCAATTCGAAGTTGTCGTTGGGCAGGGTGCGAATGCGCCCGGTGATATGCACCGTGTGCACGTTCGCCATCGCCTGCACAGATTGCGCCAGCAGCGCGACGCCCGTCGACTTCACGGGCAGCAACGGCAGCACCACCAGCAGCGCCGCCGCCGCGCAGCCCACCGCCGCCCAGCGCCACGCGGGCCTTGACGTTTTTCTGGCATTCTCTACGGCAATGTTTTTCATCACACGCTCCCTAAATGAATTGGAAGCTGCGATTCGTCTGGCGGGCCGGATACGCTCGAGTATTTCCTGCTCTTCGGGTTCGGTCATGATCGCGTATCTCCTTCCTGGTGCAGCAGGCGGCGGAGCTTATCGATGCCATAGCGGAATCGCGATTTCACCGTGGGCACCGCCGCGTCCACCGCAATCGCGATCTCAGCAAATGAGAGTTCGCTCCAGGCTCGCAGCCGGATTACTTCGGCCTCGCGCTCTGGAATCGCCTGCAGCAATCGCGCGAACTCGCTCGCCTCTTCGCGCGCCATCATCGCCGCAAGCGTGTCGCCCCCGTCAACCGGCGCTTCCGCCGTTTGCCCGCCGCTCCGCGATCGCCCGCGCAAAACATCCGTACACCGGTTGCGCACCATACGGAACAGGTAGGGCCGCACCTCGGTGACATGCCTGCGCAGGGCGCGATCCCGGAATGCCTGCACGTAGACGTCCTGGACCACGTCCTCCGCATCGGCCTGGTTACCGAGGCGATAGAAGGCGAAGTGCACCAGATCGTCCTGCGTGGTATCCACCAGACGGCCGAATTCCTCGATCGTCTGCGGCCAGGCCGAGTCCTGCCGGATTGTTATCACCGCCGCCATTGAATTGCAGCTTTCGACCTTACAACGGGCGGGCGCGGAAAAAAGATTTAAGATCCGTAAGTTTTATTTTACCGGCAATACCTGGATCGTGGGAGCAGGGCACTCCCCGGCGCTTGCACTGCAGGCGCGGGGTGAAATGTCTTTGTTGAAACAAACACGTACGTCCTGCAGGGCGCCGGCGGTGCAGGATGTGCGAATTGCCTGCTGCGGGAAGTTCGGGTTAGCGGCGGCGAATGCCGCCTCGATCTGCGCCGGGCTCTCCGTCACTGCCCGCGCGGGCGCCTGGAAATCGCCGGGGATCTTCACCGAGTCGCGTGCCTTGCGCACCAGCGCGAAGAAATCCGCCGCGCTCAAGCCGGTGCATGTTCCGTGCGTCTGCCACTCGTGCTGAATCAGGCTCGCCGTCGGGAAGTAGTTCAGCATGGTCTGAACGATGCTCTGCGAGACCGGGCTGCCCACGCAATTCATCGGCCCGCGGCCCGTTTCCCCCTGCGGCCAAAGCCCGTGGACCACGAAACCCACTTTCCGCCCCGGGCCGCATTCGGCCGGGCTCTTAGAGTTCGTTTGCGCGCAAAAATCCGGCGCCCAGGAAAGCGTCAGCAGGTAGTAGTCAAAGCTCTGCGGCGTCGCCGCCTTCTTCTTCCGCGCGCCCGAAAGCGTTCCCGAAAACAGCAGCGCGGCAATCAGAATAGCGACCCTCATACCAGGATGTTAGCAGGCGCGTGTCCCGCCCGCACACCGCGTCCACCGCGAGACACAAATCCACGCTTCCCTGCCCGAAATCCTTGCGGCCCTTTGCGTGCATCATGGCACACGATGCTTCGAGCCGCCCTCTTCCTGATCGCCGCCACACCGCTTTGCGGGCAGACCGCCGCGCGCATGCTGGCCCTGGCGAATGCCGTCCGTTGGGAACAGAGCCCCGGCCCCACGTGCCAACTCCACACCCCTGCGCAGATGGAGAACACCGCCACGGCCGAGTGGACCCATCACTGCGCCGAGACCTCCGGCGAAATCGTCCGCGAGTCCTTCTTCTACGCCTTCGGCGAACCAGCGCGCGCCGCCCGGCTTCGCGTGGACCTGCGCCCGCTCGATGAATCGCCGGCCACGACGGCCGCCCTCCAACTCGAGTTGCGCCGGCGATTGACTGCCCGCTTCGGTGCTCCCACGCAGGAGCCCGAGATGATGGAGATCGGCTTCCGCCACCTGCGTTACGGCCAGCCAGTGAATGGCGATCACTGGCTGGGCTCCGGCCTGCACTACTTCCTACACGCCAACCAGTATCCCGGACCCATGGGGATGCGGCACGGCGTCCAGCTGATCGTGATTATGGATCGTCTGTTCGCCGAGCGACAGAAGGACGCGCTTATTCTCCGCGTGGAAGGCATCGGCGGCGAATCCCGCGAGGAGGATGACCCGGTGCGCACGCGCCTCAAAGCGCGCATCGGCGAGCCGTACACACGCCCGATGCATGCCGGGGCGCGGACCGCCGAAGGCCTTCGGGATCTGGCGACGCTCCTGCGTGAGAGCGACCGCGCCGGCCGCCCGCGCCGCGCCCTCTACCTGCTGGCGGCTCACCAGGTGACCAACAAGCTGAGCCTGATGATGGACGACCCCGCGCCCCTGCGGCGGCTGCTTTCGGGATACGGAGCCAAAGTCGGCGGGCAGACCCATCAGGGCGGACTGGACTACGCGGGCGACCTGCTGTGGCGCGTCTGGCGCGAGTTTCCCGAGACCGAAGCCGGCGAACTCGCCTTCCTCCAACTCGAGCGCGGCGGATGGGACACCGCCACCGGAGAGGGCTGCCCGAAGAATCCCGACCGGTTCCTTGAGGTGATCGAACGCGGCGAGAGATTTCTCGTCGAACACCCGGCGACCGATTTCCGCAAGGAGGTGACCTACCTGCTCGCTGTGGCCAATGAAAGCTGGTGGTCCACCGCACACGCGAAGCCGGACGACCCCTGGGTCAGCGCTCCCCCCTATCCGCACCGGGAGCAAAACGCGCGCCAGGCCGAGGCGGCTCGCGCGCGTGCCATCCACTACTACCAGGAGGTGATCCGGCTCGCGCCGGATTCCCCCGAGGCAGCGTCCGGCCTGCGCCGCATCCCCCGCCTGGAACTCAAGCTCGATACCGGTCAACGAAGATTCTTCTGTTCCTATTGTTGACTGTAACCTCCGAAATGCCGGCGACGCCATTTCTCTCTATGCGCATGAAGTTCCTTGTGTTTTTGACGCTGGCGTCGTCTGCCTTCTGCCAGACTTTGCCCTCCGGCGTCCAGAAAAAGGCCTCGGTGGGCGGAATCACGGAATACGAATTCCCCAACGGCCTGCGGGTCCTGCTCTATCCGGACCCCGCCAATCCCAAGGTGACCGTCAACGTCACGTACCTGGTGGGTTCGCGGCATGAAGGCTACGGCGAGACCGGCATGGCGCACCTGCTGGAGCACATGGATTTCATCGAAACCAACGATGGACGCCAGATCAAGAACGAGATTGTGGCCCACGGCGCGGCATGGAACGGCACCACGTCCGACGACCGCACCAACTACTTCGAGACCGTCACCGCCACCGACGATAATCTGCGCTGGGCGCTCGAACTGGAAGCCGACCGCATGGTCAACGTCAAGATCAACAAGCAGTTGCTGGACGTGGAAATGACCGTGGTGCGCAACGAATTCGAGCGCGGCGAAAACAGCCCGCAGCGCGTGCTCAGTGAGCGCGTCGCCTCCACCGCCTACCTCTGGCACAACTACGGCAAGTCCACCATCGGCTCGCGCGAGGATATCGAGAAGGTGCCCGCGGAGCGCCTGCTGGCCTTCTACAAGAAGTACTACCAGCCCGATAACGCGGTGCTCACCATCTCGGGCAAAATCGACGAAGCCAAGACGCTGCAATGGGTGGCCGAAACCGTCGGGCGGATTCCGCGTCCGACGCGCCAACTCGACCAGACGTACACGGTGGAACCCGCGCAGGATGGCATGCGCTACGTAGAGCTACGGCGCGTGGGCGAAGGCCAGGAGCTGATCATGGCCTATCACACCCCTGCGGCGGCCCATCCCGATTCCGCGGCGCTACAGGTGCTGGCCGGCGTGATGAGCGGCGGCGGCGGGCGCGGCGGACGCGGCGGCGGTGGCGGCGGCAACGGCCGGCTCACCAAGGCGCTCGTGGACAACAAGAAGGCCGAATCCGCCAGTATGCGCGTGGCGCAATTGCACGACCCGGGCTTGACCGAGGTTTCGGCCACGCTCAGCAAAGAGCAGTCCATCGACGAAGTGAAGAAGATCATCGTCGAAACGCTCAAGGGCATCATCAACGAGCCGCCCACCAAGGAAGAAGTCGATCGCGTGAAGACGCGCATGGCGCGCGCCATGGAGCAGCAGCTCACCGATGCGCAGCAGATCGGCCTCGGCATGACCGTGCCCATCTCGCAGGGCGATTGGCGCCTCATGTTCCTCGCACACGACCGTATTGAAAAGGTCACGCCCGAGGACCTGGTGCGCGTCGCCAAGGCGTATATCAAGGATTCCAATCTCACTGTCGGCGTCTTCATCCCCGATGCCGCGCCCGATCGCGCGCCGGTGCCGTCCACGCCGGACCTGGCGCCTATCTTCGCCAACTACAAGAGCAGCATCGCGGTCTCCCGCGCCGAGGAATTCGACCCGACACCGGCCAACATCGAGAAGCGCCTGCAGCGCTCCCGGCTTGCCAACGGCATGCACGTCGTGATGCTGCCCAAGAAGATGGCCGGCGGCACCGTGACGGTCGCGATCGAGCTCCACTTCGGCGACGCCAAATCGCTCTCGGGCAGGAATGCGGCCGGCCAGTTGGCTGGCGGGCTGCTCATGAGCGGCACGGCGGATAAGAACCGCCAGCAGATTCAAGACGAAATGGAAAAGCTGAATGCGCGCATCACGGTCTCCGGCGGTGGTGGCGGCGGCGGTTTCGGCGGACGCGGCGGCGGGGGCGGTCGCGGCGGACCTGCCGGCGGCGGCGGACTCTCCGGCGCCAGCGCGACGATCACGGTCAAGCCCGAAAACCTCGAATCAGCCATGCGCCTGGCAGTGCAGATGCTCCGCGCGCCTGCTTATTCCGAAACCGAATTCGACCGCATGAAATCGCAGCGCGTGCGCGGCCTCGAAAACGTGCCCAGCCAGCCCGAGCAGCTCTCCGCCCAGGAGTTGCAGCGCCACCTGAGTCCCTTCGCCAAAGGCGAACCGCAGTATCAGCCGACGCGGGAAGAGCAGCTGGCCGAAATGAAAGCCGTCACGCTCGCCGACGTGAAGAAGTTTCACGACGATTTCTACGGTGCGTCGCACGGCGAGTTCGTCGTAGTCGGTGAGGTCGATCAGGCGGCGGTGAAGAAGCTCGCGGCCGAGTTGCTCGGTTCCTGGAACACGCCCGCGCCCTATGCCCGCCTCTCCAGTCCGTACAAGAAGGCCGAGGCGATCAACAAGAAGATCGAAACGCCCGACAAGGAAAATGCGCAGTTCGAAGCCGGGATGCGCATCAAGCTCTCCGAGAAGGATGCCGACTATCCCGCGATGGTGCTCGGCAACTACATGTTCGGCGGCTCCATCACCGCGCGCATGCCCAACCGCATTCGCAATCGCGAAGGCCTGAGCTACGGGGCCTCCTCGCGCTTTTCGGTTCCCACCGATGGCGACGCGGCGCTCTTTTCCGCCACCGTGAGTTGCAACCCGGTGAACATGCCGAAGGTGGAAACGAGCTTCATCGACGAGCTCAAAAAGACCCGTACCGAAGGCTTCACCGCCGCCGAGGTCGCCGAGGCGAAGAAGGCCTATGCCGACGCGCGTAAGGTTGCCCGGTCACAGGAAGCAGCCCTGGTCGGCCTGATCGCCTCCCACGAACAACTCGGACGCACCCTGCTCTACGACGAGCAGATGGACGCTAAAATCCAGGCCCTGACGGTGGACCAGATCAACGCCGCCTTCCGCAAATACCTGGACCCGGCGCTGGTCACGATCGTCAAGGCCGGCGACTTCAAGAAGGTTGGTGTGTACCAGTAAATTGGCGCAGTTGTGCCATTAGTTGTGGTGATACTTGTTCGTTGGGGCGGCCGGGGACATTCGGTCTTATCGCCGGGTGGGGCCCGGCCGCCAGTGATTTGACTGCACGCTACAAAGACGTAAGAACTCGGCTGGATGGCCTCTCGATCGTCCCCTTGTTTCGCGTATCAGTCTCTGTATCCAGGGGTGCGGCAATCAAACGCTATCCGCGACGGTCCCCCGGGTATTATCGGTTCGAACCGATGATCTTCCGGCCGGTCTCCTCCACGTAGGGGAACCATCGTGCAGCCGTTAACGGGCTTACCGGAAGTCAGCACCACCTTAGGTCAACGTATGCTGGCCAGCATAAAAACTGTTGGTGTCGCGCTGTGGTTTGCGCAACTCTCTACCTGATTGGACTCTAGCATGACCGTTTCGGAGTATAGGGTGGTCCTAACTTCTAAGTTACTGATAACAATGCGAAGATATATTTCATGTTGGCGTGAATTGCAGATTGCAATAGAGCAAAAAGCTTAGATTAGTGGACAGGCCGGGAGGCCTGTCCCACTAGAACTAGAAGTTCAGGCGGACGGCGATTTGGGCGCGGCGAGGGGGACGGGCCGACGTCGCCTGCATGAACAGCGGGTTGATCTGCACGTGATTCGCGTCGAACTTCACGCTGCCGTCGATCCCCGAAAACTGCGTATGGTTCAGCGTGTTGTAAGTTTCGAAGCGTAGCTGGCCGTGCAGACGTTCCGTGATGTTCATGTTGCGGTAGATCGAAACGTCCCAGTTATTCGTGCCGAACCCGCGCAGCACATTCTTACCAACGTTACCTTGCGTGGGCGTGGTCACCGAGGTATAGCCCGGAGGCCCGAAACGGCTAAGAACCGGCGCGTTCGGGTCCACCACGATCGGCCGCGTGCTGGCCGAGCTGGAGCCCGTGAAATCGACGCCGTTGACCAGGCTGTAAGTCGGGGTAAATGGCGCGCCCGATTGCAGGCGCGTGATCCCCGAGAGTTCCCACCCATCGGCGACAATCTTCAGCGGGCGGAAATTCGTCGCCCGGCCCGGTTTGGGAAGCTGCCATGTGTACCGCGCCGAAAACACGTGCGTGCGGTCGAAGCCCGCCGGTCCGTAGTTCCATGTACGCGGGTTATAGAACGGATCCACCGAACTGCTGTAGCTATCGGATTCGTCCAGGACCTTGCTGAACGTGTAAGCGGCGCCGAAGGTGATGCCGCGCTTGAAGCGCTGCGAGAAACTCGCCTGCAGCGAATTGTAATTAGAGGTACCTGCGAACTCGTACAAGAAGATATCGCCGTAACCTTGATAGGGCCGCAGGAAGTTGGCGGGCAGCGCGCCCGTACCTGTCGGATCCTTATTCCCCGGATTCACGGAGACGAAGTTGGCGCCGAGCGGAACCGGGTTGATATTGCGCTGCCAGATCTGGTGCCGGTTGAGCGCGCCCACGTAACTTACTTCCGCGATGGTAGCCTTGCCAAACTGGTGCTGTATGTTGAGGCTGTAATTGTAAGTCACCGGATTGTGGCCGACGCTGCCCAGCGAGTATACCGTGCCGGTCGGCGCCAGGAGGCCGGAGTTCACCTGATCCTGAATGCCCGCAATTGTGCCGTAGTACTGTGTTGGCGTGAAAATGGTGGGCGGATTCGGCAAAGTGTTCATCGTCGGGTTGCCCTCCAGCCGGTCGAAGAACACGCCCACGCCGCCGCGGATTACGGTGCGGTCGTTGAACGGCGACCACGCGAAGCCAATGCGCGGGGCAACCGCGATCGGCGGAATACTGTACATCCCGGCCGGATAACCGTTCTTGCCGCCGATGTACATGCCCACCGCGGGATCCCCGGAATTCGGAGCAAAGCTGCCGATCAGCCCCGAGGGATAGATATTGCCATTGCGCGGATCAATCGCGACCTTCACCTTGTTCGCGTCGAAGCCCGGCCGCAGCAGCACCGGCGCATTCGCCGGATTGTACAGCGAGGGCGAGAAACTCGAGAGTTGCTGCTTCACATCGTACTGCGGCGGATCGTGCACGAAGCGCACGCCCAAATCCAGCGAAAGGCCGTGCTTCACGCGCCACGTGTCCTGAATGTAGAACTCGTTATTGCCGAACCGGTAATCCCCTTTGGGACGGCCGGTAGCTTCCGCGTAGGTATCGTAGTTGCCCAGCAGCGCGTTGGCGTAGGCATCGTTCGCATCCAGCGCGTTGGTGGTATCGCGGTCGAACTTGATAGTGCCGCGCGTGGATGCGTTGGCGAACTGCACCTTGCGCGTGCGTTCCAGGTAGACGCCGGCCTTCAGCGTGTGCGTGCCGGCGATCTTGCTCAAGTTATCCACGAAGCTGTAAATCGTGTTGCGGTTGAAGTACGGAACGCCGTCGGAGAGCGAAGGATTCGCGGCGTTGGTGACGGAGCCGAACGACATATTCGGGATCAGGTTCAGCGGATTCAGGGATGGATTCCGCTGCGGGATGTTGATCCCCAGTTTCGTGCGGTCCAGCGTCGAGGGGTCTTCGGGATAATACGTCAGCGTGTTTTGACTGACACCCACGATCGCTTCGTTGAACGTGGTCGGCGTGATGGTGTTGGTGGAATGCCAGGTAGCGCCGCGGCCGGGCTGCCCGAACACGATCGGCGTCATATCGAAGTTCACCGAACCGTTGACCCAAAGGCCGTACGGGGCATGCTGCTCATCGGCCGTATTATTCAGGCGCACATACATCTGCCAGTTATTCTTCGGCTGGTAATCCAGGCGCAGGCTCTCGGTGCGCGAAGGGTACGCACCGGCCACGCTCGTGAAGTAGTTCCACTGGTTGACGCGAGTCGGATTCGGATCCGTGTAATTCGGAAGCGGGAACATCTTGAGAACGTTTTGCCCCACCGTCGAAATCCGGTTCTGCGGAATGATGTTACCCGGGAAGGGCGACTTGTTATTCAGCGGATCGTTGATAATGATAACTTTTCCGTTTGTGTCCAGGTGATGTGAGAAATCGCCCGTGCGCTCGGCGGCGGAGGGCACGGTGACCGTCTTGGTTCCATAGGCCACGCGCTTATGCTGGAACTCCTGCGAATAGAGGAAGAAGAGCTTATTGCGATCGCGCGGAATCTTCGGCAACAGCACGGGTCCGCCGATCGTGTAACCCGAAATATCGTAGCGGTAAGGTGTGCGGTCCTTCCCCGCCACGTTATTGAAGAAGTCGTTCGCATTGAGGTCTTCGTGGCGGTAGAACCAATAGCCGCTGCCGTGGAAGGCGCGGCCGCCGCCCTTGGTGATTACGGTAACGGTTCCGCCCGAATTGCGCCCATACTCCGCCGAGTAATTGGAAGTAAGCACACGTAACTCGGCCACCGAGTCCATCGAGGGCATACTGTGTACGCTTCCGTTCGAACCGGTATCCAGGTTAGTTACGCCGTCGATCGTCATGTTCTTCTGATCGTTGCGTCCGCCCGCGATATAGATATTGCCGATGCTGGTGGGCCCGGGCGCGTCGCGTCCGTCCGACGTGTCCACTACTCCGGGCATAAGGCTGACCGCGTCGAAAATATCGCGCCCGCGCAACGCCAGCGTGTCCAGTTCCTGGGCTCCAAGGGATCCCGATTTCTCACCGCTCGAGAGATTTACCGCCACCGCCTCCGCGCTCACCGTGACCGTGTCGGTGGTACCGCCCACCTCCAGGTGGATGATACCCAGATCGCGCTGCTCACCCGAGTTCAGCACGATCCCTTGCTGTCGATAGCTCTTGAAACCCTGCGCATTCACGCTCAAGGTGAACGTGGCCGGCGTCAGATCCGGAAAGGAGAAGAACCCGTCCGTGTTGGTGGCGCTGGTTCGGACGAAACCCTTGTCTTCGCTGGTGGCCTTGATTTGAGCGCCTGCGATAACGGCGCCGGTGGGATCCTGGACTACGCCAGAAATCACTGAAGAAATGTTCTGGGCCGGCAGTAATGCCGGCAGAAAAGATAGCAGAAACAGCGCGGTTCGTTGCATCCCTTACTCCCCAGTAGCCTCGACGACAGAGAGGCAAGCTTCGCGCTTATATGGCGCGAGTCAGACGACCTTACTTACTGGGAAAGAATTATCTAACAATCAACCGGCTTTGTCACCTGTTTCGCTTTCTTTTTGCGGGATTATTCGGAGGAGGGGAAAAAACGGGATCGCTGGGTGGGGCGTGGCCCCGCCCAGCGTGGCACCGGGCCGTTAGGACGCGGACCGGACTAATCGAAGTATACCGTGCGTCGCCGCGCCTCGGTCCTTCTGGGCCATCAGGGATTTCCCCGTACCGTACCGGCCTATTTAACGCTTAAGGTGTACTTGCCCTGGTCTCGATAATCGCCGAAAGGTTTGACCACGATCGTGTAGGTGCCCGCCGCCAGCGCGCGAGTCAGCCGCGCATTTGTATTGCCGCCGCTGTCGTCATCTTCATCCACTTCCGCACCTTTTGCGTCGAGCAAAATCAGGTAGGCATCGAAATCGCTCGAACTGAGCAGAATATCGACCTGCCCGTCCGCCGCCAACGTGAGCTGGTAGAAATCGGCGAATGTGTTGTCGCCGTACTGGCACCCGGTGTAACGGATCTCACCCGACACCGTCGCCCCCTGCGCAATCGTCGCCTTGGTGGTGCAGAACGGCGGACGCGGCCCCTCCGTGGTCCGCAGGTCCACTTCATACAACCCGCCGATTGTGCTCGACGCATCGCGCGCCGCCAGCTGATAGGTTCCTGCGGGTAGATACTGCACAATCAGGGGATCGTTCGAACCGTAACTGTTGTCATCGGTGCGCAGCACGTTGCCGGAAGAGTCGGTCAGCGTCAAAAAGCCATCCACTTCGCTCGAAGTCATCACCGCCAGCACCAGCGAATCCGCCGCCAGCGTGAAGCTGTAGTAGTCCACAGGCTGCCCGTTGAAGGCGCGGCAACTCCCGCGTCCCAGTCTCTGGATGAAGCCGCCGTTCAGGTCCAGCGCCTGGACATAGGTGCAGGGCAGCGCATCGTGCGGAGTGAACTTCGCGGCCAGACGGTAATTGCCGGACCCGGAGGAGGCCGCGGCCACAATGGTGTAAGTGCCCGCCGACAGATCGGCCGTGATGTGCGAGACACTTACTCCATCCAACTCATCGTTGCGCACGATCAGATTGTCCTTGGCATCGCGAATCACCAGCGAGGTGTTGAAGGACGAAGTGCTCATGTCGAAATCCACCGTCCCCGAACCCGGTACCGTCACGCTATAAACGTCGGCGATTCCGAAACTGCTGCGGCAGCTGTCCGCGTTCAGTGCGCCCATCGGCTGATCGCCGAAATTCAGCGTCGCCGTCGCGCACGGCTTCGGATTGCCCGCGGTGAACGTATACGTCAACGAGTAAGCCCCGCCCGAGGGCACGTCGCTGAATACCTGCAGCCGGTAATTGCCCGCCGGCAACTGCGCCCTGCAAGATGGATTGCGAGTTGTACTGCGCGTCGAAACCGCCGCTCCCCGCGTCGGATGCCAGCAGATTCCCATCGGCGTCCAGCAGGTTGACCGTGGCGTTGAAATCACCGCTGGTCACGGTCGCCCCCAGCAGTCCGTTGGAGTCTACGGTCACATTGTAATAGTTGTAGTACGATTGGTCGCCGCTGCCCGGGATCGTGACAAAACAACTGTTGGCGCCGATCGTATTCGTATCCGAATCCGGGCCCGTGAACGTTTTCATGGAGCGGCAGGTTTCGCTGCCTCCAACCTGGAAGCTGGTGGTAACCGTGTATGCGCCCGATTTGTCGGCAGAGCTGATCACCACAGAGTACTGGCTATCGCCATTCACCAGCACATTCACCGGACTGGCGCGCCGGCATCGCGATCACGTGACCGTCGCTGTCGCGCACCGCGATGAGCGGCGTGAAATCCGTGCTGTCCACGGTCACCGTGAGCGTACCTGCGCCGTCCGTGGTCAGCGTGTAGGCCTCGTACGGTGTGCCGTCCAGCGCCAGGCATCCGGAGCTGGGCAACCGCCCGAGCGTCACCTGGCGCCGCCCCAGGTTCGGGAAGTTGTCGCAAAGCATCCCGGGTTCCGCGGATGAACGCGGTCGTGATGTTGTAATCGCCGGTCTGCCCCGGCTTGGCGCCGTTCAGCAGCAGCGTGTAGCTGCCCGCCTCGATCGGTCGCGCGATCGCGGCTCCGGAATCGATCCTGCGTCCCCGCGGCGTCGCGCAGGATCAGCGCAAAGTTGGTTGTATTCCCGGTCAACGCGATTTTAATCTGCCCGCGCACCGGCAGATCCAATCGAAAGAGGAAGGTAAGGGGTGCCATCCAGCAGCTGGCACTGCCCGTCCGCCAGTGTTCCTGAAAGCGAGCCCGCGGGCAAAATGCGCGCTACCGGTGCGCAATCCTGCGCGTGAAGGGGCCATAAGCATACACCAATAGCCAGCAACACGATGGAACCGAGGCGCATTACATCTATTAACGCATCGCGACGTAAAATGTTACGGTAAATCGCCGCCCGCGACGTTATCAACAATCTGTGGAAAACGCCGCGAGGCCTGAAATTCCGCGATTCAATTTCCATCCGGCGGCCAAGATGATACTCTGACATTCGGAGCAATGATGGCCCTTACGCGCGAAAAAGCACAGCTCATGAGTGCGTCCGAAATCGACCGGACGCTGGTCCGACTGGCTCACGAGGTTCTGGAAAAGACGAAAGACCTGGATCAGCTTGCCTTCATCGGCATTCGCCGCCGCGGAGTTCCGCTGGCGCAGCGGCTCTCCGCCAAGATCTCGAGCCTGGAAGACCGCCAAGTTCCCGTCGGCATCCTCGACATCAATCTCTATCGCGACGACCTGAGCACGGTCGACGTCAAGCCCGTGGTCAGCGCCACCGAGATCCCGTTCAGCGTCGCCGGCAAGGACATCATCCTCATGGACGACGTGCTCTACACCGGCCGCACCATCCGCGCCGCGCTCGACGCCCTGTTCGATCACGGCCGCCCGGCGCGCGTTCAACTGCTGGTGCTGATCGATCGCGGCCACCGCGAACTGCCCATCGAAGCGCGCTTCATCGGCCGCACGTGCAGACCACGCGACATCGAAATCATCGAAGTGAAATTCCAGGAGATCGACGGCATGGAAAAAGTGCTGCTGGTGGAGAAGGTAGCCGGCGCGAGGCGGCGTGAGGAAACGCCATGCCTGCCGGACTGCTCGGAATCGAGGAGCTGGACCGCGCCGAGATCGAAGCCATCCTGGCGCGAGCCAAGGATTTTCAGCCGCTGCAAAGCCAGAGCTTGAAAAAGCTGGACACGCTGCGCGGGAAGATGATCGTCAACCTGTTCTTCGAGGCTTCCACCCGCACCCGCACCAGCTTCGAAATCGCCGCCAAGCGTCTCGGCGCCGACGCCATCTCCATCACCGCGTCCGGCTCCAGCGTCTCCAAGGGCGAATCGCTGGTCGATACGCTGAACACCCTCGGCGCCATGCGGCCCGACGCCATCGTGATGCGCCACGCGGCCTCCGGCGCGCCGCATTTCCTGGCGCGCCACCTGCCGACGCCCATCATCAACGCCGGCGACGGCACGCACGAGCATCCCACGCAGGCGCTGCTCGACGCGCGCACGATCCTCGACCGCTGCGGCCATCTCGAAGGCCTGCGCGTCGCCATCATCGGCGACATCGCGCACAGCCGCGTGGCGCGCTCCAACGTCCACCTGCTCTCGCAAATTCGGCGCCGAGATCGTGCTCTGCGGCCCGGCGTCGCTGCTTCCCGTGGAACTCGCGCAGCTCGCGCCCGGCGTGCGCCTCACCACCGACATCCGCGACGCCATCACGCGACGCCGACGTCATCATGATGCTCCGCGTCCAGCTGGAGCGGCAGCACGAAGCCTCATTCCCCGCCAGCGAGTATTTCCGTTTCTACGGCCTGCGGCTCGAGCACCTGGACCTGGCCAAGCCCGACGCCATCGTGATGCATCCCGGCCCCATCAATCGCGGCCGCGAGCTCTCCTCGCGAGGTGGCCGATTTTCAGCGCTCGGTGATTCTCAACCAGGTGGAAAACGGCATCGCCGTGCGCATGGCGGTGCTCGAAAAGGTAATTGGATAGCCCATGCCGATCGTCATCAAGAACGGACGGGTCATCGACCCCGCGTCGCAACACGGACCGCGTCGCCGACGTGCTCATCGTCGATGGACGCATCGCCGGTGTCGCGCCGAATCTCTCCTCGCCGAAGGCCGAAGTCTTCGACGCCACCGGCATGATCGTCGCGCCCGGCTTCATCGACATGCACGTGCACCTGCGCGAGCCCGGCTTCGAGCACGCCGAGAACCATCGAGAGCGGCTCGCGCGCCGCCGCCGCCGGAGGTTTCACGTCCATCTGCTGCATGCCCAACACCAAGCCGGTGAACGATAGCGCGACGGTGACCAGCTACATCGTGGAGCAGCGCGCGCAGCAAGGCCGTCGTCAACGTCTTCCCCATCGGCGCCATCACCAAGGGCAGCGCCGGCGAAGAACTGGCGGCCATCGGCGCATGAAGGCCGCGGGCGCCGTCGCCATCTCCGACGACGGGCTGCCCGGTGATGAACGCGCGCGTGATGCGCCGCGCCATGGAGTTCGCGCGCAGTCTACGACCTGCCCATCATCCAGCACTGCGAAGATCTCAACCTCAGCGCCGGCGGCGACATGCACGAAGGCGCCACAGCGTACGCTGGGGACTGCGCGGCATCCCCGCCGCCTCCGAAGACGTCATGGTGGCCCGCGACCTTCGTGCTCGCCGCAATTCACCGGGCGCGCGCTACCACGTCGCCCACATCTCCACGCGCAACGCCGTCGCCATGGTGGAGTTCGCGACGCCGCCACGGCCTGCCCGTGACCTGCGAAACCACTCCGCACCACTTCGCCCTCGCCGACGCCGACATGGCGCCCTACGACAGCAACTACAAGATGAAGCCGCCGCTGCGCTCCTGCGGCGATCGCGACGCCATGATGAAGGCGCTCGTCGCCGGCACCATCACCGCCATCGCCACCGACCACGCGCCGCATCCCGGCAGCGAAAAGATGCAGGAGTTCGAGCGCTGCCCCTTCGGCATCATCGGCCTCGAAACCGCCCTCTGCGCTCGCCCTCGAAGACCTGGTGCACCCCGGCAAGATCACCCTCGCCCGCATGATCGAGCTCTTTACCACCGGTCCCGAATCCGTGATGCGCCTGGGTCGCGGCACCCTCGCCCCGGGCGCCCCCGGCGACGTCACCGATCTTCAGCCCCGACCGTGGAGTGGACCTACGACGTCAACCAGTCCGCCTCGCGCAGCCGCAACTCCCCCTTCCACGGCCGCACTTTTCATGGCGGGCCGATGGCTACCATCGTGAATGGCGACTTGAAGTGGACTCGGCAGTAAGTCATGCGGACGACACTGGATCTTGATGACGATCTGTTGGCAGCGGCGAAACCGTTAGCCCGCCAGCAGGGTATAACGCTTGGTCAATTCATCTCCAACCTCGCGCGCCTGTCCCTCGCCTCCGCGGCCCCTATGAAGGTGCGTAACGGGATATTGCTCCTCACGCCGAAGCCTGGCGCTCCGAGAGCGGATAGGGAACTGGAAAATCGACTGCGGGACGGGGAATGAGTATTGCCCTCCTCGATGTGAACGTATTGATCGCGCTGTTCGATCCTGCCCACATCGACCACGATGAGGCACACCGCTGGTTCGGCGTGAATCGCAAACACGGATGGGCAACATGCCCAATCACTATCAACGGCTGTGTTCGCATCTTAAGCGTCCCGGCTATCCGGGCTTGAACGCAAGTCCCGCCGAAATAGCCGCGCGCATTAACCTCGGCGTGCCGCTGGAACTGCAGGCATGGTGTGGATAAAATTGAACGGTGGGCGGCGAGCCGCTACGGCAGCCAGTATTCGGTGCCCGGTTCCGTCGCCGCCATTACTTTCGGCTTGTAAACCGGCGGAACAGGCGTGGTTGGCACGGGTGTTTCCTGGCCCTTCTCATCGGGTTTCCCCTGCGAAAGGGTCTTCGGGATCACCTGCTGATTTTTGGGCATTTCGGGTTGCATATGTCACCCCCTAATGGGGGACCTTGTCTAACCTAATAGTACCAGATTTCGGTGAATAATCCCCTTTTTTCCGGTTACAGGGTGGTGAATCTCATCACTCCACGGATTTCCACATCCTGATAATCGGCAGCGATTCCCCGTTCGGCATCGCCACTCCAATCTCCTCGGCGCTGGCATATCCCTTCGCCCGATAAAACGCCACGCCCGTCAGCGTCGCCCCCATCTCCAGCCGCTGGAAACCCGCCGCAATGGCCGCCCCTTCGCAGGCCTCCAGCAGGCTCGCTCCGATTCCCCGCCGCGCCCAGGCAGGGTCCACGAAGAACGCGCGGATCCTGGCCGCATCGCAGGCCGGATCGAGCAGCGAGTCTTCCCTCGCGCTGAATTGATCGCCTCCGTACAGCGTCTTCCGTTTGCTCCACCCGCCGCAGCCGACGATCACGTCGCCCGACTCCACCACGAAGTACGTCCCGTCGGCGATCAACTGCGTGTCCACTCCGTACACCGACCGCAGCGATTCCTCGATCTGCGACGCCGTATAGTCCCCCGCCTGCAATCCGCGCACCGAGCGGTCGATCAGCGCGCGCAGCGCCGGCACGTCCTCCGCCACCGCCTTGCGCAGCGTGAACTCCATCACTTCACCGGCGCGGCCGGTGCCGCCGGCAGCATATTGCGGATCGCCGCAATCCGCCAGCCCGCCGCCGTCCGCTTCATGATCAACGATGCCCACATGCGCCGCGGCGTTGGACCGGCGATCTCGTACCGTCCGTCCGCGATCGCCACATCCGGCGACAGGAACCGGACCGTCTCCACCGTGATCGTACGCTTCCCGCCGGACGCCTCGGAACTCGCCATCGCCCCCTTCACCAGCGCCTCACGTCCCCGGCGCCACTCGCCCGACGACACCAGTTGGTCCGCATCCTCCGTGAACAACGCTGCCGTCGCCTTCGGGTCCTTTTGATCGCGCGCGTCCACGTATCGCGCCACGATTTCGCGGATCGCCGCCTCGTCCGCCGTCACCGCCGCGGCTGCCAGAATTCCCCGCGCGCGCAGAAAGGCGAACATCCGCGTGTGCACTGCCGGCCACTGCCCGGCCGAGAATCCATGTCCCGCATTGGGCACCGTCATCATCTCCGCGTCGTCGCCCGCCTCTTTCAGCGCCGCCGTCAGCCGCACACCCTGCTCGTGCGGCACGGTGTGGTCGTTCTCCCCCTGCACGGTCAAGACCGGGGGCAGTCCCTTGCGCACGTACGTCATCGGCGAGAGGCGCCTGGCCAGTTCGAGCCGTCCCGTTTGCTCCGGCAGCCACTGCACCGCGAAGCCCTGCCGGTGCGGCCCATCCAACAGGTCGGCGACGTCCGTCACGCCATACCCGTTGACGATCGCCGCAATCGGGATCTTCGACGTCATCCCCACCATCAACGCCAGGTGTCCTCCCGCCGATGCGCCGGTCACCACGATCCGGCGCGTATCCACGTGGTACTGCGCGGCGTGATCGTAAAACCACTGCGCCGCCTTCAGCGCATCGTCTACCGCGGCGGGGGCGACTGCCGCCGTCGCCACGCGATACTCCACGTTCGCCACCACGAAGCCCTGCTCCAGGAACGGCTTGCAAAACGCCGTCATCATGGTCTCCTTCGTGCTGCGGATCCATCCGCCTCCGTGGAACATGATCACTCCCGGCCGCAGTCCAGAGACCGCATCCTTCGGAGACAAAATGTCGAGCCGCGTATCCGGAAACCTGTCGTACGCAATGTTGGCTTCCACCACCTGCGCCAGGCACCCGGCACTCATCAACAAAATACTCGCAACGTACCGCATGAGTCTTATCTTATACACTGGAATTCAACTCTCAATGTGGCTGGTCGGGCCTCGCGGCATCCAGGCACGAAACTGAAATAACCATGACTCGCACCGAAATGTACCGCCGCCTGCGGGAGCACAACGGCCCGTGGGACATAATCGTGATCGGAGGCGGCGCCACCGGCGCCGGCGTCGCGGTGGACGCCTCCACCCGCGGCTACAGCGTGCTCCTGCTCGAACAGAGCGATTTCGGCAAGGGCACCTCCAGCCGCAGCACCAAGCTCGTGCACGGCGGCGTGCGCTATCTGGAACAGGGCAATCTCTCGCTCGTGATGGAAGCCCTCAAGGAACGCGGCCTGCTGCTCCGCAACGCGCCTCACCTGGTCCGCAATCTGGGGTTCGTAGTGCCGAACTATGATTGGTGGCAGGCGCCTTTCTACGGCGTCGGCCTCAAGCTCTACGACCTGCTGGCCGGAAAGTACGGTTTCGGCAGTTCGCGTATTCTCTCGCGCGAAGAAACCCTGGAGCGCCTGCCCACCATCCGCGCCGAAGACCTGCGCGGCGGCGTCATCTATTTCGACGGCCAGTTTGACGACGCGCGCCTGCTCATCCACCTGCTCGCCACCGCCAACGATCACGGCGCGGCCATGCTCAATTACGCGCGCGTGGTCGCCGCCGGTAGCGACGGTGTCCGCGTGCGCGACGCAGAAACCGGCGAGGAGTTCGATGCCGCCGCACGCGTCGTGATCAATGCCACCGGCGCGTTCAGCGATTCCGTACGCCGCATGGCCGACCCCGGCGCCGCACCGATCATCGCCCCCAGCCAGGGCATCCACCTGGTCTTCGACCGCGGTTTCCTGCCGGGCGACAACGCCATCATGGTGCCGCACACCAGCGATGGCCGCGTGATGTTCGCCATCCCGTGGCACGGGCACACCGTGGTCGGCACCACCGATACGCCGGTGCCGCAAGCCTCACTCGAGCCTGTCGCGATGGAGCAGGAGATCGACTTTATCCTGCAAACCGCCGCGCTCTACCTCGCCAAGCCGCCCTCACGCGCCGACGTGCTGAGTGTCTTCGCCGGCATCCGTCCGCTCGTGAAGCAGGGTGACGCCGGACGCACCGCGTCGCTCTCGCGGGATCACACCATCATCATCGAAGATTCCGGAATCGTCACCATCGCCGGCGGCAAGTGGACCACCTATCGCTACATGGCCGAGGACTGCGTGAATCAGGCCGCCACCCTCGGCGGTCTCGAAGAACGCCCCTGCGTCACCGCCGACCTGCCCATCCACGGCAGCCATCGCGCGGCCGATGCCTTCGGCGCACTCTCGGTCTACGGCTCCGACGCCCCCGCGGTACGCGAGTTGTCCGGCGAGCGCCTGCACCCCGCGCTCCCCTACACGGGAGGCGAAGTCCTGTGGGCTGTCCGCCACGAAATGGCACTCACAGTGGAAGACGTGCTCGCGCGCCGCACCCGTGCGCTCTTCCTCAACGCCCGCGCCGCTATCGAAATGGCCCCCGCCGTCGCCGCCCTGATGGCGCGCGAACTGGGCTGCGATGAGAAGTGGATCGCCGGGCAACTCGACGCCTTCCGCGCTATCGCGAAGAGTTACACGCTGTAGTACGACGACCGCGAGATGAAATGCGAATTACCATCCGCTTGCTGACGCGCGCGGCTCGGAACGGACATCATGAGAAGCACAACATCACACGGTCAAAGACCTTGCGTGTACGGATCTACTCTTCCGTCGCGACCGACACCGGGTTATATCGCGGTCCGGCATGATAGTCGCTATGCCGGGCAAGGCCATCGGTGCCGTGCCATTGCGTGAAAGACTCCCGCACAATCCGGTACACCGACGCACGATTCTGCGCGATCAGCTTCAGCCACTGCTACACACCCTTCGGCGGGAAATAAATCCCGCGGAAGAAAATGCGCGCCACGAAATGGCTGATCTTGTAAGGCACCGGCTCATCCGCGATCGAATCGAGCGCCGCCTTCGTGGCCTCCGGACTATAGGAGTTGGTCCACGCGTACTTGCACCTCGTCCTGCACCTCGGGAATCGAGATCTTCAGCGGCGTGTGCGCCATCCGGAAGGGTGCGAATTCCAGCCAGTGCTTGGGACGCGTCAGCCGCCCTTCCTTCGCCAGGCGATCGTACAGCGGAGTGGCCGGGAACGGCGTGATCTGCCCGAACACGGGCAGCACCGGCGGCCAGTCGCGCATCGCGGTCCAGCGTGCGCTCGCCGACGCCGGCGTGTCGTTGTCCAGGCCGAAGATGAACGATGTGATCGCGTACACGTTGCGCTTCGCCAGCTTCTGCAGCACTGCGGCGTATTCCGACGGCTTGTTGAAACTCTTGTTGACGCTCGCCAGATTGGCCGGGTCGAGCGACTCCATGCCGATGAAGATCCACTTGCCGCCGGATTCCGCGATCAGGTCGAGCAGTTCCTCGTCGCGCAGCAGGTTGGCGCTGATCTGTCCCACCCACGGAGGTCTGCGCGCCCGCCGCGATGATATCGCGCAGCAGGCGATTTCGTGCGCTTCACGTTGATGGCGAAATTGTCGTCCACGAAGAAAACCGCGATCTTGCCCGCTCGAAGCGCGGCGCGCGTTCCTTCAGCAGCAGCATTTCGTCGACGATGCTCTCGTTGGTGCGGAAGCGGATGGAATCGCCGAAGAAGCCGGTCACGGTGCAGAACTCGCAGCCGTACGGACAGCCGCGGCCGCTCTCGATCGGGATGATGTGAAAGGTCTCCCAGGCGTGCCCATAGTGGTGCATGATGCGCTGGAAAAAGCCGGGAATGCGGTTGAACTGATCGATATCGAGCTTTCTGCCAGGGAATCTGCGGATAATCCTGCAGGGTCGGCTTCTGTTCCTGCCCGAAAGCATCGACGGGTGTGTAGACTTCCTTCAGTTGCCCGCGTCGCGGCATCGGCTACAATCCTCGGCCAGGTCTCGTCGGCCTCGCCCAGCGCGATCGCGTCGGCATGCCGCGCTCCGCCGTCGCGCCCCAACGCTTCATCGGGACATTCGGTGACGTGCGGTCCGCCCATCACCACTTTTATCCCCGCCGCGCGCAATGCATCCGCCACGCGGTATGCCTTCGCGATCATGCGCGTCATGGCGCCAATCCCTACCAACCCGATCTTCTGGTCCAGAGCGTACTGCACCAGTTCCGGGTCGGTCATAGGTTGCGTATTGCCGTCGATCAGCAGAACTTCATGCTGCGAAGGAGTAAGGGACTGCAGAAGGAACATCCATAGGTGCGGCATGAAGTTCTGAGTCACGCCGTTATCGGGGTTGTACAGAAGGATTTTCAAGTACGTTCCGTGCCTTTCTGCCGGCAAGACGGGCTGAGGCAGGATCGACAAGGTGCGGTCGAGGGTGGCCCAGGAGAGGTGTCGGTGGTCCCATTCTAACAGTTCAAACCCGCTAAAAGTATGTAGGAGAACTGTAAGATCAGTGAATTGTGAAGCGTGCGCGCAAGGCGAAGGGAGCGATTTCGACGTCGAATTCGGCTCCGTTAGCCCCCACCATTTGAAACGTGCCGCGCATGGTACCGGTCGGTGTCTTGAGCGGGCACCACGAAGAATATTTGAAGGATTGACCCGGCGCCAGCGCCGGTTGCTCGCCTACAACACCCGGACCGCGCACTTCTTCCACATGATCCAACGCGTCCGTGATGATCCAGAAACGGCTGCGCAACTGTACGCTCTCGGTTCCCTCATTGGTAATCCGGACCGTGTATTGAAAAACAAACTCGCCCTGCTGTGAGTTCTCAGGGGCGTGGCGTGCAATTACCTCGACGCGAATGTGGTTGGTCACCGCTTCGGACGTCGGAGTGGGCTCCGAACGAAGATCAGGCATGATTACAATTCCATGATAGCAGGCGCGGTGCGCCCTGATTTGCGTATGCTACTGTAAGTTGCGGACGCCTCACGCGCGTCTACGAGGAATCTCACTATGGCAAAGAAAAAAACCACCGAAGAAGCGCCCGAAGTTGTAGCCGCCCCAGTCGTCAAGGTCCCGACGCCGCCCGCGAAACCCAAGATTCCGAAGCTCGCCTCCAAGAACAAATCGCGCCTCCCGCGCAAGCAAAAAAAGGCCCTCAAAAAGGCCGGGAAGTAACCCTCAACCCATCCGGTCCACGGACTGAATCAGCGCCCGAATGTACCCGTAGCAATACGCGAAAGATTGCAATCCCCCGGGATCGTTGGGCGCCACGGGTACGTGGTCCGGCATCAACAAATACGGATAGCCGACTTCCTTGTAGGTCTGAATCGCTTTCACGAAATCCACGTCGCCCTCGTCGGGAAACGTCTCGACGAATTCGTCGCGGTGGCCGCGAATGTTGCGGAAGTGAACGTTGAAGATCTTCTGGCGCGACCCGAAATAGCGGATCACGTCGTAGATTTCCTTCCCGGGATCGTGCAGCATTTCCGACACCGTGCCCTGGCAGAAATTCAAGCCGTGATATGGGCTCTCCTTGATCGAAACGAAGCGCTTCAAGCCGTCCACCGTGCCCAGTACGCGCGTCACGCCCTGGTAGCCTTCCGGCGGCACCCCGGGATCGTGCGGGTGGCATGCCATGCGCACCTTGTACTCCGCCGCCACCGGGACGACCTTCTCCAGGAAGTAAGTGATCCGCTCCCAGGCCTGGTCCGCCGTGACACGTCCGGCCTTCGTCAGCGGGGCTTCGGGATGCGCATTCTTTAAGCTCCACGTACTGTACGTCGCGTCCCCGCGCCCCGGCGAACGTCCCGTGCGCAGCACTCCGAGAATGCTCATGTTGTATTTGATCGAAGGGATCCCGGCCGCCGCACAGTTGCGAATCATGGTCTGCATCGCCTCGATATCGCGGTCGCGCTCCGGACTCTGGGCCAGCATGATCGCCGGATGTTTTTCCCGGTCGATGTGGCTCGATGCCAGGAACGGCGGCGCCAGGCAATCGATGGTGATGCCGTTGGCATCCGCCAGGTCGCGCATCTTCTTCAGCTCTTCCGCGTTCGCGTACAACCGGTCGCCTGCGATCGTCGGATAACCGCAAATATTGCGGACTCCGTAGCGCGCGAAGTATTTCAGGTGTGTCTCGTTGGTCGGCGCGCTCTGGCAGCCCAGTTTCATCATCGCTTTGGGCGCGGCGGAGGCGGTCTTAGGGGAGAGTGAACTTCCCAGCGCCATCGCGGCGGCGCCCGACGTGGAAACGAATGCCCTTCGATTCATGGAGGAAGTATACACGATCAACAACCCATCTAAAACACAACGCTCGGGTGAGAACTAGACTAGTACGACGACCGTGTGATGTTGTGCTTCTCATGAGCAACCGCTCCGTTCCGAGCCGCGCGCGCCAGCAAGCGGGTGGTAATTCGCATTTCATCTCGCGGTCATCGTACTAGCTGGTCGGTTCGGCGGCGCGCATGGCCGCCGGCGCTTCCGCCCTTGGAGGCGCATGCAGCACCACCGCGGCCGGCTTGCCGATCGCGGAAATAACATATTCCGGATACGCCGAGATCCCGTGCTCGTGCAGGTCGAGCCCGAGCGCCTCGCCTTCCTGCGACACGCGCAGCAGACCTATCGCATTCACCGCCTTCATCACCGCGTAGGCAACCACGAACGTGGAGACCGTGATGATCGCGCTGCCGATGAGTTGCGCCACCAGCACCTGCGTTCCGCCGCCATAGAAGAGTCCCTTCAAGGGCGCCGAATTGTCGGCCGCGATCGGTCCTGAGGCCCCGTACTTGCCGCACGCGAACAGGCCGAGCGAGATCGTGCCCCAGATTCCGCAAATGCCGTGCACCGGTACCGCGCCGATCGGGTCGTCGATGCGCAGGTACTCGAGCAGTTCCACCGCCAGCACCACGATCACGCCGGCGATGCCGCCCAGCAGAATCGCGCCCGTCGGGCTGACCCAGTAGCACGGGCACGTGATCGCCACCAGTCCGGCCAGGAAACCGTTCACGGTGAAGCTCACGTCCCACTTCTTGTTCATGCTGTAGGCCACGGCCATCGCCGTCAGGCCCGCGGCGCAGGCCGCCAGGGTAGTGTTGGCCGCCACCCGACCGATGCCTTCGAAATCCATCGCGGAAAGCGTGCTGCCCGGGTTGAACCCGTACCAGCCGAACCACAGCAACAGACCGCCGCATGCCGCGATTGTCAGATCGTGCGGCAGCATCGGTCCGCCGCCGTCGCGCTTGAAACGGCGTCCGAGGCGCGGCCCCAGCACCATGGCGCCGGCCAGCGCGATAAAGCCGCCGATCGTGTGCACCACGGTCGAACCCGCGAAATCGTGGAAGCCCGTCCCTACCCCCGGCAGGAAGTTGCCGGCGCTGCCCATGGTCGCCAGGAACCCGTCCGGTCCCCAGGCCCAGTGGCCGATGATCGGATAGATGAAGCCCGAAACCGCGACGCTGTACAGCAGGTCGCCCACGAAACCGGTGCGGCCGATCATGGCGCCGGAGGTGATGGTGGAACAGGTATCGGCGAAGGCGAACTGGAAGAGCCAGAATGCCAGGAACGCGACACCGGTAGTCTCATAGGTGATCGGCGCGCCGTTCAGGAAGAACCAGTTCAGCCCGATGAAGCCGTTGCCGTGGCTGAACATGAAGGCGAAGCCGAACGCGTAGAAGAGGATTCCGCAGAGGCACGTGTCGACAATGCACTCCATCAGAACGTTGACCGTCTCGCGCGAGCGGCAGAATCCGGCCTCGAGCATGGTGAAGCCGACCTGCATGCCGAAAACCAGGAACGCGGCGATCAGCGTCCACATTGTATTGATCGGGTTCACGATGTCGTTGCCCTTCAGCACCGGGTCCGCCGCGAAAGTGCGCAATCCCAACAGGCCCGGATTCAACACCAGCGCAACCAGCAGCAGTAAACCCACGGCCGTCAATTTGCCGGTGAGCAGCAGCGTTCCGAACCTTCGCCATTCGGGATCCTGCAGACGAACGCGCAGGCGGGCGGCCTTTTGGATGAGAGGCATTTTCGTCATTGGTCAGCTCCTACGAATATGAGTGAATGATGTTCCTTAAAGTGCGAGTTCCCCACGGTCGCCGTTGCGAATCCGGATCGCTTCCGCCACGTCGTAGATAAAGATCTTGCCGTCTCCGATCTTGCCGGTGCGCGCCGCTCCGGTGAGCACTTTCATGACTTCGTCGGACGCAGAACTGTGGGATAGTAAATTCCTTCACCGATTGCTGCGCACCCGCGACACTGGCCCGCGTCGCCACAACCGAAGTTCACGTAGTGCGCTGGCAACAAGGGATCGCCCAGGCAAGCAGCAGCATGCACCGTGTAGGCGCGGCAATCGAAGTTCCGGAACCCGGAGTCAGAATGGCCTCGCGTGTGCGCGGTCTTGGCGGGAGGCGCGACTGTAAAGGCGGGCGGCTCGCTTACCTGGCGGGCGTCAATAAGTTGCGGATGGAACTAATCTATTCCTTACGTGGACCGGTTACCAATAAATAATTTCTATGTGAGAGATTCGGGAATTTGGGTCGGGAGGTCAAATCGCCTGCGTTCTCAGAACGTGCCGTTGGCCACCCTCATAATCCGAATCCGGCGAATCAATTGTTTCTATTGGATGTGGCGCGCGAGCGATGCCTACAATACGGGCGAGGAAATGCGATCACGCGTCCGGCATCCCGCCATCTCTGAGGGCGACCAGAAAACCATAGGCCTGGAATCGGCGGTAGAAGATCTCGGGCTCTCGGTACGCACGCGTAACGCCCTGCGCGCTATCGGCTGCGACACTGTGGAAAAAGTGCTCGCGCTGGATCTCGGCTCCTCGGTGCGAGGCCTGGGACGTAAGACCAAGGGAGAATTGCTGACCGCCCTCGAGCTCGGCGGCTTCCGTCACCCTGCGCTCGAACAGCAACCCGCATCGGAAATCCAGGTGCTGGAACGCAGCCTCGACAAAATGCAGACCCGCGTCGACGCCGCCCTCGTCGCCATCTCCAAAGAGATCCGCCTCCTTAAACAGCGCCTCCGCAAGACGCGCCCCGGGGTATCATGACCATTCCCAATGTCCTACCCGAACCCCTGGAAATTGGCGGCCATTTGTCTGGCGGCGGCCGGCGTCTATCTGTGGATCGCAAACCGGCGCCCCGCGCCTGAGGACCTCGCCTTCGTCCCCCTCACTTCCGGCGCCGGGCTGACCGGGTCCCCCGCGATCTCCGCCGACGGCCAACTGGCAGCCTACACCTCCGATCGTGAAGCAAAGAATCTCGAGCTCTACGTGCAGCCCATCCCGGCGGGCATGCCGGTCCGCCTGACCCATACCGCCGAGGATGAATCCGAACCCGCGTTTTCGCCCGACTCGGGCTCCCTCGCATTCCGTTCGGAGAGGGCCGGCGGCGCGCTCTACGTGATGCCCGCGCGCGGCGGCGAAGCGAAGCTGCTCGCACCTCGCGGTCACGACCCGCGCTATTCGCCCGACGGCAAGTGGATCGCTTACTGGGATCAGGAAACCGCGTGGGTGATTCCGAGCGCCGGCGGAACGCCCCGCAAGCTCTTCCCTGCCCTCGCCGCCCGCCACCCCATCTGGTCGCCCGACGGGGCGCTGGTCATGGCGCAAGCCAACGACGAGTTCGTCGTGGGATCGGTCGGCGGTGCCCCTGCCCCCGCCGGCATTCCCGGCCGCCTCCACGCCGACTCGCCCCAGTGGACGGCCGGCGGTCTCTTCTTCGTGCAACGCACCGGCTGGGTCCGCAACATATGGCGCATCCCGATCGATGCACGCGGCCGCGCGACGGGCGCCGCCATGCGCATCACGAGCGGCCCCGAAAACATCGGCGATGTCGCGGTCTCACGCGACGGGCGCGTCGTCTTCACCGCCGGCACCCAGAGCTTCCAGGTGTGGGCGCTGCCGCTCGACGCCAACACCGGCAAGGCCACCGGCGCCCCCTATCGCCTCACCGACGGCGCCGCCACCCTAGAGCATCCCGCCATCTCCGCCGACGGCCGCCTCCTCCTCTACGACGCGCAGCGCTTTGGGTTGCAGCAGCTCTTTCTACGCGATCTCGCATCCGGCGAGGAACGAGTCGCCGCCGTCGGGCCGATGGGCGTCTCCGGGGGTCAGTTCCTGCATGGCGGCCGCATCATCTACGCCCAGCGGACGCAATCCGGAAGTGACACATACTTGACCGGCGAACCGCGCAAGCTCGCCACCGGCGCGCAACCCCTGGCAGTCGACGGCAAAGAAGAGATCGCCCTGCTACGCGCGGGAAACACCGTGGACGCTCTCAATCTGAAATCGCTCGAGCGCGTTCCCTTCCTCCGCGCCGCGGTCTCGCAAGCTGCCTTCTCACCCAACGACCAATGGGTGGTTTTCGCCGCCGGCTCTCGCATCTATCGCGCGCCCACCCACGGCCCTCAAGAGATCCCGCAAAGCGAATGGCTGCCGGTCGCTACCGGCGACAAGCCGCGATTTTCGCCCGACGGCAAGTTGATCTACTTCGTCGCTTCCGGCGCAATCCACGCCGTTCGCGTTGATGCGCAGGGCCAACCATTCCCGGTCTGGGAACCGCACGAACCGCGCCTTTCGCTCGCCCCCGTCAACCCCGCCGCGCTCGATCTCGGCATCGCCCGCGACAAACTGGTCGTGCTGCTCGCCGAATCCAACTTCAACCTCTGGATGGCCGACCGCGCGCCGGGCGCCGATCATTAGAGAGCGATCTAGAATCCCGCGGTCTTAATAAAGATTCCCGCCAGCGCGGCGCCGATCATCGGGCCGAGAATCGGCACGGGCGCGTAGCTCCAATTCGAGCCGCCCTTGCCCGCGACCGGCAGGATCGCGTGCATGATCCGCGGTCCCAGGTCGCGCGCGGGATTGATCGCGTAGCCCGTGGTGCCGCCCAGCGAGAGCCCGATCGACCACACCAGCATGCCCACCAGGTACGGCCCGAAGCCCGGCGATAGCGCGCCCGCCGGTCCCAGGTTCCCGACCGCCTTGGACGTGATCGCCGCCACCACCGTGATCAGCACGAAGGTCCCGAGGGCTTCGCAGAACAGGTTCGAACCGAAATTGCTGATCGCGGGCGACGTGCCGAAGCACGCCAGCTTGGCATCGCGATCTTCCGTGACTGCCCAGTGCGGCAGAAAGTACAGCCACACCAGCAGCGCCCCGCACATCGCACCCAGCAACTGCGCCGGAATGTACGTCGCCAGCTTGGAGTAATCGCCGGAGCTGACCGCGAAACCCAGCGTCACCGCCGGATTCAAATGCGCGTCGGTGCTGCCGCAGGCCACCGCGGTGAAAACTCCCGTCATCACCGCAAAGCCCCATCCGGTGGCGATCACCATCCAGCCCGCACCCTCTGCCTTGCTCTTCTTCAACAGGACATTGGCGACCACACCGTTGCCCATCAGGATGAGGATCAATGTCCCCATGAACTCACCGAAAAATTTGGATGGCATATGCGCTCTCTATAGCCAGTCGAACGACCGCGTAACCGCCTTCTTCCAGAAGCTGTACAATTCCTGCCGGCGGTCCGGGTCCATCTGCGGCTTCCAGGTATGGTCCACGCTCCAGCGGCTGCGCAGGTCGTCCGTGTCCTGGAAGAATCCCACCGCCAGGCCGGCCGCATAGGCTGCGCCCAGCGCCGTGGTTTCCTGCACCGCGGGACGCACCACGGGGCGATCCAGTATATCGGACTGGAACTGCATCAGCAGATCGTTGGAGACCATGCCGCCATCGGTGCGCAGCGTCTCCAGCTGAATTCCGGAATCCTTCTCCATCGCTTCCACCACTTCGCGCGTCTGGAACGCTGTGGCCTCCAACACCGCGCGCGCCAGGTGGCCTTTGTTGGTGTAGCGCGTCAGCCCTGCGATTACGCCGCGCGCGTTGTCCTTCCAGTACGGCGCGTACAGGCCGCTGAACGCCGGGACAAAGTACACACCGCCGTTATCCTTCACGCTGCGCGCCAGCACTTCGATATCGCTGCTCTTTTCGATCAGTCCGAAATTGTCGCGGACCCATTGCACCAGGGCGCCCGTGATCGCCACGCTGCCTTCCAGCGCATAGACCGCGGGCTGCGCGCCGAAACGGTAGCCCACCGTGGTCAGCATGCCGTGTTTCGAAGGTGTGGGCGTGGTGCCGGTGTTCATCAGCAGAAAGCATCCGGTGCCATACGTGTTCTTGGCCTCGCCCGCGTGAAAACAGGTCTGCCCCACCAGCGCCGCCTGCTGATCGCCGAGGATGCCCGAGATCGGCACGCCCTCCACGCCGGCGAGCGCGGCCTTGCCGTACACTTCGCTGCTCGACGCGATGCGCGGCAGCATGGCGCGGGGAATGCGGAAGGCCGCGAGCAGTTCGTCGTCCCAATCCAGCGTCTCCAGGTTCATCAGTTGCGTGCGGCTGGCATTGGTGCAATCGGTGAGATGCAGGCCGCCGGTCAGGTTCCACAATAGGAAGGTGTCGATGTTGCCGAACAGCACGTCGCCCTCTTCGGCGAGGGCTCGTGCGCCCGGCACGTTGTCGAGAATCCAGCGGATTTTGAGCGCGCTGAAGTAGGTGGCGAGCGGCAGCCCGGTCTTGGCGCGGAAGCGGTCGGCGCCGCCGTCGGCAGCGAGCTCGGCCACGGCGGTCGCGGTGCGCGTGTCCTGCCAGACGAGCGCGTTGTATACCGGCTCGCCGCTGCGCCGATCCCACACTACCGTAGTCTCGCGCTGATTGGTGATGCCGATGGCGGCCAGGTCGGACGCGGTGAGCGCCCGCTTTTCGAGCGCCTCGGCGATTACTTCGCGGGTGCGGCGCCAGATCTCGTTGGCGTCATGCTCCACCCACCCGGGCTGGGGAAAAATCTGCTCGTGCTCTTTCTGCGCGACGGAAACGATCCGGCCGGAGTGGTCGAACACGATGAATCGCGTGCTGGTGGTGCCTTGGTCGATGGCGCCGATATAGTTGGACAAACGGGGTCACTCTCACTTTCCGTAACGAAATAGTGTAGCGGCTTCGCGGGCTTTGCGCCATCGGAGGGGTCCGTCGCGCGTCCGGAGGAGGGATCGACACGGAGTTTCCCGGTGAAGTAGAGGGCGCGCCAGGAAGAGGACCAATCTCGTTGGTGCGATCGGAGCGTGTTGTTGGAGTGGACCGAAAAGGTGCGCCACAGTTGTAGTCGGCCCGGGTTTGACCTGATGCCCCCGGTTACTATGCAGCTATTATTCGGATATAAGGTTATATACTCTTTTATTCTGATTATAACTACAGTAATATACATCCTTACCTATCTTTGTTGTTGCTGGCTACCGATCGCGCCAGCCGGTCTGACCGATCCGGAGGAAGATCTAACATGCGAAGTGCCTTACTATTACTACGCGCTACAGCCTTGCTTTTGTGTTCGTCAGCGTGGCTAGCCGCTCAACAGCCTCCGCCTACGCTGACAGCGATCACGCCATCAGCAGCGTATCCGGGTACCGCGCTCACGGTGACCCTCACGGGGACGAACTTCCTTCCGGACGCCGTAGTAGAACCTAATAACTCCTATGTCACTGTAAAGAACGTAGTGGTCGTCAGCGCGACCCAGATCACTACCACGTTCACAATTAGGGCCGATGCTGCAGTATGTCGACTGTCTGCGTGACCAGTAGCGGCGTCAGAGCCTGTGGACCTACCTTTGCGATCACGCCTTCCGATCCGCCCGTAGCGTAGTTTGTTGTTCCTGCAAGCGCCAATCGGGGCGATTTCAGACTGAATGTCTACATCTATGGTCAAAGGTATACTCCGGAGATGACGGTCGCGATCAGCAACCCCGGGATCTCGATCGACTATGTGGAGGTCACTAGCGGCTCATTCGTTTGGGTCGGCCTGACGATCGCCCCAAATGCAGCGCCAGGGCCTGCTAATATTACTCTGACCACATTGGCCGGCACCAGCGCCCCTGTGGTCTTCACGATAAATACGCCGCCTCCCACGCTAGCGTCGATGACACCGGCGGTGGGCGCACAAGGCACAGATGTACCGGTTACCCTGACCGGAACGAACTTCTTCGCCGGTGCGACGGTAGCGACCAGCAATCCGGGAATCGCCGTGAAAAATGTGTTCGTCGTCAGCGAGACGCAAATCACTGCAACCTTCACCATCGCACCCAATGCCGCGCTCGGTAACGCGAGTGTCACCGTGGCAACCAGCGGCGGTACCAGCGGGGCAGCAGCCTTCGCGGTGAATCCGGCCGCGCCTACATTGACATCCGTCAGCCCGGCAACCGGCGTCCAAGGCACTATCGTACCGGTGACGCTTACGGGCACTGCCTTCGCTTCGGGTGCGACCGTCGGTGTCGGCAATCCCGGGATTACCGTGGGCAATGTGACCCTGGGCAGCGCCACCCAGATCTCCGCGACCTTCACCATCGCTGCCAATGCCGCACCAGGGCCCGCCAACGTCACCGTGACTACCAGCGGCGGCACCAGTGCGGCCGCGATGTTCACGGTGAATCCGCCCCCGCCCACGCTGACCTCGGTTAGCCCGGCGAGCGGCATGCAAGGCACGAGTGGCGCCGTCACCCTCATCGGGACCAACTTCGTCGCCGGTGCCACGGTGGCGACCAGCAACCCAGGGATCACCGTGGGCAGCGTGACCGTAGTCAGCGCCACCCAGATCTCCGCGACCTTCACCATCGCTGCCAATGCCGCACCAGGGTCCGCCAACGTGACCTTGACTACCAGCGGCGGCACTAGCGTGGCCGCGGTGTTCACGGTGAATCCGCCTCCGCCCACGCTGACCTCGGTAAGCCCGGCGAACGGCCTCCAGGGCGCGAGCACGCCGGTCACCCTCACCGGCACCAACTTCATCTCCGGCGCGACCGTGGCGACGAGCAACCCGGGGATCACGGTGAGCAGCGTGAGCGTGGTCAGCGCCACCCAGATCACCGCGACCTTCACCATCGCCGCCAACGCCGCGACCGGCGCCGTCGACGTCACCGTGACCACGGCAGGCGGAACCAGCGCCCCGGCTGCATTCACGGTGAACGCCGTCCCGCCTAGCGTCACCTCCCTGTGGCCCACCTCCGGACCTCCGGGGACAGCCGTGATCGTCACCGGCACCCACTTTGGGTCGAGCCAGGGGGCCAGCACCGTGACTTTCAATGGCCTCGACGCCGGCGCCGCCGGCAGCTGGTCCGACACCAGCATCACGGTGACGGTCCCCAGCGGCACCAGCACCGGCAGCCTGATGGTCACGGTCGGCGGACTGGCGAGTAACGGTGTGCTCTTTACGGCGGGCACGCCGCCCTCGATTACGTCCCTTTGGCCCACCTCCGGACCGGTGAGCACCGCGGTGACCATCACCGGCGCCAACTTCGGAACCACTCAGGGCGCCAGCACCGTCACCTTCGGCGGCGTCAGCACGGGAACCGCCGCCTACTGGAGCGCCACCAGTATCACGGTAACCGTCCCCAGCGGCGCCGCCACCGGCAACGTGGTGGTCACGGTCAACGGCATGGCCGGCAACGGCACTCCGTACACGGTGACCAACCCGCCCACTTTAACGGGTATGACACTTTCGGAAGCGAAGCCCGGCGATACGGTCACGCTCATCGGAACCGGTTTCGGACCGACGCAGGGCATCGGGCAGGTTTGGCTGGGCAGTACGTATGGCACAGTGGTGAGTTGGACGGACACTCAAGTGATTGCCACGGTGGCGCTCAATTCGAGAACCGGCAGTGCGCAGGTGCTGCAGACCGGGGTGTGGTCCAATTCCCTGCCGTTCACGGTAGACACGGTGACCGTCACGGAGCTGCTTCCCAGCAACGGCTTCCCCGGCGATGTGGTGACCATCAACGGGTGGGGCTTCGGGAACACCCAGGGCACCGGCAGCGTCCAATTGGGCAGCACTAATGGAATCGTCGTGAGTTGGAGCGACACGCAGATACTCGCGCGGGTGGCGGCGAGCGCCGTGAGCGGCATCGCGCGCGTCCAGCAGGGCGGGATCTCGAGCAATGCGAAGACGTTTACGGTGCTGGGAGGCGGCGGCACGGCGATGACGCTGTCGCCGAACGTGATCAATATGATGGTGGGCGAGACGCGCACGATTCAGGCGCTGGATGCGACCGGCCATGCGGTGACGGGGCTGGCGTGGACGACAAGCGACGCGACGGTGGTCAGCGTGTCGAGCGCCGACCCGCAGGTACTGACGGCGCTGGCGCCGGGCCACGTGACGATCACGGCGGGATCAGCGTCGGCGGACGTAACGGTATGGGCGGACGCGATGCCGCAAGGCACGGTACTGTGGTCGAATCCTGGTAACGGCTCGGGTGTGACGAAGATTGTGCCGGCTGTGCCCAGTCCCAGTGGGGTAGCCGACGTGTTTGCGTTCCAGGCGGATGGCACGGTGCAGGCGATCACCAGCGATGGCATAACGGCGTGGACGGCGGATGCAGGCGACCCCTGGTCTGCTGTGCCGGACTTCCAAGGTGGCTTGGTCGTCACGAAGTATGATTCTTCGACGGACAGCTACTCGATCACGAAGTTGGATGGGATTACCGGGCAACCCTATCCCGCTTACACCCTGGATCAAGGGGCGCAACTAGATGGTTCCCTGCGTGTCCATACCGATGGCACAATCTTCGCGATTCAAACCAACTACCCGCACCCCTCGGTAGTTGGCATCGATCCCACCACGGGCACCCAGAAATTCAGTGTGCCCCTCGAGGACAGCACGTGGGGGCCTTCTACTCGTGCGTACGGACTCATCATCGCGGGCGATGGCTATGCCTACGTGCCCTATGCATACGAAGAGAACAACGGCGAGGATGTTTACAACGGAGTATTCTGTTGCATCGCTACGCACTTTAAGCTGCTGAGGGTGGACAGCAGCGGAGTCTATACCAAGTTACCCATCAAGGATTATTCAACGTCGGGTCCATGGGGGCTTATAGAGGGGTTAACGGTCAATCTGATAACCAACGCCGATACGG
Source organism: uncultured Solibacteraceae bacterium (assembly GCA_963791985.1). Classification (GTDB taxonomy): domain Bacteria; phylum Acidobacteriota; class Terriglobia; order Bryobacterales; family Bryobacteraceae; genus Solibacter. The sequence goes on along the minus strand of CAWBUN010000005.1, from coordinate 1,443,039 downwards.
GAGTGGTGCTCACTTGGGAAGCGAATCCCGGCGCGCACTCGAATATAGCAAGCCGTGGAGCGTATCGTGCATCGGCGACACTGCCGAGAGATGCCGTGGCAAGTGATGTGGAGTTTGGTATGGCGATCACGATGGGTGCGAGTGTGAGTCTGATGAGCGGACCGGGAGTGCCGGACCAGGCTGAGTCAATCGTCCCGGTACTGCAGGCACAGGACGGTTCCTTTGTCGGCACGGTCGGAGTCGGGCCGTGCCCAAACTGCGCGACCCAGTACAACATGAGCGCTTTCGACGCGAGTGGCAACGTACGCTGGAACGTGCCCGGCTACGGACCCAAGATCGCCACGGCAGATGGAGGCGTGATTGCGCAGAGCACCGATCCGGATACCGGAGAGATCACGAGCACTGTGATGTTCGATAAGGACGGCAATGCCACGGGTCAGATGGACCTGAGCTCGTTCATACAGTCATGGACCTTGAATACATATGTGGGGAATGGTCAAGTCCAGCTGGCCGCCATCGCGCCAGTTCCGTCTGCGTTCAGCTTTGCGGCTTTCCAAGGCGGTAATCCATCTGGCTCTGGGACAGATGTCCGACCGCGGTCAGGACCGCAGGAGGCGCTCAATATACTGACGACCGCAAACCTCACCGCGACGCCGTCATGCAATGCGATCCTGACAGAGTTTGCGAACGTGGCGCAGGTACCGGAGGCCACGCTGATTAGGCAGCTCCAGACAACCGCGAATGGAGCTCGACAGTTCGTTTATGATGGGCCAAGCTCGAACGCAGTCCTAGACCCGGTCAAATTCCCTGGCGCTGCCAGCCCCGGTGTCACAACTGTGGGCCAGTGGTTTGCCGCAAACGATACGGCCCCTTCATATGCCGAGGGCTTCTCGCAATTCAACGGGTATGCGGTCTGGTTCAGAGTTGATGACTGGCACAGTTGGGTAAATTTCAGCCAATTCCTGAAGTTTTGGAGCGGGGATCTCAACTATTACGCAGTTGGAACCGTGATGCACGAGATCCTGCACAAGCAGGCCGTTGGCGGTGGATTCACCCACAACAATCCACCCGACGCCCGCGATTTGGGTACAGCCATCAGTGCAGTCGGTTGGCCGCAGGGCATGGTGGCAAACCACAACCCGCTTAGCGAGGCGTTAGGTCTAATGTGCTTTCCGAGTCGTAAGTGAGGCTTGATTTGTAGCTCTTAACCCTAAGAGCGCACTGACTGCGCAGGAGGCAGCAACATGGTTGGAACTAAGCGACGGTACTTCTGGATTGCAGCGCTTACGGCCTACTGGTTGTCTGCGTGTTGGCTGCTTTTTCGAGTCTTTCCGATCTTTGTTGATAGCAGTGGAGCGACCGCATCATTTCATTGGGGACGCACAACGTTAGCAGCAAGTCTATTCGACTATCAGCAAAACTCCAGAACTCGTCTCCTATTCCTGTGTCCGTATTGGGTTGGCGCCTCCATCATTACCCTGGCCGGCTGTGGATTGACGTCGTGGCTGGTCGAACGTTGGACACCCAAGGGTTTGCGTTTATTTCTTGTGTCTTCAGCGACGACTTTGTCGTTGCTGCTTCTAACCGGCGCAGTCTCCGAGGCCGGAATCGCTCTCCAAGCCTGGAAAGGGCCGAGTATGTACAATTCATTCGGAAGCGTACTGGCGTTCTTGGAGGTATTCGTTCCCATGTCGCTGTTATCCGGCGTTCTGGCTATTGCTCGAATTCGTCCATGTAATTGAGCGAGCCGCAGCGCTTGCGAACATCTCGAACAGTGGAGTTCGGATGGCAGAATACCACGCGGACCATATATTTCCAGGTAGGTGCAGCCGTGTCAGATTGAATCTCACACGGCTTTGCGCGTGAGTAGACCCGGCCTGCGTCCGTTCGACAGTGCACTCATTTTACTCCCGGTCCGCCTAGCTATAGCTAAGTTATAGCTAGGCGGTTGCGCGAGCGCTGGCACGCAGCAAGCCGAAAGAGAACCTCACCGTTTAAGGCGTGGCGCTCTTAAAGCTGTACGCCCCCGACGGCACCTCGAAAATCGCGGCCCCATTCTCCGACCGCAGGAACTTCACGCCCTTCACGTCGCTCGCCTTCTTCCCCGACTCCGTCACCGCCGCCGCGTCCTTCGCGGGCACCCACACGGTCGCCGTGGTGTTGGCCGGCACCGTGACCTCCAGCGTGAACTCGCCCTTCTCGCGCTTCCACGAGCTCGCCAGCGGACCGTACATCGTCTTGTGCGTCGCCTTGACGAAGCTTAAATCGCCCGCCGGGTACGGGCGGATCACCGCGTGACGGAAGCCCGGCTTTTCGGGATCGGTGCGGATGCCGGCGAGATACTCGTACATCCACACCGCCAGGTCGCCGATCTGCATCACGTGGTTGCCGGAGTTCATCGCCGGGTCGGCCGTGTTGCCGTTCCACAGTTCCCAGATCGTGGTGGCGCCCTGCTCCACCATGTAGCCCCAGCCCGGGTACGTCTTCTGCGTCGCGATCTTGTACGCCAGGTCGACGTACCCCGCGTCGCTGAGCGTGCGCATCAGCCACTGCGCGCCCACCAGGCCGGTGCCGACGTGACCATTGCTCTGGAGCTCGATATTGCGCACCAGCGTCTGCACCACCGCCCCGCGGAAGTCCGCCGGAATCATCCCGAAGTACAGCGGCAGGATGCTGGAGGTCTGCGTGCCGTTATCGTACATGCTGCTTTCCAGCTTGAAGAAGCGGCGCTGGAAGGTGTCCTGGATCTGGTCGGCCTGCTTGTCGAAATCGGCCGCGTCCGTGGGCCGGTCCAAAATGCGCGCGTACCGCGACATGGTGCGCAGGAACTGGTAGTAGTAACTGCTCGCGATCAGCGTCTTATCCGTCACCCGCGCCGGGTCCTTGGAGTGGATCAGCTTCGGGTCCTCGGGCGGCACGCACCAATCGGCGTACTGGTCCTTCGAAATCAGCCCGTCCTTCACGAAGCTCTTCTCGTAATCCATCCATTTCTTCATCGCAGGGTAGCCGCGCGCGAGCACCCGCTTATCGCCGTACTGCTCGTACAGCATGCCGTGGACGAAGATGATTGTGCCCGGCCACGTCAGGTCGTCGTTGTACAGCGGCCAGTAATTCGGCGAGACGTCGGGGATGCTGCCGGTGGGGCGCTGCGAATCCTCCAGGTCCGTCATCCACTTGCTATAGAAGCCCGCCACGTCGAACATGTAGCTCTCGCTGCGGCTCACCTGGCCGCGATCGCCGAGCCAGCCCTGCCGCTCGTCGCGCTGCGGACAATCCGTCGGGATGCTGCGATAGTTGCCGCGGATTCCCCAGAACATGTTGTGGTGAATCTTGTTGAGCAGGTCGCTCGAACTGGTGAATTCGCCGGCCCGCTCCATATCGTCGTGGACCACGCGCGCATCCAGCGCCGCCACAGTCGGCTCGCCGGGGAAGCCGGTGACCTCCACATAGCGGAAGCCGTGATAGGTGAAGCGCGGCTCGTAGACCTCGGCGCCCCCGCCCTTCAGCGTGTAAATGTCCTCGGCCTTCGCGGAGCGCAGATTATCGACATACAGCGAGCCATCGTCCTTCAACGTTTCGGAGTGGCGCAGCTTGACCTGCGTGCCCTTCGGGCCGCTCACCCGGAGACGGCACCAGCCCACCATGTTCTGCCCCATGTCGAACACGAACACGCCCGGCCGCAGTTTCTTCACGCTCAGCGGCTTCAGCGTTTCGGTCACGCGCAGCGGTTCGGCCATCTGCGCCGTCACCGCCCCGGCAGGTGCGCCGACGATCTTCGCGGCTTCCCACTTGCCGTCGTCGAACCCGGCCTTGTTCCATGCCGCGATCTCCATCCGCGCGTCGTACTCCTCGCCGTCATATTCGTTGTTGGCGCGGATCGGCCCATTGGCGCTGTACTTCCAGCTTTCGTCCGAAACCACATTGACCTTGCTGCCGTCTTCGAATTCCAGCTGGAGCTGCACCAGCGCTTTCGGATAGCCGAAATCGCGCGTCTTGACCGGCACGTCGTTGCGCGGCGCATAGTAGCGGCCGTTGCCCAGCATCAGCCCGATCGCGTTCTTCCCCTGCACCAGTTGTTTGGTGACATCGAAGGTCACGTACAAAACATGCTTATCGTAGTCGGTGAGTCCCGGCGAGAGCACGTGGTCGCCCACCTTGGCGCCATTCAGGTACAACTCCGAGAGTCCCAGCCCGCTGTAATAGACGGTGGCGCGGCGCAGCTTCTTGTCGATCGCGAACTCCTTGCGCAGCAGGCGGCCGGGCAGCCGGTGCTGCGCCACGAAGCCCACGCCTTCCCACGGCGCCATGCCGAAGGCGCCCAGGTCTTTCGACGCCTGCCATGCCGCATCCAGAAAGCCCGGCTTCTCCCAGCCGGGTTCCGGCTTCACGATCGCGCGCCACTGGTTGCCGGTCTGCAGCAGTACCGGATCGCCCGTCGCGAACTCCACCCGCACGCCGCCGATCAACCCCGCCGGACGGTCCGCGCGCGAGTGCGTGGCCTTCACCGCGATCAGGTTCTCTCCGGGCCGCACCAGGTGCGTGATGTCCACTGCGTGCGGCAGCGGCAGCTTGCTCTCCATCGCGATCGGTTCGCCGTTCAAATACACATCGGCGGTGTTGTCCGCGCCGATCACGCTCAACGCCCGCGTCACCTTGCGGCCTGCTGGCACTGTGAAGGACGCGCGGAAATACCGGTCGCCCACCGGCGCTCCGGCCTGCGCACTATTGGTGTCCCAGATCCAGCGCGCGCGCTCCAGCAACTGGTAGTCGCTCGCCGAATCCTTGTACACGCCGGCTTCGTCGCGGCCGATCCACTTGCCCTTCCAGTCCTCCGCGCGCAGCAGGCCCATCGACCACTGCGCGGGCGCGCTCCACTCGCTCGCCTGCCCGTCCTGGTCCCAGACCTGCACCTTCCAAAATGCCGCCGTGCCCGAATTCAGCGGCTTGCCCTGGTAGACCACCTGGATGGATTCGGCGGACGCGATCTTGCCGCTGTCCCACAAGTCGCCTGTGCTGGCGCGCAGCGCGGCGTCCGACGACGCCACCAGGATCCGGTACGCCGACTGCGCGAGCCCGCGCACCTTAGCGTTCACCGGCGTCAGAATCCAGCTCAACCGCGGGTCCGTGATGTCGATCCCCTGCGGATTGACGCGATACTCGCAGCGCAATTGCTGGGGTCGCATCGAGGCCGCGCCGAACAGCGAGCCGGCCATCGGGAACATGAGGAAGAGAAGGGCAGCGCGTTTCATGGAATCACCTTAATGTCCGAAACGTAGCATATTACGCAACCCGCAGGCGGTCGCCGTCGTAGGATGATACATGCTCCCGCGCGCCATTCCAGCCTTACTCCTGGCCGCCGCCCTGCTGCCGGCGCAGGCTTTGCCCGACGACCTGCTTCCCGGCAACCACTTCAAACGCTTCCGTACACTGGCCGCCGCCCACCCAGCCACCGACGCCGAGGGCCTCTACCTGAATGCCACGGTGAAGCAGCTGTGGGACGCCCTCGATGACGCCGAGAAGCTCGCCGAACGCGCCATCGCAGCCAACCCGAAGGACGCGCGCTATCACTACCGCCTGGCCGTGATTGCCGGCGAGAAGGCGCAGCGCGCCAGCGTGCTTCACCAGTTGGGCTTGGCGCGCAAATTCAAGAAGGAGGCCGACGCCACCCTCGCGCTCGACCCCAATCACGTCCGCACGCTCGACATGATGATGGAATATTACCTGCATGCCCCCGGTATCATCGGCGGCGACAACGCCAAGGCGCACGCCGTGGCCGAGCAGTTGATGAAGATCGACCCCGTGGAGGGCTATCGCGCGCAGATCACCCTGGCGCGCTACGACAAGCAGGAGGACCGCGTCGAAGGCCTGCTGCGCAAATCCGTCGAAGTGCGCCCCGCCAGTTGGGAGGCCCACATGGACCTCGGCGGCTGGTGCGCGAACCACGCCAAATTCGACGAGGCCGAGCGTCACGCGCGCGAAGCCATCAAGATCCACCCCGATCGCGCCGCCGCTTACGGCCTGCTGGCCGCCGTACTGGTCCACCAGGACAAATGGCCCGAACTCGACCCCATGCTCGCGCAGTCCGAAAAGGCCGACCCCGACAACCTGCTCCCCTATTACCGCGCCGCCAACAACTGCCTTTCGCGAAAGGTCGAATTCCCTCGCGCCGAGCGCTACCTCCGCAAATACCTCACGCAGGAGTCCGAGCCCATGACCCCGAGCCACGCGGTCGCCCATTGGCGCCTCGCCCTCGTCCTCGAGCAGCAATCCCGCAAAGCCGAAGCCATCGCCGAACTCCAGACGTCCCTAAAGCTCGACCCCAACTCGCCCGCGAAGGCCGACCTCAAGCGCCTGAAGTAACGCGCTCCCTTCCGGTCGTATACTGGTCTCGCATCCCATGAAACTCTGGCTGATAGTCACCCTCTGCCTCCCGGTCCTCAACGCACAGACCCTCCTGCGCATCGATCACTACGTGCAGGTCCGCTCCGAGGTCCCCGCCATCGAGGGCCAGAGCACGCAGATCTACGTGCGCGAAGTCGTCGAGCCCGGCACTCTCTCCCGCGGCCCCGCGCCCGGCCGTGTCGCGCTCTTCATCCACGGCGCCGGCACGCCCGCCGAAGTCGCCTTCGACGTCCCGCTCGAAGATTACAGTTGGATGGCCTATCTCGCGCACGCCGGCTTCGATGTCTTCTCCATGGACATGACCGGCTACGGCCGCTCCACGCGCCCCTGGCCGATGAACGACCCCTGCAATCTCGCGCGCGAACAGCAGTCCGCTCCCTGCGCGCCCAGCTATCCGCGCCAGATGACCACGCTCGCCTCGGACTGGCACGATATCGATGCCGTCGTCGATCGCATCCGCGCTCTGCGTCACGTCGAAAAGCTGAGCCTGCTCGGCTGGTCGCAAGGCGGTCCGCGCTCGGCCGGCTACGCCGCGCAGCACGCGGACAAGGTCGCGAACCTGGTGCTGCTCGCCCCCGCCTACAATCGCTCTGCGTCCGGCGCCGCGCCCGCCGAAGTCCCCGCGTCAGGTGCCGCGATGAACACCCAATCGCGCGAGGAATTCATCGCCAACTGGGATCGTCAGGTCGGCTGCTCCGATCAATACACCGCCGCCGCCCGCGATTCCGTCTGGTCGGAGATGCTTGCCTCAGATCCCGTCGGCGCCACCTGGGGCACCGGCGTGCGCCGCGCGCCGCTCGTGACCTCCTGGGGCTGGACCACCGCGGTCGTGGCGAAACTTCAGATGCCCGTGCTGCTGTTCGCGGGCGTGCACGATAAGCAGGTCAACCCAGACCGCGTCCGCGACCTCTACAACGATCTCGGCTCGCCGAAGAAGATCTTCGTCGATCTTGCCTGCTCCTCGCACAACGCCATGTGGGAGAAGAATCACCTGCTGCTCTTCCGCGCCTCGCTCGATTTCCTTACGCGCGGAACCGTGCAGGGAAAAGCCGAAGGCATGCTCCGCCTCGGCTATTGAGAGCTAGCGAACCGCGACCGTCAGGGAGCGATCTCTTTGGTTCACTACACCAGCCCCAGGAAATTCGGCTGATACCCCGGGAATACGTTCTTCACCGACGGGTTCCCCAGATGTCCGCTCACCAGTTCCCCGAGCACGTCCCGGAAATCCGTGGTCAGCGCCAGGTCGCGCCCTTCGTAGAGCTGCTCTTTCTGCAATCCCGGCCACTTGCCGTAGACCTTGCCGCCCTTCACTCCGCCGCCCATCACGAACATGCTGTTGGCGTGCCCGTGATCGGTGCCGCGATTGCCGTTCTCGTGCGCCGTCCGCCCGAACTCGCTCATCGTCACCAGCACCACGTCGTTCATGCGGTCGCCCATGTCCTTCCAGAAGGCCGTCAGCGCCTGCCCGTACTCCGTCAGCAGATTCGTCAGTTGCGGCGCTTCGTTGACGTGGTGGTCCCAGCCGCCGATATCGGCGAACGCCATCTCCACGCCGACGTCGCTCTTGATCAATTGCGCGATCTGCTGCAGGCTCGCCCCCAGCCGTCCGCGCGGATAGTCCGCGCCCGCCGCCGGAGTATACTGCTGCCGCTGGATCGCCTGCAGCATCGCCACCGCCTCGAACGTCTCGCGCCCCGCCGCCTGGATCATCCGGTCGCTCGACTGCGTGTACATCTGCTCGAACTGCTTGGCCGCCTCCGCATTGCGCACCTGGAAGCTGTCGATGGTCTGCAGCGCGACTGCCGGCGCCGGCCCGCGCATCGCCCGCGGCAGCACCGGCCCCAGCGATACCGCACGCACCGGCGACACCTTGCCCTGCACCTTGGGCAGCGCTCGATTCATCCACCCGTCCTGCGTCGCCTTCAGCCCGGGAGTGCCGGATTCCATATAGTCCTGCGCGTCGAAATGCGAGCGCGTCGGGTCGGGCGACCCCACCGCGTCCACAATCGCCAGGTGCTTCTGCTCGAACAGCGGCTTGAGCGGCGCGAGCGAGGGATGCAGTCCGAAGAAGCCGTCCAGGTCGATCGCCGCCTGCCCCGACTTTGCGGAGTCGTTGCTCGGCCGCGGAATCGCGATCGTCGGCCGCAGGCCGTAATACGCCGGATCGCCATGCGGCACCACCACGTTCAACCCATCGGCCGCGCCTCGTTGGAAAATCGCGACCAGAATCTTCTTGCGCGCGCCGGGCGCGTCGCCCGCATACAATGCGCGTTCCAGCCACAGCGGAGCCGCGCCCACGCCCACCATGGCAAGCGCGGAGTTACGAAGAAAAAATCGGCGAGTCGGCATAGTTACCTCTTTTGAAACTCGGGAGACCCCAGCGCGATTCCCGCGATCGGGTCGTCTGCCTTGGCGAGCTTGCCCGCGTCCACTTTCACGCCGGGCACTTTGTTATCGGCCAGTTGAATGGCGAAATTCATCCGCGCCAGCAGGCCCCCGGAATTCAGCCACTCCATGCTGGAGTTCGAATATCCGGTCGGCTCCTGTTTGCGATACAGCGGCTGGCCCAGTTGCGAAACCTGGTTGGCCAGCGGGAAGGCGTAGTCGATCTCCCCGTTGACCGCGCGCACCGCGCTCGCCACCACTTCCAGCGGGCTCTTCAGCTTGCTGCGGTATGCGCCTTCGCTGAAGAACTCCCTGCTCTCCAGCATCGTCTTCATCACCGCGCGCAGATCGCCATCCGTCTTCCGGAAGGTCTCCGCCATGCGGTCCACCAGCGCCGCCGGCGGTTCATCGGCTACGAACCGCATGGCCAGCTTCTTCGAAATGAAGTGCGCCGTCGCCGGATGATGGGCCACGATGTCGAGCACCTTCTCCCCGTCGCTCATCCCGCCGCCCGCCGGAATCCTCACGCCCAGCACCGTCTTCTCGCCGTCGTCGTGGACCCGCTTGTTGAAGGCGAACTCGCCGCCGCGCTGCGGCTGCAGAATCGTCCATCCCGTAAAGCAGCGCGCCGCTTCCGTCACGTCGTGCTGCGTGTACCCGCCGTCAACTCCCAGCGTGTGCAGCTCCAGCAACTCGCGGCCATAATTCTCGTTCAACCCGCGCGCGCCCTTCTTTCCCCGAAGCTGCGGCGCGTTCGGACCCACGGATTGCCAGTTGTCCAGGTAGAACAGCATCGCCGGGCTCTTCGCCGTAGCCGTCAGCAGATCCTTGAACTTGCCGAGCACGTGCGGCCGGATCACGTCGCGCTCGTATTCCGTCACCAGGTAACGGTCCGCGCCCTTGTCCAGATAGACGTTGAAGTGATTGAACCAGAAGTCGGTCAGCACCTCGTCGAGCTGCCGGTTGCTGTACACCGCGCGCAGCAGTTTGCCCTCGGAAAGATCGCGCGCCACCATCTGCTGCGGACCATTCGTCATCTGCATGCGGCGCCGCAGTTCCGGCGAGGCGATCGCGAACAGCCCCTGCCGCATTCCCCCCGGAAGCACCGCGATCACGTCGTCCTGCTGGGCCTTCGGCAGCGCCTCGAAGGCCGCCAGCCGCTCCTGCGGCGTGCCCTGCCGCAGGGAGCGGACCTGCTCCCTGGTCAGCAGCTCATTCAGCTTCTTGGGATCCCCCATCGGGTTCGGAGTGCCCGCCGCATTCGCACCCGCTCCCGCGGCCTGCTTCTCCTCGTATTTCGCGACCAGCCTGGTGAGCATCAGCTTGCGGTCCGGGTCGGTGGGAAATGGCACCTGCCCGTTCACCATCTGCTTCACCAGCTGCGGTGTGGGGTAATTTCTTACAAGTTCGCCGCCGGACATCTTAAGGGTGTCGAGCGTCCGCAGCTTTTCTTCCAGCACCGGGTTCTCCGCGATACCCTCCGGATGCAGTTGCCGATCGATCCACTTCTTCAGCCCCATCGACTTCACATCCTGCACGTCGCCCGGCCGCGGCCCGAAAGTAAGCCGGTTCAGCGCCTGCAGAATCTTCTGATCGTCGCTGACTTGTTTGAGAAACAGCCGCGCTCCATCGGCATTCTTTTTCTTGCCGTAAGCGGAAATCGCCGGAACCACAGCCAGGCAGACCATGCTTGCCAGCGCAAGCACCACTCGGTTGCGCATCTTCTTCCCTCTGTTAAACATAAACGCCAATGCCCTTGGCAAGTTGCGCGGGGGCGGCGTAAATGTGCGTAAAACGCTCGTGCATTTTTTAGACTACTATCTAATCATGTTCCGCAAGGCTCCGTTCTATCTCTATTTGATCCTGGGCGCCGGGCTCGCGGCGCAGACCACCGCCACCCGCACTGTACAGGCCACCGGCAGCGCGACGCTCTCCGCCAATCCCGACCAGGCCCAAATCGACGTCGGCGTGGTTACGGCCGCCTCCACCGCGCAGGATTCCGCGCAGCAGAACGCCACCCAAACCACCGCTGTTCTCAACGCCGTCAAGGCCGTGCTCGGCGCCAACGGAAGCATTCAGACCGTCAGCTATTACGTGCAGCCGCGTTATACCAACGCGAACCCCTCCACCATCAACGGCTACACCACCAGCAACACCGTCCGCGTTCTGACCCTCGATCTCTCCATCATCGGCAAGCTCATCGATGCCGCCAATTCGGCAGGCGCGAACAGCGTGGGCAGCTTGAATTTCGGCCTGCAGGATCCCGAACCGCTGACCCAGCAGGCCCTCACCCAGGCTACCAAGCAGGCCATCGCTCACGCCGCCGCCATCGCGGCCGGACTAGGCGGCAAGGTTACCTCGGTAATCTCCGCTCAGGAGGGCAGTTCTTACACGCCGATCGTCGTTGGTCCGGGAACCGCCGCCGGCGCCGTGTCCACCCCCGTACAGACCGGCACCGTCAATGTGTACGCCACCGTCACTGTTATCGCGTCCCTCCAATAGAAGGGGACGATTCGCAACAGTGGCGCGGCGCTTGCGACTCTCCTTGCCCGTGTACCACCCGGCGAGCAATTCCGCGGCGTCAAGGCGAGGCCAGATTGAAACAACATAAGAGATTCGAAGATCTCTTCGAAGAGGGAATCGAAACCCTTTACGACGCCGAGAGTCAAATCGTCGATGCTCTCCCCAGGATGATGGCCGCATCTTCTTCGAAAGAACTGGCCATTGCCTTCGCATCTCACCTGGTAGAAACCAGGCGGCACGTGAGCCGCCTGGAAGACATCTTCCAACTCATGGGCAAGCAACCGAGAGGCAGGGCCGGCGACGCCATCCGCGGTCTGCTCTTCGACGCCGCGGCTCTCATCGATGGAATGGAAGCGTCGGCAACGCTCGATCTCGCCCTTGTCACCGCCGCCCGGATGGTGGAACACTGGGAAATGATCGGCTACGAAAGTGCCGCGGCCATTGCCGGGACGTTAGGCCAGCTGCCGGCGGCGGACCTCCTCGAAAGAACTTTGGAGGAGGAGGGCGCTGCCGACGACACGCTCGCCAACATCGCCGCCTCTCTGCTCGGCGGAGATATGGACGCCGAAGATCTGGATGTCGCCAGTTAAACGGGAAGCGCTGTTACAGTAGTTGCTTGCCGTTCTCTCTACCTCCAGCTTCCGGAATAGCTGCCCCTGCGCTGGCCACCGCCGTCGGCATCTCGGGCGCGGCCCTAGGAATCTGGCTCACTGGTCTGACGCAGCGCGCCCGCGCGGTCGTGTCCTTCAGCGCCGGAGTCCTCATCGGCGTCGCTCTCTTCGGCCTGCTTCCCGAACTCGCCGGTGAGATCGGCTGGCTCATCAGCCTCGCCCTGTTCGCCGCCGGCTACGGCGCCCTCCTCCTGGTCAACCGCTACGTCTACCGCGTCTGCCCCACCTGCGTGCACGATCACGATCACAACTCCTGCGCCACAGAACTCCACGGCTTCGCCACCCCCCTGATCTGCGCCGCCGCCGTGCACGCTTTCCTCGATGGCTGGAGCATCGCCACCGTGCAGTTGACCGTGCCACTCGGGCTCCGCGTCGCCGTCCCCCTCGCCGTCGCCCTGCATAAGGTGCCCGAAGGCATCGCGCTCGGCGGAATCCTGCGCGCCTCGGTTCGCTCGCGCTCTGCCGCATTCGCCTGGGCCGTGCTCGCCGAAGGCGCCACGCTGGTTGGCGGCGCCGCGGGCCTCTTCATGGGGCCGCACCTCGGCACCCAGTGGATCACCTGGCCCCTCGGCATCGCCGCCGGATGGCTCTTCTATCTGGGGTATCATGCCATACACGAGGAAGTGCGGCGCCGCGGCGCCCACGCGGCCTTCGTTTCGTCCCTCAGCGGCGTAGCGGGCGCGGCCGTCATTCAGCGCGGCGTAGAAGCCATCTTCCGATAGGGGGATTGCGATGAAGAGGATCCTGATCCTGGGCGGCGGCTTCGCCGGCGTCTATACCGCCCGCAGCCTGGAGCGCCTCCTGCGCCCCGATGAGGCCGAGATCACCATCGTCAATCGCGAAAATTATTGGGTCTACCAGCCCATGCTCCCCGAAGTCATCTCCGGCTCCATCGGTCTCACCGACGTCGTCTCCCCCATCCGCCGCCTCTGCCCCCGCGCCCGCCTCGTCATGCGCGAAGTCGAATCCATCGATCTCGCCCGCCGCACCGTCACCGTCAGCCCCGGCTTCCGACCGGTCGCCACCACGCTCTCTTACGACTACCTCGTGATCGCCCTCGGCAGCGTCACTAACTTCTACGGCATGCCCGGCATGATGGAGAACGCCATGCCGTTCCGCACCCTCGCCGACGCGCTCGCCGTTCGCAATCACCTGATCCACGCGCTCGAAGAGGCCGATTGCGAAGAGGATGCCGACTTGCGCAAGAAACTCCTCACCTTCGTCGTGGGCGGCGGCGGCTTCTCCGGCGTCGAAGCCATCGCCGAGCTCAACGATTTTATCCGCGCCGTCAAGAGCAACTACCAGGGACTGCGTGACGAAACCGTGCGCTGCGTCCTGGTCCAATCCGGCGACCGCATCCTCCCCGAAATGGCCGAGCCCCTCGCCGTCTTCGCGCAAAAACTGCTCCGCAAGCGCGGCGTCGAAATCATCCTGAAGGACCGCCTGCGCGCCGCAACTTCCGAACGCGCCATTCTCAAATCCGGCGTCGAGATTCCTTGCAAAACCATTATCTCGACCGTCCCCTCCACCGCGCCCCCGGTGCTCGACCGCCTCCAGTGCGGGAAGGACAAAGGCAAACTCCTCGTCGATTCCGCCCTCTGCCTGCTCGACTATCCCGACCAGGTCTGGGCGCTCGGCGATTGCGCGTCCATCAAGACCGCCGGCGGCAACACCGCCCCGCCCACCGCGCAGCACGCCACCCGCGAAGCCGCCACCGCCGCCGCCAATATCGCGGCCGCCATCCGCGGCGGCACGCGCAGCGTCTTCGCCTTCGAAGGCCTCGGCACCCTCGGCTCCCTCGGCCATGGCTCCGCCGTCGCGCAGATCTTCGGCCTCAAAATCTCCGGCCTGCTCGCCTGGTTCCTCTGGCGCACCATCTATCTCTTCAAGTTGCCTGGCCTCAATCGCAAATTCCGCGTGTCGATGGATTGGTTCATCCGCCTGCTCTTCGCGCCCGACCTCGCCCAGTTGCGCATGACCGGCGACGGCAACATTCGCAATCAGCACTTCGAACCCGGCGACATCATCTTCCATCAGGGCGATCTCGGCGACAGCGTCTACGTCATCCGTGCCGGCGAATGCGAAGTCTCGCGCGACAGCTGCTGTATCGCCACCCTCGCCGCCGGCGAATACTTCGGCGAAATGGCCGTCATGACCGACCAGTCCCGCAACGCCACCATCCGCGCCAGGACCGCCGTCGACGTCCTCCTCATCCCCAAAGACGATTTCGCCCGCCTCGGCGAAAACCTCCCCGCCTTCGCCGATGTCTTCCGCGAACTAGCCGCCAAACGCCAGGCGTCATGTGCATCCGCCGCCAACGAGCCGCGACCGTGAGGGAGCGCAACGACTCCCGATTCTCCATATCGCCCTCACATCGAACCGCGACCGTAAGGGAGCGATCTACGCTATTCCAACCCCGCCGCGCGCAGCAATTCCATGAACTGCCCCTCCGTCCGCATATCGATCGCCTGCGCCGCCAGCCGCCCTTCGCGATCGAAAATGAAGCTCTTCGGAATCCCTTCCACCGCGAACGCGCTATTCACCTTCCGCCCCGGATCCAGCGCTATCGGAAAACTATAATTATTCTTCGCCAGAAAATTCACCACCGTCTCGCGATCTTCGTCCGACACCGCGATCACCGTCAGCCCCTGCTTCTCATACGTCCGGTAAAGCTTCTCCATGTCCGGCATTTCCTTGCGGCACGGCGGGCACCACGTCGCCCAGAAATTCAGCAGCACGATCTTCCCCTTCAATCCCGCCAGCGTATATGTCTTGCCGTCCAGGCTCGTCAGGCTAAAACCGTTCTCCTGCTGCACCCGCTCGCGCAAGGTAAGCAGCGTCTGCGCCGCGTCGAGCGTCGCATCGCCGGGCACCGTGAGATGTTCGTAGCGCACCAGCTTCGCCAGCTCCAGATAGCTGTCGCCATTCGACCCGGACGCTTCGCGCAGCGCGTCCGCCAGCGTGACCGCCACCATTCCGAGCGCTTCCTTGCCAAGATCGCCTTCCGTTGCGACGCTCGCCAGTCCGCGAATCAAGCCCAGCCGCGACAGCAGCGGCAGCTTGCGAATCTCCGGAACCAGCTCTTTCACCAGCTGCGTGCGATCCCGGTCGCTGGGCAGGCCCCGCATCGTACCCATACGTTTGGAGATCGCCGCCACTTCGGGCGGCGGGGGCGGCCCGGCGCTGCGCAACATCGCAGGGCCGGTGAGATCCCACTTGGCAAACGTCTCCTGATACTTCGCGAAGCGCTCCGGTGCGAGCATCCGCAGCCGCGCACCCGCTAAAATCAGCAGCGTATCGCGCGCGTTGTCGGTGGTGATCGACGCCTTCCCCACCTGGATGGTGCCCATCATCTGCATCTTCGCATCGCTACCGAAATCCGCCACCGCCGCGGCCGCGCGAATCACTCGCTCGTAATTCTCCGCCACCACGTCCGGCAGGGCCTTCGCCACCGGACCCGATGCGTTGAGCAGCCACATCGCATTTGCATAGCTCAACGGCTCGCCGAAGGACGCCGCGGTCTTCTTGTAGAGCGCCGTCGCCTCCTCCATATGGTCGGCGCGCGCCAGCATCGTGATCGCCATCTGGGTCGCGGCGATGCCCTGCTGCGGCGCAAGCGTGGCGGCCTCCCCCGGCGCCACCTCGGCCAGCACTTGCCAAACCGCCGGGCCCGGAACTTTGCCCGCACGCAGTTCCTTCAGCGCTGCGTCTAAGAACTTCCGCGAGAGTTCCGGGTACCCCGCCTGCAATGCCTGGGCCGCGCGCAGGCGATACTCCGTCGCGATCGGCGCCGGCGTCTTGCCAACTTGTTCTTCCAGCTTCGCGGTAGTCTGCGCCACGGTGGAATCGGCCGCGCAAACCGCAGCCGCAAACACGAGTGCGGTGAGGACCAGTCGGGACTTCATTCGGAACTCTCCTGTGGCGGAGTATATCAGAGCTTTCCGCCCTTTTTCGGCGACGCGGCCTTCTTCGGGGCCGGTGCCTGCGACTTCCCCTGCGGTCCTTCCAGCGTGGTCAGGATCTCGCTGAATTGCCCCCGCAATTCGTCGTACACCGGGTTCGGCGGATCCAGCACCAGGAGCCCCCGCTGGTAGTATGCCTTGGCATCGTTGGCGTGCCCTTCCACAAACGCCTCCGTCGCCTGCTGCGAGATTCCCAGCCCGTGAAACTTCGCTCGGATCGCCGTCGATCGCTCCTGTGCATCGTGCACTTCCGGATATTTCTTCTGCGCCGCCTCGAACACCGCGATCTTATCCAGCGCCACCGCCACCATCGGATGGTCCTTGCCCACCGACGCTTCCCACAAGCTCAGCAGCCGCTGGTACACCGGCTCCGCCTCATCGTATTTCTTCTGCCCGAACAACGCGTACGCCAGACCATCCACAGTCGAAATCAAATCGGCGTTTACTTTGCCATACAAAGTCTCGCGGATCACCAGCACGTGCCGGTATGCGGCCTCCGCCTCTCCGTACGCGCGTTGCACCGTCTGGTATTCGCCCAGCCGGTCCAGATCGGGTATCAGCGCAGAGTCGAGCGGCCCGCCCAGTTTCGTCCGGATCATGACTGCCGCATTCAATTCGTTGATCGCCTCTTCCAACTGCTTCTGCTCTCCATGCAACTGCGCCGCCCGGCTGAAATCGTCCGCCACCTGCACGCTGTCGAACGTGTACAGCGCCACGTGCAGCCCCTGCACACGTCGCAGGATAACCAGCGCGCGCTCCATATTTTTCATGCGGCGGCAAAGATTGACCGAAATCAGCAGGTCATCGATAATCTTCGGATCATTCTGCCCAAGCGTGTCCTCGCGCCACGTCACCGCCTGCTGCAGATAGGCATCGGCCTCGGCAAACTCCCCCGCCGCCCCGCGCACGCTGGTCAGGCGCTTCAATATCTCGTACCTCTGCGGATTCTCCGGCGGTGTCGCCTGCGCCAAATCCCAGGCACGCAGGAAAGCCTGCTTCGCCGCCTCGTAATCGCCCTTGAGGTAGGCCGCATCGCCGTCCTTCATGCACTGCGGAATACCTTCCTGCGCGTAGAGCGAGGCAGCCAGCAGAAACAGGATGGCACAAATTCGACCGGTCATACGTGTTTATAGTACTAATGAATTAGGATGTCAAGAATATCTATCACAACGCAGCCCGCAAAGAATCCCGAGGTCAACGAGCCGCGACCGTGAGGGAGCGCAACGAACTCCCGATTCTCGATACCACCCTCAAACCGAGCCGCGACTGTGAGGGAGCGATCTCTTGATTATTGTTTGCGCCCACCGCAACGTGGGGCAGACAATCCTGCAATCTGCTCGGGAACGGCCGTACACTTGAGCGAGAATAGGGGACAATGTTTGCACTCCTGCTCCTTTTCGTCGCGCCAGATCTTTCCACGCAGTTCGCCGAAATCGCCCGCCCCGCCGCCGGCAAAGTCGGCGCCTCCGTCATGCTGATCGAAACCGGCACCCGTGCCGGCTTCCATGCCCGCGACCGCTTCCCCATGCAGAGCGTCTACAAGTTCCCAATCGCGATGGCCGCCCTCCACCTGGTAGACACCGGGAAACTCACCCTCGACCAGGCGGTCCCGATTTCCAAGGCCGAACTGGCACCGCCAGGTCTGCACAGCCCCATCCGCGACCAGCATCCCGAAGGAACCTCCCTCGCTCTCCGCGAGGTGATCCGCTTCGCCGTGGCCGAGAGCGATGGCACCGCTTCCGACGTCCTGCTGCGTCTTTGCGGCGGCCCTGCCTCCGTCACCAGTTACTTGCGCGGCCTCGGCATCAGCGGCATCGCGGTCGCCACCAGCGAACTCGAAATGTCGCGCGGCCCCATGGTGCAATACCGCAACTGGGCGACGCCCGATTCCATGGTCGACCTGCTGCGCGCCTTCCACGCCGGCCGCGGCCTCTCGCCCGCCAGCCACTCCCTGCTCGAGGACTTCATGGCGCAAAGCACCCCCGGCCCCAAACGCATCAAAGGCCTGCTGCCCCTCGGAACCCGCGTCGCACACAAAACCGGAACCTCCGGCACCGATGGCGCTCTCACCCGCGCCACCAACGACGTCGGCATCGTGACCCTCCCCAACGGCCGCCACCTCGCCATCGCGGTCTTCGTCTCCGATTCCAGCGCCTCCCTTGAACTCCGCGAGGAGACCATCGCCAAAATCGCGCGCGCCGCTTGGGATGTTCTTAAGTGAACACAGGCACTCCGCGTGCTTAGTATGGTCCTTGTGATGAAACCCGTAGCTGCTGGCTTGCTCCTTATTGCCTGCGCTTTCAGCCAGACCGACCCCCTGATCACAGTCCAACCGGGCCCCGCGGCCATCAAGAATAAGGATCTCTACGAGAAGAGCGGATGGCTGCATCCCTTCAGCCGCATGCCCGCCTACGTCATCCACGATCAAAAAGCCATCTGGACCTCGCCGCTGCACACCGCGAAGAGCGATATCAAATGGTGGGCGATCTTCGGCGGCGCCACCGCCGCGCTCATCGCCACCGACCATTGGACCGTCAATCATCTCCCCAATTCCAGTTCCCAGGTCTCCGTCTCCAACTGGGGATCGCGCTTCGGCTCGGCTTATTCCGTAATCCCCGTCAGCGCGGCCTTCTACTTCATCGGCACCGCGCACCACGACGAACGTTTTCGCGAAACCGGCCTGATCGCCTTCGAAACCCTGATCGACGCCAACCTGGTGGCCGAAGGGCTCAAACTCGTCGCCAACCGCGCCCGCCCCTTCGAGGCTAACGGTCGCGGCGATTTTGAAGACAGTCCCAACGGCCGCTGGAATTCAAGCTTCCCGTCCGGTCACGCCATCAATACCTGGGCACTGGCCTCCGTGATCGCGCACGAATATCCCAAGCCGCTGGTCTACGTGATCGCCTATGGCCTGGCCTCCACCGTATCGGTAGCGCGCGTCGGCGCCCGCAAACATTTCCCCAGCGACGTCCTGGTCGGCGGCGCGCTCGGCTGGTTCCTAGGAGACTACGTGTACGGCAGGCGACACAACCGCGAACTGGATAAGAATCGCCCCGTCGCCCGCCGCATCCTGGATCACGTTCGCGTTAATGCCGCGATAGAGTAATAGGGAGGTTTTTGGATGCGGAGTCTCGGGGTCCTACTGCTGTTCTCCTGCACCGTTGCAGCGCAATCGTCCCCAGACGCGCCTTTAGTGCGCGGAACGGTACTCGAGTGCGATCCCCGCCCCGCAGGCGAAATCAGCATCCGCAATGCCGATAACCAGGTCTTCCGCTACCAGTTCGATCGCAAGACCTACGCCGAGCGCAATGACCAGTTGATCGAAGCCTCGCACCTCACGCCCGGAGAAAAAGTCGAAATCCTCTCCGATCGCGAGCCGGAATACACCCTCCGCTATGTCCGCACAATCCACGTCATCCAACCAGTCCCTCCGCCGCGCCCCCTCACCATGGGACGCTATCGCGCCCCGGCGCCCGAGCCCGTGCTCCCATCGGGAACCACGACGTACTCAGGCGTGATCTCCCAACTCACCGGCGATCACGTCGTCATCCATACGCGTGAAGCGGGCGATCTCAGCATCTTATTGCGCAAGGACACCCGTTTCCTCGAAGATGGCCAAATTGTGGAAGCAATCAAGCTCAAGCCCACGATGCGCGTCTTCGTCCGCGCCGGCAAAGACGTCTACCAACAGGTCGAAGCCTACCAGGTAATCTGGGGCACCATCCTCACCCCGCGCTAAGCCGCCATCCTATCCCCCCAACCCACCATCTCCTAGTGGGACAGGCCTCCTGGCCTGTCCATCTAATTTGCGCCTTTGACTTACCGCCGTCCATGTCCGCCGCCACTCCACCGCCCACATAACCAGCTTCTTGATGACCACCGCGCGAATCGGTTCTCCATCAGCCAATCTGCGCTATACTCCCACCCATGCGGCGACGCACACTCCTTGGCTGGCTCGCGATCCTCCGCGTCCCCCGCGCCCAAACAGCAACCTTCCCCGGTGATGACCGCGACACCCTGCGCGCGCTCGCCGCCGTCGTCCTCCCCGCCGAACTCGGCCCGTCCGGACTTGATCGCGTCACCGACGATTTCGTGCGCTGGGTGCGCGGCTACCGCCCCGGCGCCGAAATGGAGCACGGCTACGGCATCACCCGCCTTCGCACCAAAGGCCCGTCGCCCGCCCCCGCCTACATGAAGCAACTCGCCGCCTTGCGCGGGCTCGTCGACCCATCGACCGTCGAATCCGCCCTCCGCGACGCCAAAGTCGCGGACCTGCCCCGCACACCCGGCGCCTCCCACGTCGCCGCCGACCTCATGGCCTTCTACTTCCGCGGCAGCGACGCCAACGATCTCTGCTATCGCGCCGCCATCGGCCGCGATCAGTGCCGCTCGCTCGCCGGCTCCGGCGACCGGCCCTCGCCGCTCAAGGGGATCCGCTAATGCGCACCCACGAGTGCGACGTCTGCATCATCGGCGGCGGCATCTCCGCGGCGATGCTCGCCCTCAAACTCTCCGAACTCCGCCCCAATGCTTCCGTCACCGTGGTCGAAGCCGGTAAGCGCATCTTCGATCTCGAGACCCGCATGCAATACCGCCGCCGCAATCTCGATTACGCCGAGAATCCCTGGCCCGGCGACTTCATCGAAGACCAGGCAGCCCACGGCATCATCTCCCGCACCATGGCTGCAGGCGGCTCCGCCCTCCACTGGGGCGGCACTTGCAATCGCTTCTCCGAGGAAGATCTGCGCCTGCATTCCATGTTCGGACTCGGCGTCGATTGGCCCCTCGCGTGGAACGAACTCGAAAAATTCTATTGCGAAGCCGAGCGCCGCCTCGGCGTTTCCGGCGAGCCCAGCCCTCTCCCCGAAGACCGTCGCAGCCAGCCCTACCCCATGCCGCCGATGGCCATGACCCACAATCTCAAGGAGCTGAAAGCGTGGGCCGAAAAAAGCGGTATTCCCTTCTGGAGCACCCCGCAGGCCAAGAACACCGAGCCCTACGACGGGCGCGCCCAGTGCATTCGCTGCAACACCTGCTCCATCTGTCCCACCGGCGCCCGCTATTCGCCCGACTTCACCTTCAAGAAGCTACTCGCCCGCAAAAACTTCGAACTCCACGACCGCACGCTGGTGCGCCGCCTCGGCCGTGAACCGGGAAACGGCGCCATCGTCGTCGCCCAATCGGCCGAAGTGGAATATCGCGCGCGCCTCTTCGTCCTCGCCTCCGGCTATTGCTGGACGCCGCACCTGCTCCTGCTCTCCGGCCTCGCCAACCGCTCCGGCCTGGTCGGCCGCTACATGTGCGGCCACGCCTTCCACTCCGCCTTCATCGAGATCGACGCCTCGATTTTCCCCGGCATGAATGAACAGCACGGCCTCATCTCGCGCCAGTTCTTCCGCAGCCAGCCCGGCCAGCCCTTCCTCCGCCACGACCTCCGCATCTGGGAGAGCGCCTCCGGCCACGAGCCACGCCTGCGCGCGCCCGATGGCAGCTATCTCTTCGGCGATCGCCTGCTCGCCGATTGGCGCGAGCGCGCCCGCCGCGGCACCGCGCGCGTGCGCGGCTACGTGGACGTCCACCCCGATCGCGAGAGCTCGCTCACGCTCAACATCAATTCGCGAAATCAGTTCGGCGACCCGATGCCGGTCATCGCGCACCAGCTCGACGCTGCCAGCGAAGCTCGCCAGCCCGCCGTCCGTGAGCACTTCCAAAAACTCTTCGCGACTCTCGCCAAGGCCAACAACGGAAAGATTCTGAACACCAGCGTGGGAAACTATCTCGATCATCCCGCCGGAGGATGCCGCATGGGAACCGACCCCGACACCAGCGTCTGCGACAGCTACGGCCAGACACACGATCATGAAAATCTCTTCGTCGTCGGAGCCCCCACGCTGCCCAACGCGGGCTGCACCAATGGCACGCTGACCTTCGTCGCGCTCACCCTGCGCTCCGCCGAACGCATCGCGGCGCACCTCGCCCTGGTGTTGCTCTGCGTCATCGCCATGCGCGCGCAGGAATGGACCTCTTACGGCGGCGATCCCGGCGAGCAGCACTATTCCGCGCTCGCGCAAATCAATCGCGCCAACGCCGCGAAGCTGAAACCGCTGTGGGAATGGAAGCCGGGCGAGGAACCGCTGCCCGAATTCAAAACCACCCCCGGCGCCTTCGAAGCCACGCCCCTCAAAATCGGCAAAACGCTCTACCTGAGCACTCCCTACAACCGCGTGGTCGCGCTCGACGAAGAGACCGGTCGCGAGCTCTGGTCCTACGATCCCAAGGCCTACGTCGATGGCCAGGTCCCCAACGGCACTGGCTTCGTGCACCGCGGCGTGGGCGCATGGCGCGATTCCAAGACCGGCAAGCTGCGCATCATTATGAACAGCCGCTACCGGCTGATCCAGCTCGATGCCGAAACCGGCAAGCCGGTTACGGAGTTCGGCGACAACGGCGTGGTCAACCTGCTCGCCGGCCTCCGCTGGGAAACCAATCCCAAGAACTACACCAACACCTCGCCCGTGGTGATCTACAAGGACCTGATCATCGTCGGCAACGGCGTGGCCGACAAGCTTGCGTACAAGCAGGACCCGCCCGGCGATGTGCGCGCCTTTCACGCGCGCACCGGCAAACTCGTCTGGACCTTCTACACCGTGCCGCGCGCCGGCGAATTCGGCGTCGATACCTGGGGCAACGGCAGCGAGAAGTTCACCGGCCACACCAACGTCTGGGCCCCCATGACGCTCGACGATGCGCGCGGCCTGCTCTACCTGCCCGTGAGCACGCCGAGCAACGATTTCTATGGCGGCGCACGCCCCGGCCAGAACCTCTTCGGCGAAGCCCTGGTCTGCCTCGACGCCAACACCGGCAAACGCAAGTGGCACTTTCAGACCGTCCACCACGGCCTATGGGACTACGACCTGCCCGGTCCTCCGGTGCTGGCCACGATCCGCCCCGAGGGCAAAAAGATCGACGTCGTTGTCCAGCTCACCAAGACCGGCTGGGCCTTTGTCTTCGACCGCGTAACCGGCAAGCCGGTCTGGCCGATCGAAGAACGCCCCGTCCCGCCCAGCGATGTCCCCGGCGAAAAGGCATGGCCCACGCAGCCCTTCCCCACCAGACCGCCTGCCTTCAGCGAGCAGGGAGTTTCGCTCGACGACGCCTTCGACCTCACGCCGGAATTGAAAGCCGAAGCCCAGGCCGAGTTGAAGAAGTACCGCCTCGGACCGCTCTTCACTCCTCCCAGTCTGCAAGGCACCGTGATGCGCCCCGGCTTGAACGGCGGCGCCAATTGGGGCGGTGGCGCGCTTGATCCCGAGACCGGCATCCTCTACGTGAAGACCACCAACACGCCGGGCCTCGCGCGCGTCGCGAAAGTAACCGCGAAGACCGACGACGTCGACGCCGATTACACCCTCGCCAACGGCACCCTCGTCTTCCACGGCGGCGTCCCCTTGTTCAAGCCCCCGTACGGCAGCCTGACCGCGATCGATCTGAATAAAGGCGAGATCCTTTGGCGCGTCCCCTTCGGCGACGACGCCCGCGTCCGCGCCAATCCCACCCTCAAAGGTGTCAAACTCCCCGACCGCCTCGGAGCCCCCGGCACCGCCGGAGGCGTGGTCACCAAGGCCGGCATCATCTTCATCGGCGGCGGCGATTTCGCCTTCCACGTCGTGAACACCACCGATGGCCAGGACCTTTGGACCTACAATCTCGGCCGCCGCACCATGGGCACCCCCATGACCTACCGCACCGCCTCCGGCAAACAGATAGTCGTCATCGCCAACGGCCTCGGCCGCGAGTCCCGCCTCTCCGCCTTCGCCCTGGAGTAGGACAGGCCTCCCGGCCTGTCCACTTGCTGCCGTAACTCTCGCGTGCACGGAGACGGCTCGCAGCAATGTGGGGCAGCCAATCCTGGCTGTCGCGATGGCGCAGGCTCGACTGCGCGCAAGCTAAAGCATACGCCACCAAAGACGATCCTGCGCGTTGGTGGGGCATGCTTTAGCTTGCCCGCGCTGAGCTTTTCACGGGGTTTTCGACCGTGCGGCTGCTTGTAGCCGACTTACCGCGCCAGCGCGATCGCCAGCAGCAGCGCCCGCTGCGTCCCGCGCCAGGAATCCTTGGCATCGAACGTCTCATTCAGCGAGTGCGCCCCGGTGCCCGCTGCCGCCGCCGCTGATCGTGATCGCCGGGATCTTCAGATTCATCGGCACGTTCGAATCGGTGGACCCCTCGCGCAGCACTTCCTCAATCTGCATCGCGCGCGACACCGCCATCGCCGTCTGCACGATCGCGCTTTCCTTCGCAGTCTGTCCCGCCGGCCGCACGCCCACCAGTTCGGCCGACGCGCGTGACCGGGCCGCGATTGTTCCACCGCGCGTTCTCTTCCGCCACCGCCTGCTCGATCGCCGGCGTGGAATCGCGTATCCACGATCCTTGAGCGCGGCCGGGTCGGCCGACCGCATGTCCACCTCCATCCACGCTTCGAACGGAATCGCGTTGACCGAAGTGCCGCCGCCCACGCGTCCCACATTGAACGTCGTCTTCGGCTGCCGCGGCACTTCGATGCGCGTCGATCTTGGCGATCGCGCGCCCCATCGCCTGAATCGGATTGGCCATCCCGAACGCGCCGTAGCTATGGCCGCCCGGTCCTTTGAACGTCACCTTGTAGCGATTGCTGCCCACGCCGATGTGCGTGATCCCGAGCCCCGTGCCGTCCACCGAAATGAACTTATCGATCTGTCCCTTCAGGCTGTCGAAGAAAAGACTCTTCATCCCGCGCAGGTCGCCCAGCCCTTCCTCGCCGACGTCGGCGACGAACGTGATCGTGCCCGGAGTCTCCACGTGGCCGTCGTTCAAGCGCGCGGATCACCGCCAGCATGACCGCGAGTCCGCGGCAATCGTCGCCGATGCCCGGGGCCTTCATCACGTCGCCCTCGCGCGTCACTTTGACGTTCGTGCCCTCCGGGAAAACCGTGTCGAGGTGCGCGGCGAACACCAGATTCGGATGCGCCGCCTTGCCCGGCCGCACGCCGATCACGTTGCCCGCCTCATCGATCCGCACGTCGCGCAGCCCCAGTTCCTGGAAGAGGCGTTTCAGTTCCTGCCCGCGGACTGCCTCCTTGAACGGCGGCGCCGGAATCTCGCAGATGCGTGCCTGCAGGTCGAGCGTGCGCGGCTCGTTGCGCTTGCGCCGCTTCCATCGCCGCGCGCACCGCGGCATCGTTGCTCAACTCCGCCGGCGATCTGGCCCAGACAAGCCGCCGGCCAGCGAAACAGAAGGCATACCCGAGAGCCTCATGGGAATCAGTGTACCGTGCGACTGTGCCCATCAGAGCCGCGACCGTCACGGAAGCGTCGCTTGCCGGCAATCTATGGCATCATGATTTGACCGTGAAAGACGAAGCAGCCTCCGCAAGGAACTCGGACTCCGCGATCTCGTCCTGGCGCAGGTCTCTGCGTGGTCGGTTCGTCCTGGGTGGGAATCGCCGCGAAACTCGGGCGCGCGCACGTCGTCTTCTGGCTGGTGGCGATGCTCGCGTCTTCTACCTGCCCGCTGGCGGCCGTCGTGATCTATCTGAATCGCCTGATGCCGCTGGAAGGCGGCCTCTACCAGTGGGCCAAACAGGGCTTCGGCGAGATGGCCGGCTTCCTCATCGCCTGGAATCTGTGGGTCTACGCCGTCGTCGTCGATGGGCGCCATCATCTTCGTGGTGCCGACCGACCTCGCCTACATGCTCGGCCGGCTCGTGGGCCTGGCTGCCGGCCAGCCGCTGGGCGACCCTCGTCCTCACCGGCGGCGTGATGGCGGCCATCACGGCTGGTCGCGGTGCGCGGCCTCGACATCGGCAAGTGGCTGCACAACGCCGGCAGCGTCATGATCCTGCTGGCCTACGTGATTCTGCTGGGGCTGCCGGTCTGGGCGCTGATGCACGGCTCCATCACACACTTCGAAGCCGCTGCCGCTGGCAGTGGCCCAAGGCGAACTGGTTCAGCCTCGGCGATCTTCGGACAGATGACGGTGGGCGCGCTCAGCGGCTTCGAGTATGTCGCGATTCTGGCGGGCGAATGCCGCAGCGCGGCGCGCACCATCGGGCAATCGGTGGTCGATCTCGGCGCCGATCATCGCCGTGATGTTCATCCTCGGCACCAGCACGGTGCTCACCTTCCTCGGCGGAATCAGCCCATCAACGTGATCGGTCCGATTCCGCAGACCTTCCGCCTCGCCTTCGGCACGGCGGGCGCGCGCCGGCTTCGCCGCGCAGTTCGGCATCGCGCTGCTGATGGCGCGCGCGGTGGCCAGCGCCAGCCTGATCTTCACCGGACTGACGCGCCTGCCCGATGACGGCCGGCTGGGACAACCTGGTGCCGCGCTGGTTCACGCGCCTCGACCCGCGCCGGCGCACGCCGGTGAACTCCATCCTCTTCGTGGCGGCACTCGTGATGGGCCTGATTCTGCTGAGCCTGCTGGGCGTCAGGGAGCAGGAGGCCAGCCAGTTGCTGATGGCCGCCTCCGATCGTGCACTACGCCATCGCGTACGTGGCGCTCTTCGCCTTGCCGCTGTTCGGCAGCGCGGCGCTGCGCCGCCAACTGCCCGGTTGGTTGAAAGTCGCCGCGGCGCGCAGGACTGGTCTCCAGCCTGGTGGCGCTCTGCATTTCCGTCCTACCCGGTGGTCGACGTGGTCAGCCGCGCCGCCTTCGCCGCCAAGATCTGCGCCGTCGTGGTGATCAGCAACATGGGCGGCGTCCTGATTTATCGCGCTGGGCCGCGACAGGAATACACTGGAATGACGACACATGCTGCGCCGCCACGCCATCGCGAGCCTGCTGCGCCGCCGGAGCCTGGA
Organism: uncultured Solibacteraceae bacterium; assembly: GCA_963791985.1. Lineage (GTDB taxonomy): Bacteria > Acidobacteriota > Terriglobia > Bryobacterales > Bryobacteraceae > Solibacter. The sequence continues at coordinate 1,416,254 of CAWBUN010000005.1, read as the reverse complement.
GCGAAAGATCGCCGGGCTCAAGAGTCGACGCTTCTTCGATGGCGCGCACGGCGGTGCGGTGCTGGTGGATCGCAAGACGCGCCGCGTAATCGCCGCCCAGCGCCGGACTGGCTGGCGATGTCGGCAGCCCCCGGGCTCTACGTTGAAACCGCTGGTGCTGCAACGCCCTGCTCGAACGCGGACGCCTGCGCGCCGGCGAGACATTTCCCTGCTCCGGCGATCTGCGCCTCGAGGGCCGCTCCTTCGCCTGCTCGCATCCGCCGGTCTCGACCGCCCGATGACCGTGCGCACCGCGATCGCGTACTCCTGCAATTGCTTCGTGGCGCACTACGCCTCGCGCTTTCACGCCGGCGAACTGACGCCACGAGCTGGATGTCTGGGGCTGTTCGGAACGCTCGCGATCGCGGTGCGCCGGTCGGAATTGCAAGCCCTCGGCGAGGACGGCGTGCTGGTGACCCCGGCATCGCTCGCCATGGCCTATCGCCGCCTCGCCGTCGCGCGCCGCGCCCGCGGTGCTGGCCGGGATGGCGGACGCGGTGCAGTACGGCACCGCACAGCGCGCACAAGTGACCGGGCTTGCGGTCGCGGGCAAGACCGGCAGCGTGCGCAACGCCGCGGGTGCGTTTGCGCGTGGTTCGCCGGATTCACGGACCGTCGTGGTACGGTGATGGTGCAGGCGACGCTCGGGCGGAGCGGACGCGGCGCCCGGTGGCCGCGAGAATTCTGGAAGCCCACGCGAGAGGTCGGCTGTGAAGACGCTGGCCGCCTTCCTGCTCTGCGCGCACCCTATGCGGCCGCGCCCGTGACCCTGAAAGTCCGCCTCAAGCTCGGTCGCACTCCACGATCGAAATGCCGTTGGACAAATATGTCGCGGCCGTTCTGGCCGGCGAAAGCAGCACCTTCCGCTGCGACGAAGCCATCAAGGCGATGGCGGTGGCCGCGCGCTCCTTCGCCCTCCACCTGCGCGGACGGCACGCCGCGCAAGGCTACGATCTCTGCTGCACTACGCATTGCCAGCGGCTGGAGCCGGACGTGGTCACGCCGCGCCTCGCAATCACTCGCCGACGCAGACCGCCGGCGAACTGCTGTGGTTCGAAGGCAAGCCGGCCTTCGCGTGCTACTCGCGCAATTGCGGCGGCATGACGGAGGACGCCGGGCCGTGTGGGGCGGCCTGCACGTCGCCCTTCCTGCGCAGCCACGCCGACCCGTATTGCCAGCGGCAGGGCGCGGCGCGGTGGCACTGGAGCGTCGCATGCCGCAGCGCATCGCGGCCGCGCTCAAGCGTCGCAAATTGCAGCGCGCCGGAGGAGATGACGGCATCGCAGATCGCGCAGCGCACCGGCTCGGGACGCGCGCGCGTGCTGGCTGCTCGTCGGCAAGGGCGAACCGGTCCGGCTCGCGGCGAGTTCGTTCCGCTTCGCGATCGGCCGTGCGCTGGGCTGCAATACGGTGCGCAGCGATCGCTGGGAAGTCGGTGGTGTCGCGGCGGACGGCTGATGTTCGAGGGCGAGGGCGAAGGCCACGGCGTCGGAATGTGCCAGCTCGGCGCCGACCAGATGGGCGTCGAAGGTCACGGCTATCGCGAGATTCTGGCGTTCTACTTCCCGGGCACCGCGACTCGGGCGTGACGGCCCAGGCGGACTCGAACTGGCGGCGCATGGGCGGCGAGACGCGTCGCGCTGATGACGACGCAGCCCGATCGCGACGGCCCGGTGCTGGCCAGCGCGGAGCGGCAGGTGAAAGAGATCGCGCACGCAGTATGGCTGGCGCCGCGCCGGCGAAGATCGAGATCCGCGTATACCCGGATGTCGAGACCTTCCGCAACGCGACCGGCGAGCCTGGATGGGTGGCGGCGCGCACTACCGGAAGCCGAATCGACCTGCAGCCCGCCGCCCCGCGCGAGTCCACCATCCGTCACGAGCTGCTCCACGTCTTCGTGGAGTCGCAGGCCAGCAGCGACCTTGCCCGTATGGTTCCGCGAAGGCCTGGCGGCCTACCTCGCGCATCCCGGTGGCGCCCGCCGCCGCGAAGGTCGCCGAGGCCGACCTACGGCAGACCGAGGACGCCGCCCGCGCCCGCCGCGCCTATGCCGCCGCCGCGCAACAGGTCGCGACCCTGGTGCAGCGCTACGGCGCGCCGTAGTATTGGGATGGCTCAAGACCGGCCTTCCGAAAGACATCGCACCCTAACGAGCCGCGACCGTAGGGAGCGCGACGAACCCCCACCGCTCCCTCCTCGCCCTCGATCCGAGCCGCGACCGTCAGGGAGCGATCTCTCGGTCTGCGCCTCCGTTGCCGCTGACGATGGCGATCCTTAACGCGGCGGCGACAAAAAGCAAATACGCGACCAGCAGCCGGATCGCGAAGCTCGCGAACTGGAGCACGAAGGAATCAAAGGCCGGCACCCAGCGCAGCAGGACGAACGGGAGTTGCAGGCCGAGCAGGAGCAGCACGGGCACCGCGACCCAATAGCGCAAGGGCGAACCGCGCATGATGGCGCCGAAGCCGCGCCAGCCGCGGGACGCGATCGCCGATGCGATCGGCGGAAGAGCAACACCGGGAGCACCACCCAGCGCACGATCCAGAAGAGCGCCTGAAAAATCCGCGCCACAGTCATCGGCTTCACCGGCGTGCGCAGTTTCAGCGTCAACCAGGATGCCAGGCGGAACGCCGGTTGACCGCTGGCGCCGGCGGCCCAACGCCAGCAAGCCGTACAAGCACGAGCACCAGGATCGCGGCCGCCGACAGCGCCGCCAGGTGACGCAGCGCGACGCGAAACGCCTCGTTGATCTTCGCGCACATCGCGGAAGAACACGAAGGTCGCGCCGTGAAACCAGCAGACCAGCGCGAGAATCGCCAGCGCATCGAGCGCGCTCCAGGCCAGTCGCAGGCGCGTCGATTCGCCCACGCCGAGCCACTCGTAACCCAGCCACAGCAGCAGCGCATTGGCCAGCAGATGGAGCAGGAAGAGCTTGCGCGTAGCGCGGTCATTTCACCTCCAGGCGGCGCGCTTCCGTAGTGGCCATCACGCCCGAGTTGTACATCGGCTGCACGCGCGCCGGGCTCACCTGGAAGACTCCCGGGTTGACCACCTTCAGCAGATAGAAATACTGCTGCTGGCCCTGCGGGAAGTAGGTCTGGAAGATCGCCATGCGGTCGTCATGCAACTCGCGGCGCGTGAAAAGATACTGCCACCACGGCGGACGCTCCTTCAACTCGTAGCCGCTGTCGCGCTCGATGAACTCCGTGCCGGCGGGAATCGGGTCTTCCACCATCAGGTACTTCCATTCCGAGCCGGTCACCGTGAGCCGCACCGCGAGCGTGTCGCCGGACGCCACCGGTCCGCTGAGCGGCGCCAGGTCGTAGACGATCTTGTCGCCCTCCTTGATCGGGCACCAGCTTGAAGTAGTCGCGCAGAATATTGAGCGACGTGGTGCCGGTCTTCTGCAGCTTATCGTCGGCGGAGTAGTATTCGGCGCGCGCCGAGTAGTAGAGCCTTCCCTGCCCCGTGGTGGTGACGCGGATGTGATTGACGCCCGGCTGGAGCTTGGCTCTCGTCCAGCGTGAATTCCGGCAGGCCGAGCGCCGCGGCCTGGTCGAGCTTGCGCGTAAGCACCGGCTGCATCGTTCACGAAGACGGTGGCCGTCACGTTGGGATTGAGCTCATTCGGTGGCTTTCAGGTAATCGGTGAGGCCGTAAATCACCATCGCGGTCTGCTTGGTGCTGTTCCACCAGTAGCCTTCGTTGCGATGGTTCATCAGCCAGAGCGCCGCCTTGGGCAGCAGCGGCGAATTCGGCCGCTGGTGCGAGAGGAACTTCACCGCGATAGGCCGTCGCCTCGGGCGTGGCGTCCTCGGAGAAATCGAGCATCTGATCGCGCGTTGCCGGCCACCACGCCTGCTCGTCGTCCTGCTTGACGCGATCTGCTCCAGCGCGCCCGCGATCTCGCCGGCGCGCGCGTCCTTCGCCTGTTCCAGCGCGAGGCCGAGCATGGCCAGGCCGTAGGGCGAGAGCTTCGCGCGCTGCTCGTAGACCTGCCCAGCGCGCGCGGCATCGGGCTTGCCCGCCAGCGCCAGCGCGTACTGCATGTAGGCGCGCAGGTCGGCCGCCAGCTTCGGATCGGCGGCGAACGTCTTCGCCGACCCAGTTGGCGCCGTTCTCCATGTCGATCGGCATCCACCTGCACGCCGGCGGCCTTGGCCTGCGCCAGGCCCGCGACCACGTAGGCGGTCATGAACGGGTGGCTCTCGTCGGTCTCCCACCAGCCCCAGCCGCCGTCTTCGTGCTGGAAATTGTACAGGCGATCGAGGCCGGCGCGGATCTTCTGCTGCACGTCCGCGGTATCGAGGCTGACCTTGAGGCCGAGATCGTTCACCGCCTGCGTCACCACGATATTCGGCAGGAAGCTCGACATGGTCTGCTCCACGCAGCCGTAGGGGAACGTGGTGAGGTAATCGAGCGCGCCGAAGAGCGAGCCGGCGATCGAAGGCGACATGCGAATCGCCAGCAGGCGCGAGCCCGGCTGCACCTTCGCGGGGAACGTGAGGTCGAACGCGGCGCGCGCCGCCGGCGCTGAGCGATCCGCCCTGCGCGCCGGCTGAGCTTCACGCCGGGAACGTTGACCGGCAGCTCGAGCTCCAGCGCGTCGCTCTCTTCATCGGTGAGCGCCTTGCCGGTGATGACGGCGCTGCGCACCTGCTGCGCGCGCACCCGCCAATCCAGGCGCACCTCGGCGCGCGGCAGGCACGCGGACATCGCGTGTGGCGCCTTCCAGCACGTCCAGGCCCTTGAGGTCGAGCGAGACACGCACCGTCTTTTCGGTGGTCAGGTAGTTGTGCACCAGCGCCGAGATCACGACCTCGTCGCCCTGCACGAAGAAGCGCGGCACGGCCAGGCGCAGGATCAGGTTCTTGCGCACGATGGTCTTCAGCGTGGCGGCGCCGACGCGCGTATCGGCGCGTCACGCCGCGCGCGGTGGCGCGCCAGGTGGTGAGCGAATCGGGGAACTCCACCTTGGCCTGCGCCTTGCCGGCGGCATCGGTCACCAGGTCGGCGGCCCAGAATGCCGTATCGGGGAACGCCTTGCGGATCTTGGGCTGCACCATGCGGTCCGGCTTGAGCTGCGCCAGGCGCGACGGGCTCGCGCAGCGCCGCCAGCCGCATGCGGCGCTTGCCGGCCTCGCCGTTGAAATAGTAAGTTGAGCGAGTCCTCGGTGTGCACCATATTCCACTCGTGTGCCGAAGAAAAAGGCCAGCGGATCCTGCGTCATGTCGCGGCGGATGGCGTAGATGGCTTCGTCCACCACGCCGAGACTGAACTCGGCGCCGCGGCACAGGCTTGCCATCGGCGCCGGTGACCTGCACGCGTGTACTGCGCCGTCTCGCCGGGGCGGTACTGCGGCTTGTCGGTGGCGATGTTGACATTCAGCTGATGGTCTACCGGCGGCACTTTGACGTAGCTTCGCGCCCTGGTACATAGCGCCCTTGCGGATGAATTGCGCGTTGACCCAGATGCCGGGTTCGTCCTGCGCGGTGACCGGGACCTCAAGCGTCACGGTGGATTCGCCGAGCGCATCAGCTTCATACTGCGCAGGTCGCGGCCTTCGATCGAGACCAGCACCGGCGTATTCGGCTTCGCCGGTGACGATCAACACCTTGGCGGTTTCCCCGGCGCGATAGGTCTTCTTGTCCGGAATGATCTGCACGGTCTTGCGATTGCCGTCGCCGAAATCGCTCTCGCCTGCCGCCGGAAACCCACAGGTACGTGTACGCGCTCCACCTCGCGGCCTTCGGGCGTGCGGGCGTCACGCGCACGCGATAGGAGCCGCCGTGCGCGGGAATGGCGACGTCGGCCGCGGCCGCTGCCATCGGCGCCGGTATCCACATCGCTCGCGTTGATCAGCGGTTCCCGAGGCCTGGCGATTGCGCCAGTTCCAGCGGAACAGTTCCACGTGGATGCGCGTGCGCACCGGCTTGAAATCGTAATCGCGCGCTTCCACCGTGATTGCCGCGCTGACTGCCGGGCTGGTAGAAGTACCGGTCGGGGCGGGCGTTCACCACGAAGCTGCCATAGGTGGCGATGACGCTGCCGCGGCCCGACAATCTCGCGCTTCCCCTGCGTCGGTGACGCGCGCCTCGATGCGGTAGCGGTAATCCGTCTTGCGATCGGAGACGGTGGTGTCGAATTCGATGGCGAGCTTGCCATCGGCATCGAGCGTGCCTTCTTCGTCGAGGATCTGCTCATCGCCGTAATCGTTGTCGCCGCCGTCGCTCGTGTCGGGCGGCGGCTTCTTCGTCGGGCTCGTACCACAGCGGGAACCAGTAGCGGCGCGCGGTAGACGGCGTACTTCACCTTCGCGCCGGCCACCGGCTCGCCGAAGTAGTAGCGCGAATCGATCACGGCCTGCGCGGTCTCGCCTTGCAGAATGCGCGCCTTGGCGGGCGTGACGCGGACTTCGTACTCGGGCTTCTTGTACTCCTCCACCTCGAAGCTGCCGTTCATGTAACTCTCTTCGCCGGACGCGCACCTTGATCGAGTAGCTGCCGAGCGCGGCGCTCGGCGGCAACGTCCAGATCGTCGCGCATCGTGCCGTTGGCGGTGGCGGTGAGAGTCTTGCGGATAGATCGGCTTCTGCTCGGCATCCTGTACTTCGATCTCGAGCTGTCTTGCCGGCGGGCACGGTGTAGCCGGCGGCGGTGCGCTGGCGCAGGATGCCCTTGAAGTGCACGGTGTGGCCGGGCCGGTAGACCGGGCGATCCGTATAGATGTAGCCCATCCACTGCGGGCGGCTGGTCTCGAAGGCGTAGCCGGCGAGCGTGTTGACGGCGTAGTTGGCGCCGCTGCGCGCCACCAGGCGCAGGTCGTCGGCCTTGGGATCGGCGAGCGGCATCTCGGCGAAGCCGTTGGCATCGGTCTCGGCAGTGTCCTTGCGCGCATCGCGAGTCAGCAGGAAGACCTCGGCGCCGCGCACGGGTTCGCCGCGTCCCGCGATCGGCCAGGAAGTTGACGATGCGGCCGTTGCCGGTCTTGGTGACCAGCACCATGTCGCTGACCATCAGGATGGTGTAGGCGCGCAGTTCGCCGCGCACGGCTTCCACCAGGTACACGCCGCGATCTTTCACGGCGAGGTCCACGGTCTGGCTCTCCCAGCGATTGTGGCTCTTCACGGAGTGAGTTGAAAGAGAGCACGAGTTGCTGCGAATTGAGCAGCGGGCGCGTCGGCGTACTGTGTGCCGCCGGGGCCGGCGTGGCTTGGTTGGCGGGCGCCGCGGCGTGCGGCAAGATGGATTCCAGGTGCGCGCTGGGCGATTCGGTGAACTGGCTGCGCAGCCCGCGCCGGATGCCGGTGCGCAGGCCGTGCTTCCACTCGTGAATGCGCTCCAGCACCGTGCGCTCATGCGGCGGCCGCGGACGTGCGTCCGCCGAATTCGTGAGCGCTTTCCAGTTGCTGGAAGAACTGCACCGGGATCGTTGATGCGGTAGACGCGAAACTCGAGCGAGTCGACATTCCAGGCGTTGAGCGAGACCGACGTCTTGCTGTTGGCGGCGAAGGTGCGCTGCGAGCTCAGAGCGAAATACGGCTCGTCTTCGGACTGGCTCAGACCGGGGGCGGCGATCAGGGCCAGGAGAACCAGGCGCAGGAGCTTCATGATGTCTTCCTCAAAATGTTCCAACGGTAGACGCCGAGGAAACGCGGATTGTCCGGGCAGAGGCCGCCATTCGGGCTCGGGAAAGTGGATGAGTTCGTCGACCGTTGGGCGACGGATTTCGTCGGGACCGGGGCCGGTGTGATACACGAGATAGCGCGCGGCGGGTTTTTCGATCTGGCTTTCGCCGAGATAAATCATGCTGTGAAAAGGCATGTCGCCGGATTCGTGGCGGTAGAAGAGCAGGTCGCCGGGCTGCGCGCGCGACAGGTCGCGAGTGACGAAGTGGGTGTTGCGAAGCTGCAGCGTCTTGGCGTCGGCGAACTGCGCGAAGGCGCCGCCGGTGAGGTCGGCGGGCTGGAATCGGCCGGGCGTCGACGCGGAAGAGATCGGCGGCGAGCGGAGTGAAGGGGTACTGATATTTGGCCGGCGAAGCGATGCCAGGCGCGAGCGGCAGATGCGCGGCGGTGGCCCAAGTGCCATCGTGCGCGCGCAGGGCTTCGCGGTAGGCGTAGCGGATTAGCGCGGCGCAATCAACAATCTCGGCGGCGCGGGCTTCGCGCGGTTGGAAGAATTGGGTCTCGGCGAGGAAGGTGAACCAGCGGCGAAAGGCGCGTTGATCGTCGGCGTCATCGAGGCGGAGAAAATCGGGAGTGCCATCGAGCGCGCTGTCGGCGGTATCGAGCACGGCGGTGAATTGCGCGCGCGCCGGCGGGCGTCCGGGGAACTCGACGCGCACCACGATGGGGCCGGGGACCACGCCGGTGCGCAGTTGCGCGTGCCAGCCGTTCGCGGTGGCGGAAATCTCCTGCACGGTCGCGGCGTGCGGGGTCTCGATCACGATGCGGGGCGGTGCGGGCGAAGCGTCATCGATCGCGAGCGTCGCAGTATCGTAGCCATCGGCGACGAGTTGCGCGGGAGAGATCGTGATGCGCGGCGGCAGCGGTTCGCGGCCCGGCTTGGCGGCCACGACTGCGAGGACGAGCAGCGCGGCGGCCAACAACCACGCATATTTCACAGCGGCACCTGCATTCCGCCCTCGCACTCCACGGCGCGGCGATAGGCAAGGCCGGCCGACACGACGTCCTCGATCGCGAGGCCCAGGGATTTGAAGAACGTGACTTGCGCGGCGTCGCGCCTGCCCGGTTTCCTGGCAGCCGCGATCTCGCCCAGCTCGGCGTGAATGTGGCCGGCGGTGCAGTGGCCTTCCTGGATGGCGAGCAGGATATCGCCGGCCTCTTTCATTGCAGCGGCTCGCGAATCGACGACCAGCAGGGAGCGGCCGACGAGGCGCGGCGCGGCCTCGCGCATGTTGGCACGGCAGGCGCCGACGGCGATCACGTGCGCACCTTCGTTGACCCACTCGTCTTCGATCACGGGCGTGGCGGAAGAGGTCGCGAGCACGATGACGTCGGCTCCGCGGACGGCCTGCGCGGCGGTGTGCGCGGCGGTGATGTTCCAGTGGCTCGCGAACTTGTGGAGGCGGGCAGCGTTGGGACTCCAGGCGCGGATCTCGGTGAACTCGTGGACCAGCGGCAGGGCTTCCATGTGGCTGTGCGCCTGCACGCCGGAGCCGATGATCGCGAGCACCTTGGCATCGCGGCGCGCGAGATGGCGCACGGATACGGCGGAGACCGCGGCAGTGCGCGCCTCGGTGATGTAGCGGCCGTCGGTGACGGCGAGCAACGCGCCCGACGCCGGATCGAAGAGCAGGATCGAGGCCTGGTGCGAGGGCAGGCCGGCCTCGAGATTTTCGGGGAGGACGGTGAGGATTTTGGCGCCGAGGAGGCCATCGGGATCGAGCGCGGGCATGAGGCCGAAGAAGCCGCCGGGGCGGAACTCCATCACGGTGCGGACGGGTTGCACCACGCGGCCCGCGGAAAAGGCGATCAGCGCCCGTTCCATGGCGTCGATCAGGTCTATCATCGGCAGCGCGGCGCGCACGTCGGATTCCGAAAGCCAAAGTGGCATGTCGGAGATATTCTAGCGTGTTCGCGGGAAGGACAAGGCGCGGGCTGCCTTGCGGTCGCGGTTCGGCTAGAAGCCGATTTTGGGGGCATCGAGGGCGCGGCCGGGTTTGTTGCGGGCGTAGTTGCGGCGGTTGGCGCGGAGTTCGGCGATCGCGTCGAGGAAGTAGGCCTCGGCGGCGCGGGGCTGCACGCAGCAGCTGACGTCGTGGGCGAAGAGAAGTTTAGCGTCTTCGACGACGGCGTTGAGATCGGCGCCGGTGAGGCCGTTGGTGGCGGACGCAAGGCGTAGCGCGTCGGCGCCGCCGATGGCGCCGGGGACGCCGGCGAGGCGCGCACGCAAGATCTGTTCGCGCGCGCCGGCATCGGGGAGGCGAGTCTCCAGCCAGAGCTCGACGCGGCCGGAGCGGAGCATGGCGGCAGGCAGCGCCGAGGCATTCATCGCGGTCATCATGACGCAGACGCGGCCCGCACTGGCGCTTTCCAAGCCGTCGAGCATGGTGAGGAGATAGCGGTAAAGGCCGGGATCGCCGTCGCCTTCGAAGATCACATCGGTATCATCGATGAAGATCACGGAAGGCGCGTTGCGGCGCGCGGCTTCGAAGACCTGGCGGACCTGGCAGTAGAAATCTCCGGTGCCGGCCACCACGGTGCCATCGATCAGGAAGAATTTGCTCTTCAGGCGGTGCGCGAGGGCGCGTCCGATGGTGGTTTTGCCGGTGCCGGGCGGACCCGCGAGCAGGACGCCGCGTTTGGGTTTGAGTCGAAGTTCGCCGGCCAGTGCGTCGTTCTCGAAGGGGAGAGCGATCTTGGCCTCGAGGGCGCGGATCACATCATCCACGCCCTTGAGGTCTTTCCAATCGACCGGGGGCACTTCCTCGAGTTCGACGTTGCTGGACATGTCCTGCGAACGCAGGTACTCCGTGAAAGCGGCGGTGTTCAGGCCGGGGCGGCGCCCGAGCCAGACCGACGCGTTCTTCAATTGATAGGCGGTGAGGCAGGGCGAGAAGCGGTGGATGCGCGCGTAATCGAGCGACGTGTCGTCTGTAAGATATGCGCGGCAGATCGCCGCGTAATCTTCGGGAGTGAACTCGGCGATCGCGGCGAGATAGGCGCGGCGCTGCACGGGCCATGGGGCTTCGTCCTCGACGGCGAAGACGAGCTTACATCCGAGCACACCGGCTTCGGCCAGGATGCCGGTAAGTGCGGCATCGAGGAGATATGATCGCGGATAGCCGCGGCTTTCGACAATGTTGGTAAGCAGATGGAGGTCATCCACCAGGACTAAGTTGTTAGCCAGGATGGCATCCTCGATCATGCGCAGAAAGGATTCTTCGATGGCCGCCGGCGCCTGGGACTTCAGCACATCCATGAACTGGCGCGCACCCAACAGGACTCCGCCGCGTGCGGCCTGGACGGTCTCGAGAATCGTGGTTTTGCCGCTTCCCGACCGGCCTTTGAGGACTACGACGTTTCCCGCGTCGAGACTCTCTAACAGGCGATCGGCGGCCGCTTGTTGCACGGACGTCAATACGATTTTGGGTTTCATTGTTGTATCAGGTGGGAGACAGTTCTCCCGGTCGATCGTGGATGACACCGGCCCGGCCAGAGATAGAACACCTCAGACCGGAGAGCTCAGAATGTAAGTGGGGAAATCCCGGCTAGCGAGAGTGGAGAGCGGAAAGCAGGCACTCTCGCGTCGCGTCGATTTCATTGAATACTGTGTAGTCAAGTTTTGTTCGCAAGATATACCTCCTTTCCTGAGATTATTAGTGCTTAGAGTAAGTTACCACAGACGAGTGGGTGCGGCAAGAGTTTTTTGATTAAACCGATTTCATGAGGGCCTTGACTTTGCGAGGAAAAGTAGTTTACCATGCTGGCATGCGGGTCTGGATCGCAGTCGCCATAGCCGCCGGATTGGGCGGTTGTAGCAAATCGAACAATCTGCTCTTGGGCAGGGTGGAGGCGAACGTCGGCACGCATACGGTGGTAGTCACGGATTGTTATCGCACTAGCGCGCCGGGGCCGGAGCAGACGGCCGAGGGCGTTTATCATTACATGCCCTGCCGCGACGCCGACGTGTGGATCCGCGCGGAAGAAGTCACGGTCAACGGCAAGCCATATGGGCGGCTCAACCCGCGCGACGCGGTACTGGTGGATCACGGGGTCGTGTCGATCGAACGCAAGTGACGGTCAATCGTGCCGAAGCAATTGTAATGACTCTGACCGGGCGGCCCGCCTGGCTGGGATATAGCACGCAAGCAGAGCTACACTGACCAGACCGGTAGAGACCGTCGCAAAGGTAAGCGGGTCGTGCGCCGGAACTTCGTATAGCATGCTGGACAGCAATCTGCTGAGCCAGACGGCGCCAAGCAGACCAGCAAACAATCCAGGCACAATGATTGCGAATCCCTGGCGAAGCACGTGCCAGACTACATCCTTTTGTTGCGCTCCCAGTGCCTGGCGCACGGCGAGTTCCCGCAGTTGCCAGCGAATACGGCAACCCATCACGCCATAGACACCGACCAAACCGAGCACCGCGGCAAGGCCGGCGAAAACAACCAACAGAACAGTGGTAAAGCGCGGCCCCGAGACCGACTCGCTAAGTCGATCGTTCATCGCTTGAACGCTGGCTACGGGCTGATTCGGATCCAAGCTCGCAACGATCTTCCGAAGCTCGATCGCAATCACGCCTGCGTCCAGGGGCGAGCGCATCACCAAACCAAGATTGGTAAGATCGCCGGCCTGCCGATAGGGCAAATACACGGCCGGTTCCGCGGCGGATGTCAGACCGGAAGTCTTTACATCCCCCACGACACCCACGATGGTTCTCCACGCTTGATCGTCGCCACCGGTTCGAACTCGCATTCCCATCGGAGTCTCGCGGTCGAAGTACCGGCGAACCAAGGCTCGATTCACGATCACGACCGGTGGGGCGTTTTCCGCATCGGAATCCTGCAGCAGCCTGCCTTGCAGTACCGGGATTCCCATGATGGCGAAATACGCGGGACTGACCACCGGGTACCGGGCAACGGGCCGGGGTCCACCAAGGGGCTGGTCGCGTGCTTCGATTGCGAAGGTGTTGGTGGCGTGAAAATTCCCGGGCGGGATTTCGCCGGCCCTCGTGAGACCCGCGAGTTCCACGCCAGGAAGGCTCTCTGTGCGCGCCAGCAGTTCCTGGACAAATGCGGATTGCCGCGTTTTCTGGCGATACCCGGGACCGGAGAGGTTGAGGGTCGCCACCACGAGGCGGTCCGGCTGAAAGCCGAGATTTGTGTAACGCACTTTCCAAAAGCTTTGGATCATCAGCCCCGCGCCGGTCGAGAGCACCAGGATGGTTGCGACCTCTGCCGCCGCAATCATAGAAAGAACCCGCAGTGAACCACGCCCGCCAACCACAGCCGCCTCGCCCGATTTGATGGCTTCTGCCCGGCAGACCCTGGTAGAACGAAAGGCGGGCAGTAGTCCGAAGATCAGAGTGGTCAACATGCCCAAGACAACTGCAAAACCAAGGACGCGCCCATCAAACGGCAGATCTCTTAGCCCGGAGAGATGGTAAGGGCTGAGCGCCAATAGTGGGCGACGGGCCCAGAAAGCCAGTGCGATTCCGGCGGAGCATGCAAACACGCCGAGCAGAGCGCTCTCGGTGAGCAATTGACAAACAAGACGTGCGCGCGAGGCGCCCAGGGCGGTTCGGATTGCCAGTTCCCGGTCGCGCTGCATCCATCTCGCCAGGAGAAGGTTGCTGACATTCGCACAGGCGATCATCAACAGAAAGCCGGCCGCCGCCAGCAGGACAGAGCCGGCGGTCTGCGCGTTGCCGAATAAATATTCGCGTAGCGGCAGCATTTTCAAAGTGATCTCGGGGCGAAAGGCGGGCAGGGGCAAGCGGGATTGCACGACCGCCAGATCGGCCCTGGCCTGTTCCAGAGTTGCCCCCGGCTTCAACCGGCCAATTACGTTGACGATGATCGACCCTACTTTGTACTGCAATTCGGCCGCCTCGTCCTTTCCCAAAGGCGTGATCAATTGGACCGGGTCCGGTCCGGGAAATGCGAAGCCGGGCGCAAGTACCCCGACCACGGTGAACTGGTTGCCGTCCAAGGTGATGGCCTGACCGATGATGTTCGGATTCCCGCCGAACTGACGTTGCCACAACGCGTTTCCGAGCAGAGCAACCTGCTCGTGCCCTTTGTAGTCTTCCTGCTTCAAGAAATTGCGGCCCAGGACCGGCTGCACTCCGAGCAGGGGCAACAGGCACTCGGAGACCCTGGCAGTGCGCACTTGGATTGGCTCATCCAGACCCGTCAAGTTGCGCGTTTGGTAGTGGTAGCCGGCCAAGTCCATGAACGTCTGGTTCTGACGTCTCCACTCAAGAAAATGCGCGGTCAGCGTCACTCCGTCCGTGGTGTTCTTTTTCAGGACCTGTGTCATCCATATCAAGCGCCCGGCGTCCGGGTCTGGCAGCGGCCGCAGAGCGACGGCGTTGAGGACCGTGAAGATGGCCGTGGTGACGCCGATCCCCAAGGCGAGCGAAAGGCCGGCGGCAAGTGTAAACCCCGGTTGCCGCCGAAGTGAGCGAGCACCGTGCGTTATGTCTTTCCCCAGCGTTTCCAGCCAGGCGAAGGTTTGCCGCTCCCGAAACGTTTCCTTTATTGGTTCAACCCCTCCAAAACTCCGCATGGCAGCCTGGCGAGCTTCGGTTGGATTCATTCCTGCCAGCCGGTTGTCTTCGGCCTGCATCTCAAGGTGAAAGCGAACCTCATCATCCAACTCGCGCTCTGCGCGGTGCCTGGCAAACAAACCTCGGAATCGCGCGGCAAAGACACGAGGCCAACTCATGAGACGTCCTTGGCGAGATCATCGGGGATGACACCTAAGAATCGATCGATCGTCGAAGACATCCGCCGCCAGTCCTTCGTTTCCCTGGCGAGTTGTCTTCGTCCCGACGCGGTGATGGAGTAGAATTTGGCCCTTCTATTCTTCTCCGAGGCTCCCCACTCGGAGGCAATCCATCCCTCTTGCTCCATCCGCAGAAGTGCGGGATAGAGTGTCCCCTGATTCAGTTGCAGGAGTTCCTGGCTGATCTGTTCTATCCGGCGTGCGATGCCATAACCGTGGAGCGGACCAAGCGCATTGAGGGTCCGCAGCACGAGGAGGATGAGGGTGCCCTGGAGCACATCGGCTTTTTCGGGCGAATCTTTTTTCATTTGGTAACCTACAAGAGCCTAACCGATTCTCTGTAGGTAATCAACAGGAAAATGAGGGCGGATGCCGTGGTTGGCTTCCGTCATGTGAAGAGCCTTGATTCCGCGGGCGAAGAGCGGGACGAGGCCGTCCCGCGCGGACCGGGGGTCCGCCCTACAAAATTCACTCGCTTGGCTTTTGCGGGCGGCTCGCGGCGCGCAGTTTATCCACGGCGGCCATCACTTTTTGCCATTCCTTAGGATTCTTTTTGGTGGCATAAGGGGCCTGGGGATCGCGGTAGAACTCGAGCACGTTAGCCAGCACGGCGGCGTCGATCTCCGCCTCGGGTTTCTCCGCCAGCTTTTGCACGAGGGTGGCGTAGGCGTCGTCAGCCAGGCGATATTCGCCCGGACGGGTGGGCTTGCCGGTGTCGAAGTCACGATCGTCGAGCTTTAGTTTCCCCGCCGATGTCTCCGCCAGCAGACTGCGATACTCATCGAGCGTGCGGTTGAAACTCAGTTCGAAGAGAGTGGCCGTCTGCCTGGTCGGCGGTTTGAACGAGAGGGCTTTCAACGGTCCGACCTTGGGCAGAATGCGGATGAAGAATGCGAGTATTCGAGCGCCCAGTCCCGGACCCTTGTATTTTCCGGCCCACTGTTTGCGGTAGCTCGCCCTGGAGATGTTGTAGATGAACTTGCGCCGCGTAACGGTGGGCGCCGACTTGCGCAATTCGTCCTTTTTGAGGTTCCAGGCTACGCGCGTCAGGTCCGGAATTACTGCGCTCACGGCCTTTCGGTACGTACCCAGCGCGAGATCGAGGTCGCCGAAGACTTCTTTCATCTCCAGCGAATAGGTGTCGTGAAACGCGCGCTCCAGCACGCTCTTGGGAGACTTCGAAGCCGATGAAATCATGATAGGCCTGGGGCGCGTAATTGCCGCGCGCCACCTGGAGCACATCGAAGCTGAATTCCACCCTCAGGTGCGATGTCTTGTCGTCGCCATAGGTCACGATCGGGCCATATTTGCGGCGCAGCTTGGGATATTCGATCGGCACGGAGCGATTTACAGCGATGCTGTGGCCCTGAGTGTCGGCCGCAAAGTGAGCCATCGAACCGAGCGCGAAGGCCAGCTCGTCGAGGGTTTGCGCCTCCTTGACCAGGTTCATCACGAAGTCGCCGGTGCGCACGTAATGCACCAGATCGCTGAAGAACTTGCTGCCGAACGGGTAGTAGCCCATGTCCTGGATGATGCAGCCGGCATAGGCGTGCGCGTGCGCCTTCACCAGATCGTCGGCAGTGGCCTGGGGATAGCGTTTCAGCAACAGGGGCTTGATGCCGCCGTCCCAGGCGGTATCGATGATGGCTTCGTGGGTGAGAACGGAATATGCGTGAAGCGCAGAGGTCAGCAGCAGCAACAACGCCGTACAGCGAACAGCCCGATACACCGCTTCAGGATAGCGAACGGGCTGCGATTGAGATGTGTCCCGCATCACAGGCAAGCCTGCCGCGATGCGGAACACGGGTTGGTATCGCTATTCCATAGCGAGAGTTGTGAGTTGCGCGTCCAGATCCGCGAGGGCCTTGCTCAAAACGACCCTATAACGGGGATTCTGTGCGTTTTCAAGATCCCGGACCACTCGGGTGCGGGACATGAGAAGGCTCTCTTTCTTGCGAAGCAAGTCGAGAGTTTCCTGGCTGAGCGCCTTAGCTGTAGCTGCGGCGCTACGGGTCTCGGCCATGTCGATCTGCGCCTCGACCGACTTACTTTCCCAACCTCTGGCCATGCTTTTATTCTACGCCTGTAGTGGCCAAATAGAAAGCTGGCGCACAATTCCGTCCTCCACGGATGCAGAAAAGAGAGCCATATGTCACTCTATTTGCTATGCTTTGCCGCGTTGCAATTTTTCTCACCGGCGCCCTGGCCGTGATCGCCCAAATGCGCCCGCCCGCCGTCCCGCTGGTGGCCCACGACCCCTATTTCAGCATTTGGTCGATGGCCGACCATCTGAACGGCGATGGCACGAAGCACTGGACGGGGAAGCCGAACAGCCTGACCGCGTATGCGCGAATCGATGGCAAAGTCTACCGGATCATGGGCCGCGAGCGGCAGCCCTCGGCGCGAACTGGCGCAGACACGGCTGGAAATCACTGCCCACGCGCACCATCTATGAATTCGCGGGCGCAGGCGCGGCGGTGGGCCTCACGTTCTTCACTCCGGCGCTGCCCGACGATCTCGACGTGCTCTCGCGTCCGCTGACGTATCTGGAGTGGATCGGCGGCCTCCACCGACGGCGGAAAGCACCAGGTGGAGATCTATTTCGATGCCGGCAGCCGACCTGGTGGTCAACACGCCGGATCAGCCGGTCAACACGGCTCGCTATCGCCTGGATGGGACTGCCGGTGCTGCGCATGGGCTCGCGCGAGCAGGCGGTGCTGGCCAAGCGCGGCGACGATCTGCGCATCGACTGGGGCTTTCTTTATCTCGCGGCCGACCGCGCCGAAGGCACCACGGAGTATACGGGCGATCGCGCAGCCGCGCGCACGGCCTTCGATGGCACCGGCCGGCTGCCTGACTCCGACGAGTTCGGCGAGCCGCGGCGCGGCGGGCCGGTGCTGGCTTACGCGATCGCGATGGGCAACGTCGGTGGCGACCCCGACTTCGCGCTACCTGATGCTGGCCTACGACGACCTGTACTCGATCGAGTACTTCCAACGGCGCGAGCGCGCCTGGTGGCGGCGCAACGGCGCCGACGCCGCCGAGCTGCTGCGCAATGCGCGGCGCGATCACGCGTCGCTACTGGCGCGCTCCAAGGCCTTCGACGCCGAGTTGACTGGCCGACCTGCGCAAGGTCGGCGGCGAAAAATACGCCGATCTCGCGACGCTCGCGTATCGGCAGACGCTGGCGGCGCACAAACTGGTGGCGGATGTCGACGGCACGGCGCTGTACTTCCCCAAGGAAAATTTCAGCAACGGGTGCATCGCGACCGTCGACGTGATCTATCCGAGCGCGCCGTTCACGCTGCTATTCAGTCCGCGGCTCTTGAAGGCGCAACTGCAGCCGGTGATGGACTACGCGCGCATGGACCGCTGGCGCTTTCCCTTCGCTCCGCACGACCTGGGCACGTATCCGCAGGCCAACGGGCAGGTCTATGGCGGCGGCGAGCGCACCGAAGAGAATCAGATGCCGGTGGAGGAGAGCGGCAATATGCTGATCCTGCTGGCGGCGCTGGCGCGCGTGGAGGGCAATGCCGATTACGCGGCGCACTACTGGCCGCAGGTGACGAAATGGGCGGAGTACCTGAAGGAGAAGGGGCTCGACCCGGAAAACCAGCTTTCCACCGACGATTTCGCCGGGCACCTGGCGCACAACGCGAACCTCTCGATTAAGGCGATTCTGGCGCTGGGCGCGTATGCGCAACTGGCGTCGATGACGGGGCATGCGGCGGATGCAACGCGCTACCGGCAGACGGCGCAGGAGTTCGCGAAGAAGTGGGCCGAGCTGGCGATCGACGGCGATCACTACAAGCTGGCGTTCGACAAGGCCGGGACGTGGAGCCAGAAGTACAACCTGGTATGGGACAAGCTGCTGGGGCTGAATCTGTTCCCCAAGGAAATCGCGCAGCCGCGAGATTGCTTACTACCTGACGAAGCAGAATGCGTACGGCCTTCCGCTCGACAATCGGCGCGATTATACGAAGCTCGATTGGGTACTGTGGACGGCGACGCTGGCTGAGAATCGCGGAGATTTCGAGAAGATTGTGGCGCCGGCGTGGCAGTTCGCCAATGAATCCGCAAGCCGCGTGCCGCTGACGGATTGGTACGACACGAAGACGGCGAAGCATGCAGGGATTCCAGGCGCGATCGGTGGTCGGCGGGCTGTTTATTCCGATGCTGGCTGACCCGGCGATGTGGAAGAAGTACAGCCACTAAACTGAGATCGCTCCCTGACGGTCGCGGCTCGGAACGGAGCCGTGACCGTGAGGGAGCGGTTGCTTGTGTCCCTTGCCTTTACTGGACCGGGAGGATGAGGGTGTTGCTGTCGACTCCGTTGATGGTCACTTTCAGCGTGAGATTTCCGGAGGGCGAGCCGTTGAGGCGGAACTGGACGGCATCGATGCCGAAGCGGCCGGGGACGGCGAAGGTCTTATCGGGCACGATGGAGGCGTCGCCGACCTGCACGGATGCGGTATCGGCCATCAGGTAGGGCGGCGATTGCGGAATCGGGAAGCCTTCCAGGCGCGCATGATCGGCGGGGCCGAAGCCGGTACCGTAGACGGTGAGCAGTTCACCCGACTTGGCGGGTGAATCGGTGGTCACGGGCGACCCATCTTCGTGCGTTGCCATGGCGAATGCCTGGTCGTTGACCGGCACCGGGAAGAGGCCGGGAGCATTGCGCGCGACGTTGAAGTTGGCGCGCACGTCGGGCTGATTGCCGGGGCTCACGGTGAGCACCTGCGCGCCCAGGGCGATATCGTCGGGCAGGTTCGCATTGATCTGCTGGGGCGAAACGAACATGAGGGGCAGAACGCGATCGCCTACGCGCGCGGTCACGCCCCCGAGGGTTTGCGGCAGGATGCCGTCCGGAGCCAGGAAGGTGTTGGTCGCGAGGTTGGCGCCGAAAATCGAAACGATGCTGCCGGGCGCCACGGCGCTCTGCGGGGTCACGCCGGCCGCATTGCCCACGCCGGTGGGTGCGATGTAGGGAATGGTATCGAGCAGCGCGGTCACATTGCGCGGCGCGGTCATGGCCACCACGCCCGATGGAATGGTGCCGCTGAGATCGCCATCCCACCTGCGGAAGCGATAGCCGGGCTGCGGCGTCAGGCTCAGGGCGACAGTTGTTGCCGCATTGTAGAAGCCGTCCTGCGATGCCGGGAGCACGGTCCAGACGGCGCCGTTGGGCGGATTGCTCGCCGAATTCAGGCGGTTCATGCGGTGATAGGTCGCGGACACGGTAACGTCGCTATCGGCCACCGTTACCACGTATTCGTTAACGCCGCCGGGCCAGCCGTCGAAATCCGCACGCGCGCCGTCTCCCAGCGAAACAGTCGCGGGAGCGCTGATTTTAACCGGCGTGCCGGGAGCGCGCAGGACGTCGCAGGGCGTAGCGCAGGCCGTGCCGTCCACATTCACGCTGAGGGGTGTGAGAGAGCTGGTTACGGTCAACTTGGTGAGCGGCTTATAAGTGGCCGTAAGCCGGAGTCCGTTGACGTTGGCGTCCGCGGGCACCACTATGTCCTGCACCGCGGCTCCGCCGTTGGACCAGGAACTGAACTGCCAGGTGCGTCCTTGCGCGTCCACCTGCTGCAGCGCGGCGTCGAGGTGATGCGTCTCGCCGACTCCCCACGCGAAGTACATGCCGTTGAGCGCGTTGTACTGGCCGTCGACTTTGATTTTCAGGCCTACCGGCAATGTGAGAATGCTGACGCCGGCGGCCGGCACATAGGTCGCGGTTACGGTGTCCGGAGTGTTGAGTTCCTTTACGGTGTACGCGTGGTTTATGTCGCCACCGTCGCTCCACGATTGGAAGGCCCACCACTTGCCGTATTTATCCTGCTGAGGGGAGTTCGCACCCAGGGTGTGGACAGAGTCCCAGCCCCAATCCAGCGCGGTCGGAGTGGCCAGGGCAGTGCGGTCTGCCAACACTTGCAGGCCGGGGGGATCGGTTGCGAGATTGATCTTGCGCGCCACCTGGAATCTGGGAAACACCACAATCGGGCCGGTCACCAGGACCGAATTTTGAAATCCGGTGATGGTTTGTCCGGGACCGGGCAGCCAGCCCGCGAACACGTATCCCGGATTAGGAAATGCCTGCAGGATCGCGACCGAGTTAGCGGCCACGTAAATATCTTGCGATGAATTGATGCTGACTCCGTTCACCATAATGGTGCCGGGGCTAGGGCAGTAGGATGGGTCCGGGCAATTGAACAAGGAGACGCCGATCGCGTACTGGAGATCGAAGATCGCTTTGTATTCGCCGATCGAGGGCGTCGCCGTGACGGTAATGGTGTTCCCGGCGAACGTGCCGCCGGCGAATTCCCAATTCTCGAACGTGTTCATTGTGCGCACGCCGTTGTACTGGATGGTGGCGGGCACGGAGAGCGTGTGCTTGCTGCCGGTTGGCCACACCGCGCTGCTGGAGTGGTTGAAAACCTGTCCATCCACCAGGTACGTCGCGCCCTCGGGCACGGTGGTGATGCGTGTGAGCGCTCCTTGATCCTGCGCGTGGAACACCGGCGCCAGTGCCATGCTCAACCCGAAGAGGCAGACAAGCGGTGCATAGCTCCAATCCATTTTCTTCATGCAGGTCCGAACCTTCCTAAGATGGCCTAAGATGGAACCCATTCCAGCAGCGCACAACCTACGCACTTCGCGGGACCGATTCACGCGTGAAGTATACGTGTAAACCCACGGAAATACACGACTAACTTTGGTAATGGGGCGGCTGCTAGCCATTTCGATCATTGCTTCCCCGGCTGCGCGGGAATCTAATCGTAAGGTCGAAGAACCTCATTATGCGCTGGAACGGATGCTTGCTCTCAATCGCGCTGGCGGCTCTCATGAGCCCGGTGCTCTGCGTTGCAGCCAACTTCGGGACTGTGGTTCCGATCGGCGGCCATGCTTCGGATATCGCCCTCGATGAATCGAGAGGCCTCTTATATATCGCTAATTTCACGGCGAACCGGATCGAAGTGATGTCCACCGCGGATTACTCGATCCATACGTCGATGAACGTAGCCCCACAACCCGGAGCGCTGTCTATCTCTCCGGATTCGAAGTACCTGCTGATTGCGCACTATGGCAACGTGACGCCCGTCGACCCCAGTAAGAACGCGGTCACGCTGATCAACCTCAACGATAATACGCGGCAGACCTTCTCCACCGGCGATACGCCGCTCGGACTCGCATTCATCGCGGACGGCCGGGCCTTCATCGTCACTGCCACGGGAATTGTGCTGTTCGATCCCATTTCGGGCGCAATGCAGACCGTGGCGACTTTCGCCGCGCTGGCGAAGACGCTGCCTGTGACGCTCGATACATTTCCCTCGCAGGTGATCTCCGCGGCACTCTCCACGAATCCGGACCGCACCATGGTGTACGGCATCGCCGACAATGGCAGCGCGCAGGCCTTCTACCGCTTCGACGCGCGTAAGGGCGAACTCTATGCGATCGGCGTGGTGGCGTCTCCGCGGCCGCTGGCTCGCGTGAGCGTCTCGGCCGACGGAAGCTGGACGATGATGGGCCAGTACCGCCTGGACAACGTCGCCAACAACCTGGCGCAGTTTCCCAATTCGATTTCCTCGACCAACGTTGGCGGCAATGCGATCGATTCCAAGGCTGGCATCATCTACGCTCAGATTCTGACCGCGAGCCCGACTGCCGCCGCCGGCACGGGCGCGGCTACCTCCACCCCGCCCGTGCTCTCCATTCTGGATGCCGAGAACCTGCTGGTGAAAGAGAGCTTCTCGATTCCCGAAAACATCACCGGCCGCAGCGTGCTGAGCAACGCCGCCGACATGCTCTACACGGTTTCCGACAGCGGCGTCATGATCTTCCCGGTGGGCAAACTCAATCAGCAGCACCGGCTCTCCGCGAATGTGCGCGATGTGGTCGCGCGCGGCACCTTCTGCAATCGCAACGTGATCACGCAGACGATCACGATCACGGATCCGGGCGGCGGGAATACCGATTTCCAACTCAGTTCCAATACGCAGGGCGTCACCATATCGCCTTCCTCCGGGTACACACCCGCGCAGGTGCAGGTGCGCGTGGATCCCACCGTCTTCCAGAACCAGAACGGCACGCTTGCGGTGGCGCTCAGCCTGACCTCGGGGAGCGTCCGTCAACATTTCGCCGCAGATCCGCCTCCTGATCAACAATCGCAATCCTGATCAACGCGGCACCTTCGTCGACGTACCTGGCTCGCTCACGGACCTGCTGGCAGACCCGGTGCGCAGTCGCTTCTACATGGTTGCCCAGGATACCGACCAGGTGCTGGTCTTCGACGGCAGCAACTACACGCAGATCGCCTCGCTCAAGACCTCGGCGACGCCGACGCAGATAGCGTTCACCTTCGATCGCAAATATCTGCTGATCGGCCACGACAATGCCCAGCAGGTGTGGGTGTACGATCTCGACAGCCTGCAGCGGCAGGATCCGATCCAGTTTCCCGCCGGCCACTACCCGCGCTCGATCGCCGAAAGCGGCAAGACGATTCTCGCCCTGGTGCGCAATGCCGCCGCAGGCGGACCCGGCGTGATCGACCGCATCGATTTCGCGGCGCGCCGCGCGCATTACCTGCCCAGCCTGGGCATCTACACCAACAGCGTGAACCCCGGCGGCGTGCTGGCGCCCGCGCCCAACGGCGGCGCCATTCTGGCGGCCATGCCCGATGGCAACGTCATGCTCTACGACGCCAACGCCGATACCTTCACGGTTTCGCGCAAGGATTTCACCGACACTCGGCGGCGCCTACGCCGCTTCCAGCTACAACTCTTACGTGGTCGGCAGCACATCTGCTGAACGCATCGCTGGTACCGGCCGGGGCGCTGGAATCGGCTTCGGGCGCGGCCTCCGGCTTCGCCTTCATCGATCAGGGCGGCTTCCGCACCACCACCTCCGCGCCGGCCAGCCCCGGCGTCATTGAACGCTTCGATGCCGCGCAGAGCACGGTCACCGGCAAGCCCACGCGGCTGGTGGAAGCGCCGCTGTTGCCCAGCGTCGCCTCGCGGCCGGTGGCATTCCCCGCGACTCGGGGTCCGGGACCAACGTCGGGCAGAGCTTCCTGCGCAGCCTCGCCCCGCTGTACGATCGCAGCGCGGTAATCTCGCTCTCCGTCTCCGGCTTCACCGTACTGCCCTGGAACTACGATGCCGCCGTGGCGCCGCCCAAGATCTCCGCCGTGGTCAACGCGGCCGATGGCAAGCTGCCGGTGGCTCCCGGCGGCCTGATCAGCGTCTACGGACAGCAGATGGCGCCGGTCAATCTGGCGACCAAAGAGATTCCGCTGCCCACCGCGCTCGGCGAAAGCTGCCTCACGGTGAACGGCGTGCCGGTGCCGGTGCTGTTCGTCAGCAGCCAGCAGATCAACGGGCAGCTTCCGTTCAATGTGGATGGCAATGCGCAGATGACGCTGCGCACACCGGGCGGCATCAGCGACAATTTCAACTTCTCCATTCTGCCCGGCGCGCCCAGCATCTTCCGCACGGGCACTGCCGGTCCCGAAACCGGTCTGGCGACCATCACCCGGGCCGATAACGGCCAGTTGATCACGCCGACCAATCCGGTCCACCTGGGCGATTGCATCGTGATCTGGGCCACGGGCCTGGGTCGCACGTCGCCGCCCATCGATTCCGGCATGCCGGCACCCTCGGATCCGCTGGCGGGCGCAGTGATTTCGCCCAGCGTCAGTGCTCGGCGGCGTGGGGCTCGATGTGCAGTACGCCGGCCTGGTGCCGGGCTCGGTCGGCCTGTATCAAATCAACGCGACCGTACCGAAATCGGTGCCGCAAGGTCTCGAAATTCCGTTAGTCATCACGCAGGGAGGCAGTTCGACCACGCTTCCCGTGCGCGTTGTGAAGTAAAGGAAGGAACCTGGTATGAAGACACTTCGACGCTCTATTCTGATTCTCGCCGCCACCGGCGCGGCATGCTTCGGACAACAGTGGGAATTTGGCGGCCTGGCCGGCGGCAATTTCCTGAATACGGTCCCGGTGAGCAATTCGGTCGGCACCGCCACCGCGGGCTTTCAGACCGGCGCCGCATTTGGCGGATATGTCGGTTTCAACCAGTACAAGCATATCGGCGGCGAACTCCGCTACAGCTACCTGCAGAGCAACCTCAGCCTGAAGAGCGGCGGCGCCGAAGCATCGTTCAGCGGGATGTCGCATGTGGTCGGCTACGACGTGATCTTCAAGACCAACCGCAATCAGGGCAAGGTGCAGTTGTTCGCGGCGGTAGGCGGCGGCATGAAGGTCTTCCGGGGCACCGGCAAGGAAGCGGCCTACCAGCCGCTCAGCCAGTACGGCTATTTCACCAAGACCCAGGCCGTCAAGCCCATGGGCAGCGTGGGCGCCGGCGTGAAGGTGGCCCTCTCGCACAAGGTTTTCCTGCGCACCGAATTCCGCGACTACATCACGGCATTCCCCACGCAGATCATCACCCCGCCGCCGGGCTCCAAGTACGGCAGCATTCTGCACGATTTTGTCCCCATGGTAGGCATTGGCGTCGAAATGTAATCTCGCTCCATTCCCCCTTTCCTGCGTCCCGGCCGCGGCGTTTACCTAACGCTTGCGGCCGGTTTTTTTTGGGGCGACTCACTGCTTTCGCTGTAATTCCGAGGGAGCACGCTCGCGTACCAGGCCCTCGAAGGTGAAGCGCCACTCCAGCGGCACGGTCTCCGGCGTGTAGCACTTCCTGTCGTCGCAGGCCTGATAGCGCAGGGAACCCTTGAGCACGAGTTCGCCCGACGGCGTCAGGAGCGGGCGCAGCGTGTTCTCCGCTCCGAAGGTGATCTCACGCGTCAGGCGGACCTGCCCTTCGTAGACCGGCAGAGTCTCCTTGATTGCCTTCAGGTGCAGCTTCCGCGACGGCGGATAGCGGAAGGCATGCTGTTTGAGGAACGCGCCTTCCTCCAGCTTCCACTCGATCGGGATATAGTCCACGACCCCCGGCGCGTAGACGTGCATCTTCGGCTTCAGGGCAAGGTCCACGCTGAGCACGATGCGCTCCTGCGGCCGCGCCACCGGCATGCTCGCTCCGGTGGTGACGCGCAGCTGCTTCGCGTCGATCGCGCTGCCCGCCGATCCGCCCGTGTCGCCGAACTCCCGCGCCATGATGGTCGACGCCGAGACGCGCTCGCGGTAATCGTCTTCGAAGTATTTCGATACCACGACGCCATTCGGGTCCACGACATACGTCCCCGGGTAAGGGATCCCGAAGGTCATGGTCCCGGGCTTGACGGTGTCGTTGAGGATGCCGAATTCGCGGATCACCTTCGATTCGGCGTCGGAGAGCAGCGGGAACGTGATGTGCTTGCGCTCCGCGAAACTCTTTACCACCGCCACCGAGTCGTAGCTGATGGCCGCAAGGCCGAGTCCGCGCTTGCGAATGCGCTCGCGATTCTGTTCCAACTCCACGAGTTGGGTTTTGCAGTAGGGTCACCAGTCGGCCGAGCGGTAGAAGACCAGCAGCGCGCCTTTCGGGCCCATGACGGATTGCAGCGTCTGGACCTGGCCGTTCTGGTCAGGCAGGGAAAAGCCGGGAACCCGGCTGCCCGGCTCGGGGCCGGTTTTGGGCGTTTGCGCCACGAGCGCCACCGCCCACGCGAGGAATACGATAGATCGCATTGCGTCTAGTGTATCCCTCGGCGTTCGCAGTTTATTCCCTACAGGCCAGCCTTCCCCACGCGCTCGATGAGGGACTTCATGTCTTCGGCGTGCTCTTCCTCCTTGGCGAGGATCTCTTCCATCATCCGGCGGCTCGTGGGGTCGTTGTCGCCAAGGAAGCGAATGATCTCGCTATACGATTCGATGGCGATGCGCTCCGCCACCAGGTCCTCCTGGATCATGTCCACCAGCGTTTTCCCCTCCACGTACTCGGAGTGGCTGCGTGTCACCAGGTTCGCGGGGTTGAAATCCGGCGCCCCGCCGAGCTGCGTGATGCGGCCGGCGATCTGGTCGGCGTGGGTCTGCTCTTCGGCGGCATGTTCGGCAAACTCATCGGCCACCGACTGGGCGTTCAGCCCGCTCGCCATGAATTGATGGCGTTTATACCTCAGGACGCAGACGATTTCCGTAGCCAGCGCTTCATTCAGCACCCGCAGCACGGTTTTCAAATCGGCCTTGTACCCCTCGGTGACGGCGCCCTGGTCCATGTGCTGGCGCGCCCGGCGGCGAATCTCCTGAATATCGGAAAGGAACGGCTTATCGATTGTTTTGGTTGCCATTTTTTAATCATGCGGTGGGAGAAATGCGCGCGCTGTGTTACAGCACACCGTACATTCGAGGGGTGTACGCCCATCGACAATGTGCGCCGCCGGCCGTGCAGTGCGTTATCGTAACGAGTAGATGCCAGAGGCCTACATCCGCGCGCGGGACCTGACCAAGAAATACCGGTCGGGCGACAGCGACCTGGTGGTCTTCGATCGCGTCAATATCGATGTGGAGCGCGGCGAGATGCTGGCCCTGGTCGGCGAGTCCGGCGCGGGCAAATCCACCCTGCTTCACCTCCTGGGCGGTCTGGACAGCCCTTCCAGCGGTACGATACACTACGGTAGTAGAGAGATCACTGGGCTCGCTGCTTCGGAACAGTCGGACTTCCGTAATCGGGAAATTGGTTTTGTCTGGCAGATTCACTATTTGTTGCCTGAGTTTACGGCGCAGGAAAACGTGATGATGCCCTTACTGATTCGCGGCTGGGCACACCAAAAGGCCGCCGCCGAATCCCTGGCGAGGTTGGATGAAGTGGGTTTGGGCGCGCGGGCCACGCACCGCGCCGGTGAATTGTCGGGTGGAGAACAGCAGCGGGTGGTGCTCGCCCGCGCGCTCGTGGGCAAACCCAGCGTCTTGCTGGCCGATGAGCCTACCGGCAATCTGGATTTCCGGACCGGTGAGATGATCTTTCAGCTGCTGGAAAATTTACACCGCACTCACCAGCTCACGTCGGTATTCGTCACGCACAATCTGTCGTTCGCACGGCGCTGCGACCGTGTACTGAACCTGGATAAAGGTGGTCTGGTACCGGATGGACCATCTAATTCGCAACCAGAGAGCAACCCGGAGTATCTTTAAGTCATAGGGGGCATCGCTTTTTATGTTTGAGCGTTATACGGAGAAGGCGCGTAGGGTGATCTTCTTCGCGCGGTATGAAGCCAGCCAGTTCGGCAGTCCGTACATCGAAACCGAACACCTGCTCCTCGGCCTGCTGCGAGAGGATAAGGCACTGGCAAACCGCTTTTTGCGGTCTCATGCCGCGGTGGAGAGCATCCGTAAGCAGATTGAAGGCCACACCACCATCCGCGAGAAGGTCTCCACCAGTGTCGACTTGCCGCTCAGTCACGAGTGCAAGCGCGTCCTGGCCTACGGAGCCGAAGAAGCGGAGCGGTTGAGCCACAAGCACATCGGCACCGAGCACCTGCTGCTCGGGCTGCTGCGCGAAGAGAAGTGTTTTGCCGCGGAGATCCTCCACGAGCGCGGTCTGCGCCTCTCCACCATTCGCGAGGAACTGGCGCGTTCGCAGAGTGAGAAGGTCGCGTCCGCGCGGCCCAAGGAAAGCTCGCTGCTGGCCGAGTTCAGCCGCGATCTGACCCAGGCTGCCATGGACAACACCCTCGACCCGCTCATCGGGCGCGATTACGAACTGGAGCGCGTGGTCCAGATCCTGTGCCGGCGCACCAAGAACAATCCGGTGCTGATCGGCGAACCCGGCGTGGGCAAGACGGCCATCGTCGAAGGCCTGGCGCAGCGCATTGCCGAAGGCGACGTGCCCTCGTTCCTGGCCGACAAGCGCATCCTGGCGCTCGACCTTTCCCTGATCGTCGCCGGCACCAAGTACCGCGGCCAGTTCGAAGAGCGCCTCAAGACCATCATGAAGGAGCTGATGGAGAATCAGAACGCCATCATCTTCATCGATGAGCTGCACACGCTGGTGGGCGCGGGCTCCGCCGAAGGCTCGCTGGACGCCGCCAACATCCTGAAGCCGGCCCTTTCGCGCGGCGAAATCCAGTGCATCGGCGCCACCACCCCGGCCGAATTCCGCAAGTCCATCGAGAAGGATCGCTCGCTCGAGCGCCGCTTCCAGGCCGTCAAGGTTCCGCCGCCCAACGAAGCCGACGCGATCAAGATCCTCTTCGGCATCAAGGACCGCTACGAGAAGTTCCACGCCGTGGCCTATACCGACGACGCCATCGAGGCCGCCGTCTACACTTCCAGCCGCTACATTCCGGACCGCTACCTGCCGGACAAGGCCATCGATCTGATCGATGAAGCCGGCGCGCGCGTCAAACTGCGGCAGACCACCCTGCCCGCCGACCTGGCCGACATTCAGAAGCGCATCAAGTTCATCGTGCACCGCATGGAGAACGCGATCGCCAATCACGAGTTCGAAAAGGCGCGCTTCTATAGCGACGAAGAACGCAAGGAGCGCGAGAACATGCGCCTCCTCCGCGAGAAATACAACCTGGACGATTCCTCCACCGGCTGCGTCACCAAGGACGATATCGAAGACGTGGTCGCGCGCTGGACCGGCGTCCCGATGACCTCCATCAAGGAAGAGGAAATCGCCAAGCTGCTGCGCATCGAAGAAGAGCTGCACAAGCGCGTGATCAGCCAGGAGAAAGCCATCTCCGCGCTGGCCCGCGCCATCCGCCGCTCGCGCGCCGGACTCAAGGCGAGCAATCGCCCCGCCGGCAGCTTCCTGTTCCTGGGCCCCACCGGCGTCGGCAAGACCGAAGTCGCCCGCGCCCTGGCAGGCTTCCTGTTCGGCAGCGAGAAGAGCCTGGTGCGCTTCGATATGTCGGAGTACATGGAGAAGCATTCGGTCAGCAAGCTGATCGGTTCGCCTCCCGGCTACGTCGGCTACGAAGAGGGCGGCCAGCTCACCGAGCGCGTCAAGCGCAACCCGTATTCCATCATCCTGCTCGACGAAATCGAGAAGGCGCACCCGGATATTTACAACATCCTGCTGCAGGTGTTTGAAGACGGCCAGTTGACCGACGGTCTGGGCAACCAGGTCGATTTCAAGAACACCATCATCATCATGACCAGCAACCTGGGCGCCCGCTTCCTCGAGAAGCGCGGCAACCTGGGCTTCTCGATCCCCGCCGGTGAGGCCGGCTCCACCAAGATCGAGGACATGGTCCGCAGCGAGGTCAAGAAGGCGTTCAATCCCGAATTCCTCAACCGCCTCGACGAAGTCATTCTCTTCATGTCGCTGACCGATCCGGACCTGATCCAGATCATGGAACTGCTCGTGCAACAGGTGAACGTCAACCTGGTGGCCAAGCAGGTCAAGATCCATCTGGCCCCGGACGCCGCCAAGTACATTCTGGAGAAGACCTGCGCCGACCGCAGCTATGGCGCCCGCCCCTTGCGGCGCGCCCTGCAGAAGTACATCGAAGACCCGCTCAGCGAGGCGCTCATCCAGGGAACGCTTCCCCGCCCCGCGGATCTCGAGGTCTACCTCGGCGACACCGGCATCTACTATCGCGTGATGAACGCGGAAGGCGATGCAGCGGTGACGGTACCGGCCGAACCTCCGGTGGGAACGCTGCTTTACACGTTCTAGTCCTCTTCAAGAAAAACGGCGGATCGCAGAGCGCGGTCCGCCGTTTTTTTTTGCGTCATACTGTTGAGGAAAGGGCCCTCCATGCGATATCTCGCGGTTCTCACCCTGGCCCTGGCGATCCCGGCGCGGCCCGCCACCCCCACGTTTCTATTCGACGCCACCCCAACCGATCGAGCCGTCTTCCCGGTCATCGAAAAGTACCTGCAAAGCTCCGATTACGTCAGCACTCGCGACATCTATGCCGATCCAAAGCTCCATCAGAACATCGACGCGTCGCACCAATTCGAGCTGGTAAAGTCCCTTGCCGGGATCGAGCAAGAGACCTTGCTGCCGTGCAGCCAGAATTCTCCGGCAGCGCTCTGGCTTCAGACTGGCGCGGGCGCTCCCGAAGTCGCGGAGATCGCAAGCGCTCTCCGCACTATTCGTTCCGGCTGCCACCATGCCGCAATTCTTCCCAGCGCGCAGTTTTGGGGCTATACCGAACTCTGCGATTACAACCTTGCCAAGAGCCCCTACCAGCAGGTGGATTGGACACAGGTCGATCGCGTAATCATTCAGGGCGAAGGGTGGCTCAACCCTGCCTGCCGCACGGGTGTCGCGGAGTATCGGAAGTTCCTCACCGAGATCAGCACCTATCTGCGCGCGAAGAATCCCAAGATCGTCGTCTATGGCCACGCCTCGTTTCGATATACCCCGCCGGCGCTGATAATCCAGGGGATTCAATCACTCGCCGATCTGGTCGATGGCTTCCTGCTCTCCTACCCGCTCTACGGGGACCACGTTTACTGCACGGCGGACAATCTGGAAACCGTGCTGAAGGCTTTCCGCCCGACCGCGCCCTGAAGTCCTATATACTGACTTCTGCGCCAAAAGGAGCGCCGCCCTCGATGAGCCTCTCGCCTGAAGTAGCCGCCGCCATGAAGGCCACCAACGCCGTCTTCGTCAACGAAGTCGTACCCACCCGCGACGTCAGCCATCTCGATCGCGTCTACACCCGCGACGCCCGCATTCTGCCTCCCGGCGCGCCCGTGATTGCCGGCCGCGACGCCATCAAGGCATTCTGGGCCGGCGGCATAGCTGCCATGGACTGCAAGTCCTGCACCCTGGAAACCGTGCACGCCGAAGGCTCCAGCGATCAGATCGCGGAAATCGGCAAGGCTGTCCTCACCCTGGGCGGCGGCGCTACCGTCGAAGTGAAGTACGTGGTGGTCTGGAAGCAGGAAGACGGCACGTGGAAGTGGGCCATTGATATGTGGAGCCCGGTCGCCTAGTCCCCGTTCCAGTTTCCGATCCTACGCCTTTGCCACCTGCGCGTTCATGTGCTGAACTCCGTAGACCGGCATCGGCGCCGGGAAGCTCCCGTCACCCAGCACTTCGCGAATCGCCATGTTGGTGTCGAAATAGACCTGCCAGTAGGATTCGTTGCTGGTGTAGGGCCGGATCGCGAGCACCGGACCCACGGGTGTGAACGACGCGATCGCCACATCCGGCTCTGGCTTCGCCGCCACGTTCGGAATCTTCTGGACCCGCTGCTTGATCGCCGCCATCGCCTGCTTCGGATCCGCCGCGCCTGAAATCTGTGCCGTCAGTTCCACCCGCCGGTACGGGTTCGCCGAGAAGTTTTGAATATTGTCGGAGAACAGCTTGTTGTTGCCCACGAACGTCCGGACGTTATCCGGCGTGTCGATGGTGGTGACGAATAGGCCCACCTCTTCCACCGTGCCCGTGATGCCCCCGGCCGAAATGAAATCGCCGACTTTGAACGGCCGCAGCACCACCAGGAAGATGCCGGCCGCGAAGTTGGAGAGCAGCCCGCCCCATGCCGTTCCGATGGCGAGGCCCGCCCCCGCCAGCAGCGCCGCAAAGCTCGTGGTCTGCACTCCGAAATATCCCAGAATCGCGATCACCAGCGTGATGTTCAGAATCACCGAGACCGTGTTGCCGATGAAGCGCAACAGGGTAGGTTCCAGCCGTTGCCGCGACAGCCCCTTTTGCACCATCCCGACCGCGATCGAGATCAGCCACCGTCCCGCAATGTAGAGAACGATCGCGCCCAGCACCTGCAGCCCGACTCCAGTGATCGTGCTCTCGACCACTTTAAGAACGTTGTTCCAATCCATTTGTCCCGACTCCTTCCTGCCTCTCCAAAATTAGATCACATGATTGCCGCTCGGATTGAATTAGGACTGGCACATCCGGTTCATCTGCTATCATGTCCGCAAGATGACCTCCGCCGGCGTTTTCCTTCTCGCCGCCTCCGCCGCCGTCGCACAGTCCCAGCCGGCCTTCGAAGTCGCATCGGTCAAACCCGCGGAAGCCCTGGTGCCTGGCCGCCGGCTCGCTCCGTTAGCTGGCGGGCCAGGCACCAGAATGCCGAACCGCCTCGCAGGCACCGCATCTATGAAAACCATTCTGATGTGGGCGTATGGTATCAAGACCTTTCAACTCACCGGTCCCTCCTGGATGGATACCGAGCGCTACGAGATCGTCGCCAAAATTCCACAGGGCGCCACGAAGGAGCAGGTCGCCCTGATGCTCCAAAACCTCCTGGAGGAACGCTTCCACCTCTCCCTTCATCGCGAGACCAAAGAGCTTCCGACGTACGTCTTGCTGGCCGGCAGGAACGCGCCGAAACTGGAGAAGTCCGACCCCGCCGCCGCGGAAGATGAGGACGCTTTCCCCGACCCCGCCATGCCCAGGCCGAGGGTGACGATGGGCAAGGATGGCTTTCCCGAAATTCCTCCCGGCGTCAAAATCCCCGGCTCATTCACCCTGACCCTTTCCGGCGGTGAGTTTACCAGGACCAAGGTCTTCGCGCGGCATCGCACCATGGATCAACTCGCCGACACGATCGGCGTCTACGTCAACCGTCTCGTCAGAGATCTGACTGAACTCCCCGGCCGGTACGATTTTACGCTCGCTTTCGAATCCGCGCCGGACATCGATTTGGCTGCCGCGAGCGCGGGTGAGGCCCGCGCCGATTCCGGACCCACTATCTTCGCCGCCGTTCAGCAGCAGCTCGGCCTGCGCCTCGAGTCGCGTAAAGGCCCGGTGGAAATGCTGATCGTCGATCGCCTCGACAAGGTGCCTACCGGGAACTGACGCTCGCCACCTTCTTCGCCTGCGCCACCATTTCCTTCACCTTCGCCATCAGCTCCGGAGCGTGATACGGAATGCCGTCCTTGATCGTCCATTCCACGCCGCCGGTGTGGACCTGCTTGCCGTTGCGGATCTCTTCCGTGCCGGTCGGATACAGCACCTTCAAATTCTCCAGCGGATTGCCGTTGACCACAATCAGATCGGCCGCGAACCCGGCGCGCACCCGTCCCAGTTTCTCCTGCTGCCCCAGAATCTTCGCGTTGTTCCCCGTGGCCTGCTGGATGATTTTAATCGGATGGAAGCCCGCCTCCTGGTGCAGTTCCATGCTGCGAATCAGCCCGAAGCCGTACATCTGGTAGATGAAGCCCGCGTCGTCGCCCATCCCGATCAGGCCGCCGCGGCGGTCGAAATCGCGCAGCGCCGCCATCCACAGCCGGTAGTTCTCTTTCCAGTACATCTCGTCGGTGGAGGTCCAGCCGATGAAGTACGAGCCGTGGTTCGCGGGGTTGGGCCGGAAATACTCTTCGAGCGCGGGATGCAGGTACTCGGCGAACCAGGGCTGGTTCTGCGCGCGCTGCAGGTCGCGGCTGGCCTCATAAATATCCAGCGTCGGCACCCAGGCCACGTGCGCCTTCACCATGCCGTCCAAGACCTTGCCCAGCCGCTCCGGATTGGCCTCGCGCCAGAGGTGCCCGGCGTAGCGGAAGCGGTCGGTCTCGTTGTTGTAGTTGTACGACGGGGGGAAGCCCTGCACGCCGCTCTCGATCGCCGCATCCGGAATCCCGTACCAGTGCTCGATGCTGGTGGTGCCGAAGTTGATGTCGTCCCACGCGTTGGTCTCTTCCACCCCGGCGTGATGCGCGATCGGCAGCCCCAGCTTGTGCGCTTCGTCCTCCATCGCCGCCATGGTGTCGCGGTCGATGCCGAGGATCTTGATGCCGTCCGCCCCCTGCTGCTTCAATGCCTGCACCCGGGCACGCGCCGCCGCCGCATCCTTGGGACGCCCGAACATCGGGTACACGAAAATCCGCGGCGCCGCGATCTCGCCCTCCGCCGATTGCTTGCGCAATTCGAGCGCACGCCTGGTGTCGCTGCCCACGTCGCGTATGGCCGTGATGCCGCACGCCAGCCAGATATTCAGTTCATATTCGATCGGCTGCGGTTTGCCGCCGCGCTCTTCCTGCAGGTGTGCGTGCGCGTTGATCAGGCCCGGCAGCACATACTTGCCCGTGGCGTCGATCACAGCGTCGGCCTGCGCCGCGGCGCGCGATCCGCGGTTGACCGCCACCGGGTCCAGCGGAATCACATCGGTGATCAGGTTGTTCTCGATCAAGATGTCCTTAGGTCCGCTCGCCGGCGTGCCGTTCCCATCGACCACAATGGCGTTGTGGATCAGCAGCCTGCGCACGCGCTTGCCGCTGGCCGGCGCCTGCGCCAGCGCGGCTCCCGCAAAGGACATGAGCACCAAAATCGAAATCCAGTTTCGAAGCATGGAAACGATTGTGCCACACCGGTCCGCACGCGTGCCTCGTCGCACTTTCCGGCCCGATCATCGCGTCACGGGAGTTAGACTGTTGAGCGAATCGGCTCGGCTGCGCTGCGCGTCCTAGGAGGCACATCCTAAAGAAAAGTATCTTCAGATCCCATTTGTTATTTATGTTACATTGAGCGACAGATGAAGTCCCAAGATCGTCGCCGCCTCGATTGGATTTACTCCGTACTGCAGGATCCTGATCTCGATCCTGCCCAAGTCCTTGGAATCCTCGAAACTACCATATGCGCCAGCGAAAACCCGGATACCGCGATTGATACCTTGCTCGGCCAATCGTAAATGATCTTTTTCGACCACAGGTGACGTCGCTGAATTTCGCCGGCGGTCAGAGTCCCGCAACGGGCGCACACGATTGTGCCGCAGCGCTTCGCCCTACGCGGACTTGTGTTCTTCCGTTTCTTCCTCTTCGGCTTCCTCGGGCGGCCGGGGCACCACCTGGTAGAACCGGCGCCCGCAGTGCCTGCAGCGCATCGGCTTGCGGTGAGCCGCGGCCATGATGTAGTCGAGAAATCCTTTGGAGTGAGAGCGGCGATAGTCGAGACTTCCGCAGGTGGGACACCGCAGTGCTGGGGACGAGGTCACGACACGTTTAGTCTATCAAAGGTCCCGAGGGCGCGCTGTTGGGTTGAGTCCTGGTACCATACTAGAAGGTTCAAATCCCACCACCCGCCCTCGCTGGCGCGTCACTTCCCTCGCTCTCTGCGCCGCTGCGGTTGGCTTCCGGGCTTGCATACGCGCGGCGCAGCCGTAGTCCGCAAGCTCTGAAGCAAGTCCTCGACGCCCGGCGAAGTTCTACGTGATGTAGCTATTCAAGGTAGATGATCTGCTGCGAGTCAGCGACACGGGATTTGAGATGGAGTCCAGCCCGCGCGAGTGCTTCAGTGAGGGCAGGAGTCGGCGCGACGAGGGCCGTGTTCTTGGCGTTGGCAACAATCTCTGCTATTGAGACGAAATGCAGCGGGGTGTATCTGGCGATAGCCCACCTCTTCTCGGAGGTGAAGCACTCGTAATCGGCGCGGTGCTTTGAGTAATACCACGCTTCCAGGTACTCGATGTCCCAGTCTAAAACCACGTGTTGTTTACCATCGCGAATCAGCATCTCCTCCAGCGATTGCAGGTGCAGGGTTCGTTCCTGGTACTCCCCGCTATCCGCCTTTATCTCATTGATATTTCTCATGGCACGTACCTGTTGGCCGACGGCGGACCCGCCGACGGCAAGCAATATGGCGAGGGAAAGAAATCTCGATTCCCGGCAGTGCCGCCAGATCAGGCAGGTTGCCCCTACGACCATTCCTGGCGCAGCGCCGATTGTGTACCGATCATGGAATAGATGGGTCACCAGTTGCCCGAGGATGTATGCAGCACAGGGCACAACGAGAAACAGCCAGCCTACGCGTTCGCCCGCACCCATCGAGGGCACCAGGTGGTCGCGGGACTTACCGAAGGCGACCGTACCGATTACTACCACCCCTAACGACAGAAGCGCGCTTGTCGGCAGGAAGTTCAGGTATGTGGCCACCAGCTTACTTATTGACGGCGCCCACGTGGGACCGACGGAATTTGCGAAAGCTCGCGAACTTGCGATGAGGGGATACAGTGTCGCGAGCGGAAGCGCCGCCCCCAACGCTGCGAACATCAGCTTCCAATGAACGATCCGTTTATCCGAGAAGGCCGCGATGCCAAACGGTATCAGGCAGAGGAGGATGTAGTAATGGATCGCCACCCCAACGAGGAAGACGGCCCCGAATGCGACGGCAGCGAGTTTACTCTCGGCTTTCGTGAAGGCCCAAAGCCACAAGGCGACCGCAGCGAGCATGAAGTAGATGGCGTAAGAGCGCGCCTCGTAACCGTAATAGGCCACGGCTGAAGTCGCGAGAAGCGACATGGCGATCAATCCGTAAAGGCCATCCGTCAACCGCCTCGCGATATCGAAAGTGACGAGTAACCCCACACCTAATGCGAGCGCTGAAGGCACGCGCAAGCCAATATCTGAATGGTGGAACATCTGATCGAACGTACGGGTGACCAGGAAATACAGGGGTGGGGTTTGATCCGCGACTTCGTGTAGCGCCTTCCACATGGTAGCCAGATTGGGCAGGCGCGAAACAAGGGCCGTTAAGATCTCATCGAACCACAGCAGACGATGCACAGAAATGTACAGGCTGCTGGCAACAAAAAAGATCGCAAGCAATATCGCAGCCGGCCAGTGCCACGCCGGTTGGCGGAGCAGATCGACCACATCCCGCCCTCGGGCTTGCGCGGCGACCTCCACGCACTCCAGGCCCGGGCTCTGCAGAAAAGAGTCAACCCGATCGAGGCGCCTGCGCTCCTGGGATTTGTCCATCTGCCGAGGCAATGTAACATAAATAACAAATCTTAGCAAACTCCTCCGCCTCAGCGAGTTGCACGACGAGCAATCCACCGGGGCTCGGTGTAGACACGAACGTTAGCCGGGAATCGTGCTTCAAGTGAAGATGTCCCCGGATCTACGCAGACCTCTGGCAGCGGGATTACCCGCGCCTTGGATTGAGTCCCGGTACCATGCTAGAGTCGAATCTGGGGCGCTTAGCTCAGCTGGTTAGAGCGTCTGGTTTACACCCAGAAGGTCCGCGGTTCGAACCCGCGAGCGCCCACCACCTACATCCCTGTAAGCGCTGCAGACTCGCAGGGCTGAATAACGGCCCACCGTTCCATTGCGGCTGATGGCTTGGCTACGCACTAAAACCCCCAAGCAATTGTAAAAATTCGTACGATAGGAGGAATGAAAGCGCTCCGTACCGCTGTCTGGTTCGCTCTTCTTACCCTGCCTGCCGCGTTGGCGGCCTACTGGCGCATGCTCTCGAACTTCTCGTTTTGGGACGATGAGGGCACCCTGATGATGACCGTCAAGCAGTACCTCGCCGGGTCCAGACTGTACCTAGAGATATTCACCGGCTACGGCCCGGTTTATTACTTCTTTAATGGCGCTCTCCGCCGCTTGACTGGAATTCCCTTGGACCATGACTCCGTGCGGGTCGCTTCGGCGGTCATGACGCTTCTCTGCTGCCTCGTCTGCGCATGGATCGTGTGGCGGCTCACCAGTTCCCTCGCCGCCGCCTCGCTCACGCACTTCGTAGTTTTCCGCGAGCTCGCCTTCTTCAACAACGAACCCGGCCATCCGCAGGAGATCTGCCTGTTGCTGCTCATCACCCTTGCTGCAGCCGGCGTTTTCGCCTCCAACCCGCGGTACCGGCCGTGGGCCGTCTCGGTTTGCGGAGCGCTCGCTGCGGCGTTGATGCTCATCAAGGTAAACATCGGGATCTTCGCCGTGCTGGCAGTTGCGCTGGCCGTGCTCTCGGAAGCGCCGCACGGCTGGGTCCGGCGGCTCGCCATGCTTGGGGCCGGCGCAGCTTCGATGATCCTTCCCTACGCGATGATGCGCGTGCACCTCGACGATCCGGCAGCACAGGCTTACTGCTGGGTGGTCACCATTTCGACCGCGGCCCTGCTCGTCGGGCCGATGCGCTTGTCGCGCTGCGCGGAGTCTTGGCGCGACGCCTGGGGGGCGCTGGCGGGCTTCGCTCTTACCTTCGCGGCCGTGTTCCTGGCCCTCCTTGCGCAGGGTATTCCGATTTCCAGCATCCTCGATTCCCTGGTACTGCAGCATGTCCGCGCCAACGTCAGCACAAAATTCTGGTATTTAGCCGTAGTTCTCGGCCGCCCGTGGGTCGCATGGGCGCTCGGCGGTCTGCTCGCCGCCGTGTGGTGCTCGCGCGCAATCCGTGACGGCGATCCGCGAATCCGGCAGCGGCTCCTGCCCATACAAATCGGCCTTGGCACGATGGGCCCGCTCGTGGCAGTGTTTGCCCCCAACCTCTTGATCGGCCTCGTGACGCCGGTGTGCTGGCTGCTCACGTGCGTCGCGCCCGAGCGTGCAAACCCCAAGGAGTCCTTCACGAGGCATCTGCTATGCGCGGCGACTATCCTACAGACCCTTTACGCCTATCCGATCGCCGGAAGCCAGACCTACTTCATTCGCGTGTTGCCGTTGGTGGTGTCGTTGGTCGTTCTGATGGACGGCCTCCGTGCGCTACCCCGTGCCGTCACATTCAGGTTTGGCAGACCTGCCGCTGTCCTGACCTTGTCTTTCACGTTACTTGCCTATCCCGTGCGCGCCTACCGCGCGCGGCAGTACTACGAATCGCTGGCCCCCCTGAACTTGCCGGGCGCGCACCGTATACACGTCGGGCGTGAACAGGCGCAGGATCTTCAGTGGCTGGTCGGCAACCTGAAGCAGCACTGCGACACATTCGTGGGGCTACCCGGCAGTCCCAGCCTGTATTTCTGGACGGGCCAGCCGCTTCCCGGTCGAGTTGACACGCCGCCGGGACCGCTCAACTATGACAACTGGATGTACGCTTTCAGCGCTGAGCAGCAGCAGGTCATCGTGGCCGATTTCTCGAGCTCCGTCAACAACTGCGTCGTGTTTTACCCTCGCGGTCTTGAGTTCTGGAACAAAGGCCACCTGGACCCGCGCCTCTGGCCGCTAGCCCGGTATATTCAGGAACACTTTAAGACTGTCGCCACGTCAGGTGATCGCCAGTTTATGATTCGCAACGAACGCCAATGGGACGTTCCGCCGCGAAATTGACCCTCGCCCTAGACTAGTACTAGTGCTTGACGATCAGGCAGTGGCACCGGCGGGTTGATGAATCGCGATCTCGGGTTTGTCTGCGAGGAACTCATCCACCGCTTTGCGCACTCGGAATGATCGTAATCGTGGCACATCACCACCTCGCCGGGCGATAACCGCGAATAGCGAAATCGCCCTGGGGGTTCACGGCGTACGCCAACAAGACGTAGCCGCTGGCACAAAGCAAGATGCTCGCCAGGGTGCCGCGAGCAGCCTCATGAGTGGTTCCGAAGTTCACGCATCGTTCAATATCGCTTGGTGAGCACCACCAGCATTCTGGAGGCTAGCGCGGGAGATCTCGACAAAGCCCTATCGACGGATTCAAAGAAAGGCAGCCATGCCGTGGGATAGACTTGCGGTCCCCGAAAGCCGCCGCTACCGATATAGGCGACACCGGAGTAGTACTTGATCTCGGTAATCTGCCACCCTTCGAGTTGTTCCCGAAACTTGTCGCCCGCGAAGATGCGGCTGGCATTGCCCTGCGCG
Source organism: uncultured Solibacteraceae bacterium (assembly GCA_963791985.1). GTDB lineage: Bacteria > Acidobacteriota > Terriglobia > Bryobacterales > Bryobacteraceae > Solibacter. Next base: position 1,376,359 of record CAWBUN010000005.1, on the reverse strand, counting down.
GCATAATAACCGGGCGCCTGGGGACGAAAATCGTCGCCCGCTCTCCAGGTGATCTCGTGTTCCAGTCCAAGTGGCTCGTGATGGACGGCACCCACGACGTACCTACCTAGAATCCCCATTGCGTGGTCGAAAATCAGCACCCTGCCGCCTGCCACCATGACTCTTGAAAACTCGCGCAACGCCTCTCCGGGGTATTGCAGGTGATGCCACACGTCAAACAAAATCAGATTGCCGACCGTATCGCTTCCAAACGTGAGGGCGTAGGCATTCTCGATCCGGTCCAGCCACGGGTTCGGAAATACGTCCGTGGTAATGCAATTTGGAATGTGCTCCTTCACGTTTCCCATGCCGGAGCCCAGTTCGACAATCAGTCCAGGATTCTTAGATTGAATGCGCGCCGAAATATCTTGATAAAACTGGCCGTAGATGTGCCGGAGCAGGGGTTTCCGCCGCCAGTGTTCCCGGTTCTCCTGGATTTCCCGTTGGTGCTGTTCGAGATCGGTTTCCATGAGCGCCCTCTCAAACGAAATCTATCCGTGAAGCTTCCGCCAGGCGCCGCGGCAGATAAGAAACATGCGCACTCCATTCCAAAAGACGCGTGTCATCTTGGTCACCCCGAAAACACGCTCCTGGTAGTGCACGGGAATTTCGACGATTTCCAGATGCAGCCTCGACGCGCCGAAGATCAGCTCGTAATCGCCCCACAAGTCTTGAATGCCCCAACCGCCGAGGCCCTTCTCAATGCGCAGCCAGTCTTTGCGCCAAAGCACTTTGGTGCCGCACAGGGTGTCTTTAAAGCGTTGCTTCAGCAGATACGAAAAGACCATCCCGAAGACTCTGTTGCCCAGCCGGTTGAAGAACTTCATGGCGGTCTTGGGCAGCGGGTACACCAGCCGGCTCCCGTTGACAAACTCCCCGCGGTTTTGCACTAGGGCACGGAAGAACAGCGGCAGTTCCTCCGGCATCACCGTGAGATCGGCGTCGAGAATCATCAGGACGTCGCCTCTGGCTCCGCGGAATCCCGTCCACACATTTTCCGCCTTGCAGATGCCCGGACCATCCAGCAAACGAATATCCCGGTGCGGGTACAGCGCCCTAATCCGCCGCACCTCGTCGGCCGTCCCGTCCGTCGATTTGTCGTCGCAGAAGATGATCTCCGTATGCCTGCCCATCTCCGGGATCCGTTCGACCGCCGCCTGAATATTGCCATGCTCGTTCCGGCAGGGCACGATCACCGAAACCGACGTCTGCTCTTCGCGCCTTGGCGTTGGTTCCGGCCGCGCCACGATCACCTGAATCAGGCATAACCGCCGCAGCCCCGGAAGCCGGGCCAGAACGTCATTCAAGAACCAAGAAATCAGAGGGATGTACTTCGGAAACAGCAGAATCTGATGCGTGCGCAACGCCCGCAAGCCGGAGACATTCAGGAATCCCCGAAGATCATCTTCGCTCAACCAGTTGGGTTCAATGCAGGGAGAGCGCAAGCCCAGCTTGCTTGCCAGTTTCAGCGCCGGCTCCCATAGTTGGTTATAGTTCACTACCAGAACGCGCGTATCCGGCGTGCAGTGCGCCTTGACGCGCTCCAAGGTGGTCTGGATATCCACCGTATCAAAGATGTGGCTGACGATGATGTAGTCGAACTTTACGCCAAGGTCCACGTCCTCCGGGTCGGTGCAAAGAAACTGAAGATCGGGGTAGTTTTCCTGGGCCACGGCGACGAGCTCTCCACCGATCTCCGTACCCACCCCGAAGGACGGCTCCACAGCGGCGAGCAAATGCCCCGTTTGGCAACGGATTTCAAGCACCCGTTTGCCCGGCTCGACGACAAAGCGCAAGAGGCGTTTGATGTAGTTGTAGTAGTAGCCGTTCGCGTGAATCCACCGGTCGCGTTTTCCGGCGACATGGTCCTGCAATATCCTTCGAGTAGCGCGACTCGACCGGAGCGATTCAATACCCCAAACGGGAGTCTCCGCAGGTATCTCCGCTGGTATCAGCGGCATTCTTTCGGCCCTTGCTCTGCACGTACCGATTTCAAATTCCCGGCAGAGCATCGACATCGATTTCGACCTCTTTTGGGTATTAAGTCGCACTTTATGCAATAGTATATTGTTATAGATTTCACGGTCAATCAAATAATGAGTAGTTCCCCTCGATTTCAGCAGCTGGCGGTGCGCTCTTATTCTCTGGTGAAGAGCACCGGGCTGATGGAAACGGCCTTCGGGCGCGGGGTTTTCCAGTCTGTCTACTTCTTGTACAAACGCTGGGTAGAAGACAACTTGGCCGCCCTCGTCGCCTCCCGCCCGGAGTTGCTCCGCGGCGGCAATGTGTTGGATATCGGCGCTAACGTTGGTTACACTGTCTCCGTCCTGGCTCGCGGGTTGGACGCCGGCTACAAGGTGTACGGCTTCGAGCCGGAACCGGCCAACTTCAAGTCGTTGCAGGAGGTTGCCGCGCGTCGCAGCCTTCGGGATAAGGTTGCCGTGTTTCAATGCGCCGTCGGGGCCGCACCGGGCACCGTCGATCTTTTTCAAAACCTGCAGCATCCCGCCGACCATCGCGTGATTACGGGAGAGTTTCGCTCCCTAATCCCCGGCGTGACCGGTATTCGCGTGCCTCTCGTTAGTATTGACGACTTCCTGGCGCGGAACCCGGGGCCCGTTTCTTTTGTGAAGATCGACGTTCAGGGCTTTGAATTTCCGGTCTGCCAGGGCATGATAAAGACTCTCGAATTGAATCCGGCGCTGACTCTTGTACTGGAATACGCCCCTTCTGCCCTTCGGGAATTGGGTTTTGACCCCCGGGAACTGATCGAATTTCTGGTTGCCCGGGGATTTCAGGGGTATGAGGTGCACCCACACGGAGTAATCTCCTTAGGCATCCCCAACCTCCGCGAAGAGGACTACGTAGACCTCTTGTTCAGCCGCGCTCCCCTCGCCTGCGGGAAGTCCGCTTGACCTCGGCAACACCACCGCGCGCAGCCGCAACCGCGAATGTATCACTCGCTACGATACTGCGGTGCGCTTGGCCGGCCCTTCTACTTGCCGCCGCCTGCCTCCTCCCGTTCCTCAATAAGCCGTTCCTGATCGATGACCCGCATTTTCTGACGATGGCGCGTCAGATCCTAAAGCACCCGCTCCATCCGATGGATTTCGAGATCTGCTGGAATCTGGTCGACTACTGTACGAAGGCTTATTACCTCACGCCAGGCAATACCCTGTTCGGCTACGCCCTGGTTCCCACCGTTCTGAGCGGCTCCGTCGAGTGGGTGGCGCATCTCACTCAGTTGGTCTTCGCCACGGTTGCCATCCTCTCCATGACGTCGCTGGCCCTCCGCCTCGGTTGGGGGAAGAACCATGCCGTCGCCGGCGCGCTTCTGCTGGTGGCCCTTCCGCCATTCCTGCCCATGGCAAGCACCGCGATGCCGGACGTCCTGGCTTCCGCGGTCGCGCTGGTGGCGATCGAGCGCCTGGCTGCCTGGAAACATTCGCGCCGGTGGCATCAAGGGCTGCTCGCTGCATTCGCCATCGGCCTGGCCGGGATCGCGCGCGCACATCTGGCCCTCCTCGTCCCGCTCTCGGCTTTCTTCCTGCTGGAAAGCCTTCATCCCTCTGCCATCCTGCGTCAGGCTCGCCACGATTGGGTGCTGTGGCTTCCGGTGCTCGGCGGCGGAATCGTGCTCTTCACGGTCATTTTCGCCACCCGCGAGCGTGGTCTCGCGATCAACCCGCCCGCTCTGTTTTCCGGGCTCCAGGCGATCCCTCGAAATCTTCGTTCCTACCTGTTCTATCTGTGCCTACCCCTGCCCCTGGCCGTCGCCTGGGCGGCGAATCGCTGGCACACGGCGCCGCGCCGCCTCGGCTGCCTTCTGTTGGTAGCGTTGGCCATCGACGCCTTCATCCCCGGAAAATTCTCAGGTTTCCTGGCTGCTCTCGGCTTCGTGGTGCTTGCCGACCTCGTCTACGAGTTTTGGAAGGAACGCGATCAGCCGGCGTTCTTCTACTTATTGTGGTTGTTGGTCCCGTTGCCGGTCGTCTACTACGGCCACCTCCCCATCAAATACCTGCTCCCCTGCATGCCCGCGGCCATTTTCCTGTGCTTCACGCTTGCGAAAGCTCTTTCGCCCCGGATGGCCAGCTCCGCAGCCATTTTGCTGATCAGCGGCGCAGCGATCTACTCCGTCCTCATCCTCCGGTCGGACGCCGAGTTCGCCGAGTTTGGCCGGTCCGCCATGTTCGAACTCATCGCGCCCCACGCGGCAAAAGGCGAAACCGTCTGGTACGGCAACGAGTTCTCGTCATATTGGTATGCCCCCCTCGCCGGCGCCAGGCTCTACAAACCGGGTGTGACCGAGGCGAAGGCCGGAGACCTTCTCGTGGTGGGCATCCGCGAAGGCGGGATGGTCCTGCCCCACTTTCCAAAACGCAGCCTGCTCCAAACCTCGTATCATCACTACCGGTTTGGAAGAACCATGTGGGAAGGCAAGGGACTCTACACAAACTGGGGTGGCAATCTCCTTTGGGGCTTTGGCGATAGCAAGGACGATCGATACGAACTCTGGAGAATCGAGTGAGCCCTGTCCGGATTGCCCAGGCGTGCGTGTGCTGAAAAAGCCGTTCACACAAACTTGAGATTTTTTTGCTGAGCGGATTCAACAACTTGCCCGACTAACTCCCCGGCACGCCAGAATCGCCATGTTACTTTCCGGTCAGTGAGGCTGGTCATCAAGCCCAGTCAGAAAGTGACCCCACATGAAATCCAATAGAACCGCGCAGAAGTGCGTCGGTGCGCCTGTACGCAGCGCCGCCCAGCATCAAGATGGCTCAGGTTGTCCAGCTACGGCCGCAGGAAAGCGGGGCGTTGCTCCCCAAACGAACCCGGCAGCTCCACTGCCGTCAACACGTGCGGATGCCAAACGAACCCAGGAGACAGCCTCCGCCGCCAGGTCGCTCCGCTTCGCACTCCTGGTCATGTTGACAGTTCCTGCGTATGCGGCATACCCAAACGGATACAGCAACTGCAAGATCGTCACCACCCGGCACACCATGGTCTCCGGCACAATCGACCTTGCCAACTACCCCCTCACCGTCGTCCTCACCGACCCGGACCTGAAAACTATCGCCAACGGCGGTCTCGTGAATAACGCCAGTGGTTATGACATCGGCTTCTATTCCGACTGCACCGCCAACGGAACACCGCTGAAGTGGGAAATAGAATCCTATTCCCCCACCACCGGCGCACTCGTCGCCCACGTGTTGCGGCCCAAGCTTTCAGCTAGCACGGATGACACCATCGCGATGTTTTTCGGCGCCGGGTTCAGCAGTTTTCAGAGCACCGCGCCGGCGGTTTGGGACATCAACTATAAGGGAGTCTGGCATTTCGGCAACGGGACGACCAACGATTCCACGCTCCATGCAGGCGGAACGCCGATGAATACGCCCGCTGCCGTCACCGGAAAGGTCGATGGTGGCGTGGGGCTGGTTGCTGCAGCTTCACAATATGTAAACGCTGGGCCCATCGACATTACCGGCCCCATCACAATCTCCGTATGGGCGAACATGGCTTCCTTCCCGGCAACCGGAAACCTCATGGCCCTTCTGGCCGATAAATACACCAACGGCGCGGAGAACGTTGGCCGCTATCTCGATTTGTACAACAATGCGGGTACGGTTCAACTGCGGACCGGTAGCTATCAGGCGATGGTCACCTACGGCGTGGAGTGGAACATCGCCGGCTGGAATGCCGGGGACTGGCACTATTTGACCGGGGTTTATGACGGAGCTACCTGGAGGCTCTATTTCGATGGCGTCCAGAAAGCCAGTGCGAATATAGCGGCAGGCGCACTCACCAATGGAAACACCTTCATCGGCGCCCACGATCTGAACGGCGTGCCAGGAAGGTTTCTGAATGGCACGCTGGACGAGGTGCGGCTCTCGAATACGGGGCGCTCAGCGGATTGGATCCTCACCGAGTATCGTAACCAGGCCGATCCTGGCACTTACCTTTCCGTGGGACCCCGACAAACTTATTCGGGCTATGCAAACGGCTACTCATATTGCAAAGTCGTAACCACTCTGCACACCATGGTCTCCGGCGCGGGCGATCTTGCCAACTACCCGCTCACCGTCAGCTTCACCGATGCGGATCTGAAGACAACCGCCAACGGCGGCCTCGTCAATAACAACAGCGGTTACGATATCGCCTTCTACCCGGACTGTTCCGGCGCGGGCGCCGCCTTGAAGTGGGAGATCGAGTCCTACTCTCCGACCACCGGCGCGATCATCGCCCACGTTCTGCGGCCCACCCTCTCGCACACGGCCGATGACACGATCGGCATGTATTACGGTGGCGCGTTCACCAGCTTCCAGAGCACCTCCACTGCCGTGTGGGATGCGAACTTCATGAGTGTGTGGCATCTGCCCAACGGAACCACCCTGTCATTGGCGGATTCGACCGGCAGCGCTAACAATGGCGTCAACAATGGCGCTACCGCCGTGGCGGGTGCAGTCGGTGGCGGAGCCGCTGCGACCGGTGCCCAATGGGTGAACATTGGAACTTCCACTGCGCTGCTGCCGGGGAGCGCATTCACATTGTCGGCGTGGGTGAAGCTCAATTCATTCGCTTCCTACCCGGGCCTGATCACGTCCCCCTATCAGGCCAATACTGCCGCGGGTTACATTCTGGCGGTCAACACAGCAGGGAAACTGGTGCTCTACACGGATCCGAACGGCTTGGGAGTGAACTACAACGTCGCTACTTCCGCGGCTTCCCTGTCCACCGGCGCCTGGTATCACGTCGCCGCCGTTTGGGATGGCAGCACCCAGCGTTTATATATCAACGGGGCGCCCGACGGCACACATACGGCTGCTTCCGTGAATTACGGCACGGTCACCACGCCCGGCAGGCTGCTGTCTTATCCCAACCAGAATGCCGACGGGGCCATTGATGAGATCCGCATCTCCAACGTCGCCCGCTCTCCAGACTGGGTCGTCACCGAATATCGCAACCAGAACGCTCCCGCCAGCTACCTCTCGGTCGGGCCGAGACTTTCTGGAAGCCTTCGCCGTGTCCGGCATTCCGTTAAAACCGACCAGTAGGAAGCGACAGGCTCGGAGGCGGGCGGGTTCCATTCCCCCGCCTCCAGGAAGGCTACAGCCGATGCTCTTCCACCGAATCGACTACATAATCGGGACGGCGGCGGCTCACCTGCAATGCGAGCCAGATGTATTGACCCACGATGCCGAATCCGAGGCTGGTCAGCGCCCCGAAAAACACGATCGCCAGCACGATCGGCGCATAGCCGGGCACGGGTATGTTGCCGCGCAATTTCGCGATCAGCACCAGCCCGCCGAAAACCACGGCCAGCACCATCGAGATCGAACCGGCATAGAGCAGCAGCCGGATCGGCAGATCGGTGAAATTGAAGATGCTGTCCAGCGCGTAACGCAGCTTCTTGCGCAAGGTCCACGCAGACTTCCCTTCCAGCCGCTCCTGCCGCTCGTACACGATGTACTCGCGGCGGTAACCCAGCCAGAAAAGCAAGGCGATGACGTTGGTGTTCACGCCCTGCAGCGGCAGCAGCTGGTCGCGGACCTGGCGCGTGCAGCCGAAAACATCCACACCGCCCGGAGGAATGTCCTTGATCACGAACTTGCGATAGAAATACCAGAAGAGGGTGGATGCCATCTCCGAAGGCCAGGGATCGGAGCGCCCGCCGCGCACGCCGAAAACGATATCGGTGCGCCCGCTGGCCAGCGCTGCGAAGAATTGCAGTACCAGTTCGGGCGGTTCCTGAAGGTCCGCCGCCATTACTGCAATGCAATCGCCCCAGGCTTTCTCCATCCCCGCCGCCACGGCGGCGAAAGAGCCGAAATTGCGGCTCAGCGAGAGCAGCTTGGTCCGCAACGGGAGCGCCGGAAGCCGCTCCCTCAAAATCTCCAGGCACCGGTCCGGGCTGCCGTCCACCACGAAGACCACTTCGAACTCCCCGGGTACGCGCTCGCCCAGTTTCACCACCGCGGGGAGCAATCGATCCAGGTTCGCCTCGTTCTTGTAAACCGGGATGATGAGTGAGTATTTCACGCCTTCACCAGTCGCAGGAACTCCGAGTATTCCCGAATATAGCTCTCCGGGTTGTACCGATCCGAGGCCAGCACCAGCAGGACCGCGTCCGCCGAATACTTATACTGGATCCCCCACACCATCGGGGCCAGGTGCAGGCCGGTCGCCGGGTTATCCAGGACGAACTCCTGGCGCTTGGCGCCATCATCCGCCACCACATGGCAGTGGCCGTGAGCGCAGATCAGAAACTGGTGCAGCGAGCGGTGCGCGTGTTCGCCGCGAATGTCTTCGCTGGTTACGCCGTACACCAGGAAGTAGCGCTTGATTTCGAAGGGGACCTCTTTGGCGACCTCCCCGAAACTAAGATTGCCGCGCAGGTCCTTCACCTCCGGCAGCCGGTGCAGGGTTACGCCCTTGACCCGGGTTGCGCTCACGCCGCACTCTGTGGGAGTGCCCGAAGCCGGAGCGAAGAGCGAATCCGCGCCGCCGTAGCCCGCGCCTTCGTAGCCCGCACCTTCATAGCCAATGATGCGTGCCGGGTTCCCGGCCACGATCGCGGCCGGCGGCACGTCGCGCGTCACCACCGCTCCGGCGCCGACCATCGCCTTCTCACCGATCGTGACCCCTGCGAGAATCGTGGCATTGGCGCCGATGCTCGCGCCGCGCTTTACCAGCGTACGGCCGTGAGGTGCGAAGGTGACGCTAGGCCCGACAAAAACATCGTCCTCCAGCGTGATTCCGTCCCACACCTGGATGCAGCCCTTGAGCGTGACGCGGTCGCCGATCCGCACATCGTTCTCGATGAAGGTGTGATCGCAGAGATTGCAATCGGCGCCGATCACGGCTCCGGGCAGGATATGCGTGAACGCCCAGATGCGCGTTCCGCGGCCCACCGATTGGCTTTCGACCACCGCTGCTTCGTGCTGGAAATGGCCTTCGCTAGCCAACCCGGGACTCCTCTGCGAGCGCCTGTAACGCCGCAGTCACGGCGCGTATTTCCCAGTCCTCCAACTCCGCGTAACAGGGCAGCGTCAGGATCTCGCGCGCGGCGCGCTCCGTTGCCGGGAGCTGAATTCGGGGCATCGCGCGGGCCGCCTCCTGCAGGTGGTCCGGGATCGGGTAATGAATATCGGTCGCGATGCCGCGTGCGCCCAGCTCCGCGCGAACGCGCTCGCGGGCTTCGCAGCGAATCACGTAGAGGTGCGTGACGTTGCCCTCACCCAGATCCCGCGGGCAATCCACCGCCTGCCCCGCCAAGGCTGCGTTGTAGCGCGCGGCGATCTCGCGGCGGCGCGCATTCCAGCCGTCCAGGTGGGGCAGTTTGGCGCGCAGGATGGCCGCCTGCATCTCGTCCATGCGGCTGTTGCGGCCATACTCCGCGCACCGGTACTTGCTGCTCCAGCCATACTGCCGCAGCGACCGCACCCTGTCCGCAAGCTGCGCGTCGCCGGTCGTGATGGCGCCGCCGTCGCCCAGCGCTCCCAGGTTCTTGGTCGGGTAGAAACTGAAGCAGGCCAGCGCACCCCAGCTACCGGCTTTCCGTCCGCCGATGGCTGCGCCGTGGGCCTGCGCGCAATCCTCCACCAGCGGAATCCCCGCGCTGCCAGTGACGGCAAGCAACGCCGGCAGGTCCGCCATTCGGCCATAGAGATGGGTCGCGATCGCGGTGCGCACCCGCGGCGTTAAACGCGCCGCCAGATCGCCCGCCGACATATTCATAGTCGCGGGATCGATATCGACATACAATGGCTCGGCGCCCGCCGCCCGGATCGCCGTGGTGCTGTAGCCGCCCGCGTTGGCCACGGTCGCTACCAGGTCGCCGGGGCCGATTCCCAGGCTCCGCAGCGCCAGTTCGAGCGCCTCCGTCCCATTGGCGACGGTCACGCAATGCCCCACGCCGCAGTACTGCGCGAACTCGGCTTCGAAGGCCGCACACTCGCGGCCCAGGATGTACCAGCCGCTCGCCAACACCCGATTCATACTGTCGGAAAGCTCGGCCTGAAGCGCCTTGGTCTGCCGCAGCAAGTCATTCAGCGCGACTGGTTTCGGTGAATCAGCTCCCATGGAGTCCGTATTATAACCTGCATAGTGTATGACTTCCGTTGATCTCTTGAAGTCCGGGAGCACGCTCACGCTCGCCACCTGCGGCCCCGATGGGGCGCCGCACGCCGCGCCGCTCTTCTACCTGCCCGGTGACGACCAGCGGCTCTACTGGTTCTCCTCCGCGCGCAGCCTGCATAGCCGCAACCTGAAGCGGGATCCGCGAGCCTCCGTCACCGTGTTCGCCTCCACCGCGGACTGGCGCAAGATCCGCGGCGTGCAGATGCGCGGCGCCGCCCGCGCCATCGCCGATCGCGAGCTCCGTCGCACCATCGCTGCTGCCTACAGCGAGCGCTTCCACCTCGGCAAGCTCTTCCAGGCCCTGATGGCGCGCAGCCGCCTTTACTGCTTCGAGCCATGTTCGATCCGCTACATCGATAACACCCGCGGCTTTGGCTTCAAGTGTACGGTAGAGAGATGAGATTGAGCGGGAAGACAGCCCTGGTAACCGGCAGCGACCAGGGGATCGGGCAAGGCATTGCGCTGCGGCTCGCGGAAGAGGGCGCGGACGTGGCGGTGAATTATCGCAAGAACCGCGACGGCGCCGAAACCACGCGCGCGCAGATCGAGAAGCTGGGGCGGCGCTCCGCTTCCATCCAGGCCGACATCGGCCAGGTCGCCGATGCCCGACGGCTCGTCGAAGAGGCCGTCGCCGCGCTCGGCGCGCTGGACATCCTGGTCAACAACGCCGGCATCGAAAAGAACGCCTCGTTCGTCGACATCAGCGAAGAGGACTACAATTCCGTGATCGCCGTCAGTATGTCCGGGCCGTTCTTTTGCACGCAGACCTTCGCGCGCCACCGCCGCGACGTCAAAGCCGGCGGCAAGGTGATCAACATCAGTTCCGTGCACGAGGAACTTCCCTTCCCCCATTTCACAGCCTATTGCATGGCGAAGGGCGGCCTGAAGATGATGATGCGCAATCTCTCGATCGAGCTCGCGCCGCTCGGCATCACCATCAACAACGTGGCCCCGGGCGCGATCCAGACGCCGATCAATCAAAAGCTGCTCAGCGACCCGAAGCTGCTCGAACCGCTGCTCGCCAACATCCCTCTCAAACGCCTCGGCCAGCCAACCGACGTCGCCGGCGTGGTGGCCTTCCTGTCCTCGCCCGACGCCGATTACATCACCGGCGCCACCATCGTGGTCGATGGCGGCCTGCTCTGGAACTACAGCGAGCAGTAGACCCCAACTGTGGGACAGGCCTCCTGGCCTGTCCGCTTGCTGCCGTAACTCTGGCGCGTCTTACACCACTTCGAGAATGAGGCACTTCAAATAGAGGGTTTCCGGAACGGTGAGCAGGATGGGGTGGTCCTGGCTCTGCGAGCGGCGCTCGAGGACGCGCAGGGTGCGGTGGGTGTCCAGGCTAGCCTCGGCGACGAGTTCGAGCAGCGAGGCTTCGCTGAGGTGGTGGGAGCAGGAACAGGTCACCAGGATGCCGCCGGGCTGCAACAGGCGCATTGCGCGGAGGTTGATTTCCTTGTACGCGCTGATGGCGGGGTCGAGGCTGCGCTTATTCTTGGCGAACGCGGGCGGATCGAGCACGACCATCGAAAACTGGCGGCGCGCGTTGGCGTAGCCGGAGAGCAGGTCGAAGACGTCAGCCTCGTTCCACTGGATGTTGCCGATGCCGTTGGCGGTGGAATTGGCGCGCGCGGCGTCGAGCGCGGGGCCGGAGGAATCGACGGCTTCCACGTGCTCGAACTTGGGTGCGATGTGCAGCGCGAAGCCGCCGGTGGAGGTGAAGCAATCGAGCGCGCGACCGCCGCGTGCATAACGCGCGGCGGCGCGGTAGTTCTGGCGCTGGTCGAGGAAGATGCCGGTCTTCTGGCCGTGCAGCAAATCGGCGCGCAGCGTGAGACCGTTCATGCGCACCGTCACCGACTCGGGGACATCGCCCGCGACGATCGTGGTTTCGAGCGGCAGCTCTTCCTTGGCGCGCACTCCAACGTCGTTGCGCGCAACGATCCCCTTGGGCTGGAAGATCTCTTCCAGGCACGAAGCAATCTCCGCCTTGGCGGCATCCATGCCCTGGTCGAGGGTCTGCATGACCAGGTAATCGCCATAGCGATCCACCACCAGCGCGGGCAGCAGGTCGGCCTCGCCGTGGACCACGCGATAGGCGTCGCTATCGCGGACCACGGCGCGGCGGTGTTGCTCCGCGGCGCGCAGGCGGTGCAAATAGAAATCGCGGCCGATCTCTTCGACCTGCCGCGACAGCATCCGCAGGGTAATCTGCGAAGCAGAACTGTAGTGGGCGGTGCCCAGCGGATGGCCGCGCTGGTCGGCGACCTTGACCGCGTGGCCGCCCTGCGCGCCATCGCGATCGTCCACGTCGCTGGCGAAAATCCACGGATGACCGCCGGCGACCCGGTCGGCCGCCTTGCGGTTCACCCGGACTTCGTTCATCGCATCTCCTGAAGGCGGGCGACGCGATCTTCGGTGGAGGGGTGCGTGGAGAAGAGCTTCATGAGGCTCTGGCCGGTGAAGGGCTGGATGATGAACATGTGAGCGGTGGATGGCGAGGCGTCCATTGGGATGCGCTTGGACCAGCTATCGAGTTTTTGCAGGCCGCCGATCAGCGGGTAAGGCGAGCCGATGTATTTGGCGCTGGCGGCATCGGCATCGTACTCGCGGGAACGGGAAATGGCCATCTGAATCAGCATAGCCGCGATCGGCGCCAGAATCAGCATGGCGATGGCGGCGATCGGATTGCCGCCGCGGCCTTCATTGTCGCGGCTGCCGCCGAACCAGAAGGCCATGCGAGCCACGAACGTGATGGTGCCGGCGATCATGGCGGCCACGGAGCTGATCAGTATGTCGCGGTGCAGCACGTGGCCGAGCTCGTGGGCGATCACGCCTTCGAGTTCGCTATCGCTCATCAACTGCAGAATGCCGGCAGTGAAGGCGACCGAGGCATGCGCGGGATTGCGCCCCGTGGCGAAGGCGTTGGGCGATTCCTCGGGAATGATGTAGAGCTTGGGCATGGGCAGGTTCATGCGTTCAGCGAGGCGCTGAACGATGGGGCCGACCCGGCGGTAAGCCTCCGGATTCTCGGTCTCGTTGACCGGCTGTGCGCGGTAGGTGATGAGAGCGATCTTGTCGGAGAAGAAGTAGCTGACGAAGTTCATGAGGCGCCGAAATCACCAGGGCCATGTAGAGGCCCTGGCGGCCGCCGATGGCCTGGCCGCCCACCAGAAGGAGGGCGGTCAGGAAGCCGAGAAGTGCAGCAGTCTTGAGAGCGTTCTTAGCTCATAAATCGACCCGGTTAAATGCAGTCTGGAGATGGCGCAACCGGCTGGTTCCAGTACCGGAACCAGCTTGGCGAAAGTGAGTTCGGCTCCGTCCGGAGCGGCGTCAACCAGGATGGTGTCTCCTTCCTGGAAATCGCCGCTGATCACCTTGAGGGCGAGCGGGTCCTGGACCAGGCGCTGGATGGCGCGACGCATGGGGCGTGCGCCGTAATTGCGGGATCGTAGCCTTCGGAGATGATCCGGTCTTTGGCGGCGGCGGTGACTTCGATGTTCAGTTTGCGATCTCTTGAGCAGCTTGCCGACGTTGGCCAACTGGATATCGACGATCGCGAGCGAGGTGTTCGCGAGTCAGCGAGTTAAACACGATGATATCGTCAACGCGATTGAGGAACTCGGGCCGGAACTGGTGCGCGCAGAGCGTCGAGCAGGCGCTTGTGCGTATCGCGCGTTGCGCGTGTCCTTGGCGATGTACGGAGAAGCCGATGGTATTCGTCTCGACCATTCCGGTGCCGACGTTCGACTGGTCATGACGATGACCGTGTTCTTGAAGCTGACGGTGCGGCCCTGGCCATCGGTCAGGCGGCCGTCGTCGAGAATCTGCAGGAGCATGTGGAAGACATCGGGGTGGGCCTTCTCGATTTCGTCGAAGAGGACCACCGAATAAGGCCGGCGGCGCACCTGTTCGGTGAGCTGTCCGCCCTCATCGTAGCCGACGTATCCGGGAGGCGAGCCGACCATGCGGGCGACCGCGTGCTTCTCCATGTATTCGCGACATATCGACGCGGATCATGGCCTTGTCGTCGTCGAACAGGTACTGCGCGAGAGCGCGGACCAGTTCGGTTTTACCGACGCCGGTGGGCCCGAGGAAGATGAAGCTGCCGATGGGCCGGCTGCGGATCGCTCGAGGCCGGCGCGGTTGCGCAGGATGGCGTTGGAGACCAGCCGCACGGCTTCGTCCTGGCCGATGACGCGGTCTTTGAGGCGCTCGGGCATCTGAACCAGCTTCTGGATTTCGCCTTCGAGCATGCGGGTCACGGGAATTCCGGTCCACTTGGCGACGATGGTGGCGATATCGTCTTCGTCGATCTCTTCCTTGAGCAGAGCGTTCGATTTGACGGACTCCATCTCCTGCTCGGCGGCCTGAATATCCTTCTCGATCTGCGAGAGGCGGCCGTAGCGAAGCTGCGCGGCCTTCTCCCAATCGCCGGCGCGGCTGGCCTTCTCCTCTTCCTGCCGCAGGGCGTCCTGCTCCTCTTTGAGGTGGCGGACGCGATCGATGGCGCCTTTTTCGCGGTTCCACCGCTCTTTGAGCCGGCGGCCTCGCCGCGCAGCGATTCCAGTTCGTTCTCGACATGGCGCAGGCGTTCGTGGGAAGCGGTGTCGCGCTCCTTGCTCAGGGCCTGGCGCTCGATCTCGAGATGGGAGATGCGGCGTTCCAGGTCGTCGATTTCGATCGGCATGGAGCCGATCTGCAGGCGCAGCGCGGAGCCGGCTTCGTCGATCAGGTCGATGGCCTTATCGGGCAGGAAGCGGTCGGCGATGTAGCGCTGCGAGAGCACGGCGGCGGCGAGGATTGCGGAATCCTTGATGCGTGACGCCGTGGTGGATCTCGAACTTCTCCTTGAGGCCGCGCAGAATGGCGATGGTGTCATCGACGCTCGGTTCGCCGACCATGACGGTCTGGAAGCGGCGGGCCAGGGCGGCGTCCTTTTCGACGTGCTTCTTGTATTCGTTGAGCGTGGTGGCGCCGATGCAGCGCAGCTCGCCGCGAGCCAGCGCGGGCTTGAGCAGGTTGGCGGCATCGATGGCGCCTTCGGCGGAGCCGGCGCCGACGAGGGTGTGCAGCTCGTCGATGAAGCAGATGATCTCGCCGTTGGAATCGATGATTTCCTTGACCACGGCTTTGAGGCGGTCTTCGAATTCGCCGCGGAACTTGGTGCCGGCGATCATGCGAGCCGAGATCGATGGCGACCAGCTTCTTGTTCTTGAGCTGATCGGGCACGTCGCCGCGCACGATGCGCTGGGCGAGGCCTTCGACGATGGCGGTCTTGCCGACGCCGGGTTCGCCGATGAGCACCGGGTTGTTCTTGGTGCGGCGGCTGAGCACCTGCATGACGCGGCGGATCTCGTCGTCGCGGCCGATCACGGGGTCGAGCTTGCCGTGGCGCGCGGATTCGGTAAGGTCATGGGCGTAGCGCTCGAGCGCCTGGTATTTGGTCTCGGGATTCTGGTCGGTGACGCGCTGCGTGCCGCGGACGGAAACCAGGGCCTTCAGAATCGCGTCGTGGGTGGCGCCGGCCTGTTTCAGAAGTTGTCCGGCGGGATCGCTGGTTGTCCTCGGCGATCGAGAGCAGCAGGTGCTCGGTAGAGACGAATTCGTCCTTGAAGTGGATGGCCTCATCGAAGGCGCGCTCCATGATCTGGTTCAAGCTGCGGGGCCAGATACATGCCGGGCTGCATGCCGTTCGTTTTCGGCAGGGATGCCGCGAGGCGCTGCGCCTCGGCAACAACGGCATCGGGCTGCACGCCGCACTTTTCGAGCACGGGCCGCACGATGCCTTCCTTTTCTTCAGCCAGGGCGATCAGCAGGTGCAGCGGGAACATGATCTGGCTGTCATTTTTCTCGGCCAGGGCCTGCGTCTGCTGCAGGGCATCCTGCGCCTTTTGAGTCAGTTTGTCCAAACGAAACATAATTGGTTCCCCAATGAAACAACGGGGCAGGCGATCTGCCTGCCCCCCTTCTCGCGCTCTACTCGGCGCGATTCCGTACTTATATAGATGCGTACCGCCCCGGTTCGATGCGTCAGCCGGCGGCTTCCACTTTGATCTGGCGCGGTTTGGCGGCTTCCTTCTTCACTAAAGTGACGGTCAAAAGCCCGTTTTTATACGCGGCGTTGATCTTTTCGGTATCGAAGGTGTTCGGAACCGCAAAACTACGCACAAACCGGCCGTAGCTGCGCTCCATACGGTGGTAACCCTTGGCATTCGAAGTCTGTTCGAACTTGCGCTCGCCTTCGATGGTCAGGGTCTGGTTTTCCACGCGAACATCGATGTCCTTCAGATCGACGTCCGGCAGATCGGCTTTCAGGACCAGTTCATTCTCCGTTTCAAAGATATCCACAGACGGGGTCCAGGGGCGATTGGTCTGCGGCTCGGTGAGCATGTTGGAAAAGGCAGTTTCGAAGGCGCGCAGGCCGGCAAGCGGATCGTAGTGGCTGAGAGACATGTTGGTATAGCTCCTCATTTGCTAAATTCTGAGGCTGGTTGCCTCGACACTCACAATCATAAAATATGAGCTTTGTGATGTCAAGTTTATTTTAGTTGTTTATTGTGTAGCCATAAGACGGGGTGAGTGTCAGTACGGCGTGACGTGACCAAAAAAATCAGGCAAGCCATTGCTTTAAAAGTACTTAATTGCCATTTCGAAAAAGGCGTCGGATGCGCGGCTCGGTGATACATTGCAGGGTGAAGGTTAACCGCGGGCGGGGCACTAGTCAGGGTCATGCTGCGATACGGTCAATCTGGAAACAAAGTACTTCACGAACGGCATGTGGCGAGGCTTGCAGCAGGTTGGCCGCGAAGCCGGGGAAAACCACGCTCAATGGCAGCACGCGTTCGAAGCGTACCGACATAACCTCGAAGCGTTGCGCGGGCGTGTTGGCGATGCGGCCTACAGGTTCTTCGTCGATGCCGATGTTCACGATGCCGAGTTGCTTGACGTTCGCATCGTCGATGGAAACCGACCAGCGCCTCTCGGAGAACCCGCCCGACCGTGGCAAAGTCTGACGGCATACCCGGTGCGCGTCGAAGTTACGATCTTGGACGCGCAGGATGAATACGTGTGGCATCTGGTCTATTCGTCGACGCGCACGGTTCTGATAGATTTCCCGTCCGACGATCCCTTATTCAATCGAGGCGCCGGCGGTTTTGATGACTTGGGTTATCACGAACTCTCGGATGTCGGGAGCGGTTTTTTGCGCCACGAGCTACTGTTCAGTAGTGGCGCGATTGTGGCATTCGAGTTCAAAGATGTAGCAATCTCGTCAACTGCTGCGCGAACATCGCGCTCGTAATCAGGTACGTTGATATCGGTCAGTTTCCACGCCACGGTCATTTTCGCCAACACCACGTTCCAAGCAGTAGCGTGCCACTCTCCGCCCTTGCGTGATACGATTGTATATACAGATGCGCTACGAGTGGGATGAAGAGAAAAACCAGCTCAACCTGAAAAAGCATCGGATCCCATTCGAAATAGCGGCGCTGGCCTTTGAAGATCAGTACTGCCTTTTACGTCCTGACCGTGTGGACGAAACCGGAGAGCAACGATGGCACGCGATTGGGGCGGCCCGATTGAGTCCGGATGCCGCGGTCGTACTGTTCGTCGTTCATGTTTATAGGGAGGAAATCGATGGCGAAGAAATCACCCGAATTATCTCGGCGCGCAGGGCCGACAAAGATGAATTCCGAAGATATCAAGAACAGAAAATGGACTGAAGCCGAACGACGCATGGTGAAGCGCCACGCTGTGAAGCAGGCTGCCAAGGACGATTCCGACATCAACTACGACGACATTCCCAGGTTGACAGATGAGCAGCTGGCGCTTATGGTTCGGATGCGCGACATTCGGCCGAAGGTTCCGGTCAGTGTGCGGCTCGATCCAAGCGTACTCGCGTGGTTGAAATCAAAAGGGGAGGGCCACTTGACCCGCATAAACGAGATCCTTCGGAAACTCATGGAAGCTGAAAAGCGGATCGCGCAACGCTAAGCCGGGTAATAATGCCCGGGCCAGTAGCTTGTGGTCCGTCATAGTGGCAATGGACCTGATGGGTCGGCCAACAGCCGAGCGAAATTATGGGCACAATGCGCTCACAAGGCGGCTGGAATCACTCGCCCTCCTATTCACCCGGGTGAAATGCTCCGTGAGGAGTTCACGAAGCCAATGGGGATTTCGATCAATAACCTGGCTGTGGAAATGAACGTTCCGGCCATCCGCATCAGCCAGATCGTGAATGAGCGTCGCGGGATTACCGCCGACAACTGCTGGCCCCCTCAAAGCGGCCGGGACGCTCAAGGTAGAGCAACGCACCTTTACGCCGTTGGCCGGGCGGGCGCCGGTGCGAAATTGGCGCCGCACCACGCGCAGTGAGTCCAGCCGGGCTGGACCACGCGGCGACAGGCGGGACAGGCGGGCAGCACGTTGACCCCGCAGCGCGGGCAGTAGGCGAAACCTTGCTGGACGGTGCCGCCGCAGCGCGAGCAGTAAGCGGGCAAAGGATCGCGCAGGATGAAGTACAGAATGACGCCGATGCCGTTGGTCAGGAAGATCGCAAGCAGGGTCCACATCACGTAGCGCATCCCGCGGCGCCGGGCATCGCCGTAAACGTAGCCGACCAGCAGCGTGTAGCCGCTGAGGACAAGTGGCAGTACGATCGGGCCGATCACGCGGGCGATCAGCGGTGCTTCGGTCTGCGTGAGAACGATCGAGACAATCAGAAACGACAACACGGCGAGCACCGTGGCGGTGACCCAGGCACCCATCGGGATCACTCTTTCGCGAGGAACAAACGGCGTCATTGGGCACTCCTTTCAAGGCGGCGGCGCGAGGCCAGCATCAGTGCGGCCGCGCCGCCTAAAACGGACGGGATGAAACTCCAGGCGATCCAGACCACCACTCCGGCACGCAGGACATACGCGAGAGAGAGCAGCAGAATAGCCCCGGAGAGGGCGGCAAGGGTTGCCAACCGGGCGCCTTCCCGGCGGTCGGCTTCGGCGGCGACTCGCGCCTGGGTGCGGGCCAGCAGGTCCGCGGGAGGCATCGCGGAGGGCATGAAACGGAGCCCTTCAGCGAGTTGCGCGAAAGCTTCGAGCTCGGCGCGGCACGCGTCGCAGGCGGCGGTATGCTCCCGCAGGCGGCGTTCGCCCCCGGCATCGAGCAGGCCGGCGGCGCTCAAGGCGAACAGCGGGCGGACCAGGTCGTGATCGGTCATAGGATACCTTCCGTGGAAATTTTCTGGCGGAGTGCTTCGAGGCCGCGCTGCACCCGGCTCTTGACCGTGGATAGCGGTGCGTGCGTGACCTCTGCGATCTCTTCGAGCTTCATGCCCTCTTCGAAGCGCAGCGTGAGCGCCTCCCGATAGAGCGCCGGGAGCGTATTCATGGCCGCGGCCAGAATGGCGGCGCGTTCGCCGGCCAGCACGGCGGACAGGGCGTCGGGGGCCGGCGAGCGAAATTCCCCCTCGTGGTCTTCGAGCGACTCGCCGGGGCGGCGGCGCAACAGGTCCATCGCGGTGTTGTGGGCGATTGCGAACAGCCAGGTGTCGAAGCTGCGGGCGGAATCGTAGCGGCGCAGGTTGCGGACAACCTGGAGCCAGGTCTGCTGGAAAAGGTCGTCGGCAGCGGCCGAGTCGTGCAGCAGGCGCAGGAAATAACGATAGAGGCGGTGCTGGTAGCGGCCCACCACCGCGGCCAGCGCCGCGGGGTCTCCGCTGCGCAAGCGGGCGAGTTCGGTTGGTTCCGCCACGGGAGAATCGCTATCGATTGCCGACTGGTAAATCATAGCTGCATTGGGTATACGGATGACACCCGGAAAAAGACGCCTATCGGCGCGGGGGCGCAGTGGTGATAAGATGAGTCCTTCCTAAGCGGTGTTATGGATCACATCCTCTCGATTGTCCTGTTCACGCCACTGGTAGGCTTACTGGTGCTGTTGTTCATTCCGTCGTCGAATGCGCGCGCCGTCAAGCTTTGGGCCAATGTGGCTGCTTTTGTGGGCTTTCTGGTGTCGCTCCCCCTGGTCTTCAACTTCGACCACACGAAGGACTACCAGTTCGTGGAGAGGGCCTCGTGGATCCCCTCGCTGGGCGCGAGCTACCACATCGGGATCGACGGGCTGGGGCTGCTGCTGGTCATGCTGACGACGGTGGTCGGGTTCCTGGCGATTCTTTCGAGCTGGAATGCGATCCACGAACGGCTGAAGGAATACTATGCCTTCTTCCTGTTGTTGCAGACGGGCATGCTGGGCGTCTTCATGGCGCTCGATTTCCTGCTGTTTTTCGTGTTCTGGGAAACCGTGCTGGTGCCGATGTACTTCATCATCGGGATCTGGGGCGGCCCGCGGCGCATGTATGCGGCCATCAAGTTCATGATCTACACGCTGATCGGCAGCGTGCTCATGTTCCTCGGCATCCTGACGCTTTACTTCCAACACATGCAGCAGTTCCAGACGCCGAGTTTCGACATCGCGGATCTGATGCGGCTGCAACTCACCGGCCCGGTTGCCTGGTGGGTCTTCTGGGCCTTCTTCGTGGGCTTCGCGGTAAAGGTGCCGATGTTCCCGTTCCATACCTGGCTGCCGGATGCGCACACCGAAGCGCCCACGGCGGGCAGTGTGGTGCTGGCCAGCGTGCTGCTGAAGATGGGGACGTACGGGTTCCTGCGCTTCTCGCTGCCGCTTTTGCCGGAATCGGCGAAGAATCCGGTAATCATCAACACGATGGGCGTGCTTTCGCTGATCGGGATCGTGTATGGCGCGCTGGCCTGCCTGATGCAGAAGGATTGGAAGAAGCTGGTGGCCTATTCCTCGGTGAGCCACCTGGGATTCTGCACGCTGGGGATTTTCTCCTTGAATCCGGCGGGGATTTCGGGCTCGATTCTGCAGCAGATCAACCACGGAATTTCGACCGGCATGCTCTTTTTGATTGTCGGAGTGGTGTACGAGCGCAGGCACACGCGTGAAATTTCGGAATACGGCGGGCTGTTGAAGGTGATGCCGGTGTTCACGATCATCTTCCTGCTGGCGGCGCTGAGTTCGATGGGCATGCCGCCGTTGAACGGCTTCATCGGCGAATTGACGATTTTGGGCGGCGCGTACCAGATGTCGTTCAACTGGGCGTTCTGGGCGGCGATCGGTATTGCACTGGGCGCGGCCTACCTGTTGTGGCTGTTCCAGCGGACCATGCTGGGCGAGGTCAAGGAAAAGAACGCGCTGTTGAAGGATCTCTCGTGGCGGGAGATCGCGGTCTTCGCGCCGCTGGTGGCGTGGGCCTTCTGGATCGGTTTGAATCCGCAGCCGTATTTCCGCGTGCTGGAGCGTCCGGTGGCACAGATTGTAGAGCGCGTCCGCCCGGGCTACTACGCCGAGCGGCACCTGACGAACCCCTTGGACAACGCTACTCCCGCGCCGCGCGCCTCACTCCGGTAGGCGCTCGATGGGGGCGGGCAGCTTTTCGATACGCGCCGCCATGGCGAGGATCCCCTCACTCATCGGGGCGGTACTCTTCCCTGCCGTTCGGAATTCCGGGTGCTCGATGTTGATCACCACCAGGTTGTTCCTGGTGCGCAGTACAATACCCTCCAGGACCAGCCGTAGCATGGTCTGATTGTCCAGTTTGGCGGGCCAATCCATGGAGACTTTCAGCCGCTGGTTTCGCTCCAACGGACCATCCGCCAAAAATGCGATGCCCCGGCTGCTGATGTTCAGCACCTGACCCGTTCCCTTGACTGGTTCGGCTCCGGGTCTGCCGGCGACCTCGTACCGGAGTCCTGTGTCCAGCGCAAAACGCACGCGCCTTCTTCTATCCATGACGTCGCCCAATGCGGTGCCCTCCACTATTCATATCGGCTGGAACGGGCGACGTATTAGCTGGAGGATCAGCCTTCGCATCCAGATGGGCATCCCACCGGAGCCGCGACTGTTAGGGAGCGGTTGGTAATCTCTGAAGGCCGGTCATTCAAACGGCAAATTGGCGACCGCTCCCTTACTTCTACTGTGTCATAAAAAACAAATCTGTCCTATAATGTTTCCGTGGCTGCGAAAGATCCGGCGCCAGCACCACAAGAGAAACGACTCACGGCATATATGGACTGGCTGGCGCAAGCCGTGGGACATGCGGACCGCATACTGCCTCTGCGGAACTACTGTACCGGCTTGTTGCTGGGTGGTGAACGCAAGAGTGTCGAGCCGATGGCTGCGCGCCTGGCTCCCGACCATGTGCAGCGTATGCACGAATCGCTGCATCACTTTGTCGCCGAGTCGCCCTGGAGCGATGCCGACATGTTGGCGCAAGTGCGGAATTACGTGCTGCCGGCGATGCAGAAGCAGGGAACCGTGACGGCATGGATCGTGGATGAGACCAGCTACGTTAAGAAGGGTACTCATTCGGTAGGAGTGGCACGGCAGTATTGTGGTCGCTTAGGGAAGAAGGAGAACTGTCAGGTGGCGGTGAGTTTATCGGTGGCCACCGCGACCGGAAGTCTGCCGATTGCTTGGCAACTCTATCTTACGGAAGACTGGGCGGCCGACCCGGAGCGACGCACGGAAACCGGGGTTCCCGAGGGGATACGGTTTCAAACCAAGCCGCAGATTGCGTTGGCGCAAATTCAACGAGCAGTTGAAGAGAAGGTGCCTGTCGGTGTGCTACTGGCAGACGAAATATACGGATCCAATCGCGAGTTTCGGGACGGCGTGGCGGAACTGAAACTGGACTATTCGCTGGCGGTAAGATCCAACACCACGGTGTGGGCATTGGATCGGCAACCTTTACCCCCGAAGCCTTGGAACGGCAAGGGGAAGCCAGCCAAACGAATGCGACGGGATCAGACGCACCAACCGATTACGGTGAAGCAACTGGCGCAGGAATTGCCGGAGCAAGGATGGAGTGAAGTCGCCTGGCGCGAAGGGAGCAAGGGAACCTTGCAGTCCCGCTTTGCCGCGTTGCGGGTTCGACCAGCGTACGGAGATGATCGCAAAGGGAGCCTGCGGCCGGAACAGTGGTTGCTGATCGAGTGGCCGAAAGGAACCGATGAGCCGAGCGCATACTGGTTGTCCAACCTGGCAGAGAAAACCCGGCTGAAGAATCTGGTCGGGACCAGCAAGCATCGATGGGTGATTGAGCGCGATTATGAAGAGCTCAAATCGGAACTCGGCCTGGCACACTATGAAGGCCGCAACTGGCGGGGATTTCATCATCACGCCACCCTCTGCATTGCGGCTTACGGCTTCTTAATTGCAGAAAGGAGCCGTTTTTCCCCCTCAGCCCACGTCGGCCATCTTGGGCTACGCGCCAGACCTTTACCTCCCCAGTTCCGGCCGCGGGGGGCAAAGGACGCGCGCACAACGGCATAACCCGAATTCGATCGCCACCCTCCGTATCCAGATTGCTCGATTCCTTGTCCAGCATCTTCCATGCTGCCCCTTGTGTTGTGCTTTGCGATGACGATTTATGACACAGTAGAATTACGGTCGCGGCTCCGAACGAAGCAGTTTCATCGCGTATTGTGGGGCACGGAAGAGCCGATGGAAAACTCCCTTACGGTCTCGGGCAGGTGGGAAACTCGAGGCGGTCGGGGGAGTCGCCGGCCTTGCGGATGGCGGCGAGCTGGAAAGTGGCGCGGTCGTGAACCAGGATGTTGGGGTTGCGCATCGCGGCGGCGGCCTCCTCCTCCCAGCCAGGCGCGAGCAAGGGGCGCATGACGCTGTCGACGATCAGGACGTCGGCATCGCGGCAGCCGGCAGCGAGCGCCGCGGGGTGGCCTTCGAAAACCCAGACGGCGTGGCCGATGTAAGACAGTCCCACCAGGATTCCGAGGAAGGGTATGGCCTTGCTGACCTCGGTGAGGCCGGGCGCGACATCGGGCGCGCAATCGAAGATGGTGTAGCCGATGGCCGCGATGTTGCGCCGGGTGGCGGCGGGGATCATGCGGTCCATCTGCTCCGCCATGGTGGTGAGCTCGGCGCTTTCATCCAGGCGAGGCAGCACAAGGTGGGTGCGATCGGGTCTGAGTATGACCAGGCCGCCGGCGGCCGCCGCCACGCGCACTTTGTACAGGACTTCCTGAATGTCGGAGCGGCTGCTGACTTCGGGCATGCGCAGCGCCGCCGCGGCGCCCTCGGCGGTGCGCGGGCGGGAGACGCCCTTGGCATCCACCCAATCGGAAAAATCGGGCTTGCTGGAGAGGCTGATCTTAAGCTTGTAATTCACGATGCGCTGGATTACGGCCATCGCCTGCGGCGGGGGCTGCGCACCGCCGGTCTCGCGGTAATACCAGACCTGGGCGTTTGCATTGGTTTGTTTGGCGGCCTGAAGCGCCGCGTCGATCTGGTCGATGTCCGCCGGCTGGCCATCGAGCAACATGGCTCCGTTGGCAAGCACGCTGATTTTAAGACGCATTGTCGGTCTACCGTGAGTTTACAGGAATAAGATAGGGTGATGCCGATCACGTTGGAGGATGTGGAGGAGGCGCGCCGCAATATCGCGGGCACGGCGCTGCGCACGCCGCTGGTGCCGTTTCCGGTGGAGGGCCCGGCCGCGGTGTGGCTGAAGCTGGAGAACCTGCAGCCGATCGGCGCCTTCAAGATTCGGGGTGCGGCCAATGTGATGGCGCGCACTCCACGCGAGCGGCTGGAGCGCGGCGTACTCACGGCTTCCGCGGGCAACATGGCACAAGGCGTAGCTTTCTGCGCCCGCCGCGTGGGAGTGCCGGCGACGATCGTGGCGCCGGATACGGCTCCGGCGACCAAGATCCGCGCGGTGGAGCGGCTCGGCGGGCGTGTGATTCTGGCTCCGTTTGCCGACTGGTGGCGCACCTTTGAGACGCGCACGTATCCCGGTGTGGACGCGACGTTCATCCACGCGTTCGACGACCCGGACGTGATGGCGGGCAACGGGACGATCGCGCTCGAGCTGTTGGAGGATTTGCCGGACCTGGACGCGGTGGTGATTCCGTGGGGCGGCGGCGGGCTTTCGTGCGGCATCGCGGAGGTGCTGCGCAAGTTGGCGCCTCGGGTGAAGATCTACGCGGCGGAGGTGGAGACGGCGGCGCCGCTCGCGGCATCGCTGGCCGCCGGCTCGCCGCAGACGGTGGCGTACCAGCCCTCCTTCGTGGACGGCATCGGCAGCAAGATGGTGTTCGCCAATATGTTCGAGCAGGCACAGCGGCTGCTGGACGGCTCGCTGGTGGTCACCCTGGCCGAAGCGGCGTCGGCTATGAAGCTGGCGGCGGAGCGCAATCGCGTGATCGTGGAAGGGGCGTCGGCCTGCGCCATCGCGGCGGCATACTCCGGGCGCGCCGGCAGCGGGAAGGTGGCCGCCATTGTCAGCGGCGGTAATATCGATCTGGAGAAGTTTTCGCAACTGACGGCGGCGTGAACGCGTAGGTATCCGGTATGACGACGACGGCGGTGGTCGGTCTTGCTTTCCTGGTGGCGTTGCTCCTGCCTGGGCCGTGCGTAGCGCAGGCTCCGGCGCAGATCCGGGTGGACGTCAAACTGGTCAACGTCGGGTTTGCCGTGCGCGACGAGCGCGGGAACCTGGTCACCAACCTGACGCAGGACGATTTCGAGATCACCGAAGATGGCGTGCCGCAGAGGATCGCCTTTTTCGCACGCAGCACGGACGTGCCGCTGACGCTGGGCCTGATCATGGACATGAGCGGCAGCCAGCATTCGTTCGTGAAGCCGCACCTCAAGGACCTGGAGACCTTCCTGCGCACGGTGCTCACGCCGCGCGATAAGGCATTCGTGCTCGCCTTCAGCAATAGCCTGCGGCTGGTGAGCGACTACTCGGAATCCGGCAAGTATCACGTCAACGCGCTCGAGCAGTTCGATAAGGCCAAAGATCGCTCCGAGTATCCGATGGTGGGGCCGATCGAGCGCCGCATTTTGGGGACGGCTTTTTACGACGCCGTCTTCTACGGGTCCACCCAGATGATGCAGAACGTGGACCGCGGACGTCGCGCGCTGATTATCTTCAGCGATGGCGAGGACAATTCAAGCGCACACCACATGATGGAAACCATCGAAGCGGCGCAGGCCAACGACGTGCTGCTTTTCACGATTCGCTATACGGAGATCAACAACGGCCGGTTGAACGCGAGGAACAAGTACGGCATGGGCGTGATGGAGCGGATCGCGCGCGAGACCGGCGGGCTTGATTTCGACGGACAGGGCAAGGGCCTGGCGGAGGGCTTCCGGCAAATCGGCGAGCAATTACGGTCGTCTTACGAGCTGGCGTATCATACGTCGAATGCGGCGGGCGACAAGACCTTCCATAAGATCATGATCAAGCCGAAGCAGGCGGGACTGACGGTCCGGGCGAAAACCGGCTACTACTCGCATTAAATTCCCTTCACGCCGCAACGACAATCCTGCCGCCGGGTTTGGACCAGGCAAGCAGTGCAAAATCTAACTTCATCCCGTTCACTCAGGGGGAGCGGGTATCTGCCGGTTTGACCTCACGGGGCAGGCGCTGGAGATTTCGGAGGAGCGCCTGCCTCCTGCCTCAAAACCCGATTAGAGGGATTAGAGGGACAGGAAGGGAAGCCTATCCGACCGGGCATGTAGAATAGCGGAATGGGGAGAGCTCTCTTTTTCGTATTGATTGCGGCACGTGTGGCTTCGGGCGCTGACGCAGTGCTGGGGCGCGTGTCGGCTCATGCCGAAAGGTTGGGCGCGATTTCGCGGCAGATTTGGGAGACTCCCGAACTCGGCTTTCACGAGCAGAAGTCGTCGGCGCTGCTGCGCGATGAACTCAAGCAGGACGGCTTCACGATTCAGGACGGCGTGGCCGGCATGCCGACCGCGTTCACGGCAACGTGGGGCAGCGGCAAGCCGGTGGTCGCCATCCTCGGCGAGTTCGATGCGCTGCCGGGGCTTTCGCAGCGGGACGTGCCGCACCAGGACCCGGTGGTCGCGGGCGGACCGGGACACGGTTGCGGGCACAATCTGTTGGGCAGCGCCTCGGCGCTGGCGGCGATCGCGGTCAAGGAAGAGATGCAGGCGCGCGGGCTCAAGGGCACGATCCGGTATTACGGGACTCCGTTCGAGGAAGGCGGCGGCGGGAAGATCTACATGTTCCACGCCGGACTTTTTCGCGATGTGGATGTGGTGCTGTCCTGGCATCCGGGCGATTCCAATAGCGTGAATCTGCGGTCCGACCTGGCGATCAACGGGGCCAGGTTCCGCTTCTACGGGGTCGCGTCGCACGCCGCGGCGGCGCCGGAGAAGGGGCGGTCCGCGCTCGATGGCGCGCTCCTGATGCTGCACGCAATCGAGATGTTACGTGAGCATGTGCCGCAGGAGACCCGGATTCACTACATCATCACGAATGGAGGCGCGGCCAACAATGT
The DNA here is from genome assembly GCA_963791985.1 of uncultured Solibacteraceae bacterium. Lineage (GTDB taxonomy): Bacteria > Acidobacteriota > Terriglobia > Bryobacterales > Bryobacteraceae > Solibacter. The sequence continues at coordinate 1,348,823 of CAWBUN010000005.1, read as the reverse complement.
GGTTCCGGCTTTCGCCGAGGTCTCGCTGGGCGCGCGGCATCCCGATGCCGGAACGCTGGATGGCATCTGGGATCGCATTCTCAAATGCGCGCAGGCGGGAGCGCTCGCGACCGAGACGCGCGTGGAGGTCGAGCAGGGGACGAATTATGCGAACATCCTGCCTAACGACGCGTTGACGGCGCTGGTGTCGCGGAACATGAAGAAGGCCGGCGGCTACGAGTACACCGCGGACGAACAGAAGTTCGCGGATGAGATTCGGAAAAGCTTGGGATCGCCCAGGAAGGTCGATGGTCCGGACAAAATCTTGGCGGATACTTCGGAAGGCGCCGGCGCCTATTCGACCGACGTAGGCGACTTGAGCTGGAATCTGCCGACGGTGCAGTTCAACGCCGCCACCTACGCGCCGGGAACGCCGGCGCATTCCTGGCAGGCGGCTGCGACCGCGGGCACCAGCATCGGGCGCAAGGGAATGCTGGTGGCGGCGCGGACGCTGGCGCTTTCGGCGATGGAGTTGATCGAGACGCCGAACGCGATCGACGCTGCTAAGACGTCGTTCGACAAGCGGCGCGCGGGCCGCCAGTGGGTCACGCGGATTCCGCAGGACGCCAAGCCGCAACTCGATCTCAAGCACTAAGCTATTTGGCTTCTTCGATACTGCGCAGAAGTTCGCGAGCTTCGGCTTCGCGGTCGCGCGGCACGCGAACGTTCCACCAACCGATAAAATTTCCGCTTTCCTGGCGTGCGGCCGTGTTGCGGTCCATGGCGAAGAAGGGGATTTCCGCCTCCTCGAGCAGGGTTTCCGCAAGCCCGATGGCAATCGGATCGGTGATGCCGGTCCGGATCAGGACATCGAGGTCGGGGGGAAACTCGTGTTCGTCAGTCATCGCCTTGCTCCTTCCCTGCACCAGTTCTATTGCACCAGTTCGATCAGCCTGCGGCCGCAGATCATGCTGGCTTCGTGCTTGTTGCCGCCGGGGCCGGGCCAGTGAGTCTCCAGGCTGATCCAGCCGCGGTAGCCATCGCGCACCAGCGCATCCACCTGGCCGCGCCAGCCGACCACACCGTCGCCGATCGCGCACCACAGCGGCTTGTGACCATCCATGGTGCAATCCTTGGCATGCACGTGCTGAATGCGTGAGACGGGCAGTTTGCCGTAGCCCTCGGGAAAGGCCTTCTCGCCGGAGACCACGGCGTTGGCGGGATCCCAGACCACTTTGAGATTGGGATGATCCAGGGCCGCCAGGACGCGCGCGGTTTCCGCGCCTGTGGCGACGTTGCATGCGTGTTCATTTTCGAGGCCGATGATCACGTTGTGGGCCGCCGCCTGATCGGCCAGGTCGCGCAGGGCCGCCACGACGCGGTCGAAGCAGGCGTCGGGGTCGACCGTCCGCCAGTAGGTGAACACGCGGATGATGCGTGCGCCGGTGCGGCGCGCAATCTCAAAGGCGCGCGCGGTGAGGCGGGGCTGGTCCGCAAAGGTGTGCTTGGCGGCGAACATATCCTGCTGGAACCGGGCGTCGATTTCGGGTGCGTCGGGCAGGACGCATTTCAACAGGGGTGACGAGATGGAGATGATTTCGAGGCCGGCGCCCTTGACGATGGCGATGGCGCGGTCGAGCTCTTCATCGGTGAGATCGACGATGTTCTTGCCGAAGACCATGCGGAGTTCGGCGCCGGTCATACCGATTTCGGTCATGGAGCGAACGGCGACTTCGATGTCGGGCGAGAACTCGTCGGTGATGGCTGCGATGGGGTAGTGTGCTGGCATGAAAGCTCCATTATAGAGGGGCGCGAAGAGGGAAAACCAAGAGTGCGAGAATAGCAGGGATGCCCACGCTTGCCAGTTCTGTAGAGATGGTGCCGCGCTCGCGAATTCGCGAGTTGGCGGAAATTGCGATGACGATGGACGGCGTCCTGCGCCTTTACTTCGGTGAGAGCAATTTGCCCACGCCGGAGTACATCAAGCAGGCGGCGGTGCGCGCCCTCGCCGACGGGTTTACGTTCTACACCGAGAACGCGGGACTACCCTCGCTGCGGCGCGCCCTGGCGGCGAACTACGAGCGATTGCACGGGGTGGAGTTGGACCCGGCAAGCGAGATCGTGGTGACGGCGTCGGGAGTTCAGGCGCTGAACCTGGGAATCCGCTGCGTGCTCAATCCGGGCGACGAAGCCATCGCGCTAACACCGGCCTGGCCCAACGGGTCATCCAGCATCATGATGGCGAACGCCGCGGTCCGGCAGATTCCGCATCCGCTTTGCGGGGAGCGGTACCAGGTGGATTTCGACGCGCTCGAAGCAGCGGTAACAGAGCGAACGCGGCTGCTGTTGTACACGTCGCCCTCCAATCCGCTGGGCTGGGTGGCAACCGGCGAAGAGCAGCAGGGGCTGCTGGATTTCGCGCGCCGCCATAATCTTTGGCTGATGGCGGACGAAGTGTACGACCGCCTCTATTATTCCGGCGAGCGGCTCGGCGATCCGGTGCCCTCCATCCTGCAGAGGGCCACGCGCGACGATGCGGTGATGGTGGTGCACTCATTTTCGAAGAGCTACTGCATGACGGGGTGGCGCGTGGGCTGGCTGGTGGCGCGGCGCGACCTGGCGGCGAAGGCGACGCAACTCAACGAGTTCATCATCTCGCACGCACCCACGTTCGCACAGAAGGCCGCGGAGACCGCGCTCGCGGAGGGGGAGCCCGAACTGGCGCGCATGCTGGAGCGGCTCAAGGAGAATCGCGATCTCTGCCTGGAGGCTCTGCGCGGGCTCCCGGGAATCACGGTGCCCAAGCCGGATGGAGCGTTCTACCTTTTCCCGCGTGTGGAGGGCATGACGGATTCCTTCGGATTCTGCCGCGGGCTGCTGGAGGAAACGCGCGTCGGGCTGGCGCCGGGAGTGGCCTTCGGCGAAGGCGGCGAGGGCTCTTTCCGTATCTGCTATGCGGCGGAACGCAGTATTCTGGAACCTGCAATGGAGCGGTTGACGAAATTCTTGCGTAAGGGAGATCACAGATGATCAAGGGGTTCAAGGAATTCCTGTTGAAGAACAATGTGCTGGCCCTGGCGGTCGCGGTGATCGTCGGAGGCGCGGTTGGCAAGGTGGTATCCTCGCTGGCCGCTGACCTGATCATGCCGTTGATCAGCCTGGTGCTCCCGGCCGGCGACTGGCGGGCCGCCAAATATGTGCTCAGCAAGACGGTGGGCCCGGATGGTAAGGAAACCGTCAATGCCCTGAATTACGGGACGTTCTTCGGCAACGTGGTGGATTTCCTGATCATCGCGTTGGTGGTCTACATGATGACCAAAGCACTGATCAAGGAAGCTCCGGCGCCGCCGCCGGAGCCTACGAAGAATTGTCCGCGGTGTAAAGAGGCGATCGTGATCGACGCGACGAAGTGTAAGTTCTGTACCGCCGATATTTAGCGGAGTGCCATGCCTGACGGGTTTGCGGCCGCCGGATTGATCGCACTCTGTTGCCTGCTGCCGCCTCTCAGCGGCTGGTGGCTGGCAGCACGGCTGCGGCATGAGAGTTTATTCCGATTCACCGTGGCATGCCTCGCGGGCATGACCACATTGGCCGTCGCCGAACTGATCGTCTTCGCGCTGCGGGTTCCGCAATGGGTGGCGGCGGCGATGGTGTTGGCGTGCGCGATCTCGCTGCGGCCGGTGATCGCCGCGACCCGGCAGCGGGAGTTCGCATGGGGCGCCTTCCTGACGTGGGCCGGTGCGTCGGCAATCCTCACTGCCGCGACGATGCGCTTCGCGGTCCACGGGACGCCAGGAGCGTAATGGGACTGGTATGAGAACTGGCTGCGCGCGCTGGTTTTTCTAAAGCAGGGCCCACCGACGACTGACATCGGATTCTATTCGATGCCGGCGCGCGGGCCGCTGTTCAACGCCGCGGCCGCAATGCTGCTCCACTTCGCGGGGACCGCGCACTACTGGGCGTTTCAAATTTTCTCGACCACGATGAACGTGCTCATCTGCCTGCCGTTCGCGATGTTCCTGCGCACGGTCGGTGGAGTGAGCCGCCGCAAGGCATTGCTGATCGCGGCTGGAGTGATGGTGTTGGTGCCCGGGTACTTCGCGGAGAACACATTCACCTGGACGAAAGACCTGACCGCGGCCTTCGTCCTATTCGGCACCCATGAGTACCTGATGGCGTATCGAGAGGGCAGCCGCGACGGCATGGCAACGTCCCTGGCGTACCTGGCGTGCCTGGCGCCGGCGTTCTTGTGCCATTACCTGGCGATGATGTACGCGGCGATGCTGGGGCTGCACCTCCTGCTGGTTTGTGCCGGTGCGCGGGCTGGCGCGCGCGGCCATGGTTTGGCTTCATGATGCGGCACTTCGGCGTCAGGTCCACGCTGCGCGCGAATTCCACCATGGGAAGTTACTATGCGTCCAGGGATGCGCAGGGACATTCTATTCCTCAGTATCGGGTGTTCCTTGCCAACCTTTGCGTAGACCTGCTTCAGAAACCCGTATGCCGTCCGTTGTTCCCTCCGCCGAAGCCGTGCCTGGGAGTCAGGGGAGACGGGGCGCGCCTGGTGGAGGCGGAGCAGCCCTGTTCGCCGATTATGGACCTCGGAGGCATTTCAGCGTACCTCCGCTATTCGGGAATGCTGGTGTTGCTGGTGGGGTTCCTGGGCGCGATGCGCACCGCCATGGTTCGGGAAGATGCGCGGTTCCTGCTATGGGCGCTGGCCGTTGGTTTGGTTTTGAATCTGCTGCCGGTGCGCTGGTTCGATCCCTGGGGAAGCGTCGGCGAGAATCTGCAGGCGTGGCTGTTGATCCTGATCGCGGTGGCGGTGCGAGGATTGACGAAAGTGCCGCGCGCGGCGTTCGCGGTGCTGGTGCTCGCGATGGCGATCGAGTTCGGACGCGTGGACCTGGAGCTGATAGAGATGCAAACCAAAGTGCTGCCGTTTTCGCACCACGAACACGCCATGGTGGGGGGGCCCGTCTTTAGGCGCGTTCCCGCCGGAGCCGGTGAGCGAGGGGCCTGCTCGCGGTGGCGGCCGGCGCCCGCTTGAGCTATCCCGCGGATTGCTCCGCATCCATGAAGTAGTACGAAATCATGTGGGTAACGATCATGTGACCATCCTCGATGCGGCCCATGTGGGGGTGGGAGACCTGGATGTTGACGGTTGCCGCGGGGCCCAGGCTGCCGCCATCGCGGCCGGAGAGCGCGATGGTGCGGCAGCCGATGGAATTCGCATACTCCACGGCGCGCAGCACGTTGGGCGAGTTTCCCGAGCCGCTGATGGCCATGAGCACGTCGCCGGGCTCCGCGAAGTTCTTCAGCTGCTCGACGAAAACGCAATCGTAATTGACGTCGTTGGAGTAGGCGGTGATGGTCGGGAGCGAATCGGTGAGCGCCATGATGCGAAAGCGGGTGGCGCGTTGGAAACTCGCCCCTTTGACCATATCGCAGGCGAAATGGGAGGCCGTGGAAGCGCTGCCGCCATTGCCGCAGACAAAGATGCGACGGTTTTCGGCGCGGGCCTGGGAGAGAAGCTGGATCGCGGCGTTTACTTTGTCCAGGTCGATACTCTCGATGGCCTTGAAAAGATCGGCCTTGTAGGCCAGGGGAAAGCTCGTGGTCATGTTCACTTCAAAGATGTACTTTGGCAGCCATTCCTGTCAAGCAAGCGGAGATCGCAAGGTTGTGTTAGGGCTGGCTCGCGGAGTTGGAGTCGAAGTTGATTCGCTCCTTCTCGATCACCGGGGGACGCTTCAGCACCTGCGTGTGGATGGAGCCGATGTACTCACCCAGCATGCCGATGCAGAAGAGCTGGATGGCGCCCAGGAAGAACATCCCGATTACGACCGGTGCGGTTCCCACGCTGAAATTGTTCCAGAAGAGAAGCTTATAAATTAAGTAGGCAAGGGCTACCAGAAAGCTCAGGATACCCATGCAGAGGCCGGCCATGACCGACAGACGCAGCGGAACCTTGGAATGGTTGGTAATGCCGAGGATCGCGAGATCGTAGAGCGTATAGAAATTGTTCTTGCTGAATCCGCGCTTGCGCACCGGCTTGCGGAAAGGAAGCAGAAACTGCTCGTACCCCAAGTCGCAGATCATGCCACGGAAGTACGGATATGGGTCGCCGATCTTGCGGATCTCGTCGATGACCTTGCGGTCGTAAAGCCCGAAGCCGGTGACATTCTTCACCAGCGGGACATCGGAGAGGCGGTTCACCAGGTAATAGTAAAACGTGCGTACCAGATAGAACACGGAGGACTCTTCGCTGGAAGTCTTCTGCGCCAGAACAATCTTATAGCCCTCCTCCCACTTGCGCACAAACTGCGGGAGCATTTCGGGGGGATCTTCCAGGTCCGAGGCCAGGTAAATGATAGCTTCCCCGCGTGCCTGGAGTAGCGCGTGGTAAGGAGACCGCACGTGGCCGAAGTTGCGATTATTAAGGATGAGTTTCAGCCGCTTGTCCCGGGCCGCGATCTCCTTGAGGAGTCGCACGGTGCCGTCTTGCGAGGCATTATCGATGATGATGAATTCGAAGGTGTAGTCGGGGAGCTCGTCGGCGAAGACTCGGCACACCCGGTCGTGAAGTTCGCAAACATTGTCTTCTTCGTTAAAACAACCGCTGACTACGCTGATGAATTTCATGCAGGGTCCTCATGCAAGTTCCGGTCGCGACACTACGCGATGCCAGGAGCTTCGCAATCTAGCAATCTTGTCCGGTTCTCTGTTCGATCATCGCACGCGACCGGCTCCAGGAACGGTTGTGGCTCGCATCAGCCAGGCTGAAATGTATCCCCGAATATTGTGCCGTGGATTGCCGGAATTCATCCCGTGGTCCCACGGAGTCGGGTCGTCATGATGTGCTGCCGGGAAGTGATAAGTCCACATAAGTTCGGCTCGGTTCACTTTTCTTTCGGACCGCATGGTCGAAGGCCGCAAGTAACGAGACACCGTTAGTACCGACCGCAATATTAGCCTATCTCGTGGCCGGAATCGAGCTTTGGAGGACCAAGGCAGAGTCAGCCTTCGCTCCGCGGACAACCAGGCTCTGTCCCGCATCCGCGGAACTATCAGGCGGCGGTCTTGATCACGACGGCATGCCCATTGAGGTTGTGGAGCACGATTTGGCGAGGGCCTCCGCGAAGTTCGCCGTCGACAAAGGCAGCGACGCCCTCGCAGCCGAAGAAGCCGTAATCGTCGAAGACGACGATACCCCCGTCGCAGAGCCGGGGCCAGGCCCACTGAAAGACTTCCTTGGCGGACTGGTACACGTCGACATCGATATGACAGAATCGGAGCTCGTCATTCTGGGGAATCAGGTGTGCGGTTGCATCGGGGAAAATACCCTTGAGAATACGGGCGTTTTCCAGGCCGAGCGTGTTGAGCAGGTTCTGCACGATGGGGAGCGAGGTATCGGAATGCTCTCCGCCCACATACCCCGTATCTTTGCTCCCTGCCTTCACGACGCCTTCGAAGGTGTCGCATAGATACACGGGTTCGGTTATTCCGGACAGCCTGGCTTTCTCGCAAAGCAATGCTCCCGTACCACCTCTCCAGACGCCTACTTCGAGAATGCTTCCGTTGAGAGTGGCGGTTTGTTCCAGGAGGGTCCACAGTTCCCAGCAACGGTACATGTCTACCAGGGTGTTGGACTTGATGACGCCAAAGATTCGTTCGAACTCCGGGTCGTCGAACCACGGAGCATACGTGGCAAGAGGTGTGACCGGCGCATATCGCGAGGAACCGCCGCGAGGGACGCGTTGAATCTGATAGCCGATACGGGACAGATTATCGGAGATTGCCTGCTTCACTGCACCCAGCATCCAATCAGCGTATCCGACCACGGGAGCGAGACAAAGGGTCTGTAAGGCGTAGTGGTGAACCGATATACCAATGGACTCAATCGGCCGGTGCGAACCTTCACCATCCGACGTTCTCGAGTGAGAGGTCCAATAGTCTTTCGGGCGGGATCGCGTAACAGACCAGGTCGAAGCCATCCGCAAAGTGAGGGCGCAGGAGCAGCCGGCCCTCCGGCATTAGGCGCGAGATGCGTTGTGGAATGCGCCAGAGATGGTCCTGCAAATGGTACGCGCAGATGGCCAGTGCGGGCCGGCTGCGGCGTAGGACGGCGGCGGCGCCATCCAGGGCGTCCAGCTCCGCGCCCTCGATGTCCATCTTGATGTACGTGGGAGACTCGTCCGCCAGCAGGTCGTCCAGCGGCGAGCACCGCACTTCGACATCGCCATCCGGTGAGAGTGCCGCGCTGGCGAGTCCCGAGGCGGTGAAGCGCAGCGTGCAGCGCTCGCGGCCAACGGCCTCGCAAACGGCGCGGACCCGCCCGCGCAGGCGATCGTCGCCGGCGACGGTATTTTGGAGCGCGGTGAAATTCGCAGGGTCGGCTTCCAGCGAGAGGGCACCGCGAAAGCTACCCTGAGTCCAGTCGGCGAAATCGAGCAGGGTATCGCCGGTGTAGGCGCCGCAATCCACGAAGTATTCGTCGGGGAGGGGTCGAAAGAGGCCGCTGGGAAAATACTGCGGGTCACCGTCGGGAAGTTGGAGGCAGCCGAAATCGGCAGTCAGGCGAAATTCAAGCTGCCGCAGAAACTCGGCTTGCGAGCGGGCACCGTGGAACAGGCCGAATGCCTGGCGCACCTGGGGGGCGTGGGCCAGCGCGCGGCTGGGGAGATCCCACAGGAAGTTGGGCAGAAATGCGCGAGAGTATTTCCAGGAGAGCAGAACGAATGGCGCCACACGCTGGCAGCCCAAGGCGGTCAATTGGGCGGTGATGTCATGCACGCCGCCGGAGACAACGGGGTGCCAGACGGCGACCACGAAAACCGCGTTGGCGCCGAAGCGGCGGGCGGCGTCCTCGGGGCCGAGCACCGGTAGCCCTTCGATGGTGCTTGCCCACGATGCGGGATTGCGGTCTACGAACGCAAGCGCATCCAGGCCGTTGGTGCGCAGCCCCGCGAGCAGCCGGCGCCCGAGCCGTCCGGCGCCGTAAATTACGATGCGGCGCTCGAAGGGCGCCGCGGCGCGGTCGAACGCAGCGGATTCCCGCGCCGCGGCGTGCGTGGCGCTTTCAGCGAGAAGCTGCTCCAGGCGGTCTTGCGGGGAGGAGGCGGTGGAAGGGCCCACTAACGGTCGCCCGCCTCGGCCTTCTTTTGAATCGGCAGGCCCCGCCGGTAGATGAGGTCGCGCAGCGAGGGAATGCTGGCGTAGGGACTATCGATATCGTCGATCATGAGTGCCTCGTCGCGCTTCACGGGGCCCCGCAGGACTTCGCCGCGCATCAGCTCGCGGCAGGAGATCTGGCCCTGCAACAGGGGGATGGCGAGGTAAACATCCTCATCGCCGAGCACGTGGCCTTCGGGCAGGTCGTGCTGCGCGTAGACGCCGCGCACCAGGGAATCGAGATATTGAATTTCCTTTTCCGGCGGCAGGCGCTTCTGCGTGCCGGGCGCGCCGCACATTTCCTTGGCCTTGTGGAAGGCCTTGAACCAGGTATCGACCTGCGCGGGCGTGGAACAGTACGGAGAGACCTTCACGGCATCGGTATCGATATCGACGTGGCGTTCGAAGGTGCGCGCTCCCTTGGCATAGGCGATCAGCATGGAAGAGGACCAGTCCGAGCATTCATGCGTGGAGAAGCCGACCGTGAGAGTGGGATAGCGGGAGCGCAGAAAATCGATCTGGTTCATCTCCAACTCGCTGTCCTTCGAGGGGTAGATGGAAACGCAGTGGTTGACCGCCATGGGAATGTTGCGGTTCTGGAAGAATGTCACCAGGTCATCGATATCCTTGAGGGAACTGCCGCCGGTGGAAACGATGACCGGTTTCTTGAGCTTGCCGATCTTCTCGATGAGGAACCAATCGTTGAGGTCGGAGCTGGCGATCTTGATGATGGGGACACCTAACTCGGCGCAGAGATCTACCGATTTCTCATCGAACGGCGTTGCCATCGGAATGCAGGAAGCCTGGCGAATGGCTTTGACGAGCGAGGCGTATTCCTCGTTGGCCAACTGCGTCTCGCGGGTTTTCTTGATATAGCGGATGTCGTTGCGGTTGATGAAATCCTGATGGATGAAACGACTCACATCTCGAAACTGAAGCTTGAGCGCGGCGCGCACGTTGTTGAAGCGGACCACCTGGGCGAACGAGCTGATGATCTGGTGCCCGCGCGTCACGTTGCCGAGATGGTTATTGGCCATCTCCAGGACAAACAGGTCCTCGAAAATATCGCGATCGATCATTGGTAGTCCCCCGTATCTGGCATATCGATCAAGTGATCGACAGCCTCGCACCAAACCAACAAGTCATTCCACCCGGAGATCGGACGGCAGCCCTTTGGAAGCGATCCGTCAAGTCCGCCGCCGTAGCCATGCGGAACCAGGACGCACTCGACTCCGTTTTCCGCGGCGGCCCGGCAATCTTCCAGAGTATCGCCGACCATTATGGTGTCCCGCCGGTTAAGTCCGCAACGTTCCAGTAAGTTAGCCAATATTTCGGCCTTGGAGATAAACGCCGGAGTGCGGGAATCCCGCGAAATAATCTCTTCGAAGTGGTGTGCCATCGCCAGTTCGCCCAGGATCGCACGGGCGGCGTGTCCGGGTTTGTTCGTAACCACCCACATGGAGCAGTCAGCCAGCGAGAGGTGTTCGACGGCGTCCGCAGCGCCAGGCTGGCAGGTGGTCTTGCGCCAGCCAGTGGAATCGTAGACCGTGCGGAATTCGAGCGTCATGCGGTCCAGCAGGGAGCCGGACGCGCCGCTCACCGTCGCCAGGATATCGCGGATGGGCGGGCCGATGAGGGGACGGAGATCGCAGGCCGCGGGCGGCATCCCGCAGGCGGCGAGCGCAGTGTCCACGGACCATTGAATACCCGGGATGGAATCGACCAGCGTGCCGTCGAGGTCGAAGATCACGCTCCGCGGCACGGTTCTATTCATCCTTCCCGATGAGCAGGTTGGAGGCGAGTTCGGCCGGGTCCAGGAAGGGGAACATATCTTCCAGGTTGGGGGAGACCAGCTTACCATCGGGCAATTGCCTGGATTTCAAGCGCGGTTCGAATTCTTGTGCGGGGTCGAGGTGGACTTCGCAGAGGCCAGGGCCGGGGGCATCCAGGAAGGCGGTGATCTTCGGAAAATCTTCCGCGGTGCGTATGCTGGTGACCGGCAGCCCGTAAGCGCAGGCGAGTTTCTCAAAGTTCGGGAATGAGACTCCGCTGGCGGCGCTCTCTCCGACCAGATTCCCGAAAAAATTGCTCTGCGTCTGCCGGATCGAAAGGTAGCCGCCGTTATTAAGCACGAAGATCTTCACCGGAAGTCCGTGATGAGCGATGGTCTGCAGTTCCTGGATATTGAGCTGAATACTGCCGTCGCCTGCCAGACAGATGACGCGCCCGCCCTCTCGCGCTACGGCGGCGCCTAGTGCGGCGGGAAGGTCGTAGCCCATGGAGGCGGAGCCCGAGTTGGAGATCAGCCGCTGGCCGGCTTTCAACTTCCCCACCTGATAGGGAACGATGCAGGCGGCGGCGTTGGCACAGACCACGACATCGTCGTCCGCCATACGTTCGAACAGGGCTTCCATGAAATAGTACGGGCTGATGGGCGGCCCGTTCTTGCGGTGTTTCTCTACAACGACAGGGTATTTATCGACGCGCTCGCGGCACCATTTGAGCCAATCGGAATGGCGCGCTGCATCGAAGCCCGACCTGCGCAACTGGCAGATCATCTCACGAAGGAAGACTTTTAGTTCGCAGTGGATGGGGAATTCGGGCCGCACGGTGGGCTTGCGCAGTTCGGCGGCGTCCACGTCGACTTGCATCTTGAAGGCCTTGCGGGCGAAGGAAGGCCAGTTATAGCTGACCTGCCGGATGTTCAGGCGGGAGCCGAGCACGAGGAGGGTGTCGGCGTTCTGCACCGTGAAGTTGCCGGCGCGCTCGCCGATGGTGCCGGGGCGTCCGCAAAAAAGCGGATCGTCGGTGGCGATCAGGTCGTGGGTCCAGGCGGTGGTCACCGGAATTCCGAGGAGGCGCGTGAGTTCGCGGAATTCGTCGAGGGCGCCGGCGGCGCGGACTCCGGTGCCGCCCATCAATACCGGCCGGGCGGCAGCCGAGAGACGTTCGATCACCTGCGCTGCCTGACCGGCGACCTGCTGCTCGTCCCACTCTAGGCGGTCCTCGGCGGGATCGTAGGCGCGCAGGTTTTCTTCATCGATGCGGGCGGATTGTACGTCTACCGGGATATCGAGCCAGCAGGGGCCGGGACGTCCGGCGGTGGCGAGATGCCAGGCGCGTTCCAGGTGGTAACGGATGCTCTCGGGATCGTCGATCAGCTTGGCGTACTTGGTGATGCCGTTCACCATACGGACGATATCGACTTCCTGATCGCCCAACTGGCGGATGTCACTGAGACCGGTGAGCGACATGCAGGTTTCGCGCTTGACCTGTCCGGAGACGATCAGCATGGGCACAGAATCGGTCCACGCGCCGAAGACGCCGTTCAGTGCATTGATGCCGCCAGGGCCGGTGGTCACATTGAGCACGCCGGGCGTGCCGGTGACGCGGGCGTAGCATTCGGCGGCGATAGCGGACGCCTGCTCATGGTGATTGCAGATGTAGTGAATGCGCGATTCGCGGCCAATGGAATCGTTGAGGTGCATGGCCCCGCCCCCGGTGACCATGAAGACGTGTCGCACGCCCCAATCGGCCAGTTTGCCGACGACATATTGCGAAAGCTTGATCATCGCCGCCCTTCCGGGAAAGAGGACGCGGCATGGTCTTCCAGTAAAAAGCGCTGTATGTGCAAACGCTCAACTTCCTCAAGTTCACAAACCGAACAGGCCCAGTATGGGTGGATCCTCATTGTGGATTATCTATTGTGCCATGCCTGCGCCTGACAGATGCTTCATCCTGCTGACAACCACGAGTGCAATTCGAGCGGTGCCGCACAGTTGGCCGAGCCGTATTTCCACCAGGAATCAAGCGCCTCGCGTTACAAAACCGCGGTGCCACTCCGCGGTGCGGCGGATGCCTTCCTCCAGCGGGATCCAGGGGTGCAGCCCTAGCATCGCGGCGCGCTCGGTGGCCGGGACGTATCGCAGCGGCGCCGTGCCGGCGATAGCCTGTTTCGCAATGCGGATCTCCGCTTGAGGTGCGATTTCCTGGACCACGGCGCGGGCGAGGCCGGCGATCGAGATCCCATGCGGCGAGCCTACGTTGTATGCCGCGCCGCTTTGGCCGCGGATCAGCAACGTCCAGAGCCAGATGGCAAGATCGGCGGCGTAGAGGTACGAACGGTAGGGCGTGCCATCGCCGCCGATGCTTACGGGGCCTCCGGCCATCGCGTCGCGGATGAAGTTGCCGACCGCGTAATTGGCGTCGAGCGGCAGGTGCGGGCCCACGAAGGCGAACAGGCGGCCGATGACGGCGTCGAAGCCGTAGACTTGCGACGCGCAGGCGCAGAGGAATTCCGAGATGCGCTTGCCCTGCCCGTATGCCGACGCGGTGTCGGTGGGAAGCGGCGCGCCGGCGTAATCCTCAGGAACGTTGGCGAGCGCTGCGGGCTGGCGGCCGTAGACCGCGCCGGAACTGGTGAACAGCAGGCGGCGTGTGCCGCGCGCGCGTGCCAGTTCGAGGACGCGGCGCGTCGCGGCGAGATCGCGGTCGAGCGTCGATGCTGGGGACGCGGCGTCGGGCGGGAAATAGCGCTCCGTGGAGGCATGCACCACCAGCGGGAAGGTTCCATCGGGGTGCGTGAAGGTGGGACCATCGCCGGCGCAGAGGGTCACGGCCGGATCTTCGGCGAGGTGCGGAGAGCGGCGGTGGAAGGCGCCCGGATCCCGTGTCAGGAGCACGGCGGAGACGTCGAGAGACAGGCGGCGGTTGGCCCACAGCAGGCTCTCCGTCAACCACGTACCGACAAAGCCGGTGCCGCCGGTCATGAAGATGCGCTCGCCGCGGACCTGGCCCCAAAGCTCTTCGGTGTGGGAGACCACATGATCGAGATCGCGCGCCAGAGGATTCATTTCTAACACGCGGGGATGGCGTGGAAGGCTTCCAGAATGTAATCCATCATTACCGGCGTGATGCCGGGGTAGACGCCGATCCAGAAGACCTGGTTCATGACGAAGTCGGTGTTGGCGAGCGGCGCCGACGACGCGATGCGCGCACGTCGCGGTACGCCGGCTGGCGCATCAGGTTGCCGCCGAACAGCAGACGGGTGGCGATTTTGCGCTTCTCCAGATCGTGCGATCACCTGGTTGCGCGTGAAGGGCGCGCCGGCGCGGACCGCGATCGGGAAAGCCGAACCAGCTCGGCTCGGAGCCGGCGGTGGCTTCCGGCAGGATGAAGAACTCTTCCAGGTCGCGCAGGCCTTCGCGCAGCGCGTCGAAGTTGCGCGCGCCGCGCCTCGATGAAGCCGTCCAGCTTTTCGCAGCTGCGCGACGCCGACCGCGGCCTGCATGTCGGTGAGCTTCAGGTTGTAGCCGATGTGCGAGTAGGTGTACTTGTGGTCGTAGCCGCAGGGCAGCTCGCCGAGCTGCCAGTCGAAGCGCTTGCCGCAGGTGTTGTCCTTGCCGGGGGCGCACCAGCAATCGCGGCCCCAATCGCGGAAGGATTCCACCAGCGTGCGCAGCAGCGGCTTGTCCGTCAGCACGCAGCCGCCTTCGCCCATGGTGATGTGATGCGCGGGATAGAAACTGGTGGTGGCCAGGTCGCCGAAGGTGCCGACCTTGCGGCCGCTGGTACGTCGGCGCCCACTGCGTCGCAGCAATCTTCGATCAGCCACAGATCGTGGCTGCGCGGCGAAAGCTTTGACCGCGTCGAGGTCGAAGGGATTGCCCAGCGTGTGCGCGAAGAATGAGGGCGCGCGTGCGCGGCTGAGAGCGCCTGCTTCCAGCTGGCGTTACGTCGACGTTGTAAGTAGGCACGTGTGACGTCGATGAAGACCGGCACCAGGCCGTTCTGGATGATGGGATTGACCGTGGTGGGAAAGCCGGCGGCCACGCGTGATGACTTCGTCGCCGGGCTGCAGGCGGCGGTCGCCGAGTTTCGGCGAGGTGAGGGCGGAGACGGCGACCAGATTGGCCGAGGAGCCGGAATTGACCAGGACGCACTCGCGGATGCCGAACCAGCGCGCGAATTCGCTGTTCGAACTGCTCGGCGAAGCGGCCGGTGGTGAGCCAGAAATCGAGCGACGAATCGACCAGCAGGCGCATTTCGGCGGCGTCGAAGACCTTGCCGGAGACCGGCACGGCCGATTCGCCGGGGACGAAGGGACGGCGGCGGAAAGGCTTCCGCGCAATACTCGCCCACCAGATCCAGAATCTGTTTGCGCAGTTCCTGTTTGCGCTCGGTCACGGAGAAACTCCCTGTACCAGGCGATGGTGTTTTCCAGGCCTTGTTCCAGCGTAAACAGAGGCGACCAGTTCAGCATGGCTTTGGCGCGTTCGGCGCTCAGGTACTGATGACGGATCTCGTTGACGGCCTCGTTGCGCACGTCGGGCTGCAGCTTGGAATCCATGGAGCACAGAATACGGCTCGACCAGATCCAGCGACGGTCACCTGGATCTCGTTGGAAAAATTGAAGGCCTGCCGCGCAATTCGGGCCGCGAGTGGAGCTGCTCGGCGAGCAGCATATAGGCCGCGGCGCCGTCCTCCACGTAGAAGTAGTCGCGGACGAAGTGGCCGTCGGAGCGGATCACGGGCCGCTCCCCGCGCAGAATGGAGCGAATGGTGCCGGGCACGATGCGGTTCCAGTTGAGATCGCCGCCGCCGTAAAAGTTGCCGCAGCGCGTGACCGCGACCGGCAGGCCGTAGGTCTTGGCGTAGGCTTGCGCGATCAGGTCGGCGCAGCTCTTGCTGACGTCGTACGGATGCTGCCCCTGGAGCGGCGCGTCTTCCGAATAGGGCAGCTTTTCCTGATCGCCGTAGGCCTTGTCCGATGATGCGATGACGATGGATTTGACCAGCGGGGCGCGGCGGCAGGCCTCCAGCAGGTTCCACGTGCCCTGTATGTTGCTCTCAAAGGTGGAGATCGGATTGCGGTTGGCGATGCCGACGATGGTCTGCGCCGCGAGGTGGATCACGGTGTCGATTTCGTATTCGCCGATGGTGCGCTCCACAGCCTCGAGGTCGCGAATATCGCCGCGCACCACCTTGACGCGATCGAGCGTGCCGGAGCGAACCAGCTCGCTTTGCGGCACCCAATCGCGCACCAGGCAGACCACGTCGGCGTCGGCGTCGAGCAGGCGGCGCGTCAGCCAGGAGCCAACAAGGCCGGTGGCGCCGGTCACCAGGACGGGTCGGTCCTGCCAGAAGCCGCTCACGCCCAGACCTTCCAGGGGGCGGCTTCCTTGCTCCAGATTTCGTTGAGGTACTGATATTCGCGGAAGGTGTCCATGGCGTAAAAGAATCCGTCGTGTCGGTAGGCCATCAGTTGTTGATCGCGGGCAAGGCGTTCCAGCGGTTCGCGCTCGAAGATGCACTCGTCCCCACCGAGGTAGTCGAAGACCTTGGTGTTGAGGACGAAGTAGCCGGCGTTCATCCAACCGTCGGTCTTGGGCTTTTCGTTGAAGCTGCTGACGCGATCGTTCTCGGCGAGATCGATGAGGCCGAAGCGGGAGATCGGCGGGACGGTGGTGACGGTGGCAATGCGGCCGTGGCTTTTATGAAACTTCACGACCTCGGCGATGTCTACGTCGATGAGGCCGTCGCCATAAGTCATCAGGAAGGTTTCGCCATCGATGTAGCGCTGGATTTTGTGGATACGGCCGCCGGTCATGCAATCGGCTCCGGTATCGGCAAGAGTGACCGTAAATTCCTGCTCGGAGTGCAGGCCGTGATAGTGGATTCGCGACTTCTCACCAAGTTGAATGGAGAAGTCATTGTTCATCGCTTCGTAATTCAGGAAGTATTCTTTGATGGAGTTGCCGCGATATCCCAGGCAGAGAACGAACTCCCGGTGGCCATAGTGGGCGTAGCTCTTCATGATGTGCCAGAGGATGGGACGTCCGCCCACCTCGACCATCGGCTTGGGGCGAAACTCCGTCTCTTCCCGCAGACGGGTACCTAGACCACCGCACAAGATTACGACTTTCACCGAAAGGGGCTCCTTCACGCAGGCGACAAGCAACCCATTATTCCATACGTCCTCGGTACGGGCCAAGCCGACGGGCACCACGAAGGCGCCCTCCGCGATTGTATGATTTGGGGCGCAAAAACAAACTTCTCAGGTCCGCCAAGCTCCTTATTTGTTTATTAATCCACTTACTTCGGGTATGGTACAGCACCTAATCACGAGCGTTCCGTAGGCAAAGCACACGTTTGTGTATTTCCAGTTCTTGCAGTGCCCCTCTCCACCTGCGATCCTTCATCAAGATCAAGCGATAAGCGAAACTGGCCGATCTGAGATGTATGTCGACTACCCCTCCGCCGCACACATTGTTGCCTGCCAATACAGTTTCGTACGCAGAATCGTTTCCGAAGCGTTTAGGGGCGGCCGGATTTCCGAGGGGCAAGGCGATGCTGGCCGCCGTCCTGGTTTTGCTGGTGTTGTTCAGCGTGGTCGCGGGTTATTTCCAGGCGCTTTCCGGCATGGCCTCGTACGACGATGAAGGGACGCTGATTCGCTGGGTTCGCGAGGTCATCTCGGGACAGCCTCTCTACGACAGCATTCAGACGCCCTACGGCCCGCTCTACTTTGCCTACGAATGGCTGGCTCACGCACCCGTGGGCATTCCGGTCTCCAACGACTCGGTTCGCTTCGTGAGTTCCTTCTTTCGGGTAGCGGCCGTATTGCTCGTCTTTCTGCTCTCCTATAAGATTGCCGGGTCGATTCTGATTTCGTGGGCCGCCGGCATCGTGGCTTTCGGCGAACTGAGTTTCCTCTCCCACGAACCTGCGCATCCGCAGGAGTTATGCATCGTCCTGCTGCTGGCTATCGCACTGACCGGATGCTTCACGGGCAACCGCACGCGCCTCATGCTGATGATGGGCGCGCTGGCCGCGGCAATGGCGCTCACCAAGATCAACGTCGGCATCTTCGCGGTAGCCGCCATGGGGGTAGCATTCACTTTTTCTACCAGGCCCAACCGTCTCTGGTCCGCGGCGCGCGTGTTGGTCGCTGGGGTTGCGATCGCGCTGCCGGCCGCGTTGATGACTGGAATGTTCGGGCAACCCTGGGCAGTGCGGTACTGCGCATTAGAGACAATTTCCCTGGCCGCGGCCCTGGTGGTGGTGTGGCGAATGACCGGCAGGGCGCCCTTCGACGTCCGGCTCGGCGTACGCGATTTCCTGACCTCGGCGGTCGGGTTTGGAATAGCCCTGCTGCTTATTGCCGGGTTTGCGATCGCGCGCGGAAGTTCGGCAGGCGCCATGTTGGAATGCCTGGTTCTGGGCCCTCGCAGGGCTTTCGGTCCGGTATGGTTTTATGCCGCGCGCATTGCATCCCCCGCGATTCCCTGGGCGGTCCTATGCCTGGGACTGGCATGGACCGCGGCCGCCGGGCGATGGAGCGCGAACCGGATTGCCACACTTAAGCTTCTGCTGGCGCTGCTGGTGTTCGCCTGCTGTATGCTGGAACGTCCCGCCGCGCTGATGAACTATGCCCTGCCGTTGCTCTGGCTGGTCGCGATTCCCAACGACGGGGGAACGGCAAGCCGGACAGGCAGTTTCTCGCGCGCGCTATTGATGATGGTAGGCGTGATCCAGTTCTTGTATGCCTTCCCTGTGGCCGGCGAACAGATGCAGTTCATAGAAATACTTCCGATCGTTATCGCCGCGGTCTGCCTCGCCGATGCGGTCCGCCAACTGGATACCCACCTGGCCCTGATCCGGATTCCCGCGAACCGGAAAATAGCAACCATCGTCGCCGGTGGAGTGCTGGCTTCCAGCTGCTGCTTCATCGCAGGCCAATCGGTGCGGCTTTATCGTTCCAGGCCGGCCTTGCAACTGCCTGGGGCGACACTGATCCACTTGAACATACAAGACACTCGCGCCCGGCAGGAGATTGTCAGGCTTACCCGTGCCGATTCTTGCGCGACGCTGGTCAGCGTGCCCGGCATGCCGAGTTTCAACGACTGGAGCGGCGTGAAAAGCCCGTCATCCCAGGGCGGCGGCCCCTGGATTCTCGGCATGAATGAGGACAGTCAAACAGAACTTACCCGCCAGTTGTCGGGCGACTCGCACGCCTGTGTCGTCGTCAATAAGGTGATGGCGGATTTGTGGTCGGCGAAGTACATCGCGTACTCTAGTCCGATGGCGCGCTTCATCAGGGAGAACTTCCGTACGGAGTTTGACTCCGGCAGCTACAGGTTCCTGGTCAAGCGTTAATGAGGCCGGCCGCGGAATCGGAGTGAACCTGAATCAAATCGCGTCGAACCTGACTTGTCCGCGGACCCGCCTTCCGCCCCGTCATGGCCGGTGATAAAGTCGGCGGGCTCGCCCGCATTCTCGGCGACCAGCACGAAATCCGCATAGCCGTTGCAGCTCTTCTCGATCCAGCTTGCGTAGAAGTCGTCGCAACGCGATCTGGGGAAATTCGGATCGCTATAGAATCGCGAATCGTGGAAACTCGAGCGCGCGGTCTGCATGAGAGCTTCGAGATCGGAGGGCTGGGCCGGGCGCACCATGGCGCCGGATTTCGTCAGCTGAAAGTCGGGTTCCGCAAACGCGCGCAATCCGCCGGCCGATCCCCTTCCAGGAACTCGCAGGCGCGCCTTCAATCATAAGTTGTCACACACACTGCGGAAGACAACCGTGGCCATCCTTACCATTTCGCACCGATTTTATTCGCGGTCGCGGGGAATTCTCCAGCAGCGTACAATACGTGCGTGCGGCGCAGAAATTTTCTTGGTGTAGCGGGAGGGGCAGCCATCCTGGCGGCCAGTCCGCAACCCGGCGAAATCCCGATCATCGACACGCATATCCACCTGTTCGACACCGGACGCAAGGAGGGAGTGCCCTGGCCGGCCAAGGATAACCCTGTGCTCTACCGGCCTGCGCTGCCCGATCGCTACCAGGCGCTCTCGGGGCCGCTCGGCGTGGTCGGCGCGATCGAGGTGGAGTGCAGTCCGTGGGTGGAGGACAACCAGTGGGTGCTCGACGTGGCCGCTCGCGCGCCCGTGATCGTGGGCACGGTCGGAAATCTTGAGCCCGGCACGGCGGAGTTCGGCAAACAGCTGGAGCGCTTCCATCGCAATCCGCTATTCCGCGGCATCCGCTACGGCAATCTGTGGGGACGGAATTTCGCAGTGGATTCCGCCAAGGCCGCCGTCCTCGGCGATTTGAAGCTGGTAGCGCAGGCGGGCCTCGTGATGGATACGGCCAATCCCGATCCGGCGCTGATCGAGACCGTGGTGCGGCTGACCGACCGCGTCCCGGACCTTCGCGTGGTGGTGGATCATCTGCCGCAATGCACGCCGCCGGCGGATGGGGCGGCGCTGACCGCCTATCGCGGTAACCTGCGCGAACTGTCCAAGCGGCCTCAGGTCTACGTGAAACTCTCCTCGGTGCTGCGGCGCGTGGCGGGAGAGGTGCCGCAGGAGCTTTCGTTCTATCGACCGCGCCTCGACGAACTGTACGGCATCTTCGGCGAGGACCGGGTGGTCTACGGCAGCGATTGGCCGAACAGCGACAACTGGGGATCGTACGGCAAGGTGCTCGGACTGGTCCGGGAGTATTTCCAGGGCAAGACGCGCACGCAGGCGGAGAAGTACTTCTGGAAGAACTCGGCGGCGGCCTACCGCTGGGTCAAGCGCGATGCAAAGCAACCGGGGTAAGGAGCATTTATGAATCGAAGAGAGTTCCTGCAGGTGACTTCTTCAGCGGCGCTGGCCGCGGAAATCGCGCGGGCCGATACCGCGCTCCCTATGGCGACCCTCGGCAAGAGCGGATTGCGCGTGACGCGGCTCACGCTCGGCGGCGCGCACATGCGCTACGGCGGGGAGGAGAACGCGATCCGCATCATCCACCGCGCGCTCGACTTGGGGATCAACTTCTTCGACAGCGCCGCCAAGTACAACGACGGCGAGAGCGATGCGAGCTACGGCAAGGCAATCTCGCCCGCGGTGCGCAAGAATATTCTGCTGATGTCCAAGGCGCAGTTGCGAACCCGCGATGAGGCAATGGCGCAACTCGAAACCACGCTGCGCAGAATGAAGACCGACTATCTGGATCTATGGCAGTGCCACGAGGTGGTGACGCACGCCGAGGTGGACAGGATCTTCGGCCCCAACGGGTCGCTCGAGGCGTTCGTCGCGGCCAAGAAGCAGGGGAAGGTGCGGCACATCGGCTTCACCGGGCATGCCGACCCCGAGGTTCACCTGCGCATGCTGGCCGGGTACGACGGCTGGGAGACGGTGCAGCATCCCGTGAACCTGATCGACCCGCACTACCTGAGCTTCATCGACAACGTGCTGCCGAAGGTGCGCGCCAAGGGGCTCGGCCTGCTGGCGATGAAGTGCAACGCCATGGGCGCAATCGGTAAGAACGACATCGCGACCTATGCGGAGTGCCTGCGTTTTGCGTTGAGCCAGGACGTGGATACCGTGGTCTCCGGCGCGACCACCGTGGAAGAGCTGGAACAGAATGTCGCGACCGTCAAGGCCTTTCATAAGATGACCCCGGTGGAGCAATCGGAAGTGCTGGCGCGGACCAAGAAGGGTCCCATCGGCGTGAAGGTGGAGAATTACAAGCGGCCTCCCACGGGCGGCGCGCTGCCCGCGCACGCGGATGGGGAGAGAGGGTGACCGACGGCTGGCCCTTGAAGGTTTAAGTACACCCTATCCGAGCCGCGACCGTCAGGGAGCGGTCGGTAATCTCGGTTTACTTCGGCAGCAGCGACAAGACGCCTTCGCTGGGGCTGGCGATTACGTGGGCGGCGATCAAGCGTCCGAGGCCTTCGACTTTTGCCTTGCCGGCCTCGATCGCGGCGGTGACGGCGGCGACATCGCCCTTAATCAAAACCGTGATGTAGCCTCCGCCGAGCTTTTCACGCGCTAGCACTTCCACAGCCGCGGTCTTCAGCGCAGTGTCGATGGCCTCGAAGACGGCGGTGAAGCCCTGCGTTTCGATCAGGCCGATGGCGAACTGCGCCTGGGAATTGTTCTTCATATTCTTCTCCGGGTAGTGGACCGTGGGGTAATGTACCGTCGATTGCTCCATTAGCGGATTGAAATCGACGGCCGCTTCGTAGGCCTTGACGGAATCCGGCGCGGGCGACGCGATCACGTGCGCGACCACCGCGACACGCATCGCGGCCGCCGCAGCCTCGGCGGCCTGCGCGGCGGCCTGCACATCGCCGAGCCCTCCGTACAACTTGAGGCACACGCCCGGGCTATCGTTCAGCTCGGTCTGCAAAATGCGTACGCCGGCGGCCTTCTCCATCGCATCCAACAGCACCATGCCGGGCGACCAGCCGCCGATTTCGACCAAGGCAAGCGCGCCACCGTTCAAAAGACGCCTCGCTTCCCGAGCTCATTGATCACTTCGAGCACCATCTGCTCCATCTTGTCCGCGGTGGGCTGCGCAATCCGGGGAGCGCAGCCGGCGGCCGGCGGATCGACCAATTGGAAATCGGCAAGGATGCACTGCAGCACTTTGGCGAGCGCCTCGCGGTCGGTGCGCTGCGCCGTGGTCTGCGGCAGCCGGCCGCGGCCGAAACGGAAACCGCGGAATTCGGCAGCCGCGCGGAAGCCATCCGGAAACTCGAACGGGAACAGCATGGCATCGAAGAGTTCCGTGATGCGGTACTGCCACTTCATCGCCTCTTCGTACTTCCCCGCCTTGGCGAGCTCGTAGATGCGGCGCGTGACTTCGGGGACGGCGTTGCTGCTGGCGTTGGTGCCTCCATCGCAGCCCACCAGGATCATCGGCGCCAGCACCGCCTCCCATCCGGTGAGGAAGGTGAAGTCGGGGCGCAAGGGCCGCACGGCGGCGATCAGGCGCATCATGAAAGCCAGGTCGCCCGAGGAATCCTTGATGCCGACGATGCGCGGGAACTCGGCCAGCCGGCGGATGGTCGGCACGTCGATCGGGCTCGCGAACATCGGGATGTTGTAAAGCGTAACGTCGATCGGCGTGTGGCTGGCGATCTCGGCGAAGTAGGCGTAGACCGATTCCGGCGTGAGCCGGAAGTAGAACGGCGAGACAATTGCCACCGCGCGCGCACCCATCCCCGCATACGCCTCGCAGGCCGCCAGCGTCTCCTTCACGTTGGCCTCGGCCGCGCCCGCCAGCACCGGCACCCGCCCGCGCGCTTCGTCGCACGTGATCTGCACGATCCGCCGCCGCTCGGCTTCGCTGAAGCGCGTGAACTCGCCGGTGGATCCGTTTGGATAAAGGCCGTGTACACCGCGCTCGATCAGCCAGGAGACGAAACGGCGCAACTCCGCTTCATTGATCTCTCCGCGATCGTCGAGCGGGACGAGCGTGGGTGTGAAGATACCTTCCAGTTTGGCTGGCATGTGCAGGCGTCTTTAAGAGTTTAACTCACGGTACCAAAAGGGCTAGACCGAGAGTTGTTATTATGAGCGGGAACTCTAGGGAGGTACTCGCGGCATGTCCAACAACGGTGTTTCCAGACGACATTTTTTCTTCGGCAGTCTCCTGGCGGGAGCGATCCCGGCTGCCGGGTTCGGCAGCGTTCCTTCGCTGCGCGCCCTGGGCTACAAGCCCTTCTACGACAAGTTGAACGTCGCTTCCATCGGCTGCGGAGGCCAGGGCGGCGTGGACCTGAATGATGCCGCCCGTACGGAGAACATCGTCGCGCTCTGCGACGTGGATGAAGCGCGCGCAGCAGCCAATTTCAAGAAGTTCGAGAAGCAGCCGAAGTACAAGGATTTCCGCGTCATGCTCGAAAAAGAGGGCAAGAACATCGACGCGGTCACGATCGGCATTCCGGATTTCATGCACGCCCAGGTGGCGCTCGCCTGCATGCAGCACGGCAAGCACGTCTATTGCGAAAAGCCGCTCACCCGGACCCCGTGGGAGGCGCGGATCCTGATGGAAGCCGCCGCCAGGTATAAGGTCGCGACCCAGATGGGCAACCAGGGATTCTCGCACGAGGCCAACCGCGTGGCCGCCGAGATCGTGTGGTCGGGCGCCATCGGCGACGTCACCGAGGCGCACATTTCTACCACGCCCGGCACCCATCCCACCGGCTTGCAGCAGCCGCCGCCCGAGGATTCCGTGCCCGACACGCTGGACTGGCAGGATTGGCTCGGCGCCGCTACCATGCGGCCCTACAGCGCCTATTACACGCCGTACAACTGGCGCGGCTTCCTGGATTTCGGCACCGGCCAGATCGGCAATTGGGCCACCCACACCGCCGGCCCCGTCCATACCGCGCTCCAATTGGGCGCGCCTACCAGCATTGAGTGCGTGAGCCTGGTCGGCGCGAGCAAGATCACGTATCCCGATCGCGGCACCGTCCGGCTGGATTTCCCGGCGCGCGGCGGCATGGGCCCCGTCAAGGTCTTCTATCACGATGGCCCGCATGCCACCGATCCCGACCTGTATCACGTTCCCGGGATGGAGAATGAGACCATCCTGCCGCCGGTCAACAACCTGGTCGATAAGGGCCGCGGGAATGCGGGCCGCGGCGGAGGCGGTGGCGGACGCGGCGCCTTCGGCGGCGCCGGCCGTGGCGCGGGTGCCCCTCCGTCGCGTCCGGCGGGAGCTCCGCGTCAAGGCGCGGGCGGTCCCGGAGTGCGTGTTTTCGGCGAGCCCGCCGGTCCGTCGCAGCCCGGCATCCTGACCGGCAACGGCAGCGTCTTCATCGGCACCAAAGGCGTGATGGCGACCTCGAGCCGCGGAGAGGGCGTCCAACTTCTGCCCGCCGCGCGCTGGGCGGAATACGTTCTGCCGCCGCAGATGCTCACGCGCTCCCCCGGCCACATGCTGGATTGGGTTCGCGCTTGCAAGGGCGGCGAAATGAGCTGCTCGGATTTCAGCATCTCGGCGCCTTATGCCGAATGGCTGACGCTGATCCTGATCGCCTTCCGCGTGCCCGGCAAACTGGAGTGGGACGCGAAGAACATGCGCTTCACCAACAGTCCCGAGGCCAACAAGTTCGTCCGCCCGGTAGTAAAAAAAGGCTGGGAACTGAAAGTCTGACAGGCGTTTAGTTTTATCTGTGTTCATCTGCGTTTATCTGCGGCCAATAATTTCTTTTTGGGAGACCAAATGGCCACAGATCAACGCGGATTAACGCAGATAAGAAAGAGCCAGGAACAACCCGGCAGGTGTTCCCTTTGTCACGCACAAGTTTCAGTAATTGGGCTACAATACTCCTTAATTGTCCAACGCGGAAAAGCTCGAGCTCAAGCGGGAGCATCTGAAACTGGGGGGCGGCGCCCAGCGTATTGAGAAACAGCACCAGTCCGGCAAGCTGACGGCACGCGAGCGCGTCACCTTGCTCGCCGATCGCGATTCCTTCCAGGAGGCCGGCCTCTTCGCCAGGCATAACGGCAAGCATTTCGGCATGAACGAAAAGCTTCTGCCCGCCGATGGCGTGGTCACCGGACGCGCCCGCGTTCAGGGCCGCCCCGTGCATCTGGCCAGTCAGGATTTCACGGTGGCCGGCGGCTCGGCCGGCGAGGTCCACGCCAACAAGATCGCCGACACCATGAAGGCGTCCATGAAGACCGGCACGCCCTTCATCTTCATCAACGATTCCGGCGGCGCGCGCGTGCAGGAGGGCGTGAGCAGCCTCTCCGGCTACGCCAAGATCTTCCACCAGAACGTGATGCTCTCGGGTGTGGTCCCGCAGATCTCGCTGATCTGCGGCCCTTGTGCGGGCGGCGCCGCCTACAGCCCCGCGCTCACCGATTTCATCATCCAGACGCGCGACGGCCTGATCTTCATCACCGGCCCTACCGTGATCAAACAGGTCACCGGGGAAATGGTCACCGCCCAGGAACTCGGCGGCGCGCGCGCCCAGATGAACAAATCCGGCGTGGTCCACTTCGTCGCGGAAAACGACGTGGAGGCCATGCAGATCTGCAAACGCCTGCTCTCCTTCCTGCCCTCCAACAATATGGAGGATCCCCCGCGCATCGAATCGAGCGACGACCGCACTTACGAACACCGCCTCAACCACGTCGTGCCGCCCGAGCCCAAATGCGGTTACGACGTGCGCGACGTCATCAACCTGGTGGTGGACTATGCCGACTTCCTCGAAGTCCAGAGCGAGTTCGCGCGCAATCTGGTGGTCGGCTTTGGACGCATCCGCGGCGCCACGGTCGGCATCGTCGCCAATCAGCCCTCCGTGCTCGCCGGCGCGCTCGATATCGACGCCTCCGACAAGGGCGCGGGCTTCGTCCGCTTCTGCAACGCCTTCAATATCCCGCTCATCACTTTCGTCGATATCCCGGGCTTCCTCCCCGGCGTAGATCAGGAATACGGCGGCATCATCCGCCACGGCGCCAAACTGCTGTTCGCCTACTCGGCGGCTACCGTACCCAAGATCACGGTGATCCTGCGCAAGGCTTATGGCGGCGGCTACATCGCCATGTGCGCCAAAGATCTCGGCGCGGATTGCACGCTCGCCTGGCCCGGTTCGGAGATCGCCGTAATGGGCGCGGAAGCCGCGGTCGAGATCGTCTTCCACCGCGAACTGGTCGAAGCGCAAGACCCCGCGGCGGCGCGCCAGGAGCTGATTCAGGAGTACCGCGAGACCTTTTACACTCCCTACGAAGCTGCCGCGCTCCGGCTGGTGGACGACATCATCGAACCCGCCCGCACCCGCGGCTACCTTGCCGATGCCTTGGAGACCCTCTCCACCAAGCGCGATTGGCGTCCGCAGAAAAAGCACGGGTTGATCCCCTTGTGACGAGAAAGTTATGACCACCGAAGAGTCCATACCGGAAATCCACCGCGCGATACTAGCTGCGGCGGTCAACGCCATACCCAGCGGCTGGACCAGGCGCGGACATGCTCCCCTGCCGGACCTGCGCAAGACGGTCAAGCTGCGCATCGAAATCGAGGGCACAAGTTACGAAGTGGCGGTGGAGGTCCTGCCCGAAGACCCCACCCACCAGTCGGCGGAAATCGAAATCCCCGAGGCTGTCACGCGCCCGCGCAAGCCCCTCAAGCTGTTGGAAGACACGTTTTGCCGTTCCCCCATCGCCGGCCGTGTCGTTGCCGTGCTCGCCGTCAGCGGCCAATCCGTCGGCAAGAATGAGCCTGTGCTGGTGATCGAGGCCATGAAAATGGAGATCCAGATTTCCGGCGCCGTGGATGGCGTTATTAAGGGTATCTACGTCAAGCCCGGCGAGTCGGTCAGTTCCGGCCAGCTCCTATTCGAACTCCACTGATTTACTGCGAAGCGAAACGCACCCGCGCTGCGATCTTCACACTCCTGACTTCGCCGCCATCGGCACGGTCTGTTCGGCCTCGGCGACGGTTGAATATCTGGTGAAGACGTCCTCAATCTTACAAATGCGGAACAGATCCCAGATGCGGTCGTTCAACCCCGCCAAAAGCAGGCGCCTGCAGCTGCGTTCGAAGGACGCGTACATCCCGATCAAGACTCCCAACCCGCTCGAATCCAGATAGCGGACGCCGCTCATGTCGATTACCAGCGTGGCAAGCTCATGCCCGCGCACGGAATCGCGGAAGCGAAATGCGGTCTCCGCGTTCAACACGCCCTCCAGTACCATCACCTTCTCTGCGGGACGCGCGCCATCGAAGACCTGTATCTGAAGTTGATTGTCGGCCATCGCGCCCAAGAGTCTATCACCGCAAGCGGTGCACGGGAAGCCTGCCATGTTCGCCTGCCATGTCCGCAAAACGCTTTCTTTTCGAGACTTCTCCCCATCGGCGGGGTTATACCCGTAGATTGAAGTTTTAGCATGCGTTTATCTTTTATTTGGGCACTTGCGGCCGCTGCCACCGCCCTTTCCGCCGACCGGCCGGTGAATCCGGTTTTCGAGAGCCGCGCCGCCCTGGCGCCCCAGGGCAAGATCGACCAGCTCGTCTTCGATCGCCTCAAGAGCCTCGATATCCAGCCCGCCTACCCCTGTTCCGACGCCGTCTTCCTGCGCCGCGCCTACCTGGATGTCATCGGCACCCTGCCCACCGCGCAGGAAGCCGCCGCTTTCCTGCAGGACCAGGCTCCGAACAAGCGCGCGGCGCTGATCGATCGCCTGCTGGAGCGCGACGAATTCGCCGACTACTGGGCCATGAAGTGGAGCGACCTGCTCCGCGTCAAGGCCGAGTTCCCCATCAACCTCTGGCCCAACGCCGCGCAGGCCTACTTCCACTGGATCCGCGCCGCCATCCGCGAGAACAAACCCTACGACCAATTCGTCCGCGAACTGCTCACCGCCAGCGGCAGCAATTTCCGCAACGCGCCCGTCAACTTCTATCGCGCCATGCAGAGCAAGGATCCGTCCGCCATCGCGCAGACGGTCGCACTGACGTTCATGGGCACGCGCGCCGAGAACTGGCCGAAGGCCCGGCTCACCGGGATGGCGTGGATTCTTCGCGCAGGTCGGCGTACAAAGAGACCGGCGAGTGGAAGGAAGAGATCGTCTACTTCGAGCCCGCCGCTGGCACCCGTTACCGCGATCTTCCCCGATGGCACACCCGCCAAACTCGTCGCCGGCCGCGACCCTCGCGAGGCCTTCGCCGACTGGCTGATCACGCCGAAGAATCCCTGGTTCACACGCAACATCGTCAACCGCGTCTGGAGCTGGCTGCTTGGCCGCGGCATCATTCAGGAGCCGGACGACATCCGCGCACGACAATCCGCCGGTGAACCCCGAACTGCTCGCGTACCTTGAGCAGGAGCTCAGAGGCTCGAAGTACGACCTGAAGCATCTCTATCGCCTCATCCTCAACTCGCAGACCTACCAGCTTTCGTCGATCCCGCGCAGCGACCGGCCAGAGGCCGCGGCGAATTTCGCGCAGTACCCGATTCGCCGCCTCGACGCCGAGGTGCTCGTCGACGCGATCTGCGATACCACCGGCACTACCGAGAGCTACACCAGCGCGATCCCGGAGCCATTCACTTTCATTCCCGAGGACCAGCGCTCCATCAGCCTGCCGGATGGCAGCATCACCAGCGCCTTCCTCGAGCTCTTCGGGCGTCCGCCGCGCGATTCCGGCCTGGAAGCCGAGCGCAACAATCGCCTCACCGCCGCGCAGCAGCTCCACCTGCTGAACTCCAGCCACGTGGAGCGCAAGATCGAGCAGAGCCCGAAATTCCAATACGTGATCCGCAATTCCAGGAACGGGCAAGGCCTGGTCAGCGCGCTTTACCTGATGATTCTTTCACGCTACCCCACCGAAGAAGAACTCAAAATCGTGGGCGCGTACACGCAGGCCGGAACTCTGAAACCGCGTGAAGCAACTGTCGACCTGGCGTGGGCGCTGATGAACAGCGCCGAATTCCTCTACCGCCACTAACGAGGAACCACATGAGCGAGACCAAACTCTATTCCAATCTCCTGGGCGTGCCCCTCAATCGCCGCGAGGCGCTGCGCCGCGGCCTGTTCGGCGCCTTCGGCCTGCTCTCCGCCGACCGCCTGACGCTCCCGGCGTTCGCCGCCGCGCCCAAGGCGAAGGCGAAGGCGGTCATCCAGATCTGGATGTGGGGCGGCCCCGCCCACATCGACACCTTCGACCCCAAACCCGAAGCCGGCAACGACTACTGCGGTCCGCTCAAGACGCCGCTTTCGACCAACGTCAGCGGCATCCGCATCGGCGAGCTCATGCCGCTGCTCGCCAAGCAGGCCGACAAGTATTCCATCATCCGCAGCATGACCCACGGCGTGAACGCGCACGAAACCGCGTCCTATACGATGCAGACCGGGCGGCCCTCGGGCGGCCACGATGTCTACCCCAGCGTGGGCGCAGTGGTTTCGCTCTTCAAGGGTTACAACGCAGGCTACAAGGGGCTGATTCCCCCCTACATCGTCCTCACCGAACCGCAGGGACGCTTCAGCGAGGCCGGCTTCCTGGGCTCGCGTTACAAGCCCTTCGCCACCGGCGGCGATCCCGCGCTCGCCCGTTTCGCCGTGGAAGGCGTAGTCGCGCAGAGCATCACCGACGAGCGCCAGCAGGGCCGCCGCGAGTACCTGCACAAGCTCAACACCCTGGCCAACGCCATGCCCGGCGATGCGCAGCTCACCGCCGCGAAAGAGGCCGAGGAGCAGGCCTACGAGCTCATCCTCGGCGACGCCGGCAAGGTCTTCGATCTCGCGCAGGAGAAGGACGACCTGCGCGATCGATACGGCCGCAACACCTTCGGACAATCCTGCCTCGTCGCCCGCCGCCTGGTGGAGCGCGGCGTTCCCTACGTCACCATCAACTACAAAGGCGGCTGGGACACTCACAAGCAGAACTTCCAGGTGATGCGCCGCCGCCTGCCCGAAATGGACAAGGGGATGGCGACCTTGTTCGAGGATCTTTCGCAGCGCGGCCTGCTCGATAGCACCATCGTCTGGTGGAACGGCGAGTTCGGCCGCACTCCCAAAGTGCAGTGGGAAGCCCCCTGGAACGGCGGCCGCGGACATCACGGCGCCGTCTTCTCCGCCCTCGTGGCCGGTGGCGGATTCCAGGGCGGCCACGTCGTCGGCGCCTCCGACGCGCGCGGTGAAGAGGTCAAGGACCGCCCTGTCTATCCGATCGACCTGATCGGTTCCATGTATGAACTGCTCGGCATCGACCCCGCCGCCAAACTCCCCCATCCCCTCGGCATCCCGACGCAAGTCCTCGCCACCGACGGCAAGTCCGGCGGCCGCCTGAAGGAGATCACGTAGATGGCTTGGACAACGCCCAACGAGCCGCGACCGTCAGGGAGCGCTACCCGCACACGACCCGCCGTAACGCTCCCTCACGGTCGCGGCTCGTTGATACTCGTCTTCGCCTTCCTCCCCCTGGCGATCGCGCAACAGCCCATCCCGCATGCCGGCTACGTCTATCCCGCCGGCGGACGCCAGGGCACGAGCTTCGAAGTCACCGTCGGCGGACAGTTCCTCGATAACGTGAATCGCGCGATCGTCTCCGGCGCGGGCATACAGGCCACAATCGTCGAGCACTTCAAGCCGCTCACAGCCGGACAGGCCACCCAACTCCGCGACCAGCTCAAGGAACTGATGGAGAAGAAGTCGCCGGCCCCAGCCGATCAGGCCTCCATCGCCGAGATCCGCAAGAAGCTCGCTGGCTTCATCCGCCGCCCCACCGCGCCCGCCATCGCCGAAACGGTGCGCGTGCAGATCGCCCTCACGCCCTCCGCCATCCCCGGTGATCGCGAACTGCGCCTCGCGACACCCAACGGACTCACCAACCCGTTGAAGTTCTGCATCGACCAATTGCCCGAGACCTCGAAAGCCAGAGCTCAGGCAACCGGTGAGTTGCGTGGGCGCGGCCAGATCCGCGCCTCTGCTCCCGAGCCCCCCTCCGATATCACGCTGCCCACCATCGTCAACGGCCAGATCACGCCCGGCGGCGTCGATCGCTATCGCTTCCAGGCCGTCAAAGGTCAGCGCATCGTACTCGCCGTCAAGGCGCGCGAACTCATCCCCTACATCTCCGACGCCGTCCCCGGCTGGTTCCAGGCGGCCCTGTCGCTCACCGACGCCAAGGGCAAAGAGGTCAACTATGCCGACCACTTCCTCTTCCACCCGGACCCCGTCCTCTATTACGAGATCCCCGAGGATGGCCCGTACACGCTCGAAATCCACGATTCCATCTACCGCGGACGCGAGGACTTTGTCTATCGCATTGCCGTGGGTGAACTACCCTTCGTCACCAGCATCTTCCCGCTCGGCGGCAAAACCGGGACACGCATCCCGGTCGAACTCCACGGCTGGAATCTCCCCGCCGCCAAAATCGTCGAGGACGCCAAGGGCAAACCAGCGGGCGTCTACCCCATCGTCGCCCGCGCCGGCGAGCAGACCTCCAACACCATGCCCTTCGCCATCGACGCGCTTCCCGAGGCCGACGAGAAGGAGCCCAACAACCGCAAGGAGAACGCCCAGCGCGTGCGGCTTCCCGTGATCGTCAATGGCCGCATCGACCAGCCGGGCGATGTCGACGTCTTCCGCATCGATGGCCGCGCCGGCGACGAGATTGATCGCCGAGGTGACCGCGCGCCGCCTCAACTCGCCGCTCGATTCCCTGCTCCGCCTGACCGACGCCGCCGGCAAGGAACTCGCCTTCAACGACGACTACGAAGACAAAGGCGCGGCCCTGCTCACCCATCAGGCCGATTCGCGCCTGCGCGTCAAGCTGCCCGCCGGCGGCGCCTACTACCTCTATCTCACCGACACCCAGGGCAAGGGCGGCCCCGATTTCGGATACCGCCTGCGCATCAGCCGTCCGCAGCCCGACTTCGAGCTGCGCGTGACTCCCGCCAGCATCAACGCGCGCGCCGGCGCCACCGTGCCGGTCACGGTCTACGCGCTACGCCGCGACGAGTTCGCCGGTGAAATCTCGGTCAAGCTGAAGGACGCGCCCGGCGGCTTCCTGCTGAGCGGCGGAGTCATCCCCGCGGGCATGGACCAGGTCCGCCTCACGTTGACCATGCCCACGCGCCCCGAAGCACCGCGCCCGCTCTCGCTCGAAGGCCACGCCACCATCGCCGGCCACGACGTGCGCCGCGGCGCCATCCCCGCCGAGGACATGATGCAGGCCTTCGCCTATCACCACCTCGTCGCCGCCCACGAGTGGCTCGCCGAAGTCACCGGACAACCCCGCCCCAACGCCCGCGCCGCGTGGAAGCTCGAGTCCGAAAAGGCGGTGAGGCTGCCCGTCGGAGGCACTGCTTCGGTGCGCCTCTTCCTCACCGCGCCGCGCATGGCAGACGTGATCCGCCTGGAGTTGAACGCGCCCCCCGACGGCATCGCCATTCAGAACGTGGAGACCATACGCGATGGCGTCGCCATCGTCTTGCATGTGGACGCGAAGGCGAGTGCCGGGCTCAAGGGCAACCTGATCGTCGACGCCTTCATGGAGCGCGCCGCCCCCAACGCTCCGCAGACCGCCCGCCGCCGTGTGCCTCTAGGCACGCTCCCCGCCATCCCCTTCGAAGTGGTCGGGCCCCTCGAAGCGCGGCGGTAGTCGCTGACGAGCTACCTTTCCCACGCACGAGATCCGTGTCGGAGCCGCGACCGTAAGGAAGCGGTCGCTAATTTGCCTTTGGGTTTTCGACCGTGCTCGTGGATCGGATTCGAGCCGTTCACGTCAACTTGAAATTTATATTTGCCCTATTCTCAATAATTTACGATTTTGAGTGGGCGTTATCCGATAATCGGCATGCTACTTGTGGGCCATGACGACACTCCGACAACTCGAGGCCAATCGCCGCAACGCGCAGAAATCAACCGGCCCCAAATCCCCCCGTAAGCAAACCGCCAGGCGTCCAAAGACACCTCCGGCGCTCCCGAAATCCGGGCCGCCTCAGGAGTAACTATCGCCGGCCGACTCTGCGGATGACCGAGCCCATTTCGTCCGGCGTGGCGCGCGTGAAGCTGTTGGGCTCTGGACGTGTGTTCACCGGCGCCGATTTACCGGAGGATTTCGCCGGCGTTTTCCCGGTCGCCTTCATCGGCGCCGGTGGAACCTCTACCAGGTAGTCGTAGATCCCGCGCCGCTGCTCGGCCGGATTCGGTGGAATCACCACCGTCTTCTCCAGGATCGTGCATCCTTCGACGATGCCGCCTACCTCTTTGTTAAATGGGGACCTGATTGTTTTCGTCATAACGCAGCTAGAGCGACGCACCCTTCGGAGCTCCGGGGCCTCCCGCGGACAATTTCTTGCGCATTACGCGGTTGCGCTCTCGCCGCACCGTACGGCTCTTCCTGATGCGGTGGAAGCGCGCTTTGTCTCCGTTGATCGCTGACATTTGACCCAAGGTTAGCAGGTATCGAGGCCGATATATACTCAGGCAGGGATCGAATGGGACTCCGCTCGGCCATTCTCGTGCTCGCCGCCGGCCTTGGTTGTACCCGCGGACCCACCGCCGGAGCCGCCGAATCCAAGCCCCACTCCTGTTCGCTCGACGGAATTCCGGGGGAAGTCCTGTGTGCCGCTTATCCCGTCTGGGAGAATCGCGATCGACAGGCCGGACGCCGGATCACCCTCAACATCGTCATTCTCCCCGCGCTCTCCTCCCCGGCCGAACCCGACCCGCTCGTCATCCTCGCCGGCGGTCCCGGACAAGCCGCCACCGATCTCATCCAGGCCTTCTTCCCGAATCGCGACTTGCGCGCCCACCGCCAGGTCGTGTTCATCGACCAGCGCGGCTCCGGCGGTTCCAACCCCTTGAACTGCGATCTCTACGGTTCGCCCCCCAACCCCAAACGTATCCTCGCCGGCCCCTTCCCGGTCGATTCCGTCCGCGCCTGCCGCCAGCGCCTCCAGACCATCGCCGACCTCGGCCAGTACACCACCGCCGCCTCCATGGACGATGTCGATGACGTCCGCCGCTGGCTCGGCTACGAAAAGGTCGATCTTTGGGGCGGCTCCTACGGCACCCGCGCCGCCCAGGTCTACCTCCGCCGCCACGGCGACCACGTCCGCGCCGTCGTGCTCGATGGCGTGCTGCCCGTCGACGAACTGGTTCCGCTCCATCAACCCGCCACCGCGCAACGTGCCACCGACCTGTTCCTCGCCCGAAACCGCGCCGCCTTTCCCAACCTGGAACGCGAGTTTCACTCCCTGTTCGACCCGGCGAAGCCTCCGCCCCTCGGACTGCTCGAAGGCATCCGCCACGCCATGTACGGCGGCGATCCGCGCGCCTTCCCCGACCTGATCCACCGCGCCGCCGCCGGTGATCCCGGCCCGCTCGAACAGCGCGCCATCGATGCCGAAATCGGCCTCTCCCGGCTTTCCATCGGGCTCAACCTCTCCATCACGTGCGCCGAAGATATTCCCTTCCTCGACGACGCTTCGATCGCCCGCGAGACCGCAGGCACCTTCCTCGGCGACGCCCGCATTCAACGCCAGCGCGCCGCCTGCCGCGAATGGGTGGCCGGAGCCGTCCCGCCCGACCTGCACGAACCGGTGCGCTCCGCGGTCCCCGTCCTGCTCTTCTC
The DNA here is from genome assembly GCA_963791985.1 of uncultured Solibacteraceae bacterium. Taxonomy (GTDB): domain Bacteria; phylum Acidobacteriota; class Terriglobia; order Bryobacterales; family Bryobacteraceae; genus Solibacter. The sequence continues at coordinate 1,313,798 of CAWBUN010000005.1, read as the reverse complement.
CGGCGGCCGCGACCCCGTAACCCCGCCGGCTTTCGGCGACCACGTCGCCGCCAACCTCCCCAATAGCCGGCACATCGTCTTCCCCGATTCCGCCCACGGCAGCTTCGGCCCCTGCGCCCGCCGGCTGCTCTCCGATTTCATCGCCGCCGCTTCCCCCCGCACCCTCAACACCACCTGCGTCCCCACGCAGTGACGGGTGCATCGCCAAACCTTCGCGCCGCATCGGATAAACTGGAAAAACACATGCGTAACTTTGCCCTCACGTTGGTTGTTGGTGTCCTCCTGCTCGTTCCTGCTCCCGCGCAGCGCAGCTTTTCGGGAGCCGCCGAAATCGAGCAATCGCTCCACAAGCTCAACGAATTGGGCACCGTGCTCCACATCGCCGCGCACCCCGACGACGAGCGTACCGCCGTGCTCGCTTACTTCGCGCGCGGGCGCCACATGCGCACCGCTTACCTCTCGCTCACGCGCGGTGAGGGCGGCCAGAACCTGATCGGCTCCGAACAGGGCGCGCAGCTCGGCATCATCCGCACCCAGGAACTGCTCGCCGCGCGCCAGATCGATGGCGCCGAGCAGTTCTTCACACGTGCCATCGATTTCGGTTTCACCCGCACTCCCGAAGAAACCATGCAGAAGTGGGGGCACGACCGTATTCTCGGCGACGTGGTTTGGGTCATCCGCCGTTACCGTCCCGACGTGATCTTCCTCGGCTTCAGCGGCACCCCGCGCGACGGTCACGGCCAGCACCAGGCCTCCGCCATCCTCGGCAAGGAGGCCTTCACCGCCGCCGCCGATCCCACCAGATTCCCCGAGCAGTTGAAATACGTGAAGGTCTGGCAGGCCAAGCGCCTGCTGCAGGCCGCGGGCTTCGGCGGCGTCGGCGGCCCGGGCGGCGGACGCGGTGGACGCGGCGGCGCTCCTCCCGCCCAGACCACCCCCGCCGTCCAGCCCGATGGCTTCGAAGTCACCACCGGACCGCAGGTCGATACCGGAGCCTTTAACCCCATCCTCGGCTATTCCTATGAAGAACTCGCCGTGCTCAGCCGCAGCATGCACCACAGTCAGGGCACCGGTGCCATGCGGCGTCCCGGCCCCGGCCGCGCCGGCATGACCGTGATCGGGGGCGCGCCCGCCACTAAAGATCTCTTTGACGGCATCGACACTTCGTGGAACCGTCTTCCCGGCGGAGCTCCCATCAAGACGATCTTCGACGAAGCCATTCGCAACTACGAGCCTGCCCGTCCCGACAAGGCCATCCCGCTGCTGCTCAAAGCGCGCCCGCTGATCGCGGCCATTGACGACCCGCTTGCCAAAATCAAACTCGGCGAGCTCGATGAAACCATCGCGCTCTGCGCCGGCCTCTACGTGGAAGCGCAGGCTCGCCAGGCCGAAGTTACGCCCGGCGCCACGCTCAATATCAACACCACCGTGCTCAATCGGTCGGCCGCGAAGGTGACCCTCGAAAGCGCGCGCGTCGAGGGCATCTGGAACCAGGACGCGGCCGCCAAGCCCGCCACGCTCGGCTACAACCAGAGCGCCGATATTGCGCTCGCCCTGACGGTGCCGCCCAACCAGCCCTACACCCAGCCCTACTGGCTGGTGAAGCCGCCCACCGCCGACGTCTACCAGGTCGACGACCAGCAGCTCATCGGCCTGCCCGATACACCGCCGGCCGTGCAGATGCGCATTCACCTGACCGTGGACGGCACGCCCATCGAACTCGTGCGGCCCGTCCGTCACCGCTATGCCGACCGCGCCTATGGCGAGCGCATTCGCCCGCTGGTGGTGGTGCCCACGGTAGCCGTCAATCTCCCCACGCCCGTGGCTGTCTTCCCGGATTCCGCCGCGCACAAGGTACAGGTCTCGGTGCAGGCCCACGTGGCCAACGCCGGCGGCGAATTGCGGCTGGAGGCTCCCGCCGGCTGGAAAGTCGAACCGCCCGCCCAGCCCTTCAAGATCGAGACCTCCGGCGAACAGCAGGTGCTCACCTTCCAGGTCACGCCGCCCGCCGGCGAGACCACCGCCGCGCTCCACGCTGTGGCCACTGCCGGCGGCCGCGATATCGCCTCCGGTACCCAGGTCATCGCCTATCCGCACTTCCCCGCGCAGACGATCTTCCCGCCGTCGGACATCAAGCTGGTGCGCGCCAACATCAAGATCACCGCCAAGAAGGTGGGCTACATCATGGGCGCCGGCGATGAAATGCCCGAAGCCCTGCGCCAGCTTGGCATCGATGTCACCCTGCTCACGCAAAGCGATCTGGAGCAGGGCGACCTCAGCCGCTTCGACGCCATCGTCGCCGGCGTTCGGGCCTACAACGTGCGCGCAGATATCCGCGCCAACCAGCAGCGCCTTCTCGACTACGTCAAGAATGGCGGCACCTATGTGGTGCAATATCAGACCGGCGATAGTCCCGACCCCACCGCGCCGCGCGGTCAGCAGCAGCCGCCCAATCCCTTCAACCAGCAGCAGACGGCGCCCGTCACCACCAACCTGGGCCCGTATCCCTTCTTCGTGCCCGGCGGCAACAAATACCGCATCACGGTGGAAGAAGCTCCGGTCAAATTCCCCAACCAGGACAGCCCGCTATTGCAGTACCCGAATCACATCAATCCCAAGGATTTCGATGGCTGGGTCCAGGAGCGCGGCGTCTATTTCGCCGTGGCTTGGGACAAGCATTACCAGACGGTGCTGGCGTCGGAAGATCCCGGCGAGCAGCCCCTGGAGGGTGGCTTGATCTGGACGCGCTACGGCAAGGGCGTGTACATCTTCACGTCGTATAGCTGGTTCCGCCAGTTACCCGCCGGCGTCCCCGGCGCGTACCGCCTCTTCGCCAACCTCCTGAGCGCCAAGTAGGACAGGCTTCCCAGCCTGTCCACTAATCAGTTTTTCCCGCAATCATCACCAGTTGCGGCATCACCGTAATCAAAACAAACAATACCGCGACCGCCGCGATCTTCCCACCCGCCGCCGGCCCGAGCGCGACCACCAGCGTCTGCAGCATCGGCAGAATCAGCAGAAACGCCCCAGCCGGAGCCACCATCAGCACCGCCAATCGCCAGTCCACACCGATCTTCTCCCGCGTCGTCATCAATACCGAAAACGCAAGTACGCCGCCAAGCAGCGGCCACTGCAGCACATAGCTCGCCCCCGGCGCCGCCCTGGCAACGAGGAGCAGGAGCAAGCAGGGGATCGCCAGCAACAGCGCCATCCACAGTCCGCGCTTCCGCCGCCGCCATCCTGCCAGAGCCGACAGCGCTAGTGCCACCGCCGTCATAAGCCCCAGCGGCAGAACGTACCACCCGGGATACACAATCAGGTCGGTGAGCGGCGTTGGGAAGTAGACCGCGTCGCCGCCGGGCGGCCGCCGCAGATCCCGCCCGCCGAACTGCCGCGCCAGCGCCAGCGCGTAATCGCCCTGCTCCTGCACACTCCGCTGGTCGAGATGCTCCGGGTCATCCTGCGGGCGGTGATACCACTCTGGATGTTCGATGAATGCGAAGTTCAGCCCCGCGAGTCCGGCGCGCTTGAACACCGTGAGATCGGTATCGTTGGGCATCCGTCGATAGACTTCGTAGGCGAAGGACGTGGCGTTGGCCCACGGCGCGGCCGCCTGAAGATTGCGGATCAGCCATTCGTTGCCCGCGCTGGTTTCGAACATCGTGGCCCGCCCGCCGGTGCCGCGCGCTTCGAAGTTCAGCACCACGCCGGGCTCCTGCCGCCACGGATGATCTTTCACAAACGCCGACGCGCCCAGCAATCCCGCCTCTTCCCCGTCGGTGACCAGGAAGATCACATCGTTGCGCAACGGTGGACCCGCGCGCAGTGCCCGCAGCGTCTCCAGCAGCACCGCGACGCCCTGCGCGTCGTCGCCCGCGCCTGGACCGCGCGCCGTGGAATCGTAGTGAGCCGCCAGCATGACGGGGCGCGTATTGTCGGTGCCCCGCAGGCGTGCCACCAGGTTTTCCAGCCCAACCGTTTCGCCGCGAAAGGTGACCTGCCCGGTGTGAAGCCCGGCCGGCGCACCCAGTTCCTGGAACTGGCCGGCGATATACGTGCGCACCCGCTCGTGATCCGCCGATTGCAGCGGATGCGGACGCTGCGCGATGGCCCGCACATGTACCATCGCGCGCTCCGCCGAAAACTCGCCTGGCGGCGCCGCCGCCGGCGCCGGTTCGTGTCGCGACGGCGGCCATAGGCCAATCACGGTCCAGAGCGCCAGCGCGCCGGTCAGCAGCACCCGCGACCAGCCGGTCGCCGCCGCTCTCACTTCTTCTTTTCCAGATTCCATAGCTCACGCGAGAGCACGCGTCCGCAAAAAGGGCAATAATTCACACCGACAAACTGGTGCCGGTCGTCGCCAAAGACCAGGAAATACTCGGTATCGATTTCGGTGATGATGGTGCCGTTGGAAAGCTGATACGGCTGCGCGTGCCGCGCCAGGTCGCGATCCACCAGCTTTTCGAATTGTTCGCAACAGGTCATAAGCTCCCCTATTGGATCGTGCTCGCACCCTCGACGCCCTGATCGGTCGTGGGAACATTGCGGTTGATGTGGCGGTCAAGATTGATCACGTAAGTCTCCGGCGCATCGATGAACACCTGCGAGTGAGTCGCGCAAATGATCCGGAATTTCTTCTGGTCCACCAGTTCCATCAACATCTTCAAAACCCGGCGCTGGTTGGAAATCGAAAGTGCCATCTCCGGTTCGTCCAGCAGCAGCGTGGTTCCCTCCGGCAGCTTTGGGAAGGTCTCGCGGAAGAGCGAGAGCATTACCTGCCCATGGCTCGCCATCTTGAGAAACTCGATCATCTCGGGTTGGTCCTGGAAGAGTTCCGGCTGCACCCGGGGATTGTGCTGTTCGGCGTCGAACAGGTACGCTCTGCCGGGCGTGACGTTGCCCGTTTCCAGCCGGTACACAAACCCGTCCGCCTTCTCCTCGCGCAGCGCATAGTAAATGGAATGCAGCAGGGTCGATTTGCCCGAGCCGTTCTCGCCCTGCAGCATGACCAGGGGATGCGAGAGATCGACAATCATGGGCATATGAAAGTTCAGGTTGGTAAAGACCGGATGTCCGAGGATCTTGAGGTACATAGCGCTTCAGGATAGCAAGGTAGCGTACCCCCGCGCCCCGGCGATCATGGCGCGTGCTACTATGAAGATTCCACTTTACTCTGAGGTTTTCGTGTCTAGAATTACGCGTAAAGAGTTAAAAACTGACAAGTTCGCCCTGGAAATCGAACACGGGCTTACGTTCTTCGAAGAACATAAAGCCGAAGTCGGCAAGTACGCCGGCATCGCTGCGGCCGTGATCGTCCTGATCCTCGGCTACACCATCTACCAGCGGCGGGAACATGGCGCGCGCGAACAGGCGCTGGCCGCGGCAATCCGCATCCAGGAAGCCCCCGTCGGCGTGTCCGGCAACGGCGGACTGTCATTCCCTTCCCAGGAAGCCAAAGACCAGGAATCGATCCGTGTGTTCAGCGATCTGCAGGCCAAATACCCGGGCACTGCCGAGGGCGAAATCGCGCAGTATTACATGGGTTCCATCAAGGCCGACCAGGGAAAACTCGCCGAGGCGGAGAAGCTTTACCAGGAGGTCGCGCAGAAGGGCGAAGAGAGATACGCTTCCCTCGCTAAGTTCGCGCTGGCACAGATCTACTTCTCGGATGGACGCGCCGATCAGGGGGAGAAAATGCTCCGCGACCTGATCGCCAACCCGACCGTCTTCGTCTCCGCCGACCAGGCTACCATTTCCCTGGCGCGCTCCATCGGCCAGAAGAAGCCGGCCGAAGCACGCAAGTTGCTGGAACCGCTGCGCAACAAGCAGGGCAGCGTCGGCCAGGTGGCACTGAGCTTAATGGGCGAACTGCCGCCTCAGTAGGCCCCTGGCCTCCTGCATGCTGGCGCGGCTCGGATTTCCGGTGGAGCAAAGCCGGGGACGTCGTTACCCCGAGCCCGAACACCCGTACCGCAACGCCTTTCAACGCGACCGCGATCGCGTCATTCATTCGCGCGCCTTCCGCCGCCTGGAAGCCAAGACGCAGGTGTTCACACCCGGTCTGTCCGACCACTTCCGCAACCGTCTTACCCACACCATCGAAGTCGCGCAAATCGCCCGCACCCTCGCCAACGTCCTGCGGTTGGATGAGGATCTGACCGAGGCGCTGGCCCTGGCCCACGACATCGGCCATCCGCCGTTCGCCCATGCCGGCGAAGCCGCGCTCAACGCGGAAATGCAGGTCTTCGGCGACCGCTTCGAGCACAACCGCCACGCCCTCCACATCGTCGAGAGCTTCGAGCAGCGCTACGCGCGCTTTCCCGGGCTCAACCTCAGCTTTGAGGTGCGCGAAGGCATCGTCAAACACTCGCGCGACTTCGGCCCCGGAGAAGACCCGGAACTGGACGCATACCTTCCCGGACTGCGTCCCGTGCTCGAAGCACAGTTGATCGATCTGGCCGACGAGGTGGCCTACAATACCGCGGACCTCGACGACGCCTGGTCGGCCGGGCTAATCGCGGCCGGCGAGATCGCCGATTCGGTGCCGCAATATCGCGAGATCCATGAGACCATCGAGACGCAGTTTCCCGGTGCCACCGAGCGCGAACGCTTTCACGAAGCCCTCCGGCAACTGATCAACGTGCTCGTGACCGGTCTGATCCAGGGCACGGTCGCCACCGCCCAGGCCAGCGGCGCCGGGAATGTGGACGAAGTCCGTGCCTGGCCGCACCGCCTCGCGGCTTTTACGCCGGAAGCCGCCGAAACCAGCCGCGAGCTCAAGCGGTTCCTGAACTCGCGTATCTACCTCTCCGACGCCTTGGGCGCCGACCGCAACCTCTCCATGAGCCGGATCGCCGAACTCTTCCGCTTTTTTCTCGCCTCTCCGGAACGCCTCCCGCAGCCCTACGCGCAACAGGCGCTCGAAGAACCTGCCCACCGCGTGGTTTGCGACTACATCGCAGGCATGACCGATGGGTTCTTCCGCCGGACCTATGACCAGATGTTGGGTGCCGGCGCTACTCGTCCTTCTTCGTGAAATTCGTCAAGTCGCATTCGCGCACACCGTAATATTTCGAAATCAGGCGACAGATCTCATGGCCGAGGCGCTCCGGCGACTCGTCCCGATCATGCTCCACTTCGACTTTAAAGAATAAGTTGGTCCGGATCATCCTCCTTCTATACTAAAGAAATGGCGTGCGCAATTTGCGACACCCGCCGCCCGCGTCGATTTTGTCCGGGAGTGCGCGGAGAAATCTGTTCCCTTTGCTGTGGTAACGAACGCGAAGTCACCGTGGATTGTCCGCTGGACTGCGAGTTCCTCCAGGAGGCGCGCCGGCACGAGAAGCCGGTGGAACCCGTCGAAATCCCCAACCGCGATATCCAGGTAAGCGAGAAGCTCTTGCATGAGAACGAAGATCTGCTGGCCTTCCTCTCCGCGACCATTCTTCGCACCGCCGCCGAAACCCCCGGTGTCGTCGATTTCGACGTCCGCGAAGCTCTCGAATCTTTGATCCGCACCTACCGCACGCTGCAAAGCGGTGTGTACTATGAGAGCCGCCCGGCTAATCCGTTAGCCGCCCAAATCTACATGGTGTTGCAGCAGGCAGCGGCTGAATACCGCCAGGCGGAACAGCAGCAACTTGGCATGACCAAGACCCGCGACGCCGCCGTTCTCGGAATGTTCGTCTTTCTTCAACATTTCGAACTGCACCAAAACAACGGCCGCCGCCGCGGCCGCGCCTTCATCGACGCGCTGCGCCGCTTCTATTCGGGCGGGCCGGAACCCGAGGCCGCGCCCGCATCCTCGCTGATTTTGCCCTGATACGGCAGCGGCCGCACCGTGCCGATCTGGCAGGCGCGCTTCCGCCCTGTGCTGACCACCTGTCCGGTGAACTTGCGCGCCCCGTTGACCACCAGTTCGATCGGGCGGTCTACCGGGAAGTCGAAAGTCAATAAGTTGCCTTCCCGCAAACCCAACAGATCTCCGACAGAGAGCGTCGGACCCTCCATCAGTGCCTCCACGGTCAGCGTCGCCTGGCGCAGCACCCGCAAGACACGGAACTGTTCGGCCTCGCTGGCGTGCGTCTTGCGCACCGACCACTGCTGATCGAACTTCTGCCGCATCATCTTGATGACGATCGAAGGCATGGCGATGTTCATCATACCCACGGTCTCGCCGATGCGGACTTCGATGCCGATCGAAACCACCGCTTCATTGGGGGCGAGCAGGTGAAGCAGTTGGGGCTCCGTCTCCATGCTCTCGATCGTGAAATCGACGTTGGTGACGGCCTTCCATGCTTCCCGCAGGTCCTGCAGGATGATGCGAAACAAACCGTCCAGCAGTCGCTGCTCGATTTCCGTGATATCGCGTTGAATTGTAGCCGAGCTTTTCCCGGTGCCGCCCAGCAGCATCTCGAGAATCGGGAAGACCAGGCTCGGATTCAGTTCGAGCACGCCGTTGCCATCGTACGGGCTGAGCCCGAGGGAGACGATACAGGTCGGCGACGGCAGTCCGTCCAGAAACTCGGCATAGGACAGCTGTTCCACGCTCACCAGGTTGACCGTCAGATAGGAGCGTAGGTACGCCGACAGGCTGGACACCAGATTGCGCACGAACGTGTCGTGCAGCAGGTGGATCGCGCGCACCTGCGATTTCGGAATGCGGTCCGGTCGGCGGAAATCGAACTTGACGGCCGGCGTTTCCCGCTTCCGGTCCTGGATGTTCTGGAAAACTGCGTCGATTTCCTGTTGCGAAAGCTGTCGGCTCAGGGTCGGCTCCTACCCGTCTATCGACCGCTCCGCTAAGAACTTTAGTCTCCCCCGGCGGAATGCTCCGTATTTTTCCGCCCCCCAGGCCTAATGAAATCACGGATTCCTCCGATGAATACCTTGTAAGGAGCGACATGGAATCCGACATCCTGGTGGTGGATGATTCGGCTGCAATCCGAAAGATCCTACAGCGGGTCCTGCGGCAGACCGGCATGGCGATTCGCGCCATCCACGAAGCCGGCGACGGGCAGGAGGCGTTGGCCTTGCTGGCCGAACATCCGGTGGACCTCGTCCTGACCGACATCAACATGCCCAAAATGGACGGCCTGCAACTGCTGGCGTCTCTCAAGGCTTCCCCTCAATGGCACAAAATTCCCGTGGTCATGATCACCACCGAGGGGGGTGAAACCAAAGTCGCCGAAGCCGTCAAACTCGGCGCCGCGGGATACGTCCGCAAACCGTTCACTGCAGATCAGATTAAGGAGAAGCTGGTGGGAATTCTCGAACCGGCGTTACCGTTATGAACCTGAACCAACTGATTATCGATTCGATCAGCTCCTCGACGGCCAATGTCTTCTCCACCATGCTTGGTGTGGAACTGCCGGCCGGCGAGGTGTGCCTCGAAGGCTCTGCCCCCGAACCCAACGACGGCGTAGTCTCCTTCATCGGGATCGCCGGCACCTGGGCGGGCACCGGCAGCCTGAGTTGTTCGCCGCAGATGGCCTGCCGGATCTGTTCCCAACTGCTGATGACCGAATCCTCGGCCGTCAACGAGGATGTTCTCGATGCCGTCGCCGAACTGACCAACATGATCATCGGCAGCGTCAAGACCGATCTGGAAAGCCACCTGGGCCCGCTAGGGTTAAGCATTCCGACTGTGGTCTTCGGCCGGAATTTCAAGACCCAGAGCGCCGGCAAGACCGAGTGGATGAACGTCACCTTCGATTGGGAAGGCGATCGCCTCCTGGTCAAGATGTGCCTTGCGCCCAATGAAAAGGCGCACGTGATCCACCACGTGCCGGCACACACTTGCGCGCTTGAAATCTGAACCGCAATATTTTCTGGAGCAACTATGTCCGTGACCATGACGACGACTGCCAACGATATTGCCGCCGCGCAGGCCGATGCGCGGGCCGGCAAGTACCTCACTTTCCAACTCGCCAGCGAGGAATTCGGAATCCGCGTGCTGAAAGTGCGCGAGATTATGGGGATACAGGAAATCACCGCGGTTCCGCAGACCCCGGCCCACATCAAGGGCGTGATCAACCTGCGCGGGAAAGTAGTGCCGGTCGTCGACCTGCGCCTCAAATTCGGCGTAGCCGCGGCCGACTACACGCAACGCACCTGCATCATCGTCACCCAGGTCCAGGGCGAAAGTGGACCCGTCATGATGGGCATCGTGGTCGACGGCGTCTCCGAGGTTCTCAACCTCACCGGCGCGGAGATCGAAGACACTCCAGATTTCGGTGAGGAGATCTCCGGCGGCTACCTTCTCGGCATGGCCAAGGTCAAGGGCAAGGTCAAAATCCTGCTGGATATCGACCGCGTTCTGTCGACCCAGGATATGCACAATCTGCACGCAATCCTGCAGTAGTTCCCGCAGAACGGCAAACAGGGGAGAGTTCGAGAAATGCGCCAACCCATAAGTAGAGTCACCACCGCCGAAGATTCGACGTCCCGCAGGGTCATCGAAGAGATTACGTTTCAGGCCAGCATCCTGGCGCTACACGCCGCAATCCAGGCCAAAAGCGAAGAGGCCAAGAGCTCGCCGGAGGACGCCGGGATGGCTCAGCATCTCCACCAGGAATTGCACAGTCTGGTGGAACGGGTGCGGCGGCCGGATTCGAGAGGGCTTTGAGTCATGCCATCAGGCGAATTGCGAAGAGACATCGAGGACCTCGCTCTCCGGCTGGTTGTCGGCGAACCGGAGGGCACGGGCGGCGCGGCCAGGTGGTTACCGGCGCTCGAACAAATCCGCGAGCGCGCCCATCGGGAACAGGCAACCGGTGTTTCTGCCGCGGCAGGGTCGCTCCTCGACAACATGCACCGCAGCACGTTATCCGAAGCCGCCCTGCAGGATGGCATCGCAGCCTTGCAGCAAGCCTTGGACGCCCCCGCGATTCCAGCCAGCGGCGAACGCTTTCTGTCACAGGATCGGGAATTGATCTCGGATTTTATCGTGGAAAGCCGCGAACACCTCGCCAATGTGGAAACCCAGGTCCTCACGCTGGAACGTGAGCCCACCAATTCCGAGTCGCTGAACGCCGTTTTCCGCGGCTTCCATACCATCAAGGGACTCGCCGGTTTTCTGGAGCTTTGGGAAATCCAGAAGCTCGCCCACGAAGTGGAAACCGTTCTCGATCGGGCCCGTAACTCCCAATGGACCATTACCGGCAACGCCATCGACGTCATTCTGGAAAGCGCGGATCACCTCAGGCGTTGGCTGGCCCATCTGGAATCCGTTCTCCAGTTGCGACCGTCCGACCCTCCTCAGCGCGATGAGGCTCTGCTTTCGCGCATCGTGTTGCTTTCCTCGGAACCCGATGCCGTTGCACCCGGGCTCGACGCACTGGCAACGGCAGTGAGCGCGGTGCCGGAGGAGATTGCTGCCCCGCCCATAGCCCCGCCCATAGCCCCGGCCACCGCGCCTGGAGTCGCCCCGGTAGCGGCGCCCGAACCCTCCTCCCCCTCGCCGCCCCCCAGCCAGTCCGGCCCTCGCGAAACCATGGCGGTCAAGGTCGATACCGCCAAGCTCGATTACCTGGTCGACATGGCGGGAGAAATGGTCATCGCGGAATCTCTGGTTCGCCACGATCAGGAATTGTCCGCGATCAAGAATCCGTTACTGCATCGCAAGATCGCGCACATGACGCGAATCACCGCGGAGTTGCAGAAGACCGCGATGGCGATGCGCCTGGTGCCCATGGGACCGGTCTTCCGCCGAATGGCGCGCCTGGTACGCGATCTCTCACGGCAATTCGGCAAGCAAGTGGAGATGGAGACGCAGGGCGACGATATCGAACTCGACCGCACCATCGTCGAAGAGTTGGCCGACCCTCTAATGCACATGGTGCGCAACGCGCTCGACCACGGCATCGAGTTTCCCCCCGAACGCGAAAAGGCCGGCAAGCCGGTCGCCGCCCGCCTGTTGCTCAAGGCCCAGCATCAGGCCGGACAGGTCGTCATCGAAATCACCGACGATGGACGCGGCCTGGACCGCGACAAGATCCTCGATCGTGCCGTGCAGAAGGGCTTGGTTCAGGCTTCCGACACCCTGAGCGACAATGAGGTCTATAATCTGATCTTCGAGCCCGGCTTTACCACCGCCGCACATGTAACCAACGTGTCCGGCCGGGGAGTCGGCATGGACGTGGTGCGCCGTCACATCGAGAAACTGCGCGGACGCATCGAGATCCGCAGCACTCTCGGCCACGGCGCCACCTTCCTACTCAAGCTTCCCTTGACACTTGCCATTATCGATGGCCTGGTCGTTACCGTCGGCGCGGAACGCTATATCGTTCCTCTGTTCGCGGTGCGCGAGATGTTCCGCCCCAACGCGGAAACCATTTGGACGGTCCAGCAGCGGGCCGAAATGGCTTTGGTGCGCGGAACCCTGTTGCCTGTGGTTCGCCTCTACCGCAGCTTTGGCGTCACGCCGCGCAGCGAAGATCCCTGCCAGGGCGTTTTAGTGGTGGCCGAAGTGGAAGGCCAACACTTCTGCATTCTGGTGGATGACTTGATCGGGAAGCAGGAGGTTGTGATCAAAACACTCGGAGACACTTTCAAGAACGTAAACGGGATTGCCGGCGGCGCCATTCTGGGCGACGGTCGCGTCGGCCTGATTCTGGACCTGGACCGACTCCTGAAGGATAAGAACAGTGAATCACCGCGCTGAGATCGCTGAGCCCGACGGAGTGCAACCGCTCGCCGCGCGCGAGTTCGAGCAGATCCGCCAACTGGCACACCGCACCTTCGGGCTCGACCTCAAACTGGGCAAGGAAGAACTCGTGAGCGCGCGCCTGCGGCGCCTGGTGCGCGACGGTGGCTTCCACACCTTCCAGGACTACTATAAGAACGTGGTGGCCGACCGGACCGGCGCGGCCCTGCTTGCCATGATCGATGCCCTGGCGACCAATCACACCAGTTTTCTGCGCGAGGCCGACCATTTTGAATTCCTCCGCCAAACTGTGGTGCCGGACCTCGCGAGACGCGATCCAATCGACATCTGGTGCGCCGCATGCTCCACCGGGGAAGAGGTCTGGACGCTGGCCATGGTGCTCAATGAAGCCCTGCCGGGCAAACACATCCGCATCACCGCCAGCGATATCTCCACCAAGGCGCTGCGCAGCGCCGAGCGGGCGGTTTACCCCGTCGCCCGTTGTCAGGGCGTCCCCCCCGCCTGGATTTCCAAATATTTCGTCGCCGACGCACGTCCGGCCACCGCCTATCGCGTCACGCCCGCCGTCCGTGCGCTAGCCGTCTTCCGGCGCATTAACCTGGTCGAATCTTACTCCTGGCCGCGACAGTTTCCGGTGATTTTCTGTCGCAACGTGATGATCTATTTCGATGGTGCCACTCAGGAGAAGGTGGTCGCGGGATTGGCCTCTCAGCTCGAGCCGGGAGGCTATCTCTTCGTCGGACACGCCGAAAGTCTGGCCCGCGTCTCGCATACGCTCGAGTACGTCAAACCGGCCGTGTACCGAAAACCGGACAGGGAGGCCCGATGGAGCAAATCATCGTAGGCGTCGCCGATTGCCGCGTAGGGCACGAACCCGAACAGGTGCTAGCCACTTTTGCTCTGGGTAGTTGCATCGGTCTTTCGGTCTACGACCCTAAGGCTGCCGTTGGCGGCATGCTGCACTATATGCTTCCCGACTCCGCCATCGACCCCGCCCGGGGCCGCGCAAACCCGTATATGTTCGCGGACACAGGAATTCCCATGCTGGTCGAACAGGTCTGCGGGCGGGGCGCTAACCGCCGCCGCCTGATTGCCCACGCCGCCGGAGGAGCCAGCATGATGGATCCTCAGGCTATATTCGATATCGGCAAGCGCAATTACCTGGCCCTCCGAAAAATCCTGTGGAAGGCCGGCATCCTGCTGGCGGGGGAAGCGGTCGGAGGATCTAACTCGCGTACCATCCGCCTGGAAATCGGATCCGGCCGTCTCTGGCTGCAGGAAAACGGAAAGCAGAAGGAACTTGTGCCTTCATTCCCCCAGAAAGGTGGAAACTAGTGGCCTATCGTGTGCTAATCACCGACGATTCCCCCGCGATGCGCTCCTTTGTGCGCCGCGTCATCGAACTCTCCGGGTTCGAGTTGTCCCATTGCTACGAAGCCGGCGACGGCGAAGAAGCGCTCGCCCTGCTCCGCCGCGAATGGGTCGACGCCATTCTGACCGACATCAACATGCCGGGTGTGGATGGCGAAGAGCTGCTCCGTCGCCTGGCCGCCGACGAAATGCTGCGCTCCGTCCCCGCGATCGTGATCTCGACGGACGCCACGGAGAACCGCATATCTCGCCTGCTTTCCCTGGGCGCTCGCGGCTACGTTACCAAGCCCTTCCGCCCCGAAACCTTGCGCGCAGAGCTCGAACGCATTCTGGGGGTGCCCGTTGACTGATCAATCAATGACTGACACATCGATCCAACTGGCGTTACGCGAATCCGTGGTCGAAGTCCTCGAAAAAATGTTCTTCATCGAGGCGATCACCGAGTTGCCCGCCGACAACGCGGCGCCAGCTCCGGCCGTAATTGTCGCGCTCGAGTTCGATGGCGATCCCCCCGGCGTCTTCCGCATGTCCCTGGCCCGCGCCGCCGCCACTCAGATCGCCGCGGACTTCCTCGGCGAGGATCCCGAATCGCTGGCTCCCCCCCAGGTGGAGGAAGTCGCCAAGGAACTCGCCAATATGATCTGCGGTGCCGTCCTCAGCCGGATCGAGAGCAGCGTAACCTTCCGGCTCTCGGCGCCCGATCTCGTCGCGCGGGACGAGCTCTCCACCGGCGCCCTCCCGGGCACCACGTGCACCGTGGAAACAGGCAGCGGCCTGCTCACAGCCGGAATCGATATGGAAACCAGGACATGCTCCCCAACCGCAAGATCCGCATCCTGATCGTCGACGATTCCGCCATCGTCCGCAAGATCCTCACCGAGGCCCTCTCCGGAGAGCCCGACATGGAGGTCGTCGGAACCGCGCCCGATCCCTTCGTCGCACGCGACAAGATCCTCAGCTTGCGCCCCGACGTCCTCACGCTCGACATCGAAATGCCGCGCATGGACGGGCTCACTTTCCTCAAGAAGCTGATGCATTTCCACCCGCTGCCCACGGTGGTGATCAGCAGCCTCGCGCAGGCCTCCTGCAGCGCCGCCGTTCAGGCCCTGGAATCCGGCGCCGTAGAGGTGCTCGCCAAACCGGGAGGACCCTATTCGGTCGGCGAACTCAGCCAGACCCTGGCCGCCAAGATCCGCGCCGCCGCAGTTTCCCACGTCCGCCGTTCCGACCCGCCGCCCCCGCCGCGTCCCGCAGCGCCCGTCACGTCGACGCCTGCCCCGGCGCCTCGCTTGCCCTCGCGCGCACCGTCGGGAACCATCTTCGCCATCGGAGCCTCCACCGGCGGCACCGAGGCCATTGCCTGCGTACTCGTAAAACTCCCCGAATCCTCGCCGGCCATCGTGATCACCCAGCACATCCCACCGGTCTTCTCCAAGGCCTTCGCCAATCGCCTCAACGAGATTTGCGCCGTGGAAGTCCGCGAAGCCGCGGATGGCGATGTCGTTCGTCCCGGTCTCGCCCTGATCGCCCCGGGCGACTACCATATGGTGCTCCGCAACTCCGGCGGCAAGTACTCCGTCAGCGTCAAAACCGGCCCCCGAGTCTGCTACCAGCGCCCCTCGGTCGACGTCCTCTTCTCCTCCGTCGCCGAAGCCGCCGGCAAACGCGCCGTCGGTGTCCTGCTCACCGGCATGGGCAGCGATGGCGCCCAGGGACTGCTCCAGATGCGCCGCGCCGGTGCCCGCACCATCGCGCAGGATGAAGCCACCTGCGTCGTCTACGGTATGCCCCGCGAAGCCGTCGAACTCGGCGCCGCCGCTCAGATTCTTCCGCTCAACTCGGTCGCGCAAGCCATGCTCGCCGGGTGACAAGCCGGTACCCGAGGTTGACGCGGCGCCGTCCCGAACGCTACAGTAGAAGAGTTCGCCCGCTTTTTGGTCAGCACGTCCCCATCGTCTAGCCTGGCCTAGGACACCGCCCTTTCACGGCGATAACAGGGGTTCGAATCCCCTTGGGGACGCCATTCCTTTGGCTCTACTGCGCTCCGCCCGTTGCCGCTTGCGGCTTCTTCGGCGCCGCCACATCGCGCATCGTTTTCCCCACCGGCATCGCCAGGTCGACGAAACCCGCCAGCATCTCTTCCCATGTCTGCTCGCCCCAGTACACGTCGCTCTTGGGATCCGGGTTGAAGGGATTGTTCGGCGAATTGTCGAAGCGCGCCACGCACTCCAGCACCGTCCCCTTGGGCAGCAGCTTGGGCTCCTTGAGATAGTACGTTAACTGCCAGTTGAAGTCGTACCTCGGCACCGTCAGCAACGTCTCCGTCTCCCCCGTCGGATACGTCGCCTTGTACTCGAAACCCTTCCCGCGCACGTGCATGTGCGGGAACAGCGATAGCAGCTTTGTGTCCTCGTACAGCGTAACCCGCGCCGTCACCGGATGGTCCGCCACTCCCGGAGGAATGTGCAGATTCAGGTTCGCCACAAAAGTATTGACCACGCGCTCCTTGGGCGGCTCTTTAGAAAATACGAACCCGATCCGGCTGCGGTCGCCCGCCGCCTTTCCCGTCGACGTGTAATGCATCTGGAAAATCACGTCCGACCCCTTCGGAATGAAACGCGCCTGCCCCGGCCCCACTTCGTACGGCAGCCCGCCCGGCACGTAAACTCCGATCATCTCGATCGCGCCCGTGAACTGGAACTGGCCGCGCCCCGTATCTTCCTGGTGCTTGCCTTCCTGCTTCGGCGGAATGTACGGAATCCCCGGCTTGGCATCCGCCAGGTACTTCACGCCCGGCGGCCGTACCAGCATCACAATGTGATGGACTACGCTCTTCGCGCCCGGCCGCACCTCCACCCGGTCCACCCACTTGTCTTCCGTGAACCCCGTCGGCACCACGATATAGGTGTAGTCCACCGTCCCCGACGCCGGGACTTCGACAGCTGTCGGCATCTCCACAATCGCGTCCGGCGTACCAATCGCCCATCCCTCCGCGAACGTCAGCGGTTTCGGCGCGTCCTTGGGATCGCCCTCTTTTGCGCCGCCATCCACCCAAGCCGCGACCGTGTCGATTTCGTCCTGCGACAGCCGCCGGTCATTGGCGAACTGCCCGTGCTTGGGATCGGCGAACCATGGCGGCATCTTGCGCACCAGTACCGCTTCCTTGATCGCCTTCGCCCATGGGCGCGCGTCCTTATAAGTCAGTAGCGACATTGGCGCGGCTTCGCCCGGACGGTGGCAATTCTGGCATCGTGCCTGGAGCAGCGGCTCCACGTGTTTATGGAACGTCGCCTCTTTCGGTGCGGGAGCAGCCAAAACAGTCCACCCGCCCAGCAGGACTAGAACACCCAAACGCATCGTTTTTCCCCTCTATCGCCTAAATTACCACACGGGCTGTGGCCCTTGACACGGCCCGCCGCCCATCCGTGTGCCTGATGGCATCGCGCTTGCATCTTTCACGGGTACTGCGGAACGCGCCGCTGACCAACATAAAGGAGTAGTAACAATGAGAACGAAATTATTTAAAAATACGGCGAGCGCAATCGCGCTTGCCGCCGCCGGCATGCTCGCGGCAGTAACTATGACCGCCCAGCCAATGTACGATCGCATTCACGTCAACTTACCCTATACCGTGACACTACAAAACTCTACCCTGCAGCCGGGCGACTACACCATTCAGCAGTTGCCAAGCGCTGCCGGCGACAGCCGCATTCTCCTCTTCTACAGCAGGGACGGCATGAAATTCGAGACTTCCGCCATGACCATCCCCACTCTCGACCCGGACACCGCGCGCGACACCAAGGTAATCCTCAACCAGGTGGGCTCCGATTACTACATCAGCAAGATCTGGGTACAAGGTAAAGATTACGGTTACGAATTGCCCGTTCCGAAATCCATCAGGGAACGCCAGCACGAGCGTGCGACCGAAAGCAGCCTGAGCGCGACCTATCAACCTTCCTCTTCCACCGACGTAACCACCACAGCCGCAACCACCACAGCCGCAACCGCTCCGCCCGCCAACGCCAATAGCAACAACACCGCTGACACCACCAATACTCCGGCAGCCGCCGCCACCCCCGCGCCCACTCCCATGCCCGCGCCGGTAGAAACTGCGCAGACCCAGCCCGCGCCCCAGCCTTTGACGCCGGACAACTCGGCCGATCGCGCCATGAACCAGGCCGCTGCCGGTACCGGCAGCGCGAATCGCACCAGCATGCCTTCCACCGCGGCCGGTTGGTTGACCATGCTGCTCTCCGGCAGCACGCTCTCCGGCGCCGGCCTCATGCTGCGCCGCAAGCGTTAACCACGTCGCGCGCAGCCCGGAAAGCCAGAGCGTGACTTATGAACCGCCTTCACCTGAGCAGCGGCCAATGGAAGAGATTTCTCTCCTGCGCCCTGCTCGCCTGCGGCACCGCTCTGGTCTTTCTGGGTATGCGCGTAGTCTTTGAATCCTACTTCGGCCAAACCACCGGAGCCCGCGACTTCGCTGCCACTCAGCCCGTCTCCCTCCCGGCTGTCCTCACTCCCCGGCTCGGCGACACCATCGCCAGGCTCTCGATCCCCCGACTCGGCGTCCAGCTCTACGTCTTCGAAGGCGATGGCGACGCCGAACTGCGCCGCGGCCCCGGCCACCTCGCCGACTCCGCGATGCCCGGCCGTCGCGGCAATTGCATTATCGCCGGCCATCGCGACACCCACTTTCGCGTCCTCAAGGATATCCGCAAGGGCGACGACATCCTGGTGCAGACCGACGCCGGTCAGTATCTCTACCGCGTGAACGCTACCGAGATCGTCTCTCCGTCCGACACCCGCGCCCTCAAGCCGACCCCTGGACCCGTCCTGAACCTGATCACCTGCTACCCCTTCTTCTACGTAGGCTCGGCTCCCAAGCGCTTTGTCGTCCAGGCACGTCTCTCCGGCGAAGTCGAAATAAGTAAAATAAGGAATGCCCGATAGCTCCGACGAGTTCTACCGCATTCAGAAACTGCCTCCGTACGTCTTCGCGGTGATCAATGAAATGCGCGCCAAGGCGCGCGCCGCGCAGATCGACGTCATCGATCTCGGAATGGGGAATCCCGATGGCGCCACGCCGCGCGTGATCGTCAATAAAATGATCGAAGCCACTCGCAATCCGCGGAACCATCGCTACTCCCAGTCCCGCGGGATTCCCAAATTGCGTGAAGAAATTACCCGCCGCTATCTCGCAAATTACGGAGTGGAACTCGATCCCGATAAGGAAGCTATCGTCACCATCGGCGCCAAGGACGCGCTCGCGCACCTGCTCTTCGCTACCGTCGGACCCGGCGATACCGTGGTCTCGCCCAACCCCGCCTATCCCATTCATCAGTACGGCGTGCTCATGGCCGAAGGCCACGCCTGTATGCTCCCGATGCCCGACGCCGCCACCTTTCTCGAACGCCTCAAAGAGCTTTACCGCAACAACTCGAAAAAGCCCAAACTGCTCCTCATCTCCTTCCCGCACAACCCCACCACCACCTGCGTGGACCTGGATTTCTTCCGCGAGATCGTCGCCCTCGCCCGCGAACACGGCACCCTGATCGTCCACGATTTCGCGTATGCCGACCTCGGCTTCGACGGCTACAAGCCGCCTAGCATCCTCCAGGTCGATGGCGCCAAGGACGTCGCCGTCGAGATTTTTTCGCTCTCCAAGAGTTACAACATGGCCGGCTGGCGCGTAGGCTTCTGCGTCGGCAACCAGAAGATGATCTCCGCCCTCGCGCGCATCAAGAGCTACTTGGATTACGGCGTCTTCCAGCCCATTCAAATCGCCAGCATCATCGCGCTCCGCGAATGCGAGGAGGATACGAAAAAGATCTGCGCCGTCTATCAAAAGCGCCGCGACGTGCTGGTCAACGGCCTGAAGCGCGCCGGCTGGCCCGTCGAAAAACCGCGCGGCTCCATGTTCCTGTGGGCGCCGGTCCCGGAGAAATACCGCGCCGCCGGTTCGCTGGAGTTCTGTAAGCTGCTGCTCGAAAAAGCCCAGGTCGCGGTCTCGCCCGGCATCGGCTTCGGCCCGCTCGGCGAAGGCCACGTCCGATTCGCCCTCGTGGAAAACGAGCAGCGCATCCGCCAGGCCACCCGCGCCATCGGCCAATTCTTCAAATCAGACAACGAACCGCGACCGTGAGGGAGCGATCTAAGCCTCGCCGCTCCCCGGGCGCCCCTATTCGAGCCGCGACCGTGAGGGTAATGCCACATAGTTTTCCCAGCATTGGGAATGCTGCAAAATTTGTGGGGCAGACCCCCTGGTCTGCGCGGGACGCCCACGTCCCGCTCTCCGCCCGCAGAATCAAGGCCCTGCACACGACGAAGGCCGACGAGGGCGTCGGCCCTACAATTTACGCAGATGTTCGGCTATGGGAAAACTATGTGGCATTAAACCGTGAGGGAGCGAGCGCGCACGCCGTCTCTTACTGAACCTGGTAGCTCACTTCCACATCCACCGTCTTCGGCGGATAGCAAGCCTTATTGCTGCACGCCTGGTAGCGCAGTTTCCCGCTCGCCACGCCCGGTCCCGCCGGAGCGTTCGCCCCCACCTTGAACTTCGCCGTCAGATCGAACCTCCCCATGTACACCGAAAGTGGCACCTCCGGCTTATCGGAAAATTCGAACTTCTCCAGCATCGGCTTCGGATACACGATCTCGCCGCCCTCGAGCGCCCCAGTCGCTGTCCACGTCAGCTTCAGCGGAATCAGGTACTCCTCACTCGGCTTGTTGCTGTTGACGTGATAGCCTTCCTTCACCGCGACCGGGATCTTTACCTCCACCGCCGCGTTGCGCTTGCCCACCGCCTTCTGCGGCTCGCCCACCGTCAGGTAGCCGCTACTTTGCGCGAAGAGCGAAGGCAGGCACAGCGATGCCGCCAAAACGAGAAGTGTCAGCCGTGGGAGCTTGGAGTAACTGTTCGATGCCATCTTCAAATTCCTTCCTGCTTGCCAGCCCGATGTGGACCGACGCGATCTTTCCGTTCCGGTCGATTAGGAACGTCGTCGGCAGCGCATCCACGCCGCCGTATAATTGCGCGGTCGAATCGTTGCCAATCACGACGCGATAGTTCACACCCAACTCCGCCAGAAATGGCTTGACGATATCCCAACCATCATCGTCCATTGAAACGCCCAGCACCGCGAAGCCGCGGTCCTTGTTCTTGCGCTCCATCTCCATGAACCAGGGAATCTCGATCTTGCACGGTCCGCACCACGTGGCGAAGAAATCCAGCAGCACCACCTTGCCCCTGTAGTCCTCCAAACGGACCGTCTTTCCGTTGGAATCCTTGAGCGCGAATTCGGGCGCGGGATGCCGGTCATTCTCCGGCTTTACGCTAGCGGCTTTCACGGTGCGGGGCCCGGAGGAGCAGCCCGTGAAAAGGCACACG
Source organism: uncultured Solibacteraceae bacterium (assembly GCA_963791985.1). Taxonomy (GTDB): domain Bacteria; phylum Acidobacteriota; class Terriglobia; order Bryobacterales; family Bryobacteraceae; genus Solibacter. Next base: position 1,292,364 of record CAWBUN010000005.1, on the reverse strand, counting down.
CTCAAAAGCGCGGCGGCGAAAACGGTGAGGGGGCGCGGTGCAGACACAGATAGATTCCTGCTTCGATTATATCGACAAAGCCCGGTCGCCGATATTCCGGTCGAACCACTCCCGCCGGATCCGCCGCGCCCGCTCCCCCAGCGTGAACTCTTCGTGCCGCCCCAAACCGGAATACATCCATGCCGCCGTGTCGCAGAAGCTCTCGCAGCAACACTCCCGCCAGCGCCGCGTGCGCCGCCCGATATCCCGCTCTGCCAGCGCGATCTTACGCCACTCCGAGCTCCATCCCAGTTCGCCGCGCGTCCCCCGCCGTAGCTCCGCGCTCACCAGGTCTTCGTAGCTTCGCCGCGCCGCGTTCCCCAGCCGCAGCCACACAAAATGCGCCACCTCGTGAACGAAGATCCGCGGAAATTCCGCGCGCGTGCAATCCAACGCGATCCGCCGCTCCCTGAGGAAGGCGCCCGCGTGCACCGGCCCGCGACGGTCCCGCAACCCCGCCGCCCGTTCCACCCGCACTGCCGCGCCGCGCAATCCCGGCATCCGCCGCAGCACACGCAGCGCGCGTCGTTCGAACGTAGCGTCCTGAAACAAAAAAACGGGGAGGCCGGCACTCCTCTCAGAGTACCGCCTCCCCCATTTCGTAGCGATGCGTAGCGATGAGTAGCGATGAGTAGCGATGCGGATTAGAAGTTCAACCGTAGCGACAACTGAACCTGGCGTTGCGCGCCCAGCCCGACGTCTTTGCTGACCGTCGAATTGTAGACGCCGAACGCGGCGCCCGCGATCGAAGGCGAAAACGGCTGCCCCGGCTGAAGCTGATTCGAAGCCGTCCCCAATCCCGTCGCCAGTACCGCCGGCGGATTCGTAAAATTCGCCCGGTTGAAGAGGTTGTAAACCTCGGCGCGGAATTCGAAATTGCGCTTCTCGTCGATCTTGAACTTCTTGTGCAGCGTGAAGTCCATCTGGCTCATGCCCGGCCCGTGCAGCGCATACCGCCCCAGGTTGCCAAACTGGCCAGGCTGCGGGAAGGTGAATGCCGCGGGGTTCAGGAAAAAGCGCTTGTCGCCCGTGGAAAGGAACGGGTCCACACCCGGAACCACACTCGGACGGCGATTGCTGCGGAATGCGCCGCCATAAGGGTTGTCGATCACCGCCGTGGTCATCACCACACCGTTGGTCACGATCGGCGCCTGTACAAATTGGTTGGTGCCGTTGATCTGGTACACGATGTCGGGCCGCGAGATCGTAACATCGATCGGCAAGCCCGTGCGGGCATTGAAGATTCCGCCCACTTCCCACCCGCCTGCGATCATGTCGAGTGCCTTGGAGTCCGTCTTGAACGGAAGCTGATAGAGCACCGACGCGTTCGCGCTGTGCCGCACATCGAACGCATTATTGCCGCGGTCCTGTCCGAAGTTGAAGGGATTCTGCGTGGTCTGCGCTTCGTTGGATCCGCCCGTGTTGCCGATGCTGTGGCCGTACGTCCATTGCAGGCCCGCCGTGAGTCCTCTGTCGAACCGGCGGTTCAATGTCGTCTGCAAGGAGTCGTAATGGTCCGTGCCGCCGCTGGTCTTGTAGTCGATCTGCGCGAACCGCGCGCCATACTTTAGAATCGCAGTGCCTGCTCCCGTTGTCGGATTCGTCGTCACGCCGACAATTCCGTTGGTCCACGACCGCAGAAACAGGTTTCTGCCCTGGCTCCCCACGTAAGCCACCGTCAGCACCGCTTTCCCCGGCAGTTCCTGTTGAACCGACGCCGTGTAGGAGAGCACCTTCTCCGGCAGCGTGTAACCGTCGCCATACGCGCGCGGCTGGTAGCCGAGATTGGGATCGTTGATGTTGTAACCGGCAAGCACCTGGGCCGGGACGATCGGCCACGCGATGTTACTCGTCAGAGTGCGGCTCGCGCGGTCGGAGTCGATTGTTTGTATCTGGTCCTCGGTCTGGCCCGGGCCGTAGTAATATCCGCCGCCGACGCGCAAGACAGTCTTGTTGTTGAACCTCGTCGGCGACCACGAAATTCCCAGGCGCGGCCCGAAGTTCAGCTTCGAGCTGTGGTACCAGGGCGTCGTATTCGGCAGGTCGCAACCCGGGGTCGTGCCGCACGCGATCTTGCCGGTGTCGGCGTTAAACAGAACGAACCGGTTCTGGTCTTCATGAAGCGGCTGATAATATTCGTATCGAAGACCGAAATTGACCGTCAGGTTAGGCCGTATCTTCCACTCGTCCTGCGCATACATGATCAGGTAATATTGCTTCACGAAACGGTTGCCGGTCACGTTGTTGTTCCATGGGTCGGGCGCGCTGGTGTCGCCGAGAACCTGGATGTTCGAGGGCGTGTTCGCCAGCAACGAACCGATATTCGCGTAGGTATATGTGGTGCCACCCTGGCGGTCCGTGTACAGGCGCACCGGACGGAACTCGAAACCAAACTTGAGCGCGTGTTCTTTGCGAATCACGCTGAGATTGTCGATGAACGACATGGTGTAGTTCGTGTACGGCTGCCCGCGGCCATTCTGCGAACTGTTGCCGCGCACCAGGTTGCCGAGCGACGCGGCGCCCGCCGATGCACCCTGGCCGCCAACACCCGGAATCGCCACCGTTCCCGTGAAACTCACTGCAAACGCGCTGGTATCCACTCCCGGAATAACCGGCGTGAAACCGTTGATGCGCGTCTTGTTGCCATTGAAGCCCAGTTTGGTTTCGTTGACCACCGTGGGCTGCAGAATCTGGTTCAGCGTGTACACCACGTTCTGGGGAACACCAGTCACGATCTGGCCCGATCCGGTGACATCCAGCGGCTGCGTCAGGTAACCCTGATCGCGGTTGTAGCGGATGTACTCAGTGAAACGGTCATTGATGCGATGATCCAGCCGGAAGCTGCCGAAGTATTCGTTGATCGACGAAGAACCTGTGCGCTGGGCCAAGTCCAGATCAGGGTTGCTCGTGGGCGCCCCGGTCGGGTAGCCTGCGAGCAGCGGCTGGATCGATGCCACAGCTCGCGCCCGCGCGGACGCGCTCGGAACCGTGCCGATCAGGTTGATCCCCGCGCGCTGCTCCATCGATTCCTGGGCTACAAAGAAGAACAACTTGTCTTTCTTGATCGCCCCGCCCACCGAACCGCCGAATTGATTCAACCGCAGCGGGGTCTTGTTGCTGCCGTCGAAGAAATTGCGGCTGTCCAGCGAACTGTTGCGGAAATACTCGAAGATGCCGCCGTGAAGGTCGTTGCTGCCGGACTTGCTCACCACGCTGATCTGTCCCGCCGTGCCGGTCCCAAACTCCGCCGGATAATTGCTCGAGTCCACACGGAACTCCGATACCGTCTCCAGGCTGTTCTGCAGCCGGAAACCCGTCGAGACCTCGCCGTTCAAATTCCCCGGTGAAGCGTCGATAATCGAACTGGCTTCCACCCCGTCGTAACGAACCGCATTCTCCTGGTTCGCCCGTCCGCTGAACCGGATGTTGTCGAAGCTGCCGCCGCCCGCGGTCTGGGCGCCGGGCGCCAGCAGGTAAAGTTGCGATAGCTGCCGTCCGTTCAACGGCAGCGTGGCCACCTCGCGCGCATTGATGTTTGCGCCGATCGCCGCGGAACTCGTGTCCACTTGGGTGAGTTCGCCCCCGGATACGGTGACCTGCGTCGTAAGCGACGCCGGCTGTAAAACGATGTTCAAGGTCCGTTCCTGCCCTACGCTGATCTGGACCCCGGTGCTTTCCCACTGTCCGAATCCAGCTCCTTTAGCGCGGACTTTATATGTAGAAGAGCTTAGATTCGGCACGAGAAAGTAGCCGGCCGCATCGGCATTTACTTTTCGCTCTTGGCCGGTTTTCTCGTTCGTGACGGAAACTGCCGCATTTGGCACTCCGGCGCCCGAGGAGTCGGTCACCGTGCCGGCGATGCGCCCGGCGTCGTTCTGGCCAAACAATAGGGGCAGAGCTAGGGCCCCGAGAAGGGTATAACGCAGAACTTTCGTTAGCATTCCGCTCTACGTTAACCAAGCTAAGTTACAACTGCATAAAAAAACCGTGAAGAAAGGCGTCGGTTTAACGCCCGTGAACTTCCGCAGTCTCCAATGTCGCGATCGTTTCCGCATACCTCTTCAGATCCGCCGGAGCCACGGTCACCAGGTCCTTTTCCATGTCTTCCCCGGTCTCCACCAGGTGCAATAAATGCATCGCGGCAATTCGCGAGCACCAGGCATCGTCCATGGGACGCGTCAATTCCTTGCTTACCCGCAGCAGGTCGGCATGCGGCAGCGCGATCGCCTTCTGCGTCTGCCCACCATCCGCATCCGTCAACACGAACTTTACGTCCACCGTGTCGGCATGCCGCAGCGAGATCGCCGTTTGCAGCCACTTGAAAAGGATCTGGAACTTGCGGCCGAAAGGATCGGGGCCCGCTTCGAACTCACGAAAATTCAGCATTCATCGCTATTTTACAATGGCTGTAGATGCTCGTAGCCGAACTTGTCGCACAACGTCAATTCCGATTCATCGAAACACCGATCGAAGACCCAGGCCCCGGCGAAGTCCAGGTGAGGGTGAATGCCGTAGGCATTTGCGGCAGTGATCTCCATTCCTACGCCGAAGGCGCCATCGGTGATACGCCGTGCGAATACCCCATGGTTCTCGGCCACGAACCCGCCGGCACCGTCGTCAAGACCGGCGCCGGCGTCAGCGGCTGGTCCCGCGGCGATCGCGCGGCGCTCGAGCCCGCCCTCTACTGCTACCACTGCGAGTTCTGCCGCTCCGGTCACCACAACGTCTGCGCCAACATCCGCTTCCTCAGCAATCCCGGGACTCCCGGTTTCTTTCGCGAATTCGTCAATCTTCCCGTCGCCAACCTACTGGCGATTCCACCCGCGCTTTCGCTCGAGTTGGCCACCATCGTTGAACCTCTCGCGGTCGCCATGCACTCCATGAAATTCGCCGCCATCCAGCCCGGCGAAACCGTCGCTGTTTTCGGAGCCGGACCCATCGGTCTGCTCACGCTCGCCTGCCTGAAGGCCGCCGGAGCCGCACGTGTCTGGGCCATCGAACCCGTCGCACACCGTCGCGAACTCGCCCTCCAGATGGGCGCCGATGCCGCGCTCGATCCCTCTCAGCTCGATGCCGCCCGCCAGATCCTCGCCGACACCGCCCATCGCGGCGTCGATTGCGCCATCGATTGCGCCGCCCGCGAGGACACCACCAACGCCGCCATCCGCGCCGCCCGCAACGCCGGACGCGTCGTCCTCACCGGCATCCACTCCGCCGCCTTCGTCCCCTTCGAAGTCTCTCCCATGCGCCGCAAGGAACTGACCATCTTCAACGTGCGCCGCTCCTGCCACGAATCGCACGACGCCCTGACCATGCTCACCAGCCAAATGTCCTTATTCGCCCCCCTGGTGACCCACACCCGCCCCCTCGACGCCTTACCCGAAGCCTTTACCCTCACCGAACACTACGCCGATGGCGTCGCCAAAATGGTTATTGTCCCGTAGGACAGGCCTCCCGGCCTGTCCACTTAATCAGTTTTTCCCGGCATCGATTCGCTGAAGTAATTTGTGCCATAGTGGCTGAATGTCAGCAGGTTCTCAGCCCGCGATTGCCTTTCCCGGCCACGTAATCAAGGCAGGTTCCGACGATAAAGCGAGCGTGCTCGCCATCCAGCAGCGCCTCAATCTGACGCAGGATGGCGTATTCAGCGCCGAAACCCAGGAAGCCGTCCAATTATTCCAGGCCAGGTCGCTCGATTTCCAGAATCATCCGCTCACGGTCGATGGCCAGGTCGGACCCATGACCTGGGCTGCCCTTTTCAAAACCCCGCCCGCTCCGTCGCCCGCCGCACCCGCCAATTCCCTCCTCGCCAGTGTGCTGGCAGTCGCCGGCGGCGAAGTCGGCGTCATGGAAGAACCTCCCGGATCGAACCGCGGCCCCAGGGTCAATCAGTATCTCGCTTCCGTCGGGCTCAATGCGATGGATGGCAGCTTTGCCTGGTGCGCTGCCTTCGTCTATTGGTCCTTTGCCCAAGCCTCGACCACCCTGTCCGTCCCGAATCCAGCCATCCGCACCGCCGGCGCACTCGACGTCTGGAACCTCGCCGGCCCCAAGGGCTTTCGCCGCGTCACCTGCGCCGAAGCCTCAGACCGCCCGTCGCTCGTGAATCCCGGCGCCATCTTCGTAATCTCCACTGGAGGCGGGCACGGCCACGTCGGCTTCGTCGAGAGCCTCACCGGCGTCGTCCTGACCACCATCGAAGGCAATACCAACGATGGCGGCTCCCGCGAAGGCGTCGGCGTCTTCCGCCGCGTCGGTCGCCGCATCGGCAGCATCAATCAAGGCTTCGTCGATTACAGCTCCCGCACGTAGGATAGGCCTCCTGTCCATCTTGCTGCCGTAACTCTCGGCCCCGAAGGCCAGTCCTTCTTGTTAAAGGTTTTCTTGGCGTTCTTTGCGTCTTTGCGAGACAAGCCTTTGACTTCCTAGCGCTTTCCCCGGTGCCCGCACCCCGCGCCCGATGCGGCCGGGTCGATCGCCTTCCCATAAGGATCGAGCCCATTCTGCTTCCGATACCGCGCCCAGCTCTTTTCCAGCGCATAGGTCGATTCCGGCGCGGCAATCTCAAATCGCAGCAGCGATAGGATCAATGCCCGCACGCTGACGTGAGCCTCCGCCGCCTCCGCCATCTTGCCGCACTCCGGGCAGCGCAGCACCGGCGGACGAATATGCCGCTCCGCGCGAATCTGCTGCAGCATCGCGTCCACGCTGTCGCGCAGCGCAACCAGCGCGTCGAACGGCGTCTCCGGACGCCACTCCTCACGCAACACTTCGATCATTTCGGGAAACCAGACTCTTTGCGCGTCGCCTGCAGCCATGTGTGACCTATTGTAAGTCCATTACGATCCGTGCCCGTCCGGCGCCGGCTCCACGTGCACCAGCACATCCGCCACCCAGTCCAGCCGCCCCATGATGCACAGTTGCACCTCGTGCGCCAACTGATGCGAGTGCCGCACCGTCATCTCGGGATCCACTTCCAGGTGCAGGTCCACGTGATACTTCATACCCGTTTTGCGCGCGTAGCACTTCTCCACGCCCGCCACTCCCGTCACGCTCATCGCAGCCGATCGGATGTCCGCGATCAGCGGTTCCCCCGGCATCGTGTCCATCAACTGCATCGCCGTTTCGCGCGACACGCGCAGCCCCGCAGCGATCACGATCAGTCCCACCACAAAGCCGCCGTACCGGTCCGCCTCCGCGAAGCGCACGCGATCGGTGAGCGTGAGTCCCACCGCCACCAGGGCCACTATGGCGGAGATCGTATCCATCGCGTCGTTCCACGCGTCCGCGGTCAACGCCGCGCTGTGCAGCCGCTTGCCATAGCGGAACTTCATCGCCGCCAGGCCCGATTTCGCGAACAGCGAGAGCACCAGCGGCCCGATGACGAATGCCGCCAGCGGCTCCTTCGGCTGCCCCAGGCGATGCAGCGACGCCCACGAGATCAACGCGCCGCCGCCCGTGAGCACGAACCCGATCACGAGCCCGGTGAGTGTCTCCACCCGCCCGTGCCCGTATGGATGGTTGTCATCGGCCGGCCGCGCCGCGATCGTCAGCCCGAACAGCACGAAACCCGATGCGAGCACGTCCGCGGCAGATTCCAGCCCATCGGCCACCACCGCCGTGGAATGCCCCGCCAGTCCGGCGAAGATTTTGATCAGGGCCAACGCGCCCGAGACCAGCATCCCGGCGACCGCGACACGTTGTCCGATTTGCATGAAGTTCCCGCCGCGCCCGTCAGGCGCGGGCGGCGTCGATCTTCTCGGTGTCTACGCCGAGGTCCTTGAAAGCGGCCACCGCCTTCTTCGCGTCGAACTTGCCGTCGCGCGCCAGCCGCGAGAGCGCCGCCGCCGCGATCGATTCGGCGTTGATCTCGAAGTGCCGCCGCAGGTACTCGCGGTTGTCGCTGCGCCCGAAACCGTCCGTGCCCAGCGTCTCCATACGTCCCGGCAGCCACGGCGCAATCTGGTCCGCGACTACCTTCATGTAGTCGCTGGCCGCGATCACCGGAGCATCCGCACCCTTCATCGCCTGCAGCAAATACGGCACACGCTGCGGTTGGTCCGGATGCAGGCGGTTCCAACGCTCCACGGCCAGCGCATCGCGCCGCAGTTCGTTATAGCTGGTCACGCTCCATACGTCCGACGGCACGTTGTACTTCTCCGCCAGAATCTGCTGGGCGCGCAGCGCTTCGTTCAAGATCGGACCGCTGCCGAACAGGTGCACCTTGGCCTTGCCCTTCTCGGGAGCTTTGTAGCGGTAGATGCCCTTGAGCACGCCCTCGGGATCCAGCCCAGCCGGCATCACCGGCATCGGGTAGTTCTCGTTGTACAGCGTGAGGTAGTAGAAGCAATCCTGCTTCTCCTGGTACATCACGCGAATGCCATCCTGCACGATGATCGCGATCTCATACGCGAACGCCGGGTCGTAAGTCTTGCAGTTGGGCACCGTGCTCGCGTGCAGGATGCTGTGGCCGTCCTGGTGCTGCAGGCCCTCACCCGATAGCGTCGTGCGGCCCGCGGTGCCTCCGCACAGGAAGCCTTTGCCGCGCGCGTCGCCGAACGCCCAGATGGAGTCGCCCACGCGCTGGAAGCCGAACATCGAGTAGTAGATGAAGAACGGGATCATCTCCACGCCGTAGTTCGCGTACGCCGTGCCTGCCGCGGTGAAGCTCGAAATACTGCCCGCCTCGGTAATGCCCTCTTCCAGAATCTGGCCGTCGCGCGATTCCTTGTAGTACAGGAAGATCTCCGCGTCGTGCGGTTTATACAACTGCCCCTGGCTCGCGTAAATGCCGAACTGGCGGAACAGCGATTCCATACCGAACGTGCGCGCTTCATCGGGGATGATCGGCACCACCCGCTTGCCGATTTCCGGATGCTTCAACAGCAGCGTCAGCACGCGCACCAGCGCCATCGTGCTCGATACTTCGCGCTCTCCCGAACCTTCCAGCGATTCCTTCAGGTACTCCAGCGGCGGCGCCGTAATCCCGCCTGCCGGCACCTTGCGGCTCGGCATGTACCCGCCCAGCACCCGGCGGCGCTCGTGCAGGTAGCTCATCTCCGGGCTATCCGAAGGCGGCCGGTAGAACGACGCGTTGCGCGCCGCTTCATCCGGGATTGGGATCTCAAACCGCGACCGGAAGTTGGCGATCTCCTGCTCGTTCAGCTTCTTCTGCTGGTGCGAGATGTTGCGCCCTTCGCCCGATTCGCCCAATCCGTAGCCCTTCACGGAGTGCGCCAGTATCAGCGTCGGCTTGCCCTTGGTCTCGATCGCCTGCTTGTAGGCGTTGTAGACCTTGCGTGGATCGTGCCCGCCGCGCCGCAGCTTGAAGACTTCCTCGTCGCTGAGGTGCGATACCAGGTCCAGCAACTCGGGGTACTTGCCGAAGAAGTACTGCCGGATGTACGCGCCGTCTTTGGTCACGTACGTCTGGAATTCGCCGTCCACCACTTCGCCCATGCGGCGCTGCAGCAGGCCCGTGGTATCGCGCGCCAGAAGCGGATCCCAGTCGGAGCCCCAGATGACCTTGATCACGTTCCAGCCCGCGCCGCGGAAGGCCGCTTCCAGTTCCTGGATCACCTTGCCGTTGCCGCGCACCGGACCATCCAGCCGCTGCAGGTTGCAGTTGATCACGAACTTGAGGTTGTCGAGCTTTTCGCGCGACGCCAGCGTGATCGAGCCCATCGATTCCGGCTCGTCCATTTCGCCGTCGCCCAGGTACGCCCATACCTGCCGCGGCGTCTCCGGGATGATCCCGCGATTCTCCAGGTACCGCATGAAGCGCGCCTGGTAGATCGCGTTGATCGGGCCCAGTCCCATGCTGACCGTCGGGAAGCTCCAGAAATTGGGCATCAGCCACGGGTGCGGATACGACGAAAGGCCCGGTGTGTCGCGCAGTTCGTGGCGGAAGTTCTTCAGCTGATCTTCAGTGAGGCGCCCTTCCAGAAAGGCGCGCCCGTAAACGCCGGGTGAGGCGTGGCCCTGGAAGTAAACCAGGTCGCCGGGCTGATCGCCGTAGCTGGCGTGGAAGAAGTGGTTGAAGCCGACCTCGAGCAGCGTGGCCAGCGACGCGTAGGTGGAGATGTGTCCGCCTATCCCGGCGTCGTACTTGTTCTGCCTCACCACCATCGCCATGGCGTTCCAGCGGATCAGGCTCTTGATGCGCCGCTCCATCGCGCGATCGCCCGGATACGGCACTTCGTCTTCCGGACGGATGGTGTTGATGTACGGCGTATTCAGTTGGACCGGCAGCTCCACGCCATTGGCGCGCGCGCGCTCGGTCAGGTGCTCCAGCAGAAATGTGGCGCGATCCGGACCCGCTTCGTCGATGACCTGGTCCAGGGACTCAATCCACTCGGAGGTTTCCTGCGGATTGAGGTCTACAACCCTCTCGTTAAGTTTCTGGTGCATGGATATTTTCATTATAGCCAGGGATCGATCGCCTACGCTCCGGGGCCTTACAGGTACAATGTGGCTATAGTGGGTGACTTGAAACCTGCGAGCTCTGCTGGCTATCGTATAAGTAGTAATGTTCGGGAGGAATAGAGATGGTCACGTGTCCGAAATGCCAAGGCATTATCGACGTGGATGAAGAAGACGTGGATGAAGGCGACACCATCAGTTGCGATGAATGTGGCGCGGCTCTGAAGGTAATTGGGACGGAGCCCCTGGAGCTGGAATCGGCCGACGACGCCGATGACGACGAGGAGGATGAAGAGGGCTTCGTCGAGGAGGAAGAGGAAGAAGACGCGGACGAGGACTGGAAGTAGCAACCAAATTGCCAATCCCCGCATCACAAAAGTGGGAGATCATATGACACGTTTCCTGACGGTATCCGCGATGGTAACCCCGGTGGTAACCCTGATGCTCCTGCTGCTGGCCCTGGCGCCGGCGAGCTTCGCGCAGAAGAAGGGTGACAACGCGACTCGCAGCGTCCAGGGCGCGGTTACCACACCCGAGGACGGGGTTGCCGCGGGGGCCGTGGTCTACCTGAAGAACGTCAAGACGCTCCAGGTGCGGTCTTTCATCACCAAGGAGGACGGGCTCTATCATTTCTATGAGTTGAGCCCCGACGTGGACTACGAACTCAAGGCGGACCTTTCCGGCGCTACCAGCGGTTCCAAGACCCTGAGTTCCTTCGATTCCAGGAAACAGGCCGTAATTAATCTCAAGCTGAACAAGAAGTAATCAAGTGGGGAGGGCGCCGCCCTCCCGCAGTTTCCGGATCTCCTCCAACCTCTCCCGTATTCTCTTCTCCATGCCGCGATCGGTCGGGTGATAGTACTGCCTGCCCGCCAGCGAGTCCGGCAGGCATTCCATGCCGGGCACAGCGTCGGCGAACTGGTGAGCATGCTGATAGCCTTCGCCATAGCCCCACTGCTTCATCGCCTTGGTGGGCGCGTTGCGCAGGCGCATCGGCACCGGCTCGGCGATGGTCTTCTCCACGTCTTCCTTGACCGCCCCCATGGCCCGATAGGCGGCGTCGGACTTCGGGGCTATCGAAAGATAGATGGCCGCCTGCCCGAGCGCCAGGTCGCCTTCGGGGATGCCGAGGAAGTGGACGGCCTGCATGGCGGCGATGCACTGCTCCAGCGCGCGCGGGTCGGCCAGGCTGATGTCCTCGATCGCCATGCGCACCAGGCGGCGCGCGATGTACATGCGGTCTTCGCCGGCCTCGAGCATGCGGGTCAGCCAGTAGAGCGCCGCGTCCACGTCGCTCGACCGCACCGACTTGTGGAGCGCGGAGATCAGGTTGAAGTGCTCTTCCCCGCCCTTGTCGTAGAGCAGCACCTTGCGCTGCATGGCATCCTGCACGGCTTCTTCGGTCAGTTCGCCGCCGCTGGACGCCGCGGCGGCCGCTTCCAGCGTGTTGTAGGCCTGGCGGCCATCGCCGTTGGAGTAGATGCCGATCTGCTCCAGCAAGTCGTCGGACGCGCGCAGGTGCAGCACCGGCAGCGCGCGCTGGAGCATGGTGACGATCTCGGGCACGGTGAAGGCGCGCAGCGCGTAGACGCGCGAGCGCGAGAGCAGCGCCGCGATCACCTCGAAGCTCGGGTTCTCCGTGGTGGCGCCGATCAGAATGATGTCGCCGCGCTCCACGTACGGCAGGAAGGCGTCCTGCTGCGCCTTGTTGAAGCGGTGGATCTCGTCCACGAAGAGGATGGTGCGCCGCCCCAGCCGCCGCAGCTTCTCGGCGTCCACCATCACGGCCTTGATTTCCTTCATGCCGCTCAGTACCGCGCTGAAGGGGATGAACTCGCACCTGGTAATCTTGGCGATCAGGTGCGCGAGCGTGGTCTTGCCGACGCCCGGCGGACCCCACAGGATGATGGAGGTCAGCTCGTCGCGCTCGATCTGGCGGCGCAGCGGCTTGCCCGGGCCGAGGATGTGGTCCTGGCCGATGTACTCGTCCAGGCTATTGGGCCGCATGCGATCGGCCAGCGGACGCTTCTCGTCGCGGACATCGGGTGGTGTGGTATCGAACAGGCTCACAGCATCCTCTGGCGGCTCGCTTCGTAGAGCAGAATGGCGGCCGCCATCGCCGCATTCAGCGATTCCACGCCCACTGTCGGAATGCTCACGTCGTGGAATATCAATTTCCGGGCGGCATGACGCAAGGCGCGGCTCACGCCCCGGGCCTCGCTGCCGATTACCAGGCCGCAGGGATGGGTGAGATCCACGCCGGCCAAGCTACGCGATGACGTTCCGGCCGGCATTGCGGCGAAGAGCTCCGCCTGGTGCTGCGCGAGCGCCGCGCAGGCCGCCGCGGCATCCACGCCGTGCAGAAAGGGAACGCGGAAGAGCGAGCCCGCCGAGGCGCGCAGCGTCTTCGGATTGTACGGGCTCACCGAGCCCTTCAGGAAGAAGACTCCGGTAGCTCCTAAGGCCTCGGCCGCGCGCACGATGGTCCCGGCGTTGCCCGGGTCCTGCAGACCATCCAGCACCACCACCAGCGCCAGCGGCTGGAAGAGCTGCTCCAGCTTCCACTCGGGCGGTTGGACCAGCGCGATCACGCCCTGGCTGGTCTCGGTGCCGGCAATGCCGGCGAACAGCGCGTCCGGCAGGGAGACCAGTTTTGCCGGCACCCGCCGCAGCTGGGCCGACGCAGTACCGAGCGCCGACTCGGAAGCCAGCACGGCCTTGACCTCGCAATGGCTGCGCAGCACCTCTTCCAGCAGGTGCGGAGTCTCCGCCACGCACCAGCCCTGTTCGGTAAGGGCGCCGCGGGAAATGGCGCGCCGCACATCCTTCAACAGCGGGTTGGACGCGCTCGTAATCGTTTCCGGCTTCGCCATCTGTTTACAATGATTCTGAACGATCAGAATAACGCACAATGAAAAGGCTTCTTTGGAACGGGATCGCGCTGGCGGCCGTGGCTGTGATGTTCACCGTCGCGTACCTTTCGCTGAGGATCGAAGAGCAGAGCGTCCGCGAGGAAGCCCAACCTGCCGACGTCATCCTGGTGCTGGGCGCCGCCGAGTATCGCGGACGCCCTTCGCCGGTGCTGCGCGCCCGCCTGGATCACGCGCTCGATCTCTATGCCCGCAAGTTCGCGCCGCGCATCCTCACCACCGGCGGCTCGGGCGGCGACCCCATCTTCACGGAAGGCGGCGTGGGCCGCAGCTACCTCACGCAGCATGGCGTACCGAGCGACGCGATCATCGTGGAGACCGAGGGTGAGAGCACGGTGGAATCGACCACGATGGCAGCGGAGATCATGCGCCGCATGGAGCTGAATTCCGTGATTGTGGTCTCCGACGGCTACCATATCTATCGCGTCAAGCAGATGCTCGAAGCGCACGGCCTGACCGCCTTTGGCTCGCCGCGGCCCGATCACAGCCAGAGCCAGCTGCACCTGCGCTGGAACTACCTGAAGCAGGCCTTCGGATACCTTCTCTGGACCATCGGAGTGAAGGTGTAAGCCAAGGTGTAAGCCCTTGCATTCAGCGCCGGCGATGGTGTACCCTAAACCCCAACGGATTTAGGGGGACATCTTTGTGAGGGGTGACATGACACGTTTCCGGCTTTGCCTTCTGGCCGCATTACTCTCCTTTCCGCTTGGGCTGATTGCCCAGGTCACTTCCACCGCCTCCCTCTCCGGGACCGTATTCGACGCCACCGGCAGCGTGGTTCCCAATGCCGTAATCACGGTGACACACCTGGAGAACGGCACTACCTACCGCAGCGTCACGGGGAGCAATGGCGCATTCACCGTGCCTTCGCTGCCCACCGGGCTGTACAACGTGACCGCCGCCGCCAAGGGCTTCAAGCAGGAGACGGTCTCCAACGTCAAGATGGATGCCGGCGTCCCCGCGAGCGTGCAGATCCGCCTGGAAGTGGGCTCGCAGACCGAGGTGGTCACGGTGGAAGCCTCGGCCGCCGTGCTGCAGACGCAATCGGCGACGGTGAACACGAGCCTCATGGGACGCCAGATTGTGGAACTGCCGCTGGTCTCGCGCGAGGCGCTCGACCTGGCACTCACGCTGCCGGGCGTCACCACTCCGGGACGGCCGCGCACCTCGACGGTCAACGGCCTGGCCAAGGGCGCCATCAACATCACGATGGACGGCGTGAACGTGCAGGACAACAACGGCAAATCCACCGACGGCTTCTACACCTATGTGCGGCCGCGGCTGGACGCGGTGGAAGAAGTCACGGTCTCGACCGGCGCCGCCGGAGCCGACAGTAACGGAGAAGGCGCGATCCAGATCAAGTTCGTCACGCGGTCCGGCAGCAACGATTTCCACGGCAGCCTCTACGAATACCATCGCAACCCCGCGCTGAACGCGAACTACTGGTTCAACAACCGCGACCTGGCGCCCGATCCGCGGACGGGCAAGGCGCCGAATACGCGCGTGCTGCTCAACCAGTACGGCGGGCGCGCCGGCGGCCCGGTCTATATTCCGAGGGTATTCAATGGCCGCAACCGCGCGTTCTTCTTCGTGAACTACGAGGAGTTCCGGCTGCCCGAACAAAGCCTGCGCACGCGCACGATCTTCAACCCGTTGACGCAGAACGGCGTCTTCCAGTACGGCACGCAGAAGATCAACCTGCTTTCGCTGGCGGCGGCCAACGGGCAGACGAGCACGATCGACCCGACGATCGCGGCGCTGCTGGCGCAGATCTCCGCGACCACGCCGCACGGGTCGGTATCGCCCGGCAGCGACCCGAATATCGACCGCTTCACGTTCATCAACACCGGCGGACAGGTGCGCAAATTCGCGACCGCGCGGTTCGACGTGAACCTGAATTCGCGCAACAGCCTGGAGTTCTCCTGGAATTACCAGCACCTCTTCTATACCGGCGAACAGGTGGACTTCCTGAACAACTCCGACCCGGCGTTTCCTGGTTTCCCGAATAAGGGCAGCATTCCTTCGCGGCGTTTTTCGGGAGTGATCGCGCTGCGTTCGACGATCACCTCGCACATTGTCAACGAACTGCGCAGCGGGCTGCAGGGCGGCACGATCACGTTCTTCCCGGAGGTGAACAGCGCGCAGTTCGCCAATCAGCAGGGCTTCAACCTGGGTATCAACGCCGCGGGCATCACGAGCGCGACGGTGCAGACCGGTCCCAATCGCAACAACACGCCGACCAAGAACGTCACGGACAACCTGACCGTGTCGCGGACCGCGCACAGCATGAGCTTCGGCATGAGCTTCACGCAGGTCAACCGTTGGGCGGTGACGCAGACGCCGGTGCCGGCGGTGACGCTGGGCGTGGACAGCACGGACCCGGCGAGCGCGATGTTCACCACCACCAATTTCCCCGGCGCCAGCAGCACGGACCTGACCAACGCGAAGAACATCTACGGCGTGCTGACCGGCCGGATCACGGCGATCACGGCCAACGCCAACCTGAGCGAGGCGGGCAAGTACGTGTACGCCGGCCCCAGCACGCAGCGCTACCAGCAGCGCGAAATGGGCTATTACGCCAACGATAGCTGGCACGCGCGCAAGAACCTGACAGTCAACTACGGCCTGCGCTGGGAGGTGCAGTTCCCCTACGAGGCGTTGAACAACCGCTTCACGTTCGCCACGCCGGACGCGCTTTACGGCGTCTCGGGCGCGGGCAACCTGTTCAAGCCCGGCGTGCAAACGGGACAGCCCACGGTCTACAATCCGCTGCCGCTCGGCCAGCATGCCTACAACACGCAGTGGCGGAACCTGGCGCCGAGCATCGGCCTGGCGTGGAGCCCCGACGTGGACAACTCGCCCTTGCACTGGCTGTTCGGACGCGGCGGAAAGAGCGTGCTGCGCGCGGGCTATTCGATCGCTTATGACCGCGAAGGCAATGCCGCCTTCAGCGCGCTGGCCAACAATCCCGGAGGCTTCGTGAGCGCGGCGCGCAGCCTGACGCTGGGCAACCTGGTCACCGGGACGGGCAGCGACACGCTCCCGCTGCTGTTGCGGCAGACCAGCCGGCTGGGCGCCCCGGCCTTCCCGGACGCGCCCTCGTACCCGATGCCGGGTTCGGTGAGTAATTCCGTCAACGTGATCGATCCCAATCTCAAGATGCCGTACGTGCAGAGCTGGGCGTTTGGGATCCAGCGCGAGGTGACTCGCAATACGGTGGTGGAAGTGCGCTATGTGGGCAACCATCTTTCGCGCCAGTGGACCACGGAGAACCTGAACGAGGTCAACGTGGTGGAGAACGGCTTCCTCAACGAATTCCAACTGGCGCAGGCCAACCTGCTGGCCAATATCGCGGCCGGCCGCGGCTCCACGTTCCGCTATTTCGGCGCCGGCACCGGGACCTCGCCGCTGCCGATTACGCTCGCGTTCGCGAGCGGCGTGCCGACCGCGCAGGCCGGCGACGCGAGTAAGTACACCTCCACGCTGTTCAGCAACACGACCTATGTGAACGCGCTGGCGATCAACCAGCCGGCCACCGGAACGTTCATCAGCAATCTTTCGACGAACAGCGCGGCGCAGCGCGCCAACGCGGCGGCCGCGGGCCTGCCGGCGAACTTCTTCCAGGTCAACCCGGGCGTGAGCGCCGCCAACCTGCTGACCAATCTCGGCGGCAGCTCTTACAACGCGGGCACACTGGACGTGCGCCGCCGGCTGACCAAGGGCTTGCAGTTCGACGCCAACTATACGTACTCGAAGGGCATGACGAGTATCTTCACCAGCCTGCGCGCACCGCTCTCGCGCGGCCTGAGCCCGCTGAACATCACGCACGGGTTCAAGATGAACTGGATTTACGAGCTGCCCTTCGGTCACGGCAAGCCGCTGCTGGGCAACGCGCACGGCGCGCTGGACCGGATCGTGGGCGGGTGGAGCCTGAACGGCACGGGCCGCGTGCAGAGCGGCAGCCCGTTCAGCATGGGCAACGTCCGGCTGGTGGGGATGACGCGCAGCGAGCTGCAGGCCGCGGTGGGGATGCGGTTCAACGACGGCGCGAAGATCGCGTATTTCCTGCCGCAGGACATCATCGACAACACGATCAAAGCGTTCAACACGAGCGCCACGAGCGCCAACGGTTACGGGGCCGCGGGCGCGCCCACGGGACGGTATATCGCGCCGGCCAGCGCGGGCAACTGCATCGAGGTGTACAGCGGGCAGTGCGGCGGCACCAGCCTGATTTTGTATGGCCCTCATTTGACGCGCTTCGATATGAGCATCGTGAAGAAGACGCGGATCAGCGAGCGCGTCAACGTGGAACTGCGCGGGGAGTTTTTGAATGCGTTTAATAACATTAACTTCCTGGTAGGGAGTCCGAATAACGATACAAATACGGCGACTAACTTCTCGAATGCGGCGTTCGGGCAAGTTACGCAGGCTTACAACGATCAATCGACCACTTACGATCCGGGGGGAAGATTGATTCAGTTTGTGATGCGGATTAATTTTTAGATCGCTCCCAAACGGTCGCGGACGGACGGTGCAGCGGCGCGAGGAAAGGCAAAATCGAGCAAGTGGACAGGCCGGGAGGCCTATCCTACTAGAACAAAGACACACGTCGGGCTAGTGAGGGGGCGTGGGCGTGGGGATCGAGGAGAAAAACGGCGAGAATTACTATTTTTAGCGGAAGGCGAGGCCTCCGAGAGGGGGGAAATCGACGTCTGAGGGCGTGAAGGGCTCCGGATCGGGCGCGGGGGCGGCGGGCGGAGGGGGTTCGGCGATGGAAACACTGGGGGTCACACTGGTGTCCTTGGGTTCGTTTGGATCCGGCGTGCGAGGGGGGAGTTTGCGCAGGAGGGCGAGGCTGCGGAGGGCGCGGTTGTACATGGTTTGGAAGCGCGCTTCGTAGCGTTGGAGCAGGGCGAGGGTGGCCTGCGTGGCGGGATCGGAGAAGGCGGCGGCGAGCTGGTCCGCAGAGTCTTCGTCGGGAGTCTGGAGGATGGCCCGCTCGAGAAGGGCGTGCTCCATGGACATGGCGCGGCGCAAGCGCCAATGGGCGGCGGCCATTTCCTCGATGGCGGAGAGTTCGATATCGTCGACGGGGCTGAAGCGCTTGATCAGCATCTGAAAGACTCCTTCGAAGGTCTTGGCGTCTTCGTTACTGAGGACGACGATGTTGGCGAGCAGGCCATGGCGAAGCGCGTTGCGAGAGGAAATGGCTTTCCCTTCAGGGGTGACGGGGCCGCGCGAACGTGCGCCGTTGGCCCGGGCAGCTTGACTGCGTTTTTCGGAGATCATCAGAGTTAGTTCCCTACCTGAGTCGAGACTAACTGGACGACCCGCGAGCGCAAGGGCCGGACTGAGTCAAGCGATTGAAAACGTTCGAGAAATAAATCTGAAGTCGGCGTGACTGGCTTGGAGTGTAAGAGCGGGCAAGATGCGTTCACACGAACATTGCCGGAGATGCAAGATTTTTCGTAACTGATTCATCCGATTCGGAAAATTCCTTTAAAACGCCGCTGTTTGAGGCCGTAATATCGGAGTATTCCGTCCGTTTTTTGGCAGGGCGGGAGTAGATTGGAACTGGGATGAGTTATCTAAACGGAAGATATCACAATAAGCCGGGCAAGCCGGAGGTCCGGCAAGGCAAGATCCGGCAAGACCCGGGCGTCGCGGAGTGGGTGCGGGGGACGCTGGGATTCGAAGCGGATCCGACGCAGGCGCGAGTGTTAGACACGCGCAGCAAGCGGGTGCTGTTGAATTGCACGCGGCAGTGGGGCAAATCGACGGTGACGGCCGCGAGGGCGGTACACGAAGCGGTGAAGAATGCAGGCAGCCTGACGATCGCGGTAAGTCCGACGGCGCGGCAGACAGGGGAGTTTGTGCGCAAGGCAGAGGAATTCACGCGCGGGCTCAAAATCCGGGTGAAGGGGGACGGGGACAACGAGATCTCGCTGGCCTTTCCGAATGGGTCGCGGATCGTGGGATTGCCGGGGACGGAGGCGACGGTGCGCGGGTTCTCGGCGGTGGCGCTGTTGTTAGTGGACGAGGCGGCGCGGGTGCGCGACGACTTATACATGGCGGTCCGGCCGATGCTGGCGGTAAGCGGGGGAACGTTGTGGCTGATGAGCACGCCGTGGGGGAAGCGGGGCTTCTTCTACGAGGCGTGGGCGAACGGCGGCCCAACGTGGGAGCGGGTGAGCGTGAGGGCAGAGGATTGCGCGCGATTTTCGGCGGGTCATCTGGAGGAGGAGCGGCGGGAGATGGGGGAGCGGACCTACCGCCAGGAGTATTGCTGCGAGTTTGAGGATGCGACGAGCGCGGTGTTCAGCCGGGACCTGATCGAGGCGGCGTTTACGAGTGACTTCGGCCCGTTGAATTTATGAAGCGGAGTTACTTTGTGGGATTGGATTTAGGGATGCGGCACGACCACACGGCGCTGAACGTGGTGGAGCGGATGGAGACGCTGTGCGAGCGGGATCCGGTGACGTACGAGTATGGGACGTCGGTTGCGCTGCGCTTGCGGCATGTGGAGCGGATCCCGCTGGCGACGGAGTATGTGCAGGTGGTGGAGCGGGTGGCGGAGGTGATGAGAAAGCTGGCGGCGGAGGGTCCGGCGCACCTGGTGGTGGACGCGACGGGCGTGGGGACTCCGGTGGTGGAGCTGCTGCGCCGGGCCGGCATGGGCTGCCGGTTGTGGCCGGTTTCGATCACGGGCGGCCCGGCGGAGGGGTACGGGGACGGATATTACCGGGTGCCGAAGCGGGACCTGGTGGTGGGCTTGCAGGTGATGTTCGAGCAGGGAGCGCTGCAGATCGCGGATGGCCTGAGCGAGCGGGCGGCGCTGGTGAAGGAGATGACGGAGATGCGGGTGAAGGTGACGAGCAAGGGGCACGAGCAGTACGAGGCGGGCTCGAGCGGGCAGCATGATGATATCGTGTCGGCGCTCTCGCTAGCGTGCTGGGCGGTGCGGAAAGTGCATAGGAGTGGCGTGGGGGAGAGGAGGGGGCGGGTGGTGTGAGGGGAAGGCTTCGATCAATCCGGCACCAGGGGCGGTTTTGAGCGGGTATAGCTGCCCTTGATCCGTGGACACTCCCGGCTAATGGCGGAGGCCGGATCCCTCTCAGCGAAGGCGAGAGGTGGCGAAGCAGATTACCGGAGGCTTGCGAGTTTCTCGTTCCCTATCAGCTCGGTCGGGCGGGAAGGGTTGGCTTTCTACGAGTAGCGCGTCACCCGCCCGGAGCGTCGGCGGCGCTCCGCAATCGCCGGTAAACGCTACGCGACTAGAGGTGACCCATCGCCCGGCCTTGTTTCGGACCTACGATTCGGGTCAAAGTCCGCGTCGGCGACTCTCCGTTCATGTGGTTTCCGTGGACGGCGTTTCACGAGAGAGATCCTTCGCAGCGACGGAATCCAGCCCATTCCCCGAAGTGGCACGTGGTCCAGGCACACTATGCTTTTTGATCCGCTAAACTGAGTTGAACCCCTTCCAATGCCCCTATCTGTAGGCGACAAACTCGGGCCCTACGAAATTCTCGCCGCCATCGGCGCCGGGGGGATGGGCGAAGTATACCGCGCGCGCGACAGCAAGCTCAATCGCGACGTCGCCATCAAAGTGCTCCCCGCGGCTCTGGCTGGCGATGCACAGTATATGGCACGTTTCGAACGCGAAGCGCAGGTGCTGGCCTCGCTGAACGACTCCAATATCGCCACCGTCTATGGCATCGAGCAGGGCGCGCTCGTGATGGAACTGGTGGAGGGCGCCGACCTGAAGGGGCCGCTTCCGCTCGCAGAAGCTATCGCCATCGCGCGGCAGATCGCCGCCGGTCTGGAGGCGGCCCACGAGCGCGGCATCATCCATCGGGACCTCAAGCCGGCGAACATCAAGCTCACGCCCGCCGGCGTGGTCAAAATTCTCGATTTTGGCTTGGCAAAGACGGGCATCGAATTCGCGACCGGCTCACCGGATAGCAGCCCTACCATGTCGCCCACGCTGTCGCTCGCCATGACAAAGGCGGGAATGATCATCGGCACTGCCGCCTACATGTCTCCGGAGCAGGCGCGCGGTAAGCCGGTTGATAAACGCGCTGACATCTGGGCCTTCGGCGTGGTGCTGTACGAATTGCTAACCGGCAAGATGCTGTTCGGTGGCGGCGAGACCGTGACTGATACGCTCGCTTCGGTGGTGAAGGACGTACCCGATCTCAACGCACTCCCCGCCGGGACGCCGCTATATATACGGGCCCTGCTGGAGCGCTGCCTTCGCAAGGACGTGAAGATGCGCCTGCGCGACGTCGGCGAGGCCCGCATCGTACTTGAGAGTCCAGGCGGCACGGAGGTCCCGTGGCCGTCGAAACCCCGCGTCACAAAGCTCCCCTGGGTGGTCGCCGCGCTGGCCATCCTGCTGGCAGCCGCGGTTTCCTTCCTCCGCTTCCGCGAGACGCCTCCCGCCGAAGCTGCTCTACGCCTGTCGGTCCCGCTTCCCGATAAATCGGCGATTACCTATCTCGCCCTATCGCCCGACGGGCGCACGGTGGCCTTCTCCGCCTCCCTGGGAAACAGAAGTGGCCTTTGGCTTCGCGCCCTCGATTCCCTTGAGCTGCGGCCTCTTTCCAACATCGATAGTCCGCGACACCCGTTCTGGTCCCCCGATGGCCGCTTCCTCGGATTCTTTGCCGACGGGAAACTGCAGGTCATATCGGCCACCGGCGGGCCGGCAACCGCGCTCTGCGATGCTGGGACCGGCGCCGGCGGAGCCTGGAACCGCGAGGGGGTGATTCTCTTCGGAACCGATAACGGCCCGATTCAGCGCGTGAACGCGGGCGGCGGCGTCTGTTCGCCGGTTACTCAGGCCCAACCCGGCGAGCGTCACCGTCTGCCCACTTTCCTTCCCGACGGCAGGCATTTTCTGTATCTGGTCCAGAACACGGATCCAAGGAAGGCGGGTGTGTACCTTGCCGCGCTGGATCAGCCGGCCGGTCACCGGCTCCTCCCGGACCGGTCCAGCGCTATTTTCGCTCCGCGCCGCAAGGGCGAAAGCCACGATCACCTTCTGTTCCAGCGGGAGAATACGCTCATGGCGCAGCCGTTCAATGCGGCAACGTTGCAACTGGAGGGAGATCCCTTCCTGGTTGCGCCCCAGCTTTCGCGAACGACGACGCCCACGCAGGTGGCCGCGTCGGTCGCGGCAAACGGAACCCTGGTCTACCTGGCGGGCTCTTCCCGCTCTGAGGCCCAACCCGTCTGGTTGGATCGAGACGGAAAGGAGTTGGGCAAGGTCCGGCCGATGGGAGATTTCACCGGACTCGCTCTTTCCCCGGATCAAAAATTCGTCGCTCTTACGGGGAGCAGCTTGCAGCCAGGCCTTTGGCTGCACGAACTGGCCCGCGACGTGGAAACCCGCTTCACACTGCCTCCTCTTGTGGGCCCGCCTATCTGGTCGCCCGATAGCCGCCGGATTGCATTTTCCGGCCAGCACAGCCTCTACGTCAAGAGCGCCAGCGGCGGCCAGGAGCAGCTCTTGCTGCAGAGCGGTAACCCAACTACGCCGGCCGATTGGTCGCGCGACGGGAAATACCTGCTCTACACCGAGATCGATCCGAAGACTCGGGGAGATATCTGGTATCTTACCCTCGACGCCTCCGGCAAGCCGGCCGCGCCGGTCGTGTTTCTTAAGACCGGGTTCAACGAGAGCCAGGGCCAGTTCTCGCCGGATGGTCGCTGGGTCGCCTATTTTTCAAATGAATCGGGACAAAGCGAGGTCTACGTCCGTCCGTTCCCGTCGGGCGGCGCTCTAACGAAGATATCGAGCGACGGCGGGGACGCGCCGCGCTGGCGTGGCGATGGCAAGGAACTCTATTACCTGAAGCATTCGGGAACTTCTTACTCGTTAATCGCGGTTTCCGTGCAATCACCTTCGGGTGGGCCGCTCACAGCCGGAGTGCCTAAAGCCCTGTTCGAGATGCATAGCCGATCCATCCTTCCGGAGAACAATATCTTCGACTATAGTCCTTCCGCCGACGGCCGCCGTTTCCTGGTGTATGTCCTGTCCGACGCTACTATGCCCACGCTGAACGTCATCACTAACTGGGAGAAGCTAGCGTCGGGCAGGTGAAGGAACCATGGGCGTGTCGCCGAATTCGCGTCTGGGCCGGCGCTCGTTTTGAGGTCGGTAAGGACGACCGCTTGCGGGGCGTTAAAGAAATGAGCCCTGATGCCACGGCGGGCGGAGATGGCGCGGTCTCCGCACTCAGAATGGATCGTCCACTCGGAGAAGGGGCGCGTTAGAGGTCGTTCGGCCATCACCCCTGTCAAGTCCCCCCTCACGTCAAGTGGCCGCGTAACGCGCATTGCTGACTTTTGGCGGGCCAAATCCTCCCTGACGGCGTAGCGTTTACCGTCGCCACCGAGTGGATCGTCACTCGGAGAACGGCGAGCTTTCTCTGATGGGCGGGCTGTTTAAAGCCCAGAGATGTTTCGGATTCAAGCCAACGGTTGCACCAACGTCTCGCTACTGGCGGTGCGTCTTGTGTCCGGGTCTTAGATTTTATTTTGTCCGGTTCTGCGGTGCATTTCCCGTGAAAAACTCTTCCAGATGCGGATCATCGAATACGACGACGGTCCCGTCGCATTTCAGCGCGAAGTAATGAGCTCCAGGATTAACGAGGTATGCCTTTCCGCAAATCAGGGTGGGCGGCGACAGCTTGTTGATCCAGTCTTTAGGCGCCACCCCGTAGGTGACCACGCCGCTTATATTGCCAGCGGTAATCGGATTTTTCGGCTCTGCGTCCCATACGAGCTCGTTGTCGTGGATGTTGTCCCAGCGATACACGGAAATCGAGCTGGGGGATACGCCGCTGGCCGGTGGGCATTCGTCTCCGTTCGACAGGCAAAGCTCGATGGTGCCGCCCTTTTTGCTGGCCGCCAGATGCCATGAAGAATTCTGGCAGCTCACCAAAGAGAGGGCCAGGCAGCATGTCGGCAATAATGAAAAGGCGATGTAAGTGCTTTTGGCCTGCATGGGGTCCCTCCTGTCCCTTGCGAGAACGATGACATGAATTCTGGGCCGAATCTCCTGAATATCTCGAGGTGAAAGCGGCAGCCCGCGGGTGACCTCGTACGGCAGTGAAAGGCTCGCGGATTATCTTATCACCGTGCGCGGCGCGGTTACCGCTTCGACTTGGCACGACCGCGGGTTGTCCGTATCATCCACTCGGAGAAAGCCGCCAGGCAGGGCTTTCGGGGATTACTCCCATGAGGTCCGGTTGGGAGAAGCGCCATTCCAAGAACTCCGGCCCGCCCGCACTTCCTCGAAGTCCGTTTCGGACCAATGACGACCGCGTTCCTAAACCCTAACGACCAGGGAGGATCTATTGCTCAGAACGCCGGGTCGGAACCCCGGCAGGGCCAAAGGTCCGAGATGGTGACTTCACGGGATTAATCATTAGGCGCTTTCGGCGCACGGGAGCCGGATACTGCGTCTGGAACGCTGCCCTTGCTCCCGTGACTCCCTTGCACCCAGTTTGAGACAGCGCCGCAGAGAACCATAAGCCCTCTTACACCTCAACGGCGCAGCAGCCGGTCCAGAAAGCTCTTTGGCTCCGGCTGCTCGAAACCTTCGAGCATCCAGATATCGAATGGAAACTTAGCCACGGAGGTGAGGAAGCGCTTGCCGTCGGGATGGATGCTGAACCCGGCGATACGATCCACTGAGGCCGGAAGATCAATCGGCGCGAGAAACTTTTCCGCGCCCGATTTCACGTTCACAGAATAGAGCTGCCACTGCGCACCGTTGCCAGTTGTATTTTGGAAGACGCCGTAGAACTGGCTGCCGTCCTTCGAGAACCCGTAAGCCAGGAATTTGCGTGAAGTCAGCTTGCGCGGGGACTTGCCCTCCGGCGAAATCAGATCGATGCCGTCCGCGGCCGGATACGCGATCCAGTCTCCCGCGGGCGACCATCGGGACATCGAGTCCACCCAAGTCTGAGGCTTGGCGTTTGCCACAATCTCAGGAGCAGACCCGGGCGTGGCGCGCACTTTCACGAGGTCCTCTTTCCCGGAGATCTCACGTAAGTAGGAGATCCATTGCCCGTCCGGCGACCAGGCCATTCCACGCAGGGTTCCGAACTGCATGGAATCCAATAAGACAGCGCCGCCACCTGCGGCGTTCGCGAGCATAAGTTTACCGGTACGATCCACTTCGCGATAGAAGACGAATCGCCCGCCGTCCGGAGACCATTGCGGATTCCTTCCTTTGGCGTCGCCCAGCCGCCGGGAAAATCCCTCGCCCCCCGCCTGCTGGTCCACAATCCCGGCGCCCTCACCGGTAGGAATCGAAAAGATGAAATGGGTCCCCGAGGGCGCCCAATCCGGCGTCAGGGAGATGCCGCCTGCAACAAGCGTCCGGAGCTCGCCATTCGGAATCGAGATTTCGAGTACGTCCCATCCGAACTGGCCGGTCTGGTAGGCGATGCGCTTTCCATCCGCCGAAACAGAAGGAGACACAAAGCCGGTTGCGGCGACGCCGATCGTGCGGCGGGTTCCATCCGTTATGTCGACGATCGAGAGCGCGGCCCGATCGCCCGGTTGGTTCCGCACTGCTACGGCCAGGTGGCGGTTGTCCGGAAACCAGCTTGGCGATGTCAGCACCCGCCCCCCGGCCTCAAGCGGTCGCGGCGAGCCGGAAGGATACGGCACGATCATGATGGGTCCTATGCTGTCGACAGCGAGCTTCGAGCCGTCGGGAGAGAAACTCAACCCTCCATTGGTGGGGCCCTGCCACAGTTCTTTTGCCTCACCGCCCTTCAGAGACCCGATCCACACCTTGCGGCCGCGGTCGAATGCCAGTGTCTTGCCATCCGGATGAAGAGCGGCGGCAGTGACTCCCTCATATGCTTTTTGCGAAGCCCCGCCCGCGGCCGAGACGGACCACAGGCTGCCCTCGGAAATGTAATAGACGCTGGCGCCGTCGGGCGACCAGAACGGGGAAGAGCAATTCTGATCCGCCTTGGTGAGCTGTACGGCATCCAGTGTGCCGGCGGGCTGCGTGAAGACCTGCATGACGCCATGAATGCGCCTCGTGTAAGCGATGCTCTTGCCGTCCGGCGCCCATTGGGGTGAATCTTCCTCGGCCTCCGTGCGAGAGAGCGGCGTGAACTTGTAGGTCGACAAGTCTGGAGCAGCCACAGGGAGCGGGCTGAGAAAAAGAGTGAGCGCGGAACCGGCGGCGAGACATGCGGCGGCGCCCGCGCCAAGAATCAGCCCGCGCTTTCGCTTGGGCGTGGAAACGGCGGCTGCCGGACTTTGTGCACTGGTCGCTTGAGACAGCCGGTCGCGGATCTGCTTCAGTTCGCGATACAGGTCGCGAGTGGAGTCGTAGCGCTCGGCGGGCTCCTTCGCGAGCAGCCGCTCGATCACCCAACGCAGAGGCGCAGGCACGCTGCCGGGAAGTGGCTCGGCGTCCTCGCGAATGATCGCCGTCATGGTCTCCGGAGCGCTTCCGCGCTGGAAGGCCCGTTTCCCGGTCGCCAATTCATACAGTACGACGCCGAACGAGAATTGATCGGACTGTGGAGTAAGATTTGCTTCTCCACGCGCCTGTTCGGGCGACATGTAATTGACCGTGCCGACGACAGTGCCAGGATCGGTAATGCCGATGGTCAATGTGGCATCATCGGCCGGGCGGGCGGTAAGCGACTTTGCCAGCCCGAAATCGAGAACCTTCACGCGTCCGTCGCGTGTGACCAGGATATTGTCGGGCTTCAGATCGCGGTGAAGGATGCCCCCGGCGTGGGCGGCCGCGAGTCCATCCGCGACCTGCACCGCCAAATCCAGTAGTTTCCGGACACCATCCGCCATGGCGAGCGGCGAGCCTTCCACAAACTCCATCACCAGATAGTTCGGGCCGACGTCGTAAAGCTGGCAGATGTTGGGATGGTTCAGCGCGGCGATGGACCGCGCCTCTCGTGCAAAGCGTTCATCGAAATTGCCTTGAGAGATCTTGATCGCGACGATTCGATCCAGGCGCGTGTCGCGAGCCTTCCACACTTCTCCCATGCCCCCGGCACCGAGACGCGCTAGGATTTCGTACGGCCCGAGTTTGTCGCCGACGGCGAGCGGCATAAGAAGTAACCTACAATTTTACTGGTTCAGGGTGCGGTTGTGGCTGGTTTTATGTAGAGCTCGTCACGAGGACGCAACCCCAAACCCACAGACCTGACGGTCTTCAAAGGCGTTGGCTCTGGTGACTCCTGTGAAACGCCGGTCTCACCAAGAATCGCTCGAACGGCGGTCGCAACTCCAACGATATGGATCCCGGTACTCGCCCAAAGCCTTCCGGTCGAATGGCCACTTTCAGGAAGAGGTCGAGGACGTGCTGGCGAATGACCAGCATGCGATCGTGCTGGCGCGGCATCGCTTCACGCGCGATGGCAACACAACGGAATACAGCACGGCACACGTTTATGAAATCCGCGATGGGAAGCTGGCCACTTGCTTCGTGCAGCCGCGCGATCCGGCGGCTTTCCATAGTGCCTGGGGATCTTCGCAGGATTAGGAGGCGAGTTGCTGAGTGTAGGCGGCGCGGTCGAAAAACTCCAAACGGCTAACAAGAAAATTCAGTTGAAAAAGCGCCGTGGGGGCCGGGTAGGTTGGAGGTGAGTGCGGTCGAGCGCCGGCTGAAGCCGGCGGCAGCCAGGATTGGCTGCCCCACAGGGCCGCTAACAGGGATCGCTCCGTCATGAGGGTAGCGGTTCGCGGTGCTCGGCGGGCCAGCATGGGCCAGCCCTGGTCAACCCGCGAGCCGCAAGGGACAGCGCGACGTCCGCCACGGCTCGGCCTTTTCGCGCAGATTACGAGTTCCGCTCCAGCTTGCTTAACGAATGGTGATTTTGAGCAGGTCGTCTGAATGTTCATGACGCCAGCCCCAGTAGTTTTGCTGATCTTCCTCTTTGAGCTTGGAAAAATCCTTGTATTTCTGATGGTTCTGTTTTGCGTAAATACGATACGCCTTGTCCTCTTGACCATTCCATTGATGGTCGTCGTTATGCTGTTTGTCGTGGTAGCTGCGAGCATTCCTGTCTTGGGCTTGCAGCGCAGTTGGCGCCAACGCAATTGGGGCCATGAGGGCGGCACAAAGTAATACCGAATTCAAGAAACGGGCCATGATCTGGTTCTCCTGCGGTGCATAGGGCAATTGGTGGGCCAAGCATTTGCCGCCGTTGATGTGGAGCGTAACGAATAGAGCGCAAAGGCGAACGCCCGCGCGGAATGCTCCAGTCCCCCCCCCCGGGGGGGGATGGCATCGAGTGCACCCTCTTCCGTATGCCTCATTGTGCCGGTTGCGGAGCAAATTGTGCACTTGAGAAGGCGCAAGGGTCGAGTTGCGGCGCGTTGGTTAGCGGACGCGATACACCGTCCACCCGGCATTCTGGAACTCCGCCTGCCGCTCCAAAGGCTTTTGCAGGACGACGTACCCCACACCGATGGCGGCATACCTGGGAAAATCGGTGGGCTGGAAGTTGCGGGTCTGCTGCCAGCGGAACCACCACTGCTCGCCGAGGTCTTTCAGGTAATTGACCTGGCCGCCGCCTTTCCAATCGACGTAGACGGCGCGGAGGGATTCGGTGCGGAAGATGCCGGGGGCCAGGCCCTTGTTGACGTCGGGGAAAAGGAAGACGGCGTCGCGCGACGTGTGGGCGCGCGCCCATGCGGATAATTCGGCGAGCTCGGGGGTGTGCAGGCGCGGATAGTTGACCACGCCGCCGAGCATGGGGATGGCGAAGAAGGCGGCGAGCGCGACGGCGGGCGACCAGCGTACGCCGGCGAGCGCGGTCACGGCGGCGAGTGCCAGCGCGAGCGCGATGCGACTCCCCACCAAGGGCTGCAGCGGCAGCAGGTACGCGAAGGCGAACCAGGCGAAGGCCTCGATGGGACGGCGCGCGAGCAGGGCGCGCGCACCGGCGGCGGCGGTAAGGAATTGCATGGCGAGCGCGACGAAGAGGAGCGCGCGCATGGGCTGCACTTGCGGTACAAGGCTCCACCTGCCTTGCTCGAGCAGCAACCACGAAAGGGGCATGCTAAGCAGGCCGATGGCCGTCAGGCCCACCAACAGCGTTCGCAAGTCACTGCCCACACAGTCACGTACTCTCGCAAAGGCCGCGGCCGCGATGGCGAACAGGGCGAGGTGCTGTAGGATGGTGGCGGCGGGCCACATCGAGATCCAGACGTAGGAGGCACGGAGGCGCTGCAGGAATTCCTGGCCGGCATCGAGGCGCGCGAATAAGTTCTGCGCTTCGCCGGAATCGGCCTGGGCGCGCGCGGCCACCAGCAGGATCGCGAGCGAGATCGCGAGCGGGATCAGGGCGCGCAAGCGTGACGGGCGCCAGATCGCCATCAAGCCATAGACCGCCCAGAAGGGCAGCGCGGTGGGGGGGTGATAGAGGAAGGCGGCCGACGCCGCGACCCCGGCCGCGAGGTGCCGGCGCTGCGCCGCGAGTCCCATGGCACAGAGCAGCAGGGGGACGGCGAAGGCGCGCGGGGTGGGCTCGTACTCGAAGGTCAGCACGGCCGGGCCGGCGATGGCCGCGCCCAGCGAGCAGATGGCCGCCACCAGGAGCGAGCCGCCCCAGCCGAGGCCGAGCGATTCCGCCATCATGAAGAGTCCCCAGATGCCGAGCGCGCGGGTGGCGATCTGCTGCGCGGCGAGCACTTCACGGAATCCCACGTGCATCACATGGGACAATGCCGCGCGCAGCGCGAGCGCGGCTTCATCGTAGAGCGTGAAGGCTACGTGCGGGCGCTGCACCAGGATGTCATTGCGCAAGACCGCGGGATCGTGCAGATGTTCCAGGATGGGCGCGTAGATCTGCGAGTCCTGCTGCAGCCAGGTGTGGCCGGGGAATTGGAAAAAGGAAAGCAGTGCGAGCGCAACGCAGAGGGCAGCGAGCGCGAGCGATTTCATTTCGCCGGCGTCTTTTCCAACTGCTGCTTCGCCCACAGGCGATTGGGATTCAGCTCGAGCGATTTGGCGAAGGCCTTGCGCGCTTCCTCGTCGCGATTTTCCTTGCGCAGGCTCAAGCCGAGCCACAGCCAGGCCTCGGCATTGTGGCCATCGAGCTCAATGGCCTTCTGAAAATCGGGGATGGCGACCTTGGAGCCGCCGCCCAACTGAGCCGGCAGGTAATAGTTGCCCACGCCGCGCGCCACATAGACCATGCTGGATTTGGGCGCGCGCTCCACGGCCTTATTAATCGCGTCCTTGGCTTTGGCGCCGTAGGAGAGGCCGCTCATGATGTTGGTGACGGCCTGGCCGTAGACGGTACCGAGCACGCGATAATACTCGGCGTTATCGGGCTTGAGCGAGACGGCCTTCTCGGCGAGTTTGATGCCCTGCTCGGCGGCGAGACCGCCGGCCTTGCGATCCTTGAGCTCGATTTGCACTTCGGCAAGATAGCTGTTCGCCAGCGCGGCGCGATACTGCGCCTCCGCATCGCCGGGCGCCTTCGCCGCCGCGGCGTTGTACTGCGATACGAGTTCCGTCAGGGCGGCGCGATCCTGCTTATCGCGCGCCATCTCCAGGGGAGACGGTGCGCCGGAAGCCGCCATGAACGCCGCGATCCACACTACCAGCATGAGTCCCTCTTCTCCATTACATCAA
This sequence comes from uncultured Solibacteraceae bacterium, assembly GCA_963791985.1. Classification (GTDB taxonomy): domain Bacteria; phylum Acidobacteriota; class Terriglobia; order Bryobacterales; family Bryobacteraceae; genus Solibacter. Next base: position 1,261,326 of record CAWBUN010000005.1, on the reverse strand, counting down.
AGAGCTGCCACCCGGCGTTGCACCACCAGGAAATAAAGCGCCACCACCATGAGCAGCACTCCATTCACAGCAAGCACGACAGGCGCTGAAAACATAGGGACGAGCCATCCGGTCATCAGGTTTCCCAAAGGCATGCCGCCGCGGAAGGCGAAGTTGTAGACGCTCATCACGCGGCCGCGCATTTCGTTGGTGGTGATCAATTGCACGAGCGAATTGACGAGCGCGAAGACGCTGATCAGCGCCGCGCCCGAGATGAACAGCATGAGGCAGCTGATCCAGAGGGTGGTGGAAATCGCGAAACCGCCGATGCCGGCGCCGAGGCAGGTCAACATGACGAGGGCGATACGGCCCTTGTGCCGGACGTTGCCGAGCCAGGCAACCGTGAGCGCGCCCACGATGGAGCCGAAGCCGGAGGCGGAAAAGAACAGCGTGAGGGTCTTGGGACCCTGCCGGAAGATATCCTTCGCGAAAACCGGGAGGAAGGTCATCATGGGGATGCCGAGCGCGGTCATGCAAAAGGCGAGGATCATGAGGCCTTCCATGGCGCTCTGCCTGCGGATGAAGGAGATCCCCTGCTTCATTCCGTCCAGGATGGATTCCGAAGTTTTGGCGGGCAGGAAACGGGTCTTGATCACCGTGAGAGATATGATGGGGGCCAGGAAGGAAAGTCCGTTGAGGCCGAAACACCAGACCTCGCCCAACTGGTAGAGCGCGAGTCCGCCGAGCGCCGGGCCAATGACGCGGGCCACATTGAACTGGATGGATTGCAGGGCGATGGCGTTGGGCATGTCCTCTTTTTCGACCAGCATGGGGATGAGCGCCTGGTAGGCCGGTCCGCCGAAGGCCTGCGCTAGTCCGGCGACGAAGGAGAGGCACAAGATCATGGGGACCCGGACCACGTGGGTGGCGATCAGGACGGTGAGCAGGAAGGCGCAGCTCATCTGCAGGTATTGGGAGCCGAGCAGCACCTTGCGGCGGTCCATGCGGTCCGCGATGACGCCGCCGACGAGGGAGAAGAGGACGATGGGGAGGCCGCCGAGGAAAGCGTCCAGGCCGAGCAGGAAGGCGGAATTGGAAAGCTTGAGCACCAGCCAGCTTTGCGCCAGGATCTGCATCCAGGTACCGATACTGGAAGTACAGGCGCCTATCCACATCAGGCGGAAATCGCGATATTGAAAAGCTTTGAAGACCCGGCCGATCACGATGGAAGATGTCTACCAGTGGCGAAACTGCCCTGTGGGCATGATTTGGATTGTATCAGTTTCGGGACGGGGGGCGATCACTTGAGATCGCTCCCTGACGGTCGCGGTTCGCGGTGAGGGCGATGCGATGGGGCACGCGGGTCAGCCCAAGCGAGGGCCGCGTCGATTTTCACCGGGACGAAGTTGTGAACTGCCGTGTAGTATACTGGCCGCTTCGATCATCATTCGTAAACCGAAGAGGAACTGCCATGTTGCCAGACTATCTTGCAAAAGCCGTGCCCAACCCCGCCGCGAACCGGGCGCCCTGGTATGCCAATACCGCTCCCACATACGCGGGAATTTTTCTCTGGATCGCCTTCTACCAGCAGATGGCAGGAGGCACGCTCCAACACGCCGGACTGGGCGTCTGCCTGGCGGCGCTGCTGGTAGCGGGGCTGCTGAGTTACGCGCTCTACTACCGCGTGCCGGCGATGCTCGGCATGAAGACCGGGTTCCCGCTCTACGTAGTGGGGAGCTCGACATTCGGCACGGCCGGCGGCTACCTCATGCCGGGCCTGCTGATGGGCCTGCTGCAGATCGGCTGGTTCGCGGTGGGCACCTTCTTCTCGGCGGACTACATTCTGCGCGGCCTGGGAATGGCCAGCAAGCCGGGCACGCTGCCGTTCGCCGTGGTGTGCATTCTGTGGGGCGGCACGATGGCGTTCGCGGGCGCGAAGGGTGTGCAGTATGTCTCGAAGATCGCGCTGTTCCTGAATGCGATTCCGCTGCTGATGCTGCTGGTGGTCTTCTTCCAGACCTCGGGCGGAATCGGCAGCTACCAGGTTCCGGCGGCGCAGGCCAACAATTTCGGCGCGTTCACCACGATGATCGCGATCGTGATCGGGTTCTTCGCGACGGCGGGCGCCGCGGGCGCCGATTTCGGCATGAACGCGCGCGATGAACGCGACGTTCGCTGGGGCGGCCTGGTAGGCATCACGCTGGCGGTGATGGTGGCCGGCGGACTGCCGCTGCTGGCAGTGGCGGGCGCGCACGGCAGCGGCCTATCGCAGAGCTGGGATTTCGGCGAGGTGGTGCAGGCCATCGGCGGACCGATTGCTTCGGCGATGCTGTTCCTGTTCGCGATCGCCTCGATTCCGGCGTCGTGCTTCTGCGCGTTCATTGCGGGCAACAGCTTCAGCACGATGGTCCCCGGAGTTCCGCGCGTTTCGAGCACGATGGCGGCGGCGGCGGTCGGCGTGGTGCTGGCGATCACGGGAGTAGCGGCGAATTTGATCGGGTTCTTCACGATCGTAGGCGCGTCCTTCGGGCCGATCATCGGGGCGATGGTGGCGGATTACCTGCTGTCGGGCAAGCGGTGGAGCGGACCTCGCGAGGGCGTAAACCTGGCGGGGTACATCGCGTGGGCTATCGGCTTCATCGTCGGGATTCTGCCGCTCGATGTACTGCCGATTACGCTTTCGCCGGAGACGAAGAGCTATGTGCAGCCCGCGGTGGTCTACAGCTTCATCGTAGGCTTCGTGGTCTACTACGGGCTGGCGAAGGCGGGCATGCAATCGAAGACGGTGGCGATGCCGAAGGCCGTGTCGGCGTAGATCTTAGATCGCTCCCTGACGGTCGCGGTTCGCGGTGAGGGCGATGCGGAGGGGGGGAGGCGTCCGCCCCCTGTGAAAAATTCGCAAGCTCAAAGCACACCCCAATAAATGTTTTTTCTTATCTGCGTTTATCTGTGTTCATCTGCGGCCCATATTGCTTTTTTGCAAAAACAGAATTGGCCGCAGATGAACGCAGATAAACGCAGATATGAAAAGGCGAGCAAGCTAGTAGGTGGCGGGGCCGGCTAGTTCCAGGGTGTCCGGCGTTACGCCTTCATTGGGGAGCCGGATGGTGAAGCGGGTGCCCTGGCCGGGAGTGCTATCCACATCGATCTTCCCGTGGTGCGCCTTCACGATCCACGCCACGAAACTCAGGCCCAAGCCGAGGCCCTGCTCGGGACTGGGCGCGGTGCCCTTGCCGGGGACGCGATAGAAGCGGTCGAAGATGTGCGGCAGGTGCTCGGTCGGAATTCCGCGGCCGGTATCCCGGACCACGAGTTCCACGGCATCAGGATGCACCACCAGGGTCACGTCGACCTCGCCGCCTTCGGGCGTGAACTTGAGCGCGTTGGAAAGCAGGTTGGTGATCATGCGCTCAATCTGCACGCGGTCCACATCGGCATCGCACTGAGGCGGCAGCGACGCGGTGAGCCGTACTCCGGCCGCCTCCGCCGGAATCTGGAACTGATCGACCAGGTCTTCCACCACCTCGCACAAATTCAGGCGCGATTTCTGTAGCAGCAGCTGGCCGGATTCGGCCTGCGAAAGCAGCAGCAGCGCGCGCACGATCTGCGAGAGCCGGTCGATATCCTGCAGTGAATTGAACATGGCCTCGCGATACTGGTCGGTGGTCTGGGCGGTGAACAGCGCCACTTCCAACTGGCCGCGGATCGCGGTGATCGGCGTGCGCAGTTCGTGCGAAACGTCGGTGGAGAACTGGCGGATCTGCTGGAAGCTGGCCTCCAGGCGCTCGATCATGCGGTTGAAGGTGAGGATGAGGTAGTCGAGCTCGTCGCCCGCGTCGCGCGTGGGAATGCGCATGCTGAGGTTCAACCCGGAGATGCGCTGCGCGGCCTGCGCCACGGCCAGCACCGGCGTGAGGGCGCGGCCCGCCATGAAATATCCGAGCAGCGAACCGAGGATGAGGGCGCCGGGGATCACGCCGGCGAAGATCCAGGTGTAGCGGTGGAGGATCTTGACGTTGTCCGCGTAGGATGCGCCGATCGCGACGTAGTACGGCGCCGTGTGTCTTTCGGAAAAGACGATGCCGCTGCGAATCTTGACGGGTTCGCCCTTGGAGGTGAAGCGGTCTTCCAGGAAGACCTTGGGCTTGGGGGAGGCCAGCGCCTCGGCCACCTTTCTCCGAATGTCCGCCGGCTTATCGATGCCGATATCTTCGTAGGCGGTGGAGACGGCGGGCTCCTGGGTTTCCGCGGCCGGAATCGGATTGCCGTTCTGGTCGGCGACCATGTAGATCTTGCGGGCGTCGAGGACGATGGTGGTTTCGTCGGGGTCGTCCTTGTCGTAATACCAGGCGACGGCGAATTTATTGCCGAGTTCGGGATCGGGCTCGATGCGCATGTAGCCCTTCATCGCGCCCCAATCGCCGGCGAGCTCTTCCTGGATTTGCGTATCCAGCGCGCGCGCCAGGTTGGCGCGGAAGACCAGGGCGATGCCGGTCAACAATAAGGTGAACAGCACCGCGTAGCTCAACGCCAGGCGGAAGCGAAGACCGCGGGCCAATCGGCGGAAATCGCGCTTGCGGCTCACATCACACCTGTGGCTGCGCGGCCGGTTCGGTGGAGCGCTCGGCCGGTTTGTCGGGCGCTTCGATCATGTAGCCGATCCCGCGCACGGTTTGAATCAGCTTCTGTTGGAAGCGGTCATCGATCTTGCTGCGCAGGTGGCGGATATAGACGTCCACGATGTTGGTGAGGCCATCGTAATCCATGTCCCACACATGCTCCACAATCATGGTGCGGCTCAAGGGGCGGCCCTTGTTGCGCATCATATATTCGAGAATGCCGAACTCTTTGGGCGCCAGGTCGATGGTCTCGGCGCCGCGCGTCACCTTGCGGCGAATGCAATCGAGCGCGAGGTCCGATACCTGCAGCCGCTCCGGCGTAGGCTGTCCGCGGCGCAGGAGGGCGCGGACGCGGGCGAGGAGTTCGACGAAGGCGAAAGGTTTTACCAGATAATCGTCGGCGCCCTGCTCCAGGCCTTTGACACGATCGTCGAGCGCGCCGCGGGCGCTGAGGATCAGGACCGGCGGACCGGCCTTGCGGCTGCGCATTTTTTCCAGCACCTGCAGGCCGTCCATGTCGGGCAGCATGCGGTCCAGGATCACCAGGTCGTAGTCGGTATCGTGAATCAGGTCGAGCGCGGCGCCGCCGGTGAGGGCGGCATCGACTGCGTAGCCCGCGCCTTCCAGGCCGCGGCATAGAAAATCGGCGATACGTTTTTCGTCCTCGACCACAAGAATTCGCATTTGCTTCCAGCTTATCGCAATCGCCGTGGGGCGGGGTGCTTTCGCCTGTCAGCCTACTGTAGAACCTCGGCCGCGCATTCGGTTAAGGCGCGTCCCCTATTTTCTCAGTCCCGCCGTCCAGTTCTGGATGAGCGTCAGCGGCGCGGACGAAACATCCAGCGGGGAAGTGAGGAGGAATCGCCGGCCGTCCGGGGAGACCGAGTAGGCCTGGCGCAACGGCGTGGTGGGCAAGGTAGTCTCGAACAGCGCGTGCGGCGTTTCGGCCTCGAACGTTGCGCCGGTCTTCACGCTAGCCGCCATCAGCTTGTGGTCGAGCGCGATGTAAAACAGTTCCTTGCCATCGCGGCTCCATCGCGGCTGGCTCCCACCGGCAGTCGAGACCTGCCGGATGCCGGCCGGCGTGGGGAACGACACCACGTTGATCTGCGGTGTGCCCGATTCGTCGGAGACGTATGCCATCCACCTGTCGTCGGGAGAGAACTGCCCCTGGCTCTCGTTGAAATCGCCGTGCAAAAAGGCCAATGGCTGGCGATCGCCGAACATCGGCAGAACCCACTGATCGAGGCGCGTCTTGGGGTCCGTCCGGAAGTACGCGAGGTAGCGTCCGTCCGAAGACCAGTCTGAGGGAAAAAGGAACGGAGGCGCATTCAGTTTGAGGAGTAGAGTCTCCGGTGCGCTCATGTTGGACGGACGCCGATAAAGATCCAAGCCGTTGCGGTTCGATGCGAAGACCACCGTGCCGCCATCGGGAGACCATAGAGGCACGTTAGAGGGTTGAAACGTGAAGCGGGAGGCAATGCCGTGTTCCAGGTCTCTCAGCCATACTTCGAATCGGAGGTTCGCCATGCCGTCATACGCAACGCGCTTTCCGTCACGCGAAAGGTCCACAAAGCCGTAGTCCGCCGGGGGCGCCGCTTCCGAGATCTGTTTGCCGGCGCGATCGACCCAGACGAGGCGCCTCTGGGCGGAGTTGCTGGGCATCAGGACCAGGGTTCGATTCTCCGACACGCTGAATTCACTGATGCGCTCGGTGACGGCGGAGGGGTCGCCGCTGGTGGAAAGACGTCGCAGGTCGAAGGGTTGCGCCATCAACGTAGAGTCGCGCAGGAATAGCAGGTATCCGGGAGCCGAATACAGCGCGGGGGAGTTCGCACGAAGGACTGGCTTGATGTCCTGGGAGTCCAGCGATCCTACGGCAATTTCCGATTTCTCGGACCGAGGATGAAACTGATGGAAGAGGAAGTGCCGGCCGTCCGGGAGGAACGAGGGGAATCGGGGTTCCATCCCCGCTTCCGGGTGGGTCACCGGGGTGGCTTCGCCGCCTCCCGCGGGAACTCGAGACAAAGCGCCGATATGGGGCGCAAACACGATAACACCGCTGGGGCTCCAGGCTCCGCCAAGAGGCAATGGAGCGTCGGCGAGGGGCTGTGCCGGGCCGCCGGCCGCGTCAACCTTTTGCAGCATGCCGTGGGCGAAGAATCCGATCGAGCGGCTGTCGGGGGACCAGAAGGGCTGTATCGCATCCTCTGTGCCTGCCAGCGGGTGGGCAGCCAGCGAATCGAGCGGCCGGAGCCAGAGTGACGGGCTTTGGCCGGAGATTGCCGCGGCGAAAACGAGTTGGCGGCCGTCGGGGGAGATTGCCAGCGACTTCAGCTCAGGGCTGAAGAAGCTCGCCTTCTCGGGCGGAAGGATAACGAACCGGCTCATGGATGGGTCCGCCGGACGCGCTCGCCACGGCGCCCAGACGGCGGCGGCCAGGGCAAGGGCGAGCGTTCCGGCTACCGCCCACGGCAATCGGGAAGAGACAGGCCGGGAGGCCTGCCCCAGCGGCTCTTCGAGCAGGGACTCCGCATCTCCGATGTCACGCAGGCGCTTCCTGGGGTCCTTCTGTAAACATCGGTGGAGCAGCCTGTGACTTCGCGGCGGAGCTTTGCTAAGATCTGGTTCCTTTGTCAGAACATGGGCGAGCGTGTCCGACACGTCGGCGCCCTGGAACAACTTTTCCCCCGTGAGCAATTCGTACAGCAGGATGCCGAAAGCCCAGATGTCCACGCGCTTGTCGATAGTTCTTCCCTTCGCCTGCTCGGGAGCCATGTAGGCTGCCGTGCCCAGGATCACACCCACCTGAGTTGCGTCCATGGTGAGGGTGGGTGAGTTGGCAGGGTCGCCCGACTGGGACTGGGTCTGAGCGCTGAGAGCCTTGGCCAGTCCGAAGTCAAGGAGCTTGACTACCCCATCGGGTGTGACTTTCACGTTGGCGGGCTTCAGATCGCGGTGGACCACGCCTTTGTCGTGGGCGTATTCGAGGGCGGCGGCAATTTGCGAGGCGATGCGCCAGGCGTCGTCGAACGGCATGGGCCCGCAGGGCGATTCACCCTCCACCAATTCCATGACCAGGGCGCGCTCTTCCACGCCGTGAATAGTGGCGATATGGGAATGATTCAGCGAGGCCAGCACTTCGGCCTCACGTTTGAATCGAGCGAGGCGCTCGGGGTCGTGGGCGAAGGCGTCCGGCAAAACCTTCACCGCCACTTCGCGCTTCAGCCTGGTGTCGATGGCGCGATATACCTCTCCCATACCGCCCGCGCCGAGGGGCGCGACGATTTCGTAAGGACCGAGTTTGTCGCCGGCGGAGAGTGGCACGGGAATGGTTGTCTAAGTGTAGCCGACCGAGGAGTGATCTGGCCTGTGTATCTTGGTTTCCTGTCGGCCCAAAGCCGTGATGCAGCCTTCGCGGCTTGCGCGCGAAGCAGGACATGCCGAATCCTGTGGCCAGACCCGTGGCAAATGTATCCCTTTAAGTATTAAAAAATTGGTAGAAAGGGCACCCCGCCTGCGAAGCAATCATCAAGCGTATCGGGTTGGGTCTCATGCCAGGACCGTGCTTCCTTCCTGGTGCTCTGTGCTACTGCCATGAGGATTCTCCAGGCTAAATTTAACCCTTCGGTTGAACCGCAACGCGGCATGCTCGCCCCGGTCGCGGATATCGACGATGAACTTCGGAACCTCATCCTCGAGCCACCGCGGCGGTTACACCATTTCTTCGAAAGCTGCGCTGATGGCGCACACCGCCACCGTCTAGCCGTGATCTCGGGAGGTGAGCGGCTCACGTACGCCGAGTTCGAGTCGCGTGCCAACCGCCTGGCGCATCTTCTGATTGCCAGGCGCGCAGGCCCTGGCCGCACAGTGGGAATTCTGCTGAACCGTTCCACGCATACCTACGTCGCCTTGCTCGCCGTGCTGAAGGCCGGGGCGGCTTTCGTTCCCCTGGACCCGTCCTATCCCGCCGACCGGCTGGCATTTATGGCTGCCGACGCCAAAGTGGCAGTGGTCCTGACCACCTCAGACATTGCCGCCTCCCATCCGGGGCTGCCCTGCCCGGCGCTGTGCCTGGACAGCGAGACGGCGGCTTTGCGTGCGATGCCACCCACGCGGCCGATGCTGCCGGATGAAGACGACGGACTCGCGTATATCATCTATACCTCCGGGACAACCGGCAGCCCTAAGGGAGTGGCAATCACGCACGCCAACATCTGCCACTTCCTCTCCGTCTGCACGCCAATATACGATGTCGGACGTCACGACCGTGTCTACCAGGGCATGACCGTCGCCTTCGACTTCTCAATCGAAGAGATCTGGCCTACTTTCATTGCGGGCGGCACACTCGTCGCGGGCCCCACCGATGGCCGCAGGCTCGGTCCGGCCCTCGCCGAATTCCTGATCGAGCAGAAGATCAATGTCTTCTACTGCGTTCCCACGCTGCTCTCCACACTCGACCGCGATGTGCCATCCATCCACACGCTCATCGTGGGCGGCGAACCTTGTCCGCGCGATCTGGTGGAACGCTGGAGCCGGCCCGAGCGCCGCATGCTGAACACCTACGGCCCCACCGAAACCACCGTGACCGCCACCTGGTGCGAACTCGTGCCCGGCCGTCCCGTCACGATCGGCCGGGCGATGCCGGGTTACCGCATTTACGTGTGCGACGAAGCCCTCCGGCCGGTTCCGCACGGTGAAACCGGTGAGATCTGCATCGGTGGAGCGGGCGTAGCGCAGGGGTACGTGAATTGCCCCGACCTCACGGCGGCCAAGTTCGTACCCGACCCCTTCGAACCCGGTCGCAGCCTTTACCGGTCCGGCGACCTCGGCCGCATGACGCCGCACGGTGAAATCGAATTTCTGGGCCGCATCGATAGCCAGGTCAAGATTCGGGGCTATCGTATCGAATTGGCGGAAATCGAAGCCGTCCTGCTTGAGGATCCGGCGGTGGGGAATGCCATTGTGACTCCCTATCCGGCGGACGCTCCCGTGCAGGACCTTGCCGCGTACATCACCCTGCGCGCGCCATCGCCTGGCGAACCGGTTCGGGAACGCCTGGGCGCGGAGCTGCGGCGTCGCCTGCCCGCCTACATGGTACCCGCCTACATTGAAGTTCTGGACGGGATCCCCGCGCTGGCCAACGGCAAGGCCAACCGCCGTGCCCTACCCGCGCCCGCGCTGCCACGCATGGTCTTCCAGGGCGGCGGCTACGAACCGCCGGCCACGCCCCTGGAGCACAGGATCGCAGACGTTTGGCAAGCCCTTTTCGGCCTGGAACGCGTCTCCGTCGATGCCGATTTCTTCCTGGACCTGGGCGGCCATTCTCTGTTCGCGGCACAACTGCTGACGCGCTTGCGGGAACAGCCTGAAATGGCGGGACTCAGCGTGGCGGATGTTTACGCCAATCCGACCATCCGCGCTCTAGCGGCCCGTGTCGCAGATCAGACGGAAACGCCGCCAGCCACTCCGGGTCGCCCGGCCATCCGCTATTCGAGCCGCCGCGTATGGTTCGCAGGTCTGGTGCAACTCGCGTTGCTCTATCCCCTCCTGGCCGCCTTCGGCGCACCGCTCTCGCTCTTCATGGTCACGCACCGCGGCTCGAGCGGCATGGATTTCAGCGGGCTTGATCTCCTGGTGCCGCTCCTGGTCGTTCTGGTCTCGTTTCTCGTCCCGCCGGCGCTGAAATGGCTGCTGATCGGCCGCTTCCAGCCGGGTGAACACGAGTTGTGGGGGTGGTACTTCTGTCGCTGGTGGGTTGTGCGCAAGGCGCTCGAGTTTTCGCCTATGCACTTCCTGGCCGGCTCGCCGCTCATGCCCGTTTACGCCCGCCTGCTGGGCGCGCGCGTGGAGCGCGGCTGCCAAATCGCCACGGCTCAACTGCACCTCCCGGACCTCGTCGAAATCGGTGAATATGCCAGCATCGGCTACGACGCTGAAATCCAGCCTTTTGTGATCGAAGGCGGCCGGCTGCGTATGGCCCCGATCCGCATCGGAGCCGGGGCGTTCATCGGCACCAGGGCCGTGGTTCTCGCCGGCGCAGAGATCGGCTCGGGCGCGCGCATCGCCGAACAAACTCTGATTGCCAGCGGGCAGAGGATCCCCGATTTCGAGACCTGGGCCGGTTCGCCCGCGCAGTGTACGAATAGTACAGACGATCTGCTCGCCGGAATCGAGGCGATCGGCCGGGCCCCGGCGCGGATGAGCGCCGCGCTCTGGGCCGCCTTCGTGAGCACTGCCGTCCTGCTCGAAGTGCTCCCGCTCGCCTTGGCTATACCCGGCCTCCTGCTGATCGCCTGGGCAGACCAAATCAGCGGACTCCTTGCCGCCCTTGCGGTCACGCCGCTTGCCGGCCTGATCTTCGTCCTGACGACGTGCCTGATCGTGTTCGGTGGCAGACGTGTCGTGATGCCGAATGCGCGGCCCGGCATTTACGCGCAGCACTCGTGGTTCGGTCTGCGAAAGTGGACATCGGACCAGCTGATGTCTCTCAGCCTCAAGGTGACAAACACGCTCTATGGCACACTCTATGCGATCCCGTGGCTACGTGCCCTGGGCGCGCGCATCGGCCCGCGTTCGGAAGTCTCGACGGTCTCCAATATCGACCCAGACCTGCTGACGCTGGGCTCGGAAACCTTCGTGGCCGATATTGCCTCTATCGGTGCGACAACCTTCCACAACGGCTGGGTGGCGCTGGCGCTCACGGAGGTGGGCAGCCGAACCTTCCTGGGCAACGCTTCCGTGATCCACAGCGGCCGCCGCCTGCCCGAGAATTGCCTGATCGGAGTGCAATCCGTGGCGCCCCGCGAAGGCCTGCGGCCCGGCTCCTCGTGGCTCGGTTCCCCGGCCATCTTCCTGCCGCGCCGCCAGCCATCGCGATCTTTTGCGGAAAGCCTCACCTATAAGCCACCCTTCCGCCTGGTGGCATACCGCCTTTTCGTTGAGTTCTTTCGTGTAGTCATGCCCGCCTCGCTGTTTTACGCACTGGGGACCACAGCTACCGCAGCCGCCTCCCGTTTGCCGGCACGTACTTTGGCGGCGGTCATGCTCACAACGCCCGGGCTATATCTGGCCGTCGCCGCTGCTCTCACCCTGGTCGTGGCGGCGCTCAAGTGGGCTCTCGTGGGCCGCTATCGTTCGCGCGTCGAACCGCTCTGGGCACCCTTCGTCCGGCATTCCGAGCTGATTACCGGACTGTACGAGAGCTTCACCGTGCCCGCCTTGGCGATGCTGATCACCGGCACTCCATGGCTGGCGACGGTCCTGCGCCTCTTCGGCGCCAAAGTGGGCAAGCGGATCTACTGCGAGACGACCTTCACCACTGAGTTCGACCTCTTGGAAGTCGGTGAAGATGCCGCAATCGGACGGGCCGCGTCCCTCCAGACCCACCTTTTCGAGGACCGCGTAATGAAAATGTCCACCGTTACCATCGGCCCCGGTGCCAGTATCGGCCCACGGTCCATCGTGCTCTATGATGCCACTGTGGGCGAGGGAGCCACCCTTGATGCTCTCTCCCTGGTCATGAAGGGTGAATTGATTCCCTCCGCCACGGACTGGCGAGGCATCCCGGCCCGCTCGGCGTAATGCCTGTCGCGGTCGCCAATTCTGCGGCGGGAGGCGGCGAATGTAAGAGCGGCAGGATCACGGATTAGCCGGGTCTCCGACTTAGGCGACCAACCACAGAGCGGGGCGCGAGATAGTAACGAGTGAGACGACAGCCATCTGTTCGACCTACTGCTGACGTTTGCCCTTGATGTAAGCGACGAAGCGGCCAACTGCGGGACTCCGGCGGGGATTCCGGCGGGGATTCCGGCGGGGTTGACATCAGTACCGTCAAGCCATACAATCCCCACACGATTCGTTTCCCGGTGATAAGGATACTCGCCATGACACCATGGTTCGACTCCGACTCATTCCCGCGAGGTTCCCGCGGATCTATTGACTTATTAAATGGTCTGTGACGACTTTCCTTGACCTTGAAGGAGGTAAAAGAATGAGCGATTCCCTGACGATCAACAAGGGTAGCAAGTATTGGTGGCTAAGCCCGGATATCTGGGTCCAGCCTTCTACCGACCTCAGCCCCAAGCCCCCCGGCGTTGGCCATCCCGTCGCGGGCGAAACTTATAACGTGTGGGTCCGGCTACATGACTATGACTCAGACAAGGTTGAAGCGTATACCTGGGACATGTTTGTCTGTTGGATAGTCCCGACGGCTGGGCCGCATCCCTTTCCTCCCTCGACGCAACAGCTCTATACCGGCCCAATCAGAAGTACCGTTCCAGCTGGGAGTAAGGGGCTTCCGGTGGGTGGGTCGATGGGAGTCATGCCAATAACCTGGACGCCAGCTCACAAGAATCACGGCCATGAGTGCCTGATTGCCGCAGCGTGGACGCCACTGGGAGGCTACCCGGCTAAAAATCTTGACGGCAACTCGCCCACGACCGTTAATTTCACGATCGCGCAGAAAAATCTCGGGGTTTTAAAGGCTGCAAAGCATATGAGGCGATTCCAGTACGCATTCCAGGCTTGCAACGGTGCCGACGAGATACGCCAGTTCGTCATCACGGCGCAGCAGGGGACACTTTCCGACATCGAGGCGTTTCTTCCCGGGATGCCGGCCGGAGAATCAATCCTTCAGAAGCCAGGCCAGGTCGAAGGCCTCGGCATTATCGAATCCGCCCAACCCGATCCTGCCCAGTTGGATGCCGCAACTGCCGTTCTATCGTCCGTCACGATCGGACCCCGCAGTTGTCAGCCGTTCACCCTGGTTGGGAGCCTACAAGAAGGCAACGCGCTGATCCATGTCACCGAGAGTTTGGGCGAGGAGGTGGTCGGCGGCCTTAGTGTGTTGGTCCTGGCCGAGTAGAAGTGGCCGGCAACGCGCTACTTGTATCATGATTCTGGCTATTGGGCAAGGGAGAAGATCTTAGAGGAGTAGGTCGGTCCGACTCCACGTGGCTTACTGTGAAGCCGCCAGCGAACGCTAGCGTCATTTTCCGGTAACGCCGTTTTTCGCTAAGTGCCACCGAGCAGGCTGGCAAAACTCGACAGCCAGGAACCAAAGACCCCATGATGGGGTCAGATACAATATGCGAACGCTCCCGCGCCCTGCAGACATTCCTTCATTTGGACTTCTGTATAGCGTTGTCTTGCTCCTCCTCGCAATTCCGATCGCGACGATTTACATGGCGTTGTTTGGATATGGTTCCAGAGGTCTTAAGGTTCGCATCACCAAGCCAGAAACTCGCCTGAGCGAACGCGACGATGACTGTGTCGTTGTAAGCGTACATCGTACGAACGGCAGCACACTTGCCAACGAGCCGGAACTCCGCGTAAACTCTGCGTCCGTTTCATGGATTGACCTTCGTAAAAACCTTAAAACGGAGCTGAGCCGACGAGCAGATCGAGTTGTATTCGTAGAGGGCGATGGGAGCTTGGAGGTTGCGGACATCGTCCGCGTGGTCGACATCGCACGCGGAGCTTGGCCCGGAATCCCCGTGGTGCTGCTCACACCTGCGCTCAAGAAAACGCTCGGCGGTGTGTGTGCCGATGCTAGCCATGATCGGGTGCTGACGCCGCCTTCCCCTCCCGGCAGATAGTTCTGAGTGCCATGGTGTGCCTTCAAGACTCCTCGCACCAATTTACGGTCTGGGCGAGATGCGATACTTTCATAACGCCCCTGGCAACTCTTTCAGGATTGGTCTTGTCCGGTATCGCCGTCTAACGGCCACAATGCGCTTCATCCGTGAGACAGGGCCACTCAAGAGCGGCGACCAACCATCGGATGCGCCTCTCCCCTGAAGGCGACCTTATCGCCAGCCATGAGGTCGTAGCCTGCGCCGCCGAGAGAACAGTACCTGCCTAAGTTCAGTTGAATGAACGTACCATCTTCCTGGCACGAACAGCCCACAGTGACCTTACCCAACCGCCTTTTCGTCAGTTCATGCCGAAGCCACCGCGGCAAAGCGAGGTCCTTTTGCCTTGCCGTACCGCAGGATCAACTCAGCAGCGGTCAGGGAGATCGCAACGTACAGCCATAGATCGGAAATATAGTGAGCCTGAAGGAAGTTGCTCGGTACGTCCATTAGCCGCCCCACCCACGGGATGTAATCCGCACAGCGAACCTCCACGAAGACCATGGCAACCGCGAAGCTGCGCGTCATCCATCGCTGATGCTCTGCGATCCGGCCACGCCTTGCCAGCGCAAAACCCATACCGGTCGTAATCACGAAGATCGATCCGAAACCCATGGTCCCAATCAACAGTCTTAATGGCGCCACGCCGATCCGGTACTTGATCGTCTCGATCACGATCCCCAGTGGCACGCCGATCGCAACCCCGGCGACGTAGAGTCGCCCGGAGATCCGGTGCCAATTGAGATGACGCCGGCGCAGCCGCGAAGAGAACTGCAGCGGCCCCAGCAGAAGGGTAAGCGCGGCGGTGATTCCGTGCGGCAGCAGCCACCACTTGAACGGCTCGTAATGTTTCCAGACCGGATGTTGCGAATCCAGCAGAATGCGGTCTCGTACCAGCACGACCAGCATCATCGATGCGATCAGCAGGAACAGCATATGCTTCGGTTGTGGACGCCGTATGGCAACTGGCGATAGAGTTGGCTTCATCGGACCTCTCTCAGAAGTGCATTCATTCTATTACGCCCGCTCGCGCCGGTGGACGTAAGTGGGGCTTCCGGACAAGTAGCGCGACCAGTGGCTACGGCTCCAGGCCGATCTTGTCATTGACGGCTTCCCGGAGCCGCTGCTTGCAGCCCAGGTACCGCTCCGTCGTCTCCACCGAGACGTGCCCCAGCAGGAATTGGATCTGCTCCAGCTCGCCGCCGGCGGCATAGCAGAGCCTCGCGCAGGTCCTCCTACAATCGTGAGGCGATAGCTTGGTGATGCCGGCGGTCGCGGCATAGGTCTTCACGATATGCCAGATCACCTTCTCGGTGATGCCCTCACCCCACGTCGATCCTCTTCTGGTGACGCAGCGAAACAGGCGTCCCTCGGTAATCGGCGCGGTCCTCATCCAGATGTCGATTGCGGACTTCACCCAGGCGGGCATAGGGACCGTACGGATGTGGGCCGCCTTACCCACGAGGTCGGCGATCACCCAGTGATCCTCCCGTTGCTGAATGTGGTCCACCCGGAGGATAGCCACCTCACCTCGGCGCAACCCGCAGCCAAGCATCAGCGCCAGGATCGCCCGGTCTCGGCGCCCCTTCAGACTTTCAGAATTGGGAGTGCGGAGCAGTGCTCGACTCTGTTCCGCTGTTAGCCAATTCCCGAGACGGACGCCGATCCGTTTGGCCCCCTTCACGCGACGGATGCTTGCCGCCAACTCGGGGCTGAGCAGGCCGGTATCGGCGGCCTCGTACGCAAGGCGGCGCACGGCGGCCAGACGCAGATTTATCGTCGCCGGGGCCAGGCGACGAGCCTCCAATTCGAGCCGGTATCGCAGCACAACGGGCTTACTGAAGGCCAGCCTGGGTTCTGAGCAGTACCAGGTGATGAAATCGTCAATCGCGAATTCGTATGCCCGCTTGGATTCCGGCGAGCCGAGGGTATTCAATACTGCGCGCTTCGCGAAATCCAGGTCCGGCAGTCGCAACACCCGCTTGGCGGTGTTCCGTCTCTTGTCGGCGTGTTTCTTCATGATCAGCGGCCTCCCGCCGCAAGAGGACATTCTGTCCGAACAGTCCGTGCGGTAGGAGGAAGCCGATTGTGCCATCGGGGCGGCATGGGATGCTGCTACTGAATGAGGGTCGTTGCCAAGTGTCCGAAGTCCTCGTACACCGAATCCTGGCTCCGAATTGCCAGCTCTCTTGCCAGCGCTGCCAGGAAATACCACAGGTCACCGACTTCCTCGGGCGTCTTCTTGTATTGCGTGGCCATACTAACGCCCAGTTGGTAGCTCACGAAGGCGGCACATAGTCTTCGCGCAAGCTCTTTATCCACGTTGCTCTTGTCCAACATCGATTCCGGCCTCCACATCTACTCGTACCATGCGCTCTCGGCCCATGGGCGGCCATATCGGACGCCGATGTTCCCTCTCGAGCCGTATCCCGAACGCCCCGCCTGGCCGTAGCCATGGCAGCCACGTCGGCTTACAATGGAGCACAATGCCGTACGGTGACGCGCAGAGAACCTGGTTTCCGGAAATGCTGGACGTGCTCCGCGACCGCTGGCGCGCCAACACCAATCTCTCCTTCGGCGAAATGATCGCGCTGCGCGACGAACTGGACGCCATGCTGCACCGCATCCGTTCCGAGCGCCACATCCGTACTCCCGTGATCAGGTGCCGCCGATGCGGTCGCGTTGGTCCCGCCGCCGAACCTGACGTGACCGTGCGCGCCATGATCTTCTCGCTCGGCCGGTTTGGCATCGTGCCCGGCGACGCGATGAAAACGCTCGACAAGCGCTGGGCCGCGTACCGAAAACAGCACGGGCTGGATCTATACGGCAAACCGGCGGATATCGCAGGTGAAGAGGCTGCCTGCGGTCATCTGTAGCCCAAGGGAGGCTTGTGGGCGCCCAGCTTCTACTTGTCCGGAAGCGCCACATATCGGGAGCTTGCTGTTCAACTTCGCCTCAGCCCTTGGTATTGTCAGGCAATTAAGCGAGAATAGGCAGCAGGCCATGGACGCCAACCTGCTCTTCATTTGCTTCCTGACACTAGTGATCCATGTCGTCGGGACTCTTGCATACGCCGTTCGTATCGCTGGCATCAGGACGCGGCGGATTGCCATTTCGTTTTCGCTGTTCAATATCCTCGCACTCGTTTCGCGAACGTCGAATTCGTTCCAGGGGCCGTTCCTTGCGAAGCGCATCGAATCCCGATTGCTGGGGGTGGCGCAACCATCTTCATCGATGCTCGCCGATTTTCGGTGGCTCTTAGCCTCCGCGACAATCGCGACAGCGGTCGGTGCTCTCTCGATTCCAACGTTCCAGCGGCTGTTCAGTTCAGCAGTTGGTCATTTTCAGGCAAACCGATCTATGCCGCGGCTGATCGCAAGGGCATTCAGCGGACGTGGCCTCTCCAGCTTCGCTACGAACGTGCGCATTCCATCCCCTCAGAACCTCAAACAGCTTGGTTCTGGCACGGGTGTATCGATGCCCGTCATCGGCTTGAACGTCATGGCAATGGCACTGTGGACGCTCGGGGTATTCGCTTCCCTATATGCGGGCTACCTCAAACCGGAGCTTCGGGTGACTTGTAGCAACCTGTCATCCGTCGTAAACGGCGTGGCGACTATCCTGATGTTCGTCTTTATCGATCCGCAGGTCTCAGTGATGACCGACGACGTGATCGAGGGACGCATATCAGACGGGCGGTTCCGTCGAGCAATAACGTCGCTACTTGGCGCGAGGTTGGCAGGCACTTTTCTGGCGCAAATTCTTTTGCTCCCGTCCGCTGCTCTGATTATGCGAATTGCGGAAGCGATCTAGTGATGCAATTAAGAGGCTTGCCGGGCGGCAAAGCCGAGTTCCGGCAGAAAAACGGCATTAGCTTACCCTTCGCGGTGAGGGAATGGGTTATCGGAAGCGACGGAGTCGGAGGGAAAGCGGCCCTGGGCCGGTTCCCGGTAACCCCAAATCTCCACGATTGCAATTGGCTAAGCGCTTGAAAACGCGCGAGCGTCGCCTACATGCCGCAGCCCGAGCCGAAAGCGGCTCGTCGGGTTTTGCATCATAGCCAACAGAGGGAACGCCTATGTTGGTGCCGGAAGTACATCAATATGGGGGAATCTGGCTATTTTACGTGATCGCGCCGGTAGTCCTTTGCGGTGTTGTCGCCTGTTTGTTGTGGATCGTTAAGGGAGCGACGGGCGTATTCGGCCGGACGCCACGCGGCTAAACGGTTGTCCACGATTCCTTCGACGGCAGCGTCATCTTCTCAAACTGCGGCTGCGAACGGCATCTTCGTCCATAAATGGCGTTCGCTGTCCCTATAAATTCCGCTAATGGACGGGAACCCCACTTCACGACCGCTTGTCGGGTTAGGGTCCAGATGTTGTGTTGGTCGATCAACCCGACAGAGGCTGAAGAACTGCGGTCGGCTATGGCTGACTAATGGCCTACAATAAAGCAGGATAAACATGAGACTCGCACTCTCAATCGCTGTCTTGCTGGTTTCGAGCTTCACCGCTTATGGACAAGACTGCACAACGCTCGACACATGCCGACAGATACTGGAGACCCGACCCAAGAGTTCGATCGCGCATTACCGCATCGCGGAGATCCGCTTCGCTCGTAAGGAATACCAGAGGGCCGCAAATACTTTTCGTCTAGCGCTTGATGGTGATTTAGATCCGAAATGGGTTAAGGTTTGGTCCTACGTATCACTGGGCAAGGTTTTTGACGCGACTGGGTCACGAGACCGCGCGGTCAATTTTTACCGGCTTGCAATAGCTACCAGGGACAATACTCGCGGAGCTCTGGACGAAGCCTCAAAATACCTGGAAACACCATTCGCTGAAAAATAGACCGCTGGGTAGCGGTTTCACGTGCGCCGGAGGACAAGGCTGGCGAAACGCAGCCGAGATGGTCGGCAATTCCTCCGCGCAGAATACGACAGCATCCCCCAACACCCGTGTCTCTGTCGCCTTCGTTCATGATGCACCTATTTCGGCTCTGGTTGACGAAAGACGGCGTTACCGTAAACTGGTTCAGCGCTTACGGACCCGGGCCATCAAGAATACCCCTTCAAAATCGGTGAGCGCGTGGTGTTCAGCCCGGACCGAGCGAACTATTGAATGGTCGTATTCGACATTCGATCGATTGAGGGTGAGACCCGGCGATGTCGGGGTAATATCGGTGATCGAGCAAGGAAAGTACTTGTCCCTTGATGATCATCAGGCCGGCATTCATCCCTCTGAAGCCTGATCCGCCAGCAAATGAGCGATAACTCTTTGAGGATGGATCCACGCGGTCGATTGCAAGGTGTAGCATGCAGAAATGCGCTCGGAATTGCTACTGTCGCCTCTTCTCCTTTGCTGCATAGCCGCTTCCGCGCAGAGCTTCGCGGAACTGGGGCAGCTCTACGACTACGATCGCGCTGCGCCGCTCGATCTCAAGCTGACCCAGAAGGACAGCCGGAACGGATACACGCTATACGACGTGAGCTACGCTCTTCCGAAGCAGCTGCGGGCCGATGGGTTTCTTGCGGTTCCCCAGGGGCGCGGCAAAAAGCCGGCTGTTGTCTGGATGCACTCGAGCGGCGCTTTAGCGTGGCTCGGTGATGCGATTTTGCTGGCGCAGGCGGGGGCCGTGTCGCTGATCGTGAATGCGCCGGCATCGGTCGCGGCCGGGACGCCGGAAGGGGACCGGGATGCGATGATCGCGGCGGTGGTGGCGTTGCGCCGCGCGGCGGACCTGCTCGAAGCACGGGATGACGTGGACCCGCACCGGATCGCGGTTGTGGGTCACAGCTTCGGCGCCATGATGGGCGCGGTGGCGGCGAGCATCGATCCGCGCTTTAGGGCCGCGGTCTTTGAAGCCGGGCTGCTGGGGATGAGCATTCATATCCGGACGAGCCCGCATCCCTGGGCACAGGGCGTCCGCAAAGAACTGGGCGCGGGCCTGCCGCATTACCTGGAAGTGATCTCGGTGGTGGACGCGGCGCACTATATCGGGCACGCGCCGAAGATTCCGAAGCTATTCCAGTCCGCCTGGTACGACCCCGGCGTGCCGCACGAGGACTCGGTAAATTTCTATGAGGCGGCGAGCGGCCCAAAAGAATTGAAGTGGTACGACACGGCGCACGATATCGACGATATCGCGGCCGTTGCCGACCGGACGCGATTCCTCGCGAAAGCGCTGGGCCTGGCCGGCGCCGACGCGGCCATCGGTGCGAAGGCCGGCGTCGGCCGAAAGCGGTAACGTGGTATATATTACCCCTAGATCCACTTACCCCAGATCCGCGAGAGGAAGCCACCCATGAAACGTGTACTCACGCTTGCCGCAGGCACCGCCATTTTGAGCATCGCGCTTTCCCGGGGAGGCTTCGTACACGCCCTGGCGCAGTCTCGAGTGACGCTCCCGCTGGTGGCGCAGAATAGCGGGCACGTCGCGCTGGGCCTGGCGCTGCGCAAGCTAACCGTTTCCGGCACATTCCTGCAAGCGCCGGCGCATCCCGACGACGAAACCAACGCGATGCTCGCGCTGTTCGCATACGGCATGGGCCTGCGCTCGATGGACCTGCAGAACAACCGCGGCGACGGCGGGCAAAACGAGATCGGCCCCGAGTTGTTTCGCGACATGGGCGTGCTGCGCACCTCCGAACTGCTGGCCGCGCATCGCACGGATGGCGCCGAGCAGTACTTCACGCGCGCCATCGACTACGGCTACTCGTTCGACCCGCAAGAGGTGATCGAGAAGTGGGGCCGCAAAGAGATCGTCGGCGACTACGTGCGCCTGATCCGCACGCTCCGCCCCGACGTGATCGTGACCATGAACATTCAGGGCCGCGGCGGCGACCGGGCTCACGAGGCGACCACCGTTCTGGTCCGCGAAGGCTTCCGCGCGGCCGGCGACGCGTCGATGTATCCCGAACAGATCAGCGAGGGACTGCGGCCATGGCAGGCGAAGAAACTGTATTTCAGCGCGGGCTTTGGCGGGCGCGGAGCGCCGGAGGCGGCCGCGCCACAGACCCCGCCGGTGAAGCTGACACCGGTCAACACCGCGGCGTATGATCCGCTGCTGGGCCGCACGTACGCTGAAATCGGCAACGATGCGCGCAGCAATCACAAGTGCCAGGGGATGGGGGGACTGCCGCCGCTGCCAGGAGCCGCCGGCGGTCGTGGAGGGCGCGGCGGCGGTGGCGGCTATCAACTCATGGAGAGCAGCCTACCGGGGCAAATGGGGAAAGACGAGGCATCGCTGTTCGACGGCATCGATACCGGCTTGAGCGGGCTGGCGCAGTACGCCGGGTCCAATCCGCCGCAGGCGCTGGTCAGCGGACTGGCGGGTATCGCGGCGGAGGGCAAGCGCGCGCAAGCCGCCTTCGCGGCCGGCGACGATGCCGGCAGCGCAGCTCCGGCGGAAGCGGGCCTATCGGCCGTGAGGGCGCTGCGTGCGCAACTGGCTTCGCTCGGCCTCTCCGATTCCGCCGTTTATGAAATCGACTTCCGCCTCAAGCTTAAGGAGCGCGATTATCAGGACGCCGTCCTGGCCGCGCACGGCGTGACCTTCGACGCGCTGGCCGACGACGGGCTGGTGGTCGCCGGGCAACCGATCAAGCTCTCCCTGCTGGCCGTCAATCGCGGAGCATCCAGTGTCGCTGTGACCGGCGTCACGGTGACGGGGTTCGACGGGCCCGGTGCATGCAAGCCGGAGGAGGTGAAGAAGGACGCGGCGTACAACTGCGCGGCGGATGCGCACGTGCCGAAGGACGCCAAGCTCACCTCGCCTTACTTCCACGACAACTACTGGAAGCATCCCGAAAGCCACGCGATCAACGTCTTCGACAGCGGCGTGCCGTTCGGCGTACCCTTCGCGGCCAGCCCGTTTCGCGCGACCTTCCATCTGAAGGCCGGCAGCGTGGAGGTCACCTCGGAAGTGCCGATCCAATTCCGCTACGTGAAGGACGTTTATTACGGCGACAAGCGGATGGAGTTGAACGTAGTGCCGGCCTTTTCGGTGCGGGTCACTCCGCCGCTGGCGGTGATTCCGTCGTCAGCCGCGATGAAGCCGGTGGAGCGCGAAATCCACGTCGCCGTCACCAATGGCACGAAGGGCGCGGCGCAAGCCACGGTGACGCTGGCTCTGCCGGCCGGTTGGAAAGCGACACCCGCGAGCGTGCCGATTGGTTTCGCGCACGAAGACGAGTCGCTATCGGCACGTTTCCAAGTTACGGCGCCCGCGCAAGTGAAGACCGGCGAGTATACTTTGCGCGCGGTGGTTACCTCGACCGCGACGGGCGCGGAGAGATTCGATAACGGGTATCAGGTGATCGAGTATCCGCACATCCAGCGCCGACAGGTGATCAAGCCGGCGGAGACGACACTCAAGGTGGTGGATGTCAAGGTCACGTCCAACCTCGACGTGGGCTACGTGGTGGGCGTGGGCGACCAGGTGCCGGAGGCCATCCAGCAGTTGGGTGCGAAGGTGGCGTTCATCGACCCCGACGAAATGGCGTGGGGCGACCTCTCGAAGCACGACGTGATCATCACCGGTGTGCGCGCCTACGAGCGCCGCGCCGATCTGCGCGCGTACAACCGCCGCCTGCTGGACTATGCGGAACGCGGCGGAACCGTGATCGTGCAGTACAACAAGATGGAATTCAACCAGGCCGAATACGGCCCCTTCCCGGCGAAGGTCAGCGGCAACCGCGTGTGCGACGAACTGGTGCCGGTGAAGATACTGGTTCCGACACACGCCCTATTCAATTTCCCCAACAAGATCGGCGCCAAGACCTGGGATGGCTGGGTACAGGAGCGCGGGCTCTATTTCCTGGGAGAGAAGGACAAGAAGTACACGGACCTGATTTCGATGGTGGATTCCTTCAAGGACAATCCCGGGGAAAAGCTGGGCTCGCTGGTGGAAGGCAAGCTGGGCAAGGGGCGCTGGATCTATCTTGGCCTCGGTCTCTGGAGACAATTGCCTGCCGGGACGGATGGAGCTTATCAGCTGCTGTCTAACCTGATCAGTCTTCCCAAGGCTGCGGGTCACTGACGGCGGTACCAGGGGACTCGAGAGATCGCTCCCTAACGGTCGCGGTTCGCTAAGGGCGTCGGGGGTGCCGAGCGTGAGGGGGAGAAGCCGCCTGCCTGCCCCACATTGAGGCGAACCGCAAACTGAAATTGTGGTTCACGCGTGCTGGCGATGCGAGGGCGCAGTTCGTTGCGCTCCCTCACGGTTAATGCCACATAGTTTTCCCAACAGCGGGAATGCTGCAGAAGTTGTGGGGCAGACCCCCTGGTCTGCGCGGGACGCCCTCGTCCCGCTGTCCGCCCGCAGAATCAAGGCCCTCGAACGCGCTGATTGAGGGAGGTTTTCGGTTGTTTAGGGGTATCTCCGCGACGGTATCGAGAAGCCCCTGAAAGGCGGCTGCAGCCAGGATTGGCCGCCCCACAATTTACGCAGATGTTCGGCACTGGGAAAACTATGTGGCATTACCCTCACGGTCGCGGCTCGTTAAGACAAAATTGCGGCGGGGCGCAAATTAGAATCTAGTAAGCGCCCCAGCCGGCGTCCTTGATGGATAGCTCCGTCATCTGGGGATTGTACTTCTTCACGGAATCGCGGATTTTGCCGGCCACGCCCAGAATTACGAAGGTCAGGTTATCGGGATGGTAATACTTCGCGATCGTGGCGTTGGCCTGTGCGAGCGTGATGGCGTCTACGCGGCTGAAGTATCCGTCTACCGAATCGCGGCCCAAACCATAGATTTCGATCTCTCCAATTTCGGTGGCTAGCTGATCGATCGTCTCCAGGCGCCGCGTGGGATAGAGACCCTTCACGTAGGCTTTGGCCGACGCCAACTGTTCCGCGGTGATGCCTTTCTCGCTGAAGCGCTTTAACACGTCGAGCGCCATATCGATCGCCTGGGTGGTGGTGTCGGTCTTGGTGTACGTGTTGATGACGATGGCGCCCGGCAGGCGATCCTCCTGCAACTGCGCGGAGGCGCCGTAAGTAAGGCCGGAATTCACGCGGAGGGCATCGTTCAGCAGAGAGGTGAAGCGTCCGCCGAAGAGCGTGTTGACGACCTCGAGCGTGGTGCGGTCGCGGTTCTTCTTGTCGATGCCGGGCTGCGCGATCTGGAAATAGGTCTGCGTGGCATCGGGTTTATCGATCAGCAGCGTGCGCGCGCCGCCAACGGAGGCAGGTGCCGCGGCCCACTCGAAGGCGGTGCCCGCGGGGGCCGCGCCGAAGGTGGCAGCCAGTTTGGTCATCGCCGCGGCCGGATCGAAATCGCCGGTAACTACCACCAGCAGATTCTTGCCGCAATATATTTTCTTGTGGTAATCGACGATGTCCTGGCGCTGGATCCGGCCAAATGTCGCCTCGTCGGGAGGATTTCCGTAAGGATGCCGGCGCCCAAAAAATGCGGGACGAAAATACGAGAGCATCGCGCCTTGCGGATTGTCCTTGACCGCCTTGGCGGCGTCCACGCGGCGCGAGAGTTCCTTGCGCACTTCGCTGCCGGTGAAGGCCGGATTCAATACTGCGTCGGCAAGAAGATCGAGCCCGCGGTCGAAATCCTTCTGCAGGAACTCCGCCGAAATCGTGGTCACGGAACCAAGTTGGTCGAAAGCGCCAGCCAGAAAGGCGCCACCCAGAAAATCCAGCTCTTCGGCGAATTGTTCGGCGGTACGCTTCACGGTTCCGCGGCGCAGCAAGCTTGCGGTGACGTTTGCGAGGCCGGCCATTTGCGGAGGGTCGGATTCCACGCCACCTTTGACCAGCACTCGAAAATGCACCAGCGGCACGCCCTTGCGCGGCATCATCGCTACGCCCACGCCGTTCGGCAGCGTCTCGCGCGTGTAGGGAGGAAGCTTGGCCTGGCCGAACCCCAGGGACGCGGCAACGGCCAATAACAGAAGCGGTCTCATTGGCTTATTTGCCCTCCTTGGATTCGGGAATCAACGTGGCGACCGTGCGATTCTTCTCGACGAAATACTTCCTGGCTACGCGCTGAATGTCGGCCGCGGTCACGGCCTCCAACTCCTGATCCACGGTGAATAGCTTGTGGTAATCTCCCAGAATGACCTCATAGTGACCCAGCGCCGCGGCCCGCCCGGCGATGGTCTTCATTTGCCGGTACTGGGCGGCCAGCATCTGGTTCTTGGCTTTCTGCAACTCCCTGGCGGGAACCTCGCCGGCTTGCAGACGCTCGAGTTCCTCGTACAAGGCTTTCTCGGTTCTGGCCGGGTCGACGCCGCTGCGCGGCTGAATCGTGAAAATCATCAGGGTCGGGTCGAATGAGTCGCCGGCGCGTCCATTCACCGACAGTGCCAGCGCTTCTTCGTCCACCATCCGCTTGTACAATCGCGAGCTCTGGCCGGTGGAAAGGACGGTGGCGATCAGGTCCAGGACCTTGGCATCGGGATGGCGGGCCTCGGGGACATGGTAGGCGATCATCTGGAGCGGCAACTGGGCGGGCTTCTTCACCATCACGCGGCGTTCGCCGAGTTGCTCCGGCTCTTTGGTGCGGACCGGCGGGGGAGGATCGTGGCGAGGAATCGGCTCGATGTACTTTTTCGCTAGCGCGATCACGCGCTCCGCGGTTACGTCGCCCACCACGACCATGGTGCAGTTATTCGGCGCATAGCCGATGGCGAAATAGTTCTTCAGGTCTTCCATGGTCCACGACTCGATGTCGGAGGGCCAGCCGACCACGGGCCAATGATAGGGGTGCGCGGTATACGCGGCGGCCTGCAATTGTTCGTGGAGAATGCCGAAGTTGCTGTTGTCGACCGAATTGCGCCGCTCGGAATAGACCACGCCGCGTTCCGACTGAACCATTTTTGGGTCGAACGACAGGTCGCGGATGCGGTCCGCCTCCATATCCATCATCAACTCCAGCGCGCTGCTCGGGAACCAGTCCGTGTAAATGGTCAGGTCCTGGCTGGTAGAGGCGTTGTTGTTACCGCCGGCCTTCTCCATTTCGTTATCGAATTGCTTGGGTCCGTATTTTTTCGCGCCGTTGAACATCATGTGTTCGAAGAAGTGCGAAATGCCGGTGGTCCCCGGACCTTCATTGCGCGAGCCGATGCGATAGAAGAAGTACATGGCGACGTTGGGGATATTCCGATCCTGCTGGATCAGAATCTTCATTCCATTGTCGAGAGTGGTGGTCTGAACGTTGAGGCTTTGCGCGCCCGCAAGCATCGAATATGTCAGCAGAATGATGAAGCACCGCATCGAATCAAACCTACCAGAATATGACTTGGAAAGCACTGTCTTCGGGCGCGTATCCCGGACGGGATGGGATGCGTAAAGATCAATATGAATGATCCGATGAGTATCGATGCCTCTGGTCCTTTCGAAGCGCGCTACCTCGCGTTCCTGGAGACCATCGCTCATATCCGGCCCAGCCTGCACCGTTACTGTTCGCGCATGACCGGATCGGCGATGGACGGCGAAGACGTGGTTCAGGAGGCGCTTTTTCAGGCGTACCGGAAACTCGACACGTTTGAGGACGACCGCCCGCTGACGCCGTGGTTGTTTCGGATCGCGCACAATCGCTGCATCGATTTTCTTCGGCGCCGCGAGGTTCGTCAGCAGGCGGAGGCGGCTGCCGCCGGGCCCGACTCGGTGGTGGACGCCACTCCCATCGGGCCGATGCTCGGCCAGGCAGTGGAGCACCTGGTGATGGCGCTCCCGCCTAAGGAGCGCGCCTGCGTGCTGCTGAAGGATGTGTTCGACTACTCGCTGGTCGAAATCGCGGAGCTGGTGGATTCCACGGTAGGCGGTGTAAAGGCCGCGCTCAATCGCGGCCGGGGGAAGCTGGCGGCGGCCCCTCAACCATTGACGCCGCCGCGAAGCGCCGACCCGGAAATCTCACGATTGCTGCATCTCTATGTGGAGCGCTTCAATCGGCGCGATTGGGATGGGCTTCGGGAACTGATCGCGGCCGACGCGCGACTGCGGGTCGCGGACCGGTTCGCGGGTCCGCTCGCCGACGCGCCGTATTTCGGCCGGTACGAACGCATGACCATTCCCTGGCGAATGGCGGTAGGCGAGGTAGAGGGCGAACCGGCCGTGATCGTACTGCGGCAAGCCGGCCAGGAATGGACGGCCTACTCGATGGTTCGCGTCGAGATCGTGGACCATCTGATTGCGCGCGCCGTGGACTACTCGCACTGCCCGTGGGTATTACGGGCGGCCATCGCGGTTGCCGTGGAGCCCGTATCTTCACTTGCTCCGGAAGCGTAATAGGGGTGAGGAGTAAACATGCAAACGAAAGAAGCTATCCAATTCGCACTGAACGTTTCCAACGGGGCAATACTGAGCCTGATCGACAAGATGAGCGACGCTCCGACAACCTTTCCCACGCCGAATGGCGGGTGCCATCCTCTCTGGGTGCTGGGGCATCTCACGATCGTGGAAGGCATGGTGCCGGAGGTGCTTTTCGGCGACAGGAATCCGGTCGCGGAGTGGCAGAAATACTTCGGTGAGAACTCGGAACCTGTCGACGACTCGAGCGCATATCCGCCATTTGCCGAAGTTCGGGCTAAGTACGTAGAGTTACGGGAGCGCAATCTTAAGATTCTGGATTCG
The DNA here is from genome assembly GCA_963791985.1 of uncultured Solibacteraceae bacterium. Lineage (GTDB taxonomy): Bacteria > Acidobacteriota > Terriglobia > Bryobacterales > Bryobacteraceae > Solibacter. The sequence goes on along the minus strand of CAWBUN010000005.1, from coordinate 1,233,503 downwards.
CTCAGCGAGGAGGAGCTTGACCGGCCGACCAAGGCGCCGCCCAAAGGCAGGGAGCAGGAGTTCGCAACCTTCGGGCGGAGTTTCCTGGTACTGGCTCTGCACCAGACGATGCATCGCGGCCACGTGACGGATGCGCGGCGGGCGGCGGGGATCGCGGCGACCGCTTCCAACTAAGAGCGCCGCCAAGGGGAGGGCCGCGGGGAGTTCAGGCCGCCGCACCCGTCACCCCTCCCCATCTCCTATCGTGAAAATCCGGTTCTCGAATTCCGGATTGATGTACACGTCCTTCCGAATACCTTCCAGGTACTTCCGCCGCCACGCCGCCGGTCCGATTCCTTCCTCCGCCGTGAACAGCCGCGTAAAATGATGCACGGTCTGGAAGCCCACCAGTTCGGCAATCTCCTTCAACGTATGCACCGAGTGCCGAATCAGCACCTTTGCCTGCTCCACCCGGTACCGCTGCAGAAACCCGAGCGGGCGCATCTGCAGCGCATCGTGGAAATGCAGTCGCAGCGTCCGATCCGTGCAGCCGGCCGCCCGCGCGATCTCCCGGATCGTCAGAGGCCTTCGGTAATTCGCCCGAATGCACGCCAGCGCGCGCTGTGTCACCTGGTCGTGCGCCGCCGTCTCCAGCGCCCCCGCGGCTTCGTTCGCTGCTGCCGGCTGCGCTCCCTCCCGCAAATAGAGGTACAGAATCTCGGTCATCAATACGCTGCACAACTCGCGGTACAACGGTGCCTTCCGCTCCCCCTCCGCCCGAATCCGCTCAAACCGCGTCGCCAGCATATCGCCCTTCGTTTCCAACACATGCGCCGCGGCCGCCAGACTGCGCGCCAACGGACCCGGCGACACCCGAAACTTCACGTCCAGCGTGCGCACCGCCGCTTCCGCCCGCAGCCCGTGGGTCTCCCCCTCGCGAATCAGAATCACTTCTCCGCCGTGAATCGGATATTCCTGGCCGCCAATCGTGAAAACACCCTTTCCATCCAAAAACAGGATCATCTGCAGGAAGTCGTGCTCATGCGGCCTCAGCCGCCATCCGCGACGGTAGTCATAGCGCGAAATCCACAATACGTCGACGGGCAGGTCCACCATGCTACCGATTGTACGACCTTCCGTTTCAGACAAAAGATGATCAGCCAAGGTACTCGACATCGCCGTGTACGGGAAATACCCTGAAGCCAAGAACGCTTTTAGGAGGTCTCCGTATGATGTTCCGATCCCTGTCGATGTGTGTCCTTTTTGCGGCCCTGTTGGCCGTCCTCACCGCCCCCCTTCCAGCCCAGACCGTGTTCGGCCGTATTTCCGGTACCGTCTCCGACCCTTCGGGTGCGGCTATTGCCGGCGCCAAAGTCGTCGTCACCAACGTCGATACCCAGTCCGCCCGCTCCATCACTTCCGACGAGCGAGGCTTCTTCGTCGCCGATAATCTCACCATCGGCCCCTACACCGTGGCCGTCGACCAGCCCGGCTTCAAACACTTCCAGCAGGCCGGCAATTTCGTCGCTGCCGACGCCCGCATCACCATCGCGGTGAAACTCGAAATCGGCGTCAGCTCCCAAACGGTCGAAGTCAACGCCGCCCAAAGCGAGTCGTTGAACACGGTCTCGGCCGAAGTCTCCCAGGTGATCGACAAATCGCAGGTCGAAAACCTCGCCCTCAACGGACGCAGCTACATGGAACTGCTCACGCTTGTCCCCGGCGCGGTCATCACCAACCCCGATCAGTTCAGCGTGCTCACCTCGCTCAGCGCCACCAACCAATCCGTCAACGGCCACCGCACCAATTCGAACAACATGACCGTGGACGGCCTGACCAACCTCGATGGCGGCGCCAACGGCAGCCTGATCAACAACATCAGCCCGGATTTCACCCAGGAAGTCAAAATCCAGACCTCCAACTTCTCCTCCCAGTACGGCCGGTCCTCCGGCGCCGCTTTCAACCTCGTCACCAAGAACGGCACCAACGCCTTCCACGGCGGCGTCTTCGAATATTTCCGCAACGACGCCCTCGACGCCCGTAATTTCTTCTCCCCCTCCAAAACCCAACTCCGCTTCAACGATTTCGGCTACGACGTGGGCGGACCCATCCGCAAGAACAAGCTCTTCTTTTTCGTCGGCGAAGAATTCAAGCGCCTTCGCCAGGCCGCCGCGCCTATCCGCACTTCGCTGCCCACCACCGACGAACTCGCCGGCAACTTCGTCGGCAGCGGTAAAACCATCAACATGCCGGGCACCAAGACCCCGTATCCCGGCAACATCATTCCGGCCAACCTGATCACCGCCGATGGGAAGGCGATCGCCAACGTCTACAAGTATGTAATCGGACAGGCCGCCAGCTTCACCAATACCCCGGTTGCCAACAACGCCGTCTATCAGGTTCCCAACCCGCTCAACTACCGCGAAGACCTGATCCGCCTGGATTACCACATCAACGACCGCCACACCCTCTCGGCGCGCTTCGTCGACGACGATAACCAGATCTACCTCGCCTACGGCCCCGGTTCCGTGAGCTCCTCCTACGTCCCCGCCGTCGCCGAAAATCGTAACCGCCCTGCCAAGAGCGCGCTGCTGTCGGAAACCTGGGTGGTCACCCCCACCGTGGTCAACGAAATCCACGTGGGCGCGAGTTGGAACGGACAGCGCTATCAAAACCTCGGCGATAGCTGGCAGCGCGGCACCATGGGCTTCACGTTCCAGCGCATCTACAATTCGGTCGGCCCCTTCGCCTCCGGCATCCCCGATGTCAACGTGCAGAACTTCGAGCAGTGGAAGGGTCCCGACCAGACCCTGACTTCGCCCATCACCAACATCGAATTGAACGACAGCATCAGCTTCGTCCGCGGCCAGCACAGCATCCGCGCCGGAGCCAGCGTGATCCGCTACCGTAAGGATCAGAACGGCCGCTCCAACTACGATGGCAGCGTCGTCTTCAATACCAGCGGCAACACCAACACCACCGGCTACGCGCTCTCCGACGCCCTGCTCGGCAACTTCCAGACTTACACCGAAGCCGCCTACGACCCGATGGGCCACTACCGCTACACCGAGCCCGGCGCCTTCGTCGACGATTCCTGGAAGGTCTCCCGCAAGCTCACAGTCAACCTCGGCCTGCGCTACGAGTACATGATGGCGCTCTACTCCACGGTGAACAATCTTTCGAATTTCGTGGCCTCTTCGTACAACCCGGCCACCGCCGTCACGGTCAACTCCTCCGGCAACGTGGTCGCCGGCTCGGGCAACATTTATGACGGTCTGGTCCGCGTCTCAAACGGCATCAACGCCGATCAGGCTTATCTGGTGCCTAACGCCACCAACTCCGCCGTGCTCGCCGTTCCTTCCGGCGCGCCGCGCGGCATGTATCCCAGCCAGAGCACCTGGGCGCCGCGCGTCGGCATCGCCTACGCCTTCGACGAAAAGACCATCCTCCGCGCCGGAGCCGGCCTCTTCTACGACCGCATTCAGGGCAACCCCACCATGTACACCCTGAACAATCCGCCTTACGTCGGCAGCGTGCAGTTCCAGTCCGGCAACCTCTCCAATATCGCGGGCGGAGCCAGCGTCAACGCTCCCTGGGGCACGCTCCAGACCATGGATCCCAATCTCAAGATCCCCTACTCCGAACAGGTCAGCTTCGGCATCCAGCGCCAGCTTCCGCTCAAACTTTTCACCGAAGTCGATTACGTCGGCACCTTCGGCCGCCACCTGTTGACCGAGCCCGATATCAACCAGCCCTCGTGGTCCGCGCTCGCCGCCGCCGCGTCCACGGTCAACCTCAACAGCATCCGCCCCTATAAGGGATACTCCGTAATCCAGCAGTTCCTCAGCGCCGGCACGTCGAACTATCACGCCTTGCAGGCGCGCCTGGAGCGCCGCGCGGGCCGCGTCATGATCACCGCGTCGTACACGTTCTCCAAGAACCTCTCCGACGCTTCCAGCGACACCACCAATGATTACAACGCCTCCAACATCCGCCTGATGTACGGCCCGGCCTATTCCTCCAACGCCGGATCGTCCGTCGACGTGCGCCACTCCTTCGTATCCACCGTGATCTGGAATCTGCCCGATCTGCGCCGCGCGTCCCGTTTCGTGCGCTACCCGCTCGGCGGCTGGCAACTCTCCAGCATCATCCACCTGCAGAGCGGCTTCTACTACACCATCACCGGCAGCACCCTGCTCGGCACCCGCGTCGCCGATTACGTCGGCGGCTCCGCCGTCCTTACCGATCCGGGCCCGAACGGCTGGATTAACCCGGCCGCCTTCGCCGCCGCCGCCCAGGGCCGTTTCGGTACCTCGGGCGCCGGCAACGTCGAAGGCCCCGGCATGCAGATCTACAATCTGTCGATGACGCGCTTCTTCAATTTCCGCCCCGACGGCAAAATGAACCTCCGCGTCCGCGCCGATTTCCATAACGCGTTCAACAACGTGAACTTCCAGGCCCCGGCCACCACGGTCACCAGCAGCGGCTTCGGCACTATCTCCTCCGCCTACCCCGCCCGCGCTATCCAGTTGGGTATGAAGTTTACGTTCTAACTCACCCCGGGGCGTGGCGGCCCACCACCGCCACGCCCCTCCTTTTCCGCCGGCTCATTCCCCCTTCCGCGGCCGGTCACACGCCAATATCGGATTATTCTTGGCCACGTATCGCGTTGATTCTAAAAGCACACTTTCCCAACCTCCTGCCGTTCCGAGCCGCTCGCCGGCACACTCGTGCTCGAGAATCGGACCAGCGATCGTTCTCACCGGCTGTCGCGGCCGTCAGGGCACCTACAGCCCACACGCCGAAGCCCTTCTCTCGAAAGCCGAACTCGCCACAAACGAGCGCAGTGGAACTGTACCGGAACGTCGACACCGCGAAGGGCGAGATCGTCTCCGATGGCAAGAGCGTCGACCGGCTGATGGTCAACCACAGCGGCGATTCCGCCATCTATCTCCGCAGCTATCCGCAGGTGTAGATCTGGCATGTCGACAACCCGATACCCCACGTCGGCACGTGGAACACCTTCCGCATCAAAATGGCCGGCTCGAAGGTCAGCGTCTGGTTCAGCGGCAAACTTACTGTCGATAACCAGGTGCTCGATAACTACTACGATCGCGTGCTCCCGCTCGTCCCCCGCGGCGCCATCGAGTTCCAGACGCACGGCTTCGAAATCCGCGTCCGCAACATCTGCATCAAGGAATTGAACTAATTATTTCCCGAGTGCGAACGCCACGCAGGCGCGCACTTTTGCCCTGCGCCGAGGCGCAGAAGACCACGAACTGCCGCCCGCCCGCATCGTACACCGCGGGCACTCCTTCGAACTGAAGTGGAACACTTTCGCCGCCACAGCCGTCACACTAATTGTCGGTGTACCTCGTTGTATGTTTGCTATCTCACACTCCCGTAAGTTGTCGCAGCAGCAGAAAGAGCTCGACGCCTTGCTTGCCCGCATGCGGCAGCGGCTGTATCCGGAAACGATGCCGGTGCTTGCGTCCTATTGGCTGAAGACCGTTTATAGCGCGGGGCATCCGCGGGCGTGGTGGAAAGAATTGAATCGTCTGCTGAAGCAGGTGCTGCGGAAACAAGTCCTGGATGGCCCTTCGCGCGAGGCCCTGGTAGACATTCAGTCCTGGATCCAGGGTACGGGCCTCGGTTCCAGCAAAACGCCCGCTGCCCCGGCGCTAAAATTAGAGGCGCTTCGGGCCAACCCAAAACCGGAGCGCCTGGCACCGTATCTCCGGCGGCTGATGAACCAATGGCTCCTGGCGGAAGTCGCGAGTTTGCTCATCAACGGGGGTGAATACGGCGTTGCACAGGATGGCGGCGTTCCGGTGCTCGCGGTCGCAAGAGCGCTTGAACGGTTGTTGCTTCGCGACCGGCTTTCGCCGGTGACGCTGGAGATGATGCTTCAGCCGGACCTGGTTTCTCCACGGGAGGTTTATCCCGTTGACATGGAGATTCTCAGAGACGTGGTGCTGGCGTTGCTGGGCCGCACCTCGGCGCCAATGCCCCCTGTGATGCCTGCCTCACTTCTGGGGGTGGCCAGCGAGTCTGGTCTGCCGCAGGGTTACGGTGAGGCGGTTCGCCACGCATCCTACGTACAGACCGGGGAAGGCGATGAGATTCACGTGCCGATTGCGGCGGCGCAGGCCGCGGAAGTCCTGAAGCGCGACCCGGTGCGGATTGCTTCGGTGATTGTGACGATGGACGGGCGGTGCTGGGAGTCGGAAAGCCTGCAAAGCGGGGAGGAAGATTATGTGATCTACAAGCCGGGGAGCCGCTTGCGAATCGACCTCTCGGCGGAGCACGCCAAGCTGGTAGTGCCGTGGCCGGACACCCAGTTACAGTGGCAGGGCACGGTTCATTTTCGAGATCCTTTCGAGCTTTTCGGCCGCGAATGGCACGAGTCCAGCTTGGAGATGGACGGGGACCGCGCATGGCTGCACCTGGTTTTTGCCCGTGCCTTGCCGGTAGCGGAGATTCAGCTGGAAGATACGGGCTTCCGGCGGTCGCACCTGGCGTCGGTCGATATGGCGTGGGCTGCCCTTGAGAACGGGCTCGCGGATTCGCTGGCGCAGAAGAGCGGCGAACCCATCGAAGAGCTACGCCGCACGGATTTCATTCCGCTGGGACGGGCCATCCTCGGGCTGGCGAAATTGGCCAAGAGCGGCGGCCTGATGAAACGCGAGGCGATCGAGACCCAACTAAGAAGCATCCGCTATCTTCAGTCCGAGATTTCCATGGAGTACGGACGGGTTCCCTGGAGAATTCTCCCGGCGCAGGCTCAATCCATTTTCCTGAAGAGACGACCGGACGCCGCTTTACTAGAGCTATTGCGTCAAGTGTTCGATGGGCTTCCGGAAGCTCTGAGCGCAGCGCCACGCGAGAGTTCGCCTTCCCACGCCGCATAGGGCGATCTGATGACAGCTTCGACCGCGGAGCGGGACGCGGGCGTCCCGCGCGGACGAAGGCGACCGCCCTACAAACGCTTAAAAGCCTTCCTGTTTGTTCACCACGTTGAGCAATGGCAGGCCTGCGCCGAAGCGGCGAATATTTTCCTTCACCAGGTTATAGAGCCGCATCTCCAGGTTGTCGGAGCCGCCGGAGACATGCGGCGTGATGATGACGTTGGGAAACTTCCAGAGCGGGTGGCCCTTCGGCAACGGCTCCGGGTCAGTCGCGTCCAGTCCGACCCCGGCGAGGCGGCGGTTGTCGAGCGCTTTAACCAGGGCTTGATGATCGTAGATCTTGCCGCGGGACATGGCGATGAAGTAGGAGCCCTTCTTCATCAGCTCGAACTCGCGCGCCCCCATCATGCCCTCGCTCTTGGCGGTGTGAGGCACGGATACGAAGACCACGTCCGCTTCCGGCAGCACGGTGTCCAGCATGTCCGGCGGCACCACGCGCTGAATCATGTTGTTGGTGGGGATGTCGCGGATGTCGACGCCGATGACCTTCATGCCGAAGCCGTGCGCACGCTGCGCGATCTGGCTGCCGATACCGCCCACTCCGATGATGACCGCGGTCTTGCCGTTGAGCTCGAACATGCCGTCGCGTCCGGGGGGCCATTCCTCCAATTGCTGGCGTGGGATGGTGACGTTGAGCTTGCGCGTCAAGGCGAGGAGGAAGGCGAAGGCGTGGTCTGCGATCTGCGGGCCGTACATGTTCTTCGCGTTGGTCACCACCACGTTGCTCTCCACCAGTGCGGGAAAGAGGCCGATGGAGCGTCCATGAGTTTCCACGCCGGCGCTGGTGATGTGAAGCCACTTCAGCTGCCGGGCATGTGTGAATAATTCCGGGGTTAAGGTGACACCGACCACCGCGTCGGCGTCCTCGATTTCCTTGGCAACATCCGCTCCGCGCGTCGACACGATTCGGACGTTGGGAGCGGAGACGGCCAGTTCCTTCAACATGTCAGCGGGCAGGTTCGCGAGGATCTTCTTGGTCTGCGCCGGCAGGGCACAAGAGAAGATCAGGAATGAGAGCAAGCGAATTCTCATGGGGAGCCTCCGCCTTAGATTGTAGTGCTTCAGGTTTGTACCGCGTGAGATTCGCTAACCGGTTCCCGGCAGACCAGTCTAAACCGCATGCGGGCGGTCCTGATTTTCCTGACATTGGCACCGAGTGCGGCGCGCGCGCAAGGGGGCCCCTCGGATTTCGAAGTGGCGTCCTCAACCTGCTTGAAACACCTGCCGGCGCCAGGCTAACGAAATCGAAAGCGGCCGATTGCGCGGATCGTGAACCGCAGGCTTCGCCATCTACCCTTCCTTGCCACGAAGTCGTCTTATCGATAGCGCCAACCGGCGCGCGCCTGCGTGGGGAACAGGCAACCACCGGGCAACTGGTCTTCACGCTGGCTAACATCATTGGACGGCCTGTAATCGACAAGACAGCACCTGCCGAAGCATTCGACATCGACCTGGAAGTCAGCCTGGATGGTCTCGACGGAATCGCAGGTTTCGGAGCGCCTGGCATTCCCGCTGCTCAGGCGACTGAGAATATGGCGCCTTCTATATTCACCGCGTTGCCTCAACTTGGGCTGAGGCTGACAGCGGGTAAGGGGCCCGTCGAAGTGCTCGTTATCGAGCATGCGGAAAAGCCGATCGAGAATTGATAGCTGCGAGGCTACTTAAAGGTGAGGGTCAAGTCCACCAGGTTCGTATCGCCGCGGAGTGACAATTTCGAATCGAAGCTCTTGACTGAGGTGCCGAGGAAATCCAGGCACTGCTTCACGTAGTCCTCGAGGTAGGGTTGATCCAGCGGTTCGCCGGGTTTGATGCGAAAGAGCTTCTCGGCGCGCGTGCGATCGCGGTCGCTCAAGCCGGCGATCGACAGGGCGCCGAGCACGAACTGCTGCCCCTTGGTGACTTCGATGCGCAGGTCGACGGTGCGGCCGTCGTCGCGGAAGAGGCGGACCGGCTTCGAGGTTACGCCGAGGTAGCCCTCGCGGCGCAGCACCTTCTGCATGCGCGCGACGCCATCGAGGATCAACTTCCAGTTAGCCGTATGGACATCCCACAGGGCGGAGGCTTTGCGCATGGCTTCCTCGGGGAGGTGGTCGCCGACGAGCGCGACCGTGCCGAGCGTCCACGGGTTACCCTCCACCACTTGCACGTCGACCGCGAGATCGCCGGTGGCGGGGGTCAAGCGAATCGCGGGGAACTCGACCTTCAGGTAGCCGCGTTCTTCGTACAGCGGGCGCACATTGAGGTCGAGTACCTGGCGGAATTCGCGCTCCGAGTAGCGGTTGTCGATCACGATGCGCGCGATGGCGTCGCGCAGGGCGGCGGCGGGAAGTGTGTGTGTGCCCTGGAAGCGAACGTCGGTCACCCTGGGCGGATTGGCGGGGACGAGCGTGGTTTCCATGCGCCTGGTCGCGAGGTCGACGGAACTCGCCACGACGATTTTTTCGTGACGGTTGGTCCGCTCCAGCGCGCGCTCCACGGCGCGGCAGTAGAATTCGCCGGCACGGTCGTTGTGCGGCATGCGGCGCGTGACGAGAGGGTCGGAGAAGGCGAGGTCCTTCCAGACGGAGGCTTCATCGACGCCGGCAATCTCGATGCGGACGTCGGTATCGGCGCGATCTTCGAGCACCTGAAAGGTGACGGTGTAGGTGGCGGGATCGCTGCCGGGGACCTGTTCGTAGCGGTAGTTGACAGAGGTGAAGAGACCGGTATCGAAGAGAGAGCGCACGGCGGCGTCCAGATTCTCGCGGGAGGCCGCCTGCCCCTGGCGCACGCCGGTGGCGCGCACGATCGCGGCGGCGGGCAGGCGTTGATTGCCGGCAACGCGGACGCCGGCGACAGGGAGCGCCTGCGCCGCGGCGATCGAGGCGACCAGCAAGATTCCGAGAACACTCATCTGCTGCATTCTAGCGGAATGCTGGCGCCACCTACACAGGCTTTCCTCCGGTCGGCGGGGTGCCGGGCGTGAACGAAGAAGCCGGCTGAAAGCCGGCTGCAGGCAGGATTGCCTGCCCCACATTGCGGTCGCGGCTCTGTGGAAGAGTCTTCGCGGCCTGCAAACAAACACAGGCACCTAGTACCGTGCGGCTCGTTGCGGCGTGAACGGCAGCCGGCGTGCTTAACAGAGAGGATGAAGACGATGGTGGCAACTCTTGCGCTCGCGGGGACGGTATGGTGCGGCACGCTTGCGATTGATGCAGTGGGGGTGAACAACGCGGCGCAGGGCGATCTGGCACAGGGGGCGAAAGGGGCCGGGGTGGTGCGCGCGCAGATTCTGCTGGCACGAGCACATTTTTCCAGCGGGGAGATCGATGGGAGCTTCGGCACGAATCTGCTGAAGGCGGTCGCGGCCTTTCAGAACGACCGCAAGATTCCCGCTACCGGCACGCTCGACGCGGCGACCTGGGGGGCGCTGAACGGCGACACGGCGCCGGCGCTTACGACCTATGCGATCAGCGATCAGGATGTCGCAGGGCCGTTTGTTCCGATCCCGGCGGACGTGAAAGAGCAGGCTAAGATGCCGGCGCTCGGGTACGCGTCGCCGCAGGAGTTGCTGGGCGAGAAATTTCATTGCAGTCCGCAATTGCTGCAGGCACTCAACCCGGGAGCCGATCTCAGCAAGCCAGGACAGCAGTTGAGCGTGCCCAACGTGGTGGTGATGACGCCGCCGCGGGCGGCGCGCGTGGTGGTGTCCAAGGGCGAGAGTTCGGTGCGCGCGTACGACGAAAACGGAAAGTTGCTGGCGTTCTATTCGGCTACGATCGGCAGCGAGCACGATCCGCTGCCGCTGGGTGAGTGGAAAATCAACGGCGTCGCGCGCAATCCGCAATTCCACTACAACGCGGAGCTGTTTTGGGATGCGAAAGATCGAAACGATCGACAGACTCTGCCGCCCGGACCTAACAATCCGGTCGGGACGGTGTGGATCGATCTTTCGAAGGAACATTACGGGATACACGGCACGCCGGAGCCGGGCAAGATCGGACACACGGAATCGCACGGGTGCATCCGGCTGACCAACTGGGATGCGCTGGAGTTGGCCGCGATCGTGCGACCGGGGACGCCGGCGACGCTCGAGGAGTGAATGATGCGAGCAAGAATGACGGCGGTATTCGCATTGGGATTCGCGGCGGGAATGGTGGTGCTGGCGGCAACGTTGTGGATTACCGGACACTTGACGGGTTACCGGCAGGAGGTGGCGATGGCTGCGCCCGCGACGCCGGCGGCCGTGTTCACGCCTGCGCCGATCCCGGCGCCGGCCGGGGTGGAGCCGGTGTTTCCGGAACTGCACACGGACAACAAAGGCACCCTCGGGATGCCGCTGGCCAATATCGATCCACTCAAACTGGAGAGCACTTTTCACCAATCGCGCGGGGGACACGAGCACGAAGCGCTCGACATCATGGCGCCGCGCGGTACGCCGGTGATGGCGGTGGCAGAGGGCAACGTGGTGAAGCTGTTCACCAGCAAACAGGGCGGCTTGACGGTGTACCAGTTCGATAACTCGCGCACGTGGTGTTACTACTATGCCCACCTCGACCGGTATCAGGACGGCCTCAAGGAAGGTGTTCTGCTGCGAAAGGGCGAGGTGCTCGGATATGTGGGGTCGACCGGCGATGCTTCCTCCGAGGCGCCTCACCTGCACTTCGCGGTGTTTCGCTTAGGGCCGGAGAAGCAGTGGTGGAAGGGGACGGCGATCGACCCGCTGCCATTATTGAAATAGAGATCGCTCCCTTACGGTCGCGGTTCGCGGCGGCAGTTCAGCGCGTCTTTTTGACTTCGCTGTCGACCTTTTTGAAGCCTGCTGGGACCTCAAACTGGGCGGGGTCGACGGCGTTGGAAGAGAAGCTGCTCAGCTCGGTGGTCATCTCGAGCAGAGAGCCGGCGTTCTGTCCATTGGAAGCGCTTGAAGGCGGGGGTTGATCGGAGGACGTCTTCTTGCGTCCGATGCCGAACTTGCCTCCGAGCGCGCCACCGAGGGCGGAGCCTACCGATGGGCGCTCAGCAGCGGGTTGCTGCTGCTGCGGAGGAGGCGCGGAGCCATCGGACGGCTGCTGCGCGGTGCCGGCGGCGCCCATGGTGATGTTCTGCTGCACGGGAACGCCATCGATCTTGGAGACTTCCTTATATACCTCAGCCATGCCTTCGGAGACTTGCGGATTCTGCATGAACATGTTGCCGCCGGGAGTCCAGCTGATCTTCTGCGCCATGCGCTTGTAGAAGTCTCGGACTTCCTGGTAGCCGGGGACGCCGGGCGCGATCCACATGTCGGTGATGACGGTCATGCCGCCCTTCTGGCCGCTCTCCTTATCCTTGCCTTCCATTTCCATGGTCAGGACCATTTCCTTGGCGTCGAAGCCGGCGACCTGTTTCGCCTTGCCGGTGGAATTGGCAGAGACCTTGAAGGACATCTCGGCCTTATCGTTCTGCTTCATCTTCTGCGACATCTGGTCCATCATCTGCTTCATTTCGTCGAAGGTCATCACCGAGTACTGCTTCTTCTGGAAATCGATACTGGTAATGGTCTGGCTGCCGAGATCGATCACGCTGGCGTGGGTGGTGGAGCGGTGCATCAACCTGTCGCCCTTCACCGAGACGGTGGAGCGGATGGGTTCGCGCGCCTGCTTGGAAAATACGCCGGCCACGCGCATCATGCTTGCCATCATGCCGCCGGTGATGGTGCTAGTCTCCTGGTAGCTGAAGTCCGCCAGTACCGGCGCTCCCGCGAGGGTAAAAATGCCTGCGATTGTTGCGACTCGTTTCAACACGGATGAATCCTCCAGATCGATTCATCTTAAGGCAGAGCTCCGCGGGTTACAATCTTAACTTCGGCAGGAGGGTACTGTGACCGATTTCACGATTCGACCTACGTCCAAGTTCATCATGATGCGGACGGTGCTGGCAGCGCTGATTTTTCTGGCGGTGGAGATCGCCTGGTTCACGCAGTGGCGCGACGTAGAGGCGCTCCACTTTCTGCCCATGATCGCGCCGCTAGTCTTTGCCTGGCCGGCGCTGAAGGCGCTGCGGAGGCGGTTCACCACGGTCACCGTGACCGGCGACCGGATGCGCGTGGAGACGGGAGCGGTCGCCAAATCGTCGCGCCTTATCCAGCTTTCGAAGGTTCAGGACGTGCGCGTGGACCAAAGTATGACCCAGCGCATGTTTGGAGTAGGCAATATTTCTATCGAAACCGCGGGCGAGGCGAGCCGGCTCACGCTGGAGGATATCGATGACCCGCAGGCGGTGGCCAGCCAACTCCTGGACCGCGCGCATCTGGGTGGCATCAGTCAAGGGAGCACAAATTGAGCGGAAAACTAAACGATCGCGTGGCCGTGATTACGGGCGCGAGTAAAGGCCTGGGTAAGGCGATGGCGCTGGCACTGGCGACGGAAGGGGCACGGATCGCTCTGGTGTCGCGCGACGAAGCGCGCCTGCACGAGGTGGCGGCGGAGGTGATCGCGGCGGGCGGAGATGCTTCCATCTTTCGCGCCGATGTCACGAGCGAAGAGCAGGTGCGGCAGGCGGAGCGCGCGATTCTGGCGCGCTACGGCAAGGTGAACATCCTGATCAACAACGCCGGGGTCAACGTGCGCAAGCCGGTGGTGGAGTTCACGGTGGAAGAATGGCACCGGGTAATGGACACCAACGTAACGGCCGCGTTTCTGATGTGCCGTTCCTTCGTGCCGGCGATGAGCGGTCACGGCTACGGGCGAATTCTCAACATGACATCGATCATGAGCCACGTCTCGCTGCCGGGGCGGATCGCGTATTCGACCAGCAAGACCGCGCTGCTCGGCATGACGCGCACGCTGGCGCTGGAACTGGCGCCGGAAGGGATTACGGTCAACGGCATCAGTCCCGGACCATTCGGCACGGAAATGAACAAGCCGCTGATGGAGAATCCGGAGACCAACGCGCAGTTTCTCTCCAGCATTCCGCTGGGTCGATGGGGCAAGGTGGAAGAGATCGGGCAGCTGGCGGTGTACCTGTGCTCCGAGGACGCGGGCTTTATTACCGGCACGGACATCCTGATTGATGGCGGCTGGTGCGCGCGGTAATCGCGATGGCGTCGATGGAACCGATCGGGTACGTGAAGAGCCCTTACAGGAAGACGCAGGAGATTCCGAAGGGGTTGGGCGCGAAGCACGAGACCGAAGGGGTGCTGGAGATTCGCGCGGAATTTGAAGCCGGCCTGAAGGATATCGAAGGCTTCTCCCATTTGTACGTGATCTGGACGTTCGACCGCTCCGAAGGATTCGCGCTAGAGGTAACGCCGCCTACCGACGACCGGCCGCACGGCGTATTCGCGACACGCTCGCCGCGGCGTCCGAATCCGATTGGCTTGACGGTGGTGGAATTGCTGGGCCGCGAGGGAGCGGCGCTGAGCGTTCGCGGCATCGACATGCTGGATGGCACACCGATTCTCGATATCAAACCGTATCTCTCGTCGGTTCCGGCGGAGGAACTGCGGCGCGGTTGGCTGGCAGCGGCCGAGGCGCGAACGAAGTAGCCGGAATCCAGCACCAGAAGAGCGCGGCAATAATCGCGAGGGCGGCCGCGACCATGAGCGCGGCCTCCCAGCCGATGGATGCGGCGAGCACGGGCGTGAGCGCGGGCGAGATCAATCCGCCGAGATTGCTGCCCATGTTCATGACGCCGCCGCCTGCGCCGCTACGCGCTCCGGCCAGGGTGGTCATGGTCGCCCAGAATGGGCCTTCCACGCTGAGGACGAGCGCGGTGGCGAAGGCCAGGCAAACGGCGGCGACGTAGGGCCGGCTGGTGTGCGCGCCGAGGGCGATGAGCGCGCCGGAGCCGGCGAGCCCGGCGATGGGAATGGCGCGGCGATCGAAGGGCACGCGGTCGAACAGCCAGCCGCCGAGCGGAATGGAAACGATGGAGAGCAGCCAGGGGAGGCTGCCGAAGAGTGCGCCGCGCAGAAGGTCGAAATGGCGCACCTCCACCAGGTAGAGGTAGAACCAGAAAACGAAGATGTAGCCGACATAGCCCTGCAGGGAGTAGCTGAGGGTCAGCATGACGAAGGCGCGCGATTGGGGACGGCCGGAAGGCGCGGCGGCGGAATCGCGAACCACGGCGGGCAGGGGCCGGCGGCCGTGCAGCATCCACGCGCAGGAGACGGCGAGCGCGGGCAGTGCGGAGAGCATGACGGCGGTGCGCCATCCCCAGCGAAGCATGAGGAAGGAAATCAGGGGCGGCGCAATGGCGGAGCCGAGTCCGATGGCGGCAACGACGAGGCCGTTGGCGCGTCCGCGTTTGGCCACCGGCATGGTGCGGGAAATGGCCTGCGCGGCGGCGGGAAAAGTGGGGGCCTCGGCGACTCCCAGGGCGCAGCGGGCGGCGAGGAGCGCGGCGATGCTGGTTCCGGCGCCGACGATCCAGGCGGTGGCGGCCACCCATCCGAGGGCGGCCCAGGCGAGCACGCGCGGGGCGCCGAAGCGGTCGGCGAGCATGCCGCCGGGAATCTGGCAGAGCGCGTAGCCTACCAGAAAGGCGCTGAAGACCTGCCCCATTGTCTGCTGCGAGAGTCCGAGGTCGTGCATCATGAGCACGCCGGCGACGGAGAGATTCACGCGGCACAAGTAGCTGGCGGTGGCGGTGGCGGATAGCAGTGCCACCATTCGCCAAGCCCCTGGCGGGGCGGCATCGTGCTTCACGCACGCACCAGGCGCTTCAGCATGAGGATTTCGGAGGCGCCGTCGATGACATAGTCGGGGAATTCGCCGACCTGGATATAGCCGCGGCGCTGGTACAGGCGGCGCGCATCGGCATTGAAGGAACTCACGCAGAGGAAGATGTGGCGGGCGTCGGGGATCCAGCGCTCGGCGACGTCGAGCAGGGCGGAGCCCACGCCCTGTCCGCGCAGTTCGGCAGTGGTGACGATGGAGGCGATGTAAGGCGAGCCGGCGACGCCGTTAGGGTGAAGGAAGAGGAAGCCGCAGTTCGCGGCGGCGCGGCGGGCGAGGAGGACAGTGTACTCGGGGCGGTGGAGGCGTGCGAGGCAGGTGGCGAAGTCGCGGCCGAATTTACGCCACGGGTCGGTGGAGCACATGAGTTGCGCGCACCACTCCAGGTCCGCGTCGGCGGCGGCGGGGGCGATGGTTAGGTCGGGCACGAGGGTCTATGGTATCTTACCGAGGCATGAGAGTGCTCTTTCTGACCTTACTCGCGGCCCTTGCGGCAATGGCGCAGCACATCACGATGGAGTTCGACCCGGCGGCCGATTTCAGCAGGTACCGGACCTTCTCGCTTCAAGACGGACAATTGAACAGCAAGAATCCGGCGCTGAACAGCGAACTGGTGAAGAAGCGGATCGAAGCGGCGATCGAGCGCGACCTGGCGGCGAAGGGCCTGGAAAGGGGAGTACCGGGCAAGAGCGACCTGAACGTGCGCTACCACTTCGGGTCGGCGCGCAAGGCGCAGGTGGAGCGGTATCCGGCGGGGTGGCGCGGATGGGGGACGCGGGTGGTGAAGGTGCCGTACACCGAGGGCACGCTGGTGATCGACCTGAGGGACACGGGAACGCGATCCCTGGTGTGGCGCGGGATCGCGAGGCAGGACAAGAGCGACGCCAACAAGTTGCAGGAAAAGCTGGACGATATGGTGAAGAAGGCGTTCGATAAGTATCCGCCCAAGAAGTAGCCTGCGACAAAGCGGGCAAACGGGAATCAGAGTAAGAGGTGATAGAATCCGGTTTGGTCCTCAAACTCTCCGGAATCATCATCGTGTTCGCCGGGTGCCTGTTGGGGCAATCGGCCGCGGCCGGCGCGCTGGAAGGGTCGGTGACGGATTCCTCCGGGCAGCGGCTGTCGGGAGTGACGGTCCGGCTGCTGAACGGCGCGACGGACGAGCACCACGCGGCGACGGCGGATGATGCGGGGGCCTTTCGCTTTTCGCTGCTGCCGCCGGGAACCTACCAGGTGGAATTCGCGCGCGAAGGCTTCAAGACCGCGCGGATGGCGCGGCTGACGCTCAATGCGTCTGAAGTCCCGGTGCTGGACGCGGCGCTCGAACCGGGCGATTCCACGGCGATGGTGGAATGCGCGTGCCGCTTGCGGGCGGCGGCGCCCTCGACGGGCACGCTGGTGGACCAGAAGACGATCACGGCGGTGCCCCTGAACACGCGGAACTTCACGCAGGTGCTCTCGATGTCGTCGGGGTCGGTAGCGAGCGTGAATAACGCGGGCACTCTGGGGCGCGGCACGCCGAGTGTGAACGTGAACGGCAACACGACGGCGGGCGGGTACACGGTGGACGGGGCGTACGCGCCGAGCACGGTGCCGAATCCGGACGCGATCTCGGAATTCAAAATTCAGACGTCGCAGAACGATGCCATGTTCGGGGCGATGGTGCCGAACACGAACCTGATGACGAAGCGGGGCGAGAACAGCCTGCATGGCAACGCATGGGAGTTTCTGCGCAACGACATCTTCAACGCCAACCCATTCTTCCGCAATGCGACCGGGCAGCCGAAGCCGGACCTGAAGCAGAACCAGTTCGGGGCGACCACCGGCGGTCCGGTAAAGCGCAACAAGCTGTTCTTCTTCACGTCCTATCAGGGCACGCGGCAGGTGAACGGACTGGACAACACGTCGATTTCGAATTTGATTTTGCCGGGCTTGACGAACGACCGGTCGGCGGCGACGCTGGCGGCGCAGTTCTGCCCGGGCAATCACGCGGGCGACGCGCGGTATCAGACGTACGCGGGCGGAAAGCAACTGGACTGCGCGAATCAGAACACGGGCTCGACGGCGGCGATCAACCCGGTGGCGCTGGGCTTGTTGCAAATGAAGGGCAGCGACGGGCGCTACCTGATTCCCACGCCGCAGACGCTGGTGGCGAGCGGGACTAACGCGGGGCTGGGATTTTCCACCTACAGCATGCCCTCGCATTACAACGAGGATCATTACCTGGGGAATGGCGACGCGGTGCTATCGGCCAAGAGTACGCTCTCGGCGCGCGTGTTCGCGGCGAAGGTGGACCAGGTGCGAACCTTCGGATCGCCGGGCGGCTACCCGGGCGCGCCGATCGTCCCCGGGTTTGGAGCGGGGCAGGCGCTCTCGGCGAGCGACGTGGCGACAAGCGCGCGGCTGACGACACAGGTGAGCGCGAAGACGGTGAACGAAGCAGTGATGACCTTCACGCGCAATCGCACGGACACAACCGGCGTGGGAACTCCGAGCGCGGCGCAGGTGGGTATGACGGCGGTGGATCCGCTGTTTCCGCAGCCGCCGGAGATCACGGTGCTGGGACCGATGGGGAGCTTCCGGCTGTTCGGGTCTGACCCGAATGACAATCACTTCGAGCCGCGCACGTGGTCGTGGGGCGATAACTTGTCTTGGGTTCATGGCAAGCAGCGGTTACGCGGCGGCGGGTTCTTCCTCAACCAATACAACGGTCGGTCCGACACGGGCGGCGCGCGCGGGAAGATGACGTTCCAGACGTTCGAAGATTTCCTGGTGGGACTGAGCGCGGCCGGAAACCTGAGTCCGACGGGGCGGAGCAATATCCAGACGGTGCAGGCGAGCGAAGGGGTGGGGCCGAACGGCGAGGTCGCCTACCAGTACCGGCGATATTACGGTGCGGCATTCGTGCAGGACGATATCAAGGTGAGCGCGCGCTTCACGGTGAACCTGGGCTTGCGGTGGGAGTACATCACGCCGTCGCTGGACGAGTCGGGAACGATCGGGAATGCCTCGCTGGCGCTGATGCGGCAGACGGCGATCGCACCGGCGGGCGGGACTCTGGCGGGCAACACGGTGGCGGCAAATTACGACGCGAAGCTGATCAATCCGTACACGGGCCAGGCATTCGGGCCGGCGCCGGCGGGAGTGGCGACGCGGGCATCGAAGAGCTTTTACGAGAACGGCACGCCGCACGACACCTTCGCTCCGCGGGTGGGGTTCGCATGGCAGCCATTCGGGGCCGGCGGGCGCATGGTAGTGGGCAGCGCGTACGGATGGTTTTACCAGAATCCGCCGTTCAGCGGGAACGCGTCGACGGCGCCGCTGTTCACGTCGGTGCCGTTCGCGCAGGGTTTTACGAACGCGGATACGAGCAACAATCTCTCGACCTTCTCGAAGCCGTTCCCGACGACGACGCTGGGCTACGTGCCGCGCACGCTGACGTCGCAGCTATCGGACCGCGCGGCGGGGCCGCTGTACCGGGTTCCGCGACTGCAGCAATGGAACCTGACCGCGAAGATCCGGCTGGTGCGCAACCTGTCGCTGGACCTGGGATATGTAGGCTCGCACGGCAACGGACTCCTGCTTTCGCGCGGGCTCAATCAACCGAACCTGGCGAGCGCGGCGCAGCCGTTGAACTGCGGGTACGACGGGGTGGCGACGCATTGCATCACGAGCAACACGTCGGCAAATTCGGCGCAGCGGGTGCCGGTGCTCGGCGAGACGCAGACGGCGCTGGTGACCAGCGAGTTCACGGGAACAAGCTGGTATCACAGCATGCAGGCCACGCTGCGCAAGCAGATGTCCAAGGGGCTGACGTTCCAGGCGGCCTACACGTTTTCCAAGGCGGAGAATAATCTGAGCGTGCTGAACGATCAGAACAACCTGGCGCTGAGCAAGTCGCGCGCCGGATTCGACCGCACGCACCGGCTGATCACGAACTTCGATTACCAGTTGGCGCTGCCGGCGGGGACCAGCCGGCTGCAGCACGCGCTGTCGCAGGGCTGGTCGCTGACCGGGATCGTGCTGGTGCAGAGCGGATTGCCGATGACGCTGACGGATCCGAATGGCGGCACGGTGTACGGGCGGGCGGCGACGTCCACGATCACGATGTGTCCGGGCGCGACATACGCCGGCCTGGCGAGCAGCGGGAGCGTGGAAGCACGGCTGAACGGGTGGATCGATTCGTCGGGAATCTGTGCGCCGGCGGTACTGGGGTCGGACGGGTCGGCGGGTTACGGGAATGCGGGACAGAGCATCATGAACGGGCCCGGGCAGGTGAACGCGGATATGTCGCTGGGCAAGCGGTCGCGCGTGGGTGGATTGCGGGAAGGCGCGGAGCTCGCGCTGCGAGTGGAATTTTATAACGCGTTGAATCATGCCCAGTTCGCCAATCCGGGAACGACATTCCGGACGGCGGGCTTCGGCGTGATCACGCAGACCGCGGTGGCGCCGCGGCTGATTCAGTTCGGCTTGAAGTACTCGTTCTGAGGGATCAGAGCTCTTCAGAACGGAAGCGTCGGTACGAATCGATTACTTCGGCCTCTTCGCGCGTAAGAATCACCATACGCACGTCTTCGTGTGAGCGGCAGGCTCGCACAGAGTCCTCGAGTACTTTGATGTCCGCGAGCAACTGTGAAACTCCCGGCAGCGTCATAACGGATGGTCTCCCTGCAGATGAACGGATGAGGGAATCATAAACGATCTGCCGCCGCCATGTCTTCCAGGAGTCAGTTAAACCTAAGGTCTTGACATCGCCCATGTAGCAGCATAAAATGAACAGTGTTCAGCATGGGAATTAAGCAAAGGCGCGCACGCGAGAAAGAGGATCTCCGCGAGGAGATTCTGGATGCCGCACGCACCTTGTTCGTCAAAGAAGGGTACGAGAGCGTCTCCATTCGCAAGATTGCGGATAAGGTGGAGTACTCGCCCGGAACCATCTACCTTTACTTCCACGATAAGGCGGAGATCATGACCAAGATCTGCGAGGAGACGTTTGCCAAGCTCAATACGCGTATGCAGGCGATCGAGCACGATACCTCGGCACCAGTGGACAAACTGCGGCGCGGATTGCGGACTTACATTCAGTTTGGCCTGGATCATCCTAATCATTATGTGTTGACTTTCGTTCAGGCAAAGATGAACCAGCAGGCGGTGCCGGTGTTTCAGACGGTGGGATTGCAGTCGTTCGCGTGCATGCGGAAATGCGTGCAGGATTGCGTGGATGCCGGGGAACTGGTTTCCGACGATGCGGACGAACTGGCGCAGACGCTGTGGGCGGGTATTCACGGCTTGACGTCGTTGTTGATCACCTGCAGCGGATTCCCGTTTGTGGAACGTACCCGGCTGATCGACCGGATGGTGCATACCTTGGTTGAGGGTGTGCGTCGCGACCCGAAGCAGTGACATTTTTTTTGCGACTCTGATGAACATTGTTCATCGAATGAGCGTAGTTCATATAGAAGGGATAAATCATGAATTTCGTGGCGATTCAGATGCTGATCGGCGACCGCGCCAAATACCTGGGACTGATTTTCGCGGTGGCATTTTCCACTTTCCTGATGTCGCACCAGAGCACGATTTTCGCCGGCATCATGGATCGCACCACGAGCCAGATCAAGGACGTGAAGGACGCGGGCATCTGGGTGATGGATGCGAAGACGCAGTATTTCGACGAAGTGAAGGCCTTGACCGACGACGACGTTTACCGGGTACGCGGGGTGCCGGGCGTGGAATGGGCGGCGCCGCTGTTCAAAGGGCAGCCGCGCGCGAAGGCCTTCGACGGAACTTTTCGCGTGGTGATCATGATGGGGGTGGATGACGCCACGCTGGTGGGCGCGCCGCGGGATATGGTTTTGGGGTCGCCGGAGGACCTGCGCAAGCCGGACGCTGTGCTGGTGGACCGGGTCGGTTACGAGTTCTTCTTTCCCAAGGAGCCCTACCGGTTGGGAAGGACGCTGGAATTGAACGACCGGCGGGTGACGATCGAAGGCATCTTCAATTCGTCGCCGCCGTTTCAGAACCTGCCAGTCTTCTATTCGCGATACAGCCAGGCGCGGACGTATGTGGGGCGGGAACGGAATCAACTTTCCTTCGTGCTGGTGAAGGCCCAGGCCGGGGTGAGCGACCAGGAGGTCTGCCGCCGGATCACGGCGGCGACGGGGCTGCATGCCGCCACCGGGAAGGAATTCGGCTGGCAGACGATCCGGTACTACATCGCGCACACGGGGATTCCGGTGAATTTCGGGATCACGATCGCGATCGCGCTGGTGGTAGGGACGATCGTCGCGGGGCAGACTTTCTACATTTTCACGCTGGAGAATTTGAAGCAATTCGGGGCTCTGAAGGCGATCGGGGTCACCAACTGGCGAATCACTGGAATGATCCTGCTGCAGGCGTTGATGGTGGGGGTGATCGGATATTCGATCGGGATCGCGATGACGGCGGGGTTCTTCGAGATCACGAAGGGCAATCTGGATTTGAGGGGCTTCGTATTGTTCTGGCAGATTGCTGCCGGAACGGGGGCGGTGGTGTTGTTCATCGTGATGGCGGCAAGCCTGATGAGCATACGCCGGGTGCTGGTGTTGGAGCCCGCGGTGGTTTTCCGCGGCTAGAGGGGGGAGATCGGGATGACTCACATGGGAACGGCTACTGACTCGGCGGTGGTTTGCCGCGGGGTAACCAAGGATTTCGGCGCGGGGGAAAACCAGGTGCGGGTGCTGCGCGGCGTGGACCTGGACGTGAAATTCGGCGAGATGACGCTGTTGATGGGGCCGAGCGGCTGCGGCAAGACGACGCTGCTTTCAGTGGTCGCGGGGCTGTTGGACGCGAGCAGCGGAGAGGTGGCGGTGCTGGGTGAAGATACCAGCGCGATGCCGGGCGGAGAAGCGGTGCGGTTCCGGCGGAACAATATCGGCTTCGTGTTCCAACAGTACAACCTGCTGCCGGCGCTGACGGCGGCGGAGAACGCGGCGGTGCCCTTGTTGGCTGCGGGCGTTCCCAGGAAGAAGGCGGTGGCCGCGGCGAGCGACCTGTTGGCGCAACTAGGCCTGGGCGAGCGCCTGCACGCCCTGCCCTCGCAGCTTTCGGGCGGACAGCAGCAGCGGGTGGCGCTGGCGCGGGCGCTGGTGCACAATCCGCGGCTGGTGGTCTGCGATGAGCCGACCTCGGCGCTGGATCACGAGACCGGCAACGCGGTGATGGAACTGTTGACCGATGTGGCGGTGCGGCCGGATCGCGCGGTGGTGGTGGTGACGCACGATAGCCGGGTGCTGCAGTTCGCCGACCGGATCGCGCACATGGACGACGGGCGGATTGTGGAGACCCGTGGTACGGGGTCGAGGGCGATGGCGGAAATTCTGGTGGGGGTGAACTAATGATCAAGTGGGGACTACCTATATTCGCGGCGCTGGCGTTGACGTTCGCGGTGCTGAAGATAATACATACGCAGCCGGTGCAGGCGAAGTTGACGCCGCCCGCGGCGCCGCCGACGGCCGTCTATGCCGACCAGGTGGGCGCGGTGGGGCTGGCGGAAGCGGAGTCGGAGAACATCGCGATCAGCCTGCCGGTGCCGGGACTGGTGACGCGGGTGGACGTGCAGGCCGGCGACCACGTGCGCAAGGGCGCGCGGCTCTTCTCATTGGACGATCGCGATCTGCGGGCCGAACTGGCGCTGCGCCAGAGTTCGCTCGCGCTGGCGGAAACGAAGCTGGAGAGGCTGGCGATGTCGCCGCGGCCGGAGGATTTGCCGCCGGCGGAGGCCAAGGTCCGCGAGGCGGAGCAACTCTACCAGGACGCCGCGGTGCAGGTGAATCTGATGGAGAGCGTGCGCGACAAGCGGGCGATCCGCGACGAAGATCTGCAGCGCCGGCGGCTGGCGGCGAAAGCGGCGGAAGCGCGACTGGAGGGGGCGAGGGCAGAGTTGGCGCGGCTGCGCGCGGGAACGTGGAAGCCGGACCTGGATATCGCGCGGGCCGAGGTGGCGGAAGCGCGGCGGCAGGTAGAACGGGTGGAGGCGGACCTGGCGCGGCTGGTGGTGACGGCGCCGATCGCGGGCGAGATTCTGCAATGCAAAGTGCACGCGGGTGAATACGCGCAGGCCGGGCCGCTGGTACAGCCGCTGATTCTGATGGGCGGCACGGCTCGGCTCAACGTGCGGGCCGATATCGATGAGCAGGATGCGTGGCGCGTGAAGGCGGGAGCGAAGGCAACGGCCACGGTGCGCGGCAACAGCAGCGAGCGGCTGGGACTGCGCTTCGTGCGGGTGGAGCCGTACGTGATCCCGAAACGCAACCTGACCGGCGACAGCACGGAGCGGGTGGACACGCGGGTGCTGCAGGTGATCTTCGCGCTGGATGGCGGCGCGCGCGTGTACGCGGGGCAGCAGCTCGATATCTTCATCGATGCCGGAGGTCAGAAATGAGGCGGGCACTGATCGTGTGGGCGGCGGCGGGCGCGGCGATGGCGTGGGGCGCGACCACTCCGGCGCAGTTTCGTTCGCAGGCGGCGGGGGCGAGCGCGGAGCCGGCGGTGGAGCAGTGGTGGAGCGGCTTCCACGATGCGGAACTAAACTCGCTGATCGAGCGGGCGCTGCGGGCAAACCTGGATTTGAAGGCGGCGGAATCGCGGCTGCTGGAGGCGCGTACGGCACGCGGCGTGGCGCGGAGCGGCCTGCTGCCCTCGGTGGAGACGATCGACTCGCAGCAGAGGGTTCGCGGCGGCCTGACACAGGGAATCTTCCGGCCGAACGCGGGGGCGCAATCGTCGCTGCTGGCGCCGTTCGAGACGAGTGTCCTGCAGCAGGGGTTCGACGCGAGTTGGGAGATCGATCTCTTTGGCGGCAAGCGGCATGCGTTGGCGGCGGCGACGGCAGACGCGGCGGCGATGGAAGAGGCACGGCACGACACGCTGGTGAGCCTGCTGGCGGAGGTGGCGCGGAACTACGGGGAATTGCGCGGCACACAGAAGCGCCTGGACATCGCCGGGCAGAACATCCGGGTGCAGGCGGATTCTCTGGATCTGGCGAGGGCACGGGCTGAGGCGGGCCTGGGGACGGAGTTGGATGTCGCGCGCCAGACCTCGCAACTGGCGGCGACGCAGGCGATAGTGCCGGCGCTGGAGTCGGCGCGGCAACTGAGCATTCACCGGCTGGCGGTGCTACTGGGCGAGGAGCCGGGTTCGCTCGAGGTCGAGTTGGGCGAAGTGAAAGCGCTGCCCGCGAATCCGCCGGTGGTGCCGGTAGGGCTTTCAAGCGAGCTGTTGAAGCGGAGGCCGGACGTGCGTCGCACGGACCGGGAGGTGACGGCAGCGAGCGAGCGGGTGGGCGTGGCGCGGAGCGATTTCTTTCCGAAGATCTCGCTGACGGGGAGCGCGGGGCGGCAAGGGACGTCGTTTGCAGGGTTGACGCTGGGTGCGGGAAATTTCTTCGCGGCAGGGCCGCAGATCAAGCTGCCGATTTTCACCGGCGGACGGCTGAAAGCCAACCTGGAAGCGCAGAAGCAGCAGCTGGTCCAGGCCCAGCTTGCCTATCAGAGCGCGGTGCTGCGCTCGCTGGAGGAGACGGAGAACGCGCTGACCGCGTACGGGCGCGAGCAGGAGCACAGGGAGCGGCTACAGACGGCGGTGCGTGCCGGCAAGGACGCGACGCAGATGGCGACCGAACTTTACGCGCACGGGCTCGCCGATTTCCTGAGCGTTCTCGACGCGCAGCGGCAGCAACTCGCGACGGAGGACGACCTGGCGCAGAGCGATACCGCGGTAATGACGAATCTGGTGGCGTTGTACAAGGCGCTCGGCGGCGGGTGGGAAGGCAGGTAGCGCTCAGGCGCGCTTTTCCATTTCCCAATGGGAGATGCCGAAGAGTTCGCTGGCGTGCTCGGTGCGCTGGTAGCCGTGGCGTTCGTAGAAGCGGACAGCGCGTTCGCGAGCATTGAGGATGATGCGGCGGGCGCCGCGATGCCAGGCACGTTTTTCGAGCTCGACGAGGATTTGACTGCCGACACCTTTGCCCCGAAAGGCGTCTTCGACGGCCATGTAGCGGACCTGCGCTTCGTCGGCGGAGTTGAAGTGGATGCGGCCGACGCCGACGAGGTGGTCGCCGCAGAAGGCCATGAGGTGGCAGGCAGCGTCCTCGTGTTCGTCGCGGGCGGTTTCGCGTTGCTGGGTCCAGGGCTCGCGGAGGATGCGCCAGCGGAGATCGTAGTACAGCCCGAAGTCCACGCCGGAGCGCGGCTCGCGAATGTGCAGACTGTCGGACCGGTGGGGCAAAGGTATGGTTTCCATCTTAGCTCGGCGGGTTGGAGGGGTGGGGAATAGGGGAGCGTTGACGGGGAACGTGAGGTTCCGGAATCAACTCGGCATTGTGTTCACCGAACTGCTTGAGGCCAACTGCGAGCGATTCACTAGGGTGGAATTCTTCATGACGCGATGGCCTTGGAGGGTCTATCGTTCCAACTGGGTATCAGATCACATCGCAACTTTGCATACCACATCACATGAGTGAGAAGTCATCTCGTTGATTTGAGCATCCGGCCAAGTGCTCCCGCCGCGTCACACTCGGAAATTGCGAGGACGCGAGCCGATTTGCGAGGAGTAATGTGGTTCAATCTCCCCATAGACGATCCGCTCGAAACCGGCAGACTGCACTTCAACGACTAGGCCGTTCCCGTCAACTTGACGTGAACGGGACTTCACGGGACTGATCCGCCGCGGGTCAGATCCGCGCGGCGAATCCGCGGAGCCAAGCGCGTTTGAACGAAGCCGCTGGCGCGGCGGACGCTAACGCGTGGTCGTCGGTCGAGAGATTCTCTTCGACCGTTTGCGTTCGCGAGGCAGAAGCGATATTCTCTGGGCGATGCTCCATATTTGGAATGCTCACTATAGAGCCCCTTTAGTTTTATTACTTCCAGTGGAATATCGATTCAAATTCCAATAATGGCCGGCGTCTGCCCTAAAAGCGGCCCCGCGTCCGCCGCAAACGCCAGCGGCCTCGTTCAAACGCCCCAATCGAAAGTGCCCCGGCCCGAATCTCATCTCCGCGCCCGGACGTTCCTGCGCCGGGGCACTTCCGATTGGGTCATAGCGTTTATGGGGAGTAATCGTCAAACTCGTCTGAAAACACGCCGAACCACCCCGTTTTTCGCCGGTTGCGATACGATCAATAGTGCCGAACTGCAACCGGCGGTGACAGAAGAAACAGAGGTATAGGATAAATCTCAGGTGAACGAAGACATTGGAGCTGGACTGGATTTTCAGCGCGAACGCACAGCCCTGGGCTTGACGCAGGCCGAACTCGGAAAGCAAGTCGGTGTGTCGCAAGCGACGATTTCACTTTGGGAGAATTCCAGGGCGCAACCAGATGAAGTTCAGATGGAGGCACTGCTGGCAGTTTTTCGCGGCCTTACTCCATCGGATGGAGTTCAGAGCACCGATGGAGAGCTCGAAGGGTTGGAAACTTCGCATTCGACCGGATGGGGCGAGTATCCTTTAGACGCCGTGTTTGTAAGGTCTGATGTGCGAACCGTTGGGGAGGTCGTCAAACGAATCAGGTCGGATCGTTATGATCTAAACCCGGAGTTTCAACGAGAGTTCGTTTGGAAGGACGACAAGCAGTCCCGGCTAATCGAATCGTGCATCATGCGAATCCCTTTGCCGGTGCTTTACGTTGCTGAAGCAGACGACGGTCGGATCATTGTAGTCGATGGCCTCCAACGTCTCTCAACGTTCCGTCGTTTTCTCGATAACAAACTGAAGCTCTCGTTCGCAAGAAATGAGGACGAACAGGAACACCCTCTTGAAGGAAAATCCTTTAATGACCTGGAACTGAAGCTACAAGAGCGAGTCGAGGACACCCAGCTTACTCTTTACATTCTCGACTCCAAGGCACCAGAGCGGGCGAGGCTAGACATATTCGAGCGGGTAAATAGTGGAGAGCCATTAACTCGACAGCAGATGCGCAACTGCCTCTATAACGGGAATGCTACGCGATGGCTCAAACGTTGCGCCGAGAGCAAGCCTTTCTTGAACGCCACGGGAGGCTCTCTGAAAAGCAAGACTATGCGTGATCGCGAAACCGTCAATCGCTTCTGCGCTTTTTCCATCCTGGGATGGGATCATTACCGTTCCGGAGAGATGGACAGCTTTCTCGCTGAGGCGTTAGAATCCATGAACAAGATGGGGCCCGAAAAATTGACCCAGCTTGAGGCACGATTTACGTTTTCAATGTCTGTGAATGAACGTTTGTTCAAAAGGCACGCCTTTCGAAAGTCTCTTCGAACGGAAAACGACGCAGATCGATCGGCACTCAATGTAGCACTCTTCGATGTCTGCTCAGTAGTACTATCGACGCTTGACGAACATACAGTGTCGACGCGACAGTCAGCAATCAAGGCCGCCGTAGCTGGGCTCCTGGCGGACGAGGACTTTAATCGGGCTATTACGTACGCGACAAATGATAAGAAGCGCGTGAGAACGCGGTTCGAGAAAATGGAGAACAAAATAGCAGAGGTAACGACATGATTCGCGCTCTCCGAATGGAGCAGTTTAAGTGTTTCGATACGCTTACACTGCCGTTATCTCCTCTCACGTTATTCACAGGTTTCAACGCGGCTGGCAAATCCACCGCCATTCAAACGCTCCTCCTTTTGTCCCAAACTCTTCGGGGCCGAAGACGATCCGCGGATCTACGTCTAAAGGGGCCGTTGGCGAACCTTGGAACCGCCGCAGATGTGATCAACCGCGTTACCGGCGGAAATGAAGTCGCACTTGGGCTCACCACTCATGAAGTAGAACTACTCTGGCGCTTCAATGTTAGCGATGATGACAGGCGTTCATTAAAGGCGGTTCGAGCAGAACTTGTGTCCGGGAACTCTGAGATTAGCGTTGCGGAGACTTTTGAAGGCATACGACCCTGTGGACTTAGGGGCCCCTGCGATGAAACGCTCACCATGCTAGAGCGCCTGATTTTCTTAAGTGCGTCGCGGCAGGTGGATGCTGATCTTTTCCCTGTACCAGAGGACGCAGAGAGCACACTCGGTGATGTCGGCCCGCTGGGTCAATTCGCAACTTGGTGGTTTCATCAGGAGTCGGACAGTCCGGGTTTGCCATCGCGAAGTCTGAAGGGGAACGACGCAACCACCCTTCGCTATCAGGTGAATGCATGGGCGGCCGAGCTTTTCCCCGGTGTGGAGTTCAACGCGATACCAATCTCCGGAACAAATCAGGTGCGCTTGGAAATAAAATCCGGCCCCACTTCTGGCTGGACGCGCCCTGCGAATATCGGCTATGGAATTTCTTATGCTTTCCCGGCTTTGGTTGCGGGACTGATGGCACCACGAGGATGCGTCCTAATAATCGATTCCCCCGAAGCACATCTTCACCCGCGCGGTCAGGCTCAGATGGGTGCATTTCTCGCACAGATGGCGTCGGCCGGGGTCCAAATAATCATCGAAACCCACTCTGATCACGTCATGGATGGCGTCCGCATAGCAATTCGTGAGGGCGTTTTGAAGCCCGAGGACGCCGCCTTCCACTATTTCGTGCGCAACGAGACCACCCTGGAGATAACTACGCCACAGATTGATGCAGAAGGGCGGCTGAGTGAGTGGCCCGAAGGCTTCTTCGACCAGCATCGCCGTAACATGGCGCGTCTTGTACGGCCGAAAGCCTCCTGACCAGAGATGACTGATTACGTTCTGAATGGTGCGTCAATCGTGGAGCCATACCACGACGTGACGGCTGCAAGAACCGACTTGGCCACCCTGCTGCGTGGCCTCGCATTGCTTGACGCCGATTCGGCAACTCTCCCCTCACTTCGAATGAATGTTGACCCGTGGCTGCAGCTCATCGTGCAAAACGATGTCGAAGCCTCCATTAGTCTGGGAGGGTTGGTCCACGGTTTCTACGGGACTCCGGATCACGATTTGGCGGCCTTCTTTGATGCACTGAATCGTACCGTACCGGCCGAAGCCACTCTCACGAATATCGAGGTCGAGGCGGTCTTGCGGCTTTCCCCGGATGCTCCGGCGCCGGGGTACGAACAGACCTTTCCAAGCGTCTTGGCGGCTGGTATCGATGCGTTGATCTGTGCCGCGATGAACTTCATCTTGATTGGGCTGCGTCGGTCAGATTTGTGGAGATTCGACGCAATGGGCTTCGTCTCAGGATGCGATGCCTGTCTCTTCGATCATGTGGCTGAACCATCCCATGCGGAGGCGATTCGCGGGCGTCGTCTCGCGGGACTGCGTCACGAACTTGCTTCGCGGACCTTTTGGTCAATGCGGGCCCGCGTATTTCCAGGTTTACTCTTTGGCTTGGATGTACAGAATCAGATCGAGAAGTTCAGCACAACTCTATTACCCCTTTTGTTCAAGCGGCTCGCGGAACTCGATGAGCGAAGCACGCGGTGGAGTCAATCCAAGGCTGACCGTTTCCCTGACGGCACGACTGAGATCAGCGGAGAAACTGCGCGAACAATGAAGAGGTATGCTGATGATCGCAGGTTTCGCGGTCACGACGGGGTGATGAGGACCTTCGAGGATCACATGTGGGTCGATCGCAGCCATCGCATTCACCTCATATGCAATACGACTCAGAAGACCGTGGAGATCGGGTATGTCGGACGTCACTTGCCGACTATGGAATATCCGACTTGATTGAGCAAGGCGCCTACTGGTTGGCGTGTCCCGCCTTCCAGGCTCGTGAAATTGTCTCGCTCTACTTCTGTTATCTCGTTTGCAAGCGCCAGTCCCAACAAGAGTGCTTCGGTCTATAAGGTACAAGCGCCTCGCTTTCCTGCTGGAGGATCGGAAGGCCGAGCTTGACGATCTGATTTTAGTATCCGAAAGTCATCTTTTGACCGCCGACCAACTTGGCCGCAAACGCCCTATACGAGGACATGCAGCCGAGACTTCGCGCGCGGCGGCGGCGCTACGAGACCGGCCGCGACACATCAACAGGATGAGGAATGCTGGGCTGGAGGGTTGAGCGCCGCCCAACCGACGCTGCGGCGGGCCACGTAAACGGGGATCGACATATTGAGGGCATGGGATCGCGTCAGGCCGAGAGCTTTACTCGCTGATCGAAGATCGCGCGCTGCGCCGAGCTCACGGTAGAACGCACGAGCCGCTTCCACCGAAATGCAAAGCGACTCGATCCATGATGTGCTCCGCGAAACAGCAGTAGGCCTTTAGCCCGTCGTCAGCGATCACCATGCCGGCCCAGGCCGGTGGTTGAGAACCGTCGGAGATTACCCAAGAGCCGGAATCCCCGGGCTTAGCCAATGCTTGATTAAAGTAAGCTCGGTTGCGGCCCACAATCGAAAATATATCGCCAAAGCAGTGCTCTTGACCGTCAATCGTAACGACACGCCAGATATTTAGGTCATCAACCTTGGCCATCACTGACTTACTCGTCTGCCCATAAAAACGCACCTTGTGACCCGTGCTCATCTGGTTTATTAAGAGCACTGCGGAGGGGTAGCCTACCTGAGGAAGCGGCGAGGCCTTTGCCAAGTCGATCGAGGCGAGGGCTAGATCCAACTGATTGTTCGTAAAGGTCGAACGATTGTTGCATAGTTGCGAGCCAGGGGTCGGGCCGGGCAATTGGCAGAAATCGACTTTTCCTACGATTGTCGGGTGAGCGCTTCTGGACGGGCCGGGATAAACGACGTCGCTTCCTAGTGCTGGCAAGACATGAGCACAAGTGACCGCATAGTGTTGATTGGTGAAAGTGTTTTTCAAAAAGCCGCCCAGCGTACCCGTCTTTTGGGGGACCAATTGCCCAATGGAGGCGGAGGGTTTGAGGCTGATGGTCGAGGTTGCCGTTGAGATAGCGACGCACGCGGGGCGGTATTGATAGACCACCGGATGGGTTCCGAATTGCGATTCAAGGGTCGTCGGCAACTCTGCTTCGCGTGGGCTGAAGTGTGGATCACGAACGATTATCTTTATGATGATCGGGACTGAGTATTCTTGGTAACCCTGCATGACACAATGCCGACTCCACCAATCCGGCCGCGGCCCTTTCCGAAGGCACCCCAGAATCATCTGCTCGCCGCTCTGACCATCAAAGAAGAGCCAGTCTTCACCCGACGACCCTGGCCAACGCTCGGGGAAGTACCGGTAGCGATCCATAGAAAATATTGAGATCCAGGATAACCAGGAAACGTCGAAGCCCAAAGCTACGCCATGGGTCTGCTCCCGAAGAGATCCACGTTCCAGCAGCCTGTCAAGCGAGCCAAGCAAGGATTCGTCTTGGGCGACGAGCCGAAGCACTGAAATCATCAGTTACCTGCCTTCAAGGCTGTCTGCAAGAGGACCTGCCAGCCGAGACCGCTAGTGAATATCGCACATAACTGTACGAACATGGGTTTGGTCGGATCGAACGCGTTCTTGTAAAGCGCGGGGAAAACTACGACACCTACTATCAGCGCGAATGGTATCCAGCTTGGAACTGCAGACAAGGCCCACTCATGCGGAGTGCTGTTTCGGAAGTGTTCGAACGGGGGCTGCACGATAATGCCGGCGACGAGCGCGAGATACTGTGGCCACCACGCGGCGGCCTTCGGTTCGTTACCGTCAGCCACTGCATTGGCGCCTCCGCGCCTTGTTTCAGATGCGAGGTCGAAATAGCGAATGATTGAGTTGAAATCCATGGATGCCTGCTGTGTCTAAACGGCTATCGGGTGAAAGTCATTATATAACTTCTTCATTGCGGCTGTAATGGCGCGGTGCTTCCTCACGTCTGCACCCGGGCGGAACGGCAAGCGACACGGATGTCGAGGTACTCTACGCTACCAAAAGCCTTCGGTAGTTTTTCTGCTGGTCTTAGCTGTAAGTAGCTGCTGTTTAGAGACCTCGGCGATCATTCCAGGCGGGATAAGGACGAATTGCGAACTGACTCCAGGGCAATTTGCGCCGCCTTCGCGCGTTCTGCGCAGTGTTTAGCGAGTTCCTCCGAGCGGCTCGTCCACTCGTACAAGGGGTGAGAACGATAGCCAGATAGGTACCCATAAGTCGGCTTGGGTCCGGGCATGCCGTCCGCGGGACTACTCCTGTGGAACGCCGGTCACGGAAACCATATGACCGTGTAGTCGCCTACGTTGAGATGTGTTTTCAGGATCCTGCGGGCTTTGCTTGGATTTGCTCGCCTACGAGGAGACTGCACCACCAGGCCCCCTCGAACAAATTTTATTCCATCGTGAAGAATTTGAAGAACGCTGCTGAGATTCCAAGCTGAAAGGGCCGGCTCCCGGATTCAGCATCCTTGAGCCGGCCCAAACCACTAACCACGGTCGGGTATGGAGCAGTTGCTCGATTTTAGAACGCGAGCTTCAGCGCCAACTGAATCTGACGCGGAGGATAGGCGCTCGATACCGTACCGTAGGCGCTGCTGGTGATGGTGGTATTCAAGCCGCTAAAGTTGGCGACATTCGGGGCGTTATAGAAATCCCCCTGGAGACGCAGGTTGATCCGCTCGTGTGACCCTGAAGTGCTTGGCCACCGAGAGATCGTAGGACTGTAAGCCCGGAGCTTCGATGATGTTGATGCCCGAGGTACCCCATGCGCCATTGTTAGCGGTGACGAAGGCGGCCTTGTTCAGCCAGTTATTGATGTTCTGATTGGACTGAGCGTAGAGGTCGCCGCCGACGTAATCCGCGCGGCGTGACGTAGTGGAAGTGGCGCCGGTCACGCTGGAATAGGGGCCGGTCTGCAGACGGACCACGCCGGAGACCTGCCAGCCGCCGGCCACGCCACGCACGATGGCATTCGCCTGCTTCAACTTGGGCATTTCCCAGGTGAAGGTCGCGACGAAAGCGTGCCGGCGGTCAAAGGAAGTGGGTCCGTAGTTGAAGTGGCGATTCTGGTAGTTTTCGGAGTTGTCGCCTTGTCCGGAGGCATCGGCCAGGGCTTTGGACCAGGTGTAGCTACCGGTGAACAGAACGTTGCCGGCGCGCTTGGAGACAAAGGTCTGGAGCGAATAGTAATTCGAGGTGGCGTCGCTCAGATACTGCTGTATCGAGGTGTAGCCGGGATACGGGTTGTAGTAGATGGTGCTGAACGAAGGGTTCGCCGCCACCAGTTTCAGGTCCGGGAAATTGATGTTGGGCTGGCGGAGAAGGTGCCGTCCGAGCCCGCCTACTCCCGTGACTTCGACGAAAACGGCTTTCGGCAACTGGCGCTGCACGCCGAGGCTGATCTGCTCCACGTAAGTCGCTTTGAGAGCGGGGTCGATGGCGGTAATGGAGCCGACAGGAAGGGTGTTGGCAGGAACACCGCCGGCGGGGTTGGAGAGGTTGCCGTTGTCGAATTCGGTGAGCGCGAGGATGGGAGGCAGGTTCACCTGGGAGAAGGTGACGTTGCCCTCGGGCCGGTTGTAGAACACTCCGAAGCCGCCGCGGATCACGGTCTTTTCGTCAAACGAATAGGCAAACCCGAGGCGCGGGCCGAAGGTGTTTGCGGAACTGTACCCGCCGCGCTGCGTTCCAGCTGGAATCGATTGGAAGAAGGCAGTGGTCGAGCCCGGGACGCGCCCTTGCTGACCCGAGGGCACCTCGCCCACTCGAATCAGGCCGTTGTAAGGGTTGCCGGATCCCGGAATGAGTGTGCCGGACGGTGGTCATGGTAACTGCCTTCGAGCGGTCATAAAGACCGGGTACGAAGTTCGCCATATTGTTGCCCGCGGTGTACATGGGCTGCACGTATTCGTAGCGCAGGCCCAACTCGAAGCTCAACTTGCGGTTGACCTTCCAACTGTCCTGCACGAATGCCATGGGCTGCGTGAAGCGGAAGAAACCGACCGGGTCGGCGCTGGCTTCCGTGTAACTGCGGAAGTTCCCCAGCAGGGCGTCAGCCAGTGCATTGCCCGTGGTGTTGGGGTTGCCGCTGGTGTTGAAACTGATGTTGCCCGTGTAGGCCGGACGTCCGTTCTGGTCGACACGGTCGCGCACCACCGTCAAGCCGGCTTTCAGCGTGTGCGAGCCCACCAGCAAAGTGAGGGTATCCGATAAGCCGATATCGGTCGAGGGCGACATCAGTGCAAAATTCGGTCCCTGGAAGTTGGCGTAGTTGGTGACGCTCACTTGCGGGATTCCGTCGGGGAACCAGCCGCCCGGATAAAGCTGCGGGTACGTGAAGCCATAGGTGCTGCGCTGCCACGTGTTGCCGGCCGGCAGAATGTGCTGGGATACCCAGGTCGAATTGGCGCGCGCTTCGTTGATGACGTGCGGCGAGAGAACCCAGGTTTCCGCCAGTAGAAAGCTTTCGCCGGGACGGTTGCGGTTGGTGGGCGTGGTGTTGAGGTTGGAACTGGAGAACGTGCCGAAGGGATCCAGCAGGCTGTTGGCGTCCTGCAGCCAGCGGAAGTATAGGGTGTGCTTGTCATTGATGCGGTAGTCCAGGCGCACGATGTCTTCGCGGAAATTCAACGGGTTCAGCGGGTAGAGCGTCAGGTTGTTGGCCGTCGATGTATTGGTGAAGGTCGCGCCGGATTGCGCGGACATCGTCTTATAGACATTGGCGATGGCCTTGCCATCGGTAGTGATGAGCGAGGAAATATCGTTATTGGGGATGGGGTTCTTCGTACCGGGGAAAAAGAGCTGCGCCTGGCCGGTGAAATCGCCGTTGAGAAGCGCGGTCGTGGGTACCGTCACGCGAGTCGGGTTCTGCTGCTGGCGCAGGCGCTTCCACTCCTGCCCGACGAAGAAGAAGAGCTTGTCCTTTTTGATCGGTCCGCCGACATCGTAACCGAAGTTATTGAAGCGCAGCGCGGTTTTTTGCGCCGCGAAGAAGTTCCGCGCGTCCAGGTCGTTATTGCGAAAGAACTCGAACGCGCCGCCATGGAAGGCATTGGTCCCGCTCTTGGTCATGATGTTGAATGCCGGACCGGAGAAGCGGCCGTACTCGGCGGAGAAGTTGGAAGTCTGCAGTTTCACTTCCTGAATGAAGTCCGGGCTGACG
This sequence comes from uncultured Solibacteraceae bacterium, assembly GCA_963791985.1. Classification (GTDB taxonomy): domain Bacteria; phylum Acidobacteriota; class Terriglobia; order Bryobacterales; family Bryobacteraceae; genus Solibacter. Next base: position 1,197,905 of record CAWBUN010000005.1, on the reverse strand, counting down.
TTGTTGACCAGGCTGCTGTTGCTCCCGGCCACCGAGTTGTAGGCGCCGTCCACCGTGAGGTTGTTGGAATCGGCCCGGTTGCCGTTGATGGTCTGGTTGTTGGATGCCAGGCTGGTGGTGGTGGAAAACTGGTCGGGATTGGTGACGATCGCGCCCGGCACCATCGTCATGAGCTGGACGTAGTTGCGGCCGTTCATGGTCAGGTTGTCCACCTGCTTGGAGTCGATCACGCGCGAGACTTCACCGGAAACGGTATTGACCTGCTCGGTCTGCACTGCCGTGACTTCCACGGTCTGCGACAGGTTGCCGACCTCGAGTCTGAAATCCACCGTGATGCGCGCGTCGGCGGAGAGTCCGACGCCGCTGTGAGAGGACGTCTTGAAACCCTGTTTGGCAACTTCCACCGTATAGTTGCCGATAGGGAGATTGGTGACGGTATAAGAACCGCTGGCTTCGGTAGCGGCCGTACGTGAGGCCCGCGTATCGACGTTGGTCACAGTCACTTTGGCATCGGTGATCGACGCGTTGCTGGCGTCGGTGACGGTTCCCGAAATTCTGCCCATGCTCGTTTGGCCATAGGACGACGTGATGAGAGCTGCGGCGCAAAGAATAAGCGCGGCAAGAGATTCTGCTGCTGTTCGCTTTCTACTCATAATCTAACCTCATGAAGCGCTTGACGCGCACTTCGATGCGCCCTGATAGTAACTCATGGCACGGCGTTATACATCCACCTCGCCCGCGCCAGCAGGCGTGGAGAACCATCGCCAAGAAAGTCAATTTGCTGCCGCAGCCGGACGTAGGTGATCCATTCCCGCCGGCCAACCTGGTTGGACCAGGCGTCGCCAAGGCGTGGCCTTGCGTGTTCCTCCTGGACTGGCGCCAACAGGAAGTCCGGCGAGCACGGTTCGCCGGCAGACCCCAACTTCCCGACCCGGCGGTTTACTGCAGTAGACTTGACAGATGGTCCGCCAGATTGCGCCGGTGTTCTTCACCATGGACATTCCCGCTACGCTGGCCTATTACAAAGACAAGCTTGGCTTCGAATGTCTGGGGACGTGGCTGGATCCGCCGGTCTATGCCATCGTGGCGCGCGACCAGCAAGTGATTCACTTCCGCTGCGCCGAGCCGCCCACAGCCAATCCGAACAAAAACCGGGACGAACTGCTCGACGCGTACCTGTTCGTCGAAGATGCCGACGCACTTTATGCCGAATACACAGCCCAAGGCGTAGAATTCACTCGGGCGGTTGCCAACATGCCATGGCACTCGCGCGAGTTCGTGGTGAAGGATTGCGATGGCCGACTGCTGGCTTTCGGCGCGACCCTGTAGTCTCTTCGGTCGTCCCTTCCAGGCCGACATGTCAGATCAATGGCGTCCTTGAAGAAAAGGATGCCTCCTGAGATATGCTGTATCGCATGACTAGATCGGCCTCCGGTCATGCTGGATGGGCGTTGGCAACCGTCAGCCCGATACTGCTGGCGACCGTTTTCAGCACAGCGTTTGCCGCGGATTCACCGTTGGCGGGAGCCTGGCAGCTTGACCCTGGGCAGTCGGGGCAGGCAGCTCTGTACTTGTTCACGCCAACGCGCTACAGCATGGTGTTAGCAGCGAACGGCCGGCCGGATATCGCCGACATGAGCAAGGCCACTGCCGACGAGTTGCGCGCCGTCTGGGGGCCGCTGCTAGCTAACGCCGGAACATACGAAGTCTCGGGCGATTTGATCACGATTTACCCCCTTGTTGCCAAGATTCCCGTCGTGATGAAGCCAGGCGCCAACGAGGTGTATCGTTTCCGAATCGAAGGCAAGACGCTGACCCTGAGGCAGGTGCGAAATGCGCGCGGCGTTTCCATAGACTCAGCGCCAACGTTCAAGTTTGTACGCGTGGAATGAGATGGCGGCCATGGGCAGGTGCTTGGAGTTGCCCGCCACCAGGAGTACACGCCATACGGAAGTTGAAGGCCGGAAGCGCCGTACTTCCGGATGGGCGACCGTACGCTCACATTTGCCCAGTCATTGCCGTCTTTCACCTCGACGACCGTCACTACTTGTGCCCAAGCCTGGGCAGGTGAGTCCGTAAACATAGGAGAATGACGCTAGAGACCAGATCAATGAAATTCTCTTCGTACTCCGCCGTCTCAGCATTCTTGCTGCTTGCATCTCTGCCGGCAATCGCCCTCGCGGATGACGCCGACCCGGCGTCACGAGCCGGCCTGCCGCTCGAGCAAACCGCAAGCCGGGGAATCATCACTCGCGATCCGTCGACGATCGTGAAATGCAAAGACGAGTTCTGGGTCTTCTATACCGGGCGAGGCATTCCTTCGTTTCATTCCAAAGACCTGGTGAAGTGGGAGCCCGGGCCGCCGGTATTCCGGACAGCTCCCGAGTGGATTGCCGCAGCCATCCCCGAGAACAGGAATATGAGCTACTGGGCGCCCGACGTCATCCACCTCGGCGACCGATATCTGCTCTACTATTCCGTCTCCAGCTTCGGCAAGATCACTTCGGCAATCGGACTCGCGACCACCCCCACTCTCGATCCAGCCGACGCCGCCTATCACTGGACCGACCACGGTATTGTCGTGCAATCACGGGAGGGCGGCGACTTCAACACAATCGACCCCTCCGTGTTTTCCGATGACGACGGAACCTTGTGGCTTTCATTCGGCTCGTACTGGAGCGGAATCAAGCTCGTGCAACTCGACCCGGACACCGGGAAACGTTTCCACCTCGAGGCGGCGTTCTCATCGCTGGCGTACAACAAGTCAATCGAGGCTTCGTTCCTTTACAAGCACGATGGCTATTACTATCTCTTCGTCAATTGGGGTTCATGCTGCCGCGGTGTGGACAGCACCTACAACATTCGCGTTGGACGAAGCCGTAACGTTACCGGCCCATACATCGATAAAGATGGCGTCGACATGCAAAAAGCCGGCGGTACTCTCCTGCTTTCCAACAAAGGACCGTTGTTTGGGCCCGGTCACGCCGGCATTCTTCGCGATAATGGGAAAAGCTGGTTCACCTCCGATTTTGAAGGCGATGCTCGGATGGGAGGGAAAGCGACCCTCGCCATCATGCCGCTTACATGGAACTCGGGCTGGCCCGTGGTAGAAGTCGTCGACAAGTGACGCCGGTCCGCGCCCGCTCAGCGGGTCTCCACCGTTTGGACGTGTCGTCACATGGCGTGCCTTTGCGGTCCTGGACTGCTCAGGGATAATGCTCCATTCGGACACGATGCTGGGCCCGCGATGCTGGGCCCGGGATGCTGTCCGGCAATCGACGCCCGCTTGCTCATCCGGGACCACTCTCGTGCGGCCCCGCCGCCGCTAAGTGCCGCAACTTGTCCGGGTTGCGCACCACGTATAGCGCCCGAATGACGTCGCCCCTGATCTCGAACGTCGTAGTCTGAACGGGTCCCCCGGGTCCATCCAGAATGACACCGGGCAGTCCGTTAATGGTCGCGAAGCGCAGCGTGAAGTCGTCGCGCCACCCTTTGCGCGTGGCGCCAACCAGGAAACGCGCCGCGCGCTCCGCGCCGTCGAGCACGTTCAGCGCCGCTGCCACCTTGCCGCCGCCGTCCGTCAGGACGCGCACGTCGCTCGCGAGCAGGCGGGTCAGCGCATTGAGATCGCCCGAGCGCGTTGCTGCCACGAATGCGGACATGAGCTGCGCATGCTTCGCATCGATTTCTCCAGAACGTTCCGGCGGCGCCATGGTGCCGCGCGGCCGTATTGAGCGCACGTGCGCGCGTGCTCGAGCGGCGAGCTGCCGGCACGCAGCCTCACTACGCTCCAGTGTTGCGGCAACTTCGCTAAACGAGAAATCGAACACGTCGTGCAGCAGGAAGGCAGCCCGCTCCAGCGGCGACAACCGGTCCAGCGTCAAGAGCAGCGCTATGGACAAATCCTCGGCCAGCTCGGTTCGGCTGTCGGGCGCGAGCGCTGCCGTATCGACAACCGGCTCCGGCAGCCAGGGACCGACGTACTTCTTGTGCCGCGCGCGCGCCGAGGTCAGCGTGTCGAGACAAATTCGCGCCGTCGTGGTCATTAGAAACGCTCTCGGGTCCGACACTTTGCCGCGTTCCGCCGCATGCCAGCGCAGGTACGTCTCCTGCACCGCGTCCTCGGCGTCCGCGATCGATCCAAGCATGCGGTATGCGAGACCGAGCAGGCGCTGGCGGTACGGCTCGAAGCTCGCGGCCGGATTCGACATTGCACCCGCGGAATTCACGACGTCCGGACCGCCACATCCGCGGGCTCCGGAACGCAGCCCTGATCGAACATCACCGGCGTGCCGCCAACGACGACCCGCGTGCAGGCCTTGCCGTGGCCAGGAGCGTACTTGACCGTTGGATATTCCTCATTGTTGGCGGGTGCTGTTTACTGCTGGCTCGCAAGACGCGGATCGCGGCCGCATACCTCGGCGCCTGGATTCTGCTCCTGGTTGTGGTCATCTATGGGCCTCTCCTGATTGGGGCGCTGGCGGACCCGCGTAGCGCCGTGAAAATCGAGGGGCTCAACTATTTCGCCGATACGCTTCTGTTTGGCGCAGTGATTCTCTCGCTGGCCCGCGTCGCGACCACCCGCAAATTGGAAGCTGCCTGAGCCCGTCAGCAGGGCAATGGCCGGTGGCGAAAGAGCTTCCGATATTGCACGGCACTTGCGTGGTCGATTGCGGAAAAGCAGCGGATCCGCCACCAGTTGGCGTGGGAACCCGGCCGGGCGGGGGCCGCGGCCTCCCTCAAATTAACTACGGATACGAGTTTCCCGGTCTTGTCCAACGCCGCGGCCTATGTTGTAATGCCTTCACGCGTGGCATATGGACGTTTCCGGTATCACTACCGGCCCGGTGAAATCCGTGGCCGAACTCATCGACCTTTGCGAGTTTCTCAACGGCCCCGGCTTCGACGGTCCGTCGAACCGGTGGTCTTTTCGGGGCCAACCCCGCGACTTCGGTGCTCTCATACCCTCATTCCAGCGGCAGTTCTCTACGCAATCTTTCGGAGCCGCCGAACTCATCGAAGACAAGCTGATCGACGCCTTCCGCAAGCACTACACCGTTCTGCGAGACCGCAGCAACGATATGCCCATCCCGACGCAGATCGACGTCGGCCACGACATGCGCTGCCTCAGCGTCATGCAACATTACGAAATCCCCACGCGGCTGCTGGATTGGACCTGCAATTTCTGGACGGCCATCTACTTCGCTTGCTCCAACGACCCCGGTAGCACGGCAGAGCTCTGGTACTACGACCGCTTCATCTTTGACGAGCAGCGCAAGAGAGACCCGTCGCTCCAGGTACTTATGGACCGCTCGGCGAATGCCGCCCAGGAGCCGGACCTTCGCCACCGGCGCCCGAACAACATAGTGGCCGAACTCGATCCGCAGATCTCCCCGCGCATGCGCCAGCAGTATGCCCATCACACCGTGAGTACCAGCGTGTTCTCGGATCACGCGCCGTACCTGATCGCGCTGGCTCAATCGCTTCGCGTGATCGAACCAGTGGCGATGAGCAAGGCTGCAGCGGTTGGCGATGGAGTACCGGAAGGCGGCGAACCGGTGACCGGCGAAGCCTTGCCGCAGGGGGAATGTAGGTTTCCCGTGCAGCGCGTCCTCATCGACGGCGCTTGCAAGAGCAAGGCGCTCCAGTTCCTTGCCGAATCGCTGAACATCACCGCCAGCACCATCTTCCCCGACGTCGTCGGCCTCGGCCGCTTCCTGCGCTGGCAGTTCGATTCGCTCCGCACCATGCTCCTGTAGAGCATCGGTCATAACTTCAACATACGATCCGGTCCATCCATGGTCCGCGGAAGTCGTTGGTGGCCTCACTCCAGCCCGGAATCGGTTCCAAGATCTCCGCTCGAATCACGCGCAAACGGGAAGTTGGACTGGCAAGATTCCTCAGCAGATCTCAACTTCCCCGCGTGTGCTCGGAGCGTAACGCCCGAATGCCGAGGACTGCCTTAATACAACAGCCGTTCACGATATCTCGCGTTAATCATGATCGGCAAGACCGTAGGCGACTATCGGCTTGAGAGGGAAATCGGCAAAGGCGGTATGGGAGTCGTCTATCTCGCCCGCGACCTCAGCCTGAACCGCAACGTCGCCATCAAGTTCCTGTCGCCGCACGCTCGAAGATCAGATCTCCCTCGTTATCGAGTAGATTGATGGCGGCACACTGCGCGACTGGCAGTTGAGGGCCCAACCATCGCTTCGGCAAAAGCTGGAACTGCTTGTCCCCGTGGCGGACGCGCTGGCTACGGCGCACGATGCTGGTATCCTCCACCGTGACATCAAGCCCGATAACATCCTCGTCTCTAAAACCGGTCACGGAAAACTGGCGGACTTTGGGTTGGCGAAGATGCTGGATACTCCTGCTCAGGATGCGGTCACCAGGACGCTGGGAGAGACGACGCTTCCCGGAACAGTGGTCGGCACGATCGCCTACATGTCTCCCGAACAGGTGAGCGGTGCGGCCATCGATCTACGTAGCGACATCTTCTCGTTTGGCATTTTGCTTTACGAGTTGCTGGCGGGAACTCGCCCGTTTCAGGGCACATCCAATCTTCTGCTCCTGGAGTCCATCCGGGATGCCGAACCTCCGCCGCTTGCCAATCGGTGTCCCGGCCTGCCGTTGCGACTCCACAACATCGTGGAGAAAGCGCTCGAGAAGAATCCCGCGGACCGCTACCAATCGATGAAGGAACTGGTAGTGGACCTGCGCCGGGTCCTTCGCGGTTCGTTGGTCGCGACACAGGCCTCGGAAATATTGCCGCTGACAACGCCTTCACGCTTGCGCCTCCGGGGTGGTGCGCTCGCAGCCATCGTACTGCTCGGTGTTGTCGCGGGTTTGTGGTTGCGCCGGGATCGCGCCTGGGAGAATCCGCTATCCCTGGCTACGTTCACGCGGCTCACGGAATTCGAAGGTAGCGAGATTGACGGCGCGCTTTCCCCAGACGGGAAACTCGTCGCGTTTCTCTCAGACCGCGATGGTCCGTTCGATGCCTTTATCGGACAGTGGGAGGTGGCGGCTTTGTGAATCTCACCAAGGGTGGTTTCCTGGATCTCTTCCATGAACAAAGCCGCAGCATCGGATTTTCAGGCGATGGCACCGAAATCTGGCTTCGCGCTTCGGCGTTGAATCCGGAGAAGCCGATACCGGGCAACGCAAGCTACTCACGCGGAGTATGGACGATTCCGGCGATGGGTGGTGGCGCGCCGCGGCGTTTCCTGGAACGAGCGTTGGTTGCGGTCTGGTCGCCGGACGGTACGCAAATCGCATACCAGGAATCCACTCCGGGAGATCCCATCTATCTCGCGGATCGGAACGGCTCCAACCCGCGCCGGCTGATCGCCGGGAGCACCGGAGAGCATCAGCACTTTCAAACCTGGTCGCTCGACCAGCGCTACATTTATTACATTCGAGGATTCCGGGCAACGGAGTCCGATCTCTGGCGCGTACCTTCGGCCGGAGGAGAGCCGGAGCGACTGACCCATCATGTCGGCAAGGTGGCCTATCCGGTACTCTTGGACGACCAACGGTTGCTCTACACGGCTCCGGGCGCCGATACTTCAGGATCCTGGCTGTATTGTCTTGACCTGAAGAGCCGCCTGAGCCATCGGGTTAGCCTCGGCGTCGAGCACTATCTCTCGATTGCGGGAAGCAGCGGACCTAATGGACCGCATAGCCGCCTGATAGCGACCGTGGCAAATCCTCTCGGCAGTATTTGGACTGTTCCCTTGTCCTTGACGCAAACCGTGGACCAGCGCGAGGCCCGGCCGCTGGCGCTGCCCAGCCTCCGGGCAGTGGCGCCGCGATACGGCCCTAACTTCCTCCTCTATCTCTCCTCTAAGGGCGGGGGAGACGGGCTATGGAGACTCCAGGATGGCGCAGCGGCGGAATTGTGGAAAGGCGCGGACGGTGTTGTGGTCTCACCCGCGGCCGTCTCGCCAGCAAAATCTGCTTTGTGATCCGTCAGGGTATACGGCAACATCTTTTCGTCATGACCGGTGACGGCACGGGCGCACATAAACTGGCCGATGCGCTCGATGTGCGCGATGCAGGTTCCTGGTCACCGGACGGAAAATGGATCGCGTTCACAGCCGAGGAGGGTTCGGGCGGCCGCATCTACAAAGTTGCTGCCGAAGGTGGGCCGCCGGTACCCCTGACGGAGGAGCTATCGTATAACCCTGTCTGGTCGCCGGACGGGCGAATGATACTGTACGCGGCTCCCCTGCAAGGTATTACCTTTCCGTTGAAGGCCATAACGCCCGAGAAGAATCCACTGCCCGTGCCGGCATTGGGAGTCACGGGTGAAGGAAATCGTTATCGATTCTTGCCCGACGGAAAAACGGTCGTTTTGTTGCAGGGTTGGTTTCGCCATCAGGATTTCTGGGCTGTGGATCTGGCTAGCGGCCAGCAGCGTCGGCTCACGAACCTGAAGGCGGGATCGCTCTTGCGCAATTTCGATATCTCACCGGATGGCAAGACAATCGTGTTCGATCGGGTGCAAGAGAATTCAGACATCGTACTTATCGATATGCCCAGCCCAGCGGGCGGCTGAGAACAGGCTTGCCGCCTTCCCGATGCCGCCGTGCTCCCACTGGATCGCTCGATGCCGGCTCTTTCTTATTCGTGAACTGACCCAGTCACGCCGCCAACTTGATTTTTCTTTCCGCCATCCCCTCGATCATTTACGGACTCTGACATCCTAAACCCCGCGCCGCGCCTGCTACTCCTGGGTATGGCAACCGAAAAACAAATCGCCGCCAATCGCGAAACGCAAAAAAATCTACCGGTCCCCGCACCGAGCAAGGCAAACGCGTCTCCCGCATGAACGCCCTCAAACACGGCATCGACGCCCGCGAGGTGATCTCCTGCGGCGAAAGCCCCCTCGACCTCCACGAACTCGCCGCCGAGTACGATCACGAATTCCAACCGGTCGGCGTCGCCGAGCGCCTCCTCGTTGACCTCCTCATCCGCAAAGACTGGCTCATGTGCCGCCAGGCCTTCCTTCAGGCCGACCTCACCAATTACGGCGTCCTCATCGCCTTCAAAACCAAGGACGGCAACGAGTACGGCGCCGGCGCCCCCCGTCACCCAGCGCGCCATCCTGGACGCCCTCGAGACCCGCTACCCCATGCTCGCCGGCACCCTCCGCGACCACGTCACCAAACAACGCTGCCCCTTCGTCCGCTTCTTCGCTTGCGGCGAAGACCTCTCCCACGACCCGCCCGACACGCCGCTCCCACCGCAATCACCACCGGCGCCGAACCCTTCCTGATCGTCGGCGCCATCGCCGGCGGATAGTAGGATAGGCCTCTGGCTTGGGTCCTCGGGGGGAATGGCGGTCACAACCGTTTGGTGGTGATCCGTGTGGGCTGTGATATCGTGACCAACGTCCAAACTGGTGTCAGGATTCCAGGTGAAATGGGAGTAGAGTATTATCCAGGACGGAACCTCAAGGGTTCGTGAAATGCGCGAAATGCGACATGCGAGTTGGTGGGCGTGGACGACGGGGATCGTCGCAGCCTGTGCGATCGCCGGCATCCTTGCACTACGATACTTCTCGCCTGCCGTTCCGCTCGACATAGGGCGTCCGCTTCGCATCGGTTTTGAGGAAAATCCTCCCGTCCAGATTCGTACCGCCGAAGGCTATTCGGGGCTTAGTGTGGAGACGGTGCGTGAAGCGGCGAGGCGTGCCGGAATTCAGCTCGAATGGGTGGAAACGGGGAAAAGCTCGGAAGAATCTTTGCGCCAGGCCCGGGTAGATCTGTGGCCATTGGTAGTAGATCTGCCGGAAAGGCGGCAGTACATGCACTTTGCCCATCCGTGGATGCACAGCAGCTACGTCCTGCTGTTTCGGGAAGGCACTCCGATCGCCGAACCCGGCTTCCACGGCCAGATTGCGGTATTCAAGATTCCCTTACACTCGCGGCTGGCGCGCGCGAGATTTCCCGCAGCGAAGGTTGTGGATTCCCCGGCTCTCCATGGCGTCATCAGCCAGGTCTGCACGGGAGCCGCGGCCGCGGGATTTTTCGAAATGCGGATGGCGCAAAGCGAATTACGGGAGAGACCTCCCGAGTGCGCTGGTGTGGTCCTTCGGCTACACACCATCCCGGATATGAGGCTGCAGGCGGGGTTGGCTTCTACCTTCGCGGCAGCCGCGCAGGCCGACCGTATCCAGCGCGAAATCGCCAACATGTTTCAGGACGGGTCCCTTGCTGTTCTGATTGCCAAGTACTCGTATTTTGGCCTTGACGATACCTGGGCTTCCTACGAGCAAATCGATGCCAACAAGCGGCGGCAGTGGCTGGCGTGGCTGGCCATCGCCCTGGCATTCGCCGCGGGAGTTGTGCTTTGGCAGGCGAGTTCCTTGCGGCAGCGCAAGAGGTCGGAATCCGCGCTCCGCGAGAGCGAAGAGCGTTTCCGCAGTCTGGCGAACACCGTCCCGGTAATGATCATGGCAGCCGGTGCCGATGGGAAAACAACATTTTTCAACAAGACCTGGCTGGACTTCACAGGGCGAAGCTTGCAAGAGGAGCTTGGTTGGCGATGGACCGAGAGACTGCACCAGGATGACCGCGCTCGAGCCACTGCCGAGTACTCGGCATCATTGGCTGCGCGCGAGGACTGCCGGGTCGAGTTTCGCCTGCGAAGAGCCGATGGGGAGTACCGGCATATGATGTTCACGGGAGTGCCCCGCATTGAGCCCAGCGGCGTATTTGCCGGATACATCGCCAGTTGCGTCGATCTTACCGATATGAAGAGTGCGCAGGAAGAAGCCAGCGAGCGACAGAATCTGGAGAGCCTGGGCGTTCTGGCCGGTGGTATCGCCCACGATTTCAACAATCTGCTGGGCGGAACGCTTTCTTATTCCGAACTGGCCCAGATGAAACTCGACGAAGGAATCGCTCCGGATGAGGAGTTACTCAAGATCCGTGAAGTGGCCGTGCGGGGCTGCGAGATTGTCCGCCAGCTCATGATTTTTGCCGGCAAGGAACGCGGCTCGGTAGAGGAACTGGATGTCTCTTCGCTGGTGCGCGAAATGCTTAAACTGCTCGGAGTCTCCGTCTCGAAACGCGCGGTGCTCAAGACTAACCTCAGGAAGGGGCTGCTGGCGGTGCGAGGAAACCCGGCACAAATCCGGCAGGTCGTGATGAACCTGGTGATCAACGCCTCGGAGGCGATCGGCGAACGGGATGGAGTCGTTCGAGTGGAAACCGGGTGCGTTCAGGTGAGACCGGGCTCCAGCCTGCCGGCAGCCAAGGGCCTGGCCGAAGGAAACTACTTGTTGCTGGAGGTTTCAGATAACGGGTCGGGCATGACACAGGAGACGCAGCGAAAGGCCTTCGATCCGTTCTTCACAACCAAATTCGCCGGCAGGGGTATGGGGCTGGCAGTGGTCCAGCAGATCGTTCGAGGACTCGGCGGCGGCATCCATGTGGTGAGCTCAGTGGGCAGCGGGACCAGCATCAAGGTCCTGCTGCCGTGTACAACCGAGTCGGTTTCGGCAGACCGGCTCATCGCCGCTGGCGAACATCCTGAAGCCCAGACGCAGTCGCAGCCGGCGCGCACAGTACTTGTCGTCGAGGATGAGGAGGCGCTACTGTTTGCCGTATCGAAACTGCTCCAGCGCCGGGGATTTTTCGTGATTCAGGCGAGCACCGGTTCCGCGGCGTTGGAGTTGATCCGGAACTTCGAAAACGAGGTCGACGCAATGCTTCTTGATTTCACTTTGCCGGGCGTGTCCAGCCGTGAGGTATTGCAGGAAGCCAGGCGCCGCCGCCCGCATGTGCCTGTAATTCTCACGAGCGCTTACAGCCGGGAGAGTGTTGCTGCGTCATTGGCCGGAATCGAGGTCGAGAATTTCATCAGGAAGCCATTTCAAATTGAAGAATTGTTGTCTTTGCTGCAGGCCAGTCCGTTCTTGGGCACTTCTTCGGCATACGAGGCGTGATACCGATCGAGACATTTCCACATTGTGCTTTCCGCGCAGTTCAGCCCTTGACGATAGACTGTCCCATTTGCTCCCATCGGATAGGATTTCGCGACCTCGGTAGAAAGGCGATGATCACCAACGCTGTGCCGGGGACCACGGGCCACACGATCACCCAAATGGCCGTTCGCAGCCATTCCGTTCAGGATGTGCCATTGCATGAACTCCCGGCCCATCACGTAGAGGAATCCTCCGAGTAGCAGTCCTCCTGCCAGCGTCATTGCCCAGCGACCCGCTCGGGCAGATCAACTGCGTCGTCGCTGTCCCGAAATCTCCTCTAACCAGTCCGGTCGAGAAGAGATTGGCCAGAAAGATGGACGCGCCCGCAAACCCATTCCAGCCAACACTATTTTTCTTTTCCCCACCCCCTCAATCATTTACAGACTCTGACATCCGGAACCCCGCCCCGCTCCTGCTACTCCTTGTGCGTATGGCAACCGAAAAACAAATCACCGCCAATCGCGAAAACGCCAGGCGGTCCACCGGTCCTCGCACCGAGCAAGGCAAGCGCGTCTCCCGCATGAACGCCCTCAAACACGGCATCGACGCCCGCGAAGAGATCTCCTGCGGCGAAAGCCCCCTCGAGCTCCACGAACTCGCCGCCGAGTACGATCACGAATTCCAACCCGTCGGCGTCGCCGAGCGCGTACTCGTCGACCTCCTGATTCGCAAAGACTGGCTCATGCGCCGCCAGGCCTTCCTCCAGGCCGACCTCACCAACTACGGTGTCTTCATCGCTTCCAAAACCAAGGACGGCAACGAATACGGCGCCGGCTTTACCCAGAACATCGAAGCCAACAACCGCCTCCACCGCCACATGGTCGATACCGAGCGCGCCTATTTCCGCTACCTCGAAGAGCTCGAGCATCGCCAGGCCGACCGCCGCCGCCACGAAGGCGAGGTGGATGTCTCCGTAATCCCGTCATCCCAAACGGAAAACCCCGAAATTGGGTCCGTTTCGCCGGAACCCGCCGTGCCCTCTCCCGCCGCCCTCAAACACCTCAGTCCGCTCATGCAATTCGCCGCCATTGACCCTGCTTTTGCCCCCGATGAGGACCCAACTCACCTGAATCCAGCGATTCCTATTGACCGTAAGTAAGTACTGACTTACAATGAGTGTCTGATGTCCGCGACACCCCGTCTTTCCGCCTCCGACCGCCGCCGCCAGTTGCTCGAAACTGCGCTCGATCTCTTCTCGCGCAAGGGCTTCGAGGGCACCACCACCAAGGAAATCGCCGCCGCCGCCGGAGTCACCGAAGCCATCATCTTTCGCCATTTCCCCAATAAACAGGCTCTCTACACCGCTGTGATCGATTTCCCGCATGAAGCCGGCGAGTTCGATCAGTGGCTGGCGGAATGGAAAAGTCACATGGACCGCAATGACGATGAAGCACTCATTCACTCCATCATCAAATGCGTCTTCACCAAGTATCGCCAGGGCGCCCGGGTGCAGCGCATGCTCCTCTTCGCCGCGCTCGAAGGCCACCAACTTGGCCTCGAACACAACCGCCGGAGATCCTATCCGATCTTCGATCTCTTGGTCCAATACGTCGCTCGCCGCCAGGCCGAGGGTGCGCTGCGTGGGTGCAATCCCGGCGCGATCGTCGCCGCCGCCGCCGGTATGGCGGACCACTACGGCATGATGACCGAGCTGTTCGGATTTAAACCAAGTACCGATGATCACCAGGTCGCCAATGACTTCACCCGCATTATGATGAACGGGATTCGCACCGACTCGACCTCTCAGGGGAAACAGTAATGAACCGCCTACTTCTTTTATCGCTTGCACTTGCCTCAATCTTCCTAATCTCTTGCTCGAAAGGGAAAGAGGTCACCGCCGCCAGTCCCACGGCCCGCCAGGCGGTCGTTGTGTCGGCTGCCCAAGCCATCACGCGTACCGTCCCCTCCTCCTTCCAGGAGACCGGAAGCTTCATCGCCGATGAGACCAGCGACATCGCGCCTCTGGTCGCCGGACGCGTCCTCACCACCCCGGTCAACGTCGGCGATTTCGTCAAGCAGGGTCAGGTCATTTGCGAACTCGATCACCGCGACGCCCAGCTCCGCCTGGAGCAGGCCCGCGCCGCGCTCGATCAGGCCACCGCCGGAGTCCGCCAGTCGCAATCCCGGATCGGCCTCTCCGCCACCGGCAAGTTCGACCCCAACAATGTCCCCGAGGTCGCCGCCGCCCGCGCCGCCTACGAATCCGCCCAGGCCCAGGCCCGCCTCGCCGCCGCCGATTCCAAGCGCTACGAAAACCTGGTCGCATCCGGCGACGTCTCGCGTAGCGCCTTCGAGAAGGCCCACACCCAGCAGGAGACCGCCGAGGCCCAGTCCAACGCCGCCAAACAGCAGTACGAAGCCGCGCTCAACACAGCCCGCATGAGTTATGGCGCCGTGGAAAACTCCCAGGCTTCGCTCGAAGGGGTTCGCGCCCAGCTCGCCCAGTCCGAAAAGGCCCTGGCCGACACCACCATTCACGCGCCCTTCGATGGCTACATCACCGCCCGCCCCGTCGCCGCCGGAGAGTATGTCGCACTCACCAATAAGATCGCCACCATCGTCCGCATCGGCACCATGAAGCTGGAGCTGCAGACACCCGAACAGCAGGCCGGACGCGCCAAACTCGGCATGGCCGTGGTCGCCCGCGTGGCCGCCTACCCGGATCGCGATTTCAACGGCCGGGTGACCGCCATCAACCAGTCCGTGGATCCTAACTCCCGCATTTTCATCCTCGAAGCAAAATTTGATAATCCAAAGGGTGAGCTCCGCCCCGGCATGTTTTCCACGGCCCGCGTGGTCCTGCCGGGCGGCGAGCAAGCCACCTTCGTGCCGCGCAGCGCCGTCATCCGCGATAAGACCACCGACTCCTTCCAGGTCTTCACCATCGACGGCAATACCGCGCATCTTCGCGTAGTCGTTACCGGCGACGCCGAAGGCGATCAGATCCGCATCGTGAGCGGCCTCAACCCTAACGACACCGTGGCCACCAGCCATCAGAGCGACCTTTTCGACGGCGCCCCGGTACAGGTTCGGTAACCCATGCATACACTCGCCCAACTCTGCGTCCGCCGCCCCGTTTTCGCGACCATGCTGGTTCTTTCACTGGTCGTCGTGGGTACCTTCTGCTATTTCAGCCTCGGCGTCGACCTCTTCCCCAAGGTCGATATCCCCACCGTCGTCGTCACCATCGTCAATCCCGGCGCCTCCCCCGAGGAGATCGAAACCGAAATCAGTAAGAAGGTCGAGGACGCCGTCAACACCATCAGCCAGGTCGACGAGCTCCGCTCCACTTCCTCCGAAGGTCAATCGCTCGTCACCATCCAGTTCGAGCTCTCCAAGAATGGCGACGTCGCCGCGCAGGAAGTCCAGAATAAGGTCAACCTGATCGTCAACAAGCTGCCCGAAACCGCCAAAGCGCCGATCGTGCAGAAGTTCGATCCCGATGCCACACCCATTCTGCAGATTGCGGTCTCTGCCAAGCGCTCACTCCGCGACGTCACCCTGATCGCCGATAAGCAGATCAAACAGAAACTGGAAAATGCCCGCGGTGTCGGCCAGATCACCATCGTCGGCGGAGCCCGCCGCGAAATCCACGTCGAGGTGGATCCCGACCGCCTCCGCTCCTACAACCTGACCATCAACGACGTCTTCGCCGCCTTGCGCTCGCAGAATCTCGAGCTCCCCGGCGGCAACCTCAGCGCCGGCTCCAAAGAGCTCAGCGTGCGCACCACCGGGCGTATCGTCGATGCCGAACAGTTCAACCAGGTCACCATCGCCAACCGCAACGGCTATGCCGTCAAGGTGGCCGATATCGGCGTGGCCGAGGATAGCTACGAGGAACCGCGCTCCGCCGCCCGCCTCGATGGCGTGCCGGCCGTCACCCTGATCGTCGCCAAGCAGAGCGGAGTAAATACCGTTGCCACCTCCGATGAAGTTAAAGAGCGCCTCGCCGAAATCATCAAGACCCTGCCGCCCGATATTCACGCGTCCGTGATCAGCGATCAGTCGGTTTTCATCAAGGCCGCCGTCGAAAACATCAAGCACCACCTCATCGAAGGCAGCTTCTTTGCCGCCATCATCATTTTTCTCTTCCTGGCTAACATCCGCACCACGCTGATCGCCGCCATCGCCATCCCCACCTCCATCATCTCGACCTTCGCGCTGATGGCCGCCATGGGCTTTACGCTCAACCAGATCACCATGCTTGCCCTCACCCTCATGGTCGGCATCGTGATCGATGACGCCATCATCGTGCTCGAGAACATCTACCGCTACATCGAAGAGAAGAATATGCCGCCCTTCCAGGCGGCCATTCAGGGCACCAAGGAAATCGGCCTCGCCGTCATGGCCACCACGCTCTCGCTGCTCGCGGTCTTCTTGCCGGTAGGTTTCATGGGCGGCATCGTGGGCCGCTTCATGAGCTCCTTCGGCTTCACCTCCGCCTTCGCCATCGCGGTCTCGCTGCTGGTCTCCTTCACCCTTACACCCATGCTCTGCTCGCGCTTCATCAAGCGCCCCGAACCCGCCGGGCCGGGCCAGCACGCCTCCAAGGAATCCTTCATCTTCAAACACCTCGATGTGTCCTACACGCGCATGCTGAAGTGGAGCATGGCGCACCGCAAGACTGTGGTTGCGATCAGCGTGGGCGTGATCCTCTCCATGGTGCCGCTCTTCATGTTCGTCGGCAAGAACTTCCTGCCGCAGGACGATCAGTCGCAGTACAACGTCCTCATCCGCACCCCCGAAGGCACCTCCATCGCCGCCACCGCCAATCTCGCGGAGCGCATCGCGCAGGACGTCCGCGGCCTTCCCGGCGTGGCCCATACCCTCATGACCGCCGGCGGCAGCGCCGATAAGAGCGTCAACAACGCGTCCATCTACGTCAAGCTCACCGACATCGATCAGCGCACCATCACCCAGCAGGAGCTCATGCAGCGCACGCGCGACCTGATGAAAAAGTATCCGCCGGAAATTCATACCGGCGTCGAGCTGGTGAGCAGCGTGGGCGGCAATCAGAGCAACGCCGAAATCCAGTACTACATCCAGGGAGCGGACCTGAAAAAACTCGCCGACTATTCCCAGGCGCTGCTTACCAGGATGCGCGCCATGCCCGCCCTGGTGGATCAGGACACCACCCTCCGCAGCGGCAAACCCGAAGTGCGCCTCATCATCGATCGTCCCCGCGCCGCCGATCTCGGCGTCAGCGTGATGGATATCGAACAGGCGCTCAATACCCTGGTGGCCGGCCAGGCCGCCTCTACCTTCAATGCCGGCGACGATCAATATGACGTGGTCGTGCGCGCCCAGGAGCAGTTCCGCGGCAGTGTCGAAGGTCTCGCCAAAATGACCGTGCCTTCGCGCAAGGTCGGCTCCGTCGGCCTCGATGAGGTCGTGAAAATCGAGCCCGGCACCGGCCCCTCCTCCGTCAACCGCATCGGCCGCCAGCGTCAGGTAACCCTCTCGGCCAACCTGAAGCCCGGCGGCTCGCAGGCCGCCGTCATTCAACAATTGAACGAGGCCAGCACCCAGCTCAACATGGAACCCGGTTACCGCTCCGGGCTCGCCGGCGCCTCCAAGGAACTGGGCCGCACCGGTTACTACTTCGCCCTCGCCTTCTCGCTGACCTTCATCTTCATGTACATCGTACTCGCCGCCCAGTTTGAGAGCTTCATCCATCCCATCACGATTCTGATCACGCTCCCTCTGGCGGTCCCGTTCGGCATCCTCGCGCTGCTCATCGCCGGCCAGACTGTCAACATCTTCTCCGGCCTCGGGCTATTGCTGCTCTTCGGCATCGTGAAGAAGAACGCGATTCTACAGATCGATCACACCAACGGACTGCGCGAAGCCGGCATGAATCGCTACGACGCCATCATTCAGGCCAACCGCGACCGTCTCCGCCCCATCCTGATGACCACCATCGCGCTGGTCGCCGGCATGGCGCCGCTCGTCATCTCGCACGGCACCGGCGCCGCCACCAACCGTTCCATCGGCGTGCTGGTAGTCGGCGGACAGTCGCTCTGTCTCATCCTCACCCTGCTCGCGGTTCCGGTCTTCTATTCGCTGTTCGAAGATCTCGGCGATTCCTTCGCCCACGGCCGCGTCGCCCGCACCTTCGGCTGGCTGCGTCGCCGCGTCACCAAGGCTGCCGCCATTTCCGCCGCCCTCGTCGGATCTCTCTTTGCGCAGGAGACGGCTCAACAGACCGCCCAGGAGACGGTCAAAGTTGCCGAGATTCAACCGCTCAAGCAGGTGCAGATCGGCCCGCGCATCGGCATCCTCGGCCAGGCCCAACTCCGCCTGCCGGAAGTCATCGAGCGCGTCCTCGCCAACGATCCCGATATCGCCATCTCGCGTATTCAGCTTCAAGAAGCCGGCTATCGCATCCGCGGCGCCCAAGGCGCGTACGATCCGCTCCTCGGCCTGCGCGCCGATCGCAGCAAGTCCGTCACTCCCGTAGCCTCCGCCCTCGGCGGCTCGGCCAGCGGCAAGCTCACCACCAAATTCTTCGAGGTCAACCCGCAGGTCTCCGGCATTAGTCCCACCGGCGGCAGCTACACCGTCACGTTCAATAACGCGCGCCAGCAGACCGACAACTTGTTCAGCAGCATCAACCCGGTCTACCCCACCGGCATCGTGATGAATGTCAACCAGCCGCTCTGGCGCGGGTTGCGCTTCGACGACACCCGCTATCGCATTCAGGTGGCCCGCACCAATCAGCGTCTCGGCGTCCAGCAGCTTCGCCAACGCATCATCGAAGTGGTCACTCAGGCCGTGCAGGGGTATTGGGAGCTCGACTTCGCGTGGAACAACGTGAACGTGCAGGTCGAGGCCGTTAAACTCGCGCAAGGCCAGTACGAAAGCAACCGCCGCCAGGCCGTACAGGGCATACTCGCGCCCGTCGATGTCGTGGCCGCGCAGACCCAGTTCGCCACCTTCCAGCAGAATCTGCTCGCCGCGCAAACCGCGCTCACTGCCGCCGAGAATAATCTGAAGTCGCTGATGCTCCCCAATCGCGCCGACCTCATGTGGGGCATGGCGCTGATTCCCGAGACCCAGCTCGATGCCGGGGCTGCCGTGCCCGCGCTCGATGAAGCCATCAAAGAGGCGCTCGCCGGACGCCCCGAAATTGCCGAAACTTCACTCGCCATCGATATGGGCAACCTCGATATCCGGCTCGCCAGGGAAAACACACGCCCGCGCATCGACGCCTTTGCCAACGTCACGTCCGCCGGTCTCGCCGGCACCGTGGTGCCGCCCGGATCCAATCCAATCCTGGCCCTGCTGCCCGGTGGCGGAATCGTACCCTCACTCCTCAACGGCGGCTACGGCCAGTCGCTCGGTAACGCGTTTGGCGCCGTCTTCCCCACCGTCCAGGTCGGCGTGCAATTGTCCTTCCCGATCCGCAATCGCACCGCCGAATCGCAGGCCGCCAACGCTGTACTGGAAAGCCGCCGCCTCGCCAAGACCCAGGATCAGGTCCTGATGGCCGTGGAATCCGACGTCCGCAACGCCCTGCAGGCCGCCACCAACAGCCGCGCCCGCTTGTCCGCCGCCATCATCGCCAGCCAGTCCGCCGAAGAGCAATACCTCAGCGAACAGCGCCAGTTCCAGGCCGGCACCTCCAGCACCTTCCTGGTCCTCCAGCGCCAGACCGACCTGATCACCGCCCGCAATCGCGAAACCCGCGCCCACGCCGATTTTGCCGTGTCCCTCGCCAACCTCGACCGCGCCACCGCCACCACCCTCGATACCCGCGGCATCCGTTTCCCGTAACGCGCGAGTAAGGGAGCGATCTCGTAGCACGTGTGAACCAGTATTTCAGTTTGCGGTGCATTTGTCTGCTCGACAGACCGCAAAGATTCCGGAGGCGTAGCTTGTGGGGCAGGCAATCCTGCCTGCCGCCGGCTTTCAGCCGGCGTCCCGATACGCGAGTGAACTTCGCCGTCCTACTGAACCTGGCAGACGTCAGACTATGTCAGCCTTCAGATCGCTCCTCGCGGCTCTGGTTCCTCGTTCCTGCGCCTGTCGCATCTCCCGATACGCGAGGACTTCGCCGTCCTCCTCCTCGCCGCGCACCAGGTCGGCATAGGATTCGCGCTCGCGAATGATACGCCAGGTGTCGCCGGAGACCAGGACTTCGGGTGCGCGCGGACGGGAGTTGTAATTGGAGCTGAGCACGAAGCCGTAAGCGCCGGCGGTGCACACGGCCAGGTAATCGCCGGGCATGGCATTAGCCATTTCGCGATCGCGCGCCAGGAAGTCGCCGGTCTCGCAGACGGGGCCGACAACATCGACCGTCACCGGCGGCAGCGCGTTGCGGCGCAGCGGCAGGATTTCGTGATGGGCGCGATACAGGGAAGGGCGGATCAGATCGTTCATCGCGGCATCCACCACCATGAATTCCTTGTCGCCGTTGCGCTTGCGATAGAGCACGCGGGTGAGCAGAATGCCTGCGGCGCCGACGATGCTGCGGCCGGGCTCGATGGTGACGGCGAGGTTGCTAGCCGTGACACGTTCGCGGAGGCCGCATACGAAATCGGCGATGGCCGGGGCGATCTCGGTGGGCCGGTAGGGGACGCCGAGGCCGCCGCCCAGATCGAGATGGCGAATCGGGTGGCCCTGCTCGCGCAGGGCGCAGGCGAGGGCGAGCACCTTGTCGACGGCTTCCTGAATCGGGCTCAGGTCGAGAATCTGCGAGCCGATGTGGCAGCTCACGCCTTCGGCGACCAGGTGGCGGAACTGGCGGGCACGTTCGTAGACGGCCGGGGCATCGGCGATGGCGATGCCGAATTTGTGCTGGCTGAGGCCGGTGGAGATGTAGGGGTGCGTGACGGCGTCCACGTCGGGGTTGACGCGAATCGAGAAGCTCGCCTGCTTGCCGAGGCGGGCGGCCATGGCGTCGATCAGCGCCAGTTCGGATTCCGATTCGCAATTGAAAGAACGGATGCCGCTCGAGAGCGCGTACTCCACTTCGCCGGCGGTCTTGCCGACGCCGGAGAAGACTACCTTCGACGGATCGCCGCCGGCCGCCAGCACGCGGTAGAGCTCGCCGCCGGAGACGATGTCGAAGCCAGCGCCGGCCTTGGCGAGCAGGGCCAGGATGGCGAGCGATGAATTGGCCTTGACGGCGTAGCAGATGGTGTTGGGCAGACCGGCAAAGGCGTCGGCGTAGGCGCGGTAATTGCCGAGGATCGCGGCGCTCGAGTATACGTAGGCCGGCGTTCCCACGCGATGAGCCAGGTCGGCCAGCGGGACCTGCTCACAGTAATAGTCGTTGTGCGAATAGGCGAACATGCGGAATGTTGGGGGTGAAATTCAAGTATGGCACAGCGAATTTTCGCCCGGCGAACCGCGACCGTCAGGGAGCGATCTACAGATGGATGATGCCGCGTTGGATGGCGGCGGTGGCGGCCTGGGTGCGGTCCTGCACGCCGAGTTTGCTCAGGATGTTCTTCACGTGATTCTTCACCGTGTGCTCGGCGATGCTGAGCGTGAAGGCGATCTGCTTGTTGGCGAGGCCGCGCACGATCAGTCCGAGCACCTGGACTTCACGGGCGCTGAGATCGGGCCGCGGCAACTGGGCCGCGAGCGAAGCCGCGACGGCGGCGGGAAGATAGGTCTGGCCGGCGTGGACGGCGCGGATGGCCTTGATGAGCTCATCGTGCAGCACGTCCTTGGTCAGGTAGGCCTGCACGCCGGCGGCGAGGGCGCGGCGAATATCTTCGTCGCCGCCGTAGGTGGTGAGGGCGATCATGCGCGCGCCGCCAAATTCGGCGCGGATCGCGATCGCGGCTTCCACGCCGCCCATGCCGGGCATGCGCAGATCGAGCAGGCTGACATCCGGCTGGTGGAGACGGTACATTTCGACGGCCTGCTGTCCGTTGGAGGCTTCGGCAACCACGGCCATATCGGGCTGCATATTGACGATGGTGACCACGCCTACGCGGGCTACCAGGTGGTCTTCAGCGACGAGAATTCGGATTTTTTCATTCATGGCAACGGTACGGTTACTTCGACTTGAGTTCCTTCGCCGGGGTGGCTGGCGAGGCGCAATTCGCCGCCCAGCCGTTCGGCGCGCTCGCGCATTCCGATGACACCGAAGTGCCCGCCGCGCGAAGCGAACACATCGTGCTGGTCAAAGCCGCGGCCGTCATCGAGGATGGCCAGGTAGAGCTTCCGCGTCTCCACCCGGATTTTTACCCAGATGTTGCGCGCGGCAGCGTGCTTGAGGACATTGGTTACGGCCTCCTGCACGATGCGCAGAAGGTGCTGCTCCATCTCTTCCGGCAACTCGGTAACCGGCCCTGCGACATCGACGGAGACCTGCACGTTCGAGCCCGCGGTCAGCAGCAGGGTGCCGGACTGGATGGCGGCGGCGAGATCCTGGCCTTCCAGCGCGGAAGCGCGCAAGTCCATCACGCTGCGCCGCGCTTCGGTGAGGCTGTGGCGGGCCATGCGGCGGGCGAGATCGAGATAGCCGCGCGCGGGGGTGGCTTCGGCGGGCATCGACATAGCCACGGCATCCAGCTGCGAAGAAATGCCGACGAAGCCCTGCGCCAGCGTGTCGTGGATCTCGCGCGCCAGGCGGGCGCGCTCCTCCAGCACGAGCGCGAAACGCGAACGGATCTGGCGCAGGCGAAGTTGATAAATCGCCCAGGCGGCGGCCAGCGCGGCCAGGGCGCCGAAGGCCCGGAACCAGGCGGTCTCCCAGAATTGGGGACGCATCTCGAATTCGTAGGATTCGGTGCTGGAGGGGCCGCCGGGCAATTCGGCGCGCACCACGAAACGATAATTTCCGTGGTGCAGGCTGTTGTAGTTGATCAGGCGGCGCGAACCCGCGGGCACCCAATCGGTATCGAGGCCCTCCAGCCGGTAGAAGTATTGCACGCGCTCCGGAGCGCTCAGATGAATTCCGGTATAGCGCACCTGGATGCGTTCGCCGGAAGGTCCCAGGCGGGCGGGATGGGTGAGATCCACGGGTGCGCCGTTGGCCGTCATCTGCACGATGTGGGCGGAGGGCGGCAGCGCCACCGGTTTGCGTATGCCGGGGTCGAGCACGGCGAGGCCGCGGCTGGTGGTGAACCAGAGGCGTCCATCGGAGGTGCGGATGCCGCCGCCGGCGGTGGGGTACGCGGGCGCGCACTGGGCGCTGCGCAGGCCGTCTTCGACGCCGTAGTTCTGCGGCTCGAGGTGCGTGATTTTGTGGGCGCTGAAATCGAACAGCTGGCGTTTCGAAATGCGGCAGATGCCGCGCGTAGTGCTGAGCCAGAGCGATTCGCCATCATCATAGACTTTGCCGATGTTGTCGCTGAGCAGGCCATCTTTCGCGGTGTAGTGGAAGAATTTGCCCTCGTGCAGGGCATTGAGCCCGCCGCCGAACGTGGCGATCCAGAGCACGCCGTCGGCATCGTGATATAGCGAGCGGATCTGGTCGCTGGATAATCCATCCGAGGTGGTGTACTGGCGGCGCTCGCCGTCCTTCACCTTCCAGATGCCCTTGCCATAAGTCCCGGCCCAGATAGCGCCATCGGCGCCCACCGAGAGGGTCACCACGAAATCGATGAGCAGCGGGCCGCCGGGCACCACGTTTTGGAATTGTTTGTTGCGGACCACGCTAAGGCCGGCTGGGGTGGCGAGCCAGAGATCGCCGCGATCGTCTTCCAGGGCGTCGAAGATGCCTTTGCGCGCCAGCGGATCGGGCGGCGTATAAGTCTGGAAGCTGCCGTTGTGCATGCGGGTCACGCCGGAGCGGGTGGTGACCAGCAGGTCGCCGTTGGCGGCTTCGCGGATCTGAAAGACCTCGCGATCGGGGAGGCCTTCGCGGGTGGAATACTGCCGCGAATTGGCGCCGTCGAAGAGCATCAGGCCGGCATCGTTGAAGCCGACCCACACGCGGCCGGCGTGATCCTGGTAGACGGTATTGGGTGAGTCGCTGGGCAGGCCTTCTGACTTGCCGTAGACCAGGAAGATATCGTTGCGCCAGCGGCTGAGGCCGCCGTTGGCGCCGATCCAGAGATCGCCCTCGCGGTCTTCGAACAGGCAGCGGACCACGTCGATAGCGTCGGCGGAATCGCGGCCCGTGGTCACGAAGCGGTTGCCCTGGAGGCGCGCCATCCCGTTGTTAGTACCGGCCCAGATGTTGCCGTCTTTATCCGCCCATAGGGCGCGCACCGACTTATCGGGCAGACCGTCGCGGGTGTCGAACTTAGTGAGGCTTCCATTGGAGGCGCGGCGGATGATACCGGTGCTGCCGGCGACCCAGATGTTGTCCTGCCGGTCCGCGATCATGTTGAGCACCACCATACCGCCGAGCGCTTCGGTGGAGATTTCGGTGACGAAAGCGTCCCCCGAGCGGCGTACGACGCGGCTGAATCCGGCGACCCAGAGCTCGTGGCGGCGATCTTCGCAGACGGCGCGGGCGGAAGCGATGGGGATATCGGTTCCGGGACTGAAGCTGGTGAAGTGGCCGTCCTTGTAGCGCGCGAGGTAGATGCCGGCGACGATCCAGAGATCGTCATCGTGATCGGAGTACAAAGCGGTGATGGCGGAATCGGGAAGTCCCTGCTTGGTGGTGTAAGTGCGAAAGCGGCCCTCGCGATATTGGGTCAGCCCGTTCTGAGTGCCGATCCAGAGGGAGCCATCGTTGGCGGCTGTGAGGGCCGTAATGGAGTTATCGGGCAGGTCGCCGTTGCTCTTGCTGTAGACCACGAACTCGTAGCCATCGAAGCGGGCCAGGCCTTCGTCGGTGCCCAACCAGAGGTAGCCATCCTTGGTCTGGGTGATGGCTCGGATGGTGTCCTGGGGGAGGCCGCGTTCCTGAGTCCACTCCGTGCGGGAGTATTGAGTGAGGCTTTTGCGCGGGTCGAGCGCAAGCGCGCCGGGAGCCAGCCAAGCCGCCAGGGCGCACCATGCCGCGATGCGCGTGCCCACTTTTCTTGATCTCAAACCTTCAGTATATCGGCGCTACCGATGCGCCGGGGTAGCCCATTCCAGCTATTGGGGCTTCCGTGGGTGTCGCCAAGGGTGTTGACGATTGCACATTTTGGAACACCGGCGACTATTTGAAGCCTGACCCGGGTGACTTTTCGGATACCCCCGGCGAGGAACTTTCTTCCGCCCTGATACGTATCGTGACGACCGCGGTGATGTCGCTCTGGATGCCTAGGACTTCCTTGCCGTCGTTCACAATGACCGCGCGAAAGTTAAGGGTTTGGCCTTCGAGCGGGAACTGTAGTTGGACTACGCAGTCGCCTTCCACCTTATAAGTGGCGTCTTTGATCCGCGAGGAACCGCGGTCGGAGGTGAAACGGAGTCCGGTGTTGCCATCGGATTCAATCACGCCATTCATGCTGATTCTTCCGGTGGGAAAGCCGGTATCCATATCGACGATGAACCCGTTGAAAGTAACGCGATAGCGGCCTCGGAAATCGCTGGAAAGGCAGCTCTCCGCGGAACGAACCATGACGCCGTTCTGCGGACCGCCGGGGTCGGTTTGGCTGAAGGCGACGCGCTTTCCATCGAGCGAGAGTTTGCCGGCGAAGTGCTGGAAGCCGCCATACTCATCCTGCAGCGTCCAGGTGAGGCTGCAATCGTCCTTCACCGTGTAGTCGCCCGTGACGGGGTTACCCAGGAAATAGCCACTGAAGTTCGCCGATGAAGTACCGCTCACTTTGCCGGAGGAATCGAAGACCAGATGGGCGAGGCTTGCGGTGGGTATGGATTCCCCGGAGATCGAGGTGTTGCCGGAGAGTATCAAGCCGTACGCTCCCGGGAACGTCGCGGGGTTGCAGACATCGGCGGCGTATCCCATGGGCATCAACAGTGCGCAGAGCAACGCGTATCTCATGTAAAATTTCAAAGCATGTGGAAAGCCATTCTTCTGCTGTGCGCGATCGGGCTGGAGGCGCGCGACCGGATTGCGTTTATCGATTTCTATGGCGCGAAAGGGATGGACACCGAGGCGGTGCGGCGCGCACTGCCCTTTAAGGAGGGCGACGCGCTGGATCGCAAGAACATTAAGCAACAGGGGCACGAGGCCGTAATGCGCATCACGGGCAGCGACGCCACCGATGTCGCGACGATCTGTTGCGACCCGCAAGGCGATACGTACATCTTCATCGGATTGCCCGGCAAATCGTCGAAGAAGTTCGTGACCAACCAGGCGCCGAATGGCGCGATGCGGCTCTCAAAGGAACTGATGGCGCTGGAGGCACGGCTCGAAAAGGCATTCGATGAAGCGATGCGCAAGGGCGGCGACGCGGTGGTGGAGGACGATTCGCAAGGGTACGCGTTGGTGAACGATCCCAAGTTGCGCGCGCTGCAACTGGAGTTGCGAGCCTACGCGGAGAAGCACGAAGCCGAATTGTTCGGTGTGGCCGCGAATTGCTCGGACAAGGACCAGCGCGCCTACGCGGTTGAGGCACTCGGCTACGCGCAGCAATCTTCGCGGCAGATCGCGGCGCTGGTGCAGGCGAGCCGCGACAGCAACGACGGGGTGCGAAACGACGCGACTCGCGCGCTGGGCGTACTGCTGCAATCGAACACCGCTCTCGCAGCGCAGATTCCGGCGGCGACTTTCATCGAGATGATGATGTCGGGAATCTGGACGGACCGCAACAAATCCTGCAGCGTGCTGGAGCCGATGAGCCAGGGGCGGGATCCGAAATTCCTGGCGCAACTGCGCGCAGAGGCGCTCGACCCGCTGATCGAAATGGCGCGGTGGCGCAGTGACGGTCACGCGGCGTGCGGGAAAACGGTGCTGGCGCGAATTGCCGGGGCGAAGGAAGCGGACGTCCCCATGCTTGCCTTCCGCCCGGCAGAGGCGGTGCTGGAGCTGCTGAAGTGATCGCTCACCGGCGGTAGCGGGCGGCGAGATATGCAATCAGCGCGCTCAGCGGGATGACGGCGATGTGCCACACGATGAGGTGCGGAGCTTCGAAATTCGAACAGTGAAGTTCCAGCATAGTGATGCCCGCGAGTCCGGCAAGTGTGCCCGCGGCGAACCATGCCGCTGGGGGATTCACGGCGAAACCGCGGCGCAGCAGCCATCCGCCCGCCACGCCGGTGGGCAGTGCGAACAGCAGGCCCGCCTTCAGGCAAGTCAAACCCTGCGAGACGAAGCGTGGGGTGCCCGGGTCCGAAAACAACAGGCCGAAGACAAGGGCGAGCGCGATACATCCGGCAGTCAACAACATCCACGGCAACACCGGACGGCGGCTTCCCGGAATCACTTCGGCGACGGCCAGCGCCGCCGACAGAGAGATGAAGGCGGCCAGCACGGGGAATACGATCGCGATTTGAAGCGCGCTCATCCTCTGAATGCCGTGGGGGCCCAACGCCAATCCGCCGGCGACCGCGATGGCCGCGCAAATCGAAAACAGTCCGGCGATCAGGATTGCCGGCGAAGGCAGGGGACGTACGGGCTGCAATCCGGACTGAACGGACGCCGAGATGCGGTCGAGCAGGTCAGGGTTCACCTCCGGCGGCGGGCCGGCGCCGCGGTTGAGAATGTCGTCGATGTCTCGGTCTCTCACGACGTAAGCGCCTTTCTCAATTTGTCATAGGCGCGATGGACTTTCTGTTTTACGCTCCCGACGCTGCATGCAGTGGCGCGCGCCACTTCTTCCAGCGACATCCCCGATATCTTCAACATCGCGATCACTTCGCGCTGGCTCTCCGGTAGTGTAGCAAGCAGTGCTTCGAGGTCCGGGGTCCGGCTCTGGGAAGGCTGGTCTGCCGGGATGTCATGCTTCGGTTCCAGCGGTTGTTCGCGGCCCTCTCCCCGGGAGGCTTTCCGGTAGTGGTCCACGCGAACGTTCCGCGCGATGGCGTAAAGCCACGGGAGCACCGGCTGGCCGCAGCGGTAGGTATGGCGCACCTGATGGATGCGCATCCAGGTTTCCTGGAGAAGGTCGTCGGCATGAGGCCGGCTCATCACCTTCACCAGGAAGAAGCGATGCAACTGAGGGCTCAGACGATGGACAAGCGCGGTGGCAGCTTCCGAATCGCCTTGTTGATAGCGAGCCATCAAGGCTTGCAGATCGATGTCCAAACCCATGAAGAACGAAACGCTCACCCAATTATGACCGAACGGTCCAAGGGAGGTTATTAAATGATTGCCGCACCGTTGATGGGGCCGGCGATTTTGACTGCGAAGCGGAGGGTGAGTTCGCCCTCGGAATCGATATCGAACAGGGAGACATTGGATGTCGAGCCGTCGCCGCCATCAATGACGCCGAGGAGGTTGTCTTCCACGGCGAGGTCGGTGGGAGGCCCGTTCAGTCTGGCGGCCGCGGCCTTGTCGAAGAAGATATTGCTGTCGCTCACGAGGTAGCGGTAGAGTTGCTTGCCCGGGCTATCGGCCGAGAATAGGAACTGCCCGGCGAGTGCGTTCCAACACGGAGCGTGCGTGATGTTGCCGGACCCATCTTTGAACGGCGTTGGGCCGGCAGCCAGCGACATGATCTGACCGTTAACGACCAGCGCCTCCAGATTGGAGTGGGCGATAGTGACATACACGTTCGCGCCGCGCGCCGCCATGCCGAATGGCGTGTCGTTGTTCGGAGCGTTGGGCAACTGGATGGACCGGTTGGGCCCGGATATGCCGGCCATTCCGTTGGTGGAGAGATTCAATTCGGCCACGGAGCCGCTCTTTTCCGAGTAGACGACTCCGCCGTCGAAGGTGAGAATCTGCGCCGCGCTCTTATCGCCCTTGGCGAGCTGGACGACACCATCGTTGTCCTTGGTGACCGCGGTTCCAAATACCGGGAAGGATTCCGCGGTGGTCTGGCCGAGGACCACGAGGTGGTTGTGGCCGAAGGCAACGGAAACGGGCTGCGAAGATGTTTTGATGAGTTGAGTAGGCTCCATCGCGTTACCGCGCCGCACAAAGATGGTGACATTGGTGGATCCGAAGTTGACCGCGGCCGCGAGATTGCCGCTGACGGCGACTCCGCCCGAATTGCCGCTGGCGCCTCCGAAGCCGCCCGTCGGAACGTAGTCCGTCTGTTTGGTTCGGGTGTTGACGACCGCCAGGAAATTGGTGGCTCCATTGGTAATGGTCAGGAACAGCGGATCCTGGGCGCGGCCCTGCTTAGCTTGCGTGAGCGTCTCGTCTCCGGCGAAGGCCGCCGACAGAGCGACGGCGCAGATCAGCGTCGATTTTAAGAACATGCACTCTCTCCTGTGTGCGTATTCGCCGGCACGCGACAGGAAGTTACGGTCGGTTCAAAATTCGTCAGATGGGCCACCATCTAGCTGTGGCCCCTAGCCGCGAGAGTTACGGCAGCAAGTGGACAGGCCGGGAGGCCTGTCCCACTGGCCACGGAACATGCGCACGTCGGCGAGGTACCCAGCGTGAACGAAGGCTAGACTTCATCTGCTGATCGGCGCGCTGCTGGCCGCTTTGCTGGCAGCGCAAACGCCCGCGCACAAAGGTGATTTCGATTACCTGCTTGGCGAATGGGAATTCACCTCGGTCTCGAAAGAACATGGGCCAGGTAAGGGCTTTTGGACCGCCGTGCGACTGGGTGGATGAGTTCCGCGTCGTCGGCGACAAGCGGGAAACCTGGTACGTCACGTCGACCGTGCGCTCGTATAACGCCGGGCTCGATCGCTGGGAACTCGTCGGCATGGTCGAAGGCGACGGCTTGGAAGACGTGGGTACGGGGCAGCGTGCGGGCGGTGAGGTCCACATCGAACAGAAGTTCGGCGTTGTCACCGGCAGGCCGGCGACCCTGCGGACCCGCTATTACAATATCCAGCCACATCGCTTTTCCTGGACCGCCGACCGCTCCATGGACGGCGCGATAATCTTGCTGATATGCCGGAAGACCCCAGGAATGAATTCATCGACGCGTCTATGTGGCACGGCTCGCTCCATCGCGCGCTGGAGATCCTCGTTGCGCATCCCGAGGTCGCAAGCAGCGATATCCACACGGCCGCGCTGCTGGGCGACCCGGGGGAGGGAGGATGTCTCGTGACTCTAGCGCCCATCCACCGGTTCATGGTCGCGTGATGTAGTGCTTTTTATTAGCGACCGCTCCCTTACGGTCGCGGCTCCGCCGAGCCGCGCGCGTCGGGGTCTGTGAACAATCTCGGGATGGGCAAGCTAAAGCATGCCTCACCACGGAGCAGGATCGCCTTTGTGGCGCACGAGCATTCGCATTCAATCTTCCACGTTGGCCAGGCGGCAGATGAAGGCCCAGCCGCCGCCGAGTTCGCTGACGGCAAGCATCAATTCGTTGGGGCCCTTCTTCAAGGGAAGGTAGATGGCGTCGTTTTCCGGGTTGACGATGCCGAGGAAGGCCGGGTCGCGAAAATTTTGCGCGCTGCGTCCCTGGTAGAGGATCCTGCCATTGAGAAACAGATTGACTTCGTCGCTGTATCCGAGGGATAGCTTCTTCACCTGATCGCGGTCCGAGAAAATCGTGGTCCGCGCATACACGACCTTCATGCCGGGCTGCGGTTCCAGGCGCTTCGAGAAGTCGTTGGCAAACGTGACCCTAGGGTGAGGGCTTTCGCGATAGCGGTTGATGACCACGAAGCCGGGTGCTTCGGCCTCCACGTCCTGCCAATGTATGGCTTCCGCCAGCGGCCGCTCCAGATTTCGTCCGAGTGCATCGTAGGAAGGCGAGAGGCTCCACTTCGTCAGAGCGTCGGCCGGCATGGGCGGCAAGTGGCGTTCCCAAGGTACGTCGGGCGTGAGCTGGATTTTGAAATCCGAGAAATAGGTCGCGCCGGTGAGGACAGCGAGGGCGACCTGGCCCTTCTGAATGCCGCTCTTCAGATCGTTCATGACCAGCACGGGCTGATCCATTTCCTTCACGTAGAGTTTGGCTTGCGCGCCGGTCACAACCAGGCGCATGTGGAACCAAACGTCCCTGGGGATATCGACGGCACCGGTGAAGCCCGGCCCATTGTAGATCTGCCAGTTGAGGCCGGTGTTGAGAACCGGAGTGTACTGGAGGGCGTCGGGAGCGCCGGATTTATGCTGGCGGAGATAGACCCATTCGGCATTGGCGCCGTCGTTGGCGATGCGAAACTGGATGCCGAAGAAGCCGCGGCTCGCCGGAGTCGCGACATCGACATCGATCACCCCGTCGCGCATCTCCAGGTCGTTCAACACGGCCGCGCCGCCATCGAGGAAGAGGCATTTGCGGCCCTGATATTCCGCTGCTTTGGCCTGGCCCTCCAAGCCCCACCGCGGCGAATCCGCGGGGATCGACAAGGGTTCCGCCGCGTGTGCGCGCGCAGCGGAGCCCAACAAGATCGCGCCAAGGGCAAGGTGTCGCAGCATAGCTCCCTGGACGCGGGCCGGGGCATTTCGGTAGTTTTCTTCAGGGATGAAGTTTTTCGCGGCGTTCGAGCATCGCGATGAACTGCTCGATCTTGCGGGTGCGCGTTTCGGCTTTCTTCACGGTTTGAATGCGCCAGAGGATGGCGTAGCGATTGGCAGAATTCAGAGTCTGGAAAAAGGCAGCCGCGTTGGGGCTGGCATCGAGCGCCGCCTGCAGGTCGGCGGGAACGGTGGCGCTGCCAGGGGAATCGTAGGCCGATTCCCAGCGTCCGTTCTTCCGTGCGTCTTCGATGGCGGCGAGACCGGCGGCTTGCATCTCGCCGCTCGCGATCAACGCCAGCGCCTTCTCGCGATTGATCTTCGACCAGACGCTGCGGGCGGAGCGCGGACAGAATCGCTGCAGCCAGGTGTGTTCATTCTCGGGCCGCTTCTGTCCATCGATCCAGCCATAGCACAGGGCGATTTCGAGCGCTTCCTGGTAAGACACCGATTTCAACGGCGAGCCCTTCTTCGCGGTGCGCAGCCAGAGTCCGGAACTGGCCGCGTGGTGTTTCTCAAGCCAGATCGCCCACTCCCGCCTGGACTTGAAGAGCCTTGCCGGCGGCGCTTCAGTAGAGCGTGAAGGCATAGAGCGTGTCGCCGGCGGCGATCAGGATGTACTGATGGCCATCGAGCATGTACGTCTGCGGCGCGTTCGACACCTGGCCGAGGCGCGTGTGCCAGAGGATCTTGCCGTTGGCCGGATCGTAGGCCACCAGGTTGCCGCTGAGATCGCCGGCGAACAGGAGTTTGCCGGCAGTGGTCAGGATGCCGTTGCCGATGTTGCCGTTGTTGCCGGGATAGCGGTGGCGCCAGGCGATCTTACCGGTCTTGTAATCGATCGCGGTCAGATAGCCGCCCATCGAGGTGATGCCGGCTTCATCCTTGCCGCCGAGTCCCATGGCGCCGCGCGGATCGGTTTCGGTGAGGTAGTACATGGCGTAGGCGTCATTGGTGGGGACGTAGAACAGGCCGGTATCGGGGCTGTAGGCGGGAGGCGGCCAGTTGGCGGCGCCGCCGTTGTTGGGCGACACGAGAGAGCCGGCGACGGTGGAATCCTTGGCGGGGTCGCGCATGGGGCGGCCCTTCTCATCGAGGCCCTTGGCCCAGTTCACGGTGTCGGAGAATTTGCTGGTGACGAGGCGTTCGCCGGTGAGGCGATCGAGCGTGAAGTAGTAGCCGTTGCGGCTGGCGTGGAGGACCATTTTTCGCGGCTTGCCCTGGAACTCACCGTCCACCAGAATCGGAGTCTCGGTGGAATCGGAGTCGTGCGTGTCGTGGGGCGACGTCTGGTAGTACCAGACGAGCTTGCCGGTATCCACGTTGAGCGCGACGATGGCGCAGGTGTACAGGTTGTCGCCGTTGCGTCCGGGCGGGTTGGTGTAAGCGGGCGACGGGTTGCCGGTGCCGAAGATGTAGAGGTGATTTTCGGGATCGTACGAGCCGGGAATCCAGACGTTGCCGCCGCCGTGGCTGGAGGTATCGACGTCTCCCCACGTCTCCATGCCTGGGTCGCCCTTTTTCATGGGGACGGAGTACCACTTCCACTGCAGAGCGCCGGTTTCGGGATCGCGCGATTGCAGGAAGCCGGGCTCATCGAGATCGTCACCGGTGCCGACCAGGATGTGATTGCCGACCACGATGGGCGCCATGGTGGAGAAGTATTGGAGATTGAAGTTGGCGATTTCGACGTGCCATTTTTCCTTGCCGGTTTTGGAATCGAGGCAGACCAGGTAATCGTCGGGCGTCTCCATGTAGAGATTCTCATGCCACATGCCGAGGCCGCGATTGCCGATGTGGGTGCCGCCCTTGGTCTTCCAGAAGTAGTGCCAGAGGGTGTGCCCGTCGCGCGCGTCGACCGCCCAGGCGTTGTCGGGAGTGGAGAGGTAGAGCGTGCCATCGACGGCCAGCACGGAGGCGCGGATGTTGACACCGCCGCCGAAGCCGCCTCCGCCGCCACCGGTATCGCCGGTGCCCTCGCCACCGATGATGGTGGGGGCCGCGAAGCCGCCGCCGCGTCCGCCGAAGCCGCCGAAGCCGCCGGCGGCCGGTGCGCCCGCGGTGTAGCGCGCGGTCCACGCGAGGGTCAGGTTCTTGACGTTGGATTGGTTGATTTGCGTGAGCCGGCTGTAGCGCATGCCGGAGTAATCGCCGGAGTAAGTGGGCCAGTTCTGCGCGAGAGGCTTGAGAATCGCCGCGGGGTCCAGCCCCTGCGCGTGGGCGAGCACGGGTAGCAGGCAGAGCGAACCGGTGAGGATCAGCTTCTTGGCGGTCATCATTTCACGGTCACCAGGTATGCGGTCAGGTTATGAATATCGTTGTCGGAGTACTTCGGCAGGAGGGCGCGATGGCCGGCGAGGGGATCGTGGAGATCGACCTTGGGGGAATCGCCATCGCGGCGGAAGGAGCGCTGGCTGCCATCGGCGAGCGCGAGCGTGACCAGAAAATCGTCGATGCGCAGGAGGCGTCCTTCGACCTTGGGTCCCGACGCGGGAGTCACGGTGACCGTAACGGGCGGAGCATTGCCGCCGCCGCGTCCACCGCGTCCTCCGCCGGGCAGCAGGAAGGTGTTCTGCAGCGTTTTCGGGTCGTCGTACTTGGCGCCGATGCCCTTCAAATCGCCGGTGACGGAGTGGCAGGAGGCGCAGGCGTTCTTGAAGTAACTTTCGCCGGCCTTGGCATTGCCCACCAGAATGGTCGGCGGCTTCATGCGCGAAATGTCGTAGCCGCCTACGCGGAAACTGTGGACGAAGGCGGCGACGTCGGCGACCTGCGGCTTGGTGAGATTGAGCGCGGGCATGCCGCGATCTGGGCGGCCATTCTGGACGACCGGGGTGATGAGTTCGCCGTTCTGATCGTCGAGCACGAGCTGGGCGCGCAGCAGGTTCGGGCCGCCTTCGCCGCCGCGGGCATCGGAGCCGTGACAGAAAGCGCAATTCACTCCGTATAGAGCCTTGCCGCGATCCACCATCGCCGGGTCGGCGGGCGGGCGTTGCGGATAGGCCGCGGCCGGTCCGCGTCCACCTCCTCCAAGGCCTGCCTGCGGCGGCGGCGTCGCGGGAGGCTGCGCGAGCAATCCCATGGAAAAGAGCAAAACTATCCCAATCGCGTTCTTCGTGGTCCGCAATTCGTTACCCCTTGAGTGGATACCCAGCGGGATTTAGTATATACCGGACTGGTAGGATGAGGCATGCGCGCCGCCCTGATTTATCTCCTGTTTCCCGTGGCGGCATTGGGCTGCAAGTGCCAGTTGACGATGTCGGCGTGCAATGAAGCAGTCACCACGGATGTCATCTTCATCGGCACCGTGGAGGCGATTGAGCCGAGCTTCCTGGATTCGTGGAACGCCGCGCAGCGCGCCGCGCTGACCACGTTGAACGAGGAAGCTGCGCGTGCGGAGAAGGACCGCTCCGCCGCCGGTTTCGCCAAGCTGCGCGACGCCTATCTGAAGGTCTTCCCCGACCTTCCGGAGGAGCACAAGAAGCGCCTCTCCGCCGCCACCTCGGCGGAGCAACTCAACGATCTCTTCTACTGGATACTCGATCACGGAAAGCGCATCCGGCTGCGTGTAAAAACCGTGTTCCACGGCACAGACCTGGACGACGATGACGAGGGTTCCACGGTGGAAGTCTGGACGGCGTTCGGCGATTGCGGTTTCCCGTTTCAACTGGGCGAGACCTATCTGGTGTATGCCGACGATGATGAAGAGAGCGACGTGATGACGACCGGCGCCTGCACGCGCACCCGCCGGGTATCGGACGCCGGCGACGACCTGGCGTATCTCTATTTCGTCAAGCAGGATGAGGATCGCGCGAGCCGCATCGAGGGCTTCGTGACGACCGATCTGCTGTATCAGCGGCAACTTGATTCCGCGCATTTTTCGGACCACATCGCGTCGCCGGTGGCGGGCGCGGTGGTCGAGTTGAAATCGTCGGCTGCGCCGCGTTATGCAGCCGCCGATGAGAAGGGGCACTTTGTGTTCGACGGGCTGCCCGCGGGAAGCTACACGTTGAGTGCATTCACGCCGGCGTTTCCGGCGGAGACGCGGTTGCTGACGGGGCCGAAGGAAGTGCGGATTGAAAAGCGTGCGTGCGGGTTCCAGGTGCTGGTGGCGCCTGGGAGCGGCGGGAAGTAGCAAGGGGCGAGCCGGCGGCAAGAAACAGATTAGTGGACAGGCCAGGAGGCCTGTCCTACGGGGGATTGCGAGATGCGAGTCTTTTTGCTTTTGATGGCGGCCGGATGCGCGGCGGGGCAGAATGCCGCGGTCGATCAGATTTTCAGCGCTTTGGATAAGAAGGATTCGCCTGGGTGCGCGCTGGCGGTGATGCGCGAAGGCAAGGTGATTTACAGCCGCGGCTACGGGGTCGCGGACCTGGATCACGACATCCCGATCTCGCCGGCCAGCGTGTTTCACGTGGCGTCGATCTCCAAGCAGTTCACCGCCGCCTCCATACTGATGCTGGCCGAGGATGGGAAGCTTTCGATCGACGACGACATTCACAAGTACATCCCGGAGCTGCCCGATTTCGGCGTGAAGATCACGCTGCGCCATCTGCTGACTCACACCAGCGGCATGCGCGACCAGTGGGCGATGCTCGGCATGGATAGCTGGCGGATGAGCCAGGATGTGATCACGGATCAGGACGTGCTGGACATTCTCACCAAGCAGAAGGCGCTCAATTTTCCGCCGGGGGAACAATACCTCTATTCCAACTCCGGCTTCACGCTGCTGGCGCTCACCGTGAAGCGCGTGAGCGGGAAATCGCTGCGCGAGTTTACGCAGGAGCGCATCTTCGGACCGCTGGGCATGACCCACACGTTCTTTCGCGATAACCATCTGGAGATCGTGAAAAATCAGGCGTACGGCTATCTGCCGGCCGGCAAGGGCCGCTTCGAACTGCGCGTACCGAACTTCGACACCGTGGGCGCCACCAGCCTGCTCACCACCGCCGAAGATTTCGCGAAGTGGGACGCGAATTTCGATCAGCCGAAGGTGGGCGCGGGCGTCCTCGCCAAGATGCAGGAGCGTGCGCACCTGAATAGCGGCGAGGCAATCGACTACGGCTTCGGGCTGCAGCCCGGTACATATCGTGGGCTTGAGATCACCGGTCACGGCGGCGCCGATGCCGGTTACAAGGCCGACTATCTGCGTTTCCCGAAAGAGCGGCTGGGCATCGCGTGCCTCTGCAATCTGGGCACGCTGATTCCGCGCGATCTCACCAAGCAAGTGGCCGCGGTGTATCTCGGCGACAAGATGACCCCGCTCGAAAAGCCTGCGACGACCGCGTCCGGGAGCAGCGCCGCGGTTCCGAGAAGCGCCTTCGGATTGTTCTACAACAAGGAGCTTGGGGACCTGCGACGGATCGTGGAGCGCAACGGGCGGGTGCTATTGATCTCGCCGGGACCGCGCACCGAGACACTCTCGGCCGCGGGTCCCAATGAACTGCAGATCGCCGCTCCGGTGGGCATCGGGGGCATGATCGCGCTGGCCGGCGACCATCTCACGGAGACCCGTCCCGGAGCGCGGCCGGTGCAGTACGAGCGGCGCTACGAAGCGCAGCCTAAGAGTCTCATCGAGTACACAGGCACTTACCATAGCGACGAGCTCGACGTTCCTTATCAGATCGTGTCGGACGGCGGCAAGCTCTGGTTGAAGCGGATGAAGTATAAGCCGACCGCGCTTGCGCCGACGATTCAGGATTGCTTTCTCACGCCTGTCAATAACAGCGAAGCGCACCTGGAATTCGAGCGCGATGGGCAGGGGCACGTGACCGGCTTCCTGCTCAATATCGGCCGCGTGCGGCACTTACGGTTCACGAAGTGATCGCCCAGTGTGCGGACTACGCCGTAAGGTGCAGTGGTTTGCCCGCGGCCAGTTCCACGCTTTGTGTGCGGCCGTTGAAACGGACGATCGCCTTGGCCGAAACGGGCGATCGAAGGGTCGCCGACGTGATTCGTCCTGCCTTCCAGGAGATATCCACGGTAATATTTCCACGCGCGCGCAGGCCCGTCACCGAGCCTTCCGCCCACGCCTTGGGCAAGGCCGGCAAGAGGTGGATCTCACCCGCCTGCGATTGCAAGAGCATCTCGGCGATGCCGGCAGTCGCGCCGAAGTTACCATCGATCTGAAAGGGAGGGTGGGTGTCGAACAGGTTGGAGTAGACGCCGCCGCCTTTGCCGTAGTCAATGTTGTTGCCCCGGCCCGTAATGTGCAGCAGGTTACGCAGCAGAAGGTGCGCATGATCACCATCCAGGAGCCTCGCCCAGAAGTTGATGCGCCATGCCATCGCCCACCCGGTGGATTGGTCGCCGCGCGCGGCCAGGGAAACCTTCGCGGCGGCGGCCAGCTCGGGCGTCGCAACGGGCGAAATCTGGCGTCCCGGATGAAGCGCGAAGAGGTGCGAGACGTGGCGATGTTCGTCGCGGATATCATCGCGATCTTCGGGCCATTCCTGTAACTGGCCCCAGGCGCCGACCTTGGGTTTGAGAAGTTTCTCGCGAAGTTGAGTGACTTTGGCGCGATACTCCGGGTCAACGTCCAGGACGGCGGCAGCTTCCAGGTAGTTGGTGAAGAGATCCCACACCAGTTCCTGATCGTAAGTCACGCCCGACTCCTCGGGGCCATGCTCGGGCGACCAGCCGTCGGGGGTGACCAGCGCGCCATCCGGGCGCGCGACCAGATGGTCCTCCCAAAATTGGGTGACTTCCTTGAGGATCGGGTAGGCCATCTTACTCAGAAAGTCCCGATCGCGGGTAAACGCGTAATGTTCCCAGAAATGCTGCGCGTACCAGGCCGACCCAGGTGGATTCCATTTGAAACTACCGGCGCCGAAGATATTGTTTTCGGTCTGAACAGTCCAGCCGCGGACGTTGGGATAGTACTTACGGGTAGCCTCCGTTCGTACTCCCCGCAGGCTGTTTACATAGTCGAAAAACGGCATGGCGCATTCGGAGAGATTTGTAACCTCCGCCGGCCAGTAGTTCATCTGTATGTTGATGTTGGAGTGATAGTCGCTGCGCCAGGGAGGAGTGTTGGAGTTGTTCCAAAGTCCCTGCAGGTTGGCCGGGAGGCTGCCGGGGCGCGAGGATGAGATCAACAGATAGCGCCCGTATTGAAAGAACAACGCTTCAAGCTCCGGGTCAGGGGCGCCGTCGCGATAGCGTACCAGGCGTTCGTCGGTAGGAATGTCCCCTACTGTGGGCCCACCTGTGGAACCCAAGTTGAGCGTTACGCGGCGGAATAGGTGCTGGTAATCCGCGATATGAGCGGCGCGCAGTTCGGTATAGGACATGGCCGCCGCCGCGGCAAGCTGGCGCGTAATTCGCGCGTGCGGCGAATCGCCCCGCCAGGCGCGTGCACGGTCAGGCAGGTAATTCGTGCCGGCAGCGATGAAGATGGTCAGCGCGTCGGCATTCTCTATGTGCAGGACGCCATCGGCGGTGGTGACACGTCCGCCGGTGCATAGCACCTGAATTTGGGTTTCGTACTGCAGGCCGTTGTCCAATTTGCCGCCGGCCGAGAGCCGGCTGCCCGCGGCCAGAATTTGCGCGCCGTGTGCGTCGGTAAGTCTGAGGGTGCCGGTATAAGCGCCGCGTTTGTCAGACGTGAAGCGAAGCACCATCACCTGTTGGGGAGCGCTGGAAAAATACTCGCGGTGCCAGGCCGCGCCGTCCGCCGAGTAATCGACGGTATGAATGGCAGTGTCGATATCCAGGCTCCGGCGGTAGCTCTGGGGAGCGGCGTGCGTCAGGTCGAGAAAGAGGTCGCCCAGGTTCTGATAGCGGCCTGTATCTTTCTCGTCGCCCGTCCACAGGGATATCTCATTGAGTTGGAGATGCTCGCGGCGTGCGTCGCCGAAGATCATGGCGCCAAGGCGGCCATTGCCGATAGGGAGGGCCTGACTCTGCCAGTCTTCGGCGGGCTGCTGATACCAGAGAGCCAGCCGCTGGCCTGCCGCAGCGGATCCGAGCAGGAGCGCGCAGACAAACGCACGAGTGATAGTTCGCATGATCACTCTCTATTTTGCACCTTGTAGGGGCGGCAAAGTGCCGGGCGGCGGAGATGCTAAGTATCGAAAGATCTCGGCTAACTGCGAAACCTCTTTTAATGGATTGTGCTGATTGGCACATTGCCATGGTTAACTGGCATTGTGCAAACAAAATCGGAAGTATCTATAATCTAAGTATCTATGGCTCTTAGTCTGGACAGGGCAACAATGGAAGCTGCACTCGTCGGTTACCAACAGCAGCTTCAGCAGATCGAAATGAAAATGGCGGAATTGCGGCGCAAGCTGGGAAAACCAGCGGGCCCCAGTCCGGCCAAACCCGCGGAAAAAACCTCTCCCCGCAAGCACCGGATGAGTGCCGAAGGGAGGGCGCGAATCGCAGCTGCGCAACGCGCTCGCTGGGCGAAACAGAAGAAAGCCCAGAAAGCGCAATAACCAACGCACGTCTAACTTGTTCGGCCGGAGTGCGGCCCTCGCCTTACGATGCCGTGGCGCCTTCCTGCCGCGCTTTCGTGGGCCGCTTCCAGACGCAAGCAGCTCCCACCAGAAAGAGTCCGATCGAGATCCACTGCGAAGTGTCCAATGGGCCGCCGAGTAGGTTCCCCTGTTCGTGATTCCGGAAGAATTCCACGATAAAGCGCGCGGTTGAGTACAGCAACAGATAGATGCCGATGATCATGCCGTCGGCGTGCGGCCTGCGAATGCGCCAGTAAAGTATCCCGAAGATCAGGAACTCCGCGAATGCCTCGTAGAGTTGCGTAGGATGCAGCGGCACATTCAATGGCACGCCCACCAGATCATGCGCGGCGGGATTAGTGAAGGTAACCGCCCAGGGCCGGTCGCACTCTACGCCCCAGCAGCAGCCCGCGGAAAAGCAGCCGAGGCGGCCGATGCCGTGACCTAGTGCGACTGCCGGCGCAAAGACGTCCGCCGTCTTCCAA
This sequence comes from uncultured Solibacteraceae bacterium, assembly GCA_963791985.1. Lineage (GTDB taxonomy): Bacteria > Acidobacteriota > Terriglobia > Bryobacterales > Bryobacteraceae > Solibacter. The sequence goes on along the minus strand of CAWBUN010000005.1, from coordinate 1,157,621 downwards.
CCGGGCAGTTTGGTCTTACGCATGTACCAGACCGAGACCGCCAGGGCCGCGATCAGGCCGCCATAGAACACGCCGCCGGCCTGCAGGGTCGCGAGTGAGAAGATCTCACCGGGGTGGTCCCGGTAATACTGGAAATCGACCAGGAACATCATCAGCTTGGCGCCGCCAATGGCCGCCAGAGCGCAGTAAATTCCCAGATTGGTGACGGCGTCCGGATTGAGTCCTTTCTCACGCGCCAGGCGCCCGGCGAGCCAGAGCGCCGTGAGGAACGCGAGCGCTACCAGGACGCCATAGGTGTGAACATCGGAATCGATGATGGGAAGATGAAAAAGCTTAGGAAACATTGGCTGCCTGCCGTTTGGGCCGCAACAAATCGATCAGCAAAAGACAACTGCCGACCACGATCGCGGAATCCGCCACGTTAAACGTGTGCCAGTGATAGTCGCGGAAATAGAGGTCCAGAAAGTCGGTAACTTTTCCAAACATGGCCCGATCGAAGACATTGCCGGCAGCGCCACCGAGGATCAGTGAGAGTCCCCAGAAAGATGAGCGATCGAGCCGCTGGGCGTTCCACAGCATCGCGCCGATGAAGATTACGGCTGCGCCAGCAAGGATGACTAATATCGTGGTGCGCCATTCGCTGGTGGAATCGTTGAGGATGCCGAAAGCCACTCCGCGATTCTCCGAGTGGACGATATCGAAGAAGCCGGGGATCACGTGATAAGTGTCCATGGCGGAGACGTTGGTTTCCACCAGCCACTTGGTGAAGCGGTCCAGCGCGAAGACCAGCGCCGCGACCCCGTAAGCTTTCCACCGCAGGTCAGGCATTGAGTATCTCGTGTACCGCCCTGGCGCAGCGGGCGCAGAGGGTCGGAAGGACGGGGTCCGTGCCCACTTCCTTGCTGTACTTCCAGCAGCGTTCGCACTTATCGCCGGGAGCGCGCTCCACGGTCACGGAAAGCTCGACGGCGGCGCCCGGTGCGGCGGGCTGGACGTCGACTGCGGAGACGATGAAAAGCGCCGGCAGGAAGTCCGCATACTGCGCCAGCAGCGGATAGAGTTCGGGACTGGCGGTTAGACGGACAAGAGCTTCGAGCGGCGCGCCGATCAGTTTCTCATTGCGCGCCGTGTCCAGTTGCTTGAGGACGGCTTCCCTGACTTGCAGGAGCGCGTCCATTTTGCCGGCGCGATTGCGCGCGGCCTCATCCAGACCGGCCGAGAACTCGCCCGGCTCGGGGAAAAGCGCCATGTGCACGCTGTCCGGGCGCTTCATATGGCCCCATACCTCTTCGGCGGTGAAGCTCATCATCGGCGCCAGCAGGCGGACCAGGCCATCCATAAGACGGTAAAGCGTGGTTTGCGCGGCGCGCCGTTCCGGCCACTTAGCACCGGAGCAGTACAGGCGGTCCTTCAAGACGTCGAAGTAAACCGAGCTGAGGTCCACGGTGGCGAAGGCGTAGACGGCGTGATAGATCTTGTGAAACGCGAACTCGTCGTACCAGGCGCGGCAGCGTGCCACCAGGTCGTCGGCGCGCAGCAGAATCCACTGGTCCAACTCGGTGAGTTCCGCAGGCGCCACGGAATCGGCCTGCGGATCGAAATCCGAAAGGTTGCCGAGCATGTAGCGGAAGGTATTGCGGAGCTTGCGGTAGGCGTCCACCAGGCGCGTCAGGATGGTGCCCGACATGCGGACGTCTTCGTTGAACTCCACGGACGCCGTCCACAGGCGCAGGATGTCCGCGCCGTGATCTTTGATCACCGACTCCGGCTCGATCGAGTTGCCGAGGGACTTATGCATCGCCTTGCCCTCGCCATCCAGCACCCAGCCATTGAGCAGGCAGGCACGGTAGGGCGAGCCGCCGCGCAGCCCGGTGCCGACCAGCAGCGAACTGTGGAACCAGCCGCGATACTGATCGCCGCCTTCGAGGTACACATCGGCGGGCCACTCGAGCCCGAAGCGCTGATTGAGCACGGCGAGATGGCTCGATCCGGAATCGAACCAGACGTCGAGAATGTCGGTCTCTTTGCTGAATTCGGCGCCGCCGCACTTGGCGCACTTGTAATCCGCGGGGAGCAATTCCGCCGCCGTTTTTTCGTACCAGATGTCGGCGGTGTGCTCGCGGAAGAGTGCCACGATCGGGTCCAGCAGCTTGCGGTCGGTCACCGGTTCGCGGCAGCCTTCGCAATAGAAGACCGTGATCGGCACGCCCCACACACGCTGGCGAGAGATGCACCAATCGGGCCGCACCGCGATCATGTTGGAGATGCGTTCCTGGCCCCATTCGGGCATCCACTTCACTTTCTTGATGGCGTCCAGCGCATTCTGGCGGAAATTATTTCGCTCCATGCCGATGAACCATTGTTCGGTGGCACGGAAGATCACGGGGTTGTGGCAGCGCCAGCAGTGCGGGTAGGAGTGCGCCAGCTTCTCCATGCCGAGCAGCGCGCCCGCCGCCTTCAAATGCTCGATGACGAGAGGGTTGCCTTCCCAGATCGTCTTGCCGATCAGGTCGTCGGGAATGTGGCCGGGCGCACCTTCGGCGCGGAAAAAGCGGCCCGCGGCATCCACGGGACAAAAGGTCGGGATGCCGTATTTTTGCCCGCTGGCGTAGTCTTCCTGGCCGTGTCCCGGCGCGGTGTGGACTCCGCCTGTACCTTGCTCCAGCGTGACGTAATCGGCGAGGATGCCGATGGATTCCCGTTCGAACAGCGGATGGCGGAAGACGGCGCCTTCGATTTGCGCGCCCTGGAAGGTGGCGACTTTGGTGTAGCCGCTCCAACCGAGTTTCTCGGCGGTGACGTTGAGGAGGCCTTCGGCCACCAGGTACACGTCGCCCGCAACGTCCACCGCGACGTAGTCGAAGCGTGGATTGTAGGCGATCGCCATGTTGGCAGGGATGGTCCACGGGGTGGTGGTCCAGATCAGCCCGTAAACCTCGCGGCCGGCGAGCGCGGGATCGATCGACGCAGGGTCGGAGGTCAGCGCAAAGCGTACCCAGATGGAAGGACTGCTGTGATCGGCGTACTCCACTTCTGCTTCGGCGAGCGCGGTGCGGTCCTTGATGCACCAGTGCACGGGCTTGAGGCCCTTGTAGACATAGCCGCGATCCAGAAAATCGACGAAGGCGCCGGCGATGACGGATTGATACTCCGCGCTCATCGTGAGGTAGGGGTCTTCCCAGTGGCCGAGCACGCCGAGGCGCTTGAAATCCGTCCGCTGGATATCCACGTATTTTTCGGCGTACTTGCGGCAGGCGCGGCGGATCTGCACGGCGGTCATCTGCGCCTTTTTGGAGCCGAGTTCGCTATCGACTTTGATCTCGATGGGCAGGCCGTGGCAATCCCAGCCGGGAACGTAGGGGGAATCGTAGCCGGCCATGGTCTTGGACTTGACCACGAAATCCTTCAGAATCTTATTGAAGGCGGTGCCGAGGTGAATGCGGCCGTTGGCATAGGGCGGTCCGTCGTGCAGCACGTACGTGGGGCGGCCGGCGCGCGAGGCGCGAATCTTGTGATAGAGCTTCTCCTGCTCCCACCGGGCGAGCATTTTCGGCTCGGCCTGCGGCAGGTTGGCTTTCATGGAGAAAGCGGTTTGTGGCAGATTGATCGTCTGCTTCAACTCTACTTTTAGCTGGTCCATTGGGGGATTAACTTTATTTTAGCAAGTTGGGTAGGTCCTCATAGGCGCAGCCCGGAGGCGGACAGGTTGTCCCACAACCGCACACCAGCGGCTTCGCGAACTTCTTTCGGCACAGATAGATCGCCGCGGCACAAAACGTGCGCTATCCGCGTCAGCTAAGATGTGGAAGACCCTGATGCAACCGACTCCGGAAGCCCAGACTGAAGGCAGACCGTATCGTGTCCTAATCTGCGACGATCAGCCCGACGTATTGGAGGCGCTCCGGCTGCTTCTAAAGGGGCAGGGCTGGCAGGCGGTGACTGCCGATTCGCCCAAGGCGCTGCTCGATACTGTTCGCGGCGGCGGCTTCGACCTGATTCTCACCGACCTCAACTACACCCGCGACACGACCTCCGGGCAGGAGGGCATGGACCTGCTCGCGAGCCTGGAAGCACAGGGCAACGCAGTGCCGGTGGTGGTGATGACCGCCTGGGGCAATGTGGATCTCGCGGTGGAAGCCATGCGGCGCGGCGCCTGCGATTTCGTGCAGAAGCCCTGGGACAACAATCGCCTGCTGGCCACGATTCGCAAGCAGGCCGAGCCCGGACGCCGCCGCAAGAGCGAACTGGAGATCGCCGCCAACGTCCAGCAGAAGCTCTTTCCGCGCAAACTGCGGCGCCTGGAATCGCTGGACTACGCCGGGCATTGCATGCCGGCCCGCGAGGTGGGCGGCGACTACTACGATTTTCTGGAGATGCCCGATTCCACGATTGGGTTCGTGCTCGGCGACGTCTCGGGGAAAGGCGTTCCGGCCGCGCTGTTGATGGCGAATTTACAGGCCTGCTTCCGGAGCCAGCCTCCGCACGCGCTGCAACGGCCCGCCGAAGTGCTGTCCATGGTCAACCGGCATTTCTTCGATTCGACCGCCGCCGAACGCTTCGCGACCCTGGTCTTCGCCAGCTATGACGACCGCACCCGAAAGATCCGCTACGTGAACTGCGCGCACTGTCCGCCGCTCCTGCTGCGCGCCAATGGCGAACTGGAGATGCTGGATTCCACGGCAACGATGCTGGGTGCGTTCGCGAAGTGGACGTGTACCGAAGGTGAAACGGTGCTACGCACCGGCGACACCCTGCTGCTTTATTCCGACGGCGTGACCGAGGCGGGCGCCGATAGCGGCGACGAATTCGGTGAGGAGCGGCTGATCCACGCCCTGCGGGTGAATCAACTGCAACCGGCCGAGGCGCTGGTACAGGCCATCATCGACGATGTCAACGATTTCAGCGGCGGCGCGCGCAGCGACGACGTTACCGTGGTGGCGCTGCGGGGCCTGTAGGGCTGGGAATCGTCAGACGGCCCAGCGCAGTCTGAGCCATGTGTCGCACGTCCCGGTTCGGGTGCCGCTTGAGCCGGAGGGCCCACTCCCGGACCCATTCCCAATCCTTGTCGAGCTGGGACACGCCGTCCAAAGCGTCCACGATCGTGTATGGGCTGGTGCTGGTGAGTAATCTCTCGGCATCATGGTGCGACAGGGCGGCAGTGTATTTTCTTTTGGCGCAGGCCGCGAAGAGACAAGTACCGACGGCGGACTGCCAGACCACGAACGAGATCCCTATCAAGAGGGACCGCTGAGACTGCAGCGCCGGAGCATCATTTAACCAGATTCCGAAGGGCAGTCCACCGAGCAGACCCGCAAGGCCTGTGCCCCAAAGCGCGATTGGTGAGCGCAATCTTGGTTGGACGATGGCGCCGGTGAGCGCCACGCCCAGCGCTCCTATTGCGCCCGCGAGGGCCGCCGCGCAATAGCCATTGCTTAAGATCAGGAACCCCAGCATGCCGCCGTTGGAAGCGACACGCCAAACCGCGACAAACAGCGGTATGACCAGGATGGCTTTGAAGCTGCGGAGACATACGGCCGCCGCAACTACGCCAAATAGGGCCCCGATGCCGTAGGAAATACCCCATGGGTGGCGGCCTTCCCAGAGCCGGGCCGATAACCCTCCGCAGGCGGCGAACGCCAGGGCAGCGAAACCAGTGCGCCCGGCCTTTTTTGCACAGGTCCATCATAGCGCCGGTGATCTTCAAAATTTGGAGTTAATATGGTGGCAAACGGAAATCCTTATGGACCTCAAACTCTTGCAGGACACGCCACCGTGGGACTGGCCACGAGATGTGGCGAAGGTATTTAAGAAGACGCTGTTGGATCGGAAGGCGGGTGCGGAGGACCGGGTGCTGGCCGCCGACATGGCGGGCAATATGGTCGCGATTAATGACGATCTGGCCGGAATCCTACTCGGTATTGCGGGAAGTGCCGACGAGGCCGATGAGTTGCGCAGCAAGGCTGCGATATCCCTTGGGCCGGTTCTCGAGCAATCTTATACGGATGAGTTTGACGATCCGGACGATCTGCCGATTACGGAAGATACCTACCATCGTATTTGCGAGTCGCTCCACAAGCTTTATCGCGACGAAAGCAATCCCAAGTTAGTGCGCAGGAGAATTCTGGAGGCATCGGTGCGCGCCCCCGAGGATTGGCACGGGGACGCCATCCGGGCGGCTTATGCCACGGGCGATCAGGAATGGATGCTGACCGCGGTGTTTGCGATGTGCTACGTCCCGGGATTCGATGAGTTGATTTTGGATGCCTTGAACAATCCCGATCCGGATATTCACTTTCATGCCGTCGACGCGGCCGGGAATTGGTCGGTAGATGGCGCGTGGTCGCACGTAGCCGCGCTGGTCGAGAGCCCTGACACGCCCAAGCCGCTGATTTTCGTCGCGATCGAAGCCCTGGCGAGCATTCGCCCGGGGGAGGCAGAAGATTTGCTTCTGCCCCTGACAAACTCGCCGGACGAGGAGATCCAGGAGGTCGCGCTCGACGCCCTCCAGATGGCCGAAATGGAAGACGAAGATGACGACGAAGGCGACGAGGAGTGGGTCAACTGACCTTGCCTGCTATCGCCGCGAAATACTGTACGTGTGATCCCAAAACGGGATGTCGCCGATCGTGCTGCCGGAGATGACGATCTCCACGCGGCGATTGGCGAGGCGGCCTGATTCGGTGCCGTTGGAAGCTAACGGCCGCGAAGCGCCCAATCCGCGCGCTTCAACCGACGAAGAGGGCAGTCCGGCCCGCGTCATGGCATCGCGGACTTCGTAAGCCCGCTTCATTGCCAGCGATTCGTTAGCAGCGTTGTCGGTGCTTCCCTCGACTGTCGCGCGCAGGCCCGCTTCCGCATCCAGCAACGCGGCGACGCGCGCCAGGCGCTCTGCATAATCCGCACGCAGGGAAGCTCCGTTAAAGGCCTGATCGGGCACCGTGACGACGAGCCCCCGAGGAGTGTCGCGCGCGGGCAGCACGCCGTTGAGGCTTTCCAGGACGCGCATCCTTGCCAGGCTCTTCTGCTCGGCCTCCTCGCGATGCCGGGCCGGCTGCGGCGGCGCGGGCAGGGCACCCGCTGCGCGATCCGCGCCGGCTGCGGCAACGCGGGCCTCGGCATCCGCCGCAGCGGCCTCCGCCTGCTGTCGAGCGGCGCGTTCGGCATCGATTTGCGCGCGGGCGGCTTCGGCTTCGGCCTTAGCGCGCTGGGCATCCGCCTGCGCCTGCAATTTCTCGTGTTCGGCCGATGCGGCGGTGGTGCGCGCGGCGGCCAAATCCTGCTCCTGCGCGCGGCGTTCCGCGATCAGGCGGGCATCCTCCGCAGTCTGCACTGCCGCCCTTGCGCTCTGCGAAATCAAGCTGGTATCGGCGTGCGTTGACTGCAATCGCCGGGCCTCGGCGAGCATTCCTTCGGCCTCCGACAACGTGTTCGGCGCCAACTGCGCGGCATTGGCGTTGCGGGCGATCCCGAGCGCATTCTGCGCCTGATAGATTTGCGTGATGGCTTCGTATTCACGCATCGAAACTTTGGGCCCATCCGGATCGGGATTCTGCTGAACGTTCCAGGTGTAATGGCCTCGGGGCATCAGTTCGTATTTCGCCGTGATCGGCTGGATGCGGCCAATCGTATCCGGGCGGACTTCGTTCTCCATCACCACCACGTCGCCAGGCTGGCGCACCGCCGAGTACGGTTCGGCGGTAACGATCAAGCCGAACGCCTGCAGCTCCGTCGTCACCGTGACGCTCGCGCTATCCGAGCTGTTCGGGACGATTTCGCCAAGGTTATGCGGCGAACCTTCCGGCGTGATCGCCCAGAGCACATAGGTGAGATACTCCCGACCAAAACGTCCGGGAGCCAGAACGTGATGCACTTTGGCGGTGATCTCGGTGCGCCCGCGCTTCGATTCGACGGTTGCGTCCCCGCCGGCGTGCGGCATCAACACCGTGCCGCGCAGATCGACTTTCGTAGGACCGGAGCGGTACTGATAATTCACCGAATTAACCTGTCTCTGAACTACGGTCACGCGATACAAAGGCACCGTTTGCTGCGCGATCGCCGGGAGGGCAAATGAAAACGTAGTTATGCCGAGGACGAGAGTTCGTATCATAAGATCCTCTTTCGCATGCCCCGTGGCATGTTCGTGAGGAACTATTGCAACCGCGATGCCGTAACGCGGAAGTTGCGCCGGCTAAGTGCTTTGCGGCGACGGCACCGCGTACCGCCGTGTCTATCGGCACGTGGAGTAAGTATTTTGTACCCGGCTAGTGTGGCGTCAGGTCTAACTTTTGACAGTGCCGGCCCAGCCGATTAGGGCAATCGCGTTTGCGGCGGGGCTAGCCGGCTGCACGGCGGGATTGCCTGCCCCACATTGCGGCGAGCCGCAAACTGGAAATGGCCAGGGTCGGAATCATACCTTCGTGCCAACGTAGGCCGGATCAAAGACGGCATCACTCGTGCGCGCGAGATTTACGGCAGCAAGTGGACAGGCCAGGAGGCCTATCCCACTGCGGGCGAACAAGGGCGGTTGACTAGCGCAGGGGGAACTCGACGAACTTATCCGTACAGGCGTTTCTGGCGCTCTTGCCGGCGGTGCCGGAGACGGTCACATCGTCGCCCGCGATTTTGAGATCGAAGGCGCCTGGCCCCACCTTCGCCTCCGCGTGCGTCGCCGAGACTTTGATCTTCGCGGCGTCGTCGAACTGGACATTATCGAACTGAATTCCCAGGTGGTGCGTGGCATCGATGCCTTCGAGCGTCACCTTGCCACCGCCTTCCACGCGCACGTTCCGCACCATGATGTCGCGGAAGACCGGAGGCTTGCTATCGGCCTTGCTGACGTGCGCTGTGTAGCTGGTGTCCATGATCACGGGGTTGGCGGTGTCGCGGATGCAGACGTCTTCGAAGACCACGTCGTGCACCAGACCGCCGCGCGTGATGTTGCTCTTGATGCGCAGCCCGTTGTCGGATCCCTCGATCGAAAGATCGGAAACGCGGATCGCGCTCGCGCCGCCATCGGTCGGGCTGCCGATCGACATGCCATGGCCCGAATAGAAGTGATTGTGCACCACGCTCATATGAGTGGTGGGCGCGCCGGCCGGCGCCTTGATCGCCACCTGGTCGTCGCCCGTGTGAATAAAAGAATGGGTGATGGTGACGTTGGTGGAGTTGCCGGGGTCGATGCCGTCGGTATTGCGGGCGCGCTCCGGGCACCAGACTTTGACGCCCCACACGGTGAAGCCATTGCCACCGTTGTAGCCCACGTGGAAGTTCGGCGAATTCATGAGCGTGATGCGGTAGAGCGTAAAGTTATCGCAGCGATTGAGCACGATCAGCCGGGGATTATTCTGGCTGCCGCCGGCACGCGCCTGGTCGGCGAGATTCCACCAACTGATGCTCTGGCCGAGGATGGGCTCGCCGCCGCGGCCATCGATTACGCCATCGCCCATGATGCCGGCGTCGGGGACGCCCTCGCCAGAGATCAACGGCTTGCAGCCGTGGCCCTCTTCGGTGATGGTGCCGCACACGCCGGGCTTCAGATCATAGTCGCGCGGATTGCGGGAGGCGAAGAGATACGCGCCGCGCGCCACCACCAGCGTGACACCGCGCCGCAGTTGCAGCGGGCCGGAGAGGAAGGCATCGGTGCGCTGTGCGGCTCGCTCCAGGACTACGGCGCGCCCCGCCGGACAGGTGTCCAGCGCGGCTTGAATGCGGGCCGTATCGAGCTTGCCTTCGTCCTCCGGCGCGATCGAGATTGCGGCGCGGCCGATCTTCGCCTTCAGGGTGGCGCAGGCTGCGGGAATGGAAGGTTCGACAACCTTGCGCGTGTCCTGGGCGAGGCCGGGCACAGCAGAAGTGAAGATGACGATCGCGAGCGTTAGTGCTTTCATGAATGCCTCAGTGCTTCTTCAATTGGGCGCCTATGGCTTCGACGTCGAACACGCAACCAGCCCAGGTGCCGCCGCTGGCGTCCTGCAGCATCGCCCACAGGCGCGTCTCCGGCGGGAGCGCGGGGTCGGGAGCAAGATCATCGCGCAATGGGCGCGCGGCCAGGACGCGCGCACCTTCGGCGGCATCGCCATCGATCACCAGGTTGACGGTGCCTTCGAGCTTGACGCGGTCGATCACGATTTCGATCTGGTCGCCTTCGCGCACCCTGCCGAGTGGGCCGCCGGCCAGCGCTTCAGGCGTCACGTGGCCGATGCAGGCACCGGTGGAAACGCCGCTGAAGCGGGCGTCGGTGATCACCGAGACGTGCTTGCCGAAGGGCAAGTATTTGAGCGCCGAGGTGATCTGATAGATCTCTTCCATGCCGGAGCCGAGCGGCCCGCGGCACATCAACACGAGTACATCGCCGGCGTGAATCTCGCCGCCTTTGATGGCGGCGACGGCGGAGTGTTCGCTGCGGAAGACGCGCGCCGGACCGGTCATGCGATATACGCCATCGTCGCCGACCACGCTGGGGTCGATGGACGTGCTCTTGATCACTGCTCCGCCGGGCGCGAGGTTGCCCTTGGGGAAAGTCACGGTGGAGGTGAGGCCGCGGCGATGCGCGCCGGCCGGGTCCATGATCACGTCGTCGGGATCCACGCCGTCGCGCTCGCGAAGGGTGCGGCGCAACTCGGCGCGGCGTTCGGATTGCTCCCACCAATCGAGCATGGCGCCGAGCGGCTCGCCCGTGACGGTGAGCGCGGCGGTATCGAGCAGGCCGGCGCGCCGCAGGTGCAGCATGACCTCGGGCACGCCGCCCGCGAGAAAGACCTGCACGGTCGGATGCATCTTGGGACCGTTGGGTAGCGCGTCTACCAGTCGCGGGACCTGGCGATTGACGTGGGTCCAATCGTCAACCGTAGGGCGCGTGAGGCCGGCCGAGAAGGCGATCGCGGGCAGGTGCAGAATCAGATTCGTGGAGCCGCCGAAGGCTGCGTGGGTCACCATCGCATTGCGGATGCTGGCCGGGGTGAGGACGTCGCTCATCGTCAAGCCGCGAGATTCCAGGGAGAGTACGGCGCGGGCGGAGCGACGCGCCATATCGACCCAGATGGGGTGGCCGGAGGGGGCGAGCGCCGAGTGCGGCAACGACATGCCGAGCGCCTCGCCGACGACCTGCGCGGTGGCCGCTGTTCCCAGGAATTGGCAGCCCCCGCCGGGGCTGGCGCAGGAGCGGCACATCGCCTCCGCGGCCTCCTCGAGCGTGATCTGCCCGTGCGAAAAGCGCGCGCCTACCGATTGCACCTTGCCCGCGTCCTCACCTTCTTCGGGCAGCAGCGTGACGCCGCCGGGGATGAGCACGGCGGGGAGATCGCGGGTACCGGCGAGCGCCATCATCATCGCCGGCAGTCCCTTATCGCAGGTCGCGACGCCGAGCACTCCGCTGCGTGTGGGCAGAGAGCGGATGAGCCGGCGGAAAATGCTGGCGGCATCATTGCGGTAGGGCAGGGAGTCGAACATCCCGGTGGTGCCCTGCGTGCGACCGTCACAGGGGTCGGTGCAATAGGCCGCGAACGGGATCGCGCCGCGCGATTTCAGTTCCTTGGCGGCGGCGTCCATCAGCAGCGCGACCTCCCAGTGTCCGGTGTGGTACCCGAGCGCGACCGGCGTGCCATCGGCGGCGCGAATGCCGCCGTGGGTGCTGAGAATCAGGAATTCCTTGCCGCCGAGCAGTGCCGGGTCCCAGCCCATGCCGGCGTTCTGTGTCCAACCGAAGAGGTCGCCCGAAGGCCGCAGCAGCAGCATTTCCGGCGTGATCGGCGCAGTGCCCTGGGGGCCGGCGGCCTTGGACCGCACGTCGAAGAGCGAGCGGTCGCCCGAATCGAGAATGTGTTGGAGCCCACTATCCATGCGGTCTGATCGTAGCAAACTGGAAGCATGGCACAGTCAGACCCACTTCGTAAGCACTTGCTCGATCTGCTTCACATGAAGGGCGCGCACGCCGATTTCGACACCACGGTCGATGATTTTCCCGTGAAGCTGCGCGGCAAGAAAATCGCCGGCGCGCCGCACACGGCGTGGCAGTTGCTGGAGCACATGCGGATCGCGCAGGAGGACATTCTGGATTTCAGCCGCAATGGCGATTACCAGGAGAAAAAGTTCCCCGACGATTACTGGCCGGCGACGGACGCACCGCCGACCGACGAGGCGTGGGAGGAAAGCGCCTCGCAATTTCGCACGGACCTGAAGGCGATGGAACATCTGGTCTCCACCGGCGACCTGATGGCGCGCATTCCGCACGGCACCGGCCAGACTCTTCTGCGCGAGGCGCTGCTGGTGGCGGACCACAACGCGTATCACCTGGGTCAACTGATGTTTGTGCGACGGACGCTGGAAGGTAAGGGTTAAGTGGCAGGCGGGACTGTAGAATTTACGGCAGCAAGTGGACAGGCCAGGAGGCCTGGCCAGGAGGCCTATCCCACGGACTCCAGCGCGAGCTTATCGAAGAAGCGTTTGATCAGCATCTTCGCCGTGGTATCGATGAGCCGTTGGCCCACGGATGCGATGGTGCCGCCGACCTGGACTTCGCCATCGTATTGCACGCTGCTGCCGGGATTCGACGGTGAAATGGTGATCAGCCCGATGCCGCTCATGAAGCCGATCTTGCCCGCGCCCTCCACGTGAAGACGGAATTGCGATGGCGGCTGCGGGTCCGTGATCCGCACCTTGCCATCGAACTTGCCGGAGATCGCCGCCAGCGCCATCTTCATCCGCATAGCATATTCGCCCTCACCGACCTTTTCGAGGCTTTCACAGCCCGGCATACAGCGACAGAGCACCGCGGGATCCTGCAAGAGCTGGTACGCGACCTCCTGGGGGAAGGGGATCGGAAAATTTCCGCCGACCTTCACGAGGCCCTCGTCAGAGCGGCCGCGATGGCGCGCGCTGCGTGTATGCGCGCCAGGTGGCGCCGGTATTCGCCGCTCGCGTACAGATCGGAGTTGGTCTCTTCGCCTTCGCCGACCACCGCGGCAGCCGCCGCGGCGCCGGCGCCCTCCAGCAGCAGGGCCTCGGCATTGCGCGCGCGGAATGCGTGCGGTCCCATGCCGGTAACGCCGATGCGCGCCAGCGTAATCGCACCGCCTGACTTCTTGACGCGAACGGCAACGCCCACCACCGGGAAGCCCGAGGCCGGGTGCGGCACCTTCTCGTATTTGTAGCCTTCGCTCGATTCCTCGGCGGCGATCTCGATGGCGACTACGATTTCGCCGGGCTCGATCGCGGTGGTGAAGGCGTCCAGGAAGAACTCGCTCGCCTCGACCGTCCGCTCGCCTTGCGCCGAGCGCAGGCGAATCTGCGCTTCGAGCGCGACCAGCGCGGCGGGGTAATCGGCCGCGGGGTCGGCGTGCGCCACGCTGCCGCCGATGGTGCCCATGTTGCGCACCTGGATGTCGCCGATCTCACTCGCAGCCTCGCCGAGCAGAGGACACTTGCCGCGGATCACCGGCGAAGTTTCGATTTCGTGATGGGTCGTCATGGCGCCGATGCGCACCACACCATCCGATTCGGTGATCTGTTTGAGTCCCGGAATACGGCGCAAATCGATCACGCTCTCCGGCGAGGCCAGACGCAGCTTCATGAGCGGGATGAGGCTCATTCCGCCGGCGAGGATTTTGCCGGAGCCATCCTCCAGCATGGTGAAGACCTCCTCGAGCGTCGCCGGGCTGTGATAGGCGAACTGGTTGGCGATCATGCGCGTGCCTCCTGAATGAGCTTCCAGATTTTTTCCGGTGTAAGCGGCATATCGACGTGCTTCACACCTAACGGCGAGAGCGCGTCCACTACCGAATTGACCACGGCGGGCGAACAGCCGATGGTGCCCGCCTCCCCCACACCCTTCACGCCCAGCGGATTCACGGGCGAAGGCGTCTCGGTGTGGCTGCTCTCGATCCACGGCATGCCGCTCGCCTTGGGCAGCGCGTAGTCGGTCAGTTCGCCGCTGACCAGCTGGCCCGTGTCATCGTAGACTGCCTGCTCCCACAGCGCCTGCCCCAGGCCCTGCGCCACGCCGCCGTGCACCTGGCCATCCACGATCAGGGGGTTGATGATGCGGCCGATATCGTCCACGCAGACGTAGCGGGTGATTTCGATCGCACCGGTATCGCGATCGATTTCGGTGGCCACGATGTGCGCGCCGAAGGGGAAGGTGAAGTTCGGCGGCTCCCAGAAGTGAGTGGCTACGAGGCCCGGCTCGGTATTGGGCGGAAGTTGCTTGGCGTGATACGCGGCCGTTGCCATCTCCGCGAACGTTACTGATTTTCCGTTTGCCTCATCCACGCAGCGGCCCCCGGAGAAGTTGACGTCCTCCGTGCCCAGCATCATGGCGCCGAACTTCTTCATCTTGGCCTTGATGTCCTGGAGCGCGTAGAAGAGAGCGGAGCCGGCGACCGCCGTACCGCGGCTGCCGAAGGTGCCGATGCCGTACTGCACGACCGCGGTATCGCCGTGGATCACGAGGACATCGTCCATGGGTACGCCGAGTTCATCGGCGACGATCTGCGCGAAGGTGGTCTCCTCGCCCTGACCGTGGGGCGACGAGCCGGTGAGCACCGTCACTTTGCCGGAAGGCTCGATCTTGACGGTGGCGGATTCCCAGCCGCCGGCGGGGAGGGCGATCGAAGGTCCCAGTGCGCAGATCTCGCCGTAGGTGGAAATGCCGATGCCCACCAGGCGGCCCTCGGCGCGCGCGGCGGTCTGCTCCTGCCGCAGTTGCTGGTAGCCGGCCTCGTTCATCGCCTTGTGCAGCGGCTTGGCGTAATCGCCGCTATCGTACAAGAGTCCGGTGGCGGTCGGAAAGGGGAACTCATCGGCGTGGACGAAGTTCTTGAGGCGAACCTCGACCGGATCCATCTTCAATTCCTGGGCGAGTATATCCACCATGCGCTCGATGCCATGAGTAGCTTCCGGGCGCCCGGCGCCGCGGTACGCGTCGGTAGGCATGCAATTCGTAAAGACCCCGACGACGTCCGCGCAGACGTTCTTGAAGCGGTAAAGGCCAGGCATCATGAGGACGGAGAGAGTGGGGATGATGGGCGTGAGCAACTGGTGGTAAGCGCCGAGATCCTGGATGAGTTTCAGTTTGAGCCCGAGGATGGTGCCGTCGCGGCGCGCGGCGAGTTCGAAGTAATCGACGTGGCCGCGGCCGTGAATGGTGGCCTGGTAATTCTCGCGGCGCGATTCCACCCATTTGACGGGCTTGTTGATCTTCATCGCGATGAAGGCCATGAGCGCGTCTTCGCAATAGACGTCGGCCTTGGCTCCGAAGCCGCCGCCGACCTCCGGCGTGATGACGCGCAGCCGATTCTCCGGCATGCCGAGGATGCCCGCCACCAGGGAGCGCAACAGGTGCGGGATCTGGGTGGAGGAGTGCAAGGTCAGCGATTTCTCTCCGGCGCGCCACTCGGCAAGGACGCCGCGAGTTTCGATCGAGGTGGGGAGCAGGCGCTGGCTGGTGATGCGCTGGCGAACCACCAGATCGGCATCGCGGAAGGCCTTTTCCGTGTCGCCCCCCTCCTGATGGAATTTGAACGCGATGTTGTCGGGCCACTGGGGATGGACCGCGGGTGCGGAGGGCGCGAGCGCTTTTTCGGGATCGGCAACGGCGGCGACGCGTTCATAATCGACCTCGACCAGGTCAGCCGCGTCGCGCGCAAGATAGCGGTCGGTAGCGATTACGACGGCGACGGCATGGCCGACGAAATAGACGCGATCCTGCGCCAGCAGGTGATGGTGGGGCCTGCGCAGACCGGGAAGGGAGGCGGCGCAGGGGATCGGGCCAAGATCCTTGATATCGTCGCCGGTGAAGACGGCGACGACCCCGGGGGCGGCCAGCGCGGCGCCGGTCTCGATGGCCTTGATGCGGGCGGCGGCGTGGGGACTTCGGACGATGCAGGCGTGGTGCATGCCGGGCACCTTGAGATCGTCGAGGTAGAGCGCGGTGCCGGTGATGAGCCGCGGGTCCTCCTGGCGGCGAACTCGTTTGCCGAAGAGGGTCTCGGGTTTGGCTGTGGTGGTGGCCATGGTCAGGCTCCTCCCGCTTTGGCGGCGGATTTCACGGCGTTCACTATGTGCTGGTACCCGGTGCAGCGGCAGAGATTGCCGTCGAGTCCGCGGCGAATCTCCTGCTCGGTGGGGCTCGGATTATCGGCCAGCAACTGGCGCGCGGTGAGAATCATGCCCGGCGTGCAGAATCCGCATTGCAGCGCATGTTCGTTCCAGAAGGCCTCCTGCAGCGGATCGAGTTTGCCGTTTTGGGCAAGCCCCTCGATGGTCAGCACGCTGCGTCCCTCGGCCTGGACCGCAAAGATCGTGCAACTCTTGACGGCCATGCCGTCCAGCATGACCGTGCAGGCTCCGCAGATCGAGGTCTCGCAGCCGATGTGCGGCCCAGTCAGTCCGGCAACTTCCCGGAGATAGTGGATCAAGAGCAGGCGAGGTTCGACCTCGTCGGAATATGGTTTTCCGTTGATGGTAAGTGTGAGCTTCTGTTTCATGTACGCATCCCTAACCCAGCGAATAGACACTATCAAAAAATGGCGCGCGAGGCTACATCGGCGGATCCGATCCTGCGCGGCGTGCAATATCTATTACGCTGCCGCCGCCCGTGTTTAGTACCATCGCATTGGAAACGCAATGAAAATCGACCGCGATTACACCCTGGCGACCCTGGCCCGGCTCGTGCAGATCAATTCCATCAACCCCACGCTCGCGCCCGGCGCACCTGGAGAGGCCGAAATCGCCGCATTTATCGCGGGCTCCCTGCGCGGCAGCGGGCTCACCGCCGAAATCCTGGAGCCCGCGCCCGGACGCACCAGCGTGCTTGGGCGCCTCGCCGGAACCGGGGGCGGGCGCAGCCTGATGTTGAACGCCCACTGCGACACGGTCGACGTCCCCGGCATGGAGGAGCCCTTCAGCGGCGCGGTCCGCGAGGGCAAGCTCTACGGCCGGGGCTCCTACGATATGAAGGGCTCTCTCGCCGCTTGCATGGCCGCCGCCAAGGCGCTCAAGGATTCGGGCGTTGCGTTGCGCGGCGACGTGCTGGTGGCCGCCGTCGCCGATGAGGAGTACGGCAGCCTCGGCACCAGCGACATGATCACGCACGTGAAAGTCGATGGCGCCATCGTCACCGAACCTACGGCGCTTGAAGTTTGCCTGGCGCACAAGGGCTACCTGTGGATCGAGGTGGAGGTCGCGGGCCGCGCCGCTCACGGCAGCAAATTTCAGTTCGGGATCGACGCCAACATGAAGATGGGCCAGTTCCTCGCCCGACTCAGCGAGTTGGAGCGCGAACTTCGCGCCCGCCAGCCGCATCCCCTGGTGGGACCGCCGTCGCTGCACGCGGCCATGCTCAACGGCGGCTCCGGACTGAGCACCTACGCGGCGATGAGCACGCTGCAGATCGAGCGGCGCACGGTACCCGGCGAAACCGGGCAGCAGGCCACCGCGGAGATCCAGGCAATCGTCGACAGCCTGGCCGCGGTCGACCCGGATTTCCGCGCCACCGTGCGCACGTTCTTCGTGCGCGAGCCGTTCGAGGTGCCGGCGAATGCGCGCGTGGTACAGGCCGTGGATCGAGCGGCCGCCCGGGTGCGCGGCATCGCGCCGGCGCACATCGGCGACACTCCCTGGATGGACTCCGCGCTGCTGCAGGCGGCGGGCGTGGAGACCGTGGTTTGCGGCGCGGGGGGCGCCGGCGCGCACTCCGACGTGGAATGGGTGGACGTGGAATCCGTGGTGCAGCTCGCCGAAATTCTCGCCGAAGCCGCGGTCGATTACTGTGGGTGACAGCACCTGGGCGTGACTCGCATCAGGCGCGCGCCCTCTCGGAGAGTTTCGCAAAGTGCGCCTTCAGCAACTGCATCAGCGCCAGTGCGGGCGGCCGCGGCGTCTTCAACTTCGGGTAGACCAGCGCCAGAGAGCGCTTGATATCCTTCATCGGCAAGGCGAAGGTGCGAATATCCGGATGACGTCCGGGTTCCAGGAACGCGCTCGCCGGGATGATGGAAACGCCGAGTCCGCGCGCCACCATCGCCTTGATGGCCTCGGTCTCCGCCAGTTCGATCACCACTTTGGGAGTGACGCGCTGTTTGAAGAGGTAGCGATCCACCAGCTTGCGCGTGTTCTGCGTTTGGCGGTGCAGGATGAAGCGCTCCGCGGCGAGATCCTGAATCTGAAACTTCGCATGGCGCAACGCCGTGCTCTTCGCCGGCACGGCGATCACGAAGCGCTCCTCAAACAGCGGAACTTTCTCCAGCCCCGGAGAGGAAAACGGCAGCACCACGATCGCGAGATCCAGCGACTGCGTCCAGATCTGCGCGGCCACCTCCTCGATTGTGCCGTCGGTGATCCGCAACTCCACGTTCGGATAGCGCTGCGCATATTCCATCAGGATGGGCGGCAGATGGTAGAGCAAGGTGGTGGAGGCGCAGCCGAAGGCCAGCTTGCCGGAATAGGGATCTGTGCTGGTGCGCGTGTGGCTCTCGGCTTCCTCGAGCAGTTGAAAAATGGTGCGGCCATGCTCCAACAGCCGGTCGCCCGCCTGCGTAAGAGAGACGTTGCGCCGGTTGCGATCGAACAGGCGCACACGGAGGGAATCCTCGAGCTCGCGAATATGCTGGCTTACGGTGGATTGCGAAATGAAAAGCACGTGGCTGGCGCGCGTGAAGCTCCGGGTTTCCGCTACCGCGCGGAAGACTTCGAGCTGCCGGAAGTTGATGGGCACGGTGCCCAGTGTAGCATCGGCGATACCGATTCCACAGGCTCTCAAAAGTCGATTTGATCTCTGATTCGCGCGCATCCATAATTCAGGTATGTTCTCTTGTTCGGCCTGCGACCGCACGTACGATGCATGCCGCCCCCGTTGGCGATGCGACTGCGGCAATTATCTTCTGTATCGCAACGGGAAGCGCTTCCAGCTCGACCAGCTCAAGGAGCGCGCGGGCACAATCTGGCGATATCAGGAAATGCTGGGCCTGGAAAGCGGAGGGAGGGTGAGTCTGGGCGAGGGCCTCACTCCGCTCGTACCGGCTCAACTGATCGGCAGCGACGTCCTTCTCAAGCTGGATTTTATGTGCCCCACCGGATCCTACAAAGATCGCGGCAGTTCTGTGATGCTCAGCAAATTGAAGGAGTGGGGGGTCGCGGAAATCGTGGAGGATTCCTCGGGGAACGCCGGAGCTTCCGTGGCGGCATATTCCGCTCTGGCCGGCATCCGTGCGCGCATCTTCATCCCGGAGAATACCTCCGCCGGCAAGGCGGCACAAATTGCGATGTACGGAGCGGAACTCGTCAAGGTTCCCGGCACGCGCGAGGATACCACGCGCGCCGCGCGCGCCGCGGTGGAGAGCGGAACTTTCTATGCCAGCCATAATTGGAGCGCGCACTTTCTGCTGGGCATGAAAACCGTGGCCTACGAAATCGCCGAGCAAATGGAGTGGCGCGCGCCCGATTGGGTGGTCGCGCCGATCGGCGGCGGCAGTCTGCTGTGCGGCGCCTGGCTCGGATTTCAAGAACTGGCGGCGGCCGGCGTGATCGCGCGCGTCCCGCGCATGGTGGCGGTGCAGGCCGCCAACTGCTGCCCGGTCTACGATGCGTGGCGGGCCGGGCTCGACACCATTCCCGCCGGTGAGAAAAAGGAGACCGCCGCCGAAGGCATCGCAGTCGCGCGTCCGGTGCGCGATAGGCTCGTCATCCAAGCCCTGCGCGAATCCCGCGGCTTGGTGGCTACGGTCGCGGAACCCTGCATCTGGGAGATGACCGAAATCCTGGGACGCATGGGAGTCTATGTGGAACCCACGTCCGCCACCGCGGCTGCCGGCGCGGCAGACCTGATGTCCAACGGCACCATCGCTCCCGGTGAATCGGTCGCCATCATGCTTACCGGCAGCGGACTGAAAGCCACCGACAAGATCGTCGGGCACTACTTCTAGTGGGACAGGCCTCCCGGGCCTCCCGGCCTGTCCGTGTAATTAGTCTAAATTAGTGGACAGGCAAGGATGCCTGTCCCACTGGACTATCGGCCCATCCAGCCGCCGTCTACCGTCAGCACTGTGCCGCTGACGTAGTCGGAGGCCGGCGACGCGAGATAGACCACGGCGCCCGCCAGGTCTTCGGCATCGCCCCACCGGGCCGCCGGAATGCGCGCCAGGATCGCGGTGTTACGGACCGCATCGGCGCGCAGCGCGGTGGTGTTGTCGGTAGCGATGTAGCCGGGCGCGATCGCGTTCACCTGTACGTTCTTGCCCGCCCACTCATTGGCCAGCGCCTTGGTCAACTGCGCGACTCCGCCCTTGGCGGCCGCGTACCCCGGGACGGTGATGCCGCCCTGGAAACTCAGTAGCGACGCGGTGAAGACGATCTTGCCGCCGCCGCGCTCCAGCATGTCGCGGCCGAATTCGCGCGCCAGCACGAACTGCGCGTTGAGATCGATCTCGATGATCTTGTCCCAAAACTCATCCGGATGTTCGGCCGCCGGCTTGCGCAGAATCGAGCCGCCGTTGTTGATCAGAATGTCCACCGGCGGGCAGTCGCGTTTCACTTGTTCGATGAACGCGTACACCGCTTTGCGGTCGGCCAGATCGCAGGCGTAGGTCCAACACTTCCGCCCCAGCGCTGCAACCTCTTTGGCCACGGCGCTGCCTTCAGCTTCCATTTCCGCACTGGTCGCCACGATGTCCGCGCCGGCCTCCGCCAGGGCCACCGCCATCGCCTTGCCGATGCCGCGACGGGCACCGGTGACGAGTGCGGTCTTACCGCTCAACTTGAATTTATCGAGTATGCTCACGTTAATTAGTCCGTACAACTTACCAGGATCTTCATGCAATCGCCGCCGCGCTCCATCCGGTGCATGGCTTCTTCCAGCCGGTTCAGCGGCAGCACGTCCGTGATCAGGCGGTCGAGCGGCAGTTTGCCCGACGCGGCCAGTTGGATTGCGCCATCGAAATCCTCCGCCTCGTAAACCCGCGCTCCGGCGAGTTTGAGCTCCCGCCAGAAAAAGCGGAACAGGTCCACCTTCTGCGGCTCGGCGTAGATTGCCACCACCACGATGCGCCCGCGCGTGCGCGACAGCTTCGTCATCATTTCGCAACCCGCGGCGGAGCCCGATACTTCGAAGACCACGTCCGCGCCCGCGCCGCCCGTGTGCTGGTTCACCAGCGCGGGGAGGTCCGTCTCCAGCGGATTGACGGCGTCGATTCCGAGATCGCGCGCCAGTTGCAGCCGGAATGGATTCACCTCAGCCTGCAGCACGCGCGCGCCGCGCGCCTGCGCTACCAGAGCGATCAGGATCCCGATCGGCCCGCCGCCGATCACCACCGCGAACTCGCCCGCCTGCAACTCGCTCATGCGCACGTCGTGGCAGGCCACCGCGATCGGTTCCACCATCGCGCCTTCGCGCAGCGAGAGCGAGTCGGGCAGCCGGTGCAGCGTGTGTGCCGGCACGGTCCACATGCCCTGCAGGGCGCCCGGGGTATCGATGCCGATGAACTTCAGGTTGTGGCAAATGTGGCTGTGGCCCATCCGGCAGGCCGGGCAGGCGCCGCACGGGTCCAGCGGCCGCACCGTCACGCGGTCGCCCACCTTCCAGCCCGCAACACCGTCGCCGATAGCCGACAGCGTGCCCGACATCTCGTGCCCCATCACGTGCGGCAGTGTCAGCCGGTGCGCCATGGCGCCGTGAAACAGGTGCAGATCCGTGCCGCAGATCCCGCAGAATTCCACCTTGATCTGGACCTGCCCCGCACCGGGAGCCACCTCCGCGCAGTCGCCGACGCGCAAGGTTCGATTGCCTTCAAAGAATGCCGCACGCATATTCGCCGTGTCCTTTATCTACCGGGTAAATCGAGCGCTGAGAGCCAGAAAGAAAAGAGTGCCCACGGCGATGGTAGCGCCATGCGGCAGCCGCATCGCCTTCTCGCTCTTGACATCGAGCTCTTCGTTCGCCAGGTATGCCGGGCGCCCGCTCTTCATTTCGCTGAGGATGAAGCTCACGTTGAACAGGGTCTTCTTCACGCGCCCTCGCGACGCCACCAGGATGAGCGACATGATGCCGCCGATTACCGCAGTCACGATGAAGATGCCGAACCAGTTCTCCCACCCCACAATCGAACCCACGGCGGCCATCAGCTTGACGTCGCCCGCGCCCATGGCATGCAGCGCGTACAGCACCACGTAGACCGTGAAAGCCAGGAACAGACCCTTCAGCGCGAACCCGAGCCCCGGCAGGCCCTGGTACAGGAAGGAATTCAACCCGATGCCCGCGAGAACGCCAAGAATGTTCAGCCAGTTGGGTATGCGCCGGTAGCGCACATCGTAGACAGCAGCGACCAGGACTAGAGCCAGTAAAAGCGCCTCCGTGCCCGGTGGAGGAGTAGAGAAACTCATCAGACTGAGTATTGTACCGCGCCGCTACTGAGAAGCGCCGGAAACCCGGATCGGGTGGGCTGCCGGCAGTTGGATTCCGTCGCCGTATTTTGCCTGTCCGGGAATCGTCACCGGCAAGTGGCCGCGAATCGGGATCTGCCCCAGCACCGCCCGCACCGCGGCGATTTCGGAGGGCGCCACGTTGCTGAAAGTCGCCAGGTAAGCCGTCACGTTGCCGAAATTGCGCAGCACATACGGATTGCCGAGTGCGATCAGCGCCACCGGCTTGCCCGAGGCCATCAGCGCTTCCAGAGCGTGCGGCAGTTCTCCGCCCAGCATGCCCACCGTGCCGCGGTACGCGCCCACGGAAGTGAATGCCGCCACCACGTAGCTCTCACAACCGATCAGCTTGCCCACGCCTTCATCCAACTGCTGGCGCGAGAGCGTGGCATCCCACGTGACCACGGCGGCGCGCGGTACCGTCTTGCGCAACTCCTGCGTGTAGGCCTGTCCCTCGGAACCGAAGCGGCTCTCCGGCATGATCACGTAGCAGGCTTTGTCCGGCGCCGCCAGAGGAATCATGTTCGAATTGTTGCGTACCAGCGTGACCGCATGTTCCGCGATCTCCTGCGCTTTCTCGTTGGACTCGGGAGAATCCACCACGTCGCCGATAGCTTCCAGGTCGGCGAAACGCTTCTTGTCCAACCCGACCTTTTCCTTGGCGGAGAGAACTTTAATCAGGCTCTCCTGAATGCGCTGGCGCGTCAGGCGGCCGCTCTGCACCGCCGCTGCTACGGCCTTGATGACCGCGTCCGGATCGGTCGGCATCAGCAGTACGTCGGCCCCCGCCTCCAGAGCGCGCACCGCCGCGTCCCCCGTGCTGAAGCCTTTGGCGATGCCCGCCATCTCCAGCGCGTCGGTGACCACGATGCCCTTAAAGCCGAGGTCTTTTTTCAGCAGGTCGGTAAGAATCGCCGGCGAAAGCGTGGCGGGCAGGTCGGGGGGTGAAAGCGCCGGTACCGCGATGTGCGCCGTCATCACCGAATCCACGCCGGCATCGATCGCCGCCTTGAAGGGCACCAGTTCGATGCGGTTCAACCGGTCGCGGTCCGCCGTGATCGTGGGCATGTTCATGTGGCTGTCCACGGCCGTGTCCCCATGGCCGGGGAAATGCTTCACGGTAGCCAGCGCGTAATTCTTCTTATCGGCGTGCGCGCCCTGAACAAATGCAACCACCTGCGCCGCAACAGCTTCGGGGTTCTCTCCAAACGACCGGATGTTGATGATCGGGTTGTCGGGGTTATTATTCACATCGGCCACGGGGTAGTAGAGCCATTGAACCCCGAGAGCGCGCGCCTCCCGCGCCGTAATTTCGCCTTCGTATCGTGAGTACGCCGGGTCCCCGGTAGCGCCGAACGCCATGGCATGCGGGAATACCGTGGTACCGTCCACCCGCATCGAGGCGCCGCGCTCGAAATCGCCGCTGACCATCAGGGGTGTCTTCGCGAGCCGCTGCATGCGATTGAGGAACGCCGCCACCGCGTAAGGCTCCGCCTTTTGAATGACTCGCCCGTTCGACCAGTTCACCAGGATCAGGCCGCCGACTTTGTTATCGCGGATCTGGTGCATGAAGTTGCGATATTCCCGTGACCGCGAATTGGGCGCCGCGCCGTGAAAAGAAACGAAGATCAATTGCGCAATCTCATCGCGCAGCGTCATCGTCTTCATCCACCGCCGCACCGTCGGGGATGCCTTGAGCGGCGCGGATTTCGCAGCCGCCGCTTTAGCCGGTACCGGCCTACGGGAGGTCTCGGAACGCGCTGGTCCCGCACTCGTGGCCGCGGCTACGAGTAGCAACGCGGCAATTAATTTTTGGGGAGGGTAAAGCACCACACTTCCAGTGTGACAGATTTCAGCGGCCAATCGCCTGCGTCTGCGAAGTCGTGGATTTCTGTGAAGCCGGCGGTTTCCGGAGCTGACGGTTCACCAGCCGCTTCACCGATCGCACCAGGTGTGCGGGTTCGTTGGAACTCTTCGTGATCACCGCGTCCGCGCCGGTGTTCTGCTCCGTGAGGCCAAGAGGTTCCACAAATCCCGACAGCAGAATCACGCGTGCGGTGGGATCGAGGTTGCGGATTTTTTGGATCAATTCCGCGCCATCCATGCGCGGCATACGGTAGTCCGTCACGACAACGTCAAATTTCTCGGCTTCGAAGAGTTTCAGGCCCTCTTCTCCGTTGATTGCCATCTTGACGCGGTAGCCCACCTCTTCGAGAAGTGAGCGGCGGACCAACAATCCGTCGCGATTGTCATCGACCAGCAGGATGTATGGAGTTGAAGAGGTAGGCGTCTTCATTAGAGGAACGAGACGAAGCGTAACAGAGCCGTAACCACGCTGTCAACGGATTTGCATCGCCTTGGAAAGTAGCGAGATTCAGTTCTTGACAATTGACCGGAGCAACGCGGTGAGTTGTACTATGACGAGAGGGCGGTCCTGGCGTACTACTCCACCGCGCGCGGCGCTTTATATCCGGTCTTACAGATAACCTGATATTTGATGGGCTTGCCCTTTTCGTCCTTCACCGGAAGCGGCTCGTTGGTCGCCGGATTGACCAGTTCCACCTTCAACTTGCGAAACGCGCCATCGTGTTTGGTATTGCTGGGCTGGTACGTAATCACGTACTGGTTCCTTAGTGCCTGATGCAGCATCTGGAAGATCCCCGGGTATTCCCCCGGAAACCGCGGGAAATAGGCTGCCCCGCCGGTTTCTTTTGCGAAGGTCCGCAATTCATTGTCGGCCTGCAGAAAGTCCATGCGCGCCGTCGGCGCCATGTAAGCGTCCGCCATGTCGCGCTGCATCTGCATCAGGCCGATCGAATAGATGGGTACTCCCGAGTCCTGCAATTTCTTGCGGGTCTGATCGTACGTGATTTTGCTGAAGGTGTCGATGCCGCTGGTGATCAAAAGAATCGCCTTGCGCCCTTCGATGCCGCTCATGCGGTCGGCGGTATCGGTGACCGCGTCGAACATATTGGCTTCGGAGAACGCCGCGATCTTGAGCCGGTCCAGGCCTTCGCGGATTTTCATTTTATCGGTGGTGAAGTCCGCCAGAATCTCGGGGCGAATATCGTACGCCACCACGGCCGCGTAATCCTCGGGCTTCAAGCTCTCGGCAAAGCCCCACGCCAGTTGCAGCGTCTGGTACCAGGCGGAACTCCAGTACTTCTGGAAAAGATTGCTGAACTCGATCACCATCGCGATGGTCATCGGCGCTTCGCCCATGTCCACCTTGCGAATCTGCTGGGGTACGTTATCTTCCAGCACGCGGAAATTGCCGCCCGGAATTCCCGGGATAAAGTGACCTTTGTTATCCACCACCGCGACGTCGATCGTGACGATGTCCACATTGCTCTGGAACTGCGTCATGTCGCCCTTTTCCATCTTCGGATCCTTCTTGAGCTTGGAAGGGATCTTGGGCAGTTCCTCGTCGCTGGCCGGGGCGTCCGGACTCTTGCGCGGCTTCGCCACCGTGGAGCCGGGATCCTTCAGCGGTCCTTGTGTCTGACCTACCACGAGGTTCGCGACCACTAGAAGCATGGCAGCGGAAGGCAAGAGAACTTTTATGGATCGCATAGACGTACTTCTAGCGTAACTATATCAAACGACGCAGCGGGCGGGCCGAGGGTTTCGGGTAAACTCTCCGTTCACCAGGTTCTCAGTTAACCCAGGGCCCGCGATCGCCGTGCTTGCGCATGTACACCTGGAATTTCTTCTTGGCGCGCTGCAACTTCCATTGCCGGTAGACCCCCTGCCAGTCCGGAAGGCGCAGTTTCAACGTGGGCAGGCTGGATTTCAGGTAGAAGAAGCCAACCACCATGCCGCCGAGATGGGCGATGTTGCTGACACCACTGTTGACACTCATGGACATCAGCAACGCCACACCGGCGTAAATCATGACCATGTACTTGGCCTTGATCGGGAAGAGAAAACTCATCAACACCGTCTGGTTGGGGTAGCAGACTCCGAAGGCAACCAGCAATCCGTAGATCGCACCGGAGGCGCCGATGGTGGTGTTCCTCCAATTGCCCAACAAGATGTTGAGCGCAAGATCGAAAAGGCCAGCCCCGATGCCGCAAATAAAATAATATTTCAGGAAACGACGAGTTCCCCAGTCCTGTTCCAATGGCGTGCCGAACATCCACAGCGTCAGCATGTTGAAAATCAGGTGCCAGGGTCCGCCATGCAGGAACAGGTACGTTACAATCTGCCAGACAAACAACGACTGGACTGTTAACTCCGGAGTGAGCGCAAATAGCGTGAGCAGATGATGCTGCGTCGTTCCGCCCACGGACCACAGGAGGAACACCACCGTGTTCACAATCAGCAGCCACTTCACTCCGGGAGGGAAGGAGCCGAAAAAGCTGGATCTCCGATACATGTACCGGGGTTGTCGCATGGCGAGGTCTCTAAGTCTAGAATATCAGAACCCTGCAAAATCGCTAGGAAGCCGCGGGATCCCCGCTTTTTCCGTATCGATTGAGGAACCTCGCGCACATCCGCAGGGCGATGGCCGCGCCCAGCCAGACCTGCCAGTGCGAAAAAATACCCGATGGGATGGCAAAGCTGTTAGTCCAGTTGAGATCCGCCGCGATCCGCCAGGCTCCGAGGACGCCGGCAAGAAATGCGGCCGGTGGCAGCAGGGCGGCTATGGCAAGCGCCAGACGTTTGTTCTTGTGACGCTTTTTGCCAACCTTGGGTCCCTTGCCAAAACGAATCCTTACCACCATGGGAATGTGATTACCAATCTATCAGTTTTTGCGATAGATTATACGTTCGGAATACGAAGACAATCATGCGAAAATTCAAAACCGCTTTATTCGGAACCGGCTTCGTCGGCCGGGTTCATTTAGAAGGGATTCGTCGTTTGGGCTACGTGCAGCTCTACGCCATCGGCGAACCGCAAATCGAGAAGGCCAACCAGCTCGCTGCCGAGTTTGGAGCCGAAAGGACCGAGGCGGATTATCGCCGCATCCTGGAAGATCCGGCCGTTGACGCCGTTCACATCTGCACGCCTAACGCGCTGCATTTCCCGATCGCGAAGGATGCCCTGCTGGCCGGAAAACACGTGATCTGCGAAAAGCCCCTGGCCACCTCCGTGGCCCAGGCGCAGGAACTGGTCAAGATCGCCGCCGAAACCAAGCGCCGCAACTGCACTTTCCACAACCTTCGCTTCTACCCCATGGTGCAGCAGATGCGCCGCATGGTCGAAGATGGCGATCTCGGCAATATCATGGTGGTGCAAGGCACCTACTCGCAAGACTGGCTGCTCTACGATACCGATTGGAACTGGCGCCTCGACAGCAAATTCAACGGCCCCTCGCGCTGCCTCGCCGATATCGGCTCGCACTGGTGCGATATGGCGGAGCACGTCACCGGGCAGCGCATCACCAGCGTCTGCGCCGATCTCGCCACCTTCCACAAGACCCGCAAACAACCCAAGGGCCCCATCGAAACCTTCGCCGGCAAGACCCTCAGCCCCGACGATTACATCGAAACTCCGATCGATACCGAAGACATGGGAGCGGTGGTCTTCCGCATGGGCAATGGCGCGCGCGGCGCCTTCACCGCCAGCCAGGTTTCCGCCGGCTGCAAGAATCGCCTCAGCATCGAAATCTTCGGCACCAAGAGCGGCGTGATGTGGAACCAGGAGCGTCCCGACGAGCTCTGGATCGGCAGTCGCAACACCAACAACCAGATCATCATCAAGGACCCCTCGCTGCTCAAGCCCGCCGCCAGGAGCTACGCCGATCTTCCCGGAGGCCACAGCGAAGGCTACGACGACACCTTCAAACAGGTCTTCCGCCGCTTCTACAAATCCATCGAAGAGCCGGACGCGAAGCCCGAGTACCCGCAATTTGTCGATGGGCTGCGCCAGCTCTCCATTCTCGAAGCCGAACTCGAGAGCAACGCCAAGCACGGCTGGGCAGACGTCCCCCCGTTCCAGGCTGCATAAACGAAAATGCGCGGCGCAGTGTTCTTGCTCCTGGCAATCGCAGACTGCGCCGCGCAATCACTCCCCGATTTCGCGGGTACGTGGGTGCAGAAGTGGGAAGGCCGTAATTTCCGTGTGCTCACGCTGCGCCAGGAGGGCGCGGAGCTTTCGGGTTCCGTGGTGCAACCCAAAAACTTCTCGTGGAATCAGGACGGTGACCTCAGCAAGCTTTCCCCGCAGCATGTTACATTCGCTCTCCAAAAGCTCGCGTTATCCGGCCCGCGCCTGGAATTCACCATCGATGACGACCGCTACGCAATGACCCTGGTGGATCGCGATCACGCTGAATTGCTTCCCCTGGACGACGACTATCCGCTTCCGCCCTGGAAACTGGAACGCTCCGCTGACGAAAGCATTTCCGTCGCGAACAGTTGGCCGTCCCTGAAATATCCGGCGGAGATCACCGCGCTGCGAAAGCGTCTTCACGATATGGTTGACGCCGATCAGAAGATTCGCCTCGCTCCCAAATTGTCGTTACCCGCGATGGAACGCATCGACCGCCGCCACCTCGCCGAGATCCTGCGTGTTCATGCGAAATATGGCTGGCCCCGGATCTCGATTGTGGGACGCGAGGGATCGCACGACTACTGGCTTCTTGTCCAGCATCAGCGCCCGGAAGTTCAGCAGAAGATCCTGCCCGACCTCGAGCGCGCTGCCGGCGTCGGCGAGGCATCGAAAAGCGACTTCGCCTATCTCTACGACCGCGTCCAGGTGGGCCTCGGCAAACCCCAGCGCTGGGGCACGCAGGTATCGTGCAAGCAAGGCAAACCCGTACTCGACGCCGTGGAAGACCCCGCCGGCCTGGACCAGCGCCGCAAGGCCCTATCCATGATGCCGATCGAGCGCTACCTCAAAGAGGATTACCTGGTCCGCACCTGTGCCCGGTAGGACAGGCCTCCCGGCCTGTCCCTCTAAATTTACTCATTCCGCAGCGCGATCACCGGGTCTACCCGCATCGCGCGGAAGGCCGGAATCAGGCATGCCGCCAGTGCCGTCGCAATCAGCACCGATCCCACCAGCACGTACGTCACCGGGTCGTACGACTTCACTTCGAAGAGCTGGGATGCCAAGAGGCGTCCCGCGCCCAGCGACGCTGCCACGCCCACCACGATCCCGGCCGACATCAGCACCGCGGCATACCCCAGCACGATGTGCAGCACATCCCCGCGCCCCGCTCCCAGGGCCATCCGGATGCCGATCTCCTGTGTGGCCTGCGTGACCGAGTAGGCCATCACGCCATAGATCCCAACCATCGCCAGCACCAGCGCGAGGCCCGCGAAGATTCCCATCAGCAGCATGGCGAAGCGGCGCTGCGAAAGCGAAGTCTCCACCAGCGCGTCCACCGTGCCCACCGCGTCCAGCGGCAGCTCCGCATCCATCTCGTGGATCGCGGCGCGCACGCCCGAGATCGCGGTGGCGGGGTCGCGCTCCGTGCGCACGCCGAAGTACATAGAGCCGAACGGCGTCTGTGCCGCCGGACGGTACATCGCCGCGCGCCCTTTCGATTCCAACTCGTTATCGCGCACGTCCCCTGCAATGCCCACGATCTCCGCGGGCTTGTCGTTTCCGCCGCCGATTTGCAGGCGCTGTCCCAGCGGATTCTCGTTAGCATAAAACTGCCGCGCCATGGATTCGCTGATGATCGCCACCGGCTGCCCGCTCGCGTTGTCACGCGCGGTGAAGTCGCGGCCCGCCTTGATCGGGATCCGCAGCGCGCCGAAATATCCCGGCGTGGCCGCGTAGAAGGCGGCCGAGGGCTGGTTGCCCACCGGCACCGGAGGCTTGCCCACCTGCACGAAGGTCAGGATGTAATCGTCGCCCGCCAGCGGAAATATCTGCGAGGCACCCGCCACCGTAACCCCCGGCAGCGCGCGAATACGTTCCAGCGCCCGCGTGTAGAAGGCTTCCTGCTGTTCATCCGTCTTGTATTTCGCGCCGGGAAGATTAGTGCGGAAGGTGAGCACGTCGTGCGGATCGAAGCCCGGGTCCATGCTCTGCAGGTGATAGAAGCTGCGCATCAACAGGCCCGCGCCGCACAGCAGCACCAGCGCCAGCGCTACTTCGCCGACCACCAGCACGGAGCGCAGGGCATTGCGCCGGAAACCGATCGAGTTCCCGCGCCCGCCTTCGCGGAAGGCCGCCGCCAGGTCCGTCTTCGCCATGTGGATCGCGGGCGCGAGGCCGAAAAGAATGCCGGTCAGCCCCGCAATCGCGATCGTGAAGAGCACCACGCTCGCATCCAGTGAAATCTCCTTGGCGCGCGGCAGGATATTCGGATTGAGGTTCACCAGCAGGCGCGTACCCGCCCAGGCCAGCAGCAGCCCGAACGCCGCCCCCAGCCCCGAGAGCAGGACGCTCTCCGTCAGCAATTGACGAATCAGCCTGCCTCGTCCCGCGCCCAGCGCATTGCGGATGCCGATTTCCCGCCGGCGCGCCGCCGAGCGCGAAAGCAGCAGGTTCGCCAGGTTCACGCAGGCGATCAGCAGCACGAATCCCACCGCCGCCATCAACGTCATCACCAGGGGCCGGATCTTGCCGACCATCGATTCCTGTAGTCCCATGCTGGTGGTATCCCACCCGGAGTTGGAATCAGGATAGGCCTTGTCGGCCCGCGCCGCGATGCTGTTCAGGTCGGCCTCGGCCGCCGCCAGTGAAGTGCCGGGCTTGAGGCGCGCCACGCCGCTCAGATAATGTCCGCCGCGCTGCTGCCAGTTCTGCGCGTTCATCGCCAGCGGAGTCCAGAGCTCGGCGCGGGATGGAAATGCGAAATCCGGAGGCATCACGCCGACCACCGTGTATAACTCCTCGTTCATCTTCAATTGCCGGCCGAGCACGTCCTTGGCCCCCGCGAATCGCCGCTGCCAGAGCGCATCGCTCAGGATCACGACATTCTGCGATCCCATCTGCCCTTCCTGCGCGGTGAACGCCCGTCCCAGCGATGGCTGCACGCCCAGCACGTTGAAGAACTCGTTGGTCACGCGCGCTCCGCGCAACCGCTCGGGCTCCGCCCCGCCCGAAAGATTGACGCCCAGCCGGCCGAACGCCGCGAAGCCTGAGAGCGTGTGATTATGATCGCGGTAATCCACGTAGTTCCCCGGCGAAAGCGAAAACTGCGGAAACCCCGCCTTCAGATTGCGCTCCCGGACCACGATGAGCTCGTCGGATCGCTGGAACGGCAGGGGCCGCAGCAGCACGGATTGCACCACCGTGAAGATGGCACTGTTCGCTCCGACCCCCAGCGCCAGCGCCAGAATCGAAACACACGCAAACCCCGGATTCCGGGCCAGGGTCCGCAAGGCATACCGCAAATCACGCATGAGTGAGCTGAGCATAGCTCCCCATTAGACGCGCCCCCCGCCCCAACGATAGCCTCGTGTAGGATAGGCCTCCTGGCCTGGCCTCCTGACCTGTCCAGCCGAGCTTGCTCGGCCGCGTGTCTCTTAGCCGTGGGGTTTTCGACAGTGCGTTGCCTTCACGGCACCCGCATCACCGCCACCCGCCACTCGCCCCCGACGCGCCGCAGCACAAAATACGCCGGCATTGCACGCTTCATGATCGTGCTGCCGAACTGCGATGCCGTGGCATCCACAAACGCAACATCCCCCGTCAGGAACCTGATCGAGCGCACCTCAAAGTAGACCTGCGAGACTTCCTGTCCGCCGAAGCGCTCCAGGGGCGACAGGTCCGCGTCGGCCGTCAGCACCGCCGCGCGTTCGCGCAGGTCGTTGAAGGTCGCGATCACCTTGCGGACGGCGTCCGAGCGCTCATCCGCGTGCGCCAGACTCGCGGCCAGAATAATCCACACTACGGCTTTCATAAACTCCGAATGCCGCGTGGGGGCCTATCCTTTCACTTCGCGTACATGCGGATCACGCGCTCGATGGCGCGCCGGCAGACCGCGCAGAAGCCTGCGTCGCGCCCGAACATCATGCAGTCCGGCTGCGCTCGAAAGTAACCGCGCCCTTCGTACATCGCGCCTTCGAAGGCGCCGACCTTGCCCGCATTCGGCCCCGACCCGAGCAGCCTCTTCGCCAGCCCGCTCTCTTCGCGGAACAGTGCTTCCATCTCCGCCTCGGGACGATGCTGCGCGCGAATCGCCCTTCGCCGCTCCTGGATCGCCTGCTCCATCTGCTCGTATTCCTTCTTCGGCCAGATCGAGGGTAGATCGATGCCCGCCGTCAACAGGTCCTTCCACTTGGTGGCGCGCGGGTCCGCCGTGGCATTCGGCTCCCACGGCTCGGGCCGCTCCGCCGCGCTCCCATACGCAACATCGGAGGTGTAGTATTCGTCCGCCAGTCCCGCGAAGTGGTGGCCGAACTCGTGGACGAAGACGTACGGCGTGAACGCATTGTCCGCCGACACCGTGGCGAACAGATTGAAGATGCCGCCGCCCCCGTACTTGCGATCGTTGACCACAATCTCGATGAACTCGTACGGCGCCGCCGAGGCCGCCTCGCGCAGGCGCTTGTTGTCGAACGTGAGCACGTACCGTTCCGACCCGAACGCATCATACGCCGCGCGCAACGGCGATCGCCGGAATACGCCGTCCGATGGCCGCGCGACGCCGCTCTCTTCCGCCGGAGTATCGACCGCCCACACGTTGAATTCCTGCCGGTGCTCCTTGAAGGGCGACGCCGCGAACAACGTCTCCGCCATGCGCCGCGCGTCGCCGTGCCACTTCTCCATCTCCGCCGCCGTATACCCATCGCCCATCAGCAGCAAATCGACCTTATCGCGCGGAGCCCCGTTCTGCATCACCGCCCACACGTTCACCTTCGGCGCCGCGGCCCGATCCACTGTCGGGTCCGCCGGATCCACCACGGTAGACCAGACTTCGCGGAACTCGTTGCGCGGCCCGCGCTTCTTGATCACCACCTGCACCGGGCCCTCGGGCGCGGGAAAGCGCACGCTCTCCTGGAAGGCCCGGTGCTGCGTCTTGGCCTCGTCGGTGGTCTCCCACTCGCCGTAAATGCTGGCGAATCCGCGCGAATAAATCACCCGGTTTGTACCGCGATCCAGCACCTGGAAATAATATTTCCCGAGGTTGCTCTCATCCACCCAGCGATCCAGCGGCCCCGGCCACGCGCCTTCCAGCACCAACGCCGTCGAGCGCGAAATGCTCCTCCGTCGCCGTGCCGGTGTGGACGTAATCCAACCGCAGCGTCCGCGGCCCGGGAGCCTGCGCGGCTGCGGACAACGCCGCGACCGCGAGCAACACTCCAAGTCTCACTTTGCGACCTCCATCACGATCTTGCCCAACAATTCCGTTCCCGCACGCAGGTTCTCCAGCGACATGCGTTCGTCGTTGCCATGCATACGCAGCTCGCCATCCTTACGGAAGAGCGGCACGCCGTAAACCGCCATGCCTTTGGCGCGCAAGTACGCGCCGTCGGTAGTTCCGCGCATCAGGAATGGGACCACCACCGCGTGCGGCGCCGCTTCGTGGAAGACCTTCTCCATCGCGCGATACAGAGGCGAGGTCAACGAACTCGGCTCGGTCGAGGGCTGCTGGCTGCTGGTCGCCTCGATCGTCACCGCCGGGTCGTCGATGATCCTGCGGAAGCGTTCGAAGACTTCCTCGCGCGTCTCCGTCGGCAACCGGCGGCCATCGAGCTGCGCCTCCGCGACATTCGGAATCACGTTGATCTTTGTCCCCGCGGTCAGCATCGTCGCCGATACCGTCGTCCGCAGCATGGCGTGGATCTCCGGATCGCGCTTGCGAATTTCATCGGCCGTGCGCGACGCCGTCGCCGGATTCTCCAGCCGCGCCACCAGCGGAGCTACCCATGCGTAGTCCGGCAATTTGCCCATCGCTGCGAGGTACGCGCGCGTGGTGGCATTCAGCTTCACCGGCTCGTCGGCCTGGCTCAGCCGGTAAATTGCCCGCGCCAGATGCTCCACCGGATTGTCCTCGCGCGGCAGCGACCCGTGCCCCGCCGTTCCGCGCGCCGTCATCTTAAAGCGCGTCGGCACCTTCTCCGCCGTCTGAATCTGAAACACCGGCACGCCCGAGGATGTCGGCAGAATGTACGAATATTCGTTGAGCGCGAACTCCGCGTCGATCTTGGCCCACGCGTGCTCCACCATCCAGAGCGCGCCCAGCGACCCCGCCTCTTCGTCCGATTCGGAAAGCAGAATGATGTCGCGATCCAGCACGACCTTGCGGCGATGCAGGTCCACCATCACCGCCAGTTCCGCCGCCAGCAGCTGCTTATCGTCCTCCGCGCCGCGTCCGTAGATGTACCCGTTCTTCTCGATCGCCGCCAGCGGATCTACCGACCACTGCGACCGGTCCGCGGGCACCACATCGCTGTGCGCAATCAAGAGCAGCGGACGCTGCTTGCCCGTGCCGCGCAGCCGCGCCACGAAATTCAACCGCTCCGGATCGTCGCCCAGCAGTTCCGCGGGAATCCCTTCCCGGTCCGCCACCTGCTTCAGGTATCGCGCCACGCGCGATTCGTTCCCCGGAGGATTGGTGGTGTCCAGCCGGATCAGCTCCGGCAGATAGCGCGCCGCCAGGTCGCTCGCCGTTTCACCCCACGCACTCGCCGCGCACACCACTACCGCCCACAGAAGTCGCTTCATCCCTCCGAATGTAGCATTGTGAACTACGCCGCTACTTCATCGCCGACGAGGCGCGACCGTGAGGGAGCGATCGGCCCCGCCCAGTCGATTGCCGGGCCTAGTGAATCGTGCGCGTCTTGCGATTCATGTAGTCCATCAGCAGATACTGCCCCAGCGTGTACGGCGTGGTGAAGTACGCCTTGCCCTTGCAGATCTCCGTCACCTTCTGGACGAAGTTGACCAGCCCGAAATCGCTGGCCAGCATGAACGTGTTGATCAGAATCCCCTGCTTGCGGCAGCGATTCACTTCTTCCAGCGTTTTGCTAATGACCAGCGGGTCGAGGCCGAAGGCGTTCTTGTAAATCCGGCCGTCTTCCAGCGTCAGGCAACTCGGCTTGCCGTCCGTGATCATGACGATCTGCCGCATGTCCTTGCGTTCCTGGTTCAGCAGGCGCTGTGCCAGAATCAGCCCGTCGCGCGTGTTCGTGTAGTATGGGCCCACCTGCACACGCGCCAGCTGGCTGATGTCCAGTTCCTCCGCCGAATCGTGGAACAGCACGCAGCGCAGGCTGTCGCCCGGATATTGCGTGCGGATCAAGTGCGCCAGCGCCATCGCCACCTTTTTCGCGGGGGTGAAGCGATCCTCGCCGTAAAGAATCATGCTGTGGCTGCAATCCAGCATCAACACCGTGGCGCAGGAGCTCTGGTATTCGCACTGATGAACGTGCAGGTCCGCGTAATCCAGGTTCAACGGCACCTTCGCGCCCTCGCGCCGGATCGCCGAAAACAGCGTCTCGCTCACGTCGAGATTCAACGTGTCGCCGAACTCATAGTGCTTGGTCGAACCGTTGCTCTCGATCCCGGTGGCCAGGTCGCGCGTGTCGTGCCGCCCGAAGCTGCTCTTGCCCAACGAGCCCAGCAGGTCCTTCAACGTCTTGAACCCCAGGAAATCGAGCGATTTGTCCGTGACCTCGAATTTTACCTTTGTATCTTTGCCCGGTCCCGAACCGGCCGCCGGCTGATTGGCCGGATCCTCGATGGTGATCTGCCCTTCATCCACCATCTTCTGGATCAGGTTCTCCAGCAGCTTATCCATCTGCTCCGGCGTCATCTTCTGCAGCCGCTCCATCATCTCCTGGAGGGCCTCCTCGTCGAAGAGTTTGCCCTGTTCCAGCGCCTGCTGAATCGCGTTCTTGAGATCTTCCAGCGTGTGCTGGTTCCACTCGCTCATCGGCATGTACTGCGTGTTGAAGCCGCTCTGCAGCAGGAAATCGGAGAGCGCCTGCAGCAGATCCTCGGCGCCGATTCCCATGTCCTCGCCCGTGTACTTGGAGTATTTGATCCACTTCATGAGAGGCCTAATTCAACGGACGGCGCATGTTGGGCCGCTCCGGTCTGCCTTCTTGCTCGCGCCGCGCCGGCTTCTCCTCCGCGGAAAATCCGCGCTCTTCACTGCGCCCGATGCGGCGATGCGCGTACAGCCCTTCGAGAATGAACTCCGCTGCCGCCGCACGCACCGCGTCCGGCTCGTTGGAACTCAGCCCCAGCGCCTTTGGTCTTCTCCATCAGCCCCTGGATTCCGCCCAGCTGCTGCACCATGTTCGCGCTGCCCACGCCCTCATCGAGCTTGAGCGATCCGCCCAGGTCGAACCACTGGATGATGCTCGCGAAATTCACGCCCTCGAAGCTCTCGTTGAAGATCTTGCCCACCGAGGCCCGGATCAGCTCGCGCGCCACCGTGTCGCCGCCCTTCAACTCGCCCTCGTACTCCAGTTCCAGTTTGCCCGTGATCGCCGGCATCGCCGAGTAGAGATCGGTCACGCGCGGCACCGCCATATCGTCCTTTGCCTTCAGCGCGCGCCGCTCGGCATTGGACACTACGTTTTCCAGCACCGAAATCGGCAGCCGCTGGCTGACGCCGGAGCGCTTGTCCACACGCTTGTCTTCGCGCGCCAGAAACGCCAACTGCTCCACCACGCGCCGCATATACTCCGGCACCCGCACCTCTACCGGCGAGGGGCGCTCCAGCCACGCCTCCTGTTCCGTGATCGCGATGCCTTGCTCCAACACCGACGGATAGTGCGTGCGGATTTCGCTCCCGATGCGGTCCTTCAACGGCGTAATGATCTTGCCGCGCGCCGTATAATCTTCGGGGTTCGCAGTGAACACCAGCAGCACGTCCAGCGGCATCCGCACCGGATAGCCCTTAATCTGAACATCGCCTTCCTGCATGATGTTGAACAGCCCCACCTGGATCTTGCCCGCCAGGTCGGGGAGTTCGTTGATCGCGAAAACGCCGCGATTGGCGCGCGGCAAGCAGCCCGTAGTGCACCGTCAATTCGTCCGAGATATCCTGCCCGCGCCGCGCGGCCTTGATCGGGTCGATATCGCCGATCATGTCCGCGATCGTCACGTCCGGCGTCGCCAGCTTCTCCACGTAGCGCTGCTCGCGGTGCAGCCATGCGATGTGGGCATCGTCGGGCTGGTCGGCCACCAGGTCGCGGCATCGTTTACAAATCGGCGCGTACGGATTGTCGTGAATTTCGCAGCCCGCCAGATAGGGAGTCCATTCGTCCAGCAGGTTGGTGAGCTGGCGGATCAGGCGCGTCTTCGCCTGCCCGCGCAGTCCCAGCAGAATGAAGTTGTGCCGCGAGAGTAGTGCGTTCACTACCTGCGGCACGACTGAATCTTCGTATCCGATAATCCCTGGAAACAGCGATTCCCCTCGCTGAATCGCACAGATCAGGTTCTTTCGGATTTCATCTTTTACGCTGCGTTGCGCGAGTTTCTCTTCGGAGAAGGAACTGGTGCGAAGCGCGCCAAGAGTGCGGGGCAATTCCGGAGTGGCTTGAGACAAGCGATCCCCCTTCTGTTGGTATGGTAGCAGACCCGCCACACATTTCCGGTTCCGCCACGTCTCATCCGATACAATGACAGATGTGGAGACATCGACTGACATTAAGGCGCCGGGCTTTCGGACGCGGATCGCCGAGCTGACCGACGACGTGCAGCGCGGTTTTATCGCCGAGTGGGCGGTAACCATTATCCTGCTGCTCTTCGGCACCACCACGCTCATCCAGGCCTTCGTCATTCCCAGCGCATCCATGGTCGGCACGCTGCTGATCGGCGATCACGTCCTGGTCGACAAACTGGTTTACGCTCCCGGCGGAGCGATTAGCAGCAAGATCCTGCCCTATCGCGATGTGCGCCGCGGTGACATCATCGTCTTCCGCTACCCCCTCAACATTTCGCAGGATTACGTGAAGCGCGCCATCGGCGTCCCCGGCGACCACATCCACTTCGAGAACAAGCAGCTCATCCTCAACGGCAAGAAGGTGGACGAGCCTTACACCGTACACTCGCAGTCGTACCCCGACGCCTACCGCGACAACTTCCCCAGCAGCGCGCACGCCATGCCGCTGCGTCCTCGCGCCGCCGAAATGATCGAGAAGTACGTGGTCAACGATGAGCTCGTGGTGCCGCCCGGGTACATCTTCGCCATGGGCGACAACCGCGACGATTCCGACGACAGCCGCTACTGGGGCCTGGTCCCGCGAGAGAACATCGTCGGCACTCCCGTGATCATCTACTGGAGTTTCGAGGCCCCCACCCAGGACCTCATCAATGGCAATGTGGGCGTCGATCACATCATCGACGTAGTCACCCACTTCTTCACCAAGACCCGCTGGTCCCGAACGTTCAAGCTGATCCGCGGCTACCCGCTAGGCCGGGCGTCAAATTAGGTCTACAGCACCTTCATCACGAAGATGGATTGATCGTCGAACGCCACCTTCGAGAACTTATCGAGCTCCTGGAAGATCGTCAGTATCAGGCCATCCGCCGTGCCGCCGCAATGCGCGCGCACGATCTGCGCCAGCCGGCCGCGTCCGAATTCCGTCCCCGCCGC
The DNA here is from genome assembly GCA_963791985.1 of uncultured Solibacteraceae bacterium. GTDB lineage: Bacteria > Acidobacteriota > Terriglobia > Bryobacterales > Bryobacteraceae > Solibacter. Next base: position 1,118,751 of record CAWBUN010000005.1, on the reverse strand, counting down.
ATTCACGTGATCCGTGATCCCGTCGGAGTACAGCACGATCGTATCGCCGGGCTCCGCCTGGAACGTGACCTCTTCGTATTCGCGCGATTCCAGCAGCCCGAGCGGCACGCCTTCCACGCGAATCTTGAGGATCTCCGTCCCGCGGCAGATCATCGGCGGCAGGGCTCCCGCGTTGGCCATCACGATGCGCCGCGTCGCCGAGTCCCATAGCAGCACGCCCAGCGTCACGTACCGCGCTTCCACCTTGCGTTCCACCAGCGCGTCGTTCAACGCCTTCATCAACTCCGCCGGACGCGGACGCCGGGGCGCCAGGGTGCGCAGCAACCCGCTCATCAAGCCGCCGTACAACGCCGCCGCCGCGCCCTTGCCGCTGACGTCGCCCACCGCGATCACGGTCTGCCCTTCGCGCTGCTCGAAGATATCGTAAATATCGCCCGAGATCTCGCGCGCCGGACGCAGCCGCACCGCCGCTTCCAGTCCCGCGATCTCCGGCGCCGCGTCGGGCAGCAGAATCCGCTGCAACTCGCGCGCCGCCTCCAGGTCCTGCTCCATGCGCCGCTCGCGCTGCGCCAGCTCCGCGTACAGCCGCGCGTTCTCCACGGAGCTCGCCACCTGCGGTGCCAGCAACGCCAGCGTGCGCACCTGGTCGTCGTTAAAATAGCCGACCCGGTCGCTCTCCAGATCCATCACGCCCACCACGCGATCCTGCAAGATCAGCGGCACCGCCACCTCGCTGCGGATGTCCGCATGCGACGCGATGTACCGCGGATCCTTCGCCGTATCGTGTACCCGCACCACCTCGCGCGATTCCGCCGCGGCCCCCGTCAGGCCCTTGCCCAGCGGCACGTTGTCAATGTTCACGCGCTTGTCGTAGCGGATGCTGAACAGGTGCTTCAACGCCTTCGCCTCGTGGTCCACCGACAGAATGCTGAAGGCGTCGTAGGCGATCAGGTCATGCATCGTGCTCGCGATCTTGCTGAGCAGCTCGTTCAAATCCAGAATTGAGGAAAACTCGCGCGAGATATTCGCCAGCGTCTTCAGCGTCCGGTTCTGCCGGTCCACTCGACGGTAGAGCCGCGCGTTGTCGATCGCGATGCTGACCCGCGCCGCGATCAGCCGCATCAGGGCACGGTCGTACTCCGTGTAGGCATCCACCCGCGTCGATTGCAGGTCGATCACGCCCACCAGCTTGCCGCGCGCCGTCATCGGCACTGCCAGCTCCGTCCGCACCGCGTCTACCGTGTTCAGGTACCGCGGATCGTTGCGTACGTCGCTAACCAGCACCGGCTCGCGCCGCGCCGCGGCCGCCCCCGTAATGCCTTCGCCCTCCGCGATCGTCAGATTGCGCACCACGTCGTCGCGATGCCCCACCGCGTAGCGAATCCGCAGGTCGCGCCGACGCTCGCTATATAGCAGGATCGCGAACAGATCGTACGGGAGCACCTTCTGCACCATCTCCGCGACGTTGGCCAGCAGCTGGTCCAGATCCAGCGTCTGCGTGATGGATGCCGAAACCTCCAGCAGGAAATCGAGGAGCTCGCTCCGTTCCCGAAACCGGACCGACGCTTTGCGAGCAGCTTGCATGGGCTTACCTAAGAACAATCGATCAGGCAGCGGTGGCCTCTACGATCTTCACACTCGCGCTCGCGCCGATTCGCGAGGCGCCGGCGGCCGTCATGGTTTGCACGTCCTCGAGCGTACGAATTCCGCCCGACGCTTTCACGCCCATCCCCGGACCCACCGCCGCGCGCATCAGCGCGATATCATGCGCCGTCGCCCCGGAAGTAGAGAAGCCCGTCGACGTCTTCACGAAATCCGCGCCTGCCATTTTACACAGCCGGCTGGCCAGCGTCTTCTGTTCGTCGTTAAGCAGCGCCGTTTCCAGAATCACCTTGACGATCGCACTGGCCTCGTGCGCCACCCTCACCACCGCCTGGATATCGCTGCGAACCGCATCGGTATCGCCGGAGCGCAGCGCGCCCACGTTGATCACCATGTCGATTTCCTGCGCCCCGGCGCGGATCGCGCCCGCCGTCTCGCAGACCTTCGCCTCCGTGCTCGTCGCGCCCAGAGGGAAGCCCACCACCGTGCACACCTTGACCGGCGTCCCCGCCAGTTCGGCCCGCACCAGCGGCACCCAGTAGGGGTTCACGCATACGCTCGCGAAACTGTACTGCCGTGCCTCGCGGCACACCTTCACCACATCCTCGCGCGTCGCGTCGGCTTTCAAAATCGTGTGGTCGATCAGCGCCGCGATCGTGGGGTCGATCCGCGTCAGCTTCTCGCTCGCCGATACCCGCGAAGCGCCGGCCGCGATGATCTCTTTCGTATTCCGCGCGCACGTCTGCACGCAGCGCTGCACGCATCCCGGGCAGACCTCGTTCGGCAGGTTCAACCCCTCGCCCTTTTTCGGCGCTCCGGCCGGACCCACGCGGGCCAGGATCTCTTCTCCGATTTGCGCCACCAGTCGATCAAGTTCGGTAGGGGTCACGAGGCTGCCTTTTTCGAATATTGCTGTTCCACGTCCATGATCTTTTGGACCCGCGCCTGATGCCGGCCGCCGGCAAACGGCGTCTCCAGCCAAGTGCGCAAAACCTCTTCTGCCTGGGTCTGCGTCAGGAGCCGCGCACCTAACGTAAGTACATTGGAATCATTGTGTTCGCGGCCATTTTTGGCGGAAGCCTTATCATAACACAGGGCCGCACGAATGCCCGGAACCTTGTTCGCGGTCATGCAAGACCCGATCCCCGCGCCGTCGATAATCACGCCGCGCGCCGCCGTCCCGCCGGCCACCAGTTTCGCCACCGCGTGCGCGATGTCGGGGTAATCCGCCGGCTTCTCTTCGTTCACGCCCACGTCGCGCACCTGCAATCCCAGTCCTTCCAGCAGCGGTTTCAGCGCTTCTTTCAGCCGGAACCCACCGTGATCGCTGCCGATCGCGACGGTTCGCTCCGGCGGCGCCAGCGCCGTCAGTTGATCCTCCGCCACTTCGACGATCCTTACTCCGCGGCCCGCCGCCACTTCGCGCGCCGACGAGGTCACGATCGTTCCCACCGGAACGCGCAACTCACCGCCCGCCGGCACATCCTGAGCCGTGATCACCTGTCTCATATAATGTAAGGAACCATTGTAATGCCAGCCCAGGGTGATTATCTTTCCGCGCTTCTCCATCAGGGCCAGATCGGCTGGAGCGTAATGCTGCTCGGCATGCTGGCGGCCTTCGCGTTCGGCGCCATTCATGCGCTCTCGCCCGGCCATGGGAAAACCCTGGTGGCGGCCTATCTGGTAGGTTCGCGCGGCACCCCGCGCCATGCGATCTTCCTTGGCCTGATGGTCACCTTCACCCACACCGTCAGCGTCTTCGCCCTCGGCCTGGTCACGCTCTACCTTTCGCGCTTCGTGCTGCCCGAGACCATCACGCCCATCCTCGGCGCCATCTCCGGAATCACCATCGTCTGGGTCGGCGCCACCCTGCTCTACCGCCGCACGTTAGGCCGCGTCCACGTTCACACCGCCGGCTTCGCGCACCACCACGGCGACGGCCGCATCCACACCCACGTGCCGGAGGAAATGAGCATTGGCGGACTGATCGCGCTCGGCGCCAGCGGCGGACTGGTTCCCTGCCCATCGGCGCTCGTCCTGCTCCTGACCTCCGTCTCGCTCGGCCGCGTCGCCTTCGGCCTCACCTTACTCGTCGCCTTCAGCCTGGGACTTGCCGTCGTCCTCAGCGGCATCGGCCTCGCCGTTCTCTACGCCCGCCACCTGCTCCCCGACAGCAAGAACCTGATGCGCGGCAATGTCGTCCGCTACCTGCCTATCGCCAGCGCTGCCTTCATCGTCTGCGTCGGCCTCGCAATGACTTGGGTTTCCCTGCGCCAGTAGGATAGGCCTCCTGGCCTGTCCTACTAATCTGCCTTGCCATTTTCCCCAACTTCCACAGCAGCCCCGCCGCCGCCAGGACAAGCAGCACCGAGGGAAGTTCGTTGTCGCCCGCCATATCCCCAAGGAATCCCACCTGCCCGCCGTGTTCGCGATACCATCCGCGAAAATACTTCTGGTCCTCGTCGAGCTTTTCCTTCATCGCCTGCCGGAAGTCCGGACGTGCCGCTTCGAGCGCCGAGTCGCCTGGCCGGTACTGCTCCTCCGCTTGCAGCCAGGAGTTGCACAAAATCGGCTGCCGCTTGGCGAACCAGTTGCGCCACGATCCACCGCCGATCGAATCCGGTCCCGCCAGCCCAATCAGAAACTGTCCGTCACGCACGCTCATCCCCGCATAGTACCGGTGTTGCGCCGTGTTCTCCAGATGTTGAATCCGCGCATGAAAAAACACGCCGAGCGCGAAATCGAACGCGCAGCCCGCGATGATCGCGAACGCAATCAGCCGCCGCCGGAAGAATTGCCCCGAGAGCAGCGTTAGCCCCAGCACCTCCATCGGAATCAATGTCAGGTGTCCGACGCCGAAGAAATCCCGCTCACCCACCACCGCGATCCCCACGATCAGCGTGAACCCGATCAGCCACAACCAGAACTGCCGCTCCGCGCTGCGACCCTTCCGGCGGAATGCCTGAATCACGAACCAGATCACCATCGGTCCGCCGATCGCCCCCATGGAGAAGATCACGTTCGCCTGGTAAATCGTGAACGCGTGGTCGCGCACCAGCGCCGGCGTGTACGGCTGGTCATACAGGTGAATCTTCGCCGGATCCTGCAGGATTGCCGGCACGAACGAATCGAAAAGATTGCCCGTGATCTTCTCGAAGTTATTGCCCTCGTACTGCTGGCTCGCCGTAATCGACGTGTTCGAGGCGAACGTCGCCTTGGTCCCCAGCTCCGCCACCGACCAGCCGAGCCACGTCAGCACCAGGAATCCGCTCACGCCGGCGATCGCCGCCAATTCCCGCCACTTCGCCGGCCGGGTCCGGAAGACCACCAGCAGGTAATGCAGCGCGAAGAACACGATGTACGGCCCGGCCGAGTAGTGCACCAGCAGCCCCGACGCCAGGCACCCGAAGGCCGCCGTCATCCGCACCGGGTCGCGTTTCCGCCATCCCGCCAGGTACAGGCAGACCGCGAAAATTACGAAGAACGCCGTCAGCGATTTGGTCCACGTGTAGGTCGCGTTCTGCATCACCGCCGGGTTCATCGCGAAGATCGCCACCAGCGGCAGCACGCTCACCTTGCGCACCCGCGCCACTACCGGAATCGCCAGGCAGCATGGCAGAAACAGCAGCAGGTTGAGAAACGCGAAGACCAGTTGAAAAATCTCGTAGCGGTCCGCCGTCACTCCCAGGAAGATCGCCGCCAGCACATTCATCATCGGCGGACGCGCGGGCAGCAGATAGTCGCCGTAGATCGGCGTCTCCTTCGGAAAGTGGTGCAGGAAGTACAGCGTGCGCTGGAAGTGCTCCAGCCAGTCGCCGCTCCAGATCGCGCCCGAATAGACGCGGATGATCGCCAGCACCAGCAGCGTCCAGCCCAGAACGAAGCCGTAGCCCGCCACTGCCCGCCGCACGCGCGGAATCCGGAACAGCGCCACCGCGTCGCGCCACGCCACAATTCCCGCTGCGCAGCACAGCGCCACGATCCCGAAGTACGCCCCCGGCTGCGCGGATGGAGCGAACACGTAGACTCCCCACGCCGCCAGCCACAACAGCGTCAGAGAGAGTGCGATCGCGCCGCAAAGCTTCTCCAGCCCGCTCCAAGCCACCCGCCGAACGACCAAAAATCCCGGCGCAAAACAGCAAACCGTAAGAGCCGCCAGAGTCAATAAGAGCTGCAAAAAAAGCACTGAATCAGTGTAACAACCGGCCGGTAATTCCCACACCGAACCGCGAGCGGCCAGCCGTGTCACATCCCGAAGCTCTATCCCGTCTCACCGTCGAAGAGAGGAGAAACGACATGATCAAATGGGCACTTCGGAGAGCGATTGACAAGTTCGAGCGCGCCTGGAATTATCACGGCAGTTATATGGGCGACATCATCGACGCGAGTCCGCGCGCGGCGTGGCTGTTTTCCCGCGCTGCCGCCCTCGGACAGTTCCGGCGTGACGTCCCCATCGAGCCGTGGTACGCCGCCGGCATTACCGCCGTGCGGCACGAGGACTGCGGCCCATGTACGCAGTTGGGTGTCACGATGGCGGAGCGCGCCGGCGTCAATCCCGCGGTTCTGCGCGCAGTGCTCACCGGCAATCCCAACGCTATGACGCCGGAGGTCGCATTGGTGTGGAACTTCACGCGCGCCACGCTCGCGCACGATGCTGCCGCCGATGAGTATCGCGACACGATCGCCAGGCGATGGGGACGGCGGGCCCTTATCAGTCTGGCTTTTGCCATCGCCGCGGCACGGATCTGCGCCCGTCAAATAGTCGATGAGCGCGCGAGCGGGAACCCAGGCGGGGGTCTGCTTCTGGAGCGGAACTCCGGGAAGTGCCAGCGGGTGGAGAAAGTGCTGAACGCCAAAAACGATGGCGGCGACGGCGATGAGCACGCGGCCGACGGTGATCAGGCTCTGACGCGGTCCGGCTCTATTTCCGCGCATCGCAATTCCCGACAGGACCCAGCAGCCGCCGCCGAACGAGAGTTCGCGGAGGACGATCGTCCATAGGATCCGGCCGCCGCCGCGAATCGCACCGGGAAGATGGAGCATCGCCACAAAGAGGAACATCATGATTCCGACCAGCAGGCCGGACCAGAAAACCTGAATCTTTGTAGCGATGCTCAGCGACGCGGCAATCAAGGCAACACCGACGAAATAGAGCCAGAACAAACGCCACGGCATGTACGATGGCACCATCCGCAGCGGGATACCGCCGGAGAGATGTTCCGCTCCAAAGGCCGCCAACGGGATTGCGAAGCACAAGTGGGTCAGGGCTACCACCTTGTCGATGCCATGAACGTGGGTGATGTCGTTTTTGGCGGCCAACAGACCAATCGCGAGCAGCGCGAGGCCGGCGGCGGACATCGAAAACGCAGTGCTGGGGGATTCAAACAATAAGACGAGGATGGTTGGCATGGAGCCTCCGAACCGGCGCGCTGCCTTGGGATATTATCGTGGCATGCAATCCTCCGTGCGCCGCTACTCCAGCACCTGCAATACTCTTGCGCTCCTCACCCTTGTTGTTTTCCCGTTCTTCGTGTTCGCCCAGCCAACCAACCCAAAGCCCGAGTCGCTTGGGTTCTCCCCGGAACGGCTGGGGCGACTGCACGACGCCATGCAGCGCCCGGTGGATGAGAAGAGCCTGGCCGGCGTGGTCACGTTGTTGATGCGCCACGGCAAACTGGTAGAGCAACGTTCTTATGGGGTGAAGGACATGGCGTCGGGCGCGCCCATGACGAACGACACGATCTTTCGCATCTATTCCATGACCAAGCCGGTCACGGGTGTCGCCATGATGATGCTCTACGAGGAGGGTAAGTGGCATCCGACGGACGCCATCTCGAAGTTCGTCCCCGAGCTCGCGGATGTAAGAGTGTTCAAAGAGGTGGATGCGAAGGGCGCGACGATCACCGAACCGCCGGTGCATCCGCCGACCATGGCGGAACTGCTCACGCACACCGCCGGTTTCACCTACGGGCTGTTCGGCTCGACTGCGATCGATAAGCAATACCTGGCGCGCAACTGTTTCGGGGCCGCCAATCTGCACGCCATGACGCAGTGCTTCGCGGGCATCCCGCTGCTTTTCCAGCCGGGGTCGAAGTGGGTATACAGCGTGTCGATGGACATCCAGGGCTACATCATCGAGAAGCTCTCCGGGAAGCCGCTGGCGGAGTTCCTGGAGGAGCGCATCTTTAAGCCCCTTCACATGCGGGATACGGCATTCTTCGTGCCGAAAGAGAAGCGCAACCGCTTTGCCACGCTCTACTCCGCAGGTCCGGACGGGAAATTGGCCGCGACCGGGGAGGCGTCGGGGCCGAGGGCGGATTTTGTTTCGCCGCCGGGCGCGCCTTCGGGAGGAGGCGGCCTGGTTTCGACGGCGAGCGACTATGCGCGCTTCGCGCAGATGCTGCTCAACCACGGTGAACTGGATGGTGCGCGCATTCTCTCACCGGCCTCGGTGGACCTGATGACCTCGAATCACCTCTCGCCCAGGCTGCTGACGGGTGAGTTTTCGATCGGCAAGGCCGTGATGCAGCCGGGACATGGATGGGGCTACGACCTTGCGGTGTACAACGACCCGGCGGCGGCCGATGAGGTCGTGGGCAAGGGCACATTTTACTGGGAGGGAGCGGCCGCCACGTGGTTCTGGGTGGATCCGGTGAACGATCTCGTTTTCGTCGGAATGACGCAGAGGATGTTCGGCAACGGGCAACCGCCGATGCACCACTTCAGCCGCCCGACGGTATACGGAGCGCTGATCGATCCCCGGAAGTAGCCCGGCTAGCGAACCGCATTCCACACGGTGTGAATCGCCGAAACGATCGCGTCGGGGCGATCCTGCGGCATATCGTGAGTGCTGTCGGGCACGACGATCTGTTCGCCCCGGGTTGAGAGCCGCATCTCTTCGACCTGCAACTCTCGAATCCAGATATTGGCCTGCCTTTCCATCTGTTGGGGAGTGAGCAGCGGATCGGGTTCGTAAGGCTTGCCCGCGGTGAGGACGATCAAGGGCCGGTCGCCCAAAAGCCCAGCGGCAACTGCCTGGGCACCGCTGATCTTGAACATGGCGTCTTCCTGCCGGATGGTGCGGAGGAACTTGGGCATGCGCTCCAGATACAGGAATTCCTCCTGGAGCCGCCTCGAGAGGTGGCGGGAAGGCTTCCCTCCCAGGGCCAGAGTCGCTCTCCGAATGCCGAGATGGATGGCCAGCGGCTCGGCGATCTGATCCCACGCCTCGTCGCTCCGCTCGTTCTGCTGTTGCGTTGCGAGTTGAGCGGCGGAGAGGACCGCGTCGGTGCGGCTACCCTCATCGGGATGACTGGCATCGACCAGCACCATGCCGGCCACGTCCTTGGGATAGCGGCCGGTGAACACGCGAACGTTGTAGCCCCCAAAGGAGTGACCGACCATGACGAATGGACTCTTTTCGCCGGCGGCATCGAGGAGAGATTTAAGTTCGCCGGCGATCCGCCAGCTGGTGCGCGGGGCAGGCGAAGCGTCGCTCCAGCCATAGCCCGGGCGGTCATAGGAACAGACGCGAGTGAATTTGGCGACTTCGGGCTGGACCAGAATCCAATCGAGCGCCGGTCCTGCCATGCCACTGTCGAGGATCACGGTGACACCGCCGCGGCCGCTGCAATCCAGGTTGAGGTTCAATGAACCCACTTGAATGGACCTGCCTTGTTGAGGGAAGCGACGCGTATCGATCCAATTCCCGGCTGCTTCATAGACGGCTCCGGCAGCCGCGAGGGCCAAGGCGGCGGCAAACAGGGCCGCGCCGACTCTTGCCGTTCTGTGGAGCGCGGTTCTGAGAGAGCGGTGGAGGTGGAGCAAGCGAAAGAATGATTATCCCCAATTCACGAGTTAGAAGATGACCTTGAACAAGCGGGTCACCAGCTCGTCGAGCGAGAACGTGGTCAAGGCCAAGGGGAGCAGGGGCGCGGCGGTGGCGGCGGCGAGGCGGGTGACGTCTTTGATGCCGAAGGGGACCAGGCGCATGTCGGCGATGACGCTGTAGCTGTTGCCGAGGTCGGCCAGGGATTGGATGTCGCCGGTACCGAGCAGGTCGGCGGTGTCGGGGGCGCCGCGGCGGATCCATTTTTCTTCAAAGCCGAAGACGTAGCGGTTGGCCAGCAGGCCGAATTCAGCCAAGGCCTGACGCTTGGCGCGTTCGAGCGCCGGCGCATACATGACGAGCGGGCCCAGAACGAGCAGGACCAGGGCGACGATCAGACCGGCGGCTTCCAGCTTGAAGGTGACCAGGCTCTGGCCGAAATAGAGAACGCGGTTGGCAATCATACCCGAGAGCAGAGTTCCCTGGGCGAAGAGGATGGGTCCAAAGGCGTAGGATGTGGCGCCGAGGAAACCGATGCCGCCGGAGCGATCGGGGTGGGCACCGGTGAGGTGCAGGTTGAGTTTCGAAATCTGCCACAGGAGGCGGAACCAGAGGCCCAGGCGCAGGGTCCAGCGGAACATGATGAATTGAAAGATGGGGATGCTGACAAGGCAGTACCAGTATCCGGCCAGGGTGAGATTCAAGTGCGCCGGGTCCGGAGAGGCGTACCAGGTGGCAGCTCCGAGCGCGACCTGGCTGCGCCAGACCCAGTGGCCCAGCGTGAAGACCAGGACCAGGAGCATCAGTTCCAGGGCGACGGAATTGCGGAGGCGCAGCGCGGAACGGATGGCGAGGTCGAATTTCGGCAGATCGTCGCCGCCGACGATGCGCCTTTCGACGAAGCGGCTCACCACGCCGGTGACGCGTCGATGGACCACGAGTTCGGCGGCGATCAAGACCGGCAGGGCGACGAGGAAGCGGGCGTAGACCTCGACGTCGTAGAGGAAGGGGATCCTGATGGAACCGTGCAGGGCATGGCCTTCGAGCGTGGAGAGGAATAACAGAGGCAACCAGGCGGAGAGAGAGATGACCAGGATGCGGCGCCACAAAAGCTCGAGGGCGCCACCGGAGAGATGGGCTTTTCGGTACAGCTGAAAGAGAGGTCCGCCCAGAACCAGGGAATAGTCAGGGGGCTCCGACACCTGTTGAGGATGCGAGGGAAAGCAGGGCGGTGCAGAAAGAAAAGGAGGCACGGGCTCGTTGCGCTCCCTTACGGTCGCGGCTCGTTGTGCGGTCATACCCTCAGGTGGGATTTCAGGAAGCGGCCGGTGTAGGAAGATTTGCAGGCGGCGATGTTTTCGGGGGTGCCCGTGGCCACTATCTCGCCGCCGGCGTGGCCGCCCTCGGGGCCGAGATCGATCACGTGATCGGCGGTCTTGATTACGTCGAGGTGGTGCTCGATCGCGAGCACGGTGTGCCCGGCATCGACCAGGCGGTTCAGGCACTCGAGCAACTCTCGACGTCGGCCAGGTGAAGCCCGGTGGTGGGCTCGTCCAGGATGTAGACCGTATGTTTGGAGCGCTGCAGCTTACTCAACTCGGTGGCGATTTTGATGCGCTGGGCTTCGCCGCCGGAAAGCGTGGTCGCGGATTGGCCGAGCGTGAGATAGCCGAGACCGAGGTCGTTCAAGACTTCGATTTTCTTGCTCACTGCCGGCTCGTTCGCGAAGAACGCGACACCCTCTTCCACGGGCATGTTGAGGACGTCGGTGATGGTCTTGCCGCGCAGCGTCGACCTCGAGGGTCTCGGCACCGAAGCGCGCGCCTTTGCAGACGGCGCAGGTCACTTCCACGTCGGGCATGAAGTAGAGCTGCGTGGTGATCACGCCTTCGCCCTGGCACTCTTCGCAGCGGCCGCCTTTGACGTTAAAGCTGAAGCGGCCCGCTTTGTAGCCGCGCTCCATGGCCACCGGAGTGCGCGTGAAGAGTTCGCGGATGGTGTCGTAGAAGCCGATGTACGTCGCCGGATTGGAACGGCTGTTGCGCCCGATCGGCGATTGGTCGATGTTCACGACCTTGTGAACATGCTCGCCGCCTTCGATGCCATCGTGATCGCCGGGCAGCGTGCGCGTGTCCACCAGGCGCTTCCAGAGGGCTTTGTAGAGGATCTCGTTGATCAGCGTGCTCTTGCCGGAGCCCGACGCGCCGGTGATCGCCACCAGCGTACCGAGCGGAAAGGTCACGTCGACCGATTTCAGATTGTTCTCGCGCGCGCCGCGCACGGTCAGCGTCTTACCATTGCCGGGACGCCGCGCGTGGGGCGTCGCGATCCGCCGTTTGCCGGAGAGAAACTGGCCGGTCGGCGAACCTTTGCAGGCCATCACGTCGGCGACCGTGCCCTGCACCACGACGCGCCCGCCGTGGACTCCGGGGCCGGGCCCCATTTCGACGATATGGTCGGCGGCGCGAATGGTGTCCTCATCGTGCTCCACCACGATGACGGTGTTGCCGATATCGCGCAGGCTCTCCAGCGTCGCGATCATCTTGACGTTGTCCTTGGGATGCAGGCCGATGCTGGGCTCATCCAGCACGTACAACATTCCCATCAGCCCGGACCCGATCTGCGTGGAGAGCCGGATGCGCTGGACTTCGCCGCCCGACAAGGTTCCGGACCGGCGGTTCAGGTTCAGATAGTCCAGCCCGATACCCAAGAGCAGTTCCACGCGGCCGCGGATTTCGCGCGCCACCTGGCGGCCGGCATCGGCGCCGCGGCCGGCGGGCTTCAGTTCGCCGAGGAAGCCGTGGAGTTCGTCGAAATTGAGGCCACCCACATCGTGAATGCTCTTGCCCGCGACGGTGAACAGCAGACGCGTGGCCCGCAAGCGCGCGCCTTTGCAATCCGGGCAGGTGTGTTCCACCATCACTTTGTCGAGCCACTGCTCCATGCCGGAGCTGGCTTCGCCGCGCTGGCGGTAGCGGCGGTAGTGGCGTTCGATGCGGCGCGCGATGCCGCCGAAGCCTACCTCTTTGCCCTGCCAGTCCTCGCGCTTCACCTTGCGCATCGGGCGGCATTACCACGGGAATTTCTTCGATCGATGCCGTTGAGAATCGCGTGGCGCGCCGACTCGGGCAAGTTTCTCCCACGGCATGTCGAGCGCGAAGCGGAGCGCCTTGGAAAGGCTGTACATGACGCGTCCGTCCCAGGTGTCGGGATTGTACTTGAAAGCCTCGCGCACGAAGCAGCCGCCGAGCACGCTGCGTTTGGGGTCGGGCACGAGCAGCTCCGGATGGGTGATCTTGTAGATCCCGAGGCCGCCGCAGGTGCGGCAGGCGCTCTCCGGGTTGTTGAACATGAAGAATTCGGGCTCAATGCCGCCGTAGACGAAATGGTGCGTTGCGCTGCAAAGTCCTTTGTAGAAGCGCTCGGTCTCGGCCTTGTTGGCGCCTTTGAGCAGCTGTACCTGCATCAGGCCGTCGCCGACCAGGAGGGTCGCGGCGATGCCGGCCTTGATGGCCTTTTCGTGTTTCGCGGCGACCACGAAGCGGTCCACCACGGCATCCATGTCGCGGACCTGGGTCTCGTCGAGATCCACCTCGTTCGCGAGATCCACGCGGCTGCCGTCGATCACCAATTGCCGGCAGCCCTTCTTGCGCACCTCGGTGAAGACGAACTCCAGCTCCTCGCCGTAAACCGGGAAGACGGGCGCGCGCAGTTCGATCTCCGTGCCTTCGGGCAGCGCCAGGATGGCTTCCAGAATCTGGTTGGCAGTGCGGCTTGCGACGCGTTCGCCGGTGCGCGGACAATGCGGTTCGGCGATGGTGGCGAACAACAGGTTGAGGTAGCTGGCGATGTCCGTCATGGTGCCGACGGTGGAGCGCGGATTGCTGCCGATGGTCTTCTGCTCGATCGAAATGACGGGCGAAAGACCGAAGACGAAATCCACATCCGGCTTGGCGACCTGCGACACGAAGCGCTTGGCGAAGGTGGAGAGCGATTCCATGTAGCGCCGCTGGCCTTCGGCGTAGATGGTGTCGAAGGCGAGGCTGGATTTCCCGGAGCCCGAGAGTCCGGTGACTACGATCAGGCGGTCGCGAGGCAGAGTCAGGGAGACGTTCTTCAGATTGTGGACGCGCGCGCCCTGGACCGCGATGGTGGTGCGGGCGGCCTTGGCTTTACCAGTCATCGGAGGCTTCCCCGGCGTAGAAGAAGGCGAGTTCGTCTACATAGATATTGCTATTCTTGGTGAGCCGCACGGGCAGGGGGGCCTTGCCGAGTATGCCCTGGTCGGCGAGGTACTCGCAAACCCCGGTGATCCCCTGGATGCCGAAATTGCGGAGAAAATAATCGTCGATTTCGGTGGCCGATCGCGCTTCGGCCACCTCGCGCAAATGCTCGATGACCGGCCCAAAGATCACGGACGCGCGCTGCTCCAGGTAGCCATCGATTGCGCACAGCGCGGCTTGTACGGATTTGGCAGTCTTCTTCGCATTCAGCATGTCGGTATAGACCGTCTTGAAGAATGCGGGGTTCAATTCCATCGCCACCGGCAGCGCTTCGCGATCCAACAGGCGGCGCGCTTCCAGCACTTCGATTCGCGCCAGCGAATTGGCGGCGTAGAGAATCCACAAGGCGGTGTAATCGAGGTCGCCGCGAGTGAGGAACCACTTGTTCGCTTTGTAGACGGAAGGCAGGGCGTGGCTCGCCGCCGAGAGGAGTTGCAACTGGGTGTCGCGCTCCCCAATCGCGCGCAGCTGCTCGCACAATGCCGAGATGGTTTCGTCATGGGTGTAGAGCAGGCGCCCCTTGGCGAGCAGGGAGTGCTGAAAGCTGTTGCGGATCGCGCCCTCGGCGGTCTTACGAAACTCGGCCCGCGGCATCAGTATGGCGTGAACGTTGATACCGTCGGCGTAGAGGGAGAGGCCGACTTCGGGACGCTTCTTGTCGTCGGCCGTGACCAGGACAAGGTCGATGTCCGACTTCGCCCACACGGTGTCGTGCGAGAGGCTGCCGCACAGAATGGCGGCCAGGATGGAGCGGTCGAGTTTGACGCGCTCCACCAGGGTCGCCAGCGCCGTGCTGAATTTTTCCTTTACGGGATCGGACTTGTTCCCCATGCGGCCGATCCCGGAATTATATCAGCAGTGTTGGCAGAGATCGCTCCCTCACGGTCGCGGTTCGCTGGGCTGCAAGAGATCGCTCCCTCACGGTCGCGGTTCGCTGGTCGGAAAGAGTTTGCGGAGGGAGAGGAGGGCGACTCCGGCGGCGAGCAGGATGACGGGCGAGGGCTCGGGCGCTACGGTGCCATCCAAGGAGAAGGCCGCGTTGAAAGCGGGCGCGGCGCCTCCGACGGCCGCGGGTCCGACGATATCCGCGCCTACGCGCAGCCAGTCGGGATCCAGAGCGTCGTCCCGTGTCCAGGACTGCAGATCGGGGGCAAAGGGAGTGGTGCCCGCTCCACTGATCGGGCGCGAGGCGGAGAGCCAATAGAACACGCCGCCGTTCGACAGAGATACTTGCGGGACAAAGAAGTAATGGTCCGCGGGGAGTCCGAAGGGAGTCAGGAAAGTTACGTTGAACTGCACCTCCTGCCCGGTGATGGGGCCATTTCCGAAAGTTTGCACGTTCGGAATGGGGTGGATTCCCCCGGGCTGCACGCTATTCAGCGCGGTAAACGACGCAGCCAGGGTTGTCGTAGTGAAGGACAGGTCGGCGGCAGCGCTATCACGGCTGGCAAATGCCACGTCGGAGGGCGAATTTGTACGGGTCGGGACCTTGCCGACTGAAGGCGGGCCGGATGAGAGCGGGAATACTTGGTACATTTCGACGACGACGTCAGTGATGGACACGGAGCCACCCGTAGGTCCAGGTACCAACAGTCCCACGAATGATGCCGAGTTGATGACCCCCGCGCCGGTAAGTAAGAAATCGTCCGCGGCCTCTATCTCAAATGCGCCAGGGGAGCCCGGCCGCGTGGCCACTGCAATCTGATTATTCGGCGTCAGATTGTTGTAAATCACCGATCCCGATGCGGTGGCAACGAATGCCGTACCCGCAGAGATCAGGCGAATTATTACACTTCGCATCTATCTTAGTCCTCCTGTTACGACTGGGAATGGTAGATCGTAGCATGGGAGGTCCGGCTTGTTATGGGGGGAATAACACTCGGATTATTCGTAACTGTGATCTTATGACCTTGAATATCACACCAAAGTAATCGGAGCTACTCGGATGGTAAGCAGGTCAGCTGGAGAGCGGGGCTCAGGTTCGATGAGGGCAGGCGAATATCCAACTGGTAGTAGCCCACGAGCCCGGGTGCAAGACCTGCGAAGAGAACTGGAATCGGTTGGCGGGTGAGGGTGTCCGAACATGTGATTGGCGCAAGTGTGCATGCCTGGGGAGCGGCGGGGGCAGGAGCGCCGTCGGTCTGCGGGAGATCGACCGGGCCAAAACCGGTACCGTACAGATGCACGACCTCACCCGAGCGGGCAGGCAGAGCGGCCGTTACAGGTCCGCTCCAATCTTCATGAATGGCCGCTAAAATTGCGGGGAGCGACGGTGTCGCCGTGGTCTGGAATCGGAGTTGCGGTTCGAAGGGCGAGGTCGAAGCGGCGTGCACTTCGATGGTCGCGGGGGTGACGGTGCTCCAAGGCACCTGGAAAACAACTTGTTGCGGCGTCACCGCGTAGAGAGGCGCGAGAACGCCGTTCACCGAGACGGATACTCCGCCGAGGGAGCGCGGCAACGGGTAGTCCGCGGTGAAGACAGCGTCGCTGAAGCCCGTGCCCGAAAGCGCGTAGGTTGACCCGGGAGCGATCGGGAAGGGATCGCCGACCCGCGGCGGCGCGGCCATGCGTTGGTGGGTCTCGCCGGTATCGAGCTGGAGCTGGTAGAGGCGCGCGTCGCCCGAAAAATACCACGCGACCTTTCCGTCGTCGGACATCGCGGCCTGCGTCACGCCCGAAGGCTCCCGCGTCACCTGGCGCAATTCGGCGCTATCGCTATTGACAGTGTAGATCTGAAGGGCGCCGGGATGGCCGGAGAGAAACATGACGCGGCTGCCATCGGCGGCCAGATACGGGGCGGAGCTGTCGACGTCCGGGAGGGCCGCGAGGAGGGTGTCCTGCTGTTCGGCGATGTGGTAGATGCGGATCGAACCCTGGCTCACGTAGACCACGATGCGGGCGGCGCTGTCGATGACGGCCCCGCTGGAGTAAGGAGAGGCGAGCGCCACGCGCTTCACGGATGCCGGAGTGAGCAGTGTGAGATCGGAATCGATGTAGGCCACCGTGCCATCGTCGGCGATCACGCGGCCGGCGCCGAGAACGTGTTCGGGATTGTAGGGCGCGCGGTCGAAGTTGTCGCCGGTCTGGAGGTCGATGATGGATGCGTAGAAGCCCGGCGTGTTGTTCGCACTATAAGTGAGCAAGTAACGACCGTTGCCGCTCAGGCGACCCTTGCCGGGATAATTTCGATTCGCGACGCTGGCCTGAAAGAGCGCGGCGTTGATGCAGTGTTCTCCGCCGACACACTGGCACTGTCCCGTGAGGACAATCACGCTGCCATCGCGGCTGGCTTCGGGACGCACGAGGCTGTAGTAATTCGAGAGGGAGAACTGGCCCATTGGGGTGTAAGCCGGCGGATCGATACGCGGCCGCTCCAGGTATAGTTGAACGCCGGCGGAATCGGCGCGGTAGATGCGAAGAATTGGCGGAAATACGGGCTGGGTAGAATCGATCGCGCCCTTGGGTGTGAGGGCGGTGCTGAAGAATGCGATTCTGCCATCGCCGTTGGTGGAGAGGTCGAAGATACCGGTCTGCGCCGCGGCAGCCGCGGTCAGGAAAAACGGAAGCAGAATACGCATGGCCCGACTCTAAGACCCTGGGGATGGTAATTGAACTACACCGGCCGTACGATATCTACATGGGCTTGCCTGCTATCGGCTGGCTTCTACTTGTGGCCGGCGCCTCGCAAGGCTACCAGCAGGATGAAGACCGGGAAGCGCTTCTCTCGCGGGTGATCGCGAACATGCGGCGCGTCCTTATGCTCATGCCCGACTATACGTGCACAGAGACAATCAACCGGTCTATCGGCGATGGCACTCCGCTGCGTATGAAAACCCTGGAGCGGGTCCGGCTCCAAGTGGGGATGATCGGAGGCAAGGAGTTATTCTCGTGGCCCGGCGCGGCGTCATTCGAGCGCGATGACCCTCACGGGATCGTGGGCGGCGGATTGACCGGAACGGGCGATTTCGCCGGCTTCTCACGTGCCGTATTCGGCAGCGACAGCGCGGAAATGACGACGGGTGAAGAAGAGGTCTGGGCGGGTATGCGCACGATCCGCTTCCGGTACTCCATACCGCGGAGTGCCAGCGGGTATGTGTTGCGCTCGGGCAGCCACAGCGCGATCGTCGATTACGGCGGGTCGTTCTGGGTGGAACCGGGGAGCGGGCGGGTGGAGGCACTCGAAGTGGAAGCCGACTCCCGGCGCAACCAGATTCCCGCGGATCTCGACATGTTCGACGTGAAGACGCTGCTGGAGTACAGGAACATCCGGGTCGCCGGCGGCGAGTTCCCCTTTCCCGCAAGCTCCACGCTAACGGTGGTGCACCTGCGGAGCTCGATCGTGACCAGCAATCACATCGAGTTCTCGGGATGCCGGCAATACACCGCGGATTCCAGCATTCAATTTGGCGAACACCGCGCCTTCGAGCGGATTCCCTGGCTTCCGCCGCTGCCGGCCGAACTGCCGGGGGATATGGCCTTTGAAGTGGCGCTGGATGAGCCGATTCGTGCGGCGACCGCGGCGGCGGGCGATGCCGTCGCGGCAACCGTGCTTCGCTCCGTTAAGACCGGCAAGTTTGAGGTCCCGAAGGGGGCGAAGTTCATAGGCCGCATTCTTCGCGTGGAAACCGATCTCGATAAGTTCACGACTCATGTGCGGCTCGGCTTCTCACACCTGGAATCCGGCGGCCGCCAATTTCCGTTGCGCGCCCGATTCGTTACCTTTGGCGCGGCACGAGGGGTGGTCGCGGGAGCGCCGCGCGTAAGATGGATTAATCTCCGCGATAGCCACACCACGGACACAAACGAATGGGCTGCGAAGGCGGACTTCAGCGTGCTCGGCAGGGAGGGAATGCTGCCGAAGGGATTTCGGATGGAGTGGACGACATTGCCTGGCTTGTAGATGTGGCCGGCTGCAGCCAGGATTGGCTGCCCCACACTGTGAGATCGCTCCCTAACTGTCGCGGCTCTGATTGGGAATCTTCGCAGCTTGCGAGCAAAGAGATGCACGAAGGGAAAAACTGATTAGTGGACAGGCCAGGAGGCCTGTCCCACCGAACCCGCTTGACTTCGATGGAGATGGCTATTACAGATATAAATGCCTGAATATCTTTTTAAGGAGACATCATGGCACTTTCGCTCGAAGAACAGAGCTTCGCCGATCGCGCGATCGCGGCTCATGCCGGCCAGGCCGGCGCTCTGCTCGGCATCCTGGAGCGCGTCCAGGAACATCATCCGCATAAATATCTATCGTCTGAAATTCTGGAATACGTCGCGGCCAAAGCCGAACTTCCGCTTTCGCAGCTTCACTCCGTGGTTACCTTTTTCGCGCTCTTCAACCTGGAGCCGCAAGGGGATCATACGATCTGCATCTGCCGCGGTACGGCGTGCCACACGCGCGGATCGCGCGCATTGTTGCAGAGGCTGCGGCTCGAACTCGGGCTGCCGGAGGAGAGCGAGGATGGCGCCGATAAACTCTGCGTCACCACGGCGGATCGCCGCTACTCGCTCCGCACGGTGGCCTGCTTCGGGCAGTGCGCACTGGCTCCGGTGGTGGAAGTGGATCACGCCATCTTCGGCCATATGAATGAGCAGGCGCTGCATCGCGAAGTGGAGCACCTGGCCAAGGAGAAAAAGTCGTGACCCGCATTGTGGATTTCGCAACCTTCAATGCCGCCCGCGAGGCGGGTATGACGAAGCTTCTGCCGCCGCGGCCGCGCATCGGCGTGGGGATGGGAACCTGCGGAACGGGCAATGGCGCCGAAGGTGTCTATCACGCCTTCGCCGAAGCCATCGATCAACAGGGGCGCGACGTGCGGCTGGCTTCGGTCGGGTGCTTCGGGTTCTGCGCGCAGGAGCCGCTGGTCAACGTACGGCTGCCCGGCCGGCCGCTGGTGATCCTGCGCCGCGTGCAGGCCAGCGACGTTCCGCGCATCCTGGATGATATCGGCGCGGGGCAAATTACGGAAGGGCTCGCGCTCTGCAAGATCGAGGATTGGGACCACCTCACGGCGCACATCCTCTACGGGCAGGGCTATCCCAATATCCCCTCCTGGCAAACCATCCCGTTCTTCAAACCGCAGAAGAAGATCGTGCTGCGTAACTGCGGGTTGATCAGCCCGGACGATATCGAGGAATATATCGCGATCGGCGGCTACCAGTCTCTGTACAAAGTTTTGATCGATGCCAATCCGGAAATGGTGATCGAGCAGATCAAGGCCGCCAAGCTCCGCGGACGCGGCGGTGCGGGCTTCCTCACCGGGCTCAAGTGGGAGTTCCTGCGCAAGGTCGCCTCCGATACCAAGTACGTGATCTGCAACGCCGATGAGGGAGACCCCGGCGCGTACATGAATCGCAATGAGATCGAGAGCGATCCGCACGCGCTGCTGGAAGGCATGATTATCGGCGGGTACGTGATGGGCGCGAGTGAAGGCATCATTTATGTACGCGCCGAGTATCCGCTGGCAGTCCACCGGCTGACGCGCGCCATCGAACAGGCGCGGCAGGCCGGGATCCTCGGCGATAACATACTGGGGCGCGGCTTCCGATTCGACATTCGCCTGGTGGAAGGCGCCGGGGCGTTCGTCTGCGGCGAAGAGACGGCGCTGATCGCGTCGCTCGAAGGCTTCGCCGGACGTCCGCGCCCGCGACCGCCCTTCCCCGCGCAGAAGGGACTTTACGGTCACCCGACCAACATCAACAACGTGGAGACCTGGTACAACATCGCACCGATCGTCTCCAAGGGGCCGGCCTGGTTCAGCGAAACCGGCAGCACCAAGAGCGCGGGGACCAAGGTCTTCTCGCTGGTCGGCAAAGTCACCAACACCGGCCTGGTCGAGATGCCGCTCGGCACGCCGCTCAAGACGTTCATCTACGACGTGGGCGAAGGCGGCAGCGACGGCAAGCACGTGAAGGCGGTGCAGACGGGCGGACCCTCGGGCGGCTGCATCCCGCAGGAGATGTTCGATACCCCGGTGGATTACGAGACGCTCGCGCAGCTCGGCTCGATCATGGGCTCGGGCGGCATGGTGGTGATGGATGAAGACAACTGCATGGTGGATGTCTCACGCTACTTCATCGAGTTCACCCACTCGGAGTCGTGCGGCAAATGCATCCCCTGCCGCGTGGGGCTGGATAAATCGCTGCGGCTGCTCAACGCCTTCACTCGCGGCCGCGCCAGCGAGAATGACCTGGACCGGCTCGATGAAATGGGTCGCATGATCCGCGATACTTCGCTGTGCGGGCTGGGCCAGACCGCGCCGAATCCGCTGCTCACCACGATGCGGCACTTCCGCCACGAGTTCGAGGATCACATCCGCGCCAAGCGCTGCAGGGCCGGCGTGTGCGACGATCTGGCGCTCTCGCCGTGCGAAAACAGCTGCCCGCTGCACATGAACATCCCGCGGTTCCTCCAGTTGTTCAAAGAGGGGCGGCTCGAAGAGGCCTTTGAAGCTGTGGTGATGGATAACCCGCTCCCGGCATCTACCGGGCGTGTGTGCCAGCACCCTTGCGACAATCGCTGCCGGCGCCGGTCGCTGGATTCGGCGGTCAACATGCGCGAGGTGCATCGTTTCATCGCCGACTCCATCTACCAGTCGGACCGCTTTGACACCCTGGCTGCGCGCATCGTCGCACGCAAGCTGCCGCCCACGGATCGCAAGGTCGCGATTGTGGGCGCGGGACCTACCGGACTCGCCGCCGCGTTCTACCTGGCATTACTGGGGCACGAAGTCATGGTGTACGAATCGAATCCCGAACCCGGCGGAATGCTGCGCTATGCGTTGCCGGAATACCGGCTGCCGCGCGACGTCATTCGACGCGAGATCGAATTGATCCGGCGGCTGGGCGTCGATTTCCGCTGCGGCGTCGCGGTGGGCACGGACATCACACTCAACGATCTGGATAACCAGTACAACGCGGTATTCCTGGCGATCGGCACCTGGAAGGAAGCCTGGGTCTACCTGCCCGGGACGGAGTTGAAGGGCGTTTTGCCCGCTCTGCTCTTCCTGGAGGCAATCGCCAAAGAGGAGCCGGTGCGCCTGGGCCGCAAAGTTGCCGTTATCGGAGGAGGCAATGCGGCGATCGATTCCGCGCGCACCGCGCTCCGCATGGGCTCGGAGGTCACGGTCATCTATCGCCGCGAGCGAAAGGACATGCCGGCCATCCGGGAAGAGACGGATGCCGCGGAGGACGAGGGCGCGAAATTCCTGTTCCTCGCCACGCCGCACCGCATCGTCGGCGATGAAGAAGGCAACGTCAAGGCGATCGAGGTGGTCAAGACCCGGCTGGGCGAGTTCGATGCCTCGGGGCGGCGGCGGCCGGTTCCCACGGAAGAGATCCGGCGACTGGATTGCGACACCGTGATCCTGGCGGTGGGCGAAGCCGTCGATCTCGACTTCGTGCGTGCGTCGGGGCTGCGCATCAAGGAGAACAACACGCTGGAGGTGGATCGCTATACGCTCGAGACGAGCCGCAACAAGTTTTATGCGGGCGGCGACCTGATCAGCGGCGCCTCCAATGTGAGCAACGCGATGGGCTACGGAAAGAAGGCGGCGCGCAATATCGATCAGCGCCTGATGGGCGTGTGGCGATGGGACAAGATCGACCCCGGGATTCCCTACAGTTCGGCTCCTCCGGACGAGCCCACCACAACGCCGCGTCACGAGCTGGCGGAACTGCCCGCGCACGAGCGCGTGGAGAGTTTCGTGGAAGCCATGATCGGGCCAACCGGCGAGGAAATCGCGGGGGAATCCGCGCGCTGTTTGCGCTGCGACATTAAGGATCACCACTAATCGGAGCTTCTCTATGCCTGAACAAATTGCTATTCGCATCGATGGGGAATACGTACCCGCGCAACTCGGGCAGAGCATCCTCGAGGTGGCCCGCGCCGCCGGCAAGTATATTCCCACGCTTTGTTACCTGCCCAAGATCACCAGCGTCGGAGCCTGCAGGCTTTGCATCGTGGAGGTCTCCGGCGTCAACCGGCTGCTGCCGGCCTGCACGACACCAGTACAGGACGGGATGTCTGTCACCACCAATTCGCAGAAGCTGCTGGAGTATCGCCGCATCGCGGTCGAGTTCCTGTTCAGCGAACGCAATCACCAGTGCGCCGTCTGCGTTTCCAACAATCACTGCGAGCTGCAGGCGATGGCGCAACGGCTCGGCGTCACCAGCGTGCGCTATCCGTACGCGTTCCCCAAGCTGGCGGTCGACGTCTCGCACAATCGCTACGTGCTGGATCACAACCGCTGCATTCTCTGCACGCGGTGCGTTCGCGTTTGCGCCGAGGTGGAAGGCGCGCACGTCTGGGACGTGGGCTCGCGCGGAATCCGGAGCATGATCGTGTGCGACATGAACCGTCCGTGGGCGCAATCCTCGAGTTGCACCAGTTGCGGCAAGTGCGTGCAGGTCTGCCCCACTGGAGCTCTCGCCGAAAAGGGTTTCGCGGTGGAGGAAATGGTCAAGCAGGATCGCAATATCAACCGCCTGGCTTCCAGGCACGGAGACGGCTTATGAAAAAGGTGCGGCTCGCCACGATCTGGCTGGATGGCTGTTCCGGCTGCCACATGTCGCTGCTGGACATAGATGAGGCAATCATCGCGATCGCCAAGCGCGTGGATGTGGTGTACGGCCCGCTCGTCGACGCCCAGGAATTTCCCAAGGCGGTCGACGTCACGCTGGTGGAGGGCGCGGTCAGTTCCCAGCACGATCTGGAGAAGATTCACGTGGTCCGGCAGCGCAGCAAACTGGTGGTCGCGCTGGGGGACTGCGCCGTCACGGGGAACGTTCCGGCGATGCGCAACCAGCATCCGGCGCGCAAGATGCTGGAGCGCATTTATGTGGAGGGTGCGCAGGAAGCGCGCGGCGTTCCCGTCGATGGCGTGCCGGCGCTGTTGCGGCAGGCCGTCCCGGTACAGGAAGTGGTCAAGGTGGACCTGCATATTCCCGGCTGCCCGCCCAGCCCAGCGTCAATCGCGTACGCGCTCGGCGAATTGATTGAAGGCCGCATGCCGGAACTCGCGTCCAAAGTGAAATTCGGGTAAGTGAGAGGCTCCCCCATGAAGAAACTAGTCATCGACCCCGTCACCCGCATTGAAGGACATGCCAAGATCGATATCTTCCTTGACGATGAGGGCCGCGTCTCCGACACGCAGTTTCATGTGACCCAGGTCCGCGGCTTCGAAAAGTTCACCGAAGGGCGTCCGTATTACGAGATGCCCTCGATCACCGCGCGCATCTGCGGTATCTGTCCGGTGAGCCACTTACTCGCGTCGGCTAAGGCTTGCGACGCGATCATGGCAGTGTCGCCTCCGCCGGCGGGTCTCAAGCTGCGCGAGTTGATCCACTGCGCGCAGTTCGTGCAGAGTCACGCGCTCAGCTTCTTCCACCTCTCCGCGCCCGATCTTTTGCTCGGCTTCGATAGCGACCCGGCGCATCGCAATATTTTCGGACTGATCGAGGACCAGCCGGAGATGGCGCGCGCCGGCGTGACGCTACGCAAGTTTGGGCAGGAAATCATCGAGGGTCTCGGGAAGGAGCGCGTCCACCCGTCGTGGATCGTTCCGGGCGGCGTCAACGCACCGCTCGCGCCGGAACTGCGCGAGCGGGTGCTTGCCGGTCTGCCGAATGCGCTCGCGATCGCGGAGCGCACGATTGCGTTCTTCAAGACGGTGCTCGATCAGTTTGAAGAAGAGATCGCCAATTTCGGCACCGCGCCCACGATGTATGCAGGCATGGTGGATGACAATGGCGGGCTGCAGTGGTACGACGGCCTGCTCAGGTTTCGCGATGCGCAAGGCGCCATGGTTTCCACCGATATCCGCGCGCGGGATTATGCGAAGTTCATCGGCGAGGCCTCGCTGCGCGATTCCTATCTGAAGGCGCCGTACTACAAGCCCGCCGGTTACCCGGATGGCGTGTACCGCGTCGGCCCCCTCGCGCGGCTGAATGTCGCCGACGAATTCGGTACGCCGGCGGCCGATCGCGAGCTCGCCGAGTTCCGTCAGCGTTTCGGGCCGATGGTGCATAGCTCGTTCCACTTCCACTATGCGCGGTTGATTGAGCTGCTGCACGGGTTGGAGAAGATCGCGATCCTGCTGGACGATCCCGAGATTCTCAGCAAGCACGTGCGTGCGCGCGCAGAGGTCAACGCGCTCGAGGGCGTCGGGATGATCGAGGCTCCGCGGGGGGTGCTGATTCATCACTATAAGGTGGACGAACAGGGAGCAATCCGGTGGGTCAACCTGATTGTCGCGACGGGGCACAATAATCTGGCGATCAACCGGAGCGTCAAGCAGGTGGCGCAGCATTTCATCGATGGGGAGAAGTTCAAGGAGGGGATGCTCAATCGAGTGTCCGCGGTGGTGCGCGCGTACGATCCGTGTTTGAGTTGCTCGACTCACGCCAATGGGATGCCGGCGGTGCAGGTGACGCTGCACGGTCCGGATGGCAGGGTGTTGTCGAGGGTGGAGTAGGGCCGTCAACGAGCCGCGACCGTGAGGGAGCGTCACGGCCCGTGGTGTGCGGGTAGCGCTCCCTCACGGTCCCCTCACGGTCGCGGCTCGTCGCTACACTAAGAGATTGGCTCCTCTTCTTGAACTGGAAAATGTGAGTGTGCGGCGCGACGAACGCGTCGCGCTGGATGGTGTCACGCTCTCGATTGCGCAGGGGGAGCATGTCGCGATTTTGGGACCGAACGGATCGGGCAAATCGACGCTCATCAAATTGATCTCGCGCGATCTCTACCCGATGCTCAAGGCGGAACCGTGGGCCCTGCGCATTCTGGGGCGCGAACGGTGGCGGCTGTTCGATCTGCGGCACATTCTCGGCGTCGTCTCCAACGACTGGATGCAGATGTGCACGCGCGATTATTCGGGACACGAAATCGTGCTCTCGGGCTTCTTCGGCAGCGTCGGGATCTGGCCCAATCACCAGGTCACGGCCGCCATGGAAGAGAAGACGCGCGAGGTGATGGCGCTGCTCGAGATTCCCCACCTGGCGGAGCGCAACACCAACGAGATGTCGAGCGGAGAGGCGCGCCGCATCCTGATTGCTCGCGCGCTCGTGCACGATCCGCAGGCACTGGTGCTCGACGAGCCTTCCACGAGCCTCGATCTTCACGCCACGCACGAACTCCGCGAGGCGCTGCGGCGGCTGGCGCGGAACGGCATCAGCATCGTGATGGTGACGCACCACCTGCCGGACATCATCCCGGAAATCGAACGCGTGGTGATGATCAAGCAAGGCCGCATCTACCGCGATGGACCGAAGCGTGAAGCCCTGACTTCGGCGACGCTCTCCGGGCTCTTCGGCATCGATGTCGAGGTGCTGGAGCGGGGCGGCTACTACTCCAGTATGTGACGGTACTCGTCGGGGTCGAGGCCGAAGCGCTCCATCTGGCGCGGCAGATCGGACTTCAGCGATTCGGGCGTGAGGCGCACCCAGGCGGCGATCACGGTCTCCACGCCGACGCGGAGTTTGCCATCGTCCGCCGCCATGGATTCGGCCGTAGCGCGAATCTGGCTCTCGGTATCGTCGCGCACCGGGCGGGGCGTTTGCGCCAGCACCTGGTTCAGGAAGTCTTCGGCTGCGTCATTCCAGTTCATGGTCGAAACCATCATAGAATGAAAGTTGCGCCTCACAGCATTTCTATTCCTCGCCTTGACTCCTGGATCGATCTTCGCCCAGTTGCCGCAGCCGCGTCAGGAGACCGTGGTGGTGACCGGCACGTACGAACCGATGTCGCTGGAAGAGATCGACCGGGCGATTCGCGTGCTTCCGGTGCGCAGCCAGCGTCTGGTCCTCAATACGCTGACCGACGTGCTCAAGCTCGACCCGTCGCTCGATCTCGCCGAGCGCGCGCCCGGCGGCGTGCAGGGCGATCTATCGATCCGCGGCGCGGGGTTCGGCCAGACGCTGGTGCTGCTGAACGGCATGCGGATCAATGATCCGCAATCCGGTCACCACAACATGGATACTCCAGTGCCGATGGACAGCGTGTCGCGCGTCGAGGTGATGCGCGGCTCGGGCTCCACGCTCTACGGCTCGGATGCAATGGGCGGCGTGATCAACATCATCACCGAACCGCCGCCCACCACCGAATTTCGCCTGCGTACCGCGGTGGGCAGCGATGGCATCAATCAGCAGAGCGGCTCCCTCAACATTGCCGGGAAGAGCCTCTCCGAACAGCTTTCCTTCGCGCGCGATTTCTCCAGCGGCTTCCTGCCCGATCGCGACTACCGCAATTTGCAATTCGCCAGCGTGACCCGGATCGCCACCAGCATCGGCAACGGGAGCATCAACCTGGCGTACATGGACCACCCATTCGGCGCCGATCAGTTCTACGGGAATTACAATTCCTGGGAAGACACGAAGACCTGGTTCGCGGGCGTGCAACAGGCGCTGGGCGAGAAGACCAGCGCGAGTTTTTCCTTCCGCCGCCATAGCGACCTGTTCGTGCTATACCGCGACCGTCCGGATGTGTTCGCCAACCATCACTCCGACGAGAGCTACCAACTGGCACTGCGCCGCCGCGAGGAAATGTCGCCGACGACCACGCTCTACTATGGCGTGGAAGGCTTCCACGAATCGGTGATCAGCAATAACCTGGGAAACCACTCGCGGAGCCGCGCGGCGGTATACGGGGCGGCCGATTTCCGCGCGCTACACCGCTTCTCCGCCACCATCTCGGCGCGCGAAGAGATCTACCGCAATTTCTCCGGGGCGTTCACGCCGACGCTGGCCGCCGGATATTGGGCATCGCCGCAGGTGAAGTTCCGCGCCTCCGCCAGCCGGGCGTTTCGAGTGCCGAGCTACACGGACCTCTACTATCACGATCCCGGTAATGTGGGCAACCCGACGCTGCGGCCGGAGAGCGCGTGGACTTACGAAGCCGGCATGGACTGGACGCCGAGCTCTGTGCTGCGCGGCGACATCACGTTCTTCGAACGCCGCGAGCACGACGGGATCGATTACTACCGGGCGTCGCTCAACGATATCTATCGCGCGCTCAACATCCAGAATCTGAATTTCAAGGGCGTGGAGGCCTCGCTGCGCTGGACGCCGTCGCGGACCAATACGTTCGACTTCCGCTATACCCAACTGCACGGCACGCAGGACACGGTAGCGGCGGGATTCACTAAGTACACGTTCAACTATCCGACCAATTCCGGCGTCTTCGGATGGCAGGTCACGCCAAGGGGGAATTTCGTATTCCGCACGCGCGTGGGCGTGATTCAGCGTTACGCGCAATCGCTCTATCCGCTGTGGGATATCTACGCCGGGCTACCGAATAAGACGATTCGCCCGTATCTCCAGGTGACCAACGCCGCCAACTCTTCGTACCAGGACATCCCCAACGTGCCAATGCCGGGACGCACTATCATTGGAGGGATCGAAATGGTATTTCGGAAAAGGTAAACCGCTTATGAAAACTCTCGGACTTTTTCTTGTTCTCGCGGGCGCGGGCTTTGCCGCGCAGGATGACGGCATTCAGTGGCTCGGCAGTTATCGCGAGGCGCTACAGCAGGCGAAGCAGGCGCGCAAGCCGATCTTCGTGGAGTTCCGCTGCGAGGCTTGAATCGCCGGTAGAGTTTTTGACGCACAGGTTGTGCTGTCACCGAAAGATTCCCCGCTCGGCAAACAACTCAGCCAATACGTGTGCCTGCGCATCACGCGCCTGGACGATGTGGATGTCGGGCTGTTCGAGCGCGATTGGAACAATACCATCTACTTCTTCGCGCTCAACTCCGACGAGAAGATTTACTTCCGTTACGGCGGGCGCGATTCGGCGTCGCCCGATACCTATTTGAACGTGGACAGCCTGGAACTGGCGCTGCGGCAGGGGCTGCAGATGCACGAGCAATACTTGGGTGGCACGCTGAAATTGCCGGAGCGTCCGAAGGCCTTCTTCCCGCGCGAAATTCCTCTATTGGTGCAGCGAACCTTCGCGCAGCGGCAGTGCGTGGAGTGCCACTTGATCGGCGATTTTCAGAACATCCAGCGCCAGCAGGATGGCGTTCTCGATAAGCTGACCCACCTCTACCGCTCGCCCGACATCAAGACGCTCGGCATCGAACTCGACGTGCCGAAGGGGCTGGTGGTGAAAGAGGCGACGGGCGCGGCGAAGGCGGCGGGGATGAAGGCGGGCGACCGGATCGTCGCATGGAACGGCACGACGGTGGTCACATTCGGCGACCTTCAATATCAGTACGACAAAGTGGACCGTAAGGCCACAGAGGTGACGGTGCAGGTGGATCGCGGCGAGGGCTTGAAGATCGCTCTGCCGGCGCGTTGGTGGTGGACCGACTTGCGATTCCGGCAATCGAGCGTGGATCCGCGGCTCGATTTCGAAGATCGCCCGCTGAGCGCGGAGGAGAAGGTCAAGCTCGGGCTTCCGGCCGACGGCATCGCGAGCCAGGTGAAATACGTTTCCGATTTCGCCAAAATCCGCAAGACGCACGACTTGCGGACGGGCGACATCATCTACGCGGTGGACGGAGTGGAGCGCGACGAGATCGCCAACACCGCCGAGTTGTTTCTCAAGCTGCGAAAAAAGGCCGGCGAATCGGCTACTCTGGGAGTGATCCGCAGCGGACAGCGGATTCAAATGCCGCTGCACAGCTACCAACTGAGTTTTCGAAAATGAGCAGATTTCTGGCAATCCTGATTGCGGCCGGCGCGATGGCGGCCGATTGGACCGCGCCGGTGGAAGTGCGGCACGAGGACGAGCTGTCGATTTCCTACCAGGCGCGGCTCGATGGCGACATGCTGGTGGTGCGCGCGACGCTGGGACCGGGCTGGCACACCTTCGCGATGGACAACAAGATCCGCGTGGAGGAAAAGCTGGCAGGCAAACCGGCGATCAGCAACGACCGGCCGACCGAGATCGTGGCCAGCGGGGGAATGCAGCCGGTGGGGAGCTGGTATCAATCGCCACCCAAAGATTTCTCCCATCCGGAACTGCGCTGGTTCAGTTGGGGCTTCGAGGGGCAGGCGCTGTTCGCCGCGAAGGTCCGGCGCGCCGCCGCAGGACCAACAAAACTGGCCCTTCGGGGGCAGGCCTGCACGGCCACTGTCTGCAAAAATATCGACCTGGCTCTCTCCCTTCCGGCCGCCAATCCGGGAGGGGTTTCCGCGGTCAACCTGAAGGAACTGGTGCTGGTGCGGTAAACTGGAATCTTCCAAGGCGTAAACTATTGTCCCGTATCACGCTTCCGTTTCTCCTGCTGGCGGCCATTGCGGCGCCGGCCTTCCCGGCCGAAACCGGGCAACTCGATGCCAGTCCCAGCCTTTTCACGGTAATGGCGGCGATCAACGCCTCCGGGTACAAGGCCGACCTGTCGTCGCCAAACAATCACCCCATCCGCGAGCAGATTCAAAAGGAGCTGGCCAAGCGCGAGATCCCTTCCCTGCCCGCGCTCAAGGATTTCTTCGAGCGTCATCGCAAGCGCACCGATGGACAGGAATTGAGCCAGTACATCAGCTTCGCGCTCTCCTGCACGGGGCCGCCTTCTTTTGAATTTGCGATGCGCGACGTGGAGATTCCGCCCGACGTCGCGGGCATGCACGAACTCTCCAAGCTGCTGGCGGCGTTTTATAAGGAAGCGGATATCGACAATCTCTGGCAGCGCTCGCAGCCGGCGATCGAGCAATATATCGCGCGCTACCACCTGCCCGTGACCAACGCGGTATTGCAGGTGAACGGCTACATGCGGCAGATGACGTCGGGGTTCAAGAATCGGCGCTTTCAGGTGTTCGTGGAACTGCAGGCCGCTCCCAACCAGATTCAAACGCGCAGCTATAGCGACAACTACACGATCGTGGTCACGCCTTCGCCCGAGCCGCGCACCTTCGACATCCGGCATGCGTATCTGCACTACCTGCTGGATCCGCTGTCGACGCGATACCAGGAGATTTTGAATCGCAAGAAGCCGCTGGTGGACCACGCCATGCGGGCGCAGGCGCTGGGCGACGCGTACAAGGAAGACTTCCTGCTGCTGGTGACGGAATCGCTGATCAAGGTGGTGGAATCGCGCCTGGACCACAAGCCGGCGATGATCCAGCAGGCCTTCGCGGAAGGCTACATTCTGGCGCCGTATTTCTCCGAGGCGCTGCCGGTATACGAAAAGCAGGAAACCTCGATGTTCCTGTACTACAAGGATATGGTCCAGGCGATCGACCTGGTCAAGGAAGACAACCGGATGACCGGGGTGGAGTTCAGCAAGAATAGTGCGGAGCGGCCGCTGGTGAAGACCGCGCCACCTCCCCCTCCGCCCGCGGCGACGGGCGCCGCCAAGACATTGGAAGAGGCGGAACAGACCTACAGTTCACGCGAACTGGCCAAATCCAAGGGGCTGTTTCTCAAGGTATTGGAACAGACGGAAAAGAAATCGGTGCACGCCTCCGCGTACTACGGGCTGGCGCGCATCGCGCTGATCGAGAAGGATCTGGATTCGGCGGAACGGTTGTTCCAGAAATCGCTGGAATCGGAACCAGAGGCCTTCGACAAGGCATGGGATCTGGTGTATCTCGGGCGGCTCGCGATTGCGGCCGGGGATCGCGACCGGGCAATCAAGTGCTTCGAAAGCGTTCTGCAAGTGGAAGGCGCGACCGATAAGGCGCGGCAGGAAGCCAAGCAGGGCCTGGAAATGACGAAGAAACCTTAAGAACTTTGAAGGAGTTTTACCGCATGAAACGAATCATAATGACCGGCATTCTGGCGCTCTGCGCCGGACTCACCTGCCTCCTGGCACAGGCACCTGCAGGCGCGCCGAAGGGGCCGGCCCCGAAATCGAAAGCCGAGCTGGAAGCCTTGCAGGCACTGCAGGCGGCTCAGGGGAATCCGGACGCAACCATCGCGGCTTGCGAGAACCTGATCACCAAATTCGCCGACACGGATTTTAAGGGGATCGCGCTTCAAATGGAAGCCGATGCTTACGAGAGAAAGAACGATCCGGAGCACATGGTGATCTTCGCCGAGCGCGCTCTGGAGGCCAACCCCCAAGACTTCCAGGCGGTCCTGATGCTGGCCAAGTATTATTCGTCGCACACGCGCGAGAACGACCTGGACCGGGAAGAAAAGCTGGGCAAGGAAGAGAAGTACGCGCACCAGGTGATCGACATGATGAAGGATGCGCCGAAGCCGAATGCGCAGCTTACCGACGAGCAGTGGGCAGATGTCAAGAAAGATATCGCAGCCGAGGCCTACAACGCGATCGGGCTGGGCAATCTGACGCGCAAGAAGTACGACGTGGCGGTGGGGAATTTCAAACAGGCGATGGACACCAACTCGCGGCCCGAGCCGGCATACATGGTGCGGTACGCATCCGCGCTGCAGTCCGCCGGGAAGAACGATGAAGCCATCACGATGTGCGACAAACTTCTGGCCGATGCCAGTGTTCATCCGCAGATCAAGCAGGTGGCTCAGAACGTTCGCGCCGCGGCAGTGAAAGCCGGCGGAAAGGCACCGGGCGGCGCCCCCGCGCCGGCGAAGTAAATCAGCCCCTACATGCGCGCGGAGCCCGCACTACTTGAGTTGAAACTGAACTATCGGTTCAACGACCCGGAGTTACTGCACCGCGCGCTTACCCATAGTTCCCTGGCCAACGAGAACCGGCCCGGCTCAGGCGCCGGATCTCCGCTCAACGACAACGAGCAACTGGAGTTCCTCGGCGATTCGGTGCTGGGCTTTCTGATCGCCGAGGCGCTGGTGCGCCGCTTCCCCGAATATCACGAGGGAGATCTCTCGCGCCTCAAGGCTCACCTGGTGAGCGCCGCGCACCTGCATGGCGTTGCCCGGCGTCTGGAACTGGGCGAGTTCCTGGAACTGGGCCGGAGCGAGGAGATGAGCGGCGGACGCACCAAGAAGACGCTGCTGGTGGACGGGCTGGAGGCGATCATGGCGGCCATCTATCTGGATGGCGGCGTGGACGCGGCGCGCGCATTCGTCGCGACGCATGTGCTGGACGCTCCGTTCTTCGGAGATGTAGAGGCCGGCACCGATATTCAGCCGGCGATCACGAATTTCAAGAGCGCGCTGCAGGAGCTGGCGCAAACGCGCAGACTGCCGCAGCCGCGCTACTCGGTGGTGCGCGAGCGCGGGCCGGAGCACTCCAAGACCTTCACGGTGGAAGTCCGGGTGGGCAAGGACTGGACCGGACAGGCGGAAGGACGCACCAAGAAGATTGCCGCGCAGCGCGCAGCGCGCGGTCTGTACGAGCGGCTGATGGGAGACCCGATTGTGCCCCTGCCCGATGATTCCCCGGATGATTCAGCTGACGCCGCCGGGAGCGGAGCTATTTCCGCGACATGAACGACTTCATGAACCCGGCGGAGTTCGCCAATATCCGCAACTCCGAAGAACATTTTTGGTGGTACCGCGGGATGCGGTCGATTCTGTTCGCCATGATGGAGCGGCGCCTGGCCGGGCGGAAAATCGGCCGCGCGCTGGAGGCGGGCTGCGGCACCGGATATCTGTCGCACGTTTTACAGCGCGAGCGCGGTTGGCCGATCGTGCCGATGGACTTGAGCGGTCACGGACTGCGCTACGCGCGTGAACTCGGCGTGCAGCGGCCGATACAGGGCGACATTCGCGCGCTCCCGTTCGAAGAAAGCGCATTCGACCTGGTGATGTCGATCGACGTGATCGCGCATCTGCCGCTGGGCGAGGAGGTCGGGGCGGCGCGGGAACTGGCGCGCGTCACGCGGCGGGGCGGGCTGCTGGTGGTGCGCACGGCGGCGCTGGACATTCTGCGGAGCCGGCATTCGGAGTTCGCGCATGAGCGGCAGCGCTTCACGCGACGCCGCCTGATGGGACTTTTCGCCGGCGCGGGCGTCCGCGTACTGGACTGCACGTACGTGAATTCGCTCCTGCTGCCGGCCGCGCTGCTAAAGTTCCGGGTATGGGAGCCGCTGACCGGTCAACCGCCGGAGAGCGGCGTACACCTGGTTGCGCCGTGGCTGGACAGCCTGCTTTACGCGCCGCTGGCGATGGAGGCGGCCTGGGTTGGCGGGGGGCGCAACTTCCCGATCGGCCAATCGCTGGTGCTGATCGGTGAGAGGATGCTGTGAACGGGCGCTTCCCTTCCCTGAGCGTCTTCTTCCCGGCGTATAACGACGCGCCGTCGCTACCCGGCCTGTTGGCCAAGACCTTCCACACGCTCGAGGAGCACGTGGCGGATTACGAAGTGATCGTGGTCAACGACGGCAGCTACGATGACACCGGGAACGTGCTCGAGGAACTGCGGCAGAAATATCATCCCTATCTGCGGGTGGTCACGCACGAACAGAATCGCGGCTACGGCGGCGCGCTGCGCACGGGCTTTGCGAGCGCCACCAGGGATTTGTTTTTTACACGGACGGCGACGGGCAGTACGACGCGGGGGAATTGCCCCGGCTGCTGGCGTTGATGACACCGGATACCGGGCTGGTGAACGGCTACAAGCTGGAGCGGCACGATCCGGCGCACCGCATCTGGATCGGCAGCACGTACAATTTCTGCGCGCGGCTGCTGTTCGGGATCAGGATTCGCGACATCGATTGCGATTTCCGGCTGATCCGAAGGTCGCGGCTGGAGGAGATCCGGCTGACGTCGACTAGCGGCACAATCTGCGTGGAGTTGGTGCGGAAGCTGGAACTCACGGGGTGCGGCGTGGTGGAGACCG
This sequence comes from uncultured Solibacteraceae bacterium, assembly GCA_963791985.1. Classification (GTDB taxonomy): domain Bacteria; phylum Acidobacteriota; class Terriglobia; order Bryobacterales; family Bryobacteraceae; genus Solibacter. The sequence continues at coordinate 1,084,378 of CAWBUN010000005.1, read as the reverse complement.
GCGTTCATCATTACGCGCGGCTGCATGGGAAATCGCAGTTCTTCCGATTGAAGTCGCTGGCCACGACGCTGGGGGAATTGATCACGCTCTGGGTGCGAGTGGTGCTGCTGCGGGGGAAGAAGTACTAAGCGCGATCGCTCCCTGACGGTCGCGGCTCGTTGTCACACAAGTGATAGGCTGGCGTGATGAATGACCGAAGCATCGTTCTCACCCGGAGCTTTGCCGCACCTCGCCGGAAGGTCTTCGACGCATTAACGCGGGTAGATCTGGTGCCCTGCTGGTTTCAGCCCAGGCAGATGTCGCTGGCGGCCTACGAAGCTGATCTCAAGGTTGGCGGCAGCTATCGCTACGTGTTTCAGAGAGCGAGCGGCACCAGGCTCGAGATGAGCGGCGTGTATCAGGAATTGGATCCGCCGTACCGCTGGGCCTACACGGAAAAATATAGCTTCTCACCGCTCACCTTGCTGGTGACCAATGAGTTGGATGCGGCCGGCGAAAAGACGGTGCTGACGCAGACCATATTGTACGGGTCGAAGGAAGAGCGGGATGGCGACTTTGATGCCGTCTCGAGTAGCGCCGAAAAGCTGTATACCAAGCTCGAAAGCTATCTGGCTGGCTAGAGCGCAGGCTTACTCGCGGCAAGCGCGCGCTCGGAGGCGCGGAGGTGAGCGAGCGTGTTTTCGATGGAGGATTTCTCCAAAGCGGCGACCGTCTCGGCGATCAACCCTCGGGCCGCGGACTGGTTGATGAAGATCTGAGATTCGCGTTTGGGTTTGCCCGCAGGCTGGAGCGACTCGGACCATTGTTTGAGGTCGGCGACGAGGGCGGGACCGGCGGCGCCGGGTTTTTCCAGGCGTGTGATCAGTTCGCGGGTGGTCGCGAGCAGGAAGCGGCGGCGTTCGGTGAGCTGCGTGATTTTTTCGGGGACACCGCTAGAGGCGCCGTCGGCGAAGAGCGCGGCCTGGAGTTTCACGTAATCCGGGACGGCTCCCACAGTCATGTTGGTCACCGGGATGCGCTTTTCGGCGCCGGGCGCGAGCGGCTGTCCGGTAATCTCTTCCACCCAGAGCGAGTACGAACTGCCCGGATAATTCACCAGTTCGATCAGGTAAGCGGTGAGCGGCTGCGTCGAGGTGTTCCTGACGAAAAAGATGGAGCCTCCGGTGGTGGGCTCAATGCGCAGAACCGGCAGCGGCGCTTCGGCGGCGGCGGCGGACATGGCGAGCAAAACGGCGGCCGTAAGTCTTGGAAGCATGAGTCTATTATGCTCCCGCCGGGCGCGGTACACTGCTAGCCATGCGGATCCTCTTGATCGCCGGCCTGGTTGCCGGAGCCTGCTACGCCCAGGAAATCGCCGTCAAGGTAGACGGCAAACCCTTCACGGTATTTAATTACGGCAACGACGCCGGAAAGCCGTTTCTGGCTCCGGTGCGTTCGGCCTCCGGCAAGATTGTCACGCGCCGCTTCCCGATGTCGAACGAGCCCGGCGAGAGCCGCGATCACCTGCATCATCGCGGCCTCTGGTTTTCCTACGACGACGTGAATGGCACCAAGTTGTGGGAGAACGACCCCTCCTACACCAAGCCCCACATGGGGCGCGAAGTGGTGCGCAGCGCGGAGTTGAAGGAGAGCGCGAAAATGAGCATGATCGCCGCCGTAATCGAATGGCGCGATGAGAAGGGCAAGGTCCTGCTGGTGGAAAACCGCGATATGGTCTTCGGCGGGGATGCGACGCAGCGCACCATCGACTTCCACATTACGCTGACCGGAGCGCAGGACGTGACGCTCGGCGACACCAAGGAAGGTGCGTTCGCGATCCGGCTGGATGATGCGTTCACGGAGCGCAAGGGAATGAAGATGACCGATGCCGATGGTCGGACGACGATGGCGAACATCTGGGGGAAGCGCTCGAATTGGGTGGACTATGTCGCCGAGCTTGGCGGAGAGAAATTGGGCGTCGCGATCTTCGATAACCCGGCCAATCCGCGCTATCCGACCTACTGGCACGCGCGCGACTACGGCCTGTTCGCGCTCAATCCCTTCGGCAGAAATGCGTTCGATTCCAAACAGGATGAGAGCGAGTGGAAGATTCCGACGGGGCAGAAGATCGAATTTCGCTGGCGCGTGTTGATTCACCCCGGCGATGCGAACGTGGCGGCGCTCTATAGCGAGTACACGGGCAAGCGGTAGCGCGGCCGGTAGTACACGTACTGGAAATGTTCGGCGGAGGGGGAGGGAAGCTGCTGGACCGATAGGGTAAAAGAGCGGCTGGCGACCATGCCGTCGTAGCCTTCCGCCAGCAAGGTATAGTGCGTGGTGTGTTCAGGCACTACATCAAGGCAGGTGCTTTGCGTCGGCGATGCGGTCTGCATCGGTGAGATGCGGACGACCCGCGCGTTTTCCACGGAATAGCAGAGTTGTGCGGTTTCACCCGGACTGAGGGAGCCGACTGTGGCGTAGAAGCGCAGGATGCGGACCGGTCCGGCCTTGGCGCCAAGCGGCCGCACCCAGACGGAGCCCCCCGGGCGGCTGATATTACTGAGGCCCCAAAGCGCCACCAAAAGGCCTACCGCGAGGAACAACTTGGCGAACCTCACCAGCATTCGTTAATAAGACTCCGTAACATCGGCTTTAGTTTCGGAGATTCCCTTCCAAAGTGCGGTAACCTGCAAGATTATGGCCATTCGAATCGTCCAGGTAGACGCGTTTACCGACCGCGCATTCGCGGGGAACCCCGCCGCAGTCTGCGTTCTCCACGAGGCTCCTGACGAACAGTGGATGCGAGATGTCGCTCGGGAGATGAATCTTTCCGAGACAGCATTCCTGGTGCCAAAGGACGATGGCTACCAACTTCGCTGGCTGACGCCGGCGGTGGAAGTGGATCTTTGCGGACACGCCACTGTGGCATCGGCGCACGTACTGTGGCAGGACGGTCACTTGCCAGCGGACCGCCAGGCACGCTTCTACACACGCAGCGGCAAGCTGACGGCGGACCGGCAGGGCGATTGGATCGAGCTGGATTTTCCGGCGAAGATCGCGGTGGCGGCTGAGGCCCCGGCGGAGTTGCTGCCAGCCCTGGGCGTCGCGGAAGCGAAGTTCGTTGGCAAGAACGCCTTCGATTACCTGGTGGAGGTGGATTCGGAAGCGACCCTGCGTGGGCTTACGCCGGATCACTCGACCCTGCGCAAGCTGCCGGTGCGCGGCATCATCGTGACGGCTCTCTCTTCGACGCCGGGCTTCGATTTCATGTCGCGGTTTTTCGCGCCGGGGTCGGGAATCGATGAGGATCCGGTGACGGGCTCGGCGCACACAGCGTTGGGGCCGTACTGGGCGGCACGACTCGGCAAGCAGGAGTTCACGGCATTCCAGGCATCCGCGCGCGGCGGCGTAATCCGCGTGAGGCTGGAAGGCGACCGCGTGAAATTGGGCGGACAGGCCGTGACGGTGATGACGGGCGAACTGCTGCCTTAGAGTTGGTTGATATCGGCGCTTTCGAGGACGCGCTTCGGGGCGCCGGTGCGGGCGGCCTTGAGCATGGCGCGGCCAATCTGTTCGGTGGTTGTTACATAACCGGGAAAGCGACCCCTGAGCCCCGGAAGGATGGGAGCGAGGAGCTTGTAAGGAATGCGGTAGAGGGCCGTCCTCGATTGGATTCCATGCAAGGGAATGACGCCGGCAGGGCGGAAGATGTAGGCCGCCTTGAAGGGCAGCGTGAGCACGTCATTTTCGGTTTTGCCTTTGACGCGCGCCCACATGATGCGGCCTTGCCCGGTGCTGTCGGTGCCGGCGCCGGAAACGTAGATGAACGTCATCTTGGGATTGAGGCGCGCCAGCGTGCGGGCGGCGGCCAGCGTGACGTCGTAGGTGATGCGGCGGTAGGCATCCTCGGCCATGCCCACGGAGGAAACGCCGAGCGTGAAGAAGCAGGCGTCGAAACCGGTGAGTTGGCTTTCGATATCGGAATAGTCCAGCAGGTTGGGGCGTACCAGGTCGCGAAGCTTTGGGTGTTGTGTTCCCGTGGGATTGCGTCCGACGCAGAGGACGCTGCGCACATCGGGGTCGAGCAGGCATTCGCGGAGGATGCCCTGGCCGACCATCCCGGTGGCGCCGAAGATGATGACGTTCATTGGTTCACCTTTGAGATCGCTCCCTGACGGTCGCGGTTCGCGGACGCGTCCACCGGCAGGAACGGCTACTCGCCGGCAGGGCGAGCGCGAAGGCAATCGGGAAAAGCCAGAGCACGGCGGCGCGCATTACAATCGCGGCTCGTTGGCGCAATTGCAGGCCGGACAGCCCTTGTCGAAGACGATCTTCCATTTGCCATCGGGCTGCAGGCGCCATACGGAGTTGAAGGTGCCGATGCGCTTGCCATCGGGGTCGAAGACCGGGCCTGAGCTGAGCGCGAGCGTGCCGGAATCGAGCACTTCGACGGCGTCGGGAGTCCAGGAGAAGGGCGCCTTCGGGGCCTGGTAGAAGGCCTTCCATTGGTCGGCCACGGCTTTGGCGCCGCGGAGGACTTTGGCGCCGAAGAAGACAGTCTCGTCGGCGAGGAAAGTAGTGAAGGCAGCGTGATCGCGGTCTGCCATAGTCTTGGCGAACGCGATCTCGGTCTTGCGAACCTGGTCCTTCAAGTCGGCGTTGGTCTGGGCGGATGCCACGGAAAGGAACAAGGCACAAAGGACGTAGCGGCGCATGATCGCGATTATAGATTACATACGTATTTCAAGGGGGCGTCCGCGGAAGACAGCGCGTTTGGTGACGGCGCCGGACTTGATTTCGAGATCCCGATTGCCGAGGAGTTTGGAACCGGGCGCGAGTTGGACGGAGAGAGACTTGCGCGCGTCGTTCCACGCCAGGTGGAGGCCCATCCACTCGCCCTTGCGGTAGTCGAAGGATGCGCCATCGTCGTCATAGAGGAAGAAACTGCCGTTGGCGCCGGGGTATATGGCGACGCTTAGGGGAGCATCTACCTTTTCCGCGGTGTACTGTTTGACGGGGCCCATGGGGATGATGGCACCGGCGCGGACGTAGAGCGGAATGGTTTCGAGATCGACTGCGCGAGTGATTTCGCGACCGCCTTCCAGGCGCTCATTGGTCCAGAAATCGTACCAGTCGCCGCGCGGCAGGTAGAGCTTGCGCGAGGTGGCGCCCGATTCCACCACCGGTGCGACGAGGACGTCGCGGCCCCACAGGTATTGATCGCCGCGCGATACGGCGGCGGGGTCGTCGGGATAATGCAGCCACAGCGCCCGGAGCACCGGCATGCCTGTGACGGTGGCTTCGCGGACGGCGCTGTACAGGTACGGCATCATGCGGTAGCGGAGTTCGAGGTACTTGCGGCAGATGGGTTCGACGGCAGCGTTGTGCAGTTCCTTGGGGTCGAGCGGCACGTTGGGGGTTTCAATGGGTCCGGTCTCGCCGGTGTTCCAACCCCAGGGCAGGCGCAGCTTCCAGGTGCGGCCGTGCGAGCGGAAGAGCGTGTTGAAGGCTGCGAACTGGAACCAGCGCACGTAGAGTTCGCCGGTGAGTTCTTTGGTGGGGACGAAGCCGGCGATATCGGTACCCCAGTAGGGAATGCCGCTGAGCCCCACGTTGACCGCGACTGGCACGTGATTCTTCAACGTCTCCCACAACGAGCTGACATCGCCCGACCAAAGGAAAGCGCCGTAACGCTGCATGCCGGCGTAGCCGTTGCGATGAAGCGCGAACGGGCGCTGGTTGGGGCGATCGATCTGCGAGCCCTCCCAGTACATGCGAATGCGCGTGAGACGGGAGGGCGTGTTGAGCGCGTCGCCTTCGTCGGGCCACCAGCCATCGGCGCCGGCGGCCAGCAAGGGGCGGTGCATTTCCCAGTAGCAGCTCGGCTGAGTTTCGGCGCGTCGCTGTGGGTCGCAGGGGTTCTTAACAGTGCCGGTCATTTCGCGAATGCCGGTAGGATACGCGATGTGGAGAGCGACCTTGAAGTGATCCTGGTGGAGTTGATCGAGCATCGCCTTCGGGTCCGGGAAGACCTTGGAGTTCCAGGTGAACTCAGTGTTGTTGGTGTTCCATCCGGAAGGGCAGAACCCGGTGCCGAGATAGATCAGTGTGTCGCACGGGAGCTTCTTTTCGCGAAAGGTCTTGGCCTCGGCGAGGATCTCCTCGCGGCTGGCGAGCGTGCGGTGGGATTGCTGATAGCCGAAGCTCCAAAGCGGCGGGAGTTCGGGAAGGCCGGTGATGCGGGCGTACTCGGCCATCAGCAGCGCGGGCTCTTTGGCGGTGACGAAGAAGAGATCGAGCGGCAGCGCGCCCTCCCTGGAGGGCGGCAGGAATTTCGCTTCGGCGCCGGTGAGATCGAAGCTGCCATAGGGCGCGTGTACGAACATTGCCCATCCGCTGGTGGCGACCAGCCACTGGATGGGGACGCGTCCGCCGAAGGTGCGCAGTTGATAACCGCCCTGTCCGCTGCGGCCGGGAATATTGGCTCCACGCCGGTCGAATTGCGGGCCGCCTTCGCCGAGCGCGAGCAGGGGCGCGCTGCCGGCGGCGAAGGAGAGAACACCGGTATCGGGATCGAGCTTCAGGTGTTGAACGGGCTCGCCCTTCGCGGTCTCGATGGAGAAGGCGAGCGGGTTCGAACTGGCGTGGATGCGAACGCCTCCGGCGGTGACGGTTTGCGCCGCGAAGGGACCGTTCAGGGTGGCGACGGGCGCGCCCCATGACGATTGCACGAGCGCGCCATCGTCAGGCGGATCGCCGCCGATGGTCAGGCGGAAGGTGTGGGGGCTGACCTGCGAGATACGCGCTTCGATGTCGCCGGGTGCCGCGATGGCACGTACTCCGCCGAGCAGCGCCGCACCGGCCGCGCCCAGCACTTGCCTGCGATTCATTGGTTGACTCATCTATCGCCCTCCAGCGGGCAGGTGTTCTTCGAGATATCGCGAGAGCAGCGTGTAGACGTGGAGCTGAGTGCCCGCGCCTTCGGAGATGCCGTGTGTGCGATTTGGGTACTCCATAAGATCGAAGGGCTTGCCGAGTTCGACCAGGCGATTGATGAGGCGCTGATCGCCCTGGAAATGAACGTTGTCATCGCCGGTGCCGTGGACGATCAGCAGTTTCCCGCGCAGGCCTTCGGCGAAGTTGATGGGCGAGCCATCGTGATAGCCTTTGGCATTTTCCTTGGGCAGGCCCATGTAGCGTTCCTGGTAGATGGAATCGTAGAGCTCCTGGTCGGGCACGGCGGCGACGCTCATGCCGACTTTGTAGAGGTCGGGCGAGCGGAACATGAGGTTGTCGGTCATGGAGCCGCCTCCGCTCCAGCCCCATACGGCGACGCGTGAGAGATCCACCCAGGGGCGGGTGGCGGCGAGCGAGCGTAGGGCGGCTGCCTGTTGCTGAGAGGCCAGCACACCGACGGCGCCGTAGATGGATTTGCGCCAGTCGCGGCCCTTCGGCGAAGGGGTGCCGGCGTTATCGAAGCTGGCGACCAGGTAGCCTTCGTCGGCAATGGCAGCGTGGAAGAGCGTGCGATTGCCGGACCACTGATCCACAGCATTGGCGCCGGCGGGTTCGCCGTAGACGTAGACCAGGATGGGATATTTTTTCGCGGGGTCGAAGTCGTGGGGACGAATCAGCCAGCCATCGATGAGTGCGCCTCCGCCGGCATCCACCTGCACGAATTCGGTGCGGCCGGCCATGATCGCGGCGACCTTGTTACGCAACTCGGCATTCTCCTGCGTGACGCGAACGGTGGTGTGCGCGGGAAGGCGGACGAGCTCGGAAGCGGCGGGTTGATCGAAGCGGGATGTGGTGTGGACGGCCCAGGCGCCATTGGGCGAGATGTCGTAGCCGTGCACACCGGGCCGGCCTGCCGGCGTGAGGCGCTCGGCTTTGCCGGTGGCATCGAGGCGCGTGCGGTAGAGGTAGCGTCGCGTGGGTTCCTGGGGCGAGGCGATGTAGTAGAGCCAGCCGCCGGCATCATCGACGGCGGCGATGGAGATCAGGTCGCCGGCCTCTTTGGTAACGAGGCGCAGGTCGCCGTCGCGCGAGACGGTGTAGGCGTGACGCCAGCCATCGCGCTCGCTGGTCCAAAGCAGTCGCTTGCCGTTTTCGACCCAGCGCAGACGGTCGTTGACTTCGACCCAGGCCGCATCCTGTTCACGAAACATGGTGCGCGCGTCGCCGGTTTCGGGGTTGGCGAGGAGGACGGTAACGGTGTTCTGCAGCCGGTTGAGGTGCTCCAGAATGAGATCGCCGTTGGGCGTCCACTCCATGCGCGGGATATAGATATTGCGGGGATCGCCGGGCGCCTTCACCCAGCGGGTAGGGCCACCGGCGGCGCTAACGACGCCGACGCGAACGGCGGAGTTGGTCTGGCCGGCCTTCGGGTAGGGGTATTTGAAGAGGACGGGGTAGAGGGCATCGGTGTAGTTGACGAGGGAGTATTCGGGCACGTCGTGCTGGTCGAACTGCCAGTAGGCGATATTGCGGCCGTCGGGGCTCCAGCGGAAACCGTCGGCGAGAGAGAACTCTTCGTCGTAGACCCAATCGGAGGTGCCGTTGACGATTAGGTTGGTGCCATCGCTGGTGAGGGGCCGGATGGCGCTGGTGGCGAGGTCCTCCACGTAAAGGTTGGCATCGCGGACGTAGGCGGCGGAGGCCCCGTTGGGGGAGAGCTTGGCGAAGAGCAGGTCTGCGCCGTTGGGGCCGCCGAGTTTGCGCCACGCGTTGGTGCCGACATCGAGCACCCAATATTCGGCCGCCGGCTTGCGGATCATAACGCGGTGCGGGTTGGTGGAGACGAGCAGCTTCTTACGGTCGGCGGACCAGGCGAAGTCGGCGACGGCGATCGGTTTACCGGTTTGTTTGGGAGTCAACTGCGCGGCGGAGAGGATCACGCTGCGAGCGCCGCCGGCCGGGTCGTAGCGGACGATCTCGCCATTCTCGATAGCGGCGTAGGCGTTGCCGCCCTCGATCCAACGGGTGCCGCCGCCTGCACCGCGACGCCCGCCACCGCGTCCGCCGGCGGAGAACTCCGTGGAGTTGAAGATGCGGGCCAGCATCGATTGGAGTCTTTCGGTAGGCTGGGCGTTTAGGGACGCGGAGACCATGAGTGCAACAACAAGAGCTCGCATGCGGGTTGAGTGAATTGTAAGCGCATACGAAAAGCCGGGTCAAGTTGGTGAGAGAGAGTTGGTGCGAGAGTTGGTGCGAGAGATCTCAGCTAATCTCTAGAGTGAGGAATCTTGCAGGTGGCGGAACCGGTTCGCAGATTTGAGACAGAACGTACGCGGCGCTTTCGAACAGATAGTTTGAATGAAGGCGAGGAGCTAGCGATATCTCACGTGGAGACCTTTGGTTGTGAAGTGATCCATGTGAAGGGCGGCAGCGCGGGGCCGGGATGGTCCTACACGCTGGGAGTTTACGACACCTGCCGAGGGCCCGAAGTGATTACCGTGGGGCTCAGGGAAAAGACCGCGCATCATCTGCTCAACGAGGCCGCGGACGGTCTACGGAATGGAATAACTCTGGCGGAAGGACGGCATCGGGATATGGTGGGCGAGGTGGAGTGCGAGTTCCGCCCGGTGGACCCGAAGTGGGTACGGCACCTGATGGGATGGGCGACTTGGTATTACGGCGGAGCGGAATTCCCCGTGTTGCAGGCGGTCTATCCGGATTTGGAGAACCGGTTTCCCGGGGAGGCGGAGTTTGACGTCGCATTCCAACAACCGCTTTTGCAGGCAGACGCACCGATGGGAAAAGTCGAGAGGGATTTTTGGGCGTCGACGGATCCCTCGAGCAGCCTGTTCGATTGGCAGTTTCCACACCCTCCCCACACCAGCGTCTTCCTCTCCGCGGCAGTTCATTCGGGTGCCGAGGCAATCACCTATGGCGGCTCACGAACTGGATGGCGACTGGCAGTTCCTTGGCGATAGCATGAGCGGCGGCGCACTGGCGGTAGTTTCCTGCTTTCACCACCCAATCGATAGTGACCCGAGCCTGAAAGAACTGGCGGATCTACCGCTGGGCTGGTGGGCCGAGCGGGCTAGACCAGGGCTAGACCCGGAGATCCGTGGGTTCGCCGGCGAATTGAGGACGAATAAGCAAGCGGCCCATCACCAGCCGTGGGCCGTCGCGGGCTCGCGCACCAGCGAAACGACGCTGGGTGAAACCAGGCGGCGGAATTCGGCGGTTTTCATGTGGATCACCTCACGGTGAGAGCCGGCGTTAAACGCGATAGTGTCCTCGCCGGCGAGGCTCGCATCCAGGTAGACCTGGAAACCGTAGAGGGGCCCCAAGGGGGGCATCGCGCCCAACTCGCAATCGGGGAAGAGGATTCCCAGTTCAGCCTCCCTGGCCAGGCGCACCTGGGCGAGTCCCAGGGTGGGACGGACTTCGATCAGGTCCACCAGTTTGCTGGCCGGAACCACGATCATGTGATACGTGCCATCGCCGAAGATGACCACCGTCTTGGCAACCTCCCGTGGGGGCAGGTGCTCCGCCGCGGCAACTTCGCGTGCCGTGAAGGCGTTTGCATGTTTGGTGAGGGTGTACTCCGCGTGGCGGGAATCGAGGAAACTACGCAGTCGCTCAGAAAGCGGCATAGGGACCTCCGCTGATCGAATTATACGTCCGATTTGCCAGGGCGGCCATCCCTGGTACGTCTCAGGGCGATTGCCCAGGCGGCGGCTGGGACGAACATCACCAAACCGATAGCGACAGCGAAGGCACGCGGCGGAACACCCCAATCGATGGCGACGCCGGCGAGGTAACTGCTGGCCGAAATCCCGAGCATGCAGAGACCGTAATCGGCGCTGAAGACGCGGCCGCGGAAGCGGTCTTCGGTGTAGACCTGGAGCAGCGTGCTGGAGAAGACCCAGTTGGTGGAACTGCCCGCGTGGGCCGCAATGACGGCGCAGATCGCGATCGCGAGCGAGGTGGAAGTTCCGAGCACGATGTAGCCGGCGGCGGCGAGCAGGAAGCCGGCCAGGATGCCGGTGCGCAGACGCGAGTGATGATTGCGGGCCCAGCGGCCGCTGACCAGGGGACCGATGAGGGCGCCGGCGCCGCGCGCGCCCATCAGCATGCTCATGCCGAGCAACGATGCGCGGTCGTGATCCACGCCGGCGAGTTTCACGGGGAAGACGCGCTCGCCGAGGATGGGGAGCAGGACGTTGTTGGCGCCGAGCAATCCGATGCCGCCTTTGACGAAGACGGTGGCGAAGAGGCGGGGCTGGCTCCGGATATAGCGGAAGCCTTCGAGGACCGGGGTGAATTCGAAGAGTTCGCGGGCGCGCAGGGCGGGAAGTCCGTCGGCGTGGGGTTCGTCGAATGTCATGCGGCGGATAAGCCACGCGGAGGCCAGGAAGGAGACTGCATTGACGATGAAGACGGCGTCGCGGCCAAGCCAGGCGGCGAACAATCCGCCGAGCGCGGCTCCGGCGGCGAGGCAGAAACTCCAGGTGACGGAGGCCAGTGCGTTGGCGGCCAGCACCTCGTCTTCGGGGACGATGTTGGGGATGACGGCGCTGTGGGCGGGCTCGAAGAATGCGGCGGCGATGGTCTCCACGAAGAGCAGCGGGTAGACGAGCCAGACCATCGCAGGGGTGCGGACGAGCAGCATGCCGAGGACGATGAAGAAGCGGACCAGGTCGGCGGCGATCATAATGCGCTTGCGGCTCAGACGATCGTTGATCACGCCGGCGGTCGGCGCGGCGAGCGTACTGGGGAGCACCTGGAGCACCACGGCGAAGGCGACCGCTTGGGCCTTGCTGCCGGTGAGTTCGAGCAGCAGGTGGTAGACGGCGAGGGTGTAGAACCAATCGCCCAGCTCGCTGACAATCTGGGCGACCCACAGGAGGCGGTAATTGCGATTGCGGCGAAGCAGCGTGAAGTAAGCCGCGAGCATGAGGAGTTAGGTGTAGAGGCCCATGCGTTCCTTCACGGTGCGGACGGTGCTGTTGGCAATGGGCGCGACGCGCTCCGCGCCATCGCGCAGGATGCCATCGAGGTATGCGGGGTCAGCCGTGATCTCGCGGTAGCGCTGCTGGAAGGGCTCGAGGTGCGCGACTACGATTTCGGCGACCTGCTTCTTGAGATCGCCATAGCGCAGGCCGTTGAAGATGGATTTCACCTCGTCATCGGAGGCGCCGGAGAAGGCCTGGTAGATGGAGAGCAGGTTGAGGACGCCGGGGCCGGCGGTGGCGACATCGACGGCGGGCTGGGAATCGGTGGTGGCGCGCATGATGGTCTTGCGGATCTTGGCGGGCGGATCGAGCAGGGCGACGGCGTGATTGGCGCCGGTGGCGGATTTGCTCATCTTCTGCGCGGGATCGTCGAGGCCCATCACGCGGGCGCCGACGGAGGGCAGGCTCGTGCCCGGTACGACGAAGGTATCGCCGTAGAGCGAGTTGAAGCGCTGCGCGATATCGCGGGTGAGTTCCAGGTGCTGGGACTGATCGTCGCCCACCGGCACGATGCCCGCCTGATAAAGAAGTATGTCGGCGGCCATAAGTACGGGATACTGCAGGATGCCGTCACCGACGGATTCCTGTTTGGCGGCTTTCATCTTGTATTGCGTCATGCGCTCCAGCCAGCCGAGCGGCGTCACGCAGGTGAGCATCCAGACTGAGCTCGGTGTGGGCGGGAACGGCGGACTGCACCATGATGGCGCAGGCCGTGGGATCGATGCCGGCGGCGAGGTAGAGCGCGGCGATCTCACGGATCTTGGCGCGCAGCTCGGCGGGATCCTGATAGACTGTGACGGCGTGGAGATCTACGATGCAGAAGATGCACTCGTAGTCGTGCTGGATGCGGACCCAGTTCTTGAGGGCGCCCAGATAGTTGCCGATGTGAAGATTTCCGGTAGGCTGCATGCCGGAGAAGACTCGTGTTTTCATGGTAAAGAGTACGGGAGTAACTCCTATCGTAAGCAATTTCGAAGTCACGGTGGAAAAGCTGGTGTACGGAGGCGATGGTCTCGGCCGGCTGGATGGGCGCGTTGTGTTCGCACCCTTCGTGCTGCCCGGCGAGCGAATTCGCGCGCAGGCCGAGAAGGAAAAGCCGGGCATGGTGCGGGCTCGCATGCTGGAAGTGCTGGCGGCCGCACCGGATCGCGTGGCGGCGCCGTGCCCGGTCTTCGGGCGCTGCGGCGGGTGCCACTACCAGCACGCACCCTATGAGTACCAGCTGGCCACCAAGCAGGCGATCCTCGCTGAGGAGATGCGGCGGCTGGGCAAGATCGAGCCGCCGGCGGAGATCGCGGTGGTCTCGGCGGAGCCATTCGGCTATCGCAATCGCGTGCAACTCCACGTGGAGGAATCGCGGATCGGGTATCGCGAGGCGCGCTCGCACAAGCTGTGCGCGGTGGGGCAGTGCCCGGTGGGATCGCCCAAGATCGAGGCGGCCATCCGCGCCTTGAACGAGATGGCGCGCGACGGCCGCTGGCCGCGGTTCATGAAATCGATCGAAATCTTCACCGACGAGACCCAGGTGCAGCTCAACGTGCTGGAGACGGAGCGTCCCGTGGCGCGTCGCTTCTTCGATTGGTGCGGCGAGAAGATTCCGGGAATGGTGGAAGGCGCGCTGGATTACGAAGGCCGCTTCCGGGTGAGTAGCAATTCGTTCTTCCAGGTGAATCGTTTCCTGATCGACCGGCTGGTAGAGGTTGCGCTCGATGGGGCGGAGGGCGACACGGCGCTGGATTTGTACGCGGGCGTGGGGCTACTCTCGCTGCCGCTGGCGCGGAAATTCCGCGAAGTGACGGCGGTGGAATCGGGCGCGGGCGCGGTGCGCGATCTGCAATTCAATGCGGAGCGGAATGGCCTCGCGAATGTGCGAGCGCTGCCCAAGACGGCCGAGGATTATTTGCTGGCGCTGGAGACGGCGCCCGATCTGGTGGTGCTGGATCCGCCGCGGACAGGCCTCGGGAAGACGGTGGTCAAGCGCCTGGGCGAATTACGGCCGCGGCAGGTGACGATCGTGGCCTGCGATCCGGCGACCCTGGCGCGCGACCTGGCGGGGCTGGTGGCGGCGGGGTACCAGCGTGGAACAGATGACGCTGGTGGACCTGTTCCCGCAGACCTACCATCTGGAGACTGTGGTGCGGCTGAGGCTTAGCTAGCTCAACGCGTCCAAAACAAATTAGATGGACAGGCCGGGAGGCCTGTCCCACTGGACATTCTATAGGAGTCTCGTATAGAATGTCTGTACGAGCATGCCAGGCACGAATCTTCTACAAGGGACCCTCGATCTATTAATCCTGAAGGCGCTGGCGCTGACCGAATTGCACGGGCTCGCCATTTCGCAGCGGATCGCGCAGATCACCAACGGGACCTTTCAAGTCAAACCGGGATCGCTGTTTCCGGCACTGCACCGCATGGAAGAGGCAGGGTGGCTCGCCGCGACGTGGGGCGACTCCGAAAACAATCGGCGCGCTAAGTTTTACAAGCTCACCGTCGCGGGACGGCGGCAGCTCCAGACCGAAACGCGGCAGTGGGAAACCATCGCGATGGCGATTGCCAGCGCGCTCAAGGCAACGTGAGATGTACCTGCTGAGCCTGCTTCGCAATCTCTTCAAGCGGTCGCGCGTGGAGCGGGATCTGGATGAGGAACTGCGGGCCTATGTGGAGCTGTTGACCGAACAGAAGGTGGCGGCCGGCATGGGTGCGGATCAAGCCCGGCGGGCGGCACGCATCGAACTGGGCGGGATCGAGCAGGTCAAGGAAGAAATCCGGCAGGTGAGGAGGGGGCGAATGTTGGAAGAGCTGGTGCAAGATCTGCGCTACGGGATTCGCACACTGCGCAAGAACCCTGCGTTCACGGCGGTCGCAGTGCTCGCGCTGGCGCTGGGCATCGGCACGAATACGGCGATGTTCAGCGTGGCCTACGGCATCCTGTTGCGGCCCCTGCCTTACGCCGACGCCGATCGCGTGGCGGTAGTTTTCATGCGCTACTTCCCGCGAGATTTCGCCTTCGGCACGCTGAGCATGCGGGACTATCTGCAGTGGAAGGAGGACAATCACGCCTTCGAGGAGCCTTCGCTTTTCCGGCCACTGCGCGTGGACATCGGCGGGAAGGAGGGCGTGCCGGAGCAGGTGAAGGGGACGGCTGTCACAGCGGGATTTTTCTCGACGCTCCGGGTACGCCCTTTGATCGGCCGGACTTTCGCACCGGGAGAGGACCAGCCGACCGCGGGCTCGCTGGCGGTGCTCAGCGAATCGATCTGGCGGAGACGCTTCGCCGCGGGCTCGGCAGTACTGGGCGAGACGATCCTGGTGAACGGCGCTCCGGCCACGGTGATCGGCGTGATGCCCGACGCGTTCCAATTTCCGCGGCCGCAGACGGAGGTCTGGACCAACCTGCTACTCACTCCGCCGACGCGCTATGGCCCGTGGTTCTATCGCGGCGTGGCGCGGCTGAAGCCCGGCGTCACGATGCAACAGGCGCAAGCGGAAATCAACCGTATCGGACAGCGCCTGATGCAGGAGAATCCGTACTACAAGCGCTTGACGCTGCCGGTGCTGAGCTTGCGGGACGCGCTTCTGGGACCGACGCTGAAGCCCGCGATGCTGGTGCTCGCCGGCGCTGTGGGCCTGGTGCTGCTGATCGCGGTGGTGAACGTTGCCAACCTGATGCTGGCGCGGGCGAGCGTACGGGAACGCGAGATGGCGCTGCGCCTCAGCCTGGGGGCCGGCCGCGGCCGGCTGGTGCGTCAGCTGCTTACGGAGAGCGTGCTGCTGGCCGTGACCGGCGGCGCAGCAGGGCTGGCAATGGCATCGGGAGGCGATCGAACTGATCCGCGTCTGGAATCCGGGCAACCTTCCGTTCATCGATTCCGTGCGGCTGGATGGCGAGGCGCTGGCCTTCATGGTCTGCGTCTCGATGCTCACCGGGGTTCTGTTCGGGCTGGCCCCGGCGCTCGAGAGCGTGCGCGCAGACCTGAACTCGACGATCAAAGAGGGCGCACGCTCGGGTGGCGCCAGCCGGGCCCGCGGCCGGATGCGCGCAGCACTGGTGATCAGCGAAATCGCGATTTCGCTAACGCTGCTGGTGGGGGCGGGGCTTCTCTTCCGCAGTTTCCTCAATTTGCAGCGCGTGACCGGAGGATTCGCCACACCACCGCGCCAAATCCTGACGATGTTGATTTCGCCGGGCAGCCGGAAGTACAACGACGCAGCCGCGGGGGCACCTTTCTACGAGGAAGTGCTGCGGCGCGCGCGTGGTGTTCCGGGTGTGGAAACCGCGGCGGTCTCCGACTCGCTGCCGCCCGACCGTCAGGGCGACGCCGACTCGTTTGAGATCGAGGGCCAGACGCTGGCCCCGGGAGAATTGAACCCCATCATTTCCGATGTGACCGTCGGCCCGGACTATTTCCAGGCACTCGGGATCCCACTACTGAAGGGCCGCTACTTCACCGCGCACGACAATTCGGGTTCGGCGCCGGTGACGATTGTCAGCGAAGGTTTCGTCAGCCGCTTCCTTCCGAATCGTCCGGCTCTGGGAACACGGATCAAGTATTTCGACAAGTGGATGGAGATCGTAGGCGTTGTCGGAAATGTGAAATACCTTGGATTGAACGTCGACACGGATCCGGCCTACTACATGCCCTTCGGACAGAATTACGGCGCACGGATGTTCCTGGCGGTGCGAGCGTCGGGCGACGCCGCGCCATTGGCAGAGGCACTCAGGCGGGAGATTCAGGCGATCGATCCGGGAGTCACGCTGGCGCAGGCCGGCACGATGGAACAGGCGATGGCGCTCTCGGTTTCGCAGCCGCGGTTCGACACCATGCTGCTGGGGTTGTTCGCGGGAATCGCTCTCCTGCTGGCCGCGGTGGGAATCTATGGGCTGATCGCCTACTCGGTGGCGCAGCGCACGCATGAGATCGGTGTGCGCATGGCTTTGGGAGCGGCGCGAGCGGACGTGGTGCGGATGGTGGTTCGACAGGGCGCGTCGCTGGCAGCCATCGGAATTGCGCTCGGGATCGGCGGAGCGTTGGCACTAACGCGTTTGCTGAAGACGATGGTCTTCGGGATCGATGTCGCGGACCCACTGACATTTGCGCTGGCGCCCGTCGGGTTGATGCTGGTGGTGTTGCTGGCCACGTTCGTTCCAGCGGTGCGGGCGACGCGCATCTCGCCGGTGACGGCGCTGCGGTACGAGTGAACTGCGGAGGACAGTTACCGCTCACGTGCGTGAATCGACAGGAACTACGTGTTCACGAAGCCATCGATCAAGCTCTTCGAAACGCATTCGGCCGGTTTCGTAGAGCCCGTTCAAGAATGAGAAGGCATCGAGGTCCTGGAACCGCAACTGGTACCCGTTTATTCTCAGAAAGGCGGCTGTGACGGTCAACGCGGCGCGTTTGTTGCCGTCGATGAATGGGTGGTTTTGAGAGAGGCTCTCCCACAGAGCGGCCGCTTCCTGAATCAGGTCGACGTAGTATCCGCTCTGCGGGCGCGCCAAGGCTGACTCCAACGCACCACGATCGCGGATCCCGTGCGAACCACCGAATCGTGCGATTAGTTTGGCGTGAACAGCGAGTGTCTCTTCGACGGTTGGGTATCGGGTCACTGAGCGAGGCGCTTAAGCAATTCCGGATGCTGGGCGATGAACTCGTCGGCGGCCTGAAGGAATGGCAACGGGGAAAGGGCGGAGGCCTCCAGCCCCTTCAGATAATCGATGAACAGACGCACGGCATCCTGTTCTTCCGGTGTCAGCGACCGAACTACATCAGCCAGATTCTCTGCAGGCATGAGATATCCCTGACCGCAGTATACCGCGCTCCTACTTCACGACGATGTTGACCAGCTTGTCGGGCACCGTGATGATCTTCATCACCTGCTTGCCATCGATGAAGGGCTTCACCTTTTCGTCGGCGAGCGCGCGTGCTTCGAGCTCCTCCTTCGGAGTGCCGAAGGGGGCGGTGATGCGGGCTGCGGAGTTTGCCGTTGACCTGCACGACGATCTCGGCTTCGTCTTCCTTGGCGAGTTCGGGGTCGAAGGCCGGCCAGGCCTGGCGGAAGACCGGGCCTTCCTTGCCGAGCTCTTCCCAGATTTCCTGCGCGACGATAGGGCGCGAAAGGCGCAAGCATGAGCGCCAGGTTCTCGAGAATCTCGCGGCATCAGGCCGGCGGAGATGTTCTGCTCCTCGGCGTAGAGCAGGTTGACCAACTCCATGATGGAGGCGATGCAGGTGTTGAAGTGCCAGCGAGTCTCGAAATCCTCGGTGATCTTCTTCGGAGGGTCTGGTGAAGCTTCCGGAGCACCTTGCGGTCGGCGTCGCCGGAGCGCTGTTCCGCGGGCGATATTGCGCGTGGCGAAGCGGTAGACGCGGCCGAGGAAGCGGTAGATGCCTTCGGCGCCTTCCTCGCGCCAATCGACTTCCTTTTCCGGGGGCGCGGCGAAGAGCACGAACATGCGGGCGGTATCGGCGCCGAACTTGTCGGCGAGCATGTCCGCGCCCACCACGTTGCCCTTGGACTTGGACATCTTGGCGCCCTCGGCGATCACCATGCCCTGGGTGAAGAGACGGCGCGCGGGCTCGTTGTTCGTGATGAGGCCGATATCGCGCATCACCTTGGTGAAGAAGCGCGAGTAGATGAGGTGCAGAATGGCGTGCTCGACGCCGCCGATGTACTGATCGATCTCGAACCAGTAGGCGATCTTCGCGGGGTCGAAGGGCGCTCGGAGTTGTGCGCGATCGCAGTAGCGGTAGAAATACCAGGAACTGTCGATGAAGGTGTCCATGGTATCGGTCTCGCGCCGGGCAGGCTCGCCGCACTTCGGACACGGCACGTTGACGAACTCGGGGACATTTTCGAGCGGCGAACGTCCGGCGCCGGTGATCTCGATGCGGTCGGGGAGCATCACGGGGAGCTGATCTTCGGGCACCGGCACAACGCCGCATGACGGGCAGTGGATCACGGGGATCGGCGTGCCCCAATAGCGCTGGCGCGAGATGCCCCAATCCTTGATGCGGAAGGTGATGGCGGCCTTGCCGAAGCCGTGCTGCTCGGCGTAGGCGCTCATCTGGCGGCGCGCTTCGTCGCTCGCGAGGCCGCTCCACTCGCCGGAGTTTTCGACGATGCCGTACTCGCCGTAAGGCTCCGTCATGCCGGGTTCGACGGCGAGCGTGCCATCCACCGGGCGGATCACCGGGCGCACCGGGATCCCGTACTTGCGGCAGAATTCGAAATCGCGCTCGTCGTGCGCGGGGACGGCCATGATGGCGCCGGTGCCGTAGCCCATCAGGACGAAGTTGGCGATCCAGATCGGGACCTTCTCGCCGCTGTACGGATTGACGGCGTAGTGGCCGGTGAAGAAGCCTTCCTTATCGATATCGCCGGGGTCGCGGCCGGCGCGCGAATCGACCATCGCCTTGGCGCTGGGCCTTGAGCTCGGCGTCGAGCAGCGTCTCGTTGAGCGGATGCTCGGGCGCGAGGATGACGCAGGTGGCGCCGTAGATGGTGTCGACGCGCGTGGTGAAGACGCGAATGGGCGTGCCGGCGCCGGCGAGAGTGAAATCGATCTCGGCGCCTTCGGAGCGGCCGATCCAGTTGCGCTGCATGGTGAGGACGCGCTCGGGCCAGCCGCCTTCGAGCTGCGCCATGTCGTCGAGCAGCTCGTCGGCGTAAGCGGTGATCTTGAGGAACCACTGGTCGAGCGCGCGCTGTTCCACGGGCGTATCTTCGTGGCGCCAGCAGCAGCCATCCACCACCTGCTCATTGGCCAGCACGGTGGCGCACTTGGGGCACCAGTTGACGAGCGCGCGCTTGCGATAGGCGAGGCCGCGCTCCAGCATCTGGAGGAAGAACCACTGGTTCCAGCGATAATATTCGGGCTCGCAGGTGGAGACTTCGCGGTCCCAATCGTAGCTGAAGGCGAAGCGGCGATGGGTCTTCTTCATGGCCGCGATGTTCTGCAGGGTCCACTCGCGCGGCGGCACTTTGTTGGCGATGGCGGCGTTTTCCGCGGGCAGTCCGAAGGCGTCCCAGCCCATGGGGTGCAGCACGTTGAAGCCGCGCATCCACTTGTAGCGAGCCAGCGCGTCGCCGATCGAATAGTTGCGGATGTGGCCGATGTGGAGCGTGCCGCTGGGGTAGGGCAGCATCTCCAGCACGTAGAACTTCGGCTTGGAGGAATTCTCCTCGGCCTTGTAGAACTCGGCGTTCTGCCAACGCTCGTGCCACTTCAATTCGATATGCGATATGGTCGTATGGCTTCTCGGGCATAAAGGTGATTTGCGGGGTAAGTATTTATCGTACCAAACCAGCGATTCTGTGCCGTATGATACGCTCGTGGCTATGCCCAAGTTGGCGGTAATCGCGTGTTGGTTTGTCAGCTTTCCGCTCTTTGGATGGGGTCCGGAAGGTCATAGCCTGGTAGCGCGCCTAGCAGCGGCACGGCTGACTCCGACGGCGGCGGCGAGGGTCGCGCAGATCCTGGGTCCGGGGAATACTCTGGCATCGGTATCGAGCTGGGCGGACTCGGTGCGGCGCGCGCGAGCGGAAACGGGCCCCTGGCATTACATCGATATTCCGATCAATAAACCCCACCTCGACATAGAGCGCGACTGCCCCAAAGGCGATTGCGTAATCGTAAAGATCGAGGATTTCGAAATGGTGATGGTGAACCCGGCGGTGACGCCGGTGCAACGCAAGGAAGCGCTGATGTTCCTGGTACACTTCGTCGGCGACATGCACCAGCCGCTGCACTGCTCCGACAACAATGACAAGGGCGGCAACGACGTCAAGCTGGATTTCTTCGGGAGGCCAAGTAATCTGCACAGCGTTTGGGATAGCGGATTGTTGGGCCGGATGGGCACGGAGGACGCGATGTTTGCAAAGCTGGATCGCGACCTCACGCCCAAGCGCGCCAGGAAATTCGAAAAAGGCACAGTGGAGAATTGGGCCGACCAGATCCACAAGACGGCGCAGAAGACCACCTATGGGAGGCTGCCGAAGGCCGCCGCCGGAATACAGGTGAAAATCGACGCGAAGTACGAGCACGAGGCGGACGAGTTAATTCAGCTGGAACTCGAAAAGGGCGGCGCACGGCTGGCGAAGGTATTGAACTCGAAGCTGCAGTAGGGGCTCAACGAAAAGCTATTGACAGCTAGGATATTTCCAGGCATACTCCTATCGGCGGTCGATACTAGCGACGATCGAGGGGAGCATGCCGAAAGTCAATTCCGCGCCGGACTTTCTTCCGGGAACGCTGGAAATGCTGATTTTGAAGACGCTGAGCAGGGCGTCGAACCACGGCTGGGGAATCGCCCAGCACATTCAACAGATCTCGCAGGACGCTTTGAAGATCGGGGAAGGGTCGTTGTATCCCGCCTTACAGCGGTTGCTGTTGAACGAGTTTGTGGAAGCCGAGTGGGGTGTGACGGAGAACAACCGGCGTGCCCGATACTACCGGATTACGGCCGCGGGGCGAAAGCAACTGGAGGCGGAGAAGCGCGACTTTGCCTTCCTGCTGGCGGGAATTGCGCGCGTGATGGAGTCGTCATGAAGATCTGGAAAAGGATCCGGCAATGGCGCCGGCGCGCGGAGTTCGAGGCCGGCCTGGAAGAGGAGATGCGCTTTCACCGCGAGATGTCGGGCGGCGCGGCGTTCGGAAGCATGGCACTCGCGCTGGAGGACAGCCGCGCGGTGTGGAGTTTCGGCTGGCTGGAATCGGTGATGCAAGACGTGCGTTACGCGCTACGCGGATTTCGCAAGTCGCCGGGCTTCGCTCTCGCCGTAGTCGGCACGATCGGCGCGGCGCTGGGCTTGAACACCACCATGTTCACGGTCTTCAACGCTTATGCGCTCCGCTCGTTCGCGGTCAGCAACCCGTGGGCGCTTTACACTTTCACATGGTATGGCAAGGATGCGCAAGGGCATCGCTTCACCTGGGAGCAGTACCAGGACATGGCGGCGCGTAAGGCCCCGTTTTCCGAAGTGATTGCCACCGAGACCCTGGTGGCCGACGTGGAGGGCCGCTCCCTTTTCGGACAGTTGGTCTCCGGGAATTATTTCACGATGCTGGAGGTAGGGGTCGCCGACGGACGCCCGCTGCTTCCTGGCGACGCGAGTGCACCGGGGAGCGGTGCCGTGATGGTGATCAGCTACGAGGTGTGGAAGAACAAATTCGGAGCAGACCCCCACATGGTCGGAAAAACGCTGCACCTGCGCGGGCACGCTTTCGAGGTGGTTGGGATCGCGAACCCTGCATTCGCGGGCCTGGAGACTTTTCCGGGCGGCTTCTGGATTCCGCTCACAATGCGCGCGGCAGTTCAGGACGGCCGCGATCTGCTGGCATCGCCGCAGCCGGAAACGCTGAAACTGATCGGCCGTTTGCAAGCTGGCATGAAGCCCGAAACGGCCAAGGCAGCCTTGATGGTCTGGGCGAGCAGTCTGGCCGCAAATGCAGTGGGCGTAGTGATGCAATCCACGGCGACTACGGTTCCGCTGACGCGCGATGCAATCGCCACGTTCATTCCGATTTTCGTGGCCTTCGGGCTGGTGCTCCTGATTGCTTGTGCGAACGTATCGAACATGATGCTGGCGCGCGCGCTGGCACGGCAGCGCGAAATCGGCATCCGCGTATCGCTGGGCGCGGGACGGGCGCGGCTGGTGCGCCAGTTGCTGACCGAAAGTGTACTGCTGGCATTGCCCGCCGCCGCGTTGGGATTCGCAATCTCGCAGTTCACGATCGAAGCGGCGCGGCGCCTGCTGTTCACCACGGCACCGCCGGCTTTCAGCGCCCTGCTCATGGTGCCGGTACTGACTCCGGACTGGCGCGTTTTCGGCTTCATCCTGTTGGCCTCGGCAATCGCAACGCTGATTTTCGGAATGGTGCCGGCGCTACAAACCACGCGCTCGCGCCTGGTGGAAGCGAACCGCGGCGATTTCAGCAGCGACTACCGGTCGGCTCGATTGCGCAGCGTGCTGCTGACGACACAGGTCGCGGTCTGTGCGCTGCTGCTGATTGTGACGGCGGTGGTTCTGCGCAGTCAGGAGCGGGTGACGGCACGGACGATCGGGCTGGAGCTGACCGGAGTCTGGGATATCAAGATGGCCGCGAAGTATCAGGCAAGAGCGGCGGAACGCCTGGCGGCAACGCCCGGAGTGGAACTGGTCGCGGAGGCGTGGCACGCCCCGCTTTACGGCAGCGATCGCAGGATGGACGTTTTGCCCTCGGGCGGCGATTCCACTAGACGGCTGGGATACAACCTGGTTTCGTCGGGATATTTTTCGATGTTTCGCATTCCCATTCTGCGTGGGCGCGGATTTACCGCTGCCGAGGCCGAAGGGGCTGCCCCGGTGGCCGTGGTCAGCGAGTCCGCGGCGCGCCTGCTTTGGCCGACGGGGGACGCCATCGGACAGACCGTCTCGATTCCGGCCATCGCACGCAAGGATCCTTACTTCGACCGGAGGCCGGATTTTACGGAGGCGCGTGTCATCGGGGTCGCGCGCGCCGTTTTGAGCGGCTACCTGGCGATGTCCGTGGAGCGCCAGGGCGCGATCATTTATTTCCCCACCAATTCCCGGGCGGCGGATAACGACTCGATCCTGGTGCGGATAAGCGGCAACCGGCGCGATGCACGCCAATGCATTGTGGCGGCGCTTGATGGGATCGCGCCGAGCATTTACGACATGATCAATCCAATGGGCGACGTCCTGGCGATGCAGATCTATCCATTCCAGGTGATCTTTTGGGTAGCCGGATTCCTGGGCGGCCTGGCGCTGGTGATGACGATTTCGGGCATTTACGGCGTGATGTCGTACCTGGTGAACCAGCGGAGGAAGGAAATCGGCATCCGGGTGGCGCTGGGCGCGGCTGCCGCGGACGTGGTGCGGATGGTGGTGAAGCAATCGGCGCGTCAGGCATTGCTTGGAGTCGCGGCTGGGGGTGGCGCTGGCGTTGGCGATCGCTCCCGTTTTCGCGCACCAGATCGAGGCGATTCATCCTTACGATTTCATGGCGTATGCAGGCGCGGTGATGGTAGTGATGTCGGCCGCGGTGGCGGCGGCGCTGGCCCCATCGCGGCAGGCAGTGCGCGTGGACCCGGTGACGGCGCTGCGCTGCGACTAGGCTCCCCTGATAACGGCCTCGTGCGCTCGCGGTTCACGGCAGCAAGTAGACAGGGTCGAAAGACCACCCCTCAAACTCGGGAATCCCCGGAATCGGCGGTGGTCTTTCATCAAAGTTTCGCGGGCGGAACGCCCATCAACAACAGGCCAGGAGGCCTGTCTTACTCCACCTTCAGTTTGGCGAGGGTGCCGGACATGCGCATTTCCTTGGCGCCGTTGGTCAGCAGGATGACGAGGCGGCCATCGTCCTGGGTAGCGCCGCGGCCGGTGTAGGTCTCGTCCTCGGTGCGCAGATTCAGGCCGGTCAGGCGCAGACGCGGGCCGGATTGCCACCACGAAAAGCTGTACGCGCCGGCGACGCTGCGCAGCGGGCCGCAGCGTGCCGAGTTCCATGGCGCCTCCGGTGAAGGCACCCTCGGCGGTGGCATTGGTCACCAACTGCGTCCCGGTGCCGAAGGTCTCCAACTCCGCTCTCGGCATCCAGCTTTCCCGGATTGCCAGGCGAGCCCTTTCACCTTCGCGGTCAGTTTGTAGTTGGGCCGCGAGCCACGCAGATTGACGTCGAGCTTTCCGGTGAGGGCGGCGTTATCGAGTTTGCGCCTGGATGCCCTCCAATTGCACGCGCGCGACATCCCACAAGCACGCGGGTCCGGAAATTTTCCAGGTGCACGCCGGCCGAGCACGAAGATCGTCGATCTGCACGGTGCCGTCGAGGTTGCGCTGCCGCAGCCAGTCCGTCACCATGGGGCGGCCGAGGGCGCGTGCGATCAGGTTGGTGCTGCGGCGCAGCGTGGGCATGAGCTCGGCCTCCAGATCGGCGGCGTCCCAGCTGCTCGGCGCGCAGGTGCACGCGGTGCGGACGCGCGACACCGGGCTCGTAGCGGTAGTCGCCGGTGAAGGCGAGTTTGCCGGCCTGCGCCGTCGATACGATCGAGCACGACGCGCACGCCATCGATCTGCGCGTGCGCGGAGTTCAACTGCACGGGGTCGGCAAGCCCCGGGATCGCGATGGTGGCGTCGGTCAGCGCGAGGCGGCCGCTCCATGCCGAGAGCTCGGCCGGTCCGCGATGGTAGTGGAGGTCGCCGCTCCACTGGCCGGCGGTGAATCTGCTCCAGGCAGGGAACGGCGGCCAGCGCGACCTGGGCGCGCAGCGACTGCACCTTCATGGCGTCGGTGGAGATGGCGAGATCGAGCGTCTGCGTATCGAGCGCGTAATCGGCTTCGATGCGTGCCTCGTCGTTTTCGCCGCCGCGGACCAGCGCGGGCGAGAGGCGGACGTGGCCGTGATCCAGGATGATGTGCGCCTGCTCGAAGCGCACCGGCGGCGAATCGGGAATCGTGAGCGCGGTGTCGTGGAAGGCCAGCGCGCCCTGCAGGCTTCCCTGCCCCGCGTAGCCGATGGCGCCATCCATGGTGCCGGTGAGTTGCAGCTTGGGCGGGAACTGCGCGCCCATGTGGCGCGCCAGCTCCATGATCGGCGCCACCGGGAAGTGATTCCAGTTGAGGCCGACGCGCCCAGTGCGGCTGCGAAAGATAATCGGTGGCGCGGAAGTGCACGGCCAGGGGCAGCGTCGCGTGTCGCCGACGGTAGTGGAATGCAGTTCGAGCTGCTGCTCGATCAGGTCGAGCCGTCCCGCGAATCTCGCTGCGGCCAGCCCTGGCTGTTGCCGGGCATCATGTCCCAGCGATGCACGTCGACGATGTCCAGGCGGCCGGTGATGCCGATGTTGTTCAGCGGACCGGCCAGGTGCAGCCGCGAGCTGAGCGTGCCGTGCACGCCGGCATGTCCTGGCCGCTCATCAGCGCCGTGACTTCGCCGAGGGCGGCGCGGTCCACGTCGCATGTCGAGATCGACGCGTTCCGGGTCGGCATACCAGCGGCCCTTGAGCGTGAACGATCCCAAGCCCCTGCGCGGGGCGGTCGGTGCGCGCGGGCTTGGCGGAACAAGCGATCTTCCAATCGCCGCTGGCGCCGGACGGGCGAGATATCGAGATCGGTCTCGGTCAGGTAGAAGACGTTCTTGGTGTCGCCGAATTTGAAGTGGATGCGGCTGTCGCGCACGTGAATGGCGGGCGCGGTGCGAATCACCGAGGGGTTGACGAAGGACGAGAAATTCCAGCGTCCCCATTCCGACGCCGGGCCGGACTTGGTGAGATTGATGCTGGCCTCGTCGAGCCGGATGGAGGCGATCACGAAGCGGCCGCCGAGCAGCGACCAGATGCTGGGCACGACCTCCATGGAGCCGGGCTCCTCGATGTAGGCGACCGGTTCCATGCCGATCGCGGGGTCCTCGTAGATGATGACGTTGTCCACCGAGAAACCCGGGGCCCTTGAAGAGACTGAAGTGCACCTTGCCGATTTCCACGCGCGCGGCCGAGAGCGCGCTCCAGCGAGGCCTGCAGGCGGCGGCCGTACTGGTCGGCGGTGAACGCAGGGCGCCGCGATACCGGCGACGAGCAGGAACAGGATCAGGCATGCCGACGATCTTGAAGAGCAGGCCGAAGGCGCAGCTTCATCGAACGATGCTCCGGTGAGGCGGCCGGTAGGCCGCGGGATCGTCGATATCCGCCAGGATGCCGGGGTCGTCGACGTCGAGAAATTCGGTCTGCGGCGGCGTGGGCGCGGACGATATCGCGGGCCGCGCCATCCTGCGGGCAGTGCCAGAAATTCGGCGATGAGGTCGCGCGAGAACCAGATGGGGTGGCCGCGCTGGCCGCGGTAGCGCGGCACGCGCACCAGCGGACGCGGTCGCGGCGAGCAGCAAGCATCGAGCGTGGAGGCGCCGACGGCCGGATGATCCACCAGGGTGAAGAGCACGCCCTCCGCGTCGGCAGGCACGGCGCGCAGGCCGCACTGCATGGAGGTGGTCTGGCCGCGCTGGTAATCCGGGTTCACCACGAAGGTGGCGGGGCGCAGCGTGCGCGTCGCGGATCTCGTCGGCGTGCGCGCCCAGCACCACGATCACCGGTCGGCAGCGCGCCGCGAACAGGCCGATCAGGGTATCGAGAAAGGTCTCGTCGCGGTAGCGCAGCAGCGCCTTGGGAGAGCCCATGCGGCGCGATTCACCGGCGGCGAGAATGATTCCGGCGACGCTCACTTCGAGAGCACGGCCCGCTCCGGTCGCCGGCGAATACCGACAGCGAAAGCGCGCGCCAGTTGGACGCGGCGTTGCGGCGCACCGCGATCATCTCCGCGGTCACCGAGATGGCGATCTCTTCGGGAGAAATGGCGCCGATATCCAGCCCCATGGGCGCGTGGATGCGCTCGAACGCGGCGCGCGCGAATGCCTTCCTTTTCGAGTTCGCGAACCACGTTCAGCACCTTGCGCTTGCTGCCGATCATGGCGATGTAGCGCGCCGGCGTGGCGATGGCCAGTTGCAGCACGCGCATATCGTCGCGGTGGCCGCGGGTCACGATGATGATGTAGCTGGTCTCGTTGATGGTCAGTTGCGGGAAGACTTCTTCGTACTCGGCGGCGTGGACGTCGGCGGCCTCGGGAAAGCGCTCGCGGTTGGCGAAGGTGTCGCGGTTGTCGATCACCACGGTGGCGAAATCCGGCGAGCGTGGCCACTTTGGAGAGGCTCTTGGAGATGTGTCCGGCGCCGAAGATGAAGGCGTGCGGCACGGGCAGCACGGGCTCCACGAAGACATCGAGCTGGCCGCCGCAGATCAGGCCGTTATCGTAGGCGGCGTCCTGTCCCAGGTTGAAGGTGAGGTGCTTGGGCTTTTCCGTTTCGATTACCTCCCGGGCGGCATTCCAGACTTCGGCTTCCACGCAGCCGCCGCCGATGGTGCCGGTCATGGACCCGTCCTCGCGGACCAGAAGTTTGGCGCTCTCGTAGCTGGGGATGGACCCGCGCACTTCCACGATGGTGGCAAGCGCGCACTTCTGCCCCAGATTGCGGAGACGCACCAGTTCCTCGTAGATGTCCATTCGATGACGATTATATCGTGCGGCAGCAAGGGGGAGCGGGGCTTGGGGTTGTTCAGGCGGCAGTGATGTAGTCGGCTGTGGTTACGGGCTCTGGGATGGGCAGCCCATCTTCGCGCAGACCCTGAAGGTGGAACTCGATCGCCTCCTTCATCATGCGCTCGGTTTCTTCGAGCGTTGTTCCGGTGGTGATACAACCAGGCAGATCTGGCGCATAGGCGCTATACCCGGTATCCGTTCTTTCGTAGATGACGAGATACTTCATTTCAACCCCGCTTGTTTCAGGATACTCTGCAATGTGCCGGGCGCAACATCATGGCCCGGATGACCTGGGACAGTCACACGCCCCGGCTTGACTGGGTGTTTGTACTGGCGGTGGCTGCCCTTGCTCGATTGCAAACGCCAGCCATCGGCCTCGATCCTCTTCACTATATCCCGGACTTTCACGAACTCGATTGTAGCTGGGTGCCGCCGGTGGCCGGCGCGTTATCAGACGCAACTGGGTGACTAGACGCAGATCTCTAACAGGATCGCGGTGCTATCTGCTTGTCCTTCAGCCCTGTGGATTTCAGGATAACGGGGCCTTTAATTGCAATAATAAGAGTAGAGAGGTTCATGCAATGCAGATAGCGAAGCGTGGTCTTCCGTCAACTCCGGCGCATCGAGCGAGCGAAGGCGAAAGCGAAAGCGAAATCGCGGTATGGATCATGGTGGTGGTTCTACTCGCGCTTACGGCTTTCGCCTATCTCACCTTGTTGCACAAAGTCGGAATGTAGGGCTGCACTCGCGATTCGACGAAGCCGCAAGTTACACTCTAATGGAAGATGAACTTGCAACGAGTCGCGATCATCGGCGGCGGCATTGTCGGGCTCGCGACGGCGTACCGTTTGAGCGAGCGGTTCCCCGGCGCGCGGGTCTGGGTGCTCGAAAAAGAGCCCGGCGTGGGGCAGCACCAGACCGGACACAATAGCGGCGTACTGCATTGCGGGCTGTATTACAAGCCGGGCACAGTGAAGGCGCGGCTGGCCGTGACCGGCATTCGCCAGATGGTGGAATTCTGCCGCGAGAATGCCGTGCCGCACGAGATCTGCGGCAAGCTGGTGGTGGCCGCCGACGAGAGCGAAGTGCCGCGACTGCGGGCCCTGGAAGAGCGCGGCGGCGCCAACGGGCTCGACGGGCTGCGCTGGGTGAACCGCGACGAGATGCGCGAGATCGAGCCGCACGTGGGCGGCGTGGCGGCGCTACGGGTTCCCCAGGAAGGCATCGTCGATTATCCGCGCGTCTGCGAGCGCACTGGTGGCCCGCCTCACGGAACGCGGCGTCAAGGTGGTGACCGGCGCGCGCGTGCAGCGGCTGGACCGGCAGGGCGAGGGCTGGATCGCGCGGACCACCGCCGGCGTGTTCGAGTGCGACTTCATCATCAATTGCGCCGGGCTGCATTCCGACCGCGTGGCGGAGATCGCCGGAGAGCGCCGCGACATGCGAATCCTGCCCTTTCGCGGCGAGTATTACCAGATCCGCAAGGAGCGGCAGCACCTGGTGCGGCACCTGATCTACCCGGTTCCGGACCCGAGTTTTCCCTTCCTGGGGGTACACTTCACGCGCCTGATTCACGGGGGCATCGAGGCGGGGCCCAACGCCGTGCTGGCGTTCGCGCGCGAGGGCTATCGCAAGACCGATTTCAACGCGGGCGACCTGTTCGACGCGCTCACCTACGGCGGATTCTGGCGCTTTCTGCGGCGCTATCCCTCGATGGCCTGGTACGAGCTGCGGCGGTCGTTCAGCCGGCAGCTCTTTTGCCAGTCGCTGCAGCGGCTGGTGCCGGACATACGGCCCGACGATCTGGAGACAGGCGGCAGCGGGGTGCGCGCGCAGGCGATCGCGCCCGAAGGCGAGATCGTACAGGATTTCCGCTTGATCGCGCGGCCCAACGCGCTGCACGTGCTCAATGCGCCCAGTCCGGCGGCGACGGCGTCACTGGCGATCGGGGCGGAGATCGTGGAGATGGTGGCGAACGGGTAGTCGCCAAGCAGTCACTTTGACGCGGGCACCCGGCGCCGTAAACCATCCATAAAGTTCAGCAGGAACACAGCGTGCGTTACCTCCTTCTGGCCGGCGGCCGGGATCGCCACGATGCGCTTTCCATCCGGCATCAGGTCGAAGCTCTCCACCCGAGTGCTATTCCACATGCGAGGCGGGGCCGGGGCAAACGAGTCGCCGGCCACGGAGTACCCGGCAACCGTGACTTGGGCCTCGGGTTTGCTCTGATAGAACAACTCATGAGCGCTACGCGACCATGCCGCCGAGACTCCCCCGGCGGAGGCCTGCCACGGACCTCCCGGACCGGGGAACGGCCGCACATAGACTTCGGGTGTTCCCGAAAATCCGCCCACATAGGCGATCCATCTTCCATCGGGTGAGAAGGAAGCCGGGGTCTCCATTGGGGGAAGTGGAAAGCGCTCCGGAACGCCAGGCCTGGCGCGCGCGGCATCGGTCCCATCGAAGGGCAGCATCCACAAACCTGCCTTCGGTCCGCCCTGTACTCCGTAGACCAACCTCGCAGGGGATGAGGAAAAGGAAGACGGCACCAGACCAGGCCCATCCACCAGCCGCTGCGGCGCCCCCGCGCCGTCCGCTCGCATCCAGTAAATGCCCGGGCCAGGATTCTGGGTGTCGCTGAAGAACACGAGGTGCTTCCCGTCGGATGTCCAAACCGGAAATATCGAATTACCGTTCGGGAAGGCAAAGCGCGAGAACCGCCGGCTTCCCCATTCATAAATCCAAATCTGGCTGGCTGGGCCTTCGCGGATGGCGACCGCGAAGCGCGATCCGTCGGGCGAAATGCGAGGGCGGCCGTACCTTGCCTTTGCAATCGGCAACGCTTCCGAGTTTCCTTTCTCGTCGATCACGACAATCGGCCGCATCTGATCTTCGGGCCGGATAGGGACATAGACAAAGGTTCCCGATTTTGAGAACGTGAATCCCGCCGTCCCCGTACCGCGCTCGAAACCGACGTCTTCCAACACAGGCACGGGTGGACCGGTAAGTTGCTGGCGCCCAGCATCCATGGGCGCCGCAAAAAGAGAGCCGCGATGCATGTAAACCAGGTGCCCAGTGGGGAGATAGTGTCCATAACCGCCGATCTGGACCAGAACCTTGCGCGTTCCTGTCTTCAAGGAGCGCACTTCGATGGCGCCCTCGCCAGAATCGTCAGGGGAGTTCGTGAACAAGACAGCGTTCGCGCCGGGCAGGACTTGCGGGTATCGATGCGAAGACTCGCCCTTCTGCTTATCGAGCTTCGTTAATTCTTCCGGCGTGCCTCCGGCCGAAGACACTCTCCACAGTCCGCCGTTGTTGGTCGCCGTGAACACAATATTGTCGTCCTCGCCCCAGTTTCCTTCGCGCTGGCTCGGAGCATCGCAGAGTGTGACGGGAGCCCCGCCGGCGGCATCCATCTTTTTGAGCTTTCCATCCGCGAAAAACGCGATGGACTTCCCGTCCGGAGAAAAGAATGGGGACTCGGCGCCCTCGGTGCCGGCCAGGGGTAGGGCCTTCGGCTGGTCCAGCCGGCGCAGCGCGAGTTGTGGTTTCACAATTCGCTGTCCGATGACAAAGACGAGTTGGGAACCATCCGGGGAAAGGGCCATCGATGTCCCCCGCATGGGGGCAAGCGCCGCATCTTCGCCCAGGTCAACGCTGAGACGGAGCACTGATGGCGCGGAGTGTCGCGTAGACGCCCACAAGAACGCGAGTGCAATTGCGGCGAGGGTCGCGAGGCCGGCGGTGCTGAGTTTCCACAGACGATTGCTCCTGGAGGCCGCGGTGGGTATCCGCGAAGCGTCATCCAGCAGAAATTGCGCATCGCCAATATCGCGTAACCGCCGCTTCGGATCTCTCTCGAGGCAGCGGCGCAGCAGACGCTCCACTTTCGGTGGGACGCCGGTCCATTCGGGTTCCCTGGTAAGGACCGCCGCCAGGGTATCGGAGACGGTCTCGCCCTGGAATGGCCGCTTCCCCACGAGCATTTCGTAAAGGACCACGCCAAAGGCCCAGATGTCGGCGCGCTTATCGACCGGGTTGCCGCGCGCCTGTTCGGGAGCCATATAGGCCGCAGTGCCGAAGACGGAGCCGGCGCGCGTGAGCTGTTCCAGGGTCACGGTCGGCGAGTGCTCCGGATCCCCTTCCGGCGGAGTTTCCTCGATGACCTTTGCCAGACCGAAGTCCAGCACTTTCACCGTGCCGTCGGGTCTGACGATGATGTTGCCGGGTTTGAGATCGCGATGGACCACGCCTCTTTCGTGCGCCGCCTCTAGCGCATCGGCGATCTGTCTCGCGATGGCCAACGCTTCGTCGAGGGGCAGCGGACCTTGCTTGAGTCGCTCGCTGAGCGTGGGCCCTTCGACCAGTTCCAACACCAGGTAATTGGGGCCGACATCGTAGATGTGGCAGATGTTCGGGTGATTGAGCGCGGCCACCATGCGCGCTTCCCTGGCCGACCGATCGCTGAATTTGGCTGCCGCGATCTTGATCGCCACCTCGCGGTGAAGTCGGGGATCCCGGGCGCGATAGACATCGCCCATCCCGCCCGCGCCGAGCCGGCCGAGAATCTCGTAGGGCCCCAGACGATCGCCGACGGCAATGGGCATGGTCGTGTGACTGATTCTACCCCACGCCGGGGCGTGCTGCCCTCGACCCCCACGATATAATTGGGCAAATGGCTGAAACCCGTCACTCCGTGTGTGCCTTGGATTGCCCGGACTGCTGCTCGCTTCTCATTCACGTGGAAGACGGGCACGGTTCGAAACTGCGGGGGAATCCGGAACATCCGGTGACGCGCGGATTTTTGTGCGGCAAAGTGGCGCAGTACCTGGAGCGCGAGTATCATCCCGACCGGCTGCTGTATCCGCAGCGGCGCGTGGGCGCGAAGGGCGAAGGGCGGTTCGAGCGGATCACGTGGGACCAGGCGCTGGATAGCATCGCGGCGCGGCTGCGCTCGGTCGCCGGGGAGTTCGGCTCGGAAGCGATTCTGCCTTACAGCTACGCAGGCACCATGGGGCTTCTCAACGGCAGCGGCATGGACCGCCGCTTCTTTCACCGGCTGGGCGCGTCGCGGCTGGACCGCACGATCTGCGCTTCGGCCGGCGGTGCGGGACTGACGCAGGCGCTGGGCGTGCGCTACGGCACGGAGCCCGAACAGTTCCGCCACGCGAAGTTGATCATTGCCTGGGGCGCGAACATTCTCGGCACCAACGTGCACTTGTGGCCGTTCGTGATGGAGGCGCGGCGCAACGGGGCGAAGCTGTACACCATCGACCCGAACCGCAATCGCACCGGGGCGGCCAGCGATAAGCATTTTTTCATCAATCCGGGAAGCGACACGGCGCTGGCCCTGGCCATGATGCACGTGATTCTCGGCGAAGGACTCCACGATCGCGACTACGTGGAGCGCCACACCAGCGGAATCGAAGTGCTGCGCGAGCGGGTGCTGGCGTGGACGCCGGGGCGCGCGGCGGAGCTGACCGGGATTGCGGCGGAAGAGATCGTGCAACTGGCGCGCGAGTACGCCGGCACGCGCCCGGCGGCCATCCGCCTCAATTACGGAGTGCAGCGCAGCGAGCGCGGCGCCACCGCGATCCGCACCATCGCGCTCCTGCCTGCGCTCACTGGAAGCTGGAAGGATGTTGGGCGGCGGGCTGCAACTCTCCACGTCGCAGGCCTTCTACCTGAATCGCGCCGGACTGGAGCGCGCCGACCTGCAGCAGCGCTCGCTGGGCCGCGAGGCGCGCATCGTCAATATGTCGCAACTGGGGCAGGCGCTGACCACGCTGGCGGATCCGCCGGTGAAGGCGATGGTGGTCTACAACTCCAACCCGGGGGCGATCGCGCCCAACCAGAATGCGGTGCAGCGCGGCCTGCGGCGGGAGGATCTCTTCACGGTGGTGCTGGAGCAGTTCCAGACCGACACCGCGGATCACGCCGATATCCTGCTGCCCGCGACCACCTTCCTGGAGCACACCGACCTTTACTTCGCGTACGGCCACTACCACTTGCAGTTGGCGCGGCCGGCGCTGCCGGCGCCGGGAGAGACCAGGAGCAACGTCGAGATCTTCCGCCTGCTGGCGCAGCGTATGGGGTTCGACGAAGAGTGCTTCACCGAATCCGAAGACGACATGGTGCGCACGCTGCTGGATTCGCCGCACCCATTCCTGGCCGGGATCACGCTCGAACAACTCGACCGGGAACACTCGGTGCGGCTCAAGGTCTCGACGGAAGGGGAGCCGTTCCTGCCTTTCGCGGAGGGCAACTTCGGCACGTCCGACGGCCGCTGCCACTTCAACGCGGAGACACTGGACTATACGCCGCCGGTGGAATCGCGCCACGGCGACGCAGAGTTGAATCGCAAGTACCCGCTGGAGCTGATCTCGCCCAAGAACGACGACAGCATGAACTCCACCTTCGGCCATCGCGATCGCGTGGACCGGCAGACCGCGACGCTGTACCTGGCCGGGCCGGATGCCGCCGCGCGTGGAATCCGCGATGCCGACCAGGTGCGCGTGTACAATGACCGCGGATCGTGCGTGCTCGCGGCGAGCGTGGATGGGCGCGTACGCCCTGGCGTAGTGTGCGCGCCGGCGGTGCGCTGGGGCAAGCGTTCGCCGGGCGGGAACAGCATCAACGCCGTCACCAGCGAACGGCTCACGGATTTCGGCGGCGGCCCCACCTTTTACAGTTGCCTCGTTCAAGTTGAGAGAATCGGAGACTGATGAGATACACATTGCTTCCCCGGCGGTGCGCCGTCGCGCGCGTGCTGGGCACGATGGCGTTCGTGGCGCTGGTACTGGCGCCCGTAGCCTGCAAGAGTAAAAAGGTGCGCGTGGGCGCGACCGACGAAGAGACGCCGAAGATGCAGAGCGTGCTCAACATGGGGGATCCCAAGATCGAGCCGCAGCTGATCACCGGTTTTCACGGCATCGAGGCTGCCGCGTGGAGGTGGACCGCGAAGCAGTTCACGGTGGCGCTGAAGCCTCCGTTCGGCAGCGGCCAGAAGGGCGCCAAGCTGACCGTGAAGCTCACCGTTCCTCCCGTGACCATCGAGAAGTTGAAGAACGTCTCGCTTTCGGCGACGGCCGGAGGCAGTGCGCTGCCGCCGGAGACCTACACTACCGCGGGGGACTATTTCTACGTTCGCGAAATTCCGGCGAGCCTGCTCACGGGCGATACGCTGCGCGTGGATTTCCAATTGGATAAAGCGATCCCGCCGAGCAGCGCGGATATCCGCGAGCTGGGCATCATCGTGTTGAACATCGGGCTCGAAAGCAAGTGAGCCCCGCGCAGGGCGGCGCTCGCCCGGCGTCGCGCCCGGCGGCCTGGGCGTGGTGGTTGACGCCGCTCCTGCTCTGCCTCGCGCTTTACTGGCGCGGCTTCACCTCCTGGTTCCGCGGCGACGACCTGGCGTGGCTGGGCACCGGCCTGTATATCCAGAACTTCCACGATTTTCTGATTGCGATGTTTGGTCCGCAGGCGCAGGGCACGATCCGGCCGCTCAGCGAACGCGCCTTCTTTATGGCGGGCTTTAGCCTCTTCGGACTGGACGCGCTGCCCTTCAAGATCGTCGTCTTCGCCACGCAGTTCGCCAACCTGGCGCTGGTGGCTTCCATCGGCGCGCGGATTACGGGGCTGCGCGCGGCGGGTTGGTGCGCGGCGATGCTCTGGGTGCTGCACGGTTCGGGCATCCTGCCTCTGGGTTGGACGTGCGTTTATAACGAGGTGATGTGCGGCTTCTTCCTGCTGCTCGCCTTCCACTTCCTGATGCGCTACACGGAGACGGGCCGGCGGCGCTACTACGTGTTGCAGTGGGCGGCCTTCCTGCTGGGCTTCGGCGCGCTGGAATTGAACGTAGTCTACCCCGCGATCGCCGCCGCCTGGACGCTGCTCTGCGCGCGACGCTTCTTCCGCGGTACCCTGCCCCTGTTCGCGGTGTCCGCCGCGTACGCCGTGGCGCACAACGCGGCGGCGCCCATGCAGAAGTCCGGCGACTACGCGATGCATTTCACGGGCGCGATCTTCCGCACTCTGGGCACGTATTGGACCTGGTCGGTGGGTCCGCCTTTTTTATACACGCCGTTCGATCTGCCCACGTGGATGCTGCCTGCCGGGGTCGCGGTGATCACGCTCGCCCTCCTCTGGTTTCTCGCAGTGAAATTGCGGGCTGGTGCGCGGGCGGCGCTCTTCTGCATCGTGTGGTACCTGGCCGTAATCTCGCCCGTGCTGCCACTGCGCGATCACCAGACCGAGTATTATGTCTTCCTGCCGGTGATCGGCCTCTGCTGGCTGGGCGGATGGGGATTGGCCGAGGGATGGCGCTCCGGCATGCGGGGCAGGACGGCAGCCATTGCGGCGGCGGCGATCTACACGCTGATGATGGTCCCGGACGTGGCGGCGACCTCGAAGTGGAATTACGCGATCACGATGCGGGTGCGCACTCTCGTGGAAGGTGTGGCGGGGATTCACGAGCGGCAGCCCGGAAAATCGATCCTGCTCGAAGGTGTGGATACCGAACTGTTCTACAACGCCATCCTCGACCGCCCTTTCCGGCTGTTCGGCCTGGACCAAGTCTATCTGGCGCCCGGCAGTGAGCAGCGGATTGCGGTACAACCGAGCCTCGGCGATGTCGCTCAGTTTATCCTGCCCGCCGGCGTGGTGGAGCAAGCACTGAAGCGCGGCGAACTGGTAGTGTACGACGTGCGCGGTCCGCGGCTGCGGAACATCACGGAAGTCTACGCCGCGATGCCGCACGAGGAGTCGAGACTGCCGTTGCGGCTGGATGCCGCCAGTCCGCTGACCTCCTACCTGCTGGGGCCGGAGTGGTACGCGCCCGACGGCGACCATCGCTGGATGCCGCGACAGGCATCACTGCGCATGGGTGCGCCAGCCGCGCCGGGGCAAACGCTCTACCTGCGGGGGAATTGCCCTGACGAACAACTGCGCGCGGGTCCGCTGCCGGTGACGGTCACAGTCGATGGTTCGGTGACCGAGGCGGTGATCCGGCCCGGCGAGAATGCTTTCGAACTGGCCATCCCGCTGCCTGCGTCCGTGGCCGGCAAGGCGGAGATGAAGGTGACGGTGGCGGTGGCGCGAGTGCTCCATCCGGAGAGCGATCCGCGAGATCTGGGGCTGGCCTTCGGGGTTTTCGAAGTGCGGTGACCTTCATTCCGAGTACCTGACCATCGACCTTCGCCCTTTGTGGATACCATCGGAGCCGCGACCGTAAGGGAGCGGTTGGTAATCTCTTGAGGTCGGTGCGTTGAAACAGAAATTGGCGACCGCTCCCTGACGGTCACGGCTCGGTTGTGTGGCCACTCCGTGGAAAATCGGCCGCAACCGGAAACTACTGCATGGCGGAATTGGACACAGGGACGGCAAAATGATACACCTCGTAGACCGGACGGCCATTGCTGTCCGCGATTACGGTGAGGACGTCGCGACGATAGCCGGCATCGGCCGCATATTTTACGAGCTTATCGTTCACGCCTGTAAAGAACTCGAAATCCTTGGTGTGGTTGATAAAGATATTGCCGGGCGAAGTGATCATCTTCCCGAGCAACTCGCGATCTTTGTCATCGAGTGCGCGCTTGGTGATTGGGTCCGTGCCCACGCGCAGCGGCAGGCGCCCGCGGCTGAGCAGGCGGAGGCTATCGGTCATGCCCCAATCGACGCAGTAGACGTTGCTCGCCGGTTCGGTCTTCAGATAATCCGAGAGGCGGAAAATGGCGTCGGTCCAATTCCGCGAGCCGCCGTTGCGCACGATCAGGCAATAATACTCGTTGGTCACCAACAGGCCAGCGATCATCATCAAGGCCAGCACGGCGGCCAGTGCCGGAATACCGGCAGGGCCCACCCGTCGCGAGGCAGCAGCGAAAGAAATCGCGATCACCATTTGCGGCAGGGGCCAGATAAGAATCGCGTGATGCACGCTGCCGCCGGCGTTGGCGGTGACCGCCATCTGCGCCCAGGCGACGATCATCGCCAATAGGGCAAATAAAATGGCGCGCAATGCGGTGCCGCGCGCCAAAGGAGTCAGCAGCAGCGCGAGCAGAAACGCGTAGAACAGCAGGCTGTGACGAACATGGCCGCCCAGTGCCGATATTCCGGCAGTTGCCGATTCGATGGGCCCGTGTGGCAGGTGCGGCTGCCCGGTTTGCCAGTCTTCGAAGTTGAGCCAGCCGAAGAGAGCGCTTCCTTCCGCGGTGCCGCGAAGGAGGCGCGCCTTGCCGGCCAGATCACTCGTATCCCAGGTGGTGTTGCTGCGAAACGTAACACCCTGATTGGCTGCGTTGTAGACGATCAGGGGCAATGCACCCAGGGCGAACGCCAGCACCGCGATCGCCACGCGTCGAAGCGTAAACAGCCCGAAAACCTGGCTCGGGACGACCACCAATGCGGCTAGTCCCAGACCGGCTAACATCCACACCGCCAATGCTTTATCCCACATCCCGAGGCCCAGCAGGAAGCAGCCGGCGGCCAGCGCCCATTGGGTTCGTTCCTGATAGAAACGCAGGAGGAAATACATGCCGGAAAGCAGCAGCAGGTGTTGAATGGCGACCGGACCCCAGTCAAAACAAACGGTTAACAGGTAGAGTGAGTCGGTTGCCAGCAGGCCGCATCCAACTAAAGCAGCACGTTCTCCGGAGAGGCGTTTGAGCAGCAGGTAGAAAACCCAGATGCTCGCCATGCCGGCGAGCAGCATGGGAGCGCGCATGGCCTCGACGCCGGGGCCAAAAACCTGGAATACCGGCCGGTAAAGCCAGGATTTCAGGGTTCCGAGGTAGCTCATCAGCATGAGCGGGAGCCGGGAATGCCCGATTTGGTACACGTAGGCCACGGCATATGGCTTATAAATGCCGTTTGCAAACAAAGCCTCATCATTCTGTATTCCGAGGCGTGCCAGGAATTGCCAGCCCGAAATCAGGAACAGGAGGCATGCGGCAAATGCGTAAAGTGAATATCTTGAACTGCGGGTGAGCCGGTTCATTAAATAAATGCGCGTTAGCTAAAGAGAAATAGTAGCATTTGACCGATATAGGGTATCGTACAGAGCTGCTTGAGGGGTATTTCCGGCAGCGATTTTGGACGATCCGAACTTTGGCATTGAGATTGCTAGCAGTAGGAACCGTGCGGATGTCGATTCAGCAACGGCGACGAGAGAGTGGCCCCAACGAGGGGCTTCAAGGGTTGAAACCTTTGGCAAATATTTCCGTCTATATGGATGCGGTGATCGAACACGCTAAAGACAACAAATAAAAAAGAAAATTACTCCGGCTCAAGGGAGATGGAAACCATGACTCAGACCGAACTCAACAAATACAAAGCGATGCTGGAAGCCAAACAG
Organism: uncultured Solibacteraceae bacterium; assembly: GCA_963791985.1. Taxonomy (GTDB): domain Bacteria; phylum Acidobacteriota; class Terriglobia; order Bryobacterales; family Bryobacteraceae; genus Solibacter. The sequence continues at coordinate 1,044,995 of CAWBUN010000005.1, read as the reverse complement.
GCGGAACTTTCCGCCGGGCTCCGTAACCGGGAAGACATCGCCATCGAAAAGACCCCGGATGCGATCGACGAAGTGCAGCTGGCGGGCGAGCGTGAACTCGCAATTCGCAACCTGGACCGCGAATCCAATCTGCTTCGCAACGTGAAGGGCGCGCTGGTGCGCGTCGCTGACGGCAGCTATGGCGTTTGCATGCACTGTGAAGAGGACATTAAGTCCAAGCGGCTGGATGCAGTGCCGTGGACCAAGTACTGCATTAAGTGCCAGGAAGCCGCCGATCGCCACGAATTCGAGACCGAATCCGGCGACACGATGGACCAGTTGCTGGCCAACGCGGCATAACCAATTCGGACCAGCAAAGGGCGCGGGTTGTTTCCCGCGCCCTTTCTGCGTCTGGACACCTTGAAAATCTGAGTCATAGCCCCCAGGACCGATCCCCTCGTATGAGGGTGAATTTGGGGCTTATAACCCTGCGAATCTAAAAGCATGGAATTCTTTCGGCGCGCGGCCGGTTGCGCAACCCGCCTCGCCATCTTTCCGGGCACTTTTAATCCGGTGACGGTGGCCCATGTCTCGCTCGCTGAGGCGGCGCTCACCATCGCCGACGAAGTAGTTTTCGTCCTGCCGCGAATTTTTCCCCATAAAATCTACGCGGGTGCGAGTTTCGAAGAGCGCATAGAACTTTTGTGTATGGCCTTAGGCGACCGTGTTAGTTTTTCGATCGCGGCCAGCGAGGGAGGCCTTTTCGTGGAGATCGCCGAAGAGTGCCGCCGCGCCTACGGGGATATCCAACTCAGCTTCCTATGCGGAAGGGATGCTGCCGAACGCATCGCCAACTGGGATTATGGCGAGCCAGGCGCGTTTGAAGCGCATGCTGCGGCAGTTCGATTTTCTGGTGGCGGCACGCTCCGGGCGGTATCTTCCGGAGGAGACGCAGCGAGCGTCATTCACCGCACTGGACGTGCCGCCCGGCCTGGACCACGTATCGGCGAGCGAGATCCGCGCACGCATTGCGCGCGGCGAGCCTTGGGAACACCTGGTTCCGCCCGCCGTGCAACAACGGGTGCGCGAAATTTACAGGCAGGCAAATCCTACTGACCCGGAGGGGTCGAGTTAACGATCGGCACGGTCACGATGTTGCTCACGTAAACATCCTGCGCGATGGTCAACTGCGAGTAAGGGTCCGTGGGAATATCCGGATTCAAATGCAGCAGCACCTGGAAGACGCCGACCGTTCCCGGCATCAGTGTCGCCGAGATCACGTCCGCCGTCTTGCCGCCGGCGATCGAGTTTACCGAACTGGCGGGCGACGTGACCGGGCCGCCGGAGGGGTATACGACGCCGGTCTGGATCAGGTCCTGATTGCCCTCGTTCAGCACCGGCACGCCGAGTCCGGTAGCATACACGTAGATCATTTCACCGGGCGTTGCGGGATTGTCCACGGTCACAGGAGTGTTGGCAATCGCCGCGCAGCAGAGCGAAGTGCCGATCGCCGTCATGATTACCGTGGCGGTGGAAGTCGCACTCGCGCCATAGACAATGCCGTTGCCTTCGGGTCCCTGAACGCGCGCCTTGAGCAGAATGCGGTCGAACACACCGGAGGGAGTGGCAGTGACCTTCGGGTCTGAGTTGATCAGGTTCACCATCGCATCGCGGATGCTGTCCAGCGTATCGCCGCTCTGAACCGTGTAGCTGTAGCTGCGGTCTTCAACGGTCACGGTCGCGACATCGCCCGCGGTCGCGGTGCCATCCACGGAGACGACTCCCGTGGCGTTGCTCGACGCGTGGTAGACCACGCCGACCGAGGGCACCGTATTGGGCTGCGCGTAAATCCCGGGGTTGGCAGTGACGATCGTGACCGCCACGGGCGTGGTCACGATCACCGAGCCATCCAGGCTCTCGGAACGCACGTAGGCGTTGATGCTGGTGGTATCGCCCAGTTCCCAAGGCACCTGTGCATTCACCTGCGTGGGCGAAACCATCTGCAGGGGAGCTGGGATCCCGTTGAAGTAGACCTGGGTGCCGCCGAGCTTGGTGGGAAAGGACTTCGCATTGGGGTCTGCCGCCGCGCTCTGCGAAGAGAGATTGCTGCCGAGAATGGAGACGATGGTGCCGGGAGCAATCGACGCCGCATCACCGCCGCCGGAAAGCGTAGCGCCGCTGGCGGTGGCGAGCAGGCTCGCTGTGGTCTGACCGGACGCTGCGGTTACGGTAGCCGTCACCGTAATCGCGTTGCCATCGGTGCCGGATAGCCTGGAGGTCAACACAACGTCATCCGTGGCCAGGTCGGGCGTGGCATAGACGTTGGTATCGCCGCCGCCACTATTGGCGGCATTGATTAGCGCCGCCTCCGCGGTCACGATAGTTTCGAGCGTGTCGTCCTTGGTGACCGTATAGCTGTAATCCGCGCCGCCGGTGACGGTCGAGGCTCCGGTGCTGTCGGTGGTTGTGGTGCCCCCGATATTGATCTTGAGAATGTCGCCGGCCTGAATACCGCCGGTCAAGGTGACGTCGCCGCGCGCCACAATGTCGAGACTTGCCGAGTTGCGCACGCCGGCGTAGGGCACGGTGTTTTCGCCCATCGAGTAGACCGTGATCCGCCGGTTATACGCATCGCTCACGTAGAGATTGGTGCCATCCCAAGCCATAGACATCGGCGTGCGCAGCGAATCCGCAGCGTCGGAAGCCTGATTGACGGAGCCGCCGATCTGGCCGATGATCAGGTCCGCGGTAGCGCCACTCTGTGTCGGAATCGTGTTATAGACCAGCACGCGGTCGTTACCGCCGTCGGCGATGAACAGCCGGTTGTTGGCCGCCAGCGCGAAGCGCGGGAAGTTGAGGGTGGCGTTGCAGGACGAGGGGTACGTGGGATTGCTGTTCGTATCGGTGCCGTTGGAAACCGGACATAGCACCGGTGTCTGCTTCTGCGTGGTGTCGTTGGGGTCGGTCTTGTAACCGTAGTTGGCGATGGAACTGACCAGATCAGGCTGGCCGATTGCGACGTCCGCGGCCGCGCCATTGCTGGTGGGAATCGAATTATAAATCAGGACCCGGTTGTAGCCGAGATCGGTCACGTAGAGGCGAATGCCGTCGGAACTGACCGCGACCGGGTTGAGGAGCTGCGACGCGGTGGCGGCCGTGTTCTGCTGCGTCAGATCCGGCTCCACGAAGGTGGTGAGGTTGGGCTGTCCCAGCACCACATCGGCGGCCGTGCCGTTGGCGGTCGGGATGCGGTTCCAGATCAACACGCGATTGTTCTGCGTGTCCGCCACGTACAGGCGTCCGTTCTGAATCCACACACCCTGCGGCCCACGCATGGACTTGGCATTCGGGGTGTTTCCCGGCACCGTCGACGTAGTGAACGTGGTCTGGCCGATGACCACATCGGCGGGCTGGTTGTTCGAAGTCGGGATGCGATTCCAGATCAGCACGCGGTTGTGATTGGTATCGGCCACTACGACGTGGACGCCGTCGGAAGCAACCGCCGTCGGGAGGCGCAACGAATTGCTGGTGGCTGCCAGGTTTTCGGTAGTGGTGGTGAAATCGGGCTGGCCCAGGACCAGCGTCGCCTTGCCGAGACAGGCTGGACACTTGCTGGTATAGCTAAGCGGGTCTGTCGGCTTGGGAAGCATGCCCGAAAGGTTCTGGAACAACAGAACGCGGTGATTGCTGGGGGACGCTCCGACGCGATTGGCATCAGCAACAAACAACGTATCGGCGGCATAGGCAAGGCCGCTGGCCCCGCCCAACACCGAGTCGCTGGAGTTGGAATCCTGCGAAGTGAACGTCTGCTGCCCGATCACAAGCCGCGCGGCTTGTCCCGTGGTGAAGTCGGCGGCGAACATACCTGCCGAGCACAAGAGGAAAACTGGAATGCACTTCATGCGCAATATCGTGTAAACGTAAGTATCTGAATCCCTAATTATAGCAAGGCTTTCGCCCACCGCATCCCGGCGCCATGTGATGCCCCCGACCGCACAGCTGTGCCCATTCGGCACGCCTTTTGGCGGGAAACCCATGAACTACAAGCACTTTACCCGGGCATGCCAGAGTTCTTTGCAAGGAGAGTGCCAGTACGCGGAAATCGCAGCCGCGCGGTATGCTACAACCTTGCCTGGGAGACCCTGAATGATTATCCGTTCCCTCAGCGTGGCGCTAATACTGGCCTCGATTCCGCCTGTGGCGCCGGCGCAGAAGCTCGCCAACCCCTTCTTCGCCTTCGACAACGGCACCGGCCGGGATCAGAAACTGCCGCTGGAGGAGCAGGCGGAACTGGTCAAGCGGACCGGATACGCCGGCCTCGGCTACACCGGCGCCTTGCGGGTGCCGGAGATGCTCCAGGCGCTGGAGAGCCGCGGCATGAAGCTGTTCAGTATTTACGTGGCGGTCCGGGTGGATGGCGACAAGCCGAGTTACGACGCCGCGCTTCCCGAGGCGATCCGGCAATTGAAGGGTCACGGCACGGTAATCTGGCTGACGGTACAGGGAACTTCGCCGGAAGGCGAGCAGCGCGCCGTGCAGATGGTCCGCGAGGTGGCGGATATGGCCGCCCAGTCGGGATTGCGTGTCGTGCTCTACCCGCACATGGGTTTCTACGTGGGACGGATCGAGGATGCGCTGCGCATTCGCAAGCTGGTGGACCGTCCCAATCTCGGCATCACCTTTAATCTCACCCATTTCCTGGCCGTCAAGGACGAACCCAATCTGGACCAGCGGCTCCGCGAGGCTATGCCGTACCTGGAAATGGTCAGCATCAACGGCGCCGAGCATGAAGGCGGTTGGGATCGCCTGATCCTGCCGCTCGACCGCGGCGCTTTCGATGTATTCGGCTTCTTGAAGAAGCTGACGGCTGCCGGCTATAAGGGCCCGATTGGGCTCCAGTGCTATCAGGTACCGGGCGATATCGAAGAAAACTTGAGACGCTCTATGGCAGCGTGGCGGAAGTTTCAAGAGCGGATGTAGTTCAGCCGCGCTGCGGCGGAACCGGATGCCGCCGCCTCCAGCCATACAACCCGGCCAGTCCGCCGGCCAGAAGCACCCAGGCCGAGGGTTCCGGAGCGTCGGGATCTTCGGGGGCATCCCGGAACGAATAGGAGCTCAAGGTCGGCGCCGGTGCGGTGCCGGTGAAGAGCAGGCCGAACGGGTTGCTGCTGGTATCGAGTCCGCTGCCCACCTGATAGAGTTCGAAACTGAGCGTGTGCTGGCCTTCCGAGAGCACCGCGCTGATCCTGCCCGCATCCTGCGGACGGCAGCCGATAGCCTGCCCGGAACAGACATTCTGCGTAAAAACCGCGGGCATCAGCAGGTTTCCGTCCAACCGCACGGCGGCGGTGTCATCCGCCCAGACATAAAGCGTCAGCGCTCCCGCACCCGATTGAAAGGTGTCGAAAATGGTCGCCACCGAAGTGGTGCCGCCCGGCTGCTGAAACTGCGTACCCCCGAAGCCGGTATCGGCATAGGAGATCCAGATCGCCGCAGAGTCCGTGGAGTCGCCGGGGTTTACCGGATGATTGGATTCCCAGGCGGAGTGCGGCGAGATCGCCACTGTCTCCACACCGGCAAAGCTGGTGAATAGCCCTTGCTGCGAATCGATCGCGATGGTCGCGGCGGAAGCCGCTCCGCACCAGAGCACCATCGATAGAATAACTGTCCGTGTGTTCATACGCTGAACGTATGATCGGCAGTTATCGGGAATCCATTAGGGCGAACCCTATTCTTCGGCCTGCAGAAAATCGAAGTCGCAACCCAGGTGGGCCTGAGTGACGTGGTCCAGGAACAGCTTGCCGTAGCCGCGCGAATAGTGGGGCGCGGCCGGCTGCAGCAGCGTCAGCGCGCCGACTCATCTCTTCCTCAGTAATATGTAGGTGCAGCTTGCGGCCGGCGACGCTGAGCGTGATCCGGTCGCCGGTCTCCACCACCGCCAGCGGTCCGCCGACGGCCGATTCCGGCGACACGTGCAGCACCACCGTTCCGAAGCTCGTCCCGCTCATGCGCGCGTCGGAGATGCGAACGCAATCGCTGACGCCGCGCTCCAGCAGCACCTTGGGCATCGGGATGTGCCCCCACTCCGGCATGCCGGGAGCGCCCTTCGGCCCGCAGCCCTTCATCACCAGCACGGTATCGCGGTCCACCGGCAGGTCCATGCGGTCGATGCTGTCGTGCATCTGCCTGATAGCTCTCGAACACGTACGCGGGACCGGTGTGCTCGCAAAGCTCCGGCGAGGCCGCGGTCTGTTTGAGCACCGCGCCATCGGGACACAGGTTGCCGCGCAGCACCACGGTGCCGCCTTCGGCGAAGAGCGCCTGATCGAGTGTGCGAATCACGTCGCGGTTGTAGCACGGCGCTTCGCCCACGTTTTCCTCGATGGTCTTTCCGTTCACCGTCAGGCAGTCCCGATGCAGCAGCGGCAGCAGCTCGCGCATCACGGCCGGCACGCCGCCGGCGAAGAAGAAATCTTCCATCATGTGCTGCCCGCTGGGCCGGACATTCACCAGGAACGGCGTGCGGCGCGAGATGGCGTCGAAATCGTCGAGCACGAGCTTGTGCCGCGTGCGCCCGGCGATCGCCAGCAGGTGCACCACCGCATTGGTCGAGCCGCCCACCGCCATATCCACCGTGATCGCGTTCTCGAAGGCCTCGCGCGTCAGCACCCGCGAGGGCTGCAGATCTTCGCGCACCATCTCCACCATGCGCCGCCCGCTCATTTCGGCCATCGCGAGGCGGCGCGAATCGGGCGCCGGCACCGCCGCCGACCCGGGCAGCGACATGCCGAGCGCCTCGGCCACGATCGCCATCGTCGATGCCGTCCCCATCACGGTGCAGTGGCCGGCGCTGCGCACCATGCAGCCCTCGATCTCCTGCAGTTCTTCCGGCGAAACGCGGTCCATGCGGTAGAGGTCGAAAATCTTGCGGCCGTCGGTACCCTGCCCGATGGTCGTGCCCTGATAGTTCCCGGAGAGCGTGGGCCCCCCGGTGAGGATCATGGCCGGAACATCGGCGCGAGGCGGCCCCCATCAGCATCGCGGGCGTGGTCTTGTCGCAGCCGCACAGCAGCACCACGCCATCCACCGGATTGGCGCGGATGGACTCCTCCACATCCATCGCCATCAGGTTGCGGAAGAGCATAGTGGTCGGCTTCATGTACTGCTCGCCGAGCGAGATCACGGGAAATTCGAGCGGGAAGTCCGCCGGCCGCCCATACGCCGCGCTTCACGGCGTCGGCCACCTGGCGCAGGTGCGCATTGCAATTGTTCAGCTCGCTGAAGGAATTGCAGATGCCGATCACGGGCTTGCCGTGAAATGCTTCGCGCGAAATCCCCAGCGCGCGAATGTTCGCCCGCCGGGAGAAGTTGTAGTACTCCTTGCCGTTGAACCAGGAATAGCTGCGCAATTTGGTCGGGTCGTCGATAGCCATGAGAGACCATTGTCGCTCTCCGCACACAGGCGCGCCGCGTATACTTGCATCCCCTTCCTCAAAAATTCCCGACTCGTGCCGATACGTAACTTGAGCGATCCGTAAAACCGGGCGCTCGGGCCATCCTCATGAAGCTCTCGACGTTACGGATCGATCGTTCAACCGTTCTCCGGGTAGTGGCGGCGGTCATACTCGGTTGCTGCGGAGCCCAGGCGGCCACTCTGCTGACCGCGGCTCCGTCGTCGGTGGCGCTCACCTGCAACACGCTCACGGGCCCCGGGCCCGCGGCGAGCATCGTAGTGAAACCCACCGCGCCGCTCACCAACGGTGCGGTCGCAGTGGCCCTGGGCGCTTCGGGTGGCGGACTGGTGGTGACGCCTCCTTCGCCGGCCCTGCTGACCGCCGCCAACCAATCCCAGGGGCTTACGTTCACCGTGAAAATGGCAGCCGGCTGCGCCGGGGCGGCAACGGGCAGTTCGACGCTCCGGTTCTATGCAGGAGGGGTCGCGGATCTCGCGGTGCCGGCAGCCATCACGGTGACCGCGACGGCGACCGCACTGGTGGCATCATCGGTCGAACTCACGTGCACCCGTAGCGCCGGATCGCCGGTGGTCTTCGCGCCCGGACCGGCCCAGGCGGCCTTGCTCACGTCGGCGGCAGCGGGGGGCACGCCCTTCACGGTGGATGCTTCCACAATTCCCGCCTGGCTGGCACTGCCTCCCACGACCGCAAGCAGCGCAGGCGCATCCGGCGTCACGCTGGTGATGTCCCCGGTTGCTCCGTGCGGCAACTTTCTTGCGGGCAGCCGCAACACGGCATCGATACACCTGAAAAATCCGCCGGCGCCCGATGCGTTGATCGCGGTCGCGCTCCAGATGCTGGGTCCCTCGCCCCTAATCGCCGCGCCCGCTGCGCCTTCGCTCTCCTACACGAAGGGTTCGGCCACGCCGGCTTTTGTAGATGTGGCGTTGACCTCGCAGGGCACCGCGCCCGTCTCTTTCACGGTGGATGCGGCCAGCCTGCCCTCCTGGCTCTCGGTGGACGCGCTGAGCGGAAGCACACCTAAAACACTGCACTTCAGCACCACCAGTGTCGCCGAGTCCGGCGCCCAGGGATCCTACAGCGCCACGCTCCGCATGCAGAATTCCGGCTTCGGAGACTTCGCCCTGCCTATCCGGCTGACCGTAGGCAATCCTGCTCCGAAGCTCACAGTGGCCGAAGGCAACACGCGCAACTTCTCCTGGACCGTGGGACAACCCGTGCCGGCGCTCAATATCACGTTGGCCTCCAGTGGAGCTTCAATCCCTTATTCAATCGCCACCGGCGGCGCCTTGGGGCCTATCATCGGCAGCAGCTTTCTTAAGGGAATCGCTTACAGCTACGCCACGCCGATCCCGGTCACGTTCGACGCATCCGCCTTGCAAGCCGCGACGTCAGGAACCGTGATCAGCGGAACCGTGACCGTCACCTGGGGAACGCCGCCTGCCACCACGGAGATTACGATCAACGCTACCGTGCAGGCGGCGGGAGCCACGCTGCTGGCTGTGAACCCGCCCAGCCTGCCCACCGCCGCGCCGGGCCAGAGCTTCATCGTGGCCCTCACCGGCACGGGCTTCGTCGCGAGTACGGATGCGGCGCAAGCCACCACGGTGGGAATCGTGTCCGGCGGATCGCTCACGCCCGACCCGAACCTGGTCGCCACGGTATTGAACGCCTCGAACATCATTCTCGCCATCACGGTGCCGGCGGCGGGTGCGGATCCGCTCCTGCCATTCGCGGCGGCCGGTTCCGGGGGCACGCTCACGCTGGGCATCTGCAATCCGCGCGGCACTGCCTGTACGGCGCCCACGGGAATCGTGAAGCTGCTGATCACTCCGAACCCGGTGATCCAGGCGGTGACCAACGCCGCCGCCTTCCTGCAGGTGACTCCGGCGACGCTTCCGGCTGTTGCTCCATACGACATGATCAGCCTCTTCGGCGCCAGTTTCTGCGTCGCCGGCGGGACGGGTTGCACCGACGGGCAGGTGCTCTACGGGACGCCGGACCCGGCCACGCTGCGTTATCCCACGGCGCTCAGTCCGGACGCGCCCGGCGGAGACCAGCGGCTGCTTTCGGTCACGTTCCAAACCCACGCGACTCCACCGGTCGCGATCGCGATCGCTCCCCTGCTGTTTGCGACCAACAGCCAGATCAATCTGCTGGTGCCCGCGGCGGTAGCGGCCTTCAACGGCAAGACGATCGACATTGTGGTGAGCTTCGGCCACGCGGCCGCAGCCGCCATTTTGAGCAGCGCGCCGTTTCCGGTGCGGGTCGCGGCAGCGGATCCCGGAATCTTCACGATCGGCACCGACGGGCAGGGCGAGGGCGCGATCCTGGGCCTGGACTGGTCCATCATAGGGGCCGGCAACGAAGCCGCCATGCGTTCCAACCCCGCCGATTCGGATGTCGTGCAGATTTACATGACGGGTCTCGGCGCCCCGGACAGCACGGCAAACAACGCCGCCTCCGGTAACGGACAATGGCCGGCGGACTGCGTGAGTGCCGGCGGTTATCTCTCTACGCTCAACCTGCAGACCGGCGCCGGCCTGGCGGCGATGGATGGCGTGCTTCTCGCAGGCATGCTGCTGAACAGCAACCGGCTGCCTCCGTGTCTGAGTGCGGCAGCGTCCATTCCCACCGTCACGGTCGGCGGGCAACCGGCGATAGTCACCTATGCAGGATGGGTGAGCGATTCGGTGGTCGGGCAGTACCAGGTCAACGTGAAGCTCCCGGGAAGCGCCGCGGGAACATTTGTCTCCGCGTTGGGGACACCGATCGCGTCACCGCTTACGGGCGCGGTGCAATTGCCGGTCGTGGTCACCGCCCGCGGGATCGCCAGCCAGACCGGCGTGACCATCCGGGTGGCTCCGCGATTGAAGGTGATCGCCCCTTCGGCGTTGCAGGGCGCGGCCGGCGCGAATTGGCCCGCATCGGGTAGCCAGGTGAAGGCAAGCCAGGGCACTTCTCCTTATCTATACGCCGTGACGCGCGGATCGCTGCCTGCGGGGTTAACGCTCGACCCTGCCAGCGGCGCAATCACCGGGAGTCCGGCAACGGCGGCCAAAGGGTCATACGCCATGACGATCACTGCCACCGATTCGGCGGCCAGTCCTCTGAGCGGCAGTGTGACCTTCAATCTCTCCGTCAATTGACAGTCGGCAACAACTCTTACTCCCGACTCTGGCTAAGGGTACTAAGGCAAACTCCCCCTCATGATTTTCGATCAAGGTGCCGATACGAAACTCAGTGACCGATGCAATGGTCGCCCGCGGCAGGAAAGCCGTCGAGAGAAGCAAAGGAAGCGCTAAATGAAACATCTACGAATCGACAGATCGAGAGCTATTCTCCCCCTGCTCGCGCTGGTTACCTCCACGAGCAGTTTGTTTGCAGCCGGAATCGTCGTTAAGGTTGGAACAACCGACGTCACTACGTCTGGTATTGCCGTCAGTTGTAACTTACAGACCTCTTCGTCGGCTAATCTGGTATCCACAAATCACCCCGTCACCGTGACGCTTTCGGCGTCGCCTGCATCGACCATCACGATCGGCACCTCTCTCAATGGATCGAGCCCGATCGTGGCGGCGCCGGCCGCGGGCACTACCCTCGCCGCAACTACCACCGGTGGCGCCATCGCTTATTCAACGGGCATCACGTTCAATATCAATGCGCAGCCATATTGCGCCAACATTACCGCCACGGGAACTTCCACGGCGACTTTCAATTTCACCGGTACAGGCGGCTTAACCAGCGGGACAATCACCGTGACTTTCACAGTGCCCGCGATAGCCTATACAACTACTGTCACCCCGTCTTCGAGCTTTACCTATAACTGCAGCACCAGCAGCGCGACGCCTACCGCGCAACTGCTCACCGCCGTATTGTCGGCAGCTCCCATCACCGGCAGCTCTGTAGTCTACTCGGCCACGGCGTATACCAACGCGGGTGCTTCCGTCCAGGCGGCCGGTAGTCCACTCGTGGTTACGGTGCCATCCACGGCACAAACCCCATCGTCGTGGGCCGGCGTCAGTGTCAGCGTCAACGCGCAACCTTATTGCGCCGTTGCCGCCGGCGTTGGCAGTACGACCCAGACCTTCAACCTCACCGGAACCGTCAGCGGGGCGCCGACCGGCGTCACCGTCACCGACAAAGTAATCACCGTCACTTTCGTAGTCGCCGGCAGCGCGTTGACATCGACCGTAACGCCCTCCGCGAGCCTCACGTTCGCCTGCAACTCGGGTTCTGCGACCCCTACCGCGCAGTTGATCAACGTAGCCTTGGCGGCGGCGCCGCCCGTGGGCGCTTCCATCGTCTACACGGCTACCGCTTACACCAAGGCCGGTGGGTCCGTGCAGGCTTCTGCCAGCCCGCTCCTGGTCTCGGTACCCTCGACACCGCAAACCTCGTCATCCTGGAGCGGAGTCAGCGTCTCCGTCAATGCACAGCCATATTGTGCCAATGCGAGCTCCGGGACAACGACCCAGACCTTCAGCCTCACCGGAACTGTTACCGGCGGACCGTCGGGAATTACCGTCACCGACAAGGTAATCACAGTTGCTTTCACGGTTACCCCGGGTGTCTCCCCACTTACGGTGTCGCCGAGCGCGATCAGCATCAACTGCACCCATACCGGGTCAGGCACCACGGCCAGCGACTATAGCCTGGGGCAGGCCCAGCTCGTGTCCTTAACCGGTCCTACGGCCGCTAACCTGGTCTTTAGCGTCAACACATCCACAAGCGTGAGTACCGCCCTTGCGTGGGCGACCTTGAACCCGGCAGCGGGCAGCGTAACCGGCACCGCGGGGACTACGCCTTACAACTTCACGATCGCGCCAAACAGCAATTGCGGCGCCTTTACCACGGGTTCGCATTCGGGAACCATCCACTTGACCAATGGCCAGAACCTGGACAAGATCATCAACGTCACCCTGAACATGGTGGCCGCTACGCCGTTACAGTCGAGCCTCAGCGCTCCCGCGTTGACTTATGTCAGAGGCTCCGGTACCCCCGGCTACCTGGATGTCGCCATCACCAACATTACCCCCGGCGCCCCTTATTACTTCACGGTGGATACGAGTTCTCTGCCGACCTGGCTCACAGTGGACGCCACCAGCGGGCTCACGCCCAGAAGCCTCCGCTTCAGTTCCACCAGCATCGCCGATACCATGGCTCCGGGATCTTATAGCCAAAAGATTCGCATTCAGAGCGCGAACTATGGCGATCTGCTGGTGAACATACCCATGCGGGTGAGTAACCCCCAGTCGACCCTTTCGGTGAGCGGCGCAGCGACCCCTGGTTGCACCGTCACCAATGCCACCCAGAGCTGTTCCTGGACCATCGGACAGCCGCTGCCCACTCTCTACATCACGCTGAAATCCAGCGATTCACCCATCGCTTACAGCATCGTGAGCGGCGGAACCCTGGCTCCGATTGTCCCCAAAGCCGAAATCGCCGGATTGGCCTACAGTTTCGGAACCACGATTCCGGTGACTTTCAGCCAGTCCGCCTTCACCGGTGTCGCGCCCGGCACGATGGTGTCGGGTACGGTAAGTATCACGTCGGGTAGCCCGGCCACCACTTACGTAGTCACTTTCAACATCACGGCCCAGGCCCCGGGCGCGATCCTCACCGGAGTCAGCCCCATGATCGTGCCGACTCTGGCCCCTGGACAGCAGGTGCAGGTCGTCCTGATCGGTAGCGGCTTCGTCAAGAGCACCGACATCACGCAGGCAACCACAGTGGGAATCGTGAATCAGGCGGGAGCGTTTGTCACGGACACCAATTTCAGCGTCAACGTGCTCAACGCCTCGAACATTCTGCTCACCATCACAGTCCCGAACACCGCGGACGCGCTCCTGGATTTCGCAACCGCTACAACCTTCGGCGTCACCATTGGCGTCTGCAACCCGGCCGGCGCAACCTGCACTGTTCCGACTGGAAAGACCACGCTGACCATCGGCGCGAAGCCTATCATCCAGACCATTACCAGCGCCTCGTCTTACGTCCAAGCCTCGAGTAATCCTCCGGTGGCGCCGTATGACATGATCAGCATCTTCGGCACGAACCTCTGTTCCAGCTGCGTGGGCACCAACAGCATCATGTATGGTAGTCCGCAAAGCTCCACGCTGGCGTATCCCACGTCCCTGAGCAACACCGACGGAGCCAGCATCACCCGTACGCTGCAGGTCTCGTTCCAGCAACACGCGCCTGACGGCCCGACTTTCACAACCGTGACTGCGCCGTTGCTTTTCGCCACCAACAATCAGATCAATCTGCTCGTGCCCTCGACGGTCAGCACGGCGATTTCCGGCAACAACCTGATAGACATCGTGGTGAGCTTCGGGACCGGGGCCAGCACCGTGTCCAGCAATCCTTTCCCTGTGACCGCAGTTGCCACCAACCCTGGAATCTTCACCATTGCAGCCAGTGGTCAGGGCAACGGCGCCATTCTCGACAAGAACTACTTTGTCGTCGGACAGAGCAATCCAGTCGTGATGCACTCCGGTGCCACTTCAGACCCGGTGATGATCTACATGACCGGTATGGGCGCGCCCAGCACGGTTGCGGACAATACGACGGCCTCGGCCACCAACGGCGGCAACGGCTTCAAATGGTCGGACGATTGTATCGCTCCGTCAGGCTACACCGACGCGCTCGGCGCCCTCACCGGTGTCGCGCTCTCCACGGTGGACGGCTTGATCCTCCAGAGCTCGCTACTCAATACCGGACGCTTCGTTCCGTGTCTCGACAAGGTCGATCAACTTCCGGTCGTCAAGATCGGCGGCGTGGCTGCCGTATCGATTGATTACGCCGGGTGGGTTGCCGATTCCATCGCCGGCCTCTACCAGGTGAATGCAACGCTTCCCAGCACCACGGGCACCTTCTACACATCCGTTGGGGACGATTGCTCCACTTACTCCGGTTCAATTACCAACATCACGCAGCCGACACAGTTGCCGGTATGCGTCAAGACCAAGGATGACAAATACAGCCAGACGGGCGTCATGGTTTGGGTGGCGCCGCGCCTGGTTGTTGCCGCACCCCCGGATATCGCGGGAACCCCGGCAGTTCTCACGGAAAAGGTGGGCGCCGCGGCGGCCACGGGAGCCGGCCACGCAGTGGTCGCTACCGAAGGCAGCGGCGCGGGCTACACCTACGCAATCACCTCGGGCGTACTGCCCTCCGGCCTGTCCCTCACCACCGGCGGCCAGATTACCGGAACTCCCGCGATGGGCACAATGGGAGACTATCCGGTTACCGTCACGGCAACCGATACTTCCACGCCCCCGATCACCGGCACCGTCAGTTTCACCGTTCATGTCGGCACCGGTCTGTTCATGGCTTCGTCGATCGTAGTCAACGGCAACGTGACGCCCGGCACCGGTGGAACCGGCTCCATCGTGGCCAGCGGCGGCTCCGGCGGCTATGTCTACTCAATCGACAGCGGTACTCTGCCCAACGGCCTGCTATGGCACGCCGATGGAAGCATCACCGGCACTCCGACGGCTACCTCGGCGGCAACGGTCGTGTTTAAAGCAGTCGATTCCACCGGTGTGACCGGCTACATCACCGTGGTCTTCAACATCACGGCCACCTAGCCATCAGCCGAACCAACAACCTGTAGTTACAACCGCGGCGGCGAGAGGGCAACCTCTCGCCGCCGTTACCTATTCCTAGAACAACAGCCGCAGCCCCAGTTGCACCGTCCGCGCCGCCTCCGCCGACGAGATTACCCCGAAATCCGCATTCCCCAGGGTGTGCCCCGGCAAATCGAAATTCGCCCGGTTGATCACATTAAAAAACTCCCCGCGAACTTCCGTGTGCAGCCGCTCACGCACTTTGAAATTGCGCGCCACCGTCAGGTCCACGTTCTTCCACGCCGGACCGCGTCCCACGCTCCTCGGCGAATTGCCAAACGTGTATGGCGCAGCGCTGCGGAATGCCGCCGTGTTGAACCAGTGCTGCAGCGTCGGGTCGCTCACGCTCACATCCGCAATCCGGTCCGGCCGCATCGTTCCCGCGGAAAAAGAGTTCGATTGATTCACCGAGTCGTACACCGTGAATGGCGCGCCCGATTGCAGCACGGTCAACAGCCCTAGCTGCCATCCGCCAGTCGCCGCCCGCACCACGCGCGATCGCGTGACCGCCGGCGCCGAATAGAGCAGCGTGATCACCCCACGATGTGGAATGTCGCTGCCGCTGAGCCCCTTATCGAGCCGCCGGTTGTAAGCATCCATGTAGCTGCCCGGATCGCCGAATTCGTTGGCGCTGGCCGCGTCGTCCAGGAACTTGGAGTACGTGTAATGCGCCAGCAGCGAGAGCCCGTGACTGAAGCGGCGCTCCAACTTGACGAATCCCGCGTGATAGCTCGAGTTGCCCACCGGCGGATTGATCTCCGAAACGTTGCTGAACTGCGGGAACGGCCGCACCGCCTGCAGATTTCCCGGCCCGAGGACTCGCGGCGCCACCTGATCGATCGACAGATCGTTCGCCGTCAGGTGCCGTCCCACGTTGCCGAGATAGCCGGCCTCGATCACCAGATTCGGCGCCACCTCGTCCTGCACTTCGAAATTAAACTGGTAGGAGACCGGCGCAGGTCGCGCGCGGTCGAAGTACGTCACAGCGGTCGTGGTCTTTCCTCCCACCGGCACCGCGCCGAAGCCGGCGGAGGATATGGAAGGCCGCGTGTACACCGGGAAGCCATTGCGCATCGCCAGCGCCCAAGTGGTATCGGCGCTCGCCGCCACCAGGCTGAGCGCATCGCCGAAGCCCAGCGACGCCGCCGGCCCCACGCTGTTGCTCACCATCGGACCGAAGAAAATTCCGCCGCCGCCACGCACTACCAGGTTCTTCGCAAACGGCGCGCGCCAGGAGAAGCCGAAGCGCGGCGCGAAGTTGCGATAGTTCGCGTCGAACGCCGTCGCCGGCACGCCGTTGAGACCCGCGAACGTCACCACCCCCGGAGTCCCGGAGATCGGGTTGATGGCCGCCGGATCGAACGCGTTCATCCGGTTCCCGTCCACCGAGCGCGGCAGCTCCGCTTCCCACCGCAGCCCGAAATTCAACGTGAGCCGCTCCGCCACCCGGAAATCGTCCTGCACGTACGCCGCCCAGTAGGCCGCGCGCGAGGGAATCGTATCCAGCTTCTGCAGCGACGCCGCATTCGCCAGGCCGGTCAGAAAGCTCGCGAAGCCATCGCCGGTGCCGGCGACGCCCGGCTGGTCGGTGATCTGGCGCGTAAACGTCAAGGCACCCGACGACGTGATGTCGTCCGTCTCCCGGTTGGCGCCGCGCCGGTACTCCACTCCCGCCTTAATCGCATGCTTGCCCGCGAACTTGCTAACCGATTCCAACACCTGTGTATCGGTAATCGGCGTTTGCAGCCGGGCCACCGCCGCATTGGTAGTCCCGGGCGCGCCCAGCGACACATAGCCGTTGACCGCGAAGGTCGGAAAGGCCGCCGCACTCACGTTCGCAAGCCCGATCTGCTGCGCCAGACCCGCCCCCGCGCCCAACCGCTGCTGCAGAAATTTGCGCTGGTCGTAGCTCACCGAAAGGTTGTTGGTCACGGTGGGGCTGAAGATGTGAACATAGCTGGCCATCATGCTCTGCACGCGCCCGTCTGTCATGCTCGCATTGGGGTCGGCCACCGGGATGCCGTACGCCCCGTTGTCCACCTGCGAGTAATCGTTGATGTAATAGCGCGCCGTCAGCAGATCGTTGGCGCTCACGTTGTGATCCAGTTTCCCTACCAGGATGTCGCGGCGCAGCGTGGAGTGGCTATTGGCGCCGAAGTTGTTCGACAGGGCTCCCGCCGCCCCACGATTGGGAAGCGGGAAATACGCCAGCGACGCCAGCGCCACCGGATCAATCGAGGATTTCGGAATGATGTTGCCGGCGAACGGCTGCTTCTTCCCGCCGCTCAACGTGGCCGGGTCGTCGATCACGGAGCTCAGGGCGGAAAAATTGCCGTCCCGCTCGGCCAGCGTCGGCACCGTCGCCACGCTCGCGCTGCCGAAGGTCTCGCGCGTCTCCTCCCAGCTGGCGAAAAAGTGCGTCTTGTCCTTGCGGATCGGGCCTCCCAGCGAGCCTCCGAACTGGTGCAGGTTCAAGGGCGGCGTCGCTGCCGCGAAAAAGTTGCGCGCGTCGAACGCATTGTTGCGCGCGAACTCGAACAGGCTGCCGTGGAACTGGTTGGTCCCGGACTTCGTGGATAGCGCGACGATGCCGCCCGTGGAGTGCCCGTACTCGGCCGAATAGTTATTGGTGATCACGCGGAATTCCTGCATCGCGTCCAGCGGCAGGCTGGTCTGCTGCTGCGGCCGCGTCACTCCCACCGCGTTGGTCACGTTGCCGCCGTCAAGCGTGAAATCCTGGTTCCGCGCGCGCCCGCCGGCCACCGAAAACACCGGATAATTCTCCGCGCCCTCTCCGCTCGTAATCATCACCACGCCCGGCGAGAGGTTGATCAGCGACGTGGCCGCCCGGTTCGGCATCGGCAGATCGTCGATCATCTTGTGATTGACCAGCTGCCCCATGGAGGAACTCTGCGTGTCCAGCGCCGGAAGGTCGCCCGTCACCTCTACAGTCTGATTCTGACCACCTACCTGCAAGGTGAAATCCGACGCGACGGTCTGCACCACCGCAAGTTCCACTCCCTTGCGAACCATGGGGTCGAATCCCGCCGCCCGCGCCTCCACCCGGTACGTCCCGGGCAGTAGCGCCGACGCCGTATAGCTGCCTTCGTGGTTGGTCGACAGGTCGACCGCTGCCCCTGAATCCTGATTCACGATCCTGATCGCGACACCCGGAATCGCCGCCCCCGAGGCGTCCGACACCCGGCCGGTCAGCGTGCTGCTACCCACCTGTCCGAAGAGCGAAGAACCCAGAAAAACAAGGAAACCAAGCAATCTAACCATACCCTATCGACATTAGGGTATATCGCCAAAAAAAGTCAATAGGGTACTTCGCCGGGATCGGGTATACGGGACGTGCGTTACAGTATCTTCATGCTTCGTCGTACCTTCCTACAGACCCTGCCGGTTGCCGCCACTGCAATCTCCGCCGCCCCGGCCGAAGAGGTCCCAGTCAAGCTCGGCTTCGACACCTATTCGGTGCGGGCTTTCAAATGGAAGGGCATAGAACTCCTCGACTACGCCGCCAGCCAGAAGTTAGACACCATTCAGTTCTCCGCGCTCGGCGATTATGGCAGCCTGGACGCGCAGAACCTCCAAAAAGTGAAGGACCGCGCGGCGCAATTGCACATCTCAATCGATAGCGGCATGGGCTGCATCTGCGATTCCAGCAAGAGCTTTAACAAGAAGGGTCCGCCGGCCCGCGACCAGATCATCGAAGGCTTGAAGGTCGCCCACGCCGTCGGCTCCAAATCCATGCGCTGCTACATGGGCTCGAGCGACGACCGTCTCGGTCCCCTGCCCATCGAAGCCCACATGGAGAACACCATCAAGGTCTTCCGTTCCGTGCGCTCCGAAGCCATGGACCTCGGCGTCAAGATCGCGCTCGAAAACCACTCCGGCGACATGCAGGCGCGCGAGGTGCGCACCATCATCGAGACCGCCGGCAAGGATTTCGTCGCCTCCTGCCTGGACACCGGCAACCCCATCTGGTGCGTGGAAGACCCCTTCGTCGCGCTGGAGATTCTGGCGCCTTACGTGGTCACCACCCACGTGCGCGATTCCGTCGTCTTCGAGACCCCCGACGGCGCCGCCGGTCAGTGGGTGGCCTGCGGCGATGGCAATGTCGATCTGGTCCGCTTCGTGCAGGAATTCCGCCGCCTGTGCCCGACCTCCTCGATGCAATTGGAAATCATCACCGGCCGCCCGCCGCGTCCTCTGCCCTACCTGAAAGCCGATTTCTGGAAGGCCTTCCCCAAGATGCCCGCCTGGGAATTCGCGCGCTTCGTCCAACTCGCCAAGAGCGGCCACCCGTTCATGGGCGCGATGGTGATCGAGGACGTCCCCGGCAAGAAGGCCGCCGTGATGGACGAGGCCCTCAAAGAGCAACAGCGCGTCGATCTCGAACGCAGCTGGGAATACGCGCGCAAGAAGATGAACGTCGGCGTGAACTGGAGAGCTTAGGGTACCTGCAACACGCGCAAGTACTCGTCGAACGTGTCATCCAGCCTCTGATACAGCAGCCTCGTAAAGCTCTCCGTACCATGCCCGGATTGTGCGCGCTGCAAGCTGCGAACATAATCCAGGCGATCCTCGGGCCGCACGGCCACGGGAGGATAACCGCCGCGAATCAACACCAGATTCATCAGCAGTCGAGCGGTACGGCCATTGCCGTCATTGAAGGGATGCATCTCCACCAGGCGAAGATGAGCCGTGAATGCCGTTTCCGGCGTATCTTCCGCCGTCCGCAGCCATGCCGCGAAATCACTCATGAGGGCCGGGACTTCAGCCGGCGATGGAAACTCGTGCCTGCCCGTTTCGGTGCGAACATAACGGGACAGGTCCGCATACTGCCCCGCGATCTCGGGGCCTGAGCGCTGCATCACCAGCCTGTGCAGGTTCCGCACGTCGCTTTCCGTCAACGGCACCGTTTGGCGGGCCAGCTCACGCACATAACGGATGGCTTCATAATGATCGATCGCCTCAAGATGATCCTTGAGCGGCTTACCGCCGATCGTAATCCCTTTTTCGATTACGAGCGTGGTTTCCACCGCGCTGAGCGTGTTTCCTTCTATGGCGTTCGACGTGTACGTGAGCTCGATGTCGTAGTAGTGCTCGAGGTTGAGAAAGGCCTCGGGCGATAAGGGGCGCAATCCGTCGAGTCGCTCCTTCTTCACCGCAATCGAGGCCGGCACTGGATCCATGCGCTCTCAGAGATACCACGGGAGACCGCAACGCCGCCACGGGCGCGCGACGGACGCGCTGCGTTTCGGCATCCTTCAGCCGGGCTTTCTGCACCGGAATGAGCAGCAGCGCGTTAGCGACCCGGCCGAACGCCAACTCCTCCGCATGTAGCGCTAAAATGTTCTCAGACATGAATCTCCGAAAGTCCCCTGCCTCCGGCCTGACGCGCCGGGAGCTCTTTCAGGCGGCCTCCGCCGTGATCGCTGGAGCAGCCTTCACTGAGCCTTCTTCCGCCGCTACCGGCGCCCCCACCGTCCGCCGCCTCAGCACCGGATGGGAACACTACCGCGGCGGCCTCGGCGGCGTCTGGGAGGTCTGGCGCGGCAAAGCTGCCAGCGATAATGTCGCGTGGGACGCGGTCGCCATGCCGCACTGCTTCAACGCCCTCGATGCCGTCGATCCCGACCACGCCTATTACGAAGGTCCCGGCTGGTATCGCACCAGCTTCACGCCGCAGAATCCCTTCCCCAACGGACGCATCCTGTTGCACGTTGAAGGCGCGGGACAAAAGAGCGAAACCTTCGTCGGCCTGGAACGCGCCGGCGCCCATGTGGGCGGCTACGACGAGTTCACCATCGACATCACCGACGCCGCCGCGCGCGCCGCCAAACGGCCCGACGCCAAGGGACAGGTGCAGCTCGCCGTGCTCTGCGACAACTCGCGCAATCCGGAGATGATCCCCTCCGACCTCAGCGATTTCAACCGCTACGGCGGCCTCTATCGCCACGTCAACCTGGCCTACGCACCTGCCATCAGCGTCGAACACGTGCAGATCGATAGCACCAGCGCGCCCGGCAAATCCGACGTCTCCGTGAAGGCGCGCCTCTATAATCCGGGCGCTCTGAAAGATGCCGTGCAGGTGGAAATCAAAGTCACCGACGCCGCCGGCAAGGCCGTACACACCTCCACGAAATCCCTGCCGGCGTGGACCGGCGAGCAGGAACTCGCCGCTTTCGCGGTCGCCAACCCGGCGCTCTGGTCTCCCAAAACGCCGAACCTCTACCACTGCTCCGTAACGGTCAAGAGCCCCCACGGCGAACAGCAGGTGGAAGACCGCTTCGGCCTGCGCTGGTTCGAGTTCCCCAAGAAGGGCCTCTTCCACCTCAACGGCGAGAAACTCTTCCTGCGCGGCACGCAGCGCCACGAAGACCACGCCGGACTCGCCGCAGCCCTCACCGACGACCTCATCCGCCAGGAGTTCCAACTCGCCAAGGAGATGGGCTGCAACTTCATCCGCCTCGGCCACTATCAGGGCTCCCGCCTCGCGCTCCAGATGGCCGACGAACTCGGCCTCGTGGTTTGGGAAGAGATTCCCTGGTGCCGCGGCGGCGTGGGCGGCGAACAGTATCGCGAGCAGGCGCGCCGCATGCTTCGCAACATGATCGACCAGCACCGCAATCACCCCTCGGTGGTCTTCTGGGGCCTGGGCAATGAAAACGATTGGCCCGGCGATTTCGAGGTCTTCGACGAAAAGGCCGTGCGCGCCTTCATGAGCGAGCTCAACGATATCGCCCACAAGGCCGACCCCACGCGCATGACCGCGATCCGCCGCTGCCCCTTCGCCGCCGACGTCCCCGACGTCTATTCGCCCTCCATCTGGGCCGGTTGGTATAGCGGCCGCTACACCGAGTACAAGGCTTCCACCGAGAAGGAAGCCAAGAAAATCGACCGCATGCTGCACATCGAGTGGGGCGGCGATAGCCACGCCCGCCGCCACTCCGAAGATCCCGACACCGTGATCGCCAAAATCTCCACCGGCCAGGGCGTCGAGGAGAAGGATCGCGCCTACCTGCTCACCGGCGGCACCACCCGCGCCTCCAAGGATGGCGATTGGAGCGAGACCTACATCTGCAATCTCTTCGACTGGCACCTCAAAGAGCAGGAGACCATGGATTTCCTCCCTGGTAGCGCGATGTGGGTCTTCAAGGATTTCTCCACTCCGCTGCGTCCCGAAAACCCCGTCCCGCGCATGAACCAGAAGGGCGTGGTGGAGCGCGATATGACGCCTAAGGAAGGCTATTACGTCTTCCAGTCCTATTGGGCCGAAAAACCCATGGCGCGCATTTACGGTCACACCTGGCCCATCCGCTGGGGTGCCGCTGGCGAGCAGAAGATGGTCAAGGTCTACTCCAACTGCACCTCCGCCGAGCTCTTCCTCAATGGCAAATCCTGCGGAGTGAAGCAGCGCAACAGCCAGGATTTCCCCTGCGCGGGATTGCGCTGGATGGTCCCCTTCCAGGCCGGCGAGAATCATCTGCGCGTGGTCGCGGCCAAAGGCTCGGCGAAAGTGACCGACGAGACCCGCTTCCGCTACCAGACGGAGAAGTGGGACAAGCCCGCGAAATTCGTCCTGGAAGAGACCGGCCGCGAAGGCGCCGTGGTCACCCTGCAGGCGCGCCTGCTGGATTCCAAGGGCATCCAGTGCCTGGACGCGCGCACCGCTGTCCGCTTTGAGATCGCGGGCGATGCCGAATTGCTCCAGAACCTCGGGACCTCCACCGGCTCTCGCCAGGTGGAACTCTACAACGGCCGCGCCATCATCCGCGCGCGCATGAAGAAGGGCGAAGCGGCAGTCACCGTCTCCGCCGAAAAATTGCCGACCGCGCTGCTGGCCATCAAGGCCTGACGCTTAACCCCAAGGGCGGCAGCCATGCCGCCTGTTATGCTAGCGTCATAAACAGGAATGCGACTTTTCCGTCTATTGAAAACCGGTCTGCTGACCGCCGCGATCTGCCTCTCGATTCAGGCGCAGACCGCCCCCGTCCCGGCCGCGCCCGTTAAAGATGAAACCAAAGGCTTGCCGCCGCGAACCACGCCAGCCGAATACCAGGCTCAGGGCAAGGCCGGCACCGTCACGATTGCGGCCGAGTTCAAGGGCCACTCCATCCCCACGATGCAAGGCAACACCCTCACCACGGAGGACTTTGTGGTGGTGGAGATCGGCTTCTTCGGCCCGCCCGACGCCCGCTTAAAACTGGCTGCCGACGATTTTTCGCTGCGCATTAACGGCAAAAAGAGTCCCTTGCCCAGCCAGCCGTACGGCTTGGTGCTCTCGTCCGTCAAAGATCCCGAGTGGGAGCCGCCGGCCAATACGAATTCGAAATCAAAAACCAGCGTAGGCAGCAGCGGCAAGGACGCCGGCGATAACTCGCCGCCCGCCCCGGTTAAGGTCCCGATCGAAGTTCAGCGCGCCATGGGCAAGAACGTCCAGAAGGCCGTACTTCCCGAAGGCGACCGCGCACTTCCGCAGGCCGGTCTGATCTTCTTCCAGTACCGCGGCAAAGAGAAGGGCATCAATTCGATCGAGCTGATCTATGCCGGCCCCGCCGGCAAAACCACCCTGAATCTGCAGCCGTAGGACGGGCCTCCTGGCCGGTCCCACTTGCTCGAATTGGAACTATCCCAGCAGATTCACCGCGGACTTCCGCATCTTGTCCTCCGTCTCAATCACGCGCGCATTGCTCTGAAACGCATTACGCGCGTGCAGCAGCTTCACCATCTCTGCACTCAAGTCGACTGTATCCTCCGGCGCCGCGCTGCTCGCCTTCGCCAACCGTCCCGCCACCTGCTCCAGACTTGCCTGGGCCCGTTCTAGACCGCCTACCGCCGAACTGATACCTGCCATATCCCTACTTATCGGACGGATTTGGGAAACTTCTATTTCTGCGCAGCAGGAAAGCCCCAGGCAACAGCGTCAGGAACAATGTGGAAGGTTCCGGAGCCGTGGAAGCCGATGCGATGCTGAAAAATCCACTCGCGTCCGGACCCTCCGAGAAGGGTGTAGATGCGTTGATGCCCACGATTGCCATAGGCGGGCCTGATCCGGAAAGCTCTTGATTTCGAAAATCGAAGATTTGTATACCGCCGGAACGGATCCCATCCCACGCAATCACGGCGGCGTTTGCGCAAACGCTCGTCCCGCTCAAAAATGTAAAAACCGATTCAGACGAGGGCGTCGTCCCGCAATCCGTACCGACAAATTGTTCGCCGCTGTTCGCCGTTGCCGTCAAATCGAAAATCCCGCTACCCCAGAAAACGGTGAAGCCCGAGAATCGGGAGGTGAGAGGCGCGGTTGAGTCGTAGGTGAATGAGCCCGCAGTGGGGGCGGGGCCGGTGGTCGTTGTGAACGTAATGTTGTAAACCATTGGTGAAGCGAAGGCGCCGGTCGCCATAAGGCTCAGTGCGAAAACGCCGGCCATTAGCGGCTTGATCAAGATTTTTCCCTCCGTAAGGTTTCGAACTATAGGTGAATTATCGTACAACATCCCAATCGTACGGTGCAAATCCGCGCATTACCTGCACATTACCTGTTCTTGAGAAATCTTGAAGCCGCGTGATATCCGCACATTCCGTGCACCCCGCCGCCCGGCGGCGTCGAAGCGCTGCAGATCCCGACACCCGCCAGCGGAGTGCCATACAGCCGCCGCGTGGGACGCAGGAAGAACTGGCCAAAATCGAGCGCGCCGCCATTGAAATCCCCGCCGACCAGGTTGGCGTTGTGCCGCTCCATCGCCGCCGGCGGCATCACGCTCCGCGCCAAAATCCGCGCGCGGAACCCCGGCGCGAAGCGCTCCACCTGGTCTTCGATGGCCTGCGTCATATCGGCCGTCGAGCCGTGCGGCACGTGGCAGTATGCCCATGCGGTATGCTTCCCCACCGGCGCGCGGCGGCGGTCGAACAACGTGTGCTGCACCAGCAGGACGAACGGCCGCCCGGTGTGGCCGCCCTCCCACTGCGCGATCTCTTCCAGCGTGCCGCCCATGTGTACCGTGGCGGCTCGCGCGCACTCCTTTGCCCTCCACGGAATGGGTGCGTCCAGCGCCCAATCCAACTTGAACGCACCCGGCCCATACCGATATCTCCCCAACGCCGCGCGGAAACTCGCGGGGAACCGGTCGCCGCCCAGTGCGAGCAACTGGCGCGGGGTCACGTCGCAGAGCACCAGCCGCGCATCGGGCAGCGATGTCGCCGTCCGCCCGGTCGCGATCTCTCCGCCCAGCGACCGCAGGTAGCCGCCCAGTGCATCGGCGATTTTCTGCGCACCTCCGCGCGGAAAGGGCCAGCCTGCCGCGTGCGCGCAAATGCCCAGCACCAGCCCCACGCCCGCGCCCAGCGGCGCCTCCATCGGCAGCGTGGAGTGCGCTGCCATCCCGGCGAACAGCGCACGCGCACGTGCCCCTCGAAATCGCGATTCCGCCAGCGATCGCGCAGACCGCACCGCGGAGAGCCCGAACCGCATCATCAATGTCGGATGTCGCGGAATCCCGAAAGGTGCTAGAACGTCGTGCCGCAGCTTCGGCCACGCACCCACCAAAGGCGCGAAGAGCTCCCTCCACGCCCCGCCATCCTCGCCCAACCCCGCTGCGGTAGCAGCCATCGACCGCTCCAGCACGATCGCCGTCCCGTCATCCCACGGGTGCGCCAGCGGAGCTTCCGGCTGCACCCACTGCAATCCGTGCTCACCCAGCGGCCACTGCGAAAAGCACGGCGAGCACGCCGCCAGCGGATGGACCGCGGAGCAGACATCATGAATAAATCCGGGGAGCGTCAACTGCGCCGAGCGGGCGCCGCCGCCGATCGTCTCCGCGCCTTCGAGCACCGTGACCTCGCAGCCCCCGCGCGCCAGCACGATCGCCGCCGACAGGCCATTGGGCCCGGACCCGACCACCACAGCACGTGTTTTCGCGGAGTCGGCCAACCTCCGTTATTGTAGAAGAGATGCAAAAGAAACGGCTTGGCAACAGCGATATGGATTTGACGCCGATTGGAGTCGGCGCCTGGGCAATGGGAGGCGGCGGCTGGGCATTCGCCTGGGGACCGCAGGATGACGACGAATCCATCGCCGCCATCCGGGCCGCGCTCGATCGCGGCGTGAACTGGATCGATACCGCGGCCGTGTACGGTCTGGGCCATTCCGAGGAAGTGGTGGCGCGCGCCATTGCCGGGCGCCCCAATCGCCCCTACGTTTTCACCAAGTGCGAACGCGTCTGGAATGAAAAGGGCGAGATCAGCAAATCGCTCAAGCGCGATTCCGTTCGCGAGGAGTGCGAGGCCAGCCTGCGCCGCCTCAAGGTGGACACGATCGATCTCTATCAGATCCACTGGCCGGAACCCGACGAGGATGTCGAGGAAGGCTGGGAAACGCTGTCCCGGTTGAAAGAGGAAGGCAAGGTGCGCTGGATCGGCGTCTCCAACTTTAACGTGGCCCAGCTGGAGCGCGCCCGCAAGATCGCGCCCATCACCTCCCTGCAGCCTCCCTATTCCGCCATCTCGCCGGAAATCGAAGACGCCATTCTCCCCTACTGCCAGCAGCACGGCATCGGAGTGCTCGCCTATTCGCCTATGAAATCCGGCCTGCTGACCGGCAAGATGACGCGCGAACGCATCGCGGCATTTCCCGCGGACGATTTCCGTAAACGCGCGCTGGCCTTCCAGGAACCGAATCTCACGCGCAACCTGGCACTCGCCGAGCACATGAAGAAGATCGCCGCGCACCATGGTCGGACGGCCGGTGAAGCTGCCTTGGCCTGGGTACTCCGCCATCCGGCCATCACCGCCGCCATCGTCGGCATGCGCTCCGCCGAGCAGGTGGAAGGCGTCATCGGCGCCATGGAATTCCGCCTGTCCTTCGACGAGGTCGCCGAAATCGACCGCGCCCGCCGCGGGTAGGACAGGCCTCCCGGCCTGTCCCACTAATTTTGGCTTTCTTACTTCTCCGACTCTTTCATCAACTCCGCCAGGTAGTTGCCCCAGATCGCCGGCAACGAGTGCGTCCCGTGTCCCCGCGTCTGGTCCGTTGTAGGCAGCAGAATATATCGTCCGCGTTTGACGCGCTTGATTTCGCGCTCCAGAATTCCGAGCTCCGGCGGGTTCACCTGGTCGTCGGCCGAATTCACGGCGTACAGCGGAGCCTTGATCTTCTCGAGATCGGCCTGCGGATTATAGTCGCGCGAGCAATCGTAGTGATACAACATGTCGTTGGGATCCGTCGGCCGGGCCGCGGCTGCATAAAATCGCCTTTCGAAGGCAGCGTCGGCCTGCTCGCGCGTAGGCGCCTGCTTCAGAAGTTGCAGCGGACTCGAGGTCATCATAAAGAGCGCAAAGTTGGCCGGCACCATATTCAGCGGCCCTTTGTACTCCCCGCCATTCCAATTCGGGTCATGCTTGATGGAATCGATGATCATTTTGCGCAGCATGCGATTGCGGCCGCCGATCTCCACCGGTGCCGAGGCGAGCGGCATCAGCGCGTCCATGAAATCGGGATAGAACTCGCCCCACATCCACGTATGCATGGCGCCCATCGATGTCCCCATCACCAGCCGTAGATGGTTGACGCCGAGTTTCTCGGTGACCAGCCGGTACTCGCCATGGACCATGTCGGTGTACGTATAGTGGGGAAACTTCATGTGCAGCCCGTCGGAGGGCTTGCTGGATTTGCCGTGGCCGATATCGTCGGGAAGGATGATGAAGTATTTGGTCGCGTCCAGCAGTTGCCCGGCCCCGAACAGTTGGCCTCCAAAGGTCGGCGAGAGGAAGCCGCGGCCGCTGCCCCCCGTGCCATGCATGATCAGGACCGCATTCGTAACCACTCCGGCCGCATTCTTCACGGGCGTCCCGACGGTGGTGTAGTGCAGGTTCAGTTTCGGTATGGTCTCACCGGTAACGAACTGGAAATCGCTGACCGTGTAGTCGCCTTCTACCGGTGCGGGAAAATCGGCAGCGGCGAGCGGGAGCGTGAGAAACACAAAGAGGGCGGCAAAGGGAATGCGGGACATGGGTACGATCCTATCGCATACTGAAAAACAATGCGATTACCGCTCGGAATTTTAGCCCTATTGACCCTGCCTCTGGCCGCCGCCGATGCCGATGCCCTTCGCCACCCGGACGCCCGCTTCTGGCGCAAGCACTCGCCCGCCATTTATCGCGTGCGCGTCGAGAGCACCCAGGGGCCTTTCCTCCTGGAAGTGCACCGCGATTGGGCGCCCATCGGCGCGGACCGCTTCTATAACCTCGTTCGCGCCGGCTTCTACGACGACTCGCGATTCTACCGCGTGACTCCGCGCTTCGCCCAATTCGGGATCGCCGGCAACCCCTCGATCGCCGGCATCTGGCGCGCAGTCTCGATTGCTGACGACCCGGTGCGGCAATCGAATACCCGCGGCCGGTTCGCCTTCGCCATGACCGGCCCGAACGCGCGCACCACGCAGATCTACATCTGCAAGACCGACATGTCGGCGCAGGATAAGGACGGCTTCGCACCACTCGGCGCCGTGCTCGAGGGTATGGATGTGGTGGACCGCCTGTACGCAGGATATGGCGAAAACTCGGGCGGCGGAATGCGCGGCGGCAAGCAGGGCCGCATCTTCGAAGAGGGCAATACTCACCTGGATCGCGACTTCCCCAAACTCGAAAAACTACTGCGCGCCCGCCTCGTCCGATAGCCCTTTGGAGCCTTAGCGTAACCACGTTAGCCGGCCCTCCGCCTTCAGAACAGTGATTTCGAGAGTCCATGTTGTGGCCCTTCTGGCGCTTTGCACGGTATCTGTGTGCCTGGCGCAGCAGTTGGCGCCGTCACAGGTGGATTCCGACGAGGCGCCTCCGGTCACTCCGGTCATTCCCGCCTCTGCGCTGAATGAAAACCGTATCTTCGGAGTCATTCCCGATTACCAGACCGTGACCGATACGGGCAACGGCGTTAAGCCCCTCACGAATGGACAGAAGTGGACACTGGCCCTCAAAGAAACCGTCGACCCGTTTAACGTGCTCAATGCCGCGATGGGTGCCGCCTTTTCCCAGCGCGACAATCAGACGCCGAAATACGGGGAAGGCGGAGTCGCCTTTAGCAAGCGCTTCGGCGCGGCCCTCGGCGATTTCGGTTCGCAGAATTTTTTCAGCGCGGGCCTGCTGGCAGTCGTACTCCATCAGGACCCGCGGTATTACCGCAGGGGCCCGGGGACCGGCGTCGTCAGACGGGTGGTTTATTCGGTTAGCCGTCTCGTCATCGCCCGCCAGGATTCCGGCGCGGAGGCCTTCAACGCATCGGGCATCGGCGGCATGATGATGGGCATCGCGGCTTCGAACCTCTACTATCCCGCCGCCAGCCGGCGCGGTTCCGTCATGGCCTGCCGCATCTCGACAAGCCTGTCCGGCGGCGTCATGGGCAACCTGATGTCCGAATTCTGGCCAGACATCCAAAAGAAGTTCTTCCACAAACACTCCACCGAACCACGCCCGTAAGGGAGTCGATCTTCTGGTTTGTCCCCCGTCCGCAAAGAATTCGCCGCCCTAACCAGCCGCGACCGCAAGGGAGCGATCTCGCAAGTACGCGGAACCACGATCTCAGCTTGCGGCCCGCCCGCAGTATTACTGTGGATTTGTCTGCTTGCAGGCCCGTAACACTCGCGTGCACAATCTCAGCTTGCGGCCCGCCCGTACTGTGGGGCAGCCAATCCTGGCTGCCGCCGGCTCTCAGCCGGCGTCCCCGCACCTGCTGAAAATCGTCCAATGCCTATGCTCCTCACCCTGAGGAATCTCACGCGGCGTCCTCTCGTCGCCGGTCGATTTCCCGCCGCATCATGGATACCAGCCGCTCCACGCCTGCGTCCCAATCCGGAAACAGGTCGATGTATTGCAGTTCGTTGCGGATCTTGCGGGGTACGACGCATGCGTCCAACCGCACCGGGACAATGAAAATCTCGTCAAGCGGTACCTGGCGGGCACAATCGAGCGCGTAGCGGATCTCGGCCTGAAAGCCGCCCTTCTTACGCACCGAATTCGAGGAGAAACACGCGACGAAAAAGTCGGACCCCTCGATCGCGGTCTCGATCGCGCGCGGCCAGTTCTGGCCTGCCACCAGTTTGTGCACATCCATCCACGGCCGGAACCCGGCGGCTTCAAGGTCGCGATAGAGGCGCACCGCCGAGGCCTGCTCTTCTTTCACGTAGGCGATGAACACCTGCGGCAGCGCTCGCGGCTCGAAACGGAAGCCCTCGGTCGGGTGCGGATGAAAGACCCCTAGGCCATCGATCTCTACGGTCTTTCCCGCGGCAATCCCGCGCAGCACGATGCCCGCGACTTGCCGGCAGCTATCGCAGCAATCAGACATCGCGATGCCCCCGGTCGCGCTGGAATACGACTTTGCCGCCGGTGCCCGGCCGGAAATGTCCCAACCCCGGAAAAGGGACGGATTGGCCTTCGCGCAGGCGTTCCAGAATCTCACGGACAACGCGGTCCAAACGGTCCGCAGCCTCGCCTTGCGTCACACCGGACTGGCGAGCCATTTGTTTGGCAATCTCTTGCTTCTTCATTCCCGACTACAATCTAACAGTCGAGTCAGCCGAAACTCCCCCGAAGAAACTGCCCCCATCAGCCAAACCTTTTGCGTTCAAGCACTTCTGATCAAGAAATATATTTCATGTTGTTGTGAACGGCACATGAACTGATTTTAATTGCGTGTTAAGAGACAGTTCATGTGAGGTTCGTTATTATAGCCCCAGACGACAAACATAGTTCGTCGTAATTCCAAAGGAGAACCGCACAAAATGAAGAAACTCATGACGCTCATGCTCGGCATGGCGATCGCTTTCACCACCGTGGCCGTGACCTTCGCCCAGGACACCCCCAAGAAGGAAGACACCAAGAAGACCGGCAAAAAGAAGGGTAGCAAGAAGACCGACGCGCCCAAGAAGGAAGGCGGCCGCTAAGCGGCTTCCGACTCAATTTGCTGG
The DNA here is from genome assembly GCA_963791985.1 of uncultured Solibacteraceae bacterium. GTDB lineage: Bacteria > Acidobacteriota > Terriglobia > Bryobacterales > Bryobacteraceae > Solibacter. The sequence goes on along the minus strand of CAWBUN010000005.1, from coordinate 1,013,942 downwards.
AAGCCGCGTAGCGAACGCTACGCGGCGCCCCAGCGGTCCCCAGTTCCCCCCACCCCTGCATCACCTTTTCCCCCGATAAATCTCCCCAGATGAACTGACTTTAATTGTGCGTTAAGGGTTGATTCACCACAACCCGCTATTCTGGGTTTGACGACGCCCCACACGTCACCTCAACTTGGAGAATTCAACAATGAAGAAATTGATGACCTTGATGCTCGGCCTCTCGCTTGCCCTCGGCAGCGTGGCCGTTTCGTTCGGCCAGGATACCCCCCCGAAGAAGACCAGCAAGAAATCCGGCAAGAAGGGCAAAAAGAAGACCACCCCCACCAAGGGCGGCGCCGCTCTCTAGTCCTTCGCTCCCCAGGATCGCCGGATTGCCGGTCTCGGCAGTCCGGCTGCAACTCCCTCCCAACCTCCCTCCTTCCTCTTCGATTCCAATTAACCCCTGCCTAAACCCCAAACATCTTCCGCTAGTCCTTCATTTACACCAAGATGACGATATAATTCGTGCGAGACCGCTCAATAGCCCTTTTGGGGGAGTAACCAGTCCATAACCGGAGTCGCCCATGAAAAGAGAAGAAATGCCTCGAGGAAGAAAATGAAGTATTCCAATGCCATAGCAGCGATCCTGGCCTTCGGCGCCGTGATCTCCGCTGCGGCACAAACGCCGGCCGCCGCTAGTCGGGCGCAGGTATCCGGCACCATCACCGCAGTTAACGCAGACGCTAAACAGCTCTCGCTCAAAAGCGACAAGGGCGAGGACGTGGCGGTCTCCACCACGGACCGCACGCTCATCCTGCGGATCCCGCCGGGCGAAACCGACCCGAAAAAAGGCACGAAGGTCGCCCTGTCCACCGTCAACTCAGGAGATCGCGCGGTCGTCATCGGCCCCGCTCCCGCAGACCCCAAGACGTGGGCCGCCACCGCCGTCCTCATAATGAGCAAGAGTGACGTCGCCTCCCTTCAGCAGAAGGACCAGGACGATTGGAAAAAGCGGGGGACCACCGGCACCGTAACCACGATCGACCCCACCGCGACGACCATCAGCATTAAGAGCGGATCTCGAACCTACACGGTACACCCCTCCGACAAGACTACTTTCCATCGCTATTCTCTCGATTCCGCGCGCTTCAGCGACGCCAAGCCGAGCACCTTCGGCGACATCAAGGCCGGCGACCAGTTGCGCGTGCTGGGCAATAAGAACGAGGACGGAACCGGCATCCAAGCCGAGAAGATCGTGTACGGATCCTTCCGCCAGATCGCGGCGACCATCACCGCGATCAATGCTCAGACTGGCGAACTCACCGTGAAGGATCTCGCCACCAAGAAATCTTTGACGATCAAGGTCGACGCCGATTCCACCATGCGCAAGCTGCCCGAACAGGCTGCGCGCATGCTCGCCCGCCGCTATGCGCCGGGCGGTGCGCAGCCGGGTCCTGCCGCGGGCGCACCACCGCCTGCAGGCATGGGGCGCGGCGGCATGGGCGGCGGCGGTCGCGGCGGCGACGTCGGACAGATGCTCGACAACCTTCCCGCCATGCCAATTTCCGAGTTGAAACCTGGTGACGCCATCATGGTTTCCACCACCCAGGGCACAGACCCCGGGCGGGTCACCGCAATCACCTTGCTTGCAGGGGTTGAACCCCTGTTGACGGCCTCCCCCACCGCCACCCGCGACATTATGAGCGGTTGGAATTTGGGCGGCGGCGGAGACAGCGGACAGTGATGAATTAAGCTCGCAGCGTTCGAAATCATCCACCACCAAAGAAGAGGAATGAAGACATTGAGGAGAGGTATGCCTGAGTTGCGTCACAAGTTGCGTCACTTTTGTGTTTTTCTGCTGGCGGTCGCCCTGTTCGCATGGAGCGCGATGGCCCAAACCGGAACCGGAACCATTCGCGGCGTAATGACCGACGATTCGGGAGCCGTGATTCCCGCGGCCAACGTCGCTTTAACCGGTAAAGGGGTCTCGAAAACCGCGCAGACCCAGGCCGATGGCACGTATACATTTCCAAATCTGGCCCCCGGGCAATATACCGTCAAAGTTGCCTTCCCGGGCTTCGCTGCCATCAACAAACAGGTCAACGTCACCGCCGGCAGCAGTCTCGACCTGCCGATTCAGATGGTGGTCGCCGCCGACAAGCAGGAAATTACCGTCGCCGACCAAGCCACCACAACGCTCAGCGTAGAGCCCGATAACAACGCCACCGCGCTCGTGCTCCGCGGCGAAGACCTGGCCGCTCTCCCCGACGATCCCGACGATCTCTCCGACGCGCTGCAGGCGCTGGCCGGTCCCGGCGCCGGCCCCAACGGCGGATCGATCTATATCGATGGCTTCAGCGGCGGCCAGTTGCCCCCCAAGGAATCCATCCGCGAGATCCGCATCAATCAAAACCCCTTCTCCGCCGAGTACGATAAACTCGGCTTCGGCCGCATCGAGATTCTGACCAAGCCCGGCACCGACAAGGTCCGCGGCAGCCTCGGTTTCAACGATAGCGACGGCATCTTCAATTCCCGCAACCCCATCTCCACCAACAAGCCGGATTTCTCGAGCCGCATGTTCAGCGGCAACATCGGCGGCCCCGCCGGCAAGCACGGCAGTTTCTTCATGGATTTCAACCGCCGCCAGATCACCGATAACGCTCTCGTGGACGCCATCTTCGTAGACCCGAATACGCTGCTCCAATCGCGCATTCAGGAAGCCGTCGTGACCCCCAACACGCGCACCACCCTGGCCCCCCGCTTCGATTACCAGCTCTCTACCAACAACACCCTGGTGGCGCGCTTCGAGTACGGCTGGAACTCGCGCGAGAATCAGGGCGTCGGCGGCTACCGCCTTCCCGCGCCTTACGCCGACACCGCCTATAACTCCACCGGCAACCAGCAGAACCTGATGCTGACCGAAACCTGGATCGTCAATCCCAAGATCGTCAACGAAACGCGCTTTCAATACACGCGCAATTACAGCGACCAGATCGGCAATCTGTTGCCGCAGGTCAATGTCTCCGGCGCCTTTACCATCGGCGGCGCCAATGAAGGCAACAACTACGATACCCGGCACCACTTCGAATTGCAGAACAACACGTCCATCCTCCATGGCGCCCACACCGTGCGCTATGGCTTCCGTGGGCGCCGCGAAAGTGATGCCGCGCAGTCGCCGAACGGCTTCGGCGGCAGCTTCTATTTCGATGGCGGCAGCGCGCCGGTGCTCGACGCAAGCAACAACATCGTCCGCGATGCCAGCGGCAATCCGGTGCTGACCAGCCTTTCGGCCGTGGATCAATACTCGCGCACTCTGATGCTCCAGAAGGCGGGCTTCACCCCCTCGCAGATTCGCGCACTCGGCGGCGGCGCCTCCCAGTTCAACATCGATGCCGGGAACCCCTATTCCAGCATCGTTCAATACGATATCGGCGTCTTCGCTCAGGACGATTGGCGCTTGCGTCCCAATCTCACCCTCAGCTTTGGCGTGCGCTACGAATGGCAGACCAACATCACCGATCACGGCGATATCGCCCCCCGCTTCGGCTTTGCCTGGGCGCCTGGCACCGCCAAGAACGGCCGGCAGAAGACCGTCATCCGCGGCGGCTTCGGTATGTTCTACGATCGCGTCAGTGACAGCCTGATCGAACGCGCCCTCTTGCTCAACGGCGTCAATCAGCTCTCCTATACGGTCACCAATCCCGACACCTTCCCCAACGCTCCGTCGATTGCCAACCTCAGCCCGGCGCAGAACAGCATCTACCGCCTCGACCCGAACCTGCGCTCCAGCTACCTGCTGCAGTCGGCCATCGGCGTGGAACGCCAGTTGCCCCGCAATACGACGGTCGCCCTCACCTACACCCACACGCAGGCGCTCCACATGCAGCAGACCGTGCCCATCAATACGCCGCTCCCCGGCACTTTCATCGCGGGCCAAGCCAACAGCGGTGTCCGCCCCTATGGACTCGCCGCCGGCAACCTGTTCGAATACGAATCGGGCGGCATCCTGCGCCAGAACATCCTGATGGCGAACTTCAACACCCGATTCAGCACCAAAGTCTCGCTCTTCGGCAACTATCAATTCAACAAATCGAATGATCTGCCCAGCACACCTACCGATCCCTACAATTTCTGGCAGGATTACGGACGCTCCTCCCTGGAACGCCGTCACCGCTTCCAGTTGATCGGTTCCGTGCTGGCTCCCCTCAACATCCGCTTGAGTCCGTTTGTGACCCTGCAATCCGGCTCGCCATACGACGTGCTCCTCGGCCGCGATATCTACGGCAATACCTTGAAGAACGCGCGTCCCACATTCGCGACCTCGTCCTGCGGCAATCCCTTCGACACCGAGTTGGGTAATTTCTGCCTCAACCCCACGCCCGGTGTTACCGACAATCTCGTGCCGCGCAACTACCTCACAGGCGCCGGCTTGATTAGCTTCAACGTTCGCGTGGCCCGCACCTTCGGCTTCGGCGCCAAGCGCGGTGGCAACAACGCGATGGCTGGCGATCCGGGCGGTGGTGGTCCGGGCGGCGGTGGTGGACCCCGCGGCGGCGGCATGGGCGGCGGCCCCGGCGGCGGCGGACGCGGCGGTGGTGGTGGCGGCGGTGGCATGCGCATGGGCGGCGGCGGCGGCGGTCGCGGCGGCATGGGCGGTGGCGAAACCACCGAACATCGTTACAACGTCACCCTCTCAGTGATGTTCAACAACGTCCTGAACCACTACAACCCCGGCAGTTTTGTCGGCAACCTCAACTCCCCGCAGTTCGGGCAGCCGACCGGCATCAATACCGGCTTTGGCGGTGGAGGCGGTGCCGGCGGTCCCGGCGGCGGCAGTTCCGCCAACAATCGCCGCATCGAGTTCCAGACCCGCTTTACCTTCTGACCTGGCGGGCGGGCGCCCCTGCACTCCCGGGACGCCCGCCCGCTATCCCGCCTTACGTCAAATCCCACCTTTTTCCGCGATTCGCATTGCACCTTACCTCCCCCAAGGCTACAATCTCTAGTGAGATACAGGTGATTCCCGGCACGAAACCCCGATGCACACTTCCGTAAAAGGTGAATACGCACTTCAGGCGATCTTCGACCTGGCCTCGCAGCGGTCCGGAGAACCCATCCGCATCGCCGACATCGCCCAGCGCCAGAATATTCCACAGAAGTTCCTGGAACTGATCCTGGCCAGTCTGAAACAGGCCGGCTTCGTGGAATCGCGGCGCGGCGCTGAAGGCGGTTATCTTCTTTCCCGTCCGGCAGATTCACTGACTGTGGGCGAGGTATTGCGCTACGTGGAAGGCCCCCAGGGCAAGAGCCGCAACCGCCGCAAAGGCACTGCCACTCCCTTCTCCGCCATGTGGGAACAGGTCGACACCGCCGTCAGCGGCGTGATCGATAAGACCACCTTCGCCGATTTGCAGCGCGCCTGGCAGGAACAACAGAACAAATACGTCTTGAATTGGGAGATTTAACTTTGCGCGTCTACGACGACAATTCGCTCAGCATCGGCCGCACCCCGCTGGTTCGTCTGAACCGCGTCACTGATGGCGGAAAAGCCACGATCCTCGCCAAGATCGAAGGCCGCAACCCGGCCTACAGCGTCAAATGCCGCATCGGTGCCGCCATGGTCTGGGATGCCGAAAAGCGTGGCGTTCTGCACGCCGGCAAAGAGCTCGTGGAGCCCACCAGCGGGAATACCGGCATCGCGCTCGCCTTCGTCGCCGCCGCCCGCGGCTACCCCATCCACCTCACCATGCCCGAAACCATGTCGGTGGAACGGCGCAAGGTGTTGAAGGCCTTGGGCGCCAACCTGATCCTGACCCCAGGCTCGGACGGTATGGCAGGTTCCATCTCCAAAGCCGAGGAAATGGTGGCCGGCGATCCCCGCCGCTACCTCCTCCTCCAGCAGTTCAAGAACCCCGCCAACCCAGAAGTCCATTTCCGCACCACCGGACCCGAAATCTGGGAAGACACCGAGGGCTCCGTCGACGTGCTGGTCTCCGGCATCGGCACCGGCGGCACCATCAGCGGCGTCTCCCGTTACATCAAGAAGGATCGTGGCCGGAAGATACTCAGCGTAGGCGTAGAACCCTTCAGCAGCCAGGTACTTACCCAGCACCTGTCGGGTAAGCCGCTCAAACCCGGTCCCCACAAGATTCAAGGCATCGGCGCTGGTTTTATTCCGGAGACGCTGGACCTGAGCATGGTGGACCGCGTCGAGCTGATCAGCAATGAGGAAGCCATCGAAATGGCGCGCCGCCTGGCCAAAGAGGAAGGTATCTTGTCCGGCATATCGTGCGGCGCCGCCACCGCCGTTGCCGTTCGCCTGGGGAAGCTGCCTGAGTTCGCCGGCAAGGTGATCGTTACCGTACTGCCGGACGCGGCGGAACGTTACCTGAGTACCACATTATTTGAAGGTATGTTCGACGAGTGAGAGTGTGTAGCGGGCGCGTTTGGGTGATAGGGGTGAGTGCGCCCGCTGTCGTAACGGGGATTTAAAAAGAAGACGAGGTCTTTCCGCGCGACGTTACACCGCTACCTCGAATAATTTCTAGATTCTTATTAGCTCTTTCGGGCCATGCGAATAATTGGATTACTTACGCTCTTAGTCGCAGCACTACCCGCCCAGGACCAGCAGCCTGCGACTGTTCCCGCAGTTCCCCACGGCCCACCTGTATTACAGAATACGGGCAAACCAATTCTTGTCCCCTTCCAATGCACCGAGGAAGATATCCGTTCCGCCGGACTGAGTTGCTCTGAACAGGATCCCTGCCCCGTATATCTGGAACTCGCCGCCGCCGAATCTACCGGCATCCGCATCTTCGTCGCTGGTAACATCCACACATCCAACGCCACCCTCTACAGCGTCCTGTTAGGCTCCGATGATAACGGCGCCACCTGGCGCGAAGCCTTCGATCGCGTCCGCGGCGCGGGGCTCGATCACATCCAGTTCTCCGGTGCCGATGCCGGCTGGAGCAGCGGCGTCACCCTCGCGCCCCTGGCCCAGGACCCCTTCCTCCTGCAGACTACCGACGGTGGCAAGACCTGGCGCCCACACGCCATCTTCAACGAGCCGCGCTTCGGCACCATCCAGCAGTTCTACTTCGAGGACACCAAGGCCGGAAACCTGATCGTCGACCACGGCACCGGTAGCGACGGCGATCGCTACGAGCTCTACGAATCCAACGATGGCGGCGACACCTGGAACATTAAGGAGACCAGCGTCAAAGCCATTCGCCTCAAAATCCCCGCGACCGCTCCGCTCTCCGATTGGCGCGTCCGCGCCGACGCCGCAACCAAGAGCTTCCAGCTGGAACACCACCAGGGCCAGCGCTGGTCCCCCGTCGCCGCCTTCGCCGTCAATCTCGCCCCCTGCAAACCCGAATAGAACTCTCTCCCCACCAAACCGGAGCCGCATCCGCATGCCGCAGCCGCATGCCGCATCCGCATGCCGCATGCGAACCGCGACCGTCAGGGAGCGATCTCAAATCAAGCCGCTCTCCGAAGCCACCCTGAACTCCGATACATGCAGCATCCATGATGAAACTTGCGCTGCGACTCGCCCTTATCGTCGTTCCGATTACCGCCGCTTACTCGCAGATGACCCTGGACGAGGTGCACTCACAACAACATCTTCGGCCTCCGCAAGGCCAATGTGGACGCCTCGAGGCCGCGGCCGCCGATTCCTACCTCACCATCCTCGCCGCCCAGCAGACGTTACCGCCGCCGGCGCCGGCGTGGAACGCGCAGTCGAAATCGCGCGCGCTGCTCTCGCGCAGGCGCTCGGCGTACCGCCCGCAACCATCCAAGTTGCGTCCGGCCGCTTCCTCGACCTGCCCCCGGAATCCCCCCTTCCCGAAACCCCTCCCCCCGCTCACCCCGTGATCGCCGCGCAGACCACCGCCATCGCCGAAGCGCAGGCCCGCGAAAAAGCGCTCGATCGCGCCTGGTATCCGCGCTTCAATCTCGAAGCCTCCGAGTATGCTCGCGGCACCGGCATCCAGCCCGATGGCTCCACCGGCGGCGCCTTGCTCGCCGGAGCCCGCCGCGTCGCCGCCAACATGCCCGTACAGTTGGAAGCCGCGCGCGAACCCGAGCAGCAGGCCACCGCCCGCTACCGCGCGGGCCTCGGCACCCTGATCGAGGTGGCGGAAGCACAGCGCCTGCACACTCGGGCCAAAATCGATTCCTCGCTCGCCCGCCTCAACGTCTGGCGCGCCCTGCTTGCCCTGGCGATCGCCCAAGGCGACGTCGCCCCCTTGGTCGCGCAAACCCGGTAGGACAGGCTTCCCAGCCTGTCCACTAATCAGTCTTTGTCTTTAATCGTCCACCGGCTTTTTCACCGTGATCGTGTAACTCTGCACGAAGCTATGTCCCTGCCCCGCGTCCGACGTCACCGCGATCGTCAGCGTGTCGTACGCCAGCCCCGTCGCCGAACGCAGCTTCGTCGGGTCGTAAGTCACGGTGATCGAGCACATCGCCCCCACCTTCGTCTGCCCCACGCAATTCGTACTGTTCACAGTCGCCTTCCCCGACAACGCACTGGCCCCGACCGCCGATATGTTGAGCGGCAAATCGCCGTCGCTCGCCAGCACCGCCGTGAAAGTGTACAGCGATTGCGTCAGCACCATGTAGGCGTTCGACGTCTGCCATGTATAATGCGATCCCGGCGTGTTCACGAAACCGCCGTTCGGCAGGTTGCTGTCCGTGCCCGTGTACTCCCCGCTCGCGTTGAGCGCATACACTGTTTGTGTGCCGTTCTTGTAGAGTGGCGTCGGCACCGCCGGCGCGCCCTGTACCATGCTCAGCAGATTGCCGTACAAGTCCCACGTGCACGTCTGGTTATAGTAGGTCGTCACCGTGTGATAGCCGCCCCCTTTGCCCGATCCCGAATGCACCGTATAGTAGCTGCAGTTGCCCGTGACCGCATTCCCGCTCAAGCTGTATCCCGCCACCACCAGGCCGCGATAACCCGCGTTGGGCGTGAATTGCAGGGGGTACTCGGTGCCTTTCCCCAGTTGCGCAAAAAACAAGAGGCAGAACAAGATCGCTAACGTCTTCATCGTAGGTGTTTTCCCTCCGGTGAGACGGATTTTACACCGCACCGCGAAAATCACCTCGTATCGGACGATACAAGCGCTAACTTGCACCGCTAGGGAAACTCCTGCCCGCGTGGTTGCGCCCACAACTTGAGCGGCTACCCGGATCCGTCGCTCTTCTTCATTCCTTCAATCGCACCAAAAACCCGTTTGCGCCCGGTTGGAGAAGATAAGTGTAATCCGCCTGCCGTCATTCGTTAAAGCGTTAACGGCATTCCGTCGATAAGAGCCATGGTACAGACCGCCACATGCTTTCAATCATAGGAATCGTTATCGTACTGGGAGCCATCGCAGCCGGCTACATGATGGAGCACGGAAAGTTTCTGGTCCTTCTCCAGCCGGCCGAACTAGTCATTATTTTTGGAGCAGCCATCGGGACAGTCGTCATCGCCAATCCGTTACCCGTTCTGATTCAGATCGGAAAGGGCCTCATCGGCGTGTTCGCCGGCAGCCCGTTCACCAAGGCCCGCTATCTGGAGACGTTGAAGATGCTCTACGAACTCTTCTCCCTGTCTCGCAAGGCCGGAACCGCGAAACTGGAGGAAGAAGTCGATAATCCGTCCAAGGGACAGGTGCTCAACAAGTATCCGAAGTTCATGGCGCAGCATCACGCCCTGAACTTCCTCTGTGACACGCTGCGCATGGCGGTCACCGGCGGTGTCGATCCTCTGGAGATCGATTCCATGATGGAAGCCGATCTGGACGTGCATCACAAGACATCCGCGGAGCCCATCGCCGCGCTCAGCACCATGGCGGACGCACTACCCGGTCTGGGGATCGTGGCGGCCGTGCTCGGCGTCGTGCTGACCATGGGCGCTTTGGGCGGCCCCAAGGAAGCCATCGGCGAAAAGGTAGCCGCGGCCCTCGTCGGCACTTTCCTCGGCATCCTGCTCTGCTATGGAATCTTCGGTCCGCTCGCCACCGCGATGGGCAAGAACGCCGAAGCCGATTCGCAGTTCTACCTGGTTCTCCGCATGGCCGCTCTCGGATTCGTCAAGGAACTGAGTCCCATGCTCGCCGTGGAACTGGCGCGCCGCTCCATTCCCGGCGGAGTAAGGCCAACATTTCAGGAAATGGAAGCAGCCTGCCGCGGCGGCGGTGGCGTAGCTTCGAAGGCGGCCTGATCATGTCGCCGACAACCGAAACCCCAACTCCTCCGCCATCGCCGCCGCGCCCGATTTTCGTCATCAAGAAAAAGAAGGTGATGCATGGTGGCCACCACGGCGGAGCCTGGAAGGTCGCCTACGCCGATTTCGTCACCGCCATGATGGCCTTGTTCATCGTGCTCTGGCTGATGAGCGCCGATGAAAAAGTGAAGGAAGCCATCAGCGCCTTCTTCAACAATCCCACCGGCCCCGGCACGCAGGTCGGCACCGATGCCGCGGGCGTGGGCAACGCGATCGAGTTGCCCAAAGAAGACATGAGCAAACTCCGCGAAAAGATCGAGCAGGCCTTGAAGACCGTCCCGAATTTCCGCGACCTGAAGGATCACGTCGAAATGACTATTACGTCCGACGGCTTGCGCATCGAGTTGCTCGAGACCGAGGCCGGCATGTTCTTCGAATCCGGCCGCCCCCTTCCCACCGGCAGCGGCTCCGAGTTGCTCAAACGCCTCGCCGAAGAACTCGGCAAGATGCCCAACCATCTCCTGATCGAGGGCCACACCGATTCCAAGCCCTTCTCCGGCGATGGCACTTACTCCAATTGGGAACTCTCCAGCGACCGCGCCAACGCCGCCCGCCGCCTGATGGAAGGCAACGGCGTCCGCCACGAGCAGGTAGGCCAGATCCGCGGCTTCGGCGACCGCCAGCTACGCCACCCCGACAACCCCGAGCACGCCTCCAACCGCCGCGTCTCCGTCATCGTCCAATACCTCGCCGCCCCACCCGCCCCGCCAAAGGACGAGAAAAAGGAAGAGAAAAAGGAAGAGAAGAAGGAAGAGAAGAAGGAAGAGGCGAAAAAACACTAATTCTTTCTTATCTGCGTTTATCTGTGTTCATCTGCGGCCAATAATTCTTCCTGGAAATACCGAATGGGCCACAGATAAACGCAGATAAACGCCGATAAGAAAAATAAGGACGCTATCCGCGGCCTACATGTACGCCGGAATCTGAATCCCCAGCACTTCCGCCGTCCGCTCCAACTGACGCCGGAAGAAATCCGTCATCCACAGCAGAAACACTTTCTTCTCGCGATTCTCCTCGTGCAGAATCGGGTACTTCTGGTAGAAGTTACTGAACGCCTGCGCCAGCTGAAACGCATACCGCGCCACATGCGCCGGCTCGCCCGCGGTGACCGCACTCTCCACCGCCGAATCGGCCTTCGACGCCGCCAGCAGCATCTGCCAGAAATCTTCGGTCTGCCAACTGCCGTGCCATCGCCTCCGCGCCCAGTTCCTTCGAGAAATCGGGCAGTGCTTCCCCGCGCTCCTCCAGCTTGCGCAGAATCCTGCGCGCCCGCACCGCCGAGTACTGCACGTACGGCCCGGTCTCGCCCTCGAAACTCAGCGCCTCCTGCAGATCGAACGCGATCACCGTATTGCGCGTGAACTTCAACAGGAAATACCGCAGCGCCGCAATCGCGATCTGCGTAGCCACCGCACGATTGCTCCTCCGCCGATCATCGTCCGGATGCCGCGAAACCACTTCCTCCAGCGCCTTCGCGATCAGGCTGTCCATCAGATCGTCCGCCTTCACGCCGAGACCCTTGCGGCCCGAAACTTCCACGTACGGCCGCTTGCGATCCTCTTCCGAGAGCGGAATTCCCAGGTCCGCGCAGCAGCGCGGCGAAAGCGCCACCATCTCGTAATTGAAGTGCACCGATTGGTCGGCCTGCTCGTTGTACCCCAGCGCCGCGCAGCCCCGCCACCACCACGTCCTGCAAGTACGATTGCCGCGCGTCGATCACGTTGTAGACGCGCGTCCCGTGCCCGAACTGCTGGCCCGGCGTCGGCGGCTCGTCCGTCGTCACCCACAGCACGCGCCCGTCGGCATACGTCTGAAACGGCTGGTAGTAGAAATCCTTGCCCAGCAGCCCGAACTTCCAAAGCTGGTACGCGATGTCCTTGCCCACGTAAGTCACCGTGCCGTCGGAGCGCACGATCACCTTGCCCTCTTCCGAAAGCCCCGGCATCACCCAGCAGCCCGAGTTCTTGCCCTCGGTCTCGAAGTAAATCGCCTTGCGCTCCTTCAGCAGCTCGAACGCCGACGCCCAGAACTTGCAGGTGCAGAATCTCGCTCTCGCGCGGCAGCACGTCGTACTCCACATCCAGCCGCAGCATGGTCTTCAGGTGCGCCTGCACGATCGCATCCGCCACCAGGTGCGCCAGCTCCGCAACTTCGCCCTCGCCCGCCTCGATCGCGTGCAGCGTCGCGCGAGCGCCACGTCAGCGCCTCCGGATGGTCTTTGTAATAGCTCGACGTGCGCGCGTAAAGATCCCAGCAGTAGTAATCGAAGCGCACCGCCGGGTCGGCGAGCAGCGCCCGCACATCGGCCGGCGTCTTCTTTTCCAGATAGTGGAAGCCCACCACCACGTCGGCCACCTGCACGCCGGTGTTGTCGATGTAGTTCTGCACTTCCACCCGCTTGCCGCCGCGCGCGCAGCATGCGCACGAACGTATCGCCCAGCGTCGCGTTGCGCAGATGGCCGATGTGCGCCGCCTTGTTGGGATTGATGTTGGTGTGCTCGACGATGATCTTTTCGCCGTCCGCCGCCGCCGCTTCGGCCTCGCCGCGCAGCAGCGCCGCCGCATACGCGCCGCGGTCCAGCCGGATATTGATGTACCCGTTGCCGGCCACTTCCATCGCTGCCACCCCGGCAATCGGACCGATCTCCTCCACCAGTTCCGCCGCGATCTTCTTCGGCGCCTGCCGCAACTGTTTGGCCAGTTGGAAGGCCGCCGGCACCGCCATCTCGCCGAAATCGCTCTGCCGCGGCTGCTCGATGCTTACCGGCAGGTCGACGCCGTAACGAACTTGAATGTGCGCATGAAATGCGCTGGCTACTCTGTTTTTCAATGGAATGGAACACGGGAAACTACGAGTATAACGTGGCCCGAGCTGCCTAGATCTCGTATTCCGGAGCCTTCGCGCTGACGCCCGAAATTGATCCGATCCCAGAGCCGCTCGTGCAGGAAATATACGCCGATCTTCAGCACCACGTCGAGCGCTCCGGCTCCCACCGAAAGCCCCACTTTCCCCGTAAGTACAAAGAAAATAAGCCCTGTAGTCGCCGAGCCCAGGATCCGGTAGCTGACCGCTTTGACGATACTCCGGCTATGGCTCTCCATCGACATAGCGATTCTACCATACCCGATAGAGATTGCCATGATCGTTCTCCCCCATCGCTCTCCGGTCACCGAATGTAATTCTTTTGTCGCTGGAGAAGAAGCGGCGAATAGCGGTGCTATATTCAGGTTTTAGGTACGGATTATCCTCAAATGCCCACTCATCCCAAAGGCTCCCGCGCACGCGTACTCTTCACTTCCGTCTTTGGCCCCTACGCACAGGACGACGAATTCGGCAGCCGCAAGATCAACCCGATGGAGCTCTACCACAACCAGGTGACCCGCGAGCAGGGGCCGTTCTCCCTCCGCATGTTCCACCGCTCCTGGGGCATCCTCATGATCCAGCAGAACATCTCGGCGCCGACCACCGTCCTCGACTTCCCCACCCGCGAGGCCTTCGCCCAGGAACTGCGCGACAACCAGTACGACATCGTCGGCATCTCCTCGATCATCGTCAACGTCGGCAAAGTGCGCGAAATGTGCCGCATGGTGCGCGAGCTTTCCCCGCATTCCACCATCATCGTCGGCGGCCACGTGGCCGCGCTGCCCGAGATCGAATCCCTGGTCGATGCCGACCACGTCGTCAAAGGGCGATGGCATCTCCTGGATGCGCCGCTTCCTCGGCGAGGACGAAACCGCGCCCATCCGCCATCCCGAAATCGTCTCCGGCTTCGGCACGCGCAGCCTCGGCATGAAGATGCCCGTCACCAAGGGCACCACCGCCGCCACCATCATCCCCTCCGTCGGCTGCCCCATGGGCTGTAATTTCTGTACCACCAGCGCCTTCTTCGGCGGCAAGGGCAAGTACCTCAACTTCTACGACTCCGGCGCCGAACTGTACGCCGTCATGACCGAGATGGAGCGCAAACTCGACGTCAAATCGTTCTTCATGATGGACGAGAACTTCCTGCTCCATAAGCGCCGCGCCATGGAACTGCTCCAGTTCATGAAGGCCGAAAACAAGGCCTGGTCGCTCTACGTCTTCTCCTCCGCCAACGCTATCAGCCAGTACACCATGCGCGAACTGGTCGAGCTCGGCGTCTCCTGGATCTGGATGGGCCTCGAATCTCCGCAGTCCAGCTACATCAAGCTCAAGGACGCCGACACCATTTCGCTCACCCGCGAGCTCCGCAAGCACGGCATCAAACTGCTCGGCTCCACCATCGTCGGCCTCGAGCACCACACCCCCGCCAACATCGAGTCGGAAATCGAGCACGCCGTCGCCCACGATACCGATTTTCACCAGTTCATGCTCTACACGCCCGTCCCCGGCACCCCGCTCTTTTTTGAAATGAAGGAGCAGGGCCGCATGCTGCCCGGCGTGAATCTCGCCGACATTCACGGCCAGCACGCCTTCAACTTCCAGCACGCCGCCATCTCCAAAGAGCAGTCCAAGCACTGGCTGGATTACGCCTTCCGCCGCGATTACGAACGCAACGGTCCCAGCATCTATCGCATCTGCCGCACCACCCTCGAAGGTTGGAAACGCTACGGCAGGGATGCCGATCTCCGCGTCCGCGCCCGTTTCGCCCGCGAAGCTCGCGCCCTCAGCGACGGCTACTCCGCCGCCTTATGGGCCATGGAACATCACCTCGCTGCCCAGGGCTCCCCCGTCGCCGTCCAGATCCGCGCCCTCCGCCGGGAGATCGGCCGCGAATTCGGCCTCTTCAGCCGCCTTGCCACCGCCGTCGTCGGCCCCATCCTCCTCTGGACCACCCGCCGCGAAGAACGCCGCCTCGCCGCCGGCCAGACCTACGAGCCCCCCACCATCGTCGAGCGCCGCAACTGGACCGCGCCCGCTCCGCTTCCCTCCGTCGCTCCACTCATCCCCGAACCCGAACTGACCACCTGACCCGTAAACCACCTGCCAACTTCACGGCTTCCCGGCAATGTATTACTTTGAATTAGTCTGTTTGCAGGCCGCAAAGATTTTGGCCCAGTGGGACAGGCCTCCTGGCCTGTCCACTTGCTGCCGTAACTCTCGCGTGCACGAACCGGGCCCCCCAGCTTGCGGCTTGCCGCAATGTGGGGCAGGCAATCCTGCCTGCAGCCGGCTTTCAGCCGGCTAGTCCCGCTGCAACCCGGCTGCCCTACATCGACCAATTCGCCACTGTCAAAAGCCAGAGCAGACGCCACACTAGAACGAAATCCGCGTTCCCAACTGGAATGCTCGCGGACCGCCCGTGCCGAAGACGTTGCTGAAACGCGCCGTCGGTTGGCCGAAGCCTGGCGCCAGCAGATTGTCGGCGTAACCCGAGAGGTTGGCCGTATTCAGCACATTGAAAACTTCGCCGAAGATCTGCCATTCCAGCCGTTCGCGGTAGCGGAACAGCTTGGTCACGCGCAGGTCCTGCGAGTTGAAGATGTGTCCCGTGTCGAAGTTCTGCGGCAACGTGATGGTGGGGAAGATCTGCGTCGGGTTCGCGGCCGTGCTTGCCGCCGTAGGTCTGATTGTATTGATTGACCAGCTTCACCAGGTCGCCCTTGTCGAGGCCGAAGTTGAACTGGTTGGTGCCGGAGCCGGGCAGCAGAAACTGGTCGATGCCGGTGCCGTAGAAATCGGCGCCCGGTGATGATGGGCTGGAACGGCTGGCGGCTATTGAAGCTGGAAATAAAACGACACCTGAAACTTACCCGGGAGTTCGACCATGCCGGAAATATTGAGCACGTGGCGCGGCGACGACGGACCCACGTTCTGCGTCCAGTTATTCGAGATTGGTGATCGGCGTATCCAGCTGGTTGAGCCCGTAAATATTCTGGTCGCTCTGCAGCGCGTATGCGACGCCCACCGAGTGGTGATGGCTGAAGCGCTTATCGGCGCGCACCAGCAGCGCCTTGTACGTGCCGTTGCCGCCGCTGATCGTCGCCTGGATCGGCCCGTTGGAGCAGGCGCACGCCGGGCACGGTGGCGAGCGCCGGCGGCGCAGGCCGGAATGACGGGTCCGTTGACCGCGTTGTAGTGGTTGAGATCCACGCCGCGCAGCTTCTCGTGGATGTAGTGGCGGAAGGCGAAATCGGCCGTGACCGCGAAATCGTTGGTCACCTGGCGCTGCACGCCCACGCTGAGGTGCTGCGCCTGGGCGGGCACGAAATCCTTCACGAAGAGATCGCTGGCGGTCTTGAAGACGTCGATGTTGCGCAGCGTGAGATCGGTATTGTTGGGATTGACGTGCAGCTGCTGGATGGCGCTGGCGCGCACCAGCGGCAGAATCGGCGTTGAGCCAATGTTGCCGGAGAAAAGGGTGGGGACGCGGATATCGAGCGGCGCCCCGGCAGGCAAGCCCGGGAACCGGGATCGGGTTGGGAACGATGGAGCTGGGAAGCGGCAGATAGCCCGTGCCGAGCGGACCCAGATAGGCGCGCTCCACCAGCCGGGTCTCGATGTTGAGCGTGTCGTAGAAGATGCCGCCGCCGCCGCGAATCACAGTGCGATTATCGGGCAGGCGTCCAGGCGAAGCCGGCAGCGGGCGTGAAGCGCAGGTAGGCGTGCTGCTCGTGGCCGAGCCCGTTGACGCCGAAGATGGGGGCCAGAGTACTGCGGCTTGGTGAGATCGTGGTTGAGCGCGTTGCTCTCGAAGGACCAGGCCAGCCCGATAGTTGAGCGTGAAGCGCGGGCGCAGCTTCCAGGTGTCCTGCCAGTAGACGTGGAAGAGACGATCGTGGTCGGCCTGGTCGCGCTGAAAGGTGGGCGGCTGGTTGACGTCGCCGATGCCGAAGACGAAGTTCTTGAGAGGGAGGCTGAGTACGTCGGTGAGCGCTGTTGAAGCGTCGTGGGCAGCAGGGCGCGCGAGCGGCGGCGCCAGTTGGCGCACTTCCTCGGGGGAGAACAACGTGATGGCGGCCGGCGCGTCCAGCGTGTAGGTGCCGGTGCCTTTGAGAAATTCGATCTCGCCGCCGAACTTCATGCGATGCGTGGCGTGCTGCCAGGTCATGTTGTCGGCGAAGATATGGCGGCGCATCAGCCGGCTCTGCGGCGAATTGGTCTGATTGCCGAAGGCCACTCCGGCGCCTTCCACAACGCACGTGCGGGCCCGCCGAGACCGAGACAGTCCGGGCACTCCGTCCGCGGTCGGCGGAGCATTGTGATTGCTCCAGAACGTGTTGGAGTAGCGGAATTCGTTGACCAGCGTCGGCCGGATGGATGCTGATCAGCGAGAAGACTCCGGAATCGGCCCAGTTGATATTGCTCTCCCAGGCGGAAGGCATGGAGTTGATCTCGCGCGGCGCGAAGGTGTTGTTGCCATCGTGGGAGTAGCGCACGAACGCGGTGTTGTGCGGCACTGATGCCGGTAGTCGAGGCGCGCGTTGACCAGGTTGTCGTGCTTGGGGCTCGACGTGACGCGGGCGAGGCTGGCGAAGGCCGGGTCGGTGGGCACGCTGGTGAAGACGCCGTTCTGATTGTTGTGTTCGTAGGCGGCGAAGAAGAAGAGTCGATCCTTGACCACCGGGCCGCCAACCCACAGGCCGCTCTGGCGCCGCGCGAAGAACGGGTCCGGGGCCAGCGGGTCGCGCTGCAGTCCGGGGTAGGCCGCCAGGTGGTGATCGCGGAAGAAGAAAAAGCCGCTGCCGTGGAGCTGGTTGCTGCCGCTCCGGGTCACGATATTGATCGCGCCGGCGGCGGTGATGCCCGTGGAGAGATCGAAGTTGACGCTCGAGATCTGGAACTCCTGCACGATCTCCTGCGAGAAATTCTGCTGCGTGCCGCCATCCACCGCATCGTTAATGCGCGCGCCATCCACCGCGATGCGTGTGCGGTCGGGATCGCCGCCCAGAACGGAGACGTCCATCGCACGGTTGTAATCGCCCTGATAGTTGCTCGAAATCGAAACGCCAGGTGCAGAGAACTGCCAGTTGCAGAAAACTCCGTCCATTGAGCGGAAGTTGCTGGATCTCCTGTCTGCCGACCACTTGATCGATCGTGTGGCTCTCCAGATCGAGCTGCGGCGTTGACGGTTTCTACCGTGATGGTTTCCTTCTGTTCCCCGACCTGAAGATGCGGATCGACCGTGGTGACGATGCCGGTCGCGACCACGGCCTTGACCGACAGGCTGTGGAATCCCGGCGCTTCCACGCGCATCTCGTAAGTGCCGGCGGCCAGCGAAGGCACCGTAAACTGGCCATTTTGATTGCTCACCAGTTGGCGGTCGAATGCCGTGGCGGCGTTCTTCACGGTGATGGATGCGTTGGGCACAACTCCCCCTGAGGCATCGTATACGGTCCCGGCGATTTCACCGGTGGGAGCCTGCGCCGACATGGGCGCGCCAAAGAAAACACCCAGAAAAAAGATCCCCAGCAAACGTTGCATTTGCATATTCACCCACACTGGAAGACAGAAGGCAAGTCACATTGTGATAACCGGACAATGGCAGCCGGAGTGCTCCTACTTCACTGGAAGCGGAAGGAGCCTACGAATGTTTCTCATTTTGTTTTTCGTTCTACTCGTGATGTGGTTGCTCGGTTTCACGGCATTTCACGTGGCCGGCGGATTGATCCACCTGTTGCTGCTGGTGGCGTTCATTTCCTTGATCGTCCACCTCTTCATGGGCCGGCGCTCAGTGTAAGACAGGCCTCCGGGCCTGTCTCTACATCAGCCGCTTGAGCCGCGCCGCGAGTTCCAGCGGGTTGAATGGCTTGACGACGTAATCATCTGCGCCCAGTTCGAACCCGCGCAACACGTCGCGTTCATGCTGGCGGGCGGTCAGCAGGATCACCTTGACGCGTAGTCCCGATTGCCGGATACCTGCGAGCACTTCAAAGCCGTCCATCCCCGGCATATTGACGTCGAGCACGGCACCCTGCGGGCAGCGCTCCCGGACCAGGCTCAGCGCTTCCTGCCCGTTGGACGCCGACCGGCACTCCATGCCAAATCCCTCCAGCGTGTTGCGAACCACGGCAAGCACGTGCAAGTCATCGTCGGCGATCACAATGTCGGGTTTGCCATTTGCCGCGGGGTTCGGCTGTGCGCCTCCCGCCGCGGCTGTCGTCGAGCGGGCCAACGCGAAGCTTAGCCGCATCACGACTTCCTCGGGCTGCCATCCATCGATCAGGAATTCACAGGCGCGCGATTGCACCGCCGCGGGCAGCGAGAGCAGATCCTCGCGTCCGCCGACCAGCACCAGGGGCTGCTGCGACGGGCAATCCACCCTCAACCACACAGAGTCGCGGGTCTGCTCCCGGACGTGCACCATGATCACGCTGCAATCACGCAGGGAGTCGGGCGGTTCGTCGCCGCGAAACAGCCGCGGCAGCGCCTTTACCCTTTCGAAGGCCACGCAAACACGCTCGGCCTCCTCGTCCGCAAATCCGACCAGGGCGATGCGCTTGCGCTCCAGCTCCTGCATGATGCCCGCGGGAATCGGCGTGTCGGCCGCCTCACGCGGGGAAGAGAAGGCGGCCGCGAGCGCGGTCAACATCTGGCGCAGATCGGCCTTGGTCCAGCCCGGCTTCGCGAGCAGCTCTTCGGCGGCGCGCGACTGCTCGGCAAGTTCCCGATAGCCGAGCGCCCCCGCGGAACCAATCCATTGATGAAACTGGCGGACGGCGGCGCTCGCGTCCAATTCCGAGCCCGAAAACTCGAGCATGCGTCGCACCTGCCGCAATCCGTCCACCAGAAAACTCCGGCGCAGGCCCTCCATCTCCGGTCCCGCGAGCGCGAGTCCCACCTCCGCTCCGCCAGACTCCGCGCGGATTTCGGGTATCGCGGGAATGCCGCCTTCCAGGAAACTCCGCAACCGCGGCCCCAGTGTCCGCGTGTCGATGGGTTTGCAGATGAAGCCGTCGCAGCCCGCCTCATACGCCTGCTGTTCGCATTCCGGCGCGGTGGACGCGGTCAGCACCACCACCATCACTTGGCGAGTGCGCAAGTCCTCGCGGATATGGCGCGTCAGCCCGAGGCCGCTCATGCCAGGAAGCTGGACATCCACCAACACCAGGTCGGGGACCGTCGTGCGCAGCGTCATGATCGCCTGCTCCGCGCTGCTCGCCAGCATTACCCGGTATCCATCGCTGCGCAGCACGGCCGCCGCCAGCTTCAGGTTTACCGCCGAATCGTCCACCACCAGGATGGTCTCGCCCGCCATGAAACTAGAGAATACTCCCCCTCCCACGCGCTGGCAATGTACATCGTTGGTTAGCGCGGGTTAGCGCGCCTTGGCGAATTCGACCCTGCCGTTGCGCAGATCGATCTTCAGCGACGATCTTCCCAGAACCGAAAAGCCGAGGATCCCTGAGATCTCCACGCCTTCAATCTGGCTGATCTGCTGCAAGTCGAGCGCCACCGGCGCCAGGTCCACAATCGACCGTCCGCCTACCTGAAGTTCCAGCGGACCTACACGCGTGGCGCCCCCCAGCCATCCCTGCGCACCCTGCAGGTCGATGGGCCGGCCTTGTAGCGCCGTGGCCGGAACCAGGCGCCTCGCTACGGTGGTGAAGGCGGCGCCGGTGTCTACCAGGAACAGACCCTCTTTGCCGCCATCCAGTCGTGCATTGACCAGCAGCAGGTTGCGCAGCCCGAGCGCGGAAACCGAATTCGCCGGCCCGGCGGCGGAGTCTTCGAACGGCGTCAGTTCGAGCACCCGGGCGGTGGGGTTCAGATGAATCTGGAAGCGCTCGAAGAGATCGACGCCGGCCACGCCGTCCGCGGCGTCGGTCAGGCTGTGGTCGGTGACGTCGACCAGGCACTCCTCAAATGCCAGGTCTCCCATGCTCACCGTCCGCGCCAGCGCAAGATGCGAGCCCGCGGACCCGCTGTCGCCGAAACCGCGCATACCGGAGGCGGTGATGGTTTCCAGATCCAGCTTCCTCGCCGAGCGCGAATCGATCGATAGACCGCGTGCCCCGGTATCGAGCAGCAACCGCAGCGGCTTACCGCCATTTATTCGCACCGAAATCAGGACTCCGTCCCGGTTGGCGCCGGCGGGGTGAAAGCCGGTCAACGGCAGCCGGTACGTCGTATAAGCGGTGGTCAGCCGGCCCGGCGTCCGCCCCTGAAGGCGTTCGAGAATCCTTAACTGGGCGACGGCATGCTCGGCGCGTTCGGGTTGCTCGTGGTGGGCGAGAATAGCCGCATTCCGCAGCAGCGTGGCGCGCGCCCCGGGGTCGCTGACAAACTCGGCGTAGGAAAGGATGACGTCGATATCGCGGTTATTTAGCGAGAAGGCTCGTGAAAAGTGGCTCCGCGCGCTGTCCGCGCGGAAGTGAAGCTGGTCGATCCGGCCCAGGCCCCAGTGCGCCCGCGCATTCTCCGGGTTCTGCTCCAGCGCCCCCGCAAATGCGCTCGATGCCGCCGCGAAATTGGCACGCCGGAATTCAATCTCACCCACCAGGCAGAGCAACCCATCGTCCGGCGCGGCCAACAGGGCGCTGTGCACGAGCCGGTCCGCCTCTTCCGTTTGCCCTGCGCGCAAGAGTTGCCGCGCGTGGGAAAGAGTGGAAAGGGCAAGAGGGGCAGAAGTGCTGGCCTCGGACCCCGGCGTTCCTGCCTTCGCCCTGTGGGGCGCGAAGTACATGGTCGCCAGCAATCCAACCGTCACCGCTGCGAAAATCCGCTCGCTAGCCATGAACCGTTCTCTGCCGGCCTTATCGGCAGTTTCAGTATATGACGATACGGTAACAATTGGGTTGCTCTTTGGTTAATTACTTAGAGACCCAGCGTACATTAGCGTTAAAGTATGGGTATGCCCGCTATCTCCCGACGCTGGTGGTTTGCCGCCCTGCCCGCCGCCGCAGCCCTTCCCCTGCTTGCCCAGGACCCAATCACGGCGTCCGGCGTGCGTACCTACAACGTCCGCGACCATGGAGCCAAGGGCGACGGCCAGACGCTCGACACCGCCGCCGTGCAGGCCGCCATCGACGCCTGCGAGCGCGATCGCGGAGGCGTCGTCCTGATTCCCGCCGGCGATTTCCTGGTCGGCACCGTTCAGTTGAAGAGCAACGTGACCCTCCGCATCGCCGCAGCGGGCCGCTTGCTGGGCAGCGGTAAGTCCACCGATTTTTCGGCCGGCAAGGGCGTGCCCCCGGGCAACGGCAACGTGGTCATGCTCTATGCCGTGGCCGCCGACAACGTCACCATCGAGGGACCGGGGACCATCGATGGCCAGGGACAACTCTTCTACACCGGCAAGGGCGATAACACCGGACCGGGCGGCAACAGCGCGGAGGGTTATCGTGAACGCCCGCACCTCGCCATCTTCTACCGCTGCCGCAATCTGCAGGTGCGCGATATCTTTCTCACGCGCAGCGCCTACCACTGCGTGCGCATTCTGGAATGCAATTCGGTGCGCCTCGATGGCGTGCGCATCCACAATCGCGTCAACCTGAACAACGATGGCTTCCACCTCAACAGCAATCAGTACGTCAACATCGTCAACTGCAACATCATGTGCCAGGACGATGCCTGCGCGCTGTTCGGCAGCAACAAATTCGTCACCATCACCAATTCCACGTTCAGCACCCGCTGGTCGATCTTTCGCTTCGGCAACGGCGAGAGCGAGAACATCACCATCTCCAACTGCGTCATCTACGACACCTACGGCTGCGCCATCAAGATCCGCGTCGGCGCCGGCGCGCGCCTGGAGAACGTCGCATTCTCGAACCTGGTGATGCGCGATGTAACCGGCCCGATCTCGATCGGTCTCGATTCCAATTACCGCCGCGCCGCCAACGCGCCGCCGCGTCCCAGGGGCGTGATCCGCAATCTCACGTTTCAAGCCATCCGCGCCACCGTGGTCTCCGAAGGCGGACAATTCGCCGACATGCCCTTCAAGAACAACTTCCGTCCCGGCGAAACGCGATCCTGCATCACGCTCAACGGCGTCGGTGACGATTATCTGGAAGGCATCACGTTCAACGACGTCCACGTGACGTACGGTGGTGGCGGCACCGCCGAAGAGGCTGCGCGCCGCGACGTCCCCAAACTGGCCGGCGAATATTTCGAGGTCGGCACACTTCCGGCCTACGGCCTCTACGCCCGCAATGTCCGCGGCCTTTCGCTCACCGACCTGCGCTTCGAGGTCGCCGCCGCAGACCTGCGCCCCGCGATGGTCTTCGACCACGTGAAGGATGCGACCGTCAACGGCTTCGCCGCGCAGGGCAATCCGAAATCCGAAATCCTCCGCTGCACCGCTTCCGAAGATGTCCTCGTAAGCGCCGCGCGCGTGCTGACCCCTGCCGCCGCCTTCCTCCAACTGGAAGGCGAGGCCAACCGCAACATCACGCTGGATGGCGGCGATCTCTCCAAGGCCGCCGTCGCAGTACTCTACCGCGACGGTGCCAGTAAGTCCGCCGTAGGACAGGCCTCCCGGCCTGTCCGCTAATTTGCGCAGTTAGGATTCGGAATCCAGTTGCCATACTGGTCGTACCCACCGGGCGAACAAGCCTGCGGCGCGGGCTCTGGCGCCGGTCCGTACGAATACCCCGGATCATAACTGTAACCGGGATCGTATCCATAGCCATACGCATAACCCGGAGCATAGCTGTACCCATAAGGTGCGCCAAAACCCAGATACAAGCCCCCGCCGTAATAACCGCGATAATAAGGCCGTACGTACGAACGCGGTGCGACATAGCCGCGATATCCCCCAGATCCATAGCCGCGCGAATACCCCTGCCCCGCATAGCCGTGACCGCCGCCGCGACTTCGCGCCAATCCTGCTACCGGCAACGACGCCGCCATCAGAATCGCCGCCACAACCACGCCCGATGCAAATCGTTGAAGCATAACTGAGGTCCCCTTTTCTCTTACATCCCGTGAGACGTGTCCGCGGCACGCGTGGGTTTAACCCGACGCGCATTCTGAACAGTAAATAATCTTGAAATCGGACTACTATGGAGTGCGTCATGTTCCTCGCACGCATTTTGTCGCTTGGCATTCTTGCCGCGGCCCTGCTAACCGGCCAGTCCACCGACCTCTTGCCCGATGTATCGCTCAAAGGCTGGACCCGCATTCCCATTCCTCCCACCGACGGTCTCAAACCCAAACTCCAGTGGCGCGTCGACCCCGAACAGAAGGCCCTCGTCTGCGCGGGCGATGGGCAGCACGAGTGGCTGCGCTACGACCAACTGCTCGGCGATTACATCCTCGATGTCGATTTCCGCTTTGCCCCGAAGGGCCCCGACGTCAAGTACAACAGCGGCGTCGGCATCCGTCTCTCGCAGTATGGGGAACTCTGGCTGCAGGCGCAGACCGGCCCCACCGGCGGCTTCCTCTTCGGCGTCAACCTGGTGGAGGGCGCGCTGCTGCGCTCCACCCTGCAGAAGGAAATGAAGGAGAACCGCATCAAACCGGCCGGCGAGTGGAACCACTACCAGATCCGCGTGGCGGGCGATAAGGTAACGCTGGCCGTTAACGGCGCCGTCGTCAACGAGGCTTCGGGCATCGCGCTGCGCAAGGGCTACCTGGGCCTCGAGGCGGAAGGCCATGAGATCGCCTTCCGCAACATCAAACTGACGCCGCTGCCCTGACGCGGCTATTCGACCGTAACTTTGGTGCCTTTCTGTTCTTCGTGGCGCGACAGGTGATCGATCCGTTCGTCGATCAGGCTGCGCAATCCCTTGAGAAACTCCACGCGCGATGTGCGGAAGTGATCGCGCGTGGCCTCGGTCCAGATTTTCTCCAACACCGGCATGGCGGTGCTGCAAAAGAAGCAGCCGGGTCCTTCGTGAGTGTGCGGTCCGGTTCCGGCACCGGCGGTTTTCTCGTCCATCTCAGCCCTCCTTCATTTCCACGGTCAACACCTTATTCTCCAACTTTGCGCGCCCGGGCGAAAGGGAGGCCATCGAGGTCGGCAGCCCGATATGCCGGCGCAGCGTTCCGATCTCGACCACCAGTTCGTCCCCCTTCTTGAACAGGCCGATCTCGCCCTTGGCGGCGAAAGGGAGCAGCAGCCGCACCTCGTAGCGGCCGTCGGTCTTAACGAATGTGAAAGGCGCCTCCGTTCGGACCACGGCCGCCGGATCCTCCTTGCCTTCGTACAGCGAGCGCGCCAGGTCTTCCAACCGTTCGCGGCCCAGCACCTCGTGAGTGAACAGTGGCACGCGCTTCACCGCGACCGGCGCGAAGTAGGAATCGATCTCTTCCAGTATGTGGCCCTGCGAAACCCGCCATTCCTCGAAGAAGGCGTCCGTGACCTGGCTCGGCAGCACCCGGTTTACGATGATTTCATCCACCGTCAGCCCGTGCAGCGAGAAGTAGACAAAGGCGCGCTGCGTCTCGCGCAGCACCATGCGCTCCGGGTTGGTCACCAGCCGGACGCTGGTCACTTTGGGATCCTCCAGCAGATCGCCAATCCCGTCCAGCCGGCCGAACAGGTCCTGAATGTTGCCGAAGTAACTGTCCGGCGGCAGTTCCATCGGCGACACCCGGTTGGCTAGCGGACGAACCGCCTTCAGAATCCCGCGCTGGAAGGGAAAAATGTGCTTCATGTACCATTCGAGCGTGGTCGGCATGCTGACGAACCGCATGGATTCGGCGGTCGGCGCGCAATCCAGCACGATCACGTCGTAGCGCTTCTCACGACGGAACTGGTTGACGTACATCATCGCGCTGAGCTCTTCCATGCCCGGCAGAATGGCCAGTTCCTCGGCTTCCACGTCGCTGATCCCGGTGGTGCGCAGCACGCTCACCACGTAAGAGGAAATCTCCCGCCAGTGGCGCTTGATCTCCTTCTGAATGTTGACCTCGTGAATATCCAGGTTCTGGTCGATCTTCAAGGGGTCGCCGGTCTTGCCGTGGAAGAGCGAGGTCTCCAGGTCGAAGGAGTCCGCCAGGCTGTGGGCGGGATCTACGCTCATGATCAGGGTCCGGTGCCCCCGGCGGGAGAGTTCCAGGCCGGTCGCCGCGGCGAGACTGGTTTTGCCGACGCCTCCTTTACCGCTGAACAGCAGGATGCGCATGCTTCGATATTACCGCGAGCCTAAAGTTCATTTCCCCCGCAGCCGATAAGGAGGCATGTTCGAATGGAAAACCGAATTCGCCGTTGGCATCGCCAGCATTGATGCGCAGCACCAGAAACTCTTCGCCATCGCGCGCGAACTGTACGAGGCCATGAGCGCGGGCAGAGGGAAGGCCTCGCTAGCGCTGATTCTGGATCGTTTAGTGCAGTACACGTCCGTGCACTTCGCCCACGAAGAGCGCCTGATGCGGGTCTACGATTATCCCGATTTCCTGAGGCACAAAACGCAACACGATGCACTCACGAAACAGGTCCTGGGTTTCCAAAAGGATTTTGAGTCCGGCAAGGTATCGATGACGGTGCAACTGCTCCAGTTCCTCAAGGATTGGCTGGAGAACCACATTAAGGTCTCCGATTTCGAATATGCACCCTGCCTGAAGCAGAAAAACGTCGCCTGATAACGTACGCTAAAGCCAGATGCCGGTCCTTCTGGTCAAGCGCGCCATTGAACAATCCCGCAGCCGTGGCCCGTTTGTGAATTCCATGGCCCTGCTCTCGGGAGCCCGCGTCCTGGCTTCGGTCGATAAACCCGCGGCCAGGCAGGCCTTCGTCGAAGGCGTCCGGCTCGCCGAGACCCTGCCCCTCCCGGCGCACAGCCTCCACCATATCCTCAACGACGCGGCGCGCTATGGCGCTCTCGTCGATCCAGCCGCCGCCATCGCCCTCTTCCGGCGGCTGCAGTCGGATTACCCATCAGATCCCGGACACTCCGCCGGCACCATGCTGGTCCAGTCCCTCGCCAAAGCCGGAGAGCTTGACGCCGCTCTCGAATTGGTCGAAGATCCGGCCTGCGATACCGGCGGCGCGCAGATCATTATCCAGCACACCGGCGATCCCACTCTCCAGCGCCGTGCCATGATCGCGGCTCGCGACCGTTGGCGCAGGCTCCGCCAAAGTCCCGATTCCGCCCCAGCCTTCCTGCAGCACGAGTTTACTCACCTGTTTTCCCGGCACTGGCGAAATCTGCCGGCGGACGAACGCGAAGTCTGGCTCGATGAACTCCTCCACGCCATCGAACACGATCCCGACCAACCCACGAATTCCGGCTTCGGAGAGAGTGTTCGCTTTCACTCCCGGCGGGATTCGCACCTCTTCGAGATCCTCGGCGCCTTGCGCGCCTTAAAACCGCCGGAGCAGGTGGATGCCATCCTGCGCCGTTATCCGAAGGTGGCCGCCGCCGCCGAAATCTACCCGCTCGGCCTGGAAAGCCTCATGCCGCCACGCCCACCCGCTGGTACCACCGGCGGCGGGTTCATTGGCTCTGGCTTCGGATTCGGGGCTCCAGCCGCGACCGCCGACAACTGGGCGTCATGATCGACGCCCGGAAGGGCGAGCCCTCCGCGATCCCGCAACTGCTGGACGAGGCGCGCCGCCTCCACCGCGAAGATATCGATCCCGACGACCCCAATCTCGCCCCGCATGTCTTCTGGCCATCCTGCCACGCCTACAAACTCGCTCTGTACTGGGCCGGCAGGCATTCCGGTATGGGCGCCGAGCCCATGCTCGACCAGGTCCCCGATACCGACTTCGCCATTCTCGCCGCCATCGAACTCGCCGCCGGCGCGCTCGGCCTGTCCGAACCCTTCGGCATCCGCATGGAGCACCACCCCCACCGCCCGTAGGACGGGCCTCCTGGCCGGTCCCTCTAATCAGTTTTTGTCAGCCCAAACAGCGCGTGGTATTTCTCCGGCAAATGCGTCGGCCGCATGGCGCGCGACACAAACACATGCCGCGTGGAACCGGTAGCCACCCGCCGCTCCGCCACCCGCATCTCATAGGCGAACGTGACCATCCGCGTATTCGCCGTCTCGATCCACGTCCGCACCGTCACTTCATCGTCGAACCGCGCCGGCGACCGGTACCGGCAGTGCGACTCGGCCACCGCCAGGAAGATGCCGTCCTCGGCCTCCATGTCACGGTAATTAAAACCACAGGACTTGCACAGCTCCACCCGGCCCACTTCCATCCACACCAGGTAGTTCGCGTAATAAACTACGCCCATCTGGTCGGTTTCCGCGTACCGCACGCGCAGGCGGGTTTCGTTCACAGGCGTCATCGGGAAGATTGATTGTAACTCAGCGCAACCCGAAGGCCGTCTGGAAGCGTCTGTTAAACTGAGAGTTATCGTTCTGCCCATGCGCGCGAGAGTTCTGTTTTTCGGGATGCTGAGGGATATCGTAGGAAAGTCGGCGGAAGACGCCGAGTTTCCGCCGGGCTCCGACCTGCAGTCGGTTTTCGAGCTCTACCGGACGCGCTATCCGCGGCTCGGCGACTTGGCTCGCTCCATCGTAATTGCCCGGAATCAAGAGTTTGCCGAACGGACTACGCCCCTTCTGGATGGCGACGAAGTGGCCTTCCTGCCGCCGGTTTCTGGCGGCCGCCACGTCGACCCCGTCGAAATTGTGGAGTCCGGCCACTACTTCGCCCTGACCCGCCATGCCATCGATATCCGTGGCGTGATCGCACGCCTCATGACCGGCGCCGAGGGCGCAGTGGTGAATTTCGAAGGCACCGTCCGAAACAACACCAAGGGCCGCTCCACTCTCTGCCTCGATTACGAGTGCTATGAATCGATGGCATTGAAGATGATGGTGCAAATCGGTTGTGACATTGCCGCGTCGCACGAGGTAGGCCGCGTGGCCCTCGTGCATCGTCTCGGACGCATGCTGGTGGGTGAAACCAGCGTCGCCGTGATTGTCACCGCCCCGCACCGCCGCCCCGCCTTCGAGGCCGCTCTTGAGGGCATCAACCGACTCAAGAAAGTCGTGCCCATCTGGAAGAAGGAACACTTCGTGGATGGCGAGGTCTGGGTGGAGGGAGAGTGGGATGAAAACCTTCCGGTTGTCGGCTAAGACTTTAGCCGCAGCCCTTCTCGCCGGCGCCCTGCTCGCCCAGCAGCCCACGACCACTTTCCGCGCCAACGTCAATCTGGTGCGCGTGGTGGCTACCGTCAAGACCCCCGCGGGCAAGATCATCGGGAGCCTCGGCAAGGACGATTTTGAAATTTACGACAACGGCGTCAAACAGCAGATCGCCGTCTTCGAGCACCAGACCGAGCAGAAGCTCTCCGTGGTGCTCCTCGTCGATACCAGCGGCTCCACCGCCAAGGAACTGAAGTACGAGTCCGATTCCTCCTCGCGCTTTTTCCACGTTCTGCTCGGCGAAGGCAATCCGGAGGATAAGGCGGCGCTGTACACCTTCAATTGGGAGATCCGCGAACAACAGCCCTTCTCCCGCGACTTGCGCGCCTTCGACAACCGCCTTAAGGTGATGCACGGCGAGGCCGGCACCGCGATGTATGACGCCGTCTACCTGGCCGCGCAAAAACTCGAGCCGCGCGACGGCCGCAAGGTCATCGTCGTGGTCACCGATGGCGGCGATACCGTCAGCAAGCTGAGCGTCCAGAAAGCCCTCGAAGCCGCGCAACTGGCCGACGCCGTGATCTACGCCATCGTCGTCGTGCCCATCACCAATGACGCCGGCCGCAATATCGGCGGGGAACATGCGCTCGATTTTATGGCCAAGGGCACCGGCGGGCGCATCTTCATGCCCACGCCCGGCGCCGAACTCGATCAGGCCTTCGCCGACATCATCACGGAGCTGCGTACTCAATACCTCGTGGGGTTCTACCCGCAAAATGTGCCGCTTACCAAGAAGGCGTTTCACTCGCTCGACGTCCGCGTGAAGACGCCGGATTTGCGGGTGTCCGCGCGCAACGGCTATTATGGGGAGGTCGAGGGCGGGGTTTCCGGTTCGCCGGAAGACCGCATCAATGTGTCCCCCGACAGCCAGCTCAGGAAGAAGCGTTAGGAGAAGCATACGCCACCTCAAGGAAAATCCGCGCGCGCGCCGGAACAAACGTTTGAAGAGGCAAAGTATCTCAAACAGTTGATCGAGAACTCCAAGACCGTCCGCGTCAAGCTGGCCGATGGCGAGGAAGTGGTCGGCATCATCGAGTATTACGACCAGTCCTTTATCCGCATCACCCGCAGCGGCGAACCCAACCTCTTCATCTTCAAGCACGACATCAAATACCTGGCGGAAGAGTCGTAGCGCGTGGGATACCTGGAGACTGCAGTCGATATCGCGCGCGAAGCCGGCGCGCTGCTGGCAAACTACTTCGAACGCCGCGTCGCCTTCGAGCTTAAGGGCGATTTCGACCTCGTGACCGAGGCCGACCGCGCCAGCGAGAAGCTCGTGGTGGAGCGACTGCGCTCCCACTTCCCCACCCACGGCATTATGGCCGAGGAAGGCGGCGGCCACGAAAGTCCCTCCGAATTCCGTTGGTTTGTGGATCCCCTGGATGGCACCACGAACTTCGCCCACAGCTTTCCCGTATTCAACGTGACCCTGGGCCTGGAGCGCGCGGGTGAGATGATCGCCGGCGTCATCTACGATCCCATCCGCCAGGAAATGTTCACCGCGGAGCGCGGCGCGGGCGCGTATCTGAACAACCGCCGCATTCGTGTGTCCGCCATCAAACGCCTCGAAGACGTCCTCGCATCCACCGGCTTTCCCAGCCGCAAACGCCACCAGAACGTGAACATCCACTTCTATCACCAGATGGCCATGGCCTCCCACGGAGTCCGCCGCACCGGCTCCGCGGCCATCGATCTGGCCTACGTCGCCTGCGGCCGTCTCGATGCCTTTTGGGAATTCGGCCTCAAGCCCTGGGATATGGCGGCCGGCACCCTCCTGGTTACCGAGGCCGGAGGCGCCGTCAGCGACATGAACGGCCTCGCCCACTCCGTTACGGCCTCCGATCACCTGCTCGCCGACAACGGCGCCGTACACGGACAAATCCTGGAACTCTTCAACGAGATCTTCCACGGCCAGTTCCGCGAACCAATCCCGCAAATCTCCTGCTGAGCACCGGTTCTTTTTATCGGCGAAATTCCGAAAAATTTGAGCAGCCACGTGAAATGCTCAGGTCTTCCGCCGTGAGTTACTAGCGATATCGGAAAGAGCCTTTTCGGATTGGTGGGACAGATTTCTAACGTTTCCGGGCAGTCACAGGATTGCACATACAGGCATTCTTCGCCCCGGCTCCCGGGTACAAGGTCCTCAGCTTCGGGAGGATTCCCGCCCGTCGTCGGGCTAAGTAGCTCACTTTGCCGCAATAATGCTCGCCGCCCGCCGGCGCAATTCGTCGCTCACGTTGATAAGCAGGCGCAAATGCGTCTCCGGTTTGGCTGTCTCGCCCGGCGCATCGAGTGTCACCAGGACCCGTTTGCCGTCCGGCGCCACGTCGAATTCGGGACGGGTGCCGGTATCCGCCAGCCGGACGTCAGCCCACCGTCGTGCCTTGTCCGCTAAGAAGGTTTCGCCGCGCGCAGCATAGGTTGCCACCATGATCCGGTTATCGGCGGATTCAAAGAACAACTTCCCGCCGGCCCGAGACCATATCGGATAGCGCCCTCCCTCGTTGGAGATCTGCCACTTCCCGCCCACTAGGGGACCGTCTGCGGGAAAAGGCCGGACATACACCTCGCGGCGGCCAGACTCATCGGAATAGTACGCCAGCCAGCGCCCATCCGGAGAAATCGCAGGACCGGCCTGAAGCCCTGGCTGCTCGAGGAGCGGCGTTGGTCGCCTGATGCCCATCGTGTGGTTCCCCCGCTCAACCACTGCGGTCTCGAGGTCGTAATACCCCTGCGCATCGGCTTGAAAAAACGCAATCCGGCTGCCGTCGGGAGAGAAGGACCAGGGGAATCCGTTCACTCCATCCAGTTGGCCTGAGTTGCCGCTCCCGTCGGCGCGAATCCAGCCCAACCGCGATCCAGGGTGGAAAACGAGAAACTCTCCGTCCGGCGTCCACGATGGGAAATACTTGACCGCGGGGCCGAAGGTGACGGGCGTCATGATGCCGCGAGCGATGTCGTAGACCCAGAGATTCTCCTCGCCACGCTGTATGATCGCCAGAGCCAGGCGCGTACCGTCCGGCGAGAGGCGCGGGCTCTCATACATTCCTGGTTGCGACAGCAAAGGCGTGATTTGGCCGGAAGAATCGACCCACGACAGCACCTGCTGTGGGACTCTCCCCCGCAGATAGACCAGGGTGCCCAGAGGAGAAGCGTCGTACTGTGCTCCTAGATGGGT
Source organism: uncultured Solibacteraceae bacterium (assembly GCA_963791985.1). GTDB lineage: Bacteria > Acidobacteriota > Terriglobia > Bryobacterales > Bryobacteraceae > Solibacter. The sequence goes on along the minus strand of CAWBUN010000005.1, from coordinate 981,533 downwards.
GATGAGGGCGACGTCCTCCACCAGGGACACCGCAGGGCCGGTCAACTCCAATCGGTCCAGGTTCATCGGGGCTGCGAAAAGGCTCCCGCCCTGATAGTAGACGAGGTACCCGGCTTTCAGGTATCTCGCCGTCAATGCATTTTGCACCAGAATCTTCGGCGGTCCGCCGTTCTCGGGTTGCGCCTCCACGGTACCGGACCGGCTGTGGAACAGGATCCCCTTGCCCAGCGGAAGCACCTGCGGAGCGTAGAGCGTGCTTTCGTCTTCGCGCAACTTCACCGCGAGTTCGGGTTTCCCACCGGCGACAGGGATGCGGGAAATGCCGCCGGTACTGCTCGGATTGAATACGATGGCGCCGTCCTCGCCCCAATTTCCTCCCCCCCCGCTGGGGGCGTCGCACAGCACTACCGGCGCCCCGCCATCAACCGAAATCTTCTGCAACTTCCCACCGGCATAATATGCCAGCCACTTTCCGTCGGCAGAGAAGAAGGGGTGGTCGGCATTTTCGGTCCCGGCCAGCGCGATAGTCTTCGTCGAGTCGAGCCGGCGCACGGCGAGTTGCCCGCGCGTGACAAAGGCGACACCGAGGCCATCCGCCGAAATCGTGGGGGCCGATATTTCGTCCGGACCGAGATCGAGGTCGAGTTGCAGCATTGGTCGGCCTATGGTTCCGCCCCCGCCGCGCCAAGGCGACGAGAGCACGACCGCCGCGACCACGGTCAGGCACGCGGTCGCAAGCCAAGAAAGTGTCCTCCGCTTCGCCGGGGGCAAGGCTGGTCCTGACTCCACCGCGAGCGAGAGATTGTATTTCAGATCGCGCGCGTTCTGAAACCGCTCGTCCGGATCTTTCGCCAGGCACTTCCGGATTAGCCGGTCAAGCGCCGGGACGGCCGTTAGCGACGCCGGTTCGCGTTCGAGGATGGCGGCAATCACGCTGGCCGTCGAGGAGCCTTCGAACGCTTGCTTGCCGCTCAGCATCTCGTACAGCACGCAGCCGAAGGCAAACAGATCGCTGCGTGCATCGGCTCCCTTGCCCTGTAGCTGCTCCGGAGCCATGTACTGGAGGGTGCCAGCGATCTCTCCCTGCCGCGTAATCGCAATTGTCCGGGTCGCATCGCTTTCCTGGAGCACCGAATTTCGCGTAGCCAGACCGAAATCCAGCAGTTTGATTCCCTGCTTCGTGACCAGAATATTCGCTGGCTTCAGATCGCGGTGGACGATGGCTTTGCGATGCGCCGCGTCGAGGGCGTCGAGGATTTGCCCGGCATACTCGACCGTTCTCGTGACCGGAAGCGGACCTTTCAGCGGAGCGCCATCGACCAGTTCCATCACAAGGTAATTGGGTCCGACGTCGTAGAGTGTGCAAATGTTCGCATGGTTCAACAAAGCAATCGTTCGCGCTTCGCGCTCAAAGCGATCGCTGAATTGCTGCACCGAAATCTTGATTGCGACATCGCGTCCTAGCCGAGGATCGCACGCGCGATACACCTCACCCATGCCGCCCTTACCGAGCAGCGAGATGATCTCGTAAGGTCCGAGGTGGTCCCCTGGCGACAGTGGCATGTGCCTGATCCAGTTCAGTCTACCCCATCAAGAATCGGGCAGGACAAGCGATAGCATCACTCGGAAAGTTTACGTGTGGGCTAAAGGCGCAGAGGAGATCGAGATCTCTGCTTGATTTACCCCGGGAATTTGCCTGATCGTTGTCCGCGCTCATCGTATTCATCCGCCGCCCAATGGTTCTCTCTTGCCGGGCCGGATGGCCTCCCGCGCGATGCACGTCACTCTCTCTCTAACCCTCGTTTCGACGCCGGCCTTCCAACGTATCGAGCAAGAGAGTGTAAGCCAGCCGTGTCTGCGAACAACACTCGGGATCGCGATCCGTAATGTCCTAACAATCGCATAACCCGTCGCAAACTCGTTAGAAGCCACACAAACTCTGACGTGGTGCGATCCAGCAGTGTTAAACAGAACACTTTTTGTTCACAAGGGTGATCAGGGTACGTCGGGTATCATTGACGGAGGGATGGATGTCAGCTTGAGAACGTACTCCGCGCCGGCGAGGTATGCGGCCGCCGTGGGGTTGAGCGGTGCGGCCATGCTGTTGCGCCACGTTCTGGATCCTCTCCTGGGCGACCATTATCCTTTTCTGCTTCAGTTCTTCGCGATGCTGGCCGCGGCGCGCTTCCTCGGATTTGGACCTGGCTGTACCGCCCTCTCGGCCGCCCTCTCCCCCAGCCTGTACGTCTTTCTACGCCACGCTCAACCCGAGCCCCCGATCGCTCGCTTCGTGGGACTTTCCGGCGCAGTTCTATTCTGTCTTTTCCTGATCTGGCTGCTTGATCGTCAAGGCTGCATGCGAGCCGAGGTGATGCGCAGCGCCCGCCTCGCGGCGGAACGGCTCGAACAGTTGAGCGTGGAGGTGGCGCACCACGAGCGCGACCAGGAGTTCGCCGCACAACTCCGCGACATCGTGGAATCCTCCGATGACGCCATCATCTCCAAGGATATGGACGGCATCATCCAGAGTTGGAACCATGGCGCCGAGCGTCTCTTCGGCTATTCGAACGGGGAAACCCTCGGTCAGCCGATCTCGCTGGTAGTGCCCGAGGACCGCCGTCACGAAGAAGCTGGAATCCTCGCCCGTATCGCCGGGGGACTGCCGGTCAAACACTTCGAGACCGTGCGTCAACACAAAGACGGGCGCCTGATTCACGTGTCCCTGACTATCTCACCCGTGCGCGATAACAACGGCCGGATCGTCGGCGCTTCTCACATCGCACGCGATATCACCGAGCGCATCCAGTTCGAGGAACAGCTGCGCCAGGGCCAGAAGCTGGAGAGCCTGGGTGTGCTTGCCGGCGGGCTGGCCCATGACTTCAATAACCTGCTGACGGGTGTTATGGGGAATGCCAGCCTGATGGCTGAGGAATTGGGCCCGGAGAGCACCGCCGCGCCCAGGTTAGCGGAGATTCTAACCGCCAGCGAGCGCGCCGCTTTGCTGGTAAGGCAGATGCTCGCGTATGCCGGTAAGGGCCGGTTTGTGATGCAGCGCCTGGATCTCTCCGCGCAGGTCGCCGAGATCGCGCCCCTGATCCGGACCTCGATCTCCACTTCCGTGCAGCTCGAACTCCACCTCGCCACGCGCTTGCCCGCAGTCGAGTCGGATGCCTCCCAGATCCAACAGTTGATCATGAACCTGGCTACCAACGCCGGCGAGGCGATCGAGGGCCATGGGACCGTGACCATCACCACCTCCGCGCGCCAGGTAGGCTTCGAACATCAGGTCTGCCTCGAGGTCAGGGATACCGGCTGCGGCATGGACGCAGCCACCCGGGCCCGCATCTTCGACCCGTTCTTCACCACTAAGTTCCCGGGCCGCGGACTTGGCCTGGCCGCCGTGCTGGGGATTATCCGCAGTCACGACGGGTCAATCTCGTTGGAGAGCACTCCCGGCGGCGGCAGCACCTTCACGGTGGCGCTCCCTGCCATTCCTTCGGCCGCCGATCCAATACCGGGCGATCCGCAACTCGACCTGCGGGGCAACGGCCACGTGCTGGTGGTGGACGATGAGGACCTGGTGCGCAACATGGCGCGCACCGCACTCGAGCGCTGCGGCTACACCGTGGAACTGGCCTCCGACGGCCTGCTCGCCGTCCAGGCGGTCACCGCCCGCCCCGCCTGTTTCGACGCCGTGCTGCTGGATCTCACCATGCCGGCGATGAATGGCGACGAGGCCTTGAAGGAGATCCACGCAATCCGCTCCGATATTCCGGTGATCCTCTCCAGCGGCTTCAGTGAAACCGAAGCCTTGCACCGCTTCGAGCACCGCGGCCTCGCCGGCTTCCTCCAAAAGCCCTACACCGCCTCTGTCCTGGCCCGCAAGGTCAAGCAGGCAATCGACCGGCGCCCCCAGTCGAGAGCCCAGTGGCATGGCTAAGACAACCAGTGCTGGTAAGCGACGCCTTTCGTCGGCTTCTACGCCGCGATCCACATCGCCAGTTATTCGTCATTCTCGACAAATACATCCTCGCAGAAGTTCGCTAACGTATCGCCGAACCCATCCTGCGACCGGAAGCAGTTCAATGAGGTTCCAGAACGCTACAGCGCCTTGGGAGAATCTGTCTTCAACGGCCAGATATCACCATCGCGTCAAACTTGATTGCCGCCTGCCAACCGGGCCGATGACCGGAAGCCGTTTGAGTCAGTAAACGCTGCGCGACCAGGGAGGATCTTCGATCCAACAGGCCCGATACATTGAAGGCAGGACGGGGCTGAGGGGCTGGTGGCGAGCTGCCCCAGCAGAGCGGGGAGGGAACTATCGCTTCACGGGCGGCCCAGGTACTTGTCCAGCCAATCGAGAGTCTCCCTCATCAGCGCCTGGCGCAGCGGTGTGACGTCGTGCGAGGCTTCGAGAATGACATGGCGCTTGTCGGCCGCGGGCGTGCCTAGAAGGTTGTACAGCGGCTTCTGTGCAAGCTCCAGAGGGAAGAAATAGTCATAGCGGCCGTTGATCATCAGCACGGGGATCTGGACTCGCGGCGCGTAGTTCACGGCGTTCATTTCGGGCAGAGCGGGCGTAACAAAGAACCCACCGTCCTCGAGCACGGCCGCCTTGAATCGCGGCTCGACGGCGAGAAAGATCGGCGCCGACCCGGCCCCCCAACTCGCACCGATGTAGCCGATTCGCGTCCGGTCGATGTCCCGCCTGCTCTCCAGGTAGTCAACAGCCCTGCGGATATCCTGACCGCGCTCCACCAACGCAGCGAGCTCCGCGATTGGGGTTCGCGGCTGAGGCTTCGTGCGGCCATAAGTGCCCGGCAGCACCGGATGAAATACCGCGCGGCCCGTGCGAACCAGGAAGTCCCAGCGCGGTGGCGCCTCGATGGAACTGGCATCCGTGAATTGCTGAGCCTGCGCAGAGGGAATATACACCAATACCTGAAAGGGTGGCTTCGAATTCTTCGGAAGAAACAGGTATCCGGGAACCTGCTCGGCGCTGTAAGTGGCTTCGAAGGTCACGTACTCTTTGGTCCAATCGGGATTGTCTCGATCCACCTGAACGGTGCGGGCCTTCATTTCCTTCGGCTCGTAAGAAAAGAGCGCCCGATAAGAGCGGAAGGCTTCGTCGCCTACCGGCGCCAGATCGGGAAATTCAACCTGGAGTTTTGGCAGAAGCAGAGCCTGGTCCGGCTGAACCGGATAACGCACGCATCGAAACCCATTCTGCGCGCCACGATCGAACGGCGGTTTTGCGTCGGGCTGCACGAATGTATAAATGGGGTCGCGCCAGCCGCCTCCCAGCATGAAACGAAACCCGTCGCCGGTTTCATTCAGGCACCACTCTTTCACATTACCTGCCATATCGTAGGTGCCGAACGGACCGATGCCTTGGAACTGGCCAACCCTTGCAGGACCGGTCCCTTTGAAGTTGCTCAATGGCACAACGTAAGTCGCGGTCCGCAGGTCCGCGGCCCGGTACCAGTGGTAGATGGTCGGCAACTGCTTGCCGGCGAATTCGGCATAGGCGGCGGCTTCATACCAGCTCACGCCACGAACCGGAAAATCGTCTTCTCCCGCCGGATAGGTCCCACCTTCCCACGTTGCCGGGCCTGGGCGGCCCGTCACATCCACGAACGCGCGCTGCGCATTCTCCCAGGTGAGCGACTGGTTTCCATTGCGGAACGGTTGTTTCCAAAACTCCGGATTGCGGTAGCCTCCCTTATCGACGAATTCTTTGAACTGCCGATTAGTCACCTCAAAGCGGTCCATCCAAAATGCCGGGATCCCGGTCAGCACGAGATTGCCGAGGCGCGCGACCGGCATACTCATTGCAGGAGGCGCTTCGGGCACCAGCACCATGCCTTCGGGCGTCGACTGTTTCGGAGACAGCCGGCACACAAACCGTTCGGCGCCGGAGTTGGACAGGGATAGCGTGGTCTCGAAGCCTTCCTTCACAAACTTCCAGCGGAAGTAACCTCGGGGGACGATCAACTGCGCCGGAGATTTGCCCACAAGACGCCACGCGCTGTCAGGCTCGTTGTAGTCCTTTCGATAAATCTCGGCGCCCGGCGGGTCGGTCTCGATCCGCACCGTACGGGCAATGTCCGGCCAGAGCGTTTTCCACCGTTCATCGGATGGGATAACCTTCTCCGTCTCCTTGGCCAACTCGAACGCCGCGGTGTATTTTCCGTCCTGCACCAGTTGTGCAATTTTGACCATTCCATCGTGGCTCGCCCAGCGGAGGCGCGAGGCACGGCGTACCATCCACGATGCCAGCATGGCGACCGCGAGCAGCAGCGCGAGCGCCGGGAGCAGGATTCGCGGGCGCCGTGCGCTCGCGATCGCCTGCGGCAAAGTCAGCCTGCCGGACGAGAGAGTCTGGTCCAGACGGGCAAGTTCGCGATGGACCTCCGACGCGGAAGGAAACCGCTTTTCACGATTCTTTTCCAAACACCGGTTCACGATGGGCGCAATGCCCGGCGGCAAATCGGCCCGCACGTCCGATAACGGAGGCGGAGGATCCCGAACAATCGCCATCAGGGTATCGAGCTGCGATTCGCCTGCAAACGGCCGGCGGCCCGAGAACATTTCGTACAGGACCACGCCGAGCGAGAACACGTCGGAACGGACGTCCAGCAACTTGCCCTGCGCCTGCTCCGGTGACATATAGACTACCGTCCCTACGATGACTCCTCCGGAGGTTAGGGTCTCCATGCTCGTGGCTCCGCCCGATTCCTGCGGCGCGGTGAGCTTGGCCAGTCCGAAGTCAAGCAGTTTGATGATGCCATCGTCTCCGATCATCAGATTCGACGGCTTCAGGTCCCGGTGAACAATTCCGGCCGCATGTGCCTTGGCCAGCCCGTCAGTAATCTGGAGCGCATAACGGAGTGCCGTCTTGACCGGTAGGGGATCTGCGGCGATGACGCTATCAAGCCCCCTACCGGCGACGAATTCCATCACGAGGTAGTCACTGCCACCTTCGCTGACTGCATCGTAGATCGTGACGATATTGGGATGGTTGAGGGCAGACGCCGCTTGTGCCTCGTGGACAAAACGGCGTCGGCTATCGCTGTCGGCCAGCCGGCCAGGCGCGAGGAACTTGATTGCCACCAGGCGGTTCAGCCGCGAGTCCCAGCCCTTCCATACCTGCCCCATTCCACCCTGGCCGATCTGGCTCAAGAGCTCGTAGTGACCGACCGTCCGACTCATTCAAACCCCGCTTCACAAGGAGTGTACCATTTGAGACTTGAATCGATCCGACTGTCAAGTGGAAGTGGATCATGGCGCCCCGGCTGGATCGTAGGCGCGGTCCCCATCATCAAATGCTTATCCCATTTGACCGGAAAACGCGCGTTGCCCGAAGTGCAGCGACCTGATGCTCGTAGATGGTCGGCTACCCGGGAAGCTGGCTCGCCGGGCAGGCGAAATGAATGGGCGCCGAAGCTACCAATATTGCTTGATAAGGCTCCTAACTCCGGAATCTGCCTTGTACGGATAGGGTGTCATACGGTTGGAGCAGCCGACGGCGGTTCGGAGTCGTCGGTAAACGCTGCGCGACAAGGCAGGACATATCTCTGAAAAAGAGCCCGGCTTCGGGACGACCCGCCAGGGTCAAGGTCCGAGTCGGCGTCTTCCCTCAACTGGATTACTTCCTGTTTGCCATACATCCATGGAAAGGGTGTCTCTGCTTACGCGACTACGGGCGCGCGAGTCGCGAGCGCGATACACCTCGCCCGACCGGATCGCGAAGTGAGTCGCTCATTGTAGCTTGGCGTATTCCGCCTTGGATTGTTTGAGGATCGGGAGCTCGTCGGCGTTTTTCCACGAGGCTAGGAAATCCCGGTACGCGGCCTTCGCTTTGGCGTCGTCTCCCGCCAGATGCCAGGCTCTGCCGACTTCAAGGCGCGCCAGAGCTGCGGTCGGATCCGCTAAGACGATCCCACGGTGATCTATCAACTTCTGGAATTCGGCCGCGGCCTCCACGCCCTTATGCTCCGCGAGAAATGCTTCGCCGCGCACGTATGCCGGGTACATGGTTCCGTAGAACCCATTCTCGCTGAGTCCGTTTATGGCCGTTTCATAACGCTCCGCAGATTTGAGTTCCTGTCTGGCCTTCGGCGCGTTGCCCTCTTTGAGAGCGGCAAGCGCGCGAAGTACCGGCAGGTATTGATATTGAACCGAAGTATCTTCGGGGAACTGCCGGTTAAGATGGTTTGCCAGTTTCTGTGAATCCGCCATATTTCCAAGCTTGGCCTGCGCAAATGCCACGGCAAATTCCACGTCGCGGCCTTGGGATAAATTCAGAGCAGCCTTTGCTCGCGCTTTGGCCTCCACCGCACTCCCGAGGACGCTTTCGTAGAGTGCGGCTGCGCCCTCGAATGTGGCCGCTCTCTCGCGATTGCCGGCCTGCTGGGCCAAGTCTGCGGCGCGCTGCGACAGGCCGCGTGCCAGTTGCAAGCGCCCCGAGTACGCCGCCACGAGAGCTTGAGAGTGCGTCAGCCAGTCTTCCGCATCGGGACGATTCTGCGCCAGAGCAACCTGCCGTTTCATGGTGTCCTCGTCTTTTTTCAAAAACGCGACGTAGTAGCGCAGGAGAGGGGTGTCAGGCGGTTCGAGCTTGCGATTTGAGGCCGCCAGAAGCGTCTTCTCCGTCTCATCCAGGCGATCCAGATAAAGCTCCGCCAACGCCTGACCGATGTAGCCGAAGACAAAATCCGGATCGATGGCGATAGCCTTCGCTGATTCTTCCAACGATCTGGCATAACGTCCGGTACGGCGGGAGATGACCGACCAATGCGCGTAAGCTCGCACATCGCGTGGATAGGTTTGAGCCCACGACTCGCCCAGTTGATCCGCCTTCTCGAGATTGCCGGTCACGAGGCGCTGATAGTTTAGAGAAACAAAAGATCTTTCCGGATCGCTGGCATGATTCCGCATCTCGTAAGCTTTTTTGAGGCTGTCTGCGGCCAGGGCCGATTCCCCAATACCGCTGTATGCCAAGCCCAAATGGGCTGAGGCCAAAGCGAAACTCGGATCCAGCTCGACGGCGCGCTTAAACAGCGGAATCGCCGCTCCGTTCCCCTTCGAAACATTCACCGCCTGAGCCTCGCTGTACGCTTGCAGCGCTTCGAGCGAAGCCGTCGTCGCCTCGATCAGGGGGATTTCATGCTCCTTTACCATCGCTAGCGACTCGCCGACCCGCGTCCGGAATCTGCCGGCAATCTGGCTGAGCGCGTTCAGAACCTCTTCCTTCTTCGCAACCTGGACCTGCTCGTCGTCGAGAATGTCCCCGTTCCGGCAGTTCTTCGCGCGGAAACCCAACACATACTGACTGCCGACGGCTGCCAGCGAACCCTCCAGCACAGCCGCGCTGCCGCTTCGCGCGCAAACCCCCTGAGCGATCTCCGGCGTGAGTTTCGCATCCGGCGATTGCTTCATCAGCGCCAGCATCTTGCGGATGCGCTGGTCGGAAATCATGCTGAGGAAAGGTGATTGTTCCAACTGCACGGCCATCCCCTCACGCAGGACTTCGTCAAAAGCCGGGTCACCCGTCGTGTTCTTGAAATCGGCGAGGACGATCGTGTCCTTGTCGGTAAGCTGCTTTGCACGGCCGCGCTGCTGCCAAAAGAAAAACCCGCCCGCGGCCAGAATCAGCGTGGCAGCGGCGACCATTCCGTACTTCAGGAGGGGCTGGCTCCTTCGGCTGGCAGCGGCCGGACTCAGCCCGCTTTGCAAGCGTTGCAAATCCTCGCGCGCTTCCGCGGCCGATGCGTAACGCAACCCGCGATCCTTTTCCAAAAGCTCATTAATGATGCGTTCAAGCTCGGCCGGGACTTTCGGATTCCGCTCGCGAACCGGCTGGGGCGTCTTATTCAGCAACGCCTCGAAGATGATCGGGGACGTCGGGCCGTCAAACGGCCGCGACCCCGTCACCATTTCGTACAGAACCACGCCAAACGACCACAGATCGCTGCGCGCATCGACTACTTCGCCGCGGGCTTGTTCTGGCGACATGTAAGCGACCGTGCCCATCGCGGTGCCCGGCTCCGTGAGCATATCGACAGTCAGCGCATCGGTGTCCGCCGGCTGGTTGTGCTTGGCTAAGCCGAAATCGAGCACCTTGGCGTTGCCGCGATCGGTTACCAAAATGTTGGCGGGCTTGATGTCGCGATGGATGATCCCTTTCGCATGGGCTGCGTCCAGTGCGTCGGCTACTTGAATGCTCAGCGCCAGCGCGATCGAGATGTCCAGGGGCTTGCTGCCGATATGCTCGCGCAGCGTTTTGCCATCGAGTAACTCCATCACCAGGAAGGGATGACCAGCCGCTTCGCCCACATCGTGGACCACGCAGATATTGGGATGATTGAGCGCCGAGGCGGCGCGCGCCTCACGCTGGAAGCGTTCCCGCGTCGCGTCGGTTGCAAAGGTTTGCGGCAGCACTTTTACGGCTACGTCACGGTGGAGCCGCATGTCCCGCGCCTTGTAAACTTCTCCCATTCCGCCCGCACCGATGGGCGCAATGATCTCGTAAGGGCCGAGTTTGTCACCCGCAGAAAGCAGCATATTAGGGTTCAGCTAAGTCTAGCCGATCGGACGGCGAGTTTACTCCCGAGTGACGCGTCAACCGGAAGTTGGGCGCGAGCGGTCAACTTGAGTAAAAACGCGCGTTTGCCGATTTTTGCCGGGCTCCCGGCAGCGGTAGATCTTCCCTGACGGCGTAGGGGCGAGTTGTGAGCATCCTGACAGGCGACGGTCCAAAGGAAGCCGTCTCCGATGTCAAAACCACGCAGGAAAAAGCGCCCGCCCAAGCGCGTTCTCGCGCTTCCCGACCTCGAACAGTCCAAAGCGGCGGTACTTAATACACTCACGTCAAAGAGCGGTCAGCGCAGCTATGACCGCGCCATAACCGATTTCGTCGATTGGTATTGTTCAGAACCGCGCCTCGCATTCAACCGTACAGTAGTCTTGCGATACCGGATCTTTCTCGCACAGAAGCAGTACGCAGCCACAACCATCAATCTCCGCTTGGCTGCTGTCCGACGTGTTGCGTTTGAAGCTGCCGATTCCGGCCTTCTCAGCCCGGAACTCGCCGCCGGAATCCGACGAGTCAAGGGCGTCCGTCGGATCGGAGTTCGCGTTGGAAACTGGCTGACAGCTGAACAGGCCAAGCGGTGACTCGCGGTAGTTGATCGAGGTTCGCTACGGGGCAAGAAGGACTACGCCATGATCGCGATGCTGATCGGCTGCGGACTGCGCCGCGGTGAGTTGTTCACCCTTCGGGTTGATTCCATCCAGTCGCGCGAAGAGCATTGGGTTATCGCCGATCCACTGGGCAAAGCTGGGCACATCCGGACTGTCCCAGACCCATCATGGGTAAAAGCAGCAATCGATGAATGGAAGGAAGCCGGTTGCCTCACCGAAGGCGCGCTCTTTCGATCTATCAACAAAACGGGGCGGGTCTGGGGAACAGGCATGACGCCCAAGGTACTGTGGGAGGTCGTCCAAGGCGCCGCAAAGCGTGCCAGTATCGAAAAACTCGCGCCGCATGATCTCCGGCGCAGCTGCGCGAGGCTCTGCCATCTTGCCGGTGGCGAACTGGACCAGATCCAATTTCTACTTGGGCACGTCTCGATCCAAACGACGGAAAGGTACCTCGGCTGCAAGCAAAAATTACGCTTTGCCGTCAACGACCGAATGGGCATCGAACCGGACAATCCACCGGCTTCGCAGTAGTGTCTGCCTTTCTTAGGCCGCCACTTGGCGACTTATCCGGCTAAAATCTGCCCGATTCGATGCGGTTGCACCGCGAGTCATTCAAGACCACGCAGGCCCATTCTCCGCAATGAAACCGCGGGCAGCAAGAGATTTCTGCGATAACGGAGCACGACACCTGGAGAGCCCGCTCACGAGGCTTTTGGGGCCACTCCCACGTAAGGAAATTCGAACGAAAAGAAGAAATGAAGGCCGATCCATCGGACCGCGGGGGCGCTATGTCTAACGCCGAACCTCACTTGAAGATTGGCCGGTTTTTAACGACTAGCCAGGGGCTATGCGTGCGCCGGCTCCCAAACCGGCCACTCTTAAGCAGCCGGCGCACAGTTCACGGCGAGTGGCAGGCAGACCGAATCGTGACGCTCGCGCTGCTGTCTCAAAAATGGTAAGTTTTGCAAGATCGATTGATGTTGATGCGCAATACACGAACAGTGATTCGAATCGACTGGTTTTCGGTGCACGCTGTGGCCGGTCCCCATGGACGCAATCCCGCTTCGCAGTGCTGTTATGCTAAACAATATTTTTTGAGGTTTACGGCCTTGCAGGAGAAGACATGTACCGTGCGGTGCTGGCGTTTTATTTACTCTCCGCCTTCGCGGCGGGACAGACCTTTCGTCCCGACATTCCGCGCGCTTGGGACGACGGCGAGGTCGAAGCCTTCCACGTCCCGCTTGCACAGCGGGATCGTTCCCCGCGCTTCCTCAATTCAAGGGAGTATTATGGGCTGAAAGTTCGCCCTATCTATCGTACGTATCCGGTGTACGCGCCGGGCCGCGAGCCCGCCGGATACATGGAGGGGCTCAAACAAAAGGAACCTGAGGTTGTTTTCGACCCCTCCAGGCTGCGTACGAAGCAGGATTGGATCAACGCCGGTGAGGTGGTCTTCGACTCGTCGCCCTTTCCGAGAGACCCAGGATTACCCTTGCCTGTGGCTTTGGTAGCAGGGGCTCCCGCAACGCGCGACGGCGTCATTCCGTACTTCCGTTATGTTATTCGTAAGAAGGGCGTGGTCGAGATAGGGGGCGCGACTTCCTGCGCTGCCTGCCATACACGTCTCATGCCGGATGGCACCGTTTTAAAGGGATCGCAGGGCAATCTTCCTCTTGGCCAAATCTTCGCCGCGGACTCCGCTCGCGCTATAAAGGGCCGGTGGACCCTGTTCGGCGCACCGTGGGTAGTGAAGCGTGAAGAATTTGAGTCAATCAGTATTGATGAATACGCTCGCCGGAACGCAGCCATGCAGCCTGGTGTGCAAGCGAGGCACGGCACCACCGACCTGTCACCTTCCAAGGTTCCGTCGTTGATAGGACTGCAGGAAATCAGGTACCTGGATTCGACCGGTCTGACGCGCCACCGTTCCATAGGCGATCTGATGCGTTATGCAATCGTGAACTACGGACTCGACATCATGGCCCACTACGGCGATTTTCAGCCCTCGCCGGTATCCAATGGTTTCGCGGAAGATGGCACTCGGTTCAGTGACGAGCAACTCTATGCGTTGGCTCTCTATATTTACTCGCTAAAACCTCCTCCGAATCCTAACCGTCTGGATAAGCAGGCGGTCCGTGGGCAACGCGTTTTTGAGCAGCAAGGCTGCATCGGGTGCCACACGCCGCCTCTCTACACCAACAACAAACTGACCCCTGCGCAGGGCTTCAACGTCCCCGAGGATCTTCGTCGGACCATCGACATTCTGGATGTATCCGTAGGGACCGATCCGATTCTTGCCACGCAAACCCGGCGCGGAACTGGATTTTACAAGGTGCCCTCGCTGCGCGGCGTATGGTACCGGAACGCATTCGGTCATAGTGGCCAGGCAGATACCCTAGAGGAATGGCTCGACCCGGAGCGCTTACGAGACGACTATGTGCCGAAGGGCTTTCACCTTGGTCCCGGGCCCATCAAAGGACATGAGTTTGGATTGAAGCTACCCCATGACGACAAAGAAGCTCTGATCGCTTTTCTGAAGACCCTCTAGATTTCTCCGCTGACGCCAATTGTAGAGGTTCTGGTACAGCGACGAGAGTTGGGCTATCCAGCTATCGGCCTTCCTCGCCGGGGCTGAGCACGCTGCGCGCCCGGCAATCCCAGCAAAATTCGCAAATCTTTGTCTCGAAAACAGCCCTCGTTTTTCGGCTGTGACGGCACTGGTACGTGTGCCCGCGCCCGCCCTCCAGCGGCACGAGTTCGGGATAAATCAACACGGCGTAGTGGCGATTTAGGTCCCAGCCGGCCGCGCAATTGGATCACTCGCCCTTCGCGACTAGGGAGGAACGATCACCCGAGCCCGCCGGCCAAGGTCCGGGACGGCGACTTCTCGATCATGTGCACGGCTTCCGGTAACGCCCGGACGATCCGCCAGCGACGGTAGACACTAGGGCATCAGGAGGAGTTTAAGGGAGTTACGGGCAAGTGCCGCGGTGCATCCGAGTATGACTTTACGGTTCAGGGTCTGACCCGCTCCTCCATGTTGCGTGGGCGACCAAGGTTGTGACCTCTAGATGCAGGTCACGACGGGTCAGTTCAGAGAACGGATCCGGGGTTCGCCCGCCGCATAATGTTCCGCGAGAAACTGGAGAATCGCGCGTTCGCAGGTTCTAGTGTCGTCCACCCAGGGAATGTGTGCGGCATTCGAGATGATCACCTTGCTCGCCTTCGGCATTGTGGTCGCGAGTTGCCCGGTAGTATTCACGTCCAACTCCCTGTCACCGATCACAAAAAGAGCCGGAGCCTGTATGTGAGCGAGCTCGTTCTTGACGTTATAGGCAGTATTCCAGTTACGGACGACATCTTCCACCATGGTCAGCCAGCTCTCTTCGGCGCCGGGTAGCGCGTCCGCTGACTGCTGGGCTGTCACGTATTCGGGTCGACGCATCTCCGGTCTTGCATATAGCCAAGACGGGGGCTTACTCGGGCCGCCAAATGACTCTTTCGTTGCCTTCAGCGCGTAAATAAGGCGGTTCAGCCATGGAACACCCAATAGCCTGTGCGTAATGGGAACCGTATCGTTAATCAGCGGCGGAGACCCGATCAGGATGAGCTTATCCACACGTTCTGGGTATGCCAGGGCAAACGCGAGAGCGAAATAACCGCCCATCGAATTTGCGATGATGGACGTCTTGCGGACCCCAATCGAATCCAGGAACTCGCGAGTGAATTCCACGGAGTGCCGTCGGAAGGAAACCCCCCGATAGTTCAACTTGTCCGTCAATCCACAACCCGGGCGATCCACCATGATCAGGCGGGAATTAGCGGCGAGTGCGGGCACCAGTGGAGCCCAGGAGGCAGACATTGAGTTCCCACCGTGAATGGCCAGAAGGGGCAAGCCCCGGCCCGACTCCAGGTAGTGTGTGCGGATGCCGGAGCCGGGCAAGGTGACGAAGTGTGGCTCGGGGTTCGCTCCGTAGGCGAGGAACGCGTTACGTTCCGCGACCGCAAATTGCTCGACAGTTGAATGGTGCTTATGGGCATTACCGTACACGAACACTGTTGGAACAAGTACGGCCAGCAGCGCAGGAATGGATAGCAGGATAGTGCGGACTCGCATTTGGCAAGTGTGCACTCTCAAAAGGAAGCAAATCCAGTACGAACGGGATACAACGATGTACGTACCTTTAGGATTGAATCACTTACAATAGGGCAGTCCCTCATGGCAGGCGTCAACAACAGCAAGGTATCCTCGCCGAACTCGAAATGGTCCTGAGCAGCCACGCGTTCGCAGGTGCTGATTCGCCCAGTCAGGCTACTCCGGTTTCTCGTCGAGGAAACGGTTGCGGGCAGAGGCAAGGAATTGAAAGAGTCCGTACTTGCGGTTGAAGTCTTGGGCCGTTCAGCTGGCTTCGATCCCAAAACCGATCCGATTGCCAGAGTCGAGGTATCCCGGTTGCGGAGCCGACTCGAAATGTTCCACCCTTCTGAGGGCGGGGACTCTGTGGTCCGTATCACCTTGCCCAATGGTACCTACATTCCGGTATTTGAGACGGTTGAGCGCCTCGTTCCTGTGGTCCAACCAAGACCATTAAATGAGCGCCGAACGTCGCGGAGGTACTTGTTCCCGGCGATCGCAGTTGCCGCCGCCTCCTTTCTGGGCGTCCCGGCTCTCTGGATGGAGAAAGCACCAGACACTGTGAGTTCGCGCTTCTCGATTCTGCCGCCACCCGGAACGAACATCCAGTCGATAGCCATCTCGCCGGATGGCCGCTCGAATCGCATTTGCAGCGGCTGCAGCGGGAATCACCCGATTGTATTTCCGCCGCCTGGATTTCTTCAGCGTCCGCCAGGCGCCGAATACCGAAACCGCATCGTTCCCTTTCTGGTCGCCGGATGGAAAGTCGGTCGCGTTCTTTACCCAAGGAAAGTTGAAGGTAGTCGACTTGGCCGGCGGCCCCGCAAGAACCCTTTGCGACGCCCCGCTGGGAACGAAAGCCCTCTGTTGACGCCCGATAACATATACCTCAAGCCCAGCCGCATTTAGCGATTCGCGTTCAGCGGACTTCTCCGGATGCCAAGCCAGACGCCCGCACTACCGTGACGACGCCGCCGCGAATCACTCGATTGACTCGTCGAACGTTTCGGATGTCCTCCAGCGGGTTCGCATCCAGCATTACCAGGTCGGCGATTTTCCCGACTTCCACCGTGCCGACTTCCCGCTCCTGACCCAGCATTCGTTGCGATTCGTAGGTCGCCGCCCGCAAAGTCTCGCGAGGCGTCAGGCCTGCTTCGACGTGCAATACCAGTTCCATCAGGCTCGCTATGCCCCGGATTATGCCGGTGACCCCTGTATCCGTCCCCGTGATCACCGGAATGCCGGCATCATGGACCGCTCTCAAGTTCCACCGCACATACCCGATCATCTCCTTCGGATGTACGCCCAATCGCGTCCGGATTTGTTCCAAGACCTCGGGCTGGCGGAACGCGGCGTACGAGGAAGCCGGAACGACGCCGCGGTCATCCAGATCAGCTAGTCTTGCGACCCATGCCGCGGCTCCCGACATATCCTCTTCAAGCGCGCTGGTAGACATATAAAACGCATGGTTCTGCTTCATCAACTGTAAGAACTCGCCGTCGATGCGGTCCGAATACACGGCGTGAATCAATCCATTCGCTCCGGAGCGCAACACAGCTTTAGCGTCTTCGAGCGCCGGGACGTGAACGACTGCCTTCAACCCCAGTTTATGGGCCTCGTCGATTATGGCGCCGTAAATTTCCGGTTTCAGCAGCACCTTGGCCGGCCTTCCACCGGACGCTCCAGAGTCCATAATGATCTTGATAGCGTCCACGCCTGCCGCTTTCATGGCGCGCACTTGTTCCCGCGCCTCCCGTGGTGTGTTCGGCCGAAGGGAGCCCTGCCCGTGTGACGGGTCAAACCCTCCTTCGGCTGTGAACGCATTCCCTGCCGAGTAAAAGTGTGGGTACCTCAATGGGTTGGCCGCCACCGCACTCCTGACTTCACGATAGCTTTGCATCGTGATGCCGGGACAGAATATGGTGGTGATCCCCCAATTCAGCAAGGTGGCGAGGTCTTCGCTGCCCCGCGCGAGTGGCTCAGCCGGCAAACCTGAACCAAGGTGATTGTGCATGTCGGCCAAGCCTGGGATGAGGTATTTTCCCGCGCCGTCAATCACCTGCGCCCCCGCCGGAATGGCCAGCCTTCCGTCGCTCGAGATACCGGAAATCCTGCCATTGTTAATCAGCACTGTTGCCGGGTGTTGCGGCGCGTCTGAAAGCACATCGACGATGGTGATATTGGTCAGCACCAGGGGCCGTTGGCTCTGCGCTGCAGCAATTGCCGGTAGCGCCAAGGCGGCGACGCAGATCGCAGCCGATGTCGTCGATCTCGACGTTATGAAAGCTCGTTTGGACATATCTCTGTTTCTCCTTCTTGAAGCTGCGCCGTTTGAGAAGTTGCAGACGCCTTGCCTGTTCAGCCTGTACGGAAGACGATTCCAAAGTAAGTACGATTCCGCAAACGATACGGTACGTACGCCCTGGAATCAACGGGTTGTGCAATCATTGGCCATGGCGCACATCGAGGTCTCGCCCGCCAGCGTCTTGGCGGAGCTCGATAAGATCCTAATGAGCCGGGTATTTTCCACGGCCGGACGCCCCAGCCGTCTGTTGCGTTTCCTGGTGCAGGAAACGATCGATGGGCGGGGAGACAGTCTTAAGGAATATACGCTGGGGACCAGCGTCCTCGGGCGGCAGGCATCTTTCGATCCGAGGATCGATCCCATCGCGCGCGTGGAGGCTGCGCGCCTGCGGAATCGGCTGGATCTTTACTATTGTCAACGCCGGTCTAAAATTCCCCAAAAGCGCCGATTGAAAATTCCCCAGTAGCGCCGGTCGAAAAATCCCTAGGTGTGGAATCGTTGGGCTGACCAAGGAGCCCAATGCTCAACCTGGAGGATTTTATGAACATACGCGATTTGAAGCAACAGGGGTGGAGTGTGTCGGCGATTGCCGACGAACTCCACCTCGACCGCAAGACCGTGCGCAAGCATCTGGTGGACGCGCCGCAGCCCTACAAACGGGAAGACCCGGCGCCCTGCAAGATTGATCCGTACCGCCCCTTCTTACGGGAGCGATGGGAGAAAGGTGTCCACAACGCCCGCAAACTGCTGGACGAGATTCGCCTCCGCGGATATGACGGCGGTTATTCGCAGCTGAAGCTGGCGGTCACCCCGTGGCGGGAGGAAGGACGCGAGCGAGCCTTCGTGCGCTTCGAGACCGGCCCTGGTGAGCAGCTTCAGATGGACTGGGGCCACTTCGGCAACTGGGGTGGACGCCGGCTTTACGGTTTCGCCCTGACCCTATGCTACTCGCGCATGCGCTACATCGAGTTCACGCAGCGCCAGGACATCCATCACCTGCTGGCCTCGATGGTGCACGGCTTCCGCTATTTCGGCGGGGTGACCGAAAGCCTCCTCACCGACCGCATGAAGACCGTGCTGCTGGACCAAAAAGGCGGCGAGTTGCACTTCAACCAGAAGTTCCTCCAGTTCGCCGCCTATTACGGCTTCGTGCCCCGCGTCTGCCGCCCCTACCGGCCGGAAACTAAAGGCAAAATTGAATCGACCATCCGCTTCGTCAAACAGAACTTCTGGCCGGGGATCGCCTTCGCCTCGCTGGCGGACCTGAACCAGCAGGCCCACGCCTGGATGGAAAAGGTCAATCACCAGGTGCATTCCACCACGCGGGAGGTCCCCTACCAGCGCTTGCCTCAGGAACCGCTGCTGCTGCTCGACGAGTTTCCCGATTACGACACCAGCTACATGGAAGATCGCCGCGTGGCCAAAGACTGCATGCTCAGCTATCGCGGCAATCGTTACTCGGTACCGTTCCGCTTCGCCGGCAAGACCGTCCTGGTGCGAGAACCAGTGACCGGTGGCCGCATCGAGATCTATAGCGATATCAAAGTCATCGCCGAGCATCGCCTGGCCGAAGGACGTGGCGTCATGGTCGTTGACCCGGCGCATTATGCGGGGCTGGTGGAGAAACGGCGCCCACGCGGACCGGCACCGCCGGCGGAGGGTTCGCCAGGCCCATTGGAGTTGACGCCCGGCCCGGGAGTCGGCCGCGGGTTCCTGGCGCCGCAAGTGGAGCAGCGATCCCTGGCCGTGTACGAGGAGGTGGCCGATGTCGCTGCAATCTGAACGCATCCAACTGCTGATGCAGCGCCTGAGCCTGACCGAGATGGCCCGCGGCTATGAAGCGCTGGCCGAGCAAGCCGCCCAAAAGAACCTGCCGTACTGCGATTTTCTGGAGCAGGTGCTGGAGAGTGAGGCCAACGTCCGGCAGGAGCGCAACATCAAAGTGCGCACCCAACTGGCGGGCTTTCCAGACCTCAAGCGGCTGGAGCAGTTTGACTTCAAGTTCCCTACCTCCATCGACGAGAAGAAGATTCGCGAACTGGCGAGTCTGCGTTTCCTGGAGCGTCACGAGAACGCCTTGTTTCTCGGGCCACCCGGAGTTGGCAAGACGCACTTGGCGGTCTCCCTGGGCATGGAAGCCATCCGTCATGGCTTCAGTGTTTACTTCGTCAGCCTACCGGACCTGCTCGACCGCCTGGTGCAGGCGCAGGCGGAGAATCGCATGCGCAAGAAGATGGCCCATCTGCGCAAGTGCCGGCTCCTGGTACTCGACGAAATCGGTTACCGCAGCTTGGACAAGCAGGCGACCACCTGCCTGTTCCAGTTGATCAGCGAACGCTATGAGCGGGGCTCGATGATCCTGACGTCCAATAAGAGTTACGGCGAATGGGGATCGATTTTTCAAGACAACGTGATCGCCAGCGCGATCCTCGATCGTCTCTTGCATCACTCGCACACAATCAACATCAAGGGCGACAGCTACCGACTGAAAGACAAGCGCAAGGCCGGCGTGTGGACGCAGGCGGCCGCCGATCCGGGAGTCTCCGGAGGTGCGGCATGATCCCGGCGCCTCGCTTGCGACTGAAAAGGTCTACCGGTTGGTTCGCTGCCGGCCATGAGGTAGCCGCGGCCTTGCCCCTGCTTTCCGATGCGGCCTTCCGGCTGTATGTCTTCCTGTGTTTGAACGTGGATCGCCATAGCGCACGGATGGTCTGGGAGCCGTTGGAGTTGGCAAACCTGCTCCAACGCGACCGCCAGAGCGTGACCGACGCACTGGAGGAACTCTGCCATCGGGAAGTCTGCCGCCGGCATCCTGACGCTGACAATCGGATCGCTATCGACCGGCTCTCGGTCGAGATCTGCGATCGTTTCTGGCCGTATGAGAAGCCCCCGGTTGAGGAGTTCGGTATCGATCAGAGCCGCTATGTCCAGCAGGCCCGGCAGATGCTGTCGGTCCCCGCCTGCGTACGAGTCACCTTCAGCGCCGCCGACGAACGGCTCGGCGGCCATTCTCTATCGGCGCGGGGTCACGCTGATTCACCTTCAGCGGGCCATCTGGCTCGGCTGCGCCCGCAAGTATGCGGCTCTGTTGAACGGGAGCGAGCACACTCCGATGCTGGTCACTAGCTTGAACTACTTCTCCGCCCTCGTGGATGAGGTCGCCGAAACCTCGGTGGGAGAAGACTACTGGAAGCACATGCAGCACAAAGTAACCCAACTGGAAAGGATGTGGCTGGAGCGCACTCCGGCCGGAGGGTGATCCGGGCAAAAGACGAAAATGAAGGAAACGAAATAATGTTGACCTGCCCCGGAACATCCAAGGGCTTGCTTGCTGCGCCGGGGCATGCCTACAATCTTCTTTCTGCACCTGGGGAAATTTCAACCGGCGAAAGTGGGGAATTTTCAACCGACGGAAACTGGGGAATATTCAACCGGCGTTGACATACTATGCCACCGAGGGTAGGACCGATCCGGTAACGATCAGCCTCCCAAAGGGTGGTTACGTTCCGGTGTTCGAGATGGGCGCACTGGAAGGGGCGCCTGACCTCGCATCCTCTCTGCCAGTTGCAATACCGGCTGGTGGGACCATATTGCGAATACCGTGGCAATGGGTCGCGGCTGTCAGTGGGCTGCTTGGGATGGCCGGTATCGCAACGTTCACGCTGCTTCATGCGCGCACGCCCGCGGTTTCCTCCCTACGGTTGTCCGTCGTTCCGCCCCCCAATGCCTCCATTGACTCCTTTGCGATCTCGCCGGATGGTGTCCGAATTGTTGTCGCGGCTACCTCGCAGAATACATCCTCCCTGTTTCTTCGGCCGCTCAATTCCTTCGCTTACCAAAGGCTTTCAGGAACGGAAGGCGCCTGGAATCCGTTCTGGTCTCCCGACGGCGCCTCCATCGGTTTCTTCACACCGGGCAAGCTTAAGGTGGTCGAGGCGGGAACCGGGGCGGTCCGCAGCCTATGCGAGGCCGCACTGGGGAGAGGGGGCACCTGGAGTCGCTCCGGTGAGATTGTATTCGCTTCGGGTGCGCTCGGGCCCCTATATCGGATCCCGGCATCCGGCGGTAAGCCCGTTGCAGTAACATCACTAGACACCTCGCGTGGGGAGACTGGCCATCGCTGGCCGCAGTTCTTGCCCGATGGCCGCCACTTCCTGTACTTCGCGACTGCCAACGAGTACGACAAGATGGGCATCGATATCGGAGATCTGGATTCCCACAGTTCGCTACGCATTGTTGCGGCGGACACGAATGCCTCCTACGCCCGTAACTCGAGCGACGGTTCGGAGCACCTACTGTTTGCTAGACACGGCGCTCTGAACTCCCAGGCGTTCGATCCAGCTCAGTTCCGTACCGTCGGCGACCCTGTCACCGTTTCACCAGAAGTGAATTACGCTCCAGTGTCCCGTTATGCGCAGTTCTCCGTTTCTGACAGCGGCGTTCTCGCCTACGTGACCGGCACACCATTCAATCAGGAACTGACCTGGTTCGATCGCTTGGGCGCAACGCTCGGGCGCGTCGGTGAACCGGGCGACTTCAACGGCCTGCGCCTGTCGCCGGACGGCAAGCGCGTGATCCTCATCCGCAGCGATCCCGAAATGCATCTCGGGGTTTGGAGCATTGACCTGGCGCGCGGATCTTCGTCGCGAGTGACTTCCGGTGCAGTGGACTTTTCCCCGGTTTGGTCTCGCGATGGGAGCCAAGTGGTCTTCGCGAGGGCAGTTCAGGCGGAGCGGGGGATGACGCTTTCGCTAGTGCCGGCAAGCGGTGGCTCCACTCAACGATTGAGGGACATTACGGGCGCGGGATTCCCGAGCGACTGGTCTTCAAATAGGCGTTACGTGGCATATACCGGATACGTAGGGCAGGGTGGGGCCGGTATCTACATCCTCCCTCTTCAACAAGGAAAAGCAGGCGAACCCTGGGAGTATCTCCAGACGGAGCACAACGAAGGTGGAGCGGTATTTTCGCCCGCGCAGGGTGACGGAGATCCCAAATGGATCGCCTACACTTCCGATGAGTCTGGCCGCAACGAAGTGTACATCCAGAGTTTTCCGAAAGCCGGGACGAAGCTACAGGTCTCGCTCGCAGGCGGAAGTGATGTGCAATGGAAACCGGACGCCAAGGAGTTATATTATCTCGCGCCGAACGACGATCTAATGGCACTCGATATTACGACTTCCCCGAAGCTGGAAGCCGGATTACCGAGACGGATGTTCCGCATTAGCTCTCCTACAGTCTTCCCCGCGCACTCCTTAAATTACGCAAACTATGCGCCTGCGAGAGACGGCCAACGATTTTTGGTAAGCCGAACCATTGCAGGGCCTACTTCTTCGATATCAGTTGTGACGAACTGGGCGGCTACAACACCGCGGAAGTGAAGCTGCGAGGAATATGCGCGGATCGCACCAACAATCCGGCGATAGCCCCTCGCTAACGGCGTAGGGTGTACGAATCCAAGTTGACGATTTGTCGGAGTTTGGCGGGCAGTAGCACCCGAGCGGGTGTTCTAGCCAGATCCGGCACGGCCGCCTGTTATAGTCCAATCTGGCCCCGTGCCGGAAGGTGCTTTATCGACTGCACCATCCAAGGAACACGCACAGCCCGGCCGGTCAGGGAATACCTGATCGGACTTTTGAAGTCGCGTATTAAGCTTCCTCAAGTGCCCGTACTTCCATCCCGGTACCGTAATCGACCTGAGCTTCTGACCAGGACCATCGGACGTGAGGTGTTCCACAAACGTCGGATTGTACGAAGAAATTCTCGCGGGGCTATGTCGATTTCGAGAGACTCGTCCGTCGATCCCATGAAAGCGGCCGTAGTAGGGTCGCAAACGCGAATCGATAGGAGACAACGTCATGAGAACATTGCCAATTGTAATTACCGCCGCCGTGGCATCATGTGCCGGTGCGCCCGCCGAGAACCTTCAGCCCGCCGATGTCGTTCGCGCGAAGCAATACCTGGAAGAGACACGCGACGCTGTTATTGCCGCTACCGAGCGACTTTCGGAAGCGCAGTGGAAGTTTAAGCCGGGTGCGGACCGTTGGTCCATTGCGGAAATTGTCGAACACATTGTGCTAACCCAAGAGCTGATCTTGGGCCCAATCCGGAAGCAACTTGCTTCAGCTCCGGCTCCCCCCGCTGTGCGCGGCTATCGTGAGGTGGATAACATCATCGTAACCAGGTTACCCGACCGTTCGAAGAAATTTCAGGCACCGGAAATGCTCAAGCCCACTGGAACCTGGACCGAGTCGGCCGCCCTCGACCGCTTGCGTAAGGACACCGCAGGCCTGATCGAGTATCTACAAGCTACGCCCGATTTGCGGCAACACTCAGTTCCAGCCCCGCCGCTCGAAGCGGTTTCCGGGGGCCGGTTTAAAGTCATGGACGGCTATGAATGGCTGCTGGGCGCCGCAGCGCACACCGAGCGCCATAGTAAGCAGATTCTGGAAGTCAAGACTGACCAGTACTTTCCGGCGCAGTGACGCAGACTCAGTTGTGCATGGCATGATGCAGATGGGAAACCACAATGCGCTATATAATGCTGATCTATTCGCAAGAAAGGGCGGCCGATCTCACGCCCGAAGAGGCCGCCGACCTGATCGCAAGGCATTCTACGACCATGAGCGAGGCGGCCGCCAAGGGGATCCTGCTTGGGGCCGAGCCGCTCAGCCGCACCGCCACAGCCACCACTGTTCGCGTGCAGGATGGTAAGACGCTCATCATCGACGGGCCGTTCGCCGAGACCAAGGAAGCGCTGGCCGGCTACTACATTCTCGAACTGCCGAATCTGGACGAAGCTATCGAGTGGGCGGCCAAGATCCCGACACACTGCAAAGGTGGCGCCGGCTGCATCGAGATCCGTATGATGCCGGGCCTGCCCCGGCGTGCCGGATACGAGGTGGCTGGCGCGCCGAATGCCTGACGTCCGGGCCGTGGTGGAAACGGTCTTCCGGCGCGAATCGGGCCGGATTCTGGCTAGCCTGATTCGCATTTCGGGATCGTTCGATCGGGCCGAGGAGGCTCTGCAGGAGGCCCTCGCTTCCTCGCTGGCCTCCTGGCCTGAGTGCGGAATTCCCGAGAAGCCCGCGGCTTGGATCATGACCGCAGCCCATCGCAAATTGATCGATAGCATACGCCGCGAGCGCACGCGGCGTGAGAAACAAGATTCGCTGCTTTACGAGACTGAGACCGTCGTCCATTCATTCGAGACAGATTTGAACCAGCCTGCCACATGTTTTCCCGACGATCGTCTCCGGCTGATCTTCACCTGCTGCCATCCGGCGCTGAATCGCGAAGCGCAGGTGGCATTGACGCTGCGCACGCTTGGCGGGTTGAGCACGGAGGAAATTGCGCGGGCGTTTCTCCTGCCCGAGACGACACTGGCGCAGCGGATCGTGAGGGCCAAGAGAAAGATCCAGGAGGCGCGGATTCCATACGAGACGCCGCGTGTCGACCGGCTGGAAGAACGGCTTGCATCCGTGTTGGCCGTCATCTATCTGATTTTCAACGAAGGATACGCGGCCACCGGCGGACCGGACTTGCTCCGCCGCGAACTCTGTGCGGAAGCTATCCGGCTGGGCCGCATGATGTGCGAATTGCAGCCGAACGAGCCGGAAAACATCGGGCTGCTGGCGCTCATGCTGTTACAGGATTCGCGGCACGGGGCGCGCATCGCCGCAGGGGAACTGGTGATTCTGGATGAGCAGGATCGCACGCTGTGGGATCGGTGCGCGATTGTCGAGGGGCTGGCCCGGGTGGAGAGCGCTCTCGCGTGCGGCCGGGCAGGGCCGTATCAATTGCAGGCGGCCATCGCGGCGCTGCACGCTCAGGCGGACACGCCGTCTGAAACCGATTGGACGCAGATCGCGGCGTTGTACGAGGAGCTTTGGAAGCGGACAGCCTCACCAGTCGTTGCACTCAATCACGCGGTGGCCATCGCTATGAGCGGAGATTTGCAGTTAGGGCTGGATCGGATCGAGCAGTTGCATGACGCGTTGAAGGAATATTACCTCTTTCACGCGGCCCGTGCCGATCTGCTGCGCCGCTTGTGCCGCGCTGCCGAAGCAGCTGAAGCGTATCGGCGGGCGGCGGCCCTGACCGCCAATCCGATCGAACGAAAATTTCTAGAGAGACGATTTCGGGAGGTGACGTAGCCTCGGTGTTAAGCGCGCCTCGACGCTGCCGCGAACGCGTGCCAGTTTTCCGCCAGGTGCTCCGGCGATTTCGTGCCGCTGAGGATCACACCCTCGAAGCCCTTCCGCAGGATGAATGCGAACGCGTCTGCTTTGCTCAGTTCGCGATTCTCGTACAGCATGCGTCCCATGCCGAACGGACGATTGACCGCGATCCGCATGCCGCGTTCCGACGCCCGGTCGATGGCAGCGCCGAACGTCTCCTGCGCCGCGTTGAACGGCAGTTGCAGGATCCGGTATCGAGGGTCGCCGATCGCCAGGTCCGCCGATTCCAGGTCGCTCACGCTGGCGCCGATCCCGGTGATTCCGAGCGAAGCGGCGTACTCCCACGCGCGCGCCAGGTCGCTCGAGCGCAGTACGTCGGGCGTGGTCTTGTGCAACTGCAGGTAATCGATCCGCCCCAGCCGCTCGCTGCTGCCACCCAGGCTGCGCCGCAGCGCGTCGAAGCTGTGGTCGACAAACGGCTCGCCCCGGACCGCGTCCCAATGCTCGCCGAACTTGGTGGCGATCCGCACTTGCGCGCGCTCGGCCGGCGTCAGGCCGCCCAGAAAAATCGCGAGTCGCTGCTCGCTGACGCCATACGATGGCGCGGTATCGAAGTAGCGCACACCCAGCGCGAAGGCCCGCTCCAGCAGCACTAGCGCGCACCGCTCATCCGGGACTTCGGCGTTGGCGAAGCCCCACGGCTTGCCGATTCCGATAGTGCCCAACCCGAATTCGATCATTTCGCCTGGAGCACGTGCTGGCTGCGGTACCACTCCAGCGTGAGCCGCATGCCTTCCTCGAACGAATAGCGCGGCGCGTGACCCAGTTCGCGGACGGCCAGCGTGGTGTCGGCCTGCGAATCGCGGACGTCGCCGGCGCGCGGCGGACCGTACACCGCCGGAATCTCGATGCCTTCCAGCTTCTGTAGCAGCGCCCAGGCCTGATTGAGCGTGATGCGGCCGCCGTTGCCGCCGTTATAGACTTTGCCCGCGACCCCCTTGGCGCGCGCGGCTTTCAGGTTGAGTTCGGCCACGTCTTCCACATAGGTGAAGTCGCGCGATTGTTCGCCATCGCCGAAGATCGTGGGCGTGGTGCGATTCAGCGCGGCCTTCATGAACAGGGAGAGCACGCCCGAGTACGGGCTGCCCGGATCCTGCCGCGGGCCATAGACGTTGAAGTACCGCAGGGACACCGTCTCCAGCCCGTACACGCCGGTGAAGATGTTGCAGTAGTATTCGCCGAGGAGCTTCTGCAGCGCGTAGGGCGATTTCGGCCGCGGCGTCATGCTCTCGACTTTGGGCAGCACTTCCGTATCGCCGTAGGCCGAACTCGACGCGGCGTACACCACGCGTCCCGCCTGCCCCTCTTTGGCGGCGCGCAGCACGTTGAAGGTCCCGTTGGCATTGACGTCATGCGAGGGCACCGGGTCGTCGATCGACCGCGGCACGGAGGGAATCGCCGCCTCGTGGAAGACCACGGCGGCGCCGCGAATCAACGGCGCGATCTCCTCGTAGTTGCGGATGTCGACGCGCTGAAAATCGATGCGCCCGCGGATCTCCTCCAGGTTGCTCTCGCACCCGCTCAACAGGTTGTCGATGACAACCACGCGGCCGGCGCCTTCGGCAAGCAGTCTGCGTGTAATGGCGGAGCCGATGAAGCCCGCTCCTCCGGTAACAACGTAATGGCTCATGATGTGAGTTGGTGAATCTGGCTTTCGAGAAATCGAGGGATTGGTTGGCCAGCGCTTCCGCGCCGGGCGTGAAGTCGAAGGCCTCGAGCGAGATCCAGCCTGTATAGCCGCGACGGTGCAGCGTCTCGAAGACGGGCTTGAAATCGTAGTCGCCGGTTCCGCAATGGCGGCCGTCGAGTTCGTTCACGTGCACATGGCGAATGCGGTCGAAATAGCGGTCCACCAGGACCGCGTGCGGTTCCACTTCGTCGATCGCGTTGTGCACGTCGAACATGGTTTCGCACGCCCGGGCTCGCGATCTCCCTCGCGATGCCGACGGCCTCCTCCAGCGTCTGCACCACGTCGCATTGCCCGACCGGCAGCGCCTCCACCAGCACGGTGACGCCGCGGGCGGCCGCGTGCGGCGCCACTCCGGCGAGTCCATCGATGTAGTTGCGGGTAGCCTGTTCGCGGGTGAGACCGCCGGTGGTGGCGCGCTGCTTGGGCGAGCCGAAGACCATGACGCCGTCCGGACCGAGGTCGGCGCAGAGATCGATCAGGTCGCGGATGTGTTCCCAGCTCTGCCGCCGCAGTTCCGCATCCGGCCCGGTGACGTGCAGACCCTTCGGACTGACCATCAGCCAGTGAAGCCCGACGAACGTCAGCCCCTCGTTGCCGATGATGCTCCGGTATTCGGCGCGCTGGGCGGCAGTCACGTCGCGCGGCCTTTCGGCCAGCGTAAAGGGAGCGATTTCGATGCCCGTGTACCCGGCTTTGCGAATCGCCTTGCAGGCGTCGGCGAAGGGCCACTTTTCGAAGGCCTCGTTGCAGATGGAATGGCGGAACTCCATGAGCTTTCAGTGTACTAGCTGATCGCTCGGGAAAGTTGCTTAGTCCTATGAGTACATTGTTATTCACGAGAAAGTGGTGTTAAACTCTTTTTAGGGCGAACCTGCCCGAAAAAAAAGAGGAGCCTACCGGCTCCAGGAGACTTTTCCATGTTGAAAAAATTCGTATTGGCGTTTGGCATTTTGGCGCTTGCTGTGGCGAGCGCGGAGAATTACAAAGTCACGTTGTCCCAGCCGACCTCGGTAAAGGGCAAGAAATTGAAGGCCGGCGATTATCGGCTCAATGTCGCGGACACCAAGTGCACGATCGTGAACGGTAAAGAGAGCGTGGAAGTTCCCGTGAAAGTGGAAGTCGCGGACAAGAAGTTCGACGCCACCGCGATCCGTTATACGGGCACTGGCGACCAGCAGTCCATCACCGAGATCCGCATCGGGGGAACCAAGACCAGGTTGGTCTTCCAGGAACAGTCTGGCCTATAAAGTATTCATTCCATTACTTAAACACTACCAATCGCGGGCGCACGGTCCAGACCGGTCGCCCGCGATCTAGTTTTTGATCAAGCGTTTGAGACGGGCCACCAGTTCCAAGGGGCTGAACGGCTTGACGACGTAATCGTCGGCGCCGAGCGCGAAGCCGCGAATGATGTCGCCTTCCCGCTGGCGAGCGGTCAAGAGCACGATCGGCATGGCGAGTCTGCGCGCTTGCAGTCCCGCCAGCAGCTGAAAGACATCGGCGCCCGACCAACCGGTGTCGAGCACGGCCGCCTGAAAGCCATCGGACTGCGCCCGTTCCAGCGCGGCGGCGCTGTCGCCGGCATGGTGGACCTCCATGCCGGCGCTTTCCAGCGCGGTGCGCACCAGCGCCAGCATGGCGCCATCGCCCGCGGCGACCAGCACGCGAATCCGGCCATCCGGCGGTACAGCGGCGCGGGCGGCCTTCTTACGGGTCAAGAGCGAAAGGCTGAGGCGCACCAGCGCTTCGTCGGGCTGCCATCCCTCCATGAGGAATTCGGAGGCCATCGCCTGGACGGCGGGATCGAGCGCCAGCAGGTCCTCGCGGCCGCCCACGAAGAGCGTCGGCCTGCCGCCGGCCGTGAGGGGGTCGAGCCACGCTGACTTGGCCGATTGCGGGTGCACGTAAGTCACCACCAGATCGCAGGCCGCCAGTTGAGCCGGGTCCGGCGACGTCGCCAGTTCATAAAACTGCGCGTGCGCCCGGGCGTCTTCCAGGGCTACGCAGAGGCGCTGTGTTTCGTGCGCCGGCAGACCCACCACGGCGATGCGTTTTCCGGAGAGCACTTCCAGGACCGCGGGGGGAATGGGGGTCTCCCGCGCCTCGTGGGGAGAATTGAAGGCAACAATCAAGCTGGTCAACGTCTCACGCACCTGCGCCGTGTCTACCGGCCGTTCGTGCAGAAGGGTTTCGACCTCGCGCGCCAGCCGCGCGATACCGCTGAAGCCAAGAAGGCCGCCGGTCCCGATCCATTGATGCACGGCACGCGCAGCTTCCGATGCGTGGAAGGGACCGTCGAGTTCCAGAAACAGCCGGCGCGCGCTCTCCTCGCCTTCGCCGAGAAAACGACGTCGCAGCGTCTGCATCTCCGCCATCGGAATGCTCTCGCGTTCACCCTCGGGCGCATCGGCCGCCGCCGGCGTCGCGGCCCGCCGGTCCAGAAGTTCCCGGATCTTGCCCCCGAGCGAACGGGTGTCGATGGGTTTGGTGATGTAGCCGTCGCAGCCGGCCTCGATGGCTCTTTGCTCGTCGCCTTTCATCGCGAAGGCGGTGAGGGCGACCACCAGGGTGTCGCGGGTCCGCTCATCCTTCTTGATGCGCCGCGTCATCTCCAGCCCGTCGATTCCGGGCAACTGGATATCGGCCAGGATAAGGCGGGGCTGGTAGGCACGCAGCAGTTCCAAAGCCTCTTCCGCACTCGCCGCGGTGAGCACTTTGTAGCCTTCATTCACCAGGAGAATCCTGGTCAATTTCAGGTTCACAGGCGTGTCGTCGACGATTAAGATCGGCTCTCCAGCCATGCAAAGTCAGTGTATCGTAGTGTACCTTCGAACATGAAGGTTATTGGACCGAAGTTGTCCGAAGTGCGCTATCCAAAGGCAGTAGCGCGGAGAAAACGCTGCCGCGCCCGAGTTCGCTGCGTACCGTGACCGACCCGCCCTGGGCCTCCACGATGTGCCGCGTCAGGGCCAGGCCGAGCCCGGTTCCCTGGTCGATTTTGCGGCTGTTCGGCAACTGCGCGAACTCCTGGAAGAGACGCGGAATCTCATCCGGCGCGATCCCGATTCCGGTGTCCTCCACTTCGACCTGGAACCACAACTGGCGCTCGCGCGCGATCCGGATGGTGACACTGCCCCCGGCGGGAGTGAACTTCACTGCGTTCGACAGGTAGTTGTAAAGCACCTGCTTAAAGCGCCCCGGGTCGAGGTTGGCAACGAGATCTTCCGGCACTTCCGTGGCCAGGACGAGGCTCTTCCTTTCGGCCAGCGGGCGAATCACGTCGCGTACTTCGAAGACCAGCGGCTGAATGCGGCTGTGCTCCGGCCGGAACTCCATGCGCCCGGCCTCGACTTTGGAGAGGTCGAGAATATCGTTGATCAACTGCAGCAGGTGGCGCGCGCTGGTCAGGATATCGCCCATGACTTCGATCTGCTCGCCGGAGAGGTGGCCCAGCTTGTTGTCGTAGAGCAATTCACTGAAGCCGATGATGCCATTCAACGGGGTGCGCAATTCGTGGGAGACGCTGGCCAGAAAGCGGCTCTTGGCAACCGTCGCGGAGCGAGCGGCTTCCAGCGCGCGGGCCAGTTGCTCATTCTTACTGCGCAGTTCGAGCGCGTATTGCTCCACTTTGCGCGCCGCCACGGCGGCCAGGTTGCGCTCCGTGACGTCGAGCAGGGAGCGCACGATGCCGGTGACATCGCCGCGCTCGTTGCGGATCAGGTTCTCGCGGATTTCAACGGTCAGGTGAGTGCCGTCTTCGAGCACGTACGGGCATTCGAAAGGGCCGGTCTCCTCACCGGTCTGGACGCGATGCTTCATGGCGGCGCGGAGTTCGGTTTGGCGATCGGGAGCGGCGAAATCCCAGGCCAGCCTGCCGATCATCTGTTCCGGCGTGCTCTTCAAGAGCGTGCAGACGGCCTGGTTGAAGCGGTGCAGCGCGCCGTTGCGGTCCATCTCCTCGTAGGGAATGGGGGCGCGATCGAACAGGTCGCGGTAACGGCGTTCGCTGTCGCGGAGTTCGCGTTCGCGGCCTTCCAGCAGATAGGCAGCAGTCTCCAACTGGCTGCCGAGGGAAGCGATCTCGTCGGTGCCCTCGGGCAGCGGTTCCAGAGGCAGGCCGTGGGCCAGGCGGCGCGCGTTCTCCTGCACCGCCTGCAGCCGGCGAACCACCCGGCCGGCGAGAATCAGGTGGATGAAGAGCGCCGCGAGCGGGCCTAAGGTGCCGCAGAGAATGACGGTGCGGAACAGGCGGCGGCGCGCCAGGTCGCGCTGGGAACGGGCTTCTTCGAAGCGCTGTTGCTCGTGTTGGTCCAGTTGGGAGATCCGCGCCTGGAGGTCTCCGCTCGCAGTTTGTCCGGCGGCGGCGCGCCTGATTTCCGCGAGCGCGGCGACTGCAACGGGGTCGTTGGCGCTTTGCGCTGCGACGCGATCGAGCGCGGCCTCGGCGGATTTAGTCCGACCGTCGAGCAGCGAGCCGCGGAGTTCGACGAGTTGATCCCGAATGCCGTAGAACCGGGCGACATCCTGATCGGCGCCGCGAACGTCGCCCTCCACCCAGTAGACCGAGAACAGAGCTCCGAAGAGTGCCGCAATGGGAGCCGCGAGGGTCGCGACGCCCTTGGCGCGCAACGATACCCGCCACCATTTCGACGATTCTCCCCGGGAGGGCAGGTCCATAGTGAAAACTCATTCTAATTGACTGCGGTCAAAAAAGTCGGGAGTGGCGGATTTCGCGTACAATTTCAAGCATGTCCCTACGAATCAACTCTGAAGCACCGAACTTTACGGCTGAGACCACGCAAGGGCCCATCAATTTCCACGAGTGGATCGGCGACGGGTGGGCGATTCTGTTCTCCCATCCGAAGGACTTTACTCCGGTCTGTACGACGGAACTCGGCTACATGGCCGGCCTGGCGCCGGAATTCGCCAAGCGGAACGTCAAGATCATCGGTTTGAGTGTGGACCCGGTAACGAACCATGGGAAGTGGGCCGCGGATATTGAAGAAACCCAGGGACACGCGGTCACCTATCCGATGATCGGCGACCCCGAACTCAAAGTCGCCAAGCTTTATGACATGCTGCCCGAGGATGCCGGCACCACTTCCGAAGGCCGGACGGCGGCGAACAATGCGACGGTGCGCACGGTGTTTGTGGTCGGGCCCGATAAGAAGATCAAGCTGATGCTGATCTATCCGATGACCACGGGCCGCAACTTCGACGAAGTGCTGCGCGTGATCGATTCCATGCAGCTCACCGCCAAGCACCAGGTGGCCACGCCGGTCAATTGGAAGCCGGGCGACGACGTGATCATCGTGCCTTCTGTCTCCGACGACGACGCGAAGAAGAAGTATCCCGACGGGTTCAAGACGATCAAGCCGTACCTGCGCACGGTGGCGCAGCCGAAGTAGGAAAAACCGATTAGTGGACAGGCTGGGAAGCCTGTCCTACTTGATTGCGTTTAATTCGGCGATGCGTTGGTCGAGCTCTTTACGGAGCGTCTGGTAGCGTTCGACTACGTCATCGCCGATTTTTTGGTCGGTCGAATTGGTCACGGTGTAGAGGTAGGTGATGTGGGTCGCGAGCTCCGGTTTGCTGTAGCGGATGGAGGGCGTGATCACGTGCGAAGCGAGGTCGTTGACCTTGACGAGCGCGGCGGGCGACGGCGGATCGGTGCGCAGCGAGCGGATGCGGGCGAGCAGGTGATTGAGGTCGCTCACCAGGTCGCGCACGCGGATGTTGTGGTCGAACTGTTCGCGTCAATTCCTGAGTGGTGACGCCGGATTTCGTGATGCGCGGATCTTCGATCACGGTGAACGGCTTGGTCGCAGTCCAGGTGCCGACGGTCAGGCGGACGGAGAATTTGCCGGGGACGGCGACGGGTCCGTTGGGGCCTTCGGGGCGCGCGGCATTCATCCACGCACCGGGGTAGCGCAGGTCCCAGGTGAAGCGGTGCATGCCGGCGGTTTTATCGAGGCGGGTGGGGCCGCTGCGAACCCGCGGGCCTTCTTCATCGTCACCACCCGCGTCGGCTTCCGCCGGGGCCGCGGCGGCGGTTCCGGCGCTGGTGAACTTGCGGATGACCTTGCCTGAGGCGTCGAGGATTTCCATGGAGATATCGCCCGCGGGGGCGCTGCCGACGTAGTAATCGATGGCGGCGCCGTTGAGCGGATATTGGATAGTGGCGCCGCGTCCGCCGCCGCGCGCGGGAGTGCGGATGGCGTCGCGGGGGGTGAAGAGAAGGGCCGCGGCGGAGGCGGAAGTGTCGTCGATCTGGTGCAGCGGAGTCAGGTTGTCGAGAATCCAGAAGGAGCGGCCCTGCGTGGAGAGCACCAGATCCTTGTGCGCGACCTTGATATCGGTGACCGGCGTGACGGGCAGGTTCAGCTGGAACGACTGCCAGTGCGCGCCGTTATCGAACGAAATGTACATGCCGAACTCGGTGCCGGCGTAGAGCAGGCCGGCGCGGTCGGGATCTTCGCGCACCACGCGCGTGGGCTCGTCGGCGGCGATGCCGTTCTTGCCATCGGTGAGCAGCGTCCAGGTCTTGCCGAAATCGTCGGTGCGGTAGATGTAGGGCGTGAAATCGCCGAGCAGGTAGCGATAGATGGCGACGTAGGCGGTGCCGGGTTTGTGCGGTGCCGGGCTCGATATTCTGGACGCGTCCGCCGGGCGGCGAGTCCTTTGGGCGTGACGTTGGTCCAGGTCTTGCCGTCGTCGCGCGTCACGTAGATCAGGCCGTCGTTGGAGCCCGTCCAGATGACGCCCTTCTGCACGGTGCGATTCGCGAATCGAGTAGAGCGTGCTGTAGACC
Source organism: uncultured Solibacteraceae bacterium (assembly GCA_963791985.1). GTDB lineage: Bacteria > Acidobacteriota > Terriglobia > Bryobacterales > Bryobacteraceae > Solibacter. The sequence goes on along the minus strand of CAWBUN010000005.1, from coordinate 947,147 downwards.
TCTTCGCCGGTGGCGTCGCGGGTGATCGGTTCGCCGCTCGCGCCCTGCGTGCCTTCGGGATGCGCGGTCAGGTCGGGCTGATCTTTTCCCAGTGGACGCCGCCATCGCGGGTGCGGTGCACGTACTGCGAGCCGTAATAGACGATGTGCGGTGTCGTGGGGCGAGACTTCCATCGGCGAGACGCGCTGGAAGCGGTAGGTCAGATCGCCGCCGGGATTGCCGTAGAGCGATTGCGCGCCGATCCAGTAGCGCTCCTCGTTGGTGGTGTTCAGGTTGAGGCGGCTGAACTGGCCTTTGCAACTGCCGTAGACCAGATCGGGGTGCTTGACGTCGGGGATGATGGGGCCGGTTTCGCAGCCGGGGCCGACGCGGAAGTCCTGGCCGTTGCCGAGCGGCAGGCTGGGCACGATGACGGTGGTGTTGTCCTGCTGCGCGCCGTAGACGCGGTAGGGATACTGATCGTCGACCGCGACCTGATAGATTTCGGCGGTGGGCTGGTTGAGCTGGCGTGCTCCAGGTGCGGCCGCCATCGAGCGAGACGTTGGCGCCGCCGTCGTTGGACTGGATCATGTACTGCGAGTTCTTCGGATTGATCCAGACGATCGTGATGATCGCCGTGGGGAGCCGGCGACGGGGCGGAAAGTCTTGCCGCCATCGGTGCTCTTGAACCAGCCTTCGTCGCCGACGCAGACGACGTCGGCGTTGTTGGGATCGACGCCGAGCGTGTCGTAGTAGAACGGCCGGGTGATGAGGTTGCCGGCTCCGTTGACCAGCGTCCAGGTGGCGCCGGCGTCTTCGGAGCGGTAGAGGCCGGAGCCGGGCTTGGCCTCGATCAGCGCGTAGATGCGATTGGGCGTGGCGGCGGAGATGGCGACGTTGGCGCGTCCGAAGAGTTCGTTCGGCAGGCCGCCGGCGAGCTTGGTCCAGTGTGTCGCCGCCATCGGTGCTCTTGTAGATGCCGCCTTCGCGCGCGCCGCTGATGATGGTCCACGGCTTGCGCTGGCCGTGCCACATGCAGGCGAAGAGCGACGTTGGGGATGCCGGGCTGCAGTTCGAGATCGGCGGCGCCGGCGGTGTCGGAAATGTAGAGCACCTTCTTCCAGGTCTTGCCGCCGTCGGTGGTGCGATAGACGCCGCGCTCCGGGTTGTCGACGAAGGGATTGCCGAGCGCCGCGACCTAGACGATGTCGGGATTGGTGGGATGGACGCGGATGGTCGCGATCTGGCCGACGTCGCGCAGGCCGATGAAGGTCCAGGTCTTGCCGGCGTCGGTCGACTTGTAGATGCCGCGGCCGATCGAGACATTGCTGCGGATCTTCGACGATCCGGTGCCGGCGTAGACGACGTTGGGGTTGGAGAGCGACACTTCGATCGCGCCCATGGAGCCGAGCGGAGATCTGGCCGTCGGAGATGTTGCGCCAGGTGTGGCCGGCGTCGGTGGTCTTCCAGACGCCGCCGCCGGTCGAGCCCATATAGAAGGTGTTGGGCTGCGACGGGCACGCCGGTGACGGCGGTGACGCGGCCGCCGCGCTCGGGGCCGATCATGCGGTACTTCATGCCGGACCACAGCGCCGGGATTGCGTATCGGCGTGGGCCGCGGCCAGGAATGGATAGCGCCAGGACTGGCGCAACGCAGGGTTTTCGGGGTGAACGACATACTCGTCATAAGGTAACATCCGCGCGCGTGTGCTATCACTAGGGTGAGTGGATCGCATCGGGCGATATAAAATCGTGCGCGAGCTGGGCCGCGGCGCCATGGGTGTGGTGTACCATGCCATCGACCCGAATATCGGCCGGCCGGTGGCGATCAAGACGATCCGCTTCGGCGACACGCGGAAGCCGGAAGAGCTCGACCGCATGCGCGAGCGGCTGTTTCGCGAGGCGCGATCGGCGGGGATGCTCTCGCACCCGGGGATCGTCACCATCTACGATGTGGACCAGCAGGGCGACATCGCGTACATCGCGATGGAATATGTGGACGGGCCGACGCTGGACCAGGTACTGAGCGAGACCAAGGCGATCGCCGTCGGACCGGATGTTCAGCATTCTGGCGCAGACGGCCTCGGCGCTGGATTACGCACATTCCAAGGGCATTGTGCATCGCGACATCAAGCCGGCCAACATCATGCTGGCGGCGGACGGCACCTCCAAGATCACGGATTTCGGAATCGCCAAGATCAACACGGCAGAGCACCTGACGATGACGGGCTCGATTGTCGGCACGCCGCACTACATGTCGCCGGAGCAGGTACAGGGGCAGCACGTGGACGGGCGCAGCGATCAGTTTTCGCTGGCGGTGATCGCTTACGAGATGCTGACCGGCGAGAAGCCGTACACGGGCGAGCATCTGACCACGGTGGTGTACAAGATCGTGGCCGAAGAGCCGGTGCCGGCGCACCGGCATCAACCCGAGCCTGGCGGGGGCGATCGAAGGCGCGCTGCGCAAGGCGATGGCGAAGAAGCCGGACGCGCGCTACAAGAGCTGCCAGGATTTCATCGAAACGCTGGAGAAAGCGGGCGCGGCCACCAAGGGGTGGAAGCCGTTGGCGCGCGGCGGCCTGCTGCAGCGAGCCGACGATGGCCGATGTACCGGCTACCGCGGCGACGGTTCCGGCGAAAGTGCTGGCGCCGCCGCGGCGTCCGCGGCGCGCGGATGCGACGGCGACCGGGAGCGGGACCACGACCACGGGCAAGCGCAAGACGGGATTTCTCACCTTTCTGCTGGCGATTCTGGTGGCGGCGGGACTGCTGGCGTTGATCGGCTGGCAGGCGGCTCCGTATGTACTGCCGTGGTTGCAGCCGCCGGCGAACGAGCACCGGGCGGCGGTTCCGAAGGAGCAAGTGCCGCCGCCGACGGCGCAGCCCGAGGCGGTGCCGCCAGTATCGGCTCCTGCGACATCGACTCCGGCATCGTCGCCGCCAGCGGCGCTTTCGCCGGAAGATGCAAAGCCCAGTCCGGCAGGTCCGCTCACCGAGGAGGCGAGACCGGTGGAGCCGGTGCGGCCTCCGGCGGGAGCGCCGGTCAGCGTCGCGCACATCGGGCCGGCCCAGGACGTGACGGTCACCACCAGCCCCGGGGGAGCGATGGCGAGCCTGGACGGCAATACGGCGGCGGCATGCTCCACGCCGTGTACGCTGAAGGCGGCGTCGGGCAAGCACACGCTGATGGTGATGCTGCCGGGTTATGAGCTGGAGCGCCGCGAATTCCTGATGGGCAACAGCGCGACGGAACTGGCTCCGCTGGTATTGCGCGCGGCCGGGGGCACGCTGATGCTGACCAGCGATCCGAAGGGCGCGTCGGTCTTGATCAATGGAAAGCGCATCGACATGTTGACGCCGGCGCAGATTCCGCTGGCGCCCGGCACGTACCAGGTCACGGTGGAAAAGGACGGGCGGCAAAGTACCGCGCAAGTCGAGATCCACAACGGCATCAATTACAGCAAGATCCCGCTGGGGCAGTGATCTCCACGGCTATGATGCGCTACGACGCGATCGTGATTGGCATCGGCGGCATGGGAAGCGCGGCGGCCTGGCACCTGGCGAGCCGGGGGCGGCGCGTGCTGGGCCTCGAGCAGTTCACGATTCCGCACGAGATGGGGTCGTCGCACGGCGTGACGCGGATTATCCGGCTGGCGTATTCGGAGCATCCCTCGTACGTGCCGTTGCTGCGGCGGGCCTATGAGTTGTGGCGCGCGATGGAGCAGCGCGCGGGCGAGCCGCTCCTGGTGATCACGGGCGGCGTGGATGTGGGGCGCGCGGACAGCGTGACGATCGAAGGCAGCCTGCGCAGCTGCCGGGAGCACGGGCTGGCGCACGAGCTGCTGGATGCGGCGGAGACGGCGCGGCGCTTTCCGGGCTTCCGGCTGCCGCGGGATTTGATGGCGGTGTATCAGCCCGATGGCGGCATCGTGCTGCCGGAGCGCTCGATGGTGGTGCATGCGGCGGCCGCGCGGGAACTCGGCGCGGAGATCCACGAGGGCGAGCGGGTGACCGAGTGGCGGCCCGAGGGCGGCGGGGTCCGGGTGCGCACGGAGGCCGGCGAATATGCGGCGGACCGGCTGGTGATCACGGCGGGTCCGTGGGCGTCGCAGTGCGTGCCGGAGCTGGCGCGGCTGGCGGTCCCGGAGCGGCAGGTGCTGATCTGGACGCAGCCGCTGCGGCCCGAGCGGTTCGCGGTGGGCGCGTTCCCGATCTTCAATATGGAGGCCGAGGAGGGGCGCTTCTACGGCTTCCCGGTGTACGGCGTCCCGGGGTTCAAGCTCGGGAAGTATCATCACCTGGGGCAGCAGACCGATCCGGACCGCGTGGATCGGGAATTCCATGCGGAGGATGAGTCTGTGTTGCGCGCGGGCATCCGGCGCTATTTTCCGGATGCGGACGGCGAAACGCTTTCGATGAAGACATGCATGTTCACGAACTCGCCGGACGAGCACTTCATCCTGGATTTGCATCCCGAATGGCCGCAGGTGTCGATCGCCGCGGGGTTCTCCGGTCACGGGTTCAAGTTCGCGCCGGTAATCGGCGAGATTATGGCGGACCTTGCGATGGAGGGCGGCTGTTCGCGGTTCGATTTGGGGTTGTTCGGGCTGCATCGCTTCGTTTAGGAGCGGCGTCAGAGGCGCAGGGCGAGGTTGACGGGGAGCGCGGCGGCGGGGCTGGGCGGCGTTTGCGGCGGGGCGTCAAAACGAACCCGATTCGGGCGGGACTGGGCTGTGACTTGGACTTGGACTTCGGCTTCGGCTTCAGCTTCGTCGGCGAAGCGCTGTGCCTGCATGCGAGTGAGGGAATCGAGGGCGCGGGTCCATTCGCGTTCGGCGGCCTGGTGGCGGCGGAAGATTTTGTGGAGGACGTCGCCCTGGGCTGCGTCCTGGATGACGGCGGCACCGAGGGCGTGCTGGGTGCCTTCGGGCATGGCGGCAACGCGGGCGTTGAGGTAGGCGGCCTCGATGCGGTCGCAGCGCTGCTGCATCCAGATGGCGCGGATCATGGTCTGGACGAGGTGCTGTTCGACGGTGCCGACGGGTTCGAACTCCTCGAGGTACTGGGCGGTGAGCGACTCGAGTTCGGTGGGATCTTCGCCGGGGATGATGGCGGCTTTGGCGGTGAGCCCCAACTTGAGCGAGTTGCGGCTGCTGACGGCTTTGCCCTCGGCGGAGCTCGGCCCGGTGGAAAATTGCGCGTTGGCGCGATTGGAGGTGACTTGCGCGGGAGTTGCCATGAGCTCACGTATAACCCCGCGTCAAGGGGCTGGAGGGCGCGGAGAAGGATAAGTGGAGTGGAATGAGTGAAAAATAAAAAAATGTTGGTGTGAATGGGTTTTGGAGAGGGGGTGTTTTTGGGTGGGAGGGCTCGCGCTTGCGGGGGAGAAGAGTTTCTCGCAAAGACGCAAAGGCGCAAAGAACCGCAAATAAAACCTCTCAAGATTTCTTCTTCTTTGCGTTACTTTGCGGCTTAGCGGCTTTGCGAGAACGGTTCTCTCATCCCCGTGGAGTCGCTCCCCGCGGAGGTGAAGGCATTTCTCGAGGCGCAGATAACAGCCGCAGAGAAGACCAAAGGCGGACCAAGATTAGTGTGGCTACGGTTTTCGTCGGGCCGGGGCTTCCTCGTAGGCACGTTTCAGGCGCGCGGCGCGATCCTTCATTTTGGAGTAAAGTGCGGATATGTTCGAGCGCTACACGGAAAAGGCCCGGCGAATCATCTTCTTCGGCCGCTATGAGGCCAGCCAGTTCGGTAGTCCATATATCGAGACCGAACATTTGCTGCTGGGGCTGCTGCGCGAGGACAAGGCGCTGGCTAACCGCTTCCTTCACTCGCACGCGGCCGTGGAATCCATCCGCAGACAGATCGAGCGGCGCGCAACGCCGGCGGAAAGAGTGTCGACCTCGGTGGACCTTCCGCTCAGCCACGCTTGCAAACGGGCGCTGGCATATGGGGCCGAGGAATCCGAGCGGCTCAACCACAAGCACATCGGCACCGAGCACCTGCTGCTGGGGCTGTTGCGCGAGGAGAATTGTCTAGCTGCTCAACTGCTAGGCGAGCACGGCCTCACACTGGTCTCGGTACGGGAGCAGTTGACGGTGCAGCCATCGGAACCGCAGCCTGCTCAGGGCGGACCTGCCCCCTTCGCCGGCCTGGACGAGTGGCTTGCCGAGCGTGAAGCACGTGGCGGCATCTGCATCGTCAGGCAAAAGCGCATCGCGAACGGGACAACCCACTTCGCCATTTACGCGGTTGAAGAACCAGGGGAAAGCGAAAAGGGCCAGGATACGGGTCCGGCCGAAAAGCTCGCCCAGATACAGATGCGCATAGAGCTGATCGACGAGAGAATGGAGCGCGCCATCGCCAATCACGAATTCGAGAAAGCGCGCTTCTATTCGGACGAAGTACGGAAGGAGCGCGAGAATCTGCGCTCGTTGTGCGTGCAGTTCAACCTGGAAGAACCACACCCGCGAGTCCCGTTCCTGTGCATCGAGATCATCCGTAACGAGCGTTTCTCGGAGGTCCAAAAACGCTGCGACGACTACATGGGTGAAGGTGTTGCCGAGGTCTGGGTGCTGGTCCCCGATTTCAAGCGCGCCTACACCGTCACCAAGGTCGAAGGCCTCCGCGAGTTCAGAGACCGAATTCTGCAGATCGCAAACCCTCCGCTGGAAATGGATCTGAGGACGATCTTCAATTAGGACCGCGTCCCCGGTAATAAGTGGCCGGATATGTCGTATATCCCGCACAACCCCCTGTGTTTCGGGACGTAGGCTACCCTGTAACCTGAGATGAACCAACCTGCGCGAACCTTGGATATTAGGACGGCTGCTCTCATCACGTGCATTACAGGTGTACTGGCCATCGTCAAGCCAGCGTGGGATGCAACCCGGAGCATGGCCGCAGCTGAATCCAACCATCCACGGTGGTGGATCACTCCGACGATGATCGCGATGGGCATCTTTTCCGCTATTCTGTCGCTGTTCTATTTCGCGTTGTACCGCAACCAAGGAACGTGGCAAATCCCGCGCCGCCTACGGCTGTTATCGCTGGCAGCCGCTGTTCTGTTTGGCATGATCGTGGCAATTGGGTTACCGGCGTGGTTCGAGTCTCTCGGACTGATGAAGCTGCAAAGTGTCTTAGGTCAGGAGCGGGAACCTTGGAGCGTCAGCGATCTCGCCCAAATCTTGGGCCAGCTGTCTAACTTTGCCTACATCCTGCTATTGGTCACGATTTATCGACAGGTGGATGACGAGCGATATCCGCAGGTCCCATCGTCGAAACTGCTGGCAATTGTCACAAGAATAGCTGTCATCTTCTACGGTCTGTGGGTGACCTTCAACCTGATCCGGCTTGCCCTTACTCCATACAGTTATTCTCAGCTGCGAGACTTCGCGCTGCGCGTTGGCCGAACGCCACCACCGTTTCAGGAGTTGGTAAAGGAAGCAATTCGTGCGGTCCTGATGGGGTCCTGCATGTTTGCCGCACCCTATATTGTCTGGGCAACGATTCGCCGCCAGAGAGCGGCCCGCCCGTTTACTGATGCGAGAGAAGAGGCGCAGGGTGGTGGTATCGGCGGCAAGGTACGCTGTGGCCCGTCGTTATCGCGACGCCCCGCCCGGCGACGGGGAGCCCGGCAAGTGGTCCGCGATGTTCGCCGTCGGGGCGGGCATGGCCGGGGCGGGTTGGGGCGGAGCCGCGGTTCTGCTTTATCCCGAGGCCAGCCTTACCCATCAGGTATTCCTGGTATTCGTCTTGGGGGGAATGATGCTCGGCGCGGCATCGCTGCTGGCCCCGAGATCTGAGGCGTTCCTGGCATTTCTGATTCCATCGGGTCTCGCGCCCGCGGCTCGCCTCTTCCTCCAAGGCGATGCTGACCTTCGCGAAAGGCGGGGCACCAGTCCGGCTGGCCTCCGTCGAAGACATCGTCATGGACGTGGTTCAGTTGCTCCGTGTTGACGCGTCCCTTGCCGAAGACCTTCGGTTCGCCTATATCGACCCGGGCCAGATCGGCCAAGTGCTGCATAACATCCTCCTCAATGCCCGTCAGGCGATGCGCGAGGGCGGAATCACTGAAGTACGGGCGGAGAATGCCGTCTGCCCCGATGCAGTCGATACCGATCCGTACTTCACAACGAAGCCTGGCGCCAGAGGCCTCGGCCTGGCGACAGTTTATGCCATCGTTACGAAGCACGAGGGACACGTTCTGGTGGAGTCGACGCCTGGTGTGGGGACGGTATTCACCGTCGACCTGCCTGCCTCATACGACGTGCCCGTTGTGCCGACACCAGCCGTTGCGAAGGCGCAGACGGGCACAGAGCGCCTTTTGGTAATGGACGATGAGGATGCGCTCCGAAAGCTTCTGAAAGTTACTCTGACCAAGCTCGGCTACGAAGTCCGGACGGCTCAAGACGGAGCTGAGGCCATAACGCTTTACGAAAATGCGCAAAAGGAAGGGCGGCCTTTTGATGCGGTGTTGTTGGACTTGACAGTCAGCGGCGGCATGGGTGGCGTGGAAACGGCCGGCAAGCTGAAGCAACTGGATCCTTCGGCCAAGGTGGTTCCGGGGATGAGCGAGGTTGTTCGCAGGGTGCTCCTGACGGGCTCCCGATCGCAAGGCCGATTAGTGACTCGCTGCTGTCAATAGAGAATTCGCGTGCGGATGGTGCCCGGCACCAACTCGAGTTTGCGGCGGATGTTCGCGGTCTCGTCGCGCTCGTCGGTTTCCACATCGATGACGACGTAGCCGACGCGGGCGTCGGTTTGCAGGTATTCGGCGGCGATGTTGATGGCCTCTTCAGAGAAGACGGCGTTGATGGCGGAGAGCACGCCCGGTTGATTGCGGTGGATGTGCAAGACGCGATGCTTGCCGGGATGCTCGGGTAGCGAGACCTCGGGGAAGTTGACGGCGCCGATGGTGGACCCGTTATCGCTGTACTTGATGAGCTTCTGCGCCACTTCGACACCGATATTCTCCTGCGCCTCCTGGGTGCTGCCGCCGACGTGCGGGGTCAGGAGGACGTTGTCCATGCCGCGCAGGGGCGAGAAGAACTCGTCGGCGAGACTCTTGGGCTCTGCCGGGAAGACGTCGATCGCGGCCCCGGCCAGGTGTTTGGAAGCGAGCGCGGCGGCCAGCGCCTGAATCTCCACGACGGTGCCGCGGGAGGCGTTGATCAGGCGCGCGCCCGGCTTCATCCGCGCGAGTCTGCGCGGCGCCGATCATCTGAAAGGTTGCCGGGGTCTCGGGCACATGCAGCGTGACGACGTCGCTGACTTCGAGCAGGGCGTCGAGCGAGTTGAGCGCGCGGGCGTTGCCGAGCGCGAGCTTGCTCTCCACGTCGTAGGTCACCACCTGCATGCCGAGCGATTCCGCGAGCACGCCGACCTGGGTCCCGATGTGGCCGTAGCCGACGATGCCGAGCGTCTTGCCGCGCACTTCGTGGCTGCCGGTGGCGGTCTTCAGCCAGCCGCCGCGATGGGCGGCGGCGTTACGCTCCGGGATGCCGCGCATGAGAATGATGATCTCCGCGAGCACCAGTTCGGCGACACTGCGCGTGTTGGAAAACGGCGCGTTGAAGACAGGGATGCCGCGCTCTTCGGCGGCCGGAAGATCCACCTGGTTGGTGCCGATGCAAAAGCAGCCGACTCCGGTCAGCCGGGAGGCGCTCTCGAAGAAGGCGCGCTCCAACTGCGTGGCCGAGCGAATGCCGACGAAGTATGCGTCCGCAGCGGCATCTTCCAGCGCCGGTCCGGTGAGGGATTTCTGATGGCATTCGATGTTGTCGTAGCCATCCTGCCGGAACTTCTCCACGGCGCTGGGGTGAATGCCTTCGAGCAGCAAAATCTTGATCTTGGATTTATCCAAGGAAGTCTTGGTCATAAGCGATTTGAAATGGAAGCTCTAGCTGTAGAAATTGCGGTCCCAGGCGTGGCGCTTGAGGATGGCGAGCGCGGCCGTATCCAAGGCTCCGAGATCCGACTGCGCCGCGTTCGATTCCACATGGCGGCGCGTACGCATGCCGGGGATCACGCTGGAGACGGCCGGGTGGGAGAGGCAGAAGCGGAGCGCCGTCTCGGGCAGGTTTACTCCGGCGCCGAGATCTTTGCGCAGCGCGTCGACGTGCTCCACGACCTGCTGCTTGCGGTTGCCTTTGAAGTAGAACTCGCGGAAATCGCCGGGCGGGAAAGTTGTGTTCGCGGTCATAGTGCCGGAGAGCGCGCCTTCATCGAGCGGGACGCGCGCCAGAATGCCGATATTCAATTCCTGCGCCAGTGGAAGCATGTGCGCCTCGGGCGTCTGGTCGAAGATGTTGTAGATCACCTGCACGGCGTCGATCAGGCCGGTGCGCATGACGGCGAGCGCGGAGTTGGGATCGTGTTCGGTGGCGGAGACGCCGATGCTGCGCACTTTGCCGGAGCGCTTCAGGTCTTCCAGGGCGCGGCGCCATTCGTCGCGATCGACCCAGGAATCGTTCCAGACGTGCAATTGCAGGAGGTCGATGGTATCGAGCTTGAGATTGCGGAGGCTTTCTTCGGCGCTGGCGATGATGTAGTCGTAGGGGAAGACGTCGGCGATCGGCGTACCGGCGTGGGCGGGCCAGACGCGATTCTTGGGCGGCACCTTGGTGGCGACGAAGATTTTGTGCGGCGCGTGGCGCACGATTTCGCCCACCAGTTCTTCGCTGTGGCCATCGCCATAGGCGAGCGCGGTATCGATCAGGTTGACACCCAATTCGATGGCGCGCCGGAGGGCGGCCAGCGATTCATCGTCGGCGCCGCCGAGCCACTGTTTGCCGCCGATGCCCCAGGCGCCGTAGCCGATGTCGCTGACCTCGAACCCGGTCCTGCCAAGCTTGCGATATTGCATATCTACCAGCTTAGCGTGACGACCAACAACTCAAGAACTGATTAGTGGGACCGGCCAGGAGGCCCGTCCTACTCGGACTAGTTCACGGCGATGGTGACGCCGGGTTGGGAGTTGGAAGTACCCACCTGGACTACGACGGGGACGGCAGGGCCGGGAGTGGTGCCGGCGGGGATTTGCGCGTTGACCTGGATTACTCCGGCGACCGAGCCGGGGGCGCCGCCGGCGAAATTCACGGTAGCGTTCTGGCCGCCGATGGTCACCTTGACGGATGCGACCGGAAGCGGGTACGGGTCTGCATTGACCGAACCATCGACTCCGGCGGGGTTGGTCTGGCCGGCGCCGGTGATGTAGAGCGTCACGTAGTCGCCGGCTTTGGCCGGTTTCCCGGCGCCATTGATGGAGTTGTCCTTGGCGTTGATGGCGGCGGCCTGTCCGCTGCCGGAACTGTTCAGCGTAAAGACGCCGGGAATCACGGTGGCCACGGAGACGTTAAAGGGCACTGAGGTCGCGCCCTGATACTGGACGTACATCTGCGCCAGCGATCCGCTGATGCCGTAGGGCACGATGGCCGCGACCTGGTTGGCCGAACTGTAGAGGACGGGCGCCGCGGCGCCGTTGAAGAAGACGCTGGTGCCGCCCGCGCTATTGGGCACCCCGCCATTCGTATTGGGCGTGAACGTGGTGAGCGCCGCGCCGAGGCCGCTGCCATAGATGACAACGATTTCGCCGGGAGCGATCGGACCGCTCAGATTGGTGGCGCCATTGGTTACGGCGTTGACGGAAATACCGGAGGCCGAGACCTGGAGCATGCGGACAGCGTTGTTCAAGGTATCGGCGACGAATAGGGCGCCGGTGCTGCTGATGGCGAGGCCCGAGGGTCCGTTGAGCTGCGCGGCAAACGCGTTGCCGCCATCGCCCGAGTAACCGCGGTTGCCACCGCCGGCGATGGTCGAAATCACACCCGAGATGAATAACTTGCGCACGCGGGCGCTGCCATCGGCGATGTATATGTTGCCCACGTTATCCACGGCGAGCGCGCTGGGGTTGCCGACCTGGGCGTTGATGGCCGGACTGCCATCGCCGGAGAAGCCGGCGATGCCGTTGCCAGCGACGGTGGTGATCACGCCGGTGGAGCCGATCTTGCGCACCCGGTTGTTGCCGGTATCGGCGATGAAGACATTGCCGGAGCCATCCACCACCACGGACTGCGGTCCATTGAGCAGTGCGCTGGTAGCGGTCCCACCATCGCCGGAATAGCCGGAAACGCCGGTGCCCGCGATGGTGGAGATATTGCCGTTGGTGCCGACCTTGCGGATGCGGTTGTTGCCGAACTCCGCGATGTACAGATTGCCGGCCGCGTCCAAGGCCACGCCGAAGGGGGCATTGAGCTGGGCGCTCGCGGCTGCGCCGCCATCGCCGCCGAAACCGGAACTGGAACTGCCGGCCACGGTGCTGATGGTGCCGCCCGAAACCTTACGCACACGGGCGTTCTGGGTGTCGGCGATGTACAGGTTGCCGGCGGCATCCACCGCCAGACCCTGGGGACCATTGAGTTGCGCGCCGGCGGCTGCCCCGCCATCGCCGCCGAAGCCGGCGGTGCCGTTGCCGGCGAACGTGGTGATCACGCCTTTGGTGTCCACACGGCGCACGAGATTGTTCAAGGTGTCGGCGACGTAGAGGTTCCCGGTGGCATCGACGGCCACGCCAAGCGGGCTGTTGAGCTGTGCGCCGGTGGCTGCGCCGCCATCGCCGGAGCGGCTGAGGAGGCCGTTGCCCGCGATGGTAGTGACATTGCCGCCGGAGAGCTTGCGGATGCGATTGTTGAGGGAATCGGTGAAGTAGAGATTGCCGGAGGAATCCACCTGCACGCTGGTGGGCAGGCTCATTTCCACTTTGTTGGGCGCGCCGCCATCGCCGGCGAAGCCCTGGGTGCCGTCGCCGATCGCGGTAGTGATCTTACCGGCGGTATCGATTTTGCGAATTCGATTGCTGCCCAACTCGGCGACGTAGATGACGCCGGAGGAATCGACGGCTACGCCGAAGGGCGAAACCATCGCCAGGCTGAGCGCTACACCGTCGCCGGAGATGCCAACGGCGTTGTTGCCGGAAACCGTGGAGATGACGCCATCGGTGCCGACCTGGCGAATCACCGCATTGCCTGTGTCGGCGATGAACAATACGCCCTTGGGACCGAAGGCGATATCCTGCGGACCCGTAAGTCCGGCCAGTCCGGCCGCGCCGGTGTCACCGTACCAACCTTTGTATCCGGCGCCGGCGAAGATATTGATGATGCCATCGGTGGTGACGCGGCGGACGGTGTTATCGGCGGAGGCGGCGATATAGACGTTGTTGGAGGAATCCACCGCGATCGCTACGGGTAGGTGAATATTGGCATCGGTGGCCAGTCCCGAGTCGCCCCAGAAGCCGGGAACGGAGACACTGCCGTTGCCCGCGAAGGTGGAGATAATGCCCTGCGGATTGACCATGCGGACGCGATTGTTCAGGGAATCGGCGATGTAGAGATTGCCGAACGAATCCAGCGCGACGCCTTGGGGGGAGTTCAACTGGGCGTTGACGGCCAGGCCGCCATCACCGGAGAAGCCGGCGCGCGAGTTGCCCGCGACCAGGGTCAGCGTTCCGGAGCCATCGATCTTGAAGACCGAGTTTCCGCTGCTGAAATACGCGTTGCTGCCGGAAAGCAGGACTTTTCGCGGCTGACCGATCGACGTGGAGAGGGCCGCAACGGGGGTGGGCGGAGGCGCGCCGCCGGCAACGGTCGAAATTGTATATTGCTGCGCAAAGGCAGACGCGCCTGCCATGAGCAGGAAAGAGAATCTCAGCATGCAGTTGATAAGTCCATTATGACGTTTTAGCAGAGGCAATTGTGGCAGCCTGGGTTTCCGCTGGGGTTTCGGATAAGATTTCAGCTATGGCATCGAGCGCCTGCGCGCACTGCGCACGGTTCACATCGCAGTGGGTTACGGCGCGGACGCAGCGCTCATTGATGGCGTTCATGAGAACGCCGCGGCGGCGCAGACCGGCGCTGATATCGGCGGGCGCATGGCCGGTGGCCGAGACATCGAAGACGACGATATTGGTTTCGACCTTCGCGGGGTCGATGTGAATTCCCGGGATGCGCGCCAGGCCTTCGGCCAGGAATCGCGCGTTGGCGTGGTCGGCGGGCAGCTTCGCGGGAGACTGCTCCAGGGCGATGAGACCGGCCGCGGCGAGGACTGCCGGCCTGGCGCATTCCGCCGCCGAGACGCTTGCGGTAGAGGCGGCCCTTATCGATGAGGGGCGCGGGTCCGGCGAGTATGGAGCCGGAGGGCGCACCCAGTCCTTTGGAGAGACAGAACATTAAAGTATCCGCGCGAGAACGCAATCTCATGCACGGGAATGCCCAGAGCGGCGGCGGCGTTGAAGATGCGTGCGCCATCCATGTGTACGTGCACTCCGCGCTCGTGCGCGCCGTCGCAAATCTCGCACAGTGTGCTCATGGGGTACACGGTGCCGCCGGCCATATTGTGGGTGTGTCTCGACAGCGACCGCGCCGGTGGGCGCGCCGTACGGGTTCACGGGGCGGATCTGTCGGCGCACTTCGTCCCAGGAGAGAAGGCCGCGCTCGGTGGGGATGGCGCGGATGAGGCAGCCGGAGAACCAGGCCATCATGGACAGCTCGTAATCGAGCAGATGGGCGCGCGAATCGCAGATGACTTCCTGGCCGTGCTCGGTGAGCAGCTTGATCGCGATGGTGTTCCCCATGGTGCCGGTGGGGACGAAGAGGGCGGCCTCTTTGCCGGCGATTTCGGCGGCGCGGGCTTCGAGGCGATTGACGGTGGGGTCTTCGCCGATAGACGTCGTCGCCGACTTCGGCTTCGAACATGGCGCGGCGCATGGCGGGCGTGGGTTTGGTGACGGTATCGCTGCGCAGATCGATCATTGGTTTAGAGAAACTCCTGGAAGACTTCGTTGGAAAGCAGGACGCCGCGGTTGGTGAGGCGCAGCATGCCGTCGCTGGTTTCGAGCAGGCCGGCATCGAGGAAGCGGTGAATGGGCGCGTCGAAGCGCTGCCACTCGTCGGGCGTCGGGACGGATGCCGGCGGAGAGGCGGAGGCCGACGAAGAGGCGCTCGTCAGAGAGCGTGCGGCTGGTCGGCGACCTGGGCGGTGCCGGCGAGATAGTCGGCGAGCGATTCGGGATTCTGACGGCGGATGGAGCCGTCGAAGGAGTGGGCGTCGGCGCCGAAGCCCACGTAGGGCTCGAGGCGCCAGTATTTCAGGTTGTGGCGCGATTCGTGGCCGGGGCGCGCGAAGTTGGAGATTTCGTAGCGCGCGATGCCGAGGGCGGCGAGGCGCTCGACGGCGAACTCGTAGAAGTCGGCGGTGGCATCCTCGGAGGGCGTATCGGCGGCGCCGTAGCGGACACCGCCGAGCAGGAGTTCCTTGCCGAGGCGGCTGTCCTCGTCGATTTCGAGCATGTAGACGGAGACGTGCTCGGGGGCGAGGCGTTCGATCCAGTCGAGCGATTCGCGCCAGCAGGCGGCGGTCTGGCGCGGCGAGGCCGGCGATCAGATCGATATTGATGTTGCGATGCCGGCGTCGCGCAGGATGGCGATTTCGGCGGCGACGATCTGGGCGGTGTGCTTGCGGCCGGTGCGGCGGATTTCGGGCTCGGACGAAGGACTGGACGCCGAGCGAGACGCGGTTGATGCCGGCTTCCGACCAGCGCGCGCGCGAGTTCCGGGGTGATGTTGCCGGGCGCGGCTTCGAGCGTGGCCTCGGCCCAGGGACGGCCGGGGATGAGGTCGAGGAGCGCGCGGAGAGCGTCGGGTGCGAGATTGCTGGGGGTGCCGCCGCCGAGGTAGACGGTGTCGGGAGTCCAGTGCCACTGGTGGGCGCGGATTTCGCGAGCCAGGGCGTCGAGATAGGGCGCCTCCTGGTCGCGCGGAAAGACTCCGCTGGCGAAATTGCAGTAGGTACACTTCTGCGCGCAGAAAGGGTATGAAACGTAGACTCCAGGCACGTTTCCTCTATGATAACGCGGGCTGCCGGCGCAGATTTGCAGAAACCACGCAATGATGTCGCCGGACAATGGAGACGAAATCAAGCTGATGGACCGATTTCGTTCTGGATTTGTGCCTGTTCAGGGAAATCTGTGGGGCACTGATCCGTTCGAATGGTGGCGGGCAACTCACCCCGCTCAGCCGATGCCGGATGCTGGTCGGCTCTTGGGTTCGTAGCCAAGTGCCCTCTCGAATCAGTTTGCCCTCGCTGGGTAAGCGCTACGCCGTAAGGGAGGATCGAGCATCGCTAGACCGGCAGATGTCAGGAACGCGCGTTTTACGGCCAAATGCTCTCGAACTCGTCCCTAAGACAATAGGGGACCAGGACGGTGCCCTGCGGCACGGCTCGTTTGTTTTTGCTCTCGGTAGCCGTTGTCCCCCCGTTCCGGCCTCCTTCAGTCCGGCGGCTTGCCCGGCCCCATCGGACTCCGGTTCAACGGTTGGGGAAACCCTGCGAGGAACATCCTCGCCAGTCAGCGTTTGGATGTAATTTCCTCCATCCGGGGCCGCGCCCAAATACCTTCGAAGGATCGAAATGTTCGAAGAGAGATTGCTCTCTTCCACGAAGGTATCCGGCCAGACGGCGCTCATCAGATCCTGCCGGGGCACCAACTCCCCGCGCCTCTCGACCAGAACCAGGAGCACTTCTACAGCCTTCGGCTCCAGGGCTACAATCTTCTCGCCGGTGACCAGAAGATGGGCTTCCCGATCGAGACGGAACGGGCCGAACTCATAAATGACTTTTGGCCGGTCCGTGGATTGCCCTCCTGGGTGCGCGCACCATTTTACCGTAGTCTCCCCCAGTCGAGGTCACGAAGGTGTTCGTTTTCATGACTCTAGGTGCGTCCGGATTTTCCCAAGAAAACCCCAAGAAAACCCCAAGAGTTTCCCCAGGACTTATTTCCCCGGGTCGGTTAGTTTTCGTAAGGCTGCACGAGACGTTTCCGTGCGGCAAAAGGACAACCCATGATTGCGAACAACGATGCCGCCACAGCCGAAAAACCGGTTCAGGTGGAACACGACGACGTACGAACCGCCCGCCCCGTAACCGGGAACCGAGCAAAATGGAAATCCTGGCAAGAGGTGATTATGACGTCCGCCAGTAGAATGCAGCCTTCTCGCCGTACAATGCTCCACAGTCTCGGCGCCGTAGCCTTGCCGTTGATTTATTGCGTGGGAGCGAAGTCGGGCCGCGCGCAGCCAGTTGCGCGGCTTTGGGATTCCGCATCCGTCCTTATAGGCAACGGCGGGATCTTACTTGGACCTGATGTCGCCCAGTGCCCTCTGTTCGATACGGACGGGAGGGCCCTTGAGAATGATACCGTAACCGCCGACCTCACCATGCTCGCCAGCAAGGGCACCGCGAAATTCACTTGGCGTGCAAATGGGGGCAAGCTGGAAGGCAACTTCCGGTTTCCGGATGCCAAGACACCGGCTGCCTTTGCCCCTATTCCGGGCGGAGCGCCGAATCAGTTCTACCTTCTCGCAGCCGGTGATCATAACTTGGCTACGGACGTTTCGGGCCTCTCGGCCGATGGATTCTTTGCCCGTGTAACCAGAGTCGTCACTAAGTGCCAGTACGCGGTGTCCGCCGTGCAAGTCGGCCAGAACCTAATTCTGCATCCTTTAGCGCCATTTTGCACGAAATGCGTTTACATATTCGTCACGGACCGAGACGAGAAGTAAGTGGAGGACGAGCAAAAGGGCAGCGGAGGACGAGCAATGACGTAAATGACGATATCTTTGGACCCGATTTCGATCTGTGAACTTCATTCTTTAAGCGCGGAGCGGGACTTTCGCGTGCAGTGACTCCGGCCAATTCTAGTTGGCGGCCAGCGCGATGCGTCCCGTGGAATCCCGCGATTGGCTGCAAATCTGCGGAAAGCAGCCGGGACCCTGCGTCGTGCCGTCAATTTAACCCGTCGAGCATTGCACAAAGGCCCGCTTTTGAGACACAAGCGGGCCCGGAAGCTCAGGATCGAATTTTAGTTCGAGTTTTTGTCCCGGCTCAATCTAAAACCGGCGCTCTGCGCAGGAATCTGAGCGAGGTGACGCCGATTGAGGAGGCGCAATTCCCAGTGCCACCCCGGTTCTAATAGCGACGCGGCAAGCCGGTGGAAATGCCGCCTGGCTCGGCGACGGTTCCCTATTCAAATCCAAAAACAAAGAAGGGACCTCGGCCGCTCCGCGGCCTCGTCCTCCCTCTACTGCTTCGCCTCAAGACCAATTTCATGCTCATCTTTCAATTGGAAAATGCTCCGCGCTGAGCGCGGTCAACGTGGTCTTTTGAAGTTGGGTTCCGTCCAAATCGTCGCCAACGCGGAAGCAATTCACATGAGCGCGTAGTCGCCGAGTCGTGCTTCTGCCTGGCACCATTGCGGCTCCGGGCGAATCGCGGGCCACACAGCGAGAGGTAGGCTGTGGTGTTCTCGCAGAAACTGGCTGGCTGCAAGGGCTACCGATCGCGCAAATTCAAGTTGACGCGTAGTCGACCGGTCGAAGTCTCCGTCACTCCGGGGAAGCTATACCGCCGCCGAGGTTCAGCGGACAATGCCGCAGCCAGTGATGGGCCGTCTTGTTATCATTGGACTGGTGTTGACACGCTACATCCACGAGGCCATGAGGCGAGCTCGGTACAAGACTCTCGACGACGGCACGTGCTTCGGCGAGGTTCCAGGATTGGCGGGCATTTGGGCCAACGAGCCCACAACCAAGGCTTGCCGCGAAGTGCTCCAGGAGGTTCTTGAAGAATGGCTGGTTCTCAAGATCCGCGATAACGATCCTATCCCCCGCCTCGGTCGAGTTGCATTATCGTGCAAAGCCGCGTGAGCAATGAGTTTGTGACGAAGGGCGAGCTCAAGGTTCGCATCCCGAACCCGCATAAAAGTGGCCACATCGATTGGTCCCTCGTCAAAGAGATCCTGCGCCAGGCGGGAATCAAAGCTAGCGATTGGGACCAGGCCTGACGCTGCATACGACGGAGGTCGACGATTACCGCGCGCGGAGCAAGTGAAGCGGTAAGATTGGGAGAATTCATGATTCACTCGCACACCATCGATGTGCCGCACGGTATCGACGCGGGCACGCAGATACCGGTCACGACGATTACCGGCACGCATCCCGGGCCGGTGCTGGCGTTGATCGCGGGGAATCACGGGTATGAATACCCGCCGATTCTGGCGCTGCAGAAACTGCGGGCACATATCGATGACGGCGAGCTATCGGGCACGCTGATTCTGGTGCATGTGGCCAACATGCCTTCGTTCCTGGGGCGCACCGTGTATTTCAGCCCGGTGGACGGGAAGAACCTGAATCGCGTGTACCCGGGGCAGCCGGATGGCAGCGTGTCGCAGAGGATCGCTCACGCGATAACGCGCGAGGTGATCGAGAAGGCGGATTACGTGCTGGACCTGCACTGCGGGGACGGCAACGAATCGCTGCGCCCGTATGTCTACCAGGCGGTGACGGGCGACGAGAAGATGGACGCGGCGGTGGCGCGCCTGGTGCTCGCGTTCGGGATCGACCATATTCTGGTGGATCGCAGCCGGCCGAAAGATCCGGCGCAATCGCTGTATTGTTCGACGACGGCGATCACGCGAGGCAAGCCGGCGGTGACGATCGAGAGCGGGCTGCTGGGGATGAGCGATGTGGCATCGGTGGACCGGATCGTTTACGGCGTACGAGGCGTGATGCGGGAATTGAAGATGACGAAGGACGGTCCGCCGCCGGTGGAGAATCCCGTGTACCTGGACCCGTCGGCGGTGATCGCAAGCCCGGCAACCGGGATTCTCTATCCTCTGGTGGAGCGCGACCAGATGGTGACGAAGGGGACGGTGCTGGCGCGGATCACCGATTTCTTCGGAATTGATATCGCGATGGTGGAATCGCCGCTGGCGGGCAAGGTTCTCTACGTGGTGGCAACGCCGCCGATTGTGAAGGGACAGCCGGTGGCTTGCGTGGGCGCGGTCAGGCAGTAGCGTTACGGCAGCAAGTGGACAGGCCGGGAGGCCTATCCCACTAGTTCGGGCTTGTCGATGTTGGCGAGTTTGGTGCCCTGGAGCCTGAGGCGCTGCATGGCGGGCTGGTCCTCGAAGGGGATGGAGAATTCCTTCTCGATGCGCTCGCGGTAGACGGGGCCGGAGTTGTAGGCGCAGAACGGGTAGATCTTGCCATTGGGCGCGGCATAGTGGATCACGCAGCGCTTCACGCGCTCCACGTCGTAATTGTAGGAATCCATGAAGTGCATGCCGGCCAGCATCAGGGTACGGTAGGTGAAGCCCTTCTCTTCATTTGCGCCGCGGCCGTATTTCTTGTCCGTCATGCCCTGCAGGGTTTGCAGGAACTTCTGAAAGTTCAGGCCCTGCGGGGCCTTTTC
Organism: uncultured Solibacteraceae bacterium; assembly: GCA_963791985.1. GTDB lineage: Bacteria > Acidobacteriota > Terriglobia > Bryobacterales > Bryobacteraceae > Solibacter. The sequence continues at coordinate 926,864 of CAWBUN010000005.1, read as the reverse complement.
TTCGTGGAAGAACTTGCGCAGGCTGTTCCAGGCCTCGAACTTGGTGAAGAACTGGAAGCGCCGCTTGCCGGCCTTGCGGGAGAGCTCGTCCATCTCGCGCAGCATGGGGCCGATTTCGACGAATTGCGTGACCGGTACGGCCTTGCGGTTCTGGTCGACGAACAGGTAGGTTCCGAGCGAGCAGTGCGGATGGCAGCTTAGGGTGGTGGTCTCATCGCCGCGGAGGGCGCTCAGGAGTTTGGAGAACGGAGTCACGCAGGAGAGCGGGAACCAGTCTTCGTAGGGATCCGCGATGCCGGTCTGCTGCTGGATGGCGTGGGCGAAATCGGAGAGCGTGAAGCGCTTGGCCTCGAGCTCATGGCGCGCGATGCGGCCGGTGAAGGCCACCGGCTGGAAGCTGATGCCGCTGGTGCAATCGATGTATTCGAGGGCCAGACGGACGATGTCGCCGATCTGGTGATCGTTGAGGCCCTTGACGATAGTCGGCACGAAGACGATCTTCAGGCCGGCCTTGCGGACGTTTTCGATGCACTCGAGCTTCTTCTCCCACAGCGATTCGCCGCGGGTGCGGCGGTAGATATCGTCGCAAACACCATCGAATTGCAGGTAGAGCGTGTGCAGGCCGGCCTCTTTGCACTGCTCGGCGAATTCCAGGTCGGTGAACTTCAGGCCGTTGGTGGCGATCTGGGTGTGCGAAAAGCCCATCTCCTTGGCCAGGCGCAGGGCATCGAGGAAGCGCGGGATAGATGGTGGGCTCGCCGCCCGAGAATTGCACGATGCGGCCGGCTACGGGCTTCTGGTCGCGCAGGGCCTGGAGCATTTTGCGTACGGTTTCGAAATCCGGCTCGTACAGGTAGCCGGCGGCATTGGCGTTGGCGAAACAGACCGGGCAGGTGAGATTGCAGCGATTGGTGAGGTCGACGTTGGCCAGGCCGGTGTGGCTGGTGTGGAGATTGCAGAGACCGCAATCGTCGGGGCAGCGGGTGGCGTTGGTGACGGCGGGGTTGGAAAGGCCGCGATTGTCGCCGAAGGTCCACTGCTCCATCTTCAGGTACAGTTTGGCGTCGGAATAGACGATGTCGCGGAAATCGCCGTGCTTGGAGCAGTGCTTCTCCATCACGACTTTGCCGTTTTCTTCGAAAATCCTGGCTTCAATCAGGTCCGAGCAATCGGGGCAGAGCGATTGCGTGGTCTTCGGCAGGCCAGTCTTGAGGGGCTGGATGGGCGAACCTGTATAAGTAGTTTCGGGTTGTATTACCTGAAATTTGGCCATGATGCCCTATTTTAGGGTGAGAGCATTTTGGTTTCATACCATCGGATACTGAAGTGCGATTTCGCGGGGTCGATTGGGGAAAACCAGCGGGTGAACGGCGCGGGCGATAATACCCAGAGGAGGGCCAACCATTGAGCACAGCGTTAGTTACGGGTGGCGGCCGAGGTATCGGACAGGGCATCGCGCTGCGCCTGGCGAAGGAGGGAATGGCGGTCGTGGTGACGGCGCGTTCCGCGGACCAGCTGGCGGAGACTGTGCGGCTTTCGGGCGGCAAGATAGCCGCGATTCCCGCCGACGTTTCGCAGGCGAAAGAAGTCAGCATGATGGTATCGCTGGCGGAGCGCGAAGTGGGCCCGATCGACCTGCTGATCAACAACGCCGGAATCGGCGGCCCGCTGGCGGCGTTCCTCGATGCCGAACCGGAAGAATGGTGGAAGACGCTCGAGGTGAATTTGCGCGGCCCGTATCTCTGCTGCCGCGCGGTGCTTCCCGGGATGATCGCCCGCAAGAGCGGTCGCATCATTAATATGGCGAGCGGCGCCGGCACATTCCCGATTCCGGATATGTCCGCGTATGTGGCCAGCAAGACGGCGCTCATCCGGCTCAGCGAGCAACTGGCGATGGAGTTGAAACCGCACGGCATCAGCGTCTTCCCGATCCGGCCGGGTGTGGTGCGTACGGCGATGGTGGAAGAGGCGCGGGGCGCGGTGCCGCTGATCCAGAAGATCCTCGACGAGGGGCAGGACGTCACGCCCAATACGGTCGCGGAGTTGGTGCTCTTTCTGGCGTCGGGGAAGGCGGACCGGCTCAGCGGGCGGCTATTCAGCGTAAATGAAGACCTGGAGGAGATTGTCCGGCGCGCGGACGAGGTGGAACGCGACAACCTCTACCTGCTGCGTACGCGGCGGCTCTGACGGGTTACAATTAACTTGTTTTGGATCTACTACATGCCGCAGTCGCCTTCGCCTCCGCTTTTCTCGCCGGAGCGATCAATTCGGTAGCCGGCGGGGGCACGCTGGTCTCCTTCCCTGCCCTGATCTGGCTGGGGCTCAATTCGGTGGCCGCCAATGCCACCAGCACGGTCGCGATCTGGCCGGGTACGGTGGGCAGCGCCTGGGGCTATCGGCGGGAACTGGCCAAGGCGGAAGCACGTTTCCGCATCCTGATTGTGCCTAGCCTGGTGGGCGGGATCACGGGGGCGCTGCTGCTGCGCTGGACGCCTCCCTCGGTTTTCGACCGGCTGGTGCCGTTCCTGATTCTGTTCGCGACCCTGCTTTTCATGGCGCAGGAGCCGGTGCAGCGGATGCTGAAGACCGGCGATTCCGAGGCGCACAAATCCACCAAATGGCTGGTGGGGGCGATTCTCTTCCAACTCGCGGTGGGCATCTACGGCGGCTATTTCGGCGCCGGCATCGGGATCCTGATGCTGGCGGCCCTGAGCATCCTGGGGCTGCAGGACATCCACGAGATGAACAGCCTGAAGGTAGTCTTCGGTGGAAGCATCAACGGAATCGCCGCAGTTTACTTTATCTACGCCGGTATGGTGGAGTGGCCGTATCGTGCTGATCATGGCCGTCGGCGCGATTCTGGGCGGATACCTGGGAGCGGGGACGGCGCGCAAACTGGGGCGAACCGCCGTGCGCCGCATCGTGATCGCCATCGGTTTTGGCATGGCGATTTCCCTTTTTGTGAAAAAATAGGTCACGTTTGGCCGACCGCGGCGTATATATACCTGTATGAACGACTCCGCTTCGCCGTGCGCAGCCTGCTTAAGGCGCCGATGCTCAGCCTGGTGGTAATTCTCTCGGTTGCACTTGGAATCGGCGCCAACACCGCAATCTTTTCACTGATGCACCAGATCCTGCTGAATTCCCTGCCGGTGGAACGGCCGGAAGAACTGGTGGTGCTGTCCGCGCCCGAGGAGTTCAAGGGCGGGCGCAATTCCACCAACGACGCGGGCGGCATGGAACTGATTTTCAGCTACCCGATGTTCCGGGAGTTGGAGAAGCGGCACCAGGGCCTGAGCGGGCTCGGGGCCTTCCGTCAGTTGGAGGCCAACATCTCCTTTCAGAAGCAGACCATCTTCGGCGGCGATGCTGGTGGTTTCGGGCGGATATTTTCCCACGCTCGGCGTGCGCCCGCTGATGGGGCGCACGATCGGACCGCGAGGACGACGCGGGGGCGGGCAACGCCGTCGCCGTGTTGAGCTACGCCTACTGGCAGGACCATCTGGGCGGCGAACGCTCAGTGCTGAATCAGCCGATCAAGGTCAACGGCCAGTTGTTCACGATCGTCGGCGTGACGCCCAAGGCGTTCACGGGAACCACCATCGGCAGCGAGCCTTCGGTGTTACGTGCCGCTGGTTTTCAAACCGCTGCTGACTCCGAACTGGAACGGCACAGACCGCTGGAGCGACTACTGGCTCTACACGATCGCACGGCCCGCAGCGTGGCCTCTCGCGCGGGCAGGTCGAAGGGTCGCTTGAACAGCATATACGCGGGCTTGGTGGAGCAGCAATCCAAAATGCCGCGGCTTCTATTATCAGAAGAAGCTGGACCGCTTCCTGCGCGCGCGCCTCTCGCTGAAGGAAGGGAGCCACGGCCACAGCGAGTTTCGCGATAGCACCAAGACGCCGTTGATCATTCTAATGTGCGCCAGCCTGCTGGTGCTGCTGATCGCGATGGCGAACTCGGCGAACCTGCTGCTGGCGCGATCGGCGCAGCGTCGGCGGGAAATGGCGATCCGGGCGGCGATGGGCGCGGGACGCGGCGAGTTGATGTCGCAGATGCTGGCCGAGGCGCTGGTGCTGGCCTTCGCCGGCGGACTGGCGGGGCTGGCATTCGCGGTGGTGACGCTCAAACTGCTGATCGCCGAAATGGCGGGCGACGGCGCCATCCACTTCATCGAGGCCGGGCTGGAATGGCCGGTGCTGCTCTTCGGACTCGGACTCGCGCTAGTCACCGGGTTGGTCTTCGGACTGTATCCGGCGTGGGAGGCGGCGCGCGCATCGGCGGCGGTTACGCTGAAAAACGAATCGGGGCAGAGCTCGGGGACGGCGGGCGCGGCGCGCGTGCGCAAGGTGCTGGTCTGCGCGCAGGTAATGGTCTCGGCAGTGCTGCTTGATCCCCACGGGCCTGTTCCTGAAGAGCCTGGTCAACCTGATGCACGTGGACCTCGGAATGAAGACGGAGAACCTGATCGGGTTCACGATATCGCCCGCACTGAACGGCTACAAGACGGAGCAGACGCGCGCGCTATTCGAACGCGTGGAGAGCGAAATGGCCGCAATCCCGGGCGCCAAATCCGTGGCCGCTGCGATGGTGCCGCTGATTGCCGGCAACAACTGGGGCAACGACGTCCACGTGGAAGGCGCCAAGGATAGCCAGGCCAACAACAATTCGCGGATGAACGAAATCGGCCCGGCCTTCTTCGGCAAGCTGGGGATTCCGCTGATTGCGGGGCGCGAGTTCACTGATTCCGACACTGCCGCAGGGCCCACGGTGGCGATTGTCAACCAGACGTTTGTGAAGCGCTTTCTCGATGGGCGGAACCCCATCGGCGTGCGTTTCACGGGCGGCGGCCCGGGCGCCAAGATGATTGTGGGCGTAGTCAAGGACAGTCACTACTCGAGCGTGAAGCAGACTGTGCCGCCGCTTTACTACACGCCCTGGCGGCAGGACAAGGAGCTCAACTCGCTGGAATTCTACGTGCGCATCGGCGCTGCCCGAGAACCAGATGGTCCCGCAGATCCGGCGCGTTATCGCTTCGCTTGACCGGGATCTTCCGCTGGAAGATTTGCGTACGCTGGATGAGCAGATCAGCCGGAATATCCAGACGGACCGGCTGGTGCTGCAACTGGCCGGGGTGTTCGCAGGGTTAGCCACGCTGCTCGCGATGCTCGGGCTTTACGGAGTGATGGCGCATTCGGTGACGCGGCGGACGCGCGAGATTGGGATCAGGATGGCGCTCGGTGCGGCTCCCGGGAAGATTCGGGTGATGGTGATGCGCGAACTGCTGTGGATCCTGATTGCGGGACTGGTGACCGGCGTTCCGGCTGCGATGCTGCTGGCGCACTACACCGAGTCCCAATTATTCGGCGTCAAAGCGCGCGATGTGATGGTGGTCGCGGGAGCGATACTGGCGCTGACGGTGACGGCGGTGGCCGCGGGATATCTGCCGGCGCGGCGGGCGTCGCGGGTCAATCCGCTGGAAGCGCTCCGGTGGGAATGAGGAATAAGAGATCGCTCCCTAACGGTCGCGGTTCGCTATCGCGGCTCGTTTACTGGATGGGGAGCCACCATTCGACTTGGTTGCCATCGGGGCCGGAGGTGAATTCGCCGATGGGGCGAAGGAGAGCTGTCGCGGGTTGCATGGGGTAACCGCCGGGGAGGTAATTGATCATCAGATGTCCGGGACGGCCGTCTGGCGCTGCGACCGCGGGCAGGACGGCGCGATTCTGCGGCGAGGGCTCATCGAAGTAGTTGGGTGACGTCTGCTGATCCACGCCCAGCAGCCAGGGTCCGTGGAAGATCGCGACTTTCGGCGGGCCCTTTTCGGAGCGCACAACGCGAGTCTGCAGAGTGTACTTCACTGCCACGCGATCGCCGGCCTTCCAGACACGCGTGACTTCGCGAGGTTCCACGGCACTGGCCCATTGCGGTTGGCGAATGGCGATGGTGTGAGGCTTGCCATCGGCCGCGGTGATGAGGAGTTGCACGGTGTCATCCTGCTCCAGCCGCGACTCGGCGCGCACCGACAATGCCGGCGAGCGGAAATGGGCGTCCACGGCGAGGTCGTAGTAGATGACGCCATTCTGCTCATGGAACGAATGATCGAGCACAGCGGCCATGGCGCGCAAGCCGTGCAGCGTGCAGCACCACCAGGCGCGGGCGAACGGTGGGGCGATGCCGCCGGCGCTGAGCGTGTGGTGACCGAAATCGCCGCTCGCAAACTGGTTGAGTCGGAACTCGTTGAAGAGCGTGCGTTCGGCCTGCTCCAGGTACTTCGCATCGCCGGTGGCGCGCCACAGGTCGAGGCTGAGGCGCAGCCAGTCGGCCTCCGAACAGCCCTCGTCGCGCTTGATGGCCGGCGCGAACATCTCGGGGACGGCTCCCTGAAGCAGAACGTTGCCGGAACTCATCACGCCCTGCCATTCGCGCGCGGCCTGTTCCAGGTAGCCGCGGTCGCCGGTGGCGCGGCTGAGATCGAGCAGGCCACGGACGGTGGTGAGATAGCCGTGACTGTGCTGCGACGGCATGCGCTCCGTGCGGGCGGCAAGTTCCTTGGCGAGGGCAAGGTAACGGGAGTCCCTGGTGGCCTGCCAGAGTGCGACCACGCCCTCCAGATGCTGGGTCCAGCAGATGTAGCCGACTGCGAACTTCTCGCCGTTGAATTCGCGGCGAACGGCTTCGGAGTTGTAAAGCGGCGCGACGGAAACCAGGAAATCGCCCAGGCGGCGAGCGGCATCCAGCACCGCGGGGGTAGGGTGGGCCCGGTGATATTCGAGTAGTCCGATGAGCAGGCGGCCATTGCCCCACATGGTCGCCATGTCGGCGTTGGTGACGGCGCCGGCGGTGCTCATCGCGTCGCCGAAATGGCCGTCGGGCTTTTGCAGTTTGAGAATCCCATCCACCACGCGCGCCAGTTCGGGGAACTGCCGTCCACTGGCTTCCGACGCCGCCGAGAGCGCGCCGATGTAGCGGCCGGAGACGTCGCCGCTGAAGTTCGTGAAGCGCCGGGTATGCAGCGGCACGGCATCTGCGAGGACAAACTCCTGGGTGTAGGCGGGCGATGTTCCTTGAAGCACACGTGCCAGTGTCAGATCGAAGCGCGTGGTGAGGTCGCCGGCGGCCAGAGGGAGCGCGGCGAAAAGGAGCAGTGCAAGTCGCATGGAAGCGACATTCTAGCGAATGGCGCTCTACGCAAGCGCGGGGCGATCGACCGGGATGCCGGCGGCGGCGAGAAGGGCCTCCACTTCGGCGGGGCGCAAGCGGGTGGCATCATACTCCACCTTCAATTCCTGCAGGTCGGGCGCGATGGTGATCTTGTCGATCCCGTACTTCGCGTGTGCCATGGCGATGCTGTGGTAGTCGGATTCGTCGAGCGGCTTCCGCAAGTGGAAGCGAACTTGCACTTTCGTCATATAGCTCTACGATATCAGTGCTGCGCGGTGCCAAGGTAGTTGCCGTAACCTACCACCATCGTGGAAAGCACGAGCACCGCCAGACTGAGCACCAGCCAGCGGCGGGTGCGTGCGCTCGACGCCGCGCCATTCGTGAAGCGCGATTCCCCAGAGGCTGCTGAAGATAATGATGCTGGCCATGTGCAGGGTCCAGCTGGAGAACTTGTATTTCCCCATCTGGGTTTCGCCCATGCTGTAGAAGAAGAACTGGAAGTACCAGGTGACTCCGGCCAGGGCGCAGAAGAGATAGTTGGCGAGCATGGGCACGCGGTTATCCGGCTTGCCCGCGTAGAAATACTCGCGACCCGTGCGATTGCGGATGTTGAGGCCCAGGCACCAGAGGAAATTGGTGGTGAAGCCGCCGAACAGCACCGGGACCAGCACCGGCAATCCCTGCCACAGGGTGGTGGTGCCATGCTGGAGCGCGATCGCCTTGATGGGGTCGCCGGCGCGCAGTCCGTAGGAGAAGCAGGCGCTCATCACGCCGGAAAACGTCCCCACCAGGATGCCCTTCCTGAGGTTGAATTCCTTGATAACCTCACGCTTCTGGTCGGCGGACATCTCGCTTTCCTTGGACATGCCGGCCTTACCGGCGCAGGCAATTCCGCCCAGGCAGACGGCGACTCCGAGCAGGATCACGCGCCCCGAAGCGGTGCCCAGCACGCTCGAGACGAAGACCCCGTCGAAGATCGGCGGCATGAGGGTGCCGAACGCGGCGCAGTATCCGAGCGCGATCGCCATGCCGAGCGACATGCCGAGGTAGCGCATGGTCAGGCCGAAGGTGAGGCCGCCCAGACCCCACATCATGCCCCAGAAATAGCACCAGAAAAGCGTCCCCCACGGGGCTTCGTGGAGCACCCCGGGAAGATCGTTGCGTCAGGATCAGGCCCAGCGTCCAGGGGGCGATGATCCAGCTGAAGACGCCGCCGGCCAGCCAGTAAGTTTCCCAGGACCAGCGCTTGACGCCGCGGTAGGGAACGTAGAAGCTGCCGGATGCGAGGCCGCCCAGCCAGTGGAAAATCACGCCGAGAAGGGGATTCGGTGTCATGTGTTCTTCAATTCAGAGTGCGGACTCCGTATTGTATGCGCCCTCGCGCGGCAGGCCAAGGGGGATCGGCGGCAGGGAAGGGGTTTTCGCGATGCGGAACGTTCCACCCAAGCGCGCAATGGTGTATTCTTCAATAAATCCCCGATTAAAGGGGACGGAAGCCTGCACTCGCCCAACGGGTCAACGAGGGCAGGCGTTTTGGATACCAAAACTAGCGAACAGGGGTCCACGTGAAGACTTCCAATCACAGCCGTTATCTGGTGAAGAGCCTGGTGCATGCTTCGCGCGTGCTGGAGGCCTTCCAATCGGCCGGCGACGTGCTGCGCCTGCGCGACGTGGTGACGCGCACCGGCTTTCAACAAGGGCATGTGTTTCCGGCTGCTCTACACGCTGCATCAGTGCGGATTTCCTGGATAAAGTCGGCGAGAATCACTACCGGCTGGCGAGCGAAGTGCGCCGGCGCCGGTTGTACCGGATCGGCTACGCCGCGCAGGGGCAGGACACCTCGTTCGACCGCGAGGTGCGCGAGCGGGCTGGTGCGCGCGGCCGAGCGCGAGCACGTGGAACTGATCGTGGTGGACAACCGCTATCAGCCGAAGATCGCCCTGCGCAGCGCGGATTACCTGATCAAGGAGCAGGTGGACCTGGTGATCGAGTTCCAGACCGATGAGGTGATCGCGCCGGCGATTGCGAGCAAGTACCTGGAAGCCAACATCCCGTTCATCGCGATCGATATTCCCCATCCGGGAGCGACTTACTTCGGCGCGAATAACTACCAGGCGGGTCTGATGGCCGGGCACTATCTGGGGCGCTGGGCGAAGAAGCACTGGGACAGCGAACCGGACGAGATCCTGATGGTGGAGCTGCACCGCGCGGGTTCGCTGCCGAAGGCTCGCATCCGCGGCATCCAGACCGGAATCGCGGAGATCATCCGCGTGCCCGAGCGCTGCCGCATCAGTCAGCGTGGATGGCGACGGCCAATTCCAGACCACGCTGGAGCGGGTGCGCAAACATCTGCGGGAATCGAAGGCAAAGCGTGTGCTGGTCGGCGCTGCGAACGACTCGAGCGCGCTGGGCGCGCTGCGCGCGTATGAGGAGGCGGGCCGCGCGAGCGAATGCGCGATCGTGGGCCAGAATGCCGAGCCCGAAGCGCGCGCGGAGTTGCGCAGCGCGAATACCCGGCTGATTGCGAGCGTGGCCTACTTCCCGGAGAAGTACGGCGATGGGCTGTTGAAACTGGCGCTCGAGTTACTTTCGCGCAAGGCAGTTCCGCCTGCGGTGTTTACGACGCACCAGACGATCACGACCGACAACGTGGATCACTTCTACCCCAACGATAGTTTGTTGAAGCCGGCGAATTTGGCGCAGGGCTGATCCTTACCGGAAATTCTCCACCAGGAGGATTTCGCTGCTCTGTTGATCGAGTTGGTTGTAGAGCAGGCGCCGACCGTCCGGGGAGATCGCGAGGCCGGGGGCAAGGGGCTTGGACAGAGTAGCCGCAGTGGTAGTCTTGTTTGTCTTGAAGTCGACGAAGCGCAGTTCAGCATGCTGCGGATCGCCGATCCAAAGATACCAGACGCCTTCGGCAGCAGGCGCCCAACCGCGCTCGGGAACGCCATCCAGTAACTTCGTCTCCTCGCCGCCTTCAACCGGCATTCGCAGCAGCGCGAATGCCCATGTCCCAAGCGTCTGGACACCTGGGCCGCGGTCACGCGTGTAGTAGAGGTACTTGCCATCCGGAGACTCCTGAACTCCCCATCCGCCATTGCGCGTAACTTGCACGCTTTCGCCGCCTTCGGCCGGAATCTTGAAGATTTCGAAGCGGCCGGTACGGTCGCTGGCGAAATAGATCCACTTTCCGTCGCGCGACCATAAGGGAACCGCGTCCGTGGAGGGATGATTCGTGATCCGGCGCTGGGGGCCGCTATCGGACGAAACGACGTAGATTTCCGGGTTGCCGTCGCGCCTCGTATCGAAGGCAATCCACTTGCCGTCCGGCGACCAGGCAGGACTTCCGGTGGTATAAGCGTCCCCGGCTATCAAGGGCGCGGCCTGCAACCCGTCACTGTTCGAAATCCATATGGTGCGTTTGCCGGAACGAGAGCTTTCGAAGGCCACCCGCCGGCCGTCGGGCGAATAAGCGTTCGGGCGGGCAGACTGGCCGCGAGTGGAGTCGAGGAACACCGAAGGAGTTCCCGCCTGCCCCGGGCCATTCAGGGGAACGCTCCAGACATTGGACTGTGCGAAGAAGCGGGAATAGGCCATGCGATCTCCGTGGGTGGATACCGCCGCGGAGGTAACGCCGTCATCGGTTGCGGCCACGGCGCGTGGCGGCGAACTGCCATCCGCCGCAATGCGTAGCAGTCGCGGCCTCCCCTGACCCCCGAAAGATGCGAATAAGATATCCTTGCCATCGACACTCCAGGCCCACGGCCGGCTAAACCCCTGCTCCGTCTTCAGCAGCCGCGGCTTCCCTTTTATTTCCAGGCGCTCGTCGAGATCGGCCAGCATTAATTCCGAGCCGGTCTCAGTGATGTCGCGGCTGAAGGCAAGGTGCCTATCATCAGGCGAAAGGGCGGGGCTGCTGGCGGGCCGGGACTCATCCAGCATGAGGGCCCGGGCCTGCCCGGATTCCACCGAGATCACGAAGATTCTGAGCTTCTGCGCGGCAGTCTGTTGCCCGGCCACCAATAGGAATTTGCCGTCCCGCGTCCAGCCTAGTCCGGAAGCGCTGGCCAGTTGTGCCACCCGGTGCGTGTTCCCGCCCAGGGGAGAAACCTGGTAGATGCCGGCACCCTCGGAGAAATTGCGCAGGAAGGCAATCGAACGGCCGTCCGGCGCCCACGCCGGGAACAGATCGCCATCCGAACCCGACGTGAGTTGCAGCGGCGATTCGGTGCCGATCATCTTCGCGTAGATATGGGACACACTTCCTTCGCCGCCGGTCCATGCAAATGCAATCTGGTTTCCGTCGGGCGAAAACGCCGGCATCGCTTGCCGGCCCGCATAGCTTGTGAACGGCGACACCCGCGGTTCGGCATCGCGCGCGGTTGCCGGCTGGCGCGAGCGCAGGCCGAAGAACACAGCGGCCGCGACCAGGATCAAGGCGCACGAAGCGAACACCCAGCCACGCTTCGCGTTCGCGGCAGGCGCGGCGGCGGTAGCGGGAAGCCGGCCGGACTCCGATTCTTCCTTGAGTTCGAGCAGCGACACGCGTACGTCGGCCATCGTCTGGAAGCGGCGTTCGGGATCCTTGCGCAGGCAGCGCGCGATGATCTTTTCGAGATCGCGCGGCACATCGGCGCACACCTGCCCGGCGGGCGCCGGATCGTCGCGCAGAATCGCCGAGATGGTGGACATGCTGGTGTCGCCGCGAAATGCGCGCTGTCCGGTCACCATCTCATAGAGCAGCGCGCCGAAGCTGAAAATATCGGACCGTGGATCGAGAGGCCTACCCTCCGCCTGCTCGGGCGACATGTAGGAGACGGTGCCGATGACGGTGCCTTCGCGCGTCCGCGGATTCTCGGCTTCGCCGACGAAGGTGGCGGTCGCGCCTTCGCTCGATACCACGCGCTCGGACATCTTGGCGAGCCCGAAATCCAACACCTTGACGTGGCCGTTATCGGAAACCATCACATTGCCGGGCTTGATGTCGCGGTGAATGACACCGGCGGCAGCCGCGGCGGTCAGCGCTTCGGCGATCTGCGCTCCGATCTTGAGCACCTCCGCCAGTCGCATCCCCTTGCGCGGAATGACCTGGTCGAGAGTCTTGCCGGCCACGAACTCCATCACCATGAACTGGACGCCGTCTTCGCTCGCGATATCGTGGATCGTGATGATGTTGGGGTGATTTAGGCCACTCGCCGTCCGCGCTTCCTGCGTGAACCGTCGGAGGCGCTCCTCGTCGGCGATCTTGTCGGCGGGAAGTAGTTTCAGGGCGACGAACCGGTTGAGCCGCGTATCGCGCGCTTTGTAGACCACGCCCATGCCGCCTTCCCCGAGCTTTTCGAGAATTTCGTAGTGGGCGATCGTACGGCCAGTCATGGAGTGCTTCGGGCTAGTCTATCGCAAACGTCACACCTACGCGAAGGTTACGTCCGACTGCGCGGCGACCTTCCGGATATAAGCGCGGCCTTCGTCGTACTCCGTCGCGTTCTTCAGGTGCTCGAGCATCAGGGGAGCGTCGACGGGCAGCCTGGAGAGTTCGCCCAGGTACGCTGCGTAATCGATCTCACCGCGGCCGGGAATGACCTCGGCGAAGTGCACGTTGTATTCGGGAATCCAGGCGAGGTCCTTGGCATGGCAGGATGCGATCCACGGGCCCAGTTTGCGGAAGCACTCTTCGATCACGCTCTTGTTGTCGTAGAAGCGCGCGGGGCTGTTGACGACGTTGCAGACGTCGAGGTGGACGCCGAAGGCCTTGCGGTCGACGGCCTTGATGAGTTTGAAATAAGAATCCGGCGTGTCGGGCAGCGACCACGGCATCATCTCGATGGTGAAGTGCGTGCGCGTGGGTTTGATGGCATCGATCACACCGCGGCTGTTCTCCACGGTGGCATCGAAGAACTGCTGCGAGAGGTTTTTCGCGTTCATCCCGTACCAGTATTTCGGATTGTAGGAGCCCGCGATATCGACGCAGCAGCGCGCGCCCACCGCGTCCGCGAGGGCCAGACGATCGGTGACGTACTCCAGGTTGGCCTTGCGAACGGCGGCATCGGGGTCGAGCATGTTCTTCCATGCACCTACCTCCGCGATGACGACGTTCGCCGCCGCGAAGGCGTCGCGGATCGCGCGAATCTTTTCGGTATCGCGGGTGGTTACCGCCGGGCAATAAGCGGCACTGTAGCCGAGGCGGCGGTGTTCGCGCGCCTGTTCGGCGGGGTCGTCCGACTTCAGAAAGATGGGACCGCCGAGGCGAACCGGCCGTCCGGCGGAGCGCGCGAGCGGAGCTGCGGCAAGGCACGCGAGAACCTGTCGGCGCGTCATGCCGAGATTCTATCGTGATTTCAGATAGAATGTTGCGCATGTCGAAGCTGATTGTGTTGTTTCTCTGTGCCGTGTTCATGGCTGCCGCGGCGGACCTGCCCTCGCGCAAGTTCCTGAACCTTGCGGCGATCAAGACGATGGTGGCGGCCGCGGAAACCGAGGCCCAGAAGCGCGGCGTGAACGTAACCATCTGCATCATGGATGAAAGCGGGAATCTCCTCTTCCTGCAGAAAGCCGATAAGGCGACGCTGAATACGATTCAGTTCGCGCAGAAGAAGGCGAAGTACGCGGCGATCTACGGCCGGCCCTCCGCGGTGGCGGAGAAATCGCTGAAGGACGGCAATCTCGCGATGCTGGTATTTCCCGACGGATTCCCCAATCGCGGCGGACTACCGATCAAAGTAGACGAACAGACGATCGGCGCGATCGCGTGCAGCGGCGCCGCCAGCGAAGTGGACGAGGCGATCTCGCAGGCGGCGATCGACGCGCTGCTGAAGCAGTAGGGCAAATTCTCTCAGTGCCAGTTCTTCACTCTGGGCCAAGCTTCGGCCAGGGGGATTTTCAATCCGCGGCAGTAGTAGATGTCGAGGTGGTTGTAGGGCATGGCATAGGGATGTTCCACGCGGCCCACTTTTTTCACGAACGCAAACTTCGATTCCAGGGCATCACGCCGGTCGCCGATCACGATCATGCTTTCACCCGTGTAATCGCGCGGACCCCAAAGGTAGTAGTTCTGGTGGCCGCTGATGGCGGGCGGCAGTCCATACCGCGGGCCGTAGAGATCGATCGCGCCGGCCTGTCCGTAACTCTGGCCGAAGATAGCGGTACGCGCGCGGATATCGGCGGGCAGCGCATTGTACGCGCGCGCTACAACAACCGCGAAATCCTCCCAGCCGAACTGATCGGCGAAAAGCTGCGGCAAAGGGCCGAGCTCGTTATTCTCGATGCGCGGCTGCTGCAGATGGGTGAACGCAGCATAACGGATGTAGGTCTCGGGCGGAAGCAGCGGCAGCAGCGTCGGCGCAAGCAGCGCGCCCATCAGCACCATGAGGGCGCAGTAGACGGGCTTGACCCATGCCACGCGGACACGCTCGAATTGCACGGCGCCCGCGGCCATCAGCATCGGGAAGGCGGGGAACAGGTAGTAGACGCGTGGATTCATCGCGAAGATAATCGTCGCGGCGATGATCCACGCAACGGTAAGCGCGCGATAACGGCTGCGCCAGAGCCACCACAATCCGGCGATCCAGATGGGCGCGGTCAACGGCAGCATGGACAACACTTCCTGTCCGAAGAAGGAGCCCAACGAGAGACTGACATTGCGCCCATCGCGCCGGATGTTCTCCTGAAGCTCCAGGAAGGGAAAGTGGTGCTGCACGTTCCAGAGGAGGTTGGGAAGAAACACTACGAACGCCAGCAGTCCGCCGAGCGGCAGCCAGCGATTGAAGAGGTGCTTGCGCTGCGGAGTCAACGCCAAACCGGCGATGAGGGCGAAGCCGAAGATCAGCATGGAGTGCTTGGTCTCCAGGCCGATTCCCGCCAGCAATCCGAACCATAGCCAGAGCCGGTCGTTGCCGGTATTGATGATCCGGATAACGATCCAGGCGCAGCCCATCCAGCACAGCGGCTCGAAGGCATTGACATTGATAAAGTGATCGAGAGCGAGGTAGCCGGGAGCCAGCAGCACGCAGAGCGCCGCGAGGCCCTGCGCGAAGCGTCCGCCGCCGAGTTCGCGCGCGATTGCCCCGGTGAGCAGGACCAGGCCGACGCCCGCGATCGCGGCGAAGAGCCGGATGGCCGAGAGCGAGTCGCCGAAGAGCGTCATTTCGATGCGCACGAGCAGGGCGATCATGGGCGCGACATCGACATATCCCCAGGCCAGGTGCCGGGCCAGTGCGAGATTATACAACTCGTCGACGAAGTAGCCATAGTAGCGGCCGGCGTACAAATGGAGAAGAAGTTTGAAGGCGGCGATTCCAGCCACCAGCATTCCGGCGGTGAGCTGGCCGGACGGGCGTTCGGTGGAGTCCATGCGGCTTCATGATAGCGAAGCGCGGCTGCTGTAAACTAGCTCAGATGCTTGCTCCCGGCACTCGCTTGGGTCCGTACGAGATCATCGCGCCCGCCGGCGCCGGCGGCATGGGTGAGGTCTACCGCGCGCGCGACACCCGGTTGGATCGCACGGTCGCCGTCAAAGTGTTGGCCAGCAGTCTCACCGCGCGGCCCGATGTACTGCAGCGCTTCGAGCGCGAGGCACGCGCGGTCTCCACACTGAACCATCCGAACATTTGTACGCTGCACGACGTGGGCACCGACCACGGCACGCCCTACCTGGTGATGGAGTACGTGGAAGGCGAGACGCTCGCCGACCGCCTGGAGCGCGGACCGCTGCCGCTCGCCGACGCGTGGCGGATCGCGATCCAGATGGGCGACGCGCTCGACCAGGCACATCGCCGGGGCATCGTACACCGGGACCTTAAGCCCGGCAACGTGATGCTGGCCGGCGCCAAGGGGAGCACGAACGTCAAGCTGCTGGATTTCGGACTCGCCAAACTTCCGGAAGCCCAGACGGCGAGTGCGGCCGGTTCGCTCACCTCGCTGCCGACGGTGATGCAGAGCCTGACCACCGAGGGCACGATCGTCGGCACTTTTCAGTACATGGCGCCGGAGCAGTTGGAAGGCAAGGAGATCGACGCGCGCAGCGATATCTTCGCATTCGGCGCAGTGCTCTACGAGATGATCGCCGGGCGCAAGGCCTTTGAAGGGCAGAGCCAGGCGAGTCTGATTTCGGCCATCATGAAAGACGATCCGCCGCCGATCACGACGTTGCAGCCGATGTCGCCGCCCGCGTTGGATCGCCTGATCCGGCAATGCCTGGCAAAGGATCCCGACGAACGCTGGCAGACGGTTCGCGACCTGACCCGCGAGCTGCGCTGGATTTCGCAGAGCAGCTCGCAGATGGTCTTGGCGCCGGCGGCAGCCCGGAAGAGGCATTTCGGAGCGGCCGCGATCGCTGCCTCCGTACTGGCTGTTGCTTTGGCCGCGCTGGCCGCGCTCCATTTTCGAGAGAAGCCGCCCGAATCGCGAGTTGCGCGGTTCCTGGTGGATCCGCCTGGGGCGTTCCGCTGGTTCGACACGCCCGCGCTCTCGCCGGACGGTACACAGATCGCATTCACCTCGTTCACACCCAAAGGCGACCCGATATTTCTGCGGGCCCTCGACTCTCCGGTGCTGAAACCATTGCCCGGCACGGAACAAGGAATGTTTCCTTTCTGGTCTCCGGATGGAAAGAACCTCGGGTTTGTGGCGCAAGGCAAGCTCAAGAAGCTCAACCTGGCCAGCGGTATCGTAGCCACCATCTGTGAGGCGAAGACCTCCTGCTGCGGAACCTGGAGTCAGAACAACACCATCCTGTTTGCAGGCGATTCCGGCACGAAGTTGTGGCGCGTCAGTGCGGCGGGCGGCTCGCCAGCACCGGTGGAGTTTGCGAATTCGGCGAATCTGGGTGCGGCTCGCACGTGGCCTTCCTTCCTGCCTGACGGCAATCATTTCTTGTATAGTGCGACATCGACGCGCACGGAAGATCGCGGAGTCTGGGTGGGATCGCTGGATTCGGCGCCGCCGGTTCGCATCCTGCCGGATTTGGAGGCAAACGCTCAGTACAGCGCGCCTGGCTACCTGCTTTTCGACCGCAATGACGCGCTGTTTGCGCAACCCTTCGACAGCGGCCGGCTGCGGCTTTCGGGCGACGCTTTTCCGATCGCGGAACAAGTCTCGCGACTCATCGTGATCGCCGGATCGCACTTCTCGGTGGGCGGCGGGAACCTGGCCTTTCGCACCGGACAACCCAATCCCGGCGGCCAATTGGTCTGGTTCGATCGCAGCGGTAATCGCCTTGGGACCGTTGGTGCAAGCGCGGATTACACCAATCCCGCGCTGTCGCCGGACGGACGGCTGCTCGCGGTCTGCGTCCGCGACCCGGCGAGCCGCAAGCGCGACATCTGGGTTTACGATCTGGCGCGAGGAACCAACTCGCGCCTTACGTCCGACCCGGCCGACGATCTCAACCCGACCTGGTCGCCCGATGGCCAGAGCATCATTTTCGGATCCGACCGCAAAGGCGCCCGTGACCTGTACCGTAAGCTGGCGAGCGGCACCGGGCCGGATGAGCTGCTGTTCCAATCCGGTGAGGACAAAGCGCCGGAGCACTGGACGCCCGACGGAAAATTCCTGCTGTTCAATACGGGATCGCTCAGGCACGATGTCTGGATGCTCCCGGTCTCAGATCCGCGCACGCCCGTGGCGGTGCTAAAAGGCCAGTTCTCCTCGCACGAGTCGCAGGTCTCGCCCAACGGAAAGTGGATCGCGTACATTTCAAACGAATCGGGTAGGAACGAAGTCTTCGTACAGAACTTCCCGCCGGCTGGCGGTAGATGGCCGATATCCACCGCCGGGGGAATGGAGCCTCAGTGGAGTCGCGACGGGAGCGAGTTGTTCTACGTGCAAGACTCGCAGATGATGGCGGTTGGCGTGAAGGAATCCGGAGGACGCTTCGAAGCGGGACGCCCCAAGGCGCTGTTCAGCGCATCCATGACGGCAGGCGGACGAAATCGATATGTAGTTTCACCGGACGGGAAGAGATTCCTGGTGAACACACGGCAGGAAATGACGTCATCGTCTCCCATGATGGTGGTGCTGAACTGGATGGCGGCAATTAAGAGGTAATTGATGAAACTGTTCTTACTTACGATCTGCACCGCGTTCCTGATGAGGGGACAGCCGCACGAAATCGTTCTTTTGATCGGCCAATCGAACATGGCCGGACGAGGCGTGGTGGAAGAGCAGGATCGCCAGCCGATTCCACGCGTGTTCATGCTGAATAAGGCCATGGAGTGGGTGCCGGCGGTGGATCCGGTGCACTTCGACAAGCCCGACATCGCGGGCGTCGGACTCGCGCGATCTTTCGGAAAGGTGTTGGCGGCCGCCGACCCGAATGCATCGATCGGGCTGGTTCCAGCGGCATTCGGGGGGACCAGCCTGGAGGAATGGAAGGTTGGCGGCAAGCTGTACGAGGAAGCTGTTCGACGGGCGAAATTCGCGATGCGCTCCGGAAAACTGCGCGGCATTCTTTGGCACCAGGGTGAGGCGGACGCCGGAAAGAAGGAACTCGCCAGCAGCTACCGCCAGAGGTTCGCCGCGATGATCATGCAACTTCGTGCGGATCTCGGCGAGGCAGGGGTGCCGGTGGTGGTCGGACAACTCGGCGAGTTTCTTTCGGAAGGCGCCACGCCGCGCAGCCCGTTCGCATCAGTTGTTGATGAACAGCTTGCGATGGTACCGCTGACAGTGCCGCACAGCGCGTTTGTTTCGTCGAACGGGCTGACCTCTAATCCCGACCACTTGCACTTCGATGCGCGATCGCAGCGGGAGTTCGGCCGCAGATACGCGCTCGCGTTTCTGAGTGTGGACGGGACTTGGGCGCGGGAGCGTTAGGGACAGCGACCGTTACGGCAGCAAGTGGACAGGCCGGGAGGCCTGTCCCACTGAAACTACGATAATATAGACCCGACGTGCCGCCAGGCGCGTGGAGGGATGATGCTCCGTCGCAGAACTTCCTACGTTTTCGCCGCGCTCTTTGCGGTGTCCATTCTGTGCGCGCAGGAAGAGATTCCGGCAGGCGGGCGCGGCGGGGGACGCGGCGGCCGGGGCAACACACGCGATTTTCTGGGGCTTGGTCCGGCGCCGGATGCGGCTGCCGCAGCTCGTGGAGAGAAGCTGTTCGCTCCCAACTGCGCCTTCTGTCACGGCGAGAAAGCGCGCGGCGGCGAAGGTCCGAACCTGGTTCGCTCGGTGACCGTGCTGCACGATGAGAAGGGCGAATTGATCGGGCCCGCGATCGTGAAAGGCTTCCCCGACAAAGGGATGCCGCCGTTTCCGAATTTCGCAGAGGGGCAGTTGTCCGACCTTGCGCAATTCCTCCATTTGCAGGTGGAACTGGTGGCCAATCGCGGGATCTACAAGCGCCTGAATGTAGTCACCGGCGACTCGAAGGCCGGTGAGTCCTACTTCAACGGCGCGGGCGGGTGTAAGGCCTGCCACTCGCCGACCGGCGACCTGGCTCACATCGGAACCAAGTATCAGCCCGAGCAGTTGCAGACGCGCTTCGTGTGGCCCGGGGGCGGCCGGGGAGCGGCAGCACCGGCACAGAAAGTTACGGTCACGCTGCGCTCCGGAGAATCCATCACCGGCAATCTGAAGCAGATCGACGACGTGAACATCTCGATGTTCGACGCCACGGGCCGTTACCGCTCCTGGCCGCGCGAGGAAGTCAAGGTCAAACTCGAAGATCGCCTGGCCGGCCATCGCCAATTGCTGGAGAAATACACCGACGCGGACATGCATAATCTGACGGCCTGGCTGGTGACACTGAAATGAGATTACTTCCTTTAATCCTGCTGGCACTGCTTTCGCCCGCGGCTCCGGGGCAGGGGTTGGACCCGAAGGCGCTGCTCAAGCCGGCGACGGATACATGGCCGACTTACAACGGCGACTATTCCGGCCGGCGATTCAGTCCGCTGACGGAGATCAATGCCTCGAATATCGGCAACCTTTCGCTGGCGTGGTTCTATCGCATCGCGAGTGTCGGCGCGCAGCGAGGCGTGGGCAGTCCGAGCATCAAATCGACTCCGCTGATGGTTAACGGAATTCTCTACTTCACGATTCCCGATCACGCGTGGGCGATCGACGCGCGCACCGGCGAGGAGATCTGGCACTACAGTTGGCAGGACAAAGGCGGCCACCTGGTGGGTAATCGCGGGCTCGGGATGTATGGCGAGTGGCTCTACTTCATGACGCCCGACTGCTGGTTGATCTCGCTCAATTCGAAGGACGGCAAGGAGCGCTGGGAGAAAAAGATCGCCGATGAGAAGATGCAGTACTTCTGCACGACGAGCCCGCTGGTGGTGAAGAATCACATCATCGCCGGAGTGGGCGGCGACGCGATGGACGTCCCCGGATTTCTGGACGCGCGCGATCCCGAGACCGGCGAGCTGCAATGGCGCTGGAATACCACCCCGCGAAAAGGAGAGCCCGGTGCGGAGACGTGGCCGAATCCACAGGCCATGGAGCATGGCGGCGGGATGCCGTGGATGCCCGGCACGTACGACCCCGAATTGAATCTTCTCTACTGGGGCACGGGAAATCCCAACCCCGTGTTCGCGGGACAGGGCCGGCCGGGAGCGAATTTGTGGACCGCGTCGATCGTGGCGTTGAACGCGGACACCGGCAAGCTCGTGTGGTACCACCAGCCCTCGCCGCACGACACGCATGATTGGGACAACGTCGAAACTCCGGTGCTGTTCGATGGCCTCTTCAACGGACAGCCGCGCAAGATGCTGGCCCAGGCGGCGCGCAACGGCATCTTCACGCTGCTGGATCGCACCAATGGCAAGAGCCTGGTGACGAAAGGGTACGTGGGTGTGAATTGGATGAAGGCCGTGGACGCCAAGGGGCAGCCGGTTCCCGACCCCGCCAAGGAACCGAAGGTGGATGGATCGCTGATCAATACGCCGGGCGGCGGCGCGACCAATTGGCCTCCGCCGAGTTTCGACCCGGAGACCGGACTGTTCTACGTCAACGGCAAACAGGGATACAGCGTCACCTACCTTACCGATACGGATCCCGAGCCGCAGGGGTACGGCGGGGGCGGAGGCGGCGGTGTCTCCGAACCGATTCTGGCGGCGATCGATTACAAAACCGGCAACGTCGCGTGGAAGCACAAGTACGAGAGCGGCGGATTTGGCAACTCGTTCCCGGGGTTGTTGAGCACGGCGGGGAAACTGCTTTTCACCGGCGATCCCTCGGGAAATCTGCTGGCGTTCGAGCCTGCAGGAGGCCGCATCCTGTGGCACTTCCGTATGGGGTCCATGGTGAGCAACGGTCCGTCCACCTATATGTTGAATGGCAGCCAGTATGTGCTGGCGGCCGCGGGCGACACGCTATTCGCTTTTAAGCTGGCGGGAGTAAAGAAATGATGACTCGAAGACAGATGCTCGCGGGGGCCGGCGCCGCGTCGGCGTGGCTGGCGGCTGACCGCGCGCAGGCGCAGACGGTCAAACCGTTAGTAAACCTCGGTGGGGCTCCGGCAGGTTTTCCTATCCGGACACGCGCGGGACGCGGCGGCGCCAAACCCTTCGACTTCGTCGCGCACTGCCACGAGCTGGGATTGGGAGTAGTGGAAACGCGCCTGCCCGGAACCGATGCCGACGCCATCAAGACCTTGCGGCAAAAGGTGGAGGGCTACCACATGCGCCTCATCCTCGACGTCGGGTACCCGCGCGATGAAGGCGGAGTTGGCGTCTTCGACGCTTCGGTGAAGGCCGCGGCCGAGTGCGGCGCAATTTCCTTGCACGCCGCAATGACCGGGCGGCGCTACGAGGATATGAACTCCGCGGAGGAGTTCCGCCAGAACTTCGAACGCTGCCAGAAATCAATCGCACTCGCCGAACCTATTTTGCGCAAGCATCGCATGCGGCTAGGAATCGAGAATCACAAGGGCTGGCGGTCCGCCGAACAGGCCGCGTGGCTGAAGCGCGTGAGCAGCGAGTGGGTCGGCGTCCACTTCGATTTCGGGAACAACGTGTCGCTTTGCGAAGAGCCGGCCGCGACACTGCGCAATCTGTTGCCGTACACCTTCGCGTGCCACATCAAGGATATGGCCGTGGAGCCCTACGAAGATGGCTTCCTGCTTTCCGAAGTGCCGCTCGGGGAGGGCTTCCTGGATATTAAAGGCATGGTCGCCACGCTGCGGCGGAAGGACCCGAACATGCCGTTCGATCTGGAAATGATCACGCGCGATCCGCTGAAGGTGCCGGTGCTCACGGACAAATACTGGGTGACCTTCGACGATACCTATAGTCCCCTGCCGGGGCGCGACTTCGCCAAGATCGTGGCGCTAGTCAACCGGAATAAGCCCAAAGCGCCGCTGCCGCGAACCACGGGGATGAGTCCGGAAGCTCAATTGAAGCTCGAAGACGAGTGCATCGCCAAGTCGATCGACTACGCGCGGGCATTTCTGGGATAAACATCGTTCCGAGCCGTGACCGTCAGGGAGCGGTCGCTAATTTGCCGTCCAAAGATTACCGACCGCTCCCTAACGGTCACGGCTCGGATTGGGGGCGTATCTGCAGGAAGTGCAGGGCGATTTTTCGAGCGCAACCCAAACTCTGCCGACATCGGCGGCGTCGCGCGATGGCGTACGGCCGCCTCTGGTAAAATGGGGTTTAGCCTCCCCAAAACAAAAACCATGAAATTCGGCGTCATTGTTTTTCCCGGAAGCAACTGCGATCACGATGCTTTCTACGCGGTCGCCAACAATCTCGGGCAGCCGGCGGAGTTTATCTGGCACGACTCCCCCTCGCTCGGCGATATCGATGCAGTGATCCTCCCCGGAGGGTTCTCTTACGGCGATTACCTCCGCTGCGGGGCGATCGCCAAATTCTCACCGGTAATGAAGGCCGTGAAGAGCTTCGCGGCCGATGGCGGGCTGGTGCTCGGTGTCTGCAACGGCTTCCAGATCCTGGTGGAAGCCGGACTGCTGCCCGGAGCGCTGATCCGCAATCGCGACCTGAAATTCATTTGCCGCAAACTGCGTCTGTCGGTGGGCACGGCCGACTCGCCCTTCACGGGAGCAGCGCAGAAGGGGCAGGTAGTGCAGCTGCCGATCGCGCACGGCGAGGGCTGCTACATCGCGGATGAACGCACGCTCGACGAACTCGAGGCCGAAGATCGAATCGCCTTCCGCTACATCGACAACGCCAACGGCTCGATGCGCGATATCGCGGGCGTGTTGAATAAGGAGCGCAACGTGATGGGCATGATGCCCCATCCGGAGCGCGTCACGGAGCCCCTGATGGGCGGCACCGACGGGCTGATCGTTTTCGAATCCATGCTGCGCGCGGCGGTGCACGCATGAGCAACACGGCCGCATTCTCCGCCGAGATCATCGCCCAGCACCAGTTGACCTCCGGCGAGTATCAGAAGATTGTGGACATCCTGGGCCGCGAACCGAGCTACACGGAACTCGGGATTTTCAGCGTGATGTGGAGCGAGCACTGTTCCTATAAGAGCTCGCGGATTCATTTGAAGAAGCTGCCCACGCGCGGCAAGCTGGTGGTGCAAGGGCCGGGCGAGAACGCGGGAATCATCGATATCGGAGGCGGCTACGTGATCGCCTTCAAGATCGAATCGCACAATCACCCGAGCTTCATCGAGCCGTTCCAGGGTGCGGCCACCGGCGTCGGCGGCATTTTGCGCGACATCTTCACGATGGGCGCGCGGCCGATCGCGGTGTTGGATTCGCTGCGCTTCGGACGCCTGGACGATCCGGAAACCGGCGCGCGCAATCGCCGCATTCTGAGCGGCGTGGTCAGTGGCATCGCGCACTACGGCAACTGCTTCGGCGTGCCGACGGTGGGCGGCGAATGCATCTTCGAGCCTTGCTACGACGGCAACCCGCTGGTCAACGTGTTCGCGCTCGGCGTCTGTCGCAAGGAAGACGTGTTTTACGCGAAGGCGGCGGGCGTGGGCAATCCCGTGATCTACGTAGGAGCGCGCACCGGCCGCGACGGGATTCACGGCGCGTCGATGGCCTCGGCCGAGTTCACCGAGGAATCCAAGCAGAAGCGGCCCAACGTGCAGATGGGCGACCCGTTCATGGAAAAGCTCCTGCTGGAGGCCTGCCTGGAAGCGATGCAGACCGGCGCCATCGTGGGCATTCAGGATATGGGCGCCGCCGGATTGACCTGCTCCACGTGCGAGATGGGGAGCCGGGGCGAAGTCGGCATCGAAATCGAATTGGACCGGGTTCCGCAGCGCGCCGCCGGCATGACTCCCTACGAGATCATGCTCAGCGAAAGCCAGGAGCGCATGCTGCTGGTGGCGGATAAGGGACGCGAAGAGGAAGTCTTCCGCGTCTTCAAGAAGTGGGGATTGGAGGCGGTCGAGATCGGTATCGTGACCGACGACGGCAAGCTGCGGGTCCGCCATCACGGCGAGATCGTGGCCGAGATTCCCAATCGCGAACTGGCCGACGAAGCTCCACTCTACGACCGTCCGCACACTGCCCCGCCGCCCGCGCCACTGGCTCCGGCGCCGCGTACCGCGGACGCCCCAACGGTGCAGGATGCACTGCACTTGCTGCTGGCGGCACCGGACATCTGCTCTAAGCACTGGATTTGGGAGCAGTACGATTATCAGGTGCGGACCAACACCCTCACGAAACCCGAGCAGAGCGATGCCTCCATCGTGCGCATCAAGGAGACGGGGACGGCGATCGCGATGTCGCTCGACGGCAGCGGGCGTTACTGCCAGCTCTCGCCGCGCGAAGGAGCGATGCTCGCCGTGGCGGAAAGCTGCCGCAATCTCTCGGTGGTCGGCGCGCAGCCGGTAGCGGCTACCAACTGTTTGAATTTTGGAAATCCGGAGCGGCCGGAGATCATGGCGCAGTTGGTGGAGGCGATCGAGGGCATGTCGGACGCCTGCCGCTTCTTCGACACGCCGATCACCGGCGGCAACGTCAGCCTATATAACGAAACGCTGGGCGAGGGCATTTATCCCACGCCAGTGATCGGCATCGTCGGACTCATGAAGACGGCGGCTCCGGTCACGGTGCCGTTCAAGCACGCCGGACGCAGCGTGGTGCTGCTGGGCGGAGTGGGCGCCTGCGAAGAGACGCGCTTCGGCGGCACGCAATACGCCAAGGAAATCGACCGGCAGCTCTGGGGACTGCCTCCGGCGCTCGATTTGGAGCGCGAGAAGAAGGTGCAGAGCGCGATTCGCGAAATCGTAGCGGCCGGGCTGGCCGAATCGGCGCATGATTTGAGTGATGGCGGGCTGGCCGTGGCACTGGCAGAATGCAGCTTCGGGGAAGCCGGCATTGGCGCCCAGATCGACCTGGATAGCGATCTGCGCCCCGAACTCCTGGCCTTCCATGAGGGACCGTCGCGGATCCTGATTTCGACGGCGAACGCGAAGGAGGTGGCCGCGATCGCACAAAGGCACGGCGTGGAAGCTCCCGTGGTCGGCGCTACAATTGAGGGGGGAATGGAAATCCGGCAGAGGGGCAATACGCTGGGTTGCTGGGACATCGCGGCGCTCAAGGCCGCTTACGAGGGGGCACTCGACGCGCATGTTCGATAAATTCCATGACGAATGCGGCGTGGTCGCCATTTACGGCCATCCGGAAGCATCCAAACTCGCGTATCTCGGCCTCTACTCGCTACAGCATCGCGGGCAGGAGAGCGCGGGCATCTGCACTTCGGACGGTATCGAGGTCCACACCCATAAGACGATGGGGCACGTGGCGGACATCTTCACGAGCGATGTGCTGGCGACGCTGCCGGGGCCGCTCGCCATCGGCCACACACGATATTCCACGGCCGGCGATACGGTGCTGCTGAACGCGCAGCCATTCTCGGTGGACTGCAACAAAGGCAAGGTGGCGATCGCGCACAACGGCAACATCACCAACGCGACCGAACTGCGCAAAGACCTGGAGCGGCGGGGCGCGATCTTCCAGGCGTCGAGCGATACCGAGGTGGTACTGCACCTGATGGCGCACTCATCGGAGCGCACCCTGGCAGGGGCACTGCGCGACGCGCTGCTGCAACTGGAAGGAGCCTTCTCGCTGGTGTTTCTGGCGGAGGACCGCGTCATCGTGGCGCGCGATCCGCACGGCTTCCGTCCGCTGGCGATGGGCGAGATGGAAGTATCGGGAGGACGGAAATGCACCGTGTTTGCCTCGGAAACGTGCGCCTTCGACCTGATCGGCGCCGTCTATCTGCACGATGTCGAGCCCGGTGAAATGGTGATCGTGGGACCCGAAGGGGTCACGCGCGAACGCTGGGCGCCGGCGCAGGCGCGGTCGCAATGCGTTTTCGAACACGTCTATTTCGCACGTCCGGATTCCATCGTTTTCGGACGGGCGGTGGAAGAATCGCGGGAGAACCTGGGACGCCTGCTGGCGCGCGAATGTCCGGCAGATGCGGACCTGGTGGTTCCCGTGCCGGATTCCGGCGTGGCGGCCGCGATCGGGTACGCCGATGAATCGGGACTGCCGTTCCGGCAGGCGCTGATCCGCAATCACTACGTCGGCCGCACGTTCATCGAGCCTTCGCAGGCGATTCGCGATTTCGGAGTCAAGCTGAAGCTCAACCCGGTGCGGCATTTGCTGCAAGGTAAGCGGGTCGTGCTGGTGGACGATTCAATTGTGCGCGGCACCACCAGCCGCAAGATCGTGCGCATGGTCCGGCAGGCGGGGGCGCGCGAAGTGCATCTGCGCATCTCCTGCCCGCCCACGATATCGCCGTGCTTTTATGGCGTCGATACGCCGACGCGCAGCGAATTGATCGCGTCTAACCACAGCGTGGAAGAAATTCGCCGCTTCGTGGAGGCTGATTCGGTGGGCTACCTTTCCATCGGCTCCCTGCGCAAGGCAGTGGGCGATGATGAGAAGCACGAATACTGTTACGCGTGCTACACGGGCGATTACCCGACCGAGCTGGTGAACATCGAGGAGTTGATCAGCGCGCGGCAGAAGCGCAAGTAGGACGGGGATCGGAGCGGGCGCTCGTTGCGCTCCCTCACGGTCGCGGCTCGTTGAGGCGCAGTTGTGCCATTAGTGTGGGTAACAAATGTTCGTTGCGGCGGCCGGGGACATCCGGGCTTATCGCCGGGTGGGGCCCGGCCGCCAGTGATTTGACTGCACGCTACGAAGACGTAAGAACTCGGCTGGATGGCCTCTCGATCGTCCCCTCGTTTCGCGTATCAGTCTCTGTATCCAGGGGTGCGGCAATCAAACGCTATCCGCGACGGTCCCCCGGGTATTATCGGTTCGAACCGAAGATCTTTCCGCCGGTCTCCTCCACGTAGGGGAACCACCGTGCAGCCGTTAACGGGCTTACGGAAAGTCAGCACCACCTCAGGTCAACGTATGCCGGCCGGCAAAAAAACTGTTGGTGTCGCGCTGTGGTTTGCGCAACTCTCTACCTGATTGGACTCTAGCACGAGGGTTTCGGAGTATAGGGTGGGCAAATCTTGTAAGTGATTGATAACGTGGGAAAGATAAATTTCAAGTTTGTGTGAATTGCAGATTGCAATAGGGGAAAAGGGCATTTAGGTCGCTCCCTGACGGTCGCGGTTCGCGTGGGGTGAAATCACGAGCTATAGACAGCCACCTTGGTCACGGTGCGAAACCCCATGCGCTCATAGAGGCGCAGTCCCGCGGGAGTGGACTGCAGGACTAAGCGCCCTGCGCCGTTTTCCCTGGCTGCCTCGGCGAGGGCGTGGCGCATCACGGCCTCGCCGAAACCGCGACGCTGCGCGCTGGGGATCGTCGCCACGTTATAGACGCCGATGGCGCCGCCGCCCACCACGATAGCGGCGGTCGAGACCGGTTCGCCTTCGTAGTAGGCCACATAACTGGCGAAGCGGTCCCAAACGCGGTCATTATCGAAGACCTCGTGAAACCAGGGGATCGGCACGTGGAAGCAAACGGAACCGATCTGGCAGAAGGCGCTGCTTCCCGCGGCGTCGCGGACGCGACGGATTTCCAAGGCCGGCAAGGGTTTCACGGGCGGCAACAGTTGCTCGGCGATCATTCCCGGCAATTCAGTGGACAGGCGCAGGTCGCGCGCTTCGAAGAGGCGGCGCGAGCGTTTCCGGGAGGTCTCGTCCAGCCAGTCCAGGCAGACCCAGTAGGCCCACTCCAGGCCCCGGTCGTTGAAATGCCGGTTGGGAATAATCAGGCGCTGCTTCATTTCCGACTCGCCCGAGACCGGGCCGGACAGGAAGGCGGAGTTGAACATCTGAAAGGTGACGCCCGCGGAGGCGATGCTGACGCCGGCCAGTTCGCGCACCTCGCCGCCTGTGCGGGCGGCGGCGATCACTCGGAAGCTCTCGCGAAGGTTGTTTGCGACGTATTCGAAGTCGGCCAAATTCCAGTATCCAACACCCTGCTAGAATTTCAGAATGTCATCGGGATCCCGGGTAAAGGAGGCTGGTCCGCGCCGCGACGAACCGATTGCCGCGCCAACGCCCGCTCCGAACCACGCAGCGCCGTGGCGCACGCATGCGCGCCGCCTGCTCCTGCCCTGGACACTGGCCCTGCTCGCCTACCTTAACTCCTTCAGCGCCGGCTTCGTGTACGATAACCGCATCGCCATCCTCGATGATCCCCGTGTCCACGCCCACACCGCCGCCAATCTCCACGCGATCTGGACGCAGGATACGTGGGGCGGCGGCACCACCTCGGGCAATTACCGGCCGCTGACTAACTCTACTTACCTGCTCAATTACTCGATTCTTGGCAACGGCGACAGCCCCTTCGGTTACCACTGCTTCAACTTACTCCTCCATCTCGCCAACATCCTCCTCCTCTACCTCTGCTGCCTCCATCTCTTCGAACGCCGCGATCCCACCGGCGCCCTCGCGTTAGCCACCGCCGCGCTGTTTAGCGTGCACCCCGTCATCACCGAGACCGTCACCAACATCGTGGGACGCGCGGACATGCTCGCCGCCTTTGGCGTCCTCGCCGGATTGCTCTGCCACATTCGCGCCGGCTCCGCTACCGGCCGCGCCCGAACCCTCTGGCTCATCGCCCTGTCCGCCGCAGTCGCCGTCGGAATCTTCTCCAAGGAGAATGCGCTCGTGGTGCTGGCCGCGATGCTGCTTTACGACCTCGCCTACCGGCCCTCTGCCTGGCGTTCCTCCCTGCCTGGCTACGTGGCCGCCTGCGCCCCGCTCGCCGCCTTCTTCCTGCTCCGCTATCTCCTCCTCTCCCCGCTCATGGACCGCCTCCCCGATATCGGCGACAATCCTCTCCTCGGCGCCGATTTCCTCACTGCCCGCGCCACCGCGTTGCTCGTCCTCGGCAGGTATCTCTGGCTCTTGCTCTGTCCGATCGCGCTCTCCGCCGACTACTCCTACAACCAAATCCCGCTCGCCTCCTGGACCAGTCCAGCCATCCTCGCGCCCCTCATCGTCTGCATCGCCATCGCCGCGCTCGCCCTGGCTGCGCTCCGCACTCGCAAGGATGTCTTCTTCTTTGCCACCTTTTTCCTAGTGGCGCTCGCTCCCATCGCCAACATCTTCCTCCTCATCGGCACTATCATGGGCGAGCGCCTGCTCTACCTCCCGGCGATGGCCTTCGCCGCCTGCCTCGCCATCGCCATCCACCAGCTCGCCCGCCACCGCTACGCCCTGTCCGCGGCTGTGGGAGTACTTTGCACTCTCTACGCCGCCCGCACCTTCGCGCGCAACCGCGACTGGCGCGACGAAATCAGTCTCTGGTCATCCGCCGCCCAAGTCAGCCCGGAAAGCTACCGCGTCCACGACCGCCTCTCGTATTACCTCACCCTGCAATCGCCCCAAGATGCTGCCGCGATCCAGCGCGAAACCGATCGCACCCTGGCCATCCTCGATACCCTCCCGCCCCTCCACGCCGAGCCCAAGCCCTACATCAACGCCGCCTCCTGGTATCGCAACCACGGCGACCCGCGCCGCGCCCTCGGCCTTCTGCAACGCGCCGCGTCCATCGTCGAAGCCCAATCCGCCGAGCTTGTCCGCCTCAACCGCGCGCACCACAAAAACGCCGTCGCCGCCGACGACCCCATCCTCCACGCCGAACTCGCCCGCACCCACTCCGCGCTCGGCGATCGCAACGCTGCCGCCGCCGAATTCCAGCGCGCCCGCCAGCTCCAGCCCGACGCCGCCTACTCCTCTGAACTCGCCGCCGAATACCGTGCCGCCGGCGATTGGCGCGCGGCTGCCCTCTCGCTCCTCGAAGGCCTCCTGCTCGACCCCGACCAGACCGCCCTGGCCGCCCAATACGCCGAGCTCTACCGCCAGAATGACCCCACAAGCTGCGCGCTCTCCAATGGCGCCCTCAACACCAACTGTCCAGTCATCCACGAACAGCTCTGCCAGGCCTCCCGCACCGTCGTCCAGATCGATCTCGCTCTCGGCCGAACCCGGCAAGCCGCCTCTATTCGCGATCTCTGCCGATAGCTCGCCGCACCCCACCTGACGTAAACCCCTACTCGACCTCCCTTACCAAGGGTTCATCGGCTGGCCTACTTCAGCGGGATACGGAGGGTTGAAGCCCTATTCCCGATTCTGCTATTCTCAAAAGGTTGAATTCATAACAACATAGCTTTCCCGGCATGAATGCCGGGCCTACCTCGAGAGGTTCACATGTCAGGCCACTCCAAATGGGCCACCATTAAGCACAAGAAGGCGGCGACGGACGCGAAGCGCGGCAGAGCGTTCACCCGCCTGATTAAGGAAATTACGATCGCTGCCCGTAACGGCGGCGATCCCGACGGCAATCCCCGTTTGCGCTCCGCCATCCTCGCGGCCAAGAATGTGTCCATGCCTTCCGACAACATCAAGAAGGCGATCATGCGCGGCACAGGCGAACTGGAAGGCGGCCAGATCGAAGAAGTCATGTTCGAAGGCTACGGCCCCGGCGGGGCGGCCGTTCTGGTGAATGTCGCAACCGATAACCGCAATCGTACGGTCAGTGAAATCCGCCATGCGTTCTCCAAGAATGGCGGGAATATGGGCGAGCAGGGCAGCGTGGCGTGGATGTTCGAGCGCCGCAGTCAGATCTTCGTTCCCATCGAAAAGGCGACGGAAGATCAGCTGATGGGCATCGTGCTCGATGCCGGCGGCGACGATTTGCGCAACGATGGCGATCAGTGGGAGGTTCTATCCGATCCGGCCAGCCACGATAGCGTGCTCAAAGCGTTGGAGGCCAACAGTATTCCGGTGGTGGATCCGACCATTGCATGGGTTCCCAAGAACCTGATGAAGCTGGAAGGCAAGAATGCGAGCGGAATGCTCCGGCTCACCGAAGTTCTGGAAGATCACGACGATGTGCAGAGCGTGTACTCCAACTTCGATATCGACGAGAAGGAGTTGGAGGCGCTGTCGCAATAAGGTGCGAGTCCTGGGCGTCGATTGCGGTTCGGAGCGTACCGGCTGGGGCGTAATCGATAGCGACGGAGGATGTCACCGGATGGTTGCCGCGGGGGTAATTCGGACCAGTCCGAAATGCCCGTTTGACCGGCGGTTGCTGGAGATTGGAACGGCGTTGCGGAGTTTGATTCGGGAACACGCCCCCGAATTTGCCGCGGTGGAAGAAGTATTCCACGCGGTCAACGCCAAGACTGCGTTGAAACTCGCGCACGTGCGAGGGGTCGCCCTGCTGACGATTGCGGAAGCAGGGGTGGTGTTCGCGGAGTACTCTCCGCTGGAAGTTAAAATGAGTGTAGTGGGATACGGCAGGGCGGAGAAAAGCCAGGTGCAAATGATGGTGCAATCTCTGTTGCGGCTGCCGGAAGTGATCGCGAGCGAAGATGCCTCCGACGCCCTGGCAATTGCGATCTGCCACGCGACCCACCAGGCAACCCATGAAGCGACCAGCCGGAGATTGGGCTAGCAGGCACCTATGAAGTGGCTTCTTATCTTGTGGTTCGCTGGTACGCTGGTCGCACAGGA
The DNA here is from genome assembly GCA_963791985.1 of uncultured Solibacteraceae bacterium. Lineage (GTDB taxonomy): Bacteria > Acidobacteriota > Terriglobia > Bryobacterales > Bryobacteraceae > Solibacter. Next base: position 894,818 of record CAWBUN010000005.1, on the reverse strand, counting down.
TGCCCAGCGCTTCTTCTATTCAAAGGCCTTTCCCAACAGCGTTCCGGCCTACGTGCAGGTGACGCTCGAAAAAACCGGCGAAGTGGAATACCGCGAAGCGCCGGATGACGATCTGCCCCTCAAGTTCAAGCTCACCGATGCCGAAACGGCCGAGGTATACGGCCTGGTGGAAAAACTGGATTCCTTCAAGCACCCCGTGGAATCCGGCCTGAAAGTCGCCTTCATGGGCACCAAGACCTTCCGCCTGGAGAAGGGCACACAGAAGAGCGAGGTGCAGTTCAATTACTCCGAGGACGTCAACGCCAAGAACCTTTGGGATTGGTGCGAGCGCATGACCGAATCGGCGCAGCACCGCATCAACCTGGATCGTGCCGCCAAGTACGACAAACTCGGAGTGGTGAAGGCGCTCGACCTGCTGGCCTCGGCGGTGGAACGCAAGCGCGTGGTCGGACTGGAACAGTACCTGCCCACGCTCGATCGCATTATCAAGAACGAAAGCTACATGCACACGGCGCGCGCACGCGCTTCGGAGATCGCCGAGTTCATCCGCGCGGGTGCTCCGCCGGCGCAGTAACGTGCGATGTTGCGGCCGCTGCTGATCCTGATCTCGCTCTGCCTGTTGGGCGGCTGCCACAAGCCGCGTGGACCGCGGTTTGCGATCGAGCTCCAGGTCCCGGGCGCCGCTCCCGCTCGCGTGGTGGTCAACGAAGGCCCGGGCAGCGACTCCCGGTTCCCCCTTGCCTCTTTAGTCCCGGTTTCCCCCGGCGGGACGCATCCCTCGGGATGGGAAACGCTGGAGCTCAATTACGCGGAGGATGGGGATAAGGTGAAGGTGACAGTTTATGCACTTCATCAGGAGTACGATGCGCGGCGCCACGCCACCATCTTCCGGTCGCAGAAGCTGGGCGCGCACAGCGCCAGGGCGCAGGAATTGGTGCGCCTGGCCGAGTTGGAGAAGCTCGGCTACAGCCCGTTCACGCTGCGGGTAGTCCCAGCCAGATAGCCCGAGGCCCCGGGGCGCCGATTAAGCCCACTGACGCGGCAAAGTGATAATGTCCCCTTTGAGCAAAGTAGAAGTGTCCTCTTGACAGCCCCAAGCTTTGGGGATGCAAGAAGGACAGCTACTGATGACGCAAGCCGATAGGGACCGCTTGGTGACGTTGAAGAAAGCCAAGAAGAAAGTGATTACGCAGCGCGAGGCCGGCGTGGAGTTGGGGTTGAGCACTCGGCAAGTGAAGCGACTGCTCTACGCGATGAAGAAACGAGGCGATAAAGTCGTGATCCACGGCCTGCGCGGAAAGCCGTCGAACCGGCGGATCGACAAAGAGATCGAAGAGGAGGCGGTGAAAATCTTGTCAGCGCCGGTGTACGCAGGATTCGGGCCGACATTGGCGGCGGAGTACCTGCGGAAGAAACACGGAATCAAGGCGAGCAAAGAGACGGTGCGGCAGTGGATGATCCAGGCGAAATTATGGCGGGCCAGGAAAGAGAAAGTGGAACAGGTACATGTGTGGCGGCCGCGGCGGAGTCGCTTTGGAGAACTGGTGCAGTGGGACACCAGCGACCACGACTGGCTGGAAGGGCGGGGAGAGAAGCTGTACCTGATCGCCATGATCGACGACGCGACGAGCCGGCTGTTTGCGCGGTTCGTGCGCCACGACACGACCGAAGAGAACATGAAGCTGCTGTGGAGCTACCTGGAAAAGTTCGGTCGGCCGGTGGCGTTCTATACGGACAAGGCGAGTATGTTTCGGACGGCGGAGAAACGGAAACGGGATGAGCCGGGAGTGGACAAAGACCCTGTAGAGATGCCGCCGACACAGATTGGGCGCGGGTTACGGGAACTGGGGATCACCTGGATCGCCGCGCATTCTCCGCAGGCGAAGGGACGCGTGGAGAGGAATTTCCAAACGGCACAAGATCGCCTGGTGAAAGGGATGCGGGTGGCGGGTGTGAAGAGCCTCGAAGCGGCGAACCAATACCTCGAGCAGGACTATCTGGCATGGTGGGAGCGAGAGATGACGGTGGAAGCGTCCAACCCCGACGATGCGCATCGTCCGCTGGACAAGAGCCACAATCTGGCGGCCTCCTTGAGCCATGTGGAAACACGGCAAGTGGGAAACAATTACACCATTCGCTTCGATGCCGAGTTGTATCAGATCGAGCGGGCGGCGATCGTCAGTGGGTTGCGTAGAGCCAACGTGCGCGTCGAAAAGCGGCTGGACGGATCGCTGGCGGTGCGCTATGGCGAACGGTACTTGCCAGTGGCCGTGTGCCAGGTGGCGAATCGGCCCAAGGCTTCGCCTCCGGTGAAGGGGACGAAGGCGCGTGGTACCGGCCAGCGGGGTAGCGACTGGGGGAAGAATTTCGATTTGAAGAAGGGGCCGAAGGTGTGGCAAGTCGCAGGGGTCTCCGGGCGCCGGAGGGGTACCGCGGAATGATGCGGAATTCTCAGTCCGGACTGCGGAGGTGGCGCGAAGTCAAAAGGCGCCCGTACAGGGAAACTCTCAGAACGACCGGATTCTACGTGGGCCGGATTTTAATCGTCACAAGAGAGTTTACGCCGATTCCTTCCCCGCCAACTCCGCTACCCCAGGTTCCGGGAATCCAGCAGGCTCCCGGAATGCGTTTGGGGAGGCATGCGGAATCGATCGGTCCGAGGGGATTGGTCAAACCACTCCCAAACGGATCCGCCGTACCCGCCTCCCGTTGGTCGGCCCCGTTGGTTCAGGTGGGCCCGCACCGAGAATTCGCAATGAGGTTCTGTCGCCGACTCCTTTCCTTATGCCGAATGGTTCAAAAATGCGAGGGCCCTCGAAATGCGTTTTCTCAGGCATGGCGGAATCTATCGGTCCGATGTGTCATCACATCTGATAAACCTGGTGCCGGGGTCCCGCTTCACGGTCGGGTCCGGACCAGGCTATAGGACGCGCCGGAAGAACACGCCCTGCCCATCGTCCGCGATGAGTTCCGGCCGGCTATTCCTTGATCGGGTTGCTCGCCAGCATTGCCCGTCTCCGCTTCACCGGCACACGCAGATTAACATGCACTCCGCAATGGCCTTGGGGAAAGGGGACATTTCTATTTTGCCCGGAAGGGGACATTTCTACTTTGCCTTGACACGCCGATTAAGCCCACTTGTCATCAAAGTTGAATTGGAGTACTCTAGTCCCGATATTGTAGTTAGGGGTAAATTTATCCGATTGTCTTTATTCGGATGACAGTCTCGTAGTTGGGCTCGGAGTGCTCGTTTGTTCTCCGGGCGTCCGCTGGGTGTGCGGATTAAAGGGGAGTTTCCATGAAGAGAATCCTGCAATTAAGCACTCTTTTTTTGTGCGTGGCGGCACTTGCGCCGGCACAAAACGTGTCCAGCTCCGTCCGTGCGACGATTCTGGACAGCACAAATGCGGCAGTTCCAGACGCTGAGTGTTCACTGATTAATCAGAACACGACGGCAGTGATGACGGTGAAATCGGAGTCTCAGGGACTCTGCACCTTCAATATCGTCTCGGCCGGGGCGTATTCTTTAACAGTCAAGGCGAAGGGCTTCAAGTCCCTGGTCCTGAACCAGGTCACCGTCGAAGCCGGCCAAACCCGCACGCTCGGCAACCTGATGCTGGACGTCGGCGCGATTTCCGAGTCCATTTCGGTAACCGGCGAGGTTTCGCAAATCAACCTGGCGTCCGCGGAAAAATCGGGCACCATCACGATGACGCAACTGCAGAACGTGGCCGTGAAGGGCCGCGACATGTTTGCGTATATGACCACCATTCCCGGCATCGTGGATAACCTGTCGCAGGGGCGCGAGACTACGTCGCCGGACTCGTTGCGCGGGACCTTCATCAATGGCAGCCGCGAAAATTCCAAGAATTACGCGGTGGATGGCATCACCAACCTCGATACGGGGTCCAACAACACGCTTCAGTTCGAGCCGAATATGGACTCCATCGCCGAAGTCAGGGTGCTCACCAGCAACTTCCAGGCGGAGTACGGACGCAACGGCGGCGGCGTAATCACCGTCATCACCCGCGGCGGCGGCAAGGACTTCCATGCGAGCGGGTACGACACGTACCGTCACGAAAGCCTGAACGCCAACTCGTTCTGGAATAACCGAACCAACGTCGCCAAGGCGCCTTACCGGTATCGCATCACCGGCTACACCGTGAGCGGTCCGGTATTTATCCCGAAGGTATTCAACAAGAACCGCGACAAGATCTTCTTCTTCTGGAACCAGGAGTACACGGGACAGCGCAAAGACTACGGCACGCGTCTTACGACCATGCCGACCGCATTGGAGCGCACCGGCGATTTCTCCAAGAGCGTCACCGGCTCCGGCACGGCCATCAAGATCATCGATCCGCTGAACGGCGTGCAATTCCCCGGTAATATTATTCCTAAGACGCGGTTCAACACGCTGGGCATGGCCATGCTGAATTCGCTGCCCCTGCCCAATTACGTGGATCCGACCAACGTAAATAACTCGAATTACAAGAGCACGTATACCGGCGCCTACCCCAAGCGCGAAGACATGGTCCGCGTCGATTACAACGTCACCCCCACACTCCAGGTTTACTGGCGCTACGTGCAGGATAAGGACGAGCAGCAGGTGCCATATGGACTGTGGGTCAACGGCAATGTCAACTACCTCCTGGCCCCCATCACGTTCGGCCAGCCGGGCAAGGGACATGTGGCGCACATCACCAAGAGCATCAGCTCCACCCTGGTCAATGAGTTCATCTTCGGTTTGAGCAAGAACAAGCTCTATTTTTACCCGACCAATGCTTCTCTCATCGACCGGGCCAACATCGGCAATCCGGCTCAGTGGTATCCGGATACCTCCACTGGCGTAAGCTACATCGATAAGACCAACTACATGCCGAACCTCACCTTCGGCGGCAACCATGCCAACCCCGCAATCGCGGCATTCGGCAACATCCCGTACGAGAACTACAACACGGTGATGAGCTTTGTAGACAACGTCTCGAAGGTCATGGGCGCGCACAGCATCAAAGCGGGCGTTTACATCGAGCACACCGAGAAGTTCCAGGTGGGCGGCAAGAACCCCCGCGGCGCCTTCGACTTCAGCCCCACTACCACTAACCCGTTCGACAGCGGCGACGGCTATTCCAACGCAATGCTCGGGAACTTCCAGACCTATTCGGAAGGAACAGCGCGCGTCAACGGCGACTGGATCTTCAACAATCTGGAGTTCTACGTTCAGGACAACTGGCGCGTCAGCAAGCGGCTGACCCTCGACATCGGCATGCGTTTCTATCATCTGCCTCCGCAGACCGATACCAACAAAACGATCGCCGGCTTCAACCCGACGCTCTATACCCGCGCCAACGCCCCCATGCTGTATATGCCGATCATCGACCCCAATGGCAAACGCGTGGCGGTAGACCCGCGCACCGGCATCCTCTATCCGAATCCGCTGATCGGCCAGTATATTACCGGCACCGGGTCGGTATCGAATGGAGCGGCGATCGGTGGAGTGAACGGCTACCCCGGCGGCCTGTATACCACTAGCGCCATGAATCTCGGCCCTCGCCTCGGCTTCGCCTGGGATGTCTTCGGCACAGGCAAGACCGCTGTGCGCGGCGGCTTCGGTATGTTCAAAGACCGCCTGCAAGGCAACCCGACGATGGACACCAACGGTAATCCGCCGGTATCCTTCGCCCCCACACTTTACTACGGCAACCTGGACACGTACGCCGGCAGCGGCGGCGCGATCGGGCCCTCCACCATCAACAACCTGGTGGGCTTTAATCAGCCGGCGACCACAATGAATTGGAGCTTCGGTATCCAGCATCAGGTCAAGAATTTCGCGATCGAAGCCTCGTATGTTGGAAGTGTCGCCTACCACCTGATCGCCCAGAAGGACATCAATCCGATCCCAATGGGTGCGCACTTCAACATCGCGAACCAGGATCCGTCACAGCCCGGCAAACCGCTGGCCGACAACTTCCTGCGGCCGTTTTACGGTTGGGGAAGCATCAATACCCGCAGCAACGGCTACAACTCCAACTACCATTCCCTGCAGGTTCAGGCGAATCGCCGTTTTGCCAACGGTCTGCAACTCGGCGTCGCCTATACCTTCTCGAAGGCGCTGGACGTTGCGGATGGCGATACCTCTGCCGTCAGCCCGTATTTCAGCCCGCGGTTCCGCAACTACGGTCGCGCCGGCTTCGACCGTCCGCAGCAGTTTGTAGCCAACTACGTCTACAGTCTGCCGAAGGTCGGCACCAAGATGAACTTCACACCCGCCAAGTGGGTTCTGGATAACTGGGAAGTCAGCGGCGTGACCTCGTTCATCAGCGGAGCGCCCTTCAATCCGGGTCTCGGCTGGACCTCGACACAGGATCCGACCGGCTCCGCCGAAGGCGCCCGCGTCAACATCGTCGGCTCCTGCCAGGGCACCGGCACGCACACCTTCTTCCAGTGGTTCAACACTGGTATGGCCGCGGCTCCGGCGATCGGCGCATGGGGCAACCCCAACGTCACCATGGCCAACTTCGGTAACATGGGCGGCGGCAATCAGTGCACGGGACCCGGAATCAACAACTGGGATCTTTCCATCACCAAGCGCTTCCCGCTTTTCCGTGAGGGCAAGTTCATCCAGTTCCGCACGGAAATGTTCAACGCTCCCAATCACACCCAGTATTCCGGTGTGAACGCCGGTGGCAGCTATAATCCCACCACCGGTGCTCAGACCAGCCCGACGTACGGCCAGATCAACGGCTCGCGTGCGGGACGCACAATCGCGCTCTCAGCACGCATAAGCTTCTAACGTAAACCTAACCCAAGGGCGGGGCTCTCACGAGCCCCGCTCTTCCTCTCTAAATCCCCATACATCTAAAATGGCTGTCGAGTACCCGGTTCCGAAGAGCGCCGGCTGAAAGCCGGCAGCAGCCAGGATTGGCTGCCCCCATTGCGGCAAGCCGCAAACAATAATCAAGAGATCGCTCCCTCACGGTTTAATGCCACATAGTTTTCCCAACAGCGGGAATGCTGCAGAAGTTGTGGGGCAGACCCCCTGGTCTGCGCGGGACGCCCTCGTCCCGCTGTCCGCCCGCAGAATCAAGGCCCTCGAACGCGCTGATTGAGGGAGGTTTTCGGTTGTTTAGGGGTATCTCCGCGACGGTATCGAGAAGCCGCCTGAAAGGCGGCTGCAGCCAGGATTGGCCGCCCCACAATTTACGCAGATGTTCGGCACTGGGAAAACTATGTGGCATTACCCTCACGGTCGCGGCTCGGTTTGAGGGGATGTCTAGAATCGGGGGATCGTTGCGCTCCCTCACGGTCGCGGCTCGTTGACTAGGTAACAATACAGTGCGGCAAGCGGGCTGCTGGAAAAAATCTCCTCAACCCATCTGATCGCCGCACATTTCCAGCACCTCGATTGCCTCCAGGCAGCCCTGCGCGATGCTGTTCGTCGATAGAGCAGGGACGTCGTCAATCGACGTCACCACGTCGGGTCCCTTCACTTGGACGGCTGCGATGCGCGGGATACGAATCCCGCTCCATGCCTTCTTCGCAAATGCGGCATTCTTGTTGAAAGTATAGAGATAGCCGGAGAGCCGGCCGGGGCGCGCGAATTCGGCCTCGGAGCCCTCAGTGCCCGTGGCCTTATCACGCTCGATGACGTCGCGGCGGGCGGTGTGCAGGCGGCAGTATTGATCCCAGGACTTTTTCCAGCCTGCGTGATCGATCAGGGTATTCAACTCGAAGACGACTTCGCCGCCGCCCATGATGGTCGCGAGATTGTAGGTGCCGACCTGGTCTTCGAGCGCGTATAGCTTGCCGGTCTTCGGGTCGTAGCCGTAAAGCTGGTTGGGGCCGGTGAGGAAGCCGAAAGGCATCGCCGCGATCGAGTCCATGCCTGCGAGGATCTTGTCGCGCCATTTGGTGTCGCCGGTGCGCTCCCATTCGGTCATCCAGTTGCCGGCGAAGGCCAGCCAGTCGGGGCCGCCGCGCACACGGCCGGGATAGGGCAGCGGCTTGGTGAGCGGGGAGGCGAGCCGCATCGGGTCGATCTCGGTGGCCTTGTAATCGGCATTGACGGATTCGCGCATCAGGTCGCCCGTGCGCTCGTCCGCGGTGAGGTAGTAGTAGAAGCGGCGGTAGGCCGCCTGGCTGATGCGCGCTTCCTTGGCGCCGCAGCCCCAGTGGCGAACGTTGTGGCGGGAGCCGAGCATGGCGAACCGCCCGAGGTGGTACGTATCGACTTCGCCGGTGTGGCGAGTCATGGCCTCGGCCATGCGGAAAGCGTCGGCGCGGCCGGAGCGGAGGAAGGTGTACCAGAGCCACATGTCGGTGCCGAGCTCCGAGTTGTCCCACGCGAACCCGCCGATATCGTAGCGCCACTCGTGGCGCGCACCATCGTGCTGGTGCATGACGTCGCCGAAGTTCCAGAAGCCGTACCAGTGCCGCTGCTCCACTTCCTTGTGATAGAACTCGAAGGCCGCGTCGAGTTGATCCTCCAACGCCTTCTTCGCCGGTGTGGAGCGATCGGGCAGGCTCCAGATTCCGAGCGTTTTGGTGCCGTGCCAGTGAGCGGGCGGCGCGACCAGCAGCGGCGGCGCCTGCGCCAGTCTGCGCATGGACCGCGGTCTCCGCCTTGGTGGGCACGCTACCCGATGGAAACAGCGTCATCTCGCTGGTGCGCGCCACGCCATGCGGCGTGCTGAAGCCGGGCTGCACATCCTCATAGCTGGAATCCAGGTTGTGGGCTTTGGTGTCGTAGTGGCGCAGGTCCATCGCGGGCACTTCGGGCGACCATAACCACACGTGCAAGTCGGCGGCAGGCGAAGTCGCTTTGCGAACTTCGAGTCCGGCTGGAAAGGATTGCCAGAAGTTCTTCACGCCTACCGCGAGTCCACCGGAGACATCGCCGGCGAAGACAAGGCCGCTCGAGCGGCGGCCCGCGATGGCGTCGAGCCAGCAACTTTCGGGATTGGTGCGCTTCTGAATGGTGAAGCCATCGGCCGTGGTCTGGGTGAGTTTGAAGTCGTCCCAGATGGCCCAATCGGTCATCAACTTCTGGCCGGCGGCGTTGAAGGTTTCCTTGTTGGCGATGCGCTTTCCGGCAAGCTGGTCGGCGTACGGATTTCCGGGCAGGAAGCGTCGGCCAGTCAATGGCTGCACGGGTTCGGACCACAATCCACCGGCTTCGCCGGAGAGACGGATGTGCCGGTTGTGCACCTGCTCGCGCATCGGCACCGCGAAGACCAGGCCGAGTCCCTTGATGAAATCCTTCTCGTGATCGCCATCGAAAATGACAGTGTGCACCAGCCGCACCGGCTCGGCGCCGCGCGTAGAAATACAGGCGCACCACGAAGGGCAGCCACTCGCGCGCGCCGCCTTTGTGAACACCCTCGATCTTGACGACAGCGCGTACGGGACCGGATTGCTCGACTTCGACCTTCTTGATCTCACTGGTGAATTCCGGGAAGCGGAGCACTCCGGGGGTCGAGCGGTCCTCGAGTGTGCAGACCAGCCGCGCATCGCGCGCGACCACGCGTCCTTCGATCGTCATGGCGCCGATGAAGGCGCTGCCCGACCGTGGAATGCGGCACTGCAACTTGCCGGTATCGATATCGATGGCCTGGGGCGATTGCGCCACCTTGATCGCGGTTGCGGGGACCGGAGTTCCGGGCGCCAAACGCAGCGGGCCCGGCGCGTTGGTAACGGTCGCAAACGCACTGAACTTGACCGAGCCGTCCGGCCAGTACGCGAGCGGCCAGGACTGCACCGGCAGCGCCTTGCCGGAGTCCGCGGTCAGCGCAAAGGTTTGCTCGCGTTTCACCGTTCCGCGCGCCCACGGCACGCCCCAGGTGACGCCAATTTCCGCGCCGGGCGCGCTGCCATCCAGCCAGCGGACGTCCACCGCGCCAGGCGTTCCGGTTTGGGCGGATACCTGTTGTTCCAACGCGACACTCGATGCCAGAATCCCGATTGCACTACGCCTTGTGATCTTCATCCCATGCCCTCTCAAGTGCTTCCTTGCAGCGCCGCGTGGCGTCCGCGCTGAAATCCATGTGCGGCTCCAGCGACACCGGCCCCTCGTAGCCCATTGCCTGCAGCGCACGAAAGTGCGCCGCGTAATCGATCATCCCCTCGCCTGCCGGAACCCACTCCGGAAAGCCCGCGCCGCGAACCAGCGGCCGCAAATCCTTGACGTGCACATTGGCGATCCACGGGGCGACTGCGGCAAACTCGTCGAGCGGATCGCGATTTTCGAGCCAGGCCACGTTGCCCGGGTCATAGTTGATGCGGAGTGATGATGCGCCGGCGGCGGCAATCAGTGCGGCGGTCGCGCGTCCGCTGTCGCACCAGCAGATGGGCTCGGGCTCAATCATCAGAGTGAGGCCATCGCCGGCCGCGCGCTCACCGGCCTCGGACAGCCAGTCGACGATATGGGCCGGCGGGTTCGCGCTCGGAAATTCGGGCGCGGTGGCTTCGGTGGCGCGGGGCTTGTGAAAGCCGAAGACGATGAGACCCGGGAGGCTCCAGCGACGTGCCCACTCGACGGCCCGAGGATACACTTCGTCCATCTCGCGGCGGAAAGCGGCGGCGTCTTCGGTAAGTTTGAATAACCCGGGCGAGAGCGCGGTGATCGCGACACCTTCCTCGCGCGCGATCCGTTCGACCTCGCGCATGGCCGTGTCACCGCACATGGGAGCGCGCCCCGCGGCGAGATTGCGGATTTCGTAACGGCGGATGCCGAGCGCGACACCGGTGCGCACAGCCTGCGGGAAGTCGCGCGAGATTTCGTCGGAGACGATGCCGGGATTCATGCGATCTCCACGGCGCGGCCCGCACGGGTTGACTCGTAGAGCGCGGTCACGATGCGCATATCGCGCACACCGCTCGCGATGGAGACGGGGGCTTCGCGGCCATCGCGGACGGCCTCAAGAAACTGGAGGTGCTGGTTGAGCGGATTGCCGGTGTCGGCGAAGGCGGGTGGACGGATTTCCATCTGCTGTTCGACGCCCCATTCGCCGCCGAACTGCGGCACGGTGCCACCGGTGTATTCGGCCACGCGGCCGTGAAACTCGCCCTTTGTCGAACAAATGGCGAGCTTGTTATCGCGGTAGGTGAAGCGGCCCTCGGTACCGTGAATCGAGAGCTCTTCGCCGTTGGCGCACCAGGCGGTGTCGATGGTCAGCAGGCCGCCGGTATCGAGTTCGAAGATGCCGCTCGCCATGTCCTCGCCTTCGAGGCCGGGGCAATGCAGCCGGTTCGCAAAACCGGTAGCGCGGACTACCTTGGCGCCGGTCGCCCACTCGAAGATGTGCAGGTAGTGGACCGCGAGTTGGATGAAGCACCCGCCGCCGGTCTGTGAAGCGCTACCGCGCCAGTTGCGGTTGCCCTCGAGCGCTTCACGCGACCACATCATGCCGCCCTTGTGCATCAGGCGCGCGTAGCAGTGCACAATGTCGCCGAGCCAGCCCTGTCGCACCATGTCGCGCAGATCGTGAATCAGCGGCTGGTCGAAATAGCTCATGTAGAGTCCGACCGTGCGGGTCGATTTCGCCGCGGCGGCAGCGATCGCCTCGGCGTCCGCCAGGTTCGGCGCGACCGGTTTCTGTAGCAGGACGTGCTTGCCGGCCTGGATCGCGGCGACGGCCTGCGGACGGTGCAGGTGATTCGGCGAACTGATGATCACGGCGTCGATCTCGTCGGTGAGGGCCAGCGCATAGTCGGTGCCGGCGGCGGCGCCGGGAATCGAATCGGCCGCCTTCTGCGCGGCCTCCGGCACCGCATCGACGCAATTGACGACACGAACCCAATCCAGATCGCGATAGACGCCGAGGTAGTGCGCCGCCATGCCGCCGCAACCGACGAAGGAAACGCGAATCATGCGGTCTTCTCCCGTGTGGCATAGAGCGCGATCGTCATCCCGATCAGTGTTGCCGCCACAATCGCGAGCGCCTCGGCCGGCGTCACTTTGAGATAGAGAATCAGCACGCCGCAGAACATGACGCTGGCCGCGATCACCTTGTCGGTGATGCCGCGCTCGCGGAAGAAGATCCATCCCGCGAAGACACTGAGCACGATGCCGGCGCGCTTGATGCTGACCGTGATGACCACCGGAATGTAGGCGTAACTGGCGAGTTGGAACAGCAGCGAGACGGCGTCGAAGACACCCGCGAGCACGATGTACTTGCCATTGCCGCGCGCCGCCGCGGCGAAGTTGCCGCGCTGCATGCGGGTGAGCAGGTAGAAGGAGAGGCAGAGGCCAATCCCGTAGGCGAAGGCCTCCGTGAAGACGTCGCTCATCGCCACCAGTTTCGCGTCCAGCGGATTCGTGAGTGAGAAGATGAACGCCACGATCAGCATGTAGCGGCTTCCCGGGTACTCGATCACGGCCTTGACGGGCGCAAGCCATCCGACCGCGAAGAGCGTGCGATGCATGGCGAGCGAACCGACCACGATGAGCAGGACGCCGAGCAGCTTGATGGGCTGGGGCTTCTGCCCGAGGATGATGTACGTGCTCGGAATCAGGAAGACCGGCGTGAAGGCGAGGAACGGGATGCACATCGAAAGCGGCGAGATCTGCAGGGCGCGGAAATAGAGCCACATCACAATCGTGATCAGGCTGACGTCGAGCACCAGGTAGATGAAGAAGGTGGGCAGCGGCGCCAGTTGGACGAGTCCGAACAGGAGGCCTCCATCGCGTACCGCCAGCGGCGCGCCGCGGAGAATCTGCACCAGCAGCACCAGGCCGAAGACTACCGTGACCGCGATCCGCGTCCAGAAGGTGACGGGAAAGAGCTCGCGCTTTTCGAGCGCATGCTTCCGCCAGACGTCGGTCATGACGTTGGTCACGGACATGGCCGCGGCCAGCAGCAGTCCGAGCGGAGCGAACGACGTAGGGTTCATCGGCCAATTTCCCTGTGGGGCAGCCAATCCTGGCTGCCGCCGGCTTTCAGCCGGCGTCCTCCTGGCGCAGATCGATCGCCCTGTGCCCTGGCCGTCACTTGGAGACCAGCTTCACGGGACCCATCATGCCGCCGGGCAGGGCGCGCACGCTCTGCATATCCTGCGCCTGGAACTTCTCGCCGTACTTCGCATTCAGCTCCTTATAGTCGGGCAGCGGACCCTTGGCCAGAACGTTGAGCGCGAGGTTCGCGACCACCACGCGAATCGAGTTCTCGCCGGCCTTCAACAGTCCGGTGACATCCACTTCATACGGGGCCTTCCACACCGCGCCAGCGGGTTTCCCATTCACGAAGACTTGCGCGGCCTCGCGGACCGGGCTTTCGAGCCACGCCCGCATGCCGGAAGGAGCGCGCCGTTCGGATGCCGGGTCGACCACGGTGCCCTCCCCGAAATTCAGGAAGACGTGTCCCGCCGCCATCGCGGGAGTGGCAACGACGGTGCGTTCGTAGGTTGCGGTGCCCGAATAGAATTTGCGGTTTTCGTCGTCGGTCCACGGACGAAGGGTCGCCATCTTCACGGGCGGTTCGCCGGGAAAGGTGACGGTCCAATCCGAGCTGATGTCCACCTCGGGCATGCTCATCGCCTGGCCCATCACGGCCCCACCGGCCCTCGAGAAGACGAGCACACGCGATTCATAAGGTGCGAGTTCGAGATTCAAATCGGCCTTCGACGATTTGCCGGTGACGGGATCCCACCATGCGGCCGGCATCCCGGACGCGCGAAACTTCGTCGCGCCCTTTACCGCGTGATTACTGGTGTTGGCCAGGAAATAGACATCGGCGTAAGCCAGCTTGCGATGCACCACACCGACCTCGGGGGGCGCGGTGTAATCGGCGGGCAGCGCGGCATGCAGCGCGTCGGCGAGGTTGTCGTCGGCGGTCAACAGGTGCGTGGCGGAGAGTTCGCGAATCTTGGCCGTGTCGGCCTCGTCGCGCAGTCCGGGAGCGAGCGAGGGCAGTCGCTTGGTGAACAGCACCTTCCCGCCCGTCGCGCCGGTACTCCTCGATCTTCTGGTAGGTGGCCAGCGGAATCCGCTCCACGCCGGGCACGATGAGGATCTTGTGCGGCACCCCGCCGGCGGCGATGGCGCCATCATCGATGAAATCGAACCCGTAGCCCGCGTCGAGAATCGTGGGAACAAGCTTCGGACCGAGGATCCCCTCCATGGCCTGGTTGACCGAGTCGCGGCCCAGCGTGAAGCCGGCAAAGGCGTCGTGCGTCGGCAGGTAAACCGCGACATCGTTCGCCGGCTTGCCCTGGCGCAGCAGCCAGCTCACGCGCTGCAGGTACGTGGCGATGTCGGGCATCACGATCCACCAGGGATTGTGCTGGTTGAAGACGGCCGCCGCGTAGAAGCGCCATCCCGGCTCACCGACCGAAGGTGGCGAATAGGGCCAGCCGTGCGCCACGAGCTGGTTCACGCCTTGCAGGAAATGCAGATCGGCCTCGGCCTTCATATCCAGCGGCGTGGCGCGGAAGACCGGCGAATGCAGCCAGGTCCACGTCTCGCTGGATGTCACGGGGCGATTGTAGAGATGACTCGCGGAAGTCGCCCAACGCGTGCGTCGAAAAGTGGCGCCATTGCGTGCCCTCGCCCTCGGGTAGATCGACCAGGTCGCTAGCTGGAGAGCGTCACCGGCGGAATTCCGTAAGTCTGCGAGCGGAATTTCGTGTTGTGCTGGTGCGCCCACGCCGTGAGCGGCTTCAGGTAATTTTCATCGGCGAGTTCGCTGAGGGTCTGTCCCCAATCGTGGCGGATGGCGCCGGTCTTGTCGCCGATGTCGCCGGCCAGCGCGGGCAGGTAAGGCGTCAGGTCGTAGCCGCGGCGCTTCTGGCGAATTGCGCGAGGAAATTGCCGGTCCAATCCGAGTTGTAGACTTCCAGGCTGTCGCTGAAGATCGCGTACGGCGGCGTCTTGGCCAGCGCGTTGAGCATGGGCTCGCCGACCGCTCTTGAAATGCTGCTGGATAGCCGCCGTGGTCGTAATGATTGAGCACCCAGCCTTCGGCGCCCACCGCCGGACGCTTCACCGTCTGCCGCGTGTGGCTGGAGATGAAGAAGGTCGCCTGGCCGGTCGCGGATGGCGGCAGGCGGAACGATTGGCTGCCGGCCGGCTCCAGTTCCTGGCTGCCCATGAAGGCCGCAATCAGTTTTTCGCCGGGCTGCAATTCGGGAGCGTTGATGGCGGCTGCGCCTGCCGTCACGGCCGTGCGTGCCACGCGCAGCCGCGGCGACGCGCAGTTCCACCGGGAATGTGCGGTCCGCCGAAGGGCCAGCCGCTGCCCAGCGTGAGATCCATCCGCAGGCCGAGTTCCTTGGCCTTCTCGCCGGTGAAGCGTCAGCGCCTCCAGGAATTCCGGGCTCATGTAGGGCAGGTTCTTGATGCCCTTCGCCGGGTTGTCGAGTTCCAGCGCGTAGGTCGGCTGTACTTCGAAGCCGCCGATGCCGCCCTGTTTCATGAGACGCATTTCGCGCTCCAGCTCGGGTTTGGTGACCGCCGGGCCGAACCACCACCAGCGCACCATCATGCGCGCGTCGTCGGGCGGATGTTGGAAGCCGCGCTGCAGCTCGGTAATGTTCGCCGGGTCCGCGCCGAAGGCCAATCCGGCCAACAACGCGATGAGCGCACTACGCCTCAACACTAGGACTGACATTTCGACCATCGTATGCCTCCGCACCGCGCGCGCGCCAGCAGTTTCCAGCGCGGAACAGATGTTTCAGTTGAGAAAACAGGTGACACCCCGACTGGATCCGGCAAGCCACGTGCTTTCATTGATTTCGCGGCATCTAAATACCACCTTATCCAGCACTTCCGACTCTCGAGGCGGTCTACGGGTGTTCCGCATAGCAAAACTTCACCCGCTCTCTCCGGAAGCGTTTGACCTGGCGCTGGCGTATGCATGGATCATAATAGAATCTGGCGGTTATCGTGATCTCCAATCAACAGACCGATACGTATTATCCGCGCGTTAGAACGCGTTTCATATCGAATTGCCTTCCTGGGGTTTTGCCAACACCGGTACCCGTTTCGGCAAATTTCTGCAGCCCGCCGCGGCCACGTCCACGGAGGAGAAGTTCGGCGATGCCGGCCAGGTGCATCGCGTTGACGGGCGTCTGCCCGACCGTTGCGCTGCACGTGCTGTGGGACCTTCCCAACGGCGTCGGCGATTGCGCCGAGGTGCAGGCGCTGGCGGCGGAGCACGGACTGCGGCCCGGGTCGATCAATCCGAACGTTTTTCAGGATCAGAACTACAAGTACGGCTCCCTGGGCAATCCCGATCCGGCGATCCGCAAGGAAGCCCTGGATCATATTCTGAACTGCGTCGAGATTCAGAAGCGGCTGGGCAGCCGCGATCTCTCGCTGTGGTTCGCGGACGGCTCCAATTATCCCGGCACGCAGAACATGCGCCATCGCCGCCGCTGGTTCGAAGAGGGCCTGCAGGCCGACGCACGCCGCGCTGGCCGACGGGCCAGCGCATGCTGGTGGAGTACAAACCCTTCGAGCCGGCCTTCTATCACACCGATATCGCCGATTGGGGCATGGCGCTGCTGCTGGCGCAGAGCCGCCGGTCCGCAGGCCAAGGTGCTGGTGGATACCGGCCATCACTACCAGGCGCAGAACATCGAACAGATCGTGGCGTGGCTGCTCGATATGGACATGCTGGGCGGCTTCCACTTCAACGACCGCCGCTATGCCGATGACGATCTCACCATGGGCTCGATCGACCCCTACCAGGTCTTCCGCATCTTCCATGAGATCGCGCACTTCGAATGGGAGACCGGGCAGCGCGCCGACATCGCCTACATGATCGATCAGAGCCACAACCTGAAGGGCAAGATCGAAGCCATGATCCAGACCGTGACCACCGCGCATGGAACTGTACGCCAAGGCGGCGCTGGTGGACCACGAGAAGCTGGCAGCGCTGCCAGACGCAGTTGCGCGCTGGTGGATGCCGAGACCTGCCTCAAGGACGCGTTCTCCACCGACGTCCGCCCCGTGATCCGCGAGTGGGCCGTCTCCAAGGGCTTGCCGGCCGACGCCATGGACGCCTTCCGCCAGAGCGGCTATCTGGAAAAGATCACCGCCGAGCGCGGCCAGAAGAACATGGCCGCCATCTCGAGCTACGCCTAGAGGAGATATGCCGCGTTACGCATTCAAACTGCGCATCAAGCCGGAAGCCATCGAAGAATACGAGACGCGAACACAAGCGGGTCTGGCCGGAGTTGCTGGCCAAACTGAAAGAAGTCGGGATCTGCGATTATTCCGATCTTCCGGCGCGGGCAGGATCTGACCCTGGTGCTGCGCGTCGATGATTTCGACAGCGCCTGGGACGAACTCGATCGCGACCCCGTCAATCAGAAGTGGCAGGAGTTCATGGGCCGCCTGTTCGAACCCGTCCCGGACAAGCACAACGGCGAACGGTTCGCGATGTTGAAGGAAGTCTTCTACCTGGAATAGGCGCACGCTACCGTGCGCGATACCATGGGACCGTGCAACATGCCGGTCCCGGACCCACCCAGCCCGATATTCCCGAACCCTCGCTCGCCGAACGCGCCCGCACGCTCGCCTCGCTGGGGCGCATCGGCAGCCTCTCCACGCATTCCCGCAAGTTTCCCGGATTTCCCTTCGGCTCGATGATGCCGTACGCCGTCGACGAACGCGGACGCCCCGTCTTCTTCATCAGCAGCATGGCCATGCACACGCAAAACCTCAAAGAGGATGCGCGCGCCAGCCTGCTGATCACCCAGCCCGATGCTGCCGGCGATCCGCTGGGCGCAGCGCGGGTGACGCTGGTGGGCACGGTTGGCGAGGCGTCCGCGGACGAAGTGCGCGAGTTGTATCTCTCGCGATACGCCAACGCCCGCGCCTGGCAGGACTACACCGACTTCGCCTGGTTCCGCCTGGAGGTCTCCGGCGTCTACTTCATCGGAGGCTTCGGCGTCATGGGCTGGGTCACCGCCGCCGACTACGCCGCCGCGTCCCCCGACCCGTTGGCGGAGGCCGCCCCCGGCATCATCCGTCACATGAACGCGGACCACGCCGACGCCTTGGTCCTCATCGCCCGCCACTTCGCCGGAGAGACGGCCGACGAGGCATCGATGACCTCCGTGGATAGGCTGGGATTTCACGTACGCTTAAAATCCGGCGAGCGCGTCTACGGCCGCCGCGTGAATTTCCCGCGGGAAGTGACCAGCAGCGAGGAGGCGCGGAAGGTCTTCGTCGAGATGGTGCGGCAGGCGCGGGGCTAGCTAACGCCGAGTGGCGACGGATCGTCAACCAGCGCTAACCTCACGAACCCGTTGACACACTGCCAAACCGGCCGTCTTCCGGCTCCGAGTCAGGGCTATTTATCGCTTCAATCCAGCCGTCCCTTCAGCACCACCGTGATCGGACTCGGCGCGGGATCTTCACTCTGTGTGTTGATGAGAAAGCGCCCGCCGTCAGGTGGCAGAGAAGCTGCGCGTTCTCAGGCACATTCTGCACGCCGGCGACTAGCGCCAGCGGCCTTCCGTATAAACATACCCGTCGTGACGCCGCGTGTATCGGGGAGCCACCCATTTGGCACGGGCGCGGGGTGGCTGTTCCCACCGGCCCGCCTGCCAGTGATATGCGTTCCCTTCATAGCGATGATATCCTCCGACCCAGACATGATTCCGGCTTGGACGAACGGGACGATGCTCCCGGATGCTCACCGGCGGTCGAAGCTTGATTACGATCTCCGCATGAGCAGGTACTATTCCAAGGGCAAAGCCAAAAAGCGCAGTGAGAACCAGATTTCGCATTTTCTTCTCCAGCGCCCTATGAGCAGGTGCGTGGCCGTTCATGGAAGGGAAGTTTCCTACACATTGGTCAAAGCTGAGGGAGGCCACGGCAGCAGGATTCCCCTCTCACAGGTTCACCGCTGCGACTCGTCTCCAGAAATGAACCATCAGCAAAACGATGCCGACACCAATAAGGACCTTGCCCGCCAGCAACAGCCATGGATGGGCTCCGCCGGCCAGCACCAAGAGCAAGCCGGCTATCGTGGACCCGCGTCCGATCGCTGTCAGGGAATCACGCACGCTTACATTATTGCGCGGGGAGTGGTTCAGTCGCCTTGCCAAATCTCCGCGCCAACATCCTGCATCCTCCGACTGGGGTGCCGGGACCTCCAGACTCCACCCGCTGCCGTCCCTTAGAACTCCAGATTTGCGCGCAGTTCGATGCGGCGCGCCGTCGTAGGTCCGCCGGTCGATTGCCCGAACGCCGTGCTCTGAGCGCCCACGGCACCCAGGTTGAATGTCGGATGGTTGAAAACGTTCAGGAACTCCCCCTGCACCGTGAAGCGGACCGATTCCCGAATTGGGATGGTCTTATTCACGCTGAGATCCGCGTTATACCACTTCGGTCCGTAAATCATCGGGCGATAGCCCCAGGCGCCTGCGTTCGTGTTTGGTGTGACGTAAGTCGGGTTTGCGGATCCATTGGGCGCCAGGAATTTCGTAGGATCGAACGTGTACACGAACGGACTCCCGGTATGATAGACGCCGACACTGTCCTGAAGTTGCTGTGCGGTGAATCCGCTCTGGAACACGAGTCCCGTATCGTTGGCGTTCACCGTGTTGTAGCCGCCGCTCATCTGCGTCAGGGTGCCGCTCTGGAGGATCACAATCGTCCCCAGCGTCCAGCCGCCCGCGATTTCATCGACGAGCTTATGCTGGTTGAGAAACTTCTTGCCTTTGCCGAACGGAAGATCGTACGTGCCGCTGACGTGAAGGATGTGGCGAATGTCGAACGGGCTCGGAGCATAGTTCATCCGGAAGTTACGGTCCGTCAGGAATAGGCCCGCGACACTGCCCGTCGAGCTGGTCACGTTGCCCTGATAGGCATTGGCCGGACCCAGCAGCATGGACTTACCCAGCGTATAGTTCACGTTGAACTGCATTCCATGAACCTGGCGCTGACGCAATTCCACTTGCAGCGAGTTGTAGTTGGAGTGCCCCATCGCGTCCAGGTAGTTCAGAGAAAGTCCCGTCGTGTACGGGTTCACCTCAAAGAAATTCGCGGGATAGTTGCCGGCGACATTCGTGTTTCCGGCGAACGCGCTCGCGCATGGGGCGAATTTCGCGCTGCCCACCAGGTTACAGAAGTAGACCTGAGAGCGCGCGAGGCTATTGGCCATTGCGCCCGCCGCGCCGGTCTGCAGGTTGGTTGTAAACGCGGTGTAGCCGCTCGCGCCATTGCCCGCAAATGCCGCTTGCAGGATTGGCAGGGCGACCTGCCCGGGCAACCCGTTGTTGGCCAGCGTACCTCCCTTGCCATTTGCCTGGTTGATCGCCAGGTTCTTCTGCGCGTTCTGGAATTCGGTCAGGAAGCCGTTCTCGTAAATGTTCGGCTCGTTGATGTTGTAGCTCATCCACGAGTGCATCGACATGTTCCCGACATAGCGCGCTTCCAGTACGGTACCCCTGGCGATCTCGCGCTGGATACCAATGTTGTACTGCTCCACGTACGGGTAACGGATATTCGGATTCATCGCGAAGAAGGAATTACCGGGCCACAACTGCGATGCCGGAACGGTCGCGGACCACGTGGGGGGCGTCAGCGCATAGGCCGGCAGCGATTGTCCCAGCGTCAGCGAGCCCGGCTTAAAGGTCCCCAGCGCTCCGCTGGTGTCTGCCGTCAGGCTGCCGAACTGGTAGAAGAACGCACCCTGATTGGATGCATAGGCCCAGAAGTTCTGCGCGCCCTCGGTATAGTTGCGCAGCGACCAGCCAGCCTTGATGACGGATTTGTCCGCGCCCAGAAGTTTGCCGAGGAAACCCTCAGCGTGCGGATTCCAGGCCAGCCCTGCCGCGGGTTGCGGATTCACCCACTTGGTTTGGTATACGTGGACCTTTGCGGTAAAGGTCGGGTTCTGCACGCCTCCCAGATTGCCGGGCTGGAAGATGGCGCCCACCGGCGTCGGTCCCCAGAAATCGGCAACCGATGCAGGGCTGCTGTAGCCGCCGTTCACGTCATGGTCATCGCCGTAAATATCCCAGCGCAACCCGTAGTTGAACGTCAGCGTCGGCGTCAGCCGCCACCGGTCCTGAAAGAAGAGATGGGAGGCTGCGGTGACTTCGTCCAGATTGTACTGGCCGTAAGGCTTGTACTGCTTGGTCGTCGTATCGAGCGGACGTCCGGTGTTGATGTTGACGCTCGAGACGCGGCCCGTCAGTGTCGCGTACAGCGCCTCGGCGTTAGCCTGATTTGTGGTGCTGGCTCCGCCCGATGTGGGCAGCGCGGAAAGGAACGCCGGCACCAGCGGGTCGCTCCCCACCATACCGAGACCGATGTTCGGGAAGCCGCCCGGATTGTTCCAGTAGTGGTCCTGCTCGCGCCACCAGCCTCCGCCGAAAGTAAACTGATGACTCCCCTTCTGCCAGTTCAGTGTGTCTTCGAAGTTGAACAGAGGGTAGAGCGAGGACACCGCCAGGCGCGGATACACGCCGCCGGTGGGCCCGCCGTAGAGTCCCTGTCCATAGCCGAAATTGATCTGCTGGATACCGGACAGGTCGATGCCTTTACTCTCGGGGCTGAAATAGCTGTACTGATACGTGAAGCCCGCGTGGAATTGGTTGATCAGAGTCGGCTTCAACGTCCAGTCGAAACCGAAGCCGGCAATCTTGTTGTTGCCGCCGGAAGACGTGTAGTCGACGGTATCGATGCCCCCCGGCCACAGCGGCGTATAGTTGTGTTCGTTGTAGCTCTTTGTCTGCGAGTAGGACGCGTTGAACCGCAGCTTCTCGGTCAGGTTATAATCCACGCGCACGGTGGGATACCAGATGGTGGTTCTTTGCGGCACCAGCCAGCTGAGCGTCGCCAGATTCGGGTCCGATGGGTTCTGCGTGAGCGTCCCCTGGCTAACCACACCGTTGATCTTGGCGAACTGGCTGGCGATGCCCGGCAGCACTGTGCCGCTTCCGCCGGCCCCCTGACCGATTTGCAGTACGTTCACGGTCTGCACCGCGCCTTTCGAATCACGGTAGCTGAACAGTCCCTGCTGCGCCGCGGGGCTCAGGTAGGTGGCGGTCGCGGTGGTGCTGTTCGGCTGGATCGATTGAGCGTAGGTTCCGAAGAAGAAGAGCTTGTTCTTGATCACCGGACCGCTCACCGCGCCGCCGAAATCGTTGAGCTTCAAAACGCCCCTGGGGATGCCCCGCGCGTTGCTCAACCAGGAATTGGCGTTCAACGTGGTATTTCGGAAGTCCTCAAAAAGCCGCCCGTGAAATGCGTTGGAGCCGCGCCGCGTCACAATGTTGATGCGCATCGCGGAGGTGCCGGTGCCGCCGAGATCCAGCTGCGCGGTCGAAATCGTCATCTCCGCCACCTGCTCGATGCGCGGCTGCACCACCACGGTGCCGTAGGTATACCCGCCGGAACGGAAGCGATTACTGATGCCGGGTGACCCATCGAAGTCCGCGCTCACGATCGCGCCGCCGGGCAGGTTGTTGAACGTACCCACTGTACTGTTCGCGCCGGTCGAAGCCCATCCAGGAACCAGGAACGTCATGGTGTAAACGTTGCGCGACTGCATCGGCAGGTTCACCACCTGCTTGGTATCGATCGTGTCCGATAGAACACTGGAGCTGGTCTCGATCAGCGGAGTCTCGTTGGAAGTGACCTGCACGGTCTCTGTGGAGCTGGCCAGGCGCATCGTGGCTTTGACATCGGTATTGCGCCCGGTCTGGACCTGGATGGTGGTGAACAGTTCCTTGCCAAAACCCGCTTTGCTCACCGCGAGCTTGTACTGGCCGAAGGGAAGGCCTGGAAACGTATACACGCCGTTCTCCAAGGTCGTGGCCTTACGGGCCACATTTGTGGATGCATCGGTGAGTTCCAGGCTTGCATCCGGAACTACTCCCCCGGACGGGTCCATGACCACCACTGTCAACGACCCCGTGGCGCTGGTTTGAGAAACAGCCATTGCCGGCGCGAGCGCGAGCATCGCGGCCAAAACGACAGATCGACTTCTTAGTTGCACTTGACCCCCTTAATAAAGACCGACGATACTGCTTCCCGAATTCCTGGTTTGGGACGAGTGTAAGCGCTGTCAGCGCCCATGTCAAGTTCCGTCTAAATCTAGCGCAGGAGCCAGTAAAGCCGACCACTTCAAAATGCTTTGCGCTTGCGGTAGGAATAATCACCCGTCATTATGCACGTCGCCGATCGCAGCGGGCTCTCCGTTAACGGTGCGCCGTCTTCACCGCGAACGCCGGACCGGGCCAGTTGGCGTTGATGCTCGGCCGCGGCCCTCTTGCCGTGACCCGCCAACTGCCCACTTCCTTCCAACCGGGCTCCGCGTGCCGCCGAACCCATTGGCTTACTGATAGACAAGATCGCTACCCCAAAGCCGGACGGAAGCTTACTGCGAATTCGCGGCTGCATATGTTCGCTGGGTTCTCTTCGTGGGGGTCAAAGCCGCTGTCTGGTTTTCCGATTCTTATCCTCTGTCCCACCCTTCCCAAGCCCACGATTGCGATACGTGCGCCTTCAGCAGCGCGGCGGCGCGCTCACGTGCAGCACGATATAATCAGCTTCGGTATTCCCAATTAAAAAAGGAGTCAGTCTTGCGAAAGAAAGTCACAGTTGTGGGCGCCGGAAACGTCGGCGCGAACTGCGCAGTGCGCATTGCCGATAAGGAACTCGCCGATGTCGTCCTCGTGGACGTGGTGGAGGGCGTTCCTCAGGGTAAGGGGCTCGATCTGCTCCAATCCGGTCCCGTTCAGGGCTACGATGTGAACATCACGGGCGCGAACGATTACGAGCCCACCGCGAATTCCGATATCGCGATCATCACGGCCGGCTTCCCGCGCAAACCCGGAATGAGCCGCGACGATTTGCTGCTCGCCAACTTCGAGGTCGTCAAAACCGCGACCGAGCAGGTGGCGAAGTACTCACCCAACTGCATCATCATCGTGGTCACGAATCCGCTGGACGCCATGGCGCAGGCCGCATTCCACGTTTCGAAGTTCAGCAAGAACCGCGTCATCGGCATGGCCGGCGTGCTCGATAGCGCCCGCTTCCGCACCTTCATCGCGCAGGAATTGAACGTCTCCGTGGAGAACGTGATCGGTGTGGTGATGGGCGGACATGGCGACACCATGGTGCCGCTCGTGCGACTCTGCAACGTCTCCGGAATCCCGCTCACCGAACTGATGGACCAGGCCACGATCGATAAGATCGTGGACCGCACAGCCAACGGCGGCGCGGAGATCGTGAAGTATCTCAAGACGGGCAGCGCGTATTACGCTC
This sequence comes from uncultured Solibacteraceae bacterium, assembly GCA_963791985.1. Lineage (GTDB taxonomy): Bacteria > Acidobacteriota > Terriglobia > Bryobacterales > Bryobacteraceae > Solibacter. The sequence goes on along the minus strand of CAWBUN010000005.1, from coordinate 870,592 downwards.
CCTCGGCGGCCGCTGTGGAAATGGCCGAGTCGATCCTCAAGGATAAGAAAAAGGTTCTGCCGTGCGCGGCATACCTGGAAGGCGAATACGGCGTCAATGGTCTCTTCGTCGGCGTCCCGGTGAAGCTAGGCGCGCGCGGTATCGAGAAGATCTACGAGATCAAGCTGACCGCGGACGAACAGGCCAAACTCAAGAAGAGCGCCGATTCCGTACAGGAACTGGTGAACGTCCTTAAGTCCAAGATGTAATCGCCGGCTGGGCCACGGACCACAGCGTCCGTGGCCCATTCAAAGCGACGGCAGGAGCGCGGTGTTCAACCAAAAACGCTCGATCGAAGCAACCACGCCGAAAAATTCCTCCAGGTCGACCGGTTTGCGTATATAGCAATTTCCTCCCAGCCGGTACGCCAGCCTCACATCGCGCGGGACCGCCGAACCGCTGTAGATCACGACCGGAACTTCCTTCAGGTCAGGATCGTCCTTGAGTTCCTTCAGGACGTGGTGGCCATCCCTGCCCGGAAGGTTGAGGTCCAGCATGATCAGGTCGGGCCGCACCGCGTCCGGATAGGCCTCGGTACGCCGCAGATATTCCAGGGCCTGGACTCCATCCTCCAGGACGCAAAGCCTGACCGGGGTTCGGGAGAAACGGAATGCGCGTTCCACCAGTTGCGCGTCCGCGGTGTTGTCTTCCACCAGCAGAATCTCGATCGGCCGACTGAGCTTTTGAACATTCATCGCTGTGTCTCCGACTAAAGCGCCGACGCTGATTGGCCGGCCTCTAACAGGGCTTTAAGGATCGAACCGATTCCCAGAAATCCGTCCAGGTCCAGGGGTTTTGTAATGAACCGGTCGACCCCGAATTCTTCGATCCTGGCCCGTTCCCGCGGCGACGAGGAGGAACTCAGAATCGCCACCCGCATCTTCGCAAAGGAGGAGTTGGCGCGAATCGCCTCGAGCACCTCCAGACCGCCGTTCTTGGGTAGGTTCAAATCAAGTACTGCCAGGTCGGGAATCCGCGCGCCCCCGCCGGTATCCGGCTGCCGGATCAACGAGAGCGCCGCCGCGCCATCCTCCAGTACGGTCAGATCACAATCGAGCCCCGCATCTTTCAGCGCCAGACGGAACAACCCGACATCCGCGGGGTTGTCTTCCACCAAAAGGATGAGAGTTTTCCCGGTATGCGACTTCTCAAGCATTCAACGTCCCTCCCCGGAAGCTGCAGTTGCCGCACCCGCGCGCGGCAAGGTGAAGATAAACTTCGAACCCCGGCCCTCCCGTGATTCGACCCATATGCGGCCTCCGTATCGCTCCACGACACGCTGGCATATGGAGAGGCCAATGCCCGTGCCGGGAATCTTCTTCCCGTGCAGCCTCCGAAACACCTCGAAGATTCTTTCATGGTACTCCGGGTCGATACCGATGCCGTTATCGACCACGGCGAACTGAAACTCGCCCCCGGCTTGCTCCACCGAAATGGCAATCACCGGTGGCTGGTCGCTGCGATACTTGATGGCATTTCCGATCAGGTTTTGAAGCAGCGGGATGAAGTGCCCTTCGAATCCCGGCAGTGTGGGGAGGCGCTCGGCAATGATCGTAGCCCCGGTGGCATCGATGGCCGCTTTCAGGTTGTCCTTCACCTTTTGCAGCACGATGTTGAGGTCCACGGCTTCCACCGGCTGGTCGGATCGCGACCGGATTTCGGTGTAGGCCAGCAGGTCGATGAGCAATTCGCGCATGCGCTTTGTGCCTTGCACGATGTTGTCCACAAACATCGAGGCGTCCGGGTCCAGCTCGCCGCGGTAGGTCTTCACCAGCAACTGCGCATACGTCGTGATCATGCGCAGCGGCTCCTGCAAATCGTGGCTGGCTACGAAAGCGAACCGCTCGAGGTCCTCATTCGAGCGCGCCAGGTTTTCATTGGTGCTCTTCAGCGAATCCAGCGCCTGCTTCAACTCCTCGTCGCGCAGCTGAATGCGCTCCAGCATCTCGTTGAACTCATCCACCAGGACGCCCAGTTCATCACCCGAGAGCTTCGGCGCACGAATGCTGTAGTCCCTGGTTTCCGATACCGACGTCGCGGCCTGCGCCAGCCGCGAGATGGGCGTGGCGATGAGCGCCCGCAACCGGGACGAAATCAGCAGCGCGATCACGCTGGAGGCCAAGAGGATCGCCAGCACAATTTCGCCATACAGCGTGATGCGCTCGGGAATCTCTCCCAAATCGTACAGCAGCACCAGGGTCCCGATACGGCGATGCTGAAGCAGGATCGGATGTGAAACCGTCAAGCCCAGTTCGGTGAAGCGAACTTCGTCCAGCGGCAACGGCGCCGGACACTGCGACGACTCGCCCGTGCGCTCGTACCCGGCGAGCATGGTGCCGTTCTCCCGATAGATACAGCCTGCCACCATATGGGGCCGCGCCCGCAGCGCCGCCAAGGTTTGTGCAGCGGCTTGGGCATCGTCAAAGGCCAGCGCGGCGGTGCTGGAGTCGGCGACAATCCGCGCCAGCGCCGAGAGATCCCGCTGCATCGAGGCCCGGAACAGGTAAGAGTCAAGCGCGACGATTCCGGCGCCCGAGAGCAACAGGGCCGCGGCCGTGGTCAACATCATGATGACCATCAGCTTCTGCCGGATCGGCACATCGCGCAGTGGACGCATCATTTCTCCACCGCCTTCGCCACGTTCAACAGCCGGGAGCTCAGGCTGAGTTCGGCATTCGAGGCCGCGCCCTGATTGATCTCGAAGCGCACCCGGTGGTTTTCCAGGACGAAGGCAATCATGCCGCCGTCGCGGAGAAAGTCTTCGCCCTCGCCGACCGTCAGTACGCCAGGTCCCAGCCCGCCGAGAATCTTCACCGCCTCCTTCTCGGCCCTGCCGATGAAGACCACCTGGCAGGACTTCGGCGCGGGCGCACGCCGGATCTTTTGCACCGCCATCTTCCTGCCGTTGACCACTTCGCCTTCCACCAACTGGTTCAATGCGCCATCGAACGGATCGTCGCCGAACAGGCAGATCGCAATCGGCGAATGGGCATCGTCAAAGGCGCTCGGAGGCCATTCGATGAACTTGGTGAAGTTCAGCAGGAATGCCGCTTTGACCTGGTACTCGTTGGCCGGTGCGCGCAGCTGCGGCAATCCCGGACGGGCGAGCAGGAACATGAGCAGCAATGCGGAGGTTCGCATGGGGTTACCTGATAAACGTCAGGCTGAGATAACCGCTTCTCTTGATACCCACCAGCGCGCCCGGATCGCCGAGATACTCGAAGTGCCACGGCTGCAACAGATTTCTGCCCACCAGCGAGACCTCCAACTGACGCGAGACGCGCCAGGCAAACCGCGCATCGCCGGTTGAGTAAGAGGGCACGCCCTGGCTGGGCAGGGATCCGACGTACCGGTACGTGAGGTCAAGCTCGAATTTCCTCGAGATTTCCCATGAGGATTGGACCTGGCCCTGATGCCGCGGGCTGGCGCCTTCAATCTGCGACGCCGTCCCGATTTCCGCGGTGCCGGGCGCCTTCTTCAGATCGATGTGCAGAAAGGAGTAGGAGCCGCGTAGCCGCCAGAAAGAAGTAGGCCGCCATTCGGGAGCGATCTCCACGCCCGTCGTGGCGCCCAGCAGATCGTTGCGGAACTGCGCAGGAAGCAGAAAGTGGGCAGGAGCCGGGGTAGTTTCGAAGAACGTCGGGCCGGTGATGTCTTCGCTGAAGAGATCGTGGTAGTGGTTATAGAACGTCGAGACATCGACGAAGACGTTGTGGCGCATCAGCCGGCGATAGCCAAGCTCGTAGCCGTTGAGTTGTTCCGGTGCAAAGTCCCGATTGGCATTGAATCTGGCAAAATACGGCACGCCGGTCGCCGTGGTGGTGATGTAGCCGGAAAGGTTGAAGTCCTCCTCCGCCCGCGAGGGCGTACGCAGAGAGTGGGTGAAGGCCGCCCAAATCGTCTGGTTCTCACTGGGCGTCCAGGTGAGCCGGGCACTCGGTTCGAAGTCAATACCGGTAAAATTCGTGCGCAGCAGCTTCGTCCCCAGCGTCAGGGAAAGGCGTCGATCGACGAGCCCGATTTCGTCCTGCAGAAACGCCGTGTAAAGTTGGTCGGTGCGATTCTGAGGATCGAACGTAAGCCCCGAGACGACGGGGGGAGCCTTGCCCACGCTTACGCGGGCGCCAAGTCCCCACAGCAATTGCTGGCCTTTCGGCAACCGCACGCGATGCAGAAAATCTATGTCGAAGGTATCCCGGGTCTCAGCGAAATTCGGCTCGTAGCGATTGGTGCGATCGTAGTAGGCCTGTACCTGGACATCGCCGCTGTCCAGGTCCTTCTTCCAGCGAGCCAGAATGTTGCCGCCGGAGAGGTGCGCGTTGGCGTCTACGTCGCGGGTATAAGGAGGAGTGTAGCTTGTGGCCGTAACGCGCTCGCCCGCTTCTTCACGGTACACGTCGCCCTGCACCGTGATGGTCTCGCGCGGCCGCCTGGACCAATCCACGCGGAACCCGGTTTGGGCCGCCCGCCAGTCGTCGAAGTTCTGGCCGTCGGAGTGATACTCGGGCGCGCGGGTGAAGCCTTGGCCATAGATCCGGTAATCCAGCGTCGAGCCGTTTCCGCCGCCGTAGCGGAACTTGAAGCCGCCCTGCTCCTCGCTGCCGCCGCGCACCGAGGCGAGTACGCCGTGGGTATCCCGCGTACGTTTGGTGATGATGTTGATGACCCCGTTTACCGCGTTCGGTCCCCAGATTGTGCCGCCGGGGCCGCGGATGACTTCGATACGCTCGATGTCGTCCATCACCGTGTCCTGGACTTCCCAGTAGGTCCCCGCAAAGAATGTGGTGTACACCGTACGTCCGTCGACCAGGACAAGCACGGAGCGGGAGAGCCGGCTGCCGAAGCCTCGAACGCCGATCGACCACTTGTTGCCATCGATCCTGGCGACGTCCACACCCGGCGCCAGGCGCAACGCTTCCGGGATACTGGTGGCTCCGGAGCGTCGAATCTCCTCCCCGGTGATCACGTAAATCGCCATCGGAACCCGCATCGCCTTCTCGGGCTCCTTGGAGGGAGAGACCACTTCAATCTGGGAAAGCTCTTCCAGGCTCAACCGCTTGAGTTCCACTGGCGGAGGCGGCGCGGTCGGAGATTGCTGGGGAGAAGCAACTGCAGCCTGGGCCGCGAAAAACAAGGAAATGAAGACCGATAGGACGACGCCGTTCAGAAAAGCCCTCCACCTCTGGTGCGTATCAACCTCACGTTATCACTGACGGAATCGCAACCGCGCGCGCCTCTGTTCGTTAGCGAACTAATCGGCGGCGATGGGGCCTTCAGCCGTGGAAAGTGCCTGAATAATGCTCTCGCGGCGTTCGATCGCGGTGGAGACGGCGGACTCCATCGCGATCCAATAGACGGCGGCCCCAATCAGCGCGGCAAGCGCCAGCACCAGGCAGAAAGCCACCTCGCTCTGCAGGGCGTAGCGCGCCAGATAGGCTAGCAGAACCGGCAACAGCGACACTGGGTACAGCAAGAAGACCAGCGCCTGGAAACGACTGGATGCGCCTCCCTGCGAGACGCGGTCGGGGTTAAGCGCACGCGGGTACTGAACGCTGGTGATGTTGCCCATGCCGAGCATGTAGAGGGAGCAGATTCCGATCACGATCAACGTCTCCACCAACTGCGCGAACCCGTAATTCACGCGAAACAGGGCGGTGATGCCGGCAAGAATCGCGACCTCCAGGTAGATGAAGATGAGCGAGGCCAGGTTCTTGCCGAGCAGTGTGCGAGAAAGAGGCTGCGGCGCGGCGAAGAAAATCTGGGCGGCGGAGCGATCAAATCCGAAGCAGTTCCAGTAGGAGACCTGGCCCAGGAGCGTGAGTGCGTAGACACAGACGACGGTCAGAAAATGGGTGGAGAGCTGCGTGTGGGACTCGGCGCGACCGCCGAGAATCATGGGCAGCCAGACCATCAGGCCGAAAGAGAAACCCATGACGAACACCATGCGATAGCGCGGAGTCCGTGAGAGCGACCGCAATTCCTTTTCAATGATCGCAGCCAGCGGATCGCGGAAGAGCGCCGAAGGAAAGCGGTAGAAGGCATCCGCCAGGGTGTTCATGGGCGATGTGCCGTTGGATTGGGGAGTGGCCCTCGCCGCCACTGCGTCGAAGCGGAGATTGCGCTCGAACTGCAACCGGCCGAACCAGCCCGCCAAAAGCGTCCAGCAGACCAGCAGCAGGAGAGCGTACGACCCGGCCTGCCCAAGCGAAAGCCAGGCTGCGGCGGTCCAAGGCCACGCCGCATTCTCGATCGCGTGGCTCCATCTGCCCAGCCAGGAGGGACGGTACCCGGTGACGAACAGGAAGCGCGGCACCATCCACAACATGAAGATGAGAAAGACCAGCAGTTCCCGGATCTTACGTTTGGAAAGCAGGCGCTCCAACAGGCTGCGGGCGCCGGAAGCCAGCAGCACGTTGAAGGTCACGAAGATCAGCACCGGGATCACGGCCGCCCAACCGCTGGTCGCCGGATTGCGGAAGAGCCCGGCGAGACCGCCGATCAGGACGAGCAACATCTCAGCGCCCGTGGTGAGGCGCAGCAGCACCTCGACCAGGAAAAGCTTTCCGTGCGGGATCGGGTAGGCGAGCAATTTCCGCAGGTCCAGCGCGGAACCCATACTCGCCGACAGGATGGGCATTGCCTGCCAGTAGATGCAGACACCCATCAATGCGAGCGGCAGGGCGGAGCGCAGCACGGCGAGCGGCGAACGCGAGACTAAATGAAAGGCGCCGTACGCGAGTGCGGTCCACACCGCGTACCAGGTGACGCCGGTAAGCAGGTTGAAGATGCGGCCGCGCCGGCCGCCCAGGCGCATACTAAGCCACTGCGCACGCAAGATGGCGGCGATCACAGCCACTCCAGACGGCCGGTCTGCTGGCCTGCCCCGACGAGACGCACGAAAGCGTCCTCGAGCGATTCCCCGCCGGCACGCAGTTCGCTCAGTGCGCCGGAGGTGACGATGCGCCCCTCATTGATGATCGCCACCCGATCGCAGAGCCGTTCCACGACTTCGAGCACGTGCGTAGTGAGGAAGATGGTGGCGCCGCGCTTCACCTGGTCGAGCAGGATGTCTTTCATGAGGCGCGCGCCGACGGCGTCGACGCCCTCGAACGGCTCGTCCATGAGGAAGAGGTCCGGGTGATGGATCAGGGATGCGGCCATCGCGATGCGTTTGCGCATCCCCTTGGAGTACTCGCCGATAATCTTGCGGTCCGCCTGAAGCTGGAAGAGATCCATGAGCCCGCGGGCGCGATCGATGGCTTGGCCGCGCGGGAGAGAGTACATGCGACCTACAAATTCCAGGAACTCGACGCCGGTGAGCCGGTCGAACAGCAGGGACTCATCGGGCACCAGTCCGATCTTCTGTTTGATTTCCAGTTCGTCGTTAGGCAGCTTGAGGCCGAGGATCTCGATGGTGCCGCTGTCAGCCGGAATGAGTCCGGTGAGCATGCGAATGGTGGTGGACTTCCCCGCCCCGTTGGGACCGAGGAATCCGAAAAAGGAGCCGCGCGGCACTTCGAGATCGACACCATCCACGGCCGCTTTCAGTCCGTAAGACTTTCGGAGATCGCGGACAAGGATGGCGGCCGACATCCTTTCAGTGTACGTGGATTGGTTGTGTTATCGAACGGTAGCGCTCCAGGTGCGGATGGTTTTGATCTCGTCCGGGGGGATGTGCAGGAATTCGAGGAACTCCTGGTGTTCGGCCGGAGCGGACTTTTCGAACTCCCGGTGCCACCGGCGCATATCGTCTTCGGAAAAACCGGCCGCGCTCATGATCGCGGTCCACTTCTGTTTGGTAACCATGTCTTTCTCCTTTGAGAGTTTTCCGGCGCCCTTGAGCAGCCGGGCGATGGCTCGCTGATGTTCGCGCATCCGTTCGATCCCCACGCTAAGTTCCACCATGCGGCGGCGCAGCACGGAAGCTGCGTCGCTGGCGGGCGCATCCAGGACCGACCGGATGTCGGCGAGCGCCAGACCGGCGTCGCGATAGACGCAGATCTGGCGCAGGCGTTCCACATCCCGGTCGCCATAGACGCGGTAATTACCGTCGCTGCGCCGCGGTCGGCGGAGCAGTCCGATCGATTCGTAGTAGAGGACCGTGCTGCGCGAGAGATTGCAGTCGCGCGCCAGCCGGGTGACGGTCAGTGTCATCGCTTTATTTAGTGTCAACCCTCAAGTTTTAGACAGGTCAAGCTTATTTTTTCAAAATCAGAATGTGCTGCCGGGGAAGCTCTTCGATTACCCGATCCATGTGGAAGCCCTCGGGCTCCAACTCCATTTTGACTTGCGCGACGGTCATCTTGTGCTCCGGGCGGATGGGCACGGCAGGATCTTCGGCGCGGTATTCGAGCAGCACCAGGCGGCCCTCGGGCTTGAGGGATTCGCGGATGTGGCGCAGCATTTTCTGCGGCTCCGAAAACTCATGGTACACGTCGACGAGAATCACCAGGTCGAGTGCATCCGGCGGCAGTTTGGGATCGTCATACGCGCCGAGCACGGTCTCGACATTACTGATTTTGCGCTGGCGCATGTTGCTCTTGAGAAGGTCGAGCATCTCCGGTTGGATGTCATTGGCGTAGACCCTCCCGGCGGGTCCGACGAGCGTCGCCAGTCGCCACGTGAGGTAGCCCACGCCCGCGCCGATATCGCCCACCACTGCACCTTTGGGCACGCCGATCAGTTTGAGCGCGAGGTCCGGTTTCTCCTCGGCTTCGCGCTCGGGGCGCACCAGCCAGTCTGCGCCCGCCGATCCCATTACACCCGCGTATTTGCGGCCGCTGACGGGATGGCGGTCCTGGGCAAAGGCACAGGCGGCGAGAAGGAGGATGCAGGCGAAGCGGCGCATGGGCTACTCGTTGCTCTCGTTGATGGGGTCGATATCGGTGGGTACGGACTTGAGGCCATCGAGCGCACGCTGCATCGCGGGGCGGATCACGGCGAGCGTGTCCAGCATCTTCTTCGCGGCGCCGTAGTTGCCTTCGGCTTCGATCGTCAGCAGGTCGTGCGTCAGGTCGCGGACTCCGGCCTTCATTTTCGCGACGTCCACGGAGAAAGTGCCATCGGGATTGACGACGAAGGCGCCCTTGTCCGTGAGGTAGTTGAACTGCAACGCCATGCCCTTGCCGTGCGCCTCCGTGACGCCGAAGCGGACGGAGCGGAAGGCAGACGCGAGGAAGGTGGTGTAGAGTTGCCGCTCGTAGTTTGGACCATCCATTAGCTTGTGGTCATAGAGATACTCGAGCATGAAGAGTCCCGTGATATCGGCCTTGGCCTCTTCGATAGCGCTGTAGAGTTCCTTCAATTCCTGGCGCGGCGTGGTGGCGCGACCCGCGACCTGGATCTGGTGCGGGCCAATGCCGTGGCTGAGTTCGTGAGCCAGAATGTGGGTGAAGAAATAGTTGAAGCTGAGATTTTCCTGGGCGGCCTTGGGCAGCACGTGGGCGGAAATGGGGATCAGGTTGGCGGCAAACTTGGCCTCCTGAATGTTCTTCAGCATGATGCGCGCGCTGCCCTTCTGGCTGATCACGCGTTCGTCGTTGGGCAGGTTGAAGGCCGCGGTGCGGACACCGTGCGCGCCATCGCCGGAGGCGTAAACTTCGTTGACCACGCGGATGGGCGCCGACGCGCCGAGCTTCGGATTGCGGTAGCGCGGGTCGAGCGGCAGGTTGTTCTCCACCTCCTGCAGATGCGCGGCGACGGTCTTGAGCTTGTTGGTCTCCTCTTCGTCGCGAATGGTGATGTAGGCTTCGAAGCCGGCCTTGTAGCCGAATAGCTCGTCGTTGTAAGTTTCGTAGGGGCCGATGGTGATATCGAGCGGGGCGTCCAGGTCCATCCAGGCGATATCGCTGGCGTAATAGTCGTTGGAGAGGAAGGCGTCCGCGCGCAGGCTCAGGAATTTCTTGAGCGAGGCGTTGTCGGTAAGCGCGGCAGCTTCGCGCAGCAGGGCGGCTGCTTTCTTCAGGTCTGCTTCGTAGGCTTTGGAGTACGGCACCTGGGTGAGCTGCTTTTTGGCGTCGCGCCGGATGACGCTGAAGAAGCCGATGGCCTGTTCGCGGGCAGCCGGGAGAGAGCGTCTTGGCCCAGGCCTCGAACTCTTCGCGGGTCATGTCCTCGGGATAGAAATTTGCGCCGAGTGGTTTGCGCTCCGGGACGCCCGGGATGAAGGCGGCGTGCGCGTCCAGGTCGCTCCACGGGCCCTTGTTGAGCCAGAAGTAATGCAGGCGCTGCTTGCCCAGCGGAGAGGTGTCCTTCTGCAGGCGCGCGTAGAGTTCGCGATTGCCGCTCCACAACTGGTCCATGAAGAGTGTGTTGAGCACTCGCGCAGCCTCGACCAGTTTGGCAAGGGCCTTGCGATCGCCGGGCGAAAGCTTCGACGCGTCGTACTTCAGGGTGATGGGCGCAAAACGGGCGCTCATCTCTTTGAGTTGATTCAAGTCAGGCATAACGGCAGCAGCGGCCAAGAGCACCACGAGGGGCTTCATGGGGATATTGTCCCATTTGTGGATCGCTTGGAAAAACTGATTAGTGGACAGGCCGGGAGGCCTGTCCTACTTGCGGAGGGCGATGCCGAGTTCCTTCAACGCGCGGTCGGGGACGGCGGCGGGGGCGTCCGACATGAGGTCGGTGCCGCGCGCGGTCTTCGGGAAGGGGATGACTTCGCGGATCGAAGTTTCACCGGCGAGGATCATGACCAGGCGATCCAGTCCGAGGGCGATGCCGCCGTGGGGCGGGGCGCCGTACTCGAGCGCTTCGAGCAGGTAGCCGAAGCGGCGGCGAGCTTCCTCGTCGCTGAAGCCGACGGCGGCGAAGACTTTGGCCTGCACGTCGCGGCGGTGGATACGGATCGAGCCGGAGCCGAGTTCGACGCCATTCAGCACCAGGTCGTAGCTCTTGGCGCGGCACTTGGCGGGGTCGGCGGTGAGCAGGTCGATATCCTCATCGTGGACCGAGGTAAAGGGATGGTGCGCGGCCACCCAGCGGTTGTCTTCCTCGTTCCATTCGAACATCGGGAAATCGACCACCCAGAGGAATTGGAAATTCCTGGGGTCGAGCAACTTGTGGCGGTCGTTAAACTTGGTTGCGAGGGCGAGCCTCAACTGGCCGCAGGCCTGGTAGACCGTCTCTTCGGGACGGCGGACGGGCGCTTCGGTTCCGCCCCAGGTGGCGAGCACGAGGAGGCTGTCGTCTTTAGCGCCGCAGCGTTCGCGGACCCTGGCCATCTGCTCGGGATAATCGCGCTCCAGACGCTTGGGGTCGTCGTAGACGCGCAGTCCTTTTTCCTGGCCCACGGCCTTGAATTCGTCGCGCTCTTTACGGCTCGGCGTGCCGCAGGCGGGGATGTGGATCGCCACCAGCGGCAATCCCAGGTTCGCCAATTCGGGCAACAGGTCGCCGACCGGGTGCATCGGTGGAATGCGGATGTCGGGCTTATCGATGCCGTAGTTGCGCATCGCTTCCGCGTACGTGATCTTCGGAAAGGTGGTGGGCACGTCGAACCCGGCCACTTTGCAGACCTTATGGATGAGCGGTTCGATCACCGCGAAGATCTGCGGCTGCTGCGGGAAGCTCATCTCCAGATCGATCTGTGTGAATTCGGGCTGGCGGTCGGCGCGGAGGTCTTCGTCGCGGAAACAGCGCACGATCTGGAAGTATTTTTCGAAGCCGCTGATCATCAGCAGCTGCTTGAAGATCTGGGGCGATTGCGGCAGCGCGTAGAAGGTGCCGGGCTGCACACGGCTCGGAACCAGATAATCGCGCGCGCCCTCGGGAGTGCTGCGCGTCATGAACGGCGTTTCGATTTCGAGGAAGCCTTCCGAGTAAAGGAACTCGCGCACGGCAAAGGAAATCTGCGAACGCATGATGATGTTACGCTGCATCTGCGGGCGGCGCAGATCGACGTAGCGGTACTTCAGGCGCACGTCTTCGGCGACGTCCACGTGCTCTTCCATGGGGAATGGCGGCGTCCGCGACTCATTGAGAATCCAGATTTTGGAGGCGACCACTTCCACTTCGCCGGTCGGCATATTCGGATTCACAGTGGCGGCAGAACGCAGCGACACCACGCCCTCGACGGCGATCACATACTCGGCGCGGACTTCTTCGGCGCGCTTGTGGATGGCGGGATCCACATCTTCGTGGAAGATGGCCTGGGTATGGCCGGTGCGATCGCGCATGTCGACAAAAATTACGGCGCCATGATCGCGGCGGCGATGCGCCCATCCCATAAGAAGGACCTTTTGGCCCGCATTAGAAGCGCGCAGTTCCCCGCACATGTGAGTGCGGCGAAGGTCGCCCAGAAAATCCAGTGCAACAGAGGTTTCCATATCGATCTTTTCAGTTTGAGGCCGCGACGAGCCGCGCGGCGATTTCGTCTCGCGTCAACTCCAGTTGTTCGCCCGTGGACATGTTCTTGAGCGCGTAACGCCCGGCCGCGATTTCATTGTCGCCGATGATGAGGGTGTAGCGCGCGCCGAATTTGTTGGCGAGTTCCATGGCGCGCTTGAGCTTGCCCTCCACCAGTTCCACTGCGTGGCCGCTTCGCCGGAAATCGCGCGCCAGGATGGCGGCATGACGCAGGGCCGCTTCACCGAGCGGGGCAATGCAGAGATCGAGCGGCGACGCGGTTTGGTCGCCCTCCACGCTCATCACCAGGCGATCTTCACCGATCGAAAAGCCGATGCCGGGAGCGTGAACCCGGGAGCCCAGCGATTCGGCCAGCCCATCGTAGCGTCCACCCCCGAGCACGGAATTCTGCGCGCCGAGCGCTCCGTGCACCACTTCGAAGGTCGTGCGCATGTAGTAATCCAAGCCGCGCACCATGCGCGGGCGGACTTCGTACTCGATACCGCGGTCGGTCAGGTAGCTCTTCACGGCGTCGAAGTGCGTGCGGCAGTCATCGCAGAGATAGTCCACGATAGATGGCAGCGCGTCGATGATGGGCTGGTCGGCCTCAACTTTGCAATCGAGCACGCGCAGCGGATTGGTCTCGGCGCGGCGCTGGCAATCGCCGCACATACCGGCAGCCTTGTCCTTGAGTTCGGCCTTCAACCTCTCCACGTACTGCGGGCGGCAATTGTGATCCCCCACGGAGTTGATCAGCAGCTTGAAGCCGCTCAGTCCCACGCCCTTGAGAATCTCGACCACCAGTTCAATGACTTCGGCGTCCACCACGGGAGATTCCGACCCGATGGCTTCCGCTCCGATCTGAAAAAACTGCCGGTAGCGGCCCTTCTGCGGCCGCTCGCGCCGGAACATCGGCCCGATGTAATAAAGCTTCTGCACGCCGGGACGCTGGTCCAAACGGTGCTCGATATAGGCGCGGATAACCGATGCCGTATTTTCGGGACGCAGTGTGAGCGAACTTCCATCGCGATCTTCGAAGGTGTACATTTCCTTCGTGACGATGTCGGTCTCGGTGCCTACGCCGCGCGAGAAAAGCTGCGTCTCCTCGAAGATCGGCGTACGGATCTCGTGGTAGTTATAGGCGCGAAATATGGCGCGCGCCACTTGTTCCACCCGGTTCCAGACTTCGGTGGACGGGGGCAGTAAATCTCTGGTTCCTTTGACGGCTTTTATCAAGGTAGTGGGGAAACTTCCATGTTAACATGCGCCGGAATAAGCGATATTCTTGCATTCGTGAACGGGCGTTACAATCGACGTATGCGCCGGCTATCGCTCCTGCTCGCATTGTGCGTCTGCGCGTTCGCGCAGAAGAAACCGTTCGATGTCAACGCTCTGTTGGAATTGAAGCGGATCGCGGATCCACAGATCTCGCCCGATGGAAAGTGGGTCGTCTTCCAGGTGCAGACGGTGGATGTGCCGGCCAACAAGAAACCCGTGCAGATCTGGATTGTGCCCTTGAACGGCGGCACTCCGCAGCAGATCACGCACGATGGCGAAGCCAACCAACGCCCGCGATGGTCACCGGATTCCAAGCGAATCGCTTATGTCAGCGATCGCGGAGGGTCATCGCAAATCTGGCTCATGGACCCGGATGGCAGCAACGCCAAACAGGTCACCAATCTCGTCACCGAGGCCGATGGACACGTGCTCTCGGGAGACGGCAAGAACGTAGTTTTCACCAGCGAGGTCTTTCCGGAGTGCGGCGCCGATGACACGTGCAACCAGAAACTAATTGACGAGGAAAAAGCCAGCAAGACAAAGCCGCGGATTTACACCGAATTGCTCTACCGGCATTGGACACGATGGCAATCGAAGCGGCGCATGCACATCCTGGTAGCTCCAATCGCCGGCGGTCCGGTAAGGGATCTCACACCCGGACCTCGCGACGTGCCGCCGTTTTCACTTGGCGGCGACGATTTCGACGTCTCCCCGGATGGCCTGGAAGTCTGCTACAGCATGAATGCCGACGCAGTTCCGGCCATCTCCACCAATTCCGATCTCTACGTGGTTTCGATCGCAGGCGGGCAATCGAAGAGAATCACCATCACGCCGGGCAGCGACACCGGTCCGCGCTACTCCCCGGACGGGAAGTACATTGCGTGGCGCTCACAGTTGCGCGCGGGCTATGAGAGCGACCGCTTTCGCCTGATGACGCTGGAGCGAAGTTCCGGCAAGGTTAACAATCTTACGGAGAGCTTGGATCGCTGGGTCAACAGCTTCACGTGGGCGCCGGATTCCGCCAGCCTGTTCTTCACGACGACCGACCGCGGCCGCCAAGCCATCCAGGTGATTCCGCTCGCCGGCGGCGCGATCAAGATTGCGGCAAGCGGAGACAACGAGCTAGACGACATGCAGCTGACGCGCAACGGACGCACGATGGTCTACACGCAGCAATCGGGTGTCGCGCCCGTGGAGATTTATCGCGCGGCCTCCACCGGCGGGGCGCCCGTGGCATTGACACACCTGAACGATCAAACCCTGAGCGATCATCAACTCACGTCGCTCGAGGAGTTTTGGGTGGACGGCGCGAACGGCGCCAAGGTGCAGAGTTTTGTCGTCAAGCCGCCGAACTTCGACCGCACCAAGAAGTATCCGGTGCTGATGCTGCTTCACGGTGGACCGCAAGGTTTCTGGGGGCACGCATGGACGTACCGCTGGAACGCACAGGTTTTCGCGACGGCCGGTTACGTGGTCGTGATGCCCAATCCGCGCGGGTCTACCGGGTACGGGCAGAAGTTCATCGACGAGATTAACGACGACTGGGGCGGGCGCGCCTTCGACGACGTCATGGCGGTGGCCGATTACATCGTGAGCGATATTCCCTACGCGGATGGCAGCAGGATGACCGCGGCGGGCGGATCTTACGGCGGCTACATGGTTGATTGGATTCTGGGCCACACGCAACGCTTCAAGGCCCTGGTCTCGCACGCGGGCGTCTACAACTTGATCAGCGAATTCGGCGCAACCGAAGAGCTCTGGTTCCCGCTCTGGGAGTTCGGCGGCAACCCTTGGGACCATCCCGAAGAGTACACCAAATGGTCGCCAAACACATTCGCGAAGGATTTTCACACGCCGACGCTGGTGATTCACGGCGAGTTGGATTTCCGCGTCCCGTATAATCAAGGATTGGAGCTGTTCACGGCGCTGCAAATCCAGAAGGTCCCCTCCAAGCTGTTGCTGTTCCCCGACGAGGGCCATTGGGTTCTGAAACCGCAGAACAGCGTGGTGTGGTACAAGACGTTCATCGATTGGTTAGATTCCTGGGTTAAAAAATAGTGAAAGCGATTATCGGCACTCTCCTTCTCGTCGCCATCGCCTTGGTGGCGCTCTTTGCGATATCTTCGAGCACGGCTTTGGTGATCGCGCCCGAAGTCAAGATTGTGGGCCAGAGTACACCTGTCTCGGTGCACATCTCCAATCCACACGGCGTGCGCCGGGTGAACGCATACATCGAACAGAATGGCACGCGGATGCCGCTGCTGGAGCAGTCCGCGCCTTCGCATCGCGTTTTCCTGCGCCGCAATCAGCCCGCGCAGACGGTGAAGTTCGACGCCGGCAAGATCAAGGCCGCCGGGCTGAAGGAAGGCGACGCGCGGATCGTAGTGGAGGCCGTCTCGGACGATTTCCGCGGCAGCACCGATTCGGCCTCGGCGAACGTGAAAGTGGTGCTTGCGCCTCCGCGCATCACGCCGGACGACGCGCAGCACTACATCAATCAGGGCGGCATGGAACTGGCGGTGATGACTCCCGGCGGCTCGTGGACCGAGGCCGGCGTCAAGGTGGGCAAGTACAGCTTCCGCAGTTTCCCGCTGCCTGGGCATCCGGAGCAGCGATTCGCGATGTTTGCCTATCCGTGGGACCTGCCTGACAACGTGACCCCGATGGTGTTCGCACGCAACGCGGCCGGTACCGAGGCCACTGCGCAGTTCTGGTTCAAGCTGTTTCCCAAGAAGTTCCGCGTACGCGATTTCCCGATTGACGACGCGTTGATTTCGAAACTCGTCAACCAGATCGACCCGGGCGGTACGCTGGCGCCCGGACCGGACATGCTCTCCCGTTTCCTCAAGATCAACGGGGAAATGCGGCGCCAGAACAATCAGCAACTGGCCGATTTACGGCTCAAGACGGAAGAGAAGATTCTGTGGAACGGGCCATTCCTCCATTGGGGCAAGGAGGAATCGATGTTCGCGGACGTGCGCAACTACATGTATAAGGGCAAGAAGGTGGACCAACAGGTGCACTTGGGCTTCGACCTCTCCGACACGATGAATGCTCCCGTGCACGTCGCCAACGATGGGCGGGTGGTGTGGGCGAACGACCTCGGCATATACGGCAATTGCGTAGTGGTGGATCACGGCTACGCGCTGCAATCCATCTACGGACACATGAACCGGATCGACGTGAAGGTCGGCGATATGGTGAAGAAGAACCAGAGCCTCGGTGTCGCAGGCGCTACCGGCATGGCGGGCGGAGTGCACGTGCACTTCAGCATGCAGATCGATGGCGTGCAGGTGAATCCGATGGAGTGGTGGGACGAACACTGGATCCACGACCGGATTATGAGCAAGCTCGACCCGAACGCGGTCAAGAGTGTGGCGCCGGTCGAAGTGAGCAGCGCACCTCGGGCCAAGAAGCGACGGCGGTAAGAGATCGCTCCCTCACGGTCCCTCACGGTTCCCTTACATTACGGTCGCGGCTCGTTGAGGGCGAAATCAGCCGCCGGCGATGGCGCCGACGATGAGGAAGGGCTCGGCGCCGGTGGCGATTGCACTGGGAAGAGGGGTGTCCGGCGGGTCGTGGGAGAGGTCTTCGCCGCAGGCAAAGAAGCGGACGAAGGGGCGGCGTTGTTTGGTGACGTGGTCGCGGAGGGTGCCGGCGAGCATGGGGTAGCGAGCCTCGAGGGCGTCCAGGATGGCGCCCTGGGTGACGGGGGCGGCGACCTCGAGATCCACATCGCCCTTCACCTGCGCCAGGATGCGCAGGTGAGCGGGAAGCACGACGTGAATCATGGCAGGTTCTGGACCTCAACGGAGACCACCGCGGGAAGGTCGTGGACGATGGCGTTCCAGTGGTCGCCGCCATCGGGCGAGCAATAGACCTGGCCGCCGGTGGTGCCGAAGTAGATGCCACATTCGTCCTGCCGGTCCACGGCCATGGCGTCGCGGAGGACGTTGACGTAGCAATTGCTCTGCGGCAGGCCGTTGCTGAGCGGCTCCCATTCGTTGCCACCGCTGCGGCTGCGGTAAACGCGGAGTTTGCCATCGGGCGGGAAGTGCAGGCCATCGCTGGTGATGGGCACGACGTAGATGGTCTCGGGCTCGTGGGCGTGGACATCGATGGCGAAGCCGAAATCGGTGGGCAGGTTGCCGCTGACCTCGTGCCACAGGTCGCCGGCGTTATCGCTGCGCATCACGTCCCAGTGCTTCTGCATGAAAAGCGTTTCGGGGCGCGAAGGGTGCATGGCGATGCGGTGGACGCAGTGACCGACTTCGGCGGTGGGGTCGGGCATCATGGGCGAGACCAGGCCTTTGGTGATGGGGGTCCAGGTTTGACCGGCGTCGTCGCTGCGGAAGGCTCCGGCGGCGGAGATGGCGACGAAGATGCGCTTGGGGTTTGCGGGGTCGAGCAGGATGGTGTGGAGGCACATGCCGCCGGCGCCGGGCTGCCAGCGCGAGCCGGTGCCGTGGCCGCGGAGGCCGGTGAGTTCGTTCCAGTTCTGCCCGCCATCTGTGCTGCGGAAGATGGCCGCGTCCTCGACGCCGGCATAGACGGCGTCGGGATCGGTGAGCGAGGGTTCGAGGTGCCAGACGCGCTTGAATTCCCAGGGATGGGGCGTGCCATCGTACCACTGGTGGGTGCCGGTTTCGCCCTCGTAGATGAACTTGTTGCCGACGGGTTCCCAGGTCTTGCCGCCATCGTTGGAACGCTGAATGATCTGGCCGAACCAGCCGCTGGATTGGGAGGCGTAGATGCGATTGGGGTCGGCAGGCGAGCCCTTCATGTGGTAGATCTCCCAGCCGCCGAAGTGGGGGCCGCTGATCTCCCACTTTTCGCGCTTGCCATCGGAAGTCAGAATAAACGCGCCTTTGCGCGTACCGGCGAGAACACGGACTCCGCTCATGGCTAGTTGTTGCCTCCGGTTTGCGGGCAGTTGATCATCCACGGGATGCCGAAGCGGTCGGTGCACATGCCGAAGCGGGTAGCCCAGAAGGTGGGCGCGATAGGCATCATGACGCTGCCGTTTTCGGCGAGGGCGTGGAAGATGCGCTCGGCCTCATTCTGGTCGTCGATGCCGATGTTGACGGAGAAGGCCTGGGGCTTCTTGTGATGGTCGGGAGGCGCGTCGGAACCCATCAACAGATTGTCGCCGATGGAGAGCCGGGCGTGCATGATTTTGTCGAGCCACTCGGCCGGCACGGAGCCTTCGGCCGGGGTACCGGCGTGGGGAATCATGGCCTCGATAGTGCCGCCGAGGACGGTCTGATAGAACTCGAAGGCCTCTTTGCAGCGGCCGTCAAAAGCGAGGTAGACGTTGAGTTTCATAATTGGTTCCTTTGCTTAGACTGAGGTCGTGGTCTTTTGAGCGCGAGCAAGACCTGGACGGTCCAGAGGGTGCGGTTATTTGCCGACGTCACGAGCGCGCCTCCTCGGGGAGTCCGGGGATTTCCATAATGGGGCGCACTTCGATGGTGCCGTAGCGGGCGCCGGGTATGCGCGCGGCGATGGAGATGGCCTCGTCGAGATCGCGGGCTTCGATGAGGAAGTAGCCGCCCAGTTGTTCGCGGGTTTCTGCGAAGGGACCGTCGGTGACGAGGCGGCGGTTGTCGCGTACCCGCACGCTGGTGGCAGTGGAGGTGAAGTGGAGGGGGGCGGCGCCGAGATAATGCCCCGTCTCGGCGAGATCGCGGCACAGGCGCGCGGAATCCACGTAACATTCATCACGTTCGGAGGCCGTCATGGAGTTCTCTTCGTCGCCGTAGACCAGCAGCATGTATTTCATGGATTTCCCTCTCTTGCAGGTATATCGAATTGAGGGGCTGGAAATCGACAGCGGGCGGAAATATTTTCGGGTGACGATAGAATTGGGGAATGGTTGTGGATACGGGGAGGGTGGTAGAGGACGTTTACCGCAACGATTGGGGGCGGATTGTGGCGACCCTGATCGGCCTGGTGGGGGACTTCGACCTGGCGGAAGAGGCCGCCCAGGAGGCCTTCACGGCGGCGGTGGACCAGTGGAGCGTGGACGGGGTGCCGGAGTACCCGCGCGCATGGATTGTGCAGACGGCGCGGTATAAGGCGATCGACCGGATGCGGCGGCGGTCGCGGTGGGAAGAAAGCCTGGAGGCGCGCGACGGGGCCACGCTGGCGAACGCGATCCAGGCGCCGGAGGCATTCGCGGGCGAGATCCCGGACGACCGGCTGCGGCTGATCTTCACATGCTGCCATCCGGCGCTGGCGCTGGAAGCGCAGGTGGCGCTGGCGCTACGCACGCTGTGCGGACTGGAGACGGACGAGATCGCGCGGGCGTTCCTGGTGCCGCAGGCGACGATGGCGCAGCGGCTGGTGCGCGCGAAACGCAAGATCCGCGACGCGGGGATTCCGTACGCGGTGCCGGAGACGCGGGAGATGCCGGAGCGCATCGATGCGGTGCTGACGGTAATTTACCTGGTGTTCAACGAAGGCTACGCGGCGACGCGGGGCGGTCCGCTGGTGCGGACGCATTTGTGTGCGGAGGCGATCCGGCTGGGGCGGCTGGTGCGCAGCCTGATGAAGCCGCGGCCGCCGGCCGAGGCGACAGCGCTCTTGGCGCTGATGCTGCTGCAGGACGCGCGGCGCGATGCGCGGCTGGATGCAGCCGGGGACATCGTGGTGCTGGAAGAGCAGGATCGCGGGCTCTGGGACCAGGCGCAGATCGCGGAGGCGCTGCCGCTGGTGACGGAGGCTCTGCGCGGGGGCGGCGGCCCGTTCGCCGTGCAGGCGGCGATCGCGGCGGTGCATTGCCGGGCGGCGCGGCCGGAGGACACGGACTGGTCGCAGATTGTACGGCTCTACGATGTGCTCGAAGAGTTGCAGCCTTCGCCGGTGGTGAGTTTGAACCGCGCGGTGGCGGTCGCGATGGCGGAGGGTCCGGAGGCGGCGCTCGGGATCATCGATACGCTCGAGGAGGAATTGGACAGCTATCACCTGCTGCATGCGGCGCGGGCTGACCTGCTGCGGCGCGCGGGGCGGTACGCCGAGGCAGCGGGAAGCTATGCCCGGGCGCTCGCGCTGGTGACCAATGACAGTGAAAGGCGGTATCTGGAGAGGCGGGCGAGGGAAGCGGAGAGGGCATCGAACGGACACGAATAAGGAAGATAATTTCCTATCCGCGTATATCCGTGTTCATCCATGGCCCGAATCGTCCTCCCCCAGAAAGCAGAATGGGCCACGGATGAACACGGATAAACGCGGATAGGACCCGAAAAAAACGGCGCCGCTGTTGCGGAAGCGGCGCCGCGGGAGTTCCTCCGGCTTGGAGGGGGGAAAACTCGCAGTTAGTCGGCGCGATCGGGGCGGAGGATGATCTCCGCGATGTGGGGTTCGCCGTTCTTGCCGCGCGGGGTGAAGAAGTTGAGGGCATCGCCATCGCCGGTCCAAACGCGATTGATGGTGCAAGGACCCTCGCCGCAGGTGAAGCTCAGCTTGGGGAGCCCGGCTGCGGTCCAGTCCTTGGGTGCATCTTTGCGGTAGGCCGGCGCGAGGAGTACGGTGTGATCGCCTGCGCGGGTGGCTACGTAGAGCAACTGCGAGCCGGAATTCGTGTACTGCACGGTGACGCGATACTCACCGGGCTGCATCACTTGTTTGCCGACGCGAAACGCGAAGGGGATCTCCGCTTTCATCGTCTGCGCCGAAACCGTTCCAGCCGCGACGGCAAGTGCCGCGACCGCCAAAGTCATGTTCATCGCCAAGCGTTTCATCGTCTGCCTCCTTTCGGATCGCTATCCGCGGTCCGTGTGACGGGGCCTATAAGTGCAAACGGGTGGCCGCGAGGGATGGCGGACGCATGTCGTTGAGAATGCGTGCAGCGACGGTGGAGGATGAACCGTTCGGTTCAGGAGGTGCGAACTGGACGGTTCAGATCGCTCCTTTACGGTCGCGGCTCTGATTGAGGTGCGTGCGGAGGGGCGGGAGGCCGTTGCGCTCCCTGACGGTCGCGGCTCGTCGAGAGCGGCTATTTCAAGTTCCGGTCGAAGAAGTCGAGCGTCATCTGCTGGAGCTGGCGGGCGGCGGCGCCGGTGACGCCGTGAGTTTTTTGCGGATAGAGCATGAACTCGAATTGTTTGCCGGCCAGTTGCAGGGCGTTGGTCATCTGCAGGGTGTTCTGGAAGAGGACGTTGTCGTCTTCGAAGTTGTGGAAGATGAGCAGCTTGCCTTTGAGATTCTTCGCCTTGGGCGGCAGGGCGGTGTCGCGATAACCATCGGGGTTTTCTTTGGGGAGGCCCATGTACCGCTCGGTGTAGATGGTGTCGTAGTTGATCCAACTCGTGACGGGAGCGCCGGAGACGCCGGCGTGGAAGGTGTCGGGCGCGTTGAGCATGGCGTTGATGGTCATGAAGCCGCCGTAGCTGGTGCCGGTGATGCCGACGCGCGCGGGGTCGGCGAATCCGAGGGAGACGAGGTACTTCACGCCGGCCACCTGGTCGGCGAGTTCGGCGTCGCCGAGGTGGTGATAGATGGCGGTCTCCAGCTGGTGTCCGCGGCCCATGATGCCGCGATTCTCGCACTGCCAGACGACATAACCCTTGTGCGCGTAGACCTGATCCATGCCGATTCCGGACCAGGCGTTGCGCACCGGCGAACCGACGCCGGGGCCGCCATAGACGGGGACGATCACGGGGTATTTCTTGCCGGGCTGGAAGCCGGCGGGCTTGATCAGGCGGCCGTACAGTTCGCTGCCGTCGGGGCCCTTGAACTTGACGATCTCGGTGGGCAGGATCTCGTACTCGTCGGCCTGGGTGCGGTCGGCCTCGCGGTAAACGGCGATCTCCTTGCCGTCGCCGGAGTGCAGGGTGGTGCGGCCGGGGGTCGTCAGATTGGAGTAGGTATCCAGGTAGAAGGCGCCGGTGGGACTGACGGAGACGTTGTGCGTGAAATTGGCGGCGGTCAATTGGCGCTTGCCGGTGCCATCGAGCTTCATAGTGTAGAGGTGGCGCTCGAGCGGGGTGGGCTCGGTGGAGGTGAAGTAGAGGCGATCGCCGGCTTCATCCACGGCGTTGATGGCGGTGACTTCCCAGGGGCCTTTGGTCAATTGCTTGACGCGGGTGCCATCGTTGGAGGAGATAAAGATGTGGCGGTAGCCGCCATCGCGCTGGCTGGTCCAGAGGAAGCGCCTGCCGTCTTTGAGGAACTCGATGTCGCCCTCGAGGTTGATCCAGAAGGGGTCGGATTCCTTGAAGACGCTCGCGGCCTCGCCGGATTCGGCGTCGATGGTGACCATCTCGATTTTGTTCTGCACGCGATTCATGCGCAGGATGTAGACGCCGCGCGAATTGGGCATCCAGCCGGCGCGCGCGATCAGGAAGGCGTTGCGGGTGTCGCCGACTTCGAGCCATTTGGTGGGGCCGCCGGTGGCGGGGATGATGCCGAGGTGGATATCGGGATTGTTCTCGCCGGCCTGCGGGTAGCGCTCGGGCTCGGCGAAGGCGCGGGTGCCGAGCATGTCGGCGTGGGGGAAGACGGGCTCGCGGCTGGAATCGAACTGAAGGTAGCAGATGGATTTGGAATCGGGCGACCACCAGAAGCCGGTGCCGAGCGTGAGTTCCTCGGGATATACCCAATCGGGAATGCCGTTGCGGAGGGTTTCGGTGCCGTCCTTGGTGAGGCGGGTTTCCTTGAGCGTGGCGGTGTTGACCGTGTAGAGATCCCAGCCGCGGCGGAAGGCGACGGCGGAGGCGTCGGGGGAGAGCTTGGCGTCGAGTTCGGGGACGGGAGTTTTGGTCAGCTGGTCCCATTTGCCGGTGGCCGGATGGATGAGGAAGAGATCGCCGCCTGTGGCGTAGAGGAGGGACTGGCCGTCGGCGGAGAACTGCATGCCGCCGGCGCGCGCGCGGCGGTTGGTCCAATCGGTAGGGCCGTCGTCGGCGGGCGGATTGACAGCGGCGGCGTCGATGGGGGTGGTGT
Organism: uncultured Solibacteraceae bacterium; assembly: GCA_963791985.1. GTDB lineage: Bacteria > Acidobacteriota > Terriglobia > Bryobacterales > Bryobacteraceae > Solibacter. The sequence goes on along the minus strand of CAWBUN010000005.1, from coordinate 846,985 downwards.
CGATGAGGAGCTTGGAGGTCTGGGTGGCGGGGTCGTAGACCATGAGGTTGCGGCCCTGGCGGGTGACGAAGTTCTTGCCTTCGGGCATCCAGGTGGGCGGGCCGGCGAACCCGGCGCCGCCGCGCCCGCCGCCGCGTCCGCCGGCCTGGAGGGACTCGAGCGTGATGGGCTTCTTTTGGGCGAAGGCGGAGAGGGAGAGGAGAAGGATGAGGCTAAGCTTCGTCATCGTTAGCGATTGTAGCAGTGGGGGTAGTGGGCTCCAAGGAATCGGGAGCTACATCTATGGGGTTAAGTGGGTTGCATCGGGCGGTTGTGATGCGGTGTGAGCAGGGGGCGGCCGCGACGCCGCGGTGCGAGCCGGCTAAAAGCCGGCTGCAGGCAGGATTGCCTGCCCCACAGTCGTGGACGCGAGATTTACGGCAGCTAGTGGGACAGGCCGGGAGGCCTGTCCCACTAGCGAGTCGAGAAGGGGTGTCACCTGCTCGTGGAGGTTGGGCGGGGCGCCGTAGAGGACGCGGGCGGTCTTGCCGTCAGCGTCGAAGACGAACATGGTGGGGACGGCGGTGATGTCGCCGAAGGCCTGGGCGGTGGCGGCGTCGGTGATGGCCCAGCGGACGGCGGGGTCGAGCGCAGCAGCCATCGAGCGGACGCCCGCCTCGGGGGATTCGACGGCGAGGGCGAGGACGGCGAGCTTGTCGCCATACTTCCCTTTGAGCGTGCCGAGCCATTCGAGCGTGGAGCGGCAGGGCGGGCACCAGGTGGCCCAAAATTCGACCAGGACGACGCGACCGGCGAGGTCGTCGCGGGCGATGGAGCGGCCGGAGAGGTCGGTGAGGGCGAGGGCGGGGAGCGCGGCGAGTTCGCGGGGCGCGGCGGCGTCCGCGGGGTGCTCGCGGGTGACCAGGTCTTTGCGGCCGGCGAGGATGAGGTCGATCATGCGCGCGAGATCGTCCTTGAACTTCGCCTGGCTGGCGGCGTTGCGCCAGGGGGCGTAACGGCCGGCGCCTTCGACCTCGCCGAAGAACCCGAACTCGCGGGGGCTCGCGACCAGCACGCCATCGACGAATACCGCGGGATAGCCCTTGACGCCGAACTCGTCAGCGAGTTTGGAGCCGCCGAAATTTTCACTGACGAAGGTGACCTTGCCGGGATACCTGGCCGCGACTTCCTGCACCAGCAAACTTGCCGGGTCGGAGATGTTTCAGGTATAGGGCCAGCGGACGAGGGTGATTTCGATCGACTTCGCCGGGGAACGCGGGAGTCCGGCGGCGGGCTTGCGTGCGGCGAAGTAGGCGGGGACTACAGAGTCGGCGATGACGCGGGCGCTCTTGCGTTCGTCGTCGGTGCCGGTGGCCTGGGCGGTGGCGCGCTGGAGGAAGAGGAGCGCGATGGAATCGTCGTCTTTGGAGGCCTCAAGTTTTCGGCGCAAGGTGTCGATAGACGGGACAACGGCAGGTTGCGCGGCGTCGAGCATGCCGAAGTGGCGGACGGCTTCCAGGTACTGATAGAGCGCGCCGGCGTAGAGCTTGGCGGCGTCGAGTTCGCGCGCGAGTTTGAGTGTGGAATTGAGTGCGATGAAGCGGGGGTGCTGGTCGATGGAGCGCGGCGGTTGAAAAGCGGCGTTGGTCTTTTCTTGAAGGGCGGCAAGTTCGGGAAGCAGGGAGCGCAGCGTGATGGCGCGGCCTTTGCGCAAGAGATTCAGACCGGCGCAGAAGCGGGCGAACTCAGCCTCGCCCTGGGCCTCGCCGAGGTAGAAGATTCCGTCGGCCGGCTTGGTGGCAGTGGCGAAGCCGCGAGCGCCTTCGAGCAGCGGCGTGGCGCGGACTCCGGCGGCCTCGGAGAGGGCGCGCAGGGCGGCGGGTGCCCGGCTCCATTTGGCGGCGGGGAGAGCGAGGGTAGTCTCAGTCTTGCGCCATTCGGTGTCGAACTCGGAAAGGGATTTGACGGTGGGGGATTTTTCGGCGAAGGCGCGGGCTCCGTACGAGAGATCGAAGGCCTGCGCCAGCTTTTCGAGAGTCAGGAATAGGCTACCGGCGTTTAGAGCGTCGCCGGCGGATTTCAGAGTGGCCTCGATGTTGGTGCCGATGTTGGGAAATTCGGCGGCCGTAATGGGGTGGTCCTTGAGGGACTGGCGGAGAGAATCGATGCGGGCCTGGATTTCAGCCTGGGCGTGGGCGGAGGAGGCGAGCGACAGGGAGAGAACGAAGAGGGTCAGGCCGCGCATCGAGGGAATGGACGCGCGTGGCGGGAGAATGGTAGCCCCGCCACGCGGTATTCCTGAAACGGCGGCTACTTGACCCCGGCGGCCGAGCCGCTTTCGAGCGTCGCCACGTGCTGGCGGAGTTTCTCCATCACGGAGCCAGGGCTCCAGCTTTCCGGGTTTTGACGCGGCGGGAACTCCACCATGGTTTCCATGTACTGGTGCACCAGGGCGCCGGCAGGAATCAGCATGAAGATGCGATCGGCGCGCCACTTCTTGTAGAAGACGTCGGCGGCCACCTCCGCATTCTCAAAGGGGTCCATGCGCAGGTTGAAGAGCATAGGACATCGGAGGGCAACGAATGGCTCCTGCCAGGCCTCCAATCCCTCGGCGCGCTGTACCTGGAAGTGGACCTTCCAGTTGCCGTAGCGGAGCGCCATCAGGTCACCATCGTCGCTCCAATAGAGGAAGCCGGGGCGCGGGTTCTCCTTGACCTCGCCCTTCAGATGCGGCGCGATGTTGAAGCCATCGAGATGGACCTTGAAGGTCTTATTGCCGGCCTTGTAGCCCTTCTTGCACTTGGCGACGATATCGGGTTCACCGGCCGCCGCCAGCAGGGTCGGAAGCATGTCCTGGTGGGAGTAGATCTCGTTGGATACCGTGCCCGGCTTGATGACGCCCGGCCAGCGGATCGCGCACGGCACGCGCCAGGCGCCTTCCCAGTTGGTGTCCTTCTCGCCGCGAAACGGGGTGGTTCCGCCATCTGGCCAGCTCAACTCTTCGGCGCCGTTGTCGGTGGAGTACATCACGATGGTGTTGTCGGCGATGCCCAATTCCTCGAGCTTGGCGAGCATTTGTCCGACCTGGCGGTCGTGCTCGACCATGCCGTCGGCATAGACGCCGAGCCCGGTCACGCCCTGGCACTCCTTCTTCAGGTGTGTCCAGATGTGCATCTTGGTGGAATTCCACCACAGGAAGAAGGGCTTGTCGGCCTTGACCTGGCGTTCCATGAAATCCATCGCGCCGGCCGTGATCTCCTCATCCATGGTTTCCATGCGCTTTTTGTTCAGCGGCCCGGTGTCTTCAATCTTCTGGGTGCCGTCGGGTTGGGCCCAGGAGTGCAATACGCCGCGAGGCCCGAACTTCTTCTTGAATTCGGGGTTCTTCGGGTAGTCCACACACTCCGGCTCTTCTTCGGCATTAAGGTGATAGAGGTTGCCGAAGAATTCGTCGAAGCCGTGCACGGTGGGCAGGAATTCATCGCGGTCGCCGAGGTGGTTTTTCCCGAACTGGCCGCAGACGTAGCCCTGGGGCTTGAGCAGTTCGGCGATGGTCGGGTCTTCCGGCTGCAGGCCGAGCTTGGCGCCGGGCAAACCGACCTTGGTCAGGCCGGTCCGGATGGGCGATTGTCCGGTAATGAACGCGGCGCGGCCGGCGGTACAGCTCTGCTGGCCGTACCAATCGGTAAACATCGCTCCTTCTTTGGCCAAGCGGTCGATGTTCGGGGTCTTATAGCCCATGATGCCGTGGTTGTAGGCGCTGATATTGAACCAGCCGATATCGTCGCCCCAGAGAATGAGAATATTCGGTTTCTTCTTTGTTGCCACTCGTGTCTCCTTCACAAAAGGCTGAGGATTCCAAATCGAGCCGGGGGACGCAGTATCTTCGGGGAACCTTTGGAGCCAGCGCGGGGTGGGAAGGCAGATTAGATGGACAGGCCGGGAGGCCTGTCCCACTGGTATCCTGTAGTTAGGAATTTTTCCCACCAAAAAATGTCTGCGAAACCTGGTTCAGAAATGGGCGTCAATAGCTGGCTCGAAGACGAGCTATATCAACAGTATCTGCATGATCGTTCGGCGGTAGACGAGAGTTGGAAACAGGTCTTCGCGGAACCGCTGCCGGCCAATGGCGTCAAAACGGCCGCACCTGCCGTGGTTACGGCGCAGCCCGTGGCGACAGGCGGGGAGGAATTGCAGCCGCTGCGAGGGATCGCGGGCAAGATCGCCGAGAATATGGGCGCCAGCCTCTCGATTCCGCTGGCGACTTCGCAGCGCACCATCGCCGTCAAGGTGATGGACGAGAACCGGCGCATCATCAACCAGCACCGGACGTTGGTGGGACAGGGCAAGGTCTCCTACACGCACCTGATCGGGTGGGCGGTGGTGAAGGCGCTCGAAGAGATTCCGGGGATCAATCATGCCTACGCCGAGCGCGACGGGCAGCCGTACCGCGTGATGCATCCGGAAATCAACCTGGGGATCGCGGTGGACGTGGCCGGCAAAGACGGCGGCCGCACCCTGATGGTGCCCAACATCAAGAACGCCGGCGCGCTCAACTTCCAGGAATACGTGACCGCGTTCGACGACCTGGTGTCGCGCGCCCGCAAGGGAAGACTGCTGCCGGCGGATTTCCAGGGCACCACGATTTCGCTGACCAACCCGGGCACGGTAGGCACGATGGCGTCGATCCCGCGTCTCATGCCCGGGCAGGGCGCGATCATCGCCACGGGCGCGATCGATTATCCGGCGGAGTACCGGGGCGCGGCCGATGAAACGCGCTCCATGCTGGGCATCAGCAAGGTTATGACGCTGACCTGCGCCTATGATCACCGCATCATTCAAGGCGCGGAATCGGGCGCGTTCCTGGGCAGACTGCAATCCCTGCTGGATGGCACGGACGGATTCTACGAAGAGGTCTTCAACCACCTGCGCATGCCGCACATGCCGGTGCGCTGGGAGACGGACCGTAAGCCGACGCTGCCCGGCGTGAGCGCCGCGCGCTATGCCGAGATCGCCAAGGAAGCCGGCATCATCCAGATGATCAACGCGTACCGGGTGCGCGGCCATTTGATCGCGGACCTGGACCCGCTCGGGAGCGAGCCGAGCCTGCATGCCGAGTTGGACCCGGAGACGTACGGGCTGACCATCTGGGACCTGGATCGCGAATTCCTGACCGGCAGCCTGGGTGAAGCGATCGGCGAAGGCGCGCCGAAATCGGTGGCCACGCTGCGCGAAATTCTGGAGACGCTGCGCCAGACGTACTGCGGCAAAATCGGCTGCGAGTACATGAACATTCAGGTGCCGGAGCAGAAGCGCTGGCTGCAGCATCGCATGGAGCCGGAGGCCAACAACTGGCTGCTGGATCGCGAGACGCGGCTGCGCACGCTGCGCTCTGTGATCGCGGGCGAGGAGTTCGAGCACTTCCTGCACTCGCGGTTCGTGGGGCAGAAGCGCTTCGCGCTCGAAGGCGCAGAGACCGCGCTGGCCATTCTGGAAGAAATTCTGGAGCGCGCGGCGGGGCGCAACGTGCATGAGATCGTGGTCGGCATGGCGCATCGCGGCCGCCTGAATATTCTGGCCAACACGGTGGGCAAGGACGTGAAGCAGATCTTCAGCGAGTTCGAAGGCGAGATCGACCCGAGCAGCACGCAGGGCTCGGGTGATGTGAAGTATCACCTGGGCGCGACCGGCGTGCGGCGGACCTCCATCGGGCGAGAAATCGTGGTGTCGGTGTCGCCGAATCCGAGTCATTTGGAAGCGGTGGATCCGGTGGTGGAAGGCATCGTGCGGCCCAAGCAGGACCGGCTCGGCGATACCGAACGGGAGCGCGTAATCCCGGTGTTGATCCACGGCGACGCGGCGTTCGCGGGGCAGGGCGTGGTGACGGAGACGCTGAACCTCTCGCAGCTCGAAGGCTACTCGACCGGCGGTACGATTCACCTGATCATTAATAACCAGATCGGGTTTACGACGCTGCCGGATGAATCAAGGTCGACGCCGTATTCCACCGACGTGGCGCGCGGAGTGCAGGCGCCGATTTTCCACGTGAACGGCGACGATCCCGAGGCCGCCATCCGGGTGGTGCAGATCGCGTTCGACTATCGGCAGCAGTTCAAGACCGACGTGGTCATCGACATGATCTGCTATCGCCGCCACGGCCACAATGAAGGCGACGACCCGAGCTACACGCAGCCGATTCTGTATCGCAAGATCAAGGAACACCCGTCGGTGGCGACGCTGTACGGGCGGCGCCTGGTGCGCGAGGGGGTGCTCTCCGCGGAAGAAATCCAGGCTATGCAGAAGGAAGTAGCGTCGCGGCTTTCGGCCGCATACGACGCGGTGCAGGAGCGCGCCGAGCGCTTCGAATTGCAGGAGTTGAGCGCCGTACAGGGTGAGGAGTTCGGCGGATATTGTCCGCGCACCAGCGTGAACCAGCAGGTGCTGGAGCGCGTGATCCGCGCCATTACGCAATTCCCGGAGAGCTTCCACCTGCATCCCAAGCTGCGCGGTTTCGTGGAGAAGCGCCGCGACGTGATTGCGAAGGGCGGCAATCTGGATTGGGCGTTCGGCGAGGCGCTGGCCTTCGGCACGCTTGCGCTGGAGGGCACGCCGGTGCGGCTCAGCGGACAGGATTCCGGGCGCGGCACCTTCAGCCAGCGCCATCTCGCGTTCTACGATTCGGAGACCGGGAAACGGTATGTCCCGATGCAGCATATCTCGCCCGATCAGGGCAAATTCGACGTGCTGGATAGTTCGTTGAGCGAGTACGCGGTGCTCGGTTTTGAGTTCGGCTATAGCGTAGCCGACCCGCTTTCGCTGGTGATCTGGGAGGCGCAGTTCGGCGATTTCGCCAACGGCGCGCAGATCATGATCGATCAGTTCATCAGCTGCTGCGAACAGAAGTGGGGCCAGCCCAGCGGCCTGGTGATGCTGCTGCCGCACGGATATGAAGGACAAGGTCCGGAGCACTCGAGCGCGCGCATCGAACGCTACCTGACGCTGTGCGCCGAGAACAACATGCAGGTCTGTAACTGCACCACTCCGGCACAATATTTCCACCTGCTGCGCCGCCAGATGTACGGCGGCAGCGATCGCCGCGGCATGCGCAAGCCGCTCGTCATCTTCACGCCGAAGAGCCTGCTGCGACATCCGAAGGCCGTATCCACGCTGCACGATTTCACCACCGGCGGCTTTACCGAGATTCTGAGTGACGCCGGTGTGGCGGATAATTCCCAGGTGTCGCGCGTGGTCTTCTGCAGCGGCAAAATTTATTACGACCTGCTGGCCGCGCGCGAGGAACGCAAGGCCGACCACGTGGCGATCATCCGCGTGGAGCAACTCTACCCGTTCGCCGCCGACCAGGCACGCGACATCCTGGCGCGCTATGCGCCGACGGCCGAGGTCGTGTGGGCGCAGGAAGAGCCGCGCAATATGGGCCCGTGGCGCTTCATCCGCGAATGCCTGCAGCCGGTGCTCGACGATTCGCGGCGCGAGATCCGCTACGTCGGCCGCCCCGAGAGCGCGAGCCCGGCGACGGGCAGCGGCAAACGCCACCAGCAGGAGCAGGCGGAGATCGTCAACGACGCGCTCACCCCCGGCGCGATCTCGCAGACCAAGCGCGTGCGAGTGGTGGCGCGAAGGAAGAAGTAGGCGTAAGTCGCGCCGCTTGACAGAGTTCGCAAAAAAGCGAACAATAAAGACGACTTCATGCCTCCGACGGAGTTGCTTGTCTTCCGCGAGGCGAATGGACGCATTCCGCTGGTGGATTGGCTTGATGTCATCCCGGCGAAAGCCAGAGCGAAATGCCTGAACTAAATGCGACTGCTTGCCACATCCGGACACGAATTGCGCCGGCCCGCGGCCGATTTCCTGCGTGATGGAATCTATGAGTTGCGAGCCTCTTATGGATCGCAGCAATATCGCGTTCTTTATTTCTTCCATGGCCGGGACGCCGTTGTGCTCTCGCACGGCATCACGAAGAGACAAAGCGTCCCCGCGGTCGAGATCGATCGCGCTATCGCACGCAAACAACTGGTGCTGAAAGATCCTTCACGCTACGCGCACAGACTTGCGCCCAAGGAGATCTGATATGCCTCGCGCCCGCCGATTCCCATCCGACACGCCGCAGTTTTTTTGGGATCGCTACATCGGCGATAACCCGGAGCGGATCGCCGAGTACGAACAGGCAGCCGCAGATGTCGACGTCGCCCAGGCAATCTACGAGATGCGCACCCAGGCCGGGCTCACGCAGCGTCAATTGGCCGTTAAGCTGAAAACGTCACCGTCCGTGGTGTGCCGCCTTGAAGACGCGAACTACGAGGGGCATTCTCTGGCGATGCTGCGCCGCATCGCGGAGGTGCTTGGTAAACGCATTGAGATTCGCTTCCTCCCCGCGGAGAAACCGAAGCGACGTTCACGGAGAGTAGCCTGAGGTCGTTGCTCTGCGGCGACCAGGTGCATTATAGAGGTATCTCAACGATCCGATCTTCCCAGTCGCCGGGCTCTGATGCGGACCAAATCAGAACCAGAGCGTCGATGACCTTAACGATCGGGGTTCGTTGCTTCACCAGGAAGACGCCGGGACTGGAGCCCTGAGCCGCAAGAAAATCCGCGAAATGCAGTGGCATGGTCTGATAATCGTGCGTCACCAAGACGCGATTCTGACCAGCTGCGAGTGCGAGCACCTGCGGGTCCGTCATGCCTTCCAGTCCCGCACCGTTGGCGGAAAGAAAATCGAGTGCGAACTCACGTCGCAGGCAGCCGGAAACGATTCCATGGTGCAAATTCGCATCGGCCAGAAAGCGAATGGCCATCAGCTCGATCGCACGGGTAAGTGAGGCTTGCCCCGAGCCAACTTCTCCTGGAGGTGCGGCGGTGACGGATGAGAGTCTCGGAACTCCTCTTCCACCCGCGTCCGCGCAACTATGGCCGCTTCCACTTCTTCTCGATTCCCAAGATAGAAGGTGATCGCACCATAAACCTGTGCCAGGCCTAAGGTTGGATAATGCGCACGAATCGCTTCCGGCAATTCGTCATTCCAGTACTCGCGCACGATGGCATCCAGTGGCACACGGCTTCCAATGAGGTAGAAACCGTCATCCCGCCGCTCCACATAACTCTGATCCATAGCTGCCCGTCCACATTCTACCCCAACAGTGGGAGAGTCAGGCAGAACGGGCGAGCGGGCCTCCATCCTTCCCACAGTATCGTGGTGTTAACCTAATTTCGGAGAAGCGGCACAATGATCATCGGCGTCCCCAAGGAAATCAAAGATCACGAAACACGTGTAGGGCTCGTGCCTAGCGGCGTTACCGCGCTGCGCGAGGCGGGCCATGAAGTTCTGGTGGAAACCCACGCGGGCGAAGGCAGTTCGCTGCCCGATAGCGACTATCTGGAGGCCGGCGCAAAGATCCTTTCGTCCGCCGCCGAGGTGTGGCAAGGCGCCGACCTGGTAGTCAAAGTCAAAGAACCGCAGAAGGCCGAGTACGCGTACTTCCGTCCCAACCTGACGCTATTCACCTATCTGCACCTGGCTCCGCTGCCTGAGCTGACGGAAAAACTGCTGGCCACCAAAGTCAATGGTGTGGCCTACGAAACCATTCGCGAAAAGGATGGCTCGCTGCCTCTGCTGACGCCGATGAGCGAAGTCGCCGGGCGCATGAGCGTGCAGGTGGGCGCGCAATATCTGGAGCGTCCGAGCGGCGGGCGCGGAATTCTGCTGGGCGGCGTGCCCGGCGTGGCGCCGGGGAATGTGGTCATCCTGGGAGGCGGGATCGTGGGCACGAATGCCGCGAAGATAGCGATCGGGATGGGCGCGCACGTGACCATTATCGATCGCAGCCTGAACCGGCTGCGCGAGCTCGACGATATCTTCAACGGCTATGCGGTCACGCTGGCTTCCAACGCGTGGACCATCAGCGAGAACCTCAAGACGGCCGACCTGGTGGTGGGGGCGGTGCTGATTCCCGGCGCCTCGGCGCCGCGGCTGGTGCGGCGCGAGATGATCTCGAAGATGAAGCCCGGTTCGGTCGTGGTCGATGTCGCAATCGATCAGGGCGGCTGCTTCGAGACCTCGCACGCAACTACACACACCGAGCCGATCTATTTCGTGGATGGCGTGCTGCACTACTGCGTCAGCAATATGCCGGCGGCGGTGCCGCACACGTCGACCCTCGCACTCACCAACGCGACCTTCCCCTACCTGTTGGAGTTGGCGAATCACGGCCTGGAAGGCGCCTGCGAGCGGCATGCCCCGCTACGCGAAGGCGTGAACACTTACAACGGCTACATCACTTATAAGGGTGTGGCCGAATCGCAGGGCCGCCAGTGGCGCGCCCTGGCAAGCGTGGGGTAAAGAATGCCGGCACTCGAAAACATGGAAACGGCGCCCGCGCCGTTGACGGCCCTCAGCGAGGAAGAGCGATTCTTCCAGAGCACGGTGCGCAAGTTCGCGCGCGAGCAGATCCGCCCTTACGTCCGCGAAATGGACGAGGCGGCCGTTTTCCGTAAGGACATCATCCAGCAGTTCTTCACGATGGGGCTGATGGGGATCGAGATCCCCGAGGAGTTCGGCGGGCAGGGCGGCACGTTCTTCCAGGCGATTCTGGCGGTGGAAGAACTCTCGGCGGTGGACCCTTCGGCGGGTGTGATCGTGGACGTGCAGAACACGATCTGCAACAACGCGCTGCTGCGCTGGGCCACGGCCGAGCAGAAGGCGAAATACCTGCCGCTGCTCGCCGAGAAATGGGTGGCGAGCTACGCGCTCTCCGAAGCCGGGTCGGGCTCGGACGCCTTCGCCATGGCGACGCGCGCCGAGGACAAGGGCGATCACTTCCTGCTGACCGGCCGCAAGCTGTGGATCACCAACGCGGCCGAAGCCGGCTTCTTCCTGCTATTCGCCAACGCCAACCCGGAGGCCGGATACAAGGGCGTGACGGCCTTCCTGATCGAGCGCGATTTCCCGGGCTTCGCGGTGGGGAAGAAAGAGGACAAGATTGGGCTGCGCGCGTCTTCGACGTGCGAATTGATCCTGGACAACTGCCGGGTGCCGCGAGAGAACGTGATGGGCGAAGTCGGCAAGGGCTACAAGATCGCGATCGAGACGCTCAACGAGGGGCGGATCGCGATTGGCGCACAGATGATCGGGCTGGCGCGCGGTGCGCTCGATCACGCGGTGGCCTATGCGCGCGAGCGCAAGCAGTTCGGCAAGCCGATCGGCGAATTCCAGGGCGTGCAGTTCGATCTGGCGAAGATGGCGGTGGAAGTGGAGGCGGCGCGCCTGCTGGTGTACAACGCCGCACGTTTGCGTGACGCCGGACTCCCCTTCCTGGCGGAGGCGGCCATGGCGAAGTATTATAGTTCCGAGATCGCCGAACGGGTGGCTTCCAAATCCATCGAAGTTCATGGTGGGGTTGGAATTACGAAGGACTACCCGGTGGAGAAGTTGTACCGGGACGCCAAGATCGGGCGGATCTACGAAGGGACGAGCAATATACAATTGATGACCATTGCCAAGAAACTATTAGGCAAGTAGGCTCGTCAACCAAAGAAGGGAAACTATGCGTGCTATCGTTCTTTCCGCCGCTTTGGCGGCGTTGTGCCTGCCGGGTTGTGTTACGGGTTGGGCCGCGGATGATGTCAACACCGCGGAGATCATTCGCAAGTTCGCCGCCAAGGAACTGGAGTTCCAGCAGGCGCGCAACAACTACACCTACCGCCAGAGTGTGAAGATGGAGGAAGTCAACGGCGGCGGCAAGTGGGAAGAGGTGGAGGACATCATCTTCACACCGGAAGGCAAACGCATCGAGAAGGTGGTCTACGCCCCGGTGATCTCGCTGCGCCAGATCAGCCTTTCGCCCGAGGACGTGCAGGACTTACGCAATGTGCAACCCTTCGTGCTGACCACGCCCGACATTCCCGATTACGACATTCAATATCTGGGCAAGGAAAAGGTAGACGACATCGGCTGCTACAGCTTTTCGGTGAAGCCCAAGAAGATGGTGCAGGGCAAGCGCTATTTCGAAGGCCAGATCTGGGTGGACGACCGCGACCTGCAGATCGTGAAGACCTACGGCAAGGGCGTCGGCCTGCTGAAGCGGAATTCCGACCAGGCCTTCCCGAAGTTCGAGACCTACCGGGAGCAGATCGACGGGAAGTACTGGTTCCCGACCTACACGCGCGCCAACGATACGCTGCACTTCAAGAGCGGCGAGAATGTGCCCATCCGGATGGTGGTGAAATACCAGGATTACAAGAAGTACGAGGGCCGTTCGACCATCAAATTCGGCGACGTGGTGGATGACAGCAAGTCCGGCGGCCCGCCGGCGACACCACCCACGGCGCCGCCGCCGGCGAAGAAGAAGTAGACAAACTTTCAGCCGGGAGTAACGAAGGGGCGTCGCCTGCCGCCCCTTTCTCTCTATAGGAGACTCCCATGTCGGATGCTCGATTTTCACGCAGGCACTTCTTTTATGGATCGCTCCTGGCCGGCGCCCTGCCGCGCGGCGGGTTCGGCAGCACGCCTTCGCTGAAGGCGGCGGGCTACAAATCACCCAACGAAAAGTTGAACCTGGCGGCCATCGGCGCCGGGGGACAGCCGGCCGCCGACCTGCGGCTGGCGCATGCCGGGAAAGAGAACGTGGTGGCGCTGGCCGACGTCGATTGGGCGCGCGGCAGCGAGAGCTTCGAGCGTTTCCCGAATGCCTCCAAGTACAAAGATTTCCGGCAAATGCTGGATAAGCAGGGCAAGGATATCGACGCGGTAGTGATCGGCACGCCGGACCATATGCATGCCACGTGCGCGGTCGCCTGCATGCAATTGGGTAAGCATGTCTACGTGGAGAAGCCGCTGACGCGGACCTCGTGGGAAGCGCGGCTGCTGACGCAGGCCGTGGAGAAGTACAAGGTCGCCACGCAGATGGGCAACCAGGGGTATTCGCACGATGCCACGCGGGTAGCCTGCGAGATCTTCTGGTCGGGCGAGATCGGCGAAGTGAAGGAGGTGCATGCGTGGACCGGGCGGCCAAGCTGGCCGCAGGAGATGCCTAACGTCTCCGCGCCCACGACGGTTCCCGAGACGCTGGATTGGGATCTGTGGCTGGGCGGCGCGGCGGCGCGCCCGTTCACGGCGGGCGATGCCGAGTACCGGGCATTCGTGGCCGAGCGCAACGCGCGCGGCGGGCGCGCCGGGCAGCAGGACAGCTTCGGCTTCTACCTGCCCTTCAACTGGCGCGGGTTCTACGATTTCGGCAGCAGCCTGATCGGCGATTGGGGTGTGCACATTCTGGGTCCGGCCAACTGGGCGCTGCAACTGGCGCCGGAGCACCTGGTCAGCGTGGAATGCATCAAGAAAGATTCGCTGCCCGCGTTCACCTTCCCTGACGAGCTGGCCATCAAGTATGAGTTCGGTCCGCGCCCGGGTATGCCGCCGGTGACCGTCTACTGGTATCACCACGCGGGCGGCGACGCCTATCTGCCGCCGGGAATGACGGCCGAGGAAGCGCGCAAGATCCCCGGACAGGGTCCGCAAGTGGGTCCGGCGCAGGGCGGCGGCGGTGGCGGGCGCGGCGGCCCGGTGCAGACCAGCGGGTATAACTCGATCTTCGTCGGCTCGAAGGGCTATCTGGGAACGAGCGGGCGCGGCGAAGGTGTGGGACTGCTGCCCGGCAAGCAATGGGCGGCGTACAAACTGCCCGACCCCTACCTGCAGCGCTCGCCCGGCGCCAGCACGATGAGCAATCACGGAGCGCATTGCCGCGATTGGGTGCGGGCCTGTAAGGGCGGCGCCCCGGCCTGCTCCAACTTCTCGATCGCGGGCAAGTACACGGAGTGGCTGGTGCTCGGGTCGGCCGCGGTTCACTTCGAAGGCAAACTACTCTGGGACAACGCGAAGGGCGAGTTTTCGAACAATAAAGAAGCGAATAAATGGGTCAAGCCGACGTTTCGCAAGGGCTGGGAGCTGAAGGCGTAACCCCTCCATTCGTTCTGGATGAAAGGTGATCAGGCGTATCATTTCGGGGACGTGCTACCATCCGTTTGATGCCAACGAAAGTTACTGTTTTGAGCAATGGGCCGATTCGGATTGAAGGAGAATTCGAGATTCTGGACCCGTCGGGAACGGCCTTCGGGCTGGCTGGACGCACGGTGATTTCGCTATGCCGGTGCGGACAATCGGCCAACAAGCCGTTTTGCGATGGATCTCACGCGCGCACAGGGTTTAGCGACCCGGTGACGGCGCGCGAACTGCCGCCCCCCAAGCCCAAGTTGTAGAAAAGTTCCAAAATCTTCACCCCATTAGGGCCATTGTTCCAGCGAAGCGGTAACATTACGATGAGGTTTGTCGCCTAACAGGTAGATTCCACTATGCCTACACATCTGGCCCGTGGTTCCTGGGTCCTCTCGAAAATCGATGAAACTGCTATCGGCGCTGGGTGTGAGCGCCGTGCTGGCACTAGCCCTTTGCGGCTGTTCCGGGAGCAGCACCGCCGCCAAATCCGACGCGCCGGGAGGCGGCGGAAAAGGCGGCGGCCGCGCGGCGGCGGCGATGTGCCGGTGACGGTCGCGATGACGACAGAACGCGATGTCCCGGTGGAAATCCAGGTAATCGGCAACGTGGAGGCCTACTCCACGATTACGGTAAAGGCGCAGGTTGGCGGACAGCTGACCGACGTCTTTTTTCACGAAGGCGATTTCGTGAAGAAGGGCGAGAAGCTGTTCGCCATCGACCGGCGTCCGCTGGAGGCCGCATACAACCAGGCGCTGGCGAACATCGCGCGCGATCAGGCGTCGCTCGGGCAGGCCCGGGCCAATCTGGCGCGCGATGAGGCGCAGGCGAAATACCAGGACACGCAGGCGAAGCGCTATGCCGCTCTGAACGAAAGCGGCGTGATTTCCAAGGACCAGGCGGAGCAACTGCGCGCCAGCGCGGACGCCATGCGAGCAGGCGGTGAACGCCGACAAGGCGGCCATCGCAGAGCGCCCAGGCGGCGATCGGCGCCAGCCAGGCGACGGCCGAGAACGCCAAAGTCCAACTGGGCTTCACCGACCATTTATCTCGCCCATCAACGGGCGCACCGGCAACCTGACGGTGAAGACAGGGCAACGTGGTGACGGCCAACAACATGGACATGATGACCATCAACCAGGTGGAGCCGATCTACGTCACGTTCTCGGTGCCCGAAGCGCAATTGCCGGCCATCAAGAAGTATATGGCGATGGGCAGTCCTGAGCGTGCGCGCGCGTCCGCAGGATGCCGAGACCGCGGCAACGACGAAACCGGCGACCTCACGTTCGTCGATAACACCGTGGACATCACCACCGGCACCATCAAGTTGAAGGGCACCTTCCCCAATACCGATCATCAGTTGTGGCCGGGGCAGTTCGTGCGCGTGACCCTGCGGTTGACCACCCAGCAGAACGCGGTGGTGGTGCCGAATCGAAGCGATTCAGACCGGGCAGAACGGGTCCTTCGTGTACGTGGTGAAGCCGGATAAGACCGTGGAATCGCGGACCGTGACCACGGGCGCCAGGGTGGACCAGGATATGGTGGTGGATGGCCTCGAAGTGGGCGAAACCGTCGTCACCGAAGGACAGTTGCGACTGGCGCCGGGCAGCAAGGTGTCGATCAAGGACGGCAGCGGTGGTGGAAGAGGCGGCGGAGGCCGCGGCCGGTCGCGGGGCTAGAGGGGGCTCGGCGTGAATTTTTCCGAAACCTTTATCACGGCGGCCCATCGCAACCAGCCTGCTGATGGCTGGCGTCGCGTTGTTCGGCGTCATTGCGTACGACAACCTGCCGGTCAGCGATCTGCCGCAGGTGGATTACCCGACGATCACGGTCAGCGCCGGCCTGCCCGGCGCCAATCCCGACACCATGGCCTCGGCCGTGGCCACACCGCTGGAGCGCCAGTTCACCACCATCGCCGGCCTGGATTCGATGATCTCCAACAGCGGCCAGGGCTCCACCTCGATCACCCTGCAATTCGACCTGAGCCGCGACATCGATGGCGCCACGGTGGACGTGGAAACCGCGATCGCCGAGGCCATGCCGCTGCTGCCCCCGGGCATGCCGACGCCGCCTTCCTTCCGCAAGGTCAACCCGGGCGATTCGCCCATCATCAGCCTGTTTCTGACCTCGCCCACCATGCGGCTGAGCGACCTCGACGAGTATGCCGAGACCATGATGGCGCAGCGCATTTCGATGGTGGAAGGCGTGGCGCAGGTGCAGGTCTTCGGCTCGGCGAAGTACGCCGTGCGGGTGCAGGTGGACCCCAACGAGCTGGCGGCGCGCGGCATCGGCCTCAATGAAATCGACGCGGCGCTGCGCAACTGGAACGTCAACATCCCCACCGGCACGCTCTACGGCGACCACACCGCCTACAACGATCCAGGTGAACGGCCAGTTGATGCGGTCGCAGGCCTACAAGCCCCTGATCGTCGCCTACAGGAACGGCGCGCCGGTCCGGCTGGGCGACGTGGCCAACGTCATCGACAGCGTGGAGGACGACAAGAACTTCTCCAAGATCTACGGCGGCGAATACGGCAAGGAAGGCACCATGGGCGTCAACCTGGCGGTGATGCGGCAGCCGGGCAGCAACACCATCGAAGTCACCGACAACATCAAGCGCCTGCTGCCGTTCTTCCAGGCGCAGATGCCGCCCAGCGTTCACCTGGGCATCCGCGGCGACCGCTCCAAGAATATCCGCGAGGCCTTCCAGGACATTCAGTTCACCATGGCCGCCACGCTGGCGCTGGTGATCATGGTGATCTTCCTGTTCCTGCGCAACTTCTCCGCCACCATGATTCCGGCGATGGCGCTGCCCTTCTCCATCGTCGGCACCTTCGCGGTGATGTACCTGCTCAATTTCAGCCTCAACAACATTTCGATGATGGCGCTGATCCTCTCCATCGGCTTCGTGGTGGATGACGCCATCGTGATGCTGGAGAACATCGTCCGCCACATCGAACATGGGCGAGAAGCCGATGGCAGGCGGCGCTCGCGCGGGTCGCGCGAGATCGGCTTCACCATCGTCTCCATGACGCTTTCGCTGGCGCGCCGTCTTCATCCCGATCCTGTTCATGGCCGGCATTCTGGGCCGCCTGTTCCGCGAGTTCGCCGTCACCATCTGCACCGCCATCCTGATTTCCGGCATGGTCTCGATCAGCCTCACGCCGATGCTGTGCAGCCGCTTCCTGCGCGAGAGCACCCATGAGAAGCACGGCTTTTTCTATCGCGCTGATGGAAGGCGTCTTCGACCGGATGCTGCACGCTCTACGCGCGTGACGCTGCAGTGGGTGCTGCACCATCGCCCGGTAATGCTGGCCATGTTCGTGGCCGTGCTGCTGGTGACCGGTATCTCTACATGGTGGTGCCCAAGGGCTTCATTCCCGACACCGATAACGACAATTTCATCAGTCAACGTGGAGGCCGCGCAGGGCACCTCCTACTACCAGATGGTGAAGTACCAGGAGCCTGGTGTCGTCGATCGTGGTGCAGGATCCCGACGTGGAAAGTTTCTATTCGACCACCGGCGGGAACTTCTTCGGGCCGAGCGGCGCCTCCGGCCGCCTGATGGTCAACACCACACCGCGCCGGCAGCGCAAGGCCACCGTGGCGGATATCGTGAACCGGCTGCGCCCCAAACTCTCCAACATCCCCGGGCTCGCGCGTTTCGCTCTCGGTGCCGCAGGCGATCCGCGTTGGCGGACGCATGTCCAAGAGCGCCTACGATTTCACGCTCTACGGACCGGACACGCAGCAACTCTACAGCGAAGCCCCGAAACTGGAGCGCATCATCGCCAAGATTGCCGGGCCTGCAGGAAGTGCACCAGCGATCTGCAGATCAAGACGCCGCGCGTCAATATCGTACTGGACCGCGACCGCGCCGCCGCGCTGCACCTCAACTGGAGCACGATCTCGAGCACGCTCTACGACGCCTTCGGCCCGCAGTTCGCCTCCACCATCTACGCGCCCACCAATCAGTACCGCGTGCTGCTCGAAATGCTGCCCCAGATACCAGCAGCATACCGACGGGCTCGACATGATCTATCTCAAGAGCGACAACGGCAACATGATCCCGTTGAAGCGCCGTGGCGAAGCTGGTGGCCGAATGCCGGGCCGCAGAGCATTCCGCACTCCGGCCAGTTGCCCTCGGTGACCATTTCGTTCGCGCTCAAGCCCGGGCACCTCGCTCGGGGAGGCCACGACGGCGATTGAAGACGCCGCCAAGTGCCAATCTGCCGGCGACCATCACCGGCGTCTTCCAGGGCACCGCCAAGGTCTTCCAGGATTCCATGCGGAACATGGGCATCCTGCTGATTGTGGCGATCGCGGTGGTCTACATCGTGCTCGGCGTGCTGTACGAAAGCTACGTGCACCCGCTGACGATTCTCTCCGGGCTGCCCTCGGCCGGCTTCGGCGCGCTGCTCACGCTGATCCTGTTCAAGGTGGATCTCAGCATTTACTCCTTCGTCGGCCTGATCATGCTGATCGGCATCGTGAAGAAGAACGCCATCATGCAGATCGATTTCGCGCTGGAGGCCGAGCGCAAGGAAGGCATGTCGCCCGCGCGAAGCGATTTACGAAGGCTGCCTGATCCGTTTCCGCCCGATCATGATGACCACGATGGCGGCGCTGCTCGGCGGCCTGCCGATCGCGCTCGGCTATGGCGCGGGCGGCGAAGCGCGCAAACCGCTGGGACTGGCGGTGGTCGGCGGCCTGGCATTCTCGCAGTTGATGACACTTTATCTGACCCCGGTGGTTTATACCTATATGGCCGCCGTCCTTGGAAAGTGGAATGACGTGGAAGGCCGGCAAGAAACCCCGCAAGGCACTCATCCCCCGTCATGCAGGCGGGAGACTGATCGCATGAACATTTCGCAAACATTTATCGAACGGCCGATCGCCACCAGCCTGCTGATGGCGGCGATTGCGCTGTTCGGCGGCGTGGCCTACCGCTCGCTCGCCGTCAGCGACCTGCCCAACGTCGACTTCCCCACCCTGCTGGTCACCGCCGCGCTGCCCGGCGCGAGCCCGGAGACGATGGCGGCCGCCGTCGCCACCCCGCTCGAAAATCAGTTCTCCACCATCGCCGGCTTGAATTCGATGTCCGTCTCGAACTCGCTCGGCAACACGCAGATCACCCTGGAATTCGATCTCGCACCGCAGGCTCGACGGCGCCGCGGTGGACGTGCAGGCGGCCATCACGCAGGCCTCGCGCCTGCTGCCCCAGGGCATGCCGACGCCGCCGACTTTCACCAAGGTCAATCCGGCCGACCAGCCGATTCTGTACCTCGCGCTGACCTCGCCCACGCTGCCCCTGTGGACCCTCGACGAGTACGCCGAGACGCGCATCGCGCAGCGCATCTCCATGATCTCGCGGCGTCGCGCAGGTGCAGGTGCT
Source organism: uncultured Solibacteraceae bacterium (assembly GCA_963791985.1). Taxonomy (GTDB): domain Bacteria; phylum Acidobacteriota; class Terriglobia; order Bryobacterales; family Bryobacteraceae; genus Solibacter. The sequence continues at coordinate 827,609 of CAWBUN010000005.1, read as the reverse complement.
GGGCGCGCAGAAATACGCCGTCCACGTGCAGATGGACCCGCACGCGCTGGCCTCGCGGCAGATCGGCATCAACGAAATCGAAACCGCGCTGAAGAACTGGAACGTCAACCTGCCGACCGGCGCGATCATCGGCCCGCAGCGCGCCTTCACGCTGCAGGCCAGCGGTCAGTTGCTGAACGCGGATCAGTACAAGCCGCGTGGTGGTGGCCTACCGCAACGGCTCGCCGGTGCGGCTGGAAGAACTCGGCACCGTCATCGACAGCGTGGAAGACGATAAGACGGCGTCCTGGTTCTACAAGGACCAGTTCAACAGCCGCGCCATCATTCTCGCCATCCAGCGCCAGCCGGGCACCAACACGATCGCGGTCACCGACGGCGTCAAGAACCTGCTGCCGATGTTCCGCAACGAACTGCCGCCTTCGGTCAAGATGGACATTCTCTACGACCGGTCGGACACCATCCGCGAAAGTCTTCAAGGACGTGAAGTTCACCATGGTGCTGACGCTCGGCCTGGTGGTGATGGTGATCTTCCTGTTCCTGCGCAACGTCTCGGCCACCATCATTCCCAGCCTGGCGCTGCCGTTCTCCATCATCGGCACCTTCGCCGTGATGTACCTGCTGAACTACAGCCTCGACAACCTGTCGATGATGGCGCTGATCCTCTCCATCGGCTTCGTGGTGGACGACGCCATCGTGATGCTGGAGAACATTGTCCGCCACATCGAAATGGGCGAGGAGCCGCTGTTGGCGTCGCTCAAGGGCTCGGACGAAATCGGCTTCACCATCGTCTCCATGACGCTGTCGCTGGCCGCGGTGTTCATCCCGGTGCTGTTCCTGGGCGGCGTGCTGGGCCGCCTGTTCAAGGAATTCGCGGTCACCATCACCGTGGCGATTCTGATTTCCGGCGTGGTCTCGGTCACGCTGACGCCGATGCTGTGCAGCCGCTTCCTGAAGGCGGCGCACGAGCATAGCCGCGGCTGGTTCTACAACGTCACCGAGAAATTCTTCGACGGCATGCTGCACATCTACGACGTGACGCTGAAGATGGTGCTGCGCCATCGCGTGCTCATGATGGTGAGCTTCGTCGTGGTGCTGGGCGCCACCGGCTACATGTTCGTCAAGATCCCCAAGGGCTTCATTCCCGATCAGGACACCGACCAGTTCAGCGTGATCACGGAAGCCGCGCAGGGCACATCGTACTACCAGATGGTGGATTACGAACAGGAGATCGCCGAGACGGTGGCCGCACGACCCGCAACGTGGAATCGCTGATGGCCAGCGTCGGCGGCACCACGGCATCCAACCTGGGCGGCCCGAATTACGGGCAGCTCGTGGTCCACCTGAAGCCGCGCAACGAGCGGCCGCTGGGCGTGAACGACATCATCAAGGAACTGCGGCCGAAGCTGGACGCCTTCGCCGGCATGAAGATCTACCTGCAGAATCCGCCGACCATCCGCATCGGCGGCCAGGTCACCAAGAGCCTGTACCAGTTCTCCATGCAGACGCCGGACAAGGCGGAGCTGTACAGCGAGACCGAAAAGCTGACCAAGGAAGTGGCGAAGCTCCCCGGCGTGGAAGATGTCACCAACGATGTGGCGGTAGCCACGCCGCAGGTCAACGTCACCATCGACCGCGACAAGGCCGGCGCGATGGGCGTCAACGCCAACCTGATCGAAAACGCGCTCTACGACGCCTACGGCCCGCGCTGGGTGTCGACGATCTACGGCTCGATCAACGAATACAAGGTGCTGCTCGAACTGGAGCCGAAATACCAGGCGGATCCGCGCGCGCTCTCGCTGCTTGTACTTCAAGAATGCCAGCGGCAAGCTGATTCCGCTCGACACGCTGGCCAGGTTCAAGACCGAGACCGGCCCGCAGACCATCAACCACTACGGGCAGCTTCCCGCGGCCACGCATCTCCTTCAACCTGAAGCCCGGCGCGTCGCTCGGCGAGGTGGTGGACCAGGTGCAGGACCTCGCCACGCAGCACGCTGCCGGACACCATCAGCACGCAGTTCCAGGGCGCGGCCAAGGCCTTCCAGAGTTCGCTGGGCAACCTGTGGGTGCTGCTGATCATCGCGATCATGGTGGTGTACATCGTGCTGGGCATTCTGTACGAAAGCTACATTCACCCGATCACGATTCTCTCCGGACTTCCCTCGGCCGGCTTCGGCGCGCTGCTGACGCTGGTGATCTTCCACATCGATCTCAGCATCTACGCGTTCGTCGGTCTGATCATGCTGATCGGCATCGTGAAGAAGAACGCCATCATGCAGATCGATTTCGCGCTGGAAGCGGAGCGCGAGCACGATCTCACCGCCGAGCGGGCGATCTACGAAGGCTGCCTGATCCGCTTCCGCCCGATCATGATGACCACGATGGCGGCGCTGCTCGGCGCGGTGCCGATCGCGCTCGGCTACGGCGCGGGCGGCGAAGCCCGCCAGCCGCTGGGACTGGTCGTAGTCGGCGGCCTGCTGTTCTCGCAGTTGGTGACGCTGTACCTGACGCCGGTCTTCTACATCTACATGTCGGCCCTACAGGACCGCGTGCAGAGTTGGCGAGGCCAGGGGAAGAAGAAGCTCAGCGAAGCCGCGGTAATGAGCTAGGGCACGCGCCAGGAAACAGGGGAATCATGCGCTGCGTCCCGTGAGACCGAAGTGCCGGGCCGCCGCAAGCATGTGGCGGTCGTTGGTCCAGACCTCGGTTTCCCCGGCTTCGAGCGCGCTGACAAGTTGGACGGCATCGCCCGCGCGCAGAAAAACCTCGGCAGGGAGTGTGACTATCAGGGAATTCATTCGCCGGATCAGCGCGGCGGTAACCGGCACGAGCGTCCACAACTCGCTATCGACGTGAACGAGAAACTCGCGCGAAAGCGTCTGAAATTGCCTGTCGCGAAGATCGCCCTGGCGGAGGTATCGGTGAAAAACGCAGGAAACCTCGGCGACAGACCACGCCGAGGAGATCAGGGAATTGGCGCTGTGGATTATCTTCCTTACTCGGGGTGAGTCCGGCTCGTTCAAGTAATACTTGGCGATGTAGGCCGAGTCTAAGTACATCGATCGCGGTCTTCTTCCACAAACCGGGTGCTGTCTCCGGAAAGCTGCGGAAACGTCTTCCAGATCCGGCTCATATTGGGGAATTTGAGTTTAGTCGGCTTCTTGGACAAAGGTCTGAGTTCCGCCACCGGTTCGCCCCGGCGCTCGATTACGATAACCGCGCCCAAAGCGGCATCGCGCACCAGTTCCGAAGTGCGAATGTGAAGATCGCGAATCGAGGCTTTCTTCATATGCTACATTGTAGCACTTGGGGTGCCCCTGAGTGCCAAGGATTCTCCTGCTGTTGGTCCTCTTGAAGCAACGCAACAATTGCTACCACGTTCCGGGTTCCCCTGCGTTACAATCAGCGCTTCTATGGCACTCGATCTCAAAGCGCTGGCGAAGTTCGACACTCCCACGATTTGCAACACCATCGAGCTCTTCGAGGTGCGGCCGCGCACCGCGGGCTACATGGACGGCCGCATCCGCGCCTGCTTCCCGGAGATGCCGCCGGCGGTGGGGTACGCGGCGACGGCGACCATGCGCTGCGCGCTGCCCAAACAGGAAGGCGACGTTTACGGCTCGCTCGACGAGCAGGTGGCGCGGTTCGCCGAATTGCCGGGGCCGCCGATCGTGGTCTTCCAGGACCTGGACGATCCGCCCGTAGCGGCCACTTTCGGCGAGATCATGTGCACTACCTACCAGGCTTTCGGCGCCGCCGGGCTCGTGACATCGGGCGCGGCGCGCGACCTGGACCAGGTGCGGCGCATCGGCTTTCCGGCCTTCTCGAACGGCGTGATCTGCTCCCACGGCTACAGCCACATCGTGGATCTGCACCGCGCGGTGCGCGTCGGCGGGCTCACGATCCACGCGGGCGATTTGATCCACGCCGACACCAACGGCGTCGCGACCATTCCGCTGGCAATCGCGGACCAGATTGCGGACGCGGCGGAGGAGTTCGTGCAGGCGGAAGCGATCGTCCTGGATTACCTGAAGAGTGGAAGCGCGGACACGCACCATTTCTCCGAGGCGCGCAAGGGCATGATGGACGCCCTCGGCGCGTTGGGCAAAAGGCTGCGCGCGCGGCGCTAGTCCGGTTGCGTCGCGGCGGGCTCTACGCTTGCCGAGATCGCCGAGTATATCATCGCCGCCTGAGGCATTCCCCCCGCGGCAAATTGCCGCAACAAATCTTCCAACTCAATCGCATTGCATCCGATTCCACGGCGAACTCCGTAGTTATCAATGAACTCGGGGAGCAGGGGGATCGACCCGATCGGAATCGAGAGGAAAAAAGAAAATGAACCGCTGTAAGAATTCCCCTGTCATTACTATTGCGGTCGCCTGCGTAGCGCCGGCCGCGAAGAACCCGATGGTCGACGGGCAGGAAGTGTTTCCCGACCAGGAATATCGTGCAGAACGCGGTGAATTCGGCCGATCGCAGCACGCACGTGGCTGCCGTGAAGGCGGCCGGCCCGGTAGACAGCGTGCAGGGTCCGGGACCGTTCACGGTGTTCGCCTAAGGTATTGACTTATCACGTGTAGCCGGCCGGATGAGCGCACGATCATGCTGAAGGACGAGAAGGGCGATGTCTTCCAATCCAACGGCGTGATCCACGTGATTGATGGTGTGGTTCTCCCCAACTGACGACGTTACCCCTAGACGAGGGCTCCGGCGGGACGCGTTCCAAACGCTTCCCGCCATTTTTTTAGCGGCCGAGAAAACGAATAAGCCTGGGCCACCAGTCAGCCAGCGCCTTGGCGCCGGCTTCCGGCGTTCCTCCGATCGCGCCCGCCATGCTGCCCTGCAAACCTCCCATGGGCACGTACGCGGAAGGTATCCAATGACCCGCTCCGGCATAAACGACGTGCTCGTCGGAATAGGGATGGCGCGCTCGTCGCAATCTCTCCATAGCCTGCTCCGACATCCATTGAGAGGGCCACAATCGATCGTCGCTGCCGGATACGAACAGGATCGGACCGTGGATCTGTTCAACCGCGATCTGCGCGCCGTCATTGCCGGCACGGCCCAGGCTATCGAGGAACATAGGCTTCAGTGCCACAGCGCGACCGGTGAGGCGGCCCCAGAGAAAGCGTGCGACAAAACCGGCGTCGAGGTGAAAGCGGACGTAGGGCAGCGGTTCGCCTCGCCAGGTCCAGGCCGGACCGCCGGGAAGTTCGCGCGCGGTGGCGCCTTCCCATCGCACATGGCTGGGCGAAATGGCCACCACGCCGTTGACGTCCGGATAAGCAGCGCCTGCGATCAGGGCCGCCTCCGTGCCTCGGGAGGTACCCATCAGCGTCACGCCCTGGACACCGGGCAGCACCATCAGGCCATGAATCGCCTTGCCGAAATATTCAATCGGGATGCGCTGCATGCTGGCTGGCAGGCCGCTGGTCCCGAAGTACGCCAACGCCAGGACCACGAAGCCGCGCGACGCCAGCATTACGCTTACCGGACCGGGAAGTCCGCCTTCCGAGCCGCCGAGCAGAATCACGCCCCGATGCGGACGGTCGTCGGCCGGACGGTATAGGGTACCGGCCAGGCCGTCGCGACGCCACGCCTCGGCCCGGACTCCGGGGCCGGCAAAATGGCGAGTCACTTGCGCGCCGGCAATCACTTGCGCGCCGACGACGGCTTCCACTTCCGTCACCACCGGCTTCCAGAAGTCCACCTGCTCGAAGAACCCAGGTTTCCCGTTCTCGGGCCCCATCGACCAGAACAGCCCCATCGCGTCCACGCCTCGATACGTCCCGGAGTTGGGAGCCTGCGCCGAGAGATCCAGCGAACCATCCGGCCGGACCACGAAGACTGCGGAACTGCTCCACCGCTGGCCGGAGCAATCGCTGGACCGGGCACGGATCGTGACTTTGCGACCCGGCGGCAGCCTTACCACTGTGATGGCGATGCGTTCGTCCATGAGGGCTGGACTCGGCGCAATGTGGAAGCTGGGAGCCGCCCGGCCTGTCCAAAGCAGGCAGCAGATTACCGTCAATCCGCCGCGTATGAAGTTACGACGCTGCATCTGCCTCCAGGATCAATAGTAAGGCCGCACGGTGCGGCGGGAAACAATCGCCCCTTGGCCATTCTGCGTAAACACGGCTACAATAGGGTTTGAGTTGTCGAGCCAAACCAGTGGGCGAAAGCCCACTTTTTTGTTGGTCGCGGCAATTTTGGCAACAATGCAGGAAGCAGTGGCGTCCAAAGTCGAAGAAGTCGCGCAGCGGGTGGCGCAGTCCGAAGGCCTGGAACTAGTCGAAGTCGAGGTCAAGGGCGGCGGCAATGCCCGTCTTGTGCGCATCTCCATCGATAAGCCCGAGGGCGTGACGCACGCCGATTGTCAGACTGGTCTCCGATAAGGTGGGAGCGATCCTGGAAGCCGAAGATGTGGTTCCGGGCCACTATACGCTTGAAGTCAGTTCTCCCGGGGTAGAACGTAAGCTATTAAAGCCACAGGATTATCAGCGATTTCAGGGGAAGAAGGCGAAGATCACGCTGCGCGAAGAAGTAGACGGACGGCGCACCTGGGAAGGGACGCTCGCCGGATTCGCGGACGGCGTGATCTCCCTGGAAATCGCACCCGGCGAGATCCGCCGGCTTCCGTTCGAGCAGGTGCAAGAAGGCCAACCTGAAGTTCGAGTGGTAACCCGCCGGGGAAGATTTTAGCCAGACACAAATTTGAATTGGAATCGAAAGAGGGCACTTTGGAAACGATTTTTCAATCCATCGAAATCCTGAGCAAGGAAAAAGGCATCGACCCGCAGATCGTGCTGGACGCGGTCAAGGACGCGATGCTGATTGCCGCCCGGAAGCACTATCGCACCAACGAAGATTACGTGGCGGATATGGATCCGAAGACCGGCGCGATCAAGCTCTACGCCGTGAAGAAAGTGCCGTCGAGGCGGTGGAGGATCCGGCGCACGAGATGACCCTGGCCGAAGCGCGGCGGATCGATTCCAACGCGGAAATCGGCGGCGAAGTCCGCATTCCGAAGAACACCGACGCCCTGGGCCGCATCTCCGCGCAGACCGCCAAACAGGTGATCTTCCAGAAGGTCCGCGAGGCGGAACGCGAAACGGTTTTCAACGAATACTCCGGGCGCACCGGCGAACTGGTCAACTGCACCATCAAGCGCGTGGAAGGTCCGGATTACATTCTGGATCTGGGCAAGACCGAAGCCAAGCTGCCCAAGAAGGAACAGTCGCGCCTGGAAGGCTACAGCGTGGGCGACCGCGTGCGCTGCGTGATCAAGCTGGTGGACAAATCGAGCAAGGGTCCGGGCGTGCTGGTGTCGCGCGCCGCGCCGGAACTGGTGATGCGCCTGTTCGAACAGGAAGTGCCGGAAATCTACGATGGCACGGTGGCCATCAAGGGCTGCGCGCGCGAAGCCGGCGAGCGCACCAAGATCGCGGTGCAGAGCCGCGACCGCGATGTGGATAGCGTCGGCGCCTGCGTCGGCATGAAGGGCATGCGCGTGCAATCCATCATCCGCGAACTGCGCGGCGAGAAGATCGACATCATCGAGTACTCCGACGATCCGGTGGTCTTTGCCACGCACGCGCTGAGCCCGGCGAAGGTCAGCCGCATCACGGTGATCGATCCGCTCGAGAAGCACATGGAAGTGATCGTCGACGATTCGCAGCTCTCGCTTGCCATCGGCAAGAAGGGCCAGAACGTCCGGCTGGCGGCGAAACTGCTGGGTTGGAAGATCGATATCAAGAGCGAGGAAGAAAAGCGCCAGGAAGTGGAGTCGCAGATGGCCGCCCTGGTGGCGCCCGGCGCTCCGGTATCGGTGCTGATGGAGTACGGGATGAGCGGAAGAGATGGCCGAGAAGCTGCTGGAAGCCGGCGTCGGCACCATCGAAAAGCTGGGCGCGATGACGCCCGGAAGAGCTCGAAGAGACTGCCGGGTATCGGGCCCGATCGGTGGAAGGAATTCAGGCGGCGGTGGTGGCGTATTACAGCCAGTTCGAAGATCCGGCTTCGGAGAATGCGGGATCCGAAAATCCCGAAGAGGCGGTAGCGGCGGAGGCACAGGCGTCCGCCGAAGTAACGGCGAAGTCGGACGAAGTAACGGGCGAAGCAACGGCTGACGTAACCGCCGAAGCACTGGGCGCGGATCCCGTGGATCTGTACGATCCGGAAAGCGCGGAAGAGCGCTTCGAGCCCGGTTCGGAAGCGGCCGAAGCAGTGACCGACGAAGAAGTGGAGAGCGCGGAACAGTTTGGTACGATAGAGGACGCGGGTTCTCCTCACAAACAAGCCGAAGAGTGCGGTTCCGGAGAGGAGCCCGGAAAAAGGTAGCGGCGAGTAAGTGGCGCCGTCCGCAGGTAGAAGCAGATAGCTTTCTCTATGAAGAAGATTCGAATCAACGAGCTGGCGCGGGAGTTGGAAGTCAAAGCTCACGAAATACTGGAGCGGCTCCCCGAACTGGGCGTCACGGAAAAAAAGACGCACTCCAGCTCAATCGATGAAGATGTCGCCATCAAGCTCCGTCAGTACTACGGACAGGACGTCCCGGACTACGTGCATGATCCCAATGCCGGATGAGCCCGCGAGCGAGACTCAGGATGAACGGCATGAACGACGAAGAAGCCCACGAGCCGGCGGCCGCACCTCAGGCCGCGGCGGAACCGGAGGCGCCCGTAGCACCCGCCCCCGAAGCCGCGCCCGCCGCGAAGGAAGAGCGCCCCGCGCCGCGAAGAGCCCGCGCGCCCGATGGCGCCGATCCGACCGCCGTTGGCGAGCGGACGGCCGATTCATCCGCCGGTTGGCGCACGGCACCGCCGCGGCCGGAAGGACCGCGCGCCGCTCCGGCCGCGCCCCTTGCGCCACCCGCTCCGCATGCGCCACATGCTCCGGCGCCGACCGCCGCATCGCCTGCGATGCCCGCGCCGCCCGCGCGTCCGGAACCGCCGTCGCAGATGCCGCCCGCCGCGGTCTTCGCGCCCGGCCGGCCCGCGCCGCCCGCGGCCAAGCCGCTGCCCACCACGACTCCGCGTCCGGGGCAGGTGCTGTCGGGCCGCGACAGCCATTTCCCTCGGCGCCCGCACCCGGCGCGCCGCACGCGTCCGCAAGTCATCCCGCGGCCTCCGCAGCAGGTCCGGCCGGAAGCGCCGCGTCCCGCGGGTCCGGGAGCGCCCATGCCGGCTCGCCGCAGCGTCCGCTGGCCGGTCAGCCCGCCGCGCGCCCCGTGGTGCCGCCGCGTCCCGACCTGGTCGCGAAGTTAAGCGCGCCGCGCACGCCGGTGATGCCGCAGCAGCCGGCCGCGCCGCGTCCCGGAGTTCCCAAGGCGCCCAGCGCGCCGGTTCCCGGACAACCGATTTATCGCGGACCGATTCGTCCCGGCCAGCCGATGGTGGCCAAACCGGGAGTGCGTCCCGGCATGCCGCCCGTCGCGTCCCGGTGGACCGCGTCCGCAGCATCCCACTTCGCGCGGCCGCATCGAACCCGGCATGTGGCGCCGCCGCCGCGTCGAGCCGGCGCGTGGACGTCCCGGCGATCGCCGTCCGGTTCGCCAGCAGCGCGAGCGCACCGAGGAAGAAAAGATCCTGCGGCCGCAGCGCCGGCACGTGGAAGCCGGACCGCCGCCGATCAGCCGCGAGATCACGATCTCCGAAGGCATCACGGTGAAAGAGCTTTCCGAAAAGCTCGACGTGAAGGCCAACCTGGTGATGAAGAAGCTGATGGACCGCGGAATCTTCGTGGCCATCAACCAGACCCTGGATGCCAAGCTGGCCACCGAAGTGGCGCGCGATTTCGGCGCGTCCACGGCCACCGTCAGCTACGAAGTCGAAGCCATGCAGTCGGTGGAAGAAGCCGCAGGACACGAAGGATCTGGAGCGCCGCGCTCCCGTGGTCACCATCATGGGCCACGTCGATCACGGTAAGACCTCGCTGCTCGACGCCATCCGCGAAGCCAACGTCGCGGGCCGCGAAGCCGGCGGAATCACGCAGCACATCGGCGCGTACCAGGTGGAGATGAAGGGCCGCAAGATCGTCTTCATCGACACGCCCGGTCACGAAGCCTTCACCCGCATGCGTTCGCGCGGCGCCAAAGTCACCGACATCGTCATCCTGGTGGTGGCGGCGGACGACGGCGTCATGCCGCAGACGCTGGAAGCGATCGACCACGCCAAGGCGGCCGGAGTGCCGATCATCGTGGCGATCAACAAGATCGACAAGCCCGACGCGCAGCCCGAACGCATCAAGCAGCAGCTCAGCGATCGCGGCCTGCTCCCCGAAGATTGGGGCGGCGATGTGGTCATGGTGCCGGTTTCGGCGCGCACGCAGGAGAACCTGCCGCTGCTGCTCGAAATGATTCTGCTGGTGGCCGACATGCTGGACCTGAAGGCCAACCCGACGCCGTCCGGCGATGGGCACCGTGATCGAAGCCCAGCTGGATCGCGGACGCGGTCCGGTGGCGACGGTGCTGGTGCGCAACGGCACGCTGTCCGTAGGCGATTTCTTCATCTGCGGCGCGGTATTCGGCAAGGTTCGCGCCATGCTGAACGATCGCGGCGGCAGATCCGCAAGGCCGAGCCATCGACGCCGGTGGAAGTCCTCGGGTCTCGATTCGCTGCCCGAAGCCGGGCGACGATTTCCAGGTCGTGACCGATACCGCCAAGGCCAAGCAGATCGTTAATTTCCGCGATCAGCGGCTGAAGGAAGCGGCGCTGGCCAAATCCAGCCGCATCACGCTGGAGCAGCTGCACAAGCAGATGAAGCGCGGGCGAAGTCAAGGAACTGCCCGATCATCATCAAGGCCGACGTGGGCGGTTCGGCCGAAGTTCTCACCGAGACCCTCCAGAAGCTCTCCAACGACAAGGTCAAGGTGCGCGTGATCCACTCCGGCGTGGGCGCCATCAACGAAAGCGACATCCTGCTGGCATCGGCATCGAACGCGATCGTGATCGGCTTCAACGTGCGGCCGGAACGCAACGCGGCGGCGACGGCCGAGCAGGAAAAGGTCGACGTCCGCCTGCACACCATCATTTACAACCTGACCGACGAGATCAAGCGCGCCATGAGCGGCCTGCTGGCTCCGGTGTTCAAGGAAGTCTACCGCGGCAAGGCCGAAGTGCGCGAGACGTTCCGCATCAGCAAGGTGGGCGCGGTGGCGGGCTGCCAGGTCATCGACGGCTCGATCCCGCGCGACAGCGAGTGCCGCGTGCTGCGAGACAACGTCGTGGTGCATACCGGCAAGATCGGTTCGCTGCGCCGTTTCAAAGACGACGTCAGCGAAGTCAAGATCGGCATGGAGTGCGGCATCACGCTGGCCAACTTCGCGGATCTCAAACAGGGCGACATCATCGAGGCATTCGCGACCGAGCGGGTGGCCACCGAAGTGTTCGCCTGATGCCATGGCGTCGATCGGCGTACTAACGCTCGAGTTGCGGCTGGAGAGTTCGCATTCGCTCAAAGAAAAGCGGCACGTGGTGCACAGCCTGAAAGACCGGCTGCGCCATAAGTTCAACGTGTCGGTGGCGGAGATCGATCACCAGGATCTCTGGCAGCGCGCCACGCTCGCCGCGGTAACCGTGTCGAGCGATCACGTCCACGCCGAGAAGGTTCTTCGCAGCGTGGAAGAAGAGGCTGGCGGACCACGGTAGGCCGGGGCGCTGGTGAGCGCCAACGTGGAAGTGGATCGAGTAGCTATGGATGAACGGCGCACATTACGGGTCTCCGAGGCGGTGCGCGAGGAGCTCTCCGAAATTATCGGCTTCGAAATGGATGACCCGCGCGTGCTCGAAGCCGAGGTGACCGAGGTCATGGTGAGCCCCGATTCGCGCCACGCGACCATCAAGATCGCCTGCCGCGGCGACGAGAAAAAGCAGAATCACGCGATCGCGGCGCTGGAGCACGCCGCGGGCTACCTGCGCCGCGAGCTGGCTTCCCGCCTGCAACTCCGCCACGTGCCCGAACTGCACTTCGAGCGCGACAAGAATCCCGATGTCGAAAGCCGTGTCGATTTCCTGCTCCGCCGCGCCCGAAGATCCAAGGGCCGCGAAGAAAACCCGTCGAGCTGAGTCTTTCATTGCCAACCGCTCCCATACGGTCGCGGCTCCGATCCGGGGCGCGAGCGTTAGCAAGCGGTTGGTAGTCGAGCTTCGTCAGTTAACGGAAAGCACGGTGAGCTTGTCGCCGCTCATCACTCCGCTGGCTTTTACCTGGAGCGGCTTATTCGCAGCGGCGGAATCGCCCCACTTCTTGCGGGTCTTCATGGCTTCCTGCGCGCGCGCGTTGCCCACGTCGTCGAACCGCACCGTATTGCCATCCTTCAGCTTCAGCGCGAATTGAGCCGTGGTCGCGGAAACGCCACAACTCTGGCTGTTTGCAGCGGCGCAGGACGCGTCCATCAGAGTTCCCGAGTACATCTGCGTTTTCATTTCCTGGGGAGCAGCGGACTTGGCACTCTCGGCAGGCTGCTTCGGCTGTGCGGGGGGCGTGTCCTGCGCAAGCGCAAGACCGGCAAGAACCGGCAATAGGGCCGTATAGATTGGCACTCTCATTCAACACTCCTATGTGATTTTTTCCTGGTCGCGTCGGGCGCACCCTCTCAGAGCGCTTGTATTGCCATTGCGCAAGTCATCACGGTTACCGGGCTCGCGGATAATAGCCCGACCGCGTTCTGACCGTGACGTTCGGAACATTCACTTCGACGCGTATCGCGCGGAACGCGCCGCTGCTCGCGGTGTTCGCGGGCGTATAACCGATCACGTACTGGTTGCGAATCTCGTGGGCGATTTCGGGCGTAATCTTCTCGATATCGGCAACGTTGTTGGGAAACCAGGAACGCCCGCCCGTGGCCAGGGTGAGCGCGTCCAGCGACGCCTTGGCGCGTTGCGCACTAGCCGGTTCCTCGGAGCCGAGAATTCCGATTCCGTAGATGATCACGTTGCTCAAGTGCGCTGCGCGAATCAGGTTCTCCTGCTTCTGAATGCTGCTGTTATCCTCGCCATCGGTGATCACCAGCAGCACCTTCTTGTCTTTCCTGGCGGGGGTCCGCAGGTGGTCCAACCCGAGCGACAGCGCATCGCGCATGGCCGTCTCGCCCTTGGAGCCCAGCTTGCCCAAGCTGCTCTCCAGTTGCTTCGAGCTGCTTGTGAAATCCTGCGCGATCAAAGCTTCTTCGTTGAAGGCGATCACGAAGACTTCGTCATCGGGGTTGGATGCCTTCACCATCGCGAGCGCAGCCGAGTTCACGCGGTCCCGCTTGTTGGACATGCTGGCGCTGGTGTCGATGACCAGGCCCAGCGATATGGGAACGTCCTCCTGGCGGAAGACTTTGATCTCTTGTTTTTGATTGTCTTCGAACACCGTGAATGCGCTTTGCGGAAGGCCTTTCACAACCCGGCCTTCCTGGTCGAAAACCGAAACGTTCAACGACACGAGGTTCGACTCGGTGCGAAACGTGGTCACGGAATTCTCCTGTGCGAACATCAGGGTTGCCATCGAAAAGACGGCGAGCGCACGGCGCCATGGCATACCCGGTGACCGAGGCAAGTTAAAGGCCATACCTTAGCCTACCGCCGCCGGTCGGCAGCGGACAGTTGCATTTGGATTGCTCCATTGAATTCCATGCAACCGTACACTTACCTGACGGCCCACTCCGTACTGTATTGGGTGATCGCGTTGATCGGGTTCGGGATTATCGTTATCGGAGCGCGCTTCATCGTCTCGCCCGTCCCCGCCGCGAGAGATTTCGGCGTGCCCGCCTCGGAGACCGAGCAGTCCACCTACTTGTGGACGAAAGGGACGCGCGACATTGTCTCGGGCCTGCTCGTGATCGGGCTGCTCTGGTTGAAAGTCAGCCTCGCCGTGCTCGCGGCCTTCCTGTTCATCGCCGCCTTGATCCCGTTCGGCGACCTGCTCAACGTCTATGCCCACGTCGGAACCCGTAATGTTCCCGCGCTCCTGATTCACGGCGGTACGGCGATCTTGATGTGCTTCCTGGCCCTCCTCCTACTCCGCGGATGAAAGAAGGTCGTTATGTCGTTTGTGCTTCCCACGTTCAACCGTTCCGTAATCACTCGCGGCGCCGAAGCCGAAATCGTCGGTGGATCCCAGGCGAGGGTCCGCCTGCTGGTGGATAGCAGCGCGACCGGTGGGGCTCTCTCCACCGTGCGCGTCACGCTCGGAAAAGGCGCCGACGGCGCCCGCCCGCATAGCCACTACCGCTCGGCCGAAATGTTCTACGTACTCGATGGCGCGGTGCGGATCCTCTCCGGGACCGAGATCGTCGCCGCCGAACAGGGCGATGTGATCGTGGTGCCGCCGCGTGTGGCCCATGCGTTCTCAACCCAACGCGGCAGGAACGCCGAGCTCCTGGTGGTCATCGCACCGGGCGTCGAGCGCTTCGAATACTTCCGGAAGCTCACGCGCATTGCGCGCGGCGAGGAGCCGCCGGAGAGCCTGCGCGACGTACAGGAGCTCTACGATACTTACTTCTTGAACAGCCCTGAATGGGAGGCTCAATTTTCCGCTTGATTCGTCCGACCATTTGCTCTACGATGTAGTTGAAATGGCTGTGACGGCTTCCCTCGGCGAATTCGAACAGGTGGTGCTGCTGGCCATTCTTCGCTTGGGCGAAGAGGCCTACGGTGTCAGCATTCGCTCCGAAATTGCCGAGTGCACCGGACGGGATCCGGCGCCCGGCGCTCTGTACACCACCTTCGATCGCTTGCAGCAGAAGGGCCTGATCACCTCCCGATTGGGCGATCCCACACCCCAACGGGGTGGACGCGCCAAGCGGTTTTTCACCGTGACAGCCTCCGGGATTCAGGCGGTGGCGCAGGCACAACGGTCTTACCAACGATTACTCAGAGGGATCTCTCTGCCAGGAGTTGCCAATGCATAGAGCTTCTACCGCCGAATAGTTACTTGCGCTCGTGATGCCGGCCGGCCACGCGGCCGCCACTACGGGCGACCTGCTCGAACTGTCTTCCACCCAAGGCTCGCGGCGATTCTGGGTTTCCGTGCTGCGCGTCTTTGCGGCAACTCTCGTCCGCAGTTTGTTCCAGCGGCCTGCCGCCGTTTTCGGGGCGGCATTCTCCGCATTCCTGCTGCAGTTTCTGCTCCCGCTGCCTGTCGCTTTCTTTTTTCCCCGCTACTTTATGACGCATCCGACTTATTGGGCAGTGGGCGCGCTTTGTATCGCAACCCTGACGCAGTATCTGGTCGGCCGCTCCCTCGCAGTGCTCTCCGCCAACCCGGCGGCGGTCTGCCTCGCGGTCGGCCTGCTCAACGTCCTTGTTGGCGCCTGCAACGTCAACATTGCGAATGTCAACCTCGCGATCTGGCAGCTTCCCGTCATCGCCGGCGTCCTCATGTCGCACCGGCGTTCGCGGCTCGCGGTGGTATCGCGATAGATCTATTTGATGTTGATGAAAATCCCGTTCTGGCTGACCATCGGCGAGTTGGCGAAATTCGACGAATTCGAGGGTCCCATCACAAGTTGAATGCCCGACTGCGCCGGAAACTTGAAATTCTTCAGGTCCGGATTGTTGATCGCCAGTACTGCCGGATCGGGAACGAAGACGCTGAGTTGGTAGACATTCCCGGGTAGCCCGGCGACCGGTCCGATGACCGCCGCGACTCCGTTGCAATAGAATCCATCGATGAACACGGCGGGCATGAGCGCCGTCACCGCGAACCCGTTGGATAGCGTGTATTGGCCCGCGCCCGCGACAAGAATCGTGATCGCCGAACCGGGCGCCGCGGGATTCGAAGGCGAGTTCAACGTGCCGTCGCTATTCAGAATGTACCCCTGCCCTGCCCCGCTGCCATCCACCGAATAAATCGCCGGCGACGCAGCAGCGGCAGGCGCGTACACGGAGTTGGCGAGCGTTCCGTTATTCGAAACCTGAAGCGTATGCGCACCCGACGTGGCGGCGGTATCCGGCAGCACGGCCACAATGGACGTGGCGGTGGCGGAAATCGTGGCGAGCGGCGATCCATCCACAACGATCTGCGCACCATTCCCGAACCCGGCGCCCATCGCCACAACGGGCTCGCCCGGAGCTAACGGCGCGGCGATGTGGCTGGCGAAATTCTGTACGGAATCGAGCCGCACCGCCGGAGCCGGCGGCAGCGCAATCTTGTTGGCGACCACCAGGGTGCCCACCGAGAGCGACGCGCCATTGTCCCCGCCAATGAAGGTGCTTCCGGAACTCAGCGTGGAACCGGCCACCAAAATATTTCCTCCGCCGTCGGGGACGGCCCCGTTGGCCGCAAACGGCCGCCCATCGCCCAGGTAAGTGGAGAACAGAAGCTGCGTGAGATTCGAATCGAACCCCGCGACGAATCCCGCGCGCGAGGAGAAGGACGCCTGAAACGGCGCGACCGTCGGAAACGCCTTGGAATCGGTGTAGCCGCCCACGATCACCGTGCCGCCGGCATCGACTGCGATGCTCGTCGCCGTATCCGGTAGTTCGCCGCCCAACAGGGTCGCGGCCAGCAGATGGGTAAGGCTGCTGTCCCACTTTGCCACGAAGGCATCCAGCCCGCCGCCGGATGGCGCTTGATAGGTTAGCGCCGGAATAGCCGGTAGTGGAACCGCTTGAAAAGCGCCCGGAGTAGCGGGAAACTTTGCCGCCTGCGGACTGTATGAGCCCGCCACGTACACGTTGGAACTGGCATCGAGCGCCAGTGCCGCCACGTTGCCGAGCCCGGCTTGCACTGCCGAGGCCAGCACCGCCGAGCCTGTGGAATTCAACTTCACGACGCTCGCCCCGATGCCGGTGGGCACGATGTTAGGGTTGAGTGCCGCGCCGATCCAGGCATTCCCGGCCGCGTCCACCACCAGTGCCTGCGCACCCGCCACGGTGTTCTTTTGATTGTCGGTGGGGACATAGGTGGAGTAGACCAGGCCAGTTCCCTTGGCGTTGAACTTAGTCAAGAACGCCGAGAGCGGCCCTATAACGCTGAAGAATCCGTTCGAGGTCACGCTCTGTTGGAAATCGGTCTGGTATGCGCCGGGAGTGGTCGGCAAGCCGCCGCCACTCGCGCCGCCGACATACGCACTACCCGTGGAGTCCACAGCGATCGCGGAAACGATTGTCTCCGTGAAGTAAGTCGCCCACTCGAGCGAGCCTTCGGGATTCAACTTGAAGACGAAACTCGCCGCCCCTCCGTACGTGGAAGGCAGCTTGGTCAGGTAAGCGCCCGACGTCACCGGTAAGTCGGCCGAGTTGGTGATGCCGGTGACATAGAGGCTGCCATCCGATCCTACCGCCAACGCCGTGGCCGCATCGCTGCCGCTGCCGCCAAAATACGTCGAATAGACCACGTTGCCGTTACTATCGAGCTTCATCACAAAGGCGTCCGTAGTGGGCGCCGAAATCTCAAACAGGTTCGGACCGGACACAATGAGCTGCAACACCGATGGCTGGTTTGGACCAATCGGCGAAGTGGTGGCGAACCCGTCGGTGGATTTGACAATCCCGTAGCCGGACAGGTTGGCATAAAACGCCGGGCTGTTCGGATCGGCCGCCAGAACCGTGGTAACTCCCGCGAGTTTCAAGCTCCACGTGCCACCACCGTCACCGCTTTGGAAGATGCCGGCGGACGTTCCCGCGTAGAGAACCCCGGCGTGCCGTGGATCGGGCGCCAACGTAAACAGTGCAGCCTCACTGGGAAGCGGCGATACTCGGACAAATGTCTGGCCGTTATCAGTGCTCTTGGAGATGGTGTTGCCGTCGACGAAATACAGCGTGCCGGCCGTGGACGGGTCGAACGTCACGGCGCTGAAGGAATTCCCGCCGGCAACTGTTGTCCAGGTGTTGCCGCTATCCGTGCTGCGCACCAGCCCGAAGCCGCTGGACGCGAAGATCACGTTCTGCGCCGCCGGCTCCACCCAGACACCTCCCACCCGGATGCTGCCATCCGGCGCGCTGGAAATTCCATGGTTGATCGCCGTCCACGTGACCCCTCCATCGATGCTCCTGTTGAGGCCCAGGGTAGACGTCCCCGCATAGACCGTAGTCGACGTGCTTGGATCCACGGCAAGCGCCAGCACACCGACGCCTGACGCGAACTGGGAAATCATGATCCACGAGGAGCCGGCATTGGCGCTCTTCCATATTTGGCTGCCGGAAGCGGTGAACAGGATCTCGGGGTTGGCCCGAGCAGCAGCCGCGGAGTTGATCGGCGGAAGGTTGGCTGGAAACAACCGTGACGCGCTCGCAGTGGCAAGGTCGATGCGTACCAGCATGGAGCCTCCCGCCGCGGCCTGTGAGGTGGTCGGAAAATCGAGCGACGTGGTCGACCCGACGATATAGAGGTTGCCGCGCGCGTCAGCGGCCGCGGCGGCCACCGAACTGTTCCCGGAGCCCCCAGTGGTCTTGACCCACTGCAACGCGGGTGCGAAATCCGCGGCGGGGGCGCCCGACGATAGGGCGAGGATTACGGTAACGAGCGATAGCTTTCGCATGATCAAGGGGAAAATGGCGTCCCGGAAACGGGACTGACGCGGATACTTTCAGTATCGCAGATTGGCACCTTACAACTTTGCTGACGTTAGTGATGTAACATCTTGCTTGCGGGCAATCCGTCACTTACTGCCGAACGGGTGGTTCCGCCTGCCCGCATCTACCCCTCGTATCCTCGCCCGGCTCTCCGCGATGCACCAGATCCGTCGCGGAATCCCCGCAAACGCCTGGCCATTCGGCGTGCAGCCGGTCAGGTTCATCGGGCCGGTCCCGAGGATCCACCGTGCGGCGGTCTCCATCGTCGAAAGCACGGACCGTCTCCCCCGCCACGAGGAGGGCATGGCGCCGGCGGCCGCGTTCATCAGCCGGGTCGCAGGTGTCGGCGCGAGCCGGACGTCCCAGACGATCTGGCCCGGCGCCTCCACTGTGACGCAAAACCGGCGATTGTCAGTCCACTCGATTCGGATCGGCCCCATCGTATTCTCAGTGATTGCCGCGCCGAAGTAGCGGGGGCAGGATTGCTCCGGCGGCACGTTCTGATGGAAGGCCCAGCGCCCGTTCGGATCGCGGTGCCACACCGAGGTATATGCCGCCCCGGCTGAGGACGCCTCGATGCGCCGCAGTGCGAGAACGTGTCCCGAGGAGAACGGCAGCCCGATGACCCCGTATCCGGAAAACCGGTCGCCGCCGCCATCCTGAAGGGTGAATTGACCGGTGTCGTGCGCGATGCCCCTCGGCTCTTTCATCGCAGCCTCAGACACACAGGGTCAGGCACGCGGTGAGAATCAGCGCGACCGACCAGATCACATCCAGGTTGATCCAGGCCTTGCGCAAGAGTCCCAGCCCGAAGCGATCCACCACCACCCAGGCGGCGAGCGAGGTGACGGCAAGGTAACCCGCACCATGCGCCAGTGTGGCCGTGGCGCCCGCAAGGGCTTGCGTGGAGGCTCCCCGTGCATGGCAGGACGGCCCTTCGGCCGCTGCCGTCATCGATAGAAACACCGGCAGCACCATCAGGCCCGCGCCGTGCGCCGAGGCCATCAGAAAAGACCAGAGAGTCAGGCCGCCCATGCCCACCCGCATGGCCGCCCAGCGCGGATGCAGGTGGCGGTACAACTGCAGGATGCCGACACCGGCGAGCAGGATCGCGACGGGCCAGCGCAGCATGGCGGGCGAGAGCGCGATGCCCGCAATCATCGCCACGCCGATGGCCGCCGCGATCGCCAGTGCGTGCCCGAGAGTCAGCGGAATCAATGCCCGCCACACGGCGCTCCGCTTGCCCTCTTGCATCCCGAGCGCCACGGCAAACAGCCACCCCATTCCGGGATTGAGGCCGTGAAAGGCCCCCAATCCCGCCAGTGCAAGCAACCGAGCTGATGTAGTTTCCATGGTCGTGGCTCCTTATGCGTAGCAGTATGAATCGGAGGAAGCGTCGCCGCCTTCCAGCCGGGTCTGATGCGGCCGCATGCCGTCAAACTGCGGAAAGAACCGCGGATCGACACGCATCTGGCCCGTCCCCGGGTCCACATCCATCTTGATCATCCAGCCCTTCACGCCGTCCGGATAGATCTGATCGTCCACCGCGTTGTATAGGGAATTGGTCACGTACACGCGCCGGCCGTCCCGGCTCAGCTCGACCATTTGCGGACCACCATTCAGAGGCATGCCGGGATTTGAAGGATGAGCCGCACGCCGCGCGATGCCTCCCATCTGAATCTTGCTGTTCAACTTCGGATGGAACGGATCGCTGACGTCATACTGGCGGAATTCGCCGGAGCCCCAGCAGGAGACGTAGAGGTACCGGTCGTCGAGCGAAAGATTGATGTCCGTGACGAACGGCGCGACCGCCCCGAAGCCTTTCAGCAGGGGAGGCAGCAGTTCCGGATCAGCCGGCTCCGCGGGAATCTCGATCACCTTACGGATCTTCCACTCCGCGTTCTCTGCGCGGCCTTCCTTGTACCAGAGCCAGATCGATGACGATAGATCCTTCAGCGAGACCACCACGCCCACGAAGCCGTACGCCTTCGTGGGATTCCGCGCCGGCCGGAGTTCGAACACGAGCTGCTGTTCGGCTCCCAGGTCCAAAACCTGTTTGTGCCTGCGCTTCTGCAAATCCCAGACGTGAATCTGGTGGCCATACTTTCCCGCCAGCAGCAGTTCGGCGTTCAGCCCGTCTTCGAACATATTGGGCGTGCCCCATTCGCTGGTGATCATGGAGTCGTGGCCCAGGTGCCAGGCGAAATCGTACGCCAGGTATTGAGGACCCCGGTCCATCTCCCAGGGCCCGCGCACGTCGAACGTCTCCGCGTCCAGAACGAATACGCCGCCCGGCCCTTCCCCGTCGGACGATCCCAGGGCATTCATGTAAATGCCTTCCGGTCCGCAGTGCACCGTGTGAGGGCGGCTGTAACCGGTGCGTTTCATGAGCGTCTCCGGCTCGATCACCTTCACCAGCTTCGGGTTCTTCGGATCCGGCTTCGTATCCAAAATATGGATACGCGACGATCGCAAACCCGGCACTATCAGGTAGCGGCGCTCCATGTGCGCATGCGGCGAATAGGGGCACAGGCAGGAACTGCAGGCGTTCCAGCCGAAGTGGTGCAGTTCGTCGCCCGCGTTGGGCATATCCACGCGCCCCACCATCTGGCCGTAGGACTTCGATGCTGCGTCGACGTCGACAACCGCCATCGCATCCGGACCCTTCTTCACGGTCGGGTTCAACATTGCCACATATGCCAGCTTCTCAGCCGGCGCTTCGATCGCCATCTTCGGCGAGGGATAGAACGTTGGGTCAGGTTGCCATCTCATGGGTAGAGATCTCCTCTTGTTGTTTGGTAGAGATTCTGTTCGAAAGAGCGCGGCCAGGTATTTGACCATGAGCAACCGCCCCCTGACGGCCGCGGCTCTGTTCCGAGCCGCGCGCGTCAGCAAGCGGTTGGTAATTCGTATTTCATCTCGCGGTTGTCGTACTAGCTAGCTAGCTCTTTCGCGCCAGGGCCACCACGAATTCGCCGGGAATGGAATACCCTGCACCGCGCCGGTATGGTTGGATGGTGCTCAGGTACTCCGCGTGTGCTGCCTCGCGGATCTCATCTTCGAAGTGCGCGTACGCCAAGGCGACCGGCCCTCCGGCGAATGCCGCCCCGATGGCATCTTCCGCCGATGCGTACTCGAGCGTGGTCACCAGACGCTCCAGATGGATATCGGAGAAACCGGCCAGTTCCATCGCAGTCCGCAAATTGTCGCCCGTTCCCAACTGGAAGAACATGGGGCAGACCTCCGATTTCACGCGCGCGTCAACCACCTGAAAAATTCCTGCCCAGCCGCAACGGTCGCGCTGCCCCCAAACGCTCGCGGCGATTCGTCCGCCGGGCTTCAGCAAGTGGAACATCAGCCGCAAAGCTCTTACGGGCTCGGGGACGTACATCAGGCCGAGTGAGCAGCACGCCGCATCAAAACTACTCTCCGGAAAATCCAGAGCCTCGGCATCGGCCCGCTGAAACGTGACGTTCGCGAGACCCCGTTTGGCTGCTTCGTCGCGCCCGCGTTCCATCATCCCGCCGGAAATGTCGGTGCCCACCACCGACCCTTGCGCACCCACGGATACCGCCGCCGGAAAAGTGATCAACCCCGTGCCGCAGGCGATGTCCAAAACCCGTTCGCCGGGCCGGAGTGCGGCCATCTCCAGCAGCCGCTTCTGGGCCGGCTCGATTTGCTTCCTCCAATACTCTTCGTAATCCGCCGCGGCCTTGTCCCAACCGTAGCGCTGAATGCGCCGCTGCAATTTCGCATCCATGTGGCTACTCCTGGCGCTTCACGCGAATATCGATACTCACGTCCTGGGGATCTTGCCAGACGTGCAAATAGGAGCTGGCGGCATTGGCTTGCTCCAGCACGCGCCGCACGTCCTCTTCGGGCGCGTCGCTTTCGACATTCACGATACAGCGTACCTGGCGGTAGCCGGGCCGGGCACCGTCGATCCCGTATTCCGCCCGCGTATCATAATCCGCCTGCACTTCGACTTCGAGGGAGCGGATCGGAACCCCGCGCCGCGCGGCCCACATCGCGTAACCGATCGCCAGGCAGCTGCCGAGCGAGGCACGGCCAAGCATTCCCGGATTCGGACCGGTGCCGGCGCCCCCGGATTTCTCGGACATGTCCGCCGTCAACTGCCACGCGCCCTCTTCGATATGACACGCCAGTCCCTCGGTCAGGCGCACCTTGGTCACCGCGGTTCCCAGGCCGATGGATGGCCGCAGCTCGAGAGCTTTCGCATTACGATCGAGAACGGCTTTGATGTCTTCCCTGGAACTGCTCACATTGTTTTACCAAGCGCCGCCCGGATACCGTCAAGATGGTGGTAGCTGTGGCGTACGGCATGGTCCTCAAGTAGGAACTGGCAGGTGAGCGGGGCATCGCTATTGAGCGACACCGGCGCGGCGCGATCCAGCTGCTCATCGCTAAGCGCACGAATCGCCGCAGACGCCGCTGCGCTGTTGGCTGCCAGCAAGGCGAGCGTGGCATCCTTGGAGCTGCCATCATTTTCCTTCGCGTGATCCCGGTTCATAACGGCCACCACATCCCAGGTGACGCCGGTGATTGGCTGGCCGGCGGCGAGCAGGCTTGCCAGGTGGATCTCGATCGGATACACACTGGCGACATGGTGCACCACTACGCCAACTTTGCGTCCATCCTTGGGAAGGCGAGTCTGCCATTCGGTTTCGGAAAGCGTTGCCGCAAACGCAGCCAGTGCCGCGGCGCCGGCCTCGAGACGGGCGGCGAGGGCCTCGGATCTGGAGTTCACAATTGCCGCCCGCGTCGGGGCTTGAGCTTCTTTCAGTTCGGTTTTCATTTTCAGTTCTCCTTAAAGACAAACAGTTACTCGCAAGAACGTAGCGGGTATGTGGGTGCAGCCGTTCGTGCTCTTGTTCTGTGATTTCGCCAGTTCCACAAGTTGGCTGTGGAGCTCCTCGCTCGCGGCCGTTCTTTTCGGCGGCTTCGAAGGCATTCATGGTCGGACCGTAGAACCGCCGGAACGTATCGATCACTTGTACCGGGTTCTTGTCGCGCGCAATGAAGTGGTACGTGTCCTTGACCATGGAGATCTTCTCCTTAGGCACTCCGGCCTGGCCAAAACGCTCGATGATGTGCGTATCCACGCCCCACGTCATCGGGCTGACGAAGCCTTCCGGAGGCGGAGGCGTGAACGCCGAGCTGATCTTCAGCAACTGTGCCACAAACGTCGGATCGTTCGGAATCCAGTTGCCCATCACGATGCGGCCGCCCGGCTTTGTGACCCGCACCATCTCCCTGGCCACGTCTTGAAGGCTTGGGAGCGAACATAGCGCCGAATACGGACAGGGTCAGATCAAACGAATGGTCGTCGACGCCTTGCAGGTTGCTCGCATCTCCCTCCTGAAACTTCACCCGGTTGAGCCCCGCCTCCGCCGCTCGTTTGTTCCCCGCCTCCACAAGGTTGCTGGCTATGTCGATTCCCACAACTTCGGCCCCCATCTGAGCAAGCGGAATCGCGGTCGTGCCATCTCCGCAACCCAGGTCCAAAACCCGCACCGGAGGCGTGATCTCGAGTGAATTAACAA
Organism: uncultured Solibacteraceae bacterium; assembly: GCA_963791985.1. Classification (GTDB taxonomy): domain Bacteria; phylum Acidobacteriota; class Terriglobia; order Bryobacterales; family Bryobacteraceae; genus Solibacter. The sequence goes on along the minus strand of CAWBUN010000005.1, from coordinate 803,545 downwards.
CTGTTTCTCCGGATTGACGCATGAAGCCGGCAATCTCGGTAAAATCGCCCTTCTCCCATAACGCTTTATTTAAGTTCATGGCAGCATCCTCTCTGTAACATCTGGAACTGGCCTGCCAGTGCATTGGCGGGAAGTTCCCCTCTAGGACTACAATTGTGCAGTGCGCCTGCCGTAAAGGCCATGCTCGGGCGTCTCCATGACTTGCTCGAACGGCCGGGGGGATCTGATTACTTTGCACGATGGCCAGGAATCTTTGCAGGCAGTCCGGAGGATCGAATGGATGCTTTCTCCGAGATTCTGAGCGGCGTCAAGCTGAACGGCGCTGTCTTCTTCAGCGCGGAATTCTCGGCCCCCTGGGGTTTTTCGTCACCGGCGTCGAACATGATGGCGGCCACGCTCGGCCTGGGCGCGTCGCACCTCGTGCTCTACCATTTCGTCATCGAGGGCGGAGCGGTAGTCGAATTAGCGGATGGAACTTCCATCGAGCTGAAGCCCGGAGATGTCGTCATCTTTCCGCATGGGGATCCGCACCACATGAGCAGTGGCGCGGAGGCGACCCGGCCATTCCCGAACTACGGGATTGCGGCCAAAATCCAAGCGCGGGATTTAAGCCCTTTGCACGCCGGCGGCGGAGGTGAAACCTCGCGGTTCGTCTGCGGGTACATGACGTGCGACCCCTACGTGAGCCGCCCGATCCTGAACGGACTGCCGCCCGTCTTCAAGGTCAATATCCGAACGGATCGCGCCGGGCACTGGCTCGAGAATTCCATCCTGCACCTGGTGGAAGAGGCGGCTTCGGGACGGGTCGGCAGCGAAGCCATGCTTGCCAAACTCTCGGAGGCCCTGTTCGTCGATACCCTGCGGCGCTACGTCGCCGGCCTGCCCGATCAGCAAGTGGGATGGCTCGCCGGAGCGCGCGACCCCATCGTGGGCAAGAGCCTCGGATTGCTGCATAGCCGCGTTGCCCATCCGTGGACGATCGCGCATCTCGCCGACGAAGTGGGTATTTCACGGTCCGCCCTGGTGGAACGTTTCACCCGATATCTCTCCGAGCCGCCCATGGCGTACTTGACTCGCTGGAGGCTTACACTGGCCGCGCGGTCGCTCGAAAAGACATCGCGAGGCGTCGCGGAAATCGCCGCCGATGTCGGATACGAATCGGAAGCTGCCTTCAATCGCGCCTTCAAGCGTGAGTTTGGGCAGCCTCCGGGCCGGTATCGCAGCGATCACAAGCGTTCGCCGGGCAAGAAGGCAAGCGAGCCGCTTGCGCCCGGTGTCCACGCTTGACGGCCTGGCCAACGCCCTATTTGAGCAGGCGATTTCCCCGCCATGCGACCAGCAGTACTGGTTAACTACCCCCTATCAAATGGGGTACTGGGAAGCAAAACTGTAATACCCAAGTTAGGAGGCGCGCGGGTGAATTAGTCCGGATAAACTGACCTTCGTCAGCAGGATTCAGACCCGGCGTTTCGGCCCGTTGCGGGGAGGGGAATCCAGCCGCAAATCAGCTTGAAGATCGGAGCGAACCTTGAACATAAGAAGCAAAGAAAAACCCATTCGATGGCTGCTGCGTGCCGCCATCATCGTGGGCTGCACGTATATCCTCGCCTACATTTTTCCCCGCCTTGCACACTATGAGGCGGAGAATAGCGCCGTCGCTGCGAATGCGCCGTCGGCACCCCGGCCTTGCCTCGAGTTGACTTCCGACCAAGGCTCCTCTGTCGATGGATACGGCCGGATCCGCGGATGGGTACGCAACAACTGCGAGAAGCGGTTCAATTACGTCGAAGTGGAATACAAGCTCTACAATGCCGGTGGCGACGTTGTGGGTGGGGCCATGACAAACCTGGCCGCCCTCGGGCCGCATGATAGCTGGAAGTTCGAGGCGATCGCGATGCAACCGTACAAGCGCTACCAACTCGCACGTATTGCGGGAGACTAAGTTGAGCTGCTCCGGCCCAACGGAGTTTCGCAGTTGAGACACGTGAACCTGTCGAGCACCGCTCGATTCCTATCGGAGGGCTGACAACGGCCTCGCGGCGTCCCATATGCTGCCCGACCTTAAGGCTTCCTCCAGTCCGTGTAAATATCCGGTCGAGCCAGCTTCGACCGGCTAATACATACATGCCGTCACGATCGGTTGTCAGCGTTCGAGTTGTTCCCGCTCTCGATATCGGGGCCAAAGGTACTGGGCTCCGGACGTAGCCCATTATGCGTGATTCGCCAACAGCCGGAGGCTTCCGGAGTAACTCCAATTGAATTCTTGCGTCGGCCGCGGGCTGAGTGTAGAAGGTGCCGCAAGGTCTGGCGTTTACGATGGGCAGAAGGCGAGTCAGGACGCCTATTTCACGGGACCCGCTGACGAAGATTGTTTCGCCGTCCCGGAACATGTGGTTCGTCAGAAGAACAACGCGACGATCCCACGAAGGCAGTCCCCAAGAGTGCTCTTGCACCACTCCGACCGCCCAATCTCCCGCCCACTTGCCGGAGACTTTGGCGGTATGGTCGGCCCAGACTACCCGGGCTGTCATTACGACGTGGCCGGTGCGTATGGGACGCAGAAACAATCGCGGCCCTGAGCAGTCAGCCGTCCAGAGCGATGAGCACATTGCGCTGACCGCGAAGGTACCTGCAACCACCAGGGCAGCCGTCGCCACACACTCGAGCAGCGCGACAGCAGCCAACCGCCTGCCGGCCGAAGTCCGCCGCGGAGCAAGCACATTCGGCCAGGCTCTCGTGCCCGTTCCTAGCCAGAAACCCCCGAATTGTAACCAGCGCCCGGATGGCTGAGCACGAAAGTCACTCCAGGTGCGCCGCTCAGAAAAATCAGGCCCGCGCGTTTCCGGTTGCGCAGTGCCGTAAGGGAAGCGAACAGGAACACCAGTCCAAGCAGACCGGGACCGACCGCCTCAAACCTGCTGGTCAACCAGACCGGCGAACCGGGATCGTCGTCGATCCACTTGGTACCGGAAATAACGAGGCCGAGAAGACCAGGCAAAATGCCTGCGGCCACCACTAGCCCACTGATGGCCGACCTTGTCGACGGGCGCCCACGAGGTAGAGGTTCTTCTCGTTTTCCGCCGCATTCTTCGAACGGGCTGTCCATACCTGAATTAGACACCGGAAGCAGTATTGCGGCTACTATCTTCGGTAATCTCTAGACACTAGCGCGCCTTCGACCTGCGGGAGTTACGGCGTCGCCTCCCATACCTGACGCAGTTTCACCAGGAAGTCGCGACCCTGCGACGTCGCGCGCCACCGTCCCAGGCTGGGCTCGACTTCAAACAACGTGAAACACGGGAAGCCGCCCGCCACCGTCTTCTCCATCCACTCCTGGGCGCGCTCCACATCTCCCAACACCGAATACGCGCAGGCGATCATGAACGTGACGTGGTGATATTGGCCGAAGCCCTGGGGCTCCGCGAGTGCGGCGTGGATTTCGGACTCCGCCGCCCGCCGATTTCCCTGGCGCGCCGCCAGCAGCGCACTTACGGCGTGCTTTAGTCCGGCCGCGCCCGGCTTCGAATCCTCATAGCGCGTCGCGATGGACCGCGCTGCCTCTTCCAAGTGCCCGGCGTCAATCAGCGCCCACGTGCGATCGAACTCCATGATTGGTAGGTTCACACCGAGTTGTAACTGGCTTCCCTCGTCGAGCGACAACTGAGCCTTGCCCTGAAACAGGTGCACCTCCGAGACCCGATTGGAGGAGGCGGTTTGGCCGGGATTGAGCGCCTCGGCTTTGCGTAATTCCACCAGCGCTTCGTCCAAATGGCCGACGTGAATCAGGACTGACGCGATCTCGCTCCAGGCGCTCCCCAGATTCGGCCGAGAAGCGGCCGCCAACCGGAATTCGGCCAGCGCCGCCCGGTGCGGAAATCCGTGCGATGGCCGCCACAGGAGTCGGCCGCGCGCCAGGTGGGCTTCGGCGGAATCGGGATCGAGCGCGAAAGCCTTCTCGATGGCGGCGAACGCGCGCTCTTCACTTTGAAGATCGTCCGGCGCGAAACTGAAGGACTTGCCGGCATAGGCGCTTGCCAGATCCGCCTGAAGTGGAGCGAAATCCGGCGTGATGGCGATAGCCTGCTCAAACAGTCCGATGGCTTGGTCCGTGTCTTGGGCGGTGAAGCGGGCGAGGTGGTAGCTTCCACGCAGATAGAGATCGTAAGCGCGCGGGTCGAGTTTACGCGTGTCGATCATCCGCGCACGGTCGGGCGCCGATGCATGTACTTGCGCGGCGATGTCGCGCTCGATCTGATTTTGTGAAGCCGGCAGGTCCGCCGCCGCGCTATCGTACGTGTGTTTCCACAGATCGCGCCCGCTGCGCGCGTTCACCAGCCGCGTCTTGATCTCCACGCGATTCCCCGCCCGCGACACCGTCCCATCCAACAGCACGTCGGCGTTCAGTTCCTTTCCGATTTCCGCGGGCGGCTTGTTCATCCCGCGATAGACCAGGGTCGCCGCCGGCGGAATCACGCGCAATCCGTTCAAACGCGTGAGACCGGCCGCGAGCGCGTTGGTCAGCCCGTCCGAGAAGTAATCCTGGCCTGCATCGCCGGACCGGTTCTCCAGGCCCAGGATCGCAAGCGAATGGATCTCTACGGGCGCCGCGCGCTGCAGCCAGGCGAAGATTGCCAGCGCGATCACAGCGGCCCCGGCGGTCCCGATGAACGCCCATCGCCGGGAGAGTGCGAAAGGCGCGCGAGTCTCTGGTCCCAACCCGGCTAAGACTTCCTGCATCGACGCCGGACGCGCCTGGCGCGCCTTCGCGAGACAGTTCGCGACCAGCGCGCGCTGCGATTGCGGTACCTGGTCAACCGGCGGATTCGTGCTGAGAACCGCCGCCATCAATTCGTGTTGGAGCTCACCCGCGAACGCACGCCGGCCGGTGTACATTTCGTACAGCACAGCGCCGAAGCTGAAGATGTCGGCGCGGACGTCCAGGGGCTCGCCGCGCAACTGCTCGGGCGACATATAGGGCAGCGTTCCGGAAATCTGCCCGGAAGGCATGTCGAGCGTCTGGGTGGCGCTTGCGTCGGTCGCGCAGACGGTTTCACGCATCGCCAGGCCGAAATCCATCACCTTCACCTGGCCTCTGGCCCCGAGCATGATGTTGGCCGGCTTGATATCGCGATGCAGGACGCCGAGCCGGTGCGCTTCGGCAAGTCCTTCGGCGGCTTGCCCGGCGATGTTCATGACTTCCGCTTCGCTCAGGCGGCCGCGGCTCAGGCGATTCGCCAGCGTCTCGCCTTCCACAAACTGCATCGCGATGTAGGGACGGCCCTCGTATTCACCGGCTTCATAGACCTGGCAGATGTTGGGATGGTCCAGCCGTGCGGCGAGTTGCGCCTCGCGCAACAATCCGCCGCCGCCACCTTTCGGAAACTTCAACGCAACGCGACGCCCGAGTTTTTGGTCCTCGGCGAGATACACGTCGCCCATGCCACCCGATCCGAGGGGACTTAAGATCCGATAATGTGCGAAGACTTGTCCGATCATGTGGGAGAGCTTAAGGTCTAACCTACTCTATCGGAACTGAGACACACCCGCTGCCGGGAGTCAATTCCCATTAGGCGGCTTCAGTGAGATTCGCAGGTTATCGCTGCTCTTCGACAGCGCTGCGATCCGCAAGTACAAGCCCCCCGACATCAACTTCTCGCGATCCGGATCCGACAGCGTCTGCGTTCCCGCAATGCTCTGGAAGGTGTGATTGGAAAGCACCGAGATGGCCGGGCCGGTATCGCCCTTCCCCGCGCGGTGAAGCGTTGCCGCCAGAATGTCACCTTCCGGAAAGCCGGTAGCCGTAACGCTGTACGTGAGCTCGTTGGTCGTCTGGTCGAACGTGAATTTCGCGGACACCGTGTTATCGGCGCCGGGCGCCCGGGCGCTCGATTGCCAGGTAATCAGCGGAATAATCGATCGACCGCCGATAGCCGGAGTCCTCGCCGGAGCGCGGCGGCGGTGCGTCGCATGCTCGTAAGCAAAGGCATAAGACACGAGCCTCGCGTCGTCAAAAGGACGGCCCAATAATTCGACTCCGAGGGGAAGGCCGTCCGCCGTGAAGCCGGCCGGCATGGTGATGGCGGGGAATCCGGTAGACGCGCTGAGTTGGCAGTTCGAACCGCCTTGGGGTTCGCCGATACGCGCCGCCTTCCGCTTCATGGTGGGATAAATCAGCGCGTCCAGCTTTTGGTCTTCCATCAGTTTCAGGATGGTCTGTTGAATGGCCGTGCGTTTCGCCAGCGCGATCTTGTATTCATGGGAATCGCGCCCCTTCGCGGCCAGGCGAACGTTCATCGAAGCTTCCAGTGAAGAGTGAAGCAAGCCCCCATGAACGATCTCCGCCAGCGAGTGCACAGGCGGGTCTCCGTTATCGGCGAGATAGTTCGCGAGGTCCTCTTTGAATTCGAGATTGATCACCGACGAGCCGTCCAACGCGGCCGATAGCTCAGGCATGGGAACCGAAACCGCGATCGCGCCTTCCTTGGTGAAACTCTCAATGGAAGCGCGGACAATGCGGATCACTTCCGGGTCGTCCGAGGCATCGCCAAATAGCGGCTCCAGGATTCCGATGCGCACCCCCTTCAGCGCCCCGGCATCCAGCGCCGGAAGGAACTTCGGCCGCGCCTGGCCCGCCTGCAGATGAGTCGCCGGGTCGGCCGGATCTTCGCCGGCCGTGGCATCGAGCATGGCGGCCAGGTCCGCCACGGAACGCGCCAGCGGACCGCCCACATCCTGGGTGACGGAAAGCGGCACGATCCCCGCGATGCTGGAGAGGCCCTTGGTGGGCCGAAGACCCACCAGGTTGTTGACCGAGGCCGGAATGCGGATCGATCCGCAAGTGTCCGAACCCATTCCGGCAGCCGCGAAACTGGCTGCGATCGCGGCTCCCGTGCCGCCGCTCGACCCGCCCGGATTGCGTGATGGGTCGTAGGGATTCAGCGTCTGTCCGAAGGCGGAGCCGACCGTTGTAATGCCGGAGGCAAGCTCGTGCATGGTGGATTTGGCGAGGATCACGGCGCCGGCCTCACGGAGCTTTCGCACCTGAAATGCATCCTTCGAAGGCACAAACCCGAGCAGCGCCATGGTGCCCGCGGTGGTCTGCATGTCCGCCGTGCTGTAGTTGTCTTTCACGATCACCGGAATTCCATGCAGCGGTCCACGCGGCCCTTTCGCCGCGCGTTCCTGGTCCAGGACTTCGGCCTCCCGGAGAGCGTTCGGGTTGAGTGTGATCACGGCGTTGAGCCGGGGGCCGCGACGGTCGAACGCCTCGATGCGGTCGAGATAGGCCTGAACCAGGGCCTTGGCTGTGATGCGGCCCTCGGTCATCGCCTTCTGCTCTTCGGCGATCGTGGATTCGGCCACCTCGAAGACTTGTGCGTGAACCCCGCGCGCGCAGGCAATCCAAAGCGCGCACACAAGAAAACGGCGGGCGGTTTTCATCTGGAGATGTTACCACTCCCGGTTCTTTCGCCGGCAGTGCCGCGTTACTCGGAATCAGCTTGGATCGGGCTGCGGACCAGCAGCAGGTAGGCCACCGCCGAACACGCGCTCAGTCCGGCGCTGAAGAGCAGCGCTTGGGAAAAGTTCCCGGTGCGTTGCAGCAGCATGCCGGTTACCGTCGGAGCAAGCGCGCCGCCCAGGTACCCGCCGAAGTTTTGTATGGAGCCCAGAGACGCGGTGTATTGGCTAGGCGCGGCGACCGGAACCGTCGCCCACGCGGCACTGCTCGCGATGTAGATCAGGAACAGCGAAAGCGAAATGAATGTGAGCGCGAGCGCGTTGGATTCCGCAAACGCCGTTCCCACGGTACACAGTGAAATGCCGAAGAGAGCGCATGAGATCAGCAATTTCCGCCCGGCAATCGGTGCCCATCCACGCCGCGTCAGGAAGTCGCAAAGCCAGCCGCCCACAACCGCGCCGACGCATCCGAAGAAGTAGGGGATTGCGGCAACAATTCCAACCCGCGCGACACTCATGTGCCGTTCGTGCTCCAGGTAGAATGGCAGCCAGCCGGTGTACATCCAAAGCGTATAGATCGTGCCAAAGAAGCCGGCGATCATACCCCACGTGGTTCTGTGAGCGAATAGCCGCCTCCATTGTGCGAAGGAGGGCCGCCGCGAAGTGGTATTCTCATCGCCCTCCGTCAGGTAGCGAACTTCGTCGGTGGTCAGGCGGATTTCCGATGGATCGCGGTGAATGGCCCACCAGACCACTGCCAGCAACACTCCCGCTGAACCGACGATCACGAACATCCAGCGCCAGCTCAACCTCAGCATGAGGAAGGTCAGCAATGGGACCGCGATGAAGTTGCCAAGTGACGAGGCGGATTGCAGAAGGCCGGTAGCGAAACCCCGTTCGCGAATGCCGAACCAGTCGCGCACCACCCGCGCTCCACCCGGAAACAACGGGGCCTCGCCGACGCCCAACGCGAAGCGCGCGGCGATGAAGGGTCCGAAGCCTGTGACCAGACCGCCGGCCGCCTGTGCGATTGACCAGCTGAAGAGCCCTAACCCGAGAAGCCTGCGCGGCCCGTACCGGTCGATGAGGCCTCCTACCGGAAGCTGGGCAAGCGCATATGCCCACAGAAACGCCGAGAGCAGCAGACCCATCCTGACCACCGGAATTCCGAGGTCTTCCTGAATCAGTTTGTTGCCCACGGACAACGTGGCTCGGTCAACATAATTCAGCGCCCCTCCGGCAACCAGGAGGACGATCGACCAGCGCTGGATCGAAACGATTCGCGCGGACGGTCTGCTTGCATCCGGGTCGACACTTCTTGAAACCGAGGTTGCACTCACGTCGAGAATTGTATCAGCGCGTGACGTGATGCGTTGGCTTCCAATCGGTTACGCTCCAGCCTCTGATATTCTGTTGGTACCGCAAAATTGGAAAGGAGTCCGGCTACGCGGCATGAGCCGTCGGACATGGTATGGGTATCTCCGGCACTCCTGATCCGGTCATTCAGGTTTCCCACATCCGCAAGAGCTACGGAGCCACGGCGGCCGTCTCCGATGTCTCGTTCGACGTCGTCGAAGGCGAAGTCTTTGGGTTGATCGGGCCCAATGGCGCCGGTAAGACAACCACCATGGAGTGCGTGGAAGGAGTGCGCCGGCCGGACGCGGGACAAATTTCGATCCTGGGCCTCGATCCCTTCCGCGACGTCTATCAGGTCCAGAACCGGATTGGGGTGCAACTCCAACAGGCGCAGCTCCAGAAGAGAATCAAGGTCTGGGAAGCGGTGGATCTCTGGGCCTCTCTCTACCCAAAGCCGGTGGACGGCAACCGCCTGCTCGAACAACTCGGCCTTGCCGACAAGCGCAACGCCTGGTTTATGACCCTTTCCGGCGGGCAGAAGCAGCGCCTGTTTATCGCCCTGGCGCTGATCAACGATCCGGAAGTGGTATTCCTCGATGAGCTGACCACCGGGCTCGATCCGCAGTCGCGTAGAGCCATCTGGGACCTGGTGCGCGGCATCCGCGATCGCGGCAAAACTGTTTTTCTGACCACTCATCTGATGGAGGAGGCGGAGCGGTTGTGCGACCGCGTGGCCATCATCGAATACGGAAAGATCATCGACATGGGTACTCCCGAGGAATTGGTGCGGCGGCACTGTCCCACGCGGACGGTGGTCCTGGCGACCGGGGATACCCTGGCCGAAGAACGCCTGCGCGCCATTCCGCAGATTGACAACGTGGTGCGCCAGGACTCCCAGTTCACCCTTCAGGGGCGGGGCGACGACTTCGTGACCGAGGTGATCCAGTGCCTCTCCGAGAATCGGATCCGGGTCACCGACTTCCGCACCGTGCTGCCCAACCTGGAGGACGTCTTTCTGAAACTGACCGGCCATTCGATTCGCGACTGAAAGAGACTTGCCAATGCTGCATGGACTTTGGAAACTGACCTGGCTGGAGATCAAGATCTTCCTGCGCGAGCCGCTCGGGGCGTTCGGATCGATCTTGTTTCCGGTCGCTGGTTTTTGTGGTCGTGAGTCGATTTGCGGGAGGCCGGCTCACGCCGGGTTCGCTCTCTCCCGCCGGATTCCTGCGCGTCGGGCTGCCGGTCCTCGTATCCGTGCTCATCGCGCTCAGCGGGGTATTGTCGCTGGTCACCATCATCTCGATTTACCGGGAAGGCGGCATTCTCAAGCGGCTCCGGGCCACGCCGCTGCGCCCGCAGACGATTCTCACCGCTCACGTGCTGGTCAAACTGACGCTCACGGCGGTCACCATGGCCTTGACTCGTGCTGGCGGGCAAGCGCTATTACCCGGTCCAGACACACTTCCCCGTCTTCGGATTTACGATCGCGCTGCTGATCAGCACCTGGAGCATTCTGTCGATCGGTTTTCTGATCGCGAGCATCGTGCCGACGGCGCGCTTCGCGCAACCGATCGGCGCGGCCATCCTGTATCCGATGCTCGGCCTCTGCGGATTGTTCGTGCCGGTGCAGTCGATGCCGCCGGCGCTTCAGGCAGTGGCGCGCGTGCTGCCGCTGACCTACGCGGTATCGCTCCTGGAGGGAATCTGGAAAGGCGAAGCCTGGTCGGCGCACATCGGCGACGTCGCCGCGCTGGTTGTCGTATTTGCGATCTGCACGGCGCTTTCAGCGAAGGTGTTCCGCTGGGAATAGTGCGTCGTAATGTCAGCGAACTCCGGCCTGCTTGATTGCCCGCTGCCACTCGGTGATCACTTCAATTTGTCCTGGCTCCGACGACACGCACGTGGCCACGAACCGGTTGCCGTCCATGGTCGTGTCATAAAATGCCTCGCCGCCTCGGAACGAGTGCAACCCCTCGCAAAGGTGGAACAGGCGCACCGGAGTGCCGGCTTCGAAGGGGATCCCGGGCTTCACCGGTGCGCTCATCAGAAAGCCGTCCGGCGCAACGTAGAGCAATTCCTTTCCGGCCCTCCCCCAGGTAGCGTATCTGCCTCCGGCGGTCGAGATTCGGACCTTCTCCCCGCCCTCCACCGGAATCACGTACACGTCGGAACTCCCGCCCTCGCTGGAGTCGTATACTACCCACCTGCTGTCGGGCGAGAACCGCGCTTCCTCCGCATAAGCGAGTGCGTCCAGCACCCGCTCCTTCCTGTCTCCGGATAGAGGCGCAATCCTCAGCGAGTTGGAGGTCCCCACATTCAGGTTGAACAGCAAATAGCGGCCGTCCTTCGACCAGTCGCGCGGGAAGGCCCCGCCCGTGGACTCTTTCACGGCGAGTTCCTCTTCGCCCAGGCCGCTGACCGCTTTCCGGTAGACGCTGGAGGGAGCCGACCGGTCCGATGCAAACGCCACAAATGCACCGTCCGGCGACCACACCGAATTCCAATCGGTGGCCGGGTTCGAAGTGAACCGCATGAGGCGGCCGCTAGCGGTATCCATCAGCCAGACATCGCGATTTCCATTTTCTTTGTCGGGGAGGGTTAGGGCGAGCCGCCTGCCATCCGGAGAGAGGCGGGGCTGCGTGTATTCTCCGGGCGGGCCGAGTTCCGCCGTCTTGACTCCCTGGCGATCGAACCAGGTAACCCGCGCGACTGCAGTCCTATCATCCCGGTAAGCGAGCACGCGGCCATTGGCGGACACCGAAAACAGGGAGCTGGCGCTGGCAGTGCTCTGGCGTAGTCCGCCCGCGATCGGGAACGCCTCGCCGCGCAGTTCGAGTTTGTCCGGATCGAAACGCTGCGCCATCAACGTCCCCTCCCGGCCGAACAGCAGCAATCCAGGCGGTGCGAAACTCGCGTTGGATTGTGCCGTCACCAGCAGCTTCGTCTCCTTCGAATCCAGCGAACCGGCAAAGATAGCGGTGTTGTCCCTTCCCCTGGCCGTGAAGAGGAAGTGGCGTCCGTCGGGCAGAAAATGGGGCCAGCGATGGGAGTTCTCCTCGCGCTGCTGGTTCAGCGCGGTAATCGGTTGGGGCGTTCCTCCCGAGGCCGAAACTCGGTGCAGCGGGACCCGGTTGTGCGGCGCCAGCACAATGTCGCCTGCGGCGTTCCAGGTGGCTCCCAGATCGCTTACGGCGTTGCAGATGTTCTGCACCGGCCCCCCGGCTGCCGAGACTTTCTTCACCTTGTCTTGCGCGAAGAAGCCGAGATACTGCGCGTCCGGCGACCAGAACGGCCCGGTTGCATCTTCCGTGCCGGGCAACCGCGTTGCCGTCCGCGACGCCAGTGCGCGCACCCACAGACCGGTCCGGCCCGACGCCTCTTTCGCCACGAACGCGATAGAGCGTCCGTCGGGAGAGACTACCCCTGCCCCATCGTCGATCCGGCCGCCCTCCGGCGCTCCGAACGAAAGCGCTACGGGTTCGGTGATGCCGGGGTCCTGGCCGACCCATCGCATCGCAATCGCAGCCGCGGTCAGCACCACCACGGCTGCCGTCAGCCACACCGCGCGCGACCGGGACTTCGCGGCAACCTCCGGCGCCCCGGGCGTGGCCGGCAATTCCAGCACCGCGCGCAGATCCCGCGCCGATTGCCAGCGTTCCTCCGGGTCGCGCGCCAGGCAGGTTTCCACCACGCGCGCGAACAGCGGTGGCGCTCCCGCCAGCGGCGCTGGCCGGCACTGCAAAACCTCCGCCATGATCGCCTGCCGGCTATCGCCCGAAAAGCCCGGCTTGCCCGCCGCCATTTCGTAGAGGACCAGTCCCAGCGCGAAAATATCGGTGCGCGCGTCGCACTCCCCACCGCCCAACTGCTCCGGCGCCATGTACGCCAGCGTGCCTACAATCACGTGCGCCGCGGTCAGCGTTTCCGTGGCCTGCGAGAAGCCCGCAGGCGCCGCCGCGGTCGCGGCTGTCTTGGCAAGTCCGAAATCCAGCACCTTCACGCCGCCTTTGGTGAGCATGATGTTGGCAGGCTTGAGGTCGCGGTGTATGATGCCGGCGCGGTGCGCCTTATCGAGTGCGTTGGCGATCTCGATCCCGATCTTCAGCACCTGCTCTTGTGGCAGCGGCCCGCGTTTGATCCGCGCGGCCAGCGTCTCGCCTTCTAGATACTCCATCACCAGGAAGTCGACACCGTCCTGCCGGCCCACGTCGAACAGGATACAAATGTTGGCGTGTTGCAGCGCGGAGATCGCCCTGGCTTCGCGCTCGAATCGACGGCGCAGATCGGCGTTGTCGGCAAGATGTGCCGGTAAGACCTTCACGGCAACAGTGCGGTCAAGCCGCGTGTCGCGGGCTTTGTACACCTCGCCCATGCCACCCTCGCCCAGCGGAGCGAGGATCTCATAAGGTCCCAGGCGGGTTCCAAGGGTCAACGGCATGAATTGCCTGCCAATTATATCGTGCCGGAGCGCGGGATTACGGCAGTCGGCAAGCGTCGCCCCAACGAGCCGCGACCGTCAGGGAGCGATCTCGCAGTACCCGTGAACCACTATGAACACCGGAGCCGTGAAGCGCGCTGTCATCTCTCTGAAAACTTCATTATGCGAACATAGATACCAAGTCTCACCGAATCCCCCAGGACTAACGAAAGGAAGATTCGTGACCAACTCTCTATTCTCTCCCGAATTTCAAAGCATACTCGAAACCGTCAAACACCCTGGCAGTAGCGATCCCAAAGCTTTCCCTTCGCCTGCCGACTGGCGCGACCAGGTCATCTACTTTCTCATGGTCGACCGGTTCAACAACAAATCCGCGCCACCCAACCATCTACCCTTCGACGATTCCACCTTCTCCGAGTTTCAAGGCGGGAAGTTCTCCGGCGTGCAGGCGCAGCTATCCTATATCAAGGACTTGGGCGCCGGAGCAATCTGGCTGAGTCCCGTGCTCAAGAACCTTCCCTTCGAACCGCATACCTATCACGGCTATGGGATTCACAACTTCCTGCATGCCGACCCTCGATTCGCCGATAATCCGGCGAATGCCGACGACGAACTCCGCCAGTTAGTGGATGCCGCGCACAAGGCCGGACTCTACGTGATTCTCGACATCGTCCTCAATCACACCGGTAATGCCTTCGCCTACAACTGCGACCCGGGCGAGACATCGTGCACCAGTTCGGCGGGCGCGCAAGCCGATTTTCGGAACTCCGCGCGATCCATTCTGTGGCGCGACGCTACCGGCGCGGCGCTTTTCCCCGATATCGCCACCATCGCCAATCCTCCCGTGGACGCACTCGTCTGGCCCGTCGAACTGCACAAGAACGATTACTTCCGGCGGCAGGGTACGGGCGCCGGCACGATCGGCGATTTCGCATCCCTCAAGCAGTTCCGCACCGATTTCGACGATGTGCAGCGATTTCTCATCCGCGCTTATCAGTACGTCATCGCACGCTACGACATCGATGGTTTCCGCATCGACACGCTGCGCTATCTGTTGAACGACTTGCCCCGCCTGTTCGGGAATTCGATGCGCGAATTTGCGCTCAGCATCGGCAAGAAGAACTTCTTCACTTATGGCGAGGTCTTTGTGGGTGACGCCGAACAGGAGATCGCCCAGTTTATCGGCCGCTCAACCAGCGATCAGAGCCAAATGGTGGGCGTGGACGCGGCACTCGATTATCCGCTCTTCTTCAAACTGAAACCCGTGGTGAAGGCCTCCGTGCCTCCTTCCGAGCTGGTTGGGATGTATGCGTTCCGCAAGCAGATCGAGGCCAACATCCTGAGTTCGCATGGTGACGCCACGCGATTCTTTGTCACGTTCCTGGACAATCACGATGTCAAAGAGCGCATTCGCTTTGTTCAACCGGGAGACGAACATAAGTACGACGACCAGGTCACTTTGGGGATAGCCTGCCTCTATTGCCTGCCGGGGATTCCCTGCCTCTATTACGGGACCGAGCAGGGACTGCACGGCGTAGGCAATGACGAGGCGGTACGCGAAGCCCTTTGGGGCGGACCGGGCTTTGACAAGAGCAGCTTCTTCTATCAACAGATCAGCCGCATTGCCGCGGTCCGCGACGCACGGCCTGCCCTCCGCTATGGACGTTTCTATTTCCGGCCGATCTCCGGCAACCACAGCGATTTCGGCGTCTCGACCTTCCCCAACGGCATCGTGGCTTTCTCGCGCATCTTGAACGACGAGGAAGTCATCATCGTCGCCAACACCAGCACCACGGATTCTCGTGATGTCGACGTAATTGTTGACATCAACTTGAGCCGGCCCGGCGACCTGTATAAGATCCTCTACAGCAACAAGCCCGCACCTCGCGCACCGGGCGCGGTGCAGGGAAAGGCGGCGGGATCGGTGACGGTTCAGGAAGTCGATGGAAGCACGGGAAGCGGCCCGCTCAACGCGTTCGGCGTATCGCTCGATCCAATGGAAGTTCAGGTGTTGGGCAAGTAGGTCCTGCTGCCTGCCTACGCGATTCGACGTCCACGCTCTCAGCCGCCCGTCGGGCTGGGCATATCGATCAGTACGATGTCCGAATTCTCTTGCACTCGATCGAACACGATTGTTTTGCCATCCGGTGAGATATCGAAATTGCGCAAAAGCGATCCCGGCTTCAGGTTTGTGAGCCGCCGCCGCTGCCCGCTCGCCAGATCTACAGCCCAGAAATCCTGATGGCGAAACCAACCCTGCAACAGGACAATTGTTTTGCCGTCGGGCAGGAATCGATAGCGGTTTCCTTCGCCTGTAACTCCTAATTCGTGCACGGGCACTGGCCTTTTCTCGGGCGTTATGGCCTTTATCGGAAAAGTAACACCTTGCAGGGGAGCCGCGTACAGTATCATTCGTCCGTCCGGCGCCCAGACAGGGTTATACGATAGCTCCTCCGTCAGTCGTTCCGGTGGGCCGCCTTCGGCAGCTATTTTGTAGATGCGTCCGCCCGCATTATCCTCGGCGGTGAAGGCGATCCATTTCCCGTCCGGTGACCAGGAACCTGCATCCCGCACATCGAGCGCATCGGCGAGTTCATGTGCGCCCGTGCCGTCACTGGTCATGACGTAAAGGTGTTGCCGTATACCCTGACGGATCACAAAGCAGATTTTGCTGCCATCGGGCGATACGGCGGCGGGTGTGACTATAACGCCGTCCGCGCCTTTCCACAATTCCGTCGCTGCGCCATCCTGGAGTCTCCACAGCCCGTCTCCCCCGCCCTTGGAGGAAAGATAGAGCAGGAAGTTAGGGCCGTATCGCGGCGCCACCGCCCGAAGGCCGGGCAGCGGCAGCGGCCGGGCATCGTGCTCGTCAGCGGTTTGCGTCAAGGACAGGGGAACGGTCCAGATACTTCCACGAGGATTTGCCACCGTCGCAACGAGGCGGCTATGCGGCCCGTTAGGTCCGCTGCTTCCCGCAATCGAGAGATACTGCTCGACGCCGAGGCTAACCCGATGGCTCAGGCGGCTCTGCAGGTCAAGACAATACAGCCACGATCCTGAAGCATCCGCGCCCGGAGCGGTGTAGAGCAACCGCCGATTGTCTAAGAGTACCGGATAGGCCACCTTACTGACATGATGGGTCAATCGCTCCGGCTCCCCTCCGGCCGACGGTACACGCCAGAGATCGGACTCCGTCGCCCGGAATCCGCGAATGTAATAAATATAGCGCCGGTCGAGCGACCAGGTTTGAAAGTGCTGATGCTCGCCGGCGCGCCCGGCGATGAGACGGCGTGGGTTGGATCCGTTCCGATCCGCAATGTAGATGGGATCGCCCGGCGTGGATTCCTGGTATGCGATTTGCGAACCGTCCGGCGACCAGACCGCAACCAACGCCCGTTCCAGGAAACGCCGCGGCGCACCGCCGCCCATCGCCGGAATCGTCCATACTCCGCGTGAGTAGCTTGCGTTGCCCGGTATCGGCTTCTCCGGATTCAACGCCGAAACGCGAAGCCAGATCTCAGTGCCATCGCCTGAAAATCCGATGCTGCGGCTTTGTTCATGGAAGAGATCCAGGAAACGACCCTTGGTGAGATTCACAAAGTCGCCAACTCCAACTTGTCCGATAAAGGCATCGAACGGACCATCGCGGTCCGAGAGAAACGCGACGAACTTCCCGTCGGGAGAAAGCGCGCCATCGATCTCGCTACCTTCGAATTCCGTGAGCCGCGTAAAGGTAGCCAGGGATAGCGGATTCTCCCAGGCGCGATCACGTCGCAACCACAATCCCGCAAGAACACCAAGCAATACGATGGCTGCGGCCATAACTCCCCAAAGGCGCAATCGTGAAGGCGTTGCAGGTTGTAAAATTTCCGAGGCCTGTGGCGCGACCAATGAACCGCGGAGCACCCGGCGCAGGTCTACCACCAGGTCCTTCATCGATTGGTAGCGGTCCGCCGGATTCTTTTCGAGCGCCTTCTCCACTATGTTGTGCAGCAGCAACGGCAAGCCGGGACACCGCTCGGCAAGCGGCGGAGGTTCGGCATCCCGGATGGACTCCAGGAGCAGAAGATTGGATGTGCCCTGAAACGGGCGAGTTCCCGCCAGCAACTCGTAAAGCAAAATGCCAAACGAGAAGATGTCGCTACGTAGATCGATGGCCGCACCGCTCACCTGTTCGGGAGACATGTAGGCGATCGTGCCGACCACTGTTCCGGGAAGCGTCGTCTCTCCCAGCGTCCTGGTGACCGCATCCTGAGCAGGAGTATCCAGCAATCTTCGCCAACCCAAAGTCGGCCAGTTTTGCGTGACCGGCTTTAGAGACGAGGATGTTATCGGGCTTGATGTCACGGTGGAGGATAACAGCATCGTGCGCCGTAGCTAGTGCGTCCGCCACGGGGATAATCAGTTCCAGCTTCTGTCGAAGAGATGGTTGCGCCCTCGACAGCCAGTCGCGCAAGGTGCCGCCGTCAATCCACTCGGTGACGAGGTAGAGTTGTTCTTCGAGAGAGCCTGCCGCGTAGACCGCGACGATATGTGGATGATTCAGCGCTGAAGCCATTTGCGCTTCCTGCTGGAATCGGTGCCGGTGGCTTTCGTCAGATACATGCGGCGACAGGAACTTGATGGCGACGTTGCGGTTCAGGCTGAGGTCGCGGGCGAGATACACCACTCCCATGCCGCCTTTGCCGATTTCCCGCTCGAGCCGATAGTCGCCCACGGTCCGGCCGATCATGATTAACGCAGTATATCGTGAAGGGCTGTATTCAGGTACCGAAGATGCGATTCGCGAGCCTCTTTCTCCCGCTCGAAGGCTGCATACTCGAGTATAGAACCCGTGCGAGCACAGGCCCCCTGGGTGTAACGTCAGTAGACTTTTCCACGAGTTTCTTCGGCACGGATTTAGGACCTTCGGATATGTCAGTTCGATTGAATGGCCGAACCGATGGCGGCGGGATCGGTGACGGTTCAGGAAGTCGATGGCAGTACCGGCCTCAACGCGTTCGGCGTTTCGCTCGCCCCCATGGAAGTTCAGGTATTGGGCAAGTAGGGGCAGCCCGCGGGAACTCTCTAGTGTTTGCGAAGAGCGATCAGGAGGCCGAAGCTCATGCCGACTGATCGCTCATGTCCGCGTCCAAAGTTGTATTCATAGCCCGGCTCGACGTACCAGCCGAACCTGTGCTTCCACCGCCCGGGCCAGAACATGAAGTCCAGGACCGCTTCCCCGGCGACTGAATTCGTTGTCATGCGGGACTCTCTTGTGTGAATCCACGCCGGGCCGACGCCGGCCATGAACTCGACGGTAGGCGAAAGCGTCCAGGGCTTCTTGAACAAAAGATCTGTAGCCCATTCTGTTGTGTGGTCACCAAAGCTGGGCGTCACCCCCGCCTCAAGTTCCAGCCAGTTCTCGATCGGGGAGACTTCAACTGCGACCGTAGGTCCAAAGCTCGACGTGCGGTCTTTCAGATTCCGGCTTGGAGCCGCGCCGATCTCAATAACCGCCACTTCGCGCGCATCGTTTTTCTCCTGCGCGGATGCGTATCCGGCACAAAGCAACAGCGACGCAGCGCAGAAGCATTTTCTCGCGTTCATGGTGAGATTCCAATTTAGTGGAATCCACCACTTCGCAGCAACTGTAGGCTTTGCAAGCCGTGAACAACGGTATTCTCTTAACTGGAGATACAGAGATGAGGCAGGCAGATACAAACGTCCTCTCTTGCTCGTTTTGCCGTAAATCGCAGGACTCCGTTTCGAAGCTCTTTACAAGTCCCATGAACCACCCGAGGGCCTACATCTGTGATGAGTGCATCGCACTTTGCGCCATCGTTCTAGAAGAAGACCCCGACCGGCCCGCACACGCTTCGGGGATTCCTGTCATGCATCCGCTCCAAGCGCGCCCGCTCACTCCGTCTTTGTTGGCCGCTGTCGAGCGATGGATCAGGCGTGAGTCTTTGGGCGGTGACGCCGACCAGGAGCTTGCTGAACTTCGAAGGGTTGCCGTGGAAATGATGGACGAATAAGCACCCCAGTGGACCCCTGAGAAAGGGTACTTCACCGACCGAACACCCGAGCCGGCGTCCGGCCCTTGAGGGTCGCGGGACACGCCTGAGCTCCGTTATCCCCCTGATAGCAAACATTTTTGGGAATATGCGTATCGAAATAGGGGGCCAAATTGATATGCTGTGTAAGCACGCCATCTTTTCGCCGGTGGGTTACCAGGCGGTACGAAAGCAAAGTGCCGTTGAAAATAAAAGATTTAGATGGGCGCAAGTCAAACTGTGATTGTTTTGTTTCTGTTGGCGGCTTCGGCGGCCTTCGGGCAGCAGGAACTCCTGCGGCTCGAAAAGAGCGCCGACGCCATGGGTTCGACCTATTCCATAGCCCTGTACGGGTACGACCGGGTCAAGATGGAGGCGGCGGCGGACGCGGCTTTCGATGAGGTCCGGCGGCTCGATGACCTGCTTTCGAATTACAAGCCGGCAAGCGAATGGAGCGAGGTGAACCGGTACGCGGCGGAGCGCCCGGTAAAGGTGTCGCCGGAGTTGTTCCGCTTGCTCTCGGCATGCCTGGAATACAGCCGGGAAAGTGAAGGCGCGTTCGATATCACGGTGGGTCCGCTGATGAAGGTTTGGGGGTTTTATAAAGGCTCCGGCCACCTGCCCCATAAGCCTGAAGTTGCGGCTGCGCTGGCCAAAGTCGGCTACCAGCATGTCCATCTGGATGCGGCGACTCAGACGGTGCGGTTTGACCGTCCGGGTGTGGAATTAGACCCCGGTGGGATCGGCAAAGGCTACGCGGTCGATCGCATGGTGGATGTTTTGAGACGGAACGGGATACGCAATAGCTTTGGTCGCCGGGTCCGGAAGCAGTATTTATGGTATGGGGGCGCCGCCCGATGAGCCGAAGGGCTGGCCGGTGAAGATCAAAGACCCCTGGGATAACCGTAAGACGCTGGCGGAGGTCTTCCTGAAAGACACTTCGATGTCGACGTCCGGGAGTTACGAGAAGTTCTTCCGGGCGGAGGGTAAGATTTACGCCCATATCATGGACCCGCGGACCGGTTATCCGGCGCAGGGAAGCAGTTCGGTTTCGGTGATTGCGCCGCGAACGATCGATAGCGAGGCGTGGGCGAAACCGTATTTCGTGAATGGCCGCCAATGGGCGGTGAAGCATCGGCCAAAGGACTTTCGAGTGTTCTTTTGCGAAGACAGGACGGATAAGCCATGCGCGTGGCTCCAATGACAAGTCGTTTCCTAGATGCATGCCGGCGAAGGCCCACCGACGTAAGGCCGGTCTGGTTCATGCGTCAGGCCGGACGGTACATGAAACAGTACCGGCAGATCCGCGAGAAGCACGGCATTCTGGAAATCTGCAAGCGGCCCGACCTGGCGGCGACGGTCACGCTGCAGCCGATTGAAGTGCTCGACGTGGATGCGGCGATCATCTTCGCCGACCTGCTGCTGCCCATCGAACCGATGGGACTGAAACTGAGATACGAAAAGGGCGAAGGCCCCGTGATCGGCAACCCGGTGCGCACCTCCGACGACGTGGATTCGCTCTCCACCACCAACACCGACGAGCTCGGCTACGTGGGCGAGGCCATTCAGCACGTGGTGCGCGCGCTCGCCGGCAAAGTGCCGGTGATCGGTTTCGTGGGCGCGCCGTTCACCATGGCGAGCTACATGATCGAAGGCGGCGCGTCGCGCAACTTCGTGCGCACCAAGAAGCTGATGTACAGCGACGAAACGCTGTGGCGGCGGCTGATGGGCAAGATCGTGGACGTGCTGGCGCCCGTTCGCGCATTCGCAGGTGGCGGCCGGCGCCCGCGCCATCCAGGTGTTCGATAGCTGGGTGGGCGCGCTCGGTTCCGACGATTACGTGCGCTTCGCCGCGCCCTATTCGCGCGCGCTGATCGAACGCATCCGCTCCACCGGCGTTCCCGTGATCCACTTCGGCACCGGCGCCAGCGGCTTCTTCCGCGAACTGCACGCCGCCGGCGGCGACGTGATGGGCGTGGACTGGCGCATCAACATCGACCAGGCCTGGATGGACATCAGCTACCGCTCGGCGATCCAGGGCAACCTGGACCCGGTGGCGCTGTTTGCTCCGCTGCCCGAATTGCGCACCAAGGTGCACGAACTGCTGAAACGCACGGGCACTCGTCCCGGCCACATCTTCAATCTCGGTCACGGCATTCTGCCGGAAACCCCGGTGGAGAACGTGAAGGCCGTGGTGGAAATGGTCCGGGAATTCCGGCCGTGAAAACCGCGGTCCTGCTGCTCGCCCACGGAGCGCCGGAACGCATCGAGGACGTAGAGCGTTACCTCTCGTTCGTACGCGGCGGGCAGGCCGTCTCGCCGCGCGTCCTGGAAGAAGTCACCAGCCGTTACGCCGCCATCGGCGGCAGTTCTCCGCTGACGCACTGGACACGGGTGCAGGCGGAAGCGCTGCAGGCCGCCATCGGAATCCCGGTATTTTTCGGGATGAGAAACTGGCACCCGTTCGTCAAAGAGACGATGGATCAAGTGCGCGCCGCGGGCGTGGACCGGTTGGCCTGCGTGTGCCTGGCGCCGCAGTTTTCCGAGATGAGCGTCGGTCTCTACATGAAGCACGCGCGCGAAGCCGCGGGTGAAATCGAGCTGGCGTGGGCGCGCAGCTATCACGCTGAGCCGCTGTTGATCGAGGCCTTCGCGGAGCGCCTGCGTGGCATCTGCGCGGCAAGGTGCTGTTCACCGCGCACAGTCTTCCCTCCCCCAATGAACATTTACGACGCCGAATCGCGTGCCACCGCGAACGCCGTGGCCGCGCGGCTCGGACTCGCCGATTGGGAGTTCGCCTACCAGAGTCAGGGGATGAGCGGCGGTACCTGGCTCGGACCCACGGTGGAAAGCTGCATCGAGCGGTACGCTGCCGAAGGTGTCCGCGAACTGGTGATCGCGCCCATCGGTTTCGTCTGCGACCACGTGGAGATCCTGTACGATATCGACGTGCACTTCCGCGATTTCGCCGCTGCGCGCGGCATTCGGATCTCGCGTCCCGAAAGCCTCAACGGTTCGCCGATATTTACGCAGGCGCTGGCCAAGGTAGCGGGCACATGCCTCGCGTAGTCATCGTCGGCGGCGGCATCTCCGGCCTCTCCACGGCGTACTACCTGGCGAAGGGCGGAGTCTCCTCCACCATCATCGAATCGCGGCCGCGGCTCGGCGGCGTGATCCAGACCGAGCAGATCGAAGGCTGCACCATCGAAGCAGGACCCGATAGCTTCCTCTCCGTGAAGCCCGCGGCGCTCGACCTGATCCGCGATCTCGGCCTGCGCGACGACGTGATCGGCTCGAACGATCATCTGCGCATCACCTACGTCCGCAAAGGCGGCCGGCTGGTGCCGCTGCCCGACGGGCTGATGATGATGGTGCCCACCAAAATTCTGCCGCTGGTGACCACCAGCCTGCTCAGTCCCGCCACCAAAATCCGCATGGGAATGGAGTTGCTGCGCGCGCCCAAGATGAAGGGCGGCGACGAATCGGTGGCCGATTTCGTGCGCGAGCACTACGGGCAGGAGGCGGTGGACTATCTGGCCGAACCGCTGCTCAGCGGAATTTACGGCGGCGACCCGCGCGAGCTCAGCGTCACGGCCGTCCTGCCGCGCTTCGTCGAACTGGCCGCGAAGTACGGCAGCCTGACGCGCGGCGTGCTGGCCTCGCGCGCGCAGGCGCCGAAAACGCAATCCCCTGCCCCGCTCTTCCGCACGCTGAAAGGCGGACTGGGACAGATGGTAGACGCGGTGGTGGCATCGATTCAGGGGAAGGTGGAGGTTCGCAACGCGCGCGCGCACTCGGTGGAGCGCACGCCCGCGGGATTCCGCGTGCAGCTCGACGGCGAGTGGATGGAGGCGGAGCACCTGGTGATCGCCTGCGAAGCGCACAGCGGCGCGGAGCTGCTGGCGGGCGTGGACGCGCGCCTCTCGGAGTTGCTCGGCATGGTCGCGTACAGTTCGTCGATGACCGTCGCGGTGGGTTTCGACGCCAAGGACTTCGACAAGCTGCCGCCAGGTTTCGGCTTCCTGGTCCCCAAGAAAGAGCGTCGCCGCCTGGTGGCCTGCACCTGGATCGGCACCAAGTTCCCCAATCGCGTGCCGGAAGGCAAAGTGGTGGCACGCTGCTTCCTCGGCGGCATGGAAGACGCCGGAGTGCTGGCCGAGAAGGACGATGCGATCCAGGCGGTGGTGCTCGGCGAACTGCGCGAGATCGCCGGCGTCACCGCCCCCGCGCGCTTCACGCGCATCGCGCGCTGGCCGCGCTCGATGGCGCAATACACCGTCGGCCACCCCGCGCGCGAGGCGGAACTGGAAGCGCGCGTCGCGCAAATTCCCGGCCTCCACGTCGCCGGCAACGCCTACCAGGGCATCGGCATCCCCGATTGCATCCGCATGGGCAAGTGCCGCGGCGGGGAAGATCCTGGGCCAAGCCTAGGGTGGGGCAGGCAATCCTGCCTGCAGCCGGCTTTTAGCCGGCTTGCCCCGAGGGAAAGCGGGACACCCGAGCGACGAAGTGCCTCCAGGAACGCTAAACTCGATACTGAAGCAGGCAGGTCTAAAGACATGAAATACGCCGTTGTTTTTGAGAAGGCCGCCAACAACTGGGGAGCCTACGTTCCGGACCTCCCCGGTTGCGTCACCACGGCCCCTACGCTGGAGGACGCGCGGCGGCTGATTGCGGAAGCGATCGAGTTTCACATTGAGGGACTGCGGCTGGATGGGTGTCCGGTGCCTGCGCCGACGACAGTTGCCGAAACGGTTGAAGTCAATCCCGATGAAGTGATCGCCACGGCGCTGGCGATACTTGCCTGGGACATTGAGGATGGAGCCGTGTCGCTGGCGCGCAGCAGAGAGCCGCGCTCGACCATCGACGAGGTAGAAGCTGAACTCCGGGCACTCGGCAAATTGGATCGAATTGCCGCAGGTTAGTGCGTCATCGCGTAGATGATGTAGTTGACGCCGATGCGGATGCCGAGGGCGGAGAACTTCTCGGGGTAGGCGGGATCGTCGGCATTTTCCCAGGAATCGCCGAGATCCATGTTGTGGCAGATGGCGACCATCAGGCGGCCGTTGATCGTCGTAGATGCCGCGCCAGTGGGCGGGGCTGCCGGTGCGCTCGTCCTTTTCGTAAATGCGGTGGCTGTTGACGTACTGCATGCCGGGGACCTGGTAGCGCTCGTCCAGGTCGAAGACGGTGTGGAAGATGGCGTCGCTCATCGGGGATGTCCACGATGGGGCGGTCGGGGAAGACCTTCTGCATGGTGTAGATGAAGACTTCCCACTCGTTGGAGGCGTGGAAATCGTCGCACATGAAAAATCCGCCGCGCATCAGGTATTCGCGGAATTTGTCGATCTGCGAATCGGTGAGTTCCCAGTGGCCGACTTCGACGGCGTAGAGCCAGGGGTAGTTGAACACGTCGTCGTCTTCATCGAGATTGATGGGCTGCTCGACGGTGCGCGCCGTGAATGCGGGTGAGGCGATTGATGGCGGCGGCGAGGTGGCGGTCGGAGCGCGGATAGTCGATGGTCCAGTTGGTGTTGCCTTCGCGCCAGTCGAAGCCGCGGCGATAGCGGGCCTGCCAGTCCAGGTCGACGCTGGTGGTGGGGTACATGAGGCGGGCGAAAGTCCACTCGCCGGGATCAGTTCCAATCCGTGGGAAGGGGGAAATTGAAGTATTCCCAGGCCGGATACTGGCGGAACGGGCGCTGCGCAAACAGCGTGCACACCAACAGCGCGAAGCCCGCCACGAGTATGAAGAATCGGCCAAACCTCATCTACGTACCAGTATAAAGGACGTGCGTACGACGCCAGCGGTTGTAGAAAATTCAGGCGCTGCGGCGGTAGACGCACTGGCCGGCGAGATAAACGGCGTGGGCGGGGTCGCGGCCGAAGAAGTAGGGGAGTTCGCGATAGTCGTCGCAATCGTGGATGGCGAAATCGGCGGCCTTGCCGGGTTCGAGCGAACCGATCTGGCTGCCCGCGGCCGAGGCTGTGGGCGGCGTTGATCGTCACGGCCGTAATCGACTCGGCGGGCGTCATCTTCATCTGCGTGGAGGCGAGCGAGAGCACCAGGGGCATGGAGGCGGTCGGGGAAGATGCCGGGGTTGAAATCGGTGGCGAGCACCACGGGCAGGCCGCGGATCGATCATGTCGCGGGCGGCGGGGTAGCGCGTGGAGCCGAGGTTGTAGACCGACGCCGGCAAGCAGCACCGGTTGCACGCCGGCCGCAGTGGAGCGCGGCGAGCCCGGCGGAGGTGGTGGATTCCAGGTGGTCGGCGGTGGCGGCGCCGAGTTCGGCGGCGAGCAGGGCGCCGTAATCGGCGCTGAACTGGTCGGCGTGGATGCGCAGGCGAAGGCCCAGCGACTGGGCGGCGCGCAGGATCGATGCGCGCCTGTTCGAGCGGGAAACACGTTGGGCTCGCAGAAGACGTCGCAGTACTCGGCGAGATTATCCTCCGCCACGGCGGGCAGCATCTCGTGGATCACCAGATCGACGTAGTCGTCGATCTCGCCGCGGTATTCGTCGGGGACTTCGTGGGCGCCCAGGAAAGTCGGCACGTAGCGCAGGCGGCGCTCGGCGTTGAGCAGGCGGATGGTCTTGAGGATACTGGAGTTCGTCGTCGAGCGAAAGGCCATAGCCGGACTTGGCCTCGATGGTGGTGGTGCCGCCGCGCAGGAACCAGTCCGTGTAGCGGCGCGCGGCAGTGAGCAGATCGAGGTCGGTGGCTTCGCGGGTGCGGCGGACGGTGGACGCGGATGCCGCCGCCGGACGCGGCGATCTCGGCGTAGGTAGCACCTTCGACGCGCTGCTCGAACTCGGCGGCGCGGTTGCCGGCGAAGACCGGATGGGTGTGGGCGTCGACGAAGCCGGGGAGCACGATGCGGCCAGCCGGCATCGATCACTTCGGTGTCATCGGCGAGGGAGCGCTCGATCTCGGCGCGCGGGCCGACGGCGGCGATGCGGCCGTCGCGGATGCGCAGGGCGCCATCGGGGATGATGGCGAGTTCGCGCATCGCGGGTCCGGTGCGCGGACCGGGCGGCCCGGCGAGCGTGACGAGCTGGCGGCAGTTGACGAGGGCGAGAATCGCTCATTTCGAGAACTTGCCATGCGGTCATCACGAGATCTTTGAAGGCTGCGTCCTGAATCGAGTCGAGATTGATGTTGACGTTTTCCAGGGCGCCGGCGAGGCGGCGACGATCAAGGACTTTGGCCACGGCGAGATCGCTGCCGAATCTGGCGGGGACTTCGAGCGCGTCGAGGCGCGCCTGCAAAGCGTGGACGCGCTCCATCACCTGGAGCGGAACTTCGGCGGCGCCGTGGAGCGCCTCTTCGATGAACGGGGCGCGCTCGGCCTTGGGGCGCTTGTAGGCGAGCCATCACGAGGTTGAAGGCTTCGGCGTCGCGATCCACGGCCTCGGTGAAAAAGCGGCGGTCGTCTTCGAAGGCATCGCTGGAATCGAGCTTGGCCAGGCGGGTCACCATGGAGCCGAGCGCGGCGGCCATGGCGGCGGCCGCGGCCGCGGCGCTGCCTCCGCCGGGAGTGGCGGTGGGAGAGGCCAGCGCGTCGAGAAATTCGGGCAGGCCGCAGCGCGTGGCGAGGGCTTCGGCGATGCGGTTTTCGAGCACGAGCTCGGGTCGGAAATTCTCGTAGCGCAGGAAGTATTCGGCGGAGAGCTCGATGGCCTTCTTGCGGAATCAGGCCGACGATCTCGCTGCCCACGACCGAGACGCCGTAGCGCTCGGCCTCGCGGCGCACGGTTTCGAAGACCAGGTGCATGGGGGTCTGCTCGAAATCGGTGAGGTTGATCGAGACCTGCGCGAGGTTGCGCGAGGCCAGCATCACGCCCATCGACTTCACGTAGCGGAAGCCGCCGTTGGAGAAGCGAATGGTCTTGGCGATCGTCTTGGCGATGGAGACGTCGGGCGTGTTGAGGTTGACGTTGTAGGCGATCAGGAATTTGCGCGCGCCGGTGACGATGGCGCCGGCGGTGGGATGGCAGCACGGGGTCGCCGATATCGGGATCGCGCGCGGGGACGGTGCCCATTTCCTGCAGCAGGGCTTCGAACTGGCCGCGGCGGATGTTCTCCAGATTGGTGCGATCGGGGCGGCGCGCGGCGGACTCGTAGAGATAGACGGGGACTTTCAGCTTGCTCCAGATCTCGGCGCCAAGGCGTTCGGCGAGCTTGACGCACTCCTCGAGCGTGACGCCTTCGATGGGGATGAAGGGGACCACGTCGGCGGCGCCGATGCGCGGGTGCGCGCCGTGATGCTTGGTGAGATCGATGATCGCGACGGCGCGTTTCGACGGCGCGGAAGGCGGCATCGGCGACGGCCGCGGGCGGACCGACGAAGGTGAGGACGCTGCGATTGTGATCGGCATCCACTTCGCGATCGAGCAGGACGACCTCGGGGACGGCGAGGATGGCCTGCACGATGGCGTCGACTTTGGCGGCGTCACGGCCTTCGGAAAAATTGGGGACACACTCGACGAGTTGTCGCGGCATTTACTCTCCTAATGTAGCGTGAAGTGGATCGTGGAGCGCTCAATCCTCGGGGACGCCGGCTGAAAGCCGGCGGCAGCCAGGATTGGCTGCCCCACAAGGCGGCGCGGAATAGGCTTACCCACGATTCAGGCCGTGAGTCTCGGCGAAGGCGATGGCTTCGGGGTAGCCGGCGTCGGCGTGGCGGACGACGCCGATGCCGGGGTCGCTGGTGAGGACGCGTTCGAGGCGGCGGTCCATTGCGTCGGTGCCATCGGCGACCACGACCATGCCGGCGTGCTGGGAATAGCCGATGCCGACGCCGCCGCCGTTGTGAATGCTGACCCAACTGGCGCCGGCGGCGGTGTTCACCATGGCGTTGAGCAGGGGCCAATCGGCGATGGCGTCGGAGCCATCGCGCATGCCTTCGGTCTCGCGATAGGGCGAGGCGACGGAGCCGGTGTCCAGATGGTCGCGGCCGATCACGATGGGAGCCGTCAGATTTCGCCGGTGCGCACCAGGCGGTTGATGGCGAGGCCGAATTCGGCGCGCTCGCCGTAGCCGAGCCAGCAGATGCGCGCGGGCAGTCCCTGGAACTGGATGCGCTGACGGGCGAGCGGGAGCCAGCGCGCGAGCGTCTCATCGTGCGGAAACATCTCGGCGGCGAGGCGGTCGGTGCGATAGATATCGGCGGGATCGCCGGAGAGCGCGACCCAGCGGAAGGGTCCGCGGCCTTCGCAGAAGAGCGGGCGGATGTACTCGGGGACGAAGCCGGGGATGTCGAAGGCGCGCTCGACGCCGGCGTTTTTGGCGTGGGTGCGGATGTTGTTGCCGTAATCGAACGTGACGGAGCCGGCGGCGCGGAGATCGAGCATGGCTTCGACGTGAACGCCCATGGCGGCGACATGCTGCGCGCCACGTATTCCTGGGGATGGCGCGACGCGGAGCAGCGAGCGCGTCGGCGAGCGGCATGCCGTTGGGGACGTAGCCGTTGAGCGGATCGTGCGCGCTGGTCTGGTCGGTGAGCACGTCGGGCACGATGCCGCGGCGGACCATTTCGGGCAGGACGTCGGCGCAGTTGCCGACCAGGCCGACGGAGAGGGCGTCGGGGCCGGCGAGCATGGCCAGAGCTTCGTCGAGCGAGTGGGCGATGCGGTCGCAGTAGCCGGTATCGAGGCGGCGCTGGATGCGGGCGGCATCGACATCGATGCCGAGGAAGCGCGCGCCGTTCATAGTGGCGGCCAGGGGCTGGGCGCCGCCCATGCCGCCCATGCCGCCGGAGACCACGAGCTTGCCGGCGAGCGAGCCGCCGAAGTGCTTCCGGGCGAGCGCGGCGAAGGTCTCATAGGTGCCCTGCACGATGCCCTGGCTGCCGATGTAGATCCAGGAGCCGGCGGTCATCTGGCCGTACATGGTGAGGCCGAGCTTTTCGAGGCGGTTGAATTCGTCCCAGTTCGACCAGTGGCCGACCAGGTTGGAATTGGCGAGCAGGACGCGCGGCGATTCGGGATGAGTGCGGAAGATGCCCACCGGCTTGCCCGACTGCACGAGCAGGGTCTCATCGTTTTCGAGCGATTCGCAGGGCGCGCACGATGGCGTGGAAGCGAGGCCAGTCGCGGGCGGCGCGGCCGGTGCCGCCGTAGACGATCAGATCGTCGGGGTTCTCGGCGACCTCGGGATCGAGATTGTTGTGCAGCATGCGCAGGGCGGCTTCCTGGTGCCAGCCCTTGCAGGTGATGGCCGTGCCACGCGGGGCGCGGATTGCGGTAGTCAGCGCTCATTGCAGTACTCCCATCTCCGGCGCCGGAAGCGACTCCGGGATGGCCCATTCGTCAAATTTGCCCTCGCGGATGGCGCGAGCGCGACGGTCTCGATATCGACGGAGAGCGGCGGTCTTCGCCAAGCGGCGGGGCGATGGTGCGGAGAACGTCGCGGACGCGGCGCAGGTGCATGCCGGGTTCGAAGGGTTCGCGATAGCGCAGGCCTTCGGCGGCGGCCAGCAATTCGATGGCGGCGATGTACTCGGCGTTCTCCACGATGGTGCGGAATTTGAGAGCGGCGGTCATGCCCATGGAAACGTGATCCTCCTGGCCGCCGGAGGTGGGGACGTTATCGACGCTGGCGGGATGGGCGAGCACCTTGCATTCGTTGAGCAGGGACACGGCGGCGACGTGGGCGATCATGAAGCCGCTGGAGACGCCGGGATCGGCGGCGAGGAAGGCGGGGAGTCCCTGGTTGAGATCGGGATTGACGAGGCGATCGATGCGGCGTTCGGCGATGGAGGCGAGGGTGGTGAGGGCGATCGCGGCGGAATCGAACGCGAGGGCGAGCGGCGCGCCGTGGAAGTTGCCGCCGGAGAGCACGTCGCCGGATTCGGCGAAGACGAGCGGGTTATCGGTGGCGGAGCCGGTCTCGATTTCGACGGTGGAGCGGGCGAAGCGGAGAGCGCCGCGGACGGCGCCGTGCACCTGCGGCATGCAGCGCAGGCTGTAGGCGTCCTGCACGCGGGCGGGCGAGGTGCGGCGGGCGGGATCGACGTCGCTGCCTTCGAGCAGGGAGCGGAGGCGGGCGGCGGCGATGCCCTGTCCCGGATGCGGCCGCGCGGCGTGGATGCGCTGGTCGAAGGCGACGGGCGTGCCGAGCAGAGCCTCGAGCGTCATGGCGCCGGCGACGTCGGCGAGGCCGGCGAGGCGGGTGGCGCGCCAGAGGGCGAGCGCGCCGACGGCGGTGAGCGCCTGGGTGCCATTGAGGAGGGCGAGGCCTTCCTTGGCTTTCGAGGCGGACGGGTTCGATTCCGGCGCGCGGAGAGCCTCGCGGCCGGGCAGGCGCTCGCCGCGGTAGATCGGCTTCGCCTTCGCCGATGACGCAGAGCGCGAGATGGGCGAGCGGGGCGAGATCGCCGCGAGCGCCGACCGAGCCCTTCGAGGGGATGACGGGGTGCACGCCGCGATTCAACATCAGCGCGAGCGTCTCGGCGACCAGGGGGCGGACGCCGCTGTAGCCGAGCGCGAGCGTGTTGGCGCGCAGGGCCACGATGACGCGCGTCTCAGGTTCGGAGAGCGGCTGGCCGAGGCCGCAGGCGTGGCTGCGGACGAGATTGAGCTGGAGGCGATCGAGTTCGTCATCGGGGATGCGGACTTCGCAGAGTTTGCCGAAGCCGGTGTTGATGCCGTAGACGGGGCACGATCGATGCCGGTGACGCGGCGGACGACTTCGCGCGAGTGCTCCATCTGGGCGATCGGCGGACTCGGGGCGATCCGGAGTTGTACGGAATGCGTCCGCAATGGCGGCGATTTCGCGCAGAGTTTGAGGGGCTGTCCACTGAGTTCCAGCATTCTGGCCGAATAATAGCTCCCTCCGACTGATTTTTGAATAGGGATTCGATCGGTAGAATGACCATATGGCCATTGAATCAAGCGCATTATTGGACGAAATCGGCAGAAATCTTCTGTCGGCGCTGCAGGAAGACGCCCGGTTGTCGCTACGCGGAGCTGGGGCGGCGGATCGGGCTCTCTCCGGCGGCGACGGCGGAGCGCCTGCGGCGCATGGAGGAGGCGGGAATCATCACCGGATACCGGGTGGAAATCGACCGCGAAGCGCTCGGGCTGCCGGTGCTGGCGATTGTGCGGATGAGCTGCGACGGGGCGAAATACCGGCCGTTTCTGAAGGCGGTGAAAGGGATGGAGAGCGTGGTGGAGTGCCATCACGTGGCCGGTGGCGACGCGTTCATTATGAAAGTGGTGGCGGGAAGCGTCAGGAGACCTGGGGCGCGTAGTGGAGAAGCTGCTGGATTTCGGAGTGCCGACGACGAGCATCGTGTTCTCGTCGCCGGTAGAGCGGCGGGAACTGAAGGTGGCAATGTAGATCGCTCCCTTACTTTACGGTCGCGGCTCGGCAACCAGGACGGCGGAGTGAGGCTCGAGGCGGAGGGTGCGGTTGGTCAGGTCGCGGTGCTCCCAGAGGTCGCGCAAGGGGCCGGTGCCCGGGATGGTGATGAGGAGGTCTGGGATCTCACCGAGGTTAAACGCGGCGTAGTATGGACGGCCGGCGACATCGGAAGTCCAGATGACGGCATCGCCGTGCTGGGATAATTTGCGCGAGTGGGCGCCCTGCTGATTGGCGGCGAGGACTTCGTCGTTGGTGAGGAGTGCCTCGGTGGCGGCGTCGTTGCTGGGCAGGTCGCCGCCGAACATCAGGGGGCTGCGGGCGATCGACCAGAGGGTCATCAGGGTGCGCTGCTCTGCCGGGGTGAAGCGGGTGCGGCGGTCGTTGCCGCGTTCGGCGCGGATGCCGATGCGGCCGAGCGGGAGCATGTCGGCATCGGGCCAGCCGCCCGGTTGGACGTACGGGCTCCATTTATCCAAGAGGTCGAAGCCCTTGCGGAGATCGGTCCAGAGATCCCAGAAATCGCCGGAAATGCGCCAGAGGTTGGCGTTCGCGGCATAGAAGGCGGCGCGGCTCAGGTCGGCGGGACCGGGGGAGAGGCTGAGCACGATGGGGCGTTTTGTGCGGAGGATGGCCTTGTGGAGGGCGGCGATTTCGTCGCCGTGGAAGGGCTGGGCGATGTCGTCGCACTTGATGAAATCGACACCCCAGCCGGCGTAGAGGGCGAGGATGGAATCGTAGTAATCCTGGGCGCCGGGCTTGGACATATCGATTCCGTACATGTCGGTATTCCAGCGGCAGATGGACTTGGTGTCGGCGATATCGGCGGCGCGGGCCTTGCTGCCGGCGATGGGCAGGTTGGCGGCGACGGCGCGGCGCGGGATGCCGCGCATGATGTGGATGCCGAACTTGAGGCCGCGGGCGTGGAGGTAGTCGCCGAGGGCTTTGAAGCCTCCGGGGAAGCGATTGGCGGCGGGGATGAGGCGGCCGAATTCGTCCATGGCGAGCTCGGCGTCGGGGCGGTAGCCGTGGGGTTTGGCGAGGGGATCCGACCACTGGATATCGACCACGATGTACTGCCAGCCGTGGGATTTCAGCTTGGCGGCCATGTAATCGGCATTGGCTTTGACTTCGGCTTCGGTGACGCTAGTGCCGTAGGCGTCCCAACTGTTCCAGCCCATGGGCGGGGTGGGAGCGATGATGACGGGTGGCTCGGCGGCGGAGAGGGCGAAGAGGCAGGTACAAAAAACGAAGCCAATCCTCATAAAGACTACGGTAACAGGTGTAGATCGCTCCCTGACGGTCGCGGCTCGTTGGAACAGGTGTAGATCGCTCCCTGACGGTCGCGGCTCGTTGGAACAGGTGTAGATCGCTCCCTGACGGTCGCGGTTCGCGGGAACAGGTGTAGATCGCTCCCTGACGGTCGCGGTTCGCGGGAACAAGTGTAGATCGCTCCCTGACGGTCGCGGTTCGCGGTTCGCTGCTACCAGCCGGGGGTCCACTGCCAGCCACCTTCGGGGAGGGCGGCGACCTTGCCGATGGAGGGGAAGGGGAAGTGGAAGGCCATGAGGTGCATGCCGGCAGCGACGGCGCGCTCGACGAGGCGGCGGCGGGTGGCGACGGCGCAGTCAGGTTCCAGATCGAAGCCATTTTGCCAGCCGGGGCGCTCGAGGTGGAGCGGGTGGACGGCGGCGTCGCCGAGGTTCATGAGGCTTTCGCCATCGGACGCGATCAGGACGGCGAGGTGACCGGGGGTGTGGCCGGGGGCCGGGATCGCGGTGATGCCGGGGACGACCTCGGTTTCGCGGTCGATGGGCTCGATCTGGTGGCGGAGGGGGCCGAGGCAGCGGCGGGCCATGGACTGGATCGAGGATCGGGCATCCTCGGGCAGGCGAAGCTTGGCGAGGTCGGTGCGGGCGGCGGTCCAGAACTCCCATTCGATTTCGGAGAGGACGTAGCGGGCGTTGGGGAAGGCGGGGCGGCCGAGCATATCGATGGCGCCGCCGATGTGATCGGGGTGGGCGTGGGTGAGGATGACGGTATCGACGTCGCGGGGGCGGATGCCGGCCATTTCGAGGCGGGCCTGAATGGCGCCGGTGGTGCGGGAGTACTCGCCGGCTCCGGTATCGACGAGGACGACGCGGCGGCCGGTTTCGATGAGCAGGCAGGTGTACGGGCTGAGCACCGATTCGGGCGGCTGATGGCGGCTTTCGAGGGCGCGCTGGAGCTCACCGGGATCGGCGTTGGGAAAGAACCAGGAGACCGGGTAGGAGTAGTAGCCATCGCTGAGGACGGTGCAGCGGATGGAGCCGACCTGAAAGCAATGGGAACCCTCGGGCACATAGCGAGGAGTAACGCGAATCGGATAAAAAGTCAAAGTAATCTTTTTATTGGAAGAGGGAGGGCGTTGAGAGGGAGGTACGCTCATCGAAGGAGCGGTGGGGATTCGGGTGAGGATGGGGGACTTGCAAGGAGGATGTGGGACAACGGGCTCTCTCTTCCAAACTCGGGAAATTTTGGGCACACTGGTGCCGTTAGTTGGGGTGATACTTGTTCGTTGCGGCGGCCGGGGACATTCGGTCT
The DNA here is from genome assembly GCA_963791985.1 of uncultured Solibacteraceae bacterium. GTDB lineage: Bacteria > Acidobacteriota > Terriglobia > Bryobacterales > Bryobacteraceae > Solibacter. Next base: position 769,307 of record CAWBUN010000005.1, on the reverse strand, counting down.
TATCGCCGGGTGGGGCCCGGCCGCCAGTGATTTGACTGCACGCTACGAAGACGTAAGAACTCGGCTGGATGGCCTCTCGATCGTCCCCTCGTTTCGCGTATTCAGTCTCTGTATCCAGGGGTGCGGCAATCAAACGCTATCCGCGACGGTCCCCCGGGTATTATCGGTTCGAACCGAAGATCTTCCCGCCGGTCTCCTCCACGTAGGGGAACCATCGTGCAGCCGTTAACGGGCTTACGGGAAGTCAGCACCACCTCAGGTCAACGTATCCTGGCCAGGATAAAAACTGTTGGTGTCGCGCTGTGGTTTGCGCAACTCTCTACCTGATTGGACTCTAGCATGAGGGTTTCGGAGTATAGGGTGGGTAGATCTTGTAAATGATTGATAACGTGGGGAAGATAAATCTCAAGTTTGCGTGAATGGCAGATTGCAATAGGGCAAAAACCTATTTAGCCTTGGTGGCTGCCTGTATGGGCGTGCCCTCCCTGATTTCATCCGTAGCCCGGCGGACCACCTTATCGCCCGGCTTCAAATTCCCGATCACTTCCACGAGGTCTCCCTCGGTTACGCCCTTCCTGACGTCGACCCATCCCGCCTGGCCGCCCTGGTCACGGATCACGAAGGTGCGCTCAGTCGTGGTGACCACACTGGTTTTGGGCACAAACAGCGAAGGCCGCGAGCGGCGTACTGGCCACTTCACCGTTGGATACATTCCAGGCGCCAATGAGCCGTCCCGATTCATCACGTCCAGTTCCACGGCCATGGTGCGAGTTTTTTGATCAAGGGCACGAGAGATGCGTGCGACCGTCCCTGAGTACGTCCGTTCAGACCAGGCAGGTACTTGGAATGGCACGCTTGCCCCCTTAACAATTCCGCTGACATCCTCCTCTGGGACCGGCACCACAAGCCGCAGATGAGATACCTGTTGGATCACCAGAAGCGCAATGTCGTTGCCCGGGCCGGCCAGAGCGCCCGGATGGACCAGCCGATCCGTCACAACCCCTTCGAATGGCGCAGAGATTTTCAGATATGCCAGCAGATCCTTGAGAGAACGAACCGCCGATTCCGCTGCCTTGGCCGCCTGTTGACGAGAGTTCAACATAGCCCTGGCGGCTTCCACCTGCTTTTCCGCCTGGATCAGTTCATTGCCGGCGATCGTTCCGGGAGTTTCGGCTGCCTTCTTCAGGCCTTCGTATGTGCTCTGCGCCGCCGCCAGTTGGGCCTCGGCCTGTAAGCGGTCAGCCTCAGCCGCCTGCACTTTGGACTCCGCTTCCGCGATATGTGCGGCCATTTCCGGAGCGCTCATTTCGACAAGCAAGTCTCCTTGCCTGACAACGCTGCCACGGTCCACCAGGACGCGCTCCACGTAGCCCGGAACCCTTGCATGCAGGGACACGGTTAGGAACGGCAGAAACTCGCCCGGCAATTCGACCGTTCGGGACACCGGTTTGGACACTACCGGAGCCAGGTCTCCCGTTTGTGCCCGGCCGACTTGGCCAAGGAGTCCGAGAATACAGATGGGGAAAAGCAAGGTTCTATTGCGCGTCATAGTATCGGCTCCCGGGATCCATGGGATTGAGTGACGGAGAGGTCGTCGAGGCTCTTCCCTGAAGAATGGCGTAGATCGAGGGAAGGATGGTCAGAGTCGCAAAGGTGGACACCAGTAAACCGCCGATGACAGCGCGGCCCAGCGGCGCCGACTGCGACCCTCCCTCGCCAAATCCAATCGCCATTGGCACCATGCCGCAGATCATCGCCGCGGCTGTCATTAAGATCGCCCGAAGCCGGCTGGCGGCGCCCTCACGCGCGGCATCCATGACCGGCCTGTTCTCGTGCCGGGCCCGCTCGGCGAACGTGATCAACAGGATTGAGTTTGCTACCGCAATGCCGATGGCCATGATGGCGCCCATGAAGGATTGAATATTCAACGTGGTGCCAGTCGCTCGTAACATCAACAGGACCCCACAAAGGACGGCAGGAACCGTGAGCACGATCGAAAGTGCCAGCCGAATCGACTGAAAATTGGCAGTGAGCAATAGAAAGATCGCCACGACAGCAAGCAGTAAGCCGATCCGTAATCCCGAGATGGTCTGCTCCAGCGGCGGGATCTGGCCCTTCATGACAACCTTGGCCCCTCGCGGCGGGGCACCGACCGCAGCCAACACCTGATTCAATTCAGGCGATGCCTCTCCGAGCGTGATCCCGTGAATGTTCGCCGTCAGGCTGATGATGTGCTGGCCATTGAAGCGCTCGATCAGCCCGGGCATCGTACCCGGTTTCAACGTCGCAATACTATCGAGCCGCGGCTCCGGGCGACCGCTCGGCATGACCGGGAGACGTCCTATCTCGTCCACGCTCTGAATCTGGTTTTGCGGCAGCTGAACCTGAATCTGGAACGCGTTGCCGGAATTCGGATCGCGCCAGTAGTTGGGCTCGGTGAAGCGAGAGGAGGATGTGGCGGGTACAACCGAACGGACCACGTCCGCCATCGTCAGCCCAAACTGGCCGATTCGCTCGCGGTTCACGTTGATGTCGAGCGTCGGGTAATTGTACTCTTGAGCGAATTGCAGATCGCGAACGAAGTTCAGTTTTGCCAATTGGACTTGTATTTTCCGGGCGTATCCGTAGTCGTCTGCAAGGCTGGGTCCTTGCACCGCCACTTCGATGGGCGTGGGCGACCCAAAGCTCATGACTTGGGAAACTATGTCGGCCGCTTCAAAAGAAACCTGACAGTCCGGCAACTCCTGCCGCAGGTCGTGCCTGATCCTCTCTCGCAGTGCCTCGCCTCTTGGGGTATCAGGTTTCAGGGCTATCTGGATGATTGCCTCCTGGGGCCCGCTGGTGAACAGATGAATCAGATCGACGGGATAGCTGGAGGGGACAACGCCCATGAAGTCGCTGGTGACCTCCACGTTGTCCTTTCCGGCATCCTTCTTGATGACGTCGAGCGCATGGAGCACAATGCGTTCGGTCTCCTCGATCCGGGTGCCGGCCGGCGCGCGCAGGCGCAGGCGCAACAGCGGAGCATTGGCGTCCGGAAACAATTCAGTCCCCATGCGCGGCAGCAGAACATAGAGCAGGCCGAACGCCCCCGCGAGATACACCAGAACCAGAGGCCAGCGAAACCGCAGGACGAGGCGCAGATAGCGTTCGTAGAAGGAACGAAGATGTCCGAAGATACCCTCGTGCTCCTCGCCGCGATGGGCCTCGCGCATGATCCAGGTGGAGAACACCGGCACCAGGCTGCTTGAGAGCAGGTAGGAAGCGATCATTGAGAAGGCTACGGCCAGCGACAAGGGTACGAAGAGCTGCCGTCCCGCGCCCACCATGAAGAACGAAGGAACGAAGACCGCCAGGACGCAGAACATCGAAAGCAGGCGCGCCATGGCCGTACGGCTGCACGCTTCAACCACAGCGCGGGCGCGTGTCACGCCGGGAAGCATCTGCGTATGAATGTTTTCGATCTCTACCGTTGCTTCATCCACAAGCACGCCGACTGCGAGCGCCAGGCCACCAAGCGTCATGATGTTGACGGTTTGGCCGGCCCCCCACAACAGGATCACAGCGCTCAACAAGGCGAACGGAATATTCATGATGACGATGAGGGCGCTGCGCCAATCTCTTAGAAAAATCAATACCATCAAACCCGTCAGCCCCGCGCCGAACAATCCCTCCATGATCAGTCCGCGAATCGAGTTGGTGACGAACGGCGACTGGTCGAATTGCAGGCTTACGTCGACATCGTCGGGCACCACCTTCTTGAAATCAGGGATCGCCGCTTTGACGGCATTGATGACCGCGAGTGTCGAAGCATCGGCGCGCTTCGTCACGGGGATGTAGACAGTTCTCTTCCCGTTGACATGAGCGTAAGCCGTAATGATGTCCGTACTACTTTCAATCGTTCCGATGTCTCGCAAGTAGATTGTTGTGCCGGAAACGGGCCGGACAGGCGCGTTCATCAGTTCCGAGAGGTTTCCCCCAAGCGCCGCGTTTGTTCTTGCAATGCGGTTCACTTTACCGGTGAACATATTGCCGGACGGCATCACCAGCGAGGCCTTACTGACCGCCGAGATCGCCTCCTGCGGCGAGATCTGATATTGCTCGAGTTTGCCGGGATCGAGAGTTATGACAATCGCCCTCTGGTTTCCACCGAATGGCGGTGGGGCCGAAACTCCGGGCAATGTCGCAAAGAGGGGCCTTACGCGGTTGAGCGCGAAATCCTGCAACTCGCCTTGCGTGTGCGTGGCACTGCTGAAAACGAGTTGTCCAACGGCAACGCTGCCCGCGTCAAATCGCGTGATAAAGGGGGGCACCGTCCCAGGCGGCATGAACGCCCGGGCGCGGTTGACATAGCCGACGGTCTCACCCATTGCCTGGGCCATGTCGGTGCCTTCATGAAAGATCAGTTTCATCAGGGCGGCGCCCTGAATGCTCTTGCTTTCGACTCGATTGATTCCGGTGATGTAGAGGAAGTGATACTCGTAGTAGTAGGTAAGATAGCCCTCCATCTGTGCCGGATCCATGCCACCGTACGGCTGGGCGACATAAATCGCGGGCTCGCCGACCTTCGGGAAGATGTCCACCGGCATTCGCCGAACTGCGATGAACGCAAATAGCGCCAGGGCAATGAGGGCTACAACGACCGTGACGGGCCGACTGAGAGCAGCGAGGACTAAACGCATTTTTCACCTGTTGGAATCATTGACTTGCCTCTGCAAGCAACGGCTGAAGGTCACCTGCCGCGGTCGCGATGCCGAGTAAGGCTCGCCAGACGCCGAGTCGGGCAAGCGCGTCATCGATCTCGGCCTGTGCCAGCAGCCTCTGGGCTTCGGCAACCGCGTCGATATTCCCAAGCCCAGCCCGATAACGAGCGGTCGCCTGTTCGGTCGCGGCGCGCGCGGCGGCCACTTGAACAGGAGTGTTCGCCGCGACATTCCTGGCGCCTCCCAAGATCGCGACCGCCACATTCCACCGTGCCTTCAAGTCAATGGCAATCTGTTGGTATCGGGCCGTCTCGGCACGGACGGTCGCTGATTGTTCGGCCTCCCTTGCGTGTATCGATGCCCGGTCCATCACCGGAAAGGTCACGGTGAAGCCAAGAGCGTAATCCTGAGTCGTTGGGGCGAGGCCGTTGAGCCCTCCCAGGTTAGTTCCGTTGACCTCAGCCCCCGTCCCGCGCGCATAGGCCGCGCCCTGCAAATAGAAACGGGGAAAATAGGACCGTTCAAGAATCCTAAGCTGCGCTTTCAATTGCTCGACAACGGCATTCTGCTCGACTGAGAGCGGATTGGCTGCCGTGTGTAGCGGCGCCACGGCGGGTTGCGGTGGTAATTGAAGCAACTTGGGGGCGGAGATCGTGATTTGTGTGGGTTCCAAGCCCACGAACTGGGAGAGGTTTGCACGAGCGACATCGACCGCCTGCTGAGCTTGAAACAGTTGCGTCCGCGCGGCCGCAAGCTCTGCCTGGGCTCGCGACGCATCCGCACCGGGCCGTAATTGGGAGTTCACCAGCGCACTGGTCGTTCGGAAAAGTACTTCCGCACGGTCGACGCCGGCCTGGGCCGCGCGGACCGTCTCCTGCGCCGCGATCAATGTAACGTAGGCATCCGCGGCTGCCACCGTAACCTCGAATTGAGTCCGCTTGAGAGTAGCCTCGTGCTGGGTTCGCGCCGCAGTGGCGGCGGTCACGCTCGCCTTCCGTAGACCGAAGTCGAAAGGCTCCCATGTGACCAAAGCTCCGATTGCACTGCCCCACGCCGTTCCCAGGTTGTTTGTCCCGAGCGCCGGCCCGGACATGGATGGAATCGTGCTCTGCGGCAAAAGGAGACCGAAGACGTTATTTCTCGTTGCCCGATTGGCCTGCGCAAGCATGTCTATTCGCGGCAGGTAGGCGGTCCGCGCGAGTTGGATGCCCGCGGCTGCGGCATTGATCTGCTCTTGGGATACGCGGACCGAAGGATAGTTTCTCAATGCGCGTTCGACGGCTTGGCTGAGCGTCAATCCGGCTGGGGAAGGAGGCTGTTGCGCCGATATCCCCCCTACGACCACGAGAATCGCCGAGAGCCATCTTGCGGCACATGTGAAGTTCCATCCTCGCTTAATTGACACTTGACCTAATCACCTTCGATGAGTTCATGAAAAAGCTCCCGCACTTTGTTCTTCGATGCTGCCAGGGCCTTCCGGCCTAGCGGAGTGGCTCGGTACACTCGCCGAAGCGACTTGCCGTTACGCTGCTCGGTCGAACGCAGGTAACCCTTCTTTTCAAGGCCCTGGAGAAGCGGATACAGACTCCCCGGGCTAATGCGGTATCCATGATGCGCCAGTTCCTCGATCATTCCCAGACCGAAGATCGGGCCTTGCACGGCATGGTGGAGGACATGGAGCCGGATCAGACCCGAGTACAGGTCGCGGTCGGCTACGGCGCCTAGTTGCTCAGTATTCGATTTCGACATTCGATTACGAATATTGATATGTTAGATACGAACAGCCACGCTTGTCAACCGCGCCCGCAGGATTGTGCGGCCGCCGGAGGAAATGCTATGACGATAATTCAGAGCGAGTTCACTTCCGCCGCGAGCCGCGACGGATTATTCGCAGCGCAGTGAATGGATGCCTTCGGCCCGAGATGCGCGGATGGCGGGGAACAGGGTGGCGATGGTTGCGATCAGGGCCACGATCGCAATCGCGGCCAGGTATACCTCCGGTTGTGCCGGGGTCACACCGTAGAGGACGGTGCGCGTGAACTTCGCACCCCAGAGAGCGAAGAGGCAGCCGGCTGCGGTTCCGGCGGTGAAGGCGTACAGACTCTGGCGGTAGACCAAGGTGCGAACGTCGGCCGGAGTGGCGCCAAGGGCCATCCGAATGCTCAACTCGGGGCGGCGCTGCTCCACAAAATAGGAGAGCACGCCGTAGATGCCGGTCGCGGCCAGACAGAGGGCAAGGCCGCCGAAGAGCGCGAAGATCAGGGCGAAGACGCGCTCGCGAGTGACGGAACTATCGACCTGGGCGCGCAAGGTCGTGACCTCAAAGCTGAGGTCCGGATACTCCTTGCTCAGCAGCAGGGAAAGATCGTGGATCATCTGGTTCGCGGGGACATGGGTGCGCAGCGCCACGCTTGCGTAGCGCGGCGACTCCGGGTCCTGGGCGAACGGGGCATACAGAGTCGGGGGGACTGCGGCGCGGAGGCTGCGGTATTTGGCATCCTCGACGATGCCGACAATTTCGAAGGTACGCGATACGGGGTCTTGCGCGCCTGAGAGGGCGCGATGGCCGTCGAACACGCGGCGGCCGATCGGATTGGCGTTTCCGAACGCGGCATGGGCGAAGGCCTGGTTGACCACCGCGACCGGCGATGCGCCGGCCGAATCGCGATCGCTGAAGGCCCTGCCGGCCAGGACGCGTGTGCCGAAGGTCGAGAAAAAGCCGGGCGTGACCGCGTTGTAGTGCGTATGCATCGTTTGCCATCCGTCCGGGTGTTCGACGCGCACGTCGTGCTGCCAGGTACTGCCGGAGATCGGGGTCACGTAGCAGAGAGTGGCGGACTCTATGGATGGCATCGAGCTGATCCGGTCAAGCAACCGGGTATAGAACGCCACGCGTGCCGGTTGGGGAATCCGAGTGCGGCGCAGGTCCACGTCGGCGAGCACCACGTTGTTGCGGTCGAAGCCCAATTCGACCGTGAGGAGATTCCTGAGGGTCGCGCCAAAGAGCGTGGCGCCGACCATCATCACCACCGTGATGGCGACCTGGCAGGTCAGGAGGGCGCGGCGGAGGCGCATCATCGACGAAGACATGGTGGCGTTGGCGCCCTTGAAAGCATCCGCGGGTGCGATGCGCGCGGCGCGCAGCGCGGGGGCGAAGCCGAAGAGAATCGCACTCAGCGTAGCGGCGGCGCCGGCGAATCCGAAGATCGCCCAGTCCAGCGACAGGTCGAGGACGAGGGGGTTCGATGGGGAAGACGCCACGCGAACCAGGAGCGCGGCCAACGCACGGGAGAGCACGAGGCCCGCGCCCGCTCCGGCAAAGGCGAGAGCGAAGCCCTCGAGTGCCAGTTGCCGGATGATGCGGCCGCGCGATGCGCCCAGCGCAACGCGCACGGCGATTTCCTTCTGCCGGGCCGAGGCTCGGGCCAGGACGAGATTGGCGACGGTGAAAGAGGTCAGCAGGAGCAGGAGCAACGCCAGGGCCGATAAGATCGCCAGCGGCGGCTTGAGCGTTTCGCGGGTATAGGAGATGCCCGAAGCGGCGGATTGGAGCACGAAGCGCTGCTTCAGATAGCGCGGCCTAACTCTGAGCGGGAGTTCCGCGGGCAACGTGGCCTGCATCGCGAGGGGAGACATCTGCGCCAGGCGGGCGGCGGCCTGTTCGCGTGTCAAGCCCGGCCGAACCCGGCCGAAGACCGTGATCCAGTAGCGAGTCGGGTGAGGGAAGGCAGATTCGGCGCCGCGCAGGTATGGCTCCGCATCCAGGGGAATGTAGACATCGGCCTGGCGGCCCACGGTGAGTCCGAAAAACCGCGGCGGCGTTACGCCGACGATGGTGAACGGCTGGCCTTCGATCAGAAGGGTGCGTCCGATGGCCGCCGGGGCGGCGGCAAAGGCGCGTCCCCATAACTGGTAGCTGATCACGACCACGGGCGCCGAGCCGGGGCGTTCATCGGCCGGGCCGAGCATCCTACCGGCGGCGGGCTCGACGCCGAGCGTGCGGAAGGACTGGGCGCTCACAAAGGCGCCCTTCGTCTGTATGCGGACGGCGTGCGATACCACGTCGAACTCGGCATCCGCATAGGCGAAGGCTTCGGAGAGCACGTCCTGCCGCTGGAGAACCTGCTTCCACAGGGAATAGGTGAGGGTTTCGTCCGCCTCGATGTCCCCCCAGGACATGAAATTGCCGAGCCTGAGATTCACCAGACTCGCCGGATCTTTCACCGGGAGGGCGCGAAGGAGCAAGGCGTGGGCGATGCTGAAAATCGCCGTATTCGCGCCGATGCCGAGGGCGAGCAGCGCGACGATCAGCGCGCAGACGGCGGGGCTCTTGCGAAAGGTGCGTAGCGTGTAAACGGCGTCCTGCGACAGGCCCTCGAGCCAGTTCAGGATCGACGCTTCGCGGGTTCGTTCTTTCACGACCGTGAGGTTTCCGAATCGCAGGCGGGCGTTCGTTGCGGCATCCCGGGGCGCCATGCCTTCGTTGACATTGTCGCGGGTTCGCATCGCGATGTGAAACTGCAGTTCCTCGTCGAGTTCGCCAGAGTGGCCGCGGCTTCGGAATCCATTCCAGAGGCGATTCCAGAGAGACATGGCATCACCTCACGCGTAGCGGAGAAAGCGGGTAACGGCACCGGCCACTGCCATCCATTTTTCCTGTTCGGCGGCGAGTTGCTTCCGTCCGGCGGCAGAGATGGTGTAGAAGCGGGCCCGGCGGTTGTTCTCGCTGGCACCCCACTCGGCTTTGATCCAGCCGGCTTGTTCCATACGGTGGAGCGCCGGGTACAAAGACCCTTCCTCGATTCGAAGCGTGTCTTCGGAACGGCTCTGGATGTGCACGGTAATGGCGTAACCGTGCATACGACCGCAGCTCTCGAGCGATCTCAGCACCAACAGATCGAGAGCACCCTGGAGACAAGCTGCCGAATCTCTGGCCATAGTTCCTCTCAGACGTCTATGGGAAGAATATGACGATTTGGCCGGCGCGTCAACGGATAATTCTGTCTTTTTACCTTAAACCGCGAGATGAGCGAATTGCCTGGCGAAGATAGATTTAGCAACCGCTCAGTAAGGGGCGGGGCAAGCCGGCTGCAGGCAAGATTGCCTGCCCCACATGAGGGAGTCGATTTGCAGCAAATACTGTTATAAAGTCGAGGTTGCATCGACTATAGGGATTATGGGGCGCGGTGCGAAGAACGAACTCTACGCGAGAGCGGCCGCCGAATGGGGCCGCATGTTGGACCGCCTTGCCGCCGGATATGAATCGGACCCCGACAAGCGCCGTGACCTGAGGCAGGAGATCCATCTCCAGTTGTGGAGAAGCTTCGAGGCGTTCGATGAGCGTTGCTCGCTGAAAACCTGGACCCTTCGTGTGGCCCACAACACGGCGGCTTCGTACGTGATCCGGGAGCAGCGCGTGAACGCGAAACTGGTCAGTTTCGAGGAGATCGAACGGGCGCTGGAGAGCGTCGAGCAGCCGAAGGACATCGATCGGGAGAGGACGTTACGGGATGTGCAGCAAGTCATCCTGAAGCTGAAACCGTTGGACCGTCAGATCATCATCTCTTACCTGGAAGGGCTGGATGCCGCATCCATCGGCGACATCACTGGCCTTACGCCGGCCAACATCGGGATGAAGATTCACCGGATCAAGAAGATCCTGGTGCACCGCATTCGAAAGGAGCAGTCGCATGCTTGAGCATCCTGACTTTGCGGAGGTGAGGGCCGCGTGGCTTAACCAACCGGAAGAAGAGATTCCCGTGGATGCAGAACATATCTACAGACAGCGAACAGGGGAATTGTTTTCGACGACTCGTTCCGAAGTTATCGGTAGCGTCGTCGCCGCCTTGTTCTTCGCTTGTGTCGTGGCCTGGCGTTTTGCGCCGGAACGGGATCGCCTGGTGCAGTTTGGCTGTGCCGCGGTGATCGTGTGGGCCGGCGCAACGGTGTTCCGGTTCCGCGCTTCCATTCAGCGCAACCCGGACTTCTTTGCCAGAACCGGGCTGGCGCACTACCGCACGGAATTGTTGCGCCGCCGCGATCACCTGCGAAGTGTCTGGATCTGGCACGGTCCGCTGTGGCTGGCCATTATCCTCTCCACGGCGACCCTCGCCCGGAGGATGGTTCTCGGGCGTCTTTGGGATGCGTTGCCTGTCCTTATCCTGCTCGTGGGGTGGGCGGCATTGGGGGTCTGGCGCCGCCTCAGGCAGGCGGCTGAAGTGCAGCAAGAGATCGATGAATTGAATGGAGAAGGGAGTCTACGCGATGAAATCGATAATTGAAGTTTGTGTAGTTGGGGCAATTCTGGCGTGTGCAGCGGGCGGTCAGGAAACTCCTCAGCCCGTACTGCGGAAAGGCGTCTCGGTGCAGATGCCGGTTGCGGATCATGCCGTGGAGATGCGGGCAGCCGACGCACAGGACGCAATCGTAGTCGCCATCACAGCGGACGGAAAAGTTTATGCCGGCGTGGAACGCACGGAGCCCGGCGCGCTCAGTAACCTGAGGGCGGAGACCGTGTATGTAAAGGCCGACTCACAAGCGCCGTTCCAGAAGGTGCTGGCGGTTTTGGATGCCTTACGTGGTAAGTCGGTGGTGCTGCTGGCCGCACCGCCCAAGAAAGCGGGGACGGCGAAGATGGTGCCGCCCTACGGGATCAAGGTGATCGTGCCGCGGTAGCCATGAGGGTGTAGCATCGAGGCTGCAGGGGGGACGCTTATGGTTCTGGTTGTCGGGGCCACCGGGCTGGTGGGAGGCGAGATTTGTCAGAGGCTGATCCGGCGAGGCGAGCGGGTACGGGCGTTGGTTCGGGAGACGAGTTCGAAAGAGAAAGTCGAAGCGCTGCGGTCGGCCGGCGTCGAACTGTGTACCGGCGACCTGAAAGACCCTGGCTCGATCGCGGCGGCTTGCCGGGGCGTGGACGCGGTGATATCGACCGCATCCTCGACCTTGAGCCGGCAGGCTGGAGATTCGATTGAAGCGGTTGACGCAGGCGGACAGTTGAGCCTGGTGAATGCGGCGAAGGATGCAGGCGTAGGACGGTTTCTGTTCGTTTCCTTTCGCAGGCCGCCGGGCGTATCGTTTCCGCTGGGTGATGCCAAGGAGCAGGTCGAGCAGGCGGTGAGGAGCCTGAACTTCACTGTCATTCAAGCGAGCTGGTTTATGGAAGTGTGGCTGAGTCCGGCGCTGGGATTCGATTTTGCGAACGCCACGGCCCGCATCTACGGACCGGGAACGAGACCGATCAGTTGGGTCTCCTTCCGCGACGTCGCCGAGATCTGCGCAATGGCGCTGCGACACCCGGCGGCTGAGCGGAAGACGATCGAGTTCGGGGGACCGGAAGCTCTCAGTCCGCTTGAGGTAGTGGCTCGCTTCGAAAAGACCGGCGGCAGGCCGTTCCGGGTGGAGCACGTCCCGGAAGCGGCACTGCGCGCGCAGTTTGAGGAAGCCACCGACTCGATGCAGAAGAGCTTCGCGGCGTTGATGCTGGGATATCTGCATGGGGATTCGATGAACATGGCGCCGGTTGTGGATACGTTCGGGATCGAGCTCACCAGTGTCGATGAGTACGCAAACAGCGTGCTCGGGAAGGCGGCGACCCGGTCGATGTAGGACAGCCGCGTTTGCAAGTGATTAAGGCAGCAAGTGGACAGGCCGGGAGGCCTGTCCTACCGGAAACGGTAGCTGGTGGTGGTGTGGTAAGTGGCGCCGGGCTTCAGCTCGGTGGAGGGGAAGGCCGGTTTGTTGGGGGAATCGGGAAAGTGCTGGGTCTCCATGCAGAAGGCGCCGCGGAGGTCGAAGCTCTTGCCTTTGCCCTTGTTGGTACCGTCGAGGAAGTTGCCAGTGTAGAACTGGAGGCCGGGCTCGGTGGTCCAGACTTCCATGGTGCGGCCGGTGACGGGTTCGTGGACTTCGGCGGCCTTGGTCAAACCGCCGGCGCCCTTGTTGAGGACCCAGTTGTGATCGTAGCCGCGGCCGAATTTGAGCTGCTCGTCGGGCTGGTTGATGCGCGCGCCAATGGCGGTCATGGTGGTGAAGTCGAACGGGGTACCTTTGACATCCTTGAGCTCGCCGGTAGGGATGAGGACGGCATCGACCGGGGTGAACCTGTCGGCGGCGATCATGACCTGGTGGGAGAGGATGTCGCCGGAGCCGGGACCGGCGAGGTTGAAGTAGGAGTGATTGGTCAGGTTGACGACGGTGGGCTTATCGGTGGTGGCGGTGTAATCGATGTTGAGCTCGTTCTTGGGAGTGAGGGTGTAGACCACTTTGGCGGTGAGGGTGCCGGGGAAGCCCTCCTCGCCATCCTTGCTGACATAGGTAAGCTCGACGGCCTGGCCATCGGGGCTGGAGACGGGCTTCGCGGTCCAGACGTGCTTATCGAAGCCGTTGGGGCCGCCGTGGAGCGTGGTGCCGTTGTTGTTGTCGGGGAGCTTGTAGGTCTGGCCGTCGAGGGTGAACTGGGCGTGGCCGATGCGGTTGCCATAGCGGCCAATCAGGGCTCCGAAGAAATCCTTCTCCTTGAGGTAGCCGGGCAGGTCGTCCATGCCGAGGACGACGTCGGCGAACTTGCCGGACTTGTCGGGGGCGGTGAGCGAGGTCATAATGCCGCCGTAGGTGATGATGCCGGCCTGCATGCCGTTGGCATTGGTGAGCGTATAGAGCTCGACGGGGGTGCCATCGGGCATTTTGCCGTAGGGCTGCGGCGGCTTGGTTTCCGGATTCACGGCAGAGGTCTCCGTCTTAGAGCAGGCCTGCGTAAAGCAGGCCAGAGTGATCACGCCCAGCAGGGCGCACATGGACCAGCGAGTGTAACTCATCATTAGGTATGGTAAGCGATTACAAGCGGCTGCGGCGATGGGATTCTCCGCCGCCCAGGCCGCCGACATCGACGATCACGGCGATTATCAGGTAAATGAGGTTGATGCCTTCGAGCGGCATGTGGTTATTGGTCAACCAGGCGTACACGATGGTGGTGAGGGGAAGAAAGATAAATCCCAGGATGGGGATGAGGAGATCGTGATAGGCGCGCTGCAGGTAATTCGACGTCAGGAACATGAAGAGCGAGAACCACGCGCGGGAAGGCGAGCAGGATGATGACGAGCAGGCAGGGCATAGGCCTCCGGCAGTTATTGTCGCAAGCCCGGGCGGGGTGGAGATGTGCGGTGAGGTACGAAGTTGTAGAATTCGAACATGTCCTTAACGACGCGAACTGTCCTGATTGTGGATGACGATCCGCAGATTTTGCGGCTCGTGCAGCGCATTTTGGCCGGGCGGGAGGTTAAGGTGTTCGCGGCGCCGCGGCCACTGGAGGCGCTGCGGATCTGCGAAGGCGAGAGGGTCGATCTGCTGATTTCCGATATGGCGATGCCGGAGATGGATGGGAACAGGCTGGCGGACAAAGTATTGAAGCTGCGGCCGGAGACCTCGGTGTTGCTGATTTCGGGCGTGAAGGACGGGGCGCACGTGAAGAACGGGCGGGTGCGGTTTCTGAAGAAGCCGTTCTTTCCGGCGGATTTGATCCGGGTATTGGGAGAGATGCTGCCGGAGGAAGAAGAAAGCTGATTAGTGGGACCGGCCAGGAGGCCCGTCCTACTCGCGACGGGAGAGAACGGCGGTTACCTCGAGAGGTGCGCCGTCGCGGAGGACCTTTACTTTTACCTGGTCGCCGGGCTTTTTGCCGCGGAGAGCGTAGGTGAAGTCGTAGAGGTTCTGGATCGGCTTGCCGTCGAATTCCACCATGATGTCGCCGGCTTTGAGACCGGCTTTGGCGGCGGGAGAGCCTTCGCGGACGTCGGCGAATTTGACGCCGATGATGCCTTCGGCGAAATCGGGGATGCTGCCGAAGTAGGGGCCGTAGCCGGAGACGGGGCCGGGATTATCGCCGCCGCCGTGCGGGGCGGGCGCGGCCAACTTCACGAACGCGGGACGGTCGGGGGCGTCGCGCAGGGAATCGGCGACACCGGACACCAGGGCGAGCAGTTTGGCGGCGGCGGGCGCATCGATCTTGTCCCAGGTGTCGCTGGGCTTGTGATAGTCGCCGTGCAGGCCGGAGAAGAAGAACAGCGCGGGCACCTGGTGCGACGGTGAAGGAAGTGTGATCGCTCGAGCCTTCGCTGGGGCCGCCGGAGTAATCGACCTTGAGACCGTACTGGGGCATGAGCTTTTCGATGCGTGGCCTTGAGATGTGGTGCCGCTGGCGGAGCCGCCGACGTAGAGCTTGTTCTCGCGCATGCGGCCGATCATATCCAGATTGATCATGGCGACGGCCTTGTCGAGCGGCAGCAGGGGGTGATCGGCGTAGTAGGCGGAGCCGAGCAGTCCCTGTTCTTCGCCGGCGAAATTCAGGAACAGGATGCCGCGTTTGCCGCGCGGCTGTTTGGCGATAGGCGCGGGCGAGTTCGATGACGCCGGCGGTGCCGCTGGCGTTATCGTCGGCGCCGGGATGGACGGTGCCGGTCATGGCTGGGCGCGAGCGAGTACTGGCCGCCGAGGCCGAGGTGATCGTAGTGGGCGCCGATGATGACGTACTCGTCGGTCTGTGCCGGGCAGGTAGGCGACCACGTTGTGGACGGTCTTGACGGCGCGTTCGACATCGAGATTGGCGTCCACCTGAATGGTCGCGGGGAAGGCGAAGGATTGGGGCTTGAGATCCTTATCGATTTCGGCCTGCACTCTTCTCGAGGCTCTTGCCGGCATCGGTGAACCACTTGTCGACGCGCGGCTTCCTTGACCTGCACGAAGGCGATGCCGGCGTTGGTGGGGCCGGCGGTGACGCCGAACTTCTCGAGTTCGTCGGCGTCGCCGGGATGGTTGGCGCGGTCGTTGATCAGGATCACGCCGATGGCGCCGTGCAGCTTGGCGTTGGTGGCCTTGGCGGCGAACTGGGCGTGCTGGGTGTAGGTCTTGCCTTCGAAGACGCTCTTGGGGTCCGACTCCTGCGGCTCGTGGCGCAGGACGAGGACGATCTTGCCTTTGACGTCGAGGTCCGGCGTAGTCGTCGTAGTGGTATTCGGGCGCGGTGATGCCGTAGCCGGCGAAGACCACGGAGCCCGCAAGTTTGCCGGTCTGGGAAAAATTGAAAGGCACGAAATCGGCGGGAAAATGCAGCGTGGTGGAGCGGCCGTTTTCTGATGAACTTGAAGTGGTTGGCCTTGCCGAGGGCGGCGTCGGTGGTGACCGGGAACGGCTGCAGGTAGCTGGCCGATCCGGGACGGGCTTGATGCCGAACTGGCGGTAATTGCGCTCGATGAAAGCGGCGGCCTTTTCCAATTCGGCGCTGCCGGTGACGCGGCCGCGGAGTTCCGGTGAGGCGAGGAACTTGATGTCGTTCAGATAGAGCTTCGGGTCGACAGTCGCGGTCGCGGCGAAGGCGACGGCGGCAGAGGAAGAGGCCGGCAAAGCAGGCCCCGCTGACGGATTTTCATGTCGGTCTACTGCTACTTCTTCTTGACGGGCGCGGATGGCCGGCGCTTGAGCTGCGGCATGCCCGGGACATCGAGTTTGACTTCGCAGCCGCAATCGTCGCCGGCGTTCTTGGCGGTCTTCTGATATTCGATTTCGGTATCGATGATCATCTTCAGGTTGGCCCAGTCGATGGTCTGGCCGATGCGGCGGCCGTTGATGAAGAGGGTGGGCGTGCCGGTGATATCGAGAGCGCGGCCTTCCTCGATCTCCTTTTCGACTTCGGCCTGGGTGGCCTTGTTATCGATGCAGGCGCCGAGTTTGACGGCATCGAGGTCCTTGTTGTCCTTGGCCCAGCCCAGGATCTGATCCTTCGAGATTCTCGGGCGTGATGGACTCCTGGTGGGCGAAGATCGCAATCGTGATAATCCCAGAAGGCGTCGGCATTCTGCTGGAAGACGCAGCGGCCGGCCATGGCGGCGGTCTTGGCCCACGGGTGAAGGCCTTCGAGCGGGAAGTCCTTGAAGTAGAGGCGCACCTGCGTGGGGTAGTTCTTGATCAGGTTCTCGCGCAGCATCTGCGCTTCGGCCTTGCAGTGAGGGCACTGCAGGTCGCTGAAGGCGACGATGTGCACGGGGGCGCCGGCGGTTCCGAGGGCGGGTTGGAACTGGGTCTTGAGCTTGTCGAGCTCGGGCTTGAAGGGGTTGGTGGTGACGTCGTAGAAGTTGCCCTGGACGATCTTCTTGCCGTCGTTGGAGACGTAGAGCGGTGAGGTCCTGGGACTGCGCACCTTGGGCGATGCGGACGCGTGACTTCCTTGAAGCCGGGGAGAGCGCTGGGCTTGGGATCGCTGACGGTCACCGTCAACTGCGGATTGCAGGAGATAGAGATGGCGGACGTAGGCTTCGAGGGTGGGTTTGTCGAAGGCGGACTTCGTGCGGGGCGTCGGCGCGCGGAGCAGAAGAACGCCGAGTAGAGCAGAGCAGGGTGGCTCGGAACATGCTGACGTCTATTGTAATGGATGCGGGCAGGGGTTTCCGGGGTACGGGGAGACGCAAAGACGAATAAACGAGAACATCCACACCTGACAAGTGGACACTGGAAGCCTGTCCTACATCACGGGGCCGATGCGCCAGGGCACGAATTCCTTGTGGCCGAGGCGTTCGGCGCAGGTGCGGCGGCCGGAGGCGATCTCGAGCAGGGCGTCGAAGATCTCGCGGCCGATCTGTTGGACGGTGGACTCGCCATCGGCGATGGCGCCGGCGTTGATGTCCATGTTGTCGGGCATGGCGCGGAAGGTGTTGCTGTTGGTGGCGATCTTGATGACGGGGATGGTGGGGAAGCCGATGGCGCTGCCGCGTCCGGTGGTGAAGGCGATCAGGTTGCAGCCGCCGGCGGCGAGGCCGGTGAGGCTGACCGGGTCGTAGCCCGGCGTGTTCATGAAGATGAAGCCCGGCGAGGTGATTCGCTCGGCGTACTCGTAGACATCGATCAGCGGGCTGGTGCCGCCCTTGGCCACGGCGCCGAGGCTCTTTTCGAGGATGTTGCTGAGGCCGCCCTCTTTGTTGCCGGGCGAGGGGTTGTCGTCGAAGCTGCCATCGAAGCGCGCCAGGTACTTCTTGTACCGCGCGATGCAGCCGAGCAGTTTGTCGGCGATCTCGCGATTGCGCGCGCGCCGCACCAGCAGGTGCTCGGCGCCGAAGATCTCGGGGGTCTCGGCCAGCACGCGGCGTGCCGCCGAGTCTCGGCCAGCAGGTCCGAGCAGAAGCCGAGCGCGGGGTTGGCGGTGATGCCGGAGAAGGAATCCGAGCCGCCGCAGTTGAGGCCGAGGACGATTTTGGAAGCGGGCGCGGGGACGCGCGTTTTCGGCGGCGGCCTGTTCGAAGAAGCGGCGCGATTTCGCGGCGCGCGGCGTCGAGGGTTCCGGGGGTGCCGCCGCTGGTCTGCAGCGTCATGCCGACCAGGCGATTGGTGCGCGGGCGAGCCGGCGCCCAGGTAGTGATCGATCTGGTTGACCTCGCAGCCCAGGCCGAGGATCAGGGCGGCGGAGACGTTGGGGTGAACCAGAACGCCGCCGAGGGTGCGGCGGAGCTGATCGACATCGGGACCGAAGGCGTGGCCGCAGCCTTCGCCGTGAGGGAAGGCGACGACGCCATCGACATTGGGCGGCAGCGTCGACGCCTTCATAAGCTGCGGGCGATCAGTTCGGCGGTGTGGGCGGCGCAATTGCTGGCGGCGACCACGGCGATGTAGTTGCGGGTGCCGACGCGGCCATCCTCGCGCGGATAGCCGAGGAAGGTGGGGGCGTCTGGCGCGCGGAGTCGGGAACGGGAGTTTCCGTGGTGGGGAATTCGTAGTCGAGCGCAAGTTCCTCGAAGGCGAGATTGTGGGTGTGGATGTGGCGGCCGGCATCGATGGGGACTTTGGCGCGGCCGATGACCTGGCCGTAGCGCTCCACGGTCTCGCCGGGGGCGATGTCCCAGAGGGCGATCTTGTGGCCGGCGGGGATGGCATCGCGGACGGTGACCGGGAGGCCCTCGACGCGGAGTTCGGCGCCGGCGGGGAGGGGGACGCGGGCGACAGCGACGTTGTCGGTGGGGTGGAGGTGGATGGCGGAGTTCTCGGCGTTGGGGACTTTGGTGATTTCGACGAGCATGGGGTTCCTTTATCGTTCGAGCTTGAGTTCTCCGGCGGGTTCTTCGAGGTGGACGTGGAGGCGGTCGCCGGCGGGGTGAACCCACATGCCATCGCCATCGTGGGGCACGGGAATGGCGGCGGCATTGTCAACGACGACGAAGTGATCGTTCTCGACATCGGGAAGGAGCTTGCCGATGTGGATGTGGAGGTGGCACTGGGTGCGCCGCTCGGTGGAGTTGAGCGCCAGTCCCCAGCCCTGGTCGCCCCAGTTTTCGCGCGCCTTGGCGATGGCGGCGGACCAGAAACCGGTGCGCTGTTCCGGGGTCATCTCGATGAGTTGCTGGGGCTTGTTGCCGTGAAAGCGGGGTAGGGCGAGCCAGCGATGCGGCTTGTTGGGGTTCGTGTCGCGCAGGAAGAAATATGTGACATCGGCGGGCTGCTTTTCGGCTTCCTTACAAAGGCCGCATTCGCGCGCTTCCATGGTTTCGGGGATGGCTACATCGCAGAGGCAGTGGCGCACGTCGGCGCGGGAAAGTGGCAGCAGGAACAGTGCGGCGCCAAGAAGATGGCGGGGAATGCGCATTGATACCGATTATAGCGGGCCGCCGCGAGGCAGGAAAATAAGCGTTTCAATTTGGGCGGTTTCGGATATACTAGCCACGAAAACCGGGAGTCGTCAGGCCCCCAGCCCCGGTTAAGGAGACATGCATGACCAAACGTTATTTCGGTTTAACGGGTCTCTCCATTTTGATCGTTCTGGGTGCAACTCTGACGGTCCAATTGGGAGCCCAAGACAAGAAGGCCAAGCCACCGAAGATGATGACGTTCCAGGGCACCGTCAAAATGATGGACAAGGCGAAGAGCATGATCGGTGTCAACGTCAGCAACGTGCAGCGGGATGTGATGTACAGCGCCGACACCAAGTTCATGTACGGGCACAGCAAAGACAACAAACCCGGGTCGGCGGACGCCGTAAAAGAGGGCTACTATATCTCGTGCGCGGGGACGACGGAGGCCGGCAAGCCCCAGTTGATGGCGAAAGAATGCGTCTACCGGGAGACCAAGTAGCCTACAGGAAGGCCTTGAGCAGGCGCGCCTGAGTTCCTTTCAACGTGGAGTTGGCAGCGTCCAACTCCATAATTTTCTGGCGAAGTTCGCGAAACAACTGGGCGCGCTCGACTCCTTGTTGGATTACGAGCAGGAGTTGAGCGTTGTCCCAGGGCTTTTCGAGGTACTGGAAGAGCGCGACCTGATTGATAGCCTGGATGGCGCTGGCTTTATCCGCGTGGCCCGTGAGCAGGACGCGCGTGGCTTCCGGCTGCAGCCGCTTGGCTTCGGCGAGGAGTTGAATGCCGGTCAGGCCGGGCATCATGTAGTCCGACACGGTGATATCCACCTGATTGCTTTCCAGGTGGCGGGCGGCCTCGGCGGGATTGGTGAAGCACACCACTTCGTAGTCTGCTTCCAGCATGAGCAGCGTCCGAATGCTGGTCAGGATCATGTCTTCGTCGTCCACGAGCAGCACGACCGGCTTGCGATTGTCTGGCACTCTACTCAACTCCTTTTCTTTTCTGTTTTAGTGGAATTCTGATGTGGAAGGTGGTTCCGTGACCCCACTGGCTCTCGAAGCCGATGGAGCCGCCATGGTCATCGATCACGGCGCGCCGGACCATCATCAGGCCGAGGCCGGTGCCGACACCGACCGGTTTGGTGGTGAAGCCCTGCTTGAGGACTTTGGGCTGGTCCTGGTCGCGGATTCCGCGGCCTGTATCCGAGACCCAGATGTGGACCATGTCGCCTTCGAGCTGGGTGCCGACCGTAATCCGGCCGGTTGCTTCGATGGCTTGACCGGCGTTGACCACCAGATTCAGGACGGCCTGGATCAGCAAGTGGGGATAGCATTCCACTTCGGGCAAGGTTCCCAAAGCCGTTTCGAAGGTGATGCGATTGCGGAACTGAGTCTTGCCGAGTTGAACGGCGCTCTCGACGATTTCGTTCACGTCGACGCGCTGCGGTTCGGGATCGGCCACGCGGGAAGCAACTTTCAAATTGCGGACCAGGTGACTGATGCGTTCGGCGGCGATCTGGTCCACACGGGCGAGTTCGCGGGCGGCGGTCAGCAGTTCGGCGGTGCGCGCGGTCGCGGAATCCGTGATGGACTTCTCGATGCGATCGAGCAGGCGCAGGCAGAGGTCGTGGTTGGAGAGGATGGAACCGGCGGGTGCGCTGAACTCATGGGCCACGCCGGCGAGGAGACGTCCGAGCTCGGCCTGACGCTGCAGTTCGAGAAGCTGTTCCTCCGGAATCTCCACGGTCATTACTGTCCAACCAATTTGCGGAATCGCTTCACCAGGGTACCGAAGACGGCCGTCGTAATCTCGACGTTATCGGAGAGCAATTCGTAGAAATCGTCGCGGCCGATGCGCAGCAGGCGTACATCCTCCGTGGCGGTGGCGGTAACGGGCATGGGCTCGCTATCGAACAGGGCCCAGGCGCCGAGGACGTCGTTCTGGCCGGCGGAATGGATTTCGACGCCGTCTTTGGCCAGCGACACGCGGCCATCGAGGACGACGAACAGCGCATCGAGCGGCTTCGCCGGGTCGAGCACGACCTTGCCGGGGGGATAGCGTTCTTCGGTGGCGATGGAGGCGATGCGCGCGAGTTGCTCGGGCTGCAGTCCCTTCAACAGATCGACGCCTTCCAGCGCGATCACTTTTTCGACGATGTTCAACTCAGCCACGGTATCCTCCGGTTCAGGCAAGCGCCGCCGCAGCGGCTTTGGCAACCGCTACGGTCTCCTGTCCGGCGGATTCACCTGCTTTTGCGATCTCCGCGGACAGTCCCTTCAGTTTCAATTCGGCCGCCGCCGCGATGGCGCACATGGTCAACCAGGAATCGCCGGAGACGAGCAGGTCCCGGAGCGCGGTTTCGACGGACTTGGGCGCGATGTGGCACAGGTCGCGCGCGTGGATGATGAGGCGATCGCGGGAATCGAGCAGCGGCATCAGGATGTGTTTCAGCTCGCGGTTGAGCAGGCTGTCCAGATAGTCGTGCGCGGGGCTCACGCGATCGGCGACGCCCGATTCCAGGGCTACGAAGGCGTTATAGATTTCGTTCGGCGGGTAGATGAGGCCGAGCAGGCGGAAGATGCGTTCCATGGTTTGCCGCACTCGGTTATCGACGGTGCGTACCAGCAATGACGAAGCGGTGCCGGGCTGCATTGCGGCGCGCAGAGGGGCCAGCACCGCGTGCAGTTCGAAGCAATAGCGGGCTTCACTCTGAATCTGCTGCTGGATGGCCGGCTTGGGCATCGGCAAATCGGGAGCGGACTCGCGCAGGCGGTTCAAAGCCTTGAGCACGGCCAGGCGGAGAGGCAGGTCGGCGGCGCCGAGCGATCCCGCCAGCACTTCGACACTGCGCTGATCGCGAATCAGGCGCAGCACGCGCGGGACCTGGCGGCGAACCACCAGCGGAGTATTCGGGTCCAGCAGAGTGTCTCCCAGCGAGCCGCAGACGCGGGCGCCGTACATGGCGAGCGATTCGATGGCGCGGCCGCGAACGGCGTGATCGGCGAGGCGCCGGGCGATCTGTTCGAAATAAATGCGGTCGCCGACTTTGCCGGCCGCGCGGCAGGCCTCGGAGGCGACCAGCGGATCGGGATCATCGAGCAGGCGGCGCAGGGCAGCGCCGTCCTCGGGTGAGTGGGCGCCGGCGCGCAGGCCGATGGCGTCGGCAGCCAGGATGCGGCGCGCGGGATCCGGGGCGGCGGCCGCCCAGCGGATCCATTCGGCGTTGACGGGACCGTCGGGAGCCACGGTCAGGATGTAGGCCAAGGCAGCCTGCCGCGTGTGAGTGGTGCCCGGCGCGCCCGGTTCGAGCACCTGCGCGGCAATTTCTACCAGGCCGGCGTAGCGCGCCCTGGCGGCGACTTCGTAAGCGCCCGAGCGGCATTCCTCGGCAGCGTGGCGGACGAGAGCTTCCACATGGGGGCCCACATCGTAGCCGGGGACGTCGGCGAGGAGTGACAGCGCATAGGCGGCCTGGCGGGGCGTGCCTTCGGCGATCGTTTTTTCGAGCAGATTGACGGTCTCCGCTCCGGCTACGGTGATACGTGCTCCGTCGAGGTCGAGCCGCCGCGATTCCAGGCGGCGGCGGACCGTGTTCAGATACTCTTTGCCGGCGCGCGCGGAGAGCAGGAACCAGAGAATGGCTATGCCGCCGATCACGATCGAAAGCCGGGTCATGTTGGGATGCTTGGGATCGGCCTCGAAGAGCGCCGTGTAGGCCATCAGAAACAGAGCGCCCAGCCCGCGCCCGAAACGGTCCATGAAGATATCGACGAAGGCCTTGGTGCGGTTCTTCAATTCGGTTGGGAGAGGCACGTAGAGAAGCTCGGTCCCGGTGCGATTGAAGGAGTAGCGCGTGGCGGCCTCGGAGAGACGCATGGCGGCGGCGGCGGTGAGGTGCGGCACGAAGGCGGTGATGGCTGCCGCGATGGCGATGAGGACCGGCATTACCTGCAGGGTGCCCCCCACTCCGAAGAAGCGGACAATCATCGCCGTGAGGAAAAACTGCATGGCGAAGGTGATCAGGTTCAGGTAAAGGCCATAGAAGCTGCCCAGGAATGCGGTCAGCTCTTTCTTGTCGGTGAAGGCCGCTTTGGCCATGGCGCTGAACTGAAACTGCACCATCAGGTCCACGATGAACGTGATGGTGATAATCGCCATGATGACTTGCAGGTGCCGGTGGCTGCGGATGCCGGAGACAATGTCTTTGAAGGCGAACTCTTCGTCCGATTTGCTGCCGGGGGCCTTGGAGAGGTTTACGTTCTTCTGCGCGGCGACGACTCGAAAGCAGACATAGGCGAGCACCACCATGGCGGCGGTGGCCAGCAACAGATCGCGCGATTCCACGAAGCGGGCCAATTGGGCGGTGAATTCGCCTCCGAAGGCGGCCCCGGCCACGGCGCTCAAGCCCAGCAATCCGTAGAGGCGTTTGGCTTCACGCGACGTGAAGACGTTGGCCGCGATGAGCCAGCCCTGCGATACCGTCACAATGCTAAACAGGCTGACCCAAATATTAAACACGTACAACATCCAATCGAAATTAAACCGTAACATCCACCAGATCGCGAGCAGGCAGACCAGGCTGGAGCCGGTGGCCCAGTTGACGGCGGATGCCAGGGAGACGCGAACCGCCACGCGGGTGTAGGCGTAGGCCAGAACTCCGCCGACGATAGCGATCAGGACGTAAAGAATGGGCAACTGGTCGATATCGAATTTGCTGAGGAAGAGGGCCTGCGAGAGCGGTTTGAGGATGTAATACGCAAACAGAACACAGGTCATGTGCAGAGCCATGAACAGGGTTCGGATGCCTTCACCGGGGCGAACATCGTATACGCCACGCCAGAAGAGCCGTATCGTCCGCATAAAGGGTCTAACGATACTATCACGGTCCACCCGCGATATATTGGTGAACTATGCGCCGGGCGCAAATTCAAGACTGGCTACTTCCGGGGAGCGCGGAGCAGGACGAGGGCTTTCGACTCGAGATGCTCTCGGTGAGCTATCAGGGCGTGCGCGCGATCGCGGCCGTGGAGGCCGCGGCCGCGATCGGCGCGCTCGCCGGAGTGATGCCCGGCGCAACCGCACTCAGCCTGCTGATGCTTGGGGCAGCCACCTTTGGCCTCGCCAGCCTGAGCGCGTCCTACCCGTACGGCCGCGTGCTCGCCGGGGTCTCCGCGGTGGCCGGCGCGGTGATCGCGGTGCGATCGATGCTCACCGGCGGTGCGGCCGACTACGCGCTGGGAGTGGCTACTCTGCTGTTGCTGATCGCGGTTACGGCGGTGCCGATGCGGCCGCTCGAGTGCCTTCTGATGGGCGCAACGCTAGTCGGCGCCGGCGTGGAGTGCGGGCACCTGTGGTTCTTCGCTATGCTCACGCTGGCCGCGGTCGTGATCGGGGGCACGCAGTATTCGCATCGGCGCATTCAATACGCTTCGTACGTGGACGCGCTGCACAACTCATCGGAGCTGCGCGAATACCAGTCGCAGGCGATGCGGGCGGAGAGTTCCACGACGATGGTGCGGCTGACGGCGGCGCTGGCGCACGAACTGAGTTCGCCGATCGGCGCGTTGACCAGCGGAATCGAGACGCTGGTGGCGGTCTGCGCGCGCCAGGCGCAGTCGCCGCCCGAAGCGCAGCAGCGGTTGATCGGCATGCAGGCGGACCTGCGCCGGTCGCTGCAGGATTCGCTCGACCGGTTGCGCAAGACCGTCAATCGCATCCAACGGCTGACCAATCTCGATGAAGCCGTGACCCAGCAGGCCAACCTGAACGAACTGGTGAACGAGGCTGTCAGCCTGGTGAAATCGCAAGGCCCGGCGGGCACGCGCTTCGATCTGGATCTGCGTCCCGTGCCGGATGTGACCTGCCGGCCGCAGCGGCTGATGTCGGTGCTATGCAGCCTGCTGACCAACTCGATTCAGGCGCTGACTGTAGAGGGCCGGATCGCGATTTCGACGCAACAGCGTGAGAGTGTGCTGGAGGTCAGGATCGAGGACAACGGGTGCGGCATCCCGGCCGAGCAACTGGTGCGCATTTTCGATCCCCGTTTCGAGGTAGCCGGCGGGCGGGTCTCGACCGGGAACTGGAGCCTGTTCATGTCGCGGCAATATATGAAAGAGCACGGCGGCGACATCCGCATTCAGAGTAGGGAAGGAAAAGGTACAACCGTATGTCTCACGCTGCCTGCGGCATCCTGATGCTGTCGCTGCTGGCGCCGGCGCAACTACCGGCGGCCCAGTCCGAGTGGAAGAACGTCGCGAGGGTGGTCGCCGTGGGCGATGTTCACGGCGATTACAACGGCTTCCTGCAGGTGCTGCGCTCGGCGGGAATCATCGACCAGAAGGACCACTGGGCGGCCGGCAAGACCCACCTGGTGCAGACGGGCGACGTGCCGGATCGCGGTCCCGACACGCGCAAGGCGATGGACCTGCTGATGCAGCTGGAGAAGGAAGCCGACAAAGCGGGCGGCCACGTCCACGCGCTGGTCGGCAACCACGAAGCCATGAACGTGTACGGCGATCTTCGCTATACGACTCCGGCCGAGTTCTCCGCGTTCGCCGACAATGACTCCGAACGCGTGCGCGCCGGCTTCTGGAAGCGGGAGATGAAGCAAAACCCCCATCCCGCCCTGGACGCGCAGCGCAAATGGGAGGAAGCGCATCCGCTGGGCTGGTTCGAACAACGCATTGCGTTCAGCTCCGAGGGGAAGTACGGGAAATGGATTCGCTCGCATAACGCCGTCGTCAAGATCAACGACACGATCTACCTGCATGGCGGAATCAGCCCGCGCTATGCGTCGATGACGGTAAAGCAGATTAACGAGGCGGTCGCCGGCGAATTGAACGACGTCGCAGCAATGAAGCAGGACGGCGCGGTGATGGGGACGGACAGCCCGCTGTGGTATCGCGGGATCGCGCTGGAAGACGGGCCGGCGATCGCGGCGCATGTGGACCGCGTGCTGGCCACCAACGACGCCAAACGGATCGTCATCAGCCACACCGTCACGCCGGGAGCAATCGTCGAGCGGTTCGGCGGTAAGGTGGTCATGATCGACACGGGGATGACGGCGGTTTATGGCAGCCATCGCGCCTGTCTTCTTCTGGAAGGCGATAAAATTTATGCGATTCACCGCGGGGAGAAGCTCGACCTGCCCCCCGGTGGCGCCGAGTACATCGCGTATCTCAAAAAGGCCCTGGCGCTGGAGCCTCCGGGATCGGCACTCGCCAAATACATCGCGGAAACTGAGGCGGCGTTGGCCGCCCCCAAATGATTTAGCAGCGTGAGTTAGCGGGCGGGACGGTCGTAGAGCACGGCCGCTTCGCCCTTGGCTTTGATCTGCTGGTCGAAGAAGGCCACGATCTTGTCGCGACGTCCGAGCAGCCCTCGAATCTCCGCATTGCCGATGTATGGCTTGAGGCCGGCCAACGATTTTGCGTCGAGCTCGCGGAGTTTGCCGAGGAGCTTTCGATCGCACAGCACGAGATCTTTCGGATCCTTGATGGAGGTGTAGAGCCGGAAGGCGCGGGTGTGGTCGATCATCCAGATATGCCAGGCCGGGTCGATCAAGAGATTCTGAAGGTTGCGGTCGGTGTTCCAAATGAGCTGATCGAAGACGCGCACGACGTACATCTCGTGGTTCCAGGCGTCCGGGTCAGGCGACGACAGGCCCTTCTTTTTCCGGTCTACTTCCATCATGCTGTCATCGATCCACCACGTGACCGCGCAGGGCCTGCCATCCACCTTGCGTTCTACCGACACGGGGACCATATCATCGATATCCAGCACGCGGGAGAGGCGATAGGCCGCGACGTTGTACATCCAGGTATCGACGAAGTTCATTTCGGTGCCGCGCTCGCCTTCGAACTTGGCTTTGTGTTCGTCGATGCTCTGCACGTGGGCGGAGTGTTGGAGCGTGCCATCATCGAGGGTGGCTCTGCGGGAGTCGGTGACCCCGACCGACAATTCCTTGATCTTGACAATTTTCGCAGTTTGCAAGAAATGCTCCATCTGTTCGCTGGTCAGTTTTGGAGCGGTTTGCTTTTCTTGGGCGTACAACAGAATGGGCGTGGCGGCGAAGAGAACTACCGGGAACCATTTTTTCAGTGTGGAATTCATGTCGGTCCCTCCAGGGCTCCGATTATATGGGTAGGTAAGGGTTAAATCAAGATCGGAGTTGCGAAGGCAAAGGGGCTCATCGGAGCCACTTCGTCGCCAGGTCACGACTATGGGCGAGGAAGGTGGCGGTCATGCGGTGCTCCGTAGTTGCTCGATGACCGGCTGCGATATTCGGTCAATTTGCGCATGCATCGGAAGGGCGGTGAGCCATACATCGATTTGTCGACTGCGACAAGGCAGGGAGGCTCGGTGGAAGAGTCGGTTGCGCTGCTTTAGCGATTCCCATGTGGCTAGGGTGCACGGATAGACCAGACAGCAAACCACTCTCACCGAGCCCGCAAGATTTGCGTAAGCCAAGACTTGGAGAAGGTCAGCCCTGTGTTGCTCGCGAAGTTCCGCGCCTTGGAGGTGCCACGATCGATTGGCCATTTCCTCCCAGTGCCGCTTATACTTCGCATCGATGATGACAGTCTGACCCTCAGATTCAAGGATCAGGTCGGGGACAAGCGACTTTTGTGATCCGAGAAACGAAGGCTCCCAAGAAATGGGAGAGACTGTCTCTCGACGACGGCCGGTCTTGAGTTTACCGCCGGAGTGTCGGGCGACGCACCGGAAGATGGTTTCTACCCAAGCCTCGAAGAACTGATCCATCGGCATGGTCCACGGCACACCTTCGAGATCGCTCATGCCAGCCAGACCGCGATCTTCCATGGTCCAGTCGATCGCCTGCAAACCATCCAGGTAAGTTTCGGCACTGAGAGGCTTGCGAAGCCACGACTCGATTTCCCGCGAAGAAGGACGTCGACTGGGAGCGCCCTCGGTTTTGAGACAAAGAGACCGAGCAAACGCGATCAGGCGGTGCACGAAACTTCCGTTCTCGCGCTGCGATTCCAATGAGCGCAGGTGCTTTTCGATCGGGAAGCGAATCGCTCCCTTGAGGTGAAGGTCATCTCTGAGATCGGGGAAGGTGCAAGGAATTGACAAGAAATCTCCGCGTGAGATGTGCCGGGTTGCATACTCAGACCAAAACACCGTTGATGCAGGACCTTCACGAGTTGTGCGACGGAATCGGCGGGCGGCCGACCGGATCGCCGGCATGCGAGCGCGCGATTGCGTGGGCGGCGGCGAAGTTCCAGGCGGCCGGTGCGGACAGCGTGACGCTGGAGAGCTTTCCGGTGCCGAAATCGTGGGTGCCGGAGGCGGCGGAAGGCGAGTGCGTGGCACCCGAGCGGTTCGCGCTGAGGATCGCGGCGGCGCCGTACAGCGGGTCGACCAACGGCAGTGTGGAAGCGCGGGTGGTGGATGCGGTCGAGGGCACGCCGGAGGCATTCGCGAAATTGGGGCGGCGGCTCGCGGGGCGATCGCGCTAGTGGGGTCGCGGGAGATGAAGACGCTCGACGATCTGTTCGCCGAATACATGAAGAGCGGGCCGATGGTGGAGGCGGCGCGGAAGGCGGGGGTGGCGGCGCTGCTGCAATCGACGCGTCCGCACGGGCTGCTCTACCGACATCCGCTGGCGAACGCGAACGAAGCGATTACGGTGCCGGCGGCGATGATCTCGCGCGAGCAGGCGGGACGGCTGGCGCGGCTGGCGGCGCATGGAGCAGCACGCGTGCGGCTGCGGCTGGCGAACAAGACGGGGGGCGCGTTCGAAGCACGCAACGTGGTTGCCGAGATCCGCGGACGGGAGCGGCCGGACGAGATCGTCCTGCTGGGCGTGAAGCCGCGGCGGACGATCCGGTTCGTGCTGTTCACGGGCGAGGAGCAGGGGATGTGGGGGTCGGCGGGATACGTACAACGGCACGCGGCGGTGATGGACAAACACAATGCAGTGGTGGTGTTCGATATGGGCACCGGGCGGACCAGCGGGTTCTTCTTGAACGGCCGCGAGGAACTGCGGAGGCCGCTCGATGAGGCGCTGGCCGGAGTGGTAGGCCTCGAGGCCGGCGAGCATTTAATCGACGGGATCGATGGGACGGACAACTTCGACTTCCTGCTTTCGGGGGTGCCGAACCTGGTGGCGAACCAGGACGCGGCGCCGTACCTGCCGCCGTACCATGCGGAATCGGACACGGTGGACCGGGTGAATGCGCGGGAGCTGCGGGCGAATACAGCGGCTGACGCGGGAGGAAGTCAAGAAGCTGTTGAGCGAGACCAAGTTGGACGCGCAGATGAAGGCCTTCGCGCAGTGGCAGGATTTCGAGGCGGGGCGGCGCGGGGTGAGTCAAAAACCTAATAAGTGACAGGCCGGGAGGCCTGTCATACTGGGCATGTGGCCAGCAAAATCCCGCGCATTCTCTGGGTGGTTCTGCCGCTGGCGTACCTGGTTTACTTCTTCGACTTGAGCGCGGCGGGTTTGCTCGGGCCGGACGAACCGCGGTATGCCTCGGTCGCGCGGGAAATGGCGCGCAGCGGCGATTGGATCACGCCGCGGCTATGGGGACAGCCGTGGTTTGAGAAGCCGGCACTCCTGTACTGGATGAGCGGCGCGGGCTTCCGGCTGGGATTGGGCGCGGAACTGGCGCCGCGACTGCCGGGAGCGCTGCTCGCAGTGGGCTTCCTCATCTTCTACTGGTTCGTGCTGCGCCGCGAGTTCGGGTGCCGGGTGGCGTGGATGGCGACGCTGATCCTGGGCACCAGCGGATTCTGGGTGGGGTACAGCCAGAACGGGGTCACGGACACTCCGCTGGCAGCCACCTATTCTGCGGCGATGCTGCTGGCCATGCCGTGGGTGGTGAAGCGCGACACGCGCTACCTGCCGCTGGCGGCGGCGATGTTCGGCCTCGCGGTGCTGGCGAAGGGCCTGGTGCCCCTGGCGCTCGCCGCGCCGATATTGATGGGGCGGCATGTGCGGGACTGGCTGCGCTGGCGGGTGGTGCTGCCGTTTCTGGCGGTGGCGCTGCCCTGGTACGTACTCTGCTACTGGCGCAACGGGTGGGGATTCATCCACGAGTTCATCGTGGTGCAGCACTTTTCGCGAGTAACATCGGACGCGTTGATGCATCAGCGGCCGTGGTGGTTCTATCTACCAATGCTGGCGGCTGGGCTCTTGCCGTGGTCGCCCCTGTTGGGGCTCGCCGCAAAACGCTCGGGGTGGGAGGACCGGCGCCGGCTGTTCCTGGGCGTATGGGTGCTGACGGTGCTTGTGGTCTTCTCGATTGCGAAGAACAAACTGCCGGGCTACATCCTGCCGTTGATGCCGGCGGCGGCGGCGCTGATGGCGCTCGGGCTCGAAGAGGCGCGCAGCGCGCGATGGTGGCTGGCGGCCTCTGCGGGGCTGCTGGTGGCGTACCCGATCGCGGCGGCGGTTCTGCCCGCGGCGGTACGCACGGGGCTCACCCAGGCGCCGCGACCGGGCTTCCAGGCGGTCTGGCTGGCGGCGCTGGGGGTCGCGGTGCTGGCATGGTGGCTGGAAACGCGGGGGCGGCGGCTGGCCGCGGTGGTAGCGGTGGCGGCGGGCGCGGCTTTGGGAACGGGATACCTGAAAGCAGTCGTCACGCCGGAACTGGATCGCTCGGTTTCGGCGCGCGGCGTGTGGCGGGAGATCGAACCGCGAGCGGCGGAGGTTTGCCTCGGGAATGTGAAGCGCAATTGGGAGTACGGGTTGAATTACTACTCGGTTACACCGCTACCGAAGTGCGACCAGGATCCCAGAGCATTGCGGGTGGTGCGGGCCACCGGCGATCGCGTTATGCTGGAGCCGATTCACTGATAGCGGGAGTAGGATGGTTGACCCGCAGTCCCTGTACGTTGTAACCTCACACTTCCGGTAACCGAATTCATGATTCTGCCACAAAGTTATCCCGTAGTAATGTTTCTGATGATCCTGAGCCTTGTCTGCCTTGGGTCATGGGCGAGCGCTTTCAAGTTCGCCGGCAAGTGGCGGTTCGAACTGTTCTATTTCGATTTCGCCATCGGATTGCTCGTAGCCTCGGTAATTTACGCGTTCACGGTCGGGAACCTTGGATTCGACGGGTTTAATTTTCTCGACGACCTGCAGCATGCGGGGAAACGCCAATGGATGTTCGGTTTCCTGGGAGGCATGATCTTCAATCTCGGCAACATGCTGCTGATGGCGGCGGTTTCGGTGGCGGGGCTGGCGGTGGCCTTCCCGATGACGATGGGCATCGCGCTGCTGGTAGGGATCGCGATGGGAATCGCGGGGCGGCCGGTGGGCAATGCAATGATGCTGGAGTTGGGCTGCGCGCTGGTGCTGACCTCGGTGGTGGTGAATGCGGTCTTGTACCGGATGAGGGCGGTGGCGGAGCACGAGGTGCTGGCGCGTTCCGGGCACGCCAAGAGCACGCGCCGTCCGAGCGCGATCAAGGGCATTATCCTCGCGCTGGTGGCGGGCATGCTGATCGGCAGTTTCGCACCCATGCTGGATAAGGCGCGCATGGGAGATCTGGGACTGGGGCCTTACGCGCTGAGCACGGTTTTCGCCTTCGGCGTATTTTTTTCCAGCCTGGTCTTCAACATCTTCTTCATGAACCTGCCGGTGGAAGGCGAGCCGGTGGATCTCGGCGCCTATTTCAACGGGCGCCTGAAGCAGCATCTTCTGGGAGTGAGCGCCGGCGTCATCTGGTTGACCGGAGTTCTGGCGCTGATGGTGGCGGGCAGCGTGCCGGAGCAGTTGCAGGTGCCCGGATTAGAGCGCTACTTGCTCTCCCAGGGAGCGCCGGTGCTGACGGCCTTGTGGGGCATCGTGGTGTTCCGCGAATTCAAAGACGGCGACGTGAGAATCAAGACGCTCGGGGCCTTGATGCTGGTGCTGTTGCTGTGCGGTATGGTCATGATCGGCCTGGCGCCGCTCTACTTGCGCAAGGTCTGACCCGGCTCACGCGTCTACCGGAATTCCCAGCTTCGCGTACCAGGGTTTCGCGGACTGGATGGCCGCGTTGACCGCGTTGATATTGCGCACGCCTTCGCGTTGCAGCCACTCCTCCAGGGCCTTGACGCCCTGCTTGCCGTAAATGGGGATGCCGTCTTTCCAGGTGGCGCGCCCGCACAGCACGCCGGAATAATCGGTCCCGGCCTCGGAGGCCATGGCGAGCGATTCCACAAACTGCGCGTTGCTGACTCCGGCGGAGAGATAAATGAAGGGCTTCCCGGCCACGGCGGCAGCCTCGCGGAAGTGCTTGAGCGCTTCCTCGCGGGTGTAGGCCTTCTGGCCTTTGTAGACGCTCGAGCCCTCGACGAACTCGGCGTTGATGGGAACCTCCACTTTCAGGATGTCGACGCGATACTCGGGGCGGGAGAAAACCTCCATGCTCTTCTTGACGATCTCGGGCTTCTGGCGCGCGAATTCGAGGCCGCGCTCGTCGCCGCCTTTGGGATCGTAGCCGACGAATTCGAGGAAGAAGGGGATCTCGTAGGTCTCGCACTCGGCGCCGATGCGCTCGATGAAGGCATGCTTGATGTCCTTCACGTCGGGATCGTCGAAGGGGGAGTAGTAGATCAGGATTTTGACGGCGTCGGCGCCCCAGTCGACGATGCGTTTGACGGAGACGTGAGGGAGGAGGTCGGGGAGGCGGCCGGGCCGGGTATTGTCATAGCCGGAGAGTTCGTAGGCGAGGAGGAGGCCGGCGTTAGGGGCACGGGAGGCAGCGGCCTCGAGGCCGAACTCGGGGTCGAGCAGGATGGCGCTGGCATGAGGAGTCAGGACGCGCGTGACGGCGACCTTGAATTCGCTCATCATGGCGGGAGTAATTTCGTGGATGTCGACACCGCGGGCTCCGGCGAGAGCTTTCTGGAGGCTGCCGCGCTGGTCCATGGCGGCGGCGGCGATGATGCCGCGCTGGTTGGAGAGCGCCTTCATGCGCTTCAATTTGCCGTCGGATAGCTTCATGGGTAGATTATGGCACGGGGGTTAAGCGAGAGGGCGCGTGCGAGTGTACAGATCCAACCGGTAGCGGCACTTTTGGCGCTCACCCTCCTGGTACATGTCGGTATGGGGAGGCAGATCGACAATCTCCACGAAGTCGGCGCCCGCGAACTCGCAGGTCTTTCGAGATGCTGCGTTTTCGGGATTGCAGGTGATCCACAGTTCCGAAAGTCCGTGGCGGCGGGCCAGAGGGATCACGAGCAGAAGTGCTCGTCCGGCGAAATGGTGGCCGCGGTATTCCGGCCGGACACCGTAGGCAACGTGACCGCCGTAGAGGCGGAGGTGCTCCGTGTCGCCGATGCGGAGGTGGATTTCTCCGGCCCTGAGACCCGTGACGCTGCTCAGGATCTGGAAGACATAATACGGAACCCAGCCCCTCCCGGAATCGGCCGGTTTGGTGGCCACGAGTTGCAGGCTGATGGCATCGTCCCGTAGATCGCCTGGGCTCAGGAAATGGAAAGACTCCGCCATGAGCTTGATATTAATTCAGCAAGTGACAGGCCGGGAGGCCTGTCCTACAACTTCATGGGCTTGTCGTAGCCGGTCATCTCCAGGTAGCCGACGCCGGGAGATGTGCCGGAGTACGTGACGGCGCCTTCCCAGTAGCTGGGCGACGCGGTATCTTCGGCGACCAACTCCTGGGCAGGAAGGGCGGCGGCGCACTCCAGGGTGAGGTGGAGTGAGGGAACGGTGATGCGCCACTTGATGGGATAGCGGGCGTGGGTGCGCGGGCTGGTCCACCAGGCGAGGGGCGCAAGGTCGAAATCGGCGCGCTTGAGGTGAGTCACGCGGCCG
Organism: uncultured Solibacteraceae bacterium; assembly: GCA_963791985.1. Lineage (GTDB taxonomy): Bacteria > Acidobacteriota > Terriglobia > Bryobacterales > Bryobacteraceae > Solibacter. Next base: position 735,207 of record CAWBUN010000005.1, on the reverse strand, counting down.
TCTGGCGCGACGTAGGTGCCGGCGGAGAAGGGGTCGAGTGCGCCGCCGGTCTGGCGCAACTGGAAGAGCATCAGGTCGGCGCCGGTGGCGAGCTGCGCGCTGAACCAGTCCCAGCCCTGCTGGTTGGGCTCGAGCTGGTGGGTGAACCATTCGTGATCCATCCAGGCGCTGCCTTCGACGGCGGTGCCGTTGAGCGTGCCGGCGACATCCAGGCGCGGAAAGGAGACGTAATACGATGCCTTGCCGGGGCCGGCGGCCTTCTGACTGACGCCGTTCTCGCCGTGGATGACGGGGGCGGTGCGGGGTGTGAGGCGCAGCGTGAAGCGGACTCCATCGGCCACGGCGGTGAGGGTTTGCGCGGCTGTGGCCGGATCCCACTTCGCTTCCCAGTTGGCATTCCAGACGCGCGCCTGCGTGAAGCTGGCGCCGGCAAGACCGGGGCCCGCGCGATTGAGGCGTTTGAAGTAGCGGAAGCGGCCGGCATCGATATCGGTGAGCGCGAGATGGGCGAGATAGAGATCGTCGATGCGCCAGGCGGAAGGGTTGGCGGCGGAGTCCTCGGTGCGCTCGCCCTGGCGGAAGAAAACGAGTTCGAAGCCATAACGGTGGCCATCGGCGGCGTGGACGTTGCCGGTGTAGTACCACCATTCGGTGCGGAAATCGGGATGCTCGAAGTGATCGCGCGGGAATTGATAGTGATAACCGGGGAGTGCCTGGCGATAGCCGGGGGCGGCGGCGAGAAACAGGAGAAGGAGAACTTTCATAGGTTACGGGGCCAGGCTGAATGTTACCGTCGCGTAGTACGTGTACTGGGTTCCGGCGTTGTTGGAGTTGGAGACGCTGCTGGTCATGGCCTGCGGCGAGCTGATCCAGTTGCCAAGCAGAGCATACGCGCCGTAGGAGGATTCGCTTACGCCCTTGATGGCGCCGAGTTTGACCCCGGCGGACGTCGCCAGGAACTGGGCTTTTTTCTGGGCTTCGGCGAGCAACTGCGGCAGTATGGTCTGGCGGGAGCTCTCGACCGTGGCCGCGCCGGTATTGACGATGGCGGAATACTGCAAGCCCGCGAGCGGCTGCGGCGGAGCAAGGCGCAGGGCCTCAAGCTTCTTGGCCGCGTCTTTTAAGGCGGCTGCTGGAACGGTGAAGTTAATCTGATAGACCACCTGAACCGCGGAAGGCTCGGGATAGCTGTATACCTGCCCCAGTCCGGTGCCGGCCACGGAAAGATTCTGCAGGCCGGCGGTCTGCAAAACCTGCAACGCCTGCTCGGCCGTGACGTCGATCGCGGCGGAGACGAGCACCGTGAAGGCGGCCTCGTCGGCGGGCAGTGTGACGTTGCGGGTGACGGAGACGCTGAGTCCGTCGATGGCTTGCGCGCAGGCGGCCGCGCAACACAGCAATATCAGACTAAAAATTCTCATAATGCTTCAATTCTGGCATATTGGCGGGCTTTGATATTATGAAAGCAATCCCGAAATGATTGTTGAGGCCAACACTGTCAGATTCGATGCCATTGCTCTGGACAGCGGTGCAACACTTGCGCCGGTGGACGTGGCCTACGAGACTTACGGCGAGTTGAACGCCGCGAAAACCAACGCGATCCTGGTGCTGCACGCGTTCTCGGGCGACGCGCACGCGGCGGGGATCAGCGCGGAGGGCGGCAAGCCGGGCTGGTGGGACAACATGATCGGCCCGCACAAGGCGTTCGACACCAACAAGTATTTCGTGATCTGCACCAACGTGCTGGGCGGCTGCCGCGGCACCACGGGGCCGGGCTCGATCAACCCGGCGACCGGATGCCCGTACGCGATGAGCTTCCCGGTGATCACGATCGGCGACATGGTGCGGCTGCAGAGAATGCTGATCGACTGGTTCGGGATCGCCCGGCTGCTGACGGTCTCGGGCGGGTCGATGGGCGGGATGCAGGCGCTCGAGTGGGCCGTCTCGTACCCGGAGCGGCTGGTGAGCGCGATCCCGATTGCGACCACGACACGGCACAGCGCGCAGCAGATCGCGTTCAACGAAGTGGGCCGGCAGGCGATCATGGCCGACCTGGATTGGAGCGAGGGCAACTACCACGGCAAGCAGCCGCCCGCGCGCGGTCTCTCGGTAGCGCGCATGGTCGGTCACATCACGTACATGAGCGACGATTCGATGCGCGAGAAGTTCGGGCGGCGCCTGCGCGGCAAGGAGAACTTCAGCTTCGGGTTCGATGTGGATTTCGAGGTGGAGAGCTACCTGCGGTATCGCGGCAGCCAGTTCGTGAATCGCTTCGACGCGAATTCGTACCTGTACATCACCAAGGCGATGGACTATTTCGATCTCTCCAACGGCCACGCCTCGCTGGCGGCGGCGCTGGAAAAGACTACGGCTCGATTCCTGGTGATCAGCTTCAGCTCGGACTGGCTCTACCCGAGCTACCAATCGCAGGAGCTGGTGCGCGCGCTACGGGCGCGGAATCGCGACGTGGCTTACGTCGAACTGCAATCGAACTACGGGCACGATTCGTTCCTGGTCGATGTGGCGGAGCAGACGGACCTGGTGCGCGGATTCCTGGCGAACACCTTCGAGAAGGCGCAATGAAGAAGGCGGGCTTCGTCGGCGAGCTGTTGGGGCGCAGCGATTACGCGATTATCGGCGAGATCGTGGAGCCGAATTCGAAGGTGCTGGACCTGGGCTGCGGCGAGGGCGAACTGCTGGAGTGGCTGGCGGCGAACAAGGGCGTGGAGGCGCGCGGCGTGGAACTGGCCGGCGCCAAGGTGCGCAAGGCGATCGCCCGCGGAGTCTCGGTATTCCAGTGCGATATGGACGAAGGGCTGGCGGATTATCCCGACTTGGCCTTCGATTACGTGATCCTGAGCCAGACCCTGCAGGAGACGCAACAGCCGCGGAAGGTGCTGCGCGAGATGCTACGCGTGGGCCGGCGGGCGATCGTGGCCTTCCCGAACTTCGGGCACTGGAAAGTGCGGATGTCGATGATGTTCAGCGGGCGCGCGCCGCGGACGGATTTATTTCCGTACGAGTGGTATGAATCGCCGAACATCCACATTTTGACGGTGCAGGATTTCGAAGCGCTGGCCACATTGGAAGGGCTGACGATCGAGCGGCAATATTTCTTAGCCGGGCATCGGAAGGTGGGAATGCTACCGAATTTGCTGGCCGAGGTGGCGGTCTTCCTGGTGAAGCGCCAGTAGGATAGGCCTCCTGGCCTGTCCAGCCGGGCTTGCTCGGCCAAGCCCGCTAATCAGCCCAGCTCTTCCATCAGCGATTTTGCCTTGGGAGTCCAGCCGAGTTCCTGCATGGCCTTGCGGGAAGAGATGCGTTGGTTTAGCGCGAGGGCGTCGGCCACCGGGCCCATCGCGCGGCGGGCTTCTTCGAGCGTGATGGATTCGGCGCGCGGGCCGACGGCCTCGGCTATCTGGCGGAGCGGCAGGGCGGGCCCCGACGAGGCGAAGTAGAGGGAGCCTGCCGGCGCCTGAAGGGCCAGCACGTAGAGGTCGGCGAGATCCTCGACGTGGACCAGGGGCCAGAGATTCTCGCCATCGCCGATGTAACGCACCACGCCTTCTTCCCTGCCCTGGCGTTGTAGCGCGCCGATGATGCCGCCGCCGCGTCCATAGACCACCGCGGGACGGATGACGATCCCGCGCGGACCTTGGGTTTCGAGCACGAGTTGCTCGTGAGCCGGACGCCAGGCCACCAGGGGCGTGGGATTCACAGGCCAGGTTTCGTCGGCTTCGCGGCCGCCGGTATCGCCCATGACCCAGATGCCGCTGGTGTAGAGAAAGGGACGGCCGGTGAGGCGGTATTCCTCGAGCACGGTATCCACCAGCAGACGATCGAGATGCGCGGCTTCGGCGGAGCGCTCCTGCGCCAGGTGGATGGCGGCATCGGCTTCGCGGGCGGCGCGGAGCACGATGGAGGTATCGCGCAGGTCGCCGTGTATAGCCTGGGCGCCGGCAGCTTCCAGTTTGCCGGCCGATTCACGGGAGCGTGCGAGTGCGATCACGTGGTGACCGAAATCGCGTAGCCTCTCGGACACGACGCTACCGATATAGCCGGTGGCGCCGGTGACGAAGACTTTCATGACTCGATTGTCGCCTACCCAACGCGCGCTTTGCGCTGCGCCGGCGCGAGTGTCTCGCTACGCGCGGGCTTCCGCTCCGCGATGGCGCTAAGGCGCTTCACCTGATCCGTGACGCAGACCAGGAACATCGGCTGGCGGGCATTCTTGAGCAGATCGATGATGCGGTTGGGCGTCTCTTCCAGGTAGATCGACTTGCCGTCGGTGAGCAGGTGGACATCGGCGGTGCCGGCGATGGCTTCGCTGAGACGCTTGCCCATGTCCTTCTGCAGAAAACGAAGCACGCGACGAATTTTTTGCAGCGAAAAGCCCTTGCGCCGCAGTTCCGCGATTACCGAAATCTCCACTACTTCCTCGGGCATGTAGATCCGCTTATGCCCATCCTGCCGCGGGGACACGACATTTCGCTCGTCCCACCACTGCAGTTGACGCAGGCTGACGCCGCAGATGCGCGCTACATCGCTCGAGTTATAGCCTTGGGTTTCGGGTGAAGCCACCGGCCGGGTTTTCCTGCTCTTCAACATTTTGCGCCACTTCCGTTTTGGACAGATATGAGTGCCAACTTGAGATTGTACATGCGCCACCGACAGTGTCAATGGGGGCGACCAACAGAATAACAGAAGATGAAATCGCGCGCCGCTTGAGCGCGCGATGCGTGCGCGGATTGAACGCGGGGACACATCGGCTGTCTGACTGCACAGGGAACGCGAGGAGGCAACACATGACGCCATCAGACACAGGGAAGAACAGCAGCACCGGCACGGGGCCAAGTAACGAGACCAAGATCTGGCTCGGGATCGCGGTGGGAGTGGCAGTGGGAATCGGCGTGGCGATTTCGCGCCGCAAGCGGAGCCGGTGGGACACGGTGCGCGCGATTCCGCAGCGCATGACGGAGCGGTCCGGCGAACTGGCGGACGCAACACGCGACCTGGCCGGACGGGTAGCGAGTCTCTACGAACAGAGTTGCAGACTGGTGGAAGACGCCGGCCGGCTGTGGGCGAATGGGCGGAAATTGGTGGGACATTAGATTTTTGTAGGTACCCGTTTAATACCTTTGATTAGCATCGTACGGGGGCTGTTTCGCTCACCCCAGTACGTTCAGAACCTCAAAAGAACCATATAGTTATTGCTGTCTCGACAGGGCTCTTAGTAAAATCGTTAGACGGAAAGAATATTCCGGTATTTTTAGCCTGCCGGAAGGGAAATTGCTAAGAGCCGTGAGCGATATTAAATTAGATTTCCTCAGCAACGAAGCTGTCTCCGGCGAGTTGCTTTCGGAGAGGCTGGCGAGGGGTCCGGTCTCTGCCGACGAGGCGGTTCGCCTTGCCATTGAAATTGGAGCGTCGCTGCAGAAAGTGCACACCAGCGGACGGGTGCACGCGCAGATTTCCCCATTTTGTATCGCGTTCACGCATAGCGGGGCGCGCATTCTGAAACCGACTGCGTCGCCGGAGGATTCGGCGGCCTACCGGGCACCGGAACAACTGCGCGGTGAAAACCCGGACGTGCGCAGCGATATTTTTTCCTACGGCGCGGTGGTCTATGAGATCGCGAGCGGCAGGCGCGCATTTTCGGGGAGCGGCGCGGAGCTGGCACAGCGGATCGCAAAGCAATCGCCCACTCAGCTCGATGGGCAATCTCCGGTTTACCGGACGCTCGAAAGGGTGATTGCGGGCTGCATGGAAAAAGACGCCGGACGGCGGCGCCAGCGCGTACAGAACGCAGTCATCGAATTGAAGCTGTCGGGTGCGCAGCCGCGCTCCACCGATATGGTGGTGCACCGGCCGATCCGTCCCGCTCCATCGCCGCTACCGATGCCCGAAGTAGTGCTGCCTCCGCTGCCGCCACCCCCGGTGGCGAAGGCGAAGGCGAAAGCCAAGCCGGTGCCGGCGCCATTGCCGAGGCCGCAGGGACCGGCGATGCCGCGTCCCACCATCCACGTCCCGCACCCCGCGGCGGCGTACGCGGCGCAGGTGAAGTCGGCTTACGGCAGTACCTTCCGCCGGCGTTTCGGGACGATAGGTGTGGCAGTGCTGATGCTTGCGGCCACTTCGGTAGCGGCGGTGATCTACCTGAACAAGAAACCGGCGCCACCGGTGGTGAAATTCTCGGTTTCGCAACCCGAACACACGAGCTACCCCGGAATGCCTTCGGTCTCTCCGGACGGCCGCTACCTGACTTTTTCCGCCGTGGGGCCGGAAGGCAAACGCATGTTGTGGCTGCGTCCGCTGGATGCGCTGCACGCCAACGTGATTCAGGGCTCGGAAGGCGCATCGGCGCCGTTCTGGTCGCCGGACAGCCAGATGATCGCATTCTTCGGCGGCAAGAACCTGATGAAAGTGCGGATCTCGGGCGGCAGTCCTGAGACCATTTGCCAGGCGGAGGCCTCGCCGGGCGGCGGCGCATGGAACAAAGACGGCACGATTCTGTTTTCGCCGAGCCTCTCCGACGGCTTCTACAAAGTCGCGGCAACGGGTGGAAAGCCGCAACTGGTCTTCAAACTGGATGACAGCAAATCCGAGCGCGGCGATGTCTGGCCGCAGTTCCTGCCCGATGGCAAACATTTCGTCTTCTATCAGCAGACCGAGCTGGCCGAGACCTCCGGCGTGTACGTGGGTTCGATGGACCCGCCGGAATATCACCGGCTGTTCGCCAGCCAGACCAACGCCGTGTACTCGGCCACGGACCCGAATTCGCCGAAGACCGGCCACCTGCTCTACATCAACGAACGCAACCTGACCGCGATGGCGTTCAACGCGGGCAAATTGGAAGTCACCGGCGAACCGATTACGCTGGCGACCGACATCGGCGCGGTGCGGAGCCTGGCGCTGGCGCCGATCTCGGTGTCGGCGACGGGCGTACTCGTGTATCAGGGAGTGGGACAGCCGACGCGGGAGATGGTGTGGATGGATCGCAGCGGCAAGCAGATCGCCTTGAGCGGGGAACCGGGCGAGTGGGGTCCGGCGCGAATATCTCCGGACGGCAATCGCGCCGTCGCCGGCAAACTCGGACCCGACAGCAGGAATGCGCACCTCTGGCTACTGGATGTGAGCGGTGTCGCGGAGCCGATTTCATCCGATTCCGGGCTGCACGAAGGGTCGCCCGTCTGGTCGCCGGACGGCGCGAAGCTGGCGTATTTCGTCAGGCAGGGTGACACCTACGACATCTATTCGCGGTATGCGCTGCCCGGAAGCCGGCCGGAGCTGCTGCTCAAGAGCGACGTCAACAAGTACCCGACCGACTGGTCGCACGATGGCAAATACCTGATCTTCGGCCAGACCGGGAAAGGCACGCGGCTCGATGTTTGGGGGCTGGCGGTGGGCGACCGGCGGGCGGCGCCGATCCTGGACACGGTGTACGGCGAAGCCTTCGCGTCGGTATCGCCGGATGGCAAGTGGCTGGCGTACCAGTCCGACCAATCGGGGCGCAATGAGGTGTACGTACAGCAGTTCGATGGTTTGAGCAATGGGACCAAGCGCCGGTGGATGGTGTCGAAGAGCGGCGGGTTGCCGCGCTGGCGCTATGACAGCGGCGAACTGTTCTACATGACACCCGAGGGAAGCATGATGAGCGTTTCGATTCGACTCGGCGCCGATGGAGGCATCGAATCGGGCACGCCGCAGTCGCTGTTCCAGACGCGCCCGGTTCCGAAGACCTGGAATCTTTATGACGTGTCGCCGGACGGACAGCGCTTTTTGCTGAACCTTCCGCTGGAGTGGACCAGCTCCGCGCCTATCACGGTGATCACAAATTGGACGGAGAAGCTCAAAGAGTAGCAATATTTTCAATGACTTAGCTGCAACTCGAATACTGCAGGCCGGGTGATATAATTAAAGAGCACCCCACCTGCACGGAATCGAGTTGAGAACCCGAGCGAGCCGAACGATGACAAAGGTTCCGTCAGTGGGTCGTGCCACTGGAGTACCTTATGAACATTCGTACGATGGGCGTTCTCAGCGACTGGGATGATTGGTCCGAGGATGCTTCGACGTTCTGGCTTGAACATCCTTTGTACCGTCCTCAAGTGCATCGTCCCCAAGCAAGACCAGTAATGCCAACCCCCCGTGGAACGGGGATTCCGGTCATGCGAAGTAAGCGTGCCGGAAAAGGAAAATAATCCGCAGTTGCGGGAGCTGAGTAGAGCGCCATAATGCAGTCATGTCAAAGAACAGACCTTTCTGGCGTGTCTTAGGAGCCATCTTCCTTCTCCTCACAGGAATAGCCGTTGGAACCGTGCTATCGACTTGGATTGTTCCAACGTTTGCGCAGAGGTTGGATCAGATCTCTTCCCTGCCGGTTTCCCCGACCCAAACCGAAATACTGATCAACCGCTTCGAAGCGCGAGAGCTGCAACTCCTGGCGGATGAAAAAGATCGGTTGAGCGCTCTGGACAACAATTCCCGGGTGCTGATGACGGTGGCTGGCTTATTCGCGATCTTTCTAGGCTTAGGGGCATGGAAGACCCTGGAGGACCAGAGACGTTCTGCCGCCGAAAACCTCGAGATGCAAATGACGAACTTCTCGGATCGCTTTACGCACGCGATCGAGGAACACCGTTATCAAAGCGAGAGGGCGATGCTGGACTTAAGGGAAATGCGCGAAGAAATTCGTCGCGATTTTCCCATGTTCGGAAGAATGAGCCAGAATTTTACCCGGGTGCTGACTGAACTGCAGGTGACATGCCAGTATCTTGAGGCGATGGATGAAACCTACGAAAGGCTTACGTGGGATCAGCGCGAGAGCATCCTGTTTCTGGAGCACGCAGTGGCGGATTCGCTACTGCTGGACACGCGGGATTTCAACCCCCAGCTATCCGAAATCTATCGCCTGCTCGGGCTGTTTTACGGATCGAGATATTCGGTGGCGAAAGCCAAACATGCAGAGTCCGGGCGAGCCGATCTGGATCGTTCGCGGTTCTATTTCGACCGGGCCATCCAGCTCAACCCGAAGAATTATTTCGCCTATTCCCATGCGGGCTACTTCACACTGTATTTCGATGATCGGGAGCTCGCGGAGCGCTCGCGCGAGTATTTCCGCCAAGCCGCGGTGGTGGGACCGACCAAACAGAGCCCGCTGATCAACACGGCTCTTCTCTGCCTGAATTCGTTCAATGATCCCGAGGAGAGCATTCGCTGCGTGGATGGCGCTCAGGGGAGACCGGAGTGGGAGAAGGATGGCAGCGCCCCCAAACCGCAGCATTGCTATTATGTGCGGGCATGCGCTTTGGCAGCCATTGCGCGCAGGACCACGGATGCGGCTGCGAAACACAAGGTGCTACGGTCGGCGATCGAGCAACTGGAGAACGCTACCCTTGCGGGGGACGAGTGGATCAGGGCCTGTTTCAACGGGGACACTCAAACGGAGCCAGACCGGACGGCGACCTTCGATGAAATCGAAGCCGATCTAACGCTACTACCGCGATTTCAAAAGGTGACCTCGGCGCTCGCAAGCTGAACCGCGCGGGCTCGCAATCAAGAAGCTGTGTTTAATCTAACAAATCTACACAGGGAAACTCTCCGGCCGGGTAATCCTTACTTGGGATAAACGTACCTCGAATCGGCGGACTTTCACCGAAGTTATTGAAAACGTTTAGATTACGATGATGGCTCCTGGATTGCAATTGCCTGGAGCGAGGTTTGACACCATGAGATTAACTCTCGCGACCACTTGCATCCTGACGGGAGCGTTGCTCGCCGGCGGATGCGCAACGAAGAAGTATGTGCGCAACACCACCGCCCCAGTCCAGGCGAAGGTCGATCAGGTAGGCGAACAGACTACCAGAAACGGCCAGCAGATTGAAGACACTCGCAACCAGGTGAAGCAGGTTGACGAGAAGGCGCAGAACGGCATCAGCGCGGCGCAGGAACGTGCATCGAGCGCCGACCAGCACGCCGCAACGGCGGACCAGCACGCCGGCGAGGCGATGACCCGCGCCAACCAGGCCAACCAATTGGGCGAACAGAACACTCAGGCTCTGAATAACTTGAAGAGTGCAGTTTCTAATATCGACGACTACAAACTGCAGACGACGGTAGCCGTCCCGTTCCAATTCAACAAATACAATCTTTCCACCGATGCGAAGCAGGATCTCGACAAGCTGGCGAGTGACGTGAAGAGCGATAAGCGCTACTTCATCGCAGTGGAAGGCTACACCGACAAGACCGGCTCCAAGGCCTACAACTCCGCATTGAGCCGCCGCCGGGCGGATGCGGTGGTAGAGTACCTGGTCGCGCAGCACGATGTGCCGATCTACCGGATTCACATGATCGGCCTGGGCGACGAGAAGCCGGTCGACGATGCGAAAAGCCGTGCGGCGCGCGCCAAGAACCGCCGCGTGGAAGTGAAAGTCTTCAGCGCGGACCAGGTGTTGTCGGGAATCAACAGCGACGCCAGCGGCAGCACCGCCAACCGTCAACAGGAAGGTAAGCAGTAGCGGGTATCTTGGAATTTCCTCCGGAAAAGGGGCCGCGTCGAAAGACGCGGCCCTTTTTTTGGTGCCGGCGCTTCCGGGGCGCGAAGGTATTTACGGGGTCGACGAGCTGCGGTCGTGCGGGGGCGCAACGCCCGCCACTCTCGTTACCGCCCTCGCACCGAACCGCGGCCGTCAGGGAGCGATCTCTTGAGGGGATTCTCCACAGCTTATTGCGGGGTGGGGGAAGGCGTACGGCGGCTCGCGCCGGCAGCCACGGCGACTGGCGTGCGGAAGGCCTGCCACCAGATATAGGAACAGACGATGTAGGCCAGGATGATGAAATCGCCGATCAACGTGACCACCGCCGGCGAGGAACTCATATCGCGCAGAGCCTGGCAGATCGCCACGCCGGTGAACTGAATGCCCAGCGCACCGCTGATCATGAGCAGCCGGTAGTCTTTCTTGCGGGCTCCGATGAGCGCCGCCCACAACCCGAGATCGAGAATGGCGGCCAGGAAGTTCAAGTTACGCGTCCAAGGCGTCATCCACCGGCCCATGCTGATGCGGGGATCAAAGTAAATCAGGAAGCTGACACTCGCAAACAGAAGTGTACCGACGACCACGAAGAGCAGGATGGTGCGGCGAGGCCGCAAATGGGCCGTGGCGCGATAGACCAGGCTGATCACCAGCAGGAAGACAAGGACGTGCATAATCCATTCGTTCACCCAGAAGAGCTTCGTGTAGGAGAGCCTTTCGTCCGCGGTCCCACCGCCGTAGCCAAGGGAGGGTTCAACCTCCAGAACTGTGGTGAGGAAATCGCCGATCAGATAGGCAAAGACGAAGGGGTAACGCTTCCACTGGCCGCGCAGCAATACCACCATGATCGCCAGTTCGAGCGAGAGGCCGACCAAGTAGGCGCCGATTTGAAACGCCAACTGCATCACCCTTAATTCTAGGCTGAACCGGGGACTTTGTCGTCAGTATTCAGCAGCCGGCACAGAAATAGAGTGATATTTGAGCGAATTAAGCCGAAATCTGGACATTCCACGGGTCCGGCGGCAGCGACGGGCCGTGGGCGAGACGGACATTCCACGGGTCGGGCGGCAGCGACGGGCCGTGCGCGATCTGGACATTCCACGGGTCGGGCGGCAGCGACGGGCCGTGGGCGAGACGGACATTCCACGGGTCGGGCGGCAGCGACGGGCCGTGCGCGATCTGGGCATTCCACGGGTCGGGCGGCAGCGACGGGCCGTGCGCGATCTGGACATTCCACGGGTCGGGCGGCAGCGACGGGCCGTGCGCGAGGCGGACATTCCACGGGTCGGGCGGCAGCGACGGGCCGTGCGCGATCTGGACATTCCACGGGTCGGGCGGCAGCGACGGGCCGTGGGCGAGACGGACATTCCACGGGTCGGGCGGCAGCGACGGGCCGTGCGCGATCTGGACATCAGGCGCGGAGGATGGAGCCATGAATCGATGTCCGGTTGTTAAGGAAGTGGAACCGTTCCATGTCATCGCAGATGCGAACAGAAACAGAACGGCGAAAGACGTTGAATTGAGATCGAAGAACCTGCGCATTCGTGTACTCCTAGACGAGAAAAGTAACCCGCATCTCCGCGGCGGGAAACGAGACCGGTCGGGTCCGGGTTATCGAGGGTTTCTCGAACGCCTCATCCTGGTACCCGCTATCTCAAACTCACTGTAACCCAGTCAAGCCTCGTTCGGAATAGCAGGTTTTCGGCCAAGGAACAATTTGCGGGGGTGGGGGCGGCGTTGCCGGAGGCAAAATCTACCTGCCGGCGGGGGCAAAAACTACTCCACTCGGAAGCGCGCTTCGGCGCCGCGGAGGATACGTTCGGGATACTCCGGTTCGGCCCGAAATGGCTTTTTTCCTGGGTATTCCAGGCGCATATCGGTGGTAACCTCGTCGAGCATTTCGAGCGTGGCGGTCTTGCTCTCCATGGCAAATGCGGTGAGCAAAAGATTGTCGCAAATGGCGTTAATAAGACGGGGAATCCCCTGTGAGCGAAAATGTACTTCTTCTATCAAATCGGGACTAATAATATTCTGATGTTTGCGACCCGCTCGCGCCATGCGGGAGTTTACGTAAGCGAATGTCTCTTCGGAGCTGAACCCGCGCAGCGAACACCGCAGGGCGATTCGCTGCTTCAGTTGACGAAATTCGGGGGCTTCGAGTTTGCGATCGAGTTCCTGCTGGCCCGAGAGAATAATCTGTAGCAGTTTGCCGCGCCGATTTTCCAGATTGCCGAGCAGCCGGATCTCCTCAAGCACATCCCACTCCAGGTTGTGCGCTTCATCCACAATCAGCACCGTGGTGCGGCCCGAGCCGGCGCGCTCGAGCAACATGTTGTTGAGCGAGAGCAGAACTTCCGTCTTGGAAAGGCGGTTGCACCGCAGGTCCAGATCGTAGGCGAGCAATTCGAAAAACTGTTCGACGGTGAGCCGGGAATTGAACAGCGAGGCAAATGCGATCTGCTGCGCGTTGAGAAAATCGCGCAGGCATTCGAGCATGGTGGTCTTGCCGGTGCCGACCTCGCCGGTCAGCGCAATGAAGCCCTTGCGGCTCTGGACTCCGTAAATGAGGCTGGCAAGAGCCTCCTCATGCTGGGGGCTCCGGAACAGAAACGACGGGTCCGGACTCATGTTGAACGGATTTTGGTTGAAGCCAAAGAAGGCGTTATACATACTGGCCGGCTAAACGTCAGAAACTTCTCGCAGTTTATCACGCACACAGAACCGGGCCAATCCACACCGCCCAGCTTCAGTACTGTAAGAGACCGGGCAAATCAGGACGCTGACGGAGCTGGCGGCGTGGAGGGGCCGGGCTTCTCCACCTTTTCAGGCTTCTCTGGTTTTTCGGGTTTCTCGGGCTTTTCGCCCTTGACCAGGGTCTTCACGGGGCTGATCAGGACGTGGGCGTTGCGGCCTTCGAGACGCGGCATGCCTTCCACCGTGCCGAAAGCGGTGAGGTCCGCGGCAAAGCGCATGAGGAGCTTCTTGCCGAGATCGGCGTGGGCAATTTCACGGCCGCGGAACTGCACCACGGCCTTCACGCGATTGCCTTCCTGCAGGAAGCGGATCGCGTGCTTTTTCTTGAAATCGTAGTCGTGATCGTCGGTGTTGGGGCGGAATTTCAGTTCCTTGACCTGCACCACATGCTGCTTCTTGCGCGCGTCGTGCTGCTTCTTCTTCAGGTCGTACTGGTAGTGTCCGAAATCCACCGCTTTGGCGACGGGAGGCACGGCAGTGGGAGCGATCAGCACGAGGTCGAGCCCCAGTTCCTGCGCCTTGCGAAGGGCGGCGGCAGTCGGCATCACCTCGGTGGTGCCATCGGGGAATACCGCACGCACTTCGCGAACGCGAATCGACTCGTTCACGTTCTCTCTACGATTCTGCCTGCGAGGAGGAAAATTTCTGCCTGGATACATTTGTTATAGATTTTTTCGGAAGTTGCCGGAACAAGCGGATTGAGGCCGGGCGCCCCAGGAGGGTCTCTGGACGAGAATCGAATTGGCTACAAGCAAGGACAAGATCAAATTCGTCATTTCAGTGTACACCATATTAGGGCAACCCGTGTCAAGGGTGCGCGCTGCTATCCTGTGGAACGGGAATGAACCGTGGACGTCTCTTCTGGCCCACCGTGGCCGCCATGCTGGCGATTGTAGGGACGCTCGAAGTGCGTTCCGCGATGGGCGAGACGCAGACGTGGGACGAGGGCATCCACATCGTCTCGGGATTCTCCTACCTGACGTTCGGCGACTACTCCTGGAACGTCGAGCACCCGCCGCTGGTCAAGATCATGAGCGCGCTGCCGCTCCGCTTCATGGGGCTCACCGCGCATACGCTCAACGCCGAGGGCAAGCGCCAGGATCAGGTGCACTACGGAGTGGACTTCCTGTACCGCAACCGCCTGCATGCCGACACCATCCTGATTGCGGCGCGCGCGCCGAACATCCTGCTGACGCTCCTGTTCACGCTGGCCGTGGCCTGGTGGACGCGCCGCCGCTACGGCACGGCCGCGGGACTGATGGCGGCGGCGATGTGCGCCTTCGACCCCAACCTGATCGCGCACGGACGCTACGTGACCACGGATTTCCCGATCACCGCGTTTTTCTTCTTCTCGTGCGTGCTGTGGGTGGAGTATCTGGAGCAGGGTACGTTCCGGCGATTGCTGGCGGCCTGCGTGGTGATCGGCCTGGCGCTGATCACGAAATTCTCGTCCGTGCTGCTGCTTCCGCCGCTCGCGATTCTGTACGCCGCGTGCTGGATCCGCCGGCCGCGCGAGTTCCCGATCCGGCGCGCCGCGACCGCGGCGGTAACCGTGTTCGCGGTGGCGGCGATGATGGTGCTGGTGGTCTACTGGCCGGAGACCCTGCGCTGCCTGCGCACCAGCGTCCCCAGAATCGCGGATGTGGCGCGGCGCGAGAATGCCATGGGCGAAGCGCTTTACCGCCTGGGGAATTGGTTCAACCTGCCGTCCCACGCCTACCTGTTCGGCCTCAACGCCGTGGCCGATCACAATGCCGGCGGGCATTCCAGCTATCTGCTGGGGATGCGCAACGACAAAGGCTGGTGGTATTACTTCCCGGTGGTGTTCGCGGTGAAGAGCACGATGGCGGCTCTGGCCGCGACACTACTGCTGCTGGGCGCGGGCCTGTGGCAGGCCATCCGGCGCCAGTGGATTTCGCCGATGGCGATGGGCCTCTCCATTCCTCCTCTGCTCTATTTCATCTTCAGCATGACCAGCGGCATCAACATCGGCATGCGCCACATCCTGCCGGTTTATCCCTTCCTTTACGTGGGCATCGCGGCGTTGCTTTCGCGCGCGGCCGCGACGCACCGCGCCGCGCGCTACGCGATGATCGGGCTGGTCGCGCTGCAGATCGGCGAATGCGCGCGGATCGCGCCCGACTACCTCGCCTTCTTCAACGAACTGGCCGGCGGTCCCGGACGCGGTCCGGAATACCTGGTCGATTCCAATATCGATTGGGGCCAGGACGTGAAAAAGCTGGTGCACTGGCTGGATCAGCACGGCACTCGACGCGCGCGCGTTTATTATTTCGGGAATGCGCAGATGCGCTATTACGGCGTGGACGAGGTGGGCTATCCCGGCGCGCTCGACCAGCAGGGCTGGAACGACGTCGATGAATACTGCGTCGCCAGCGTCACCCCGCTGCAGGGCGTATACGTTCCGCTCGCCGACCTCGCCCAACTTCGCCTGCGCCGGCCCATCGCGAAAATCGGCTGGTCGATGTACGTCTACGATCTGCGCAAGACCCGCAAAATGGATCAGATGCGGGGCTTGAGTTCGGCACCGCCCTCAAAATGAGCCTCGGTCAACCAGCTTGCCGCCTCGTGGGGCACCCAACCAACCGCGGCGGCGCCCTGCATTACTGTATTTTGTGACTTTGTTCGCTTGCAGCCCGCGAAGAATTCTCAGAGTCAACGAGCCGCGACCGTAAGGGAGCGCAACGAACTCCCGATTCTCGATATCGCCCTCAAACCCAGCCGCGACCGTGATGAGGGAGCGATCTCTTGATTATTGTTTACAGCTTGCCAGAGAGCGCTCCGCGGACTTAATTAAGGCCCGGCATACGACGAAGCCCGGCGGATTGGATGGCACCTTTACCCCGCCCGGCGGAGGTTGTCTTTCAAGTCTTCGAAGGAAATCGCCCAGGCGACGCTCGAGCCTTCGTAGCCCTTCAGTTCCACCTCCCTGCGGACGAACCCCGTGCGCGCCGTTTCGCCGAGGCCCAGGTACGATGGCACGCCGATCGCAACCCCCAGGCCGATGGATTTTGTCGCCGATTCCAGCCTGAAGGCCGCGTTTACAGTGTCGCCGAGCACGGTGTAATCGGTGCCGCCCAGGATCGCCGGGCCGGTATTGACGCCGGCGCCGATGCGCAGCGGCACGGGAAGTTCGAGCGTCCGGCTGATCTCCGCAGTGGCGGCGCTGATCTCGGTGACCGCGCGCAGCACGCGCACCAGGTCGGCGCCCAGCTGATCGCGCTGATCGTGAACCCACACCGCCATCACCGCATCGCCGATGTATTTTTGGGCCCAGCTACCGAGGCGCTGCACGATCTGTCCGCTGCGCAAAAACCAGGTACCGATCGTCTGCGAGAGTAGGGCCTCCGGCAGGCTGCGTGCCAGCGGGGTGAAATCCCGGATATCCACCACCATGATGGTGGTCAGGCTGTTCGTGTGGAGCGCGGTGGTGGGCTCGTTCCTCAGGTCCACTCCGCTATTGGCGAGCACGGATTCGGAGCGGGCCGGGTTGCGGAAGACCAGCTCCTGGTCGCCGAAGACAAGCCTGTCGCCATCGTTCAGCACCGCGGGAAAGCTGACGCGGCGGCCATTTACGAAGGAACCGTTGCGGCTCCCCAGGTCCACCAGGGCGAGGTCTCCGGTATCGCGCCGCTGAATCAGGGCGTGCAGACGCGAGACGGAACGGCTGTCCAGCATGACTGCGCACCCATCGCCGCGACCGATTGCCCACGATTGTCCCTCACCGAGCGGATATCGGCGGCCGTTGGCTTCCACTGTCAGGAATGGATTGAAAACCGCAGGAGTCACTAGACCCAATTTAGCAAGCCTCCGTTGCATTCGCTCGTTGGCTGACTGAAATGCAGGCCAAAAGGACTAAATCCAGTGTTTTGTACTAGAACAAGAGGTGCAGAGCAGTACAAACGGTACAAAATCGAAGATTTAATTCGATTGCGGCGGGCTAAACTGTTCTCAGGAAAGGGCCGATAGTTTAGCAGGACAAAACCAAAACATGGGCATCTACCAAGTCTTCGTGTACCTTCAGTTGCTGGACCTGCTGACAACGCTGGTCGGGATTCGAGTGGGGGCCGCCGAGGCCAGCCCGTTTGTGCGCATGATGATGCACGCGGGACCGGCTGCCGGGGTGGTTGCCTCGAAGGTGCTTGCACTCGGCATCGGTGGATTGTGCGTCTACCTCAATAAAGCGCACGTAATCCGTTGGATATCTTACTGGTACAGTGTGCTGGTTGTCTGGAACCTGATGGTCATGCTCACTACCGGCAGTTCGGCCGGCTAACTCTCCGGGAAATCGCTTGACCAGACTGCCCGGTCGAGCCGGGCAGGCCGCTGCGCCAGAGGCGCGATGCCGCCCTGGCAAGGGCTCAGCGGGAAAACCAGCACGAGGTCAGCGCGAAGGCAGCGACCAGGCCCGCATCGGCCAGGATCTTTCGCCAGGGCCAATCCGCGACCTTAGGAACGTTCAGCTCAAAGGGAACAGATCCGGCAATGCCTTCAACGAAGTACTTCCACATGGCGTACCTGCTTTCAATGGGCGTATAGACATCCGGCCTTCGTCATCCAGAACCAGCTGCAGGAGCGGTAAATCCTGCTCCTTCACCACGTAGCTGCCGTTCTGCATGCCCCAGGAATCCTTATAATTGGCCATCACATAAGGGTTTTCGGCCAGCGCGCGGACCCGGAACTGAGAGGTCGAGGGTTCGTAATTGGCGTAGCTGAAACAGTGTCCCAAACATGCGCGGTCGATCATGTGAGTGACCGCGAAAACGTGCAAATCGGGGTCGTCGACACCGCTCACCACGCGCTGTCCCGGCGGCAGGGAAGCCACGATCCCATCCATCCGGTCTTCGAGCGAATTGAGCACCTTCTCGTCGCGGTACAGAAATCCAAAGAACACGATGGCGACGGCGAACATCGCGTACCGCTCGGAGATACGCGGGTGGGCGGTGGCCAGCAGGGCGCAAACGCAAACTCCGACACCGAGCGACATGCGCTCGGCGATGTAAACCAGGGTGTGGCTGAAACCCGGAATCAGAATCGTGGTCGGCAGAATCACGACCGCCGCGGCGCTGATGATACAGAGCTGGAAGGGCACGCTCGAAACCACGCGCCGGGGACCGGAACTGCGCAGCACGTCCAGAAACAGCAGGGCCCACAGAACCAGCAGTCCGATCAGCACCACGTAGTATTTGCTGTCGAAGACCCAGACCTGATCGGCGCCCGTGCTCATTTTGATCTGCTGCAGGGACCAGCGCGTGAAGGTACTGCGCCCTACCAGGATTTGTAACAGCACGAGCCCGAGCAGCCACGCGGCAGTGACATAGACGCGCAAACGGGGTCCAACCTTGGTGGCGAGCCACTGGTACATCAACAGGCCGGCCGTCCAGACTACGGGAAGCGCGTGCGCCAGGTAGGCCAGCAGTAGCAGGGGCAGGGCCGCTAGAATACCCCGCGACGTCCACGTCCAGGTGGTCGAGAGCGCCCAAAAACACAGCCCCATGCTCAGGTAGAAATTGAAGAACCCCATGTGAAAGACCCATCCATAGGCCAGCATGGCGATGCACGGAAGCAGGTGCCAGGCGCGGCGGCCTCCCACCACGGAGACAAACCGGAAGGCGCCCCAGACGAAAATCAGCACCGCGATCGAAACCGAAGCCCGCTGCGCAAATTCCGCCCCGGCCAGGCGGAAGAGGCTCCCTAACATCAGATCGAAGAGGATGTTGGTGGATTGGCGCACGACCACCAGCCCCTCGGTGCGGCCGGTTTCGATCAGTTGCGTGAGCCAGGCGTTGTAGATGTGGCTGGAAAGATCGCCGGCCTGTACCCGGGGCTGCCAGTAGACGGGTGCCAGCACCAGGAGTGAGGCCAGCAGATACCAGCCCCAGCCGCGCTTGCGCCCCGTGACGGCCGCGGGATTCGTATTTGGTTCCATCTAACTATTCTCCAGGCGCAGCCTCTGGAATTCCGGAATGAGCTCGAAGGCGTTGGACACACTCTGGAGGCTTTCTCCGAGCTGCGCGATGTTCTCCTCGAGGATGGCCGATCCGGAGCCACCCAGGGCCAGCTGCAGATATCGGATCCGCATGGGGTCGATTTTCATGATGCGGCAGCAGGTGGCATCCACCGCTACCGGGTCCTTGCCCGCCACCAGGACTCCGACGGGCTTCGGAGTTCCCTGAATCGGGCCGTTGCCCTCCATTCCCACGATGCCGTCGACAATCGCAAAGTGATTCGAAATGGCGTTGTGCAGGTCGGCGATGGATTCGTCGATACCTGCCCAGTGCAGCACATTCTTCGGCCAGCCGTAGATTCCGCTGGGAACCACGCCGAAGAGATTTTTCATCGATAGCGTTGTACCCACCCAGTGGTGCGTCTTCATCTTGGCGATCGAAACCAGCAAATCGGCGCGCAGCACGCTGTTGGGAAGATAGAGCTTCTTGATGCGGGAGAACTGGCCCGAGGGACGCACGCGCGTGACCTCGTCCAGGTTGAGATCGGTAAAATTCTCTTCGAATTTCGGGACGGTCCGGAAATAGCCTGCCGCCTCGGCGAGATCGAGCGTGTTGCGGCGATGGCCGGGGCCCTCGGCAATCCGCACGTTGGCGGCGCCCAGCGCGAGGAATGCCTCGTACGCGGCGTGGACCACCAGCGGATGCGTGTTGATGCAGGTGCCCGGTTCAAATTCCACCAGATTGGGCTTGAGCAGAATACTGCGCCCGCGCACATCGCCTACCTGGCCCCGCAGCATGCGGAGCATAGTGTCATAGACGCTCTGGTCGTACGCGGGGGCCCTGACGATCGAAACCGGCGCGGACGCGACATGGCGCTCCTCCACTCCGCAGCCGGTGAGCACGGCGCCGCCCGCCATCGCGCCGCTCATCGCGGTGAGGAGTTCACGCCTGGTCAAATGTTTTGTCATCCCATCAACCCCACAAAATTCCCTGCCCGCTGGAGGTTCCGGCCACCAACATGTCGAGCGAGGTCTCCATCAGGCTCCTGCAGGCGACATCCGCCGGAGGGCAGTAGTTCACAGGCAGTTGATTGTGCGCCATGAGTCCCAGGCGCAGCCAGTTCAACGCATCGGCCGAACGCGATTCCCTGAGGAACTTGCGGGCGGCGTCCAGCCCTTTATCGGTTTGTGGAGATTTAAGGCCGCGAAGCGCGACCAGCGCCAGGCCGGTGGTTTCCGGATAGGGCAGCCCATCCATTCCGTAGACCTTCGGCGACCCCGTATTCCAACCGCCGCTGGGGCATGCGCGTTCCAGCAGAAAACGCCTGCCTTCGCCGATACGCCTGGCGATTACCGGGCTCCTCCGCTGCAGATTTTCCTTGTTCAGCGCCACCACGGATATCGCGGTGGGACCCACCCAGGCGGCCGTTCCCCGTACCCAGGGCCAGGCGACCGGCTCGGGTACGGGCCTCGAATTGCCAAGCAGCCATTGCCGCAGGCGAAAGGTCCTGGTGGATTCCTCCCCGCACGTAGTCATGACCCATTCGATCGCGCGACCGTGAGCCCCGTTCCCCAGAAGTTCGCCGGGGACCAGGGCGGCCACCGCGGTAACCCACGTGCTTTCATCGAAGCCTGCCTGGGGCGGCCATCCGCCGTCAGACAACTGATGGACGCGCAGCCAGTTCAGGCCCCGGCGCATGGCTTCGGTTTCGCCCGCGGCCAACAGCGCCAGAACGGCGTACACGGTCGGCTCCGTCCAGGAGGTTCCCCGGACGTAGGCCCACCCACCATCCCGATTCTGTTTGCTCACCAGGTTCTGGATCGACATGCCTAAATAATCGCGGCTGGCGCAGTGGCCTCCGGTGAAACCGGAACTCGCGCCAGCCGTCACTGCGTGGATATCAACGGGTTACCCGCCGGCGGCGGCGCCGAGAAAGAAGTATCACGAGCGTGACACCCGCGCCGAGCCAGATCGCTCCTTGAACTGCCATATCCATTTTCGTTTCTCCTTTCTTGAGTTACGGGCATGAATCATTCCCCGGTATGAATCATTCCCGGCTTGAACTAACTGCCTGGACTGAAAAAACGGCTACCGCGTCGTCTTGCGAGACTTCCGCCGTTTCAGGAAAATCATCATAAGTCCGCCAGCCGCAACCCACATCCCAACCTGCATGAGTGTATCGTTCATCGTCTCTTTGCTCCTTCGTTAATCATCCTAGGGTCTTCATCATCGGGAACAAATACTTGAAGATTTGTAGAATGCCCGGCCCTGCCGCCACCACCAGCATCGACGGCAGAATAAAAAAGAAAATCGGAAACACAAGCTTGACGCCGACTTTGCCGGCGCGCTCTTCGGCTTCCTGGCGGCGGCGCGTGCGCAGAAAATCGGAGTGGGTGCGCAGGCTCTCGCCCATACTGGTGCCGAAGCGGTCGTTCTGAATCAGAATGGCGACCAGCTTGCGGAATTCCGGTTCGCCGGTGCGTTCGGCAAAATTGCGCAGGGCCTCGCTGCGCCGCTTGCCGGCGCGCATTTCCAGCGTGACCAGTTGCATTTCGTCGCTGAGCGCCGGATGACTTCCGTAGAGTTCGCGAGCCACGTGCTGGATGGCCTGGTCCAGACCCAGTCCGGCTTCGATCGAAACCACCAGCAGATCGAGCGCGTCGGGTAGCGACAGGCGAAGTGTTTCCTGACGCTTGGCACACTTCTTTTCCAGGAAGAAGCGCGGCAGAATCCAGCCCGCGCAGATTCCCGAACCCATCAGGCCTAACTGCATCACCGGGTTGGGCGGCATCCGGGATTCCATCATGACGCAGAGAATCAGCATGCCCAGCGTGGTCATAATGCGCACGCCGTAAAAGACGGCCAGCGCGTTCTCACCGCGGAAACCGGCGCGAATCAGGTCGGCCTTCAAGTTGGCGACTTCCGCGTCCGAGGAAGGAACGCGCGAGCCAATCTGGTGAAGAACCGTGACCAACGTGCTGGCTTCCGGCTCACCGCCTTCTTCAACGATGCGTTGCTTGGAGGCGCCGGTGATGACCGGGTTGCCCAACTGACGAAGGAACTTCCCCGGTTTATAGATCAGACGATATCCGACCCAGCTGAGGATAAGCATCAGCATCAGGAACGCGCAAAGCGAAAATAATATCGGATGATCCATGTCAGACCTTGATGTTGATGATCTTCTTGATAAAGTAATTCCCCAGAATCTGCGCGACGATGGCGCCGCCGATCAGGTACTTTCCGTCGGAATCCTCCGCCATGCCCTGGAGGTAACCGGGAGCCACCACCAGCAGGGCAAGCATTGTGCCCACCGGCAGCAGTGTCAGAATCGTGGCCGTGAGACGCCCATGGGCGCTGGCCGCTTTGACCTGCCCCTTCAAACGGAAACGCTCGCGGATCACGTAGGCCAGGCGCGCGAGAATTTCACTGAGGTTGCCGCCGGTCTGCTTTTGCAACAGCACCGAAGAGGTGAAGAAGCGGACGTCGAGCAGCGGCACCCGGGTTGTGAAGTTGCGCAGCGCCGTATCAAGCGGCGCTCCCAGGTTCTGCTCGTTGAAAAGAGCCCGGAATTCCTGGCCCAGTGGATCGGCCAGTTCCTCGCCCAGCATTTCCAGGCTGATCGAGAAAGCATGGCCCGCGCGCATGGAGCGAGCCAGGAAGTCGAGCGATTCGGGGAACTGCTCTTCGAGCGTCGCCAGCCGCTTGGCGCGCTTCTGGCGCACCACCAGGTAAGGCGCGGAGCCGAAGATTAGCGCCAGGACAACCGCGGTCGTCGGCGCATTGAACAGGAAGGGCATCATCAGCCCGAGGCCGAAGCCCGGAATCATCATCAGCGCCATCGCCAACATCAGGCGCGAAGGCGACCAGTTCAGGCCGGCTTGCTGGATCATTTCCGCGGCGTGCCGCGAAAACTGGAAGGAGGTGAGCAGCCGCTTCAAACCCGTCGGTTTGTCGTTCTCGATCTCCTTAAGCAGATTGCTGACGCTGATCGCCGGCTCGCCGGAGGCAGTGTGCAGCATATCCACCACTTGCTTCTTGCGCCGCGCGTCGAAATACTTCAGGCCCAGGCTAACCGCCAGCAGCATGAGCGCGAAGACGACGACGAAAGAAACAATTAACGTCAAAGGCATCAGTTAATCTCCACGACGGTCTGGAACATTTGCGTGGGTAGCACGATGCCGGACTGTTTGAGGCGGTCGTAGAACTTGGGACGGATACCGGTGGCGCGGAAGCGGCCCACTACCTTGCCGCTTTCGGTGATGCCGGTCTTTTCGAACAGGAAAATATCCTGCAGCGTGATGATGTCCTGCTCCATGCCGACCACTTCCGTGATGTGCGTAATCCGGCGCACGCCGTCGCTGAAGCGCGAGGTCTGCACAAAGAGATTGACGGCGCTCGAAATCTGCGCGCGGACGGAGCGGATTCCCATGTTGGCGTTGGCCATGCCGACCATCACCTCAAGGCGTCCCAGGCCGTCGCGCGGGGTGTTGGCGTGGATCGTGGTCAGCGATCCATCGTGACCCGTGTTCATGGCCTGTAACATGTCCAGCGCTTCTTCCGATCGGACTTCGCCGACGATGATGCGGTCGGGACGCATACGGAGGGCATTGATGACGAGTTGCCGGATGTGGATCGCGCCCGTGCCTTCCACGTTGGCCGGACGGGTTTCCATACGCGCCACGTGGGTCTGCTGCAGCCGGAGTTCGGCCGCGTCTTCGATCGTGACAATGCGCTCGTCTTCCGGGATATAAGAGGAGAGCGCATTAAGCAGGGTCGTCTTACCGGAACCGGTACCGCCGCAGATCAGGATGTTGAGACGGGCCTTGACGCAGCCCTTGAGCAGTTCCAGCATGCCGTCCGTCATCGCCAGCTTGGCCACCAGATCTTCGCCCTTGAGCGCGTGGCGGCCGAAACGGCGGATCGAGAGCAGCGGTCCATCGACGGCGACCGGGGGAATCGCGACGTTGACGCGGGAGCCATCGGGCAGGCGGGCGTCCACCAGCGGCGACGATTCGTCCACACGGCGTCCCACCCGGGAAACGATCTTTTCGATGATGCGCAACAGGTGCGCATCGTCCTTGAATTCGACCGGCGTGCGATAAAGTTTACCGGCCTTTTCCACGTAGACCAGGTGCGGCGTGGTCACCAGAATATCGCTGACCGACGGATCTTGAAGCAGCGGCTCCAGCGGGCCCAGGCCGAAGACTTCATCGAGAATTTCCTCGATGACCCGGTCCTTTTCCACCAGGCTGAGCGGCGTCTTCTCTTCCTCCACGAGCTTGGCGACAGCGGCGCGAATTTCGGCGCGCACGCGTTCGCCGGCCATCGAGGAGAGGGCTTCGAGATTGATCCGGTCCAGCAGCTTGCGGTGCAGCGTGAACTTCAACTCCTGGTATTCGGGAGTAGAGCCTTCACGCGTGAAGAGGCGATTTACCCAGCCCGTCTCACGGGAGTCACCGGTCTTTGATATGGAATCGAGTGTAAGAGCCATCGTTGGTTTACCCTTATCCGAACAGCTGGAAGCGTTTCTTACCGTTCACAGCCTTGTCCTCTTCGAGATTCGCCAGCTTTGCGGCGAGCTTCGCAATTTGTTTTCCCAGCTCCGAGGTGCGCGTCAACATACGGCCTTCCGCGTAGGTCTCGTACAGCTCGGGGTAATCGTTGGGCACCATGGCGAAGATGGCGGTCCCGAGCATCTTCTCGAGTTCGCTGGGCGTGATATCCAGCCGTTTGGGCGCGCGGTTGAGAATCAGCTTGATGCGATTCTTCCCGTACCCGCTATCGATCAGCGTCTGGATAATCTGCTTGGATTGGTGGAGCGCCGGCACTTCCAGGGTGGTTACCAGGCAGGCCTCGTCGATTTCCTCCAGGGCTGCCATACCGAGGCGGCTGAGACTGCGGCCCAAATCGACCAGGGTCCAATCGTAGTGCGGCCGCGCGAACGCGATCACCTGCCGGATCTGATCGTCCTTGGGCTGTTGCTTGGAAGCCAGCGCGAGCGGCGAGGATACAATCTCCACGCCCGGGATGCCGTTGGAGACCAGGGCCTTCCAATAGTGAATGTCCAGGCGGTGCAGGTTGTTGACCGCATCCAGAATCGAGTAAACCGACTTGGTCTTGGTGATGAAGGCCACCATGCCCGCGTCCAGGTCGAGATCGGCGAGCAAGACGCGCTGGTTCAGGCGTCCGAGTTCGGCGGCGACGTGACAGACCAGCGTTGTGGACCCACATCCGCCCTTGGCGGACATGAAGCCGAGGGATTTGCCGTTTCCCTTGACGCCTTCACGGCGGCGGCTGCGCTCCAGGCTGCGCCGTTCCAGCGACCTGCGGAGCGGATCCTGCAGCGGCGGATACAGATATTCGTTGATGCCGGCGCGCAGCGCGGAAAGAATCGAGTCGGCTTCCGCGGTCGTGTTGAGCGCGATGATCATCGGGTCGCCCGCGGCCGCGCGAATCGAGGCTACCAATCCTTCAAGCGGCTCTTTCCAGCTGCTGATGTCGACCAGCACGACGTCCGGGCGCATCCGCTCCAGGCGGTCCAGAAAGTTGCTGACGTCCCCGATATCCTGGTGTTCCACAATAATGCGGAAGGGTAGATCGGCGAGCGTAGCCTGCGCCTGGTCCCAGAGTTCCCGATTTTCGATCGCCAGCCCAATGGTCAACGGATACATGAAGGGGTCTCCAGGCTACTTGCCTGATCCTCCGCTTCCCGTAGGAGTGAGCCCGGGATTGAGCGGAGGCGCCGCCGCCGGCGGCTGTACCAATTGAATCGTCTGCGTCGTGGCGGGCGGAGCCGCCTGGCCTTCCTTGCGCTGCTGTTGCAGCAACTCCACCGGCATGGTCTCCTGCGGAGCCTTCACCGGCACGAGACCGGTCTTGTCCAGACCGGGGTGGCGCGGGTCCACCTCGCTGTTTTTAGACAGGAACGGAACCGGCATATTTAAGGAAGGCAGCTGCTGGCCGGCTGGAAGCGGCCGCACGATTTCGGGCGTCACGATCACCATCAGCTCGGAATTAGTCTTAGACACGGCGCGGCTTTGAAAAAGCTTGCCGAGCAGCGGAATGTTGGCCAGGCCCGGAATCTTGTTCAGCGTTTCCGTGGTCCGGTTGTCCAGCAGGCCCGCGATCACGAAACTTTGACCGGACTCCAGTTCGACCTCGGTCTGAATCCGGCGCGTCGCCAGGGCTGGAATCGTGTAGCCCTGGAAGGTCACCGCGTTCGAGTAGTCGAGCGAGCTGACTTCGGGCGCCACCGCAAGCTGGATGGTACCGCGCGGAGTGATCTTCGGCAGGAAGTTGATCCGAATACCGAACTCGCGGAAAGAGATGCTGACAGCGCCGTTAGAGCTGCCGCCCTGCACCATCGGGACCGGGAATTCACCGCCCGCGATGAAGGCCGCGGGCTTGCCGTTAATCGCCATCACATTCGGCTCGGCCAGGGTTTCCAGGGCGCGCTTGCTTTCCAAAGCCTTGATGGTGGCGCCGAGGTTGATGTCCTTGCGGAAAAGCAGAATATTGAGCGCGTCGGATAGGCTCACTTTGCCATCCGTGGAGACCCCTGGTGCCGAGTACTGGCCCGTGGTTATCGCGGTGGACTGGTTGAAAGCGCCCGAGGCCAGGCTCATCCCGAGGTCGCTGCTCGCGCCGCGATCCACATTGGCGAAGCGCACGCGGAGCAGGATTTGGGTCTCTACCGGCGGCACATCCACCCGCAGAAGATTGACTGCCTTGCCCAGGCTGGCCACGATCGACATCACCCGGTCCGATGCGTTGAGATCTTTCACGCGGCCGCGGACGAAGGCGACTTCGTTATCGTATGTGACGTTGATCTCGTCATCCGGAAAATCTCTCGCGAGCTGCTGCCGCACCACGTCCAGCCGGATCGGGCTGATGCGCACCGTCAGGTCGTAGAGCAGGCGGTTCCCGCCCTGCTGCCAGATGATGAGGGTGGTTTCTCCCGGCGCCTTCCCGTTGATGAGAACCTCTTTCGGGTTCACGGCAACGGCTTCGATTAGTTCTCCGTTGGCCACCGAGATGCGTTGAATGTTCATCGGGCTGTCGATGATCAGGCTCTTGCCCACCGTGACCATCAGTTTGCCGGGACCGGGCGCGGGTTGAACATCCTGGGGAGCGGCCGCGGTCGCGTCGGCTTCCGGCCGCGCGGCTGCTACGGGCGCCGGGTCCTGTGGGGCTGCCACGGGCACCGGGTCCTGCGGGGCGGCCGTCGTCTGCTCTGCTACCGACCGTGCGGCAGGGGTCCAAAGCAAAAGGGCCGCGAAGAGTATGGCTGCTATGCGAAGCCGGGACACTTACTTGGCCTCCTGGGGGTTGGTGAATTTCTTCTCGCTCTTGGCGCTGCCGGAGATGATCTCCATGGTGAAAGGCACTTCCTTTGGTGGCGGTGGCGCCATGACAACTTCACGGGGCGGAGCTTGGCGCTGCACCGGCCGGGGCCGCGGGGCTTCGGAAGATCGGTCGCCGAGTTGCGGCCTGCCGCCGGTGAAGAGATTGCGCAGCGCAGTGCCCGAGGTCTTGGAGATTTCGTGATCGAGAGGATTGCGTAATATCAACTGGATGGTGGTCTGGTTGGAGGCCAGGCTGAGTTGCTCGGCCTGTTCGGGCGTCACCAGCAGGTTGACCACCTGCACCATGATCGGCTTGCCCTCGTTGTCTTTCTTGAAATCCTGCCCGGCTGACAGCACTTCGATATTCTGCAGCAGGGTCTTGGTCAGGGTACCGAGGTTCCCGTCTCCACCTGGAGTGTTGCCGGAAATCAGAATGTCCACGTGCATGCCGGGCACCACAAAGCCGGCGACGCCGACAACTTCATTGACACGCACCGCCACGGCGCGCATGCCAGAGGGAATCATTGCCGCGAGTCCGCCCCCCGCGCCCTTCGGTGCGAGGCGCGATTCGATGATCGGCTCCTTGGCGAAAATCGCCGTGGTCACACCGCGTCCCAGAACGTCCTTGACTTGCGCGGTGGCTCCGATCGGCACTGCGCCCGGCCAATCGGACAACTTGACGTCGTCCTCCTTCAGCAGGGTGCCGACCTCCAGGTTCCGCGTTGCCAGCGCCACCTGAACCATGGTGGGCGCCGCATTCGTGGCCTGCGGCCGGTTGATGAGGACGCGGTAGAGCACCAGGCTAGCGCCCGCCGCGACGAGAAATGCGAAAGTCAAAACCCCTACGAATCTTTTATTCATGTGCTTCCCCGTTCGTCCGACTCACGCCACCGGCGCCGGTTGCCGGGAACGATCTGCCCAAGGCCGTCCCTAAAATCGCGACTCACCGCAACGCGCCCTCCGACTTTGTGGGCCTTATTGCGCGTTGCGGTTGGTCGCTTATAACAGAAAATCCCCGTGGAGACATGCCGGAAAAGGACCGCGAGTTACCACCCGCATGCCACCACCAGGACGACTAGCTGCTAACGTTGGCAGCCGCGAGCTGGGAGTTGGTCGTGGACCAGATTCCCTTGATGCTGCCGCCGGCGCCCAGGAAAAGGGCCGCCGAAGCCAACGCCACGAACGCCATCAGCAGGGTGTATTCGATAAGATCCTGGCCCTGTTCTTCATTCCACAGATTGCGCAAAAACGTCATTTTGTTCGCTCCTAAGTTTTGGGTTTGGTTTCTGTGATCGCGTGATCACTTGCCTCGGTTTTCGTGACCTTACGATCACGGCCTTCTCCGCCACCGGTATTTGCAGCGGAAACTTGAGTGCCCACGGTCTTTTGCTGCGACCGGAACACCAGCGAGATGCCATCGTCATAGACGACGCGCCAGTTGCTGGATTCCTTCAACGCGCCGCTGAGCGGCGCGTTGGGGGGCATGAGAATCGTATCGACGCCAAAACGGGCCAGCGTTTTTTGCCAGCCGTACTTTACGTTGAGGACGTCCACGTATTTTTCTTCGAAATCGTCGCCGTAAAAATCGCTACGGCCGTCGACGAAAACCTTGTGGGTCTTGGAGAGGCTGTAAATCAGATAGTCGCCCCATTCGTCGTGCGTGAAAACGTGCGCCGAGGGGTCGCTGCGCAGGGTCGCGAGCGCCGCCGCCGGGTAGGATTTCGGATCGAATTCCGAGCGGAATTTCTTGGGCGGGTGCGGCGCGAAGATCAGGGCAGCCACCAGCAATATGCCCAGTGCGCTGACCAGGTGAAGGCGGGCGATGGAATCCGTCTGCCCGGTCTCTTCGGCGATCCGGTTGAACTTGTCGGCCGCGGAACGCAGCCATGCGGCCACACTGCTTTCGGGAAGCCGCAGCAGCCATTGCTGGATGCAGGCGGCCACCGGAGGCGCGGCGGCGATCATGAAAATCGGGATGTTGCGCGCCGCCAGCAATCCGCCGTGCGCCCACACCAGCATCAGCAGGGCCTCGGTGAATTGTCCGTTCCTCACGTTGGATACCGAGGTGATCACCGCCATCACCAGCATCAATTCGAAGAAGATCGCGGTCGGGTGATGGAAGCTCGGCGAAAGGAATTCCATGATGTGCTGGGAATTCCAGGGGTCGCGCAGATATTGCGCCATGTGCACGTGCAGGTGATACGTGTACGGGTTGACCAGGCTGGCAGCCAGGCAAGCCAGGGCGGAAAGGAAGTAGGCGCGCGCCCGAAGCAGCGCCGGGCCGCGATCCTCAGCCGGAGCCGAAAACAGGAGTCGCAGGATTTCGCCGCCGCCGTACGCCATAATCATCAGCGTTCCGACGAAGAAGCCGCCGTGCAGGTTGGTCCACAGAATCGTGATCACCGGCAGGGCGGCCAGCACGGGTACTCCGAAAATCCGCGTGCGCCCTTCGCGAACTTGCTCCAGCGCGGCGTAAAACACGACCAGGAAGAAGAGCGTGAACAGGTGCGGACGCGCCAGCCAGTGAATCGAGGAGGCAGCCGCCGCCAGCATCGTCACCGCAATCGCCACGATCGGATTAGCCTTGCGCCGGACCAACAGAAACAGGCACATGAACGTGACCGAGATCAGCAGAATGGTAAACATCACCACCGCCTGCAATCCGCCGATCCCGTTGAGCTTCGCGAAGAGGACTTCGCTTAACCATTCCCAGGCATACCAGGGTGCGCCGGGTTTGGAGAAGGAGAACATGTCGCGCGTCGGTACCCAGCCGTTGGCCAGAATCCACTCGCCCGTGCGAATGTGCCAGCCGGTATCGCAATCGCTGAGAAGAGTCTTCACTCCATCCATGCGTCCGAAAAGAAAAACGATGGGCATGAGGAAGGCAAAATCCGCCAGCGACGGCAACAGCTTGACCGCGAATTGGGAACGCGCTTCCATTTTTATACTTACGCCATCCAGGAATTTGCGACCGGCTGCATAGCCTCAAAAGCACGAATCCGATCATGGAATGATCGGAAATCCATATAATTAACGCGCAATGCAATCAGAGGAAAATTCTGATCTGAATTCGACATTCGAATCACCGTCCCCTGACAGTGAATACATTTCTGTCCGAAGCCATGATTGGCCGGTAATTCTATTTCAACCGTGATAATCTGGCCCATCGCCGGCACCGGGAGGCTGGCCTCCGCACCCTTCCAGGCAATGAGAATTCCGCTTCGGCTTATGTTCTCCGTGTACATGGCGCTCTTCATCCACAGGGCCGGTGATGTGACATGGCACCGGAGCTTGATTTCAATTCGCGGACTCTCGCGCCTATTTATGTTTCTCATTTCCTTGGGGTCGACACTGCCGAATTTAGCTCTGTCGCCGTCCCTGCATCAATATCGTAAAAGGGTCATATCCTTATGCTGCCCAAGGATAGCAGTGGACCATACGTGCCGGAACCGCTCCCGGACTCTCGATTTGGAACCCCTGGAAACACCCCCCTGACTACCCAGGCAGTACGTTTAAGGAATATACCGGCAACGTTAATAGCCGTATATTATCGTTTATTTTCCGGCGTATTTCCTGCTCCATCCTGTCCCGGTAATTATTAACTTAAATGGCAGAAAAAGAAGATGTTAACTTAATGGTAGGGATTTAACCCGGAGTGTCCACCACCCATTGGTGATACGGAATATCAATGATAATTTTAGCTATTTTTTCGAAAAATGTTATTGACATCGGAAGTAAATAAGGTCACAATCTTCAAAGAAAAGCGGAATCGAAATGAGCGCAAGTGCTGAATTATAAAGGCAAGCGCCAGGAAGTTCAGCGGAACTGCTTTTGGAAGGTGGAGAAAATGACGCGAATTCTTCTTTACAGTGACGAACCTATTCTGGCAAAGGGTCTCGAATCCGTACTCCGCCAGGTCGAAGGGTTCGACCTCCTGCCCACGTGCAATACACTCGCCGCCCTCATGGAACAGATCACGCAAGGAACGCCGGACCTGGTCTTAATGGACCTGACCCCGGAAGTGACGTTTGCCGTGCTCAGCGAAATGAAGCATGCGATGAACAACTCCCGGATCGTACTCTGGGTAAACTCGATTTCAACCGAACTGGCGTTTCAGGCCATGGGCTTGGGCGTGCGCGGCATCCTGCGCAAGACGCTCCCCACGGAGCTCCAGGTCAAGTGTTTGCAGAAGGTTCAGGCCGGCGAGTTGTGGTTCGAAAAGGCCCTGACCGACAGCTTCCTCTGCGCCCGCCGCGTTGCCTTGACGCAGCGCGAAGGTCAGTTGGTGAGCCTGCTTTCCCAGGGTCTCAAGAACAAGGAGATCGCCACCACTCTGATGATTTCCGAAGGCACCGTCAAGGTCTATCTCTCGCGCCTGTTCCAGAAGGTGGGCGTGAAGGATCGCTTCGAGCTCGCCCTGTTCGGCCTTAAGAACCTCACCACCGGCCAGCTTCCGGTCGGCGAGAAGGGCCAGCGGACAGGCGCCAGCGCGATGCCCGGCCTTCGCTCCCTGGTTCTGGAGCGCCCCTCCGAGCAGCAGCGCGTCCAGCAGGAGCCCACCCGCTTCGGCACTCCGCTCCGCCCGGTAGTGAGCCGCTACTAACCAAATTCAGCGAGAAAAGTTGACAAAAAAGGGCGGCCTCCGGGCCGCCCTTTTTTTGTGGGATAGGCCTCCCGGCCTGTCCACTAATTTGTTCTTCCGCTCCACGCGATAATAAAAAGGTGGCGGCGCTGACATTTCCCGAAGCTCGCGAGACCGTACTTCGCATGGTGCGTTCCCTCCGCACCTTTCCCGCTACCGGGCAGGTCGCCCTGGTGGACCTCGCCGGACGTGTCCTCGCGGAGAATATCGCCGCCGACCGGGACTCCCCCGCGCTCGCCCGCTCCGTCCGCGATGGGTATGCCGTGCGCGCCGCCGATGTCCCCGGCACTCTGGAAATCATCGGCGAAGTGCGCGCCGGCGAGCAGTTCCCCGGCGCCGTCGGCCCCGGACAGGCGGTGGAAATCATGACCGGCGCGCCTATTCCCGCCGGCGCCGACGCCGTCGTCATGATCGAACATACCCGCCGCGATGGCGATCAGGTGGCCACTGACCGCCCTGCCGAACCCCACCAGTTCATCAATCCCAAGGGCTGCGAAGCCGCCGCCCACGAAATCGTCCTTCGCACCGGAACCCGGCTCGACTACACCGATATCGCTATCCTCGCCGCCTTCGGACACTCACGAGTACTGGTCTACCAGCGCCCCCGCGTCGCCATTATCGCCACCGGCGACGAAATCGTGGAAGTTCACGAGCAGCCCGCTGACTTCCAGATCCGGAATTCCAACGCGTATTCGCTCGCCGCCCAGGTGACCCGCGCCGGGGGAGTGCCTGATATCCTACCCGTCGCGCGCGACACCGTGGAGCACACCCGGGATATGGTGCGGCGCGGTCTGGAGGCGGACCTCCTCCTGCTTTCGGGCGGAGTTTCCGCCGGAAAGTACGATGTGGTGGAGCAGGTGCTCGCCGAATGCGGTGCGGAATTCTATTTCGACCGCGTGCTGATTCAGCCCGGCCAACCCCTGGTTTTCGGCCGCGCCGCCGGAAAATTCTTCTTCGGCCTGCCCGGTAACCCCTCTTCCACCATGGTGACCTTCGAAATCTTCGCCCGCGCCGCGCTCGAGCTGCTCGCCGGACAATCGGAAACTCCGCTCCCCATGCCGCTCGCACGCCTCACTTCCGACTTCCGCCACCGCACCGGACTCACCCGCTTTCTTCCCGCGCGCCTCAGCGACGATGGCGGCGAGGTGACTCCGGTCCCCTGGCACGGCTCCGCCGACATCCCCGCCCTGTCCCGCGCCAACGCCTATCTGGTGGCCGATCCCGACCGCGCCGAGTATGCGCGCGGCGAACTGATCCGGGTGCTCTTCAAATGAAAAAACTCTCGCATTTCGATTCCGCCGGAAGCCCGCGCATGGTGGATGTCTCCGCCAAGCCGGAGACGCGCCGCACGGCTCGCGCGCATGCGTTCGTGCGCATTGCGGCCGACGTGCTCGAGAAGCTGCCGCGGAACCCGAAAGGGAATCCGCTCGAAATCGCTCGCATCGCGGGCATCTCCGCGGCCAAACGCACCAGCGAGCTGATTCCGCTCTGCCATCCGCTCATGCTGACCCATGCCGATCTCGAAGTGACCGTGGAGAAGGACGGTGTCCGCATCGTCGCGACCGCCGCGACCACTGGTCCGACCGGAGTCGAAATGGAGGCCCTGACCGCCGCCGGTGTCGCGGCCTTGACGGTATACGATATGACCAAAGCGCTCGATAAATCCATCGAAATTCAGGATCTCTACCTGCTGGAAAAAACCGGCGGAAAAAGCGGAGACTTCCGCCGGGGACAGCCCCGGAGGAAGCGCAGGGGGCGACAATGACCAATGCTGCCGTTTTGACCATCAGCGATTCGGTAAGCGCCGGCACACGCGCCGACCTCTCCGGTCCAGCGGTGCGTGAACGCCTGGAACAGCTGGGCTGGAGCGTGGCGGTCATGGAAGTGATCCCCGACGTCGTCTCGGAAATCGGCGACCGCCTTTCGACACTTGCCGACGGTGGACAGGTCTCCGCCATCTTCACCACCGGAGGCACCGGCGTGGCGCCGCGCGATGTAACCCCTGAAGCCACGCGCGCGATTTTGGACCGCGAAATCCCCGGTTTCGGGGAGTTAATGCGCATCAAGGGCCGCGAAGCCACTCCGCTCGCAGTGCTTTCCCGTTCCCTGGCCGGCTCCCGCGGCAAGGTCCTGATCGTCAATCTTCCCGGGTCGCCCAAGGGTGCGATCGAATCCCTCGATGCTATCGTTGAATTGGTACCCCACGTGCTTGAACTGCTCAGAGGTCGTACTGACCACGCATAGGAGATCCATGTCCCGACTGCTTTTATCGACTTTTCTGTGCGGAGCTCTTGCCGCGCAAACCATGCAAACCACGCAGCAAACACCGCCTCCGCAAGAGCCCGCGTTACCACGGTTCACCGGCGGCGTAGAAGTGGTGCAGGCTCCCGTGCTGGTATTCGACCGCGACGGCAACTACGTGAACGGCCTGCAACCCTACCAGTTTCACCTCTACGACAACGACAAAGAACAGAACATCAACGTGGACGTGGCCTACCAGCCCATCTCGATGGTGATCTGCATTCAGGCAAATGCGCACGTGGAGGGCATCCTGCCCCAGATCCGGAAAATCGGCAACCTGGTAGCCCCGCTCATCATTGGCGACCAGGGCGAGGCAGCCGTGATCGCCTTCGATTCGCGAATCCGCAAGATTCAGGACTTCACCTCGGACCCAGACAAGATCACGAAAGCCGTCAAGGATCTCTACCCGGGCAGCAGCTCGAACCACATGATCGACGCCGTGTCGGAAGCGACGCGCATGTTGCGCACACGCCCCAACAATCGCCGCCGCGTGATCCTCTACATCGGCGAGACCCGCGATATCGCGAGCGAAACCCGCCTGCGCGAAGCCCTGATGGATCTGCAGTACGCCAATGTTCTTTTCTACCCGGTGGATATATCCCGCTTGCTCACCACGCTGAGCGCGAAGCCCGATCCCGGCCGCCAGAACACTTTGCCGCCGGCCATGCATCCGCTCCCAGCCGGTGTCCCTTCCACACCCAACACGGTGAACCAGGTTTACGGCATCAGCGGCGGCAACCGCGTCGAGTTCATCCCGCTGATGGTGGAGTTGTTCAAGGATGCCAAGGCCATCTTCAAGGACAATCCGGTGGAGGCCTTCACCAAGGGTACCGGCGGCACTGAATACAGCTTCTATAAGCAGCGCGGGCTGGAAGAGGCGATCCAGAAAATCGGCGCCGAACTGCACTCGCAATATTTCGTGGCCTATACTCCCAACAACAAAGATGAGGGCGGGTTCCACGCCATCACCGTCCAGGTTGGAGGGTATAAGACGCAGACCCGCCCCGGATACTGGCTGGGTACCAAGCAGTAGGCCCGCTTACTTGCCGCCATCAACGCGCAAGTTGTTGCTCACCGAGAAAACTCCGGGGACGCCGTTTGCGTAAATCCCCGCCTGGTTCTTATCGGCCTCGCTGGCCACTGCGCCCTCGAGCGTCACTTTGCCGTTGTCCACGATGATGTGGATCGGCGGTACGGCCTGCATTGCGTAACGATCCAGGCCCGGCTTTCCGAAAATCGCCCGGTACGTGGCGATTCGGATCCGGTCATCCATTGGAGAATTCGGCAGCACTTGAATCTGGTTGTCGACCTTGGTCACGCCTTCAATGCCCTTGACCACGTTTCCGGCATCGCTTTTGAGAGTGGGAAGCCTGACTTGGCCTAGCAGCGTGACGGAAGTCCCATCTACACGGTACGCCAGGTTATCGAACACACCGTAATAGGGCAGCATCACCAGTTCGTGCCGCACTTCCCGGGTGATGCGGTCCTGCCCCGCGGTGCCGGGCATAGTCGCTGCCCGATCCGCATGACTCTTGGATTTGTCCTGCGCCTGCCCGACTGCAAACACCAATACCATGACTGCGGCGCAACTAAAAATGCAACGTTTCATCGTCAATCCTCCTGACGCGCGTAACGGAGCAATCGGACTTCCAGGCATTCCAACCGCCGGCGAACTGAGTGAAGATTCTTACGTGGGACAGGCCTCCTGGCCTGTCCGCTTATTCGATGTTGACTAAACTCTCGGGCGCCGTGCCGCTGAGCACCGCCGCCGCATCGTCGGCCGTGAACGATTCGACCTTCGCCGAGATATTCATCGAGCAGAACTTCGGTCCGCACATCGAGCAGAAATGCGCGTCCTTGAA
Source organism: uncultured Solibacteraceae bacterium (assembly GCA_963791985.1). Classification (GTDB taxonomy): domain Bacteria; phylum Acidobacteriota; class Terriglobia; order Bryobacterales; family Bryobacteraceae; genus Solibacter. The sequence goes on along the minus strand of CAWBUN010000005.1, from coordinate 698,805 downwards.
GCCGTCCTCCGGCAGAGTCTCATCGTGCATGGAGCGCGCGGTCTCCGGATCGAGTGAGAGCGCGAACTGCTCCTTCCAGTCGAACCGGTAGCGGGCGCGGGAAAGCGCGTCGTCGCGATCGCGAACGCCCGGTCGGTGGCGCGCGATATCGGCGGCGTGGGCGGCGATCTTGTACGCGATGATGCCCGCCTTCACGTCCTCGCGATTGGGCAGCCCCAGGTGCTCCTTCGGCGTCACGTAGCACAGCATGCTGGCGCCATACCAGCCGATCATCGCCGCCCCGATGGCGCTGGTGATGTGGTCGTATCCGGGCGCGATATCGGTGACCAGCGGTCCCAAGGTATAGAACGGCGCTTCGAAGCACAGTTCTTTTTCCTTGATCACCTGCATTTCGATCTGGTCCATCGGAATGTGCCCGGGACCCTCGATCATGGTCTGCACATCGTGCTTCCAGGCGATCTGTGTCAGTTCGCCCAGCGTCTTCAGTTCGGCGAACTGCGCGGCGTCGCTCGCGTCGGCAATGCTGCCCGGCCGCAGGCCGTCGCCCAGCGAGAAGCTCACATCGTGCTTCTGCAGGATCTTGCAGATATCCTCGAAACACTCGTACAGGAAGTTCTGCTTGTGATTCTTGACCATCCATTCGGCCAGAATCGACCCGCCGCGGCTCACGATCCCGGTGACCCGCTTCGTGGTCAGCGGAATGTGCTGCACCAGGATGCCGGCATGGATCGTCATGTAGTCCACGCCCTGCTCCGCCTGCTCTTCGATCACTTCCAGCATTACCTGCGCGGAGAGATCTTCCACGCGGCGCACCCGCGAAAGGGCCTCATAAATCGGCACCGTGCCGATCGGGATCGGCGACGCGCCGATGATCGCCTTGCGGATTGCCGGAATATCGCCGCCGGTAGAGAGATCCATCACGGTATCGGCGCCGTACTTGACCGAATACTCCAGCTTTTCCAGTTCGCCCGCGATATCGCTGACCACCGACGAGTTGCCGATATTCGAATTGATCTTGCACTTGGAAGCCACGCCGATGCACATCGGCTCCAGGTTGGCGTGATTCACGTTGGCCGGGATGATCATGCGGCCGCGCGCCACTTCGCTGCGTACCAGCTCCGGAGAAATGCTTTCGCGCTTCGCGATGTAGTGCATTTCTTCGGTGATGATGCCCTTGCGGGCATAGTGCATTTGCGTGCGAATCGGATCGTTTTTACGTTTGGCTACCCAGTCTGTGCGCATGACGGCTCCCCCTGATGTTGACTTCCTGATGGCTGCGGGCGCGCACTGATGCGCGCCCGCTGGTAAAACCTGGTCCCCGGTTACTTCTTTTTCTTGGGCTTCTTCACTTCTTTTTTCGGGCTTCTATCCTTGGCCACAGTTGTGATCCTCCCTTACACATGGATTATAACCGCATATCTCGCTTAACGAGCCGCGACCGTCAGGGAGCGATCTGCCCTTCACGCCTTCCGGGTCCGCTTCAACGCATACCGCCGTCCCCGCCACACAACCGATTTCGCAAACGCGGACGAAACCAGCGCAAACAGCCAGACCCATGTAGCTCAGCGGTACCCAGATCGCGTGCACCCACGCGTGCCGCTTGAACCAGCCCTCGTATTCCGGCAGCGATGCCTTGGCCAGCGTCGCGCGATTCAGCCCCTTCAACATCCCCGGCGAAAGCTGCGCGATCAGAGCCCACTCCGCCAACCGGCTGCCGTTCACCGACGCGATTACGCTCGCCGCCATCCCGCCGCAGTAGAAAACATGCGCGATCAGCGCAGGCCACCACAACCGCGGCGCGTACATGCGCGTGATCGCCATCTGCCGCCGGGTCCACCCGAGGAAGCGCCGCCCCGACGTGTGCTCCCTGCACGGCGTGAGCGCGCCCGGCGCGTACGCGATGCGCAATCCGGCGGCGTGGACCGCCTCGCTGAGCACATAATCGTCGCTCAACTCGCCATACCAGCGGTCCGGCACGCCCACATCGAAGAAGACTTCCTTGCGGATCGCCATCGCGCCGCCCCACGCGAAGCGATTGTCGCCGGCGCCAAGCGTACCGGCCGCAACCGCGTCCCACACTCCGCGCAGCAACGACCAGAAATCCGGAGGATCCGGCAGGAACCAGCGAAAGCCGGTCGACGCCCCGACCCCAGGCTCCGCCAGCGGCGCCACCAGCGCACGCAGCCAGCCCGCCGTCACGCGCCCGTCGGAATCCGCGAAGGCCAGGATCTCGCTGCGCTTCCGCGTCGCGCGCACCGCCGCCAGCAGATTCTGGATCTTCTCCGACGTACTCTCGCTTTCCCCGTGCGCCAGCACCACGCGAGCACGCACCGGCAGCACGCCCACCGGAATATCCGACGCCGAGTGTGCCGTGATGATCAGTTCGTAATCGGGATAATCGAGCGCCGCCAGCGCCGCCAGGTTCTCGCGCAGTCCCTCGTCGCTGCCCTTCACCGGCACGATCACGGTCGCCGGCGGCAACCCCTCGGGGACCTGCGTGAGACGTCCGGCCACGTACTCGGCGCGTTTGCGCTCCCCGCGCAGCGAAAACAGCGCCAGTAGCAGCGAGGGCCCAGCGAAGATCCAATAGAGGATTGCCGGCGCCACGGAGATCAACCGAGGTTCGCTTCCGCGAAGACGGCGAACTCGCTCAGCGCCGGGCTCGCCGACGCCTGCGTGACGCGCAGCCGAAGACGCGTCGCGATGATCGGCGCGTCGAGCCGGATCAGCCGCCGCGGCCCGATGCTGGTGGACGACGCCACCGGTTCCCAGGAATCCGATTGCCAGCGCTCCACCGTGAATGCGTCCACGCGCTGTCCGAACCGGATCGCCTCGCTCACGCGGATCACCTGGAACTTGACCGGCCGGCCCAAATCGAACGTCACGTCGGCGCTGGTGACGCCATCGTCCGTAGCCCAGAAGGTATCGCGGCTTGCCATCCAACAACTGCGCCGGCCCGAACTGCTTATCGTTGCCGCGCACGTGCGTAGCGTCTGTCTTGGCGCGCGCCGCCAGATTCTGCGCGAACGTGCCGCCGAGATACCCGCCCAAACCCTTCAACGACGCGACATCCTCGGCGGAAATCAGCCCGTCGCGATTGGGCGGCACATTCAGCAGCAGCGTCGCGCCGCGGCCCACCGACTGGTAATAGAGGTTGACCAGTTGCGCGGTCTTCTTCACGCGCGCGTTTTCCGCCTCGTGCCAGAACCAGCCGGGACGAATCGACACATCGCACTCCGCCGGCAGCCATTTCGAGCCGTGGCGGTGCCCGCGTGCCCGATTCCCTGGTCCGCACATTGCCCGGCGACGCCGGGCCGCCATCCTCGCCCACCGGATCGAAGGTCGCCCAGCACGGGTCGCCCGCGATGCCGCGCTCATTGCCCACCCAGCGCACGTCCGGGCCGACGTCGCTGAAGACCACCGCCTCGGGCTGCATCGCGCGGATCATCTCCCAGGTGCGCGGCCAATCGTAGTAAGTGTTCTTATCGATGGTGCGCTTCTCGCGTCGCGCCGCCATAGATAGCCGTCGCCGCCATTGGCGCCATCGTGCCAGACCTCGAAGATCGGTCCGTAGCCGGTGAGCAGTTCGGTGAGCTGCGCGCGATAGATCTTGATGTAGTCGGGCGTGCCGTATTGCGCGCTATTGCGGTCCCAGGGCGAAAGGTAGACGCCGAACTTCATCTTGCGCCGCGCCGCGGCCTGCGAAATCTCGCGCACCACATCGCCCTGGCCGCCGCGCCAGGAGCTCTGCGACCACCGAATGGTCCGTGGTCCTGCGTGGGCCAAAGGCAGAAGCCATCGTGATGCTTGCAGGTGAGAATCACGCCGCGCATCCCGGCATCGGCCAGCGCACCCACCATGGCATCGGCGTCGAACCGCGCGGGGTTGAAAATGTTGGGCTCTTCGTCGCCGTATCCCCATTCCTTGTCGGTGAACGTGTTCACCGTAAAGTGCAGGAAGCCGGTGAACTCGAGTTCATGCCAGGCCTGTTGGCGGGCTGAGGGAATGGCCCCGTAGGGGGCAGGCGGCGCGGTGGTGCGGGCAGCCGCCAGGGCAGCGGGAAACCCGGCAAGTAGCGTTCGTCTGGTGATCATGCCTTCGGGACTTCTACTTCTTCGGCCTGCCGCGGCCCTTCTTGACCTTGGGCTCTTCCTCTTCGATCACGGGAGCGGGTACCGCCAGCCTCCGGCCACCGCGGATTCCGCCTCGATTTCAATCTCGCTTTCGGCCTCCACCTCCGCCTCGGGATCGATTTCCAGTTCGACCACTTCGAGTTCGGGATCGTCGACCACCACCGGCGCTTCCCCGGGCGCCACCTTCTTGAGCACCTCGTTGAACAGTGCCGCCTTGCGGGCATCCACCTTGGGCGGCGGCGCCTGTTCGTGGCGGAAATCGTGATCGCTGTGACAGGTACGGCAGCGCACCTTGGCGGCCTGGCCGTTCAACACCGAGACCACGTTGTGGTTCATCACGCGCTTGCAGCGCACGCAAAAATCGTCGATATCATCGCCCAGACGAATGTCGCGCATAAAGAGACTCCTAATTGCTGACGGCGGACGGGCTGGCCGATTCGGCTTCCACGGGAGGAGGGAGCTTATTCTCGGGCTTCGGCTCCGGAATGATCCACTGCGCGGGCTCGAAGCCCACATACTTGCAGATGCGCAAGCTGCCATCCGCGCTCTCCAGCAGATCGCCCACCAGCAACGGCTCGCCGGATTCGCGCAGAACCCGCCAGGCATCGTACTCGTGGAGCGCTTCCACCTCGCCCGCGGGCTCGAAATCCTTGGGCTTCGCGTTAGCCGGACCGGAGACGTGGGGCGCCCAGCGGAACTGCTGCCGTGGCGAATCCTTCATGCGGAAGACTCGATAAATCGGCATAGCTCTACATTGTAATCGAACTCGCGAGGCGAGTCGCGTCCCGCTCTCCCAGCGCAATCCACCGCCGGACGTGCTCCGCGTCCCAAACCACCGCATCGCGCAGCGCACCCAGCCGCTCCGAGGGCTCGAGCAGCATCACCTTCATGGTGCCGCGGTCCCTCTTCTTCCACAGCAGTTTGCCCAACATGCGAAACTCCACCGTATTGAGCACGTTCAGCGCGATCGCTTGCGTGGCGCCGAGTTCTTCCGCCGCCCACAACGGCAGCGCCGCGCGAAATCCGCCGTCCACATAGTAGTGGCCGTCGATCTTCACCGGCGGAAAGCCGAACGGAATCGAGCACGATGCCGCCAGATGCAACGGCGTGACCTCGTTCTCGCGCACAATCCGCGAGCGCATCGAAGGCACCTCCACCATGGTCAGCGCAAACGGTGTGCGCGGCTTGTAACGCTCGAACAGTTCGCGCGCCTTCTCAAGCAGCGGCTCACCGCGCAGCACACCGGCGGCATGCAATCCCACGCGCATCACGCCGGCCATCGTCGGGTCCAGCCACTCGCGCTCCAACTGCTCGGGCGTGCACCCCGACGCGATCGCCCACCCATTCCACGAGCCGGCCGAGGCCCCGACAATCAGGTCGAATTGGAAGCGCTCACGCAGCGCCTTCCACGCTCCCACTTCCCAGGCGCCCCAGAGACCGCCGGCGGAGAGCACCAGTGCGTTTATCATCAAACAGAGGAGTACCACATGTTCGATCCTCGAGCATACGGTGAGGAAGTCGCAGCCATCCTGGCGCCCGCGGGCAATGGCGAACGCCTGATGCCGCTGGTGCATGCCGGCGGCTGCCCAAGCCCGGCGCGCGACCTGGTAAGAGCTGCGAAAATCGCACCGCTCCTGCGCGCCGGGCTCTACCTCTACCTGGATTGCTGGGACGAAGCGCACACCGTCGCGCAGGAGATCAACACCGCCGAAGGCAGCTACTGGCACGCCATCGTGCACCGCCAGGAACCCGACCCCGGGAACGCCGCGTACTGGTTCCGCCAGGTGGGCGCGCACCCCATCTTCCCCGCCCTGAAAACCCGCGCCGTCGAAATCGGCATTCCGACCGGCGCCCGGTGGGATCCGATGGCGTTCATCGCCTTCTGCGGTTCCGCCGCGCCCGGTTCTCCCGAAGAGAGAAAGGCCCGGGAATTGCAGCTCGCCGAGTGGCAACTACTCTTCGATTGGTGCGCACGATAGTGCTGCGCGCCGAAGGTCGGATCAGAGCCGCGACCGCAAGGCAGCGATCTGCTTCATCGGCACTCGATTGCGGTGCGCTCGATAACAGACGCCGCGACCGTCCCACCCGGACAATCGGAGCATGGGCGCCTCCGCTTTAATTCCCGCAAAGCTTTCCTGGAAGTCCTTGCACAATGCCGCCGCCGAATGCAAAGCCTGCCACCTCTGGGAGCGCGCAACCCAGACCGTCTTTGGCGAAGGCAAATCGCACGCGCCGCTCATGTTGGTGGGCGAACAACCGGGCAACGAGGAAGATCTCGCCGGCCATCCCTTCGTCGGCCCCGCCGGACGCCTTCTCGATGAAGCCCTGGAAGCCGCCGGCATCGATCGCAAGCAGGCCTACGTCACCAACGTCGTGAAGCATTTCAAATGGGAGCCGCGCGGCAAGCGCCGCATCCACGCCAAGCCCGCCGCCCCCGAAATCGCCGCCTGCCTTCCCTGGCTCACCGCGGAATTGGAACTGGTCAAGCCAAGCGTGCTCGTCTGTCTTGGCGCCACCGCCGCGCAAGCCCTGCTCGGCCGCACCTTCCGCGTCACCAAAGAACGTGGCAAATTCATCGAGTCGGACCTCGCCCCCTACGTGATGGCCACCGTCCACCCCTCCTCCATCCTCCGCGCGCCCGACGCCGGCGCGCGCCGCACCGAAATGCAAAGCTTCATCGATGACTTGGCGGCCGCGGAGAAGGTACTGGTCGCCTCACACAGAACCGCGACCGTGAAGGAGCGATTTCTACTGTAGGGCGGACGCCTCGTCCGCGGCCGACGCCCCGCCGGCCTTCCGACCGAGGCAGCACCTTGATTCTGTGGGCGAAGAGCGGGACGCGGGCGTCCCGCGCACCTCGGACGAACCCTACGGCGTTCCCACCAGCGGCGCCAGCGTCTTCATCACCAGCTCCTCCACCTTGCGTGCCCCCGCCGCGTTGGGGTGCAGGCCGTCGCGCTGCATCAAATCCTCGTGCCCGCCCACGCCTGCCATGAGGAACGGAATCAGCTGTCACGTTGTACTTCGATGCCAGCCCCGTATACACCGCGTCAAACTTGCGGATGAACTCGGGCCCGTAGTTGGGCGGCAGCGTCATCCCCGCCAGCACCACCTGCGCGCCCGCGCCTTGAAACGCTTCGATCATCTGCGCCAGGTTGGCCTGCATCACCGACGACGGAATTCCGCGCAGCCCGTCGTTCGCTCCCAGTTCCAGCAGCACGATCTTCGGCCGCTCGGCCAGCGCCATCGAAAGCCGCGCCAGCCCGTCCTGCGTGGTGTCGCCGCTCACGCCCATATTGACCACGCGGTACGCCGCGCCACGCGCATCCAGGTCCTTCTGCAGCAGGTCGGGAAAGCTCTGCCCCGTATCCAGCCCGAAGCCCGCGCTGATGCTGTCCCCGAACACCACGATCGCCGGCCGCGCATCCTTCGCCTGCGGCTTCGCCGGAGCGGCGGCCGCCTCGGGAGCCTGCCGCGGCGCGGGCTCCTCCTTCTTTCCGCAGCCCGCCGCCGCCACCACTGCCGCCACCAACCAGATTTTCCTCATCTGAATGCCATAATAAAGGTTGATCCAGGTTCGCGCTCTCACCAAGTCCATCGACACCGGCACTCACCGTGTCGAAATCCTCAAAGGCATCGATCTCGAAATCCCTCGCGGCCAGGTCGCCGCCATCATGGGACCGTCCGGTAGCGGCAAGAGCACCCTGCTCGGCCTGCTCGCCGGACTCGATACGCCCACCAGCGGCCAGGTGATTCTCGATGGCGAGGACATCACCAACCTCGGCGAAGACGATATGGCGCTGCTGCGCGGCCGTAAGATCGGCTTCGTCTTCCAGTCCTATCACCTGCTGCCCACCCTCACCGCCGAAGAGAACGTCCTGCTGCCCATGGAGCTCGCCGGACGCGATAGCGGAGGACGCGCCCGCGCCCGCGAACTACTCGCCCGAGTCGGCCTCGGCGGCCGCTTCGATCACTACCCCGTTCAACTCTCCGGCGGCGAACAGCAGCGTGTCGCGCTCGCCCGCGCCTTCGCGCTGCGCCCGCCGATCCTGCTCGCCGACGAGCCCACCGGCAATCTGGATAGCACCACCGGCCGCGCCGTGCTCGATCTCATCCTCGCCCTCAATCGCGAACAGGGCACCACCATGGTGATGGTCACCCACGAGCAAACCCTGGCCGATAGCGCCGACCGCCGCATCGTGCTCCACGACGGCAAAGTCGTAAGTCAATGAAACCCTCGCTGCCCTGGAGCACCGCCCTGCGCATCGCCTGGCGCGAGACCCGCGCCTCCCGCGCCAAATTCCTCTTCGTGATTCTCGCGGTTGCGATCGGTGTCGGCTCGCTCACCGGCGTGCGCGGCTTCAGCCGCTCCTTCCGCCACATGCTGCTGCGCGAAGCCCGCACGCTCATGGCGGGTGACATCACGGCCCGCGTCTTCGCCCTCCCCAACGCCGAACAGGAGGCCGCGCTCCACGATCTCGACGCGCGCGGCGTGCGCCGCACCTGGATCACCGAAACGGTCACGATGGCATCCTCGGCCACCACGCCCGACCCGCTGCTCATCTCCGTCAAGGCGGTGGACCCTGCCGCGTACCCGTACTACGGCGTCGTCAAACTCAATCCGCCGCGCCCTCTGCGCGAGGCCCTCGACGCCAACTCCGTCGTGGTCTCCGAGGACCTCCTGGTCCGCCTCAACGTCCGCACCGGCGACACGCTCCACATCGGCGGTCAGGACTTCCACATCGCCGGCGTGGTCACCAGCGAACCCGACCGCATGACCGGCAGCCTCAACGTGGGCCCGCGGGTCATGATCACGCGCGCCGGGCTGGACCGCACCGGCCTCATCAGCACCGGCAGCCGCGCCGCCGAGCGCTATCTCTTCGCCCTGCCCGCTACCGGCGGCCCCGATGTCGCCGACGTCCGCGCCGTGCTCAAGCAGGCCTTCCCGGAAGCCACCATCTCCGATTACCGCGAGACCCACCCCATCATCACCCGCGGCCTGGATCGCGCCACCACGTTCCTCAGCCTGATCGGCTTGATCGCGCTGGTGATCGGCGCCATGGGTGTAGCCAGCGCGATGCACGGCCACCTGCAGCAGAAGCTCGATTCCATCGCCGTGATGAAGTGCATCGGCGCGCGCTCCGGCCAGATTATCCGCATTTATGTGGCGCAGACTCTGATGCTCGGACTCGCCGGCGGAGTGATCGGCGTCGCCTTCGGTGTGCTGGTCTCGGCCGCCTTCCCCGGGCTGATCGCCAAATATTTCCAGATCGATGTTGCCGCCTATTGGGATCCCTGGCCTGCTGTGCAAGGGATCGCCATCGCTTGCCTGGTGACCCTGCTGTTCACCCTGCCGCCGTTGCTCTCTATCCGCGCCATCCGGCCCGCCCTCATCTTTCGCCGCGACGTGGAGACCGGCCACAGCGGCGGCAAGCGCCCCGCCTTGCTGGCGCGCATCGCGATCCTGATCGGCACAGCGGTGGTCGCGGCCACCGTCACCGAAGGCACGCTCAGGGATTCGGTGCGCACCGGAGCGTACTTCACTCTCGGAGTCGCCATCGGGCTTGCGCTGCTCTGGGCGGCCGGATGGCTCGCGCTGCGGGGCTTCCGCGCATTTCTCCGGCGCTTCGGCGCGCGGCTCCCGGGGGTACTGCGCCACGGCATCGCCAATCTTTATCGGCCGGGCAACCAGGCGCAGGCGGCGGTGGTCGCGCTCGGCGTCGGCGTGATGTTCACCCTCACCGTTTTTCTGGTGCAGGGCGCGCTGGTGGAGCAGATCCGCGGCTCGGCGCCGCCCGGCATGCCCAACGTCTTCCTGCTCGATATCCCGGGCAATCAGCGGGTCGCGCTCAGCGAGCTCATCCAGCGGCAGCCCGGTGTGAAGGAAGCGCCCGACGTCGCCTTCGCGGTAGCCGCCCGCATCACCGCCGTCAACGGAGTCCCGATCGAGCAGTTTCCGCTGCGCGATTTCAATCGCCGATTCATGCGCACCCGCACGGTCACTTCGCTCGAGGCCATGCCGCCGGACACAGTCATCCTGCAGGGCGCCTGGTGGAAACCCGGCGATCGCGAACCGCAGCTCTGCGCCAATGAGGAAGCCGCCAAAATTCTTAACCTGAAGCCCGGCTCGCTGGTCGATTGGAACATCTGGAATCGCACCGTGCGCACCCGCGTGGCCTGCGTGGAGCGCACCGAATCGATCCGCATGAGCGGACGCTTCGAGTTCCTTTTCAATCCGGGGCAGCTGGATGGCCTGCCCGCCGTTTACTATGGCAGCGCGAGGGTGCGGCCCGCCGACGTGGTCGCCTTGCAGCGCGTGGTGTATCAGAAGTTCCCGACGGTCACGGTGGTCAACGTGGCCGACGTGATGCAAATTGTGGAAGACGTGGTGCAACGCATCGCCGCGGTGATCCGCTTCATCTCGGGCTTCACCATTCTGGCGGGTGCCGTGATGGTGGCCTCGAGCGTGGCCGGCACGCGCTTCCGCCGCATGCGCGAGGTGGTGACGCTGAAGACACTCGGCGCCACTCGCCGCCGCATCGCCTGGATCTTCTCTGTCGAGTTCATTGCGCTCGGCGCCGTCGCGGGGCTGATGGGCAGCCTGCTGGCGGCCGGCTTCGCCGCGCTCGTACTGAAGAAGCTGCTGGAAATCGATTTCCATCCCTCGCTCGGAACGCACACTCTCGCGATCGTGATTGCCGCCGCGGTGGCCGCCGGCGCAGGCTGGGCCGCGAGTTTCCGCATCCTCGGCAGAAAGCCGCTCGAAATTCTACGCGAGGAATAGGTTAGGATATTTGGATCCGAGGTATTCATGAGACTGTCTCGCCAAATCACCGCTATCACTCTATCTATGTGCATGACGGCAGCCTTTGCGCCTGCCGATGAAAAAGGTGTGAACCCGAAAGTTCAGGAAATGATGGACCAGGTTTCCGAGGCTCGCATCAAAGCCATCCTCGAAAAACTGGAGAGTTTCGGCACGCGCAACACGATGTCGAACCCGGACGACCCGGCGCGCGGCGTCGGGGCGGCGCGCACCTGGATTCTGAAAGAAATGCAAAGCTACAGCCCGAAGCTGCAGGTGCGGTTCGAGAAATTCCGCGTCAAGAAACAGGGCCAGCGCATTTTCAAAGACGTCGATTTGTACAACGTGGTGGCGGTACTGCCGGGGACCAAGATGCCGGAAACCAGCGTGGTGGTCAGCGGCCATTATGATTCACTCAACCTGGGCAATCGCCCCGCCGGCGCCGCCGCGGCCGGACCGGGCACGGATGGCGCAGGCGCCCCCGGCAACACCACCGCGAACATGACGCTCGCGGATTTCGAAAAGAACGCCGAACTGCCGGCGCCCGGCGTCTGCGACGATGGCAGCGGCACTGCCGCCGTGATGGAGCTGGCGCGCGTGATGAGCCAGTATCAGTTCGATAAGACGATCACCTTCATCGCCTTCGCCGGCGAAGAACAGGGTCTCATCGGCAGTTCACTGCAGGCGGCCAAGGCCAAAAAGGAAAACCAGGTGATCGAGGCCGTCCTCAACAACGACATCATCGGCACCGATGTTTCCGGCAACGGCCGCATGTCCAACGGCTCCGTCAGCATCTACAGCGACGAGACCATGGATTCCATCAACCAGCAACTGGCCCGCTACACGCGCGAGATCGGCGAACGCTACCTGCCTTCGATGAAGATCAACACCGTCTTCATGGGCGACCGTCTGGGCCGCGGCGGCGATCACACGCCGTTCCAGTGGGAAGGCTTCGCTGCTGTGCGCGTTTCGACGCCGAATGAAATCTACGCCAACCAGCACCACGCTACCGACACTTTGGCTAACATGTCCGTCCCCTACACCGCCAAGGTGGCGAAGGTGAACCTGGTGGTCGCGGCCAACCTCGCTCTGGCTCCCAAGCCCCCGATCGTGATGCCCGAGCCGCGCACCGGAGGCGGACGCCAGGGCGCTGCGGCGGCGGGTGCGCCGGCAGCCGGCGGACGCCGTCCCGGCCCGATGATCGCTCGCGGCGGCGGGTATGATGCCGTCCTGCGGTGGCGCGCCGCCGGGCCCGAAGAAGATATCAAGGGCTATGCCATCATGATCCGGCCGACCACCGCTCCCTATTGGGAACAGGAGATCTACGTCGGCAAGGTGAACACCTTCACCCTCAAAGACGTCTCGATCGACGACGCGAAGTTCGGGATCAAGGCGATCGGCACGAACGGGATGGAGAGCCTGGTCACGGCTTATGTTTATCCGGCGCGCCAAAAGACCGAGATTGAAACGGTCCAATAGGAAAAGTGGGCTATGCGTAGCCCGGTTTTTCGGGTGATTTGTTGATAATAAAGAAGTTAAAATGTAAAAGCGGGCTACGCGTGGCCCGCTTTTTGATTTTCACCACAGTTCGGTGAACTCTTCCTGAGTAAAGGGTAGCGCGAGGGCAAGCGGAAAATGGGGTGCATGAAGCGGTGGGAAAGGCGTAAGGAGCTGGAGGGAAAGGGTTTAGTGGGGTGAAAATAAATTTGAAGTTGGTGTGAATGGGTATGATGAAGTTATGCGACTCCTCGCGCTTTGTGCCTTCGCCCTTACCGCGTCCGCACAGCCTACCATCGACCGACTCCTGAGCGCCGCATTCCCCTCCGAGCTCACCGCCGCCCCGGTTCGAGGCAAAGTCGCCTGGGCCTCCAACGCGAAAGGCCAACGCAACATCATGGTCGCCGCGCCCCCGACCTACGTGGGGCGCAAGGTGACGAACTACTCCGCCGACGACGGACAGGAACTCAGCGAGCTTCGCTGGGCTCCGGACGCGTCCGCCATCGTCTATGTGCGCGGCGGATCGGCGAATCCCGCGCTCGACCCCGCCGGCGTCACGCAAGACATCTGGATCGTCACCCTCGATGGCACGTCCCCGCGCAAACTCGGCGAAGGCAACGCACCCTCCATTTCGCCTAAAGGCGACAAGGTCGCCTTCATCCACGGCGGACAGCTCTGGTGGGCGCCGCTCGATGGCAAGGCCGCCGCGTCGCAGATTTTCCAGGCCCGCGGCGCCTGCGATCGTCCGCGCTGGTCGCCCGACGGCGCGCGCATCGCCTTCACCAGCGCGCGCGGCGATCACGGCTTGATCGGTGTTTTCGACGTCGGCGCCCACGCGCTCCGGTATATCGATCCGAGCACCGATAACGATAGCGACCCCGAATGGTCGCCCGACAGCCGCAGCGTCGCCTTCCTGCGCGTGCCCTCCAGCGGAATCCGCGTGCCGCGCGAACCGCACCGCACCGGCGAACCGTGGTCGATCCGCATTGCCAACGCGCAGACCGGAGCGGGACGCGAAGTCTTTCGCGCCCGCGAGGGCGCGGGCAGCGTGTTCCGCGGCGTCAACGCGCGCAATCAGATTCTCTGGGCCGATGGCAATCGCCTCGTCTTTTCCTGGGAACCCGACGGCTGGACGCACCTCTACGCAGTCGCTACCGAAGGCGGTAAGCCCGCCCTGCTCACGCCCGGCAACTTCGAAGTGGAAGACGTGTCCCTGTCCGGAAACCAAATCATCTACTCTTCCAATCAGGACGATATCGACCGGCGCCATCTCTGGAAGGTCGCCGTCGAAGGCGGAACTCCCACGGCGCTGACCTCCGGAGAAGGCATCGAGTGCCAGCCCGCCCCGACGAGCGACCCCAACGTCATCACCTTCCTGAAATCCGACGCGCAGCGTCCCTTGCGCGCCGCCATACAAATTGGAACGGCCCTACGCGATCTGGATCCCTCCGCGATCCCGTCCGATTTCCCCGCGACGCTGGTCACCCCGCGACAGGTGGTCTTCCCCGCCGGCGACGGCCTCGCCATCCACGGGCAGCTCTTTCTGCCGGCGAGAGCACCAGCCAACGGGCGGGCGCCGGCGATCGTTTTCTTCCACGGCGGATCGCGCCGCCAGATGCTGCTCGGCTGGCATTACATGTACTACTACGCCAACGCCTATGCGATGAATCAGTACCTCGCGAGCCTGGGCTACATCGTGCTCAGCGTCAACTACCGCAGCGGCATCGGCTACGGCACGGATTTCCGCGAGGCCGTGAATTATGGCGCCAACGGCGGCACCGAGTATAACGACGTGCAGGGCGCCGGCATCTATCTGCGCAGCCGCACCGACGTGGACCCCGCGCGGATCGGCGCCTGGGGCGGCTCCTACGGCGGCTATCTCACCGCCATGGCCCTGGCGCGCGCCAGCGACATCTACAAGGCCGGCGTGGATTTCCACGGGGTGCACAACTGGGCCACCGAACTCGGCATCCCCGTCACCGCGCCCGATTACAAGATCGCGTTCGAATCCTCACCGATGAACTTCCTCAAAACGTGGCGATCGCCGGTACTGCTGATCCAGGGCGATGACGATCCCGATGTGCAGTTCAACCAGACTGTGATGCTCGCCGACGCACTGCGCAGGCAGGGCGTCGAAATGGAAGAGATTGTCATCCCCGACGAGGTTCACGATTTTCTACTGCACCGCAGTTGGCTGGCGGCGTACAAGGCGACGGCGGAGTTCCTGCAACGGCATTTGAAATAGCGCGAGGCGACATGGCGGCGTTGCGCGGTCGGCGGGGTGCCGAGCGTGGACGATGAAGCCGAGAGTCGGCTGCTCCACAAAGCAGCGAGCCGCAAACTGAAATCGTGGTTCGCGCATGCCTCAAGAGATCGCTCCGTTACGGTCGCGGGTCTGATCGGGGCCAATTCTGCAAACACACAAATGCACAGTAATACAAAAGTGGGAAATCTTCGCGTAAACGAAGACCCAAGAGGACCCTTTTCTCGCGGGTCCGTCTAAGATGAATCATGAGTCTGGCGGGTAACTTGAAATTCACCCTGCGCATACTGCGCCGCAATCCCGCGCTGGCGATTTCCGCGATCCTGGCGACGGGCCTTGGCATCGGCGCCACCAGCGCGATGTTCAGCATCACGGACGGAATTCTGCTCCATCCGCTTCCCTTCCCCAAGAGCGATCGGCTGGTGAACGTGTGGGAGACGGCGGCGGCGCGCAACATTCCCCGGATGGTCGCGGCGCCGGGAAACTACTATGATTGGCGCGTGCAGAGCCAGTCTTTCTCCGCACTCGGCGCGTTTCAGCAAGCCACCTTCAACCTGGCCACCGGCGACGCAGAACCCGAGCGCTTTTTGGGCGCCATCGCCGACCCGGGATTCTTCGCCGCGCTGGGCGTTGCGCCGATGCTGGGACGCGTCTGCACCGAAGCAGAGAATCTGCCGGGAGGCAACGCGGTCGTCATTTTGAGTTATGCCGTGTGGCAGCAGCGATTCGGCGCCGATCGTGGGATTTTGGGGCGCACGCTGGATCTCAACGGGCGGACTCGCACCGTGATCGGCGTGATGCCGCAGGGTTTCGAATTCCCGCCGCAGGCGACGATGTGGTCGCCGCTGGAGCTGGATCCGCCGACCATGGCGCGGCGCGATTTTCACAGGCTGCGTGTGATCGGGCGGCTCAAGGACAACGTGTCGCTACAACAGACGCGCGCGGAGTTTCAGACGATCGCGGCACAGCTGGCTGCGCAGTATCCCGACTTGAACGCGGGCGAGACGGCGACCGTGAATCCGGTGCTGGACGATCTTGTGGGTACGGTTCGCCCCGCGCTGCTGGTGCTACTGGGCGCGGTGATCGCGGTGCTGTTGATCGCGTGCGCCAATGTCGCTAATCTTCTGCTGGCGAAGGCTTCGGGGCGGCAGCGGGAAATCGCCATCAGGACGTCGATGGGCGCGAGCCGCGGCGCCATCCTGGGGCAGATGCTGACGGAAAGCACGGTACTCGCGGTACTGGGCGGCATCACCGGACTGGTGATGGCCAAGCTGGCGCTGCGCGGACTCATCTCACTTGCGCCGGCTGCAATCCCGCGGCTCGCCGAGATCACGCTGAATGGGCGGGTGGTCGGGCTGGGCCTGGCAGTTTCCCTGGCCACCGGAATTCTCTTCGGGCTGGCTCCGGCGTGGTTCGCGACACGGGTGAACGTCAACGGCATGCTGAAGGAGGGAATGCGCGGCTCGAGCGCGCGCAATCCCCTGCGCAGCGTGCTGGTGGCGGCACAGGTGGCGATCGCGCTGGTGCTGCTTTCCGGTGCCGGGCTATTGATCCGCAGCTTCTACGAGGTGGCCAGCGTGGATGCCGGCTTCCAGCCGGATCACCTGATGACGATGCAGCTGGCACCGGCGATCACGCGGTATGGCGGTCATCCGGAGTTGCAGATTCAGCTGGGGCGCGGAATCCTGGAGAAGGTCTCGGCAATCCGTGGAGTCCGCAGCGCGGCCATTTCCACGGCGGTGCCGCTGCTCGGGAATCCGCGCTACATCATGCGCTTCGAGGGCCGCGCGCCGGTCACGCCGAGCCAATCTCCGCTCACCACCTATTTCGGAGTCACGCCCGCGTTTTTCGAGACCATGGGGATGCGGCTGCTTCGCGGCCGGCTGCTGAACGCGCGCGACGCGCAAGGCGCGCCGCTGGTGGTGGTGGTCAACCAGACCCTGGTGGACCGGTACTTTCCGAAGCAGGACCCGATCGGCAAGCGGCTGGAGATCGGCTTCAGCACTCCGCCGAACTGGCGCGAGATCGTGGGCGTGGTGGCGGATGTAAAGGCTAACGGGCTGGACCAGGACACACCGGTGCAGGTCTACACCGCGTACCTGCAGACGCCTTCCTTCCCGAGCAGCATGGTCTCGGCGATCACGGTGATGACGCGGACATCGGGCGACCCCGCGCTGCTTGGCGCGCCGATCCATTCCGCGATCCTGTCGGTGGACCGTTCACAGCCTGTCTACGCGATCCAGCCGATGACGGACATCGTGTCGCAATCGATCGCGCAACGGCGACTGTCGCTGATCCTGCTGGCGTTCTTCGCGGCGTCCGCGCTGCTGCTGGCGGCGATTGGGGTGTATGGAGTGATGTCCTTCGTGGTGGCGCAACGCACCAGCGAGATCGGCATCCGCATGGCCCTCGGCGCGCGCGCCGGGCAGGTTGCGTGGCACGTGCAGCGGCAGGGCATGACGCTGGTGGTCGCAGGCCTGATGATCGGCACGGCGGGGGCGGTGGTGCTGACGCGTTATTTGAGCACGCTGCTCTTCCGTGTGAACCCCCGCGATCCATTGATCTTCGGTACGGCGGCGGCGACGCTGGTTACGGTGTCGATTGTCGCGTGCTGGCTTCCGGCGCGACGCGCGTCACGGGTCGATCCGCTGACCGCGCTTCGGAATGAATAGGCGGACGGTAGTTTGACGGCGAGGACGGTCTTCGTGGAGCGCCGGCTGAAAGCCAGCGCGCAGCCAGGATTGGCTGCCCCACAAGAGAACGCTCCCTGACGGTCGCGGCTCGTTGACTCGACTTTTTCGCGGGCTGCGAGCAAGCGAAGGCACAGTAAAACAGGAGAACGCTCCCTGACGGTCGCGGCTCGGTTTGAAGGGGGATATGTGTAGGATCGGGGGCTCGTTGCGCTCCCTCACGGTCGCGGCTCGTTGACGGCGGCACGCAAGGTCAGAGCATGTGCTGCCAGAGACTCGTTACACTGACGTTTTGGTTTGAATATGAGATTCCGCGGCATTTTACTGGTGTGTGCCCTCGTTCTGCCTGTTGCGGCCGATGAGGGCATGTGGCTCTTCAATCAATTCCCGAAGGCGCTGGTGAAAGAAAAGTACGGCGTCGAAGTGACTGATGAATTTCTGGATCATCTGCGTCTATCCTCCGTTCGCATCGGCGGCGGCTCCGGCGCCTTCGTTTCGCCCAATGGCCTGATCCTGACGAACTATCACGTGGCGAGTGAATGCATCAGCAGGCTGAAAGACGGTTTTTACGCGGCCGGCGGTGTTGGCGAGCTCAAGTGCCCGGGCATGGAAGCCAACAGGTACACCGACCTGCGCCTGGTGTTCGCGCCGGAGTTCGGTATCGCGTACTTCGGCGGCGACCAGGACAAGTTCACATACCCGCGGTACGATCTCGACATCGCTTTTCTGCGCGCCTATGAAAACGGCAAACCTGCCTCCACTCCGCAGTATCTGAAGTGGAGCGCCGAGGGGGCCAAGGACACGGAGCTTGTTTTCGTGGCTGGCAATCCGGGGACCACGTCGCGGCTCGCGACCGGTTCGCAGCTCGCGTTCTACCGCGATTGCCAACTGCCGCTGCAGCTCGGCCGCCTGCAATCGCGAATCACGCTGCTTCGGGAATTCGGCAACAAGAGCGATGTGAGTCTTTCGAATAGCTACAAGTCTTCGGCCGGGAAGTTGATGGGGCTCAAGGATCAGCGTCTCATGGCGCGCAAGCTCGGGTTCGAGCGCAGGCTGCGCAAGTCCGTGGAGAACGACCCGAAGCTCGGCGAAGAGGCCGCGAAGGTGTGGGACCAGGTGGCTCTCGCGTACAAGAACTGGGCTCCGATGGAGAGGGCCTACGAACTGTTGGAGCAGCCCGCGGCGCAGGGATCCGTGCTCTTTCGCATGGCGCGGAACATTGTGCGCCATCAGGAATATCGCGACAGCACGGCGCCCATTGACGAGGGAGTCGAAATCGCGCTGCTCGGACTGTATCTGGAGGAGCTGAAATCGCTCGGCGAGAAGGATGCTCCGATGAAGGCCATCCTGCAGGGACGCACTCCCCAGCAGGCCGCGGAAGCCATCGTGAAGGGCAGCAGGCTGAAGGACGCTGACCCGATGATCCAACTTGCGCAAGCGCTGGAAGCTCCGGCACAAAAGATCCGCAAGAAGTACGAGGACTCGATCGAATCGCTGGCGGCAACGAGCCTGGAGAAGATCGCGCAGTACCGCTTGAAGGCCTTGGGCGCCACCGATTATCCCGACGCCAACTTCAGTCCACGCGTGGCCTTCGGCGTGGTCAAGGCCTATCGCGACAAGACCGAAGCTCCGGTCCCGTGGGCCACCACTTTCGGCGGCCTCTACCACCGCGCCGGGAAGGAGGAACCTCTGCCGCAGAGCTGGGTGGACGCCAAACATCTGCTGGACCCGATCACGCCGTTCAATTTTGTCAGCACTTCCGATATCACGGACGGCCCCACAGTGAACGCGAAGGGTGAAATCATCGGCATCATTGTGGATGGCAACATCGAGAGCCTGTCGGCGACGTACCTCTATAGCGAAGAGCAGGCGCGCGCCGTCCACGTAGCTTCCCAGGGAATCGTGGAGGCATTGAAAAGGGTCTATCATGCGACGGATTTAGTGAAGGAGCTGGCTCCCTGACGGTCGCGAACAAGTGAAGAGTGAGGGACAGGCCAGGAGGCCTGTCCTACAATGAATCCAGGTCTCGCAATGCCATCTCCTAAATCGCAGGGTTCGCGGCCCGGATTGCTGCGGCAAATCGGGTTCTTCAGCGCCACCGCCTTGGTGATCTCCAACATGGTGGGCACGGGTATTTTCGCGACCACCGGTTTTATGGCGGGCGACCTGGGGAGTGCGCAGCTGATTCTGGCGTGCTGGACCGTGGGAGCGCTGTTCGCGCTGGCGGGCGCGCTCAGCTATTCCGAGCTCGGCATCAACTTTCCCAGCTCCGGCGGCGAGTACGTGTACCTCACGCACGCGTTCGGTCCCGAGTGGGGCTTCATGACCGGCTGGGTCTCTTTCTTCGCCGGCTTCTCCGCTCCCATCGCGGCGGCCGCACTGGCGTTCTCCGATTACCTGGGCTATTTCTTTCCGTCGCTCAAACAGGCCAACGCGTCCATCGTGATCGGCAGCGGCGCGCTTTCACTGCGCCTCGGCGCTGGTCAGATGACCGCTTCCGCACTGATCGCCGCGTTCACCATCCTCAATTGCTTTGGTGTCGGCCGCACTGCGAAGGTGCAGAACGTGCTTACCAGCACCAAGCTGATCGTGATCGCGGGCTTCGTGATTGTGGGTTTTGCCGCCGGAACAGGCGACTGGCACCATTTCTCCGAGCACGCGGTGCGCACGTCCACGGTCAGCCTGCCGACGCAATTCATGATCAGCCTGCTGTGGGTGATGGTGGGCTATAGCGGCTGGAATGCCGCGACCTACGTCGCCGAGGAAGTCCGCCGGCCCGAACGCACGTTGCCGGCCGCGATCGCCGCCGGCAGCCTGATTGTGGCGGTGCTGTATCTCGGCCTCAACCTGGTCTTCATCTACGCTACGCCGCTAGAGCAGATGAAGGGCGTGATCGCGGTGGGAACGCTTTCCGCGTCTAATCTTTTCGGACCGGGCGTGGCCGGTGTCTTCTCGGCGCTGATGGCGGTCTCGATTGTCTCCACTGTGAATGCGATGGTCACGATCGGGCCGCGCGTGTATTACGCGATGGCCAAGAATCGCGCCTTCTTCAGCGGTGCGGCGCGCGTGGATCCGCGGTGGCACACACCGGTCAACGCGATCATCAGCCAGGGGCTCTGCGCCATGCTGATGACGCTCACCCCTTTCCCCCAACTAGTGGTCTACATCGGCTTCAGCCTCACCCTTTTCACCGTGCTCTCGGTGGCCTCGATCTTTGTATTCCGAAAGCGGCGGCGGGACTGGCAGAGGTTACGCGCCCTGGAATTCGCGTGGCCATTGATCCCCGCATCGTATATTCTGGTTGGGACCTGCATGATGGCTTACGGCGTGATCTGGCAACCGCGCGCGTCACTGACCGCGCTGGCCACCGTCGGGGCCGGTGCACTGGTTTATCGTTTCGGAGTTCACGTACCGAAGGTTTGATACGACAGGTTTGATGCGACAGGTTTGATTCGAGAGAGGGTGCTCATGTTTTCGAGAAGGGATTTCGGGAGAATCGCACTGTCCGCGATTCCACTGGCGGCCGCGCGCGGCGGCATGATCGATTCCAAGGTCAAGGGCGTGCAGATCGGTGCGCAATCATACAGCTTCCGGGATCGCCCGATGGATAAGGCGATCGAAGGCTTCAAGGAAGTCGGCCTCGGTGAGTGCGAGTTGTGGCAGGGCCACGTCGAGCCCAAGACCAGCGGGCCCGGGGGCCGCGAAGAACTTCGCAAGTGGCGGCTAGAGACACCGCTCGAAACCTTCGCCAAGATCCGCAAGCAGTGGAACGACGCCGGGATCGTACTCTACTCTTACAACCTCAGCTTCAACGACAGCTTCACAGACGCCGAGATCGACCGCGGCTTCGAGATGGCGAAGGCCATGGGGATCAAGGTGCTCACGGCATCCAGCACCGTCACGGCGGCGAAGAAGGTGGCGCCCTTTGCCGACCGGCACAAGATTCAGGTCGCGATGCACGGCCACGACAACATGAGCGACGCCAACCAGTTCGCCAAGCCGGAGAGCTTCGAGACCGCGCTCGAGATGTCGAAGTACTTCATGATCAATCTCGACATCGGCCATTTCACGTCGGCGGGCTACGACCCGGTGGAATACCTGAAGCAGCATCACGACCGCATCGTGGATCTCCACATCAAAGATCGCAATAAGAAGCACGATAATCTCCCGTTCGGCCAGGGCGAAACGCCCATCAAGGAAGTGCTGCTGTTGCTCAGTCGCAACAAGTGGAAGATCCCGGCCAACATCGAATACGAGTACAAAGGCGCCGACGCGGTCGCGGAACTCAGCAAGTGTTATCAGTACATGAGAGAAGCATTGGCCTAAGACATGGCAACCTCCAAAGTTCGCTACTCCCATTCCGTAGAAACGCCAAGCCGCGTGCGCTATTGGGTGATTGTTTTCGCGGTGGCTTTGGCGGTGGTCACCTATATTGACCGCGTTTCCATCTCCTTCGCGGCGCCCGCGATCTCGCACGACTTGGGGCTCGACTCGGTGCAGATGGGCTGGGTGCTGTTCGCCTTCGCCTGCGCTTACGCGATGTTCGAAATCCCGGGAGGTTATCTGGGCGACCGCAGCGGACCGCGCAGCGTGCTGATGCGGATCGTGCTGTGGTGGTCTTTCTTCACGGCCGCGACGGGATGGGCATGGAGCTACTCTTCGCTTCTGGTGACGCGTTTTCTGTTTGGCGCGGGCGAGGCCGGATGTTTTCCCAACCTCACCAAAGCCTTCACGGTGTGGCTGCCGGAGCGGGAGCGCGTGCGCGCGCAGAGCATCACATGGATGGCGGCGCGCTGGGGCGGCGCATTTACCCCGCCGCTGGTGCTGTGGGTGATGAACCGCATTGGATGGCGGCACGCCTTCGAAGTCTTCGGCGGCATCGGATGCATCTGGGCGGTTGTCTTCTACCGCTGGTACCGCAACGACCCGCTGGAGAATCCCAAGCTCAATGAGGGCGAACGCGAACTGCTGCGCCACTCGGCGGCCAACGCCAGCGGGCACGGCGATGTGCCCTGGGGGAAATTCGTCACCAGTCCGCGTGTGTGGCTGCTCTGCGCTCAGTATTTCTGCCTTTCGTACGGCTGGTACTTCTACATCACCTGGCTGCCTACCTATTTGAAAGAAGGCCGCCACCTGAATCTCACCAACATGGCGCTGTTCGGGATCCTGCCACTGCTTTTCGGCGGCCTGGGCAACCCCGCGAGCGTCTTCATCGCATCCCGGATGCTGCCGCGGCTGCACAGCATTCGCCAGACCCGCCGCTTCATGGCATACATCGGGTTCACCGGCGCCGCCGGTTTCCTGATTTTCTCCACCCGGGTGAGCGATCCTCTGATGGCCGTGGTGGCGATCGCGATGGCGAGCTTCTGCAACGACCTGGTGATGCCCGGCGCCTGGGCCTCCGCGATGGATATCGGCGGAAAGCACGCGGGTTCGCTTTCGGGTGCGATGAACATGTGCGGCAACTTCGGCGGCGCGCTGTGCCCTGTGGTGATCGGCTACATTCTGCGCTGGACCCACCAGGATTGGAACCTGACGTTTTACGTTTCCGCCGCGGTTTACCTGATGGGCATCGTGTGCTGGAAGTTCCTGGACCCCGTGACTCCCCTGGAAGTGGAAACGCCGGTTTTGGCCTAAACTCGAAGGATGAGGGTGACGCGCCTGTGCGCGACTCTGCTGTGCGCGATCCTGCTGTGCGCGATCCTGGCATGCGTGTGGAGCGTCTCATTCGCGAGGGAACCAGAGACCTGGACCGCGGCGCGCACGCAGCACTTCGAAGTCTTTTCCAATGCCGCGCCGGAGACCGCGCGATCGTTGGCCGCCGCGCTCGAACGTCTGCACGGATTCATGGTTCGCCAAGTCGGACTAAGTCCGGCGGCTGACCGCGTGGTGCGTGTCATCGCGTTCAGCACGACCCAGGAGTACGCGCGCTATCGGACCGATCCCTCGGCCGGCGCTTATTTTGTCGGGACGCAGGATCGCGACTACATCGTGATGCCGGTCTCCACGCGCAGCGACCTGCGGTTCGCGGCGCACGAGTATGCCCACGTTCTGATGCATTCGGGCGCGTGGACACTGCCGTGCTGGATCGCGGAAGGGGTGAGCGACGTAGTCTCCACGGTGCAATTTCGCGAGCGCGAGAGCCGCATCGGCGGCGACCTTGCGGAGCGCTCGGCGGCACTGAAGACGGCGCGCTGGCTGCCGCTCGCGCAACTCTTCGCCTGCGGTGCGGAGCGCGGGAGTGGCTTCTACGCCGAAAGCTGGGCGGTCGCCGATCTGCTGATGTTCGCGCCGGCGTACGGCGCGCGCTTCCCCGCCCTGCTCGCGGCGCTTGCCTCCGGGGTAGACTCCGAGCGCGCGATGCGCGAGGTATACGGCGTGCCGCTGGCCGCGATCGAACGCGATGCGCGCGCGCGACTGGTGCGGGGCGCGTCGTCTATATCGCTGCCGCGAGCCGGCGAGGCCGCCGCGGAGGTTCGCGTGAAAGAGCTGACGGCATTCGCGGCGCGCGCGATGCTGGCCGATCTCCATTTCGCCAACGGCGAATTCGCGGTGGCAGAATCGCTCTACAGCGGACTGGCGCGGGAGCATCCGAACGACCCGGAGATTCACGCGGCCATCGGCACGCTCGCGCTACGCCGCGGGGATTTGGCGGGCGCGGCCGCGGCGTGGAAGCGCGCGATCGATCTCGGAATCGCCGACTCTATCCTGTGCTATCGGTACGCCGTGCTGGCCGACGAGCGCGGATTGCCGGCGCGCGCGGCGCTGGAACGCGCGATCGAGCTGCGGCCGGATTTCGACGATGCGCGATTTAAGCTCGGGCTGATTGAAGAGAACTCGGGGCATCCTGCGGCTGCGATTGCTCAATTGCGCGCCATGCGGCAGGTGGCGCCGGGGCGCGCCTTCGCGTGGTGGAGCGTGCTGGCCGATGCGCTGCTCAGTCTGGACCGGCGCCCGGAGGCGAGAGCAGCGGCCGCCGAGGCCCGCGCCCACACAGGCAGCAGCGAAGAGCGCGATCACGCCGCGCAGCTGGAATGGCTGGCGATGACTGAACTGGCGGTCGAGGTGGATGGCGGCAACGTCCGCGCGGTACGGGTGCCGGCGGGCACGGCGCGCAATCCCTTCGTCGCGCCGGGCGACCGTCCGCGGCGGGTGGAAGGCGCGTTGCGCGAGGTGGAATGCGGCGATAAGACAATTCGCTTAGTCGTGGACACCGCGGAAGGGGCGATTGCGCTCGATGTGCCCGACCCTTCGCGGGTGGAGATCCGCAATGCGGGCGCGGGGGCGTTCGAGTTCACCTGCGGGCCGCAAGAGGCGCGCAAGGTGGTGGTGGAATACGCCGCCTCGTCGCTGGTGCTGCGCGGGCTGGAAATGAAGTAGATCCGGCTGAAAGCTTCAGCAAAAACTGATTAGTGGACAGGCCAGGAGGCCTGTCCCACTGGCTACCAGACGTGGCAGGCGTTGGCTTTTACCATGGGCTGGCCGGCCTTGCAGGAAAATGCCTTCTGGAACTCGGGCATGTTCTTGACCACGCCGTTGACGCGGAACTCCGGTGGGGAATGCGGGTCGGTCTGCACTTGCAGCCGGAGCGCCTCCTCGCGTTCGTTGGAGCACCAGACCTGGCCGAAGGCGATGAAGAAGCGCTGCTCGGGCGTGAAGCCGTCGATTTTTTTCGTGTCGTTGCCGATGGTGTTCAGCAGCGCCATTAGGGCGATGCGCGTGCCGCCGTTATCGGCAGTGTTTTCGCCCAAGGTGAGTTTTCCGTTGATGTGGACGCCGGGCGCAACCTGGAAGCTGGAATATTCGTCGGCGATGCAGGCTTCGCGCTGAGCGAACTCCTTGGCATCGACCGGAGTCCACCAGTCCTTCAAATTACCTTCGGGATCGAACTGGCGGCCCTCGTCGTCAAAGCCGTGCGTGAGCTCGTGGCCGATCACCATTCCGATGCCGCCAAAGTTCACCGCGTCGTCGAGCGAGTTATCGAAGAAGGGCGGCTGCAGAATTCCGGCGGGGAAGTTGATGTTGTTCATCTGCGGATCGTAGTAGGCGTTGACGGTGGGAGGCGTCATGCTCCATTCCAGGCGGTCGACGGGCTTGCCGATTTTATCCAACTGGCGCTGGAATTCGAATTGGTCGGCGCGGAAGCGATTGCCCACGGCGTCGTCACGCTTGATCTCCACGCTCGAATAGTCGCGCCACTTGTCGGGATAGCCGATCTTGTTGGTGATCGCCTTCAGCTTGACGAGGGCTTCCTTCCTGGTGGCGGGAGTCATCCAGTCGAGCTTCTCGATATCCTGCCCGAGCGCGGTTTCGAGGGCGTGCACCATCTTCAGGGTGCGCTCCTTGCCTTCGGCGCCGAAGGTCTTCTGCACGTAGGCCTTGCCCAAGGCCTCGCCGAGCTGATTGTCCGTGTAATCCACGCAGCGCTTCCAGCGAGGGCGCATTTCCTTGGCGCCGGTCAGGGTCTTGCCGTAAAACTCGAAGTTCTCTTTGAGGAAGGCCGCGGGCAGCAAGGGCGCCGCGGAATGCAGCACGTGCCAGCGCAGGTAGGTTTTCCAATCTTCCAGCGGGGCCTTCTGAATCTGCTGGTCCACACCTTTAAAGAAGTCCGGCCAGGCCACCACTACGGATTGGAATTCCGGAGCGCCCGAGCCCGTGAAATAGCGCGCCCACTGGAAAGAAGGCGCCAGCGCGGTCACGTCGCCGCGCTTCATGGGATGGTAGATCTTCTCCGGATCGCGGCGCGAAACACGATCCAAAGAGGCCTTCGCCAACTGGGTCTCGATGCGCAGCACGGTGTCGGCCATCGCCTTCGCCGCCGACGGAGTCTCGCCCGCGAGTTCGAACATGCGCTGCACGTGCGCGGCATACTTCTGGCGGATCTCGACGCTCTTGGGATCGTCCTTCAAATAATAGTCGCGGTCGGGCAGGCCGAGCCCGCCCTGATCCAGTTGCGCGACCACCGCGCTCGAATCCTTAAAGTCCTGGCCGCTACCGAACTCGAAGAGAACCGGGATTCCGATGCGATGCATGTGGGCGATTTGCGCGGCCAACTGGGATTTGCTCGTCAGGTCCTGAATGCGCTGCAACTCCGGCTTGATGGACGCGAGGCCGCGCGCTTCGATGCCGGTTTCGTCCATGCAGGCGGCGAAATAATCGCCGATCTGCCGTGCAACGGCGTCGCGCGCCCCGCCGGTCTTAGCGGCGTCTTCGAGAATTCCGCGCAGCACCTGCTTGTTGCGCTCATCGAGTTCGTTGAAGCGTCCCCAACGCGACTGATCCGGAGGAATGGGATTCTGCTTGAGCCAGGTACCGCAGGCGAACTGGTAGAAGTCCTTGCAGGGATCCACGCTGGTATCCATGGCTTTGACGTCGAACCTCGCCATGCTGGCGTTCGGCGATGAAGATTGCGCCGACAAAGCGGCAGCCAGAAGCGAAATCAAAACTGTAATTTTCAGCAAGCGAGAGACTCCTTACTTTCAATTTAACGTGGGCCGAAGCAATCCGTTTGTTTTCGGTGTACGTAATGCTAGTATTACGAATTGTAGATTCGTAGCACGATCATGAGAAAAGCGAGCCCATTGCTTCTGCTCTGCCTCGGCCTGCACGCCCAGCAGGCCCCGGATATCGAACCGCTCAAGACCACGATTGTCATAACCGCCGATCCGGTGCAACCCGCGATCGATCGCCGCAATTCGGAGGTATTTACGCGCACACTTTTCTCGCGCGACGATCAGATTTTTCATGTGCTGGACGCGGGGATCAACGCCGGGCAGCACGAGGGCGGCGGCAAGTCGCTCGAGATCCGGCGGTTCGGATTCAACCTCGATCATGGCGGCGTCAACGGTGGACTCAAGGTGCTGGTGGATAACGTTCAGCAGAATCAGGGCACTCAGGGCCACGGCCAGGGGTACCTTGGCTCGCTCAAGAGCCTCAGCCCGGAACTGGTGGAAGGCGTGGACATCGTCAACGGACCGTTCAACGCGGAGTACGGCGATTTCAGCGGGCTCGGCGTAGTGCACATCCGCACGCGGGAGAGCATGCCCGACGTGTGGACGATTCGGCTGCAAGGCGGCTCGTTCGGGAGCGAACGCGGATTTTTCAGCTTCAGTCCCGAGCTACGAAACGGGGACGCGCTGTTCGCGTATGAAGGCTCGCACACCGATGGGCCGTTTCTCTCGCCACTTCGCTACACGCGCCACAATTTTACGGGCAGCGTCACGCGGCGATTGAATGAGCAGCGCAGCGTTGGATTCAAATACAACGTGGGGCTCAACGATTTTTTCTCCTCCGGTCAAATTCCGCTGGACGAGGTCGCGGCTGGGCGGCTCGACCGGTTCGGGTACATCGACCCATCCGATGGCGGGCGCGTACGCAGCGGCACGATGAGCGGCTACTTTCGCCAGGAGGATTCGCACGGCGGCGTGCTCAAGGTGGATGCCTTCGCGACCCGCTCGCTCTTCGATCTTTACTCCAATTTCACGTTTTTCCTGAAGGACCCGGTTCACGGCGATGGCTTCCAGCAACATGATTCGCGCCTCATCGAAGGAGCCAACGCGCAATATCAACTGGCGCACAAGCTCGCAGGCTTGCAGGCGCTGCTGACCACGGGCGGCAATTTCCACGATAACCAGATCAACGTGGGACTCTACCCCAGGGAAGACCGCGTGCCGCTCGGCATCGATACGCGCGACCATGCCCACGTCACCAATGGCGCCGCGTATGTCCAGGAGAGCGTAACGCTGCTCGGCGGCCGAATGGTCGCGGGCGCGGGACTGCGGGTCGACGAATTTCGTTTCGAGGTGGCGGGGCGGGATTCCGTGGTTGCCACGTTGGCGCAGCCCAAGGCCAATTTCTCGTTTCGTCCGACTCTCGCCGTGCCGGTCACGTTTTACGCCAACTACGGCCGCGGCATTTCCACCGCCGATGCACGCGGTGTAGTGCAGCAACCCGGGCAGCCCGCGGTTTCCACGACCGATTTCTATCAGGTAGGGAGTTCGCAACATTTCGGGCGCATTTCCACGAGCGTCGACGGCTTTTGGATCGATCGCTCGCACGAGCAGGTCTACATCCCCGACGATGGCACCTTCGAATTCAAAGGGCCGAGCCGTGCGTACGGACTCGAGGCGAAGGCGTCGGTGGAGTTGAGCCACCATCTTTCCTTCAACGGCGGGGCCACCAAGGTGGTGAACGCGTATTATCGCGGCTACCCACGCGTTTATGTGGATAGCGCTCCGCACTTCACGGCGAACGCCGGGCTCACGCTTGCCGACTGGCACAAGTGGAGCGGGTCGCTGCGCATGCGGGCGATCAATCACTACCGGCTCGATGGGATCGACCCTTCGATCGTCGCCTCGGGGCACACGGTGTTCGACATGGGGCTATCGCGAAGGATGGGACGCAGGATCGAACTCAGTCTCGCGCTGGATAACTTGACGGACCGCGATTACTACGAGACGCAGAATTATTTCGAGTCGCAGCTGCGCGGAGAGGCGCCGGCGTACCGGATTCACGGGACGCCGGGGTATCCGATAACGGCGACTGCGGGAATTACGTTTCGGCTGAAGGGGAAGTGACTGGAGATCGCTCCCTGACGGTCGCGGTTCGCGTTGAGGGGTCTCGTCGCGCTCCCTTACATTACGGTCGCGGCTCGTTGTGCGCAAGTCACCAGACGCGGCAGGCGTTTTGGCTGACCATGGGCTGCCCCGCCTTGCAGGAGAATGCCTTTTGGAATTCGGGCATGTTCTGCACGGTGCCGTTCACGCGATAGCGGCCGGGGGAATGCGGGTCGGTCATGGCGCGGGCGCGGACTTCCTGCGGGGCGGTGTTCTCGCACCAGATCTGACCGAAGCCGAGGAAGAGGCGCTGCTCGGGCGTGAAGCCGTCGAGCACCTCCTTCTTCCCTTTCAGGGTGTCCTCCAGCGCCATCAGCGCGATGCGCAGGCCGCCGTTATCGGCTGAGTTTTCGCCTAGCGTCAGGCGTCCGTTCAACTTGACGTCGTCGACGGCGGTGAAACCCGAGTATTCGTTGGCGATACAGGCGACGCGCTTTTCGAACTCGGCGCCGTCTTTCGCGGTCCACCAGTCGCGGAGGTTGCCGTCGCCATCGAACTTGCGGCCCTGGTCGTCGAAGCCATGAGTCATCTCGTGTCCGATGACCATTCCGGCGCCGCCGAAATTCAGCGCGATATCGCGTTTGGGGTCGAAGAAGGGCAGTTGCAGAATGCCCGCGGGGAAGTTGATGGTGTTGTTTTGCGGGCTGTAGAAAGCGTTGACGGTCGGCGTGGTCATGCCCCACTCCGTCTTGTCCGTGGGCTTGCCGATCTTTTCGATACGCTGCTCGTAGGCCGCCTGCGCGCTGCGCATTCCGTTGCCGAAGAAATCGTCACGCGCGATTTTGACCTTGCTGTAATCGCGCCATTTCTGAGGCGATCCGACATTATTGGTGATTGCCTTGAGCTTGGCGAGGGCGGCCTTTTTGGTGTCCTCGGTCATCCAATCCAACGTGCGAATGTCTTCGCCCATGGCCTTCTCCAGTGCGTCCACCAACTGCGTGATCTGCTTTTTGGCGTCGGCGCCGAAGGTCAGCTCGATGTACTTCTGCCCCAGCAGATCGCCGAGTTGGCGATCCACCACCCCGACGCAGCGGGCGGAGCGCGGTCGCTGCTCCTTGGTCCCCGTCATGTAACGGCTCCAAAAATCGAAAGCCTCGTTCTCGAAGCTCTCGGGCAGGGCCGGTGCGCTCTGGCGGAGCAAGTGGTACATGAAATACGCACGCCAGGCGTCGATGGGCTCCCCGGCGAGATCGGCCGAGATCTGCTTGAAGTAGTCGGGCTGGCTGACGTTGACGGTGTCGAAGGCCGGCGCTCCGGTGGCGGCCAGATAGCGCGGCCAGTCGAAGCCGGGAGTGAGCGCGGCAACTTCACGCGTGCTCATCATGTGATACGTCTTGTTGGGATCGCGCATCGAAACGCGATCCATCGAGTCCTTGGCCAGCGTGGTTTCCAATGCGAGCACCAACTGCGCCTTGGCAGCGGCGCTCTCCGCCGAGTCGCCGGCCAACTGGAACATCTTCTTCATATGATCGACGAAGTGGTGCCGCGTCTCCACGCTCTTCGGGTCGGTCTTCAGGTAATATTCGCGATCCGGCAAGGAGAGTCCACCCTGTCCCAGTCCCGCGATGGTGCGGTTGGAATCCTTGGCGTCCGGGCGCGCTCCGAACGTGAAAAGCACGCCGATCCCGACGCGATGGAGGCGCGCCAGTTCGTCCACCATATCGGGCATGCGATCCATCGAGTTGATGCGGTCGAGTTCCGGCTTGATCGGTTCCAGGCCGCGCTTGTTGATGGTCGCGGTGTCCATGCAGGCGGCGAAGGCATCGCCGATTTTGGCGTCCAGCGCGCTGCGCTTTGCCGTTACGACTGCGGCACCTTGCAGAATGTCGAGCAGGACCTTCTCGTTGTGATTGCTCAATTCCGTGAACCGGCCCCAGCGGGCTCGATCGGCGGGAAGCGGGTTTGACGCGATCCAGTTGCCGCAGGCGTACTGATAGAAGTCCACGCAGGGGTCGACCGATTTGTTCATTGCGGCCACGTCCAGGCCGGAAGCGGAGCGCGGTTGCCCAAGAGCAAACACAGGCACCAGCAGAGGGATCAGAAAACGTAGTTTCATATTCACACCGGAAGTTCCGATTTTAGCTCACGGCGGGAACGGTAAACTAGAGGTTTCATGTTAAAGGCGACGATATCGCTTGCGGCGGTGCTGGCTTTGGCGCCGGCTTATGCTCAAAAGGGCTACGAATTCTGGCCCGGCGCCACGTACGACTCCAAAGTCCCCACGCTTCGCCAGGTGCTCGGGTATGATCCCGGCGACAAGGTCACCAGCCACGCGGGTCTTCTGCAATATATGAATGCGCTTGCCGCCGCGGCACCCACACGCATGAAGGTCTTCGAGTACGGCGAGAGCTGGGAAGGGCGGAAGCTGATCTACGCCGCGATCGGCAGCGAGGCCAACATTCGCAAACTCGCCGAGATCAAGAGCGGGATTCAGCGCATCGCCGATCCTCGCAAGACCTCGGAGGCCGAGGCGCGCAAGCTGATCGCGGGGCTGCCGGCCGTGGTCTGGCTCTCTTACGGCGTACACGGCAACGAGATCTCATCGCCCGATGCGGCCCTGCTCACCGCGTGGCACCTGCTGGCGTCGCGCAACGATAAGCTCGTGGATGATGTGCTCGCTAACGTTGTGGTGCTGATCGACCCGCTCCAGAATCCGGATGGACGGGATCGCTTCGTCAACTATTTTGAGCAGGCGCGCGGCCTGACTCCGGATCCAAGTCCGCTCGCCGCCGAGCACAACGAGCCATGGCCGGGCGGGCGCGCCAATCACTATCTGTTCGATCTCAATCGCGATTGGATCGGGCTCACGCAGCCGGAGATTCTCAGCCAGGTCAAGACGCTGCGCGAATGGCTGCCGCTGGTGTATGTGGACCTTCACGAAATGAGCGGTGAGAGCACCTACTTCTTTACGCCGGAATCCGACCCGTACAATCCCAACCTGACGCCGAATCTGCGGCAAAGCCTGACTCTCTTCGGCAAGAACAACGCCAAGTGGTTCGATCGGTACGGGTTCGATTACTTCACGCGCGAAGAGTATGACGCGTTCTACCCGGGTTACGGCGCGAGTTGGCCCCTCTACTATGGCGCACTCGCGATGACCTACGAACAGGCATCGGTGCGCGGGTTGGCGCTACGCCGAGCCGACGAGACACTGCTCACGTACCGCGACACGGTGCGGCATCACTTCGTGGCGTCGATTTCGACGCTGGAGACGGCGGCGGCGAATCGCGAGAAACTCCTCGCGGACTTCTATCACTACCGTTCCACCGCGGTGGAAGAGGGTCGGAAGGAAGCGATCAAGGAATACATTCTGCCGCGCGGGCGCGACGCCTCGGCCACCGATAAGCTCGCCGGAATCCTGATGGAGCATGGCATTGAGGTCAAGCGGGCGACTGCTCCTTTTCGTGCGGGAGGAAAAGAATATGCGTCGGGCACGTACGTGGTGCCGATGGCGCAGCCTTCCAAGCGCTTCATTCGCACGCTGCTCGACCCCGACACGAAGATGGACGATAAGTTCGTGGCCGCCGAGGAATCGCGCCGCAGGCTGCGACAGCGAACCGAAATCTACGACGTCACGGCGTGGAGCCTGCCGCTGCTTTTCAACGTGGAGGCCATCGCCAATAGCGATGTTTCCGCGGGGGCCTTCGAGGCTGCGAAACCGGCTCGCGTCGTACCCGGCGAAGTGCACGGGAGCCGCGCGAGCGTCGCTTACCTGGTGCCGTGGGGCAGCCAGGCCGCGGGACGACTGCTCACGGGGGCGCTGCGCCAGGACCTGAAGGTCGACTCCAGCGACAAGCCCTTCACGCAAAACGGCGTCAACTTTCCTGCCGGCAGCCTGATTCTCAAAGTGGCGACCAATCCCGCGGACTTGTCCGAACGCATGGCGCGCATGGCGCGGGAGACCGGCGCCGACGTCTACGCCGCCAACTCCGGTTGGGTGGACGACGGTGTGAACTTCGGCAGCCGCTGGGTGGTGCCGATCAAGAAGCCGGCCATCGCGATCGCCTGGGATACACCCACGCAATCGGCATCGGCCGGCGCGACGCGCTTCATTCTCGAGCGGCAGTACGGCTACCCTGTCACGCCGATACGCACGGCGCAGATGGCCGGGGCCGATCTCTCGAAGTTCCAGGTGCTGATTCTTCCTTCAGGCGGCAATTACGCCGCAGTGCTCGGCGAAGGCGGCGTGGAGCGCGTTAAGAATTGGGTCGCGGCCGGCGGCACCATCGTGGCGCTCGGCGACGCGGTCGCCTTCCTGGCGAAGGCAGAGTTGATGGAGATCGCGCAGGAGAATGCGCTGCGCGACGGTGAAGAGAAGAAGAGCGCCGAGAAGGATAAAGACGAGAAGGCGGACGCGCGCGTGCCCGGTACCGCGATCGCGAGCGAGGCCGACTTCGACAAGGTGACGCGAGCCAACACGGAGTTGCCTGATAGCGTCCCCGGCGCCATCGCCCGCGTGAAGATTCGACCCGACTACTGGCTGACCGCGGGCGCCGGGGATAGCGTCTACACGATGGTGGAAGGCCGCACAATCTTCGCGCCGCTGAAGGCCGATAAGGGAATCAACGTCGCATATTACGATGCCGCGGACAAGCTGCTCGCCAGCGGCCATCTTTGGGCGGAGAACAAGAAGCAGATGGCCTTCAAACCGGTCGTTGTATCCGGGACTTCGGGGCGCGGAATCGTAGTAGGCTTCACGCAGGATCCGAGTTTCCGCGCCATCAGCGACGGCATGAATCTGCTGTTCCTGAATGCAGTCTTTCGCGGACCGGCACATACGCGCGGCGCCGGGTCGGAATAGCTACTCCGGCGGCCGGCCTAGTTTCGCGATGCGATCCGTGGGATAACCGGTGATCGCGATATGGCGATTTCCTATGCGGTCGACGTAGCGGAAGATGTCACCGTCGATCTCGTAGGCGCCTTTCCACTCGATCTTAAAGTTGGTTTCGTCCTCTTCGAAGTAGACCTCCTCGGGATCGCCGTCCCGCGCTAATCGTGAGGCCAAGTGATCCTCGGGATCGAGCAGCCAGGCATCGCCGGTTTCGGTGGAGAACAACGCGAGCGAATTGACCTGTACCAGGCGTGGGTCGCGGGCGGCGGCGCGCGCCTGAATATAGCGGATCTCGTCGGCGATCCAGAGATCCTTTGCTGGAATTCTCTGTGCGCTGACTCCACGCTTGATCTTCTTTCTACCCATCAAGAACTCCTGCGGAAGCGGCGGACGAACCCGGCAAACTCCTCCACCTGCAAGACATACGTTCCTGCGAAATATACCATGCCATAGACGCCGAGAATGGGGATCGCGGCCGCGGTCGGTTGCCATCCGACGGTCGCGGGTTTCACCAGCCAGGCGGCGGCG
This sequence comes from uncultured Solibacteraceae bacterium, assembly GCA_963791985.1. Taxonomy (GTDB): domain Bacteria; phylum Acidobacteriota; class Terriglobia; order Bryobacterales; family Bryobacteraceae; genus Solibacter. Next base: position 664,446 of record CAWBUN010000005.1, on the reverse strand, counting down.
GCGCCAATCGCGGCGGCGGCCCAGAGTTTCGCGGTGAAGGATACCGGAAGGCCGGTGATGCCGATCCTGCGGTTGAGCGCGCGGCGCAGCAGGACGAACTCGACCCATCCGGCGATCCCGGCGGAAGCGGTCAATCCCGCGGCTCCCCACTGCTGGTCGATGCCGATCCAGCGCGGTAACGGGAGCGCGCACACGAATCCTAGTCCGACCGTGAGAACAACCCGCACTACTGCGTACCGCAGCGGAGTGCGCGTGTCGCGCAGCGCATAGTAGGTGGAGGCATAGAGGCGGCCGAGCGTCGAGGCGAGCAAGCCGACGGCGGACCCGGCGATGATGCCCCACACGTACAGCGAGTTCGCGTGGGTGAATTTGCCACCCTGGTAGAGCGCGGCCGCGATCACTCCGCCCAGCGTGAAGAATGCCATGGCAGAGGGCACGATGAAGAACGCGATCTGCCGCAACCCGGTGTCCAGGCGGCGCCGCAGGCCGGCGTTCACCTCGGCATCGGTTCCGAGCGTGCTCGACATCGCGGGAAGTTGGGCGGCGGAAACGGCCATGCCGAACAGGCTGACCGGCAGCGTATAGATGGATTGCGCGTTCGTGATCGCCGACACCGCACCTTTGGGGAGCCAGCTGGCGATGAACTGATCGATATACGCGCTGATCTGCACCACGCCGCGGCTGACAAACACGGGGCCGAAATTTCTGATCACCTCGCGCACCTTGGGCGCCTGCGTATCCAGATTGAAGCGCAGGTGGCGCATCAGCGCGAGCACCACCGGCAATTGCACGCCGAACTGCAGCGCACTGCCCAGGACGGAGCCCCACGCGAGGTAGATTGCCAGGGTGCTAAGGTCGATCCCGCCGAACTTCACCATCGTGGCGATCATGGTGACGTTCCAGATTACGGGCGCCGAATAGGAGAGGAAGAATTTGCGATGGCTGTTGAGGATCCCGAGCGACCAGGCCGAGAAGACGAGCAGGCCCGCACCCGGGAACAGGATCCGCACCAGGCGGATGGTGAGTTCCCGCTTCGTCTCCGGAAAACCGGGCGCGATCACCCAGATGAGGTACGGGGTCGCCAGCACTCCTAACAGTACGATCACCGAGGTGATGAGCGCTAGAATCGCGCCGATGGCGCCGGCCACGCGGCCCGCCTGTTGCTCGTCTTCCTGCGCGAGAAGACGCGAATAAACGGGGATGAAGGACGCGGAAAGGACGCCATCGCCGAACAGGTTCTGGAGGAAGTTCGGGACTTTGAATGCCGCGTAGAAGGCGTCGGCTTCGTCCAACTGGCCGAAATAATGGGAAAAGACGCGCTGCCTGGCCAGCCCGACAATGCGGCTGATCAGGATTCCCGCAGCGACCAAGAACGCGTGACGGCCTGTGCTTTCCTTGGCCACTCTAGCCGAGTTTCTCCAGAACGGCGTCGGTCACTTCTTCCGTGCTGCTCTTCCCGCCGATGTCCGGCGTGCGAACTTTGCCCTCCGCGAGAACGGCGGCGATGGCGGCATCGAGTTCTTTCGCCGCCTCCGTCATGCCAAGATGCTCAAGCATCATGCCTGCGCTCAGGATCGTGGCCAGCGGGTTGACGACGCCTTTGCCTGCGATATCGGGCGCGGAGCCGTGAACCGGTTCGAACATCGAGGGGAAGCGGCGCAGCGGATCGAGATTGGCGCTCGCCGCCAGCCCCATGCTGCCGACGATGATCGCCGAGATATCGCTGAGGATATCGGCGAACAGGTTCGACCCGACCACCACGTCGAAGCTTTCGGGGCGGCGGATGAAATTCATCGCGGCGGCGTCCACCAACAGCGATTCGGTCTCGACCTCCGGAAACTGCGCGCTGATTTCCTGGAAGGCGCGGTCCCACAGCACCATGCTGTAGCCCTGCGCGTTGGATTTCGTGATCGAGGTGACGCGGCGCTTCTTGTTGCGCTTCACGGCGAGTTCGAACGCGAACCGTACGATGCGGTCGATGCCGCGCCGGGTGAAGACCGAAGTCTGGATCGCGATTTCCTCGGGCTGCAGATGGTAGACGAAGCCGCCGACCTGCGCATACTCGCCTTCGGTGTTCTCACGGACCACAACGAAATCGATGTCGCCGCCTTTGGGTCGGGCGAGCGGAGACTGCACGCCGGGGTATAGGTACGCAGGCCGCACATTGGCGTATTGATCGAAAGCCCGCCGGATGGGGAGCAGCAGACCGTTCAACGTCGTGTGGTCGGGGATTTCGGGATGGCCGACGGCGCCGAGCAGGATCGCATCGCAGGGCTGGAGGAGATCAATGGCGCCGGCGGGCATCATGCGGCCCCAGCGGAAGAAGTGCTCGGCACCCCACTCAAAATCCTGGAAGGAAAAGGTGACCTGATGCTTATGGGCGCTCTTTTCCAGAACGCGTTTGGCCTGCGGGATGACCTCAGTGCCCACCCCGTCGCCGGCGATCACGCCAATCGTAAAAGTCTTCATGTCTTGAAGACAATTGTAGCGGGAGTTCCGCGTCACCTCTCATATGCGCGGCGTACATTGTGGGGAATTGCGTAGCGTTCAAACTCCGCGGGGCTGCACCAGGCGACGGCATGGGACTCCTCGGAGACCTGGATCTCATCGGAGAGAGCTTGAAAGCGGAAGAGCAGGTCGTGATGGAGGTGGTAGGGCTCGTGGCCCTTGCCCGGGATGCCATGGACGTCGGCGCCGGCCAATGTGGCGGTGGGAGCGAGGAGCGCGCCGGTCTCTTCGACGACCTCGCGACGGGCGGCGTCGGAGATGGTGGCGTCATCGGTCTCGACGTGTCCGCCCGGAAGGAGCCAGCGAGCCAGGCGGCGGTGATGCACGACCAGGACGCGTTCGCCATCGGGAGCGATGACCAGCCCGCTGCAGGTGATGTGGCCGGGGATAAACTGCTCGCGGGAGAAAGGCGCGGGCGAACACTCAAGGAGGAGAAGGATGAGTTCGATGCTCTTAAGCGCTGCGCCGTCGGTGGGGTCGTCAAATTGGCGCGCGAGGGAGGCGACGGAATGAGGGTCGAGCATAAATGAAAAAGCCTCCCGTTTAAAGGGGAGGCTTTAATGATAAACCGGGCGACGTCCTACTCTCCCACACACTTGCGCGTGCAGTACCATTGGGGCTGAGGAGCTTAACTACCGTGTTCGGGATGGGAACGGGTGGGTCCTCCTCGCTAAGGTCACCCAGAAACTGGCGACACTAAGAGCGAAGCTCTGTTTTTCAACGTGAGCGAAGCTCTCTCAAAGAGCGGTTAGCTCTTTGAGCTGAATATTGACGGGTTCAAACACTTTCGAAAAGACTTTCAAAGTAGCGTCCACACGTTTCAGGTTGTGTGAACAGTAGTATTTTATGGTCAAGCCGAACGGGCAATTAGTAACGGTCAGCTCAACGCATTGCTGCGCTTACACATCCGTCCTATCAAACAGGTAGTCTACCTGTGCCCTTCATAGTCCTTCGACTTGGGAGATCTCATCTTGGGGAAGGTTTCACGCTTATATGCATTCAGCGTTTATCCTGACCAAACTTCGCTACCCAGCGATGCCCCTGGCGGGACAACTGGATCACAAGAGGTTTGTTCACCCCGGTCCTCTCGTACTAAGGGCAAGCCCCCTCAAATCTCCTACGCCCACCACAGATAGAGACCGAACTGTCTCGCGACGTTCTGAACCCAGCTCACGTACCGCTTTAATAGGCGAACAGCCTAACCCTTGGGAGCTTCTACACCCCCAGGATGCGATGAGCCGACATCGAGGTGCCAAACCGGAGCGTCGATGTGAACTCTTGACTCCGATCAGCCTGTTATCCCCGGCGTACCTTTTATCCGTTGAGCGATGGCCCTTCCATACAGAACCACCGGATCACTAAAGCCTACTTTCGTATCTGCTCGACTTGTTGGTCTCGCAGTTAACCAGGTTTATGCTTTTGCACTCGTCGGCGGATTTCCAAACCGCCTGAACCTAGCTTCGCGCGCCTCCGTTACCGTTTAGGAGGCGACCGCCCCAGTCAAACTACCCGTCTTCCACTGTCCCTCATCCCGATTAGGGATGGAGGTTAGAACCACAGAACCATCAGGGTGGTATCTCACCGTTGGCTCCTCCGAGTCCGAGAACCCGGATTCAAAGCCTCCCACCTATCCTGCGCAGATGGCCCCATAGTTCCATGAAAGAGTATAGTAAAGGTGCACGGGGTCTTTTCGTCTAGTGGCGGGCACCCGGCGTCTTCACCGGGACCACAAGTTCGCCGGGCGGCAGGTTAAGACAGTTCTCAGATCGTTACGCCATTCGTGCAGGTCGGAACTTACCCGACAAGGAATTTCGCTACCTTAGGACCGTTATAGTTACGGCCGCCGTTCACCGGGGCTTCAGTTCAAAGCTTCGCTTGCGCTGACCTCTCCCTTTAACCTTCCGGCACCGGGCAGGCGTCAGCCCCTATACGTCGTTTTCGACTTTGCAGAGACCTGTGTTTTTGTTAAACAGTCGCCTGAGACAATTCACTGCGACCCACGTCTTAGGTGGGCACACCTTCTCCCGAAGTTACGGTGCTAATGTGCCTAGTTCCTGAACCTACCATCACCCGAGCGCCTTAGAATATTCATCTCGTCCACCTGTGTCGGTTTGTGGTACGGATACCTTATCTCTCCTTAGAGGCTTTTCCTGGCAGACGACCCGGCGGATTTACCTCTCCGGATCTCCCTTCACTCTGGTTTGAAACCATTGCGCCCCAGAGCTTACGGTCTGCGTCCCCCCATCGGTCTTGATCGAAATAAGGTAGTGCAGGAATATTAACCTGCTGTCCATCCGCTACGCCTTTCGGCCTCGCGTTAGGCTCCGACTAACCCTGAGCGGATTAACCTTTCTCAGGAATCCTTAGACTTACGGCGACCACGGTTCGCACGTGGTTTCTCGCTACTTATGCTGGCAGAGTCACTTCCCAACGCTCCAGTACTCCTTTCGGTATACCTTCACAGCTGTTGAGAACGCTCTCCTACCATTCCCATATCACTATGGGAATCCGTAACTTCGGTATCATGCTTAAGCCCCGTTATATTGTCGGCACCGAGCCGCTCGACCAGTGAGCTGTTACGCTTTCTTTAAAGGATGGCTGCTTCTAAGCCAACCTCCTGGCTGTCTGAGCGTCCCGACTTCCTTTCCCACTGAGCATGAATTTGGGGACCTTAGTTGACGGTCTGGGCTGTTTCCCTTTCGACAATGAAGCTTAGCCCCCACTGTCTGACTCCCTCGCTACACATTCACGGCATTCGCAGTTTGGTTGGATTCGGTAACCCGGGAAGGCCCCTAGTCCAATCAGTTCTCTACCACCGCGACGGACCACGAGAGGCTAGCCCTAAAGCTATTTCGGAGAGAACGAGCTATCACGGAATTTGATTAGCCTTTCACCCCTACCCTCAGCTCATCCAAGCTGTTTTCAACCAACACTGGTTCGGACCTCCAGTCGCTGTTACACGACCTTCATCCTGGCCAAGGGTAGATCATCCCGCTTCGCGTCTATTCCCAGCGACTCCATCGCCCTGTTCAGACTCGCTTTCGCTTCGGCTCGCTTGCGCTTAACCTTGCCACTGAGAATAACTAGCCAGCTCATTATGCAATAGGCACGATGTCAGGCATTCTCCTTGCGGAGCATAGCCCTCCAACTGCTTGTAAGCGTGTGGTTTCAGGTACTATTTCACTCCCCTCGCAGGGGTTCTTTTCACCTTTCCCTCACGGTACTGGTTCACTATCGGTCACAAGTGAGTATTTAGCCTTGCCGGATGGTCCCGGCGGATTCAAGCAGGGTTTCTCGTGCCCCGCCCTACTTAGGAGCCACTGGAAGGAGGATTGCATTTTCACTTACGCGGCTGTCACGCTCTCTGGCCGGCCTTTCCAGACCGTTCAATTAATGCTTTCCTATCCCTCTTTTAACCAAGCGACCAGTTCAGATCCACCTTTTCAGATCTCTCTGCACTGCCCGCTTGATTATTGTGGTCCTGCAACCCCAGGTTCTCCTTGCGAATCACCTGGTTTAGGCTATTCCGAGTTCGCTCGCCACTACTATCGGAATCACGGTTGTTTTCTTTTCCTCGGGGTACTGAGATGGTTCACTTCCCCCGGTTAGCCCCTACACCCTATATATTCAGATGCAGGTAACGAGTGTTCACACTCGTTGGGTTTCCCCATTCAGAAATCTCCGGATCACAGCCTGTTAGCGGCTCCCCGAAGCTTATCGCAGCTGACCACGTCTTTCTTCGCCTACTTGTGCCTAGGCATCCACACACACGCCCTTAGTAGCTTGACCATAAAATCTACTTCTCACACAACACACAATGCCCTCACCTTCCGCTCCCTGTATTGACCCAGGTCGCGTCAGGCTCAAACACTGTCGATGAACGCTACTTCTAATTTGCGCTTTCGTACTTGTGTTTTAATGCCCGTCAATATTCAGTTGTCAAAGATCTCGATTGCCTACAGCAATCAATAAAACCACTTGTCGCCAAGCTGGCTTTACAAATTGCTGCTTGATTGATTGTTTGGTGCTACGTGATTTGGTGGGCCCAGATGGAATCGAACCATCGACCTCACCCTTATCAGGGGTGCGCTCTAGCCATCTGAGCTACGGGCCCGGCCCGCGGTTTTACGCCTGACGCCAGCCACTTCTTACACCTACCGGCTGACCATCGCGCTCCGCTTTCTCGGTTGCCCCCGCTTTGCCCAAGCCTTCCGAACGACAAGCCTGACTAGCACGGCTTCGGAATCCATCGGCTTCGCAGCGGCTTTCCCACTGGTGGAGCTGGTCGGGATCGAACCGGCGACCTCCTGAATGCAAATCAGGCGCTCTCCCAGCTGAGCTACAGCCCCTTAGCTTGTTTTCAAGCTTTCAGACCCCGGCGCTTTCCAGCGCCGGGCCTGCTTTTATAATCAATCGAGGCCAGTTGGATACAGGGACCAAAGACTTAAAGCCCTCGGCCGCTTTGAAAAACACTCCCATATTCTCCAAGTGGAGATCCGGTAGCGGACTCACCAATCGCTCCGAAGAGCTTTCGGCGGTTTATGGAATGGAACGACTGCCCCCTACTCGCTTGCGCTGTACACTCAAACGCAATTTGCTTTCGGAAACTCCATCCACGGTCTCTCTTAGAAAGGAGGTGATCCAGCCGCAGGTTCTCCTACGGCTACCTTGTTACGACTTCACCCCAATCATGAATCATACCTTGGGCCGCTGCCTCCCTTGCGGGTCAGCGTGCAGACTTCTAGTGCAATCCACTTTCGTGATGTGACGGGCGGTGTGTACAAGGCCCGGGAACGTATTCACGGCAGCGTGCTGATCTGCCATTACTAGCGATTCCAGCTTCATGCAGGCGAGTTGCAGCCTGCAATCCGAACTGAGAACGGTTTTTTCCGATTGGCTCCCCCTCGCGGGTTTGCTGCGGTTTGTACCGTCCATTGTAGCACGTGTGTAGCCCTGGACATAAAGGCCATGAGGACTTGACGTCATCCCCACCTTCCTCCAGCTTATCGCTGGCGGTCTCCTGCGAGTTCCCAACTGAATGATGGCAACACAGGACAAGGGTTGCGCTCGTTGCGGGACTTAACCCAACATCTCACGACACGAGCTGACGACAGCCATGCAGCACCTCGACTCCACCCCCTTGCGGGGTACCGGTATTTCTACCGGCGTTGAGAAGCCGTTCGAGCCCAGGTAAGGTTCTTCGCGTTGCGTCGAATTGAACCACATGCTCCACCGCTTGTGCGGGCCCCCGTCAATTCCTTTGAGTTTCAGCCTTGCGACTGTACTCCCCAGGCGGCATATTTAACGCGTTAGCTCCGGCACGGATCAACTGAATGACCCACACCAAATATGCATCGTTTAGGGCGTGGACTACCAGGGTATCTAATCCTGTTTGCTACCCACGCTTTCGTGTCTCAGCGTCAGTTATGGTCCAGAAAGCCGTCTACACCACCGGTGTTCCTCCTGATATCTACGCATTTCACCGCTACACCAGGAATTCCACTTTCCTCTCCCACACTCTAGTCCCTCAGTATTCGGCGCACCCTCCCGGTTGAGCCGGGAGATTTCACACCAAACTTAAAGAACCGCCTACACACCCTTTACGCCCAGTAACTCCGAACAACGCTTGCTGCCTACGTATTACCGCGGCTGCTGGCACGTAGTTAGCCGCAGCTGCTTCTCCAGGTACCGTCATGATCTTCCCTGACGAAAGAGCTTTACACCCCGAAGGGCTTCATCGCTCACGCGGCGTCGCTGCATCAGGGTTTCCCCCATTGTGCAAGATTCCCCACTGCTGCCTCCCGTAGGAGTCTGGCCCGTGTTTCAGTGCCAGTGTGGCCGTGTGCCCTCTCAGGCCGGCTACCGATCTCTGCCTTGGTGGGCTCTTACCTCACCAACTAGCTAATCGGCCGCGGGCTCCTCTCTCAGCGCATTGCTGCTTTCCCTTCTCAGGCTTATGCGGTATTAGCCCCGGTTTCCCAGGGTTATTCCTCACTAAGAGGTAGATCACCCACGTGTTACTCACCCGTACGCCACTGTACTCATGGATTGCTCCACTTTCTCGTTCGACTTGCATGTGTTAGGCGCGCCGCCAGCGTTGATTCTGAGCCGGGATCAAACTCTCGTTTGATGTTTTAGTTTTAAATCGCTCCGGTTTACTCAGAGTTCTGACGAAGTGTTTCTGTTACTGCATCCAACCAGATTGTCAATGATCTGCGCACACATCCTGCGACATCGAAATATCGCAAAACATGGCAGGCCTCGAAACTTGTTTCGGCTTTTTCGCCCACGAATCTCTTACAAGAGTTCGGTGCGAGCCGGAAAATTTCGTTTTTGATGGCGACCAGAACTTCGGTCTAGCTATCGGCTGACTTCATTTAGAGTAACAAACGAATCAGCGTATGGCAAGGATTCGGAGAAAAAATTCCGATCGGCCCCATTAAGATTCTTTTACTGGGTGCCCGCCTCGGCCACTCTCCAATTGATGCGTCGCCTCCTCCGGTGGTTTCGTCAGATTATCGGCCCGCAGGAAAATGGTTCGGGTGGGGTACGGAATCCCGATCCCTTCCTGCCGGAAACGGCGTAACACCCGTCTTCTCAACTCGTTACGCACCGGCCCCTGGCTTGCGAATTCGGCCACTTGAAAGTTCGCCGTAAAACCCATCCCCTGGTCCGCAAAACCCGGATCGAACGCCACGCTGGGCGCAGGCTCGGCCAGCATCCCCGGAATCTCACGCGCCGATTGCGCCAGCACCTCCATCAGCACCTGCTCGACCCGGTCCGGATCGCTCTCATACCCGACCGTCACCGGGAAACCCGCCGCCATCCGCTTTTCGGGCAGGTAGTAGTTGGTCACGATCGCTTGCGCCAGCTTGGAATTCGGCACGATGATCATATTGTTCGTCTGGGCGCGGATGGTCGTGCAGCGCCAGCCGATATCCGTGACATTGCCCTCTTCGCTGGTATTCAGCTTGATGTAGTCCCCCACCCGCACCTGCCCCGCAACAGCCACGTAAAAGCCCCCAAAAAGGTTCGACAACGTGTCCTGCAATGCCAGTGCTACCGCCAGACCGCCCACCCCCAAGGCCGTCAGGATCGGCGTGATGGAGATATTGAACTGGTTCAGCAGAATGAGGACACCGAGAATCACGACCCCGATCTGCGCCAGGTTCTGCGTAAGCGTCGTCACCGGCATTGAGCCTGGCACCTGTGCGGCATAATGACGCACCAGGTCTCCCACCACCCGCATACACATCAGCGTGAGCGAGACGATCCACAGCGCGATCAGCGTGTTGGAGCCAAACCTGGTGATCCCCGCAGGCAGGTCGGACACCTGGAAGGCAACGTGGGCGGCCAGAATCAGCGCCCAGATCATGGCCGGGCCGTGGATCGCCTGATAGAGCGCCAGGCCCGCTCGGCTCCCAGTGCGGGCGTTCCAGGAGTGCAGGGCACGGAGCAACAGGCGGCGAACCAGCCAGCCCACCAGAAAAGTCGCGAGGAAGACTCCCACCGGCGCGATAATCTCCATCGGATTCTCTACAAATACTCGCCGGAAACCTGCAAATCCGCTCTTCATAGCACCAGAGTCGCATATTAAATCGTTTACACGCATAGAGGTGGCGGCACGTCACACTAGTGTGCGGGTACGTGTATGCATCCTCGGGTTCCTGTTGGCGGCCTGCCTCGCGGCCCAGCAACCGTCCGCCAATGATCTCTACCTGAGCGGCCGAAAGGCGGAGCGCGCCGGTCACATGGCCGAGGCCTACATTCTGTATTCGGAGGCGGCAGCCATGGCCCCGAATAATAAGATGTACTGGCTGCGCAGCCAGGCGGTGAGCACCCGCGCCGCATTGGAAGCCAAGGTAGTGCCCGCGCTGACCGCCCCCAGCGATGCTTCGGCGGCGGACGAATCCCCGGTCCCCCCGATCCCGATTGCCACCAGCGAAGATCGCGCCGAAGTGCGCCGCCTGCTTCCTCCCACCGAATTGAAAGCCCAACCCGGCCGCCAGGATTTCGACCTGCGCCTGGACGCCAAGGCGCTCTTCGAAAAGGTAGCCAAAGCCTTCGGGTTGGATTGCGTCTTCGACGACGATTTTCAAGCCGGCTCCACCGTCCACTTCCTGATGCAGGATGTCGATTACCGTGACGCCCTGCACGGGCTGGAAGCCGCCACCGGCAGTTTCATCGTGCCGGTCAGCGGCCGCGTATTCATGGTGGTCAAGGATACTCCGCAGAAACGCATCGATCGCGAACCCACGGCCGCGATCGCATTTCAGCTGCCCGATGCCACCAATCCCCAGGATTTCAATTCCGTCATCACCGCCGTGCAGCAGGCCTTCGCCATTGAGAAGGTAGCGTTCGACACACAGAACAACAGCGTAATTCTTCGTGATCGCGTCTCTAAGGTCATTCCGGCGCGCATGATGTTTGAGGAACTGATGGGCCCCCGGGCGGAGGTTGAAATCGAACTCCGGTTCCTGGAGGTCAGCCTCAACGACGCCGTCACTTATGGCGTCGACCTGGCCAATACCTTCACCTTGATTCCTTTGCAGCAAGCGTTCAATTTAGCCCAATTGGCAAGAAGCATGACCAGTTCCAGCCTTTTCGGACTCAACATCCTGAGTTCGGCGATAGTGGCCACCATGTCGAAATCCTCCGGCAAGCTGCTGCTTTCGGCCGAGGTCCGCTCGGTCGATAACCAGGCGGCGACCCTGCACGTGGGCGATCGCTACCCGATTCTGACCGCGGGATATTTCGGGCCGCAGAGCTTCAGCACGGGAGGCACATCCTACACGCCGCCTCCTTCCTTTACTTTCGAGGATCTCGGGCTGACCCTCAAGATCACGCCGGCAGTGCACGGGACGGAATCCGTGACGCTCGACATCGATTCCGAGTTCAAGGTGCTTGGCGGCGGCTCTGTCAACGGGATCCCAATCATCTCCAGCCGCGTCCTGAAGTCCAAGGCCGATCTGCGCTTCGGTGAATGGGCGGCGGTCGCCGGACTAATCGATCGGGATCAGGCCCTCACGATTGCGGGAATCGCGGGGGTCTCGCGTGTCCCGATACTCAGCCAGTTAACCAGCACCCACACCAAGAGCAAGGACGAAGGCCAGGTGCTCATCCTGATGCGCCCGCGCCTGCTGACCCCTCCCCCGGGACAGGCGTTCACCCATGCCTTTCGCATGGGTTCGGACAACCGTCCGCTGACGCCGCTGTAAGGCTACTTTTTCATAATTTCCGCGATGGCGGCATCGAGCAACTCGTCGCGGCCCGCGCGAATTCCCGCAATCGTCGGCTTCACTTCAATATCGGGGACGATTCCGACGCGCTGCGTGGGACGCTTGTCCGGATAGAAAACACCGATGCCGCTGATCATGGTGTTGAGGCCGCCGGGCAGCGGAATCTGGGAAACATTGCCATCGGCGCCGGCAGTGGTGCTGCCGATGACCTTCGCGCCAGTCGCGGAACGAAATGCCATGGTCGTGTACTCCGCATTGCTCTGCGATACCTCGTCCACCAGGATGACCACCCTGCCTGCGTAGTGCGGCTTCTGCGGGCTCAGCGAGAGCGGCGATCCCCAGTGGAAGGCGCCGGGATTGGCGAGGTCTCCCTCGGTGAAGCGCACGAAGTCGGTATTCTCCGTGACCAGAAGTTGGCCCAAAGTGAAGACTACGAAGTCCGACGGATAGTTCCGGATATCGATGATCAGGCCCTTGGTTCCCGCGGCCGAATCGATGTATCGCGGAATGTCCACGCTCTTGATCGAGGACATCTTCAGATACGCGATCTCCGGCGTCAGCCGTTGATACGTCTCGCCGGGACGGTCGTGAGTGTTGGCTGGTTTCAGCAAGGTAAGCGGCACCCGCTGCGACTGAATCGCGACTTCTTCATTACCGCGGATCACGCGCAATTTGGCCTCGCCGCAGGCACCGCGCGTCATGGAACGCGCGATATCCCGCAGGCGCGTCGGCTCATTCGAAGCCGCGTAGTACGGCGTCCACTCTTGTACCAGTTTCGCAACCGGCACACCATCCAAATCGGCGATCACATCGCCCACCTTCAGACCGCTGGAGTTTCCCGACTCCTCCGCCGAATAGCCGGTCACCACGGCGCGATTCTCCGCGAACCGAACGTTCACCGGCAGGGAACACGCGCCCACCGGCGGCCGCACCGCAAGCGAGCTCCAGAGATTCGCGTGGGTATCGTGAATGCGCGCAATCAACGCCATCATCTCGAGCTGGTACGTATCGCGATCCTTGGCCAGTGCGATCCTGGGCAACGACTGACGCAAGGCTGTGTCCCAGATCTCTCCGATAATGTCGCGATTCGGAAACCAGTATTCAATGATGTTCCAGTAGCGAAAGAGCGCCAGAATCTGAAGTCCGGTGTCCGGTAACTTCACGCCCGCGTAGCTCAACTCGTGCTGGAAGGTGGGGTTCCCGACCCCAGTCACCTTGGTCAGGTAGAACTGTTTGCCGGAAGCCGGACGACTCGCGTAGATCTTCCGCAGCGCGCCGGCCAGGCTGTCGCCGAGCTTCGCCTTATCGTCGATCCACTCCAGTTCCGGTCGAAGCTGGAGCGTATCCTGCCGCAGTGTTGCGCAGGGTTTGCAAGGCGCAATCTCACCCAGCCCGGCGACCCACTTGTGGATACCCGCATTCGCGGCAGCCCGGTCCGGCGCGCTAAGAATCGAAGGCATGATGCGAAAGAGTTCGTAATCCCAATGGCGCTGGCCCGACGTGACCAGCGGATGGTGGTATTTGAGGAAGCCCCACACCTTGCCGAGCGTCGCCAGGCTCTCAATCTGGGTCTCGGAGAGCGAAGGCAGTGAAATTCTGGAACCGGCATCGAACTCGTGGTCGCTATCGATGACTGTCTTCGGCGGCTCCATCTTCGGCGCTTCCCAGACCGGCTTGCCATCCACCAGCAGTTGCAAATCATCGGCCCAGACCTTGCCCGAGCCCGCGACAAACACGCCGAAATACAGCCGCTGGCCATCCTTGTTGGCTTGGACTTTGATCGTGTACTCCTCCCAATCGGTGGTGCCCTTCACCTGCAGGCCCTGAATGCTATCGAAACCAAGGGGTGAGTTTCCTTCGCCGTCCAGCCGCAGCCACATTCCCATGTGCTCGGTGACGTCTTCGGAGCGCAGAAACCCGCGCATCTCGATCGTGCGCCCGCTGAAATCCACCGGGATCATTTTTGAGATGCCGCCGAACGCACCGCCGGCGCCCGGCCGGCGCTCGATGCGCACAGCCCAATTGCCGCCGTGAACAACCTGATCGTCGAGCGCAACGGAGGCATTGTTCAGACCCCATCCCGTGGGAGCATCGCCGGTGTGCTCGGCTTCGAAGTTGAGAATGCGCTCCAGAGCTGGAGTATTCTGGGCGCGGCAAAGCGCCGCCAACATCAGGGCCAGAAGAAACCGTGACATGGCTAGATCATACTCCCACGGAAGGGCTGCTATCGTGGAAGCGATGTCCCGAATGCTCGAAGAAATCCGGCAGCAGCCGGAGGCGCTGGAGCGGACACTGTCCGCCGAGTTAAAGCGCGTAGAAAAGTTTAAGCGCCTGGTGGAGAAGCGGCGTCCACGCATGGTGGTGCTGGTGGCCCGCGGCACCAGCGACAACGCCGCGTTGTTCGGCCGCTACCTGCTGGAAATCACCACCGGCATTCCGGTCTCGCTGGCCGCGCCCTCTATCGCCACCCTATATCAGGCGAAGGTGGATTATCGCGATGCGCTGGTGGTCGCCATCTCCCAATCGGGCGAGTCCACCGACACCAATCTCGTGCTGGAGCGCGCGCGGGCGCAGGGCGCGCTCACCCTCGGGATTACGAACGAGAGCGGCAGCAGCTTGGCGAAGCTCGCCGAGCATGTCATCCTGGTGCGCGCGGGCCGCGAAAAAAGCGTGGCGGCCACCAAGACCTATACCGGGCAAATGCTCGCCATGTATTTGCTGGCCTATGCGCTGGGCGGCCGCGCGGTACACATCGCGGACCTGCAGCGCATTCCCGAGATCGTCGACGCCACGCTTGCGTTGGAGCCGGAGATCGACGCGCTCAGTGAGCGCTACCGCTTCATGCGCCACGCCGTCGTGGTCGGCCGCGGCTTGAACTACGCCAACGCTTTCGAGATGGCGCTGAAGTTGATGGAGACCTGCTACGTGGTAGCCGAACGATTTTCCTCGGCCGATTTTCTGCACGGTCCCATCGCGCTGGTGGAACAAAGCTTCCCGGTCTTCGCATTCGCGCCTCCCGGCGTGACGTGGCCTTCCATCGGAGAGACCATCGTCAAACTCAAAGGGCTGCAGGCCGAAATCGTCGCCATCACCGATTCGGGGAACCGCGAAGTCGAGGCCACTGCGACGAAGCTCATCCGGCTGCCGCGCCGTGTCAAGGAGATCCTGACGCCGATACCGTATGTGGTGCCCGCGCAGATGTTCGCTGCCTGCCTGGCGGCGCAGAAGGGCCTCGACCCCGACAAGCCCCGCACGCTCACCAAGGTGACGTTGACACTGTAAGGGTGCGAATCACGACAACCAGGAAAAACAAATTAGTGGGACAGGCCAGGAGGCCTATTCTACTACTTCCCCTGGCGCGGGGAGTACTTATTGAGCCCAGCGATGAGTTTTGATGCCGCGTCCGGCATCTTTGCTCCGCTACCGAGAATGTCCTTCATGGTCCAACGCTGGCCGTAGAGCACCTGGTTTTCGTCCAGATCGTTGCGCAGGGTGGCGCCATCCAGCGAGATTCCGGCGAACAGCCCTTTGGAGCGCGACCAGGATAGGATCTCGGCGGTCATGAAGGCATCCGTCTGCGCGGTCGCATTGCGGCCCACTGGGCCGGCCGCCGCCGTGGCATCGGCGCCGACCGTGAACTTGCTGCTGCTGAGTTTCTTCATCCCGCCTTCGTTCATGATCAGCAGGATCACGTCGCTCGAGGAGACGCCGATCTGGAATCCGACGCTGCCGCCTTCCACGCGCATGGCCGCCGGCGGCCCCCAACCCTGTCCGCCAGTTTGACGGCAGATCGCGAAGCCGCGCCCGTACTTGCCTCCGATACCAAAAGCGGCCTTCTTGAGACCAGGTACCAGGACGATGCAATAGGCCTTGTCCAACAGGTCCTGGGGAATCGATTTGTCTGGAGTGCCCATGATTTCGGAGAACAGGCTAGCCGAATCATCGAGCCGCTCCGCTGTTTTGGTTTTTTCGTCCGCAGCGACGAGCGTCACGCATCCCATCGCCAATGCCAGTGTCAAAGGAACTAAGCGCATGGTAATAAGCTTACCGCGCCCGAACCATCGGCACCTTGTCTTCCGGCATGTCACCCTGCGGCGGACGCCGTAGCTCCGCCTTGCCCTCGCCGGTGACGCGCAATTCGAAGGCGATGGACCTCCCGTCCGCAGTGACCACGGAGAAGCGCAGCACGTGACCGTCCCACTGCGTCCCGACCATGGCCAGCGGCGGCATCGGCGCGCCGTTGTGGGTGCCGGAGCCCTCGTCGCGAGTGATGTAGAAGATGGCGGAGCCGCCCAGGATGCCGTCGGTCTCGCGCACGTTGACGGTGGCGGCCTTCACGCCATCCTTTACGCCTTCCCAGGTTCCGGCGACGGGCGATGCCGCCGCCTTCACGAGGCAGAGCGCCATGAGCCCTGCCACCGAGCACACTTGTAGCATTCGTTTCATACTGCCTCCATAGGTCGCTCCCTTGAAGAGCGACCTTCACCGTCTGTACCTACGCCTCCTTCTGAGCCGCGACCGTAAGGGAGCGGTCGGTAATCTCTGGCGACCGCTCCCTTACGGTCGCGGCTCAGAACGAAGTGTTTCATGCCCCTTTGGTGGGCCCGCAGACCCATCGGGACTCCGCACTATCGCGGTTCGTTTACTGCGGCTTGGCTCCGCCGAGCGAGGCGGTGGCGAGCATGCCGCCAAGTCCCATCGTCTCCACCGCCGAGGAGGGCACGATCACCATGGAACCCTTCTCCTTGATGGCCTCGTACAGCATGTTCATGGCGCGCAGGTGCAGCGCCACCGGATTGTGTTGATAGGTGAGCGCAGCCTGACCGAACTTCTCGGCGATCTCGGTTTCCGCCTGTCCCAGGATGATGCGCGCGCGGCGCTCGCGGTCGGCCTGCGCCTCGCGCGACATAGCGTCTTGCAAACCGAGCGGGATCTGCACGTCGCGGACTTCCACCGATTGCACCGTGATGCCCCACGGCGTGGTCTTCTCGTCGAGGATGCGCTGCAGTTCCTTGCCCATCATCTCGCGCTCCGCCACCATCTGGTGCAACTCGTGGCGGCCGATGGATTCGCGGAGCGCCGTCTGCGCGCTCAACTGGATTGCCTCGGTGAAATCCTGCACCTCGAGAATCGCCTTCTCCGCGTTCCAGACCATCCAGAAGATGATGGCGTCCACGTTCACCGGCACGGTATCGCGGGTCAGCGTCGATTCAGCCGAGACATTGGCCACGCGAACCCGCTGATCCACATAGCGGCTCAGGCTGTCGACCACCGGAATGATGTGAAACAGGCCCGGTCCGCGCAAGCCGGTAAACTTCCCGAAGCGCAGCACCGCGACCTTCTCCCATTGGTCCGCCATCCGGATCGCAAACAGCAGGTAGAGGCCGATGAGGCCGAGGATCACCAAGGGCAGGCCGCTGTGCAGCACCGCCGGAGAGCAACACCCCGGCGATCATCGAAATCACAAAGAGCGCGACCCCAACCTGGCTCACGCGAAATGCCGAAAGGTCCGGTTTCATTGCCTTATCTCCTTTTCTTGCCCACATCGACGGAACGCTCATTGAGTTCCTCCACGAGTTCTTCCAGCGTGAACCCCGCCGCTCCCGCACGGGAAACGAATTCGGTGACGAGTTGGGCGAGTTGACGCTGCCGCCCCACTTCATCGGGTTTCACCTTCTGTTGGCTGATAAATGTGCCGGTCCCCTGCTGGGTCTCCAGCACGCCGCGAATTTCCAACTCCCTGTAAGCGCGCACCACCGTATTGGGATTGATGGAAAGGTCCACCGCCACCTGCCGCACCGTGGGCAGTTGATCTCCCGCTTTCAGCGTCCCGGCGGCTACGCCGCCGAGCACCTGGTCGATGATCTGGCGGTATACGGGGACTCCGCTATGCAGATCCAACCGGAAGCCGAATCGATCATTCCCGTTTTGCGCCGCGGTCTTCATCTAGAATCCTAGTGTATTAGTCAACTAGAACATTGTCAAGCATTGATTTTGTTGCAAGATCCCAGCCGCCTCGGTATAGTACACGCAAGTTGCTTGCCTCGATCTATTCGCGTTTATGGCGGACGCTCGTTGTCTTGTGCATCGCTGCCGGCGCGATCGCCTGGCAGCAGGAACCGTCCCCGCCCGCCAATCCACTGCCCGAAAAGACCGGACCGCTTCGCAAAGCCTTGCTGCTGCTCCGCGAAAGCAAAACCGCGGAGGCTCGCAAGGAGCTGGAGATCCAGCGAAAACTGCGCCCGGAAGACGCCGAAGTGCTTTATCAGATCGCCCGCTCCTATCTCCTCGATTTTTACCGCTCGCAAGATCCCGAGCAGCGCCGCCTCTCGCTCGCGCTGGCGATGGAGACCCTGAACTCCGTACTGAGGCAGGCCCCGGATCACATCCCCGCACTGCGTGCAAAGGCCGTGATCCACGCGCGCGCCGAACTGCTGTATTACGATCCAAACCTTTCCTACGAACTTGCTGCCAGGGTTGCCAAGCTGGAGCCGCACGCCAACGCTTTCCTCTTGAACCTGAGCGAATGGATGTCCGGCGAAGTCCGTTTCACCCACGAAAGCGGACATCGCGTGCCGCAAGATCCCCTGATCGGCCTGGACCGCTCCATCGACTTATTGGAACAGGTGGTCGACAACGCAATTCCCTACAGCAACGAAGAGACTGCGGCGTTCTTCCTGATGGGCAACACCCTGTCGCGCCGCGGCAATTTCCGAGAAGCCATCGGCTACTACGAGCAGGAATTACGCCGCAACGTTACGTTGGACCAACGCATGTCCGCGCTGCGCGAGATGGGCGCTTCCTACTACCGTCTCGGCGATTATGTCGAGGCCGCGCGCAAATTTTACGAGGCCCTCCAATGGCGCAAAAACTCGGTGGATCAGTGGCTGTTCACGCTCGCGCTGGATCAGGTGAAGGGTCCGCGTCCGCCGCTGCCGGATTTCGCGCTGTTTCCCGTGGAAACCGCCAGGGCCGACCCCGCCAACGCGCCCCTGCTCGCCTTCGAAGACATCGCACCGAAGCTGGGCATTCATCACTTGAACGGCAATGGCACGGCCGCCTGGGGCGATATCGATGGCGACGGCAAGACCGATCTCATCGTCTCCGGAAGCGGCACGTTCATCCGCGTCTACCGCAACGAAGGCGACAAGTTCACCGACGTCACGGAAGCCGTTGGGCTCGCCAAGGTGCCTTCCGGCTACTCGCTCAACCTGATCGATTACGATAACGATGGCTGGCCGGACCTCTTCATCTCGCTGAACGGCTGGAGCGGTCCCATGCGCGACCTGCTGTTCCACAACGATCACGGAAAGTTCACCAATGTGTCGCAAAAGAGCGGCGCCGACGACCCGGGGTCCGGTTTCGTATCCCTCTGGGGAGATCTCGACAACGACGGCCTGTTGGACCTGGTGGTCGCCAATGGCGTGCTGCAGGAAGGCAGCGTAACCCAGATCTATCGCAATAACGGCAACGGCACATTTACGAACGTCACCAAAGCCGCGGGCTTGAACGAGCCCCCGGGCTACGGTGCCATCGGCATAGCGCTCGGCGATTACGATAAGGACGGAAGGTTGGACATCCTGATCAACGGCCGCGAATCGGCCCCGAACCGCCTGTATCGCAATGACGGCAAAATGCACTTCACCGAGGTCGCCGCCAAGGCCGGCGTCCTGCAGCCACCGCACAACGGCTTCGTTTGCTTTTTCCTCGATTACAACAATGACGGCTGGCCGGACATCCTCACCACCAGCCTGGCGCCGTGGGAAGTCGCCGTGGAAGGCTTGAAGAAGGGTTACGCACCGGCCAACGCCCGCGCCATACACCCTGATGCCAGCCGCCTCTTCCGCAACAACGGTAACGGCACGTTCACCGACGTGACCTTTGAATCGAAGCTGTACTACCCCACCGGCACGATGGGCGCCGGCGTAGCCGATCTGGATAACGATGGCTACCTCGATGTCTACATCGGAACCGGCGACCCGCAGATCAGCCGCCTGGAGCCGAATCGCCTGTTCCGCAACAACGGAGACGGCACCTTTGCCGATGTGACCAACTTCGTAGGCCTGGCGCGCCCAGGAAATAAGGGGCACGGCGTCGCGTTCGTCGATATCGATGACGATGGCGCGCTCGATATGTTCGCCCAGTTGGGAGGGCACTATCCCGGCGACCACGCCTACAACGCGTTCTATCACAATCTGAGGGCGGCCCGGAATCACTGGCTGGAAATCGAATTGCACGGTGTGAAAAGCAATCGCCAGGCTATCGGCGCCCAGATTACGGTCAAGGCCGGCGACCTTCTGGTCTACCGCGAGATCAAGGGAAGCGAGGGCTTCGGCGCCACCAGCATGTTCCGGCAGCATTTCGGACTCGGCCCCCACGCGAAGATAGATTCCATCGAAATTCGCTGGCCTAGCGGCCTCGCCCACCGGTTCACAGGACTAGATGCCAACCAGATCGTCGCGCTCAAGGAAGATGAGCAGATGTGGACTCGCGTCAAGTAACCGCACGCGAGCAAGAACAGGCCCTCCCTTAGCCCGTGTTGTTTTCCCAATGGACGTGTGACATGCTCGTGTTGGTAAGCCAAATGACGGCGCAGTAAAGAGAGACGCCATGAAGCAGAAAGTGGATGTCCAGCAAGGAACGCTGGGCCTGATGGTCTTGAAGACCCTCGATGTGTTGGGGGCATTGCACGGGTATGGAATCGCCCGGCGGATTGAGCAAATCAGCGGCGATCTGCTCGCCGTGAATCAGGGCACGCTCTACCCCGTCTTGCTGAGGCTGGAACAAGAGGGCGCCATCGCATCGGAGTGGGGACCTTCGGAAAACAACCGCCGGGCGCGCTTTTACCGGCTGACGCGTGCGGGACACAAATTACTGGCAGCCGAAAAACGCGATTGGGAGCAGCGGGCGGCGATCATCGCGCGCTTCTTTGAAGTGAAGGCGGGAGATCTGGCGTGAGAGGCCTGAAGCGGTTATTGACACGCCTTCTCAACTTCGCGGTCAGGCGGCACGGCGACGCTCGGCTCAGGGAAGAGATCGAATCGCACCTGGCGATCCAGACGGAAGAGAATATCCGCGCAGGGATGACTCCTGGAGAAGCCCGCCGCCAGGCTCGCCTGAAGTTCGGCGCGGTGGACGCGCTGCGGGAAGATTATCGCGCGGAAGAAGGCCTGCCGTTGGTCGAGCACCTGGCGACGGATGTCCGTTATGCGCTACGCGTGCTGCGGAAGTCTCCGGCGTTCACTGTGGTCGCCTTGCTCACGCTGATGCTGGGGATTGGCGCAAATGTCGCCGTCTTCGGAGTGCTGAATGCGGTGCTGCTGCACCCGCTCGAGGTGCGGGACCCACAGAACCTGTATCAGCTGCGCCACAAGCAGTGGATGACCGGGCGGCTGCTGACTACGTCGTATCCCGCGTTTGAGGATTTCCGGCAGCGCAACACCACCTTCAGCGGGATCGCCGGGGTTTATGGATATTCCCATGCGCGGCTGCGCTGGCGTAACGCGGTGACGAAGGTCCACGGCGATGAGGTTACCGCGAATTATTTCGACGTTCTGGGGGTGCAGCCGGCGGCCGGGCGGTTCTTCCACCAGGCGGACGAGCATGGCCCGAATTCAGCTCCCTATGTGGTGTTGAGCGATGCCCTGTGGCGAAGTGCCTTTGCCGGCGACCGGGGCGTCATCGGGACCACCGTGGAACTCAACAAGTACCCGTTTACGGTGCTTGGCGTTGCGCCGGCGCCGTTCCACGGTGCGGAGCAATTTGTGTGGCCGGACTACTGGATCCCCATGGCGAATGAGGAGCAGTTGGAGGACTCGGATTACCTGCACCGCCGGACATCCATCGCGGTTACAGTGCTTGGGCGGCTGAAGCCAGGCGTGACGCCGCAACAGGCGACGGAAAATCTGAACGCGATTGCGTCCCAGTTGGCCAGGGAGTATCCGGAGACCGACGACGGGCAACCGCTGCGGCTGATCCATCCGGGCCTTCTCGGCGACAACGGGGATGTCATTCGCGGATTTCTTTACAGCGTGACGTTGCTCGCGCTGCTGGTGTTGGGGGCGGCATGCGCGAACCTGGCAACGCTGTTTGCGGCGCGTGCGGCCGATCGCAGCCGGGAGCTGGCACTGCGTGTGGCCCTCGGGTCGAGCCGCGGTCGGCTGGTGCGGCAACTGCTGACCGAGGCGGTGCTGGTATCGCTGATGGGCGGAACCGCGGGGCTGGTCGGCGCCAAGGTGCTGCTCGGTCTGCTGAACCGCTCGGAACCGTTCGTTGGCGCTCTGACCGTAACCGTGGATGCGCGTGTCTACCTGGCAGGCCTGGCGTTCACTTTGGGAAGCGCGCTGGTGTTTGGGATTGCCCCGGCGTGGCAGACATGGCGGAGCAGTCCGTTGCAGATGCTGAAGGGCGCGCCGGCGGACACCGTGCACCTGCGCCGGTTTTCGCCGCGGGACCTGCTATTGGGAGCGCAAATCGCAATCTGCACATTGTTGGTGTCAGCGTCGCTGGTGGCGGTGCGCGGCATGGTGCGCGCTCTGCACGCGCCGCTCGGGTTCGAGCCGCGCGACGCGATGCTGGTCGATTTGGACCTGAGCCAGGTGCCACAGCCAGATGGCGCGGTGGAGAAGAGGCAGGCGATGATTGCCGCCGTGCGGAGCCTTCCCGGAGTGACGGCCGTGGGTACCGTGAGCCGCACGCCCTTCACCGGCGGGATCCGTGGGACTCCGATTTTTCGGCCGGGGACCACAGAGTTCAAGCTGAACAATTCGGCGCTGGCGCCCTACGTGTACGAGATTTCACCGGGATACCTGGAGGCCGCCGGGACACGGCAACTCAGCGGACGGGATATCTCCTGGCACGACACCACCAGGACGCCGTACGTCGCGATCGTGAACCAAACCTTCGCGCGCAAAATGTGGGGCGGAACCCCGGCCCTTGGACAGCGCTTCATTTTGCGAGGCAACCTGACCGAAGTGGTGGGTGTGGCGGAGGACGGCAAATACCACGACCTGGAAGAGTCGCCACAGCCTGTCGCGTATCTGCCGGTTTCGCAAAGCGATCGGGGCGAAACGATTCTTGTGGTGCGGTCGCGGCGGGCAGCGCGCGAGATGACGGCGGCGCTCCAACGCACACTGAGCGGCATCGAACCGGATGCTCCAATCACCGTGCAGAATTGGTCCAACGCGCTGGATGGAGAGTTGTTCCCGGCACGAGCCGCGACCGTGGCGCTGGGCGCCATGGGCCTGCTGGCGGCGATGCTCGCGGTGACGGGCATCTTTGGCATGGCGGCGTACAGCGTGAGCCGGCGGATGAAGGAACTGGGTATCCGCGTGGCATTGGGCGCACGCAAGCCGCAAGTGATGCGCGCCGCCGTAGGGCGGCCGATGGTGCTGCTGGGCGTGGGATCGGCGCTGGGCTTGCTCGCGGGAACGCTCGCGAGCCGGCTGCTGGGGCAGATTGTGTATCAGGCGAATCCGCGGGATCCCGTGGTGGTTGGCGGCGCGGTGCTGACGATGGCGCTGCTGGGCGTTGCCGGGGCCGCCATTCCGGCCTGGCGGGCGCTCGCCGTCGATCCCTCTAAACTCATGCGGGAAGAGTGAGGCAGCCGCGGCACCTCGGAGGTCGCAATCTCAGCGGCGACGGTTTTCGTTGCTGATAAACCCGCGATGCGAACCCATGCCGTATCGTAGTCGTATGGTTGAGCTGGTGTTCGAGGTGGTCCAGGAATCGGACGGCGGTTACTGCGCTGAGTGCCTCACGGAAAGCATCTTCACCGAAGGCGACACGTGGGACGAGTTGCGCAAGAACGTACTGGAGGCGACCGCGGCGTTCTTTTTTGACCGACCCCAGCCGGAGCGAATTCGCCTTCACCTTGTCCGCGACGAAGTCCTCCTGGTGGCATGAAGATCCCCCGCGGCGTTTCTGGGTCGCGCCTCGCAGATCTCTTGTGCCGAAAATGGCAGTACGCGAGGGTGCACCAGGTCGGCAGCCACATCATCGCCAACCCGGCCGACGAACCAGCTCGGGGGGCGCGCGAGCGTCCCGCGATCGAACTACGAAAAAGGCGGCCCGCTGCCGGGCCGCCTTTACACGCAATCCGACGTTGCTTCCGTCCTACCAGAAGAACTTCATACGAACCTGGATCTGGCGCGGTAGACCGTTCTGCGTGGAGACCGTCGAAGGACGGACCACGCCGAAGGTCGTGCTCGACGGGCTGGTGTCGTAGTTCGACACGAGGCCGTAGAAGTTGTGATTCGCCACGTTGAACGCCTCGAACCCGAGTTGGAACCGGATGCGCTCGTTCACCTGAGTCATCTTCAGCATGGAGGTATCCAGGCTGAAAGCGTGCTGGCGGCGGATCTGGCCGGAGCGGAACGGGTTGTAGCTGGGTGCATAGCTGGTGGTAGCCAGCCATGCGTAGTTGCCGCTACTCGCCGCGCCGCAACCAAGGGCGATGCTACTCGGCTGGGGCACCACAGTCCCGTCGTCGTTCTGCTTCAGGACGCAAGGGTTGAAGCCGCGCACCTGGTAGGCCTTCCAATCGGTGTGGCCGTCCCAGATCGGCCTGCCCTGCGCATCGACCGCCAGATTGCCCGAGGCGTCTTTCACCGGAGTCATCGGGTCCTTCAGCAGGATCGCATTCTGCGGCAGGGTCGCCGGAGCGCCGCGGAAAGCGTCCTGGAAGTTGCTGTTCCATTCCCATCCGCTCACCAGCTTGTTGACGAACCCGTGCGCGCCAGAGAGGAAATGCTTGCCCTGGCCGAAGGGCAGCGTGTAGACCGCCGTCAGTTTGAGCACCTGCGGACGGTCGACTGTGTAAAGACCCTGCTGATAGACGTTGTTATAAGCGTCGTTGAAGCCCCACTGTTCGATCTGCTTAGAAAGCGTGTAGTTCCCGAGCAGCGTCAAGCCGGCGCGGAAGCGGACGTTGTAATTGATCTGCAGCGAGTCGTAGCGGATCGCCGAGTCGTTCCGTCCCAGCTGCGTCATGTTGCCGTTGAACTGCGGGAACGGACGCGCCAGGTTGAAGCGGGAGATTGTGGTGGACGTGTAGTAACTGGTCCCGATGAACGCGGGCAGCCCCTTGAACGGGTTGGGGACGGTCTGGTTGCAGTAGATCGGGCTTCCGCCGTCGTAAATGTTGCACTGTTTGCGGAAATCCAGCGTCGGGATGTTGTAATCCTTCTGCATGGTCTGGTCGTAGCTGCGGCTGCCGACATACGAGGCTTCCACCGTGGAAGAACGGGTCGCCTGAAACTGGAAGCCGTAAGAGAAGGACCAGGTTTTCGGAATCACCGCACCGGTATCGAACCAGCTGTTGTTCTTTCCGGCGAACGTTAACGAGCCAGCGCTGGAACCGGTCGGAAGGCTGATCCCGTTCGGATAGGGATTGCTGAGAATGTTGGCGATCGGCGTACGGCCGCCGTCCAGCGAATTGACGATGCTGGTGCTGGTGCTGTAGCCGGCGGTCTGGAAGATGTCGTTGTTCGGATCGCTGAAATACAGCGCAAATCCGCCGCGCATGACGAGCCTCTCGCCGAGCTGGTAGGCAAAGCCGAAACGCGGTCCGAAGTTCTTCTTCTTCAGGGTAGCCGGAGTGCTGGGAACGCCGTTGACACCGGCGAACGTGATCGAGCCCTTCAGATTCGCGAGGTTGGCGATCTGGCTATCGGGCACGCCGTTGGCCTTCAACGCCGCCAGGGCATCGGCGGGAACCACGATTGCGCTCTTGGCATTGGGATCGAACGCTCCGTTCTGCCGGTTGTGTTTCTCGCTCGCGAACGGCGTGAGGTCGTAGCGAAGGCCGAGATTGAGGGTCAGTTTCCGCGACACCTTAAAGTCGTCGTTCACGAAGAGCGCCGTATAGTTCTGTCTCCACCATGGGTACACCGGGTAGTTCGAAGATCCGCTCACGATGCCCAGCAGGAACGTCGCGTACGGGTCGCCCTGCGTGGAATCACCGTTGATGTTCGAACGCTGCGTCCAGGTGGTGTCTCCCTGGAACTGTAGGATGTTTCCGGTGTTCTCCTGAAGGTAGTTGATCTGCCGCGTATCAATGCCGGCTTTGATCGTATGTTTGCCGGCTACCTTGGTTACATTTCCTTGCAGCTCGTAAGTGTTGCTCCAGTTGTTGCTCTGATAGCGCCCCAGATTCTGGTACTGGGTGTTCGTGAACTGCCAGAGTCCGAAGTACTGCGGGGAGGGCAGTTGCGACAGCAGCGAAGACTGCAGCCCGAGGCTGGTGAGGTCGAAACCATCATTGGCGCGTCCGAAGCCTTTTTCGATGAAGCGATTGTACGATGCGCGCACATCGAAGAGCAGGGTCGGCGATGCCGTAGTCGTCCAATCGGCCACATAGGCGTCATTGATGCGCTGGAAGGGTTGCTGCCCGTCCGTGCCCGGCTTGTTATCGATGCCGTTCACCGCGCGGTCCTCGGTCCGGTCATTGGAGAGGTGCCGGAAATACGCGCGATTCTTGCTGCCGACGTTGGCGTCAAACTTCAGAATTAGGTTGTAGAATTTGTCCTTGTCGAAGAAGCTCGGGATCGAAAGGTTGCTGGTCGAGTAGGCCGAGCCCGGCGCGGCTGCCTGATTGGGCAGCGGCATATACTTGGTGACCGCCAGTGCGACCGGATTGAGCAGGTTCTTCGGGATGATATTGCCGGGGAAAGGCTGGCGGACCACGTTGCCGTCGGAGCCGATCACACCGTCGAAGGGGTTATAGATGGTGACCTTCTGTCCCACCGAATTGGTCAGCTTGGAGAAATCGCCGTTGCGCATTTCCGCTTCCGGATAGGAAACTGTCAGCGGGTTCGGCGTGCCTTCGCGATACCCTTCGTAAGTGCCCATGTAGAACAACTTCACGGGCCCGTCCTTCTTCAGAATCCCGGGGATCCGTAGCGGACCATCGAGCAGCCAGCCGTACTGATCCAGATAGTGATTGGGGCGCGGTGCGCCGCCGCTGGGATTGGTGGCGGAGGCCACGATCGCATTGTTCTGAAAGGTATTCGCGTCCAGCGGCGTGCGCCGCATGAATTCCCACGCCGTGATGTGGTGCGTGTTGGTGCCGCTCTTCAGCACTACGTTCATGACACCGCCGCCGGTGTGACCGTACTCGGCGTTGTACATGTTGGTCATCATGTTGAATTCCTGCACGGCGTCCACGATCGGCACCGCGCCGATGTTGTTACTGCCCATCTGCCCGTTGTTGGAAGCTCCATCCAGGAAGTATTCGGCGGAGGAATCGCGGCTGCCGTTGATGCTCCACTGCGCGATCGCGCCATTGTCGAACGGCCGCTGCCAGATGGCGGCGCCGCTGAACTGTACGCCGGACATCATCGCGCCCAGCATGAAGGGATTCCGCGCATTGAGCGGCATCTCCGCCACCTGCTGCGTGGTCACCACACCTCCGCGGCTCGCGCTCTGCGTTTCCAGGGATGCGGCCTCGGCCGTGACCTCAACCCGATCGGTCACGTTGCCGACCTCGAGGTTGATATCCAGGCCTGTGACCTTCGCGGCCTGAAGTGGAATCTGGTCCCGGACAAATTGTTTAAACCCGGCGGCGGTGGCCGTCAGGTTGTAATCGCCAGGACGAAGGAGCGGTATGGCATACGCTCCCGAGGTGTCCGAGACAGCGTTCGTGACCTCGTTGGTGGCAATGTTCGTCACTTGAATTTTAGCGTTCGGCACGGCTCCGCCGCTAGCGTCAAAAATGTGACCGGAAATTGTGGCACGGAAGTCCTGCGCAAGCGCCGGCAGCGCAAGCAGGCATACGATCGGTAGCAACGCTGCTACTAGTTTCTTCATGGAATATCCCCCTAGTCACGCGGAGTCTCGTCAGCTTCACACCGCTGAACGTTTGAAGGATCATATCACTGTGTTTTTGAAAATGAAATAGAATTTATGTACGCGCTTGCGTAGAATCATTAGCGTTAAATTCCAGATCTCATAGAGTGTGATGCATCCGAACCCAACGGCCATGTCCAGCCTTCCGAAATTGGTGCTGTTCCTCATCCTTCCGGCGCTTGCCTGGTCGCAGGAGGCGGAGCGACTCTTTCACGAAGGGGAACGCCTTTTCGCCGAGCGCAACTTCGACGCAGCCATTGCTGCGTTTCAGCGATCCGCGGAGCTGCGGCCGGAGTCTGCGCCAGCCTGGAAAGCGCTCGGGGTTGTGTATGCGTCGCGCGGCGATTTCGATCGCGCCGAGACTCCATTTCGCAATGCCTGCGAGCGCCAGCCGTCGCTCTCCGACGCCTGCCTCTACTATGGGCGCACCCTGTACCTGCTCAACCGTTTCCAGGCGGCGATTCCTGTACTGCATCGCACGTTGCAACAAGAACCGCGCAATGCCGAGGCGTACCGGTTGCTCGCGCTGACCCTCGAAGGGTTCGGCCGGGCGGCGGAAGCCGGCGACGCATTCCGCGAAGCGGTGCGATTGAACCGCGTTTCCTCGCCCGATGAAGACCCGCGCATCGACTACGGTGTATTCCTCACGCGTCAGGGACATCCCGAACAGGCAATCGGTCCGCTGGAAGATGCGCTCAAGCGTCATCCCGATGCCGGCCGCGGGCATCTCGAACTCGGCTGCACTCTGCTGGAACTCGATCGCCTCTCCGAGGCAGCCGGGCACCTGGAAAAGGCGATCTCGCTGGATTCTCAGTCCGGACGCGCCCACCTGCTCCTCGGCAAGGTGTATCTCCGACTCGGCAGGACGGATGCCGCCGAAGAGCATCTGCGTCAGGGCTCGCGCACCGTCAAATAGAGGTCCGCCGCCACTTCTCCCAATTGCTGGACGATGCCGGAAGGCCAGTGGACCTCGACCGTCGCACGCGCGACGGCGCCGAGTCCGAAGTGGACCCGCACGTCGCTGGAACTGGCGTAGCCAACCGATGTCGTGACCTGGTTCCATTGCTCGCCGGAGGTTGTCCGGAGTTTGACCCAGGCGCCGATGCCATCGCGATTGCTGCGCCGTCCCACCAACTTCAGTCCCAGCCAGTGGTTCGCCGAAGCGCTGGTATTGCGGAGAAAAAGCGGCTTCTCGCCGATACGCGTGACTACGGCATCGATGCGGCCGTCGTTATCGAAATCGCCAAAAGCGGCGCCGCGATAGCGCGCGGCGGGCCCGGAGGAGACTGGCTCGAACGTTCCGTCCGCCTGCTGCACCAGCACCATGTTGCTCTGGCGCGCGGCTCTTCCGGAGAGGGTTTCGGCATTCTCGTTCAGGTCGCCATTGGCGCAAAAGATGTCCTTGCGCCCGTCGTTGTTGAAGTCGTAGATCCCGGTGGCCCATCCAGTGGTAGCCACGGTGGCGGCGCCGACGCGGGAGCGATAGGTGAAATCGGCAAACAATCCTTTGCCCAGGTTTCGATATAGGGGATAGGTCTCGTTGACCAAAGCAGTGAGGAACAGGTCGGGGCGGCCATCGTTATCGATGTCGCGGAAATCCACCCCCATCGAGGAAAGAGCCCGCCCATCGTCGTTGAAGGCGACGCCCGCCCTCACGGCAGTCTCGGTGAAATGGCCGTTGCCATCGTTGTGGAACAGGAAATTGGGCAGGGTATCGTTGGTGACGAAGATGTCCGTGCGGCCATCGCCATCGTAATCGGCGAAGGCCACGCTCATTCCCTTGCCAATATGGGCGCGGATGCCGGATTGCGCCGAAACATCCGTGAATGTGCCATCGCCATTGTTGTGGTACAGGGTGTTGGGGAGGCCCTTGTAGAACTTGGGATGGCAGTGAGCGACTTGGCCGGAAGCCGGATCTTTGCAGACCGGTTCGGTGGCCGGATCCCAATCCACGTAGTTGACCACGAACAGATCGAGGTAGCCATCGCCATCGTAATCGAACCAACCAGCGGCGACGCTCCAGGGCTCGGCGTGAATGCCGGCCTTGGCGGTGACGTCGTCAAAGGTACCGTCGCCGCGGTTCCGGTAAAGCGCATTGCGCTTCACGCCGGCGACGAAGAGGTCGGGGTGGCCGTCGTTATCGTAGTCGGCGGCGGCAGCGCCGATACTGAATCCTTCGCCGCCGAGCCGGGCTTTGGCGGTGACGTCTTCGAAGATGCCGTTGCCGCGATTGCGGTAGAGGCGGTTCCACCATGCGGCGTTGGGTTTCAGCAGAGCGGGCTGCAGCGCTCCATTGGTGAAGTAGAGGTCGAGCAGACCATCGCCATCGTAGTCGAACGCGGCGACTCCGCCCACCATGGTTTCAATCTGGTGCTTGGCGGGAGTGGCTCCATTGTTGAGAACAACGTCAAGACCGGCACGCGCGCTTGCGTCCGCGAATGCCACCGGCGCTGCGGCGGGTTGGATCGTGGCGGCGAGCACGAGAAGTAGCATCCCGGTCTTGATGGTTCGCACGCCGGTATTGTAGCGCCCACTCCACTTCTCTCGCGTCCTGCTACTATCTGACGGAGAGATCTTACACATGCGAATGATTCTGGTGGCGCTCTGCGCCGTCTCCCTTTATGCCGCCGATTTGACCGGGCGTTGGACTGGTCCGGCCACGACCGCGGACAACGGTCAGGAACTGGTTCTTGCCCTCAAACAGGCGCCGGACGGCAGTTTCTCCGGCTACATACAGGGGCCGCGCGCCACCGATAAAATCGTGGGCGGCAAACTGGATGGTGCGAACCTTACGCTCGACGTGGAGCGGCCGGGCCGCAACAACGCGGTGCAAAAGCTGGCCTACACCGGCGTAGTGGAGAGCAACAAGCTCAAGTTGACGCTGCCGGCCCCGGGCGGCGGACGCGGCGGGGCGCAGCAGAAGGCTCCACCCAAGGCGCCGCCTGCTCCCCAGGTGGTGGAACTATCGCGGGTTTCGAACGAGGCTCCCGCGCCCTTGCCGGCCCGTCCCGCACCGGTATCGCTGGCCATGCCGGAGCCGGTGCGCGCCAACGGACTCGCTCGAACACCGCCCATGGGTTGGAACAGCTGGAACAAGTTCCGCAACCAGGTAAGCGACAAAATGGTCCGCGAAATCGCCGACGCGATGGTGAAGAGCGGCATGAAGTCAGCCGGGTATGTCTACGTCAACATCGACGACACTTGGGAAGGCGCACATCGCGACGCACAGGGCAATATCACCACCAACAACAAGTTCCCGGACATGAAAGCGCTCTCCGCTTATGTCCATTCCAAGGGTCTTAAGCTGGGCATCTATTCCTCCCCGGGACCCAAGACCTGCGCGGGTTATGAGGGCAGCTATCAACATGAGGAGCAGGACGCCAAAACCTTCGCCGCATGGGGCATCGATTACCTCAAGTACGATTGGTGCAGCGCGTCGCAGGTTTATGACAACGCGCAGGCGACGATGGCGGCCGCCTACGCCAAGATGGGTCTTGGCCTCGTCAACTCCGGACGCAACATCGTATACAGCCTCTGCCAGTACGGCAACCTGGACGTCGGCGCGTGGGGCGAGAAGGTAGGCGGCAACCTGTGGCGCACCACCGGTGACATTTCCGACCGCTGGGATTCCATGCAGCGGCTTGGATTCGAGCTGCAGACGGACCGCGAAAAGGTGGCCGGCCCAGGCCACTGGAACGACCCCGATATGTTGGAGATCGGCAACGGCGGCATGACCAATGACGAGTACAAAACGCACATGAGCCTGTGGTGCATTCTGGCCTCACCCCTACTTGCCGGCAACGACATCCGCGACATGAAGCCCGAAGTAGCAGACATCCTCATGAACAAGGAAGTGATCGCCGTGGATCAGGACAAACTCGGGAAACAGGGCAAGCGCGTGGCTAAGGACGGCGATAAGGAAATCTGGGCGAAGCCGCTGGCCGACGGCAGTCATGCAGTAGCCTTGTTCAACCGCGGCGCCGACACGGCCAGCGTCACCGCCAGGTGGAGCGACCTCGGCATCACCGGCAGCCGCGCGGTCCGCGACTTGTGGAAACACGCGGACCTCGGCAAGAAATCCGGCGAGTTCACCGCCACGGTCCCGAGCCACGGCGTCGTAATGGTCCGGATCAAGTAACTAGTCTCGCCAACGAGCCGCGACCGTTAGGGGACCGTTAGGGAGCGCAACGAACTTCCCATTTTCGACATCGCTCTCAAACCGAGCCGCGACCGTTAGGGAGCGATCTCTTGATTATTGTGGCGCGGACGTCCTCGGCCTCGCCTACCCCAAATATCGCTGCAAATCATCGGTGCGATACCCGTGCGCATACGCCGTATCGCGCGAAATGCGATTTACTTTGACTAACTCGGTGAGCGATTGCTCCATCGTCATCATTCCCTCCGCGCGCCCCACGGAGATCTGCGAGCGCAGCTGGTGGTCGTCACCCTTGCGAATCAACGCGCGCACCGCGTCGGTGGCGATCATGACTTCCGTTGCCGGCCAGCGGCTGATGCCATCCAGTCCGGGCACGAGCTGCTGGGCGATGATCGCGGCCAGGGCGAGCGATAGCTGCTGGCGGATCTGCGGCTGGTTCCCCGCGGGAAACGAATCGAGAATACGCGAAGTCGCCTGAATCGCGTCGTTGGTATGCAAGGTCGAGAAAACCAGGTGCCCCGTCTCGGCGGCAGTCAGGGCAGTGGCGATGGTCTCGGCGTCGCGCATTTCGCCCACCAGGATCACGTCCGGCGTCTGGCGCATGATGCTGCGCAGGGTGACCGCGAAATCCGGAGTGTCGCGGCCCACTTCGATCTGCTCGATGATGGCGCTGCGATTGGCATGCTGGTACTCCACCGGGTCTTCGATCGTGACCACGTGGGCGGCGCGCCGCGTGTTGACGATATCGATCAGCGCGGCGAGCGTCGAACTCTTGCCGCACCCTGTAGGTCCAGTGACCAGCACCAGCCCCTGGCGGCGGTCGGCAAGTTTGGCCAGCGATGCGGGCAGGTGCAGCGATTCGATCGAGGGAATTCGCGAGGGCAGCAGGCGGATGCTGGCCGCGAGCGTGCCGCGCTGGTGGTGAATGTTCACGCGGAATCGCCCGATATTGTCGCGCACGAAGCTCAGGTCCACGGACTTGCGCTTCTGCAATTCCTCTAGCTGAGCGTGCTCCAGCAGCGGAAGCACGAGGCTGCGCACGTCCTCGGCATCGAGCACGGTACCCCCGCCCGCCGTGAGACTGCCGGTAACGCGCAGCATGGGAGGGGCACCCGCAATCAAGAGGACGTCGGAGGCGCCGCGACCGGCGGCGGCGTGGAGCAATTGATCCAGCGATGCGGTGGATTGCCCGGAGCGTGCCGGAACGGACTTCTGGCTTGGCGCCGCGCGATTCAGTTCGGCGACGATTTTGGACAGCTCGTTATCGTACTCGCCCATTTTCCTCTTTACCCTTGGGTTACCATTTTTACGGTGAAGCTCCTTATATTCTCCGACATTCACAACAACTGGAAGACGCTGGAACAGCTGCTCGGCGTGGAGGCCGATTTCTACATTTCTGCCGGCGACCAGGTTTCCTGGGGAAAAGGCCTGGACCGGTGCGGCCAAATTCTCCAGACGCGCGGCCACAAAGTCTGGGTGCTACCCGGCAATCACGAGTCGGCCGGACAGATTGCCGCCCTGTGCGAGCAATATGGGCTCAACGATTTTCACGGGCGCCACTTCCAGGCAGGCCGTTACCAGATCGCGGGACTGGGCTACTCCAGCACCACCCCGTTCGACACTCCCGGCGAATACACCGAGGTCGAACTTCGCGACCGCCTGAAGCCGTTCGCAACGCTGCAACCCCTGGTGCTGATCTGTCACGCACCGCCTTACGGCACGGAACTCGACCAGATCAAACCCGGGTTGCACGGCGGGTCTGCGGCCGTCCGCCACTTCATCGACGCTTACCAGCCCGAGCAGTTCTTCTGCGGGCACATTCACGAGGCCGAGGGAAAGGCGATCCAGATGGGGCGAACCAGCGCGCGCAATGTCGGCAAAAAGGGCTATTTGTTAGAATTGGATTAAAGCCCCATGACATTAGATGAACTAGAACGCCAATATCAGCCCCTCCGCGACCAGGCACTGGCCGTGCGGAGGTATCTTTGACGCGCCTGCACAGAAGCAGAAGCTAGCCAAGACCGAAGAGCAGATCTCCGCCCCCGATTTCTGGAGCCAGCCCGAAAAAAGCCAAAAGGTGATGCAGGACCGCAAGCGGCTGGAAGAAGCCGTTGCGAGCGATGATCAAATCCGCTCCCTGACCGACGATCTCGACACCATGTTCGAACTCGCGCGCGAAGGCGAGCCGGTGCAAGGCGATATCGAACGCGACCTCAAGCCCTACAGCGAACTGCTGGAGAAGCTTGGAAACAGCGATGCTCCTCAGTGGCGAGAACGATGCGCGCAGCGCAATCGTCACCATCCACCCCGGCGCCGGCGGCACCGAAAGCCAGGACTGGGCGGAGATGCTGCTCCGCATGTACCTGCGATGGGCCGAGCGCGAGAAGTTCGCCACCGTGATTACGGACCGCCTGGAAGGTGAAGGCGCCGGCATCAAGAGCGTCACGTTCGAAGTCAACGGCGAGAACGCATATGGTCTGCTGCAATCGGAGATCGGCGTCCACCGCCTGGTACGGATTTCACCGTTCGACGCCAATGCGCGGCGGCACACCTCCTTCGCCAGCGTCTTCGTGTTTCCGCAAGTCGATGACGAAATCAAGATCGATATTCAGGATAAAGACCTGCGCATCGACACCTTCCGCGCGTCGGGCGCCGGCGGCCAGCACGTCAACATGACGGATTCGGCCGTTCGCATCACCCACTTCCCGACCGGCATTGTGGTCCAGTGCCAAAATGAGCGTTCGCAGCACAAGAACCGGGCCACCGCGATGAAGCAGCTGCGCGCCTGCATGTACGAGCACGAGCTTGAAAAGAAGCGGGCGGAGACTCGCGAGACCGAGGACTCCAAGCTGGAAATCAACTTCGGCAGCCAGATTCGCAACTACGTGCTGGCGCCCTACCGGCTGGTGAAAGACCTGCGCAGCAAGCTGGCGTTGGGCGATGTGGACCGCGTGCTGGAAGGCGGGCTCGACCCGCTGATTCACTCCTACCTTGTGTGGCGCAAAACGGGTAAGATCGCGGGCGACGATAAGGACGAGTCGCCGGAGTGACACCGGAAGCCAATATCGCGTACGCCGCCGAACTGATCCGCGGCGGTAAGCTCGTGGCCTTTCCCACGGAGACGGTCTACGGTCTCGGCGCCAACGCGCTCGACGCGGAGGCGGTGGCGCGCATCTTCGAGGCGAAAGGCCGGCCGCGCACCAGTCCCTTGATCGTACATGTGGACTCGGTGGAGATGGCCCAAACACTCTCCGACGAATGGCCCGATACCGCCGAACTCCTGGCGCGCATCTATTGGCCGGGACCGCTGACGTTAGTGGTCGCCAAACATCCAGGCATTCCGGACATTGTGACCGCCGGGCTGCCGACGGTGGGGTTGCGCATGCCGGCGCATCCGATGGCACTCGAACTCATTCGTGAGGCGGGCGTACCGATCGCGGCGCCGAGCGCAAATCGCTTTACCGAGCTCTCTCCTACCTCCGCGGCGCATATCCCGGAATCGCTGGCCGATTTCACGCTGGATGGCGGACCCTCGCAGGTGGGAATCGAATCCACAGTGCTTTCGCTCGTCGCCGAGCCCACACTCCTGCGGCCGGGAGTGATCCCGATAGACGAGTTGGAATCTCTGATCGGGCCCATCGCCCGGGTGGGCGCGCATGAGGAGGGCGCGCATCCGTCGCCGGGCATGCACACGCGCCACTATCGCCCCAACACTCCGCTGTACCTTGGGGAGTTTCCGGCGGAAGGTAAGGGTGCCTACCTGCGCATCGGGCACGAAATGCCGGAAGACCCGCGCGCCTACGCGGCGGCCCTCTACGAAACACTGCACCATCTGGACACGCAGGGGCTGGATTGGATCGCGGTCGAAGTTCCGCCCGACACACCGGAATGGGCGGGCGTGCTGGACCGGTTGCGGCGCGCGGCGGAGTAGAATCTCGGTATGAGGCTGCTCCTGGTGCTGGCCCTGTTGGCCGTTCCCGCGTCTGCGAAGAAGGAATTGAAGTGGGCATCGGCTATCGTCGAGTCCAGTTCCAGTCAGTTGTTCAATAACGGCTCGTCCCCCGGTGGTTTCGCGGAAGCTACCCTGCAATCGGTCCGCGAGAGCATTTACCTCGATGCCGGAGCGTGGCTCTATCACGTCACGCAGATCGTTACGAGAGGCGGCACCCTCCGCCTGCGCGACGGCGCAAAGGTCGAAGTGGCCGAAGATGGCAAACAACTTTTCATCCGCGTGGGCGGCAGGCAGTACAAGCTGCACATCGAGCAAAAGTCACGGGGAAAGAGCGCGCCTAAGTAGTCGTTCACACAAACTTGAAATTTATCTTCGCTTTGTTATCAATCACTTACAAGATTTCCCTGCCCTATACTCAAGAACCTGTGTGCTAAATTCTCAATCAGGTAGAGAGTTGCGCAAACCACAGCGCAAAACCAACAGTTTTTATCCTGGCCAGGATACGTTGACCTGAGGTGGTGCTGACTTTCCGTAAGCCCGTTAACGGCTACACGGTGGTTCCCCTACGTGGAGGAGACCGGCGGAAAGATCATCGGTTCGAACCGATAATACCCGGGGGACCGTCGCGGATAGCGTTTGATTGCCGCACCCCTGGATACAGAGACTGACACGCGAAACAAGGGGACGATCGAGAGGCCATCCAGCCGAGTTCTTACGTCTTTGTAGCGTGCAGTCAAATCACTGGCGGCCGGGCCCCACCCGGCGATAAGACCGAATGTCCCCGGCCGCCCCAATGAACATTTGTTACCCCAACTAATGGCACAACTGCGCCTCAACGAGCCGCGACCGTGAGGGAGCGCAACGAACCCCGCCGTTTCCCAGCACTCAATCAGAGCCGCGACCGTAAAGTAAGGGAGCGCAACGAACCCCGCCGTTTCCCAGCACTCAATCAGAGCCGCGACCGTAAAGTAAGGGAGCGTTCTACTTCTTCACCACGGTCAGTGTCACCTCCGACGGGTAAGTCGCCGAGTGATGGATCGCGGTGTGCGCCACCACGCCCTTCGCCTCGTCGTAGTTATTGCCGCCGGTATTCAGATTCCGGTCGAAGCGCGGGAAATTGCTGCTCGATACCTCAATCCGGATACGGTGGCCTGCGCCGAAGAAGTTACTGGTGTTCATAGGCTGCAGCGTCACTTTGTAGACCTTGCCGTTTTCCATCCACACCGGGGGTTTGTCGTAACCTTCGCGATACCGCAGGCGTTGGATCGTCTCATCGAGATTGTACGCGGTGCCATCGGGAAGCACATCGATCAGCTTGACCGTAATATCGGTGTCCTTCGCGTCGGAAGAAACATACAGCGTCGCTTGGATCGGCCCGCTGGCTTCAATGCCTTCGCTCAATGGCTCCGAGGTATACACCAGAATGTCCGGCCGCTCTTCCATCTTGCGCTGATCGAAAGCACCGCCCTGAACCGCGTTGCCGGTGCAACAAACATTGCCGCCGTATGAGGGCACGGGATTCATGGGGTCGTACGTAAACCCGTCCGGGCGGTCGGCAGAGGGCGCCGCGCCGCCGAGCGCGCCATCGCCCTTGCCGGTATTGGCCTTGCCTGCGCTGCCGAGGAAGAGCTTCATCGGCTGGGCCCCGGCGGGCGGCCACGTCTCCGACGACTGCCACTTATTTATCCCCATCGTGTAGTAACGCACACGCGGCATGGTGTCCAACACCTTGTTGTCCTCGCCCTTCAGAAAGTGATCGAACCAGCCGTAAGTCAGCTCGTCGTAGTCCAGGCGGGCGTCGCCCATATCGCGCTCGCCGACCATGGTGTGCTCGGTCGCCCGCTTATAGGAACAATGCAAGGTCGGCGCAATCACGGCGTACTGCTGCTTGCCGATCTCGGGTTTGGCCGTGGCGCGGACGTAATTGAAGGCGGCGAGGTTTGGTCCCACTGAAACGTCGTACCAGGACATGAACCAGAAGCCGGGCACATTGATTTTCATACCGTCGTGCCACAGGCCGCCGCGATACCAGGCGGGGTCGTTGGGCGCGCGCTTGATCATGGCACCCCCGGTGGATACCTCGGCGCGGTCGGCGAAGATTCCGACGGGTCCATCCACCTTCTTCATGATGTCGGCGACAGGAAGCATCTGCAGCGCCTTGGACCAATCCACGGGAGGCATCTGCGGCGCGAGGTCGAAGAGCTTGGAGGCCTTGATCAAATCAGCCTGTGACGTGTTGGGCGGAAACATCGGGCGGATCTGATTCTGCTCACCGTAGAGCCACGCGATGAACAGCATCTGCACGGCGCCGCCGCGATACCAGTTGCCCTGCTCAAAGTAGGGCGCGACGCGTCCGACGCCGGCGCCGAAACCCTGCGGGATCATGGCCGCAAAGGCGGGGTTACCCTGCGCCGCCACGCCCATCTGCCACTCGGCCGTGGACGAACACCCGATCGTGCCCACTTTGCCGCTGGACCACGGTTGCGAGGACATCCACGTGATCGCGTCGTCACCGTCCGTCAAAGGCGCTCCCAGAATGTCGTAAGTCCCCTCCGAAAAGAAATGGCCGCGCTCGTTCATCTCCACGTACGCGTACCCCCGTTTCACGGCGGCGAGCTCCGCGCTCATATCGCGCGGCGCTCCGTTGCGGACATCCCAGAAATTGAAGTTGTACGGCGTGCGGACGAAGATGATCGGATACTTCTTCGAAGTGTCCTTGGGACGATACACGTCGGTGGCCATGCGCTTGCCGTCACGCATCGGGACCATCACCTTGCGATCGATAATCGCCAGATCTTCGAGTTCCTTCTCGGTGGTGTTGCGCGCGGCGATCATCTGCGGATTCGGCGCAGGCCGCTGTTGCGCGACACTGGCCGCGAAGCCGCCGATCAGCAGGAGTGACACGCCGCCCTTCAATAGCCGGCTCTTACAGAGTGGGTGAAACTTCATTTCGGGGATCTCCTCGGGAATAGCCAGTGTACCGTTTTCGCGAACTCCGATTGCGAGTACACGAACACAGTGCGGGTGAAACGGGAAATTTTGGCGAGCCGATTGCTAACTCCTGTATTCGTTCGGCGGACGGCGCGCCGGATTAGTCAAATGGAGCTAATCGGTAACCCGGCAAGTATCGCGCCTCGCCTTCTCGAAGTAGTGCCCCCCGTTGAGCGGAAACTCACATCGTATGGACGAACCGACCAAACAGCCCTCTCCTCCCTCGAAACACTCCTCTTCCCGTTCGCGGTGGCTGTGGCTGCTGTCGGTGGCGCTGATCGCGGTCGCCGTTTACTACTACCGAACCTCCGAAGCGAAGGGTGCCGGCGCCGGAAGTCCTTCCGTCTCTTCGAAAAAGAAGGGCGGCAAGGGCGGCGGCGAGGGGGCGGTTCCCGTGGTGGGGACACGCGCCCGCAAAGGCAACATCGGCGTTTACTTCAACGGCTTGGGCGCGGTTACGCCGATCTACACGGTCACCGTGAAAAGCCGCGTGGACGGCGAACTGATGACGGTTCACTTCCACGAAGGCGACATGGTTCACAAAGGCGATCTGCTGATGGAGATCGATCCGCGGCCCTATCAAGTGCAGTTGACGCAGGCCGAGGGTCAACTGGCCCGAGACCAGGCAACTCTGGAAAACGCGCGTATCGATCTTGCCCGCTACGAGAGCTGCTGAAGCAGAACGCAATTCCGGAACAGCAGCTGGCAACTCAGAAGGTCCACTGTCAAGCAGGACGAAGGCGACCGTCAAAACCGACCAGGGCCAGATCGACAGCGCCAACCTGAACCTGATGTATTGCCACATCACCTCGCCGATCACGGGACGCGTCGGCCTGCGGCTGGTGGATCCCGGAAATATCGTTCATGCGAGCGACACCAACGGCC
Source organism: uncultured Solibacteraceae bacterium (assembly GCA_963791985.1). Classification (GTDB taxonomy): domain Bacteria; phylum Acidobacteriota; class Terriglobia; order Bryobacterales; family Bryobacteraceae; genus Solibacter. The sequence continues at coordinate 624,869 of CAWBUN010000005.1, read as the reverse complement.
TGGTGGTGATCACGCAGATGGAGCCGATCAGCGTGATCTTCACCATCGCCGAGGATCAGTTGCCCGCCGTGCTGCAGAAGATGCGCGCCGGACAGACCCTGACCGTGGACGCGTTCGACCGCGAGATGAAGCGCAAACTCGCCAGCGGGACGCTTGACCACGGTCGACAACCAGATCGACCCGACCACCGGCACCGTCCGGCTGCGCGCCACGTTCGACAACAGTGACGGCGCGCTGTTTCCCAACCAGTTCGTGAACGCGCGACTGCTGGTGCAGGAGAAGCGCGGCGTGATGCTGGTAGCCAGCGCCGGCGATCCAGCGCACGTCGAACACGATCTTACGTCTACCTGGTGAAGCCGGACTCCACCGTGACCGTGCGCAACGTCACAGCCGGCACCACCGAAGGCGACGAGACGGAGATCACTTCCGGACTGAACCCCGGGCGACGTGGTGGTCATGACCGGCGTCGACAAGCTGCAGGAAGGCAGCAAGGTCCGAGTGGAACTCCCGGGCGAAGGCGAGGCGAAAGGTCGCGGGCCGAACGGCAAAGGGCGAGGCACAAGTGAGCCCGTCCCGGACCTTCATTCTGCGGCCGGTCGCGACCTCGCTGCTGATGGTGGGCATCCTGCTGGCGGGCGTCGTCGCCTACAAGCAACTGCCGGTCTCGGCGCTGCCGGAGGTGGATTATCCGACCATCCAGGTGATCACGTTCTATCCCGGCGCCAGTCCGGACGTGATGGCGTCGTCGGTCACCGCGCCGCTCGAGCGCCAGTTCGGCCAGGTGCCGGGACTGCAGCAGATGACCTCCACCAGCTCCGACGGCAGCTCGGTGATCACGCTGCAATTCAAGCTCAGCCTGAACATCGACGTGGCCGAGCAGGAAGTGCAGCAGTCGATCAACGCGTCGGGAACGTTCCTGCCGGCCGATCTGCCGACGCCGCCGATCTACAGCAAGACCAATCCGGCCGACACGCCGATTCTGACGCTGGCGCTGACCTCGAAGACCGATGCCGCTCTCGAAGGTGGAGGATCTGGCCGACACGCGGCTGGCGCCGAAGATCTCGCAGCTGCCGGGCGTCGGCCTGGTCAGCATCAGCGGCGGCCAGAAGCCGGCGGTGCGCATTCAGGCGAATCCGACGGTGCTGGCCTCCTACGGCCTCAACCTGGAGGACGTGCGCAGCGCGATCGCCGCGGCCAACGTGAATCAGGCCAAGGGCAACTTCGACGGGCCGCACCAGGCGTACCAGATCGGCGCCAACGATCAGCTGCTCTCCAGCGCCGACTACTCGCGCCGCTGATCGTCGCCTACCGCAACGGCGCGCCGGTGAAGCTGACCGACGTGGCCGACGGTCGATGGACGATGCCGAGAACGTCCGGCAGGCGGCGTGGATGAACGAGACGCCGGCCGTGATCGTGAACATCCAGCGGCAGCCCGGCGCCAACATCATCGCGGTGGTGGACCGCATCAAGACAGCTGCTGCCGCAGCTCACGGCGACGCTGCCGACGTCGATCGCAGGTCAAGATCCTCACCGACCGCACCAACACCATTCGCGCGTCGGTGGAGGACGTGCAGTTCGAGCTGATGCTGACCGTCGGGCTGGTGGTGATGGTGATCTTCCTGTTCCTGCGCAACCTCTCGGCCACCATCATTCCCAGCGTCGCCGTGCCGCTTTCGCTGGTCGGCACGTTCGGCGTGATGTACCTGCTGGGCTACAGCCTGAACAACCTCACGCTGATGGCGCTGACCATCTCCACCGGCTTCGTGGTGGACGACGCGATCGTGATGATCGAGAACATCGTCCGCTACATCGAAGAGGGCGAGAAGCCGCTGCAGGCGGCGCTGCAAGGGCGCCGAGCAGATCGGCTTCACCATCGTTTCGCTGACCATCTCGCTGATCGCGGTGCTGATTCCGCTGCTGTTCATGGGCGACATCGTCGGCCGGCTGTTCCGCGAATTCGCGGTCACGCTGAGCGTCACCATCCTGGTCTCGGCGGTGGTCTCGCTGACGCTCACGCCGATGATGTGCTGCGCAAGCTGCTGAAGCACAAGCCGGAAGCGCAGCAGGGCCGGCTTCTACCGCGCTTCGGAGCGCGCCTTCGAGGCGATCATCGCGCTCTACGGCAAGACGCTGCAGCTTGGTGCTGCGCTACCAGACCGCCACGCTGCTGGTGGCGGTCGGCACGCTGGCGCTGACCGTCTTCCTGTTCTGGATCATCCCCAAGGGCTTCTTCCCGATTCAGGACACCGGCGTGATTCAGGGCGTTTCGGAAGCGGCGCAGACCGTCTCGTTCCCGGAGATGGCCGACGCGGCAGCAGCAGCTGGCGCAAGGTGATTCTGCAGGACCCGGCGGTCGAGAGTCTCTCCTCCTTCATCGGCATCGATGGCACCAACACCACGCTCAACAGCGGCCGCATTCTGATCAACCTGAAGCCGCTCGACGAGCGCAAGATCAGCGCCAGCGACGTGATCCGCCGCCTGCAGCCGAAGCTGGCCAAGGTGGCGGGCATCACGCTGTTCATGCAGCCGGTGCAGGACCTGACGGTGGAAGACCGCGTCAGCCGCACGCAGTTCCAGTACACGCTGGAAGATCCCAACGCGGACGAGCTGAACACCTACGCGCCGCAGCATGCTGGAGCGGCTGCAGCGAGCTGCCGGAACTGCGCGACGTGGCCAGCGACCAGCAGGTGCAGGGCCTGCGCGCGCAGCTGGTGTTCGATCGCGACACCGCGTCGCGGCTCGGCATCACGCCGGCGACCATCGACCAGACGCTCTACGACGCCTACGGCCAGCGGCAGGTCTCGACCATCTTCACGCAGTTGAACCAGTATCACGTGGTGCTGGAAGTGAAGCCCGGATTCCAGCAGAAATCCGATCGATCTGCGCGATCTTTATATCCGAACCGGCGCGACCGGCACCAGCAGGCGGCGCGGGCCTGGTGGCGGGCGGATCGTCTCGACCGCGCAGTCTCGCGGGCCCGGCCAACGAGCTCGGCGGCAACGCGGCCACCAGCATCGTCACCGGCGGCGCATCCGGCGAGCGCTCAGTCGGCGATCGGCGGCCATCGCGTCCGTCGACGGTGTTTCCCAACGGCGGGCAGGTGCCGCTGAGCGCGTTCACGCATGTGCGAACTGACCAGCGGTGCCGATCACGGTCAACCACCAGGGCCAGTTCCCGGTGGTGACGCTCTCGTTCAACCTGGCGCCCGAACGCGTCGCTGGGCGACGCGGTGAACGCGGTGAACAAGGTGAAGGACGAGATCGGCATGCCGGCCAGCATTCAGGCGGCGTTTCAGGGCACGGCGCAGGCGTTTCAGGCGTCGCTGGCGAATGAGCCGGTGCTGATTCTGGCGGCGCTGGTCACGGTCTACATCGTGCTGGGCGTGCTGTACGAAAGCTACATCCATCCCGATCACGATTCTTTCGACGCTGCCTTCGGCGGGCGTGGGCGCGCTGCTGGCGCTGATCATCTGCCGGCAGCGATTTCAGCGTGATCGCGCTGATCGGCATCGTCCTGCTGATCGGCATCGTGAAGAAGAACGCGCATCATGATGATCGATTTCGCGCTGGAGGCGGAGCGCAAGGAAGGCATGGCGCCGCACGAGGCGATCTACCAGGCCTGCCTGCTGCGCTTCCGCCCGATCATGATGACCACGATGGCGGCGCTGCTCGGCGCGCGTGCCGCTGGCGCTCGGCACCGGCACCGGATCGGAGCTGCGGCGGCCGCTGGGCATCACCATCGTCGGCGGCCTGATCTTCAGCCAGATGCTGACGCTCTACACCACGCCGGTCATCTATCTCTGCTTCGACCGGCTGGCGCGGCGCTTCTCGCGCGACGCCGCGAACCGGCAACCGGGCGCGCGAGCCGTTCCCGGCGGAGTGATGCATGAATATCTCCGAGCCCTTCATTCGCCGGCCGATCGCCACCACGCTGCTGACCGTCGCGCATCGCGCTGGCCGGCGCCGTGGCGTTCCGCCTGCTGCCGGTCTCGCCGCTGCCGCAGGTGGATTTCCCCACCATCTCGGTGAGCGCCGGCCTGCCGGGCGCCAGTCCGGAGACCATGGCCTCCTCCGTGGCCACGCCGCTGGAGCGCCAGTTCGGGCGCATCGCCGGCGTCACCGAGATGACCTCGTCGAGCACGCTGGGATCGACGCAGCATCACGCTGCAGTTCGATCTGAACCGCAATATCGACGCCGCGCGCGCGACGTGCAGGCGGCCATCAATGCGGCGCGCGGCTACCTGCCGGCCAATCTGCCGAGCAATCCGACCTACCGCAAGGTGAATCCGGCCGATTCGCCGATCTTCATGCTCGCGCTGACCTCCGACAGTGCTGAGCAAGGGCCAGATGTACGACGCCGCGTCCACCATCATGGCGCAGAAGCTGTCGCAGGTGCAGCGGCGTGGGGCAGGTCGGTCGTGGGCGGCAGCGCGCTGCCCGGCGTGCGCGTCGAGCTGAATCCCGACGGCGCTGAACAAGTACGGCATCGGCCTGGAGCAGGTGCGCACCGCGCTGGCCGCGGCCAACGCCAACACGCCCAAGGGCCACTTTTCCGACGGGCAGCCGGATGTGGGAAGTGGGCGCCAACGATCAGATCTTCAAGGCCGTCGATTACGAGCCGCTGGTCGTCGCCTATCGCAACGGCGCCGCGGTCCGCGTCTCCGATGTCGGCGAGGCGGTCGATTCGGTGGAAGACCTGCGCAACGCCGGCTACGCCAACGGCAAGCCGTCGGTCCTGGTGATCATCTTCCGCCAGCCCGGCGCCAACATCATCGACACCGTGGACCGCATCCGCGCCGTGCTGCCGCAGCTTCAAGGCCGCCATTCCCGCAGCCGATCGACATGCGGGTCGCGATGGATCAGACGCAGTCACCATTCGCGCCTCGGTGCACGATGTGGAGAGGACGCTGCTCATCTCGGTGGTGCTGGTGATCCTGGTGGTCTTCGTGTTCCTGCGAGAACGCGCGCACCACGTTCATCCCGAGCGTCGCCGTGCCGGTGTCGCTGATCGGCACGTTCGGCGTGATGTACCTGCTGCGGCTACAGCCTCGACAATCTCTCGCTGATGGCGCTGACCATCTCCACCGGCTTCGTGGTGGACGACGCGATCGTGGTGATCGAAAACATCACGCGCTATCTGGAACAGGGCATGACGCCGTTCGCAGGCGGCGCTCAAGGGCGCGCAGGAGATCGGCTTCACCGTGCTCACCATCAGCATTTCGCTGGTCGCGGTGTTCATTCCGCTGCTGCTGATGGGCGGCATCGTGGGCCGGCTGTTCCGCGAATTCGCCGTGACGCTCTCGGTGGCCATCGTCGTCTCGATGGTGGTTTCGCTGACCACCACGCCGATGATGTGCGCGCACCTGCTGCAAGCAGCAGCAGCGCACATGGCTGGCTGTACCGCGCGACGCGAGCGCGGCTTCGACTGGGTGGTGAACCTCTACGGGCGGACGCTGACGCGTCGTGCTGCGGCATTCCGTTCGATCACGCTGCTGGTCCTGCTGGCCACCATCGGGCTGAACGTCTATCTGTTCGTGCGCGTGCCCAAGGGATTCTTTCCCGCAGCAGGACACCGGACGGCTGAGCGGCTCGATTCAGGCCGACCAGGACACGTCGTTTCAGCACGATGGACAAGATGCTGCTGCAGTATCGTGAACATCGTCGAGGCCGACCCGGCGGTCGACACCGTCAACGGCTTCACCGGCGGCGGCGGCGGCGGCGCCACCAACACCGGCCCGCATGTTCATTTCGCTGAAGCCGCTCGAGGAGCGCAAGGTCACCGCGGACCAGATCATCGCGCGGCTGCGGCCGAAGCTCGCGCAGGATCCCCGGCGCCACGCTCTACCTGCAGGCCGTCGCAGGACCTGCGCGTCGGCGGGCGCCAGAGCAACGCGCAGTATCAGTTCACCATGCGCGGCGACAACCTGCAGGACCTGACCGACTACGCGCCCACGCATGCTCGAGGAGCTGAAGACCATCCCGATCATCGCCGACGTCAACAGCGATCAGCAGAACCGCGGCCTGCAAGTCCATGGTGGACTACGACCGCGACACCGCGGCGCGCTTCGGCATCTCGCCGCAGCTGATCGACAACACGCTCTACGACGCCTTCGGCCAGCGGCCAGGTCTCCACCATGTACACGTCGCTGAATCAGTATCACGTGGTGATGGAGGCGGCGCCGCAGTACTGGCAGAATCCGCGACATCCTGCGCGCAGATCTACGTGCGCGTCGCCCAGCGGGCAGCAGGTTCCGCTGAGCGCCTTCGCCGCATTACGCGCCCGACAGTCGCGCCGCTTGCGCGTGAACCATCAGGGGCTGTTCCCGGCGGTCACGATCTCGTTCAACCTGCAGCCCGGCGTCGCGCTGGGCGACGCGGTGGACGCGATCGACGCGGCCGCCGCCAAGGTCGGCCTGCCGGCCACCATTCAGACCGGCTTCGCCGGCACGGCGCAGGCCTATCAGGATTCGCTGGGCAGCGAGCCCTATCCTGATCGCCGCGGCGCTGGCGGCCGTCTACCTCGTGCTCGGCATTCTCTACGAAAGCTACATTCATCCGATCACGATTCTGTCCACGCTGCCCTCGGCCGGCGTGGGCGCGCTGCTGGCGCTGCATGCTCACGCAAACCGACCTGAGCATCATCGCCATGATCGGCATCATTCTGCTGATCGGCATCGTGAAGAAGAACGCGATCATGATGATCGATTTCGCGCTCGCGGCGGAGCGCAACGAAGGCAAGAATTCGCGCGACGCCATCTTCGAAGCCTGCCTGCTGCGCTTCCGGCCGATCCTGATGACCACCATGGCGGCGCTGCTGGGCGCGCTGCCGCTGGCGCTGGGGACCGGCACCGGCTCCGAGCTGCGCCGCCCGCTCGGCATCACCATCATCGGCGGCCTGATCGTCAGCCAGATGCTGACGCTGTACACCACGCCGGTGGTCTATCTTTACTTCGACCGCCTGCGGCTGTGGTGGGAACGAACTTCCGCGCGCGTGCACGGGCGCGAGCCGCTGGAGTCCAGCGACATGATGCGCAACGCCTGTCCTGCTTGCCGCCGCTGGCGCGATGCTGTTGCTGGCGGGGTGCACGGTCGGTCCGAACTACAAGCGCCCCGCCGCGCCGGCGCCGCCCGCGTTCAAAGAACAGCCGCCCCCAATTTCAAGGAAGCCGACGCGGCCGGCTGGAAGCAGGCGCACCCCGGCGACGCATTCCTGAAGGGCAAATGGTGGGAGGTCTATCAAGATCCCGCGCTCAACGCGCTCGAAGAACAGGTGGCCTGAACAATCAGAACGTGCTGCAGGCGGAGGCGCAATTCCGGCAGGCGAAGGCCGCGGTGCGGGTGGCGCGCGCCGCGCTCTTCCCCACCGTGGGCACTGGCCTCTCCACCACTGTGTCGCGCGCTCAGGGCGGCACCGGCGGCAACGGGAACAGCGGCAGTTCTTCGCCCGGCGCCCGCGTTGTATACAGCTTGCCCGTGGACGTCGCCTGGGAGCCGGATCTCTGGGGCAGCATCCGGCGGGGCGTGACCGGGGCCGCGGCCACCGCGCAATCCTTCGCCGCCGAGCTGGAAAACGCGCGCCTGCTCTATCAATCGCGAACTGGCGTCGGATTATTTCCAGATGCACAGCATCGACGCGGAAATCGACCTTGCTGAAGCGCACTGAGGCCTCGTACGCCGAATATCTGACGTTGACCCAGAATCGCTTCGACGGGCGGCGTCGCATCGGACCTGGATGTCGCGCAGGCGGAGTCGCAGCTCTACGGGACCCAGTCGTCGCTGATCGATCTCGGCGTGGACCGCGCGCGCAGTTCGAACATGCGATCGCGATCCTGATCGGCAAGGCGCCCGCCGAAGTCACGCTGCCCGCCCGCGTTGCTGGCCACGCCGCCGCCGCCCGTGCCGGTCGGGGTGCCCTCGGAATTGCTGGAGCGCAGGCCCGATATCGCCGCGTCGAGCGCCGGGTCGCCGCCGCCAACGAGCAGATCGGAATCGCGATGGCCGCGTTTTACCCGAACCTGACGCTCAGCGGCTCGGTCGGTCTTCAGAACTCCACGATCAGCCGCGTGATCTCCGCGCCCACGTACCTCTGGTCGGTCGGCGGCGGTCTGGCCTACACGCTATTCGATGCCGGACGCCGGCGCGCGATCGTGGTCGAGCCAGCAGGCCGCCTACGACGCCACCGTGGCGGCGTACCGCGAAACCGTGCTCACCGCCTTGCAGCAGGTGGAAGACAATCTGGCCGCACTGCGCATTCTGGAACAGGAAGCCGCCAAGATCAATGACACGATCTCCTCGGCACAGCGAGCGCTGAACATCTCCACCGCCCAGTATCGCGCCGGCACCACGAGCTATCTCACGGTGCTCACCTCGCAAGCTCAGTTGCTGACCTCGCAGCGCACCGCTGTCTCCCTGCAATCGCGGCGCCTGACCTCCAGCGTTCTCTTGATCGAGGCCATCGGCGGCGGCTGGAACGCCTCGCAGCTCCCCTCGACGCAGTCCGTCACCTCGACCAAGTGAAGGTGGGACAGGCCTCCTGGCCTGTCCGCTTGCTGCCGTAACTCTCGCGAAGAAAAGCATGGCAAGTGGACAGGCCGGGAGGCCTGTCCCACGAAGCGAATGGTGATACAGTGCCGAAAGAGAGGTCGACCATGAATCGTCGAGGATTTCTTTGGAGCAGTGCGCTTGCCCTGCCTTACATCGCGCGAACACAGGGGAAGGTGCCGCGAACCGGAGGAGTGCGCGTAAAGCTGGGTCTGAACGCCTACTCATTCAATCGTCCGCTCACAGCCGGAGAGATGACGCTGGAAGACCTGGCGGTCTTCTGCGCGCAGAATAATTTCGATGCGCTCGATGCTACCGGCTACTACTTTCCGGGCTATCCCAAGGTCCCTAGCGACGGCGTGATCCGCGGCCTGAAGCGCAAGGCCTACGCCAATGGCGTGGTGCTCAGCAGCACCGGCGTGCGCAATGATTTCTCGCTGGCGGATTCCGCGCGCCGCAAACAGGAGGTCCAACTGGTGAAGGACTGGATCGAGGTCGCCGCCAAATTGGGCGCCCCCGTGATCCGCGTCTTCTCCGGCCTCAAGATTCCCGACGGACAGAACTTCGATCAGGTGCTGGAGTGGATGGTTCCGGATTTCCAGGATTGCGCCGCGTATGGCAAGAAGTTCGGCGTCATTCTCGGCCTGCAGAATCACAACGATTTTCTGAAGACCGCGGACCAGACCATCCGGCTGGTCAAAGCGGTGGACTCGGAATGGTTCGGCAACATTCTGGACATCGGCAGCCTGCGTTCGGCCGATCCCTATGAAGAGATCGAAAAGCTCGTGCCGTACGCCGTCTCGTGGCAGTTGAAAGAGCTGGTGGGTATCGGGGGCAAGGAAGTCCCCACCGATTTGCGCAAAGTGAAAGCGGCGATCGACAAAGTGGGATATCGCGGCTTTCTGCCGATCGAAACTCTCGGCAGCGGCGATCCGCGCGAGAAGGTGCCCAAATTTGCGCAGCAGATTCGCGCTGTTTTCAATATGGGATGATCGCGTTTACATAAATAGACAAATCTCTTAAACCGCATCGCTGCAATACTCTACAGCCATCGGATCGGAACCATCAAAAATTTTGATTTGATACCGTTACATCCGCTTTGTAAGATGGATTTGTAAGTGGCCACGTGAGACACCTTCCGGACTCGATTGCCACGCGGCAATCGCTTAAGAGTTAAACGTAACCATTACAAAAAAGGACATTAAAAACTCATGAAGAAATCTCTTGTTCTCGGTGTTGTGTTGTCTCTTTCCAGCCTGTGCTTTGCGGGTCAGAAGTCTTATGACGTGATCTTCTCCGCGCCGGCTACCGTCGGCAGCGTGAAACTCGCAGCCGGTGAATACAAAGTCAAAGTGGATGGCGCCAACGCCGTCTTCACGGATTCGAAGACCTTCAAGACCGTGAGCGCGCCCGTGAAAGTGGAAACCGGCACGAAGAAGTTCCAGTTCACCGCCGTTGATGCAACCAAAGCGGAAGGCGGGGACAAAATCAACGCCATCGAACTCGGCGGCTCCACCACCAAGCTCGCGTTCACGAAGTAGGTTTGCTCTTTCCCTGACGTGAGGTCCGCCGGTGCGCGCTCGAGCCCGGCGACCTCCCGTCTATTTATTTCCCGCTTTTTGCCTTCTTGCTCTTTACTCCCTTGCCGGTCATCTGCACGATAAAATCCACCTCATCCTGCTTGTAAGGAGTGCCGTCCTTGTGGAAGATTTCATGGAACCACACCGGCGGTTCATGATCCACGTACGGCGTCTTCCAGGAATCCCACGGCAGCCGCGTCTGCGTCTTGCCATCCACAAATCCCCAGTTGATGGCCGCCACGTTGTACTTCTTCGCGATCGGAAGTATCGCCTGAAATGTGCTGCCCTGAGGGCGCGCCATATACTCCGTGCACAGGATCGGCCGCTTGTACGCCTGTAGCCACTTCACGCGCTTTTCGAAGTCCTCGGGACCGCCGTAATTGTGGAAAGAGATCACGTCGCTCTGGTCCAACTGGATCTTCTCGAATGCGCTCAGCTTCTCAGGGCTCGACCAATCGCCCTTCCACACGCCGCTGGTCACCGGCTGCAAAGGGTCCATGGCCCGCGCCCAGGCGAAGACCTTGGGCAGCAGCGCGAGCACGAGCTGGCTCTTGTTCGTGGGCTCGATTTTGCCGTAGGAGGATTCATTGAGATTGTCGGGCTCGTTCCACAGATCCCACGCCAGCACCCGCCGGTCGTACCGGTAGGCGCCGATCACGCCCTGTATATAGACGCGCAGGCGTTCGTACTGCTCCGGGTCCTTCAGCCCCGGAGTTCCCGGGCTCTGCACCCACCCCGAGTTGTGGACGCCCGGTTTGGGATCGCGCTGCGATCCGGCCTGCGGGAAGGGATCCCAGCAGGAATCGAACAGCACAAAGATCGGCTTGATCTTGTGCCGGTCCGCGATCGACAGGAATTTGTCGATCCGATGCTGGAAGCCCGACGCGTCCTGTTTCCACATCAGGTCGTGCAGGAAGACGCGCATGGTCGTCATCCCCAGCGATTCGGCCCACGTGAGCTCGGTTTCGATCCACACCGGGTCGAACGTCTCCGCCTGCCACATTTCAATCTGGTTGATGGCGGTCGCGGGAATGTAGTTGCTGCCTACCAGCCACGGTTGTTTCGCGTACCAGTCGTTGGCCGCTTTTTCCGTCCAGCGCGCGGGTTGCGCCATAGCGGCGCCCACCAGCGCCATCGCGATCGCAAAAAGTCTCATTTCCCACGATGATAACGTGCGGCCGCCCTATTTTTCCTCTTGACGGGGTTATCTTTCAGACGTACACTCGTAACCATCCAGTTACGCATTCCCCTCGGGGCCGTGGCGGGAGCAATAGGTAACTTCATGGTTACGCAAGAAAGCAACGTTTTTCAGGCCATCGCGGACCCCACGCGTCGCGCCATCCTCGACCGCTTGCGCAACGGCGGACAGGCGGTCAACGAGATCGCCGGCCGCTTCGAGGTCAGCCGTCCCGCGATCTCGAAACACCTGCGCGTGCTTCACGACGCCCGGCTCGTCACCGAGGTTCGCGACGGCCGCAACCGCATCTACCGGCTTAATCCGGAGCCCCTGCGCGAGTTGGACCGCTGGCTGGACGACTACCGGCGCTTCTGGACTTTGAATCTGCTGAATCTCAAGAAACACGTGGAATCGAAAGGAAAAAAGCTATGAATATCGAACTGCATGGCGGCACCATCATTGGCGATATCGAAATCGAAGCGCCGCCGGAGGCCGTCTTCGACGCGCTCACTTCGCCGGAAGACCTGGCCGCATGGTGGGGAGCCGAAGGCGTATATCGCACCCACGATTGGGAGATCGACCTGCGCCCCGGCGGCACCTGGAACTGCCGCGCCACCAGCGCCGGCGGGGAGATGACGGTGCACGGCGTGTACCTGGAAGTGAAGCGTCCGACTTCTCTCGCCTACACCTGGAACCCGAGTTGGGACCCGATTCCCGCCACAACGATTCGATATACCCTGACCAAAATCGCCGGCGGTACCAAGGTCCATTTCGAGCATTCCGGTTTCGATGGCCAGCTCAAATCGCAGCAGGGCCACAGCCTGGGATGGGCGCGCGTGATCGAATGGCTCTCCGGCTACCTCAAGGGCAAGGCGGTGGCGCAATGAAAGCCGCAATTCTCCTGCTGTTCGCAGCGCTCGCAGCTCCGGCGGCGAATTTCTTCGTAGCCTACGAAGTCACCGCGGGCATCGATTTCGCCCACCTCACGCCGCAGCAGATGGGAGTGCTGAAGGACCACGGAGCGAACCTGATGAAGCTTCGAGAGTCGGGCGTCCTGCTGACCGCCGGCCGCATGTTGCAGGACCCGAAGCATCTTCACGCCATTGCCATTATCGTTGCGGAAAATGAAGCTGCCGCCAAGGATATCGCCGCGGCGGACCCTGCCGTTCGTGCCGGAATCATGCGGTTCACGGTGGAACCGATAGACCTGGTCCTTCCGCCCGTGTGTAAATAGGCTTCACAGCGAGCCGCGACCGTAAGGGAGGGATCTCAATGCTATCCTGTATAGAGATCCTTCCGTAATTAGGTCTGGTACACACGCTTGAAAGTCGGTTTCGTCAGTCTGGGCTGTCCCAAAAACCTCGTCGATAGTGAAGTCATGATGGGTCAACTCGTGGCCAAAGGCCACGAGCTGACGTCGCATCCTGACCAGGCCGACGTGTTGGTGGTCAACACCTGCAGCTTCATCGACCCCGCGAAAAAAGAGTCCGTCGACACCATCCTGGAGATGGCCGAGTACAAGAAAATCGGCCGCGCTAAAAAGCTGATCGTCGCCGGATGCCTGGTGGAACGCTACCGCGGCGATATCCGCAAGGAGATGCCCGAAGTGGACGCGCTGATCGGCACCAACGAACTGGACAGCATCGTGGCGATCTGCGAGGGCATGCCGCCCTCCACCAATCCGCTCGAGCCGTACCTGTATCACGACCTGACGCCGCGCGTGCTGGCCACGCCGCGGCACTTCGCCTACATCAAGATCGCCGAGGGCTGCGATCATCCGTGCACGTTCTGCGTGATTCCGCAGTATCGCGGCGCCTTCCGCAGCCGCCGTTTCGAATCCGTGATCTCCGAGGCCACGCGCCTCTTCCAGCAGGGCGTCCGCGAGATCAACCTGATCGGTCAGGACACCACCTGCTACGGCGAAGACCTCGGCCTGAAGGACGGGCTGGCCGAGCTGCTGGCGCGCCTGGCGCAAATCGAGACGCCGCAGGAGAAGTGGATCCGCTTCCTGTACGCCTATCCGAACAAGGTCACGCAGAAACTGCTCGACACCATGGCCGAACACGCGTCCCTGGTCAAGTACATCGACATGCCGCTGCAGCACGCCAGCGCCAACGTGCTGAAGCGGATGAAGCGCGGCGCTTCGGGTGAAATCTTCCTCAAACTGATCGAGCGCATTCGCCGTACGATTCCCGGCGTCGCCATCCGCACCAGCTTCATCGTCGGCTTCCCCGGCGAGACCGCCGCCGATTTCGACGAGCTCTGCCAGTTCGTGGAGGCTGCGCAGTTCGATAACCTCGGCGTGTTCACCTACTCGGACGAAGACACCAGCGCCAGCTACGCACTGGACGGCAAAGTGGACGGCCGCACGATCCAGAACCGCAAGCGCCGCCTGATGGCGATCCAGCGTAAGATCGCGCGCGCTCGCAACCGCGCGCTCGTCGGCAGAGAAGTCCCGGTGCTGGTTGAGCGGCCTTTCGGACGAAACCGACCTGCTGTGGGAGGCGCGCATGTCCACCCAGGCGCCCGAGATCGACGGCGTAACACTCATCAACGATTTTGAAGGCTCGGAGCCGCGCGCCGGCGAGATCCGCCGCTTGCGGATCACCGAAGCCCACGATTACGACGTGGTGGGCACGCTACTGGCGCCCACCGAACCGGCACCGGTGCTGCCGTCTGGTCCCGGACTCATCAACATTGAATCCTTAGCCGCCGTATGACCGTGAAGTGTCCGATCTGCAAGAAGGTGGATGTCGCCGTCGGCGACCCGGAATTCCCATTTTGCAGCGAGCGCTGCCGCATTATCGACCTGGGAAACTGGGCCACCGAAAAATACGTGATCCCCACGCCCCCCGACCCCAATCTCGCCAACCCCGATGAGGATGAAGACGCCTAACCGCGACCGTAACGAGCCGCGACCGTCAGGGAGCGTGACGAACTCGCGCCCCTCCCGAGCGCTCCCCTTGCGAGCCGCGACCGTCAGGGAGCGGTCGCTAGTAGATTACCAACCGCTCCCTTACGGTCGCGGCTCGGATCATGGCACGCACTCCCGAGATGAGAAGCGATGCCCATAAAGCATAGAGTGGCCATCCTCGTCTCCACCTGGTTCGGGTGCGGCCTTTCGCCGTTCGCCCCAGGCACGGCCGGATCGCTTGCCGCGCTCGTCATCGGTATCCTGCTTCACGAGTATGCCGGCTTCACCTGGTGGCACTTCCTCCTCCTCGCCGCCATCGCCTTCGTGCCCGCCACCTGGGCCGCCGACGTCACCGCCAAGGTCAAGAAGCTCAAGGACCCGCAAATCGTCGTCGTGGACGAAGTGCTCGGCCAGTGGATCGCGCTCGCGGGAGCGCCACTTCCACTGGAAGAGCTACCTGGCCGCCTTTGTGCTGTTTCGCCTCTTCGACATCTGGAAGCCGCCGCCCGTGCGGCAATTGGAAGCCCTTCCAGGCGGCCTCGGCATCAATGTGGACGACGTGATGGCCGGCGTATACGCCGCACTTGTCTTATTCGCGGCGGGATGCTTCAATCTTTACTAGTATTATGTCTCTCCGGAAACCATCTGATTCCAAGCCCAGCATCTCCACGGTCACCCCGACCGCCGCTATCGCCGGCGGTGAGTTGCAGATTCGGGGGAAGGGGTTTGCCCGGTCGGATCGGCCGCAGGTGACGATCGGGGAAGTCGGCGCGCCGGTGATCATCGGCTCGGATTCCTTCGTCATCGCGCGCGTGCCGGAAGGCGCCACCGCCGGCGAACTGGTGATCGAAAGCGGCGCGCAGGCCAGCGAATCCTGGGCGTGCGACATCGGCGTGCTGCTGGCCGATAGCCTGCATCCCGTCTCCAACCCCGCGGTCGATTCCTTCGGCAATATCTACACCACCTTCAGCGGATCGCGCGGCCAGAAAGTCCCGGTCGCGGTCTACAAGATCGATCTGAACTTCACCATGAAGCCGTTCATCAACGAGCTGATGAACGCCACCGCGCTGGCCTTCGATAGCCAGGGCATGCTGTACATCTCCAGCCGCTACGATGGCTTCGTCTACCAGGTCACGCCCAACGGCAACATGTCCGTGTTCGTGGAAGGCATGGGCGTGGCCACCGGAATCGCCTTCGATGGCGAGCAGAATCTCTACGTGGGCGATCGCAGCGGCACCATTTTCAAGATCAGTCCCAGCCGCCAGATCTTCGTCTTCGCCACGCTGGAACCTTCCATCTCCGCCTACCACCTGGCCTTCGGACCGGACGGCTACCTCTACGTCACCGGACCCACCACCTCGAGCTTCGACGCCGTGTACCGCATCTCCCACGAAGGCGAAGTCGAGACCTTCTACCGCGGTCTGGGCCGGCCGCAAGGCATGGCGTTCGATGAAGAGGGCCGCCTCTACGTGGCCGCCTCCATCGCCGGGCGCAAAGGCGTGGTGCGCATCTACGCCGGACAAGCGCGCCGATCTGTTTCTCTCCGGCCCCGGCATCGTCGGCCTCGCCTTCACCCCTTCGCGCGCCATGGTAGTCGCCACCACCAACGCCATCTATCGCGTCGACGTTGGAATCAAGGGGCGGCCGCTCTTCTAATGGACGCCGAAATCATCGCCATCGGCAGCGAGATGCTGACGCCGCGAGCGCGTCGATACCAACTCGCTCTACCTCACGGCGGAACTCAACAAGCTGGGCGTCGAAGTGGTCACCAAGTGCGTGATCGGCGACGACCGCGACCGGCTCGCCGACCAGGTTCGCCAGTCGATGGCGCGCTCGGGCATCGTGATCCTCTCCGGCGGGCTCGGCCCCACCGAAGACGACGTGACCCGCGAGGCGGTGGCGCTGGCGCTCGATCGCAAGCTGATTTTCGAACAGCGAGATCGCCGCCTGGCTGGAGCAGCGCTTCGCCGCGGCCAAACGGCAAGATGGCGGAAGTCAACAAGCGCCAGGCCTTCGTGATCGAAGGCGCCGGACATTCTGCCCAACGATCGCGGCACCGCGCCCGGCCAGTGGCTGGAGGAGTCGGGCGCCGTCGCTATGCTGCTGCCCGGTCCGCCGCACGAACTGAAGGCGATGTTCGAGCGCCAGTGCCTGCCGCGCCTGGCGCGGATCGTCCCCAAACAGGTGATCCGCACGCTGTTCATGCGCGTCGCCGGCATGGGCGAAAGCGATCTCGATCAGCTGATCGCGCCCGTCTACAAGAAGTACGAGAACCCGGTCGACCACCATCCTGGCCGCGGCCGGCGACATCCAGATCCATCTGCGCGCGCGCTGCAGCACGGAAGCCGAAGGCGACGCGCTGCTCGCCGAAGTCGGCGGGCCGATCGAATTGCTGCTCGGCGATCGCATCTACTCGCGCAATGGCGATCCGCTGGAAGTCGTCGTCGGCGACCTGCTGCGCAAGTTGCACGCCACCGTCTCGCGTTGCCGAAAGCGCCACCGGCGGAATGCTGGGCGAGCGGCTCACTACTGTACCCGGAAGTTCGGAGTATTTCGTGGGCGGCTTCATCACCTACACCAATGCGATGAAGATGGAGTTGCTCGGAGTCAGCGCCGAAATTCTGCAGGAGCACGGCGCGGTTAGCAAAGAAACCGCCGAGGCCATGGCGATCGGCGCGCGCCGCCGCACCAGCTCCACCTACGCACTTTCCATCACCGGCGCCGCCGGTCCCGATTCCGCCGACGAGAAGGTTCCGGTCGGCACGATGTACATCGGCCTTGCCGATGCCGCGGGCACGCTCGTGGTGCACCGCCAGTTCCTCGGCGACCGGCAGCGTGTGCGGACGTTTGTTACGCAGATGGCTTTAGACCTGCTCCGCCGCCGCATCACCGGAAAAACTCAGACGGCTTAGCAGAAATACGCCGCACTTCTACCGCGTCAGTACGCGATCCGCCGCCATATACCCGATAGTCGTTGCCACGACCAGGAGCGCTCCCAGGAGCTTCGGAGGGCTCGGAACCGGAATGTCCAGCCAGCGGCACATCGCCCCCAGGAGGAATCCCACCATCAATCCGATCAGACCTTTCATTTAACCTGATTGTAACATCCGTTGCAGAGTTCCCACTCTTAAGTGGTGGGTTTCTAGTTCTCGCAAAGCCCGGCAGGCGGCATGCGCCGCTGCGCAGCGGCCTGCCCGAATCAACCGCGAAGCGTCAATCGACTTCCGGAGCCGCAAAGTACCCAGCAAGAAATGCCTATTGTTTTCTTTGCGTTACTTTGCGGCTTTGCGGCTTTGCGAGAAATCTTAGAAGCCGTTGCTCCGATGATTCACCAGCGCCAGGAACTCGTCGCGAGTCTCTTTGCGATCCCGGAAAGCCCCCAGCATCGCGCTCGTCATCGCGCCCGAGTGCTGCTTCTCCACGCCGCGCATCATCATGCAGAAATGCCGCGCTTCGCAGATCACGCCGACGCCCAGCGGACTGAATCACTTCCTGGATGGTCTGCGCCACCTGCTGCGTCAGCCGCTCCTGAATTTGCAGCCGCCGCGCGAACATGTCCACGATGCGCGGAATCTTGCTCAGCCCGATCACCTTCTTCTGGGGCAGATACGCCACGTGCATCTTGCCGTAGAACGGCAGCATGTGGTGCTCGCACAGGCTGAAGAACTCGATGTCCTTCACCACCACCATCTCGTCGTACTTCACCTCGTACAGCGCGCCGTTCAGGATCTTGTTCGATGTTCATCTGGTAGCCGCTGGTCAGGAAGCGCAGGGCCTTGTCCACGCGCTGCGGCGTGCGCAGCAGGCCGTCGCGCTTCGGGTCTTCGCCCAGGCGGCCCAGCATTTCCTCGATCAGCGGAGCGATCGAGCGCCTCCTCGGTCTGCGGGTTCATCATCTTGACTACAGCTTTATTCGATTTCATCGGCTCCGACTTCAAAGATGTTCCGCGGCGTCTCGCCGATGCGGATCTTCTCCAGCTTCGGCCACTCGCCCGGAAACACCTGCTTCCAATTTCGCTTCAGCCTGCGGCAAATCTCGAAGCCCAGATTCTCCGAGGTCGGCACCACCTGGCCGAAGACCTGCACCTCGCGCGTTCAGGTTGCGATGGTCGAAGGGCTGCATCACCTCGCGCCTCACCAGTTCGTCCAGCACGGCGGTGTCCACCGCGCGGCCCGTGGCTTCGTCCAGCGGGACCGCGCACGCTCACTTCCACCACGTAGTTGTGACCGTGGCCGTAGGGATTGTTGCACTTGCCGTACAGGCTGCCGGTTTTCCTCCTCGCTCAACTCCGCCGGAATGCAGGCGGTGAGAGGCGGCAAATTCGTAACGCCGGGTCACGCGGAACACGGCTGCTCCCCGAAATAATCCACGTACAGGTCCGGCGTCTCGTACACGCGCACCGAGTGCAGCTTGCTGGCGCGCGATCGCTCAAGCGCGGCTCCAGCCGCCGCCAGATGTCGCGCGCGATATTCTCCGTGGTCGGCACCTCGCGGTCGAAGGGCGGCACTTCGTAATTCAGAAAACGGTGATCGTAGGGCTCCACGATCTCGCGCGTCAGAATCTCCTTCAACTCCTTCAGATCCAGCACCATACCGGTCACCGGGTCGGGGTCGCCCTGCGAGGCTCACTTCCACCACGTAGTTGTGTCCGTGGCCGTGCGGATTCGCCGCCATGCCGAAAATCCGCTGATTTTCCTCATCGGAAAGCTGCGGATTCCTGCAAACGTGGGAGGCGGAAAACTCTACTTTGCGGGTAATCAACATTGGGTAATTTTTCGACGCCGCAAGGATCTCCGGAGATACAATTAAATTATAGACCGTCATGCAGAAGCCCCAAAACTGACCGGCTGCTGCGAGGCGGGCATCGTGCTGCTCTCCGTGGTCCTCGTTTTCTTCATCTACTCCGGCATCCACGAACGCGTCGTCGTCGCGGGTGATAGCGCGCCGGAATTCACCATTCACAGCCGATAACGGCCGCACCGTCTCGCTGCCCAACTTCGGCGGCAAACTCCTGGTCCTGAATTTCTGGGCCACCTGGTGCCCGCCCTGCGTGCAGGAAACTCCGTCGCTGAGCCAGTTCGCCGCCACCTATGCGAGCAAGGGCGTTGTCGTCCTCGGCGTCAGCGTGGACAACGACGAGAAGGCCTACCGCGCCTTCCTGCAGAAATTCAACCCGGCATTCCTGACCGCGCGCGAAGGCAAGCTGCACGAGGACTACGGCACGTTCATGTACCCGGAAACCTACATCATCGATTCCAAAGGCAAGGTTCTGCAAAAGCTCGCCGAACCCGCCGATTGGATGGATCCGCGCATGACGCAGCTCATCGATTCGCTGCTGTAGAGTAAAAAGCGTGACCCCCGTTCCCCTGGATCTGCCGCTGCGCCCCGCGGAAGCGACGGAACTGGCCAACCTGATCTTCGATCACGCCGAGCGCAAGCCGCTCTCCGACGAACGTGCGCAATCGCCTCGCGGCGCCGCGCCGCGGTGCTGAAGCTGCAGATCGTCACGCCGTATCTTCGGTTCGCTGGAGCGCGATCCGGTCCATCCCTCGGTCTACTACCTGGCCGTGGATGGCGCAGCAGGGTTCAGCCGCAACTGCTCTACATGGCGCTGGCCACCGCCCCCACCAGCAGCATCTACCACAAGCCGCTCCTGATCGGGCGCATGCGCCGTCCCAACGGCCCGGAGATGGTGATCAACGCGATTCCGTTCGGCCCGTGCGACCGCGAGAACATCGAGACCTTCGCCGCGCGCATCAATTCCGCCTTCTATCCGCAGCCCCAGGGGGCGCGCGTCTACCATCACGATCGAAGAGGACCCTGCGGCGGCCTTCGCGCTCTTTCGCGCGCTTCAGAAGCGCACCGGCAAGAACTTCGCCGCACTTGCCGGCGATTATCACGCCGCCATGTGGGCGGCCATCCGCGCCGGCTGGCGCGCCGGCTACACCACTGGCATCGACGTCTCCGGCGCGATCCCGGAGGCCGCCTACAGCCGCTATTCGGTCACCATCCCGCCCACCGCGGCGGGCTTGAAGACCGCCGAGGAGACGCACGAGCAGATCCGTCGCGCCCGCTCCGCTCTAAAGATTGCCAGGGGGTTCGATTTCGAAGTGATCTTCGAGACTCCGGTCTCCGCCGACACCCTGCGCGGCGCCCTGGAGCACCTGCGCGCGGGTGCGCACGCTCCGCAACTCGCCGGCGGAAGCTGGACCGGCGACCTCGAAGAAATCGCCGCCGTCGCTCGCCAGTTCCAGATCACGCTGAGTTCCGCATCCACCGACGCCGCACTCGACCCAGCCCGCTTCAACTATCGGGTGAAGACTGCCATCGACGCCGACGCTCTCGCTGAAAGATTTCTATGATGCCCTACCACGCAGAGAATTGGCAGGCGCTGCCGCAGCACCACAAGTTGGCAGGCGAAAGCGCCACAATGAATCGTCGTTCACGCGTGCTGCGAGATCGCGCGCTTACGGTCGCGGCTCTGATTAGGGGCGACGGGGAGGGGCGCGGGTTCGTTGCGCTCCCTCACGGTCGCGGCTCGTTGGGCTTGCTCCTGATCCTGCTGGCGTTCTCCGCCTATGCCCAGCAGCCGTCCCTCATCAATGCCGTCCGCACCCTGATCGCCGGACACGACATCGCGGCGGCGGAGCGTCTCGCCCGCGCCTATCAAGCCCGCACCGGCCCCACGCCCGAGCTCGCGGCGGCGTTCTCCTGGCTCGCCCGGGCGCAGTTCGACGCCAAAAATTACGATCAGGCCGATGCCCTGGCCCAGGAAACCACCAAGATCGCTTCGCGCTTCCTGATGGGCCAGAAGCTGGATGACGACCCGTGGCTGCCCACGGCGCAAGGCGCCGCCATCGAGGTCCACGCCCAGGTGCTGGCCGCGCGCGGCGAACGCGCCGAAGCCGTCGAGTACCTGCGCACGCAACTCAAGCAGTTCGCCGGCACTTCCCTGCCCGAACGCATCCGCAAGAACATCAACCTGCTCAGCCTGGAAGGCAAACCTGCACCGCCACTGGAGGAGAAGGAGTGGCTCGGTCCCAAACCGCCGTCCCTGGCCGCGCTGCGCGGCCACCCCGTGCTGCTCTTCTTCTGGGCGCACTGGTGCAGCGACTGCAAAGCCGAAATCGGCATCCTCGCCAATCTGCGGCGAACATTTGCTCCGCAGGGGCTTGCGGTGATTGGTCCTACACGGCTATATGGGTATGTGGCCGGCGGGGAAGACGCCCCCGCGGAAAAAGAGAAGGTCTATATCGAGCAGGTGCGCAAACGCTTCTATGCGGATCTTGCGGACATGCCCGCTCCACTGAGCGCCGCCAACTTCATCGCCTACGGGGCCAGCAGCACTCCGACTCTGGTCCTGATTGATGGTGCGGGGATTGTTCGCTACTACCATCCCGGAAATGCATCCGAAGCCGAACTCACCGCGCGCATCCGCGCCGTGCTCCGGAAATAGCCGCGGAACCCTTACGCAGTCTTGCGTTTGGGCATGTCACGGATCGCGCGGAACCGGTCGTACTCTTCCAGCGACTGGATCAGTGTGTCGATCGCGGTGCGTCGCGCGTAGAGGTACTCGAGTTCTTTCCGATACGTTCGGTCCGGAGTAGTGGATGAAAGAGTCTTTCTTCGCGAACATAGTACAGATGTACCAGAACGTCTAAGAATGTACAATACCTGTGGCAAGATCGGATCCAAACCTTTTTGCGGGTATCAGCTAACCCCAAATAGGGGTAATTTCGAGTTAAATGCTTAGAAAGTCAGCTATTTCATCTGAGTCGTTTGGTAATACTACCGGTGGATTTCCGAAGGAAGGACGGATCGGAGTTCCGTCTCCCGTCCTCAATACGCCGGTATGGTACTGGTGGATATAGCTAGGATCTTTTAAGACATTTCCGGTAAGAACTGCCACCACGTCCGAGTCGGCCCGCATGACGCCACGCGCAGTCAGCTTTCGGATTCCCGCGAGGGTTGCCGCCGACGCCGGCTCGCACCCGATGCCGCAGCGCCCGATCACCGCCTTCGCGTCCGCGATCTCCTGCTCGCGTCACCTTCTCCACCACTCCGCCCGAAGTCGTCGACTTCGTGCAGCGCCTTCGGCCAGGAAACCGGATCGCCGATCTTGATCGCCGTCGCCAGGGTCTCCGGATGGGTCGACCGCAGTCAGGTGGGAACGATCTGTCACCTTGCATCAAATCGTAGAAAGGCGCCGACCCCTCCGCCTGAATCACCGCCAGCCGCGGCAGCCGGTCGATCAGCCCGAGTTCCTTGAGTTCGCGCAGCCCCTTGCCGAAGGCCGAGGTATTGCCCAGATTGCCGCCCGGCAGCACCACCCAGTCCGGCACCTTCCAATCGCGCTGATCCAGCATCTCCGCCATGATCGTCTTCTGGCCTTCGATGCGGAACGGGTTGATCGAGTTCAGCAGATAGATTCCCAGCCGCTCGGCCACCTGCCGCACCAGCGCCAGAATCTGGTCGAAATTCGCCTCCACCTGAATCGTCTTGGCGCCGTATTCCAGCGCCTGCGCGAGTTTGCCGAAGGAGATGTTGCCGTGCGGAATGAAGATCACCGGCTGCAGGCCGGCCGCGCTCGCGTACGCCGCCATCGAGGCCGAGGTGTTACCCGTAGAGACGCAGGCCACCCGCGTCATCCCCAACCGCATGGCCTGCGACGCTCCGCAGGTCATTCCGTTGTCCTTGAAAGAACCGGTGGGGTTGAAGCCCTGGTGCTTGAACACCAGCGCGTCGAGGCCGCCGTACTCCGCCGCCAGGCGACCCGGCAGCAGCGGAGTGCAGCCTTCGCGCAGTGTCACCGCATGCGCGTAATCGTCCAGGAACGGAATGAACTCGCGATAGCGCCAGACTCCGCTCTGATCCAGCGGAGCGTTCGAGGTGCGGCGCGTGCGCCACAGGCATTTCAACTCATCGGCGGATAGCGCCGGCTTGCCGTACACCGCTTCCAACAGACCGCCGCAGTGCGGGCAATTGTAAAGAACTTCGGTGATCGGAAACCGCGCGCGGCACCGCTCTTCAAAACAGGCAAGTTCCGCAGGCATGAAGATCTATTATAAAGGGGATGCTCGCAGTGCACCTGGAAAACGGTGCGGTAACGGTGCGCGAGGTGCCCATGCCGGCGCGGCCCGAAGGCTTCGCCCTGCTGCGCCTGCTTGCCGCCGGCATCTGCAATACCGATCTTGAACTCCAGCGCGGCTACTACGGCTTCACCGGCACGCCGGGCCACGAGTTCGTCGCCGAAGTGGTGGAGGCCGACACCCGCGAGCTCATTGGCCAACGCGTCTCCGGCGAAATCAACCTCGCCTGCACACAATGCGAGTGGTGCCTTCGAGGCCTCGGCCGCCATTGCCCCAACCGCACCGTGCTCGGCATCGTGGGCCATCCCGGCGCCTTCGCCGAATTCCTCACGCTGCCCGAGCGCAACCTCCACGTCCTCCCCGACGACCTGCCTACGGATCGCGCCGTCTTCCTGGAGCCGCTCGCCGCCGCCTGCGAGATCCTCGACCAGGTCGCGATCCCGCCGCACGAGCCCATCGCCGTGCTGGGCGATGGCAAACTCGGCCTGCTGATCTCGCAGGTGCTCAACGCGCACGGCTATCCCGTCCACCAGTTCGGCCGCCACGCCGATAAACTGGCGATCGCGGCCCGCGCCGGCGTCACCACCGAACTCATCAACTGTCCACTCCCGGTGGCGGAGTACGATTGGGTGGTGGACGCCACCGGCAGCCCCGAAGGACTGCGCACCGCGGTCGCCATGACCCGTCCGCGCGGCACCTTGATCATGAAATCCACGGTGCACGGGATGGTACCCATCGACACCGCGCCGGTCATCGTCAACGAACTGACGCTGGTGGGTTCGCGCTGCGGGCGGATGGAACTGGCCCTCCCATTAATCGACCACGACCTGATCCTGGTCGACGAGATGATCGCCGACCGGTTCCCGCTTTCCGAGGCCCCGCGCGCCTTCGCCCGCGCCGCCGAGCGCGGAGTGCTGAAAGTGCTGTTGAAGTAGAGCTGGAATCGGGCCCTCGGGACCGGCAGAGCCGGATGAGATAGAATCACTGCAACGATGCCGCTTCTGCCCGGCGCTCTTCTGGGGCCGTATCAGATCATCGAGATCCTGGGCGCCGGTGGAATGGGGACCGTCTACCGTGCCCGCGACCCGCGCCTGGGCCGCGACGTCGCCGTCAAGACTTCGGCGGAGCAGTTCAGCGAACGCTTTGAGCGGGAGGCGCGCGCCGTGGCGGCGCTCAATCACCCGCACATTTGCCAGATCTACGACGTTGGGCCCAACTACCTGGTGATGGAACTGATCGAGGGACGGCCGCTGACCGGTCCGCTGCCGCTCGCGCTTGCGCTAGAGTACGGCGCCCAGGTCTGCAACGCGCTGGATGCCGCGCATCGCAAAGGCATCGTGCACCGCGACTTGAAGCCGGCCAACATTCTGGTCACCAAACAGGGCATCAAGCTGCTCGATTTCGGGCTCGCCAAGACCACCGCCTCACCGGTCAAGCCAGGCAGCGGCGCCGACGAGACGGTGACGAAGGCGCTCACCGGCAAGCACGAGATCGTCGGCACGCTGCTCTACATGTCGCCGGAGCAGTTGCATACATTCGGCGAAGAGGTAGATTTTCGCACGGACATCTTTTCCTTCGGCCTGGTGCTGTACGAAATGATCACCGGCCGGCGCGCCTTCGACGGACCATCGCCTGCGAGCGTGATTGCGGCCATCATCGAGCGACCTGCCCCGAGCGTCGGCGCGGTCGCTCCGCCGGCGCTCGATCAGGTCTTGCAGCGCTGCCTCGCCAAGCACCCTGAAGAGCGCTGGCAATCGGTTCGCGATGTGAGGGTGCAATTGGAATGGATCGCCGCCGCCCGTTCGGCGGCGCCGAAACCCGCTCGCCGGAATCCGGCATTGGCGGCGGTAGTGGTGGCGGCGGTAGTGGTGGCGGCGGTAATGGCGGCCGGCGCTTTCGGCGCGGCGTGGTGGCAGCGCCGACCGGCAACACCGCCCACGCCGCGCTTAAAGGTGGTGCTGCAGTGGCCGCCCGATGAGCACGGGCAATATCCCGCGCTCTCGCCCGACGGCACGAGGATTGCGGTTGTCACATCCGAAGGCCTGCGAGTGCACGCGGTGGATTCCCTGGACTCGCAATTGATCAAGGCCGCGCCCGCAGGCTACTCGATCTCGTGGTCACCCGACGGCCGTTCACTTGCTTACTACGATGGAAACGCTCACGAACTCCGCAAGGTTTCCGTGGCAGGTGGAACGCCGCAGACTCTTGCCTCTGATCTGCTGAATTTCCGCGGCGCCGCGTGGAACATCGATGGAACCATCCTGTTCAGCCCCGGTGGACCGATCCGGAGGGTGTCCGAAAAGGGCAGCGCTCCGGCCGCGGCGACGTCGGGGTTTGCAATGTACCCCTCCATGTTGCCCGACGGACGACACTATCTGTTCCTTGCCGGATCGGACCGCGGCGACCAGGCCATCTACGTCGGTACGCTCGATTCCAAGGAAGCGCGAAGAATCACCCCGGCGAACAGCAAGGCCGAATTCATGCCCCCGGGGCACATCGTGTTTACCCGCGGCACAACGCTCATGGCGCAGGCGTTCGACCCCGGCGGACTCCGCACCACCGGGGAGGCGTTTCCCGTTGCTTGGGATGTCGGCATGGTCGCGGTAGCCCGCGCGGCATCGTTTTCGACGGCGGCTAACGGGCTCATCGTCTACCAGACCGGTTCCGTGGGCCGCACCGCGTTGACCTGGTTCGACCGTTCCGGAAAAGCTTCCAACGTGATTGATGACTCCAGTCTCCATTACGACATCGAGGTTGCTCCTGATGGCAGTGCGGTGGCAGCGACGCGCGTGGATCCGAAGACACTGCGCTCCAGCCTCTGGGTAACCGACCTTGCGCGCGGCACTTCCAACCGGCTCACCGCCGATGAGGAGGACGCTCAGGTACCTGCCTGGTCGAAGGACAGCAGGCGCATCGCCTACGAGGGGTCGGGCGCGCTTTACATCAGGGATGCGAACGGATCCGGCCAGCGCGAATTATTGGCCCCGAACGCGCGCATGCCTCACTGGTCGCCGGATGGAAAGACGATAGTCGCTGTCGAACCGCAACCGGGCGGACCCGCCGGTTCGCTGTTGCTGATTCCTGTTAGCGGAGACCACACGCCAGTTCCCTATCTCAACGGAAAATTCACGCAGCCGGCCTTTTCGCCGGACGGCCGGTGGATGGCCTATGTCTCGGCCGAATCCGGAACCTACGAAGTCTATGTGCAGCCGGTTCCCGCGGGCCACGGCAAATGGGCGATCTCCACCCACGGGGGCGCTCAGCCCGTCTGGCGCCGGGATGGCAAAGAGCTCTTTTACAAAACGGATGCCGGAATAATCGTCGCCGTCCCCGTCAAAACCGGCTCGAACTTCGAAGCCGGTGCTCCCAAGAACCTCTTTGACGCAACCCGATTTGGACTGACCCATTACCGCCGGCAGTATTCCGTGAGTCCCGATGGAGAGCGGTTCCTGGTGAATCTGCAAATGAATGACCGTCCGCAGACTGTTCTCCTCCAAAACTGGCTGAGCCCCACGCATTGAAGCCGCCGAGACGCTGGTGGTAGTCAACTGGCGGGCGGATCTGAGACATTACAGCGCCGTTCACGCGGGCTGCTGCTGCGTCATGCAGTGCAGGGCGCCCAGGCCCCAGATGAACTCGGTGCAGTTGATGCCGACCACTTCGCGATCCGGGAACTGCCTGGCCAAGATCGTCAGGGCCGTGCGGTCGTTGGGATCGTTGAAGGTCGGCACCAGCACCAGGCCGTTGGCGATGTAGAAATTCGCGTAGCTGGCGGGGAGTCGCTGGCCGTCGAAGAGCAGCGGGCGCGGCATGGGAAGCTTTACAACCTTCAACCCGGCGACGCGCAACGTGGCGTAATCCGCGGGGTCGGCCTCCGCGCACAGCACGACGGTTTCGGGGTTGACGAAGCGCGCCAGGTCGTCCACGTGGCCGTGCGTATCGTCGCCCGCGATGCCGGTCTTGAGCCAGACGATCGCGGTCCACGCCCAGATAATCGCCCAGCCGGCGCTCGATCTCCAGGCGGTTGAGTTCGGGATTGCGCGCCTGGATCGGACTGAGCAGGCACTCCTCGGTGGTCAGCAGCACGCCCGCGCCGTTGACGTCGATGCTGCCGCCTTCGAGCACCATGCCCGGCGTGAAGACCGGCAGCTTCAGGCGTTTGCCGAGGATACGCCGGCACGGCGGCATCCTTGCGCCAGTTGTCGTACTTCGCCCAGGCGTTGAAGCGCCACGCGGTCAGCGCGATTTCGCCGCGGCGGTTCTTGACGAACAGCGGACAGTAATCGCGCGTCCACACGCGGTCGGTCTCGCGCGCGAAAAACTCTACGGCATCCAGATTCGCGCCTACCTTCTCGAGAATGCGGCGCGCCTGCTTTTCGAGCGCCTCGCTCTGAATCAGGATGCGCACGCGCTCCACCTGGCTGAGCTTGCGGACAATCTCGCCATAGACCCACGGGATCGGCGCGAACCGGCCGGGCCAATCGGCGCGATTGTGCGGCCACGCGATCCACGTCGCCTGGTGGGGCTCCCACTCCGCCGGCATACGAAAGCCGTGCCATTCGGCTTCAATCGATCACCCGGTTGACGATGGGGCCGTATGCGTCGATGCGGCGATCGCGCAGGAAAGGCCAGTTGCGGCGCACCGATTCGATTACGCGCGGGTCGCACTCCACCACCAGTGTCTCTTCCGCATCGCCCGCCTTGGCCAGCATGCGGCCTTGCGGGTCGCTGACGAAGGAGCCGCCCCAGAATTGAAGGCCCTCTTCCTCCGGACCCTCGTGGCCGACGCGATTCACGGCTGCGACGTACACTCCGTTGGCGATGGCGTGCGACCGCTGGATGGTCTCCCAGGCATTGTGCTGCGTGCCGGCCTCCGCGGCATCGGAGTGGTGGAAGCCGATCGCGGTGGGGTAGAAGAGAATCTGCGCGCCGCCGAGCGACGCCATACGGGCGCCTTCGGGAACCACTGGTCCCAGCAGATCAGTGTTGCGATGCGGGCATACCTGGTGTCGAAGCAGCGGAAGCCGAGATCGCCGGGCGTGAAGTAATACTTCTCGTAAAAGCGCGGGTCGTCGGGGATGTGCATCTTGCGATAGAGGCCGAGCAATTCGCCGCCGGCATCGATGATCGCCGCCGTATTGTGGAAGACGCCGGCCATGCGGCGCTCGAAGATGGATGCGACGATCACCACGTCAAGCTCGCGCGCCAGCTTCGTGAAGCTCTCCGTGGTAGGGCCGGGAATGGTCTCGGCCAGATCGAAGGTGGAGATGTCCTCGGTCTGACAGAAATACTGCGAGCGGAAGAGTTCCTGCACACAGATGATCTGCGCGCCTTTGCCGGCGGCGTCGCGAATGCGCCACTCGGCCTTGGCGAGATTCTCGTTCGGGTCCAGCGAGCAGGCCATCTGTATCAGTCCCACCCGAAACTTGGTGTGTTTCACTCCTCCATTGTACCGGCGCTTGGTATCATTTCAGTTCGCATCATGCATCGGTGCGCTCGTTCTGTTTGATATCGATGGCACGCTGGTACGCCGCGCCGGTCCGCATCACCGGGAGGCCCTGGTACAAGGGGTGCGGCGGGTCACCGGACTGGAGACCACCACCGAAGGTATCCCGGTGCAAGGGATGCTGGACCCGGTGATCGTTACGGCGATGATGCGCGCCGCCGGAGCACGTCCGGCGGCTATCCGCGAGGCGATGCCCGACGTGCTGCGGGCCGCGGAGCGCTATTATCTGCGGGTCTGCCCGGAGTTGACGGGCAAGCACTGTCCGGGCGTGGAGCCGCTGTTGGAACGGTTGACGCGGCGCGGCATTCTGTTGGGCCTGGTGACCGGCAACCTGACGCGCATCGGATGGCGCAAGCTGGAGCGCGCGGGGTTGCGGCGTCATTTCCGCTTCGGGGCGTTCGGGGAGATGGCGAGAAATCGCGCGGGGCTGGCCAAGCTGGCCATCCGCGAGGCGCGCAGGCAAGGTTGGATCGGCCGCGACGCGGTGGTTTCGCTGATCGGCGACGCGCCGCAGGATATCGAAGCAGCGCGCGCGAACGGGATTCGCGCGATTTCGGTAAAGACGGGGATCAGCCCCGTTGGAGAATTGGAAGCGTTGCGACCGGACCTGCTTCTGCGCGATTTGCGGGAGTTCCGGTTGCGCATGGTGGAATAGGAATGCGGGCTCAACGGGTACTTGGTTTCCTGCTGTTCGGTGGTAGCGTCTGGGCGCAGCAGTATGTGATATCGACGATTGCGGGAGGCGCCGCGCCGCCAACGCCGGTAGCAGCGGCCAAGGCCTCGGTCGGCGACCCCACCCGGGTTGCTGTGGACGCCGCGGGAAATGTCTACTTCAGCAGCCTGCACTCCATCTTTAAGGTGGATAGCAGCGGCACCATGACGCGCTTCGCCGGCAACGGACGGCCCGGGAATTCCGGCGATGGCGGGCAAGCTGCCTCGGCGCAACTGCTCTTTCCCATGGGACTCGCGGTGGACGCGGCGGGCAACGTCTTCGTGGCTGACCGCGATGCCAACGTGGTGCGGCGTATCGCCACCACCGGCATCATTCAAACTGTCGCCGGCAACGGCACTCCCGGATATCAGGGCGATGGCGGACCGGCCACCGCGGCGCAGCTCAACGCGCCGTTCGCGGTCACGGTGGACGCGCAGGGCAGCCTGTACATCGCAGACACCAATAACGTGGTGGTCCGCAAGGTCGCGCCGGACGGGACGATCTCCACCTACGCGGGCAGCGGCACGCGCGGCTTCGCGGGCGATGGCGGCGCGGCGCGCAACGCAGCGTTCGATGGTCCCGAAGGCGTGGCAATCGACGCGAACGGCGTGCTCTACATCGCCGACACTTTCAACGGACGCATCCGGCGGGTGGCCTCCGACGGCACCATCACGACCCTGGCGGGCGTAGGCATCGACCGGCGTTTTCGGCGGCGATAATGGCCCGCCGGCAAGCGCGGCGCTCTCCCTGCCGACCGACGT
Source organism: uncultured Solibacteraceae bacterium (assembly GCA_963791985.1). Lineage (GTDB taxonomy): Bacteria > Acidobacteriota > Terriglobia > Bryobacterales > Bryobacteraceae > Solibacter. The sequence goes on along the minus strand of CAWBUN010000005.1, from coordinate 594,590 downwards.
GGCGGTGGATCGCTTCGGCAATCCCTACATCGCGGACTTCGGCAACAGCCGGGTGCGGGTGGTGGCGAATGCGTTGATCACGACCGTCGCCGGCAGAAACAACGGCGCGCCGATCGTGGAAGGCGAGGAGGCGGTGAATGCGCGCCTCAACGGTCCGACCGGCGTGGCCGTGGATCGCAATGGTAATTTCTACTTCGTAGAGGCAGGCATCGGGTCGGGCACGGGCCTGGCACGCGGCGACTACAAGGTTTGGAAGGTCTCCTCCACGGGCATCATGACCACGCTCGCCGGCAACGGCCTGCCGAGTTTCGGCGGCGACGGCGCGTCGGCGACCGCCGCGCAGCTCGATACCCCGACCGGAGTCGCGATCGACGCGAGCGGCGGCGTGTTGATCGCGGACTCGGAGAATCAGCGCCTGCGCAAGATATCGCGCGGCGTCATCACCACCATCGCAGGCACGGGCACGGCGGGCTTCAACGGCGAAGTGGTGCTGCCTTCGAGCGCGCAATTGAATACGCCGCGTGGAGTTGCCGCCGACGCATCGGGCAACTACTATGTGGCCGACACCGGCAACCGGCGCGTGCGCGAAGGTCAGCCCGGAGGAAATCTCTTCACCAAGGCGGGCAACGGCAACGCCAGCTACTTCGGCGACGGCCTGGCTGCCACACAGGCGAGCGTCAACCAGCCGGAAGGCGTGGCCGTGGACACAGCGGGCAACCTCTATATCGCCGACACCTTCGACAACGTAGTGCGCAAGGTGACCACGGACGGCGTGATCCACACCATCGCGGGCTTCGGCACGCCGGGGTTCGGCGGCGATGGCGGCGCGGCGACTTCGGCCCGGCTCAATCGCCCGCGCAGTGTTGCGGTGGATGCGCTCGGCAACGTGTACGTGGCCGACACCGGCAACAACCGGATCCGCAAGATCGACCCGCTCGGCAACATCTCGACGGTGGCCGGCGATGGATCCACCGAGTTTATTCCAGCCGACGGCATCGCGACCCAGCAGGGGTTGGCCGATCCGCGCGGCGTGGCGGTGGACCGCGCGGGCAACGTGTACGTCGCGGAGACCGGTCACAACCGGGTGCGCAGGATCTCTCCCGCCGGCGCGATCACGACCATCGCCGGCAACGGCCAATGCTGCTACACGGGCGATGGCGGATTGGGGACTGCGGCTCAGTTGAATCAGCCCTGGGGGCTGGCGGTGGATTCCGCGGGCAACGTCTACGTAGCCGATTCGGGGAACAACGCGATCCGCCTGCTGGCGCCGGTTTCGGCGGCTATTCAGGTGGGCGCGGTAGTGAACGCGGCCAGCAATCTGCCGGGTCCGGTGGCGCCGGGCGAACTGGTAGTGCTCTACGGAACCGGTCTCGCCGGAGTGCAGACGGTGCTGTTCAACGGTGTGGCGGGCCCGCTGATCTACACTTCGGCGGGACAGGCGGGCGCGGCGGTTCCCTACGCGACCACGGGTGGGACGGTGCAGGTGGTGGCACAGGCCACGGGCACCGCGTCGGCGCCCGTAGGGGTCGCGGTGGCGGCAACGGCGCCCGGAGTCTTCACTCAGGATGGCTCGGGCCGCGGACAGGCTGCCGCGGTGAATCAGAACGGCACGCCGAATGGCACCGGATCTCCGGCGCCGGCAGGCTCGGTGATCTCGCTATTCGCCACGGGCGAAGGCCAGACGTCGCCGTCGGGAGTCGATGGCAAGACGGCCGGCTCGGTTCTGCCGACGCCCATAGCGCCGGTGTCGGTAACGATCGGCGGAGTCCCGGCGACGGTGCAATACGCGGGCGGCGCTCCCGGATCGATCGCCGGCGTGATGCAGGTCAACGCCGTGGTGCCGGGCGGAGTTAGTGGACCGGCGCCCGTGGTGGTGACGGTCGGCGGCGTCAGCAGTCAGGGCGGCGTGACTGTGGTTGTGAAGTAGGGCCGGCTACTTGGTTTTCTTTTTGGTGACGATCTTCAGAAGGCACCCGAATTGAGGCTGTCCGGGGGTGCCGTCATATGGACACGTCACGGGTACGAAGCGGCGGGAGCTAAACAAACCCGGAGACCAGTCCAGCACAAACTGCTGAGGTCTGGATACGTCCTTATACTTGCCCTTATCGTCGAGAACCTGCACGTTCAGGTAGTGTCCACCGCTATCCGTGCCGCAAGCGAATTTGAATTTGGCAGGCACGCTGAAATTCAAATTGTTACCCCAAAAGCTGGGCGAAATCTCCAGCCGTTGCGGGTATGCGGTAATCCGCCAGTTGCTGACCTGGTCGAGAAACATGAAGGTATCCCACAATGGCAGAGGAGTCGCTACTCTGTGTTTTTCCAGGCGTCTGGCCGTTACGCCCTCCAGACTGGCGTTTTGCGGACTGCATGTGAACTTGGCATCTGGCGGGGCGTAAAGTTTCAGGGAGTTGCCACTAATCGGAACCGGGGGGCCATCCCCTCCATCGCCACCATCGCCGGTGGTCGTAGGTTGTTGAAGGATTGTTGTTGGCGGAGTTCCCGGATAAATCCAGAGAAACTGCTGCCCGGCAAAGGAAGTCCCACAAACTGGCAGGGTTGGTGAAGTTACCGTGAAATCGGTTCCCGGAGAGTAGCCGTTCAACTCATATGACTTATAGCCGTAATAGGCCGGCGAGATGGGAACGAACGTGCCTTGACTTGGATTCGTCGTATTCGTAACGGTGAGGTACTGACCGTCAAAAGAGACAGTAAGGTATTCGGTCCCTGCGTTCTTCAGATGGAGGATCGATCCGTTCTCCATCGGGCAATTCAACGACGATACATCGTTGCTGTAAAGCCACACGGTTGCCGTAGCTGCAGGTTCCCGCAGTACCGTGACGGAATTGGCGGGATTGGGTACCAGATCCGAGCTAGAGTTTGGGGGGATTTGACTGCCGCTGATCTGTAGTGTGCCCTGACCGGCATTCAACACCAGGTCGTTAGAGGCGGCCGGTAGGGCTAACGCGGCGAGCAGGAGGAACAGAAGCGGACTGATGCGCGACATATCCACAGCATTATAGTGTCGAGGATCTCAGTTGTCGAAGGTTATTTTCCCAGAACATAAATTCCGGGCGCAATCGAAATAGGTCCCAGGCCTGTTTGTCGAAACGCTTCTGAAAGCGCTGCAACGCCTGATCGGCTCGTTCCACCGCCTCGCGAGAGCTCTTCCCAAGTTGACGGTTGGCCAAAGCTTCGATCAATTCCGCACGAAACAGCGAGTACTCCTTTTGTTGCCGTTGGAAAGCCGGCCGAACCTCCTGGCAGATCTCCAGAGCCTTCTGGGCCTCTCGGGCCCGCAGGTTGAGATTAGCTTCGGTCAGGCGCAGCGAGAGACCGGCGGCGGCAGAGCCCTGGGCGAGCTTACCGGCTCGTTCGCACCACGACAAAAGTGTGGCAGGTGCCAGGCCGGAGCGCGCCAGCACCTTAGTCTCGAGCAGCTCGGCAGCCTCGCGTGGAAACTTCGTTTCGTAAGCCGGGATATGTTGGTCGGCAACCGCCGCCGCTTCCGACGTTCGTCCCGCCAGGAGCAGATTGCGCGCCCGTTCCAGCTCCACATAGGCCAGAAGCTCCTCCAGTTTGCCATCGCGGCCGATGGCCTCCGCCGCGTCCGCCGCCGCCGCCGACTCGCGGAAGCGACCCAATTCGGCATAGATTCTCGCCAAGCTCTGTTGGGCGTACGCGGCCCACACCCCGTTGCCCAACTGTTGGGAAATGGAGAGGTTTCTGAGCATCGGGCCGAGCGCTTCGGGGAAGCGTTCCTGGCGGATCAGCACAGATGCGACAGACCCCAAAGCCAGCGCGGTCTGAGAGTCGTCGTGCGATACCTGAGCTAGCTCTAACTGGGTATTAAAGGCTGACGCGGCCTCGTCGAGTTCGCCGCGATCCAGGCGGAAGCGCCCCGAGATGAACCAGGCACGTCGATGCTTCGCCCGGATATCCATTGGCCTGAAACCACCCGAGCGCCTGCTGGACCTGTCGAGCCGCGGACTCCTCCGCCCGGTCCGGATGCCGATGGCGCCGAGATTGGCGAGTGCCAGGGCCTCCAGGTTCCCGTTGTGGTAGTTGCGGGCGATGCGAAGCGCTTCGTTGAAGTACTCGGTCGCCTGCGCGAACTCGCCCCGCCCACTCACGGCGTTTCCGAGATCGATGAAACCTGCGCGCCGCCAGAAACTCGATATTGCTGGCGCGAGCCTCGCGAATCGCCTCCTCCGCGAATTTCTGTCCCGCGGCGGTGTCGCCCTTCTGATAGGCCACGGCGCCGAGTTGCTGCAACGCACGGATCTCCTGGTGTGGGTTGTGCGTCGCCAGTGCCGACTGACGCGCGCGCTCGAGCCACTGTGCCGCGTCATTGAGATGCGCGTGGCGCAGCGCGTAGGTTCCACGCTGATAGAACACTTGCGTGACGCCTTCCAGATTGCTCGCCGCCTCGTACAACGATTCGGCCCGCTGCAACGCCTGAGCCATTTTGTCCGCCTGCTGGAGTTGCCCGGCAAGGATGCCGAGCCGGAGATACGCCCCACCATAATTCGGGTCCAGCCGAACGGCGGTCTCGTACTGTTCCATCGCCTTGCGCGGTTCCCTGGCGCGCTCCAAGGCCCGGCCGAGGTCGACCATGGCACGCGGGCGCTCGTCGGCCGGTGCGGATTCCGCAAGTCGCTTGTAGTCCGCGGCGGCGCTCGCGAAATCGCGCGTCACCGTATGATGGATTGCCTGCAGAGTCTCGCTGCGCCGCGAACCGATCCTGTAGCGGGCCGTCTCCGGGCCGGTGGCCGCCAACATTTCTTCGGCAGCGCGCTCCGGTGAATCCAGTTCGACCCAGGCTTCGGCCAGGCTCGCATGCGTTGGCGGAAAGCCGGGGCTTTCCTTAAGGGATTGATCGAGAGCACGCACGGCCTTGTAGTAGGTGCCTTCGCGAATGGCCTCGATGCCCTCGTTGTACCACCGCAACGCCGCCGCGGTCGGCTCCGGCCCGGACGTCCGGAACGCCACCACTCCCGCCGCCGACGCGAGAGCAATTCCGGCAATCGCGAGGCGCCTCCGGCTCCACCTTTTCCAGGGCCGCCAAGACGCGGCGGCTTCGCTCCCGACTTTCAGCGATTCCATGGCGGCGCCGCAACTGGGAAAGCGATCCAGCGGCTGCGGCGAAAGGCAGCGTTTCACCATCGCGTCCATTGCCGCCGGGACGTCCGGAACGGCTGCGCGCAACGAAGGAGGAGCGATTCCAGGGGGACCGGGCCAGGCAGAGCCGGCCAACATCTCATAAGCGATCAGTCCGAACGCGTAGACGTCCACTGCTGCAGTGAGCGCCGCGCCACGGCAAAAACGCTCCGGCGCCATATACAGCGGCGTTCCCCCTTTGTATTCCAGCAGCGACTCCGTGGAATCGGACGAATCCTTGGGTGCGTGCGATTGCGCGAGGCCGAAATCGTTCACCACAGCTCGAGGCGCCGAGCCGTTCTGGGATTCGAGCATCACGTTCGCAGGCTTCAGATCCAGGTGCACCATCCGTTGGGCGTGGATCGCGTCGATTCCGTCCGCGATCTGCCCCAGGATGGGCATAGCGTCGGCTGGACGGAAGGGGCCTTCGCGATTCAGGCGAGCGTGGAGTGTCTCGCCCCGAAGCAATTCCATGATGACGAAGCTGAGACCTGTGACCTCGTCCCGTTCCAGATCGTAGACGCGGCAGACGTTCGCGTGGCTGACCGCCCGCGCTTTTCGCACCTCGTCGCGGAGCAGAGAGATCAGTCTGGGGTCGGTCCGGGACTCCGGCCGGATCAGCTTAAGCGCCACGTGCTGGTTCAGGACGAGATCGGCCGCCTCATAGACCTCGCCCATGCCACCTCGGCCGAGAAACCGCACAATCCGAAAGCGCTCCGCCAGCACGAAGCCAGGCGCAGTTCGCTCCGGATGGTCGCTCGGTGACATAGGAACTGATACAGTATATGCCTGCTGCTCCCAAATAAGACTAAATTAGTGGGACCGGCCGGGAGGCCCGTCCTACCTGGGCCGTCGTCCCATGGGGGCGGCGGCGGGGCGACTGGCGTCGCCGGTGATCACGTAGGGGGTCTGCTCGAAGCGGGCAGAGCCGGACGTGGCGAGTTTCACGGTGCGGAGGGCGTCGTTGCCGGCCAGCACCAAGACCATGTGGCTCGGGTCCTGCGGATTCTTCGCGGCCAGCGTGAGCGCTTCGCGCTCGGTGGCGTGGAGTTGATTCTCGATCTTGAAGATCGCGCCGTCGTAATCCAGGTTGATCGATTTCGCCCATGCGGCGAGCGCCGTGTTGGATTCGGGACGGCCGACGAAGATTACGTCCTTATGCGCGAGTAACTCGTCGGTAACTTCGAAATCCTTATAGATCGGGACCTGGCTCTCGAACATATTCAGGTATGACGCCTGCAACTGTTCGGCGGCGTAACGGTTGGCGCCGGCTTCGCGCTGCGTGCCATACACCAGCACCGCGGTGGCCAGGCGGCGGCCGATATCGCTGACGGAATATGCGGGGCCATCGGCGGGCTCAGTGAAATCGAAGGGCACGCCGGCCTTTTCGAGGAAGCTTTGCGCGGTGACGGTGCGCGTGGTGTTGGCGTCGAAGTAGCTGTGCATGAGAGCGAGGAATTTGTCGTCGCCGAGTTTGCGGCGCAGGCTGTCCAGGAAGAGAACGCCCTTGGTCTCCGCCAGGCGGAAGCGCGTCATCTCGTTATCCGGCGAAAGCTTCAGGCCGCGATATTGAATGCGGCGCGCGTCCATCGCCTTCTCGATATCGTCGGATTGCAGGAGGTTGTGATACGCGGTGGAACCGGCGGCGAACCAGGTGTCGGCGTCACCGGCGGGGATGATCCAGCCCTTCCAGAGGCGATCCTTCAGCTTGTTGGCGGCGGGGCGCTGCGCTGCCGGCGGAGGGCGCGGCGGCGGGCTTGGGTGCGAGGCGGTCCTGCTCGATCGCGCTGCTGAAGAGCGCGTAGCCGCTGGGATAAAGTCCATCGTTCTTCTCGTAGGTGCTGCGGCCGCCGGGGAGCCATTCGCGCTGATTGGGCTTGCCGATCGCGGCCCACACCATCATGTTCTTCGCCATATCGGCGGTGATAACCTTGGCGTCCATCGTGCTCGCGCTGACCAGCGGCGCCGTGCGGAAGGCGAGATACGCGAACTGTTCGTCGATCTGGCCGTTGTACTTCTTGTACATGTCCTGCCAGGCGAGATCGCGGACGGTGGGGGTGAAGGGGACGTATTCGGGCTGACCCTGCGGATCGGGCAGATACTCGGTGCGGATGGTCAGGTCTTTGGCGTTGTTGTTGCCCCAGTAGAAGCCGGGCGTATTGCCGAACCATTCGTTCTTTCCACTGCGCCACAGCTTGGTATGCGCGGTGCCGAGTTCGTACATGGCGATCTCGTTGGTCTTGCCGTCGCCCATCAGCCACTCATTGGTATAGAGGCCGTTGTTGCGGGTGCCGAGTTGCTTCACCACTTCGTCGATGTTGCCGCCGTACTGGATCGCCATGCGGGCGCGGAAGGCGACGGGCGTGCCCTGCGGCATTGAACGGCGTCTGCCGGATGGTGGTCTCGGTGAGCACCATGCCGGCATCATTCTGATACCAATCGGTGCCGCTCTCGATGCCGCCGGCGTAGCTCTGCATGAGCACGCGATGTCCGTTGGCGGGTTTGATATCGAGCCAGACGTTGGTACTGCTCGGCGAGCGTCAGTGGCCACCAGGTGACATGGCCGATCACCATCTTCCCATCGCGCGTGGCGGGGCCGGTGGCGGCGAAGGCGCTGCAGTGATCGAGCACGGTATCGTGCTTCTTCTCGGCGTAAGAGGGCGGTTCGAACTTGAACTGCTCGAGGCCGGTGGGCGTGACGGTCATGGCGCTGCGCAGTTCGCCGAGTTCGACCGTGACGTTGGCGACCACGATATCGATCAGGTCGAGGCGGCGGCCCTGCCACTTGAAGCCGGCGTCGGAGGCGCCATCGGCGATACCGCGCATTTCTTCCAGGATTTCGCGATCGAAGCCGCGCAGGAAGAGCGCGTTGGCGGTGGTGCGGAGGTTGCCCCAGCCGGCGGCATTGGTGCCGAGATCGGCGGCGCAGCGTTCCAGGTACTCGGGAATTTCGCGCGCCATCAGGTAGCCGTGCTGGTAGCCGCGCTCGTAGGGCTGGCCTTCGATGTGAAGGTAGATCCAGCCGGCCGTGGGATAGCGATAGGCCGGGCCGAAGGTCTTGACCGCGTCGCGAACGGGCCACGCATCGCCGGCCGAGGCTTCATCGAGCGAGACGCCTTCGAACCATGCCTTGCCCTTGAAGCCGCCGCCGTTGGCGACCGCCAGCAGGATCGCGTCCTGCGCGCGGGTGGCGGTGAACTTGAGCGAGAGTCGCGTCCAGGGGCGCGTGCCGCCGAGCGATTCGGAGTGGACGTCGAAGGGCATGGACGCCATGGAGAGCGCGGCGCCGGTGGCGATGGGCGAGCGGTCGAGATCGCGGACGGTCAGGTTCTCGGTGCGCACCCAGCCGGAGAGCTCATAGCGCTTGCCGATGGTGAGGGAGACAGGCGCGGAGCGAATGATGGCATCGGGATACTGCCCGCCTGGCTCGACGCGGAGGGACTTGGGTGCGTTGTGGTGGACCGCGGCGTCCGGCGCGGCGGCGCCGTGGACAACCGTGAGCTGATCGACGGAAGCCTGGTAGACCGTAGTCGCCGCGTTGGCGGCGATAGAGATCAGGCAGAGAAATAGGGTGCGCAAAGGGAGCCCTCCTGGGAATTAAGGATACCAAGGTCAGGGGCCCCAAATCCTCCGCCGTGACCAGAGTCTGGTCACGGACGTCTCTTACTGCCGCGCGGCGCAGCGCCGGAGCGCGAAGGCAATGGGGTATTACAAGCCGGCGCCGGGGTCGTCAATGGCGTAGAGCCACGCGCCGCCGGGTTGGCGGCGCACCACTTCGTGCGAAGTTCCGGTGATATGGACGGGGTCGCCCTCGGCACTCGCGCCGACCAGAACCCATTTCCCTTCGAGCAGCGCCAGATCGCCATTCACGACCACGGAGGCAGTCTCGAGTCGCATTACGGGCTTCATGGCCCAGAAGGACACGTAGGCCTTGCGGATTGCGGCGCGTCCGGTGATGAAGGTTCCGGGGCCGGTGACGAATACGGCATCTTCCTCGTAGAGCGCGCCAAGGGCTTCGTCATCGCGGGTGTTGAAAGCGTTCTGGCAAAGTTCGTGGAGTTGGGCGGGGTGGCTGGCTGGCAACGGGCCTCCTTGGAAAAAACGAGTTTTGATTATACCTTCAAGGACTATGGGCGAATCGAATTTGCTGACCGTGGGACTGGCGCAGATTGCGCCGTGCTGGCTGGATCGCGCGCGGACGCTAGAGAAGGCCGCGGCCTGGGTGGAGCGCGCAGCGGATGCGGGGTGCGGACTGGTGGCATTCGGCGAAGCGCTGGTCCCGGGCTATCCCTACTGGGTGGAACTGACCGACGGAGCGCGCTTCAATTCGCCGCTGCAGAAGGCGATCTTCGCGGAGTACGCGGAACAGGCCGTGCAGCCGGAGGCAGGCCACCTGGACGCGGTCTGCGCGACGGCGGCGCGGCGCAAGATTGCGGTCTACCTGGGATGCATCGAGCGCGCGGCCTCGCGCGGCGGGCACAGTCTGTACTGTTCGCTCGTCTTCATCGACGCGGACGGCCGCGTCGGGAGCGTCCATCGCAAGATGGTGCCGACTTACGAAGAGCGGCTGGTGTGGAGCACCGGCGACGGGCACGGATTGCAGACGCACGCGGTGGGTGCGTTCCATGCCGGCGGGTTGAACTGCTGGGAAAACTGGATGCCGCTTTCGCGAACGGCGCTCTATGCGCAGGGCGAGGATCTGCATATCGCGGTCTGGCCGGGGAGCACGCGGAATACACGCGACATCACGCGTTTCATCGCGCAGGAATCGCGCTCGTACGTAGCCAGCGTGTCCGGCCTGATGCGGCGCGCGGATATCGGCGGCGATAGCGAGTGGCGGCGCGCGATGTCGCAGGCCGCGCCGGAGGTGATGGCCGATGGCGGAAGTTGCCTGGCAGGTCCTGATGGGGAATGGGTGATCGCCCCGGCCGGCACGGAGGAAACGCTGCTCACGGCAACGATCGATTTCCGGCGGGTGCTGGAGGAGCGGCACAACTTCGACCCGGCGGGTCATTATGCGCGGCCGGACGTGACGCGATTGACAGTGGACCGGAGGAGGCAGGGGATCGCGGAGTTTGTGGAATAAGACAAAATCGAGCAAGTAGACAGGCCGGGAGGCCTATCTTACTTCACTTCGATGACGATTAGGTCGGCGGCGGTGGTGCCGATGTTGGACGTGCGGTGTTTGATGTAGCCGTCGGTCCAGAACGCATCGCCGCGGCCGCCGCTCATCGGGCTGGTCTGTCCGTTAGCGGCCTCGACACGGGCGGCGAGCGGGGCGAGCAGGACAACGGCGCGCCCGGCTCCGGCATGCTCGTGCCACTTCTCGCGGCCGCCGGGTTCGCGGGTGCTGCGGAAAACGCGAACCTGCGCGTTCTCGAAGATGAGCTTGTTGTGCGATGGATCGATCGCGAGCGGGTCGAGATCCTTTTTGCGCGCGGGCGGCGCGGCGGGCGCGGGCTGCTTGATCTCGATTTCGACGATGTGCAGATCGGCCGTGCCGACATTCTCGCTGACGTGTTGAGGTCCGCCGGGACTCCACACGACATCCCCGGCTTTCCAGTGGTGATGCTCGACGGGAGCGCCCGGGACGGAGATATCCTGCGAGCCATCGTCGAGATAGATCATTACGCGGTTGGCATCGTGCTTGTGGAGCGCTGTCGGCTGATGGGGACGATCCACCGCGGTGAGGATGCGGACGCGCGCATTATCGATGGACACCTTGGTTTGGGCGGCGAGGACGAGCGGAAGCAGCAAGATAAGTGCGCGCATGAGGGCAAGTATAGCCGATAGGGCGCGGCGCTCTCAGGTTACCCTGGGTGGGATGACCGAAATATTGCAGTTGGTTGCCGGACGCGCGGGGCGCTATCTCGAAGAAATCCGGGAGCGCGGCGTGGCGCCCTCGGCGGACGCGGTGGCGGCGCTCGATGGATTTGTGGAAGCGCTGCCGGAATGTCCCACGACGCCGGCGGATGTAATCGCCATGCTGGACGACCTGGGATCGCCGGCGACCATGGGAATCGCGGGGCCGCGATTCTTCGGTTTCGTAATCGGCGGATCGCTGCCCGCGGCGCTGGGCGCCAACTGGCTGGCGACGGCGTGGGATCAGAACGCGGGACTGTTCGCCGCGACACCGATCTCCGCGGTGCTCGAAGAGGTGTCGCTGACCTGGCTGGTGGACGCGTTGAGACTGCCGGCGGGCTGCGGCGGAGCCTTTGTGACCGGAGCGACGGTGGCCAACTTCACGGCGCTGGCGGCGGCGCGTCACGCAGTGCTCGGACGCGCCGGCTGGGACGTGGAAGCGAAAGGACTCTTCGGCGCGCCGGAGATCCAGGTGGTGATCGGCGACGAGGGGCACCCTTCGATGATCAAATCGCTGGGCATGCTCGGGCTCGGGCGGGAGCGCGTGGTGCGTGTGCCGGTGGATGGCCAGGGCCGCATGCTCGCGGGCCAGTTGCCCGAATTGAGCGCTCTCAGCATCGTGTGCGTGCAGGCCGGCAACGTCAACACCGGATCGTTCGACCCCTTGGAGGAAATCATCGCGAAGGCGCACGCAATGGGCGCGTGGGTGCATGTGGATGGCGCTTTCGGATTGTGGGCGGCGGCGAGCCCGCGGTATGCCCACCTGGCAGCGGGAGCGGGCGAGGCGGATTCCTGGGCGACCGATGCGCACAAGTGGCTGAACGTGCCGTACGATAGCGGGCTGGCCTTCGTGCGCGACCCCGAAGATCTGCGCGGCGCGATGGGCCTGCAGGCTGCGTACCTGCCGCAGGGCGACCATCGCGAGCCTTCGCAATTTGTTCCCGAGCTCTCGCGGCGGGCGCGCGGAGTGGACACGTGGGCGGCGCTGAAATCGCTGGGCCGCAGCGGACTGGCGGAGTTGATCGAACGCAATTGCCGCTGCGCCAGGCGCTTCGCGGAGGGGCTCGCCGCGGCCGGCTTCGAGGTGCTGAACGACGTGGTGCTGAACCAGGTGCTGGTGGCGTTCGGCTCTCCCGAGGAGACGAAGCGCGTGATTCGCGAAATCCAGGAAGACGGCACCTGCTGGTGCGGCGGCACGCAATGGCAGGGGCGGACGGCGATGCGGATCAGCGTGTCGAGTTGGGCGACCACGGAAGTCGATGTTGATCGCAGCCTCGAGGCGATGGTGCGAATCGCGACAGCGGCGGTGAAGTAACGAATTGGCCCTCCGCCGGCGGCAAGATGTCGCGCAAGCAGCGGCAGAATAGTTGCTTTTGTTGATATTGCGGGACTTGATTCGCGGCTGGCGGATTGCATTCGTCGAGGCTTCGTACTTATGAAAAGAAAAACGAAGCTTGTTCTCGCCAAGGCTGCAACTCTGCTGGCTGTTATCCCGGCACTGATTTACGCCAACGCCTCGGGGCCCGATCCGGGATTGGCGGGGGTACCGAACGAACAAGGCACGTGCGCGGCATGCCACGGTAGTGGCACCAGTTCGATCAACACGAAGGGAGGCAGCGTGACGGTGGCGCTGCCCAACGGGAATTCCTATGTCCCCGGTCAAGTGCAGCATCTGGTGGTCACGGTCGCGGACCCGACGGCGCGACGTTGGGGATTTCAGTTGACCGCGCGGGTGGCCGCCAGCACGAGCACGCAGGCGGGCGGCTTCAAATCCACCGATTCCAATACGCAAGTGATCTGCTCGAACACCCAACTGCGAACGGCGCAGCCGAACACCACCGGGACCTGCGCCGCGACCGTTCCGCTGATGTACGTGGAGCAGACTACATCCGGCACGCGGCTCGGCACGACGGGCTCGGTAACGTTCGGCTTCGATTGGACACCGCCCGCGACCGATCTCGGCAAGATCACGCTCTACGTGGCGGCGAACGCTGCCAACGGCAACAATACAGACGATACGGGCGATCACGTCTACACCGCGACCTACAGCTTGACCGCGGCTTCCACCGCTCCGCAGCCCACTATCTCCGCGGTGGTGAATGGCGCGACCTTCGCGCCGGGAATCGAGGCTGGCTCCTGGGTGACTATCCAGGGCAAGAATCTCACCACGGCGGCGAGTTGCGATCCGAGCAGTCCTGGGCCCGGCTGCCGCACGTGGAGTTCGAGCGATTTCACCAACGGCACACCCGTCTCCCTGGACAACGTCAGCGTCTCAATCGGCGGGAAGGCGGCTTTCGTTTATTACATCAGTCCGACGCAGATCAACGTGCAGGCTCCCGATATCAATGCGGGGGATGTCGCCGTGACAGTGACGAACGCCAACGGCACTAGCAATTCCGTTACGGTGACGGCGGCTGATTTCGCGCCGGGATTTTTCCAGACGGGGCAGTATGCCATTGCAACCCATCAGAACGGCACTCTAGTGGCGCCGGCATCGGCGATCCCGGGGGCAACTCCGGCGGCGCGCGGGGAGACTGTAATCTTGTGGGGTACGGGCTTTGGTCCCGTTTCGCCTTCGGTTGCTGCTGGACAGACTTCGTCGCAGGCTATCGGCAGCGCGCTCGCGTATGCCAGCGCGCCGCCGAATATCACGATCGGTGGAGTGACCGCGACCACGGTGGGTGCGGCTCTAAACCCCTCGGCGCTGGGACTGTACCAGATCGCCGTGACCGTGCCTAATGGAGCGTCAAGCGGCGATCAACCGATCATCGCCAACTCCGCCGGACACACTTCGCCGGCGAACGTGCTTTTCAGCGTGCAGTAAGGAAGACTACTGCCCGTACATGACGTGCACGTAAGTTCCGAGTCTCGGGTTGTAGGCGAGATACCAGCCCGGATCATCGGGGTCGTCATAAATTACAATCGCGTCGCCATTCCAGTCCCAATCGCCGACATAGGCGTAGTCGAAGGGCGCGACGCTGAAGTAAGCGCCGTTAAACCAGAAGCGCTCACGATTGCCGCCCTGAATGCGGAACACGTGGCTGGGTCCGAAGCCGAGCGTAAAGCGGCCGTGCTCGAAGGGGTGAGCGATATGCAGCCGTGGGTCGTCGCGACGCATATTGTCGTGCCCGACCCATTCGCCGTTCGTGTGGACATGCGGTGCCTCGGGGTGACCAGGCATGTCGCGGAAGTTACGGTTGGGCTCAACACGGTCGCGCTGCTGCGCTTCATGTTGAGGCTGCGCTTCGTGTTGAGGCTGCTGGGCTCGCGGCGCCGGGCCGTGCGGTGGAATATACCCGCCTCCGACGCGACCACCACGCTGCTGCTCTTGTTCGCGTTCGTGGCCCTTTTCCTGGGCGTAAGTCGGAAACAGCAGGGCCACCGATAGGGCGGCCGCGGAAACCAATAATTTCTTCATGCTTCGTTCTCCGCAGGTACCGAGGCACACGGGCGGCCAGTGTGCTGTAGGGTACAAGCTTAAATCGCGTCGGAGATCGAGGGCAGCGGGAAATCGGTGGCGACCAACGCGGGAGAGATCATCATGCCGCCTTCGAGGCCGCGGACACGCACGGCCTGACCGAGTTGCTTCGTATTCTTGAGCAGCCGCACGGGGCTCTCCAGGAAGCGGAAGTTCATGACTGGCGTGGTGATCTTACCGTTCTCGATGAGGAAGAGCCCGTCGCGCGTGAGGCCGGTATGCTGCAGCGTCTGCTGGTTCACGAAGCGGATGTACCAAAAGTGCGTCACCAGCAAGCCGCGCTCCACGCCGGCGATGAGTTGCTCCAGGGTTTGGTGGCCGCCTTCGAGAATCAGGCTGGTTTGCGCGCCGCCGCCAAATCCACCACCGCCACCACCACCACCGCGTCCGCCACCGCCGCCGCCCGGCGTGGGCTGCTTGCCGGTCTTCTCGGCCCAATAGCGATCGTAGGCCAGGTTGGCGATCACGCCTTTATCGACCCACGTGATGGCGCGGGTGGGGAGCAGGTCGCCGGTCCAGGGGGAGGAGGGCTGTCGCGGATCGAAGGGATCGCTGCGCAACGTGACGAAATCCGGGAATACCTTTTCGCCGAGCAGGTTGCCGCCGCCGCGCTTGCTGAGGAAGGTACGTCCCTCCTCGGTGTTGCGCGCGCTGAAGGCGCCCGCCATGAGACGCACGATATCGGCGGCGGCGGTGGGCTCAAGCACGACCGTGTAATTGCCGGGCTCGATTTTCTGCGGGTTCTTCCAGCGCGCGCACTTTTCGCTGGCGGTAGCGCCGAGCTTGGCGCTATCGATGTCGGAGAGCCTGGTGGAAGGCTGGCCAGCCCATCCGGAGCTGGAACCATCAGCCATGCGGATGGTGGTGGTGAGCTGCGAATCGGCCGAGCGGTGATAGCCGAAGAGCCCGGCTTTGTTGGCGACGGCGTTGACGTGATGCGAGCGCTCGATCAGCCCGGCGGCGACCTGCTTCTGTTTCACCGCGAGATCGATGATGGTTTTGACGTGCGGAATCATCTCGGGCGAACGGGCCATGGACGTGCGCTCGTCGAAATCGTTGACCGTGGGGTATGGTTGCGGGCCGAGCGGCTTCAGCATCTCCGGATTGGCGGGCGCGATGGCGGCGAGCTCTTCGGCCTTCTTCACGGCGGCGCGCAGTGAGGCGTCGTCGAGATCGTTCACGGTCATCACGCCTGCCTTGCCATCGCGCGAGACGGCGATGGAGACGGTGTGGCGCAGGCTGAGCGAGGCCGTGGTGATGCCGTTATTGGCGAAGCGGGTGTAGGCCTGCTCGCTGGCGGCAATCGTCACCTGGCAATCGGGAAATGTGGAAAGTCCGAGGACCTTCTGGGCAAGTTTCTGTGCTTCGTCGCGTGTCAGCATGGGGTTCACCGTGGCGGCATTTGATTCGTGAGTCTAATCCGTGAGAATGACGTTGATGCCGCGGAAGCGCGTGGGGGCGCAACCGTGGCTGATGGAATTGATCTGCGTGGGCTCGCCCTTGGCGTCGCCGGTAGTGCCGTACTGGCGCCAGTAAGCGGGCCCGGCAGTGCCGTCGCAGGCCTGCCAGAAATCGGGCGTGCGCGATTGGTAGCTGACGCGCGAGATCATGCCGCGCTTCTTGCCGCCCTTGATCTCCCAGAAGGCGTCGCCGCCGAACTGGATGTTATAGCGCTGCTGGTCGATGGAGTAGCTGCCGCGTCCATCGATGAGGACGCCGTCGTCAATCCCGCTGATGAGGCTTTCGAGCGTGGTCTCGCGCGGGCCGGCTTTGAGCCAGACATTCGGCATGCGCTGGAAGGGGACGGTGGCCCAGCTATCGGCCTGGCTGCAACCGTGAGATTCCTTTTCACCGACAAACGCGGCCTGCTCGCGGGTGGTCTGGTAGCTCTTGAAGATGCCCTGATCGATGATGGTCCACTGGGTGGCCTTCACACCTTCATCGTCGTAGCCAACGGTGGCGAGGGCGCGCGGCGAAATGCGGTCGCCGATGAACGTGCAATGCTCGCTGGCGATGCGCTTGCCGATCTTGTCGAGTGTGATGTAGCTGGTGCCGGCGTAATTGGCCTCGTAGCCGAGGGCGCGATCGAGCTCGGTCGGGTGCGCGACGCTCTCGTGGATGGTGAGCATCAGGTGGTTCGGCATGAGCAGCAGGTCGCGCTTACCGGGCTTCACAGCCGGCGCGGTAAGATGCTCGACCACTTCTTCGCGGATGCGCTGGGCATTTTCCTCGAGGTTCATTTCGGGCACATACTCCCATCCGGCGGAGGCCTGCGTGGGCGTGTAGTTGCGAGTGCGCGAAATGTTGTTCTCGCGGTCCACCGCGGTGGAATCCACGTTGCCATAGATCTGAAGAATCAGTTGCTGGATGGAGGAGCCTTCGGAGGACGCGAAGTACTTATCCTCACTGCGCAAGCTGAGGGTGGCGGTGCTGCTGAACACCTTGGCTCCCTTCTTGGCTTCTTCGGAGACGCGGCGCAGCAGTTCGAGCTTCTCGGCCATTGGGACCGCAAAGGGGTCGCGTTCGTGCGGCGTCTCCCAGCGGTCGCGGTAAGCCTTGACGGGCGGCAAGTTTCACAGGCTTCGGCTGGATCGTGGCGTTCGCCTTGGCGATGATGACGGCTTCGCCGGTGACACGCACGATTTCCTCGGGGGTGACGATGGGGGACGAGGCAAAGCCCCAGGCTCCATTGACGATCACGCGCACGCCGAAGCCGAAGCTGGAATCTTCCGTGACGTTCGGCACAGCGAGGGTCTTCCCCGTTCCCCGCTCGGGGGACAGACGCATGCCGAGACGCTGGTCGCTGATACGCACGATGCGAATGTCGGCATAAGTGGCTTTGTTTTTCTTCGCCTCGGCGAGCGCCGCGGCACCCAGTTTTTCTAGCTCCGGACTGGGCGTTTTGGAATCCTTGGGTGCAGCGAAGAGACGGTTGGCCACCGCGGCGGAGGATGCCGCGAGGAAATTCCGGCGTGTCAGCATTGAGGTATTGTACCGGAAGCCGGCGGGCTTTCAGAGTGACGCTCAGAAAGGGAGATGCGTGCATGTGATTTTTCGGCTCAATGTGCTTTCGTATCAGCCTTTTCCGCACTGTAAAAGTTTGTTAAATCCTGCGCCCTTTTTGCAATTCACGTCGTCAGTAATAACGAAGCGAGATTAATTTCCATGACACGCATTTCCTCTGTACCTACTGGCAATTTTTATGCGGCCGACTGCGCGGCACTGGCCACGGAGAACGACCGTTTGATCGCGGCGCTGGCGGCCGAGGCCGTCGAACGGCAGAAATTTTATACCGAACTGGAACTCGCACGGACTGTACAGGAACGAATTTTTCCCACGGTGCGCCCGGTTATTCCGGGCCTGGACTATTTCGCGGACTGGCGTCCGGCGCAAGGGGTGAGCGGCGATTACATCGACTACTTCGAAATGAATAACGGAAACCTGGGACTGGCGGTGGGAGACGTTTCGGGAAAAGGCGTGCCCCCGGTGCTGCTGACTTCCTCGCTACACAGTATGATCCGGGCGCTACGCCTGGCGCAGTCCTCCAGCCTGAGGACGCTGGTCCGGACCATCGACAAATTGTTCGCCGAAATTTGCCCGGATAACTGTTATGCGACTTTGTTTGTGAGCGAATACGATCCCGAGAGCGGGCAACTTCGTTACGTGAACGCCGGCCACGAACCGCCGTTCATTCTGCGCAGGCACGGCAAACATTTCCAGACCGTGTTTCTGGAATCGGGCGGCCCCGTGATCGGCATGCTGCACGATGCGTCATATCGCGAAGGCGTGATCACGCTGCGTCCCGGCGACATGCTGGTGGCGTACACGGATGGCGTGTACGAAGCGGCAAACGCGTCGGGCGAGGAATGGGGCTGGCCGCGGTTCCAGGAAACCGTGGAGGCCTGCGCGGACGAACCAGCGCGCGACATCGTGCAGGGCGTACTCGAATGCGCGGACGCCTTCGCGTGCGGCGCTCCGCAGCGCGACGATGTGACGCTATGGGTCGGCCGCGTGCAGGACGCGGTAGCGGAAACT
The DNA here is from genome assembly GCA_963791985.1 of uncultured Solibacteraceae bacterium. Classification (GTDB taxonomy): domain Bacteria; phylum Acidobacteriota; class Terriglobia; order Bryobacterales; family Bryobacteraceae; genus Solibacter. The sequence goes on along the minus strand of CAWBUN010000005.1, from coordinate 576,058 downwards.
CCGCGCTGGCGCATGGAAAGCGTGGCGGAGTTGGTTGCTGCGTAGACCTTGGGACGCCTGAAGTGATCGCCGCCGCCGGCGCGAGGTCGGGCGGCGGCGATTGCGTTTAGGAGGCGCGCCTTGCCCGTTGAGCCAGGTAATGCTGATCAAGAGCTTGCCGGACGAGGGTTTTAATTACTGCTTGGCGGCTGACATTGAGATCTTGGGCCGCCTTGTCGAGTTCCTCCAACATCGCGGCAGTCAGATCGACATTGACGCGCTGAATGGGCTGCATCATTCGACCCTTGCCCTTGAAGAATCGGGAGATGTCCTTGCCTTCATCGGCGAGCCGCGCAATCGCATCGGCGGAAACGGGCTTGGCGGATTTAGGGGCTTTCTTCAAAGTGTCAGGCCGTGAGCTTCTTTAGAATATGCTTTGCCAGAAGTTCGTTGATTTCACGATGGCGCGGGATTGGCTGAGAAATGCCGGTCTTCGAATTCCGGTACCAATCATGTTTTGCGCCGTGCCGGATCATCACGCAACCGGCATTTTCCACTGTGCGGATCAGATCGGTACGCTTCATCCGAGGGAGAGTTCAGCAACTCTACGGATGCCCGGGATCTCGCCGCTCGTGAGGTCCCGATATAGATCCCGTAGATTATCTCTCAACTCCGCGAGCGACTCGCCCTGCGTGAGATAGTCCGGGAACTCCTCAAAGTAGCCGAGCCACATCTCACCATCCTGCCAGTGAACATAACGAGCCGTGGTCATAGCATCATTCTACTGCCAACCGGCGCTGACTACGATTTCAGGTTCGCCTCGAACAGCTTCAAGATGCGCTTGTACTCGTCGGCCCAGCTGCTGGGTTGGACGAAGCCGTGGTCTTCGACCGGGTAGGGGGCGACCGACCAGTTCTCCTTGTGGAGCTCGATCAGGCGCTGCATAAGGCGGACGGTGTCCTGGAATTCGACGTTGGTATCGACCATGCCGTGGCAGATCAGCAGCGCGCCCTTCAAACCTTCGGCGAAGAAGATCGGACTGCTGCGGCGATAGGCGTCCGGGTCGGTCTGCGGCGTATTCAGGATGTCGGACGTATAACCGTGGTTGTAAGTGGCCCAATCGGTGACGGGGCGGAGGGCGGCGCCGGCGGCGAAGACGTCGGGCTGCGTGAACATCGCCATCAGCGTGATGAAGCCGCCGTAGCTGCCGCCGTAGAGGCCGATCTTCTTGGGATCGGTGCCGTACTGCGCGACGGCGAACTTCGCGGCGTCCACGATGTCATCGAGATCCTTGCCGCCCATGTGCTGGTAGACGGCCGTGCGCCAATCGCGGCCGTAGCCGGCGGAGCCGCGGTAATCCACGTCGAGAACCAGGAAACCGTGCTCCTGCAGGATGTGGTGGAACATGTACTCGTGGTAGTAGCTGGACCACTTGTGGTCCACGTTCTGCAGATAGCCGGAGCCGTGGACGAAGATCACGGCGGGGCCGCCCTTCTTGTAGTTGGTGGGTTTGTAGAGGCGCGCCGGGACTTTGACGCCGTCGCGCGCGGGCACCATGACGATAGGCGGATCCTGCCAGGCGTACTGGCTGAATTCGGGCGAGGGCGACGTCGTGAGACGCTTGAGATCCTGCTGCGGGCGATTCTCCTGAACGTAGAGGTCGGTGGGCTTGTTCGCGAAGGAATAGAGGTCGGCGAGATAGCGCTCGTCGGGTGACGGAACGACGGCGTGTTTGCCGGGAGCCTGGGAGATGCGCTTGAGCGGTCCACCCTCGCCGGGCATTTCATAAAGGAACTGGTCGAACGGGCCATCGGCGCTGGCGGTGACATAGAACTTGGATTTGTCCTTGGACTGACGGACGCCGAGCACTTCCCATTTGCCGGAGGTCAGTGCGCGCGGGTCGCCGCCATCGAAGCTGACGGCGTAGAGGTGAGCGTAGCCGGTCTTCTCGCTAATGAAGAAGACGTCGCGATCGTTCTTCATCCAGCCGAGCGTGTTGGCGGCGCCTTGCGGGCCACCCACCCAGGCGTCGTCATGCATGTTGACCAGCACACGGGTCTTGCCGGTGGCGGCGTCGAGCGCGAACAGCCAGCGGTCCTTGTTATCGGCGGCGCGGGCGCTGATCACGGCCTTGGTGCCATCCTCGCTCCACAGCGGAGCGCTCATCTGAATGTCGCGATCGTTGGACGCCGCGGGCGCGCCGCGACCGGCGGGTGCGGCGTCGGTACGCACCGGGGCTGCGGCGGCGGCTTTCTTCTGGCCGTGATCGACCCACTTCACTTCGCCGGTCTCCACGTTGACAATGGCGAGACGCGACGTGCCCTGGTTATCGCCAACGTTGCTGCGGCCGGGGATGTCTTCGGTGTAGACGCCGTCGGTGACGTAGTTGGGGACGATGGTGTTCTTGGCGGGCGTGGCAGCGGCTTCGAAGACGCTGACGATCACGTATTTTTCGTCGGGCGTGAGTTGGAGTCCGCCGGCGGTCTGACGCGCCTGCAGAGTAAACGGCTTGCGCGTTTCCTGCGCGGCACGCTTCTTCTGCTGCTGGTCGCGCTGTTCCACGCGGTCGCGAACCACTTGCAGCAGTTCCTTTTGCTCTTTCTTCAGATATTCCTGGCTGTCGCTGCCGCGCGTTTCGGTAGCATCGGCCGCGGGGCCACCGGCGCCGCGTCCCCCGCCCTGCCCCCTGCCTCCACCGCCGAAGCCGCGTCCGCCGCCGGCCGCGGGCGCCGTGGTCGTGGTGGGAGCAGCAGCAGAACGGATGTCGGTGAGCTGGACCAGCAGGCCGCTATCCAGCGACATCACGTAGAGGTTGCCGTTACGCGTGAAGGAAATGCGTTTGCCATCCTGCGTGAAGCGCGGGTTGGTTTCCGCCTCGGTGGTCTTGGTGAGCTGAGTAGTCTTGCCGGTATCGTTGTCGAAGGTGAAGAGGTCGCCCGCGTTGGAGTAGACCATCATGCGCTTGTCCTTCGACAGGTCGCCGAAGGCCGGCGGAAGCAGCTTGATCTCCTCATCGTTGAGCTTGCGCAGGCCGCTGCCATCGCGATTGACCGTGTAGGTATCCATCGGCGCGATTTCTTTTTCGGTGTTCTGCTTCCACTGGAAGATGATGCGATTGCTGTCGTGGGACCAGCGGACGCCGGTGGGCTCATAGCCGACCAGCGCGGGACCGCGCATGATGTTGTCCACGGTCAGGGCAAACTGGTTGGCCGGCCGGGCCTGAAGCACAAAAAGCACAGCGAGGGCAGGGAGGGTTATGGTGCGCATTCAAGGGAAATGATAGCGCAGGCCGGGCCCGCAGGGCTGCCTAGTGAGGCTGCTTGAGGAACTGCTGGATGTTGGCGATGTTCTTCTTGGCGTTGGCGGCTTCGGCGATATCGGGGTTGATTTCGAGCATGCGCTGGAAGTGTTGCACCGCCGGATCGAGTTCGGCGATGCTGCCGGTATTGATGGCCTTGGTCATGAAAGCCAGGCCCAGATTGTAGTGCGCGAAGGGATCCTTGGAATCGTAGGTGAGCGCCTTCTGGCAATCGGCGATAGCGGCATCCAGGTTGGATGTCTTACGCTCGCACTCGCACATGCCGAACCAGGCCATATTGTGGAAGTCGTTCCAGATGTCGCGCTCGGCGACGCGCTTCTTTTTCCCGAAACCGAACAGCGAGCCGAGCACGTAGTAGTTCAACTGCCCGCCGAGCTTGCTATCGAAATCGCTGAGCTTGAGATATTCGCCGTATTCGGGCTTGGCGTCGGCGAACTTGCCGCTCAGCCGCAGGCTGTCGGCCAGCCAGAGGTGCGGCTCGGCGGTCCTGGAATTCTGCTGGATGGCATTGCGCGCGCTCTCGATGGATTGCGGATACAGCTCTTTGAAGCGGTAGGCCTGCGCGATCAGGGTGAGCGCGACGGCGTGCTTGGGCTCGCGCTGCAGGACGGTGTTGAGCTGACGGATGGCTTCATCCACGTCGCCGGTATCGAGCAGCATGCCGCCATAATCGGCGTGCGCTTCCAGGTAGTCCGGGTCGAGCTGGATGGCGTGCTTGTATGCCGCGCCGGCCTTATCGTAATCGAAGAGGGCGCTGTAGGTGAGGCCGAGGTAGAAGGCCGCCTGGCTGTACTGAGGGTCGGCGGCCAGCGCGCTTTCGAAGCTCGCAGCGGCCTTTTTGTAATCCTGCTCGGCGCCCTTGTGGTACTCGCGGAGGCCCTGTTGTAAGAGGTCGAGCGCGGCCTTGTTGCGGCGGCGCGGAATCAGAATGCGGATGCGCACCGTGGAATCCTGACCCGGGTAGACGGTCTCCTGACGCGGCCCATCGGGCTCATAGCCCATCTTCACTCCCTGCACGGTATGTTCGCCGGGAGTGAGGCCGGGGACCGATGTGCTCTTGCCCTTATCCAGTACGCCGACGGTCTTGCCGTCCACGAAGACTTCCACGCCATCCATGTTGCTTTCGATCACCATGCCGCCGAATTTCGGCGCGGCGCCGGCGGCGGGCTTCGCGCGGGAAGGCACCCAGGCGAGGAACATGTTGGGGTCGAAGTTGGATTTGTCGGAAGTCGGGTTCTGTTTGTTGGAAGTATACTCGCGCACCTGGGTGTGGACGTATTCGGCCAGTTCGTCGGCCGTGACCACGCCATCGCCGCTGGCATCGGCTTCGCCCTGCATACCCTCCACCACGTAGTACGTGAAGACGCCATGGCCGCCCTTGAGTCCGGGATCTTCGAAGGATTGCTCGCGGGCGCGGCTGGCAGTGAGCGAGAAAAGGCTCTTGTTGAGATCGCCGAGAGTGCCGTTGATGCTCTCGGTTTCCTCCGGCGTGATCGCGCCGGAGTGGCAGGCGTCGGTGAGCAGGATCTTCGATTTCGCCTTGATTTTGCCGCCGATCACGGAGCCCAGTTCGTCCATGGGGAAGCCGGTCTCGGCGATCCGGTTGCGATCGAAATCGTGCGGCGCCAGGTAGCCCTTGCCCTGGTACATGAAGCCGTGGCCGGCGAAGTAGATCAGCACGCGATCGTCTTCCTGCGCCACGCTGGGGAGCCACGTATCGATCTCTTTGCGAATCGCGGCGAGCGTCGCCTTCTCGTTGGTCAGTACGTGGACGTTCTCGACGCGGAAGTTGCCACCCTCCGGGCTGATCAGCGCCGTGAAGATGGCTTGCGCATCGCGCTCGGCGAATTGCAGCTGGAGTTTCGCTTCGAGGTTGCGATACTTCGAGACACCGACGATAACGGCGTAGCTGCGTGGAATACGCGGCGCCTTGGGAGCGCCGGTGGGTTCGTCGAGTTTCTCCACCTTCAGATCGCGCTGCTGATTCTTCGCCGGCGGCGGAGCCTGCGCGAAGGCGCTGCAACAGAACAAGGCAACAACAATTACAGAGCGCATAACGGTCACCTGTGGGCGAGGCGGAACTCGTACACGATGGGGCCGGTGAGCGGCTCCTGTGACGAGATCACCGCCGTGTTTTTCTGACGCATGAAGAGCAGGTCGCGCTGGGCGGGAGTGGCACCCTGCGCGGTAAGGTTCTGCGGGATCGCCGTGCCGCGCGGCACCAGCTTGGGGCCGGCCGAGGAATCCACGCAATCGCCGCGCGCGCGCAGGATGGTGTCGTCGCAGCGCGGAATCAGTGTGGGCTCGAGCGATTTCTTCGGCAGAGGCTGTGGGTGCGTCCCGGAATCCGTGAGGCGCGCGGGGGAGACCAGCCAGTAGACGATATCGTGGCCGGGCGGTCCGGCGACCCGGAAAGCGCCACTCGTGGCCGGCACCTGGTACTCGCGGCTGGCCAGGACGTGGTTATCCTGGCCCGTCTCCTCACTCGGGAAAAGCTGTTCGTAGCTGCCCCCGGTGCCCTGGTTCATGACGTACAGGTAGCCATCGAAGTTGGTGCGGAATTTGAAGCGCACGCGATCGCCCTGTGCCAGCACCAGTCCGGGATCGATGGTCTTCCAGGTGTCTTTATCGAGCCGCTCCAGCACCAGTTCCATGCGGTGCGCGCCCTCCGTGAGCGTGCGGGTCTGCGGTGATGCCAGCGCCGCGGCCACGCAGAGCGCGGACGCGAGCCGCATCATTGGTGCACCAGATGCAGGTCGGCTACCACGCGCGAGTCGGCGCTGCCGGTGGGGTTGACCACGTAGACCGCGGTCTCCTTCTTATCGCCGGGAGTGGCGGGGTCCACCTTTTCGACGATCAGGTCGCGCGAGTTACTCGCGCGGATGCGTTCGACGGCGCTGTTGGAGATGGCGGCCGCCATGATCAGCTCCTTGCTGCTGTGGACGGCGGCGTCCGGCGCCGGGTCGGCCTTCTTCTTGCCTTGCAGCGAATAGATCATCGACTCCAGATCCGCCTCGGGCTCGCGGGAGAAAACAATGAAGAGGTTTTCCGTGCCGGCCGTGGTGTCGAACGCCAGGCGGCTTTTGGGCGGCATGGTGTAGGGCCGCCAACCTTCGATCTTGTTATTGCCGTCCTCGATTTCGGCGGAGGGGAACATCGGCTTCCAGGTGCCGCTCGATCCCTGATTGATGATGTAGAGATAGCCGGGCGCGTTGGCTTCGATGGCGAAGCGGATCCGGTCGCCGCTGTGGAAGACCGTGTCGGGCGAGACTTCGGTCGGGGTATTGTCGCCGGCCAGTTTGAGGACGGTGTAGCGCAACCCGAGGGGCGGCGCGCCGCTGGACGGCATTGGCGCAGTGGCGGGCGCGGCGTTTTCGGGAGGCGCTTTCTGGGCGTGCGTATCGGCACGCGCCACATCCGCCGACTTGCGCGGAGCCGCCTTGGCCGGCGGACGGGAGCGCGGCGCGGGGGCTGGAGCCTGCGCGGCAGCGTAGAAGAGTTCGCGGGCGGTGAGTTGCTTCGGAGTGGTAGCCTGCGCGAAAACAAGCGTAGAAGCGGAAAGGAACAGCAGTAATCCCCGAATCATGTAGTTTTTCCGGTCCAAAGTGCGGCCGGCCTCCTCCTGTGTATACGATATCACCGGATGTAATGGATTCAACATTCCTGGCCCGTGTTATCTTTGGCGAATGAAGCGCGCATTCACTGCCCTCTTCCTCTGCTCGGGCCTGCTCTGCGCAGCCCCGATCCGCACCCCCGGACTGCAGAAACCCGTCGAAATCCTACGTGATCGATGGGGCGTACCGCACATCTACGCCGCCACCGTTCACGACCTGTTCTTCGCGCAGGGCTACATCACGGCCACCGATCGACTCTTCCAGATCGACCTGTGGCGCCGCGTCGGATCGGGCAAACTCGCCGAAGTCATGGGTCCCACCTACGTGGAGCGCGACCGCCTCGCGCGGGCGGTGAACTACCGCGGCGACTGGGCGGCGGAGTGGGCGGCCTACGGCAGCGACGCGCGAGAGATCGTCACGGCGTTCACGGAAGGCGTGAATGCGTATATCCGCTCGCTCGGCGCCAACCTGCCGCCGGAGTTCAAGATCGCAGGCTACTCGCCCGGACTCTGGGTTCCCGAGGACTGCCTGAGCCGCGTCGCCGGGCTCACCATGACGGGCAACCTGACGCGTGAAGTCACCCATGCCGAGGACATCCGCCGGTACGGAATCGAGCGCACCCTGCAGTTCACGCGCATCGATCCGCCGGCGGCCGTGACTGTGCCTGCGGGCCTCGACCTGGCCGCGATCACGTCGGATATTCTCCGTACCTACCGGCAGACCGTCGGGCCTGTGCGGCTGACCACCGAGCAGGGCAGCAACAACTGGGTTGTGGATGGCACGCTCACAGCTACCGGCCGTCCTATTCTGGCCAATGATCCGCACCGTCCGGTACAGCTTCCTTCGCTGCGCAAGACGGTCCACCTGAACGGACCGGGATGGAACGCGATCGGGTCAGGCGAACCGGGGCTGCCCGGAATCGCGCTCGGCCACAACGATACCGTAGCCTTCGGCTTCACCATCGTGGGCATCGATCAGCAGGATCTCTATGTGGAGACGGTCAACCCATCCAACCCCGCGCAGTATCGCTACAAGGGCGCGTGGAAAGACTTCGACACGCAACAGCAACAGCTTGCGGTGAAGGGGGAGGCCGCGCGCCTCATTACGCTGCGCTACACCGTGCACGGCCCGGTGATCGCAGAGGACGCCGCCGGCCATCGCGCCTACGCGCTGCGCTGGGTGGGCAGCGAGCCCGGGACGGCGGGCTACATGGCGGGACTCTCGCTGGCGCGCGCCCGGGACTGGACCGAATTTCGCGCCGCCATGGCGCGCTACCGCGTCCCCTCGGAGAATCTGGTCTACGCCGATACCAAGGGCAATATCGGCTGGCAGGTCGGCGGGCTGACCCCGATTCGCGAGGGCTGGAATGGCCTGCTGCCCGTGCCCGGTGACGAGGGCCGCTACGAATGGACCGGCTTCCGGAAGTCGGACGAATTGCCGTTCGAGTTCAATCCGCCGAGGCACTTCATCGCTACCGCGAACCACAATATTCTGCCCGAGGGGTACAAGATCCCGATCGGCTACGACGGGTGGGCGCTGCCCTTCCGCGTGACGCGCATCCGCGAGATGCTGGCAGCCGGCAAAAAATTCAATGTCGCCGATTTCGTCCGCATGCAGCAGGACGTTACGTCGCTGCCCGCGCGGCGCTTCCAGGCGGCGGTGCGCAACTGGCATCCGGCGGACGGGAGTCCGGCGGCGCGTGCCCTTTCGGAAGTATTGCAGTGGGACGCGGTGCTCACGGCCGACTCGCACGCCGCCTTGCTCTACGAACTCTGGATGGCGAAGCTGCCGGCCGCGCTGTTTGGAGAGATGTCGGCGAAGGCCGATCTCGACATGCAACTGCGCAAGCTCGAGGCAGGCGTCAATCCGGCGATTTTGCAAAAGACGCTGGAGGAGGCCTTGGCCGACCTGGATCGCCGCAAGGTGGCGACCTGGGGCGCGCTCCACCAACTCACGCTGGCGCACCCGCTCGGCAAGGCCGAATTCCAGCTCGGCCCCGTGCCGCGCCCCGGCGACGCCAACACGGTGAACGCCACCAGCGGAGCGAATTTCCGGCAGACCAACGGCGCGTCGTGGCGCGAGGTCCTCGACGTGGGCGATTGGGACCGCTCGGTGATGACCAACGTTCCCGGCGAGTCTGGCAACCCCGGCAGTTCGCATTACTCCGATCTGCTCGCCGATTGGGCGGCAGGTCGGTATCACCCGCTGCCCTTCTCGCGCAAGGCCGTGGAAGCGGCGACCGAAGAGCGCATCGAACTGCGGCCGTGAAGCGATCGCGCGAATGTGATATCGACCGATCCGAGCCGCGACTGTCAAGGAGCGGTCGGTAATTGAAATGCTTCGATGAGGGGCGCGCGGTCGGCGGGGTGCCGAGCGTGAACGTAGAAGCCGAAAGGCGGCTGCAGCCAGGATTGGCTGTCCCACAATTGCGGTAAGCCGTAAACGCCAGAGTTACGGCAGCAAGTGGACAGGCCTGGAGGCCTGTCCCACTGGCTGCGAGCAGACAAGTGCACACACTCCAGCTATCGTGAGTAATGTATGAATCCTGAAGAATTCCGTCGGCGGGGGCACCAGATCATCGATCGCATCGCGGACTACCGCGCCAACGTGGCGGAGTATCCCGTGATGGCGCGGACGGCGCCCGGCGAGATCAAGGCGGCGCTGCCCGCCGAACCGCCGGACAATCCGGAAAGTTTCGACGCCATCCTCGCCGATCTCGACCGGGTGGTGATGCCCGGGCTCTCCCATTGGCAGCATCCGCATTTCTTCGGTTATTTCCCTTCGAACGGCGAACTCTCCAGTGTGCTCGGCGATTACCTCTCCACCGGATTGGGCGTGCTCGGACTCTCCTGGCAATCCAGCCCGGCTTTGAGCGAAGTCGAAGAAGTGGTGACCGGCTGGATGCGGCACATGACCGGCCTCTCAGCGGAATGGAGCGGCGTGATTCAGGACACCGCCTCCACCTGCACGCTGGTCGCGCTCCTGTGCGCCCGCGAGCGCTCCACCGGCTATGGCCTGGCGCGCGGCGGATTGCAGGCGGAAGCGCAGCCGCTGATCGTCTACACCTCGGCCCATAGCCATAGTTCCGTGGATAAAGCGGCGCTGCTCGCGGGCTTTGGCCGCGAGAACGTGCGGCATATCGCCAACGATGAAAACTTCGCGCTGCGGCCGGAGGCGCTCGAAGCCGCCATCCGGGAAGATCTGGCGGCCGGGCGCAAGCCCTGCGCGATCGTCGGCACCACCGGGACCACAGCGACCACCGCTCTCGACCCGATCGCCGCCATGGCGCGCATCGCCCGCGAGCACGGACTCTGGCTGCACGTGGACGCCGCCATGGCCGGCTCCGCCATGGTGCTGCCTGAGTGCCGCTGGATGTGGGAAGGCATCGAAGGCGCGGATTCCCTGGTGCTCAATCCGCACAAGTGGCTGGGGGTGGCCTTCGATTGTTCGCTTTATTACGTCCGCGACCCCGAGCACCTGATTCGCGTAATGTCTACCAGTCCGAGCTACCTGCGCACGGCGGCCGACGATCAGGTCAAGAACTTGCGCGACTGGGGACTGCCGCTGGGACGCCGCTTCCGCGCGCTGAAACTCTGGTTCCTGATTCGCGAGCAGGGGGTTTCGGGATTGCAGGCGCGGCTGCGGCGCGATCTCGCCAACGCGCAGTGGCTGGCCTCCTCAATCTGCGCGACCCCCGGCTGGCGCATTCTGGCACCGGTGCCGCTACAGACGCTGTGCGTACGGTACGAGCCGGCGGGACTTGATGCCGAGGCGCTCGATCTGCACACACTGGCGTGGGCCGACCGCATCAATCGTTCGGGCGAGGCATACCTGACGCCGGCGATTCTCGAAGGTAGGTGGATGGTGCGGGTATCGATCGGCGCGCTCTTGACGGAACGCGAACACGTGGAGGGTCTGTGGCGGCTGATGAGAAAAGAAGCGGGCGGCTGATCGCGCCACCGCCCGCGTGCCAAGTCTAGGGGATATCGATCATGTATCCGGAGATCGAGGCTAACACCGTGAATGTGGATCCGCTGGCAACAAACGTGTCCACCTCCGGCACCTGCCCGGCATCGTAGGACGCCAGCACCGTCTGGTTCGTCGAGTATTGCACCTGGCCGCCGAAATTTCCGGGAGCCGCAACTAAGGGGAGGAACTGGAAGACGCTGGCGCCTCGCAATTCCACGTCTGCCAGCGAATTCCCCGCCGCGGTTGGCAGCGTCACCAGCGCGCTGACCTGTTCGATAATCAACCGCTTGCCCGGCGGAACCGCGGCAAAGGTGACCTGACACGGGTTGGTGACGTTGAAGCAGTTGTTCACCGCCTGGTAGATGTTACGGGCCTTCGAGTCACGGTCCTGTACGATGGCAGCCTTTACCTGTGCCATGAGCGGCTTCGCATAGAACTTCCCAAGCACCGCCAGCAGGGCCAGGGTACCGGCGAGCGTCCAAAGTCTGTTTCGCATTTTTTCTCCTCCGATGGCTGCGGTTCACGGTCCCGCATGCTCTATAGGGAGAGATGGCCTATTTGTTCGATTATTGGCAGACTGTCGAATCGGTAGTGATAAATCATACATTATGTGAGGGACGGGGGTGAAATCACTTGCGAGGTGCCATTCACCCCCGCAGCCTGGAATATCGAGAAAATTTAATGAATCCCCCGGTTTTGAACCGTACTTCCGGAGTGGTGAAGGGCTTTGCATCGTACCTTGCTTTGATATCCTGTAGAACGAGCGCTTTCCGCGTCGCGCCACACTGGATGGTACATGTTCTTCAATAAGATCGGTGTCCTCACGCTCGCCGCTGTGTGTTCCACCGCCGGCTGGGCACAAATCACGCTCAATCAGCAGCCCACGCGACAAATCGGGCAGCCACTGCTGCCCCAGCCCAACCCCTTCAACGTGACCACGGTCAATCCAAACCTGGTCGAAGGCCGGGAGTTTTTCAGTCCGACGGGCCTGGCAGTGGATACGTCGGTGACCCCGCCCAGAATTTATGTCGCCGACACGCGCAATAACCGCGTGCTCGCCTGGAAGGACGCCGTGGGCTTCACCAACGGCAAACCAGCCGACCTCGTGCTGGGACAGCGCGATATGCTCTCCACGTTCGCCAACGGACCGAACCGCAACACCACCAACCCGCTCTCCACCGGCTTCGCGGTCCCCTCCGGCGTGGCCGTGTACCAAGGCGACCTGTACGTGGCCGACGCCGGCAACAACCGCGTCCTGCGCTTCCGCAAGCCCTTCGCCGCCACGGACCAGGTCCCGGATCTTTGTATCGGACAACCCAGCTTCAACACCACCACGGTCAACTATCCGGGAGGACAGCTGAACAGTCCGACGGATAAAGGGTTGGCTTTGAACAATGGCAACCAGGCGTTTACGGTGGCGATCACGTTCGACAGCCAGGGCAACCTGTGGCTCACCGATTCCGGCAACAACCGCGTGCTGCGGTACGCCGCCGCGGACATTTCCCCGAACAATAAGTTCGCCCCCACGCCGGACCGCGAGATCGGGCAGCTCGACTTCTTTTCCAAACAGCCCGCGCTCCCGCTCAACGGTGTCGGCCGGCTAACTTTGAATCAGCTGGCGACGCCGGCCGCCATCGCGTTCGACGCGCTGGGAAGACTGTACATCGCCGATGCCGATCCCAATACACCGGCGCAGCTAAGCCGGGTCCTGGTGTTCGCGCCTCCCTTTACTACCGGCATGTCCGCGTCGCGCATTATGGGAATTCCGCCGACCCAGCCCACTGGCGGCCCGGCGCTCACCGACGCGCAGATTTATTCGGTGGCGATGAATTCTCCTGGTGCCGTCTTTTTCCTGCCCGGCACGCAAGGCATCGGAGTGCTCGACTCGGGCTATCACCGGATCCTCATTTTCGATCCGTACGACCAATGGCCCGACGTGGCGACGGCCACTTCGCCCTCCGCAAAGTTCGTGGTGGGACACGCCACTGGAGTTAGCGGGATCAAATCCACGGACGCCAAGAGCCTGTTTTCGAACGACGGCAATCCCCTGCCTTCGACGAGCACATTTTCCAACCCGCAGGCCGCCGTGTTCGTGAATAACGAACTGTATGTTGCCGATTCCAATAACAACCGTGTCGTGGTGATGCCGCTGCAAAGCGGCACCTTCGGCCCGGCCACCCGGGTGCTCGGTCAGGACCGCTTCAACACCAGTTCCATAAACCTGATCGAAGGCCGCGAGTTCTTCTTCACCGGAGGGACAGGAAACGACGCCGCGGTTGCGCTGGATAGCACCGGCGATGTTCCGCACCTCTACGTCTCCGACCCGTACAACAATCGAGTGCTCGGTTTCCGCGACGTGCGCAGCCTGAAATCCGGCTCGGCCGCCGATATCGTGATCGGCCAGCCCGACAAGGCGACCGCGGTTTGCAACTATCCGTCGGGCGATATTAACGTACCCACGCAATCCAGCCTGTGCCGCCCGGTGGGGCTGCTGGTGGATGCCAGCGGCAACCTCTACGTGGCCGATTCCCTCAACGGACGCGTGCTGCGCTTTCCCACGCCGTTCTCGCACCAGGGCAACCAGGTGGCAGACCTCGTACTCGGCAAGTCCAACTTCACCAGCCCGCCCTTGACCGATGCCACGGCGCGCAATATGTACATCACCTACGGCCTCGCCTTTGCCGGCGGCAATGGGCTGCTGGTATCGGATCAGAGCCTCAATCGGGTGCTCTTCATCCCGTTCACGAATGGCACTTTCACCTCTGCTGACAACGGCAAGGCAGCCACCAAGGTCTTCGGCCAGACGGATTTTACGAGTAGCGTCAAAGGCTCGAACGATACCGGTCTGAACAACCCGCACCACATCGCGGCCGACACCGACGGGCGACCCTACGTGGTGGATAGCGGCAACGGCCGCGTCCTGATTTTCGACCAGGTCCTGAACAATCCGGACAAGGGAGCGCACGCCGCTTATACCCTGAACGGAGTCGGTGCCGCGGAGGGGATCTTCGTCAATCCGAACACCGGCGAAGTTTGGGTCAGCGACCCCGGCGGCAATGCGATTCGAAAGTTTCTGCGCTACGATCAACTGGTCTTCAACCCGGCTCCCACCGTGAGCATTCCGGCGGATGGCCCGATCGCGGTGGCGCAGGATCAGTACGGCGACCTGATTGTCGCGGATGCCACGAACCGGGTCACATTTTACTATCCGGCGCTGACCTCCGTGAACGGCGCCAGCTTCCAGGCCGGTCGCGCGCTCGCGCCCAACACCATCGCCTCCATCGTCCCCGCGGGCACCACCTTCGGCAAGGACTCGGCGAGTGCCTTCGACCTGCCCCAGTTGTTGCCCCTTCCCACCGTGCTCGCCGATATCCAGGTGACGGTAAACGGAGTGGCCGCGCCGCTTTACGCCGTGACCCCGGGCCAGATCAATTACATCGTGCCCTGGGGCACCGACACCGGGAATCCGGCCGACGTCCAGGTGCTGCGCGTCTCTACGGGACAGTTGCTGGCGGCCAGCCTGGTGGCGATGAACAACGTCTCGCCGGCAATTTTCGTGACCCGCCTGGTGGGACAGGGCCTGCAATTGGCCGCTGTGGTCAACCAGGACGGCACGGTAAACGATCCGACCCATCCCGCCAAGCGCGGCGAGATCATCTCCATCTACGGCACCGGCCAGGGCCCGGTTTCGAGCCCGCCGGCCGATGGCGATATCCCGAAAAACGGCCTGGTGAGCGCCACCGGCAGTTTGCGCGTCGTTATCGGCACCGATTACACGGACCAGATCACCAAGCTACCCGGCGAAGAAAACCGCAAGCCGTATGAGTTCTCCGGCCTGTCTCCCAATTACCCGGGCATGTGGCAGGTGAACGTGCAAATCCCGCTGGCCACGCCGCCCGGCCAGACGCCCATCGCTCTCCAGTTGAACAGCGTCGGCACCAACGACCCCACGGTAGTCGGCTACCGCATGGTCTTCTACGTCCAGTAGGACAGGCTTCCTCATGGCTTTGTTTACTTTGAGATCGACGGGTATGGAAGGCAAATGTAGAAGCAGGTAATCATCAAGGCGAAAGCCAACACCGGAAAGGCAGGCAGGCCAGTTTCCGCTATCGCCGTTTAACCGACGTTTGACCGTGCAAAACCCTGCTTGCCGATCATGCTTCCTTATACCCGCTTTGTGGAATACGAATCGCTGGGTCGATTCCGAGATGAAGTGCCGCGGCGTACGACCAGGCGAGGGCGCCCATTTTGAAGCCAGCGTCGGGGCCGGCGTCCCGCATTGGATTTCGCTGCGCGCTTCGGGGGGCAAGACGGCCAAGTGACCGGCTTCGTGGAGGAGGTCGCCGGGATAGAGCAGGCGCTCTTCATAGATGACGAGGACGCCACTCAATCGTGATGCCGGGAAGGAAGGATGGTCCGGAGATGAGGCCGGTTCGAACCGACAGCCCGATTCCTTCTAGAAATGAGACCATGCGCTCCACGATCGCCTATGGCATTTCGGCAGTATACTATGCCTGCATTGCCCACAGGCACAACGCACGCTGTGATCGCGAGGTGGTCAAGGACGTTTCGCGGATGCGGCTGGCGACAATTTTGAACGACGATCTGTAGCACGTGTAGACGGACTTGCCGATGAGATCAGGGAACGACAGCCTCAGCCGAGGTACCGTGAACGTCTTTATCCGGCGCCAGTTCGGTGTTGGTCCCGCGATACCGTATGGTCAGGTGGCGCGCCATGCACTCAAAAACTTCATTCGGCAGGTACGGCTTCCGAACGAAATCATCCAGGCCCGCAGCCAACATTTCCTCGCGCTCCGAGGGGAAGACGGAAGCGCTCACGCCCGCCATCTTGATGTCCCTGCCCCCATCCAGAGATCGAATGCGCCGTGTGGTTTCCAAGCCGTCCATCACGGGCAGGCGCCGGTCCATCCAGATGAAGTGAGGCCGCCAGGCCCGAAAACACTCGACTCCGGATTCGCCTGTTTCCGCAGTCCGCACGCGGAAGCCGACACCTTCCAGGAGCCGTCGCAATACCAAACAGTCCTCCGGACGGTCGTCGATGATCAGCACGCGGTACTCCGGTTGGCCGGGCTCAAGGCCCGTAATGCGTGTCGCTTGAGTGTTATCCGGCTCGTAGTCAGCTTCCGCAACGAGGTCTACCGGGATGTCCAAGCAAAAGCGCGATCCTTCGCCCAATACGCTATCCACATGAATGCTTCCTCCAATCGCATTCACATACTGGCGCGTGATCGATAGACCTAGCCCCGTGCCTTTGCGCTCGGCAACGTTGCCCAAACGTGTGAAGGGTTCGAAAATGCGCTCCTGGTCTTGTGGCGCGATGCCGATTCCCGTGTCCGCAACCTCGAACCTGAGCCGCAACCGGCTGGTGGAATCACCAGGCCCGGTGTCCACGTGCAGCCTCACTTTGCCACGATCTGTGTACTTGATGGCGTTGTCAATCAAGTTGACCAGGATGTGACGCAATTTGGCTCGATCGGCCTGAACGAAGCGTGGCAAGTCGGGCATTTCCACGACAAGCAGATCCAGGCTCTTCTCTTCGGCACGCGCCTGCAGCAGATCCCTGATCTCCCGAAAGAGTTCGCGAAGTTCGAAAGGCGCACTTTCTACAACGATCTGCCCCGATTCGATTCGGGCGCTATCGAGAACGTCGTTGATCAGATGGAGGAGATTCGTGCCGCTGCGCTGGATCAAGTGGAGGTCCTGGCGGCAGCGATCGGAAATGTCGGTATCGATGCACGTCGTATCGGAGAGCAGCAGGATGGTGTTCAGCGGCGATCTGAGTTCATGACTTACAGTGGCCAGGAATTCGCTCTTGGCGCGGCTGGCGGCCTGAGCCTGATCACGCGCTTCCACCAGTTCCGCGGTTCGCTGCTGTACCAGTTCTTCGAGATGTTCCTGGTACGCCTTAAGCCGCGCTTCCGCCTGCCGGGATTGCGCCAGCGCTCGCCGGAGCGAAGAAAGCACCAGGCTTACGGGCACCACGCCCATCAGCGTGGACTCGATCAGCAACAACCAAACTCCGAACGCGGTTCCCGGCAGAGGATTCGATGGACCTATTCCCTCTGTTTCGAGGATCGCCATCACAAGAGTGACGGTGAGGGATACACCGGCAATCCAGAGCGCCGCACGGTAACCGAATAGCCATGCCGCCGATACTGCCAACGCGATATAGACCGCCAAGCCGACATGGTGAATCCCGCCATTGAGCGCGATGATCGCGGTAAACGCCACCCACATTCCGGTCAAGTAGACCAGGCCCGCGGCACGCACAGAATTCCTACGCAGCAAAACCAGCGTCAGCACTGGAGAGAAGATCATCGGAATTCCGATGAGGGTGATGAGAAGCTTTTGGGGGCTCCGCACTTCCGCGAGGCCGATGTGAATGGTCACCGGCACGAGAACCAGCAGCATGAGTAAGTGCAGGGTCTGGGCAGTGGGATCGCCGGCAGCCGGACCTCGCAGCCGAAACGCGAAAAGGACCTTTTCAAGCGGCGCGGAATGTACGGATCCGCTCACGGATTGCCTTCACTCCAACCTGAATAGAATATCGTGGATTTATTATAGATCCAGTTGCAGCCGAAAGCGCATGATGGCACACTGCCAAGTTCCAGGGAACCCGAGTGTGATGCGTCGCTCTTTTCGAAACGTCCTCCTGCTTGGAGTGACCTGGGTGGCACTCGTGATGTCACCGCTGCGATGTCTGGGGGCTAGTGCGGTCGGGGGAGCCATTCACGACGAATCCGGGGGATCTGTTCCCGGAGCCAGGGTGGTTCTCACCGAAAAGTCCAAAGGGCTTGTGCATACGTCGAAGACCGACACGAGCGGCTCATTCTTATTTCCATCGGTGCTGGCCGGGACGTACACCCTATCGGCCGAAAAGCCGGGGTTCCGCACTTACCAGATTGGCGCTTTCACTCTCGACGTCGGCGAGACGGCATCGTTATCGATCATCCTGACGGTTGGCGATGTAAACACGCTTGTCCGAGTAGAGGCTCTTTCCAGCACCGAACTCGATGACGAGTCCAACACTCTCGGCGCGGTGGTAAGTTCCAGGCGCGTGCAGGAGTTACCCTTGAATGGCCGTGAGTTCCTGCAATTGGCGATCCTCGCGGGCGGGGCGGCCGACATCAGCTCCGCCAATAATCTTAGCTCCGCCAATGTAGGACCTCCCGAACGCGAGATTGTTCTTCCCGGGAGTTTTCCTAACTCGACTGGCTATGCTCTGGATGGCTTCAACTTAAGCGCGACCAGAGATGGAGAGATGACGGCGGGCCTGTCGCTCAGCGCCATCGACCAGTTCAAAGTACAGGAAGGTTTCCTGATGCCGGATCAAGGGGCTGGCACCGGCATCGTCAGCGTTGTCACCAGGACCGGAACCAACCAGTTCCATGGTGAAGCCTTCGCGTTTTTGCGAAACCGGGATTTGGATGCTCGCAGCTTTTTCGCTGCCACCACCGAGGATCTGAAGCGCAATCAGTTCGGCGTTGCGCTAGGCGGCCCATTATGGCGCGACAAGCTGTGGTTCCACGGCTTCTACGAGGGAACTCGCTCCCTCACCGCGTTCCAGGCTTCCGGGTATAGCCCTACGGTGGCCATGTTCCGAGGGGAGTTGGCTGCCACTGGCCGCACTATTTATGACCCACTCAGCTACGACCCATCCTCCGGCAGTCGAATGCCGTTTCCCGGCGCAACCATTCCAGCCACGCGCATCAATTCGGTCGCACAGAAGCTGCTGCCCTATTATTTGCCCGGTTCGAGTCTGGCGAGTATTCCCACTAACATCTTCGGTAACCCGAAGAACACTCTGGACGACGATCAAGGGGGTCTGCGACTCGACCTCGGCCCGAATCACCGACACCGACTCTTCCTTCAGTTCTTCAACCAAAGCACACCGGTGGAAAGCCCCGGTTTGTATCCGCTGAGCGGAGCCCTATACCTGAACGGCTTCACCTTGGCCGGCATGGAACACACTTGGACCTTGAGCCCGCACGCGGTAAACACTCTGCGGGCTGGTTTCCTGCGGAGCGTCGCAATCGGCGGTAATGAGGCCCAAACGCCCTTGCTCTCTGCGATCGGCATATCGAACACCTTCGGCAATCAGGGCATCAGCCTCATCAATCTTCAGGGCTATTTTTCATTCGGCAATTCCACCGGCGATGTCGGCAACCGGGACGACACATGGCAAATCGATGACGAGCTGAACTACGTTGCCGGCGCCCATCAATTCGCGTTCGGCAATGGATTCCGCTACCGGCGCGGCTGGCACCAGAACTCGAACCGCGGGGCCCTCGGCACTCTCACGTTTCAATCTGTCTTCACGGCTCAACTGGCGCCTAATGCGCAAGGGCAACCCGCCCCTGTACCGAGCACCGGAGATTCGTTCGCGGATTTCCTTTTGGGAATGCCAGTGACGGGCACGTTGGCGGGCCTACCGGTAGTTCAGTATCGGAGTCTCGGGTTCATGCCGTTCGTGCAGGATTCCTGGAAGGTCAGCCGGAATCTCACTCTGAATTACGGAGTCTCCTGGTTCCTGGAAACTCCTCCCGATCCTCAGGGTTGGGCCAGGAACGCAACGCATGGCTTCGATACCCGCACCGGCCTGCTCGTGTTCTCCGGTCTCGGGCAGTCGGATCCAAAGGTCATTTCTACCGACCACAACAACGTGGCGCCGCGCTTCGGCCTGGCATGGAAACCAAGTCCACTGAATAAGATCGTGATCCGGGCGGGCGCCGGGATCTACTTCAGCCCCATGCCCTGGGTGCTCGAACTGACACCGCTGGCTCTCGGCTCGCCATCCACCGTGGGTACAGGATTCACCAACCCGCAGACCACTCCCATACCCGCCTACCAGTTGGGCCGAAACATTTTCCCTCCCGCCGCCGCTAGTGTAGTGACCAGCACCTACGCCGCCACGTTGCCGGCTGGAACGCCCGTGTCCGGACTGGATCCGTCGTTTCGAACCGCGTACACCAGCCAGTGGAATCTCTCCATTCAGCAGCGGCTCGCGCGAAGCGACTCCCTCGAGATTTCTTATCTGGGATCCAGCGGGCACCGGCTGCCGGTGATTACCGATCTGTCGCAGTGCCGGCCAACGCCCAACCTGTTTTGCGGGGCAGTTACCAGGCCGTGGCCCCAGTACAGCGCGATTTACTGGTTTACGAGTGCGGGCAATGCGTCCAACGAAGCTCTGATCGCGAGATATGCGCACCGTACGAATCGCGGACTCAATCTGCACTTCGAGTACACGCTCGGCAAGACGCTGTCGGATGCCTGGGAGTCCAGCCTGCTCACGCGCGCCCAGATTACGGATTGCCGGGCCTGTGACAAGGGCCCTGCGACTTTCGACGTCCGAAGCCGTGCCGTCGGCAGCCTCGTTTGGGACCTTCCCTTTCTCCGAGGGCCCTTGATGGGTGGCTGGACAATGAGTGCGATTGCGACGTTCGCTACCGGCCAGCCGATCCTGATGGGAGGCCCGAACCAGACCAATACTCTGTACCTCAACCATCTTCCCAATCGGGTGTGTGACGGCCGCAACGATCAGCTTTCGGGCAATATCCGCCGCAATGGATTCCTCTGGTTCGATCCAGCGTGTTTCCCGGTGCCGCCGGCGGGCTACTTCGGCAATTCCGGAGCGACCGTTCTCTATGGTCCCGGCGTGAACAACTGGGATTTAGGAATCACCAAGCTTGTACGCTTGAGGGAATCCATCGGGCTGCACCTTCGGGCCGAACTCTTCAATGCGTGGAATCACGCGGAATTTCAGCAGCCCGACGGGAATGCAGGCGATGGCGGGAACTTCGGACGCATCGCCGCCGCGCGGCCGCCACGTCTGATTCAGTTCGCGACGAAGCTGGTCTGGTAGGGCTGAGCGGCTGATGCCTCGACGCCGATTCTCAAACTCTCAGGCGAAGGACAAACCAAACCTATTCCGGTTGGTGTCCTGGAAATCGTTAATCCGGGTCAGTTCCGCAAGCTGGTCCCCTGGGCTGCGCGGGCGATCTCCCGCGCCCGGACTCGGACCGCCTTTGCGGTTCTGGTCGACTCACGCACTATCCGGAAGTAATGCTTGCGGCGACGCTGATGAAGGGTAGGGGGCATTAAAGTTGGGTGAGGAGAAAATGACCCACCGGATGGCCGCTTTGCGTGATGAAGTTCGCTGGTGCCGTCTTTCGCGAACAATGGCGGTCTTCTGCCCGGAGCAGTCCACTGCACCGCCCTGCGCAAAAGGGGAGGCTATGCGCTCAACCTGCTTCCAGTCACTGCCAGATCACAGGGCGAGTGTCTACGACGGCCCATGAGAATACCCCTGCGTCAATGGCGCCCCCAGCTATCAGTGGCGCCGAGAAGGCGGAACTGCCATATGTCTTGAGCCCCAGCGTGCCGAAGTAGGAAATCACACCAGACGGCACCGCTGGCAGAGTTTGCACGATGTCGGCCGGCACCGTGAAGGCACCAGCGGTAGCTGGGACTGCACAACTGAAACCCGCACCTCTGGAATTCTCGGGGACAATCGGATCGGAAATAGTCGACGTGCCACTGATTATCACGATCTGGTCCGCCGCCCCGCCAACCCAGGTGATTGGCAAAGGTCCACGGGTGACATTTTGGGAGCGGGTAGAATAATACTGACTTGCGTTGGTCCAGGAAACCAGCCCGGGCAGTACAATTGACGCAGCAAACGGTCCCACCTCCCCACCGCCAGTGCCCGTGATCGTCCAATCGCCGTTGGTGAAGGGTGTCGGAAAGTGGCTTTGGTTGGTATACGCATTCTGCTGATATGGGTCTGGCGTCATCTCGTTTTGAATCCCGGGTCCTGAAAGCGCCAATGCAGTGCCGGCATTCAGGACGCGACCGAAGCCAAACTTCGCGTTGGTGTAGTCGGGGATCACTGATTGCATCAGTCGGTAGGTTACACACGTTCCGGCCGAGACGGGGTAACTCAACTGCCCGACGAGGAAATCGCTCGAGTTCGGGCCGGGACTCGTGTGAGCGCCACCCGTTATCTGGAGTGCCGCCAGGAACACATCGTTCGGCGTGGCCTCGGCGAATACTCCTGCGGCGCCCGCGATGAGCGATGATGTGCGCGTCGGGCCCCAGGTGACCTCATTCGCTATTTGCAGCAATCCAATGTAGGCGTTGCCGCCTGCGTCTAGCCGCGCCAGCACGTCGGGAGCGAGATGCAGAGGATGATTGCAGGTCGATTTGCCGGACGCGAGCGACACGGTCGCCGTGTTGCTTATTGCGTTGCCCACCCGGACCAATATCGGCATGTAGCAACCCCCGAGCGCCCCCGCGCCGGACGCAGCCGAGAAATCACTGGGTAGTTGGATATTGATTTGATCGAGACCTGGATACTGTGGGGAGCGGCCCGCGTACATGGGCTTGAGTTCCGTACCGCCGATCTCCACGCTGACGTTTGAACCCACAGTTACGGGACCCGGAGGAACGCTATCGAGGCCCTGAACTCCACCCAGTCCCGTGCCGTACAGGATGAGGGCCTGCCCATCTTTGGCGGCATTCGCTAGGCCGTTCAACGATATGCCTGTCTCGTTGCTGACGTTCTGGGCAATAGCAGGGCCAGTGCCCGCACTGTTCTTGGTAAAAATGCCAAAACTCGCCGGAACGATGGCGACGTTCATTCCTTTGCTCGTTTGGCCATTGTAGGAGACGCTTACTGTCGCACTACCGACTGCCACGGCGGAGGGCATGATCCCGGCCACTTGAGTGTCGGACGTGTACAACAGGAACGCCTTCGTCGAAAAGCTGCCCGCGCTAATCGAGATGGTCGTTCCGGTTCCGTCGGGGATCTGGGTGGGCAAGGGAAAACCGGCTGCCGGAACGAGCGTGGCAGGCCCGAGTCCCTTTCCAAACACGACGATCATAGAACCGGGTGCAATTGCAGTCTTCGCAGGACTTCCAGTCCCAACCCCCAGAGGTAGCGCATAGCTGGCTGCATTGACTACACTCGCAATGGACGGTTGTGCTGGCGTTGGTTTGGAAGCTATTCCAAGGAGCCCGATCGCGATTCCGAGTTTGGCCATTCTCATATGAATCAGTAAACAACATCCGTAAATCTTAATCAACAAACCACAGATTCGATCTCTTTTCGGCTGTTCGCTCCTTACGGCAAACGGCTCTATCGAAGTCTATTCCGCTTAGCCGCGAAGGATGCTCATAACCGCCGCTCACTCAAGTGCGCGCTTCACGCCTACCCGGAGATCTGGCGCGCGATTCACGTTGACTGGCAGCGTCCTTCTCATGGATTGGCGGACGCGAAACAACTGCCTCGGTTGGAAACGACATGGTGCATCGTGGCATTTAAAGTGGCGTAGCGTGCCAAAACTGAACAACACCCAACTACAGAGCTAACGGTCGCGGCTCTGATGGAGGGCGGTGCAAGGGGGCGAGGCGCGCGCTACGAGATAAATTTAGCGCGTGGCTGGAGGGCGTTCGCGTGTCGCGCTTTGGGCGGCTCGCGTGCGCTTGCAGGCGTACATCTTCTGGTCGGCCTCATCCAGCGCTTCGCGGAGCGGATGGCCGGCCGTCTCGGCAGTTCCCCAACTGAAGGTGATCGGCAGGATGCCAAGTCCGCGGACCCGGAAATCGCGCAGGCGGTTCTCGATGTCCGCCATGCGGCGCGCGGCGACATCGGTTAACTGCTTCCTGAATAGAATCACGAACTCGTCGCCGCCCCAGCGGAACGCCTCGTCCTCGGGACGGATCGAAGCCTGCAACAGCTTGCCGATATTGCGCAGGATCTCGTCGCCCACAAGGTGGCCGTAGCGGTCGTTGACATCCTTGAAATTATCCATGTCGCAGACCACCACCACGCCCTCGAAGCCCTCCGCCTCCTCCACTCGCCGCGCCAGCGCCGCCTGGTTGAACAGGCCAGTGAGACGATCGAGGTCGAAGGTGTGCTTGCGCTCGCGCCGCAGGTGGTCGAGTTCGCCCATCAGATCGCCGATCCGGTCGATCTGGCTTTCGCTCCACATGGCCATGGCGGCAAAGGCCAGCACGCAGTGCAGCACGAAATCGACGTACGTCTCATGGTGCAGGTAAACGGCCCACGCGGGCGCGCCGCCGCGATTGTACAGGTACACGAAAATGAGGGCGTGCTCAAAGAACGCCACAGCCAGCAGGAATAGCGAAAAGCGGAAAAACCGCGCGCCCAACCCTATGGTCTTGCGCAGGGTGAAAAAATTGTACATGTAGACGAAGCCCAGCACCACGGCGTGCGATGCATGGTAGGAGCCGAGCCCCGAGTACTGTCCCACCGCCCAGACCAGCGCCACAAAAATGGGAAGAATCGAAATCAGCCGCAGCACGGTTCGCCAGTCTTTCATGCTGGAGGCGAAGCCCGCGCGCGCCGCCGAAATCAGCACGATGGCAAAGGCGAATTCAAAAGTCGCATACGGAGCCAGCCACCCCGGGTGCTGGGTGCGCAGAAGCTGAAAGCCGAAAAACGCCGCCAGCAGCCGCAGCAGCCACGCCACCGACCAGAGGCCGAAGAAGACCACCCGGGACTGGCGCCAGAGGAATAAAAAGACCGTTCCAAAAAGCAGCGCCCCGATTTCCTGAATATAGAATGCGGTGAGATCCGCAACGGGGCTGGAAGGGTCCATTGATTCAGTCTCCGTTTATCGCGTGCCGCCGAACCGCGCGCGCCTTGCCTGTAGTCTCGTCCACATCCACGATCACCGAATGCAGTTCGGCCCCGTGCCGGGCTGCCTCCATGCGCACCGGCAAACCGGAGAGGAAGCGCTGCAGAATCGTCTCGGTATCCACGCCGATCACCGATTGGTATGGTCCTGTCATGCCGCAATCGGTCTGATAGGCCGTGCCGCCCGCCAGAATGCGAGTGTCGGCGGTAGGCACGTGGGTGTGCGTACCCACGACCGCCGAAACCCGACCGTCCAGATACCAGCCCAGTGCCATCTTCTCGCTGGTAACCTCCGCGTGGAAATCCACGAACTTTACTTTAACTGCCGGATCGATCTGGCTCAATAGGGAATCCGCTTTACGAAACGGGCAATCGGTGGACGGCATGTAGGTCCGCCCCTGCAGATTCATCACGGCGCACTCCACGCCGCTGCGCGAGCGCACCGTGACCAGGCCGCTGCCGGGCGCGTCGGGATAATTCGCGGGACGCAGCAGGCGCGGCTGCCGGTTCAGGTAGTCGTAGAGCTCGCGTTTATCCCATACGTGATTGCCGCTGGTCAGGACGTCGATTCCCATCCCGAAGAGGTCCTCGGCGATCGAGGGCGTGATTCCGAAGCCGCCCGCCGCATTCTCCGCATTGGCAATCGCCAGGTCGATGGAATTGCTCCGAATGATGTCTTCCACATGGTCCGCCACAATACGCCTGCCCGGCGAGCCAAAGATGTCCCCTATAAACAAAATGTTCACTGAGATTACAAGTTAGCACGTGCGGAAAGTGGGGATCTGTCTGCTATGTTCAAGTTTATGTCCCATGAACACCCGCATCCCTGCGGCACCCAGCGCGGCACAGCACGGCGCTACGTCCGGACCCGGCGCGTCGACGAATGCAGCTCGATGGACGAGCTCTTCCTGCACTGCCTGCCGGCCTTCGGCGGGGCCTACCTGCGGCGCATCTACCAGATCCTCGACCAGGCCATCGGGATGGGCTGCCCGCTGACCCTCGCCGTCTCGGGGCCGGTGACCGTTTCCGGCCAACATCACACCTGGCTGATCCCCCTGCTCGAGACCGGATGGGTCGCTTACCTCAGCACCACCGACGCAGTTTGCTATCACGACGGGCACCGCAGCCTGGACGCCTACAAGTCCGGCCCCATCCACGAAGTCTCGATCAACAGCGACGATGCCGCCCTGCGCGACGAAGGCACCATCCGCGTCACCGACATGGCGTTCGACGAAGGCGTGCTGCTGGACCAGGATCGCTTCCTCTCCGCCGTGCTGGCCCGCCCCGAGTTTCAGCGCAAAATGACCGGCACTGAGCTGCGCTACCTGCTGGGCCGGTATTACACCGCGCAGGAGACCCAGAACGGGGTCGAGGCCGGGCTGCTCGCGACCTGCTATCACCGCGCCATTCCGATTTTCGTAGGCGCGCCCGGCGATGGCAGCGTGTTTCTCAACTCCATGAAGCTCTGGGCCATGCGGCGCGCCGGCCTGATCCCCGAATACGGCTTCGATCTCGACCTCCATGCCGAAGTCTTCGAGGCGTGCGCGTACCATCGCTGGGGCCTGTTCGACCACCCCGCGCACGCCATCGGTACCGTCATTCTGGGCGGCGGCGTTCCCAAGAACTACAACCTGCAGCCCGAGCCGGCGCTGGGCCAGGTGCTGGGGCTGAAGGACGTTCGCGGCTACGCGTTCGACGTGCAGATTGTGACCGCACCCGTCACCGATGGCTCGCTCTCTTCCTGCCCGCCCGCCGAAGCGGTGACCTGGGGCAAGGTCGACAAGGACACGTACTTGCAGACCACCGAGAGCATGCAGAGCGACTACTCGCTGGTAATGCCGTTCCTGGTTAAGGCGCTGCTCGACAATCGCGCGCGCTATCAGGAGCTGGCGGCGCAGGAAGGCGAAACCGCCTTGTTCGCGCGCGAACCCAAGGCCCGCGGCTACCTGCGTCCGCGCGAGGGCTATCGCCTGTTCGAACAGCGCGACGAGCTCTACACTCGCCTGACCAACGACGTCCGGGAGAACAAGGACTGGCTGCTGGAGAGTTTGGCTTACCCGCTGGCGGCGGGATAGCTTTGCAGCTAGTTGGTACGACGACCGCGCTCGATTGGCCTTTTCTTATCAAGACCCGATAGGCCCAAAGCAGGATCGGTTGCTGAGTCAATGATCTAGTCGGCGCCGGCGGCGGCGCCACGGAGCGGAAAGGCCCTTGCGCGTTCGTCCACCTGCTTGCGCGCTTTGCCGCGGCTCACCAGGTACACGAGGACCACCGAGACCGCCGCAAACGAGAGCATGCGATACCACTCCGCGAAGCCCGCCACCCGGAAGCTGCCATAAGGGGGCAAGACCCAGGCCGAAACCAACAGCGAGATCGCCAATAGGTAAATGGAGGGTTCCCAGCGGAACCGGTATGCCGTCACTACGATCCCGATGAGGAAAATATCGTTGAAGCGCGGCAGAGCGTAGCCCTCGAAGAGGATCGCCGCGATGGGACTCGCGACCAGCGCGAACAGGGTTGCAAAAGCAAACCCCGCGGCAAGCGGGGATTTCAGGCCCAAGTGGCTTCTCAACCAGTTCCAGACCCGCTTCACGTAAAACAGGGAGCCGATCACTGCCGCGGCAGCCATCTGCCAAAGCATGGCCCCGCTTCCCGGATCCACGTAAGCGCTGGCGACTTGAGGAACGGCGAGCAGAAGCGCCAACAGCGAAAAAAGCGCGATAAAGCGTACTTTCAGTCTCTTGCCCATAAACACCGCTTCCTCCGAAGGGGCATTAGTAGTTTTGTAACTACTTTCACGTGATTATAACAGGCAGTTTACGTTACTGAAAGGCGGGGATCCGTAAGAATTCGTAAGGGTTAACTATAGTTAGAAAGACCAGTACTATCCGCGGGCAAGTGCGCTATTCTTTCTCCCAAACGGGAAATAGATCGCGAAGCCGATCAGCAGCCAGACGAAAAACCGGACCCAGGTTTCGAGGGGCAGGGCCATCATCAGGATCAGGCAGAAAACAATCGAGATTATCGGCAGGAAACCACCGCCTGGTACGCGGAACCCGCGCGGCCGGTTGGGCTGCGTCCGGCGCAGCACGATCACCCCCACGCTGACGATGATAAAGGCGAACAGGGTGCCGATATTCGCCAGGTCGGCGAAAGTGCCGATGTCCCAGATTCCAGCCGGGATACCGACCACCAGCCCGGCGATCCAGGTGCTGATGTGCGGGGTCTTGTAGACCGGGTGCACCCTGGAGAACATCTTAGGCAGCAGGCCGTCGCGCGACATCGCAAACCAGATGCGCGCCTGCCCATACTGGAAGACCAGGAGCGAGGAGAGCATGCCGACCAGGGCCCCCAGGCTGACCCATTGGCGGATGCCGTTATAGCCCAGCACCTTGAGGGCATTCGCCACTGGCGCCGCATTGTTGAGGGTGTCGTAACGGGCGATGCCGGTGAGCACCAGGGCCACCAGAATATACAGAATCGCGCAGATGATCAGCGTCAGGATGATCCCGAGCGGCAAGTCGCGCTGCGGACGCTTGCATTCCTCGGCCGCCGTGGATACCGAGTCGAACCCGATGTACGTGAAAAAGACGATCGCCGCGCCGGTCAGTATGCCCGGGAATCCATGCGGTGCGAACGGCTTCCAGTTCGAAGTATCCACCGCCTTCGCCGCCCCGATCACGAAAATCAGAATTGCGGCGATCTTGATCGCCACCATCACGTTGTTGGTGCTCGCGCTCTCCTTGACTCCCTTGACCAGGATCCAGGTGAGAATCATCAGCACCAGCAGCGCGGAAATATTGAACCAGGCACCGGTAAACTGCCCCTCGGCGATCGGCGGATTGGCGAATTTGGCGGGGATGTGCCAGCCGAAGACGTTATCCAGCACGTCGTTCAAATAGGCGGAGAATCCCACCGCCACCGCCATGTTACTGACCGCGTACTCCAGAATCAGGTCCCAGCCGATGATCCAGGCGATAATCTCGCCCAAGGTCGCGTAGGCATAGGTGTACGCGCTGCCCGCGATCGGGATCATCGAGGCAAGTTCCGCGTAGCATAGGGCCGCGAAACTGCAGGCGATCGCCGTCAGCAGGAAGGAAAGTGTAATAGCCGGCCCGGCTCCCTGACGGCCCGTCATGGAGAGAGCCTGGGTGCCGTGCATGATCAGATCCAGCACGGGGGCGTGCAGAATCGATTTGTAGTTCAGGGTCTCCCCGGCCGCCGCTGTGCCGGTGAGAATGAAAATGCCGGAGCCGATCACCGCGCCGATACCGAACGCGGTGAGGCTCCATGGACCTAGGGTGCGCCGAAGTTTCTTCTCCGGATCTTCGGAGGCGGCGATGAGTGCATCGATACTCTTCGTCCGGAAAATGCTCACGGTGGCGGCCCCTGTTTATTTTGGCTCTAGCGCTTACGCTGACCCTGCGCCTGATGCCGGATCTTCTTCTTTTCGGATCCGCGGGCTACGCCGGAGGCGCGCTTGGGCTTGGGAGCCGCCTTCTTACGCGCGGTGCGCTTCAGCTTCTTGCGTTCAACTTTGTCGGTAACAGTCTTCGTGTTCATCAGTTTCTTTTCAATCCTGCGTACTTTTCGACTAATTTCTTTAATCCGTAGCGAGGAAAGTTAACTGTGATCTTAGCATCATCACCCTCCCCTTCGCGCCGTACCACGGTACCTGTGCCGTATTTCGGATGTTCCACGGTCATTCCCGCACGCGCCCCTTTGCGAACCGGGGGCGGCGGCGGAGCCTGTTTCATCGGCATCGGAGCGCTGCCGATGGGCCGCGGATACTGCGGCGGCGTCCGCAAATCCGGCTTCGGCGGAGGCGGCGGAGCGCTTGGCCCCGGCTTGAACTGCATGCCGCGCTCGCCGAAGAACTGCGAGATGTTGTCGAGCGAATTGTAGGTCTTCCCGGTATACGTGTTGCGCCGGGCCGATTGCCGCACGTCGTGCCGCTCGGTGTACAAATCCACTTCGCCCGGTTCATCGCGCGGGCCAAGGTTGAAAATCAGGTGCTCCGGCACCTCGCTCAGGAACCAGCTCGCCGTTGAGCGTTCCTGTTCCCCGCCCCCGAATCGCCGCCGCATCTTCGCCCAGGTCAGTACCAGCTTCTTGCGCGCGCGGGTCATCCCCACGTAGCAGAGGCGCCGCTCTTCCTCCAGCGCTTCCTCGGAATTCATCGACCGGCTGTGCGGGAACAGGCCAAGCTCCATCCCGCTCAGAAACACCAGCGGAAACTCCAGCCCCTTGGCGTTGTGCAGCGTCATCAGCGTGACCGGCGATTGCTCGTCGAACGAATCGACGTCGGCCACCAGGGCGGCATTATCCAGAAAATCGCCCAGGTTCTCGCCGCGCTCGTGCGCGTCGGCGGCTGCGTTGATCAATTCGTCCAGGTTCTCCAGACGCGTCTCGGATTCCGGCGTCTTCTCCTGCTGCAGCATCTTGCGATAGCCGGTGCGCTCCAGAATGTGGCGAATCAGGTCCGGCAGCGATGACGTGCTCGCCACCAGCGAGAGCTCCTGAATCAAATTGCGGAAGATCACGAGCGACGATTGCGACCGCGTGGAAAGCTGCTGATCGTCGATGATGCGTTCGATCGATTCCCACAGGTTGAGCCCGTGATCCCTGCCGTAGCGCTCGATCTGCTCCACCGTGGTCCGGCCGATGCCGCGCGCCGGTGTGTTGATCACGCGCATCAGGCTCACCGAATCGACATTCGAACTGGCGAGCTTGAGATACGCGACCGTGTCCTTGATCTCCGCCCGCTGGTAAAAGCTGAAGCCGCCGACCACGTTGTACTTGCGCCCGTACCGGCGCAGCGCTTCTTCGATCTGGCGCGATTGCGAATTCGTCCGGTACAGAATCGCGACATGGTCGCGGGGGTTCGACGCCAGATACTTCTCGGTGGTGTCGGCGATGAACAGCGCTTCGTTCTCCGAATCGTACCCGGCATAAAGACCGAGCAATTCGCCGGCGTCGGATTCGGTCCACAGCTTCTTGCCCTTGCGCGCCTTGTTGTTCTCCACCACGGCGCCGGCCGCCGCCAGAATGTTCTTCGTGGAGCGGTAATTCTGTTCCAGCCGGATGGTCTTGGCCCGCGGGTAATCCTTCTCGAAATCCAGGATGTTCTTGATGTCCGCGCCGCGCCAGCTATAAATCGACTGGTCCTCGTCGCCCACCACGCACACGTTCTGGTGCTGCTCGGTGAGCAGCCGCATCAGTTCGTACTGGCTGCGGTTGGTGTCCTGATATTCGTCGATCATGACGTAGCTCAGGCGCCGGTTCCAGGTCTCGCGCGTGGCGTCGTCGGTGCGCAGCAGGCGCACGGCCTCCAGCAGCAGGTCGTCGAAATCGAGCGCGTTGGCGTTGCGCAGCGCCTTCTCGTACTCCGCGTACAACACGGCGACGGCTTCGCTCTCTTTGTTGACCGCGTCCTTCAACATCTGCTGAGGACTGATGTTGATATTCTTGGCGTGGCTGATTCTGGAGAGCGCCGCGCGGTACTGCATGAACTCTTTTTCGTCGAAGCCGAGCGTGCGGTAGGCAGCTTTGATGATCTGCAACTGATCTTCGTCGTCGTAGATGGTGAAACGGCGGGTGAACCCGGGACGAACCCGCGCCAGCGGATCGCCATCGCGCCGCAGGAGGCGCACGCAGAACGAGTGAAAGGTGCTGACCGTGGGCAGTGAATCGAGCGGTACATCCTCGAGCAGCGCGGCCACCCGTTCCCGCATTTCCTTGGCAGCCTTATTGGTGAAAGTCACTGCCAGCACAGCCGACGGAGGGACGTGGCGCGATGTGATGATGTGCGCGATCCGGTGCGTGATAACGCGGGTTTTGCCGCTCCCCGCTCCGGCCAGAATCAGCAGGGGTCCGTCGATGTGAGTTACGGCTTCGCGCTGCTGCGCATTAAGCCCTTTGAGGAAATCCATGAAAAAAGGGGAACACCCAATTTTACCATGCCGACGCCCCAAAGCCCCCATTTCCGCTGTTGCGGTTGGTTATCGGGTACGCACGGGCGAACGCAGCGGGGTGCCCGGACCGGGCGGTACCAGCAGCGCAATCAGCACTACCGTGATAAGAAGAAGCAGAATGAGGGAATCTGAATCGATCATGGGTCACCTGACAACTAGCACCCACGAGCGATTGAGCGAGTAGCGAAGTGCTGGAGCGGCTCGCTGAGGGGACCGGCTGGAAAAGTCCACAATAGCACGAAACTGTTTATCGCGGCGCGCCATTCAGCAATCCGCGGCCGCGCAGCCAGTCGGCCAGCCGCGAGGGCCACGTCGAGAGCGCTTCGTCGGTCTGCGCCAGCCCCACCCCGTGAGGGCCCTTTTCGTAAATGTGGATCTCGGCGGGCACACCCGCCTTGCGCAGAG
This sequence comes from uncultured Solibacteraceae bacterium, assembly GCA_963791985.1. GTDB lineage: Bacteria > Acidobacteriota > Terriglobia > Bryobacterales > Bryobacteraceae > Solibacter. Next base: position 544,117 of record CAWBUN010000005.1, on the reverse strand, counting down.
CCAGGTAGAAGAGCACGCTGTTTTCGGCCGGAACTCCGGTATCGGCGTTGGTGTGGAACAGGAACGTGGGCGGAGTCTGCGCCGTCACCTGGGTTTCGTTGGACATGCTCTCGACGAGTTTGGGGTCCGGATTGTCACCCAGCAGATTGCGCTTCGACCCCTGGTGGACGTAGTTGAGGAAGGAAACCACCGGGTAGCAGAGCACCAGAAAATCGGGCCGGCTGCTGACGCGATCGATGGCGTCGGCGGCCTCGGGATTACCGGCGTCGAAGTGGGTGCCCGCGGTAGACGCCAGATGCCCGCCGGCCGAAAAGCCCATGATGCCGACGCGGTCCGGCAGCACGCGATACTCCGCGGCTTTGGAGCGCACCGTGCGGATGGCGCGCTGCGCATCGCCCAGTTCCACCGGATGATGATATTTCGGCCCCAGCCGGTACTTGAGCACGAAGGCCGTGACGCCCAGCGAGTTCAGCCATTTGGCGATCTGGTCGCCTTCCTTGTCCATGGAAAGCCCGCCATATCCGCCGCCCGGGCAGACGATGACCGCCGCCCCGGTTCCCCGCCCCGCCGGTACCACGTAGGGCGCCAGAGTTGGCTTATCGATCTCCTCGGTTCCGAGGGCGCCGGGCGCGCCTTGCGCCCACAGCAGTTCGCCCTTAGGCATATTCACCGGCGCCTGCGCCCACAAAGCGCCCGCCGCAATCAGTCCAACCAGAAGGCTCCGTCTCATCGCCCTCAACATATCATTGATCGAAGAAAAAAACAGAGAGGGCCATCTGATTAGGCGGACCGCAAACACTTCGCCAACTAAACCTTCGTCCGGGTGCAGCCGATAAGTGGGTATGAATCAACGGCGCGAAACGCGCGTTCAGGCCAATCACGTTCTGGCCAATCAGGCTGTCGCAATCACCCTCTTCGGGGAACCCGACATCCGGCTCTGGGGCCGTATCAGGAATATTTCCGGGCGGGGAATCGGCCTCGAAATGGAGGGTCCCGTGGCGGCAGGCACGGCGCTAAAGGTGGAATTGGACGATGCCCTGTTGCTCGGGGAGGTCATCTATTGCCGCCCCGATGAGTCGGCGTTTTATGTGGGCGTGGAACTCGAGCACGCGCTCAGCGGCCTTGGCGAGTTGAGCCGGATGGTGAATGCGTACCATGACGCATTCGCGCCGGTTGAGTCAGGCCCGCAGCGTACTCAATCCGTGATAGAAGGCGGCCACCAGGGTCAACAGAAGCCCCATTAACAGCAGGATCGCTGCCTTCTGTGCCAGATGCCCCCTCATCAGGTTGCGGTGCAATAACCTCTGCATCTTGTTGCTCCCTATCCTGAATACAATAACGCATCGGAAGTGTTCCGCGTTACATAGCAGTATGCTGCCATACCTCGCAGGTTGCGCTATCGTGGTGTGTCATGAGCAGACGCGCGGTAGTTTTCGGAGCCGCCGGACAGCTGGGAATCGAGCTGGTCCGCGAACTTCAGCAACGCTGTTATACCGTGATCTCCTGGGATCGCGCCCAGGTGGACATCACCGACCCCAGCGCGGTAGAGAATGCGCTGGCCAATTACGACGCCGAAGTGGTCTTCAACGCGGCGGCCTACAACCAGGTCGATGTGGCCGAGAAGGAGCCGCAGGCGGCTTTCCTGGTGAATGCACTGGCCGTCCGGAACCTGGCCCTCGCATGCCGCCAGGTAGACGCGCAACTGGTCCATTTCTCGACCGATTATGTGTTCGATGGCGCCGCCCGGCACCCCTACGTGGAAGAGGATCCCACTCATCCCCTGGGAGCCTATGCGGTCTCCAAACTCGCTGGGGAACTCTACGCGCAGGCTTACCTGGATCGCGCCCTGGTAGTGCGCACGTCCGGAGTGTTCGGACCCGGAGGGTTAACCACGGCGCGCGGCAATTTTGTCGAGCTGATGCTTCGCCTGGCGGGTTCGCCCAACCCGATCCGGGTGGTGGAAGACCATGTCGCCAGCCCGACCTTCGCCCCGCTGCTGGCCTCGCGCACCATCGATCTGGTGGAGCGCAATATTTCCGGCCTCTTCCACATCGGCGGCGGTGCCCCCGCCTCCTGGTTCCAGTTCGCCCGCCTCATCTTCGACGCCGCTGGATTGCAGCCCACCTTGCTCCCCACCAACGAACGCGAATACCGGACCCCGGCGCGGCGCCCCAGGTACAGCGCCCTCTCCAACGCGAAATTGGAGCGCACTGGAATCGCCCCCATGCCGCCCCTGAAGGACGCGTTGGCTACGTATTTCGAAGCGCGGGCGAATCGGGAGCGGTAAGTAGCGCGTCTCGCGCGGGCTGCCTTTTCTTCAGCGTACTTCGGGCTTGACCGCGTAGTATCCCTTGCGGGCCTGCGCCTTCAGGTCCTTGTTCGACAGCCGGACTTCCAGGTGCCGGTAGCTGCCGTCCTTGACGTCGTTGGTGGGCGTGTAGCCGATCGAATACTGGCTGCGCATCTCGTCCTGGAGTTCCTTGAATACCTGATCGAGCGTGTGGCGGCGGTCCACCTTGTAAACGCGTCCGCCCGTCTCCTCGCTCATCTTGCGCAGTTCGCCTTCACCGCCCCCGCCGCCCATGTTGAACGGCCCGTACGCGCGCGGATCCGAATAATCGATGCTGTAGATCACGCAGTCGGATTTCTGCGCCGCCTCGATCGCCTGGTTGCGCGTCATGCGGCTGCCCTGGTCCACTCCGTCCGTGATCACCACGATCACCTTGCGCCCCACCTCGCCCTTCAGCTTTTCGTTGGCCGCCAGGTAAACCGCGTCATACAGCACCGTTCCGCGCGGGCCGCCCATCGTGGGCACCGGACCTGGGTGAATGCCGCTGACACCCGACGAGACTTCCAGATGGCCCAGGCCATCGGTCAACAGGCGCGGGGAGCCGGTGTAATCCTGAAGCAGTTCGGTCTCTTCGCCGAACATGATCAGGAATGCGAGATCCTTCTTGCGCAGCACTTCGCGGAAGAATTGCGACGCCGCACTGCGCTCGATGTCGATCAGGTTGCGCTGGCTGCCGCTCACGTCCACCAGCATGCCGATGGTCAGTGGCAGGTCCGTCTCTTTGGTGAAATACTTAATAGGCTGCGCCTTCCCATCCTCGAGAATCGTGAAATCCTCCTTCTGCAGGCTGGGAATGAGTGCGCCTTTCTTGTCGCGAACGCTGGTCAGGATACTGACCACATCCACGTCGACTTTGATCGAAGGCAGCTGATCCTGCGCGAGCAGGAGGGAACCAAGAGTGAGGGCGGTAAGGATGCGCATGCCGTTACAATAGGCTTGACGTACCTGTGGGGACGATTGTTTCACATGAAACACGCGGTTCAGCACCTCCGGAAAAGTGATCCCGTTCTCTCCGCCATTATCCAACGGGTAGGCGCTTATGGTATCCAATTTCGCGAGCCCGATTTCGAGACTCTGGTGCGCTCCATTGTTTACCAGCAGTTGAGCGGCCGCGTCGCCAAGGTGATTTTGGACCGCCTGCTGGCCGCCGTAGGGGGCGAAGTTACGCCCGCCAGGATCCTCGCGCTGCGCCCCGCACGCATGCGCAAACTGGGCCTTTCCACACAAAAGACCGCCTACATCCGCGACCTCGCCCGACACACCCGCGACGGCAAACTGGTCTTCACGGAACTTCCCGCACTCACCGACCAGGAGGTCATCGAGCGGCTCACCCAGGTCAAGGGCATCGGAGTCTGGACCGCCCAGATGTTCTTGATGTTCGCCCTGCGCCGCCACGACATCCTCCCCACCGGCGACCTGGGAGTGCGCAACGCCATACGCAAGGCCTACAACCTGCCCGAACTTCCCACCCCTGCCGAAATGGAGGAGATTGCTCGAAATTGGCGCCCCTGGTGCTCCGTGGCCAGTTGGTATCTGTGGCGCAGCCTGGAAGGTGACGCAAATCTGTAACATTAAATTTCCACAAGATGTTGCATTTTTCCACGGTGCGCTTATAATCAAATCAGATATTGAGATCCCGGATGCAGTAAAATTCCGGGCTAGGAGATAATTGAATGCGAGCACTGAAACTGGTTGTTCCGGCAGCCCTCCTGATGACCGGGTTCCTGGTCTGCACGACGGCGAGCTACGGCACGCCCGAGTACATGAAAAAGGAAAAGAAGGCCTGCACCTTCTGCCACGCTAAGGCCGAACCGCAAAACAAAGAGGCCATGCAGAAGAATCTGACCGACGCCGGCAAGTATTACAAAGAGCACAGCCACTCGCTGGACGGCTACGCTCCCAAAAAGTAATCCGGGCAGGTGGGTTTCATGGCGGGCGGCCGGCTGGGTCGCCTGCCGGCCCACCTACGCCGAATAGCTTCGTTTCCACTTCGCCAGTTCGGCGGAGTGGGAACTCCTCACGGTCAGAAACTGCGGGTTGTCGTACTGGTTCACCCTCTCCCGCGGATCCACCTTATCGTCGTACAACTCCCCCGGCCCCTTTCCTTCATTCCGAACAATCACCTTGTACCGGTCGCTGCGCGCCATGCCGGCATCGCCGTATTGCGCGAAAACCGTGGTGCGCCACGGCTGTTTCTTGGGTAGCGGCTTGCCGGTGACGAGCGGCAGATAGCTGCGACCGCAGAGATTGCGGTCGGGCAGTTCGGCGGGCGTGATGTCGCAGATGGTGGGCAGCAAGTCGTAGGCGCTCACCACTTCGGGTCGCACCGCAAGCGGCGGAACCCGGCCGTTCCAGCTCCAGATCATGGGCGGGGCGACTACTTCTTCGAAGAAATTGACCGGGTCCGAAGCGTCACCGGTGGCCCAAAGGCCGTGCCTGCCGAAGAGGGAACCGCACGGCGAGGTAAACGCGATCAGGGTGTCGCCCAGCATTTTCTTCTGGATCAACCGGGCCACCATGCTGCCGATCTCGGCATCGAGCGCGGTGGTGGCCGCCGCGACTTTGCGCAGGTTGGGGAGCAGGTTGGCGCCCATCATTTCCTTGCCTCGCGCCGCGTTTTTTGCCAGCGCTACCTGTTCGAAGGTGTCGAATTTGGCCTGCGCGTAAGCTCCGGGATCGGACGGAAGACTGGCGAACGGCGCGAAGTTCGCGGTCAGGAAGAAAGGTTTCCCGGCGCTCTGCCCGTCGATGAACTGCAGCGCCGCTGCGCCTCCCGTGGTGTTGCCGCAGGCGTACCCGATTCCGGCGAGGAGCTTCTCGATCGTCACCTCGCCCGACGCCTTCAATTGCATCGGCGTGCGTCCGCTGAGCAGCGCGGCGCGCGCCGGCTCGGCCAGCGGGGCGGCGGCGTAATGATTCATGAAACGCGTTCCGGTCTGCGCCAGCTGATCGATCTTCGGCGTGCGAACTTCCGTGTTTCCGTAGCAGCCGAGCAGCCACGAAGGCAGCCCGTCCACCAGGATCAGCAAAACATTGGGCTGTTCCCCAACGGCCTTCTTGGCGGCAAGGGCCGGCAGTGCGAGACTCCCAAGGAAAAAATGACGACGGGTGAAGTTCATAGCTTGAAATTCCAGTATAAGCCCGGTCCTGATACTGAACCCGCGCGGTGGACTCTTGTTATAGTTGGTTTGGACGATGAACCTTCCGAATGCGCTGACCATTCTCCGGATCTTCTTCGTACCGCTGCTGGTGGCGGCGCTGGTTCAGGAGAACGTCGGCTTCCAGATCGGGACAGTAAAGGTGACCAACGAATGGCTCTCATTAGCCATCTTCCTGGTCGCCGCCGCTACCGATCTGCTCGATGGTTACCTGGCGCGGCGCTGGAAGCAGGTCACCACCATCGGCACCTTGCTCGATCCCATCGCCGATAAACTGCTGGTTTCGGCCGCGCTGATCTCGCTCGTGCAGGTGCGCGCGCTTCCGGGCTGGATGGCGGTGATGATCATCGGCCGCGAGTTCGCCGTCTCGGGCTTGCGCAGCATCGCCGCGGCGGAAGGCTACACCATCAAAGCCAGCGATCTCGGCAAGACCAAAATGTTCTGCCAGGTAGTGGCCATCTCGGTCATGCTGCTCGCGGTGCGGCACCCCGGGCTGCGAACTGCCGGGCTGGTGCTGATGTGGGGCGTGGTTTTCTTCGCGATGGCCTCAGCCATCAGCTACTTCTCCAAGTTCTGGCACAAGGTGGACGAGAGCATCAAGAATCGCCGTCGCCACGAATTACTGGTGCTCGACCGCAAACGCCGTCGCGCACTGCGCCGTCAGAGGCGGTCGAGCGGATCAAGCGGCGCCGCTGCCGGCTTGGCGGGCACAATCTGGAAACCGCCGGAAGTCAATTGAAGAGTCCGCGGCTGTCCCTTCGGCCCCACCGCTCCTACCGGTTTTCCATTCAGTGAAATCGACACGCCGCCCGCATTGCCCAAGCGCAATACCACGTCCTTCACACCTTCCACTAAGCGTGTCTCGCCCGCATTGAGCGTGCCCGAGAAGGAATACTTGCCATCGGCACGAGCCAGCACCCACACCGGTTCGTCCGCCACAATCTGTACGTGAACCGTGGCGTCGGGATTCGGGACCACCGGCTTCGTTTCGGCCGGCTTCGTCGCTACCGGCACAGTTTCCGCCGCCTTCTGGCCCCCCGCCGGAGTGGACTCCGCCGCGGTCTGGGTTGCCGCGGTGGGTGGTGCCGCGGGCGGCGCGGTGGGTGGCGGAACCGGCTGCGCCGCTACCGGCGCGGGCGCGGTGTGCACCGGCGCCGCCGCTTGCGTAGCCGAGGTGGACTTCGGACGCTGCAGCCAGGCGTAGACCGCCGAGCAGACCAGCATCACCACCACGACCATGGCCGCGGCGGAGAGCGAACCGGTCCATCGGAAGCCCCTGTCGCCGACCGTCTGCCACTCTTCTACCTTTGGCACCTGAATCGGCGCAACCGAGGCCGGCCTTTTCTCCGGGTTCGGCAGCAGTTCGGGCGGAGGAGCGATCACGCCCTGAAGTTGTGCGGCGAGCTCTTCTTCATCGAGCCCCAGCAGCCTCGCGTACTGGCGCACGAAGCTCTTGGCAAATACACCGCCTGGAAGTTTTTCGTATTGGTCGTTCTCGATGGCTTCCAGAAAACGCGTGGATATCTTCAGCTCGCGCGAGATCTGTTCGAAATCGAGATTCCGCTTTAGCCGTTCGCGCCGCAGGGTCTCGCCAACCTGTGTCATAGGAATTCCCGCAGGCCCTCTAACTTCATAATATAACAGGGAATACCTGGACGACAGCGGTAACCTGTTAGCATAAACGATTGATCTCCGTCGTGGTAGTGAATTGGAACCGGAAAGAACTTCTGCGCGCCTGTCTTGGTTCGCTTGCGCTCCAACGCAATGTAACCTTCGAAACCATCGTGGTGGACAACGGATCGACCGATGGATCGGCGGAAATGGCGGAGAGTGAATTCGCGGCCCGCGTAATTCGCAATCGCGCCAACCGCGGCTTTTGCGCCGCCAACAACCAGGGCATCGAGGCGGCGCGCGGCGAATTCGTCGCGCTGTTGAACAACGATGCCGAGGCCGAGCCGGAGTGGCTGGCGGCGCTCGAGCGCGCTTGTTCATCCCGCCCCGAGGTTGGGATGGCGGCGAGCAAGGTGCTGGTGTGGGAAGATCCCGCGCGTATCGATAAGGCCGGCCACCTTATGTTCCCCGACGGCCAGAATCGCGGCCGCGGAACCGGTGCGCTCGACCGGGGACAGTACGATCGGGAAGAGGAAGTGTTGTGGCCGGACGGTTGCGCGGCCATGTATCGAAAAAAGATGCTCGACGAAATCGGCGGCTTCGACGAAGACTTCTTCGCCTATGGAGACGATGCGGAACTGGGCCTGCGCGCCCGCATCGCAGGCTGGCAGTGTGTGTATACGCCGCGCGCCGTAGTGCGCCACCATCGCGGCTCCACGCTCGGTAAAGGTTCCAGCGGGCGCCTCAAGCTGATCGAACGCAATCGCGTCCTGCTGGCCCTGAAGCTCTTCCCCTGGACTTTGCTGGTGCTCAATCCGTTTTACTACGCGCTGCGCCTGGCCGCGGGTTTTCTGATGGCGCACCGCGGCGAAGGCGACACCGCCCACTTCCCCGGAATCGGCGGCAAGGTGCGCATCGCCGGCGCCCTCCTGGCCGGCGACCTGGACGCGCTCCGCCTCACCCCGCGCATGCTGCGCAAGCGCTCCAAGATCCGCCGCGCGCTCACCCCCCACGAGGTCAAGCAGTTGCTGCTCACCCACCGCCTCAGCTTGAGGGAAGTCGCATGACTGCGCTTACAACGAGCCGCGACCGTGAGGGAGCGCAACGAACTCCCGCCCTTCCCCATCGCCCCCAATCAGAGCCGCGACCGTCAGGGAGCGATCGCCGAGCGCGGGTGAACTCCGCTGCCTTCTATTGCTGTGCATTTGTTTGCTTCCAGGCCGCGACAATTCCTCGACGCGAGCTGCCAGTGGGACAGGCCTCCTGGCCTGTTGTGATGGGCGTTCCGCCCGCGAAACTTTGATGAAAGACCACCGCCGATTCCGGGGATTCCCCGAGTTTGAGGGGTGGTCTTTCGACCCTGTCTATCTTGCTGCCGCAATGTGGGGCAGCCAATCCTGGCTGCCGCCGGCTTTCAGCCGGCGTCTGGACATTGGTGGACGTTTCACCCCAAACAGCCTGTGCATCGGTGGCGCATGCTTTAGCTTGCGTTTCCCGGCCGCCGGCGTCAGCCGCGGCCGGTTTGCCCCGCGCCGCCCGCAATTGAGAATAGTCTTGCGCCGCAAAGAACTCGCCGTCGCCAATACGAGGCCCACACGATGAGCGCCTGCCTCGTCTGCGGCAGCGAGGTCTTCACACCCGTCTTCCACGGCTCCGATCGCCTTTATCACACCACCGCCAAGCAATTCGCCGTGGTGCGCTGCGGCGAGTGCGGCTTGCTGCGCCTCGACCCCCAGCCGCCGCCCGGGGAACTCGGCCGCTACTACCCCGATAACTACTGGTTCGCGCCCGACCAGAGCACCGCCAGCCGCATGGAAGAAGCCTACCGCCGCCTGGTGCTCCGCGATCACGTGCAGTTCGTATCGCAGGCGCTCAAGAGTTCCACCGCGCGCGGCCCGCTGCTCGATATCGGGTGCGGCGGCGGCCTCTTCCTCGGCATGATGCGCGAGCGCGGCTTCCGCGTCGTCGGCCTCGATAATTCGCGCGAAGCGGCGGGCATCGCCTGGCGCCGGCAGCAGGTCCCCGCCCTGGTTGCCGATACCGAACGCGCCCCGCTGCGCCCCGGCAGCCTCGCCGGACTCACCATGTTTCACGTCATGGAGCATCTCTACGACCCCCGCGCCTACCTGCGCGCCGCCCGCGAATTGCTGGCGCCGGACGGCCGCCTCGTGGTGCAGGTGCCCAACGCCGCCTCCTGGCAGGCGCGCCTTCTGGGACCGGCGTGGAACGGCGCCGACGTGCCGCGTCACCTCTTCGACTTTCGCGATCGCGACCTCGTGAAGATTCTCGAGGCCGCCGGCTTCGAAGTCCTCCGCCGGAAATATTTCTCCCTGCGCGACAATCCGGCCGGCCTGGCCAGCAGCCTCGCGCCTGCGCTCGACCCCATGGCGCGCCGTGTCCGCCGCGTAACCGAATCGGGCCGTGCGCGCCTCGCCAAAGACCTTGCCTACTTCGCGCTCGTGGTCGCGTCGCTCCCCTTCGCCGCCGCCGAGGCCGCCTGCAACGCCGGTTCCACCGTCATGATCGAGGCCCGCCCTCGATGAGCTATACCGGCTTCGCCTACCGCCTCCCGCGTCCCCTGCGCCGCCACATCCTGAATTTCGAGGTCGAGATCGAGGACGCCGTGGCCGCCTTCGCCGCGGCGCTCCCGGACTGCGCGCGCGTGCTCGATGCCGGCGCCGGCGAAGGCCAGTACCGCGACCGCTTCGCCCGCCACCGGTACTGCGGCGTGGATCTCGCAGTGGGCGACGCGGCGTGGGACTACAGTCGCCTGGACGCGCTCGCCGACCTGACTGCCCTGCCCTTCCGCACCGCGGTGTTCGACGCCGCCCTTCACATCGTCACCATCGAGCATCTGCGCGAACCCGCCGCGGCCCTCGCCGAAATCGCGCGCACGCTCGCACCAGGCGGGCTCTTCCTTGTCGCTGCGCCGCACGAGTGGGAAGTCCATCAGGCGCCGCACGATTATTTTCGCTACACACGCTACGGCCTGGCGCACCTGCTCGAAAAGAGCGGCTTCGAAGTCCGCGAGATGCGCGCCGCGGGAGGTTATTTCCGTCTGCTCGCGCGCCGCCTGCTTAACGGGCTACAATTCTTTACGGGTGGTATTCGCTGGCTGCTGTTTCTCCCGGCCGCGCTCCTGCTCGTGCCCCCAGCCCTGGTCCTGCCCCTGCTGGACCGCGCTGGATCGAGACCGCAATTTCACACTCGGCTACATCTGCACGGCGCGGCGGCGCGCCTGACTGAGCCGCAAAAAGGATACCTTTGGACGGAGTCATCGTAATCGATAAGCCCGAGGGCTGGACGTCGCACGACGTGGTGAACAAGGTTCGCCGCATCGCCAAAACCAAAAAGGTCGGCCACCTCGGGACGCTGGACCCGATCGCCACCGGAGTGCTGCCGCTGGTGATCGAGCGCGCCACCCGCCTCGCGCAGTTCTACACGCGCAGCGACAAAATCTACGATGGCCTGGTGCGCTTCGGCTGGTCCACCACCAGCTACGATCGCGCCGGCGAGCCCACCAGCGAAAAGGTCGAAGTGCAGTTGACCGCCGGGCAACTGGAGGCCGAACTCGAAAAATTCCGCGGCGAGTTTTTGCAGCGTCCGCCGGCGGTCTCGGCCAAAAAGGTGGATGGCAGGCGCTCCTACGAACTGGCGCGTAAAAACATCGCGGTGGAACTCGAGCCGGTGAAGGTCCACGTTTACGAATTGACGCTGCTCGCGCTCGATGGCAGCCTGGCACGGCTGCGGGCTCACTGCTCGGGCGGCACCTATATGCGCTCGATCGCGCACGATCTCGGCCAGGCATTGGGCTGCGGCGCGCATTTGCAGGAACTCCGCCGTCTGGCCAGTGGCGAATTCGAACTCGACCAGGCGCGCACCCTCGAACAACTGGAATCACTGGCCTCTGAAGACCGGCTGGTGGATGCCATCGTGCCCGCGGGGAAGCTTCTCCCCGGGATCCCCAGCGTGTTTGTCGACGACATCACCGTCGCGCAAATCCGTAACGGCCGCGATTTTCCGGCCTCTCCATTTCGTTCACAGCCCGCGTCGAAATACGTGAAGGCCGTGACCCGCACCGGCGACCTGGTGGCCATCGGCGAGGTGGTGCTGCCCAATCTTTATCATCCCGCCGTCGTACTTTAAGGGAGCTACCCCGCGCGCCGGACGGCCGTGTGCCACGCCGAATTGAGCCACTTCGCGAAGGTCGTGAGGCCCGAATATTCCTGCCGGACGGCGCCGATATCGACGTGATATCCGGTCTCTTGAAACCAGCGAAACATCAGCGTGATTTCCTTGCCGGTTCGTTTTTCGAACTCGTCCCACGGCGTCTGTACATAGCGAACCTCACGCCCCGTCACCAGCGTGAAGGACTGTGTCAGCTCAGCCATCGACATCTCGTCGCCCGCGAGTTCGAGAGTACGTCCCTGCCACTTGCCCGGACGTTCGAAAGCCGCGGCCACCACTCCCCCAATGTCGTCCACCGCGATCATCTGCAGCCGGGTCGCAGGATCCAGCGGAAGATTCAACGTCCCGTTTTCGAGCATTTCCCGCATACCGAGCCAGTTCTCCATGAAGAACACCGGGCGTACGATCGTGAAGGCCATCCCGGTCCCGCGAATGTGCTCCTCGATACGAAATTTGCTTTCGAAATGAGGGATACCGGTTTTCTGGTCCGCGCTGGCGACGGAACTGTACACGAAGTGCGAGATCCGGGAGCGCTTGGCCGCGTCGGCCACGCTGAGCCCCTGGCGAATTTCACCCTCGACCCCGGCCTGTTGCGGATTTTGTACGGAAAAAACTCCGCTCGCCTCGTCCAGCGCACGCGTGAGGACGGCCTTGTCATCCATATCGCCGCGCACCACCTCCACACCGTGGCCGGTGATTTCACGTGCTTTGGGTTGGTTCGGATCACGGGTAAGCGCACGCACGGAAAAGCCCTTTTCGCGCAGATGACGCAGAACCGCGCCGCCCTGGTGGCCGGTCGCACCGGTGACCAAGATCGCTTTGTTCTTGTTTTTATTGCCTGGCATGTGGATACAATCAGCACTCGCAGTGCCAAGGTGCCCCGCAGACCAGATCGGCAGCGGCAGTATGATACAGACGATGAAGACAATCGCACTCGCTCCATTGTTGATGGTCGCCGCGTACGCCCAGTCACACGCGCCCTTGCCGCCGCTTCCCCCGCCGCTCTCGGTGCCGAAACCGGGCCCGGCGACCGACGCGCCCTATTCTCCGCAGCCCATTCTCCCGGGCGGCGTCGTGATCCCGCTTTATCCGGCGGGCTCACCCTACTTGAAAGCCGAGCGCGTCAAGGAAGCCGAGCAATACAACATGAGCCAGGCCGTGCCGGGGCGAATCAACAGCATCGTCAACATTCACAATCCGTCGATCGAAGTGCACCCTGTCGACCGCGGCCTGAATACCGGGGCAGCGGTGATCCTCGTCGCCGGCGGCGGGCACAACACGCTGAACGTCGGCAGCGAGAGCGCGGATTTCGTGCCCTTCTTCTACAACTACGGCGTCACCACGATCATTCTCCGGAATCGCCTGCGCCGAGACGGCTACAACCCGCAGACCGACGCGGTCAACGATGCGCTGCAGTCCATCCGCATGGTGCGCGCGTACGCCAAGGAATGGGGCATCGACCCGAATAAGATCGGCATCATGGGCTTCTCCGCGGGCGCGGAACTGGCCGCTCCATCAGCCGTGCTGTTTGGGGACTTCGACAAAAAGAACAGCGACCCCGGCGATCCGCTCGCGGGAATCTCCGCGCGCCCCGATTTCGTCGGCATCGTTTATCCCGGACCTTCGCCCTTTGCGCGCAATCGGACTCCGCCGCCGGTTCCGCGCAACGCCCCGCCTGCGTTCGTTATCTGCGGCGGCTCGGGCGACCGCGTTCACGCCGTCTGGGCGCTCGAATACTTCAATGCGATGCTGGCCATCAGCCTGCCGAACATCGAGCTCCACATCTACGGCAACGGACGCCATCCCGGCGACCCGCTGCCCGACGGCGCCCGCATGACCGGCGGCCTCACCGACCGCGCCGACACGCCCTTCGGCACCTGGCAATACCGCTTCATCGATTGGTTCCGCGACCTCGGCTTCCTCGCCAAACCCGGCGTGGAGACCAAGGCCGCTAAAGACCTCGCAGCCTTTGAAAAAGCCCCAGTAAAATGAGTGTTTTTCTTATCTGCGTTAATCTGCGTTTATCTGCGGCCCATATTGCTTAAACGAACTTCCAGCCCTTGCGGAACTTCGGCATCAACAGCCGGTTGGCCTCTTCATTATTGGTGAAACGCATTTTCTGCGCGTCCCACATCAGCTTGCCTTCCACCCGCATCGCGATCACGCCGAGCAGCATCCACTGCACGAAGCGTCCCGAAACGCTGAAGTTCGAGCAGGCGGGCACACCACCCTTGGCCGCGCGAATCCAGTCGCGGTAATGCGCCTTCACCCAATCCTCCGCGGGACCGGGGCACCGCGGCAAAACCTCCGGCGGCTTCTTGTAGTCCTTCATTTTCTCGGCCGGAACCAGCCGCGTCCGCTCGCCGTAGCAGCCCGTGGTCACCATGCCTTTGTCGCCGATGAACAGGCTGCCGTTGATATCGTTATCACCGATCAGCTCGCCCTCGGGAACGCCCGCGAACTTGGGCTGCGCGGTCAGCCGGTCATACCAGAAGAGCTTCATCGCGGGCATATTGCCGCGCTCCGGAAAATCGAAGCGGATCGCCACGCGGTACGGAAAGGTGTACTGCGACTTGCCTTCCATCTTGAGACACTCGACGCTGACCGGCGCGTCCAGCCGCATCGCCATGTTCGGCGTACCCAGAATGTGGCAGGCCATGTCGCCGATGGCGCCGCAGCCGAAATCCGGAAACGCCCGCCAGTTGTGTGGTACGTAGGACGGACTGTACGTCCGCGGTTCCGCGTCCGCCAGCCATGCATCCCAATCCAGCGTGGCAGGAATCGGACCATCCTTCGGCACCACATCCGGACCTTGCGGCCAGTATGGGTCGGGACGGTTGGTCCAGGCGTGGACCTCGGTGACGTTTCCAATATCCCCGTTCCAGATAATCTCGCAGCACTCGCGCGCGCCCACCTGCGAGTAGCCCTGGTTCCCCATCTGGGTGGCGACCCCGTACTTCTCCGCCGCCATCGTCAACTGCTGCGCTTCCCAAACCGTGCGCGTCAACGGCTTCTGGCAGTACACATGTTTGCCGCGAGCCATCGCCCACATTGCGGCGGTGCCGTGCAGGTGATCCGGGCAGGAGACCAGCACCGCGTCGATGTTCTTGACCTCTTTATCGAGCATGCGCCGGAAGTCTTTGTACTTCGGCACCTTCGGATACGCCGTGAAGGTCTTGGCGGCGCGCTGATCGTCCGGGTCCGCCATGGCGACGATGTTTTCCGCGCTGCAGCCGGCGATATCGCTATTCCCCTTGCCGCCCGCGCCAATCGCCGCGATATTCAGCTTCTCATTGGGCGACTTGTACCCCAGACGCTTGAGCGAGGCAGAGCTGCCGAAACCCGCATTCGGGACTGCGCCCGCCAGCAGGGAACCGAAAAAGAAATGCCTTCTGGAAAAATCTTTTTGCGCCACGTCGGAACTCCGGCGTCCATCATATCGCACGGTGCCTTGGTGGGGCAGGCAATCCTGCCTGCAGCCGGCTTTCAGCCGGCTCGCCGCGCTGCGACGCGGTTCACCCCTGTCGCCGTTGCGGGCAAGATTGCACCACTACACTAGATCGGCGCAGCAGCCAGCATCTTCGCAAGCTCCGCCTTCGCGGCCTCGGGAGACTCTCCGAGCCAGCTGGTTTTCGCATTCGGCAGCTCCGCGATCAGTTCCTCCCACGTGTACTGCTTCTCCGGGGAGAAGGCCGCGTAGCCAAGCGTATCGGCCAGTCGCCAGCTGACCTTGATCAGGTTGTAGATACTGCGCTCTCCCGGTACCGGTTCGTCATGATGGGTGGCGATCACCGCCGCCAATTCGTCCGGAAAGCCCCAATCCTGCGCCACGTAAGCCCCGGCGGCGCAGTGGTCGATCTCAAAAAGATCACGCTCCGTGTTCAACAAATCAAAACCGAAATCGTCCGACACTTCCAGCATCCGGGAATACTCTTCCGGGTACGCCGACATCAGCCCCAGCGTTCCCAGGTTGTGCAGCAATCCGGCGGTATATGCGCTCTCGCGCTCCATGCGAGCGGCGCGCGCAGCCTCTTCGGCAATCATCGCCGTCACCAGGCTGTGAATCCAGACCTTACGCAGCGCCCCGATGCGTGCCGTGACCCGTACCATCCGGTTAACGGCCACCAGGGTAGCCATCGTTTTGACGCGATCCGTCCCCACCATCCCGATGGCGGAAACGAGGCTGGTCACCTCCCGGCGGAGGCTGAAGAGCGCCGAGTTCGCAAAACGTAGCAGCTCGGCGGAGAAGGAGGGGTCCATCTTTACCAGGCCGCTCAGTTCTCGGATGTCCACTTCTTCCTGGCTTGCCATTGCCAGAATCCGGCTGGCGATCGCCGGGAAAGGAGGCAGCAGCCGCAGCGCCCACGGGGCCTGCGGACGGGCAAAGGTTTCAGTCATAAACACGCTCCGTGGTGTCTATCGGCTGAATTGCCGTTTCAGATTAGGCTGTAGCCGCTTCGCCGCCCGCCAGCGGCTTCTGCATCTTGATAAAGTGGCACGGCAGCTTGATCGGCGACCCCGGCGTAAATTCCTCCGTACCCGCTTCCGTGTAGCCGAGCTTGCCGTAAAAGGCAGGCAGTTCTTCGCGCAGATTCACAATCCGGATGTCCATGAAGCGGCAGCCATGCGCCCGCGCGTAATCCTCCGCCGCCGCGATCAGCGCTCCGCCGATTCCGCCCTTCTGCCGCGCCGGGTCCACGCTCAGCAGCCCGAAATACGCGCGCTCGCCGCGCAGTTCCACATAGACGCAGCCCGCCATTTCGCCGGCCACCAGGAACACGCCCTTCTCGAAATAGTGAAGCACCTGCTCGAGATCGATGCGGTCGCCATCCACAAAGAAGCTCTCCGCCGGATTGAACGCCGCGTTGATCACGCGCACGATCTCCCCGGCCTCGTGCCGCCCCGCCTCCCGCACCGTCATTGCCGCGCCATCGCCTTCCCCACGAGCTTCGGCACTGCCGGCGAGTCCGCGAACTCGAAACCCGACGCGTACGCCAGCTTGAGAATCTTCACCATCTTCTCGAAGTTGATCTTCTCCACCGTGTCGGTGACCTGGTGATAGTCGGGGTGGAAGCCGGTGAACCACCAGACCGCCGGAATATCGTGCTGCAGGAAGGGATACTGGTCGCTGCGGAACAGCACCTGGTTGGACGCGTCGCGGTCCCACTTGTAATTGAGCTTGAGTCCCACCATCTCGTTGGAGCGCTCCACCACCGCGCGATAATCCGGGCTGTAATGCGTGCCGATCAGCCCCAGTTCGTTGGACGTGTCAGGCGAGATTTCGGTTTGGACGCGCGGGTCGGCGGCCTCATTGCGCCCGATCATGTCGAAGTTGATTTCGGCGCGCGTCGTGGCCAGCGGCCGCAGCGGGTGCGCCACATAATGATAGGCACCGAGCAGTCCGCGCTCCTCCGCCGCGAAGACCACGAACAGCAGCGACCGCTTCGGCTTCACCGGATTGAGCGCGAAGGCGCGCGCCAGTTCGACCACGCCCGACGGTCCCCGACCCGTTATCGTCGGCGCCGTGCAGTATGCCCTGCGGCCCGATGCCATCGTGATCGAAATGTCCGCTGAAGATGACGGTCTCCGCCTTCAGCGCCGGGTCGCTGCCTTCCAGCAGGCCGACCACGTTGTACGAGTTGGCGCGCCGCCGTTCGCTCACCACCGGGTGCAGCTCGACCGTCAGATCCGGCACCGCGAAGCTCATCGGGTGCAGGCTTGGCGTCGATCGCAGTCTGCACCTCGCCGGCCTTTTTCCCGGCCGCCGCAAAGATCCCGGTGGCCACCGTGGCGGAGATGGTGAACGTGGGAATCGCCGGCCCGCCTTCCACCAGCGACTCGCTCGGAATCCGCGGCCGCGTCGCCGCCCCCTGCCCCGCTCCGCGCCCGCCGCGCCCCGGCCCCGCCGTGTGATTATTCGGATCCATCATCGAGAGGATCCCGATGGCGCCGTGACGCTGCGCGTTGAGCGCCTTGTACGTAGCGTTGGTGTAGCGCGTGTTGCCCGTGCCGTTGAAGATCGAGTTGGCGTCGTTCTCCTGCGGCTCGTGATTGAAGATCAGCACGATCTTGCCGCGTGGCGTCGATCCCGGCGTAGTCGTCGTACCCGAGCTCGGGCGCGCTGATGCCGTAGCCCGCGAAGACCACCGGCCCCGTGACCGTGACTTCGTTGCCGAAATTCGCCGTCGCATCCGGCGCGCGAAAAGTCTCGCTCTGCGCACCGTGGCGCAGCACCAGCGTGGTCGCCGCGCGGTCCGCCGTGAACTCCACGATCGGCACCGGTTGCAGGTAGCTATCGCCCACCACGGGCTTCAGCCCCGCCTTGGCGAACTGGCTCGCGATCCACTGGATGGCCACTTCGCTGCCGCGTTCCAGCGACCGTCGCCCTTCCAGCGCGTCCGACGAGAGAAACGTGAGGTCGGCCTTCAGACGCGCCGCCTGGATCGAATCGAAGCCCTCGGCGATTCGCGACTTCTCTGCTGCGCGCCCGCCAGCGACGCGATCAGGAACACAACCACTATCCGCATTGAGAAATATTACCGCACGATGGTGTTCGCCATCCGCCCGTCGCTCGAACTCTGTGTGATCGCCGGGTGCTTCCCGGGTGCCGGCAAGCAGGCGCGCCGCCAGCGGCTTGTGCCACTTCCACGCCAGCGACGCTACGTCGCCCATGATGCGCGCCAGCCGCTCTTCGGAGATGTCGCCCGGCAGCGGAATGGTGTCCAATCCGCCCGCGCAGACCGCCGAGTAGGCCAGCAGCGAATCCATGTTGTACGTGCCCTCCGCCCAGCGTTTGGCGAGCACGGCGTCTTCCAGCACCGGCACCATCAGGCCCGCATACCCCACCTGTTTGACCGGCGTGGATTGCACCGCGCGCGTAATGATCGCGGCCGTCGTCATGGTGCCGCCCGAACCGAACGGCGCGCCGATGAAATTCTCGATCGCACGCCCGATCGAGACTTCGCCCAGCGGCGCCGGCGTCGGGTCGATCCCCGCATAGTTCCATTTGCTGGAGGCCGCCACTCGCACCGCCGCGGCCTCCGCCTGCAGCAGGTACTTCGTGAGCGCCTCCGCCAGCTTGCTCTCCGCCGGACCCGGCTCGTGATACTGCGCGAAGACATCCGCCACCACATTCGCGCTCTCCAGGCCGACCGCGAACGTCTTGCCCGGCCCGTCGTGCCACGCCGCCGGATAGAACGGCGTGTACGGTTTCACCATCGCGGCCGTGGCGAAATTGAGATTCCCCTCGCCGTGCGGACTCTTGGCCGCCACCGCCTTCACCAGCCGCGCCGCCTCGTGAATCGATTTCCAGTGAATCCCATTCTCGGCCGCGACAATCAGCGTGCCGTTGACCTTGGTAGAGGCAAACACGTCGATGGCGAGATCCACCGTCGCCCGGTCGTCGTCATCGGTGAGCATCACCGCGCCCAGGTTCGCGCTGAACCCCAATTTCGCCGCAAGCTCTCCGTACTTTCGCAGCAACGCCAGCGCGTCGGCATGCTTCATGCCCTTGGTGTAATTGGCCAGCGGCTGCGTGACCACCCGGATGGTCTCCACCTCGAAGCCCGACGCCTTGTACTCCTCGCGCGCCGCGTTCAGGAACGCGACCGCCTCGCCCACCTGCGTCTCGTAGTGCTGAGCGTCGATGCGTATGAACGCCGTAATCGCGCGAACCTTCGGCTTGGATTGCGCCAGCCCAAATGAGGAGAATGCCAGGAGAATCGCGAGTGCTTTCCGCATGGGACGTTTATACCATGGGCGTGCGCGCCGGACGGCGCCGGCCGAGCGCCGCGTTCAGATCCGCATGCTCGAAGGCCGATGCCATCCGGTCGATCTCAACGGCCCGAACACCCAGGCGCGCGGCCTCCTTCCTCCACGTTGCCGTCGCCTTCCCCACCTGAGCGGCAATCTCCCGCGCCTCAACCGGCGCCAATTCGAAATAAGCCGCCACGTCGAACGCGAGTTCGAGCGATGCCGTCGGATTCTCCAGATCGATGGCGGTGCTCAGTACCCGCGGCTTGACCTCGGCCGGAACCGGATTCATGTCGTACGCCGGCGACAGCCGCCAGCCCCCTGGCCCCGCATACAAGAATCCATGATTGCGTAGATGGTCATCAGTATTTGAGATCAGAATATTGAACACGACTCGTCGCCACAGATCGTGCATGTCCTGCTTCGCGTTCGCGCCATATCGCCGGAGCGCATCCACGATCTCCAGGTAGCTCCGCGCCTCTCCGTCCCGCCCATCCAGCATGCTCATCGCCGAGAGGAATGGGATCCGTAATCCAGCTTCCCTGTCGAAGCGCCGCAGCAGCAGCACCGGTCTCCCCGCCGCAGTTTCCAATCGCCAGACCGGCACCGGGATACCGGCCTTCGCCGCCAGTTTCAGCGCCACCGCCTCCCAGAACACAGCGTCGAACTCGTCTCCCCGGTTCGGAAACTTGGCGATCGCCAGATGCCCGTCACGATCGCGCACCGACGCCTTGGGCCGCGCGCCGCCGAGCGATGAGCCGGGCGCCAGCAACAGACGCAGGTCCTCGTCCGTGTCGGTATCGCCCATGACGTGCTCCGCCGCGGAGAGCAGCCGCGGCAGTTCGAGCAGCGGAGGGATCCGGGAAGGCCCCTGCTCAGAGAGAAATGGCCCGCCTTCACGCTCCGCGAACCGCAGCGCGCCCTGACGCGCCTCGTCATCCACCATCAGCAAATAGTCGATCTCACGAACCGTCCGTGGCGTCTCTTTCTGCCGCTGCGCACGCCGGCGCTCGGCGCGACGCATGAGCACCCGCCCCCAACGGTCGGGCGCGGAATCGCCGATGGACCCGAACAGAAGTTTATCGGGCCGCGTGTGAAATGGGCCGGGGCCCAGATTGAGAGCGGGCTCGAGCGCGAAACGATCCGGCTTCGCCAGCCACCCCGCATCGTACTCGAACGTGGCATGCTCCCGGTCCTTCCGGACGCGCGCCCACAGCCGCCCCACCAGGCACGGCGCGCCCTGCAGCTCGAGATAGACCAGGATTTCCTTTTCCATCAAACCCGCCCCCGCCGAAGCCGGATCCGCTGCGGCAGTTGTTCCTCTTCCAGTTCCATCCCCACCGCGTCGTGGCGCGGGTCGGCGACATCCGCCAGCCGCTCAATCATCCCCAGTACGAACAACACCGTCGCATACGCCCCCAGCGAAACCCCGGGGTCGCCTTTCTCCGCTTTATTCAACGTCGTCCGGCTGATCGACGCGCGCTCCGCCAGAATCGCGACCGGAATCCGGCGACGCCGACGTGCGTCCCGAATCTCGTGCCCCAGCTTGCGCAGGGCGCGCCGAACTGGAATCGGGATGGAGTTTACGTTCATAATTACAGTCCTTATATCTATTAATGTATAAATTTATGAACGTTAAATCAACCCGCAGACCTCCCCCAAGCCCGCTGCTACAATCGCCTTTCGCCTTGAAGAATCCCCTCCTGGGCCCTCTGGCTGCCATCGCCGCGGGCATCCTGGCCTTCCGGTTTATCCCGTTCGGCCAATTTGAAATTCTCGCAGCCATCGGCGCCTTCTTCCTCCTCGGAGTCCTCGCCCTGTGGCGCCGCGCCCGCGTCCTCGCCGGCATCTGCTGCCTCCTCGGACTTTTCTTCGCCGGCGCTTTCGATGCCCGCGTCCACCTCCCCAGCCCTCCGCCCGAACTCGACGCCACCGGCCGCGAGGTCGTGATCGTCGAGGGCTGCGTGGTCGAACCGCCCGCGATTTCCGGCGAGCGCGAGCGCTTCCTCCTCGAGCTCGATCGCAACGCCCGCGCGCAAGTCACCCTCTACACCAAGCCCGGCCAGACCCTGCCCCCGCTCCGCTACGGCCAGAAGATCGAGCTCGATGGCAAGGTCCGCGTGCCGCGCAACTTCGGCAATCCCGGAGCCTTCGACTATCGCCGCTTCCTGGCGCGCCAGGATATCTACTGGACCGTCTCTGCCTCCGCCGGCGACGTGCGCATGCTGCCCGGCCACTGCGGCTCCTGGTTCCCCAAGGCGATGATGGACCTCCGCGCCGCCGCCCTCACCCGCATCGACCAGCTCTACCCCAACGACCCCTACCGCTCCGGGATGATGCAGGCCATCCTGATCGGCCAGTCCTTCCAACTGCAGAAGGTCTGGACGGAACAGTATCGCTCCACCGGGACCTTCCACGCGCTCGTGATCTCGGGCACGCACGTGGCCGTACTCGCCGCCTTCTTCCTCTTCCTGCTGCGCATCTGCTTCGTGCCCGAGAGCCTTGCGCTCTTCATCACCGTGCTCGCCGCGTGGCTCTACGCCCTGGTCACCGGCTGGCAGGCGCCCTGCGTCCGCTCGGCCGCGGGGCTCACGCTCTTCATGATCGCCGGCTATTTTTATCGCGAGCGCCGCATCATGAACCTGCTGGCCGCGGTCGCCCTCGGCTTCCTGCTCTTCGACCCCGACCAGCTTTTCGACGCCAGTTTCCAGCTCACCTTTCTCGCCGTGGGATTTCTCGGAGCCTTCGCCGCTCCCGCCATCGCAGCCACGTCCGGACCCCTGTCGGCCGGCCTCCGCGAACTCTCCGATGTGGGACGCGACCTGCACCTGGAAGCGCGCGCCGCCCAGTTCCGCATCGAGTTGCGCCTGCTCGCCGAAACCCTGCGCGCGCCCGCATGGGTGGTGACCACGCCCGCCCGGGCGGTGCTCTTCGTCTACGAAATCGTCCTCACCTCCGCCGTCGTCCAGCTCGGGCTCGCGCTCCCCATGGTGGTCTATTTTCACCGCCTGGGATTTTCCGGCCTCTCCGCCAATGCCTTCGTGGTTCCCCTCATGGGCTTCGTGGTACCGGTCGGCTTCGTCGCCATCTTCACCGGCTGGGCCTGGGTGGCCCGCATCGCCGGTCTGCTGCTCTGGGCCTCGCAGAAAGTGGTCTGGTACCACGCCGGCCTGGAGCCGAACTGGCGCATACCCACGCCCCCGGTCTGGCTCGGCGTCGCCCTTGCCGCCGCCCTCGTCGCCGCCGCGATCTGGCGCGCGCGCTGGGCCGCGGTCGCCGTCGCAGCCCTGCTCGTGCTGCTCCTCTGGCACCCCTTCGCGCCCGACGTCCATCCCGGCGAAATGGAATTGACCGCCATCGATGTCGGCCAGGGCGACAGCCTCCTCGTCGTCTTCCCCGATGGCAAACGCATGCTGGTGGATGGCGGCGGCATCCCCGCCTTCGGACGCATCGCGCGCTCGCAGCTCGATATCGGCGAAGACGTGGTTGCCCCGTATCTCTGGGATCGCGGCATTCGCTCCGTCGATATTGTCGCGCTCTCCCACGCCCACGAAGACCACAGCGGCGGCCTCGCGGCGCTGATCTCGGACTTCCACCCGCGCGAGCTCTGGACCGGCGCCATGCCGGATAGCCCGGAGTGGGAGGCGGTGCGCGTCAAGGCCGTGCAGGTGGGCGCCAAGATTGTCCCGTTGCGCGCCCTCACCCACTTCGCATTCGGCGGCGCCGGGCTCGAAGTGCTCGCCCCCACCCCGGATTACCTGCCGTACGACACGCCCAAGAACAACGATTCCCTGGTCCTGCGCGCCACCTTCGGCGAACGCAGCTTCCTGCTCAGCGGCGATATGGAACGCGGCATCGAGCAGCAGATGCTCTGGACGGACGCGGTGCGCCCCACCGACATTTTGAAAGTCGCCCACCACGGCAGCCGCACCAGCAGCACCGAGGAATTCCTCAGCGCCGTGCACCCCGCCTTCGCCCTGATCTCAGCCGGCTTCGAAAACAGCTACGGCCACCCCCACCCCACCGTGGTCCAGCGCCTCCGCGATCACCACGCCGCCATCCTCCGTACCGATCTCGACGGCCTGATCACCATCCGCACCAACGGCCGCCGCGTCACCGTGGAGACCTACGCCTCCAATTCGAGCCGCGACCGTTAGGGACGATCTCGCACGATCTCTTTGGCCAGTGCACCTGCGTTTCAATGGCTCCCGGAATTCCGCTTGCGCAGTCCGCGAACGCGATGCGGAGGAGCGCGGCGTCCCGTCGGGCGCGCAAGTGTAACGAAAGCGCAACGCCGGGCTTTGACAATCAGAGTGCATGATATACTGCTCTCACACGGATGCTGGGGAAGAAGGATAGCTATCGCCTGGTGCGCGCGCTCATGGCAGCGTGTCTGGCTCTGATGTTGTCTTCCGCGTCCCTGGTGCAGCAATCGGCCGTCTCCTTCCGCGGATCGACCTGCTGTGGCCGGAGCCAGGCGCAGTGCCGCTGCCGCAAGAGTGCGAAGGCGCCAACCGGTCCGGCGGTTTCCAGCAGGTCCTGCGAAAGCGACTGCTGCCAGTTGACTCTGGGCGGCATCGCGGCAAGTGGATTCGCACCACCATTCTCCCGTGTCGTGGCGCCACCTGCCGAGATTCTCACTTTTGTGCGCGACGGCGAAACTGTCCTGGCACTACACCTCTCGGACCACCCGCTGCAGCAACGTCCTCCACCCGCCCTTTTGCTCGCATAGTAGTACCCTGTCCAACTGCAAGTGAACCCGCGGCAATTCGGCCACGGAAATTGGAAAGCCTTGATCGAGATCCGCGACAATCCGGCGAAGTCCGCATGCTTCCAGCTGCTGCGCGGCGGAGTGCGATCGGTGACGACGGCGATCCTCGCCCTGACACTGCTCACGCCATTTCTGTATGGCTTCGCCTGGGCGTTGCAAACGGGCGACTCCGCCTGCCAAATGAAATGTTGCAGGACGGCCAATTCCGCCTGCCATCGATCCGGGCACGACGGCAAGCATGAGTTCCCCAGGTGGACATCAGCTTCGGAGTGTCCAAGCGGCTGCGGCCAAGTCGTGAGCCTGACCGGTCCGGTCTGTGCCGGCCTCACCGCGAATGTGTTTCTCGCCGGCCCCAGTCTGCGTGCATCGCACGTTCCCCATCCCTCTCAATCGGCGCACGCCCGGTCTGGCGCTGAATTCGCGCTGTTCGAAAGACCTCCTCCGTTCTTTGGCTAGACATCCAACTTCAATCGGTCGTCCAGGCCCAAAAGAACAGAGGAGAGAATCGTGAGTTTGCGTAGTCTATTCAAGATAACTTTCGTTGCGTTTGGCGTGCTCACTGCCGCTGCGCAGGAATCCATTCAGTATGGGAGCGTCAGCGGCCGTGTCGCGGATGTCACGGGAGCGGTGATCCAGGGCGCCAAAGTCACCGCGCGCCAAATCGACACCAACATCTCCAGCACTCTGCTGACGGATAAGGAAGGCCGGTTTCGCTTCCCTTACCTGAAGGTTGGCGAGTATGAAGTCAAGATTCAACAGGTGGGTTTCGCGACCGTCGCACGCTCCGTCACCCTTAGCCTGGGGTCTGCCTATGAGCTTCCGATCGTGCTGTCCGTCGCCTCGGCGGAGACCAATGTCACCGTCAGCGGCGAGGTGGATTTGCTGGAAACGGCGCGTACCCAGATAGCCGGAACGGTGTCGAATGCAGAGGTGAAGTCCCTGCCGCTCAACGGGCGCAACTTCCTCGATCTCGCGCTGCTGGTTCCCGGCGTTTCGCCCACCAACACCGCGAGCAATCAGCTTTTCGCGGAAACCTCAGCCGTGCCGGGCCAGGGTATTTCGGTCGGCAGTCAGCGCAATTTCTCGAACAACTTCATTGTGGACGGACTCTCCGCCAACGACGATGCCGCGGGATTGAGCGGGATCTTCTTCGGTCTCGATACCGTGCACGAATTTCAGGTGGTGACTTCGGGCGGCCAGGCGGAGCTGGGCCGCGCGCTCGGCGGCTACATCAACATGGTCACCAAGAGCGGCACCAATTCGCTGCATGGCGATCTCTACGGATATGTGCGGAACCAGCGCCTCAACGCCGCCAATCCGCTTTCCAATACCAAGCTGCCGCTGACGCAGGCGCAGTATGGCGCCAGCCTCGGCGGTCCCGTGGTTCGCGACCGCACCTTCTACTTCGCGAACTTCGAGCAGCGTGCCCTGAACCAGAGCGGCCTGATCACCATCGCGCCCGCCAATGTCAGCGCGATCAACGCAAGGCTCGCGGCCGTGGGTTACCAGGGAGCACAGATTACCACCGGACTCTATCCGAATCCCGTACACAACACCAACTTCCTCGCCAAGGTGGATCACCAATTCAGCAGTAACGATCAGTTCAGCGTCCGCTATAGCCTCTACGATGTCCACAGCAACAACTCCCGCGGCGCCGGCGCATTGAGCGCAGTCAGCGCCTCCGCCGGCCTCGACAACACCGATCAGACCGTGGCCGTCAGCAATGTGGTCACGCTCTCTTCGCGCACGGTCAACGAAACCCGTGGACAGTTTACCCGCAGCAACCTCGCGGCGCTGCCCACCGACCCCATCGGCCCCGCCGTCAGCATCTCCGGTATCGCGTCGTTCGGCACGCTCTCGGGCTCTCCCACGGCGCGCTTCAATAATCTCTACGAAGTGGTCGACAATCTCTCGCACCGGGCAGGAGCGCACGCACTCCGCGCCGGCGTGGACTTCCTGTACAACGACACCACCATCACCTTCCCGCGATCGATTCGGGGCGCTTATACGTTCTCTTCGCTGGCCAACTTTCTGAGCGGAACCTACAACAACGCCGGCTTCACGCAGACCTTCGGCAATTCCCAGGTCGCGCAGACCAATCCGAATATCGGCTTCTACGCGCAGGACGAGTGGAAAGTGAGCTCGCGGCTGACTCTCAACATCGGGGCGCGCTACGATCTGCAGTTCCTGAAGACCATCGCCACCGATACCAACAACGTCTCGCCGCGCGCCGGCTTTGCCTGGTCGCCCTTTGCCTCGCGCCGCACCATCGTCCGCGGCAGCTTCGGTCTCTTCTACGATCGCGTTCCGCTGCGCGCCCTGGCCAATGCGCTGCTCTCCAGCAACAACACGACGGCGATAACCGCCACCAGCCAGCTGAGCGTCAGCCTCTCGCCCACGCAGACCGGTGCGCCCGTATTTCCCAACATCCTGCCGGGCATTCTCGTGAACAACGTTCTTCCCGCCGGCGTGCTGGTCAACTTCACCACCATGAACCCGCACATGCAGAATGCCTACTCCGAGCAAGGGAGCCTGGAGATTGAGCAGCAGATTGGCAACCGGGGCACCTTGAGCGTCGGCTATCAGCATCTGCGCGGCCTGCACCTGATCATCTCGGTGAATCAGAACGTGCCGACGTGCGTGGCCGCCGGCACCAACAACGGCTGCCGCCCGAATCCGAACTACGCCAACAACAGCCAGTATTCCTCGCTGGCGGACTCGCACTACGATGGGCTGCACGTCTCCTTCGTGCAGCGTCCGGTGAAGTGGGGCAGCTTTCGCGTCTCCTACACGTGGTCGAAATCCCTCGACAACGTCGGCGAGTTCTTCTTCAGTTCCCCCATCGACCTCTTCAATATCTGGCAGGACTACGGACGCAGCGACGACGATCAACGCCACCGCGTCGTGGTCGACGGCGCCATTCACACATCCCGAGGGCCGGCGCTCACCGCCTGGGAGCGCATCAGTCACGGCTTTCAACTGAGCAGTCTGCTGCAGTACTACTCCGCCCTGCCACTGAACATCACCTCGGGCGTCACCACCATTCAGGGCACCGCCGGACGGCCGATCGTGAATGGCGGCTTCATTGGCCGCAATGTGGGAGAGGCAACGACTTCTTCAGCGTCGGCGGCCGCCTGAGCCGCTCTTTCCGCGTTAGCGAGCGCGTTCAGGTCGAAGGGCTGGCCGAAGCCTTCAACGCGCTGAATCATCGCAACAACCTGACCAAGAACGGAGCGTTCGGCGCCGGCGCCTACCCGACGAATCCGTCAGCCACCTTCGGCCAGGTAACCGCCGTGAACGATCCACGCTCCCTGCAACTGGCGCTACGCGTACACTTCTGAGGAGGATCTCGATGCTTCCATTGCTATTCGCCGCGATCTTTGCCGTACATGTCGGGCCCGATCGGCCCGGACGCTCCCGCGCGCGAGCCGCAACTCGCCGCCAACGGTTCCACGGTTGTCCTTGCCTTCGGCGCGGGGAAGGCTCTGTACTTCAGCGCCTCCCACGATCGAGGCAAGACCTTCTCCGCTCCAACCAAGGTCGCTGAAGCCGGCGTCCTGCCATTGACCCGCCATCGCGGCCCGCGCATCGCGCTCTCCGGAAATACCATCGTCATCACGGCGGTCACTGGGAGCAAGCTCGACGATGGCCCGCACGCGCACGGCTCTGCCCTCCGATGGCGACCTGTTGGTGTGGCGTTCGAAGGATGGCGGCAAGACGTGGTCCGGCGGGAAGGCGATCAACGATGTCCCCGGCTCCGCCACCGAAGGGCTTCACGCACTCACCGCCGATGGCAAGGGCACGCTGTTCGCCGCGTGGCTCGACAAGCGCGGCGCCAAGGGCACCAAGCTGTACGCGGCGCGCTCCACCGATGATGGAGCGACGTGGTCGAAGAACGTCGCCGTCTATCAATCGCCCGATGGCTCGATCTGCGAATGCTGCCATCCCTCGGTGGCGATCGATGCCGCCGGCCGGCTGCTGGTGATGTGGCGCAATTCGCTGGGCGGCGCGCGCGACATGTATCTTCGCGACATCGCAGGATGGTGTGACCTTCTCGAAGCCGGAGAAACTCGGAACCGGCACCTGGCAACTCAACGCCTGCCCGATGGACGGTGGCGGCCTCGCCGTATCGTCCGGGAAGATCCTGACGGCGTGGCGGCGCGATGGGACTGTCTTCCTCGCCGAGCCCGGTCGGCCGGAACGGCAGGCCGGCACCGGCAAAGATGTCGCGCTCGCGCTCAGCGGGGACCGGGCCTACGCGATTTGGGTGAACGGGACGAAACTGGAGTCCTGGATCGACGGCAAAGTGGAAGTGCTCTCCGATGCGGGCGCGTTCCCTTCACTCTCCGCTCTCCCCGGCGGCGGAGTCCTGGCCGCGTGGGAAGAGAACGGAGCCATCGAGATTCGCCGTTTGCCGTAACTGCAATGTCAAGTGAGCAACACCACGACCATTTCGCCAACGACAAAGCGCGCCACCGCGGCGCACGCGACGGCCATGGTGCGTAGACTCGTCGGCAGCGCCGGCAAGATTGACAGCCGGCGTTCTGACGTTCGCGCTGTTGACTCCATTCCTCTACGGCTTTGCTCCCCTCGTTCAGAGCAGCTCCGATTGCAGAATGAGTTGCTGCAAGAACGGGCAGCATGCTGCAGCCGATCGCGACTTCGCGGAGACCAGAGAGTGGCCCCGCGCTGGACGGCTGCGCCTGACTGCATGAAAGGCTGCGGTCAGCATCCAGGCCAACCGGGAAAGCCTCTCGCCAGGCACGATCCCGCGGACTGCGAGAATCGCTCCGCGCAGCGTGCACGGCCTCGCTGGAACCCTGCTCCGGCCCGCGGCCCGATCGGACCGATGCCGGGTTCCCGCTCTTCGCAAGACCTCCTCCTCCCCTTTGACCATCGCCCAGTTGCGTTGATTCCGTCATGCCGGCCGTGCTGCCGGCTGGCGTCATCTTGCATTCGATGTGTCAAAGGAGAATTCTCATGAGAACAAATGCAGTTTCAGTTCTGCTTGCTGGTGCCCTGATCACCGGGAGCGCGTGGGCAGCCGACCAAAAGGTGGCTATCCGTTTTCAAGCAATGGTGGGCAGCGAGAAGTTCGCTTGCGGGCAAACGTATTCGGGAATCGGCACGACCGCGTCGAAGCTCTCTCCGCGCGATTTCCGTTTCTACGTGCACAACGTCGCCCTGATTGACGAAACCGGCAAAGCTGTCCCTGTACAACTGGAACAGGACGGAAAGTGGCAGTTGGACGACACGGCCCTGCTCGATTTCGAGAATGCCACCGGCGGCTGCGTGAACGGGACGCCGGATGTCAACGACCGGGTTGCGGGCACGGCGCCAGCGGGCCACTACACGGGAATGCGCTTCACGCTCGGCGTTCCGTTCAACAAGAATCACACCGACCTGACAACGCAGCCCTCGCCGCTGAACCTCACGGCCCTCGCGTGGGTCTGGAACGCGGGACGTAAATTCGCACGCCTGGACTTTTCCAGCACCGGGATGCCGCGGGGATATGCGATCCACCTCGGCAGTACCGGATGCACGCCGAATGAGGTGAAGACCGCTCCTCCGGCCCAGTGCGGCGCGCCGAACCGCGCGGAGATCGAGTTGACCGGATTCGATCCGGCAACGGATTTCGTGATCGCCGATCTGGCGGCGCTGCTCAAGGATTCCAACATCGACACCAATCAGGAAAAAACTGCCGCCGGGTGCATGTCCAGTCCGGACGATGGCGATTGCGCGCCGCTGTTCGCCAACCTGGGATTGCCCTTCGCCGCAAGACCTGCCGGGAAGCAGGTCTTCTTCCGTAAAGGCGGCTCCCCCGGGTCCGCACAGGCATCGGGAGCGGGGAATTGACACGGGCATGCGGGCGCTAGTGATCTTTCTGTGTTTGGCGCCGATGGCAGGCCATGCCCACGATGCGCATGGTCACTCGACCGCGCCACCCGAGGCCCGGCTGCTGAGATCGCCAATCCCTGCGACTGGCGAACACGCTGCCGCGGCCCAGCCGGTTTACGATCGCCTCTGCGCCGGATGCCACGGCGATGACGGCAAGGCGCGAACCCCCACGGCTGGCAAATTGCCGGTCAGGCCCACCGACCTGGCGGGCTACCTGATGGAGTCGATGCGCGATGGCGAAATCTACTGGGTGATCGACCACGGCATCGGGGCGGAGCATGCCGGCCTTCGACAGTGAACTCGACGAGACGCAGCGATGGGAACTCGTCCAGTATGTCCGCCGGCTCCGGCTGACGCAGAAGGCGGTGGAGAGACAAAAGCTCGGGCCCTACGAATGGAAACTGCCACCGGGTTTTCCACTGCCCAAGGTGCCGGCCGACAATCCCATGACCAAGGAGAAGGTGGAGCTGGGCCGCTACCTCTTCTATGACAAGCGCCTATCGCTCAATCAGACGCAATCCTGCGGCACTTGCCATCGCCAGGAACGAGCCTTCACCGACGGCCGCGGGCGCGGATTGGGCTCCACCGGCGAACTGCATCCGCGCGGACCCATGAGTCTGGTGAACGTTGCCTACAGCCCGGTGCTCACCTGGGCCAATCCGCTGATGCGCACGCTGGAGGCGCAGGCGCTGGTCCCGCTGTTCGGCGAGAATCCGGTGGAGCTTGGCATGACGGGCAAAGAGGATCTGCTGCTGCAGAGGCTCAAGGCCAACCCGCGATATCCCAGGCTGTTCGCCGCAGCCTTCCCGGCGGAAGTCAACCCGTTCACGCTTCGCGCCGTGACCCAGGCCATCGCCAGTTTCGAGCGCACGATCCTCTCCGGCGATTCGCCGTATGACCGGTATCGCAACGGCGATTATGCCAATGCAATTTCAGAGTCCGCCAAGCGCGGCGAGACGCTGTTCTTCAGCGAGCGCCTGGAGTGTTTTCACTGCCACGGCGGCTTCAATCTCACGGGAACAGTGGATTACCTGGACAAGGGCCTGACTGAAGTTGAGTTCCACAATACGGGCCTCTACAACCTGAAGGGCAAGTTCTCCTATCCCGCTGCCGAACCTGGGTCTCTACGAATTCACCCACCAGGAGGAAGACGTCGGCAAGTTCAAGGCGCCTACCCTGCGCAATATCGCGGTGACGGCACCCTACATGCACGATGGCAGCATCAAAACGCTGGGGGAAGTAGTAGACCATTACGGTAATGGTGGCCGAACCATCAAAACGGGCCCAAACGCCGGCGTGGGAGCGGAGAACCTGAATAAGAGCGAATTCGTCAAGGGCTTTGACCTCAGCCCGCAAGAGAAGGAAGATCTGGTGGCCTTCCTCAAGTCGCTGACCGATCGCTCGCTGCTCACGGACCCGGCGTTTTCCAATCCCTTCGTACCGGCTCCAGCGCGAACTTCTGTGCGAGTGCCCACTTACGAAGTGCATGGACAGGTGGTCCGGGTCTATCTTGACGCGGGCGCTGTCACTCTCTATCACGACGAGATACCGGGCTTGATGCAGGCATCGAAAGCGCCGTTCGCGATGGCCTTTGTGGTGGCCGACAAAGAACGGTTGAAGGGTCTGAGGCCTGGCCAGAATGTAATCGCAACCGTGCGCAGGCAAGGCTCGGACTACGTACTCGAAAACCTGCGGCCGCGGGCGTTCGCCGTTTCGCAGGGCATGGAGGAAAGGAAGCGGCCATGACGATTCTTGATAAGAGACTGCGCCTTATGGCGGTTGCCATGGCACTGGCGATTTCCGCGCAGGCAGGCAGACCTAAGCAACCCGGCGCCCAAGTTGTCTCGCTCGAGGGGGAAGACGATTACCGTCGTGGCGAGCGCCTGGCCGAGGGCGATGGGGTTGCGCCGAATCACAGCGAGGCGGCGAAGTACTACCGAAAGGCCGCGCTCAAGGGACACGTTGCGGCTCAGTACTGTCTGGCCTGGCTACTCGAGAACGGTCTTGGCGTCAGGAAGGATTTCCAGGAGGCGGCGCTCTGGTATCGCAAAGCCGCGGAACAAGGCGATGCGGAGTCGCAAAACAATCTGGGCACGCTCTACGCCACGGGTAGTGGAGTGCCGCGAGACGACGGAGAAGCCGTCCACTGGTACAACTTGGCTGCTCGTCAGGGCGACCCCGAAGGTCTAACCAATCTGGCAGTCATGTATCAGCAGGGCCGAGGCGTGAAGCGCGATCTCGGTCAGGCATTTCTGCTCTGCCGCAAAGCGGCTCAAGCCGGTTACGCCACCGCGCAGCACAACCTTGGGCTGATGTACGCGAACGGCGAAGGCGTGGCCCGCGACTATGTTTCGGCATATGCCTGGTGGGATCTGGCTGCCCAGGAGATCGCCGCCTCCGTCACGCTGCGGGATCGGATGGCCAAGGAAATCACGCCGGGCCAACTTGCGCGCGCGAAGCAGATGGCCTTACGAGAAAAGCAACGGATCGACACCAAGGGAAAGGAACACCCATGATGACGCGAAGAACACTACTGCCGGCGGGGCCGCTGGTTGCGGCGCCGGAAGGTCGAAAACCGGGACTTCGTCAACTCCGCTTTGAAGAGGTGTCGAAATGAAATCGGCGGCGTTACTCGCGATCTGTTTGCTGCTTGCTTGCCGGCGAGGAGCGTTCGCCCTCGATGCGAACAGCGTCCACAGGATTCAGGATCGCTTCATCGCACCCTGTTGCTGGAGCCAGAGCGTCGCCATGCCTGACTCGCCGGCCGCGCGCGAGATGCGTGAAGAAATCGTGAAACTTGTTGCTGAAGGCAAGACCGAAGATGATATTGTCGATTTCTACGTGGCTCGATACGGCGAACGGATTCTGCGGATGCCCCGGGGGAAAGCGTGGATCTGGTTGAACGCTGTTCCGATCGGTGCGCTCGCCGCGGGTGCGGCCGGCGTCGTGTTGTTCTTGGCGCGCGCGAGAAGAGGCGCCGATCCGTTGACGAAATCGTGAAGAAAGGACTACCACTATGACAAAGACGATCGTTTTACCCGGATTACTCGCACTGGGATTTGCCCTCTGCCTGACAGCCCAAAGTGAAGCCGACCACCCTGGCTGGATGAAGGATATCGGTGCCACCAAAGGCAAAATCACGAAGGGCATCGCGGCCAAACAGAATGCCGATGTTGCCGCGGATGCCACCCACCTTGCTGGTATCTACAAGCAACTGGGCGCCTTCTGGGCAGGGCGCAATGGCAGCGACGCCCAGGCTTTCGCAAAGACCGGCGAAACAGCGTCCAATGACCTTGCCGCCGCCGCCAAGTCTGGTGACGACGCGAAGGTGCAGGCTTCCCTGCAAGCCATCAACGGTACGTGCAACGGGTGCCACACAGCGCACCGCGAGGGAACGCCGGGCAATTTCAAAATCAAGTAGACACTGCCATTTCGAGCGCTCTCAGGCGTTTGGGCGTCGGCAGATGACTCAGAGAGTCCCCAAAGTCCCGGCGCCATTCGCTTTCCGTGCGCCTAGCGTTTGCGACGCGAAGCTCATACACGCGGCCCGCTGATCGTCGAATCATGGGTTCCGGCGACGACAGACAACTGGAAACGCCGTTACCCGGAAACCGGCTGGTATTGGCAGGTTGTGTGCCCCCCCCACACGAAACATCGGCTCGGAAAGGTGTCCCGCGAAGCAGCCGGCGCCGGATTCCCCGGCTGTATCGTAGAGGTTTCGCGGTTCCCGTCCGCGCCATGGAATTCATCGCAATTAAACCGCGCCATCGTTTCCGAGGTGTTGTCTACCAGCAAGCGCACTTCGGTAGCCGACAGGAAAAACGGCATTGGCCGATCCTGGCCGCGCTTACCGCACTGGCCACGCAAACTAACCGTCCTTATCCGCCTTCCTCGCCCACAAATAGCAGTGATTCCCCATCCGCCCCGTGCGCCCCGCCCGCATTAACGGCACATCCAGATACCGCAGAGGAAACAGAAGCCACCCCAGCGCGAAGTGCGTGCTCCCGCGCCACCAGCGCCAGGGCAAGAGGCCCTTGCCATACTCCAGCACGAACACCAGGAGCGTGGCCGTCGGCCCCGTCCGCCAACCCTCCGCCACCACCTCCAGCCCCGGCACGAGTTGCTTCAACCCATCCGGCGTGAACCGGCGGTAATCGCGCGGATACTCATGGAACGGGTGGCAGAAGGGCGTGACCAGATGCAGATAGCCGCCCGGCGCCAGCACCCGGCACAACTCGCGGACCACCCGGTCCGGATCGCGCACATGCTCCAGGACCGCGTCGCACTCCACCCTCTGGAACGCGTCCGAACAGAACGGCAACTGCTCCGCATCGGCCGCGATATCCACGCCGGGCATCGGGAACAAGTCGAGGTTCACGTAGCCCGGCACCACCCGCCCCGCGCCCCCGATGTACAGATTCCACCGCCCCAGCGGAAAATCCGAAGGCTCTCGCGGATTCATCACGAAGGGCGCCGGCGGTTCCAGAAGACGCCGCAGCCGGCCGCGGGATTCGCGCTTCCGATAGCGTTCCTCCAGATTGCGCGTGTTCATCGCCGCCGCTATTTATCCTTGGGCAGCAGCTTGATCGAACCGGGCAGCGTGAAAAGGTCGTCCTTCAGATTCTTGTTGATCTGCACCGAGTCGGAGTACATCTCGTAGAGCTTCTCGCCGTTCCTCTGCCGCCGGATGCTCATCGGCCACATCACTCCGCCGCCGACGTTCCGGTACTTCGCGAACAGCGTCTCCTCTTTGTCGAAATCCTTGTAATCCGGATTGCGCCGCTTGAGCTCCTGCCGCACCGGGAGCTTCGTGAGCTGGCTGAAGTACACCGTCACCGTGAGCCCGTTGGAGTCCGTGATATCCACGATCTCCACCGGCAGATTTTCGAAAAGGTCGGAGCCGCGGGAATAAAAATCCATCCCCGGCTCATTGAGGCGCTGGCGCAGAATGTAAAAGATATTCCGCATCGTGCCGTCGCGCCAGTTCTCCAGCCGCTTGGTCTCCAGCGGACGCGCGCCGCGGAAGGTGACCTCCCAGCCTCCCTGTTCGTTGAACAGCACTCCGGCGTACTCGTCCTTGCCGAAATTCTGGCGCTCGCGCACCCCCGGTTGGCCCGGCGCCGCCGTGACGTAGCGCGTATAGATCTTGGCGATTGACAGGCCTTCCAGCTTCTCCCGATAGAAGGAGTACGCCCGGCCCGATTCCACGCGATCTTCCATCGCCAGATAGGCCGGCCCTCCCAGGGCCTGCAGCGCCTCATTCACCACCCGCTTACCGCGCTGCTGGGCGGTTTCGGCGGCGCCGGCAGCCGCCACGGCAATCGTAACGAACAGCGATACGGTCAGTTTCATTGCGGTCTCTTTGCAAGTTCGACTGGCTTCAGCCCGGTATTGATCTTGTATTCCTTCACCACCAGGTCGCAGAACTTGCGTCCGCCTTGATTGATGGTGACCTTGAAGGGAACTTTGACGCCGCCGATGTCGCGGAAATCTTCATAGATATCTTCGGAGTAGATCGGCGTCCCGGCGGCCTGCGGAGTGTCGTAGCTGATGCGGTGAATCAACCCCGTCTGCGGATCGAACTCCACGCTCGCTACCTGCCCCGCGGTGTCGCTGACCTGCACCGTGTTCTCGTCGATCGCATTCACCGAGCGCCCTTCCAGCCGGTCGCTCAACAGCACCCGGTAATACACCCGGAAAAGATCGCCGAGCACCTGCTTGCTCTGCACCCCGGCTAGCGCCCCCCATCCCTGCGGCGTGGCGATCCAGCCGATCTTGCCGTCCGTGAACGCGGTAACGCGCCCCGAAGGCAGGGTGCTGTCCTGACGGAACGTGGTCGGCGATACCCACCGGTCCGTCTGAACAATTTTGGAGCCGCCCAGCGAGGCCACTACCGTCGAAATCGTGTATTCGGCCAGCATGCTATAGTCGCGCACCGCCCCTAGCCGGTCGGCGCCCCCGGCCGCTGCCTGCGCCTTGGCGAGAAGCTGCTTGCCCTGCGCCAGCGTGGCGTCGGTGGATTCCGCGGCTTCCGGCTTGGAGAGCGGAATCGTTGTATCCAGCTTGGCCACCGGACCCACCCTGTCCAGCGAATCGCCGAAGAGCATCGGGTTGCCCGTCACCACAATGGTCAGGTTCGCCGGAACCACCGCCTGTTTCGCCGCCCGCATCACATCGGCCTTCGTCACCGCCTGCAGTGCCTTCTGGTGCGCCTGCGGAAAATCCGTCGGATACCCATAAAATTCATCGCCCAGCAGCGACGTGAAAATCTTCGCCTTGGAATCGGCGTTGAAGATCGCTGTGCTCAACGCCGCCTCGCGCGCCACCCGCAGTTCGTCCTCGCTGATCTCCGCCGTGCGCAACCGCTCGACCTCCTCCTGCACCGCCTTGATAGTTTCGACGGTGGAGATGCTGCGCGTGTTACCCGTAATCTCAAACAGGCCGGGATGGTCGTGGTGCGCCGTCCAACGGACCTGGACCTCGGCGGGATTACCCCTCGCATGCATACGCTCCGCCAGCCGTCCGCGCTTGCCGCCCAAAACGTTCGCCATGATTTCGAGCGCCGCGTAATCCTTATCGTTGTACTGGACCCCAAGCTGCCCGATCGCGAAGATCGTATTCGTCAGTTCCCTCTTCTCGGCCAGAAAAATGCCGGGCGAAGGCGAGTTCTTTACCTTGGGAAACTCGGGCACCGGACTCTGCTGTACCGTCCAGTCCGCGAACAGTTTCTCCAGCGACGATTTCATTTCCGCGCTGTTAAAGTCGCCCTGCAGGCCAAACACCAGGTTTGCCGGAAAGAAATAGCGCACATAGAAATTGCGCACGTCGCTGCGCGTGATCCGGTCGATGGTGGCGTACTGAACCTGCCATCCGTAGGGGCTGTCGCCGCCGTAGATCATGCGGCGAAGCTCCGCTCCCGCCAGGGTCTCCGCGTTGTCGTTGCGGTGCGAAACGCTATTGCGCATCCGCACCCGCGCCTGGTCCAGCTTCTCCTGCCGGAAACCCGGCTGCGTCAACATCTCCTTCAGCAGCAGTAGCACCGCATCGGTATTTTCCTTGAGGGCGAAGAAGGACACGTTCCCCTGGGTCAGCCCGATCGCGCTTTCAATCGTGCCGCCGACGTTCTCCAGCACCTCGTCCAGCTGGTCCGCCGTCTTGATCGCCGTGCCGCCGGTGCGCAGCACCATCCCGGTCAATTGCGCCAGCCCGATCCGTTCCGGCGGATCCAGCACGCTGCCGGTGCGGACCAGGATACTTCCGGAGACTACCGGCAGGTCGTGATCTTCGTGCAGCACCACCTTCATCCCGTTGGGCAGCGTGAAACTGGCCGACGGCGTCAGCTGCGGAGTGCGCAGCGGCGGGTATTTCAGGTCCTTGGGCGAAGGATACGCCGGTGCCGCACCCGCGGACGCGGCAGCGCTCCCGCGTCCCGCCGCGCTTCTCTTGGCCGCGGGCGGATCGACTCCCGGCATCGTAGGCGCCTTCTGCGCCCACCCCCCGGCACCCGCCAGCAACACCAGGCACAGGGGGTTCCTCAGCGCGCTTCTCACTGCAGACCTCCGGTCTTGCGCTCGGCCGGCGGCGGCTGATTGGAGCGGCCGTGCGGCACCGTATAGGCCGTGGTTCGGCCCGTAGCTACCAGGTATTTTGCCGCGGCGCGTTGGATCCCTTCGCTCGTGACTTTGTCTAATTCTTCAAACGCGGTGAACAGCTTGCGCCAGTCTCCATATTGCGCATAGTGGACCGCCAGCATGCCGGCCATTGCGTCATTGCTCGCCAGCCTCTTAAAAAACGCGGCGCGAGCCTGCGCCTTCACGCGCGTCAGCGCCTGTCCATCGAAACTCAGGTTCTTGAAGCGCGCCAGAAAATCGTCGAGTCCCCGCTGGTTCTCTTCCACCGAGCGGCCTTGCGCGGGAATAATCAAAAACACGATCAGGTTGGGATACCGCCCGCTCGGAAAGGTAGCTCCCACTTGTACCTGCAAGGCCAGGTGCTTTTCCTGCACCAGATCCCGGCCGAGCAGCCCCGTGTCGCCGTGCGACAAGAGAAACTGAATCACGTCGAAGATCGCGTCGTCCTTGTCGTACTGGCTGGGGCGCTTGTATCCAACCGCCAGCAGCAATTGGCCGCCCGCTTCCACCACCACCGTCTTCGGCCCGTCCTGCACCGGTTCCTCCGCGTGGACCACCGGCGGAGCCGGCTTGGCCTCCATCGGCCCGAAATAATGCTCCGCCATCTTCTTCGCTTCCGCGGGATTCAAATCGCCCACCATCGCGATCGTGATATTCCCCGGCGTGTAATACCTGTCGAAAAATGCCTTCGCCGCGTTGCGCCGCAGATTCTGGATGTCGCCCGGCCACCCCGTGATCGGGTTTCGGTACGGGTGCACCTTAAACGCCGCCGCCAGCAATTCCCCTACCACCATGGCCTGCGGACTGGCCTCCTGTTGCTTGCGGTACTCCTCCAGCAGAATCTCGCGCTGCCTGTAGAAATCCCGGAGCGCCGGATGCAGCAGCCGCTGCGATTCCATCAGGAACCACAGTTCGATCCGGTTGGAAGGCAGCGAGCAGGTATAAGTCGTGGAGTCGAAATTCGCGAGCGCGCTGCGCCCGGTGGCGCCATTCTCCTCCAGGATTCGCCCGTACTCCGCCGACGCATTCCCACGCTGCGATAACTCGATCGCCATCCGCGCCTGGCTGCGCAGCATATCCAGCCGCCCCGAGTCGGCCGTGGCGCCCTTATTTGCCTCCGCCTCCACCCGGTCCCATGCTTCCTCCGCCGCTTCCAGCGCCTTCTTCTCGGCGGCCCAATTACTGGTGCCGATACTCTCCGTCCCGCTGAATGCAACGCGCTCCATCATCCGCGCCATGCCGGATTGCCCCGCCGGATCGTCGGTCGAACCGGCATTCACATAAGTATGAAAGGAAACAACCGGAGTCTCATGCCGTTCCAGCAGAATGAAGTGCAGGCCGTTGGGAAGCGTAAACTCGGTAATCTTCTTTTCGAACTCCTTGAGATCCTGCGCAGGTAGAGAGAGAACTCCAAGCAGCAATAACGAGGAGAAAGGCAAACATCGCACGATTGGACAACTCCTTCGGCCAGTCGACGGCCGCATCTTAGAGGATACCAAGCCCGCCAATTCAGCAGATCGCCTACCCCCAACGTTAGCAATGGGTGGGAGTACCCCATAGGTACCCATCAGGTACCGGCATTACTGTTGTTTTTCCAGGCACATCCGCATAATGAACTCAGTTTTGCAGATTGGAAGGCGGATTCACGTTCATGATGGGTTGGGATAAGCAGACTACCGAAGGCGATGCCATCGCCGGTGATCGCCGGGCGGACCGGCGCTACGAACTCCAGTTGGACGTGAAGTGGAAACTGATCCGGCGCCGGCGCGTCCTGGATACTGGTACCGGACAGACCATCGACATGTCCAGCGGCGGAGTCCTCTTCGACGCCGGACGCCACCTCCCCGAAGGCCTCAACGTGGAACTATCCATTACCTGGCCCGTCTTGTTGCACAACGTCGCCCCCATGCAACTCATGGCCTCGGGCCGCATTGTCCGTGCCAGCGGCCGCAAAATCGCGATCCAGACCACTGCACATGAATTCCGCACCGTCGGCATCTCCGCCGAACACCGGAATTCCCTGTCATCGGCCCCCCGCAATCCCCCCATCATCGCCAGTTCCTCCACCTTCGCCACGTTCGCCAAGTAAGACAGGCCTCCCGGCCTGTCTCACTAATCCGATTTTGCATTTGCTTTTTGTGGCGCAGGCAATCCTGCCTGCAGACCGGCTCGCCCCGCTCCCGACAAGAGGCATGCCGCAGCCGCCACCCACTACCTACCCGCGCACGGCAGCAACATCGTCGGCGCCCCTG
The DNA here is from genome assembly GCA_963791985.1 of uncultured Solibacteraceae bacterium. GTDB lineage: Bacteria > Acidobacteriota > Terriglobia > Bryobacterales > Bryobacteraceae > Solibacter. The sequence goes on along the minus strand of CAWBUN010000005.1, from coordinate 504,506 downwards.
CCCCGGAGAGCCGTAAATAAAAATAGGCAATTCCCGCCGTACCCCACATCAGATCCGGAGTCTCGTGCGCGCGCAGCAGCCCGCTCGGCCACAGCGCGCGCGGACGCACATACCGCTCCATCCCGTCCTCCCCGACACGCTCCGCCGCCTCCATCCACTCCGCCTCCCCCAGCATCTCTGCTGCATAAATCATCAGGTCCCCGTTCCCCGCCGACCCGTGGCATAGCGAAAAATTCTCCAGCCCGTTCAGCCCGCCGCGCACAATCGCCAGTCCAATCCGCGCTTCTTCCAGGCAATCCCCATCCCCCAGAATCTGCCAGGCGCGCAGCCGCGAGTACGCGATACCCCCTGCCCCGTGGCACCACACCGATTGGTACACCGGTGCGTCGCCGCGCAAATCCGGCCAACCACCCCCGGGATGGAAACACGCCCGCTCGTACTCAAACGCGCCCTGCGCCGCCTCGCGGAAACGAGCCTCTCCGGTGGCCTGCCACAATTCCAGCAGCGCCCAGCCGATCCCCGCCGTCCCATGCGAAAAGCCGGTCACCGGCGGATTCTCCGCGATCGTCTGCCACGCCCACGCATCGCCTTCCCGTATCGCCTCCGCCATCAGCAGGTCGCCGTGCCGCACCGCCATCTCCCGGTAAACGCACCTTCCCGTGCGCCGCGCGAAATCGAGCAGTGCCGTGATCGCCCCGGCGCTCCCGCCGATGATGTCCAGCGTCTCCCGGTTGGGCTCCGCCTCGCGCAGAATCGCGGCCTCATCCAGTTCGCCCAGAATCTCCGCGGCCGCGTGCCGGATCCCCAAACACCCGGCGTAATAGCCGTTCTGCCGCACCGGCAACAGCGCCATCGAGCGCGCAATCGCGCCTCTGGCCGTGAAGCGGCAAATGCGATCGCCCGTTGCCGCCGCCACCCGCCACAGCGCCAGCGCGATGCCGGCCGTCCCGCTGTAAAGGTGCGGAACCAGCGCGCCGTGCCAACCTCCGCTGCCGCCCGAGCGGTCCGCCGTCCAGCAGCACAGACCGCCGCTCCACAGCGCGTCGCGGCACAGGCGCCCGCAGAGCCGGTCGGCCACCTCCAGGTATTGCTGCTTCATACGCCCGTGAACGGGAACGGATAATCGCCGCTCGAGCCCGCGTTCCGCCACGGCTCCTCCATCGAAAGTTTGCGCGCCGCAAAACTCCCGCGCAGCGCGTCGCACCTCTCCTCCACCGGCCTGCCGCGCGTCGCCTCCATCGCCTCCGCCAGAATCGCGCAGCGCGAGCGCCCGAAGCTCTCGCCGGGATCTTCGGCGAAACCGAGCCCGCGCGCCAGCCGACGCGTGAACAGCGGGACACTGTCGCGCAGATGCTCCGCCACCTCCCCGTGAATGCGCTCGGCGAGTTGCGCCACAATCGGGTAATACTTGCGCCGGAAGTAGAGCACCGCCGGATCGCGCCGCTCGTACAGCTCCTGAATCTGTCCGCACTTGAACCGGAAGGGCACGCTGAAGCGGTTGAACTCCCCTGTAATCGCAGCCATCAGGGCCGGTGCGCCGGTCTGCGAGACGTTCCAGTAAAGCCGCAGCAGATCCTCGAATTCATCGTAATCGCAGACCGTCTCACCGAAGGCGAAGTAAAATCCGGTTTGCAGATCGGCCGTGCCCGCGGCCTGAAACACGCGGATCGGCTCGTCTTTCTGCGCCAACGGCCCCGGACCGCGCAGCGTCAAGTATTGCCCCGGACGAAAGGCCCGCGCCGCCCCGCCCCGGCGCGCCAGCACGCGTCCTTCGTCGAGCGGCTGCACCACCCGCCAGTTGTCGTCCCACTGATCGCGGCTCCGGTTCGCCGCCGCCAGCTTCTCTTTGAGATCATGATCGCCCTCGGTCGCGGCTTCGTGCGCGCTCCGGCAATCCCGCGTGTAGCAGCGCTCGTAAAGCGAATCGGCGTCCGCGATATCCAGCGCCAGCACCGCCAGCAGTTCCTCAGTCACGTCCGAACACCGCCTCCCGCGCCCATTCCGGATTGCTCAGAATGTTCAGGCTGACCTGCGCCATCCGCACCGCCTCTCCGTGCATCTCCGAAATATCCTGCAGCGATTCCCACGCACTCTGGAGCATCCGCACTCCCGCAAATCGCAGGATGGCCGCAACTTCGTCCTCAGGCCCGTTCAGCAGCGCGCGCAATTCCGGACGCATCGCCTCCAGGCTATACTCCACCGGGTCGCGCACCCAGCGGTTCCACCAGGATTGCAACAGCGTGCCCGCATCCCAGCGCGGATCGCCCCACCCCGCCAGTTCCCAATCCACCACGTGCATGCGAGCCCCATCGCTCGAGATCAGGCAGTTTTCCAGCTTCCAATCCCCGTGGATCAGTGCACAGGGCCGCCACTCCTCCGCCGCGGCCTCCAGCGCCGGTCCGAACGCGGCGTGCCGCTTCACCAGCCGCACCAGTTCACGCTGCCCCTCGCTACGCGTGGTGAGATGTTCCGGATTCCAACGGTGCATGGAGAAGTATCCGGGCAGGCCGCCCGGGAAGAGATCCGCGAGCTCGCTCGATTGCATCTGGCGATGATAGCCCGCCATGATCTCGCCGGCCAGCCGCGCCGTCTCCGCGTTCATCCGTTCGGGCGCATCGGAAAGCGAGGCCTCGTCCGGCAGAAATTCGAAGATCAGAATGGAGTTGTCAGGGTCGTAACTGTACACGTCGGGAACCAGCGGACGCAGTGCGCGGAACCGAGCGTCGGTCGCCGCCCGGCGGCAGAGGTCGGCCTCGCGCTCCACGCTTGCGCGCCCCGGCAAGTCCCACGTACCGGCCTGCTTCACCAGGAATTCGTGCCCTCCGCGGGTGACGCGAAAGTTGCTGTTGCGCCGGCTCAGGTTGCGCACGCTCCACTCGCCGCGCACTACATACTCGGGCCCCGCGAATCCCCGCCCCGTCATGTAGTCGAGGACGTTCGCCTCCGTCAAAAACATGCTCTTAGTGGGACAGGCCTCCCGGCCTGTCCACTTGCTGCCGTAACTCTCGCGTGCACGAAGACGAATCTGCGGCCTGCCGCAATGTATCACTGTGCATTTGTCTGCTCCCACTCCGCGAAGATCCGTGGGACAGGCCTCCCGGCCTGTCCACTTGCTGCCGTAACCCTCGCGTGCACGAAGACGAATTTGCGGCTTGCCGCAACGTGGGGCAGGCGCTTCCGCCTGCCAACCTCACCCGGCGCCACTCACACCCCTCATCCACGAGTCGGCGGCTCGCTCCAACCCGGCAATGCGGGACTGAACGCCTGATACTTCTTCTCCCGCTCCGGGATCACGGGACACGAATCCTTCGGCAGGTTGCCATTCTTGCAATCGAAGGGATTCGTGCAATCCGAACCACAGCTATCCGTAGAGTTCTTATCGGTTTTCTTGTCGGCTCGAATCGTGAGCGCAATCTCCCCGTACTCCACCGCAATGGGACCATGAAACAGGTTTGGCATCGACATGAGCGTTCCTTTCCGTGTTGAATTACCCTATCACGGAAATTCCGCGATGGCGGAGAATTATTTTTCCAGTTTGAGCACCCAGATGCCGCCCGAGCGCTCTATTACGCTCAGTACCGCGCGGTCGGCGGCAAGCGCCAGCGGATAGGAGATGGAAGGCGACGCCATGGTCAGCGTAGGCAGGTGAAAATGCTGCACGGCGAAGGGGCGCCCCACCGGCGTCTTGCTGCGCGCATCCAGGCGCTGCGCCCACAGGCAATTGAAGCCATCCAGGCGCGATCCGAAATACAGCAGCGTCCCATCCGGCGACCAGCGCGGATACGGATGCGCCTCCGCCGACGTCAGCACCTTGATCCACTGCGCCGCCGCCGGCGCTTGCGCGGCATCGAACCGCGCCACGTAGATCGCATAGTCGGCCTGGTTCTTCCCCGCCGTGAACGCCAGCCACTTGCCATCGCTCGTGATCGCGCGCGCTTGCAGCAGGAGGCCCGGCTCGCGCATGTAGAGTTTCTGACTGCCGGACGCAACATTCACCAGCGCGATCGCACCCGGCGTCGAGGATTGCCCCACCAGCACCGCCGACGCATCCGGCAACCACACCGGCTGTCCCACGCAATCGCCGCACAGCCGCGTGGGTGCGCCGCCCTCGAATGGCGACACGAAGATCTCGTGAATCGCCACCCGCGCCTCGCGCCACGCCACCAGTTTTCCATCGGCGCTGATTTCCGGCAGCGTCTTGTATTTGCCGTCGTTCGTGATCGCGTGCTCACGGCCGCCCGGAAGTTCCTTGCCCCAAACCTCGGGAGTCGTCTTAATGCTCGCCGCGCGATCCGCCGTGAACACCACCCTTCGCCCGTCCGCCGAAATCGAACGCGCGAGGTTCTCGCCCGAATCCCGCGTCACGCTCTCCGGCGCGCCCGCCACTTTGCCGCGATTCACGTTCAACGGCAGGCTGTACAGATTGGTGTTGCGCACGATCCCCGCGTACGCCATACGCCCGTCGAGCGAGATCGAAGGCGATACATCGGCGTTTGTCGTCAGCCGGATTGGCGTCCCCACCGGTTGCCAGGTTGCCAGGTCGATCTGCTGCCGCCCGATCTTCGCATCCGGCCTGCCGGCTCCGGTTTCGTAATAGATGAAATCGCCGCGCCACTCGAAGGGGTCCACCAGATTGCCGGTGGTATTGACGTGGCAACGCACAGCCGTCCCGCCGCCCGACGGGACGATCCACCAGTCAATCGTCTTGGTATCTTCTTTAATCCCCAGGAAGAGGATGTGCTTGCCGTCGGGACTCCACACCGGATGCACTACTGCGCCGAATTCCGGCGCGATCTGCCGCGTCTGCGAAGTCGTGCGATCGAAAATATACGATGTGCCGCTCCCCGCGCGCAGCGGGTACGGCTCCTCCAGTCCCTTCCAGTACGCGATCTGCTTGCCGTCCGGCGAGAAGCGCGGCCGCCGTCCCTCGGGAATCAGCCGCTGCTCGTCCCCTCCCAACATCGAGACCACGTAGATGCCCCCGCCATCGCGCACCGAGCGGTACGCCACGCTCGTCCCATCCGGCGAGAAGGTCGGCTCGCGCTCGTCCGCGGGGTTGTGCGTCAACCGGATCGGGTCGCCGCCGCCGATCTGTTTCACCCAGATGTCCAGGTTGCCCTCGCCGCTGCGGTCCGAGGCATACGCCACGAACTTGCCGTCCTGCGAAATCGCCGGGTCGATGTTCAGCCCCAGGTCGAGCGTCAGCCGCTCCGGCTCCGCCGGTTCACGCGCTACCTGCGTCACCGCCTGACGCGAGTGTATTGCGAGGTACCCGGCAGCGCCCAGCGCGATCAATCCCGCCGCCACCCATCCCCACGGCCGCGGTTTCGCCGGCGCCGCCACCACCATCGAAATCCCGGTCGTGGTCCCGCTCGAGCGCAGCGCCTGCAGCGCCTGCTTGACCCCGTCCATGGTCTGGAACCGGTCCTGCGGTGATTTCTTCAGGCACTTCATCACCACCGCATCCAGCTCCGGACCCGTGTTGGAATTGCTTGCGCTCGGCACCGGCGGATCGTGCCGCAGCACCGCCGAGACCACCTCGATGGTGGTATCGCCCGTGAACGCGCGCTGCCCCGCCAGCATCTCGTAGAGAATCGCCCCGAACGCGAAGATATCGCTGCGCCCGTCCACCTGCTTGCCCGTCGCCTGTTCCGGCGACATATAGGCCGGGCTGCCCAGCGCCGTCCCGAACTGCGTCTGTTCCGCCGTCAGCGTGGTCACGCTGTTGGTGGATTCCGCCGACGCCGACATCACGCTGCTCGCGCCCGGGCCGGCCACCTTCGCCAGCCCGAAGTCCAGAATCTTCACCAGCCGCGCCGGCGTGATCATCAGGTTCCCGGGCTTCAGGTCGCGATGCACGATCCCGGCCGCGTGCGCCATGTTCATCGCATCCGCGATCTGAATCCCGAACTTGACCGTGTCCTCCACCGAGAGCCGCCCGTCGCGCAGCACATCGCGCAGGCTCCGCCCCTCCACGAACTCCATCGCGATGTAGTCCATCCCGTCGAACACGCCGATATCGTAGATGTGGATGATCGAGGGATGCGCCAGCGCCGAAGAGGCCCGCGCCTCCTGCAGAAAGCGCCGCCGGAAATCGTCGTTGACCCGCTCCGGTTTGAGGAATTTGAGCGCGAGAAACCGCTCCAGCCGGATGTCCTGGGCCTTATAGACGATGCCCATCCCGCCCGCGCCAAGTTCGCCGATGATGCGATAGTTACCTACGGTCCTGCCGACCATTGAGAACGGTATCCTGCCATCTTACAGCGAACCGGGGCCGACGACCAGCAATGAAACGCGACTCTCAACAGGTGGCGTTGATGGTCTAAATCTAAACTGAGCTCATGGCCCACGGTAGATCTGTTTGATCGGATTACGGTTGAGCCGGGGAAGTGCGGCGGCAAGCCGTGTATCCGCGGAATGCGGATCACCGTCCGTCGCGTTCTGGAACTGCTTGCGACGTATCCGGATCGGGCTGCGATCCTCGCCGAGTATCCGTTTCTCGAGTTGGAAGATCTCCTGAGATCCTGCAGTACGCAAGAATCGAATCGCGGGTTTGCGTGACGCTGGATCACGACTTTCACGCACACTTGGCCACAACCGGTCACGGAAAGCCCTCCGTGGTGCTCCTCCGTGTCCAGGGACTTGATGCAATCGGACAGGCGGAACTGATCCCGTCTGTAGAAGGCGCGGCGGTCTCGGCCGATCGTGATAGTATCCGCGTCCGGCGGCTACCGCTCAAGTAGCCCGCGCGACTACTTCTCCGCTACGCCAAAATGCCGTTCGAACAACGTCTGGGCCCGCTCCAGCCCTTCCGCGCTCAGCACCACCGACTTCGCTTTGTTCTTCGGATCCCCGATGTAGCCTTTGGCGTAAAGCCGGTCCATCGCATCCCAGTCGAAGGATTTCCAGGCACGCGCTCCGAACTCATCGATATCGTGAATGGTCAGATATAAGAGCGCCAGCACCATCTCATCAACTTTGTCCCTGTCGTAGTCCATCGCGATAGCTCCTCTCTTGATTTTCCATCCACGGCAGCCTTGCCTGTAGGTCAATTGACCATCACAGGGGTCTTTGAATAGGGAAGGAGAAACTGCCGTTGTAGCTATCAGTGCGGCACGCGCATATTCTGTTGTCCTGTCTGATGTGACGAACGATGAGGTTTAACCGTGGGCGTGTAATTCGGTATCGGAGATCAGTTTCCGTGGTTCTCCGGCCACCGGTTGGCGAGGGTATTCTGGAGCAGGATCGGACCCGTACGGTAACGCTAGAGATCGTCCCCAGCCCTATTTAGAGCCCCGCCCGGGACAATCCACGAGTAGCGCGTTTACACGTCAATATGACTTGACGGAGAGAAGGCGCTGCACTGCGCGACGGGCCCAATCCGCCTTCCAGCTGTTCGGGGTCGGTGTAGCCGTACATAACGAGTTTCCGGCTCCTTCGCCTTTGAGTGAACGCCTGTTTCGAGTTCCACGTTCGTTGGGGACATCGTTCAGCTTCGACGACGGTGCTCGCGAGGCGATAGCCTTGGCTACTCGCTCTGCGTCCCGCCCTACGCCGATCAATGAGGCCGAAGTCATCGAATGGAGAAAGTGCAAGCCGACGAAGTACATTCCAGGAACGCTCCTGACAGTCCCGTCTTCATGTTCGGGCTCGCCGCTCTCCCGAAAGATGGGCAGATCGATCCACGAAAAGCCGCGATGGTAGCCCGTGCACCAGATCACATTCTTCACATCGACCGTGGAACCGTCTGCCAGGAGAGGCACCCCCGCCCTAGCGCCTACCATCCTGGGCACCCTGGTAACTCCGCTGCGGATCAGTTCTTTGGGATTTACTCGGACAAGTGGAGCTGTGGCCTTTAGCAGTTTGGGGCGCAGCCTCCGGCCCAACGGAGTTTTCACGGTGAGGATATGGTGGGCGAAGAAACGCCACAGGCGCACCAGGAAGAATCTTGCAATAAAACTGTCGGTCGGCCAGGGAACATGACCCGACTCCTTTCCCGAAATCCAGGTCGGATGCGAGCGCGCGGCTTCGATCGCAATCTCCGCCCCCGAGTTACCCACTCCAACCACAAGCACCCCTCCCTCCCGCAGTTGTGAGGGGTTTCGGTACTCATGAGAGTGCAGCTGGACAATTCCAGGATCGAGCTCCGCGGCAAATGCAGGCACCCTCGGTTGCTGGTAATTCGCCATGGCCACGATGACGTTCTCGGATCGAATCAGCTGATCCCCGGTGGCGATCACAAATTGGCCGCCTTCCTTCCAAAGCCGGTCCACTCTGACGCCGCTTCGGACGGGCAGGCGGAAGTGCCGCGCGTAATCTACAAGATATTCGGCCATCTGATCCTTCGTGGGAAAGGCGTCGCCCCTGCCCGGAAAACGCAGCCCGGGAAGTCCCGCGTAGCGTGCCGGGTGGAAAAGGCGAAGCGAGTCCCAACGATTCCGCCATGCATCGCCAACGCGCGCGTTAGCGTCCAGAATCTGAAAGGATAGGCCCCGTTTCGCCAGGTGAAATCCAACCGAAAGCCCCGCCTGCCCGCCACCGATGACAATAGTCTGGACGTTCGTTGATTCCTGACGAGATTCCTGACGATCGATCATTTCATCAACCTCTTGAGAGAATACTCCCCTCTCTGTGCGATTGTGCGGGCGAGCTACGAGGTGTTTCCCGGCCTTCATACGTCCGCGCCACGAAGGCCGGGAACCGGTCATTGCCTCCAGTCGCCCACTGGAAACTGCCGGCGTGCGACGCAGACAACGACGAGGCCCGGGTCTGTGGTGATGATTTGTATTTCATTGGCCAGGTCAGTGATCACGAAGTAGGCGTTGCCGGTGATCCCCAGAGGCGAAATCTGGACCGTATAGGTTCCGGTGCAGTCGGCGTTCACATGATAGGTGCCCTTCTCCGTCGCCGGGACCGTGGTGCCGTTCAGGCTGTTGACTAGGACGCCGGTAACGGCGCCAGCTCCGTCGAAGGTTAGCGTACCGACGTTGGCCATCGGCCCGGCCAGCGACGCCGGGGAGATAATGACCCCGGTGCCTCTTTGTGAGAAGGTGCCGTTCAGGGTTGCGTTCGTGCATCCCTTGTCGGCGGCGTTCGCCGTGGGCGCCAGGCTCACCGAGAGTACGGTGACCGCGGCGATTGCGAAAGCCTTTGCGATGGTGCTGCGATTCATGATTTTCTGGTTTGCGTTCATACGTTGCCTCCATTCGGGAAGAAGATCATTTCAGCCAGCCTGATCTCCTCCCGCCGCTACAGGCGGCAGGGGATGCCCAAAAGCGGCCACGTTTCCTGTATATTTCTTGTAGCCCAAGGGGAGAGCAAGCTGTCCACCGACGCGCGTAGCGAGGAAATCACATTTTTGCTAAAGGCCTGGGGCAGCGGCGATGAAGCCGCGCTGGCCCGGTTGACGGAACACGTCTATCCGGAACTGCGCGGGATGGCCCGCCGGTACATGAAGAACGAAGGCCAGGGTAATTCCGTCCAGGCAACGGTGTTAGTGCACGAAGTCTACCTCCGCATGGTGGCCGTGACCAACGTCGAATGGCAGGCGCGCGCGCAGTTCTTTGCCATCGCGGCGCAGATGATGCGGCGCATCCTGGTGGATGCCGCCCGCACCCGCGGCTCGCGCAGGCGCGACGGAAAACCTCTCCACGTGAATCTGGATGAATCGGCTTTATTGTCGCCGGCGCCAGACCGCGCCATCCTGGCTTTGGACGAGGCCCTGACGGCGTTTTCTCAGGTGGCGCCGCGGCAGGCGAAGGTGGTGGAGCTGCGTTATTTCGGCGGTTTGACCGACGAGGAGATCGTCGCTGCTCTCAAGATATCGCCGCGCACTGCCAGACGCGATTGGCATTTCGCCAAGGCCTGGCTGCTGCGCGAGTTGGGCCATTCCACGGGGAAACACGCGGGATCTCTGACATGACTCCCGAGCGCGTCCGGCAAATCGAAGAGCTGTACCACGCGGTTCGCGAAGGCACTCCCCAGCAGCGCGCCGCGCTGCTCGCGCAGGCCGATCCGGAATTGCGTCGCGAAGTAGAATCGCTGCTGATCGAGCCTACCGGCGGCGAGTTTCTCGATCGGCCTGCAATTCGCAATGCTCCACACCTCGCAGAGGACGTGACCCTCACCCGGCTGGATTCCGGTGCGTGCCTGGGACCTTACCGTATCGAAAGCAAGCTGGGGGAGGGCGGCATGGGCGAGGTCTTTCGGGCCATCGATACCCGTTTAGGCCGTGCGGTCGCCATAAAGATCACTCGCGAGCAGTTCAACGCCCGCTTCCAGCGCGAGGCCCGCGCGATTTCGTCGCTGAACCACCCCAACATCTGCATTCTTCACGACGTTGGCCCAAACTACTTTGTGATGGAACTGGTCGAGGGGGAGACCATTGCAGCTCGGCTGAAAAAAGGTCCGCTGCCCCAGGAAGAGGCGATCCGTTACGCCGGGCAGATTGCCGCCGCGCTGGAGGCGGCTCACGAGAAGGGCATCGTCCACCGCGATCTGAAGCCCGGCAACGTGATGCTGACCAAATCCGGGGCAAAAGTCCTGGATTTCGGGCTGGCCACGCTGGAGGGAGACCTGACCCTTACCGTGGAACGAATGGTGATGGGCACACCCGCTTATATGGCGCCTGAGCAGCGCGACGGCAGGCCGGCGGATGTTCGCACCGATGTCTACGCATTCGGCCTGGTCCTCTACGAAATGCTGATGGGCGAGCGTGCCGCCCTCCAGCGGAAGCGCATTCGTGTGCGCAAGCTGGACAGCCTCGTAAGCCGGTGCCTGGAAGAAGATCCGTCGCGCCGCTGGCAATCCGCCGCCGAATTACAGCGGGAGCTGTCGGCGATTCCCAAGGTGAGCCGGGGACAGAACGCCGCCTCACAGCCTTCGCTGCACCGGACACCGAAACCCGCCCCGAAAGCCAGGATCGTGTTGGGCGAATTCGAGAACAAGACCGGCGATCCGGTGTTTGATGGAATCCTTCGCCAGGGCTTGTCTGTCGAACTGGAGCAGTCGCCGTTCCTGACACTCGTCTCGGATCAACAGCTAAAGCAGGTGCTGCGTTTTATGAACCGCCCGCCCGAGACGCGGCTCACTCCCGAGGTGGCGCAGGAGATCTGCGAGCGAACCGGCGGCACGGCCATCCTCGAAGGCTCGATCGCAAGCTTCGGAAGCCAGTACGTCCTGTGGTTACGCGCCAGAAACTGCCGCACCGGAGACGTCCTTGGACAGAAGCAGGAGCGGGCTGGAAGCAAAGAAGAGGTCCTGGATGCGCTGACGCGGATTGCGGTTCAATTCAGGACACAGCTGGGCGAATCGCTGTCCGCTATCCGGGAGCACTCGACGCCCCTCGAGCAGGCAACTACACCCTCGCTGGAGGCTCTGAAGGCGTATAGCGCCGCACGGAACGCTATGTTCGCGCGTGGGTTCGCAGCCGCTGTCCCCGATCTCCAGCGGGCCATCGCCATCGACCCTCAATTCGCCATGGCGCAGGCCGATTTAGGGTTCTTTTACTGGAACATGGGACAAACCGATCTAGGTGCGGAGTATGTCCGGAAGGCTTACGAAGTCCGGGCCCGCGTCAGCGACCTGGAGAGGCTCTTTATCCTCTTTCTGTATGACCGGCAGGTAACCGGAAACTTGCAGAAGGAATTGGAGACTCTTGAATCGTGGGCGCAAACGTATCCCGGTGATTTCCGGCCCTGGGGTTTGTTGGGTGGATGGGTAGCGCGCGGCACCGGCCAGTATGAGAGGGGAATCCAGGCATCCGAGCAGTCCCTTCGCTTTAATCCGGACCTCGCGCCTGCTTTTGGCAATGTGATCGAGCTCAATATTTGCCTTGGCCGGTTCGCGGAAGCCGCCGCCGCTCTCAAGCGGGCCGCGGAGCGCAAACTGGAAGTCCCACAGTTTCTGGTGGATCGCTACTATCTCGCATTTCTCACGGGCGACGAAGCGGGCATGAGGCGCGAAATCGATCGCGCTCGCGGCAACATTGAAGCAGAGGATTGGATGTCGCACAACCAGGCGCTCGTCCTGGCGCGATCCGGACAGATGAGAAACGCGAGAATCCGGTGGCGGCATCCGATCGAACTTGCGCAACAGGCGGGCGATCGCGAGAAGGCAGCGATTTACCGGGCTGCGGAGGCAGTGTGCGAAGCCCATCTCGGAAATCGCGAGCGGGCGATAGAGGGCGCCAGGGCGGCGCTCGAACTGGGAAAGGGCCGAGATGTGGAGTACGCCGCGGCTTTTGCTCTGGCGCTCTCCGGCGACCGTTCCACATCGCAAACGCTCGCCGAAGACCTGGCAAAACGATTCCCGGAAGACACTCCCGTACAATTCGAGTATCTTCCCACACTGCGCGCGCTTTTGGCCCTGTGCGATCAGCAGCCGCCGGTCGCGATCGAGCGGCTGCAAACGGCGCTTCCCTACGACCTCGCGATGCCTGGCACAATGTTCTTCGCAAAGTTCGGCGGGCTCTATCCCGCGTATGTGCGCGGCCGGGCGTATCTGCAGGCGGGGCACGGCCCGGAAGCGGCGGCGGAATTCCAAAAGGTCCTGGACAATCGGGGCATCGTTCTTGCCGATCCGATCGGCGCGCTCGCGCACCTGCAATTGGGGAGAGCGCTCGTCTTATCGGGAGAAAGGGACAGGGCCAGGAAGGCATACGATGACTTCCTCACCCTCTGGAAGGATGCCGACCGAGACGTCCCGGTCCTCAAAGAGGCTGGCGCAGAATACGCGACGCTATAGGTTCCGCGTCTTTTCATGCGGTGCGGCGAGCGGAGTCAGCGAGGCGCGGATCGACTACATTTGGCCGATTTTCGGCACTCGGGACGCATCCACTTGTCCGTAACGCCGTTGCTGAGAAGTGGTCAGTTCCGCGTTGGCCGCAACCACAATCGTATAATCTCGTCGTTGGCTCGTCCTCGGCAGATTCAGTACACCATCCCGCTCACGCGGGGCCTCTATCAGCTTGCTCGCCAACGGTCCGCCCTTGTGCGACCAGACCTGGAAGTTCGTTGGAAGTCGCGAGGAACAGGCCTTCCGGCAGTTCTTCGATCTGGATCTGGATCGCGAGTTCCATAGGAATTGATCGCGGCATTTCCCGCAATTCGCTGCGCGCGAGTCACTCGCTGTACGCGTCCCTATCTTCCTCTTCCCCGTCCACCCGCCAGGGGCTCCGGAACCGGCGGCTCGGTCGGCGGGACTTCTTCCACGGGCTTCGGCGGTTTGCGATTCACGCGCTCGCTGATGAACTCATCGCGCGCCTTGGCGTACTTCGGCGTGCCCGGCTTGCCTTCGATCGTCGCCCATTCCTCCGGCGTGATCTCCTGCACCATCGGCAGGTACTTCTGGAAGTAGTTGCGCAGCCGCTCCTGCACCGGCTTCAGCGCGGAGTGGTACAGCACGAACAGCACGTCGTCCGGCGCGGCCGCCGCCACGATATGGTAAACGTGCGAAGGCTTGCGGATCTCGCGGCGCGCGCAGCGCGGCTTCCAGCTTCTTGGCGCGCGCCTCGAGTCTTCTGCCACAGGTCGATGTCGCTCTTGGTCATGTTCGGTCGCCTTGATCAGCGCCTGCTTGTCCTTGGGCGACGAGCTTCTCCGTCAGGCATAGCAGGAAGGTCCCGCAGCGCGCGGCGCGCCAGCGCGCATCGTCCGGCAGCACGCGGAATGGCCTTCTCGTAGCTTGGCCAGGCCTCGCCAGGTTCAGCTTGGCCGACCAGCGCCGGCGAGAACAGCGCCAGCAGGCCGGCCTCTTCCAGGCCCTTCAGGATCTCCGTCGGATTGTCTTCCGCGCTGATCCGCTTCAGTTCGTCGCCCAGCGCCGTCGCCGGAATCTGCTTCTCCACCTCGGCCTCGCGCGCGTTGGCCACCTGCATCTGCGTGCGCTCTTCGATCGTGAATCCCAGCCGCACCCTGAAGCGGACCAGGCGCAGCAGCCGCGAGGGATCGTCGTAGAAGCCGTAGGTGCTGACCGCGCGCAGTTCCTTGCGCTCGATATCGGCCAGGCCGTTCATCGGGTCCAGCAGCAGGCCGCGCGACGCGCGGTTCAGCGAAAGCGCGATCGCGTTGCAGGTGAAAGTCGCGGCCGCGCAGATCTTCCTGGATGGTGGCCGGCGACACCTGCGGCTTGGCGCCGGCGCGCGCGTATTTTTCCTGCCGCGACATGGCGATCTGCGCCGTCACACCGCTCGGGAAATACGAGTCTCCGCGGTCTTGCGGTTCTCGTCGGTGGAAATCGTGGTCGCGCCGGTTTGTTCGCAGATGGCCTTCGCCACCTTCAGCGCATTGCCCTCCACCACGAAATCCAGGTCGCGGATCCGGAAGCCCGCGATCATGTCGCGCATCGCGCCTCCGGTCAGGAAGACGTTGACGTTCGCCATGCCGGCCGCCGCCTGCACGTCTTCCACCGCCCGGTTCTGATCCGGGCTCAGGTGGCTCTCCAGCATGTAGATGTAGTCGCTCATCGAATTGCGCTTTCCCACTGAACTAAACTGCCCGGAACCCAGCTCTTCAAAACCGGATCATGCCCGGGGGTGATGCTTCTCCACGGTCGTCCCGAAGTCTCGACCGCATGACATGGGTATAGATCTGGGTGGTCGAGATATCGGCATGCCCCAACATGACCTGCACGCTGCGCAGATCGGCGCCGCCCTCCAAAAGGTGGGTGGCGAAGCTGTGACGCAGCACGTGGGGCGTCAACCCGTGGAAGATGCCGGCCTTCCTGCCGTACGCCGGCCAGCAGTTTCCAAAACCCCTGGCGGGTCAGGCATCCGCCGCGGGCAGTAATAAAAAGGTACCGGCTGGCGCGCCCTTTGAGCAGGCCGGGACGTCCGCTTTCCAGATACGCCCGCACCGCCAGGATCGCCGCCTTCCCGACCGGCACCAGGCGCTGCTTGTTGCCCTTCCCGGTGGTCCGCACCACCTGGTAATCCAGGTTCAGATCGCTGACACCCAACTTTGCACAATTCGCTCACCCGCAAACCGGAGGCGTACAGCAGTTCCATCATGGCCCGGTCGCGCAGGCCGAGCGGTTTGGCCAGGTCGGGCGCCTGGATAATCCTCTCGATCTCTTCCAAATTCAGGTACTTAGGGATCGTCTGCCACTGCCGCGGGGTGCGCAGGTGTTCGGTGGGGTCGGTTGCGATCTTGCCCTCCCTCAGGAGAAACCCGTAGAAGTTGCGCAAAGTGGTCAGATGGCGGCCGACCGACCGGTTGCTGAGCCCCGTTTGATATAAATGATCGATATGATTGGCGGATTTCCGGAACCCCCGGCAGGCTCCTGGACTCCCCTGTAAATCTTAACAAAATGAGCGAGATCCGCAGAGTACGCCGAGATCGAATTGGCTGCAAGCCCCTTCTCGAGACGGCAGAAATTGAGGAACGCACCTGATCTGGCCGCACAGAAGTGCCGAACCTTCCGCGAGCGCTCCAGACATCGTGCCAATGATACAATAAGTCGCAAAATGTTTGAAACATAGTTGTTGCATTGAGGAAACTTGGCATCCTCCACCACCAAAAAGGCGCTGATTCGCCGCTACGACCGGGAAACCCTGGCCGGCTACGTCAATCCGCTCTCCTTTCTTCAGCCGGAAGGCGTGGAACTGCTTTCCGATCAAGCAAATGTGACGATTGTCCCGTATCTCGGAAATCCGCTCGCGTGGCCTTCGTCAGGGAATTCGAGACCAGCTCTGCTACAGAACGTGCGGTTTTTCAGACCCGTCCGAAAACTCCCGGACTCTGGGTCAGCCTTCGCTTTCGCGATGGAGAGGTCCTGGAAGGGATTACTCCCGAACAATCTGCTGCACCTCGAAAGCGCCGGCTTCACCGTGATTCCGCCCGAATCGTTCGGCAACCTGCAGCGCGTCTGGGTGCCGCGCGCCTCCCTGATTTCGGTCGAAGTCCTGGGCGTGGTCGGCAGCCCGCTCCGCAAGCGCAAACCCAAGGAGTCCAAGGAACAAATCGGCCTCTTCGAGGAGTAGCAAATCCCGCTATAATCCTTCAGAAGACGAAAATACCTTGTTACGCTATACTGAAGTTTAATCACTGAATAGTCTCTAGTTCCTGGAGGTTTTATGAAGTTTCGCAACCTGGTTGTTGCCGCGGCCGGGAGCCTGCCTTTTGAGCCTCTGACCTCGTTCGCGCAGATTACGGCGATCGAAGGCAACGTGAATGGCCCGGAAGGCGGCCCTTTGGTCAAGGGCCTGGTCAAAATCATGCGCACCGATATCAAGGGCAATTACAAGTGCAACACCAACAAGAAGGGGCACTACTTCTACAACGGTCTGCCGCTTGGCACCTACAACATCGCCGTGGAAATCGACGGCAAGGAAATGGATGGCGTGAACGGTGTGCGAACCCGCCTGGGTGATCCCGTTCCGATCAACTTCGACCTGCAAAAGATCGCGCAGCAGAATGCCGCGAAAGCCGCCTCAGCCACGGCGGCCGCTGCCAGCGGCACGGCTCCCGCGCTCAGCAAAGAGCAGGAACGCGGCATGACCAAAGAGCAGAAGGAAGCCTACGATAAGGCGATCAAAGATCGCGAAGGCGTCGATGAAGAAGAACAAGGAACTGAACGACGCCTTCACCACCGGTCTGGCCGCTATCCAGGCGAAGGATTACGACACCGCCATCACCAACCTGACCAAGGCCAGCGAACTCGACCCCAAGCAGGTCGCGGTGTGGGCGCAGTTGGCCGATGCGTACGTGAAGCGGCTTCGAAGAAGACCGGCCCCGAGTTCGACGCGACATGGCGAAGGGCATCGAAGCCTATGGCAAGGCGCTGGAACTCAACCCGGCCGACGCCGCCACGCACAACAATTTCGCGCTCGCGCTTGCGCAAGGCCAAGAAGTTCCCGGAAATGCAGGCTGAACTCCAGAAGGCCGCCGAACTCGATCCGCCCAAGGCCGGCCAGTATTACTACAATCTTGGCGCGCTGCTCGTCAACGCCGGACAGGCCGAACCTGCCGGCGCCGCCTTCAAGAAGGCGATCGAGCTCGATCCCGAACCACGCCGATTCCTACTATCAGTACGGCGTCTACCTGGTCGGCAAGGCGTCCTTCGCGGCCGATGGGAAAGTGACGCCGGTCCCCGGCACGGTCGAAGCCTTCCAGAAGTACCTGGAACTCGCCCCCACCGGCCAGTTCGCCGATTCGGCAAAGGGCATGCTGACCTCGATGGATGCGAAGGTGGACACGCAGTACAAGAACCCCAACGCCCCCGCGCCCAAGAAGAAGAAGTAGAATTAGAAGTACCGGGGCGGGAGATGATTTCCCGCCCCACCCAATGTTTCGTTATTTCATCCTCGAAATTCTCGTTCCCATCCTGATCTTCACCCTGCTGCGGTCTATTCTGCGCAGCCTCTTCCAATCCAAACGAACGACCGCGGTGCGCACTCCGCCGCAATCCGCGCCTCCCACAGTGGTCGCCGGCGGCGAGCTGAAGAAAGATCCGGTCTGCGGGACCTACGTCTCCACCGGCGCCAGCATCACGCGCAAGGTCAACGGCGAACTGCTCCACTTCTGTTCCACGGAGTGCCGCGATAAGTACCGCGCTGCCTGAATGCAGCGTTGTACACTGTAGTTCATGCGTCTTCCCCGGTTGCTCCTCGCAGCCTTTCTGGCTACTTGTTCTTTCGGTTTTGCGCAAAGCTTCGAGGCGTCCGTGGGAGGAGGCCAACTCAACATTCCTTCCAAGAATGCGTTCCTGGGGACGGCCGCGGTCGATCCCAATAGCGGCAACTACACGCTGAAGAGCGGCTTCCGGCTGGTCTTCCGCATGACGCTGAACAGCTGGCGCTTCATGGGCCACGAATTCGGCTACGCTTACAATCGAACCTCGCTCGACGCTCCGGCGACCACAACGACCACTGGAGGCATCGGACTCCCCGGCCAACCCTCCAGCACCGTAACGCTGCCGGCGCAGAACATCAGCATACCGGCGCACCAGGGCTTTTACGATTTCCTGGTATATGCGGTGCCCGAAGGCAAGATGATCCGCCCGTTCGCCTGCTGGCGGCGTCCAGTTCACGGCCTTCTCGCAGCCTGGCTCGTATTACGGCAATCGCGAGACCAAGTACGGCATCAACTACGGCGGCGGCCTCAAGGTCAAGGTCAAGGAAAACTGGGGATTTCGTCTCGACGCCCGCCAGTACAACATGGGCAAGCCCTTCAATCTTCCCAACGCCTCCGGACGGCTGCTCATGTGGGAATTCAGCGGCGCGGTTTCGTTTTTGATGTAGAAGCTTAGATTAGTGGACAGGCCGGGAGGCCTGTCCTACAGGAGGATCAGGCCTTTTCGGATCCCAAGCGTCACCGCCTCCGTGCGCGTTCCCGCGTTCAGCTTTCCGAGGATCTGGGCGACGTGGAACTTCACGGTGTGCTCGCTGATGCCGAGTTTCCAGGCGATATTTTTGTTTGCCGCGCCCTCGGCGAGCATGCGGAGCACTTCCAGTTCACGCGCCGTCAAAGGGCCGGCGACCGCTTGCGGCGACGCGGGCAGCAGCGACTCCAGGTCGCGCGGGTCGATTGCCGCCAGGCCTGCCGCGGCGGCTTCGATCGCGGCCAGGATCTCGGCGCCAGGGGCATCGGCGGCGAGGATCGCGCGCACACCGACGCGCAAGGCCTCGCTGCTCCACGTAGCGTCGCCAAGCAGCACGATCGCAGGCGCGGGCGTCAGCTCGTCCAACGCCCCCGCCGCCAACACCACGTCGGCGTAGGACTCGGTGAGCAGCAACGCCGGGCTGGACGCCACCAGGGCTTCCAGCCCGGCCCTCACCACCGCGGACGAAGCGGCGATCTGGACACGAATCACGCGGCGGCCTCCACCCGCGCGGCGAGCAGCACAACGGCTTCGCGCACCCGACTCGGGTCGTCGCGCAGGAAGTGCAGCCGCAGCGTCGGCCGGCCGCTGTCCAGCGCTTCATTGAGCGCGTCGAAGCGCGTGAGCAGCACGTCGCCGGCACGCAGGCTCGCATTGGCCGCGGCGCCGCCGGGCTCGACCTCGAGCAACTGCAGGCCGAGGTGCACGGGACGCATCGTGACTCCCAGCGACGGACGCGCGCCGTGCTGCACGAAATCCAGTGCCGCCTTCGAAGGGACGGCCGCACCCAGGCCGTTCACGATCGCCGTGTTGACGCCGACGACCTGGCCGAGCGCGTTGGCGAGCGGTCCGCCGGAGTTGCCCGGCGCGAGTTGTACGTCGGCGTGAATCCAGCGGCCGCTGTTCGAGTGGACGATGCCGGTGGAAAGCGCTCCGGCGAAGCCCAGCGGATTGCCGACTGCGATCACCAACTCACCGGGACGCAGCGCGGTCGAATCGCCGACCGTTGCCGCTTGCAGGCCGGTCGCCGAGATGCGCAGTGTCGCCAGGTCGCGACGCGTATCCTTGCGAGACCAGCCTCGCCGGAAAGCGCCGGCCGTCCCACAGCTCGACCTCCGATTCCGAACTGCGGGCGACATGGGCGTTGGTCAGGATGAGGCCGTCGGGCTTCCAGACGATGCCGCTGCCGCCGCCGTGTTTGTTCAGTCGACACCTGCACGGTGGAGCGCCTGAGGCGCTCCGCGATTTCTCCGAATCCCCGCATCTCAGTTCCTCCGCGGCCGTTCGCCGACCACCACGTTCACCTGCCGCGCCTCGCCTCCGCGCAGCACCTCGACCTCCACCTGTTGCCCGACTGCGTGGCCTTCCAACCCGAGTTGGATATCCTCCGTGTCGTGCACCGGCTTTGCCGGCGAGCTTCACCAGGATGTCGCCGATCAGTATGCCGGCAGCCGCGGCCGGTCCACCCGGTTCCAGCGAAAGCACGATCAGGCCTTTCTGATGATCGGGGAGTTCCACGGGTTGCAACCCGACGCCGAGGTAGCCGCGCGCCACGCGTCCGCGCGCCAGAATCTCGTCGACGACGCGGTCGACGGTCACCGCGGGAATCGCCAGGCCGGCGATGCGCGAGAGAGCGCTGGTGGCGATGCCGATGGTCTCGCCCGCGGTGTTCACCACTGCGCCGCCATCGGAGCCCGGGTAGAGCGTGAGGTCGAGCCGGATGTAGTGATCGAGGCGTCCGCCGCGCCAGGTGCGCCATTCGCCGCTGCAGGCGCTGATGATGCCGAGAGTGGCGTTCACGCCGGAATCTTCCGAGCGTCCGATGGCGAGCGCCAGGGTGCCGGGCGAGGGAGCGCCGGTTGTACGTCCGGGTGCGAAGGCCGTGCCTTCGATTTTGAGGACTGCGAGATCGGTACCGGCGTCGGAGCCGGCGAGGACGGCCGGGGCGTTGCGGCCGTCGGGTAGAGTCACGGTGATCTCTTCTTCACGTTGGATGGTGTGCTCGGCCGTGACGATTACTCCGGGACGCCAGAAAACTCCGCTCGAGGAAAACCTGGGGCGCGCATGCACCGCGACTACGTTCTTCCCCGCTACTTCGACAGCTGCCGCGATTTCATTGGAAAGGGCGGCTAGTTCGTTTGCCATGTTCATCTCCTGTGATTCCAGGATCGCGCTCCTACCCCTTTTCCCACACCGGTAGATCGGGTAGGCCGGTAGGGTGGGACGCTCCCTTACGGTCGCGGCTCGGATGGGATGCGGGACATGTGGCCCGCTTTGCAACATGGAATCGTTGAAAATAAATGGCTTATATGATTTAGGTGGGACAAATTTGTCCCATTTGGGGGTTTTGGGTGGGTTTATCCGGAAGGAACTGAGTTCAGTTTAGCACGATGGCGGGTGCGGTGGCACAGGATGCAGAGGGTTCGCATGTTGGTGAGGCCGCACTCGCCGCCGCCGGCGGCGACGGGGAGGATGTGGTCGGCATCCCAGAGGTGGCGGCGGAGGCCCCAATCCTTTTCGAACTGCTTGCGGGCCTTGTAGTCGAGCTTGCGCTTATCTTTGCGCAACTGCTCGGTATCGACGCCGCAGAGCGCGCAGACGCCGCGATCGCGGGCGAAGACGTGCTCGCGCAAATAGCCGGGATTGGTGCGCAGCTTCCATTCGTGGACGCACGCCTCGCTGCAAAAGGTGAAGCGATTGGGGGGCACCTCGCCGCCGCACCAGCGGCAGGGGCCGCGCTTGCGCTTGACCCATCCACCTGGCTTGGTGCGGCTGGTGCTCACACGCGGAGTTCGTAGCCCTTGGCGCGCATGCCTTCGATGATGGCGTTGCGGACGGCGGTGATCTCTTCGGAAGAGAGCGTTCGTTCGGGGGAGCCGACGGTCAGGCGGAAGGAGACGCTCTTCGACGCCATCGGCCAGCGGCGGACCCGCATATTGGCGCACGAACTGGATGGATTCGAGCAGGGGTCCGGCAAAGCTTGCGATGGCGGATTGCAGCTTGCCGGCCTGTTCGCGCAATCCGGCGAGCACCGAGAGATCGAAGGCGCTCGAGGGGTAGCGGCGGATGGGCGTGTATTTGATTTCGCCGGCGCTGAGGGATTCGAGGAGGCGCAGGTCGAGATCGAGGATCGCGGCGCGTCCGGTTTCGACCAGTTTCGGATGGAGTTCGAAGAGACGGCCGACGGTCTGGCCGGCGACTTGAATCTCGGCGGCGCGAGCGGTGTGCTCGAAGTCACGCGCGGCCACCGGGACGGTCTGCGCTTGCGGTAGCAGGCACTGGGCCATGCGCTTGAGTTCGAAGAGGCCGGCGTGGCCATCGCCCTGGCGGTCGTAATAGGCGGCCACGAGGTGGGGGATCTCGTTGGGGAGTCCGGTCTCGCGGCGATGAATCTCCAGGCCGATTTCGAAGAGGCGGAAGGTCTCGTGGTGCTTGGCGTTTTCGGTGACGTTGCGCCAGATGCCGGGCAGCAGGCGAGGAGCGCATCAGCTCCTGATCGCTCGCGATGGGATTGGTGACGCGGATCATGCGACGCCGGGTCGAAGCCGAAAGCGCGGACGGAGGCTTCGCTCAGGAAGCTGTAGTTGTAGACCTCGGTGAAGCCGTTATCGACGAAGAGATTGCGCACCTCGTGCTGGAAGCGGCGCGAAGGATTTCCGGGCGGCACCGAGGCCGGCACCAGCGGCGCCTGCGGCGTGATGGAATCGTAGCCGATCATGCGGCCGACTTCCTCCACCAGGTCGTCCTTGATGGCGACGTCCTTGGTGGCGCGCCAGCTCGGCACGGTGACGGAGAAGATTCCCGGCGCGGGCTCGGTGACGCCGAAGGCCAGGCTTTCGAGAATGCGGCGCACTTCGGAGGCTTCGATGGCGCGGCCCAATTTGCGCTGCAGCCACTCGAGCGGCAGTTCGATGGGAGGGGGCGGCGGAAATCTCGCGCGCGTCGGTCGGCGACGCCGCCGACGAGTCGCGCATGCCGGGCGAAATCTCGTGCAACAGTTCGATGGCACGGGCGAGAGCCGCGGACCGTGTTCGCCGGATCCTGCGCCTTTTCGAAACGCATGCTGAAGCATCGGTACGCAGCTTGATCGCTGAAGACGTTTTGCGTATTGACGATGCCTGGAAGTTAGCGCTCTCCAGCACGATGCGCGTGGTGGTCTCGCCGATGGCGCTGCCCTTGCCGCCGATCACGCCGGCGAGCGCGATGGCGCCCGCGGCATCGGCGATCACCAGGTTGGAGGGGTCGAGCGTATACTGCTTCGTCATTGAGCGCGACGAACTGCTCGCCGGGCTTCGCGGGGCGGACGAAGATCGTGTCGCCCTGCAGCAGGTCGGCATCGAAGGCGTGCATGGGCTGCGCCAGTTCCGCCATCACGAAATTCGTCATGTCGACGATGTTGTTGATCGGGTTTAGCCCGATCGCCGTCGAGGCGATATTGCAGCCACAGAGGCGACGGCTCGCACCGTCGACGTTGTCGAAAACCAGCGCGCTATACCGCGGGCAGAGATTCGATAGTCTTCGATCTGTCACGTTGATTGCCGGCGGGGCCAGCGGGAGCAGCTGATGCCGGACGGGGTCGTGTGAGCGGCAGGCCGAGGATGGCGGCGACTTCGCGCGCCATGCCGTGGTGGCCCCAGAGGTCGGGGCGGTGCGTGATGCTCTTGTTATCGATCTCGATCGCGGCATCCGGGAGGCAGCCGGGAATGGGCTCGCCGACGGGGGCGTTCAGTTCGACGATGCCATCGTGATCGTGGTTGATGCCGAGCTCGGCGCCGGAGGCGAGCATGCCGTCGCTCTCGACGCCGTTGATGACCTTCTTGCCGAGGGGCGCGTAGGCGGTGAGGATGCCGGGACGGCAGTTGGGCGCGCCGCAGACCACGGTCTTGCGGCCCAGCGGACCGGCATCGATCACGGCCTTCACGTTGTGGCTGTCGGGAATCGGCTCGACGGTTTCGACGCGCGCGACGCGGGCGTTGGCGAGCAGCGCGCCTGTTTCCTCGATGCCTTCGCACTCGGCGGTCTTCATGGTGATCAGCCGTTCCAGCGGAGCGGCGGCCTGGGTCAGGCCGGGGACGAATTCGCGGATCCAGTTGTAGGAGAATTTCACGGTTAGAACTGCTCCACTGTCGTAGAACTGCTCCAGGAAACGGAGATCGCCGCCTTGCAAGTGGCGGATATCGTCGATGCCGTAGCGCATCATGACGAGGCGCGTGAGGCCGAGTCCGAAGGCGAAGCCGCTCCACTTTTCGGGATCGATGCCGCTCATGCGCAGCACGTTGGGGTTCACCAGGCCGCAGGGCAGCAGTTCCACCCAGCCGCTCTGCTTGCAGACCGGGCAGCCGGGGCCGCCGCAGATCAGGCACTGAATATCCAGCTCGAAGCCGGGTTCGACGAAGGGGAAGTAGCCGGGGCGCAGGCGCACGGTGACGTCGCGCTTGAAGATCGCGGTGAGCAGCGTCTTCATGAAGTAGAGCAGGTGCGCCACGGAGACGTCGCGATCGATCATCATGCCTTCGAGCTGGTAGAAGGTGTGCTCGTGGCTGGCGTCCACGCTCTCATTGCGGAAGACGCGGCCGGGCGCGATCATGCGCAGCGGCGGCCCGAGGCGCTCCATGCCGCGCACCTGCACGGGCGAGGTGTGGGTGCGCAGCAGGATTGCCGCCATCGAGCCAGAAGGTATCCTGCATGTCGCGCGCGGGATGGTCGGGCGGAATGTTGAGGGCGTCGAAGTTGTAATATTCGGTTTCGACCTCGGGGCCATCGAGCACGGTGAAGCCGAGGGAGAGGAAGAGCTCCTCGAGTTCGCGCTGGATGCGCGTGATGGGGTGCAGGTGGCCGCGGCGCGGAGCCGGGCGGCGGGAGGGTGAGATCGACCCACTCGGCGTCGAGGCGCGCGTGCAGGGCGGCGTGCGTCGAACTCGCTGCTTGCGGGCATCGAGCGCGGCTTCGAGTTCCTGCTTGGCGGCGTTGAGCACCTGGCCGATGCGCTTGCGTTCTTCGGGCGCGAGTTTGCCCATCCCCTTGCTGATTTCGGCGAGGGCGCCTTTGCGGCCGACGGCGTCGACGCGGACGGCTTCCAGTTCCTCCGGCGATTGCGGCGGAGGCGATGCGCGCCAGGGAACGGGACGCCAGTTCCTGTATGGATTCGTCAAGCATGTCGTGGAAGTTTTATTGTAGCAATCGTAGGGCGGGAGGGGCTTCGAGCCGCGCCGGATCGGCCGCTCGCGGCGCGAAATGACGCCGCAGGAGATGTTGGCCGGGGGCAACAGGAGATCCATGCGGAACGTGACCGGAAGTTGGAGGCGGCCAGGAAACACTCGGCAGATTCTTCGGCAGCAAACTGCTTGACGAATCGCGCTGTTGGGCCTGGGGTGCGGGGGGCAACTTCCGGTTTTCCGACATCCGACCCGAGCGCCATCGATTCACTTCAACGAGTAGGCGTGATACGGCCAAGTGGCGGATGGGGGGGTGACTAGCCGACCTATCGGTACTAATCGTGCCTACGCGACGCGAAGTTCGGCCGCGCCTCGCCTTCTAGGCTGTACGACGATCTCCACATCGAGGCCCAGGGCGACGAGGAAACGCATTAGGCGCTCGACAGAATATCCGCGGAACTGACCAGCCAGCATAGCTGAGACTTTTGGCTGATCGATTCCCATTAACCGTGCCGCTTCGGACTGGGTCAGCTTGCGCTGGCGGATGGTCCGGTCGATCCGAACGACCAGACCAGCTTTGATCAGGTGTTCGCCTGCGTCAGCCAAGCCGAGGTCAGCGAATACGTTGCCCGTGCTGGGCTCCCGTTCAAGGATTCCTCTTTTCCTCATCCTTCACCTCGCTTCTCAATTGTTTGAGCCGTTGCCGGATCATGTCCATCTCCGATTTCGGGGTCGCGATCCCGGCCTTGGACTTCTTCTGGAAGGCGTGAATCACATAAATCGATTCCCCAATCGAGACCGTATAAACCGCCCGGTAGGTTCCACTGGCATCGTGAGCGGCAATTTCAATCACCGATCCGCCAAGCCCGTGCAGCGCCTTGGCTTTGACACTCTTTTCGCCCAACTGCGCAGCGTACAACGCATAACCGATGTCATCTTGCACGCCAGCTGGAAACGACTTCACTCTGGAACGGGAATCGGCAAGCCACGTGAGATCCTTCATCCGCCGGTACATGCCTATATTGGCATATGGCGGATTGAGCGTCAATATGGCGGAATCGTGCCTCCCAAGTGTTGAAGCTTCGTGGGTCTCCGTGTCCCTAGAAATTGACCGCGCGCACGAAGTTCACCACAGGCGCGATGCCGACTTCTGGGTACCTATGTCGAAAACGGCAACTTGCGCACCCGCAGCCGACCATTCCGAAATACAGCGACACAGCCGCCGGCTAATTCCGGCTCAAGCACCGACAGAGCTGGAATCAACATGCCGGCATAGTCATGAGCGACCAACAAATTTGGATCCCGAAAGAGGATGAATGATGGGCGGGCCGCGTCCTGAGCGGCAAGTATCACGCCGAAATCGGAGTCTGCCGAGACCACGATGCGATCCTCCTGGAGGGCTCTTGCAAGGATTTGCTCATCGCTTGCGGCGTGCATGCCGTATGCCCCGACATGGACCGCGTCATAACCCGCAGCCGCCAGCAGGTACGCCAAGCGCGGTGGCAGGGCGTTATCAATCAGAAATTTCAAGCAGAACGCGGGAGGGGCAGTTCCCGCTCCATGGCCGAAGCGGCGGCGAAGTGCAGACATTCGCGAATATCATCCGCCTCGAGATCAGGGTACTCGGAAAGAATTTCAGCCGCCGTCAATCCGCCGGCCAACATTCGGAGGACCGTAGCAACCGGAATTCGTATGTGCCGAATGCACGGGACGCCGCCCATCTGCGCAGGATCAACCGTGATGCGTTCGAAATTCTTCATTGTTGCCCCTCAATATTGTCGCAGGTGACGCAACGCCGGGCAATCAGCATGATCCACATGATCCAGAACATCGAAAGCTTGCGACGCAGTGCCCGCTGTTTTAGGCAACAAGCCGACTTATCGTTCCTAATCCTCGAAATGAGGGCTTTCTCCGAGTGGGCGACAATTCGGCCGGAGCTGGGCCTCACGCAGGCTCTTTCCGCAACTCAGTATCCGGCGGCTGACGTCCGATATTTGATGTGACGTCACCGCGTGCACGAGTTCGGGACGCTTCACCTCCGCCTGAGCCGCAATTCATACGCGAACGTGGCCGTGGGAGTCGATGTTGACGTGGTTAGAGCCCGGCACGTTGTATCGCCAGCCGTCGAACGCTTGAATATGGAAATTGCGGGACAATCGCGAGGTAACATCGAAATGGAACCCCGGCGTCGTCTGATAGGCGTATTTCCACATTCGGGGGAACGGTGCGATGCCGTGACGCGCACCGCGGTGGTCGAACACTCTTCCGTCCAGATCCGTCCATGCCCGGGCGCCGTTCTTCTGTGGGAGCCAATGTGTCGCTGAGAAACGCTCTTTTGCACGAACCGCAAGCCGAATTCGTTCGATGCCGGCCTCGGCTGCGGCAGTCCAGAGGTGACGGACCTCGCTATTCGCTGAGAAGGCGCAACTCGGAAGCAGTAGGCAGCAGGACTCATCCTTCGGCTTGACCTCGTCGATCCACACGGCCTCCTCACTGAGAGACTCACTGATCCTGCTGAAGAACTTGGGCATGTCGTGCGGGATGAGCTTCAAGAGCGTCGCCTCAATCCAGCGCACCCGAAAGTTCGGCACGAGCCTAGCCAAGAGGGCATTCTCATCGTCAGCGCTCCGCCCTCGAAAAACAAGCAGGTTCGCTCCACCATGTTCTGCAGCGAGGTTTGCTGCGATCTCGATCTGGCCGGGAGCGAGTCCGGGCGTGCGACCGTTTGAGCGCAGCCACAGGACCTGCCAGCCGCCAAAGGCAGCTCCGCTTCGAAGCGCTACCTGAATACGACGGTCAATGTCGGGAGGTACACCGGCGACGATGGCAACTGGCATCGTTACTCCAACCCGCTATCGCTTCCGCATCACAGAGAACGCCTTCAGTATAAGGTCCAGCGGAACACTGATGCGGTGAAAATCTTCTACATCGAGAGCGCCAAAGAAATCTTGCAGAAGGCCATTATCGAGTTGTGTGTGCCCCTGCCGAGAGCGTGTTACTTCACTCGCCCATGTCCGACTTGTAGGTCCTTCAACCAGCCACGCATCATTCCACTCGAGTTGATTCTCTTTGGCCCATAGCTGAAGCCGCTCCACAATCCGCGCAGTCCTGAACCTATGCCACTCGCGCTGAAGGGCGAGACCTTTAATGGTTTTGCTGAACGCCTGCAACGGCGATGTACTCGATAGTGCCGCGAGCAGTTCTTCGCTCGCAGCAGAAGGGTCCTTGGTAACCTGAGCAAATTCTCTTCGGAGCAGAAGTTCTGCCTCCTGGGTCGTTAGAGGAACCGGAACTCCGCACCCTGACGCTCCTGATTCCTCGCCTCGCCAGATCACCGAGTCCGTACTCGGGTCGTAATTGGCGTGCTTCTCGTCCGGTTGCCCCCGGCTTATGGTCGTGAATGCCCGAAAGAGATCCGGTCGGATTGCGTAAAGCGCCTCGTCCCGCTTTGCCACCAAGTCGGATCTGCCAGCTGGTATGACAAGAAAATCTTGGCCTGGACGCCTGAGCACGGAGAGGACCGTTGGGTAGCGCTGAAGTAGCTGGATAAAGCGAAGTTTAGGTTCTTCAGGAGGAGGAAATTCCACCCCCCGCTGTGACGCAGCGCGAGCGACAGCTTGTCGAAACTTCGTTCCGACTATCGCCTCAGCAACACCTGTGCTGACTGCCTCTAGCAGTATTGCGGCCCATGGATCGACCTCCTGTTCCTGCAACGAAGCCTCCCGAAAAAAGCAAATGGGACGTCTTTGAAAGACGCCCCATTGACTTTACTACAAAGCTAAGGCCAAATAGCCAACTACCTCACGCCCTCCGGTGGGCTGCTGTCGGAGGATCCATACGCTAGACGTGAGGTCCCAACGTAAGCTGCTCCGTAGCCGACCGAGGTCCCTCCAGCCGCAGAAAGACGATACGTCAATCCGGAGCCGGATTGATTTTAGTATATGGTCTTTCTCGCGTTTTGGTCAAGCCCTAACCGGCACTCTGTTGATTCTGGTGGAGATCGCTTGGACAGGGCCAGCCCCTTTGCGCAACACTGTCCCATATTGTCGAGAGTTGCCCGAGAGTCGAAGCACCAAGGCGGGCTTCTAAACCACTCGTGAGCCTAGACGAGCGCTTATTGGTAGGTTGATTGGCGTAGGGGCGGTTTACGCGCTACTCGTGCGTAGCCTCCCCTGGCGAAACTACAGTCCGAACTCACCTATTATCACCTGCAACGGGACCAGACGTCGAGGACGAGTGGTGGTTGGGCCGGCTGCACTGCCTGCCGCAGAATTACGAGGAAATATATCGGACGCGAAAGCCCTGCGCCCGGGCAAGATGTTGTCGGGCGAGTGAGAGGGTCCCCAGCGTTGCGCGTGGCAAACCCATTTCGGGATGTTCCCTGGCGTGGCAAATGAAAATAGACGCGGCGTCGAAGGTGGAACCTGCCTGGAAGTCTACACTATGCCCGGGTGCCGTCAGCGTCGATTACCGTCACCGTGCAGCAACTCGCCACGGGAATGGAGCATGCACATGATGCGATGAAAAGGCGAAGGCGTGCGCTCTCATTGCGTTACCAGCCGGGTACGACCACGTCTACTATATTATTTCAGCTCGAAGTTCATGCCCGATCACGTTGCCTGGCATGCGGAGAGATTGCGAAGGGGATAGACGATGACGCTCAATCGACGCGAGTTCGTTCAATTGGCCGCGGCGATGGGAGCCTCGCTGGCGTGGGGCGGATCGGCTCGAGCGTCAACCACCGGTTGGCATGAGCGGCGCGACCTTTATCCGGAGGGCGTCGCGTCCGGCGATCCCGATCCGAGCAGCGTTATCCTCTGGACTCGGCGGCCGTTCGAGTCGGGCGGCCGGCGTGTGCTCACGGTGGAGGTTGCCGAGGATGATGCGTTCCGGCGGGTCGTCGCAAAGGCGTCCGCGCCGGTCTCAGCGGAATCGGATTGGACGACGCGCGTGCTGGTCGGTCATCTCAAGCCTGCGCGCGTCTACTGGTACCGCTTCACCGATGGAGAGGGGAACGGCAGCCGCGTCGGCCGGACGATCACCGCGCCGCCGGCGAACGATCCACGGCCGGTCAATTTCGCCTTTGTCAGCTGCCAGAGCGTTAATGAAGGCAAGCTCAACGGCTATCGCCGGATGATCTTTGAGGATGAGCGCGCGGCGCCCGCCGATCAACTCGGTTTCGTTCTCCACCTCGGTGATTTCATTTATGAGGTCGTCGAATATCCCGACGAGCTGGCGACGCGGTACGACCGCACGATCTACGAAGTCGGCCGGATTCCCGATGGCGGCCAAACCGGCAACTTCCATTACCCGCTAACGGTCGACGGCTATCGCGTCGTCTACAAGGGCTACCTTGCCGATCCCGACCTGCAAGACGCGCGAGCGCGTTGGCCGTTCGTCGCCATGTGGGACAATCACGAATTCTCCTGGCAGGGCCGGCAGAGCATCGTCCAGGCAGGGGGCCCTCCGCAACCGGGCCAGACGGTCAAGGTCGCCGCCAACCAGGCATGGTTCGAATATATTCCCGCACGCGTGAAGGCGCCGAGCGGATCGCTCGACACGTTCGGCGCGGTGGCGGTGAAAAATGTTCCGATAGAAAAGTGGGACGACAGTGGCCTCGGGATCGAACCCAA
Organism: uncultured Solibacteraceae bacterium; assembly: GCA_963791985.1. GTDB lineage: Bacteria > Acidobacteriota > Terriglobia > Bryobacterales > Bryobacteraceae > Solibacter. The sequence goes on along the minus strand of CAWBUN010000005.1, from coordinate 474,400 downwards.
CAATCTGAAGGCCATCAACAGCCTGATCGCCTATCGGTCTTTGCGCTACGGCCGGCACCTCGATCTCATTCTCACCGACCAGCACAGCTTCTGCGGCGACGACCCGACCGATGCGGAGGGCGTTGGCAAGATTTACGATCCGGCTTTTAACGGGATGTTCTCGGAACCGGCGATGATCGCGCTCGATGCCGGCCGCACCTTCAACGGCGGCAAACCGCCCGCCGAACTCAGCTTTGGCGACATAAGCATCCCTAATCCTCGAAAGGATTCACCGCCGCGCACGATGCTCGGGACCCGTCAGAAGAAATGGTTCATGGACCAGCTCCGCCGGTCCGCGGCAACCTGGAAGATCTGGGGCAATTCGCAGGGCGCCCTCGATTTGCGGGCCGACCCGCAGAACCTTCCCGATGGACTGACCAAGCAGAAGTGGCCGGCCGACACCTTCGCGCAGATCGGCAGCGGCGATTATGGCAGCGCCTACCACGAGCGTGGCGAAATCTATGACCTCGTCCGCGATTCGAAGATCACCGGGTTCGCGATCGTGTCGGGCGACCGTCACAGCTTTTGGGCCGGCTATGCCGCCTCCCGATTGCCACCCGCCAAGTTCGAGCCGGTCGGGATCAGTTTCGTCGGCGCCTCGCTGGCCAGCCCTGGGGCGATGGAGGCTTATGAGCACCGTCTTCCCAAGGATCATCCGCTCCGTTCGCTGTTCCTGGCCGACCGGCCGGCGGGTAAGCCCGAATGGACCTACAACATGCTCCTCAAGCACGGCGTCCGCTCGTGCCTCGAATACGCCAGGAGTTTCGACCTGAAGCGCGCTCACGCCGTTTCCAATCCGAAACTTTCCCCGCACCTTGAATTCGTGGATATGGGCGGTCACGGCTATGCGACGGTGCGGCTCACCGGCGATGAAATGCGGACCGAGTTCGTCTGCATTCCACGCCCGATCACGCGCAGCGATCGTCCCGATGGCGGTCCTCTTCGCTACCGGGTCGTCCACACGGCATCGCTCTGGAAACCGGGCGAGCGGCCTTTGCTGCGCCAGCAAGTCATTGAGGGCGATCCCGGCCTTTCGATCTGAGATGGCTCCAGGGCGATGATTGCGCCCGCCGCTATGCTTGCGGTGGGGACCGCGCTTGCTGTCCGAAGGGGGGAACGGAAGCTGGGCGGACCCGGTCAAGGTCGCATGACGGGCATTCAGTCCACCTTCGCCCTCGTTGATTGCTTCTTCTCCTTGTGCTTTCGATGACGAGTGTCCGGTCGGCCGCTCTTCAAAATGGGGAGTCAACCGTCCGGACGGCGCCGGCCGGCACCTCATTATTTCGGCTCCGGAACGCTGGGGACGATGTAGACCTTCTTCAGCGCCTCCTGGTATTCGCCGAAGAGCGCCTTGATGCCGGCGAACTCTTTCTTCACGGCGGCGCGATAGTCGGCGTGGGTGGCGAAGTCATAAAGCAGCGCCGTCATGGCTTCGGCATCCACCACAAAACCCTGATGGCCGACGGAGGTAAGCGCATCGGCCTCCATCTCGTAGGTGTGGTTAGCGGCGTTCGATGTATAGGCGGCGAAACCGATGCCGGGGATGACGCTGGAAACGCTGCCGGTCTCTTCGTAGCCTTGCGGCTTGCCGGCGGTTTCGGAAACGTGTGTGGCGCCGAAGCGTTTCATGTGGGCGAAGCCGACCTCCGCCAACAGCGCCACGGAAATGCCGTCGCGCGCCTGGCCATAGTTATCGATCTTCACTTTGGTGCCGGTGGCGAGCGCGGCGGCTTTGGCGGCGTTGTCCACGGCCTCGCGCACCTGTGCCAGGTAGATGGCGTCGGGATAGCGAATGTAGAAATCGGCCTGGGTGCGGTCCGGCACGACGTTGGGCGCGGCGCCGCCCTCGGTGATGATGCCCTGCACGCGCGCTTCGGGACGCATGGTGGTGCGCGCGGCATCGATGTTGTTGAACAGGTGGATGACGGCTTCGAGCGCGTTGCGGCCGGCCCACGGCGTCATCTGATGCGCGGGAGCGCCGGAGAAGGTGTACTTAACGCCGTCTATGTTCAGGCAGCAGGTGCCGAAACCCGGCGCCGGGCGATTGGTGGAGCTTACGGCGTGGCTGCGGACGATGACGTCCATGCCTTCGAAGACACCGGCCTGGAACATATCGACCTTGGCATTCGGCGGCATCATTTCCTCACCGGGGCAGCCGAATACGACCACGCTACCAGGCGCTCCGGATTTCGCCAGCCACTCCGCCATGGCCACGGCGGCGGCGAGGCCGATGGGTCCCTGGGTGCTGTGCTGATCGCCGTGGAAGGCGCCCTTGGTGCCACGCAGCGCGTCGTACTCCACGATCACGCCCAGGTTCGGGGCGCCGCGATTGCCCTGGTAGCGGGCGACGAACGCGGTCGAGAGCCCGGCGACGCCCACGGTGACATCGAACTTGTGAGCTTTCAGGTAATCGACCAGGATGCCTATGGAACGGGTCTCCTGGAAGCCGATTTCGGGATGGCGGGTGATGTCGTCGCCCATGGCGAGCAGTTCGGCGTTCATCAATTGTTGGGCGCGTGCCGTGACTGCGTCGCGGGCGGCGTCGGGCGCGCTGAGCTTTGCCACCCAACCCGGCACGTCGAGCGATTTTTCGAGCGCGTCCATCTTCTGCAGGACGACGCGGGCGGCTTCGCGCTCAGTGGGGGTCTCCTGGGCGAAGGCGCAGGCGGCGGAAAGGGCGAGTGCCAGTGAAAATCTCATCATCGGGATATTGTAAGCACGCTGCAGCCAGGATTGGCTGCCCCACATTGCGGCACGCCGCGGACTGAAATCGTTGTTTACGCGTGCTACGGAGATCGCTCCCTTGGGGCAGGCCCCGTTCGTGCACGCTGGAGTTACGGCAGCAAGTGGACAGGCCGGGAGGCCGGTCCCACTAAACTGAGCCAACCGCGGACGACCTCGGTTTGAGCCAGCGCGGCCCACGGTGAATGGGGTTTGGACGCCGGCGATCTCTCGGTGAAGGCGGCGCTGAGAGAATCGAAAATCGTACCTCCGAAGCATGGGGCGGCAGTTACGGCGGGCGGAAGCGGCAACGCCGGCAGGCTTGCATCAGGTGTCTTGAAGCTCATGGAATCCGCGAAGTTTCCAATCTGAGAAGATGCGTCCCGCGCCGTCAGCGGCTGTAATCCCCAACGCCATTCGATCAGCTTGAGCACCGATGTGTGGTCGAAGACCGTGTGGTTCACCAGGGGCAAGGGACCGGTATTGCGCGTGAAAGGGGAGGCGACAATGGACGGCACGCGGAAGCCGAGAAGGGCCTGTCCGTTTACGAGGTCGGTATCGATCTTGTTCGGTGCGATGGCGCGCGGCGGCGGGACGTGGTCGAAGAAACCGCCCCATTCGTCGAAATTGATAATTAAGACGGTGTTCTTCCAGGCCGGGCTGCCGGCGAGCGCGTGGAAGATTCGCGCCAGGAAGGCGTCGCCGTTGCGGACATCGGCGTGCGGATGATCGTCGTTTCCGGTGCCATCGTCAAACACCGTGAAGTTAGGGTCCACGAACGATACCGCCGGGAGAGTGCCTCTGGCGGCGTCCGTGAGGAAGTCCGAAAAGCCGGCCGCGTCAAACAGGTATTTGAAGCCCCAGAAGGCGAGATACGGCAGATTGCTGAAGTAGTACCGGTGCGAGACCCGCGCCGCGGCAAGGCGGTCGAAAATCGTCGGCAGGTCGGAGAAGGAGAAGGAATCGTCGAGGCGATCGGTCTGTGCGGCCCAGATGAACATCCGGTTGGGAAACGTCGGGCCGAGGATGGAGGCAAAGTAACGGTCGCAAACCTGGTAATTCCGCGCCAGCGCGCTGTAGAAAGGCAGATCGGTCGATGTGTAATATCCGATCGCGTAAGCGTCGTTGCTGCCGGCGCGAAGGAATCCGTCCATGGCGCCGTTGTCATACGCGACGCGGCTCGGCGCATACGAATGATCTGGATCGGGATGGCCGCAGCCGGTGAAATCCGGGGCCAAGGCGTAAGTGGGATGTACGGCGTGCTTGGAATCGGTATAACTGAGTCCGGCCTGTTTGCCGTCCGCGCCGGGCACCCAACCCAAGAGGTGGTCGAAGCTGCGGTTTTCCATGGTCACCACCACGATGTGTTCGATGCCGGTAGACCACGGCGAAGAGAGTGTGGCAGTTTCGGTCCGATCGAGAGCGCGTTGCGCGTCGACCGTGTCCTGGGAAATGGCGAATGCGGATGTGGCACCGGCGAGAGTGCGCAGGAATGTGCGGCGGCTTGCGGGCATAGGTTCCGACCTCCAGAGCCGTCTCTCAGAATGGCAAACGGCGACGCCGCTGTGGTTGCCCCTGCGTGAAAAAATGAACCGCAATCCAAGCAGGTGGTGGGATTCCGTACGATTGGCCGCGGCAAGGCGTCAAGCTAAAGCATGCGCCACCCAGGAGGGCACCTGCATCAGGCGGTACAAGGGGAGAGATTCGGGGAGACGGCAGGGTGTGCTTTGGAACGATGATTGCTTGAGGCAGGTTAGCTGCAGGGCTTTGGAGGCGAGGGGCGACCGAGGATGACAAATATTGCCGACGAGCGCGCGGTTAATGAAGGCGACAAATCGCCATTTGACCGGCGGGTCTTTCGAGCTTTATTTGATATCGCGAGGCAATATAAACGGCAATTCATCGTCGTCAGCCTATTTTCCTTCCTCTATACGGGGCTGGATCTTCTGCAGCCGCTGGTGTACCGGCGGGCGATCAATGCGGTAGCGGGAATGTTCGTGAGCCAGGTGCCGGCCGCGGCGCCGGCCGTGGGCAACCTGGCGGCGCAGACGCCGGAACAAACGCTGCACACGCTCTTGGTTTCCGTGGTTCTTCTATTTTTTATCGCAGTAAGTTCTTACTACTTCTACCAACGCGCGTCCTATTACGGCGCCCGGGTAGCGAGTTACATGGAGTCGAAGCTGATCGTGCAGACGTTTGGCCACGTGCTAAGGCTGCCGCTCGGTTTTTTCAACCACCAGGCCAGCGCGGGACTGGCGAGACGCATCGATCAATGCGACCAAGTGGCTCCGGTGGTGCACGCGGTATCGCAGCAGATCGCGCCGGAGGCCGTGCGACTGGTAGCGATCTGCGCGATTATGCTGACGCAGAACTGGGAGATGGCGCTGATGGCGGTATGCCTGTTGCCGCCGTATGTGTGGCTGGCGCGGCGGGCGGCGCTGCGGCTGCAATCCAACCTGGACCCCTATTATCAGATGTGGGAAGACATCTCCGCACAGATCGCGGACGCTATCGGCGCAGTGAAAACGGTGAAGCTTTCCGGCGCCGAAGCGCGCGAGGAAGAGAAGCTGCGCGGACGATCGATCGAAGCCTATGAAGTTTATTTACGCAGAGTCAGGACGTCGCAGAAATACTATCTCTCGCAGGTAGCGCTGAGCAATCTGAGTAAGTCCCTGCTGCTGGGATATGGCGGGTGGCTGGTGCTGCGACATATGCTGACGCCGGGAGACGTGGTGATGTTCGCGGCTTACCTGGACCGGCTTTACTCTCCCATCGATTCACTGAACGGGCTGGCGGTCAGCCTGCAAGAGAATCTGACTTCGCTGCGCCGAGCGGTGAAACTGAGAGACTCGGGCGTACCGGAGGCGGGCGGCGCGGCATTGCCCGAGGGCAAGGGGCGGGTGGAATTTCGCGATGTGCATTTTGGATATACACGCGATAGAGAGGTGTTGCACGGGATCAATCTGACGCTACAGCCGGGAAAGATTACGGCGCTGGCGGGGCCTTCGGGCGCCGGGAAAACGACTACGGCAGATCTTCTGCTGAAGTTATTCGAGCCGTGGTCCGGCGAGATTTTCCTGGACGGGCAGCCGCTGAGTACGGCGGGATGTGCGTCGGTGCGCGGCGCAATCGGCGTGGTGGCGTCGGATGGAACGGTGTTTCGCGGAACGCTCGCGGACAACATCCGGTACAAACGGCCGCAAGCGACGATGGAGGAAACTCACCGAGCGGCTCTGGCGGCGGGTCTCGGGCGGGCGCTCGAACGCCTGCCTGACGGGTTGAACACCGAAGTCGGCGAGCATGGCGTGGGGCTCTCGCTGGGCGAGCGCCAACGACTGCAAATCGCGCGAATGCTGATCGACAGGCCGCGCCTTCTGGTGTTGGACGAGGCGACGGCGAACCTCGACTACGCCACCGAACTGGACGTGCGTAACGCGCTGGAGCAAATGTCTCCCAAGCCCACAATGCTGGTGATTGCGCATCGCTACACGATGATGAAGAATGCCGACTACGTCTACGTCCTGAAGGAAGGAGAGGTGGTCGAACAAGGAGCGCCGGCCGCGCTGCTGAAAGGCCAGGGTTGGTTTGCGGCTTTGGCGCGGGAGTCGGGCGAGGTCCCGAGCTTCGTATGAAGCTAAACCTGAAACTCCTGAAGCAGGCCGCGTCGATCGCAAGACCTTTCTGGGTCTCCGAGGAAGGCCGGAGGTCTTACTGGCTGGTGGCGCTGTTGATTCTGCTGCTGCTGGCGGACACGCAATTGAATGTCTGGTTCAACACGCAATCCGGGGAATTCACCTCGGCGCTGGCAGCGCGCGCGGCAGACCGCTTCTGGCACTCCGTGCGGACCTACCTCCTGTTGCTGCTGATCGCCGTGCCGGAGTATTCCGCTTACTACTACGCACGCGATCGCGTGGCGCTGATGTGGCGTCAATCCCTGACGGGACGGGTGCTGCACCGGTACTTCAAAAACCACGCGTTTTATCAGCTGCGGACGGAGGCGGAGATCGACAATCCGGATCAACGCATTGCCGACGACATTTATTCGATCACCGGCCAATCGGTCAACTTCCTGTTGATTCTGGCGAGCGCAATTTTCCAGGTGGTGGCATTCGGCAGGGTGCTTTGGCGAATCTCCGGGTACCTGATTCTGTTCCTGGTGGTGTACGCGACGGTCACGACGATGCTGACCTATGGCGTGTTCGGGGGAAAGATGGTGTCGCTGTACTACCAGCAGCGGCGGAAGGAGGCCGACTTCCGATTCGGGTTGGTGCGGGTAAGGGAGAATGCGGAATTCATTGCGCTGTACCACGGAGAGAAACAGGAATTGAGCAAGGTGCATGGCTTGTTCGGCGCCTTGTACGAGAACTACACGAGGCTGATTCGCTGGCAGTTCGGCTTGAACTTTTTTCAATATACGCACACGCTGCTGATTGCGCTGCTGCCGAGCATCGTGATCGCTCCGCGGGTGCTGTCGGGGGAATTGGAGGTGGGGCGGATCGTGGAGGCCACGGGCGCGTTTTCGGCCATTATGGGGTCGCTGACGATTCTGGTGGACAACATGGAGAGTCTGGCGGGGTTCGCCGCGGGCATCCGCCGCGTGAAGACGTTGAACAGCCACTTGAAGAGGGCCAGCGGGCGGGATCGATCGGGCCGCGAGAAAATCGCGATGGTGGAGAGCGAACAACTGAACTTCGAGAAGGTTACTCTGCACACGCCGAATTACGAGCGCACGTTAATCCGAGATTTATCCGCTTCGATTCCCTGCGGCGAGAGTCTCATGATTGTGGGTGGGAGCGGACTCGGAAAGAGTTCTCTGCTGCGCATGATGGCGGGGCTATGGAATTGCGGCGCCGGCACGGTAGAGCGGCCGGATGCCGACGAACTGTTGTTTCTGCCGCAGCACGCCTACATGATTATCGGAACGCTGCGCGATCAATTGAGTTATCCGAATTTGGACCGGAAGCTCTCCGATGAAGAGGCGCGGGAGACTTTGGATCGCGTAAACCTGTCGGACCTGGAGGCGCGTTGCGGGGGCTTCGACCGCGCACTCGACTTCGAAAAGGTATTGTCGGTCGGGGAGCGGCAGCGGCTGGCATTTGCGAGGGTGCTGCTCAAGAGTCCGCGCTATGTATTGCTCGATGAAGCCACCAGCGCGCTCGACCGTGAGAATGAAGCGGCGTTGTACGAGCAGTTGGCCTTAACTTCCACCACGATTATCAGCGTGACGCATCATCCGTCGCTGGTGAAATATCATTCGCAGATTCTGGAACTGAAGCCGGACGGCGAGTGGTCACTGTATCCGGCGTCGGAATTTCAGTTGACGGAAGACCTGGTGTAGACGAGTTGATATGATGACGCTCATGGAAGAGCATGGCTGGCTCAACGAGAAACCCGCATTCTGGCTGGCGCCCCTGTTGTCGACCATCCCGCTGATTCCTTTCTTCAGCTTGCCCTCGTCGCCGCTGTACCTTGGAAAACTGATGGGTGATCCCACGCATCCGTTTCTCTGGCCGCATTTAGGGCCATGGCTGGCGGCAATGGCTGTTATATTCGACGGAACTCTACTGGGTTATTTCGTGGCGCTACTGATTGCTGTTCCCGTATACTTTCTGCTCAAAACGACTGGGCGGTTGTCCGTGATACGGGTGCTGATTCTCTTCAGCGCGGCCGGGGTTCTCGCGTCGCAGTTCGTAAATGTGGCGCAGGGTTTTCGGCAGCCTGGCCTTCGGGAGTTCGCGAACTCCTGGTTGTCTCCGCTTTTCGGATGTATCTGCGGCCTGGTTTCAGGCGCATGCTTTGCGATCTGCGCGAACCGGCGATTCTCGCTCGCCGGGAAGAGCTCTGGTTTATTCGGTGCCAGTTGCCGTACTTGTGATTTGCGGCAGCACTCTGGTGTGGTCCGCAAGAGTGTGGAGAATCCACTAGAGACAGGGCAACTAGAGATATACGAGGCAACCGCGCGCCTCGAGATCGGTGAACCACGCGGGTGGTTCAAAGTCTGTGACCCAGCGCAGGTCGATCTTCTCCAATCGCGGCAGCCCCGCCAGTGCCGGTGGCAAATACACCAGCGGAGCACCGCGAAGATCGATCTGCCGCAATTCGCGAAGCCCGGCAATCGAATCGGGCAGGGACCTCAGCTTCGTGTTCCTTAGGTGCAGTTCACGCAACAGGGTGAGCTGCCGGATGCAATCCGGCAAAGTCGTCAGCGGGTTATCGGATGCGCGCAGTTCGACCAGGTTTTGCATGCCACAAACGCATTCAGGCAGAGTTTCGAATGCATTCTCGCTGATGTTCAAGTATCGCAAGCGCTTGAGGGATGCCAAGGATGCGGGAAGGGACTCTAACCGGTTATCGTGCAGGTACAAAAACTCCGACAAATTCTCGATCTCGCCCAGACTTTCGGGCACCGAACGAAGGCTGTTATGTCCGAGATCGAGCATGCGCAGGCGCTTCAGGCGCCCGATGCTCGCCGATACCTCGTTCAGATCATTGTCAGCCAGCACAAGCGTCTCGACATCGGAATGGTCCCAAACGGATTCAGGGACTTGGCCGCGGTGATGCTTCCAGAAATTGAGGTGCAGGGGCGGCTGCGACATGAGGGCCATTTTAGCGTTTCAATGAGATAGGATGTTCCCATGATTTCGTCACGCTGGTTTCGGATCTGTGTGCTGACGTGAGCGCCGGCGTACGCCGGGGCTGCGGAGATCACGGTCGACCTGCGATCGCGGGTGGAGGCGTTCAAGGGCACGGCGGACTGGCAGGAGGTGCGGTCTGCAGAAGGCGATCCCGACTGAGGCCACGGCGATCATCGTCTGCGACATGTGGGACAAACACTGGTGCAGCGGCGCGACGGGGCGGGTTGCCGGGCTGGTGGGGAAGATGGACGCGTTTCTGGCCGCGGCGAGAAAGCAAGGCATTCAGATTATTCACGCGCCTTCGGAAACGATGTCCTTCTACCAGGACGCGCCACAGCGCAAACGCATGCTGGCGCTGCCGAAAATCGAGTTCCCTGCCCCGTTAGCGCTGGCCGATCCTCCGCTGCCGATCGACGATAAGGGCGGGGGGTGCGACACTCCGGACCATTTTTATAAGGCGTGGACGCGGGAGCACCCCGGGTTGCGCATCGATGCGTCGGACGTGATCTCCGATAGCGGCACGGAGATTTACAGCTTCCTGCGGCAGCGCGGCATTGTGAACCTGCTGGTGATGGGCGTGCATACCAACATGTGCGTGCTCAACCGGACGTTTGCGATTAAGAAAATGACTTCGCTGGGGATTCGATGCATTCTGGTGCGGGACCTGACGGACGCGATGTACAACCCGCAAGACGCTCCGCACGTGAGTCACGATGCGGGCACGCAACTCGTGATCGAGTACATCGAGAAGTTCTGGTGTCCATCGACGACCAGCAGCGAACTGTTGCGTGCATTCCGCCGTTAGGGACGAAGGGTTCAGCAGTCAGTTCTGAGACGGCTTCCCGGCGCGGTCGATGACGATGACTTCGGTGGGGGCCTTGGCAGATATCAACTTCAGCCCCAGTTGCGCAGGGATGAGTGCGAAGAGGCCGGCGGTATCGCCCTCGCGGGCCAAGCTGGGGGCGGATTTGAGGACGATATCGAAGTTCCCGGCGATGCCGGTGCGGTCGACCACGGGCAGGTCGATGCCGCGCAACTGGGACAACATGCGGGCGAACTCGGGCATCGCGGCATCGGAGAAGAGGAAGCTATCGTTTTGGATTCGCGGCAGCGATTCGGCGGCGTGGATGGGCGGGCCGGCGGGGACGGCGTTGGGCGCGGGAAGTTTGGGTCCGCCTTTGGCAACGACCAGTTCGTAGACGGGGAGCATCCTGGTTTCACGGTGAACGGCGAGGTTGAATCGCTTTGCCAGAAGGCTCTGAAGCATCAGCCTCAGCCGGCTGACCGGCACGGAGGAACCCGTCTTGGCGCGAATATCGTAGCTATCGGAGCTAGGGTGCGCTTGCGAGATTTGAAAGGGCGCCACGCCATAGGCCCACTGCACGCATTCGGCGAGATCGACATTCCACATGGAGAGGCTGGTGGGAGTGTGCTCGATACGGGAGCGATTGCCGCCTTCGCGTCCGACCGGGATGACGGCGGGCTTGATGGAGGCCACATCGAATGCCAGAGGCGGGGTCTGGGCGTTGATGATGCCGACTGCGACGGGCACGGACAAGGCGATCGCGGCGGCGGAGACCAGGGCGGCCTTCCTGGCGAAGGTCAGGTCGAGCGCCACGCGGCTACCCACGATGGCCTCGATTCGCTGCTTGAGGTTCGAGCCGGTGACTCCGGACATGCAGGCGAGCGGCGATTCCACGTACAGCTTGCAAACGTTGAGGATCGCCGCGGCGTAGACTTTCGGTTCGCTGCCGCGGCGCAAGACCTCTTCGTCGCAGGCTCGCTCGCGTTCCGCGACCATGCGTTTGCCGATCCACCAGATGAGGGGATGGAACCAGAAGGCGGTCTCGACGAACATGTGAATCGCGGCTATGAGATTGTCGTGGTGGCGGACATGACAGAGTTCATGCGCGATGACGGCGTGCAATTGCGGCGGCGTCAGGCGGCGGACGATGCCTTCGGGGAGCAAGAGGACCGGCCGGAAAATGCCGACGACGCCGGGTTCCCAAACGGCGGGTGAGGAGATTGTCGTGACCGGAATCTCCAGGTGCACAGGGGATCCGGCGCGCAGGGCAGCGCGAATGCGGCGCCAGCGAATCCACCAGGAGAAGGCGATGGCGATGAAACCGGATGCCCAGACGAAGAAGAGGGCGGCCGGTATGATTCCGGTGGCCGGCGCCGGTAGTGGCGAGGCGTTGGAGGGCACGGTGAATGGTTGACTGACGGCGTCGATCACGGCGGGTACGTGGGGCGATGCGGTCGCGGGCGCTGTGGGCCAGGGGAGATGACTGCCGAGAGCGATGAGGAGGGAAAGCGGGATGAGGAATTTGCAGGAGGCGGCGAGCCAGACGCAATGGCTGACTCGTGCGTGGTGTTTGCGCAGCGTGAGGGTCAGCAAGGCGGCGACACCCGCAAAGAGGGTCGATTGCCAGAGATGGTTGGCGAGCAATGGCAGATTCATTTGCGCTTTTCCTCCCGGGCGAGTTTCAGGAGTGTTTTCTCCGCATCGCGCACATCTTCCAGGGTGAGCGTGCCGGAGTCGATGAGGTGGGCGACGATGGGGCGGCTGCGGCCGCCGAACAAACCCAGCAGGTCGTCGATCAGCCTGCGTTCGGCGGCTTCGCGGGTCACGGCCGCCTCGAAGATGAAGGCGGTAGCGATTTTCTTGACGCGGCGCAGGGCTTTCTTGACCTCCAGGCGGTAGACCATGGTTTGCACGGTGGTGTAGGCCGGCCGCTTCTTCGCGGGAAAGGATTCCTGGATTTCGCGGACGGAGCAGGGTCCGCGAGTCCAGAGGGCTTCCATGATCTGAAGTTCCAGCCTGGACAGTTTTCGCGGGGAACTACTCATGTTGGTTAATCTACTACTAGTGTGGTTCTTATGCAAGAAGTTTTGGTACGGCGGAAGGGCGGGGCTCGTTACGCTCCCTTACGGTCGCGGCTCGTTGGGCGGGTCAATCCTCCACGAAATGGCGGAGGCGGGAGAGGGCGTCGTCCCATTGGGTGGAGATCTGGTCGAGGTAGCGGCGGGCGTTGTCGAGGCGGTGGGGGTCGAGTTGCCAGAGGCTTTCGCGGCCGTGGCGGGTGCTGCGCATGAGGCCGGCCTGCTCCATGACGCGGAGGTGCTTGGTGATGGCCTGGCGAGAGACGCGGGAGCCGGTGGTCAGGCGAGTGATGGAGAGGGGTCCTTCGCGGCAGAGGCGGGCGACGAGGCGGAGGCGGACGTCGTCGCCCAGGGCGGCGAAGAGCGGGGCGGCGCTGACGCTACGGCGCATGGACGATGTAGCCCTCGAACATTTTGACGACCATGGTCCAGCCTTGTTCATTTTGGCTGAAGGCTTTGGCGCGGCGGGCGAGGGGGATCTGGTCGAAGCCCGATTCGGTGACGGTGAGGAGGACACCCTCGGGGAGCTGTTCGAGCGTGAAGACGACGACGGTGGTGGGTTCGACGGAGTAATCGACGGCGGGGTCGATTGCGCCGGGATGCCAGCGGAAGGAGAAGAGGCGTTCGGGCTCCATATCCTGGATGGTGATTTCGAAGGGGATGCCTTCGTACTGTTGCTGGGCTTTGGCGACTTCGGGATCGGCGACGGTGGGGACGATCACGCCGCGCATGAAAGCGCCGGGAGTGAACGGGGCGGTGAACCTCATGCCGAACCAGAGTCCGAACTCGGTGGAATCGGAGAGGGCGCGCCAGACGCGGGCGAGGGGGGCGCGGAGGAGAATTTGTTTTTCGATGCGGTCGGTGGACATGCAACCTCCAGGTTGCATATTAACACGGTGGGCCCTGGTAGGGGATAATTTCACCTATGAGGGAACCCGCCTACCCGGCTGCACGAAAGGTCGCGTTCAAGTTGGAAGAGTATTTTGCGCGATATCATCGCGAGGCGGAAGAGCGCGGCGAGACCGGGATGGCTCCGCTGCCGGATGCGGCGACGCTCGAGGAGGTGATCGACGCGGCGTTTTGGGCGAGCCTACTGCGGGAGGAGGGTTACGAAACCAGGATTTCGCTGGCGTTTCTGGCGCCGGAAGACGCGTCACAGCCGCTGCGCTTCGAGCGATCGCTGACACTGGAGCCGGGCAGGCTGACGAAGGTGGCGCCGGCGGTGGAGCGGGCGGGAATTCATCTGGGCGTGTGGCGCAATGGGGACGGACTGCGGGTATGGGGGACGACGCGGACGCTGCCGCCGTTGTGCTTTGTCCTGGAGGTGGCGGCGCCGGGACTGCTGGTGATCAAGCATCACCGGGGCGATGAACTGGGCAAGTTCCTGAACGTGGCGGTGCTGGAGGGCGACCAGATCAAAATCGTGGACGAGAAAGCGTCGAGCCTGCCGGATTGTCCGGAGCTGTTGAGTTCGATGCTGGGCTTCGATTCGCCGGCCTCGTGGACGGAGCCGGTGAACGTGCTGGTGCAACTGGCGGTATCGATGCGCGGGCATGGGCGGGGCGGATCTCTGCTGGTGGTGCCGCCGGGGAGCGAGACGTGGCGGGAATCGGTGGTGCAGCCGGTTCCGTACGCGGTGTCGCCGGCATTTTCGGAGTTGGCGGGACTGCTGCGCGACCGGCCGGACCATCCGGGGAGCGATCGCTGGCAGGAGGCGTTGGCGCGCGCGGTGGATTGGATTGCGGGGTTGACGGCGGTGGACGGCGCGGCTGTGATCACAAGGGGCCACGACTTGTTGGGATTCGGGGCGAAGATCGCGCGGCGAAAGATGTGGCCGCAGGTGGAAGAGGTGATGGTGACGGAACCGATCGAGGGGGGAACGGCGGCGCGGGTGCGGCCGGAGCAACTGGGGGGCACACGGCATTTATCGGCGGCGCAGTTCGTGCACGATCAACGGGATTCGATCGCACTGGTGGCGTCGCAGGACGGGCGGTTCACGGTGTTTGCGTGGTCGGGGTGTGAGGAGATGGTGCATGCGCACCGGGTGGAGACGCTGCTGCTGTAGGCCGCATTCGGTTAAACTGGTCGGAAATGAAAAAGTATTCTTTCCTTCCAATGATGTGCCTTCTTCTGGCCCCCGCTTTCGCCCAGAAGAATCCCTTCGCAGGGCGATGGGACTTGAATGTAACGCCGGCGACCGGCAGCGCTTATCCGCAGTGGATGGAGATCACCGACACGGGCGGTAAGGTGGACGGGCGGATCCAGCCGCGCGGCGGCGCGGTGCGGCCGATTGTCGCCGCCAAGATGGACGGCGGTCACCTGATCATTACGGTGGCGGATGCCACACCGCGCGGACCGGCGACCACGTGGGACCTGACGGCCGAGGGAGACAAGCTGAGCGGCGTGGAGAAGCGCGGTGACGCTGCCGGGCCGCAGATCGCGGGCGTGCGCGCTCCCGCGTTGAAGCGGCCGATGCCGAAGGCGTGGACCGCGCCGTCGCCGATTTTCAACGGCAAGGACCTGACCGGATGGGAGCCGATCGGCAATGCGCAGAACAGCAAGTGGGTGGCGCGCAACAACGAGCTGGTAAATGACAATCCCGAGGTGGAAGGCCAGCAGCGCGGGCCGGGAGCAGCCAACATCAAGACGACGCGCAAGTTCGACGATTTCAAACTACACATTGAAGTGAACTGCCCGGAGCATGGCAACAGCGGAATCTATCTGCGCGGGCGGTATGAGATCCAGGTGGGCACGGAGGGCGGCACGATTCCGTCGCACGAGATGGGAGCGGTATACGGGCACATCGCACCGGCAGGGAATATCGGGAACAAGCTGGGGCAGTGGACGAGCTTCGATATCACGCTGGTGGGACGCACGCTGACGGTAGTGCGCGACGGCGTGACGATTCACGACAAGGTCGAGCTGCCGGGGCCCACCGGCGGAGCGCTGGATAGCAATGAAGGCGAACCGGGTCCCTTCTTTTTGCAGGGAGATCACCACGGGGTGATTCAGTACCGGAATATTACGATTTCGGAGCCGAAGAAGTAAAAGAGATCGCTCCCTGACGGTCGCGGTTTTTGTTAGCAAGAAGTAAGGAGATCGCTCCCTGACGGTCGCGGCTCTCGGATAAGCGGGCGATCGTCAGGGAGGGGTGGAGAGTCTAGAACATGTTCCAGAGGAACTGGTTGTAGACTTCGTGGTGGTACTGGACTTCGGGGGTCTTGACGAAGGTGCCGAGCAGGCGGGGGCAGCGGTCCGCGGAGGCCTGCTTGAGGTCGGCATAGCGGCCCTTGACATCTTCGCCGAGTAGCTTGGTGGTCCATTCCGCGTTCTTGAAACTGGACATGGCGTCGTAGATGTTGTCGGGCAGATAGCGTTCGGCGCCGCGCAGGTTTTTGATGCGCGAGATTTCGCCTTCGAGACCGGTGCGGAAGACGCCGAGCATCACCAGGTAGGGATTCGCGTCCGGACCCACGGAGCGGACTTCGACACGCGAGCTGCGCTCGTTGCCGATGGGGATGCGGATCATGGAGCCGCGGTCGACGGCCGATGCCTTGATCTGGTTGGGCGCTTCGAAGTGCGGGTCGAGGCGCCGGTAAGCGTTGACGCTGGCGTTGAGCAGCAGACAGAGATCGTTGCCGTGGGTGAGGATGCGGTCGACGAACTGCCAGGCGAACTTGCTCATTTTCTCTTCGCCCTTGGGATCCCAGAAGATGTTTTTGCCGTTCCTGGTGATGGAGACGTTGGTGTGCATGCCGCTGCCGTTGACGCCCACGACGGGCTTGGGCAGGAAGCTGGCGGTGAGGCCCATGCGGGTGGCAACCTGGCGGCAGATCAGCTTGTAGAGCTGGATCTGATCGGCGGCGGCGACGACCTCGGCATAGCTATAGTTGATTTCGAACTGCGAGGGCGCGACTTCGGGGTGATCCTTCTCGTTCTGGAAGCCCATGGCGCGCTGGACTTCGGCGCAGCTATCGATGAACGTGCGCAGGGGGTCGCCGGGCAGCGAGTGGTAGTAGCCGCCGGTGTTGACGTAATCGAACCTGGCGGTTTCGTGGTAGCGGCGTTCGGCATCGGAGCCGTTGAAGAGGAAGCCTTCGATTTCGTTGGCGGCGTTGAGGGTGTAGCCCTGCTTTTCGTAAAGGCTCTGTGCGTAGGCTTTGAGGACACCGCGGATATCGGCACTGTAAGGCGTGCCGTCCTTATCGATGACTTCGCCGAAGACGAGCACTTTGCCGGCGCCGAAGACGTCGGAAGGGGCCCAATAGAAGGCGCTCCAATCCATGTTGAGGCGAAGGTCGCTCTCGCGCTGGGCGGTGAAGCCGCGGATGGAGGAGCCGTCGAAGGTGAGATTGTCCCAGCTCTTTACGAGAAACTTCTTGTCGTAATCGAGCATGTGGAGGCGGCCTTCGAGGTCACTGAACAGGACCGTGACGGCCTTGATGCGCTTCTCGTCCGTGAGGTACTTGATGCGCTGCTCCTGAATCTGGTGCATGGGCGAGCGGCCCAGGCGATCGGCTTTGGCCTGCAGATTCAACTCTTCCAATTCCGCGTAGGAGAGGGTGAGAAAGTCTTGGAGTTGGTTGGGCATGTTGAGAGGTGAATATTAATTGTCGGTCGTTTTGGAGTAGTGCAGCCATAGATTGTCTTTATGGACCGCCGTCAAGAAATTGATGGATAGCACGGCGGGGGCCGATTCCCCTTTACATTGGAGCCCAAATGCACTACTCTAAATAAGGACTCGAGTCATCTTACTCTTTCCTCAAACTACCTGAACTAAGTCGGGTTGTTTGTCCCTACCTCTTAGCAATCGCAAGGATCGGAGCCCTGTAATTTGTATACGCACGTCTCCAGCTATATCCGATTCACAGACGAGGAGATCGAATGCTCGGAACGGTCACACGAATCAGCAGGCAAACGGCAACGGGAACGATTCGCTCGGAACAGGGCGAATCTTTCGATTTCGATCTTGCAGCTGTTCTGACGTATGACATGGCGATGCTCGCCGAAGGCAAACTCGTGCATTTCGAAGCTGCGGGGAGGACCCCCTGCAAAGCCATGAATATCGCGCTGGAACCGCCGGCGGCGGTGCATCCGGGCGCGGAGAGGTACAAAGAAATCCGGCAGTTGCGGTATGTGGGATTCCAACATCACGGAAACTGCCGCACCTTCCGCTATGAGCGGATCACGCCGGGACAGGCCACGCAGAACTTCGTCGTGGACGCCGACCTGGGATTGTTCCAGACTTACCGGATCGCCATTCAGGACGGCCCCACGATGTGCATGAAGATTCTGACGGCGGGATTGGATGCCGGAGAGAGCACCGAAGCGATGGCGTCCTGCGACTTGACCGAGAAGCACATCAGGGATTATCAGGCCACTCTGCCGGTACCGGGAGCGAAGGCTCCGAAGGCACCCCGGCGGCCATCCGTCTATCCTCCGGCGCAACGCTGGGGATCATAAACATCGGTATCACGAAAGGTACTCTGGTCTAACGAATGCTCTACGACAGCACGAAAGTTCTGATTCGCGGCATGCTCCGGGACATGGAGGCATCCGCCGCGGTTCAGTGGGACAGCCAGGCGGAGTTGGGCCGGGAATGTCTCTATGAGATGCACCAGATGACGCGGCCTCAATACAAGGGCTGGAGAGGGGACGCGAAGGGACAAACCAGGGGCGTCCCGGAATTTGTGAAGGCGACGCGCGCCATCCCGTTCGTGAAGTCGATGGTGAGCGCGATCCGGCGCAAGGATCAGGCAAGCGCGGTGATCAGCGGACGAGCCGCACTGGCGGAGATGTGAGGGGAAAACCAGAGATGAAATCGAGACTTAGGGTAACTCAATCTTTCAGCGCGCAGCATTCGGCATCGCGGGCGCGGGGGAACTTCGCGGTGGGAGACCTGTTGGTGCTGCAAGAAGGCATCGAGCAATCCGGACAACTGCGATTCGTGCGGGTGAACGGACTGCGGCCGAATTTGGGACGCGAGCCTTATTACCTGGTGGAATCGGACGAATTGCAGCAGAAGACCGAGAGGCTCTAAAGAGGCCGGCGCCATTTGGTCCGCGTGTAGGCGATCCGGAAGCCTTCGCGCTGGGCGTTGCGCTGGGAATCGCTGCCCGGTTCCGCCACCATCATGGCGACATCACAGTTGCGGCTGAAAGCATAGCGCATGCGCTCCTGCAGGAGCGCCCGTTGCAGGCCGAGGCGGCGCAATTCCGGCACGGTCGCGGCACCTCCGAAGAGGGCCACTCCCTCATGGAGGCAGAGCGAAGCTGCGGCGCCAACCTGTCCCAGCACCTCGGCCAGGAAGGCCACATTGTGCTCCCGTGCAATCGAAATCGCGCCAGCGCGGCGCAGGAATTCGAGCAGTTCGGGGTGGTTGTGCGACCAGGCCCTCGCATTCACCTCGCTCCATAGACCGGACTCGTCGGGGCCGGCGATGCGCACCTGGATATCCCCAACAGGGTTCGGCCCGGGCTGTTCCACGGCGCGATACAAGACGCTGCTGACCTCGACCGGCTCATAATTGCGCCGGCACAGGCGGCCGAGAGCGGCAGCACCCGCGAAGGGGCTTACTTCCAGAAGTGCCGCGGATCCGCGCTCGAAAAAGAAGCGCTCCACGGCATCGAGGATGTCGTCGGTCAGTTCCTCGAAGATGCCGAGCCCGAAACTCTGGGTGACCGGGGAATCGACGCCATCGAAGACGGCGAGGCCGCCTCCGCACTCGATCCACTCCGCGTCAAACTCCGGAAACCGCTCGCGACGCGCGGCGGCAAAGCGCATACAGGCGTGACCTTCGGCACGCTCCAACCGCCTGGAAAGCGCAAGATCGCTGAAGAGCATAATGGGCTTATCCCCGGTCCTTCAGGCTACACCATTTTCGACTTTTCTTCGCTACACTGGAGCCGTGCGATTGCTTTCGGGAGGCGCCGGATCCGGCAAAACCACGTATGTTCTGGATCGTTTTCGGGACGCGCTCAGCGCCGGCGACAACTCGGTGCGGCTGCTGGTTCCGACGGCGACGATGGCGCAGCATCTGCAGAACCGGCTGGCGCGCGAGGGACTTGTTTTTCGGCGTAGCCTGATTCAGACGCTCTCGGGATTTCTGCGGCCGTGGACCAGCGATTTGCAGGAGGCTACATCCTCAGTGCTGCATTTGCTGGTGGAACAGGCGGCGCGGCGGGTGGCGCGGCCGGAGTTCGAGCGGGTAACACAGTTCCATGGATTCTGCGCGTCGCTGGCGAGGACGATTTCGGAGTTCGCCTCGGCGGGGTGCGACAGCGCGCGGCTGGGGGCTAACCTGCCCGAGGTCCCGCTGGGGGACGCATTTCTCGCGGTGTATCAGGAAGTAGATCGCGAACTCCAGCGGCGCGGGTTGGCGCTGCGCGGACGGATGCTCACGACGGCCGCGGAGCGCATCGACGCGGGAGGGCTGCCCGGAATCAAGACCATTTGGCTGGATGGCTTTCACGCGCTGCCCGACCCCGAGTTGAGTGTGATCGCGGCGCTGGGGAAGCACGCGGAACTCACACTGACGCTGGACGAGGCCGAACTCGGCGAGGGCACTCTGGCGCGGCTGGGCGCGCTGGATTTCAGCGAAGAGCGAGCCCGGGGAACGCGCACGCGGAACGCGCTGGCTTTGATCAAGGCGCCGAGTATCGAGCGAGAGGTCGAAGAGATCGCGCGCCGCATTCTGCAGCAGGCCGAGGGGCGGCCGTTCCGCGAGATCGGGGTGATCGTGCGCGCCGCGGAGATCTATGCGCCGATCTTACGCGCGACGCTCGACCGCTTCGGCATTCCGGCGCGATTCTACTTCGAGGAGAAGCTGGAACGCCATCCGGTGATCCGATTTCTGGCGGGCGCGATGGACGCAATGCTGGGCGGGTGGGAACACAGCGCTACGCTGGCGGTACTGCGGCTGGCGCCGCGCTTCGCCGATTTCGGAGTGATGGATCGCTTCGATTTCGATGTGCGCGAGCGCATTCCACGATCGGGCCTGGGGGAGTTGCGCACCTCTACTGATCGGCGAGGACGGGCAGCCGCGGCCTTATGCGGAGCCCTTGGCAGGGCGGCATTGCGCCGCTGGCGCAGCGGCCTGCCCGAACCCACCGGGGAGTCCGGTCAAACGACTTCCCGGAGAGCGGCTGCTACACAAGATCGATTCGCTGGCGGCGCTGGAGGAATGGCGTGCGCTGGAACTTGCGCCCAAGGATTGGGCGGCGCGGTTCGCGACGCTGCGCGATATTTTCAAGCCGGCACGGCCGGCGGAAGCGATGACGCACGAGCTCGCGCTGCAATATCGCAGCCAGGCGGCGGTTCTGGATTTGTTCGAGGAGGCGTTGAATGAGGCGGCGCAGGCGCTGCACGGTACGCGCCACCTGCCACTTGAGGACTACTGGCGCGCGGTGAAGAGCGTCCTGCGGCTGAAGCCGCTGCGGTTGGAAGACGGGCGGCGCAACGTGGTGCACGTGATGAGCGCACACGAGGCGCGGCAGTGGGTACTGCCGGTGGTGTTCGTGTGCGGCATGGTGGAAAAGCAGTTCCCCAAGTTTCACCAGCAGGATCCGTTCTTCGGCGACGCGGCGCGCTGCCGGCTCAACGGCTCCGGAATCCGGGTGCGGACGGCGGCCGAATTCGAGCGCGAAGAGCGCATGCTATTTGATGCGGCGATCACGCGCGCGACGATGCTGGCGACGCTCTCCTATCCCGAGTTCGATGGGCGCGGGGAGCGCAATCTCCCGTCGATTTATCTCGAGGATCTCGAGCTGCCGGCCGAGGATGCGGTGGCTGTGCGTCCGGCGCCGCGCGCGCAGATGGGTGAGCCCTCACAAGTGGAGATCCGCGATCCGGAACTGCTGGCGTATGTGGGGCGGAGGACCGCGCAGCTTTCGCCGACGGCGCTCGAGACGTTTCTGCAGTGCCCGTTTCAATATTTCACGCAACGCTTCCTGCGGCTGAAGACGGCGCCGGCCCGGCCCGAGCAGCGGCTGGATTTTCTGACGCAGGGGAACATCGTGCATGCCGTGCTGGCGGAGTGGTGGCAGGAGCCGCAGGACGTGGCGACGTTGTTCGAACGCGTGTTTGCCGCACACTTGAAGGAGAAACACATTCCACCGGGGTATCACACGGAGCGGTTGCGCAACGCGATGCTCGACGATTTGCGGCGGTTCACGGCGGAGGATGCGTGGCCGCGGATCGCGTGCCAATCGCAGATCGAAATCAAATTCTGCTTTCCACTGGACGACACGGTAGAAATTAACGGGCGCATCGACCGGCTGGATACGGCGCCCGACGGGCGCACGTTCGTGATCGATTACAAGTACAGCGCGGCGCAGCGCGTGAAGGACAAGCTGAAGGACGCGAATCTGCTGCAGGCGCCGCTCTACATGATGGCCGCGCAGCACTTGAATATGGATGCGGCGGGGATGTATTACGTGGGCGTGAAGGGCGGCATCGAGTACGCGGGGTGGAGCGATCATCCGTTGATGGAGAGCCTGGGGCTGCCGGAGGAGTGGCTGGAGAGTGCGCGGCGGCGGACGCTGGAGATCGTCGGCGAGATTCGTTCGGGACGAGTGGAAGTGCACCCGACGGACCGTGAGCGCTGCCGGTTCTGCGATTCCAAGGACATCTGCCGCGTGGAGACGCAAGCGGCGGCGGCGCTGGTTCAAGTGGCGGAGGGCGCATGAGCGGGATTCCGTTCACACCCGATCAGCTGGATGCGGTGGATGTGGGGAAGCGGCACCTGGACGCGTGCGTGGTGGCGGGGCCGGGGTCGGGCAAGACGACGGTGTTGGTGGAGTATTTTCGCCGGCTGGTGGAGGCGGAAGTGGATCCGCTGCGGATTCTGGCGATCACGTTCACCGAGAAGGCCGCGGGCAACATGCGCAAGAAACTGGGGCAGGCTTTTCACGAACAGCCGCAGGTGCGCGCGCGGCTGGAACGGGCCTGGGTTTCGACGGTGCACGGCTTCTGCGCGCGGCTGCTGAGAGAGAACGCGGTCTTTGCCGGAGTGGACCCGGAGTTCCGGGTACTCGACGCCACCGAGAGCTGGCGGATGCAGCAGGAGGCGATGCGCAACGCGATCGACTCGTTGTTCGCAGACCACCTGGAAGGCATGCGCGGGCTGATTCGCGGGCTGAGCTCGTTCGAGTTCGAACAGGCGGTGCTTTCCGCATACGACACGATGCGCGGGGCTGGAACGCGCGTCGACGAACTCACGCACTTTCCGGTGCCGGCGGGGGTCACGGTGGATGAGATCAACGACACCCTGAATGCGATCCGGCGCGAGAGTTTGAGCGCGTGGAATTATCAGCAGAAAGAGCATCTGGAGAGTGCGCTGGAAGGCGCGGAGCGGATCGTGAGCGCGGAGAGCCCCATGGAGGCGCTGCGTGCGGTCGCAAAATTCTCGTGCAACCTGACGAAGTGCAAGCGCGGGACAAATGCCGCCAACCTGCTGAAGCGGATGCGGGAACAGATCGATGAAGCGGAGTACTCACTGGTCACGGCGCTCTATGCGCCGCAGCGGGAGTTGCTGATCGAAATTCTACGTCGCTTCGACCGGCTCTACCGCGATCGCAAACGGCAGGGCGCATCGCTGGATTTTTCCGATTTGGAAGAGTTCACGGTGCGGCTGCTGGAAGAGCATCACGATACGCGCGCGCGGCTGCAGCGGCAGTTCGACCACGTGCTGATGGACGAATTTCAGGACACCAACGGGCAGCAGGCGAAGCTGATCGAATTGATCCGGCCGCCGGACCGGTTCTATGCGGTGGGCGACATCAACCAATCGATTTTCGGCTTCCGGCATGCGGAGCCGCAGGGGTTCGCGCGATATCGCGATGAGATTGCCGGCGGCGAACGGCACCTGGTGCAACTGGTGGATAACTTCCGCAGCCGCGCGGAGATTCTGAGCGCGGTGGAGACACTGACGGCGGGCGCGAAAGGGATCGAGGATCGCGCGCTGGTGGCGGGGCGTAAGTTCGACGACACACCGGCGTACTCGGTGGAGGTGATCGCGGCGCCGGAGACGACGATAGAAGCGCAGTGGGTGGCGCGCCGCATTCTGGAGTTGTGCGGGCCGGAACCGCAGTTCAAGGATTTCGCGGTGCTGGTGCGGAACACGGAGGTGATTCCGGAATTCACGGATGCTTTCGACACTGCCGGGATCCCGTACCTGGTGAATCGGGGGCGCGGGTTCTACGCCAGCCGCGAGGTGAATGACCTGACGCACCTTCTGCGGACGATCGCCAACCCGCGGGATGAAATCTCGCTGGCGGTGGTGCTGCGCTCGCCGCTGGTGAATGCTTCCGACGAAGCGCTGCTGCGGCTGAAGATGAACGGCGAGAACCTGGGCGCCGCTCTGCAGCATAGCGACGATGTGCAACTCCAGCGGTTCAGGGCGCGGCTTCACGAGTGGCGCCTGCGGCGAGAATACGTGACCTTCGACCGGCTGCTGCTGGAGGCAATCGACGATTGCGGTTACCCGTCTCGCGGGAACGTGGATAAGTTTTTGGGACAGGCGCGTGACGCGGCGAGCCGGATGTCGCTGGACGAATTTGTGATGGAACTGGCGCAGGTGCGGGAGGAGAATCCGCGCGAGCCTGATGCTCCGCCGGAAGATTCGGCCAATGCGGTAAAGATCATGACGGTGCATTCGGCCAAGGGGCTGGAATTCCCGGTGGTGTTCGTGGCGGCGATTCACAAGGGCGTGGACACGGGCGTGCCGGCGGTGGCGTTCTCGCGGCACTTCGGGCTGGGCGCGCGCTGGCGGAATCCGGCGAGCGGGCAGGATAAGGACGACCTTTTCCAGCACGCATTGCGGCGGGAGTGGAAGCAGCGCGAGGAAGAAGAAAGCGGCCGCCTGTTCTACGTGGCGATGACACGCGCGGAACAGCGGCTGATTCTCAGCTTCACGTCCAACGGCCGCAAGCCGCAGAACTGGGACAAGCTGGTGATGGAACGGCTGGCGGTCGAGCCAGGCGCGCCGCGCGACGCGGTGGAGACGTTCGACGCGCCCGACGGCAAGCAGTGGAAAGCACGGATCCTGACAGCGCAGGCGGCACCGGAATTGCTCACGCGTCCACGGACGCCGGAGGAGGAAGTCAGGGTGGAACTGGTGGCGCCGCCCGTGGTGGAGGAGCAGCAGGATTCGAACGCGACGGTGACGGCGCTCGCGCTGTTCGCAGGGTGTCCGCGGAAGTATTACTTGAACCGCTACCTGGGATTCGAAGGGCATGCGGCGCGGCGCTCGGAAGGCGCGGCACTCAACGCGGGGGAGTTCGGCACGCAGGTGCATGCGCTGCTGGCGGGCGCGGCGGTGGCGTCGCCCGACCCGGAGGCGGTGCGGCTGGCGGAGGTATTCCGGCAGAGTCCACTAGGAAAGCGCGCGGCTAATGCGGTGCGGATCGAGCGGGAATTCGATTTTCTGCTGGCGATTGCGGACCAGGTGATCGTGGGGCAAGTGGATCTCTGGTTCGAAGAGAACGGGGAATTGGTGGTGGTGGACTACAAGACCGACGCGGTCAGCGCGGCCGAGGCGCCGCATCGCGCGCGCGATTACGGGCTGCAATTGCGGCTTTACGCGCTGGCGATCGAACGCATGACGGGGCGCCCTCCGGATCGCGGGTTCGTACACTTCCTGCGACCTAATGTCGCGGTGGAAGTGGATTTGACTCCCTCGCTAATAGAAAGTCCCGAACAGGTTGTTCGGGACTTTCAGGATGCGCAATCGAGGCTTTCGTTTCCCCTGGTGGAAGGGGAGCACTGCAAGCGGTGCGCGTATTACCGGGATTTGTGTCCGGCGGGCGGGCCGGAAAAAAGCTAATTTGCGGACAGGCCGGGAGGCCTGTCCCACGGTTTTACTTCTTTTGGGCCGGGACGCGATGGACGGACGACTTGGCGCCGGACTGCAGCATTTGCTGGAAAACATCCTCGGGGAGGCTGGCTGAGACCTTCACAAGATTGCCGGCGGCGGTGACGGTTACGGATTTCACCAGGGCGGCGGCAGTCGGGTCGGCGCCGGTCTGCATCTGCGCGATGTTGATGAGGAGCTTGATGACGTCGGACAGGGTGCTGGCGTTCTGCGCGGTGTCGCAAGCGGCTTCCCCGCTGAAGACGACCTGGGCGCCGAACTTGACGCCGCCGGCGGCCTGCTGAACGTTCTGGAAGGCGCCCTGCATCGGGTTGGCGGCCGTTCCACTCTTCGGCGCGGGCACGAGGCTCGCGGGCGGCACGGTGGTTACGCCCCAGGCATCCTGCGAGTTGCTCCACTGATTCACCTTGACGATGACGGCGGCGGGGAGCGGCTGCGGAGACTTCAAGCGATCGATGGCGCCTTTGACGCTAGCGATGTCGCCGGCGATCACGGTGGTGGAATCGGGGAAGGCAATGCCGTGTTCCTGCGCTTTGGGATCTTCAAGAATGGTCACGCCGTTGTAGAGTTCGGTGACCACGCCGTGCAAGGTACCCAAGGCAGTGATCTTGGCCACGTCGAAATTACCCTTGGCCACCGCGAGGCCGGTCTTGGTGCCCGGCGTGCCGTCGCTGGCGACGAGCAGTTCGCGCACATCGCGGCGCGGATCGAAGCCGGTGAGGGTGGCGAGCTTCTGCATGTCGGCATCGTGGGTCTGGATCTGGTTGAGAATGTACTGGCCGAATTGAGTGCCTTTGGCCTGATCCACATTGACACCGGCGAGCACTTTAGCGTCCGGCATTACGAGATTCAAGAGTTGGGGGTCGGCGGCTGACAAGGCGCCGGAAAATGCCGTGAGCAGCGTCGCGGTGAGAATTTGTGCCTTCATACTATTCATGACGTAGGTGAAATTGCATTATTAACGGGTTCAGTGGCCGACCGGAATCTGGGCCTCGACTTCGATGCCAAACCCTTCCAATGCAACGATTTTACGGGGATGATTGGTGAGTAACCGGATGGTGTGAAGGCCCAGATCGGAGAGAATCTGGGCGCCGAGGCCGTGCTCGTGCTGGAGCTGGCGCTGGCCATCCTCTCCTTTCAGGTGCATGAAATCGCGGCCGTGGCTGACCATCTGTCCGTTCTCGACGCGAAAGCCGGGGCCGGTTTCGTGGAGGTAGACAAGCACTCCCTGGCCTTCCCTGGCGATGGCGCGCAGCGAATTCCGCACCAACTGGCCGCACTCGCACTGGCCGGAGTGGAAGACGTCGCCGAAGATGCAGCGCGAGTGCATGCGGACGAGCACGCTTTCCTTGCCGGAGACGTCGCCGCGCACCAGGGCCAGATGGTATTCGGGGTTGAGATCGCTGGCGTAGGCGATGGAGCGGAAGTCGCCGAATTCGGTAGGGATAATACCTTCGGCGACGCGGCGGATGAACTTCTCGTTTTTCATCCGGTAGCGGATCAGCTCGGCCACGGAGAGCATTCTCATATCGTGGCGCTTGCAAAACTCGATAAGCTGGGGCACGCGGGCCATGGTGCCGTCGTCGTTCATGATTTCGCAAATGACGCCAGCGGGGGTAAGGCCGGCAAGGCGGGCAAGATCCACGCTGGCCTCGGTCTGCCCGGCGCGGACCAGGACGCCGCCCTCGCGGGCGCGCAGGGGAAACATGTGGCCGGGGCGCGCGAGGTCGCTGGGGCGGCAGTCGGGGTCGATGGCCTGGAGAATAGTGCGTGTGCGGTCGGCGGCGGAAATGCCGGTGGTCACGCCGTGAAGGGCGTCGACGGACTCGGTGAACGCGGTGCCGAACATGGAGGTATTGGTGGGGCTCATGAGGGGCAGGCGAAGGTAATCGCAGCGTTCGGCGGTGAGCGCGAGGCAGATGAGGCCGCGGCCCTGAACCGCCATGAAATTAATGATTTCGGGGGTGACTTTTTCGGCGGCGATGGTGAGGTCGCCCTCGTTTTCCCGGTCTTCATCGTCGACCACGACGATGATGCGCCCGGCGCGGATCTCCTGGATCGCGTCCGGCACTGAAACAATGGGCATAATTCATTGTATCCATTGGGGCTAAGCCTGCCGCAGTCATCTCTGCAGCATCCCATGTTGTTAAGATGGGGAATCGGACCCATGTTGCACCGGCTGGCACGATTCATACCGTCGATACCGACCCTGGACCTCACCGGGGTAATCGATATTTTGCTGGTCGCGGTGGTGGTGTACGAGATGCTGATGGTGGTGCGCGGCACACGCGCCGGGCACATCCTGATCGGCATCCTGACCATGGTGTCGATCTACGCGATTGCCAGTTGGGCGGGTCTGGAAGCCCTGCGGTCGCTGCTTTCGTTCATTGTTCCCTACATCGGACTGGCTATAATCGTACTCTTTCAATCCGAGATCCGACGGACGCTGGCGCGGATCGGACGCAAGAACTGGTTCGGTCTGGCGCGGGGATTCCGGGCGCCGGAAGCGCTCAGCGAGATCATGATGGCGGTGGAGCAGTTCGCGCAGGAGAAGACGGGCGCTCTGATCGTGCTGGAGCGCGACATCGGGCTGCGAACGTTCGTAGAGAGCGGGGTGAGCCTGGACTCGTTGATTTCGCGCGATATTCTGCTCTCGATTTTCCAAACCGGCCTGCCGATGCATGACGGCGCGGTGATCATTCAGAAGGCACGGATTGCGGCGGCGGCCTGCTTTTTGCCGCTGACTACGCATCCGACGCTGGCGCGAAACCTGGGCACGCGGCACCGGGCGGCGATCGGGATCACGGAAGAGACCGATTGCCTCTCGCTGGTGGTATCGGAAGAGACCGGGCGGATCTCAGTGGCGGCGTTTGGGGAGATCGCGTCGGGACTCACGCCGAGCGAAGTTGTGGAGCGCATCAACCGGCACTTTGGTGTGAACCAGCCCACCAGCGCGCAGATTGACGATTTCGCGGCCGATATTCCGCTGAGCTCGGGGATCAGCCAGAAGCCACCGTCAGAACGGGTCCACCCATAATGCGCGCGATCAAATGGTTTCGCGAACTGATCTTCCGCAACCTGGGATGGAAGCTGCTCGCGCTCGCCGCGGCAGTAGTGATATGGGCGCTGGTGGCGACGGAGCCTGAACTTTCCACATTTACAACGGTGCACCTGGAGTACAAGAATCTGCCCGAGGAGCTGGAGATCAGCTCGGATCCGGTGACGTCGGTCGTGCTGGAGTTGCGGGGTCCGCAGGGAGAGTTGCGCGGAGTGGGCGAAACCATCCGGCCGTCGGTGGTGCTGGATATGTCCAACATCGATCCGGGGGAGCACACGTTCCAGATCGGCAACGGCAATGTGAAACTGGCTCGGGCGGTCCAACTGGTTAGGTCGGTGCCATCGCAGGTTCGCTTCACGTTCGAACCGCGGCGCATTCACAGCGTACCGGTGCGCGCACGGTTCACGGGTGAAGGAAATAACGGATACGTGATTGCAGGGGTGAACGTAGAGCCAAAAGAACTGGAGATTGTAGGTCCGCGGAGCCGCGTGGGTAGGGTAACTTCGGTACTGACGGACCAGATTGATCTGTCAAACGTGACGGGGACCTCTGAATTCCACGTGAATGTGTTCGTAGACGACCCATTCGTACGTTTCGAATCCGCGCCGGAGGCGACGGTGACGGTTTCGATGAAGAAGAGATAGGCGAGGAGATAGTTTGGCCAAAGATTTGTTCGGAACAGACGGGATTCGGGGGGTCGCGGGAGAGTACCCGCTCGACCGTAATACGGTTTACGCGTTTGGCGTGGCGCTTGGAAAAGACGCGGCGCGGCACGCGGCGAACCCGGAGATCCTGATCGGCGCCGACACGCGCGAGAGCGGCACGTGGATCGCGGAACTGGTGGCGGGAGGCCTGGCGAGCCAGGGAGCGCGGGTACGTTACGCAGGAGTGATCACTACGCCGGGCGTGGCATACCTGACGCGCACCGGTAGCTTCGTTGCAGGCGTGATGATTTCGGCATCGCATAATCCCTACGGCGACAACGGGCTGAAGGTTTTTGGGCACAGCGGATTCAAACTGCCGGACGACGAAGAGCTGCTGATCGAGCAGGAGATTTTCCGGCTGCGCGAAGCGCCGATCGCGGCGCA
This sequence comes from uncultured Solibacteraceae bacterium, assembly GCA_963791985.1. Lineage (GTDB taxonomy): Bacteria > Acidobacteriota > Terriglobia > Bryobacterales > Bryobacteraceae > Solibacter. The sequence continues at coordinate 445,105 of CAWBUN010000005.1, read as the reverse complement.
GCCATCGACGCTGACGGTGGAAGAGCCGCTGGTGCGCCAGTATCTGGGCTACCTGGGCGGCATTTCTTCCGTGCGGCTGGACGGCGTACGGGTGGCGATCGATTGCGGCAATGGCGCGGCCTATCGTCTGGCGCCGGAGCTCTTTCAGGGACTGGGCGCGGATGTGGTCACGATCTGCTGCGAACCGAATGGGCGCAACATCAATCTGAATTGCGGCGCGCTCCACCTGGAAGCGCTGCAGCAGGTGGTGGTGGCGCATCGCGCGCATTTCGGGGTGGCGTTCGATGGCGATGCCGACCGCGCGATTTTCGTGTCGTCGAGCGGGCAGGTGGTAAACGGCGATGCGGTATTGCTGGCCTGCGGGCGGGCGCTGAAGGCTGCGGGAAAGCTGCCCGGCGACACAGTGGTTTCGACCGTGATGTCCAATCTGGGGCTGGAGCGCGCTTTCGACGCGGCCGGGATTCGCATGGTGCGTACGCCGGTGGGCGATAAATACGTCCTCGAGGAAATGGTGCGATTGGGCGCGGCACTGGGCGGGGAACAATCGGGCCATGTGATCTTCCGCGAATACTCGACCACGGGCGACGGCATGCTGACGGCGCTGCGGCTGTTTGAGATCGCGCAACAGGCGGGCAAGGGCTTGGACGAATTGACGGCGGACCTGAAGATTTATCCGCAGCGCCTGGTCAACGTGCGGGTGCGCGAGAAGAAGGGGCTGCTGGAGTTGCCGGCGATAGCGGAAGAGATCCGCCGCGTGGAAGACGCGTTCGGCAGCGCGGGCCGGGTGCTGGTGCGTTTTTCGGGCACCGAGCCGCTGGCGCGCGTGATGGTGGAAGGCCCCAACCTGGAACAGGTAGAAAGTTTCAGCACGAGCATCGCCGACGTGATCCGCCGCGAGATGGGGGCGTAGCGCGCGCGGGAGAAGACGGATGGCAATGCCGCGCCGGCTCTATTACTGCGATCATCATTCGATTCCGCTGCCGCCGGGCCACAAATTTCCGATTGAAAAATACGCGAGGCTGCGCGCCAAGCTGGAGGCGGAGCGCGGTTTCGAGCTGCGGCCGGCGCCGTTCGCGGAAGCGTCGGCACTCGAACTGGCGCACGACGAGCAGTACGTGCGGGCGATTCTTCGCGGCGATGTGGATCCGCGCGTGATGCGGCGGATCGGGTTTCCGTGGTCGGAGCAGTTGGTGCGGCGAACGCTGGCGTCGGTGGGTGGGACTCTGGCGGCGTCGCGCGATGCGATCGCGTCCGGGTTGGGCGGCAACCTTGCGGGCGGCACGCATCACGCGTTTCGCGGTGAAGGCTCGGGATTCTGCGTGTTCAACGATCTGGCTGTGGCGATCTTCACGTTACGGCGCGAGGGACTGGCGGCGCGCGCCGCCGTGATCGATCTGGACGTCCATCAGGGCGACGGCACGGCGGCGATTTTCGAGCACGATCCGAGCGTGCTGACGATCTCCATTCACGGCGAGAATAATTTCCCGTTTCGCAAGCAGCGTAGCCGGATCGATATCGGACTACCCGATGGTACCGGTGACGAGGAGTACCTGTACCATGTCCGGTGCATGTTACCGGCGGTACTCGCGTTTAGCCCCGAGGTGATTTTCTATCAAGCCGGAGTAGATGGGTTAGCGAGCGATCGCCTGGGACGACTTGCACTTACTCACGAGGGACTAGGTCATCGGGACCGACTGGTACTGGAGGGAGCGAGTGTCCACCGAATACCGATAGTAATCACTCTTGGCGGAGGTTACAGTGACCCGATCGAGGCCACGGCGGAAGCGCACGCCAACACATTTCGGATCGCAGCACGAATCTACGATTGAGCGCGCCGGGGAGGTACTGATGAATCGGGTGATTTCACCCCCGTTGGGCCAAATGGCGGGGCAATATGCAACCTTATCGTTCATGAGAGCGTCATATGAAGTGGGAAGAAGTCCTTCCCGAGAGCGGTCCGCGGGGTATAGTTCTTTCGCGGGCCAAGGCGGCGGGCACCATCCTCCGGGGGCCCGCCGTTTTTCATGTCCGGCGGCAGAGTATCGCCGCCGCGCCTTTTCGCAGGTTATTCCAATTCCGCCAGCGGCACGCAAATGGCAGGGTTGGCGGTGTTGAGTACGCCGTCTTTCACTTCCTGCACGGCATCGCGCGTGTACACAAATGCGCGCTGGGTGCGCGGGTGGAGCAGCCAGACGTAACGCACGCCGAAATCGAGGTAGTCGTCAATGCGGTCCTGCATTTCCTTCATGCGGTCGCTGGGGGACAGGATCTCGATACATAGAAAGGGCGGCTCAACAATGATCGGACCGGCAGGGGGAGGACCGGATAGAACCGAGATGTCGGGCACGCGAAAACGGGTGGCCTTCACCTGCACACGCTGTTCAACTGCAACCAGGATTCCCCACTGTTTCTCCCGGTTCGAGAGGTACCTGGTTAACAGCGCCTGCAGCCGGCTATGATCCCATTCGCCCACGTTTCGCTCCAATAGCTCGCCATCCAGATAGTCGCAATCGGGACGGTAGCTGGTCGCCAGATATTCGCTGAGAGGCACGACGGTTCCAGTCGACACGGCAAATTGTTCCTCAGCCCTATTGTCGCCCAACTCTAGGCGCGGCGGAGGACCATGGCGGAGTTCTTGCTGCCGAAGGCGATGCAGTTGGCGACGGCATGTTCGACGTACATTTTGCGGCCGATATCGGTGATGTAGTCGAGGTCGCAGTTCTCGTCGGGCTCGTCGACATTGATGGTGGGCGGCAGGACCCCATCGCGCATGGCCAGCAGGGTGGCGGCGATGCCGGCCGCTCCGCAGGCGCCTTGCGGGTGGCCGATCATGCTCTTGAGCGATGAGCCAGCGAGTTTGCCGGCGTGACCGTTGAAGGCCAGTTTCACGGCGCGCGTCTCGATGCGATCGTTGAGTTCGGTGGAAGTACCGTGGTAGTGGATGTACTGCACGTCGGAGGGTTGAATGCCGGCCTCTTCCACGGCCATGCCGATGGCACGCGCGGGCTCCTCGCCGCACTCCTCGAGTCGCACGCGATGGAAGGCCTCGCAAGTGGAGCCGTAGCCGGCGATCTCACCATAGATATTGGCGCCACGGGCCTTGGCCTGCTCCATTTCCTCGATCACGAAAAACCAGGATCCCTCGGCGATCACGAAACCGTCGCGATCTTTCGAGAAAGGGCGCGAGGCGCGAGTGGGATCGTGATTCCAGCGAGTGGACATGATACGCATCAATTGAAATCCGCGCAGTATGAGCGGCGCGATGGGCGAATCCACGCCGCCGGCTACCACGGTGTTGAGCACGCCTGCCTGAATATTGCGATAGGCGTAGCCGATGGCGTCGGTGGAAGATGTGCAGCCGGTGGAGACGATGTGGCTGAGGCCGCGGAAGCCGAAGCGCATGGAGACTTCACTGGCCAGCGTGCCGATGGTTCCGGTGGGAATGGTGTACACGCTGCACTGCTTGATGAGGCCCGCGTAGTAGAGGCGATATTGTTCTTCGGTGAAATCCTGGCTGCCGCCGCCGGAGCCGACGATGACGCCGATGCCGCGCAATTCGTCGCGGCCCATGGCTTTGACGTCGAGCCCGGCATCCGCCACGGCCTCGGCGACGCTGGCAGCGGCCAGCGGGACGGCGCGCGAAACGTGCGGCCGGTCCTTCACTTCGACGTAGAGCTTCTCGTCGAATTCATCGGGCACCTCGCCCGCCACCTGCACCTGATATCCCGAGGGGTCGAAGCGCGTGATGCGGCGGACGCCGCTCACGCCGTTCCGCGTGGCCTCCCAAAAGCGCTCGCGCCCGATTCCGTTCGGGCTGACCGCCCCAATCCCAGTGATGACTACACGCCGCATGGATTTACTTTGCCTTTTTTCTGGTCGCCGGTATAGGCTGAATCTTATGAATGCTAGCATGGAGCGCCGGCCGGCGAGCGCACTCGCCGTATCTTTGGCCGGACTCCAGGCGGGAATGATCGCGGCGCTCTGGATGCTTGCCTGGTTGGGCGTTAGCGCGATGTGGCAGCGCAAAAGCTTCTGGAGCGCGGAGAATCTGATGGCCAGCGTGCTGCAAGGAAACGACGCGATCCGCAACGGGTTCGCGGCCAGCACAATGAGCGGAATCGCGCTCTACCTGTTGATCTACAGTTTGCTGGGTGCAGCGTTCGCAGTGCTGGTGCGGGACCGGTTCACCCGCCTGGGAACGCTGCTGCTGGGCATTTTCTATTCGGTTGGCTGGTACTACTTCTGGTTTCGTGGAGTGAGCCAGGCGCTGATGCCGCTGGTCTGGCTGCTGCACGCGGAGCGCGCCACCGTTTTCGGACACGTGATCTTTGGCGCGATGCTGCCGCGATATGCGATCTTCCTGCCGGAGAAAGCGAAGGGCGTGGAAGCGCCGAGCGAGTCCGCGGTGCCGGTTCCCACACCGTCCGATCCGGATTTGAACTGAATCGGTGGCAGGGCAGGCTGCAGCATGCCCCGCCAATTTACGCCAGCTCCAGTTCGATTTTCTTGGAGGCCGGGTCGAGTCTGGTGATCCGGAAGCTGCGGATCTGGCCGCTACGCGGGCCTTCGGGCTTCCCGGCGTCGCCACCGCCCTGGCCGCTCTTCCAGCGGGCCTGCAACATGGAAGTGAGGGAGCCGAGATCGACTTTGTCGGGACCGGACTTCTCCTCTTCTTTGGGGGCGGCTTCCGCAGCCAGGCGGCACGTGGCGTGCACGCCTTCACCGAGTTCCACCTTGGCGCGACCGCTGGAGACATCGGTCATGCGGCCGGTGACCACATCGCCTTCCTTGTGCTCCGCGATGTACTCATCAAGGCTGGTGGGAATGAGCTGCTTCATGCCGAGACGAAGCCGGCGCTTTTCGACATCGAGTTCCAACACCTGCGCCTTGACGACCTGTCCGACCTTGACCACATCCTGCGGATGATTGATGCGCTTCTCCGCGCTGATATCGCCGACGTGGACCATGCCCTCCACGCCCTCGGCCACCTGCACGAAGGCGCCGAATTTCTGGATGCTGGTGACGGGGCCTTCGATCACCGTGCCAACGGCCAGTTTCTGCGCGGCATCCGCCCAGGGATCGCCGAGCGCCTGTTTGAGACCGAGCGAGATGCGGCGGTCCGCGGCATTGACGCCGAGGACGACGACTTCCACCTGGTCGCCCGCCTTCACCATGTCGGCGGGGCGGCGGATTTTCTTGGACCAGGACATCTCGGAGAGATGGACCAGGCCTTCGATGCCCTTTTCGAGTTCCACGAATGCGCCGAAATCAGTGACGCGAGTGACCGAACCGGTGACCCGCTCGCCGACCTTGTACTTCTCGGCGACCAGATCCCACGGATGCGGCTGAAGCTGTTTGAGTCCGAGGGAAATGCGTTTCTTGGCGGGGTCGACCTTGAGGATCTTGGCCTCCACCTTATCGCCGACATTCAACACATCGGCCGGTTTGTTGACACGTCCCCAGGAAATATCGGCCACGTGCAGGAGAGCATCCACGCCGCCGATATCGACGAAGGCGCCGTAATCGGTGAGGCTGCGGATGGTGCCGTGGACGATCTCGCCTTCCTTCACCTGCGAGTATCGCTGTTCCTTGCTGGCGCGCTCCTCTTCTTCGAGGACGGCGCGGCGATCGACGACGAGATCTTCATCGGCGACATCGAGCTTGATGATGCGGCAGCGGATTTCCTGCCCGACGAGCTTTTCCATTTCGGCGGCGTCGCGCGCACCGCTGCGCGACGCGGGCATGAAAGCCCGCACGCCCACGTCCACGCTTACCCCGCCCTTGACCACGGCCGTGATAGTGCCGAGGATCGCCGCCTTTTCGGCGAACGCCTTTTCCAGCGCGGACCAATCCTTGGGCCGCTCCACCTTGAGGCGCGAAAGCTCGTAGTAGCCTTCGGGGTCGCGGCCCTTGATGGAGACGGGGAGTTTATCCCCAACCTTCACCGTATCGCCGGTGCTTTGAAAATCCGTAAGGGGGATGATGCCTTCGGTCTTGAAGCCGATATCGAGTAGCGCCGCTTCGGCGGTGATGGCGACTACTGTGCCCTCCAATCCCTTTTTGCCCGGTTCCGTGATGCGGTGGGTATGGGATTGCTCGTACTGCGTGAGGATATCGCCAAAGGACTCGTTAGGCTCGTTGTTGGTTGGGGATTCCGGACCGGTAGCCCGATCCTGATCCAGCATGCTTGGGTTGGACATGGGACGTTACTTAAACATTGTGGCATAATCCCGGCGGGGAAATTTCGCCGTTCGAAACCGTACGCAAGTTCACTCTGACCGCAAGGCCTGAATCACGTCGACCCGCGCCGCGCGGAGGGCGGGGAGCAGGGCTGCGACCACCGCGGCGGACAACAGCAGGACGGCGGAGGCGACCAGCACCACCGGGCCGGGCATGCGGAGGACATGGACATAACTGCCGGCGAGTTTGGCGAGGGCGAACCCGCCGGCCGCGCCGGAGGCAATGCCGACCACCGCGATCGCGGCGCCCTGAGTGACCACGCCGGCGACGAGTTGGCGGGGCTCAGACCCTAGCGCGAGGCGGATGCCGAACTCGCGAGTGCGGATGCTGACCGAGAAGGCGAGCACACTCGCGACGCCAACCACCGCGATGGTCAGCGCGAGGACGGCAAATCCGCCGAATAGCAGGGTGTTCAGCCGCTCTGGCATGAGGATTTCCGCTCGAATATCTTCGAGGGTGGCGGCGCGCTCCGCGGGTTGGTCGGCCGAGAGGTCGTGAATGATGCGGCGGATGGGTGCGACGAGTGCGTAAGGCTGGTTCGCGTTCACGAAGAGGCGTCCGGCGCGCGGCTGCTCCTGGCCGAAGGGTTGATAGACGGTGAGGGCTGAGCCGGGTGCGACATTCTCGTCGTCCACATCGGCCGCGACACCGACGATGCGCCGGGATTGAGGGCTGACGCCGATGAACTTCATATAGACATCGGTCCACTGAAGATGGCGATTGACCGGGTCCTGGTCCTGGAACATCCGTCGGGCGAGGCTCTGGCTAACGATCACGACCGGCTCGACGCCGGGGCGATCCAGATCATTGAAATCGCGACCGGCGATGAGCGGTACTCCGAGTGCGGCGAAGAATCCGGGCGAGACGGTGCGGAAGTATGCGCGAGGATCTTCTTCGCCGGGCACGGGCACGCGACCGTCGGTAGAGAACTGGAAGCCGGGGCCGAAGCTTCCGGCGTCGCGCCAGGGGATCTGGGTGCCAATCGCGACGTGATTTACGTTGGGGAGCGCGGCGATGCGGCGTACGGTTTCGCGGTAGAAGGAAACGATCTGCTCGGGTGTTCGTCCGTAGGACATGACGGGGACGTTGAGCGCGAGCACGTGCCGCGTGTCCAGGCCGGTCTCGACGGACTGCATCGCGAGCAGGCTCTTCAATAGCATGGCGGCACCCACCAGGAGGACAAAGGATGCGGCGATCTGGGTGGCGGCGAAGAATCGCAGACGGCGCGCGGTGCTACCCGTGATGCGCAGGCTGGCTGGTATGCCGGAAGACGGAAGGCGCGGAACGAAGGCCAGGAGAAGCGCGGCCAAGAGGGCGAGGACGGCTCCGCTCCAGAGGAGGCCGGTATCGACGGTGAGATCGAGCGCACGGACCGTGAAGCGCGAGGCACAACGCGCGAGGATGGCTACCAGCGGCTGCGCGATGAGGACGCCGCCCGCGGCGCCGGCTCCGCACAGGAGGAGGCTTTCCGCCAGCAGCGTCCGGCGCAGCGCACTCGCACTCGCGCCGAGGGCGTGGCGCATTGCCAACTCGCCTTCGCGCCGCACGGTGCGCGCGAGCACCAGGTTGGCGACGTTGGAGCAGGCAATGATGAAGACCAGTACGGAGGCCGCCAGCAGCACGAGCAATACGGGTCTGGCCCTGGTGGTGATCTGGTCGCGGAGGGTGACGGCGGTGATGCGGACTTCGCCTTTCGCCGAGTAAGCCTCCGGATGCTGCCGGACCATCGATGCGTGGGCCACGCGCAATTCGGCTTGCGCCGCTTCGAGCGTCGCACCGGGAGCGAGCCGGCCGAACAGTTCCGTCATCCGGTGAAGGCGGCCCTGCACCATGGTGGCGGAGAGGTGATGCGGGCTGGTGACCACATTGGCGATGACCTCGGTTTCCGCGGGGTAGGGCACGGACGGCTCGAGGACGCCGACAACAGTGGCGGAGCGAGTCCCAAGCCTGACGGATTTGCCGAGGACCTCTGGATCGCTGTTGAGCACGGTGCTCCAGAATCGGTAGGTCAGGACCAGCACGCCTGCGGCATTCGGCCCATCGTCGTTGGGACCAAGAAGCCGGCCGAGAACGGGGCGCAATCCCATGACTTCGAAATACGATCCGTCGACAACGCCCGCGCGGACCTCGCGGGGTTCGCCGAGACCGACTAGGGTGAAGGCGAGGGTCGAGAAATCGCCGAATGCGCTTATGGACTTGACGCGCGAGCGGAGGTCCTGGATCTCCGGCACCGAGAACGTGGCGTTCTCAATGCCGAGGGCGGGAGCGCTCTGGCGGATGTAGATCAGGCGGTCTTCGCCGCGGTTGACGAGGGGGCGAAGCAGAACGCCGCGGACCAGGCTGAAGATGGCTGCGTTGGCGCCGATGCCGAGCGCGAGCGTGAGCGCGACGGTAAAGCTGAGGCCCTTGGTTCGCACCAGGGAACGGAACGCGAATTTGAGGTCACGCAAAAAGGTCATGAGACTCCTATTCACTTGTCATTTCACTTGTCATCGGGGAGTGCGAGGATATCGCCCAGCCGGTCTAAGCGCCGTTCCCAGATCGAGCGGCGATCGCTGATCCATTGGCCGGCCGCCGAGAGGCCAGCGGGTTCGATGCGGCAGGTGCGCACTCTTCCTATCTTTTCGGTTTGCACGAGGCCGCTTTCCTCCAACACCTGCAGGTGCTGAACTACGGCGGCCAGGGTGATGTCGAGAGGTTCCGCCAGGCGTGAGACGGAGATCGGGCCGTGGCTGAGCTTCTCCATAATTGCGCGGCGGGTGGGATCGCCGAGGGCGTGGAAGATGCGGTCGATATCGGGCTTCTTGGGACGCATGTGGAGCTAGTGCGCGAGTTCCGCCACCAGTCTGTCGAGCAACTTGCGCCACCCCTCCTCACGCATCGTCGGGCCGTCGGCGCCTTCGAAGAAGGCTCCCTGATGGGTGAAGATGAGGTCGCAGCCAGCGTCTGTGGAGAGGAACTCGAAGGTGGCGAGGGAGGCCGAGATGCAGCGCCCGCCGATGATCATCGTAGAAGCAGTCACGATTCGGCGGCCGGGAACGATATCCAGATAATAGCCCTCGTTGTTACACACGAGGCCCTGTACCGGAGTGCCCGGCTTGAAGCGAAAACGGGCGTGCTCCTTGCCTGCGACGCGAAAGTCCAGTTCGTAGTGTTCAACTTCGTGGCCGCCACTCTCTACAAACCAGCGGCGCTTGTGGGCGGGATCGGCGAAAGCGCCGAAGACGCGCTCCGGGGTGGCCGGGTAGCTGCGCTCGAGGACGAAGGTGCTGTGAATTACGGATTGTTCCGTCATGGTGGATTCGCTCCTGGAATTAGTTAAGTGCATACTTGAGTATTGGCGAAATGCCGACAATTGTCAAGTGAATACTTAAGTAACGTGAGATTCGGTAGGGAGGATTCGACGAAGGAAACCCGGACATACCCCTTGCGGCTGCCGCGGTCGCTCAAGGAAGGTGTGGAACGGCTGAGCCGTGAAGATCGAACCAGCATCAACTAGTTTGTTGCGAACTCCTCGCGACGGCGATGAAATCTCGTAACGCTCTTGCGCTGCCCCACTTAGGCAAAAACTGATTAGTGGACAGGCCGGGAGGCCCGTCCCACTATGTGCCATAATCCCGACTGGGATATCTCGCTTGCCAGAAAGTCCACTTTCCCGCTGGATCCGCCTGATCCGTCCACAGGATTTCGTCTGGATTCCTCTATTCATCGCTCTGGCCGCAACCAGTGAAATCCTGGACGTGTTCGTCGTGGTGCCGCTGGTGGCGCTCGGCCTGGTGCAGGTGCTGGAACCGAAGATCGAGGGGCTCTCTGCCACCAAATGGCGGGTGGCGTGGATCAGTCTCAAGATGGCGATCGTCTACCTGCTGATCGCGTACACCAATGGAATCGAGAGCAATTTCTGGCTGCTGTTGCTATTGCCGGTGGTCTCGGCGGCAACGGTTTCGGGCGTGATCGGAACGCTGGTATTCACCACGCTCGCGGGCCTGGCGTACCTTTCTTTCCTGCTGTTTCTGGATTGGGAAAAGGTTGTGTTGGAGCGGCCGCAGATCGACGTGCTGATATTCCGGGTGGTCTGCCTGTTTCTGGTGGGCAACCTGGCAAATTTGCTGGCAGAGGCGCTGCGCGTGCAGAGCGAGAAATACCGGCGCGCGGCGGAGCACCTGGCGGATGCCAACCGGCAGGTTTTAGAGGCGCAGGAAGCCGTGCGGCGGTCGGACCGGCTGGCGGCGCTCGGGCAGTTGACAGCGGGGTTGGCGCATGAACTGCGGAATCCGCTGGGGACGATCAAGGCGTCGGCCGAGATGCTCAACCAGCAACTGAGCAAGGAAAACGAAGTGGCGCGAGAGGTGGCGGGTTTCATTTCGACGGAGGTGGACCGTACGAATTCGTTGGTTACCCGCTTCCTGCAGTTCGCGCGTCCGCTGCGTCTGCGGATGGAGCGCGAGGATTTGACGCGGACGCTGGATCGCGCGATCACGCTGGCGGAACGTGAAGCGCCGGAAATCACGATTTACCGGAACTATGCGCCGGAGATTGCGCCCTTTCCATTCGACCGGGAGTTGCTGGAGCGCGTGTTTTACAACCTGGTGCTGAATGCGGCGCAGGCTACGGCGGAGGGAGGAGCCGTGACGGTGAAGACGCGGGCCAACGGGCGATCGGTGGAGATCGCCGTGATCGACCGCGGCTCGGGCATCGACGAAAAGACGATGAAAGACATCTTCAATCCGTTTTTCACCACGAAGAAAGAGGGTGTGGGCCTCGGCCTGGCGATTGTTTCCAAGATCGTGGATGAACACGGCGGTAAGATAGCAGTGGAGAGCGAGCCGGGGAAAGGCAGCATCTTTTGCGTATCGCTGCCCACAAATCCGCCTCCCCAACCCACCGCATGAAGAAACGAATTCTGGTCGTAGAAGACGAAGAGAAACTGCGGCGCGTGATCGAGCTGCAATTGCTGTCGGCCGGTTTCGACGTGGACAAGGCGGCGAGCGCCGAAGAGGGCCTGAAGATCGTGGATCGCTCGGACATGGTGCTGACCGATCTGAAGCTGCCAAACATGGACGGCCAGGAGTTTTTGGCGCTGATCCGGCGGCAGAATTCGCACGTGCCGGTTGTGATGATGACCGCCTTCGGCAACGTGGAGACGGCGGTGGAAGCGATGAAGGCGGGGGCGACGGATTTTCTGCTCAAGCCGTTTTCGCTCGATCACCTGATGCAGGTGGTGGACAAGGCGCTGGAAGTACGGGCTCTGCGCGAAGAGAATCGCGAGCTGAAGGCGGCGCTGGGGCGGCGCTACGAATTCGACAACATCGTGGGACGGAGTTCGGCGATGCAGGAGATTTTCGCGGCGATCGAGCGGGTGGGACCTTCGCGGGCGACGGTGCTGCTGACGGGAGAGAGCGGGGTCGGCAAGGATCTGATCGCGCGCGCGATTCATTTCCACTCGCCGCGCAAAGACCGTCCGCTGGTGAAGATCAACTGCACGGCGATACCGGAAAACCTGATGGAGAGCGAACTCTTCGGCTACGAGAAGGGCGCGTTCACGGGCGCACAGACCACCAAGCCGGGCAAGTTCGAACAGGCGGACACGGGCACGGTGTTCCTCGACGAGATCGGCGACGTGCCCGCGGCGATTCAGGTGAAGCTGCTGCGGGTGCTGCAGGAGCGGGAGTTCGAGCGGCTGGGAAGTAACGTGACGCGGCACATCGACGTGCGGCTGGTGGCAGCGACCAATCAGGATTTGCGCGCGGCGCTGGAGCAGGGGACGTTTCGCGAGGACCTGTACTACCGGCTAAACGTGGTGCCGTTGAACATTCCGCCGCTGCGCGAGCGCAAGGTGGACATTCCCTTTCTGGCGAATCACTTCGTCCACAAACTGGCGCCCGATACCGGCTGCCAGGTGGAGAGCATTACAGACGCGGGCATGGAAAAGCTGATGGCATACCACTGGCCGGGCAACGTGCGCGAACTGGAGAACGTGATTGAGCGCAGCCTGGTGATGGCCACGGGGACGCAGTTGGACGCCGACGATATCAAACTGGAGAGCGCTCCGCGGCCGCGGGCGCAGGGCAATGACAACCACTTTCTGCCCGAGGGCATGAGCCTGGATCAGTATGAGCAGGACATCATCCGGGAAGCGCTGCGGCGGGCCGATGGGAATAAGAGCCAGGCGGCGCGCCTGCTGGGACTCACGCGGAACGCGCTGCGCTACAGGCTGACGCAGATGGGGCTGGAGAGCTAGACGCTGAAAACAATATGCTGACAGATCGGGAAGCTTATAAGAAACTGGCGGCGCACTTCGAACAGATCAAGAACGTGCACTTGCGGGAATTGTTTGCGGCGGACAGCCGGCGCGGAGAGCGGCTGACGGCGGAAGCGGCGGGGCTGTATCTGGACTACTCGAAGAACCGGGTGACGGATGAGACGCTCGGCCTGTTGCTCGCGCTGGCGGAAGAGTGCGGGCTGCGGGGACGCATAGACGCGATGTTCCGCGGGGACAAGACCAATACCACGGAAGGGCGCGCGGTGCTCCACACGGCGCTACGCGCGCCGCGCGGAAAATCGCTGGCGGCGGCAAAGGTGCCCGAGGCGGGGGAACCGGTGCACGCGGTGCTGGACCAGATGAGCGCCTTCGCTAACAGCGTGCGGGAGGGCCAGTGGGCCGGGTTCACGGGGAAGCCGATCCGCAACGTGGTGAACATCGGGATTGGAGGCAGCGACCTGGGGCCGGTGATGGCCTTCGAGGCGCTGCGGCATTACAGCCAGCGCAATCTCACGTTCCGCTTCGTCTCCAACGTGGACGGCACGGATTTCTGTGAAGCCACGCGCGATCTGGATCCAGCCGAGACGCTCTTCATCGTGGCGTCGAAGACCTTCACCACACTGGAGACGATGGCGAACGCGCAATCGGCGCGCGCGTGGACGCTGGCGGCACTGGGCGACCCGGCGGCTATCGCGCGGCACTTTGTCGCGGTTTCGACGGCGGCGGACAAGGTCGCGAAGTTCGGAATCGATCCAACGAATATGTTCGTATTCTGGGACTGGGTGGGCGGCCGTTACTCGATGGAATCGGCGATCGGACTTTCGACCATGATCGCGATCGGGCCGGAGAATTTCCTCGATATGCTGGCCGGCTCCTACGCGATGGACGAGCACTTCCGCACTACGCCATTCGCCAGGAATATGCCGGTGCTGATGGGATTGCTGACCGTCTGGTACAACAATCTGTTTAAAGCGCAGACGGTGGCGGTGCTGCCGTACGATCAATACCTGAAGCGCTTCCCGGCATACCTGCAGCAGCTCACGATGGAGAGCTGCGGCAAGCACGTAACGCTGGGTGGAGAGCCGATCACGACGTACGAAACGGGACCGATTTTCTGGGGTGAGCCGGGAACCAACGGGCAGCACTCGTTCTACCAGCTGATTCACCAGGGGACGAAATTGGTGCCGTGCGACTTCATCGGCTTCCGGCAGACATTGAACCCGCTGCCGAGCCCGATGGGCAATCATCACGACCTGCTGATGGCCAACGTGTTCGCACAGAGCAAGGCACTGGCGTTCGGAAAGCCGGCGCCTGCCGGGCAGCCATACCGCGAGTTCGATGGCAACCGGCCGAGCAACACGATTCTGGCGGAGCGGTTGACTCCCGCGGTGCTGGGAGCGCTGGTGGCGCTGTACGAGCACAGCGTGTTCACGCAGGGCACGATATGGGATATCAACCCGTTCGATCAATTCGGCGTGGAACTAGGTAAAGTGCTGGCCGCGGAGATTCTGCCGTCGCTGGCCAAGGACGCGCCTTTGCCCGACGACGACAGTTCGACGGTGGCGTTGATCAAGAGATATAAGACTTAACAAGTGGACAGGCCGGGAGGCCTGTCCTACGAGGCTTTTTCCTGGGCGTAGGCCACGTACTCGGCGTAGGGGCCCTTGAAATCTTCGATCTTGCCGCCTTCGAAGTGCCAGATGCGGGTGGCCACTTCATCAATCAGGTCGTGATCGTGGGTTACGAGCAGCACGGTGCCTTCGTACTTCTGCAGCGCGATATTGAGCGCGTTGATAGACTCGAGATCCAAGTGGTTGGTGGGTTCGTCGAGCACCAGGAAGTTGGGCTTCTGCAGCATGAGGCGGCAGAAGATGATGCGGGCGGACTCGCCGCCGGAGAGGGCGCCGGTGGGTTTGAGCGCGTCGTCGCCGGAGAACAGCATCTGGCCGAGCAGTCCGCGAAGTTCTTCCTGGGAAGCGCCGGGATCCCACTGGTGCAGCCACTCGATGGTGGTCATGCCCTTGGCGATGGAATCGGTGTGATCCTGGGCGAAGTAGCCGACGGAAACTTCGTGGCCCCAGGTGACGGTGCCGCCATCGATTTCAAAGCCGCGATCGGAATCCTCGACAAAGCCGGTGGCGTTGCGGACCAGCGATTTAAGCAGGGTGGTCTTGCCGACGCCGTTACGGCCCATGAGGGCGATTTTCTCGCCGCGCGAGAGGCTGGCGGTGAAGTTATCGATCACGGTCAAATCGCCGTAGGATTTCGAGACCGCTTTGAACTCCAGCGGGTGGCGGCCGGAGGGACGCTTGGAATCGAACTTGATGTAGGGGCGCTGGATGTTGCTGCGCGCCAGTTCGGAAGTCTGCAGGCGCTCGACTTCCTTCTTGCGTGAGGTGACCTGGCTGGAACGGGTGCCGGCGGAGAAGCGCGCGATGAATTCGTTGAGCTGCGCGATCTTCTTTTCGCGCTGTTGATTCTGCGCTTCGATGCGTGAGCGAATCTGGGTCTTGGCCAGCACCATATCGTCGTACCCGCCGGTGTAGAGGATGACGGTCTCGTAATCGATGTCGGCGACGTGGGTGCAAACCGAGTTGAGGAAGTGGCGATCGTGGGAGATAACGATCAGCGCGCCCTGATAGTGGGTGAGGTAGTCCTGAAGCCAGTGGACCGAATCGAGATCGAGGTGGTTCGTGGGCTCGTCGAGTAGGAGCGCGGGAGGGGTGCCGAACAGCGCCTGAGCGAGAAGGACGCGGACCTTTTGGCCGCCCTGCAACTCTCCCATGCGGCGCTCGTGCAAGGAGTCGGGCACACCGAGGCCATCGAGCAGGACGGCGGCATCGGACTCGGCAGTGTAACCATCCTGTTCGCCGACGATGCCCTCGAGTTCACCGAGACGCATGCCGTCTTCATCGGTGAGCTGGTCGTGGGGCTTTTCGTAAAGCTTGTCACGTTCTTCGAGCGCCTTCCACAAAGGCGCGTTGCCCATGATGACGGTATCGATCACGCGGAACTGATCGAACGCGAATTGATCCTGCCGCAGGACGCCGAGTTTCTTGGGACGCGTCACGGTACCCAGCGCCGGTTCGATTTCGCCGGTGAGGATCTTCATCAGGGTAGACTTGCCCGCGCCGTTCGGCCCGGTTAGGGCATAACGTCTGCCTGGCAAGAACGAACAGGCAACGTCTTCGAACAGAATTCGGGCGCCAAAGCGCATGGAGATGTTGTTAAGGGAAAGCAAGGGTAACTATTATGATACCGCAGGTGCGAGTTTGACGCTTGCGGCGGGAGCGACTACAATTGAAGTGCTGCAAATTGTGCGCCCGTAGCTCAGCTGGATAGAGCGTTTGCCTCCGGAGCAAAAGGTCGGTGGTTCGAATCCACTCGGGCGTACCACAACTCCTTTAAATTCAGTAGCGCTACTCCTCGAAGGTTCGGTCACCCCACCGAATACCCCACCAAACCGCAACTGACTTAGGAGATTCATTGTGGCCTCCGCGCATCAGGTGGAGCCTTCTCCTCGGTGGCCTGGCAGATTTCCGGGATGTCGCGCATGTACCAGTCGGTCATCTCCAGCTTTGAGTGCCGCAATTGAGCCTGCGCATCTTTCGGCGATCCATGGCGCTGAAACTCCGTTGCAAATGTCCGGCGCAGAGCCCGGTATGTCATGTCCGAAATCCCAGCGGTGGCCGCAATCGGCTTAAGGACTCGTTTCAGGTAGTTGCCGATCCGGTACGGCGTGCCAGTCTCGGTCGGGAATAGTAGATCGTTCGGTGCCAGCGGACGATTCCTGTGGTAAGGATCGGCCATGTTGCGGATGCTCAGCCACAGGGTGATCTCCTTGTAAAGATCATCACTGATTGAAACGTAGGCGTTGGAGCTGGTCGTCTTCGTTTCGCCGACACGGTCGGCGCCTTTCTCTGTCTCCTTCAAGGCTTCATCAATCCTGAGTAACTTCGGCTCGATGTCATCCACTCGTAGCGCAAACAGTTCGCCGGGCCGGAGTCCGCACACATAGAATATGCGGACGATCAGGTGCTCCCGTAGGGAGACAGAACGCGCTCCGGATAGCAACCGGCGCATTTCATCAAGCGTGTATGCGCGCTTCGTCGGTTTCCGCAGCTTGGCGCCTGGCAACTCCACTCTGGCAGCCGGGTTCACCGGGATGATTCGCTCGCCGACTGCATATTCAAGGGCCGCCGCAGTATACGTACGGGCTTTTTTCACGGCAGAGTACGAGTAGCCGGCTTGCGCCATCCCTCCGTGCCAATATAGCTGAGACACTTCTCGCATCCTTAATTACAGAGCAGGGCGGGAAGGATATTCAGCATGGAGAACACGAAGACATACTCTTCGGCCCTGGCCGTAGAGCGCAGTGGTGAGACCGAGCAAAGCGAGGCCGGACCGACCGCGGTCGGCGCCAGCCGCCCGAATCCCGAGGTCGTCGCCCGAGCGAAGCGCCGCATCTTCACGGGCGAGTACAAGCAGCGCGTCCTGGCCGAGGCCGATAAGGCCAAAGAGGAGTCCGGCGGCATCGGCGGCCTGCTCCGGCGGGAACCCACTTATCCCAGTCAATATAATCGCATGGGATGATCTGGCATGTTTAACACCTTTGGTGTTGGGCCTGGATCACGCGTAGTTAATCGGGTTCCTTGCCAGCCAGCGTGCATCACGGACCGCATTCACACGGCGTGCCGCGGCCCGAGCGGCGGGGCCGAACGAGCGTCCCGATGTCCAAGCCAGGCCCGCGCTCAGACCGACAACAGTGCCGACCAGGCCGCCCATTGCCGTTCGGGAGACTGTCTTGCGGCGGCCTGTCATGGTGGCGCCAAGCAGTCCTACGACGACGCCGATGGCGACGGGCGCCCAGACGGGCACAATGGGGCGGACCTCCCGCCGGGCAGACTCGATTCCCTCCAAGCCGGCACCAGCCAATTGTTTGAGGTAGGTCAAATTAGATCCAAGCGAATTAGATGCAAGCGAGCGGGTCTGCATAACGATTCTCCTGATCGGTTACGATCGTCCGGATGAGATTCCGCGATTCGCGCCACCAGCCGAAGAACCTCGCGCCGGACGTGTGCGTAACGGAGAGCGGGCGCCAACGCCCGGCGCATGTCTCCAGGAAATCAGCCGGAGTTGCATGCACCGAACGAGTGTCTTCCCGCAGTCCGCAACGCATCGCTTTCAGCGCGCTTTCTTTCGCGCTCCACAATAATGTCACAAGTTGGGTCCGCATGGCGCCGGGAGTTTGCCTCACCAACTCCTGCTCCGAATCGCTGAAATAGTCCACAAGAAATATCGCACTGCGCGGCTCGATTTGTTCGAGGTCACATCCCAGGTCCGTGGGAGCGGGAGCGATGGCGCAGAGCCCAAGGCCGCCGCTGTGGCTGAGCGAGAGTGTCAGCGGACTTGCCTGGCCGTGGAGAAACACCTCAGGCGCACCCGAAGGCGCGGGGCGGAGTTCTACCCCTGCCAGAACCCGCGAGGCATGCGGAAGGTTCAAGTACGCAGCGACGGCGCATTTCGCAGTCCAGCGTCCCAGGCGCCAATCGCGGCGCCGTTTGGGAATGCGGAGCCCAGCGAGGCGGATGCGTTCGCCTTCGCTCAGCCACTCATCCCCAAACGGTACGTCGCGATCGCTCTGTTCGAACCAGCAGACTTCCATGTCAGACCACCAGGGCCTCCGCCGGCTGAAACACCTGCGAATCGACATCTTCGCGGAATGACACGGTTCGATAGCCGCTCATCGAGAGGTATCGAGTACCGGCGGCATCGACGACTTCGGCGCTGTAGCTCTCCGCCGGGCCGGGAGTGACGACGGCGAACAGCGGGCCGACAGCGGGTTCGGGGACGCGATAGAGCGAGACCCGATCGAGATGATGCGGCAGACCCATGCGATGCCGTACGGCCATTTCCCAGATGCCGGCCGTCTGGAAGCAGAGCTCGATCAGCCGCGGCGCCATAGCGAGAGGCTGGTCGCTGGGGTGATGGTTGTCGGGAAGTGCGGCCGCCATCTCGCCGCATGCGCCGGTTTCGGTCCACCATGCCCGCTGCAGCACCTGGTAGGCGGGGCCGTGGAAGTACAGTTGGTAAATGGTTCGGCCATCTATGGGCGAACCGTGCGGCTTGACGGGAGTTGCGCCGAGCGGTGTCTGGACGGGATGCCGGACCATGCGCACGCGGCCGGTAAAGTGGGTCTCGATGCGTGGTTCGGCCTGGTTGGCGAGAACGCGGCGGCCGAGCAGAGTGCAATCCGCAATCAGGCGGTGGTCCTGTGCATGGAAGTGGGCGTCGACCGTCAGGGTGCGCGGCAAGCCGCGATAGAACTTGAACGGCGCTAAAAACTCGACGTCTTCGACGGCTTCGATATGCCAGCCTGGTGCGATGGAGAGCGCAGCTTCCGCGAAGGCCTCGATTCCCATCACGCCGGGGAGCACGGGCGTTCCCTCGATGCGGTGATCGTCGAGGAAGGGTTGAAGAGCGGGGTCCAGCGTAGCCTCAACGGTCAAGCGGCCGTCGAGATCCAAGTGGGCCGTGCCGCCGAGCATGGGGCCCTGCGGAAGGAGAGAGGGCTCCAGCCCGCCGGTCACGTGCCACTCCTTCAGGAGAGCGCCAAGCCTCCCGGCCGCGACCACCTCTGCAACGGCGGCGCCCGCGGTCAGTTCGCGCCGGATCCACGGGACTCCGGCCTCCGGGGGAAGCATCTCGATGCCCGCCATCTCCATCACCTTCGGGATGGAGCCGCGTGTGGCCATTCCGATGCCTCCCCACGCGGTCCAATCGATCGCGATGGCTCGCGTCGAAAGCCGCGTCCGGCGGAAGTTGGATGCGATCTTGCAGAGCAGGTCGTTGGCGGCGCTGTAATCCGTCTGTCCTGAGTTGCCGAAGCGGCCGGCGATGGAACTGAAGGCGATCATCGCTCCAAGCGGCATGTCGCCGATGGCGCGCAGCAGGTGGAACAACCCATCGCATTTGACGTCGAAGACCTGGTTGAATTCACGCGGGTCTTTGTCGGGCAGGGCATGGCTCCGATCGATCCCGGCCGCGTGCAGCAACACGTCGATGCGGCCGCTGAGTTGCCGGATCCCCGCAACCACCTTCGCCACCGCCTCGCCGTCGGTCAGGTCGATGCTGCAATACCGGGCCGTGCCGCCCGCTGCGCGCACCGCGTCAATCGCAGCGCGAGCTGCCTGGGCTCTTTCCAGTGCAGCCATTTCTTTCTCGACCAGTACCGGGGTGGCGCGTTCGCCGCGCGCTTGAATGCGCGCGAACAGATCGCGTTTCAGCGCCTCCTTATCGGTGGTGAAGCGCTTGAGGTCGGGATTGTCAGGGTCGGGCTCGGGCACGAGGTCCAAGAGGTAGAAGGTGCCGCCCGAGGCAGACGCCAGGTCGGCCGTGATTGCGGAAACGATGCTGCCCGCAGCCCCGGTTACCACGAAGACGCAGTTGGTGTCCAGCTTCATGCCTGGCTTGCCATCCGCGGCGGGTCGTTCCTCGAGGCCGATGGTCCAGCGCTCTCCGTGCTTATAGCCGATCTCGATGGCTCCGGGATCGCGCAGGGTTTCCTGAATCAGCAGATCGGCGATCTCGTCCGGGTTACGTCCGGTTTCGAAATCGCACGCTTTCACGAGCGCATCCGGACGTTCGCGTTTATAGGCCTTCGTAAAGCCGGTGACGGCCCCGCCCAGAGGAGCCGTAGCTCCGTCCTTGTCGTAGCCGTGCTGTCCGCCGAGGCGTGTCGCAGAGATGAGGAAGCTGCCGGCGGGTGATATCTGGTCGTAGAGTACCCGCATCGTCCGGTAGAACGATTTGAGCCGCAGGTCCACGGCCTGACTCCAATCGACGAGGGTCATCCTGGTAAGGTCACCCTCGTCATCCAACGCCGGCAGCCAAAAGACTCCGTGCACGGGGGCGTCACCGGGCGCACCGGCAGCCTCCACCACCGTGACGCCCAGCGACTGCAGTTTCCCAATGAGTGCGTCGGCCACGCCCCCACGGTCGCGCATGACGAAGACGCGCCGGCCAGGCTCCAGCGCAACACCGGTTGGCGTGCATATGGCGAGCGGAGGACGAAGCGCCGGAACCGGCACGCGGCGCGGAATGGCGTCCAAGGCCGCCGGGAAGACGGGTTCAGGGCGCGGTTCCTGCGCTGATTCGGGAACCGCCTGCACGGGCGCGGCTCTCCGGGTCTCCGCGAATTGAATTACGTGAGCGAGGGTGGGAAAATCGCGAAGACGCAGTGTCTGCTCTCGCGGAATGCCGAAGGCGGCACGGACGGAAGCGAACATTTCCGCCTGTTTCACGGTATCGACGCCAAGGTCGGCTTCCAGGTCGAGATCGAGATCAAGCATCTCTTTGGGATAGCCGGTTTTCTCCGCGACGATGTCGAGCACCTTGTCGCGGACGCTTTGCTCGGGTGGAGCGGAGACCGCGGCGGGTGGTTCGGGCTGCGGTGCGGCCGCCTGCAGGTCGGGGCGATGGTCGTACACGAATTGAATTACGCGAGCGAGAGTCGGGAAATCGCGCAGCTTCAGGTTGGGATCGCGCGGGATGTTGTAGGTCCCGCGAATGGAAGCGAACATCTCGGCCTGCTTGACGGTGTCGACGCCGAGGTCGGCTTCCAGGTCGAGATCGAGATCCAGCATGTCCTGCGGGTAGCCGGTTTTTTCGGCGACCAGGTCGAGCACCTTCTGCCGCACGTCGTCTTCGGGCGGAGCGGAGGCGGCAGGCGGCACCGGGGCCGGCACTGCGGCTTGCAGGTCCGGGCGATGGTCGTACACGAATTGGATTACGCGTGCGAGTGTCGGGAAATCGCGGAGCTTCAGGTTGGGATCGCGCGGGATGTTGTAGGTCTCGCGGATGGAAGCGAACATCTCGGCCTGCTTGACGGTGTCGACGCCGAGGTCGGCTTCCAGGTCGAGATCGAGATCCAGCATGTCCTGCGGGTAGCCGGTTTTTTCGGCGACCAGGTCGAGGACCTTCTGCCGCACGCTGTCCTCGGATGGAGCGGAGACGGCAACCGGCACCGGGGCCGGCACTGCGGCTTGCAGGTCCGGGCGATGGTCGTACACGAATTGAATGACGCGAGCGAGCGTCGGGAAATCGCGCAGCTTCAGGTTGGGATCGCGCGGAATGTTGTAGGTCGCGCGGATGGAAGCGAACATCTCGGCCTGCTTGACGGTGTCGACGCCGAGGTCGGCTTCCAGGTCGAGATCGAGATCCAGCATGTCCTGGGGGTAGCCGGTTTTTTCGGCGACCAGGTCGAGCACCTTCTGCCGCACGTCGTCTTCGGGCGGAGCGGAGGCGGCAGGCGGCACCGGGGCCGGCACTGCGGCTTGCAGGTCCGGGCGATGGTCGTACACGAATTGAATGACGCGAGCGAGCGTCGGGAAATCGCGCAGCTTCAGGTTGGGATCGCGCGGGATGTTGTAGGTCGCGCGGATGGCGGCGAACATCTCGGCCTGCTTGACGGTGTCGACGCCGAGGTCGGCTTCCAGGTCGAGATCGAGGTCCAGCATCTCTCGCGGGTACCCTGTCTTTTCCACCATCAGGGTGAGGATTGTTTCCTCCACTGTTTTTTCGGCGGGAAGCGGGGCTGTCGATTCGGGTGCGAGCGATGGCGCGGGCACTTCGGCAATGGCGGAATCGCGCACACGAAGCGTGCGATGCACCACCTCCAACTCCGCCGCATGGCCCGCTATCCGGTCGAGCCATGACTGCCAGGCGGTCGGGTCGGCAATTCGATAGCTGTAACCCAACGCGCCTGGAGCCGGACGCGCTCCGGGAACCGCAACGCGGCGCAGGAGGGTCATGCTGATCTGCGAGCCGAAACCAGCTCCCAAGCGGAGCGCGTATTCGACCGGATAAGCGCCGCCCTTGGAAAGGTTCAACGAACCCAGTTCGGGATCCACTTCCTTGAAGTTCGGCACCGGCGGCACGAATCCGGTTTCGAGAGCTTTCACCGCGACCACGTCCTCAATGCCCGTGCCCATCGCGTGTCCCGTGAAGCCCTTGGTGTTCGCGATTACGATCTGGTCGGCAACCTCGCCGAAGACGGCGCGCAGCGCATGGATTTCCGCCGCCGCGCTACCGCCGCGCGCGGGCGTGTACGTCTCGTGCGAGATGAACACCATGCGGGGGGCGAACTCTTCCCGGCGGATTCCATGGCGGGTTTCCGCCTGCCGGACGAGTTGCTCCATCATCCTATGAATGTGCTCGACGTCCAGGCGCGTGCCATGGAAGGCGCTGTTGGCGGTGACCGCGCTCAACACTTCGCAGACCGGCTGGAGTCCTCGTTCCGCGGCGGCCTCGGCACTCTCCAGCACCAGTGCCGCGGCTCCCATCCCGATGATCATGCCATGCCGCCTCCGGTCAAACGGAACGGCGGCATCTTCGACGGCCGCATCGGTCGCAGCCACGCCGCTGGCCAGAAAGCCCGCGCCAAACCACTCGATCAGGTGGTCTGAGCTGACATCATCCGCCGAGATCACCACCACGCGCCGGCAGCGTCCTGCGCGGATCCAATCCTCCGCCAGCGACACCGCTTGCGTGGTGCTCGCGCAGGCCGCGTTGATCTGAGTATTGGGACCGCGGGCGCCGATCAATTCGGCAAACTGCGAGTGGCCCATGGAGAGGACACGGAAGAGAAATCGCCGGTCGAACGAATACGGCTCCCTGGCGATGGCCTCCTGCAATTCCCGCCATGAGCCGGTCGAGTTCCTGCCTGTTCGGGCCGACGAGGCGTTCGCACAAGTCTTCGAGCATTTTGAGCTGTTCACGGCGGCCGCGGTCTACGTAGTAGCGCGACATCTCATCCGCGAAGGAGTCATAGCCCGGGAAGACGGAGGCGAAGATCACGCCGGTATCGTCGCGGAGTGCGTCAGGCAGTCCCCATCGGTCCGGCAGCAGCGTGCCCCTGGTGGTGCTCTTGTAATGCTGCGTCAAGGGAATTCCGGCGTCGCGGAGCGCGTCGAAACCCGCCCCGATGGCCAGGGCGGTGACGCGGTCGAGCGCCGCGATGCGCTCCGGCGCGACGCCGAATTCACGGCCGAGATCGAACTCTCCGCCGCGGCCCGCGAGTTTGATCACGTCCGAAGGATCCTGAATTTGCTCGAACGTGGGGCCGCCGTTTTCGCTCTTCACCAAGCGCGTGATGTGCTTATCCAGAATGGCGTTGCGGAACTGCATCGGAATCGAATTAATGAACTGCTCCCCGCGCAGGATGCGCGCCACGTTGTCGTCGTCGAAAATCCGCTGGGTCCCGGGCAGGCCGAGGGAGGCGCCCGTAATCACAACGGGCCGCGCGGCGGGGCGTCCGTCGGGGCGGCTGGTAACTTCGGCCTGAGTCTCGATGCGTCCCGTTCCCAACCCGGCGGCATAGAGTCCGCACAGCGCCTGGTTGAACGCCGTGGCATCTTCGAACTTCGGGTGGTTCGTGAACAGTGCGAGCACGTCATTTCGGTCGCCCAGAATATCTTCGACAAAGCCGTGCAGGGCCTTCTTGGGACCGACTTCGACAAATACGCGCGCGCCCGCGGCGTATAGCGTGCGCAACCCTTCGATGAATTGCACCGGCGACGAGATCTGCCGCGCCAGAATATCGAGCATCGCGGTCCGTGCGTCCGGACCGGTGGGATAGAACTTGCCGTCCACGTTAGCGACAATCGGCAGGTTGCCTGCCTTGAGGTGCAAGCGCTCCAGAGTGGCGCGGAGGGGCCCACTCGCGGGCGCCACGATGGATGTGTGGAACGCATGGCTGACCGGCAGCGGCACGACGTTGTACCCGGCCGCTTCCAAACCAGTTATTGCCTGCCGGACTGCGCGGCTCGCGCCCCCGATTACAGATTGCTTTTCGCTATTGATATTGGCGATCACCACGTAGCCATCGATCGTTTTCAGAATGCGTTCGACCTCCGCAAGCGGCGCGAAGACCGCCGCCATCCGGCCGTTATCGGCCATCGCGACGCGCGTCATCTCGCGCCCGCGGGCGCTCACGGCTTCCAGAGCATCTTCGAACGGCAGTGCGCCCGCGGCGACCAGCGCGGCGTACTCGCCGAGACTATGGCCCATCGTCATATCGGGACGGATGCCATACGCCTCGAGGAGGCGCGTCAAGGCCAGATCGGTCGCCAGGACGGCGGGTTGCGTGATGGCGGTCTGGCGCAGGTCTTCTTCCGCCATCGCCATGGCGGAAGGGTCGTTGGAATCGACGAAGATATATTCGCTCAGCGACCTTCCCAGCAGCGGCGTCATCGCCCGGTCGGCCTCCTCGAATGTCTCGTGCGACGATCGGTTCGGCTGCGCGCAACGCGGCCATCATGTTGACGTACTGCGAGCCTTGGCCGGGATAGAGGAAGGCCACTTTGGGCGCCGGTCCCTGGCCGCGGAAAATACCTTGCGCGCGCAGTGCCTTCCACACCGGCGGTTGATTGACCTCGAGCGCCTTGAGCGCCTTCCCGCAGCGCTCCGCCAGCTCGGCGGCGGTGGAATAATCGATCGCGATGCGCTCGGCTGCGCGCAGGTCAGCTTCATCGGGTATGGCGATCGCCGGCGCCCGGCCTGCCTCCGCGTTTTTCTGGACCGTGCTCAGCCGCTCGGCCAGTTCCCGCACGGAGGCAGCGCCGGTCACCAGCGCTCCGCGCAATGGCGCCTTGGCGGCTTCGGTAGCGGTATGCAGCCCGCTTTGAGCCACCGGCGCCAGCGGCGCGGACGGCTCGCGATTGGAGGGCGGCGCCTCGCCAACCGACACCGACCGCTTGCCGTTTCCGGTAAGTCTATGGGGAATGTGCTCTTCCAGCACCACATGGAAATTGGTCCCGCCGAATCCGAATGCACTGGCTCCGGCCCGGCGGACGCCTTCAACGGTTTCGGTCCACGGACGCAGTTCCGTATTTACATGGAGCGGTGAGTGGGCGAAATCGATATTCGAATTGGGGTGTTCGCAGCGCGCGCTCGGCGGCAGCATCTTCTCGCGCAAGGCCAGCGCTGTTTTCAGAATTCCGGCCGCGCCGGCGGCACCCTTCAAATGTCCCAGGTTCGACTTGACCGAGCCAAGCGCGATGGCATGGCCGTTGACACCGTGCTCCTTGAGCACGTTCGCCATGCTCTCCACCTCCACCACGTCGCCGACGCTGGTCGAGGTGCCGTGCCCTTCAATCAGGGTCGCGGTGACTGGCGACACACCGGCGTTTTGCCACGCGCGTTCCAAACAGAATTTCTGCCCCACCGGATTCGGCGCCGTAATGCCTTTGCCTTTTCCGTCGCTGGACGCGCCGATGCCGCGTATGACGGCATAGATGCGGTCACCATCGCGCTCGGCATCGGCCAGGCGCTTGAGCAGGAAGAGCGCCGCGCCTTCGCCCATGACGAATCCATCGGCGCCTTCCGCGTAAGGCCGCGACCCGGTTGCGGAAAGCGCGCCGATCTTGCAGAACTTCACGAAGCTCGGAGCGCCCATATTGCGATCGATACCGCCGGTCACTGCCACATCGAAATCGTTCTCGATCAGGCCTTCCACCGCCGCGCTGATGGCGGCCATGGCGGATGCGCAGGCGGCATCGCACACGAAGTTCGGACCGTGAAAGTTATAGATATTGGCGATGCGGCCGGCCAGGCAATTGGCGAGTTCGCCAGGCATGCTGTCTTCGGTGATCGGTGGAAAGAACGAGTCGAGCCGGGTGTGCCATTCGCGCGTGATGTCACGCCGGACGGCGGTGGGAAGTGCCGAAAATGTGGCGCTCTCTTCCAACTCGCGGGCGTATTCGGGAAAGTACGCACGCATCGAGGTCAGATAGTGTTTCTCGCCACCAAGCGCATTGCCCAGGATGACGGCTGTGCGATCGGTGTTCAGCGGACGCTCGGGATAGCCGTAGTCGGCAAGTGCTTCCCGCATGGCGGAAATCGCCCAGCGTTGCGAGTGATCCATCGCGTCGGCAACGCGCGGGGGGATGGCCATACGCCACTTCAACGGCTCCCACGCGTATTCGCGGACCCAGCCGCCGATCTTCGAATAAGTCTTGTCGGGCGCCTTGGGATCGGGATCGTAGTAGAGCGCCGAGTCCCAACGGTCCGGCATGACTTCGGTGATGCTATAACGCCCGCTCTTAATGTTCTTCCAGAAGGTTGGGACATCGGGGGCATCGGGCAGGACGGCGCCTGCCCCTACAATTGCGATTGCTCGATACGCTGTGTCCTGCATGACTAGCCTCTTTCGACACCGCTGCCTATGGGGCGCGGCTTACGCTGCGTGCCCGGCGGCCTTTGAGGCGCGTCCGTAGAGCACGTCGGCAACAAGATCCATGTCTGCGATGAGACCACGCTGTGCGCGGTGGATGGCCGGGAAATTCAGCGCCGCTTCCAGCGCGGAGAGGTCTCCGTCGGCGCCGTCCGCTGTCCCGGCCCCGACAATCCACCGCAAGCCTTCGTGCGCCACCTTGAGCGCAGTCTCGCGCGCGAAAATTCTTGAAATCGCGGCCAGCGAAGCAGCATCAAACCGCTGGTTGGCCTTTTCAGGGAGACGCCCTTCCTCGAGCAGCGCGGCGCGGCGCGCCAGGCTGCCGGCGGATTCCGCCCAGGCGATCCATTCGCCCATGCGCAAGAGGATGTGCTGATCGCGCGTAAGCCGCCCAGCGCGCGCTCTCTCCATGGTTTCGGCAAGGGCGTGCAGTGCGAGGGCTACGCAGCCCGCTCCGACGTTGGGATGCGCAGCGTGCAGCGCCTCAAGTTCGCGGGCCCGATCGTGATAGTGCGTGCCGCGTGTTTTGAGATGCGACTGCCACCGGTCGCGGCTGATGGTCATCTCCATAATTTCGGAGGTGCCTTCATAGATGATGGTGATGCGCACATCCCGGCTGATCTTTTCGACCATGTACTCGTGGGTATAGCCGTAGCCGCCGAGCGCCTGAATGGCGGCCTCGGCTGCCGCGTTGCCGGCCTCGGTGGCCAAGTATTTGGCGATCGCTCCCTCGGTGTTCAGGCTGCCCTCGCCGGCATCGATGCGCGTCGCAGTTTCTTCGATGGAGGCGCGCGCGGCTTCCAGCCGGACCACGTTGGGCACGATCAGCTTGTGGGTGTAGCCCTGTTTTTCAGAGAGCGGTGCGCCAGCCTGAATTCGCTTGGCGGAGTAGGGGATGGCACGGTCCAGCGCCGCCCAACCTGCCCCGAGCCCAAACGCCGCCACCATCAAGCGGGTGTAGCCGAACACGGCCTGGGCCTGGAGCAATCCCTGGCCTTCGACGCCGCCGACGAGCCGGTCGGGCGCCACCAGTACGTCCGTGAACGAGAGTGCCGCGGTATTGCTGAGCCGGATTCCATGCTTGTCTTCGGGCTTGCCCTGGGTGAAGCCCTGCGCGGCGCGGTCCACGATGAACCAGCTGGGTCCCGCCGGGGTGTTCGCCAGCACGGTGTAAGCGTCGGCGATGCCGCCGTTGCTGATCCATTGCTTGCTCCCGTTGATGCGATAGCCCACGATCCGCTCACCTTCGAGGACCCGGTCCGCCGTGGTCTGCAAGGCGCCAAGATCGCTTCCGGCATCGGGCTCGGTTGCGCCGTAGGCGAAGAGAATGCCCTCTTCGGCGATGCGTGAAAGCCAGATTTTCTTTTGTTCCGGCGTGGCACCGACGGTAATCGGATCGCTGCCAAGAAAGGTCGCCAGCACGGCCGTCGCGATGCCCAGGTCGATTTTCGCCATTTCCTCGCAGACACAGTACACGTCGAAGGCGCCGCCACCGAAGCCGCCAAACTCCTCCGGGATAAACAGGAGTTGGATCCCGAGCTTGTCCGGGCTGCACATGTGCCGCACGATTTCCAGCGGGCACTCGTCGCGCTCATCCAGCGCGATCAACTCCTGGTCGGGCAATCGCTTTTTGGCAAATTCCCGAAGTGATTTCAAACTGAGCTTTAATGTCTTGCTGGTAATCATCGCCGCCTCTCCTTACCCGGTACGCAGCTCTCTTCACGAACCCGGCCCGCCAGGGCCGGCAGAAATTCCAGAACGTCGTCGACGATTCCTACGTCGGCCACACGGAAGATCGGCGCCTTGGCGTTCTTATTGATCGCTACCAGGAACGGGGTTCCCTTGATACCCACCAGGTGCTGAAAAGATCCACTGATGCCGCACGCGAGGTAGACCTTGGGCCGGACGGTCTGGCCGGACGACCCCACCTGGCGCGACTTATCCATCCACTTGGCGTCCACCACAGGGCGCGAGCAACTGACCGCAGCGCCCATCGCCGCCGCCAGATCTTCGGCGATGGCGACGTTTTCCTGCTCGCCGATTCCGCGACCGATCGAGATCAGCACGGGCTCCTTTGTGATATCCACGTCGCCGGCTTCAGGAGAGATTGTCTCCAGATAACGTCGTCGTGCAGTGAGTGAGCCAACCTTCGCCGATTTATCCACCACCTGCCCGTTTGCCGCAGTGCCCTGAGATGGCCGGAATGCCCCCGGGCGGATATTGAGCACCGCACCGGCGGAGAGGTCACATTGAACATGGGCGCTCACTTGCCCGCCGAACTCCTGGCGCACGATGCGAAGGTTGTTGCCATCGACCCCGTGGATATCCACCACGTCCGGCACATACGCCGCGTTCATCCTGATGGAAAGTCCCGGCGAGAGGTCGACTCCAAAGTGAGAGTGTGGAACCAGCAAGACGCAGCCGGCCGGCACCAGGTTCACCAGTGCCTTACGCACCAACTCGGCGTTCGGATACGCCAGCGGCTCGGCCGCGACCTTCCAGATCTCGCCGTAAGTTGCGCGGAGGCTGTGGCAGACGATGTCCAACTCGGGGCCCCATCCGGTGACGATGGCCGTGCAGGGCTGCGCGGAGCCGATCTTCCCCGCCGCAACAGCCAAGTCGAGCGCCGAGTCATCCGCGACGCCACCTTTGTGAACGATGTAAGCGAAGATCCGTGCCATTAGTTCAACCCTCCTTTGGCCTTGAGCAAATTAAACAACTTGTCTACGACCTCCTCGCGGCTGCCATCGAGCATATCCGCGCCCTTGCCCTCCGGAGGCACGAAGTAGTCCAGGCGCCTCACCTTCGCCGCGCCTTCGCCTGCATCGACTCGCAAGTCCGACGCACCAAGCGTCGGGATCGCCACCGATGCCACTTGCCGGATGCCGCGCATACCGACGTAGCGCGGTTCGTTGATCCCGGTCTGGATGGAGAGCACACAGGGCAGTTCGATGCTGTTGATTTCCTTGCTGCCGCCTTCGATTTCCCGGCCAATCCTGAGTTCGCCCCCCAGCACCTCGATCGAGGTGACCAGCGAGGCAAAGGGGTAATCGAGCATCGCTGCCAGCATGCCGCCTACTTGCGCGCAACCGTCGTCGGCCTGTACGCCGGTCAGAATCAGATCGTAGTGCCCGGCTTGGACAAAGGCTTTCAGGATGGACGCGATTCCGCGGCCATCGGACCCGCTGAAGGCCGGGTCGGAGATGAGCACGGCGCGCCCCGCGCCCATCGCCATCTCGCGGCGGAGAATTTCCTCATCCTCCTCGCCGCCGACCGTGACTACCGTGACGGTGCCGCCGGTGCGGGTTACAATCTGTAACGCCTCCTCGACGGCATAGTTATCGGACTCGTTGACCGAATAGACAAGGTCGCTGCGTTCGATATCCTTACCGGAAGCGTCGAGCTGGATCTCGTTTTCCGAAGTATCCGGTACTCGTTTCGCGCAAACCAGGATCTCCATTGGGTATCTCCTCAACTCGTCATTTGGCGATCGACGAGCTCCGCCAGGTCGATCGCCGTCATCTGGCCTTCCAAACCCGCCACCTTGATGGCGTCTTCGATGTTGACCATGCAGTACGGGCAGGCTGTCACGATCGTGCCGGCACCCGCCTGGGCCGCCATACGGACGCGCATGACCCCCATCCGCTCTTCCTCTCTTGCCTCATAGAACAGCGCCAGGCCGGCTCCGCCGCAGCAAAAGGAACGATCCTTGCAGCGCTTCATTTCGACCCGGCGCAATCCGGGAATGGAATCGAGCACGTCGCGCGGATCGTCGTAGATGCCGTTGTGCCGGCCGAGATAGCAGGGGTCGTGGTAGGTAAATACACCGTTCTCCACGGGATTCAGCCGAAGTTGTCCGGTCCGCACGGCGTGTGCCATCACCTGGCTGGTGTGCTCGACCGGGGGCATGTCCCGGTAGTCGTGCTTCAGTGCGTTGTAGGCGTGGGGATCGGCTGTCACGATCCGGCGAACACCAGAGGCCCGGATGGCTTCGGTGTTGTGGTCGCGCAGGGCGAGGAACAAGGTCTCTTCGCCGAAGCGGCGTACATCGTGGCCGCTGTCGCGCTCCTTGGCTCCGAGGATCCCGAAGTTCATGCGGAGATTTCCGAGAATGCGCGCGGTCGCGCGGCCGATCGACTGGATCCGGTCGTCGTAGGAAGTAATGCTATCGACGAAGTAGAGCGTGTCGTTCGCGCCTGCGCCATTCAGTACCGGGACCGAGCCCTGCGCCCAATCGGCACGCTTCTTTTCGGGTTTGCCGAACGGGTTGCCGCGGCTCTCTAGCGCCTTCAGGGGCTTGTGCAGGGATTGCGGCGCCTTTCCGTCATCGACCAGACCGCGGCGTAAGTCAACAATCTTGTCGATATATTCCACGAGCAGCGGACATTCCGCCTCGCAGGCGCCGCACGTGGTGCAGGACCAGATTTCCTCCTCGGAAAATACGGTGCCGACCAGCGCCTGGCCTTGCTCTGGTTTACCCAATACGGGATAGTGGCGGAAACTGTAGTCGCGGGCCTTTGTCGTGAAGAGCTTGGGCGAAAGAGCGCGGCCGGCCGCTTTGGCAGGGCACTGGTCGGAGCACCGGCCGCAATCGGCGCAGGAGTAGAAGTCGAGTAAGTGCTTCCAGGTGAAATCCTCGAACCGTTTGACTCCCAGCGACGGCAATTGGTCAAGGCCCTCTTCCGGGATATCCCAGCGGACGCGCTTGAGTACGCTGCGATCTAACTTGGCGAAGTAAATGCTAAACAGCGATGTCTCGACATGAAACTGAATACCGAACGGCCGGTAACACAGCAGGAAGAAGAAGGTGAACTCGTGGACCAGATAAGTGCCCAGGCGGAGATTGTGAAGCAGCGGCAACGGAGCGTCGGCGAGGGAATTCTCGAATACCCACGCCAGCGACAGAGCTGGTGCTGGATCGGCCGTTCGGTGAAGGTACGACGTGGCTTCGAACAAGCCATCGGCCAGCATGAGGGTCCCGATGAGCGCCAGCAGGAAGATGGCATCCACGGCGCGCCATTTGGATTGTCCGGCAGGTGGCTGGTAGCGGGCCGGCTTGAAGACGATCCGCCGGATGGCGGCGATCACCACGCATAGAAATACTACAGTTGCTGCATATGCCTGCGAGATGTCATAGATTTGGCCAGCATGCCCGGTCAGCAGGGGTGTGGCAAAGCGATCCGAGACCCCGAGGGTCAGGATGGTGGCGGCACGGCTCACCAAGAGCAGGAACCCGGCGAAGATCAGAATGTGAATCATTCCCGCGGCCAGGTATCGGGGGTGTCTCCACTGGCACAGCCAGAACCGGAACACGTTGCCGAGGCGGACCAGGGGCTTATCCCAACGCGGATCGCGCTGGGCTCGGAGTAGTGGCACCAGGCGCTTTGCGACGATATAAGTAAAGCAGAACAGGCCCACCAGGTGCAGGAAGAGAAAGAGTATTCGTCCTGATACGAGCCAGTAACTCGATTGGGTGATCGATTCCTCCACAGCTAAGTACCCCCACCAATTCGCCCGGTTACGATTACATCGTCGCGATAATTCTTTCCACCGTCAGGCGCTCATTGAGAATCAAGCGCCGTAGAATGCGCAGATCGTTGAGCGCGCGGCGGCCCTTGAAGATGTGGCATCCCAGGATTTTCAGTTTGAAGATGGCCAGATCTATGGCTTGCGCCCTGCGCTGCTGCCCTTCGCGCAAGGCCCGGTCACGGTCGTGGCTCAGTTCGACGATCGAATCCAGAGCCGTGTTCGCGAGTAACATCATATACTCGTGTGCACTCTCGATCGAATCGAACGGTCGTTCGATGTCATCGGTCGACATACTGCCCCGCCTTCCAGTGCGGACACCGCTGCGGGCCGCACCCGAATGGATGTTAGCTAGTGCGTGCTTTGGGCGATAGAACGGGCGGCATGCTGTGCCGCACACGCGTACTCGCCTTTTCTGGCTGGATTACCGTTCGTCCGCCGCTACTATACAAGTGGTGCAGACCTTGGCTGGGTCTGTAAAACGATAATCAGCCCTTATTATCGTTAATCTCACTAGCGCGTTTGTCAAGGGAATTTAGCGGATTCAAATGCCGATAAGTGATTGTAGTAACGCTAACACGGCGGCTGGATCCGCTACAAACTAAGCTTCACTGGTTTAGAACGAAGGCGAAGAGCTGATCCCCTCCTGTGGCGAGCACGTACTGCTTGCCATCAAGCATGTATGTTTCCGGCGCGTTGCCGGTGGCGCTGATGCGGGAATGCCAAAGCGCTTTCCCGTTTTGGCTTCGTAGGCCACGAGGTTCTGCCCGTCACCACTGAAAAGCAGGCCGCCGGCAGTAGACAAGAGTCCGCATTCCCGAATATCACCGCTCCCTCGCTCGCCAAAGCGCGAGTGACGGCCGCGGCTCCGATTGGCGTCGCGACGCGCGACCGGGTTCGGCGTCAGCTGATGTTACGCCGCCACGTCGGGGTGGGTGAACTGGGCTTGCTCGGTGGAGCCCTCGAGCGCGGTGGTGGCCGCGCGGCCGGACGTGATCGTGTTCTGCACGGCGTCGAAGTAACCGGTGCCGACGAAGGACTGGTGTCGGACGGCCCCGTACCCGTCGCTGGCAGCGAGGGCAAATTCCTTTTCCTGCAGGCGTGAGTAGGCGGCCATTCCGGAACGCGTATATTCCCGGGCCAGTTCGAACATGCCGGCGTTCAGAGAATGGAAGCCGGCGAGGGTCACGAACTGATACTTGTAGCCGAGGTGCGAGAGCTGCGTCTGGAACTGGGTAATCTGGTCGTCGGTGAGCAGCTTTTTCCAGTGGAATGAAGGCGAGCAATTGTAGGCCAGCAGCTTGCCGGGGTAGCGGGCATGAATCGCGCCGGCGAAGTGGCGCGCCTGCTCGAAATCGGGCTCGGAGGTTTCGCACCAGATGACGTCGGCGTAGGGTGCGTAGAGCAGGCCGCGCGCGATGGCGGCCTCGATACCGCCGCGGTAATGGGAGAAGCCTTCATGCGTCCTGCCGCCGGTGAGGAATGGCCCGTCGTGTGGGTCGATGTCGCTCAATAGGAGGCGCGCAGCGTCGGCGTCGGTGCGCGCGATCAGGACGGTAGGGACGCCCATCACGTCGGCGGCGAGGCGCGCGGCGATCAGCTTCTGGATGAACTCGGAGGCGGGCACCAGTACCTTGCCGCCGAGGTGTCCGCACTTCTTGGCGGAGGATAGCTGATCTTCGAAGTGAACGGCGGCGGCGCCGGCCTCGATCATCGCCTTCATAATCTCGAAGGCGTTGAGCATGCCGCCGAAGCCGGCCTCGGCGTCGGCCACGATGGGGGCGAGCCAGTGCATGCCGTGGCGGCCTTCCAGGCGGCTGACCTGGTCGGCGCGCAAGAGCGAGTTGTTGATTGCGCGGACCAGAGCGGGCACGCTGTTCGCGGGGTAGAGGCTCTGGTCTGGGTACATCTGCGACGCGCCGTTGGCGTCGGCTGCGACCTGCCAGCCGCTCACGTAGATGGCTTTCAGGCCGGCCTGCACCTGCTGTACGGCCTGGTTGCCGGTAAGGGCTCCCAGGCTTTGGACGAAGCCGTCGCTGTGTAGCAGCGTCCAGAGCCGCTCGGCTCCGAGCGTCGCAAGCGTGTGGTGAATCCTGACCGAGGGCTGGAGCCGCTCGACCTCTTCCTGCGTGTAAGGGCGCTCAATTCCTTGCCAGCGCCTGTCATTCGTCATGAGAACTTCCCTCCTGCTCGATTTCCAGTAGACGGCCTTCCGGGGGGTTGCGGCAAGCGCGATAGGGCGCGGCGGGCGAGTCGTCCGGATCGGACGAGCGCGCTTCGAAATTCCGCGGGAGCGCGATAGGATCGGCATGCAGGAGGGACCTATCAGTGTTCGCACTACATACCGACCCGGTGCAGATAGTCGGCCCGGTAACCGGAGCGGAAAAACGAATTCTCACCCCGGAAGCGATCCGCTTCCTGGTGGGACTTTCCAGACAATTCGAGGCGCGCAGGCAGGATCTGCTGGACGCGCGGAAGCAGCGCCAGGAGCGGATCGACGCGGGCGAGATGCCGGATTTCCCGGCCGAGAGCGCGGAGATCCGCAGGTCGCGATGGTTCGTCGCGGAGACGCCCGCCGATCTGTGCGACCGCCGGGTGGAGATCACCGGGCCGACCGACCGCAAGATGATCATCAACGCGCTGAACTCCGGCGCGAGCGTGTTCATGGCGGATTTCGAGGACTCGAACTCGCCGACCTGGTCAAACATGATGGAGGGGCAAGCGAATCTCCGCGAGGCGGTGCGGGGGACGATTACGTACGCGAGCCCCGAGGGGAAGCACTACGAACTGGCCGAAACAACGGCGACCCTGATGGTGAGGCCGCGAGGATGGCACTTGGTGGAGAAGCATTTTTTGATCGACGGCGACCCGATCTCGGCGTCGCTCTTCGATTTCGGCCTGTTCTTCTTCCACAACGCCACGATGCTGATTCACAACGGCACGGGTCCGTACTTTTATCTGCCCAAGATGGAGAGCCGTTACGAAGCGCGGCTGTGGAACGACGTCTTCGTGGCCGCACAGAGCGCGCTGGGAATTTCGCGCGGAACGATCCGCGCCACCGTGCTGATCGAAACGATTCTCGCCGCCTTCGAGATGGACGAGATCCTGTGGGAACTGCGCGAGCACTCGGCTGGGCTGAATTGCGGCCGATGGGACTACATCTTCAGTTACATCAAGAAATTCGGCAAGCATCCGGCGCATGTGCTGCCAGAGCGTTCACGGGTGACGATGACGACTCCGTTCCTGGCCTCGTACGTGGACCTGCTGATTGCGACCTGCCACCGCCGCGGCGCGCACGCGATGGGCGGAATGGCGGCGCAGATTCCGATCAAGCACAACGCGGACGCGAACAAGGCGGCGCTGGAGCGCGTCCGCGAGGACAAATTGCGCGAGGTCTGGGCGGGACACGATGGTACCTGGGTGGCGCATCCGGGACTGATTCCGCTGGCGAAGTTCGTCTTCGACACGTACATGAGCGGACCCAACCAGATCGGTCGCGCAAGCACATCGACGCCGAGCGCGCCCGACCTGGTGCGGGTTCCGACCGGGCCGATCACCGAGGCCGGGTTGTCGTTGAACGTCGATGTCGGCCTGCAGTATCTTTCGGCATGGCTCGGAGGGAACGGGTGCGTGCCGATCTACAGCCTGATGGAGGATGCGGCCACTGCGGAGATCTGCCGGGCGCAGGTTTGGCAGTGGCTGCGGCACGGAACGAAGCTGGATGACGGACGCGAGATTACGCCGGCGCTGGTGCGGGTGCTGGTGCACCATCACGTTGAAAAACTGGGCAGGCGAATTCCCGAAGCGCAGTTGACTACCGCGGCGCGCCTGTTTCAAGAGATGGTCGGCAGCGAGGAATTTCCGGAGTTCCTGACCTCGCGCGCCTACGAATGCCTGGAGTGACATTCACTTCTGGACATGCGGAACGGGACGGCGCATACTTCGCACATGGGCGTTGCCGTGGATCGCGCAACGCTGGTAGAGCAGTTGCGCGACGATCTTGGGTTCCGCAGGATCGGGCAGGGTTTTGAACTTCTGGAGAGCATCCGGACGAGTGTCGAAAAGCTGAAACCAGAGGCGGGCGAAGGCGTTCTCGCCGGCCTGGTGGCGCAGTGGGTGGACGCCGGGTTTGACAGCCCGGCCCTTCTGGAACGCATTTTGACCCGGTTCCCCGCGGCCGCTCGGTCGAGGCTGCCGGTGCTCGACTATCTACACCTACGCATGGCTGAGGGTGTGCTCGCCATGTCGGAGGAGGATTACGAGCGGGCAGCGGGCCACTTCCGTCTGGTGGTCTCGTTCGAGGACGAACTGGAGGATCGCGAGTTGCTGGCGATCGCCAACTTCTGGATCGGGCGCTGCCATCGGAAGACCGGACAATACGACGAAGCGCTGCGCTACATCGAACGCGGCGAAGCGCTGGCGCTGGCGCAGAGATACACGCAGATGGCGGCGACTATGCAGGCCACGCGAAGCTGGCTGGCCTTCCAGCGGGGAAAGGTGGACGAGGCGCTGGCGATGCTGCGGCACGCGGAAGAGGCGCTGAATCCCACGGACGATTACCTGGGGCGGGGAAACATCCAATCGGCATACGGACGGATTGCGCGCCGCCAGGGGCGCTACGAACAGTCGGTGGGGTTCTTCGAGCGGGCGATCGCGGAGTACTGCCGGGCGGGCGGTGAGCACCTGCAACTGGCCCGGGCGCTGCAGAATCTCGCGTCCGTGGAGCGGCTGGTGGCGCTGCGCGCGCACAAGGAACTCGACCGGCTGGCGGCGTCGCGGCGATCGGGAAAAGAAGGAGGCGAGGCCGTGGATCTGGGGCGCGAGAGCCGGATGCGCATCGATGAATTGCGAGCCCATAGCCGCAC
Organism: uncultured Solibacteraceae bacterium; assembly: GCA_963791985.1. Classification (GTDB taxonomy): domain Bacteria; phylum Acidobacteriota; class Terriglobia; order Bryobacterales; family Bryobacteraceae; genus Solibacter. The sequence goes on along the minus strand of CAWBUN010000005.1, from coordinate 407,979 downwards.
GCACCTGGAGCGAGCGATGGAGATTTACGTGCGCCAGCGCAATCATCACGGGATTGCTGGCGTGCGGATCAATCGGGGATTCCTTTATCTGGATGCGGGCGACCTGGAGCACGCGGCGATCGAAGCAGTGGAAGCATACGCGCATGGCAGCGAGAAATCCGACTTCATCGTGATGGCGCGGGCGCGGACCCTGCAGTGCATCGTGGAGAACTCGGCGATCGACGAGCAGGTGGGAGACGCGGCGCTGCATCACGAGGTGGCGGACACGTTCGCGTGCGAAGCGGTGGCCCTCGCGGGGCGTACGCAGAATCGCCGTCTATTGGCGCGGGCGCACGTGTGGCAGGGGATCACGCATGCGGCGGCGCCGCTGCGCGATCTGGAGCGCGCGCGGCGGAGTTGCGAGGCGGCGATGGCGCTGCTCCAACCCGAGACCGGCGAGCGGCAGTATCTGTGGGACGAACTGGAGGTACTGAAGGCAAGGGTGCTGCAGAACTGGCCCGTCGATCCGCAATTGCGCGCGTGGAGCGCCGGCGTGGTGGAGAACCGGACCTTTCAGCAGTTGACCGAGGAGTTTGCGCGGATCGTGATTCCCAAGGTGTGGGAGCGGGAGGGACGGAAGATCTCGCGGGTAGCGCAACGGCTTTCGATCTCGCCGAAGAAGGTGCGGCGAATCCTGCAGTCGGTGGGGGTTCGAGGAGATACGGAGGGCCATTGACAAAGCGCGATGTTGGGTTTAGGATTCGAGCGTCCTATTTCTCGATGGAGCGTCTTCATGGAAACCCTGGAATTGCCGGTCACCGAGGAGCGGGACGAGATCTCGATCGTCCCCGTGAATTTCGCGGAGCAGGAGATGGACATCGCCGCGTTCAAACTGTGGCAGGAGGCGAGCAGAATTAATCCTGCAGCGGACGAAGAAGTGGCTAAGTAAGCCGAAACCGCTTGCTGACGCGCGTGGCTCCGAAGCTGATGGAACACGCCATAATCAGAGCCGCGACCGTGAGGGAGCGGTGATTTTCAAGGCACCGCTCCCTCAGAAGCTGTGAAATAATTACGTAAAGTTCTTTTGAATAAGAAGAACTTCGCGCATAATCAGTACATGGAGCTCTCGTCGGACCAGCTGACTCTGTTGGACCTCCCGGAACAGGCCACCCAGCCGAAAAACAATGCTGCGGGCAAACGGAAATTGAAATCCGTCAATCGCGAGCAGACTATGTTGGCCTCGATCTATATCGAGGAATTGATTGCCCCGGATCATAAGGCGCGGGCGATCTGGGAACTGGTCGGGCGCATGGACTTGAGCAGTTTTACCGAGCCCTTGCGCACAACCGAAGGCGCACCAGGAGCGTCTGCCTGGGACCCTCGGTTGCTGATCAGCTTATGGGTATATGCGATTAGCGAAGGAATTACCAAAGCGCGGGAAATTGAGCGTTGGATGCAATGGGAACCAGGGATGATGTGGTTGGCCGCCTTGGCAACGATCAATCACCACAGCCTTTCGGATATTCGCGTGAAGCACAAAGCGGCGTTGGACGAACTGTTTGTGGAATTGCTGGTGGTGTTGGAGGGCGCCCAGATGATCAGTCTGGAGCAGGTGGCCCACGATGGCATGAAGATCCGGGCCCTGGCAGGTGCGGATTCGTTCCGGCGCGAGAAAACGATCCGGCAGCGGCAGTTGCAAGCAAAGCAAGTCGTAGAGCAGTTAGGAGATGCGCGCGGGGAAGAGCCCTTGAGTGAACGCAAACAGGCGGCGCGGGAGCGAGCGGCGCGAGAAATGGAGGAGCGGCTGACGGCCGCCCTGGCGGAGGTGAATGCTTTGCAGGAAGCCGCTTCCAGCGAAGAAGAAAAACCTGAAATACGGGTGAGCGTGCAAGAGCCGGAAGCGCGGAACATGAAGCATGGCGACAACGCGATCGCGCCCAGCTACAACGCGCAAATCACGACCGACACGAAAGCCAAGATCATCGTGGGAGTGGATCTGACGCAGTGCAGCAGCGATGCGCAAAGTCTGATTCCGGCGATGGAGGAAGTGGAGCGGAATCTGGGAAGGACGCCGGCACAGGCGATCGTGGATGGAGGGTTCACGAACCGGGAAAACATTCAGCAAAGTGCGGCGCGAGAGATCGACCTGGTGGGATCGTTGCCAGATCCGAAAGAGCGGAGCGCGGCGGCGATGAAGGCACTGGGGATCGATCCGAAATTCGCGCCGGCGGAGTTCCGAATCGTGAATGGTGGAGCGCAGTTGGAGTGCCCGGCGGGGTGCCGGTTGGAGCGGTTGCGGCAGAATCGGAAGCGCGGTGATCTCTACCAACAGTATCGGGCGCGAGGCGAGGATTGCGGAGCCTGCCGCTACCAAATGCAATGTTGTCCGAGGCAACCCCAAGGGGGAAGAACCGTATCCATTCGCTTGGAAGAGCAAGCGGATGTGGCAGCGTTCCGCAAGAAGATGGAGGCTCCCGAATATCGAGAGATCTATCGCAAGCGCGGAGCGGCGGCAGAGTTCCCCAACGCCTGGATCAAGGAGAAGTTGGGACTACGCAAGTTCAGCGTGCGCGGCTTAGGGAAGGCGCGGTGCGAACTGATGTGGTCGTGCCTGACCTACAACATCATGCAATGGGTGCGGCTGGTGTGGCGGCAACCGGTAACGGCATAGAACCACTGAGAGCGGGACAATCCACGCGACGAACTGGCGATTCCGCACCGCCGCCAGAGTAGCGAAAACGCAAATATAGGCAAGCAGAATCAGCAATTTAGCGATATCACCCGACTTATCTATTCTAGGGGTCGTGCGGGTGGTGGTGATCAGAGTTTTGCCGCATAAATTAAGTGACGAGCCAATTGCAGCATGATCGTCACTTCTGATGGCTTCGCGAACAATAATTCACGGCTTCTCACGGTCGCGGCTCGGCTGGGGGTGCGTTCCTCATCGGAGGGGCCGGCACAGAATACGTGGCGACATTGAGCCAGCGGAGAATCTGTTCGTAGACGTCGCGCCGGTTGAGCAGGTCCCAGTGGCTCATGGTGTTGCCAATCATCTGATGGGATTGGTCGAAGGAGAGACGGCGGACGGGGTCCGGATGACGACCTAAGGCGCTGTCCACGGGGACAATTCCGTCATCCGCGGCGGCAATGGCGAAGCACTGGACTGTCTCCGGTAGCGGCAGCGGGCGCCGTCTATCTCCCGCCGGGTCGAACCGGTCCAGGTGTTCCCAATCTTCATCCAGCAGATTGCCATAACACAGGTCGGTGATTCCCGCGCTGCGCGTCTTTCCGAGTTCGGCGAGCGGCGAGGTGTACGGGCTCAGTTGGAGGGCGGTGTCGATCCAGTTTCCTGCACGTTCGAGGGGCGCGCCCTGGTGTGGTGTGCCGAGGAAGATCAACTGCTTAAGGCTGCTGCGCGGCCACGAGTGTCCCATTGCCGTGCCATAGTGCAAAGCGCTGCGCGAGACCAGGCCGCCCATGCTGTGCGCGACGATGGCGATCTCTTCGAGTGGCGCCGGCGATCAGTCCCGCCATCAGCAGGCTGGAGCAAAGACACATAGGATCAGGATCCAAAGCCAAAGCCTCTGGGTAATGCACGCGCGTGCGGTGCGAGTTTGCTTCAGTCCACGATGAATAGCTTGGCGCCGTTGGGCGAGTAGCTGCGGTGGGCTTCCATGCCGTCGCCGACCTGGTAGCTCATTCCAGGGCGGAGGGTGGCCACGCGGCCGTCCATCAGCGTGGTGTGCAGTTCGCCCTCCAGACAGAAGAGCACGTGCCCCTTTTCGCACCAGTGATCGGCACGGTAGCCCGGGGAGTAATCGACGAGGCGTACCCGAATTTCTCCGAATTGGCGGGTACGCCAGTGTGCCACGCCTGTTTCTCCTTCATGGGCGACTGGTTCGACTTCGGCCCAGTCGGTGGTCTGGAAGGGGATGCCGGGGATGTGCATGCTTCTTCATTTTGCCGGAAAGGTGAGGATGATGGTGTTGAACGCAGACGCATGTACTGTTATTCCACGAAAGGGTTACGCCATTGCCCATCTCAAACTGAACAAAGGCGGGCCATTGCAAAGGCGCAGCCCGATATGGTCAAGCGTCTGTCCCAGTTGACGATTTGTCGACTCGGAGAAAGGTGGAGCCCGGCAGTTTCCGCGCCGTGGTGTGGGGGCGCCATATCGGTAACCGCCACGCACGCGCCCGGATGCTGGGGGTTTAACAAACCACTGTCGTGCTCCCGCCGGCTGATCAAACTACGATGTCGGGAGCCACGAAAAAGGTCGGCTTCATCGAGTCCATGTTGCTCCAGCGTTCGCCTTCGAACCGTAGGCGGCCGACATCAGTCCGGTGTGCCGGCGTGGATGGGAGGCAATCGAATCCGGCGGCAGCGGCGCAGACCGCTCCCCCGGATTTCAGGGGAAGCCACTGATTTACCGTGAATGACTGCGCCAGCGTCGCGCTCTGGCCGTTCGGGTTGCCGGCGAGCATTGCGGCGCGGTCATAAGCGCACAATGCCGAGCCCGCAAAGAAGTTGCCTTGGAACATGTTGAAGGTGACTTAGTACGCGTCGGGCCAGACGCCGAGTTTGGGGTAGTCGGGGAAATTGCTGTACGAGAACGAGTACCGGTTGTACGTGCCTTTGGCGTCAGAAGTCGTGGACACCGCGACGCACTGTAGGTAGGGAGTTGTGCTCACCGAAAACTGCGTGAAGATCCAACGATTGGCCGCCTTGTCGTATTGGACGATCGGGTCGCCGTCGTTGTTGGTCTGGCACCCGCCGCCGAAACCGGCCCAGAGAGTGTTACCGGCCGCGGGACCATAGACCAAGGCACAGCTGGTCTTGTCGAAGACCGCGAAAGACTCATTCACCTACTTGTCTGTAGACAAAAGCCCGTGATTGCGCAAAATCAGCAACTTGCGATTTCGGAGCGTCCGTCCAACGAAGCCGCGTTACGGCGTGTTACAGGGGTGAGTTTGTGCTTGAATTCATCCTCTCATTCATTGTCGGTATCCGAGTGTTCTTACGCAGTCGAAGTGATACCGCCCTCGAAGTTCTGGCCCTCCGACAGCAGGTCGCCGTGCTCAAACGAAAACGGCCACGGCCAAAACTCACTCCGTTAGACCGACTCTTCTGGACCACCCTTCGCCCTTGTTGGTCCCGCTGGACTGAAGTCTTGGTTATCGTGAAGCCCGGCACCGTGATCGGCTGGCACCGCGCCGGCTTCCGTCTTTATTGGCGGTGGCGGTCCCGGCCACGCGGTGGCCGGCCGAAGATCAGCGGCGAAATTCGCGATCTGATTCTACGATTGGCGCAAGAGAACCGGGATTGGGGAGCCCCCAAGATCCACGGAGAGCTTCAGAAGCTCGGCTTTGTCGTAGCGGAGCGGAGCGTGGCGCGCTACCTGCGACGCATTCGCCGTCGTGGAGACCCTGCCAGCCGCTGGCTGACGTTCTTACAGAATCATCGCGAAGTCATCGCCGCATTCGACTTCTTCACTGTGCCAACGGTGACGTTTCAATTGCAGTACTGCTTCTTTGTGATCGAGCACGGACGGCGCAGGATATTGCACTTCAACGTGACCAGCCACCCGACAGCCGACTGGGTCGTCCAACACCTGCGTGAGGCCTTCCCCGAAGCTGGTCCATATCGGTATGTCATCTTCGATCGCGATTCAACATTCAATAACGAGGTCGATACGTTTCTGAAGGCAACGGGTCTGGAACTCAAACGAACGAGCGTACAAGCACCTTGGCTGAATGGAATCGCGGAGCGATGGGTGGGAAGTTGCCGGCGCGAGATCCTCGATCACGTGATCGCACTCAACGAACCCCAGCCCCGCCCGCTCCAACTCCTTCACGTAGTCGTGGGCCTGGCGGTCCGAAACGCCCAGGCTCTTGCCCAGAGTCTCCAGCGAAGGGTAGCAGCGGGCATCTTTGCCGGCGAAGCCCAGCAAACGAATGTAGCAGAGCTTTGCACCGGTGCCGATGCCTCTGTGTTCGAGGATCCAGTACGGCGCGAAGACGCCCTGCAAGACTTTGTAGGGATTAAACGGTGACCCGATCCGCATCGTGTGACCCGTGAAAAGAGATTTCGCAGGCGAGGTTAGTGCTGTCACCACCCGAGCGTGGCAAGTGCTTGACAGGCCTGCGACATCTTGTGAATACCCCACCAAATACCCCACCAACACGCGACAAACTATGCAAACTTATAGAGAAAATCGAGGTGCGAATGGGGCTATAGAGAAGATAAGTTATTGACTTGCAATGGGAGCGGGAGCCTCCGGAGCAAAAGGTCGGTGGTTCGAATCCACTCGGGCGTACCACATTTTCAATAACCTGACCGCAAGCTGCCCAAAACCCACCAAATGACGCCGAACTTCTTTCGCGAGCCCTTCCGATCGCGTCAGGAGTCGGACCCGGTTGGCGCAGCTTGGTTCAGCATCTCACTGACGCGTGCAAGAAGCACGGCCGGCTGGAACGGCTTTTGAAGGAACTCTACCCCGACAGGAATCGGTTCGTCCGAATAGCCGCTCATGCAGATTATCTTCGCGCCGGCGTTCGTCTCGCGCGCCAATTTGATAAGCTGATGACCATTCATTACCGGCATCTGTAGGTCGGTGAGAATGAGGTCGAATCGTTCGGGGCTTGAACGAAACAGCGCAACACCCTCAATCCCGTTGGACGCGGTTATAATTTGGTGGCCGGCCGACCTGAGGATCACCGAAATCAACTCTCGGATTGCCCGTTCATCGTCTACTACGAGGATCGTCGCCATGTTTTGGTCTTCTCATGTGCAGGTCCGTGAAGATCCACGCCGAAAGTGCAACGGCGATCAAATCGAATCCGATAGCTACGCTGTTCAGAATGTTGTGTCCCCAGATTTCCTCTCCCAAATCTGCGGCCAAATCGAAGGCGCAGACGACTGCCAAGAGCAAGAAGAACCACTTGCTGTACAGAAATCTCCTCATAGTTCAATCATAGACGGCACAAGTCTCGAATTCCCGAGAGACTCCAGCAGCAATTGCCTGGAAGACTGCTCGACGAATGGCAGTTCGGCACCCTCTTCAACGCGCGCACCGGCCTGCCTATCGACGTGGAAATTGCGAGGGCGGCAATTGTCTACCGGAACAACACCACCGGGGTGATCACCACGAGTCCCGTGATGACCAACGGCATCGTACAAACTACGCCCCTGGTCAACGTGCCGGGAGGCGGCCAGAGCCGCAACGTTGCGCGCCCCGATCTCCCGGTGTGGATCCTTACACTCACAACCAGGGTTGGTTGTATCAATCCGGCGGCTTTCGCCATGCCGGCGCCTGGCACGTACGGCAACCTCGGCCGCAATGCTCTGCGCGGGCCGGGCATCAGTCAGCTGGACCTGACCTTGTCCAAGAAATTCCCGATCAAAGAGCAAATGAACCTCGAGTTCTGCGCTGAGTGCCACAACGTTTTCAATAGCCCCGTGTACCAGGTCCCGGGTTACGCAACCGTCAGCGGCTCTCAAGCAAGGTTGGCGGATGCGAGCGGAGTGATTCAGCCCGGGCAGCCCTATACGTTATCCACGGCGGTCGGCAACTACAGTGCCTTGACCCGGACGGTGTCCAACACCGTCGGTTCCTGACGGAGCTTCGGTTCAGGCCGGCTCTCTTCCGTTGGGAGGAGAGCCGGCCTTTCTGTTTGCCCTTCAACTTCCTCTCCCCCTGCCCTTCCGCCACCGTGACACCCGATCCACCGCGGCCGCCCGCAGGCGATCCACCGCTCGGCAAGATGCTGCAAAAGAAGTAGCGAGATTTTCCTGGCGCTAACGGCGCAGAATAGAGCATGGTGTTGAATCGGGCAGTGCTCCTGGCGGCTTGCGCGGGTCTCGCGTGCGGCCAATCAATGGACTGGGCAACGCGGGCACCGTCGGACGCGGGACTCGACCCGGCAAGACTCGAAGCGTGGCGAAGCCGCCTGGCAGCGCATGGGACCACCGGGCTCGTCCTAGTCCGGCGCGGGCGGATCGTGCTGGAGTGGTACGCGCCCGGGTGGGACGCCGACCGTCCGCACGGCACGGCGTCGATGGCCAAAGCGCTGGTGGGCGGCATCTCGCTCGCGGTGGCGATGAGCGACGGCAAGATCTCGCCCGAGGATGCGGCGTCAAAGTACATTGCGGCGTGGAAAGACGATCCGCTGAAATCGAAGATCACGATCCGGCAGCTCGCGACCCACACCTCGGGCATCGAGGACGCGGAGCAGGGCGAGATCGCACACGACAAGCTTGCCGGGTGGAAGGGCGATTTCTGGAAGCGCACTCCGGATCCGTTTTCGATAGCGCTTCGGCAGGCGCCGGTGCTCTTCGAGCCCGGAACCCAAAATGCGTACAGCAATCCCGGCATGGCGGCGCTCTCATACGCGATCACAGCGTCATTGAAGGGCGGGGATATTCGCACGATGCTGAAGGAACGGGTGCTCGACCCGCTCGGCGTCCCAGAGCGGGACTGGTCGATCGGATATGGCCGCGCGTATGAAGTGGATGGGATGAAGGTTTACGCGAACTGGGGCGGCGCCAGTTTCACCGCGCGCGCAGCGGCGCGGGTCGGGCAGTTGATGATGCTGCGGGGACAGTGGAACGGACGCGAGTTGATTCGCCGCGACGTGGTCAGGAAGGTGTTGACCGATCAACGAATGCCCCGTCCCGTACGCAGCGCGACCAATCCCGCGCCGGCATCGGGACTGGCGTGGTACGTCAACGCGGATGGCGTTTGGCCGGCGGCGCCGCGCGACGCATTCGCGGGCGCGGGCGCCAGCCACCAGGTAATTTTCGCGGCGCCCAGCCTGGACCTGATCGTGGTGCGCAACGGTGATGCGCTGGGCGATGCCGCCTCCGGCTTCTGGGGACCGGTCTACGAGCTGGTGATCAAACCACTCATGGACGCGGTCACGGTGCAGGCTCCCTATCCGCCAGGCCCCGTGGTCCATCACGCCGTGTTCGGAAAAGAGATCCGGCGCACCGCGATCGACAGCGATAACTGGCCGCTGACATGGGGCGACGACGATGCGCAGTACACCTCCTACGGCGATGGCTTCGGCTTTGAACCCCACGTGGAGAAAAAGCTTGGGATGGGATTCGCGCGCATCACCGGCGGCCCCAGCGATTATCGCGGCGCGAACCTGCGCTCCGACGGCGAGCGCACCGGCGGCGGCGCGAGCAGCCCGAAAGCCAGCGGGATTCTGATGGTGGAGGGAGTCCTCTACCTATGGGTGCGCAACGTCGCGAATTCACAGCTGCTGTGGTCGCAGGATCGCGGCAAGACATGGCAGTGGGGCTTCAAAATGGAAGGCGGCTTCGGATCCCCGGCCTTTCTCAATTTTGGCCGGGATTATGCGGGCGCGCGCGACGGCTATGTGTACACCTACTCGCAGGACGGCCCCTCGGCATACGAAAGCGACAACGGTGTGGTGCTGGCACGCGTCGCAAAGGACCGGATTCGCGACCGCACCGCCTGGGAGTTCTTCGAGCGCGTCGATGCCGCCGGGCGGCCGGTCTGGACCGCGGACGTCACGCGGCGCGCCGCGGTCTTTCAATATCCTGCGAACTGCCAGCGGGTCGATGTGGTCTTCAACGCGGGAATTGGGCGCTACCTGATGGCGGTGGGATACGATCACGCCGGCGGGTGGGGTCTCTTCGACGCTCCCGAGCCATGGGGCCCGTGGACGACCGTTTTGCACCGTGAGTGGGACGTGGCGGACACCCATGGATATCGCCTGCCTGCCAAGTGGATTTCCAGGGACGGGCTGACGATGACGCTGGTGTTCTCCGGGGTCAAGCCGAACGATGCCTTTTGCACGAGAACGTTGACCCTGTCCAAGTGAAGGGCTACTTTCGCGCGGCGGCACTGCCGAACATCTGCGCCAATTGTAGGGCGGACGCCCTCGTCCGCGGCCGACGCCCTCGTCGGCCTTCGTCGTGTGCAGGGCCTAACAGAGCGCCGCCATTAACGCACCGCGCGCGGTGGAATTGAGCGGGTCTTCGGCGACGCGTACTTCCGAAATCTTGATCGGGAAATCCTCGGTGCGCAAGGCGGTCGTAAAGCGTTTCAGGAAGCCCTTCGGAAGCGTGGTCCCGCCGCTGAGCACGATCGGCACTGATTGATCGAGCTTGGGCAGTCGCTGGGTCGACGAAATCGTGGATCGCAGGCTGTTCGCCAGCGTTTGGATCACATCGTCGTAATAGACCGTGAGAGCGTTTTGCACGCGGTCGCCGGAAAGGCCGTTGACCGTGAAGTTCGATTCCTTCTGCACGCGCATTCGCGTCGCCAGTTCGCCCGTCACCGCGGCGGCCTGGTTATCGATGAAATCGCCCGCCTTCGGCACCGCAAAGTTGATTACCGGCACGGAGAGCACTGCCAGGCAGACGTTGCACAGGCCGCTGCCGCACGAAATCCCGATTCCGGTGTAGTTGGAAGCGGACATCTCTCCAAACACCACCGCCAGGCCCTCCTGGATAGGCTGGGCTTCGAAGCCCAACTGCTTCAGGATTTGCTGGATTGACGCTTCGTGGTACGCAATCGCGGGGTCGCCTTCCAGGCATGCCGCCGGAATGCTGAAGAAAATCTTGCGTCCTGCCGCCCCGGCCTTGCCCACCAGTCTCGTGATAATGCTGCGCATCACCGGCAAACTGTGTGGCTCCTGCGGATTCAGCACGCCGCGGACCATGGGCCGCCGCGTCTCCACGTGAAAGACTTCGGCGAAGCGCTGAGCGTCGTTGCCCGTCACCACCAGTTCGCCGCCGAAAACTTCGTGAAATACTCCTTCGCGTTCCAACAGGCTCTGCGCCAGTCTGGAATACGGCATCGTAATGAAGGCGTTCAGTTGCGACTCGAATGCCGACTGGTGCGCCTTATCCATACTGCGCGCCACCACGATGCGGCTGGTGCCAACGTCCAGACCCAGCGGCAGACTGCTTTCCTGTTCAGCGTTGCTCATTGCCGATTCTCCTAACCTATCCGCCACAGCAGAAGCGCTGCGCCGATCGCGGCCGCGATTACCGCCGCGGTTACCCCCGCGATCCTGGACACCGGCCACCGCCGGCCCACCGCCGGCAGGTCCTGAGAGTCCATCTGGCTCCGCACGAACCGCAACCGGTCCAGCGGATCCGCTGTCGCGCGGGCTCGCCGCTCGATGTTGCGCAACTTCTTCCGTTGTTTCCACAGAAATCGCGCCGTCATCCTGCTCTTCCGAAGTAGCACTGAAGTAGTGAGTAGACCTTGCCCTTTCTCTCACCGCGATTGCGATTAATTATTCGCTCCCAGTACTAATGGGTTCTTGGCTTCCAGCCGATTGCTCATGTAGTCATGAATCAGGAAGACAAAAGTCAACTCACCCGGCCCTGGGTGGATTGGACCGCCCGCCAGATTCACGACCCTGTCTGGCGATTGCGCTACCTGCAATCCGTGATCCCTGCTCCGGTCCGGCGATCGCGCTGGAAGTCGCGGAAAATAATCGGACTTCTGACTCTTTTGGCAATCGGGACCGTCGCCGCCCCCTTATCACTGCGCATATCCGGCGCGGCCCCCACTGCCCCCACGCCCAAGCCTCCGGTCATTCCCCCGCCCCGCCCCAAACCTCTGGTAGCGACGGTGGAGCCGCCCTTCCCCAATGTCTGGCCCGTCGAAACAACTAGCGGGTACGACGTCTACAGCAACGGCCTGCGCATCGAGAATCAGTACGCCATCAGTCACCGGCCGCGCGCCTACCTGGCGTATCCCGCCACAGACCCGGAAGGCACACGCGGCGAAATACGCAGCGAGCCGGCCGGCATCGTCTATCACACCACCGAAAGCCTGCAGGCGCCCTTCGAACCCAGCCAGAACAACGTCTTGAAGCGCGTAGGCGAGTCCCTGATCTCCTACGTGCGCCGCCGCCGCTGCTATCACTTTCTGATCGATCGCTTCGGACGCGTCTTCCGTATCGTGAATGAGAGCGATGCGGCCGATCATGCCGGCCACTCGGTCTGGGCCGACGACCGGTATTTCTACGTCAACCTGAACGATAGCTTCATTGGCATTTCCTTCGAGGCACAGACCGGCTTTGGCGAGGATGCCACCAGCGCCGGAGACGCCCAAGTGCGCTCCGCGGCCATGCTCACGGAAATGCTGCGCAGCCGCTACAAGATCCCGACAAGAAACTGCGTCACGCATGCACAGGTCTCGGTGAACCCTTCGAATATGCAGATCGGCTACCACATCGACTGGGCGTCCAGTTTTCCCTTCGAGAAGCTGGGGTTGCCGGACAACTACGCCTGGCCGTCCCCCGCCGTCTCTCTCTTCGGCTTCGGGTTCGACGCCGGTTTCGAACAACGCGCGGGCGAGCGCATGGTCGCCGCCGCCCTCGGAGCCGAGAGCGGCCTCCGGGAGCACGCCCGCGCCGCTCACCAGAGCCTCGCCGCCTACCGCCAGTTCCTCCGCAAGCGCTTCTTGAAATTATCGTCTCACCGCGCCAGCAGGTGAAAAAGCGCCTGCCCCATGGATGATCTGTGCACGATAATGAAAGTAATGTCCACGCAACCCGTTTGCGTAAAGTGCGGCGGCACCGGCTGGATCATCATCGAACGCGCCAATGTCTCCGGCGCCGAGGCCTGCGATTGCCGCAATGTCGGACGCTCCGACCGGCTCGAAGAGCGCTCCCAGATTCCGCCGCTCTACCGCAACATTGATTTTGAAAACTTCAAGACCGAGGGCGTCCAGGAGCTCAAGCAGGTCATGACGCTCGTCAAGAATTACGCCGACGAATTTCCGCTTGGCCCCTACCCTGGCCTGCTCCTCATCGGCGAACCGGGCACCGGCAAGACCCACCTCGCCGTGGCCGCGCTCCGCCGCATCATCCAAAAGGGCTTCGAAGGCGTCTTCACCGACTATCAGACGCTGCTGGACCGGATCCGCTCCGGCTACGATTCCAGTTCCAACTCCTCCGACAAAGAGGCCTACCGCATGGCGCTCGATTCGGAGGTGCTCCTGCTCGACGATCTCGGCGCGCACCGCGTCACCGATTGGGTCCAGGATACCGTCACCAGCATCGTCACGCACCGCTGCAATAATCGCAAACCGCTGATCGCAACCACTAATCTCCCTGACGTCGATGCCGGCAGCGCCGTGCTCCAGAAGACCCCCGTGGGCACCGAATACCGGCGCACGCTCGCCGACCACATCGGCGCGCGCGCCCGCTCGCGTCTCTTCGAAATGTGCCGAGTAATCAAGATGCCTAACATCGAGGATTACAGGATTCGCCGAGGTCGCCGGTTTTGATCCGCGTCGCCGCCCTGCTCCTGCTCACGCTCGCCGCCCTGCCGGCGAGTCCTGCCGCCTACGTGCAGGCCGTCGAGTTCCCGTATTACCTTTACCCGCGCCAGCTTTGGGAACGCGAGCTGGTGTGGCTCAAGAATATCGGCGTGCAAACCGTGGAGTTCTCGATTCCCTGGAATTACCACCAGACGCTTCCCGGCGAATTCGATTTCACCGGTTCCACCAGCCCGCGCCGCGACCTGACCGGCTTCATTCGCCTCCTCCGCAAACTGGGACTGCGCGCCTGGGTGCGCCCCCTGCCGCCGGCGCCCGGCCTGCTCAATGCGCGACCTGATTCCGCGCAGCAACGCGCCTGGCTCAAGCAGCTCGAGCAGCTCCTTGCCACTCAGACCGCCACCCACGGAGGCCCCATCGAGTTTGTGGAAGGCCGCGTCCTGGCAATCGATGCCGGCACGCCGCCTACGCCAGTCGTCACCATCTCCGCCAACGACCCCAACGCCCTTGCCCGCAGCCGCGAAACCATCGCGACCGCCCGCGGCGCCCTGGTCTGGACCGACGTGGAAGACGCGCTGTTCCCCGCGGGTTGGGCCGCCAACCCGGCCACGCTCCTGCGCAAAGGCGCGGTCGGCCTTTCCGGCGACGAGCACCCGGCCACCGCCGCGCTGCGCCGCGACGCCGCGCTATTGCGCACATGGGGCCGCCTGCTCGGCAATCTCCACCGCGTCGCGATGCCCCGCCCTGCCGCCGGCAAGCTGCCCGAAGGCGTCTCCGCCGTGGAAATGGTCTCGCCCGCCGCCAGCGCGGTCAGCATCACCAACGCTTCCGCTAAACCCTTCCGCGACGAACTGCGCGTGACCGAGCCCAGCACCCGCCGTACGCTGGTCATCCCCGGAGTCTCGGTCGCCGCCGGCGAATCTCTCTGGCTCCCGCTCAACGTCTCGATCGGCCCCGATGGCCTGTGCGGCGATTGCACCAAGTTCGCCGCGCCCGAACACATCGTCTACGCCACCGCCGAACTGCTGGCCGTCGAATTCGAGAACGGAATTCTCGCCATGGAGTTCGCCGCCCCCGAGGCCGGCGAAGTCATTCTCCAACTCGCGCGCCGTCCCATCGGTCCTTATCTCGCCGCCGGCAAGCCCACCGAGTTCGATTGGGACGAGGCCCACATGCGCGCCCGTCTCCGGATACCCGCGTCACAACAGCCCGGCAGCCGGGTGCGCATCGGGATCGCCATTGAAGCGCCAGACACCTCGGCGTTCTTCAACGATCTCCACCGGCTCGTGCTCGGCCGTAAGAATACCGTCTCGACGATGTACTCCTCGGCGGAGGTCGCCACTCGCTCCCGTCTTCGCCTGCCCGAGGGCTTTACCGCCACTCCGACTGTGAAATCGCCCAACGAAATCGATTACGAAGTCTCCACCCCGGCCGACGCGCTGCATGGCGATTTCGCCGAGCTCGCGCTGGAGGCCGACGGCGTTCCGCTCGGTCGCGCCCGCACTCAACTCTTCCGCCCCGCCTCCATCCGCCTGCTCTCCAGCCTGCAGTTCCACTTCGGAGCGCAGACCGAGATCACGCCCGAACCTCCGGTGGCCGTGGTCGATCCCAAAGCCGGCGGAAATCTCGAAATCTCCATCCGCAACAACTCAACGCAAATTCAGACCTATCACGTGGAGGCTTCCGGCGAGGGCCTCGAATTCCTTCCTCCCAAGACCGACGTCAGCATCGGTCCCACCGACGAGCGCCGCGTGGAACTGCGCGTCTTCGCCCGCGAAGGTCTCGCCGGCCTGCGCGATTGGAGCCTCAAAATCGCTAACGGCGCCGCCCTCACCATGCCCATGCGGCTGGTCCTCTTGCCGCGCGGGCAGACCGTCAGCTGGACCGCCGACCTGGATGGCGATGGCGCACCCGAATGGATCCTCGAATCCGCCAAGGTGCGCGCCGTCTTCTCCGCACAGGATGGCGGGCGCTGGATGGACTTCACCTGGAAGGACACCAACACCAACTTCCTGCCCGAGACCGGCCTCTTCGCGCAGGCGGGGCCGGTGGAAGTTCGCCAGAACGGCGACGCACTGGAGTTCACCGGCAAGACCTGGATTCGCACAGTCACGCTGAAGGGCAACACGCTCACAATCGAGCAATCCTCGCCGCTGCCGCCCGAGGTCCTTTCTCCCGAAAAGCGCGGCAACACCAGTCTCACGGTGGAGCGTCCCACCGCGTCGCGGGCGGTTTACACCCTGGAGTGACCTGGCCTCGATCATCCTGATACCCTGAAACGCATGCGGTACCTATTCGGCGTTTTGATGTGTCTGTCGCTGTCCGCGCAGGCGCCCCCGGATCGCTCCCCGGATCGCCCAAAGATCCTCGGCGTGGCACACTACTCCATCTTTGTCGGCGACCTGGCGAAGGCTCGCACATTTTACGAAGACTTCCTGGGATACGAGGAGGCATTCACCCTGCCGAAACCCGATGGTTCCGTGCAGATGGCCTTCGTGAAAATCAACGACCATCAGTATCTGGAGTTGCTGAACCAGCCCAATAAAGGCGAGGGCCAGTTGAACCATCTAGGCCTCTACACCGATGACGTGGAGCGGTTGCGGCAGTACCTGGCCGCGCGCGGCGTCAAGACGCCGGACCAGGTGACCCAAAACCGCATCGGGAACAGGAAGATCTCGGTTGTCGATCCCGACGGCCACACCGTCGAGATCGTGCAATACATGCCCGACAGTTGGACCGGAAAAGACACCGGCAAGCACATCCCGGCAACGCGAATCTCCGACCGTATGATGCACGCCGGAATCTTGGTCGGCAACCTCGAAGCGGCCGCCGCGTTCTACGGCGGAATCCTGGGCTGCCGCGAGACCTGGCGCGGCAACGGCCTCACCAGCACGGTGTTGAACTGGGTCAACATGCGCGTGCCGGACGGCGACAACCACGTGGAGTTCATGCTGTACAAGGAGTTGCCCCCGCCCGACCGCCGCGGCAGCCCTCACCATATCTGCCTGGTGGTGCCCGATATTAGAAAGGCGGTAGCGGCGCTCGAAGCCCGCCCCGCCCGGAAGGCCTATTCCCGGGAGCTGAAAATCAACGTGGGCGTGGACAACAAGCGCCAGGTAGGCCTGTTCGACCCCGACGGTACGCGTGTGGAGATGATGGAAGGCGATACCGTCGATGGCAAACCCGCTCCCTCATCCACGCTCCCTCCACCGCGGTAGCGGGCAGACCGCCGTGGTATCCATGAAGAATGGACTATGTCCGCCTCGGCTCGACCGGCCTCAAAGTTTCCCGCCTTTGTCTCGGCTGCATGACCTATGGATCGAAGAAATGGCGCGATTGGGTGCTTGACGAAGAGGAAAGCCGCCCCTTCTTTCGCCGCGCCCTCGAACTGGGAATCAATTTTTTCGACACCGCCGACATGTACTCCGTCGGCGTCAGCGAAGAGATCACCGGCCGCGCCCTCAAGGATTTCGCGCAGCGCGACAAAGTCGTCATCGCCACCAAGGTCTTCAACCCCATGGGCGACGACCCCAACCAGAAGGGACTCGCGCGCAAGCACATCCACCACGCCATCGACGACAGCCTGCGCCGGCTGGGCACCGACTACGTCGACCTCTATCAGATCCACCGCTTCGATTACGAGACGCCCATCGAAGAGACCCTGCGCGCGCTCGATGACGTGGTCCGCGCCGGCAAGGCGCTCTACATCGGCGCCTCCAGCATGTTCGCCTACCAGTTCGCCAAGATGCTGAAGACTTCCGACGCCCTCGGCCTGGCGCGCTTCGTCAGCATGCAGAATCACTACAACCTGGTCTACCGCGAAGAGGAGCGCGAGATGCTGCCCTTGTGCCGCGAGGAAGGCGTCGGCGTGATTCCGTGGAGCCCCCTGGCGCGCGGCTTCCTGGCCGGCAATCGCCGCGCGAAAGATCTCGGCGATACCGTGCGCGCCAAGACCGACGATTACGCCAAGGATCTGTATTTCCAGCCCTCCGATTTCACCGTGGTCGAACGCGTAACGGAAATCGCGCAGCGCCGCGGTGTTCCGAACGCGCAGGTGGCGCTCGCCTGGATCCTGCGGCAGCCCGGCATTACGGCGCCCATCATCGGAGCCAGCAAGATGAAACATCTGGAGGATGCCGTCGCCGCCCTCAGTCTCGAGCTCGACGAGGCGGAGTTGAAGGCGCTCGCCGAGCCGTACCAGCCGCATCCCATCCTGGGACATTCGTGAGCCCGATGCTGCGCACCGTTCAGGCCACCCGCTACGTGACCCCGTTTCGCGAGGGCGGATCCCTGCCCGCGCTCGTCGAAGGCGATGATCTCGGCCTCTACGTGCTCAAGTTCCGCGGCGCCGGCCAGGGTCCGCTGGCGCTCGCCGCGGAGATCATCGCCGGCGAAATCGGACGCGCGCTCGGCCTGCGGGTGCCCGAACTCGTTCTCATGGAGGTGGACGCCGCTCTTGGCCGCAACGAGCCCGACGCCGAAATCCGCGAGTTGCTGCGCGCCAGCACCGGCCTCAACCTGGCGCTCGATTTTCTCCCCGGCTCCGTGATGTTCGACCCCGCCGCGAAGGACCGCCCCACCGAGGAGGTCGCCTCCGCCGCCGTCTGGTTCGATGCCTTCGTCACCAACATCGACCGCACCCCGCGCAATCCGAACTTGCTCTTGTGGCACAAGACGCTCTACTTCATCGATCACGGCGCCGCGCTCTACTTCCACCACGATTGGAAGGATACCGCGCAGATGGCGCGCTCCCGCTTTCCCGCCATCCGCGATCACGTCCTGCTGCCCTGGGCGTCGCGCATCGAAGAGACCGGCCGCACACTCCGCGCCCGCCTCGACCGGCAGGTGCTGGAGGACATCCTCGCGCAGGTGCCCGAAGCCTGGCTATCGACGCCGCCCGCCGCTTACGTGGAATACTTTCTTCATCGCCTGGACGCCGCCGGCGAATTCGTAGAGGAGGCCGTGCGTGCCCGCGCTCAACTCGTTTGACTACGCCACACTACGCATCGTGCCCTGCGCCGAGCGCGCCGAATTCGTGAACGCCGGCGTGGTGCTGCACTGCCCCGAGTCCGCCTTCCTCGAATGCCGCGTCCTGCTCGATGAGGAACGCCTGCGAGCATTGTGGCCCGACGTGGAAATCGATGTCGTGCGCGGCCACCTCGAGGCATTCCCGAAGATCGCCGCCGGCGATCCCGAGGGCGGCCCGATCGCGAGACTCAGCCGCCGCGAACGCTTCCACTGGCTGGTCTCCCCGCGCAGCACCGTGATCCAGGTCGGGCCCGTTCACGCCGGCCTCTGCCAGTCCCCATCCGCCATGCTGGAAGACCTCTTCCGCCGCCTGGTCTCCCACGCGTAGTCAGCGAACCGCGACCGTCAGGGAGCGATCTACACGCCTGGGGCCCTACTTCTTCACCATCGCCACGAGGCGCTTGGGAGCAATCAGGCGGTAACTCCCCGTCACCAGTTCCGCGACCTCATTCCAGTCCACGCCCGCGATATCCAGGCGCAGGCCTACCCATCCCTTGGGACCGACGTACGCCGGCATATAAAACTTGGCTGGCTGCGCCGCCACCAGCGCCTCGTTATCGCCGGGCAATACTTTGCAGGCGATCCCGATGATGCCGTCGCCGTGGTGGTCGTTCAAGTAGTAAGCGTAAGTCTTCCCGCCCACCGTGAAACTCGCGTGCTTCCCCAGAACCTCGCGCAACGATTTCGGAAGCGCGCTGCAAATCTTCGAAACGCGCTCCAGCCGCGCGTCCGTCCCTCGTGCCTTTTTCATTTATTGCCGTACCTTCTTCTCTTCGCCCCACATCAGCGGGTCGGGCCCCGAGAGGGCCAGAAACTTATCATAGTAGCCGCGCGCATCGTCCGTGCGGCCCTCCTTCTCGGCCAGCAATCCGCGCAGGTACAACAGCCGCGGAATGTAGAAGGCAGTGTACGGCGTCAGGCCCGCCGCCGGCGGAATGGGGTTCGTGCGCAGCAGCGCAGCCGCCTCCTTGATCTTGCCGGTCTCCAGGTAACTCCACGCCAGCATCACTTGCATGCCCTCATCGGCCGTCGGACTCCCGCTGTCCCACATCTCTTTCAATAGCAGTTGCGCCGGCTGGAATTGCTTGTCGAGCAACAATGCGTACGCCAGCGAGAAATTCTTGATCGCGGTCTGCGCCGGACCCGGGAACTGCTGCTCCGCCCGCACCGTCCACTCCGACGAACTCGCCGGCGGCAGCGCGAAGAACCGGGCCACCAGCGCATTGCCCGCCGAAGTAGGACCGGCCAGCGAGATCGCCTTCTGCGCCAGCCGCATTGCCATCTCGCGATCGCCCAGCATGAGGCTCCACGTGGCCAGCTCGGCATAAGCGCGCGACGCCACCTCGCGCAGCGGGCCGGACTCCGCCTTCAGCGCGAAGGCGCCCATCTGCTGCATTGCCATCTTTCGGCGTCCACTGATCCACGTCCACTCGGCGCGGCGATAATCCACAATCGGATCCTTGGCCCCTGTCCGCGCCTCCAGATAGCGGTCGAAAACCCGGTTGGCGCCGCTGGGGTCGCCGGTCAACAGGTGCGCCAGCGCGGCCTTCAGAAGGCTGCCCTGATTGTTGAAGGTCGGGTCTTTCTTCGACGCCTGCAGGTAAAAATCTTCGGCCTCCGCCAGGCGGCCATCCATCAGGTTCGACGTCGCCCATCGAATCCAGGGGATTCGCTTCTTTGGGGCGCAGCACCTCGTAGCGCCGCAGCGCCTTCATGGCGCCATCCAGGTCTCCCGCCTGCGCGGCCGCGTAGCCCAGCGAGTTCAGCAAGGTGACGTCGTCCGGCTGCAGTTCGAGCGCCTTCCGATATGCCTGCGCCGCCGTACGATAGTCGTGGCGCCCCATTGCGGTGTCCCCGAGGGTGCGCCATATCGAGACATCGGTGGAATCCAGTTGGGTCAGCTTGGAGAGCGCGTTCTGCCTGGCCTCGGGAGTGCCGTTCAATTCGGCGGAAACCAGCTGCAGCCGCGCGCGCTCGATCTCCGGAATCGAATTCCCGCGCGCCAGCGCCTGCTCCACCGTGGCCAGCGCCCCCGCCCGATCCTGCCGCTGCAACTTTATCTCGGCCAGCAGGCGGTAAGGCGGCGCGAAATCCGGATCGGCTGCGATCGCAACATCCAACCCCACCTCCATCACGGTGGCGTCGCCGGCCTCCAAAGCGCGCACAAAACCCGCCAGCGCCTGCGGATTACGCGTGCCATAAGGCGCGGCCTTGGGCGATATCTGACGCGCCAGCGCGGTCGCGGCGCCCAATACATCGCCCGCCGGAGCCGTCGCCGAGATCACCTTGATTGTCTTGTTGGTGAGTACATCTTCCAGTGTCAGCTGCGCTTCCAGCCGGCCGTTGCGCACCGCGTATTGCCCGTAAGCCATCTGCGTGGCGCCGGCCGCCAGGGCCTGCGAGCTCTCCGAGGAAATTCCCGGCGACCCGATGGCGCGCACTCCCATCGCACGGTCGAACGCATGCAGCCGCGACGAGGAAAGCACCTGCAAATTGCCGGCGCCCTCCAGTTCGGTGGCAATGATTTCCGACATCGCGCGGCCTTGCCACGAAATCGAAGGATCCCCGCTCAGGTTTTCGAAACGAAGCACCGCGAGTCGCTGCGCTTGCGATGGATTGGCTTGTCGGGAGCAACCGGAGAGGACAAGGAGGAACAGCAGAATGGGCGGGGTCAGACCCCGCCCGGCTTTTCTAAAGAACACGAGGCTCCAGGGTGAGTCAGCTGCTTGAACTCGGGGAGTTCGCGCAGGGATGCGAACGCCGGATCGGTATCCAGCTTCTTGCGTTCGTGGAAGCCCTCTTCCAGGGCCTTGCGCAGGTATTGCAGCGCCAGTTCGTTGCGGCCGCCTTGCGCGTACAGCGCGGCCATGGAGTAGTGGAACTTGGCGCGATCCTGAACGCTTCGCTCCTGCAGCATCACACCATAAGAGCTGTGATGTTCGAACACGTTCGGATCCAGTTGCAGCGCGACGCGGAATTCCTCCATCGCCGGCTCGAACTGGTTGCGCGCGAAGTACGCCGTCCCCAGGTTGCTGTGGATGCGCGCCGAATCCGGCGCGAGCTTGATAGCCTTCTTGTACTGCGAAATCGCGCGGCGATAACTTTTCTTGGCGTACTAGATGGTGCCCAGATTGTTGATCGCTTCGTGAGTAATCCGGTTTCAGCTTGACTGCCTGCTCGTAGCATTTTCTTGCGCTATCGAGCTGCATCAGCTGATGGTAAGCGATGCCCGTCTTATTCCGTAGCACGGCGTCTTTCGGCGAACCTTCCGCGAATGCCTCGATGGCTTCGCGATACATCTTGCGCGCCATCAGAATATCGCCGCGGGTTTCCGGCGAAAGCACGGGCTTTGGCGTTTCGGCTGGCGGAGGCACACGCGTGCCTTCCAACATCGAGTTCGGTGCAACTACACCGGTTTGTGCGAATGAGAGAACGGCCCCCAAACTGGCCGCTAGTACCATGGACCGAGGTCGGTTAACCATATGGCCCCCTTGTGCTATTTAAACACACCAACATATGCGCTGGAAAATCCCCTTCTTCTCAGGCTTCTTGCTGCTATCTTTGGTTGGTGTTTCCGGAGATGGCGGCGGCGTGTTCGTTTGCCGCCCCGCGGCCGCCTGCCGCGCCGCTCGGCGCGCCACCGAATCGGCCGGAACCTGGCCGTCTCCCTGGGAGCCGGTGATCGTCGGCGCACCGCTCCCCGCGGCCGGCGCGGGCGGCGGCGTGGTGTCCCAGCCGGAGTTCGTGGTCACGCCGCCGCGCCCGCCGTGCAGCGGGCAAACCCCTACAGGCTCAGTGCCCGCGATGTATACCTCGGTCCGCGTCTTGGGACAGGTCGGCGTGGCCGGCATGCCCGATTCGGGGTCGATGGTCATCGAGACGATGCCCGCCGGCGCCTTGAACGGCTTCGCATCGCGGTACTCCCGGTAATCCAGCGCGCGCTTCATGAACTCCGCCCAGATGGGCGCCGCCGAGTGCGCGCCTTCCAGATCGAGTCGCGTGTTGTCGTCGAAGCCCACCCAGACCACGCACAAAAGTTCACTAGTGTAACCGGCAAACCAGCCATCGTGGCGACGTTCCGGTCTTGCCCGCCGCCGGCATGGTGAGATTGTACCGGGCGCGGACGCCCGGCCGCGGTGCCGCTGCGCAGCACCTCTTCCATCAGGTTGGTGGTCAGGTAGGCCACCCGCGGATCCAGCACCTGCTTCTCTTCCACCTTGTTCTTGTAGACGACCTTGCCATCCTGCGCGCGCACCATGGAAAGGAAGCTGGGCTTCAGGTAGTCGCCGCCGTTGGCGAAAATCGTGTAGGCGCCGACGGCCTCGACCGGAGTGATCTCGTAGGCGCCCGAGCGCCACCGCCGGAGTCGGCTGGATCTTGTAGTTCATGCCCGCGCGGTTGGCCATCGTCCACCACGGTGTCGAACCCCACCATCTGCCCCACCTTCACCGTCGCCACATTCAGCGAATGCGCCAGCGCGTCGCGCAGCGTGACCGTGCCGTAGAACTTCTTCTCGAAGTTGCTGGGCTGGTAGGGCGCTGGTTGATCGAAGTAGAAGGTGGTGGGCTCATCCACCACGATGGTGGATGCGGTCAGCACTTTGCGGGCCGCCTTCGACCGCCGGTATCGAGCGCGGTGGCGTACACGAAGGGCTTGAAGATCGAACCGGGCTGGCGCTTGGCCAGGCTGTGATTGAGCTGGCTTATCCCGTAATTGCGTCCGCCGACCAGCGCCTTCACCTCGCCGGTGTGCGGATCGATGGCCACCAGCGCCACCTGCGGCGTCGGCGGCGTCTGGCCCTTGAAGCGCCGCTGCTTCTTGATCTGCTCATCGACGCTGATCATGCCCAGCCGCACCGCCTCCACCGCGGCGCGCTGCAGGCGCATGTCGATCGTGGTGTAAATGCGGAAGGCATTGGACTGGAAATCGGCGTCCTGGAACATGCTCTGCAGCGTGTCGTTCACCATGTCCACGAAGTAAGGAGCTTCCACGCTGGTGGACCCGCTCTTGGTCACCGTAAGCGGCGCGTCGATCGCCAGCGCGTAATCGCGATCGCTGATGACTTCCGTTCTGCCGCATCAGTTGCAGCACGATATTGCGCCGGTCCTTCAGCCGCTCCGGATGGCGGAAGGGGTCGAAGTAGCCCGGCCGCTGGATCATCCCGGCGATCTCGGCCGCTTCGGGCAGAGTGATCTGAATTCAGCTCCTTGCCCAGGTAGGCTTCCGACGCCTGGCCGAAGCCCACGATGTGGAAGGTGCCGCGCCAGCCCAGGTCCACCTGGTTGGCGTAATACTCGAAAATCTCTTCCTTGGAGAGCTTCTGTTCCAGTTGCAGGGTGATGATGACTTCGGCCAGCTTTGCGGTTCCAGCGCTTGTCCTGCGTGAGGAAGAACATGCGCGCCGTCTGCATGCTGAAAGTGGAAGCGCCCTGGTCCTTGCGCCCTTCCTTGATATCCACGTAGACCGCCTTCATGATGCGGATCGGGTCGAAGCCGGCGTGCTGGAAGAAGCGCTTGTCTTCGGCCGAGGTCACCGCTTCCACCAGAATCTTCGGGATGTCGTGGAACTTCACCATGCGCCGCTTTTCGCGCGCTGTGCCGGACATCGCCTGGATGAGTTGCGGCTCCAACTGGTATTGGCTGCGCGCCGTGTTGTCCTGCAGCGAAACGATCTGCGAAATCTTCCCGTTGGCGAAACGCAGGATCAGCCCGGCTCCTGATCGAAGTACGAATCCGCCTGCGGAAAGATGTCGATCGAATTCGGGTGAATCTGGTAGTAGCCTACCGGATTGCCGCGCGACTCCGTATACCCGGAGCGGCGCAGGTCGGTCGCGATGTCGCTGGGGCTGGTCGTGTCGCCCACCGCCACCGATTGCGGCGCCGCAAAGATCTTCGCCGAATTCGCGAACACGCCGGCGCGCAGTTTTTCATCGATCACGTGCGCGTATCGTGCGTAAAACCAGGTGAACGTTCCCAGTCCGAGCAATCGCGAAGAGGGAGAACAGAATCAGGAAGATGCGCCCGGTCGGTCCGAGCAGGATCCGCGTCATGCCGCTGCCGCGCGGCACCCGCAACTTCATCTTCTGATTCTTCTCTTCGGGGTTTAGGCACTACTTCCAATTCTCTCATGATGAGCGGGACAAGACACCGGTCAGCGGCTGCCGGCGCCCGGATAAAAGTGCAGGTCCACGGTGTATCCCGGGAAATTCACGCGCACAAAGTAACGCACATCGATGCGGAGCCCGTCCGGCAAATGGTTAATCTGCACGTTATCTGCCTTTACCGGAAGGTCGAGTTCAATGGCTTTAGTGAGCACCGTTCTGCCGCAGCGCGTCATCGTTCTGCGTCTTGCTGTCCGCACGCCGTGTAATTTCTGACACAAAGCTCTGGAGTTTGAGATTGTCCGACGTAAATCGGCGCGAACACGACGCCGAATCCGAGAAGCGCCGCCAGTACCGCAATTGCCGCCGCAATCCGCCAGCGGGGTACGGGGTTCACGGGCGATCGCCGTCATTCCTTGCCGGGCGCGCACAACTCGACCCAGATATCGTCGGAATGCGGCGTCCACTCCGTGTTGGGTCCGCCGGAGAGTTGCACCTCGTCCTCGCGCAGCGTTCCGTGGCCATAAGGGCAAATATATTCGATCCGCGGGCGCCCGAACTGCAGAATCCGGCTCCACGAGCCCGTCTCGATCGGCATCCGCAGCCGCCGCAGGCAGACCCGGCAACGATATCGCTGATCGCGAATGATCGCGTAAAGCGCCCCTGCCGCGAGCAGGAAACACACCATCAGCGCAAGATCGCAGAGCAGGTAGTTGACACCTTGGCCCAACGGGGCATAAGGGTCTTTGGAAGGTGGAAATGTCTTGGAAACCAGCGCGAGAAGACCGCGTACGACGGCTGCGGCCACTACCAGCTTTACGGCGAAGTAGGCCCAGTAGCGCATATCCGTTAGACTCCCTCAGTCTACCTTTAGTTTCGCCCCCAACCACCGAAAGAAGCAAGATGCCACTGGGACAAACGGTCCTATTGCCGCGATACCCCACCATCGCTCACCCCCGTCCCCGCGGCTCATCCCGGTCCCCCGCGGCTCATCCCGGTCCCCCGCAGCTCATCCCGGTCCCCCGGCTCATCCCGGTCCCCCGCGGCTCTCCCGGTCCCCCGCGGCTCATCCCGGCCCCCCGCAGCTCATCCCGGTCCCCCCAGCTCATCCGTCCCCGCGAACCGCGACCGTCAGGGAGCGATCTAAGACCTTCCTACGTCCGGAACAAATTCCGCAAAATAAAGAGCACGTTCGCCGGCCGCTCCGCCAGCCGGCGCATATAGTAGGGATACCAGGCCTTCCCAAATGGTACGTACAGCCGCAGCAGGAAGCCGTCTGTCACCAATTGCCGCTGCAAGTCCCGCCGGATCCCGTACAGCATCTGAAACTCGAAGCACTCGCGCCCGATGCCGCGGGACGCGACGAACTGTTTGGTCTGCCCGATCATCGCCTCGTCATGCGTCGCAATCGCGGGATACACCCCTTCCGTCAACAGCTGCTTAGTGAGTTCCACATAGCTGCGGTCCACATCCGCCTTCTGTGGAAACGCCGCCGACGCAGGCTCCAGGTAGGCGCCCTTGCAGAGCCGGACGCGAATCTTCTGCGCGCACAGCGTTGCAATATCTTCCTTGCTCCGATATAGGTAGGCCTGAATCACCACCCCGACCGCGCCGTGTCGCGCGTGCAGAGTCCGGACCAGTTCCAGCGTGCGATCCACATACTCGCTGGATTCCATATCCACGCGGACGAAGCTCCCCAGTTCGGCCGCCCGCCGCACCAGTTGCTCCACGTTCGCCAGGCACTCCTCGTAACTGAGATCCAGGCCGAACTGCGTCAGCTTCAGCGACACGTTGCCCTGAATGCCGCCGGCGTGGATCGCCTCCAGTGTACGCAAGTAGACATCGCGCGCTTCGGCCGCTTCCGCCAGGCTGGTCACACTCTCCCCGAGGTGATCGAGCGTCACCGTAATGCCTTCCTGATTGAGTTGGCGCGCGACTGCAAGCGCTTGCTCCAGGGTTTCTCCCGCCACGAAACGAGTCGATAACCGCTGCGCTATCGCCGACGTCTCCATCCACCGGCGAAGTTGTTTCTGACGCGACAGAAAAAGGAAGAAGGCCCTCACGACGATAGGCTAACACCCTGCAACCGGTGGGTTCTACCCTGGCATCCCGTTGGGAGATCCGTACGGTTTCATCCCTGGCCCTGCGCTCCTCCCATAGTTCTGCTAGACTTCCGACAGGTGGTAGTAGATAAACCGATACAGTTGGTTCCCGGTGAACTGCGCTGTCCGCGCTGTTTCGGGAAGGACATTGTGCCTTCGATGCCGCGCGGTTGGCGCGATGCCATCATGAGCACGCTCGGCAGGATTCCCCGACACTGCCGCTTCTGCGAAAAACGCTTCTACGTCCGCGCCGCTATCGAAGTCGGCGATTCACCGACGGTCGAGTAGGCCCCCCGTCAATCCGGTTCCACCATCCGGCATCCCGGCAATGCAAGCTTCAATTGGGCCAGCCCTTGCGCCGTAATCTCCGTGTGATTGACGTTCAACTCCCGCAAGCCGCTGAGTTGCGACAGCACTTCGACGCTCGCGTCCGTGATTCGCGAACGGGTCAGCCATAACACCTGTAATTCACTTAACCCGGCCATGGCCCGCACCCCGATGTCCGTAATCAGGTGCGTACACACATCCAGGTGCCGCAAATTTCCGAACCCGGCGATCGTCTCCATCCCGCGGTCCGTGATCCGCGGCCCCAGCCACAGCACCTCGAGCGGGAGCGCCGCCAGCGCGGCCACCCCGTCGTCGGTCAAGCCCGTCATATGCATCTCCACCTGCCGCAGCGTCGGGAACTGCGCCAGTGAGCGCGCGCAGGCGTCGCCGGTACGGCGGCAGCCCTCCAGCCGGACATCGCGCAGCGGCGCCCCCAGCAGCGGGCTGAAGTCCCCGGTCACCCCCGTGTATGCCAGGTTCAGGTAAGTCAGTTCGCGCAGCGGCCGCAGGTGAACCAGCACTCCGTCGTCCACCGGAATCTCTCCGAACGCGACTCCCGTCAACCACGTCATCCGGCTGACCGGTTCCAGCCGGTCATTGGTCATCGCCCCGCCCCAGATCACCAACTCCTCCAGGTCGCGCCGCGTTTCCAGTTTGCGCCAGAGCCCGTCGTCCACCTGGTCTCCGCTGATCACCAGCTTGCCTCGTTCCGCCATAGTTTACCGTCCCGGGAATTCCGGCCAACCGCCCGCCTCATCCACCCACTTGACGATGCGGCCGCCGCCGTCGTGCACCTCGCGCGCAATCCGGACGTCTACTGCATCACGCCGCGGCAGCACCGCGCCCGCGGACTCCAGCACGCGCGCCAGCGCCGCCTCCGCAGCGTCACGATGCGTAGCCATGCACTAGACTCTGCCTTCGTGTTATCCGCGTTAATCCGTGTTCATCCGTGGCCCAATCATTCTTTCTTGCCAGTCTGGATGACCTCCCACCTTCCCGCGCGTACTGCTCGCATAAACAGAAAAAGGGGCAGGCGTTTTTGCGCCTGCCCCTAAAGTGTACTGCTTCGAAAGTGACTAGAAGACGAAGCGCAAGCCAACCTGCATACGGCGGGCGTTCGTGCCGTCAGGGAAGCCCTGCGAGGCGCTACCGTCGCCGACATGGGAGATGCCGTTGGTCACCACCGGCTTGAGGATGCCGCCGGCGCTGACGCTGTAAGCGGCCTGCTGGACGCTGGTGTTGTGAATGGTATTGAAGGCGTTGAAGGCTTCAAACGAGAGAGTCGCCTTGACGCGCTCGCCCAAGGGCAAAGCGCGGCTGACGC
The DNA here is from genome assembly GCA_963791985.1 of uncultured Solibacteraceae bacterium. Classification (GTDB taxonomy): domain Bacteria; phylum Acidobacteriota; class Terriglobia; order Bryobacterales; family Bryobacteraceae; genus Solibacter. The sequence goes on along the minus strand of CAWBUN010000005.1, from coordinate 379,845 downwards.
GCGCATCGACGTTGTAGATCTGGTCGATGTTGACATTGCTGATCGGCAGGAAGGGAACTCGGTTCCAGCCGCCGGATCCGTTCAGCGTGCCGTACGCCAGCGTGACGCCCGGGAACACGCCGTTCGCCGACGTGCTCGGGGAGTTGACGGTCTCGCTCACCGGGTGAGCGCTGGCCAGCGTGGTGATGCCGGAAATCTCCCATCCATTCACGAAGTACTTGGAGAATGCAGAGGTGCTGGAGGTGAGGATCGGCTTCCAGAGCCAATTGACCGACAGCCGGTGGCGCTGATCCAGCGTAGACGTGCCCTTGTCCAACGGGTAGTTGCCGTTAAACGTGGCATTGTTGAACGTGCTGGATATGTTGTAGCTCGCGCCCTGCATATCGGCATCGTCGATGGCGTGCGACCACGTGTAATTGATCTGGCCGGTCAAGCCATGCGAGAAGCGCTTCACAACCTGCAACGCGAGAGCGTTGTACCAGCTCTGCCCGCCGTTTTCCACCTGGAGGATCTTGCCGTAACGCTTGTCGGGACGCAGGTTGAAATCGAAGACCGGCGTGGTGTAGGTGCTCACGTTGTTGCCCGCGGCATCCTGGATCGTGTAGGTATACGGGCCCACCGGGTTGCCGAGGTTCAGATCGCGCTGTGTGAAGATCGCGATTCCACGGCTCCAGATGTAGCTGGCCGTCACCGCGATGTCGCGCGTGAACTGGTGCTCCAGGGCGAGTGTGCCCTGCTGTGAATAAGGAGCGCGGAAGCTCTTCGGATCAGCGAACTGCAGCGAGGTAGTCCCGGCCGGAATCGAACCCTGGTTGGCCAGGATATTGGGGAAGGTCGGCGCCCCGACCACGCTCGGGCCCGCGCTGATGGCGGTCTGGTACTTGCCATTGCCCAGGAATAAGGTGTCGAGCAGGTTGCCGTGGATGCGGGCGTAGAAAATACCGTAGCCCACGCGAATTACAGTGCGGTCGTCAAGCGAATAATTCAGGCTGACGCGCGGCGCGAAATTCTTGTTCTGACCGGGAATGCTGCCGGTCTGCGGCCAATCGGGATTGGAGATCGTCGGTTGCGGCAGCCAGCTCTTTTCGTAGCGCAGGCCGTAGCTGAACGTCAGCTTCGGGGTGAGCTTCCACATATCCTGCGCGTAGAAATTGATGTCGCTGGTACGCAGGTTCTTGATCGGGTTGCCGAACTGCTGCGAGAAGCTGCTGTAGTTCCTGACGCCGGTGCGTGGTGCCGGTGAAATCCTTGGCAAAAGCGAGGACGTTGGTGTACGAGTAACCGCCATTGCCGTTGAAAAGCTGATTCGTATAATCCAGCGTGGTCTGGTAGTCCGCACCGAATTTCACGGTATGGGCGCCCTTGGTCCAGGAGTAGTTCTCCACGAGCTGGTAGCGATTCTCGCTGGGATAGGTGCGGGGATATGCCTGCGCGGCGCCGACGGTGCTGCCTGCCACCGTGATGTAGAGCGGGCCGGTCTCGGTGGGATACAAGTCGCTCGCGCCCGGATCGGAGAGCCGATCCTTGAACCAGCCAAAGCGCAATTCGTTGACCGCGTTGTTGGTGACCACCGAGGTCCACGATGCCTTGCCGTACTTGTCCTGCACGGTCGAATTGCCGTTGTTGCCCAGCATGTTGCCGCTGGTGAGCACGGCCTGCGTCTGAATGCCGTGCGGCGAAACCCAGCGCATCGCATTCAAATCGAAGCTGAACGTGTTGCGGTCGGTGGGACGCCAGTCGATTTTCGCAAACCCGAGTTCCTGGTTATAAGTGCGCGGAACCAGCACGTTCATCTGCTTCTGGATGAAGTTGATGGCGGCCGTGCACTGCGCCTGGGTCGGACCGCCGGGAGCGGTGGTCGGAACGCAATTCGATGCCGGAATGAAGTTGCCCGTCGGATCCGTGATCGTATTGTTAACGATGCGGTTGAGACCCGGGAAATTGCGGTCGGTGTAGTCGAAGTTGAGGAAGTAGAAAAGCTTGTCTTTCTTCAGCGCGCCGCCCAGGCTGGAGCCGGCCGTGTGGCGCCATTCCGGAGCCTTCACGCCGTTGGAGTAGCGGTCCGCCGCTTCCAGCGTACGGTTGCGGAAGAACCAGTAGCCGGTGCCGTGCGTCGAGTTGCCGCCGCTCTTGGTGACCGTGTTGATCACGCCGCCCATGGCGCGGCCGAATTCGGCCGAGAAGCCATTGGAGAGCACCTGGAATTCCTGCACCGCGTCCTGCGAAAGCTGGCTGCCGATACGCGTGCGGCCGGCGTTCTCGTTGTAGAAACTGTTGGTGGTGTCGTTGCCGTCCGTCAGGAAGGCGTTGCCCGCCGCGATACCGCGGAAGCTGAGCAACCCGAACTCGCCATCGTTGGTGACCGCCGGGGTGAGCAGCACGAAGCTGTCCACGCGCCGGCCATTGATCGGCAGATTATCGATCTGGTCGCCATCCACCGTGGCCGTGACGCCGTGCTTGGTGCTTTCGACCAGCGGCGCTTCCGCAGTCACTTCCACCTGGGTCGTCGCAGCGCCGACCGCCATCGGCACCCGGAAATCCACGTTCTGTCCAACCAGGATTTCAAAACTCTTGATTTCGTAGGTTGTAAAGCCTTGTTTGGTTACCGTAATCGAATAACCTGAATCCGGGATCAGCGCCGGCGCGGCGAACACACCCGCATCCGTCGTCGTCATGGTGCGCTTGATACCCTTCGAATCGTTGGACACCACGACCGTTGCGCCAGGGACGGATGCCCCCGAGGCGTCGCGAACCGTGCCGGAAACAGAGCCGAGTCCGGCGGTGGCTTGTGCATATGCACCCGCCACGAGAGCTAGTGCGCACAAAGAAAGCGCGAGAACTTTTCGCATAGTTAAATTGACCTCTTTTAAGACCGGTACGCCAAGAATAACAGGATTCATGTTTCAGTTGAAGCACTCAACCGGAACAAAACCGTTAATTCTCTCTTAATGAGGTCTCGCGGGGCAGGCGTCTCCGCCTGCCCCCCAATAATGAAATCAGTAGCTTAGCTATTTTAGAACGTCACTCGCAAGCCGATCTGCATGCGGCGCGCCTGCGTCCCGTCCGGGAAGCCGCCGTCGGAGCTGCCCACGCCGTACGCCGTCGGAGTCAGCGTCAACACGCCCTTGGCTTCCTGGTACACCTGGTTGGTGATGCCCGTGTAAGCCACGCTGTTGCTGACGTTGAAGACTTCGAAGTTGAACGCCGCCTTGATCTTCTCGCTGACCGGGATGATCTTGCTGATGCGCACATCGGCGCGGTACTGGGCCGGCGTGAATAGCGAATTCGGCGGCAGGAACGGCACCCGCGAACTCAATCCCGACCCATCCAGCGTGCTGGTGCTGAACATCCCCGGGAACGGAGTGTCGGTGGTGCGCAGGAATGTATTGGTCGGGCGCCCCGATTGCATCGTGGTGATGGAGGAGAGCTGCCAGTTGTTGAGCACGTACCTCGAGAAGGCATCCGTCCGCCGCGTCACCGTCGGCAGCCACACGAAACTGAAGATCAGCCGGTGGCGCTGGTCGAGCGCGCCGTTGCCCTTGTCCTGTTTGTAGTTGCCGTTATAGGTCCAATTGCTGGCGCTGGTGAAGAACAGCGCGCCGCTGCCGTTGCTCTGGCCGTCGTCGATCTCGTGCGCCCACGTATAGGAGAGGTCGGCCTGCAGCCCGTGCGAAAAGCGCTTGCGCACTTGTACCGCCAGCGCGTTGTAGTAGCTGTTGACGCCGTTCTCCGCCTGATAGATGCCGCCGTAGCGCGTATCGGGACGGCTGCCGAGGTAGAGCGGCGTCGTATAGGTTCCGGTCTGATTGCCGCTCGCGTCGTCGATCGCGTAGGTGAAGGTCGTGTTGCTCAGCGCCGGGAAATTCAAGTCGCGGACGCCGATAATCTGAATCCCGCGGCTCCAGACATACGAAGCCGTCAGCGCCAGATTGCGGACCAGTTCGCGCTCAAGCGCGATCGTGCCCTGCTCCGAGTACGGCGTGCGGAAGTGCGGATCCATGAACTGGAGCGTGAAGGCCGAGGCCGTGCCCGCCGATGGCGCGGTCCCCAGGGTGTTCGGGAAAGCCGGCCCCAGCGCGAACTGCGGCGCCAAAGTCGAGCTCAGGCTCAGCTGCTTCTGCAGCACCGCGTTATTGGTGAACAGGTTGTCGATCAGTGAGGCGATGAACCGCGAGTGGAACATGCCGAACCCGGCGCGCAGCACCGTCCTGTCGTTGATCCGGTAGGTCACGCCCAGACGCGGCGCCAGATTCTTGTTGCCCTGGCCGATATGGCAGGTCTGTGGGTAATCCGGGTTGCACTGCTTCGGCTGCGGAAGCTGTCCGTATTCGTAGCGCGCTCCCAGGCTGACGGTCAGCCGTTGCGTGGCGCGCCACTGATCCTGCAGGTAGAATCCGTAGTCGTTGATGCTGGCATCTACCACCGGACCGCCGAAGGTCTGCGCATATGACTGCCAGTGCTTCCCGGGGTTGGTGGCCGAAGCCGCCGCATTGCTGTAATCCAGCGCAAAGTTGGTGACCGTCTGGTACGTATAGCTCCCGAAGTAGTTGCTGATGTAGTAGGTATAGTCTTCGGTAGTGGCGATATCGGCGCCGAACTTGATCACGTGCTTGCCCTTGGTCCAGGTGGCGTTATCCACGAACTGGAAGCGCTGCTCGTTGGGTTCCACGCGCGGCAGGTAATTGGCCTGCCCCAGCGAAACACCGGCCACCGAGGCCTGCAGGAAGCCGAGCCCCGTGCCCAGCGTCGAATTGTCGAAGGTGTCGCCCTGCCGGTCTGTAAACCAGCCCCAGCGGAATTCGTTGACGAAGGAATTCTTCGGAATCGCCGTCCAGCTGAAGCGGCCGTTGCGAATCCGCACCGAATCGTCGCCATTGCTGTTCACACCGGCGCCGCTGGTGGAAGTGATCCCGGTCTGGATGCCATTCGGCGAGGTGGCGTGCAGGTAATTGAGGCTCGCGCTCAACGTGTTCCGGTCGTTAAGCCGGTAGTCCAGCTTGCCGAAATAAAGTTCCTGATCCAGCGTGCGCGGAATCGCTCCGAAATATCGCGGCAGGAGCGCATTGATCGCGCTGCACTGCGCCGGCGTGGCCGGCGCGGTGCACCCGATCCAGGTCTGCGTGTTGGGGTCGATGATGCCGGCCTTCACATAGCTGTCCACCATCGGGAAGTTGCGCCGCGTCACCTCGGTATTCAGCAGGAAGAATAGCTTGTTCTTGAGAATCGGGCCGCCGAATGTGCCGCCCGCCTGGTGGCGGGTTTCATCCGGATTGAAAGCGGCGAATGTGTCGCGCGCATTGAAATCCTGGTTGCGGAAAAACCAGTAGGCCGTTCCGTGATAGTTGTTTCCTCCGCTGCGTGTCACCTGGTTGACCACGCCGCCCATCGCGCGCCCATATTCGGCGGAGAAGTTGGCCGACACTACCTGAAACTCCTGCACCACATCCTGCGAAAGGCCCGACGCTATGCGCGTGCGTCCGGCGTTTTCGTTGTAGAACTGCTCGGTGGAATCGTTGCCGTCCACCAGGAAGGAGTTATGCCCGGCGACACCGCGGAATGTAAGTAATCCGAAGGTACCGTCCGTGGTCACGCCCGGCGTTAACAGCACGAAAGAATCCACGCGGCGTCCGTTGATCGGCAGGTCCGTGATCTGTTGCGAATCGATCACCTGCGAAACGTCGGACTTCGTATCTTCCACCAGCGACGCCGCCGCGGTCACTTCCACTTCTGTCGATGCCTGTGCCACCGTCAGCTTGATGTTGAGATCCAGGTTCTGACCCACTTGTAACACCAGGTCCCTGGCCTCGTACCCTGCAAAGCCCGCGGCTGTCACCGTGACCTTGTATCCCGGAGCGGGAGTCAACGCGGGCGCGGCGAAGAGCCCGGCCTCATTGGTCACGAGGGTGCGGGAAACGCCCTTGTCCTCGTTGGTAATCACGATCTTGGCTTTGGGAATCAGCGAGCCGGAAGGATCCCGCACTACGCCGGAGATTCCGGCCAGACCGCCAGCCGATTGCGCGAAGGCGGAAGCTCCCATGAAAATGTAAAGTGTTAAGGCTTTAATGGACATAGCTAACCTCAGAAGTCGGGGGAGTTCCAGGATAGCGAGTATATATGACAAACCGTTGAATTTCATAACATATTCACTCAACCGGTGGTGCCTCGAAAGGGCCATTCCACCCATGCCATACTGAGACGTGAAAATGGAAGGACTTACGGAAAAACTCGCCGCCGTGCGCCTGCGCATCGAGCGCGCCGCCGAACGCGCCCGCCGCGATCCGTCGGAAATTCTCCTGCTGGCAGTCACCAAGATCTTCCCCGCCTCCGCCATCCGCGACGCCTACGATCTAGGAGTCCGCGACTTCGGCGAAAACTACGTCCAGGAATTCGAGGGCAAGGCCCCCGAAGTCGCCGGCCTGCCGGACGCGCGCTTCCACCTGATCGGCCACCTGCAATCCAACAAATCGGCCAAGGCGGCGGAACTCTTCCACACCATCCAGACCGTGGACACCGCCAAACTGGCACGCCGCCTCAATGAAAGCGGCCGCCCTCTGGACGTCATGATCGAAGTCAAACTCTCCGCCGAGGAGGCCAAAAGCGGCGTCGATCCCTCCCAACTTCCGGAACTCATCCAGGCCATCCGCGCCTGCCCCAATCTGAACCTGCGCGGCCTCATGACGATGCCGCCGTGGAGCGAAGATCCCGAAGCGCCCCGCGCCATCTTCCGCACCCTCCGCGAACTGGCCGGCGAGCATGGCCTGCGCGGCCTATCCATGGGAATGTCCGCCGACCTGGAGACCGCCATCGAGGAAGGCTCCACCTGCGTGCGCGTCGGCACCGCCCTCTTCGGCCGCCGGATCCGCCAATGAGCCGCGACCGTGAGGGAGCGCAACGAACTCCCGCCCCTCCGCAGCGCACTCAATCAGAGCCGCGACCGTTAGGGAGCGATCTCCCAGCACGCGTGAACCCCCGAGTCGGTTTCTTCTCTCCCCTTCCCCCGGCGCACACCGGCGTCGCCGACTACTCCGCGGCGCTGCTCCAGGAACTGCGCACCCATGGCCGCGTGGAGATCGCGCCCTCGCGCTGCGATATCGCGCTCTACCACCTCGGCAACAACGGCCTGCACGCCGATATCTACCGCCGCGCGCTCGCCGCGCCCGGAGTCGTGGTGCTGCACGACGCCGTACTCCAGCACTTCTTCCTGGGCCAGCTCGGCGAAACCGAGTATATCGACGAGTTCGTCTATAACTATGGAGAGTGGAATCGCGGCCTGGCGCTCGACCTCTGGCGGCACCGCGCCGGCTCCGCTTCCGACGACCGCTATTTCCGCTACCCCATGCTGAAACGCATCGCCGAGCGCTCGCTCGCCGTCGTGGTGCACAACCCGGCCGCCGCGCAGACTGTGAGAGATCACGCACCCAGCGCGCGCATCGTGGAGATTCCGCACCTCTTCGTCGCCCCGCCTCTTCCCGACGACGCCGCCGCCTTCGGCTTCCGCCGGCAGCTCGGCATCGAGCCCGCGACCTTCCTGTTCGGAGTCTTCGGCTACCTGCGCGAATCCAAGCGCCTCGTCGCTGTCCTCGAAGCCTTCCGCGAATTGCACCGCCAGCTTCCCGCCACTGGCCTGCTGGTGGCCGGCGAATTCGTCTCCACCGACCTGGAGCGCGCCGTCGAACCCATGCTGCGCGAGCCCGGCGTGGTCCGCGTCCCCTATCTCCCCGAGCACGAGTTCTGGCTCGCAGCCAGCGCCGTGGATGCCTGCATCAACCTGCGCTACCCCACCGCCGGCGAGAGTTCCGGCATTGCCGTGCGCATGATGGGCATCGGCAAACCCGTCTTCCTCACCGACGGCCTGGAGATCGCCGGCATCCCCGAGGACGCCTGCGTACGCATTCCGTCCGGCATCGCCGAGAGGGACTCCCTCTTACATCACATGATTTTGTTAACATCGTTTCCAAGGGTATCCAGTGCCTTGGGCCTGCGGGGGGCCGCGCACGTTGAAACCTGTCATCGGTGTGAAGCAAGTAGGCAAGCAATATTGGAATCTGTTGTGCGCAAGCTGTATCTAGTTTTGGCCGGCTGCGCGTGCCTTGCGCACGCGGCGCAGAAGCCTGTCGTCAAATATCTCAGCGTACCCGTGCCCATGCGCGATGGCGTCCGCCTCTTCGCCAACGTTTATCTTCCGAGCGAAACCTCCCGCACCCCCGCTATCCTGGTGCGCACCCCCTACGGTAAGGGCGCCGACATCAACGCCAACTACCAGGCCTTCGTGGAGCACGGCTACGCCATCGTGGTGCAGGACGTGCGCGGCCGCTATGAAAGCGAAGGCGCCTTCCAACCTCTCACGCAGGAAATCGCCGATGGCGACGACACCCTGAACTGGATCGCGCGCCAACCCTGGTGCAACGGAAAAATCGGCATGATGGGCGGCTCCTACGTCGGCATCGTGCAGTGGAAGGCCGCGCTCGCCGACAATCCCCACCTCAAGGCCATCTTCCCCGTGGTCTCCGGCTACGACGATTATCGCGATCGGTATTACTCCACCGGAGGCGCCCTCAAGCTCGGCAACCGCCTCGAATGGATGGCCGAGAATCTGCGCGCCCCCGGCTACCACCAGGATTTCGGCAAGTTCGTGCTCCACCTCCCCGTGCGCAGCTGCGACATCGCCGCCCTCGGCTGGACCTCGCCGATGTACCGCGACGTCATCGACCACCCCTCCTTCGACGCCTTCTGGCGCGCCATCAGCACCAAAGAGCACCTCGACAAAGTCAAGGTCCCCGTCTTCTCCGTCGGCGGCTGGTACGACAACTTCGTTCAAAGCGATCTCGAAGCCTACGCCGCACGCCGCAAGTCCGGCGGCTTGAACCGGATTCTGGTCGGACCCTGGGCGCACAACATGTCGCTGCCCTTTGAGGACGTGAGCTTCGGCGAGGAGTCCACCGTCCCCGTGCGCGCCCTGCAGTTGGAATGGTTCGACCAGTTCCTGATGGGCAAGGACTCTCCCCTGCTCTCCCAGCCGCCGGTGAAGATCTTTGTCATGGGCGCCAACAAGTGGCGCGAGGAAACCGCTTGGCCTCCCGAACAGGCGCGCACCAAGGTCTTCTACCTGGAAAGCGGCGGCAAAGCCAACTCGCTTTCCGGCGATGGCAGCCTCAACGACGGTCCCGTACGCAAGTCCGCGGCCGACCAGTTCGTCTTCGACCCCTACACCCCCGTGCCCACGCGCGGCGGCGCCGTCTGCTGCAATCCCGAAAGTCTTTCCCTGGGGACCGCTGGACCAGCGCCTCGTCGAGCAGCGCAAAGACGTGCTGGTCTACTCCACCCCGCCGCTCAAGCACGAGGTGGAGGTGATCGGCCCCGTGCAAGCCGTCCTCTACGTGGCCTCCAGCGCGCGTGACACCGATTTCACCGCCAAGCTCGTGGACGTCTTTCCCGATGGCACCGCGCGCATCCTGACCGACGGCATCCTTCGCCTGCGCTACCGGAATTCGCTCGAGAAACCCGAACTCGCCAAAGCCGGCGAAGTCTACCGCGTCACCGTGGACGCCGGAGTCACCAGCAACGTCTTCTTAAAAGGCCACCGCATCCGCGTCGAGATCTCGAGCAGCAACTTCCCGCGCTTCGATCGCAACGCCAATACCGGCGCCCCCGTCGAGCAGGCCGCCAAACTCCTCAAGGCAAGCCAGACCATCTACCACGACCCCACCCACCCCTCCTGCCTTGTCCTGAAGGTCATGTAGGACGGGCCTCCCGGCCGGTCCCACTAATTTTCTTTTTACGCCACTTCCGCCCGCAATGCCGCCAGCCTTTCCCGGCAGGCAGATACCGACCCGCTTGTCCCCGGCTGGCGATCCAGCATGGCGATCGCGCGCGTCAAATGTGCGCAGGTCAGCGCCACATCACCCTCCGCGCACGCAATTCCGGCCAGCGCCGCGCAATCCCAATCCTCCCGCGGCAGCGTTCCCTTCACCTTGCGCGCATCTTCCAGCCACGCGCGCGCAAGCGGCGCATCCTTGCGGAAGATTCCCTGCACGAAGGCCGCCTCGGCGAAATACGCCCGTCGGGAATCGGGATTCATCTTGTTCGCCAGCGCCAGCACCCGCTCGAGAGCATCGGCAATGCGCGCCGGATCCCCCTCATCCATGGCACAGAAATACACGAACATCAGGCCGATCTCGCGATACGCCGAATTGTCGCTGTCGGCCTCGATGACGCTCAACGAATCCGGTGGCCAGTCGCGCGGCGCGATTCCCCTGCTGTCGATCGCCAGCAGGTAGAGAATCGTCGCCAGCCGGTCGGCGGCCGCACCCTTACGGCCCAGGCCGAGCAGCAGTTTGGCGTCGGTGGAGCGCCCGTTGATCGTGTACGGCAGGAAGCTGCTGAACGCCATCAGCGTATTTACAATCAGCAGACTGCCCGTGAACAGCGTCGTCGGCCAAAGCAGCGGGATCACGAACAGCAGCAGGGTCGCCGCCGGCCCGCCGCCGATGAACCGCAGGAATCGCGCGCGCAGCCGCTCGGTGGTTTCCGGCACCATCATTACCTGTCCGCCGCCCAACAGGCGCGCCGTCGCGAATTGAAAGCGCAGCCCGCCGTTCTCCAGGTACACCACAACCGGCCCCACCGAAAACTGGCGAAATGCGAAGCCCGCCCCCAAGCCTGCCGCCAGGTGTCCCAGCTCATGCACGAGGACGCCCAGGTAATAGACCGCCATGAGCGTGAGCCCGAATTCCAATGGGTGGTCCAGTATGAACTCTGGCTTGATCGAAGGCACCCACCGGACCAGCATCGCGCCGGCCGCGGCGCCGATGAACACGGCCCGCCAGTTCCGTTTGTCCCGTGGCGGCAGAGGCTCCTGACGGTCAAGTATCGGAGTCGCGTCCATGCCGATTTCCCCATGTTACCGCGGGTTTCCGCCGGCAACCTGAAACGCTTTGCCCTCGCCGTGCACTATCCGACATGATCGTCACGAGCAGCCTTGCAATTCTGGTGGTCTTCTGTCTGCTGCTTTCCGTCTGGCAGAAGCCGCCGGCCATCGGTGGCTGATCACTGTTCCCGGTTGACGATCAGTTTCAATTCCAGCGCTTTCTTGCCGTTCGACAGCACTTCGATGGTTTGCGCAGCGCCCTCATAAGGTCGCAGAAAATCGGGGTCGTACATGACCGCATTCACGTCCACCTTGTCCCAGCCGTAGATCTTGTAAGTGCCCGGCGCGATCCCGCGGATCGTGAACTTGCCGTTCGCGTCGCTGACCGTCCGCTTGTGATACGGCGCCGATTTGTGCGCGCCCGCCGGCACCAGCGTCACCGTAGCATCCTCGCAGGGTTCCGATTTTTCGTTGCTGACCACGCCTTCGATCTGCCCCGCGTCGGCGCCCAGCACGATCGCAAGTTCGGTCTGCGGCGGCACGCCCGCCAACAAATCCAGTTGCGAATCCGTAATGTCCGTGGTGCCCCAGCGAATCGACTTGATGTAGCGCCTGCAGCCGGTCGAGCGCGACGCGATATTTCCCCGGCGTGATCCCCGGCATCACCACTCTGCCATCCTTCTGGATCGTCGCACCCGACGTGGAGTTGTGCCCAGCACTCGCGCCGTCCAGCCGCAGTCCGAGTTTCGACGCGTCGAAAGCCGGATCCCCGTCCACCGAAATCGTGCCCGTAACATCACTCGGCGGAACTGGACGCAGCTCGATCCCATCGATATCGGCGCCCCCGACTTCCACCGGGATCATCGTGTCGTACCGCCGGTTGTTGAGAGAATAATCGCCCGTCAGGTAAATGAACCCCGGCGGCACATTGCGAAATTCGAATTTCCCGGTGCGGTCGTCCACATTCGAGGACGTGCTATTCGAACCGCCCTCCGTGGCGACCAATCTCCCGGCGTTCACGCTGGTCGCATCCGGCGGCGCGATCACCTTGCCGCGGATGGTCGCGAAATGGACCTTCCGCAAATTGAACGAGAGTCCGCGCAATTGCTGACCCGGCGCCACATCCTGCGGAATCGCGCCGGACACCTGCTGCACCCCCGGGTAGTAGACCGTGGCGAACGAATCGCGCGAGGTCGGCTCGTTGCCGAACATCTGCAACTGCGGCGGATTGATCTTGACGAAATACTTCGCGGCGGGAAGATCGAAAATCCGGTACTCGCCCAAATCGTTGGAAGTCGCGCTCCGTACCTCCCGCAATTCGCGCCCGTTGGGCGTGTACCGGTACGCCATTGCGGTGACGCGCAGGTTGCGAATCGGGTCGCCGTCTTCATCCAGCAGCATGCCCGCAATCGCGCCGTATGGAATCATCTTGACGGTGAAATCGCTCTTGCGATCGGACCGGCCCAGCAAGATCGGCTGCGGCACCTTCCGCCCGCTGCCAGTGTTACCGAACACCGCATCGGCATACCCGTCCCGAACCACGCGCAATTGATAATCGCCCGGGTCCACGTTGGCGAAGGCGAACTTCCCCGTGGCGTCGGAGGTGGCCGTGTAAGTGGTCTCGGCCGGCTGCTGCCCGCGCTGTGTCTGCAGCGCCGCAATGTTCATCCGCAGGGTGAGGGTGGCCTTACGCAGCGGCTGGTTGGTGACCGCATCCAGCACTTGCCCCGCCAGAACGGCCTTCTCCGGATCCTGCGCGACAGGCTGCTGCGCGAGGCAGCAGCCCAGCATGAGCATCGCGATGGAAAATCGAAGCATCTCCCTCTACCTGCGTTCAGTCACCGGGCCGAGATAGCGGTCCAGCCAGTCCAGCGCGGTGCGCAGCATCTCCGGCGTCAGGTCCGAAATGTGCCCGCCCTCATGCATGATCATTTGCTTGTCCTTCTCGGGAGTGCCGAGCAGGTGGAAGAGGGGGAGCTGCGACGTATTGTGCGGATATGTGAAATCGTCGCGGCCATTGATCAGCAGGACAGGCACCTTGAAGCGCGGAGCGAAATCGAGCGGGTCGGTCCCGTCCGGGTATCGCGAGAGCGGGATTCCGCACGCCACCAGGATCGCGGCGCGTATACGTGGTTCCAGCGGGATCGCACTCACGCCCTGCCGGCATCCCATACTGATGCCGTAATAGGCGAGGCGGGAAAGGTCGAATTCCTGGCGGGTCGCAAGGTAGTCGATCGACCTGCTCATGTCTTGCACACGCTCGATCAGAAGTTCGCGCAGGGCATTCGGACCCGCGGAGGGCCGCTCGCGATTGCGCTCGTAGGTTCCCTGATAGACGGGGTAAAGCAGGGCGCGGCCGCTGCGAATCACGAACAGGAGTTGCCGCTGCGGTCCCAGCCACCCGCTATCGGGCAATGCTTGTGCCTCTCCGCTCGGAGAGTAGACCACAGTCTGGTACGGCGGTTGGGCGTTCCTTGGCAGGAATATCCAAGCGGTGAAACGTTCGCCGCCGTACGCCGCCGCCATCGTGATCTTTTCCTTCCGGTAGTACTCGGAAGAGCCGTCTACGGCTTCCACCTTGGCGTTGAGCGCCGTAGCATCGTAGGCATATGTGTTGCGCCACGCGCGAAAGGTCTCATCGCTGGCGGGCTTCTCTTTGGTTGGGTCCCGCTCCGGCCTGTCCATGCGCTCCAACGCCGAGGCGGGTGGTGGCGTGCGGTATACAGCGCAACGGAATCCGTCGGCGGGAAGCCGCTCCAGGGGATCGCGTGCCTGGAAATCGACGAACCGGTAGGCAGCGAACTTCGTCTGGTGGGTCGGTATTCGTCCCAACCACCACCCAGGATGGCGCGCCGAGAACCAACGGCGTTGAAGCACCACTCCCTGACGTTACCCGCCATGTCGTACGTGCCGAAAGGTCCGATTCCCTGGTGCTGCCCCACCGGCGCGGCCCCGCGTCCGCCGAAATTGCTGAGCTTGAGAATCTCGGAGAACTGGCCCTGCCCGGCGGCGCGCTGCCAGTGCGCGACGCTCGGGAGACTCTTGCCGGCGAATTCGGCGTAGGCCGCGGCCTCGTACCAGCTCACCCCGCCCACGGGAAACTGCACCTGGTTCTCCGGGTAGCTGCCCAATTCCCAGAGTGCCGGACCGGGTCGGCCCGTGCCATCGACGAAGCCACGCATCGCTTCCTCCCAAGAGATTTCGCGGCCGTCCTTCACGAATGGATGTTTCCAGAACTCTCGCTTGCGGTACCCGCCCTGGTCGACGAACGCTTTGAACTCGCCGTTCGTGACCTCGAATTTATCTAGCCAGAACCCGGGCAACTCGATCGCCTGCCCGTCGATCATGCGGCGACCCGGCGAAACATCCACCATGCCCTCAGGGTGTGAGCCCTTGGCGTAGAGCGTGAATTCCGATCTGTCGCTACTCGGTTCCAGGCTTCCTTCGGAGTCTTCAAAGCCCTTTTTGACCACGCGTAACCGCAGCAGCGCGCGGGGAAACGTCAGGTGTACGGGCGTACGGCCCAAGAGCTTCTCCGGGGAACCGGGCTCCAAATAGCGCCGGTAATAAATGTCGGCTCCGGGTGGCTGCGATTGGAAGTCACGGGCCCAGCCTAGCCTGCTGAGCGCGAGTTCCACTGCGGGGTCGCCCGGCAGCGTTGCGCGGACGCGCTGCCCGAGTTCGAAGGCTTCGACGAACTTCTGATCCGCCGCCAGCCGGTAGATTTCGGGAATCGCCTGGTTGTACACCCATCGTGTCCGCGACTGCCGTACGCCCCACCACGCCCCCGCGGCGATCACGATGACAGCGAGCGCGGCGATGGCTGCGACCTTCACGCGGCGTGAGCCCGACGGCACGCTCTTGGGCGCGAGCGCATCCAGAGCGGCGGCCAGTTCCGCGCCCGAAGCAAAACGGTCTTCGCGATTTTTCGGAAGGCAGCGCCGCAAGATCCCATCGAACTCCGTGGGAACGTCGGGACGCAGTCCGTGAACCGGCGGCGGCGTGTCCTTGAGCACGGCGCTGATCGTGGATATGTAGGTGTCGCCGTGAAATGCCGCGCGCCCGCTCAGCATCTCGAACAGCATGGCGCCGAAAGAGAAGATGTCGCTGCGGGCATCCACCGGCTTGCCTTCGGCCTGTTCGGGAGACATGTACGGGCCGGTTCCCAGCACCGTTCCGGGCGCCGTATCGCCGGCTTTGAGTGCCGTCCGCGTGGCCTCTTCGTCGCCGGGCGGGGGAACCAGCGCCTTGGCCAATCCGAAGTCCATTACCTTCACGACGCCATCGGGCCGGATCATCACGTTGCCCGGCTTGAGATCGCGATGCACAATGCCCGCCGCATGGGCAGCGGCCAGGGCCGCCGCAACGCCGCGCGCAGCCGTGAGTGCTTCGGCGACCGGCATTCCCTGCGGAGGAATCCGGCGCCCCAGGGTCTCGCCCGGGACATACTCCATGGCGATGAAATCCACTCCATCGCGGGAGCCCGCGTCGTACACCGTGACCACGTTCGGGTGGTTGAGGGCGGAAGCCGCGCGCGCTTCCGCCAGCAGGCGCGCCTGCAGCGCGCTGTCCGTCACCCGAGCCGGTTGAATGACCTTGATCGCCACCAGGCGGTTGAGATGAGTGTCACGGGCCTTGTAGACCACACCCATCCCGCCGGCGCCAAGTTTCTCCAACAGCTCGAAGTGGCCGATCTGTTGCCCCCCGGCCGGAGTTCCTTGGTCCCTCGCGCCTCTCAGCATACACCGCCGGCAGCGATCAAAAGTCCGCCTAGTTGTTGTTGCTCGTCGACGTACTCCCGGCGTTCTTGACGTACTTATCCAGCCACGTCATCTTCTCCCAAAGCACGTGCTCGATGGTCTCCTTGCCGCGATACCCGTGCGCCTCGAACGGCAGGAACACGAGCCGCGCCACACCGCCGTTGCCGCGCACCGCCTGGTACATGCGGTCGCTCTGAATCGGGAAGGTGCCATCGTTGTCATCGGCCTCGCCGTGAATGAACAGGACCGGAGTCTTGATCTTATCGGCGAACATGAACGGCGACATCTTCAGGTAAACGTCCGGCGCCTGCCAGATGGTGCGCCGCTCGCTCTGGAAGCCGAACGGTGTCAGTGTGCGATTGTGCGCTCCGCTCTCCGCGATTCCCGCTTTGAAGAGATCGCAATGCGCCAGCAGGTTCGCAGTCATGAACGCGCCGTAGCTGTGGCCGCCCACGCCGACACGCGCCGGATCGGTCACGCCCATCTCCGCGGCCTTATCGATCGCCGCCTTGGCGTCCGCCACAATCTGCTCGACGTACGTATTGTTGACGGTATCGGGATCGCCGACCACCGGCATCGCCGCGTTGTCCAGCACCGCGAATCCATCCAGCACGTGGAAGAGTTGCGAGTAACCCGTGACTTCCGTGAAGCGCTTGCTCGAGCCGCTCACCTGCCCGGCCGTATCGGCGTCGTTGAACTCGCGCGGGTAGGCCCACACCAGCGTTGGCAGCCGCGTTCCCGGCTTGTAGTCCGGCGGCAGGTAGAGGTCGAAGGAAAGCGGCACGCCATCGGCGCGCTTGTACGTGACCAGCTGCTTCTTCACCTTGCGGAAGATCGGCTGCGGATCGGGGAAGTTGGTCATCGCGGTCATCTGCCCGCCGGCGGTGCGCACATAGTAATTCGGCGGCTCCGTGGGACTCTCGCGGCGCGTCAGGAATTTGTTGCCGTGTTCGTCGAGAATGGCCTCGACCACCTCGTAATGGTCGTCATCGCAGCGGAACAGCCGCTCCGATTTCCCGGTGCTGAGGTTGTACCGGTCCAGGAACGGATGGTCCCCCTGCGGCCCGGCGCCCGGTCCCACCAGGAAGATGTTGTCGCCGTCCTGCAGTAGCACGCGTCCGCCGCTGGGCAGCAGCTTGGTAAGTGGCGTACCCGGGTCGCGATAGCGATCCTGGCTGTTGCGGTTCCACACTACCTTCGGCGTCTGCCCGGGGTCGTCGATTTCGATCTGGAACGTCCGCACCTTGCGTGTCATGCGCTCGGAATCTTCCACAAACGCGCGCCCGCCCTTCTCGAAGAACTGGATTCCACTGAAGCGCTGTTCGGTCTTGATGATTTCGCGCGGCTCCCCCGTGAACGGCGCCTTCAGCGCCAGCAGCCGGTCGCGATTCGGGACTTTATTCTTGAGATCGCCTTTGTCCAGAGCCTCAACCCACATCAACGTGCCGCCTTCATTGGGGCGCCATTGTACGTTGCGCGGCCCGGTGATCACGCCGTTGATCGGCACGCGGTCTTCGAGCGGTTCGCTGGCGACCTTATGAATCACCTTGCCGGTGCGATCCCAGATCTCGATCTCCTTGGAAAATTCGCGCGCCGCATGCAAGTAGGAAAACGGCCGGTGAATCATGGTCACCAGGATGCTCTTCCCGTCCGGCGAAATGCGCGCGGATTCCACAATCCCCGCCTTTCCGACCGGCGTCACTTTGCCCGTGGCCGCGTCCACCATGGCAAGTTGCGAGGTGGCGTAATACTCGAAAAGATCTTCGTCATGCGGCGTCTGCAACATGTCCTCATGCGTCACCACCGGCGACGCGCCGCCCATGGTTTCCTGCACGTGCGGTCCCGGCGGTACCAGCGGCGTGGCCGGGGCCGGTCCGCGGGTCGCCTTCACGGTCTCCACCAGCAACGTCTTGCCGTCGGGCATCCACTGCACGTCCGAGGGTCCCGCACCGACGCCGCCGCGTCCGCCGCCACCACCGGCGAATCCGCCGGCCATCACGGTGTTCACGCGGACGCCTTCAATCCTGCGCGCCTTCCCAGTGGTATCACCGATCCACAGCTCGATGCCGTGATCGGTGGTGTTGGTAAACGCGAACCGTGTGGCGTCGGGGCTCCAATGTCCCAGGCTCAGCTTCGCATTGGCCGGCAGGTCTACTTTGATCTCGGCGCCGTCGGGAATCTTGCGCAGCGTCAGCGAGCTGTTGAACACGGTGTTGTGCAACCCATTAGTTTTCGGATTGATGCGCATGCCCGCGATGCGCAGCATCGGCTGCGCCAGCTCCGCAATCGGCGGATAGCGCACGGGCTGTCCCTGCATCGCAAATGTGTGCGTCGGGTTGACGGTTAGCGTAGGCGTGACCGGCGAGTTGAGGACATCGAGAACCGCCTTCGGAGGTTTCCGGTAGAGTTCTGCGCCGGAGACAACGAGGGCCGGGAGAACGAGCAATAGAGAAGCTTTTGTTGCCGTTTTCATAGGGTTAGGACGATGGTAGGGAAACGCGTGCCGGAAGTCAAACTGCCGGTACTGTACGAAACCTCACGTCTTGCGTATACTGAACTCAACATTTCGGAGGAACTTGATGCGGGTGCACTCACTGATTCTGTCCATTGCCGTTACTCTTGGCGGCTCCATGTTGGCGCAAGCTCAGGCGCCGGTCATCACTGGCCTTGCCAACCAGGCCACGCCCAATGCGCCCACGGGGGCTCCGGTTGCTCCCGGCGAGATAGTCGCCATCAACGGCAGCAATCTTGCAGCCGCCCCGGTAAGCTGCGGCAGCACCACCGGTCTGTCTAATGTCTGCGGCGGAGTTACGGTGACTGTCGGCGGCAAGACCGCGCCGGTCCGCAGCGTCGCGGCAAATCAGGTCCTCATCCAGGTGCCCGTCGACCTGACCGGCACCACCACCAGCATCGTACTCACCAAGGTCGTGGGTGCCGCTACCATTTCGTCGACGCCGTTTACCACTAACGTCGCTCCCACGGCGCCGGCGATGTACGTCACGGTCACCAACAACATCGGGTTCGGCACTTGCTTCAACACCGCAAACAATTCGATCACCGCGGCCAGTCCGGCTCTGCCCGGCGATACGGTGCGCTGCCTGGGCAACGGCTTCGGCGTCACCAATCCGGTGGTACCCAGCGGCCAGGTCCAGCCGCAGTCGCCTCTGCCCGCCGTGGTCGCCCCGGTGACGGTCACTGTCGGCGGACTGACCGCCAACGTGATTTCCGCCAGTCTCTCGCTCGGCACCTTCGTAGGCCAGGATCAAGTCGTCTTCGAAGTTCCGAAAAACACTCCCGGCGATTTCAAGCAACTGGCGGTCAACGTCGGCGGTGTCAACGCCCTGGAGGTCACATTGCCAATCGGCTTCGTCGGGCCGCACGTCACCTCGGTGGTCAACTCGGCCAGCAATGCCCTTGCCGGACTGCCCAATGCGGGTGTGGCCCCAGGCTCCATCATTGTGGCCTACGGAAACTCGCTCGGCCCCGCGACCCTCGTCACGGCTCCCGGCTATCCGTGGCCGGCCACCCTGAGCGGCACCTCCGCGCAGATCACTGTCGGCGGCAAGAGCGTCAATCTGTTGCTCTACTACACCTCCGCCAATCAGATCGCCGGATTGCTGCCTTCCTCCACCCCGACCGGCACCGGCACCATCACCGTCACATACAACGACCAGGTGGGGAGTTCCTCGCCCATCTCGGTACTCGCCAATAATCTCGGCGTCTACACCGTATCGCAGAACGGCTCCGGCGCCGGCATCGTGACCTTCCCCGATTACACTCTGGTCTCGCAGACCAAGGACGCCAACTGCGGAGCGCCTCAAACCAATTGCGGCGCCGCCAACCCCGGCGAGACCCTCATTATCTGGGGCACCGGACTGGGCGCCGTCACCGGCGACGAAGCCAGCGTGCCGCTGCCCGGCGACATGCCGAACCTCCCTGTCCAGGTCCTCATCGGCGGCGTGTCCGCCAACGTGGTCTACCGCGGGCGCTCCGGCTGCTGCGTGGGCGAGGATCAGATCGCCTTCGTGGTGCCCAACAATCTGAGCGGCTGCCTCGTGCCCCTGGTGATTCAAATCGGCAACCAGGTGAGCAACTTCTCCAGCATCGCCGTGGCCCCAGCCGGGCGCACCTGCGTGCCCGCCATTAACCTGGTCCCGCCCGCGGTCTCCGCCATCGCACAGCCACGCCTCGCACTCGCGCAGTTCACTCGACAGATCAACCCTCCAGCCCAATCCCCTACCGACCCGCAGAGTTCCGACGATGTCGTCGTCAACTCCGTCAAGCTGGGAATCAGCGGAGCACAGTTGAGCATCCGGAGCGATGGCCCTCCTCTCGGCACCTGCCTCGCGGCCACGGTCGATCCCGGAAAATCCGATCCGCCCATCCTCGCCCTGCTCGACGCCGGAACCGCCTTGAGCGTGCGCGGACCCGCCGCCACATCCCGGACCATCCCCAAATCGGGAATTCAATTCTCGGCCCATCTGGGCGATACTACGCCCGGTAATTTCCTGGACACAGGAGTCTTCACCTTTAGCGGGCCCGGCGGCGCCGATGTCGGCACGATCTCCGCGCCTTTCACCGTCCCGCAGTTCGCGTGGACCAATCGTCCCTCCGGCGGCGGTTCGTTCGCCATCAGCCGCTCGCAGGGCGCCAAGATCGCCTGGACTGGCGGCGATCCCAATGGATACATCCAGATCCTCGGCAGCGCTGGTAGCCCCAGCAGCCCCGGGTCAATCAACTTCGCCTGCAATGCCCGCACCGCCGACGGTAGCTTCACGCTACCGCAATCCTTGCTGCTCTCACTGCCGGCCGGAGGATTTGCAAACATCACCGTGCGGAGTACTTCGGCAGCCACCACGTTCACCGCCACCGGCCTGGATGTCGGCGCCATCGCCCTCGATATCAGCATCAGTGCCCCGGCCAGCATCCAGTAAAACGGGGCACACGTATCCCATTAGTTGGGGTAACAAATGTTCGTTGGGGCGGCCGGGGACATTCGGTCTTATCGCCGGGTGGGGCCCGGCCGCCAGTGATTTGACTGCACGCTACAAAGACGTAAGAACTCGGCTGGATGGCCTCTCGATCGTCCCCTTGTTTCGCGTATCAGTCTCTGTATCCAGGGGTGCGGCAATCAAACGCTATCCGCGACGGTCCCCCGGGTATTATCGGTTCGAACCGAAGATCTTCCCGCCGGTCTCCTCCACGTAGGGGAACCATCGTACAGCCGTTAACGGGCTTACGGGAAGTCAGCACCACCATAGGTCAACGTATGCCGGCCGGCAAAAAAACTGTTGGTGTCGCGCTGTGGTTTGCGCAACTCTCTACCTGATTGAGAATTTAGCATAAGAGTTTCGGAGTAGAGGGTGGGTAAGTCTTATAAGTAACTGATAACAACGGGAAGATAAATTTCAAGTTTGTGTGAATTGCAGATTGCAATAGGCGGAAAAGACATGTAGGTAAGAGCGTAAAAGGGCGGAGCGAAGGAAAGATGGCAAAACGGACGTTTTACTCGATCGTCGCCAGCAGTTCCCCTGCCGCCACCGTCGCGCCCTCTTTTGCCGGCACCGTGAGCACGGTGCCCGTCCGGTTCGCCTTCAGCTCATTTTGCATCTTCATCGCCTCCACCACGACGATGCCCTGCCCCGATTCGACGGCCTGGCCCGCCGTCACCAGCACCCGCACTACCTTGCCGGGCATCGGGCTGAGGACCGATTGCACCGCGTCGCCGCCGCGCCCGGACGACTTGCGCGACCACCGCCGCGGATCGCGCGCTTCGATCTCGAAACGGTAGCCATCGATCACTACCACCACAATTCCTGCGGGTGTCTCCTCCACATACGCGTCGTAGCTGCGTCCTTCCAGCAGCACGGAGAACACTCCGTGCTGGGGCGATTCCACATTGGCCTCGCGTTCCACGCCGTCAGCGAGTTGGAAGCGGCACGCCGGTTCCGGAGCCAGGATCTCGATCTGCTCTTCGCGGCCGTTGATCGTGAGCATGAGTTTCATCGCAGCAGTTCGCCTCTTCCGGTCTCCAGCCACCGGCTGGACTGCGGCGCCGGGGCCCCATCACCGGACGGCTTGCGACGCGCACTGTGCAACGCCGCCACCAGCGCCGCCACCGCCTCGAAATCCGCGGGCGCCTCCCGCACCGGGCGGCGCGCGAAGAACTCCTCGATGAAGCCTGTGTGCAGATTCGCCGCGCGGAATTCGGGGTCTTCCAGAATCTGCCGAAAGAAACCGATGTTAGTGCGGATACCGCCCACATCGTACTCGCGCAGGGCGCGAATCGAGCGCTCCGCCGCGTGCTCGCGCGTGCCCGCCCACACCGTCAGCTTGGCGAGCAGCGGGTCGTATTCCATAGGCACCACCCAGCCTTCGTAAATGCAGCCATCGATCCGCACTCCCGGACCCAGCGGCCGCCGCAGCCTCGTGATCTTTCCCGGATAGGGGAGAAAATCGTTGTACGGATCCTCCGCGTAGATGCGGCATTCGATCGCCGACCCGCGCCACGCAATCTCCTCCTGCGTGAACGGCAGTCGTCCGCCGGCCGCAATCTCCACCTGGTGCCGTACCAGGTCGAGCCCCGTTACCAGCTCGGTCACGGGGTGCTCCACCTGCAGACGCGTATTCATCTCGAGAAAGTAAAACCGGCGCTCCTGGTCCACCAGGAACTCCACGGTGCCGGCGTTGTAATACCCCGCTGCCCGCGCCGCGCGGATTGCGGCCCGCCCCATCTCATCGCGCATCTCCGGGTGCCGCTCGATCAGCGGCGAGGGACACTCCTCGATCACCTTCTGATGCCGCCGCTGAATCGAACACTCGCGCTCGCCCAGGTGCACCATATTCCCGTACCGATCACCCAGCAGTTGGATCTCGATGTGGCGCGGCCGCTCGATCAACTTTTCCACGTAAATCTCGGCGCTCTGAAACGCGCGCGCCGCCTCGCTCGACGCGTTGCGATACGCGGATTCCAGCTCGCCTGCCGAATCCACGCGCCGCATGCCTTTGCCGCCGCCCCCGGCCACGGCCTTGAGCAGCACTGGATAGCCATTCGTCTCCGCGAACTCGCGCAGTTCCTCCAGCGTGACCGCCCGCTCCGTGCCCGGCACCACCGGCGCGCCGGCCACGATCGCGGTGCGCCGCGCCGCCGTCTTCGAACCCATCGCGCGGATCGAGGCCGCCGAAGGTCCGATGAACACCAGACCGGCGGCCTCGCACGCCGCCGCGAAATCCGCGTTCTCACTCAGGAATCCGTAGCCCGGATGAATCGCCTCCGCGCCATGCCGGTGGGCCGCGTCGAGAATACGGTCGATCCTCAAGTAACTCTCCGCGGACGGCCCCGGGCCCAGGCGCTCGGCTTCGTCCGCCATCCGAACATGCAGCGAAGTACGGTCGGGGTCGGAATACACGGCCACGGTGCCGATTCCCATTTCGCGCAGCGTGCGGATCACACGCACAGCAATCTCCCCGCGGTTCGCGATCAAGACCTTACGGAACATGCAGAGGGAATTGTAGCAGCCGGGCGCACGGCGGGCGTCCCACTGGGCTAGAATTGAAAAGTCTCCGGAAGAACTATGGCGCTCGACTCAACTGAAGGATCCCTGAAAGAGCGGGGCGTGCGTCTCACGCGCCAACGGCAGATTTTGCTGGAGCTGATCGATACCACCGGCGAGCACCTCGACGCCGAGCGGCTCTATCAAATGGCGAAGGAAAAGGACCCGAAGCTCAACCGGGTCACGGTATATCGCACCCTGAAAATGCTCAAAGCCGGCGGCCTCGTGGATGAGCTTGACCTCATGCACTACGGCGGCGACCAGCACTATTACGAGACACGGCTCAAACAGGAACACGCTCATGTCATCTGCCTCCGCTGCGGCAAGGTCGAAGAATTCTTCGGCGAGCCCCTGCAGCGGCTGCGCAAACAGATCGAGAGCCACTTTGGATTTCAGGTGCTGCTGGCCCGCACCGAAGTCGGCGGGTATTGCGCCCACTGCCAGACATTGCGCGCACGGGAAGTTGAGGAGCTGCGGGTGATGACGGCCGACGCCGCCAAACCGGCGGTTACGAAATCGCGGCGCGCCCGAACGCGGCGAAGCTGAATGGAACCCGAAGCCGCGATTGCTCCACCCGTAGGTCCGGCCTCGCTTATTGTGGTCGACCCTCATGGACAAAAAAAACGCGTGTCGCTCGACCAGATCCCCTTCTTCATCGGCCGGCAGCCGGACAATCATCTGATTCTGCGCGACACCCGCGTTTCCCGCGTCCACGCCCGCATCCTGGTGGAGGACGGCGGCTATGTACTTGAGGATATCGGCAGCCGCCACGGCACTTTCATCAACGGACAACGCGTCACCCGCAAGAAGCTGGACGTCTCCGACAAGATCGAATTCGGGGCGCAGGATTCCTACCACCTGTTGTTCGCGCTCGATGGCGCCGAGCTCAAGCGCCTGATGGAGCAGGTCGCCGGCGGCGACAAGCAGCCTCCCGGCGTCGGTTCCAACCTGGGCAAACTGCGCGCCATCCTGGAGCTCGCCCGCACCCTGCAAACTTCCTTCTCTATCGACGAGGTGCTGGCCAGCGTGGTGGACACGGCGCTCGCCATCACCGGCGCGGAGCGCGGCTTTCTGCTGCTGCGGTCCGGCGCCGCTCTCGATACCAAGGTGGCCCGCCACCGCCGCGGCCACAACCTTCGCGAGACCGACCTCCGCGTTCCCCGCGAGGTGATTCGCCGCGCGCTCGAGCACCGGCGCGAGCTGCTCTCCATGAACTTCGACCCGCTGGGCGCGGCCGATACCCGGCCGCAGAACAGCATCGCCGACCTGGAACTGCGCAGCGCGATCTGCGTCCCCCTGGTGAGGATTCGCGCCGGCCAGGGCGATTCCACCACCATGCTCAACTCGGTCAACGAAACCGTCGGCGTCCTGTATATGGATTCGCGTCTCGTGGCCGCCGATATGGCGGGCGGCAATCGCGAGTTGCTGCAGACGCTGGCGATCGAGGCATCCACCGTTCTGGAAAATGCGCGCCTTCTCCTGGAGGAGCAGACGAAGCACCAAATGGAGGAAGAGCTGCGACTCGCCCAGACCATCCAGCAGAGCCTGCTGCCCGGCAGCCTGCCGTCGGATGGGTGGCTGCACGCCAGCGGCAGCAGCCTCGCGTCCCATGAGGTAGGCGGCGACTATTACGATGTCACCCGGGTGACCGCGCATTGCTGGTCTGCCGTGCTCGCCGATGTCTCCGGCAAAGGAGTCGGCTCGGCGCTACTGGCTGCGCTGCTGCAAGGCGCCCTCATCACCGCCACCGATAGTCCGGTCGCCATGGGACACCGGTTGGAGCGGCTCAACCATTTCCTGCTCGACCGCACCGGAGGTGAGAAGTACGCCACCGCGTTTTACTGCCTGCTGCACAGCGACGGCCGGATGTACTACGTGAACGCGGCTCACTGTCCGCCCATGGTCTTGCGCGCCGGCGGGGAGCGCCTGGAGCTCGAGGCCAACAGCATGCCGGTGGGTCTCATTGAAACCGCGGAGTACGCGGTGATCGAGCAAACCCTCGCGCCCGGCGACAAGATCGTGATCTATAGCGATGGCGTCACCGAAGCGCAGAATACCGAGAGGGGCTTCTTTGGAAAGAAACGGCTGCGCGATATCGTGGAGGCACATGCGGCGGAGTCTTGCGAGGCGATCCACCGCGCCATTCAGGACGCGGTAGCGGCATTCACCGAAGGTGCTCCGCAGTCCGACGATATCACTTTGGTCGTTCTCGAATTCCGCGGCGCCGCCTGATTTCCCCCGCTGTTTTCCAAGACGGCGGCCAGTCTGGCCAATGACGCCGTGGCGTCTTCAATCTGACGCAGCTTCAGCGGCAAGGTCCGGCGCACAATCTCCACAAACGGAATCAACAGCACCGGTTGCTCCGCCGCGTCTTCGCGCTGCGCGATATTGACGTAGTCCCGATTCGGCAGATTCAGCCGCATCTGCCAGAACGCGCCCGCAATGGGATGCGGCCGAGTGCCGCCGAAGGTTTTCCCGGAGAGCCGCGCTTCCACCCGGCTGTAACCAAGCCGCCCGGCACCGTTCTCCAACGCCTGCCAGCACTCGGCCAGGCTCGCTGCATTCGTCAGCGAGCGCTCAAAGGATTCCAGTTTCACATGCGCGCTCAGCATGGGCCGTAGCCCCGCCCACAGAAAGCGGCGCGCGGCGTTGAATTCGACATAGCCGAGATATTGAATGCCGCCGCACGCGCAGGCTGCGAAGAGCAGGATCACCGCGCCCGCCAGACGGTCTTGCACCACGCTCTGCAACAGAGATAGGGCGGCCCCGATGCTGCACACGCCATATAGCAGCAATGCTGCCCGGCGCGGAGTGAATCCAAGGTCCAAGAGCCGGTGATGGATGTGGCCGCGGTCGCCGGCGAAAATCGGTTCGTTGCGGAGGAAGCGCCGGAAGACGCTCAGTCCGACTTCCAGTAGCGGGAGGGCCAGCGCCATCGTCGGGCCGGCCATAGCCAGCATAGTCGCCGATTTCTGGCTCCAGATAATGCCGTACGCTCCCAACAGAAAGCCGATCAGGAGGCTGCCGGAATCTCCCAGGAAAATCGAGGCGGGGTTGAAATTGTAATAGAGGAAGGCACAGAGCGCTCCGATCAGCGGGCCGGTCGCCAGCGCCAGCGGGATGTTCCCATTCAGCAGGGCGGCAATCAGTGTGGTCAGCGCCGCCACCACTCCAACCCCGGTCGCCAGGCCATCGATCCCGTCGATCAGGTTAAAGGCGTTGGAGCACAGCACCAGCCAGCCCACAGTGACGGGCAAGCTGATCCACAGCGCCACGGAATGGTCTCCGATGCTCAAGATCCGGACGCCGGCGGTATAAGCCCACAGGGAACCGGCCATTTGTCCCAAGAGTTTCTGCCAGGGCTTCAGACCGATCCAGTCATCCATCAGGCCCGTGAGGAAAATCAACCCGACCGCCGGGAACAGTCGCCAGATGATTCCGGTGTTGGACAAGATCAGGTGACCCGCACTCAACGGCAGCGCCATCACTACCAGGAACGAGGCCGTGTAGGACAACACGATCGGCACGCCACCCACTCGTGGAACGGCGGACTGATGAAACTTGCGCACCAAGTCCGGTCGGTCGAGCAAACCCCAATTGCGCGCGAACCTGCTCGCTAACGGCGTCAGGATCAGACAGAAAAAACAAGCCAACGCGCTCAGAATGCAGAGTGAGTACATGTTATTTCGCTTTCCGGGCTCTTCGCATTCGGTTCACGACCCGCCCACTCCGGCCAATCTGCCGGCTTCCCAGGGAATCCCAGCTGCGGCCTCCCCATCCTCATTCGCGATTGCGGTGCCCAAAATCTGCGAGTAGAGCCGCAGGGTTCGATTCACCATCAGATCCAGGTGAAATTCTCGGTGCGCGCGCTCTCGCGCGGCTTTCCCATACGCAATGCGCAACCCATCGTTGTCCAGAAGCTGATTGATCGCGGCCGCCAAACCGTCCGCATCCGCCGGAGGTACCGTGATCCCGCTCTCTCCGCCGCGCGAGACAAAAGGCACACCGGTATCCAGGTCCGTGTTGATCACCGGTTTCCCCGCCGACATCGCCTCCAGTTGGACGATGCCGAAAGCCTCGCTCCGTGCCACCGAAGGCAAAACGAATACCGACGCGGCGTGATACAACGCCGGCATCCTTTCCTGGGGTAGGTTGCCCGCGAAGATCACCTTGCCGGCAATCCCCAGGCTCGCGGCCAGTTCTTCCAGGTCCCTTCGCTGCGGTCCCTCGCCCACCAGCACCAGCCGGCCTTCCACGTGGGCCATGGCCCGGATCAGATACTGGAAGCCCTTGTAGTAGACCAGGCGTCCCACTGCCAGGATCAGGCGCTTGCCAAACCGGCGCCGCTCCGCCGCCGCCGCGTGGGGAGCAAACCTGCCAAATTCCTCGCAGCGAATTCCAAAGGGAATCACTTTACAGCGTTCCCGATGGTGTTCCAAGACCTGGGAACTCTCGATGTAGTTCGGCGACGCCACCAGGATCGCGGCGCAACGGTTGAGCAACCGGTGTACCCAGGGCGAATACAGCGCGTTCAACATGCGCTGCCGGATCACGTCGCTGTGATAGGTAGCCACCACGGGCCCGCCATAGCCTGACGCGAAGTAGGACAAGACCGCCGCCGGATTGGGTAAGTGCAAGTGCAGCAGGTCGGGGCGGGCATCGCGAATGGCACCCGCGAGCCCAGGCGAGAAACACGTCGACGCCGCGGTCACCCAGGTCCCGAGCCTCCGTACCGGCACCCCGTTCACCACATCCCGGCTCGAATGGCGGCTGTCGCTCGCCACCAGAACCTCGACCTCCACTCGCTCGCGCAGTGCGCCGCAAAGCGCCGCCAGATGGGACTCCATCCCTCCCCGGTGGGGCGGATAGAACTTCCCCACATGCACAATCCGGACGCCGCGATGTGCCATGGAACGCGTCATAAAGTTCCGATGCTTTGTTTCCGGAGCACGTATGAGAAGGTCTCCGCGGCCTGACGTCCCGCGATCGCACGAAATGACAACTGCCAGACCCGCCAAAGCACGTGAAGCGGAAAACAAAAACTGAAATAGTCGCTGTAGTAGAAATGCCTCGCGGCCTCCGGCGTCAGCCCGCATTGCGCAGCCAACTCGGCGATTTCCCTCGGCGTGCAGCGGTCATAGTACGCGGGAAACCCTTGGACCCGTTGCGACCGCGGATAAATCGTGTACAGTAGCCAGCGTTTTGCCCGCTCCGGCAAAAGGCGATTGAGGGCTGCATATGCGGCATTTCTAGAGGGGATGAACAGCAGCGCCGTTCCCCCCGGCTTTAGGATAGAGGCAATCGCCGCCAACGCCGACCCCGTGTCGCGGACATGCTCCAAAAGCGCCTGGCAGATCACCTGATCGGCTTCGCCCACACCCTTGTACCGGGTAATATCCGCGCACACCGTGCGTTCGTAGGCGCCTGCCGGAGCCGCCGCCAGTTCGCCGCCATCAATGTCCAGCCCGACTACCGAAAGTCCCAGTTCGCGCTTTCGCTGTCCGCTGATGTTGGGACATTTGCCGCCGCCGACGTCATAGACCAGCGTTCCCGCACGCAGCGCTGCGGGCACCAGCCGGTCCGCGAAATCCCGATTGCCATCGAGGCGGAATTCCGCCGGCAACAGCCGGTCAAAACGGCGGGCCAGCCATATCTGGCCGTCGATCAAGCCGCGAAACAATGTCGCTTGACCCGCATCGGGTTCGATAAGAGATGCTTGGACCATGTGTTGTATCTCTATCGGCAGAAACCTCGGCAAACTGGAGCCCGCTCGCCGCTTCGGCCAAGTTTTCTTTCACAAGGCCGCAAAAGCCCGGGCCTCGACACGGTCCAAGCCCGGAACGGGTGTCTCCAGCACGCGCCGCAAGACATCCGTCGCCTGCCTCGCCTGCTCTTCACTCACAAGATGGTTTCGCTTACGGACCAGCCATCCTTCCGCGTGGAGCGCCGTGAACGCCCTGTAAGTCTCAGCCTTCAGCACCGAAGCCAGGCAGAGAGCCCACGTTCGAGGCCAGCCCACAAACCGCGGACCGTACTGACGGAAGATCGCCTGGTCTTCGCGGCAGCTCTTGAGATATTTGTCGAGCCGCATGGAGCGTTCTTCCCGGCAGAAATACAGAGGCTCGCGCAACTGCACGAACTTGAGACTCGAAAACGTGCGCACATAGAGTTCGCGGTCCTCCGAACGCTGGCACTCCTCGTTATAAGGATTGCGAAGGAACCACTTGGTGCGCGCCATGATCGTCGGGTGTACCAACGGCGCGTGCTTCAAAACGCCGATTGGACTCATGTCCGGCTGGGTATCGCCGCGAATGCCCCGCGGACAGTCGGCTCGATCCAGCGAATACATCGCCGTACCGACCAGTTCCACCTCCGGCCGCTCATCCAGCACGCCAATTTGTCGTGCCAGCCGCTCGGGATGCATGAAGTCGTCGGCATCCATGCGAGCCAGGTACCGGCCCCGGGCCATCCCCGCAATTTGATTCAAACGGGCCGAAAGACCACGGTTGGCATCGCCTCGAACCAGCCTCACCCTGGAATCAACAACGCTTCGCGCAATTTCAAACGAGTGGTCCGTGGAACCGTCGTCGATCAGAATCAGTTCCCAATCCTGCTCGGTTTGCGCGTAGACCGACCGAATCGCATCGGCCAGCGTGGCTTCGTTATTGAAGAACGGTATTCCAATTGTAACTTTCACCGGGTCACTCCCGGCCAACTGGAGTAAATTCCTTCCAGTAGGCGTGTGCTTACCTCAACGTCGAATCGTGTTCCCTTCAGCCCATTAAAGCCCGCCAGATCGACCGGAACGCGGGCCATCTCCAACGCCGCCCGGCCCCACCGATCCGCGCATTTCGAAAGCGGTAGCCTGCGCAGCAACTCCGGAATCTCTTCGACTTCCGCCGTCACCGCCTCCGAATAAAGACAGGGCACCTGGGCCGCCTGCGCCTCGATCAGCACAATCGGCAAACCTTCCCACAGCGAGGGCAGCAGCAGGACGTCGATCAGCCCGCGCAGCAGCTGCGGCACGTCCGAGCGCATACCCAGCAGAACGGTCCTCTGAGCGATGCCGGCACGCGCTATGGCTGCTTCGATCTTGCCCCGCAGCGGACCGTCGCCCGCCAGCACAAACCAGGCATGCGGTTCCACCGCGGCAATCGCTTGAAATATGTCGATCAGAAACCCGTGGTTCTTCGGCTCCACGAAGCGCCCGATGTGCCCGAACACCCGGGCATCGGCCGGAATCCCCAATTGCGAGCGTAAGTGCGAACGGTCGGGCATCGCCTGTCGGAATCTCTCCGGCGTGGTACCGCAATATAAGACGGAGATGCGCGCATCGCGCTGCCAGTCATCCCCGAACAAACTCGGGGCAGCGGCGCGGCTTACCGCCAGTCCGCGCGTGGCGTATTGTCGGATCCATCGCCGGTTGAGCCCCAGGTATGCCCGCCTCACCGGCCTGGCCGCGGCATCCACCCTGCGCGTATCGCTGTGGCTGTGCGCAATCCTCACCGGAACCCCCGCCAGCGCCGCGCTGCGCATTACCACGCCGCTGAAATGGTGGCAATGACTGTGGACCACGTCGTACGGGGAGTGCTCCCGGAGCACGCGGGCGAATCGCGAAGCGTAGCGCCACGGTTGCGAGAGTTTCGGCCCCGGCAGAATCGAAGCCCCGAGTGCGCGAATGCCATCGTCGAAATGACCTGCCGCTTCCTGGTGAGTGAGAAAATCCACCTCAAAGCGCTCCTTGTCGATCGCCTGCAGGACGCTCATCAACCAGGTCTCCGCGCCGCCGAAATCCATCGACGCCACCACCTGCAGCACTCGCACCGGCCTTGTGCGAACCACGTTTGCAACCTTCAATGGAGGCGCCGCTACCATGCCGGTCACCGTCTGACTCCCGAAAGGAAGCGAACCATTAAGTACGGTACAACGGAGTACCAAACGATCCCCCGTATGAAGTCGGCGGTCTCGGAACGGGCGTAAATCATCGCGAAGGAAAGCGCAGTCGCCGCCATGGCGAGCACTGCTTGGTTGGGCACGCGCAGCACCGCAGCGGACAGCCGTCCGGCAATCATCCCGAGCACCAGCAGCGATAGCGTGCCGATCTCGAACCCAAAATTCGCGTAAGCCTCCGCGATGTAGGAATAACCCAACCCCCCGCCCATGGCCGCTGTTCCCGGCTGTACGGTCTTGACTAGCCACGTCGACATGGTTCCGTGAGCCGTCGTGGGGTGCACGTCCCAGAAGACATTCGGAATCGCGGCCAGCACAGCGTATACGTAACTGATCCCGCCATCGAATGGCCGTACGGTAGGCACCAGATCCAACGTGTAGGCAACCGTGCTCATCGAATTGCCCACCTCCGACAGCACCGTCACCACGGGGCTGTCCACCGACGACCATGCAGCGCGCGTGAATTCCATCGACGTCCGGTCCTCACCGCGCACATCCCGGATCGCTCGCACCATCGGGAACACGAAGAATGCGATCACCAGACCGGGCACAATCAGCATGCGCCCGCTGATCCGTCGAACGGTCCGCGAGTATAGCCATATGTAGCCAATTAAGGAGGTGCTCGCCGCCGCCCTGCCACCAAGGAACAGGGTCCCCACAACGTAGGCGGCGATGATCACCGCGGAGAGCACGACGCCGGTTCGCTTTCCCTTACTCCCGGCCAACAGGAACATCGCCGAGGGAACCAGGAAGTTAGCGATCAATTGCGGAGCGGTTGCCAGCCCGGTCGCCGCCCGCACCTGGTATAAGGCCATGTACCCGCCATTGAGCACGGTCTGCACCGCTTCGCGAAATGTCCAGAGCGAAGGGACGATCGCAATCGCAAACAGAAACCAGCCTGTCCAGCGCGTGTGCGAGCTCAAATCGCGCGCCGCCTGCGCCGCCGGACCGTGCTCCTCCACGATTCCACGTCCGGCGCCACATACCCACAGCGCTCCCATGTGAAGCGCGAAAATCGATATCGTGACCAGGTACTCCGTGCGCAACAGAGTGGCCGGCGTGAACACACCGTCGAGCAACCCGTGGCTATTCAGGCGAGCGACTTCCAGGAATACCTGACCTCCGTTGAACATCCAACTGGAAAGCAGGAACAATCCGTATGGGTCGAAAATGGTCTTATGAATCTTGTGCCAGGACCACAAGGTCCAGATTGTAAGCAACACAAAGGTCAGGCTGGCGCCGTCTTGGAGTTCCTCGGCTTCAATCATTCCGAACGATGTCAACAGTCCGGCGATCGCCAGGCACGCGAACAGCGTTCCATGCAGGATTCGGATTGCTCGCAGACTTGAGGCTGAAGTCGTCCGCCCCTGAAAGACGGGATAACTCGCGGTCATCATCTGTTGCATAGTTCTCCCGCCTGTCGCTCCGCGGAGTCGAGCATTTCCTGCCAGTGCGGGGCAGTCATCAGTTGCGCCAGGGCTTCCTTGTGGCTCTCCACGCTCTCCCACCATTGCATCGCGATCAGCTTCTCAATCACACTTTCCGGAAAGCGTTTTCGGATGACCCGCGCCGGCACACCGCCGACAATCGTGTAAGGTGCGACAGCGTTCGTCACCACAGCACCCGCGGCCACCACCGCTCCATCCCCCAAGCGCACGCCCTGGAGGATGATCGCGCGGCTGCCGATCCAGACGTCGTTACCGATAACAGGGGGCTCGCGGAAATCGTCCCACTGGCGCGGCACCCCGAAAATGTTGTTCCGCCCGTATGTGAATGGCGAACTGGAGAGGCGATCCAACGGGTGTTCCGGCAAGCCGATTTGACAGCCGTAGCCAATGGAGCAGAATTTGCCGATCACACCCGATGCGATCAGGGAGCCTTGATTCACGTAGGAATAGGCGCCGATGCGTACCCCGTGGCCGATCTCGCAGTTCGCGTAAATCGCACAGGAAGCTCCCAGCCGTACGTCTCGGCCAATTGTCCCCGAGTCAATCCGGCAATTCCGGTACTTCCGCTTTGCTTGCAAAACCTTGATATAGCCGATGAGTTCCGCTGGAATCCAATCGCGCAGGGTCATGCGCGCCTCCTGCTATCGAGAAATCGAAGGAATGCCAGCGCATCGGGTCCCATCACCCCGGCGCAGATTGTGGCCCACCCGCTGGCTGCGCACGGATAATTCGCCATAAAGTTCCAGCCGCTCCGCAAACCCTGGACGGTTCGACCGGCCAGCAGGAGGTACTCGACGCGCTGGCGGAGCAGGCTGCGGTACATCTTCGGTGCATCCTGCGATAAGGCGTTTCCATGCCGCGTCAGGATCGCTTCCACCCCTGCCAGGGCGGTAGTGGCGCCGGCCTTTTGACGTCGTACTTCGTTCAGGCAGGATGCTCGCGTGGAACGGTTTGGGGCATCGTAATGAACACGCGCCACAACCTCGGGCAGCATCAGCGTACGATATTCGCGCGCAAAGTCCAGGTGATAGATGCGCTCATACACCCGGCCCTCCGGCAGACTCACCTTGGCGAAGGTGGATCGGCGAATGCAGTTATTGAAATCGGAGCGTTCCACGCGGTCCGCCCAGCGCATGTAGCCGCGGTAGTCCAGAATCTCACCTGGCGCATCCGGTGAGGGCGAGGTCTTCCCGTCGGGATGCAGATATTTGAAGGCCAGGCGCTGGATGTGCTCGGGCAATTGCGCCGTTCGTCGTGCCATCACCCCGAGCGCGTCGGGGAGCAACTCGTCGTCGCTATCGAGAAACACGATCCACTCGCCGCGGGCCCTCCGCACGCCGCTGTTCCGCGCGGCGCAGACACCGCGATTGGCGGCGTGCTCCAGCAACGTGATCCGCGGGTCCAAGTACCGGCGAACCGCACTGGCCGTGTAATCCGTGGAGCCATCGTCCACCACGACGACTTCAAAATCGTTGTACTGCTGTGTCAGGCAGCTCCGCAACGCCCTTTCGATCTCGCGCGGCCTGTTGAAAACCGGAATGACCACCGTGAACTGCGGAGCCGGAATCATTGCACGCCTCCGCCCCGTCGGTATAGTGTGTTGCCGCTCTCGCGTAATGGAAAATAGCCCCGCGATCGAATCTGGCGACGCAGCAAATCCTTCTCCCCCGGACTCGCGGGACCAGCTTCGATCTCGACTAGCAGATACTCCGGCCACGCCGCCGGATCGACCGCGCCGAAGTAGCGCTCAATCACTTCGCCTTCGAGACCTTCGATATCCAGCTTCATCATCCGAATCGGCCAGGCGCCGAACTGCTGCACGGCCTCGTCCAGCGGGATACACTCCACCACCGGTCCCTCCGCGCCCGCTCCCCGGAAATTGTGGCCTCCGCAATTTCCGGTCACGTTGCGGTGCAGGTGCATTGCCTGCCTTCGGCCGGCGACGCCGCAGTGCAGCACGGTGACCCTGCCTTCGTATCCATTCAGCCGCACGTTCTCGTGTAGAAGTTCATGGTTGTGCGTGTCCGGCTCGATGGCCAGAACCCTGCCCGTACTCCCGACGCAGCGCGCTGCCCACAGCGTGTATGCACCAAGATTGCTGCCCACATCTACGAAGGCGTCACCCGGACGTAGGATGGAGGCGATCGCAATTCGCTCCCACCGGTCATATACGTGGGGTAAGAACGCGAGGTAACCTCCCAGATAGTCGTGTGGATCGATCCTCATGCTCACTCCCGGCCAGATCGGCAGCACCGTCTCGCCGGTGCCGCGATAAAGCGGGCGGATGCAGTGAAAGGCGACTCTCGCGGCCCCTCGCACGGGCGGCAGGAGGCGGCTCACCGTGGTCAATGCTTTCAGACTCCACGGTGCCGGTGCCGGATTCTTTTCGAGAGACATAGTCAACACTCCAGATCGCACGCCCGCGGGGAATTCGCCCGCGGCGCGTAGCGCATCGCAAACCAGAAATAGACCGCCGCACTTACCGCCCATGAGATACAGTAGGCAAGCGCCAGGGCAGTGCCGCCCAGCCGGCCTGCCAGAAGCGCCGTGACCCCTGTCAGCAGGATCGACCAGAGCGTCATCACTCCCACATGGGTCCAGATCGCTGACCGGCGCAGTAGCGCCTGAAAGAGCGCAGCCGCCGTCACTTCCAACACCGCGGCGACACACAATACCGGGAACAGCTGGGAGCTCGAGTAGGACTTGCCGAACAAGCCGAGCAAGGGACCGCGCATGACAATCAGCACAACCGCGGCTGCAAGCGCGAACCCGGCGTTCAATTGCACGTTTGACCAGAATGACGCCGCGAACTTTCCGTTCACCCCCCGCGGGGTGGAAGCGAACACCGAAACCACCACTCGATTCACCACCGATGGGACGAACAGAACCAGTACACGCAGGCTGTTCGCGGCTGCGAATTGAGCATACTGGGCGCGCCCTCCTGCGCTGCTTACCACCATCCAGGTGCTCGCTGAAACCGCCAGGTTGCCTATGATACCGGAGCAGGCCGCGGGTAGCGCGAATCGCGAGAAAACCCGCCGCTCGGCCCAGGCGCCTGAATACGAAACCGCGATGCCCTTATTCCGAAATGCGGACCGCAGCGCCGCAAACTGAACCACCCAGAGCCACGCTGCTGCGATATCGAGCGCCGCCACGGCGCCCCGCAGGCCATACCGGGAAGCCAACCAGTACATTAACGCCGGCGCCGCCAAGGCCTGGCTGGCCGCTGCGAGCGCCAATGCCCGGTACGCCTGTAACCCGAGCAACGCGCCGGTTTGATAGCCGCTGATCGTGGCAAAGAAAACGTAGATCGCCAACAGTGACAACGCGCGCTGGAGTTCTCCACCACCAAACAGCGTTGCGGTGCCAGGAAGACCGAGCACCACGAGAGTTCCCGCCAGCAAGGTCGCGGTGATCAGAGTCGCCAGCGAAATCAGTCCGGCGATCCGCCCGGCACGCGCGTGGTCCGCGTCGCTCGTCTCCGCCAGATACCGGGTTGCCGAAATCCCGAGGCCGGCGGACGCAATATTGGAGAGCGAAACAGCCGTGGCCTGAACCGCGCCTAACGCCCCGAAGCCATCCTGCCCCAGACAACGGGCAACGAGTACAGTGGTCATTAGGGCACTTGCCTGCGCCGAGAACGCGGAGAGCAGAGTCCACGCGAATCCGCGCGCAATGCTGCGCGCGAACTGCATGTGTACGGTGTACCACCGGTGCTTCCGCGTTTCCCGATTTTCGCTGACTAGGATTGAGTTCATCGCGCGCGGTTGGTCTATGCCTGACTCTCACCGTCGAGTTCGACGTTGTAGTGCTTGTAGTACTTGGGATTGTAGTGGTGGTAGTAGTAATTCTCGCTGCTGTCCTCGCGGACCTCGTTAAGCACGACGCCAACCACATTGGCTCGAAGCCGTTTCAACGTGGCGATTGCAGACCCCAGGGCCTTGCGGTGCGTGCGTCCCGCCACCGCAACCATCACTACGCCGTCCACCGCCACTGCCATCTGCAAGGGCTCTGGAAAGCCAAGTAACGGAGGCGTGTCGAGGATGACCAGGTCGTATTCCGCGCAGGCATCTTCAAGCAACGCCGCAAGCTGCGATCCTACAAGGTCGGCGGCTCTGCGCGATGGCGGCCCCACGGGCAAAATATCCAAGGTGGGAAACTCCGGCACTTTCGCCAGTACGCTCCGCCAAGGCGATCCGGATGTAAGCACGTTGGAGAACCCCACGACGCTGGGCACGTCGAAACGGCGGTGAATACTGGGACGCCGCAGGTCGCCGTCGATCAGCAACGTGCGCCTGCCCTGTTGAGCGTGCGCCATCGCCAGGTGGGCAGCGGTCGTTGATTTTCCCTCCGCCGGCGCGGAACTGGTGATCATGAGTGAACGGATTCGACGGTCGAAATCCGTCAGCAGGATGGAGTTGCGCAAAGTACGAATGGCTTCGTCGAAGCTGTTCATCCCGCACCCCTGCTTTCGTCCGGACGGGACCAATGCAGTGGTGACATCCGGCGACGCTATGGCTCTACCGTGCCACTCTTTGACCGCCGGGAGCGTTCCGATGACTTCGGTGGACAACGTGCGCGCTATGTGTTCCGGATCCCTAACCGTGTTGTTCAATAAATCGGTCACCACGGCGATTCCGGCTGCAATCAGTGTGGAGAAGAGAAATGCCAGCAGGACGTTGAGTGGAATATTCGGGAAGACAGCCCGGATCGCCGGACGAGCCAGATCGGCGATTCGTATAGCGCTGTTCTGGAAACCCGAGTTGATGCTGGCTTCCCTGATTTTTCGCACCAGTTCCTCGTAGAGGGTCTTGTCCGCTTCCGCTTCCCGCTTCAAGGATTGGTATTCGAAGGAGCGCGCGTTCAAAGCGTCGAACTCAGACTTGGTCTCGGCCACGGCCTTACGCAGCATTAGTTC
The DNA here is from genome assembly GCA_963791985.1 of uncultured Solibacteraceae bacterium. GTDB lineage: Bacteria > Acidobacteriota > Terriglobia > Bryobacterales > Bryobacteraceae > Solibacter. Next base: position 342,349 of record CAWBUN010000005.1, on the reverse strand, counting down.
GCGATTGAGCGATTCCCGGAACTCCACATCGACCCGCTGGCCGATGTTCTCCTTGGACCGCACCAACTGGCGCTGCAATTCCGCCAGCTGCGCTGCGGCTTTCCGATATTCGGGGTGGTTGACGCCGAAATGCGATTTCACATCGGCGAACTTCTGCTGCTCTTCGTCCAACCGTTCGGAGAGCCGCTTGAGCGCTTCGCCCTGTGTGGAAACCTGGGCCGCTTCGAGCGACCCACCGCTGACGGATTTGGCCGCGCTCTCCTTGCGAACGCGATCGGCCTGCGCGTTCGTGTACTCGGTATTCAATTGCAGCAATCGCGCCGAGAGAATACTGGTCTTCTGCTCGGGATTGATCACGTTGAGCTCGCGCTCGAACTGCGCCAGGGCTCCGCTGGAACGTTCCATCTTGATCTTTAGTTCTTCGAGCTGCTTCTCCATGAATGCCGAAAGGCTGGCGGACGACTTGAAGCGAATATTGTAGGTGTGCTCCAGATAGGAGCGTGCCGTGGCGTTGGCTACGTCGGCCGCCAGGCGCGCATCCGCCGACCGGTAGCTGATCAGCAGCAGGTAGGTGTTCGGCGGGCGTGTGACTTTGAGCTTCTTCAGAAGTACCGGCGCTTCTTCCGCCGCACCTGATTTCGACATTACCGAATCCGATTCGTCCGCCTCGACCTCGAGAAGCTTGAATTGCTGCGCCACCGGCCGCAGTACGGAGTCCGATTGAATCAGCCGCGCCTGGGTCGCCAGAAACTGGTCCGCATCGTTGGTCACCGAGCGGTTGGCCTCCTGCCCGATGATTCCGCTCGGCGTCTGGCGATCGACATCCACCGTGACCGTGGATTCGTAGATCGGGGTCAGCCGCAGCGAAATCACCGTCGTCGCCCCCACCGCGCAGGCGACAAAGAGGAAGATCCTCCACCAATTCCGCCGAAAAATCCAAAGGTAGTGCGACAGGGGGACCGTGGCGGCAGCCGCGTCCACTTCGGGCATCATACCGGGCGCTCGGTAGAACTCCAGCGGGACCGGGAGGTTACGCGCCGCATTCTCGGCCGGCGCCGGCAGCGTTGCAAGAAAATTATTGTCAGCCATTATGGTTACCGTGCTCCGTAAATCAAGGCGGTTGCCCCTGCCGTGCTGCCGAAAATCAGTATTTTTTCGAGCACGGCCAACCCCAGCCGGCGGTTTCGGTTGTCAGGGATATAAAGGACGTCGTTCGCCATCAAAGTCGCATCCGGCGCTTTACGGTCCATGATTTTGGAGAGTTCGATCGGAATTTCGTTCTTGCTTCCGGACGCCTCGCGGCGATAGATGAAAGCCTGCTTACCGGCATTGGGAGACAGCCCCTCGGCCATCGCGAGCATCTTCAGGACGCTGGTCTCGGCGCCGTCTTCCACGGCGAAAGCACCTGGACGTTTTACGTTGCCGACCACAAAGACTTTCCCGGCCTCAGGCACCCTGACCTCTTCGCCGCCGGTGAGCTTCAGGTTGGCTTCGGGATCGCTTCCATCGATCAGGGACTTCACCGATACCCGCTGCATGAGCGACGTGGAGAGGCCGTCCGACCCGACCTGCATCTTACTGACCAGGATTTCCGAGCCCGCCTGCTGGGTTAATCCCCCGGCGCGCGTGATCGCCTCCAGCAGCGTCACTGGAGCGCTTGCCTGAAAGGTCAGGGGCTCCTTTACCGAGCCTGCGACGCTGATCGGCCGGCTGCTGTACTCAGCGACATTAACGGTGACGAACGGCTCGACGATCAGTCCTTCCTCTTCCAGCGCCTTCGCCAGGGCGGTTTCCAGATCATTGGGCATCATCCCTTCCGCGTTGATCCGCTGCTTGACCATCGGTATCCGCAGCGTGCCGTCGGCGCCCACCCGGACGCTGCGGCTGAGTTCCGGCGAACCGTAGACCTGCACGACCAGCAGGTCGCGCGGCCCGATCTTTTGCGCCGGGAGATTGAAGGCAGCTTCCGCGTTGGGTGTTCCGCGCACCTGGGATTGGATCAGAGGAGCGCACAGAGTGAGAAGAAGTAGTAGTTTCATGGCAGATTTCCCGAAAAATGCGATCAGTATCCGTTGTTCAATTCCACCCGGTTTCCGGCGCTTTCCATGAGCCGGATCAGGTGCTGGACCGAGTACTGCAGGCTGGCAAGCTTGTGTTCGAGAGCGGCGACGCGTTCATCGGATTCCCCCGTGCTCTTCAGAAACGAGAGAAGTTCGGCGCGCGTGAACTCGGAGAGATTGCGCCCGCCCCGCTCCAGACAAACGCTGCGGAGGTGCTGGTATTCCTCCTGCGTTACGCGAAAGACCACCACGCGGCTTCTGGTCTTGAGAGCGGTCGTCTGTTCCCCCATTGCGCCTGCCAACTTCCTAAGAATTGAGGTCAGCGTATACATTCCGCTAACAGCCTGACCTCTTAGCAGTACTATCGGACGCCGCCCGGATTCACGATAGACCGGAAACGTAAGTTTTCATCAAGAGTTGGATGCAGGTGGGAACGGAAACGAAAAAAGGGTCCCGGAAAAGATTCCGGGACCCGAAGAGGAGGACACGAACAACAGGGAAAAACTTTATCGACTGGCCGACGGCGCGGCGCTGCCCTGGCCCGGTAGACTGCCGACGGCCGCGAGCCCGCCGACCGTCGCCGCTGTGGCCACGCCACCGATGACCGCGATGGTGCCAACGCCGATGCCGGCGGCGGTCGCAGCTCCGGCGGCTCCGGCGGCTCCCGCCGCAGCGGCTCCAGCTCCGGCGCCCGTGCCGGCAGCGCCGGCTCCAGCGGCAGCGGCCCCCGCACCGGCAGCTGCAGTGGTCGCACCTAACTTCTTCGCGATGGCAGTGCAACCACCCTTACTCACTGCCTTCACACCGGCCACTTTGATCACCTGGGTAGCACCAGACACGCCGGGAGCTTCCGCCTCGGCCTTACCGACGATCTCGATCTGGTTGCCGAGCTCACTTTCCAGCTCGGTGCCTTGGAGTTGGAGGACGATATTGGTGGTCCGCTCGGCAAGAATAAACTTGCCTCCCTTTTCCAACAGACAGCCCGACGCACGCGTCGGAGCAGTCGCACCGGCGGTCTGCGGCTCGAAAACCAGCGTATTGCCGGCTTCCATTCGGGCAACCACGACTCCCGCTGCGTTGCTCACCCGGAGTGTGCCCCGCAAAGCCGCCACCAGAACGCTTCGATTGTTTTCTACTTTGACACGCGCCGAGGAGCCGGGCGCCGCGAAGATCTGCAGCGATCGCGCATCCAGCTGGAACCCGGCGCGGGAAACTATCTCGCTATAGCCTTGCTCCAGCACAAACCGCCCCTGGAAGACCTTCGCCCGGGACTCAGCACCCAGCCGTAGCTGCTGGCCGCCCTGCAGTTGTAGATCGGACGCGTCCTTCGCGGTCTCCACTACACTCCCATCGAACAACGTGCCGCTGCCATTCACGGACGTGTGGTCCACCCGAAAGCTACCATTGGCTACCGCCATACCGATCGCGCTCCCGGACGCCGAGAGCGTCGCCAGGACTCCGACCGCCAACATCATTACTGTCGCCCGAAAAAGAGTTCGTATCATTGAGACCTCCATCGTGATCACACATGCTATATCGGCGGCCCGGCAAAAAGCTTTAGCGTGGCAACGCGTTTTTCGGGAAAAACGACTTCTGCCTCTAAACTCCCCGGGCAGCTCGGCCGATCTGATTCGATGTGGAGCTCCGCCTGCCCATCATCGCCCCGATACGCCGCGCGATCCCGCGCCTCTGCGTCTGGCTGCTGCTCGGCCTATCCTCTTATTGGGCCGCACGGCTGGCTTGGGCAGATCATTTGTCTCGGGACCCTGAGCCCGCAGTCCGCGAGCGCGCTCTCAGTCTGGCCACGGCGATCGCCCAATTCCCTGAGAGGCTGGCCGACCGGCGCGAGGACCTGCTGCTCGATTCCCTGCCCGACCGGCAGCGCGCAGCCCAGCTCGACCCGGAGAACGCCGATCGCCTGATGCGCCTCGGCATCCGCGCCGAACTGGCGGGTGACTACCCGCTCGCCGAACGCAGCCTGCTCGGCGCAGCGGAACGCAGCCGGCTCTATCAACCCAAATACCTGCTGGCGCAGTTCTACTTTCGCCGCGAAAACCCGGATCGCTTCCAAAAATGGGCGAGTTCCGCCATGAATGCGGCATACGGCGACGTCGCGCCCCTGCTCGATCTCTGCTGGCGCGTTCACCCTGACCCCGCGTGGCTGGCCGCCAACGTGCTTCCCCACCGTCCCGCGATCACCCGGCAGTACCTCACCTTTCTCATAGGGCACGAACAGTGGGGACCCGCACTCACGCTGGCCCGGAGCCTCGGAGCTGACGCACAGGCCGAAGACGTCCCGGTACTCCTCCAATATTGCGATGCGCGCCTGGCGAATGGCTCCGCCACCGACGCCCACGAGATCTGGGATGCAATGTGCCTCCGCCGTCTGCTGCCCGGGGAGCCGATGGATCTCGCCCGTGGCTTCGACTGGCGACCCGTGCGTCAACCCGGAGTCCGCTACCGCGCCGGCGACGGCGCCATCCGTCTGTCTTTTTCCGGCCGGCAGCCCGAAAGCTGTCAGTTGGCCTGGCAATACGTCCCGCTCGAGGCAGGCGCGACTTATCGCTTACACACCCAGGTCCGAGCTGCTGATGCGTTGGCGGCGCAGAGCATCACGTGGGAAGTAACCGGCGCGGACATCGCCGGTGAGTCGACCTTCATAGCGCGCCGCGAACTGGGACAAGTCATCCTCGTTTACCGGCGGCCGCCGGGAGTGGCACGCCTCGAAGGCCGGGTCGATATCGCTCACATCAAGCTGGAGCGGACACCGTGATTGCAATCTGGATCTTCGCCTTATGCCTGATGTGGGGAATCCTCACCATCTGGGTGCAGGGATGGTGGGCGTGGAGCCTGTTCCAGATCGCGATCTTCCTGCTGGCCGCCTGGCGCATCGGCAAAACCTCCAATTTTCGACCGGCCCCGATCGACACCGCGTTGGCCGCCGCAGCCGCCTGGCCGCTCGTGCAACTGGCGGTCACCCGTACGGTGAATCGCGGCGAAACCTGGGTCGCGGCGCTCAACTGGTGGACCTTCCTGATCGTTTTCCTGCTCGCCGTCTCCCTGTGCGAGAGTGCCGGTACGAGACGACCCTTTCTGCGCGCGATTGTGCTGGCCGGAGCCGCGCTGGCCGCACTCTCCGTAGCTCAATACTATTCCTCCGCTGGAAAGATCTTCTGGATCTTCCCGAGCGGCTACGCGGATGGAGTTCTCGGACCCTTTGTCAATCGCGACCAGTACGCCGCCTGGGTCGAGTTGCTTCTGCCCGCGTCCCTCTATATGGCCGCAACCGGGCGCCGCGCTGCCCTATATGGAGTCGCGGCGGCAGTCCTGCTCGGGAGCGTGATCGCCGGAGCATCGCGCGCCGGATCCGCGCTGGCGCTCGCCGAGGTGCTCGGCGTGGCCCTGGCGCTCGCTGCGCGTCGGAGCGCTTCGCGAAAGACGCTGACGCGCAGGTCGCTGCAATTTGTCCTGCTGGCAGCGGTCGCGATCGCCGTGGCGGGATGGCAGGGGCTCCGCGACCGCATCGTCGGGCCCGCGAGCGAAGTCCTCCGCGTCGACGCCGTCCGCGCCTCTGTGGCGATGGTCTGGGATCGTCCGTGGACCGGCAGCGGCCTGGGCACCTGGCCGGAAATGTACCCACGCTATGCCGGCCTCGATACCGGCGTGAAGGTGAACCAGGCGCACAACGATTGGGCCCAGTGGGCGGCCGAAGGCGGCCTGCCCTTCCTCGGCATCATGCTGGTTTTCGCCGCCCTATTATGCAGACCGGCGGTTCGGTCGATCTTCGGGTTGGGGGTTGCAGCCTTTCTGCTGCACGCTCTGGTGGATTTCCCCATGCAGCAGCGTCCTGCGCTGGCGGCGTGGTTCTTCGCCATTGCCGGTGCGGCCACGGGGCGAATGGAATGACGCACTACGAAGAACTCGGAGTATCGCCTCGGGCGTCGCGGGATGAGATCCGTCATGCTTACAAGCAACTGGTGCGCCTGTTGCATCCCGACCAGTTTCAAGACGACGACGCGCGCCGCCTGGCGGATCTCCAGATGAAGCGGCTCAACGGAATTCTGAAGCTACTGACGGATCCCGAAGCGCGCGCTGCGTACGACTACTCCCTGCTCGATCGCCTCGCGCCGCCGAAGCGCCCCGAGCCGCTCCGCGGGTGGCGCGACCCGCGCTGGCGTCCGCTTGCCGCGGTGGCCGGTACGCTTCTGGTGCTCGTCTGCTGCGCCGTATGGCCGGTACCGCCCCCGCCTCGGCCCCAATCCCCGAGTGCCCTGCCGCCCGTGAGCGCGCCGCCCCAACCGAAGCCCGTGCAACGCATCCCCTCGCGCGGCCCCCACCGCACCGCCGAGGATTCCACCACCGACCCGATCTTCACCGACCCGGACCCTTCTCCACACGCAGAGGCATCCCCCCCGACCGAAACGCCGGCGCCCGATCTGCCGAGAGCCCGCGAACCCAGCCAGCCCCCCACGCTCCCCACGATCGCCGGCGACTGGCTTTTCGTCGCCACCCCCGAGATCCGGACCACCGGATATCCTCCCGAGTACATCGAACTTCGAGTGGTCGAAAATCACGGCGCCCTTCGCGGCCGCTATCGCGCCCGCTACCGCGTGGCCGACCGCGCCATTTCGCCGAACGTCGCCTTTCAGTTCGAAGGGCGCGCGCCGCCCGGGGGTGGAGTGCTGCCCTGGCGCGGAGCCGGAGGCTCGCAGGGCGAGGTCACTCTACGCCTGCTCGACAACGGCAATCTCGACGTCGAGTGGTCGGCGAACCGCCTGGGCGAAGAGTTGGGCTTGATTTCGGGGAAAGCCAGACTGGTACGCAAACTCGATTGAGCCGCTACCAGAACGCGTACCACTTGCGGCGCCTGACCTGCAAAGGCACGCTGGTGAGCGGCACCCCCGCCAGGACGGAACGCGGATTGTCCTCGAACACGCGCAGCGCCGCCTCGGCACCGAATTCCTTCTCCACGTATCGCATCGGGTCGTCCAGCGCGGTAGTGCGCCATTTCAGATCGTGCGCATCGCTGGCCAGGAAGTGGACCAGCCCGCGCGACATCAACTCATGCGCGCAATTGCTGGCGCTCTTGCCGAAGCGCCCCATCAACGATTGCGCCGTCACCTGCAAATGGACTCCTTGCGCCACCCACTCCTCCAACTGCGGGATCCGAAGCTGCAGAAGCTGATTGCGCTCCGGATGGGTCACGATCGGCCGCAAGCCGGCGCGCATCATGCGCGCGAAAACCTCATCGGTCGTCTTGGGAATGAAAAAATCCGAAAACTCCACCAGCAGGTAGCCACGGTGATTGATCGAGTATTTTCCCGGCGAGCGCAGGCAGTCCTCGATGTTCTCCAGGGTCAGGTGAAAATCGCAGCCAAAGTGAATCTGAGGACCATCTCCCACCGCCGCCTGCAACTCCCCGATCCTCTGCTCCACCACCAGCGGATCGAACACATAATCCTGGTTGGCGTGCGGACTCGCCACGATATCGGTAGTCCCCGCGGCCGCCGCCATACGCAGCATGGCAACGGACTCCTCCAGACTTTTGGAGCCGTCGTCGAGTCCTGGCAGGATATGGCTGTGGATATCGATCATGAGTGTCCCCGTACTCTCGTTCTACGGCTTCATGCGTTCGAGTTTGCGGTACAGGGTCTTACGTTCGATTCCCAAGCGCTCGGCGGCCTTGCTCTTATTGCCGCCGACCGCTTCCAGGGTCTTGCGGATCAAATCTTCTTCGGCGTCGGCGATCGTCTCGACTTCCTTGTCCCGGGACTCCAGCACGGTCAGCGCATGCTTCACGGCATCCCCATCGATGCGGTCCGCCAGAATCGTCAACCGCTCGATCACGTGCTGCAACTGCCGCACGTTGCCCGGCCACATGTGATCTTTCAGCGCCCGCACCCCGGAATCCATCAGCTTCACGTCGCGCCCGTACCGCGCGTTGTACTTGTTCAGGAACGAGTAAGCCAGCAGCGGAATATCGTCGCGCCGCTCGCGCAGCCGCGGCATCACGATCCTCACCGTGTTCAACCGGTACCAGAGATCCTCGCGGAATTTGCCTTCGTCCACCAGCGCCTGCAGATCGCGATTGGTCGCGGTAATCACGCGCACGTCCACTTCCTTCGACCGCGACGCCCCCACCGGCCGGATCTCGTGCTCCTGCAGAAACCGCAGTAGGCTCGCCTGAAAGCTCTTATCGATCTCGCCGATCTCGTCCAGGAAAACCGTTCCCCGGTTGGCCGCTTCGAAGACACCCATGCGATCGCGATCCGCCCCGGTATAAGCTCCGCGCACCGCGCCAAACAGCTCGCTCTCTAACAGCGTCGGCGCGATCGCCGTGCAATCCACCACCACGAACGGCTGCTTGGCGCGCAGGCTATAGCGGTGGATCATGCGCGCCACCATTTCCTTGCCGGTCCCGGTTTCGCCCTCGATGATCACGGTAGCGTCGGTGGGCGCCACGCGCGACACCTTCTTATAAACATCCACCATGGCGGCCGAACTGCCGATCATTTCGCTCTCCGGCAGCTGTTCTTCTTCCGCCGGCTTTTCCGTATCGTTGCGGGCCGCCTCGGCGCGCTGGATCACTTCCAGCAGCGCGTCCAGTTCGAACGGCTTGGCGATGTAATCGAAAGCGCCGCCCCGGGTCGCGGCTACGGCCGTCTCGATCGTGCCTCTCCCTGACATGATGATCACCGCACTCCGCGCATCCTTACTCTTGGCGGAGTCCAGCACAAACAAGCCCGTGCGCTGATCGATGTAAATGTCGCTGACTACGATTGGGTACGAGTATTCGTTAATGCGGTCGACCGCATCGTCGGTAGTTGAAACGGCGTCAACCGCGTATCCGTTCGCCTCCAGAAACGTCTGGATCGTGAACTGAAGCGCCGGATCGTCTTCCACTAAAAGGATTTTCTGCATCAATGTCGTTCCGCGGCTGTCGAAACCGGAGCCAGCGCTCCCGCCGGCACTACCACCGTGAAGCAACTGCCGGCACCTGGCCGGCTGGTCACTTCAATTCGTCCTCCGTGCTGCTCCACAATCTGTTGGACGATGGACAGCCCGATTCCGGTGCCTGCCTCGCCGGATTCTTCCGCTTTTTTTGTGCGGTAGAACTTCTGGAAGATCTGCTTAACTTCCTTCTGATCCATCCCGATGCCCTGATCTTTCACGGCAATGCGAACCAGGGAGTCGTCTCTCCAGGCGGAGGCGGTCACCTCCGTACGCTGAGGGGAGTACTTCACGGCATTAGTAAGTAAATTGTAGCAAGCGTACTCCATCAGTTCGCGATCGCCGGTAACACTCAGATTCTCGGCCACCGGCTCCAGTGTAATCTCGATATGTTTGCGTTCGGCCAGCGGAGTCACGCGCTGAACGCAGACCTCCATCATCTCTTTGACGGAAATCGCTTCGCGCTTCAATTCCATCTGGCCCGCCGAGAGGCGCTCCACATTCAGAAAGATCTCCACCATCCGCGCCAGGCGCTTGGATTCGGAGTTGATCAGCAGCGCGATCTGCTGCCGTTTTTCCTCCGTCAGAGAGTAGCGCGAGATCAGTTCGCTCGAGCCCTGGATGGCGGACAACGGCGTGCGCATCTCGTGGGTGACGAAGTGCATCGCCTGCTGATACCGCTCGCGCGACGCCTGCTCCACGCGCAGGTTACGCCGCACTACCAGGTGATAGTAAGACGCCGCTGTAAGTGTGCCCATCCACGCCACCAGGAAAGAAGTCGCAAATGGAAAGACGAGATGGTGCTGGAAAAAGACGTAAGGGATGATCGATGCGGCGAAGAGAATGACGACGCCGGCGGCGTACGCCCACCAGCCGGGAAGATAGCGGAACGCAAGCCCAATCGCCGCCAAAAGGGCCAGTACGATCAGGTCCTCCTCCAGCGGCGTTACGTCCGTAAAAAACAACTGGTGCGCCATCGTCTCAAAGGCCGCTGCGTTGATCTCGATACCGGCCGTGCGCCCCACCGGAGTAAACAGCCGGTCCTGCACTTCCGAATTCGCGGTGACTCCGATGAAGACCACCTTCCCGGCAAACTGCGCGGCCAGGCTCGGATCGTCCAGCAGGCGCCGCATGGAGACGATCGGCACCGTGGAACCAGGAGGAAAAAAATGCACGCGCATGAACCGGCGCTTCTCGCGCTTGTCTTCGAGCACCGGGATTGTGACGTCGCCGACCTGCAATTCCGCGCTCGCCAGACCGCCTCGAAGCGCCGTGAATTCGAGCGACTCGCGCGGTGTATCCACGCCACGGCTAAGCAGAAACGCTTCCAGCGCGAGCGCCCCGCGCTGTTCCCGGGAACTATGCTGGTAGAGCAGAATCTTGCGGGTGACCATGTCCTCTTTGTCGGGCACGGCCGAAACGTGGCCCAGTTTAGCGTTGCCCATGAACTCGGGCCGGGGATCTTCCCAGATGCGGTCGCCATCGATCAACTCGGTGGAAAGCACCAGGTTGGGCGTGGCGTGCAGCGCCGCCGCGAGCGCCGCATCGCCGGCCTCATCGCCCTTATCGGCGAGGATCACGTCGATCGCGACCACTTTGGGCTTCGCCGGCGCCAGAATGCGCAGCGCCTCGGCGATCGGCCGCCGGATGCCGCGGATCCCGCCGCACTGCACCAGCGTGAGCTCGTCGATCGCGAGCACCACCGATTCCGGCTCGATCGCCGGCGGCCGGTATGCGCGGTACATGGCGTCGTACGCCCAAATATTGAGCTGGGATCCGAGGATGTAGCTGGTGAATAGGGCTAGAGCAAAGGAGGCCAGCAGCAGCCCCACGTATGACGCCGTACTGTTCCAGCCCACACGAAAAGGAAAACGCACTTCTTCCCCAGTATACCGGGAGGAAGAAGTGCGCTTCCGGAGATGCGGGTGACTGACGCCACCCTAATTGTAAGCGAGGGTCTTCGATGTGGTGTTTCCGCCGACCAACAAGCCAAGATCAAGGCCTGAAGCGTTAAACAACTGCACATTGGTATAGTCGCCTACGCTTAGCGACCCGTTACCCGCTGGCAGCGCCAGGAGAACCGCGGGTGGAACCGTGAATTGCCCTGCGCTGACCGGAGCAAGACAGGTGAAACCGAACGACACCGTTTTGCCGTTGACAGTTGCACTTGAGCCACCGGTGATGTTGACGTAAGAACCGTTGGCACCACCAGTCCAAGTCACATTCACTCCCTGCGAGCGGCTAACCGCTGTGACCGAGGCCGCATTCGACCACGTGAAAGTCGGCGGCAGGTTCAGCGTCGCGTTGAAGTGCCCTACGTCCTTACCACCAGATGCGTTGTCGAACGTAAAATTTCCGCCGGTGGCTGGAATGAAAGTAGCGGGTGTGGTCCCGTTGGGGGGCGCATAGAAACCCGGGAGAGAAACGCCAGGTATCGAAAGCAAAGAAAGGTTAAGCGAGCCTGCAGGACCATTGACAGCGATTGTGGAACCGGCATCAAGACCAGTAGCGGTTCCAGTCGTGCCCGAGGACGCCGTGGTAGTGGTAACCAAGCAGCTTCCGATGGAAACCTGTCCAGCACCGGCAGAGGAAGAAAAGCCGGTGACACTCTGGAATATTCCGCCGACGCTATTATCGGTTCGCGTGGTTCCACCAGTGATGGTGGTAGATTGGGAAACGGTCAGAATTCCCTCTTTAATGGTGGTTTTCCCGCTGAGTCCCTGAATGATGTCCGATGTAAGACCGGAGTTCGAATCCGAGCAAGTCCTGCCGCTGCCGGCGATCGGGATGGTAACGGAGTTGCTGACGATCGTGCCGCTCACGATCGCAAGCGAGACATAGCAGCCGGTGGGCACATTGCTCGGAATCGTCAGGACCACCTGATCGACACCAGGAAACTGTGACCGTCCCCGATAGGCGATGGTGGCGGACACACCTCCGACGAAGGCCTGCATCGGAATATTGTTCAGATTGTCTTGTTTCTGCGGGTAGAGCTTGTCGTCGTCGGCGGGGTCGTAGCCTACGCCAGAGCCCCACAATACAATAGCCTGGCCGGGATTGGCGGCGTTGTTGGCCGTAATGATGTTGTTGTTCGCGTCGTAGGCGGCCGCGAAACTCCCGTTATAGCTTAGGATTCCGAATGCGCTCTGCACTACATTAATCTGGAACGCCGTACTGACCACACCATTGTTGGTCACCGTTACGGTAGCATTACCCACCGGGGTAGCACCCGGCAGGACAGCGTCGATCTGGGTAGGCGAGAGATAGTACAGCGGGCACGGCAGAATTGTGTTGCCGGAAGTGACACTGACGCTAACATTATTGACCGTCGTCTGCAAACCAGGTGAGGCGCTGGAAAGCAGGTCCGTAGTGCTGTTGGACAGATTCGTCCCTTGGATGAAGAACAGCGCACTGGGTGCGATCCCGTAATTGGGGTAGCCCGGTGCAATCAGGCCATAATTATTCTGGACCGTCGTAATCGATGGCGGAGTGGGGCCAGTGGGTCCTCCCGCAGTAGTGATGCTGCCAGCACCAGAAAAGGTGAGGGCAAGACTCGTGCCGTTGATCGTACCGCTACCAGGCATGTTCTGAAATAATCCAGTTGCGCCAGCGTAAACACCAGTGCCACCAGTCACTTGGCCACTCGCGGTGGCACTTCCAAGAATGATGCTCGCAGGAATCGTTACCGTGACGTTAATCTTGTCGGCGCTATTCACAGTAATAACAAAGACAGCGCTATAGCTTCCGGGTATCGATGTCGACTGGAGAACGTCCCGCTCAACGCGAGGTTCGTCCCGATGCCCGTGAGGTCGGCCGTTCCCGTAAACGTGGTGCCGGTCAGCGCACCACTGCCCTCGCACCGTCATGGTGGTGTTAGTAGTCGCCGCGGGCGCTATGGCGCACGCCAGCAGGGCCGAAGCCAGAATTGCAGATAGTCGGGTCATGGGTGTGTTGAAGAGTCCTCCACTCTGGAAACGCAGCAAATCGGGGAAAACCAGCTCAAAGACTTAACGCACCGGTCCCCGGACCGGCGTCGTTGACTAAACGAGTGTACATCTCGACCCCGCCAGCGTCAACGTTTGGGCTACTATCTTAGGCTTAGTCCACCGTCAATGGCAACTATCTGACCTGTAACGAAATTCGACGATTTTAGAAAGAACACCACTGCATCCGCGATCTCCGCCGGCGTGCCGCCCCGGCCGGCCGGAGTGTTCTCAATCATACGTTTCCCGCGCTCGTCGATATCGTCGAATGGAATGACTCCGGGCGCCACCGAGTTCACCGTGATCTCCGGCGCGAAGGCCTTGGAGAGAGCCTTTGTCAGCATGATCACTCCAGCCTTCGAGGCGCAATAGTGCGCATGCTCGGCCCACGGGCGGATCCCGCCCAGCGAACTGATGTTGACGATGCGGCCTTCGCCCTGCCGCTTCATCATCCGCGCCGCCTGCTGGCAGCAGAAGAAAACCGCCTTCAGGTTGACGGCGTGGATGAAATCCCAGTCCTTCTCGGTGATCTCGAGCGGGTCGAAACGCGTGAAGCGCGCGGCGTTGTTGACCAGGCCGTCGAGCCGCCCGAGCCGCTGCTCCACATCGGCGAACATCTGCTGGATCTGAGGCACGCTCTCCAGGTTGGCGCGGAAGAGTTCAGCGCCTCCACATTCCTCGGCCGTGCGGCGCGCCTCAGACTCGGAGCGATCGTAGTGAATGGCGACGCGCGCGCCTTCCTGCGCAAGCCGGAGCGCGATGCCGCGGCCGATCCGTTTGGCAGCTCCCGTGACCAGAATAATTTTGCCGTTCAGTCCGCCTTCAGATGGTGGGCTCGCCATGAACCTCGATCTCCTCCGGATCCACGCCTTCGCGCGCCGGCTCGGGCAGCCGGCCGGTGACGTGGGCCCAGCCCCAGAATATCGCGGTGGTGGAACTGAGCGCTCCGGCGATGGCGCCGATGGTGCGCGGATCCCAGTGCTGCGACGCGATCCCCGCCAGCATCATCGAAACCATCATCATGCTCCACTGTGCGGATTCGATGGTGGAGAAGACGCGCCCGCGATAATTATCGGCAACGTGCCGCAGCAGCTGCGACATATTGAGCACGCTGCTCATGCCGACTGCGGCGCGCGAAAGCGCGATGAAGACCAGCGCCAGCGAAAAATCGCGCATCTGGCTGAAGATCACGTAAGAGCCGCCGTGTACGATGTAGCAGATTACGATGGCGCGCTTGTAGTTAGTGAAGCTCAGCCGCGGACCGATCTTGTACGCGGTCGCACCGCCTGCCAGCAGCCCCAGGCCGGCACAGCCCCAGATCATGCCGATACCTGCCGGTCCGCGATTGAAGACTAATTCGCCGAAGATGCTGAACAGGATTTGCGCCGCGCCGCCTCCGGTGGCCCAGCCCAGCGCGATCATGCCGATGCCGAGAATCAGCGGACGGCTGCGCATGTAGCGCAGCCCTTCCATGTATTCGTGCCAGGGCCGCGCCACCTCGGCCTCCGTGATGGTAGCGCGCTGCGCCCGAAATCCGCGCCCCGGCAGGTAGAGCCGCGAAATACAGATGGCCGAAAACAGAAAGGAGAGCGAGTTGGCGATGAAGGCCAGCTTGAATCCGAATTGCGTGACGCTGGCTCCTCCCAGGAAGGCGCCGATGGAAAGCGTGGTCCACTGCGTGGTTTGGGTGAGCGAATTCGCGGTGTGCAATTCCTCGCGCGTGGCGATCGCGGGAAGAATTGAGGCGCGCCCGGCTGAGAAGAAGGGCGAGGCCACCATCAAGAGCGCGCTCAGCAGGTAAACCAGCCAGGTATCGGTGCGGTTGACGGTGAGGATGAAGCCGGCCGCGACCACCGCGCGCATCAGGTCGCTCGCGATCATGACCTGCTTGCGGTCGAAGCGGTCCAGCACCACGCCGGCCAGCGGTCCCGCCAGGATCGCCGGGATCGCACGCGCCAGCATCACGCCGGTCACCACCATCCCGCTGCGCGTGTGGGCCAGCACCAGCCCGAACACGGCGACATTGTTGAAGTGGTCGCCGATCTCGCTCACCACCTGGCCCATCCACGTATTGCGGTAGTTGTGGTTGTTCCGGAGTAATGAGACGAACGGGCTCACCGGTCCCTCACTCGGTACGCCATTTCGGAAGCGCGCGGCTCCGTTCGGAGCCCCGACCGTAAGGGAGGGTCCTCCCCCGATACGTGGGTGAACTTCTGAAACAACCCACTTAGCCGATGACCTCTTCGCGCACCGTGATGCTGCGAATATAATCTGGGTCGAGCGCGTAGCCGAAGCCGGGTTCGTCGCGCAGTTCGATCGTGCCTCGCGCCGTGGTCTCTACAGCCGGCCGGATGATGTCCTGCTTCCAATAGCGCTTGCTGGCCGAGACATCGCCAGGTAGCACGAAATTGGGCAGGCTGGCGAGCGCGACGTTGTGCGCGCGCCCGATACCGGCCTCGAGCATGCCGCCGCACCAGACCGGAATTCCGGCGGCCTGCGCCACATCGTGCAGGCGCTTGGCCTCGCGGAAGCCGCCGACGCGTCCCAGCTTGATATTGATGATGCCGCAGGCGTGCATGCTGATGGCCTGCTCCGCCTGGTGCGCGTTGCGCAGGCATTCGTCAAGGCAGATGGGCGTCTGCAACTTCGATTGCAGCACCGCGTGATCGATGATGTCGTCGTGGCTGAGCGGCTGCTCGATCATCATCAGGTAGAAATCGTCGAGCTTCTTCAGGTGATCGATATCGGCCAGCGTGTAGGCGGAGTTGGCGTCGGCCATCAGCTTGATGGAGGGGAAGCGCTCGCGCACTCTGCGGACCACATCGACATCCCAGCCCGGCTTGATCTTCATCTTGATGCGCTGGTAGCCGGCGGCGAGCTCGGTCTCGATTTTCTCGAACAGCTGCTCCACCGAATCCTGAATCCCGATCGAGACGCCGCAGGGAATTTCGCGCCGCGCCCCGCCGCCGATCTGCTTCCACAACGGGACGCCGTTGATGCGGGCTTCCAGATCCCACACCGCGACTTCCAGGCCGGCGCGCGCCATGTTGTGCCCACGGATGTGAGCCGTAAGTGGAGAGACGTCCTCGGCCGAGGTGAGGTCGCGTCCGAGCACCCGCGGCCCGGCGTAATTGCGCAGAATCAGCCAGGCCGAATCGGTCCACTCCTCGTTATAAAACGGGTTTTCGCCGGCGGTGACTTCGCCCCATCCGGTGACGCCTTCGCTGGTGACTTCCACCAGAATGATGTCGCGGCTGTACGTGCGGGAAAAGCTGGTTTCAAAGAAATGCACCAGCGGCATGCGGATCTGGTGCAACACGATGCGTTCGAGTTTCATTGCCACGGCTCCAGGAGGTACGTGCCTTCGTTATCGCTGCGTTCGAAGCCGGTGACCGCGAATCCGCGGGCGAAGGCGTCGAGGAATTTGCCCGCATTCTCCTGCTGGATGGCGCGGGCGCGCTCGTTATCCTGCTCGCGGATGCGCGCGATATCGGCGGGGTAGGAGATGCGCTCGCGGTTTGCCCCGGCGGCCACGCGCGGGCCCTCGCCCATCACGCCGCGCACCCGCGGAGAATCGATCCACCATTCGGCTACGCACCGGTCCGTGGGCAGGCCGCCGTGCAGCGGGCTCGACGTCGTGCCGTACTGGTTGGGCGCGTAGCGCCGCACAATGGCGCCGAGCTTTTCGATATTGAGGTTGGCGTTCTTGAGCTCGAGCGGATCGAAGGTCCACTCCATCAGGGCGATGCCGCGCGTTAGCGCATCGTCACGCTGCCGCAGTTTGAGGCGCCGGCCCACCTGCAGGTTACGATACTCAGGCATCACGCCGAGCATGTGGCTGTGCAGGTACGGGCTGCCATCGGGCTTGATGCCCGGGATGGCGAAGCAGAAGCCGATCATCTTGCCGCAATCGTAGGCGCCGAACACGTGGCCGCCCACCTTGCTGACCACCACCAGAAAACGCAATGGGAGCAGCTCGATATCGTCGAAACTCCAGATGGTCTTCTGCATCTGAAGGACTTCTTCAAACTCCGCGAGTTGAAAAAGCTGACGAATCTCGACCTGCGCTACTTGCGCTTCGCTTCCTGCCACAGGGCCTCCATTTCGTCGATCTTCGCGTCCTCCGGTTTCCTGCCCTGTTCGGCGAGGCTAGCTTCGATGTGGCTCCAACGCTTGCGAAATTTGGCGTTGGTGCGGCGCAGCGCCTGTTCGGGGTCCACCTTGACGAAGCGCGCCAGGTTGACCATCACGAACAGCATATCGCCGAGCTCGTCTTCGATCTCATCGTGCTGCGCGTTGGTGCGCGCCACGGCAAACTCGGCGAGTTCCTCGTGAAGTTTCTCGAGCACCTGCTCGGGGTTCTCCCAATCGAAGCCCACGCCGGCAGCCCGGGACGCGATCTGCTGCGCTTCCACCAGCGCCGGGAGCGTGCGCGGCACGCCGCCCAGCAGACCGGCGGGCTTATCTTTCTTCTTTTGCTCGGAGCCTTTGACCCGTCCCCAGATGGCCTTGACATCATCGGCGGATGCGGCGGATTCCTCGCCGAAAACGTGCGGGTGCCGCCGCACCAGTTTCTCGTTGATCGCATCCAACGCGTCCTCGATGCGAAAGAGTTTTTGCTCGGCGGCCATCTGCGCGTAGAAGACCGCCTGCAGCATAAAATCGCCGAGTTCCTCGGCGAGTTCGTCCCACTGGCGCCGGTCGATTGCGTCCAGCACTTCGTAGGTTTCTTCGAGCGTGTAGGGCTTGATCGTGTCGAAAGTCTGTTCGCGATCCCACGGGCACCCATCGGGCGCGCGGAGCCTGGCCATGATCGCGACCAGTTTTTGAAACTTCTCGCCGGCGTTTTCGATACTCATTCTGTTTGGGGGAGCGATTTCCCTCAATGTAACATACCAATATGCCCGACCTTTTGATTTCCAAGCCCGCCGAATCCGAGCACGCGCCGTATTACAGCCGTTACATCGATATGGTGCCCGATGGCGACATTCTCGGAACTCTCGCCGCACAAATCGGCGTGACCTTGACCGAACTCCGCAAGATCTCCGACCAGGATTCGCTGCATCGCTACGCTCAGGGAAAATGGAGCGTGCGCGAGGTGGTGGGCCACATGATCGACACCGAACGGGTCTTCGCCTACCGCGCACTCCGCTTCGCCCGCAACGACCAGACGAAACTCCCGGGCTTCGAGCAGGACGATTACATCGTCGCCGCCAACTTCGACGAGCGCCCATGGACCGATCTGATTGATGAGTTCTACGCCGTCCGCCGCAGCAACATCGCCATGTTCCGCGGCCTGTCCCAGGAGGCCTGGACCCGGGTCGGTATCGCCAACGACACCCCCATGAGCGTCCGCGCCGCCGCCTACATCATCGCCGGCCACGAGCGCCACCACCTCGGAGTGATCCGCGAAAAATACACAGTGGAAAAGAAATCGGAGGCCCGCCCAAACTAAGCGTTCACGCCAACATAAGAAATATTTCGCTCCAATAACTCCTTATTCCACAATTACTTAACTCAGTAGGCATAGTCCGCGTCGGCAATTCCGGCACACCCTCGCGCTATCCTGGAATCAACCCACCACCCAAAGAGAAAAGCGGGCCACGCTTGGCCCGCTTTCCAAATATAACTTCTTTGTTTTCAACAAAACCATACCAAAAAGCGGGCGCTCATAGCCCGTTTGTGCCAAACTGGTGCTTACACCCGATATGGCTGAATCTCCCATCACTGCACGAAGCCAGGACTTTGCCGCCTGGTATCAGGACGTCGTACTGCAAGGCGATATGGCGGAGCCCGCCGAAATCGTAAAAGGCTGCATGGTCATCAAGGCCAATGGCTATGCGGTCTGGGAAGTGCTGCAGCGCGAGCTGGACGATCGCTTCAAGGCGACCAATCACCAGAACGTGTATTTCCCGCTGCTGATTCCGCAGAGTTTTCTGAAGAAGGAAGCGGAGCACGTCGAAGGCTTCGCGCCGGAGCTGGCGGTGGTCACGATCGCCGGCGGCAAGGAGCTCGAAGAGCCGTACGTAATTCGTCCGACGTCGGAGACCATCATCGGCCACTTCTTCTCGAAGTGGATTCACAGCTACCGCGACCTTCCGCTGCTCTACAACCAGTGGGCCAACGTGATTCGCTGGGAACTGCGCACGCGAATGTTCCTGCGCACCACGGAGTTCCTCTGGCAGGAAGGCCACACCGCGCACTCCAACCACGACGAAGCCGTGGAGGAAGTCCTGCGCATTCTCGATCTCTACGCGGAGGTTGCCGAGGACATCATGGCGATGCCGGTGATCAAGGGCGTGAAGACCCGCGCGGAGAAGTTCGCCGGTGCGCTGCGCAGCTACTCGATCGAAGCGATGATGCAGAACGGCCTCGCGCTGCAGGCGGGCACGAGCCACGACCTGGGCCAGAATTTCGGCAAGGCCTTCGACGTCCAGTTTCAGAGCAAGGAAGGCCAGCTGGAATATGTCTGGCAGACCAGCTGGGGCGTGAGCACGCGGCTGATCGGCGGCTTGATCATGACGCACTCCGACGATAAAGGACTGGTGCTGCCGCCCAAGCTCGCGCCGGTCAAAGCCGTGCTCGTGCCGATCTATCGCAAGGATGAGGAAAAGGCCGCGGTGCTGGAAGCGGCGCACCGCATCGCCAAGGAGATCGGCGCGAAGGTGGACGATCGCGAGGGCCAATCGCCGGGCGCGAAGTTCTTCCACTGGGAGCGGCGCGGCGTACCGGTGGTGCTGGAGCTCGGACCGCGCGACCTGGCCAGCGGCAAGATCGTGCTCAAGCGGCGCGATACGGGGACGAAAGAGCCGGTGGACCAGAGCGAAGTTGGCGCGAAGGTGGCGGCGGCACTGGACGATATGCAGAAGGGCCTTTACACGCGTGCGAAAGATCGCATGAAGGCCAACACGGTGCTGGCGAATTCGATCGAGGAAGTGGAAGCTATCCTGAAGGACGCGACCGCGGAGAAAGGCGGCGGCAAGTTCGTGATGGCTCACATCAAGGACGAACCGGCCTGCGACGCCCGCCTCAAGGACTTCAAAGCCACGGTGCGCAACATTCCGCTGGTCGATGAGTACGATGGGCCGGGCAAGTGCATCGTCACCGGTGAGACGGTGGAAAAGCGCGCGGTGATCGCGAAGGCCTATTAAGAGAAGAGCGCCGCTCTTGCAAAGACCGCGAGAAGAAAAGCGAATTAGCAACCTCTTGCTAACGCGCGCGCTCGGATCGGAGCCGCGACCGTAAGGGAGCGGTTGCTAATCCGCACTTAATTCCGCGCGGGGAGGAGCGCCGCGATTGCCAAGTAAAAAGCGCGGGGTGGCGGCGGTCGAGCGCGGCTCCGCCGGCGAAATAGCCGCCCCATCCGGAACGCAAGCGGATACTGAAGTCGGAGTCCGCCGCCTCCGGCGGAGAGCTCGACGCGCCGCCAGGCGACCGGCGCGACGAAGCGCGCGCCGAAGATCACCCAGAAGTAGCGATCGTTGGGGGCGGTCTGGCGCTCGGAGGAATAGAACGAGATCTGCTCTCCCCAGCCGCCGCTGACGGAAAGACGATTGCGCTCACCACAAAAACCAGGCGCACGGGCGGCCAACTACAGGCGCGTTATAAAATAGAAATGATGAACGACGAAATCACCAACGAATCCCTCGAAGAAGCGGCGCGCATGCCGCTGCCCCAACCCTCGTTCGCCTTCATCGTGCTCTCCTTGCGCGCGCAATGCGAGATGCAGCTTGGCTTGATGCATTTCGGCGGCGAGGATGAAAAGCCCGAACGCAATCTCGACTTGGCTCGCCACACCATCGACCTGATGGCGATTTTGCAGGAGAAGACGAAGGGCAACCTGAGTTTGGAAGAGCAGCGCATGCTGGAGAATTCCGTGACCGAATTGCGCTTCCGGTACGTGCAGATCTCCGACGAGGTGGCGAAGGCAGCGGCGCAGAAAGCCTGAATGCCATCGCCCCGGTGCAAAATTACAGTCCTCGGCTCCGGAACCAGCGTCGGAGTTCCTACGATCGGCTGCCACTGCGACGTCTGCACATCGAAGGACGCGCGCGATAAGCGGCTGCGGCCTTCCGTCCTGGTGAGCTATGAGGATCGCAACGTGCTGATCGATACTACGCCGGACCTGCGGACGCAGGCGCTGCGGGCACACATCGAGCGGCTCGACGCGGTGATTTTCACGCACTCCCACGCCGACCACCTGATGGGGCTTGACGACGTTCGTCCATTCAACTTCCGGCAAAAGGGGCAGATTCCGATTTTCGCGTCGGCGGAAACCATGGCGGCGATCCAGCGCTGTTTCCAGTACATTTTCGATAACGGCAAGAAGGAGTCCAACGTGCCGAAGCTGGATGCGCGCGTTCTCGACGGCGCGTCGTTTGACGTCTTCGGCATGGAGTTCACGCCGATTCCGATCCTGCACGGCTCGCAGACGATCTACGGATTTCGTTTCGGCGGCGCCGCCTATTTGACCGACCACAGCGAAATCCCCGATTCATCGATGGAGATGCTGAAAGGGCTGGACGTGCTCTTCCTGGACGCATTGCGCTACAAGCCGCACCCCACGCATTCCACGGTAGAGCGCTCCATTCGCACGGTGGACCAGTTGGCGCCGCACCGCGCATTCTTCACGCACATCTGTCACGACCTGGGGCACGAGCGGGCGGAGAGCATGCTGCCGCCGCACATCCGGCTGGCGTACGACGGTCTGGAAATCCAAGTGGGAGGTCGTTAGGCGATGCAGATTTACCGCAGCCTGGCAGAGCTTCCGCAGGATTTCGGACCGAGCGCCATCACCATCGGGAACTTCGACGGGGTGCATTACGGCCACCGCCAGATTCTGCGCCGGGTGAAGGCCATCGCCGACGAACATGGATGGAAGCCCGCGGTGCTGACGTTCGATCCGCACCCGACGCGGGTCGTGGCCCCGGATCGGACGCCGCCGCTGCTGACTTCGCCGCACGCGCGCGCGGCACTGATGGCGGAAGAGGGAATCGAGAACGTCGTGATCCTGCCGTTCACGCAGGATGTGGCGCTGCTGACGCCGGAGGAATTTGTGCGCCGCCTGCTGGTGGAAGCGATGGGCGCGCGCGCGGTGCTGGTAGGCGACAATTTCCGGTTCGGGCACAAAGCGGCGGGCAATGTCGCGCTGCTGGCGGAATTGGGGAAGCAGATGGGCTTCACGACGGAAGTGGTGCCGGCGATCTCCTGCCGCGGCCGGGTGGTGAGCAGCAGCGGAATTCGCGAACTGATCCGCGCGGGGAATGTCTCGCTGGCGGCACGCTTCCTGCTGCACCCGTATGGCCTTGAAGGCCAGGTGGTGAGCGGACGCGGCGTGGGCTCGAAGCAGACGGTGCCGACCTTGAACCTGGCGACGACTGCCGAGGTGATTCCGGCCGCGGGCGTCTATCTCACATACACGCGCGACCTGGAGGCGCGGCGCGAGTGGCGATCGATCACCAACGTGGGCTACCGTCCCACGTTCGGCGCCAGCGACCAGTTGACCATCGAGACCTTCCTGTTGGACGCGCTGGAAGGCGAGACTCCCGCACGCATTCGCGTTGAGTTTCTGCGCCGCGTTCGGGAAGAACGCAAGTTCGAAACGCCCGAGAGCCTGCGCGCGCAGATTCTCAAGGACGTGCGCACCGCACAGAATTATTTCCGGCGCGCAAAGGCCTGGACGGGGCGCGAATGCATTTCCTGCTAGGCGGGCTCTCCATCATTTTGATGGACCTGCTGCTGGCCGGCGACAACGCGCTGGTGATCGCGCTGGCGGTACGGTCGCTGCCTCAGCGCGAGCGGCGCATCGGCATTGCAGGCGGCGCGACGGCGGCGGTGCTGCTGCGCATCGGGCTGACTGTGGTCGCGGCGCACGTGCTGACGATTCACTATTTGCAGATCGCCGGAGGGCTGGCGATTCTTTGGATCGCGCTCAAGGTGCTGATCGATGCCAGCGGGGAAGCGGGCGCTACGGTTTCGCCCAAACATTTCTGGCAGGCTATCTGGTACATCATGGTGGCCGACCTGACCATGTCGATCGACAACATCCTGGCGATTGCGGGGGCGTCGCGGGGGGACTACCGGCTGATCGTGTTCGGCCTGGCCGTGAGCATCCCGTTCGTGGTCTTCTCGAGCGATCTGCTCTCACGGTTGATGGATCGCTTCCCCGCCCTGATTTATATTGGCGCCGGTCTGCTGGGAAAGGTCGGCGGCGATATGATCCTCACCGATCCGTTCGTGGTGCAGAGGTGGCATCCGACGGCGCTATTCCGGTATGCGGTGGATGGCGTATTGGTGCTTTCGGTGATCGTGGCGGGCAGGCTTATTTGCCGGAAGAAGGCACCGGCCTGCCTACGATAATTCGCGTTGCAACTTCTTGGTGAGTTTGGCGAAGACCAGCGCGTAGGCGTCACGCAGGAGGCGTCGCAATTCGGCGGTGGTGACGGCGTCCTCGGACTCCAGTCCGACCCAGTGGGCGCGCGCGAGGTAGGGGGCGGGGATAATGCCTTCGCGTTCCACCAGGTCGGCGAAATCTTCCGGAGAACATTTGAAAGAGAGCCAGTGGTCGGCGGGCTCGAGCGCGGCGATGGCGTAGATGCGTCCGCCGACCTTTAAGACGAGGTTCGCACCCCATTGCACGGTCTCCGTGGTGTGCGGAAGGGACATGCAGAAGGCGCGAACCCACTCGGTATTCATCTCAGTATCCTCGTCAGTATTCCCGGGTCGAACGTGATGAGGCGCCGCGGCGGAGCCCTTGGAGCCGTGGCCATCGCGACCAGTTTGATGGGGCCGTTCTTGACGCCCAGCGCATGCAGCCCACCAGCGCGAGTTGGATGGTGTTGTTCTCCGCCGCATGGACATGCGGAAGAGTCATGCCAGCCAGGGTGGACACCCCGGCGGCCGTAAGGAGCCGGCGACGGGAGCTTGTGTCGGTCATTTGAGGACCAGCTTAACTGAGATCGCTCCCTAACGGTCGCGGTTCGCGGGGGCGAGGTTCTCGGTGAGTTCGATGGAGGTTCCCCAGGGGTCGGTCAGGAAGGCGATGGCGGTGGTGGAGTTGGGGAGTTGCCGGTACGGGGAATCGAGTTTGACGCCGGCGGCTTCGAGCTTCTTGAGGAAGCTTTCCAGGTTCTTGACTTCGAAGCCGATGTGATCCACGGCGCGGCCTTTGGTGCCGGGTAGGGCGGCATCCACCTTGGTGAAGCTCAGGTTGATCGCGGGCAGGTCCGCGGCATCGAAGGCGGCGCGTTTGCCGGGAACGGCGCCGAACATCTTCGCGTACCAGGCCTGGATTTCGAGGGGCGCGGTCACGAAATAATGAATGTGATGGCTGGCGATGGGAACCGTCATCGACGGGTCTTCGGACATTTCGACTTTGATCTCATCGGGGGCCCTGACCCACATCTGTTTGGGATTCGAGCCGGGCTCGGTCTTCAAGCCGGCGGCCTTCCAGCGGGCGAGCGATTCCTGAAGGTCCTTCACCTTGAAACCGATGTGGTTGATGACGCAGCCCACTGTCCCGCCGGTGGGCTCGGCCTTGCGCAGCATGATGAAAGTTCCGGGAAACTGGATGAGTTGGAGCCGGCCGTTGACCACCGGAACGCCGCCCAGCGCGGTCCAGAAGGCCTTATGCGCATCCAGATCGCGCACGGTGAGATGAATGTGGCCCATGGCGACGCCGCTAGCGTTGGGGGCAGCCAACTGCGCGAATACCGGGGCGCAGGCGGTAAGAGCGAGGAGAAGAAAATTCAGAAGTTTCATTGGCAAAAGCGATGATATCAATTCGCGGCGGTCGATATCGTTAACCAAGAGCCCGGCGGTTTACGAAACGTTTACGACTCCTTTATCGTAATTAGCCCGTGTATGGTTCAGAGTAATGTCATGAAACACGTCACGAAACGCCGGGAATCCTTCGAAGAGGGGCTGCGGCTACGCATTGGAGCCCTCCTGACCGAACGCGCAGTCCTGCAGGAGGAGGTGCTCCAATTGCGGGCCGCAGTCCACATCTACAGCGAGCTGGTTCGCCGCCTTGAGATAGGTGCCACGCGGCAAGCGGCATGATGCTAACTAAACACAGTATGGAATGAACCGGAAGTACTGTTGAAAATGGTCGCTAATCATGTTTCTAGGCGCGATTCTGTTCATGTTGATCTTCGTGCTGCTAGCCCCGCAGTCACGCGCCTTTCTCGGCACCCTGACGGTGAACTTTGCCGCCTTCATGACGGCATGGGCCCCGTTCTCGTATCTGCTGCTGCTGATACTGATTTCGGCGCTGCTTGCCGGTTTCTGGGTGATTCAGACGTGGCCCAAGTATGTGGAGCCGGAAAATCCCATGGCGAAGTATCGCAGGGATGCACCGATGGAAGAAGACTAGACCGCGGCCAGAGCCCGGACGTGAGTGCGCGGCAGAAAGCATGCGAGACTCAGACCTTCCGGGGCGATCAGGGCAGCGATCTCCACGCGGACTCCGCGTTCTGAAATCCAGCGGCCATCGACCAGGTGAAGATCCTCCGTGTCCCCGCGGCCCGGGATAACGATCCGCAGACGATCGGTCGACGCCGACGCTGACAGCAGCAAGGCGTCTACCCGGCGCCCGCCCGCAAGAATCAATACAGTATGCATAACTTCGAGTGCTCCCTGGTTTAGATTCTGCGGCAGGTTTCCCGGGAATACTAACCTCGATTTAGATATGAACCTTTGGTTTAGTCTGGGTGGATGGCAACACTTGGATTGATTGAGTACGCGGACGCAGGTCCGGAGGTGCGCGCGGTGTACGACGACATCATGGCGACGCGCCAGACGGATTGGATCAACAATTTCTGGAAGGCGCTGGCGCACGACCCCGCCACGCTGCGGCGCACGTGGGAAAGCATCAAACAGATCATGGCGCCGGGAGCGCTGGACCCGCTGTTCAAGGAAATGATCTACGTGGCGGTGAGCGCCACCAACCAGTGCGGATATTGCATCGCCTCGCACACGGCGAGCGCGCGCAAGGCGGGGATGACCGCGGAGATGTTCGCCGAACTGATGGCGGTGGTGGGAATGGCGAACGAGACCAACCGGCTGGCGAGCGGGTACCAGGTGGAAATCGACGAGAGATTCAAGGTGTGAGCGCGAGGCGGATGAAGATGGCGCCGGGGGTGGGGTTCGGGTTGTAGGGCTGGATGCGTTCGAAGCCCATGCGGTCGTACATCTCGAGGGCACGCGCCATCTGCGGCATGGTGTCGCCGAGCAGTTCGCGATAGCCCCGCCCGCGGGCCTCGGCGATGACCCAATCGAGGAGCGCCTTGCCGATGCCGTGGGCACGGAATGCGGGGCGCACGTAGAGGCGCTTGGCCTCGCAGCGTTGGCCATCGATGGGGCGCAGCGCGGCGCAGCCGGCCGGCTGCCCCTCCACGAGCGCGAGGGCGAGCGCTCCGCGAGGCGGCGCGTAGTCTCCGGGAAGGGCGGCGAGTTCGGCGGAGAAGTTCTGGAAGCAGGGGGTGAAATCGAAGGAGTCCCAGTATTCCTGAAAGAGCAGGCGCACCTGTTCGATTTGAGCAGGCTGGTCGGCGGCAATAATCGTCATGGCGGTTAGTCGCTTCGGACGAGGCGGTCTTTGTAGAGGGCAAAGACGCGCCGGAAATCGAGGTCGAGCATCACGGTGACGGGTGTGGCAGCTGGGTGAGGCACGGCGGTCGAGCGGAGTGGTGGAGCCGTAGAACTGGCCCCAGGTGGTCTGCACATCGAGATAGCGCGATTCGGATTTGGTCACGAAGTCGGGGTCCAGCAGGTAGGCGGCGGCGAGGGAGTCCCACATGAAGCCGATGGCGTCCGGCTTCTTGAGGAAGCCGGGATAGCGATTGCCGAGGTCTTCGCGGAAGAGTTGGGCAATGGGATTGCGGGCAGACGCGATCTGGTCGAATTCGGCCTTCCTGATTTTGGCGAGGTTGCAGATGTCGAGACCGAACATCATCTTCTTGGGGATGCGGGAGCGGAGCACGATGCGCGCGGCTTCGGGGTCGAACCAGAAATTGAACTCGGCGGCGGGTGTTGCGTTGCCGGCGACGCGAATATTGCCGCCCATGAAGACGATGCGCTTGATCTTGGTTTCGATATCGGGCTTGAGGCGGAGGGCGAGCGCGATGTTGGTCATGGGGCCGAGAGCGAGAATGGTGACCTCGCCGGGGTGGCGTTCGATCTCGGAGATCAGGAAGTTGACGGCGTCGCGGCGAGGTTTGCGGGTGCTGCAGCTTGGTGCCTGGCGCGGGGATCACGCGAGTCGGATCCTGGGCGAAGGCGCCGGTATAGCTCGAGTCCGCCCCAGCGGCGGTCAAACTCCTTGGACATGGCGGCGGTGTGGATCAGGGGCGCTTCGGCGCCGATGGCCACCGTGCATTTGCGGCCGCCTGAGCAGGTCGAGGATGTGGAACATGTACTCGGCGCCCTGTGGCGCCCAGACATTGCCGGGCACGATGGTGATGCCCTGCACGACCACTTGAGACGAACCACGCAGGAGCATAACGAGGGCCGCGCCGTCGTCGCCGAAGAGTCCGGAATCGGTGTCGAAGATAACGAGGTCGCGGGTAGTGCCCTGCGAGGCAGGTAGCAACCAGGAACACCGCCAGAAAACGAGACATGAAACCTCACTATAGCGCGGCGCAGGTGGATCCCGGATAGCGCGAGGGTGTTCGGGGCGCGCGGCAGGCGGCACGGTACAATGCGGTTCATGAAGAAAGTGAGATGGGGAGTTTTGGGCGTGGCGCGGATCGCGGTCAACCGCGTGATCCCGGCGATGCAGGCCGGCGAGTGGTCTGAGATCACGGCGATCGCGTCGCGCGACCGCGGCCGGGCGGAATCGGCGGCGAGCGACCTGAAGCATTCCCAAGGCGTACGGCTCCTACGAGGAGCTGATCGCCGATCCCGAGATCGACGCAATCTACAATCCGCTGCCGAATCACCTGCACGTGCCGTGGTCGATGCGCGCAGCGGAGGCCGGGAAACACGTGCTGTGCGAGAAGCCGATCGGTCTGAACGTGGCGGAGGCGCTGCGCCTGGTGGAGGTCCGCGACCGCACGGGCGTGAACATGGGCGAAGCATTCATGGTGCAGATCGCATCCGCAGTGGGTGCGGATCATGGAACTGGTGCGCGGCGGGCGGATCGGGCAGCTGCGGTCAGCGATCGGGCACGTTCAGCTACT
Organism: uncultured Solibacteraceae bacterium; assembly: GCA_963791985.1. GTDB lineage: Bacteria > Acidobacteriota > Terriglobia > Bryobacterales > Bryobacteraceae > Solibacter. Next base: position 314,176 of record CAWBUN010000005.1, on the reverse strand, counting down.
TCAAGCTGGAGGCGGAGAATATCCGCAACATCCGGGAGTATGGCGGCGGCGGGCTGATGGACATCGGGTGCTATCCGATCAAGACGTCGCGAATGGTATTCGGCGAAGAGCCGGTGCGGGTGTCGGCGGCGATCGCGCGCGATCCGCGATTCGGCAACATCGACATGCTGACGTCGGCGATCCTGGAATTCCCTTCGGGCCACTGCGTGTTCACCTGCAGCACGCAGATCATGCAGCAGCAGAGCATGTGCTTCTTACGGGACCACGGGGAGGATCGAGCCGGAGATTCCGTTTAATGCCACGCCGGGCGGGACGTCGCGGATCTTTATCGACGACGGCCGCGATCTGACGGGCGGGGGGCGGGTGATGGAGGAGTTCCCGGCCTGCGACCAGTACACGATTCAGGGCGACTTGTTTTCGCGGGCGATTCGCGAGGGCGGCGACGCCGCCGGTGCCGCTGGAAGACGCGGTACGCAATATGGCGGTGATCGACGCGGTCTTCCGCGCGGGTGAGACGGGGAAGTGGGAAACGGTGAGGGTGGATTGAGGGGCGCGGTCGGGCGGGTGGCGCGCACGGCGAAGAAGCCGCCTGAAAGACGGCTGCAGCACGCGAGAGTTACGGCAGCCAGGGGTAAGTATTGAAAGGGGAGGGGTGCGTGTGGCACAATCATGCAATTCCGTACAAAGCAGATTTCTCATTGAACGGTAACCTGAGCGAACTCGAGCGGCTGTCCGCCGAGATCTCCCGCTTTTGCCAGGAGAATTCACTGGACGAAGAAGCCGAGTTCCAGTTGAACCTGGTGCTGGAGGAGCTTTTCGTAAACACCATGCGCCACGGGGGATGCGAAGGCGTGCGCAGAATTCCACGCGCGTACTGCTGCAATCTGCGGCGGATGGGGTGGAAGTGGTTTTCGCGGACCGGGGACTTCCGTTCGACCCGACGTCGGTGCCACCGGCCAATGTCGCGGTGCCCCTGGAGGAGCGGCGAGCAGGCGGGCTGGGGATTCATCTGGTGCGCGAAATCATGCGCGACCTGCAATACCGGCGCTCCGGCGAATGGAACCAGATCAGCATGAAACGGCCCCACGGCCCGAGGAATTTATGATTCAACTGATGGAAGAGACCAGAGGCGGGTGGTGCATCGTAGGGGTTCGCGGGCGGCCTGGACGCGGAATCCGCCGACGAGTTGGAGAGCGCGCTGCGCGGTGCGATCGATAAGAACTCCAAGGTGGCCGCCAACTTCGCCGGGGTCGATTACATTTCGAGCGCCGGCCTGCGCGCCGTGATCCAGGCCGCGCGGGCGGCGGAGGGCAAGGAGGTGGAGTTCACGATCTGCTCCCTGACGCCTCACGTGAAAAAGGTATTCGATATGAGCGGCCTGCACCAGATACTGCACTTGCGAGGAGAATTGCCATGCTGAGCATGCTGGAAGAAGTCGTCCTGCTGGCGGTGGACGAGAAGAACGGCGGGCTGCGCAGCACCCGCGAATTCGGGACGGCGTACGCGCTGGTGGGCGCGGTGTTTTTCGACCTCGCGCTGGCGCGCAAGATCGATACCGACACCGAAGACGATCCAGATCATCGACACGACACCCACGGGGAATGCGACGCTGGACCGCGTGCTGACGCACATGGCAAGCCGTCCGGACCTCACCACGGTACGCGGTTGGCTGGAGGAGATCTTCCAGCAGCGCGACGATCTGGAGGGCGAAGCGCTGCAATCCTTGATCGGCCAGGACATTTTGCGGCACGAGAAGAGCAAGCTGCTGTGGATCATCGACGTGGAGCGGTTCCCGCTGGTGGACAACAAGCCGCAGCAGTACGTGAAGGTGCGCCTGGCGAACACGATTCTGGCGGACGACATTCCGCAGACGCGCGACATCATGCTGGTCAGCATCGCGGAGCCGTGCGGGCTGCTGGGCTACATTTTGAGCGATACGGTGCTGGCGTCGCGGCGCCACCGCATTCAACTGCTGTGCAATATGGAGACCATCAGCCGGAAGGTGACCGACGCCATTCGGGGCCTCGAGACATCGATGCGGCAGGCGATGACGAAGGTTGTATAACGGTACAGATATCAGGACGATTCCTGATATCTTGTGTACGCACGAGAGCCTAGTCTGTGAAGGTGCGTACTGTTCTGCGGAGGCTGGTTTCGTTTTTTCGCGAAGATCCCGGCCAGGACCTGATCGAATACTCATTGCTCATCGCCTTTTTGGCGCTGGCGGCGGTGGCCATCCTCTCTCAAGTGGGGGTGACGATTCAGGGCCCGTGGGACACCGCGAACACGACCCTGGCAGCGGCCGGGGGCGCCACAATCAGCACCACAACCACACCGCCTCCAGCGGGTCAAGGGGATCACGGGGATCACGACGGCGGGCACTAAGCGCCGGCCCGTGGACGGGCTATGATGGGCGCAGTGGCCAGACAGAAGCTGTTTCTCATCGATACATTCGGTTTTATTTTCCGCGCCTACCACGCGCGCGCGCGCACCGGCGCGCCCCCGATGCGGACCAGCACGGGGTTCTCCACCGAGGCGGTGTACATCTTCAACAACATGCTGCGCAAGCTTTCCAAGCAGCATGATCCGCCCTACGTCGCGGCCATTTTCGAGAGCGGCGAGGCTACGCATCGCGTGCAGGAATTCGCCGAGTACAAGGCCAACCGCACGGAGACTCCGCCCGACCTGTTGGACCAGATTCCGTTCGTGCGGCGCGTTCTGGAAGCGATGCGGATTCCGATTCTGGAATTCTCCGGCTTTGAAGCCGACGACGTGATCGGCACAATCTCGCGGCGCGCGGAGGCACTGGGGCTGGACGTGGTGATTGTCTCCAGCGACAAGGACATGCTGCAACTGGTGACGGAGCACGTCTCCATGCTGAATCCCGCCAAGGACGATAAGATCTACGATCCCGAAGAAGTGAAGACCTTCATGGGCGTGCCGCCGGAGCAGATCGCGGATTTGCTGGCCCTGATGGGCGACAGCGTGGACAACATTCCCGGGGCTCCGGGCATCGGCGACAAAGGCGCGCGGCAGATTCTGGAGAAGTTCGGAAGCATCGAAGCGGCGCTGGAGCGGGCCGCCGAGGTGGAGCGCAAGGCATACCGCGAGAGCCTGCAGAACAACGTGGAGCGCATCCGGATGAGCAAGCGCCTGGCCACGATTTCGACCGACGTTCCGATCGAATTCTCGCTGGACGCAGTGAAGGCGCAGACGCCGGACCCGGCGCTGCTGAAGGCCATCTACAAGGAGATGGAGTTTCATAGCCTGCTCAAGGAGCTAGGGCCGAGCGAAGACACGCGCGAGCGGCGCTACAACGTGATCGGCAGCGCGGACGAGCTGCGCGAGTGGCTGGCCGGAGCGGCGGGTGCGCCGGTGGCGGTGGCGATCGCGAAATCGACCGAGGGCGAGTTCGCGCTGGATATGGTGGCGGCGGATACGATCGGGCTGGCGCGGCGGCCGGGCGAGGCCTGCGCGGTGACGAGCGAGTTGATCGTGGAGCTGAAGCCGTGGCTGGAGGATGCGGCGGCGGTGAAGGTGGCCTGCGACGTGAAATCCGCGGTGCTGCAACTGGCGCGGCTCGGGATCGAGGCGCGCGGCTTCGATCACGACGTGATGATCTACGGCTTTCTGCTGGACGCCGACCCAGGGGGATGCGGGCTGGAAAACCAGGCGCATCGCCGGCTGGACCTGAAGCTCGGGAGCGCGGCGGAGCAGCATGCCGATATCACCCTGGAGCTCTATCAGCAGCTGGCGCCCGCGATTGACGGACGCGGCTTGCGCAAACTGTACGACGAGATCGAATTGCCGCTGACGCGGGTGCTGGCGCGGATGGAGCGGACTGGCATACGGATCGACGGCACCGAGTTGAAGCGGCTTTCGGTGCTGATGGAGAGCCAGATTTCCGGACTCACCGCGGAGATCCACGCGCTGGCCGGCAAGCCGTTCAACATCAGTTCGCCGCAACAATTGGGCAAGGTGCTGTTCGAGGACCTGAACCTGCCGGCGCCGGTGAAGTACGGCAAGGGCAAGACGATTTCCACCGCGGCCGACGTGCTGGACGAGCTCGCGGCCGAACACGAAATCGTGCGCAAGGTGCTGGAATATCGCCAGCTCACGAAGTTAAAGGGAACGTACGTGGATGCGCTGCCGGCGTTGATCGACCCGGCGACGGGGCGGCTGCACACGAGCTTCAACCAGGCGGGGGCGGCGACAGGGCGGCTCTCCAGTTCCAATCCCGAACTTGCAGAACATTCCGATCCGTACCGCGCTGGGGCGCGAGATCCGCGCGGCGTTCGTGCCGCAGGACGGATGGAAGCTGCTGGTGGCCGACTACTCGCAGATCGAACTGCGCCTCCTGGCGCACATGTCCGGCGACGAACTGCTGGTGCAGGCGTTCCGCGAAGGCGAGGACATCCACACGCGAACGGCCGCGGAGGTGATGGGGGTGCCGCCAATGATGGTGACAGCGGAAGCGCGGCGCGATGCCAAGGCGGTGAACTTCGGCATCGTGTACGGCATCAGCGCGTTCGGGCTCGCGGCGCAGCTCGGCATTGGGCGCGCGGAGGCGGAGCGGTACATCAAGAATTATTTCGCGCGGTACGTCGGGGTGAGGCGGTTCATCGACGAGACGATCGCGGAGGTGCGAAAGACGGGAGTGACGAAGACGCTGTTCGGGCGGGAGCGGCCGATTCCGGAGATCAACGGGCGCAATCCGAATGCCCGTGGATTCGCGGAGCGGACCGCCGTCAACTCGCCGCTACAGGGCACGGCAGCGGATCTGATCAAGCTGGCGATGGTGCGGATCGACGCGGCGCTTACGGAGGGTGGTTTTCAATCGGCGATGCTGCTGCAGGTGCACGACGAACTGGTGTTCGAGTGTCCGCCGGCGGAACTCGATGAAGTTTCGCGGGTGGTGAAGCGCGAGATGGAGGGCGCCTGCGAGCTGAAGGTGCCGCTGGTGGTGGACGTGGGTTCGGGCGACAACTGGCGCGACGCGAAATAGCTCGTGTTCTACACCGCGTGATGTTGTGTTATTGATTAGCAACCGCTCCCTCACGGTCGCGGCTCTGTTCCGGGCCGCAGGCGTCAGCAAGCGGTTGGTAATTCGCAATTAATCTCGCGGTCGTCGAACTAGCGAGTCAGGTGCGGGAGACGGTGCGGAGGATATCGATCACTTCGGCGATACGGTAAGGCTTGCGGAGGTAAAGCCAGGATTCCCGGCCGCCGGTGGTTTTCAATGCTTCCTGCTGGCTGTAGGCGGTGGTGAGAATCACGTTCACATCGGGGCGCATGCGCCGCACTTCTTCGAGGACTTCGCGACCGGTTTTGCCGGGCAAGGTCAAGTCCAGAAGAACTACGTCGATCTCGGTTGCGTGAGCTTCAAACAGGTCCACGCCGATGCGTCCGTCGTTCGCCTCGATGACAGAGAATCCGCGTCTGCGCAGCATCTTGGCAACGGCGCGGCGCAGGTCCTCTTCGTCTTCTACCACGAGGATGGTGCCCGGATGGTCCTCGACCGGCTCGGCGGAATCGACCGGGGGAGCGCCGGCGGCAGAGGGCGTTGGCTGATCGGTACACGGGAGCAGGACTTCAAAGCGGGACCCCTGACCGGGAACACTGAACACGGAAATAGAGCCCCCGTGATCGCGTATGATTCCCCTGACCGCAGCCAGCCCCAAACCGCGGCCGGCGAACTTGGTAGTGAAGAAGGGGTCGAAGATCCTGGCGCGGATCTCTTCGGTCATGCCGCTGCCTGAATCGCTGACAGTCAGCCGGACGTGGTCGGCTTCGGTAATACTGAGTCCGACTGTGATTACACCTGAATTCTCACCCAGCGCCTCGGATGCGTTGGTGATTAAATTCATGACAACCTGGCGGATCTGCGCGGCGTTGGCGCGGACCGCGGGCAGATTCTCCGGGAGGTCCACCACTAGCCGGGCGCGTTTGGAAATCGAAACGCTGAGCAATTGGAGCATCTCCCGGACCAGCACGGAGAGGTCGAGGGCTTCAAAGACGGTGTTTTCCTGGCCCGAATAGGCCATCATCTGGCGCACGATTTCGGCGGCGCGATCGGCCACGTTCTTGATGGAGATAATGCCCTGACTCGCCGGCGCGCCGGCGGGAAGTTCGGAAAGGACCAGTTCGGAAGTGGCCAGGATGCTGCCCAGGAGGTTATTGAAGTCGTGCGCGATACCGCCGGCGAGCACACCGAGGCCTTCGAGCTTTTGCCTGGCAAGCGACTCTTCCTGCGCGTTCTTGATGTCGGTGATGTCGGTGCAGGAACCGACGTAACCGGCGAAGGCGCCGTCGGCGCCGAAGCGCGGAGTGCCGGTGGCCAGCACCCATCGGTAGGCTCCATCGACGCGGCGCAACCGGCACTCGGTCTGGAAGTTACTTTGTGTGGCAAAGGCGGACTTGAAGTTGGCCTGGCAGTGTTCCCGGGAGTCCGGGTGGATGTGCTCCACCCATCCGCTGTCCAAGGCATCTTCCAAGGAGGAGCCGGTAAAACTGAGCCATCCCTGGCTGAAGAAGGTGCAGCGCTGATCGGCGCCAGCAACCCAGATCATGATCGGCGCGGTATCGGCCATGCTCCGAAAGCGCCTTTCGCTTTCCTGGAGCGCGAGTTCGGCATGGCGGCGTTCGTTGATGTCCTCGACCACCGCGAGCGAGTATTGCGGCCGGCCCTCTCCATCGCGGAGGAGCGATTCATGCAGCTTGATCCAGACCGTGTCCCCGCTCTGGCGGACCGAGCGCACTTCCACGGAGTAAGAGGGTAACATCTCCTCAAGCAGGCTCCGCCGGTTGAGCAGGAGAACGGCACGATCTTCCGGGTGAATTTTTTCCACGAGAGGCTTGCCGAGCAAGTCTTCGCGGGCGCAGCCGAGAACCTCGCAGTAACGGTCGTTGACCATGGTCACCTGCCCGTCCAGAGTGACTTGGGCGTCGCCGACCGCCGCCTGGTTGAAAATCGCGCGGAAGCGTTCTTCGCTGGCCCGGATCTCGGTCTCGGAGCGTTTGCGCTGGCGCAGCGAAGCGGCCTGCCACACGGTCACAGCCAGAACGAGGCCGAGCAGGCCGATCGTCCATTCCATCCAGCGAGTACGTTCGGCGGACTCCATCAGGGCATAGGTGGACCACGTGTCGTCTAAGCCGTAATAGGAATATTTGGCTATGGTCGCAGCCAGCGTGCCGTCGCGAAATAACTTGTCGATTTCGGAGCGAAGCCGGTCGGCGGCGCCGGCGCATTCGAAGGTGGAGGCGACGGCAAGCGGCAAGCGCATGTCGGGAACGGGCTGGACCCGCAGAGCCATCGCGCCGCACTCGGGAGGCCTGTCGCGCAGTACGGTGAGTGCGGCGCGATCCTCCAGGAAACCGACCTCGGCCGTGCCATTGCAGACGGCCTGGACCACATGGCGGTAGTCAGCGGCCGGAAGCAGCAGGGCCTGGGGAAACCCGGCGTGCACCAGGCGAAGATGCAGGGGCAGGTTGAAATAAGCAATGGTACCCTTGAACGCGCTATCCGGCTGCGCGGAGCCCGGACGCAGCAGGAGGTTGTGATTGCTATAGAGGTAGGGACGGCTGAAGTGAACATACTTACGCCGGTCCGGCAGGTCGGCCATGAGGGGCCAAAGGTCGACGAGGCCACGGCGGAATGACTCTTCGGAACTCACTCCGGTCTCCACCCAGCGCAGGGTGATGCCGGCACGTTTGGCCGCTTCGTTTATAGTCTCTATCGCAAGTCCGGAGGGCCCGGCTTCGGTCCGGAGCTGGACAGGGGGGACGTTTTCAAAACCGATGGTTAAGGTGCGTTGCGGGATGGGCGGTGTCCGGATCGCGATATACCAATAGGCCAACGCGGCGACAAAGCCGGCCGATGTGGTGATCGCCGCCATTCGCGTTAGGGTACCCGAATTCAAGCACGAGCTCCTTCGGCGCTGCTACGTGAATCAGTAAAGAGTATACACGGCGAGCGGGCGAGGTTTACATCGATCCAGGGGCGAGGGGGGCGAGGGGGGCGAGGGAGGGGGGAAGGTGCAGGGCGCCGCGTAAGGCACGCGGCGCCCTGACTGAGGGAGTTAGAAATTGAGGCGGAGGCTGAACTCGATGATGCGGCCGCCCGGATCGTTGGTATTGGAAAGATCGCGGTATGCGCCGGAGGTTTGGCCGAAGCCGGTGCCGTTGGCGCCGAGGGTTGTGGTGATGCCGTTGCCAGGCGTGAAGAGCAGGAAGTTCGTCAGGTTGAAGGCATTGAGCGCCTGCATGCGGAACTCGATATTGGCGTGTTCACCGATCAGGGTCTTCTTGCCCAGGCTGAAATCCCACTTCTGCTGCCGGGGTCCGTAGAGGAATACGCGCTCGCCCATCTGGCCAGGCTGGTCGGCCGGTCCGATGTAGGGGGCGTTCTTATCGAGGTTCGCGAGGGTTTTCCCGTTGACTTCGAAGGCTGCGTTGGTGTTGTCTAACAGCGCTTGCGGCAGATAGAAGACGGCGCCGATGGGGCCGCTGTTGGCGGTGGCCGCGAGCGTCACCTTGCGGATCTTCATCATGTCCTGCAACTGGCTGACGGTAAGGTTGTGCAGGATCACGCCGGAATCGTCCTGGTTCATGGTGGTGCGTCCGCTAGTGAGGCGGATGGGCGAGCCGGATTGCAGGCGGGTCACGGAGGCGAGCTGCCAGCCTTCGAGCGCTTTGCGTACGATGGGGCTGCCGGAGTGGCCGAAGTAGCGCTTGCCGGGACCGAAGGGCAGTTCGTAGACCCAGTTCATTTTCACGGCCTGGCGGATATCGAAGGGCGACGGACCTTTGTCGTAGCCCACGTCGTGCATGGTGGTGTAGCTGCCGGCGATGCCCTGGCTCTGCTCGTTGGAGATGGAATGGCTCCACACATAGCTGCCCTGGAATAGCAGGCCTTTGGACATACGGCGCCGGACTTCGACCTGAAGTCCGTTGTAGTTGGTATTGCCGCCGTTGACTTCGAGATTGGCGGCGCCGGAGACCAGCGTCGGATTGACCTGGAAGAGATTGATGGGCAGTCCGGCGGCCGTCAGGCGAGCCATGCGGGTAGTATTGGTGGCGATGGCGTTGGCCAGCGCGCCGGCCTGTCCCTGCTCGATCTGGAGGGCGCTGGTGGCGTCGTTATTGGCGGCCAGCGCGGTGAAGATCATGGGCAGCGGCAGCCTGTCCGGGCAGTCCGAAGTACTGGTTCGACTTGCTGCGGTTGACCGACATGCAAACCGGGTCCGAAGCGGAGCAGCCGCGCGCCAGGGCCAGGTTCTGCTGGGCGAGCTTGAACTCGTTGGCGAAGCCGTTCTCGATGGTGTTGATCTCGTTCAGGTTGATCTGGCGCCAGAGGTTGGTGCCGTGATTGCCCACGTAGCGGATCTCGAGGACGGTGTCGCGTGTCAATTCGCGCTGGATGCCGATATCCCAGCTCTGCACGTAGCCTGTCTTGAGATTAGGGCTGAAATCGGTGACGCTGTTGCCTGCCGCGACTGCGAGCGGAAAGCTGGGCGTGGTGGGCGCGACGCGCGAAGGCAGACGGGTTGCGGAAGAGGACGCTGCCGGGCGCGCCGAATTGTGCCGGGAAATTCGTAGGATCCACGTTGAGGGTGATGGTGCGGCCCTGGTTACCACCCCAGAGGGCCAGCGTGCTGGCGTCTTCGCGGATGGTGTTGATGGCGTAGCCGGCACGAACCACGGAACCTTTGCCGAAGATCCAGCCGAGCGGTCCGCTGGCCGAGGGAACCTGCCATGCCAGACCGACGGAAGGCGAGAACTGCTTGTTGTGGGTAGCGTAGCCAGCTTCGCCCGCGGCGGTCGCGTTGAAGACCGGAACCTGCCCGGTCAGGGTACCGGGCTTGAAGAGATTGCCCACGCCGGAGACGCCCCAGACGCCCGCATATCCGGGACGCGTGTAGACGCCGTTGAGGTTGACGGGGGGATTCTGGCGGTCCCATCGCACGCCGTAATTAAAGGTCAGGCGCGAGTGGAGACGCCAGGAATCCTGGAAGTAGAGGCCGAATTCGCGCTGCTGATTTTTCACAACGGGCGGGAAGGCGCCGTACGTTTTGGTCTGATCATCCAGAATCACGCTGCGGTTGACGGCGGAGACACGCCCGGTCAACATCGCGTAGAGCGCGGGGGCGTTGGTCTGCAGATCGGTGGCGTTCGCACCGGGGAAGTTGGCGGCGGTGAAGATATTCGTCGCGCCGGTGATGATGGGGTCGCCGGTGGCGACGCCGAAGTTCACGGTGGGGATGATCTGCGTACCGTTCACGGAGCTCGTCCACGCATTCACCTGAGTAAAGCTGCCGCCGAAGTTCAGCAGGTGCGCGTTCATCGAGTAGGTGAGATTCGCGTTGCCTTGCTTGAGCGGCGTGTTGCGGCGCGTCTGACCGGTGGTGCGGTAGGGGCACGTGACGTAGGTCGTGCCGGCGGTACAGGTGGTGTTGCTGAAGATGGGCGCATAGCCGTTCCACTGGGCAAAATCGCTCGGGATTGATGCCGTTATTGAAGATCACGGTGCCGCCGACGATGCCGAAGCGGACTTCGCTGACCAGCTTGGGCGTGAGCGTGGAGCGCAGGGCCGGCAACCGCGGAGAACGCGATACCGCCCTGATTGCCGAACTCGGTCCCGCCGAGGACATTGCCGGTGCCGGGGAAGATCGGGCTGGCGGTGCCGATGTTGACGCCGTCGGGACGCCGGATATTGGTCTGGTAGTTGTAGACGAACTCGATGTGATGCTTCTCGGTGACGTTGTAATCGAGCCGGGTGGTGGGGAAGCGGCGGTAGTTGCCGCCCTTGCTCTGGAAATCGAGGTTGTTGCGATTGTAATCGGCGTTGGTGGCGATGCGGCTCTTCAGGCCGGCGGCGTCACCAGTGAGCGACGCGATCTGCGAGAGCGATCTTGGCGATGAGCGGATCCACTGTGGAGGTGAAGCCGTTGGCGCCGGCCAGCTGCAGAAGGTTGACGCTGTGTACCACACCGCCGGAATCGCGATAGCGGAAGTTGCCGGCGAGGGCTTCGGGCGTGAGCACCGTGCCGGTGGGCTCGGTGTACGTCTGCGGAAGCTGGAAGGCCTCGAAGTGGCCGAAGAAGAACAGCTTGTTGCGCTTGATGGGGCCGCCGATCAGGCCGCCGAACTGGTTGAAGACCAGGTGATCGCGGGGCGCGGTGCCGTTGAGATTATTGAAATACGCGTTGGCGTTGAGGTCCTGATTGCGATGCTGCTCGAAGAGGCCGCCGTGGAAGGAGTTGCTTCCGCTGCGCGTGACCATCTTGACCTGCATCGCGCCTTCGGCGTTGCTATCGGCGCCGGCGGCGGCGGAACTGACGGTCATTTCCTCGATGGCGTCCGCGCGCGGGAAGATCGCGTTGAAGAAGCCGTCGCTGGATTTGTTGGAGTTGTCCTGGATGTTGATGCCATCGAGCGTGACGTTCATGGCGCTCTGCGGCAGGCCGTAGACCGACGTGCTGCGCGGGACGCCGGGCGTCGCGCTGCCAGGCTGGGTGACGATCAACTCGGTCAGGTTGCGGCTGGTGAAGGGGAGATCGTGAAGCTGGCGTCCCACCAGCGTGGAGGTGACGGTGGCGGTCTGCGTCTGGAGCACTTCGGCGCCGCCCATGACTTCCACTGTCTCCGAAACCGAACCGACTTCGAGTTTGGCATTGACGGTGGAGGGGACGCCGGCATCGACCTTGACGTTTTCGATGGTGACACTCTTGAAGCCGGGGTGACTGACTGTGATGGTATACGTGGAGGTGGAAAGCGACGGCATGGACCATAGGCCCTTTTCGTCGGAGACACTATCCAGAATCTGGCCAGTGAGGTTGTTCGTTACTTTGACTTGAGCCCCGGGAACGGCAGATCCCTGGGGATCGGAAATGGCTCCCTCGATTCGCCCCGTGGTCACCTGCGAGAAGGCGGACAGGGCACAGGCAACCAGCAAGAGCCAAGTCAATCCAAGCGTTTTCATCGTAAGACCCCTTTTGGACGCACGTAGCGTGCTACCCCGGCACGTTGGTATTGGGGTCTATGTTACCTGTCGATGACAAGAGGGGTCAACAGGAAACGCTATAAAAGTTTTTGTTGGCGCCTAGAAATTAATACCACGTCAAACGTTGCAAAGGTTAACGGAGTGGCTCATTTACCAGCGATGGCGATGGTGCGGACGGAAATTTCCACGGTGTCGCCGACGCGCAGAATCAGGTTGCTGGGGTTCTTCATCCCCCACTTTACGTAAGGCACGGCGAAGGCGGCGGTGACGTTGTACTGGCTGCCGGCGGCGTCAACCACAGCCGGGACGGAGACTTCGTGCTCCGCGCCGTGAATCGAGAACATGCCGTGCAACTGCACCTGCGATTTACCTTCGGGCGCCAGTTTACCCTCGATACGGTCGGGGCGGAAGGCGATCTGGGGATATTTTTCGCTCTCCAGGATATTGGCGTGCATGCGCTTGTCGCGGGCCTTACTCCCGCTATCGCCGCTTCTGGCGTCCACCACCAGTTCTCCCGACACGGCGCCGGTGGCGGGGTCGAAACGCAGCGTGCCGCGGGTAAGTTGAAAGGTTCCATGGACGGTGTGCAGCACGTCGGCGAGAGTGAATTCGACCTTGGTCCGCGCCGGGTCGATTACGAAGGACCCGGCCGTGCGCGCCGGGATTGAATCGCCTGCCACCAACAGCACGGCGGCCGCGTAAAACGGAAGGCAGAGGCGCACTATCCTTATCATCATACGGTCAACATCCTCATCATACGGTCAACATCCTCCAACCCAGCGAAAGCCCGCTGGTGATCAGATTGGCGGTCGAGAACTGGCCGGTGTGCATGGCGAGCAGTTTGGCGAAGAGGCCCGGTTCGCGTGCGAGCGCGCGCATGGTGCGGCTGCGCAGGCGGCGGCGCTGGTCGAGCAGGAGCATCATATCGGCCATAAATTCCGGGTGGCGGCCAATGCGGCGGTGCTCTGCCTGGTAGCCAGTGAGATCGCCTTTCGCGAGGCCTTCGGCCAGCGCCACGGACTGCTGGAACAGGAGGCAGAGGCCTTCGCCGGTAATGGCGTCGACGGAGCCCGAGGCATCGCCGACGAGGGCCACATTGCCGCGGCACACGGATTTCAAGCGGCGCGACGCGGTCACGCCGCCGCGCTGCAGATTGGTGGCCGCGCCACGCGCCAGACGACGCTGCACTTGAGGGAATTGCGGAAGCGCGTCGTCCAGGCGCTGGTGCTGGTCGCTGGTGATGAGCACGACGCAGACTTCATCGCAATTCACGGGAGTGATGTACAGCTGGCAGCTTTCGCCCCAGTGGACTTCCATGAATTCGCTCCATGGCGCGACGCGATAGTGACGGCGGAAACCGAAGCGGTGGCTCTCGCGGTGGCAGGCGTCGAGGCCGGCCCAGCGGCGCACGGGCGAGTGGCCACCATCGGCGCCGGCGATCCAGCGGGTGCGCACCAGGCGATCGCCGGCAATGACGCCCTCGGGCGAAATTCCGCTGATGCGGACGCCCCAGGAGAGCTTGACGCCGGCCTGAATTGCGTGATCGACCATGAGATTGTGCAGGCCGGTGCGGCGCAGTCCGAGGCCGTGGCCATTCGGAAAGCGGGCTTCCACGCTGATTTCACCGTGGGCGAAACGGATGCCTTCGAAGGGGTGGCCGCCGGCATCGGAGAGGTCGAGCCCGAGCGAACGGGCGGCAGCGAGGCCATCGGGCATGATGCCTTCGCCACAGGCCTTATCGATGGGCGGCACGGAGCAATCGGCCACGGTCACATCGAGTCCGCGGCGGCGCGCGGCGATAGCAGCCGCGAGGCCCGCGGGGCCGCCACCAATCACGAAGAGATCGGTGGCGCGGGGCAGAGTGTTCACCGCGTGCCTCCCGAATTCAGGCGCCCAAGTTCCTGGGTGTAAAGCGGATTGCTCGGGAATTCGGCGGCGAGTCCGGAGAGCAGGTTGTGGGCCTCCGCGGAGTTGCTGTCGCGCATGGCCGCGACGGCGAGCAGGAGGCGCGCGAAAGGTGCCAGATAACGGCCCTTGGCGGCGGTCACACGCAGTTTCTCCAGGCCGGTTTTGCGGTCGGTCTGGCCGCCGCCGAGCCGTAGCAGGAAACGCATGGGCGCCGGTTTCACACTCAGCATGTAGTTTTCGACGCCGACGGCAATCCATGCGTCGCAGTAATTCGGATTACGGGCAAGCAAACGTTCGGCCATTTCGCGCCCGGCTTTCATCTCCTGGAAGGATGCGCCGTAACGCTTGTCAATTAATGCGAGGTAGTCGGAGTGAAGTCCGTTGACCAGGATGGAGGCGAAAGTGGCATTGTCGTCGCCAGGCTTGCGGCTGGCGAGCGCCCGGCTGGCAGCCAGGGCGGCATCGAATTTGCGGCGCACCTCGGGGTCAGGCAGAAGTTTATGGTCGGTCATGAAGTGCTGGTCGTGGGTAAAGAACTCGCTTTGCAATATATGCAGCCGGTCGAATTCGCCGAACAAATAGGCTGCGGCGTCGGAGACGGGGCCGAGGGCGTCCTCCGGGTTGAGGCGCTGGTATTCCTCGAAGGTGCGGTGCGCCTCGTCGAACTGCATGTTGTACATTTCCCGGTAGCCGCGGTCGAGCAGGTCTGAAGGGGGCTTGACCGTGGGCGCGGCTACGGCGGGGAGGGCGCCGAGGACGATAAGAAGGACCAGGTTGCGTATATTCATTCGATTTAGATACCTACCGCGCGGCGCGCCAGACCCAATGCGTCGGTCCAGAAGGCGCCGGAATTGTGAATCAGGTGCACGACATCACGTACCGACTCAACGAACTCCTGGAGTTGCACGTCGGTGGCCACCAGTGGGGGCGCCACTTTAAGGACCATGAAATTATTGCCGCAGATCTGTGTGAGGATGCCCTTATCGCGGAACAGGCGCATCACGAGAACTTGCCCGAACATAGCCGGGTGAATCCGCTGGAAGCCCTCGAAGGCTACGCGCAGACGCAACTGCCGGGGCGCGGTGAACTGAATACCGTTGAGCATGCCGAGTCCGCGAACGGCGGACACCATTTCATATGGGGCGAGAGCTTCGGCGAGTTGCAGGCGGAGGCGCGCGCCGGTTGCGGCACAGCGATCGCCCAGGCCTTCGTGCTCCAGCACATCGAGCGTGGCCAGCCCGGCGCGCATCGCGAGGGCGTTCTCGCCAAATGTAGAGGCGTGGACGAAGGCGCGCTTCAGGGAGCTGAATACGGAATTGGAGACGGCCTCGGTCATGAGAACGGCACCGACAGGAATCAGGCCGCCGGAGAGCGCCTTGGCCAGGATCACCATGTCGGGCTCGACCTGGAAGCGGTGGGCGGCCAGGAAGGGGCCGGTGCGATACATGCCGGTCTGCACTTCGTCGAGCACGAGCAGGGTGCCGTAGCGGCGGCAGAGTTGCTGCGCCGCTTGCAGATAGGAGGCGTCGGGGACCTGGATGCCGCCTTCGGATTGCACGGGCTCGAGGATGAACCCAGCGAATTTCCGTGTGGCCAGATGGTGCTCGAGGGCGGCGATATCGCCGAAGGGCACGGCCTGCGTGCCGGGCAGCATGGGGCCGAAGCCATCGCTCCAGAACGGGTCGCTCATCAGTGAAAGCGCGCCACAGGTGAGTCCATGAAATCCACCGGCTGCGTAGAGGAGACCGCTGCGTCCGGTGTGGGCGCGAGCGAACTTGATCGCGGTCTCCACGCCTTCGCTGCCGGAATTGGTGAAGTAGACGCGCTGCAGTTTTCCCCCGGCGCGCTGCAACAGGCGCTGCGCCAGCTCGGCGGCCAACTGGGGAACGTGGCTTTGCAGCATGGCCGGTCCGGAGCGATCCAACTCGTCCTTGAGGGCGGCGACGATAGCGGGATGATTGTGGCCGGCATTGTGGACGCAATAGCCGGAGAGAAAGTCGAGAATCCTGCGGCCTTCGGTGGTGAACAACTCGCTGCCGGCGCAGCGCTCGTACTGCACATTCATCTGCAGCAGTTCGAGCAGCTTGACCCACTGCGGATTGACGTGATCGGAATATAGGCGGTCGAGCGAGGGGACAGCGATAGGGGTTGCCATGATGGGAGGTTTGGAAGCCTGCATGGTGAGACGGGTGCAATCCCTCTGCCGTTTCGAGAGGTTGCGTACAACAGGCCGCAAGTATTGTAAAGACAAGGGTTAGCTGCGGGAGAAAAGAGTGATGTGGAGGGCAAGGGCGGCGGTCTGCCACCAGAGGGGAGTGGGCGCGGCGGTGATGCCACCCCTCGAATGGGCTGTAGCGAGCCGGATTACCGCGTGGATTCGCGGGCGACCAGGATGGGGTCGATCAGGACGGTCTTGATTGGGCGCTTGCGTTTGTTGCCGATGGCCTTCACCAGGATATCGGCGGCCTGCTGGCCGATGGAGGCACTGCTTTGGTCGATAGTGGAGAGTGGAACGCGGAGCAGGTCGGAATAGTGGACATTGCCGACGCCGATTACCTTGATCTCTTCAGGAATGCGGATGCCGGCTTCGAGGATGGCCTTCATAGCGCCGGCGGCGGTGGGGTCGTTATAGCCAAATATGCCGTCGGGACGCGGGTTCATTTTGAGGAGACGGCGCGTCGCCTGGTAGCCGCTATCGTCGTCGGTGGCTTGAACCACGAATCCCTCGGGCACGCTCAGGCCGGCGGCGGCGATGGTTTCTTCGTAGCCTTTCTGGCGGCCCAGGCCGGTGGTCACCGCGGGGCCCGCGATGTGGGCTATGCGGCGACAGCCGCGATCGATGAGGTGCTGAGTGGCCATGCGGCCGATGGCTTCATCGTCGGCGCCGACGTAGGGAGCGTGCACGTCCACGAAACGGCGATCGATCAACACGTACGGAATCCCGCGGGCTTCGATGCGTTCGAAAACGGCGAGGGAGGAGGGCGGCTGTGCCGAGGCGAGCAGGAGGCCATCGACCTGGCGGCCAAGGAGGCGATCGACCTCGCTGGATTCGAGTTCGCCGTTCTCTTCGGAGTTGCAGATCACCACATCATAGCCGAGGGGCCGGATGGTGGCGGCGACGCCCTTGGCGATTTCGGCGAAGAAGGAGTGCATCAGATCGGGAACGATCAGCCCGATCATAAAGGTCCGGCGGGCGGCCAGGCTGCGCGCCACCCAGTTCGGCTGATAGTTGAGCTCTTTGATGCGGGCGAGCACGCGGCCGCGCGTCTCGGCACCCACATCCGCGCAGCCGCGGACTACCTTTGAAACTGTCATCACGCTGACATTGAGGTCCCGCGCGATGTCTTTCAGACGAACCGGCGTTGCAGAAGCGTTGGACATGAATTCAGAACGCGAGTATATCAGGATGCGGGCGGTCAGATGCCATAGAGCTTGAGGAACTCGGCGATATTGACGTTGGCGTCGAAGTTCCTGAAGGCGAATTCGCGGCCGGCCTGGCCCATGCGGCAGCGCAGATCGCGATCGGCGAGCAGTTCCAGAATGCGCTCGGCGATAGCGGGCGGGTCGCGGCGGTCAACGAGGAAACCGGTCTCGCCGTGATGGACGAGTTCCGGAATGGCGCCCACGCGGGTACCGACCAGCGGTTTGCCGCTGGCCATGGCTTCGGCGATCACGTAGCCGAAGCCTTCTTCCCAGCGGGAGACCTGGCAGACTACGTCCGCGGCGGAGAAGACTCCCATTTTCAGGGGATCGGGCAGAATGCCGGTCCAGGTGATGTGATCCTGCAAACCGAGCTCCGCGGTTTCGCGGATGTACCGCTGGCGATCGGCGCCTTCGCCGACCATCACGAAGTAGGCCTCGGGATTGCGAGCGATTACCAGACGCGCGGCAGCGAGCAGGTCGTCGAAGCCTTTGTCCGGGATCATCCAACTGACCTGCACGATGATCTGGCGGCTATCGGGGATGGAGAGCGTTTTGCGGAAGGCCGAGCCATCGGGCTGGCAGCGCGTGAAATCCACGTGGTTGTAGATGCGGGTAAAGCGTTCGGACTGGAGCACGTCGAGCGTGGTCCAGCAGCGCAGCACGTAATCACTGATGCAGGTGACGCGATCGAGCGGCCAGTTGATGATGCGGGTGGCGGCGCGCTTGAAGAGCGAAGCGCGGCGAGGCACGAAGCCTTCGGGTTTGGAGGCCTGGTCGGTGAAGAGCACGCGCTTGACCCCGTAGAATCGAGCCAGCCAGGGGTAGGGGCTGACAAAGCCGGTGAACTGCAGGTGTAGAATCTCGGGGCGGTAACGGCGCAGGATGCGGGCGAGATCGCGCGTGGGCTGCCACTTCAACTGCCAGACGTTCGGGATGACTTCGATGGTGACGTTGGGCAAGCCGAGAAACTCGCGCACCTGGGGCGTGGGTTCGGAGAGGAAGCAGACCACGTTTTTCCAGCCGCGCCGGCCAAGCAGAATGGAGAGCTCGCGGATGAAGGTCTCGCCGCCGCCGATGCGAAAGGGCTCAAAGCCGTAGACGGAAACGATAGTCTTTGATCCGGGCATGGGGCTAGGTTTCGTACGGATAACTGGGGACGCAGAGATAGGCTTCGTCGCCGGCGAACAAGTTGAGGTTCAGCTCAGGCGCGTCCGCGAGGCGGCGCAGCGGATCGAGAATGAAGATCGGGTCCTGGCGGCGATAGCGGTAGCCACTGCGGCGCAGCGCTTCGCGGCCGCACGTGATGGAGGTGACGGCGACGATCTCGCAGGTCTCGGGATCGGTGGCGGCCTGTTGGGTGGCCAGGGCGAAGGCGGCCTGCCAGTCTTCGGATTGCTCGGAATCCACCCAGACCTCCGCGATACGGGTCTGGCCGGAGACGCGGCTCAACACGCAATGGCCGCGCACGCGCTGGCCCTGGCGAAGCACGAAACCGGAGAACACGCTGCCCGGGCAGGTGAGCATGTAGTTGAGCATGCCGGCGCTGCGCTCCGTAGTGGTGAAGCTGGTGGGCCGGAAGCTGAGAGCGGGCGCGAGTTCGTCGCCGAAACGCTCGACCCGCGTGGCGGTCCACCCGGGCGGCGGTGCAGGCATGGGGGCGCGGCTCCACAGCGTATTGCGGGCGAGGCGGAGGGGCGCCTTCCATCCGCGCGGAAAAGGATCGGTGCGGAACTGCCGCCAAGGGCGCACGACGCGCACCCAGACATCGACATCGCCGCGATGATCGAACTTCATGCGCGGCAACACGCGAACGGCGTCGGGTGAGCCGCCGATGGCGAGCGCGGTGTCGGTGAATTCGGCGAGTTTACGCATCACCAGCACTCCGGCGGCGGGGACGCTGCGGCTGCCGGCCCAATCGATGACGCGCATGCTGGTGACGCGGCCCGAAGGCGCGCGAAAGGTCTCCGGGACCACGCAGCCATGGGCGAAGATCCGGTCGTCTCGGAACATCAGGTAGCTGCGGGGGCCGTTCCAATCAGGACGCGGTTCGAAATATTTCCACCGCATCATCTCGGGGCGGACCATGGGCGCGTCGCGAGTCATCCGGAAAACTTCCAACAGAAAATCGGTCAATTCAGGCAGATTTTCGCTGGTGGTAAGTTCCAGATTGGAGGCCATGTTTACGCGCGGTTCAAGGGGGTCCTTTGGTATATTGTAGTCTAGTTCTTTGACCTCATGGACCCAAACCAACAGCTCAAAAATGCATTCTCACAGTCACTTGGAATCGATGGTTCCGTAGTGTATGAGAACCTGGCATATGGAAGTACACAAGGGTGGGATTCCGTTGCCCACATGGGCCTGGTGGCCGAAATCGAGAACACGTTCGATGTGATGCTGGCGACCGACGACGTGATCGATCTCAGCAGCTTTTCCAAAGCCAAGGAGATTCTTGGCAAATATGGAATCCAGTTTTAGCCTGAACGGCAAGGTCGCGTTCGTAACCGGTTCGACGCGCGGCATCGGCTGGGCGATTGTGCGCGTGCTGGCGCGTCACGGCGCGACGGTGATACTTAACGGACGGGCGAACGCGGAATTCGTGGAGCAGCGGGCGGCGGAGATCCGCGCGGAATTCTCTGTCCCCTGCCTCGGCTTGTGCTCCGACGTGGCGGACGCGGAATCGGTGAAGGGCTGCTACCGCGAGATCTTCAAGAATTTCCGGCGGCTGGACGTGCTGGTGAACAACGCCGGCATCCTGCAGGACGCGCTGCTGGGGATGATTCCGGACGCGCTGATCCGGCGCACGATGGAAGTCAATACGATTGGGCCGATTTATCACGTGCAGGAGGCCTCGCGCCTGATGGCACGCAACAAGGGCGGATCGATCATCAACGTGAGCTCGATCATCGGGCGGTTCGGCAATGAAGGGCAGGCGGTCTACGGGGCTTCGAAGGCGGCGCTGATCGGGCTGACGATGTCGGCGGCGAAGGAACTGGCGCGCAGCAACATTCGCGTGAACGCGGTGGCGCCGGGGTTCATCAACACGGATATGGTAAAGCAGTTGACGCCGCAGAAATTCGAGGAGCGCATCAAATCCATCAAGATGGGACGGATCGGGGAGCCTGAAGACGTGGCCAACGCGATCCTGTTTCTGGCGTCGGACCTCTCGAGTTACGTTACCGGGCAGGTGCTCGGCGTCGATGGCGGCATGTTGATTTGAGAGCGGACATGTTCCTGCAAGACGCGACGATTCCCGAATCCAACCTGGCGCTGTTCGATGCAGCGCAGGCGCGCTGGTACACCTACGGCGAGTTGTGGAGCGAAGTGGCGCGCAGGGCGGAGTCGCTGAAGGGACCGAAGGCACTGGCCTTCTGCTTCTGCCGGAATAACATCGCATCGGTGGTCTGGTATCTGGCCGCGGTGGAGGCAGGGCACGCGGTGGCGCTGCTGGATGACGGACTGACCCAAGAGTTCAAGACGCGGCTGGTTGAACTGTACGATCCGGACCTGATTCAAGAGGCGGGGCAGCACGCGTGGCGGCGCACGAGCGCGGCCGGCGGAAAGATCGCGCCGGAACTGGCGGTGCTGCTTTCAACGTCGGGCAGCACGGGGAGTCCGAAATTCGTCCGATTGACGGCGGACAGTGTGACGGCCAATGCACGCTCGATATCCGAGGCGCTGGCCATCGGCACAATGGACCGCGCGATCAGCAGCCTGCCGATGCACTACTCCTACGGGCTTTCGGTGCTCAACACGCACCTGATTCGGGGAGCATCGATGGTGCTGACCAACGACGGCTTGATGTCGCCGAATTTCTGGACACTGTTTCGCGAACACGAGTGCACGTCGTTCGCGGGCGTGCCGTATTCCTACCAGATGCTGCGGCGGTTGGCGATCGACGGGCTGAATGTACCGAGCCTGCGCACGATGACGCAGGCGGGCGGCAAACTGCACACCGACCTGGTGGCGCACTTTCACGAGAAGATGGTGGAGCGCGGCGGACGGTTTTTCGTGATGTACGGACAGACAGAGGCCACGGCGCGGATTGCGATTCTGCCGCACGACCGGCTGCCGGAAAAGCTCG
This sequence comes from uncultured Solibacteraceae bacterium, assembly GCA_963791985.1. Classification (GTDB taxonomy): domain Bacteria; phylum Acidobacteriota; class Terriglobia; order Bryobacterales; family Bryobacteraceae; genus Solibacter. The sequence continues at coordinate 292,763 of CAWBUN010000005.1, read as the reverse complement.
GATCGGCGGGCGTCGCGATTCCGGGCGGGCGATTTCACATTGAAAGCGATGGCGGCGAAAGCGGAGAGCTGATCTACACGGGACCCAACGTGATGATGGGGTACGCCACGTGCCGCGAGGATCTCGCGCTCGGCGACGTACTGCAAGGCAGGCTCGCGACCGGCGACCTGGCGCGGCTGGATGCCGAAGGCTTCGTCACCATTGAAGGCCGCATGAAGCGCGATGCCAAGCTGTTCGGGCTGCGCATCAACCTGGACGAGATCGAAAGCATGCTGCGCGCGCACGGTCCCACGGCGGTAATCAGCGGACCCGACAAGCTGCTAATTTACTGCGAGCACGGGGACGAGGCGGCGTTCGCGCGCTACCGCACGGACCTGGCCGCCAAGCTGAAGGTGAACCATCGTGCGCTGGAGTTTTTCCGCCTGGAGCGGCTGCCGGTGAACGGTAGCGGAAAGATCGATTACCAGGCGCTGGCGGGCACGCGATGACCTTCGCGGAGCTGCTGCAGGCGCCGCAGTACAGCATTCCGCAGGCGCGGAAGGAAGCGCTGCTGCTGGAGCATCTCAACGAGCTCGACCAGATGCATCGCGCGCGCTGCGCGGAGTATGGGCGGCTGGTCTCGGTGCTGCGCCCCGGGTTGGAGCGCGCGGAATCGCTGGCGGAGCTCCCGTTTCTACCGGTGGGGCTTTTCAAAAGCCACCAGTTGCGATCCGTGCCCGAGTCGGAGGTCTTCAAGACGCTGACTTCGAGCGGCACCACAGGCCAGCAGGTGAGCCGGATTTTTCTCGACCGTGAGACGGCGCAGAGGCAGACGGCCGCGCTGGCGCGCATCATGACGCACGTGCTGGGGCCGGAGCGGCTGCCGATGATCCTCATCGACAGCGGCGCGTTGATCAAGGACCGGAAACAATTCAGCGCACGCGGGGCCGGAGTGCTGGGGATGGCGAATTTCGGACGCCAGCATTTCTATGCGCTCGATGAAAATATGGAGCTCGATGAGCCAGGGCTGACGGCATTCCTGGAGAAGTTCGGCTCGAAGCCGTTCCTGATGTTCGGCTTCACTTTCATGGTGTGGCAGTACTTTCTGCAGCGGCTGGCGAAGCGCGGAATCGATCTGTCGAACGGCACGCTGGTGCACAGCGGCGGTTGGAAGAAGCTGGAGCAGATGGCGGTAAGCAACGCCGAATTCAAGCGCCGCTTCCGCGAAAGCACGGGTCTGGCGCGGGTGTACAACTTCTACGGCATGGTGGAGCAGGTGGGCAGCGTCTATATGGAAGGCGAGGATGGCTACCTGTACCCGCCGAATTTCGCGGACGTGATTGTGCGCGATCCGGCCACATGGAACGAGGCTCCGGTGGGAACGGCGGGCGTGATCCAGGTGATCAGCATGCTGCCGCTGAGTTATCCGGGGCACGCGATTCTGACCGAGGATATGGGCGTGGTGCACGGCATCGACGATTCCACGTGCGGGCGGATGGGCAAGTACTTCAGCGTGATCGGGCGCGTCCCCAAAGCGGAACTGCGCGGCTGCAGCGATACCCATGCCAGCCAGGCCGCGGTATGACGGTAGAGCAACTGGTCCCGGTGGCGCAGCCGGTGGAGCTGGACGCCGTGCTGGCGCGGATGCGCGGCGCCGCGGCGCACAGCTTGCGGCCGTTCTCGCAGCCGGTGAAAGAATTCTGCGCGGCGCTTTCGCGGGCGCTGTTCCGCGACGCGGAGGCGAAGCGCTATCCCGAGTTGCAGGCGCTGGCGTTCGGGGTTCGGCAGGCCGAACTGGCGCGGCTGGAGCAGGAGTTCCGGCAGTGGGAGACGGCGGATAGCGTGCTGGCTCCACGCGGACTGGTGTTCCACGTGCCGCCCGCCAATGTGGACACGATGTTCGTCTACAGCTGGCTGGTCTCGGTGCTGATGGGCAACCGGAACGTGATCCGCATTTCGGCGTCGGCGGGTCCGCAGACGGGGATTGTCTGCCGCCTGTTCAACGCGGTGCTGGATGAGTGCGGCGGCGAGTTGCGCGACAACACGTGCATGCTGCGCTACGGGCACGAGCGCGAAATTTCGGCGGCGATCTCACTGGCGGCAGACGTGCGCATCATCTGGGGCGGAGACGAAACGGTGCGGACGATCCGCGCGATCCCGATCGGTCCGCAGTGCAAGGAGATCGCCTTCCCGGACCGCTATTCGTTCGCGGTGATCGACGCGGCGAAATATCTGGCGCTCGATGAGGACGCGCAAGCCAAGCTCGCCGAGCAGTTTTATAACGACACGTTCTGGTTCGACCAGTTGGCCTGTTCCTCGCCGCGCCTGGTGGTCTGGTGCGGGGACGCGGCGGCGGCCCAATGCGCGGGCGCGATCTTCTTCGGTCGTCTGCGGGAGCAGGTGGCCCGCAAGGGCTACGCGTTGGACACGGGCGCGCGGGTCAATAAATTCACGTTCGCCTGCCGGAGTATTCTGGACCAGAATGCGGCGGACTACGAGGAGTGGGGCAGCGCGATCACGGTGCTTCGCCTGGAGGAAGACCGCCTGTTGAGCCGCGATCATTGCGGCGGGGGGCTATTGTTTCAGGTGCATTACACCGCGCTGGAGGATTTGATTCCGCTGATTCTGCAAAGGGACCAGACGTTGACTTATTTCGGGTTCGAACCGGCTGCGCTGCGGGAGTTCGCGATCGCACTCAACGGCCGCGGAATCGACCGGCTGGTACCGATTGGGCAAGCCCTGAATTTCGAGCACCGGTGGGACGGCTACGATCTTTTTCTCGAATTGACACGACGAACTGTCATCCGAAGTTAAGTACGTCCGGGTACTGCTTCGGTTGCGGTATCCAGGCGGTTCGGGTTAGCCTCTTAAGATAGTCTGGCAGAAGTGACGCCAGAGGGAAACAACTATGTCCGGAGGCTCACCGCTGGTACCACTGCATTCGCTGTACAAAACCGGGTACACGGCGATTCAATATCGCCTGCGTACTTTTGCCGGCGGCCGCTGGGCGGACCACTGCCGTCCCACCGATATCGGGTTCATGATGACGAACCTGTGCAACGCCAAGTGCGTGCACTGCGATATCTGGAAGAACAAGGGCAAAGAAGCATTCCCAACTCCCGAGCAGTACAACACGATGTTGAGCGATCTGCGCTCGTGGCTGGGTCCGGTTCACGTATACCTGAGCGGCGGCGAAGCACTGCTGAGGCCATATACCACCGACGTACTGGCCCACGGCGCGAAGATCGGCCTGTTCATGGAGATGCTGACGCACGGCTACTGGGACGATCAGTCGCGGATTGAAAAGGCCGCGCTGGCGAACCCATGGCGGCTGACGGTGTCGCTGGACGCGGCAAGCGCGACGCACGACATTGTGCGCGGGCGCGAGAAATTCTTCGACAAAACGAGCACGACCATCCAGACCCTGCTGCGCGTGCGCAAGGACAAGGGGCTTGGGTTCCATATCCGGCTGAAGACCGTGATCATGGCGCAGAACATGGATGAAGTGTCCGAGGTCGCACGCTTCGCCAACAGCCACGAAGGGATGGACGTGTTCTACCAGGCGGTGGAGCAGAACTACAACACGCCCGAAGACCCGCGATGGTTCGAGCACAGCGAGAACTGGCCGAAGGATCCGGAGCGCGCGATCCAGGCGGTGGAGAAGTTGATCGCTCTGAAGAAGCAGGGCCTGCGTATCGGCAACAGCCTGCAACAACTGGAGAGCATGATCCCGTATTTCCGCGATCCGGATGCGATGCGGGTGGCGATTCAATCGCACACGGCGCACGAGCACAAACCGATCTGCTCGGCGCTGACATCGATCCAGGTGCAGCCGAATGGCGACATCATCTCCTGCTACGGCAAGCCCCCGGTGGGCAACATCAAGACGACGCCGATCCGCGAGATCTGGGAGAATCGTCCGCGCTGGTGGCGGGAAGGCTGCTGCCTCAATGAACGCTGCACGACGGCGGAGAAGGAACTGCTGTCGATCGGGAATGCGACTGCGAAGTAGCAGTTTGGTGCGTTTGACGATTTCAGACCGTGTTATCCTTGAGCCCGGTTTCTAACAATGAAAGTCGCCTCGTGTTTTCTGTTGCTCGTGCTGTCACGCACCCTTGCTTTCGCCGGAGATCTGTCCGGCAAGTATAGCTTCTCAATACAGCCTGTGAGTGGCGAAATGCAGCAGGGGCTCCTCACCTTGGACGAACAAGGCGAGACGATCTCGGGATCTATTGCCCTTACTGCCGGAGGCCATCCCGTGCCGATCAAACGTGTGCAGCGGCAGGGCGACCTCCTGACCTTCGATGCTTCAGACAAACCCGGCCATCGCATGAAGTTTCAACTTAAGCTTGGCCTGGCAGGCTTTCGGGGAGAAGCCAGGTCGGAGAGCCAGCGCTTTGAAATTATTCAGTCTCACCCCGATGGTTACTACGTTGGCCCCGGCATCACGCCGCCGATACTGACCTATCGGGTAGAACCGGAGTACACGGAAGAGGCACGTAAGTCCAACTGTAAAGGGACTGTGTTGCTCTACGTGCAGATAAGCCGGGACGGCAGTGCCATCAATCCGAGAGTGCTGCATAGCCTCGGCTGCGGTCTCGATGAAAAGGCTATGGCCGCAGTAACTCAATGGAGATTTGCGGCGGCCTTGAAAGACGGCAATCGAATCACCATCGAAGCGAAGGTCCCATTCGATTTCCATCCATAGAGAATGGAGATTTCTGGTGCCCGGGGTGGGACTTGAACCCACACTCCCGTTTCCGGAAAAAGGATTTTAAGTCCTTTGCGTCTGCCGATTTCGCCACCCGGGCACAATATGATTATACGGGTCCGCGGGAAACCACCGAGTGATCATCGTGTGCGTAGACGCCGGCTGAAAGCCGGCGGCAGCCAGGATTGGCTGCCCCACGTTGCGGCGAGAGTTACGGCAGCAAGTGGACAGGCCAGGAGGCCTGTCCCACTGTCCATGGAAAATTCTTCGCGGGCTGCGAGCAAACAAGTGCAAAGTAGCACAAGACTTTTGCAAGGCAGAGCGCGGATTTACTGCGGCTTGTTGCGGCGGAGTTTTTCCTGGTACTCGCGGATGGCGGCGTTCCACTCGGCTTCCTGGTCGGGTGTGAACGCGGTCTCGGAGGGCAACAGACCGCCGGTAGCCTTGAAGGCGTAGATGGTCTCGGGGTCGATGCCGGCATCGGCCATCAGCTCGACCAGCAGTTCGATTACCTGCTGTGCTTCTTCGGGACTCCGAAACTGCGGGGTCGGCAGGTTGGGGTCGAAGAAGAAAGGATCGTCTGGGCGCATCTCGCGGCCGAATTTCCTACGGAAGGCTTCGATCTGTTTTCTGTAGGCACCCAAGAGACACCCAAATGGAGAAGACGCTCCGGAAATCCGCTACGTTTCACGCGTAGGTTGCATGGATGCCGCGGAAGTACGCAACCGTATCGCGCAATCCGTCTTCGAGTGAAACGCGGGGTTCCCAGCCGAGAATGGCGCGCGCTTTCGTAATATCGGGCTTGCGCTGCTTGGGGTCGTCTTCCGGCAGCGGGTGGAAGATGATCTCGGATTTGGTGCCGGTCATGGCGCGGATGTGCTCGGCGAACTCGAGAATCGTCATCTCGCGCGGATTGCCGAGGTTCACCGGATAGCGCTCGTCGGACTGCATGAGGCGATAGAGGCCATCCACCAGGTCGCTGACGTAACAGAAGCTGCGCGTCTGCGAACCCGTGCCAAAGACGGTCATCGGCTCGCCGCGCAGCGCCTGGTCCAGGAATGCGGGGACCACGCGGCCGTCATCGAGCTTCATGCGCGGGCCGTAGGTATTGAAGATGCGCGCGATGTTGGTGCGCACGCCGTGCTTGCGGTGGTAGGCCATGGTGATGGCCTCGGCGAAGCGCTTGCTTTCGTCGTAGCAGGAACGCGGGCCCACCGGATTCACGTTGCCCCAATAGGTCTCCACCTGCGGATGGACCAGCGGGTCGCCGTAGCATTCGCGAGTGGAGGTCACCAGGTAACGGGCGCCCTTCGCCAGCGCGAGTTCGAGCATGTTGCGGCTGCCGATGGAGCCGACATCGAGCGTCTCGATGGGGTACTCCAGATAGTCCTTGGGACTGGCGGGCGAGGCCATGTTGACCACGCAATCCACCTCGCCATCCACGGTGAATGGACGGGTGACGTCCTGCTCCACGAATTGCAGACGAGTGTGCTTCTCCAGGTGCGCCAGATTGGCGGGGGAGCCGGTCAGATAATTGTCCAGCGCGACCACGCTGTGCCCTTCACTCAAAAGGCGCTCGCACATGTGCGACCCGACAAAGCCGGCGGCGCCGGAAACGACAATTCGCAAAAGTCCCTCCAGGTCTTTATTCTAGCGAAGGCAGCAGGGATTCACATGCTACAGTCAAAACTGAGTCTATGAGCGACGCATCCTGGGTGGAGCGAGCACTCTTGCTCGTGTTCCTCCTGACTTCCCTGAGCCTGTTCTGGTACCGCTTTCGGCGCGTGCTGAACATCATCCGCCAAGCCCGGAGCACGCCCGATTTCGAAGTGGCGCCGCTGGGCCCGCGGATCCGCCGCTTCATGTGGGAAGTGATGCTGCAGGGCAAGGTCATCGAGCAGCGGCCTTTGCCCGGGCTGGCGCACGCCTTTGTTTATTGGGGGTTTCTGCGCGTTCGGGCTGATCACGATCAACCACCTGGCCTCGGCATTCGGCGCTGCGCGTGATCACGCCCGACGCGGGATTCGGCAGCTTCTATTACGGCTTCGTAGCCGTGTGGGCTGTGGTGGTGGCGGTTTCGATCGCGGGCCTGTTCATACGCCGCTTCGTGGTGCGCCCGGTGTGGCTGGGCAAGGTGTCGCCGGAATCGGGCTTCATCGCGTTCCTCATTTTCACGCTGATGATCACCTACCTGGCGGGCATCTGGATGGACGAGGATTCGATCAGCGGGCAGACGGTGTGGTGGCTACACACGGCCGCGCTCTTGATTTTCCTGCCGCTGATTCCGCACACCAAGCATCTGCACCTGGTGCTGAGTCCGGTGACGGTGTTCCTGAAACGAGAAGGCTTCAGCCGGATTCCGCCGCTCTCGGGCGACGAGGATTTCGGCCTGGTTACGGGAAAGGACGTCACCAGAATCGACGCGCTGCAGGCTTTCTCGTGCGTGGAATGCGGACGCTGCAGCGAGCTCTGTCCGGCGGTGCAACACGGGGAAGGTTCTCAACCCGAAAGAGATTGTGCTCGGCATGCGCTCGTACCTCAATGAATTCGGAGCCGCCGGCGAAGTCGCCGCTGCTGGGTAAGCACATTTCCGAAGAAGCAGCTTTCCAATGCACGACGTGCGGCGGCTGCGAATTTCAGTGCCCGGTGGGGATTCAGCACCTGCCGATGATCGTCGGGCTGCGGCGCGGCGCGGTGAATACGGGGCAGTGGGAGAACGACTACGGCACCAAGCTGTTCCTCAATCTGGAGCGCAACGGCAACGCGATGGGCTTCGCCGCGAGCGAGCGGCAGAAGTTCATCGAGAAGAATGCGCTGCCGTTCTACGACGGCACGCAGGAGTATTGCCTGTGGCTGGGCTGCATGGGCGCGTACGATCCGCAGGGCCGCGAGATCGTGCTGGCGCTGGCGCGCGTGATGCGCCATGCCGGCGTCACGTTCGGCGTGCTGCGCAAGGAGAAATGCACGGGCGATCCGGCACGGCGCCTGGGCAACGATCTGGCATTCACGCAGGTGGCGGAGACCAACATCGAGGCGCTGAAGGCGGCCAACATCGGCAAGATGGTCTCGATCTGTCCGCATTGCGTGCGGACGATCGGGACGGATTGGCGAGAGTCCGGCGCGACCTTCCAGATCGAGCATCACAGCGAATTGCTGGCGCGGCTGCAAGGACAAGTTGCCCGCGCCGGCGGAAGGAGCGCCGCGGGAGACGGTGGTCTATCACGACCCCTGCTACCTGGGGCGCTATCGCGATGTGTACGAAGAGCCGCGGGCGGTGGTGGCGCAGACGGCCGAGGTGGTGGAGCCGCGGCGCACACGGGAGCGCTCCTTCTGCTGCGGCGCGGGCGGCGGCCAGATGTTCCTGGGCGAGGAAAAAGGCAAGCGTGTGAATGTGGAGCGGGTGGAGGAACTGGTGGCGACCGGGCGCGCAGGTGATCGGCACGGCCTGCCCGTTCTGCCAGACGATGTTCCGCGACGCGCTGGGCACCGTGACGCAGACGCCGCCGAAGCTGCTCGATATCGCGCAGATCACGGCGGCGTCACTTCCTTCGCAAGATTCGGCGGCGATTCAGTGACATTTCGGCGCGAGATGGTATACTGATTTTTGACGCGATGCAGAGTCGCGTCAACTTCAGCCATCCCTAGCGGGCGCGTAGCTCAATTGGCAGAGCAACTGACTCTTAATCAGTAGGTTGTAGGTTCGATTCCTACCGCGCTCACCACTTAAAATCAGCAACTTACGAATCATGTCATAGCGTGTTCCTGCGTCATTGTGGGGGATTTTTTTTGTGTGTGTGGGGGGGGCGCGACTTGACCTAGCGGGCGTTTTTCAGCCATGTGCTGATATCATCATTCACCTGCTGGGCCATTTTGAGCGGGGCCTCTACGGGATCTTGAAGTTCAGGCATTTCATTCTTGCGACTTTCCGATGATAGGCTGGGGGGATGTGGAAGCGGATACTCAAGGCGTGGTCCGTTTATCGCCACGCCGTTGCGTTTAAGGGACTGCTTTTGACTCTTGGAGTGTGGGGATATTTCGTGGCGGCAGGTGCTGCAGTGGTAAGTACCTTGGTTGTTGCGAGCACGGAGTTGCCGATGTACCTGCGCATCATAATCGGCGTTGCCGCGTTCTGCTTGATATCAGTAGGTGCGGGGTTGTTTGTCGCCATCCTGCGCGTGGGAAGGCCGGAAGGTTCGCCGATGCCTGCCGAGTCAAGTGCGGCATCAGCCACTCGCCTTGTGATCCATTCTGCTAAATGGGGACCAAATGTGGATGAAAATGTTGATGTCACCGAAATTGTTCGAAAGAACGTGCATGACGGTGCGTGGACCAACTTCAGTGTGGAAAATGCAATTTTAGGGCACGTGTTTCCCCGTCGCGGTAAGATCCTAATGGTTGAGTGGTCATATCGGCAAACCACAGTAATCCAGGAGGCCGCCACGCCGAACCGCTTAATCCTGCCTGTTCCATCCATGGCCCAACTCCTTCAGCCAGAAAGCGAACGTCCAGAGGAAGGGGACGATGAAAGGGCCTTAGCTACCGCTCCGATGCCATTGATCGAATATATCCGCACAGATAGGGCTGAAGTCTTACGAGTCACCAACGATGGAGAGTCGACAATTCAGAACATGCAGGTGGGACCACTGAGGTGGGAAGAACAAAGGGCGATACTCTTACATTCTGGGCCGATGCCGGTGCGTGCCAAGCATACGGTTGATTGTCCGTTTGTCATGAGACACGTAAGAATTCAGGGAACCGATCAGAAGCCTTTGGCGGATTTCATGAAAGAGCCGTCTAACCCGGAGACCAAGACCACGGCGGTGGTTAACTACCAGGACCCACAGGGAAGGAACTTTGAGAGGGAATTTATTTTGGAAAGGTCGGCCTGGGATGGCACGGTTAGATGGAACCCAGAGTCCGCCTAAGCTGCGATAACGAACAAGATTGTACAGTGCAGTGGCTTTCCTATTGTGAATAGAGTTTATGGACGGTTGGCGGCGAGCCAATCTGCGCCGGAGTTTGGCCCTATCCACACACTTTCGTCACCGGGCACTCGCATGCCCGTGTTTCGAGAGATTGCTTGGAAAACCGCTACTGGATCAGGCTGTCGGGGATTATCGGCAGGGATCCGATTGAATCCGCCCGCCTCTCGGGGAACGTCGTAGATTGGTTCACGCCCGCCACTGGGCCGAGTGTTAGTGATTCCATCGCGGTGCGCTTCGCCGCCATGCGGATATGGGAGTAGCGTTCCAGCATCGCGCGACTCATGTGGCCCATCAGCGCAAGCATAGTTGATTCAGGGACGCCCGCTTCTGCCATTTTCGTGGCTGCTGTGTGCCTGAGATCATGCAGGCGGCACTGCACGCCCGCCGCATCCACCACGTCCACCACGGTTCGGGGACTCGGCATCAGGTCCTCCTGACCCTCTTCCATGAAGTAGCGATGAAGGGCTTCCCTAACGACTGGGTATTCCTTGATTTGTGACGTACGCATAGCGTTGCGGATCGATGACGAATCGTGGTTTGTGCGGTTCGTCGTCGAGTAGTCTATGTCCGTTTCTTTCTTCTGATGACTCTCCTCACATGACTCTCTTTGACTGACGATAACGGCATACCGCCCCTGACGGATCCGTCCGTACCTCTCTGACGCTTGAGACCATCACCTTGGAAGACCTCATGCCAAACGAACTCGATCTGATTCGATGTCTGCGCACCGTTGTCAACGCCGGTCTAAAATTCCCCAAAAGCGCCGATTGAAAATTCCCCAGTAGCGCCGGTCGAAAAATCCCTAGGTGTGGAATCGTTGGGCTGACCAAGGAGCCCAATGCTCAACCTGGAGGATTTTATGAACATACGCGATTTGAAGCAACAGGGGTGGAGTGTGTCGGCGATTGCCGACGAACTCCACCTCGACCGCAAGACCGTGCGCAAGCATCTGGTGGACGCGCCGCAGCCCTACAAACGGGAAGACCCGGCGCCCTGCAAGATTGATCCGTACCGCCCCTTCTTACGGGAGCGATGGGAGAAAGGTGTCCACAACGCCCGCAAACTGCTGGACGAGATTCGCCTCCGCGGATATGACGGCGGTTATTCGCAGCTGAAGCTGGCGGTCACCCCGTGGCGGGAGGAAGGACGCGAGCGAGCCTTCGTGCGCTTCGAGACCGGCCCTGGTGAGCAGCTTCAGATGGACTGGGGCCACTTCGGCAACTGGGGTGGACGCCGGCTTTACGGTTTCGCCCTGACCCTATGCTACTCGCGCATGCGCTACATCGAGTTCACGCAGCGCCAGGACATCCATCACCTGCTGGCCTCGATGGTGCACGGCTTCCGCTATTTCGGCGGGGTGACCGAAAGCCTCCTCACCGACCGCATGAAGACCGTGCTGCTGGACCAAAAAGGCGGCGAGTTGCACTTCAACCAGAAGTTCCTCCAGTTCGCCGCCTATTACGGCTTCGTGCCCCGCGTCTGCCGCCCCTACCGGCCGGAAACTAAAGGCAAAATTGAATCGACCATCCGCTTCGTCAAACAGAACTTCTGGCCGGGGATCGCCTTCGCCTCGCTGGCGGACCTGAACCAGCAGGCCCACGCCTGGATGGAAAAGGTCAATCACCAGGTGCATTCCACCACGCGGGAGGTCCCCTACCAGCGCTTGCCTCAGGAACCGCTGCTGCTGCTCGACGAGTTTCCCGATTACGACACCAGCTACATGGAAGATCGCCGCGTGGCCAAAGACTGCATGCTCAGCTATCGCGGCAATCGTTACTCGGTACCGTTCCGCTTCGCCGGCAAGACCGTCCTGGTGCGAGAACCAGTGACCGGTGGCCGCATCGAGATCTATAGCGATATCAAAGTCATCGCCGAGCATCGCCTGGCCGAAGGACGTGGCGTCATGGTCGTTGACCCGGCGCATTATGCGGGGCTGGTGGAGAAACGGCGCCCACGCGGACCGGCACCGCCGGCGGAGGGTTCGCCAGGCCCATTGGAGTTGACGCCCGGCCCGGGAGTCGGCCGCGGGTTCCTGGCGCCGCAAGTGGAGCAGCGATCCCTGGCCGTGTACGAGGAGGTGGCCGATGTCGCTGCAATCTGAACGCATCCAACTGCTGATGCAGCGCCTGAGCCTGACCGAGATGGCCCGCGGCTATGAAGCGCTGGCCGAGCAAGCCGCCCAAAAGAACCTGCCGTACTGCGATTTTCTGGAGCAGGTGCTGGAGAGTGAGGCCAACGTCCGGCAGGAGCGCAACATCAAAGTGCGCACCCAACTGGCGGGCTTTCCAGACCTCAAGCGGCTGGAGCAGTTTGACTTCAAGTTCCCTACCTCCATCGACGAGAAGAAGATTCGCGAACTGGCGAGTCTGCGTTTCCTGGAGCGTCACGAGAACGCCTTGTTTCTCGGGCCACCCGGAGTTGGCAAGACGCACTTGGCGGTCTCCCTGGGCATGGAAGCCATCCGTCATGGCTTCAGTGTTTACTTCGTCAGCCTACCGGACCTGCTCGACCGCCTGGTGCAGGCGCAGGCGGAGAATCGCATGCGCAAGAAGATGGCCCATCTGCGCAAGTGCCGGCTCCTGGTACTCGACGAAATCGGTTACCGCAGCTTGGACAAGCAGGCGACCACCTGCCTGTTCCAGTTGATCAGCGAACGCTATGAGCGGGGCTCGATGATCCTGACGTCCAATAAGAGTTACGGCGAATGGGGATCGATTTTTCAAGACAACGTGATCGCCAGCGCGATCCTCGATCGTCTCTTGCATCACTCGCACACAATCAACATCAAGGGCGACAGCTACCGACTGAAAGACAAGCGCAAGGCCGGCGTGTGGACGCAGGCGGCCGCCGATCCGGGAGTCTCCGGAGGTGCGGCATGATCCCGGCGCCTCGCTTGCGACTGAAAAGGTCTACCGGTTGGTTCGCTGCCGGCCATGAGGTAGCCGCGGCCTTGCCCCTGCTTTCCGATGCGGCCTTCCGGCTGTATGTCTTCCTGTGTTTGAACGTGGATCGCCATAGCGCACGGATGGTCTGGGAGCCGTTGGAGTTGGCAAACCTGCTCCAACGCGACCGCCAGAGCGTGACCGACGCACTGGAGGAACTCTGCCATCGGGAAGTCTGCCGCCGGCATCCTGACGCTGACAATCGGATCGCTATCGACCGGCTCTCGGTCGAGATCTGCGATCGTTTCTGGCCGTATGAGAAGCCCCCGGTTGAGGAGTTCGGTATCGATCAGAGCCGCTATGTCCAGCAGGCCCGGCAGATGCTGTCGGTCCCCGCCTGCGTACGAGTCACCTTCAGCGCCGCCGACGAACGGCTGGCGGCCATTCTCTATCGGCGCGGGGTCACGCTGATTCACCTTCAGCGGGCCATCTGGCTCGGCTGCGCCCGCAAGTATGCGGCTCTGTTGAACGGGAGCGAGCACACTCCGATGCTGGTCACTAGCTTGAACTACTTCTCCGCCCTCGTGGATGAGGTCGCCGAAACCTCGGTGGGAGAAGACTACTGGAAGCACATGCAGCACAAAGTAACCCAACTGGAAAGGATGTGGCTGGAGCGCACTCCGGCCGGAGGGTGATCCGGGCAAAAGACGAAAATGAAGGAAACGAAATAATGTTGACCTGCCCCGGAACATCCAAGGGCTTGCTTGCTGCGCCGGGGCATGCCTACAATCTTCTTTCTGCACCTGGGGAAATTTCAACCGGCGAAAGTGGGGAATTTTCAACCGACGGAAACTGGGGAATATTCAACCGGCGTTGACATCCGTCGCGGTATCGGCTGACGCGCCGAATTAGGTGGTTGGCCTCCAGTTCTCCAACATAGCGTCGGCACTGCCGGATGCTGATCCCCAACTCCCTGCCTAAGGTCTTCATTGAGGGGTAGCATTCGGAGTCCGCCCCCGCGTATCGCGCCAAGGGCATAGCAGAGCTTCGATCCTGGATTGAGCTTCGGCCAACGGCATAGTGCCTCTGGCACAAATGCCCCGTGAAACATCCCGTACGGGTTGAAGGGTTGACCTACAGCGAGTTCCCCTCCCCGTTTCAGTCGCCGCGCATCAGCGCTCTTTGTCAAAGCCCACCCCCAGTCGGCATCGATCCGAGCCATGACGTTAGATCCTCGCGCCGGTATCGCACCGAGGCCCCGATTTTCAAATACCTCGGACCACGATCGAAAAGACGCAATCGTCGGATGGTGGCCACGCTCAGTCCGCAGATCCCCGCAACCTCGTGTTCGTTCAAGAGAGGTTCGCTCACAAGAGTATCCATGAAGTAACCCTGAAAGGCTCCCAAATTGGGCTTGATTGCAATATCGCATAGTCCCCCATTTGGGCACGCAGTATGGCGCACCGAAGGGGCGAACTGGGGTCTGCTGATAGGCCCAAAGCGGCGAGCGCCGCATATTCAACGGCTAGCCCGGTCCCTGTGAACTTGCCCTAACGGTCGCGGCTCTGTCGGAGCCGCGCGCGTCAGCAAGCGATCTCGCGATAGGTGATCGAACTGCTGAAACGGTGTACTGAGCCAATCCGGAACTAGGGCGATTCAATTTGCGGCCGGCTTCTGATCCCCCGTTGCGCCTGCCAGAAACTCTGCAAAATCGTGCTTCAACTTGGCGTGCGAATCGCTGTCGATATACAGCATGTGGCCCGACTGGTAAAAGTCGAAAGAAATCCGCTTGTGCATCTCGGGATTCAGCCCCATGTGGTTGAACGTATAGGTCACGGCATAATACGGCGTCGCCATATCGAAGTAGGCGGCGGCCACCATCACCTTCATGTACGGATTCTTCACCATCGCGTTGCGCAGCATGGAGGTGGTATCGCCGAAGCCGTTTTGCACCGCGTAATCCCAGGGCTGAACGCCGCCGCTGGGGTAGTAAAACATGTCGGACTTGTAGCCCAACTCGGTGCGCAGATAGTTCGCGAACACCGCCGTGAACGGCGGAGTGATCAGTGAACTCGACGGGTCGAATTCGCTGGTCTCGCCGACATTCAGCCCGGAGGGGCCGGTCAACCGGCCGTCGTAGCGCCCGATGGTGAGCCCTTTGTCGCGCAGCAACTCGCGAGAGAAGTGCGAGACATCGAAGCGCAGATTGGTCTCGCCGAGGTAGCGCGCTTCGAGGCCCGTATAGCGCACCAGCTTGTCGATGATCGCCTTGCGTTCGGCTGGAGTGATCTCATCGCCCTTGGCGAGCGCGGCTGCATACTCGCCCATGGCAAAGCCTTCCGCTTCCTTTAGAAACGACTTCAGATCCTTTTTCAGCAAATCCGCCGCCGCCTTCTTGTGATAGTAGGCGTCCGCGGCCTGGGTGGGCAGCAGCAACTGGTAAACCATATCGTCACTGCGGCTCCAGATGGTCTCCAGGTTGAGCGTGGTTCCGATCAGCACGATGCCGTTGAACGCCATGCCGCGATCGATGAGGTAGCCGGCCAAGCCGGCCGCGCGAAACGTTCCGTAACTCTCGCCCGCGATCAACAGCGGGGAAAGCTGGCGGTTATTGCGCGCGACGTACATGCGCATGAATTCGCCCACGGATTGGATGTCGCCCTGCACGCCGTTCATACGCCGCGCCACCTCGATCGATTTGGCGCGGCTGTAGCCCGTGCCCACCGGGTCGATGAACACGAGGTCTGTCTGGTCGAGCCAGGTATCCTGGTTGTCCTTCATCTGGTACGGCGGGGGCGGCATGCTGCCGTTCGGCTGCAGCTTGGGACTGCGCGGCCCCATGCCGCCCATATGCACCCACATCGATGCCGACCCGGGTCCCCCGTTGAAGCAGAAAGTGACCGGGCGCTTCGTCGAGTCGGTCACGCCGTCCAGCGTGTAGGCCATGTAGAAGATGTGCGCTTCGGTTTCGCCGTTGGCATCCTTCAGCGGCATCTGCGCTACCGTCGCGGTGTAGTTGAGGGTCTTGCCCTGCACCGTCACGCTATGATGCGTGACCACCGGCGTTTCATCGATTTCGCCGCCGATGGCCGGACCCGGTCCCGGTACGCCGCCGCGTCCACCACGTCCGGCCGGCGCTGTGGCCGGCGTTTGCGTGGCCGGCGTGGCGGCCTGCCGGCCCTGAGCCGAAGCCCGGGGCGGAAGCTCCAGAAGTGAAAAGAGAAGCACAGTCAATGCCATTCCGTTCGCGAGTTTCATGAAGTCCATCTTACGCATAAGCACGCTCCCTCAGACGCCGGCTTCCGCCGGTGAAGTGAGTTAGGGCGAAGCAGAGGGGCGGAAGGTTACCGTTTGCCCCCGCCTGGCTTGCGTGTAGTAATATCTGGAATGATCCAAAAGAGCCGCGTGCGCGTTCCGCTATTGCTGTCCGCCGCCCTGCTGTTGCGAGCAGGCTTCGCCCAGGAGATCACCACGCCGGAGAAGTTCTTCGGCTTCCAGCTCGGCGCGGACAAGAAGATGGCCCGCTGGGACAAGATCGTCGAGTACTACGGCGTTCTCGAAAAACAGAGCGGCGGACGGATGAAAGTCATCAACATGGGGCCCACGTCGATGGGCAACCCGTTCCTGATGGTGATCATCACCGCGCCCGCCAACTTCGCCAAACTCGAGCGGCTGCGCGAAGTCAACCTCCGCCTCAGCGATCCGCGCGGACTGACCGACGCGCAGGCGCCACGCACTGGTGGACGAGGGCAAGGCGGTCGTCGTGCAGTCCATGAGCATGCACGCGACGGAGATCGGCGGCACGCAGATGGCTCCCGAACTGGCCTACGATCTGCTGGCGCGCAAGGACGAAGAGACGCGGCGGATCCTCGACAACGTCATCTTCATCGAAGTGCCCTGCTTCAATCCGGACGGCGAAATCATGGTCACCGACTGGTACAACAAGCAACTCGGCACGCCCTACGAGGGCACCAATCCGCCGTGGCTGTATCAGAAGTACGCCGGCCACGACAACAACCGCGACGCCTTCCAGACGAACATTCCCGACTCGCAGTACATGGCCCGGATCCTGTTCACCGAGTGGAGGCCCGAGGCCTACGTCGATCATCACGGCATGGGCGCCAACGGCGCGCGCATTTTCCTGCCGCCGTACGCCGAACCGGTGCGGCCCTATGCCGACCCGATCCTGTGGCGCGAGTTGAGCTGGTACGGCGCGCACATGGCGTACAAAGAGGAAGAGGCCAATCTCTCCGGCGCCATCAACGACGCCATCTATTCCGGCTGGGGCCACTTCGGTTTTCACTGGATCACGCCGTTCCACAACATCGCCGGCATGCTGACCGAGTCGGCGGCCGCCCGCCTGGCGTCGCCGCTGTTCGTGCATCGCCGACGAGTTGCGCGGCAATACCCGCAATCTTCCGGTGTACGAAGCCGAGACCATCTTCCCCAATCCCTGGCCGGGCGGATGGTGGCATCTGCGCGACATCGTCGAACGGCAGAAGGTCTCGGCCTGGGCCACGCTCGATCTGGCCGCGCGCAATCGCGAGACGGTGCTGTGGAACGCCTATCTGAAGGGCAAGCGGCAGACCGAGCGCGGCGCCGCGGGCAAGCCCGCCGCGTATCTCATCTCCACGCTGCAGCACGATCCGCTGACGTCCATCAAGATGGTGAACAAGCTGCTGGTGCAGGGCATCGAGATCCAGCGGGCGTCCAAGGCTTTCACCACCGCGAGCGGCATGATGTATCCGGCCGGCTCCTTCGTCATCTCCATGGCGCAGCCGAAAATGGGCCTGATCCGCTATCTGCTGGGCCGCACGTTTTACCCGGACAACGAGTGGACGCGGAACCGCGACGGCTCGCCCATCCGCCCGTACGACATGGCCACGGACACGATGTTCGAATACATGGGAGTGCGCGTGGACCCGGTGGATGAACTGGGCGAGGTGGCGATGGAAAAGGTCACCGGGCCGATCGAGCCGGCGGGAAAGGTGACGCGCGGCGCGCAACGGCTACTCGATGGACGGCCGCCTCAACGACAGCTTCCGCGCCATGAATCTGCTGTTCGACAAGGGCGTGGCGGTGCGCCGCGTGGACAAGCCCGCCGGCGGGCCTGCGTCCCGGCGATTTTCTGGTCGCCGCCGGCTCCGAAGCGGTGCTGGAAACCGTCGCGAAACAGACCGGCGTCGATTTCACGCCGCTGCGCGGCGCGGTCTCCACCGGGGTGCACGACATGAAGCGCCAGCGCGTCGCGATGTACCAGCGCTTCGGCGGCGGCAACATCGATGAGGGCTGGACGCGGCTGGTGCTGGAGCAGTTCAATTTCCCGTACACGTCGATCTTCGATCCCGAAATCAAGGCGGGGAATCTCATCGACAAGTACGATGTCCTGGTGATTCCCAACGACAGCACCGCGACCATCACGGGCGAAACGGCGGCTGCCGGACGGCGGCGGGCCGCGGCGGACGTGGCGGAGGCGGCGGCGGAGCCGCTGCCGGCGGCCGCGCAGGGCGGCAGGGGAGCGGGCGGCGGAGGTGGCGGCGGTGGGCGCGGCGGCAATACTCCGCCGGAGTATCGCACCGGCCTCGGCACGGAAGGAGTCAACGCCATCCGCGAGTTCGTCCAGAAGGGCGGCACCCTGGTGACGCTGAACGCCGCCACGGCCTTCCCGGTGGATCGCCTCGGTATCGGCGTGCGCAACGTGCTGGAGGGCAAGAGCACCAAGGAATTCTGGTGCCCCGGCTCCACGCTGAAGGTGACTTCGACAACACCAACCCGCTGGCCTACGGAATGCCTGCCCACGGACTCGCGCTCTATCTGAACAGTCCGGCGTTTGAAATCACCGCCCAGAATGCCGAGAACTACGAGACCATCGCGCGCTACGAGGATCGCGATCTGCTGGAAAGCGGCTGGCTGGTGGGTGAAGAGAATCTCACGCGCAGGGCCGCCGTGGTATCCGCCAAACTGGGAGAAGGCAGGGTCGTCCTGATCGGATTTCCGGCGCAACACCGCGCGCAGATGCACGGCACCTACAAGCTGTTGTTCAACGCGCTGGTACGCTGACCGCCGCGGCTACTTCGCCGGCTTGAGCGACGTCACCATTGTGAAGGAGAACCAGGTTCGGCCGACAGGTTCCTCGAAGGTCTTGAGGGGCTTGAACATGTCCTTCGCCATTTTGACGATGTCCGCGTAGGCGACGCCGCCCGGTTTTGCTGCCGACAATCACATTCGCCTTCTGGTCGGGCGCAGTCAGGCTCGCCGGCATCATTTATCCGCGGTCCAACCCGGCGGTACGGCGATCTGGCAGGCCGCTTGCCGACACGCGCGGCTCGGAACGGAGCCGCGACCATTTAGGGAGCGGTTGCTCATAATAAAACGCCGTCAGAACCTTAGTGTCCACCGAGTGCCTTCGTAACGTGGAGCGAATCGGACTTGCTGAACTTCGGCCAGTTGAAGCCATAGAAGGCGACGAACGCGAAGCAGAACATTGGAACGAGGAAGCCGCGCGACATGTCGTATTCATCGGCGACGTAGCCCATCAGCTTGGGCAGGATCGCGCCGCCCATGATCGCCATGACGATGAAGGCGGAAGCCTTCTTCGCCCGCGCACCGAGACCGAAGATCCCGAGCGCGAAAATGGTCGGGAACATGATCGACATGAAGAAATACGTGGCAAACACGCAAATCACGCTGATCCACCCGAGTTTCATCGCGATCAACAGGGTGGCGAATACATTCATCAGCGCATAGAGCCCGACCACTTTGTGCGCGGAGAACTTTCTCAGGATTCCGGCGCCGGAGAAGCGTCCGATCAGGAAGCAGATGGACCCGAGCGAGGCGAGATTGGACGCGCCCTTATTGCTCATCGTCAAGACGCCGGCCTTGTTGACTTCGAACCAGCCCTGCAGCCAATTGTGGAGCACGCCGGAGCTTCCCGCGAAGCTCGCCAGGCCGGATTCCCAGGACTTCGGAATTGCCGGAAGCTCCGAAGTCATGTAGTTGATGAAGAAGCTGAAAATGCCAGCCTGTGCGGCCACATAGAAAAACTGTGCGGCCACGGCCATCACGAAATGCGGATGCGCCCAGATGGACTTGGCTACGCCGGGAACGGCATCGTCGAGATGGTAGTCGTCCGGCGCTTTGATATCGGGGATGCGCGAAAAATAGAAGATCACCGCCAGAACGATCACCACCACGGCGACTCCGACGTAGGGGATATAAAGCGTCTGGCTGCCGGTGCTGGCACCCTGCGCGTCCTTGCCATAGAAAAACATGCTGCCGACGATGGGTCCGAAAATCCAGCCGATGCCGTTGCAGGATTGCGCCAGGTTGATGCGCGTGGCGGCGTAGCGCGGATCTCCGAGCACGGTGGTGTACGGGTTCGCGATGGTCTCGAGAAACGTGAGCCCGGTGGCTATGGCGCAGACGCCCACCAGGAAAGCGACGAACGCGGTGGTGGGGGAAACCGCGCCCTCATGAACCATGGCGTTGATATGCGTGGCGGGGATAAACCAGAATCCGCCGACAGCAACGATCAACAAACCCGCGACGATTCCGCCCTTATACCCGAGCTTGCTGGCCAGCACTCCAGCCGGCAGGGACATCAGAAAATACCCCAGGTAGTGCGCGAACTGGACCCAGGCCGATTGTGACTTGCTCAGCCCCAATTCCTCCTGAAAGTGCTTGTCCATCACGTCGATCATGCCGTTGCAGAATCCCCAAAGCAGGAACAGCGAGCTCACCAGAATGAAGGTGAACATGAGGTTCTGCCCGTCGTCCGTAATGAAGATGCTCTTCTTCCCCGGATTCATCGCCTGCGAAGTTGTGCTCATGGTTTGCCCACGATTCTAACAGCAGGAGGGCTGCCGTGGGGGCACGGGTGGGCTGCTCCCTTTAACGCTAAAACTTAGCTCGCGGCGGCAGTACTTCGCTTCAACGGCGGCGCATGCTTCGCCAGCCAGTCCAACAATACACCGCGATGCTCCCCGGTCACGCAGGTGAAGAAACTCAGCGCGTAGTACAAAGTTCCGGTGAGAACCGCGAGGGAAATCAGCTGCGGCCAGGTGGTACCTTGAATGCCCGCCGCTTTGACCGCATACAGCAGGGCCAACACGGGGAGGCAGGTCAAAATTGGGCGCAGATAGATGCCACTCACGAAACCCAGGAAGGATTCGTGCAAAGCGCGGCACGTGAGCCAGGCGACGAACATGCCGCGATTCATTACCGAGAGCACTCCGACCGTCCAGGCAGCACCCATGAGTCCGTAACGAGGCAGCACCAGCGCCAGACCCACTGCACCCGCGACGCTCTCGACGAGCAAGCCGCGCGCCATGAGATTGTGCCGGGCCATGCCATACAGCGCGGAGCCCGAGTTGTACTGGCCCGCCACCGCAATCAGCACGGTCACCGCCATGATCGGCAGCAGCGGACCGCTGTGCAGCGCGTATTCCGGGCTAATCCACTTGCGGACGAGGCCGGTGCCGTAGACCAGCAGGTACACCACAGCCGGCATGAACAGTGTCGCGCAGTAGCGGTTCAGCAGCATAGTCATGTTGTAGATGCCGCGCTCCTCGCCGGTCGCCTGCATCTCGGCGACGTTGGAGCGCGTGACAAATCCGACGCGCGTCACCGCATCCACCAGGTATTGCAGCAGGCGGAAGGGCAGCATGTAGTAGCCGACGAATGCCGCCGTGCGGAAGTGCGCGATGATGACCGGCGGCCCCTGGTACAGCAGCAGGTTGGAAATGTTGGCCACGAAAGAGTGGATGCCGTAGCTCATCATCTCTTTCAACAGTGCGCCGCTTACCGAAGAGAGCCTGAGGTGCAATTGCGGGAAGGACGCACGGAACGAAACCACAGCAATCACGTTACCCGCGAGTTGACCCACTACCACGATCACGCCCATCGCCTTCAGGCCGAAGCCGAAATACAGCAGTGCCGCGCAGCCCGCGGAGCGGATCAACAGCGTCGCCACCCAAGACCGGGTGAGCGCGTCGTACCGCTGATACGCGTCCAGGCAGGCGCTGAAAAAGTGCAGCGGGAACATCGCGCCCCAGGCCAGGCCGGTGATCAGAATGAGCGCGCGGAATTCCCGGCGATTGACGTCGTTAGCAACCGGAAGAAAAAAATCGCTATGTGCCGCCGCGACCAGCGAGGCCGCCAGAAAGCACAGCGCCACGATGCTGGAATAGAAAAGTCCGCTGCTGATCACGCGATTGACCTGGTCCAGCTCGTTCTTGGCGCGATAGTGCGCGACAAATTTTGTGACCGCGGTATTGAATCCCAGATCGAAAAACCACAGGTATTCGAGCAGCGAAAATACCAGCGACCAGATGCCGAAGCGCTCCGAACCAAGCTTGCGGACGATGTACGGCGAGACAATAATTCCGATGATGACGTTGATCGCCACGCCGAGCCAGTTCCACAAAATGGCGGTAAAAAAACGCGAGGCGCGCCTGATCTTTGGAGGGGGGGGTACTTGCGAGACGCCGTCCGAGGTCACTTTAGATGACTGTAGCATGCGCTTCGTGATTAGTTGCTGCATGGTGTGCGCTGCAAACCATAGGCGGCAGTGAAATTCGCCGCATCTGCTAGAATACGATGGTGCTTGCCGGACGCCTCCCGACCCGGATGATCCTCTTTTTTGTCCTGGTGTTTGCGGCGCTCGCCGGCGCCAGCACACTGGTGTCGCTGCCATGGTCTGATGAAGGCTGGTTTGCCAACCCCGCCCTGAATCTGATTACCAACGGAACCTTCGGCTCGTCGGTGCTGGATCCGACGGCATCCTTCCGAACCAACAATCTCACTGGGATCAATCAGCACACCTACTGGATTGTTCCGCTCTATCCGCTGGCCCAAGCCGCTTGGTACAAGGTAGTCGGATTCGGCCTGCTCAGGCTGCGCGTTCTCTCCGTCCTCTTTGGTCTGCTGGCGTTGAGCTCTTGGTGGAAGATCGTGGAACTTCTCACGGCGGACAGGCGAGCGGCCACGGTCGCGCTGGGACTCCTGTCGATCGATTTCACCGTGGTGTGGTCGTCGTCGGTTGGCCGCATGGATATCATGGCCGCGGCGTTGGGCGGATGCGGGCTGGCGGCCTACCTGATGCTGCGCGAGGGTCCGCTGTGGCGTGCCGTGCTGGTCAGCCAGACCTTGATCGCGGCGGCCGGCATGAGTCATCCGATGGCCGTCGGCTACTTTGTCGGCTTGCTGTTTCTCACGCTCCACCTCGACCGCAGACGGATCCGCTGGAGCGATGCGGCAGTGGCGTGTGTTCCCTACGTTTTGGGAGCGGCCGCGTGGGGCCTCTATATCAGCCAGGACTTCCCTTCATTCCTGCTGCAATTTGGCGGAAACGCCGCCGACCGCGGACTGCACCTCAATGACCCGATGTCTATCATTCGCGCCCAGATTTACACGCGCTACCTGGGAATGTTCGGCATGGCGGCAGACACCACCGGCCTCAGCCATCTCAAGATCCTCATCCTGGCCGCGTACGCCGCTGGTCTGGCCGGCGCGCTCTTCGAACCGCGGATCCGCCGCGATCCCGGCCGGCGCACGTTGCTCCTGCTGGCCGCGGCCATCCTCGTCCCCATGATGCTGATCGATCGCGAGGCGCAGCAGGTTTACCTGATCCACTTCGTCCTCTGGCTGGCGAGCATCACCGCGGTAACCGCGACCTGGTGGTGGGACACCCGGCCCACATGGAGATGGATACTGGTCGCGTGCGCCGCGGCCGTTGTCTTCGTTCAGGTGTCCACCACCGCCAAGCGCGTGCAGCGCGCCGCTTACGCGCAGGAGTATCTGCCGGTGGCGGCATACCTCAAACAACACGCCCCCGGGCATGGATTCGTCTTCGGCAGCACGGAGTTTGCCTTTGAGCTGGGATTCCACGGCCCGCTCGTGGATGATTCACGCCTAGGCTTTCGCAGCGGTAAGCGCCCGGATTTCATCGTGCTCGATAAGAACCGCTACCAGGAGTGGATTCCGCAATACGAGACCCGAGAACCGGCGACGTATCGCTACATTCGCGACATGATGGACCACCAGTTCCACTTCGTGATGGATACAGGCGGTTACAAGTTGTACGCGCGCAACGGGCTCGAGTAAGCCCTCAGCGGTACGCCCGCAGCATGAAATTCTGAGTCTCTTCCTGAGGAAACGGCAGGGCCAGCGGCGCGCAGATGTGATACCCGAATCCCGCGTCTTCCAGCCGGCACAGCAATTTTCCGAGACGATCGTCATGCCGTTGCACGTGGTGATGGTATTCCATCGTGATGCGCCGGATCGAGGCGAGTTTGCCCGATTCCACCAGGTCTTCGAGCACGTCGTGTTCGGAACCTTCGATGTCCATCTTCAGCATGTCGATGGGTCCTTCGACGTGGCGCGAAAGCGGCACCGCACGCACCGTGATGACCTTCTTCGCGGGTCCTGCCTCGGAAGGACGCCAGAATCCGTTAGAGAGCGCGCCGGGCCGGTCGTTGTAATCGTAGAAGTCCAGTTCCGCGTCGCCCCGGTGCAGCGCCACGTTGTGCAGTTCCACGTTCGCCCAGCCATTGCGAGTAACGTTCTTACCCAGCAGCTTGAAGTTGGCCGGGTCGGGTTCGAAGGCAATGATCTTGCAATCCGGATAGATCGTCTTGAAATAGGCCACCGAAACACCGGTGTTGGCGCCCGCATCGAGAATCGAAGGCGCGGAGTTCTCCGTGTGGAAATGGTAGACGCTGGTGAGAAAAATCTCCTCGAACAGAATCAGGAAGGTGTTGTAGTCGGCGAAACAGATGGTCTGCGAAAAGACCTTCTCCTCGTCGATCCGCACCTTGAGAATGTCCACCAGCAGTTTGACCTTGAACGAGATCTTCAGGTACGTGGCCAACATGCGGAAGCGGCCGAGCGGCGAACCGTGAAGTAGAATTGCGAGGCAGTTCCCGGCTCGCGCACGCAGCCATTTCACGAAACCGGCACGCGGCGGTCCCTGAATCACATCCGGCGGCGCCACTGTGGATTGTTCCGAGGGGGTATTCATCGACTGTTGCCGAGTGCTCTACTTTACCAAGTCCCACGGCGGAAAACAACGAACGGTGACGCACGGTGTACAATCGGAAGCAAATGCAGACATCGGAGTCCGAAACTATTTACCGGCGGCTGCAGCGGCATCTGGACCGCATGCCGGTGGGGTTTCCCGCGGCGCCATCGGGCGTCGAGCTACGCATTTTGCAGCGGCTGTTTACGCCGGAAGAGGCCGGGATCGCACTCGAACTGAGCGCGATCCCCGAGCCTGCTGCTACGATTCAAAAACGCTTCGGCTCGCGCATGACACTCGAAGAATTGCGCGGCGAACTCGAGCGGATGGCGGCCAAAGGCAGCATTCTCGCCTTCCCGGTGGCGGGCGAGATGCGCTATGGCAAGATGATCTTCGCCGTCGGAATGTACGAACGCCAGCTGAAAACTCTGACACCGGAGTTCGAGCGCGAGAGCCGCCAGTATTTCGACGAGGCATTCGGCGAGGCCTTCCACACCGGCAAGACCACGCAACTCCGTATCGTGCCCGTGAACAAACAAATCGCCGTGGAACGCGGCGTCACTACGTACGACCGCATACGCGCGCACATCGAACAATCGCCCGGCCCCTTCGGCACGTTGCGCTGCATCTGCCGGCACGGCCACGATCTGCTCGACCAGCCGTGTGCTCAAACCAAGCTGCGCGACAACTGTTTGATGATCGGGCCGGCCGCGCAGTGGGCGGTGGACTCCGGCACGGGGCGGGCCGTGACGCGCGAGGAGATGCTCGACCTGCTCGATTGCGCCGACCGCGACGGCCTGGTGCTGCAGCCCGAGAATACGAAGTCGCCGATGTTCGTGTGCTGTTGCTGCGGCTGCTGCTGCGGCGTGCTCCACTCCGCCAAACGCCTGCCGCGCCCGGCGGATTTCTTCAGCACGAATTTCTACGCCGTGGCCGACGACGCCGCTTGCGAGAGTTGCGGCGCCTGCGAAGTTCGCTGCCAGATGGATGCCATCACCAGCCCCGAAGGCAAGGCAGTGGTGGACCGCGCGCGCTGTATCGGCTGCGCCCTGTGCGTTAGCACCTGCCCGAGCGGAGCTCTGCGCCTGCAAGCCCTCGATCACGTCAAGGATCCGCCCGACGACACCAAGGCGCTCTACCTGAAGATGTTCGAGGACCGCTTCGGCCGCTGGGGCATGGCCAAACTCGGCGCCCGCAAACTCCTCGGCATGAAGATTTAACTCGCGAAAACCATCTTTTGTACTACCGTGCATTTGTCTGCTCGCAGGCCGCGAAGATTTCGCCGCCCATAACGAGCCGCGACCGTGAGGGAGCGATCTCTTCATGCACGCGCGAACCACGTTTCAGTTTGCGGCGTGCCGCAATGTGGGGCAGCCAATCCTGGCTGCCGCCGGCTTTCAGCCGGCGCCTCGTGGACACGCACATCACTGTCCGCAACGCCGCATCTTCGCGTGTTGCTTATCCGCGTTGATCCGTGTTCATCCGTGGCCCATTCTACACGCCTTCAAATCGGATCGTGCGCATCAGCGTCCGGCGAACTGGGCAAGCGCTCGCCACTCGCAGCAGCCTCCGTCGCTGCTCCGCGGTCAGCGCGCCCTGCAACTCCACTTCATGGTGGAAAACCGCTTCGTCGGGTTCGCTGCGATCCAGCGAAACCTTGGTGACGACGCCGGAAAGAGGCATACCTTCGCGCGTGGCGCAGGTGCGGACCGCGATATTGATGCACGTGGCAATCGCGGCCTCCAAAAGGTCATGCGGGCGAAATCCCTGGCCCGCGCCCCCGTTATTCAGGGTGGCATCGGAAATACTGGAGTGCTCTCCGTCGGTAAAGACGGTCGTGTAATTCGCGGGATTGCTGGCGGCTGTAATCATGGGCGCCTTTCACCAGGTGCCAAGGCGGAGGACCATGCCAGTGGTCATCTGGAATCCGTTATTGTAGGCCACTCCGCCCAGATTACGGGCGCCCGACCGGAGATATTCGAAAATTTGCGACCCGGATCGCGAGAGCCGAATTGAGTTTGTAGTCGACCCCCACGCCGTAACGGCGAACGCGCTGGATTCATCAGCCGTCGTGTATTGACCGTGAAGCGTGTAATCCAGCGCCGGATCCAGGTCTTTGTTGGCTTCCAGCGTGGCCCGTTTTGGGGCGGGGTCCATCCGCTCTTGCGTCGCCTTGACGCCGCCGACCAGAAGATGCGCGTAGGGAGACCATCTTCCCGCTGGAGTTGGTGTCCAGCGCGGGCCCAGTTGAAACAGCAGTGCGTCGCCGCTGGTGTTCTCGGCCAGCCCAAGCATCTTGCAGCCGTTGACCGTGAGCGCGATCTGCCACTCGGGCGCGACGCGGTAGGCCGCGTCACCGCCGCCCCCGACGCATGGAGTGCCGCCGAACTGCCGCCAACTGGAAGCCAGCGTGAACTCCAGCGGCGCTACCGCGGGATATTCGCGCGCGGCAGGCTCGGCAGCCGGGGAGTGCGAGGCGAACGCCGTCAGGTCCATCAGGTTGCCGAAGCTGCGCGCCGGGCTGAGAAAGCCGCGAGCCAGGAGGCGTATCCACGGGTTCGCGGTGCGGTCTTCGATCGGGCGCACCAGATAGCGGTCCAACGCGTCCTCGGCAATCATCCAAGAAAGGCCGATCGTCGGCGTGATCACGTGGTCCACGAAACCCTGCTGCGGAAAATCACGGTGAATGTGGCCGATCGAAGCTTCGCTCGCTAGTCCGATTTCGAACTGCTCGCTAAACGCCCAGGCGAAAGCGGCGGCGCGAAGCTTGCCCTTCCAGTAGGAACGGCTCCGGCCGAACTCCGCCTTGTTGTAGCGCGGGTCATGGAGTCGCCAGATGCGTCCCGCCACCGCGCCCTGCATTGGATGTGCCACGGAATTCACGTAGAAGGGGTCGCCGTCCGCCCATCCGTGCAGATTCAAAACGCTGCTACCGTAACCGCTGCCCAGGGCGGTTTGGCCTGTGGACCATCGCCGGGATAAGAGAGAACCGTGAAGCAGGAAATGATGATTTCGCTCAGCATGTCGATTCCGAATGCCTATCACTTCAATCGCCAGAGCCCGTTACCGCACACTGGCGCACGGGCGCTCGGGTATCATGGATCTCGTCGCCATGCTAAGAGATCGGGTAGCTTTGATTACGGGCGGCGCCACCGGCATTGGTGAAGCGGTGGCGCGGCTCTTCGCCGGCCAGGGCGCGCATGTCCATATCTTGGATAGGGATATTGAGGGATGCAAGAACGTCGCGGCGTCGATATGCGCCGCAGGGGGCTCGGCAGTCGCTTCCGGCGGCGACGTGTGCGACACGAGCGACGTGCAGCGCTGGGTCGATGGCGCGGCGCAGCGTTCGGACCGCATCGATATCCTGATCAACAACGCCGGGATCTATCCGCGGCAGCCGTTTCTGGGCATGACCGAACAGCAGTGGGATGCAATGCAGGACACAAATCTCAAGAGTATGTTCCGCACCCTTCAGGCGGTTCTGCCCCACATGGTGAAGCGCGGGTCCGGGAAGGTGGTGAATATTTCGTCCGTGACCTTCCACCTCGGTATGGCTCCGATGAGTCACTACGTAACTTCGAAGGCCGGAGTCATCGGCCTCACACGATCCTTGGCGCGTGAAATGGGCGGGCACAATATCCACATCAACTGCATCACGCCCGGCGCGATCAAAACGGAAGCCGAGGCGAAGGTGGTCACAGAGGAACAAGCTCAGTTTTTTCTGACGTCACAAAGCCTGCAACGCCGGCTGATGCCGCTGGATGTGGCGCGCGTGTGCCTGTTCCTGAGTTCGGAGCTAAGTGATGGCATGACCGGGCAGACGCTCAACGTGGATGCCGGTTGGGTGATGCACTAGAACCACCCTATTGACTCCCGAGAATTAGTTGCATATACTACCATTCATGAATATTCGTGTTTGGTTCACGACCATTGTTGTCGCTGCCGCCGCCCCGCTATTCGCTCAATCGCCTGTCGCCGCACCCACCACTGCTGTGATGATCCGGCTCACCGTCAAGCCTGAAGTGGACCGGCCGCAGTTGATGAAGGTGATGCCGGACGAAATTCGCGCCACCGTCAAACTCTATCTCGACGGGAAGATTCAGCAGTGGTATTCGCTGAGCGATGGCAAGGGCGTCGTCTTTATCATGAACTGCGCCAGCGTAGCGGAAGCCAAGGCGCTAATGGACGGGCTGCCGCTCTCCAAAGCCAACATGGCGAACCTCGAATTTACGGGGTTGGCTCCGCTCACACCGCTTCGCCTGCTGCTGGGAGATCCGTTGAAGCAATGAAAAATTCGCAACCCGTTCTGCCGTGCGCCTGCGCGGCGGCGCGCCAGGCCGCGCGGGTACTCACGCAGTTCTACGACAACCGCATGCGAAGCTCGGGATTGGAGGCGCCCCAATTCACGCTCATGATGGCCCTGAGTGAGGCCGGCCCATGCAGCCAGGTCGAATTGGGACGCCTCTTCGCGCTGGACAAAACCACCGTTTCGCGAAACCTGAAGCTATTGGAGCGCAACGGGTGGATCGAACCGGTCGCGGCCGGCGACAGGCGCCTCCGCCGGTTCGCATTGACCGGCGCCGGGCGCGAGCGGCTGGCGACGGCTAAGCCGGAATGGAAGAAGGCCCAGGATCTGCTGCGGGCAGGGATGACCGCCGGGCAGTGGGAAGCCATGTTCCAGACCTTCCGGAATATCACGCAGGCGACCCGGAACCAGCCCGATTAGTTCTTGTGACTTTTGGGGTTCCCGCCGAATTCCATGCTCTGCAGTTGCAGGTCTTCGAGGTTCCAGTTCTTCCCGCTATTGAGCACCACTGCGAAGTAGAGGGTCCGGACCTTTACGCCGGGTTCGGGACGCGTATCGATGTAGCCGGAGACCCGCCAGCGGCGTCCGTCCCAGTGCTCCACGGTGGTCTGCTCGATCGTGCTGAAGCCCACCGGGTTGCGCACCGCCGGATTTTGCGCGACCAACGATTGTGTCGCACTCAGCACCTCTTCGCTGGAGAACTGATTGCGGTCGATCCGATTCTTGAGTTTGCCCGAGCCCCACAGGAACACGCCGAGCAGGCCGAAAACCATCAGAATGCCGCCAATCACCAGCAACTTCGGGAACAGAAGATTGCGCTGGCACATAGGACATCGTTTGGTCCCGTCCGGCAGCGCAATTTCGCAAGAGCGGCAAACAATCACGCGTTAGCTTCCTCGTCTTTCTGCAAACCCCATTTTTGCATAGGTACGGCGCAGTACATCAAGTATCCGAAGGTTCATTCCGTTTTGAAACGTCGTGGTCCAGTTGCCTTCGGGGTGCCAAGCGTTTAAGATCGCTGTATCCAAAGATCCTGGAGGTTATCGATGTCTCGCAAAGTTCTGCTCGCCGGGCTCGCCCTGTTGTTGCCCGTAGTATCGATTGCGCAGGTGAAACTGCTCCGCCACCCCACCTATTCGAACGGAAAGGTCGCGTTCAGCTACCTGGGCGACATCTGGATCGCCAACGAGAACGGCTCCGGCGCGCAGCGCCTCACCGACAACCAGGCGCGCGACGTCTTCCCGCGCTTCTCGCCCGACGGCAACTGGATCGCGTTTCTCCTCCAACCGCGAAGGCAACTACGACGTCTACGTGGTCGCCGCCACCGGCGGCAAGCCGCGCCAACTCACCTTCCACAGCGCCGACGACAACGTGGTCGAACTGGACGCCCGACGGCAAGAACATCCTCTTCACTTCCGCGCGCGGCAACGGCGTCTTCCCCAGCGTGACCACGCTCTGGGAGATCCCCGTCGAGGGCGGCATCGAGCGGCCCGTCCCCACCGATTGGGGCGCATGGGCCAGCTACTCGCCCGATGGTTCGAAGCTGGCCTTCACGCGGCATCCCGCCATCTGGTCGCGCAAGCATTATCGCGGCAGCTACGCGGCCGACCTCTGGGTGATGGACGTGGCCTCGAAGAAATTCACCAAGCTCGGCGACGAGGATTACAAGGGCAACCGCCTCTGGCCCATGTACGCCCGCAACGGAGAAATCTATCTTCGTCTCCAACCAGCTCGACAACGAAAAGAGCATCAAGTTCGGCGGCCCGGAAGTGATGAAGAGCGTCAACAACATCTGGAAGATCTCCGACAAGGGCGGCAAGGAGACGCAGGTGACCAACCACGGCGATGGCAACCTCTTCTTCCCCAGCATCTCGGCCGACGGCAAGACCATCGTCTACGAAGACAACTTCGGCATCTGGAAGCTCGATACCGCCACCGGCAAGAGCAGCGAGATCGTCATCGATATCAAGGCCGATTCCAAGGAGAACGAGACGCGAGCTGGTCACCATCAGCGAAGCCCAGGGCTTCCACCTTTCGCCCTCCAACAAGCGCGCCGCCATCGTGGCGCACGGCGAGATCTTCACCATCGCCACCGATCGCGGCGAACCGCAGCGGGTCACCGAGACCGCCTGGAAGGAACAGGACCCGCGCTGGTCGCCCAACGGCAAGTGGATCGCTTTCGTCTGCGACCGCACCGGCCGCGAAGAGGTCTACCTCTCCGACGAACTCGGCAAGAACGCGAAGAAGATCAGCGACGTCGATTGCGATAAGAACGGCATCGTCTGGGCGCCGGATTCGAAAACGCTGCTGTGGAGCGGCTCGCGACCACAAGCTGCGCCTGCGTCGACGTGGATAGCGGCAAGACCGATATCGTCGCGCAGAGCGATGCCGGCAACGTCGACCGGCGCGCAGTTCTCGCCCGACGGCAAATATCATCTCCTACTCGCGCCAGGACAAGCTGCTGCGCCCGCACGTCTGGGTGAAGGAACTCGCCAACCGGACAGGAGCACATGATCGGCGGCGAGGACTTCCTGCAATCGAACGGCGCCAAGTGGACGCCCGGACGGCAAGAAGCTGCTGCTCATCGGCGGCGTCGGCGCGCCCGCCATGGCCGCGCTGAACCGGACCGTCACGCAGTTGTACGCCGTGGCGCTGCAGCCCGCCGAGAAGGCCCCCGACACCGCGACATCAATAGCGAAGAGCAGGCGATGGCCGCCGCCAGCGATCCGGCCGCCGGACGCGGTGGACGCGGCGCCGGCGCGGGCACGGCCCCGCCGTCCAGGTGAAGATCGTGTGGGACGGAATCGACCGGCGCATCACGCAGCTCACCCGCATGCCCGGCTCGGTGATCGTTCGTGGTGCCGGCGCCCGATAGCCGCACCTATCTGTTCTCCGCGCAGGGCGGCGGCCGCCGACGATGCCGCCGGAGCCGGCGCCGGACCCGGTATGTACACCATCGCGGAAGACGGCACGCGCCTGACGAAGCTCAATACGACGTCGGCGGATGCCGGCGCGGCGGGTCGCGGACGCGGTGGTCGCGGCGGCGGCGGCGGTCAATGAGCCGCAGTGGGCGCGCGACAGCCGCAGCATCTACTTCCTGCAGGGCGGCGGCTCTACTCGCTCGCCGTGAGCCGGCGGCCGGCTGCCGACACGTCCGCGGCTGCCGCGGCGGCGCGGCGCCGGACGCGGCGGGCGCGGTGGACGCGGCGGCGCCACCGCCGACGGCTCCGCCACCGAGACGGCCTCCGCGGGCGCGGCCCCGCGGCGCATCCCCTTCTCCGTGAAGATGGAAATCGATATCCCGGCCGAGCGCCGCCAGGTCTTCGAAGAAGCCTGGCGCGTGATGAAGAATCGCTTCTACGATCCCAAAATGCACGGCGTCAATTGGGCGGCCGCCAAGGACAAATACGAGAGCCTGCTGCCGCACATCGCCGACAACGAGGAACTGCACAACCTGATCATGGAAATGATCGGCGATATGAACGCCTCGCACACCGGCATCACGCGGCGGCACCCGCCTGCCCGCGCAGGGTCCGCCCGAAGAGCGCATCGCGACCCGCTATCCCGGCTTCGACATGGAGCCCGATGCCTGCGGCTTCTACAAGGTGTCCTACATCTACCGCAAGGGTCCGGCCGATCACGATTACGTCAAGATCGCCCCCGGCAACTTCATCCTCGCCGTCAACGGCAAGGAACTGAAGACCAGCGAAAATTACTGGAAGCTCTTCAACATTCTGCCCGGCCGCAAGTTCGAATTCCTGGTGAACTCCAAGCCCGCGCACGGATGGCGCCTGGACCATCAACCTGGAGCCGCTCACCGCCGCCGCGCATGAGCAACCTGCAATACGACCGCTGGGTGGAAGACCGCAAGCAGATGGTCGCCAAGCTCACCAACGGCGAAATCGGCTACCTGCACATCAAGGCGATGGACGCGCCCTCGCTCGCCAAGTTCCAGCGCGACCTGCTGGAGAATCAGGACAAGAAGGCGCTGATCATCGACCAGCGCTTCAACGGCGGCGGCGGCATCGATCAGGAACTGCTCGCAGATCCTCAATCAGCGCAAGGCATACCAGGTGACCCGCGGCCGCGATTCGCTGGACGTGAAACGCCCCGGCTCGACCTTCTTCGGCCCCATGGTGGTGCTGCAGAACGAGCGCTCCGCCAGCGACGCCGAGATGTTCCCCGACGGTTTCCGCGCGCTCGGCCTCGGCAAACTGGTCGGCGTGCCGACCATCGGGCGCAGGTGATCGGCACCGGATCGTTCACGCTGCTGGATGGCTCGGTCGATCCGCACTCCCGGCGCCGGCGTGTACACCGCCGACAGGCGAGAACATGGAAAACTACGGCGTCCCCCCGGACGTCTACATCGACAACACGCCCGCCGATTTCCTCGGCGGCCATGACCGCCAGATCGAAAAGGCCATCGAGACCCTGAAGTCGCAGATGTAATGGGGCAGGCTGAAGTATGCCTTAGCAGCCTCGCATTCCTGTGAATCTGTTTGTTTGCATGCTGAGCTGCCAGTGGGACAGGCCTCCTGGCCTGTTGTTGATGGGCGTTCCGCCCGCGAAACTTTGATGAAAAATGTGGCATCCTGGCGGGATCGGAAGCGATGAGGTCGTTGGGACAGTGAAGTAGTCAAGATCGTTGGCCTGTTTGACCCTTGAGCATGCGCGCTCTGCGCGAATCAATGGGCGTCGTTTGGTCCCTTCGGGGGCTGCGATAGCCACGTGACCCTGCCTGGGATTACCTTTTGCATGCTCTCCGCTACCCGAAGAGGAGAGCCATGAAATCATATTGGATTGCAGGTATTGACGTTCACAAGAAGATGTTGGCGGTGGTCGTCGCCGACATCTCCCAAGGAGGCGAGTTCCAATGGATTCGCCGCCAGTTTGGTACTACGCCCGGAGAATTGCACTTACTGGCTCAGTGGCTGGAGCAGCAGCAAGTCGAGGAAGTGGTGATGGAGTCCACGGCGCAGTACTGGAGGCCCGTGTGGGGAACACTCGAGCAGTACTGGCAGCCAGCCATGCGGAACCGGGATCAAGCTCCGAAGATGGCGGGCACTCTGCATCTGTGCCAACGAGCCGCGCCCGACGAGGACGCAAGAACTATCGCCCATCGCCTCTGCCGTCCGCACCGAGCCGCATGATCCGGGATAAATCTCTCGCGCACGATTTCAGTTTGCAGCTTGCCGCACTCTGGGGCAGCCAAACCCGACTGCCTCCGGCCGTTCTACTCCTTGCCGGCCTTCGCCCGCTCCTGGTAGCTCGCCAGTTTCACCTTCATCGCGTCCGCCGCCGCGATTGACTGTAAGCGCCTGAGCCCGCGCGATCGCCTTGCTGACGGCCGCAACCGCGTCTCCGAAACGTCCGGCCTCCGCGTAGAGCGCCCCCAGCAAATCGAGCGTCATGCGCGTCCTGCCCCGCCGACAACCGCGCCGATTCCTCGACCTGCCGGATGCCGTCATCCAGCCTGCCGCTCATCGCCAGCGCGATCCCCAGGTTGCTATGCGCCTGCGCGTGTCCGGGGTCGAGTTCGATCGCCTTCTCCAGATGCGCGATGCCCTCCGTCAACCTGCCCCGCTCCGCCAGCGCGGCGCCGAGATTGGCGTGCGCGTTGGCGTGATCCGGATCCAATTGCAGCGTCGCTTCGAACTGCGCCATCGCCTCCTCCGGCCTGCCCTTGCGGACCAATGCGTTGCCGAGATTATTGTGTGCCTCCACGTGCTCGGGGCTGAGTTCGAGCGCCTTGCCATACTCCGCGATCGCCTCGTCGGTCTTGCCGGTGTCGAAGAGCGCGTTGGCGAGATTGAAGTGCACGGTGGTCTCCGCCGGAGCCAGCGCGAGCGCCTTCCTCCACTCCGCGATGGCATCCTCGCGGCGTCCACTCTTCACCAGGTCGAGCGCGGCATCGACCACCTCATAATATTGAGCAGCTGGCGCGGCAAGCTCCAACAGTCCGCCCGGCGCGATGTTGACGAACTCCGGAATGTTGACGGCGCGATTGGCGGCAGTCGAGTTTTCGATCAGCACCGGCGGCGTGTCGTTGCCCTCGGCGTCGATATGCGTCAGGAACATCTGCGTGTAAGGCGAGCGGCTCTTCGACGAAAACACCAGCCAGCGGCTGTTGGGCGAGAAGCTGTGCCAGGAATTCATCAACGGCGTGTTGGCCCGCATGCGCCGCGCCTTCCCGCCCGCCGCAGGCACGATATAAAGTTGGCTATCGGGCCGCATCAACTGGCCGTTGCGCGCCTGTACCCACACGATCCAGCGGCCGTCGGGAGACACTTTCGGGAAGCTGTTGCTCATGCCGTTATGCGATGCGCCCTCGATCGGCTGCGCAACGCCGCCGGCGCCGCTGTTGAAGGGAATGCGATAGAGATCGTACTGAATGGGAGTCTCGTTCGCGTCGTTAGCGCGTTCGGCGGGCCGCGACCCTGCCGCGTAGGCATCGCGAGCTTCGGCGCGCGCGAACACAAGGTACTTGCCATCGGGACTCCACACCGCGTTGGTGTGCACGTAGCGCGGATCGTCCGCGCCCGGCAGCGGGCGAAGCTTGCCGGCCGCCCGGTCGTACCACGCGAGTATTCCGCGCGTCGGGTAGAAGACCTGCAGGAAACTGTACTCCTTGAAATTGGCCACGAAGTAGTTGTTGATGAGGTCGAGCGGATTCTTGCGGCGCTGGTATTCCGGCTGGTCCTGGCCCGGATCGTTGATCGTGGTCACCACCTGCCGCCCGTCCGGCGAAACCTGTGACATGAACCCGACGCGCAGTTTTCCCCCGAGCTTGCCGCGATAGTCGCTCCATGCGATCACGTCTTCGTTGCGGATCGCCATCTTCGGCTGCACGCCGACCAGCGCATACAACCCCTTGTCGTTCGCCGGACCATCCACGTCCATCCCCATGGTCTTGCCATCGGCCGAGAAGGAATGGCAGTTGGCGCAACTGTGAATGCCCGTCATCAGCAGGCGGCTCTCGCTCGCGGCGGGGTCGCGCAGGCGCCATGCAATCAGCGGCACCATCGTCGCCGCGAGCGGCTTGATCACGCCCTTCTCGGTCTCCGAAGGCATTAACGGAACGTCGCGATAAAAGATGGGAGCGCCCACGGCGTCACTGGCGGTGCGGATGGAAACCTCCGCGCGCGAGAGTCCCGTGATGGCGATCTTCGCGGGCGCCGTGACGGAGTGACGCTTAATCGTGCTCCACGTCTGCGCGTCAGGAATCCAGGTACGCGCGTCGAGGGCTTGAGGCAGGCGGTTGGTTGGTCCAATACAGCGCTCGTCGATTTTGCCCACCGTGGCCGGTTCGCCGGACGCGCGCACGCGGATCGGCCCGGTGCCGTCTGCAAAACTGATTTCCACGCTCCAGGCCGCGGCTTTCGTCGAATCGTGAAACAGGAAGGTCGGCGCCGGAAACTCGGGCGGAAATAACGTGCCCTCCAGCGGATACAAAATCGCGAGGGAGGGCGCGGGTTGCGCGCCGCTCCATAAAGTGAACGTGAGGATTGCGATCAGGAACGCAACAAAACCGGCGATCCGCCGCCCCCTCAGAAACTCACCTGCACACTGAGGTTGATCATTCGCGGACGTCGCGACGTAGTCGGCGTCAGAAACAGGAGGTTGAAGCCCTCCGCCTTGAAATCCATAGGCTCACATTGAACACGGCGCGGAATCCGTGTCAAGCGCCCCGGACTAGCGCCCCGGACTAGCGAACCTCGAAGCTTCCAGCCTGCATCCGGCCGATGGTCACGCGGTCGCGCGAGGTCCGATAGACCTCGCCGAAACGTCCGGTACCGCTACGCCAAAATGTGCGGCCGCGGCCGAATAGTCCGCGTGAGCGCTGGAGCAGCGCCGAAGTAGAGGTAATAGCGCCCGCGATACAACGATGTATCGTGCGAGCGGAAGCGCTCGTTCGCAGCGGGGTCGTAAGGGTCGTGCAGCGCAAGTAATTGAGGTGATGGCTGGGCAGCCAGGTATGTCCGGCCCTGCATCAGGCCGTCGGTGAGTTGATTGTAAAACTTTCGCTAACGGCACTGATTCTTGCGAATGATATTCCGGTCGGGAACAATGCCGGGCGCGGTGCCGATGCAGCGTGCGGACATCTGGTAGCCGGTGATCTCGTTTTCCTCTACCAGGTTGCCGCGCGACGCCGCGGGCCGTTCCGCGCCCTTACCCAGATAGATGCCGCTACGAAACATGTCCGGCTCGCCCGGCGTGTAAGGACACCCGCAATGCGCGGTATTCACGATTGAGCAGCCGGTTGCGTGCGATCACGTTGTCCGTGCCGATCACGAAGATGCCGCCGTATTCCACGTTCTCCAGCCGGTTGCCCTCAATCCGCACGTGCGTGGACTGCATGTCCGGGTTGGTGTTGTTCATGACCATGCCATACCCCGCGACGTCGACGCAGACGTTGTCGCGCACCTCCCCATCGTGGAAGCCATCGAGATCGATGCACTTGCCGCGGATCGCCCGAGAACTGATTGCGCGCGTAGACCGACCTGTCGACATTGCCCGCGGTATCGATCGCCACGGGAATGGCGCGCCCTTCCGCATCGATGGCCGCCTCGGGATAGCCGATGCGCGTACCCACGTTGCCCTCGATGCGCATAGCGGTAGCGTGTCCCGCCTGCAGCGCGTCGCGCCCGATGGTGTCGAAGCGATTTTCCGCGAAAAGCCCGCGCGCATTGCGCGGCGAGGTGTAGAGCGAGTGCGTCCAGATTCCGTTGCCGCGAATGTTGCGCAGCTCGCGAGCGCGTCACTCGGAAATCGGCTGATGCCCTCTTCCAGCAGAATGCCGCCGGTCGTGTTGTTGCGCCCCGCGGCGTTGCGCGAGCCGCTATCGGAAACCCGGACGCGATCGATCGTCACCCCGCGCGACCGGCTTACCAGGATCGCGAACCCGGCGATCTCGCGGAAGTCGCACTCTCTCAATCGCCAGTCCCGCGATCCCTTCCGCGAACACGCCGTTATTCTGGTGAAGCGCGCGAAGGGCGTGTCGTAGGCCGGCAGTCCGGCGCGAGTCTCCAGCACGGCGCGATTGCCGTCGAGTGCGAAGTCGCGCAGCACCACGTCATCTCCCGCCACCACCAGCAGCCCGCGCCCGTGAAAATCCGCGCGCCGCCCGCAGCACCGAGCCCGAAGCAGCGCCGATCACGTGCGTCCCGCCCGCGAGCACCATCTCCGAGTGCAGTTCCAACACTCCGGGCGGCAGTTGAACCACGCGTGAGTGCGGCCGCGGCACGGCCATGATCACAGCCGCCGCAAGCACCGCCGCGGCGGCGGCCACCCGCCCGATCAATTCATGCCACCTCGATCCCGAGCGGCGGAAAAGTCCGCTTCCCGAGCGATACCTGCACTTCGTGCGCCCCGGGTCCGATCCTCTCCGGCAGGCGGAAATTGAACTCGTATCGCTGCGTGATCGGGTCGGCGCAGAAGCTCTCGATCTCCCGCGCGTCGAAGCCATCCACCGTGCGTGGAACGGCGCGGCGTCCGCGACCTCATGCATCGTGACCTTGACCGAGCCGGTGACGATCCGCGTGCCCGAGAGCAGATTGATGCCGTCCGTGATCGTCGTGATGCGCGGCACCGAAGGTCCCGCGGGCATGATCCGCACCCAGGCCGCCTCCGCCAGCGGGCTGCCCTAGCCACGCCATCTCCACCGGCACCATCCCGGTGCGTAATCCCTCGGGCAGCGCCACGTTGACCTGCGCGATCCCGTCCTTTTCCGGCTCGCCGATGTAGATCCCGCGGCACGGCACGGCCGTCCGCCGTGACGGTCACGTGGTTGAGATCGACCTCATCCGGCAGCCCCTCCACCCACAGCGAGAGCGCGGCCAGCGGCCCGCGCGCCGGCGCCACAGCCTCCCCGGTGAGTGCGTTACTGATTCTGCGAATCGACGCGCGTCGCGTTCCACCCGCCTGGACCCAAGCGATGCGCTCCAGCCCGCCGGACGCTTGCGGCACGTGATCCACATGTACTGCGTCCAGATCTGCTCCACCACCAGCAACTGCAAGTCCTGCTCGCGCGCGAAGGCCGGATCGCCTCCGGCTGATGCGCACGCCGTTCCACGTATCGTACTGTTTGGCGTGCGGCGGCAGGCCGTTCATCTGGCAGCGCAGGATGCCGCCGGTCTTGAGCACGCGCCGCGCCTCGCGCAAATAATTGAAGACCACTTCCCCGCTGGGAATGTGCTGGAACACCGCGTAGGAGTAGACGAAATCGAATTTCTCGTCGGGGAACATCGAAAGATCGCGACCCGGAACTGTGATGCGGGATGCGCATTCGGGCGTATCGCGCAGCCGCTCCTTGGCCAGACCGATCATCTCGTCGGAGACGTCGACGCCGTGGATCTCGGCGAAATGCCGGCTCAATGGCCGCATCAGGCGGCCCGGACCGCAGCCGATTTCGAGCGCCGCATCGCGCCCGCGAACGCGTTTCAGGTCCAATTCCAGGCCCTTCACGATGTCCGCTGCCGGTGGCGAAGAACTCCTCGTCATCCTGCTCGCGGCGGCCGAACGCGACGTAATAGTACGCATCTTCGCCGGCGCGCTTGTTCCAATCGGCGCGCATGCGTTCTAATACTTTGGG
Organism: uncultured Solibacteraceae bacterium; assembly: GCA_963791985.1. Taxonomy (GTDB): domain Bacteria; phylum Acidobacteriota; class Terriglobia; order Bryobacterales; family Bryobacteraceae; genus Solibacter. The sequence continues at coordinate 253,293 of CAWBUN010000005.1, read as the reverse complement.
ATCTTCCATCGTCGCAGTTGTTATTCTAACGTTTATGGCTCTTGCATTTCGCAACGTCACAAGCTCGCCGTTGGAGAACTTCGACGCGGTTGCGCCGGACGGAACCGTGATCGGGATTATTGGAGAGAACGGCGCGGGCAAAGAGCCGCCTGTTGCGGCTCGCCGCCGGGTTGGAGACCCCGCAATCGGGCATCATCAAAGCCATCGGGAGACGTTACGTTGCTGGGCCCGGACGATGCGCTCAATCTGGCGCCGGCCCCGATTCTGCTCATCGACCGCACCTTCGCCACCAGGACCTGCTGGTGCGCGAGCGCGCCGCGGTCGCGCTCGATCGCATCCGCCGCGCGGGCGCCACCACGCTCGTGGTTTCGCACGACGAGGATCTGATCCGCCGCCTCGCCGACGAAGTCTGGTGGCTCCACCAGGGCAAACTCGCCGGCCGCGGCGATCCCGAAGAAGTGATGGCCGCCTATCGCAAGCACATTGCCGGCAAAGCTTCGCGCCTGGGGTGAAACCGTGACACCGCCCCTCGCCCCCAAGTCGCGTCGCGGCGACGGGCGCGCGGAGATCATTCGCGTCGAGACCATCGGCGAAAGCGGCAAACCCACTATGGTGTGGCGCAGCGGCGAACGCGCTGTGGTGAAAGTGGCGGTGCGCTTTCGCGAGCCGGTCGCCGACCCCGTGGTCGGCATCATGATCCGCACCCGCATCGGCCTCAACGTCTACGGCACCAATACCGAACTCGAACAGGTCAGCTGGGCCCCTGCCTCGCGGGCCAGACCGTCGAACTCGCCTTCGCCTTCTGGTGCGAACTCTGCCCGCGGGAGTACACGCTCACGGTAGCCTCCCACGATCCCGACGGCGTCTGGCACGATTGGCTCGAAGACGCAGTCGCCTTCAGCGTCAGCGACACCCGCTACACCGCCGGCGTCTCCAACCTCCGCGCCCAGGTCAGCCTCCTCGGCCGCACGTAAGACGAGCCGCGACCGTGAGGAATCGCAACGAGCGCCAACCCTCCCCATCGCGCTGCCACGCGAACCGCGACCGTCAGGGAGCGGTCTACACACGATCCGCGCGCCGGTACAACCACCATGCCGTCGCGATCACCCCGACCGTCCCAACCGCGATCTTCGACTCGAACAACCACACGTTCTTCACTTCCGCCGTCGGCACCACGGAGCACAAAATGGCGAGCATCGTGATCGCCCAACCCGAAAGCGCACTGAGCCGCTTGCCTGTCTTCCAGGCACTCCCGAAAATGTACAGGTAGGGCAGAAATCCCAAAATCACCATCAGCGAAACCAGCTCCTGATAAGCTGCCCGCATCGTGTCGCCCAGCTGAATCGCAATCAACAGAAACGAGGCCAGAACCCCGAGCGCGAGGATGGACACGTGCGGCGTGCCCCATCGCGGATGAATCCTGCCGAATGCCGGCGGCAGCATATGGTCCACGCCTACCGCGAACGGCAGGCGCGAGACCGCCGTGCCGAGCCCGCCAAACTGCCCGACCGCGCTCGCCATCACCAATACGGCGATCAGCGGCGAGAGCCAGCCGATCCCCAGCACACCCGCCGCGTGCGCCCCGGTCTCCGCGAAACCATTCAGTTCGCTGATCTTCTCCGGCCGCAGAATCGCCAGCAGCGCGATCGTGGTGCCGGCATAGAAGACCACCGTGATACCGGACGCGATCCAGCCGGCCCGCGGCAGCGTGCGCCGGGGATCGCGAATCTCGCCGCCCACCAGCGCGGCCATTTCGATGCCGCTCATGGCGTACGCAATCGTTGACCAGAAACTGATCGTGTCCCAATTCCAGCTCGGCGCGAAATTCATCGGAGTGGCCGGCCCGCTCCGCCCCCAAAGAATCGCCGCCACCGTCACCAGCAGTCCGCCCAACACCCACGTGCAGAGAGCGCCCACGTTCTGCGTCCACTTGCCGATCTTCATGCCGACGATGTTCGTGCCCAGCGCGATCCAGATCGCGACCAGCGAGACCGTCAGCAGAAACGGGCGGCTGTTCGCCAGGTGGGAATAGGATGGCCCCAGCGCGGATGCACCCGCGCTCATGTAGAACATGGCCGCGCTCGGAAACCAGAACGCGATGCTGATCCAATAGACCACGAAGGCCAGGAAGCCGTGCCAACGGCCGAAGTCATTGCGCGTCCACAGGTAGAAGCCGCCAGTGCCCGGATATTTCACCGAGAGCGCCGCCACCGCGATCGCCAGCGGCACCATGAACAGCAGCGCCGCCAGCAGCCACAGCGTGACCGACCCCGGCCCGGCGTGCGCCGCCGCCGGAATCCAGCGCGTACCCACGATGCACGCAATCGCGAATAACGTGACGTCGCGCAGGCCGAGTTCGCGCTTCAGCTCCGGACCGGCGTCAGCCATGAGTGCGGTCGATCTCCGCGCGCAATTCCATTCCGATGCGCCGCAATCCCTCGGCCAGGAACTCCGGCTTGCCGCCCAGCCACACGCGCAGATAGCCCTCGAGGCCGAGGTGAGCGCCGGGCACAATCAGCACGCTCTGCTGCACCCGAATGCGTTCCGCCAATTCGTAGCTCGGCGTGGGCGAATCGTAGCGCATCAGGCAGAGCGCGCCCGCCTGCGGTTCGCGAAACATGAGAAACCCGTCGAAGCCCTGCGCCCACTGCCGCATCGCCGGCAGATTCTGCTGCAGAATCGTGCGCGTGCGCGCGTAGAGCTTCTCGCGATTCTCGGGACGCACCGCGATCCGCGCCACCGCATCGGAAATCTTGTTGGGGCCGATCGTAATGTAATCGTGCTGGCTCCAGCATTCCGCCACCACATCCTTCGGCCCCACAATCCAGCCGATGCGCACGCCCGGAATTCCATACGCCTTGGAGAGTCCGCTGGTGACGATCACACGATCGCTCATGCCCCAGAAGCTGGCCGTGCGCTCGCGATGAATTTCGGCGCCGAGATAAACTTCGTCGGCCAGCAGGTACGCGCCCACCTGCTCGCAGCGGCGCACGATGCGCTCCATCGCCGACGATGTAAGCACGCTGCCGCTCGGGTTGTTGGGGTTCGAAACATAGACCAGGCGCGTCCGCGGATTAACCGCGCGTTCGAACTCCTCCCAATCCGGCTCCCAATCCGCCTCGATCCGCAGGCGGAAGTGATTCATCTTCGCGCCCATGCTCCGCGGCACGCCGCCATACTGCATGTAGTTCGGAACTTCGAGCGCCACCTCATCGCCCTCGCGAAGCAGCGCGAGCGCCAGCAGGTAGTTGGCCTCCGACGTCCCGTTGGTGACTTCGATCTGTTCCACCGAGGCGCCGGGATAAACGCGCGTCAACTCCTCGCGCAGCCCGAGCGTGCCGTTGCTCTGGCTGTAGCCGAGCGGCATGTCGAGGATCGAATCCAGATCGAGCCCCATTTCCGCCAGTTCCCGCAGACTCACCGGGCGCACGCCGCTCTCGCTCATGTCGAATTCGACGAGGTTTTCCCACGTCGATTGCATCCGCTCCATTTCGAATCGTTCGATTTTCAAAGTGCCCTCTCGTAGCAGTACTCGGCGATATACAAATCTTCCACGCCCAGCCCGGTGAAATCGCAAACCGTGATCCCCGCCGGATCGTCCAGCGTGGGCGCCAGGCAAAATTCGCCGATCTCGACCACGCGCCCCCACTGGTCCGGGGCATGTTGCAGTTCACCCAGCTTCTCACACTGCCGCCGCGAATCGGCCAGCAATTGGGAAGCGCGGCGGAGGATGTCGGGGTCGAGTTCCTGCTTGCCCGCCGAGTCCGAACCCACCGCGGAGATGTGCGTGCCGGGTTGAACGTCTCTGGCGTGGAGTAGCGGATAACGCGCGGCCGTTGCCGTTGCAATCAGCCGCGTGCGTTGCGCCACCTCCGCCGGTGCCGCCACCACCGAGATCTCGGTATCGGGCAGCAGTTCCTGAAGATCGCGGCGGCACTCCTCAGCCCGATTCGGCGTGCGCCCCCAGATGACGATCCCCGCAAGCTCCATGATCTCGGCATGCATCGTCGCCAGCAGCCGCGCCTGAATCCCGGTGCCGAGAATCCCGAGCACGCGGTCCCGCCGCCCAAGTTCGCGTGCCACCAGCGCCGCCACCGCAGCGGTACGCACGTCGGTAAGGTGCCCGCCGTCAGCCAGGAAGGCCACCGGTTCGCCGTCCTCCGCCGAAGAGAGCAGCATCATCCCGTTGCTCCCTTTGCCCGGAAACGTGGCGGCAATCTTGAGCGCGAAATACCGACCGCCGCGCCGGTAGCTGGATTTCATGTGGACTTCGGCGTTCTGCGGCCCAATCGCCAGATGCATCGGCATCGGCGTATCGCACTCCCCGCGCGAGTAGGCAATCAGCGCCTCTCGCATGCACTCGATGATCGCCGGATATTCAAGCACCGCCCGAATCTCCGCCAGCTGCAATACCCGCATCACCGACAGCCTACCACTCGCTTCCTAACCATGCGGCTGTTGTACTACTGTGCATTTGTCTGCTCCCCGGACGCGCAGATTTTCAGCCGTAGATCTCGCCCCCACGATTTCCAGTTTGCGGCCTGCCGCGATGTGGGGCAGTCAATCCTGGCTGCAGCCGCCTTTCAGGCGGCTTCCCGGCAAATCAGCCTCTGCCATCTCTCAACGCCGCCACTACCCGGTCCGTCACCGCCTGCACAATCGCTTCCACATCCGCGCTACTCAGCGACGCAGCCCCCGTGCCGCAAGTCCGCGGCGCAATCGCGATCGATCCCGGGATATCCGGCAGGTCGCACAACTCGCATTCCTTCAACTCGTGTCGCGGATCCGGCAGCCCAAGCTTCTTCTTGATCGCCAGCAGATCGGCCGCCTTCTCGTTCGCGATGTGCGAGACCGGCGTCCCCAGCTGCGCCGCCAGCATCAGCGTCCAGCAGTAGGTGTCCACCACCTCCGCGTACCACTCGGCATGCGTCACCGTATCCGCCCAGCAGACGATCCCGTGATTCGCCAGCAGCAGCGTATTGTGATGCTTCACGAACGGAATCACGGTCCGCGCGAACTCCGGCGTCCCCGGCGTCTCGTACGGCGAGAGCGCGACCTTGCCGATGAAGACTTCGTACTCCGGGATGATGCACGTGGGCGGCACCCGCCCCGTGATCGCATACGCGGTGGCGTGCGCGGGATGGCAGTGCACCACGCCCTTGGCCTCCGGTACTTCCTTATAAATCTCCAGGTGCATGAGGATTTCGCTGGTCCGCGGCCGTCCGCCCGCGAGTTGCTTGCCCTCCAGATCCACCATGCACAGATCCTGCGGCCGCAGGTCGGCCTTGCTCATCAGCGTCGGCGTGCAGATCACCGCGTTGGGTCCGATGCGGTAGGAGATGTTGCCGCCATTGCCATCCACGTACTGTCGCTGCCAGAGCTTGCGCCCTACGTTGCAGATCTCTTCCTTCACCGCCTGCGCTTCTGCGCAGTTAAAAAGCTCCTGGATCGCGCCCGTGGCCTGCGTCTTCGCCGTCCCGCCCGCGCCGCGCCGCACGGAGATCTTCCGCTGCTCCACGAACTCCAGCGCCGAGGGCGTCACCACGGCGTTCTCGCTGAGCAGGAGTTCCGTGGTGTCGGCCTGCGCTGCCGCGGCCAGGTCGGCCAGCGTGATGACTTTCTCTTGAGTGAGGTCGATCGATTTCATGGGTGTGAGCTCGTTACAGAATCCGTAATGCCCCGCCGCCGATCACGATGCGGCGCTGGCGCGTAAACGTCATGGGAGTAGTGACGCCCTCCCCGGTCGGCGTCGCGATGCTGTGGCTCAAGTAGCTGGGCACGTTCAGCGATGCGTAGCACGGCGCGTTCTGCACGAACAACGTGCAGTTCATCGCGCGCGCCATTTTGGTCACGTTGTCCACATTGCGCGAATGAATCATGGCGGTATGCCGGTAGCCATGCTCGGCGCGCACCGAGGCCCGGATCCCCGCGTCCACGTCGCGCACCCGCACCACCGGCAGGAACGGCATCATCTGCTCTACCTGCACGAACGGATGATCCTCGCTGGTCTCGCCGAACAACAGGTCCGTGCCCGCCGGCGCACGAACTCCGGCGGCCTCCGCCAGAACCGCGGCATCCTTCCCGATAAAATCGCGCTGCACGTGCGGCTTGCCGTCGTCGCCGATCGTGAAGGCCGCCTTGGTGAGCGCCTCGATCGCGCGCGCGTCCAACTGCACCGCGCCCGCGCGCCGCATGCTCTCCACGAAGGCATCGGCCACCGGCGCCACCACGAAGACTTCCTTCTCCCCGATGCACAGCAGGTTGTTGTCGAACGAGGCGCCCTGAATGATCGCCCGGGCAGCCGCGTCCAGATCCGCGGTCTCATCCACCACCACCGGCGGATTCCCCGGCCCGGCCGCGATCACCCGCTTGCCGAATTTCATCGCCGCCTTCACCACCGCCGGGCCGCCCGTAACGCACAGCAGCGCCACATCGGGATGCTGGAAAATCTGTTCGGCATTCTGCAGCGTAGCCTCGCGAGCCATCGTGATCACGTTAGCCACGCCCAGTTCGCGCTGGATCTCACGGTTGAACATCTGCAGCCCGCGCGCCGCCACCTTGGCCCCGGCCGGGTGCGGGCTGAAGACTGCGGTGTTGCCTGCCGCCAGAATGTTGATCGCGTTGCTCGCCATCGTCGGCACCGAGTGCGTCGCCGGCAGCACCATCCCGATCACGCCCCACGGCGCGTACTCCACCAGGCAGAGCCCCGCGGCATCTGAACTCGCGTCCGTCTTCATAGCCTCGGCGCCCAGCACCAGCCGGATATTGCGCAGCTTGGCGGCCTTGTGATCCGCGCGCCCGATCTTCGTCTCCGCCAGTTCGATCCGCGCCAGCTCATCGGCGTTATCGGCGCAGATGCGGCGGATGATGGCGTTCATGCGCGCGCGCTCTTCCAGGCCCATTGCGGCCACGCGCTGCTGCGCCGTCACTGCCGCCTTCACCGCTTCATCCACGGTCCCAAACACGCCGTCCTCGCCGCCCGCAGCCGCGGAGATGGGAGTCCCGCCGGCGCGCTGTTCGATGCGCGCGATCACTTCGCGCGCGATGGCCTGGATCAATTCCTGGTTCGCGATCATCTACTCTCCTCCGTAGGTCACTTGGGCAGTACGTTTGCCAGGTCGTCGTGCGGCCGCGGAATCACCCACACGCTCTTCACTTCGCCCACCGCCCGCGCCGCCGCCGCGCCCGCGTCCACCGCGGCCCGCACCGCGCCCACATCGCCGGAGACGAATACCGTACAGAATCCACTCCCGACCTTCTTCCAGCCCTTGTAGGTCACATTAGCCGTCTTCAGCATGGCATCCGTGGCTTGCACCAGCGGCACCATACCCTTGGTCTCCACCATTCCGATTGCGTCCATCATGTTCTCTTCTCTTAACTCAGAATTCCGTCGAACACGCCATCGTGCGGGCGTGGAATTACGTGCACCGAAATCAATTCGCCCACGTCGCGGCAGGCCAGCGCACCCGCGTCCACGGCGGCCCGCACGCTGCCCACATCGCCGCGCACCACCGCCGTAACGAAGCCGCCGCCAATCTCGATAATCTTCAGCAGCTCCACCGAAGCCGTCTTGCACATCGCATCGCTGGCGTCGATCAGCCCTACCAGTCCCTTGGTTTCGATCAGCCCGATCGCCTGGTGCCCCGTGCGCGCGGTCTTAGAGGGCGCATGCGGCGCGCCCGAAAAATTCGGCAGGTCGTCGTGCGGCCGCGAGATCACCAGCACGCTCGTCAACTCCCCCACCTTCCGCGCCGAGGCAGCGCCCGAGTCCGTAGCCGCCTTCACCGCGCCCACGTCGCCTTCCACGAAAGCCGTGACCAGGCCCGACCCCACCGACACCCATCCGGCAAAGGTTACGTTGGCCGCCTTCAGCATGCTGTCCGTGCCTTCGATCAGGGCCACCAGCCCCTTGGTTTCGATCATTCCCAGTGCTTGTTGATTTGCCATTGATATCTACTTAATCAGTTCGATGTCTTTCGTCAGGTGCAGTCCGCAGGCGTTGGCTTCATCGGTATCCATGTGGACGTTCAGCCGCGAGGTCGGGTCGATCCGTACCGCCACGCGCTCGAACGTGAGCGCCGCCGGCCCGCCGACGCGCAGTTTCATCATGTCGCCCTGCCGCACGCCGTAATATTCGGCTTCGGCGGGATTCATGTGCACGTGAATCGCGGCGCGAATCACGCCCTCTTTCAACTCAAGCACGCCGCGCGGCCCCATCAGCAGCGCCCCGGGCGTCCCCGCCGTGTCGCCCGAAATCCGCACCGGCAGATTGTCGAAGCCCAGGCTGATGGCATCCGTGAAGGCCAGTTCCACCTGCGTCTTCTTGCGCAGCGGACCCAGAATTCGCAGGTTGGAAATCAGCCGGCTGCGCGGACCGATGATGGTCACCGTCTCCTGCGCCGCGTAATTCCCTTCCTGGAAAAGCGGGCGGTGGACCTTGAGTTCGTAACCCGGCCCGAACAGCGTCTCCAGGTCTTCCTGGCTCACGTGCAGATGGCGCGCCGACGCATCCACGCGCAACTCCGGCGCCGGGGACTTGCCGGCCGCCCCGATGCGCGCTGCTACGATCTTACGGACGATCTGCTCGATCTCCGAGCGGTTGATTCCGTCTGTTGACATGACCCCTGTGGTGGAACGGGATAAAGTCTATGGTAATCGATTTGCGTCTTGTGCTGTCAGGCTGAGTCTTTTGCGGACGGCCCGGAGCGAGCCGCTTGTACTACTGTGCATTTGTCTGCTCGCACGCCGCGAAGAATTTGCCGCCCTGACGAGCCGCGACCATAAGGGGCAGGCCGCGAAGATTTCTCAAGCAGCAGCAGCGGCTGCCCTAGAGAGGACAGCCATGTGGGGCAGCCAATCCTGGCTGCCGCCGGCTTTCAGCCGGCGTCCCGTGGAGACCGCCTTAGCCTCCCAAAAAACCCGTTCCCACTGCGTCCCTGACTACTTTGCGTTCGGCCCCTCGACGACCTCCACGAAGTCGAGCGGTCGAATCCACTTGGCAAACGCAGCTTGTACCTGTTGCGGAGTGATCTTGGCATACATATTTGCGGCCACCACCGGCTCGTTCAGCGGAAGGCCGTTCGTCGCGCTGGAGAGCAGACCGTCCGCGATACTGCGAACACTCGCTTCTGAAAGCGGAATCTGCTGGAGCAGCAGAACCTTGGCCTGTTTCAGCGTTTCTTCCGGCACCGCGGAAGTCTGCATCTCCTTCAAATCCCGCTCCACAATCGAGCGGACTTTTGAGACGTTGCGAGGGTCGCAGCCGTAGCTGACCACGTAGAACGCCCGGGTCGCCTCCGCTTGAAGCGTCGACGAAACGTTGTAGACAAGGCCGCTGTTCTCACGCAGGTCGCGAGACAGGCGGCTTGCATAGAATGCTCCGCCCAACACCTGGCTTCCGAGATTGAGCGTGTAGTAGTCCGGATCGGACCGGGGTCACCGGCAATGTTTCCGCCAGCGTGACGTCAGCCTGCACGCGGCTGGTATTGGGCACTTCCATGCTCGATGGCTGGTTCGTCGCGGCCAGTGGCGGAAGTGCGGGACGCTTCGATCCATGGGCCTTCCAGCTTCCGAAGTTACGCTCGATCACCTCGCGGGCGCGTTCCGGCGTGATGTTGCCCACCACAACGATCGTGGTCAAGTCGGGCTGAAACACGCGTTTGTAATACTTGCGGACATCGCCAAGAGAGAGCGAAGAAACACTTCTCGACGTGGCGTGGCGCAGATCGGGATCGTTCTTCGGCAGCAGTGCCGATTCCAGGCTGTGCTCCGTAAGGTAGATTGGGCTCTGAGCCTTCTCCCGCCATGCGCTCGGCAAGCTGACGCCGCACGACTTTGAACGCGCTGGCGGGTAGAGCCGGATGCAGTTGATTCTCCGCCAGCAGCGCGACACCGCGGTCAAAGTCGCCGGCAGGCACTTCGAGCGAGAAATCCGCTCCGGCCGACTCGTTGGCGCCGATATCGTCCAACGCTTTTTGAAACCGCGGCTCGATCTAACGACACAGTGCCATAGGAAAGCAGTTCATCCAGTACTTCGTCGACACCTTCTTTACCCTTGGCAGTCTCCGGACCGCCATCGTTGCGGACACGGCCGAAAACGCTGACCGTATCGCTCACGGTCTCCGGCTGCACGATCAGTGTTAGACCATTCGACAGTGTCGTGATTTCCGGATGCACATTCGAAACTGGTATCGAGAGCTGATTCACCTTCTCTGCCCAGGCGGGAAGCGGAACGGCCGCCATCTCCTTGGTCGCAAAGGATTCGGGTTTGCCGAATGTCGACGAGGAAACCGGCTGACCGGAGGCCTGCGGCGTCAGAATGGCCGATATCGATTCCTGCGAATTCAGAAGCTGGCGCGCAACCCGCTTTACGTCTTCCACCGTGACCTTCTGAATTGCCTCGATGTCGTCGCTCGGGGAGTGCCGGTCTTCCAACGCCAGGGCCTCCGACCAAAGCATCGCGAGGTCTGAAATGGAATTCTTCTTGAACTCGTCGTCCGCGGCCTCGTGCCGCTTTGCCGCATTGATCAATTCCGCCGGAACCCCGTTTGTGGCGATATCGCCAAGAATTTCCCGGACTTGACGGAGCAGCGCAGCGCCATCCCCTCCCGCGGGAAACGCTGCCTGTGCGTACGCCAGGCTCGCTTCGCGGAAGCTGTCGAACGAGAAACTGGCGCTCAAGGCCTGGCCTCGCGGCACCAGGTCGTGCAGGCTGCTGCGCTGGCTGCCAAGGACATCGGCCAGAACCTGCGCGGCCGCGAAGTCGGGACTCTTCGACCCGGGCCAGCGGAATGCAGCCACGGCAAGTCCGTACGGCAGATCGGTGGCGAGATGTAAGGTCTCGGGCTTCACGGGTTCGAGTTCAACCTGGCGGCGCGCGGGCAGCGTCTTCGCGGGGATAGCACCGAACAGATCTTTCACTGTGGCCATCGTCGCAGCGGCGTCGACATCACCGGCGATCACCAGGATCGCGTTGTTCGGCGCGTACCAGGTGTCGTGGAATTTCTTGAGCATGGCTCCCGTGGTCGCATCGAAAGATGGGTCGCGTGCCCAACGCATCGTGCTCGTACGGAGTTCCACGGAACATGGCGGACAGCAGCTGAGTGTAAAAGACATCCTCGGGATCGGAAAGGTCGCCTGCCACCTCCTGCTCGATGGCGCCGCGCTCATGCTCCCAAAGGGCGTCGGTTGCAAGCAGATCCCGCATCCGGATCGATTCGATATGCAGGCACGACGTCCAGGTCCTGCTTCGGTACTGTGAAAAAATACCGCGTGACGGCTTGCTGCGTGTCGGCGTTAAAGTCGCCTCCCATCGCCGCGGCGATGTTGGCTAGCTGATCGGCGGACAGGTCCGGACTGCCGCGGAACATCATGTGCTCCAAAGCGTGGGCCGTACCCGGGAACCCCTGCGGAGCATCGTTCGATCCAACCAGGTAGTTCATTACCGTGGTCACCACCGGCGCCAGGGAGTTGCGAACGATCACGACGCGAAGACCATTGTCCAGCGTCGCTCTCGACACATCCTCGACAGGCTTCGGCGCCGCCGTCAGAACCGGGCCGGACAGGACGACGGCAGCCAGAAGAGCTCTGCATAAAAAACTTCTGGTTGTGGCAATCATACACTTCATGTAATCAGTTGATAATAAAGGCATTCTGTGGAGAACACACAGGCATGGAAAGGATCGGCGCTCCTTGTTCCACTATCTCGCCGGGAGGACGCGATAGAGGCAGAGCGCTTGTGGGAGCTCTGACTGGAATCATGTCTTGAAAGTATAGTTGACGCAAACTGCCGGAATACCGTGTACCTGTCCGGGGATACCGACCCCGCTCGCGCTCGTGCGGCCAAATGGGGCCACCCCGGTTATTCCAGCCTAATTGCCAGTCGCGACTGCCGATCCACAAGGAAGGGGTTATTCGTCACCTCGAATCGAACACCCCAAGCTGTAGAGAGCGTTGGCGCAGCTTCGGATTCCCAGCCACTCATGATCAACCGTGGGATAGAATTATGCAAACACAACCATGGGACTCTCCCCCGGCGACAAGTTCGGACCCTACGCGTTGATCTCGCCTTTGGGCGAAGGGGGCATGGGTGAGGTCTGGAAGGCGACCGACACCCGCCTTGACCGCACCGTGGCTTTGAAGCTGGCGAAAGCGGACTTCAGTGAGCGGTTTGAACGAGAGGCCCGTGCCGTGGCGGCGCTCAATCATCCCCACATCTGCACTCTGTACGATGTGGGTCCGAACTATCTGGTGATGGAATTGGTTGAGGGTGCGCCCCTGTTGGGCCCTCTTCCGCTCGGCAGAACAGTGGAGTATGCGACGCAGATTCTGGATGCGCTGGACGCTGCGCACAGCAAAGGCATCACCCATCGCGACCTCAAACCGGCAAACATCCTCGTAACCAAACGGGGCATTAAGCTGCTCGATTTCGGACTGGCAAAACAGGCGTGCCCCCTACAGGAGAGCGACGTCACTTTGACTGGGCCTTTGACTTCCCAGGGGCAGATCATAGGCACCCTGCAGTATATGGCGCCTGAGCAGTTGCAGGGAAAAGAAGCGGGCCCACGCAGTGATCTGTTCGCCTTTGGCTGCGTACTCTACGAAATGCTGACCGGCAAGCGAGCTTTTCCGGGTGAATCGGCGGCCAGCGTGATCGCCGCCATCCTGGAGCGCGAACCGCAGCAGTTGCCGGACATGGCTCCGCTCGAAGCAGTGATCCGTAGGTGCCTGGCGAAGGACCCCGAGGAGCGGTGGCAGACGGCCCGGGATTTGAACGTCGCGATGAAATGGGCCGCACTCGAGTCACGCGGGACTGTCTCCGCGGCAAAGCCGTCGCGCCGCCGCCTGTGGGTGGGATTGCTTGCCGGAGTGCTCCTGGCAGGAGCCCTGATTGCGCGATGGTCCTCACGGCCCGCGCCAACGTCCGGCGGGGTGATCCGGTTCGCCATAAGTCCTCCGGGCACCGGGACGTTTTCGGCGCCCCCCAATACGTCGGTACCGGTTCCTCAGTTTGCGCTGTCCCCTGATGGATCGGCAATCGTCTTCGCGGCCAACGCCGATGGTGGCAAGACCCTTCTCTGGCTCAGGTCGATGGCTGAACCGTCCCCACAGCCGCTGGCTGGAACGGAGAATGCATTCCTGCCGTTCTGGTCGCCGGACAGCCGCTGGATCGCTTTCTTTTCCGGCAAGCAGCTAAAAAAAATTCTCGCCGCAGGCGGAGCGGCACAGGTTCTGGCCGAGGACATATCCGATGTTTTCGGGGGCGCATGGGGACCGGATGACACGATCCTGTTCTCGACCGGAGATTCGGGAATTTCTCGGATCGCAGCGTTCGGCGGTTCACCCGGTAAGGTTACGAAGCTCAATACGTCCCATGGCGAAGTTGCTCACCGCTGGCCGCAGTTTTTGCCGGATGGTCGTCGATTTCTGTACTATGTCCGCGCGGGTGTAGATTACCGGGGTGTATACGTTGGTTCCCTGGATGGAAGCGCGCCCGGTAAGCTCCTCGTGAAGACCGACTCGGACGCCGCCTACGTATCGCCGGGTTATCTTTTGTACCTGGACGGGGACGTCCTGATGGCGCGACCATTCGACGCCCAGAGGCTGGAGTTCACCGGCAACCAGTCGGGTTTCGCCGAACGCGTGGGTCGCACAAGCACGTCCCACATCGCGGTTTCGGCTTCACGGAATGGACTATTGGCTCATGCGGAAGCGATACTCCATACTGGCCGGTTGACCTGGTTCGACCGAAGCGGCAATCCAACCGGTATGGTCGGAACGGAAGCGGACTTTATGGACTTCAGGCTCTCTCCGAATGAGGAGATGCTGGCGCTGTGCGCCATTGACGGCAAGACCGGCAGGCCGGACATCTGGACCGCGGATTTAAGACGTGGCAACACAACTCGCTTTACGTTTGGGCCGATATTGAATTCGTCGGTGATCTGGTCGCCCGATAATGCTCGCCTGTTATTCCGGTCGAACCGGGAGGGGGCGGCTATCGAGCTTTATGAGCAGAGTGCCAACGGAGGCGGTCACCTCCGACCCCTGTTGACTCATAAGCTCGCCCAATCCGCTGGAATGGCAACTTTCGCATATGTTCCTACCGACTGGTCCCCTGATGGCCGTTCGATTTTGTTGGCGGCGCCTTCACCTGCGACTGGTTACGACATTTGGTTGTTGCCGGCTACTGCTGACGAAAAGCCTATTCCGTTGATTGACGGTCCCGGCGAGCAGATACAGGGAAATTTTTCACCGGACGGTCATTTGATAGCCTACACATCGAACGAGTCGGGAAAATTCGAAACCTATGTTCAGACGTTTCCGCTATCAGAACGGAAGTGGCAGGTATCAACCGCCGGGGGAACCGAGCCGCGCTGGCGACGGGACGGCCGCGAGATTTATTACCTGGCGCCGGACCGGAAACTAATGGCTGTATCCGTCTCCGCCGGCCCCTCATTCGCGGTACCTCAAGTCCTGTTCCAGACCCGGGTTCCGGCTCAGGCTTCAATCTACCGGACGAACTATGTTCCGGCCGGCGACGGTCGGCGGTTTCTGTTTAATTCGCCTGGAGGCGACGCGGGCGGCACGGCCATCACCGTAACATTGAATTGGATAGCAGAATTGAGTAAATGACTCTGTTGCCGAACTCCAGTCACACAAACATTTTTTTATTTTCCACTGATTCCATTCCACTTACCGATTTATCCACCCTTCAGCCCCTTGACGCGGGGTTATAAGTGGGCACATGGCAACTCCCGCGCAAGCCACCGCTAACCGCGCCAACGCACAATTTTCCACCGGGCCGCGCTCCGTCGAGGGCAAAGCCGCTGCAAGCCGCAACTCGCTCAAGTTGGGCCTCACCGCTCAATCCCTGATTATCCCCGGCGAAGACCCCGCCGAATTCGAGCAGTTCGTCGCCGCTCACGAACAAAAGTTCCAGCCTGCCGGCCCTGTCGAAGAAGAGCTCTTGGAAATCTTGATCCGCTCCGCGTGGATGAAGCGCCGCTACGCGCGCATCGAGGCGGATTACCTCAGTGCCCGCATCGCCGCTCTCCCCGAAGGAACCGAGTACCCGCTCGGCGCCGTCATGATCCAGGACGCCGCCGCCGGCAACACTCTCCAGAAAATCTTCCGCCGCCAGCAGGCCGCCCAGCGCGATTGGTACAAAGCCGTCGAGACCCTCAGCCGCATCCAAGCCACCCGCCGTAACGCCGAAGCGATGGCTCACGCCGAAGTCGCGGCGCGGGTCGCTCCATCTCCAAATCGGGTTCGTTTTGAAAATCCCCAGCAGCCGCCCGCACGACCCGCCGCCGCACCTGAAATCAACCTCGCGCTCCGGCTCTGACTAGATCTTTGACCGCGTGATGTTGTGCTTCTTATGAGCATCCGCTCCCTCCCGGTACCCTCCCGGTCGCGCTCCGTTCCGAGCCGCGCGCGTCAGCAAGCGGTTGGTCATTCGCATTTGATCTCGCGATCATGCACTAGATCCGGATGCCGCACATTTCCGCGAAACGGAGTTCCGTAGCCTTCACTCTGCCGGCAACCACGTGGAGAATCCGGTGCAAAAGCTCCGCACCTAGCTTGGTGTCGGTCATGCAGCGCGCCTTCAAAGTGGCGCCATCGATCTGTAAGGCGGTAGTGTGCTCACGCGCGCGAACTTGAAACAAGGTGTCCTGGCGGTCCAGCAGCGCCGACCAGCCGAAAATGTTTCCGGGCCCTAAAGCCTGTACCACCATCACGCAAACCGGGGTCCGCAGTTCCACCACAACACTGCCCGTAAGTAGCAGATAAAAGGAGGTCGAGTGCTGCCCGTCCACCAGAATGACGTCGTTCTCCCGAAAGGAGACTTCGGTAGCCAGTTCAGCCAGCGTGGCAATCTGTTCGTCGGTCAATCCTTGCGCGAATGCATGCTTTCTTAGACTCTGCGTAAGCGGCATATACCCCACCACGGGTCAAATCCCTCAATTCGGCGGCATGCAACCTATTGATCCTGTTGAATTACCCTGCGCCGTCACGCGTGATAAGGCAACTGCGTTGCCAGGAGGGTGCTACCGGTCCATCGGCGCGCCCGGCTTGCCGCTGGTCGACTGCCGGACCGTCGCCGGGTCGAAAATTCTCTGATCCACCGGAAGCACCTTGTAACCGGACAACGCCGGCTTATCGGTGAACAGGTCGCTGAGGTCGGTCGCAGTGGCATCGTACAGATTCAACGGAGGCAGGCCAAGCAGCCGGAAGATCGTCTTCAACATCCCGGGGAAGCTCGTATTGCGGTGCGAGACGTACCCCTTCCGAATCCACGGACCCAGGGCCATGAAGACCGTGCGGTGCGCGTCGATGTGGTCGACGCCGCTCTGCGCATCATCCTCCGTGACGAACACGGCCGTCTCGCCCCACTCCTTGCGGCCCGAGAGATATTCGATGATGCGCCCGAGCGCGTAATCGTTGTCCGCGACGTAGCTCTCGCGATAGGGGTAGCCGTCCGCCGGACGCGCTTCGGCGGTGTGGTCGTTCGGCAGATGGATGAAGACGAATTGGGGCAGCGCCCTCTCCTCCATTTCCTTGATGAACTGGGTCGCGCGGAATTGGTCGGGGACGTTAGTATTGAAGCCCGGATAGGTGCGCGAAGTGTTGCGATACAGCGGGTCGGGCATCGGGATGTTGGTGAGGAAGCGGGCCCCAGTCGGTTCCAGGTCCTTCCCTTCATCCACACCGGCGAGTTCAAATCCCTCGCCGAAATTGCGAAAGGTAATATGGTGACGATCCAGATGGTGCCAGATGGTGCCGTTCTCGAGTTGCTCTTCGGGATGAACCGAAGAGTCGGAGCCGGCGAAGAGCAGTCGGCCCGGCGCCGCAGCCCAACCGGAAGTCCTTCTTCTGGTCGCTGTACGCGGCCATCAGCGAACTCTCCGTCCAGGCATTCGGGTAAGAACCTACCAGCCAGTGGTGCCCGTCCACGCTGACGTCGCTGTCGGCATAGAAGTTGTCGCTGATGGCCCACTGGCGGGCCAGCGCGTGGTGGTTCGGGGTGACGTCGATATCTTTGATGCTGAGCCGCTTTCGTTCGCCGTCCACGTAGCCGCGCGAGCCGAAGCGCGCGATCTCGGGCATTCCCATTGCGCCCGGAATATCCCCGAAGACCTCGTCGTAGGTGCGGTTCTCCTTCACGATGAGGATGACGTGCTTGATGCCCGCGGGCAGCGGACCGTCGGCCTGCGGACGTGGACGCAGGCCATTGGCATCCAGGACGAAGTCGGTGGCGGCGGCCAGCTCCGAACCGGCCGGCAAAGCGACGATCGAAACCGCGCCGTGGCGCGCCTGGCCGCGCGGCGCGTTCGGGCCCTTGCCCGAAGCCGCGCCCGCTGGCGACAAAAACGGTATCCCGGTCGAGCGCCACCCTCGTCGGAAACCAGGCAGCGGGAAAATGCCCGTCCACCCTGCGCGCGGCGACATCGATCACGCCGACCGCATTGATCCCCGCCTCCGCCACCAGCAGGCGCCCGGACTTCTCGTGCCAGGCCAGCCCGATCGGCAGCACGCCCCGATATCGCTCGAGTCCGGGGACGCGAATCGGAATGTCCGATTCCACCGTATTATTTTTTGCATCGATTACCGTGATTGTGTCGTCGTTGGCATTGGAGACGAAAACATGGTCGCCGGCGGCAAGAATTCCGGAGGGACTGCTTCCCCCGTGGACATCCGCGCCGAACGGCAGCCCCGTCCGCACGAAGCCCTCGACCTTCGGTGCCGTTGGCGTCGATACGTCAACCACGCAGACCGAATTCGATTCGCGAACGTTCGGGTCGCCGAGCCCGGGAACTTTGACCGTGCCGCGCTCGGTGGTCCGTTCAACCCCGTTAGCGGATTCCGAACTCGGGAATCCAAAGGCCGGGAACACCAGGCCCGTGCTGCGCG
Organism: uncultured Solibacteraceae bacterium; assembly: GCA_963791985.1. Classification (GTDB taxonomy): domain Bacteria; phylum Acidobacteriota; class Terriglobia; order Bryobacterales; family Bryobacteraceae; genus Solibacter. The sequence goes on along the minus strand of CAWBUN010000005.1, from coordinate 235,383 downwards.
CCTGTTTGGAATCGGCTCCGGGAAGCACCTGATATTCGAACATCCCGAGGTTTGTGACGTAGAGCTTCCGTCGAGCGGAAGACCAGGCCATGGCAAAGGGAAGCCGTCCGACTTTTACGGAGGCGATCACCTGACGCGTGCGCGTGTCAATGGTTGCGATCCGGAAGTTGGCCTGGTCCACCACGTAGAGCAGGCTGCGTTCCGTGTCGAGCGCGAGATCTCCGGTGTAACTATCTGCATAGCCATTTTGATTCAGGTCGATCACGCGACGCGGCCCCGTAGCCGTCGAATTCGCGTTCCAATCGAAGAGCGATACCTTGCCGGAGTTGCCTTCCGAGACCCACGCCGAATGCTCGTTGACCAAAGCGATTCCCATGAAAACGCTATGCCAGTCGTCTTCGGGATCACCGCCGGATTCGCCCTTGGCTCGAGCCAGCAGATGACGCACGTCCCAGTGGTTCGCTTTATCTCGCTCCAGGATCGTGAGCGAGTTGCGCCCGGGGCCTCCGTTTGCCGTGATAACGGATCTCCCGCTCGGGCTTACCGCTAGCCCAAAAGGGCCGGCGCCGGTGATGTGCGATTCGCCAGAGGGAAAGATTACACGGCCACCCGGTAAAATTGCCGCGGTTGCATGCCGCTGCGCGGGCCGCGTTCCTGCCGGGGCGCTGTACGAGGTTTGCGCCAGCACTGACGCCGCGCAAATCGGGAACATCAGGTAGCAGCGAAGGAGGGGGAACACGTATTCATGATATAGCCGACCGGTTTTAACTCTCTGGAATTTTGTAGTTTACCGCCGCTAAATATGGGAAAACACAGCATCGTTCGATTCCGGGCTCACCAACGTAAAGATTCGTCATGGTGGATATCCCCCGTGAATTTGCTATATCAAAGCCCGGAGACCCTTACCCTTTATCTCAGTGCGGCCTGATACAAAAACCGCTTAACTAACGGATGATAGCGGATAGTGACATCTGGCACGCGAAATGCTGCACATATTCGGAAGAGCGCAAATGTACATGGACCAGCGATCTGCCTCAATCGTGCTAATCACCATTCTCGCCCTTATCTCTCCTTCTACCGCACGGGGCGCCGCTGGAAAATCCGAGCAAACGAAACAGGAACCTGCCAAGAAGAAAGCAGAGCAGGGAACTTCGCTCACCGGCTGTGTAGACCAGCAAGACGGCCAGTACGTAATGGTCGACGATCGTAGCTTGACTGCGATTGCCGATCTGGTCGCCGAGGGCTTCCCCACTGAGGGGTTTGCCAAACACATGGGCCACAAGGTAACCGTCCGAGGGACAACAACATCGGGTGGTACGCACACCATATTTCACGTTCGGAGTATCGAGACCCTCAGCGATACATGTGCGCCGCAGCAACAGGGAAAACAATAGGCGCTTTTAGAGCGCGTGGAGGAGACAAAAACATGGCATCCAGTCTGACGGCATTCACGCCACAACAAAAGGCACTCGAAGATCCTCTAGCTCATCTACCTTGCTCTACCATCGTGGAGTATCGCAAGGGCCAGATGATCTACAACCAGGACCAACCCTCCACCAGCATTTACCTGGTGATTGAAGGGAAAGTAAAGATTTCACGGCTTGCGGACGACGGACATCAGGTGGTGGTGGACATCTACCAATCCGACGAGTTCTTCGGAGAATCCGCATTCCTGAACCTGCCTCACCGGAGCGAACAGGCCACCGCTCTGGAGAATACCAAGCTGATGACCTGGACGGCTTCGGAAATCGAAGAGATCGTCATGCATCGCCCGTTGCTTGCGGTGGCGCTCCTGCAGATTCTGGTACAGCGCACAATCGACTTCACCCATCGCATCGAAAGTTTCAGCGTAGACAACATTGCCCGCCGCCTGGCCCGGTCCCTGATTCGCTTTTCGGAGCGCTTGGGCACCGCCGATGAGGATGGCTCGGTTTCCATGGCGCCGTTCACTCACGAACTGCTCTCGCAGTACGTGGGCACGTCGCGCGAGATTGTCACGCACTATATGAATCAGTTCCGCCGCCAGGGATACCTGCGGTATTCGCGCAAGGGCATCGTGCTCTATCGCGAAGCCTTCCGCGAATGGCTGCGGGCAAACGCGTAATCTGCTTCCGCGGGCCGGGTTCTTCCCCGGCCCGCACCCTTGCTACCAGCCGCGGTCCGCGGTAATCTTCTTCTCAATCTCGGTCGCCAACCGGCCTCCGCTATCACTGTTCGTCATCACCACGACCCCCCTTCCGCCCGTCAGGGAACCGACCATCGAACAGCGGAAACCCTCGTTCGCGCCCCCGTGGGAGAAGACCTTCTCTTCGATCCCAAGCCCGAGTCCGTAATTCCCCAGCAGCCGGGTGAGCATCTGCTTCTGGGTGGCGGGCTTCAGCACCCGTCCTCCGCCGGCCTGAATCTCGAGAATGATCCTGGTCAGGTCGGTGGGAGTGGTCCAGAGGCCTGCGGCGGCCAGCTCGGGATAGGTGTGCCAGCGGCCCGCCAGCATCGCGCCGTCGGTTCGATGTCCGATGGCGGCGTTGCCTTCCCAGCCCTTGGGCAGGGGTTGCGCGAATGTACTTCGCCGCATGCCGAGGGACTCGAAAATGAACGTGCGGGCCAGGTCCTCAAAGGAACGGCCGGTGACATCGAGAATCAGTTGCTGCACCACCTCGTACCCGCCGCCCGAGTAGCGCCACTGGGTGCCGGGCACCATGTCTACCCGTATCGCTGGGGAATTTGCCGGCTTCGCGCCATCTAAGACCTGGAGCAGCGAGGGCACCGGAGCGCCGCTCGCGTAGCCTCCAAAGCCATGGACCGTAAGTCCGGCGCTGTGATTGAGCAGGCGCCGCAGCGTGACCTTCTCGGTCTTGGTGAATTCGTTCTCGGGAACCTTCCAGGTGCGCAGCTTGCGGTTGACGTCCTCGTCGAGTGAGAGTTTGCCCTCATCCACCAGGCGCAAGGCGATCAGCGCGGCCACGTGCTTACTCAACGAAGCGGCCTGGAAGACGGTCTCCGCATTGACGCCTTCCCCATACCCGCGAGCCCACAGCAGTTTGCCGCCATCGAGTACCGCGACACTGACGCCGGGCACGTGCAAGGCCAGCATGCGTTCGGCAATGGTGGAATCCAGATCCGCGCCGCACAGCAGCGCAGGCAAAAGGCCAACAGCAAGAGCGCAAAGCTTCATGCGTTACAGGATACTGAATGTCGCGACCCGTTGGATGGTGGTGCCGGCTGAGTTGGCAAGTGTGACATCGCAGGAGCCGATCTGCGACGCGTCGCCGCTGACCGGGAAGACCGATCGCAGCAGAAAGACGCCGCCGAGATCCGACACCGCAAAGAACTTAGCGAACTCCTGGGAGGCGTCGCTTGGGATCGAAACCAGGGTCTTCCCCGCCCCATCGTAGAAGGTGAACACGAGCCCGCCCAGCGAGCGCGTGTTGTCGAAGCCGGTGACGCGGATTTCGACCGACCCGCTCGAGCGAACGCCGAGGCTCGCGGTGACGGTGGGCTTGGCCGGTGCGATCACGACGCTCTGCTGGTCGGTCGATTGCCCCAGCTGCACGCCGAAGGTAAGCGTTCCCGCAGTGGTTCCGGTCTGGAAGGCGAGCACCGCCTGCGTGTCGCCGGGCGCCACCGTAAAGCTGGCGGTGCGGCCGCCGGCGGCGAACGCGATGGTGGCGTCGGCCGGGCCGGCGAAGTCCAGTGTCGCGCTTCCGGTGCCAGCGGTCTGTGCCGGAGCATCCAGGCGGACCACCAGGTTTCCTTGCCGGGCGCTGGCGGCGGGCTGAAGATCGATCGCCAGCGAGACTTTCGGTAGCAACGGCTCGGTAGCGGTGCCCGAAAGCGGGAACGTGCGGCCGCCGATCACCAGCGTCCCCTGACGCGGGCCGGCGGCCAGCGGATTGAACGCGACGTTGAATTCGCCGCCCTGTTGCGGCTGCAGGCTCTGTCCCGAGGGCGCGCCGGCGGCCAGCGTGAAGCCATCGCCCTGCACGGAGATCGTCGGCACGGTGAGGATGGCCGCCGTCTCGTTGCGGACCGTGACACGCCGCTGCGCGACGGTGCCGCGCACGACGGTGCCGAAATCGAGCGCGGTCAACAGCACGAGCCCGTTGATGCTATCGGTGCGGTAAGTGAGGCTGGGCAGAACCGACGCGGTGAGCAGGATCGCGATTCCATCGGCCCGGAGCGCCGCGCTATAGCTGCCGGTGCCGGTGGCCTGGAAATTGACTGTGAAATCGACAGCGTCCTGCGCCGGAATGCCGAAGGGCGTCGGGGGCGCGGCGAGGCTGAATCCCACACCCGCGACACTCAGGCTGTTCACCGTGGCGCCGCCCGCGGACGTATTGCGCAGCCGGAACCGGGCTGTCGCAGCCTGCCCGCTATCGACCGCTCCAAGATCGTACAGCGCCGGCGCCGGCGTCCCATCCGGCAGCACTAGTACGACCTGTGCGACCGCGGGGCTGACAAACGCGAAGGCCAGGAGCGCAAGAAGTAGGATAGGCCTCCTGGCCTGTCCAGCCGAGCTTTGCTCGGCCGTCTTCATCCGGGGCGGTTGACTCATGGCTTGCCTACCGTGATGGCCGGCGTGCCGATAGTCAGCGCCGGCGGAACCACAGGCGGAGCAGTCACGGTCCGCGCCGCGGGAACCGCCGCGCGATGCCACCAGACCGGCGACTGCTCCGCCCGCGATGCCGGCGCCGATCACGATCCATTTGCGGTGACTCACCGCTGCGACCGGCGCCGGACCCTTGAACTCCGCCACATATTGAAAAGAAACGATGCCGGCGCGCGCCTGCTCTTTGGACGCCAGGATCCGCAGCTGGAACCGGCCACCGATCCGGTTCGCCTGCAGGCCGTGCAGACTGGCGCGGCCGTGGGCGTCGGTGATCACGATCTCGGTCCGGAGGCCGTTGGCAAAGCTGCCGCCCGGACCGTCTTCCGGCAAGTGGAAGCTGACTGCTGCGCCGGCCACGGGACGGCCAGTCTCGTCGGTAACCTCGATGGTCAGCGGGCGCTGACTCCGGGCACCCGGAACGTGTACCGTGCCTTCGCCTTCCACGACTTTGATCTGAAGAATGGCGACCTGAGCAAACGCCATGGCCGCCAGTGCCAAGGACATAGCGGCTAGCCGGGCTGAACTCTGCCTGATGTACTTAAAGTGGGAACAGGACTGTAGAATTATCCGATTTTTCTCATGAGCACGGCCGTAACGTTATCCGGACCACCGGCATGTTTGGCTGCGTCGATGAGGTGATGACAGCTTTCCTCGAGCGTATTGCCGTTGCGACCGCCCTTGAGAATGCGCTCCATCTCGGGAGCTTCCAGGACGCCGTGCAGGCCGTCGCTGCAGATCAGTACCAGGCTGCCCGGGGTGAGCCGCACCTTGTAGTGATTGATGGTGAGCGGAGCGCTGGCGCCGATCGCCATGGTCAGCACGTGGCGCATCGGATGATTGCGCAGGCTGTCCTCGTCCAGCCCGAGCGGACGGCCGACCTCGTTGACCCAGGTCTGGTCGTCGGTGATGGCGCGCAACCCGGCGTCGTCCATGACATAGGCCCGGCTATCCCCGACGCTGGCGATGGCCAGTTCGTTCTCCAGTTCGAGCGCCGCCACTAGTGTGGTGCCCATGCCTTCGAGGCTGGGATCATGATGGGCGGCCTCGAGCACGCGACGGTTGGCCTCTTCGGCGGCGAAGATTAACACCTGCGAATCCAGCTTGGGCGCGGTGCGGACGGTTTCGGCCACGGTTTCCACTGCGATGCGGGAGGCTTGTTCGCCTGCTTTGGCGCCCCCCATGCCGTCGGCGAGCACGTAGAGGCCACGCTCCGCATCAATCAGGCAGTAATCCTCATTGTTGGCCCGTACGCAACCCTTGTCCGAGAGCGAGAATGCTTCCAGCATGTGCACCAATCCGTCCGTACGTCACTGTAACACGGCAGGCGATGGCGGTAAAATAAACAGAAGCCACTCTTGATGCCGCTATCTTCACCCTGGAAACGCTTGCGCCTGACGCTCGACATGATCAAGTTCGAGCACTCGGTTTTTGCTCTGCCCTTCGCCCTCACGGGCGCTCTGCTGGCATTTCGTGAAGGCGGCTATCAGTCCGCGGAGATCTGGGTAAAGCTGGGCTGGATCGTGGTCGCGATGGTGGGTGCGCGCTCGGCCGCGATGGCCTTCAACCGTCTGGTGGACGCGCGCATCGACGCGCGCAATCCGCGCACCAGCATGCGGCACCTTCCGGCGGGCCTGCTATCGCAGGGCTTCGGATGGGCCTTTGTCGCGGTCAGCTCTCTGGTGTTCCTGGCGGCGGCGTGGGCGCTCAATCCGCTGTGCCTGATGCTGGCGCCGCTGGCGCTCGGGATCGTTTTCTTCTACTCCTTCACCAAACGCTTCACCTCTTTCTCGCATCTGGTGTTGGGCTTTTCGCTGGGGATCGCGCCGGCTGCGGCGTGGATCGCGGTGCGCGGTTCGCTCGACCCGCGGATCCTCTGGCTGACCGCGGCGGTCACGTGCTGGACCGCGGGTTTCGACGTGATCTATTCCTGCCAGGACTATGAATTCGACCGCGCCGAGGGCCTGTTCAGCGTGCCGCGCGCACTCGGCATCGCGGGGGCGCTGCGTGCCGCACAGGTGCTGCACGTGCTGATGATCGCGTGCCTGCTGGCGCTGGTTTACAGCCTGCACCTGGGAGCGCTTGCGCTAGCCGGAGTGGCGGCGATTGCGGCGCTGCTGATCTACGAACACAGCCTGGTCAAACCGACCGATCTCTCGCGCGTCAACGCCGCCTTCTTCACCATGAACGGCTACGTGAGCGTGTTATTCTTTATCTTCTGGGCTGCTGATATTTTCCTCCTCAAACCGGGTGCTTGATACCATGCAAGTCGTATTCGATGATCCCCTGCTGAACCCGATTCGCACCAAAGTCGAAGCGGGCGAACGCCTGTCTTATGACGACGGGGTGACGCTGTACCGAAGCAACGACATCCTCGCGATCGGCTACATGGCCAACCTGGTGCGCGAGCGCCTGCACGGCTCGAAAACCTACTTCAACGTCAACCGCCACATCAATCCAACCGATGTCTGCGTGGCCAGCTGCCGCCTGTGCGCGTTCGGCAAGCGGGTGCGCGACCCGAAGGCGTACACGATGTCGCTGGAAGAGGTCTGGCACAAGGCCGGCGAGGGCTGGAGCGAAGCGGTCACGGAGTTCCACATTGTGGGCGGACTGCATCCCGAATTGACGCTCGACTGGTTTTGCGAGATGCTGCGCGGGCTCAAACAGCGATTTCCGCAGGTGCATCTGAAGGCCTTCACGATGGTGGAGATCGCATACCTGGCGAAGCGCCAGAAGATTTCCATCCGCGAGACGCTGGAGCGGCTGCGCGACGCCGGCATGGATTCGCTGCCCGGCGGCGGCGCCGAGATCTTCAACGAGCGTGTCCGGCGCATCATCTGCGATCACAAGATCGATGGCAACGAGTGGCTGGAGACGGCGAAGATCGCGCATCAATTGGGCCTGCGTTCCAACTGCACGATGCTCTACGGCCACCTGGAAAACGACGAAGATCGCGCCGACCACCTGGTGCGGCTGCGGACCCTGCAGGATGAGACCAACGGCTTCGTCACCTACATCCCGCTGGCCTTCCATCCCGACAACACGCCGCTGCAGCACATTCCCAAGACGACGGGCTTCAACGACATCAAGAACATCGCGGTGGCGCGGCTGATGCTGGACAACATCCCGCACATCAAGGCGTACTGGGTGATGATGACGCCGCGGATTGCGCAGATTGCTCTCAAGTTCGGCGCCGACGATTTAGACGGCACGATCGTCGAAGAGCGCATCTATCACGATGCCGGCGCCACCACGCAGCAAGGGCTGCGACGCAATGAACTGCTGGCACTAATTCGCAAGGCGGGGAGAGAGCCGATCGAACGCGACACGCTGTATCGTCCGGTGACACGGACGGAATCCACCTTCACCGTGCTGGTGTAGGGATCGCTACTTCGAATCCAGGATAAAAGTGGGGACGATGCCGGCGGCGGAAGAGAAGCCGGTTTTGCCCATGGAGAGCCAGCTGGAGCAGCCCTGCACTTTGCCGAGGTAGGCGTGCGGGTGAACATCGACCTGCATTTCGCGGAATTCCAGGTGGCCGTAGCTCATCAGCGGGAAGACTGACTTCACGGGCTCGACGCGCTCCTGCACTACGTAAGGGCTGCGCATTGCCTGCTTGATGGCGCGCTCCCATCCGGCGGTATCCATCTCCCAGCCGAAGTAGGTGTGCTGGTCGCTGTAATCGTCGTTGGGCTTGAGCGCCAGCTTCTCGCGGTTCTGCAGGATGAACTCGGGCAGATCGATGGTCTGATCGTTGTGCGTGGTTTTGGCGGCGGAGACCAGGCGGGTCCACGGCACGTGGTCGCGGATGGCCTTGCGCTCGACGGCCGGGAACTTCGAAGTCACGCTCTCATCGGTGAGCAGGCCGAACATGGCCTTCTTGTGGGCGAGTTCGCTCCGGAAGCTGTTGACCACGCAGACGGCGCGGTCACGGTAGGCCTGCACCAGGGGATGAGTGAGATCGAAACGGATCAGGAATTCCTGCACGCCGAGGCGGCGGTAGACCAGGTTGATTTCGAAGGAACCCTTGCGCAGGACGCCATTGCGATATTCGAGCTGTTCGGGGGAGACGATCTCCACCATGTAGCCTTCGTCGCGGAAGAAATCGCGGAAGAGCTCGTACTCACTTTGCGCGGCAGAGTAGGCCGGACGGAATTCGACGATGGCGATGTTCGGTTTCTTGGAGCCGCCGAACTGCTTGTAAGATTTCAGCAGCGCCGAGAGCAGGTGCTTGCGGCTGCCTACGCGCGCCAGGGCATATTTCTTGCGGAATTCCTTGACGGGCGGGATATCCCAGAAGAGATCGGCCAGCGCGTCGGCATAGCCGGCGCCAGTGGGAGAGTCCGCATTATACTGCACAAAATGGAGGTGCCCGTTGACCAGGTGGGAATCGAGCCGAGCAGCGACTTCCAATGCCTGATACCCTGGATCAATAGAGGCCAGCATCTTCTCGGCCGGCAGCAGTTCGAGGCGTGCCAGGAGGGAAGGGGTGGTCAAGACCATCTGCTCCATGCGGTCGATGGCCGAGATGAGGGACTCGCCGGTTTTGACCAGCGACTCGTATTGACGACGCGAGATGAAGTTCGGCCGGAGGAAGGGACAGACCAACCTTCCGCCCGCCGAGAGCTTCCCGCTCTCCATGCGTTCGTGCAGAGCCTCGGCCCAGGCAAGATCTTTAAAAGGGCCGGTCTCCAGTAGTTTGTTATATCTAGCTACCGCGTCGTCCAACTGGGACATTATAGGATTGAGAAACCTGTTCTATCCTTGAGTATCCCACAGATGCAGGCAAAACGATAGGTTTTAACTGCGAAATCGCACTGTAAATTATTGCAAATAAAGCGTTTTAACCTAATTGATAACGTTAGCGGAGAACCCCGTGCGGAGCCTTGGATACCTCGAAACGTCTAAAAGCGCACTCGGGCCCCGAGTTGGATACGGCGCGAATCGAAAGCGGAAGTGAAGCCAAGCGGTTGACTGGGATTGCGGTCGGCGCGCCCGGTCAGGTTAAACGGACCTGTAATATTGCCGACGACGTTATTGATGCTGGCGTAATTCAGGTGGTTGAAGAGATTGAATGCTTCGGCGGTAAAGTCGAGCGAGGTGGTCTCGCGGAGTTTGAAGGAGCGGCCCACCCGCAGATCCAGACTCCAGAAGTCCGGCCCGATGCCGGTGTTACGCCCGGCACCCGCGGGCCGGTCTGTGGTGTCGTGGCGGTCGCCATTGAGATCGTAACCCACCAGCAGATTGAATGGACGCCCGCTATTGGCGCGGAAGATGGGAGTGAATTGTAACTTCCCCGGCGCGGTCCACATGGCATACGCCACGAACTTATGTTTCTCGTGAAAGCTGGAGAGCGCCCGTTCCGCGTTCATATTGGACTGGTCGGTAGCTTCGTAATCGATCGTGTAGTCGGTGACTTCGTCGGTGGCGCGGCTCAACGTGTAGTTGGCGTCGAGGCTGAGACTGCTGCTGAGGCGGCGGCGCAGTTCGACGATCATGCCGCTGTAAAACGCGCGGCCGGAGGATTCGAAGATGTTGCGCTGGGCGATCAGCGGGTCGACAAAATCGCGCACCGGATCGCTCCACACGCGGATGCCGAGCGTCGGGTCCACAGGCGCCTGCTTGAGGTTCATGTCACGCAGGCGGGTGATCTTCAACGTGCGCACAAAGGCGTATTCCAGGGAGAGTGCCCAGTTCTGCCCGAATTGACGCTCTACGGAAAGGCTGGACTGCTGCGAGTAGGGATTTACGAAATCCTTGGCGTTCTCAAAGATCAGCGTGAAGGGCGGCAGCGGACCGCTGTGCGTGAAGGTCATGCCGAACTGCGCGAGATCGGCGGTGGTGATGCTGCGGGTTGGCGTGGGCACGCCGATCACATTCTGAGCGCGTAGGGTGGAAAACACGTTGGCTGCATTGGCGGCGCCGGTATCGGCGATGGTGCTGAAGACCTGCGCGATCTGGCGGTTGCCGTTGATCACGTTGAGCGCCTGCACCACGTAATCGACCTGGAAATAGATGGGCGCGTAGAAGATTCCATAACCGCCGCGCACGGTGGTCTTCTTGTCGGCCGAGGGATTCCAGGCGAAGGCGATGCGCGGGGCGAAGTTGTTGGTATCGGTATGCAGCGGTGCCTTGTGGGTATCGAGCTCGTAGCGGATGCCGATGTCGATCGTAAGATTGGGCCGCAGTTTCCAGCTATCCTGCGCGAAGAAACCGTAATACGGATAAGTCTGCGCGATCACCGGATTGCCGGCGCCAAAGAGAAAGGTCTGGGCCAGTCCGAGGTTGAAGGTCTGCAGCGCATTGAGCGTGAAGCTGTCGGGCAGTCCGGGAATTCCGAGAACGGAGCCGGGCAGGTCGCCGAAGGTGAAGCGTCCGGCGAAGAAGACTTTGTTTTCGGCGTGGATGCCGCGGATCAGCGCCTGCGCGCCGAACTTGAAGGAATGGCTTCCGCGCTGCCAGGTCAGGTGATCCTTCAGATCGTAGCGGCGTTCGAGCCAGCGCGTGGGCAGCACCCAATCGTGGTTGAAGACGCCGTAGCCCTGAATGCGGATCTCGGGTCCGTACTTCTCCACGGAATCGGTAAGGAGATTGTGATAGTTCCACTGGGCGCGAAGGTCGTTGATCAGGCGCGGGGTCAGGGTCTGGGTCCAGCCGGCGATGGTGGTGGGGTCCACCAGGGAAACTTCGGTACCGCGGGTCGCACCGACGAGCGCCTGAAGATTGGCATTCTCCTCGTGGAGATGGGCGTAGCTGTGGCGGAAGAAGAGCTGGCCTTTGGAGCCTAGCTGGTGGTCGAGGCGGACGGAGAATTTCCAATCGTGGGTGGCGAACGGGAAGACGCCGCTGTTGCGTTCGAAGAGATCGATGGTGCTCTGCGGACTGGTTAGCAAGGCCCGCAGTGGTCCGGCAGTGGCGGCGGGCAGGCTGCGGAGCAGCGCCTCCTGATCGGGCGTGGGGCCAAAGATCGAGGGGTCGGTGAGCAGGCTGACGACCGAGGATTCGTTGCGGATCAGGCCTTCGAAGGCGGCGAAGAAGAAGGTGCGGTCACGCCGCAGCGGTCCACCGAGATTGGCGCCGAACTGTTCGCGGCGCGAGGGCGGCTTGATGCGTGAGAGCGTATTGCCTTCGAGCACGCGGGCGAAGGGGTTGCCGGCATCGAGCGCATCATTGCGGAAATAGCCGAAGAGCGAGCCGTGAAGCTGATTGGTGCCGGCGCGTGTGACGATGTTGATGACGCCGCCGGTAGCGCCGCCGAGTTCGGCGGAATAGTTGCTGCGATTGATCTGGAATTCCTCGACCGCATCCTGGCTGACGTTCTCGCGGACGCCGCCGGTGGTATCGTTCATCTCGCCGCCATCCACCGTGACGGAGTTGCCGCGGCCGTTGGAGCCATAAAAGGAGAGGCCGCTATGGGGAGTCTGCTTCACGCGGAAATCGGCATTATCGGCCAGCGCGGTGGCATCCACGACGCCGGGCGCAAGCAGCGTGTAGGTGAGATAGTCGCGGCGGTTGATGGGCAGGTTCTGAATCCATTCCTGTTGTAGCGTCTCGGCCTGGTGGGAGCGCTCGGATTCGACCATCGGGGCCTGGCTGGTGACGAGGACGATCTCGTTATCGACGCCGAGTTCGAGTTTGCTCTCGAGCACCGCGATCTGTCCGACGGTGATGCGCACGCCGCTGGAGACCTGGGTTCGAAAGCCGCGCTTCTGAACTTTGACCTGGTACTCGCCGGGCGGCAGAGAGGCCACGCGATATTCGCCTGCGTCGTCGGTGGGAGCGGTGCGAGTCAGGCCGGTGACGGAATTTTCGACAGTGACTGCGGCGGCGGGGACGAGCGCACCGGACGAGTCGGTCACAGTGCCGTGCAATTCTCCCGACGCCACGCTCGATTGCGCGCAGGCCAAGCTCGCGGTCAGCGCAACGATCGCTGCCAGATGAAAAGACGGTGACATTTCGGGTCCTTCTCTATTGGGGGCCCCTAGCGATTTAAGACTTGTAATGCCGAGTGCCTGGGTGCGAGTATAATACAAACCGCTCAGCAGGGATATTTTTTGATGGACTCGCCGCTGCAGTCCCGTTATCGACTGGCCGAAAAACTGGGTGAAGGCGGACTTGGCGCAGTGTACCGCGCCCGGGACATACGGCTGGGGCGCGATGTCGCGTTGAAATTCCTGCAACCCGCACTGGCGCAGGACGAAGGCAGGCGAGAGCGATTTCTCAACGAGGCACGAGCGGCCGCCGCTTTGAATCATCCCGGCATCGCCACCATCCACTCCATCGAAGAAGAAGACGGCAGCCTGTTCATCGTGATGGAGTTGATCGAGGGGCAGACGCTGCGCCAACTTTCCGGCGGACGGCCGATGCCCCTGGCGCGCGCCCTGCAATATTGCACGGCGGCGGCGGATGCGCTGCGCGCCGCGCATCACAAGGGCATCATTCACCGCGACATCAAGAGCTCCAACATCATGGTGACCGCGGAAGACCGCGTGAAGGTGCTGGATTTCGGTCTGGCGAAACTGCCGGAGAGCTCGCTGGTGACGCAGGAGAACGTCCTCATGGGGACGATGGCCTATATGTCGCCGGAACAGGCGATCGGCGCCGCGGTCGATCATCGCTGCGACCTCTGGTCGCTGGGTATCGTGCTCTACGAACTGCTCACCGGGCGGCTGCCGTTCACGGGCGAGAATTACCGGGCGGTGCTGCATGGCTTGCTCAATACGGAGCCCGAGCCGGTCTCCCGGTACCGCGGCGACGTTCCCGCGACGGTGCATCGCATTGTGGCGCGGGCGCTGACCAAGGACCGCGAACTGCGCTACGCGAACGCGGACCTGATGCTCGCGGACCTGCGCAACTGGCACACGATACGGCCAAGCTCCGACGCCACGGAGACGCTGGTGGAGACTCCGACGCAAGGCGGCCCGCCTTCTTCGCACAGCACGGGGATTCGCACGACGCTGCTGCAATCCAGCCTGGGCACGACCGAGCGGCGGCAGATCACGTTTCTCTACTGCGAGCTGGATTACCCGGTGTCGGCAGAGGCGGACCCCGAAGAGTTCGTGGCCGCGGTAGAGGAGTGCAAAAAGCTGTGCGAACACATCATCCTGGGCTTCGACGGCAAGCTTTCGCCGTGGATGGGAGACGCCGCGATCGCCTATTTCGGCTATCCGCTGGCGCAGGAAGACGCGCCATTGCGCGCGGCCTATGCCGGATTGGGGATCGTTGAGGCGCTACGCCGGCAGGCCGGCAACCAGGATAAGCCGGCGCCGGGCATGAGGCTCGGCATCGACACCAGCCTCGCGGTGGCGGCGACCAACAAAACGGCCAGCGGTGAGAGCGGCGGCATCGTCAGCGAAGGCGCGACGCTGGCCCGCGGACTGGCGCAGGTGGCCGAAGCCAACACGCTTCTGGTCAGCCCGGATACGCACCGGCTGGTGGCATCGCACTTTCAATTTCGCGATGCCGGCGAGCAGCGGGTGCGGGGGTTCCACCGCGCGGTGCGGCTGTATGAGGTTCTGCGGCGCAGCGAGGCGCGCAACCGTTTGGAATCCGGCGCGGCGCTGACGCCGCTGGCGGGACGCGAGCAGGAACTCGCATTCCTTCTGGCGCGTTGGAATCGCGCGGTGGAAGGCAGCGGACAGGTGGTGCTGCTGGGAGGCAGCGCCGGTATTGGCAAATCGCGCCTCAGCTTCGAATTGAAGCACCACGCGGCACAGAATCCGGCGGCGTGGCTGATCGAGTGTTTCTGCTCTCCGTATCACACCAGCAGCGCGCTCTACCCGATCGTGGAATTTCTGGAGCGCGCCGTCCTGGACCCGGAGCGCAAAGCGAGTGCGGAGCAAAAGCTAAAGCACCTGGAAGGTATGCTGGCGGAATACGCGCTGGATTTGAAGACGCACGTACCGCTGCTGGCGCCGCTGTTCGCCATTCCGTATGGCGAGCCCTATCAGACGCTCGAACTGACACCCGAGAAGCAGCGCACGATGGCTATGGAATCGCTGCTTTCGCTGCTGCTGGAACGCGCATACCGGCAGCCGGTGCTATTCGTGCTGGAAGACGTGCATTGGGCCGACCCTTCGACGTTGGAGCTGATGGGAATGCTGGTGGACCAGGTGCCCTCGGTGGCGGTGATGGCGCTGATGACGCACCGTCCGGAGTTCACGCTGCCCTGGCCGGGACGCGCCTACGTGGCGGCGCTTCCGCTGGACCGGCTGTCGCACGACCACGCGCTTGAAATCGCGCAGGCGACGGCGAAATCCGCGGGCATTTCGACATCGGTGCTGGAGCAGATCGTCAAGAACTCCGATGGCGTGCCGCTGTTTTTGGAAGAGCTCACCCTCTCCGTGGTGGAGGCGGGCGGCGGATCGAAATCGACGATTCCGACGACGCTGCGCGATTCCTTCATGTCGCGGTTGGACCGGTTGGGCGAGGCGCGACCGGTGGCGCAGATGGCGGCGGTGCTGGGCCGCGAATTCCCGTACAAGCTGCTGCTGGCGGTGGCCGGATATCCGGAAGCGCAATTGAAGGAATCGCTCAAGCGTCTGGTGGAGGCGGAAGTGCTGTACCCGCGCGGGGTGCAGGACCGACTCTCCTACATATTTAAGCACGCACTGCTGCAGGAAGCGGCGTACGAGGCGCTGCTCAAAAAGGATCGCGCGACGCTGCACAAGGCGATTGGGGAACTGCTGGTGCAGCAATTCGCGGAGTTGCTGGAGCGGCAGCCGGAACTGGCGGCGCATCATTTCACCGAAGCCGGCATGGGGGAGCAGGCGATACAGTACTGGCACAAGGCGGGCATGAAGGCGCTGGAGCGCTCGGCCTACGTGGAAGCGATCACGCACTTCTCGCGCGCACTGCAGATCTTCGGCGAACTGCCGACCGAGCAGCGGCGAGCGGAGCAGGAACTGCTGCTGGTGACCAGCATCGGGATGCCGCAGATCGCCACCATGGGATTCGGCGCGACGGCCGTAGGGCAGACCTATCAACGCGCGCAGGAGTTGACGGATACGGTGGGCGATGGCCCGCTGCTGTTGCCGGCGCTCTTCGGCGCATCGGTCTACCGGCTGGTGCGCGCGGAGTTGAGCGCGGCGTGCTCGATCGCCGGGCGCATGACGGCGGTGGGCGAGCGCGAGGAGAATGTGGGATTGCGGCTGGAGGGCTATTGGGCCCTGGGCGACGCGCAATTCTGGCAGGGCAACCTGGTCGAGGCCGGCCGGAATGTGCAGAAGACGCTCGACCTCTACGACGCGGCGCGCGACCGGATGCACGCCTACTGGTTCGGACAGGATCCGGCGGTGGCGGCACTGTGCTACCTGTGCTTCGTGCAGTGGTTCGCCGGATATCCGGAGCAGAGCATGGCCACCGCGGCACGTGCTGAAGAGCTGGCGCGGCGCATCCGGCATCCGTTCAGCATCGGATGGTCGCTTGCGTTCCCGGCCGCGCTGGCTTATTTTGCGCGCCGCCCGCAGGAGGCGGTGGAGCGGGCCGAGATCGGGATCCGCTATTGCACCGAGCAGGCGTACCCGTTCTGGACCACGTGCAACGTGGTGGTCAAGGGCTGGGGACTCTGCCTGCTGGGGCGCGCGGAAGAAGGCGTGGCGCTGATGCGCGGGGGAATCGCCGGCATGGACATGATCGGGTCGATCGTGGTGCAGCCGCTCTATTACGGCGCGATGGCGGAAGGCATGCTTGCGGCCGGCTTGCTGGATGACGCGGTGGAGGCGGCGGCGAAGGGGTTGGCGCTGGCGCAGAGTCATGGCGTGCGGATTTCCGAGATCGACCTGCACCGCATCCAAGGCGACCTGATTCTGGCGGCCGCTCCCACGCGACGCGAGGAGGCCGAACTCAGCTACCGGCGCGCCATCGCGCTGGCGCAGGAATGCGGCGCACGATTCTTCGAGCTGCGCGCGGCGGCGGCGCTGTGCCGTTCGATGAACGAACGCGGGGCCGGCGAAGAGGGCCGCCGGATATTGGGCGAGATCCACGCGCAGATCACCGAAGGGTTCCAATTGGCCGATCTCCAGGGGGTTCAAGAGATGCTCGGTACATAGAGAGGATGATGCGATGACGGTGGGAGACTACGTAAACTACGGCGGCAGCCAGATGCTGCAACAGCCTTATCTGGCAAACAACGTAAGCTATTTCGGATTCGTGGTGCCTGGCGATCTCAAGGCACTGCAGAACGTGTGCGACGAGCGCTTCAACAAGCCATCCGGCGGCGCGGTGAGCTTCGAACCGGCCGGGCCCTTCGTGGTGATGGCGTTCAACAAGCTCACGCACCTGAGCAGCCAGAATCCGCCCGACAGCCTGAAGGGCTTCTTCGCGGAGCAAGAGGCGGCTACCTGGATGCTGGTGATCGACCGCAAGCGCGAGCGCCAGTTCTGGTTTCAGCCGTACATCATGGTAGACAGCTCGTATGCGATGGCGCTGGGACGCGAGGTCTACGGCTTTCCGAAAGCCATCGCGCAGTTCGTGATTCCGGACGGGCCGGACACCGCGACCGAGCTTTCGGCGACCACGTTGGCGATTCGCAACTACTCGCCTACAAGCAAGGGCGAGTGGACGAAGCTGATCGAGGTGAAGCAGACGGCACCTCCGGCGAGCGGTCCGGCCTACAGCAGTTTCGGCGACATTGTCGAATTCCTGCGTGAAGTGGGCGGCGTGCTGGAGCCGCAAGGCTCAATCGGCGGCGATATCGCACTGGCGCTGCACACGCTGAACGACCTGCTGCACCGGCGCGCGCCTATGGCGTTTCTGAAGCAGTTTCCGGATGTCACGGTGCCGGGCAAAGCCTGTTACCAGTCGATCGTGGAATGCGATTCGGCGATGACCGCGTTCCACAGCGCGGCGATTCTGCACAGCACGTATCAGGTGAACTTCACGCCGTGCGACAGCCACCCGATTGTGAAGGACCTGGGGTTCGCGGGCCAGTCGGTGACTCCCATTCTGAGCTACTTCGTGGATTTCGATTTCGAGATCGGCGTGGGCACGGAGATCTGGAACGCTCAGGGGGGCAAATAACATGGCACCTGGAGACGGGCTCCGCAAGATCGCGATTCTGGGCGGAGGCGTATCGGGACTGGCCGCCGCCATGCGGCTGACGGAAGATCCCGAGTGGAAGACGAAGTACGAGGTGACGCTGTATCAGATGGGGTGGCGGCTGGGCGGCAAGTGCGCCAGCGGCCGCTCCGGGCCGGGCAACCGCATCGAAGAGCACGGCATCCACATCTGGCTGGGGTTCTACGAGAACGCGTTCCGCATGATCCAGCAGGCTTATGAGCAGAACTATTCGTCCACGCCGCCGACGTGCCCGATCCGCACGTGGGACCAGGCCTTCAAACCGCACAGCTTCATCTGCCTGACGGAAAATATCGCGGACCAGTGGAAGGTGTGGCCGATCGAGTTCCCGGTCAACACAGGCGTTCCGGGCAGCGGCGGCGATGTGCCGACGATGCTGGAGTTCATCGAGATGATGGTGCAGTGGCTGGCGGAGATATTCGGCCAGTCGAAGGCGGCGGGGCACGCGCTGACGCCGACCGAGCACAAATCGCACGGGGCCTTCCTGGATGCGGTGAGCGGCTTCTTCCGCGGTATCGGACACGAAGTGGAGGAGGGCGGCCTGAACATCGGCGCGCACGTGCTGGTGCTGCTGCGCGCGGCGATCGAGGCGGCGCACAAGGCGGCCGACCTGACGCCCTTCGGCTGCGTGGTGCGCGACCTGCGCCAGCATTTCATGACGTGGCTGTGGTCGAAGGCGGAACCTACACTGGACGTAGACGATGAATTGCGGCGCCTGTTCCTGATCATGGATACGGGCTTCACCACGATCACCGGGCTGTTCATGGAGGGCGTGGTCAGCGATCCGGCGGATCTCGACAAGTTGGAAGAAGAATACCTGTTGTGGCTGAAGAAGTGGGGCGCGTTCGACATCTGCACCAATATCAAGACATCGCCAATCGCGCGCGGGCTGTACGACCTGGTGTTCGCGTACGAGAATGGCGACACGTCTAAGCCCTCCTTCGCGGCGGGACCGGCGATCCGCAGCATTTTCAAGATGGTGTTCTGCTACAAGGGCGCGATCTTCTGGAAGATGCAGGCGGGGACTGCGGATGCGACGGTGACGCCGATCTACAGCGTGTTGAAGCAGCGCGGCGTGAAATTCCAATTTTTCCACAAGGTGCTGAATCTTGGATTGAGCGCCGATAAGAGCGCGCTCGAGACGATCCTGCTGGAAGAACAGGTGGAGTTGAAGAATCCCGCGCAGGAGTATTATCCGATGTTCGATCCGCAAGGCAACGGCCTGTTGTGCTGGCCGAGCCAGCCGCTCTATGAGCAGATCAAGAACGGCGATGCGTTGAAGGGCTACGATCTGGAGTCCTTCTGGACAACGTGGAAGGGGACGCAAAAGACGCTGACGCTGGGCGAGGAATTCGACGAGATCGTGCTGTGTATTTCACTGGGCAGCATGCCGTACATCTGCCCCGAATTAGTCACCGCATTTCCGGATTCCTGGGGCAAGATGGTGACGACGATGCAGACGGTCCGCACGCAGGCCTACCAGGCGTGGATGAGCGCGGGGTTGAAGGACCTGGGCTGGCAGAAGGCGAGCCCGGTGCTGGATGCGTTTGCCGAGCCGATGGACACTTGGGCCGATATGAGCCAGGTGCTGCCGCGCGAGACGTGGCCCACGATGCCGGCGAGCGTGCAATATTTCTGTAGCGCGATGCCAGGCGGAATTCCGCCGCAGAGCGACTCGACATTCCCGGCGGAGGCGAAGGCCGCGGTCCAGGCCAACGCCGCCGAGTTCACGAAGGACAGCCTGCCGGTGTTGTGGCCGGACTACAAACAGTCCGACGTGCTCTCGGAGTACTTCCGCGCCAATATCGATCCGAGCGAACGGTACGTGCTATCGGTGGCGGGCAGCACCGGCGCGCGGCTGCGGGCGAACGAATCGGGCGTGGGGAATTTATTTCTGGCGGGCGATTGGATCAACAACGGGTTTAATGCGGGATGCGTAGAAGCGTCGGTGATGTCGGGCTTTCAGGCCGCGAATGCCGCGATGGGGCGCGACATGAAGGAGAACATCCTGGAAGCGACGATCATGAATCGGCCGGGGTAAGGCGTTTGGCCGCTAAGTGCCCAATGCGCACAATCTTCTCTTGTTATCTGTGTTCATCTGCGTTCATCTGTGGCCCATAATTCTTTTGGAAAAAACCAAATGGGCCGCAGATTAACGCAGACCAGAAAAGGCTGGTTTGCGCTCAAGTGCTTCCGGACAACAGCGATTTCTTGAGAGATTTACGGCAGCAAGTGGACAGGCCAGGAGGCCTATCCTACTTGCCGCTTTCTTTGGCGAGCTTAACGCGGGCGGCGTCGAGCTTGCGGGTGACTTTGGCGACGTCTTCGGGTTCGCTATCCGCGCCGGCGGGCGAGCGGAAGTCTTTCAGGGAAGCCTGCCACTGAGTGATCGCTTCTTTGATTTTGCCGAGCTTGAAGTAGACATCGGCGAGATGATCGTGGACGGTCGGGTCCTGGCCGATCTTATCGAGCGCCTTCACCAGGAGGCCTTCGGCTTCGTCGAACTTGCCCTGCTGATAATAGGCCCAGCCCAGGCTGTCGAGGTAAGCGCCGTTGTCGGGTTCAAGTTCGACCGCCTTCTTAATCATCTGGGTGGCTTCTTCCACCTTCACGCCGTGATCCACCAGCATGTAGCCCAGATAGTTCAACGCGCCGGCATGCTCGGGATCGATCGCGAGGACTTTGCGGAACTGCGCCTCGGCGAGGTCGATCTTCTTCTGGCGTTCCCACATGGCGCCGCGCTGGAAGTACACGTTCATCTTGTCCTTGGCGCTGCCGGCGACCTTTTCGGCCTCGTCGAGCGCCTCGGTTTCCTTGGTATAGTTCTTGGCCTTCTCGTAGATGGAAGCCAGCATCAGGAGGCTCGAGGTATCGGCCTTGCTACCCATGCGGCTGCGCAGGTCGGCGGCGGCGGCATCCACTTCCTTATTGAGCGCCGAAGTATTCTTGGCGGCGCGATAGGTGTCGATGATCTGCAGCGAAATGCTCGGGGCGTCTTCCTTGCTGAGCGCGGCGGCCTTGCGATAGGTGTCGACGGCTTCGGTGTACTGGCTGGTGCTGCGATAGAGACTGGCGAGTTCCTCAAGCAGGGTGGCGCGCGCGGCGCTCTCGCCGGCCGAATACTTCGCCTTATTGGTTTCGTCGACCAAGGTCTTCAACAGGGTGATGGCTTCGGTGTACTTGCTCTGCGCTTCCAGCAGGCGAACCTCTTCGTAGCGAACTTCCATATCCTGCGGGTTGATCGCCTTGGCCTTCTTCAAGGCTTCGGCCGCCATCGCGTAATCGTGCTTCACGCGGTAGATCTCGGCCACGCGGAGTTTCAACTGGATATCGGTGGGCTCTTCGGCGCCGAGCTTCTGGAACAGCGCCAGCGCTTCTTCCATCTGGTCGCTCAGCATCAGGTCGTTGGCCAAGCCCTTTTGCAGCCGCGGATTGTCGGGCTGCATTTCCATAGCCTTCTGGAGAGCCTCGGCGGCGTTCTTGTAATCGTGCACCTGCTCGTAGGCCTGGCCGAGCGCGATCAGGGTGCGCTCGTTGGGATTTCTGTCGGTGGCCGCCTTGAGCTTCTCGATGGCGCGCTTGTTGTCGCCGAGGTCGGAGTAGAGACCGGCGAGTCCGGTGAGGGCTTCCTCGTTGTCCGGATCGGCTTCCACGGCTTTGTTGTACGCCTTCTCGGCGTCCACGGAGTTATTGGACACGCGATAGAGGCGGCCCAGCGCGACCCAGCTCTCGGCATCCTTGGGGGCCTTCTCGGTCACCTTCTGCAACTGCTCAATGGACTTCTTGAGGTAGTCCTCGTTGATGCGGTTGTCGGCCGTGCTGATCATCCGCATATAAATGCGGCCGAGCATGCGGCGCGCGTCGACGTTGTCGGGGTTCTGCTTGAGCAGATCCTCCGCCTGGGTGACGGCATCGCGCAGGTGGTTGGTCTGGATGTAGAGATCCGTAAGCTCTTCAAAAGCAATGCTCGCGGAAGGATCCAGTTTGAGCGCTTCCTGATAATGCTGGATCGCCTTGGTCAAATACTCCGGCTTGTTGCCGTACGCCTGAGCCAGTTCCGCGTAAACGCGGCCCATGGCGAAGTTGTAGTAGGCAGCGGCTTTACTGTCCGGTGTCTTAGGTGTGGAAGCCGTCTCCTGGGCATATGCGAAGCATCCCAGTGTGACGGCGAGCAGAAGCGCTTTGGCTGAACGGATCATGAGTCTACTCTCTTTTCGGCCTCGCGGCACCCCCGCATCGGGTCGAAAAACTTCTTTTTATTGTATAACGGGGTTTGACCGCAAATACCCCAGGCCCTATAGACGCAGACGTGACCGATGTGCCATTGGTTGCAGTCGCCGGCCCGACCGGGTCCGGAAAGAGCGACCTGGCCCTTCAGATTGCCGAGAATTTCCATGGCGAAATCGTCAACTGCGACTCCCTGCAGGTCTACCGCCATTTCGATATCGGCACCGCCAAGTTGCCGGAACGGGAGCGCCGTGGTGTTCCACATCACCTGATCGACATCATCGATCCCGACGAACTCTTCACCGCCGGCGAGTACGCACGCCTTGCGCGCACCGCCATTGCCGATATTTCGGCACGTGGCCGACTCCCGATCCTGGCCGGAGGAACCGGTTTTTACCTGCGCGCTCTCTTGGATGGACTCTTCGAGGGCCCCGCCCGAAACCAGCCACTGCGCGACCGCCTCGCCATCCGTGAGACACGCCGCGCGGGATCGCTACACCGCATCCTCGGAAGATTGGATTCCGCCTCCGCCCGAAAGATTCATGCAAACGACATCCCGAAGGTGACCCGTGCGCTCGAAGTCTGCCTGTTGACGCGCCGTCCTGTGAGTGAGCTTTTCGCAGCTCGGACGCGATTCGCTGCGCGGATATCGCACCCTCAAGCTGGGGCTACTGCCCGATCGGGAGGTGCTCTATCCGCGACTGGACGCACGCTGCGCCTGGATGTTCGAGAACGGACTGGTGGAAGAAGTGCGCGGCATTCTGGCGTTGGGCTTCGCGGCGGAGTGCAAGCCCTTCGAATCGCACGGCTACAAGCAGGCGCTGCAACACATTCGCGGCGAACTGAATTTGCGTGAGGCGATTTTCTACGCGCAGCGCAATACGCGCAACTATGCGAAGCGGCAGATCACCTGGTTCCGCCGCGAGCGCGACCTGGTGTGGCTGAAGGATTTCGGCGACACGCCATCGATTCGCGACACGGCGATGACGCACGTCGCAAATTTCCTTGGGCAACAAGCTCACGATCTCGTGTAACAGCAGCGGAACGTTTTTCGATTTCGTTCGTATCATCCTCTGTAAGAACGAGACACACAGGAATCACTCAGCCTGCTGCCGCGCAAATGAACACGGCAGACGGCTCACAAACCTAGAGGGGGATTTTCAGATGATCAGGAAAGCTGCGCTTTTATTCGTCGTTGCCGGGCTGGCATTCGCCGGTGGGCGGACGTATACCGTGAGCTTGTTCGAGAAAGCGATGTTCGGCAACACCGAGTTAACCCCAGGTCAATATAAGGTGGAGGTAAACGACCAGAAGGCGACCATCCGCCAGGGTAAAACGCAACTGGAGAGCCCGGTAAAAGTGGAAGAGAACGCTTCGAAGTTCGACACCACCACCGTTCGTTACAACCACGACGGCGGCAAGACGCGCATCGAGGAGATCCGGCTCGGCGGAACAAAGACCAAACTGTTATTCACCACTGCAAGCGGCGGCATGTAGAGAAAAATCGGGGCCGCGACCTTTCTGAAGAAAGGGCGGCCCCATCAACCCCTGCAAACCCGGCCGCTGATAAACTGAAGATATACATGCAGCGGTTGTTCGTTCTTTTACTTTTTTTCTGTGGCGCGCTCTGCGCCGAGACCACGCTGGTGCTTCCGTTTTTCAATCACTCCAAATCCGCCAATCTTGATTGGGTGGGAGAGAGCATTGCGGAAAGCGTACGCGATTCGCTCGGGTCGGAAGGGATCCTGGTGCTGGATCGCGAGGACCGGCTCGAAGCCTACCGGCGTCTCTCCCTGCGCCCCGGAGCGGAGTTGACGCATGCCTCGGTGTTGAAGATCGGAGAATCGCTGGACGCCGCGCATGTGGTGTACGGCTTCTACGAACTGCTGCCGGCGGAACCAGGCACGGAACAATCGAAGGGTTCGCTGCGCATCACCGCGCGCATTTTGGATCTGAAGCGTACGCGGCAGGGACCCGCTTATAGCGAGTTGGGCGCGCTCGAGGACATCGGACGGCTGCAGGTTCGTTTGGGCTGGCAGACCCTGGAACTGCTGGCTCCGAAGACGGTGCCGCAGGAACGGGACTTCATGACCGCGCGTCCCGCGGTCCGGTTGGACGCGATGGAAAGCTACGTGCGCGGCCTGCTCTCCACTACTCCGGAGCAGCGTCACCGCTACTTCACTCAAGCAGCGCGGCTGGACGAGCACTTTTCGCAGCCCTGCTTCCAACTCGGGAAGACCTACTGGGAGAAAAAGGACTACAAAGTCGCCGCCGGCTGGCTGGAACGCGTGGCGCGCTCCGACCCGCGCTATATGGAGGCGCAGTTTTTTCTCGGCCTATCGCGCTACGCCAACGGAGATTTCAAAGGCGCCGAGCAATGCTTCCAACTGGTAGCCTCCGCGCTACCGCTCAATGAGGTCTATAACGACCTGGGAGTGGTGCAGGCGCAGCGCAATGATTTCACCGCCGCCGCCGCGAGTTTCCGCAAGGCTCTGGAAGGCGACGATGCCGACCCCGATTACCACTTCAACCTGGGCGCCACGCTCTGGCGCAGCGGGACAATACTCGGCCGCCGCGGAGAGTTTCCGCAACGCACTCACGCGCAATGCGAAGGATACCGAAGCCACTTCGTTGTTGGGCCGCGCGTTGAAACAGGAAGCTCCGCGCCCCGGCGATACCAAGCCGGAGGCCAAGCCGCGATTGAAGACCAACTACGAAGAGGCCGCGTACCGGCAATTGCAGGCGGAGTTGGGGATTAAGAAGTAAGCAATTTGGGCCACGGATGAACGCGGATAAACACGGATAAAACGAAGAGAGCCCTCTTAATCTTTGAGTTTCCAGTTGTTCGTCGGCTCGGCGGGGATCGTTTTGCGCTCGGTGTAGTAGCGGATCAGCAGGTCGCGGATGTCGTCACCGGAGCGCCAGAGGATTTTGGCGCCGCGGAACATATCGTAGCCGCCTGACCCTCCGGCACGATAGTTGTTGATGGCGATCCGCAGGCGCTGCGAGGGTGCGAGCGGGCGGCCCTTCCAGCGGAGATTGCGAATCCGGTCGCCTTCGGGAAGCGAGCGGTCGATCTCATACTCCACGCCCTCGGCCATATCGTAATTGAATCCGAAGATCGATTTCTCGGAGAAGTATCGCGCGGCATTCTCGAGGGCGTCCTTCACCATCTTGCCGGTGCCCTCGATGGCGAAGAGTTCGTTGTCGTAGGGGTACAGGGCCGCGATCTGCCGGACGGTGACCTCGCCGCGCGGAATGCGAACCTGGGGATCGAAGAGCGCGGTGAAAGAGACGTCGGCTTTTGCGTAGTAGAGCTGCACGCGCTGGATGGCGTCGACGATCGCGCTGTCTTCCTCGCGCGCGCGAGTCGCGGTCAGTTCGCGATCGCATCGGGCGACGGGCGTGTTCAGGTAGCGCTCGGTGGCCGCTTCATAAGGGCCGGCGAGTTCCATGATGTCGGGTGCCGCGGCGGTCTGGGCGGTCGCGGGAATCAGGCGGCTCTTCTTCGAGACGAGCTTGCCATCGAAGGTGAAATCGATCCGCGCCAGCGATGCGGCTGCGTTCTTGGGCTGGACCAGCAGCACCTTCCCGACGAGCACGCCCTCGAGTTGCTGGTGGGAATGGCCGAAGACGATCGCGTCCAGGTCCGGCACCTCCCGCGCCAGTTCGTGAACGAAATTCTCGGCGGTATCTTCATCCTGATTGGTTTGCAGATTGCGGCCGAGTCCGGAGTGGGCGGCAACCACGATCAGGTCGGGACGTTCATCGCGGCCCAGTTTGGCGATGGCGGACTTGACGGCGTCCACGGGCGGGGTGAAACGGTAGGCGCCGAGGTTTTCGGGCTTCTCCCAGAGCGGCACCATCGGCGTGGTCAGGCCGATTATCGCCACTTTGATACCCGCCACGGTCTTCACGATGTAAGGCGCAAAGGCGCGCTCGACGCCGCCACCGGCGACAGCGATGTTGGCGGAGATCCACGGGAATTTCGCGTCGCGGCGCGCGCTGTCGAAATTGACGAGGCCGGCGTTGAATTCGTGATTGCCGACGGCCATGGCGTCGTAGCCCAGCAGGTTCATGGCACGCATCATCGGGTCCCCGGGGGCCGGGGGATTGCCGGCGCGCAACGCGCGCTGATACACACCCTCGAGCGGCGTGCCCTGAATCGTGTCGCCGCAATCGATCAGGATGGTGTTCGGGTTCTCCGCGCGGACAGCCCGGATCAGGGTCGCGATCTTGGCGAGTCCCCGCGGAGCCGCAGCGCCGGTGACGTAGTCCACGGGCACAAGATTGCCGTGCATGTCGGTGGTGGCGAGCAGCGTCACCGTGATCGCGGCGGGGCGGAGCAGACCGGCGGAGATCAGCAAAATCGAAAGCAGTCGGCGTGTGGTATCCATCGCTGTCTATAGAATAGAATGAGTCTTTACGGAGAATCAGATGAAACGGCTGTCTACTCTTTTCCTGATCGCTGCATGCGCATTTGCGCAGACCACGCCCGCCCCCGCTCCCGCGAAGAAGTCCGCGGCGCGCCGCCCCCGCGAAGAAAGAAGCCGCGCCGCCCGCTCCCGAACGCGACCCGGGGCTGTACATGATTATCAATACGTCGCTGGGAACGATCACGGCGCAGTTGTTCGAGAAGGAAGCGCCGGGAACGGTCGCGAACTTCGTGGCGCTCGCGCGCGGCACCAAGGCTTACAAGAACAAGGCCGGCGCCATGGTGAAGGGTCCGTATTTCAGCAACTTGATTTTCCACCGCGTGATTCCGGGCTTTATGATTCAGACCGGCGACATCGCCGGCACCGGCTCCAGCGATTGCGGCTTCACCATCAAAGACGAGATCGTCCCGACGCTGAAGTACGATAAGCCCGGACGTCTCGGCCTGGCCCGCTTGGATTCACCGAATACCGGCTCCTGCCAGTTCTTCATCACAGACGCACCGTATCCCTCGTTGAGCGGCCAGTACACGATCTTCGGACAGGTGGTGGAAGGCCAAGAGGTCGTCAGTAAGATTGCTTCCGTGCCGCGCGACAGCATGGATAAGCCGCGCACGCCCGTCAGGCTCATCAGCATGACGATTAAGCGCTATGGCCCGCCGCCCGCGGGCGCCACTCCCGCGCCGGCGAAGAAGGCCGCGCCGGCGCCCAAGAAGGCAGCCACTCCCGCCAAGCAGTAGTGGTTGCTAGCGCGACGACTTCAATAAAAAGCGCAAATTACCAACCGCTTGCTGACAGGATCGGAGCCGCGACCGTAAGGGAGCGGTTGGTAAAGTTCGATCACGTAGCGCGAGATCGCTTGCTGACACGCGCGGCCCCGATCAGAGCCGCGACCGTTAGGGAGCGATCGCCCCGGAATACGAGACTGTACTTCTGAAACGGCGTACTTAGCTCTGAACAGCGGCCGGCTTAGCGGCGGAAGTCGCTGTGCCGGTCTTTGCCGACGGTGCCGGTGGCTTGGCCGATTCCATCGCGCGGCGAATCAGGTAAATAACGTAAATCCCGAAACATAGCGCGATCAATAGCGCCGTGACAACGAGGAACAGGCCATCCACAGTGCCTGCCTGCCCACTCGCCACCAGGTACGCCGCGGCGCCCGCACTCGCCGCAATCATTAAAACGCTAAAGAGGAATAAAAATCCGCGATCCGACATCTGTGTGTCAGCCCCCTCGTCGATGGGCTTCTCTGCCCATCCGGTAGAAATTATATAGCAAATTGAGGGGTACGGGCGGCCGCGGCTGTTTCCAGGGCGAGGCCTTCAGCCCGCCCAAACTCATCAGCTCGCCAGCTGGCGCAACACGTAGGGGAGGATTCCGCCGCTGCGATAGTACTCCACTTCCTGCGGAGTATCCACGCGGACATCCACGGCAAATTCCTTTTCAGAGCCGTCGGCCTTGACGGCGCGCACCGTGGCCGTACGTCCGCCGCCGTTCAGCGACCCCGCGATGCCCTCGATGTGGAAGCTCTCTTCACCCGTGAGTCCCAGGCTCGACGCGCTGTCGCCCGCTTTGAACTGCAGCGGAAGCACGCCCATCCCCACCAGGTTGGTGCGGTGAATGCGCTCGAAGCTCTCCGCGATCACGGCCTTCACGCCCAGCAGGGCCACGCCCTTCGCCGCCCAATCGCGCGACGAACCCGAGCCATATTCCTTGCCGGCGATGATCATCAGCGGCACACCGTTGCGCTGATATTTCATCGACGCATCGTAGATGTACATCTGTTCGCCGTCCGGCAGATGGCGCGTCCAGCCGCCCTCGGTCTTGGGCGCCAGCTGATTGCGCAGGCGGATATTGGCCAGTGTTCCGCGCACCATCACTTCATGATTGCCGCGGCGCGCGCCGTAGGAGTTGAAGTCGGCGGGTTGCACGCCCTGCGCGATCAGGTACTGCCCGGCCGGGGTCTCTTTGGGAATTGATCCGGCCGGAGAGATGTGGTCGGTAGTCACCGAATCGCCTAGCAGCGCCAGCACGCGGAGCTGATGGAAGTCCTCGAGAGGCGCGGTCGGGTCCACCATCTTGTCGAAGTAGGGCGGCTTCTTGATGTAGGTCGAGGTATCGTCCCACTGATAGATGCTGCCCGTGGGAATCGTCATGCCCTGCCAGTTGGAATCGCCGTCGAACGCGTGCGCGTATTCATGCTCGAACATGCCGCGATTGATCGCCGAGCGCACCGTGGCGGCCACCTCTTCAGCGGTCGGCCAGATGTCGCGCAGGAAAACGGGCTGGCCGTCGGAACCCACACCCAGCGGGTCGTTCGCGATGTCGATATCCATGGAGCCGGCCAGCGCATACGCCACCACCAGCGGAGGCGATGCCAGGTAATTCGCCTTGATCAGAGGGTTGATGCGGCCTTCGAAATTGCGATTCCCGCTGAGCACCGCGGCCACCACCAGGTTCTCCTTCTGCACGCACAACGTCACGTCCTCGGGCAGGGGACCGCTATTGCCAATGCAGGTGGTACAGCCGAATCCCACCAAGTGGAAGTTGAGCTGCTCGAGGTAAGTCATGAGGCCGGCTTCGCGATAGTAATCGGCCACCACCTTGGAGCCCGGCGCCAGGCTCGTCTTCACCCAGGGCTTCACTTTCAGGCCGCGCTCCACGGCCTTTTTTGCGACCAGTCCCGCCGCGAGCATCACGCTCGGGTTCGAGGTATTCGTGCAGCTCGTGATCGCCGCGATCACCACCGAGCCGTTGCCCAGGGTGTCGTGGGCCGGAGGGACGACTGCCGCGGGGAATGCGGTGTGGAAGTTCTTCCTGACGTCCGGCAAATCGACCCGATCCTGCGGGCGCTTCGGGCCGGCCATCGACGGCGTCACCGTCGCCAGGTCCAGCTCCAGCGTATCCATATAGGTTGGGTCTGGTGTATCGTCGGTGCGGAACAGGCCCTGCGCCTTGGCGTATGCCTCCACCAGCGCGATCAAATCGGCGTCGCGATTGGTGAACTTCAGGAACTCCAGCGTTTCCTGGTCCACCGGGAAGAAGCCCATCGTGGCGCCGTATTCGGGAGCCATGTTGGCGACCGTCGCGCGGTCGGGCAGGCTCAGGGCGCTCAACCCCGCACCGTAGAATTCCACGAACTTGCCGACCACGCCCTTCTTACGCAGCATCTGCGTGACCGTGAGCACCAAATCGGTCGCAGTGCAGCCCTCCGGGAGACGGCCGCTCATCTTGAAGCCGACCACCGGCGGCAGCAGCATGGAGACCGGCTGTCCGAGCATGCAGGCCTCGGCCTCGATCCCGCCGACACCCCAGCCGAGCACGCCCAGGCCGTTGATCATCGTAGTGTGCGAATCGGTGCCGACCACGGTATCGGGGTAGGCCACGTCCGTGCGGATTGCGGAAGACCACGGGCGCGAGATACTCCAGGTTCACCTGGTGGACAATCCCGGTATCCGGCGGCACGACGCGGAAGTTCTGAAACGCGGTCTGCCCCCAGCGCAGCAGGATGTAGCGCTCGCGATTGCGCTGGAATTCGAGCAGGGCATTCAGGTCGAAAGAATTGGAGGTGCCGAAGTGGTCCACCTGGACCGAGTGATCGATGACCAGGTCGGCGGGCAACAGAGGGTTGGCGCGCGCGGGATCGGCGCCCATGGCGGCAAGCGCATCGCGCATCGCCGCGAGATCGACCACGCAGGGCACGCCGGTGAAATCCTGCAGCAGCACGCGCGCGGGCATAAAGCTGATTTCGCGGACTCCCGCGCCTTCGCCCCGCGCTACCGCCTCGATATCGCCCGGCAGCACGCGCTTGCCGTCCTCATTGCGCAGCAGGTTCTCCAGCAGGATGCGGATCGAGAAAGGCAGGCTGCTGATGGCGCCCACTCCCTTTTCTTCCAGACTCGCGAGACGGAAATAATCGTATTCGGCATTGCCGACGCGCAGCTTCGCCGCCGCGCCAAAACTGTTTTGTGCCATTGATTCGATTATACGAGTAACCCCGCCGCCGCCGCGCGATGGAGCGCCAAGCCATTTTGCGGGAATCCTCTAAAGTTTTCCACCTAGAGTGCCGATCAGGATCATGTGCCGATTTATGCAGCATCGAGGGATCGCTCACCGGACGATATCCGCACGACCTTGAATAACCTTGTGCGCAACTTTGAAGCCGATGCCGCCGGGAGCCGGAAGCAAATCCGTGATTTGATGGACAACGATCGCGACCTGTTCTTTGCCAGCGCGATGGAGATCATGAAATCGGCCGGCGATTCCCGGGGCGGTCAGTTCGTAGTCGCGCTACTCGCGGCCAATGGAATGCTTCTGCAGGCCTTGTGCGACTCCACTCTGAGCCGGGAGGAGGCATTCGCGCTGGGGCGCGCAGCCAAACGGGTGGATCCTATGATCGATTCCGCACTTGCCCGCGGCCTCGCAGACAGCGCGATCGGCGATAGCGCCGTGGTGATCTCCGATCCGGCACGGCTGATGGAAATCATCTGCGAGATTGCCGATCCCGCGCGGGTCATGCCCTCCCTGATGCGTTTGTTGCGCCATCCCAACGCATACCTTCGGTCCAAGGCCGTAAAAATGATTGGCCGCGGCAGCCGGAGTGTGAAGTGGGTAATGGGGAGGCTCAGCGAAGCCGATCCCCGGATCAGGGCCAACGCTATCGAATCGTTCTGGGGCGTGGAGACACCCGAGGCACGCGCGCTATTGAACTTTGCTGCCAGCGATGCGAATAACCGGGTCGTCGGCAATGCGCTCCTGGGCCTGTATTACATTGGCGAAGCGGCCGTGCTCACCGATATCACCAAACTGGCCGGGCACGAATCCGCGTTGTTCCGTGCGACGGCCGCCTGGGTGATGGGCGAGTCGGGGGACCAGCGATTCACCGATTCCCTGCGGCGTCTGATTTCCGAGGCCGACCCGGTGGTCCGCAAGCGTGCCTTTGCCGCCCTGAGCCGGATCAAGTCCGCCAACACGCAGCCCATGCCGGGCGACCCATGGCATGTTGCCGGACGGATTCTGGCAGGCGAGAGCATCAAAGGCATGCGCCGGGCACTGCTTGCTGTCGAGTCCGATAACATGCGTGATCAGCCCAAAGTCGCGCCTTTGCAATTCCTGTTGAGCGAGGCGGGCCAGTACATCACGTCTTATAAGGTCGTCGAGAAACCCCCGCCCGAGGCAATCAGCGTGATATTTGTGATTCCACGTTCGCGCGACGCGGCGGGCGGCAAGTTTTTTGCGGCCGCCGCGCGCTGTCTCACGTGGAAACGCCCCAGCGACCTTTGGAGCATTCTGCCCTACGTTGAGACGGGAGACGGTGAGCCGCCCGCATCTCACGATCCGGATCCGGCCCAGTTCACGGCCAAGGCCGATGCCATTGCCGCAGCCCTGCAGGGTACACCCAAGCGAATGGAGTGCACCGACCTGTGGACGGCGCTCTGGCGCGCCACCCGCCCCGACGCGGGACAATCCCGGGGACGGCGTCACGTGATCGTTTTGAGCAGCACCGAGGAAAGTCGCATCGCCGGCCACGGTTTGATTTCGACCGTTCAAACGGGCCGCATTCCCCTGCAAGCCATCTGCGCGGGGCCGAACGCCGAGTTGCAGGAGTTCTGCAAGCGCACACGGATGCCGTTTCATGTGGGCGTGGAGGAAGAACTCTGCGAACTCGTGGAACGGGCGTATCTCAATTTGCTGACGCGTTATGAGATCTCCTACCAGACGGTTGCTGCCGAACCCGCCCCGCTCAAGGTACGCGTGCAAACCCCCACCGGATGGGGAGAAGCCGCCATCCCATTCAATCAAGAATCGCCCTGAGGCCGGCTACTTGAGATACTTCTCCGGGATCGCCTGTCCCTCACGTTCCGAATCCCACAGGATTGTCATCACTTTCCATCCCTTGCCGTCTTTCACGAGTTGGAAGCTGTTGATCCCGCGCGCAAAGGGTTTCTCCCCGGGAGCACGCCGCGATTCATACGTGCTGAACACATGCGCGATGTTGCCGAAACTCTCCACGCGATGAGCGAGCTCGGATTCGTAGAAAGCGTTCTTCTCCATATTGGCGCCCGCCCGCTTGGCATAATCGTCGGTGGTCATCACGTTCGCCACCGGCCCTTCGGGCGTGACCCTAATCGCAATCAAGCGCCCGCCCTCCGCGAACAAGGCGCGGAAACGCGCCCAATCGCGCGCCCCCGCGGGACCCGAAATCACGTCGTAAACGGCGCGCACCACGCTATCCACCGAATCGGTATCGGCCGGCCGGGCAAGCGGCGCGGCCATCGTCATCATTGCGACCAGTGCGAGAGCTTTCATACTTTCCAGTCCATCGCCAGTCGCGCCAGAGTGCGAACCGGCAGGCCCGTCGGACCCTTGGCGAGATAAGGCTTGTTCTCGTCCAACCATGCGGTGCCCGCGATATCCAGGTGCACCCACGGGGTCTCTTCCGCGAATTCCTTCAGGAAGATGGCGGCCGTCACGGCCCCGCCCCAGCGTCCGCCGACGTTGGCGATATCGGCGAATCCGCTCTTCAGGTACTCTTTGTAATCGTCTTCCAGCGGCAGGGTCCACATGCGCTCGCCTTCTCGCCTTTGCCGCCGCCAGCACGCGATCGCGCATGCCGTCGTCGTTGGCGAAAAGTCCGACGTTGAGGTGTCCGAGCGCCACCACCACCGCGCCTGTCAAGGTCGCCGCATCCACCAGGTGCGTACAGCCCTGGCGCCGCGCGTAGGTCAGGGCGTCGGCCAGAATCAGGCGGCCTTCGGCGTCGGTGTTGATCACCTCGATGGTCTTGCCGTTCATCGCGGTCACGATATCCCCGGGACGCTGTGCGCGGCTGCCCGGCATATTTTCAACCGCGCGGGATGAACGCGCTCACCGCAATCGCAGGCTTCAATTGCGCGATGGCCCGCATCGCGCCGATCATCGCCGCGCCGCCGGCCATGTCGTACTTCATCTTCTCCATGCCATCGGCCGGCTTGATCGAGATGCCGCCGGTGTCGAACGTCACACCTTTGCCCACCAGCCCCAGGTGCGCGGTGCCCTCCGCCTTCGCTGGGCGGTAGCGCAGCACAATCAGCACCGGAGGTTCGGCGCTGCCGATCGCGACTCCGAGCAGCGAGCCCATGCCGAGTTTCTGCATCGCGTCCCGATCCAGCACTTCGCATTCGAGCCCGAACTCGGCGGCCATCTTGCTCGCCGCCTCCGCCATGCCGAGCGGAGTGAGCAGGTTGGCGGGTTCGTTGACCATATCGCGTGAGAAATTCTGCGCCTCGGCCAAGATGCGCCCGCGCTGCACAGCAGACTCCAACTCGGGTGTGTCTCCCGCCACAATGAAAGTGTCGAGCGATTTCTTGTCGTTACCCGTCTTATACCGGTCAGGCTCGAAGTTGCCGAGCAACGCGCCTTCCACCGCTGCCGAGGCGAAGTCCTTGCCGGCAAACTCCGAATCCAGGACTAATGCGATCTTCTTGACCGATTTCGCTTTCAGGTGGCGCACCGCCGCGCCGCACAGCCGCCGCATCCCCGCAGCATCGAACTTGTCCGCCGTACCGGCTCCTACCAGAAGGACCCGAGTGGCCCGAACCCCGGGAGGGTGATGGAGCAATGTCATCTCCAGGGCTTTCCCGGCGACCTCTCCGGAGGCAAAAAGGTCCTCCGCTCCGAAACGGGCATCTCTCCTGCCTTCGAAGACCGGCACGATGAGTGCGTCCGCCTCAATCTGGTCCAAAGGCTTGCGTTCGATCGTTATCTGCATCACCCTCCGATTTTGCCACGACCGAGGGGCTCGACAGGTGAAATCGAAAATATTCCAAATTATGGAACTTTTGAATCCTGGCCATTCCTGGCGCATCTTCTGCCTATGTGGTTGTGTTTACAAGCCACTCCCGGATCGGTTGTGGTAAAATGAACCTGAGAAAACTGGGTGAACTATTTCAAAAGCTGTAACGACATGACCGCGGCTATCGTCCAATAGAACGTAGACAGCGGTTCTCCACAAGGAGGGCTGGTGGATAAAAATGGCTGACCTGTCGCAACCTAACAATCACTTTTACAATACCCCCGACGATCACCTGGACCGAATGTCTCTCGAGTCCGGGGAACCGTGGTATAAGTCCTTCATTCAAAACGTCAAGGACATTGTCAACCCACCTAAACTGGCTCCTCTTGAGGTGACCTCTAAACCCGTGGCGGTGAAGGATATCTGGGGCCTCTATGGCCACAAGAAACAGTCCTTCATGGTGTCATTCGGCTTTCAGATTTGCCTCGTGGGGTTAATTCTGGCGCTTGGGACGAACAAAGCCGTCCAGGATAAGGTGAAAGAGTTCGTTCCCCTGATCGCACCCATCGATCTGGCTCCGCCCCCCGTGGCGACGCCCAAGAAACAGATGATGGGCGGCGGTGGTGGTGGTGGCGACCGTTCTCCCCTCCCGGCCAGCAAGGGACGCCTGCCCAAGGCAGCGCTGAAGCAGTTCACACCCCCTATGGCTGTGGTGAACAACCCCAACCCCAAGCTCACGATGGAGCCCTCCATTATCGCTCCGCCTGACGTCAACCTGCCCAACGTCAATATGTCGCAGTACGGCGACCCGTTGGCCAAGATCGGTCCGGCCTCGAATGGGCCCGGTTCCGGTGGCGGTATCGGTAGCGGTTCCGGCGGCGGCGTCGGGTCCGGTAAGGGCGGCGGTTTTGGCCCCGGTGAAGGCGGCGGCGTCGGCGGCGGCGTGTTCCGCGTCGGCGGCGGCGTAACAGCCCCGGCACTTCTTGCCAAGGTCGAGCCCGAGTACTCCGAAGAGGCCCGCAAGGCGAAATATCAGGGTACCGTGTTGCTCTACGTTCAGGTCAGCCCGGAAGGCAAAGCGGTCAACATGCGCGTTTTGCACAGCCTGGGACTTGGCTTGGACGAGAAGGCGATGGAAGCCGTAAAGAAATGGCGCTTCAAGCCCGGCACCAAGGATGGCAAGCCGGTGACGGTGGAAGCCCAGATCGAAGTCAATTTCCGCCTGCTATAAACCGAACAGTCCTACGAAAAAAGGGGCGGACCGGCAACGGTCCGCCCTTTTTGTTTTTCTACGTACTCTGCAGGGCCTTACAACCCTCGCACGGACAAATCCGCCGGAAGTGCTCGTACGAGTAAATTCCGGAGTTGTGCCCGTCGCTCCAGTTGATGCGGATCGCGTAATTGCCCGACCGGTTCCACGCCGAGCATCTTCAGCGCCGGCTTGAACATCTGGAACGGATTGCTCCGCCTCGGGCTCGCGCGGAGGCGTGCCATGCGCGCCGGTGCAGGTCGCGCACGGGCACTTGTCGCGCAGATAGGTCAGGCCATAGTCGCTGTGATGGCCGTCCTTCCAATCGATCTTGATTCCCTTCGATTTGGAAATGGCGATGTGTTCGGGGTCGGTGCGATGGAGACATTTTCAGTTGAATAGCCGCTCGACGTCGCGCACGCCGGAAATGCGCCGCATGGCGGCCACCAGTTTCTCGAGCTGCTTCTTATCGCGCACGTCGACCGTCATTTCCACGACGCCGCCGTCGTGATCGGTCTCGCGTCTTGGCTTCCAGGCTGCGGATATTGGTATTCTCGTCGGAGAGCACGCTGGTGAGCTGATTCAGCATGCCGGGCCGGTCGTCGGTGTGGATCACGATGCGCACCGGGAAGGAGTCCTCGGCCGCGCGCGCCCATTCCACTTCGATCTTGCGCTCCACGTCGTACATCAGGCTCTGCACGTTGGGGCACATCCTGGAATGCACCGCGACGCCCTTGCCGCGCGTGACATAGCCCGACGATGGCCTCGCCGCGAATCGGATTGCAGCACTTGGCGCGGTACACCATCAGGTCGTCGATGCCGCGGACCTTGATGACGCCCTCGCCATCGGGCCGCCGCGCGCCGGCGCGGTGTCGGCTGCCGCGGCGTCGGCGCCGGCGCGGCCGGCTGCGGCTCGGCGGTCTCCTCCTTGACCACGCCCGGAGCGATCTTCGACCAGCACCTGCCGCGCCGAGAACTTGCCGTAGCCGAGCGCCGCGTACAGGTCTTCCATCTTGCTGTAGCCCGTACTCCGACGGCCACCCTCTCCATCTCGGCTCTTGGTGACCTTGCCGAGCTGGACGCCCAGCCGCCGCGCTTCCTTCTCCAGGTACTTCTGGCCGATTTCGATGGCCTTCACGCGCTCGCTCGCGTTGATCAGGTGCTTGATCTTGTTGCGCGCGCGCGACGTCTTGACGAAGGCCAGCCAGTCCTTGCTCGGCTCGTGGCCGGGCTGCGTCATGATCTCGACGATGTCGCCGTTGCGCAGCGTGGAGCGCAGCGGCACGATGCGCCCGTTGACCTTGGCGCCCACGCAGGTGCTGCCCACATCGGAGTGGATCGCGTAGGCGAAATCGATCGGCGTGGCGTCGCGCGGCAGCACGATCACCTTGCCGCGCGGCGTGAAGGTGTAGGCCTCCTCCGGGTACAGATCCACCTTCAGCGTGGACATGAACTCGCCGGGATCCTGCACGTCGCGCTGCCATTCCACCAGGTGGCGCAGCCAGGCGATGCGCTGATCGTCGGCCGCCGGACCCTTGCGGCCCTTCCTTGTACTTCCAGTGCGCCGCGATGCCTTCCTCGGCGATGCGGTGCATCTCCTCGGTGCGGATCTGCACCTCGAAGGTCTGCCCGTGCGGTCCCACCACGCTGGTGTGCAGCGACTGGTAGAGATTGGGCCGCGGGATCGCGATGAAGTCCTTGATGCGCCCGGGAATCGGCCGCCACTTGTTGTGGATCACGCCCAGCGCCGCGTAGCAGTTCTTCACCGAATCGGTGAGGATGCGCAGCGCCATCAGATCGTAAACCTGGTCGAGCGAGATCTTCTGCCGGCGCAGCTTCTGGAAGACCGAGTAGGGCCGCTTCACGCGCCCATCGATGCGCGCCGGAATGCCTTCGCGGCGCAGTTCGCTCTCCACCGTCTGCCGGATCTCGTTCAGGAACTCTTCGTTGGAGTGGCGCTTGGATTCGATCGCGCTCGAGGATCTCCTGGTAGGCGTCCGGCTCCAGGTGCTGGAAGGCCAGGTCTTCCAGTTCGCCGCGCACCTTTCCCATTCCCAGGCGGTGTGCGATCGGCGCGTAGATTTCGATGGTCTCGCGCGCGATCCGCTCGCGCCGCTCCGGGCTGAGGTAACCCAGCGTGCGCATGTTGTGGATGCGGTCGGCCAGTTTCACCAGGATGACGCGGATGTCCTCCACCATGGCGAGCAGCATCTTGCGAACGCTCTCGGCCTGGCGGTCTTCGGCGGAAAAGACATCGAGCTTGGTGAGCTTGGTGACGCCGTCGACGCAGCGCGCCACCTCGGGGCCGAACTCCTTGCGCACCTGCTCCACGGTGACGCTGGTGTCCTCCACCACGTCGTGCAGCAGGCCGGTCTCCATGGCGACCACGTCCATCCGCATGTCGGCCAGAATGTGCGCCACCATCACGGGATGGGCCATGTACGGCTCGCCGGAATCGCGCGTCTGGCCCTCGTGATACTTGCTGGCGAAGCGGAAGGCCTTCTCGCAGCGCGGTCAGATCGTCCTTGGGACGATACTCGCGGATCTTGGCTTCCAGTTCGGCGATACAACTGCTCGACGGGATCGGACGGAGGCGGTACGGGCCCGGGCTCGGAGAGGCTGGTCGACTCGGAAGGCACTCTACTTCGATTGTAGCAGGGGATTTATTCACCAAAAAACAAAACGGGGAGCTGGTCTTTGCAGACCAACTCCCCGCGCTGTATGACTTGGTAGCCGAATCTTACTTCGCATTCGGATCGGCGACGATGCTGCCGCCGGTCTTGTTCTTCTTCTCGGCCTTGTTCTTCTTCGTCGCCAGGGCCTTCTGCACCCAGTCGTCGGCGATCTTGATCTGCTTTTCGTAGTCTTCCTTGGTGTCGGCAAGGTCGGCGCGTTCGCGGACCAGCAGGTTTTCGTAAGCCATGGCGTCGTCGTACTCGGGATTGATCTGCAGCGCCTTGTCGAGAGCCTGCAAGCCGCCCTCGATCACCGGGCCGTACTTCGCCTTCAGCTCTTCCTTGACCTTCTTGTCCTTGATCGGACCGGGGTCTTCCTGCTTCATGCCGAGGTTGGCGCGGGCGGTGCCGTAGTCCGGATACCACTTGCGACCAGGCGATGAAGCCCATGCTGTAATAGGCATCCGCATTCTGCGGATCGACCGCGATCAGCTTGTCGTACCACTGCTGCGCCTCGTCCCACTTCTTCTGGTTCAGATTGAGGGAAGCGATGGAGGCGATGGCGACCGTGTTCTTCGGCTCCTGCTCCAGCACCTTCTTGAAATTGTCGAAGGCGGCCGTGGCCATCTTGTTGTTCTCGGGCGAATCCGCGCCGGGAATGTACTGCTGCATGTAGGCAGTCGCCAGATACAGGCGGGCGGCGGCGAAATCCCGGGATCCAGTTCCACCGCGGTCTTGAAGTGCTCGACGGCCTCCGGATACTGGGCGGCGGTGAACGCCTGCACGCCCTTGTTGAGCTGATCGCGCGCCTTGAGCTGGTTGCAGCTCGTGCCGAGGACCGCCAGCGCGGCCACGGCGCAGGACCAACATTACCTTGCGCATATTATTGTCCGGCCTCCACCTTCGCGGTCATCAGACCGACCTTGTCGATGCCCGCGCCATGGGCGATGTCGATCGCCTTGGCCACCCACTGGAAATCCAGGGACGGGTCGCCCTTCACGAAGACCACGCGCTCGGCGCGCGTCTTGAAGATTTCCTCCAGACGGCTGCCCAGACGTGCCTCATCGGTGGCTTCGCTATTGATGCACATATTGTGATTGGCGTCGATCGCGATGACCACGGTGCGCTGATCCGACTGGTTCGGCTTCTCGTTCGGAGGTGGCGGCTGCGGCACCAGTGCCTCAAGTCCCTTCGGCGTGAGCGGCGTGATCACCATGAAGATGATGATCAGCACCAGCAGCACGTCGATCATCGGCGTCATGTTGATATCAGCTTTCGGACCACCCGGCCCCGCCAACGGACATTCCCATAAGATTGCTCCTTTAAAAAACCTTAGAATTCGTTGACTGTCGCGGCCGGCGGTCGCTGCTGCCGCGCCTTCTTTACCCTTGCCCGGTTCCTGTCTGCTCGGTCAGCAGACCCAACTGGTCCACGCCGGCCGCACGCAGGTTGTCCACCACGTCCACCACCCGCTCGTAGCGCGCACGAGAATCGGCCTTCACGAATACCGTCTTGTCCAAGCGGTTGGTCAGCAGATCTTTCACCTTGTGCGGGCAGATCTTCCGGAGCGATCTGCGGTGGTGCCGAGGATAGGTCTTGCCGTCGCGCGTGATCGCGCAGACGATCGCATCGCTCTTGTCGGCGGCCTGCATCGAGATCGGATTCTTGGTCTTCACCAGATCGACGCTGACGCCCTTCGACAACATCGGCGTGATGACCATGAAGATGATCAGCATCACCAGCATCACGTCCACCATCGGGGTGACGTTGATATCGGCGATCGCCGGCGGCGCAGTGTGCTTTTTGAGTCCTGTTCTTGCCATCGTTCTGTCTCCAGAGGTGCGGGGTAGAAGCAGGGGAGCGCCTCGCGGAACTCCCCTCAATCAACTCGCCGGAACCCAAATACCAGCGGTTACTCGCTGGAGCTACTTGCGGACGCCGCGCTGCGACCGCTTCAGGAAGTAGTCGATCAATTCGCTGCTGGAGTTCCCCATCTCCACGTCGAAGCTTTCAATCTTGTTCGTGAAGTAGTTGAACATCCAGACCGCGGGAATAGCCACGAACAGACCGATAGCGGTGGTCACCAGCGCTTCCGAAATACCGCCGGCGACCGCGCCCAGACCGGTCGACTTCTCGTTCGAAATACCCTTGAACGCGTTGATGATGCCGACGACCGTTCCGAACAGACCGACGAACGGAGCCGTCGAACCGATGGTGGCCAAGCCGCTGACGCCGCGCTTCAGTTCGGCGTGCACGATGGCTTCGGCGCGTTCGAGAGCGCGCTTGGAAGCCTCGATCTCTTCGCCAGGAATCTCCGAGCTGATCTGATGCGCCTGGAATTCCTGCAGACCGGCCACAACGACCTTGGCCAGGTGGCTCTTCTTGTAGCGATCCGCAATCTTCACGGCTTCATCCAGCTTGCCTTCGCGCAGTGCGCCGGCCACCGCCGGAGCGAACTGGCGCGACTGCTTGCGGGCCGCGCTGTACGCCATCAGGCGATCGATCATGACGCCGATGGAGTAGGCGGACATGATGAACAGGCCGACGACGACGGCCTTCGCCAACGGGCCCATCTGCTTCCAAAGGGAGGCGGGATCCCAACTAACGGTGCTGCCGCTTTCCTGAAGCAAATACAGCGACCATACTTGCAATTGCAAAAGCATAGGTTTTGTCTCTCCTGCGAGTTGATTTTTACTGCTATCTGCCCGGTTCGCCTTGAACGTGCCGGGGCTTCTTACTACTGGCTACTACTGGCTCAACGTGAAGTTCACGTCGATCTGAGTTGACACCTCGACCGGCTCTCCGTTAAGAAGCGTCGGCTGGTACACCCACTGTTTCACCGCTTCGAGAGCGGACGGGAATCAGCAGCGGGTGGCCGCTGATCACCTTGAGATCCTGAATCGTGCCATCCTTGGAGATGACGGCGGCCAGGTGGACCACGCCCGAAATGCGCGCCTGCTTGGCCAGCGGAGGATAGACCGGCTTGGGCTGGCGGACCAGCTTGGCCTGCTGTACGTTGCCGCCGATGGTGATGCGCTTCGGCGTCACCGGCTTCTTCTCCGCCGGCGGGCGGAGGAGGCGGAGGAGGCAGCGCCGCGCTCGGCACCGAACCGATGATGCCACCGAGCACGCCGCCCGGAGTGCCGCCGGCCACGCCGCCGGGGACGCCGCCGACTACGCCGGCCACGCCGCTCGGCGGCGGAAGCTCTTCTTCCTTAATGGTCGCGATTTCCTTGGGAACGCTCTTCGGCGCCATCAGTTTGCCGGCGTCGAACTGGCGCGGAATCACCTTGACGACTTTGACGGCGGCGGAGCCGCAGGCGGGGGAGGAGGCGGAGGAGGCGGCGGAGGCGGCGCCACCAGGAAACTCGTCAACGTGCGTTTTCGGAAGGACATCGTAAGTAGATCATCGGCAGGATGACACGCGACGGTCATCAAGACAGATCTGCGCGATGAAGGCAATCAGCGCCGTCCAGGTCTTCTTGGTCTTGCCCTCGACGAATGTTTGCTCGAACATACAAAGCTCCCTTTCCTTTTGACTCCGCGGCGAGCACGAAAGTGCCCGTCCGCGACGTTTCTATTTGACTGCCTTCGCCGGGCTCTTGCGCACCGTCTCCGGTCGCGGCCGCAGCCGGCCGCCGGAGCCGTCTTCTTGCGGCTGTCCGTATAGTTGTGCCAGAACAAAACGATCGGACTGGCGATGAATACCGAAGAATACGTACCTACAATGATGCCGCAAACCAGCGCGAACGAGAACGCGTGCAACACCGGCCCGCCCCAGATAAACAGCGCGATCACCGTGAGGAACGTCAGGCCGGCGCTCATGATGGTCCGGCTCAGGGTCTGGTTGACGCTCTTGTTCATGAGCGATTCCAGAGGTTCGCGTCGCATAATCTTCAAATTCTCGCGAATACGGTCGAAGATCACGATGGTGTCGTTCATCGAGTAGCCCACCAGCGTAAGCAGGGCCGCGATCACCGTCATGGAAATCTCTTCGTGGAAGATCGAGAACAGACCGATCGTGATCAGCGTATCGTGGAACACCGCGATCACCGCGGCCAAGCCGTAAATCCACTCGAACCGGAATGCAATATAGACCAGCATACCGGCCAGCGCATACAACGTGGCCAGTACCGCCTTATTCCGCAGCTCCGCCCCGACCTTGGGACCGACCATTTGCGTCTTGGATCACCGTGTAGGGCGCCAGATAACTCTCCTGTTTGAGAGTGTTAATAATACCAGCATTTACGCCGGGTACGGAAGACAATTGATTGAAATCCGTGATCAATCCCGAACGCGGCGGTGTATCGCGGAAATTCAGCATGATCCGCGACCAGTTTCTGCAACTGCGGCTCGCTCATCGGCACACCGCTGCGCGCCAGCGGATCGCGCAGGCGGTCGATCAGCTGCTCCTTGACTGGCGCCATTCAAATCCAGTTTGCCGCTCGCCGGCTGGCCGAACGTCGAGGCCAGCACTTCTTCCATCGCCTGCCGGTTGGCGGCCAACTGTTTCTCGTCGGCCAGCTCGGTGCCGATCTCCACTTCGTTCTTGGTCTGCGGGTCCGTGAAGCTCTGGACGCTCACCTCGCCCTTGATCTTCCCCGACTTGGCGAAGGCCGACCGGATCTTCTCCAGCGGAGGGGTCTCGCGCGAACTTCACGGTCATCAGGGTGCCGCCCTTGAAATCGATCCCGAACTTCAGCCCACCCTGCATCAGGATGCTGGCGACTCCGGCCACGGTCAGCACCAGCGAGGCGATAATGAACGGCCACTTCTTGCCGAGAAAATCAAAATTCGTGTTCTTGAATAATTCCATCGAACGTTGCCGTGCTGGTGTTTTCCTTAACGTTGGACACCAGCCCTTTACATTTTGTTCCCGAACTGCTGATAAACCAGCTGCCCGGCTTCAGATGCTCAGCTCCGTGAGCTGGCGGCGACCGGAGAGTTCGTAATCGAAAATCGTCTTCGACACGAAAACCGCGGTGAAAACATTAGCGATCAAACCGATTGTCAATGTTACCGCAAATCCCCGAACCGGCCCTTCGCCGAACAGGAACAGGAAAGCGCAGGATACAACCGTGGTCACGTGGGTATCGACGATGGTCCACCAAGCCTTGCCGAAGCCCGTGTCCACGGCCGCGATCACGCTCTTCCCGCTGCGCAGTTCCTCGCGGATACGTTCGAAAATCAGTACGTTGGAATCCACCGCCATACCGATCGTCAGGATGATTCCGGCGATACCCGGCAGAGTCAGCACCGCGTGGAAATAAGAGACCGCGGCCAGCAGAATAATCGTGTTCAAAATCAGCGCCAGCACCGCATTCACGCCGGAGCGCTTGTAGTAGACCAGCATGACGACGATTACCGCCAGCAATCCGGCGATACCGGCCATAAGCCCCTGGTGAATCGAATCGGCGCCCAGCGAAGGACCGATCGAACGTTCCTGCAATATACAGCACGCCCGCCGGCAGCGAACCGGTGCGCAGGTAGCGCGACAGATCCACCGCTTCTTCTTCGCTGCCCAGTCCCGTGATGCGGCCCGAATCTTCGATCTTCGATTGAATCGTCGCCACGCTGACCAATCTGGTTGTCCAGCACCACGCCGAGCTTGTTGCCGATGTTGGCTTCGGTGTAACGGCCGAAACGGCGTCCGCCATCCTGCGACAGGCTGAAGTTGGTTTCCCACTTGCGAAACTCGTCCTGGCCTGGACGCGCATTGCGCATTTCGCGGCCCGATAATCACCGGCGTTCTTGCCAACCAGGTACCACTGCTCGCCATCCTGCGTACCGCGCGGCTTGGTGCGCGCCAGCTTCGTGCCCAGCGGCAGAATGCCGCCCTTCTGCGCAAGCGCCGCCTCGCGGCTTGGGAATGGACCTTCCTTGACGTCCACGATCTCCAGCACCGCCGCGGTGCCGATCAGTTCCTTGGCGCGCGCCGGATCGTCCACGCCGGGCAACTGCACCAGCACTTCGTACTTCGTGCCGGCCTCGCCATACTGCTGCACGGATTTTTCGGCCAGCCCGAGCTGGTCGATGCGGTTGCCGATCGTATCCACCGCGCGCTTCACCGTGTCCACCTTCAGATCCTG
The DNA here is from genome assembly GCA_963791985.1 of uncultured Solibacteraceae bacterium. Lineage (GTDB taxonomy): Bacteria > Acidobacteriota > Terriglobia > Bryobacterales > Bryobacteraceae > Solibacter. The sequence goes on along the minus strand of CAWBUN010000005.1, from coordinate 191,256 downwards.
CAGATCGGTCGGCTTCAGCTTCATCGTGTAATCGGTGGAGTTGAGCGCGGTCAGAAGATACGTGGGATAGCGCTCGCCCACCAGGCTGCGGAACGCGCTGGATTGCGTCGCCGGAATGCCCTTGATGGTGATCGCCACGTTCTCGGCGTCTTCCACCTTGGAGACGTCCGGGGTGTCCATGCTGTTCCAGGTGATGTTCTGCTTCTTCAGATCTTCCTTCAGGCGCTCCGCGGTCTGATCGGCATCCGCCTTCACCGCGTCCTGCACCTGGATCTCGAGCACCAGGTGGGTGCCGCCCTTAAGATCGAGACCGAGCCGGATGTTGTCGCTGAAATTCCTGACAAGATCCGCGCCGCTCTTGGGAATGCCGATGATGCCGAACACGCAGATCAGGATCGTCACAACGATGATCACGGTTCGCGCCGTTAAATTTTTCTTCATGGGAGTTTACAGCCTGCCTAAATAGAGTACTACTTCTTGCCGTCTCCGGAGGGGGTGGGGGCGACCTTACTGGTCACCGAGCTGCGCGCGAACTGGAGCTTCATGTTGTCCGGCTTCACGCGCAACACAAGGGTATCATTATCCAAAGCCACGATCGTGCCTACGATTCCGCCGCTGGTCACTACGTTATCCCCATTCTGCAATTCGGCCAGCATCTTGCGCCGTCTGCTTCTTCTGCCGCTGCATCGGGAGAAAGAGGAGGAAATAGAAGATCCCGAAGATGAGAAGGATGGGGAGGAATCCCAGCAGGGAATTGGGCGGCGCCGATTGAAGAAACAGAGTGAAAATCACGTTTTAAACCAACGAGGTCCTACGCAGTTGCGTTACCCGGCGTCGTGCAAACTCGATTGCACACACCTCAAGTAGTCTGGAAATGATCCCGATATTATAGCGTGCCTAATCTCACGCATGATGTCAAGGTACCGCTGGATGTTGTGTCGTGTCGCAAGTACTGAAAAGAGGATCTCCCCGGACTGGAACAGGTGGCGAAGGTAGGCTCGGGAGTAGCTTTTACAAGTATAGCAGGTGCAATTCGGATCGAGGGGCCCCTCGTCGTCCTTGTAACGTGCATGTTTGATGATTACCCGCCCTTCAGAGGTGAAAAGGTAGCCATTGCGCGCGTTGCGCGAGGGCAGCACGCAATCCATCATGTCCACGCCGCGGGCCACGTACTCCGGCAGCTCCGCCGGCATCCCGACCCCCATCGCATAGCGCGGCTTGGTGCGCGGCAGAATTGCTTCCGTCGCCTCCACCACTTCCAGGCTCAGCGGCCGTGGTTCGCCCACTGACAGCCCGCCGATCGCGTACCCGTCGGTGTCCAGATCCACCAGCGCCGTGGCGCACTCGCGCCGCAGGTCCGGGAACATCGAGCCCTGCACAATCGGGAATAGCGCGTGCCGTGTCGGCATCTCCGTCATCCGCTGCAGGAAATGGTCGTTCGCCTCGCGCGCCCAGCGCACCGTGCGCTGCATGCTCTCGCGCGCGTACTCGTGGCTCACCGGGTATTCGGGGCACTCGTCCAGCACCATCAGGATGTCGCTGCCGTATGCCAGTTGCACGTCCACCGTGGATTCCGGAGTGAACTTGTGCGTGTCGCCGTTCAGGTGCGATTGAAACACCACGCCGTGCTCGTGGATCTTGCGCAGCCCGCTGAGGCTGAAGACCTGAAATCCGCCCGAATCCGTCAGGATCGCGTTCGGCCACGACATGAACTTGTGCAGTCCGCCCATCTGCCGGATCAATTCATGACCGGGCCGCAGGTAGAGGTGGTACGTGTTGCTCAAGAGGATCTTGACCCCGAGATCTTCGGCAAGATCGCGCTGCGTCAGCCCCTTGACCGTGGCCTGCGTTCCCACCGGCATGAAGACCGGCGTCTCGATGTCCCCGTGAGCGGTGTGGAGCACCCCGGCGCGGGCGCGCGTGTGCGGACATTCGGCAACGACTTCAAAGGAATTTTGAGGCAATGGGATTGGTTTCATCATATCGCGCTGCGCCAGGACTTGGTGGAGCAGGCGATTCGCCAACCGTTCGGCTAGTGGCGCAGAAATACCGTACAAAGACCGAAGAACGCCAGGGCCGTGATTCCCAAAACGATTGTCTCCGCTCTCCTGGAAGCGCTGGGAAACACCGCTCGCAGGCAGATAACCAGGCTAAACAAGAGCACTATCATGATGCTGAACAGCGGTCCGGAAGATGAATCCATTCATCCCGATTTTGTCAGATCGGAAATCAATAACGCGTAAAGAGGCCGTAAGGAATTCGTTAGTGACGAACTCGGGAGGTTTCTTCGTAATAGGCTTCCAGCAGGGCCAAACGCACGTGCATTTCCTTCATGGCTGCCTCTCCGAGACCTTCGGCGCAACCCTCAGCCACCCGCCGCCCGCGATCGGCAAGGGTCCGGCGGAGAGTGGAATCAGAAGTCGTCGAGGCGATGTCGCACAGCGCTCGCAACAACCGCAGGCTGACGGCATAGTCCGCCCGGGCGTACAGGCGGATTTGGTCGAAGGCGGAATCCAGCAGCCGCTCAAAATCGATCCATTCCACACTGACGCGCATCACGCCGGGCGGATCGTAAAGCAAGGGCGACAGCGGATCCCTGGATGCGAAGCGGATCAGGATACGGCTCAACTGGTCCACGCAGGTAATGGCCGTGGTCGGGTCGTTGACGGCGGGTGAAATGGCTTTCAGCGCGATATCGACGATTTGCAGCACGCCGAACTCGACATCCTGCTGCAAGGTCCGGGCCGGACCGATATCGAACGCGCGTGGAAACTCGGCGCTCTGCTCGGGAGACAAACGGTCCGCCTTGGAAACCATCATCAGCGGGACTTCCGCCGGAACGAAGTGTCCCACGCGCCGCAGAACTTTCACTCTCACCCGATTGGATTTCGCAAGAGACACCAGCCGCTTCGTATCGATGAAGCGGATGTAGCCGGAGACCTCGTTCAAGATCGGAGCTTCCCAGACAACCGGTTGTAGCGCTCCGCTTTCATCCAGGTGATCCGGCCGGCGGGGCCACGGCATCACTTCATCGATCATCAGCTCAGTTTCCGAAGCGATCCGATCCACAATCTGATTCACGCTGATTGCGTGCGAAATGTGATGGATGAAATACAGCAGCCAGGCCACGCAAATTATGGCCAGTACCATTGCGCCAAGGACCGTGGCCACCGGCGCGAAAGGCCGCGGCAGCCAGCGCGCGGCAGGCAATGCCGCCATGCAGTAACTGAAGGTGCCCAGGAATATACCCAGCGTCCACTGCGTCACGCGGTCCCTGGAAAAACTGACGATGATGCGGGGAGAAAACTGCATGGAAGCCAGCGTCAGCGTCATCAGAAGGATCGCGAAGACGATGGAGACCACGGTCATGGTGGATCCGGCGATTTGGCCCAGGATCACTTGAGCCACTGCCGGATCGGCGTGCGACGGGAAAAGCACCTTCGGTACCCAGTCGCTCGCGCCAGGCATCGTCTCTTCCAGCCAGGACAGGAGTGCGCCCGCTCCACCCAGCACCAGCGCGATCGCCAGCGGGCGGATCAGGAAGCCGCCGCGCAGGTTGTACGTAATGTGGCGGAACAGCAGTGGCAGGCGCTTATTCACGGTACTCACTGTACAGTGTAATATCCGGAACCCGGGAGTGTACGCGTTCCATGACATCTGTCATCCCCGGCGCCTGACAATCCCCACTGTTGCCCCTCGGCCGTTCCGTCGCACTATGCATCTGGAGGCAACAAGAATCATGCCAATCGCGGAATTACAGGCCGTCACCAAACACTACGGAGACGTGGCGGCGCTGCGCGGAATCGATCTCGCCATCGAGCGCGGCGAACTGCTCGCCCTGCTCGGCGCCAACGGCGCAGGCAAAACCACGGCCGTGCGCATCCTGCTGGGACTTACCTCGCCCAGCTCGGGACATGCCGCCATCTTCGGACACGCTCCCGCCAGCCATCAGGCCAAACTGCGCCGCGGAGCCTTGCTCCAGGTCGCCAAAGTTCCCGAGACCATTCGCGTCCGCGAACACATCGAGCTCTTCTCCGCCTACTATCCCAACCCCATGCGGCTCGCCGACACCATCGCCGCCGCCGGATTGCAGGGCGTCGAGAACCGCCTCTTCGGCGAGCTCTCCGGCGGGCAGAAGCAGCGCGTCCTCTTCGCCCTCGCCATCTGCGGCAATCCCGACCTTCTTTTCCTCGACGAACCCACCGTCGGCCTCGATGTCGAAGCCCGGCGCGCCATGTGGCAGCACATCCGCGCTTTTGTCGCGCGCGGCGGCAGTGTCCTGCTGACCACCCATTACCTGGACGAAGCCGACGCGCTCGCCGACCGCATCGCCGTGATCGATCGCGGCTTCATCATCGCCCAGGGCTCGCCCGCCGAAATCAAACAGCAGGGCGCTTCCACCGGGCTCGAGGACGCATTCCTCTCCCTGGTCCGCCACAACAACCAATTCGATCGAGGAGGTACTTCAATGACCGCACGCATCTACTACCTGGAAGCCCGCAACGAGCTGCTCAAATTCGCGCGCATGAAGAGCTATGCCATGTCTTCGATACTCTTCCCGCTGATGTTCTACTGCTTCTTCGGGCTCGCCATGAAGCCAGAGTCCGGCGCCGCCCCTCCCATGGCGCGCTACCTGCTCGCCACCTATGGCGCCTTCGCCATCATGGGCTCCACGCTCTACGCCTTCGGCGCCGGCATCGCGATTGAGCGCGGCCTCGGCTGGCTCGAAGTGAAGCGCGCCAGCCCCATGCCCGCGGGCGCCTATTTCTTCGCCAAGGCCGTTGCCGCCGTGACCTTCGGCGCCACCGCCATCCTGCTGCTCTTCGCGCTCGGCGCGGCCTTTGGCGGAGTCCGCATGGCGCCCGCGCAATGGCTGCTCACCTTCGTCTCGCTGGTGGCCGGCGCCATCCCGTTCTGCGCGCTCGGCCTGATCATCGGCAACCTCGCCGGACCGAACTCCGCGCCCGCCACCGTCAACATGATCTACATGCCGCTGGCCTTCTGCGGCGGGCTCTGGCTGCCCTTCGACTTTCTGCCGAAGGCCGTTCAGCAGATCGCGCCGCTCGCTGCCTTCCTACCACCTGGCGCAGATCGCGCTCGCGATTCAGAACGCGCCGGTGCACGGCACGATCGCCGGTCACTTCGAGGCGCTGGCGGCCTTCGCCTGCCTCTTCCTCGGCCTGGCGTGGATTGCGCAATCCCGCGAACGCGAGAAGATGTATGGTTAAAGGCGGCCGCTGATGAGACTCCTACCCAAAGATCAGGATTGGACGGCATACACGTACCTCGTGTACCTGATCTACTTTCTGCTCTATCCGTTTCTCGCCGGGGTTCCCGCGTGGCAGGCCAACGCGGCCCTGGCGGCTACGGCCGTCAGCCTCGTGTTCTATTTCTGGTCCTACTGGCTCCGCGGCGCTCAAGGTCCTGTGGATCGTCGCCGGATGGTTTGCGCTGGCCGCCATCTTCCTGAACATCAACCCGGGCGCCAGCGTCTTCTTCGTCTACGCGGCCTGCCTCTACGGCAAGGTCTGGGAACCGCCGATCGCCTTTCGCGCCCTGGCCGGTGCACCTCGCGCTGCGTCTCCCTGCTCTGCGGGGCGCTCCACGCGAACGTCTTCATGTGGATCTCCTCGATGGTCTTCAGCGCGCTCGTCGGCGCCGTGGTGATCCAGTATCGCGCAGCGTAAGCGGCTCGCCGACCGCCTCGTCGCGGCGCAACGCAGCAGACCGGAGCACCTCGCCAAGGTCGCCGAGCGCGAACGCATCGCGCGCGACCTGCACGACCTGCTCGGCCACACGCTCTCGCTGATCGTGCTGAAGATCCGAACTGGCGTCGCGCCTCTCCGCCACCCAGCCGGAGCGCGCCGCCGAAGAGATCCGCGACGTCGAACGGATCTCGCGCGACGCACTGGCGCAGGTGCGCGCCGCGGTCCGCGGCTATCGCTCGATGGGCTTCGAAGGCGAACTCAAACAGGCCCGCGCCACGCTGGAAACCGCCGGCATCACGGTCGAAGCGCGCGGTCGAACCGCCGCAGCCTCTCCGCCATGCAGGAGAGCGTCTTCGCCCTCGCCCTGCGCGAAGCCGTCACCAATGTCGTGCGCCATGCCCAGGCCACCTGCTGCCGCCTCTCGCTGCGCCGCAACGGCGCCTTTTGCGAACTGGAAGATCGCCGACAACGGACGCGGCGGCGCGCCGAAGACGGCAGCGGCCTGAGCGGCATGCGCGAACGCGTGGAAGCGCTCGGCGGCATCCTGGAACGCGATGGCTCGCACGGCACGCTGCTGCGCATTCGGGTGCCCGGTATGATCCGCGTCCTCATTGCCGAAGATCAGGCCATGGTGCGCGGCGCGCTGGCCGCACTGCTCACCACCGAGGGCGATTTCGAAATCGCGGGCGATGCCCCCAACGGCCGCGCCGCGCTCGATCTGGTAGCGCACGCTCCTGCCCGACGTTCTGCTCACCGATATCGAGATGCCCGAGCTGACCGGCCTCGAACTGGCCGCCGAAATCAAGCGGCTCCACCTGCCCATCAAGGTCGTCATCCTCACCACCTTCGCCCGCGCCGGATACCTGCGCCGCGCGCTCGATGCCGGCGTCTCCGGCTACCTGCTCAAGGACGCGCCCGCTTCCACGCTCGCCAACGCCATCCGCCGCATCCGCGCCGGCGCGCGCGTCATCGATCCCGAACTCGCCGCCGAAGCCTGGACCGAAGCCGACCCGCTCACGGACCGCGAACGCCAGGTGCTCCGCCACGCCGGCGAGGGCAGAAGCGGCGCCGAAATCGCCGATCTCCTCAGCCTCTCCGAAGGCACCGTGCGCAACTATCTCTCCGAGGCCATCAGCAAACTCGGCGCCGCCAATCGCACCGAGGCTGCCCGCATCGCCCACCAGCGCGGCTGGCTGTAGGACGGGCCTCCTGGCCGGTCCGGACAATCAGTTGTTCTCTGGGTCACATCGGGCACCCGCGTGCATCTGGACCCCCCTGAGGAGCCGCGAACATGAAAAATCTAACGATGCTCTACCTGGCAACCTTGGGCGCGCTTGTGGCTCAGGTCCCCAACCCGACCCAAAAGCAGCCGCCCGTCGACGCCATTACGGGGCAGTCCATGCCTATTTTCCGGGTGACCGTTGTCTCCCGGACGACCAAGGCAATCAACTACAACCACCGCAACGGTTCCACACCGATCGATTTCCGAGGCACCGAACTGATGCCCGCCGCCCGCGGTCATGCCACCGTAGATAGCAAAATGGGCTCCACCAAAATTGAAACACGTCTGGAAAAAATGACTCCGGCGAGCCAGTACGGGCCGGAATACATGACCTACGTGCTCTGGGCCATCACGCCCGAAGGCCGCGCCAATAATCTCGGCGAAGTCGTATTGCAGGGCGACCACGCCAACCTGCTCTCCACCACGGACCTGCAAAGCTTCGGCCTCATCGTTACCGCCGAGCCCTACTTCGCCGTGACCCAACCCAGCGACGTCGTCGTCGCCGAGAACTTCGTCACCAAGGAAACCGAAGGCACCATCCAGCAGGTCGACGCCAAATACGAACTGCTGAAGCGCGGCCAGTACGTCTTCAATCGCTCCATGTACAAGCAGCCGAAGGTGGATCCCAAGGGCCCGCTGCAGCTCGGACAAGCCGAGAACGCCGTCGAAATCGCGCGCCTCGCCGGAGCCGATAAGTATGCAGCCGATACCTTCCAGAAAGCGGTGGTCGATCTCCAAAACGCGCAGGATTTCCTGAACGGAAAGAACAAAGATCGCAAACGCGCTGAAACCAACGCGCGCGAAGCCACCCAGATGGCCGAAGACGCCCGCATCATCACCTTCCGCAAAATGAATGACGAGGCGCTAGCCAACGAGCGTGCCGCCGCGGCCGCGCGCGAAGCCGATGCGAAGGAGAAGGCTCGCCTCGCCGACGAGCAGGCTCGTATGGATCAGCAGCGCCGCGCCCAGGCTGAGGCCGATCAGCGCGCCGCCGACACCGCTCGCCAGCAGGCCGAGCAGGCGAAAATGGAAGCCGACACCGCTCGCGCCTCCGCCGAGAAGGCCGCCGCCGATGCCGCCCGCGAACGTGCCGCCGCCGACGCCGCCCGCCTCGCCGCCGAACAGCAGCAGCAGGCCGCCATGGCCGAAGCCGACCGCGCCAAACAAGGCATGCAGAAGGCCGAGGCCGAGAAAGCCGAACTCCGCGAACGCCTGCGCAATCAGTTGAACACGATTCTCGAAACCCGCGAAACCGCGCGCGGCCTCATCATCAACATCTCCGACGTGCTCTTCGATTTCAATAAGTACACGCTCAAACCCGGCGCTCGCGAAAAACTCGCCAAGGTCTCCGGCATCCTGCTCGCCTATCCCGGCCTGAACATTAAGGTCGAAGGCCACACCGATAGCATCGGCAGCGACGAATACAACCAGAAGCTCTCCGAATCGCGTGCCGGCTCCGTGCGCGATTATCTAACCTCTCAGAACGTCCCCGCCGATTCCGTAAGCGCCGTGGGACTCGGCAAGTCCGACCCCGTTGCCACCAACGATACGGCCGCCGGGCGTCAACGCAACCGCCGCGTCGAACTCGTCGTCTCCGGCGAGCCGATCGGCATTGGCGACATCAGCGGCTCTTCCTCCAAGCAGTAGCCAGACAGACATCGGGGCAGGCCGGCATCAACCGGCTGCCCCGAGTCTCAAAACAACTTCATCCGCAAATACTTCCTCGGGTTCTCACGAAAGTCCTTTACTGTCCCCTGAACTTCCCGGGCCATGCCGTTGAGGTTCTCGTAGACCGCCGACGTGGTCAGCAGCGGTCCCGCGTTGAAGGCGTCCACGGCCAGAATCATCGAGTCCACCTGCCGGCTCAAATCGCGGTGCATTTGATCTGACTTCACTATGTCGGCGTTCTTCATGCTGCTGATCGAGCTGCGCAGCTCAGCCACTTGCGCGAGTGCCGATGCATACTGCTGGCCGTCGTGCAGCGCCTGCCCGATACTCCCCTGTCCCGATTGCAATTTCGCCAGGCTCTCATCCAGTTTCCGCAGCGGCTCCAACGTCTCGCGGTACAACTTGTCCGTGTACAGCGCCTGCCCGATCGAGCTCGTGGTGTCCGCCGCCGCGTGCATGCTCTGTTGCAGAGCCCGAATCTTGTTATTCAACTCGGTGTACAACTCCTCGCCCGCGATAAATTTCCCGAGCGGCGAACGCCCCTGTTCCACATCATCCAGCAACAGTTCAATCTCATGAATTTTCTTTTGAAAAGTCGCCAGGTCGATACTCTTCATCAGCTCGGGCGTGCCCTTGAACGTGATTTCCGCGCCGGGCTGCAGATGTTGCGGGCTGACCCCGCTCGTGATATCGACAAACTTATCGCCAATCGGACTGTCCGTCGAAGCCTGCGCGGTCGAATCCACCGTGATCGCGTCCAGCCTGTCGCGGTCCACTTTCACCGATACCCGCACCACGCGCTTCGGATCGTTGGAGCCTGAAAGTTCCACCGAATCAACCTTCCCCACGCTGATTCCGTCCACCCGGACCGGCGATCCCCGCGCCAACCCGGTGGCGTCGTCCATATAAAGATAAAGCGTGGTTTTGGGCTCGAAAGGCGTGCCCCCGGTCAGCAGGTAGGAGATCGTTCCCAGAATCAACGACGCCGCCACAGCCACGGCCAAAACCCGAAACTTGGCCCAATTAACGCGTTGAGCGGACGGCATTCACTTCGGATTGTACCGCGTGATTGTACCGAGAGAATTGCAGGTAACGTGGGTTACACTATTAGCGTCTACGAATAGAGAGGTTTTTTGATGGAAACGATTGGCTTCCCGGAATTATTGGTGATCCTCGGGGTCGCCGTTCTGCTTTTTGGCGGGAAGAAGATCCCCGAAGTGGCAAAGGGCCTTGGCGAAGGCATCCGTAACTTTAAGACGGCATTGAAGGGTGAGCCGGAAAAGCCGGAAACGCCTGCTACCGAGGTGCTTCCGGCATCCACAACTACCGTAAAATAGACGCCTTTCCCTGCGGAGTCGCGTTGAAGATTCGAGCTCGCAAGTTCACCGGCCGCTGCGCCAAACACAAAGCTTACAATCCTCCGGTCGATGGTTTTGGCGGTATCCGAGGCAACTGCGCGCGCTGCATCCTCCTCTTTGAAATTTGGGAATCTTCCCTGAACCTCAATAGACTCATCCGCCGTTTCGACCCGGCATACGACGATGTCCAGCGCCCTGCGTCGCCCCTCAATGATCCCGATCCCCGTCAATTGAATCTGCTCGCGGACTAATTCCCGCCTACAGTTTCACCCGACATTTGCCGATAAGGGTTCTGGAACAGCAAACGTGCAAGAGCCCGGATTGGAATCATCAGCCCCGGCCAACGAGGACTCGTTGTCGGTGGATATACAACGCATGAGCCTGGAGAGCGCCATCCGGCAAGCTGCCGAGGCTATCGTCATCACCAGTGCAACCGGCAAGATTCAATATGTCAATCCGGCCTTCAGCCGCATGACCGGCTACCAGACCGACGAAGTCCTCGGCCATTACCCCAATATTCTGAAATCCGGCACCCAAGACCCCGCATATTACGAGCAGCTCTGGAAGACGATCCGCGCCGGGCACGTCTGGCGCGGCGAACTCATCAACCGCCGCAAGGATGGCAGCCTTTATACCGAAGAGATGTCCATCACGCCGGTCCTCAGTGCCGGTGGAAGAACCACCAACTACATCGCGATCAAGCAGGACGTCACCGAGCGCAGGGCGGCCGAGGCGGCCCGGCAATTTCTAGCCGCAATTGTCGCCTCCACCGAGGATGCGGTGGTGGGCAGCACGCTCGATGGCAAAATCCTTGCCTGGAACCGGGGTGCGGAAAAGCTGCACGGCTATCCAGCCGACGAAGTCCTGGGTCAGCCGATCCTGATTCTTTTGGCGCCCGAATACCACGACCGGTGCAACCGCATCACCGGAGGCCTGCTTCGCGGCCGAACCTACCCGCGTTTTGAATCCACGGCAATGCGCAAGAACGGTGAGCGTGTCCAGGTCTCTCTTTCGGTCTCGCTCATCAAGAACTCGGCCGGTCAGGCCACCGGTTTGGCGGCTATTATTCGCGATGTCACCGCCGCCAGGCGGACGGCAAGGGAACTCCGCAACAACGAGGCCCGCTTCCGGACCGCATTCGAACGCGCGCCCTTCGGCATGTGCGTCACCACCGCGGATTCACGCATTCTGCGGGTCAACCAAACCTTCTGCCGCATGCTCGGTTACACCGCGGAAGAATTGCTCGCACTCGGCCAGTCCGACATCACCCACCCGGACGATCAGGAGGAATCCCTGCGGATTTATCACCGAATGATGGTGGAGCGTGAAACCAGCGTCGAATTCCTGAAACGCTACGTCCACAAGCAAGGTCACACCGTCTCCGCGCGCCTCAGCATCTCGGCGATCGATCTCGATGGCTCCTGCGAATTTCTCGCCCACATCCAGGAGGTCCCAGTGGGACAGGCCTCCTGGCCTGTCCACTAATCAGTTTTTCCGAGTACCCTATGCCACCAGCGCCTTCACCACGATCCAGCTCTTTTCGAAGAGACTCAACCGTACCCTGCTCGTGAATACGTCGTAGTTCTTGCTCACGATGCGCTCCAGCAATCGCGAATAGATCGAAATCAGCGCCCACAACGAACTCCGGCTCCGCGGATGAATCAGCTCCAGCAACGGCAGCGATTCGTTGTAGTAGGCTCGCGCCCGCGCCGCCTCGAAGCGCATCAGTTCCAGAAATTCCGGGCTCCGCTTCCCCGCCCGCAGATCCTCATCCGTCACTCCGAAACGCCGCAGATCCTCGGCCGGAAGATAAATCCGCCCGAGCGCCGCGTCTTCCCGAATATCGCGCAGAATGTTCGTCAATTGAAACGCCACTCCGCACTTCTCCGCCAGCGGCAGCGCGCTGCGCGTATCGAAGCCGAAGATGTGAATGATCGTCAGCCCTACCACCGACGCCACCTGGTAGCAGTAGAGGTACAGTTCCTCGAACGTCTCCAACCGCCGCGGCTCCAGGTCGGTCTCGATGCCGTCGATCATCTGCCGGAAGTAATCGTGCGGAATGCCGAAGCGCCGCACCGTGTGGTGAAATGCCGGCCACACCGGGTGGTCCGTGAACCGGCCCTCGAGCGCCTCCTCCAGGTCCGCGCGCCAGCAATCCACCGCCGCCTTGCGACGCCCCGGGCTCGTCGCTCAAGTCGTCGCAGTAGCGCATGAAGGCGTAGATCGCGCACATCGCCTTGCGCTGCTGTGTGGAGAGCAGCACGAACGAATAGTAGAAATTCTTGGCGCGGCGTGCGCGCCACGCGCAGGCAATACTCGTAGGATTCGTCGATCGTGATCATCAGGCCGCCCGCGCGGAGAAGGCCACGCGCGCCACCGAGCCAGCAGCAGCCCCACCCGCTCCACTTTCGATATCGCCGGACGCGCGCCCAGCACGTCGTAGCCCTGCTGTTCGATCTTTTCCAGCACGCGCATTCCGCCGCGGCTGAAGAGATCCAGATCGATCGCCAGGCGCCGGTCCACCATGCCGTGTAAGCGGCAGCCCTTCGTGAAACAGCTCGCGCGCCTTCTCCACCACCTCGCGCATCGCTGCCGCGAAGCCCGGAGTGAAGCGCCGCGCGAAGAGTTCGCTCCACCGTGTAGCCGTGCTTCTCCAGAAGTCGAGCGGAATGTAGACACGATCCTTCAACAGGTCCACCGTCACGTCCTGCCAGAAATTGGCCAGTTGCAGCGCCGTGCACGTGGCGTCGCTGAGCCGCTGCCGCTCCGCATCGCTGTAGCCGCACAGGTAGAGCACCAGCCGTCCCACCGGATTCGCCGAGTTGCGGCAGTAGCCGAACAACTCCTCCCAATTCCGATACCGCGTCACCGTCTGATCCTGCACGAACGCGTCGATCAGGTCCGAGAACGGCTGCCGCGGAATCCCGTACTGCTTCACCGTCGGACCGAGCGCCGCGAAGCACCGGGTGCGTCGCCCGCCCCTCATACATCGCGTCCAGTTCGCCGCGCCACCACGCCAGCAGCCGCAGGCTCTCGGCGCGGTCGCCGATCTCGTCCGCCAGATCGTCCGCCCACCGGCAGTAGGCGTACACGTTGTAGAAATCCTGGTGCAAGCGCTTGGGAAGCAGAAAGCTGACGACGTGGAAATTCTCGTAATGATTGGTGGCGAGCCAGCGCGTATACGCGCGCCCTTCCTCGGCCGACCATTGCTTCTTGAGCAGTTCCGGCGACCGGACGAAACTCGCCGGAGGCAGAAACGCGGGTGAGCCCACGCCGGACATCTACGGGACGATCGCCGTCTTCAGGTGGCCGTTGTGGCTCATCAGGTGGCGCATCACTTCCAGCAGATTGGCCAGCGGCTCTTCATTGTTGACGAATACCGAGGCCGTGATGTGCCCCGCGCAGACCAGTTCCAGCGCCTTCTGAATGTATGCCGGAGTGTGATGGAAGCTCGCCTTGCAGGTGATTTCGGAGTAATGCAGCAGCGCCGTATCCAGATTCACCTTGCTCTCGTTGGGACAGCCGCCGAAGAAGTTCACCGTGCCGCCGCGCCGTACCATGTTGACGGCCCATTGCCACGTCTGCGGCTTGCCGACCGCTTCGATCGCCACGTCCACGCCGCGCCCGTGGGTCATCTCGCGGCTCGATTTCACCGGATCGCTGTGCTCCCCGGCAACAATCAAATCATCCGCGCCCAGCGCCGCCGCCCGGTCCAACTGCGTCTGCCGCCGGCCCACCGCGATCACGCGGCAGCCGTACAGCTTCGCCAGTTTCACGAACATCAGACCGATCGGTCCCAGTCCGACAATCGCCACCGTATCGCCCGCGCGCGGCGCCGATTCTTCAAATCCGCGCACCACGCACGCCAGCGGTTCCACCAGTGCCGCGTCCTGATATCCCACATTGTCGGGAATCCGGTAGGTATTGCGTTGCACGATGCGAGCGGGAATGCGAATGTATTCGGCGTATGCGCCGTTGTTGAACAGCAGATCTTCGCAGAGATTTTCCAGTCCCCGCTTGCAGAAGAAACACTCACCGCATGGCGCCGAATTCGCCGCCACCACGCGCTGACCGACGCTGAAATTCCGGACGTCCTCGCCCACGGCGACGACATCGCCGGCCAACTCGTGCCCGAACACTGCTGGGGGCACGATCATCCGGGCGTGGTATCCGCGGCGAAAGACCTTTACATCGGTGCCGCAGGTCAACGCCACCTTCACCCGAACGAGGATGTCACCGCTGTCAATCTTGGGAACAGCTACCGGCTCTACCTGCAAATGCTCCTTGCCGTAAAGCACAGCAGCCATCATGTGGTTATTCACTATGACCACCTCTGTGGCTGAACGATTATTTTCAACGATTTAGGTCCTGGATGCAATGCCAAATCAAATCCTGAACGGATTTTAACCAAAGGCAGACGATGAGAAATCAATGCTTCCACCGGGATCTCGCCGCCAAATACCAGCCGCGCCGATTCCTTTTGTAAGTCTATTGAAGCACTATAGCACCCGAAAAGCGTTCGTTCACCCACACAAATATCCGCTCCCGACGTTTCGATGCGCTCCGTCGCCGACGTTTGCGCGAAAAGCAGAATCCGCGAACCCGGCCGCGAACACGCGATCGCCTGGTCCACGATGCCCGGAACCGAGGCCGCCACAATCACCAGGTCTGCCCCGCGCCCTCCGGTCAGACTCTTCACTTCCGCCGCGACGTCGACTGGCGCGCGGATCCCACGCGAACTCGGCGCCGCATCGCGCCGCCAGTTCCAGGCGGGTATCGATGGTGTCCGTCGCCGCCACCCGCGCACCGGTCCGCTGCGTCAGCATCGTGAACATCAGCCCGATCGGTCCCTGCCCCAGCACCACCACGAAATCTTCGGGCTGCGGATCGCACTGCACCACCGCCTTCAGGCAGGTATTCAGCGGCTCCACCAGCGTGGCGCGTTCGAATGAGACATCGTCGGGAATCCGCTCGACGCCCGCTTCGACAATCCAATCCATCACCCGAACGTACTGGGCAAAGCCGCCGCCCGCGGGTTCGAACCCGGCGGTAATCCCAACTTTCTTGTATACCGGACACTGCGCGTATATCTTACGCTGGCAGTAGAAACAATTGCCGGCACGGAATGTGATGGAAGGCCACTACCCGATCACCGGTTTGGAACTTGGTGACGCCGCTGCCCACCGCGGCCACGACGCCGGCCGTTTCGTGCCCGTAGACGCGCGGCGGCGTCCAGCAGGTTGTATTCGATCTTCTTCAGGTCGGTATGACAGATGCCGCATGCCTCAACCCGGATCAGAATCTCGCCCGGGCCGATAGCGGGTGTCGGGATCTCTTCCACGTTGACGACGCTGCTGCCGCGATACACCGCTGCGTGCATGGTTTCCGGTATGGCGATCACGTCAGAATCGGCAGTCGGCAATAAAATCTCCCAGCGCACGCGAGGCCCGGACACAACGGTTTCGCAGCCGGACCAACTCCGGCAGTCGCACCAATGGGTCTCGCAATGCGCGGCTTAAAATACTCATTGTAGCGAAGTGGCCGTCCGGACGGAGTGCCAGATTGAAGTCATTCGCCATATCTTCGCCTGCCAGATCAGTGACAACGCGGATACAGTAAAATGGTAATTCGCTTTGCGCCGCGGCTCGTTCCGCCACGCCGCCGGCTTCCATCTCCACCGCGCTGCCGCCCGCCGGCCCGCAGCGCGCGCTTCTCCTCCGCGGTCTGCGCCACGTGATCGATCGAACACACCACGCCCGTGTGATGCCGCCGCGCGCTCGAGGGAATCGACGCCGCGAATCGCCGCCCGATCCGCCGCGATCTCGCTGCCCACCACCACATCGGCGATCGCGAGCTCCGGCTCCAGCGCGCCGCAGAATCCGGTGCTGACGACTGGCCTCCGCGTCGAAATTCTCGCAGCGCCGCGATCCACTGCGGCCGCGGCGCGCTTCGCGCCCGCCCCGTTCGCCGCCAGCAGCACTGCGTGCCCGCCCAATGTCGCGCGAGCGCGCCCAATTCACCGCGACCGCCGGACGCCCGACTTCCGCTCGCATGCGCGCAGAATGCCCGGGAACTCCATCGCGTCTGCCGCCACCAGTCAGAAGTTCTCATCACGCGGCGGGTTTGGGCGGCGGAACCCGTCCGCTGAACCACTCCACGCGCGCGCAGCGCCTGTCTCGGCCGGCCCCGGCTGAAAGCCCAGTTCGCGCGCGGCTTTATCGTGGCTCACCCACATCTTCTTCTTGGCCATCCGCACCGCGTCCAGCGGTACGCGCGGCGGCTTGCCCGTGACCCCGGCCCACGCCGTGCTGCACGCGCCCGCGCAGTACGCCACCGCGTAGGGCAGACGCATGGTGGGAGCCTTCTTGCCCGTGATCGCCGCCAGTTTTTGCAGAATCTGCGCCAGCGTCAGATTCTCCGAACCCAGGATGTAGCGCTCGCCGGACCGCCCGCGCTCGCAGGCCTGCCAGTGGCCTTCGGCGGTGTCGCGCACGTCCACCACGTTGAGCCCGGTATCGATGAACGCCGGCATATCGCCATTCAGGAAATCGAGCACGATCTTGCCCGTGGGCGTCGGCTTCACGTCGTGATCGCCCAGCGGAGCCGTCGGATTCACAATCACCACCGGCAGCCCGGCGCGCGCAAATTCCAGCGCCACCTGCTCGGCCAGGAACTTGGAGCGCTTGTAATCCCCTGCCATCTGCGCCAGTTTCACCGGCGACGCTTCGTCGCCGATTCCATCCTGCGGTACCCCGATGCAGCCCACCGTGCTGGTGTAGACCATGCGCTCCACACCCGCCTGGCGCGCCGCCTCCAGCAGATTGCGCGTGCCATCCACATTGGAGCGATAGAGCTCCGTCGGATCCTTCGCCCACAACCGGTAGTCCGCCGCCACGTGGAACACCAGCCCGCAGCCGTCGATCGCCGCTGCAGCGACGCCGGGTCGCGCAGATCGCCGGTGACGCATTCGACATCGAGCCCGTCCACCCGGCTCCCGGGCCGCACCAGCGCCCGCACATGGAATCCCCGCTCCACCAGCACCCGCGCCACATGCCACCCGAGAAACCCGGAAGCCCCCGTCACCAGCGCCGGCTTCATACCGCCCCGCACTCCAACGAGCCGCGACCGTAAGGGAGCGCAACGAGTTCCCTCCCCTTGGCGCCGCATCCAATCCGAGCCGAGGCCGTGCACGAAGCGGGCACTCCAGTTTGCAGTTTGCCGCCCTGTGGGGCAGCCAATCCTGGCTGCCGCCGGCTTTCAGCCGGCGCCTCGCGCACACGGAGACGCAAGCTAAAGCATGCGCCACCCCTGAGGACACCTTGCCTTGGTGGCGCATGCTTTAGCTTGCGGGCCAGTTTGATCTCCAGGAGACCCTTCTCCGCCATAGGCTCACCCGTTCGAGCCGGCGCGCGCCTTCACGAACGAAGCTAAAGCGCAATAGCGGGAAATAGTCCTTGTACAGGTGGTAGTTGAGGTAGAACACTCGCGGGAACCCGGTGCCGGTGGCGAACTCCTCGTCCCAACTGCCGTCGGAGCGCTGCGTCTCCAGCAGGTACTCGATGCCGTGCTGCACGCTCAGGCTGTTGGCGTCGCCGCCCGCAATCAGTCCCAGAATCGCCCACGCCGTCTGCGATGGCGTGCTCGGTCCGCCGGTGAAGATCCGGTTGTCGTAGCTCTTGCAGCTCTCGCCCCATCCGCCGTCGGCATTCTGAATGGAACGCAGCCATTCGCCGGCGCGCAGGATGTGCGCCTCGCGATCGCTCTCGCCCGACGCCGCCAGCCCGCGCAGAGCGAAGCACGTGCCGTAAATGTACGCCACGCCCCAACGCCCGTACCAGCTTCCGTCGGTCTCCTGGTGCTTGATCAGCCACTCCACCCCGCGCCGCACTGCCTTGTGATTGCGATCCAGCCCGTGCGATGCCAGCGCCTCCAGCACCCGCCCCGTAATATCGGCGCACGTCGGGTCGAGCATCGCGTTGTGATCCGCGAACGGCACCTGGCTCAGGAACTCCCAGTTGTTGTCCGCGTCGAAGGCCGCCCACCCGCCATCGCTCGATTGCATCGCCAGCAGCCACGTCCAGCCCGCGCTTGCACGCCGCCGCTGCGCCGCGCGATTCGTGGCCCGCGCTTCGCTCAGCGCCAGCATCACCATCGCCGTGTCGTCGATGTCCGGATAGATATTCGTTCGAGTACTCGAAGGCCCAGCCCGAAGGCTCGGTGTTGGGGCGCTTCACGCTCCAATCGCCCTTGCGCCGCACTTCCTTGCCGATCAGCCAGTCCGCCGCCGGCGCAAGCGCTTCGTGCGCCGGGTCGGCCTGCCCCAGCGCGTAGGCGCCGATCGCCGTGTCCCACACCGGCGAGAAGCACGGCTGGAAGAAGAACCGGTCGCCGTCGTCCACCATCAGGTTGTTGAAGTGGCGCAGCGCTTCCACCCGCAGCGGATCGTCCTTGGCGATAGCCCAGGACGTCCAGCGCCATCACCGAATACATCATCGGCGGGTAAATCGCGCCCAACCCGTCGGAATGATGCAGCCGCTCGATCATCCAGTTCCTGGCCTTCTCCACGGCGCGCCGCCGCACCGCTTTGCTGCCGTAACGCTCCCACCACTTGAGCAGCCTTGTCCACCTCAGGAACGATGTTGTGCCACGTGAAGAACGAAGGATCCCGCCGAAATGCGGGGCTCACTCCCGGCAGCCACAATTCCTCCAGGTTGAAGCCCGCCGGACACCGGACGCCGCGGATTGGCCGCATGCACGATTCGCAAGGAAATCACGATCGCGCGCGTCCACGCCGACATCTGGTACAGCAGATCGAAAGGCAGCAGCGCCACTTCGGGTGGAATGCTCGGGCAATACTCGCGCGGATACAGGTCGAACAGGCTCAGGTTGACTTTGACGTAGCTGTTCGCCGCCTGAATCCCGCCGAGCGCGAGAATGCGTTCGCGCAGCCGCTTCATCCGCTCGTCTTCCAGTGCCAGTCCTGCCAGTTTCAGCGCCACGTACGCCTTCACCGACGCGCTGACCTCCGAGGGTCCGCCCGCGCAGATATTGAAACCGCCATCCGGAAGCTGCCGCTCCAGAATCGAATTCACCGCCTTGTCGAATCAGCGGCCGCGTCTCCGGTTCCCATTTCCCGTCCTGCGGCGGATACAGCCACAGCTGGAACAGAATGTAATCGGATTCGAGCGTGGTGTCCGCCGTCAGTTCCGCGCACCAGTGGCCGTCGCGCTCCTGCAGGCAAGTCAGATAGGCCATCGCCTTGCGGATCGCCAGTTCGGCCGCGTGCTCCAACGTGTTGCCGACGTGTGACGGTGCGCTCATTGGATCGAGATCGTCAACTCCGCGGGCAGGGAGAATCGTACGTCTTCATCCACCAGTTCGATTTCTTCCAGGCCTTCAAAGCCCCGTTCACGCAGGAATTCTATCAGTTCCTGCACCAGATGTTCGGGCGCCGAAGCTCCCGCCGTGACGCCGACGTTCTTGACGCCATCCAGCCAGCTTACATCCACATCGCCGCGGTCGTTCACCAGATGGGAACGAACGCCGAAATTGTCGCCAACCTCCACCAGCCGCTTGGAGTTGGAGCTGTTCTCCGAGCCCACCACCAGCAGCAGGTCCACATTCGTCGAAATCGCCTTCACCGCCATCTGCCGGTTTTCCGTGGCATAGCAGATGTCCTGCGATTGCGGCCCTTCGATCATCGGGAAGCGCTGTTTGAGCCGGTCGACAATGTCGCGCGTCTCATCCAGGCTTAGTGTGGTCTGCGTCAGGTACCGCACCCGCGTCGGGTCGGGCAGCACCAGGTTGTCCACGTCGTCCGTAGTCTCCACCAGGTAGCTGCGATCCGGCACCTCGCCCAGCGTGCCGATCACTTCATCGTGATCCTTGTGGCCGATCAGCACGATGCTGAATCCGTCGCGCGCGAACCGCACCGCTTCCAGATGCACCTTCGTCACCAGCGGACAGGTGGCGTCGATGATCTCCAGCTTGCGCTCCTTCGCCTGCGCCCGTACCACAGGAGACACGCCGTGCGCGCTGAAAATGGCGCGCGCGCCCGATGGCACCTCGTCCAGTTCCTCGACGAAAACCGCGCCGGCTTCGCGCAGTTCCTCCACCACATGTTTGTTGTGGACAATCTCTTTGCGCACGTAAACCGGCGGACCGTATAGATCAAGAGCAATCTTGACCACATCGATCGCCCTGACGACCCCGGCGCAGAAGCCACGCGGCTTGAGCAGAAAAATCTTTTTCTCCGCGCCGAAATTTGGTGCGAAAGGCTTAAGAGGCATAGAAGTGATTGAGAACAATTATAACAGGTGGAACACAAACGTCGCAGCGTCTATGACAAACTGGGGCCATGATCGAGTGGACCGAAATCTGCTTGGTAGATGATCTCTCCGTCCGTCTGGTTACAAGTAACCTGGGTCTCCGCGCCATCCATTTCCGGCTTGCCGAGCCCGTCGAAGGCGAACGCAACGATTCCAACCCCGTGGCCCGCGAGACCGCCCGGCAGCTGACCGCCTATTTCGACGCCCGCCTCCGCCATTTCGATCTCACGCTCGACCTCCAGGGCACCCCCTTCCAAACCCGCGTCTGGCGCCAGCTCGAAGGCATTCCGTACGGGGAAACCCGAAGCTACCTGCAGATCGCCGAAGCCATCGGTTCCCCCAAAGCCGTCCGCGCTGTCGGCGCCGCCAATGGCGCCAACCCCATCCCGATCGTAATCCCCTGCCACCGCGTCATCGGTTCCACCGGCCGGCTCATCGGCTACGGCGGCGGCCTCCCCTTGAAAAAACGCCTTCTCACCCTGGAAGGCGCCCTGGCTTTAGACTTGCATTGGTAGCCCGCTCCGTCCACCCGCCCTCGCTGTGGACCTCCGCGACCGCGTGCGCCCATCCGCCAAAATGCGGCGCGCCTCATGGAGTTGTCCGCGGCCGACGCCCCCGTCGACCTTCCGACCGAGGCAGCACCTTGATTCTGCCGGCGTAGAGCGGGACGGGGGCGTCCCGCTCGGACTCCGTGTCATTGGTGGCGCATGCCTTAGCTTGCGCGGCGCCTTTGCCGCCCCTATACGCTGGCCGGCGATCCCGCGCGGGCCATCGCCAGGACCTTATCGTCGAATTCGAAGCCCGCCGTCCGCGGCTTGTGATTCCGGACGTACCACTTGTACGTCTCCTTCAGCCCGTCTCGAACGGCGTCAGCTTCATCTTCAGCACGCGCGTCACTTTGCCGATATTCTCGGTGATCGGCGGCAGGTCGTAGTATTCGCCGAAATAGAAGGGCTCGTTGAATACGTTGCCGCCGGCCTGCGTGATGATGTCGCGCGGCACGCGCACCAGGGTCGGCTCCACATTGGCGACCTTCGCCAGCTTCTCCACCAGTTCCACCTGCGTGACCGGCTTGGGATCGCCGATATTGAACGCCTCGCCCACCGCGCGCGGCTCGTCCATCGACTTCACCATCGCCGTGCACCAGGTCGTTCACGTAGACGAACTGCATCAGCCGGTGGCCGTCGCCCGGGATGATGATCGGCCGGCCGGCGCGCAGCCGGTCCCAGAAGAACTGCTCGCGATAGAATTGGTGCCGCGGCCCGTAAACGAACGGCGGCCGGAACGTGACCACCGGCAGCCCGCTGGTGGCGTGCATCCGGAACAGCAGGCGCTCCGTGGTCGCCTTGTGGCCGGTATAGGGATCGGGTGATAATCCGGCGCCAGCGGATCGCTTTCCTTGTGGTTCAGCCCGTCGCCATACGCCGCGACGCTCGACATGAAAATGTAGCGCGAGAGGCGGTCGCCGCAGGCGCGAACGGTGGCTTCCACCTGCGCCGCCGTGGTGCCGCGTTCCCAATCGTAGACGTTGTCGAATACCACGTCGAAGCGGCGGCCGGACAGAGCTTCGCGCATAGCTGTCGGCGTCGTTGCGGTCGGCCATGAGGTTCTCGACCGTGCGTGCCGAAGTCGTGCTTCGGCTTGCGATGCAATACCGCAACGTCGTGGCCTTCCTTCAGCAACTCCTCCACCAGCGCTTTGCCGATGAAGAGAGTTCCCCCGATAACCAATACTTTCATAGGAGCTCCTAAGACACTAAGACGCGGCGGCGCGGAAGCTGAGTCCGTCCCGCGCCACCGCGTCTTTCAAACAATACCGCGACTAATCGTAATATTCCAGGCCCAAATGCGTGATCAGGTCCTCGCCGCGCATCCAGCGCAGGGTGTTCTTCAGCTTCATCAGCTGGATGAAGATGTCGTGCTCGGGGTAAAGCTCCGGGGCATGCATCGGCGCCTTGAAGTAGAACGAAAGCCATTCCTGGATGCCGCGCATGCCGGCGCGCTGCGCCAGATCCATGAACAGCACGATATCCAGCATCAGCGGCGCGGCCAGAATCGAATCGCGGCAGAGGAAGTTGATCTTGATCTGCATCGGGTAGCCGAGCCACCCGAAGATGTCGATGTTGTCCCAGCCTTCCTTGGCATCCCCGCGCGGCGGATAGTACTCGATGCGGACCTTGTGGTAGAACTCCTTGTACAGATCGGGGTACAGGTCCCCCTGCAGAATGTACTCCAGCGCCGAGCTCTTGCTGACTTCCTTCGACCGGAACGAACCCGGTTCGTCGAGCACTTCGCCGTCGCGATTGCCCAGAATGTTGGTCGAAAACCAGCCGTTCAGCCCCAGCAGGCGGATCTTCAAACCGGGCGCGATCAGCGTCTTCATGAACGTCTGGCCGCTCTTGTAATCCTTGCCGCACACCGGCAGGTTCATGATTGCGCGCCAGTTCCTGCAGCGCCGGCATATCCGTGGTCAGGTGCGGCGCGCCGTTGGCATAGCCGACGCCCGATCTTCAGCGCGGCATAGGCGTAAATCTGGCTGGGCGAAATCTCCGGATCGTTCTTCTGCAGGCCGCACTCGAAATCCTTCAAGCGTGGCATGCACCGGCGCCGCCTCGTGGTAGACCTCGGTCGATCCGCACCAGATCATCGTGGTGCGCGCCACGCCGGTTCGCTCCTTGAACTGGCGGATGTCGTCCATCACCATCTCGGCGTGGTCCATCTTGGAGCCGTCCGCCTTGACGTTGGGACCGTTGATGCGCTTCACGAAATTCTGGTCGAAGACCGCCTTCATCGGCTGGATCGCCGAGAGCGGCTCCTTCACCTGTTCGAGCAGCGACGTCTCCAGTACGCCGGCCTTCATGGCGGCTTCGTAAGCATTATCCTCGAAAATGTCCCAGCAGCCGACCTCGATATCGTGACATCTTGGCCAGCGGAACAAAATCCTTGATCGCGGGGCTCCGTCCCTCGGTTCGCTTTCCGAGGCGGACGGTGCCCAGCTGGGTGAGCGAGCCGATCGGCTTGCCCAATCCGAGTTTGAATGGCTTCCAGCCCGGCGATGAACGTCGTCGTCACCGCGCCCATGCCGGGAATCAGAACACCCAGTTTGCCCTTCGGCGGGCGCAATTTGGACGTTGTCTTTATTGGGCAAATGCGTTCTCCTTTAAGACCGAAATGCTATAATACCAACTCCATGCGAGAACGCGCGACGGCAACTCTCACTACAGTTGTCGTAGACGACGAACAGCTGGCCTGCGACGAACTTGCCTACCTGCTCAAGGATTTCCCGGAAATTGAAGTAATTGCAAGGGGTTCCAACGGTTTGGAAGCCGTGGACCTGATCCGGAAGCTGGAGCCGGAGCTGGTTTTTCTGGATGTAAATATGCCGGGGCTGGACGGCCTGGGAGTGGTCCGGCAGCTGCGCGAAAAGGACATCGAGCTGCCGCACTTCATCTTCGTCACCGCCTACGACCAGTACGCCGTGGAGGCCTTCCGCCTGGAGGCGATGGACTACCTGCTGAAGCCGGTGGAGCGCGGCCGCCTGGCCGAAACCATCGAGCGCGCGCGCCGCACCATCCAGGAAAAGCGAGCTCCCGAGCTGCCCGCCGCCGCTCGCCAAGAGCGCGCCTCCGCCGCCGCCACCCGCACCAAGCTGCTGGTGCGCGCCAACAGCCGGAACTTCATTGTGGACGCCAATGACGTGATCTACGCCACCATCGACAACGGCCTGATCACCCTGGTGACCACCAATCTCGAAGGCCACTCCAACTACCGCACCATCGAAGATCTGCAGGCGAATCTGGATCGCGACATGTTCTGGCGCGTGCACCGCTCCTATCTGGTGAACATTAATCGCATCAAGGAAGTGGTGCCGTGGTTCAAATCCAGCTACCAGCTCCGCATGGACGACAAAAAGCACACCGAAGTCCCGGTCAGCCGCGTGCAGACGCGCCGCCTGCGGGAACTGTTCAAGCTGTAACGAACTTCACCACTACCGACACCCGGCGATTCCGTGCGTCGAAAGCGGTCTTTTTCGATTGAACGGCCTCTGATCGGCAAAGCCGCGCACTTCCACCACCTGTTCCGGCCGCACACCGTATAGATGCAGCAGGCGCCGCGCCGCGTTGGCGCGGTCCGCCGCCAGTTCCCAATTGCTGTATCCTTCGGCCGGACCGGCATTGCGGAACGGCTTGGCGTCGGTGTGGCCTTCGATCACCAGCCCGTTCGGCAGCCTGCGCGATTTCCCGTGCCAGCACCCGCAACAATTCTTCGCCCGCCCGCGTCGGCGCCGGGCTCCCGCTCACGAAGAACATGCCCTGATCGTTCTCCAGCAGGTCGATCCGCAAACCTTCACCCGTCACGCTGAACTTTACGTTATCGCGCAGCTTGCTGAACTCCGGCATCTCGCGCAGCGCCTGTTCCAGCTTGCTTGCGGATGTCGTCAACGTCATCCTGGCGGTCACGACTGAGCCCCTCGCCCGAATTGGCCGGCCCCGCCCCCAACGTACGCGAGAATCCCCGCGGATCGCGAAAATATCCGCTGATCGAGCTCTTCACCTTCGTGCTCGAATTCATCAGCCACAGCACGATGAACAGCGCCATCAACGCCGTCACGAAATCGGCGTAGGCCACCTTCCACGCGCCGCTGCCCGAGCGATGGCCCGGTGCCTGCCGCGAAGCGGATCTGCACCCGCTGCGCCCCGATCTTCAGGCAGACTGAGCTTGGGCATCGGCCGCCTCCGGGACGTTCGCATGAGGCAGCGGCGGAATCTTGGCGTCGCGCTTGATCGAGATCTCCATATCCAGGAACGACGGTCGCAGTTCCACCGGGACCGAGCGCCGCGCGTACTCCACCGCCAGAATCGGCGACGCTCCGCGCGCGAAAGCCACAATCGCAATCCGCAGCACGTGCAGCAACTGCGCCTCCGTCTCCCCCAGCGTTTCGCAGCCGCGCCGCCACCGGCCCCACCACTCCGTAGCAGAGCAGGATCCCCAGGAACGTGCCCACCAGCGCCGCCGCGACCTTCTGGCCCACCGCTTCGGGCGCGCCGCCGATGGCCTGCATGGTGATCACGACCCCGAGCACCGCCGCCACAATCCCCAGCCCCGGCAGCGCGTCCGCCACCGCATGCAGCGACGTTCACCGGTTCCTGACGCCCCCGCCGCTGCACTTCGATATCCAGTTCCATCAACTGGTCCAGTTCGTTGGCGGTCGTAACCCCCACCACCAGCATGCGCAGCGAATCGCACACGAACGCGCACGTCAGGGGGTCCTTCAGGAAATCCGGATGATTGGCAAAGATGCGGCTGCCGCGCGGATCCTCCACGTCGCTCTCGAACTCCACCACCCCGGCGCGCTGTATGTAGCAGAAAATTTCGTACAGCATCCGCATGTACGCGCAGAAAGCTCTTCGGATTGTGCGGCGGCGGACGAAACGCCGCCAGCGTACCCCGCCACATGCGAAAAATCACCGCCGGCGGATTCGCCACCATCACGATCCCCGCCGCCGCGCCGCCCACAATCAGCAGCTCCGCCGGTTGTAACAACACATAAAGATTGCCGCTTTCCAGCAGGAAGCCGCCAATCACAGCGGCGAAAACTACCGCAATGCCGATTAATGCATGCATCCGGTTCTCATATCGGCAATTTTTTGCCGCCCTTGAACCTGGCAATCTGCAGCTTGCTTGTATTACTGTGAATTTGTTTGTTTGCAAGCCGCGAAGACTTTTCAAGCCGAGCTGCCAGTGGGACAGGCCTCCTGGCCTGTCCATCTTGCTGCCGTAACTCTCGCGTGCACGAGGGGCACTCCAGTTTGCGGCTTGCCGCAATGTGGGGCAGCCAATCCTGGCTGCCGCCGGCTTTCAGCCGGCGTCCCGATACGCGTGCCTATCTACATCGTCAGCGTGCCCCTACCGCCGCCCCTTCAATCTCCCCAGCTCGATCCCCACGCTGTCCGCCACCGACACCGCGTCCCCCGTCGCAGCCTCGATCACCACGTCCTGGAACGTCACATCCTTCGCGTTCGTGATCTTCATCCCCGTCTGCGCCTGAATCCGCACGCCCGTGAACGTGATGTTCTCGATCGGCATCTCCTTCAGCCCGGTGATCTGCCCCGCCGTCTTCGACCCGCGGGCAGTGATGTTGCTGAACCGGAAATCGCGCAGCCGCGGCGTCCCTTCGCTGACCGGGAACAGGTCGCCCGGCTTGTCCGTCCCCGTGTAGAAACTGGTGAGCGTAAACGCGCTGGCCACATCCTGCATCACCACGTTCGACACCACGAAGCCTTCCACAATGCCGCCGCGCCCGCGCTGCGATTTCACCCGGATCCCGACGTCCGTCCCCTGGAACACACAGTTGCTCACCACCACATTGCGCACTCCGCCCGACATCTCACTTCCAATCGTCACAGCGCCATGCCCCTTCAACATCACGCAATTCGTGATCGTGATGTTCTCATCCGGCCGCCCCACGCGCCGGCCTGCTTCGTCCTTGCCCGATTTCAACGTGACGCAATCGTCCCCCACATCGATCCGCGAATTCAGAATCTGTACATTGCGGCAGCTCTCCGGGTTGATTCCATCGGTATTCGGCGAAGGCACCGGATTTTCGATCGTGATCCCGTCGATCCGCACAAACTCGCACAACAGCGGATTCACCGTCCACGACGCCGAGTTAATCAGGTGCAGCCCCTCGATCACCACATGCCGCGACCGCACCAGCTTGATCATGTGGGGCCGCCCGTATTCCAGCTTCGCCAGTTCCGCGCGCTCCGCCGCCGTGCGCTGCTCCGGCGCGATCTTGCGCCGGTCCGGCCAGCCCATCCGCTTCCACCACGCCTGTCCCTGCCCGTCGATCGTGCCCCGCCCGCGAATCGTGATATGCTCCGCGCCATCCGCGTAGATCAGTGAGCTGTATTCCTTCTTCTCGCCCCACACGTTCTCGCGCAGTGGATAGTCCTCCGGGTCCGGACTCCCCAATAGTGTCGCGCCCGCTTCCACGTCCAGCGTCACGTTGCTCTTTAGCATCAGCGCGCCCGTCAGGTAGCGCCCCGGCGATACCACCACCGTCCCGCCGCCAGCCTTCGCCGCCGCGTCGATGGCGCGCGCGATCGCCGCCGTGTCTTTCTTCTTCCCGTCTCCCGCCGCGCCGAACGTCTTCACGTCGAACTCCGCGCTCCACGCGCATGCGGCCAGCAGCCCAACCAGCCCAACCCGGAAAGTCGATTTCATGCGTCTATAATAGCGAGCAGATGAAGGTCATTGCGGTCTTATTGTTGGCATTCTCCCTGCGCGCCGCCGATCGTGAATTCGTCGTCGCCCCCGATGGTCCCTACAAGACGGTGCAGTCCGCGGTCGACGCCGCGCCGCCCCACTCCGTCATCCACATCCGCCCCGGCACTTACAAGGAGCGCGTCGTCGTACCTTACCAGAAGCCCCACCTGACCTTCCGCGGCGACGACGCCCCGTCCACCGTCATCACCTTCGATGCGCACACCGGGCAGCCCGGCCCCAAGGGCCCCATCAACACCTTCGCCACCCCCACCGTCTTCATCCAGGCCAACGATTTCACTGCCGAGAACCTGACCTTCGCCAACTCCGCCGGCAACGTTGGACAAGCCGTCGCGCTGACTATCATGGGCGACCGCGGCGTCTTCCGGAACTGCCGCTTCCTCGGCTACCAGGACACGCTCCTGCCCCAGGCCGGCCGCCAGTATTTCGAACGCTGCTACATCGAAGGCGCCACCGATTTCATCTTCGGAGGTTCGGCTGCCTGGTTCGATCACTGCGCGATCCACGCCACCGCCAACGGCTACCTGACCGCCGCCAACACCACCAAAGATCAAACCTACGGCTACGTGTTCGACCACTCCACCATCACCGGTGCACCCAACGCCAGGACTTTTCTCGGTCGCCCGTGGAGACCCTGGGCCGCCACCGTATTCCTTAACAGCGAAATCTCCGACGTCCTCCGCCCCCAGGGCTGGAACAACTGGAACGACCCCACCCGCGAACAGACCGTCCGCTACGCCGAGTACCCCGCGCCCGAGGGCCGCGTGCCCTGGGCCAAAGCCCTCACGGCCGCCGAAGCCGCGCAGTACACCATCGGGAAAGTTCTCTCCGGCCTCGACGGCTGGGATCCGCGGACCGGCGCCGTTCGCAAGTCCATCAAGATCGTCCAGGCCAAAGCCGGCAAGACGCCCGCCGCCCCACGCTATCGCAACGTGATCGTCACCCCCGACGGCCTCCACCATGCCGTCTGGGCCGATGGCAAGCAGCTCGCCCACGCCTCATCGCGCGACATGCAAACCTGGTCCGCGCCCCAAGCCACCGACATCATGGCCAACCGCAACGCGCTCGATCTCGAATCGCCGAACCTGTTCTACGACGCTGGAACCGCGCAGTTCGTCGTCACCTGGTCCTGCACTCTCGCGCGCAATGCCATCCAGGCCTTCCAGGAAGATGTCGAACACAATCCGCGTATCTGGTACGCCACCACCAAAGATTTCACCGCGTACTCCGAGCCCAAGCTCCTCTTCGATAACAACTACGCCGTCCGCGACGCCCAGATTCTCAAACTCGCTTCCGGCTACGCCCTCCTGCACACCGACAGCACTTGGCCCATGCAGAATCTCCGCGTCGCTTTCTCCGCCACCCCGCTCGGCCCCTGGGGTCCGTCCACCGACGCCTTCACCGCCAAAGGCACCCACTCCCCCGTCGCCGTCCAGTCCGCCGGCGAGTGGTGGATCTTCCACTCCGGCGGCCTCGTCAAAACCCGCGATTTCTGGACCTTCGAGGAACTCCCCGGCGCCGTCCAACTCCCGCCCATTCGCAGCGAACCGCGACCGTGAGGGAGCGATCTAAGTCTAAGGAGCCCTACTTCTGACTCGTCAGATTCCGTAGAAATTCGGTAAGCGTTTTCTCGACCTTCATCTTCCCGCCGATCGTGTTCTCGTAAAAAATCGTTCGGAACGCACGCACATCGAACGGCAGTTGCCCAAGCTTTCCTCCGTCCGCAATCAGGATCACCGGCTTGCCGATCGCATCCGCGTACCCCACCTCGTAGTAAACGTTGGCATTATTCGGCGTGATCTCCGCAATCACTACTCGCGATTCCCGGATCTGCCGCTGAATGTCGCCGATCACCAGCCCAGGCGCATTCGTCTGGCTCGCGCGGAACGCTTCCAGCCCCATCTGGTCGCACACCGGCGTAATCACATCGTTGAACAGCTCTTCATACTCCGGCGGACTGAACTGCATCACCACGAACGCCAACGGCCTCACCGAGTCCAAGCGGAAATGCCGGAAGTGAATATTGCTCAAACTCTGGCAGAAGAAACCCACCTGGTTCCCCGTAAGCTGGAACGGCAGGCTGCCGCTGCCAACCTCCACCTTGTCGAGTTCGAGCGTCAGGTACGACCCTTTCACTCGCAGATCGAGATGGTAAGTCTGCCCGGGCTTCAACGCGGACCGCTCTCCGAATTTGCGCAGTACCCTCCAGTGCGGAATGTTCTCGGTGGCGATTCCGGTCTGCTGCTGGTTCCCGTCCAGCGCTCCAGTTCGCGTCCACTGGCGCACATTGATCAGAAACCCATTGGCTCCCAGCCCCACCGTCACCATCTCTTCGGTGACCGGGTTCTGGTGCAGAATGATCTCCGCCGTGGTGTTGCTATCGATATCGTCGAACACGATATCCACGCTGACGCTGCCATCCGTCAGCCGCTGATTGCACACCGCCTTCCCGACCCCGCCCCGCGCTGCCGGCGCCGCAGGTGGCGCCGCATCCGTACCCCCCACGCTTGCCGTTTTCGGAGCCTCCGGTAGAAACGGATACCCGATAAAGGCGACTTCGTCCCTCCCCACCTCGAATTTCCCCCACAGGCTCACCCACGAAGACACTTGCGGATTGTTCTCGCTCACAGTTGTATACTCCCTCGCAATTCAGTTCATTGTACTGTTTGCCAGGTCACGCCACGCGTCGCTGCCGCCTTTGAGCGGCCGCACCCGGACAATCCCGTGACGCTTGAGTAGCAGCGCCGCACGGGCGCTGGAAGCTTCGTTTGGTCAACTGCAAAAAAGAATGATGTCGCGATCGCGCGGGATCGCCCCGCTGCGCTCCGCGAGTTGGTCCGTCGGCATGTGCATCGCGCCCGGGATCGCGTCCTCCTCGAACTCCCGCTCGCTGCGCAGATCGATCACGAACACGTCCTCCCCCGCCTCCAGTTTTCTACGCAGTTCTTCCGGCGTGATCCGTGCCACCTCGATCGTCTTGAGGAAGCGCTGCCGCTGAACGTACTTCCATCCCACCCAGCCCGTCACCACGGCCAGTATCACCATCACCAGCCCGGAGCCGGTCCGCACCGCATACGCGCCCACAACTTCGATCTGGTCGCTGAACATGTACCCCAGCCCGGTATAGGCCACGATCCAGATCAGCGCGCCGGCAGTGTCGAACACCAGGAAGCGCCCTATGCTCGTCCCGCTGCTGCCCGCCAGCGGCGCCGCCACCGCATTCAGCCCCGGAATGAATTTCGAAACCAGCAGCGAGTGGACTCCGTAACGCTGGAAGGCGTTTTCCGTCTGCCTCACGCACGAGTCAGGCTCCAACGCAATCCGGCAGAGAAACTGGAGCACCTTGCCGCCCTTGCGCCGCCCCAGTTGAAACCACACATTGTCCGCGATCAGGCACGCGGCAAGTCCACTCACCACCAGCATCAGCGGATGCAGTTGCCCCGACCGCGCCAGCGCTCCGCAGGCCAGCAGCAGCGGAATCGAAGGCAGCGGCAGCGCGCCCTGCTCCAGCAGCAGCCACCCAAAAATAAGCACATACCCGTAGTGCACCAAGAACTGCGCCGCGTGACTCATGGACTTTCAGCTTACGGCATCTGCGGGCGGGCGCTCGCCAGAATCCTCGCAACCCAGCCTGCATGCGGCATCCCACTCCCCGCGAGGGCCTTCAGTTCGAGCTCTACATCGTACTCCACGCGGCGAATGCAAGGCACCCCGTCAACCAGCAACAGATAAGATGCCCGCCGGTCCCCGTCATACGACAGGCTCACGCTCCCCGTGTTGGCAACCGTGATGTGTCCGACTTTCCGAATGTACGGATGGTGAATGTGCCCGTGCACCGCCACCGCCTTCCCCAGCGGCCCGTACACCGATTCCAGTTCGTCGTCCCCCGCATCCACCGTCGGAGCCCGCCACACACTCTCGGGATTGGCATGCACCAGCGCCATCCCTTCGCGCACCTGCACCCGCGGCAACTCGCTCAACCACGCCAACCGGTCCGCCCCCAGCACCGCGCGCGTCGAGTCCGCCATCTCCCGCACCGCACCCAGAAACGGTTGGAACCGCGGCGATTGCTCCGCAAACTCCATCAACGCTTGGGGCCGGAACAGCATTTCATCGGTATTCCCCACCACCCCCGGCCACCCCAGATCGCGAACCTGGTCCACAATCTCCGCCGGTCCCGCGCCCCCATCCGCCAGGTCCCCGCCATGAAAAATCAGATCCGGAGCCGCCCCCCGCAAATCCGCCAGCACCGCCGCAAATGCCGTCCGGTTCCCATGAATATCCCCCACGACCGCAATCCGCATCGCCCCTCTCTCTCCCGATAGTATCCCGACGAAGAGGCTCCAGCGCGGGCCCACCATCCTGCAGCTTTGGATCACCTTGCCAGTATTGCTGTGAAATGTTTGTGCAGGCCGCGAAGATTTCCTGGGAGTGCCAAGGCCAGTGGGACAGGGCTCCTGGCAGGCTCCTGGCCTGCCTGCCGCAATGTGGGGCAGCCAATCCTGGCTGCCGCCGGCTTTCAGCCGGCGTCCCGATACGCGCACCCAATTCTCAGTTGGCTGACAGCCCGCTACTCAACTTCGTTCGAGTTCAACAACTCGATAAACTCGCGCAAGTCTCTGTTTAGCGGCATCGGGATGACGGCGGTCGCGGAGTTCGATGAGGATACTCAGGCGCTGCTCATAGGACATCGCCGCGTCAGAGAGCGCATCAGCCTCATCGGCATCCTCGAAACTGGCAAATACCCTGACCGTTTTCTCCACACCGTAATTATAACCCGTAGGGGTTTTCAACCTAGCAAATCCGCGGCAGCTGATCCCCGGCCAGCACATCCACAATCCGCGTCGTCCCAAACGCCGTCCGCATCGTCACCATCCCGGCATGCCGGTCCGTCACCGCTCCGATGATCGCCGCGTCGCGCCCCAACGGATGCGCCCGCATCGCCGCCAGCACCGCGCCCGCCGATTCCGCCCCGACAATCGCCACCAGCTTCCCCTCGTTCGCCACATACATCGGGTCGAAGCCCAGCAACTCGCACGCGCCCCGCACCACCTCCCGCACCGGGATCGCGAGCTCATTCACCTCGATGCCCACCCCCGATTGCGCCGCGATTTCATTGAGCGTGCTGCTGAGCCCCCCGCGCGTCGGGTCGCGCATGCAGCGGATCTCGCCCGACGCCCGCAGCATATCCCGCACCAGCGTATGCAGCGCCGCCGAATCGCTCTCCACCGGCGCGTCGATCCCGAGTTCTTCCCGCGCCGCCAGAATCGCAATCCCGTGATCGCCGATGTACCCCGAAAGCAAAATCTGGTCGCCCGGTCGCGCGCCCGCCGCCGAGAGGTTCACCCCCGCCGCCACGCGCCCGATTCCCGTGGTATTGATGAACACCCCGTCGCCCTTGCCCTTCTCCACCACCTTCGTATCCCCGGTGACGATCTCGACCCCCGCGGCCTCAGCCGCCGCCGCCATCGATGCCGCAATCCGCCCCAGCTCCGCGATCGCAAATCCCTCCTCGACGATAAACGCCGCGCTCAGAAACAGCGGCTCCGCGCCCCCCATCGCCAGATCGTTGATCGTGCCGTGAACCGCCAGGCTCCCGATATCCCCGCCCGGAAAGAACAGCGGCTTCACCACGAAACTATCGGTGGTGAACGCCACCCGCTCCCCGCCGATCGCGAACACCGCCTGATCCTCCAGCCCCGCCAGCACCCTGCTGCGAAACACCGGCAGAAACACGTCGCGCAGCAGCTCCGCGCTGAGCCTCCCCCCCGACCCGTGGCCGAGCAGGATTCGATCTTTCGCCGGTAAAGGCGTAGGGCAGGTAATCATAAGGTTCGCCGAAACAGGTGGTACGCCGCACAGGCGCCTTCGCTCGAAACCATCGGCGCTCCCAGCGGCGTCACCGGCGTGCAGCGCGTGCCAAAAGCCGGACAATCCGTAGGCCTCGCCAGCCCTTGCAGCACGCGCGCCGCGATGCATTCCGCCGGCTCGTCCGCGCGCGTCGCGGCTACATCGAAAATCCGCGCCGCGTCGAAGCCGGCATATTCTTCGCGCAGCCGAAATCCCGAGTCCGGAATCTCGCCGATGCCCCGCCACTTCCGGTCGCTCACTTCGAAGACCTCGTACATCCGCGCACGCGCCGCCGCGTTGCCTTCCCGCGTCACGCTCCGCCCGTATTGATTCTCCACCGCACACCGCCCCTCTTCGAGCTGCCGCACCAGCATCAAAATCGACTCCAGCAGGTCCAGCGGCTCGAACCCGCCCACCACGAACGGCACGCGAAATTCCGCCGCCAACGCATCGTACTCCGCGCACCCCATCACCGCGCAGACGTGCCCCGGCGCAATAAATCCCTGCACCCGATTCTCCGCGAATCCCAGCAGCAGCCGCACCGCCGGAGGCACCAGCACGTGCGAGCTCAATATCGAAAAGTTCGTAATCCCTTCACGCTTCGCCGCCCACACCGCCATCGCGTTGGCGGGCGCTGTCGTCTCAAACCCCACCGCGAAAAACACGACCCTTCGATCGCGATTCTTGCGCGCAACCGCCAACGCATCCATCGGCGAATACGCGATCCGCACGTCGCCCCCGCCGGCCTTCACGCGGAAGAGATCGCTCACCGACCCCGGCACCCGCAGCATATCCCCGTAGGAAACGAATATGACGCCCGGAGTGGAAGCAATCGCCACCGCCTGGTCGATGATCTCGAGCGGCGTGACGCAGACCGGGCACCCCGGCCCATGCACAATTTCGACCCCGGCCGGGAGCAGTTCGTCGATCCCGTACCGCATCAACGTGTGCGTCTGCCCGCCGCAGATCTCCATCAACACCCACGGCCGCGTCACCGCCGCGCGAATCGCCGCCACCACTGAACGCGCCACCGCCGGGTCCCGATACTCATCAATAAATTTCACGCGGATGCCAGTGGGACAGGCCTCCCGGCCTGTCCACTAATCAGATCTTCCCACTAATCAGTGGTTATTTCTAACTCGCCCGCGCCGCCGCCCCGCGCCCTACACCCGCGTAAACCACCGCCCCGATAATCACGATCACTAGGCCGGGCCAAGTCGTTGCCGGCCTATACGCAAACAGCATGTACAGCACCACCGACGCCCCGACGATAAACACCGCCGGCACCACCGGATACCCCGTCACCTTGTACGGCCGCGCCATTTCCGGCCGCGTCCGCCGCAGTTGAAACACCCCGGCGATCGTCAAAATGTAAAACAAAAGCGCCGCCGAAATCACGTAATCCAGCAGGTTGCTATACAGATTGCCGTACTGCTTCGTCGCCACAGTATAAGTCCGGGGCAGCACCAGCATCACCGCCCACAACCCCTGCACCACCAGCGACCACCCCGGCACGCGATTCTCATTGAGCACGCCGGCCTGCTTGAAGAACAGCCCGTCTTTCGCCATCGCGTAGTACGCCCGCGCCCCCGCCAGCACCAGGCTGTTCACGCACCCGAACGTCGAGATCATGATCGCGATCGCCATGATCGTCGGACCATACCCCGGGAAAATCGCCTGCAGCATCGCCGTCGCCACGCGATCGCTTGGCGCATTCTGAATCGCCGGCAGCGGCAGCACCACCAGGTACGCCACGTTCGCCAGAATGTACAGCCCGATCACCGCCGAGCATCCGAACGCCATCGCCAGCGGCAGATTGCGCGAGGGATTGCGTACCTCGCCCGCGATGATCGTGATGTCGTGCCACGAATCGGCCGAGAACATCGACCCCGATTGCGCCACGCACAGCGCCACGATCAGCCCGTAGGCACTCGCCGCCGTCACTCCCAGCGATGGGTCGAAGCTTCCCAGCCGGAACATATCCGTGAAGTTCGCGTGCACCGCCGTGGAGTTCCAGCCCAGAAAAATTCCCGCCAGAATCAGCGCCGCCAGCGCCACCGTCTTCGCCGACGTGAACAGGTTCTGCACGATCTTCCCGTACTCCAGCCCGCGCGTGTTCGTCCACGTCAACAGCGCAATGATCGCGATCGCCACCAGTTGCGCCGTCGAAAGCGAAAGCGCGTAGCCCTCCGTAATGTGAACCGGGGGAATCAGGTACCGGCTCTCCCCGATCGCCGGAAAAATAATTGACGAGAATCGCGCAAACGCTACCGCCACCGCCGCGATCGTCCCCGTCTGAATCACCGTGAAGAACGTCCACCCGTACAGGAAGCCCCACAGCGGCGAAAACGCCTCGCGCAGGTACACATACATCCCGCCCGCGTGCGGCAGCATGGACGCCAGTTCCCCATAGGAAAGCGCCGCCGTCAGCGTCAGCACCCCCGTGATCACCCACGCCATCAGCATCCAGCCGGGACTGTTGATCAACCGCGACATATCGGCCGAGACGATAAAAATCCCCGACCCGATCATCACCCCGATCACCACCATGGTGGAATCGAACAGGTTGAGTCCGCGTACAAATCCAGTGTCTTTCTGAATGCTTGCTTGGGTCACGAGTGGGACAGGCCTCCTGGCCCGTCCATCTAATTTACAGCTTTTCCAGCCGCGTGTTCGCGTCGCCGAAATGATCCAGCTTCACGCCCATCCGGTCCATCAGCGAAAGATACAAACTACAGATCTTCCGATTCTCATCGCCCGCCTGCGTGTAATCCAGCGTGCGCCCCGTCTCCAGCGTGCCCCCGAGTCCGCCGGCCAGCACCAGCGGCAATCGCGAGTTGTCGTGCTTCCGCCCGATCCACATATTGGAAAGAAACATCAGGCACGAGTGATCCAGCACCGTCCCGTCGCCCTCCGGCATCGCGTCCAGCTTCTGCGCCAGGTACGCCATCTGGCTCAAGTGGAATCGCGCAATCCGCTCATACCCGTCCGAATTGTTGTTGTGCGACGCCGCGTGATGCCCTTCCCGCACTTCGAGGAACGGATAATACAGCGCCGAAAGATCGCGCGCCAGCAGCAGCGTCGCCACCCGCGTCTTGTCCGTCTGAAACGCGATCGCGATGATGTCGCACATCAGCCGCGTGTGTTCCCGGAAATCCTCCGGCAGCCCATTCGCCGGCCTATCCATCGAGAACACCGGCTTATTGCGCTGCTTCGCCAGGTCCTCGGCCTTATCCTTGTTCTTTCGCATCCCATCCACGCGCTTCTCCACTTCGCGCACGCTCGTGAGATATTCGTCGAGCTTGGCCTTATCGGTGGAACTGATCTCCCGCTCCAGCGAATCCGCGTCTTCCATCACGCGGTCCAGAATGCTCATGTTGCGCAGGCTGCCGCGATTCTCGAACAGGTTGTCCCACGCCAGCGAAGGGTACACTTCATTCGGCACCGGCGAATCCGGCGTCTGCCACGAAATGTGCGAGCTGTACGCCATAGAGAAATTCGTCTCGTGATACCCCGTCATCGGCTGCTCGCACGCCAGCACGATGCTCTGTTGCGCCGTGTCCTGCCCGACCCGGTTGGCCAGCATCTGGTCCACCGTGATCCCCGCGCGGATGATCGCGCCCTTCTGAATCTTCGCCCCCGATAGCAGGCTCCCCGTCTGCGCCGGATGAATCCCCTGCCCTGTCGCCGGCTTGTTGAACAGCCCGTGAATCACGTTGACCTTGTGCTTCAACGGCTCCAGCGGCGAGAGCGTCTTACTCAACGTCATCTCCGCGCCCGACCCCTCCGCGCCCCAATGATCTTCGTTCACTCCGTTGCCCATGAAGATCGCCGCGAAGCGCTTCGGATATACCGGCGCCGTATCCGCGAAGAGCGGCAGCGATTCCAGCCACGGCAGCGCCATCGTCACTCCGGCTCCCGCCAGCACTCTCCGCCGCGAAATTGATTTCGACATCCTACCGACCTTTCTCCGGAGGGTCCGGATTTCGTTTATTCACAAATTGCGGGCTGGTGACAATCGTCTCCACCAGGCTCGCGAATCGATACTCATTTTTTCCCAGCGCGCCGCGCATCTGTTCCACCGTGGTCTCATCGGAGAGCATCAGCGAGCGCCCCAGCGCATACGCCAGCAGCTTGCGGCTCAGGTTATCCAGGAAATCATTCTGCCGGTGCTCGCGGATATTCGTCTGCACCCCCGCGAACCCCTCGCCCTTCGCGCCGCCCGGAAACACCGCCTGCGTGTCCACCGGGTGCCCGGCCAGATCATGCGTTCGCTTCTCCCCAATCGGACCGTAGCCCTCGAAGGCCAGCCCGAACGAATCGAACCGCGCATGGCACGCCGCGCACGCCGGATTCTCGCGATGCCTGGCCAGCATCTCGCGCAGAGGCAGGTCCATCTTCGCTTCGTCATGCGGCAGTTCCGGCACCGTCGCTGGCGGCGGAGGAATCGTCTCCCCCAGCACCCGCCGCACCACCCAGTAGCCGCGCTTCACCGGACTCGTTCGCAGCCCCGGCGCATTCTGCGTCAGGAACACCGCCATCGGCAGCACA
This sequence comes from uncultured Solibacteraceae bacterium, assembly GCA_963791985.1. Classification (GTDB taxonomy): domain Bacteria; phylum Acidobacteriota; class Terriglobia; order Bryobacterales; family Bryobacteraceae; genus Solibacter. The sequence goes on along the minus strand of CAWBUN010000005.1, from coordinate 153,225 downwards.
CCGCCGCGCCCATACTGCGCCGCACCCTCAACCCGCACCCACGTGTCCGGAGTCCCCGTCACCGCGGGCATCCCGTAGTGCTTCGCCAGCACCGGATTCACGAACGTGTAATCGCCGTAAAGCAGATCCAGCACCGACCCGTCCCTGCGAATCACGTTCTCCAGGAACCGCACCGGCTCCTCGAACATCGCCTCGCGCAGTTCGTTGTTGAAGCTCGGGAACCGGTCGCGATCCACCGCGTTGTGTTCTTCGAATCTTCGGAAGTCCAGCCAGTTGCCGCCGAACTCCACCGCCAGCGCCCGCGCGCGATCGTCCGCCATCATGCGCCGCGCCTCCGCCACCAAGGTCTCGGATTTCAGCAGGCTCCCATCCGCCGCGTGCGCCAGAAGCTTTTCATCCGGCATGCTCGACCACAGGAAGTAGCTCAGCCGGCTCGCCAGCCCGTACCCCGAAAGCGGCTGCGCCCCGCTCGACGCGCCGCCCGCGTCGATCCTGTAAGAGAACTTGGGCGACATCAGCACGCTCACAATCGAATCGCGAACCGCCTCTTCGTGCGAGAGCCCGCTCTTCTCGCGCAGCGAGTGATAAAACCCGAGCAGTTTCTCGCGCTCCGAAGGCGCCAGCGGCCTGCGATACGCCCGCTCGGCGAACTTCACCATTGCATCCAGGTGCCGCGGCTCCGCTTCCGCCCGCATCCGCTCCACACCCCGCAGCGTATCGTTGACCCACTGGAAGTGGTACCGGATCGCCTCATTGGCCACGGGATTGTTACTCGCCGCCGCCTTCGCCAGGTAAGCGTCACGCAGTTCGAATATCACCTGCGGCGTGCTCACCTCTTTATCCGACGGCCGCAGCGTCCCGCTTTCCGCGCCCTTTCCTTGCACCTCTCCGCTCTGGTTGAAGTAATACTGAACCCACGTGTGCGCCGTATAGTCGGCGATGAAATCGAACTCGTCCCACAACCGGTTGAGTTCCTTCTGCCCCCGCTCGTCCAGAATCAGTTCGCTCAGCGGCGTATCGTCGCGCCAGTAGCCCATCACGTTGTGATAGCCCGCGCTCAACAGCCGCCCCTTGTCCTGCGAATCGTCGGGGAAATAGCGCCCGCGCTCCTTTACGTAGAAAACGTCCGGGAACACCGAAGCGAAGCGCGCAAACGCCGCCTGATAACGCTCCATCTCGCCCGCCGGAACCACCAGGTCGGTGTCGCCCACCCGCGCCTTGTCCATCAGCGCGGCCCAGCGATACGCCGCCTCCTGGTGCAGTCCCGGATATTTCGGAATCACGGGCGCCTCGAGCGGCGGATCCGTATCCTTGCGCAGCGCCTTCGGGTCGGAATCCCGACGGTGCGCGTCATACTGCCGCAGCTTCCAGTTCAACAGCGGCTGCGATCCCGCCGGCAATCCCCTCACCAACGGCGCCGCGAACTGCATCGCCGTATGACTACGGATGCGCACCGCGAAATCGCGCATCTCCACGCACTTCGCCCGTACATCTCCCGCCGCCGGTAGCGCCCGCCACATCCCGCGAAGTTTGCCGACCGGCCCCACCTCGTCCGCCTTACCCTCCAGCAACTCCCACACCATCGCCAGGTACTTCGGGCTGACCTTCGCCTCCGCCGCCACACCGGACAGCGTCGCCCCGCCGCTTTCCATGCTTGTATCGCCACGCCGCCTGGAAGTAGTCCGCGTAATCCGTCGGCTGCCGCTCGTAGAAATCCACGATGCGCTTGATCGCGAACTTCTCGCGGTCCGTCTCCACCAGCATCGGATACGGCGCGAACGTGAACCCGTCCGGCGTGAGCACCATGTGGTCGCCCACCTCCCGCGCCGCCTGCAAATATTTATTGAGCAGCGCCGGCGAAGTCGTCAGCGATTCGCCGGAGTTGTCGAACCCCGCCGTATTCGCCGGATCCACCGGAAATTCGCGCGTCGGCCGCATGTCCACGCCCGTCAAATCGCGAATCGTGTAGTTGTACTCCGCGTTGCTCAGCCGCCGCGCCAGCACCAGCCCGGGATCCCCCGCGTGCTTCCGCGCCTCGTCGCTGCGCACCGCCCGCACCCACTCCATCACCTGATTGCGCGCTTCCGCCGGTGGCTGCTTCACCATCTTCGGCGGCATCTCGCCCGCCGCCAGCTTTTCCAGCACCAGGTTCCATCGCGGATAGTCGCGCACCACCGCGCCCAAATCGCTGTACGCCTTCAAGTCGAATTGCGCCGCCGCCGAATTCCCGCTGTGGCACCCTACACAATAGGAGGCCAGAAACGGCCGCACATCTTGCGTGAACCTCCGCTCGAGAGACCCGTCCTCCGCCGCATACGAGCTTCCCGCAATCAGCAACAGCCCGATAACGCTAACGTGACGTCCCATGGCCCTCTCCGGTGCAAGTTGAATCCATCATATAACGACTCACACCCCCCGCGCGCCCTCCTTCAATGGCATAATGTAAGCGATTTCCATCCAGAGGTGCCGCCATGCAACTCAGCCGCCGTAATTTCGCCGCGCTCATCACCGCCACCGCGCTCGAAGCCCAGCAACAACCCGCCACCCCACCCAATCCCGACACCAGCCTCCAGCCCCCGCAGCAAAAGCGCCAGGGCACTGTCGACGGCATCCTCCCCTTCAAGGAAATCGAATTCTCGCGAAAAAAATTCGCGCCCGCCGCCCAGCCCATCCCGATGTCGCAGGTGCGCCTCCTCCCCGGACCCTTCCTCGACGCCGCCGAGTGGAATCGCGGCTACATGAACCGCCTCCCCGCCGACCGCCTTCTCCACAGCTTCCGCCTCACCGCCGGCTTGCCCTCCACCGCGCAGCCCCTCGGCGGCTGGGAGATCTACGTCGAGCCCACACCCGGCAAGCGCGTCAACAGCGAAGGCGAACTACGCGGCCACTTCGTCGGACACTTCCTCTCCGCCAGCGCCCAGCTCTACGCCTCCATGGGCGACAAAGAGGCCAAGGCCAAAGCCGACTACCTCGTCGCCGAACTCGCCAAATGCCAGCAGAAGCTCGGCCCCAGCGGCTACCTCTCCGCCTTCCCGATCGAGTGGTTCGACCGTCTCGACGCCCGCAAACCCGTGTGGGCGCCCTTCTACACCATCCACAAAATCATGGCCGGCATGTTCGACATGTACACCCTCGCCGGCAACCAGCAGGCGCTCCAAGTCCTCGAGGGCATGTCCAATTGGGCCGACGAGTGGACCGCGTCGAAATCCGAAGAGCACATGCAGGACATCCTCCGCACCGAATACGGCGGCATGAACGAAGTCCTCTACAACCTCGCCGCCGTCACCGGCAACGATCGCTGGGCCAAGGCCGGCGACCGCTTCACCAAGAAGGAATTCTTCAACCCCCTCGCCCTGCGCAACGATGCCCTCACCGGCCTCCACGTCAACACCCACATCCCGCAGGTCATCGGCGCCGCCGCCCGCTACGAAATCTCCAGCGACATGCGCTTCCACGACGTCGCCGATTATTTCTGGTACGAAGTCGTCACCGCGCGCAGCTACGTCACCGAAGGCACCAGCAACGGCGAAGGCTGGCTCACCCAGCCGCGCATGCTCGCCGCCGAGCTCAAGCGCAGCGTCGCCACCGCCGAGTGCTGCTGCAGCTACAACATGCTCAAGCTCACGCGCCACCTCTACAGTTGGAAGCCTGACCCCGCCTACTTCGATTACTACGAGCGCGCACTCTTCAATCACCGCCTCGGCACCATCCAGCCCAAGACCGGCTACACGCAGTACTACCTCTCCCTCACGCCCGGCGCCTGGAAGACCTTCAACACCGAGGACAAATCCTTCTGGTGCTGCACCGGCAGCGGCGTCGAGGAGTTTTCCAAACTCAACGACAGCATCTACTGGCGCGACAGCGAAGGACTCACCGTCAATCTCTTCATCCCCTCCGAACTCAATTGGGAAGAGAAGGGTTTCAAACTCCGCCAGGAAACCAAATTCCCCGAGCAGCAATCCACCACCCTCACCGTCACCGCCGCCAAGCCCGCGCCCATGCCGATCCGCCTGCGCATCCCCGCGTGGACCAAATCCGCCGCCGTCAAAATCAACGGACGCGCCATCGATGTCACCCCGACCCCCGGCAGCTATCTCACCCTCACCCGCCCCTGGAAAGCCGGCGACAAGATCGAGATGACTCTCCCCATGCGCCTCACCGTCGAGTCCATGCCCGACGATCCCAGAACTCAAGCCTTCCTCTACGGCCCCATCGTCCTCGCCGGCGATCTCGGTGCCGAAGGCCTCACCGACCAGATGATCGTCGGCCCCAACGCCCCCCAAATGCGCCGCGTCCCCATCGAAGTCCCCACCTTCACCTCCAACGGCGCCGACCCCTCATCCTGGATCAAGCCCGCCGCCGCGCCCCTCACCTTCCGCACCACCGGCCAGCAAAAGGACGTCACCCTCGCCCCGCTCAACAGTCTCTTCGCCAAACGCTACTCCGTCTACTGGCAGGTAACGTAAGACAGGCCTCCCGGCCTGTCTACTTATTTGTTTTTCGCCCTACGTCATCCGCAAGACCAGACACGTAATGTCGTCATGCTGCCGCGTGAGCCCCACGAATGCGTCCACCGATGACATGATGCGATCCAGCGCTTCTTTCGCCGTACCGCGCTGCAGCATTTGCACCACCGGTAGCATTCGTTCTTCCCCGTACTCGCGCTCCCCGTCATCCTCGGCTTCCACCAGGCCATCGGTGAAAATCAACAGCAGGTCGCCCGCTGCCAGCGTCGCGCTGCCGAACTGATAGGACACCGCGGAGCTGATCCCCAGCGGCAGGCCGCCTGCTTCCAGGCGCTCGATCGCACCAGAGGCGCGCCTCAGCACGGGCCAGTTGTGCCCCGCGTTGACATAGGTCAGCTCGCCCGTCGCCGGCTCCAACTCAGCCAGAAAGGCGGTAGTGAACCGCCGTCCCTGCAGGCTCTGTTCGCACGAGTAGCGATTGACGCGACCTACCAACTCGGGGAGCGTGCCCGGCAGGGCTGCCAGTGTGCGTAGGCTGGCCTGCAGCGTGGCGGTCAGCAGGGCTGCCGGAATGCTCTTGCCCGCCACGTCGGCCACCACCATCAGCAGGCGTTCGTTGGGGCGAAAGAAAGCGTCATAGTAGTCCCCCGCAACCGTGTTCGCGGGACGGCTCGCGAACGCGATATCCACGCCCGGCACCTTCGGCGCTTCCGACGGCATGAGCCAGCTTTGAATCTCGCGTGCGATTTCAAGATCGCGCTTCATGGCGACCCGGTCGGAGAGTTCCAGCGCCAGCAGTACCACCAACACCAAGCCACCAAAGACCTGCGTCTCCATGGTGTCGGAATTCTGGCCCGGTTCGCCAACCTGGATCCGGGGAAGAAACAACAGCACCAACGCGATCAGCAGCAATACGCGCCGTGCAGGCGAGAGCTTCATCACCATCGCCCAAAATAATCCGCGCGCGATCCGCCAGAAGCGCTTCCAGCCGGACTCCCCCTCCAGCGGCTCACGGTCCACTTCCTTGGAATAGAACTGGTAACTCGAGTGCGCGTCAGCGCGAAATTGCGCCCAGAGCTGCTGGATCGCAATCCCTTCGCTGATCCGCTGCCAGAAGTTTCGAAGCCTTCGCGCCATTCGGCTCAAGTATAGCCGGAACAAATGAGGTTGCCTGCCGCGGAACCGGCCTTCCATCGAGGTCTTCGACCGTGTGTTGTTGTGCTTCTCATGAGCAACCGCTCTCTGACGGTTGCGGCCTCAGTTCCGAGCCGCGCGCGTCGGCGAGCGGATGGTAATTCGCACTTCATCTCGCGGTCCTCGCACGAGCCGAATGAAAACGGACGATAACACGCGTTGCGACCGCTACCATAGCGGGGTCACGACGCGGAAAAATTGGATCGTTCGTCCAGTCGGCGCATCACGACAGACGATGCCGCAATTTGACGTGGTCTCGCACTAGTGGGCGGCCGAAAGAGCAAAACGGGACCGATTGGATACCTGATCGACTCGACAATAGGCTGCCTAAGGGTTCGGCGTTTACGTCGATCACCAGTCGTCAGCATGTGTTCGGGCCGCGTGAGGAGTGGGTGGAGTCTGGATCGCCGTGAATAAACGCATTCTGATTCTCGGCGGTGGCTTTGCAGGCGCCTATACGGCGTTGCACCTCGAGAGGCGACTCGCCGGGATCCCGGATGTTGAAATCGTGTTGGCGGCCCGGGAGAATTTCGTTCTCTTTACGCCGATGTTGCACGAAGTTGCCGCGGGCGACGTAGCAGTCACCGACGTGGTACAGCCGCTCCGCAAAATGTTGCGCCGCACCCGTGTGTTGATCGTCGAGATCGAGTCAATCGACCTCGCCGCCAGACGAGTGCGCATCGTGCAGTCGGATTTGGCACAGGGTTTCGATCTCACCTACGACCAACTGGTGCTGGCCCTCGGTACGGTTCCGAACTTCCACCGGACGCCCGGCATCGAAGAACATGCCCTGACCATGAAGACGCTGGGCGATGGCATCCTCCTCCGCAATCGATTGATTGAAGCGCTGGACGTGGCGGACAACCATCCTGACGAGGCCGAGCGCACGACGATGTTGACGGTAGTGGTGGCGGGCGCTGGTTTCGCCGGTGTGGAAACCGCCGGAGCCGTCAACGATCTCTTGCGCGAGGCGATCCATTTCTACCCCAACTTGAGAGAGGGCATGCTCCGCATCGTTGTGGTGCATCGCGGTGAAGTCGTCCTTCCGGAGTTAAGCGAAAGCCTTGGGCGCTACACCGAGACCCGGTTGAAGCGGCGCGGTGTAGAAATTCGATTGAACACCGGGGTCTCCGGCTACGACGGTAAAGAGTTGACGCTGAGCGACGATACGAAGATCGTTACCCGTTTGGTCATCTGGACCGCCGGCATCACGCCGTCGCCGCTGGTATCCGGCCTGCCGGCTGCGAAGGATCGAGACCGGGTGGTGGTGAACGCCTGCCTTCAGCTACCGCAATGGCCCGGCGTGTGGGCGCTTGGCGATTGCGTGGCCGTGCCGGATACCACAAATCCGGGCAAATACTGCCCGCCCACCGCGCAACACGCGATCCGCCAGGCCGCCGTCCTGGCGGCCAACATCGCGGCGGAAATGCAGGGCCGGCCGCCCCAGCCCTTCCGGTTCAAGACCCTCGGCATGCTTGCCGCCATCGGACGCCGTGCGGGTGTGGCGGAGATTCTCGGCATGAAGTTCTCGGGGTTCATCGCCTGGGCGCTCTGGCGCAGCATCTACCTGTTCAAACTTCCGGGATTGCAGAAGAAGGTTCGCGTTGCGCTGGATTGGACTCTCGATCTGGTTTTCTCCAAGGACATCGTTCAGGTACCCACACTGCGCTCCGCCACCATGTCGGAGCCGGAGGCGCCGTCCATAGAGGGCCCGCCGAAACAGGAATCGGGAACTCCGGAGCATAGCGAGAGCCGGAAGTGAGCCAAAAACTCCTTACGCGAGATGCCGGTTCGCCGGCCTCCGTTCCGCAGCCCCCTCCGCCGTCACGTTGGAAGCGCTGGTTGACGCCGGCGATCGTTCTGCTGATGGCCGCCGCCATTATTGTTTTGATTACCGGCAATTGGAATCGATGGATCGGCGAGCGCACGTCGCAGGAAACCGACGACGCCTACCTGCGGGCAGACCTGACGCCTCTCAGCACGAAGGCGGCGGGGCTGGTGGCGGCGGTAGCGGTTTCCGATTATCAGGCGGTGAAAGCCGGAGACCTGCTCGTCCAGTTGCGGGATGACGATTTTCGCGCGCAGGTGCAGCAGGCCGAAGCCGCCGTGTTCTCCGGCAAAGAGCGCACTCATCCACAACCAACGCCAGAAGGAATTGCAGGACGCGCGGATCGTTCAGGCGGACCAGGGGATCCACGCGGCAGAGGCGGAAATCGCCGCCGCGGAAGCCGGAGTTGAGGCGGCGAAATCGGCCATCGGCAACGCACAGAGCGGCATCGACGCGGCCAAAGCCGACGTGGAACGTACCGGTTTGGAGCGGCGGCGGCAGGAAGCGCTGCTCGCGGCGGAGTCCGCAACGCGCCAGAAACTGGAGCAGGTGGTAGCGGATGAGCAGCGCTTTCGTGCGCAGCTCGCAAGCCGCCAGGATGACCTGAAGACAGCGGCGGCACAACTAGCCAGCCGTGCAGGCCGACCTGGCCCGCGCGCGCGCTCACCTGGGGAGCGCCAGGGCCGAACTCGAAGCGCAGAAGCGCCAGCGTGCCGTGCTGGACTCCCAGGAACTTCTGCTTCACGCCGACTTGAATTCGAAGGAAGCCGCCCTCACACTGGCCCGCATCAATCTGGGCTACACGCGAATCACCGCGCCAGAAGCCGGGATCGTCAGCGAACGCAAAGTGCGCCCCGGACAACTGGTCAGTCCGGGCACTCAGGTAATCTCGCTCATTCAAAGAGATGTATGGGTGCAGGCCAATTATAAAGAGACGCAGGTCCGCCACATGCGGCCCGGCGATCCGGCCGAGATCCGCGTGGATGCATTTCCCGGAGTGATTTTGAGAGGCAAGGTGGACCAGGTGGCTCCCGCCAGCGGCTCGCAGTTTGCGTTGTTGCCGCCGGACAACGCGACCGGCAACTTCACAAAGATCGTGCAGCGGGTGCCGGTGAAGATCGTGCTGGATCCGGGCCAGGCAGCCGTAGGGCAATTGCGGCCCGGGCTATCCGTGATCGCAGCCGTGCGCACCAACGGCGCCGGCGAATTGACGGAGGTTCCTGGGTGGCCGCTTCAGAGTCCAAAGCCGCTCGCTCAACGTCACTACCCACCCATTACATAGGGATCGTGGGAGTATTCCTGGGCGCGGGAATTGCCACGCTGAACGCCCGTTTGGTCAGCGTCGGACTGGCGGATCTCCGCGGCGCCCTCGGTCTGGGTTTCGACGAAGCCTCCTGGATTCCAACCGCGCTCAACATGGCGACCATGTTCAGCGGCGTCTTCGTCGTCTTCCTGAACGTCTTGTACGGCCCGCGCAGAATTCTGCTCCCCGCTGCCGCGAATCTTCGCGATTACCTCCGCGCTGCTGCCCTTTGCCCCGAAGTTATTGGCTGATGTTGGCGCTGATGGTGATCGCGGGCCTGGCCTCGGGCACTTTTTACTCTCTCACCCTGACCTTCGTGTTGACCGCGCTTCCCAAGCGGCTGATCATCTTCGGGATTGCAGCCTATGCGGCAGACATCGTCTTCGTCAGTAACGTCGCCTCCGCGATCGAGGGCTGGTACGTCGAGAATCTCTCCTGGCACTGGATCTTCTGGAATGCCGCGCTCTTCACCCCGTTGATGATGATCTGTGTCTATTTTGGAATTCCACGGCGGCCCCTCGGGGACGCGCGCCCGAGTTGGCGCGGATTCGCTTATTTCAGCCTTGGCCTCAGCCTTCTTTACGGCGCGATGGATCAAGGGGAGCGCCTGGACTGGCTGAACTCCGGCGTAATCGTCGCCATGCTTGCCGCCGGAATCTTCCTGCTGGGTGGCGGCATTGGTGAGACGGATCTTGCATCCGAATCCAACCTTGAGCCTCTCTTTCCTCAACAGCCGGAACATTATCTCCTTGGCCTGTCCATTTTCGCATTTAAGTTCGTGCACCTGGCCACCATCGTGCTCGTCCCCGGATTCCTGGGCAACATCCAACAGTACCGTGCTCTTCAGACCGGCCAGGCCCTTGCCTGGGTGGCCGTGCCGATGTTCGCGGTGGTGTGGCTGGTCGCCTGGCTGGTGATCTATACGAACTCGCGGCTGATTCTGGCACTCGGGCTCACGATCGTCGCAGTGGGCTGCTGGATCTTCGCGCACCTCGATACTTCGTGGGCGGGAAGCAGCTTCAAGATCGTGGAGCTCTTCCTGGCGGCGGGCTTCGCATGCGTCTACATCGGCCTGGTAAGCAGTATCGTTTTGGAGGCGCTCGAAGCGGGCGCTTTAACCAGCGCCGCCAACGCGGCCACGTTCTCGGGATTCATGCACTTCATCCGCATCTTCGGCGGCCAGGTCGGCGTGGCTGTCATGACCCGCTTCATCTCGTTGCGGGAGAAGTTTCATTCCAACCTGCTGGGCCTCCATGTGGAAGCCGGCGATTGGCTTACCGACGAGCGGATTCGAATGCTGACCGCCGCACTGCTGCCGGCATCCTCGGGGCCGGAGGAAGCGCAATACCGCGCGCTCGGAATTCTGGGCCAACAGGTGCGAGCGCAGGCCTACACGATGGCGATGGCCGATGGATTCATCCTGATCGGGTGGATGGTGGTGGCTTACCTGTTGCTGATGGTGTTCCTGCGGCCGGCCAAGCTCAGCTTCAAGGACTTGAGGAACATGCAATGAATCGCGAGGATTTCTCCCGCACGCCCGCAATGGTTGCGCTGGCTGTCATCGCCGCGGCGTCCCTGTATGCCGCCGACATCCGTCGCCTCACGCTGACCGAGGCCGTCCATCTCGCGATCAGCCAGAATCGGACGCTCAAGATCGCGCGCCTCAAGGTGACCGAGAACGAGCACAAAAAGGCCGGCGAACATTCCGCCTATTTCCCGTCGATCACCAACCAATCCAATGCGCTGCACATCACCGATCTGCAGATTATCGAGATTCCCGCGGGAACATTTGGGAGAGTGGCAGGAACCCCCATCCCATCGCAGAGCCTGCATACTCCCGCAGGGACAACTGACCTTATTCTCCAGCGGAACCATGATTGCCCAGCCGCTGACACAATTGATACGAATTCACGCAGCCAACCGGATCGCGGCCGCCGAAGTAGCGGCTTCCCGCGACGACCTGAAGAAGGCGGAGAACCAGGTCGCTCTCGACGTGCACACGCTTTACTTCGGCATCCTGATCGCCGGTCTTCAGAAGCTGGCAGCCGAACAGCAGAGCGCCTACGCCGCGGAGCATCTGAGGGAGAGCGAGGAAGATGTACGCAACGGCGCTGCCCTCAGGGTTGCGGCGATACAGGGTCGCGCGAGTGTGCTCGAGAGCCAGCAGGCCGTGCTCACCGCCGATCTCCAGCTGGCCGATCTCACGACCGAATTGAACGACCTGCTGGGGCTTCCGCTGGACACGCGGCTCGAACTGGACCCGGCCGTGCCGGCGAGTTTTGAGCAGCGTCCGCGCGAAGAGTACGTCCAGACCGCATGGTCGGCGAACCCGGAAATACTGGCCGCCGAGGAAGCCGTCCGGAAGGCGCGGGCCGGCGTGACCGTCGCGAAAACGGCCTATATCCCCGACATCACCGCCTACGCGCGCCATAGCTATCAGGATGGCGTGCCATTTCTGGTGCGTAACTTCGGTACGTTCGGTGTCACTCTCAATTGGGAGGTGTTCGACTTCGGCAAGCGTCGGGCGGCCGTGCGCGAGCGCGAAGCGCAACTGGCGCAAGCCGAAGAGAATTTACAGCGCCTGAAGGAGGAAGTCGCCGTCGGAATCGAGCGGCGTTACCACAAGGTGCAGCAGACCAGGAGCCTGGTGCAGGTAGCGAACCAGGTCGTGAGCCTGCGGCAGGAGGGCGAGCGGCTAGCCGGCAACCAATTGACCCAGGGCGTGGTACTGGTGTCGGAACGCCGGCAAGCCACTGCCGCCACCTACAAAGCGCAGGCAGACTTTCTCCAGGCCAGCCTGGGATATCTGCTGGCCTGGGCAGAACTCGAACAGGCTGTCGGACGAACCCCGGGATTCTAAGATGGATCCTTTTCAGGGCGACCCCTTGTAACCGCTCTCATCCCCGCGGTGCGGATCTTAGGATTCCCTGTACAATGTTAGGGTCATGAACCTGGAACAGGTCGCCCGCCGCGCCAAGGTCTCCACTGCTACCGTCTCGCGCGTGCTCAACAATGCGAGCGTAGTCAAGACCTCCACACGCGCCCGCGTGATGAAGGCCATCGAAGAGTTGAAGTACCACCCCAACCTTCACGCGCGCAATCTGGCGGGCGGCAAGAGCCGGACTCTCGGCGTCATCGTCTCCAATATGGAGAACCCCTTCTTCTTCGACATCTACAAAACCGTGGAGAGCGACGCCCATGCCGCCGGCTACGAAGTCGTCGTCGCCAATACGGACTACAGCAGCGAGCAGCTGGTATCCAGCATCCGCCTCATGATCGGCCGCCGCGTCGCCGGTCTCGCCGCCGTCGTCTCCGAGATGGAGCCCGCCCTCATGGAAGAGCTCACCGATAGCAACATCCCCGTCGTCTTCTACGACGTCGGCGCACCCCGCCAGAACATCACCAACATCCGCGTCAACTATCGCCGTGGCATCGAAAAGATCGTCGACTACCTCTATAGTCTCGGCCACCGCAAACTCGGCTTCGTCGGCCACCACTCCACCCTCGGCCCCATCAACGATCGCGTCAACCCCCTGCTCGAATCCGCCGCCCGTTACTCCGACCTCACCGTCCGCACCGCCGCCGGTGAAGATACGCTCGATGGCGGCCGCCTCGCCGCGCGCACCCTGCTCGAAACCGGCGAACAGCCCACCTCCATCGTCTGCGTCAACGACATCATGGCCGTCGGCGCCCTCCGCGAACTCCGCGAGCGCGGACTGCGCGTCCCGCAGGATGTCTCCGTCACCGGCTTCGACAACGTGAAGCTCTCCGAATTCTGCTACCCTGCTCTCACTACGGTCCACATACCACGTGACCGGATCGGACATTTGATCTGCGAATTTCTGCTGGCGAAATCCGAGAATTCCGCGGCGGCCGATCACGAAATGGTGATCGACCCCGAGTTTGTTTTGCGCGATTCCACGGGCCCGGCGCCCGTGCGCTAAGACGCCTCGTGCGTCCTTGACACGAAAGTTGAGGCCCCATACTATATGCAGGTGCAAGCGATTACAGCTTTCTCCCCGGCGTTCCTGCTGCAAGCGCGGCTGATGACGCTCTCCACGGTCGATCTCGCGATCATCGTCCTTTACTTTGCGGCCGTGCTCGGGATTGGCTTCTACCTCAAGCGTTTCACCAAGACCGGCGAAGACTTCTTCCTCGCCGGCCGCGAAATGACCGCCTGGATCGCCGGCCTCAGTTTCCTCGCCGCCAACCTCGGCTCGCTCGAACTCATGGGCTGGGCCGCCGCCGCCTATCAATACGGCATCCTCTCGGTCCACTGGTATTGGATCGGCGCCATCCCGGCCATGCTCTTCCTCGGGATCGTGATGATCCCCTTCTATTACATTTCGAAAACCCACTCCGTCCCCGGCTATCTTAAACTCCGCTTCGGCGAGCCCGCCCGCGCTCTCTCGGCAGTCTCCTTCGGGTTGATGACCGTCTTCATGAGCGGCATCAATATGTACTCCATGGCTCTCGTCATGAAGGTCGTGCTCGGCTGGGACATCCACGTCAGCATCTGGATCTCGTCCATCACCGTCGATGCTCTACGTCGGGCTCGGCGGCCTGCTCTCCGCGATCTTCAATGAGGTGCTGCAGTTCGTTCTCATCTGGCTCGGCGCGATGCTGATCTCCATCATCGGCCTGATCGAAGCCGGCGGCTGGGACGGCATGGTCGCCAGGATTCACGCCAACTTCCCGCAGGGCGATTACACCCACGCCTGGCGCACCCTCGGCTCCTTCAACGACAACCCGATGGGCATCAACTGGGTCGGCATCGTGTTCGGCCTCGGCGCGGTGATTTCCATGGGCTACTGGACCACGGATTTCCTCGTCGTCCAGCGCGTCATCTCCGCCAAGGATCTGCGCGCCGCGAAACTTGCGCCCATCATCGGCGCCGCCTTCAAGATGTGCGTGCCCTTCATCGTCATCCTGCCCGGCCTCCTCGGCCTCGCCGTCCTTCCGGAACACCTGCTCCCCGAAAGCCAGGCGCTCGCCACCGGCGGCCACAGTTATAACGAAGTGCTGCCCATCATGCTCGCGCGCTACTGCGGCCCCGGACTCCTGGGACTCGGTATCACCGCGCTCATCGCCGGCTTCATGAGCGGCATGGCCGGCAACGTCAGCGCCTTCGCCACCGTCTGGACCTACGATGTCTACCGCGCCATGTTCAACAAGAACGCCACCGACTCGCACTATGTCAGCGTCGGCCGCTGGTGCACCTTCTGGGGCGTGCTCGCCTCCATCGGCACCGCGTACATGGTGATGAGTTTCGCCAGCATCATGGATTATGTTCAGGCTCTTTTCAGCTTCTTCATCGCCCCCTTGTTCGGCACCGTGATCCTTGGCATGTTGTGGAAGCGCGCCTCTCCCGCCGGCGGCTTCTGGGGCCTGGCCGCCGGAACTGCGAGTTCCATCGGCATGTGGGCCTGGGTGAAAATCGATCACACCGCGATTCAATATGTCGCCATGTCGCCGAATGCCAAGGATATGGCGGAAAATATGTTCCGCGCCCTCTGGTCGTGGCTCGTCTGCGTCATCGTCACCGTGGTGGTCAGCCTCATGACGAAGCCAAAGCCCGACAAAGAGCTCGTCAACCTGGTCTATGGCTGCACCGACATCCCGTCGGAAGGCCACCTGCCCGTGTGGCAGCGCCCCGCTTTCTGGGCCTGCGTCGTGGGCGCTGTTTTCATCGCACTGAATATCATCTTCTGGTAGGCAAAAAGGCACATACGAAATGAATAACGGCAAATCCCGTCCGGTTACATTCGGCATGATTGTGGGCAACCGCGGATTCTTCCCGGACCACCTCGCAAAGAGCGGCCGCGAAGAGATGATCGCGGCCATCGAAAAGGCGGGCTACGGAGTAGTAACCGTCGGCTCCGAAGAGACCAAGTACGGCGCCATCGAATCGCGCGCCGAAGCCGCGCGCTGCGCCGACCTCTTCAAGAAAAATCGCGACACCATCGATGGCATCATCGTGACCCTCCCCAACTTCGGCGATGAGCGCGCCATCGCCGATACCCTGCGCCTGGCCAATCTCGACGTGCCCGTGCTCGTGCAGGCCACCCCCGATACGCCCGGCCGCATGACCATCACCGACCGCCGCGATAGCTTCTGCGGCAAAATGAGCGCCTGCAATAACCTCAAGCAATACGGAATCCCCTACTCGCTGACCACGCTCCACACCGAGGCTCCCGATTCCGAAATCTTCGCCAATGACCTGAACTGGTTCGCGCAGGTCTGCCGCGTGGTCCGCGGCCTGCGCCGCGTCCGCATCGGCGCCATCGGCGCGCGCCCCTCGGCGTTCAACACCGTGCGCTATAGCGAAAAGCTGCTCGAAGCCAGCGGCATCTCCGTCGAACCCATCGATCTCTCCGAGATCCTGGGACGCATCGATCGCATGAAGGATTCCGAGGCCGAAGCTAAACTCGCCGCCATCAGGAAGTACGTCTCCACCGACCAGGTCCCTGCCGAAGCGCTCATGAAGATGGCCAAACTCGGCACCGTCATCGATACCTGGATGGAGCAGACCGAAGTCTCCATCAGCGCCATTCAGTGCTGGACCTCGCTCGAAGAATACTTCGGCGTCGTCCCCTGCACCGTGATGAGCATGATGAGCGAGAACCTGATGTCGAGCGCCTGCGAAGTCGATATCGTCGGCGTCATTGGCATGCACGCCCTCCAGCTCGCCAGCGAAACCCCCAGCGCCCTGCTCGATTGGAACAACAACTACGGCGACGATCCCGATAAGGCCGTCTGCTTCCACTGCAGCAATCTGCCAAAGCACTTCTTCAAATCCGTGAAGATGGATTTCCAACAGATCATCGCCGGCACCGTCGGCCGCGAAAATACCTACGGCACCTGCGAAGGCCTGGTGAAGGCCAGTCCCATGAGCTACGCCCGCTTCTCCACCAACGACCTGGAAGGCACCATCGATGGCTACGTCGGCGAAGGCGAATTCACCGACGACCCCCTGACCACTTTCGGCGGCGCCGGAGTCGTAAAGATTCCCAACCTCCAGCGCCTGCTCCGTTTCATCTGCGAAAACGGCTTCGAACACCACGTCGCCGCCAACATGTCCAACGTGGCCTCCGCCGTCCAGGAAGCCACCGATCACTACTTAGGTTGGAACGTCGCCATTCACGAATAAAAAGCAAAATGGGCCGCAGATGAACACAGATAAACGCAGATAAGAATTGGAATTTTGTTTTATCTGTGTTTATCTGCGTTCATCTGCGGCCAATAATGTCTTTCAGGAGTTCCCAATGAGCATCGTCGCCGGCGTCGATTTCGGTACTCTCAGCGTTCGCGTTTCCATCTTTGATTCCATCCGTGGCCGCTTAGGCGCAGGTGCCGCCGACTATCCCCTCCTGCGCAAGAAGGAAGATCCCGACCACGCCACCCAGGGCCATGCCGACCACATGGCCGCGCTGGCGCTCGCCACCCGCCGCGCCATCGAGGATGCCGGTATTGATGGCCACACGATCGAAGCCATCGCACTCGATACCACCGGCTCCAGCGTAATCCCGGTCGATGCGCACATGCAGCCCATCGACGATTACTACCTTTGGTGCGACCATCGCGCCTGGAGGGAAGCCGCCGAGATCACCTCTGCCGCAAACCAGCAAAAGCTGGCCGCCATCGATTGGTGCGGCGGCATCTACTCCAGCGAATGGGGCTTCGCCAAACTCCTCCACTGGCTGCGCCACAACCCGGCCAAACGTGCGCGCTTCGCCACCGCGCTCGAACATTGCGACATGGTCGCCGCCGTCCTCTGCGGCATCAGCGATCCCGCCCAGGTATCGCGCAGCATCTGCGCCATGGGCCACAAATGGATGTGGAGCGCCGCCCTCGGCGGTCTCCCTCCCGAAGAATTTCTCACGTCGCTCGATCCCACCCTCGCCGGCGTCCGCGAACAACTCGGCGGACGCTACGCCACCAGCGATCAGATCGCCGGACACCTCACCCCCGCATGGGCGGAGAAACTCGGCCTGCGCGCCGGCATCCCGATCCCGGTCGGCGCCTTCGACGCGCATTGGGACGCCATCGGCGCCGGCGTTCGCATCGGCGATGTGGTCAACGTGGTCGGCACCTCCACCTGCATCATGGCCATCAGCGATCAGCCCAGCCTGATCCCCGGCGTCTGCGGTGTGGTCCCCGGTTCCATCCATCCCGGTTACACCGGCATCGAGGCCGGACTCTCCGCTACCGGCGATATCTTCGAAGCCATCGCACGCCGCGCCGCTACCACCGTCGCCGAACTCTCTAAAGGCCTCGAGCACTACCGCGCGGGCGAGACCGGTCTGCTCCGGCTCACCTGGGACAATGGCGATCGCACTGTGCTCGTCAACCCCGAATTGAGCGGCGTGACGCTTCGGCTGGCGCCTCACCACCACCGCGCAGGACGAACTCTTCGCCGCCATCGAGGGCACTGCTTTCCACACCCGCGTTATCCTCGAACGCATGGAGCAGTACGGCGTCCCCGTGCGCCGCATCATCAACGGCGGCGGCATTCCGCAGAAGAATGCGGTGCTCAATCAGGTCTATGCCAACGTGATGGGCAAACCCATCCTGGTGCCCAAAGGCGACGTGACCAGCCTCGGCTCCGCCATCTTCGCCTTCATGGCTGCCGGCACGTTCCGCACCATCGAAGAAGCGCAGGACGCACTCTGCCCCGGCTTTGTCACCATCGAACCTGAGCGCGACCAGGCCGCCGTCAGCCAGGAACTATTTTCACTTTTCCGAACAATGTACTTTGCGTTTGGCAAGGGTGAGGAGCTACCCCAATTGCGCCGCATCGCGGCAAATGCCCGAGGAGGAAAAAGTGCTGGAAGCACTGCGAGCTGAAGTCCTGGAAGCCAATCTCGAACTCGTCCGCCGCGGCCTGGTGGTGTACACCTTCGGCAACGCCAGCGCCGTGTCGCGCGAGCACGCTCTCTGCGTGATCAAACCTAGCGGCGTCCCCTACGAAAAAATGACCGCAGCCGACATGGTGATCACCGACCTGCACGGCAAGATCGTCGAAGGCACCCTCCGCCCTTCATCCGACCTGGCGACCCACGTCGCGCTCTACCGCGCCTTCCCGTCCATCGGCGGCGTCGTGCATACCCACTCCCGCCACGCGACTGCATGGGCCCAGGCGCAGCGCGAGATCCCCTGCTTCGGCACCACCCACGCCGACTACTTCCACGGCCCGATTCCCCTCACACCCACCCTGACGCGCGACGAAATCGAAGGCGAGTACGAAGCCAACACCGGCACCGCCATCATCCGCCGCATGGAAGGCTTGGACCCGCTAGCCTGCCCAGCCTGTCTGGTAGCCGGCCACGCCCCCTTCTGCTGGGGCAAGACCGTGACCGATGCCGCCCACATGGCCGTCATCGTCGAAGAGATCGCCGCCATGGCCTGGCAGACCATCACCATCAACCCCCACGCCGCCCCCATCGCCGAGCCTCTCCGCGACAAACACCACTTCCGCAAACACGGCCCCACCGCCTACTACGGCCAAGAGTAGCGTCATTCTTCTGTTGCTGCCGTAACGCCGCCTTGTGGGGCAGCCAATCCTGGCTGCCGCCGGCTTTCAGCCGGCGCGCCCATGTCCTACGCCGGAATCTTCCACGAGAGCACGTTATCCGCCACATCCGGAATCCTCGCCGCTGCCGCCACTTCGTAGTTCCCTGCGCGCAAGGCGGCTCGCAGTGCCTTCCTGGCGAGGTCTTCCATTTGATGCAGGGGAACCCGAGGCCAGGTGACATCGTGGGAAGTGATCGATACCGGAAGTCGGCCGCCAAGGCCACGCAACTCGTTCGTGCCCCTTTCGTTGAGCACGTTGGGAGTGGTGAACAGGTCCACCCGAACGCGTCCGTATCGCGAGTGGGGGCTGAGGCGCTCAAACCAGACCACGGGAATCCGCAATCGCCAGCACCAGAAACTGTGGGCATCCCGCATCGCCTGTTGCGACCCGCAGGCCGCGTTCAGGTACCCGCTTTCACGAGCGCGCCGGAGCCGCGAACGCTCGCGTCCCGCAAATGTATCTTCCATGCGCCGAAGATCGGCGGTTCGCGCACCGGGCTTTAGGGCTGTGCGAGTGGAGTTTTCATGCCTTCCACCTGTTTCACCAGGAAGGCCATGTCGCTGAAGGGATCGCCGCCATTCCGCGCCCAGCGGACGCGGCCCTCCCGGTCGATCAGGATCGTGCTGTGCAGTTCCGCCTCCTCGAAATCATCGTACGAATGGAAGCGGTGGGCGTTGGCCTGATGATCGTCGGAAAGCAGCCGGATGGGCAGGTCGCCGAACTCTTTCAGCGCCTTCGAATTCTTGTCGGGCGGCGTGCTGCTCACCGCCAGCACCACGGTGTTGAGACGCTCCCACTCGGATTTCTTCCCGCCGATATCGTGCAGCTGCCGCATGCAGTGCGGACACTCCGCGCCCAGGTAGAAGACCAGGATCACGTTCTTACCCTTGTACTCATCGAGCGTCACGCGCTTGCCGGCGGAATCCTTCACGTCGAGCAGCGGTGCGCGCGTAAGGCTCCCAGCGATTGGGGCCGAACTGTTCGAGCGAGGTGCGCAGATAATTGCGCTGCGGCCGCGGCGACGAATCGCGCGGCGTTGCGGTGACGCCGGTGGCCGTCGCGCGGCTCACGATCGCGAGCCCCTTATCGGCATCGGCGGTGACGAACAGCAGGCGCGCCATGGCATCCTCGGCCTTGGCCTTTTCACCGGCGGCGGCGTAGGCGCGCACCAGGCCGGAGAGCGCGAACAGATCGTTGTGCGTGAGCGTGAGCGCCTTCTCGAACGCCGTCGCGGCGAGCAGCGGACTCTTGGTTGTGAGATAAGCCTCGCCGAGGCTGTTGTAGAGCGCTTCGGGATAGACCGGCGGATCGGCGTAGGTGCGCTGCAGGTCGAATTCCTTCTGCGCGGCTTCGGAGAGGAACTTCAGCCCTTCGAGCGTCTCGCCGCGCGCCAGCGCCAGCCGCCCGCGCAGATCCTGCGCCTGGATTTCGTAAATATCGGCGATCGGTCCGCTCTTGTTCTTCTCGAGGTCCTTCTTGAGCGCGGTGTGGGCCGCCAGGCTCTTTTCGGCCTTCTCGATGTCGCCCTTGCCGAAGTGCGCGCGCGCTTCGAAGTAGGCTTTGTTCACCTTGTCGGCGAAGATGTCGCGCCAGGGAATGTTGCCCTCTTTCAGCAGATCGTCCCAGCGCTCGTACTTCAGCAGCACGCGGCCCAGCGCCGCGATGCCGTAAGAGTGGCGTGCTGAACATCGAATCGTCGTTGCCCTGCGGATCGAGCGGCGCATCGATCAGCTGCCGCGACGCCGAACATCGCGGCTTTCTCCATGCCGAGCTGTTCGTGGATGTACGAGAGGTAATTGAGATTGTGGCCGTAATTCCAGTTATTGAACGGGAAGGTGAGCCGCTCCTTCATGTACTGCTTCTCGCGGCGCGTGGCGGCGTCCATCGAGATGGCCGCTTCGTTCCACATGCCGACGATGCTGAAGATGTGGCCCGGCATGTGCAGCGCGTGGCCGATGCCGGGGACGATCTCGCCGTAGCGGCGCGCGCTATCGAGCGCCTGCTCCGGCTCGTGGTAATCCCAGTTGTGAATGCGGTAGTGATGCGCGCCGGGATGGTCGGGCTGCTTGGCCAGAATCTCGCGGATCATCAGCTCGGCGCCGTAGCGATCGTCGCCCATGGTGTTGAGCGCGAGCAGGGCGCGCGCTTCCATATCGTCGGGGTACTGGACGCACAGCGTCTCCAGAATCTTGCGGCCGCGATCGCGATCTTTGTTCGCTTCATGCAAGCGGATCGGGCAGCACTTCCGCCGCCAGGGCGTCGATGTACAGCCGCTCCCGCGGACTCGCGTGATCTTTGCGCTTCAAGGCCTCGCGGATCATGTCCGCCGGACGGTCCCGTCCCGCCCGAACCGCGGAGCATGGATGCGCGCGCCAGTCCCCAATACGCCATCGCGTTATCGGGCTCCAGCTTCAGGCACCAGCGGAAGGCGCGCTCGGCCTCGTAGTCCCAGAAGGAATGCGAGCAGCGCATTGCCCTGGTCGAACCAGCGCTGCACCTCGGGATTCTTCGTGGTGATGGGGAAGTGCGCCACGCCGATGCCGGCGATCGGCCAGGGCTTTTCGCGCGGTCCGGTGTCGAAGGCTTCGCCGTGCTGGGAGTGGCCCAGCTTGGCGAAGATGGTGGAATCGGCTGCTTGAAAGGCGGAAAGGGGCAACGCCAACAGAAGCAGAATTGCAATTCGAAACATGCGCTCAAGTATAAAACAGTCGCTGCGCGGTGCCACTGCGGATCTTGTCGCGGTCGGCTGAGGGTGCGAAGGCGAGCAATTCGTCGAATCGCGCGGATTGTTTGCGGTACTCCCCCTCATTCGCGCCCACCATACCCCAGACCATCCGGTCGGGTCCGAAGGCATCGTAAATCCGGCGCGTGAGTTGCGGCAGGTCGCCTTTGTACTCGGGCCAGTTGGAGAATTTCAAAATGACGCGCGGCAGTTTGGCCAGCTTGAGAACTTCCTGATACTCCGCGGCGGTACCCTGGCCGGGGCGGCCCATGTGATCGAGGATGACGACGGTGTCGGGGAACTTAGCCGCGAGCGCGCCGATGGCGGGAGCCTGCGCGGGGATCGCGTGCATCTGGACACCGAGGCCCATGCCGGAGAGCGCGCGCCAGCAGGACAGCATGCGCGGATCTTTCATGTCGCGGTTGCGAATGGCCCTGCCGGTTTCGGGGGTTACGGAGACTTCGTGGATGCGCATGGCGACGATGCGTTTGGGCCAGCGCGCGATCAACGCGCGGAGGCGCTGCGGCGTATCTTCGCGGAAGGGATCGAACAGGCAGGTGCCTTTGAAATATCCGGGGCGCGGTTCGTGGGCGAAGCAGTATTCCAGATAGCGGTGGTCGTCCTGATAAGGTTCGGGGTGAACGATGATGGAGTGCGCCAAGCCGGCGGCGTTGACGAGTTTGACATGGTCTTCCAGGGTGTAGGCCGCCGGCTTGTAGGGAGCGTCCGGTGCGTACGGCACGCGCTCGGGGTCGAAGAGGTGGACGTGGGTTTCGATCACCGGCGAAGGGGGCGCGGCTGCCGCGAGAGTCGCGCCGAGTGTGCCGAGCAGAGCTTCGCGGCGTGTCATGCTCGTATCATGGTCAACCGACCTTGTAGCCTTCCCAGCGCGCGACGACGGCGCTGGCGAGGCAGTTGCCGAGCACGTTGACCGAGGTGCGCGCCATATCGAGCACGGCATCGACGCCGAGCAGGATGGCGAAGCCTTCCACCGGCAGATGGAACGTGGTCAGCGTGCCGGCCAGAATCACCAGCGCGGCGCGCGGCACGCCGGCGACGCCTTTGCTGGTGAGCATCAGAGTCAGCATCATGACCAACTGCTCGCCGAAGATCATGTGGACGCCGGCGGCCTGCGCGACGAACATCGAGGCCATCGAGAGGTAAAGCGTGGTGCCATCCAGGTTGAAGCTGTAGCCGGTGGGAATGCACGAAGCCCACGATGTGCTTGGGCACGCCGAACTGCTCCATGTTCTCGAGCGCCAGCGGCAGGGCGGCTTCGCTGCTGGCGGTGGAGAAGGCGATCAGGAACGGCTCGCGCACGGCCTGGTAGAACGAGCCGCAGCGGAATGCGCGTGATCGCGATCACCGCGCCCAGACATCACGACCACGAACAGCACCAGCGCGCGCATACATCGTGAGAATCAGCTTGCCCAGCCCGAACAGCACGCCGACGCCTTTGGCTCCCGACCGTGACGGCGAGCGCGGCGCCGACGCCGAGCGGCGCGAGATACATCACGTACTTCGTGTAGCGGAACATCACCTCGGCGAGCGACGCGCAGAACGCTGACGACCGGCGCGGCCTTGGCGCCGATGGCCGCGCAGGCGGCGCCGAAGAGGAAGGCGAAGACCACCACCTGTAGAACGTCGTTGCGCGCCATGGCGTCGATGATGCTGGCCGGGAAGGTGTGCTCCACGACGGTGGCGAGCGATGCCGGCGCAGCGGCGGCGACCGGCGTCGGCGGCGGTGCGCGCGATCGGCACGCCATCGCCGGGGCGGACCAGGTTGACCACGCCCAAGCCGAGGAACAGCGCGAAGGTGGTGACGATTTCGAAATAGAGGATCGCCTTGCCGCCGATGCGGCCCATGTGTTTGAGGTCGCCGCCGCCGGCGATCCCGGCGACCAGCGTGCGCGAACAAGCAGCGGAGCGATGATGGAGCGGATCAGGCGCAGAAAGATCGTGCTCATGAGGCCCGAGCTGTTTGGCGAAATCAGGCGCGAGGATGCCCAGCGCCACGCCGGCGGCCATGCCGATAAAGATCCAGGCCGTCAGCGAAATCCTTTTCATCGTTCTCCCCACTTGAGTTTCTGGCGCAGCACATCGAAGAACATCATGCGCGGCGGGCGGATCAGCAGCAGCGAATGGTGCGAGCTGTGGCAGACCACGATGTCGTGTTCGCGGATGGGCGTGCCTACCTGTCCGTCGATGGTCAGATAGACGCTCTCATCGGGGCCGCGCGAGGTCACGCGGATCACGCTGGTTTCGGGCACCAGCACCGGACGGTTGGTCAGCATGTGCGGGCAGATGGGCGTCAGGCAGATGGCCGGCACGGAGGGAAAGATGATGGGGCCGCCGGCGGAGAGGGAGTACGCGGTGGAGCCGGTGGGCGTGGCGATGATCAGCCCGTCGGCCTTGTAGGCGCAGACGAACTGCTCGTCCACGTAGGTATCGAGATCGATCATGCGCGCGATGGAACTCTTGGTGAGCACGGCGTCGTTCAGGCGTCGAAGCTGGCGACCACCTCGCCGTCGCGAACCACCTCCGTCGTCATCAGCTTGCGCTTGGCGATGCGGTGCTCGCCGCGCAGGGCGCGCTCCAGTTCGGGATACAGTTCGTCGATCGTGATGGCGGTGAGGAAGCCCAGGCCGCCGAGATTCACCGGAAACAGCGGGAATCTCGCGGCGCCCGATGGCGCGCGCCGCGGAGAGCAGCGTGCCATCGCCGCCCAGCACGATCACCAGGTCGCAGCTTTCCGGCACCTCCTCGCGCGGCAGGCCGGCGACGCCGCCGGCGTACATGCCGGTCTGTTCGTCGATGCGCACGGCGATGCCGCGGCTGCTGCAGCCACTCGATCAGCTTGGGCACCAGGTCTGCCGGCGGCCGTCGAGTTCGGTTTGGAGATGATGCCGACGGTTTTAATGATGGGCATAGAGGAGAAACTCCTTGTTCCCTTCGGCGCCGGCGATGGGGCTCTCGATGATGGCAGTCTCGAATCCGATTTCGCGCACGGCCCGTTCGACTTTCTCGCAAGCCGCCCGGTGCAGCTCGCGGATCGCGAACGATGCCGCCCTTGCCCACCTGGCCCTTGCCCACTTCAAACTGCGGTTTGATCAGTATAACCATTTGCCCGCCGGGCTGTAACAAGGCGAGTCACCGCGGGAAGAATCAGGGTCACCGAAATAAAGCTGACATCGCAGCACAGGAAGTCCACCGGCTCGCCGATGTCTTCGAAGGTGAGC
Organism: uncultured Solibacteraceae bacterium; assembly: GCA_963791985.1. Classification (GTDB taxonomy): domain Bacteria; phylum Acidobacteriota; class Terriglobia; order Bryobacterales; family Bryobacteraceae; genus Solibacter. The sequence continues at coordinate 128,899 of CAWBUN010000005.1, read as the reverse complement.
GAGCGCGCGTTGATGCCTTCGTGCAGCACCACGCGCGGGTCCGTGCGCAGCTTCCAATCGAGCTGTCCGGCGCCGCACATCGACGGCATGCACGCGGGCCGCGCCGGCCTGCAGCAGGACGTCGGTGAAGCCGCCGGTGGAGGAGCCGATATCCAGGCAGACCTTGCCGGTGACATCGAGCGCAAAGTGGCGCAGCGCGCCGGCGAGCTTGAATCCGCCGCGGCTGACGTAGGGCGGGCGGGAGAGCACTTCGACTTTGCAATCGTCCTCCACGGGCTGCCCGGGCTTGGCGGCCTTCTGCCCGTTGACGCGCACCTCGCCGGCCATGATGAGGGCCTGGGCTTTCTCGCGGGATTCGGCGAGACCGCGGTCCACCATCAGACGGTCCAGCCGGGTCTTCATGACTTGCGGTGGACGATCAGGTCGGCCAGTTCGTGCAGGCGCAGCGCGCGGTCGCCGAACGGAGCCAGCACCGCGTGAGCGCGCTCGCATTCTTCGCTGCGGCCATGCGCCGCGAGGTCTCCAGGCCGTAGACCGCCGGGAAGGTGATCTTGTGCTGCGCCGCGTCCTTGCCGGCGGTCTTGCCGAGCGCTTCGGAGGACTCTTCGACGTCGAGGATGTCGTCCACGATCTGGAAGGCCAGGCCGACGTGTTCGCCGTAGCAGGAGAGCGCCTCGTACTGCGGCTCGCCGGCGCCGGCGAGCATGCGCGCCCATGCGCAGCGAGGCGCGCAGCAGCGCTCCGGTCTTGGCGCGATGGATGGTCTCGAGCAGTTGCGCGTCGGGCGGCTTGCCTTCGCCTTCGAGATCGGCCACCTGGCCGCCGATCATGCCGCCGACGGTGCCGCTGGCGACGGCGAGTTCCGCGATCAGGCGCGTCTTGCGTGTGGTCCGGCGCATCGAGTTGGGCCAGCACCTGGAAGGCCAGGGTGAGCAGCGAATCGCCGGCCAGGATGGCCATGGCGTCGCCGAAGACTTTGTGATTGGTCAGCTTGCCGCGGCGGTAATCGTCGTTATCGAGCGCCGGCAGATCGTCGTGAATCAGGGAGTAGGTGTGGATCAGCTCGAGCGAGCAGGCGGCGGCCAGGATGCCGGAGCACTCGTCGGCGACGGTGCGCGCGGCCTCGATACAGAGAATCGGCCGGATGCGCTTGCCGCCGGCGAACAGGCTGTAGCGCATGGCGCGATGAATGGTTTCCGGGGCGGTGGTTTCCGGGGGGACCAGGCGGTCGAGTTCCGCATCCACCAGTCGCTGTTGCTGGGCGAGGTATTCGCGCAGGTTCATGCGGGTCAGGACTTTTCCGGGCGGAAGGGCTCGGCGGTGAGCTTGCCCGCGTTGCGGATCAGAATTTCGACGCGTGTTTCCGCGGCTTCCAGCTGCTTGCGGCAGGTATCGCTGAGGCCCATGCCGCGCTCGAAGAGTTCGAGGGAGCGCTCCAGCGGCAGGTCGCCGCCTTCGAGTTCGCGGACGACTTTTTCGAGCTCGTCGAGACAGGTTTCGAAGGTTTCGACCGGCTTCGCGTCGGCTTGGGTTTTCCGCCATCGCCTCATTCTAACAGCCGTCAGGCGGGACAAGATTGTCCCGCTTTTGGGTCTCGATTTCCCGGAAGTGCTCTGTTCTCAGCAGAGGAGTTCGCGGAAGCGGGCCACAGCGTCCCGTTTGGAGGGCGGGACGCGGACGTCCCGCGCAGACCAGGGGGTCTGCCCTACCAACCACTGAGTTTATTGTTTCACATGCGGTGAAAGGAATCAGGGCACGGCGGGAATGGAGAAACGTGGAAAGCGCTTGGGATCAATGGGATGGAGGGGTGAAAATATATTTCATGTTGGCGTGAATGGCAGATTGCAATAGCTCGGAATTAAGCTAAGGCCGGGCGGGACGCGTCCGCCCCGCCTTCAAAGGCAGATTAGTGGACAGGCCGGGAGGCCTGTCCCACTGGCTAGGACTTCGGCATGACGAGGTCGTCCTTCCAGTCCTTCTGCAGGCGCTTCCATGCCTTCGCCTGTTCGGGCGTAAGGATGGTACCGATCTGGGCGTCGTATTTGAGGTGAATTGTCTTTAGCGAGTCCTTCGCGGTCTTCTTAGAGGTACCGCTCTTGTCGCTCGCCATGTACACATCTTTAACCTGGCCCATATCGACATATTTCGATTGGATAATCGGTTTGATCGCGGCCACTTGCTCCGGGCTCAACTTCAAGGTCTTAGCGGCCGTGTCGAATCGCTCCGCCGCCAACTTCGTCATGTCCGCTCTACTATACTGCGCCCAAACTGAAGGAGCAGCCAATAAGAACATAGCCAATGTGAATCTTCCTAGAATCATTGATTTCTCCTTACAAAATGCAGAGAACTCCCACGCTGTGGTGGATGCAACGCTTGTACAAGCGGTGCAAGATGTTGACGTTATCGGGGCTGGCTGGGGAGGCGCGAGGAACGGGAGGCCTGCCTGCGGGCGTCCTGTTCCGTGGTCATTTTGTATGCCAGGTAATACTTGTACACGTTGCTGACGTAGTTAGGAGTTTCGGCGCCGATTTGACGGGCGGCGATGAATTCGACATTGTTGAACCAGCGGTTGGGATCGTAGCCTTCGGCGGCGGCGAGGGGGCGCAGCTTTTCGATTCTGTCGGCGCCAGCGTTGTAGGAAGCCAGCGCGAAGAGACCCTTGGTGATCTGATCCATCGGCTCCTTGGCGTAGTAATGATTCACCATGTACCGCAGGTACTTGGCTCCCGCCTCGATATTGCGATCGAGCTTCTCAATGCCGGTGATGTCGATGGGGTCGGCGGCGGCAGTGCGCGGTTTGATCTGCATGACGCCGACAGCTCCGGCCTTGCTCCTCAGGCGAGGGTTGAGGCCGGACTCCTGATAGCCTTGCGCGGCCAAAAGCAGATAGGGGAAATCATATTTGTCGCCATAGGTGCGGAACAGTCGCACCATTTCTTCGAAGTGTGCCAGATCCTCTCCGGCAATTGCGTCTTTTACCCATTTGATATGACTCAAGTACCTGGCTGTTACCGTGTTTCCGTAGAGCGTGCCGATCTTGTGATCGCGGATAAATTCATTGACAACGGACTTGAGCTGCGGCGTATTCTGTTGCACGGCCCACGCCAAGGGACTGGCGGCCACCACGATGTGGGACTGGATCTTCAGATTGGGCAGCACTTTGGCCCAGTATTGCGCGACTTTGTCTTCGGCGACCGTCATGGGCACGAGGCCGGCATTCACCATCTCCAGTAAGTCCTCCACTTGTAAGTCAGGGGCGGCGGGAGTCAGGTGAATCGGTGGTTTGCCGTCGCGCTGCAGGTCTTCACTGAGACGGTGCAGGATTTCATACGGGATCGTATTGCTGAAGTAGTAGACCTCGCGACCGGAAAGGTCCTCCAAGCGCGACAATTGCTCGCCGGGGCCGCTGACAATTACGGCCTTGGCGTCGTCGTAGAGGGGATCCGTGAAATCCACGGCATACTGAGGTTGGCTCGACGTGACCATCATGGTCGCGACGAGGTCGCCATAGCCTTCCGCCAGCTTGGGCAGGAGGCTGTCCCGGCCTAGCGGGATGAAAACGAGGTGAATGGCGAGATTGCCGGTGTGGAGCTTGTGGTTTAGGAAGCGCTCGAATTCGCGGCAAAACTCGTACAGGGCGCCATGGATCTCGGTGCCATCGAAGTAGAATCCGAGCTTGTTGGGCGCGACCAGAACCCGGAGAATCCGGCGGTTGACAATGCCGTCGAGGTCGCCGTGCCACTTTTCGTGGATCAACTGCTCCTGTAATGCGGGGTGTTCGAACGTGTTTGCCGGAGGCTCGTTCGACAGGCGCGCCGCGCTGCCGACCGATGGGGTGGTCTCCTCCCTCCCGGCGCTCGGTGCGGATGAGGTTTCACCTGGACGCCTGCTGCATGACGAGCAGAGTGCAATGGCAGCAGCGACGACGAGACAACCTGCCAGACAGTGCGGGCATCACGCATCTGTGAGGATTGATGCTGAAGGGGACGCCCGGTCGTAAATCCTTACGTTCGCGCTGACGGCGAAGTGTTTACGGTCAGCAAATCAAACGACTCCGGGTTCTGCATGACCTCTGCGTACAGATACCCACTTCTGCTGCAAATCCGCGGATCTGTGCCGGTGCTGCGTGCGAACTGCGATTGTTGGGGGCAACTTGGATCGTGGTGCGGGCGTCTTCAGTCTCCTTATGTCCCGGAGTTCACCTCGACTCCTCGAGGACCGCTTGACCCGTCGCTGGGAATCTACTATTCTACCGCTTGTATGGTATGGCCTAATGGCACTATAGAGAGTGTCCAGCTGGTTGGCGCTCCGGCCGAGTCCTCCCCCTACTAGGCCTAACGGAGCGAAAAACATCTCGGTCTGGCAGCCCCGACGCCTTCTGGCTGGTCGATTCAGAGAGTGAGGAACACTATGCTTCGTCTCGTGATTTCCAACCAACGGGGTGGTGTCTCGAAAACCACCACAACTGCCACACTCGCTCGGTTGCTAGGCAACCAGGGCCTTAAGGTTCTAGCGATCGACACCGATCCCCAGGGTTCGCTAGGGCTAATCCTCGGTCTTCAACCCCGTCGATACTTGCATGATTTCGTGATCCGGAACTTTGCGCTGACCGACTGCGTCGTGTCGGCGGGACCGAAGATCGACGTGTTGTGTAGCAATCGCGACACCACGAGAGTCGAGGCGACACTGCTCGGCACGGCGGGTCGCGAATTGGCATTCAACCACATGCTCACCTCAGTGGACCACGGCTACGATGTTGTATTGATCGACGTTTCGCCGTCCATCAATATGCTGCAGGCGTGCGCCCTTCTGTATGCCAGGAACCTGCTAGTGCCTGTGGCCATGGATATGTTGAGCCTGCAGGGTGCCATCGCCTGCTTGCAGACCGCCTCTATGTTGGCCGAGGTATTTCAGACCCCGATTCAGGCCGTGGCTCTCCAGCCCGTGATGATCGACCGAAGGTACGGCCTTACGGCCTATATTCTTCAAGCCCTGGAGGAGATCTCTACAAGGTACTCGGTTCCGCTTCTCCACCCAATTCGGACGGATGGCACCGTCCCGCGGGCCGAACGTGCCAAGACCTTCCTTGCGGACTACTGCCCCAATTGCAAGGCCCTGGAAGACTACAGCATCGCAGCCGGCCAGTTGATGGAAATGCTCAATGTCAAAGGACAGTCGGCGGAGCGCTATCAAGAAGCGGTCTCCGCCTAGAAATCGAATTGAACCGGTTTGTGTTGATGAGCTTCTGACTGCGGCGGGCATGAGCGGCTTCCTCGGCGTGTTGGAGAGCGCCGCCCCGGCCGGGGGTCTACAACAGTTTCTCGGCACGGGCAGGTGTCCGTCACTCGAGTCCGTGCCTCTGGGAAGTCCTGGCGCACTCGACGTCCGAGCGGTTTCCCTCGGGCTCACGGTGCGGGTTGAGAGGCTGGCTGAGAGGCTCGCCGGACAGCATCAGATTCTTTCCGGGATGTCGGAAGTGATAGGACGAATGAACGCCGGCGCTCAAAGACTTAAGCGTGTAACGGACTTGATTTGCATGGGTATTGCCGGACAACACCCACGAGCCTTGTCAAAGGAGACGATGCACATGAGGAAAACTAAAGCCACACTCCAGAACGGCAGGCCGCCAGAAGTGGACTGGAAGGACTGGATTCACACGAATGGAACGATCAACGCACCGCCTGTCAGCGGGTCGGCGCCCATCACCGAGAAATGTGACGTCGATCCCTTGTACGAATCAGTCGCAAAGATGGCGTACGCGGCTTGGGAAGCACGCGGCCGCCTGGGCGGTTCAGCCGAAGACGACTGGTTGCGCGCTGAGGCAGAAATCCGCGCGAACATCGCCGCGTCCGACACTCAATCCCGAACGCTGTTCCGAAATACCAACGTACACGCCGCCCTAGAACGTATTGATAACTCCTGAGAGACGCGCTTCGCACAGGCGATCATTCGGGCCGACGCCTCGCCGTGGTCGCAGTCGGGGATGCCGATTCGTTCCTAATCGGGCGGCGCTACCGGACGCCTTTTCCCGCCAATGTACAGGTTGATTGAGACTCGAAGATGACAGGATAATATAGGGATGTTCGGGAGGTGTTCATGCTGAAAAATCGCGCGCTCCTTTCCGGTGCCCTAACCACGGTTTTCGTGTTGGGCGGCTCGCACAGGATCTTGGCGGCGACGTCGGATGCCTGCTCACTGCTTACCGCGGGTGAAGTGAGCGCTGCCCTCGAAATCAAAAGCCTGCCGGGCAAGGCCGTCTTCGCCGGCAGCCCCAAGGCGTGCGTCTGGTCAGATTCCGCGGATACGAGCGTCAGCAACCGGCGTGTAACCTTGTCCATCACCGCTTCCACAGCCGCGTTCGATCTCATGAAATCGAGCCCGAGAATAACGATCGAGACCGTGAGCGGGATCGGCGACGAATCGTTTTACGAGATCCCCAAGGGTCACGAGACGCCCATACTTCAGGTCCGAAAGGGCGGCTCCGTTTTCACGTTGCGGATTCTCAACGGTACGAAATCTAAGCCGTTCACGATCGATGATGTAAAGGCGAAGGAGGCTACGCTCGCCAGGGCGGCGGCGGGCAGATTTTAGTCACTGCTCAATAAATCACCAAGGAGACACGAATCCCTGCACGAAAAACCGTGGCCGTTAGCCGACCGCAAGCGCAGAGTGCAGTGCAGGTCATCCCCTCAGACGATTCGGCGGACCCTCTTGGAACTCGCCCGGAACAGCAAGCCTCGCTCATACAGACAGCGCTTAGTTCCGGTTGTTGCGTCATCCAGGCACTATCCGCGCCACGCTCCGCCTAAAGGAAACTACGCGACCGATCTGTTGCTGTGGTCGGATCACGCGGCACTCGGACTTCGGCAGGGAGATCAAGTTGACGAGAAACGATGACCTCCCCAGAGCGGGGCCCACTCAGCGACGATCACTAGTAACTAGTTGACGGCGGCGACAGTTGACGGCGGCGACAGTTGACGGCGGCGAGGCGTACCGGAGCGAGTTTTACGGTATGATTCTGCAAAGCCTATGTCGGTGTCTAAGTCTCTGGGTCGGCGGGATCTGTTGATGTGGATGGGGGCCGGCTATTTCGGGCCGCAGTTGCGCGCTCAGTCAGACGACACGAGGGCGCAAGTCCGCCCGGACGTGCTCATCTGGAATGCGCGGGCGATCACCATGGATCCCCGTCAACCGGCAGCCGAAGCCTTCGCGATCCGCGACGGCCGCTTTCTCGCTGTTGGTCCCAGTGCTGAGATTCGACGACTTGCCGGCGCTTCCACCGAGGTGATCGACGCCAAGGGATGCACGATCGTCCCCGGATTCATCGATACCCACAATCACCTCGGCGGGACGACTCTACTCTACGAAGTTCTCGTCGGCAATCCGTTCGAAGTCGAATTCGTCAGCCTCGACAGCATCGTCGGGAAGCTCCGTGAACGCGCCGCCCACACGCCCGCCGGCGAATGGGTGGAGGGTTATTTCTTCGACGACACCAAAGTCAAAGACGGCCGCACGTTAACCGTTCACGATCTGGACCGGGTTTCCACGAATCACCCGGTGGCCGTGCACCACCGCGGCGGCCATACCTCCTTCTACAACTCTCGAGCATTTCAAATGGCAGGGGTCGGGGAACAGACTCCGAATCCGCCCGGCGGCAAATTCGAGCGTGATGCGGGCGGCCAGCTCACGGGACGGGTATCCGACAGGGCCAAGGCAGTGTTTTACAAGATCGGGCGGCGCAAGACGTTCGATGCCGCCAGCGTGGGCCTGGATGGACCGCGCAACTCCGAACAGGCCGAAGCCGCAGGTCTGGCTCATATGTCCAAGATGTTCGCCCGGTATGGGGTCACCACCGTGCATCATCAGGGCGGCGGGCTGTCCACCGTTCAGAAGGTCCGCGCCGCCGGGCAGCTGCTACACCGCGTCAGCTACGAACCGCCGGCCGGCGAACTCGAGGGGATGATCGCGCTCGGGATGGAGTCCGGCTTCGGCGACGAATGGATTCGGATCGGCGCAACGTCCGAGCACACGGTGGACGGGTCCTTCTCGGAGCGAACGATGGCGATGAGCCAACCGTATCCGGGCACGAACGACAAAGGCAACGTCACCACAACTCAGGAAGAGCTGAACGCCTGGGTAGAACGCGTGCAACGCGCCGGCATTCAGGTGAACTGCCACGCCAACGGCGACGTGGCAATCGGAATGTATCTCACCGCTCTCGAACGGGCACAGCGGCTCTGGCCTCGCGCCGACGCTCGCCCCAAGATCACGCATTGCACGCTGGTTGACGACAGCCTGGTGCGACGGATCCGGGCCCTCGGCGCAGCCCCTTCGCTGTTTACGACGTACGCTTACTACAACTCCGACAAGTTTGTTTATTACGGCGAGGACCTGATGAAGCGATGCATGGCGTTCCGTTCCCTGCTGGATGCCGGGGTGAGTGCCGCCGCGGGTTCCGACTTCTTCCCGGGTCCGTTCGACCCACGCATGGCGATTCAGGGTATGGTGACGCGGACCGGCTGGGACGGCAAAACATGGGGCGCAAACCAACGCATCTCGTTAGACGAGGCGATTCGCGTGAACACGCTGAACGGCGCATGGAATTCCGGGGAGGAACAGAGGAAAGGCTCCATTACCGCGGGTAAGCTGGCCGATTTCGTGCAGTTCGGTGGAGACCTGCGATCCACGCCGACAGACCGGATCAAGGACATCCCCGTCGCCCGAACCGTCGTCGGGGGCCGAACGGTCTATCAGGCTTGACGCTCGCAGTCGCGGCGATGCGATGCCGCTGTCCGGGTACGAGGCTCAGTTGGCATGGCGGAGCACGAGGCAGCGGATCACCTCCGTTCCTGAACACCCTTTCCGGCAGCGGAGTCCCACCTCATCGCAAGGTTTGAGATCGCTCCCTGGCGAGCAAATGTCCTGCCCACACGAGGCAAAGGCAGATTAGTGGACAGGCCGGGAGGCCTGTCCCACGTACGTGATAAACTCCGTTCATGCCGCATACCAGCGATGTTCCGGATCACGCGCCGCCGTTCCTGGGCACGTGGCGCCGGGTGTACATCGGCGTCCTGATCTACCTGGTCCTCATCATCTCCGCCGCATATCTGTTCACCCGGTTTTATCGATGACAACGCTCGATTGGTTTGTCCTGGTCCTGGCCCTGGTTTCGATTATTGCGTACGGGCTATATCGCAGCAGGGGCAGCGATACGGTAGACCGGTACCTGCTGGCGGGCAAGAGCATGCCGTGGTACGCGATGGCGCTTTCGATCATGGCGACGCAGGCGAGCGCGATCACGTTTATTTCGACCACCGGGCAAAGCTACGTGGACGGGATGAGGTTCGTGCAGTTTTATTTCGGGCTGCCGCTGGCGATGGTGGCGATCTGCGCGACGGTGGTGCCCCTGTTCCACCATGCACGCGTCTACACGGCGTACGAATACCTGGAGAAACGATTCGACGGCAAGACGCGGGCGCTGGCGAGCATCATCTTCTTGTGCCAGCGCGGACTTTCGGCCGGGCTGACGATCTACGCACCGGCGCTGGTGCTCTCGGTGATTCTGGGCTGGCCGGAGCGTATGACGACGATCCTGATGGGGGCGACGGTGGTGACGTACACGGTGCTCGGCGGGATCAAGGCGGTGACCTGGAGCGACGTGCAGCAGATGGGCGTGATCTTCGCGGGCCTGGTGATTTCGCTGGTGACGGTGATCGTGCTGCTGCCGCATTCGGTATCGTTCGGCGACGCGGTATTCCTGGCGGGGGCGGCGGGGCGGTTGAATGCGGTGACGACGAATTTCGATTGGAACGACCGCTTCAATCTGTGGAGCGGATTGATCGGCGGCACGTTCCTGTTTCTCTCGTACTTCGGGTGCGACCAATCGCAGGTGCAGCGCTACCTGACGGGAAAATCGATCGCGCAGAGCCGGTTGAGCCTGCTGTTCAACGCGGTGGCGAAGATCCCGATGCAGTTTTTCATTTTGTTTATCGGGGCGATGGTGTTCGTGTTTTACCTGTTCGTGCAGCCGCCGTTGTTGTTCCAGCAGGCGGAGCTGAAGCGGATCGGCGGGCGGAGCGAGTTCGCACCGATGAGCGAGCAGTACGACCGCGCGTTCGAACAGCGCAAGCGCGCGGCGCTGGCCCTGGTGGAGGCGCATCGCGCGGGCGATGCGGATGGCGAAGCGCGGCAGCGCGCGGAGTATCGCGCGGCGCAGGGGGAACTGGACGCGGCGCGGAGAAGCGCCTCGAAGCTGGTGGAGCAGACCGGCGGCGAGAAGGGCTTCAACGATACGAACTACATTTTTCTTTCGTTCGTGACCAAGTACCTGCCCTCAGGGGTGGTGGGGCTGGTGATCGCGGTGATCTTCGCAGCGACGATGTCGGCAAGCTCGGGAGAGATTAATTCGCTGGCGACGGTGAGCGTGATCGATATTTACCAGCGGCATCTCAAGCGCGGTGCGAGCGATCACCATTATCTGATGGCATCGCGGTGGCTGACGCTATTCTGGGGCGTGTACGCGGTGGTGTTCGCGGGGTGGGCGAAGCGGCTGGGATCGTTGATCGTGGCGGTGAACAAGGTGGGGTCGCTGTTCTACGGGTCATTGTTGGGCTGTTTCGCGCTGGCGATTCTGTTCCCGAGGGTGCGGGGCACGGCGGTGTTCACGGGAATGTTATTGGGTGAGGCGGCGATCTTCGCGACGGCGTGGTTCACGGATATTTCGTGGCTCTGGTACAACGTGATCGGCTGCGCGGTGGTGATGGTGACGGCGCTGGTGATTACGTATGCTTCGCCCGGAACCACTTTCGCCAGGCCAGATACGCAAGCCCAAGAATAACGACGGCGATGCTGGTGCCGACCAGGTAGTGGTCGAGGTGGCGCTGCACGTCCTTCCAGCGTTCGCCGAGCAAGTAGCCGAGGCCGATGAAGAAAGCGGCCCAGATGGCGGCGCCCGCATAAGCAAAGAGCGCGAAGGTGGGGTATTCGAGCTCGCTCATGCCGGCGGCGTAGGCCGTGAAATGGCGCACGCCGGGGATGAAATAGCCGAAGGTGAGGCTCCAGTGTCCGGCGCGGCGGAAGAATTCATGGGCCTTTTCCACGTGGGCCTGGGTGATGCGCAGATATCTGCCATAGCGGTGAATGATGCCGAGGCCGAAGGTACGTCCCAGGATGTAGCTGAGGGTAATGCCGACGGCGCTGCCGGCGAAGGCGCTGAAGAAGGCGAGGGGCAAGGAGAGGTGGCCCTGGTAAACCAGGTAGCCGGTGAAGGTCAGCAGGGTTTCATCGGGCACGGGAAGGCCGACGATGCCGAGGACAAGCAGAGAGAAGATGGCGATATAGCCGTACTGCGAGATCCAGGTGAGGACCTGCTGCTCCATGCTATTGGCACCGCCCGGGGAACCGATTAGCATCCGCTCCCTTACGGTCGCGGCTCGGAACGAGTGCGGTCGCGACCGAGGAGCGGGACGAGGGCGTCCCGCGCGGACGAGGGCGTCCGCCCCACAAAGCATAGCCCGGCATTAAACTACGAGGCCGGTGATATCGACCTGACTGCGTTCGCCGCCGACCACGACGATTCCGGTTTCGGTGACGTGATAGCCTTTGACGCGGTCGACTTCGAGATCGTAGCCGATCATGGCGTCTTCGGGGACGCGGACATTCTTGTCGAGGATGGCGCGGCGGATTTTGGCGCGGCGTCCGATGTCGCAGTTATCGAGGATGACGGAGTCTTCGACCATGGCGCCGGCGTGGACGCGGACGCTGCGGCCGAGGACGGAGTTGCGGACTACGCCGCCGGAGAGAATGCAGCCGCCGGAGACGACGCTATCGATGGCCTGACCGCGGCGGTTGGCGTCGTCGAAGGTGAATTTGGCGGGCGGGTCGGAGTAGCTGGTGCTGCGCAGGGGCCATTCGCGGTTATAGAGGTTGAGCGCGGGGCTGACGTAGCGGAGGTCCATATTGGCTTCGTAGTAGGCCTCGATGGTGCCGACGTCGCGCCAGTAGGGGGCGGAATCCGAGGGTTCGCCGGGGATGCGGTTGGTTTCGAAATTGTAGGCGAACATGCGGCCCTTGCCGGCGAGTTTGGGGAGGATGTCCTTGCCGAAATCGTGATGGCTGTCGGGAAGCTTCGCGTCTTCCTCGAGGAGGCTGAGCAGGGTCTGGGTGGAGAAGACGTAGTTGCCCATGGAGGCGTAGACCTGATCGGGATCGCCGGGCATGGTGGGTGCGTCGGGGTTCTTCTCGTGGAAGCCGAGAATGCGGTCGTCTTCGGCGGCCTCGATGACGCCGAACTCGTCGGCGTGTTTTTTCGGCATGGGGATGGCGGCGATGGTGACCTCGGCGCCCTTGGCGGCATGATATTCGATCATGCTGGCGATGTTCATGCGGTAGATGTGATCGCCGCCGAAGATAGCGACGACGTGGGGGTCGGCCTGTTCGACGAGATTGATGTTCTGGTAGATGGCGTCGGCGGTGCCCTGGTACCAGGTTTCGTCTTCGGAGCGCATTTGGGCGGGGACGGGGATCACGAATTGACTTTTGAGCAGCGAGCCGAACTGCCAGCCTTCGCTGAGGTGCTGAAGCAGCGACTGGCTGCGGAACTGGGTCAGCACATAGATCGAGTAGATGCCCGAGTTGATGAAGTTACTCAGGACGAAATCGATGATTCGGTATTTGCCGCCGAATGGGACGGCCGGCTTGGCCCGTTCCCTGGTGAGCGGAGAGAGCCGGGTTCCCTTGCCTCCGGCGAGTACGATGCCCAACACGCGGATCCGCATAAGTTTTCAGGCCCATTGTTTCAGGGCGCGCGAGGTTCTGGCAAGGGGAAAGTTGGAGATCGCTCCCTGACGGTCGCGGTTCGCGTGCGGACGACGCCACTGATGGCGGTGAGGACCGCGGGATAAGATGAGCGGGATGAGATTCGGCAAAGGTTGTGTGATCGGGACGGGGATGATGGGGCCGGGGATCGCGTTGACGCTGGCGCGGGGAGGGGTGCGGACCACATTGCTCAGCCGGAGCGCGGCGGGGGCGGAGCGTGGGGTGGCGGAGGCTCGACGGCTGGGGCGCGTGCTGGTGGAGCTGGAACTGGCGGCGGCGGTGGATATCGAGATCGCGGCTTCGACGGATTTCGAATATTCGATTGGGCAGGCGGACATCGTGATCGAATCGGGGCCGGAGGAGCTGGGGTGGAAGCGGGAGCTCTTCGCGCGGATGGACGCGGTGGCGGGGGCGGAGGCGGTGCTGGCGTCGAACACCTCGGGGCTGAGCATCACGGCGATCGCGTCGGGGTGCGCGCGGCCAGAGCGAGTGGTGACAACGCACTTCTGGAATCCGCCGCACCTGATGCCGCTGGTGGAAATTGTCCAGGGCAAGGCGACTTCTCCGGCGGTGGCGAACGCGGTGCGGGAGCTGCTGACGGGGTGCGGGAAGACGCCGGTAGTGGTGAAGCTGGACCGTCCGGGACAACTCGGGAACCGGCTGCAGATGGCGCTGGTGCGGGAGGCGGCCAACATCGTGGCGGAGGGAATCGCGGATGCGGAGGCAGTGGACAGCGTGGTGAAGAACGGTCTTGGGCTGCGGATGCCGGCGTATGGCATCTTCGAGCACATGGACGTGGCGGGGCTCGACCTGGCGCTGAAGGTGATGGAGTACGTGACGCCGGATTTATATAACGAAGGGCGCGCCCCGGAGTTCCTCCGCGAGTTGGTGCGCGAGGGGAACCTCGGCGCGAAGACGGGGCGCGGCTTTTACGACTGGGGGATCAAGAGCGCCGACTCGGTGAGGGCGGAACGCGATGCGTTCCTGGTGGAGGTTCTGCGCTACCGGCGCCGGCGCTAAGAGATCGCTCCCTTACTACGGTCGCGGCTCGTTGGGGCGGCGCATCATCATGCCCATACTCGGCGGGCCACCGCGGCCGGCGGGTCCGCGCAGGCCGGGGACGCCGCCTTGCGCGCCGGCCGGGGGCGCGATCAATCCCAGCATGGTCGCCTCGTCGATCTGGAGGCGGAGGGCGGAGGCGTCGGTCAGCACCTTCAATTTAGTTTTCTGGTCGGCGGTCAGCACGTTGAGCGATTGCGATTGCGAGGCGGTCTCGGCCTGAGTAATCGAATTACGCAGGGTCTGGATGTCGAGGAGCAGCTGCCCGAGGGAGGCGGCGGTGGCTCCGCCGGCGGCGAGTTGCGTGTTCAACGTTTGCTGTTTGGTTTGAATCTGCTGCATCGTGGTGTCGGTCGAAGTGTGCAGATTCTGCTGGATGGTCTGGAGCGAAGTGACTTGCGCATCGGTCAGAGTCAGGTAAGTTTTGAGTTCGGTTACAGAAGGCGCGGGCGGCTGGGCCCAGGCGGCAACGGCGAGAATGCTGAGAGCGAGGATCGGAATTTTCATTGATTTCTCCTTGTTTGCGCCGGTTTCGACCGGCTGATTTCATTAACCCTCATTTCCGGCCAGAAGTTCGTTAAAGCTTTGGAAAATAAGGCTTTACGTTCTTAACATTGGCGCCGGAAGGAGCGGCATCGTGTTAAGCTGGCATTGCTTTGAAGTGGCCGGAAAAGCTCGTGACGGGCGTGGTGGCGCTGATCGCGGTGCTGGCGGTGCTGCAATACCGAAGCATCGTGCAGGCGAGCCGGGCGGAGCGGGCGCGGCTGGCGGGGGAATTACAGGCGTCGCTGGTGCGCTTCACGCAGGAGTTCGACGGCGAAATCAATCGAGTCGTGCTGGCCGCGAACGGCGCGGGGCCGGGGCCGCCGGATCGCCGGTTGGACGAACCAGCGGCGCGGATCGCGGGGTGGCAGGCGGCGACGCCGTATCGCAACCTGGTGCGCGCCTTCTACCGGTCCGAGGGCGGGCGGCTCTATCGCTTCGATGCGGAGAGGGAGAGCTTCGAACCGGCCGAGTGGCCGGCGTCCCTGGCCGAGTTGCCGAAGATGGGACCGCCGGTGCAGGTGATCTCGACTGGTGGAGGGATCGTGATTCTGGGGCGGCATCTGCGGCCGGGCGGCTTTCGTCCGGGCGGTCCACCGCCACAGGAGGAGGCGGCCGGGGCGTGGTCGGCGATCGAACTCAACCTGGATTTCATTGCGCACGATATGCTGCCGCGGCTGGTGGCGAAGCACTTCGCGCCGGACTACGCGGTGCAGGTGGCGTCATCGTTCCCAGGGGGCGAGCCGCGGCAGGTGCTGTATTCGTCGTCGCCGGACGCCGGTTCGGGCAAGCCGGACGCTTCGACGGGGCTGTTCGAAATGCGATTGGAAGGCGGCGGAGCTCCCGGGTTCGGGGGCGGGCGGCGCGGAGGCGGTAGAGGGGCGTTCCTGCGACAGCCGCCGCCTCCGGGGCAGGATCCCGACCCAGGGCGGCGGGGGATGTGGGAGATCCGGGCGCGTCACAACGCGGGATCGCTGGCGGCGGCGGCTGCGCAGTCGCGGAATCGCGATCTGGCGGTGAGCGCGGTGGTGTTGTTGCTGCTACTGGCGAGCGTGGCGGCGCTGGCGGTGGTGACGCGTCGCGCGCAGCGGCTGGCGGCACTGCAAATGGAATTCGTCTCGGGCGTGAGCCACGAATTGCGGACTCCGCTTGCGGTGATCGGCAGCGCGGCCGATAACCTGGCGGACGGAGTGGTGGCGAACGAGGCACAGGTGCGGCGCTACGGCGCGCTGATCCGGGGGGAAGGACGGCGGCTGACGGAGATGATCGAGCAGGTGCTGAGCTATTCGTCGTTGCAATCGGGGCTGCAATCGGGAAAGAAGCGGATGGAGCGGCGGCCGGTGGAAATCGCGGACGTGATTGACCGGGCGATTGCGGCGTGCGCGGGGCAGATCGAGGAATCGCGGTGCTCGGTGGAGCGGGAGATCCCGGCCGGACTGCCGCGGGTGGCGGCGGACGAGGCATCGCTGATCCACTGCATTGCGAACCTGCTGGGGAACGCGCTGAAGTACGGCGAGCCGGGGCATCAGGTGCGGATCACGGCGACGACGCAGCCGGGCAGCGTCGAGATCCGCGTCTCCGATACCGGTTTTGGGATCGACGGGGCGGACCTGCCGCACATTTTCGACGCGTTCTACCGCGGACGGAGCGTAGCCGAGGGGACGATTCGCGGAACGGGGCTGGGGCTCAGCCTGGTGCGACGCATCGTGGAGGCGCATGACGGGACGGTGAACGTGGAGAGCACCACCGGGATGGGAAGCTGTTTCACGCTGCGGCTGCCGGTTGCCGGTGGGGAGGTTTCCTGATGACGCCTCGCATTTTGTTGGTGGAAGACGATCCCGGGCTGATTCTGACGCTGACGGACCGGCTGCAGAATGAGGGGTACGCGGTGGAATCGCGGCAGGATGGCGACAGCGCGCTGGCGGAGGCGATGGGGCAATCGTACGACCTGATTCTGCTGGATGTGATGCTGCCGCGGCGGAGCGGATTCGACGTGTGCAAGAAGCTGCGCGAGTGTGAAATCGGCGTGCCGATTTTGATGCTGACGGCGCGCGGAGAAGTTGTGGACAAGGTGGTCGGGTTGAAATCGGGGGCGGACGATTACCTGACGAAGCCGTTCGAGATGATGGAGCTGCTGGCGCGTGTCGAGGCGCTGCTGCGGCGGGCTCCGGTGCGGCGGAGTTTGCACGCGGGGGCGTTTGAGCTGGGCGGGATCGCGGTGGATTTCCGGCGCGCCGAGGTGACGCGCGGGGGGAAACCCGTAACACTTTCGGCAAGGGAGTACCGGCTGCTCGGGTACCTTATTGATCACTGTGGCGAAACTGTTACCAGGGACGAGCTGTTGACACACGTTTGGGGCTATTCTGCCACGACGGATACGCGGACGGTGGACGTCCACATGGCGTGGCTGCGGCAGAAGCTCGAAGAAAACCCCAAGTATCCGCGATATTTGCAGACAGTCCGCGGTCTGGGTTACAAGCTGTCGGACGAAGAATTGTAACGGCCATTCAGTTGCACTGTGATCTAGTGCACGGGGGAGAAGGTCATGATTGTCGCAGCCGGACTCGCAATATTCGTGGTGGTTTGCCTGTTGCTTTCGATGGTGCAGTCGCCGCCGGAGATCGGGCGGTAGACGAGAGTCAAAAGCTGATTAGTGGACAGGCCGGGAGGCCTATCCCACTAGAACTGGAAATAGATGAAGGGGATGGCGGCGTCCACGACGGCGAAGATTTCGAGGCAGAAGAGCATGGCGGCGAGGGCACAGGCGTAGATCGGGGCGGGTGCGCGAATGGCGCGCTCGAACCACTCGCGCTTCTCTTCCCCGATGGCGAGGATGAGAGCCAAGGCGGCGAGTTCGAAGTGCCAGGGCTCGAGCAAGAGCCTTCCGGCGCTGCCATGGAACATCTGGCCGAAGATGTAGACGCTCTGCTTCAAATCCGCGGCGCGGAAGAAGACCCAGCCGATGCAGGTGAGGGCGAAGGTCAGGATCGCGCGTAGGGGGTAGCTCCACTTCCACTGGTCATCCACTGCGCGTTCCCCGCGCAGAAGGCGCTCGATGCCGAGGAGCGCTCCCTGGTAACCGCCCCAGATCAGAAAATTCCAACTGGCGCCGTGCCAGAGGCCGCCGAGCAGCATGGTGAGCACCAGGTTGCGGTAGGTCTTCAGGCGCCCGTTGCGGTTGCCGCCGAGCGGGATGTACAGGTAGTCGCGGAGCCAGGTGGAGAGCGAAATGTGCCAGCGGCGCCAGAAATCCGTGATGCTGGCGGCGAGATAGGGACGGCGGAAATTGATCGGGAAATGGAAGCCGAACAACTTCGCCATGCCGATCGCCATATCGGTATAGCCCGAAAAATCGAAGTAGATCTGCAGGGCGAAGGCGAAGACGCCGCTCCAGGCCGGGAGCGCTCCGGGATTGGCGGCGACGTTGGCGAAGTAGGCGTTGGCGACCTGGGCGAACTGGTCGGCGAAGGCCATCTTCTTGGTCAGGCCGAGCGCGATCAGGAAGACGCCGCGCGCCACATCGTCGGCGGAGGGCGTGCTTCCAGTCCCAGAGATCGCGGAAGAAATCGCGCGCGCGGACGATGGGGCCGGCCACCAGTTGCGGGAAGAAGCAGATGAAGAGCGCGTAGTCGACCGGATTGCGCACGGCCGGCTGCTCGCCGCGGTAGACATCGATCACGTAAGACATGCTCTGGAAGGTGTGGAAGCTGATGCCGAGCGGCAGGACGATCTGGAGGAAGAACGAATTGACCGGGCGTCCCAGGCGCAGCGCGAGGTTGCCGGCGAGGAAATTGTAGTACTTGAAGAAGCCGAGGAAGCCGAGGTTCGCGGCCAGGCTGAAGATCAGCACGGCTTTGCGCCGCGGGCCCGGCGGCACGCGCTCCAGCCAGAGGCCCGGCGGTGTAATCGATCACGGTTAAGGTCAGCAGCAGGGCGATGAATTTAGCGTTCCAACTGGCGTAGAAGAAGTAGCTGGCGGCCAGCAGGATGTACTTGCGCAGGCGTCGGGGGCTCAGATAGAAGAGCACCAGCACGACGGCGAGAAAGAGGAAGAACTGAGTGGTGTTGAAGAGCATCAGCGCACCAGCCTGCTGACTTCCCGCGCCATCAGCTCCGAGAGTCGCGAACAGCCCGCGTCGTTGAGGTGGAAGGCGTCTTTAAAAAGCTCGGGCGTTTCGAGCGAATCGAAGGTATGTTCATCGACCAGCGTGACGTTCGGGCGCGAAGCGAATTCGCGGATCGAGCTGCTGAGTTTGTGCACCAGATAATCGGGGCGTGGAATCGGGCCGCGCGGCAGGCGGATGAAGATGATTTTGGTCGGCGTGCCCCGGTAGTAATCCAGCAGGCGGCCGAAGGACTTGCGGCGGAACGCGGCATGATGGCCGGTCTGCGGATTGGAACGGTAGAGGACGAAGCGTGTGAGCTGGTCCATGACGGCATCGTTGCCGGGCGGCATGGTGGCGGTCATGGCGTTCCAATCGATTTTCAGGCCGACGACGTTCTTCTTGGAATCGACGTAGCCGTAGGTCCACTCCTCGAAGCCGCGATTGACCAACTGCACGTATTCGATGCGCTTCACGGGGTGCGAGGCGAAGGCCAGGATGTCGCGCTGGAAGACGAGTCCCTTCAACAGAGTGCCGCGGAATGCCTCCCACTGCGCGGGTGGGTTGTCGAAGGAGCGCGAGAAGGGGATGATGTCGCTGTAGCGCAGGCGCGCGGCGCAATAGTGGAGGGTGGCGAGGTCGTCGCCGATGTCATAGGCGCCATCCTCGTCGTCGTAATCGTCGACGCCGAGGACCACGGCGCGGTAGCGGCGGCGGGTGGGGTCGAGGTCGCGCAGCATGTAATACCAAGTACGGGCGTCGGTGCCGGCGACCCCGGCCTGGCGGAAGAAGAATCCGTTCTCCGCGGCGTGTTCGTTGGCCACGCGAGGGTAGTAGGCGAAGCGGGAATCGCCCAGGGTGACGATCAGGTTCGACCCGTACTTCGATTGTGCGCGCTGCTCGCGGCGCAGGATTAGCTCGAAGGTGCCGGTGGAGGAATCGGGCTCGAGGATGGAGGTGTACAGGCTGGTGCGAAAGAACAGACCGTCCAGGGCAAGGCATCCGGCGACTGCGAGCAGGATTGCGGAGGCTCGCCGCTGCATTGGGGAAAACGGCATGGGCTGATTAGTGGACAGGCCGGGAGGCCTGTCCCACTTTCTGCCACGCGGGGTAGTCGACGTCGAGGAGGTGGGCAGGGCGATCGACATACCAGCGGTAACCGTTGCGGCGCTCGTATTCGATCTCGGCGACGGTGTACTTCACGACGGAGTCGCGGCCGGAAAACATGGGACGGTTGGTGCCGAGTTCGTAGAAGCGGGCCCACAGAGGCGGGGCTGAGGCATCCTCCACAACGGTATCGTCGTAGCCTTTGGGGGTGCCGGGGGCGGGCTTGTGCACGATCTTGATGCCGGTGATTTTGGAGGCGCGGAACCAGGCGACCGCGGCTTCCACGGCCTTGACTACTTCGGGCGATGGTCTCTCGATCCCCATCAGGAACTGGACGATGCCGACGCTTTCGGCGCCGCTCAAGGAGGGCAATTCGTAGACCCGCGCTTTGGCGGGCGCGAGCGTATGCTCATCGTGCTGCGCGCACCAGACGCTGAGTTTGCCCTGCTGCACCACCTGTGTTTTGAGGATGCACTCCACGGCTTTGTCGATGGCGAGCCTGGCGCGGGCGCGTTCGGCGTCGGTGAGGAATGTATAGTCGGGGCGGCGCGCCGCGATGTCGCGGAGGGTTTCAAGGACGCCGACCATGGCGTCGTCGTTGTAGGTAATGTGGCTCCAGTACCCGTCGCGGAGGGGATAGAACTGCGGCCATCCGCCATTGGGATATTGCGCCTTGAGCAGGTACTCGAAGCCGCGCCGGAAGCTCGCCGCGAAGCGCGCATCTTTGGTGGCGGTGTAGACCTTCGCCAGGTAGCGCATCTGGGTGTAGGTGGCGTCGTTATCGATGGTGGAATGCGCTTCGGTATCGCTCTTCTCCTTGTCGAGTTGCGCCCGCTCGGTGGTTCCGAGCGGCATCGCCATATCGATGTTCTTGTCCCAGCCGCCGACGTCGCGCTGATAGACCATTAGGTTGGCGGCGATGCGCACCGCCTCGGGGCTGCCGTACCACACGGCCGGCTGCCGCATCGCGTTGCGCCAGGTCACCAGCTCATGGAATGACGCGCTGACCTGCGGTGCGACCCTGGCGAGCTCGCGCGCCGCCATGACGCCGATTTCGGTCTGGCCTTTGGGCCCCAGGTGAGTGTGATCGGGCTTGCCTTGCGGATCCTTGCGGCCGAGCTGCTCGCTGCCGGCCGGACCCAGGCGTTCGGCCTGCTCGCGGGTGAGCGTGTAGAGATCGATCATCGCCACTTTGCGTTCCGCCGCGAGCCGCCGCACCGCGTCGGCGTACGGTACCAGCGTGTCCGGCTGGAACTTGCCTTCGCTGTCGAAGTTCCGGCGCACGATGGAGGTCACCAGGACCGGCGTGGCTCCCATGGCGCGCGTCTCTTCCACGTAGCGTTCCAGGTTGGCGCGATAGGTGGTGGCCGGGATCGGTTTCGCGCTCCGGCCCTTTGCCCGCGATATCGTTGTGGCCGAATTGGATGAGCACGAGGTTCGGCTTCTCCGGCGCCACCTTGGCCCACCAGCCCTCATCGCGGAAGCTCTTGGAGCTGCGGCCATTCTGGGCGAGGTTGACCACCTGGACGTCGGGTCCGAAGGAGGCGCGGAAGCCGGGGCCCCAGCCGCCTTCGTCATTGACGGTGGAATCGCCGACCAGGACGATTTTGACGGACTGGGCGGCGCAAGGGGCGGCAAGAAGAGCCAGGAGGACACAAAACCGGCGGATCATAAAGGGACCAGACCGCCATTATCCCACCGCTTACCTGGTGGAAATATGCTGGAGGTATTCGATGATCGCCGTTCGTTCGCGCTCGTCGGCCAAGCGGAAGGGCATGTCGTTGTCCGGCGCGACGGATTCCGGATTGGCCAGCCAGCGGTCGAGGGTCGCGCGGTCCCAGACAGCGCCACTCTTACGCAGAGACTCGGAGTAGGTAAAGCTCGCGATGGCGCCGGCACGGCGGCCGAAGACGCCGGAGAGTCGCGGGCCGGTTTTGTCACGATCGATGGCATGGCAGCCGGTGCAGCGCCGCTCGAAGAGCTCCTTGCCGGGCGGGTCTGCCGCGCTCGCCTTCCAAAGGGCGAGCGCGGCCAACATGAACGCGAGCCCATATTTCATTTCGCGACCTCCGGCAGCGGGGCATCGACTATCGCCAGACTTTGCGGCTTGCGGATGAAGTGGACACACGCCAGGCCGAGGACCTTGCGCAACTGCTCCGCCGGAACTTTCATGGGACCGGGTGAAGGCGCGGAGCCCGGGGCCGGTTGGGGGAATGCGGTGGACATCGCAGTGTGGAAGGTGACGTTGGCCTCGACTTTTTGCATCACCTGATGAATGTGGCCGTTCAACACGGTCACGCTGCCGAAGCGCTTGAGGAGCGCCATGGCCTGCTCGCCATCCTCGGTGCTCCAGCCCCATTCCGGATAGACCGTCCAGAGGGGAATGTGCGCGAAGACGATGATGGGCGTGCTGCTCGATTTTCCGCGCAGGTCGTCCTCGAGCCACGCGAGTTGCGCGGCGCCGAGTTTGCCCATGCCCTCGAGTTGGATGACGTTGACGAGGGCGATGAAATGCACGCCTTTGTGATCGAAGCTGTACCAGCCGCTGCCGCGCGTCTGCTTGCCGTAGCGCGCGAGGTATTCCTTGCCATCGTCGACGGAGGTATCGTGCTCGCCGGGCACGTAGAAGCGCTGTTTGACGCGCGCGGAGAGGAGGACCTGCTCCATCGCATCGAATTCGGCGGGCTTCGCCATGTGAGTAAGGTCGCCGGTGTGGATCAGGAAATCCGGCTGGATTGGCAGAGCGTCGATTTTGGCGACGGCGGCCTGGAGGGTTCCGAGGACATCGGTGTTCGCGGGCTTGTTGAAACCGATGTGGCTATCGCTGATCTGGACAAACGTGAAATCGCTCGCGGGAGTATCTGCGCCTAGTAAGCGTGACGTGGGGATGCCGCCTGCGAGGGTCCAAATGGTGCCGGTGCCGGCCCAGGCCATGCATTTCAAAAAGCCACGGCGATCAATGTTGTCATGTGTCATGTGTCTTGCTCCTGATGGGCAAGACAAGGTCGGCCGCGGATAAATTCCTGGAGGAAACCTATGGGTCGCGAATTAACATCTTCTTCTCTTATCTGCGTTAATCTGCGTTCATCTGTGGCCCATTATGTTCTTCTAAAAAGAATTTTTGGCCACGGATGAACACGGATGAACACGGATAAAACAAAAAGGAGGTTATTCCTGGCTCATGATGGTCTTCGCGAAGTCCAACAGTTCCGGGCCGTTCATGTCGGAGACGGCCCACCACTCCATGCCGGCGGTGGACCAATGAACGACTTGGTAGCCGTTGGCGGATTGCAGCGATAGTGACGCGGTGGCGGGGGATGGCCAGACGAAGACGTTGATCTGGTGGCGGCGGCGCTGGTAGACCAGGGCGGCGACGGGGCGGCCGTTTATATAGTCGAGACGGCCACCGATTAACTCCGGGATGTCGGGGACCGGGGGGGAGAAATCGAGTTTGCCCTGGAACCAAGGCTTCACGGTGTGGCGGTCCGACGATGGAACGTCCACGAGGTGGCCGGCCTGGAGGGAGCGGACGTGACTGGCCACTACTTCGGCCACGAGGCGCGGCTCGGAAGTGGAGCGCAGCCAGACTACGGCGAGCAAGGCTGCGGCCGTCGCTAGAGCTGCGACGAGCGGCCAGCGCCACGCAAACCGAGGGGGCGGCGCCACGGCGGCACGGATCTTTTTCGCCAGGTGCGGCGGGGGCTCGTAATAGAGGTCCGCGGCGCGGATGGCCTCGCGAAGCGTCAGGTTGGCTGCGTGCCTGCGCCGGCAATCCGGGCACGCGGCCAGGTGCCGCTCCATTTCGAGGCTCCCGGCGACGTCGAGTTCGTCATCCAGGTGGGCTGAGAGGTAAGTGTGCGCTTCGTCGCAGGTCATAATTCCACCGCCTCCTTTCCGCGCGGACTGAGCAGCTGCTTCAACCATTCGCGGCCGCGTGAGAGACGCGACATCACGGTGCCCATGGGGGCGCCGGTAATCGCGGCGATCTCCTTATAGGAAAGACCCTCGAGTTCGCGCAGCACCAGCGCCTCGCGGAATTCCGGCGCGAGTTCCTGTAATGCGCCACGAACGCGCTCGCGGTCGCAGGCGGCGAGAGCCAGGGCTTCCGGTCCGGGAGAGGTTTCGGCGGCGTGTGCTACGGCGTGCTCGTCGGGGATTGGCGCGTTTCGATTCCCGCGCCGGGCCATCCAGGTGTATGTAGTATTCCGCACAATGGCCATCAGCCAGGGCTTGGCGGCCGACCCACGAAGCGTATCCAGCGCCGAGAAAGCGCGGAGAAATGCTTCCTGTACAATATCTTCGGCGTCCTCATGGCTACCGGTGAGCCAGCGGGCAAGGTTGTAAGCAGGCGCCAGAAGGGGCGCAATCTCGGCGTCAAACCTCTGAAGTTTCTGCTGCGGCGTCAGGTGGGCCGGCCCTCGATTGATTGAGACTCGGCCGGCCTGAGTTTTATTCCCGCCTTTTCGGAGTGGCCGTCACTCAAATTTGATCACCACCCCATTTGCCGCCCCCCTATCCGGTGCTCTATACTAAATACTTGAACTAAAATGCCGAAACGTACCTTTCAACCGAACAATCGCCATCGCGCCAAAACGCACGGGTTTCGCTCCCGTATGGAGACCAAGAATGGCCGCGCCGTTCTCGCCCGCCGTCGCGCTCGTGGCCGCAAGAAACTGACCGTTAGCTCCGAGGGGTAGTCTCCATCTCTGGTTTTCCGAAACGTGTCCGTCTGCTGCGATCCAAAGACTTTCGAAGAGTTTATGACCAGGGTTCCCGATTCTCGGGACCTCTCTTCGCCGCTTTTTGTGTCTGCGAGCCGCAGCCTGACGGGCCGCATATCGGCTTCACTGTCCCGCGCGCGATCGGAAAAGCGGTCGTGCGGAACCGTATCAAGCGGCGTGTCCGCGAGGCTGTTCGCCTCCACCTCGACCGGTTGAGCCCACAGTGGTCCATCGTCATCAATCCGCGACGCAAAGCCTTCGATGCACCCATAACGGAACTGCAACGCGAAGTGGAGCGTCTTTTTCTACGGTGCAACGGTTCGTCGACGGCGCCCTCCGCGGGTACCAGTTCTTGATTTCTCCCTTTCTACCTTCCGCCTGCCGCTATCTTCCGACCTGCTCGGATTATATGCGCGAGGCCGTGGAGCGTCATGGCGCTCGCAAGGGAATCTGGATGGGTCTGCGCCGGATTGCGCGCTGCCATCCCTTTCACGCGGGCGGCTACGATCCCGTCCGCTAATACGTCTTTCATAACGGAAACTTTTCAGCATGTCGGAACCAGTAAACGGCGGTAGCAACAACACGGCGCAGCCGCCAAAGAAAGAACTATCGATGGAGGTGCGCCTTTTACTGGCCTTCATCCTGATGGGGGCGGTGATGTTCCTGACGCCCTACATCTTCCCTACCCCGGCCAAGCCGCCGGTGAAGAAGGATGCGACCACGGCCGCAGTGACTCCTTCGCCTGCCGCCGCCGATGCAGCCAATACCGCAGCGACCGCACCCAGCGGCCCGGCGGTGGTAGAAGCCGCGTCGCTGCCCGCCAACGCCACGCCGCAGAAATCCGAACCTGCCTTCGTGATCAATACCGACCTTTACCGGATTGTCCTGAGCAACCAGGGTGCGACGGTTCGCAGCTGGCAGCTTAAGAAGTACAAGGGCAACGACAGCAAGCCTCTGGACCTGGTCAACCCCGTGTCCGGCCTGGAATCCCCCTTCTCGCTCTACTTCCCCGGTCAAAAGCCGGCGGCCAACGTCAACTGGACCTGGTATAAACAGACCGGCGATCCCGATGGGCTCGGCGTCACGTATGAGTATTCCGATGGCCACGTGGTGGTGCGAAAGGTCCTGCGCTTCCAGAAGAACAGCTATCTTTCGATGGTCTCCTGCGAGGTTACGCTGGATGGCAAACCGATCCCGCACCTGCTTCAGTGGCGCGGCGGATTCGGCGACCTGACTCTGACCAACGCCGCCGCCGGCCAGCGAACCCTCTATTTCGACCTGACCCAGAACAAGCTCGTGGAGCAGAACCCCAAGTCCGCGGCCAAGGGTCCGATCACTTCGGAAGGCAACTTTAGCTTCGCTGGCATCGCCGACAGCTACTTCGCCGCCGTCTTCCTGCCGGAAGGCAACGGCAGAACGCAGCAGGTGACGTTCGCGGACACGGTACGTACGCCGGTTTCCGAAACACCCATCCCGCTCAGCGGAGTGGCCGTGGGCGATGGCCCGCCGATCCGCTTCGAGTTGTTCGTGGGACCCAAGGATCTCGACCAGCTTCGCAAGATCAACCCGAAGCTCGAACAGGTGGTGGATTTCGGGTGGCTGTCGGTGCTCGCCAAGCCGCTGTTCCTGATCGTCAATTACGTCAACGACACGCTGGTGCACAACTTCGGTTGGGCCATCGTGCTGGTCACGGTCGCCATCAACTTCATTCTGTTCCCGCTCAAGTTGAGCAACATGAAGAGCATGCGGAAGATGCAGGCGCTCAAGCCGCAGGTGGACGCGATCAACGCCAAGTATAAGAATGTCGGGCTCCGCGACCCGCGCGCCGGGGACAAGAACCAGGAGACGATGGACCTCTACAAGAAGCACGGGGTCAACCCCATGGGCGGCTGTCTGCCCATGCTGCTGCAGATTCCCTTCTTCTTCGCCTTCTATAAGGTGTTCACGGTGAGCGTGGAAATGCGCGGCGCTCCGTGGCTCTGGGTCACCGATCTTTCGCAGCCCGAGACGCTTCCCATCAAGATTCTCCCCCTGGTGATGATCGCCAGCCAGTTCGTCATGCAGCGTATGACGCCGCAGCCCGCTGGGGACCCCGCACAGCAGAAGATGATGATGTTCATGCCCCTTGTCTTCGGCTTTATGTTCTACAATTTCCCCAGTGGGCTGGTGTTATACTACTTGACCAGCAATCTGGTGAGCATGGGGCAGCAGTGGTTCTTTAACAAGACTTCGATGGCGACGCTTGCCGCCGAGTCGATCGCGCCTCCAAAAAAGAACGGCAGGAAATAACCCATTGACTGAGCGAAAGTACTCTGTGTCCACGGTCGGACTGCGAATCGACGGATTCCTGAACACGACCCTCGAAAATGCGGGGATCAACCTGAAGTACGAAATTCAGGACGCCGCTCCTGCGGAGGACGATTTCGAGACCCCGGACGTCCATGTAAAATTCAGCGGGCCGGATGTGGATCTGCTGCTTTCCAATCGCGCCGAGCTTCTGCTTTCGCTCGAGCACGTGACCATGGAAATGCTGCGCATGCCGAGCGAAGATCACTCGCGCATTTCCTTCGATGCCAACGATTACCGGCTGCTGCGGATCGAGGAACTCAGGCTCAGCGCGGCCGCCGCTGCCGACCGGGTCAAACGGACGGGCACCTATTTTGTTTTCAACCCCATGAACAGCCGCGAGCGCCGCGTGATCCACCTGGCGCTGCGCAATGAAACCGCCGTACGCAGTGAGAGCGCCGGCATGGGACCGGGGCGCATGGTGATTGTTTACCCGGCCGCGATGCCCAGCCTGGCCGAACCGCCGCGGCTTCCGGAACCTGCTCCGCGCCGCGAGGAGCGTGGCGACCGTGGACCCCGGCGCGACAGCCGCGGGCCCGGCGGTCCTCCGCGCCGCGATGGCCGGGGCGGTGGTGGCGGACGCGGTCCCGGCGGTCCACGCCGCGGACGGTAAGAATTAATAAGCGACCGCTCCCTTACGGTCGCGGCTCGGATTGAGGCCGGTGTAAGGGGCGTGGTTTCGTTGCGCTCCCTTACGGTCGCGGCTCGTTGGGGGCGGCACATTAGGGAAATACAATCCAAGGCATGCCGATTGGTGAGACTATCGTCGCCATTGCAACGCCGCCGGGGCGGGCGGGGATCGGGATGGTGCGCGTGTCGGGGCCGGACGCGCGCGCGATTGTTTGCCGATTCGTAACTTCCATCGCCTGGCAGCCGTGGCAGGCGCAACTCGCCAAATTGCTCGACCAGCAGGGGCACGAAATCGACCAGGTGATCGTCACCTTCTTCGAACGGCCGCGATCGTACACCGCGGAGGACCTGGTCGAGATCGCCTGCCACGGTTCGCCGGTGGTTCTGCGCCACGCGGTGGAGCGCGCGCTCGAGGCCGGCGCACGCCTGGCGCGGCCCGGCGAATTCACGCTACGCGCCTTCCTCAACGGCCGCATCGACCTGCCGCGCGCGGAAGCCGTCCGCGACCTGATCGAGGCCACTACCCTCTACCAGGCGCGGATTGCCGCACAGCAAGTGGAGGGCTCGGTCTCGCGGCGCATCGCACCACTCAAGGAGCAATTGCTCGAACTCATCGCGCTGCTGGAAGCCGGCATCGATTTCGCCGAGGACGATATTTCGGTGGCTCCTCCGGCCGATATTCTGCGCCGGCTGGCGCCGGTTCTGGAAGGCACGGAACGGCTGGCCGCCAGCTTTCAATATGGCGGACTGGTGCAGCAGGGACTCACGCTGGCGATTGTGGGACGCCCCAACGTCGGCAAGAGCAGCCTCTTCAACCGCCTGCTGGAACAGGACCGCGCTATCGTCACCGAAATCCCCGGGACTACGCGCGACGTGGTCAGCGAGACGGCCTCGATCGGCGGCATTCCGGTGAAGCTCTACGATACGGCGGGGATTCGGGAAACCGACGAGCGCGTGGAATCGCTGGGCATCGAGCGCAGCTACCAGGCGATCGTGGATTCCGACCTCGCGCTGGTGGTGCTTGATCTCACCCGGCCCGTGACCGCGGAAGATGCCGCGCTGATTGTGCGTGCCGGCGCCCGCGCGCTGGTGGTGGCCAACAAATGCGATCTGCCGGCCGCGGGAGATGCTCCCGCGGAGGCGATCCCGGTCTCCGCACTCACCGGTGAGGGCGTGCCGGAACTGCGGGCGGCGATTCTGGATGCGGTGGCGCCGAAGGGCGTGCTCGAGCACGAGACCGGCTTCATCACCAGCCTGCGGCACGAGCAATTACTGCGTGAGTCCGTCGAATATCTGAAGAAGGCGCGCGAGGCGGTGGCCGCGTCGATCCCGCACGAGATGCTGCTGCTGGATCTCTACGCCGCGCTCCGGCCGATCGACGGCATTACGGGCGCCACTACGGCCGACGATATCCTTAATAGAATCTTCTCTACCTTCTGTATCGGTAAGTGAGAGGTTCGGGGCCGCCTCCATCCTCGACGAACACATCGATGGGGAGGGGATGATCGATCACGTAGGTTCCGTAGCTCGGATCGTGCTGGTCGGGTTGCGCGCGCCCCTGGGCATCCTGTGCACGGGCCATCACTGTGTACTGACCCGGCTTCTTTGGTGTAGTCCAATCAAATTTCCATCGCCGCCAGGCATATCGTTGGACCGGATCTACGAACTCTGCTTCCGCCCAAGTGAGTCCACCGTCGGTGCTCACCGCGATCTTGGCGACCTCGGCCTCGCCCGCCCAAGAGGCGCCGGTAATTGTATACGCTCGATTCGGCGCAAGCCTCTCATGTATAGTCGGCCGGGTGATCTCAGACTTTACTTTCATTTCTCCCAGGGGCCGCCGTACCGGCTTCCCGTCTGCATGAACCCAGTAAGCGTAATCTGATGTCTGCCAATAACCGTGAAACGGCTCTCTCACCGCTCGGATGCTCGTCAGCCATTTGACGGAAGCCATTCCATAGTGTCCTGGAACGATTGCGCGCACGGGATGCCCATGATCCTTCGACAGATCGCGGCCATTCATCTGATACGCAATCAGTACTTCGGGCTGAGTTGCTTTGCGGCGCGGCAGACTCCGGATGTACGAAATGGGGCCCGGCGGCATAGGCGGTTCCGCCGGTACTCCCTGATCTGCTCCCTCAAGCACGACTTCGCAAGCGTCTTCTTCCATACCGGCGCGTTCCAACAAAATGTGCAACGGCACTCCTGTCCATTCCGCGTTTCCGACTGCACCGAGTTCCCATTGTGCTCCCGGAACTTGCGGTACAAGAAAGACACGACCGTTGCCCGCGCACTCCAACGTCGCGACCCGGGTCTCAGACGCCATATTCCGCAAATCCCGGTAACTGAGTGAAATAGGATTCCTGACGGCGCCATCGACCTGCAAGCGGTAAGAATCCGGATTCAGTGTCGGCGGCGCGAAATGATTGCGAACGTAGAACAGCTCGGTTGGCGTCAGGTACGAGTCGACCCGATCCATGGGCGTCTCTAGATTGACCGGCTCTTTCTGTCGAATGATCAGGCCGGCCAAAGAGCGCGGGCGCGATTTATTGGTAGGGGTTTGGTTGTGCTGCATCGCCATATCGCGGAACTCACAGGGCGCGCAGGAAGGCCACAAGATCAGATTTCTCCTGGCTCGTGAGTTTGAGCTGCTGTATCACATTGAAGAATTCCACCGTGTCCTCAAGGGTAATTAAGCGTCCATCGTGCAGATAAGGGGGAGAGTCCTTGATGCCACGCAACGGAAATGTCTTGATGGGCCCGTCAGCGGTTTCCATGAGGCCATTGACCATTCGCGGTTTGAAGAACCGCTCGGCGCGGAGACTGTGCATGAGACCATCGGTGTAATACGGCGCCGGATGACAGACCGCGCATTGAGCCTTACCGAAAAACAGAGTCTGGCCGCTAATCTCCTGCGCGGAGGCCTTGGTGGAATCAAGCTTGCCGTAAATGTCGAGTTTTGGAGCCGGCGGGAAGTCGAGTATCTCCTCGAATTCCGCCATGAAGTGTACTTGGCTTCCCCGTTCGAGTATGTTGACGCCCTTCTTGGTGGCGATCACCTGGTCGCCGTCGAAGTAGGCCGCACGCTGCTCGAATTCCGTGAAGTCCTCGACAGTTTTGAGTGCGCGCTGCGACCCATACAGCCGTTGGATATTGACGCCGCGCAACGATGTGGTGTCGATCCGGTGGCGGAACTGCTGCGGGCGCTGTTCGCCGACCAGGTGGAAAGCCGCATTTGTGTGGCCGTTAGCATGACAGTCAAGGCAGGCTACACCGCGACTGGGACGGTCCGAATTCCGGTCCCCGGTCTGATTGAACTGCTGCTGCGGGAATGGGGTAAGCAGCAGTCGCAGGCCCTCCAATTCCTTTGGATTCAGGATGCCATTGAACATCTCGAAGTAGTTTTCGATGGTAATCAGTTTTCCGTGCGATACGTCGCCCAGGTCCGGTCGTGTCGTCAGGTACATCGGCGGCGGGTATTCCGGTAACACGTGATCGGGAAAGTCGAACTCAAGATCGAAACGGGTAAGATCGCGATCTTCCTGTTGTTTGAGTTCGGTGATAGCAAACTTAGGGAACACCATCCCGCCGACGGCGTGATTGACGTGAGGCAATGGGAGGAAACCCTGGGGAAACAAGTCGCGATTTCTGATTTCGTCCGGACTCAACGCGGCGAGACCATCCCACGTCATGCCAGGGGGCAACTTCACACGAACGCCTTCTTGAAGCGGTTTGCCTCGTGACATCGTACTGCCTCGGGCCGGACGGTTGCTCAGGTCATAGCGCTCGTCGAGCACTGCCGCATGGCGACGCATGACGTCTGGTTTCGCGGCCGACATACGAGCCCTGATGCTCGCGAAACTTTCGTGTATGTCAACGGGCATGTAGCTGGATTCCCGGGCGTTCTTATCTTGAGAAAGGAGAGCCGGGAAGCTTGCAATCAAGCCGACGGTGAGACTCCATTTGAAAGTTTGCTGGTTCAGTTTCACGGTCGCCCCTCCTGCGAAAGATCCGGTATTTGCGAGAGCCGATGCGGTAAGACACCGCGAGATTCAAAATAACTTGCGGGCACAGAGTGGCTGCTGAGTTGCAGCTATTTCTTGGGATTGATCATGGGAGCGCATATTGATCATGGGAGCGCATGATGTCAAATACGAATGGGGACAGGATTCCTTTGCGACAGTTCGGCCGCCACGAAGTCAGGATCTCGGCGTTGGGCTTTGGCGGACATCATCTCGGAGATGCACCTGACCAGCGCACCGCCGTACGCCTCGTAAGGCAAGCGGTGGATGGAGGCATCACATTTTTCGACAATTGTTGGGAATATCACCGCGGCAAGACCGAAGACTGGATGGGCGCTGGTTTAGAGGGAGTGCGCGATCGCGTGTTCCTGATGACCAAAGTCTGTACGCATGGGCGAGATAAAGCGCTGGCG
Source organism: uncultured Solibacteraceae bacterium (assembly GCA_963791985.1). Taxonomy (GTDB): domain Bacteria; phylum Acidobacteriota; class Terriglobia; order Bryobacterales; family Bryobacteraceae; genus Solibacter. The sequence goes on along the minus strand of CAWBUN010000005.1, from coordinate 97,142 downwards.
CTGCGCATGCTTGACGAATCGTTGCACCGGCTGCGAACCGATCATCTGGACCTTTGGCAGGTCCACGGCATGTGCTTCGATGACGATCCCGCCTTATTTATCCGAAAGAACGGAGCCGCGGAGGCGCTGCTACAGGCAAAGGAGGAGGGCAAGGTACGGTTTGTCGGATTCACCGGACATAAGGACCCATCCATTCACCTCAAGATGCTGGCCACCGGGTTTCCATTTGACTCGGTGCAAATGCCGCTGAACCCGTTTGACTCGCACTTCCACAGCTTCGAGCAACAGGTGTTGCCCGAGTTGAACCGCCGCGGTATCGCCGCGCTCGGCATGAAACCTATTTGCGGCCACGGCGAGCCGGTACAAAAAGGCGTGCTCACGGGCGAAGAAGCGCTGAGATATGCGATGAGCCTGCCGGTCACCACAACGATTACCGGCATTGATAAGCCGGAGGCCTTGCAGCAGGCGCTCGAAGTGGCCCGAGGTTTTCAGCCGATGCAGGCGCCGGCAATGCAGGCGCTGCGCGACCGCTGCCGGAGGTATGCGGCGGATGGCCGATTCGAGCTCTACAAACTGTCGCTCCGCTTCGACAACCCCGAGGCGCGCCTCGCTCACCGGTTTCCGCTCGACGTGCAGCAGGTCGAAGTGCGGGAGATGATCCGGATGTCGGAGAACAGCGGGCATCCTTACCCGCCGACGAAATAACCTGGCGCCGTGGATTCGAGGCGCGTGGATTCGAGGCGTGTGGATTCGAGGCGTGTGGATTCGATATGACAAGAAGAAGTTTTGTGGAGGCGTTTATGTTGGGAGGCGCAGGTCTCACGGCCCAAGGGCAATCAGGCGCGCAAGTGCCCAAGCGGCCGCTGGGACACACCGGTCTTGAAGTTTCGGCATTGGGAATTGGCGGATACCACCTCGGCTCGGCGAACAGCGACGCCGAAGCCACGCAAATTGTCAGTGAGGCGTTGGATGCCGGCGTGAACTTTTTCGATAATGCCTGGGAGTACCATGGCGGCATAAGCGAGGAACGCCTGGGTCGCGCGCTCAAAGGCAAACGGGACAGGGCAATCGTCATGACCAAAGTCTGTACGCATGGGCGTGACAAAAACGTCGCCATGCGACAGCTTGAAGAATCGCTGACACGCCTGCAAACCGATCATCTCGACGTGTGGCAAATCCACGAGGTGATTTATGAAAACGATCCGGACCTGATCTTCGCTCCGAATGGCGCCGCGGAGGCGCTGCTGCAGGCAAAGCAACAGGGCAAAGTGCGCTTTCTCGGATTCACCGGGCATAAAGATCCCTCCATTCATCTGAAGATGCTTTCCCACGACTTTCCGTTCGACGCCGTGCAAATGCCTCTCAACTGCCTGGACGCGACTTTCCGGAGTTTTGAGACCAGGGTGCTGCCGGAGGTGAACCGCCGCGGCATGGCAGCGCTGGGAATGAAAAGCCTGGGAGGCAGCGGCGAACTGGTGCGCGAGGGCGCAGTGGTTGTCACCATGGGACTGCGGTATGCCATGAGCCTGCCGGTGGCTGTGACCATAAGCGGCATCGATTCCCTCGACGTGCTGCATCAGAATCTCGAGGTTGCGCGCAACTTCCAGCCCTTAAGCGCCGCCGAGATGCAGACCATCCGCGACGCGTGTCGATTGGACGCCTCGGACGGTCACCTGGAGCTCTTCAAGACGACGAAGAAATATGACGGAGACCTTGGACGCGAGATGCACGGGTTTCCATCGAGCGTGGAACTCCCCGTGTGAGAGAGGAAGACTATGAGCCAACTAAAGCCACTGGTTTACCTATTGGCATTGATTGGGATCGTCGCCATAATGGGGCATTCGCGCAAGACGGCGAGTGACTATGTCGCGCCCTCGGATGCCGTCCCACGGGGCAGAGCCGCCGGGATGCGGGTTCAATTGCTGAGCCGTGAAGAACCGACGAGAGAATATGCGGTCATCTTCGGTAAGGGAGACGAGGCCTTTTCCGGAATGCTGGATTTTGCGGAGAAGTATCACATTACGAGTGCCCATTTCACTGCCATTGGTGCCCTGAATGGAGCAACCCTGGGATGGTTTGATCCGCAGCGCAAAATGTACAAGACGATTCCCATCGATGGACAGGTTGAAGTGATTTCGATGATCGGCGATATCGCGCTCTATCAAGGCAAGCCGGTAGTGCATGCGCACATGGTAGTGGGAAGCTCCGACGGAAGCACGCGCGGCGGCCATCTTCTGGATGCATATGTAGCGCCGACGCTGGAAGTAATGGTGACTGTCGAACCGATTGCGATGCAGAAGCGTTTCGATCCGGAGACTGATCTGACGTTGATCGATCCGGCGTTGATCGATCCGGCGTCGAAGTAGCGGCGCCGGAGTCGGCTAGACCCGCACTTTGCCCAGGACGTCCTTGGCGACGGCCGCGGTGTTGGCGTGAATCGTGATGGTATCCTCCACGCTCTGCGCATAGCCGCCTGCCAGAACGATTGCCACCGGGACATCGTGCGTGAGCGCGGTGCGGATCACGAGCCGGTCGCGCTCCATCAGGCCTTCGAAGGTTAACGAGAGTCCACCTAACTGGTCTTCCATGTACGGGTCTGCGCCGGCGGCATACATGACGAGTTCGGGCTTGAACATCGCGAGGGCCGCGCGGTAGCCGTTGCCTAGGCGATGGAGATACTCGGCGTCGCCGATGCCGTCGGCGAGGTGAATGTCGAGGCTCGAGAGCGGCTTCTCGCTCGGATAGTTATTGAACTGGTGAATAGAAAGCGTGAAGACGGATTGGTCGCCGGCGAAGACGGCAGCGGTGCCGTTGCCGTGGTGCACGTCGCAATCCACCACCATGGCGCGCTTGATGAGCCCATCCGCCTGCAGGCGCCGCACCGCGATCGCGATATCGTTGATCGCGCAAAAGCCCTCGCCGTGCGCGGGAAACGCGTGGTGAAAGCCGCCGCCGATGTTGAAGCCGATGCCATCCTGCAAGGCCAGCCGTGCCGCCAGAATCGATCCGCCGGCAGCCAGCCAGAAGGCCTCCACCATCTGCCGTGAGTAGGGAATCTCGAGGCGAAGAATCTCCTGGTAGTTCAGAGTGCCGCTGCGCAGTTTGGCGACGTACTCGGCATCGTGCACCAGGCGCACATCGTCGTCGGTGGCGGGTTGCGGGGTGATGAAATCCTCCGCGGCGGCGAAGCGCGTGTGCAGCATGCGGTCGCGCAGCCAGCGGAATTTCTGAGAGGGGAATACATGTTCCCCGAGATTCAAATCGTAGCGATCATGGTAAACCAACCGGTATGGCAACATGGCCGGGTGCGCCGTTAGTGTATCTCCGATTGCAGTGCGGTCACCACCGCCACATTGAAAATGTCCGCCGCCGAGCAGCCTCGTGAAAGATCGTTGGCCGGTTTGGCGAGACCCTGCAGGAAGGGTCCGATAGCCACGGCGCCGCCGAGACGCTCCACCAGCTTATAGCCGATATTGGCGGATTCCAGGCTCGGGAAGATGAGCGTATTCGCCCGGCCCGCGACCTTCGACCCCGGCGCTTTACTCTTGCCGACCATCAGGTCCACGGCGGCATCAGCCTGCAATTCACCATCGGCGTTCAGCTCGGGAGCGCGCGCCTGAAGAATCTGCATCGCCTCCACCACCTTGCTGACCATCGGTCCCCGGCCGCTGCCCCGGGTGGAGAAGCTGAGCAGCGCCACCGCGGGCTCGGAGTCGATCAGTACGCGCGTACTCTCCGCGGTCGCGATGGCGATGTCCGCCATCTGCATCGCGTTGGGCTCGATCACCACGGCGCAATCGGCGAAGGCCATCAGGCCGTTGTGACCCTGCGAGAGATCCTGCAGCGCCATGATGAAGACGCTGGATACGAGCCGCGCGCGGGGATGCACACCCACCGCATGCAAGGCGGCGCGCACGGTCTCGGCGGTGCTGTTGACGGCGCCGCCCACGCTGCCATCGGCATCGCCCGCGCCCACCATCAACGATGCGAAGTAGAGAGGTTTTTTCGCTACCGCAGCGGCTTCCACCTGCGTGGTGCCCTTGGCGCGCCGGCGTTCGTAGTAGAGGTCCGCGTACTTTTTCAAGAGCGGCGAATGGGCAGGGTCGGCGAACTCCACGCCCTCGGGCGCATTGGCGGGGCGCGCGCCGATCAGCACGGGTTTGACCACACCTTCCCTGGCCAGGCGCGCCGCGGCCTCGAGCACCCGCGGGTCCGCGCCCTCGGGAAACACGATCGTCTTTTTCAGCTTGCGGGCCCGTTCGATGAGCCCGGACATGAAGAGCTTTGCCGATTCAGGAATTGCAGCCATTTTGCCGGAATCCTGAGTCTAGCAGAGAGCGGGATGGGCGAACGTCTTTCGAAGGGCGCGCGCCTGCGCCGCGACAAGCCCCAACCAATGATCAAGAGATCGCTCCCTGACGGTCGCGGCTCTGATTGGGGCGGGAGTTCGTTGCGCTCCCTCACGGTCGCGGCTCGTTGAGTCCGGTTATTCCACGGGCGCGTTATAGCCGAGGCGCCAGTGGGCGTTCAACTTCGGCAGACCACGCGGGGGAACCATCTTCACTTCGATCCTGTGGTACTTGCCGTCGCGCACCTGATTCTGCGGCGAGTAGCCGAGAATGTAGCGATTGCGCAACTCGATCCCGATTTTCTTGGCGATATCCGGCAACTCCACCGCGTTGGCCTCGAACAACCGTCCCCCGGTCTGCTCGCTGACCTTGCTCAGGAGCGCCGGACCGCTGGCCTCCTCGGGCGAACCGCCGCCGCCGAAGACACCGATGGAATAGATCAGGACGTCGCTCTCCTTCACCACGCTGGTGACTTCCTTCTCGGAATAGCGGCTGTGGTTATCGCCGCCATCGGAAATGATCAGGAGGGCTTTCTTGTTCTTCTTGGAATGCTTCATTTCGTGCAGCGCCAGGAAGATCGCATCCAACAGCGCGGTGGAGCCATGGGAGCGCGAGAAGGCCAGGTGGCCTTCGATGGTCCCGGTGTCGGAGGTCAAGGGCACCACGAGGCGCGGAGAGTTATCGAATTCCACCAGGAAGAACTCGTCTTCGGGATTGGAGATGTGAAAAAATTCGCGGGCCGCCATCCGCGAGCGCTGCAGCTTCTCGCCCATGCTGCCGCTGGTGTCGAAGACCAGGCCCACCGCCACCGGCTCGTCATCCATCGCGAACTGGACGATCTTCTGCTCGACCTTGTCCTCGTAGACGCGGAAGTTTTCTCGCTCCAGGCCCGAGACCGGCCGGTTCAGCGGATCGTTTACCGCCACCGGAACCAGGATCAGCGTGGTGTCGACGCGGATGTTGGCTCCCGGCCGCGGCTCCTGCTTCGGCGCCGGCCTCGGGCGCGGTTCGATCTTCACTTGGCCCGACAGCATGGCCGCCAGGTAAAGCGCGAGGCCAGCCCGAAGGATCATTTTTCTCCCCTCGACGGTATTGTACCCCTCCGGGCACGGGGTACAATAAGATCCAAATGTCAGTATTCGACCGCCGGCGCGTTGTGGCGCTGACCGAAAAATACGGAGGGGATTGGGCGGTCCACCACGCCCAGCGCCTGATCCATCTTGTCGAAATCATCGGCGAAGGCCTCGCCTACAATGCCGATGCCATTTGGATCGCGGCCCATATGCACGATTGGGGCACGCTGCCCGAATGGTCGCGTTCCGACGTGCCGCACACCCGCCGCAGCTGCCAGCTCGCCGAAGAACACTTGCGCAAAATGAAATGTCCCCGGGCGCTGACGGCGGTGGTGCTGGAGGCCATCGAGTACCATCACGGCGGCGCCGACGAACGCTGTGTGGAAGCTTTGCTCCTGCGTGACGCCGACGCGCTGGATGGCATGGGCGCGATCGGCATTCTGCGCGAGTTCGCGATGGTGCCGACGGAGGTCAACGGCTGCTATTCGATCCCGGCGGGTTGGGGAATGCGCGGCGCCTATGAGCGCGCCCGCATGCGGCTGGAGAACAACCCGGCGATGCTGCGCCTGCCGAAATCTCGCCAACTGGCGCGCCGGCGCGCACGCGAAATGCGCGCTATTTTCAAGACTTTCGAGGAAGAGAGTTTCGGCCTGATCTAAGCTGGACGCTTGCTTACGCGCGCGGCTCTGTGCGTTCAGCAACTCACCGAGCCGCGACCGTGAGGGAGCGTCATTTGCAGCCGCCGGTACACCAGCGCAACCGGCAGCCCCATCACGTTGAAGTAGTCGCCCTCGATCCGCTCCACGAACTTGGAGGCCAAGCCCTGGATGGCGTAGGCGCCGGCCTTATCCATGGGCTCGCCGGATGCCACGTACTCGGCGATCTCGCGTTCGCTGAGCGGTGCAAAGACCACCTCGGTGGTGGCGCAATCGCAGACAGCATCGCCTGCGCGGAGCAGGCAGATGCCGGTCAGCACTTCGTGACGCCTGCCGGATAGCAGCGCGAGCATGCGGCGGGCGTCGGCGGCATCCACGGGTTTGGCGAGGATCTCGCCATCGATCACCACCGTGGTATCGGCACCGAGAACGGTCTCTTCCGGCGCGGCGCGCACCGCCCTCGCCTTCGCCTCCGCGAGCCTGCGCACGTAAGCGCGGGGGCTCTCTCCCGGCAGCACGGATTCGTCCACGTCGGCCACCCGGACGGTGAACGGAATGCCGGCCTGTCGAAGAATGTCGCTGCGGCGCGGCGATTGCGAGGCAAGTACGAGCATGCCTCAGTGTAAAATGAAGCCGGCATGAAACACCTCTCCAAGGAATTGCTGGTGCATCCGGGTTCGCGGATCAAGCTGGCCGAGTTGGACGCCGCCGCCACTCATGGCGTCGACAAGGAAGCCGGCGAGCGCCAGTTGAAGAAGAACCTGGACCGACTCAGTGTGCTCCAGTATCTGCTGTATGCGGAGTCCAAGCGCTCGCTCCTGGTGGTTCTGCAAGGCATCGACGCCGGCGGCAAGGATGGCACGATCCGGCACGTCATGAGCGGTCTCAATCCACAGGGCGTCAAGGTCACGGCCTTCAAGGTTCCCGAAGGCGCGGAGAAGAGGCACGACTATCTGTGGCGCGTCCATCAGGCAGTTCCCGAGTTCGGCCAGATGGGGATCTTCAATCGTTCGCATTACGAGGACGTGCTGGTGGTGCGCGTGCATAACCTTGTGCCCAAAACGGTGTGGAGCCAGCGCTACGCGCAGATCAACGAGTTCGAACGCATGCTGACGGACAACAACGTCCGCATGGTCAAGTTTCTGCTCTACATTGATAAAGAGGAGCAGGCCAGGCGCTTCCGCGAACGGATCGAAGACAAAACCAAGAACTGGAAGTTCTCCCCTGCCGATCTCAAAGAGCGCGAATACTGGGATCAGTACATGGAGGCTTACGAAGCGATGCTGCACAAGTGCAGCACGGACTGCGCGCCCTGGTACGTGATTCCCGCCAACAAAAAGTGGTTCCGCAATCTGGCGGTCTCGCAGATTCTATGCGAAGAACTCGAGGCGATGAAGATGCGCTTCCCCAAACCCATCGCGGACCTCTCCGGCATCAAGTTCGAATGAATAGATCGCTCCCTGACGGTCGCGGGTTCGGGGTGAGAATGACGGTCACCCCTCTTCGATCGCGGCCGTCAATGGCACCGGTACGCGCGATTTCGCGAGCGGCTTCCAGAAGATCAGGGCCAGCGTAATGGTCAGCAGTTGGACCGCGACAATGAGCGCGACGCAGGCCGGCCATCCGCCGTGCGCCCAGAAAAATCCGGGGATCGCGGAGCCGGCGCTGCCGCCCACGTAATAGAACGTCACGTACAGTCCGACCGCCGAGGCGCGCGATTCGGTGGCCGCGCTGCCCACGTAGCTCGAGCCCGCGGAATTCGCGATGAAAACTCCCGTGCAGGCGAGCGTCAACCCCGCCATCACCACCGGAAGGCTGTGCACCAGCGTGAGCGTGACTCCGGCCGCGCCGCCCGTGAAGGCCATCACGAGCGCGAAGCGGTGGCCCAGGCGATCGATCGCGCGGCCCGCCACCGGTGTCACTACGGCGCCCACCAGGTAGACCACGAACAAAAGTCCGAGCGCGGCGGTGCTCAACAGGAAGGGCGGAGCCGACAGATAAAAATTCACATAGGTAAAAGTTCCGAGCAGTGAGAACATCACGCAGAATCCGACTACATACGTGGCCACGAGCCGTGGATTGCGGAGGTGGCGCAGCATCGCCGCACCCGACGATCCGCCGCCGCGCGAGCGCTGGAAGCGATGGCCGGCCGGCAGCCACGCGCGGATCGCAATCGCACCCAGCAGATTCAACATTCCCAACATGACGAAGGCCCAGCGCCAGTTGGTGTGCGAGGCTACCAGCGCAGCCAGCGCGCGGCCGCTGAAGCCGCCGATTACGGTTCCGGTGACATAGGCCGCCGTCGCCGCGCCGGCTCCGGCCTCCCACTCTTCATTGATGTAGGCGATGATTACGGCAAAGATTCCCGGCGTGAACACGCCCTGCAGGAAGCGCCAGAACAGCAACTGTCCGAAACTCGTCGCGGTGGCCGCCAGGAGCGTGGGAACCGCCAGCAGAAACGCCGCAGGCACAATCACGCGTTTGCGTCCGAAGCGATCGGCGACAACGCCCGCGAAGGGCGCGGCCAGCGCCACCGCCAGCGTCGAGGCAGTAACCACCAGGCTGATCATGGCCGGCGATACGCGAAATTCGCGAGCCAGCAGCGGCAACAGCGGCTGCGGCGCGAACAATGTGACGAACGCGCAAAAGCCTGCGAATACCACGGCGGCAGTCCGGGTTTTGGAGGGCGCGGGCGCCGGCGAGACCATTCTTTCCATTATGCGCTGACGCGAGACTAAGGCAATTTCAGAGTAAAAATACTTTTTATCGGTTAGATCAAACATTTCGATTCGCGCGTGATTTGCCCCGATTGGGTGATTTGACCGACGCGCGTCCGCGCCTGCACGTTTGAATCCAATCGTTTAGCTTGGCCGCTAAATTGCACCTGAGCATCTGAATCTTTTTCAGGAGAAATCATAAATGCAGAATCTAGGTATTCTTCCCAGCCGTTACGGTCTCCAGGAACACGGCGTGCGCAACGCCAGCTTCGTATATTGGAATCTGGGAACGGCGCAACTGGTCGAGAAGGCCATCCAGCGACGCGAAGGCCTGCTGGCTTCAGGCGGCGGGCTCGTAGTGCGCACCGGCGATCAGACCGGCCGCTCGCCGCGCGATAAATTCGTGGTGCGCGATGCCGGCACCGAGAACACCGTCAACTGGGGCAGCGTCAACCAGCCCTTCCTCCCCGAGCAGTTCGACCGCCTCTACGGAAAACTGCTCGCCTACTTGCAGGCGCGCGACCTCTTTGTACAGGATTGCTATGCCGGCGCCGACCCGCAGTACCAGATTCCGATCCGCGTGATCACTGAGCTCGCCTGGCACAATCTCTTCGCACGCCAGCTCTTCGTGCGTGCCCACCCCGAAAGAACCGATAGCCACGTCCCGCAGTTCACCGTCATCGACGCCCCGGGTTTCCGCGCCGAAGCGGCCGACGACGGCACCAACTCGGATGTCTTCGTAATCATTAATTTCTCCAAGAAGCTGGTCATCATCGGCGGCACCCAATACGCCGGCGAAATGAAGAAAGCCATCTTCAGCGTGCTCAACTACTACCTGCCCACGCAGGACGTGCTGCCGATGCACTGCTCCGCGAACATCGGCGCCGATAACGAGACCGCGTTATTCTTCGGTCTCTCCGGCACCGGCAAGACCACGCTTTCCGCCGACCCCGCGCGCCGCCTGATCGGCGACGACGAGCACGGCTGGGCGCCCAGCGGCATCTTCAATTTCGAAGGCGGCTGCTACGCGAAGTGCATCCGGCTGCGCCGCGAGACCGAACCCCAAATCTGGGATGCGATCCGCTTCGGCACGGTGCTCGAGAACGTCGCCGTGGATAGCGAACTCCGCCTGTTGGATTACGACGACACCACCTTCACGGAAAATACACGCGCCGCCTACCCTGTGACGTTCATCGACAACGCCGTTGTGCCCGGGCTCGGCAGCCATCCCAAGAACATCATCTTCCTCACCTGCGACGCCTTCGGCGTGCTACCCCCGCTCTCTCGCCTGTCGCCCGACCAGGCGATGTTTCACTTCCTCAACGGCTATACCGCCAAGGTCGCGGGCACCGAACGCGGCCTCGGCAAGGAGCCCGAAGCCACGTTCAGTTCCTGCTTCGGATCGCCCTTCCTGCCGCGCAACCCGGAAGTGTACGCGGAGATGCTCGGCAGGAAAATGACGCAGCAAGGCGCCGCCTGCTGGCTGATCAACACCGGTTGGAGCGGCGGACCCTATGGCGTCGGCAATCGCATGAGCCTCCCGATCACGCGCGCACTGGTTACCGAGACGCTCAGCGGTTCGCTGGCCAAGGCCGATTACCGCATCGACCCGGTCTTCAAGGTTCAGGTCCCCGTGGCCTGCCCCAACGTAGACTCCAAGGCACTCGATCCGCGCGCCACCTGGAGCGATCCCAAGGCCTACGACAAGGCCGCCGCCGACCTGGCCGAGCGCTTCCGCAAGAACTTCGCAAGGTTCGAGAAGGCCGGCAGCATCCTGAAGTGCGAAGAAGTACTGGCGTAATTCGTTCCCGCAATTCCGGGCTGTCCGTGACACCACGGGCAGCCCTTTCCGCATAGCCCCCTGCCGCTCGCGTACGGACTCGTGATAGGATGATGGCCAATCAGAGGAGGACGTATGACTGACTGCTCCAGACGTAATTTCCTGAAGGCCGGCCTGGCCGCGGGAGTACTCGCGGGCACCGGCAGGCTGCCCTTGCGGGCGGCACGCGGAACCGCCACCGATTGGGTGACGCTCGGAAAATCCGGCGTCAAGGTCACGCGGCTCGCATTCGGGACCGGGTCCATTAGCGGCCGGGTACAACGCGAACTGGGGCAGGACGAGTTCACCCGCCAGGTGCGCTACGCCTACGACCACGGGATCCGCTTCTTCGAAACCGCCGAGAGCTATGGCGACATGCACCGCATGCTGGGCATCGCCCTCAAGGGCCTCCCGCGCGATTCTTACCGCCTGATGACCAAAGTGACCACGCGCGACGGCGTGGACCCGCGCGAGAAAATCGACGAACTGCGCAAGCTGGCCAATACCGACTACTTTGATATTGCGCTGCTGCATTACCAGCACGTGGACACGTGGCCCACCGACACCGTACGCTGGCAGGACGGGATCCTCGAGGCGAAACACAAGAAGGCCGTCGTGGGGCAAGGCGCGTCGGTGCACGGACTGCCGGCGCTGCGCCGCATGCCGGGCAATAAGTGGCTCGAAGTCGCCATGATCCGCATGAACCACAAGGGCACCAAGATGGACGCGGAGGACTTCAACACCAACGGCCCCGGCAACGTCAAAGAAGTGGTCACTCACGCCCGGCAGGTCCACACCGAAGGCATGGGGATCATCAGCATGAAGCTGATCGGCGAGGGCGCGTTCACGACTCGCGAAGACCGCCAGGCCGCGATGAAATTCGCCTTCAATGACGCGGGCGTCGACGCGGTCACGGTGGGTTTCAAGAACACCAAGGAAATCGACGAGGCCATCGAGAACTTGAATCTCGCGTTGGCCTAGTCGCGCTACCGCACCAGATCGATACTCGCGATGGTGCGCGAGCCGGTGCGCCATTGGCTGACCACTTTGCCTCTGGCATCGACTTCAATAATGCGGCGGCCCGTGTAATCGTTGATCAGCATTCCGCCATCGGGCAGGAGTGCGAAGCCGGAGGCCCAGCCCATCTGTAGCGCCGGATCCGTGCCCCCGACGGAGCGCACGGTCTTTCCTGCGCGATCGACCTCGACAATTTCGCCAGGGTCGGAAAGGCTCATCACGGTATTACCGTTCTTGAGCCTGCGTCCCATGTAGAGCTTGCGATTTTTCGCGTTCGGCGCCTGCCATTGCCAGACGATCTTGCCGGCCGCGTCCACCTCGATCAACCTGGCGTCGGCCTCGATCGCAATCAGCGTGGTTCCCTCGTCGGTGCGATGCGCATTGCGAGAGCGCATGTTGGCGAGGTCGGCGTTTTCGTATTTCCAGGCCACCTGTCCGGCGGGCGTCACTTCGACCACTTTGCCGAGTTTGGCATCGCTGACCAACGTGTTCCCATTGGGCAGGCGCTGCGCCGCGATGGGGTGCTCCAGCCCTTCCGAATAGCTCCACACTTCGTGGTGGGCGCTATCGAGTTCCACCACGCGCTTGCGCGGATTGATGGTGAAAAGAACGTGGCCATCAGGGAGCGCCTGCACGTCGTGCCCGTGATCGTTGGGCGCGCTCCATAGCACCTTTCCGGACGGCCATTCGATCTCGGCGATTTCGCCGTTCGGGCCGTGATCGGAGATGAGCAGCCGGTGCGGCGCCGGCGTTGGCTTCAGATATTTGTCGAACCAGGCGAAGGCGCGCTCGTCCGCGCGCTGCGCATCAGCGCCCTTAAAGCCGTGGCCTGCGCCCGAAATGGTTTCCAATTCCGCCGGGACGCCGGCCGCGATCAGGCGCTCGATCATCCACAGGGATTGCTCGTAAGCCACGTAAGTATCCGCCGTGCCGTGGATCGCGAGAATGGGAGCGGCGTTGGGCGTCACCCAGTTGAGCGGGCTCGCCCGCATGTGCGCCGCGCGCTCGTGATCGAGATTTCCGCCGAGGAACATCGGCAATACCTCGGCGGCGTCCACGGACTTGGAGTAGGACTGCGTAAAATCCGTGGGCCCGTACTCATCGACCACGCATTGCACCGCGCTCGATTGTTCCCGATTCGGCCCCGAGCCTTCGAACTCCGCGACCCCGGCGGTCAGGCCGAGCATCAGCACCAGGTGGCCTCCGGCGCTACCGCCGAGCGCGCCGATGTGGGCGGAATCGATGTTGTACTTCGCGGCGCCGGCCCGCAGGAAGCGGACCGCGGCCTTGACGTCTTCCACGGCGGCCGGGAACTGGTTGCGCGGGGACAGCCGGTAGTTCGCGGTTGCCGCTACGTAGCCGCGCTCCGCGAGTTTGATGGCCAGCGGAAGGTAGCTCTCCTTGGCGCCGGCGCGAAAGCCTCCGCCATGCACCAGCAGGATCGCCGGCCGCGGAACGGTTAATGCCTCACGTGGACGGACGACGTCCAGCGTCTGCCGTCCGCCCACGGCAGAGTACTCCACATCGCGATCGGCAATCACCGTGTCGGGGATCTTGAGCGCCTGGCCCATTAGCGCGCAGGCGGAGGCTGCGATCAGAATCATCGGTCGAGCATGCATCGACGCGACTATACGCGATCCGAACGCACCAGTCAAAGGCGCCCCGGTCTGCTCTTCGCCCAAAGGCTATTCCTCGGGAAAGTAGCAAGGCATAGATTGCTTGCCTTTCTTATCTGCGTTTATCCGTGTTCATCCACCCATAATGGACTGCCTCTACAATTTGAGACAGTCCGAAGTTAGACACTTTTCATCTAATGGAGAAAAGTGTCATGACGAAGAAACCGAAAAAAAGATCGAAGCGGTATCCAGTAGGCTTTCAACTGGACGCCGTGGAGCGCATGAAGAACTGTGAGGACATCGCCAAACTGGCCGAAGAATTGGGAGTGAGCCGGGGTGCGCTGTACCTGTGGAAGCGAAAGGCCGAAGGGCTGCCCTCCTACCGGGATAAGGCGCGGGAAGAATACCAGGCGCCGCCAGACGACGAACGAGCCCGTATGATCCGCGAACTGGAAGCCAAGGTAGCGAGCCTGGAAGGAGAGTTGGGGCGGCGCAGCGTGGAAGCCAGTTTTTTCGGAAGTGCCTTGCGAAGGGTCGAGGCAGCACGCCGGCAGAACGACAAGCCTGGCGCAATGCCATCTACGACGAAATCCGCGGCTGGTCGCAGTCGCAAGGCGAGATAGGGATCCAGCAAATGTGTGAGTTGGCGCAAGTGAGCCGGGCGAGTTTCTACCGAAACTGGGAGCAAAAGGCACCGGGGGAGGCGGAAACGGCGCTGCGCGATGCCGCACAGAAGGCCGCGCTGAAACATCGCGGGTATGGGTATAGGCGGATCGCCGTGCTGTTGGAACGGGACGGCTTCTGTGTCGGCCAGGAGAAGGTGAGACGGATTTTGAAGGCGGACAATCTACTGGCGGTCCGCCGACGCAAATTCATCGCCACCACGGACTCCGATCATCCCTTCCGGGTGCATCAGAACCTGGCGGAATCGCTGGAGTTGACCGACATTGATCAGCTTTGGGTAGCAGACATCACCTACATCCGGCTGCGGCAGGAATTCGTCTATTTGGCGGTCGTGTTGGATGCGTACTCACGCAAGGTGATCGGCTGGCAGTTGGGGCGAAACCTGAACACCAGCTTGCCTTTGGGGGCGCTAGAAGCGGCCATCGCCAGTCGTAACCCCCGGCCGGGGCTGGTGCATCACTCCGATCGCGGTACGCAATACGCCAGCAATCAATATGTGAAGCGGTTGGAGGCCTGTGGGGCACACATCAGCATGAGCCGGCCCGCGCGGCCTTGGGAGAACGGCAAGTGCGAGAGCTTCATGAATACCCTAAAGCGGGAAGAGATTGACGCTCGTCGCTATCGCTCTTTCGGCGAGTTGCAGGCGCACGTGGAAGAATTTCTGGATCAGATCTACAACCGCGTTCGTCTCCACTCGGCACTGAACTATCGGTCTCCGGTGGAATTCGAAGAGTCCCTCGGCAAGACCGCAGCGAAGTGGTCGCCCGCGCGATTGAGTTTTCCAAGGCATGAGGAAATCTATCCCGATGCTTGATGCCACCAACACACCTGCGAGGAGGCCCCGGGCCTCCTCGCAGACTCATCGGAATGAGTTTCCGGCGGGGTATTCCTTGGCAAGTTGCTCTCCAGCAGAGCTTGCCTCCGCTTTCCCCACCACATCGATTTTTGCAACAATCAAGATTGTCCGTCGAGCAAACCTCAGCGGACGGCTCGTGTCTAACTTCGCTGCTGTCTCAAAAAGGACCGCAGTCCAATAATGCTTTTCGTAAGAACAGAATTGGCCACGGATGAACACGGATAAGAAGAAGAAAACAACCCGGTTTTGATGGCCAAACTCCCGGATACAGCGGTTATTCTAGACCTATGGCGACCCGCGCTCGAAAACGCATCCCGCACGAGTTCGTGCTCGAAGCGATGACCGGCCTGTCGCCGCGAACGAACCCGATGTTCGGCTGCCTCGCGGTCTACGTGGGCGAGAAGATCGTCCTCATTCTGCGCGACCGGAATACGGTGGATGACGGAGTGTGGCTGGCAACCACGGCCGAGCATCACGAAAGCCTGCGCCGCGAGTTCCCCAACATGCGATCGATCCAGGTCTTCGGCAAGGACGTCACTGGTTGGCAGGTGCTGCCGGTTGGTGCGCCGGATTTCGAAGAGTCGGCTCTCCACGCCTGCGACCTGATCGCCGCCCGTGATCCGCGTATCGGCAAGGTGCCGGGCGCGCGAAAGAGTGCCAACAGGAAGCTCAAGGCAGGCCCTGCATCTGTTGACACGCCAAAGCGACGTCATTAGAGTGAAAGCAGGTTCCCCGACCTGAGGAGACACGGCCTATGACTGGAATTCAGTTCATCACCGACGAGAAAGGCCGCAGGACAGCAGCGGTAATCGACCTCAAGAAACACCGGGCGTTGTGGGAAGACATCGAAGACGTGCTGGTTTCCCGCTCGCGGCGGCACGAAAAACGTATTCCGCTCGGTAAGGTGAAGGCCGACCTGATCGCAAGCGGAAAGCTCCGTGGCTAGTTATGATGTCGCGCTGACGTCAAGCGCCGAGAAAGAGCTCAAGAGACTCCCGGGCAAATTGGTCGAACGGATCATTCCCCGCCTTGAGGGGCTTGGCTCCGATCCGCGTCCCGCTGGTTGCAAGAAACTCAAGGGCGGTGACCGCGAGTGGCGAATTCGTGTGGGCGACTACCGCGTGGTGTACACCATTGACGACACAAAACGCTTGGTAGAGGTGATGCGCGTCCGGCACCGAAGTGAAGTTTACGAACGTTGATTGCTAATTGAGACAGCGCACGCCACATCGAAGCAGATACCAGTACACGCTGTCAAAATCGCCTGGAGCACGAGTCGGGTCATCCACGGATCCCGTCGGAACGAATATGACCATGCCCTTCCGAAACCGGGTCAGCAAGACCCGATACTTGTTCTGAATTCTGGTTCGTGGATCATCGGCAGAAGCTTGGGGGTCCCCAATTCCGCCGACCACGGACCAATTTTTTCCTCTGAGGGTTCTTGCCACCACCTGACCATCGGGAAACACCAGGTCTCCGCCCCACAAAAGCCCGGCAACATCGATTTCGAAATTCGCGCGCGACTCGGTTGGACGACCGGTGATCACCTGCCGGCTCGAGGAACCATTTCACATAGTCGATGCCGCCCAGGAAATTGAACGTCGGCGTCTCCACGCCGTCCGCGCGAAGCCGGGCGGCTCCCGAACTGGCAATGAGCCCAGCTCGCCGGTGGCCCCGCGCTTTGGCGCGTAGCCATGATCGAGCGCTCTGGATTTCGCGGGTCAGATAAACAGGAAGCCCTCTGACGGCGAGCGCATTGGCTTCTTCCGGCCGGCCGTCGAGCAGCGCGTTCACCCATGCGGCGGTAACGTCTGTTTCATAGGAGCGTTTCGAAATCGCGAGATGCAGGGCAGACTCAAGCTCGATATTCGGTATTGCCGGACAACCTTGCCGGAAGAGTCGTGAGCCCGCTACTGACGGACCACCCTCAATAGCCTCCGGCGATGTGATGACCTCCCACTCAGAGTGTTTTGCAATCGCGTCGCCCCAAGCAGCGAGCCCTGCTTCTCCACCATGGATCTCCTGTCCGCCGCCCACGAGAGCGACGATAACAGCCCACCCTTCGTGGCGGCCCATGATCTCAAGGACCATTTCAGGCTCGGAAACATCACGACCGAATTTCTTCTTGTTCTTCGCCGCAGTCCACGCCCGTTGAGCCTCATCGAAGACGATCAACCTGTCCGCGGGAGGTCGGTTGTCGCCATAACTGTCTCTGACGAATCGATGCACCTCTCGAAGCCGAGAACGCACTGATCGAGCCACACCCCTGACACGAGAGCCGATGCTCCGTTTTAGTGCTTCTTGAAGGACTGCGACCAGAGGCCCGTTACCTGAAAGGAACGATGCCTGCTCATGTTCAAGATCAAGCTCCTCCGCAAGTAACTGCACTGCGTTAAGCCCTGCGAGAGTCTTCCCCGCTCCAGGCACTCCGGTAATTACGATCAACTTCTTGACGCCCCGCTGCCTCGCGTCACGCACCGAGCAGCCGACCGCGGCTTGCGTGGTTTCCAGATTCTCCGCCCCCGACCGCGAGCGTGCGAGTTCTCGGACATCGTGATTCCGATAAATGGCAGAGGCCGCTTGCACGATTGTAGGAACCGGAAAGTAGCGAGACTGATCCCACACATCGCCGTCAATCGCGAGTCCCTTGCCGGCCCAGACTTCCTGGCTCAAAACTATGGTCTTAGCGAATTGAATCGGCAGCACAGCGGCACCCTGGGTATCCGCGGTGACATCTAGCGGAATCGATTTCTGAAACGCGCCCACCGCAAACGGGATGGCCTTTCGACCTCTGGAAGCCTCGTGGAAGTCGAGGAGGTTTAGGGCATACTCCTGCGCTTGTTGAAGTGCCGCACGTGCACTGGTCGAGCTTCCGCCCTTGTACTCGATCACGTAGATCAAATCGTCAGCCAGGAGAACACAGTCCACGCGCTGTCCCACCACGGGTAGGACATACTCCCATAGGACTGTCCAGCGAGCGGCACCCGGCACTAACGTGAGCAGATCGCAAAACGCCTTTCTCAATTCAGTAATTTCCTCTTGCCAGGAGAATGTCGTGGATATCGTCGTATCGAAACCCTCGCGCGCAAGGCCCGCCGTTAGCCTGCCGAGCAGTTGCTCTGGATTCATATTGACGCAACTGCCGAGTAGGTCCATGTAAAGAGCAGGCATAACGCGATTGTGGCATTTTGTAGGAACCCGATAATGCGGCCGTGCGCCTGTCGCGCCCTGGCGACGTGATAAAATTGGGACCTGCCCAACATGGAACGCGCCAGCAAGCTCATCCGGGGATTGAGACTTTCCGGCGAAGTGATCACGCCGGAACAACTGGCTTGCGCCGCGTGGCCGGAAGCCGTCGGCAAGAAGATCGCCGGCCACACCCGTGCGTCCAAACTGGTGCGCACACGGCTGGTGATCGAAGTCGAAGATCACACCTGGCAGAAGCAGTTGTTCGCGCTCACCCGCGACATTCTGAAGAACCTGGATAAGACGCTCGGCCGCGGCCTGGTGGACGACCTCGAGTTCCGCATCGTGCCGCGCCGCCGCGAACCGGAACTGGCGCGCGTCGCCATCCCCGCCCTGTTTGCCGCCGACGACGCCGACGCCATCGCCGACCCGGTGCTGCGCGACATCTACAAGCAATCCCGAAAAAGAGCACAAGCGTGAAGATCACCGAAAAGGAAGTTCGCTACGTAGCCGGCCTGGCCAACCTCAATCTCACCGATGAGGAAATCGCGCGCATGCAGGCCGACCTCGATGGAATTCTGGAGCACATGGCGCGGCTCAACGAAATCGACACCGAGGGCGTGGCGCCGATGTCGCAGGTGCTCTTCGATGTCGAAGAGACGGCAACCCTGCGCCTCGATTCGCCCGTACCCCCGCTGGGCAACCAGGCCGCACTCGCCAATGCCCCGCAATCCGGCGCCGGTTATTTCAAGGTCCCCAAAGTCATCGAACGTTAAAAAACGCGCATGGATATACCTTCCCTGACCATCGATCGCGTGAGGCAAGGACTGCTCTCCCGCGAGTTCAGCGCAACCGAAGTCGCCACCGAGGCGCTGCGCTTCGCCGAGAGCGAGAATCCAAAGACTAACGCGTATCTACATTTCTGTACGGAGCGGGCGCTGGCCGCTGCCGGACGCGTGGACGCTGCGCTGGCGCGCGGCGAGGACCCGGGCGCGCTCGCCGGAGTGCCGGTGGCCGTGAAGGATGTGATCGTTACCCAGGGCGTGAAGACCACCTGCGGATCCCGACTGCTGGAGCACTACATCCCGCCGTATGACGCCACCGCCGTGATCCGCATCGAAGAGGCCGGCGGCGTGATTCTGGGCAAGACCAATTGCGATGAATTCGCCATGGGATCCTCGAACGAGAATTCGGCCTTCGGCCCGGTGCGCAACCCGGTCGCGCTCGACCGCGTCCCCGGCGGTTCCAGCGGTGGCTCGGCGGCCGCGGTGGCGCAGGGCACCGCCGTGGTCTCGCTCGGCTCCGACACCGGCGGTTCCATCCGCCAGCCCGCGTCCTTCTGCGGAATCGTGGGCGTCACACCCACGTATGGACGCGTGTCGCGCTACGGTCTCACCGCCTTTGCCAGTTCGCTGGATCACATCGGCCCCTTCGGGCGGAACGTGAAGGATACCGCTACCTTGCTGCGTGTGATGGCCGGCCGCGATCTGCGCGATTCCACTTCCGCCCCGGCGCCGGTGCCGGATTATTCGGCGATGTTGAATAAAGATGTCAAAGGGTTGAAGCTTGGGCTGCCCGTCGAGTATCTAAAACACTTGACGAGCGAAACCGGCGAACCATTGAACCGCGGATTGGAAATCCTGAAGGCTCTCGGCTGCGAGGTGCGTGAGATCAGCCTGCCCGCCACCGACTACGCGATTGCCTGCTATTACATCATCGCCACCGCCGAGGCCAGTTCCAACCTCGCCCGTTACGACGGCGTTCGCTACACCACCCGCTCCGCCGGCGAGACCCTGGCCGATATGTACCGCAACACACGCGGAGAGGGGTTCGGAGCGGAGTGCAAGAGACGCATCATGTTGGGCACCTATGTGCTCAGTGCGGGATACTATGATGCGTACTACTTGAAGGCGCAGAAGGTGCGCGCCCTGGTAGCGCGCGATTTTGCGAACGCTTTTGCAGAGGTGGATGCCATCGTGGCGCCGGTGTCTCCCTTCCCGGCCTTCCCGCTGGGAGAGAAAGTCGACGATCCGCTGGCCATGTACCTTTCGGACATTTTTACCATCACCGGGAGCCTGGCGGGAATTCCGTGCATGAGTGTACCGTGCGGCAATACCGCCGCGGGCCTGCCGGTTGGGATGCAGATTTTGACGAAGCACTTCGACGAGTCAACGATGTTCCGCCTCGCCGACGCCTTCGAGCACGCACACAGAGAATTTTAGCCATTCAGAGGATACAAGGAGAGATCGCTATGCCATTCACACTTCCGCCCCTGCCCTACGCCCCTGACGCGTTGGAGCCCCACATTGACAAGATGACCATGGAGATTCATCACGGCAAGCATCACAACGCTTACGTGACCAACCTCAATAAGGCACTGGAATCCGCGCCCGAACTGGCCGATAAGAGCATCGAGGAACTCCTGGCCAATAATTGCGCCATTGTGCCGGAGAAGATCCGGACCGCGGTGCGCAACAACGGCGGCGGCCACATCAACCACTCCATGTTCTGGAAGATCATGGGCCCGAATGCGGGCGGCGCGCCGGTAGGCAATGTGGCGCAGGCCATCACGGGCGCGTTCGGCAGCTTCGACGCGTTCAAAGAGAAATTCAATGCCGCCGGCGTGGGACGCTTCGGTTCCGGTTGGGCCTGGCTGCTGAAGACTTCGAGCGGCGTGGAAATCACCTCGACGGCCAACCAGGACAGCCCGATCATGGAAGGCAAGGTTCCCGTGTTCGGCTGCGATGTGTGGGAGCACGCGTATTACCTGAAATATCAGAACCGGCGCCCGGACTATCTGGCGGCCTGGTGGAGCGTGGTCAACTGGAAGGAAATCGAAGACCGTTTCAACGGCAAGTAATACACGCCTGTTAGAGTAATTGGGCGGGGCTAATCCCCCGCCCTCTTTCATGCAGAAATTCGACATCATCGTCATCGGTTCCGGTCCCGCCGGCCAGCGCGCGGCGATTCAGGGCGCAAAATGCGGCCGGCGCGTCGCCGTCATCGAGCAGCGCGAAATCGTCGGCGGCGCCTGTGTCAACACCGGAACCATCCCGAGCAAGACGATGCGCGAGGCCGTGATGCACCTCTCCGGCTTCCAGTACCAGGGCATCTACGGCAGCAATTATCACGTCAAGGAAAAGATCCTGATGGCCGACCTCGGCTTTCGGGTCAAGCAGGTCATCAAGACCGAGGTGGATGTTACCCAGGCCCAGTTGACGCGCAATGGCGTAGAAGTGATCATGGGCCGCGCCGGGTTCCTGGATTCGACTCACGTGCGCGTGGAAAGCGTGCGCGGGCAGACGGACCTGGAGGCGCCGATCGTCATCATCGCGACCGGCACCAAGCCCTCTACCAGCCCGACGGTGCCGCTCAACGGCCGCACCATCGTCAACAGCGACCAGATTCTGGATATCCCGGAAATTCCGAAGACCCTGATCGTGGTCGGCGGCGGCGTGATCGGCGTTGAATACACCTGCATTTTCGCCATCCTGGGAGTGCGCGTTATTTTGATCGAGAAGCGCCCGCGTCTACTCGAGTTCGCAGATTCGGAAATGGTCGAAGCGCTCTCCTATCACCTGCGCGACCATCGCGTAACCATGCGCCTCAACGAGGAAGTGGCCGCCGTGGAAGAACAAAGCGGCGGCGGCGTGGTGGCGCGGCTCAAGAGCAACAAGGTGATCTCCGGCGACGCGCTGCTGTACGCGGTCGGGACGGCAGGGCAATGTCGAGGATTTGAACCTGCCCGCGGCCGGCCTGGAGGCCGATGGCCGGGGCCGCATCGCGGTCGATTCCGAGTATCGCACCAAGACGCCGAACATCTATGCGGCCGGCGACGTGATCGGGTTCCCCAGCCTGGCATCGGTATCGATGGAGCAGGGGCGCCTCGCGGCTGCCAACGCAGTCGGGCTGAAGATCCAGTCCAATCCGGCGACTTATCCATACGGCATTTACACGATCCCCGAGATTTCCTTCGTGGGCAAGACGGAAGAGCAGTTGACGGCGGACGACGTTCCTTACGAGGTCGGCGTCGCATACTATCGGGAAACCGCGCGCGGCCAGATCCGCGGCGATACCACCGGCCGCCTGAAGCTGATTTTCCACCGCGAGACGCGCGAAATTCTGGGGGTGCACATCATCGGCGAAGGGGCAACCGAATTGCTCCATATCGGCCAGGCGGTGATGATCCTGAAGGGCACGGTCGATTACTTCGTGGAAACGGTATTCAACTATCCCACGCTGGCGGAATGTTATAAGCAAGCCGCATTCAACGGCATCAACAAGCTGATGCGGTTTTAGGAGGGGGCTCCATGGGGCGCAGCATCGGAGTGCTGGCCACGCGTTATCTTTGGGCCGGAATTGTCGAAGACGAACAGTTGGGAGACGTCAAGGTCTTTCCCGATCCGGCACAGCCGCAGGTCGACCTGAAGACGGTTCCCGCCGGCGAAATCATCCAGATTCTGCGCGGACAGATCCGCCTGTTGGCCGGAGGCGGGCCGGTGGAATCGGTGGGCGCCGGATTCCCCGGCGTGATCCGCGGGGGTGTGATCCAGGAATCGCCGAACCTCGGACAGTTGAAGGGCTTGCGCGTGGCCGAGGAACTGCGGGCCGCGCTGCTCTGCGACGGCATGGACGTACCGGTGACGGCGATCAATGACGCCGACGCGCTGGCCGCAGGGATCGCCGCGACCCACCACTCGATGGACAGCATCGTACGCGTCTGGTACCTGGGCGATGGAATCGGGTTCGGCCGCCACCCGCACACCGACGGCATCTGGGAGGCCGGACATATGGTGGTCTCGCTGAACCCCAAGGAGCGCTATTGCGGCTGCGGCGGCATCGGCCACCTCGAAGGCATCATGGGACATCGCGCCATGCGGCTGCGCTTCCTCGATATGGAACCGGAGGAGATCTTCGCCGCGGCACGCCATGGCGATACCCGGGCCTCCGATTTCTGCAAGCTCTGGCACCGTGCCCTCGCAGCGGGTGCTGCGACCAGCATTCACCTGGATGGTCCCGGCCGTTTTTATATTGCCGGCCCGAACGCCGATTTCGTGGATCTCCACCTGCTCGCCGCCTATTTGCAGGACATGGTCAAGATGAGTCCCCTGCAGGGTAGCTTCTTTGAACTGGTGCGCAACAGCCATGACCTCGCGCTGATTGGCGCGGCCACGGCCAGCCGCGCCCGCTAGCAACTCTAGAAATCCGCGTCCATCGGGAAGGGATCTTTTTCAACGCCTTGCCCCACCAGGGTACGCGGAGTCGCCGGAGTATGACGCGCCACGGCTGTCGCCATCTTGGCCAGCCCGTCCCCGCGGTCGCGAGACGCTGGCCGCTTGCTCCCACTCTGCAATCTCACCCGCACGGGTTCGCCGCCCCCTACCATCCGGGTCAATTGCGCCACCACGGCCTTCAGCGATTCCGATTGCGCCGTCAGTTCCTCGGCCGCCGAGGCGCCTTCTTCCGCGCTCGCCGCCGCCCTTTGCGTCACCTGGTCCATTTGTGTGATCGCCGAGCCGATCTGCTCGATGCCTCGCGCCTGCTCCTGGCTCCCCACGCTGATTTCATCGACCAGAACTTTGATCTTTCCCGCTTCTTCGGTGACGGTCCGGATCGCACCTGCCACCTGGTCCACCTTGGCCTGCCCCGCATTGGACTTCGCCACTGAGTCCTCGATCAGGTCCGCGGTGTCCTTGGCGGCCTGGGCGCACCGCTGCGCCAGATTCCGGACCTCGTCCGCCACCACCGCGAATCCCAGCCCGGCCTCGCCCGCGCGCGCCGCTTCCACCGCCGCGTTCAGCGCCAGGATGTTGGTCTGGAACGCGATCTCGTCGATCACCTTGATGATCTTGGAGATCTTTCCGCTCGATGTGGTGATGTCCGTCATCGCAGTCGACCATTGCGTCCAACGAAGCCTTAGTGTTCTCGAACTGGTCCTGCGATTGAGACACCAACGTCGCAGCGGAGTTCGAGTTTTCGGTATTGCGCCGCGCCATCGAGTGAATCTCTTCCGTCGCCGCCGACGTCTCTTCGATTGACGCCGCCTGCTCCGATGAACCCTGCGCGAGCGATTGACTGGAAGCCGCCACCTGCGAAGCCGCGCTGGCCACCTGGCCGGCGCCTTCGGTCATCTCCGTCGCCACCCTTCGCAGTACGCTGCTGATCTGGCGCACCACGAAGAACACGATCGCTCCCAGGCCCATGGCGAGGGCAAGCATCCCAAATGCGATCCACCGGCTGCGCACATTTTCCGTATTTGCCTCGGCCCGGTCTTCCTGCAACCGGGAGTTTTGAATCTCCTTCAGCCGGGTTACCTGCAACGATAGGGCATCGTAGATCGGAACCGTGTTCGCCGTTGCGTACGCGAACGCCGCCGTGGGATCGCCTGCCGCACACTGACGATCGATTTCAGCGAAGTGGTTCGCCCACGCGTTGAGTCCGGACTTCGTGGATGCCGTCAGCCTCCGACCTTCTTCATTGATCAGGAGCGGGCTGATTTCCGTCAGCGCCCGGTTGGCGGCCTCAACCGACCGCCGGAAGTTCCCTCTAGTGGCATCGACCTTTGCGCTGTCCTTGATCAGTGCGTATAGCATCATGCCGCGCTGCCACGCAAGCATGTTTGACTCCGCGGCGTCCAGGTCGCCGGCCAGCGAAAGCTTCCTGGCGGTCTTATCCACTGCGTTATCGAAAGTATCCTTGACCGTGCCGACGACGTTCAAGAACGTGAAACTTAGGCCAATCAGCAAAACCAACAGTCCTGCAAAGCTCAGCATGAGCTTCTTGCCAATCGTCATCTGTGGATTCATAGTATGGGTTACCTCACTCGCAGGGCTTTGCCGTCTGCAAGTGTCTTATCGGCAGCGAGTGAGGAATACCTTAGGAGGGTGGCGAACCAGGCCGCGCTATACCACCAGCAGCGCCCAGTTGCCCTTATGCCGGACTTCGCGAGCCGTCCGGAAGCGCGGCCCGCACCTGCTCCACTTCGTGGGCTCTCGAAACCGCTGGCCAGCAGCACTCCGCCGGGCTTTCGCACCCGCATCAGATCCGCCGAACAGCTGCCGCAATCGCCTCCGGACTGATGTTCGCCATCACCACATCCACCGCGCCCGGCCGCCACCGCGTCCACCGACCCCACGAAACCAAAGCCCGCGATTTCCACCGCCACCGGGTCGATATCGCAGGCCACCACCGTTGCCGGCGCCCAGCAACTCGCGGCCTTGCGCGCCAGAATCCCCGATCCGGTGCCGACATCGAGCACGCGTCATCCCCGGCTGCAGATAATCCTCCAGGGCTTCGATGCACAGCCGCGTGGTTTCGTGAACGCCAGTGCCGAACGCCATTCCGGGATTCACTGCGATGCGGAAGCGTCCCTCGGGCGTCGGATCGTCGCGCCACTCCGGCACCAGAAAGAACCGGCGTCCCACTTCCATGGGCTGCAACAGATCGCGCGACGATTGCACCCAGTCGCGCTCTTCTTCTTCGCGCTGCCGCGCGCCCGGAAAGAGCTTGAGCAGCGCGGTCGCGGTTCTCATCGTCCTCGAAGAAGGCGCGCACCGTTTACGGATTCAATTCCACGATGCCGGCCGAGCCCTGCTCCCACAACTCGGCAATCAGCAGATCGCGGTCTTCCGGATCGCAATCGATTTCGAGCGAAAACATGATTCAACCATCCCCGTCAGTGTCCAGGTGCTATTTTGGAATGGCACCCGACATGAAGCTACAAGGTATTTTCCCACCAATCACCACCCCATTCGATCACAACGGCGAACATTTATCGTTTCCAAGATTCAGCACAACGTCGAGAAGTGGAACCTCACCACGCTTTCCGGCTACGTCGTCATGGGCTCCACCGGCGAAAGCGTCATGCTCATGCCGGACGAAAAGTACACGGTCTGGGAACAGGTGGCCAAATACGCCGCCGCCGGAAAAGCTGCTGATCGCCGGCACCGGCGTGGAGAGCGTACGCGAGACCGTGGACTCTCACCAATCGCGCCGCCGAGATGGGCTACAAGGCGGCGATGGTCCGCACGCCGCACTACTACAAGAACCTGATCAACCGCACCGACGCGCAGATGCTCTACTTCCGCGCCGTGGCCGACCAGTCGAAGATTCCCGCTGATCATCTATAACTGGCCGCAGACCACCGGCGTCGATATTTCGGTGGAAGCCGTGGTCGCGCTGAGCGAGCATCCGAACATCATCGCCATCAAGGAGAGTTCGGGCAATCTGGAAAAAGTGATGCAGTTGATCCGCGAAGTCGAAGCACGGATTCCAGGTCCTGGTGGGCTCCGCGCCCACGCTCTGGCCCTCGCTGTTGATGGGCGCCTGCGGAGCCATCCTCGCCTACGCCAACGCCGCGCCCTATTCGGTGATCGCGATCTGGGAGGCCTACCGCACTCGCGAAGAAGCAGCCGGCCTGGACTGGCAGAATCGCATCGGCCGCGCCGCCGCCCTGGTGACCTCGAAGTACGGTGTCCCCGGCCTCAAGTACGCCATGGACCTGAACGGCTACTACGGCGGCCCGCCGCGCCTCCCGCTCACCGTGCCCACCCGAAGCCAAACGCGAAATCGAAGAGGCCTTCCGCGATCTGAAAGGCTAAATGCAGTTCCTTTCTTATCTGCGTTTATCTGTGTTCATCTGCGGCCAATTCTGTTTTTCTGAAAAGAAATATGGGCCGCAGATAAACGCAGATAAACGCAGATCAAAAAGCCTTTTTTTTCAGTTCCCCCCACCAAGCAGGTTCTCGATCAACGCCCGCGTAGATCGGCCAATAGCCCAACACGCGGGAGCCTTCGCTCCGAAAAGCTGCCGGAGGTCAGAAAGCCGCTCAGGTCGGCGGGATTCGGCGTCTGGTGTTCCCGCTCGATCAGTTCGCGCAGCAGTCCGGTGGTCTTGTTCAATTCCCCCGCCAGTGCGCGTAGCGTCGGCATCGCTGCACAGCGCACGTTCAGTTTGGCGGCGAAGTGATCGTCCTCCGGGCACGATCGCCAGTGTCACCGCCTGGGCGCGCTCCAGGCTGCGCGCGAACATCTGCGTGCCCGGCCGGCAGGCTCTGTCCGGACTTCACCACCGAAGGCGGAATCGAAAGCCAGATGGGCGCATCGGGCATTTCCGCGTTCCGGCCGTCGGATCGATATGTCATGCGAGTGCCGCCACGTCCTCCTCGCTCACCGCCATGCGCCATCAGGTTCGATTGCACCGGGAAGAATGAAATCCGCTTCTCCGGCGTACTGCCCGCCATGCTTGCAGAAGGAATTGTTGCACCTGCCGTCCGTGCCGCAGCACGTAGCTCTTCAGGCTCTTCCAATCGAAGCGGCCCTTGAGCAGCATGTACTTGCCCTTGGGCGCGAAGGCCACCATGCGCGGCATCCAGATCCTGCTTGTAATCGAAATCGGTCTTGCGCACGAACGCTCTGGTATTCGGGATCCTCGCCGACCTTCGATCCGTCCAGCATCTGCAGTATGCCGCCGGCGCGCAAGCGGCGAAATCGATGTAGACAGCACCACCGCGTCGTCGGTGGGCAGGCGCTTCAGCATGGCGGCCGGCGTCAGCGCGCGCGAGCGATACCAGATCACGCCGCCACAGCGAGAGGCCGCAAAGTGCGGAAACGATCAGCAGGATCAGCAGCCACGCGCGGATTTTAGGGGTCACGAATCGAGTATCACACAGCCGCGAGTTCCCTGGCGCGCGCTTCGTTCCACAGACGGATGTACGGCTGCAGTTCGTCCATCATCGCGCGAAAGTCGGCGCAGCGTGAGCGACTGCGCTCCGTCGCTGACCGCCTTCTCCGGACAGGGATGGACTTCGACGATCAGTCCGTCGGCGCCGATCGCGACACCGGCGCGCGAGAGCGCCGGAATCAGGCTGCGCTTGCCGGTCGCGTGGCTCGGGTCCAGAATCACCGGCAGGTGCGTCAGTTCGTTCAACACCGGCACCGCCGCGATATCGCAGGTGTTGCGCGTGGCGGTCTCGAAGGTGCGTATGCCGCGCTCGCACAGAATCACGTTGGGATTGCCGTGCGCCACAATGTACTCCGCCGACATCAGCAGTTCCTTGATCGTGGAACTCATGCCGCGCTTCAGCAGCACCGGCCGGCCGCAGCCGCCCAGCGATTTCAGCAGCGCGAAATTCTGCATATTGCGCGCGCCCACCTGCATGCAGTCGGTATACTCGGCCACCATGTCCACATCGCGGTCGCTCATGATTTCCGTGATGATGCCGAGCCCGGTGCGCTCCTTCGCCTTGCGCAGCAGCTTCAGGCCTTCCAGTTCCATTCCCTGGAAATCGTAGGGCGACGTCCGCGGCTTGAAGGCGCCGCCGCGCAGGATCTTGGCGCCCCGGCCGCCGCCACGCCCTCGGCCGTGTCCATGATCTGCTTTTCGCTCTCCACCGAGCAGGGTCCGGCCATCATCACGAACTCGTCGCCGCCGATCTTCGCATGCCGTTCACCTTGATCGCCGACCGTCCCTTTGCGGAATTCCTTGCTGACGAACTTGTACGGCGCGGAGATGCGCATCGCGCTTCTCCACTCCCGGAGTGGCTTCAAGCGATTCCAGACACGCCGTCACGTCGCCGACTCCGACGACGCCGATCACGACGCGCTCCTCGCCCTCGATCGAATGCACCTTATACCCAAACTCCGCGATCCGTTCGCAAACGTGGTCGATTTCTTCTCGGGTGGCGTGGGGCCGCATCGAAATAATCATATTCAGAGTATACACCAATCGTCCTGCGAAACTGAAGTTAACTTCAAACAATGACTATAGTTTAATACCACCACCTATTAGCGGTGTATAGTAGGGCAGGCCTCCCGGCCTGTCCACTTGCTGAATGTCTTTACGGCACCACGACTTCCAGCACCGCCGAGCGCGCGCTCTCATTGCCGGCCTGGTCCACTGCCGTGATCGCGTACCGGTAGGTCTTGCCCGTCTCCACTGCGCGATCCGAGTAGCTGGGCACCACCGACACATCGGCCAGCTTTTCGAAATCTCCCGTGCCGGTCGCCCGATAGATCCGATAGCCGTTCAAGTCCGGCTTCCGTATTCCGTTCCCAGCTCAATTCAATGGAGTTAGGAGCGGCGGAGGCATGCAATCCGCCCGGCGCCACTGGAGGGAACGTGTCCACCGGAGTCAGTGAGACCGCGGCCGAGAGATCGCTTTCCGCCACCTTATCGTTCTGCCGCGCGATCGACTGTACGATGTAGGAATACTGCTTGCCGAACTCGGCGGTCGCATCCACGTACTCCGGCTTCTGCACCGTGGCGGCCAGGGTGTAATCGGCGGAGCCTTCCTCCTTGCGGAGTACGCGAAATTCGGCGCCGGGGGCCTGCCACGTGACCCGGACCCCGCCGGCCGTCGCCACTGCTGTCACCGCGGCGGGTGGGACCGGTGCCGTCATCACGGGCACAACAACGAAGTTCGACCATCCGGATTGCTTGCCGTTGCCCGCCACGATCCGCACTCCGAAAATGATCTCCTTCCCGACCCATTCGCTCGACGGAATCTCATACCGCGCCGTACCCTCCACAACCTGCACGGCGGGGATCTGGCGCGCGCTCGCGGCCCACTGGTTTTCTTCGAAATGATCGGCCGCCCCCGCGCGCAGGTCGAGTTTGACCGGCCCCGGAATCGGATGGTCTTCGGTGGTGGTCGCGGGCACCGTGAACTGAACGATCACGCGCGAGCCGCGCTGCACCACCGCCAGATCGTGGACTTTTCGGGGCACGTTCGCCAGCGGCGGCAAGGGGTCGCCGATATAGCCGCAGCCGGCGAGCAGGAGCGCCGCAAACGCGGCCAGGAGTCGCAGCATGAAGAGAATAGGGTAGCAGGAAGCTGTCCAGGCTCCCCTACCGTACCGTGATCGCGTAACCCGGCGAACAATACTGCTGCCCTCCGGTGGTCGCACATACCAGAACCGAGACCAGCCCCGTCTCGCCTTCCGGCACGGCAACGTTGACCTGTTGCACACCCGGGGCGGTCGGCGCCTCTCCGGCATAGACCGGAATCAGGTCCTTGCGGCCGCCGATCTGCACGCTGATCGTTGCGAGTTTGGGAATGCCGGTGGCGAAGATCTGCAGGATGTCTCCCACCTTCGCCGCGGCCGTGGCGGTGTTCTCCGAGTTGTCCTGGTTGAGGACGCCATGCGGGAATACGGCCGGCCATGCCAGTGCCAGTGGTACCGTGAGCGGCGTACTGCTGATGCCGTCAACGGTCACCACCAGGCTCGCGGTGGTCTTCGCGCCCAGGCTTGCGGGCACCTGGAGATTGATCTGCGTATCGCCTGCGTACAGCAGAGTGGCGGCAATGCCGTCGAACGTGACCGCCACGTTCTTCCCCGAGAAGTGCGTACCCATCAGGGTGGAAAGCGAACCCGGCACCAGCGGAGCGGCCTGCAGGCTGGCGGCGTTCAGCACCTGCGTGACCGATACCGGGGGAGCGGGCGGAGGCGGTGGAGGCGGCGGCGCGGTCACAGCCAACGTCACCGGCACGCTCTGGCTACCCGCCGCTCCGGCGTTCACGATCACGGTCGCCTGATAGACACCCGCCGAGAGGTTCTTCGTATCGGCGGTGACTTTCACGGTCGCGTCATTCGTGCCCGATGGCGTATCGAAGACCAGCCAGCCGGTCCCGTTCAAATAAATGGTGGATGTGCTCCACGTCAGTGTGCCGCCCCCCTCGTTGTGGACGCTGAAGCTCCCCGGGGAACTCGTCAGCGCTCCGCCGGCGGCAACGGCGCTGAGCCTGATCGGCGACGCATTCAGGAACAGCCTGGGCGCCAGCGGCACCGGACAATCGCCGTAGATCGTGCAATCGCTGATCGTCTTCACCGCGGCAAAGCGCGGAACCGGCGCCGTCATCGAGGCAGTGGTCACGGCGGACACCGGCGCCAGCGCGACGCTTGCGTCGGCGACGCTCGGCGGCGTGAAGCGCGGCAGCGAAATGAAGGTCGGGAACTGCACCGTCTCCTGCATCGAGGAATTGGCCGCGGCCACTTCATAAACCGCGTAGCCCGCGCCATTGGCGAGCGCGACTTCACTGACCGAGCTGAGCGTGACCGGCCCCGAACCCTGCGGCGGCGAAACCGCAAAGCCCCCGGCGCCCGTGGCGTCGGCGCCCTGCACCCGCACCAGCACCAGCGCTCCGCTGCCGGGCTGATACTGACCCACCATCTGCGGCAGGTTCAAATCGCCGCCGGAGGTAGGCTGCAGCGCACCCGAGCCCGCCACCGCGTCCGGAATGTAGAGGTGGGTGGCCGCGGGGAACCCGGTGTATTTCACCAGGAATCGCGTGCCGCTATCCAGCCCCGTCGTGCGCGCTTCGAACGCGCCCGCGAAGCCTTCTGTGATGCGCGTGGAAGCCAGCGCCGTGCCGGCGGCGAACAGGCTGGGAAGGTCGAACGTATCCGGCGCGGGCGACCCGTAACAGGAAATCTGGGCGCTGCCCATGCTCGCCCGCATGCCCGGCTGCGAGTAGCCGACGATCACCTG
Organism: uncultured Solibacteraceae bacterium; assembly: GCA_963791985.1. Classification (GTDB taxonomy): domain Bacteria; phylum Acidobacteriota; class Terriglobia; order Bryobacterales; family Bryobacteraceae; genus Solibacter. Next base: position 65,680 of record CAWBUN010000005.1, on the reverse strand, counting down.
CGCCTGGTCGATCGCCAGCGTGGAAGAGAGCGATGCCGACACCGCGACCGGACTCGTGGAGGCATAACCGAGCTGGTTCATAGCAGCGCGCAGGTTCGAAATCCTGATATTGAACGTGCCGCTGGCCGGAACCGTGTAGGAGATCCCGTTGAAAGCGATGCTGCTGCCGGATACCTGGCCGGCGACCGGCGTAGGTATCGATCCGCTGCCAAGGTCCACCAGCACCACGGCATCGTGAGTAATGTTATTGGCATCCACCCGGTTGGTGATGTTCACCGGCAGGAAGACAGTTAGGTTGGCGTTGAAAACGGTCACCGAATTACTGGAAGAATTAGAGCTGGAGCACTGGAGGAGAATATCACCCAGCCGTTCCGTCAGGCCTTCGGCGCGCACCTGGACTGGCGTCGACGAGGTCTGGCAGTGGATGGGCGAGGACGTAGTTTGGGCGAAAGCGGCAAAAAGGAAAACCTGGATCAGGCAAAGGTACTGAATAGTACGCTTACCAGTCGCGATAAGCTGTTCCATCGAGTGCCATTTTATCCGATCCGCTGTTCACGTCGAATATTCCGGGCTCGCTTTGACTCACACTTTGGGCTGCATCCTCCATCACGGTACGCCAGCTTTGATTGCTTGCGGTCATCGGGTCGATCGGGATCTTTGTAAGATAACCTTCAGTTACCAGATCCTGCAGCGATTGCGGCGCTTTCTGCTTGTCGTAGGTGTAATTGTCGATCACCGTACGCAGCGTGAACAAATTATTTTTGAGCACGCTTTCCTTGGCGCGGATGATCGACCGGTTGTAGATCGGAATTGCCATGGAGATCAGGATCACCATGATCGTGACCACCACCATCAGTTCGACGAACGTGAAACCGCGCAGGCGCTTCATTGCCCGTCTCGCGGCCCCGCTACCACTCTGAATATGGTTTTCCATCGGCCGCCTTATCGCTGTGTCTTGCTGTAAATGTCGAAGACGCCTGTCCGCCCCAACTCAGGGATTTGGGGTCGTCCTGATCGCTGCGCATGCCCCACTCGGCCTTGCCCGTGAACGGGTCCACCGGGATGCGGCGCAGAAAGCGCATCTTCTTGCCGTCCGGGCCCGGCAGTTTGACGCCTTCCACCAGAATGTCCAGGGTCTCCGGCCAGTTGTTGGTGCCGTGCTTCTGCGGACCGAGGTACCCGAGATCCGCGTAGTCCTTGTACTTGTCGATGGCGGCGCGCATCTCGCGCAGGTCGTTGCGCAGTTCACGCTGTCGCGCGGCACGCACGCGGGCCCGCGCCAGCGGCACCGCCATGCTGGTGAGAATCAGCATGATCGTGAAGGCCACGATCAGTTCCACCAGCGTCAGTCCTCTCTGATTCTCTGCGGCGCTTCATAAATCCTCTACTAAACGTGATTACTTAACGTTGATCGTCATCTGCGGGCTGCCCGAGAAGACCACCTGCCCCTGCGCGTTGCGCACCGTCAGGTTGGGAACCGTCACCGTCGTAGTCCCCTTGGCGACGCCCTGGAAAATCAAGGTCGTCAGCACGCCGGAGCCGGTCACGCCCGGAGTACTGGGTAGCCGGTTGAGGTTCATGGCCGCCGCGCCGGCATCGTTCTGGATGTTCTTGGTGAACACCGGAATCTGCCCGTCGCTGGAGAAGAAATCGCCGCGGCCGGCGTCGTTGAGCTTGACCACCTTGGGATCGAACGTGACTTGCATTGGCGCGGAGGAAACATCGGTCGCGTTCTCGATGATCAAGGCAACCGTCATCATGCCCTGCGGATTGGTCTCCACCTGCGGCGGCAGGAAGCGTACCGTCGCGTTGCCCGACCGGCTTGGCCGCATCCGGTTTCGGAGCGTCCGCCGCCGGCGTTCGCCGGAGCGGTCATCGGCGGCGCGGTCGCCGGCGGGGCCAGTGCCGGCGCGCTGGGTCCAGGCGGCGTCGCCGCCGGGGAACCCGGCTGTGGCACCGGCATTGCCGCGCCGGGCTGCAAGGCGACAGGCGCGGGTGCAGGCGCCGGCGCCACCGGCGGCAGCCGCCGCGGGAGCGGGCTCCGGGTTCTTCGGAGCAGCCGCCGGCGGAACAGCGGGCGTGCCATCCGCCGATGGACGGCGGCCGTAGTTCAGATGGACCGACGCTGGTTGCCCACCGCGATCCCGCGCAGATTCTCCGCCGTGTATTCCGGCCGGCGCACGATGTGCGGGATCAGCGCGATCATCAGTTCCTGGCGCTCCCGGTCGACGCTCTCGCCGCTGAACAGTTTGCCCGAGAATCGGCACGCTGGCGAGCCCGGGAATGCCCGTCTTGGTCTTCGTCTCCTGCTACTTGGTCAGCCCGGCCAGAAGCTGCACCGCGCCTTCGTGCATGCGGATGTCATGCGAAACCTTGCGCTGGCCGATGATCGGCTGGTCGATGCCGCCCAGATTTACGTGGCCCGTCACGCTCGAAATGTCCAGATCGACGTGCAGCGAGACATCGCCGTTATCGTGCACGCGCGGCGTGATTTCCACGTTGACGCCGACATCGATGTAAGGTGAACTGCGTGTTGACCAGCGGATTGATGCCGACGCCGCCGATGCCGGGCTGGAAGCTGCCGGTCGCGGTGGGCTGGCGGTCGCCGATCTTGAGCGTCGCCTTCACGTTATCCACCGCGCGGAGCTGCGGCGATTGCAGCACCTTCGTGTTGGCGTCGCTCAGCACCAGCTTGCAGCAGTCGCGCCCGGAATCGTCGTCGAAAAATCCGCCGATGGAGAGGTGGCCCAGATTGGACAACGGAATCGCAGTGCCGGTGGTACCGTGCTGGTCGTAGCCGTTCCGGTGGTTGTTCCGGTACCGGTTCCGGTGGTGACCCCGTGCCGGTTGCCGGGTGGTGGTTCCGGTGGTGGTGGTCGGATTGTTGACCACCTGCAGACCGCTGCGCGGCGTGAAATTCGCTCCGACGTTGAGGCCCGTGGACGCGAGCGCCGCGGTCAGCTGCCGCGTGTACACCGAACTCGCTTCCATCACGATGATATCCACCACTACCTCGCTCTTCGGCTTGTCCAGATCGTGCAGGATCTTTTCGGCCAGCGCCACCTGGTCGGCGCTGCCTTTGGCGATGATGGCGTTTTGCGAGTTATACGGGAAGAAACGCTGGATATCGGCGACCGAGCGCACCGCGTTGACGATTTCCTGCAGTTCCTGCGGCGTGTTCACGTTCGAGAGGTAGAAAACCTTGGCGACCTGCTCTTCGTAATCGCGCCGCTTATTGGGATTGTCCATCGTGATGAAGATGGTGTTGGGAGACAGCGGCTTCCAGTAGGACTTGGTGATCACGCTCAGATAATCCAGCGCCTCTTCGATCGTGGAATTGTCGAATTCCACCGGGATGTTGCCGCGCACCTGCGGCTGGTACTCGGGATCCCAGAGGACGTTGATATTCGCCACCTTGGCAACGGTTTCAAACAGCAGCTTGGTGGAACCGTTCATCCGCAGATGAATCGGGCTCCGGGTTCAACGGCTGCAGGTCCGGCACCGGCAGGATGCTGGAAATGCGCTCTTCGGTATCCCTTTTCGACTTGATCGCCGGGAGTCATGGCGCGCTCTTTGGCGTCGTCTTCTTTCCCGGTCTCCTGCACCCGCTTGCGCTCGCGTTCGATCATTTCGGTGGTGCGCCGGATCTCCTGCTCGGCTACCGCCGAACCCGGATTGATCGCGTAAGCCTTCTGAAATTCAATCAGGGCCTCGCCCAGCTGTCCCTGAGATCGGACTTGAGTCCCTTATCGATGTGGGACTGCGCCGTCTGGAAACGGGCCTTCTCGTTGGCCATCTGATAGAGAATATCGGCCGGATCTTCAGACAGCGCCTTCTCGTAAAAGGAAAGCGCGGAGTCCCATTCCTTTTTCTGCTCGGCAGCCCGCCCCTCGGCCAGGAACTTGTCGCCCTTCTTGGTCTTGGCCTCCAGAGGAAGCATCGGCCCAAGTAGCACAGCGGTCAAAGCTACCGCAGTTAACCGATTGAAAAAAAAGATAGTTGGGCGCATTCAGGGCCTTGTGCAGAAAGCTCGTGATAAAATGGATTTCAACTTCCGATCGGCGATCATCTAAACTCATTGACGCCGTTGGGCTTCCGCGCGTTGAGGTCAATTTGGCCGACAAGAAAGACTTTGCCTTCAAAATCCTGAGCGACAACCGTCAAGCCGGCCATAATTACTTCCTTTCGGAGCGATTCGAATGCGGCATGGTGCTCACCGGGACCGAGGTGAAAGCTGCCAAGGACGCCAAAATCCAACTGAAGGACGCCTACGCCAGCGTCCTCGGCGACGAGGCCTGGCTGCTCAACGCCCACATCAGCCAGTACTCGCATGGCAACCGGGAGAACCACCTTCCGGTGAGGAACCGGAAACTCCTGCTGCACCGCCGCGAAATCGACAAGCTCCAGGAAATCACCCGCGAAAAAGGCCTGGCCCTCATCCCCACCAAGATCTACATGAAGAACGGCAAGATCAAGTGCGAGATCGCCGTCGCCAAAGGCAAAAAGCTCTACGACAAGCGCGCCGCCGACAAAGCCCGCACCGCCGACGACGAAGCCCGCGCCGAAATGCGCCGCCGCGCGTAGGACGGACCTCCTGGCCGGTCCACTAATCAGTTTTTCAACACTCCTCCCGCCGGCAGCGCGGCGGCAATTTGCGCCAGCAGCGCCGCAAGGTTCACCGGCTTCGTGATCACCGCATCCATGCCGGCCGTCAGGCACTGTTGATGCTGCGCGGCAGCGGCATGGGCTGTCAGCGCGAGGATCGGGATCCGCCTCAGCCCGTGATTCCGCTCCGCCAGCCGGATGCGCCGCGTCGATTCCAACCCGTCGACCTCCGGCATCTGAACGTCCATCAGAATCAAGTCGAAATCGCTCTCCAGGAAGCAGCGATAAGCCTCCTCGCCGTTGCGCGCCAGCGTGACCGTCCAATTCTGCCGCCGCAGCATGGAGCAGATCACTTTCTGATTGATCAGGTTGTCTTCCGCCACCAACACCCGCAGCGTCACCGGTAGTTCGCCCGCCGCCGCCTCTACCCCGTCTCCCAGGCTCTCGGCGGCCGAGCCCGGCTGTACCGGCAGCTCGACGTGGAAGGTGCTCCCGCAGCCCGGCTGGCTCTCCGCCCACAGCGTTCCCCCCATCAGCCCGACCAGTCGCCGCGTGATCGCAAGCCCCAGCCCGGTGCCTCCGAACTGGCGCGTGTGCGAGCCATCGGCCTGGACGAAGGCCTCGAAGATCGCTTCCATCCGGTCGTTGGGAACGCCGATTCCCGTATCTCGCACCGCGAACCGCACCAGGTCCCCGGCGCGCGGCGCCAGCGTCAGCCGCACCGATCCGCTGGCGGTGAACTTGACCGCGTTGCCCACCAGGTTGATTAGAATCTGCCGCAGCCGCACCGGGTCGCCGCGCACCCAGCGCGGACAATCGGGCGCGAGATCGATACCCAGTTCGAGCCCTTTGGCAATCGCCGCCGAGTTGAAAATCCCCATGGCCTCGCCGATCAGCCGCTGCAGGTCGAAATCGACGGTCTCGAAGGTCATCTTGCCGGCCTCGATCTTGGAGAGGTCCAGAATGTCGTTGAGGATGATGATCAGCGCCTGCGCGGCGCTTTGCGCCACCACCAGGTGCTCCCGGTCCTGGCCGTCCAGCTCATGGTCCAGCACCAGGCTGATCATCCCCATCACCCCGTTCATCGGCGTGCGAATCTCGTGGCTCATGTTCGCCAGAAACTGCGTCTTCTGCCGCGCCGCGTCCTCGGCCCGTTCTTTGGCGGCAAGGAGTTCCGCATTCACCCGGTTGCGTTCCGTGATCTGCTGCTCGAGCGCGGCCCCGCTCCTTTCGATTTCCTCCAGCATGGCGTTGAACGATTTGGCCAGCACCCCCAGTTCGTCCGAAGAATCCACCGCCACCCGATCGTCGAACTGATGCGTCTGCGTGATCCTCTCGGCCACGCTCGCGATCGCCAGTATCGGTGCCGACACGCGTGCCTGCAGCACCATCGCCAGCACCGCCGCCACGATCAGGCTCAGCGCCACAATCAACGCGGCTCCCCCCAGGTATTGGCCCAGCACCTGCCTCATCGAGGGCACGCTCGCGGCCAGCACCAGCGTCCCCACCCGCTCGCCTTCGGAGAGTACCGGCCGCACCAGCACGATGGCCTCTCGCTCGCGTTCCAAACCATCCCGCGGACGCGGCGGACAGGCGGCCAGCGAGGCCCGCGCGACCGCGAAACATTCGCCCTCGCCATCGTACAGAATGGCGTCGCGGATCATGCGGTCGCCGCGCAGCGATTGCAAGATCTCAGCCGCCACCCTGCGGTCGCCCAGCGCGATCGATGGTTCCACCTGCCCCGCGACAATGTTGGCGATCGCGGTCACCTGTGCATTCGCCTGCTGCTGGAAACGTTGCAGGTCCAGCCAGGAGAATCCCGCGGCGGCGATCACCGCCGCCACCACTCCGCCTCCCGCGATCAGGGTGGTCAGCTTGCGGCGCAGCGAGGCATACCCCTTCATGCCGGCGGCCTCGCCAAGCGCGCCACCTGCCCGTAGCGCAAGAGTGTCGAGCTGATCGCGACGCCCGCGCGGTCGAGCGCGTCCAGGCTCACCTCGAAGCTCATATGGCCATCCACAATCAAAAGCCGGACTGCTCCGCCGTATTCCAGGAAGTGGTCGGATTCCCCGATCGTCAGCGCGTGCGCGCGCCATGCCGCCAGGGTCTCCCGCATCTCCCCGTTGGTTTCGCCCGCGACATATAAGATCTGGCAGCTGTGCGGATCGCCCGGCAGTTTACCGTCCACCACGCGGATGGCGCGGTTGTTGGCCGTCTTCCCTTCCAGCGTGCGGCGCAGGGTCTCCACCATACCTGCCCGGCCTACCACTGCTATCCGGATCGGTCCAGCCGCGGACTGGCGCCACTCCGAGTGCCGGATGAAGGCCAGCACGGTGGCGGATCTCAACTCATCCTCGGGCTCGGTGGCGTCCACGGGAATCACCGCCGCCAGGCGCAGTAGAGCCAGGCACGCCCACCTCCGAGTTCGCCTGCCATTCCGGTTCACAAAGCCGTCCAATGGCTAAAAATGCTGAGACCACTTCAACAGGAATGTGCGCCGGATCGGAATCGCTGGAGTCGCGGATTCCGAGGAAGCTTCGATGACACGGCGGTCGGTGAGATTGGTCAACGCAATACTCCACTCCGAATTGCGCGTCGGCCGCCAGCCGATCCGCGCGTCCACCAGGAACGCGGCGGGCAATCCCCATGCCCGCTCCCGCGATCGCGCCCGCGCCATCAAGTCCACCTGCCACTGCCGGCCGATATCGAATTGCGACCGCAGGAATGCCTGATGGCGCAGATCGATGGGAATCAGGTCCCAACTATACAAGCGAGCCGACGACGAAGCCGGCAGCCAGAACGTATCCCTCACATAGGAATACGCCGGCGCCAGGCGCCAGCCCGGGCGGACCTGCCACATTGCCCAGAGTTCTCCGCCGTAGGAACGTCCGCGGCCCAGGTTCCCGGTCGCCATCGGCACGTCGACCGCCGGCGCTCCGTTGCTGATGCTGAAGTTCGGCATCGTGGAATATGTGAGCGCGCGCAAGCGCTCGTAATAGGTAAAGAAAAGCGAAGCATCGATCGACCAGCGCTGGCCGGACTGGAAGCGGTAACCCGATTCCGCGCTGCGCGCCACCTCGGAAAGCTGCGCCTGATTCCCATAGCTGTGCAGCCGGACCGGAAAACCGAAGTCCGTCATGTACCCCGCGTCGTACTGCAGGTCGCGATCCAGCCGGTTGGGCGCGCGTACCGCCCGCGAAACCGCGACCCAGCCCGATTGACGCGCGTTGGGCGTATACAGAAAACGTAGGCTGGGCTGATACTCCACCTGGCGGTAGGAGTTATAGTCCACACGAATTCCTGCCGAACAGAGAAACCGGCCCGGAACCAGTTGCCACTCGTCCCGCAGCACGCCATATCCGGAACGGTAGATACTCTTTGCCGGATCGAAGGCCACAAACCGCTGCGAACTGGTGTCGTCCCAGTATTGCTGAAATCCCGCGCCCCAGTAGATCTCGTTGCCTTCTCCGGTCTGACGGCGCGTCTGAAAATCGGCCGTCAGATTCTGCAGGCTGGCGGCGACGTAACCGTAGTCTAAATTGTTGTGATCGTACGACCAGCGAAATTCACTTTCGTCGCCCGGGGATGCTGTGTGGATCCATCGTCCCTGAATGAAACCCCCTTCATAGTCGGTATGACCCTGCAGTCGCTCCACCGCGGGACGCATGGTCGGAAACGCCAGCGCGTCCTGGCGATCCACCTTATACACATCGCCCTGCACCATCCACTGGTCCTTCTCCGTCGGTTGTCCATCCACGCGGAAGCCGATGCGGCCGGAGCCCATGTCCAGATTGCGGATGTCTGGATCGCGGTACGTGAAGCTGGTAAAGCTGAAGTCGCCGAACGAGGAATAGCCAGGCCTGCGGAAATCGTAGTCGCCCCAGGCGCGATAGGCAACCCGGTCCCATGCCCGTCCCGTCCGCACTTGGGCCGAAGCGCGCAGTTCATTCCCACTCGCGAGGCTGACCTGTTGGCCGGTAGTGGACTGCGCCCGCTTGGTGATGATGTTGATCACCCCGTTGACCGCGTTCGGCCCCCACATCACCGCTCCCGGACCGCGCACAACTTCGATCTGTTCGATGTCTCCGAGCGGCACATTCACCGCGTCCCAGATCACCCCAGAGAACAACGGAGTGTAGAGCGACCGCCCGTCGATCATTACCAGAATCTTGTCGGAGTACAGCCGCGTGGAACCGCGCGCCGAAATCGACCAGGAACGCCCGTCCTGCGAGAGCACCGTCAACCCCGGCACCCAGCGCAAGGCCTCCGGTATCGAAGTCGCCCCGCTGCGGCGAATGTCCTCCGCGGTGAGCACGAACACCGCCGCAGGCGCCTTGGAAAGTACCTGCGCCTTGCGTCCGACGCTGGTCACTTCAATACTGAACAACTCATCGACGCCAAGCTTGGTCAGATCGTCGGTGGGAGCACCGACACGCTGCGCGCCAAGGTTGCCGATCAGCCATGCCGCCCCCGCGGCCCGCCGCAGCCATTTCATATCTCCCTAATCGGCAGATTCCGGTTTTTGATTAGTTCGGACGCCCTCGTGGGGCGTGCTTTACCTGCCCCGCCAAAGAGCCGCGACCGTGAGGGAGCGCAACCAACGCCCGCCTCTCTCGCAGCGCCCTCCCTCGGAACCGCGACCGTCACTCGCTTTTCGCGAGCAAGGGAGCGATCTACCCCCTCAATACACCACAGAGTCCGTAGTCAGGGGCGACTGCCGGATCTCAAGGCACCCCCGCCCCGTGGGCAGCACCTTCCCCGGATTGAGCCGCGACTCCGCATCGAAGAGCAGCTTCAACGCCAGGATCGTCTCCAGCGTCGCCGCCGGGAAGAGCCGCGCCATCAGCTCATTCTTTTCCATCCCGACGCCGTGCTCGCCCGTAATCGACCCGCCGCAATCGATGCACCACTTCAGGATCTCTTCCCCGGCCGCCCGCGCCTTCTCCATATCGCCCGGTTTGCGCGGGTCGAAAAGAATGATCGGGTGCATGTTGCCGTCGCCCGCGTGGAAAATATTGCTGATGATCAACCCGAAGCGGCTCGCCACTTCGCCGATGTAGTGCAGCGTGGGCGCGATCTTGGTACGCGGCACCACGCCATCCTGCACATAATACGTCGGACTGACGCGCCCCACCGCGCCAAAGGCGTTCTTGCGCCCCTTCCACAGAAGGTCGCGTTCCTCCGCCGTCCGCGCCACCCGGAACTCACGCGCCCCGCAGACCGTGCAGGCCTCGCGCACCTGCTCCACCTGCTCTTCCACCGCCTCCCGCAGCCCTTCCAGTTCGATCAGCAGGACAGCCGCCGCGTCCATCGGATAGCCCGCGTGCGTTGCCTCCTCCACCATGCGCAGCATCACGCCGTCCAGCATCTCAACCGCGACCGGCGTGATCGCCCGCGCCGTGATTTCCGCGACTGTGCGCCCGGCGTCTTCGCTCGATTCGTAAATTGCCAGAATCGTCTTCACCAGCTCCGGCTTGCGCATCAGCCGCACCGTCGCCTTCGTGACCAACACCATCGTGCCCTCGCTGCCCGTGAGCAGCCCGGTCAGATCGTACCCGGGCAGGTCCTGCGACTTGCCCCCGGTCTCGACCACCGTCCCGTCGGCCAGCACCACTTCCAGCCCCAGCACGTGATTGGTCGTGACGCCGTACGCCAGCGTATGCGGTCCCCCGGCATTCTCCGCCACATTCCCGCCGATCGTGCAGGCGCGCTGGCTCGAAGGGTCGGGCGCGTAAAAAAAGCCGCTCCCCTCCACCGCCACCGTGATATCCAGATTCACCACGCCGGGCTGGACCACCGCGCGCTCATTTTCCAGATCGATTTCGAGGATCCGATTCATGCGCGCGAAGGCGATCATGAGCCCGCCCTCGCGCGGGATGGCGCCTCCCGAAAGCCCCGTCCCGGCCCCACGCCCCACGAACGGAACCCCGAATTCCTGGGCCAGCTTCACCAGCCCCGCGACTTCTTCGGTGGTGCGCGGAAACGCCACCAGGTCGGGCGCATGCTTATCGATCCCGCCATCGTACTCGTAGAGCGCAAGGTCTTCCGGGCGATCGAGATAGCCGCGCGGACCAAGCAGTGCATGCACGCGCTTCTTCAGGCCGGCCGGGATCATCTTGTATAGTGTAGCGCCGCCAGCGCCCCCGCCACTCCGCGAAGGTCGTCTCCATTTATCGCACTCACCACCGCGACCCACTCCCGATTCACCGTCTCGGGCGCAAGCGCACCCGCGATCGCCCCGCCGATCGATGCCACCGAGTCCGCATCTGCCCCGAGGTTCGCTGCCAATAACGCGGTCTCCTCCGCCGACTCCGTGATCACCGCCAGGCTGATCGCCAACGGCACGATCTTCCGAATCTCGTCGGGAAACGGCACATCATCCACCTTCAGGTCCGCGTAAGTCCGCTCGATCGCTTCCGCCATTGCTCCCTTCGCCGCCTGTACCGCCACCGCCAGCACTTCCTCGCCGCGCAACCCTTCGAGCGCCGCCGAGACCGCGCCCGCAACCGCCGCAGCCCCGCTGATCGCCAGTTGCCCGCCATGAGTGGGAATGGAGCACTCATACGCTCCCCGGACCAGCTCGTCCAGCCTGCTCACCGGATAGACCACGCCGATCGGTGCCGCGCGCATCGCGGCTCCGCACCCGTCCCCGTCCGTTGCCACGCGCCCCGGGTCGCCGCTCTCGAGCAACGTCCACAACGACACTCCCGGATGCGCCGATTTCCGGCACCGCAAGAGTTCCCGCCCGATCGCCGTGTGACTCGCCCGCCCCTCGCGCAGAAGAGCCCGCGCCACCGCCAGCGTCTGCTCTGTATCGTCCGTCGTCTCCCCGATGCGCCATTCGTACCGCTTGCCCGCGTAGCGCGGGATGACGTCCCCCGGCCGTCCATGGAATCCCGCGATTCCCCCGGGATACCACCTCTCCGCCTCGGCCCGCGATAGCGTCTCCGTCTGCTTCCCGATGGCATCCCCCGTCGCGAGTCCCTGGAAGCACCCGACAACCCGTTCCTCGAATCGCGCCCGCACCCCTATGCCCGCACTGCGCGAGGCGTGATCAGAAGTGCCCCAAAGATCCACCCCACCATCGCCGGCACCGCCCAGGCAGGATGCCACCAGATCGCAGGCAAATCGCCTGCGGCGAACAACAGCGCGCTAAGGAAGAAAACTCGCGGCAGACGTGTCCGCCCGAAAAACGCCGCGAAGAGCGGCAGCATCATCAGCGCCGTGACCATCTCCATCACAGCCAGCCATCCCAGTCGCGCGCCCCAATCCATCGACGTGGTCATCGCCCCAAGCGGGAAAATCTGTCCCCACGGAACCAGCCAGATCAACCCCGTCCCCGCCGTGGCAAAGCCGATAGGTCCCACCACAGTCGCAGCCAGAGCCTGCCGCCAGAACCAGCCGGCCGAGCGCCCCTCGCCGAATCTCTCCACTAAATCGCCTGTGATCGCTTCCCGATTCCGCGTCGAACAAAACCGCCCCAACAACCACACCGCCAGCGCAGGCGGTCGTGACCGTTCCCTGTTCATATGCGTTCTCCTCCCATTTGCGGTATCCCACGCCACAAGCTGGTCAGCGCCTTCTTGGTCATCTTCGCCTCGCGTATGCCCTTCGCGGTGGCCCGAAAATACCGCTTCGCCCGCCCGCCCCGCGCCGGCGTCGGATCTCCCAGCATCGAGGTGACGAGCTCTTTCTGCTCCAGCCTGTCGAGCGCCGCGTAGACACTCCCCAGCGCCACGTCCCTCCCGGTCGTCTCCAGCAGTTCCCTCGAAATCGGAACCCCGTAGGCGTCATCGCCGAGCCGGATCACCGCCAGCAGAATCATCAGCTCGAATTCCCCAAGATACGTCCGTCCCGCCATTTCTTCAAGTATAGCGAATAAACAAGCCAAGGAGCCCCCGCGTCTTTGGTTTGGTTTTCTTTGCGTCCTTTGCACCTCTCCGGGAAGTCGATTGACCGGACTGCGCGGTTGGTTCGGGCAGGCCGCTGCGCCAGCGGCGCAATGCCGCCCTGCCAAGGGCGAGAAATTATTATTTCTTCTCTGCGCTCTCGCCGTTCACGGACCGGTACGCCGCCACAAACTGCCCCGCCAGTTCGTCTACCGAATCCATGCACGCGCGATACACCTGCTTCGTGTCCGCCAGCACCACCGTCTCCACTTCCCACGTCTGCGTGGCCGTCTTGATATTGCGATCGCGTACCAGCACCACCGGCTGGTAAAGGCCAACCGTCGCCGCGATCGCGAATGGCCCCCGCGCCGCCCGCACCGATGTCAGCCGCAGCGCCACAAACTCGTTGGCGGCCGAATCGACCGGAATTCCCGCCTCCCGCAGCCGGTTCTCCAGCCGCGTCCGCAGAGCATCGGCCGTCGCGCCCTCCTTCTGGACCTCCGCCGCGACCGGATCGATCACCACATTGACCGCCTTCACCCCGCGCAGCGTCGCACGGTCCAGCGCCGCATCGCCCGCGCCGCCAACCGGCAACACGAACGCCATCAGCAGTACGGACATTCTTCTGTACATACCCCCATCCTACGGCGCACGCCCGCCGCGCGTCAGTACAACCGCCCCCCAGTCGTGTCGTTTGCTGGTGCTAAATCCCACGAGCCCCCAACGAGCCGCGACCGTCAGGGAGCGACCGAACCCTCGCCCCACTCCCCTCCCCCCTACCGTAGACACCGCATCGCCCAATCAGAGCCGCGGCCGTCACGGAGCGATCTCACCCCCGCGCGAAGTACCATAGAGTCGTACCGTGGACTATCGCAGCCTCGAGCAACTCAGAAAATTCAATCCCGCGTGGCGGCTGCTGGTGGCGGATCACGCCCCCATGATCATCGCCTTCCTTCACAAGACTTTCATCCAGCCCAACGTCCGCACCATGCCCCAGCAGGAACTGGCCTCCCGCCTCGCCGACTTCCTCTACGGCCTCCGCGAAACCCTCGGCGAAGAAGCCTTCCCCAAACGTGCCGACCAGTACCTCGACGATTGGGCCGGCGACCAGCGCGGCTGGCTCCGCAAATACTATCCGCCCGGCGACGACGAGCCGCACTACGACCTCACCCCCGCCACCGAGCGCGCCATCGATTGGGTCGCCGGCTTCCACCAGCGCGAATTCGTCGGCGCCGAATCGCGCCTCATGACCGTCTTCGCCCTACTCCGCGAAATCGCCGAGGGTACCGAGGTCGATACCGCCGTCCGCATCGCCGACCTCGAACGCCGCAAGGCCGCCATCGATTCCGAAATTCAGCGCATTCGCGCCGGACATCTCCCGATGCTCGACGCCACCCAGGTGAAGGATCGCTTCCAACAAATGGCCTTCACCGCCCGCAGCCTCCTCTCCGATTTCCGCGAGGTCGAGCAGAACTTCCGCCAGCTCGATCGCGCCATCCGCGAACGCATCGCCATGTGGGAGGGCGGCAAAGGTACCCTGCTCGAAGAAATCTTCTCCCAGCGCGACGCCATCGCCAGTTCCGATCAGGGCAAGAGCTTTCGCGCCTTCTGGGATTTCCTCATGTCGCCCGCGCGCCAGGAGGAGTTCTCCGAATTGCTGCGCGTGGTCTTCGCTCTGCAGGAAGTGCAACAACTCGCGCCCGATCGCCGCCTCCTCCGCATCCACTACGATTGGCTGCAGGCCGGCGAGGTCGCGCAGCGCACCGTGGCGCGCCTCTCCGAACAACTTCGACGCTACCTCGACGACCAGGCCTGGCTCGAGAATCGCCGCATCATGCAGATCATTCGCGGCGTCGAACAAAGCGCCCTCGCGGTCCGCCACGCGCCGCCGCCCGACTCATTCATGGAGCTCGATGAGCCCGCGCCGCGCCTCGACCTGGCCATGGATCGCCCTCTGTACTCGCCGCCCTTCAAAGCGCGTTTCACCCAAACCGCGGTTTCCGAGGGCGATCAGAATGTGGACGCCGGCGCCCTGTACGACCAGGTCTATGTAGACAAAACGCGGCTCACCGACCAGATCCGCTGGGCCCTCCAGACCCGGCCGCAGATTTCACTCGCCGACCTCGTCAACCATTTCCCCCTGCAGCACGGCCTCGCCGAGTTGGTGGCCTACTTCAGCCTCGCCGCCGAGGAGCAGGGAGCCGTGATCGATGACCGCCACAAGCAGGAGCTCTCCTGGGAAGACCCCGCCGGCAATTGGCGTCGTGCCACGCTCCCGCTCATCATCTTCAGCCGTCCGGCCGCCGGGGAGCGCCGCGCATGAGCACTCTCTCCCCCGTGCTGATCGCCCTCATGAAAGGCATCACCACGCGCGAAGACGAACCCGAGATCTGGCAATCGCTCCTCGATCTCCAGGCCCGGGCGCGTGAGTACGTCGCGGTGCTCGGCCTGGAGTTGATGTTGGACGAGGCGGAAGGCTACGCCTACCTGCGCCAGCGCGTTGCCGCCGAAGGCGAGCCGGAACTGCCCCGCCTGGTGGCGCGCCGCCAACTCAGTTATCCCGTCAGCCTCATGCTCGCCCTCTTGCGCAAGAAGCTCGCCGAGTTCGACGCCGGCAGCGGCGAAGCGCGCCTGATCTTGAGCGCGGAGCAGATCTCCGACATGATGCGCCTCTTCCTCGCCGAGACCGCCAACGAGGCGCGCCTTATGGATCGCGTCGATACCGATATCCGCAAGATCGTCGAGATGGGATTCCTTCGCAAACTCCGCGGCAGCGCCGCGGCCGACCGCGGCCCCGGTGACGATCGCTACGAAGTTCGGCGCATTCTAAAATCGTACGTGGACGCGCAATGGCTGGCGCAGCTCGAACAGCGCCTTTCCGAATACAAGCAACACATTTCCGCCGAGGTGCGCGATGAGCCAGTCTGAGAGCCTCTTCGCCGCCCTCGATACCGGCGGCCCAGGCCCACAGCGACCCGGCTTCCGCCTGGTGCGCTTCGAAGTTCTCAACTGGGGAACCTTTCATCAGCACGTCTGGGGGCTCGATCTCGGCGGCAGCAATGCCCTGCTCACCGGTGACATCGGCTCCGGCAAATCCACCCTGGTCGACGCCATCACTGCGCTCATGGTGCCGCGCGCCAACTTCAATAAGGCCGCCGGCGCCGCCAGCGGCGAGCGCACCACCGAGACCTACTTCTTCGGCCGCTACAAATCCGAGCGCGGCGAGGCCGGTCTCTCCTCCAAGCCGGTCTCCCTCCGCGGCCCCGATAGCTACTCCGCCATCCTCGGCCGCTTCGTCAATGAGGCCCTGGGACAGGAAGTGACTCTCGCCCAGGTCTTCTGGGCGAAAGCGCCGCAGGGCGCGCCCGCCCGCCTCTTCGTCATTGCCGATCGCGCGCTCTCCATCACCGAACACCTCTCCGACTTCGGCCAGGACATCAATACCCTCAAGAAGCGCCTCCGCAAGCTGGCGCACGTGGAAGTCTTCGATGCCTTCGCGCCCTACGGCTCGGCCTACCGCCACCGCTTCGGCATCGAAAACGAGCAGGCGATGGATCTCTTCCACCAGACCATCTCCATGAAGTCCGTAGGCAACCTGACCGATTTCGTGCGCGAACACATGCTCGAAGCCTCCTCCGTGGAAGAGCGCATTCACGCCCTGATCGGCCACTATCAGGATCTCGATCGCGCCCACGAACTGGTGCTGAAGGCCGGCGAGCAGGTCGGCTTCCTCACGCCCATGGTGGCCGATTGCGACGAGCGTGCCCGCCTCGCCGCGAAGGTCGAATCGCTACGCGCCTGCCGCGAAGCTCTGCGTCCCTGGTTCGCCGCGCGCAAGCGAGCCCTCCTCGAAAAGCGCCTGGCAAACCTGGCCGCGGAACTCGCGAAACTGGAACATGCCGTCGCCGCCCTGGAAGAGATTCGCACGCGCCAATTCGCCGATCGCGATTCCATCCGCCAGGCCATCGCCGGCCATGGCGGCGATCGCATCGAGAGCATCAAGCGCGAGATCGCCGACAAACAGCAGCAGAAGGACGAGCGCTTCCGCCGCTCGCAGCAGTACGACCAGCGGGCCAAGACGCTGGAGTTGCCCCCGGCTACTACGTCTGAAATCTTCCTGGCCAATCGCGAGTCCATCCGCGAGGCGCGGGCCGCCGCCGAGCGCGCCCAGGCCGAAGCGCAGAACGCGCTCACCGAAGCCACGGTGGAATTGCGCCAGATGCAGCAGCAGTATGACGAGCTCGAAGCGGAGCTCGAATCCCTGCGCCGCCGTCGCAGCAACCTGCCGCGCCAGATGCTGGAGTTGCGCGCCGAAATGTGCCGCGCCACCGGCCTGCCCGAAGACGACGTGCCCTTCGCCGGCGAGCTGCTCCAGGTACGTGTCGAAGATCGCGATTGGGAAGGCGCCATCGAGCGCCTCCTGCACGGCTTCGCCCTCGCGCTCCTCGTGCGCGACGAACAGTACGCGCACGTAGCCGAGTGGGTGGACCGGACGCACCTCGGCGGCCGCCTGGTCTACTATCGCGTGATCAAGCCCAAAGCCGCCGATCGCGCCGCCCTCTACCCCGCGTCCCTCGTCAACAAGGTCGCCGTCAAACCGGAATCGCCATTCTATCCGTGGCTCGACGCGGAGCTGATCGCGCGCTTCAATTACGTCTGCTGCGAAACCCTGGAACAGTTCCGCCGTGAGCCCCTGGCCGTGACTCGCGCCGGCCAGAGCAAGGGCCGCGGCGAACGTCACGAGAAGGACGACCGCCACGCCATCAACGACCGCACACGCTACGTACTCGGCTGGAGCAATCAGCCCAAGATCGACGCGCTCGAACGCGAACAGCACAGCCTGGCCGCCCGCCGCCAGCCCCTGCTAACCCGCATTCACACGTTGACCGCACAGCGCGACGCCGCCGGCGAGCGCAGCCGGAAGCTGGCCGAGTTGGCCGTCTTCGAAAATTTCCGCGAATTGGATTGGCGTCCCCTGGTCACCGGGATCGAACGCCTGGAGGCCGAGCGGCGCGAGTTGGAAGAAGGTTCGGACATTCTGCGCACCCTGCAGCAGCAGCTCGCCGCGCTCGAATCCGCCGCCCGCGAGACCGAAACCCGCCTGGTCGCGCAGCGCAAAGAGCAGGCCCAGGCCGAGGAGCGGCGCGAACGCGCCAACGAGCTCTTCGCCGCCTGCGAGACCCTGCTCGCGGCCACCGCCGAAAAGGTCAAGACCGAACTCTTCCCGCGCCTGGAAACCATGAGCGCCGAGGCGCTCGGCGAGCATGTGCTGACCGTGGAATCCTGCGAGAACCGCGAACGCGACATGCGCGAGTGGACGCAGGCCCGCATCGATGCCGAAGACAAGCGCATGCGTGCCCTCGAGGAGCGCATCGTCAAAGCCATGCAGGCCTACCGTGGCCGCTATGCGCTCGAAACCAAGGATGCCGACGCCAGCGTGGAGGCCGCCGGCGAATATCGCGCCATGCTCGAGCGCCTGCTGACCGACGACCTGCCACGCTTCGAAGGCGAGTTCAAGCGCCTGCTCAACGAGAACACCATTCGCGAAGTCGCCAATTTCCAATCGCAGCTCAATCGCGAGCGCGAGACCATTCGCGAGCGCATCGAGACCATCAACCGCTCCCTGCGCGGCATCGATTACAATCCCGGCCGCTACATCCAGCTCGAAGCCACCCCCAATCCCGATCAGGAGATTCGCGATTTCCTCCACGACCTGCGCGCCTGCACCGAAGGCTCCCTCGGCACTCCCGAAACCGCCGCCTACTCCGAGAAGAAATTCGTCCAGGTGAAGCGCATCATCGAACGCTTCCGCGGACGCGAGGGCACCGGCGAGCTCGACCGCCGCTGGACCGAAAAGGTGACCGACGTACGCCACTGGTTCACCTTCTCCGCCTCCGAACGCTGGCGCGAGGACGATCGCGAATTCGAGCACTACACCGATTCCGGTGGCAAATCCGGCGGCCAGAAAGAGAAGCTCGCCTACACCGTGCTCGCAGCCAGCCTCGCCTATCAATTCGGCCTGGAGATCGACGCCCCGCGCCCTCGCACGTTCCGCTTCGTAGTGATCGACGAAGCCTTCGGCCGGGGCTCCGACGAATCGGCGCGCTACGGCCTGGAGCTGTTCGCGCGCCTCAATTTACAGCTCCTCATCGTGACGCCCTTGCAGAAGATCCACATCATCGAACCGTACGTGTACAGCGTTGGCTTCGTGCACACCGATAACGGCCGCATCTCCATGCTGCGCAACCTGACCATCGAAGAGTACCGCGCCGAACGGGCGGCCCGCGCCAAATGAGGACTCAGGCCTGGACCACGCCCGCCGACTTTCGCGCACAGGTCCTCCGCCATTGGGAAAACGGCCGCATCCTGTCGGCGCCGCAGAGTCTCTTTCCGATGGAGCTCCGCCTCCGCGGCCCCGACACCCGCGCTCTCTCCGAACGCTTCGAAGAGGTCCGGGCCTGGATCCGCGAGCTGGAAGCCGGGCACGGGTACGAGATCCATTGGGCCGAAATCAACCACCGCCAGTTGGGCCGCAATCGCATCCCCACGCGCATCGTAGTCGCGAACGAACGCGACGCGCTGGAGCTGATTGGCAAAGTGACGGAGGTGGCGCAGTTCCGAGCTCTGGCTGCCTGTACGCTGGAGAGCTTCCCGGAGCTCACGGAGTGGCTGCAGCGCCGTCCGTTGACGGCGCTCGCGTCCGCGCCCGAGTGGGATCGCATCCTCGCCGTGCTCCGCTGGTTCCGCGCGCATCCGCGCTCCGGCCTCTACCTGCGGCAGCTCGATATCCCGGGCGTCGACACCAAGTTCATCGAGCAGCGCAAACCCCTCCTCGCCGAACTCCTCGACGCGGTAGTCCCCGGCGAGCGCCCCGGCAAGACCTTCGAACAGCGCTACGGCCTGGCCGCGAAGCCTCCCCAGATTCGCTTCCGGACTCTGGACCCGCGCCTCGCGATCTCCGGCCTCACCGATCTGTCCGTGGTGCCGCGCGAGTTTGCCGCGCTCGACCTGCCCGCCTCGCGCGTTTTTCTCACCGAGAACGAGATCAACGGCCTCGCCTTCCCCGACACGCCCGGCAGCATCGTGATCTTCGGCCTCGGCTACGGCCTCGACCGCCTCGCCGACGCAAAATGGCTGCACGCCCGCGAGCTCTACTACTGGGGCGACATCGATACCTACGGCTTCCACATCTTAGACCGCCTCCGCGCCCTCTTCCCCGCCGCCAACTCTCTCCTGATGGATCGCGAAACTCTCATGAAACACCGCCACCTCTGGGTGACCGAAAGCAATCCCTGCACCACCGACCTCACACGCCTCACCCCACCCGAGCTCGCCCTCTACGACGAACTCCGCTACAACCGCCTCGCCCCCCAAGTCCGCCTCGAACAAGAGCGCATCCCCCTCTCCCTGGTGAGACAGGCCTCCCGGCCTGTCCACTAATCAAAAGACGCCGAACTCCCCTATTGCAATCTGCCATTCACGCCGACTTGAACTTTCTTTTCCCCCTAACTTCAATCACTTACCGCCCCGCATCCCCGGATGCCCGTCAACCCGGTGGTATATCTGGAGTCAGGTGAGAGAAGTGAACGCCCCACTCGCTGGCGTTCAGGGGAAAAGCAGGCTATGCGTAGCCCGCTTTTTATGGTAGATTTATTGAAACTAAACGGGTTACGAAATAAAAGAGGGCTATGCGTAGCCCACTTTTGGTCGAAACGGGTGAAAATCATGCGTATTCCGGTATTCTGCTTCCTTCTGGCGTCAGCCGCCTTCGACCAAAGTAAGGGCCCCGAAGCTGCCGACATCAACCGCAAAGCCGACCCCTGTACCGACTTCTACGACTTCGCCAACGGTGCCTGGCGCGCCCAGAATCCCATCCCGCCCGAGATGCAGCGCTGGAGCCGCCGTTGGGCCGCCGGCGAAAGCTCCAAAGACCGCCTCAAACAAATCCTGGACGATGTCTCCGCGAAACCGAACCAGCCGGCCGGCAGCGTCCGCCAGTTGATCGGCGATTTCTACGGCGCCTGCATGGACGAACGCGCCATCAACCGCGCCGGCATCGCGCCGATCCGTCCCTACCTCACCGAAATCGATGCCCTCAAAACCCCCAAGGACATCCTGGCGCTGATTATCAGGTTCCACGATATGGCGATTTACGTTCCCTTCGGCGTCGTCTCCTCGCAGGATAATCACGACCCCTCCAAGGTGATCGCCGACGTGTTTGCCTCCGGCCTCGGGCTGCCCGACCGCGATTACTACCTGAAATCCGAACCGCGTTTCCAGGAAGCCCGCGCCAGGTACCTCGCGCACGTAGAGAAGATGTTCCAACTCGCCGGCGCCGACGCGACCGCGAGCAAGGCTGCGGCAAACACCGTGATGGCGATGGAGACCAAACTCGCCGAAGCCTCCTTGGACAACGTAGAGCTGCGCGACCCTGCCGCCACCGATCACAAAATGAAATTCCAGGACCTGGAAAAACTCGCGCCGCACTTCGACTGGGCCGCTTACTTCAAGGCCGCGAAACTCTCCACCGCGGACCTGAACGTGGACCAGCCGAAATTCCTCCAGGAAGTGAACCGCCAGTTAACCGAAGTCCTTCCGGCCGACTGGAAGACGTACTTGAAATGGCAGTTGCTGAACAGCACCGCGAACTCGCTCTCCGACCCCTTCGTCCAGGAGGATTTTCAGTTCAACGGCACCTACCTCGGCGGCACCAAGGAAATGAAGCCCCGATGGAAACGCTGCGTCGAGTCCACTGATCGCTTGCTCGGCGAGGCCCTGGGACAGGAATACGTCGCCCGCTACTTCCCGCCCGACCAAAAAGCGCGCGTGCAGGAGATGGTGAAGAACCTGCTCCTCGCCATGAAAGACACCATCAACGGCCTTGACTGGATGACCCCCGCGACCAAGCAGAAGGCCATGGAGAAGCTGGCGACCTTCAATCCCAAGATCGGTTACCCGGACAAGTGGAAAGACTATAGCAGCGTGAAGATTCGCCGCGATGCCTTCTTCGCCGACGTCCTGGCAGGTCGGCGCTTCCAGGTCGTCGACGACCGTTCGCAAATCGGCAAGCCCGTCGACCGCGCCCGCTGGGGGATGACCCCGCCCACCTCCGACGCCTACTACAATCCGCAGCTCAATGAGATCGTTTTCCCTGCCGGAATCCTGCAGCCTCCGGCCTTCAGCATGCAAGCCAACGATGCCGTGAACTACGGCTCCATCGGCGTCGTCATCGGTCACGAAATCAGCCATGGATTTGACGACCAGGGTGCGCAGTACAATGCCGAGGGCAGCCTGAGCAACTGGTGGAACGCCGAGGATTTGAAGAAGTTCCAGGCGAAGACACAGTGTGTGGTGGACCAGTTCGATGGCTACTTCATCGAGCCCGGAATCCACCACAACGGCAAACTCGTGCTCGGCGAATCCATCGGCGACCTCGCCGGCGCCAAGATCGCCTTCCTCGCATTCAAGAAATCGCAAGCGGGCAAGCCGCCCTTGCCAACCATCGACGGCTTCACGCCCGACCAGCAGTTCTTCATCGCCTGGGGCCAGTTCCGCGGCGACGCGACCCGCCCAGAAACCCAGCGCCTGATGGTCCAGGGCGACCCTCACCCCATCGCCAAATTCCGCGTGATCGGTCCCCTCTCAAACCTGCCGGATTTCCAAAAAGCCTTTTCCTGCCCCGCCACCGCATCCATGGTGCGCCCCCCGGAAAAGCGCTGCGAAGTCTGGTAGACGAGCCGCGACCGTCAGGGAGCGTTCTACAGCAGCGCCGTCGGCCGCCGCTTCCAGCCCTTGCCGATCGCCTCGATATCCTTCACGTACGCCCCCACCTGCGTGAGAATATGATGCAAATCGTTCCCAACGCTGATAAACGTAAAGTCCTTATCCAAAAACTCCGCGACCCGCGAAGTCCCGAACAAAAACAGCCCCAGGATGACCTTATTGCGCTTGGCAGCAGTGATCAACTTATCGGTGGCCGCCTGCAATTCGGGCGACGTATACATGTGCGGGAACTCGTACTTTTCGTAGAGCCCCATCGACATGCAAAGATCGTTCTGCCCCAGGAAAAGAATATCCACTCCCGGTACCGCAGCAATCTCGTCGATGTTCTCGATGCACGAAGCCGTCTCCACCTGCAGCGCGACAATCACGTTGTCATTCGCCGCGCCGGCATAGCCCAGCAGTCCGGCCTTGTTCATGCTCCGCTGCGGAAAATAAACCGAGCGCGTGCCGGTGGTCGGATAGCGAGTGCAACTCACAGCCTGCCGGGCCTCTTCAGCGGTGTTGATGTAGGGGACGAGCACGCCATCGGCGCCCATATCGAGCGACTGCTGAATCCCGCCGCGATCGTGATACCCGGCCACCCGCACCATCGATTTGGCGCCGCCGCCCGAAACCCCGGACAGCATCGCGGAGAGTTCCGGGAAGCCCATCGGGCCGTGCTGGGTATCGATCAGCAGCCAGTCATAACCGCTGTGCGCCAGTTGTTCGGCGACCGTGGGACTGTGCGAGTTGACGAACAGCCCCATCTTCGGCTGGCCCGCACGCAGTTGTTTCTTGAATTCCGCACCGCTGAGTGATTCGCTCATTCCGATCAGTATACTTTGGATTAGGATGGCGGAGATGCTGGATAATTTGCTTCAGGATATGCGCTACGGCCTGCGCACGCTGGCCAGGACCCCAACGTTCACAATCGTCGCCGTGGTCTCGCTGGCCCTCGGCATCGGCGTGAACATTTCAATCTTCGGGTATCTCAATGCCGCGCTCTTCAAGCCTCTGGCGGTCGAGCGATCGGCGGACCTGGTGTCGCTCTATCACCACAATGAAAAGGGCGCCGACGAGTTCTTCTCGAGCTCCTATCCCGAATACGAGTTCTACCGCGATCACAATACCGTTTTCTCCGGCATGCTGGCCTACCTGCGGATCCCGATGGTCACGGGCAGCGGCGCCAACGCGCAGCAGATCTCAGGCGAACTGGTCAGCCCGAATTATTTTTCGGTGCTGGGCATCCGGCCGTCCGCGGGCCGATTCTTTGGGAATGCGGAACACGATTCGGTGGCTGTGATCAGCGATGCGCTGTGGCGCGACCGTTTCGGTCGCAGCCCCGGAGCCATCGGGCAGCCCATCCAGATCGGCACCGGGAAATTCACCGTGATCGGCGTCGTGCCGGAGTCGTTTCGCGGCATCGTGATGGACTGGGCCGATCCGCCTGCCGTCTGGGTTCCGGTCCAGCAGTACAAAGAGGCGACGCCCGTATTCCCGCTCGATATCGTCCACTCCTGGGGAATGGAATCCTACCTGGTGACAGCCAGGCTGCGGCCGGGCGTGACCGCGGAACAGGCGAACGCTCAAATGGCGGCCCTCACAACCCGATTGCGCGAAGCACAAGGACGGCGCCAGGGGCAGCGCGCCGTCGTGTTCCCCGTCCAGTCGGCGCGCTTCTGGCCGAGCTACCGCGGTTCCATCGTGACCTTTCTGGGTGCCTTGATGACCATCGTCGGGGTGATCCTGCTGATCGCCTGTTGCAACCTGGCAAACCTGCTCGTGGCGCGCGCCACCAACCGCCGCCGCGAAATCGCCATGCGCCTCGCGCTCGGCGCCGGACGCCTGCGCATTGCGCGCCAGTTGCTGATCGAGAGCCTGCTGCTTGCCGCGATGGGAGGCGCCGCCGCGATAGCCGTTGCCGCATGGGCCTCTGGCCTGCTCGCGCAGTTCCACCGCGCCTTTCGGATTCCCCTGGCCATCGACACTGCTTGGGACGTTCGGATGCTGGCCTTCGCAATTGGCGTATCGCTCTTGACGGGGCTCTTGTTCGGCGCCGCGCCGGTCTTCCAAACCTGGCGGACCGATCTGACCGAGGCGTTGAAGTCGGGCGCCGCTGCCAGCGGCAATCCGCGCTCCCGTCTGCGCGGCGCTCTGCTGATCGGCCAGGTCGCACTCTCCACCGTGTTGCTCTCCGGCGCCGGGTTGTTTCTGCGCACGCTGCACAATGCGCGGGCGCAGGACCCGACCTTGCATGCCGGGAACCTCCTGCTGGTGCAACTGGAGCCAACATTGAATGGTTATTCGGAGGCGCGCGGGCAAAGGTTTTTTGAAGACGTGTTGCGACGAGTCCGCGCGATTCCCGGTGTCAGGAGCGCCGCGCTGGTGTCGGTTGTTCCATTTACCGGACGCCGCGGCGGCACGAATATCATCGCGCCCGACCAGAGCCAGCAGCAGGTCGATTTCAACATCGTCTCGCCGGAGTATTTTCAGACCACCGGGCTTGGCATCCTGCACGGGCGGGAATTCACCGAGCGGGATAGCGGCGAGGCACCTGCGGTAGCCGTGGTCAACGAGATTTTGGCGGCGCGATTCTGGCCCGGTGAAAATCCGCTGGGCAAGCAGCTTCGCACGGTCCGCCCGCCGCGAACGCTCACCGTAGTCGGGATGGTGCGCGATGGAAAGTTCCGCGGCTACCGGGACGACCTGCGCCCGAGCTTTTATGTGCCGGTCTCGCAGCAATACCGCGGGGCGATGACGCTGGAAGCGCGCACCGTGGGCAACGCCGCGGCGTTCGGCGCCACCGTCCGTCGGGAGATCGCGACCGTGGACGGCTCGATGCCGCTGACTTCGGTCCTCACGATGGAGGCCCGGCTGGACGATGTCCTCTCCCAGGAACGGCTGATTGCCAGCTTCTCATCGGGGCTGGGCCTGGTAGCATTGACGCTGGCCGCGATCGGGGTTTACGGTGTGCTCTCCTTCGCGGTTGCGCGGCGTACCCGCGAGATCGGTATCCGGATGGCGCTCGGAGCCCGGCCATCGGAGATCTCCCGGATGGTCTTGCGCGAATCGGCAACCCTGGCCGCTTGCGGCTTCGCCATCGGCGGAGCCGGAGCCGTGATGCTGGCGCGGATGGCCAAGGCTCTCCTCTACGGCGTCGCACCCACCGATCCAACGGCATTCGGACTTGCGCTCGCACTCCTGACGACGGTGGCTTTCGTCGCAGCGCTCATACCGGCATACCGCGCCGCGCGCCTGGATCCGGCAACCACGCTACGGAGTGAATAGGAAGGCTATCTCGCCGATCGCAGCGCGCCCGCCGGGTCCCACAAGGGCAGGCCGAAGATCATGCTATCCATCACACGCGTGAGCGCGAGCGCCGTCGGGATTCCGAGCGCAATCCCCAGTAGCGCGAGCCGCATTTGAGCGGTTCGGGCTGGTCGCGATCGGTCAGGTACGCCGCGACGTGTTGGAAGACAACGGTGAAATCCCGCCAGACCAGAAATTTCTGGACCAGGACTCGCTCTTGAGTTGAACCAGCCGTTCCGGATGAAGCCGGGGCTGGCCCGCAGCGTGCGCGCGGCGTAACGAAGGTCCGCCGATACCATGCAAGTCAGCCTGTCGCGTCAGTAGGACAGGCCTCCTGGCCTGTCCGCTTGCTGCCGTAGCTCTCGCGTGTACCAAGAAAGACCGATTAGTGGGACAGCGAGAACGCGACGTAGATTCCGCCGGACGGGCCCCATTTGCCGGACTTGCCGCCAGTCGCATAGATCACGACATACTGGCGCCCGCCGATTTCATACGTAATCGGAGTCGCGTTGCCGGACATCGGTAGTGTGGTCTGCCAGAGCAGTTCACCGGTAGCCTTATCGAACGCGCGGAACTTGCGGTCGTAGTTGGTGGCCGCGATAAACACGAGGCCGCCGGCGGTGACGATGGGGCCGCCGTAATTTTCCGATCCCGTGTTCTTGGCCGCGAGGTCGGGATACTCGCCGAGCGGGATGCGCCAGGCATATTCGCCGGTGTTGAGATTGATCGCGTTGAGCGTGCCCCACGGCGGCGCGATCGCCGGATAGCCGTCCGGGTCGACGAACTTGTGATAGCCGGTGAAACGAAATCGCGGTTCGCGATCGGCTGGGGCGGCGCTCTCCAGTTCCTTGCTGCGGCCGCGGAGCAGATAGTCGCTCAGTGCGGTGATGTCGTCGGGACTCAGCCTGCGGAATGCCGGCATGCGTCCGCCACCGTCGTGGACGATCGAAGCGATGCCGTCTGCCGAGATCTTGCCCTTGAGATCGTTCAACGCCGGGAACTGGGGCGGCGATCCCTTCAGATCGTCGCCGTGACAGGTGCCGCACTGCGCCACATACAGGGTGCGGGCGGAGGTCTCGGGCTGGGATTCCTTGAGGCCAGCCCTCCATGCCATTTCGTTGGCGTTGACGTACAGCAAACCGGTGGAGGGGTCGAAGGCCGGGCCGCCCCATTCGGCGCCGCCATCGAAGCCGGGAAAGATGATGGTCTCGTTACCTGCGCCGAAGGGCAGGAACTGTCCGGCGCTGCGCATTTTGCGGAGCTCCGCGAGCGCCCAATCGCGCACCGTATCGGTGCGGCTGGTGAGCGTATCTTCGGTGAGCGCCTGGCGGGCGAAGGGCGCGGGCCTGGTAGGCAGCGACTGCTCGGCGGCAGCACGCTCGCCGGGCAATTCGCTGGCGGGGTACGGGCGGCTCTCGATGGGGAACAACGGCTTGCCCGTGGCGCGATCGAACAGGTAGACCCAGCCCTGCTTGGACGTCTGGGCAACGGCATCCACCATGCGGCCTTCGTGCCGGACCGTAACCAGCGCGGGCGGAGAAGGAAAGTCGCGATCCCAGATATCGTGGCGGACCCCCTGGAAGTGCCAGATCCGTTCGCCGGTGGCGGCATTCAGAGCGAGCAGGCAGTTGGCGTAGAGGTTATCGCCCAGGCGGTCGGCGCCGTAGAAATCGCTGGCGGCGGAGCCGGTGGGGACGTAGACGATGCCGCGCTTCTCGTCGAGCGCCATGCCGGCCCAGTTGTTGGCGCCGCCGGAATAGGTCCAGGCGTCGGCGGGCCAAGTCTCGTAGCCGGGCTCCCCGGGGTGCGGGATGGTATGAAAGGTCCAGCGCTGTTTGCCGGTGCGGACGTCGTAGGCGCGCACATCGCCGGGCGGCGCGGGCAGCGCCTCCGGCAGACGGCCGCCGACGATTAGGAGGTCGCGATAGATGATTCCCGGGCTCGTCAGGACATACGACTGCTTGGTGAAATCGCGTCCCAACCCCTGGCGTAGGTCGATGCGGCCCTGCTCGCCGAAATCCGGGATGGGTTTCCCAGTGGCGGGGTCGAGGGCGTAGATAAAGCTCTGCACCGCGACGAAGAGCCGCCGCTCCGCGCGCGAAGACCACCACACCACCGAACGATTGGGACCGCGTCCGCGAATGCCGGAGTCGAATGTCCACAGCAATTTGCCGGTGGCGCCGTTCAGCGCGATGGCCTTGTGGGTCGGAGTCACGCCGTAGAGAACGCCATTGACCAGGATGGGCTGCGTCTGCGGATCGCCAGGACCGTCGTTAGTGTCGTACGTCCAGGCTACCTTCAACTGCGCGACATTGGACCGATTGATCTGCTTCAACGGCGAGTTGCGAATCCCCGCGGGACCGCCGCCATACCCCGGCCAATCCGCGGCAGTGAGCAGTCGAACAGCGGCGAGGGCGAGAACTAGCGATCGGGTCATTTATAGGAAGAATAGCGCAGACGAACGAGAGAGCGTTCCGCGATTCAACTGTTGCGAATGGTCAGGACGGCCTGCTCAGTTTGCTCGAATTCCGTCAGTCGTACGGCGTTACGCCGTAGAAGATCTTCGACACGGGATGTCCGGTAATTGCAGTTCTCAAGCCGAACTACCTTTGGCGGAGCACCGCGGGACTTGGCTAAGTCGATGAAATCGGAATCGGCTGTGACGATGGATAGACCGTTGGCTCGGGCGTAATCCCAAATTGTTTCGTCTGTGGCGTGCCGGGCAAGTCCGGTTTCGAAGACGTGCGTTGAACCAGGGAAGAGTTCCGCGAGACGCATAACCAGCTTCGGCGAGAGATTAGCGTCAAACAGGAGCTTCAACGAAGCATGCGCTCCCGGCCAGTTTGTGAGGCATAAGCGTAGACCGCGGGAAAGTCGGCTTTCTCAAGGTACGGGTAGTCATTCAGGATCTCATCCTCGGTCATGCCAGACGCGAGCATATCCAGCACATCCCAAACGGTTACGCGCAGACCACGGATGCAGGGCTGTCCGGAGCGTTGACCCGGCACAACAGTGATCCGGGAAAGATCGGCCTGATCGGCGGTAGCCATACGTTCATTATCGCTTATTCACCGCCTAGAGCTTCAGCGTCTTGAGGTATTCGCGGAAGGGGCCGCCGAGGTCGTGGCGGCGGAGGGCGAATTCGACGGTGGCTTTGAGGAAGCCGAGTTTGTCGCCGGCGTCGTAGCGGGTGCCGTCGAAGCGGTAGGCGTAGATGGGGCGGCTGCGGAGCAGGTGGCGGAGCGCGTCGGTGAGTTGGATTTCGCCGCCGCTGCCAGGGTCGATGGATTGCAGCGAGCCGAAGATCTCCGGGGTGAGGACGTAGCGGCCGATGATGGCGAGATTAGACGGCGCTTCGCTCTGCTTGGGCTTCTCGACCAGGTCGCGGATCCGGTAAACGCGGTCGTTGCGGCCGTTGTGCATCACCGGTTCGGCGTCGATGGCGCCGTAGGCGGAGATGTTCTCCGGCGGCACTTCCATGACAGCGAGGACCGGGGCGGCGAAAAATTCGTAGACATCGAGCAGTTGGCGAAGGCAGGGAGTTTCGGCCTCGATCACGTCGTCCGCGAGGACCACGCTGAAGGGCTCGTCGCCGATCAGTTCGAGCGAGCGTAGCACGGCGTGGCCGAGTCCGAGCGCCTCCTTCTGGCGAATGTAGGAGACGCTGATCATGTCGGAAATGCTGCGCACGATGGCGAGCAGTTCCTTCTTGCCGCGCGATTCCAGCAGGTACTCCAGTTCGAAGCTGACGTCGAAGTGGTCTTCGATGGCGGTCTTGCCGCGACCGGTGACGATGATGATGTTTTGAATGCCCGAATGGATCGCCTCCTCCACCCCGTACTGGATGATGGGTTTATCCACAATCGGCAACATCTCTTTGGGCTGCGCCTTGGTGGCGGGCAGGAAGCGGGTTCCCAAACCGGCGGCAGGGAAGACGGCTTTTCGGACTTTTGCGGGCATCCCCTACAGTTTGGTGCAGCATAGGCGCGCTTGGCAACAGACGAATTGTGTTTCTACGTGCCGCTGTGTTATGTATTGGTACCTGGGAAAATTACAGCCATGGCATACGTAATAGCTGAACCGTGCATCGGCACCAAAGATACCGCCTGCGTCGACGCGTGTCCGGTCGATTGCATCCACCCGAAGAAGGACGAACCGGCCTACGCCGATGCGGAACTTCTGTACATCGATCCGGTGGAATGCATCGATTGCGGCGCCTGCGTTCCCGTGTGCCCCGTCTCGGCGATCTTCGCCCTTGACGATCTCCCCGAGAAGTGGGCAGACTTCACCGCGAAGAACGCGGCGTACTACGGGAAGTAGGGACGTCGAAAAGATCAAGAAGGGGCATCCCTCGCGGATGCCCCGCCACTAGCGTTCGCGGTAGGTGGCGTGAGCCGTATCGGTCTCCCAAAGCCGCACCGTCGCGATGCGCACTCCCTCCGCTGTTTTCAATCCCCCTTTGACTTCGTCGTAAATATACTTGGCCATGTTCTCGGCCGAGGGGTTGAGCACGTCGAACGGGGGAAACTCGTTGAGCCACTGATGGTCCATGCGGTCGAGCACGGAGTGGACCACGCGTTTCAATTCCACGAAATCCACCAGCAGGCCGATGGAATCCAACTGTTCGCCTTCCAGGGTGACCTGGCAGCGGTAGTTGTGCCCGTGCACGTTTTCGCACTTGCCGCGATAGTTGCGCAGGGCGTGCCCGGCGGCGAATGTCTCTTCGATTGTCACTTCAAACATTGAAAAACTTCTCCACGTCTGCCAGTTTGGTGGTGAATCCGTAATCGGGCAGGCTATCGAAAAACACCTGGCCGTAACGCTGCCTGGTGATCCGGTTATCCAGCAGCACCAGCACGCCGCGATCGCTCTTGCTGCGAATCAGCCGCCCGAATCCCTGTTTCAAGGCGATGGCCGCCTGCGGGATCTGGTAGTCGTAGAACGGATTTCCACCGGCATTGCGAATGCTCTTCGATGCGCGCATTCACCACCGGGATCGTTGGGCACCGCAAAGGGCAGTTTATCTATGATAACGCAGCTCAACTGCTCGCCCGGAACGTCGACGCCCTGCCAGAAGGAAGACGTGGCGAAGAGCACGCAGTTGGGGGTGGAGCGGAACTCCTCGAGCAGCGCGTTGCGCGGTCCGGTGCCCTGCATCAGGGTGGGGTAATCGATCTCGAAGGAGACCTTGTCGTAGACCAGCGCGCATCTGCTGATAGCTGGTGAAGAGCACGAAGGCGCGTCCGCGGCTGTGCTCCAGGATCTTGACCACTTCCTCGGCGGCCATCTTGGTGAAGGCCGGATTCTTCGGCTCGGGCAATTGCTGCGGGACGTAGAGCAGCGCCTGCTTCTGGTAATCGAAGTGGCCGGGCACGACCAGCGTGCGCGGATTTTCCAGGCCGAGCCGCTTCTCGGTGAATTCGAAGCCGCCCGCGACCGCGAGCGTGGCGGAGGTCAGCACCACGGTATCGACCTTGCGGAAGAGTTTTTCCGCAACGATATCGGAGACGTCGATCGGCGTGGCCTGCAGGAAGCACGCCGCGGCTGCGCTTTTCCAGCCAGTAGACGAAGCGCTCGTCGTCCTCTTCCATGAGGAAGCGCAGTCCCTCGCGGAGTTCCTGGGCGCGGCGGAAGAGCGGGATGATCTCCTCGGGCGGGTTCTGGCAGCAGCTTGAGGTGCGAGCCGATCAGCTCGAGCGCGCCGAGCAGGTCCGAGTAGATCTCTTCGTTGTCTTCGCGGAAGGCATCGCGGCCGTGGAAGGCGACGCGGCGGTCGGCCTCGCCGAAGAGCCGAGAAGAAGTGGCCGATCAATTCGTCCAGGCGCTGCAGGATGCGGTCGAGCTCCGGCGTGCCGAACTTCTTCATGCGGCTGACGATGCCGAGATCGCGGCGCAGGTCCTGCAAGCGGTAGTTGCTGATGGCGACGCCGAAATACTGGCCGACCACGTCTTCGATCTCGTGAGCTTCGTCGAAGACCACGGCGTGATAGTCGGGCAGGATGCCGCCTTCGTAGTTGCTCGCCTTCGAGCGAGAGGTCGGCGAAGAACAGGTGGTGATTGACGATGATGATGTCGCTCTCGATGCGCGCGCTGGTGCATCAGGGTGATGAAGCAGCGCTCGTAGTTGGGGCACTTCTGCGCCGCTGCAGAGTTCGCTGCGCGCGTCGACCTTGGCCCAGGCGGTGGAGGCTTCCGGGCAGGCTCTTGATTTCGGAGCGGTCGCCGAATTCGGTGGTCTTCTCCCATTCGCGAATGATCTCGAAATCGGCGACTTCCTCCAGGCCGGTGAGGACGGGCGTGTTCTCGGCGTCGTAGATCTTCTGGCGGCAGGCGTAGTTATTGCGGCCCTTCATGTAGCAGACCTTGAGCGGGCGGGTGAAGTGCTGCTGGAGGAAGGGGACGTCCTTGAAGAAGAGCTGCTCCTGCAGGGTCTTGGTGCCGGTGGAGACGACGATGCGCTTGCCGGAGAGCAGCGCGGGCACCAGGTAGGCGAGCGTCTTGCCGGTGCCGGTGCCGGCCTCGACGATCAGGTGGCGCTTATCGGCGAGGGCGGATTCCACGGCTTCGGCCATCTCCACCTGGCCGGAGCGGAACTCGTAATTGGGATGCCATTTGGACAGCGTTCCGCCGCGGCCGAAGAACTGACGGGAGCTGGCGGTGCGGGCCTGAGTGGGCATCGGATGTTTGATTTTAACGTAAGTTGGAGATCGCTCCCTGACGGTCGCGGTTCGCGGCGACGAAAAACGATGCGGCGGACGCATGGTTAGGAGGCCAGGAAGTCTCTATGAAGGCCCGGCCGAAACGGCGGCAGGGCACAAAATGGAAATGGGGCGCGCGGTCGGAGAAGCCGCCTAAGGCGGCTGCAGCCAGGATTGGCTGCTCCCGGGCGCTACAGAATCTCTTCGAGTTTCCTGCGCAGTTCGGCGGTCAGGCGCGGACTTTCGCCGCCGGTGGAGATCGCGATCTGCACTTCGCCGCGATTGCACGCGGGCGGGCACCACGAAGCCGCACTCTTCGGCGGAATCGGCGATGTTGGCGAAGAGTCCCTTGCCCTTTGGCGGCGATCCCGATGCGATGGTTGGTGAGGCGGTCGTCGGTGGCGGCGAAGACCAGCAAGATGTTGGTGAGATCCGAGGCGCGAAAGCGGCGGCGCACCAGGCGCACCGGCAGGTCCTCGAACTCGGCTCGCATTCCGGGGCGACCACGGTGACGCGCGCGCCGGCTTCCAGCAGTCCGCGGGTCTTGCGCAGGGCGACCTTGCCGGCGCCGACGACCAGCACAGGCCGGTCCTTCAGATCGAGAAAAACTGGGTAGTGTTTCAATTTCAAAATGTAACATGGGGTGGAGGCAACTTGCGTCTATGCGCTGTGCTTGGATGGTTCTCACGTTATTCATGATGGTGGCGGCGGGCTATGCGGCCGACCCTGCGATCGCGCTTTGGCCGAAGGGAGCGCCGGGCGATAAAGGCGATATCGGCGTGGAGAAGGACACCTCGGGCGCGAATGGGGCGCTGGTGGCTGGACGCTCTGTGATCCGGCTGGGGAACGTCAGTGTGCCCACGATGACGGTGTACCGCGCGCCGAAGGCGAAAGACACGGGAGCGGCGGTAGTGGTCTTCCCGGGCGGCGGCTATTCGATCCTGGCGATGGATCTGGAAGGCACGGAGATCTGCGAGTGGCTGAACTCGTTCGGAGTGACGGCGATCCTGGTGAAGTACCGGGTGCCGGCGCGCGCGGGACGTCCGCGATGGGCGGCGCCATTGGAGGACGCGCAGCGCGCGCTCGGCATCGTGCGCAAGCGGGCGGGCGAGTTGGGGATCGACGCGTCGCGCATCGGCGTGCTCGGGTTCTCCGCAGGCGGGCACCTGGCGGCGGCGGCGAGCACCAACTTCGAGGGTCGAAGCTACGAAGCGGTTGACGACGCGGACAAGGTGAGCTGCCGTCCGGATTTCTGCGTGCTGATCTATCCGGCGTACCTGACGGTGAAGGAGGAAGGCGACCGGGTCGCGCCGGAATTGAAGATCACGAAGGAGACGCCGACGACGTTCCTGGTGCAGGCCGAGGATGATGGCGTACGGGTGGAGACGAGCCTCTTCTACTACGCCGCGCTGCGCAAGGCGGGCGTGCCAGCGGAGATGCATTTGTATCCGGTGGGAGGCCACGGGTATGGATTGCGTCCCGCGGGGAAACTGGTGACGACGTGGCCGGCGCGGGCGGAGGAGTGGATGCGCTCGCAGGGGATCCTCGGAAAAGCAAATTAGTGGGACAGGCCGGGAGGCCTGTCCCACGCCTGCTATCATAAGACTTCATGTCAACTGCCAACCCCACGGTGGTCATTGTGGGCAGGCCCAACGTCGGAAAGTCCACCCTTTTCAACCGCATCACTGGACAGCGCCGCGCAATTGTCGGGGACGAACCCGGGATTACGCGCGACCGCCTTCATGGGGCTGCCGAACACGACGGCCGGCACTTCGAACTGATCGACACGGGCGGAATCGTCGTACACGATCAGGAATATATTCCCGCGCAGATTTTGAAACAGGCGGAGTTCGCGCTGAAGGCGGCGGACCACATCATCTTCCTGGTGGACGGACGCGCCGAAATTACGGGCAGCGATCGCGACCTGGCGCAGATGCTGAAGAAGCTCGGCAAACCGGTTTCGCTGGCGGTCAATAAGATCGACGCGCAGGTGCGGCAGGACCTGGTGAACGAGTTCTACGGCCTGGGGATCGCGGACGTGTTCCCGCTCTCGGCGGAGCACGGCACCGGTGTGGACGCGATGCTCGACCGGGTGACGGAAGGCTTCGCGCGCGGCGAAAAACCCACAGCGGAGAGCACCGAGCCGAAGGGCATCAAGGTCGCGATCATCGGGCGGCCGAACGTGGGCAAATCGACACTGCTGAATGCGCTCACCGGAGTGGATCGCGCGATTGTATCGCCGATCGCCGGGACCACACGCGACGCGGTGGACGAGACGGTGTCGCACGAGGGCCAGGAGTACGTGTTCGTGGACACGGCGGGCATCCGGCGCAAGGGCAAGACACACGACATGGCGGAAAAGCTGAGCGTGGTGATGGCTCGCCGGCACATCCGCATGGCGCACGTGGTGCTGCTGGTGCTGGACGCGACGGAAGGCGTGGTGGCGCTCGATACGACCATCGCCGGCTACGCGCACGAAGGCGGACGCGCGGTGATCATCTGCGTGAACAAATGGGACGAGGTCAAAGGGCAGGCGGCGCAGAAGAAGAATGAATTCGAGCAGCAGATTCGCGACGAATTCAAGTTTCTGGATTACGCGCCGGTGGTCTTTCTTTCGGCGAAATCGGGCTCAAACGTACCAAAGCTGTTCCGGCTGATCAAAGAGATTTACGAATCAGCATCGAAGCGGGTGACGACGGGCGAGTTGAACCGGTTCGTGGATCACCTGCATTTTGAGGAACGGAAGATTTTCTACATCACGCAGCATTCGATCCGTCCGCCAGCGTTCGCGGTGTTTACAGACAAGGGTCCGGCGCTGCATTTCTCGCATGAGCGGTACCTGGTGAATCAGCTGAGAAAGCAGTTCGGGTTCAAGGGAACGCCGATTTTGCTGCAGACGAAAGCGAAGGGAAAGGGCAAGCCCAGAGGGAAGTAACGGCATTGCCTTTTGAAGGTACTTCCCCCTATGCTAGGAGGAGCAGTATCATGATCGTAATCATAATGAATACAGGAGGGCGGCTCTATGTGGAATAAGAAACGGGACGAAGAACCTCAGCGGCCTTCTTACAACCCGCCCACACCGCCGCCGGCGAACCCGGCTCCGGCACACAATCCCATCGATGTAAGGAAGGAGACAGCACCTATGTCGAGCATGCCCCCGGCCAGATTTGAGCCGGAAAGTCGCGGAGGCGCCGCCACGATCGGAAAGGCCGTGAAGGTGGTCGGCCAGATTTTCAGCCGCGAAGATCTTTACGTGGATGGCGACGTGGAAGGTACGATCGAAGCTTTGGAGCACAAGCTCACGGTCGGGCCGAATGGTACGGTCCAGGCGACGGTGAAGGCGCGCGAAGTAGTGGCGCTGGGCTCCATTAAAGGCAATGTCGAGGCTACGGACAAGATCGAAATCCGCAAGGACGCCAAGCTGACCGGCGACATCCGGACGGCGCGCATCATCATCGAAGACGGCGCGTATTTCAAGGGCAGCATCGACATCGTAAAGCCGGAACCGGCGAAGGGCGCGCCCAAGGCACAACCCGCCCAAGCCGCGGCGCCGGCACCGGTAGCGGCGAGCGCTCCCGAGACTAAGCGTTAGCAGAGAGCCGGGCCATGCTGGAGCCGCTGAAAGGATTTTTTCGCGGATCTCGCGGAGGGACACAGGGAGGCGGATCTACTTCGCCTTCCAACTCCGCGAAACCCCTGTTCGGGAGGGGCGGCGACGCGGTGCTCTCCACGCGGAGCAGCCGTGGACTGGAAGAGTTCTTCACCCAGATTCGCGACACTAGCGGGCTCACGATCCTGGATCTTGGCGGGGCAACACAAAAGAACGTGAGCTTCATCACTGATCTTGGACACCGTCTTTATTCCGAAGATTTTCTCCGAATTCTCACCGAGACGTTTGGTGTGGACGATACGGTGGATCAGTCCAATCCGGGACGGATCGAATATTTTCTCAAGCAGACGTTGGATTACCCCGAGGGGCACTTCGACGGAGTCCTGATGTGGGACGTGCTGGAGTATCTGAACCCCGTGCTGTTGAATGCGGTGGTGGAGCGCCTGCACAAGATCGTGCGGCCGAAGGCTTACATGCTGGCGTTTTTTCAGGCGGACGATAAGGTGGATGCGGCGCCGGTTTTCACGTTTCGCATCGAGCAGGTCAATTCTCTGGAAGTGGTGCAGCAAGGTCTGCGGCGTCCCGCGCAGCTGTTCAACAATCGCAGTCTGGAGAAATTGTTCGGACGGTTTGAGAGCGTGAAGTTTTTCCTGACGCGCGAGAGACTGCGCGAAGTCATTATAAAAGTCTGAGATCGCTCCCTGACGGTCGCGGTTCGCGGTGAGGAGTAATCTGCAGGGGCGGGAGTTCGTTGCGTTATTTGTACTTTCCGGTGAGGGCGTGCCAGCGGACGCGGAGGGGGTCGAGGAAAGCGGTGACGCCGAGGAAAAGGCTCACCTTGGTGCCTTCCACGTTGTCCCAGCGGACCGGGACTTCAATGGACTTGTACTTCAGTTTGCGGGCGATGAAGAGGACCTCGACATCGAAGCCGAAGCCATCGAGCTGCTGACGGGAGAAGACCTCGCGAGCGGCTTTGGATTCGAAGAGCTTGAAACCGCACTGCGTGTCTTTGAAGGGCAGGCCGGTCATGATCCGCATGGCGAGATTGAAGAGGCGGCCGGAGAGTTCGCGAAGCGGCGACTGGTGGACGCCGACCAGGGATCGATCGACAGCGCGCGAACCGACAGCCACACTGGCGCGTTCGCGTTGTGCGGCGCTCCATAACTTGTCGAGTTCACCGATGGGTGCGGAGAGATCGGCATCGGTAAAGAGGCACCATTCGCCTTTGGCTTCGAGCATGCCGTGCTTCACGCTGTAGCCTTTGCCACGATTGCCGGGGTTGCGCACGAGGCGCACGCCCGCGCCGCAGGCCACCTTGGGCGGTGCCGTCGCGCGAGCCGTCGTCCACCACCAGGATCTCGGCGAAATCCCACGTGGCAGCGTCGAGATACTCGCGAACCTTGACCAGCGTCGCGGGTAATCGTTTCTCTTCGTTGTACGCAGGAATGATAATGGAAATGGATCGGTTCAAGCGAAGCTTTATAATAGCTTGTTTCGGTTAGGAGTTCTATTTGTCCCTGGAAGATGACTTGCTCAAGCAGCGTCTGACGCGCATTCGCGAAATCGAAGCCCTCGGCTACCGAGGCTACGGACAGCGGTTCGAGTTTACCCATACGGTGCCCGAGATACTCGCCGAGTACGGGGCCAAGACGGCGGAGGAGCTGACGCCGGAGGTGCGGGTCCGCGTCGCCGGACGCCTGATGACGCTGCGCCACATGGGCAAGGCCGGGCTTCGCGCACCTGCAGCAGAATGGCGAGCGCCTGCAGATCTACGTGAAGAAAGACGCGGTGGGCGAGCGCGATTACGCGCTGTTCAAGCTGATCGACCTGGGCGACATCGTCGGTGTGGAAGGCTACCTGTTCCGCACGCGCACCGGCGAGTTGAGCATTCACGCGGAGAAGCTGGAGTTCCTGAGCAAGACGCTGCTCTCCATGCCCGAGAAGTGGCACGGCCTGGAAGACGTGGAGACGCGCTACCGGCAGCGGTACCTGGATCTGATCGCCAATCCGGATGTGCGCAAGGTGTTCGTGACGCGGGCGAAGATTATTTCGTCCCTGCGCCGGCAACTGGAGGCGCGCAACTTCATCGAAGTGGAGACGCCGATGATGCAGCCGCTCTATGGCGGCGCGGCGGCGCGGCCGTTCGTCACGCATCACAATACGCTGGATATCGATCTCTACCTGCGGATCGCGCCCGAGCTGTACCTGAAGCGGCTGGTGGTGGGCGGGTTGGAGCGGGTGTACGAAATCAACCGCAACTTCCGCAACGAAGGGCTCTCCACGCATCACAACCCCGAGTTCACGATGCTGGAGTTTTATCAGGCGTACACGGACTATCGCGGGCTGATCGATTTTTCCGAGGAACTGCTGCGGCAGGCGGCGATCGATGCCACCGGGTCGCCGGTGGTGGAGTTCGAAGGCCACCAGATCGA
Organism: uncultured Solibacteraceae bacterium; assembly: GCA_963791985.1. Classification (GTDB taxonomy): domain Bacteria; phylum Acidobacteriota; class Terriglobia; order Bryobacterales; family Bryobacteraceae; genus Solibacter. The sequence continues at coordinate 27,375 of CAWBUN010000005.1, read as the reverse complement.
TTTCAGCTGCCTGGCGCGGTACAGCATGCGGGAAGCGATTGTGCGGCACTGGGAAGGCGAGGGCGCGCCGACCATGGAAGACGTGGCCAACCCCGAGTGGCTGCGCACGCACTCCAGCAAGGCGACGGCGGGCGAGGCGCTGACCGATATCTTCGAGCGCCACGTGGAAGAGAAGCTGATTCAGCCGACGGTGATCTACGATTACCCGGTGGAGACTTCGCCGCTTTCCAAGAACAAGCCCGAGGATCCGGCCTTTGTGGAGCGCTTCGAGATCTACGCGGCGGGCATGGAGATCGGCAACGCGTATACGGAGTTGAACGATCCGCAGGAGCAGCGGCGGCGCTTCGAGATGCAGCTCGGCATGCGCGAGCGCGGCGACGAAGAGGCGCACCAGATGGATGAGGACTACGTGCGCGCACTGGCGTACGGGATGCCGCCGACCGGAGGCGAAGGAATCGGGATCGACCGCTTGACGATGATCCTGACGGGATCGCGCTCCATTCGCGATGTGATCCTGTTCCCGCTGCTGCGGCCGGAAGGGCCGATCGAACTGGTGGGGCAACTCCGCGAATCCGACAAACTGTGAGAACCTTCGAGCTGTTCATCGCCGGGCGGTACCTGCGAGCGCGCCGCAAGGAAGCGGTGATCTCTGTGATCACCGCGATCTCCGTGCTCGGCGTGGCGGCGGGCGTGATGGCGCTGGTGGTCGCGCTGGCGGTGACCAACGGGTTCCGCAAAACGCTGCAGCGCAATCTGCTGGGCGCGATGGCGCACATCAACGTGATGCCGCGGCAGCCCGGGCGACGGCATCGAGAACTGGCAGGACCTGGTGGGGCGGATCCGCAAGGTGCCGCACGTCACGGCAGTATCGCCGGCGCTATACAGTCCCACGTTTCTTTCAGGTCCGATTCAATCGAAGGGCGCATACATTAAGGGCGTCGATATCGACTCGGAACTGGCGCTGAGCGGCACGCTGCGCAAGTTGAAGGCTGGGTCGCTGGACCGGCTGCGCGACCCGAACGCGCATCGCCGCCGGGAATCATTCTGGGATCGCGACTGGCGGAGGATGTCGGCATGCGGGTCGGCGACAATGTCGAACTGCTGGCCGAGGAGATGCTACCGATCGGAGTGCGGCCGGTGAAGCGGCGGTTCAAGGTGGCCGGACTTTTCGAGACCGGGTTCTACGAGATCGACGATCTTTGGGCGTACATGTCGATCGCGGCGGCGCAGAAGGCGCTCTCGGTGGATCAAATCAACCAGATCGAAATCAACGTGGACGATCTTAATCTGGCGGGCAAAGTGGCGCCAGGAGATCGAGAAGGTGGCGGGGCGCGCGCTACACGACCACGACGTGGATGGAGCGCAACAAGCAGATTCTGGGCGCGCTCAAGATGGAGCGGCTGGTGACGATCATCGTGATCAGCCTGATTGAGCTGGTGGCGGCGCTGAATATCTTCATCACGCTGGTGATGATGGTGATGGAGAAGTACCGCGACATCGCGGTGCTGATGTCGATGGGCGCGCGGGTCGGAGCAGATCCGGCGCATCTTCATGCTGCAGGGAGTGCTGATCGGCGTAGTGGGGAGCGCGATCGGGCTGGTGGTAGGGTACACGCTGTGCTACTTCGCGGGGAAGTACCGATGGATTCCGCTGGATGAAGCGGTGTACTCGATGAGCTTCGTGCCGTTCGATCCGCAGTGGACGGATGCGTTCTGGATCGCCGGACTGGCGATCCTGGTGAGCTTTCTAGCGACGCTGTATCCGGCGTGGAATGCTACCAAAATCGCTCCAGCGGAAGTGCTGAGGTACGAGTAGAAGACGAGCCGCGACCGTCAGGGCAGCGCTCCCTGACGGTCGCGGCTCGTTGAGGGTTAGTTGCCGCCGCCGGGGGGCGGTAGTTCGTCGCTGAGGGTGAAGTTGACGTCGATCTGGGTGGTTACTTCTACGGGTTCGCCGTTGAGGAGGGTGGTCTGGTAGACCCAGGTTTTCACGGCCTCGAGCGCGGCGGGGATGAGCAGCGGGTGGCCGCCGATCACCTTGAGATCCATCACGGTGCCGTCCTTGGCGATGACAGCCATCAGATGGACTACGCCGGAGATGCGCGCCTGCTTGGCGAGCGGAGGATACATGGGGCGGGTCTGGGAGACCAGTTTGGCCTGCTGGACGTTGCCGCCGATGGTAATCCGCTTGACGCCGGGAGTCGCGGGTGTGGTCGGCGCGGCCATGCTCACGGTTCCAGTGATATTGCCGCCGCCCTGCACGATGCTGAAGGCCACTTCGCCGGTTTGGGGATTGGTGCCCTGGCTGACGAACATGTGCTCGTCGAATTCTCTGACGGCCTTGCTGGTGAGGTCGTAGGAATCGGCGGAGAGGGTGTCGCCCACGTGGACCGGGAGGCGCGACAGCAGCTGGTCGCGGGCCTGGTCGCTCATGCCGGAAGCCTGAATGCGGCCGAGGCGCTTACCGGCCAGGGAGGCGGGGCCGAGATTGCGCTGGAGCGTGATGACGTTGTTCTGAAGCTCGCTCAATTTTGAGGCGGCCTGCTGACGGGCGGCTTCATCCTGCGAGGCGCGGAGGGCGGCGGTCTGGTCGGCAATCTGGGAGCGCAGCGCGCGGATTTTGGCTTCGGCGGCAGCGATCTTTTCGGGGTCGTTCACGGTGCCCATGGAGGAAGGATTCACGGTGACGATGGTGGCGGGGACGGGCTGTCCAGGGGGCAGCTCGAAGTTGATCTTCACCTGGCGCGTGCTGGAGGAGCCTTCCATGGAGAAGTGCCATTGCAGAACGGCCTGCTGCGCGGCGCGGCGGAGCTCGGGCGGGCCGCTGAGGACGCGGGTGTCGGTGACATTGCCGGTGTTATCGAGCGAGGCTTCGACGACCACGACGCCCTGAATGTTGTGGAGGCGCGCGGCGTCGGGATACATGACGGAGGTGCGGTGCATGACGGGGCCGCCGGTATCGACCGTGACGCCGGGAAAATCGTTGACGCTCTGCGGCGCGGCCGCGAGCGGGAAAGTTGCGGTGACGAGCCAGCACGCGGCGGCCAGGAAACCCAGCCCCGCGGCGAGCGCGGAAATTGATCTCGTTTTCGACATTCGTACCTCCTTCATGATCGAGACTACTCGCTGCTTTAAATGCCGCTTGCGCAAGAAGAGCGGCGCGGGGGCCAGGTCGAGCCGGGGGGTTGCGCCGGCAATCGCGAGCAGGGCATCGACATAGCCTTCGCGCGATTGGGTGAGCTCGACCACCTGGCGATCCACTTCCTGCTCGCGGGCGAGACCGATCTCGCCGAGCAGCCACCAGATCGCGGGATGAAACCAGAAGAGGCTGCGGATCAGTTCTTCGCCGAGGGTGAAGAGCCAGTCGCGGCGGCGGACGTGAAGAATTTCGTGGCAGAGAATGGCGTCTTGAATCTGGCCGTCGAGCTCGGAGAAATTCGCGGGCAGCAGGACGACGGGGCGCAGGAAGCCGAAGGTGACGGGGCTGGAGATGGCCTCGGAGATGCGGATGTCGGCCTCCACGCTCCAGCTGGTCGGGGACGCAGCGGGAGCGAGTGGCGGCGCAGGCGGCCGAGGCGCAAGAAGGCGACGGCGAACCATACCAGGCGAATAACGATGCCGGCGCCCAGGATCATGAGGGCGATCTCGCTGGTGGAAAGCGGCGTGGGAGGCATGGGCTGCATGGGCGGCAGGTCGGCGATGTTGGTGAAGACGGGGCGGCTGACGGTGAGCATCGCCTGCTTCCACGGGCGGACCGTGGGCAGGAGCAGACAGGCTCCCAGCAGGATCTGCCAGTAGGCGAGTTTGGTACTGCGGGCACTTTGAGGCGCAGCAAGGTGGGAACGAACGCGGCGAGGCCGACCAGCAGGCCGATTTGCATGCTGTAGGCGACCAGGTTGTCCCAGATGAGATGGGTGCTCATGGCTTCCTCCGGATGCGCGCGATTTCGTCGAGTTCTTCGGGGGAGAGATCGTGCTCTTCGACCAGGTGCACCAGCAGCGGTTCGGCCGAACCGTTGAAGACGCGGTTGACGAAATCGCGGACCATATCGCCGATGACCTTGCCCTTGGGCTCGGTGGGGCGATAAACATAGGCTCGGTCGGCCTGGGTTTTCTTGAGATATTTTTTCTGTTCCAGGATCTTCATCATGGTCATCACGGTGGTGTAGGCGACCTTGCGCTGTTCAAGCAACGTCTCATAGACGTCGCGCACGGTGGCGCTTTCACGCTCCCAGACGATCTTCATGATCTCCAGTTCCTGCTCGGTTAAGGTGGTGCTTCGCCGTCGCATACTAATTAATTAGTACTAAAAGGCGACGATGTCAAGGGGAAAATAATAGGTAATGTTGATGCTGCCACCGGAGCCCCCGGAAGAACATGCTTTGCGGTTCCCGAAGTTGAGTGCCGCGCAGATTGCCCAATTGGCGCCTTCCTGTACGCCGCGTCACGCAAATCCCGGCGATGTAGTCTTCGACGTCGGAAGCGCGGATCACGGCGTCTTTATCGTGCAGAGCGGGAGCCTGGAAATCGTCGGCGTGACCAAAGGGGTAGAAACCGTGGTCAGCGTTCTGGAGCCGGGCGAGTTCACCGGTGAGATCAGCCTGCTTTCGGGGCGCCGCGCGCTGGTGAGGTGCCGTGCGCGCACGGCCAGCAGTCTGCTGGAGATCGACCGGGCGAATCTGCGGCGGGTGATGCAGAGCGATGCTACGATCTGCGACTTGTTTCTGCGCGCGTTTCTATTGCGACGGGTCTTCCTGATTGCGAATTCCGTGGGCGACGCGGTATTGATCGGCTCCAAGCATTCGGCGGACACGCTGCGGCTGCGAACGTTCCTGGGGCGCAACGGCCACCCTTACGCGTACATCGATGTGGATGCGGACCCGGACGTACAGAACATGCTGGACCATTTCTCGGTGCGGATTGAGGAAATCCCGGTACTGATCTGCCGCGGCGAACTGGTGCTGCGCAATCCGACCAATGCGGAGACGGCCGCCTGCTTCGGGCTGAACGCGGGAATTGAACCGGAGGGCGTGTACGACCTGATCGTGATCGGCGCGGGGCCGAGCGGGCTGGCGGCCGCGGTGTATGGCGCGTCGGAGGGACTCTCGGTGCTGGTGTTGGAGAGCAATGCGCCGGGCGGGCAGGCGGGGTCGAGTTCGAGAATTGAAAACTACCTCGGATTTCCGATGGGGATTTCGGGGCAGGAACTGGCGGACCGCGCATTTCTGCAGGCGGAGAAATTCGGCGCGCAGATTACGGTGGCGCGGACGGCGACGGCACTCAAGTGCCTGCGCCCTCCGTACGCGGTGCAGTTGGACGATGGGACGGTGGTGCAGGCGCGGACGATGATCGTGGCGTCGGGCTCGCGGTATCGCAGGCTGGATCTACCGAACATCGGAAAATTTGAGGGGGCGGGGATCTACTACGGCGCGACCACGGTGGAGGCGCCGCTGTGCCAAAGCGAAGTGGTCGCGATCGTGGGCGGGGGAAACTCGGCGGGTCAGGCGGCCGTGTTCCTCTCCGGCTATGCGAGCCACGTTCACCTGCTGGTTCGCGGGCCGGGGCTCGGCGAAACCATGTCGCGCTACCTGATCGCGCGGATTGAAGCATCGCCCGAGATCACGGTGCACACCTTCACCACCGTGGAAGCACTGGAGGGCGACACGCGGCTGGAGCGGATTCGCTGGCACAATGCGAAAACCGGGGCGAGCGAAACTCACGGGATCCGCCATTTGTTCCTGATGATGGGGGCCGACCCCAACACGGACTGGCTTGCGGGGTGTGTGGCGCTGGATGGCAAGCGATTCATCAAGACCGGTCCGGACATAGCCGATGTTTGGCCGCTGCGGCGCGCACCGTTTCCGCTGGAAACGAGCCTGCCGGGGATTTTCGCGGTAGGGGACATACGGGCTAACAGCATCAAGCGCGTGGCGTCGGCGGTAGGCGAGGGTTCGATGGCGGTGCAGTTCGTCCACCAGGTGCTGGCCGGAGCGTAAGGGTCAGGGCCGGCGGGGCGCGGGGCAGCAATCAGGGGCGCAGAGCGGGGACTCGGGCGCGGCCTGGCGCTGCGCGATCAGGTCGGCGAGCATGGCGATCACGGCGGGGTGCGTGCCGGCGGTGGCGGCGCGGACGAAATTGAGACCGAGTTCGCGCGAGAGGGCGGCGGCCTCTTCGTCGAGATCGTACATGACTTCCATGTGATCGCTGAGGAAGCCGATGGGGGAAACGATCACGTCGTGGACGCCGTTTTCGGCGAGCGCGCGCAGGTGATCGAGGATGTCGGGCTCGAGCCACGGCTGGGTGGGGGGACCACTGCGGCTCTGCCAGACGAGATCCCACTCTTCGTGGCCGGCGCGAGCGGAGACGGCGCGGGCGGTTTCGACGAGTTGCTCCTCGTAGCGGCAGGTAGCGGCCATCGCGAGCGGGATGCTGTGCGCGGTGAAGACCAGGCGGGCGGCGCTCGCGGCGTTCGTCCGGGATGTGGGCGAGGGCATCGGATACGCGATCGGCATTGGCCTCGATGAAGCCAGGGTGATGCCAGAAGGGCGGGAGCTTATCGATTGCGGGGGCGTTCGGGCCGGCGGCGGCGCTCGCGCAGGCGATGTTCTCGATGTACTGCCGGCAACCGGAGTAAGAGGAATAAGCCGAGGTGGCGATGGCGAGGGCGCGGCGGACTCCATCGGCGGCCATCTGGCCCACGGTATCGGCGAGCAGGGGATGCCAGTTGCGATTGCCCCAGTAGATGGGCAGGTCGATGGCGGGACGCAGGGCGGCGATCAGGTCGCGGCACTGGTCGTTGATGGGGCTGCGGCCGCCAAAGTGGTAGTAATGCTCGGCAACCTGGAGCATGCGCTCGCGGGGCACGTTGCGCCCGCGGAGGACGTTTTCGAGGAAGGGGATAACGTCGGCGACTTTTTCGGGGCCGCCGAAAGACACGAGCAGAATGGCATCGTAGTGCATGGAAAGAATTGGATGCCACCCGGCGTGGCGCGGCTAGTTAAAATTCATGCCGCACATGCCCGGGTTGCCGCAGCCGCCGCTGGGGCAGGAGGGCGCCTGCGAGCTCTTGGACGAACCGCTGGCGTGGGCGGCGAAGGTGGAGAGCTCCTGCTGGAGGTGCTTCTCGCCGCAGGACGGGCAGACGAGGGCATTCGGATCGTCGGAGCGGCGCACGAGTTTTTCGAATTTGGTGCCGCAGTCTTCACAACGGTATTCGTAAATTGGCATGACGGATGAGTTCCCTACTTCAATATTAGACTACACAGGCGCCGCGGCCTGCCGGTAGACGTCAGATCGCAACAACGGTGAGGTCGCGGCCAGAGGCCCTGACGAGCCGTTCGATTTCGTCCGGGTCGCTGGTGAGAATCGTAGCTTTTCGCCGAAGGGCTGTCGTCACGACAACAGCGTCAACGATGTCCGCTGTTTTGGTCATACCGAGCAACCGCCCCGCTTCGTGTGCTTCGGTCTCGCCAAGTGGAACGACCACACACCCGGTCAAGAAACGCCGGAGTTGGGCTTGTTGTGGGGAACGGCTTACCTGGGCAACAACGGGCGCGGGGACCAAGGGAATAACGCCAAATTCCGAACGGGCCTTGTGTTCAGCCCACGCTCGCCGCTCGTTTCGATCAGCGGCCACGAGCACGGCGGCGTCGTAGACCACGGTGCTCATGCCTGACGCCTAACGGTTCGCGAGGTTCGGAGCTGTGCTCGCACGCTGCGGCGGGCCTCATTCGTCTCCTCCGGGGTGAAGCGCCCGTGCTGCTTTTCCCACAACGCTACCGCCGCCAATCCAGCCCGGCGCTGCAAGGCCTCGCGCGCCGCGGTGGTCATTCAGGCAGAGACACTCACCCCATCGCGGGCGGCCGCCGCAAGGATGTTGTCGTGAATGTCAGGGTCTATTGTAATGGCGAGCTTGGGTGATGGGTTGCCGCGCGGCATACAATGTATCCTACTACAGTAGGATGCCACTGGGGCGGTACCGAATGGCGGAACACAGCGCTGGGTCGCCGCGACATTTATTCCAATATCAGATTACAAATGCGGTCCATGACGCCTCGGACTTCGGCGACGCCGCGGCCGCCGTAATTGTTGACCAGGATGGAGAAGGCGAGCCAGGTGCCATCGGGCGCGCTGGATGTAGCCGGAAAGCGCGCTGACGTGGGAGAGGGAGCCGGTCTTGGCGAGGACGCGGCCGGCGGCCGGGGTGCCGCCGAAGCGGGTGCTGAGGGTGCCATCCTGGCCGGCGACGGGGAAGATGGAGAGCCAGTTCTCGCGCGCGGGCGAATCGTACATGAAGCGGAGGAGCTTGATCACGGTGGCTGGAGTGACCAGGTCCAGGCGGCTGAGGCCGGAGCCATCGAGCAGGTTGTAGCCGGCCGGTTCCACGCCCACGTCGGCGAGGAAGGACTTCATCTCGGCCATGCCGGCCTCGAAGCTGCCGACGTTGCGGCGGGCGCGGCCGACGGCGCGGAGCAGGCAGTTCGGCATGCAGATTCTGGCTGACCTTGGCGGTGACGCGCAGGTCTTCGATGAGGCGCGCGGAGGTGCGATGCGCGAGTTCCACGCCCGTCGGGCGCGTCGGTGGGCGGGCGCCTGGGTGAGGTCGGCGAGCTGGTCGGGCGGCAGGTGCTGGGCGCGGGCGGCCGCCTTCCACGGTGATGCCGCGCGACTCGAGCGCTGTGCGCAGGGACTGGGCGGCGAACTCGGCGGGGTCTTCGACAGCAGATCAGCAGTTCCTGGCCGCGGTCGCGCAGCGGGATGGTGCCCCAGAGGACGGCGTCGCGGCTGCCGGGGATGCGCTGGAAGCGGATGCGGCGCTCACCGCCGGCGGCGACGGTGCGCACGCGGTTCTCGATGCGGTAGAACTCCGAGGGCGGGTTGAAGGTGAGCGCGGCGACATCGCCGATGGCGGCGCCGGGGCGCACGGAGAGCGGCGAGGACGTTATCGGACAGGGTGAGGGCGGAGATGGGCGGGCCATCGTCGGACTGCGGGTCGTCGATCGCCCAGCCGACGGCGTAGGGCTGCCAGACGTACCAGGTGTCGTCGCCGACGATGTCGCCGGAGACGCGCGGATGCCGCGCGCGGCGAGCTGGTCGGCGAGGTCTTCGATGGCGGCAAGAGGATTGCCGGTGAGTGGGACCCATGCGGTAGGGGATGGCGCGGGCGGAGAGGTTCGGATCGCCGCCGCCGACGAGGCGCAGGTCGCCAGAGATGCGGCCCTGGGAATCGGGCGGGGCGTCGGCGAAGATGCGGGTCTGGAACGTGTAGTCGGGACCGAGGCGGGTGAGGGCGAGGGCGGTGCTGAAGAGCTTGGCGTTGGAGGCAGGGACGAAGTAGTGATCGGGATTGAGCTCGTAGAGGGTCTTGCCGGTGGAGAGATCGACAATCTGGATGCCCCAGAAGGCGGTGCGGGCGGCGGGGGAGGAATCGATCAGCTTCTGAATGGTGTCCGGCAAGCCGGCGGCTGCGGATTGCGAGACGAGGGCGGCGAGCAGGAAGATTGTGGCAGCGGCGCGCTGTCTCGCGGTCATCTTCCGGTCACCTTCGATTCGAGCCAGATCAAAACGAGCAGGATCATCACCATGAAGGTACCAATCAACGGAATGCCGATGACGACTCCGACGCCCCAGAGCGAAGCGGCATAGCCGAGCGTGGCGGGGGCCAGCAGGCCGCCGATCAGCGCGAAAGAGAAAATGCCGTTGAAGAATCCCGGATGGTAGTAGGGGAAGCGGCGGCCGATGGCTTCGGCGACCAGCGGATAGATGCTGGCGAAGCCTGCGCCGACGAAGAAGACTCCGGTAGAGGCGCCAAAGCTGTTGTTGGTCAAGAAGAGAATCATGTAGCCGAAGATGGCGGAGAGCACGCTGCCCATGAGCAGGCGGCCGTGGCGCACGCGCGGCAGAATGGCCACGGCCACGAGTCGGCCGATCATCAGGCAGAGCCAGTAGAGGGCCAGGATCATGAGGGAACTGGAGGGGCTGAGCCCGACGCGGCGAATCAGAAAAGAGCGGCAGCCAGCCGGCGATGGACCATTCGTTGCCGAATTGGAAGAAGAGGAGGAGCGCGAAGAGGACGGCGCCGGGACTGCGGAAATCCTGGAGCGCCTGCGTAAAGGTCGGGTGGGCGCCGGCGGGAAGGGCGGCGTAGGAGGTACGGGCAAAGACGCCGGCGAAGATGCCGGGAACGACGGCCATGAAGATCGAGGATGCTGGGGACGGTGTAGGCGTAGAAGGTGCCGGCGACCAGCAGGGTGGCGGCGAGGCAGCCCAGGCCGTACCAGATTCCGCCGCGCCTGACCGTTCCGGCGGCGTCGGCCTGGTAGCTGGCGGAGATGGCATGGAAGAGGGCGAGGTTGAGCAGGCCGGCGCTCACGCCGAGCACCAGAAATCCGGCGACGCGCCACCAGTCGGAGAGCGGCGGCGAGACCAGCGCGAGGTAGAGGAGGGAAAGGCAGGAGAGGGCGCAGGCGAAGGTCAGCAGGAAGGAGATACCGCGGCGGCGCATGATGGGCAAGGCGAAGCGCGCGGCGGCTACGATACCGATGGCGAGGCGAGGAAGAAGTTGCCGACGGCGACGAAGTCCGGCGGTGTCGCGGTGATAGATCCAGGCGGGCAGGATGGCACCGAGCAGCGCCAGCAGAAATCCGGAGACGAGGAAGCCGGCCAGCGCGCTACCGCCGCCGGACACACGAGCAGTCTCTGGGTTGTGCTGCGAAGCTCACGTACTTCCGATTGTATTATTCCGCGGGGCTAGCCGAGTGGGTAATTCCCGTACGCCCTTAACTTCGGAAAACAGTAGGACGAAGCTCCAGAATCCGGTAGAAAGTGGCGACTCTAGGCGTGTTTTCAATAACTTATTAGGTGGCAGGCGGCGTGCAATTAGGTACGGCGGGTTCTGGTTTAGAGGATTTTCTGCTTTGGTGAGTTGCCTCTTAGCGCATTTCGCCATCCCCGCTACGGACATCATCTCCCCGGTAGCGGGGATTTTTTTTTCGCTCTGCTAAACTAAATACTCTCAGCACATGAAGGGATCCTTACGCTCGATATATGGATCAGTGGGAGCGCAAGCTCGCCACCCGTGACACGAACCGGGTGGTGCGTCCGTTCGAATGGGGCACGGACTGGCTGAACAGCCTCGAGTTCCCCGGTTGTCCGGCCGATGCCAACGGCAATTCCGCCGAGTGCCTTGTCGCACTTCGTCAACAGAAACGCTGGCCGATTCGGACCGCTTTTTCTCCTACGACCCGGTGCGGGACTACCGGTTGGAGAGGAGAACCGCCTGACATTCACGAGTCCGGTGCGACGCGTCATCCCGAGAACAATACGGCGCACGCGTCTGTGGTTTCCGGCACCGAACGACCAAGGGCGCGTGGTGATCGTGCTGCCGCAGTGGAATTCCGGACCGGACGGGCATGTGGGGCTGGCCAAGCTGCTCAACCGGTTCGGCGTCAGCGCGCTGCGCATGACGATGGCTTACCATGCGGAGCGCAAGCCGGCGGAGACGCAGCGCGCCGATTATCATGTGTCGAGCAATGTGGGGCGCACGATTCATGCGGGCGGCAATCCGTGCTCGATGTGCGCGCCTGCGTGGACTGGCTGGAGCGCAAGGGATATAGCCGGATCGGAGTGCTGGGCACCAGCCTGGGATCCTGCGTGGCGTTCATCGCGGCGGCGCACGATACCGCGGATCCGCATGGGGATCTTCAATCACGTCTCGATGCATTTCGCGGATGTGGTGTGGACCGGGCTCTCGACGCAGAACGTGAGTCAAGGCGTTCCGGGGACATGTGACGCCAGGAGGAATTGCGGCGCTACTGGAGCGTGATCAGTCCGGCGAGCTTATCTGCAGCGGTTGCAAGGGCCGCGACCTGAAGACGCTGCTGATCTGGGCCAGCCACGACAGCACCTTCCTGCCGGTGTATTCGCGGCAGGTGCTGGAGCGTTTCCGCGAGCTCGAATTGCCGCACAGAGTCTTCAACCTGCCGTGCGGTCATTACACCACCGGGCAGTTCCCGTTTAACCTCATCGATGGACTCACGATGTGCCGGTTCGCAGCCACGCAATCTGTAACCTAAGTACTACATTATTGTGATGAGATAGAAGCAGAGTACCCCACTGGTGCTGTAGGCTATGGAAAACCATATTGACAGTTGGCGAAGCGCGTGCAAGGATAGGAGTCATCACTGAAAAAGGAGGTGGTCCAGCAAAATGGAAAGTAGCAATAGACCGCGAGAGGTGGCCGACTGTTAAAGTCGAGCCTCTAATGTAGCCGATTCCGCTTCAGTGGCGGGATCAAGTTCCTGTGGACCGGCTGCCTCTTGCGCAGGTTAAAGCCTCAGGTATCTCCAAGGCTAACCTATCCCCGTGGGCCGAAGGGCTCCCGGGGGTTTGTATTTCTGCTATACTGAAGTTCTCGAAAGGAATCCCCGTAATCACATGAAGGCCGGTATTCACCCCGCTTACAACGAAATCAATGTCACCTGCGCTTGCGGACACAGCTTCAAGACGCGTTCGACCCACAAGGGCGACATGCGCGTGGAAATTTGCTCTTCGTGCCACCCGTTCTTCACGGGTAAGCCAGAAGCTGATGGACACCGCGGGCCGCATCGATCGCTTCGAAAAGAAGTACAAGGTGTCGCGCGTCGGCAAGAGCGGTACCCACCACCTAAGATTTCCGGGATGTTATCCGGGAAAAGCAAAGGCAGGCCTTCCGGCCTGCCTTTTTCTATTTCGTGAGCCAGGCCGGGAGGCCTGTCTTACTTTTCTTGTTTGTGCTGCTGGTCGCGGAGTTTGCGCTGTTTGTCGCGCTCGGCGCGGAGGGTCGCGTAGAGGGGGCGTTGGTCTTCGCGGAGGATGGCGTTGATCTTTTCCACCTGGGCAGTCTGAATGGCTTCGCCTTCGGCGTTCATGCGATCGCGCATTTTGTGGAAATCGGTGCGGGTCTGATCCAGGATCTGCTGGAGGGCAGCGATCTGCTGGTCATCCATTTTGACCTTGGAGCGGAACTCCTCCACGTAATGCTTGCGGAACTCCTCCGGGCTCATCTTGGTCTGCTTGCGTGCCACATCGACACCCTGCACCGCATTCACAGCATACAGACGGTACGCTACGGCGCCGAGCACGGCGCCGCTGAGGAAGACAAGGAGCAGCGACAGAACCGCGGAGAGCTTGTATTTAGGCATCGATGCCTCTCTTTACTTCACCGGCCGATCGGAAAGGTCCATCTTCACCGGCCCAACGATGTCGGGCGCATCGACAGTGTTGAAATCGGCGAGTGCCTCGACATAGGTCTGGCTGTAATCGGAGTTTGACCGCGGGATCGACATGTACACGCCAAGCGCAAGGGACAGCGCGACTGCCGCTGTCGCCATGGCGGTGGCCATGCGACGGAAGGAGAATGTGAACCGCTGACGCGATTCGATCCGAGCCCAGAGGTTCGGCATGAAATTCTGACTGGCCTCGGGCGATCCGCAGGCCTCGTTGTACGCCCGGAAGAGTGCGTCCAATTTTTCGTCGTCGCCGCCGTGCATTAGACTCATAATAACCCTACTCCACCGGTTTAACCGGCTCCCTCTTTTTTTCCTGCCGATCCGAATGCTTTCAACACCCGTTGCCGGGCCCGGAACAAACGGACCTTAAGAGCATTCTCGTTAACCTTGTAGACCTTTTCAAGCTCTTTTAGTGAAAGGCCTTCCACTTCTTTCAGCATCAAGAGAATTCGATCGGCCTCGGTGACCGCTCCCAGCAGCGAATCCACGGATTCGCGGACCTTCTTATGATGCTGAACATCCTGTTCGGCTTTCCCGCCTGCCATGGCATCGGCGAGCATCACCTGCTGCTCGCTCAGGTCGGACATGCGGAATTCCTGCCGACGCCGCTGCTTGCGCAGGTAATCGTAGGCCGCATTGACCGTCAGACGGTACAACCACGGTTCAAAGACCTCTGCCGTCCGCAATTGATCGAGGGAAAAATAAAGCCGCAGAAAAACTTCCTGTGCGACATCCTCGACGTCTTCCGGACGCGCGATCAAACGGGTGATCGTCCCCAGAATCCGCTTCCGGTAGACCAGAACGATTTCGTTGAACGCCACGCTGTCGCCCTTCTGGGCCCGCGTGATCAGTTCGAAATCAACCAGCATGCCGCACCATGGGTGGTGCCGGCACCCGGAAACAAAACTCTCTCCGATTTGAAAGGCGTACCGGCAAGTAGACAGGTTACAAGGCTTTGAGGGGAAACGCAAAACAACGTTTTGCGCCCGGAAGAGGCTGTACCGGTGACTCTATCGAGCCATGCCGGACGGGAATCCGCAGCCGTGCGTATGGTCATGTACTTGTTACCATTATTCCAGAGATGTCCACCAAATGCGCTCTGCTTACAGGGATTACCGGCCAGGACGGCTCTTATCTTTCGGAGTGGCTGCTTTCCCAGGGCTATGAAGTGCACGGAATCGTCCGCCGGGTGGCGCTGGAGGACCCGGACCACCGGCTTTCCCGGCTCAAGGAGATCCGTGACCGATTGCACTTGCACGCGGCGTCGCTCGAGAGCTACGGCAGCATCCACCGGGTAGTCCACGAGGTTCAGCCAGATGAGTGCTATCACCTTGCGGCTCAGAGCTTTGTGAGCTATTCGTTCGACGACGAGTTCTCTACCCTGAATGCCAATATCAATGGCACGCATTACCTGCTGTCGGCGTTGAAGGCGCTGACGCCGAATTGCCGCTTCTACTTCGCCGGCTCCAGCGAGATGTTCGGGATGGCGGAAACCGTGCCGCAGAATGAGGATACACGATTCCATCCGCGCTCCTCGTACGGCATAAGTAAGGTTGCCGGCTTCGATTTGACCCGCAACTACCGCGAGGCATACGGGATGCACGCCTCCAGCGGAATCCTGTTCAACCACGAATCGCCGCGCCGCGGTTTCGAGTTCGTGACGCGGAAGATCACCTCCGGGGTGGCGCGGATCGTGGCGGGTAAGAGCAAGGAATTGCGCCTGGGGAACCTGGATGCGCGGCGCGATTGGGGGCACGCGCGCGAGTACGTGACTGCGATGTGGATGATGCTCCAACAAGCCACACCGGACGATTATGTAGTGGCGACCGGCGAGTGCCACTCGGTCCGCGAGTTCGTGGAATTCGCGTTTTCGCATGTGGGATTGGACTACACGAAGTACATCACCACCGATCCGCAACTTTTCCGTCCGGCCGAGGTCAACGTGTTGAAGGGCGATGCCGCCAAGGCGCAGCGCGTGCTGGGGTGGCACCACCGCGTGACCTTCCCCGAGTTGGTGCGCGAGATGGTGGATGAGGATTGCCGGGCGTTGGGTGTGGTGTAGCAAAAACTGATTAGTGGACAGGCCGGGAGTCCTGTCCCACTCTGCTAGCCTGAAGGTATATGCAGTTTTCCGAGTCCATCTTTCGCCACGCGCTTCGGGATCACACGACAGGATCTCGAAAGCTATCTGGGCGAGGCGCTCTCGCAGGGGGGCGATTACGCGGACCTCTATTTCGAATACCTGCTCACCAGTTCCATCAGCATCGACGAATCCATGGTGAAGAGCGCCGCGCAGGGCGTTTCCATGGGCGTCGGCGTGCGAGTGATTTCGGGCGAGCGCACCGGGTATGCCTATAGCGACGATCTGTCGCCGGAGAAGATCCGCAAGGCGGCCAACGTGGCGGCGCACATCGCCGTCGGCGCCCAGCAAGGTAGAGAAGTTCGATCTCAACGAGGGCCGCAAGCACAATCTGTACCCGGTGCTGATCGCGCCGACCGAGACCGCCTTCGCCGAGCGCGTGGAACTGGTGAAGCGCGCCGACCGCGCGGCGCGGGCCTACGATCCGCGCATCTTCCAGGTGCAGGCGGTCTACGCCGACAATCTGCGCCAGGTGATGGTGGCGACCAGCGACGGCAGGCTTTCGCTGGACCGGCAGCCGCTGGCGCGGCTGAGCGTTTCGGCGCTGGCGCGGCAGAACGGCGGACCTCCGCAGCGCGGCCACGCCGGCGGCGGCGGCCGCGTGGAACTCGACTATTTCCTGAAGGACAAGACGCCCGAGCACTTCGCCCGCGAAGCGGCGCGCGAAGCGATCGCGATGCTCGATGCGGTGGAAGCGCCGGCCGGCGAGATGACCGTGGTGCTGGGTCCCGGGTGGCCGGGCATCCTGCTGCACGAAGCGGTGGGCCACGGCCTGGAAGCCGATTTCAACCGCAAGGGCGTCTCGGCCTTCAGCGGGCGCATGGGCCAGAAGGTGGCGAGCGAACTTTGCACGGTGGTCGACGATGGCACCATCGGCAGCCGCCGCGGATCGCTCAACGTGGACGACGAAGGCCAGCCGACGCAGCGCAACGTGCTGATCGAGAACGGCGTGCTGCGCGGCTACCTGCAGGACAAGCTTTCGAGCACGCTGCTGGGCACGCCGATCCACCGGCAGCGGACGGCGCGAAAGCTACGCGCACATTCCCATGCCGCGCATGACCAACACCTTCATGATGGCCGGGGAGAGCGATCCGGAAGAGATCATCCGCTCCGTGCCGAAGGGCCTCTACTGCGTGAATTTCGGCGGCGGCCAGGTGGACATCACCAGCGGCAACTTCGTCTTCTCGGCCTCGGAAAGCTACCTCATCGAGGACGGCAAGCTGACGCGCCCGGTGCGCAACGCCACCCTGATCGGCAACGGTCCGGAAGCGCTGAAGTACGTCAGCATGGTGGGCAACGATCTGCGGCTGGACGAAGGCATCGGCACCTGCGGCAAGGACGGGCAGAGCGTGCCGGTGGGAGTCGGGCATCCCGACCATCAAGATCGACCGCATGACCGTGGGAGGCACGGCTTGAGCGAGAATCATCTGTTGGAACTCGCGCAGGACATCGTGAAGCGGGCGCAGGCCGCGGGCGCGACCGACGCCGAATGCACCATCGCCGAGGGCGAGGAGTTCTCCGCCAACGTGCGCATGCGCGAAGTCGAGAATCTGAAGGAAGCCGGATCGCGCGGCGCCGGCCTGCGCATCCTGATCGGGCGGCATACCGGTGCTTCCTACACCTGCGATCTTTCGCAGCGAGGGCATCGCGCACCTGGTGAAATCGGCCATCGAACTGGCCGATATCACCACCGAAGATCCGCACGCCGGGATGCCCGACGCCGAGGAATTCGGCTCGATCCCCGGCGATCTGGGCATGTACTCCGCCGACATCGCGGAGCTCGATACGGCGGTCAAGATCGACATGGCCAAGCGCGCCGAAGAGGCGGCGCTGTCGCAGCGATCCGCGGATCTCCAACTCCGAAGGCGCATCGTTCGACAATTACGTGGGCCGGCACATTTTCGCCAATTCGCGCGGCTTCGCGGGCGAGTACCGGTCCAGCTACTGCTCGCTGAGCACGTCGCCGGTGGCGCGCGACGGCGAGATCGATGGAGCGCGACTACTGGTACACGATGGCGCGCGGCTTCGCCGGGCTGGAGGCGCCGGAGCACGTCGGCCGCATGGCGGCGCAGCGCGCGCTGCGGCGGCTGAACGCGGTGAAGGTGGAGACGCAGAAGGTGCCGGTGGTGTTCGAGCCGCGCACGGCGCGCAGCGCTGCTGGATAACATCTTCGAAGCCGTGCACGGCATGTCGATCTACCGGCACGAATCGTTCCTGGCCGGCAAACTGGGCGAGAAGGTGGCGAGCGACGACGTTGACCGTGATCGACGACGGCACGATGCCCGGGACTGTTCGGCACGTCGCCCTTCGACGACGAAGGCGTGGCGTCGCGGCGCACGGTGGTGATCGAGCGCGGCGTGCTGAAGAGCTACCTGCTGAACACCTACGCGGCGCGCAAGCTGGGGATGAAGACGACGGGCAACGCGTCGCGCGGGCTCACCGGCAACGCCGGAATCGGGCACGGGAACTTTTTCCTGGAGAAGGGCGTCCAAACGCCGGAGCAGATCATTGCGGGCATTCCGAACGGATTCTACGTGACGGAACTGATGGGCTTCGGCGTGAACATCGTGACCGGCGATTATTCGCGCGGCGCGGCCGGGCTTGTGGATCCGCAACGGCGAACTGGCGTTTGCGGTCAGCGAAGTGACCATCGCGGGCAACCTGAACGAGATGCTGCTGGGCATCGAGGCGATCGGCAGCGACCTGGAGTTCCGCGGATCGATGGCAGCGCCTACAATCAAGATGGGAGAAATGACCGTTGGTGGTAAGTAAAGCAGCAACGCCAACGAAAAGTGCATCCATCCCGCCGATGGCGATCGTGATTGGCCTGGTGCTCGTGCTGGGCCTGGGCGGATTCTTCTATCTCGACCGCGCGTCGAAGAAAGCCGCCGCCCGCCGCCGCCGCCGCTGACCGCGGACGGCGCGCGCGTACGCCAAGAATCTCAAACTGACCAACGTGGAGATGAAGGCCCACGAAAGCTACCTGAAGCAGAGCGTGGTGGAGATCGTGGGCAATATTCAGAACACCGGCGACCGCATCGCTGAAGCTGGTGGAGATCACCTGCGTCTTCTACGACGCGTACGGTCAGGTGGTGCTGCGCGAGCGTGTGCCCATCGTGAACGCAAAGATCGGCGCGGTGGCGCCGGAGCAGATCAAGCCCTTCCGCCTGCCGTTCGACAATGTTCCGGAGAGCTGGAATCAGGTGATGCCGCAACTGGTGATGGCGGGCATTCAGTTTCAGTAGTCCGCCAACCACTGCCGCCTATAGATCGTCAGGCCGGAGACCCGTCTTCTTAGCGATCTGCGAGAGAAGCCCAGGCCCGACTTCTTCGTTGTCGTGGAACGCAAATGTGTAGTTGGGCCATCCGGTCCGATTGAGGCGGCGGTGAGAACCCTTCTGCCAGGCGATCTGCCAGCCGATTCGCAGCAACGCAGCCAACAGTCTGCCTCGCTTTGACCGATTTCCAATGGCTCATGCCACGGAGAAAACTTTCGTGAACGGTTCGGGAATCTGCTCACCGTGATCGATGCAATCGGCGGCAACGCGCAGGGCCAGGGCGCGCACCGCGGCAAGGGCTAAATCACGAGTATCGCCGTAAGCCATCACGCCCGGCATGGACTCAATGTCGGCCCACCAACGACCGTCCTCTTCGCGTCCGACCACGATCGGAATGGACTCAATTGTGATTGTTTCCATCGATACCTCCTCTGCCATCCGGACTCATCCTACTTGAAGCGCATGCGGATCTTGATTTTCGCTGGCCGCCGTATTGGCAGTTCCAGATCTTTCATTTTCTGGTTCTCCATGGGGAAGAAGAGAAAGCCCGTTATGGGCTCTTCGATTTTCTTCTCGGGCAGCACCTTGGCGTCCAGCATCTTCTTCAGCGGGTTTTCCTTCTTGTCGCTCTTCTCCATGGTGGCCTTCACGTCGGTGTTTCGGGTCCGCCGACCCGCGCCCATTCCGCCGCCGCCCATTCCGATACCGCCGATGCTCCAGCCGCGGCTGCGTTCGGCGCCGTCTCCGCCGGGGCCCTGCGGTGCGCGTGAGAATCAGTCCACCGCTGCCGGCGACCTGGCTGGGCGCCATCGGTTTGGTGCGATCGCCGTCCTTATCGGTGCGCAGCAGGAAATCGTCGCGATCGATGGTAATCTCCTTGGTGTACTTGGGCTCCACCTTCACCTGGGCCACGATGTAATGGCCCGCCGAGATCGTCGCCGAGAGCTTCCTTGACGGCGGCGGGGTCGGTGTAGATGGTGACGTTGAGGATCACGTCTTCGTTTTCGCCGCGGGCAGTGCCGGTTGTCTTCTTGGCGGCGCCGGAAAGCAGGAACGCGGACGCGAGAGAAGATCGCAAGCAGACGCGGAGGCCATTGGCAAAACCTCTTGCATTAATTATAGCGGCTGGTACAATATTCCTTTACCCCCAATTCCAGGAGTCATTACCCGACATGGATGAAAAGGAGCGCTCGCGCGCTTTAGAACTCGCCCTCGGCCAGATTGAGAAGCAGTTTGGCAAGGGCTCGATCCTGCGTCTCGGGTCGAAGGACGCCATTGTACCGGTCTCGGTGATCTCGACGGGCTCGATTTCGCTGGACGCTGCGCTGGGCGTGGGCGGCTTTCCTCGCGGCCGCATCAACGAAATCTTCGGACCGGAATCTTCCGGCAAAACCACCATCGCGCTGCAGGTGGTCGCCGAAGCGCAGAAGGCCGGCGGCATCGCGGCCTTCATCGACGTGGAACACGCGCTCGATCCCGACCTACGCGCGCAAGCTGGGCGTGGACGTGGACAATCTGCTGGTGTCGCAGCCGGACTACGGCGAGCAGGCGCTCGAAATCACCGTCGCACCTGATCGCCTCCGGACAGATCGACGTGCTGGTGGTGGACTCGGTGGCGGCGCTGGTTCCCAAGTCCGAACTCGACGGCGAGATGGGCGACAGCCACATGGGCGTGCAGGCGCGGCTGATGTCGCAGGCGCTGCGCAAGCTCACCGGCTCGGTCAGCAAATCGAATACCTGCCTGATCTTCATCAACCAGATCCGCGAGAAGATCGGCGTCATGTTCGGCAATCCGGAAACCACCACCGGCGGCCGCGCGCTGAAGTTCTATGCGTCGGTCCGCCTGGACATCCGGCGCATCGCGGCCATCAAGGACGGCGACGCGGTGGTCGGCAATCGCACCAAGGTGAAGGTGGTCAAGAACAAGGTGGCGTCGCCGTTCCGCGAGGCGGAGTTCGACATCATCTACGGCGAAGGCGTTTCCAAGGAAGGCGACCTGCTCGATCTCGGCGTGGCGCAGAACATCGTGGAGAAGAGCGGCTCCTGGTTCAGCTATAAGGGCGACCGCATCGGCCAGGGCCGCGAGAACGCGCGCCAGTTCCTGAAGGACAATCCCGACATCCGCCAGCACCATCGATACCGAACTGCGCAAGGCGTTGGGCCTGATCAAGCCGGACGGCGCGCCGGTGGCGGCGCCCGTGGAAGCCCCGCCGGCCGGCCAAGCCGGCTCACCGGCCCGGCGCTAGAATCGGAGCGGGGCGTTGCCCGCGCGAACCTATGAAGAAGGAAGAGGAGCGGCAGCGGGCCATCCTGTTGCGACTGGCGCGCATGCAGCCTCCGCCGGCGCGCCGGATTCCTTCTTTCCATCGGGTTTCCGCGCGCTCGATGAGGCGCTCGGCGGCGGATTGCCGCGCGGCCACATGGTGGAACTCTTCGGCCCTTCGGGCTGCGGAAAGACCACGCTCGCCATACAGATGCGTCGCGCACGCTCCAGAAGAACGGGCTCACCGCCGCGTGGATCGATGCCGACCACACCTTCGACCCCGCCTATGCCGACGCGCCTGGGCGTGGACATGGAGCGCATGCCGCTTGCCCAACCTGCATCCGCCGAAGCAGGGCCTGGAAATCGCGCGCACGCTGGCCGGCTCGGGCGCAGTCGACCTGGTGGTGGTGGATTCGGCGGCGGCGCTGGTCCCCCAACTCGAACTGGAAGCCGGCATCGGCGACGACGCGCCGGGCTGCACAGCCGCGTGCTGGCATCGGGTCTGCGCAAGTCTGCGTCAAACGCTGGCGCGCTCCGGCGCGTGCGTCGTGTTTCTCAACCAGATGCGCAACCGGCCCGAGGCCTCGGCGGGCGAAGGCGAGACCAGCGCCGGCGGTCCGCCGCTCAAACTTTTCGCCGCGGTGCGCATCGCGCTGATCGCCGCCGCGGAGGGCCGCGGTTGCGCTTGCGAGTGCGGAAAAATAAGGTCGCCGCGCAGGCTGCCGGAACGTGAGCTGGAGTGGCGTGCGCGGCTGCGGGATTCGTCGAAAGCCCGTAAAATTGGGGGTTCCAGCGCACCTGATGCAAAAAACCTGCGGAAAATCAGGGCTTTTTTCGTTGTTTTGCCCTTTACATCCCCATGCCCTTCCCTTATGATTGATTACGTTCAAGGCTCGGGCTCGTTGGAGTTCCGAGTCTGAAAATCCTGTTCGATGGCAATCGTGGCGCGCAGCGCTACGAGAGAATCATAAGGAGAAATATGGCGAACTGCGAGAATGACCCAGACGCAACTGGTAAGACCGCTCGCGGAGAACTGCGAAGTCAGCAACAAGGTCGCGCGTGCGATTCTGGACAACCTGGCCACCACGGCGATCGCGGAAGTGAAGAAGAATGGCGTATTCGTGCTGCCCGGCATCGGCCGGCTGGTGCGCGTGGACCGCAAGGCTCGCATGGGGCGCAACCCGGCGACGGGCGAGGCCATCAAGATCGCGGCCAAGAAGGTCGTGAAGTTCCGCGTGGCCAAGAGCGCGAAAGACGCGATTGTTCCGCCGAAGAAGGCGAAGTAGCCGGCTCGGCGACGCTCAGCAGAAAAGCAGAAAACCCCGCGAAGCCCGAACGGGCCTCGCGGGGTTGTTTTTGTTTGCGGATCTTTTGAAGCCGAGACGAACTCAGCCCAACGTGCGGGCTGATCCTCGAAGCCTATGCCTGCTTCTTTTCTTCGACCTTCTCTTCGTCACCCTTCAAGGCATGCTTGAAGTTGCGGATCCCTTCGCCCAAACCTTTCGCGACTTCGGGAATTTTCTTGCCGCCAAACAACAGCACGGCAACACCGAGGATTACGAGAAGCTCAGGAAAGCCAAGTGATCTCATGCGGCCTCCTTATATCGCTCATTGTATGGACTCCGTCAGGTCGCCGTCAACCGGCGTCTCCGGAAGCCGGTCTATCGGTAGCAGAGTGCGCAGGTTGCGAATATCCTGCCGCATTCCGGCCGAGTAAGGCGCCATCAGAATGTTGGCGGCAAACCACAAAATGCTGAGTGAAAGCAGCCAGCGTGTCAGCGATTGTTGCCCAGAAGCAGGCGCATGAAGATGGCGACCGCGAAAGGCAGTACCGCGGTGCCACTCGTACGTGCGGGCTCAGTTCATTGAAAAGACGTCCCCGGTGCCACTATCGGGAGTGTACGCGTCGCGGCGCATACGCCGGTCAAGTTATCGTCGGTTAACTCGGTTGCCCGTGCGGCGGTGTCAGATCGGCTTCCGGTGCGGGATAATAGCCACAAGGGGCGCCATGGATTTCGTCGAGCAACTCAAGTCCTCGGTCGACATCGTCAGCGTCATGGGCGAGTATGTGCGGCTGCGGCGCTCCGGCGCCAACCGCTACATGGGGCTCTGCCCCTTCCACAACGAGAAGAGTCCTTCCTTCACCGTCCACGTGGTCCACCAGTTCTACAAGTGTTTCTCCTGCGGCGCCGGCGGCGACGTGGTGAAGTTCGTGATGGAGAAGGAGGGCATCAGTTTCTACGAGGCCCTCAAATCCCTCTCCGAGCGCTACGGCATTCCCATGCCCAAGCGCTCGCAGTACGCCGACGACGATTCCAAGCTGCGCGGCGCGCTGCTGGCGATGCACGAGCTGGCCGCGGAGAATTTCCGCGCCAATCTGAAGTCGCAGGCCGGGGATGCCGCGCGCGCCTATATTGCCAAGCGCGGCCTCGCGCCGGAGACGGTGGAGCACTTCGGGCTGGGCTACTCGGACCGTTCGGGCCGAGCCCTGGTGCGCCTCTTCGAACAGCGCGGATTCCCGGTGGCGCAGATGGAAGCAGTCGGGCCTCGTCGGCAAGCGGCAGGATGGCAGCCTCTACGACCGCTTTCGCAACCGCCTGATGTTTCCGATTCACAACGAATCAGGGCAAGATCATCGCCTTCGGCGGCCGCGCGCTGTCCGCCGAAGACGAGCCCAAGTATCTCAACTCGCCCGAAACGCACATCTACAAGAAGAGCCACGTGCTCTACAACCTGCACCGCGCCAAGGAAGGCATCCGCAAAGACGATCGCGCCATCCTGGTGGAAGGATACATGGACGTCGATCGGCGTCACGGCGGCCGGCTTTCGCCAACGTGGTGGCCAGTTGCGGCACGGCGCTCACCCCGCAGCAGGTGCAGGTCGATCAAACGCCACACGCACCGCATCGCGGTGAATTTCGATCCCGACGCGCCGGGCGCCAACGCGTCGGAGCGCTCGCATCGATCATCTGCTGGCCGAGGGCATGCAGGTGCGGATCGTGGAGCTCGATGGCGATCTCGACCCCGACGAGTACTGCAAGGAGCGCGGCGCCGAGGCGTACCTGGAGCGCGTGGACGGCGCCAAGGGTTACTTCTACTGGCTCGCCGACCGCGCGCGCGCCAAACACGATATGCGCACCTCCGAGGGCAAAGTCGCGGTGCTGAACTTCCTGCTTCCCAAGGTGCAGAGCATCGCCGATCCACTGGAGCGCATGACCGTGGCCAACGACGTGGCCGGCTACATCGGCGTCGATCGGGGCATGGTGCTCGATCATTTCAAAAAGGCCGTGTCCGAACGCAATGAGCGCGCCATCCCGCGTCCCGTGAATCCCCTGCGCCACGATGAACGCATGCTGCTGATCGCGCTGCTGACTCGACGCCGAAGGGCGCGCTCGAGCTGATCGAGCAGATGAGAGTGCTGGAGACGATTGAGACGCTGCCTTCGCGGCGCATCTTTCAGGCGATCTTCGCGCTCGATGACGCGGGCGGCCGCATCGGATTTCGACGAAGTAAACGCGCGCCTGGAAGAGGCCGACCAGAACCTGCTGGCTCAGGCCGTGTTGAACGAGGATGGCGAGATCTCGCCCGAGGAGGTGGCGGCGTCGGTGGAGAGCCTGCGGCGCAGCGAACAGCAGTACTTGCGGCTGCAATTGAAGACGCGGATCAGCGAGAGCGAACGCGGCAGGCAAATTCGACGAGGCGGTACGGCTTGACGATGGAGTTGCAAGGCACTCGAAAGCGCCGCTCGCGGGAGGCGGGCATGACACAGTTGCGACTCACAATGTGCGCCGCGCAGTGGTGTACAATAATCTGGATTCTTCATCCGCTGGGAGTACGGGGCTTCAGTGGCGTTAGACGATAAATACGACGGGCTTCAACGGCTCGTACAGATGGGCAAGGAAAAAGGCTACGTCTTGTACGACGAGGTGAGCGAAGTCCTGCCCGGCGATCTCGCCGGCGGCGCCGATCTCGACGATGTGCTCGCCGGACTCGACGTCGCCGGCATCGAAATCCTCGAAGAGCCCAAGGATTTCGAGAAGAAGATCGAAGAGTCCGGCGAAGAGCTGATCGATCTCGAACTGCCCGCGGGACGTCGGCGAGAAGGTCAACGACCCCGTTCGCATGTACCTGCGCGAGATGGGCACGGTCCCGCTGCTCACCCGCGAAGGCGAAGTCGAAATCGCGCGGCGCATCGAGCGCGGCCAGAACACGGTGCTGAAATCGCTATTCCGCGCGCCGCTGGTGATCCAGGAAATCATCGGCATGGGCGAAGAGGTGATGCAGGATACGCTTTCCGCGCGCGACGTCATCCAGATCGCCGACCCGATGCTCACCGACGAGATGGTGGAGGAGAAGCGGCAGGAATTCGCCCGCCACACCGAAGAGATCGCGCGGCACTACAAGAAGATCCTGCAGTGCCGGCAGAAGCTGATGGCGATCCCGCGCGGCATGAAGCCCAAGCAGTACCGGCGGCAGCTGTGGGAGCTGGCGCGGCTGATCGTGCGCACGTCGCGCCTGTGCCGCGCCATCAAGTTCCAGTCGCCGGTAATCCGCCACCTGATCGACCGGCTGCGCAGCGCGGTGGAAGAGCTGCGGCCGCTGGAGAACGATCTCGCCAAGACGCAGCGCAAGCTGGAGACCTGGCCGGGCGCGCGCGCCGAAGGCGATCAAGGACCTGCGCAAGGAACAGCGCGCGCTTCGGCCAGAAGTTGCAGCAGATGGAGGAGCAGTTCGGCGCCTCCGCGGCCGAACTGCGGCGCACCCTCGAGATCATCACGCAGGCGCACCAGGAAGCCGAGACCGCGAAGAAGGAGCTGATCGAGGCCAACCTGCGGCTGGTGGTGAGCATCGCCAAGCGCTACACCAATCGCGGGCTGCAGTTCCTGGATCTGATCCAGGAAGGCAACATCGGCCTGATGAAGGCCGTGGATAAATTCGAGTACCGGCGCGGCTACAAATTCTCGACGTACGCCACCTGGTGGGTGCGGCAGGCGATCACGCGAGCGATCGCGGACCAGGCGCGCACCATCCGCATCCCGGTGCACATGATCGAGACCATCAACAAGCTGATCCGGACGTCGCGGCAGATGGTGCAGGAACTGGGGCGCGAGCCGAGCAACGAAGAACTCGCCAAGCGGCTGCAGTTGCCGGTCTCGAAGGTGCGCAAAGTGCTGCGGGTGGCGCAGGAGCCGATTTCGCTGGAGACGCCGATCGGGGAAGAGGAGGAATCGCACCTGGGCGATTTCATCGTCGACCAGAACGGCATTTCGCCTTCGGACGCGGTGATCAATCTGAATCTGCGGGAGCAGACCGCGCAGGTGCTGAAGACGCTGACGCCGCGGGAAGAGAAGATCATCAAGATGCGGTTTGGGCTGGAAGACGGGAGCGAGCACACGCTCGAGGAAGTGGGACAGAACTTCGCGGTGACCCGCGAGCGCATCCGGCAGATCGAAGCCAAGGCGCTGCGCAAGCTGCGTCATCCGAGCCGCAGTCACCGGCTGCGGGCATTCCTGGAAAACGGAACGAGGGGCGTCTAGGAGACGCCCCTCAGTTCGTTCTTGCTACGTTCCTTCGAATTCGTCTGGCTACCAGCGCGGTTCGCGCCGGTTGCCGCCGCCGCCACCCCCGCCGCCTCCCGGTCGCCGGCCACCGCCGCCGCCACCGCCGCCAGGACGTCCGCCGCCACCACCGCCGCCGAAGCCGCGTCCGCCGCCGCCACCGCCGCCGAAGCCGCGGTCGGGCTTGGGACGGGCTTCGTTCACGTTCAGTGCACGACCGTCCAACGTGTAACCGTTGAGGGCGGAAATGGCCTGATCCGCCTCGCCTTCGTTTTCCATTTCGACGAACGCGAAACCGCGGGAACGGCCGGTTTCGCGATCCGTCATGATTCGGGCGCTATTGACCTGGCCGTACCGTTCGAAGAGGCTGCGTACACCCTCTTCGGAGGCATTGAAATCCAGGTTGCCTACGAATATGTTCTTCACTCTAGTCTCCTGTCAATTTGAAAGCGGGGCTCATCGGGGAGGCACACAAGCGGCAAGCTCAAAGATACACTCGGCCGGATTCGCGGAAGCTTATCAAACGCGTTTCGAATATAGCACGAGCCGGAAAGACGGGCAAATGAATTCGGGGGTTGAAGAGTGACAGACAAAACAAAAAAGCCCGCCTTTTGGGCGGGCTTTTTGCGAATTAAACCGGGCGACGTCCTACTCTCCCACACACTTGCGCGTGCAGTACCATCGGGGCTGAGGAGCTTAACTACCGTGTTCGGGATGGGAACGGGTGGGTCCTCCTCGCTAAGGTCACCCAGAAACTGGCGACACTAAGAGCGAAGCTCTGTTTTTCAACGTGAGCGAAGCTCTCTCAAAGAGCGATTAGCTCTTTGAGCTGAATATTGACGGGTGTTCAAAACACTTTAGGAAAGACTTT
>CAWBUN010000004.1:0-1006446 GCA_963791985.1 uncultured Solibacteraceae bacterium | reverse complement strand
CGCAATAATCCTTGACTTTCGTTTTTTCGCTTGTTAAGATCCTCTTGCATAAGCCATGTGCAATCACCATTGCATATTGCGCAATGATGCGGGGTTGGATCAGGTTCCGGGGGGCGAGTCGACAGCATACGCGAGTTCGGGTATTGAATTTCCGGGTGTCGTCCTCGAAAGTTCTTTGGTCGGCGGCTTCGGCGGCCGGCCCAGGCAGAAAGATCGTCCCAGGATACGGCCGCTACCCCCACGAGGTGAAGAGGAGCAAGTATGTCATTAGCCAGGACGCTTCTGATACTCCCGCTAGCGCTCGGATTGATGTTCAATCCTACGGCGTCCGCACAGATCCGGTCAGCTACGATCACAGGCTCAGTGCTGGATCAGTCCGGGTCCGCGGTGCCGAACGCGCAGGTGGAAATTACCAACTCCGGAACCAACGCTTCGTACAAGACGAAGACCACCGACACCGGGCAGTTTACGATGCCCTACCTGGAAGCGGGAACATACACCGTGGACGTGACTGTTCCCGGCTTCGCGTCCTACCGTGAGTCGGGACTCATTGTCTCCACGGGGCAGACTGCCAGAGTCACCGCGAATTTGCGGGTCGGAACGGTGGAGTCGGCGGTGGAGGTGACGGCTCAGGCCACCCAGATTCAGGCGGACAGCAGTGTGGTGTCCAACGCGACGGGCACCGCGGTGATCGACGCGGTCCCCAATGTCACGCAGAATCCGTTGTTCTATGCGATGCTGCAGAACGGCGTCCAGCCGCGGAATAACACGGCCAGCAGCACTTCGCTGAATTCCTTTGGGATCGGCGTGGCCGGCCGCGCCCAATTCTCCTCCATCGGGGTCAACGGCGGCCGCGCTTTTACGAACGACATTCAGTTGGACGGCCTGCCCATCATGGGCGGCGGGTTCAACGAAGCGGCGATTTTGCCCAACACGGAAGGGCTCCAGGAAGTTCGCGTAATCAGCAACAACTTCACCGCGGATTATGGCCACGGCCAGAGCGTGATCGCGCTCAGCACAAAGTCGGGCACCAATCAGTATCATGGCCAGGTCGACTACCTCCTGCGCAACGAAGCGCTGAATGGGAACACGAATTCCAACAAGGCCAATGGCCTTGCGAGGACAGCTTTCAAAATGAATCAGTTCGGCGGCGCAGTCTCCGGCCCGATCATCAAAAATAAGCTGTTCTTCTTCACCAGCTATCACTTCCTGAGGTTCAACCAGGGGCAGAATTACCTGAGCACGGTTCCCACCGATCTGGAGCGCAAGGGCAACTTCAGCCAGAGCCTGCTGAGCAACGCGGGCGCCTTCGTTCCCGTTCAAGTGTTCAATCCGTTCAGCGTCACTCAACTTGCCACGGACCTGTACCAGCGAGCGCCGTTCCCGAATGGGATCATTACCAACGCGAACCCTTACACGGTCCACATGTACAGTTTCTATCCGGAGCCGAACCGGACACCGGATGATCCCACCAACGTGAACAACTATGCTTCCAGCGAGGTCAACACAGTCCGCCGGCATACGCTGAACAATCGCGTCGATTTCAAGCACGGCAAGCACTCCATCTATGGAAGCGGCGGCTTCGACTACGGTGACGTCTCCCAGCCGCGCCCCTTTGGCACCTCCGGCTTCAACGACGCTCCGACCATCACCAAAGACCGAAACCCGTACGGACAGATCGGCGATACGATCGTCATTAGCCCGACGCTCCTTTTAGACGTTCGATATGGCGCGACGCGAATTATTGCGCTGAACCTCGGCGGCAACCGGACGGGCTTCAGCGATTACGCCTCCTTTGGCATTCCCAAAAGCACACAGGCGCTGTTCGCCAGTTATGGCTCGGCTCCGATCGTTCTGCCCAATGGGTTCGGCGGCGGCTCGGGCGGTGGGAGCAATTGGACCGGACTTTCATCCGGTCAATTTGTCAATAAACAAGAACACCAACTGAGTCACGCACTGAATGGCAGCATCACGAAGATCCGCGGCAGTTGGACGCACAAGGCAGGAATCGAAGCGCGCATTCTGCATTCGAATTATCAGGATATGGAAGAGGCGTCCGCTGAGATTCCGTCGTGCTGCGCCAACGTCGGCGGAAATTTCACGTTCCAAAACGTGACAGCCAGCGGCGCTTCGGCCTCGACGAATACGTCTCCTCTGCAAGCGGGCATCAATGCCGCCGCGATGTTGGTGGGAGAAAATGTCTGGTGGGTCCGCCCTGGCGAAAACGTCTGGCCGGCTTTCGCTCAGAAGTACTTTGCGGTCTACTCGCAGAACGACTGGCGAGCAACCAAGCGCCTGACGGTGAACCTTGGCCTCCGCTGGGAACTGCAGCCCGGTACGACAGAGCGCTACAACCAGATCGCCGCCTACGATTTCACCCAGAAAAACGCATTCGGGACGCTGGGCGCGATCTACTTCCCCGGTGCCAACGGCGCCAGCCGCAATCTCTGGGCAACCGAATACCGCGACTTTGGCCCCCGCCTGGGCGCTGCCTACCAGTTGGGCCATAACATGGTCTTACGTGGCGGCTTCGGAATCTCTTACTTGCCGAGCAACACTGGATACTTCTCCAGCCCGAACGAGTATGGCGAGGAATCGTTCAGCCCCGGCACGCAGATGATTCCTTACGGCACCACGCCGAACGGCACTCCCGTAACCACCTTTTCCGATTCGGCTCCAATTGTCCAGGCAACCGGATCCAATCTCTCGGCTCCCCAGATCTATGGCGGTTCGAACGCGCTGTTCACGAACCACTTGAAGAATGGGATCACCAAACAGGCGAATGTCTTCGTGGAGAAGTCGTTTGGCAGTCATGGCCAATGGCTGGCAGCGGTTGGTTACAGTCTCTCCTACTCCAATAATCTGGCAAATCGAAACTGGCCGCTGCAGAGCATGCAGAACATTCCGTCATCCACTCTTTCCTCGTGGCTGACGCAATACGTCGCCAGCAACGGTTCGACGAATCCGGCCAACGTGCAGGTCCAGAATCCCTGGCAGCCGGCCACGGGCGCACTTCTGCCGTTCACCGGCACGATGGCGGGCCGCACGATCCCACAGTACATTACGCTGCTTCCCTATCCGCTGCTGTACGGCTCGGGCGCAGGAGTGGATGAATCGAACGGATTCGCCGGCTACAACTCGTTGAACGCCCGGCTGAGCCACTCCTTTGCGTCCGGACTGCATCTCGAATTCAACTACACATGGTCCAAAGAACTCGACTACACCAGCACTGCGATCGAAGATGGCCAGGGTGTCAACTCTGGCGGTACGTTCGGCGGTTCGCAGGCGGATTTGATCAACGGTCACAACAACAAACACCTCGGTTTCTCCGATCAGCCGCATCGCTTTGTGGCCGTGATGGCGTACGAGTCTCCATTCGGAACAGGCAAGCGCCTCGCCCTCAGTAATCGCGTGGGCCGGGCCCTGGCCGGCGACTGGAACATCGGCACCGTAATCACCGCTCAAAGTGGCATGCCCTTTGACGTCTCTGGCGCCTCCACAGGAGCCATGGTGGCACGCCCCGACCGGATCCCCGGAGTCTCCCTCACGGTGCCGGCGGACCTCCAGCACTGGTACGACGGCAAAACGAAAGTCACGCTGCCGTGCGGCCTGGTGGTGACGCCGGCCAAGAACACGTTCCTCAAGTACAACGCCTGCGCTTTTCAGGGCGAGGTGCTTCAGGCGCCCAACGGTAACTACATCGCGAATCAGTTTTGGGTGGGGAACTCCGCCGGTACGATCGGAGACTTGAGAGGACCGGGCCGCTTCAATGTCGACCTAAGTCTGCGAAGAACCTTTGCGATTCGCGAGCGAATCAAGTTGCAGTTCTCCGCGGACGCCTCCAATCTGCTCAACCACGCGGAATTGAGTGGCAATTTCAACGGTGGTCTGGGCAGCACGAATCTCACCAACAATCCGAGCGCCGGACTCATTCCCGGGCTGGGCAACAGCGCCACATTTGGCACGGTCGGCGTCGGAAGCTTCGACCCGCGCCAAGTGACCCTGCACCTGCGAATTGCCTTCTGACTTAAGCAGAGGGCTCATCCGAGATGCTTGTCGAAAAAACTCGCCTGAGCCCTCCGTAAAGGCGTTTCTCATTGCGTCGCCGTGATTCCGCAGTCCACGTACAATGTCTCGCCGGTAATGAGATCCGAGGCGGGTGACACGAAGAAAAGTACAGCCCGCATCACGTCCTCCGGTTCGGCGATGCGCCCCAAGGGAATCCGCGACACCAGCGCTTGTAAGAGCTCTCGTCCGCGAGCATGCCGCTTTTGGGGACTCTGAAACTGCGAACGCGATCTGGCTGGATACGGCTGCGCTGCCAGCATCCAAGTTG
The DNA here is from genome assembly GCA_963791985.1 of uncultured Solibacteraceae bacterium. Lineage (GTDB taxonomy): Bacteria > Acidobacteriota > Terriglobia > Bryobacterales > Bryobacteraceae > Solibacter. The sequence continues at coordinate 1,002,110 of CAWBUN010000004.1, read as the reverse complement.
ACGCATCAAAGAGAGAGCCGGGCTTGCCACCCGGCTCTCATGTTGCGCTGCCTAAACTGCAAACGCAGTGTCATCTGGATTACGTGTGGCCAAATGGGCCACATCGTGTTCCAGTGCTATAATCTGGCTATATTACTGGATATATAGAAAGGGTATCGCCATGAGCACAACTCCTCAACGAAGGGCACTGGACAACTACCGAAAACGACTCAACCAGCGAGGGATGGCTCGATTCGAAGTTCTGGGACTCGATGGCGACCGCGATTTAATTCGGTCGCTCGCAAAGCGACTGGCCAGCGATGATCCGGATTCGGCACGGATCCGAGCTGCGGTTCGCCGTACGATTGGCGGCGATCCGTCGAAAAAGGGCGGTATTCTTGACGCACTACGGCGATCACCTCTGGTAGGCGCCGAGCTGAAGCTCAAACGCCCGGTGACGCCGGGACGCAAGGTTGACCTTTGAGTAGGTGCCTGCTCGACACCAATATCATCAGCAAGGTCACCAAGCCGGTACCATCGAAAGACCTGCTGGCGTGGATGGCAGAGCAGGCAGATGAGGATCTGTTTATTTCTTCCCTGACAGTGGCTGAAATCCGGCGCGGGATTCTGGAGACGCCCGTTGGGAAGAAGCGCCAGGAGTTGGAACGTTGGTTTTCCGGCCCCGAGGGTCCTCAGGGCTTGTTCGCCGGGCGGGTGCTTCCGTTCGATGAGAAGGCCGGTCTCATTTGGGCTCGGCTAATGGCCGAAGGCACGGCGAAAGGAAGGCCACGAAGTCCCCTTGACATGATCATTGCCTCAATTGCCGAGGCGAACGATTGCGTGGTTGTCACGGCGAACGAAAGGCATTTCTCGGGCTTGAAGATTATCAATCCCATGCGAGTTGAATCCTAAATTCAGCCCCGTGGGTGCCGCAACCTGGGGCAGGCGGATAGCACATATTGCCGCACCTCGGCCAGCATCTCCTCGTCGTCCCAGGGCGCGTCAGCCACCAAGTGATGGAGCGACTGATGCATGCGACGACAATCGTTGGGAGCCAAACGGGCCGCCATCGGTTCGACGCTCTTGCGCTCACCTGTCAACAACAATCCCATGCAGTAATTCTTCAGGGGAGTGTGTCGGTCGGCGTGCCCCGCGGCGTTAGCCAGGCCCTCGATATGCCGCGAAGCGCCTCTGTTGGCGGCTTGGCGAAGAGAGGCGTGATCCCACGAAAACAATTCTATTCTCGCTCCCAAATCGTGGCCGTCGGATATCTGGCCACTAAGCCTGTTTGCTAACCGACCCAGCGTGTTGGTGAACATCGTCTCCCAGGCCAGCGTACCAAAATCGGCCGCTACGTCGATCCCGTTAGCTTTAACCCACTGATTTCATTGGTCGGGGCGGGGCGATTTGAACGCCCGACCCCCTGCGCCCAAGGGAGAAGCGTGGCTTCCAAAGGCTCCACTTTGTTATGGCCTATTCTTTATGTTTACAACAACTTGGGGAATCTGCTTTTCGCTCAGAAGCAAGCCCAAGGCAGTCAAGGGGATGGGTTTTGGCACAGTTCTGACACAGTCAGGTTGATCGCGCTCGGAAGCCTTGCGGCGAGGAGTGCTTCCGAGTAGAATGCGGAGTTGTGATTCTCGTCGAACTACTGAAGCGCACCGAAGGGAAGACCCTCGAATTCAAGCGGGACTTGTCATCCCCAGAGGGCATTCTGAAATGCCTGGTTGCGTTCGCGAACACTGCTGGCGGTATCGTCGTCATCGGTGTGGAGGACGGGTCGAAGAACGTCCGCGGCGTGCCCGACGTGCTGGCGTCGGAAGAGAAACTCGCAAACCTGGTCTCCGATTCGATCCGTCCACGCCTCATTCCCGACATCGAGGTGGTGCCGTGGCGGAATCTGAACGTGTTGGCTGTGCAGGTCTACCCGAGCAACACGCGCCCGCACTACCTGGAACGGCTGGGCCCCGAAGACGGAGTCTTCATCCGCGTCGGCTCGACCAATCGAAAGGCCGAGGCACTTCAGATCGAAGAGTTGAAACGCCTGAACTGGAGAACCACGTTCGACGAGCAGGCCATCCCGGACCTGAAGTCGGAAGCCATCGACTTCCGAGCTGCTTCCGAGTTATTCGCGCCTTACAGACAACTGACCGCCCAGGCATGGAGCACCCTTCGTGTCACCACCGAACATCAAGGGCGTCAGGTGCCAACTATCGGAGGGCTGCTGCTTTTCGGCAAGGACCGGTTCGCCAGGTTCCCAGATGCCTGGATCCAGGCCGGCCGCTTTGCGGGAATCAATCGAGCGCGCCTGCTCGACTCGGCAGAGATTCGCTCATTCCTGCCTCGCGCCGCGGAAGAGGCGATTGCATTCATCCACAAGCACCTGACGCACGAATCAATCATCGAGGGCGTCCGCAGGGAGGACCGCTGGTCGGTTCCGCTGGTTGCGATCCGCGAGGCGCTCATGAATGCGATCGTCCATGCGGACTACGCCCAGCAAGGAGCGCCCATCCGCGTTGCTTTGTTTGATGACCGGATCGAGATCGAGAATCCCGGTCTTCTGCCGTTCGGCCTCACGATTGAGGACATCATGCAAGGCATCTCCAAATTGCGGAATCGCGTGATTGGGCGCGTCTTCCACGAACTCCATCTGATCGAGCAATGGGGCAGCGGGATTCAGCGGATGACCGCTGCTTGCCAGGAGGCTGGCCTGGAGTCCCCCAGACTGGAGGAAATCGGGACGCATTTTCGCGTGACCATTTCCAGCGCTCGGGTAAGGCAACCCCATACGGACGAGACCGACCGGCGCATCCTCGCTCTGTTCGGCGATGGAGTTGCGCGGTCGACGGCAGCCGTGGCGAAGCATATCGGACTGTCCCAACGAGCCACCCTGACGCGGTTGAAGTCGTTAGCCTCGCGCGGCCTTCTTGTCGAAATCGGCACGGGTCCGCACGATCCGAAGCGCCAGTATATTATTGCCTGAGAATACCCCGATGACCAGACGGATGATACGAAGAGACCCAATCGAAAACGAGATCGAACTGGCGCTCAGTCCGGGGGAGTTCATTCGCGACCGCGCCTGCTTCTCGTTCGTTTGACTCCAGCATTTCGGGTCTGGAACTGCCGCGTTTACAACACTCATCTCCAAACGCAGACTCCGACAGGCAAACGCGATACAGATGGTCCGGCAAAAGGACTCGCTGCCTTCCTATTCGATTCGCTTCAGCGTGGTTGTTGCTGGATTGACCATTGGGCCATTCGAGTCGCGCATCGGAACCAACGTCAACCTGTCGCCGTCGACCCTGTAAGAGAAGACAGTCATCTCTTTGCGGGTCATGGGACGTGGGGACTTGGAGATGTGCGCCTGAACCGTCAGGGTGTCGCCAGAAATCGAGTAGGTTCCGCCATATGCTGCAAACGATGTCCAAGCCGCAGCCAGTTGCCGAAAGGACACCTTACTTTCGTCTACCGGCCCGGGCGGAATGTCGTCGGGCCTCGGGGCGGCCGAGCCAACCATCATGACACTGAAATGAGTCCCGGTGAACATGTAGAAGCCGGGTTGCGGGTTGTTGTTCGTTTTGCCGTTTGGACCGCCGCCCTTTACCTCGGTCATCTGCCAGGTTCCCGTTAACGGCGTCTCTTTGATTTGAGCGCTGACAACATTTGCAGCCAGCGTGCACAAGCAGGCGGCGATGCGTGCTCCCATGTGTGTGCCTCCAAGTTTTGTGGTTGAGCCGAGCGGTGAGGATACCACAGCGTCGGTCGCATCCTCCTGCTCCCAGATGACGCCACTCGGAAACTGAGCCACGCCGCCTTAAGATCGCGCCTGGTAGGTCACGCTTCGGGCAAATGTGGGGCATCCCGGATACTCTCGTCGGCGATCCTCGCGGACTCGGACTATATTGGGGCGAGCCTGAGCGCGCAGAATTCGCAGTGCCTTCGCCGGAGAGTTTTGGCACAGTTCTGACACAGTGCTTCTCGCAAACTGAGGATTCGATTGATTTGAAAGGGTAAATCCCGCTGCTCGAAACGCAGGGGCGCGACTCACCTGTCTGTAAACTATTGATTTAATTGGTCGGGGCGGGGCGATTTGAACGCCCGACCCCCTGCGCCCAAGGCAGGTGCGCTACCAGGCTGCGCTACGCCCCGACATTTTGTGCTTCCCTGATTTTAAACCACTTTCCCAATTTCCGATACCGCCCGGTCTGCCCAAATCGCCTCAAAACCCCTCCGACCGTGGCAAAACCGCGGCGGAACGCTTGTCAGGCTTGTCCTGGGCGACCTTGGCAAGTGCCATGTTTGGCCCGTTCGCCCGTGTGGTCAAAATATTCACGAGCGGAGTGAGTTTATGATAGATGTTCCACATGCCAGACAACAAATGGGTTCGGCTGTTGAGATAGGTCACCGATCCACCCTGGCTGAAATCGGCAAGCGGCTCGGCCGGGCTGCGCTTCAGCAGGTCGCCTGTGTCGCCAAACCTGATACCATCCTCGCCTGGTACCGGCGGCTCATTGCCCGCAAATTTGACGGCTCCAACACTCCGCACTTCTCCCGGCCGGCCCCGCATCGCGCCCGAACTGGAAGCGCTCATTGTGCGCTTCGCCAGAGAGAACTCCGGCTGGGGATACGACCGCATCGTCGGAGCCCTGGCCAATCTCGGCCACGCCGTTTCCGATCAGACGGTGGGCAACATCCTTCGCCGATACGGGATCCAGCCGGCACCTAAGCGGAGCCAGAATACCACCTGGAAGGATTTCATCGCCTCTCACATGGCCGTCCTGGCAGGTACCGACTTCTTCACCGTCGAAGTGCTCACCTGGCGAGGTCTCGCCACCTACTACGTCTTGTTCTTCATTCATCTGGAATCGCGCCGCGTCAGCCTCGCCGGTTTGACCAAACATCCCACCGCCGAGTGGATGATTCAGATGGCTCGCAACGCCACCGACGAGGGTTGCGGATTCCGCCGCGCACGGTGATGTCCGCGGACCACTACAACCAGATCTGCCCGCTCTTCGATCGCGGCGCTCCGAGTACCTTCTGATATCGGTGCATTCTGGATGCGCACCTTCGTGTCCACTCCAACTTTACCGGTGTCGATGCTCAATACCTTCCGCGACATGTGCCGGAACCCATCCGCAGATCCTCTCTGAGGATTTGACGGCGATTCTACGTGCAACATGCACAGCCTGGCTCCGTACGCTTGGGCGAGAAAGCCGTCAGCCCTCAGGGCAACAGCCAACGGCTTTATGTGCCGACCCCCTTCATGGCAATCGTAATCAGGTCTGCGTTCTCGCGTTGTGCCACCCGCTCAATGACGGTCGCCGGGGCGCCATCTTCAATCCTCGAAGAATGAGTGAGACAGGAGAAGTGATCCCTCACAAGATCCTCAAGCCATTGCAGTTGCTTGTCGCAGTTCGCGAAGTGCGGAGGTGAATGGGATGGGAGCGGGTTCAAATTCGCTGGTTGCGCCGAAGCGAGGCGCGAGAACATAGCTGGGGCACAAGTTGAAGGTGCCAGGCGCCGTCGAGTTAGCGACAGGCCAGCCGACTTGCGCAGGACCACGGGATCACTCCCTTCCTCTCCACATTCCACGGTACGTCTGCCGTGCGAGAATCGTGGTCCGCCGCGCCTGAAGATTTAACCCGGCCGATATTTGGGCGATCGGCGGGGCAACATCTGGTTGCGGAAGACGCGCACTGCTCTGCTGCACCTGCAAAGAGTACTGCGCCTGGATCCTGCGCGCCGTGGCCCGTAAATGCGGCAGAATAAAAGTGTGGGTTCCTGCGGCGTTTTCGATCGCCCACGCCTGTCATGCTAGCGGCACTGGAACTCGCCCGGGAGGCCAGACATGGGCTCGAAAGTAGTCCCATCAGTCAGTGCGAAATCGAGTGACCCGTCCAAGCTCCGCGGACAAGATGTCATTCGCGATTTGTTGGTAGCGGCCGCGACGGTCGCGGTCGTCTCCCTCTCGCGGCTCCTGCTGGCTCCCGTGCTGCACGAGCGCGCTGCATTCCTTCTTTATGGCCTGGCCATCATGATCTGCTCCTGGATTGGCGGGCAACGCCTGGGTTTAATGGCCACCGCTCTCGCAGTCCCCGCCGGAACGTGGCTCTTTGTGGAACCGTTCTCAGAGGCCAGTCCCCTCCAGGTGCAGGGCCAAATCCTGCTTTTTGTCATCGAAGGTTTCGGAATCAGCCTTCTGGCTGGTCAACTTCGCAGGGCGCGCGTTACGGCAGAACAAGAAGCCCAAAATGCAACCCGTTCACGCGCCGAACTACTGGATCTCGTGCAGAGTCTCGACCAGGGATTCCAAGCTTTCGACGCGGACTTCAGGCTTACATTCATGAACCGGGCTGCCGAAGACATTCTCGGACAAAACGCGGCTGAATCTGTCGGTAAGACTTTCTGGGATCAACTCCCGCATATCGACGCGAGTGTGGAACAACTGCTGCGCGGCCTGATGCTGGAACGCGTGGCCGGTTCATGCGAAACCTACTATGAGCCTTGGGGGCGCTGGTTCGCCATTCACGTTTATCCATTCCGCGACGGTGTCTCGATACTTTTCAGCGACATTTCGGAGCGCAAGAATGCCCAAAGCGAACGGGAGCGTTTGATTCAGGAGTTGCAGAATGCGCTTGCGAATATCCGGACCTTGCGAGGACTGATTCCGATCTGCGCCTGGTGCAAGAAAATTCGTAACGATAGTGGCTACTGGGAACAACTCGAATTGTACCTGAAGGAACATTCCGAGGCGAGGTTTACTCACGGGATGTGCCCGGATTGCGTCAAACAATACACCGAAACGTGAACGCAGGCGTCCCGGTGGGCGCTGCGCACGAGAACCCTATCCTTCTTCGAAAGCGTCGATCGATTCCGCCAGGACATCCGCGATCCGCGATTTGGTGATCACGCCCCTGATCTCGCGGCCCGCCACCGGAAGCCCATGCGATGCGACCAACGCTACGCAGGCCTTCTCCTTCCGCATCGTAGAACAGATCCGGCTCAACGAGACATCGTCAGAGACGATGCAGAAGTTTCTCACCGCTATGTCTCCGAGCTGGACTCCCGGCTGGAGATCAGTTTCCGGCCAGGACTCGCGTGGCACAAGGCCCAGGATCCGTTCGCCGTCTTCCACCAGGAACCAGCGGGCGTCACTCGCGCGATGGGAATGCCTGAATTCACTCAGCGTCTGCGACGCGGGAACGAAAGCGATCTCTGTGTCCATCATGGTTGCGGCGCCGCGCAGCAAGTGAATGTTTGCCTGGAGCGCTTCTGGAATCGGGTGCCCGCGTAGGGCCAACTTCCGGGTGTAGATGCTATCCCGGACGATAGCCCTGCGAACGCCATAGCTGATGGCGACCGTCAAAGTCATAGGTACGACCACACTGTAATCCAGGGTCATCTCAAAGATCATGACGATCGCAGTGATCGCCGCGGCCGTAGACGCGCCCACGACCCCAGCCATGCCCACAACCGCGAACGCGGCGGGGTTGATCTCGAGGCGGGGAAGCGCCAGATTGATCGCCATGCCGTAGGCGCCTCCAAGCGTCGCACCCATGAATAGAGCAGGCGAAAACACACCGCCCGATGCACCCGAACCGAGCGTCACACAGGTGGCAAGGAGCTTGAGGGCAAATAGAAACAGTAAGAGATAGATGCTCAATCTATTGCCGGAGAGCACGTCCTGAATGGTCGCGTAGCCCACGCCCTCGATATAGTAGTGGCCAAAACCAGTCATCAACAGGTACAACATTACGCCTATACACGACATCCCGAGAATGTGCTGTCTGTAATAGCTGCCCCCGACTCGCTCCTCGAACCACGACTCCATCCCATACAAACAAGCAATGAACAAACCCGCGACAACTCCAGTGCAGACGCCCAGGCCGGCGTACGCCAACAGGGTAGCCGGGCTCGTGACATGAAAATACGGTGTTTCGAAGGCCGGAATCACAAATGCCGGGTGAGGCCCAAAGGCCAGTTGGCCGATATAAGTTGCGGTTACCGTCGAAATCGTTACGGGCACGAGTGTTCGGACGCTTACTTCCTGAAGCATCAGCTCTACGGCGAACAACACGCCCCCAACGGGAGTATTGAAGGTGGCGGCAATGCCGCCAGCCGCTCCGCAGGCGACCAGAGTGATCCGTTGCCAGGTGGGCAGCCGCAGGTGTTCGCCCAAAGCGGCGCCGAATGAAGATCCGATTTGTACGATCGGGCCCTCGCGGCCTACAGATCCGCCGGTGCCGATGGAAAGAGCGGAAGCCAGAGACTTGACGACCGCCACGATCGGCCGCATCCGGCCCCGATTGTAGTGAATCGCGTCCATGACTTCCGGCACACCGTGCCCTTTGGCTTCCGGCGCGTAGTTCTTCACCAGAAATGCAACCCCGGCCGCGCCCAGCACCGGCACCAGGATCACGAAGGGCCCCCATGGACTCGCGGGCGTATGCACGCTAGCGTCGTAATACAGGCTGAGCTTTCCCAGAAACGCAGCGTTGTGAAACAGGGCGATCAGTCCCCGGAAGAACACCGCGCCCAGGCCGGCGGCAATGCCGGCGGCTACGGAAACGAGGGAAAACATAATCGTCGTGAGGTATCTAACCGGCTTGGGGTCCGTTTCCGCGGTCATACGCCGTACATTCGCCTCCCGTCACTCGGATCAGACAATCGCAGGAACCTTAGCCCGCATGGGTCTCCCTCATTCCGCCTGATGCATACAGGAAGTGAAGGTCGGAAAAGACGGTCCCGCGCGTGTACATTCAAACTATAACGGACATTTTCAAGGCCGATGGAAAGCTCACAAATGGTGGTATTGATGCATACACTGCATGCAACCGAATTGAGCCAGGAACAATCGAAATAAGTAGGTTGGCGTGCTCAATGCGGGAATGGTCCACGTCATCCGGATGGAACCTCCACGAGTGAACGCCAACCGCAAGGGGGTGAATTATGCGTTTATCGGTAAGAGCCTTGGCGGTCACCTCGGCATTGGTGTGGGGTGGTTGCCTATTGCTAGTCGGACTCCTTAATCTTGCGGCGCCTTCTTACGGGGTTGAATTCCTCCGCAGCATAAGTTCCGTCTATCCCGGTTTTCACGCTTCCCATAGCTTTGGCAGCGTTATCATAGGCACTGTCTATGGCCTGATTGACGGGCTTATCGGAGGATCGCTGTTCGGCTGGTTGTACAACTGCTTCGCGGGGAGCAGGGTGGAGTCGGGCACTACACGGCTGAACAAGGCGGCTTAGTTCCCCGTGCCTTTTGCCTTGGTATCTCCAGGTGATTATCAAGATGCAATCTGCGGCCCTGTCTGGGAGAAAATCATACCGACGGCGACTTGATTGAGCAAATAGAGAGGGTTCGATGGCTACTTAGCCGCCGTCGTCGGTCCTAAACAGTTGCAGCGAGGATCCCAGATGAAGAGGATTTTCTCCCGTGGTGGTCTTTCACCGCTGGTTCACCTAGCGAATAATTGGCTGAGCCTGATAGGTGTTGTCATCGTGACGACAGCTACGGTTTTCTGGCTCTTCTTGTTGCCGGTGACTTTGCGGGGCCAGATAACTCATCCTTATATCGGCATCCTGATCTTTCTGCTTTTGCCGACCTTCTTTGTGATGGGACTTCTCTAGATCCCACTGGGCATTCTGCTCCGGCGGCGACGTGAACGTCGGACGCCGGCGCTGCCCGTCAGTTTTCCTGCATTGACTTGGCGCAACCGTGACTTCCGGCGGCTGGTAACGTTTGTGGGGGCGACTACCGTTGTGAATATCGTCGTGGCGAATAGGTTCCCGAATAACATTGGCCATACTTGATTTTCCAGGCTGCTTTCGATGCCATGACGGCAACCACACAAACCGCGCGCAAAAGGTGATAACACAGGATTGCGGGGCCTGCCATAATCTGTTGGCGATCTCAGGAGGCGAATCCGAAGATTTTGACGGATTTGGGCGCGACTCAGTAGCATGTTTGTCGTCTCCCGCCAGTCTCAAGGATGGATAGGCCCTAGCGACAGTTCCATCGGCTCGCCGGCCGACGGACGTGCCGAAATCTACTTCGAGCAACTCCTGATCAAAGCCGCTCAAGGATGCGCCGGCTTGTACGGGTGGAAGTCCTCGCCTTCCAGATCGACTTTAGCAGCCAACAATCCTAGCAGATCCTTAAGGGCAATCACCCCCACCAAGCGATCTCCTTCGACCACCATGAGCCGGCTAAGGCCCGAATTGTGCATTTTCGAAAGGGCCTTTACCGCGTCTACATCCGGTGTCACCGTGTTTTCGGGAGAACATGCTTGCATTACCTCTTGAATGCTGTGGCGGTTCCATTCGTCGCGCGGGTATGCTTTCACCTGGTTTGTGGTGACGCAACCGGCGAGCTTTTCCGAAGCATTCAGTACCGGGAACATTTTGTGGTGGTAGCGGTAAACGTAGTCGTCGACGAGTTCCTCTATCGAGATGTGCGACGGGACCGATACCGGATTAGCATTCATGAACCGTCGAACCGGTTCGCCCTCCAGGGCCATGCGGATCATTAGTTGTTGATAAGATGCCTGCGCAGCCCCTCGCAGAAAGAGTCCGATCAGGAAATACCACACCGCACCTACGAAATTTCCGGCAAACCACTGCCACATGGCGAACAGGATCAACAACATCCCGAATCCACTACCCAACGCCGAAGCGGTTCGCGTAGCCCCGCGAACATCGCCCTTCCGATACCATAATGCCGACCGCAGGACTCGACCGCCATCGAGGGGAAAAGCCGGAATCAGGTTGAACGCCGCCAGCGCCAGGTTCATCCACGAGAGATAAGAAAGGACCCCCAGTATCGTGTTGGGCAAGGTCCTCCCACCCACAAGATAGACGAGGTATAAGGCCAACCCAAGGAGAATGCTAGCGACAGGACCGGCAATCGCCGTGAGAAACTCGATCTTCGGGCTCGACGGCTCATCTCCCATTTCTGCAACGCCCCCGAAGATGAATAGAGTGATCCCATTAATCTGTAGGCCGTAACGTCGAGCTACCAGGGAGTGGGAGAACTCGTGGGCGATGATCGAAGCAAGCAGGCCTAAGGCTCCCGCGATCGCCATGCACCAGGATTCCCCAACCGACAGCCCTTTGTATTTTGATGGAAAGTACTCCAGGAGGGTCCACACAATCAACGCCGCGATGATCAGCCAACTCGCATCCAGCTTGACTTCAAAGCCGAAAAGCCTAAACAGCGTCACGCGTCGCCCGAACATAGGCACCTCACGTCATACGAGCCTTAGCTCTCCTCTTTTGAAGCTAAAACGCCGCCCATAAGGATGGCATAAAGATGGTATTAGTCTTTCCCTTATCCAACCCCTTTTTAGTCTCAGACGGTTAGAGGCTCATTTGCGGGAGTGCTCCGGAGGATTTTCACAAGAAGCGGTCGGTAACGTTCCTTCCGAGTCCGAACTCGGAGGGTGGATAGTAAGACCGTCATCACGAAACGTCGCTCCGTGTTGGCAATCGACAATGAACGCACAACTGCACGGCCTTCCGCAAGGCAAAGGCCCATTTCGTATCGCGGAATTTGTTAATCTCGTTAATAAGGCGGCGCTACGATCGTTAGTTCGAGGGTGTTGCGATGTTTAACCTCTTGATTCCCCGTCGGTTTCGTTCTCGAGGTTTCGCCAACGCACTTGGAGTTCGCCGGAAGGGGCCGGGCACGGGAAGCCTGGCACTTTACCGATTCGCACGCTGCGGCGTGTCGGCGGGCGTTGCTGTGGTCGCTATCTTTGGCGCCACGCACTTGCGCCATGTGAATCACACCACAGTCGCACTAGGCCTGGTGCTTTTGAGCCTGGGAATTGCAGTGCGCTGGGGCTGGGTCGAAGCGCTAACGGCATCGCTCGCGGGAGGCCTTGGGTTCGATTACTTTTTCCTGCCTCCCCGGGGATTCGGTCTCGAGGCACCCGAGCACATGATTACCCTTGGGGCATTTCTCTTGACTGCGGTCACTACCGGTGGCCTTGCCGCACGGGTCCGCCGCCATCGCAACGAGGCCGAACACCGCAGTGCCGAGTTGGGCAGTCTGTACGAATTCAGCAGCGCCCTTCGTGACGACGAACCAGGCGACATCCCGGGTGGACGGGTTGCCGACCACGTGGTCGGTATCTTCGGGTTCGAAGGCGCGGCATTTTTCGACCGGCAAAGTGAACGCGTTTTCCGCTCCGGCATCGAGGGTGGTCGTGTCCCCGAAGTGTGGCTTCGTGAGGTGGCTGCCACAGGGGTGTCACTCCTGGATCGAGCATCGAACGTGTCGGTGATAGCCATACGGGAGGGGAGCAATTTGGCCGGCAGCTTGGGCATCGCCGGCGCGCCAATTTCTCAACGGTTGCTCGACGAGGTAGCGGAACGCGTGAGCGTCACGATCGCGAAGGGGCATGCGGCACGCCAGTCGATGGAGGCGGAGTTGCTCCGGCGATCCGAGAACTTGAGAGCCGCCGTGCTGGATGCGCTGGCGCACGAAATCAAGAGCCCGCTGTCCACGGTCAAGGTTTCGGTGAGTACCTTGTTGTCGCAGCGGCCTGGGAGTCCCGACCAACAGCGCGAACTGCTGCAAATCATCAACGAGGAAGCGGACAGGATGAGGCAATGGATCGACGACGCGGTGCGCATGAGTTCGTATGAGGCTGGAGCGATCCGCTTGCGGAAGACGCCAAATCAAGTGAAGGACGTGATCGCCAGTGTCATAAGTAGTCTGGGGGCGCTCCTGGCAGGCCGTCCCCTCGAGGTTCAGATTGACGAATCTCTTCCGCTCGCCATCTTGGACGCAGAGCTGATTGAAAAGGTAATCTGGCAACTGTTGGACAATGCCATCAAGTATTCTCCACCCGGTTCACCCATTCGCGTCTCGGCCGAATTCACCGGTGCCGAGATTGTCGTGAGCGTGGCCGATTCCGGCTGCGGTATTCCGAAACCCGACCAAGAACGGATCTTCGAGAAGTACTATCGCGGTGGCGCCGCCAGTTCCCGAGTCTCAGGCACTGGATTGGGGCTGCCAAGTGCGAAATATATTATGGAGGCTCACGGCGGCGAGATCTGGGTCACTAGCGTTCCCGGATCGGGCTCGGTATTCCGGATCTCACTGCCGGCGGCTGTAGAGGCTTTGCCCCGAACCGTATGACGATTTTGAACGTAGATGACGAACCCCAAGCGCGCCGTGCACTGCGGATAGCGCTGATCGCTCGCGGCTTCGAGTATGATGACGCAATCAGCGGCGAGGAGGCGATCGACAAGCTGCGTGTTGAAATCCCGGATGTGGTTCTGCTCGATATGCTTCTCCCCGGCATGAGCGGGATCGAGACATGCCGACAGATTCGCGCGAGTTGGGATGTGCCGGTAATCATCATTTCAGTCAAGAAACTCGCGAAAGAGCGAGCGGAAGCCTTCGAAGCCGGTGCGGACCAGTACATCACAAAACCCCTCGATATCGACGAACTGGTCGCCCGCATTCACGCGGTGACGAGGCGGTCAGGAGGGCATCAGCCCCACGTCATCCGGCTGGAGGGCGTGGTGATCGATCTCGAGACCCACGAAGTGAGGCGCGACGGAGCCACGGTTCATCTCACAGCCAAGGAGTTCAAGTTGCTATATTGCCTGGCTGAGCATGGCGGTGCGGTCGTGTCTCACCGCCGGCTGCTTCAAACCGTCTGGGGACCGGACTATGGAAGCGAGATTGAATACCTCCGTGTGTTCGTCAACCAGGTGCGAAAGAAGATCGAACCCGATCCACGGAATCCCCGCTATCTCCTAACCGAGCCTTCCATCGGGTACCGCCTCGCGGTGAGCGGTTCAGCGTCTGGAAAATCATAACGTGGTTCTTATGATTTCATAATGTATCGTCTGGTATGGTTAGGCAGACTAATCTGCTGGAGGGCAATATGCCCCGCGAGACGGCCCGTCATAGCACCCGCCTGGAAGTATTACGGATCGAAGCCGGGAGGGAGAAAACCCTCGCTCGAGGCAGGATTTGGCAAAACGGAACTGGCAGGGAGTCCTGCAGATGCCAGGACTCGGACCGGGTTCGTCAACTAGCTGGGGGGATCGCGCACAATATCAATAATCTGCTTACCGGCGTTAGAGTCGGGTCAGAACTGGCTCTCGATCGGGTCGCCGCCGATCACTCCGCGCGCGCAGCGCTGCAAATGGTTTCCCGATCCTGTTGGCAGATCTCAAAACTCGTGCGCCAACTCACGGAGTACGCCGGGACCTGCACATTCACAGCATCACCGCAAGAGCTCTCCAAACTCGTGCGTCGCGCGGTTCATTCGATGCGTGTAACGATTCCCGAGACCGTGGAACTGCGCCTGGAACTGGCTCGGCGCCTGCCGCTGGTCCGGGCGGATTCCACTGGGATCGGGCGACTCATTCACGAACTGGTCATCAACGCGGTCGAAGCACTTGGGGACGAACCAGGGACGATTTCGATTCGTACTCATGCCGGAGAGGCCGGCTGCCCCGTGGCAGAAGAGGAGTTCGAAGGCGAAGTAACACCTTTCGAGGACTTTGTCGTGCTGGAAGTGAGTGACACAGGGTGTGGCATGGAGAGCTCGACGATCCGCCGCATATTCGACCCCTTTTTCACGACGAAGTCCCAAGGACGTGGATTGGGCCTGGCGGCGGCGGCGGCATCATACGCTCCCATCGCGGGAGTTTCAGCGTGAAGAGCGCTCCCGGCGCCGGCACGACATTCGTGGTGCGTTTTCCAGTCTCCTGGCCGGACAAACGGGCTGAGGAGGCCAGAGCGGCTTGAGGCGGCGAAGAGGGAAACCGGGTGGCAAGTATATTAATTGTTGACGACGAGCCCCAGTTTCGCCGTGTTCTGAGGCTTGCCCTGGCTTCCAGGGGCCACGACGTGCGCGAGGCCGCTAGCGGAACCGACGCTTTGAGGATATTGCGCGAGCACCCTCCGCAGCTGGTTCTGGTTGACTGGCAGATGCCCGGGTTGGACGGCCTTCAGACCTGCCGCGCCATCCGGGGTTGGTTGAGCATACCGATCATCGTGGTCACTTCCAAAGACCAGGACGGCCGCGACCAGGCACTGGCGGCGGGCGCCGACGACTATGTGACCAAGCCTTTCGAACTCGACTATCTCATGGCCCATGTAGAGAATGCACTGTCCCGATGAGAATGGGACCCCAAAGGTGGAAGCAAAAAGGGCAACGTGATTGCGTCTTATCAAGTTTGCCGTGAGATTCTAGAACCCCGTACAACCAGATAAGTCTTAAGTCGCACTCATCAAGAGAGTCATAACGTTTTCCTTACGATACCCTAACGCAGGCGGAGATAACTTCATAAGTGATGCGTGTTGAACTGCAGAAGGCCAATCGGGCCAACACCTTCGGCGTGGGCGAGGTCGCGACGTTGGCTGTAAGGAACCATCCAGTAGCAGAAGACTTGATCGCCCGGCGCATCCATTCAACAGTCAAGACAAAGTAAAGGAGATCTACGGAATGTCACCACAACTACAAGGAACACCTCAGGATGAACAGGCCATCCGAACTACGACTACAGAATTCGTCGCGGCGTGGAACCGAAATGATGTCAGGGCCCTGGCTTCCTGCTTCGCAAACGACGGCGACCTCGTCAACCCCGCGGGTCGAGCCGGTAGGGGACGAAGTGCCGTTGAAAAGATCTTGAATGAGGAGCAGAACGGACAGTTCAAAGGGAGCCGTCTCAACATGCAGCAACAGCATCTGCGCTTTCTCAAACCCGACCTCGCGATTGCCGACTATGAATTCGAGGTTGCGCGCGTGCGTGGCGCCGATGGAAGAGATACCACGCAAAAGGGCCACATCACCAGTGTACTCCGCAAGGATAGCGACAAGTGGCTGATTGTCGCTGCTCGACCCATGATCCTCGCGCCCGTTGCCGCCACTCAACATTAGGTGAGGTGGCAACCACTCATTGCCGTCGGCGAGAGCGCGCTTCAGCCCAATTAGGTTACAGGCGCGCCGCCGCCCAAACGGTCAAAATCAGAGCCTTGCCACCCCTCAATCGGGGCGTCAAGAAGGATCCCTTGATCCAGAGAGGAGAACTTGAAAATGAACGCGATCCGGTTACTTACTTTGGTCGCCGTTGGTCTGCTGCTAGTTGTGCTGACGCCGCAGGCCAGGGCCGATTTGTGGAATCAGAAAACCATCTTTACGTTTAGCGGCCCGGTTGAGATCCCGGGGCGAGTCTTGCCTGCGGGAACGTATGTGTTCAAACTGGCTGACTCGATGTCCGACCGGAACATCGTCGAAGTCTTTAACAAGGATGAGAACCATCTGTATGGGATCTTTCTTGCGATTCCGGACTATCGTTTGAAACCCGCCGACAAGCCAATTATCACCTTCGAAGAGCGTGCTACCGGAGCTCCGGAAGCCGTGAAGGCGTGGTTTTATCCGGGCGAGAATTACGGGCACGATTTTGTTTACCCCAAGGTTAAGGCTTTGGAGTTGGCCAAGGCCAACAACAAGCCGGTGCCGTCCATGCCCAATGAACTGACTGCCAATACCACCACACCCACGAACAACATGAACGAGCCGCACGTGATGGCCATGAAGAAGGCTCCTCTGATGGCGGAGAAGCCAAGCCAGGCAGAGGTCCAGATCGCCGAGGCCTTCACTCCTCCTCCTCCCCCCGCATCGTCCGCACCAACGCCGCGGAGGCTGCCGAAGACAGCCAGCCACTTCCCGTTGATCGGGCTGATCGGTGTCCTGTCGCTCGGAGTCGCGGCCTCGCTTCGATTTGCCGCAGCCAGGACAAGATGAGGTGAGATTCGTCGACGCCATAGTGACATCGAAAGGGAGAACCGGCCGGAAAAAGGGGCGAGGGCGCACTGTCGCGCTCGCCCTTGCTCTCGTTCTGCCGGTCGGACCGGTTGCTTTGCTGTGCCAGGCCCCTCTCGCGATCCCCAGCATTTCGGTGGACGTCAATCTGGTGGTCCTGCCCGCCACGGTTCGCGACCGGGAAGGTGGCTTTGTGTCGGGGCTGACTAAGGAGGATTTCCAGGTTTTCGAAAACGGCCGGGCTCAGGAAATCCGACTGTTTCACGGCGAAGATGTGCCCGTGAGCGTCGGGCTATTGGTGGATAATAGCGCGAGCATGGGCGCCAAGCGGAAAGACGTGGCCGCGGCCGCTGTGGCATTCGCTGGTTCCAGCAACCCGCTGGACGAAATGTTCGTCATCGATTTCAACGAGAAGGTGACTCTGGGGTTGCCGAGCACGGAACTCTTTTCGGCCAGCCCGTCCGAGCTCGAAGCCGCCCTCAAGGGGGTTCCCGCGCGTGGACGTACAGCCCTGTACGATGCGATCGAGGCCGGCCTCGCACACCTCAAGAAAGCCACCCGCGATAAGAAAGTGTTGATCCTGATTAGCGATGGGGGCGACAACTCCAGCCGGCACACCCTCAAGGAGGTGCGTCAGGACTCGGCACGTTCCAATGTCATTATCTATGCGATCGGCCTGCTAGATGAACATGACGCGGACCAGAATCCGGGCTTCCTCAACAGGATTGCACGCATCACCGGCGGTGAGGCGTTTTTTCCCACTGAAAGCCGTGACGTTGTGACGATTTGCCGCCGCATCGCCGCCGAAATTCGCCACCAGTACACCATCGGTTACAGCCCCGCCAACGCAAAGCTCGACAGCACTTATCGGTCGATCAAGATCACAGCCCGAGCTCCGAACCGTGGGCATTTGTTCGTGCGGACGAGGGCCGGCTACATCGCCTCACCGGGCGGAGCCAGCCGGCCGGCAGACACGCGGGGGCAGGAGAGAGTCCGATGAGCGGGCGCCGTGGGGACAAACCGGGCACTCGCTGGATGCGAATTGCGCAGTACGTCTTCCTGGCGGCGGGAGCCCTTGCCTTGGGGTATTGCGCGACGGCCTGGATCAGCGCGACGCTCTATCAAGCCAGGAAAGCGAGTCAGTTCGCTGGTGAGCTTCGGTCGAAGCATGCCGTCCCGCTGACGCTGCCGTCTCGTCCACCGAATGCAGTCCCCGGCGACGGCGGGCTCATCGGCATGCTCGAGATCCCCAGGCTCGGTCTGTCGGTGATGGTCGTCGAAGGGGTCGGCGACGGAGATCTAAAACGGGCGGTAGGCCACATTCCCGGCACGGCACTTCCGGGGCGGTCGGGCAATAGCGCAATTGCGGGGCATCGGGACACCTTTTTTCGCCCTCTCCGTTTGATTCGTCCCAACGACGCGATCATGCTTAGTACACTCGACGGCACTTACCGTTATCGAGTAGTCTTCACGACAATCGTCGCGCCCGACGATGTTCGGGTGCTCGATGCAACCGGACGGGATTCCTTGACCCTGGTAACCTGCTTCCCGTTCTATTTCGTTGGATCCGCGCCTGAAAGGTTCATCGTTCGGGCAGTGAGAGGTTGAACCACGCACGTCGGTGAAAGTTCCGGACGCTGCGCAAAGGGCAAGGCTGGCAAACAGCACCGGCATAGGAACCTGACTGCATCCCAGTAAGTGTGCGCCTCATCAGAGCCGCGACCCTAAGGAGCGATCTCTTGAGGCACGCGCGAACCACGCTTTCAGTTTGCGGCATGTGGGGCAGCCAATCGTGGCTGCAGCCGGCTTTCAGCCGGCTTCTTCGCCAAACGACCAGCCGTTCAGAGCATGAAGAAGCTCCCGGAAACGGCCATTCCTGTAAGCTTCGGGCGGTGCGAACATGTCTCTTGGCGCGCCGGTTCCCACGTCGCCGCCAATGGGGATCGTCCCGGCCGCTGAAGATCAGACGTTCGCACTAGCCACTGAAGCAGCGAAACGCGAACCGCCAGCCGTCCTTTCATCGGCAGGCGGTTCGCGCTTGTGTTCAGCCCAATTGCTCCAGCGAGTGTTGGAGCATCCCGTGTCGGAAATCAGACCGCGACGAACAGTGTATTGCCTTCGCGATTGACAAGTAGCAGAGTCGTAGCGTCCTTCTTGGACGATGCCATCGCGTGGTCGAAGTCTTGAACATTTTTCACGGGTTGCCGGTTTACCTGCTGGATGACATCGCCGGCCCGGAGACCGGCATCCGCAGCGTGGCTCGATGGATCGATATCGGCCACCACCACGCCCTTGGTCTCGGGCGAGAGTTTCATTTCCCGCGCCGACTCTGGCGTCAGGTTTTCGACCGAGACGCCTTCCAGCGTGCCGCCCGTGCCCTTGCCATCGAGCGAGGCGCGCTCTTCCGTGGTCGGGAACTCACCCATTTTGACCATCACGTCGCGCGCCGTGCCGTCGCGGAGGACACCCAGTTTCACTGTGGAACCAGGCGAAAGCAGGCCAATCTGGAGGCGCAGTTGATTGGCATCGTCAATTGGTTTTCCGTTCACATCCAGAATGATGTCGCCCTGTTTCAGGTCGCTGTGGGAGGCAGGGCTATTTGCGGTAATGTCACCGACCACGGCGCCCTTCGCTTCTTTTACTCCGAACGCCTTTGCCATCGCGGGTGTCACATCTTGAGGCAGGATGCCCAGATAGGCCCGCTCCACTTTGCCGTTTTTCAGAATCTGGTCCATTACGTGATGCGCCATATTGACGGGCACCGCAAAACCGATTCCCTGATTACCACCGGAATTGCCCGAGAGGATCGCGGTGTTGATTCCGATAAGGTGCCCCTCGTCGTCAATCAGCGCGCCGCCCGAGTTGCCCGGGTTGATCGGTGCGTCCGTCTGGATAAAGTCTTCCACTTCCTCTATGCCGAGATTGCTGCGGCCCATGGCGCTGACGATACCCATGGTCACGGTCTGACCAACGCCGAATGGGTTTCCGATGGCTAGTGCGATATCTCCAACCTGCACCTTGGAAGAATCCCCAAGCGTGACATACGGGAAGTTGCTTCCCTCGATCTTCAGGACGGCGATGTCGGTGCGCGGATCGGTACCGACCAGTTCAGCCTTCATCTCGCGTTTATCGCGCAGAGTAACGGTGATTTCAGTCGCGTGATCCACCACGTGGTTGTTGGTGAGCACGTATCCCTCGGGACTCACGATCACGCCCGACCCGAGGCTCTTCTCCCGGCGTTCCTTCGGCACATTGAACTGCCGCCCGGGACCCTCGTCGCCAAAAAACTGGCGGAAGAACGGGTCCATCTGCTGCAGACCCTGCGTACCGCTGGTCTCCTGTTTGGAGATGCGTGACGAGGAAATGTTCACCACGGCCGGAACCACTTCCTTCACTACGCGGGAATACCCCCGCGTGTCTTCGGTACCGGAGTGGGATGCCACCTTGATTGAAGCCGGCGCCCACGGACCCGAGTGAGAATGTGCCGCGGTAATAGCCGCCACACCCAGAGCGCATCCGATGGTGAGAGTTGCGGCGGCGAACAGTGCTGTCCTTCGCCGGCTCCCCAAGAAATTTCCGAATTTCATTTTGCCTCCTTTTGGCGGCCCCCCAACATCCGCGGGAGGCTGGCCGGCCAGGATGATGATCCTCGTCCGGCGCAATTTCAGAGTACTGCTGGGGTTCTCTCAATCCCATAGCCTCCACAGGGGGGAGCGAGAGACCTGCGCAGGGGATCGTGAACGCCTGAACCCCTGAACCCCTGGTTCGGGGCCCTTTCGCAGCCTCCCGTGCCGACGGTGCGGCACATCCCCTCCGCAGGCGATGGTGGAGGACTGTATCGCATCTTTACACTTGAGATGTGGAAGGAGGACTGGTCGATGAAACAGGTGACTGACGGGCCCTTTAAGCAGACCTTCTCGCTGAACCATCACACCGGACGCTTTCTGAAAGAAGACATCCCTCCCATTCCCCTGTTCGATGCAACAAGACGCTTCTCCATTATTTTTGTCTCCGCCTCGGCGCGAGATGCAGCTAACCTGAACCGCCACCTATCGGCGGCTGGAATCCGCGCCTATCACGCAGCCGACGCTCGTGAAGTGGAATTGCTCTTGGCAATCACCAGAGCGAAAGCCTTACTGATCGACATCGACTGCACGCTCGAACCCGGGTTAGCGGTCCTCCAGGCAATTGACGCCTCGCACCCTGGCTTACCGAAGGTAGTGCTCACCGCCCGGGATGCGAACATGTGGTCTTCGATCCTCCCGCACTTTGCGCTCGATATTGTCCCCAAGCCGTTCCATCTGGGCGAACTCTTGGGCGCACTGGAACACGCTCATCTGGTAGAAAGGGAACTCAACGATCCGGAACAGGCGCGCAGAAGAGAGATGAGGATTATTGCCGCGATTCGAACCGCGTCGCAGGCGCAGACCTTGAAGCACATCCAGCCGAACGGAGAAAAGGCCAACGCCACCTTTGCGCGCTCAATTCGGCGCTCGATCCGAGCCCGCTTGTCTGCCATGATGGACAGGGTGACTTATGTCTGGTGGAAATTCGGCTGGCATCGGACCCGAAAGTAAGTCTCTCATGCCTGAACCGGCGATCGAAGCCGCACGCCGCCGCAGCCGGCTGATCCTCGCCGTGGGTCTTGGCGGCATGATCCTGCTGATGCTCGTCACTGGTATCGACGCCGTTCGGGTGCTCGAGGGCATCCGCGATCAGAGCGATCGCATCCGCGTGGAGGCCGTCACCAGAACCGGCACGCTGGCTTCGATCCAGACCAAAATCCTTCTCTCCGACACATTTGTCCGCGATTACCTGTTGGATCCCGATGAAAACCGTAGCGCCCAACACAGCAGCGAACTGCGCCGGGTTTGGGAGGATTTGAAACAGAGTCTCGATACCTATGCCGCTACTCCCAACACGACCGATTCGAAACTGGCTGCCCAGTTGAGGGGGCAGATCGAACGCTATTGGGAATCGATCAGCCCAAGCCTGGAATGGTCGAATCGCGAACGGAAGGTATTAGGCCCGAGGTTCTACAATTCGGCCGTCCTCCCCAGCAGGGTTTCCGTCCTGGAAATCACTGCCCAGATTGATGAGGCACATTCGCGACAGGTGGCGGACGGGGAGTCCCAGATGGCTTCCGGATTCGGGAGCCTGCGCTCGGAGTTACTTTGGACACTCCTCTTGAGTTTGGGCTGCCGCAACGATTCTGGCAATCGGAAGCGCACTTTACATTTCGCGGCTGGAAAAGGAAACCAGGCTTCGATATGACCAGGTTGCCGCCGGCCGCGTCGAAATGGGAAAGCTGTCCCATCGCCTCGTCGCCGCTCAAGAACAGGAAAGGAAGGCCATTTCACGAGAACTTCACGACGAGGTGGGACAGACCCTCAACGCTCTGCTCGTCGATGCCGGAAACCTCCAAAAGCGCATTCCGGAAGGCGATGCACAGAGCCGGGAACTCCTGAACTCGATCCAGCGGCTAGCCGATACGAGCGTGAACGAGGTCCGCGACATCGCTCTCTTGCTACGGCCCTCGATGCTGGATGATCTCGGTTTAAGCGCCGCAATTCAGTGGCAAGCGCGCGAGGTTTCCCGGCGGACGGGCCTGGCGGTGAAGGTTTCGGCCGATGCCGAGGCGGACGGCCTGCCCGAGGGAATAAGCATATGCTTCTACCGGATCGCCCAGGAAGCGCTGCAAAACGTTGCGCGCCACGCTCAGGCCAAGACGGTCCATGTTGAGCTGAGACAAAATGCGGATCGGTTAGTGCTTAGCGTGCATGACGATGGAATCGGTTTCGACATGGAGAACGTACGCGGTCTTGGGACGGTAGGCATGGAAGAACGCCTTCGCCAGATCGGGGGAGTCTTGAGGGTCACGTCCCAACCGGGAAGAGGCACGACTGTAGTTGCAGAAGTTTCGATTCCGGCTCGGGATCGCTTGCCTGGTTCATGAGATGATCCCTTTGCGCACGGCATACAGGATCAAGTCTGCGACTGAGTGCAGATTCAGCTTTTCCAGAATTTTGCCTCGATGACTCTCGACCGTGTAGAGGCTTAGCTTCAGGAGAGTGGCGATTTCCTTGTTGGTCTTTCCTTCGGCTATCAACTGCAGAACTTCTTTTTCGCGCGGCGTCAGCAGTTCGTAGCTGTCCTCGACCTCCCGCTTTGCGACCTGGCGCATGTAGTCTTCTAGCAGCATTCTGCCAATGGCGGGGCTGAAGAACGACTTGCCCTCGGCGACCGCACGAACTGCCTGAATCAGATCGGCCTCAGCGGAGTTCTTCAGCAGGTAGCCCTTTGCCCCAGCCTTCAGCGCTCGCAAGACGTAGGTTTCGTCGGAGTGCATGCTAAGGACTACCACGGCGACTGCCGGATCAGCCGTGACAATCTGACGCGTTGCTTCGATGCCGTTGAGCAGTGGCATTCCAATGTCAAGGACGGCTACGCCGGGGTGCGCCGATGCGGCCAGGTCAACCGCCTGGCGGCCGTCATCGGCCTCGCCGACCACCTGGAAGTCCGCCTGTTGTTCGAGCAGGAGCCGCAACCCGCGGCGCATGACGGTATGGTCGTCAGCCAGGAGAATACGAATGCGTGCCATGCTTTTCGGATGGTATCCGGCGACGCCCTCCGGACGCGGATCCCAAGACCCTCCATTATGCGCCAATTCCGCCGGCGTGCTCGCTCGATGTCCCGCGAACTGCCTTCAGCCGTTCGAATGTACGCCGCGTGTCGGTGTATTCCGGCCGGCAGCCGGGTTTGGAGCACATCCGGATTGTCGCGGAGTACGAATTAGACTTCACGCCCCCCAGACGTCGGATTACAGGTCGAAGTGACGGCCAGTGCGTCGCGTTGCCTCTGTCAGGCTGGCCGCTTAAATGCACCGCAACCTATTTCGACAACGGCGCAGAGTTCATATACCAAATACAGATCCGCAAATCTGCGGACCGCTTTTAAAGCCCCATGCGCGTCCCCGGTTCGCCGGCCGG
Source organism: uncultured Solibacteraceae bacterium (assembly GCA_963791985.1). Lineage (GTDB taxonomy): Bacteria > Acidobacteriota > Terriglobia > Bryobacterales > Bryobacteraceae > Solibacter. The sequence goes on along the minus strand of CAWBUN010000004.1, from coordinate 978,349 downwards.
TCACGCCTCCCAGCGGACGGCGGCCCGGGAGTACGCCGGCATGCACACGGCGATATACTCCGCCCCTGCCTCGCTTGGTGTAGAGTAACGGACCCACTCGTCCCGCGCAGCGTGAATCGCCTGACCAGCCTCAGCTTCAATCACGCCATCCGCATGTTCCAACCGCAGCATCCCCTTCAGGACAATCGTGAACCTATCGAACTTCGGGCACTGTGCGGGCTCTTCCCAACCGGCTGGACAGCGCGAATGGGCGATCGAGATTCCAGTGTCACCGGTATTGATGAGGCCAACATACTCCTCAACGAGCCGGGGTTTGTTCCCGGATGTGGGTACGGGCGTTGGTGAACCGATCAGCTTTGGCATATTGGCCCAATGGTATGACTTCGACTCTTCCGCCGCAACGCCGGTCAGCCTCCGCAGGCTATCGCTACAAGGTCCCGAAACGTCAATCCAGAACCCTTATCCCTCCGGGGCGGCTTCGGGCAGATTTGCGCCGCGAACCTACGACCAAACCGTGCGGCAATTCGTCACGCAGACCGGCCGTCGATCGCGATGACCGGCGTCTTCGGTTCCCGGCAAAACCTCACTTCTGGAAGTTGTTCTTCTTCAGGATCGCCCAGAGAATCAGAAGCAGGGAGAGGAGGCGGACCAAATAGGTCCAGTGAGACGCCTCGTTCGGACGGTCAAGGAGAACTACAGCGGAACGGTTCAGTCCCTCAATGATGAATGATGCTGCGAACGCGAGGAAGAAGGAGTCGCGGGTTGCGCGCCAGAATTTCAGGAAGAATAATCCCGCAGTGATAGAAGCCGTGGCGATCACTCCCAGCAGAAACCCGTCGATCATTGTTTCACTCGCTTTCCCAAATTAAGCCGTAAAGCAGCAGGATCATCGCGACTGCGGCCGTACTCAACCTCCAGCGGTACAAGTTCACATCCGGATACAGGACCAGGTCTACGAAGACCAGCCCGTTGGAGATCGTCAAGCCTGCGAAGCAGAGGCCGCTCCAGAAGAGGAGTTTCCGCTTCACGCGGGCGTACCTTCGAAGAAGTAACAAAGCACAGCTCAAACTGGTGAGAGTACCCAGGAGATAAACTACGGCTCCCATCTTACTTGTCATCCTTTTTGAGGCGGAAGGCCCGGGCAAACTCCCGAACTGCCGCCGACGGTTTGGAATGAATGAGTCGCGATACACGAATCAACTCGCGGCGGTAGGTTGATTCCACCGAGGCGACGATCTGATCTCGATCCGGCTGCGGCTCGTAGTGGTATGTCGTAACTGGTCCGGGGGCAGGTGCGATCAATCCCTGGCGGACCAGGTCGTCCAGGATCTCGCCGGCGATTGGTGTAGCCACAAACAGGCCTTCAGCCATGTCCTTGGCCGACCAGGACTTGGGGCGGCTACCCCAAAGCAACAAGAGTGCTTCGAGATGGGGGATGGTGTCTATCTGCTCTCGAAGAAACTGCTCAACGGCGCCGACCCCATCCGCTTGATCCGACATCGTTAGTGGCTCTCGATTCGTACAACGGCCGCGAAACCCCGAAACAGCACGGGAAGCCGCTTCGCACGGGCGCGCAGAGCTCCAACGTGATGTTGGAGCGCCTCCATGATTCATTATCTGGCGCTGATGGGCTCTTTCCTATACTGCCCATGTCGTACCGGGCTCGCGCCGCGTGGATCAATAGGCAACGTCGGTTTTGCGTCCCTGCGCCTCCCCGCGGAGCCAGATGTACAAAAACGCATGCGGGCCAGGTGCGGGCCAGGGCAACACGATACGCACGGTTTGACGGGACGCGCCGCCTGGGACGGGCGTCGGGATCGATTCGACCCGTACCCCGTGCTCGGTGTCCCACCCGGCCTTCTCGATCACGTCGAGATCCCAGCCTTCCAAGCTGCCCGCATAGCTCGACTCGCCGACCTTCTCGCCGGTGAGTGTGAACTTGTCGAGACGCGGGACGCGAACTACACGACCCAGGACGAATCGATCCGATCGGCCTTCCGGATCAAGGATCACCGTGGCGGCCAGGCGGCACCCGGCATAGCCGACAGCACCGGGGTCCACGGAAAGATACAAGGTCCCCGGTCCGGCGAGGGTCAGACTCGCCCCTCCCGAGGGCTCGCCCGGAGCAAGCGTAAGGGGCTGGCGCAATTCTCCAGTTGCGCAACTTAGTTCCAGCCGGGGCCGGCTGGCATCGCGCGGAAGATTCACTGTCAGGACCAGCCCTGCGGCCGTGCCGGTCGGCAACTCATCGGCTCCGATCTCAATCCCCAGAGCGCCTGCCAGAGACTTTTGCAGAGAAAGAATTTTGGGCCGCGCCCCGACGATCTGAATCGCGTCCGGAATCGTTACGGAACCTGCCAGGCCCTTCACTTTCAGGCGTAGGGAAAAGCTCTGGCCCGCGGTCAGTCCGTTCTTCAGGGCAACCTCGCCCGACCAGCCGTGCAAATCAGGCGCCCTCTTGATCTCGCCCGCATCCGAGGAGGCAGCTTCAATACGTTCCACACCACTGCCCTCGAGGCGAAGGGACTCGCTGGACTCCCCCTGGTTGAGACGAATCGGAAGATTGGAAAGTCTCGGGTTCGGAGGCAGGATCTCCAACGAGAGCGTGTGTGCGACTCCGTCCGATTGGGTCAGTATTAAACGATAGGCACCCCGTTTGGCGGTGTCGACGTTCACCACGACTGAATTCTGTGGACCGGAACGTTTGCCTGCGGGAAGAGTGAATCCAATTTCCACCGCCTTGCCGTCCCTGCCTGAAGCTTCGAGCGAAACCTTGTCGAGAAACTCGAAATCGGCCCCGGACAATTCCACCGCGCGGACTCCATTCCCTTCGACTAGCTTGTCTCGCTCTGCCGGCGCGAGGATTATGTGGGTGAAATCGCCAAACGGGTGCAAACGCAATGTTCCAGCGATCTCGAGAGGATCCCAATCCCACGTGGCGGCCAGCCGATACTCACCTGCGGGCGCGCTCACCTTGGAAAGATCGATTTCTGCGGAAGCGGCGGCGGTGAAGCGCACTTCTACCGGGATGGGATGACCGCCTGAGACCGGGATCAACCGCCAATCGCGCGCCCGCTCCAGTTCCTTTATCGTGAAGCCCTCGCCGGGTTTCAGCATCAGCGGCGACTTCGCCCCGATCGGCAGATGGGGAGTGCCAACCAAGGACACCGCGGGCGTCTTGAGTCCGGGTACGCGATAGGCCCAAAGGTAGGCGGTTCGAGTCTTGCTCTTGGGCGCCTGGCTCTTGGTACAAAATGTCAGCCGTTCCCTATCGGTGGATTGCGCGAACGCCGAGCGAAATTCCGTATTGGGAAACAGGGCGGTCTTGAGGTTCTGAAACAAGGCGGCCCCGCCCGCCGCGAGGCCCACTGGATTGCCGAAAAACATCCCTGCTACCGACGCCGCCAGCCCGCCGGACTGCTGCACCTGAGTGCTGCGGTTGGCGAGCGGATCGTAGGCGGTGGATGCTGGGAGCAGCGTCTTCAGCAGGAAGACCGCTTGCTGATCGGAGGCCGCCTTCGGGTCCAGTTTCTGCTGGCTGACGCCGTACTGCGCGGAAAATCCCTTGAGAACGGCGTCAGCGCCCCCGCCCGACTGCTCGGCATCCGCGAGTTGCTGCACGAGCGATTCAACTTCGGAACTCTGCTCGGCATAGTCCGCCATCTGCCTCACTAAGTCGCGATTCCGAGTGACAAGAGATTTGATCTTGCCCTCGCTCAAGCCCTGAGGACCGAAGATCAGTGCGATAACTTGTGGCCGTTCGAGTAGCTGCCATTCCGTGCGCGCTGCCGCTTTCCGAGGCTCCATTACGATCAGATCGCCGCCGGATGCCGGCAACAAAACGACTGCCACTTCGGCGCCGGCGGATGCCTGGGGCATGAGATGCACCGGATTCCAAATCAGGCGCGACCCTGCCGGAATGGCCGCTATCGATTTCAACGGCAAAGGTGCGGCTTTCGAGAAAGGCCCAACGGAGAGTTGGAAGGTCCCCAGTGTCGTGCTTCCCGCGCAGGCGGGTTGCCCAGTGGCGACGAGAGGCACGTTCATCAGCAGCAACGTCAGTAATATCCGGATCACTATTCTCAGACGCCCCTCGGGCACCAAAAAGTCGGCCGAACCAACCTGATTCCCCAACAACTCTCCTGAGCCTGCTTCCCACTGTGCCGGCGTTCAAATTCAGTTCAATACGTTTTCAATACGTCAATCTGTGGGCCCGTCTGACGAAGTTCTCGCCCGCCGGCATTCGAGCCTATCCGTTGATGTGGATGGCGGTTGCTACGTCGCCTCTCCGCTCGGGCTTGAATGTTACCTGTACCGGCCTATTGACATCCGGCGTCAGCTCTTTGAGAGTGAGCCTTTGGTCCCCGGCCTTAATGATGGTCTTCGCACTGACCACCATATCGAAGGGAACTCCACCCGCGGTTTCGATGACCACGAGGTGCTGGTTGGGATCGACCTCCATGACCTTGCCGGAGAGAGTCTCGGCTTTCCAGACGGTCGCTTTGGAAACTCTCACAGTGGCATTATTGCTCTTGGTTGCCGCGGGCTTATTTGCCGCCGTAAGTGGAATCGCCAGCATCAGCGCGCACGCCGTGATGGCCACTTTCGAACATCTGCTTTTTAACATGTCACACCTCCAATTACCGAGTAGGACGGGGAATCCTGCATTAAGAAGAAGTCCGAACGCCCAACTCCTTTCTCAGTTGCTGGTATTGCTGCGACACGCCCGCGAACTCGACGGCGTGGGTTACCGAATGAGTCAGGCTCTGCGCCTCCCGGTACAAGCTGTTCACGTGGTCCTGATAACCGGCGCGCCACAGCTCCTTCGGGTTGCTAGTGCCGAACACGATAGCCTCTTGTGCGTTGCCTGCCATCAGTCGTGCGTCGGTCGCAATTTCGTCGATCGCATTTTGTTGCCACGGGGCCAGAACCCTGCGAATCGTTTCCAGTCGGCAGAGCTTCGCGCCCATGTCGTTGATCTCGCTCTTCAGATACTCCAATTGGTTCGCGTGAGTTTGCCAGTCGAGATTGGAATTCTCGGCGAAGCTCTGTAGTTCGTCGGCGTGATACAACGCCTGCTGGGCATCGTCCTGCACGTCCTTGAAGATCGTGTTGGCTTCGCCCTTGAAATCCCACGTAAATGATGCGGCGGTCGCCTCTCCAGCCACGCATGCTTGCGCCACCGCGGCTTTAGTCGCCGGAAAGGCCGACAGAGCCATCGCGACAACCATGAAGCCGCCCCAAAACAGCGTTCTGAGTCTCATTTCCGATTCCCTTTCTCCTCCATTGCAAGTTGACGCGGCGAACGGGAAGTGGTTTATCCTGTCGACACACTATCCCGCGAGGCAAGTGTGAACCATTGCACCGGTTGGCCGTAAGAAGCTTCTCGCGGTCGGGTTCCATTGAGAAGCTCGAAGCGTCTTGAGGGGAGCCATGTTGTTCGAGGTCCGCCGCGTTCTACTGTTTCGCCAGGGCGGAAGGTACGCGCTTGAAGTGTGTTGTCTCGACCTTGCCGGTAGGGAAAATAGGGATAGTTTCCATGTCCATGGTGTCCCCATTCCCGGTGACATTGAAACGCCGCTTCAGGACTTGGGAACCCCTGGTCTCCATCTCGACAAGTTTGAGCCCGTTGAACCACATCGACACCTTTGACCTCCGTCCGGCGTCCTTGACCTCACATTCTTTGCCCACGGTGTTGCACTCGAACTCGGCGACAGTCTGCGCGCCGGTCGAACTGATGACGTGGATCGCTTCAGCCGGAGCCTCCGCCAGGATCCAGGTGGACTTGGCATCTCCATTTCCATCGTTCTGTTGCCACTTGCCAATCAACCTGGCACGACTCGTATAATCGTCGGCAAAGGCGGCGCCTGCCAACAGCAGCGTACTCAAAGCAACTATTGGAACTGTCATCGATTCTCCTCTTTCCGGCTCGCGGGTTCGATTTGAACCCGCCCGGTAGTCCGCAAACACCCGCGAACACGCCAGTGACACGGCGCTTACCTGAAACGGCCCACACGCTTCACTTCTGTGCTTGAGCCGTTGCGATGATGTGAATGCGGCGATTCCGCTGCCAGCAGTTTTCGTCGTGCTCCGTGCAAACCGGGCGCTCTTTGCCGTAGCTTGTGACAAAGAGCTGAGCCGAGGGAATACCGATCCCGACCAGGTATTCCTTAGCGGCTCCAGCGCGCCTGTCGCCGAGGGCGACGTTGTATTCGGCGGAACCGCGTTCATCGGCGTGGCCCTCAATGGTCAGCTTGTAGTCCGGGTAGTCCTTCAAAATGTCCCGTAACTCCGTCGAGTCGGCCTGCAGCGCTTTCAAAGCATCGGGGCGAAGCGAGAACCTGTCGTAGTCGAAGTAGGCGTCTTCGATCTTGGCCAGAAGCTGATCAATCCGTGCGCGAGTCACGGCATTCGGAAACCGCGAGGTGGGCGTAGTAGAGGCAACCGGGCGCTGATTCGTGGCGGTCCGCACCGGCGGCGGAGGTGTCGGCCTGGTAACCGCTGCTGCCGCTGTCGGAGCTGGCGCAGGTGGCGTGGCAGCGGCAACTTTCTTCTTCGCGCAGGCCGCAGTGAGCAACGTAACCGCGGTAACTGCAATCAGGGTTCGCGTCCGGGTGCTATTCATGTTTACTCCTTGTAACTACGATTGAACGCCTTAAGCGGCGCGAACGGAATCCTGTCCGCACAGGATTTTTTATTTAGAAGGCACCAGCGTCTTTCAGCACTCCCGGGCTTCACGCTGCGCGGCACGGTTGAGCGCCTGCCCGCGCACGCCGGAATCCCACCGGGGTCTGGGGTCTTCCCTCATGGGGGAGGAACAGAGGCCAGGAATTGTTGTAGTAGACTTCAAGCGAATATCGAATCGGCCGGAACTTTTGAAAGCAGCAAGAGAGCAATGGGGATTTCGCAACAGCGCCGGGCAGCGCATCCCTCTGCTTTGGGCCTAGCTGATTCCTCAGTTTCCGCAGTACCCGTCTACGACTGCTCGAGGTGCTGTCAACGGCAGGAGTCCTTGCTCAGCCAACAGTGCGTTCAACTTTGGCAGGTCGACGGTTAGCAGTTCCTTCCATCGCGCCAGCGCCGCCCTGGTGTCATGACACATGCCGTCGAACGCCTCGGTCAGCATTTCGGCAGGCGGCGTGTCGGACTGGCCCACGGCAATCATCAGGCGCGTGAGGTCGCGATTTACCGGCCCCAGACCGGCGAGCGGTCCGGCGGCATTCGCTAATGCCTGCGCTCTTCCATCCAGTGTCTCAGCGGCGGAGATTGTCTCCGGCGACTTTCCCAGTTGCTTTAGAGAGGCCAACCGCGATGCCAGGTCGGCACGCAGTTGCGCGGCCTGATTGTAGCCAGAGTAGGTTACGCCCATGACAGCGGCGATCTTTTGTGCCAGTTCCAATTGTTGCCGCAACTCCTGCAGCGAAACGTTCAGCCGCGGATCGAGCGTCACCGTGATCGGTTGGTGTTGTGTTTGTCCGCCCGCGGTAAGCCGGACTTCGTATTGTCCGGGCAACACCATCGGGCCCTGCGGCTCGTGCCATGGCGTGTTGTGCGGAATGGCGTGGTCCGCCAGAGTGTACTCGAAGTAGTCGACGTGCACCCCGTAGTAGGTGTAGAGAAGTTGCTCGGGATCGGGGTAGCGAAGATCCCAGACGAAGCGGTGAAGCCCGGCTGTCTTCGGCAGCACAGAGGCTGGCGCCAGCCAATAATCCGGCACATTCACCTTATAGCCCAGCGATGCCGCACCCGTGCTGGAATAGGAGCGCACCAGTTTGCCCGCTGGATCGTAGATCTCCAGCTTGATCTCGCCGGCGGGCGGTGAATTCAAGTAATAGTCGATCACGGCCCCGTCCGGTGGATTCGCCGCAGCGGGCAATTCCGGGCTCAAGGGCGTGTCCGTATACGAGTCCCACTGCATGCGGACCGCCGCCGCGGGAGCGAACAGGTAGGCATTCGACGCGGCTACTTGCGCCGATTTCGCGGCGAGTTCGCGCAGCGGGTTCAGATTGTCAATGGCCCACAGGGCGCGCCCGAAGGTGGCGACAATCAGGTGGTTCTGCTCGATCGCCAGGTCACGGCACGAAGCAGCGGGCAAATTCAGTCCGAGCGATTGCCAATCGCCGCCTCCATTGAAGGAGACAAAGACGCCGCTATCAAGCGCAGCGAAGACCAGGTTGCGATCCCCGGGATCCTCGCGAACCGCATGTGCCGCGCTGTTGGGCAGCCCGTTGTTCAGCAGTTTCCAACTCTGGCCGTAGTCATCGGTGCGGTAGATGCGCGGCGGAGCAGTGGCAGTCGCGCCGCGGCCGCCACCACCTGACGGATCCACCAGCGCGAACGCACGCGCGGGATCGCTGGGCGATGCGTCCACCGTCGTCACGGCTCCGCCTTGCGCCATCTCACCGGATGCCACATTGTTCCAGTGAGCGCCGCCATCGCGCGAGAGTTGGAGGCGTCCATTGCTCGTGCCCGCCCAGATTTCTTTCGCATCCTTGGGTGAGAACGCCAGCGCGCTGATTGCGGGGCCGCCGCGGCCGCCCCGTCCGCGCGCGTCCGGCGGCGCCGTGTCTCCCTCGGGGCTGGCTGTAAGGTCGGGGCTCACCGCCTGCCACGTCATGCCCTTGTCGCGCGTGGCTAACAGATATTGCGTGCCCAGATAGAACGTCTTCGGGTCAGCCGGCGCGAAGCCCATCGGGGGAGAGCCATTCTCGCGATACTTCGCGGTGCGCTCAAAGACATGCTGGGTCTGGCCGGTGATTTTATTGATGCGCAGAATGGAACCGTACCAACCGGTGGCATACAAATAGTTGGGATCGGCCGCGTCCGGCACGATGCGCGCGGTTTCGAAGCCGTTGGTGGTGTACCAGTCGCGGTAGGTGATCTGACCGCCCCGGCCGAAGATGGGCGTGGCGATGGTGCCGCTGTCCTGCTGCGCGGAATAGAGGAAGAAGGGAAAGCCATGGTCCGTCGTGATGTTGTACATCTGGCCGGTCGGCTGGTTGTACCAGGTGGTCCAGGTGCGCCCTCCGTTCATGCTGACTCCGGCACCCTGGTCGGTGGCGAGAATCATGTACTTGTCATCGGTGGGGTCGATCCACAGGTAGTTGAAGTCGGCGCCGCTGGGAGCGCCGGTGTAGGATTCCCATGTCTTGCCGGCGTCAATGGAACGATAGAGGGAGGTCTGCGTCGCAAACAGGATGTTCGGGTTGCGAGGGTCCACGATCACATCGTGGAACTGTCCGCCGCCGATCAAACGCGGATCGTCGGTGGCGCGACTCCAATGGGCCCCGCCATCGTCGGAGCGGAAGAGGCCCTGCGCGACATAGTCGTATACACGCAGCCCCTTGGTGCCAGGGGCTACGGCCAGGGAGATCGTGCCGAAGTTTCCGCCTGGGAGCCCGTCCGGGCTCGTCTTGACCCAGGTGAGGCCCTCGTCGCCGGAACGATAAATCTGCGAATCCGTTGCAGGCGTGGTCACCGGCGGAGCGCCGCGGCCAGCTCCGCCACCCCCGCCGCCCGGACCGCCAGTGCCGGCGGGGCGCGTCCCGGCATACAGGTTCCGCGGGTCGTCGGGATCGAAGACCAGCCACACTGCGCCTGCCTTGGAATCGGGCAGCACCGCTTTCCAGGTCTTGCCGCCATCGCTGGTCCGCATCACACCGGTATCCCCGGCCGCCGCCATCACCAGATCGGAATTGCGGGGATCGATCACGATGGACGCCACCGCATGTCCCTGGAGCGCGATCAGTTCCCAGTGATCTCCGGCGTCCGTCGAGCGGTAGAGCCCGGCGGTCGGTCCCGTGCCCGAGGCTCCGACATACAGGGTATCGGGGCGCGAGGGAGCGACAGCGACGGCACCGATGCCGGTGAGGCGGACCGGATCGCTGACGCAAGCCCACGTCTGGCCGCCATCGCCAGTCTTCCAGACACCGCTTCCGGCGGTGCCGAAGTAATACACCGCCGGGTTACCTGGTACCCCCGAGGCGGACGTGGCCTTGCCCGCGCGAAACGGTCCCACGAGCCTCCACTGGATTCCGGCATAGAGATTGTGGTCTATCGGCTGAGCGAATGAGGTCGCCAGCGCCGCGCAGAGAAGTAGCGGGGTTTTGGTCATGGAGGTTTGGCTCAACTGATTATGCCACCCGGCCTGCCAGGCGTGCCTCCGGCGGGAGGCCGAGAACCGTCTGGGGAAGGCTGGAATCACCCTGCTCCTAAACGGGGCTACTCTCGTGTGGGATGGCGTTATCCGGCAAAATCGGAAGATTCGGTCGGCTCTGAAACCGCACGAATAATGCGACGCATGAGAACAGAGCATTAGCCACGGAGACGCGGTTACGGTCCATTGGAGTACGAAGGACATCCACAGTCGAGTTATATACTGGCTTCAAGATGCCCTGGACTCTGCGGTTGGCAGGCTGTCTGTTTGGCCCGTGCGTGTTGGCTGCCATCGCCCAGTACAGCGTCTTGACCTTCCATGGCGACCGCCAACGCACAGGTTGGATTTCCACTGAAACAATCCTGACTCCACGCAACGTCTCGGACGGCGAGTTCGGTCCGGTGTGGGATTCGCCGCCATTTGATTCCGTCACCATCTCGGGAACCACCTACGTTCCTCACGTGTACGCGTCACCGCTCTACGTCGATCGAGTCACGATGTCGGTCGCTGCCTATGCGGGTAGGACCTTCCACGTTGTCTATGCCGCCTCGAGCAACGGATTCGTCTACGCCGTCAACGCGTCGCGAGCGCCTGCCCCAAGAATAATGGGACGCGGCCCCACTCCTGTCGCCGCCGGAACCATCCTGTGGAGGCGGCAACTCGCAACTCCCGGCGGAATCGCGGATAGCGGTACGCCTGTCACGTCCGGCGGAGTTCTGGACGGCGGGATTCCCTTCGGCATCATGGGCACACCGGTCATCGATCTGAACGCAACCCCGCCTCGCCTCTACGTGGCGTCGGCAGATGCAACGCAGGGTTGGCAGGTCTTCGCACTCGACATTACAAACGGCAACGTTCTGCCAGGCTGGCCTCTCAACATCAACGACACGACACTCGCCGCCATCAACCGGAACGGTCCTGCCGCATTTCAGGCGTCCCGCGTCATGAGCCAGAGGGGCGCTCTAAACCTGAGTCCGGATAGCAAGCTGCTCTACATACCGTTCGGCGCTTACTTCGACAGCGCAACCGGCTGGATGGTCGTCGCCGACACTCAAATCCCTGCGCTCGCCAGCGCCTTTTCCGCCGCACCCTCCAGCGTGGCTTTCGCCAACGGTGGCATGTGGGCCTCCGCCGGGCCCGCTGTCGATGACCAGGGAAATGTCTATTCGACCACTGGAAACGGCACGCTCAATACTACTGCCGTTCCAGGTTACTGGGGGCAGTCGATCCTGGTATGGAACCCGGGTTCGCCCCTGCGTCTGATGGGCACATATACCCCTTGGAATTACTGCCAGATGGAACAGAACGATATCGACCTCGCCGGAGGCGGCGTCATCGTCCTGCCAGACTTGGGTGCGGCAAGCACCAGCACTCCTCACCTCATTACCTTTGGCGGCAAACAGGGCAATCAATACTTGGTGGACCGCGATCACATGCCCGGCAGCGTAGTTTCGCGACCGGCCTGCGGCATCGATCCTGCAGCCGACCGTTCGCTCGTGCCTCCGATCGCGCAGCCGCAGTTCGGAAAGCCAGGCCCACTCAACATATTCGGACCCTACAGCGAAGATTTCGGCAGCCTCGATTTTGCAAGAGCCCGTTCCACCGGCGCCTTTTTTCGCGCCGCTGACGGTACCAGTTTCCTGTTCGTCAGCGGCTCCAGCAAAACGGCGTTCAATTCTCAACAAACAGCCCCGCCCTGTATCGTGAAGCTGCGGATCAACACCTCCCCCGGGCGCCCGGCATATCTTTCTGTCGAAGGGTCGGAGAACACCTACTCTTTCCTGTCGCCTGGGTCGCCTTGGGTGACGAGCAATGGCGGCAACGATGCGATCGTCTGGATACTCGTCGGCAACGTTGGCCGTAGCACGCCGCTGGTCGGTCCCAATGTTCCTCACCCGGTTCTATATGCGCTCGATCCGTCGAACCTGCACGCTCTATGGGTCAGCACGCCATCCATGCTTCAAGTGGGCGGCAAGTACAATACGCCGGCGTTTGGACCCGGCATGGTCTTTGTAGGTACAGACCGCATCCACGCATTCGGCCTCCAATCCGATCGGCAGCTGCATCTTCCGCAAGCCGGGCGTTGAAGAGCCTCTCCTTGTTCCCCAGCCCTGAATGGGCTGAACAGCGCGACACTATCTCGTCTTTGGCAAAACGGCCTTTCCGATCAGTGAGGCGAGGAGCCAGGAGACAGCCAGGAGACAGCCAGGAGACCTGCTGAAGCTCCGCACCGGCGGAGCACCGATGCGTGCACCTCATTCCTCCTTCCTCCTGGAACGCCATGCGGATGGCCAAACGGACCGTTCATCGTCTATTCATCGAGCTTGGGGCAAACTATGGAGGCAGCGGAGGCAACATGATCAGACGCTTAAGCAACGCACCTTTGATTTTCTTCGCAACCCTCCTTATCGTCCCCCTTGTTGGTGACGCACAGACGTTCAATGTTGAAAAACATGACATCAAGGGCGATGGCGGTACGGACTATGTCGCCGTCGAAACCGCGACGGGACGCGTATTTGTGTCGCGTGGTACGCACATGATGGTCGTCGAAGGCCCGACCGGCAAAGTGCTTGGGGACATTCCGAACACGCCTGGCGTACATGGCGCCGGCATCGCCACCAAAGCCGGTCACGGTTTTACGACCAACGGTGGCGATCAAAACGTCACGATGTTCGACCTCAAAACCTTGGCGGTGATCAAGCAGATCAAAGTCGGCCCCGGTCTCGACGGCATCATGTACGACGAGCCCGATGACAAGATCATTCTGACGAATCACAGCCGGCCGATCGGCACGCTCACCGCGATCGATCCCAAGACCGGCGACATCATTGCCACTGTCGAACTCGAAGACACAGCACCCGAAGGCGCCGCGGCGGATGGCAAGGGACACATCTTCGTCAATAACGAAAGCAAGAATACGATCCAGGTGATCGACGTGAAGACGTGGAAAGCCACCGCGTCATGGCCGCTCGCGCCCTGCGCAGGACCGACCGGCATCGCGTACGACAAGGCGTCGAACCGCATATTCTCCGGTTGCAACAAGACCTCAGTCGTCGTAGACGCGGAAACGGGCAAGATCGTGGCGTCCATCAAGAACGGAACGCGGGTTGACGCATTGGGTTGGGATCCGTCGAAAAAGTTGATCTTCATCCCGAATGGCGGCGAGGGGAACGTCACGGTCGTTCACCAGGACTCGCCTGACAAGTACACGGAGGTTGCGACGGTCGCGACGTTCGCCGGCGCGAAGACGATCGCCGTTGATCCGAAGACACACAATGCGTACTTGTTTCAGCCGGAGCGCGGTCCCGCCCCGCCGCCGGCCCCTGACGCGCCGCCCCCTGCAGCCGGCGGCCGCGGCCGCGGGCCGCAAGGTCCCATCGTCGCTGCGTGGTTTATTGTCATTAAGCAGTGAGCTCCTCACAGTGCTCTAGGGCCTGGAGTTCGTCGCCGCGCAGGACGCCTCGGCTCGCAGGAGCACTAAACAGCGTTGAGGGGCAATATCGGCACTGCTCGACCGCGCCGTACCCAACCACCACCCTAATCCCGCCAGCCACAAGGTCAGTTGCAGGCCAGTCGGTCCGTCGCCGCCACTAGCGCGCGAGTGTTCGGCGGATCAAAGGCGCTGTGGCCGCTGTCTGGAGTGATGATGAGATCGGCTTCGGGCCAGGCACGATGGAGCGCCCACGCGCTTTCCATGGGGCAGACAACGTCGTAACGGCCCTGAACGATTACTCCGGGGAGGTGGCGGATGCGCGAGACGTTACGCAGCAGCTGGTCCTCGGTTTCGAAGAAGCCCTTGTTGAGGAAGTAGTGGACCTCAATGCGCGCGAAGGCCAGGGCGAATTCATCCTCTTCGTAGTGGCCGGCGAAGGCAGGGTCGGGTAGGAGCTTGGAGGTAACGCCTTCCCATCCGCTCCAGATTTTCGCGGCGGCGAGCCGCACCGCCGGATCATCGTTGGTGAGGCGGCGGTGGTACGCGGAGAGCAGATCGTTGCGCTCGTCCTCGGCGATGTGGGCGAGATACGGCTCCCACGCGTCGGGATAGAGCACCGACGCGCCACGCTGGTAGAACCAGTCGAGTTCCTGCTTCCTGAGAAGGAAGATGCCGCGCAGGACGACTTCGGTGACGCGATCGGGATGAGTCTGAGAATAAGCGAGGGCTAAGGTAGAGCCCCAGGATCCGCCAAACACTTGCCAGCGTTCTATGCCAAGGTGCTCGCGGATTTTCTCGATGTCGGATACCAGGTCCCAAGTCGTGTTGGCTTCCAGCGAAGCGTAGGGTTTGCTCTTCCCGCAGCCGCGCTGGTCGAAGTTCACGATGCGGTATTTCTCAGGATGAAAGAATCGCCGCTGTTTCGGATCGGAGCCACCACCGGGACCACCATGGAGAAAGATCACCGGCTTGCCGGAGGGGTTGCCAGACTCCTCGAAATAGATCTCGTGGACGGGTGAGACCTGGAGTCGGCCAGTGTTGTAGGGCTCGATGGGAGGGTACAGCCAGGTGACGGGATCCTTCGTAATGGATCTGGACAGGGGGTGGTTGGACATCGCGGCCAGTATATCCCTTGTCTCAGGCGCACGGGGAGTCAGCGGGTCGGCGCTCCGGACGCGACGCGCAATCACGCCCACTGATGTTTCACGTAAAACCCTGGTTGCAAGTCGCGTTGGCGCCGCCTCCTTTGGAACAGCCCGAGGCGCTGACAGTTCCCGACCGTTTGGGACAGACATCGCGGCAAGCTCCGGGTCTTCTCCTCTCCGGCGTTGGCGAATTGCAAGTCGCCGTTTCCAACGACGGTCAGAACGCAGTGATCGGGACCAACAGCGGCAACAGAGTCTCCACAAATGGCGGGGTTGGCTTCAAAGCGGTGCCCGCCATTCCATGGGGCTTCGGAGTTGACGGAGACCCTTCAGTAGGAGTGGGGTGGACCGGCAGTTTTTATCTCTCGACCATAGGCTTCTCAGGGTCCGGCTGCACGGATAGCGTCGCCCGTTCAGTGGACGGCGGACAGACCTTCAAATTTGCGGGAAATGCTGTGCTCTGCCCAGCGACCGGCAAGGGATTGCGGTGTAGTTGCCCCCACCCGGCTTCTTTTCGCTCAGCAGCACCGCCACGGCGGTATCGTGATCGGTCCTGAGGCGGAGGCGCAGGCGCGCCAGCCGTGCCATGTCGGGCGGCGCGGGTCGCGCGACCAGCGCCAACTGCTTGGGCTGCAAGGGGTAGGTAAACCTGACAGTGCTCTCCACCACTCGCACGCTGCCTTGTCCCATCACGGCCCAGTCCTGGGCCATCGTTACTAGGGCCGGCAAGAAGAGAATACAGAGTTTGCCCATTGGTTTCCTGGCTTGATGATACGCAAATTGACGGGACGTAGTTCCGGCGTTAATATCCATGAGCGCTAGCGCTATGGCGATGCCGGGACTACTGCGCCTCCGCGGTTTGATGCGTCCCCTTGGCCGGAAGACGATGGATTACTCTCTCGGCAACGGACCCCTACCTTGATCCCACAATGAACCCTTCGATTGAATGGCCACAACCGAGTTCATCACGGACCACCCCACCAATTACAGACCGGCGTACCAGTCGTAACCTTCCTCTGCCCAGTAATCGCGTGGCCGCTCGGCGCTGTAGGTAATTGTGCCGATCCGTTTTAGGTTCTTGATGCCATATTTGACGGGGATGGCCAGGCGAAGAGGGGCGCCGTGTTCGATCGCGAGGGGTGCGCCGTTCATCTCGTAACACAGGAGCGTTTGAGAGTGCATCGCGCTGCCCCGGTCGAGGCCAACGAAATACTCCTCATCAGGAGTCTGCATGCCTATGTAGGGCGCCTGGATCGATTCGGGTGCGAATTGTGCTGTAAAGTCAGAGAATCGCGCGCCGGTCCAATGCGTGACTACACTCCAGCCCTCGATGCATTTGAGCTGCGTAATGTGCTCTACCTTTGGCAAGGCCCGGATGTCGGCCAGCGTTAAATATCGAACTTGGTCGGGATCGGTCACGGGCTTGATCGTGAGCCGCCATTCTTGGGGGTTGTAGTCATCCCCGAGGCCAATATGGCCATTGGTCCGCATTTCCTGAATGGCCGATGCCGGGAACACCTGGGCCAAATGGCGTCGGTCGAAGTAAACCCCCGCGATGCGCTCGTTGAACTGAAGCATTCGGCGGAACGGCTGAGCCAAACCATCGACCTCCGGCCGGCCGCGCAGCCAGCGCCATCCTCCAAAACCTGCGGCGGCTCCCACGCCCAAGGTGAGAAAGGCGCGCCGCGTGCGAAGGCTTAATTCCCGCTCCGGCGTTGGTGAAGGAGCGGGCTCATTGCGGTTACCGCCGGCCATGCGAAGGCTCCTCAACGGAAACAAGCTCATAGCCCGACACCATGGAACGGAGGTTCTTCCAGCCGGCCTTGATCACTTGCGTGACGTGAACAGCGAAGAATGCCACGATCGCGATCATCAACCAGAAGTGTTCGGTTCGTGCCCACTCGTAGCCGCCTAAGAGACTCGTCAGCCACGCCAGTTGCACCGGTTTGTAGATAGCGGCTCCCGTAATCAAACTGCCCGCCGCGATCAGTATCACACCGGTGTACGCCACCCTCTGTGCTCCGTTGTACTTCCCCTGAGGGGGACACGTTTTCCTGAGGTGGAGATCATGCAGGGTCACGAGAATGGCGTCCCGGAAGGAATGGCGGTCAGGCAGCGGGATCCGCCACTCGCCTGACACCGATAGGTAGGTTACATAGAGGATCCCGTTCAAGGCGAAAAACCACATGAAGAAAAAATGAACCGCCATGCCCCAGGCCAACTGTTGTCTCAACCCAAGAAGCTGGTACAACCAATCGGGAAAGAAATGGATCAGCGTCGTGCGTCCCCAACCAACGCGATAGATGTCGTTGGCCCAATAGATCATCAGGCCGCTCCAAATCATGAGAAACAGCAACGGGAAGCTGATCCAATGCAACCAGCGGATCGCGAGCGGATGCTTCTCCTGGAGGCGATTCATAGGTAATGTTATTCTGCTATCTTTAGCATCCCGCCGTGCGCCTTAACATAAATCTTCACTTGTCCATTTTCTTCGCGCCCTTACCCATCGTGGACCCATTGTGCATGATGGACATCTTTTTCTCCATCGGCATCTTGTCAAACGCATTGGCTTTCTCCTGCGCCGACATCTTGCCCATCATGTCCATTCGCTCCGTGGACGACATCTTGCTCGTATCGTGGCCCGCCATCTTCATCGCCGACATTTTGTCCTTGGCCGTCATCTTGTCGAACATCGCGGCCTTCTCTTCGACGGACATTTTGTCCATTTTGTCCATCATTTGCTGATTGGTCATTTTGCCCGGCATGCTCTTGTCGGCCATCTTGCTGTCGCTGGTTTGGGCGAAAGCCGAACCAATCAACAACGCAGCTAATACACCAACAGCAGCCAGGATCATCCGTATGTGTTTAGACATTGTAAACCTCCAGTTGGTACTCATTCTCTTGTTTTACGCCAGGCGAAGACGCTGCTTCGCGCTTCTATCCCTCCCCAGAGTATTCGCAGCGCCGGGCCGAAAAGTTACGGCCGTGCTCTTTTCTGCTGAGTATGATGCCTGCCGGATGCAATCCTTCCCGATCGGGATTTAATAAATTCTCGTTCTTAGGTCTTTGACCGTGTGATATTGTCCTTCTCATGAGTAAGCGGCTGGTAATTCGCATTTCATCTCGCGGTCGTCGTACTAGTCTAAGAGCCGCGACCGTAAGGGAGCGATCTCTTGAACCACGCGCGAACCACGATTTCAGTTTGCGCTGCCGCAATGTGAGGTAGCCAATCGTGGCTGCAGCCGGCTTCTTCGCCATACGGCCAGCCGCTCAGAGCATGAAGAAGCTCCCGGAAACTGCCAGCCCACAGGCAATATGATCGTCATTCTGCGTGTCACGTCTCTCATGTCTCGGAATGGCTATACCGTTCGATCCTTGAGCGCCGCGAGCGTTATTTTCGTATGATCGGTATCGGTTCGGTAACGGGCCGTTGAACCACTTCTGCCGCCGATTTCGCGTTTGTCGTGGAGGCGGCCCTGGCGAGATCCTTCAGCGACGCGCAAGCGCGTCAAGGAGCCGCCTCAACAGATCGCGGGCGGGTTGAAAGCAGGGACTGAGATCGATCACCCTGCGGAGCGTCGATTCAGTTGAAGCAAGATCCCCCGAGTTCCACTGGGCCATCGCCAGATTGGTACTCACCAGCACCAGGCCGGAGTTTCTGGATAGCGCGTCCTGCCACAGGCGGATCGATTCAGAGTATTGTCCGCGCTCGAAGAGAATGCCGCCCAGCCCTACCGAAGCGGTGACCTGTGTCGGATCCAGCCGCATGGCCCGCCGGTAGAGGGGAATCGCACGGTCAGGCTGGCCCCCGGTGCGATAGATCTCGGCAAGGTAGAGGAGCACCTCGGAATCGTCAGGCGAATTTTGCTCGGCCGCCTTGAGTAGTTGCAACGCGCGCGTCGGGCCGGGGGCGGGGGGCTGACGCACTGCGGCAATCGCGTAGGCGAGCGCCTGGTCGCGAAGAGACGCGGTGAATCCCTCGAACGGGACCAGATCGGTGCCCGCCGGCGGTGAAGCCGCGGGACGCGGGCGACGCGGAATCGAATGATCCGTGTAGACCACATGCAAGGCGTCCGTTACCGGGCTCTTCGGCATGTGGCACGCGGTGCAATCATCCTGCCTGCGAGCCCGGACCGCCGGCGTCTCCTTGCAGGGCTGTTCCGCATGACAGTTCAGGCACTTCCGGCGAAACCACGCAGCCCGTTCCGGCGCTGCGGGAACGGAGTGCGGATCGTGGCAGGAGCCGCACCATAATCGATCGCCCGCGCGTTGTTTGCAGGCGCTCTGTGCCAGTTTCTCGAAATGGCTGTTCACCGTCATGCCCGGACTGACCTGTGCCCGCACGAACACGGTCATCGAATCCGCAAGGCGGGCTCCCGGGCGGTAGGTGTCCCAGGTGCCACCGGGACGATTCACGCGCACCTCACCCGAAAGATGGCACTGCGCGCAGACGCTGTCGCGGCGATCCGCCATGAGGTTCGCCGGGTTCAATATTCTTGAATCACCCTCGCCTTGGCCGGACTTCATTTTCTCGATGTGCGCTTCTCCCGGACCGTGGCAGCGTTCGCAGGCTATGCCGCTTTCTCGAAAGGGCCGCGGGCCGAAGCGGTTCTGGGTCCCGGGAACCACTGCGAGCCCGCTCGCATGGCACGTCAGACAGGCGGGAGCGATCGGCCGCGTCAGAAAAGGGTAGGCGTAGCGGTCGTAGGCCGGAGCCAGGTCCCAACTGGCGCCGGCGGAGTAGTAGGCCACCGGAGCCTCGAACAAAAAACCGTCGGCTACCAACAGGTAGCTACGCGCTACAGCCCCGGAGCCCACAAACCAAACCAACTGCTTCTTGCCGCGCAGGCTCGGGTCGGCAGTCTTTTCGAATTCCATCCACAAGTTGCCACGATTGCGGCTGACACGGTAGCGGAAGCCGGACGCGACGTGTGTGAAAGCGGCCCGCCCGAATGCTTCCGCAGGAGTGGCGCGGCCCGCTTCCCCACTGCTCGCCGCCATCGGCGTATGTTGATAGCTGTCGTAGATGGCACGATGGCAAGGGGCGCAGGCAGCGCTCTCGGCGCCCGCCGCGGCCCGCACCCAAAGCGCAATCGCCGCAACCAGCAACCGCATCAACCCTCCTCGATCACGACTTCGCCGTAATCGTCACCCCGGCCGGCTTGAGCCCGGGAGATGTTGCCGTTACGCGAATTTGTCCGGCCTTGCCGGTGGATTGCACGATAGCCAGGCACATCCCGTGGAAGGCCTTCATGGTCTTGCCTTTATAGTCTTCGGTGTTGGAAGGGTCGCCGTTATCCACGCCGATCAGCCTGCCCGGGCCCTCGACTTCAAACGTGATCGGGTTATCCGCGTCCGGAGGCATGCGGCCATGATCGTCCAGCATCTTCACAACGATGTGGGTCAGATCGCGGCGGTCGGCGCGGATGGTCTCGCGGTCCGGCGAGAGGCCGATGGTGGCGGGATCGCCAGTCGTCGCGACGTCCACCGTCAGCACGGTTTGTCCACCCGTGGTGCCGACGGCACGCAGCGTTCCGGGCGCGTAGGGCACGTCCCAGGCGAGGTGTAGGTCAGAGGTGGTGCGGATACCGCCTGCCGCCCCGGGCGCCATCTGCCCGTAGCGGCCCTGCATGCCGTAACGCGGGAAGGCGAAGCCCTTCGCACCGATGGATCTTCCGTTGAGGAACAACTCCACGCTGTCGCAGTTCGTGAAGCAGGCGATAGTCAGGAACTGGCCCTCGCGCCCCTTCCAGTTCCAGTGCGGGAAGAGGTGCAGCACAGGCTTGGCGGTCCACTGGCTCTGGTAGAAATAATAACCGTCCTTGGGGAAGCCGCACATGTCGATGCAGCCGGCGGTAGCGCCGTGATTGGGCCAGAAGGATTCCCCGAGGTAGTCGATGCCGGTCCACATGAAGTCGCCGGCCACGTAGTCGTGTGTGCGGACGAATCTCCACAACTGCTCGGTGTCCAGTCCGCGGAAGCCGCGGCCGAATCCACGCCCGCCACCCATCCCGCCCGCAGGTGGAGTTGGCGCGGCCGCGACGGCCTGACCGGGAGCGGGCGGCTCGAACCCCCGATAATCGCCGCGCAAGCCGCCCATGCCGGAGCTTTCGGTGCCGATCATGCGCCAGTTGGGGTGGGCGGCCTTGTCGAGGCTGTAGTACAGTTCCTTTCGCTCGCGCCAGCGGTCGGCGTAGTTGTAGCCGACCACGTCGAGCAGGCCGAGGAACTCCACAGGCGCGGCTTTCGGTTCGGCCGCAATCTGATCGCACCCCGCGGTCACCATTCGGGTCGGGTCTTCGCGGTGGAAGATGTTTAGCAGGTCGCGCAGTATTTCCACGCCGCGCGGGGTAAGCTGATCGCTGATCTCGTTGCCGCAACTCCACAGCACCACCGAAGGATGATTGCGGTCCCGGCGCACGAAATCGGTGACGTCGCGCTCATGCCATTCATCGTAGTTGAGCGAATAGCCATTGCCGCGGACCTGCCCCTTGCCGGCTTTCCATTCGTCGAAGGCTTCGTTCATCACGCAGAAGCCCATTCGGTCGCAAAGGTCGAGAAACTCGGGCGCGGGCGGATTGTGACTGGTGCGGATCGCATTGCAGCCCATTGCGCGCAGCACTTCGAAGCGGCGCTCCCAGACACGTTCGGGTACGGCTGCGCCCACGCAGCCGGCGTCGTGGTGAAGGCACACGCCGTTAAGTTTGACGCGTTCGCCGTTGAGCAGGAAGCCGTGGTCGGCGTCGAACACGGCCTCCCGGATGCCGAAGGGCGTTTCGTAGACATCGACCACCTGCTGGCCCACCCGAACCGTGCTGCGCAGCGTGTAGAGGTAGGGCTCGCCGATACCCCAGCGCGTAGGCTTGTCGATCGCGAGTTGCTGCGCGAACTCGTAGTCGCTGTTCGCGCCGATTTCCTGCGCGGCCTCCGCGGTTTGTACTACCTTGCCCTCGCGATCGACCACGGCGCTCACCAGCGTACAGGCCGCCACCGTGCCCTGCCGGTTGCGCACGCGCGTCCGCACGTGGACGTCGGCCGCCTCCTTCGATACCTTCGGCGTAGTCACGAAGGTTCCCCACTTCGCCACATGCGCGGGGTTCACGGCCACCAGCCAGACGTGCCGGTAGATGCCCGATCCGGAATACCAGCGCGACCCCGGCTGGCGTGAGTTATCCACTTTCACCGTAATCACATTGTCGCCGCCGGCGTTCAGGTGCGGCGTCAGGTCGTAAGCGAAACTGATATAGCCGAAGGGCCGCTTGCCGAGATACTGCCCGTTGATCCAGACTTCGCTGTTCTGGTAGACGCCGTCGAATTCGACACTCACGAGGCGATTGCCGTACGCCGGCGGAAGGCGAAAGCGCTTCCGATACCAACCGACGCCCGTAGGCGCATAACCGCCCGCGCCGGAGGAAGGCTCGTTCTGCGCGAACGGCCCCTCAACGCTCCAATCGTGCGGTAAATCCAGTGTTCGCCATGCCGCGTCGGAGAAGCCGGGCTGCTGCGCGCCGGGAGCATCCCCTTTGAAGAATTTCCAGTCGAAATCGAAGGCGTCGCGAATCCGCGTCGAGGAGGCCGGCTGGGCTTCGCTGGTGGAATCGAACGCGGCGGCGAGCACAACAGCTCCCGCGGCTTGCCTGAGCAGGCTGCGTCGAGTGAATACGTCTTCCATGACGATCATGACAATCAGTGCCTCGTGAACTTGTCGAACACCGTAATGACCGGCAGGGCGTTGCCCTCGCGGTCGAAGAATCCACGCCCGCCGCGGCCGCCGCCGACCGCAGGCTCCCACCAGAACACACCGATGCCGCGGCCATCGGGCGCTGCCTGCACCGTCCGATTGACCTCTTCCCAGAACTGCTTCTGCCCTTCGGGCGATTCGGGGAACGGCGCGGGCTTGGAGCGGTAATTCCCCGGCGTCCAGTTGTATGCCGCCTCGACCACGATGATGTCCTTGCGATACTCGCGCGCCGTCTTGATCAGGTTCTCCCGCAGGTCGTTGATGCTGCCGTGCCACCAGGGGTAGTACGACTGGCCGATCACGTCGTAGCTCACCGGATAGGTATTGAGCTTGTCGAAGAATGCCTTGGTGGCCGCCCAATCGCCACCCTTGTCGATGTGGATCATGATTCGAGGCCGTGCGCCATCGCCCGCGCCGGCGGCGACGCCGTCGATACCGGCCTTGATGAAGTCGGCGAAATGGTCCCAGTTCTGCGGCAGTTTCGCGTCGGGCCAGAGCATGCCGTTGGTGATCTCGTTGCCGATCTGGACCATGTCAGGCAGTACTCCGGCTTCGCGAAACGCGATCGTGGTCTCGCGCGTGTAGTCGCGCAGCGCCACCACCATCTGCTCGTGGGATTTGCCTTCCCAGGCTTTCGGGATGAACTGCTTGCCGGGGTCGGCCCAGGTGTCGGAGTAGTGATAATCCAGCAGGAACTTGAAGCCTAGCTGTCTGGCTGCCTTGGCCTGAGCGATGGTGTACTCCAGGCTGTTGGGCAATTGCGTCGGGGTGTGGAACAGGCGCAGCCGGACCCAGTTGTAGCCATGATCTTTGAAAATTTGCAGCCCGGGCTTAGCCTGGCTATCGTCTTTGAAGATAGAGCCGCGGTCTTCGGCCTGCTTGAGGAATGAGAGGTCGGCGCCCATTGCATAGTCGGCCGCGCGCAAACCAGGGGCGGCCGCCAGGAGAAGCACGAGTAGCGGTTTCATTTCCGGTTGACTGAGATCACATACCAGGTAGTCACGGGCGACCCGATGGGCAGCGCCCACCCATCGGCCGTCTTCCGAGCCTGTAGCGGTTCCCCGATGCCTCGTCCCGCGCCATCGAGTGCGACCGCACTCACCGTAGCCGCCTTCTCCAGACCGCGCAGCACCACAGTGCCGCTCACCGGCTCGATCAGCGAGGGCGACTCGCCCTGGTTGCTTGTCCGCGTGTGCGCGTCGTTCCATTTCAAGTTGGTATTGGAAACGCGCGACCCCGCCGTCAGCAGCATCTTCGCCGACTGCGCCAGCGGCTTCGAATCCATCGAGGCGAGCACGATGGACGCAAAGTTGTTCGAAATGTCCGCGGAGAGATTCTTCAGGGCTTTGGAGTTGGCTTTGACGAAACCGATCAGCGCCTGCGTGCGATCGGTCTCCACCGTCACCAGTCCGCTCTTCTCCGCGGAGGTATACCAGGACAGCTCGTTTGTGTCACTCACAATCGGGCCGGGCTCCGGCGCGGTAAACTTCGCCGTCGGCGGGCCTTCCAACGACTGGATGCGGACCGCGTGCCGGAGTGGCAGCGTGAGCGGAAATCCTGGAGTGTAATATGGCGCTTCGGTTCGCGGCAGCTTGCGGCTCTCCAGCACCTGCTCTTTGGAATACGTCCGCGACACGGTCTCGCGAGCCGCCTTCACGTCGCCGCGCAGGAACATCAGCGCGCCGGTGGCCATTTCGGTCATGCGCACCGGGTCGAGCGAGATATCGAATGGATCGCCGACGTAGGGCTTCCAGTCCGGCGCGAGTTTCGGCTCGAACGTGTACATGATGATCGCGTCCCAATCCTGCAGCGCTCCGTACGCGGCGAGCAGGGGGATGCCTTCACTGGCCCAATCGTTCGGAAAGGGATGGTTGGTCTCGCTCACGGTATAAGGCTTTCCGGCGAAGGCAGTGCGGGAAAGCTGTACGATCGTTGAATTCATCGGGTCGTTGACCATCGGTGTGTTGACCGGCGGAGGCGACCCGGGGTGCTGCCAGTAAACGTGACCGTCTACGATGTCCAGCTTAGAGAGCGACGCCAGCATCGTATAGGGGCTGCTGGTATGGCTATGATCGGCGGTGCCGGTGATCGGGACCTTCACGCCCAGATCCTTCTTCAGGTAGCTGCTCATGTTCTGGTAGAACTGGTTCTCCACATCCATGTAGAACGCCATCTCGGTCTCATAGCGTTCCTTCGGCGCTGCGCTGGCTTCCTGCCCCTTCAGGCGCGGGATGGGAGCGCCCTCGGCAACCCCGGCCTGCTCGCGCAGCTTCTTCAACTGCTCCGGTGCGCGATTCTTGGTGAGCCACGTGTTGTAGATCCCGCCGAGCTCTTCCTCGTAGTAGGCCGTCGGCGCACGGTAACCCATGTAGAACGCGTTCTCGTTCAGGATCTCGACGATGGCGATGGCCGGTTCATTGCGATACTCGGTCTTGGTGTACGGATTGACGTGCGTCAGCAGGTGCCTCGCATATTCCTTCTGTAGTTCGATCAGGCGCGGATCAACCAGCGTGAGTCCCTTGCCCCACTGAATCTTGTCGAAGTCCCGTACCCCATCCCCGGCCTTGTAGGAGCGGCCCACGTTCAGGTTCAGGTCAACGTAAATGCCGCGCTTCTTCAGTTCCGCGATTTCGAAATCCAGGCGATCGAGTTGCTTGGCATCGAAACCGCAACTGTCGTCGCGTGTGGCATCGATAATCCCGCGCGGCGCAGGCAAGTCGAGAAAATGCAGCCGCACCATGTTGATGCCGTAACGCGCCAGCGTCGCCGCCCACATCGGCATGTCTTCCTTAGGCGGAATCTCCACGGACCCGCGGCTCCAGTCCGTGAAATGAACGCCCCAGAAGCGAACGCGCCGGCCGTCCGGCTTGACGAAATGGCCGTCCTGCACCCGGATGAAACCGGCCTTCCCCGCGGGTGCATCGAGCAGGAACGATACATCCGCGGGCGAGGCCCCGGCGCCGCGGTGGTCCATCACGAAGGGCTTGAGCAGCCCGTCATCCCACTGGGCGAAGGCGGCAGTGGAAAGGAAAAAAACAAGAATTGGTTTCACGATGTACCTGCGCACCGCTCCACCGCAAACGCCGGGGAGCGGTGCGACCCTTTTTCTAGAACTGGAACCGTGCGATAAACTGCCCATTCCGCTGGCCGCCGATACCGCTTGAGTTCGTGATGTAGCCGAATCCTCCCGTAGGCACGCCGGCGGAGTTGAAGGTCGCCGTCTGCGTCGGATTGCTCGAGGAAGGCGTGGGCAGATACAGGCGGTTGAACACATTGAAAAACTCCGCGCGGACACTCAGGAACATTCTCTCGCGGAGTTGGAAGGTGCGTCCGAAATTCATCGACTCGTTGACCTGGTGCTGCCAGCGATAGTCGTTGTAGTACGGGGCGCCCTGACCCCAGGTTCCGACCGGCGTGTCCGCCCACGCGGCCGGGTTCAGAATCTGCTGATTGGTATTCGGGTCGATGCAGCCGCAGTTTGGATTGGCGAGGAACAGCGGCACCCCCGCGACGCGGTTGAAGCGCGTGTTGGTATTGAACGTATACGTGTTCATGTTGGTGCGCGAGGCAGCCACTCCAATCAGGTTGCCGCTCGCATAACGCAGGATGCCGCCCCAGGTCCAGCCGCCTACGATCTGGCGGACCAACTTGTTGGACGTGATCTTGGGAGTCTGGTACGTGAATGCCGTCACCGAAATGAATGGCGTCGAAGTGGGTTGCAGAGATTTGTTGACGCTGCGGTTGAAGACGTCATTGCTGCCCGCGCAGCCGATGCACAGCTCCTTCTGATACGTGAAATTCGAAGTCACATCCAGACCGTGCGACATGCGCTTAGTCAATTTGACCTGAAGGGCGTCGTAGGTACTGTTGCCGAGAGGCGAGAACCAGGTCGAGAGGGCGTCGTTGTATTCGGGGAAGGGCCGGAGAGACTGCGCCACGCTGGCCGTGGGGGAGAATCCGGCGTAGGGCGCCTTGAATCCCGCGTTGGCCGCTGTCGCAGAGCTGATCGACGATGTCAACAGACTCCGCGTGGCCGGATTGGTGAGGTCCAGCCCGAGGGCCTGCAACCTCGCCGGCGAGATGGCGTTGATGCTGATCAGATTGCGCGCTTCCTCCCAGACGCCGCGATTGCCCACGTAGGCGGCTTCCAGTGAAATCTTGTTGGTGAGTTGGCGCTGCAGCGCGATGTTCCATTGATTCATGCGCGCCGGGCGTCCGCCGCTGGGATCCCGATATTGCGCGGCCCATCCGGGCGCCGGACTGAGTGAACCGGGAGCAGGCGCTACACCGGGGTCCAGCGTGACTTTGGACAATACCGCGGGATCGTACTTGATCCCGTTCTGGAATTGCGACACCGCAAAGCCGTAGCCCGTGGAGTTCGACACCGAATTGATGCCCAGTCCCGCTACCGGTGTGCCGCCGTTCATGTAACCCCAGCTATCGCCGCCGCTATACGTCACGCCCCAACCGGCGCGGAACACCGTCTTGGGATCGATCTGATAGGCGATCGCCAGGCGCGGGCCGAACGCATACGGATACGTCTTGGAGAACTCGCAATTGCAGCGCCCCGGCCCGTAGCCTTCGAAGATATACCCGCCCGGCAGCCCGCCTGCGGCCGGATTCGGCGTGTTGAGGCCGATCTCGGCCTCGCGGTAGTAGAGTTCGTGGCCCATCGGTGTGTAGTCCCAACGCAAGCCATAGTCCAGCGTAAGTTTTCGCGTGATCTTCCAGTTGTCCTGGGCATAGAATGCCCAGTTCTTTTTCCGCATCTGCGTATTGCGCGGTGAGTTGACGTTGGTGTAAGTCGCCTGGCCCAGCAGGAACGTGGCATAACCGGCGCCGATCGAACCGCCGCCCACAGCCGAATTCTGCAGGAACGGCACGGCCGTCGGACCATTGCCGAACGTATACTGCCCCTGCACGCCCTGCACGTTGATGTCGCTGTAAACGTCCTGTTTGAACTCTCCGCCGAATTTGTAACTGTGGTTGTTGCGGATGTAAGTCGCCGTGGCAACCATCGATAGCTTGTTGGTGATCTGACTATCGGCCGTGCTGGGACCGAAGGTCAAGGCCGTGCCCGATTGATTGAGCACTCCGCCCTGGTTGTTGACGCCCAGGCCGGTAAGGTTCGGGAATCCCGCCGGACTGCTGGCGCTGCCCACCAGGCCGAGCAGTCCCACGGCATCGTAATTGAGAACTTCCGGTGGAGAACTGTCCGGATTACGGAAGCGGTAGAAGCCGGCGCCGAGATGCCCCATCAGGGTCGGCGAAAAGGTGCGGTCATAATTGAGCCGGTACTGGTTGCCGTTGACCAGTTTGGGCCGGGAGGCGGTCAGCGGGACCGGCAGGCCGTCCGGCGCCGCAATCTGATTCGTATGTTGTTGCGTCCAGAAGAAGCTGAGGCGGTTCCTGTCGTTGATCGTCTGGTCCAGCTTCAGGCTCGGAATCTGTTGCGTCGTGTTGGTGACGATCTGCGGCAGCCAGTTCAACGTCGTCTGCCCGTTCACCGGGGTTGGGATGAGTTGTTGAACCTTCACCGCGACTGGGTCCAGCATGCTCTTCGGGATGGTGTTGTTCGGGAACAGCGTGCGCACTACTCGTCCGTTCACCGTCTGAGTGCTGGTCGGATCGTAGATGCCGTTCTCGGGAAATGTCAGCCCGCTGGTCGGATCCGTGAGCGTCCTGCCGGTCAGCGCCGCGCTGAAATCGCCGTTGCGGTATGCCGCCGTGGGTACCGTGCTGAACGCGGACGACGAGAGCTGGTTGTTGCCGAAGCGCTCCAGGTTGAAAAAGAAGAAGGTCTTGTTCCGGCCGTTGTACACTTTCGGAATCCACACCGGTCCGCCCACGCTGAAGCCGTAGTCGTTTTTCCGGTCGCGGTCCAGCGCGTGGCTGAATGGGTGACGCGCGTCGACCCCGTAGCGCTCGTCCGTCCGGTATTCATAGAGGCTGCCGTGCAACTGATTCGTGCCGCTCTTGGTGGTGAAATTATAGAACCCGCCCGCTACCTGCCCAAACTCCGGAGAGAAATTGGAGGACTGAATCGAGAACTCGGTGATGGTCTCCACCGACGCGGCGGCCACACTGGCGGTCCAGTTGGCGTCGTTCACACTGGTGGAATCCTGCCCCTCCAGGTACACCTTGAAATTCCCGTAGGTGCCCGTTGGCACACCGTTGATCGGCGCCGTGTAGCCCGTACCGGAAACGCCAGGCGCCAGGATGATAAAACTCAGCCAGTTGCGGATTCCGCCTCCTGCCGCGCCCCCGCCACCGAAATTGAGCGGCAGGTTGTTGACTTTGTCACCCGTCACGTTCATGCTCTGCTCGGCGTTCTCCGTGCGCAACAGGGCCGCTTCCGCCGTTACGGTGACGGATTCCGACGCCGCGCCCACTTGAAGGGCAAGGTCCACACGCAGGGTCTGCGCCACCTGAACCTCGATATTCTCCCTCGTGAGCCTCTTAAAGCCGGGGGCTTCCACGTTCAGGACGTACTTGCCCGCCGGCAGCGATACAAGAGTAAAATCGCCCGTGGCGGTAGCCGTGGCTTCAAAGGTGGAGCCGTTTTCCAGGTTTTTGGCTGTGATCTTCGCCCCGGGCACAACCGCCGAAGCAGGGTCTAGAACGGCGCCGGTGATGGTCCCGCGGTCACTTTGGGCAAACGCGGCCATGGTCAGCAGAAGCACACACAGAGCGGTCAGCATCAGTTTCATACGAGCAAATCTCCTCACGCAATCGGGGCGTTACCGAATCTCTGATTCAGCGAGACAGCGCCACCCGGCGCTTGCCTAAACACATGTCAGCGTGGATTGTATGAGCTGGCGGGGCACTTGTCACCCACCCAAAGTTGGGCCGGCCCGCTCCGCCTTGCCCTATACTCTGAGAAAGATGCTGGATTCCCAGACTATTCGAGTCATCATCGTCGACGACCACCCGGTGGTCCGCTTTGGTCTGGCCGCCATCATCGGGCTCCAACCCGGCATGGCGGTAGCCGGCGAGGCCGGTTCGGGCGAAGAGGCCTGCGCACTGTGCGCCCGGCAGCCGGCCGACGTGGTCCTCATGGATCTGCGCCTGCCCGGCCTGAGCGGCGTAGACGCCATTCGTAGCATGCGGAAGACCCATCCCAAGCTACGCTTCATCGTGCTTACCACTTACGATGGCGACGAGGATATCCACCGCGCGCTCGAAGCCGGCGCCCACGCCTATCTCTTGAAGGGCATGTCCAACGATGACCTGGCTAACGCCATCCGGACCGTCCACTCCGGTTTGAAGTTCATTCCACCTTCGATCTCGAAAAGTCTCGCCTCACGCCCTCCCCACTCCGAGTTGAGCGCTCGGGAACTGCAGGTGCTGGAACTGATCGTCGACGGTCGCAGCAACAAGGAGATCGGCGACGCGCTGGGTATCAGCGAAGCCACCGTAAAATGGCATGTGAACATGATTCTCAGCCGTCTGGACGTCAGCGACCGCACGCAGGCCACCGTCGCTGCACTTCAGCGCGGCATCGTGCATCTGCGATAGGGTGCTCCCCTTGCCGCCACTCGGCATAGAATTGACCTAGCATGCACTCCGTGCTTCTCCGCGCGCTCCTCGTTTCCGCTGCCGTGGCCGCCGCTGCCGCGCAGCCATTGCCCAAGCCCGCATCTCCTGAATCCGTGCCTTACAGCCGCCGCATCTGGCAAAGCGCCGACGGCCTTCCCGAAGACTTTGCCCAGTCCCTCGCCCAAACTCCCGACGGCTATCTGTGGATCGGCACCAGTGGCGGCCTCGTGCGTTTCGATGGCATCCGCTTCACCGTCTTCAATCCCCAGAACGAGCCTGCTTTCCACGACGAGAGCATCTATTCCCTACTCACTTCCGCCGACGGCACGCTCTGGGCCGGCACCGAGGGAGGTGGACTGATCCGTTACCGCGCCGGCTCCTTCCGTGCGTTCGGCCCTTCCGAAGGATTGACCAACGGCTTCGTCCGCGTCGTGTTCGAAGACAAAGACCGCAACCTGTGGGTCGGCACCGACGATGGTCTCTTCCGCATGCGGGGCGAATCGCTGGAGCGCGTGGATGGCCGCGCCGGTGTCCACCCGGTGGCTGTCCACTCCATTTGCCAGGATCGCCGGGGACGCCTCCTGGTGGGCGGCGGCGGCCTGCTGATCCTGGATGGCGGAAAGTCGGCTTACTACACCTCCGGCGAGAGCCTCGCCGATAGCAGCATCCGCACGATCCGCCAGACGTCGGACGGCGCTCTCTGGATCGGCACCATTTCCGGCCTGCGGCGCTTCGATCACGGCATTGCCGGCGACCCCTTCGCCACGCCCAAGATCATTCGCGACACCAACGTCGATTTCCTGGCTGAGACCCGGCGCGGAGCGCTTTGGATAGGCACGTATGGTCAAGGTCTGATGCGCTATGCGGCGGGCAAGTTCGTGCGCTTCATTGCACCCTCGTCACTCCCGCACAACAATGTACTCTCCATCTTCGAGGATGCCGAGGATGACATCTGGATCGGAACACAGGGCGGCTTGATGCGGATGAGTCCGAGCGCCGCCACCACCATCACCACCGCGGACGGCATCCCCCAAAGCATCAACACCATTTATCGGGATCCACAGGGCCCGCTTCTGGTCGCCGCCCTCAATGGTCGCTTGTTCCAGATCGCCCACCAAACACTCGAGCCCTTCCGCCTGCCCTCGGATTTGAGAACCCTCCCCATTCGCAACGCATTTCGCGACCACACCGGGGCGCTCTGGCTCGGGACCGATGGGCAAGGCGTCATCCGGCTCGACAAGAACGGTGAGGCGCGCTACACGATGAAACAAGGTCTGGTCAACGACTTTGTCCGTGCCTTTTGCGAAGACACTGACGGAAACATCTGGATCGGCACGGATGGGGGCCTCAGCCACTGGCGCAATCGCACATTCCAGAATTTCACCGGGAAGGACGGCCTGGCTTACGCCAGCATCCGCGACCTCTTAGTCGATCGCGACGGCAGTCTCTGGGTGGCCACCGATGGCGGGCTGAGCCACTGGCGCGACGGCGCCTTCACCGCTGAGCCGCGCCTCGCCCGCTTCCTCGGTGAGAAGATCTGGGCCCTCTATCAGGATGCCGATGGTGGATTATGGATCGGCACTCACGGCGCCGGCTTGTTCTTGTTCAAGAACGGGCAGCTGGCTCAGTTGCCGATCCAACACATTCTGCCAAGCGATAAGATTCACTTCCTTTCCGAGAGCCCCAACGGCAACCTCTGGATGAGCGGCCCGGCGGGCATCGCATCGGCCTCCCGCGCAGGTCTCGAGGAAATGGTCCACAACCCTTCGCACCAACTCGCGGTCCGGGTCTACAGCACCTCCGACGGACTGAGCACAAACCAGATGAACGGCGGCGTACAGCCCGCCGGAACCACTGCCGCCGATGGAGGAGTCTGGTTCCCCAGCACCAAGGGAGTAGTCCACGTCGAAACCGATGCGCCATTCCCGGTCGGTGCGCCCCCCGTGCTGATCGAGCAGGTCGTGGCGGACGGCCGCGCAGTGCCCCTTTCCGGAGAAATCCGTACCGGCCCGGGTGCCGGCAAGATTGAAGTGCACTACACCGCAATCCGCCTTCGTTCCCCGGAACGGACGCGCTTCAAGTATTGGATGGAAGGCTTCGATCCGGAGTGGACGGATGCCGGACAGCGACGCAGCGCGTACTACACCAATCTGCCCACCGGAAATTACCGCTTCCACGTCGTCGCCTATGAGTTGAACGACCCGCGCCATGCCACCGAACACGTTCTCACCCTCCGCTGGCTGCCGCACTTTTACGAAACGCCCCTATTCCTGGCGGTCTGTCTCTTCGCCGCGGGGAGCGCAGCCTGGGTTGGCTACCGGCTGCACGTGCGCAACCTCGGCAAGCGTTTCGCAGCCGTGCTCGAAGAGCGCAACCGTCTGGCGCGGGAGATGCATGACACCTTGATCCAGGGCTGTGTCGGCGTTTCCGCCCTGCTGGAAGCAGCGTCCAGCGCACAGGAGGTTTCTCCGAAGATCAGTACGGAATTGCTTAACCGCGCGCGCAATGAGGTGCGCGCCACCGTCGACGAAGCCCGCCTCGCCGTGTGGAATCTGCGGCGAGGGTCGGCCAGCGGTGAGGACATGGTGTCGGCAATTTCACAGCTCGCTCAGCGGATCGGCCTGGAATCGGGGATCCCCGTTCGGTTCGAGAGCTCCGGCAGCGCCTCCCCGCTGCCGGCGGAAGCCGAGCAGAGCCTGCTGATGCTCATTCGCGAAGCTCTCCACAACGCGCTGCGTCACGCCGCTCCCCATGAACTTTCGGTGGGCTTAACCTTCGTCCGCCGGAAACTGCAGGTGGAGATTCGTGACAACGGCTGTGGATTTGATCCCTCCGTCATCGACTCGCCGAATGGGCCTCACTATGGCCTGATCGGCATGCGTGAACGCGCGTCCAAACTGGGAGGCGATTTCCGCATCGCCAGCACGCCCGGCCAAGGCACCACTGTGAGGTTCACCATCCCGATTGCCAGATTGGCAGGCCTGGAAGGTGGGGCCGAGGTTCTGCGAAAGTCCTGAGGGCACATCCTCCCGGCGCGCCGTGATAGACTCACGGGCGTTTGCATGAGGTTTGCGAGGATGATCCCGGTTCTGACCGCTGCTCTGCTGATCGCTTCCGCCGCTCTCGCTGTCCCCGTCGCGGGGCAGGTTCATGTTTGGGAGAAGAAGGAGCTGACCTTTACCTCCTCGGCTTCCTATCCGAATCCGTACACGGATGTCACGGTGTGGGCGGACCTCACCGGGCCTGGGTTCCAGAAACGTGTGTATGGCTTCTGGGACGGTGGCAAGACTTTTCGCGTGCGCGTTCTGGCGACAGAGCCCGGCGCCTGGCACTGGAAGAGCGGATCGGCGCCGGCCGACAGCGGTCTCGCCGGACAGACCGGGTCGTTCGCCGCGATCTCTTGGAGTGAAGCCGAGAAGGAGCAGAATTCGCTGCGCCGTGGTTTCCTGCGTCCCACGGCCAATCGCCACGCGCTCGAAACCGCTGACGGCACGCCTTTCTTCGTGATCGGCGACACGTGGTACGCCGTCGGCACAAACCGTTTCCCGTGGCATGACGATGGCCGGGAGCGCGCAATGGGTCCGGACGCGGGTTTCCAGGATTACGTCCGGTTTCGCAAACAGCAAGGCTATAACTGGGTCAACGTGATCGCGGCGTTCCCCAATTGGCACCCCGACGGACAACCGTGGCGCATCGTCATGAACGACGCCGAGCAGACCACGGTACGTTCGGCGTGGCTCGAGTTCGGCACCGGGCCGGACGCGCGCACAGGTAGCGCCAAGAACATGAGCAACGAGGGTGGTCGGCCGTTCTTGTTTCCTGGAAAGGTGCCGGGATATGAAAACGTGTTTCCCGACGTGGACCGTATCAACCCGGAGTACTTCCGCTATGTCGACCGCAAGATCGACTACCTGAACGCCGAAGGTTTCGTACCCTTTATTGAGGTGTCGCGCCGCGACGCCAGCGAGTGCTGGAAGAAGTACTACTCGTGGCCGGAGTCTTACGCGCGCTTCATTCAATATGTGTGGTCACGATACCAGGCCAATAACACTGTGCTGAGCCCGGTGCACCTGGACATCATCCAGCAGAGCATCACCGTGCCCGATTTTCTGGATGCCATCCACTTGGTGCTGAAGCGCTTCGGTCCGCCGCCGTTCGGGACTCTGCTGTCCGCCAACGCGAATCCCTCCACACTGATCAACTGGGGAGAGGATAGCTGGGTGACCTTGCACCAGACCGGCAACAAACGCGAGCACGAGTATTACTGGTACATGAGCGAGATATTTCGTGCCGCCAACCCCTGGCCCGGATTGAACGGAGAGCCTTATTACGCGGGCTATGTAGACGCGCGTGGCCAGAACGGCGGCTACAAATACGGTGCCGAAGGTGGAACTCCGACAGACGATCAGTACGTGCGATCGGCCATGTACGGCAGTTTTCTCTCGGGAGGACTCGCCGGCCACGTATACGGCGCCGAAGGCATCTGGGGTGCCGACATCGAAGCCGCGGCCCCGGTGAAGATGTGGGACGCTTTCCGGTGGAACTCGGCGGCACAAATGCGGCACCTGCGGACGTTCGCCTTCTCCATCGGAAAGCGCTATCAGGACTTGATTCCCGACGAGAACCTCGCGGTGCCCAATAAGACCCACGTGACGAAAGGCTATGAGGGCTGGGCCTATGCCGCCCGCACGCCGGACAGGGAGCACCTTTTGGCTTACTTCGAGAAGGGTTGCCCGCGGAGCCTGCTACGCGGAGTGCGGGTAATGAGCGTGTATCGCGCGCAGTGGTTCGACCCACGCGAAGGCTCTTGGCGAGACGCCGGCGACGGCACGCTGCGGTCAAACAATATCGGCGAGATCACGCTGCCTGACTTTCCCTCCAACCTGGATTGGGGGTTGAAGCTCAGCTATTCCGCTCCCATTCCCCTACCGAAGCACTTCTGAGCCGAAATTTCCGCTCGCAGAGAAACCCCGGACTTGCCTCAGTCGGCCACTTCGGAAATTCGCCACCGTATCCGCCGACCGCTTGCCTACGCGCGCGCCTCCGAACGAACCGCGACCGTGAGGGAGCGATCTCAACTTTCACGAGGCCGCCCGGATTGCTCGCAGAGAAACCCTGGACGTATCCGCCGACCGCTTGCCTACGCGCGCGCCTCCGAACGAGCCGCGACCGTGAGGGAGCGTTCTCAACTTTCACGAGGCCGCCCGGATTGCTCGCAGAGAAACCCTGGACGTATCCGCCGACCGCTTGCCTACGCGCGCGCCTCCGAACGAACCGCGACCGTGAGGGAGCGATCTCAACTTTCACGAGGCCGCCCGGATTGCTCGCCGAGAAACCCTGGACTTATCCGCCGACCGCTTGCTTACGCGCGCGCCTCCGAACGAGCCGCGACCGTGAGGGAGCGTTCTCAACTTTCACGAGACCGCCCGGATTGCGGTCCTCAATTGCCGCTCGCAGAGAAACCCTGGACGTATCCGCCGACCGCTTGCTTACGCGCGCGCCTCCGAACGAGCCGCGACCGTGAGGGAGCGATCTCAACTTTCACGAGGCCGCCCGGATTGCTCGCAGAGAAACCCTGGACTTATCCGCCGACCGCTTGCCTACGCGCGCGCCTCCGAACGAACCGCGACCGTGAGGGTAATGCCACATAGTTTTTGATCGAACACATGAGGGGCTCATTTCTTGCGACTCGGATAGCGTGAGCCTCTTGACCAAACTACTCTGGGGTAGGAAGGGCGTTTATGTTTGCGTGTTGGCAGCTTGGACTGCTGAACCAATTCCATGATTTGGCTCATGACCCGTTCTGCGGCTGGCTTGTTTGGCGCATTGGCGAGATCGGGACCAAAAACGTGAAGGATGCGGCGCACTTTGGTGAAACTGTAGCCGCGGGGTGGAGTGCCACTCAGTTCGGAGGCGAACCCAATGAAGGCGCGTACCAAATTGTAGGCAACGAATCCCAGCTCAATTTCTTTGGCCACCATATCGGGAGTCGAGCAAGTGAGTTGGTCCAAACACAGCGTGCTTTTCAGCGTGCGCAGGTCAGTTTCAATGTTCCAACGCTTTCCGTAAGCTTCAAAGGAGTCATCCGCTGACGACAATGTCGTGAACAAAGCCAGCAGAAAGGCCTTGCCTCCGTCACCAGGCTGCACTTGCCGTACCCGCAAATATCCGCGGACACAGGCACCGGTTGGTATTTGCGAATGTTTCTTGCGCTCCGATGGACTGGGCGTCCACACCAGCGCGCGATCGATACCATCGCGCAACTTTTCCCCTGCCAGACACCGCGCGCGGTCTGCGGTTAGCCGCAGCACGACGGGATGTTGGCCTTGTGCTGCGGCATAGGCTACCGAGAATACCCCAAAGTTCGCATCTCCGATCACGATAGCGCGCTCCGGCAGTCGATCGATAGCGCGTTGCAGCAATGCTTGTTCGCTTACTGCCTGGTCGCCGTTCATCGGACCCCATTCCGGCCGCATTGCCAATCCAGTCTGCAAATCATGGGCAACGACCACGCGCAATAAGGGCCAGTGCGCCTCCCCATATTGGTTGGAACTGGGAGGATAAACGCTACACAATTCGGGTGTATGCGGCACCCGCATTGTCGAGCCATCCAAAAGGAACGTAGGGATGCCGGTAGGGGATGCCGGTTGCCCCATTTGGGCGACCAGTTGTTGGAAGATGTGGTCACAGCCCTTTTGCACAATGCAATGCGGCAGAGCCTGCCGTGCCTGATTATAGGCTCCCGTGTGACTGGACGGCGCCTTGCCATGTTCGCGCCAGTCGAGAATACGTTTACACGGGCGGGGCCAAAAACTGGCAGGCAGCACGTGCAGCAACTCTAGGACGGCCGCTTCCATAGACGAGCCAAACTCGAGCCGTTGCGCCACCAACAGCCACAGCACAACCAGGGGTGAATAGACGCTGTTATTGGACTTCACGCCAGCCTGGGTCAGCGCTTGATGAAGGAACTCGGCAGAAAGCAGTTGCTGGAACCGGGAAGCTAGCCCCAAAGGGCCAGTCTCAGAAGACGAGAGGAGGGCGAGAGGAGGGCGAGTGTTTTTGTTTCGTCATTTCGAGGACCAGCGTACCTGACTGACCTACGACTGTCAAGTACTTTCTAGCTCGAACTACTTTGCAACTTGTCGTCCGCTGCCCTTGAAAAACTATGTGGCATTAACCGTGAGGGAGCGATCTCAACTTTACGAGGCCGCCCGGATTGCTCGCAGAGAAACCCTGGACTTATCCGCCGACCGCTTGCCTACGCGCGCGCCTCCGAACGAACCGCGACCGTGAGGGAGCGATCTCAACTTTCACGAGGCCGCCCGGATTGCTCGCAGAGAAACCCTGGACTTATCCGCCGACCGCTTGCTTACGCGCGCGCCTCCGAACGAGCCGCGACCGTGAGGGAGCGATCTCAACTTTACGAGGCCGCCCGGATTACTCGCAGAGAAACCCTGGACTTATCCGCCGACCGCTTGTTTACGCGCGCGCCTCCGAACGAGCCGCGACCGTGAGGGAGCGATCTCAACTTTCACGAGGCCGCCCGGATTGCTCGCCGAGAAACCCTGGACTTATCCGCCGACCGCTTGCCTACGCGCGCGCCTCCGAACGAGCCGCGACCGTGAGGGAGCGATCTCAACTTTACGAGGCCGCCCGGATTGCTCGCAGGGAAACCCTGGACTTATCCGCCGACCGCTTGCTTACGCGCGCGCCTCCGAACGAGCCGCGACCGTGAGGGAGCGTTCTCAACTTTCACGAGGCCGCCCGGATTGCGGTCCTCAATTGCCATAGACGGCGAGCACCATCAGGATGGCGCGATAACGGATCGCTCGGTTGGTCGCCTGCAACAGCATCAATAGCTTTACGCAACTCGTCCCATGAGCCCGGAGAATCGGCTGGTCTGCAAGACTCTACACCGCGCCGTTGATCGTGAGTTTAGGTGGATCGCCCGGCAGCGCAGCGGGCGCTCAGCCTCCCATTGCATGCCGTCACCCATGTTGTATACTGAACCGTATGGCTCAGTATTGCCAAGCCCACTTCGATGCCTCGTTCGGCGCGCTCTCGGACGCCACCCGACGCGGCGTTCTGGAGCAACTCGGGCGTGCGGACGCTTCGATCACAGCCCTTGCCGAGAAGTTCCACATGACCCTTACGGGCATGAAGAAACATGTAGGCGTCTTAGAGCAAGCGGGGCTCGTCAGCACAGAGAAGGTTGGGCGCGTGCGGACCTGCAAGCTCGGGCTGCGCGGACTGGAAGAAGAGGCGGCATGGATCGAGAGGCATCGCCAGCTCTGGGCCGCGCGCTTCGACGAGTTGGACATTGTTGTCGAGGAATTGAAACGGAAGGAGAAAACAAATGGACGTAAGAAGAGAAAGTGAGGCCACCCCCACGAAGAACCGCACGGAGGTGGAGCGGAAGTCCGAGTGCGAACTCGTCGTCACACGCACCGTCAACGCGCCTGCGCGCCTCGTGTTCGAGGCGTGGACCAAGGCAGAACTATTCAGGAGGTGGTGGGTACCAAAATCGTATGGGCTGACCCTGCTTTCCTGCGAAATGGATGTTCGCGTTGGGGGGCAGTATCGTTTGGTGTTTCGCCACGAAGATTCGACGATGGAGTTCTTCGGCACGTACCTCGAAGTGACACCGCACTCGCGCCTCGTTTGGACCAACGATGAAGGTGACAACGGCAAGACCGTCACCACGGTGACCTTCGATGAAAACGCAGGCAAGACGTTGTTGGTCGTGCACGATCGCTATCCCTCGAAGGAAGCGCTTGACTCCGGATCGACGGGCGCGATGCCCGAGGCGCTCGACCAACTCGACGAGCTTCTCGCCAGCCTGGGATCAAGTACTGAGACAAAATGACGCAGCCAATCCATTAAACAAACGCTTCCGGTCGGCGACAGAAAAGTCCGCACCGACACCGAATGAGATTGTGTGAATTGCAAAAGGCGCCTTGCAGCTTACATCTCAGCAACTGCGGGAAAAGAGCGGAATCACGCAAGACCGCTCTGGCGGAGCAGTTGGGTTTCAGCCAGTCTCGTGTCGCCAAAATGGAAGCGGCGGATCGGTCTGTGACCGTCGACTTGATGATGCGCTCCCTGCTGGCCATTGGAGCCGGCCAAGCCCAATCAGAAAGACGATTGGGTCTGGGGGCCGCGATGCGCCCAAGGCACGTGCGCTACCAGGCTGCGCTACGCCCCGACATTTTGTGCTCTTCTGATTCAGACCACTTCCGCAACTTCCGATACTACGCATTGCGGAAGTGGCCCCTTACCCTTAGAACGCCAGCTTCATCCCGAACTGAATTGCGCGCGCGGGATAGGCCGACGTGATCGTGCCGAAACTGGTGTTCGTGATCGTGGCGCTCGGAACCTGGAAATTGGTGTGGTTGAACGCATTCACGAAGTCCACCCGGAATCGCACCGTAACATGCTCGCGGACGTTGAACATCTTCTGCACCGAGAGGTTGTAGGTCTGCATGCCGGGAGCCTGTGCGTTACCGGCGCCGGTGGTGCCCCAACGGCCTTGCGGCGCCGCCGAGAATGCTGCCGCATTGAACCAGCCGTTCGGCCCGGGATCCGCGAGTTTCACCGCGCCGCCGTTGTAGTCCGCCATGCGGGTGCCGAGAATCGACGTGGACCCGACCACCGTCATGTACGGTCCGGTCTGCAGGTGCGTGACGCCGCTCAGTTGCCATCCGCCGATGGGGCCGCGGATGAACATGCCGTGATTTCGCAGCGTCGGCATGCGCCAAACGAACGTCCCCACGAAGACCTTCTCGATGTCCATGCTGCCGGCGCTGCTGCTGCTGTATACCGGTCCGTACATCAGGTGGTAGTTCATGTAGTCCAGATCGTTCGAGGTGTCGGACGACGTGTTGCCCAGATTCTTCGACCATGTGAATGCGCCCATGAAGGTCACCTGGCCCGCGCGCCGCCGCAGATGCGTCTGCAGCGAGTGATAGTTCGATGTTCCGGCGCTGATGAACTGCTGAATCGTGGAATAGCCCGAGTAAGGCCGGACGCTGTTCTCGTTCGTCGTCGATGGCAGGTTGGCGATGGTGGCGAACGAGGGCTGGTTGATGTCCGGTTCCAACAGCAGGCGGCGCCCAAGGCTCCCCACGTACGACGTCTCGAAGAAGAGGTGGAGCGGCAGTTCGCGCTGCACGCTGAGGCTGAACTCTTCCGCATACGGCGGACGGAAATGCGGATTCATCGTCTGGATCGTGCCCCACGGGTTGCTGACGGTCACGCCGCCGGTGATCCTGGAGAGGTTGCCGTAGTCGAATTCGGTGGAACCCACGTAGGGCGGATTGTTCAACGTGTAGAACGTGGGGTTGCCTTGAATGCGGTCGTAGAACAGGCCAAGACCTCCGCGAATTACGGTTTTTCCGTTGAGCGCATAAGCAAAGCCGATGCGCGGAGACCACGTGCCGGGGCTCGGATACATTCCGCGCGGCGCGCCCGTGGGCACGCCGAGAACCGCCGGACTGTTGGCGTTCGGCACCAGGTACGCCTGGCTCGGATTGATGCCGTTGGCCACGCGGACCAGGCCGTTGTAGATGTTGCCGGAATTCAAAACCACCGAGCCCGTCGACGTCATCTTCACCGCCTGCGCCGGATCGAAGCGCGCGGGATCGAACAACGACAGGTTGTCCACAGTGGAGTACATCGCCATCATGTATTCGTAGCGGAGCCCCAGGTCGAGGCTCAGCTTGCGCGATACCTTCCACGAATCGCTGATGAATCCGGCCGGCTCCGTATAACGGTACTTGCCCATCGGGTCATAGGCCGCCTCGGTATAGATCTGGAAATTGCTCAAGAGCGCGTCGGAGAGTGCGTATCCGGTTGTGTTCGGATTGCCCGTCGTGTTGAAGGTGATAGCGCCGTTGTAGGCGGAGCGCCCGTTCTGGTCCTTGCGATTGCGAATCACCATCACGCCGGCCTGAATCGTGTGCGACCTTCGAATAATGGTCAGTGTGTCCTTGAATTCGATTTCGGCCGTCGGCGAAATCAAGGTTTTCGAGGGACCGTTGAAGGTGGCAAAGTTCTGCAAGGTCACGTCCGGAATCCCGTTGGGATACGTCCCCACCGAGTTATATACCTTCTGGAACGTGAAACCCTGAACGCCGCGATCCCAGGTGTCGCCCTGGTTCCAGTAGTGCTGCGAGTTCCAGCTTGCTCCTACGTGGCCTTCGTTCACCACGCTCGGCGAAACCACCCAGGTCTCGGAGAGAAGCACGCTCTTTCCGGGACGGTCGCGAATTTCGGGCGTGATCGGAATGTTCCCGCCGGGCCCATTGGCCACCAGGATGGAGTTGAAGTCGTCGATCCAGCGGCCGAACAGCGTGTGCTTGTCGTTGATGTGGTAGTCCACGCGGCCCAGGTCTTCGCGGTAGTCCAGCGGATTGGGATTCTCAAAGGTGGCGTTGTTCGAAATGGGGGTATTGGTGAAGACCGAGGCTTGCGGGATTACGGTCTTGTAGACGTTCATAATGGCACGTCCATCGGTCGTGATCATGGATGCGGGAATGATGTTGTTCGGAAACGGATTCTTCGTACCGGGATAATAAATCACGCGCGTACCGAAATTTCCAGCCATTTGATCGGTGGTGGGCAGCGTGGTCCGCGACGGCGCCGATTGCTGCCGGATTTTCTTCCAGTCCTGCCCGACGAAGAAGAAGAGTTTGTTCTTCTTGATCGCGCCGCCCAGATAGTAGCCCCAGTCGTTGTAGCGCAGTTCGGTAAGGTTCGGCGAGAAGAAATTGCGCGCATCGACCGCGTCATTACGCAGGTATTCAAAGGCGCCGCCATGGAAGGTGTTGGTGCCGTACTTGGTGCCGATGTTGAAGGCGGCGCCGGCCGAACGCCCGTACTCCGCCGAAAAGTTCGAGGTCTGGATTTTCACTTCCTGCAGAAAATCGGGGCTCACGTTATTTATCAGGCTGCCGTTGGAGCCGTTGTCCAGGTTGCCGACCCCATCTACCGTCAGGCTGTTCTGATTGGTGCGGTGTCCGTTGATCGATTGGCTGGTGGCGCTCAGGCTCGTCAGGGTGCCGAACTGATCGGGATTGGTGACTACGGCGCCGGGAATCAAAG
Source organism: uncultured Solibacteraceae bacterium (assembly GCA_963791985.1). Classification (GTDB taxonomy): domain Bacteria; phylum Acidobacteriota; class Terriglobia; order Bryobacterales; family Bryobacteraceae; genus Solibacter. The sequence goes on along the minus strand of CAWBUN010000004.1, from coordinate 936,233 downwards.
TCAGGAACTCCGCGTAAGAACGCCCGTTCAGGGTCAGGTTGTCCACCTGCTCCTGATCGATCACGTGGGCGATTTCACCGGACGTTGCATTGAGCATCTCGGCGGCCGCGGCGACCACTTCCACACTCTGGCGAACATCGCCGACCTGTAAGTGGAAATCGACCGTCAACCGGCTGTCGGCGGATATGTTGATGCCGGTCTGTTCCTGCGGTTTGAATCCCGTTTGCGCAACTGCCACGGTGTAAGCGCCAATTGCCAACTCCGGCGCCACATAGTAGCCGTTGGTGTCGGTGGTGGCGAGGCGGGTATCCTGCGTTTCCGTATTCCGGACGGTTACTTTCACGCCGGGGATGGCGGCATTGGTGGAATCGGTGACGGTGCCGGAAATCCTCCCGGCGGTTGTCTGTGCGGCGACAGGGAAGACGGAGGAACACAGCAGGAGGGCGACGAAGACTTTCAGAAAGTTGGCGGACATGGTGAATACCTCAGCTATTTCAAGACTAACCGGTAAAAAACTCTGAAAAAAGAGTAGCACCTTGCTCGGCTTTTGGGGGGCCCTCACCTCACAACTGAAGACCCGCGAGGCTTGCCGCCAGGGCCGCCAGCACGATCAACGTGATGATCACATAGGTGCGGTCGCGCTCCACCGCGAAGGCGTAGATCGAGAACGCAACGCGCGCGATCGGCGTCGCAATCAGTATCAGCAGCCCCAGCTGAATCAAGCTCTCCGAATGCCCTTCCGCAATACCGCGAAGCACTCCACCCACGCTGCGCAGTTCCGCTGGCTCGCCATGAAAGAGCCGGTCGTGCGGCATTAGGCTGCCCGCCTGCATGAAGTGCCACACGCCGCCCGCCAGCGTGACCGCCGCGGAGAGAATCACACCGCCGCGCAGCAATCCGCCGATCAGCCGGTCCATCCGCTGGTCGGTCACAGTTTGCCCCTCACGCCGGCGACAATCATCTGCACGGCCATGAACCCGACCACCACCGCGAAGACCCATCGCAGAACCTTGGTGCTCGCACCGGAGAGCACGCGCGCTCCGGCCAGCGACCCGGTGAGCACACCGAGCATCACCGGCATCACCAGCAGCGGGTCGATATACCCGCGGTGCAGGTAGACTCCCGCGCTTGCCGCCGCCGTCACCCCGATCATGAAATTGCTGGTGGTGGTGGAAACTTTGAACGGAATCCGCATCGCCCGGTCCATCGCGATCACTTTAAGCGAGCCCGAGCCGATCCCGAGCAACCCGGAAATCGCGCCCGCGCCGAACATCAGCGCGAAACCGGTCTTCACGCGCTGTACATGGTAGGGACGCATTCCCTGCGCGGTCGGATATTCGTCGTCCATGTGCAGCTTGACCGCCAGCGGATCGCTCGACGTCGTTTCCACCTTTTCCTCGTGATGCTGGCCGGAGAGCCACGCCGATTGCAGCAGCACCAGCCCGAGGATCACGCCCAACACCGAAGTCGAAACCCACGACGCCAACGCCGCCCCGGCGAGCGCGCCGAAGACCGTGGCTACTTCCAAAAACATACCGATTCTCACATTGCTATAGCCCTCCCGTACGTAGGCGGACGCCGCCCCGGAGGAGGTCGCAATCGCTGACACCAGGCTGGCCCCGATGGCGTAGCGCAGGTCGATTCCGAAAAGCAGGGTGAGCGCGGGCGTAATCACCACGCCGCCGCCTAACCCGGTGAGCGAACCAAGAAAACCAGCGAGCGCCGCCATTACCAGCAGCGCCAACGTGAACTCGAGCGACCCCATCGTTCCCAGCATCCCATTCCGAGCATAATAGAGTTGGGCCGGCCCGGTATGGACGAAAGTCAACTATCCTCTTCGCTACGCCGCACGGGAGCGCGCGTAGCCAACAGCCGCACTGTACTGGTCGCTGGTTTTGGCGGACTCCTGGTCCTGATGGCATTCGCGGGACTCGATGGCATCCAGGCGCTACGCCAGATTCAAACTTCCAACGACAATATCCGCGAGGATTTTCTGCTGCGCACCCGCCTTCTGGAGCGAATTCGCGGCGACGTCTACGTCTCCGGCACCTACGTCCGCGACTACCTGCTGGAGCCGGAGAGCGGCAAGGCCGAAGGCCACCGCTACAGCCTGCTGGAAGCGCGCACCGATATGGATGGGGCGCTGGCCGCCTACCGCGCCCTGCTCACCGGCCCCGAGACCGGACCTTTTCAGGTGCTCACGCGCGAGTTGGAGACCTACTGGCGTGTGCTGGAACCGGTCTTCGAATGGACTCCGGGACAGCGCCGCGCGCGCGGCTATCCTTTCCTGCGCGATGAGGTCTTTCCGCGGCGCATGGCGATGCTCGGAATCGCCGACCAGATCCGCGCGCTCAATGAATCGCAATTGCAGGACGGCAAACTGCGCGTGGAAGAGCTGTTCTCGCAATACAGCAAGCGGCTGGCAGTCACGGTCGCACTCGTGATCGGTCTGGGCCTGGTGCTGGCCGCTTTCAGTATTCGCAAGATTCTCGCTCTCGAGAATGCCAGCGCGGCATCGCAGGAGGCGCTGCAGCACCTCTCCGCACGCCTGGTGGAAGCGCAGGAAGAGGAGCGCCGCTCCATCTCGCGCGAGTTGCACGACGAAGTGGGCCAGTCGCTCACCGGGGTCCTGCTTGAAATGGCGAACCTCTCCAAGTTGATTTTCACGCGCGATCCGGAAACCGTCGCCGCCAAAGCAGCGGAGATCAAACGTGAAGTCGAGAACTCCATCGGCGTGGTCCGCAACATGGCGCTGCTGCTGCGGCCCTCCATGCTCGACGATCTCGGCCTGGTGCCGGCCCTGCAATGGCAGGCGCGCGAGGTTTCCAAACGCAGCGGCATCTGGGTGACGGTGGACGCCGCTTCTGTCTCCGAGGACCTCCCGGAAGAGCACAAGACCTGCATCTATCGCATCGTCCAGGAGGCTCTGCACAACGCCGTGCAGCACGCCGGCGCGCGCCATGTGAAAGTCGCCGTGCAGCAGCAGGCCGACGAACTGCGGCTCGCGATCGAGGACGATGGTAAGGGCTTCGACGCACAGCAGGGGCGCGGTATGGGACTCTTAGGGATACAGGAGCGGGTGGTCTACCTCGGCGGTAAGTTCGAGGTCGAGTCGGCGCCCGGCAAGGGCACGGCGCTGAAGGTGACACTTCCCCTGGTACGCAAATACGCATGAAGACCATCCGCATTCTTCTGGCCGACGATCACACCGTAGTTCGCAAAGGCCTGCGCCTGCTGCTCGAAAGCCATCCTGGATTTCAGGTCATCGCCGACGCCGCCGATGGGCGCGCCGCCGTCTCCCTCGCCGCCGAGCATACGCCCGATGTCGTGGTGATGGATGTCGCCATGCCGGGCTTGAACGGCATCGAAGCCGCTCGCCAGATCTCCGCCAAACTGCCCCACACCGCAATCGTATTTCTCAGCATGCACTCCGATGAGAGCTACGTGCTCAAAGCGCTGAAGGCCGGCGCGCGCGCCTACCTGCTGAAGGATTCGGCCGAGCACGACCTGATCGCCGCCGTAATCGCGGTGAGCGAAGGCAAAGCTTTCTTCAGCCCCGCTATCAGCAAAATGCTGGTCGAAGACTACATGCGCCAGATGCAGGAGCGCCAGATCGAAGACAGCTACGAGCTGCTCACCACGCGCGAGCGGGAAGTGCTGCAATTGCTGGCCGAGGGCAGGAACAACAAAGAGGTCGCGGCCATCCTGAACTTGAGCCTTTACACGGTGGAAACGCACCGCGGCAACATCCTGCAAAAGCTCAACCTGCACAGCGGCGCCGAATTGATCCTCTACGCCATCCGCAAGGGTGTAATCAGCTAACTGAGTCCCGCTAGTCTGATGGCCCTTGTCCGGTACTTCGGTACGCTCCCGTTGGAGCAGCGTTTGGCCTGTCGTTTGGCCTTCCGGCACACCGCCCCTGGTGGTAAAATCGTCCCACCCTCGTGACTTGGAACTCCCCGGCAGACTTGCTACACGACTGCATTGAAGGCGACGAGCCGGCTTGGGAAGAGTTCATTCGGCGGTTTCATCCAGTGATCGCAAGCACCGTGATGCGGTGCGCCCGCCGCTTCCGCGCGAACACACCCGAACTCATCGACCACCTCGTCCAGGCGTCGCTGCTCAAGATCTGCGCCCACCGGTGCCGGATTCTGAGCGAATTCGAGCCACGGTCGCCGAATGCCATCTCCGGATTTGTGAAGTCGGTGGCCTTCAGCGTCACCCTTGACTATTTCCGAATCGGGATGACGGAGAATCGCGCGTCCGGGCTCTCGGACCCTTATGCCAAGGGCGCCGTCGTTAACCGTCACGGCGTGCCGGAGACCGAAAGGGAGACCCTGCTTAGACAGATCGACGAACACTTGGCTACCGCGGCCGACCCCGCCACCGGTGCGCGCGACCGCCGGATTTTCTGGCTGCCTTACCGGCACGGCATGACCGCGCACACGATTGCCGCGATACTGGCGTCGGGGCTCACACAAACTGTTGTCGAAGAGTGTGATCCAACATCTAACGAGCCACGCCCGGGCGCGGCTGGGGGAGCCCGCCCGAGGCCCCCGAGGCCCCCGGGGCCTCGATTCCCCACCGGGCGGGGCGAAATCGGAGCGGGCCGAAGGAAAATCTTCCCCTGGTACGTTCTAGGAGCAGAGCAGTTGGCGGTCAACATCTGAATCCGAATCGTTGCGATGCATGAAGATGAACCAGACCGGCTCGAGCGTCTCGCGGGTGGCCCGCGGACGGGACCCCGGAGCGAGTGCCCTGGAGCAGAGAAATTGGCGTTGCTGGCGGCGGGACTGGCAGCGGAAGATCAATGCGATGCGCTGATGGAACACGCCAGTAGGTGTGATGCCTGCGGGGCCATTCTCCGGGAACTGGTTGAGGATTTTGCGGACGAGCAGGGTGAGGCCGAAACGCGGATGGCGGAATCGTTTCAGAGCTCGAAGGCGGAATGGCAGAGGGCCATGGCCCGGCGGATGGCTGGTGCGTCCAGAGGAAAGCAAGCGATCCCCGTTCGAACGTGGCTGGCAAGGGCCGCAATGGTGATCGTAGCGCTCGATGGCGGCGGATGGTTGGCGTGGGACCACTGGATCGCCAACGACCCTGCGCGGCTGCTTGCCACGGCTTATACCGCGCAGCGGCCTTTCGAGTACCGGATTCCGGGGGCGGCGTACGCCGGCGTGGCTCCCCGGGAAAGAAAGGGAAATTCATTATTCGGCTGGCCACCCGCACTGGGCGAGGCCGCATTGAAAATCAAGGGAAGGCTCGACCGGAATCCAGAGGATGTCAATGCACTGGTGCTGCTGGCGCGCGGTGAACTGATGGAACGCGACTTCGACGGCGCTTTCGGCACGCTCCAGCGCGCACTGGAGCAAAAGCCCGAGGATCCAGACCTGCTCGCGGATCTCGGCATGGCCTACGCGTTGCGGGCCGAGACGCTGGCCGACCGCGACGTGGATTTCGGCTACGCGATCGACTACCTCCTACGGTCCCTTCGCGCCAAACCGAAGTCACGCGAAACCGTCTTCAATCTGGCGCTCGTGTACGAAAAGATGAGCGCGATGGAGAAAGCCATCGACGAGTGGCGCGAATACCTGGGGCTGGACCCATCGGGCCAATGGCACGAGGACGTGCGGAGCAGGCTTACCAGGCTAGAGCAGGAAAGAGAGATTCGACAGGCAGCCCTGGAGCGGATTTCCGACAAAAACCCCGACGGGCTGTTGCGGAGTATCGACCGCGGAGAACTCGTGGAACCGGAAGAGTACCTGGATGTAGCCGTGACGGACTGGCTCCCGCTGCGGCGGGAGGACGCGAGATACGAGCGCGTCCTCAGCGCACTGGCCGACAGGTTCATCGAGCAGCATCATGATCCGTGGCTGCGGGACGTGCTGGCAGCGAAGCGAAGTGAGGGAATGGTCACGGGCCTGAAGGCCTTGGCGGCGGCGGTGGAGGCGAATCTGAAGGACGAGACGGAACGGGCGCTGGAAAAGTCCGGGGAGGCCGGCCGCGAGCTTCGAGGAGCCGGCAATGGAGCAGGTGCGCTGCGGGCGGATTTTGAACAGAGTTACGCGCTACAACGCTCTGTTCGCTCGGCCGCATGCCGGCAACATGCCACTGCCCTGCAACTTGCTGCGGCCAGGATGGGATATCGCTGGATTGACGGACAGGCCCTACTTACCGCAGGTACGTGCCGCAGCCAGATGGGGGACTCTGGCGGAGCATACCAGGACCTGACACGGGGACTTGAGATTGGACGCAGTTCCGGTTACCGGAACCTGGAACTGCGAGCCGCGGGTATCCTGGCGGGCGCGCAGGTACAGGCCGGAAATATGTTGGCTACCTGGAGCCGGGGCCGCGAGGGTCTGAAGCTATTTTGGAGCGGCCCGTTTCCCGGCATTCGCGCCCAGCAGATCTATTTCAACCTGGTTCGCTCCGCCGAACGCCTTGCACTGCGGCAGACGACCTATGTGATGGAGAGCGCGGCGGTCGAAGCGATAGCTACAACCGCACACCGCCGGTTTGAAGCCACGGCTAGGGCGCACCTGGCGGAGTTGGCCGTCGAGGCAGGGCTGCCAGGGGAAGCCCAAAAAGAATTCGAGCACGCCGGCGTTCTGTTCGACCAATTGCAACAGACGGCCCCTGATGAGCAGTACCAAACTCTTGCTGAGTTGAATCGGGCGCGGGCTGAACTCGCGTCGGGCGCAATACAAGCTGCTCGCAACCGGCTGGAACTGGTTCTCCCCCAGGTCGTGCGCATCGACGATATGAGGGTTCAGATCCAGACGAAGCAGCTTCTCGGGGACGTGCTCTGGAACGGCGGCGATCGGGATCAAGCGGAAATCGCTTATCGGAAGGTAATCGACCTGAGCGAACGTCGCCTTCAGACGCTACGCCTGTTCAGCGATCGCGCTCAGCTCATGCGAGACGCCGGCAAGGCGTATCGAGGGATCGTTGAGGTGCTTTGGGAGCGCGGAGATGAAATCGGGGCGCTGCGTGTTTGGGAAGCGTACCGATCTGCAGAACAACCCGAGCGCGGAAACCCGCTGGATCTCGACGCCCGGCTTCCGCAGGTGAGACGCGAGACGTTTCTCACCTACGCGGTGTTGCCCGGCGGGATCAGCGCCTGGCTCTTCGACGATCGCGGCATCCACGGGACGCGCCTGGTTCCAAGACCGGAGGAGTTGGAGACTACGGCACAGCGGTTCCTCCGTGGATGTGCCAATCCGGCATCGGACCGCAAGGCTCTCGAGCGCGATTCCCGGCAACTTTATGATTGGCTGGTTGCGCCGCTTGCGGCTCTCCTGCAACCGGGTAGAGTGCTGGTGGTCGAGCCTGACGGGGCGGTGGGCACGGTACCCATACAGGCGCTCTTGGACGAACACTCCGGTTTACGTCGGTGAGCGGTTCGGCATTACCATCGCCGCAAGTCTGGCGGATTACCAACAGCGGTCGGCGTACGGCTCGGTGAATCGAGACGCCAGTGCACTCGTCATCGCCAACCCAACGCTCGGCCAAGACATGATCCGGACATTCCCGCCGCTTGCGGGAACCCCACGCGAGGGCCAGGCCGTGGCGGGACGTTTCAACCGGAAGGTGCTGCTCACCGAACGGAAGGCGACGATCGAGGCCATGGAGCAATACCGCCCGAGCGCCGAGCTGCTACATTTCGCAGGCCACGGGTTCAGTAATGCCGGCAACGGCGGTCTGCTGTTTTCACCTGGCGAAGGCAGTAACGGGGCGGGAGTTCTGAGCGGATTGAGAGTATCGGAACAGAACTGGAGTGGGTGCCGCCTCGCCGTGCTTTCGGCATGCTCCGCTGGAACGGGCGAAGGGAACGGCGCGGTCAATCCGGAGAGCCTGGTTCGAGGGCTTCTTTGGGGCGGCGTGAAACGCGTGGTCGCCTCCCGATGGAATGTGCGAGACAACAGCCTGCTGATGGACAAGTTCTACACGAAACTGCTCGCTGGAGAGGACACGGCCACGGCCTTACAGTACGCAGCGCGGCAGGTCCGGGAAAAAGAGGAAACGAGCCACCCGTATTACTGGGCGGGATTCCAGAGTTTCGGGACCCGCTAGACGCAAACTGCACCAGATGGAGATGACAAGACAATGAACGACCAAGTGAAACCTCAATTCGGCGGAACTCTGAACGTGATATTTCACGGATCAATCACGATCTACGACAAACAGGAGGGCGAGTATCCGATTCAAGCGCTGTTGCCTGTGAATGCCACGAACAATGGCGGAGGCGTCAGGTCCGACCGCCACGTTTATCGTGCCGGAAACTGGCTCGCCGAGACGGAACTCAGCGGCGGTCATTATCAACTGCTGGGTGTGAACGGGGGCGGGGCGCATTTCGACCGCAAGACGAACCTGATCCTGAAGTCCGGGAGCGCTCAGACGGAGATAGCTCATGCGACCGTGGACTTTCCCCGCCCCCAGGCGATTACTTCTCTTCGCGTGTCGAACGTACCTTTCGAGGCGTTCAACCAGGATGAAGCCAAGGCGCTAAAGCTCGACCAAAAGGGAGTGCATCTCGCCTCGCTCCATGTCTTCACATATACGTTTGACGATGATAACGACCTACGCCTGGCAACCACCAATTCCAAGAACGACGGTCACTATTGGGAGCCGGCGTTTAGCGGGAATTACATCAACTTGCACATTTTCTGCTCGGAAGACCGGTTCTCGACTCCTTCTCAGGCCAGGGCAGACTTTACGGCTCTCACGGCGCTGCTGGGATTGAAGCTGGAGTTGGAGCATCCCCAACCGGTCGCCTCGGTACCGGATGACCTCCACCTACCGGCTGGAGTCATTGGGGAAGAAACCGAGGATCTCCCCTTCCGGACATTGCGGATGGCCCGGCTGGGCCGTCTTGTGAGACAGAACGGCGATGCGAACATCGCGTGGTCGAGCAATGACGCGCTGGACTGCCCGGAAGCCTGCGGTCCCGTCGTGGGAGAGCCCTAAGCACGAATACAACGTTATGGAGATAATGAGATGAACCCACAAACTGCGCCTGATTACACGGATCCCAGACAAACATTCAACGACCACTTGGAACAAGCCCGGCAACTGGCAGCCAACCGCCTGCTTCGTCCGAACTACTTTGCGAATGTAGTCGGAGTTGGCATCGGCAAGAAGTCGGTAGACGGCGCGTCAACACCGACGGACTGCATTCGAATCTACGTAGTAGCGAAATTCGATGAGGAAGATGTCAGCCCGGCAGCCCTGATGCCCGGCGACTTTCTCGGTGTGCCGACCGACATCATCGAAGTCGGCCGTTTCGGACAGGGAGGGCATCGGCCCATTCCCTTGCCTCAAGACTCGGTGGTTGGACCTGGCGATCCGATCCGGGTCAGCAACCCTGCGCCCAACGTGAACTCCGGTTTTATGGGCACGCTGGGGGCAATAGTTCAAGACGGCGATCGCCAGAAATACATTTTGAGTTGTAACCATGTTCTCGCCGTCAATGGCCGCGTGCCCAAAGGCGCCAACATTGTCTCCACTCTCACGGCGGACAATGAGACGACGATTGCCCATCTCTACACCTCTGTCCGGCTCCAACGCGAAACCAGCAACAGCGTGGATTGCGCGCTAGCCCTGCTCACTTCCGACTGCGCACCAGTGACCGAGGAATTCCAGGAACGCAAAGGGACTCAAAAGCGCGCAATTGCCTGGAAGTCCGAGAAAACGACTGCCCCACTAAAAACAATGAAGGTCGTTAAGGTAGGAGCGGTGACGGGAAAGACCTTCGGGACCATACTCGACGTCGATGTCGAATTGTATATCGACTACAGCTTCGGTACGTTCCGCTTCGAGAAACAGGTGATTATCGACGGCGGGCAGAATTTCCGGTTCGCAAGAGGCGGCGACTCGGGTTCAATCGTGGTGGACACGGACACGGGTCGGGCCACAGCCATGATCTTTGCCGCATCCGGCAGATACGCCGTGGCATGCCCGATTCAAAGGGTTTTCGATGAACTGGCCCAAGAGGTGCCGGGCGACCTGACACTTCTCCCGTGGTCTTAAAGGAAAACGCCTGACGGTCGCGGTTCGCGAACCGCGACCGTTAGGGAGCGATCTATTTTTCCTAAAACACGATCCTTCCCGTCAACTGGATCGAACGCGACTTGTTGGACTGCGCGGTAATCAGGCCGAAGGCCGAATTGGTGGGCGCCAACTGCGGGAACGCGAACGACGCGTGGTTGAACAGGTTGAAGGTTTCGAAGCGTAGCTGGAAGTAACGCTTGCCGCTATCGGTGAAGTTCACGTTCTTCAGCATGGAGGCGTTGATCTCGTTGATGCCGTCGCCGCGCAGGCTGGAGAACGTGGTGGAGAAGGTGCGGATGTGATAAGCGAACTGGTCGGCCGTCTTGGTGTCGAAGGCGCTGGTGTTGAAGGCCAGGCCGTTGGTTTCGCGCGGATTGAAATTGAGCTTATCGCCGAAATACACCAGGTCGCCGATGGTGGTGGAACTGGTTCCCATCCAGGTGAAGGGCTGGCCGGTCTGCCGCGTGTAAATCGTATTGAGCTGCCAGCCGCCGACGAAGGCAGTTGAGCAGCCGCGATTGAACCTGGAACTTGCGTCCCCTGCCCACCGGAAGCGCGTAGGTCAGGGTGATCACGCCGCGATGCGTGTGGTCGAAGACGCCGACGCGCTTTTCGGGACGCGGGTCGGTATCGTTGAGCCAGGTGGTCTGGTCCATCAGCTTCGAGAAGACGTAGTTGCCGATCAGCGTGATGCCGCCGGAGAGGCGGCGCTGCACGCGCACGTTCAGGCTGTGGAAGTAGGAGCTGCCCGCATTGAGGTTCTGCTCCAGAACGCCGCCGCTGCCGCTGAATCCGCCGCTGGTATAGCCGAGCGGGAACTCGGGATATTTCGCCAGCAGCTGCGCCACCGTAGTGGTCGATCCGGCCGGAGTTCCGGTCGGTATCAGGCCGAAGAAGGGGTTGGTCACCGAGGCGCTCATCGCCGTGTTCAGCGCGGTATCGCGGACCGGCAGCGTGCTGAGATACTGGCGCGGAATTCCGTTGAGCTGGGTCAGGTTGATAGGCGTGTGCACCGAATGGTTGCCAATGTAGACCGCCTCCAGCACCATGTTGGGCGAGAGGCTGTGCTGGAAGCCGAAATTCCACCGCATCGAGTAGGGACTCTTGGCTTGCGGATTCAGGAAAGAGATCGCGTTGCCCAGGAACGTGGTCTGGCCCACGGCCGCCGGGTTCGGTCGGAGGATCGCGCCGCCCGGGAACGGATCGCTGAAGGTCGCGGACGGCGAGAGGTAGTTGTTGGTGCTGGGCGTCATCGCCGTCTGCTGGCTGAAACCTTCCTGGTCGATGATCGGGCTGGAGGAATAGTTGCCGTTCTGCGACAGGTAGGACATTACGGTCGGCGCAGCGAACAGGCCGAAGCCGGTGCGGATCACGGTCTTTCCGTGCAACTTGTCCGGCGACCAGGCGATGCCGACGCGCGGACTCGCCAGGTGGGAAGTGTTCTCATAGGCGGCGCCTTTTCCGTTGGGATAGGTCAGGCCGCCGAGCACATTGAAGCTGCCCACCGGAATCTGCGGGATCGGTTTCAGGTTATAGGCGGCGATGGCGGCCTGCGCAATCGGGTTCGGCGTATTGAACGCGAAGCCGTTTTCGGTGCGGCCGTATTTTTCGTGGAAGGGACCGTCGTAGTCGTAACGCAGGCCGAGGTTGACGGTGAGGTTGCGCTTAATGCGCCAATCGTCCTGCACGAAGCCCGAGGCGAAATAGGAATACCAGCTGCCGTAGGTGTTGATGTCGAAGGTTCCCTGCGTGGGCAGGCCGAAGAGGAACTGCGCCATATCCTGGCCCATGGCTTCGGTGGCGGAGGCGCTGGCATTGTTGTTGACCCAGCGATTGCCGCCGAAGTTATAGCCGCCCGCGGGCGTTCCATAGGTAATCGTGCTCAAGCGATTCTGGCGAACGTCGGTGCCCACCTTGAAGGAGTGATTGCCCTTCAACTTGGTCCAGCTTCCATAAACCTGCATGTTCTGCGAGGGGCGCTTGGCAGCCTGGTTGTAGCCGAGCGATTGGAAGGCCGTGCTGGTGTCGAAGTAAACGTAGGGCAGCGACGGACGCACCGTGTTGGCGCCGATGTAGCTGGGGAAACCAAGCGAAGTGGGGTCGAAGCCGTCGCTCGGATCGGTGGAACTCTCGTACATGTAGGTGCCGTTGAGGCGCAGGTTCAGGATGCTGGTGGGGCTGAGCGTGTAGACCTCGTCGATGCTGGCGCCCCAGTTTTCGCGGGCGGTGATGGTGCCGCTGGCGATGTTCTGGAAGTAATCGTTCTTCTGCGCCGCCAGCGTGTTGTGGCGGATGTTGAACGACATGCGGCTGCGGTTGCTCATGTTGTAATCGAGCTGTCCGGATTCGTTGTCGGCCTGGTTGAAGTTGGGGGCGGTGGTGCCGTAGTTGAAGTAGCCGTCGGCGCGCGAAGTGGCGTTGGTTCCGTTCACGTTGGGGGCCGGATAGAAACTTCAGGTATTTCTGCGTGATCGGATTGATCCGGCTGGTGGGGATGATGTTGCCGGGAAGCGGCTGGCGCGACGATGGCGCTGCCGTTCAGCGTGGCGCTGAAGGGGTCGTAGAGCTGAGTCCCATCGGTCTGCAGGATCTGCGAAAAATCGCCGCGCTTTTCGGCCGCGGTCGGCACGCTGATGAAGCTGGTGAAGGGCTGCGTGTTCTTATCGTGCTGCCAGGCGAAAAACCAGAAGAGCTTGTCCTTGCCGTTGAAGACTTTGGGAATGTAGACCGGTCCGCCGGCGGTGAGGCCGTACTGATTGTAATGCGTCAGCGGATTGCCGAGACCCTTGGCGTTGTTGAAGAAGCTGTTGGCCGTGAGGTTGGAGGGCTGCATGTTTTCCCAGGCGCTGCCGTGCAGTTCGTTGGTGCCGGATTTCATCACCATGTTGATGGTGCCGCCGCGCGTGTGGCCGAAGCTGGCGTCGGTGTTGAGCACGGTGGTGCGCACTTCCTGGACGGCGTCCTTGGGCGGGGTGTAGGCCGACCGCATGTCCCAGGTGGCGTTGGGCGCGCCGTTGAGCAGCATCTCGCTGGATTGCGTGGGGGTGCCGGCGATCGAAAAATTGTTGGACGAATCGTAGGTCTGCTGCACCGAGGAGGTGGAATTGAAGGGGCTGTAGATCACGCCGATTTCCAGCTGGGAGAGCATCCAGGGGGAGCCGCCGTTGAGCGGCAGGTCTTCGACTTCCTTGGTGGTGATAGCGTGGCCGATGCTGGCATTCTCGCTATTCACCAGAGGCGCTTCGGAAACGACTTCCACCGACGTGGTGGTTTCGCCGACGTCGAGGCGGATGTCGATCACCGGGTGCTCACCGGCGCCGACGTGGACGCCCTTGCGGATGTACTCCTTGAAGCCCGGTGTTTTGGCGGCGATATCGTAATCGCCGGGCAGCAGGAAGGCCGCGGTGTACTGGCCCGTGGATTCGGTTGCGACCTCGACTTTGGTGTTGGTGTGGATTTCGGTGACGGTCACCTTGGCGGCGGCGATGGTGCCGCCGGTGGCGTCGGTAACGACGCCGGAAATGGTGCCGCGAAATTCCTGCGAGAACATCAAGAGGGGAAGCGTCAGGGCGAAGAATACAACCAGGTATCGGATCTTCATTTGCATTTCTCCTAGGGCAGTGCCGGCGCGGCGGTGTAACTCCGCACGGCGGGCGTCAGTTTCACAAATTCCTGCGCGGCCATCCGCCCGATCTCCTGGCGCCCTTTGGGGCCCAGGTGGGTGTGGTCGCGCTTGCCATCGGGCAGCCGCGCGTCGATCTCGGCGCAGCCATCGGGGCCCAGCTTCTCGGCTTGGGCCACGGTCATCGAGTAAAGGTCGATCAGGGGTAGTTTTTGTTCCGCAGCCAGTTGGCGGACCACCTCTACATAAGGCAGCAGGGAGTCCGGCATGATTTTTCCGTCGCCGGTGAACGTCCGGCGGACGATCGAGGTTACCAGGACCGGTTGGGCGCCGGCGGCGCGCGCCTCCTCGATATAACGAGTCATGTTTTCGCGGAAGGTGGTCTTGGGATCGGTCTCGCGGTCGGGGCCTTTGCCCGGTCCGTCATTATGTCCGAACTGGATCAGGATGTAATCGGGTTTTCCGGTCACCGCGGGGGCCCAGAGTCCCTCGGCGCGAAAGCTCTTGGAACTCCGGCCGTTCTTGGCGAGGTTGACCACTTCCATGTCGGGGGTGAAAAAGGAGCGGAAGCCGGGGCCCCATCCGCCGGCATCGTTGACGGTGGAATCGCCGACCAGGACTACGCGGAGGGGCGAAAGAGGCGGCTCGGCCGCAAAAACGGAGGATGCGAACAGAGCCGCTATCAGGAGGAGAGACTTCATGCGCTGGAGACCACACGTACGATATTCCGCTTCGTTCGAAAAGTCCACGACGCAATGGTTGAAGTAACGTATAGATCCCCTGCTAATCGCAAGAAACGTAAGATGTTGTTGCTGCTACTAGGCGAATCTCAGGAAGGGGCTCTATACGTTGTCACTTGTGCTACACTGCGGAACAAAAGGGAGCTTTAGCTACGAATAATCAGGTTGTGCCGGTTGTCGATGACACTGCCGTTCGAGAGCAGTTAGGCCGACTTTTGGCTAGCGGGCCCTTCCGGACGAGCAAGCGGTGCCAAGCCCTTTTGCGCTACGTAGTGGAAGCTTATCTGGAGAACCACTCGGACCGCGTGAAGGAGCGGACCATCGGGTTCGAGGTCTTCCAGCGTGATGCGGATTACGACACGAACCAGGACTCCGTAGTCCGGACTACCGCGGCCGAGATCCGGAAGAAACTGGCGCAGTACTACCAGGAGCCGGGGCACGAGGGCGAGGTACGGGTGCTGCTGCCGCAGGGGTCGTATCTGCCGGAGTTTCGCCCGGCACCGTTCGCGACGCCGTCCGCGCTGCCTGCTCCGCCGCCTCCCGAAGAGAGACGTCCCGCCGCCGGTTCGAACGTGGTTCGCGAGCGACTGATCGGGATGGCGCTCACGCTGGTGGTGGTTGCGATCGCGGGTCTGACCGTCTACGGTTTTTCGAGGCCGCGCGCCAACGAGTTGAGCCTGTTTTGGAAACCGCTGGTGGAAGATAGCTCGAACGCGGTGATCTGCGTCGGGCAACCGCTGCGAGTCTATATCTTCGAAGGCAACCGTACCGCCGATTTGAACGAAAAGATGGTGGGGACTTTGACCACACAGCCGGCGAGTCCGGAGGTTCGCGAGCAGACTACGATCACGCTTTCGGAACTGAGGTCGGCTGGGGACCGGTATTACTCGGTGGGCGACTACCTGGCGTCGGTGCGGCTGGCGGAGTTTCTGGGGCAGCGCGGCAAACCGTTCCAGATTATCGGCGATCGCAGCGCGGCGTTGAAGGATTTGCGCGGAAGGCCGGCGGTTTTGATCGGCCAGTTCAATAATCTTTGGACCATGGGGTTGACCGGCAATCTGCGCTATTACATCGACCGCAGCACGCACTTCAGTTACGACGTACTCGACCGGCAGAATCCGGGCAAGGTGATCTTCTCGGCTGTGCGCAATGCCAGCCGGCCGGAGGAGTACGCGATCGTGAGCCGCATTTTCGACGCACCCACGGAAAAGACTGTGGTCTCGATCGCGGGAATGACGTTCAACGGCACCACGGCGGCAGGCGAGTTTCTGACCAACGAGCGCTACATGCGCGAGGCGTTCGGGCGGGCCCCCTCCGGCTGGAATCAGAAGAACATCCAAGTGATCCTGAAGACCACGATGATGGGCGGCGCCACGGGTCCGCCCAAGGTGGTTGCCACCTACTTCTGGTAAGCGGGACGATTTGGCCCGCTTTCGGGGCTCAATTTCCAGGAAGCCCTTTGTTTTCAATAAAGCGATACGTGGAGGCGGGCCACGTTTGTCCCGTTTCGCAGCGGAGGACGCCTCGCCAAGCTAACCCTAATTGCATTGTGGCATGCGGGTGTCAAGAAATCGGGGGGCAAAGGGAGGGGGAGAAGCGGGGAAAGAGCTTGGGGTCAATGAGATAGCGGCGTGAAAATATATTTCAAGTTGGTGTGAATGGCAGATTGCAATGGGGGAAAAAGCATGTAGATCGCTCCCTGACGGTCGCGGTTCGCGGTGAGGGCGATGGGGCGTGGTAGGATCGGGGGCTGATGACGGGCGACCCGGATACGGCGATCGGCGGGGTGGGGAATCGCTTTCCTTCCACGCAGGTATCGCTGATCGAGGCGGCGGCCAGCGGCCTCGCGAACGAAGCACTGGAGCGTGTGATCGCGCTGTATTGGAAGCCGGTTTATGCCTTCATCCGCTTCAAGTGGCGTAAGGACAACGAGGCGGCGAAGGACCTGACGCAAGGGTTCTTCATGAGCGCGCTGCAGCGCGAATTTTTTCAGCGATTCGACCCGGCGAAGGCCTCATTCCGGACCTATCTGCGGATGGCGGTGGAGCGCTTCGCGGCCAACGAGCACTCGGCCGGGCAGCGGCAGAAGCGCGGCGGCGGGATCGAGTTCGCGGAGTTGGACGACCAAACGGCCGGCGGCGAATCGCCCGAGGACCTCTTTTTCCGCGAATGGAGGCGCCAGCTATTCGCGCTCGCGATCGAGGACCTGCGCGCGCGCTGCGCGGAAGCCGGCAAACTCACCGAATGGCGCGTATTCGAGGCGTACGATCTGGCCGAAGGCGAGCGTCCTTCTTATGCGGAGCTCGCGGCGCGGCATGGGATCGCGGAGACGGCGGTGACCAACGCGCTGGCGTGGGCGCGGCGCACGCTGCGCGCGCTGCTGACGGCGCGGCTGCGCGGCGTGACCTCGGGCGAGCGCGAATTGCGCGAGGAGATGCGGCGTGTATGGAGCTGAGCGATTCCGTGCTGCGGCATTTGCGCGATGTGGTCGATCTACCCGATCTCGGCGGTACGCGCTACGAGCTCGGGGAGGAGATCGGGCGCGGCGGCCTGGGTGTAGTTTATGCGGCGCGCGACCGGGAGCTTGACCGGCGCGTCGCGCTTAAAGTGACGGATGCGGAGTGGGCCGGGGAGGCGCGCCTGATCGCGCGGCTGGAGCATCCGGGAATCGTGCCGGTACACGATACGGGCACGCTGCCGGATGGGCGGGTCTTCTACGCGATGAAGCTGGTGGCGGGCGCGCGGGCGGACCGGTACGCGGAGGCCAACCCATCGCTCGGCGAGCGGCTGCGGGTGGTGCAGCGAGTGGGGGAGGCGCTGGCGTACGCGCACAGCTGCGGTGTGCTGCATCGCGATTTGAAGCCGCAGAATGTGATGGTGGGGGCGTTCGGGGAAGTGTATGTCATGGACTGGGGCGTGGAGGGCGTCGCGGGCACGCCCGCATTCCGCGCGCCGGAGGGCGGAATCGACCAGCGGTCGGACGTTTATTCGCTGGGGGCGCTGTTGAAGTTCATGCTGCCGCCGGAACCGCCGCGGGCGTTGAGCGCGGTCGCCGGCAAGGCGATGAGTGCGGACCCAGGCGCGCGGTACGGCGACGCCGGAGCCCTGCTGGAGGATTTGCGCCGTTTTCAGGAAGGGCTGGCGGTGACGGCGTACGCGGAGCCATTGGGGCAGAGACTGCGGCGGTTCGGGAAGCGCAACGAGGTGCTGTTGTGGCTGCTGGCGGCTTACGCGGCGGTGAGATTTTTTCTGTTTTTCCTGCGCCGGGCTTAAAGGAACCGTGACGGATGCGGAATAAGAGGAGGAAGGAGCAGGTGATCCATGAATAAGATCGTGATCGGGCTGATTTTCGGACTGGTACTGGGAGCGTTGGACGGCGCCACGGCATGGTTTACGCCGGCGGTCCGCAACGCAATAACCGGCATTATGGTCGGGTCGAGCATCAAGGGAATGCTGGTGGGTTTGCTGAGCGGCTGGTTTGCGCGCAAGGTGCAATCCACCACGTGGGGAATTGTGGTCGGCTCGGTGCTGGGGCTGCTGTTCGCGTTCGCGGTGGCTGTGATGCCGGCGGAGAACGGGCAGCACTATTACCTGGAAATCATGCTGCCGGGCTTCGTAGTCGGCGCGATTATCGGATTCTTAACACAAAAGATGGGTACACCCGTGCAGGTTAAACGTACTACCTAAGGAGGAGAAGAGATGCCAAGACCGATTCATTTCGAGATTCCGGCGGAAAACCCGGAGCGGGCGATGCAATTCTATTCGAACGTCTTCGGATGGAAGTTCAACAAGTGGGCGGGGCCCATGGATTACTGGGTGATTTCGACCGGGCAGGCTGGGGAGCCCGGGATCGATGGAGGACTGATGCCGAGGCGCGACCCGAACCAGCCGTGCGTAAACACGGTGGGGATCGCCAACATCGACGAATCGCTGAAGACCGTCGAAGGGAGCGGGGGTACGTGCGTGGTACCGAAGATGGCCGTGCCGGGAGTGGGCTGGCTGGCGTACTGCAAGGATACCGAGGGGCATATTTTCGGGATCATGCAGATGGATCACGCGGCGGCGTAAAGTGGAAGTCGATCAGGGCAGCCCCGTGGCTGCCCTTTTGCGCGGCATTCGTTACTGATTATGGCCGGATGACGGCGCATCCGGAAGTTGAAACTGGGCGGAGTCCGCTAGCCGCGGCACGCAGGAAGCTACTGGACCGGCCGAATGACACGGCACCGGTTACGCTCTGTTGCAAGGGACCTGCTCGTTACGCCGTTCACTGGATTGAGGTGAGCGAAGCAGCTGAGACGCGCCACAGCCTCCCTGTGAAGTTAAGTGTGCCGTCCGGTTATATCGTCGCCGATCCAAAGGTTCCCGAAGCCGTCATTGCCGTTCTTGAGGAATCCGACGTACAGTTTGCCGTCCGGACCGAGAGCAACTGCCGTCGGCTGGTCGCCTGCAAGCCCCAGACCGGCGGCAACTGGACTCAATCCTGCAAACGGGCTGAAATTTCCGAACGCACTCTGAAATTGCACCATCCACACGCCGGGCCCGCCGACCTGACCCGGTTGCCCTTTCGCGTGATCGTAGGAAGGGACATAGGCGCGAGTACTACCATCCTGCACTACCTGGCCTACGGAGCACCAGGGGATGCACGCCGTTTCCCCGCCTATCGACCACTCGGTGTTCGTATCGAACATCATTTGGCCGGTGTTGATCGGATCGACATTATTCAGATCCACCGGAATGTAATGCCGAAGGCCTTGCGCCTCGTCTCGACCCGTACGTTGGCGCCGATTATCACCATGCCCGCTGGCGTGTGCGGCGCGAAGTTGTTCCCGGCCGGGATTCTGGACGCCGCTACCGGGTCCGCTGCAACCTGAGCGTCGGCCAATGCGGATGCCAACACCGCCGCCATAATACCAATTGCCACTCTCGTCAGCTTCATTGAGTTTTTCCGTTTCTGAAGGTGTTTGATCCTTCACATGATCTAAGACCGAAGTTTCGGCGGAGTGGAACAGATTCTCTAATTGTTACGGATGTCAAACAGACTGCGGTGAGGCTCGGACCTTTCCGGGCGGAACGTCGTCCACTCTTCCACTACTTTTTCGCGAACCTCAACCCTGCGCCAAACCGCGAATCTGGAGAGGTAGCTGGCGGATGCGCCTTAATTCAGGACCTACCCGCTCTCCGATTCGGCTAGACTTAACTGCAATCGCTCCTATGCCGTTTTCCGCAGGCGATAAAATCGGCCACTACGAAGTCCTCTGTCTGCTCGGCCAGGGCGGTATGGGTGAGGTATACCGCGTGCGCGACACGAAGCTAAACCGCGACGTGGCGCTCAAAGTTCTGCCTGCGGCATTCTTGCGCGATACTGAGCGCATGGCTCGTTTCCAGCGGGAAGCCCAGGTGCTGGCGTCGCTGGACCATCCCAACATCGGACCGATCTATGGAATGGCGGACTCCGAAGACTCCTTCGGGTTAGTCCTGGCGCTGGTCGAAGGACCGACGCTGGCGGATCGCATTAAAGAAGGACCGCTGGCGTTCGACGAAGCGGTGGTAATCGGGAAGCAAATCGTCGAGGCATTGGAGTTCGCGCACGACCGGGGTGTCATCCATCGCGATCTGAAGCCCGCCAACATCAAGATCACTCCCGAGGGTGTCGTGAAGGTGCTGGACTTCGGTCTCGCCAAGGTCCTCGAAGACGAGCCGCCCAAGTCTTCACTGGCGAACTCACCGACCATGACCATGGGACACACCCGGGCGGGCGTGATCCTGGGCACAGCAGCGTACATGTCGCCCGAGCAAGCGGTCGGCCGCCCTGTGGACCGGCGCAGCGATATTTTCTCCTTTGGCGCGGTGTTCTATGAGATGCTCGCGGGCAAGAGCGCGTTCGTTGGATCGACCACTCCGGACGTGCTGGAGGCGGTAGTCAAGAACGAGCCTGATTGGTCCGAACTTCCCGCGGACACATCGGACACTCTCCAACGCCTCCTACGCCGCTGTCTCGCCAAAGATCGCAGACAGCGCCTCCAAGCCATCGGCGAGGCGCGAATCGTATTGGAGAATCCAGGCGGGACTGACCGTTCCACGCAGGCTACCAGGCTGCCCCACAAGAAACTGCCATGGGTGGTGGCTGCGATGTGTCTGCTTGGTTTCGGCGTTGTGAGCTTCCTCTATTTCCGCGAACAGCCTCCCAAACTCGAAGTAACCCGATTCGCCGTGCCCGCCCCGGACAAGACCAGCTTCACCCCTGCCGCGCCCGCCATTTCGCCCGACGGCCGCACGCTGGCTTTCGCCGCCATTGACGGCGAGGGCCGCTCGCAGATCTGGCTCCGGCCGATGA
The DNA here is from genome assembly GCA_963791985.1 of uncultured Solibacteraceae bacterium. Taxonomy (GTDB): domain Bacteria; phylum Acidobacteriota; class Terriglobia; order Bryobacterales; family Bryobacteraceae; genus Solibacter. The sequence goes on along the minus strand of CAWBUN010000004.1, from coordinate 915,487 downwards.
ACTCGTCCGAGGCGCACGCGCTCCCCGGAACCGAAGGTGTCAGCGCGCCCGTATTCTGGTCACCGGACGGACGTTCCCTCGCCTTCGCGGGCAGGAGCCTGGCCCGGCTGATGAACATCGATGTAGCCGGTGGTCCGGCGCAAACGCTATGCCCTGCAAACGCCGGCGTCCCGGTCGGAGCCTGGAGCCCGGCGGGGATTATCATCTTTCAGGCAAACGACGGCTTGATGGAAGTGCCGGCGGGCGGCGGCACTTGCACTCCAGTTACCAGGCTCGATTCCAAACGAGGGGAGTTGCGTCACACAGGGCCCTCTTTCCTACCGGACGGGCGGCACTTCCTCTATCTGCGTGTGGCTTCCAAGGAAGAAGACAGCGGCGTGTACGTCGGATCGCTCGATTCAAAACCCGGCGAGCAAAGCTCCAAACCGATCGCCAAAGGCGCTTCTCCAGCCACCTACGTAGCGTCAGCAGACCGCGCGCATGGCTACCTGATGTTCCTGCGGCAGGGCACACTGATGGCCCAGCCTTTCAATGCCGGCAGTTTGAGCCTGGCGGGCGACGCGGTGCCCATTGTTGCGCGTGTAGGCACCAACGGCGACTTGTTCACGGCCTCGGAAAATGGCACCCTGGTCTACCGCGGCGGAGGGTCGAGCGGAAGCCGCCAACTCACTTGGTTTGACCGCAGCGGAAGATCTCCAGGATCACTGGGCGCGCCGGGCGCTTATAGCACGGTTTCCCTCTCGCCCGACGGGAAACTTGTCGCGTTCGGCCTCGCTGACACCGCGCAGAACAACCCCGACATCTGGGTGCACGATCTGGCGCAAGGAACTACCCACCGCTTGACCTTCGACTCCGCTGTTGACGATATGCCGGTATGGTCCCCGGATGGGACCCGGATCGTGTGGAGTTCCCAGCGCGAGGGCGCGGCTGACCTGTATCAGAGGGCCACTGATCTGGCGGGCGGCGAAACGGCCCTGCTGAAGTCCCTGGAGCCAAAGTTTCCCCAGGACTGGTCGAGCGACGGACGATTTCTCATGTATTCAGTCAATCGGGGCGATTGGGGTGGCACAAATCTGGATCTGTGGCTGCTGCCGCTGCAAGGGGAACAAAAAACTACTCAGTTCCTGGGTACTCCGTTCACGGAGAGCCAGGGGCGCTTTTCGCCGGATAGCCGGTACATTGCTTATGTCTCGAACGAGTCCGGAAAAAAAGAGGTGTACGTTCGTTCGTTTTCATCGGATGGAAAAGCCGGCGGCCAGCAGATGATCTCTCAAGGCGGAGGTTCGCAACCCCTGTGGCGGCGCGATGGCAAGGAGCTCTTTTACATATCCGGGGATACAACGGTAATGGCCGTGCCGGTGTCCACCGCCCCTACTTTCCAGCGCCTCGGCGCTCCCATAGCGTTGTTCACCGCACCCATCTACGGCGGCGGAAGATTCAACAACACTCACCGCTGGGCCGTGATGCCGAATGGCCAGAAGTTCATCATCAACTCAGTGCTCACAGAAGCGGCGGCGGAACCGATCACCGTTATCATCAACTGGAAGGGGTTGCTGAAGAAGTGACCGCTTTCTTCGAACGGTCTCCGACCTTAGTTTAGAAAGACTGATTAGAGGGACAGGCCGAGAGGCCTGTCCTACTTGGATCCAGGAAATACCCGACCCGTTCGTGTATCTGCTGATTACAATTTTGATGAAGCCAGACCTCAACTTAGTGAGTCACTCGTTAGCCTTCGATAACCGGGAATCCCTGCGGGCAGGAAGTTAACAATTCCGCTCTCAATTCGAGGTAAGTCCGGTTAGAAACCCAGCCAACATGAGGATAGCGCCTGGTTATTTACCTTCGACGGTATTGCAGGCATGTCTGATGCGTCACATAATCGAGCTAAGATAACACTGCCATTCTTGAAACACTGGCTGGGTCGAAGTAGTTCTTCTGACAAAGGGTCTGCTAACATGCAAAACAAGTTCGCTCTATCGTGTATCGCTCTATCCATCAGTCTTCTCACCGCTCCGTCATTACGGGCGCAAACCACCACCACTCTATATGGAACGATTAGTGACCGGAGCGGAGCAGTGATTCCCGCCGCGCAGGTCACCGCCACTCACGTCGGCACGAGTCAAGCGCGGAGTGTCAAGACCAGCGCTGAAGGTCAGTACCGGTTCGAGTTTCTGCCGATTGGGGAATATACCGTAGAGATGACAGCCACGGGTTTTAAGAAGTTTGTCCAGAAGGGCGTGCTTCTGGAAGTCAACGTGGCGGCGCGCGTGGATTCCACGCTCGACGTCGGAACTCTGTCGGAGGAAGTCGAAATCAGCGGGTCGGCCCCGGTGGTCAATACGGCAAATGCGCAAATCGGCCGAAGTGTGGCGAACGAAGAAATCAACACGCTTCCCATCGTCGGTCGCAATGTCTATACCCTGTTGAGTCTCACGCCGGGAGTTTCTTCAAACGCGAACAGCATCGTGCTCGGTTATCCGGAGCAGCGCACCATGATTAACGGTGGTGTGGATGGCGGCGCCGGATCAGTGAGTTACTATCTGGACGGCGGCAACAACATGACCGGCTTGCGAAACACGGGGAACATCGCTCCTAATCCGGACGCCGTGGAAGAGTTTCGGATCGTAACTAACGGGTATAGCGCCGATTATGGACGTTTTGCGGGCGGCGTGGTCAACATTCTGACGAAATCCGGCACAAATGATTTCCACGGTTCGCTATTCGAGTTCTTTCGCAACAACGATTTGAACGCGTACCCCTGGGTCGGAGTCGCCGCGCCGCTCCATCGCAATCAGTTCGGCGGTACGCTCGGCGGTCCCGTCCGCAAGAGTAAGACGTTTTTCTTCGGCACCTATTCCGGCCTACGTCAGATCACTAGTTCGGTGTTGAACGGAGCCATCGTTCCCACGGCATTGGAGCGTACAGGCAACTTCTCGCAATCCAAAATCGCGCCTAAGGATCCGTCTAACGGCAATACCCCCTACCCGGGCGCGGTGATTCCGACGAATCGCATGGATACTGCCGCCATGAACATCCTGAACAAGAACATCCCGCTAGCGAATGCCGCCGGGAGCATCTGGCAGGGCTCCATCTCCAGTCCCTATGTTACAGACGAGGTTCTCGCCAAGGTCGACCATGCCTTCAGCGACCGGCAGCGGCTGACCGCGAGCTACTATGAAACCAGCGGGCACCAGGCTATCTCCCCGGGCGGAAATCTCCCCTGGTCGACCGAGAACTTCAACTGGCGGCAGCAGAATGTGAACCTTAGCCACACGTTCACACTCAGCGGCAGCATGGCGAACCAATTTTGGGCGGGCTACACGCGGAACTTCGGCGGACGACTGAACACCCCGCAAACCTCGTTGGGTGATCTCGGATCATCCTTCAACGTGCAAGGGCCGCCTGCGCTGCCCCAGATCACCGTCACCGGTTACTTCACCCTTGGGCAAGCGATTGCAGGACCGGTTGCGGGCACCAACTTCTATTTCACCCGCGACCAGGTCAGCTACATCCGCGGCCGTCACAGTATTTCTTTCGGCGGCGAACTCTCCCTCAATAAGGATGTGCAGCAGACACTGCTGAATAACTATGGAGTCTTCTCCTTCACGGGAACGAAGACGGGCAACGCTCTGGCCGACTACTTGACTGGCCTTCCGGTCACGATGAATCAGGATTCGCCGATTACCGCCCTGGATAACTCCTGGACAACGGCGATGTTCATACAGGACGATTTCCGCATCCACTCCCGGTTGACCCTGAATCTTGGCTTGCGCTACGAGTTGCAAACCCCGCCCACGGATCCGTTCAACCGCGAATCCACTTTCATCCAGGGTGTGCAGTCTCAGGTCTTGAAGGGCTCCAATGTGCCGACCGGGTTACTTGTTCCGGGCGACCCCGGAATCACTCGCGGAATTGTGAGTTTGCAGAAGACCCACTTCTCTCCGCGCCTGGGCCTGGCATGGGATCCGAAAGGCGATGGCAAGACTTCGATTCGTGCCGGTGGAGGTATCTTCTACGGCAGCGTGTCGGGCAACGAATGGAACTCCACTTCCAACTACAACCCATTTGCAGTCCGGCAGCAGTTCAACACTGTCCAGTCCCTGACGAACCCGTACGGGCTTCTGCCTGGCGGCGTGTCGCCGTTCCCGTTCACCTACAATCCCAACGCGCCGCAGTTCATCCTGCCGGCGTCAATCTACGGCGTAGCGCCGAATTTCAAATGGCCCTACACCTATCAGTTCAACTTCTCGGTGCAGCGCGAGGTGTTCAAGAATTGGACATTGACCGCCGCGTACGTCGGTTCGCTCGCTCATCGCCTCCCGTTTGCCGAAGATTTGAATTACCCCTATTACAACAGCACCGCTACAAGTTCGAACGTCAACAACCGCAGGCCGATCCAGCCTGGAACCCTGGCGCAGATCTTCTCGGTTCAATCGGTCATGAACACTTCGTACCATTCACTCCAGGTGACACTGGAGAAGCGTCTCTCTCGCAACTTCAGCGCGAAGGCGTTCTACACTTTCGCGAAGGCGATTGAAGACGTCCAACTGGATAACAACACCACGAACGGCGGCGCTCAGAACTTTCGCAACCTGTCGGAAGAGCGGGGCCTGTCGGATAACAACCGGCGCCACGTGATGGTGAGTTCCATCATTTGGAACTTGAGTTACTTCGACAAAGCGAATCCATGGATCAAGGCAATCGTAAAGAATTGGTCCCTGTCGGGTATCATTACCCTGCAGAGTGGCGGGCCGTTCAACGTCACCACCGGCAGCGACACCAATTTGGACGGCACCAACAACGACCGTGCAAATCTGGTCGGTAATCCGTTCCTGGATCCACATCGCAGCCGTTCCGACGTGACGAACGCCTGGTTCAACACGGCAGCCTTCGCCAAAGGCGCCAGCGGCACCGACGGAACGCTGGGCCGTAACGTGATGACGGGTCCCGGCTACAAGAACCTGGACATTGGCCTCTTCCGCGACTTCAAGGTTTGGGAGCGGGTGATGCTACAGGCTCGTGGGGAATTCACGAACGCCTTTAATATGGTGAATCTGGGGAACCCCACCGGCACCCTGAGTTCGGCCCTGTTCGGCACGATTCGCAGTGCGCGCGACATGCGTCAGGTGCAGATCGGCTTGCGACTCACGTTCTGAGGACGGACGGAGGCAATCTCGATAGCTTGTCCGCTGGGGATCGGATACTGGCCAGCAAACGTGAGGTGCGCCGAAAGTTCCGGGGCACCTCACTTTCATTCGCGGGAGCGCCCCGGCGTCAGGAGTTCGGATCAGGCGTTACCCCCATGTCTAATCGTCCCGTCAATTCGAGCCGTTTGATTAAACTCCGTGTCACGGTCGACACCGAGCGGTGGGTCGGCATTCTCCTGCTCGTGTGTATGCTGGTCCTGCCCACATTTGCCGCCGGAGATCCGTTTTCCGGCACCTGGAAGTTGAACGTCGCGAAATCCAAACTGCAATCGCCGGCGCCCGGAAGCGACACCGTGCGGATCGAAATCGAAGGCAACGATCTGACAATTCAACAGGAAGGAGTGGACGATAAGGGAGAGCCCTTCAAGTTGACGGTGCAGGGTGGTTTTGACGACAGCCGCTACGGCATCACCGGCTCCCGTTATGCCGACGCAATCGCCTTCCGGCGTCCCGGCGGCCGGCGTATCGTGGCTGAGGTAAGGAAAGCCGGCGTCGCAGTCGCCTGGTTGGAGGCTGAAGTTTCCGGAAATACTCTGAAGGTCAACCTGTCCGTCCTCGATTCGGAAGGCAAAGAAATTAAGTCTCTGGCGATACTCCAAAGAGACAACCCTTGAGGGCAGGAGGTCCGTGGCAGGTGGTGCGCGGGTAGCGCTCCCTCACGGTTAATGCCACATAGTTTTCCCAGTGCCGAACATCTGCGTAAATTGTGGGGCGGCCAATCCTGGCTGCAGCCGCCTTTCAGGCGGCTTCTCGATACCGTCGCGGAGATACCCCTAAACAACCGAAAACCTCCCTCAATCAGCGCGTTCGAGGGCCTTGATTCTGCGGGCGGACAGCGGGACGAGGGCGTCCCGCGCAGACCAGGGGGTCTGCCCCACAACTTCTGCAGCATTCCCGCTGTTGGGAAAACTATGTGGCATTACCCTCACGGTCGCGGCTCGTCAGTCGCTCACCTGGCTGTGATACGCTAGCCGGGAAACTCATGCGTCGGAGGCACTTTCTCACGTTCTCGGCGACGGCGGTCGGCGGGATGCTGGTCCACGCCCAGGACGACCGGAAGGTTCGGGTGCGGCTGCGGTTTTTCGACGAGCGGGAAGCGTTGATCATATCGGCGGCGACGGCGCGCATCTTTCCGAGCGATACGAACGGGCCGGGCGCGACGGAGGGCGGCGTGGTGATTTATATCGACCGCCAACTGGCTGGGCCTTACGGACGAGATCGCTACCGGTATACGCAGCCGCCTTTTGAGGACGGACTACCGGAGCAAGGGTATCAGGGCAAGGCCACTCCGCGAGAAGTTTATCGCGAAGGGCTGGTCCTGTTGGGGCAGGATTTTAACGGGCTGACACCGGCTGCGCAGGATGCCAGGCTGCGGGGAATCGAGACAACCTATTTTTTCCAACTGCTGCGCCAGCACACCATCGAGGGGATGTTCTCGGACCCGATGCATGGCGGCAATGCTGGGATGATCGGATGGCAAATGATCGGCTATCCGGGCCCGTACATGAGTTGGAGCGAGCACATTGACCAGCATTACGGCAAGGCGTATCGTCCCAAGCAACGCAGTCTGAGGGAAGTGGTGGGGCATCCGGTGAAAGCGTCGGAGGACGCGGAATGAAGAGGCTTCCGCGGGTGGACGTGGCCATTGTCGGCGGAGGGTGGTCAGGGCTGCTGATGGCCAAGGAGCTGGGCGGGCGCACAGGGTTGCGGGTGGTGGTGCTGGAGCGGGGCTCGCCGCGCAAGACCGCCGATTATTTCGAAGGGATGGACGAGCTGGATTACGCGATCCGCCTGCGCATGATGCAGGACGCGTCGAAAGAGACGGTGACGTTCCGGCACACATCGAAGGACCGGGCGCTGCCGATACGGCAGTTCGCGAGTTTTCTGCCGGGCACGGGCGTGGGTGGCGCGGGGGAGCATTGGAACGGGATCACGCCGCGGTTTTTGCCCGACTGCTTCGAGGTGCTGACGCGCACGGTGGAACGCTACGGCGCGGGAAAGCTCCCGGCGAATCATGCGCTGCAGGACTGGGGGATCACGTACGCGGAGCTGGAGCCTTTTTACACGCGCGCGGAGAAGCTGCTGGGGATTTCGGGAAAGACGGGACTCGATCCGTTCGAGGGGCCGCATTCGGCGGAGTATCCGACGCCTCCCCAGAAGACGCCCTACTTCCCGTCTCTGTTCCGCGAGGCCGCGCGCTCACTGGGTTATCATCCATTTCCCGCGCCTTCCGCCAATCTGAGCGAGGCATATCGCAATCCGGATGGAATCGTGCGGCCCGCCTGCCAATATTGCGGGTTTTGCGAGCGTTACGGATGCATGGTGGGCGCGAAAGCGCAGCCGACCAACACGCTGCTGCCGGTGATCGCGCGGCAGAAGAGCGTGACAGTGCGGACGGGCGCGAATGTGCGGCGGGTGCTGTATAAAGACGGTAAGGCGACCGGCGTATCATATGTAGACGCAAACGGCGAAGAGACGGAGCAGCCGGCCGACCTGGTGGTACTGGCTTCCTGGACGCTGAACAACACGCGGCTGCTGATGCTGTCGAAGATTGGGGAGGCGTACGATGCGGCAAGCGGCAAAGGACAGGTGGGGCGCAATCTCACGCACCAGGCGGTTTCGCGGGGCGTGGTGCTGTTCTTCGACCGCCCGTTGAACCGGTTCATGGGTTCGGGAGCATGCGGGATCGTGATCCGGGACCTGGACGGAGACAATTTCGATCACGGGCCGCTGAATTTCCTGCGCGGCGCCTATGCCGCCGCCTTCGCGCGCGGGAATCCGCCGATCAGTGCCTTCGGAGTGGTGCCGCCTTCGGTAAAGGCCACTTGGGGATCGGAATGGAAAAAGGCGGCCATCGATGGGTTCGATTGCACCGCGAGTTTCGGCATCTCCGGCGAGCATCTTGCGTATCGGACGAATTACATGGACCTGGATCCGACTTATCGGGATTCGAATGGCGACCCGCTTTTGCGCATGACCATGGACTGGAACGACAACGAGCGCAACATCATCGGTTTTGTGTCGGCGAAGATGGCGCAAGTAGGGCGCGCGATGGGAGCGAGGGATGTGGTGTCGCCGCCGCTGCCGCAGCGGTACGATGTGAACACTTACCGCTCCACGCACCTGCAGGGCGGCACGATTATGGGGGCGAATCCTGGAAGCTCGGTGGTGAACACGTGGCTGCAGCACTGGCAGATGCCAAATCTTTTCGTGCTGGGTGCGTCGACGTTTCCGCAGAATCCCTCGGGGAATCCGACGCTGACGATTCTGGCGCAGACGCTGCGCACGGCGGACGCGGTTATCGACCGCTATTTGAAGCGGCCCGGAGTTCTCGCGTGATTTCAGCGCTTCAGCAGCGCCGTCCAGTTGACGATCACGGTGATGGGGTTGGGAGCCAAGCCGGGCTTGTCGATGGCGAGGCTGTCTACCAGAAAGCTCTTGCCATCCGCGGCCACATCATAATGGATGTTCTCGTCCGCCAGGCTGCCGAAGGGAATCTGCAGAGGGAATAATGTCTGCGGGGTGCCGGCGATCTCGAACGTGGGCGCGGTCTTCACATTCACGGCCGTCAGAATGTTCGTCGCGCTGACATAAAAGATTTCCTTTCCATCGCGGCGCCACCTCGGCTGCGATCCACCGTCGGTAGATAGCTGAAACTTTCCGGCACCTGCGGGGAAGGACTGCACGTAAATCTGGTCAGATCCGGTTTCGTCCGAACTATAGGCAATCCAGCGCCCGTCCGGAGAGAACTGTCCCTGGCGTTCGTTGTAGGGCCCCTGGATGTAGGGCACCGGCTTGGCGCCGGGCGGCGTGCCGGGTGCAACGGCTAAGACCCACAAGTCATTCCCGGTCTTCTGGCCGAGGGCCGTGAACAGTAAGTATTGCCCGTTGGGGGACCAATCATTAGGAACCATGAGATTGCCGCGGGAATCCATCAGCAGTTCTTCCTGTCCGGTTCCGCGGGAATCCTTCTGGTAGACGCCGTCAGTTCCGGCGGCACCCCGGGCCGAGCGGAAGATCAGCCGCGTTCCCTTTGGATCCCAGACGGGGCTGGTGTTTTGGACGGCATTGAAAGTAAAGCGCGTGGGGACACCACGGACCACATCCAGTATCCAGACTTCCCGAGACCCTGCCGGCGCTACCGGATCCGTCTGATCCACCGCCACGCGCTTCCTGTCCGGCGAGAACGTTGGGCCGCTGCGATAGTCCCCCGGCGGCCCCAAGGCAGTCAGAGCTTTGCCTTGCCGATCGAACCACACCAGTTGCGAGCCGTGGGCGCCGGCGCCTTTGCGATAAGCCAAGACACCATTGGCGGACACGGAGAAAAATCCCATCGCCAGCCAGGAACCCACCTGCTCGGCTAGGGGGAAGGGTTCGCCGGCGGGTTCGAAGCGCTTGGTATCGAGCGGCAGGGCCATCAGGGTGGCTTCCCGTAGAAACAGCAGGTGGCCATTCTGCGATCCGTCGGCCGGCGGAGCATAGGCACCTGCCTGACTGCTGACCGCGAGACGCTTCCGCCCCGTGCCATCAAGGGAGGCGAGATAGATGCCCACTAACTCCGGGTCGGCAGTACGCGAGAAATAGAGAAAGTGCCGCCCGTCGGGTAAGAACCAGGGCCGCAGGTGCCCGAACTCGCCGTGGGCTTCATCCGATGTGGTTAGCCGCGTCACGGCGCCGCCGGCCTGGGAGACGCGGAGGAGCCCGCCACTGGGAGTGCCGAAAATGATTACCCCATCGCGGTTCCACGAACCGCCGATCACGGCTCCTGGGACCTCGCAGAGGGTTTGAGGCGCGCCGCCAGCGACTTCGATCCTCTTTACCTTCCCCTGGACGGAGAACCCGATAGAGCGGCTGTCGGGCGACCAAAACGGAAGATAGTCAGTGCCCTCGGTACCAGGCAGAACGTGCGCCGTAACGGAATCGACCGGGCGCAGCCACAGCATCGGACGCCCATCGGCGCCGATGGCAATGAAAGCCAGCTGGCGGCCATCGGGCGAAAGCGCCAGACCCCGGTCGCCGAAATTGGCTTTTCCAGGGGCCGGAACCTCGAAGCGCACAACGAGAGGTGGCGGCGTTGTCTCGCGGAAGTGTTGCACGGCCACCGCCAGGCCCGCCATTGCGAGCAGCGCAAGAGCGGCGGTCCACCACCGCCAGGCGGAGCGCGGCTGAGCGACGGCAGGTGACCCCGGTGCGCCTCCCATCGCCTCGTCGATTTCCAGGCGAGCGTCGGCAATGTCGGCCAAGCGCTGCTTGCGGTCCCGATCCAGGCAGCGGCGCAAGAGCCGGCGGATGGCCGGCGGCGTATCGGGCGGCAACGCCGACCAGTCGGGGTCGGTCTTGAGTACGTCGGCCAGTGTGTCCGATACGGTGTCGCCGCCGAAGAGTTTCCGGCCGGCGAGCATTTCGTAGAAGACCACGCCGAAGCTCCAGATGTCGGCGCGCTTGTCCACTTTGTGGCCGCGCGCCTGTTCGGGCGACATGTAGGCGGCCGTTCCCATCACGACTCCGATCCGGGTATGGCTGGAGGTGATGGTGGGGGAATTAGACGCGTCGGCCGAGTCACTGCCAGGTTCGGCGAGTTTTGCCAGACCGAAATCGAGTACCTTCACCACGCCATCGGGAGTGATTCTGATGTTGGCGGGCTTCAGGTCGCGATGCACGATGCCTTTTTCGTGGGCGGCATCGAGCGCTCCGGCGATTTGGCGGGCGTAGTTCAGGGCGGTGGCCATGGGCAGGGGACCGCGCAGGTCGTGGCCTTCCACGAGTTCCATGATTAACGCCCGATCTTCCACGCCGTAGATGGCACCGATGTTGGGGTGATTGAGCGACGCCAGTACCTTGGCTTCGCGGGTGAAGCGGGCCATGCGGTCCGCGTCGCCTGCGAACGCATCGGGCAAGACTTTGATGGCGACTTCGCGACCCAACTTCGTGTCGGTGGCGCGATAGACGGCTCCCATGCCGCCTTCGCCGAGCTTGCCCGAGATGCGGTAGTGCGCGATCGTAGAGGGCGTAGTCATGCGTGCCAAGCTTCCTGGCATCGTATCACTTCGGGCGCGGGAACCAGGGTCCACCGAGCAGCAGGGCGGCAAACGGCAGCAAGTGGACAGGCCGGGAGGCCTGGCCGGGAGGCCTGTCCCACCTGTTATAGTATGCCTTCCATATGTCGGAGCATTCCAAGTTTCTGCTCGCGGATAGCCAGATTCCCTCCGCGTGGGTCAATGTCCTGCCGTCGTTGCCGGAACCGCTTGATCCGCCGCTTCACCCTGCTACGCGCGAGCCGCTGACGCCGCAGGATCTGCTGCCGATCTTTCCGATGGAACTGATCGAGCAGGAATTCTCGCCGCAGCCGCTGATCGATATTCCGGGTGAAGTGATGGATATCTACCGGCTCTGGCGGGCGACACCGCTGTATCGCGCGCGGCGGCTGGAAAAGGCGCTGGATACTCCGGCGCATATCTATTACAAGTACGAAGGTACCAGTCCGGCGGGCAGCCACAAGCCCAACACGGCGGTGGCCCAGGCGTATTACAACAAACGCGCGGGGATTAAGCGGTTGGCGACGGAGACCGGGGCGGGGCAGTGGGGCAGCGCGCTCTCGTTGGCCTGCAAGATGTTCGGGCTGGAGTGCACGGTCTACATGGTCCGCGTGAGCTACGACCAGAAACCGTACCGGCGGATGATGATGCACGTGTGGGGCGGCGAGGTCTTCGCGAGTCCGAGCGAGCACACTCACGCGGGCCGCGCGGTACTGGCGCAGACGCCCGATTCCCCGGGCAGCCTCGGCATTGCGATCAGCGAGGCGGTGGAGGATGCGGCGACGCATAGCGACACCAACTACGCGCTGGGCAGCGTGCTCAACCATGTGATGCTGCACCAGACGGTGATCGGGCAGGAGGCGAAACTGCAGATGGCCCTCGCGGGCGAAGAGCCGGAGGTGGTGATCGGCTGCTTCGGCGGCGGGAGCAATTTCGGCGGGTTGGCGCTGCCATACGTGCTGGACCGGCTGGCGGGCAAGGGGCCGCGGATTGTGGCGGTGGAACCGGCCGCTTGTCCCAGCCTCACCAAGGGCCGGTTCGCCTACGACTACGGCGACACCGCGAAGCTCACGCCGCTGATCAAGATGTACACGCTGGGGCACGATTTCGTGCCGCCCGGGATTCACGCGGGCGGACTGCGCTATCACGGGGCGTCGCCGTTGCTTAGCCATTTGCTCAAACTGGGGCAGATCGAGGCGCGCTCCTATACCCAGGTGCCGGTTTTCGACGCGGCGCTGCAGTTCGCGCAGACGGAGGGGATTTTACCGGCGCCGGAATCCTCGCACGCCATCCGGGCGGCGGTGGACGAGGCGCTGGCGGCGCGGGAGGAAGGCAAGCCGCGTACGATTCTCTTCTGTCTGAGTGGACACGGACATTTCGATCTGAGTTCGTACGAAAATTACCTCACCGGCAAGTTGCAGGACTATGAGTATCCCGGGCAGGATGTGGCGAAGGCTATGGAGGGAATTCCGGCCGGAAGATGAATCGGAGGAAGGCCGTGAAATGCGCGAGATTTTCCTGCGCACGGCGCTTCGGCTCACGGCGGCATTCGCAGTGCTCTTCGGCGGGGTGTTTTTTGCTTTCTGGTGGTCCGGCTCGGCGATCCGCTTCGGGGCGGCGCGGGCAGCCGATAAGGCATTGCCCACCTGGCGGATCTCCGGGGTGGTTCGCGACAGCGTGACCGGCCAACCGGTACCCTGGGCGGTGGTGGAGGACGATCCGGGCGGCCACCCGCCGTTCTTTCGGACCGATGCCGACTATCGGGGGGAGTACGAACTGCTCACCTTCGCCGAGCCGCACCGGGTCCGGGTATCGTCGCCGGGGTACCGGACGGAGGTGGTCGAGGTGGGACGTGCCTGGTTTTTGTGGATGCCAAAAGGCATTGAAAAGGTTAATATTGACATTTTCCCACTTAACGCTACCCCCAATTGAGGGGGTACCAGTCAGTGAGAAAGCAAACAGCTACGTCAGCGTTAAGAAAAACATTCGCAAAAGGTGTTGCGTGAGACAGTTGCGGGTGTTAGACTCGTCATGGTTGGACTAGTACCGAGCACGACTTGACAACATTGGCTTAACAATGATTGCAGGCATATTCATTATTACCGTTTCGGTAATTCTGTTCGCATACTGGCTGCGTTACAGTTGCGTTCTGCTCATGCGGAATGCCGAAGAACGTTCCGCGGTGTCTGCCGAGTTTGACGATCGTTTTAGCGTTTCTTCGGTGATGGAGCGTTTGAAGACGGAGGTGGAATTGGATCCTCTGGAGCGGACGCTGGAGCGCGACTATCACGTTGTGACGTACCTCATCGAGCACGCCGCCGATCTCGAACTGGCCTCGATCGAAAATCGCCTGCTGATTCTGGATTATCGCCTGATGCGCTTATGGTCGCGGTTCACACGCAGGTTAGCTCCGGCCCAATCGCGCCGTGCGCTGGGTGAAATGGCTTCCGTGCTGAGCGTACTGGTTCGCCAGATGGGCGAACAGAACAGCGTGCAAGTAGAAGCGTAGGAACTGAAGCCCACAGATTCGAGGCTGAGGCTTCGGATTTTCCCATCGAAACTTTCGATTGCGTTAATTTCCCAGCATCCGAATCCCGAACTTCTGCATCACCTGCTCTACAATGAATGTCGTGGGATCCGAAGCGACTCTCCAAATTGCCGTTGACCGGTTGAACGCCGTCCGCCGGGAAATCGCCAAAATCATCGTAGGTCAGGACGACGTAGTAGAGGGAGTGCTGGTCTGTCTCCTCTCCGGCGGCCACGTGCTGCTGGAGGGAGTTCCGGGCTTGGGAAAGACAACGCTGTTGCGTACGCTAGCGCGCACCATGCAGCTTAAGTACTCGCGCATCCAGTTCACTCCGGACCTGATGCCCGCCGATATTGTGGGCAGCATGATGATGGAGAGCGACGAGCGCGGGGGAAAAAGCCTGCGATTCCAGTACGGGCCGATCTTCGCCAACCTGGTGCTGGCGGACGAAATCAATCGCGCGACGCCCAAGACGCAGTCCGCACTGCTCGAGGCGATGCAGGAGCGAACGGTGACGAGCGGCACCACGACCCACGAACTGGAAGCCCCGTTTCTGGTCATGGCGACGCAGAACCCGATCGAAATGGAGGGCACGTATCCGCTGCCCGAAGCGCAACTCGATCGTTTTCTGATGAAGATCATCGTCACTTATCCCACGCGCGATGAACTCAGCCGCATTGTGGAGCGTACGATTGCGCGCGACGAGCAGACTCCGGTGCCGGTGATGGATCGCGAGACGATTCTGGAAACCCGCCAGGTTTGCCGGCAAGTGCTGGTGGCGCCGCACGTGCAGGAGTTCGCGATACGGCTGGTTATGGCGACGCAGTCGGACCATAAGGAAGCGCACGAACTGGCGCGCAAATATATACGCTACGGCAGTTCGCCGCGCGGCGCCCAGGCGCTGGTGGAGTGCGGACGGGTCCTGGCGCTGATGCGCGGCCGCTATCACCTTGCGGTGGAAGACATTCTGCACATTGCGCCGGCGGTACTGCGGCATCGCGTCATTCTCAATTTCGACGCTCACGCGGACGGTCAAACGCCCGAAACCATCCTGCACTCGATACTGAAGAGCGTAACCGCTCCGAGCCCCGTCGCGTAGGTCACTTATGGCCTCCGCCCCGCTGCTGGACCGAGCGTTTCTCGAGAAGCTCGAACGGCTGACCATCCACTGGCAGAAATCCTTTGCCGGGCTGGTGGGCGGCCACAACAAGTCGCGTTTTCCGGGCTCGGGCCAGGAATTTCTCGATCACCGCAACTTTCACCAGGGAGACGACTTGCGCGCCGTCAACTGGCGCGCGTTCATGCGCCTGGAGAAGTTGTTTCTGAAAATGTTCCAGGTGGAACCGCGCGTACCGGTGCGCCTGCTGCTGGATACCAGCGCGAGCATGCTCACCCATGGCGCGGCCAAGTGGGATTACGCTCGCAAACTCGCCGGTGCGCTATGCTACGTCGGATTGGTAAGGCTCGACACGATTGAGATCCAGGGTTTTTCCGGGCGCCTTACACAGCGCGTCTCTTCGAGCGGCGGACGCCACCGCTTTTCCGGCGTGATGGACGGGATCACCGCGATCCAGGCCGGGGGTACGACGGATTACCTGCGCGTGGTTCGCGAGTTCATCGGCTCTTATTCGCAGCGCGGAATGGTGATCGTGATCTCCGATTTTCTGGACGATCAGAGTTGCGAGAAGGCGCTGCAATACCTCACCGATTACGGCTACGAACTGATGCTGCTGCAGGTGTGGGCCGATGAAGACCGCACGCCGCCATGGACCGGCGAACTGGAACTCCGCGATTCGGAGACCGGCGCCGCCATGAAGCTGGATTTCGACGAAGACGCGAGGCGGCGGTACACGGAGAGCTTCGACGCCTATCGGTCCGGGCTGCAGACGATCGCGCTGCGCAGCGGGGGGCGGTACGCGGGGATTTCGACCTCGCAATCGCTGGAGAGCGTAATTTTTGGAGACCTGATCCGGGCCCGGGGGATCGCATGAGGAAGGACGCGCCGTGTATTTCCTGAACCTCTCGCTGCTGCAATTTCTAGCGGTCTTCGGTTCCATCTCCGCGATTTCGGTGGCGCTTTACCTGCTCGACCGTTCGCGCCGGAGGCTGGTGGTTTCCACGCTGCGTTTTTGGGTGGCGGCCGAGCAGCCGGCGGTGGCGGCGCGGCGGCGGCGGATTCAACAACCGTGGTCGCTGCTGTTGCAATTGCTCAGCATGGCACTGTTGCTGCTGGCGATCGCCCAACTGCGGCTGGGGACACCCGCGCAGGCGGGGCGCGACCATGTGATCGTGCTCGATACCTCGTCGTGGATGGCGGGCCGAGCGGGCAATCGCACGCTGATGGATGTGGCGCGCGACCGCGCGCGGCAGTATCTGAAAGCACTCCCGGTGCGCGACCGCGTCATGCTGGTGCGGGCCGATGGCCTGGCGACTCCGGCGACTCCGTTCGAAGTCGACCGGAAGAAGATCGAGGCGGCCATCGCCGCGTCGCAGCCGGGATCGACGGCGCTGAACCTGGACCAGGCGCTGCTTTTCGCGCGCCATATTCAGGGACAGGACGGGCGGCGTGTAGGCGAGATCGCTTTCGTGGGTTCGGGACGTACGGCGCCGCGCGATTCCACCGCGCCGCTACCCAAGAACCTGCGCGTGATCGCGATTCCGGACAATATCGAAAACGTGGGGCTGCGCAAGGTGGGGATGCGGCGCAGCGGGGCGGACGCGGAGCTTTGGGAGATTTACGTTTCGGCGCGCAACTACGGGTCGCGTCCGCACAACGTCACGCTGTCGCTGGATTTCGGACCGCCGGGAACGGCCGGCCGGGTGGCGGCGGGCTCACGGCCGTTACAGATCGAACCCGGCGCCGACGTGGAGACGCTGTTCGAATATCGCACCAACGCGGCCGGCATCCTGGGCGTCAACCTGACGCCGCACGACGGGTTCCCTGGCGACGACCACGCGGAACTCGAGCTGCCGGCGCAGCCCACGCTCTCGGTAATCGTGTACTCGGCGCAACCTGAACTGCTGCGTCCGGTGCTTTCGGCGACGCCGCGGGTCAAGGCGGTTTATCGCAAGCCGGAAGAGTACCGCGCGAATGACACGGGCCTGGTGATTCTGGACCGCTTCATTCCGCCGCAGCGGCCGACGGCGGATTCGATCTGGATCGACCCGCCGACGCTCGGTTCGCCGGTGCCGATCCGGCAGCGGGTGGAGCAGGCGCAGTTCTCGCATTGGGATGCCGAGCATCCGGGCGCCGCGGGGCTGCACACCAAGGATTTCAAACTGGATCATGCCACGGTATTCGAGGCGGGGTCGGGCGACGGGCGCATCGGCGAAGTCGAAGCCGGTCCGGTGATTGTGGCGCGGCCGGGTAAGCCTAAAATCGTGGTACTGGGATTTCATCCGGCGCTGACGGGCATGCGGTATGAGCTCGCGACCCCGCTGCTGTTCGCCAACCTGCTGCGCTGGATTTCGCCGGAGGTCTTCCGCCGGTCGGAGATCGCGGGCGGCAGCGTGGGCAGCGTGAAGCTGGTGATGGAGCAGGCGGCGGCAGCGCCCGACGTGAAGGTGACCAGCGACGATGGATCTCCCGTGCCTTTCACGATGCGCGACCGCACGCTCAATTTCTTCGCGGGTACTCGCCGGGCGGCGTGAAGGTGGTGGCCGGGGATCGCGAGTATCTGTATTCGCTGACTTTGCCCGAGCTTTGGGATTCCAAGTGGACGCCGCCGGCGGATGCGCACACGGGGATACCGAGGTTTGCGACGATTCTGGAAAGCTCCAGCGATCTGTGGCCATGGCTGGCTTTGGCAGGCGCGCTCGGCCTGCTGACGGAGTGGCTCCTATACGGACGGTTCCGCCGCGGCATGGCACGGGTGCTGCCGCTCCGTGCGCGCGAAGCGGTGGGGGTGCGGCGATGAGGTCACCAAAATCAAGACGCTCCCTGACGGTCGCGGCTCGGTGTGAGGGCGATGCGAAGGGGCGGGGGTTCGTTGCGCTCCCTGACGGTCGCGGCTCGTTGAGCGGGGGGCGCGATGAGGTTTGATCATCCGTGGGTGTTGCTTGCGCTGTTGTTGCCGCTGGGATGGGCGGCGTGGGAATGGCGCGAGACGGGGCGGCGCCTGGCGCTGGTGCTGAAGGCCGGTACGTTCGCGCTGATTCTGCTGGCGCTGAGCAGTCCGCGGATCGTGGTGTACGAGAGCAAGGTGGCGGTGGTGGTGCTGGCCGACACGTCCGCCAGCGTTTCGGCGGACGATCTGGCGCGGGTTTCGGCGATCACGACGGAGGTGGAGCGGGGCCGCGGGCGGCACTGGACGCGGGTGATCCCGTTTGCGCGATCCACGCGGACGACTGCGCTCGAAGAGAAGTCCAAAGACGGCTGGCGATTTCGGCACACGGCCGGCGCGGCCGGTCGCGGCACAGATCTGGAGACCGCGATCCGCGATGGCTCGGCGTCGCTGCCGGCGGGCATGGTGCCGCGCCTGCTGCTGATCTCCGACGGCAACGAAAATCTGGGCAGCGTGGCGCGCGCCATCTGGCAGGCGCAGCAGATGGCGATCCCAATCGATACGGTCGCGCTGGCCGGCCGTCCCAAGCCGGGATTGCGGCTGGAGAGCGTGTCGATTCCCGGGCAGGTTTTCAGCGGCGAGCGTTTCCCGATCGATGTCGCGGTGGAGGCGCCGCGGACGGCGCATGCCACGGTGGAACTCACGGCGGAAGGGAAGACGATCGGGGCCAGCCAGATGGACCTCGTGGCGGGCGTGAACCACCTGCGGCTGCAGGCCAACGTGAACGCGGTGGGCGCGATCGCCCTGGCCGGCAAAATCGCGGCGCAGGATCTGGGCGAGGCCCGGTTCGAGGATTCGGTGACGCTGCGCAGTCCGCGCGTGCTGCTGGTTTCGCGCGATCCGGCGGCGAGCGAGGAGCACATCATCCGCGCGCTCCATGCCAATCAGTTCGAAGTGCAGCAGGCGCCGGGCGGAGTGCCCGCCAAGCTGGACGATTTCCAGTTGGTGGTGATCAATAACTGGGACATGGAATCGATTCCGCTCGCCGCCAAGGCGTCGCTTGAGGAGTATGTGAAGAAGGGCGGCGGGCTGGTGTGGATTGCGGGCGAGCACAATATTTACGTCGATAAGAAGGGCAAGCCGGAAGACGCGCTGGAGCGCAGCCTGCCGGCGAAGCTGGCTCCGCCGCGGTCGCCGGAAGGCACGGCGGTGGTGCTGATCATCGATAAATCGTCGTCGATGGAAGGGCGCAAGATCGAGTTGGCGCGGCTGGCGGCGATCGGCGTGGTAGAGAATTTGCGGCCGATCGATTCGGTCGGTGTGCTGATCTTTGACAACTCCTTCCAGTGGGCGGTGCCGATACGCAAGGCCGAGGATCGCGCGACGATCAAGAAGCTGATCAGCGGCATCACGCCCGACGGCGGAACGCAGATCGCGCCGGCTTTGACCGAGGCGTACCAGCGGATTTTGCCGCAGACCGCCATGTACAAGCACATCGTGCTGCTCACCGACGGCATTTCGGAAGAGGGCGATAGCATGACGCTGACCAAGGAGGCGCAAGCCAACCACGTGACGATTTCGACCGTGGGGCTGGGCCAGGACGTGAATCGCGCCTTCCTCGAAAAAGTGGCATCCAATGCCGATGGCAAGGCGTATTTCCTGAACGACCCTTCGGGACTGGAGCAACTTCTGCTCCGCGACGTCGAGGAGCACACCGGAGTCACGGCCGTGGAGAAGGCGATCACGCCGAAGGTGGTCAAGCAGGCGGAGATCCTGGAAGGCGTCGGCATGGATGCCGCGCCGCAGTTGAAGGGCTATGTGCGGTTCCAGGCGAGGCCTACGTCGGATACGATCCTGATGGCCGATCGGGAGGATCCTCTGCTGGTGCGCTGGCAGTACGGCTTGGGACGCGCGGCGGTGTTTACCTCCGACGCAAAGAATCGATGGGCGGCGAACTGGGTTCAGTGGCCGGGCTTCGATAAGCTCTGGGCCAATATCTTCCGCGATCTTCTGCCGCACGCGCCGGCGAGCGAGACGACAGCGGATTTCGACCGCGCCAGCGAGGAACTGGTGGTGGACTACCACCTCTCGCGCAATGTGGAGGAGCCTTCCGTGCCTCCGGATATCTTCGTGTTCGGTCCCAATGATTTCCACACTCCGATGAAGGTCGGCAAGGTCGCCGCCGGTCATTATCGCGGGCGTTTGCGCATCGGGCAGAACCAGGGCCTGTTCCGCGTCCGGCCGCTGGCGGATTCGCGGGCTTTCCCCGAGATCGGCTTCTACCGGCAGGAAGACGAATTGCAGGAATACGGCAACAACTCGCAGCTGCTGCGCCAGATCGCGGCGTCCACCGGCGGGCGCTTCGGAGTGCGCGGGCGCGATGTTTTCGACGCCGCCGGGCGCAGCGTTCCGACCACGATGGAAATCTGGCCGGGCCTGCTCGCCCTGGCGCTGCTGCTGAACCTGATCGAGCTGGTGCTGCGCAAATGGAAGGGGCTACTCGAGGCCCTGCATTTGGCGCCGGCACCCGCGGAAGCCTGACGCTCTGGGTGTACAGTCAGTTAGACGCCCACCATGGCCGCCAGTTGATGTACGGTGGTTTTCAAAGATTCCGACTGGGTGGTGAGTTCCTGCCCGGCCGCGGCGCTTTCCTCGGCTCCCGCCGCGGTGTTCTGGGTCACCTGCTGCATACGGGTCAACGCCTGCCCGACCTGCTCGATTCCGCGGGACTGCTCTTCACTGCCTTGGCGGATCTCCTCCATCAGCGATACCACCCCCGCTGAATTATTGGTGATGGAAATGATTGAGTCTGCAATTTGATCCAGCTTGCTCTTTCCCTCACGCGTCTTCACGATCGAATCCTCGATCAGCACGGCGGTGTCGCGCGCCGCCTCCGCCGAGCGTTGGGCAAGATTGCGGACTTCGCCGGCCACCACCGCGAATCCCATGCCGGATTCTCCGGCGCGGGCGGCTTCCACGGCCGCATTGAGTGCCAGGATATTGGTTTGAAACGCGATCTCGTCGATGGTCCGGATGATCTTGGAGACCTTGCCGCTCGAAGTCTGGATCTCAGCCATGGCGGTGACCATTTGGCCGAGCCGCCCGTTGGCATCGCAAATCAACTCGCCCGCTTCCTTCATCCTCGCAGCGGCCAATCGCGAATTTTCTTTGTTCTTGTGCGTCATGGCACTGATTTCTTCGCTCGAGGCCGATGTTTCTTCCAGGGACGCAGCCTGGTCCGAAGCGCCACGCGCCAATGAGTGCGACCCGCGCGACATCTGCGCCGCAACTGCCGCCGTGCTGTCCGAGGCGATCTTCAAGTCGTTTACGGCGCTGCGCAAGCCGGCGTTGATGCGGCGCACCATCACCATCGAACAACCCACCAATGCGAACACCACCAGGGCAACGAGCGTCAGAATCGCGAACTGCGCGCGTCTGCTCTTGGCTTCCTGCTCCGCGGCCGTCGAATCTTCGCGTTGGTTTTGGATCTGCTGAAGCTTTCCCAACTCGTTCAGCAGCCGCTCGAACTGGGGATTTGATTCGGCCAGAAAGAGGACCTGTGCCCGTGCCTGTTCTCCGTGGACCACCAGGTCGAGGCTCTTCTGATTGGCTTCGGTCAAGTCGCGGAATGCGGCGGCGATCTCGCTTTCCGCCACGCCGGCGGCCTGGATTTTATCAAGAGCGTTTTTGATCAGAGGCTGTGTGCGCTGCACCATCTTTTCCATCTCGTCGGGATCGTGCTCGCGAACCAGCCGCTGCGCGTTGCTTTGCACCTCCCCGACCGAACCGATTAAGGCAAATAACGCATCACTTTGACGGTTACCTTCCGCGCTAAGCTGCCGCGCTGCGGCGGCGTTCCCCGTCAACACGTAGGACAATCCAAAAATGGCTGCCGGCATGGCGATCGCAAAGGCAAGCACCAGAATGGTGAATTGCCTGGCGATGGTAATCTGTCTGGCACGCATTCCGTTCTCCTATTCTCTTCTGAGTGTTTCTATTTCAGCTTCGCAATGCTGATGCCGAAGACGATCGAGCCGATGGGTTTGCCTCCATCGAGCACCGGGACCGCGACTTGAATCTGTTGCTGGCCCGACGATTCATCGACCTCGATTGGCCCGATCCAGTGCTTGCCGCTCATCGGCACTTTGTGTTTCTCTTTATCGGCGTGCGACCAGTTGGTGGGTTTCGAAAGGAAGGCGACCTTAGTGCCATCCGAGCCGGAAACGAAGCACTCGCTGATCGAGCCATCACTACTGGCCTTCAAGGACATTGCCAGAGGGGTCCTTGAGTAAGACCTTACGAACGGGTCCAACACCGTCAGTTTCTGCCATTTCTCCTGGGTCATGGATTTGGCGTCGGCCGGCGGGTTCGCGTTGTGCGCCCTCACGGCTGCGACCATTTCCGGCTCGGTGCTCCAATGTTCCAGTTGCTTGATCCTGGAATCGAGCTTGAGTTTCAGATCTGGACTCAGCGACTCTCCGAAGCATGTAGCTACCAGGGCCAGCAGCCCTGCCGCCATTGTCGTCTTTAGTTTGTTGGATCTCTGCATTCCTGCTCCTTGCAGCGGGTATTCCCGCACAAGGAGCATATCGGCCGAACTCGGTCTTTTAATTACCCCACCTAATGGAAAATTGGCTGGCGCCCGATATGTTCTGCATGTCGCGAATCTCTCGAATCTCCGTGCTGGCTGCCCTGGCGATGCCCTGGGTCTTGCTGTCCGCCGTCTCCAACGACGAGGAAGGCGCACCGGCCGCCGCCTATAAGAAGCCGGCCGGGCAACTCATGGTGGACTGGTCACCCTCCGAATATATGCCTGGCTGGCTGCGAGTAGGCGGGCAGGTTCGCGGCCGTTTCGAGGCTTCTTCCGGCAGTTCGCTTGTCAACAATGCCGCTGACGCTTTCTATTTGAGCCGCATTCGTGTCGATCTCGCGGTTCAGCCGGTGTCCTGGCTGCGCTTCGCGGTTCAGGCGCAGGACGCGCGGGTGGGCGCCTACAACACCGCTCCCGCTCCCAACACCATTTACAATCCAATGGACTTTCGACAAGGCTACGTGGAGCTCAATTTCGAGGGACGCGCAAGCGTTAAAATGCGTGCCGGCCGCCAGGAGCTTGCCTTCGGCGGTGAACGCCTGATCGGGCCGGCCGACTGGGGAATGTCGCGCACCTTCGACGCGCTCGATCTTTCGATTTCGAGGGGGCGCGTCAAAGTCGACCTGGTGGCCGGGTCGGCCGTGCTGGTGGATCCCACGCGCCTGGATCGCCACAAGCCCGGCGAACATTTGTATGGCGCCTACGGCTCGGTCAAGAGCCTGCTGCCGGGCATGACCGTGGAACCGTATCTTCTCTTCAAGCAGAATCTACTGATCAAAAGCGAGACCTCCGTGACCGGCGACGCGATCGTTGCCAGCCCAGGTGTGCGGCTTTCCGGCAAATTTACCGGACGCTTCGATTATGCCGCGGAGGCCATCGTGCAGCACGGCTCTTATTCCGCCGACAGCGTCTCCGCGCGGGCCGCGACTGCCCTGGTCGGATGGACCGTGTCGAGCGCTTCCTGGAAACCGCGTGTCAGCGCCGAATACAACTACGCGTCGGGCGACCCCACCACCAAGGACTTCAATCGCAATACGTTTGACCAGTTCTACCCGAGCAATCACGGCTACTACGGCATGATCGATCAGTTCGGTTGGAAGAATCTGAAGAATTTTCGCGCCGGCTTCGATCTGGTTGCCGCCAAGAAACTCAAGCTGCGCTCCGACTATAACGATTTTCGCGTGGCTACCGTCCAGGATTCGCTGTACAACTCCAGCGGCAGCAGCGTCGTGCTCAATCGTAAAGCTACGAGCGACCACATCGGCTCGGAGGTTAACGTGGTGGCGCTTTATCAATGGAGCAGAATCTGGAAGTTCGGCGGCGGCATCGGCCACCTGTTTGCCGGGGAGTATCTCAACCAGTCCAAGTACACGTTTGGCTACACGTATCCTTATCTGATGTTTGTGGGGAGTTTCTAGGCAGGAAGGTGGGACAGGCCTGGCGGGCCTGTCCCTTACTGAGGATTACTTGTGTTCGTTGATCTGGTAACCGGCCGGCGGTTGGAAGAGATAAGCGCCGGGCTCGCCGCGTTGAATATTCGTCATGCGAAATGTCTCATCGCCGGTGCGCGGATCGCTGTGCTTCGTCAGTACGGTCATCTGCAGTTCTTCGGAGTACCAGTTTTCGTTGGTGACCTGAATCGGCCGGTCGTTGCCGATCTTACCGGCTTCGATGGTCTCGACGTTTCGCGTTCCTTCCGCGTTCACGCCTTCGATCATCTGTTTGCCGAGTGGTTCGCCCGGCTTCCTGCGGATCACCGGGGCGGCCGTCGTGGCCCATCCCACGGCGCCGGCGCCGGCCACGCCGACGACATCACGGGTGGTGACCATCCTTCTGTCGTAGGTGACTGTCTGGCCGCTCGCTTTTGCCTTGGCCATGGCCTCTGCCACGGCCTTGTCGTCCAGCTGTTGACCATTCACTACCATCGAAACGGGCTGCCCGTCCCCGCTCGAGGTCACGGTGAAGGTGGAGAGCATGGGCGCGGCCTTGGCTCCGTCGGCGGCGGTCCGGTAAAACATGAAGTTGCCCTCGGCCATCGCCAGCTTCTGGCCGGTCATCGATTTCGGGTTCAGGATGTAGGTCACGTTGGCTACCGGGTCCGTAATCATGATGTTTTCCGGAGTCTCGCGGCGCACGCGGCCTTCACTGTCCCGGTAGACCGAAGTTTTCATCTCGCGATGAATCCGCGTGCCGTCGGCCAGCACCTGGGTGGTCTCGTTGATCTCGTCGGCGGAGTAGGGCGCGCCTTTCACGGTCATCCCGCGTATTGCGCCCATGGTCTTCAACTGGACGGCCTGGTTGTCAATTTCGGCCCTGAGCTTAGCCTTGACCATCTCGTCCGGCATTCTATCCTGGGCCGCGGCGCTGAACACCAGCAATGCCGAGCCCGCTGCGATGTGTACCAGTCTGTTCACGTTTTTCTCCTCTTGAATCTACGATTTTGACCTAGAACTTTTGTCCGCTCGCCTGCACCAGCCGGAACGCGCGAGCGCGCCCGTCGGGTCCGAAAACGATGTCTGCCTGGGTTTTGCCCGGGGTCACCGCGACCCGCATGATCACGCCGGATTCGAAGGGCTCGTCATCCAGCGCCACGAAATCACCGGCGCTGGCCACCGGCCGGACCGCCGGGCGCGCCACGCTCCTTGCGGGCCGCACCGCCAGCCTGCGTTCCCCGGCGGGAGCCGCGATTGCAACCGCGGTATCCGGAGGCGCCGCGGGCGGAGCCGGAGCCTGGACTACGGGAAGAGCCACTGCCGTCACGACCGGATTCACCTGCCGCGGCGGAATGACGTACGCGGCAATCCCGAGCCCCGCCGCCAGCGCCACGGCCGCGCCCACCCAGCCGACTCGGCGCCGGCCGCTCGCCCGCGCGGGCATGCGCAGCGGGACGTGGAGCGTTTCCGCTTCCAATTCCGGCAGCAGGTCGATCAGTGCGGTGACCTTCGCCGCTTTCGCCGCCAATTCCCTGCACTGGCGATCGCAATTTGTGCATTCCTTCAAATGCGCCGCCACCTGTTGAATCTCCTCCGCGGAGAGTTCCCGATCCAGGTACGCCCGAAGGGCGCCTTCCGACCAACATTGCGTCATACCTGTTCTCCGTAACGTGCGCGAAACTTCCTTTCGAACTCCGCTTCCGCCCTGGCCAGCATGGTGCCCACCGACCCCGGTTCAATCCCCAATGTCGCCGCGAGTTCCCGATAGGCGAGGCCGCTGGCGCGCAGCAGTAGCATTTGCGCGTCGCGCGGTTTGAGCGACGCGAGCACCTCGCGCACGCGCACCCGCCGTTCTTCGGCGAGCAGCGAATCGAGCGCGTCCGGCGCCGCCGCCGCATGGATCCCGGCATTACCCGCCGCCTCTTCCCGCTTGCGCCGCCGGGAATTGGTGCGCAGCGCGTCGAAGCCCGCGTTGGTCGCCACCCGGTAGATCCAGGCGGTCAGGTCATCGGCGCCGTGGAGAAGTGCCGGCCGCTGCGAGAGCTTGTGAAAAACGTCCGAGGCGATTTCCTCGGAGTGGGCGCGGTCGCCGGTCAGGCGTGCCAGCATGCCGACCATGCGAGCATAGTGCTCGCGGAACAACAGCTCCACCGACACGGCAATTCGATCTTTGCCGGCCACCGGAGCACCCGCCTGCTCGAACGCGATTTCCTCGGGCTGCACACCCCCTAATACGACGTCCACTCCGAAAGTGTGACAGGAAAAGCGCCCTGGTAGGGGTTAATCGTCCTTAAGACCCAGTTCGCGGCGCAAAATGCTGAAATCGTAAGGCACTTCACCTGACCGTGCGCCCCGTGCCTCCCGATGCTCCATGTCGCGCAAGAGGTTGCGGAGAGCTTCGCGACCGCTTTTGGTCTTCATCGCCTGGCGCGGTGTTTTGCCTTTCAGGGCGGGCAGCGCAATATCGGGCCAGGTGGAGTAGTGCTGCGTCTTGTACTCCAGGATGGCCGCGCGTTCTTCATCGGAGGGTGGCGGCGTGAGGTGCCTGGCACCGGACAGGGCGCTGTGCTTGATATCTTCAACGGTGGTGGACCGGTCGCCGAGATACTTCAGCAGGCGCGGGGCGTTGTACTCCAGCATGCCCCGTCCGAGCTCCCGGTATTTTCGCGAGGTGGTCTCCAGGCTCAGGCGCTTTTGCGTTACCTCGATGGAGCCGTGGACCGAACGCGGTCCTTCGCCGGGATCCATCCAGCCAAAACGCACGGTCGATTCGCCCGGCGGTTCCTCAACCAGATCCGCGAGTGAGCGCAACACCTTCAGGAGCGCCGGCCGGTCCAGCACCTCGTACTCGGCCGTGCAAAACTCCACCTCATCGCCGTCGGGGTTCACGACCTTCAGGTTCTCGAGACGCCGTGCGTGTAATTCGAGATTCCGGCGGCGCAGCAGGTGGCTGTTGGCGCGCACATATTCGGCCGCGCTTGTACCGGCGGCCTGGCTTTCGAACTTGACGAACTCTTTCATCGGGCCGAGCAACTCGCGCGGCACCAAGGTGCCGTTGCCGGAGAGGACATAGCGCCCGTCCAGAAGTTCCACGCGCATGAGCCCGCAATCTCCTTTCACGCTCTCGCGCGATGACGTGATGTCCTCCACGAAGAACGTGGCTCCATCGAAGACGTCCCGGAGGTGAACGCCGCGTCCCTTTTCGATCTTGAATATCTCGTACAGCCCGAAGCGGCTGTCGCGCATGGATTCAGCCAGGGCGCGCTCCCTCGGGTGAGAGCCTGGAAGCGTGATCGTCCAGAAAGTGCTCGATTAGCGTGCGCCCGGTGGCCGCGTCGCGGAAATCGTACAGCAGGAATTGAACGTACGCGTCAATTTCGCTTTCATCGCGCGGCTCATCCCCGGAGCTTCCGAAGAACATCTCCTGCGCGCGTGTGCGATCAGTCTTCTTGTGCCATCGTGCCACGCCCTTCAGCACGCGGAGCGGCAAGGGCTCATCCCCCCCAGGTGCCGGCTCCTCATTTTCGAATTCGTCCTCGTCCTTCTCGTCCTCGTCCTTCTCGTCATCCATGTAGACCCGGTCGATGCACATTTCCTGGATGGAAAAGTTGGGGATGCCCTCATCGACCAACCGTGGCACGAATACCATATCGCCGTCGATCGATTCCTTAAGCCACTTGTGCCCCTCTTTGGTGAGCAGCGCAACGTTGCGCGTCAACAGGGATTGGGCCTCGTCCACCGCGCCTCGTTCCGCCATCGCGTCGGTCACGATGGCCAACAGATAGGGAGCATTGTCCTGCCTCGCGATCCGGGGGAATTCCTGCAACAGCGATCGCAGGGCTGGTAGCACGCCGTCCATTTCGGGCAACAAATTCAGCTGCTCCGCCAGCCCGCAGAGCATTGGAGCGGCGGCGCCCTTCGCGGCCGCGCGAAGCGTCTCGAGCGCCGCGGAGGGAAATCGCTGTCCGAGCCGGTAAATCGCCCAGTTCACGTGAAGAAATGTTGGTTCGTCGTCGATTTGCGATAGCTCCAACAGATCTGCGATTCGTTCGGGTCCGCCGATTTCTCCCAGGATGGCGGTGAAAATTCGCAGCGCGGGCGGGCGAAGAGAAGAAGCGTCCTCGGCCGTATTGGCGGATTCGCGTATCGCCCCATAGAGCAGAGGCGCATAGATCGCGGGGTGCTCCAGCACTTCGCGCAGAGACTCCGCCCCCACCCCGAAGCTTGACTCGAACTGCAAATCGTCCAATATCCGATAGGGCGCCAGACGATCGTCGACCGGCGGCGGCCGGCGGGCATCGATTGCGCTTCCGAACGTCTCGGCCATGAGCGCGTACGTCTTCGGGTTCGTCGCCGGCCCCCTGTCCCCCACGGCAGGGCTCATCAGCCCGGCAATGAGGGGACTGATCGTCTGGCTCAGAGAGACCTTCCGAAAGGCGATCACCAGGAGCTCCAGAACGTGCTCGTCTTCCGGCCGGCGGCGTTGGATCACGCCGGCAAGCGAATAATAGAGTGCCGGGTCACAAGGGCATCGCGAGAGGCCGTTCCATAGGACCTGCTCCGCCTGGCTCAAGTCCCCGGCGCTTCTGAGTATCTCGGCGGTCACCAGGATCGCCGGGCTGAAATCCGGTTCCAACGCCAGCATTTGCCGGGCGCCTTGAGAGGCGTCCAGCTTTCCGCGCTCTACCTGGCGCCCGATCGCCCTGAGTTTTCTGTCCGTCTCCTTCGTGTAGTAGAGCATTGACTTCAGCTTACAATTTGATTCCGGTGCGCGTGTTTGCGTTTTCGTGCGTCACAATAGGAATAATGATCTCTTGCCGCAATCTGACGCGCCGCTTCGGGGACTTCACCGCGGTCAACAACCTCAATCTGGAAGTCGAAAAGGGGAAAATCTGCGCTTTTCTCGGTCCTAACGGGGCGGGGAAGTCCACCACTGTGAAGATGATGACCGGACTGCTCGCCCCGACGGCCGGCGACGTCAAAGTCTGCGGCCTGGATGCGGCGGCTAATCCGCTCGAGCTCAAACGGCGGATCGGCGTGCTGCCCGAGGACCTCGGCCTGTTCGACGATCTCACGGTGGAAGAGCACCTGCTGCTCACCGGCGATATCTATGGCGTGGCGCGCACCGAGACCCGGGCGCGTACCTCTCAACTCTTGCACGCCCTCAGCCTGGAACACGGGCGCCGCACCTTCGCCGCGTCCTGCTCCCACGGCATGCGCAAGAAGACTGCCTTCGCCATGGCGCTGCTCCCCAACCCGGAGGTGATCTTCATGGATGAGCCGTTCGAAGCCATCGACCCGGTGACGGCCAAGATCATGCGCGACCTGCTGCAATCCTGCGCACGGCACGGCGTCACGGTGTTTCTGACGTCGCATATTCTCTCCATGGTGGAGCGCATCGCGGACCAGATCGTCATGATCCGCAAGGGCACCATGGTGTGGAATTCCCCTGTCGGCGAACTCCCGCAATCGCTCGAGGATCACTATTTCGATCTGGTGGAGACGCCCGTCGTTGAGGAACTGGAATGGCTCGGGCCGTCGCGATCCTGAAGGCCCTTGCTCTTGCCTATCGCCGCGACTGGACCGCCTTCCAATCGCTCGCGGGCAATAATTTTTTCCTGATCACGGCCTTTCTGCTGGGGAAGGCGGGCAGCTTCGTGTACCTGATCTTCGGTCTTGTCCTGCTCTTTCCGCTGAGCACCGACCCGCTGCGCAAGATTCCGCCCTCACGCCTCGCGCTCTGGCCGCTGGAACGGCGCGAGCACTGGTTCCTGCGGCTGGCGAGCCCCTGGATCAATCCGCTCACCTGGGGCATTGCCGCGCTCGCCGTTTGGGGAGCGGGGCGCGCCGTCTCGGTCGGCCTGGTCGCGCTGATCGCCACTCTGTTCGCAGCCGTATTTCTGATCTCCGCCGTGCCCTTGCCGCACGGCATCGGGCTATGGCGCCGCGTACCGGTTTTCCCCGGGCCGCTCAACCAGCTCATCCGCAAAAACCTGCGCGAGATTCTCTCCACGCTGGATTTCTACTGCGCGCTGATTCTTGCCCTCGCCGTTTGCCTGTCCCGGATTTTCGTCCCCAACCTGCCGCGCGAGGCGCTCCTGGCGATGACCGTTCTGGTGGTGGCGGCGATGTCCAGCTACGCGCAATGTCTCTTCGGATTGGATGGCGAAGGCGGGCTCTCGCGCTACCGCCTGCTACCTGTGCGCGGCTGGCGATTGCTGCTCGCCAAGGACCTGGCATTCCTCGCGGTGGTGATCCCGTTGACGCTGCCCCTGGCACCCCTCGCCGGACTCGGCGGCGCGCTGGTCGCGCTCGCGGTGGGCCATTCGCCCGCGGTCGAGCATCCGCGCGAGCAGACCCGCTGGCGATTCAGCACTGGTGGAGCGCTCGGCAACGGCCTCGTCCAAATGGTCGCGATTGCCATGACGGCGTCGGGAATTTACTCCACCACACTGTGGTTCCTGCCGCTCGCCGCCGCCGTGTGGGCCGCGTCGCTGTGGTGGTATGGGCGTGAGCTGGAGCGCATGCTGTAGGACGGCACCGAGCCACTGATTGCTCTTATCCGCGTTTATCTGCGTTCATCTGCGGCCCATATTGCTTTTCAGAAAAACACAATTGGCCGCAGATGAACGCAGATAAACGCGGATAAGCAAAGGCCAAATCAGCGGTCGCGGCTCGTCGCTTCTGAAGTGGTGTTCTCGGCGAGCAGGCGCTCGATGATGGCGGTGATCTCTTCGCGCGTCTGGCGGTGGAAGTCGCCGCTCACGCGGCCGGCGAAGCCTGCGTGGACGCCGCGTACGCGGTGGTCGCGGCCCAGGAAATATGTGGTCGGCCAGGAGTTGAGATTGTCGCCTCGCGGGAATTTCTCCGCCAGTTCCGCGGGCTCGCCGGGCGCCAGCACCGTGTAATCGATCTCGTACTCTTTCACGAAGGCGCGCAGCCGCGACAAGGTTTTCAACTGCTCGGCTTCCTCGAAGGAGAGCGCTACGATTTCCAAACCCTGTGCGCGGTACTTGCGATACAACTCCTCCAGGAAGGGGGCTTCGTCGTGGCAGTTCGGGCACCAACTCCCGGAAATCGCCACCACAATCACTTTCCCCTGAAAACGCGGATCGCTCAGCGAGACGGTGCGGCCTTCCAAATCGGGGAATGCGAACTCCAGCGGCGTCGCGGGATCTTTCACGCCGGTATGGTGAAAGGGATCGGTGGGCTCGGCCAGCCCCTGCGCGCGCGCCACAGCCGGGCGGATTGCGGTCAGGGTGGTCTTCCCGTTTTGCAGCAGTTTCAAGCTTCCATCGGCGGCCTGCCTCACTTCCAGCAGATTGGGCCGCGCGCCGGAGAAGTGGCTGAGCACCAGCCGGTCGCCGCGCCATGTGCCAGTCAGCGCGCCGGTATCGCCATCGACGCGTAGGATCGCCGCGGAGACCTCGGCGCCTTTCTGCTGCACAATCAGCCGCCACGCCGATTCGCCTTTCGAGCTCCTGGTGGGAATCTCCCATAGGCCGGCGATATCGGGCACACCCTCCGCGGCGGCAGCGATCTTGGCGGCCGGCCGCGCGTGGAACTCATACCAGCGGCCGTCGCGGCCGTAGCGCCCGTCGATCGCGTCTTTGGTGACGGCCGCCTCCAGCCGGTTGGCGTAGGAATCGAAACTCAGGCGCAGTTCCCCTGCGCGCAGCGTTCCGCCGCTCGAAGGCACGGGTTCCTCGCCGTTGAAAAAGTTGCCGCGGACGGCGTCTCCCGTTCCCGAGAATTCCATGCGGAAGGGAATCTCATTGCCCGCGACTTTGACGGTTGCATCCCACAGGCCGGCGATCTGTTGTGCGCTACCTGCCGTCGCCCATAAAAGCGAAATGGAAATGATCCCTGCGATCTTCATGCGAACCTCCGCGGCGCGTAGGCTGCCGCCTCTTGGGCCGCCGGGTTCAAGCCGGCAGCGAGACTGCGAACGCGCAACTCCGCGTCGCTTCCGCTGGCTGCGAACAGCCAGAATTGTTCCCACTGGTGCTTGCCGGAATCCGATTGAAACAGGCCCTGCGACTTGTGTTCGGCAATGAACCAGTTGACGACAATCTGATAATTCAAGGCGTTGTGGTAGCCAAAGGCCTGATTGCGGGCGAAGGTGAACGCTGGCAGCGCGCCCGACGTGCGGAAGAGCGGCTGCGAAGGTAGAACATCGAAGCGCGCGGCCGGCTCGCCCGTGGCACGCGGCTCGGCACCCAGTATCAGCGGCCGCCGGTCTTCGGAAATCCCGGCCGCCGCCTCCAGCGCGAGCAGCGTCGCCGCGCGATGGTGTCCGTGAGTCTGCGCGGTCGGCAGCAGCGTGAAGAGCGCGTCATACCGCTCGCGATGCATCAGGCCGCCGAGCACGCCGAGCACCCGGCCGCGATCCCAGTTGGCGGTGGGCGCGTCGGCCGAATCCGTCGCAAAGCCCGAATCCTGCTGCTCCAGGAAGTAGTGGCGGTGGATGCCCAGCACCCTTCCCGCGTTCACGGTCTCCCGCCGCCGGATCGCGGGCAACCGCCTGCGTCCGTCACGTTCCGCCGTCAGCGGCACTCCGTAGATGGCTTCGGCGAGCGCGGAGTAGCGATAGCCGGCTTCGCCATTGGTGATCACCACCAGGTCGGCGGCCCACCCCAGTTCGCGCGTCAGGCGGTATGTGGTGGCGGCGAAGGCATACTCATCGTCCGGATGCGCGACCACGATCAGGAGTTTGGATTGTAGCGGCTTTTCCGTGGCGGAATGGGCCGCGGCCGCTGCCGGCAGCGCGAGCAGAAAATCCTTGCGGGTCATTGCGCGGCCCTCAACTGTTCGTTCACCACGTGTTGGGCAATCACTTGCTGCGCAATCAGACGCATCGCGGTGCGCCGCTGCCGGCTGCTGCGCCGCAGGAACAGGTAGGCCTCTTCTTCCGTCCATTGGAATCTCGCCTGCAGGATTCCCTTGGCACGATCCAGTAGTTTGCGATCGGCCAGCTTCCGCGAGAGAGTCTCCACTTCGCCTTCGAGCTTGACCCGGGCCGCCGAATGCGACAACAGACTCCCGACGGGCAGCCCGAGGCTGCGCAGGAAGGCTGCTTCCCGGGGCTGGTAGCCGGCCGCGGCCACACGGCAAACGTGCAGGAGCCCGATCACCTGGCCAACCTCGACCAGAGGGATTGCGGCCGCGGCTTCAAAGCGGTTGTGCAGGAATTCCGGGAACCGCTCCAGCCGCGAATCCGACCACGCCGCGCGATCCAGGAAAGCTGCGTCCAGATTTTCCCGATGCCAGCGCGCCGCCTCGGGTGGCAGGACGGCTTCAAAACGATCCATATCCGACGCCGCGCGTCCGCTCCACTCGTCCAGGCGCAGGGCGTCTCCGTCCAGCCTGTAGAGGTAGGCGCCTTGGGAGTTGGTTTGTGCGAGGCAAAGCTCCAAAAATGGGGCAAATGTATGTTGGTTCGAGGCGCTAAAAGTACGTCCGTAGGTCACGTTTAATGTTGTTGCCACACAGATCTCCTTTAGTTTGTTGGGGAAGGAACGGGAGGTTTAGCGGCAACAACAACAACGTAGGATCAAATGCTCCATACTCTATAGAGAATAGGGCCATCGGTCGGATTTGTCAACAGGATCGTACTTCTATTTGAATGGGCCGCCTATCGGTTTGGCGTCAGCGGCGTCCAAGTGGTCATATAGCTATTTATGCATAGCTAATTAGGTATGGCCAAAAAGAACGATATCCTGCAAGGCACGCTCGGTCTTCTCATTCTCAAGACTCTGGCATCGGGCAAACGCATGCACGGCTACGCGATCACGGCGCATGTGCAGCGCGTCTCCGAGCAACTGCTGCGGGTGGAGGAAGGTTCGCTCTATCCTGCGCTGCACCGCATGGAGCAGGAGGGATGGGTGCGGGCCGATTGGGGCAAGACGGAAAAGAACCGCGACGCCCGCTTCTACTCGCTGACTGCCAGCGGCAGGAAGCAGCTGGCGCTTGAAGAAGAAAACTGGGCGCGGCTCACCGAAGGTGTAGCCCGTGTCATTGGCTACGCCTGATCAAGGGGAGCACTCATGTCCTGGTATCGACGATTGAGCAATGTCCTTCGCCCCGGCCGCGTGCAGCGCGACCTGGAGCGTGAACTCTCTTTCCACATCGCGGAGCGCGCCGAAGAGCTGCAGGCCGGCGGTATGAGCGAGCCCGAAGCCTGGAATTGCGCCCGCCGGCAGTTCGGCAACTACACTGCTCAGGTCGAGAACACGCGCGACCAGGACACCAGCGCGTGGCTCGAGGCCTTCGCGCGCAACCTGCGGCTGGCCGTCCGCTCCCTACGGCACGCGCCCGGCTTCACCGCCGCCGTCGTGGCCACTCTCGCACTCGGCATCGGCGCCAACTCTGCCGTCTTTTCCGCCATCGACGCAATCCTTCTTCGCCCCCTGCCTTTTCCCGCCGCCGACCGCCTCGTCAGGCTCGGGCAGGTCGATCCGAAGAGCGCCGGCAAGTATGTAGCGCCGGCCCGATTGGAGGATTGGAACCGCCTCGCCTCCACTTTTCGATCGATCTCCGGCTACTATACGCAGGACGATTCCGAACTCTCGGGCGAGCTTCCCGAAAAACTCAAGCGAGCGCTTGTGTCGCCGCGCTTTCTCGCGACCTTCGGCATCGCTCCCGAGCTTGGCCGCGACTTCACGCCGCAGGAGGAGCATTTCGGCGGCCCCGATGCCGTCCTGATCAGCGATCGGTATTGGCGCCGGCGTTTTGCGGGTGACCCCGCAGTCATTGGTAAACGACTCCGCTTCGGCCGGAGTTCGGTTCCCATCATCGGCGTGCTGCCGCCCACTTTCCTCATCCCCGACCGCGATACCGACCTCTGGTCCGTGAGCCCGCCCGATGCGCCCTACGCGCAGAGCCGCGCGTCCACCTGGTTCAACGTCCTGGGACGCCTCAAGCCTGGTGTGACGCTGCAACAGGCGCGCGACAACCTGGCCGCCGTGCAAGCCAACCTGGGGCGCCAATTTCCGAAGACCGATGGCGCGCTCTCGGTCGGGATCGAGCCGCTCAAGGAAGCGACCGTGGGCGATGTGCGCCGTTCGCTGTGGATGCTCTACGGCTCGGTCTCCCTGCTGCTGCTGATCGCCTGCGCGAATGTGGCTGCGCTGCTGCTCTCGCGCGCCGCCGCCCGCCACCATGAGATCTCGGTGCGTTTCTCGCTCGGCGCCTCGCGCGTCTCGGTGGCGGCGCAGCTGCTGACCGAAGTTCTAGTGTTGGCCGTAGCCGGCTCCGCGCTGGGACTGCTGGTGGCCGCCGCCGCGTCGCGCGTCTTCCGCGCCCTCGCTAAAGATCTGCCGCGCCTGGAAGAGATCACGCTCGATTGGCGCATCGTGCTCTACTCCCTGGCATGCGCGGTGGCCGCCACGCTGCTCTGCGGACTTCTGCCCGCGATCCGCGGCACGCGCAGGAATCTGGCCGGATCGCTGGCGCAATCCGGGCGCTCGCAAGTCTCCGGGCGCAACTCGCTCCAGTTCACGCTGGTCGCCGTGCAGGTATCTCTCGCTGTCACTCTGCTGGCGGGAGCCGGCTTGTTGCTGCGCAGCTTCGAGGCGCTGGGTCGTGTGGCGCCGGGCTTCGACCCCGACCACATCCTGACATTCCACATCAGCAGCTCCTGGGGGGAAACCGCGGACCGCAAGGCCGCTGGGGCACGCCTCCAGCGCATCCTGGATGCTTTGAACTCGCTGCCCGGCGTCGAACGCACCGCTGCTTCCATCACGCTGCCCGGCGTCCCCGAGCTCTATCAGATCGACCTGGAGACCGCGGAAGGCCGCGCCGAGAGCGAGCCCCGTATGCAGGCGCAGAGCCGGCTCGTCACGGCCACATATTTCGATGCCCTGCATATTCCGCTGCTCTCGGGGGAGCTCTGCCGCGACGCCGCCGGCGCGGCGACGATGATGGTGAACCGCAGTTTCGCCAACGCGTTCTTCGCCGGCGCCGGCCCCGTGGGGCGGCACCTCTTCGAACCTGGCGACACCTACGGGCCTCCCAGCCGGGTCACCGGCGTCGTCGCCGACGCGCGTGAGACCGGCATGGATCGCGAACCCGTGCCGACCGTCTACTGGTGCTCCGGCGCGACGCAGCCCGGAACTTTCTTTCTGGTCCGCACCGCGGGCGACCCCGCCGCGATGGCGGAGACCGTGCGCCGCAAACTCCATGAACTCGAGCCGGCGCGCTCCGTGTACGGCATCACGCCGCTGTGCGAGCATCTCTCCGACGCTTACGCCGATACGCGGCTGCGCACCATCCTGCTGGCTTTCTTTGCGGTGACCGCGGTCCTGCTGGCCTGCCTCGGGTTGTACGGAACGCTGAGTTACCTGGTCAACGTGCGCCGCCGCGAGGTCGGGCTGCGGCTGGCTTTGGGGGCGCTACGGACACAGATCGTCGGCCAGTTCCTGCTGCAGGGTTTGCGCGTGTCCGTGCTCGGCTGCTGCGCAGGCCTGGTACTGGCCGCGGCGTCCACGCGCCTGCTCGCCGGCATGCTGTTCGGCGTGTCGGCCTCCGATGCCGCCACGCTGACGGGCGTGATCGCGATCGTGCTGGCGGTGTCGATCGTGGCCAGCCTCCTGCCTGCGCTGCGCGCGTCGCGCGTCGACCCGATGGCGGTGCTGCGCGACGAGTGAAAGAAAAGCAGATTAGATGGACAGGCCGGAGGCCCATAGGCGCTAAATTAAGAGTTAAAGAGCATTAACTCTTGGTATCCGTCGTCGCTTTCGTTCTCGGAGATCCATCTCGATTTGGTTCCATTGGTCCAGCATGCTCTGGAGTGGAATCGCTGGTTCGATGGCGTTTTGTATGCTATGCAGCACAAAACTAAAAGCCCGCCACGCGCTGCCACTTCCATGCTTCTGGGAGGCGGTAGCCCCAGGGGGAAATATCGCGCCCGAGCCGTTCCAACTTTTGTCCCAGCAACGCCACCAGCAACTTGCCATACAGCCATGCCCGCGCACTCTCGTCGGTGTGCTTGGGCAGCGCGCCCAATTCCGCCAGCGTCTTTAGGCGCTTGAATACCAGTTCAATTTGCCAGCGTACTCGATACCATTCGAGCACTTCCACCGTGCTGAAGCGATTTGCCGGTACGGTGGTAAACACCATGACGTAGCGGGCGTATTGCAAGGTCTCTGGCTTTGGGTTCGGTCCTCCCTGTTGCGCTTTCCTTTCGATGTGGCGCCGTGCCCGCGCCGCGGCCTCTTCGCTCTTGCGGATGACACACAACCGCCCGGCGATGGGGCCTTTGGCCCCGTGTACCCATACCGGCCACTCGCGTTCCGTGCTGACCTCTTGCAACTTGCCAATCTCTTCTGCCAACGCAAATCGCGAACCATCTTCGCCAAATAACGGCAGTGTCGAGGTGTTCAGTCGCACCATCACCGCAGCACCCTGGCCGTCGAGTGCCTCTACTCCGCTGGCCCTGCAAAAGCCGCGATCCGCTAACACCAGATCCCCGGGGCTGGCGGCAAATCTTCCCAGCGTCTCTCCCGTCCCCGCCCCTTTGGTGGAGGTCAGTTCGAAGTGGTCGCAGACCAAACTGGGAATGCGCACGCTGTAATGAATCCGCCACAACGACCCGCTACGGCCCGGTTCCTGCACCAACGTTCCATCCAGCGCGCGCACGTTAAAACCGTGCGTCTCGGCGGGCATCTCCCAACCGCTTTCCTCCAACAAGGACACGCACAGACCGTGGAGCCAGCCTTCGGCCTTCTGCAAGCGTTTCATCAGCGCCACATCGGAGATCGTCGCGATACCCGCTGCCTTAGCCCTCACCACGGTTTCTCGCAGGGAGTATCCATTGCCGACATGCAGCAGCAGGGTGCGCAGTAGGTGCGAGGTACTGGCAAAACCTCGTAGACGTTCGCAGGCGCCACTCAATACGGCCTGTTGTTGCCACTCGGTAGGCAATAAACCGAGCAGCAGATTCCAATCCTCATCGAGAGGCTGCATAGCCGCAGTCTAGCGCACTGATTAACTTTTATCAATGCTTAAGTTAGCGCCTATGGGCCGGAGGCCTGTCCCACCAGGATTCGCCCGATACGCCGTTCCTGGGCGGCGGGATTCAGTCGGCGATCGCGCCAACCCCACTTTCCGCGATCGCTCCCTGACGGTCGCGGCCCTGATCAGGCGGGGGACTCCCAGACTACGGGGCGATTTTGGCGCATCCACTCGTCGACGCAAGGCTGGTAACGGCTTTCGAGGACGTTGCGCTTGATCTTGAGCGTGGGCGTGACGAAGCCGTTGCCGACGGTCCATGGACCTTTGGCAACGGCGACGAAGCTGAGCTGCTCGTGCGGGTCCAACTGGGTGTTGACGTTGTTCATGAGGTCGAGCAGGGTCTGCTCGACAACGGCGCGCTCGGTGGGGACATTGGCCAAAAGCACCACGGCGAAGGGGCGCGGCAGTCCCGCGCCCATGAGACAGCAGGCATCGACCACGGGGTGGGCGAGCAGTTGACTCTCGATGGGAGTGGGCATCACGTACTTGCCCTTGCTGGTTTTGAACTGCTCCTTGACGCGGCCGATGATTTTGAGCTGGCCATCGGCATCGATGCGGGCGAGGTCGCCGGTGCGAAAGAAGCCGTCCGCGGTGAAGCACGCCTTGGTGGCTTCGGGATCGCGGTAGTAGCCGAGCATATTCATGGGGCTGCGGAGCAGGAGCTCGTCGTTCTCCGTGACCTTGGCATCCACGCCGGGAATCGCGCAGCCCACGTAGCCGGGGCGGAGGGAGCCTGGGGCCGGCAGGTGGGTAATGAGGGTCTCGGTCATGCCGTACCCTTCAGCGAGGTTGAGGCCGAGCTTGCGGTACCAGAGCAGGATCTCGGTGGGTAGCGGGGCGGCACCGCAGGCGGCGTTGAGCACGGTGTCCAGGCCGAGTTTGCGGAGCACGCGCTTGCGGACGGTGCGATTCAGGATGGGGATGCGCAGCAGGCGTTCCAGCTTGTGCTCCGGGATCTTGGCGAAGACGCCCTGCTGGAATTTCAAGAGCAGGCGCGGCACCGAAAGAAAGATGGTGGGGCGGGCGCGGACCAGGTCGGCGACGAAAGTATCGATGCCTTCGGTGAAGAAGACGCGATAGCCGAGCCAGACCGCGGTGCCTTCCATGCCGGCGCGCTCCACGATGTGAGCCAGCGGCAGGTAGGAGAGCACGCGCTCGTTGGGCGTGAGCTTGATCAACTCGGCGAGCACCTTGGCGTCGAAGGCGAAGTTCGCGAAGGAATGCATCACGCCCTTCGGCGTGCCGGTGGTGCCGGAGGTGTAAATGATGGTGGAGAGCTCATCGCCCGACCGCGTGGGTTGGCCGGGCAAGGGAAGATTGGCCGTGACCAGGACATCCCAGGAGGGCCAATCGTTGGGGTCCGCGGTGGGGAAGCGGATACAGGAGACGCCGGGCGGGATGCCGGCTTCGGTGGCCTCGCGCTCGTCGGTGGCGCCGAGGAAGCAGGCGCGGGCGCCGCAGTGTTCCAGGATCTGGCGGA
The DNA here is from genome assembly GCA_963791985.1 of uncultured Solibacteraceae bacterium. Taxonomy (GTDB): domain Bacteria; phylum Acidobacteriota; class Terriglobia; order Bryobacterales; family Bryobacteraceae; genus Solibacter. Next base: position 876,197 of record CAWBUN010000004.1, on the reverse strand, counting down.
TGGATTGCGCCTTGAGCGAAGGATAGATGGGAACGGTGACGTGGCCTGCCATCCAGATGGCGAGGTCAGCCATCACCCACCAGGCGCAGTTACGGGAGAGGATGGCGACGCGGCTGCCCGGCTCCCAGTCCTGGGATTTCAACCAGGCGGCGATGCGGCGGATTTCATCGGCCGCCTGGCCCCAGGTCCAATCGCGCACCTGGCCACCGCCCCAGGGTTGAGTGAGAAAGAGCACATTGGTGCGTTCACGCTCCCACTTGTAGATACGTTGAAGCGGTAGATCTTCGGACGAGAGATTGGCTGGCATAGTTGCTCCATCAGGCGTTCTTTACCTTTCTGACGGCGGCCGTGAGGGCCGGAACTACTTCGAAGAGGTCACCGACAATGCCGTAATCTGCGACTTCGAAAATTGGCGCATGCTCATCTTTGTTGATCGCGATGATCGACTTGGATCCTTTCATCCCGACCAGGTGCTGAATGGCGCCGGAGATTCCGACTGCGATGTAGACCTTGGGTGAGACGGTCTGGCCGGAGCTGCCGACCTGGCGCTCCATGGGGAGCCACCCGCTATCGCAAATGGGGCGCGAGGCGGCAAGCTCGGCGCCCAGGGTGTCGGCGAGTTCCTGAACAAGGGGGATGTTGTCCTGCTCTTTGATGCCGCGGCCGACTGAGACGATCAGGCTGGCGGCGGAGAGATCCACGGTCTGCGCGGATTCGCGGAAGCGCTCGCCAGGCTGGCTGCGGAGCTGAGAGGCAGCGAGCTGCGGCACGAACTCTTCGACCGTGCAGGCGCCCGCGGGCATGTCCGCGCGGAAAGCACCGGCTTGGAGGGAGGCGAAGCAGACGCCGGTGCCGGTATGGACGTAGTCGGCGTTCAGCTTGCCTTGGAGGAGTTGGCGGACGAAGACAGGATGTCCGGTATCGGTCGCGATGGCGATAACGTCGGCGATCAGGGTCTGGCCGAAGCGGGCGGCGAGGCCGGGAGCGAAGTCGCGAACCTGGTACGTGTGTGGGAAGAGGACCAGCAGCGGGTTGAGCGAGTGAATGAGCTGCTCGAACGCGGGGATAAATCCGTCGGCCGTGTATTCCTCGAGCAGCGGGTGAGTGACGGCGTAGGCGCGGGCCAGCGGCTGCGCGGAAAGGTCCGCGACCGCGGATTCAAGGTCGGCGCCGGCGACGGCTGCAAGCAGCGGTTGGTGGAGCTGGGCGGCAATTCCGCGCCCGGCGGCGAGGGCTTCCCACGACATCCGGTTCCAGGCGCCGCGATATTCCAGAATGACGAGCACGCCTTTCATATGACCCTCACTTCGAACTTCAAGACGTCGGCCAGCTTGGCTGCGGATTCCGCGGGAGTGCCGGCGAGAATCTGCGTCTCCTTCTTACGGTGTGGCAGGTAGATGCGTTGCAGGGCGACCGTCGGAGGCGCGGCTGGCTGATCCGGCGAGACGCGGCGGACCTCTTTGGTCTTCGCTTTCTTGATACCCATAAGGGTGGCGTAGCGTAGTGGGCTGATGCCGGATTGGATGGTGAGGAGCGCGGGCATGGGGAGTTGCACCCACTGAAACCAACCGTCTTCCAATTCACGCTTGATGCGCAATCCAGCGCCGGCGATCTCAATTTGCATTACGATGGCGGCGTGAGGGATGCCAAGGATCTCGGCCATGACGACACCGGTCTGGCCGAGGCCAAGATCGTCCGACTGGAGTCCGGTGAGGATTAAATCCGCGTTCTCGACGGCAGCTGCGGCGGCGAGGCGCCGCGCGAGCGCCAGGGTATCCAAACTCACTAAGTCGTCGCAGAAAAGGTGGATGGCGCGATCGGCGCCCTTGGCGAGAGCCTCGCGGATGGTTTGTCCAGCACGATCCGGGCCGGCGCACAGCACGACGACTTCTCCGCCGTGCTTTTCCTTGAGGAGCAACGCGGCCTCAAGGGCATATGCGTCCGGCTCGTTTATTTCAAAGCTAAGGTCCTGTTCTTCGATCCACTTACCGGAAGTGTCGATGCGGATAACCGAGTCTCGCACCGGCACCTGCTTGACGGCAACGATGATCTTCACGACAGTTTCTCCGGACGGATTGCCTGCGCCGGCATGGAGAACGGTGGGTGTCCGTCACGCAAGTAATCCTCTTGCGTTTTTTGCTTACCCGTGGGTAAGATATCAGCAGCTTCGCCTCATGTCAATAGGCGGATGTATCGTCTGTCATGTCTAAAGACGCCTCCGTAACGCCGTCTCCCCGCAAGGTATTCGCCAGCCGGCGGCGGGACCCGGCCACCAAACGCGAGGCGGTGTTGAAAACCGCCGCACAACTATTCCTTGAAAAGAGTTTTGGCCGGACCTCGATGAATGATGTCGCCGACCGGCTGAATATCACCAAGCCCGCGCTCTACCACTACTTCGACAACAAAGAAGACATTCTGCTGGCATGCTACCGGCTGGGTGTCGGGCTGATTGAGGAAACGCTCAACGAGATCGCCGATCACGGCGGAAACGGGCTCCAGAAGGTGGAAGCGTTTATCCAGTCCTACGCGACCGTGATGACGGTCAACTTCGGCCGGTGCGTGATGCGGCTGGATGAGGGCGACCTGACCAGCGAAGCGCGCGCCGAGGTGAGGACATACAAGCGAAAAATCGACCGGCGGCTGCGAAGCTTTCTGCAGGAAGGAATCGACGATGGCTCGATCGCGCCGTGCGATACAAAGATCGCGGCCTTTGCCATCGCGGGGGCGCTGAATTGGATCTGCATGTGGTACGAACCCGAAGGCGCACTGTCTCCGGAAGAGATTGCGGCGCAGTTCGCACGTACCTTGACACTTGGCTTGGCGGCGAAAAGGCAATTCCCAAAGAGGAGTAATTCGGATGAGCGTTGAAACAGCGATGCAACCGGCGGCGTCGGGAGAGTCTTCTTCCGTACGCTCGGCCGCACCCGTGATCCGCAACGCGGCGGTGCTGGGGGCCGGAACCATGGGAGCGCGAATCGCGGCACACCTGGCCAATGCCGGACTGCCGGTGGTGCTGCTGGATATGGCGACCGCGGAAGGGGCGCGCAGCAAGATCGCCGCACAGGCGCTGGAAGACCTCAAGAAGAGCAAGCCGGCGGCGTTTTACGATTCGGTCTACGCGGCACACATCAGGGTGGGGAACTTCGAGGACGACCTGGCGATGCTGGCGGATTGCGATTGGGTGATCGAGGCGGTGACGGAGAATCTCGCGATCAAACAGTCGCTGCTCGACAAGGTGGTGCCGCACTTGAAGTCCGGCGCGGTCCTGACGACGAACACCAGCGGCCTGCCGGTCGCGAAAATTGCGGACCAACTGCCGGCGGACGTGCGGCGGCGCTGGTTCGGCACCCATTTTTTCAATCCGCCGCGCTACATGCGGCTGCTGGAGATTATCCCGACGCCGGACGCCGACCCGGCAGCGATTGCGGCGATCTCGCATTTCGCCGACGTGCTGTTGGGGAAGGAAGTGGTTTTCGCGCGCGACACGCCCAACTTCATCGCCAACCGGATCGGTGTGTTCATCATGCTGGAAGCGGTGCGGCTGATGCAGGAAGAGGACCTGACCATCGAAGAAGTGGACGTGCTGACGGGCAGCGTGATCGGCTGGCCGCGCACGGGGACGTTCCGGCTGGCGGACATGGTGGGAATCGACGTGCTGGCGCACGTAGCCTCCAATTTCGCAGGCTCGGGCACCATGCCGCCGTTCGTGAAAGCGATGTTGGAGCGGCGCTGGCTGGGCGATAAAACCAGGCTGGGCTTCTACAAGAAGGACAAGGACGCCGAGGGCAAGGAGATCCGGCTGGTGCTGGATTGGAAGACGCTGGAGTACGTTCCGGCGGTGCGCCCCAAGATCGCGTCGATCGAGATGGCGAAGAATGCCGAACAGCTGCCGGCGCGGCTGCAGCAGTTGCTGGCCGGCGATGTGCGCAAGGACAAAGCGGCGCGATTCCACTGGCGTCTGCTGACGGCGCTGTGGAACTATGCGGCGGATTGCCTGCCCGAGATCGCCGACGACGCGTCCAGCGTGGACCGCGCGATGCGTGCGGGCTTCAACTGGGAGATGGGCCCCTTCCAACTGTGGGATGCGGCCGGCGTGCAGGAGACTGTGAAGCGGATGCATGCCGCCGGCGAGCGGGTGAGCCCCATCGTGGAGCGCGTCGAGAGCTGGTACCGTGCACACGGGCGCGAGGTCTTCGACGTGGTGAGCGGCGCCTACCGGCCGGTGAAGGAGGCCGCGGGGCTAGGGCGCATCGCCAGGTTCCGCGCGTCGAACGGCGTGGTGCGGCAGAATCCGGGAGCGTCGCTGGTGGATCTGGGCGATGGCGTGGCGTGCCTGGAAATGCACTCGAAGAAGAACGCGGTGGGCGAAGACATCGTCCGTCTGGTGACCGAGACCTTCTCGCCGGGCAGCGACGCGGTACGGAATTTCGAGGCCTTTGTGGTCAGCAACGATGCCGAACACTTCTCGGTGGGCGCCAACCTGATGCAACTGCTGTTGAGCGCGCAGGAAGAGGAGTGGGACGAAGTGGATTTCGCGGTGCGCGGCTTCCAGCGCATGACGGCTGCGATCAAGTTCTGCCCGCGGCCCGTAGTGGTGGCGCCGTATTCATTCTGCCTGGGCGGCGGCGCGGAAATTGCGATGCACGGCGCGAAGCGGCAGGCGCACGCGGAGTTGTACATGGGCCTCGTGGAGACCGGGGTCGGCGTGGTGCCGGCCGGGGGCGGGTGCAAGGAGATGTTGCTGCGCTCCTTGGATGCGGCGGGGGCACTGCACGACGCCGCGCTGCGCAAGAACTTCGAGACAATCGCGATGGCGAAGGTTTCGACCTCGGCCATGGAGGCGCGGCGCATGGCCATGCTGCTGCCGATTGACCGCATCACGATGAATCGCGAGCGTCTGCTGCACGACGCCAAACAATCGGCGCGCGAACTGGCGGACGGCGGATATGCGGCGCCGGTGCCGCGCACCGATATCCCGGCGCCGGGCGAGAATCAACTGGCGACGTTGAAGCTCGGAGTCCATGTGATGCGGCAGGGCGAGTTCATCAGCGATCACGATGTGAAGGTGGCGAACTGGGTGGCGTACGTGCTGTGCGGCGGTCCGGTAACGCCGGGCACGCCGGTGAGCGAGCAGTACCTGCTGGACCTGGAGCGGGAGGCATTCCTTTCGCTGTGCGGTGAAAAGAAGACGCAGGAACGGATCGCGTACACGCTGAAGAGCGGACGTCCGCTGCGGAATTAGATCGCTCCCTAACGGTCGCGGCTCGTTGAGAGCCCGCGCGGGATAGTGGTCAAGGAGAACTTATGAGAGACGCGGTGATTGTGAGCGCGGTGAGGACGGCGGTAGGAAAGGCTCCGAAGGGGATGCTGCGGGCGACGCGACCGGACGATTTGGCCGCCGTGGCGATTCAGGGGGCGATGGCGCGGGTGCCTGGCCTCGAGGCGCGCGAAGTGGAGGATGTGATCATCGGCTGCGCCATGCCGGAGGGCGAGCAGGGGATGAACGTGGCGCGGATTGCGGCGCTGCGCGCGGGAATGCCGATTGAATCCTCGGCGATGACGATCAATCGCTATTGTGCGTCGGGGCTGCAATCGATCGCGCTGGCGGCGGAGCGCATACGCGGCGGCGGGGCGGAGGCGATCGTGGCGGGCGGCACGGAATCGATGTCGTTCATCCCATTCGGCGGTAACAAAATCTCGATCAACCCGTGGCTGCAGCAGAACTATCCGGATTCCTATCTTTCGATGGGGCTCACAGCGGAGCGGGTGGCGAAACACTACGGCATCACGCGCGAGCAGGCAGACGAGTTCGCGCTAGCCAGCCACACCAAGGCGTTGGCGGCGCAGTCGACTGGTAAGTTCGTACAGGAGATTGTGCCCGTGCCGGTGACCTTCTCGGCGCCGGATCCGAAGAGCAAGATCCGCCGGACGGAAATGCAGTTCAATATCGACGAAGGGCCGCGCGCCGACACCTCGATGGAGGCGCTCGGGAAATTGAAGGCGGCATTCCACGCGAAGGGAACGGTGACGGCGGGCAACTCGTCGCAGACGAGTGACGGGGCCGCCGCGGCGGTGGTGATGTCGGAGGAGCGCGCGCGGGCGCTGGGGATTGCGCCGCTGGCGCGATTCGTTGCCTACGCCTACGCGGGCTGCCTGCCCGAGGAGATGGGCATCGGTCCGGTGTATGCTATCCCGAAGGCGCTCAAACTGGCGGGGCTGACCCTGGACCAGATCGACCTGATTGAATTGAACGAAGCCTTCGCGGCGCAATCGCTGGCGGTGATCAAGCAGCTGGGGCTGGCGATGGATCGTGTGAACGTCAACGGCGGTGCGATCGCGCTCGGCCATCCGCTGGGCTGCACGGGGGCCAAACTCACGGCCAGCCTGCTGCAGGAGATGAAGCGGCGGAAGGCGCGGTATGGCATCGTAACGATGTGCGTGGGGGGCGGCATGGGCGCCGCGGGAATCTTCGAGAACCTGAATTAACAGAGGAAAAGAAAATGGCAACCACCAACGTGCAGTTTATGGCGAAGCGGGTCAAGGGCGGCAGCTTCCTCACCGAGGAACGCGATCCGCAAGACGTGTTCACACCGGAAGACCTGACCGAAGAGCACCGGCAGATTGCGAAGACCGCAGTCGATTTCACGCAGAACGAAGTGATGCCGGCGGCGGCCGAGATCGAGGCCAAGAACTTCACGGTGACCAAGGCGCTGTTGCGCAAGGCGGGCGAACTCGGGCTCATGAGCGTGGATGTGCCGGAGGCGTACGGCGGCCTCGAAATGGACAAGGTGACCTCCGCGCTGATTGCCGAATCGATCAGCAAGCTAGCCAGCTTTTCGGTTGCCTTCAGCGCGCACGTAGGCATCGGGACACTGCCCATCGTCTGGTACGGAACCGCGGCGCAGAAGCAGAAGTATCTGCCGAAGCTGGCGACGGGCGAGTGGATCGGCGCCTATGCGCTCTCGGAATCCTCGTCGGCGAGCGATGCGATGAACTGCCGCACGCGCGCGGTGCTGTCGGCCGACGGCACGCACTACGTGCTTAACGGCGAGAAGATGTGGATCACGAACAGCGGCTTCGCGGATCTGTTCACCGTTTTCGCGAAGGTGGATGGCGAGAAGTTCTCCGCCTTCCTGATCGAGCGCGGCACGCCCGGGTTCTCGGTCGGCGCGGAAGAGCACAAGCTGGGGATCCGCGGATCTTCCACCTGCCCGCTGATTCTGGCGGATTGCCAGGTGCCGGTGGAGAACCTGCTGGGCGAGATCGGCAAGGGTCATCACATCGCGTTCAACATATTGAACATCGGGCGCTTCAAGCTGGGAGCGGCCTGCGTCGGCGGCGCGCGCAACGGATTGCAGGACGCGATCGGGTACGCCAAGGAGCGCAAGGCCTTCGGCAAATCGATCTCCGAGTTCGGCTTGATTCAGGAAAAGCTGGCGGAATCGGCGGCCGGAATTTACGCGGGCGAAGCCATGGTGTACCGCGCGATCGGCATGATCGACGCGGCGCTCGCCGATGTGGACACCAAGGCCGAAGGCGCGTCGCGCGAGATCCAGAAGCGGATCGAGGAGTACGCGGTAGAGTGCTCCATCCTCAAAGTGTGGGCCTCGGAGATGCTGGACATGGTGGTGGACCACGTGGTGCAGATCTACGCGGGCTACGGCTATGTGGAAGAGTATCCGGCGGAGCGCGCGTATCGCGATTCGCGCATCAACCGCATCTTCGAGGGTACGAATGAGATCAACCGCCTGATCATCACGGGCTGGTTGATGAAGCGCGCGGTGGCCGGCCAGTTGCCGCTGCTGCCGGCGATCAAGAAGCTGATGGACGAGGTGATGGCCGGCCCGAGCGCCGCCGAAGAGCGCGAAGGCCCCTTGAGCGCGGAGCACCACCTGCTCGCGAACGCGAAGAAGCTGGCACTGTTCGCGGCGGGTGCGGCGTCGCAGAAATACATGATGGGGCTCGGCGACCAGCAGGAAGTGATGGGCGCCCTGGCGGATTGCATCACGGAAGTCTTCGCGCTGGAATCAGCCATCCTGCGCACCGAGAAACTGATTGCCGCAAAGGGCGCAGCCGGCGCGAAGCAGGCGATCGCCATGACCCGGTATTATGCCGCGAAGGCGGCGCAGACTGTGGAGCACTCGGCGCGCAAGGTGATCGCGACGGTAGCCGAAGGCGACATGCTCCGTACGCAGATGGCGATCCTGCGGCGCCTCTCAAAGCACGAACCGGCGGACACAATCGGGCTGGGACGCCAGATCGCCAAGCATGTGCTGGCGGCGGGGAAATACTCGCTGTAGGAGCAGGAACTGACGGTGCGACAATAGATCGTATGCGAGATCTGGACCGGATCAGTTGGAACCCAAACCTGATGAATGGACAGCCCTGTATCCGCGGCATGAGGCTCACGGTGCGTCGGGTCGTCGAAGCAGTTGCGCTCTATCCCGATCGGAACGAGCTTTTCCAAAACTACCCTGAGTTGGAAGCAGAGGATGTCAGGCAGGCCCTCGCCGCCGCCAGTCTGGAAGACATCGCGGTGGAAACCCCGGCCGCGTGAACGTCCCGCCGGTTGCTATCCGCTTTAACCCGGGATGCGCCATCTGTGATACGCCTACGCTTGCAAAAGGGTTGGATGGCGCCAGAGTAGCATCCCTCGTTATTGAAATTGTCGGTCGATTCGCCGTGGAGTTGAGCCGAGGGTGTCTGATCACCGTGAAGCTGAGGAAGACCACGTGCCACATGCTGCCGATACTTACCTTGGAATGACGGCTGGCGGCGGGGAAATACTCGCTGTAGGTATCGCGCCCGCCTACCAGAAGTGGGCGGCGAGGACTTCGGGCGACGAAGGGGTTAGTCCATGGACGTGGGTGCGGATGACGAGTTGCACGTTCTTCCGCGCCCAATCCTTCGGCGCTGTTGCGAGCGCCTGCGATAACGGTCCCTCATGCGTCACCAACTCGCCGGCGGCCTGGGTGCCGGACTGGCTGCGGCCGCCGAGGAAGATCAGGGCGCGGTCGGTTTTTGAGTTCAGAATGCGCGACACGATGGCGTAATCGTCGGTCTTCTGGTCCGCACCGGCCGCGGGCCACTGCAAAGCGGGACGAGTACGATCGCGGATCACCATGCCCTGACCATCGGGGCTGAAATAGAAGCGAAGCTCCGTGGTGAGCGGCTGCGTCCAGACATTGGATTCGCCGCCAATCAGGATGGCCGGCGACATGCGGAGTTCCGCAAACGATACGTCGCGGGCAGTGCGAATCTGCCACGGCTTTCCCAGTCGGCTCATCAGCGCCACCAGGTCCGCGGCGGTATGCACGTTGCCGAAACCGGAGTACAGGCCCGGCACCGGCACCAGATCGGCCCCGCCCAGAATCTGTTCGGGAGTGAAGGCCGCCTGCAGGCCCTGTGCACGCAGCAGGCGGTCCGAGGCGTGGTAGACCGTCGGGGTGCCGACACACATCAACACAGTGTCCGGGCTTTGTATGACGGGCGCCCAAAACGCCTGCAGGATCTGGGGCAATGCGAGCGCCGTGCGTGGGCGCATCCACCATCCCGCCAGAAAGGCGGCCGCGAGCGCCAGGCCGCAGGCGGCGAGCCGCATCCACGGGCGCGCACGGCGCGGGAGTACGAGCGCGGGCTCCGCCTGCACCGGGACGGCGAGGGCCAGGACCGGCTCCGGCTCGGCCCAGTGGAACTCGGCGCGATACGATCCGGTTTTCAGCTCGATGCGCACCGGGTGGCCGGCGCCGATTCCGAGATAGCACTGCGCAAGGCGTTTGCGGACGTCCCGGGCCGTAACGCGGACGATGGAATCCTCGTTGGAATCGTATCCGGGCGACCGGCCGAAGACCTCGACCGCGATGGTGCGCTCCTTCAATTCCGATTCGGCTCCGCCGAGCAAGGTCCGGTCCACGGCGTACGCGAGGAAGTCGCTGCACCGCTTGCTGCCTGAGAATTCGGGGAGTGCGAGAACGCGCACCAGTTCGCCACGAATCGCGGCATGCTGTTCTTCCGACGGGCCAAGTTTCGGGACTACCGCCAACCCCATTCTGGCTTCGATTATAGCTACATTCACGGTGCCTTTGTCCGTTTCTGCTGGCGATCGGCTAACCCGTTTAAGTTTCAGGACGTTACGCGGTATTTGAGGCCGTTAGTTTACCGTAAAGCCCCTAACGCGATGCCGCGAGCGCCGCGATACTGAGGAAGTTCGAATGAAATCCTGGAGTTCCGTCATGAAGATCCCTGTCAAGATCGCATCCGTTATCCTCCTCTGCGCCGCGTGGGCCTGGCCGCAGACGATCACCTCTTCGCTCGAAGGCATCGTCAAAGATCCGAGCGGCGCCGCTATCCAGGGCGCCACAGCCAAGATCTCCAATCAGGGAACCAACACCCTGCTGGAACTCACCACCGATGGGGCCGGCCGCTTCTTCGCACCGCGGCTCCAGCCCGGCGTTTACTCGGTTACGGTGGAAGCGGCGGGTTTCAAGAAGACGGAGCGCAGCGGCGTCGAACTTCAGGTGGATCAATCGGCGCGCATAGAGTTCCTGCTCCAACTGGGCTCGCATACCGAGACCGTCACGGTGAATGCCGACCCGCTGTTGCTAGACCCCACCACGTCCTCGGTGGGCCAGGTGGTGGAGCAGTCGACCATCGTGACCCTGCCCCTCAACCAGCGGAACCCCTTCGCGCTACTCCTGCTGGTTCCCGGCGCGTCGGGAACCGTGGGGAGCGATATATATGGTGGCAATTTTTCGATCAACGGCGGCCGTACAGGCACCAACGAAATCCTGTTGGATGGCGTCACCTCCACGCCGCCATCGGACAATAGCAACAGGTTGACGATTCTGCCCTCGGTAGATGCGGTCCAGGAGTTCCGGGTGCAAACCAACAACTTTTCCGCGGAATTCGGCAACTCGGGCGGCGGCATCATCAACCTGATCTACAAGTCAGGGACCAACCAGTTGCACGGCAGCATTTTCGAATTCCTGCGCAATTCGGTGATGGATGCCAACAGCTTCTACTCCAACCTTCACGGCACGCCACTGGGCAGTTTCAAGCGCAATCAGTTCGGCGCCAGCGCCGGCGGCCCGGTGGAGCTTCCGAAGATGTACCGCGGCCGCAACCGCACCTTCTTCTTTGTGGATTACGAAGGGCTGCGGCAGCGTTCCGCATCCAGCACGACGCTCACCGTCCCCACGCCGGCGGAGCGCTCGGGCGATTTCTCGCAGACACTGAACGCCAAGGGTCAGTTGATCGCGATCTACGATCCCACCAGTTCGCTGCATTCGGCGAGCGGATACACGCGTACGCCGGTTCCGGGCAACAAGATCCCGGCCGCGCTGATGGACCCGGTCTCGCGCAAGGTTGCCCAGCTTTATCCACAGGCGAATGTCCCGGGGGACGCGTACACCGGGGCCAACAATTTCTATGCATCCGCCGCGGGCCCCGGGATCAACGACCAGTACGATATCAAGATCGACCACAACCTCAGCGACCGGCAGCGCGTATCGTTCCGCTGGTCGAAGCGTTACCTCTACTCGGAGCCGGCCCACTTTTTCCCCTCGGATCTGCTTCCGGGGCAGTCCGGCGGTACCCAGGACTATCGCAATACGGGTGCGGTAGCCAATTACGATCTCACCGTGGGCCCCACTTTCTTTACCAATCTGCGCTATGGACTGGCGCGCACGTTCCGCTTTTCCGGCGTCATGGGGTTGGGGTTCGACGCCACATCGCTGGGCCTGCCTTCCTACGTGGCGGCGAACGCCGATCTCGCGGTGATGCCGGCCTTCGCTCCGGAAAGCTACACGACACTGGGCAACGGCAACGCTGTCGGACTGGGACCTACGGCGCTGGAAAGCCACGTCCTGCAACTGGCCAACACCAAGGTCTTCACCCGCCACACCCTGAAGTTCGGTGCGGAAGCGCGAGTCTACCGCAATAACACCAGCCAATCCGGCGATAACGGTAGCTTCAAGTTCACGCGCAACATGAGCGCCGGCCCGGACCCATCGTCGTCGGCCAGCAGCGTCACGGGGGACGGTTTCGCGTCGCTTCTTTTCGGTTACGGCAGCGGCGATCTGATCAAGAACTACAAGTCGGTCTCCACGCAAAGCGAATACTACGCGCTGTACATCGCCGACGATTGGAAGGTCACGCCGACGCTAACGCTCAACCTGGGATTCCGCTACGACCTGACGATTCCGCGGCACGAACGCTACAATCGCGCCGTGAACCTGGACCCTGCGGTGACCAGTGCGATCGCGGCGGCGGCCGGCATGCCCAACCTGAAGGGCGGCCTGCGGTACCTGGGGGTCGACGGCTGGTCCACCAATCAGTTCGACACGCAGTGGAAGAACGTGGCGCCCCGTCTTGGGTTCGCCTGGCAGCCGGGCGCGCGGTGGGTGATCCGCGGCGCGTATGGTATTTTCTGGGCGCCGCCGCAGTCGGCCGCCGCGCAGACGGTCTCCCAACCGGGCTACACGGCCACCACCAATTACTACGGCACTCTGGATGGGTACACGCCCAATCTGCCGGTCTCCAATCCGTTCCCCAATGGATTTATTCCCGTGACCGGCAATGCGCAAGGCCTGATGACCCTGCTCGGCCAGGGCCTCAACGCGCCGACGCGCAACACCCGCAATCCGTACATCCAGAATTGGAACCTCGGCGTGCAACGGCAATTCATGGGCGTGGTGGTGGAGGCCAGTTACGTGGGCAATCACGGGGTCGCGCTGGCCGACAATGCCGGCGCCAACCTGGACCAGGTTCCCAGCCAGTACCTCAGTCTGGGGTCGGCGCTGAATCAACAGGTGCCGAATCCCTTCTACGGGCTGATCAGTTCGGGCACGCTATCGGGGAAAACAGTGGCGCAGAAGTACCTGTTGCGGCCCTACTCGGAATTCGACGGCTTCCGCGACATCAATCCCAGCATCGGCAATTCGATCTATCATTCTTTCCAGCTGAAGGCGCAAGAACGCTTCTCCTCCGGGTTGAGCTTCCTGTTGGCGTATACGAATGCGAAGCTGATCGACAACACCTCGCAGAGCGGCACCAATTTCGCCGGCTCCTCCACGGCGCAGAACTCGTACGATTTCCGCAGCGAACGCTCGCTATCTGTGTACGATGTCCCGCAGCGGCTGGTACTGAGCTTCATCGCCGAGTTGCCGTTCGGGAAGCGGAAGGCGATCGGCGCACACTGGAATCGCGCGATGGATGCGTTGCTTGGCGGGTGGCAGTTCAACGGGATTGCGACGCTGCAGCGGGGGCTCCCGCTGCTGCTCACGGCCACCAACAACGCCAACGTGTTCAACGATGGCGAGCGGCCCAACAATAGCGGCGCCAGCGCGGCGCTCACCGGTCCGGTGGAAAGCCGCCTGAACCGCTACTTCGATACCAGCGTGTTCTCGCAGCCGGCCTCGTTCACCTTCGGCACTACCAGCCGCACGCTGCCCGACGTGCGCGCGCCGGGGATCCGCAGCTTCGACCTCTCGCTATTCAAGAACTATAAGCTGATGGAACGCCTGACGGCGCAATTCCGCGCCGAAGCATTCAACGCACTGAATACTCCGCAGTTTTCAGGTCCGACGGTGAGCTTGAGCTCGGTTTCGTTTGGCGCGATTTCGTCCACGGCAAATACGCCGCGGCAAATGCAGCTTGGATTGAAGCTGCTTTTCTAGCTATTTTCGCCGCAGCATCGCCTCGGCCCTGCGAATGACCTTCTCGCGGAGTACCCAGGCGTCGACCGCCATTTGTGAGCCTTCGCACGCCATCGAGCTGCTCATGCGGCGGTCGGCCTCGTCGAATTGCGACTCGGCGGCGTCGCGGGCCTCCTGCGCTTCCTCGTCGGCCTGTCGCAAGACTTCGAGGTCGGCCCTCACCCCGGGGTCGAGGCCGTTGCCGCGCTGCGAGTTGGAGCGGTAGGCTTTTTGCCACTCCGCCGGCCACGCGGCGATCACCTTCTCCTCGCAGTCCTCCAGCGCCTCCCATGCGGCGTCGGCGGTGGTGCGTGCCCTCTTTTTCTCCAGGAGCCATTGCCAGACCGACCAGTCCTTGGCTTGGTTGAACAACGTCTTCGCGTCTTCAACGGGAGTGAGCTTATGCATCAATTCGAATTCTATACCTGAAAATCTCTATTTGCAGTTTTCGCTTCCGGAGCGATAATTCAAGCGGACGATTTCGTATGAAACTTGCCGTCATTTGTTGCCTGCTACTCCCCGCCGGGCTTCGCGCGCAGCAGCTGAAGCCCGAAACTACCCAAGCGTTCGATTGCTACGTCCAGGCCGCCGAAGCGCGGATGGACGCGCGCAAGCCGCTCCCGGTCGACGAATCGAAGGTCCGCACCATCGAGGCGAACGGTCCCAACCCGCACAAACTGGCCGGAGGCCATCTCTACGATTGGATCGGCGCCGTCTTCATCCCCGGCACCTCGTTGGACAAACTGGTGCGCATGCTCCAGGACTACGACCATCGCGAACAGTATTTTCCGGAGACCATTTCCACCTCCAAACTGCTGTGCCTCACCGGGACGGAGCGCTTCCAATATTCCATGCGGATGAAGGAGCCCGCCATCCTGGATGTGGATAGCGACGTGACCTGGACGCGCGTGGATCCAAAGCACTCGCGCTGCCGCTCGATTTCGACGAAGGTGGCGGAGGTGGGCAAGGATCACGGCTACCTGCGCCGCCTGAATTCCTACTGGCAGTTCTCCGAGACCGCCAAGGGTGTCCAGGTGGAGGCGGAGACCATCACGTTGAGCGACGAATTCGGATCCATGACGCGCCTGCTCGGCTCCGCGCTCATGGGAATCAACCCCGAGAAATCCCTCAGGCACTCGCTCGCGTCGATGAAGCAGAGTGTGCTGAAACCGGGGCTCGATATTCCCAAACCGCCCACCGGTTTGCCTGCATGTGGGGAGCGCGTTCCCGCCGCCCAGTGCGCGACGGCTACGGGCAGCAAGTAGATGGACTTCGATTACATCGTGGTCGGCTCGGGATTCGGCGGCAGCGTCTCCGCCCACCGGCTCACCGAGAAGGGCTATCGGGTCGGCGTGATGGAGATGGGCCGCCGCTGGACGCCCGAGAACCTGCCTGCCACGAACTGGCAGCTGCGGAGTTGGATCTGGCGGCCCGGCCTCGGGCTGCGAGGATTTTTCAACATCGATCCCTTTCGCCACGTGCTGGTGATGCACGGCTGCGCGGTGGGCGGCGGCTCCGTCACGTACGCCAACACGTCACTGGTGCCTGGGGACGCAATCTGGGAGAGCGGGTCGTGGGCCAGCCTCGCGGATTGGAAGGCGGAGATGCCGCGGCACTACGCGGCCGCGGTGCACATGCTGGGCGTGATCGAGAACCGCATCCTGGGTCCGGCCGATCACATCCTGCGCCGGGTTGCCGAAGAACAAGGGGTGGGGCAGACCTTCTATCGCACCAGGGTCGCGGTGTTCGAAGGGCCGGAGGGCATGCCGCCCGGCACCGCCTGTCCCGACCCCTATTTCGGCGGCAAGGGACCGGAGCGGGCCACTTGCATCGCCTGCGGCGGCTGTATGATGGGCTGCCGCTACGGCGCCAAGAACACCTTGGACCGGAACTACCTCTACCTGGCGGAAAAGGCCGGCGCGCAGGTCTTCGAAGAAACCAAGGTGGTGGACGTCCGCCCGATAGGCGGGTGTCCCGATGGCAGCCTCGGCTATGAAGTGTTCACCGTCCGTTCCACGATGCTGGGCGGCGGGCAGCGTCGCTTCATCTGCCGCGGCGTGGTCTTCGCGGCCTCCGCGCTGGGCACGCTAGATCTGCTCTTCCGTTTGAAAGAGCGGGGCTCGCTGCCGGCGATCAGCGCGCAACTCGGCAACCGGGTGCGGACCAACGCCGAGTCGCTGATCGGCGTCCGGGTACCGGGAACCCCTGAGGACTTGTCGCAGGGCGTGGCGATCGGGTCGGGCTGCTACCTGGACCAGTACACGCACATCGAGGCTACACGGTATCCGGCGGGGTCGGATGCGATGGGACTGCTGGCGACAGTGCTGACCGGCGGTGCACCGGGGCGGACCCGCATCCTGCTCTGGCTCCGCGAACTGGCGGTCTCCCTGCTGCGCCATCCCATCCGGACGCTGCGCAGCCTGCATCCGTTCGGCTGGGCGCGCGAGTCGATCATCCTGCTGTGCATGCAGACGCTGGACGGGCACATCGAGATGCGTATGGGGCGGCCGTGGTTCTGGCCCTTCCGCCGCGTCCTGCGCAGCCGGGGGCCGCGCATCCCGACGTACATCCCGCAGGCCAACGAGTTCGCGCGCAAGGTGGCGCAGGCCGCCGGCGGAACTCCCATGAGTATGGTCACGGAAATCCTGTTCGACGTTCCGGGCACGGCCCACATCCTGGGGGGATGCCCGATGGCGGGCTCGAGCGAGGAGGGAGTGGTGGACGCGCGGAATCGCGTGTTCGGTTACCGCAATCTCTATGTGTGCGACGGCTCGGTGATCGCCGCCAATCTGGGCGTGAACCCAAGCCTGACGATCTGTGCGCTGGCGGAGCGGGCGATGAGCTTCATCGCGCCCGCTCCGGAAGCGCAGTAGCTACTTCTCGATGTTCCTGCCGAAGTTAAAGGCTGGGCCGCTGGAGAAACGTGTGGTGAATCGACCGTCCTTCAAGAGGTCGTTGAACAGATGATCGTACACCAGGTCGGCCTGCGTTCTCCATGCGAAGTGCTTGCTCACTATGATGTCGAAGCCGCCGCCAAAACCGACGAACAATACATTGTCCGACTTAGTCGGCGTAGTGATCAGACTGCCCACAAGCGCCTTAAGGACCGCATCCGTGGGCTGCGGTGTCACGGTTTCATGGATGACGCCGGCGAAAACCGGGCGCAGAAACAGCGTCGCTTTGGACAAGTGCCGGTAGGCGAGCTGCGGACCGACGGCGAAAGTCTGCGTTCTGGAGTGCGCCGCCACGCTCATGGTGGCGTAAGGGTAGTTGGCAGGGAGCACTCCTGCCTTGATACCCGCGACAATCCCCGCTTGCAGGTTTGTCTGCAACTCCGGCAGCAACTGGGTGGTCGTGACCGTCAGGTCGCCGGCCGCAAAGGTGTAGTCGAACCCGAAAGATAACCAGGTTCTTGGACGTATTCCGAGCTGAGTCGCAAATCCGTTCTCGAAGAGGCTGATGGCCGGGCTGTTAAGAAACGCGTAGCCTCCGTACACGTCGTAGCGCGAAACGTACGATTGTTGACCAAAAATGGGAGTAACAAAAAGTAACAGGACACCGAGTGTAACTACCTTGGTCCCGCGCGAGGAGCAAATCGCGAAGAACCTACGAAGCAAAGGGCCCACCATGGACGGCCTCCTGAAATCCGGCGGTGTGTCCACGAGCCGGATGGCTGGACCGGGACGGCGTCCCGGAACCGGCTCGTGGTCTCGACAGAACCGCTCAGAGAGTAAAATCCACAAAGGAGAGCGGAACTCCCTCGTGTCACAATCAGACTACACCCGATATAAGAGAATAGCATCATAAATTCTGATTGCGATGCGGATAGCCGTCTCTTACAATGCAACTGAGGGCAAGCGAAATGATTCCGAGTGCTTTGCTCAACTCGCTGTACACCGTGGGCAGCCTGACAAACGGTGATAGCGGGGTCGAATTCGCGATCAAAAACCGGCTGGCGGATGCCGAACTCGTTGGCATTTCGGGGATTGCGATCGATGGGCATCCGATAGCGATGGATCAGGTCCGCCTGGACCTGGAAGATGGCCGGGAGGTGCTGCCGCTGGACGTGAGTGCGGCGCACCCCATTGCCTTTCCCCTGCGCTGCACCGTCAAGGTCCACGTGGGCGGACCCGTGTTGTGTGTTGCCACGCACAAACTCGAAATCGGTTTCGAGACGCGCCCTTTCGGAAAGCTCGATCTTATGGTCGAAGATGCGGTGGCCGAGAACGGGCAGCCGGCAACCTCGATTCCGCGCGGCGAAGACGATTACAGCCCGGATAACGTCGCGCGGCGTCGAGCCTTCCTCGAAAGCCAGACCGGCACGCCGCTGCGGCATATTTTCCACCACTCCCTGGATCCCCGTGCGGCCAAGGGAAATTGTGAAAACTTCGTGGGAGTCGCGCAGGTGCCGATTGGCCTCGCCGGGCCCCTCCATGTGCGCGGGGAATACGCCCAGGGCGATTTCCTGATTCCGCTGGCGACTTCCGAAGGGACCTTGGTTGCATCCTACAACCGCGGCATGAAAGTGCTGAACCTGTGCGGCGGAGTCAAGGTAACCGTGGTGGGCGACGCGATGCAGCGCGCTCCTGCGTTCGTCTTCGAGGATGCGCGCGCCGGCCGTGATTTCGCCATCTGGGTGCAGGAAAACCTGCCTACGATCCGCGCCGAGGCCGAGGCCACCTCGAGCGTGGCCAAGCTGCAATACATCGACACCTATCTGGCGAGTAAATTCGTTTACTTGCGTTTCAACTTTTCGACCGGTGATGCCGCCGGCCAGAATATGGTGGGTCGTGCCACATTCGCCGCCTGCCAGTGGATTCTGGCGCGCTATCCGGGAATCGTCAATTTCTATCTGGAATCGAACTTCGCCACCGACAAGAAGGCGTCCGACATCAACCGTTTGCGAACCCGCGGCAAGCGCGTGACGGCGGAGGCGGTGATCCGGCGCGACGTCATGATCGGGCATCTGCGCGTAGAACCGGAGAAGCTCACATCCCACTACGGCGTCGCCAATGTCGGAGCCCTGCTTTCGGGCGCGAATAACAACGGCGGCCACTCGGCCAACGGGATCGCGGCGATGTTCATCGCCACCGGGCAGGACGCGGCCAACGTCGCCGAATCCTCGGCGGCGGTGCTGTATACGGAGTTGACGCCGCAACGCGACCTGTATATCTCGCTGACGATTCCTTCGCTGATCGTGGCCACCTACGGCGGCGGCACGGCCCTTGCGACGCAGCGCGAATGCCTCGAAATCCTCCGATGCTACGGGCGTGGTAAGGTCTACCGTCTGGCGGAGATTATCGGCGGAGTCGCGCTGGCCGGGGAAATCTCCCTGGGCGCGGCGATTTCGGCCTCCGATTGGGTCTCCAGCCACGAGAAGCACGGCCGCAACCGGTAACAACAAGCGATGAACTTCAAACCGAGCCGCGACCTGAAGGAGCGATCTCTACGATTATTGCTTGCGGCTGTGGGGCAGCCAATCCTGGCTGCCGCCGGCTTTCAGCCGGCGTCCCGATGCGCGTACCCATCCGCTTCAACGGACGATCTGAATAGGATATACAGGCCCCAATCGCTATGGACAGCCCGGCCCCGATCGCCGCATAGTCTGATCACCCTCGCCGTCCATGCACCCGCGCTCCACGCGATCGACCCCGCGCAGCCCTGCGCCGGCATCCTCCTCGCCCAGTGGGTCCCCGCCACGCGCCGTGCCATCTCGCCGAAAAAACTTCGAAGAATCCTTCACTCTGGCGGAGTGAGTGAAAGTAAAATCAGCCATGACGCCAATAACAGCCTCTGAGAAAGTAGCCGTCTTCGACACCACATTAAGGGATGGGGAACAGGCCGCTGGAACCCGACTGGGAAGCCGCGAGAAGCTCATCATCGCCCGCCAGCTCGCGCTTCTCAATGTCGACGTCATCGAGGCCGGCTATCCCAACTCCTCTCCCGAGGATTTCGATGCCGTCCAGCGCATTGCCGCCGAAATTCAGGGGCCTGTCATCTGCGCGCTTTCCCGCGCCGTCGCCGCTGATATAGAAGCCTGCGGCAAAGCCCTCGCCGGGTGCCCGCGCGCCCGCATCCACACCGGAATCGGCGCGTCCGACATCCACATCGCCGGTAAATTCCAGGATGATCGCTACGGCAAAACGCTCGCCGATAAGAAATGCAAAATCCTCCAGATGGCCGTCGACGCCGTCACGCTCGCCCGCCATTATGCCGCCGAGGTCGAATTTTACGCCGAGGATGCCGGCCGCGCCGACCCCGCTTACCTTTATGAAATGATCGCCGCCGTCATCGAAGCCGGCGCCGCCGTGGTCAACATTCCCGACACCACCGGCTATACCGTGCCCGAACAATACGGCGCACTGATTGCCGGCATCCGCCGCCACGTGCCCGACATCGATCGCGCCGTAATCAGCGTCCACTGTCACGACGATCTCGGCATGGCGGTGGCCAATACCCTGCACGGCGTGCTCAACGGCGCCCGCCAGGTTGAGGCCACCATCAACGGGCTCGGCGAACGCGCCGGCAACGCCGCGCTCGAGGAAATCGTGATGGCGCTGGCCACGCGCGCCGACTACTTCGGCGTCCACACCGGCGTTAACACCCGCGAACTCCATCGCACCAGCCGCCTGGTCTCCGACCTGCTCGGCGTCCAGGTTCCGCCCAACAAGGCCATCATCGGCGCCAACGCCTTCTCCCATAGCTCCGGCATCCACGTCGATGGCGTCCTCAAGAAGCGCGAGACCTACGAAATCATGAGGCCCGAAGACGTCGGTATGACCGAGAGCCGCGTCGTGCTCACTGCCCGCACCGGGCGCCATGGCCTCCTCGACCGCCTCCGCAAGCTCGGCTATACACTGTCCGACCACGAATTGGACCAGGCCTACCGGCGCTTCTTGAGCGTCGCCGACAAAAAGCAGGAGGTCTTCGACGAAGATCTCATGGCCATCCTGCACGACGAACTTCATCCGCTGCCCGCGGTTTATGAGCTCCAGTACCTGCACATCTACAGCGGTACTTCGGCGATTCCCACCGCCACCGTCAGATTGCGCGTCAATGGCGACTCGCGCGAAGGCGCCGCCATCGGCGATGGTCCCGTTGACGCAGTCTGCCGGGCCATCTCCCAGGTGACCGCCACCGCCGCCAAACTGCAGCGTTATGAGATCCGCGGCGTTACCAGCGGCACCGAAGCCATGGGCGAAGTCACGATCCAACTCGAGGAAGCGGGCCGCAAGGTGATTGGCCGCGGCGCTTCCACCGATGTCATCGAAGCCAGCGCCAAGGCCTACATCGACGGTCTCAATAAGCTCGCCAACATCGCCGCCCGCCAATCGGCAGGCGCCTGATTACCTTAATCTCGATTAACCGTACCGTCACGAAATTGAAATGTGCGGCTCGCTACTATCCAGATTCTCGTCTAATTTCCTGGAGCGTGAATGAACATCAGCTGGAGCCGTTTGCTTGTCGTCTGCCTATATGGGTCGTTTCGATTGTTTGCTCAGTCGACCGATTCCACCGTCAGTGGCAGTGTCGTGGACGTAGCAGGAAAGGGCATTCCCAACGCTTCGGTTACTGCAAGGAACGAATCGAACGGCGCCGCCCGTCAGGCCATAAGCGCGGTCGATGGCAAGTTCTCCATCACCGGCCTGCCTGCCGGCGTGTATTCCATCGAAGTTTCCGCACCGAGTTTCACCAGCAGCCGCCGCACCGGCCTCAAACTCGCGGCCGGCGCCACCGAAACCGTGAACATGTCGCTCAACGTCGGCGAATTGTCCCAGACCGTAACCGTCGAGGGAACCGTGTCGGTAGCGGCCGAGCTCGCGCCGTCGCAAAGCACGTTGGAAGCGCGCTCCGCGAAATCTGAAATCAGTCCCGAGTTCATTCAGAACTTCGCGTCGCCCGTAGCCGATTACACCGAGCTGCTCAACATGGCGCCCGGCACCTTCAGCGTCAATCCGAACGGCATCGGCCTCGGCGATAGCAAGACCTACTTCCGCGGCTTTGCCGACGGCCAGTACACCATGACCGTGGATGGCATTCCGTTCAACGATACGAACAGCCCCACCCACCACTCGTGGGCCTTCTTCCCCGGCCAGTTCATCGCCGGTATCGATTACGACCGCAGCCCCGGCTCTGCCTCCACCATCGGACCAACCAACTTCGGCGGCTCTATCAACATGCTGTCGCGCAGTGTGCCGTACGGCATGGATGTCCGCGTCACCGGCATGTACGGCTCGTTCAACACCCGTATGCTCGCGATCGATCTGGATTCCGGTCAGTTCGGCGGGAAGAGCAAGAAATCGAGCTTCGTCATCAATCTGCACCAGATGCTGTCGGATGGATATCAGACTTATAACTACCAGAAGCGCGTCGCGGGTTTCCTGAAATACCAGTACCGCCTCACCGACCGGACCACCTTCACCGTGTTCGCCGGCCTGGTCGATCTGTGGACCAACACTCCCAACACCAAGGGCCCCACCCGCGCCCAGGTGGCGCAGTTCGGCGATAACTACCTGATGAGCGGCGACCCATCCCGACCTGATTACTACGGCTACAACTTCTACCACGTGCAGACCGATTTCGAATACTTCGGCGTCAACTCTTATCTCGGGCATGGCTGGAAGCTGGACAATAAGTCCTACACTTATCGCTACTGGAACAAACAGAATTACAACGGTACAACCATCAGTAAGACCAGCGCCGTCGACAAGCTCAACGGCTACCGCAAGGTCGGCGACGTGCTGGCCGTGAACCACGAATCAACCCGCGGCATCATTCGCACCGGGCTCTGGTTCGAATGGGCCTACACCGACCGCTACCAGATTCCCAGCGATCCCCGGACCTGGGTAGATGCCGCGCTGCCTAACTTCCACGAACAGTTCATCACCAAATCCTTCCAGCCCTACGTCGAGTACGAGTACAAGCTCACGCGCGATCTCAGCCTCACCGGCGGCATCAAGCTCGCCAACTACAACATGAATTTCACGCAGTTCGCCGATAACGGCAAAACCGTGGGTAGCCTCAATGGCGCGGCATCCGTGGTCCACGATGAGTCTTTCCGCGCGTGGATGCCGTCGCTCGATGCGCGCTATAAACTGAGGTCTAACTGGACCGCATACGCCCAGTTCGCCACCGGCAGCGTGATTCCGCCCACTAACGTCTTCGACACGAAGAACGGGACCGTCTCCGTTCTGCCGAAACCGACCACCACCAAGACGTATCAAATTGGATCGGTCGTTAAGTTCAACCGCGTCACCCTGGACGTGGACGGCTACTACAGCCATTTCCAGAACCCCTACTCGTCCTCGCCCGATGCCTCCGGCGAACCGGTCTTCTACCAGACCGGCCCCTCCAACACCAAGGGCGTCGAAGCCGAGAGCAACATCCTGATTGGTCATGGCTTCAGCCTGTACCTCAACGGAACCCTGGGCTCCGCAAGGTATCAGAACACGGGCCTCTGGGTGCAGAATGCGCCCAAGAACACCGAGACCGTCGGTCTCACCTACCGGGTGAAGAGCTGGGACCTGGGCTTCTTCAATAAGCGCATCGGCTCCATGTACAACGATAACGGCGCCGTCAACCAGGCCATCGCCATCGACCCCTTCAACGTCACCAACCTCTTCCTGAATTACACCATCCGCGGCGATTCCTACCTGCGCGGCACCAAGATCCGCTTCGGTGTCAATAACCTGCTCGATAAGCACAGCATCGTAGGCGTCAACGCCGCCTCGGCCAACTCCAATCTGCCGTCGCCCAACGACATCCTGACGCTGCTCCCCGCCCGCAGCATCTCCTTGACCGTCACCTTCGGCTACGCACCGGTCCGGTAGGACAGGCCTCCGGGCCTGTCCTCTAATTTGTTTCTGTACGAATTTACATCGTCCCCGCCGTCAACGTGCCATACAATCCACGCAATCCGCCTCCACCTCGCATATAATCGGCAGGCCTGAGGAGGAGTCCATGAGTCACGCCAACCCACGTCGTTTGCGAGTTCGCGGATTTACGTTGATCGAGTTGTTAGTGGTAATTTCCATCATCGGGATATTGATCGGCCTGTTGGTCCCCGCCGTGCAAAAGGTTCGGGAGGCTGCGGCCCGGCTCCAGGCGCAGAACGACCTGGTGAAGGTCGCGACCGCGGAGTCGGCCTACTTCGCGCAGAACCACGCGTACACCGGCACGCTTGCCTCGCTGGCCAGCTTCGGACTCTCGCCTGCCATCGCGTCCGGCCAGACCGATGGCTATAACTTCAGCATTCTCTCCGCGAGCACCTCGGCTTTCCTCGCGCAGGCCGCGCCCCAACTCCCCGGTCAGAACGCCATCGATACCTGCACCATCAATCAGTCGATGAAGACCCCGGTATGCGGAGCCACCCAGGCCGCGCTCGATCGCGAACGCTCCATGTTCCTGCGCATCGCCGCCCTCGGCGCCGCGCAGGTCGCCAACTTACTCCTCATTCAGCAGCAGCCTGCAGACTGCCCAACGGAGTTACTCCGGAAACCATACGCGCTTACTTAGGCCGCGCCACCACCACCAGCGAAGTGTTTCACGCGCTCGATCTCAATGGCGACGGCAAGGTTTCCCTCTCCGAGATTCTGGCCTTGGGGAATCCGTCCGCCACCTCAAACTCCGCCAACCTGTTCGGAAATTTCTTTGCCATGCTCAGCTCCGAACTCGGCATCCTGCCCGGCGAGAACACCCTGCTCCCCGCCGTGCAATTACCGCAGCTCGGCAAATTCGGGGTCTGCGGCAACGGCAACCCCGGCCAAGGCAATCAGGCACTCTGCCCCATCTTCCCCGAGCCCGACAGTGCGAATAGCGACGAGCGAGGCGAAAAGGAAAACGACTTATAGGGCGGATGCCTGCTCTCGTCAGCAGATTCCCCCTGGTATCGCGCCGTCACCTGATTCCCGTCGCTGGAACTGCGGCGTACCCTGATGGACGCCGCTCTCCTCACGCCACTGCTATACCTCCTGTAAATACTGTGGCGTACAACCGAGGAAGAGGCATGAACGATCCAAACGCAGGTTTGAAAGCGGAATTCGAACTGTTCCGCGGTTCAATTGAGGGCTTTCGTGCGGAAACCAGTCACCATTTCGACGATTTTAGACAGCTCATACCCGACTCCCAGACGGAACTCCTCAAGGCGTTCTACAGCTTCGCCGAAGGCACCAATAAACGCATGACGGAACGTGAATTGAACGAGGTCAGTATGCGGAGCCGTCTCGCGACACTTGAAGAACGCCTGCTGGCAGTCGAAAAGCGCCTCAACATGCCCTCCCGCCGCCTGAACTCACCCAAACTCCGGGCCTGCGATTGCGAACTGGGCTTCCGGCCTTCCCCACTCCGGCCGCTTCCCTCGAAACATCCGCATAAAAGGACGCTCCCTCCGAAAGCCAGCCGCTTCCAGCCGGCACGTCCATGCGCCGCAATGCTCCGTCGCATCCAGGAGCCACGCTTTCTCACTCTGCGCGCTCACGCAGGCGCTCGTCAGCGCCCACGACATCTCGACATCGCGTGCCACCACCGGACCCACATGCTCCGCCCGAACTCCATGCCGTCCCAGCGCGAAGCCGGCGATCTCCCCGCCCGACGACTCCGTCACCCAGGCGTATTCCGGCGCGCTCTCGCGCAAGTGACCGAGCACCACCCTGCGGTCCGCCCCGAAGACGTCCCGGTCCAGCCGCAAGACGCCCTCGAAATCGCGCTCCGTCATCTGCCGCGCTCCATCCGCGGCGCCAACCGATACCCGCTCCGCGCGCATCCGCGCCAGTGGATACTCGTCCTCAAATCCGCACTTGTCGTAAACCTGTTTACCCGCGGGCGTCGCGTCCAACCGCACGCAACCCACACCGTCGAGCACGCGAAGGCCTTCCATCAGCAACGCGGTGCCGATCCCTCGCCCGCGCACTTCCGGCGCCACCAGCAGCATGGAGATCCAACTGAAGCGATCTTCGAAGCGCAGCGTCGCGACCGTTGCGGCGACTTCGCCCCCCTCCACCGCCACCCGGCATCCCGCCGCGTTTGCTCGCAGAAAGCAGCGCCAGTCCGCCGCCGTCTGGTTCCAACCGCTCGCGCGGCAGAAGCGCAGTCCGGCATCGATATCGCCCGGCTCCATCTGCCGCATCTCCATCGCTACGCTCCCGGCGTCCGGCACACCAGGATCGTCGCGTCGCGCGGCAGCGAACTGCGCCCCTTCACTTTGATCAGCGCTTCGAAGTGCGGAAACGGCCGGTCCTTGCTCGCGGGCAGCCGGCCCCGCAGGCTGGCCACCGATTGTTCATCGGCCAGAAAATCCGCGCCCGCGTTGATCGCGCTGCCGCCGGTCCCAGAGATGATCAGCACGTTCCCCGTGCCCCCCAGGTTCGGCAGCAGGGCCACTGAAAAATAGCTCTCGCGAGCCTCGCCCGGGCGCACTTGATAGCTCTTGCCGCCCGCCCACGTGTCCACCGGGTCGTACACCGCGGCCGTCTTGTCGAACGTCCAGCGAATGCCCAGCTTCGGTTCGAAAGGTTCCACCCATGGGTTAGACCGGCTGTTGCCGATCAGCACCGCGTTGTTCGCCTTCAACTCCCGGAAGCTGTAGTCGCGCGCGAATCGCAGCACCGAGGGCCGCCGGCTCGCCCCCGGTATCTGCATCAGTTTCCACACGAAGCTGATGTCCGCGAAATTCGTCTGCCTGCGCAGCGCCACCGACGATGCCGTCTGCGCGTCTTCAGTCGGCAGATTGCGCAGGTAGCTCCGGTCGTAATAGTCCGAGAGCGAAAGCGCCCGCCCCGTCAACTCCTGGTAGAGTCCAATCGCCGCATCGTCGAACACGATGTCCGCGGGCCGGCTGCCCTGGAAAATCTGCGACCAGAACAGCGTCACCTGGGGCCGCGAAGCATCCATCATCCCCAGCGATGGCGAGGCGCGCAGCAGCAGGAGCGCCGTCGAGCAGGCGAGCAAAACCGCGATCGCTCCCAGGTACCACAATCGCCTGTCGGCCGCGGCTCGCGGCACCTGTGGCGCGGCCACCGACGCCGGAAGTTCCGCCGGTATGGCCGCGGGCAGCACCTCTTCCCGCGCGTGGAATACGGGGGCATAGTTGCCCTTCGGAATCTCCAGGATCAGCGGCTCGTTTAACCCCTCCTCGGCAAAATACTGCTCCAGTCGTTTGCGCAACATCGAGGCGTGGACCCGCACGATATTGTCGCTCGACGTGTCGTAATTCGCTGGGCGCCCGAAGACCTTGTGCCCCACTTCCTGCTCGTGGATCTCGGCCACTTCCTCATCCACCACGCGCGTCGTCAGATAGAGCAGTAGATCGCGCAGCCTCGCCGAGCGGTTCACGTACCGGCTGGACGCCACTCGCTCGGTCAGCAATTTGCGGGCTTCGGTTGATTTGAGAACGTTTGCCTGTGACATTACTGCCCCTGGGTTTGGCCTCATTATAGCTCCCGTCACGGTCCGGGGGCCATCGGTCTTTACGTAAAGATTCAGAGGCTAATCCCTTGAAACTAAGTGATCGTCCGCCAGTTCCGCATTTGACAGTGAATTAACTAGGTCCCGCCGCCGCATGGGGCTACCCTTTCCACTGGAATCAACCGTCATGAATTTGAAAAACTCTCTCGCTTCGGCCACCGTGCTCGTTGCCGTAACCCTTGCCGGCCTCACGCTTTGTCCCGCTCCGGCCGCGGACCCCGTGGCGCGGCCCAAGGTTCTAGGCGTCGCCCACCTCGCGGTCTACGTCAAGGACCTCGACAAGACACGCAAGTTCTACAAGGACTTCCTGGGCTATGAGGAGGCCTTCACGCTCCCTCCCAAAGGCGGCGGTCCGGGTGTCCGCATCATGTTCATCAAGGTGAACGATCACCAGTACTTCGAAATCTTCAACGAGGCCGATCGCGGGGAGGGCCAGCTCAATCACATCTCTTTCTACACCGATAGCGCCGACCGCATGTACACCTACCTGAAGTCCAAGGGCGTCGAAGTCATGAGCGATAAGGGCTCCGTCGGCAAGGGCCAGACCGGTAACAAGAACTTCAACGTGAAAGACCCCGACGGCCACATCGTCGAGATTGTCGAGTACATGCCCGATAGCTGGACCGCGCGCGAGGCCGGCAAGAAGATGCCCGCCACCCGCATCTCCGACCACATCATGCACCTCGGCGTCCTGGTCGGCGACCTCGATAAATCCAACCAGTTCTACGGTCAGGTGCTCGGCTTCAAGGAGTTCTGGCGCGGCAGCGGTTCCCCCCGGATGCTGAGTTGGGTCAACATGCGGCCGGCCGAAGCCGCGGACTACCTGGAGTTCATGCTCTACAACACCATCCCCGCCCCCGATGCGCGCGGCACCAAGAACCACGCCTCGCTCACCATCCCCGATGCCGACAAGGCCCTCGCCGAAATGAAGCAGCGCGCCGCCAAAGTTGGGTACGACAGGGAGATCGTCATTCAGACCGGCGTCAACAAGAAGCGCCAGATCAACCTGTACGATCCCGATGGCACCCGCATCGAACTGATGGAACCAAATACCGTCGATGGCCAACCGGCGCCCAATTCCACCGCCCCCGCCCCACACCCCGGTTCAGGTGGACTATGAACCAACACTGCATCAGAGCCGCGACCGTAAGGGAGCGATCTCTCGACCAAGCCGTCAACATGAATTAAGTGAGCAACGTTATGTCCAAGAAGACAATCATCGCTTTCATCCTTTTCGCCACCACTGCCGTCGCCCAGGAAAGCCGCGGCACCATTGCGGGACGCGTGGTCGATTCTACAGGCGCGGTCGTTGTCGGCGCTGAAATCCGCGCCGTCAGTAAGGAAACCGGCGCCGCCCTCACCGCCCGCACCAACGACGCCGGCAGCTACACACTCCCCTACCTGCTTCCCGGCGTCTATAACCTCACCGCCGAATTCAGCGGCTTCAAAAAGACCGATCGCGCCGGCGTCACCGTGCGCATCAACGACGTCCTTAGCATCGATTTCCAACTCGAGGTCGGCAACGCCACCGAAAGCGTGGAAGTCAAAGGCGGCGCGCCGCTGATTGAAGCCTCCAACGTCACCCTCGGCCAGGTAGTGGAAGAACGCCAGATCAAAGACCTCCCGCTGCAGGCCGGCAACGCCAACGAGCTCGTGCTGCTCACGCCCGGTGTGGTCAACTCCACTAACCTCCGGCAGCGCAAGAGCTCCTTCAACAGCGCCTCTTCCCAATTCACTACCAACGGCAACGCGCTCTATTCCAACGAGTACACCATCGATGGCGTGCCCGACACTTTCTTCAACGGCGGCAGCGCTCCGCTGATCGCCTTTCAGCTGCCACAGAACTCCGTCGCCGAGTTCAAGGTGCAAACCTCGAGCTTCGATTCCACCATGGGCCACACCCCCGGCGCCGTCCTCAACACCATCACCAAGAGCGGCACCAACGAAATCCACGGCGAACTGCACGAATCCATGATCAACGCCGCGCTCGACGCTTCCACGTTCTTCCAGAACGCATCCGGCGGAGCCAAGCCCGAGTACCAGGACAACCGCTACGGCGCCGCGCTCGGCGGCCCCGTGTACATCCCCAAGCTCTACAACGGCAAGAACAAGACCTTCTTCTTCGCCGGCTGGGAGGGCAACCAGTGGGGCAAGCCCACCGCCAACATCGGCACCGTTCCCACCGACGCCGAAAAGGCCGGCAACTTCTCCAGCCTGCTCGCGCTTGGCTCGCAATATCAGATCTACGACCCGGCGAGCACGCAGGCCGCCGCCAATGGCCGCTTCAGCCGCACTCCTTTCGCGGGCAACATCATCCCCGCGAACCGCCTCGATCCGGTTGCCAAGGCCATCCAGTCCTACTACGCTGCGCCGAATACCGTCGGCACCTCCGCGGGGCAGAATAACTATACGCGCAACACCAAAGACACGTTCGATTACAACGTCTTCATCGCCCGTGTTGATCACGCCTTCTCCGATAAGAACCGCGCCTTCGCGCGCCTCAGTTACGATCGCTACTTAGAGACCGATTCCGCCTTTTCCAATAACATCGCCGGCGGACTCGATCTTACCCGGATCAATCGCGGCGGCGTGGTGGACGATGTGATCGTGCTCAACCCCACCACCGTGCTCGACCTGCGCTACGGCCTCACCCAGGAAGAGACGCCCGAGAACCGGCCCAGCAAGGGCATGGATCTCAGCAAGCTCGGCTTCTCCCAAAACCTGCTCTCGCTGCTCAACCCCGCCACCCAGACCTTCCCGCAGGTCTACCTCAACACCAAGGCGCCCACCGGCCGCTGCACCGGCGCCTGCACCGGGACCTTCTCCGGCTTCGGCAACTACAACTCCGGCGATGGCACGTTGACCGGCATCATCCACGATTGGGCCGCCACCGTGACCAAGCTCCACGGAAAACACACCATCCGCGCCGGCGGCGATTTCCGCCTCTATCGCTCCTTCGGCTTCTTCGGCGGCTTCGATGTCTCGCCGCAGCTCACCTTCCTGCCCACGTACACCAACGGTCCTCTCGATAACTCCGCCGTTGCCCCGATCGGTCAGGAGTACGCCTCCTTCCTGCTCGGCATCCCGTCCGGTCAAATGACGCGCAGCGCGAGCTTCGCTTCGCAGAACACCTACTACGCGGCCTTCGTGCAGGACGATTGGAAACTAACTCCCAAACTTACCGTGAACCTCGGCCTGCGCTACGAGTACGAATCGCCCATGTCGGAGCGTTTCGATCGCGCCGTCCGGGGCTTCGACCGCACGACTCCGAACCCCATCGCCGCGCAGGCCATCGCCAACTACGCGAAGAGTCCCATCCCGCAGATCCCCGTCAGCCAGTTCCAGGTGCTCGGCGGCCTGATGTTCGCCGGCCCCAACGCGCACGATCAATGGACCGGCCAGAACAAAACCTTCCTCCCGCGCGTTGGCCTCGCGTATCAGCTCAACGCCGCCACCGTGATCCGCACCGGTTACGGCATCTTCTACGACACCATCGGCCTCAATCGCACGCCCGAAATCCAGACCGGCTACACCGCCACCACGCCCATCCAGGCGTCGCTTGATAACGGCCTGCACTTCGTCGCCACCACGGCCAACCCGTTCCCCAATGGGCTGCTCGCTCCGCAAGGCTCCTCCGCCGGATTGCAGACCAACCTCGGTCAGGCGCTCACCGTCTACCCCGTGAATCGCGTGCAGCCCTACTCGCAGCGCTGGACCTTCGACGTGCAGCGCACTCTCTTCAAGGAATTCCTGCTCGATGTCGGCTACGTCGGCAACAAGGCCATTCACCTCGGCGTAGACCGCAATATCAACGCTACGCCCAACCAGTACCTCAGCACATCGCCCGTGCGCGATCAGGCCACCATCAACGTGCTCAGCGCCACCGTGCCCAATCCCTTCTTCGGCATCAACTCGATCTATCCGAAGACCATCGCAGTCGCCGACCTGCTCCGTCCCTATCCGCAATTCGGCGACATCACCGAAACCCAGCCGCTCGGCTACTCCTGGTATCACGCCCTTCAGGTCCGTGCGGAAAAGCGCTTCTCCCACAATTACATGATGAGCGCCAGTTACACCTACTCCAAGAATATGGAAGCCACCAGCTTCCTGAACGCGGGCGACCCGGGTGTCAACCGCTCCATCAGTTCGCTGGACCGCCCCCACCGCCTCAACCTGCAAGGCATCGTGGATCTGCCTGCCGGCCGCGGTTTGCCTAAGGCACTGCGCGTGATCGCCGGAGGCTGGCAGGTGAATAACATCTTCACGTATCAGAGCGGCGCTCCGCTCGGCTTCGGGAACGTCATCTTTAACGGCGACCTGCATAACATTCCGCTGTCCAGTGGCGACCGTTCGGCGAACCGCTGGTTCAATACCGGCGCCGGTTTCGTCACCGCCTCGGCGCAACAGTTGGCGAGTAACATTCGCACCTTCCCCAAGGCCCTCGCCGGCGTTCGCGGCGATGGCCAGACCGATTGGAATGCGTCGCTGATCAAGCACTTCAAAGTCAGGGAGCGCGTTAACCTGGAGCTTCGCTTCGAAGGCTACGACATCATGAACCACCCGAATTTCAGCGATCCGAACACCACCGTCACCAGTTCGGCCTTCGGCACTGTCACCAGTCAGGCAGGCCTCTCCCGAGAGTTCCAGGCCGCCATCCGCGTAACTTGGTAGGACAGGCATCCCGGCCTGTCCCTCTAATTAGTTTTCCTTGGAGGTATTGAGCATGCGCACCTTGTCCGTTGCGCTTTTTTCGCTGATGTTAGCCGGCACGGTCTCGGCGCAGACCCCCGCCGCGACGCTGGTGGGCCGAGTCACAGATGCCAGCCGCGCCAACGTGTTGGACGCCGCCATCCGCGTCCGCGACGTCAACACCAATGAGATTCGCACCGCCCGCACCGGCACGGAAGGCGAATATACGGTGTCCAGCCTGCCTCCCGGTATCTACGAGGTGACGGTGGAGAAGGCCGGTTTCAAGCTGACCCGCGAGTCCAATCTCGAGCTCTCCGTGGATCAGACAGCGCGGCTCGATATCGTCCTCCAGGTGGGCGCGGTCAGCGAGAGCGTCGAGGTAACCGCTACGGTCCCGCTGCTCAATACCGAAACCTCCTCCCGCGGCGATATTGTCGCTCCGCGCGAGATTACGGAGATGCCGCTCAACGGCCGCGACTTCAACGACCTCGCCTTCATGGTCGCCGGTGTCCAGACCGCCGAAGAGGGCGGCAAGGGTTCGCCCTACGTGGTCAACGGAGCGCGCGCCGATGCCAGCAACGTGACCATCGACGGCTTCAACAACCAGAATCCGCGCGACGCCGGCGCTCAGGCGCGGCCTCCGCTGGAATCGCTCCAGGAGTTTAAGCTGCAGACCTCGGGCTACTCCGCCGAGTACGGCCGCCTCGCCGGCGGCGTCGTCACCATGGCGTTGAAATCCGGCGGCAACCAGTTGCACGGCTCCGTCTTCGAATACCTGCGCAATGACAAGTTCGATGCGCGCAACTTCTTCGACGCCGGAAAATCCGAGTTGCGCCGCAACCAGTTCGGTGACTCCGCCTCCGGCCCCGTGGTGATTCCCAAACTCTACAACGGGCATGACAAAACCTTCTTCCTCGCCAGTTGGGAAAGCTATCGCGGCATCGCCGGCTCCAGCAGTCTCGGCGTGATCCCCACCGATCTGGAACGCCTGGGCAACTTCTCGAAAACCATCGACGCCACCGGCAAACCGGTCCTGGTCAAGGATCCCCTGGCTTCCGGGTCCTGCACCACCACCGTCGCGACCGCCTGTTTCCCGGGCAACATCATCCCCGCCAACCGCATCAGTCCAATCGCCCAGCAGTTAATGACGATCTATCCTTCGCCGAACTTCACCGGCCCGAATAACTACCTCTCGAACGCCAACAGCGCCGATACCTGGGACAGCTTCCTCTTCAAAGTGGACCAGCGCCTCGGCGCCAAGGATAATGTCGCAGTGCGCGTGCTGGAGCGATGGGAGAGTTCCACCAATCCCTTCTCGGGCAGCCCGCTCGGCACCTTCGGCGCCACCACCGATAACGGGCAATCGCTCTTCGGCGTGTCGGAAACACGCGTCTTCACGCCCACCGTCATCAACGAATTCCGCGCCGGACTCACGCGCACGGTGAACAATGAAGTGGCTGCGCACGCCGGCACCAATTGGGCCGCGCAGTATGGCATTCCCGGCACCACCACTGATCCCAACCTCGCCGCCTTCCCCAAATTCAGCATCACCGGGTACGAAACCTTCGGCGACAGCACCACCAACCCGATCCGCTACGTGGTCAACAATTTCAACTTCAACGACGTGCTCACCTGGAACCGGGGCCGCCACACTATTCGGGCCGGCGGCGACGTACTGCGCGTGCAGTATTACCAGCCCACCAACTCCAATTTCAACGGGACCTTCACGTTCAGCGGCAAGAACAGCGGCAATGGCTACGCGGATTTTCTGCTCGGCTACACCAGCAGCACCTCCCGAAAAATCGGCACCGTGACCAATCACATCTACAGCACCAATTACGGAGCATTTATTCAGGACGATTACAAGATCCTGCCCAACCTGACGCTCAATCTCGGATTGCGCTATGAGCTGCAGAGCATGCCGTACGAAAAGTACGGGCAGATGTCCAACTACGTGCCCGGCATCGGCAAAGTGATTCTGGCCAGCGCCATGACGGTTCCCAATCTCGATACCACCGTGGCCAGTGCCGGTCTCACCGGACTGGTCGGGCTGGCCGCGGACTACGGCCTGCCGCGCTCGCTGGTGAACAGTAATAAGGACAACTTCGCGCCGCGCGTCGGCTTCGCCTGGCGGCCCTTCGGCAATAACCGGACCGTGGTGCGCAGCGGCATCGGCGTCTTCTACACCGGCAGCCGGCTCAGCGCGATGCGCACCGACCTTACGGGCGGTTTCCCGTTCTCGCTCTCGCAATCCTTCACCGGCTCCACCACGAATCCCGGGGCTTTGACGCTCGCCAATCCTTTCCCGGCTTCGCTCGCCAAGCTCTCCGGCACCACCACCTCGAACGGCTTCGAAGTTACGCCGCCTTCGCCTTACCTGCTCAGTTGGAACTTCACCGTGGAACGCGATCTCGGGCAGGGCGTAGGCGTTGAGGCCGGCTACTCCGCATCCAAGGGCACGCATCTCGGCCGCAAATACGACATCAATCAGGAGATCCGCACTCCCGCCGCCACCACCCGGCCATATAAAGGTTACGGCGACATCGAGTACTACACCTTCGGCGGAAACTCCAGCTACCAGGCGGGAACGTTGACGGTGCGCAAGCGCTTCGACCACGGCATGTTCTTCCGCGCCAACTACACCTTCGGCAAATCGATCGACACCGCGTCCGGCCTCAACTATGCAGGCAACGGCGGCTACCAGGGCGCGCAGGATTCGCTCAACCTGAACTCCGAGCGCGGGCGCTCCGATTTCGACATCCGGCACGTCTTCAGCATGAACTTCGCGTGGCAGCTGCCCTTCCGGCAGAACGTCCTGATCCGCGGCTGGCAGCTCGCGGGCACCGGCACTGCGTACAGCGGCCAGCCTTTCACGCCGCAGCTCTCGGGGCCCTCCAACGATCTGGCGCAGGCCACGCGGCCGGATCGTCTCTCCAACGGCGCGCTCGATAACCCTACCGCGAATATGTGGTACAACGTCGCCGCCTTCCCGATCGTGCCCGATAGCGCGTATCGTTACGGCAACTCGGGGCGCAATATTCTGGATGGGCCGGGCAGCATCGCGATGAACCTCGCGCTCTCCAAGAACTTCCAGATCCGCGAACGCTCGCGGGCTCAGTTCCGCTGGGAGACCTTCAATACCACCAACCATTCCAACCTCAACCTGCCCGCTGTCAACATCGACAAATCCAACGCGGGCACCATCACCAAGGCCAAGCCTGCGCGCGTCATGCAGCTTGGCCTGCGGCTCCAATTCTGAGCGTGAGAACACCATGAAAAGCCTTCGAACCATCCTGCTCTGCGCCGCCGCGGCGCTTCCGGCGCTGGCACAAGATGCGCCCGCGCCCTGCGCCGGTCTGCCCCCGGGCAAGCACTCGCTGCTGGAGCGCTTTACGGCCGATTTCAACTTGACCTGCGAGCAGCAGCTCAGAGTGGAGCCGCTGCTCCACGCCGAGGAATCGGTCAGCAAACCGCTGCTGGCATTCGCCGCGTTCACCCCCGAGGAGCAGCAGGGTGTGATGCTGAAGATCAAGCTGGCGGCGCGCCGCCAGGTTCGCGGCCTGCTGACGCCGGAGCAGCAGAAAAAGATGGATAGCGAGATCGAGTCGACCGCAAAGGGCGGTAAGAAGGGCGGCGCGAAAAAGGCTGCGGCCAAGGTCGAGGGCTACGCCAACGAAGAGGCCCTTAGCGCCGCAATCCAGAACTACGCCGCTCTGCTGCCCGCGGAGAAGACGGCGATGGTGCTGCAGGTGAAGCAGGCCGCGCGCCGCGACAGCGCGCTCGAACTCACTGCCGAGCAGCAGAAGAAGATCGATTCCGACATCCAGCAACTGACCAGGAAGTGAACGCCATGAGCATCACACGACGCGAATTCATCGCTACCGCCGCCGTAGCCGGAGTAGTTTCCGGCGCGACTTCAATTCCGACACGGGTACTCGGCAAGACCGGGGCGCGCGTCTCTATTCTGGCCTTCGGCACCGGCAGCCGCTTCCTGCAGTACAAGGAAGAGGACCAGGCGCTGGAGGCTCTTACCAAGGCGCTCGACCTCGGCATCACATACATCGATACAGCCGATGAGTATGGCAAGGGTCACCTTGCCGAACAGCGCGTCGGCAAGGTGCTCAAGGGCCGCCGCGACAGCGTCTTCCTCGCCACGAAAGTCAGCCCGCGCGATGGAAGCGAGGCGGCGCGCGCGTTCGAAGAGAGTCTCAAGGCGCTGCAGGTGGACCGCGTCGACCTGTTGCACATTCACGCGCTGACCACCGAAGAGGACCTCGCTAAGATCGAGGCCAAAGGCGGCGTGCTCGAGCAGATCCTGAAATTCCGCGAGCAGAAGGTGGCGCGATTCATCGGCATCACCAGCCACGCCGACCCGGCAGTAATGAAGACCGCGCTCGAGCGCCACGATTTCGATTGCTGCCAGATGGCGCTCAACGCCGGCATGGCCAACATGATCAACGGCGGCGGCAAGCGCAGCATGGTGCCGAATCCCGCCGTGTCGACCAGTTTCGAATCGCTCGCGCTCCCGGTCGCGGTTCGCAAGAAGATGGGAGTGCTGGCGATCAAGGCCTTTGCGCAGGACGCGCTGATCGGGCAGGCCGCGCCGGAAAAGCTGCTGGCCTACACGCTCTCCCTGCCGGTCACCGCCGCTGTGGTCGGCATGCCGAAGCTGGAGCACATCGACGCCAACGTCCGCATCGCCAAGGCATTCGTCCCGCTGCCGCCTGCGGAGATGAAGGAGCTGTCCGGCCGCCTCTCGGAGAAGAACAAGGTAGCGCTCGAGGAGTTCTTCCGCCATCACATCGACGCGTAACATCTCCGCGCAACCACTTATATAATGTGATTGCGTGCATTCAGCTATCGTGGAGAGCCGGTCAGTAGGCGACGGGACGAGAATCGGAGCCTTCGCACACATCCTGCCGGGAGCGGTGATCGGCAAAGACTGCTACGTCGGCGGACACACCTTCATCGAAAACGACGTTCGGATCGGCGACCGTGTCAGGATCGGGAACGGAGTGCAAGTCTGGGACGGGATCACGATGGAAGACGATGTCTTCGTTGGACCCAATGCCGCGTTCTCCAACGACCCGTTTCCGCGCAGCCGGCAGCAGCCGGCGGAGTTTGCGCGCACGCTGATCCGGCGAGGCGCTTCGATCGGCGCGAATGCGACGATTCTGCCGGGGCTCACGATCGGGGAGAAGGCGATTGTCGAGGCCGGCTCCGTGGTGACGCGCGACGTGCCGCCGCTGGCGATGGTCGCGGGGAATCCGGCGCGCATCGTCGGCTACGTGGGCGCCGATTCGATTTCCGCGGATGCGACGGCGCAGGTTCCCGCGGAGGTGGGCGTGAGCGCCACGCGCGTCGCCGGCGTGATGCTGCACCGGCTGCCGCAGGTGGACGATCTGCGCGGCAAC
Organism: uncultured Solibacteraceae bacterium; assembly: GCA_963791985.1. GTDB lineage: Bacteria > Acidobacteriota > Terriglobia > Bryobacterales > Bryobacteraceae > Solibacter. The sequence goes on along the minus strand of CAWBUN010000004.1, from coordinate 838,939 downwards.
CTGAGCTTCGGCGAGATCGGCGAACAGGTGCCGTTCGCCGTGAAGCGCTATTTTGTGGTCTACGGCGTCCCCAGCAAGAACATCCGCGGCGAGCATGCGCATCGCGCGCTGCACCAGTTTCTGGTTTGCGTTCACGGCCGCTGCCACGTGGTGGCCGATGACGGCGAGAACCGGCAGGAGTTCGTGCTCGACCGTCCGTCGCTCGGACTCCACATCCCGCCGATGGTATGGGCGAGTCAGTACAAATATTCCGAGGACGCCGTGATGTTGGTACTCGCGTCGGAGAAGTACGATCCGTCCAGTTACATCCGCGACTACTCCGAGTTTGTGCGCTTAGTGCAACAGACGAAGATTTGAGGCCGCTCCCTGACGGTCGCGGCTCGTTAGGCGTTTCCGGACTGGGCAGAGGCGCGGTGTGAAGCAGCGTAAGTGATAGAATCTCTGACCAGGAGGGTTGGGGATGTTTCGTCTGGATGCGGACCGTGCTGTCCGGTTCTGCGATGGGTTGCGGCGGCGCGATTTCTTGCATGCCGGGTCGCTTGCCGCAATGGGCCTCAGCCTTACCGACTGGTTTGGATTGCGCGCGCTGGGCGCCACCGATCCCAGCAAGGATGTCAACTGCATCCTGCTGATGCTGATCGGCGGGCCTTCGCAACTGGACACGTTCGACATGAAGCCGAACGCTCCGGTGGAGATTCGCGGACCTTACAAGCCGATCAAAACCAACGTTCCGGGAATCGAAATCTCGGAAAACTTTCCGCGCACGGCTAAGCACGCGGATAAGTTCTCGCTGATCCGCAGCGTGTATCACACGGCGGCGGCGGTGCACGATACCGGGCACCAGATGATGCAGACGGGGCGCCTGTTTCAGGGTGGCATCGAGCATCCGCACTACGGGTGCGTGCTCTCGAAGTTGAAGGGTCCGAAGGGCGACGTGCCGGCGCACGTGCTGCTGCCGCGGCCGATCGGGAACACGGGCGGGAACATGCCGCACGGGCAGACAGCGGGCTTTCTGGGGAAGGGCTTCGACCCGTTCGTGCTGAATGCCGATCCGTCGGATCCGAACTTCAAAGTGCCGGACATGCTGCCGCCGGATTACCTGACGGCACTGCGCGTGGACCGGCGCAAGAACTGGCGCGAGATGGTGGACCGGTCGGTGAGCGAGTTCGAAACGTCGAGCGATGCGCGCCTCCTGGATTCCACCTTCCAGCAGGCTTACACGTTGATGAGTTCGCAGAAGGCGCGCGAAGCGTTCGAACTGCATCGCGAACCGGAGGCGGTGCGCGAGCGATACGGGCTCAATCGCTTCGGGCAGAGTTGCCTGCTGGCGCGGAGATTGATCGAGGCGGGCGTGCGCTTCGTGACGGTCAACATGTTCGAGACGGTCTTCGATGAGATTACGTGGGATATTCATGGGTCCAAACCTTTCAGTCCGATCAGCTGCTATCGCGACCTCGTAGGTCCGATGTTCGATATGGCATATAGTTCGCTGCTCAGCGACCTTTCGGAGCGCGGGCTGTTGAGCAACACGATGGTGGTAGGGACGGGCGAATTCGGGCGGACGCCGAAGATCAATCCGGCGGGCGGACGCGACCACTGGCCGCAGTGCTGGACGATGCTGATGGGCGGCGGTCCGATCAAGGGCGGAACCGTGGTGGGGTCGAGCGATGAGATTGGCGGGGCGCCGCGGGATCGTCCGGTGACGCCGGCGCAGATCGCGGCGACGGTGTACCGCGGGCTCGGGATCGACATCCAGCAGGAGCTGCCGGGTGTGCAGGGGCGGCCGATTCCGCTGGTGGATCGCGGGACGGAAGCGATTGGGGAGTTGTTCGCGTGAGGTGCTGGGTATTTCTGCTGGCGATTCCGGCGCTGGCGCAGAAGTTGACCGTGATGCCGCCGGCCGTGGAGTTGACGGGCCCGGAGGCGCGGCAGCAACTGATCGCCGAGGGCGCGGTGGGGGAGCACTCCGAGGATTGGACGCGCGCGGCGCAGTGGACATCGAGCGATCCGAAGGTGGCGGCAGTGGACGCGCACGGCGTGATCAGTCCTGTCGGCGACGGCGAGGCCAAGATCACGGTCACGGCGAACGGGGCGACGGCTGCCGTAGCGGTGCGGGTGAAGGATGCGCGCGCACCGTTCACGTGGAGCTTTCGCAATCACGTGATCCCGGTGATGACCAAGATGGGATGCAACCAGGGTGCGTGCCACGGAGCGCTGGCGGGGAAGAACGGATTCAAGCTGACGCTGCGCGGGTATGATCCCGAAGCCGATTACGACACGCTGACGCGGGCGAGTGTGGGGCGGCGCGTTTCGCTGGCCGATCCCGATGGGAGCCTGATTCTGGCCAAGCCGAGCTTCGCGATTCCGCACGGCGGCGGGAAGCGATTCGCCAAGGACTCGCTGGAATACCGGGTGATTCGCGAGTGGATCGCGGCGGGGACGCCGCCGCCGGCGAGCAACGACGTGCAGATTCAGGGCCTCGAAGTTTTTCCGGCGGCGGCAGTGCTGACGGCAGGCGCGGAGCAGCAACTGGCGGTGCGCGCGCGGTACTCCGACGGGCACACCGAAGACGTGACGCGCTGGGTGAAGTTCAGTTCCAGCAATGAGGGCGTGGCGACGGTCGACGATTGGGGAAGGGTGAAGATGAACGGCGCCGGCGAGGCGGCGATCACGCTCTATTACGCCAGCCGGGTGCTGTACTCGCGGCTTTCGGTGCCGTTTCCCAATACGGTGAGCGCGGCGGTGTACGGGCAATTTCCGCGAAAGAACTTTGTCGACGACCTGGTGATTGCGAAGCTCAGGAATTTGCATCTGGCGCCTTCGAAGGTCGCGGATGACGCCACGTTCCTGCGACGCGCCTTCCTGGATGCGACCGGCGTGCTGCCGAGCGCGGAAGAGGTGGAGCGCTTCCTGGCGGACAGCGCGGCGGACAAGCGGGCCAAGCTGGTGGAACAGTTGATGGAGCGCGACGAGTTCGCCGATTACTGGAGCTACAAGTGGAGCGACCTGCTGCTGGTATCGAGCAAGAAGCTGAATACCACCACGATGTGGGCGTTCTACAACTGGATTCGCGATTCGGTGAAGCAGAACAAGCCGTGGGACGCGTTTGCGCGCGAGATTTTTCTGAGTTCTGGAAGCACGCGAGAAAACGGGGCGCTGAATTATTTCGTGCTGCACAAAGACCCGATCGAACTCAGCGAGAATGCCACGCAGGCGTTTCTGGGGCAGCGGATTACGTGCGCGCGGTGCCACAACCATCCGCTGGAAAAGTGGACGCAGACGCAGTATTACCAGATGGCGAACTTGTTCGCGCGCGTCGGCGTGAAGGTCGGGACGAGCCCTGGCGAGCAGATTGTGTTCGCGAAGGCGAGCGGCGACGTGCTGCATCCGAAGCTGGCGCGTCCGCTGCCGCCGACTCCGCTGGACGGGCAGAGCATCGCGCTCGATTCCACGGAGGACCGGCGGATTGCGTTCGCGGCGTGGCTGACCAGCCCAAAGAACGAAATGTTCGCGCGGACGATTGTGAATCGCGTGTGGGCGAACTTCATGGGGCGCGGGCTGGTAGATCCGGTGGACGATCTGCGGGCCACGAATCCGGCCTCGAACGAAGAATTGCTGGCGGCGTTGAGCAAGGACTTCGTGGAGAACGGGTATGACGTGCGAAGGCTGATTCGCACGATTATGAATTCGAGCGCGTACCAGCTCTCGAGCGAGGCCAATGCGACCAATCAGAGCGACAACATTTACTACTCGAAACATATTATCCGGCGGCTGGGCGCCGAGGTGATTCTGGACGCGATGTCGCAGGTGACCGGGGCGCCGACGGCCTTCGCCGGATATCCGGCGGGGACGCGCGCGCTGCAGTTGCCGGACACGCAGGTGAAGTCGGAATTTCTGACTTCGTTCGGGAGGCCGGCGCGGAATATTTGCGATGCGGCGGAGAGGTCGAGCGATCCGACGATCGCGCAGGCTCTGGCGGTGATCAACGGGGACACGCTGAATAAGAAGCTGAGTGCCGCGGATGGGACGATTGCTTTGTTGATTAAAGTGGGGATGAGCGACCGGCGGATTCTGGAGTTCATGACGCTTTCGGCATTCAGCAGGTATCCGACGGAGAACGAAAAAGGGCTCGTGGCGGCGGTTGGCGGGCCGGGGCATCGACAGGCGGTGGAGGATATGGTTTGGGCGATGCTCACTAGTAAGGAATTTTTGTTTCAGCACTAAAAGCATATTGGCCGCAGATGAACGCAGATGAACGCAGATAAGACAAAGACCTGGATGGTGGCGTGGTTCGCGGCGTGGACCGCGCTCGCGGCTCCGGCTGGGCAGATTTATTCGCTGGCCTGGGGGCCGGTGATTGCGGTTGGCGGGTATAAAGAGACGCGGCTGCGGGACGGCGCGGTGCTGAAGGGGAATGCGGAGGCGGTGCGCGGCCTGGCATTCTCGCGGGACGGGAAACTGCTGGCGACAGCCGGCGGGCTGCCGGGGCGGAAGGGCGAAGTGCTGGTTTGGGATGTGGCGAACCAGAAAGTCAAAGTTACGATTTCGGGGCATTCGGATTGCATTTACGCGGTCGCGTTTGCGCCGGATGGAAACACGCTGGCGACGGCGGGGTATGACAAGGTCATCAAAGTTTGGGACGCGGCGTCGGGGAAAGAAGTGCGGACGCTGCGCGACCATATCGACGCGATTTATGCGCTGGCGTTTACTCCGGACGGGAAGCGGATTGTGACCGGGTCGGCAGATCGCGCGGTGAAGGTTTGGGACGCGGCGAGCGGGGAGCGGTTGTACACGCTCTCGGAATCGACCGATGGCGTCAACGCGATCGCGCTTTCGCCGGATGGGAAGCGAGTGGCGGCGGGCGGGCTGGATAAGACGATTCGCATATGGTCGCTCGGCGAGAAGGAAGGGACGCTGCGCAATACGCTGATCGCGCATGAGGATGCGATTTTGCGGCTGGCGTGGTCGGCGGACGGGGAGTGGCTGGCGTCGGCGTCGGCGGACCGATCGATTAAGATTTTTCGCGCGGCGGATTTGACGGAGGTTCGCGCGATCACGAAATTGCCGGACTGGGCGTTCGGGCTGGAATTCGCACCGGATGGGAAGACGCTGGCCGCGGGGTTTTTCAATGGTCAACTGGAAATTTATTCTCGTCAGTAGCGGGTGCGCGGCTGGGCTGTTCGGCGCGGGGAACCGCACGACTCCGCCGACGCTCGAGAGTGTCGCGCCGCTAGGCATGTCGCGCGGCACCACAGTGGAGATGACGGTAGAGGGGCTGAACCTGGCGCGGGCAAGCGCGATTTATTTCAGCGAAGCGGGAGTGACGGGGCGCATCCTGCGGATTAAGGAATTGCCGGATGGATCGGATGTGCGGCTGGGGTCGGCGGGGACTCCGTCGTCGATCGATTTGGGGCCGCTGCCGCCGCGCAATCAGGTGACAGTAGAGGTGGAGATCGCACCCGAGGCTGAGGTGGGGGCCGTGACGTTCCGGCTGCTGACGCCGCTGGGGACGAGTCCGGAGGGACGGTTCCTGGTGGAGCCGTACTACGGAGAGGCGACGGATCGCGAGCCCAACGATACGGAGGAGACGGCGGTGGAGACATTCCTGCCGGCGATTCTGGCGGGCACGATTTCGCGGCCGGGCGATGTGGATTATTACAAGATTCAGGTGAAGGCGGGGCAGGAGATTTCGTTCCTGAACGGGGCGATGCAGATCGGGAGCAGCCTGCAGCCGGTGGTAGCGATCGAGGACGCGTCGGGCAAGGTGGTGCGCGAGTTCGGGCAGCGCGGCGGTGTGGAGCAGGTGATGTTCGCGCACCGGTTCGCGGAGGCCGGCACTTACTATGTGCGGGTGACGGACTATCAGCACGGCGGTCGAGGGAATGCGTTTTACCGGATCATCGCCGGCGAATTTCCGCTGGTGCTGGGGGCGAGTCCACTGGGAGTGAGGAAGGGCGCGGCGGCGGAGGTCGCGCTGCGCGGGTATCACGTGGCGTCCAAGATTCCGGTGCGCGGCGAGGCAAACGGCGGGAGCGAGGACAGCGCGACGCTGCGGCCGGAGCACGCATTCAATACGGTGCGGGTGGCGGTGGGCGATGAACCCGAGGTGACGTCGCAGGGCGGCGCGATTCCGGTGCCGGTGACGGTGAACGGGCGGATTGCGGCGCGCGGCGCGGAGAACCGGTATCGCTTCCCGGCGCGCAAGGGCGAGCACCTGGTGCTGGAAGTGAATGCGCGGCGGATGGGCAGCGACCTGGACAGTTACCTCGAAGTGATAGACGCGCAGGGCAAGCCGATTGAGCGCGCGGTGGTGCGGCCGGTGTGGGAGACGAACGTGACGCTGCGCGATCACGATTCGACGGGGCGCGGGATCCGGATCGCGGCGTGGAGCGGGATGCAGGCGGGCGACTACGTGATGGCTGGGAGCGAGATTTTGAAGGTGGAGGCGCTGCCGCTTTCGCCGGATGCGGACACGATATTCGAGGGCACGGGCGGGCAGCGGCTGACGTATTTCGACACCAGCGCGGAGGCGCACGCGATCGACTCGGCGGTCTACAAGGTGCAGATTCTGCCGCCGGGGAGCAAGACTTCGCCGAACGGGCTGCCGGTGACGCGGCTGTACTATCGCAACGACGATGGCGGTCCGGGATTCGGGCGCGATTCGATGGTGCACTTCACGGCTCCGGCGGACGGCGAGTACGAAGTGCGGATTCGCGACGTGCAGGGACTGGGCGGCGATACGTATGGCTACCGGTTGACGGTGCGCAGGCCGCGGCCGGACTTCCGGTTGACCGTGACACCGCGGAATCCGAACGTGCCGGTGGGCGGCTCGGTACCGTTGACGGTTTCGGCGCTGCGGATGGACGGGTTCGACGGAGCGATCGACGTTGCGGTGCTCGACTTGCCGCCGGGAATGCGGGCGACTCGCGGCGTGATTCGCGCGGGACAACTCTCGACGACGCTGACGTTGAGCGCGGAAGCGGAGGCGACGCTCACGGCGGCGGCGCCGCTGAAGGTATCGGGAACGGGCGCGGGGATGACGCGAATGGCGAATCCCGAGGACCGGATGAAGTGGATCGCGCTGATGCCGCGTCCGGATCTGGTGATGACGACCGAGACGCACGAAGTCACGGTGCGGCAGGGCGGGACGGCGGAGATCACGGTATCGATCGCGCGCCAGGGCGGTTTCCACGGGCGGGTGCCGGTGGAGGTTCGCAATTTGCCGCCGTATGTGCGCGTGCTGGACGTGGGGCTCAATGGTGTGCTGATCACGGAGGACGAGAGCAGGCGCAGTTTTACCGTTGAAGCTCTGCCGGGGGCCGAGCCGGGCGATCAATTGATCTATGTGAGCGGCGCAGTAGAGACGCGATCGGGTCAGCCATCGAGTTATGCGGCACCGGAAGCGATCAAGCTGCACGTGGCGGGTCAGGCGGCTGTAGCTCAACGGTAGGGGACGGGGCGTCGCGTTGCGCTCCCTCACGGTCGCGGCTCGTTGAGGGCATAGATTCAAGAACGAAGCCAATTTCGGGTGAATACGTTTCTTCTGTGTCGGCGAGCCTTCCAATAATTGTGGGCATGCGGGTGTCCTAATTAGCGGTCGTCCTCGTTATATGGGACCACGCCGGACCTAGCTCAAACAATTGAATTCAAGGGAAATATAAAATCGATGTTGGTGTGAATTGCAGATTGCAATTGCCTGTTTTCCTGCGGTTGCAGGAGATTTGGCACCACTGGTACCTTCGATTTATTGGTAATAGGAGAAAAAAGACAAATATTGTCGTATATTAGTTAAATCTTTTACCTAAGGGTTGGGAATATTCGGAAAATGGCCGCCGCAGGCAAGGAAGTGGGCAGGGGACTGGGAACAGTTGCCGCGTGGCTGATTGTTGCCTCTTGTTTGGCGGCATCACAGGCGAGTGCGGCGTCACTGATCACGAATGGGTCGTTTGACGCGCCGGGAACGCAGCTTGGCGGGTTTACCAGCGCCTGTTCCCAATCGGTGGCGACGGTGAATTGCCCGTTCCTGTCGCCTGGGTCGACGTCGACGGGCGGCTGGCAGGTAACGATTCTGGGAAATAACGGACAGATCGATTGTGTGGTCCCGGGGAGCGCGGTGGGGGGCGGCACGAGTCCGACACTGATTTGCACGCCGGGCGATCCGCCGAGCACGTCGGTGGCGTCGGGCGGATTCAAATTTGCCCTCTGGCAGGCGCCGGGGGCGAGTCCCGACAAGGGGAATTATTTTCTGGCGGATGGGGGCAGCAGCTTTTCCGGGGCGTTGAGTCAAACGCTGACCGGACTGACTGTGGGGTCGCTGTACAAACTCACTTTCTGGCAGGCTGCCGGGCAGGAAAACTGTCTGTACGACGACGGGGTAAATTGCGATCCGCCGGGAAACGCGAATTTGACGCAGAATTGGCAAGTGACGTTTGGGAGCACCACGCTTACGTCGACGACGATGTCGACGCCGATTCACACATCCTTTGCGTGGAATCAGCAGATCATGTTCTTCACGGCGACGACGACCACGCAGGTGCTGACATTCCTGGCGCAAGGCACGCCGAACTCGGCGCCGCCGCTGCTGATGTTGGACGGCGTGACGCTGGAATCGGCGCCGGAGCCGGGGACGAGCGCACTGCTAGGGCTTGGGTTGCTGGCGATTCCAGTGGGGCGCAGATTGCTGGCGAAACGGCGGAGACGACTTTCGGAAGCGCCGCCGGATTAACCAATGGACATCCAGGCGCGAATCCTGCAACAGTTCTATTCTTACTGGATGGATCTCTTGCGGTTGTGCGCGTGGCTGGTTCTCCTGGCGGTAATCTTTGTGCCCGCGGAGCGGCTGTGGCCCCTGCACCGGCAGAAGATTCTTCGAAAAAGCTTTCTCACCGATCTGGCGTATTACTTCCTGAGCGGCTTCGCGCCGAAGATCCTCTTGTTTGTGCCGTTGAGCCTGGTGGCGTTGGGAGTGCATCGATTCCTGGGAGGCGGATTTTACCCGTGGATGTCGGGATTGCCGATGGGGCTGCGCCTGACGGCGGCGATGGTGGTGGGCGAGATCGGGTCGTACTGGGGACACCGCTGGTCGCATGAAATTCCGTGGCTGTGGCGCTTCCATGCGGTGCACCACAGCGCGGAGGAGATCGACTGGCTGGTGAGTTCAAGGGCGCATCCGGTGGACATGGTGTTCACGCGGCTGTGCGGGCTGGTTCCGATGTACCTGCTGGGACTGGCGCAGCCGATGGGGAATTCGGTGGACCTGGTGCCGGTTCTGGTGACGCTGGTGAGCACGATGTGGGGATTCTTCATCCACGCGAACCTGAGCTGGCGTTTTGGATTTCTGGAGAGACTGGTCTCGTCGCCGGCGTTTCATCACTGGCACCACACGAACGACGGGCCGGAGTGCCTCAATAAGAACTTCGCGGCGATGCTGCCGTGGGTGGACGGCATTTTCGGGACGTTCTATTTGCCGGGGAAGAAATGGCCGGGGAAGTATGGGACGGACACGGCGGTGGCTGCGGGGATCGGCGGGCAACTTCTGGAGCCCTTGGCGCCGCGCGTTGCCGGCGGGCGAGCCGGCTGAAGCGTCTGCCCCGCAATGAGCGCCGAGTTTCATCGCCTTACGTGGAACACGGCGTAGAGTAATACATTGCGACTCCTCCAGTTCGTGCACGCGAGAGTTACGGCAGCAAGTGGACAGGCCGGGAGGCCTGTCTTACCAATCCCAGCGGAGGCGAGCGGAGGCGCCGCGCGGGGGGGCCAGGGCGGTACCGGAGAGGAAACTGGCGAAGTTGATCAGGTTGAGGCGGTTGGTCACGTTGGTGACGTCCAGCTGAAAGGTGAGGGCGCGTTTTTCGCGGCGCCAGAGGTCGGCGCCGAGGGACGCGTTCAGCGTGAAGGACGGGAGGACGCGGGCGCGATCGAAGTTCACTTTGGCCACTACCTCGGGGCCGTACTGCGCGTTGAGAAAATTCATGGGCGGGAGGTTCGAGATGTCTTCGGTCGGGAGACCGCTGTTGTAATTGGCGCTCCACGCGGTCCAGAGGCGAGGGTGGAATTGGTAACGGAGCATAGCGCGGGCGGTGTTGCGCTGGTCCTGAGAGATGGGGAAGCGGTCGGTGGATTGGAGGAGGGCGGGCGCGTCGCTATCGAGGAAGAGGCCGCCGGAGATGGGGTATTGGCCTATGCCGATGGTGTTGGCATAACTCGCGAAGCCGGAGAGGCCGTGCCAGCGGGGAAGGGCGAGCTTGAGCTCGATGCCGCGGATTTCGGCGTGTTGGAAGGCGATGGGGAAACTGACGGCGGTGTTGAGGAGCGGATCGTCATCCTTGAAATCGCCGACGTCGCGGCGGAAGTAAGTAGCGTCGAGCCGGAGCTGGCCGCCGATGGCGCGGGTGAAGCCGGCCTCGTAGTAGTTGCCGTGCGCGGCTTTAAGGGGGAGATAGAAGCCGATGCCGAGGCGGGAAGAGGGAGCCGAAGAGACCAGCAGGTTCTCGAAGGGCGGCGTGCCGAAGATGCGATCGAAGGACGCGTGGAGGACGAGGCCCAGGGGGCGGACGTTCCACGATGCGGCGAGGCGCGGGCTGACGGCGGAATCGTGGATGAGCAGGGCGTAGTGATCGAAGCGGAGTCCGGCGCTGAGGGTGACGGGGCCGAGGCGGACGGTGTCCTGGGCGTAGGCGGCCTGTTCGCGATCCGGGGAAGTGCCGTTGAAATAGTAAGTGGCGGGCGTGTTGCGGGAGAAGATCCGCACGTTACCGGGGTTGAGGCGGTAATTGATGATCTGGTAATCGAACTCTTCGCGGATATCGGCGAAGCGGGCGTCGATGCCGGTCTTCCATTCGTGGCGGCCGTGGTGTCCGGCGAGCGAGGCTTTGACGTAGGCTTCGCGGAAGCCGCGATCCTGGCCGACGGCGATGGGGGTGGAGAGGGGGTTGGACCACAGGCGGGCGGTGAGGTCGCGGGCCATGACGCCGAAGGTACCGATCAGCGTGGGAGAGAAGATGTGCTGGGCGTAGGCCTGGCCTTCGGTAGCGCCGGCGGTGCGGTCCTGGCGCTGGCCGGCGGCCTGCTGGAGGAGGTCGTTGGGGACGAGGAAACCGGTTTCGCTGCGGGAGGCGGAGAGGCGCAGGCGGTTGGAATCGTCGAAATCGTGTTCGAGGGTGGCGGCGACGGAGGAGTTGGAGCCGTGGTTGGTGAAGTTGGCGACGACGGGCGGATCGAGATAGTGATCGGTGAGGAAGCCTTCGCCGTTGACGGAAGCGGTGGTGCGTCCGGCGACCCATTGGGCGGAGGCAAAGGCGGAGTTGGTGGCGAAGCTGCCGTGCTGGAGGACGAGGGCGCCGTGGAAGCCGGGGTTGGTGTTGCGGACGGTGTTGACCTCGATGACGCCGCCGAGCTTCTGGCCGAATTCGGCGGGGATGCCGCCGGCGTAGACCTTGAGGGACTCGACGTCATCGGCGTCGGCGGCGGGCGCGAAGGCGGGGGAGCGGTTGTCGTAGATGGGGAAGCCGTTGACGACGTACTGAGTGTCGTACTCGGATTCGCGAGGGTGGAGGACGCCGTTGGCTTCGATGGTCCAGCCGGGCTGCATGATGACGAGGTCGGTGAGGCCGCGGCCGGGGAGTGATTCGGCGCGCTGTTTGATCTCCTCGGAGCTGACGTGGTAGGTGGCGCTGGTGGCGGTGGGATCGACCAGTGTGGCGGACTCGGTGACGAGGACGGCAGTGTCGACAGCGGCGAGGGTGAGGGTGATCTCGTGAGCGAGGGGAACGGCGGAGCGGAGGGCGATGAGCTCGGTGGCGGCGGCGAAGTTGGCGTGGGTGACACGGAGGCGATAGAGGCCGAAGGGGAGGGCGTGGAAGGCGTAGCGGCCGTCGGACGGGAGGTCGATGGCGAGGCGTGTCCCGGTGGCGGAACTGGAGAGGTCGGCATGGGCGGCGAGGGGCGCGCCGGAGGGGTCGCGGACGGTGAGGCGGAGTTCCCCGAGGTCACTTTGGGCGAGGAGGGGGAAGGCGAAGACGAGCGCGACCGCTAGAGGCTTCATTGGAGTTCGATGGACTGCACTTTGAGGACGTCGCCATCGAGGGCGCCGGTTACTTTGGCTTTGAGGTCTTTGTCGCGCGTGGATTTCTTGAGGGCGGCGAGGGTGCGGGCGTTGCCGGACTCGTCGAACTTGAGGAATTTGCCATCGGGGGTGACGAGGGCGTAGCCGCTTTTGGCGCAGGTGAGGGCGCATTCGCGGGTGTGGCTGGAGAGATCTTTGCCGCGGCACATGATATCGACGACGGTGCCGGAGAACTCGGCGGAGAGGGCGGGGAAGGCCAGGAGAAAGAGAGTGCAGACAGCGCGATGCATGGAGATATTATGGCGCGAAAAAAGGGGAAGAAACTGAGGGTTCTGGTCTTTGAGGTGTTCTTGGCGTTACTCTGCGGCTTTACGGCTTTGCGAGAGATGGGGAATTTCTCGCAAAGACGCAAAGGCGCAAAGTAACGCCAAGAAGACAAAACTCAGGCGTGAATGAATTCGAGGCCGCCGGAGACTAGCAACAAGAGATTGCCGTGGACGGTGGTGATTTCGGGGTGGTGGGTGCCCTTGCCCATGACGATGAAATCGCCTTCTTCGTAGACCAGGTCGCCCCAGCGGATGTCGCCTTTGAGGACGAGGCATTGTTCGGCGCCGTGGTGATTGTGGGCCGGGTAAGTGACGCCGGGGTCCATGCGCAAAAGGACGGTGGAGGTGCGCTTGGCGGTGTCGGTGTAGAGCGTCTTCATGGCGATGCCTGGGATTTCGGAGACCCAGTCGCCTTCGTCGCGGCGGATGTCGGCGGCGGGCTTGAGTTGTTCGAACTGGGCGACGCGCGTCATGAGGCGGGCCTTGAGGGAAGGCGCGGGGGCGACGGGATCGAGGCTCTCGGCGAACAGGCGGGCGGCCTCGGGCAACTCGGCGAACAGTTCGTCACTCATATAGCAGGTTCCTCGAGCAGGCCGCGCAGGCGGATGAGGCCGGCGCGAATGCGGCTCTTGATGGTGCCGAGGGGCTCGCCCAAATGCTCGGCGAGTTCAGCGTGGGTCAGGCCGCCGAAGAAGGCCAACATGAGGGTCTGGCGCTGTTCGGGGGGAAGTTGATTTAACAAGTTGTGTACGCGGCGGCGGCGTTGACGGTCGAAGGCCTGCTGTTCGGGGGAAGCGTCCGAGGCGATGGGTTCGGGCTGGTTTTCGGGTTCGAAGGTGAGGGTCCTGGGTTGGGCGCGGTGCTGGCGAATGCGGTCGATGGCGGCGTTGCGCGCCATGGTGACGAGCCAGGCCTGGACACTGCCGCGGGCCGGGGAGTAGGCGGCGGCATATTTCCAGGCTTTCATATACACATCCAACAGGACTTCCTCGGCGTCTTCGGGGCGTTCGAGGATGCGGAGAAGCAGGCCGTTGAGCATGGCGGATGTTTCGTCGTAGAGCTGGGCGAGGGCGTTCTGCTGGCCCTGGCCCATGGCATGGACGAGGGGGACGAGGCCGGCAGGTTTTTCACGCACGGCCGCGGCGGACGAGTCTGGACTCATACAATCAGCGCTTGAGATTGCCAGCATAGCTCAGGAGAGCCTCACTTGTCTGTACGGATATTGAGGGAATTTGGATCGTTGTAGATCGCTCCCTGACGGTCGCGGTTCGCGAGATGGCGTTGCGGGACGACGAGGCTGGTTACCTCAACGGATGACGTCGAGGTCTTTGGGGTAGATGACTTCGCCCGGCCAGTTCTGGTGGATTTCGGAGAGGATTTGTTCGGGGGGCTGGCCCATGGGGAGCATGTGATAAAGGACGAGTTTGCGGGGGTGGACCTGGGCAGCGATACGGCCGAGGTCGGGGGCGGAGGTGTGATAGGCGGCGTGATATTTGCGCCACTCGGGCGTGCGGGCTTCCCAACCTTTTTGGGAGTAGACCTCGTGGACGAGGATGTCGGCGCCTTTGGCGGCGGCGATGAGGGCGGGGCTGTAGGTGGTGTCGCCGCTGACGACGATCACTTTGTCCTTGGCCTCGAAGCGATAGCCGTAGGCGTACTTCCAGGCGCCGTGAGGGACGGCGAAGGCGATGACGCGGAGGGTATCGTCGCGGTAGATTTCGCCGGGACGGACATCGTGGGCGTTGACGGTGAAGGCGGCGGTGGTGTGGGGCTGGGTGCCGTGCAGGCGGATGTCGAAATCCTGGGACCAGGCTTTGAGGATGTGAGCAGTCATGGCGCGAAGGCCTGGAGGGCCGTAAGCCTCGAGGGGGTCGGCGCGGCCGGCGTTGGGGGGCGTGAGGATGAGGTCGGGATAGCCGGCGGTGTGATCGGAGTGGAGATGGGTGATGAAGACGCGGGTGAGCCGCTCCATACTGATGCCGGCCTGGGCGGCGCGGCGGACGACGCCAGGGCCGCAATCGACGAGGTAGGCGCGGTCGCCGGAGAGGATGGCGAGAGCGGGGCCCATGCGGTCGGGGTCGGGATTGGGGGTGCCGGTGCCGAGGAGGACGACGCGGGTATCCTGCGCGGAGGCGGGCGCGGTGGCGAGGAAGAAAAACAGGGCGAGCAGTACAAGAGGCACCTGGACATTGTAGATTGAAGCCATGTCCAAAGTTTTCCGCATTGCCCTGGTCGCGTGCGCCGCCGCGCTGGCCGGCCACGCCGCCGACAATCAGCTGACCGCTCAAGAGAAGTCCGCGGGATGGAAGTTGCTGTTTGACGGGAAGAGCTATAAGAACTGGGAAGACCCCACGAAGAAATCGCCGCCATCGAATGCGTTCACGATCGAGGACGGGTGTATCAAGTCGCTGCCGAAGGCGAACATCGACGAGGATCTGTTCACGAAGGAACGGTTCAGCGATTTCGAGCTGGAGTTCGACTGGAAGATTTCGCCGGGTGGGAACAGCGGGATCAAATACCGGATTCAGGACCGGGTGATGCTGGCGGACGAAGTGAGGGGGCAGAAGTTCGAAGACCGGGTGAATGCGTCGATGAAGGACCGGCGGAAGGATCGTCCGGCGAAGGGGCAGGAGTACGTGATCGGGTTCGAGTACCAGGTGCTGGACAACGAAAAGAATCCGGATGCGAGGCGCGGGACGAATCACCAGGCGGGGGCGCTGTACGACATGATCTCGCCGGCGAAGGACGCGACCAAGCCGGTCGGGGAATTCAATCACTCGCGGCTGGTGGTGAAGGGCGACCACGTGGAGCACTGGTTGAACGGCGAGAAGGTGGTGGACGGGAGCTTGAAGGATCCGGGCGTCGCGAAGGGGTCGGCGGCGCGTTGGGCGACGACCTCGCCGGTGTACGATTTGCTGGTGAACCAGCCGCGCAAGGAGTGCCAGATTTCGGTGCAGAATCATAATAGCGATGCGTGGTTCAAGAACATTAAGATCCGCAAGCTGTAAGTGGCTGGTCGTCGGGATGAGTCTCATCCCGGCCTGGTGCGCGGATTCGGCGCTGCAGTTCCGTAAGACGTTCGGCGGCAGCGGGAACGACTACGTCACCGCAATCGCGACCGATCCTTCGGGGTATGTGATCGTGGGCGGGAGCACGTCGTCGTACGATTTTCCAGTGACGGACGGGAGCCGGAATGCGGCGACGCAGTTTGGCGTCAGCGGGGATTCGGGCGGGAACTGGCAGCCCTTCGGTAACTTGCCGAAGGGGACGCCGGTCGCGCTGGCCGTAAGTGCGGGGACGTGGTACGCGGGCGGCAGCGGGGGAATCTTTAAGAGCACGGACGGCGGGGCGACGTGGGCTTTGTCGCTGGACGGGGGCACGGCAAGGTTGCTGGCGCCGGACCCATCGCGGGACTCGACGGTGTACGCGATTTTCAACGGGGCGATTGTGAAGACCACGGACGCAGGAGCGACGTGGGCGGCGACGGCGAGCGCGATGCGCAGCGACTCGATTGCCGTGGATCCATTTTTTCCGGACCACATTTTTTCGCTGCTGGTGGGGACCGGGAGTTTTCACTCTTTCGACGGCGGACAGAGTTGGACGCAGTACTCGACGCGCGCTCCGCATCCGGAGGATCAGTGCCAATCGGGGGTGGCGCCGTTCGCCTTCGACCGGGTAACGCCGGGAGTGGCGTATATGGCGGACCACTGCAACCTATTCCGCAGCACGGACGCGGGAGTTTCGTGGAGTCTTGTGGCGACGCCGTTTGAGCTGACGTTCGGGGCAATGGCTACGACCAAATCCGGGGCGCTCTACGTGGTGGGAGAGGATGGGTTGTACCGTAGCGGCGATCAAGGCGCGACCTGGACGCGACTGCTGGCTAGTGGGTTTGCGGCTGGGCCGAGATTCGTGGTGGTGGATCCGGCGCGCCCATCGGTGATCGTGACCGATACGATGCGGAGCACGGATGGCGGGGCGACGTGGTCTCCGCTGGCGCTGGGGCGGCTGGCGAGCGCGGCGGTGTTCGACCCGGGGCGATCGGGGCGGTTGGTGGCGGCAACGGAGGGGGCGTCGAGCGGATTTCTGGCCAAGCTGGATTCGGCGGGGACGATCCTGGCGGCGACGTATTTGGGAGGGCAGGGGGGCGCGGCGATCGCGGGAGTGGCGGCGGGGGCGGACGGGCGGATTTACGTCACCGGGAACACGGCCTCGCGCGATTTTCCGGTGACGGCGGGTGCGTGGATCACGACGCCGCCGGCAGCTGGGTACAACTATTTCGCGGCGGCGTTCGATGCGGACCTGAAACCGGTTTACGGCACCTATTTGCGGGCGGGAATCGGATATGTGGGCGGGATCGCGGTGGATGGAAGCGGCAATGCGGTGGTAGGCGGGTCCGGCACGGCAGGTCCCAGTACGCAGTTGAAATGCTTGGCGATCAAGTTGAAATCCGACGGCAGCGGGGTTTTGTTCGACAGGGCGTTCGGGGGCTCGAACGGCGATCTCTGCACGTCGGTGGCGGCGGATGGGGCGGGCAATTCCATCGTGGCGGGCAATACGTTTTCAGCCGATTTTCCGGTGACGGGGAATAGCGCGCTGACGCACTGGCAGGGCGATCGCGACGCGATCGTGGCCAAACTGGATGCGGACGGCAACCTGGTTTTCTCGGGGTATCTGGGCGGCACGGGCGCGGATGGGGCTTGGGCGGCGGCGACGGACGGAGCGGGCAACGTCTATATCGCCGGCAATACCGGGTCGAAGAACTTTCCGGTTACGAGCGGGGCCTATCAGACAGCTTTGAGCAGTCAGTGCCCGTATCCTTCGTCGAGTGTCGTAACCGGTCTTATCGGCACGATCACTTCCTATAACACCGAGGATGTGTTTCTCACTAAGCTCGACCCCGGCGGAAATCTGACTTATTCGACTTACCTGGGAGGAGGATGTTACGACGTCCCCACCAGCATAGCGGTGGACCGTCAGGGGAATGTCTGGATCACGGGGACGACCAACTCCGATCCATTTCCTCAGGTGATGGCGTTTGAAACAGGGCCGCGGACTACTTACTACAAGGCCTTCATCTCCGAGTTGGATGCGAGCGGCGGGAGCTTGAGGCTTTCGTCGTATCTGACGGCGGGGACGCAGCCGGTGATCGCGGTGGATGGATTCGGGGATGCGTACGTGGGCGGATCGACTACCATGCCGCAATCGCCGTATGGGGGGTTGCCGGCGCCGCCGCCGGTGATCACGGGCGTACACGGGTCGCTGACGAAGGTACAGCCGCAGTTCCGGGGAGCGGTCGCGATCAATTCGGTGGGCAATGAATTCACGCTGCGCAGCGGGCCGGTGTCGGCGGGACAGATCACGTTGATCGCGGCGGACGGAGTGACGCCGGCCGAGCCGCAGGATCTGACGTTGACGCCGTCGGCCGCGCTGCCGCGGACGCTGGCGGAGACGCAGGTGTTGTTCGATGGAGAGCCGGCGGCGCTGGTCTCGGTGGCGGCTGGGCGGGTGGTGGCGATTGCTCCGTACGATCTGGCCGGCAAGGCGCAGACGCGAGTGCAGGTGGTGTTCCAAGGGACGCTCTCGGCGCCGATGGTCGCGGACGTAGCGGCCGATGTGGGCTACCTGAGCGCGGATGGCACGGGAGCGGGGCAGGCGTATGCGCGGAATGCGGATGGCACGTTGAACTCAGTGGACAATCCGGCGGCGCATGGGTCGGCAATCACGTTGTATGCGACGGGGATTGGCAGCGTCGCTTCGGGGTGTGCTGAGGGGGGAGTGGCGAGCGGGTCGCCGGCGGTCGGCGGGTTTCAGGCGGTGGCAGGGGCGGTGTGCGGGATGTTTCAGACGATGGTGCAGACGCCGACGTTCGCTACATCGAGCATGACGATTCCGAATACGGCGCTGACGATCGCGGTGAAGTAGTTACGGCCGCAAGTGGACAGGCCGGGAGGCCCGTCCCACCCTCGGCAGGAGCATGAGGGCGGCGCCGTAGAAGAGCAGGGAGAGGAAAAGGGCGGCGGTGCGGTCCTGGCGCATATCGACGCTGATCAGGCGATAGGCGCCGAGGGCCATGACGGGGTAGACGAGGCGGCCGAATTCGGGGCGGTCTTCCCAGTGGGCGGCCGACCAGGCGAGCAGGAGCGCGGCGGCGGCGAGGACGAACGTGCGCAAGGTGGCGCAGTAGGCGTGGCTGGCCTCGACGCCGAAGGCGAGGTGATAGGCGGAGGTGAGCAATCCGGCGGCGATACCGGCGACCAGCAGGATCGAAGTCCCGCCGACCAGGACGCGCCAGGCCCGCGAACTCCAACTGGGGACGACGGACGCGACCTGGCGGGTTCCGAGGAAATAGCAGAGTGACGCGGTGAGGGCGCCGCTCCAGATTGCCCACTGCGCGCCTCCTGGCCAGGTACGGTTTCCCAGCAGGAGCCCGGCGGCCTGTTCGATGGCGCTGGAACCGGCAAGGGCGAGGACCAGAAAGACGCAGCCGTGAACCTTGAGCGAGAGGCGTAGGAAGACTCCGCCCACCCAGATGGCGGTGAGCGCTAGCAGGCCCCATGCAATCGCGGCGGCTTCGCCGGAGAGCAGGATGCGGCTGCCGGCGACGGTGAGCAGGAGGGCGAAGGTCGAGTAGGTGTAGAAGTTGCGCGTATGCGTGTCGGAGCGGTCGAGCATGAGGAAGGACACCAGGTAGCAGGCGACGCCGCAGGCAATGGCGAGGATGGCGAAAGCGGGGGCGACGCGCGGGTTGTGGGCGGTGAGCTGCAAACCGCCCGCGACGCTGATGACGAAGGCGAGCGCGCACTGCGTGGTTTCGAAGCCGGTGAAGGTGAAGCCGCGCAGAAGGGTGCGAACGATGATGCTGGAAAGATAGATGGCGAGCAGCGCGACCTGGGCGCCGAGCAGGGCGGAGTGGGAGATGGGCGCGTAGGTGTCGGGGAGGCCGTGCTCGTTGGTGACGAGCCAGGTGGCGAGGAGGACGGCGAGATCGGCGGCGGCGGCGGTGAGCCAGCGTTCGCTGAGCCAGTGGTCGAGGCAGGCAGAGATTTCGACGGCGGCGGCGATGGCGAGGAAGAGGTAGGTGAAGGGCAGGACGTCGTGGGTAGCGAGGAGGAGGGCAGCGCTGGTGCCCAGTCCGGCGAGGGTAGCGAAGGTGGCGACGATCAGGAGATCTTTGCGCCAGGAGACGGCGAATCCGAAGACGGTGAAGGCGAAGAGGATCGCGGCGGCGGTCCAGGTGGAGATGGCGTGGAAGCGCGCGGTAGCCTCGAAAAGCAGCGGGGAGAGGACGAGCACGGATGTGAGGCCGTGGAGCGCGGTTTCCAGGCGGCGGGCGGCGGGAGTACGGGCGGCCCAGACGAGCCAGGCCATGGCGTAGAGGAGTCCGACGGCCACACCCATTCTGGGAGAGAAGGTCCCGGATTCGGTGAAGGCGCGGAGGAGGTAGGCGCCGGCGAGGCCGAGGAGGGCGCGGCCCACGATGGGGAGCAGCGTGGCCGACGTTTCCAGCGGGTGGGGCTCCGCTGCCGGGGCCGCCGACAGCGCCGGCGTCTGCGGGTTGGGCGCGAGTCCCAACGCTAATTCCAGGCGGGCTACGCGTGTCCGTAAATCCTGGACTTCGTATGCCAGCGCGTCCCATTCGGGTTGCGACAGCGGTTGCGACAAGGCAACCTCCTCAGGCTTTGTGAGCCTCGCTTTCCTGCCACGGGGGCAGGATCTTTACCAGGACGAAAAAGATTGCGAAGGGCAGCAGCATCAGGGCGATGGCTGCGAACAGACCTTCGCGGGTTACTAAGTCGATTTTGTAAGTGGTATAGCCCAGGAAACTCTTGGAGAAGAGCTGTCCACCGATCACCACGTTCCAGCGCATGGCGAAGATACCGATCATGGTCAGCGAGCAGGCGACCACGTACATGACGCGGCGCTTGGCCTCGCTGAAGGTCCAGAGTTGATTGGCCGCGAGAATGGCGAGCGGCACCAGGGTTCCGATCAGGATCTGCAGGATCACGTGAGAGAACCAGAGGCGCGTGTGGACCATGAAATCCAGACTGTTGAAG
This sequence comes from uncultured Solibacteraceae bacterium, assembly GCA_963791985.1. Taxonomy (GTDB): domain Bacteria; phylum Acidobacteriota; class Terriglobia; order Bryobacterales; family Bryobacteraceae; genus Solibacter. The sequence goes on along the minus strand of CAWBUN010000004.1, from coordinate 818,495 downwards.
CTCTCGTCGGACTCATAGGTGCGGTGGATGAGGTCCAGCATTTCGAGCGTGAAATCGACCACGAAGGTGTAGAAGAGATATTTGGCGATGGTGTCGATGCAGCGCATGTCGATGGGGGTCTTACGTACCTTCATGGATGCCATGTAGAGCAGCAGGACGGCGGCGATGCCGGAGACCATCGCGGAGAAGATGAAGACGATGGGCATGAGAGGGGTGCTCCACCAGGGGTTGGCTTTGATGGAGCCGAAGATGAAGCCGACATAGCCGTGGAGCATGAAGGCGGATGGAATGCCGATGACCGTGATGGCGTAGCCGAGTTTCTCATCGAGGTCGCGCGCTCCGGGGCTGACGTTCATGGAGCCGAGCGTGAGCGTACGGTAGATCAGGCGCATGAAACCTTTGCTGGATTGGGCGAGGCGCACGATATCGGCGCGGTAGTCCAGCCAGATTTCGAGGAGCAGCACCACGGTGAGGTACCAGAGGTAGACGAAGCCGAACATGGCCATGGCGGAGGAGCGGTGCGGCGTCAGGTACATCTCGAAGGAGCGCTCGGGGTGGCCGAGGTGGAGCTGCAGGGGGAGCGGGGCAACCAGCAGGAACGAGAGCGCGGTGAGCAGGGCGAGGCGGTAGGTGGGGCGCACCGCTTCGACGTTGAACACGCGTTCCAGGGAGGCGAGGATGAAGGCTCCGGCCACTAGTCCGGTAATGAACGGGTAGAGCACGATGAGCACGCTCCATTGCAGCTCGATCTCGTTGGGGTACATGAATCCGTCTACGCCGGGGATCATCATAGGGCTCCTATCGAACTGAACCGTCAAGGTTCTTGTAATAGACCTTGGCCTGGGTCGCCATCTGGGGCTTCAGGACCATGACTTTGTTCTCGCGCAGGAATTCGTGGACCGGATCCTTGGGATTCTTGAAATCGACCAGCTGGCGGGCGCCGGTAGGGCAGTTTTCGCAGCAGGCGGTGGTGAGTCCCTTGGTGATGCGGTGGTAGCAGAGGGTGCATTTGTCGACGGTCTCCCGCTCGGGATGGAGGTAGCGACAGCCGTAGGGGCAGGCCTGGACGCAGTAGCGACAGCCGAGGCAATAGTCCTTGTCGACCAGCACGACGCCATCGGGGCTGACGAAGGTGGCGCCGACGGGGCAGACCTGGACGCAGGGGGAATCGACGCAGTGGTTGCAGAGCTTGGGGACGAAAAAGCTCTTGATGCCAGTGTGGGGCGAGGGAGGGAAGCCATCGATGGCGCCATTGGGGGATTCGACGCGCGGATTGGGGTTGCCCTCGGTGACCTCGTAGCGCTCCACCCAGGTACGGAAGTAGCCTTTGGGGACCTGGTTTTCGTTGGAGCAGGCGCGGACGCAGTTGCCGCAGCCGATGCACTTATCGATATCGATGATCATGCCCCACCAGTGGTCGGCCATTTTGTAGGCTTCGGGGGGCTCTTCGGCGCCGGTGATTTGTTCCAGGCTGGCGCCGACGCTGGCGATCATGAGGAGCTTGCCGCCGATTTCGATGAGATCTCGCCGTGTGATTTCCATTGCAGGCTCCTTAGATATGCGGGTTATGGGGTTTGTGGCAGGAGTTGCACAGCATGCCGCCGGAGTGTTCGGCGGTCACCACCTGCGGGAAGGTCTTGGGTTTGGCCACGTCTTTTTCGTGGCAGCGGGCGCAGAGGGTCGCGACGTCGGGGAGTTTGGGTTTGAGCGCGCTGGGGTCGTCGGCGTGTTTGGCTTGCGGGCCGTGGCAGGTTTCGCAGGCGATCTTGGCGTGGCGTCCGGCGGCACGCACGGTCGCTTGATCGTCGTGGCAGAGAACGCAAGTGGCCTGTCCGGCGTAGGAGACGGGGTGTTCGCGAATGGCGGCCAGGGCGCCGGGGCGGTAGTGGCCGTACTTTCCGAAGTCTTTGGGGATGACGGCGCCGCGGATGACGATGAACAGTCCGAGTCCGACCAGGAGTACGATCGCCGGTTGAATCAAGTGAGCGGAATCGCGAATCAGCCTCTTCATTGTTGACTGAGTGAAAGCACGTATCATACCAATCGATCTTTTGGTATTAAATCAATCAAAATGATGGAAAATGCAACAGCATGTGGAGTTTTCCGGCGGCTTGGTGTGGGGGTATTGACCCAATGTGGGGCAAAAATGAACGGCCGGGCGCTATTTATCGCCGCGGGAACTCCGGGCGATAACAATCAGAACCACGAGCAGGATCGCGACGACGAGGATTTTCAAAGCGCTTCTCCTCCGACGATGCTAGCGCACTCCGCGTCCCTGCATGGCATGATGGCGGAATGGACTGGTGGCAATTAAGTGATTTGTGTACGCCCTGGTGCGTGCACGTGGTGGCGACGCTGCGCATTGCGGAGCACATCGCCGCGGGCAAAGGAGAGATTGGGCCGCTGGCTGCGGCAGCGGGTGCCGATCGGGATTCGCTGGAGCGCGTGCTGCGGCACCTGGTGAGCCAGGGGCTGTTTGCGGAGCCTTCGCCGGGTGTGTTCGCGATGAACGATGCAGCGCGGCCCTTGCTGGAGGAAGGGGCGCGGATCGGGTTGGATCTGGACGGAATGGGGGGCCGGATGGCGTACGCGTGGGGGACGCTACTCTCGGCGGTGCGCAGCGGGCGTCCGGCGTACCACGAGGCGTTCGGACGGCCGTATTGGGAAGACCTCGAGGCGAACCCCCCGATCGCGGAGGCGTTCGACGCGCTGATGGGGGTGGCGGGGCACGGCGTCCCCGATCCGAATGTGCTGCCGGATGCATCGGCGTGGGACAGGGTGCGAATGGTGGTGGACGTGGGTGGCGGCACAGGGGCGCTGCTGGCGGAGGTGTTGCGGGCGCATCCCGGGGTGCGGGGCACACTGGTGGATCTGCCGCGGACGGTGGCGCGGGCGGCGGCGACCTTCGAGGCGGCGGGGGTGGCGGACCGGGTCACGCTGGTGGGGAAGAGCTTCTTCGAGCCGTTGCCGGCCGGCGGCGATGTGTACCTATTGAGTAGAGTGCTATGCGACTGGCCGGACGCGGAGGCGACGGCGATCCTGAGGCGCTGCGCGGAGGCGGCGGGTGCCACGGGGCGCGTGGTGGCCGTGGGCGAAGGCGGACCGGGATCGCCCGAGCTGCTGATGCTGGTGCTGGTGGGCGGGAAGGACCGGTCGCTGGAAGAGCTCCGGGCGATCGCTCGGGAGGCGGGGTTGGAGGTGTCTGGGGTGGGGCGGCAGGCATCGGGTCGGCCGCTGGTGGAGTTTCGGGCGTAAACGCGCTTGCTTGAGGTCTGGTATCGCCGGGCGGCAGCCAGGATTGGCTGCCCCGCATTGCGGCGCGCTGCAAACTGGAGTGCGAGAATTACGGCAGCAAGCGGACATGCCAGGAGGCCTGTCCCACGAGCTGGCAGTATGATAGAGACGACTCGATGCGGCTTGCGATCTTGATTGCGGCTAGTGCGATGGCGCTCCCGGCGCAGAGCGACCTGCCGCCGGGGATTCTGCTGTTGGCGCGGGTGAAGGCGCACACGCGGGCGGAACTGAAGCGGCTGCCGAACTGCAGCTGCCTGGAGACGGTGCATCGCGAGATCAAGGGTGTAGGTGGGAAACTGCGGCCGTTGGACGTGGTGCGTCTCGAAGTGCTCTATAGCGAGGGGAAGGAGATGTACGCGCCGCCCGGCGACCGGCGATTCGTGGCCGAACATCCGAGTGCGTTCGCGGGCGGCGGCATGATCGGCGACGGCTACTTCGCGCTGTATCTGAGCGACCTCGCGGGAGAAGGGCGGGTTTCTTACGAGTACAAGGGCGAGGAAGACGTGCAGGGGCGGAGATTGGCGCGCTACGATTTTCGTCTTCCGGCAATGATGAGCGGGCAGATCATTCATCTGATTGAGGGCACGGGCACGGTGGGTTCCATGGGATCGTTTTGGGCGGATCCGGCGAGTTACGATATCGTGCGGCTGGAATTTCACTCGACCGAAATTCCGCCCTTTCTCCCGCTGTCCGAAGCGTCCCACTGGGTGGAATACAAGCGCACCAAACTTGGAGAGAACGAGTTTCTGCTGCCGGAGACTGCTAGCTCGCGAATGGTCCGGCTCAACGGCGAAGAGAGCGTGAACCGGATGGAGTTCTCGCAGTGCCACCTGTATGAAGCGGAGAGCTCGATCAGCTTTGGCATGAAGGAAGAGATTCCGCGGTTTGCGACCACAGCAGCGTCGGACACGGAATTGAAACCCCTGCAGGCGCTGCTGGAGATCACGACGCGGCTTTCCAAACCGATCACGCTGGAGAATGCGGTGGGCGGCCTGATTGAGGCGACGGTCTCCGGCAATGTGCCGCGCAAGGGCACGGTGGTGATTCCGGACGGCTCGCGGGTGCGGGGGCGGATCAAGCGCCTGGAATGGAACGAGGAAAAGGGCGGGTACTACATCGTCGGGCTGGAGTTCCGTGAGATCGATGCCGCGGGCGTGAAGTACCGGTTTTTCGCGGATCTGCAGATGCTGGACAGGGCGCCGGGCGTGGGCTTCACGCTGATTTTCGACAGCACGCAGAATAAACAGGTCTCGGGTTCGACCGAGGTTCTGTCGCTACCGGAAGTGCCTGGCGTGGGGACGTTTTTCGTGCGCGGGAGAAAATTGGACTTGCCGAAGGGATTCCGAATGAACTGGAAGACACGGCCCTTGCTACCGTGATTCACTCGATCATCCGCGAGTTGTGCCCCCGATGCCACAGAGGCCGGATCTTCCGCGGTCCGTTGTGGCGCACGTATCTGGCGACGAACGAGCGCTGCCCGGAGTGCAATTTGAAATTCGAGCGAGAGCAGGGATATTTTCTAGGCGCGCTGTATTTCAGCTACCTGCTCTCGATTCCGCCGGTGCTGGTTCTGGTGCTGCTCTTGTGGTGGCTGACGGCATGGCGGTTCGACGTGGTGCTGGTGGCGGCATTCGTGGCGTACCTTCCGCTGGTTCCCTTGGTGACCCGGTTCGCGCGCGTGGTCTGGCTGCACGTGGACCGGCACTTCGATCCGGATTGAGTTGATTAGTGGACCGGCCGGAGGCCCGTCACTTGAACTCCAAGGTTCGGACGAGCCCGGTGACGCCGGGAACTGCGAGGGACTGGTATTCCAGGCGGAGCATTCGCGGCGGCGACTGGGGACCGCATTGCAACTTGACGGGCTCACCGGCGCCATTGCGGATGGAAACCTTGGTGGGGTCGGGGATGAGGAAGATCATGAGTCTGCCATCGACGCGCACGTGGAGGCGCGCCAAGGTTCCGCACTCCATATTCTCGAGTGCTCCTTCGGCTTGGGGAAAGTTGGGAGCGGCGGGCTGCTCAGGATCCTGCTTCACGGGCAGAGGCGGGCGGCGAACCATCCGCGGGGGTTCATCGGAATCGGCAACGGGGTGCGCGGCGGTGGGGCGGTTGATGGCCTCCCCGAGGCGGTCGAGTGAAGAGATCTCGGCGGGAATCTTGGTGAACTCGCGCGCCTTGGCCAGGCTCTCGCGGGCGCGGGCGGGATCGCCCAGGCGGTACTGCGCGTAGGCGAGGTTGTAGTACAGGCGAAAGGCCTGCGCGGGGGTGGTCACCTTTTTCACGGAGACCAGCGCACCAAGGGCGGCGCCGTAGTTGGCGGTGCGGACCAGGGTGGCGCCGAGTTCCAGGTTGATCTCGTTGGAGCCGGGATAGAGCGCGGCAGCCTTTTGCAGGACGGCGGCGGCATCCTTATCGCGGCGATTGTAGCCGAGCACCCGGGCGTAGAGGAGCAGGCTGGATTCCTCTTTGCAACCGAGCGTCACGGCGCGCGCGAAGTGCGCGGCCGAATCATCCAGCTTGCGCTGCTGCCAGGCGAATTCGGCCCATCCGGCTTCGACGTCCGGGCTTTGCGGAAAGTCTTTGGCGAGCTGCTCCCAGGCCTTGCGCGCCTGTTCCCCGCGGCCGCGCGTGTTGCCATCGAGCTCGGCGAGCGCGATGCGGGCGGGCAGGGCGGCGCCGCTTTCGATTTCCGGTGCGTCGACCGATTTGGGGAGCTGGACGTTGAAGAGTTCGGCGTGGATGGTGGTTGCGTGAAAGTAGTCGCGGAGCGCGGCTTCGATCTGGTCGATGCGGAGTCCGTAGGCTTTGGCGAAGGCGGCCTCGGGGGTCGCATCCTTGAGCGCGGACGCGAGGGCATTCAGGTGGGGGCGGTATTCGGGCTCGAGGTTGAGCATGTGGACCAGCGCCCAGCTTTCGGCGTAGAACATACCGGCGCGGGATTTTTCGTTGTAGTAGGGGGAGTTGTGATCCACGTTGAGGAGCGTGGCGAGGGGAATCCACTTTTCGGTGTTGAGCACCTGGATGCGGCCGGGGATCACTTCTCCGACCAGAATTTTGGCGCCGCGCGGTTCCAGGCTGGAGTAGAGTTCGGCGAGACCTTCGTTGAGCCACGGCGGAAGCTCCATGCCGGACTGGTGAATCATCAGGTGCGTGTACTCGTGGATGGCGACGGGATAGTGGTCGCTGGAGGCGCCGCTCATGACGATAAAATCGTGGACCGCGCCAGGTTGATAGAAGGCGGAGGCGAACTCGCTGGGGCGGTAGGGCTGGTATTCCTTTTCGTTGCGAAAGGCGATGATGCGCGCCGGGCGAGCGGCGGCGAGGTGAGCGCCGAAGGCCTGGGTAAAGAAGCTGCGCACCTGTTCGAAGTGCTTGATCAGGTCGCGTCCGGAGCGTTCGCCGGCGGTGGTGTAGAGCTCGAAGTTGGCAGAGGTGATTTTGAGCCACGGGTCCTGCGGCGCGGACAGGCAGGCAGGGAGCAGCAGGCAAGCGAGCGCGCTCACTCGCGTCGCACGAAGCATATGGGCGGAGTGTAACACGGCTGGATCGCTTCCCTGGTGTGATCGCTCCCCTGGTGTAGATCGCTCCTTACGGTCGCGGTTCGCGGTGAAGGAGCGCGGTGATTTCGCGGTAGAGGCGCTGGGTGAGGTCCAGGCGGTCCGAGGCCTGGAGGTCCTTGGTGGGGATGGGATCGCCGACGCGGATTAGGACCTTGCCGCTTTTGAGATGGATGGAGCCCATGGGGAGCAACTCGCGGAGGCCGATCAAAGCGACGGGGACGACCGGGACTCCGGCTTTGATGGCGATATAGGCGGGGCCTTCCTTGAATTCGCGCAGGCCTTCGGCGGTGCGTCCGCCTTCGGGGAAATTGAGCACGGAGACGCCGCGGTTGCTGATGATGCGCGCGGCTTCCATCATGCTCTTGAGTGAAGCGCGGGGGCTGGAGCGATCCACGGGCAGGTGCCCGGCGCGGCGCAGATGAGTTCCCAGAAAAGGGATCTTGAAGAGGCCCTTTTTGGCGAAGAAGCGGAATTGCTGCGGCAGCGTGGCGAGGAGCGCGGGGATATCCATGAAGCTGCCGTGGTTGGCGACGAAGACGTAGGCGCCTTTGGGGTCGAGCTTTTCCACTCCTTCGACGCGGATGCGCATGAAACTGACGGCGAGCAGCATGCGCGCCCAGACGCGCGCGATAGCGTGCTGCGAATTGCCGCTGGAATCGAAGAAAGACGCGATCAGGGACAGGGTGCCCATCAAGATGGTGCAGAGGGCAATGAGAGGAGTGGAAAAAAACAGGGACCGGACAAGACTCATCGTTTCGCCCTAATCATACCAGCAGGAGAGCTCGCGCCTCGGCGACGAGGAAGAGGGAGCCGGTGATGAAGACGGCGTCATCGGGAGCGGCGTCGCAGAGCAGGGCGATCGCCTGGGGAAGATCCGGCGCCACCTGGAGATCGGGGTGAGTGGCGATCTCGAGGATGGATTCGGGGGCGAGCGCGCGGGCCTGGCGCGGCGCGGTGAGGATCACCTGGTGGGCCAGCGGGAAGAGGATGCCGGCGATCTCGTCAATGGCCTTATCGCGCATGGCGCCGTAGATCAGGCGGATACGGCGGCCGGCGTAGAAGCGCTCGATGTAGGCCGCGAGGGCGCGGGCTCCGGCGGGATTGTGGGCGCCATCGAGAATGATCTCGGGATGTTCGGAGACGCGTTCGAGGCGGCCGGGCCAGCGGGTTTGCGCGATGCCGGCCTCGATGTGGTGGTCGGAGACGCCGAGGCGAGTGAGGGCGACGGCGGCGGTGGCGGCATTTTCCACCTGGTGTTCGCCGGCGAGGGGGCAGACGATGCGGAGTTCGCGCTCTCCGCTGAGGAGGAAGCGGCTGCCGCGGGAATCGAGCACGAGATCGTCGACCGGCCATGCGGCGGTGCGGGCGATGGGAATGGAAAGCTGCGCGGCGCGCTGTTCGAGCACGGCGGAGGCTTCGGCGCGCTGGCGGGCGAAGACACAGGGCACTCCGGCCTTGAGGATGCCGGCCTTCTCGCCGGCGATTTCCTGGAGGCTGCGGCCGAGAAAAGCCTCGTGATCGAAATCCACCGGGGTGATCACGCAGAGTTCGGGAAGCACGACGTTGGTGGCGTCGAGACGGCCGCCGAGTCCGACTTCGAGCACCACGATATCGACGGCTTCTTCGGCGAAGATCAGGAATGCCATGGCGGTGACCGTCTCGAAATACGTGGTGTGGAGATCGATGGCGTTGACGGCGAGCAGTTGTTCGACGGCGGCGTGAACGCGGTCGAAGGCGGCGGAGAAGCGCTCGGCGGAAACCGGGACGCCGTCGATGCAGATGCGCTCGGTGGGCTCGGCGAGGTGGGGCGAGGTGAAGAGTCCGGTGCGCCGTCCGGCGGCGCGCAGGGCGGATTCGATCATGGCGCAGGTGGAGCCCTTGCCGTTGGTGCCGGCGACGTGGACGAAGCGGGTGCGGCGGTGCGGGCTGCCGAGGGCTTCGAGGACGCGGGTGATGCGCTCGAGACCGAGCTTGGCGGTCTTGATCTCGTTGCCGAGAGCGTAGAGGAAGTGGACCGAATCCGGGTAGTTCAAAAACGCGCCCTCATGGCCGCAACGAGCCGCGACCGTAAGGGAGCGTAACAACCGATGACGTGCGGGTAGCGCTCCCTGACGGTCGCGGCTCGTCGGTCAATTTCAAAGGCGCGCTGCATTAGCTCATGAAGAAGCGTAGCGCGGTGGCCACGTATTGCTTGAGTTCGAGACGGGGCACGACTTCATCGAGCATGCCGTGCTTGAGCAGGAACTCGCTGCGCTGGAAACCTTCGGGGAGTTTCTGCCGGATGGTCTGCTCGATGACGCGCGGTCCGGCGAAGCCGATCAGCGCGCCGGGTTCGGCGATGTTGAGATCGCCGAGCATGGCGTAGCTGGCGGTGACGCCGCCGGTCGTAGGGTCGGTGAGGATGCTGATGTAGGGCAGCTGGGCTTCATCGAGGCGCATAAGCCCGGCGGAGATTTTGGCCATCTGCATGAGGCTGACGGCGCCCTCCTGCATGCGCGCACCGCCGGAAGCGGAGACGATGACCAAGGGTTCGCGGCTGGCGATGGAGCGCTCAATGGCGCGCATGATCATTTCGCCGACCACGGAGCCCATACTGCCGCCGATGAATCTCGGCTCCATGGCGCAGATCTGGACGGGGCGGCCGGAGAGGCGGCCTTCGGCGGCGATCATCGCGTCGCAGAGGCTGGTGGCTTGCTGCATGCCGCGTAGGCGATCGCTGTAGGGCTTGCTATCGACGAAGCCGAGCGGATCGCTGCTGCGGAGGCCGGAATCGAAGCGCGTGAATTCGGCGTCGTCGAAGAGCAGCTTGAGGCGGGTGACGGCGTCGATGCGGCTGTGCGCGCCGCATTTGGGGCAGACGTTCCAGTTGGCCTCAAGGTCCTTCTTCCAGATGATCTGGCGGCAGCCTTCACACTTTTGCCACAGACCTTCGGTTTTGACCCGGCGTTCCTGGTCATTCAATTTGGGGAGCTTGTCGTCATCCCCTTTGTCCCGCTTGAACCAAGACATGGAAACCTTACGTTAACCCGTGAAGGGAGGGCAGCGCAATGTTGAGTTGTACGGCTTGCGGGGAAACATTTCTCGCAGAGAACGCAGAAATCGCGGAGAAAATCGGTGAAAGGGCTTTGTTGCGGCGCTTCCATTCCTTGCGAGAGGGGCCGAAAGAGATATTTCTCGCAAAGGCGCAAAGGACGCAAAGAGAACCAACACAGCACCCCCCGCCGAAATCCCCAGGTTTTCTTTGCGATCTTTGCGCCTTTGCGAGAGATGCCTTTGACTCTACGCTTTCGATGGAGAGGTCAGCCCCGCAAAATGTCCCACAATAATAATCAGCGAATGTAAGGGTGATTGCGGAGCGTGCAGAAGCCGCGGTAGATCTGTTCGGCGAGCATGGCGCGGGCGAGTTCGTGGGGGAAAGTCATGGCGGAGAGAGAGACCAGCAGGTCGGCGCGGGCGCGCCAGGCGGGAGGCAGGCCATCGTGGCCGCCAATGAGGAAGACAAGGTCGCGGCCATCCATTTCGGCCTTGGAGATGACCGCGGCGAAGGCAGCGGAGTCCATGGGCTTGCCGGCGGGGTCGAGGAAGATCTTGCGGGCGGTCGGATGTTTCGTCCAGAGATCGACGCGCTCGGGGCGGATTTCGCGCATTTCGCAGGGGGAGTAGCGGGCGGCGCGGGCCAGGAAATCTTCGGCGATGGCGTTGGCGTGCGGGTCCTTCGGCTTGCCGATGAAGTAGAGGTAGATCTTCACTCGGGCGGGATGTGGACGTTCCTGGCGCCGCGCCAGAGGCGTTCCAGATCGTAGTAGTCGCGCGATTTCGGCGTGAAGATGTGGATTACGAGGTCGCCGTAGTCGGCGAGCACCCATTCGCCCTGGGTGTAGCCTTCCACACTGTTGGCGAGTTCGCGGGCCTTATGTTTCAACTGCAGACCCACCTCCTCGGCAATGGCCTGAATCTGGCGCTGGTTCGCTCCCGTACAGATCACGAAGTAATCGGCAAAGGAAGTGATAGCCGTAAGATCCAGAACTTTGATATCGGTGGCCTTTTTGGATTCGGCGGCGCGAACGGCGATCAGCCAGGTAGGTGTGTCGACTTGAATCTCGGCGGTTGGTTTCAGGTCGCTCTTGGTCAGGACAATACTCCTGTCCGTATCGTACTACAGGCGCGAGCGCTGTATAATTAAAGTTCATGCGCTACGTGGTCGCCATCCTTCTGTCTGTATGCGCCAGTAGTGCGTTTGCACAGACTGACGAATCGCCCGAAGTGATGCGCGCGAAGGCGGGAATCACGCGCCTGCGTTCGCTGGTGGACGCTGGAGTGGTGCCGCGTGCGCAGTTGGAACGGGCGGAGGCGGGCCTCGCGGATGCCGAGGATGCGGCGCTGTTGCGGCGCACGGTATACGGCAACGATTTGACCGAAGAGCAGGCCGATGACATGATCGCGGCCGCGTCGCGCCGGTTGGAGCGCCGGAAGAAGGCGGTCGCAGAAGCTCGGGAGCTTGTGGAGAGCGGAGTGGCATCGCTGCTTTCGGTGACTCCATTTCTGGAAGAAGAGGACTCGGCGCGGAAGGAACTGGACATCGCCGAATCGCGGGCGCGGCTGGCGCGGCAACTCTCTGAGATGGCGCGCGCCGAGGAAGCGATGGAAACGCGGCTGAACCATGCGCCGGCGGAAGCCCACGAACTGGCCGACCGCTATGATGGCGACGGCGTGTTCAACATGGCGACCTTCGCGCACGTGGAACTCGACTTCGAGAAGCAGTTCGGGAAGCCGCTGCCGGTGAGCGCGATGGGCGAGACGGCGGTGCACCGGTCGTTGGGCTTCGACCATCGCGGACGGGTGGACGTGGCGATTCATCCCGACCAGCCGGAAGGCCGGTGGCTGCTGGAATACCTGGTGGAAAAACATATTCCCTACTTCGCCTTCCGGCAGGCGGTACCGGGGAAAGCCACCGGCGCCCATATTCACATTGGTCCGTTGAGCACGAGATACAAACTCGGCGGATAATGTAATCTCACATGACCGATCCCAAGCTCCGTGTCCTGATCTCCGCCGAGAAGATTCAGGAGCGCATCCGCGAACTCGGCGAAAAGATTTCGGCCGATTATCCGACTGGAAATCTGCACATGATCTGCATCCTGAAAGGCGCGATCTTCTTCATGACCGACCTGGCGCGCGCGATGAAGCGCGACGTGCAGATCGATTTCATGGGCATTTCGACTTACGGGAAGGGCAAGACCTCTTCGGGCGAAGTGAGGGTCACCAAGGATCTGGATATTTCCCTGGAAGGCGCCGATGTCGTAATTGTCGAAGACATCGTGGATAGCGGCGTCACGTTGAATTACCTGATGCACCTGCTGGATCAGCGCAAGCCGCACTCGATCCGCATCGCCGCGCTGCTGGATAAGCCGGAGCGACGGCTGCGTCCGGTGCACGTGAGCTACGTGGGGTTCGAAATTCCGGACAAATTCGTGGTGGGCTATGGTCTGGATTACGCGGAGCGATACCGCAATTTGGACGACGTCTGCATCCTGGACGATCCGGGCGCGTAAAGCCGCCTTTGGCTAGCCGCGGGTTGCTCGCCTTTTCCTATCTGCGTTCATCTGCGTTTATCTGCGGCCGATATTCCTTTTCTGAAAAACAGGATTGGCCGCAGATGAACGCAGATAAACGCAGATAAGAAAAAACATTGGTGGGGGTCACGGTACTAGGATTCCGCAGGCCTCCGGTGATACACTCGTCAGCACCTTAAAAGGAGGTATTTCATGCGGTACGTAAAATCCCTGTTGTTACTCCTTGGATTCGCAGCGACGATGTTCGCGGCGGATCCCTTTGTCGGAACGTGGAAAATGAATCCCGCCAAATCTAAGTTCAAGATGGGGGCGGCACCGAAAGAACAGACCGTCACGATCGCGGAGTCGGGCAGCGACCTGACGGTGAACGTGATGGGAACCGCGGCCGACGGAAGCGCGGTTGCTTATAGCTATACGGTGCCTGCGGCGGGCGGAGTGGGAAAGATCAATTCGGCTTCTTATGAGGGCATTTCCGGTAAACGCCCGGGACCGAAAGAGCGGGAAATGACCTATATGAAGGGCGGCAAGGAGATCTTCACGACGCACTCCAAGGTCTCGGCCGAGGGCAAATCGCTGACAGTGACATCGAAGGGCTTGAACGTCATAGGCAAGAACGTGGAAGGCAGCATCACCTACATCAAGCAGTAGCCACAAAAAAGCGGCCGGCCCACGGTTTGAATCCCGGGCCGGCCAGAATGCTCACGGGAGCGAAGTTTAGAAGGCGAGCCGCATGGCGAACTGCACCTGGCGGGCTGGGAAGGTGCTGGTGATGCTGCCGTAATTGGATCCGCTGATGCTGGTGGCGGGCGGTCCAAAGTTGGTCTGATTGGTGAGATTGAAGATCTCGCTGCGGAATTGCAGCTTCGCCCGCTCGGTCAGCGTGAACTCTTTGTGGAGACCGAGGTCCAACTGAAACAGTCCATAACCGCGGGCCGCGTTGCGCGCGAGAGTGCCGAAGGGCTTTGACGGGTCCGTGGGCACGGTCACGGCATTCTTGTCGAGATAGTTGTTGGTGGTGCGCTGCCCCTCCGGAGTCACCAGGCTTGCGCCAAGGACCTGGTTGGGGCGGACCGAGGGCAGCCCGCTGACCTGGAACTGGCCGGTCGGGCTGTAGGTGATGTTAAGCGGCAGGCCGCTGGTCAGGGTGTTGATGAGTGTGAGCTGCCAGCCGCCAAGTGCGCCATCGACCAGGCGATTCCAACTGCCGCCGATGTGCTTGCCGCGTCCGAAGGGCAGCGCGTAGACGCCGGACAGCGTGTCATTGAAGGGCTGGTCGTAGCCGGAGAGTCCTTTTTCGTGAGCGAGGTCGCGGATGTTGGCGCGGGAGTTATCGCCGTTATTGGCTTCCAGGTGGCCGGAGGCGTTGTCGATGCCTTTAGACCATGTGAACGAATTGATGAAGGTCATGCCGGCGGAATAGCGCTTCTCGAGTTTGATCTGGAGCGCGTTGTAGTTGGAGTAGCCGGCGCCATAGGCGACTTCGATGGCTCCGAAGTTCTGTATGGGGCGGCGGGCCTGCAGCGAGAGATTCTCGGCGAGGCTACTATTGGGGCGCGCCTGGTTCCAATCGGCGAGGATCATGAGGTGTGTGCCGCGATTGCCCACGTATCCGGCGTCGAGCACCAGGTCCTTCGCCAACTCGCGCTGCACGGTGAAGTGCCAGCTTTGAACATACCCGGTGGGGTTGTCCTGCGGAATATAGCGGGCCTGCGCGCGAATGGGATTGAAGTTGGCGGGCACCGCGAAATTCTGCGGGTAGCCCATCTGGGTGGGACGGAAGCAGGTGGTGGGGTCGGCGCTGGCGGAGGCGCAGACGGGCAGGTTGGCGATGTCCTGCGAAATCAGCGCGTCGACAATGTAGGGGCCGTTGTACGAAAGCAGATTCTCGCCGCCGAGGCGATTGAAGTGGACGTAGCTGATGCCGTAGGCGGAGCGAATCACGGTCTTGGGGAGAATCTGCCAGGCCAGGCCGACGCGGGGCGCGAAGTACTTGTGGCGCGGCTGCACCAGCGCGCGGTCATACAGGCTGCCGCTCTTGGCGGGGATGAGCGAGTTGGTGGCCGGGTCGAAGTTGGCCAGGTGGTTGTTGGTTTCCCACTGCGGCGTGGCGAATTCGTAGCGCAGACCGAGGTTGAGCGTCAGCTTGCGATTGACCTTGAAATCGTCCTGCACGTAGGCGAAGTGCATGCGCTGGCGGTAATCCACGATCACGTAGTTGTTGAGCTCGTACGAGGATCGCGCGCCGGTCATGAAGTCGGCGAGCCCGTAGGCCTCGGAGAGTTGGGCGGAGCTGAGAGTAGTGGCGCCGGGCGTTTTGCTGAACTGACCGCTGTAAGTATCGCTGCCGTAGACGGGGTTGAAATCGTCGATGGCGGTATCGATGCGCTGCCATTCGTACCCGATGCGCAGGGTGTGGCGGCCGAGCAGTTTGCCGATGTTGATTTTGGGGTTGACCACGAAGGGATTCTGAAACTGCGGATTGCTTCCCTGTCGTCCGAACTGGGAAAAGCCGTTGACGCTTTGCGAGTTGAGAGCGCCCTTCACGCGCGGATCGGTGGGCAGGCCGGTGATGCCGTTGGATTCGAGCAGGCTGGCGTCGCCGAGCCCGATGGGGCTCTTGCCGCCCTCGGTCCAGGTGACGCCGAGGCGGGCTTCCACGGTCATCGTGGGGCTGACGGTCCAGGTGGCGCCGGGGCTGATCTGCTTGTTGAGGATGCGCACGTTGCCGTTGTTGTTGCCGCCGGCGGGTCCGGGAATGTTGCCGGGAACGTAGATTTCATCGAGCCGATGGCTGTAACGGAAGTAGCCGGTGATGCGGTCGGTGAAGTAGTAGTCGGCGCGCGCGTTGCCCTTGTTGTCGTTGATCGTGGAGCGGGGCAGCGATTGGTAGTTATTGCTGACAGCGTCGAGATTCGGCAGCGGGAGCGCGTCCAGCACGGATTTCGCGAAGGGAGTGATCTGCGCGGCGGGGAGCACGCCATCGGAGTAGATGGCGCCGGTGAGCGGGTTGCGGATCGGTGTGTGGAAGTTGCCGGCCTTTTGATCGGCGGTGGGGACAGTGGCGAAAGTAAGCACGCGCTGGATGCGGCGCAGGCCTTCGTAATCCAGGAAGTAGAAGAGCTTGTCCTTTTTCACGGGACCGCCGATGGTGGCGCCGAACTGATTCTGGATGTAGACGGGCTTGACATTGTTCACCGGTTTGAAGAACCCGACGGCGTTGAGATCGGTGTTGCGCAGGTACTCCCACATGGAGCCGTGAAGGGTGTTAGTGCCGCTCTTGGTTGCCGCGTTGATGACGGCGCCGGCGGCGCGGCCGTACTCCGCGCTGTAGTTGCTGGTTTCGACGCGGAACTCGCTGACGGCGTCGGGAGTCAGCTGCACGACCTGGCTCGAGAAGCCCTGGTTGCTGGTGCCGTAGGCGTTGTTATCGACGCCGTCGACAAGAAAATTGTTGAGCGCGCTGCGCTGTCCGTTGACGTTGAAACTGGCGTCGCGGCTGGTGACGCTGCCATCCTCGAGGACGGATTTGCGCACGCCCGGCGCAAGCAGGGCGAGATCGGCATACGAGCGTCCGTTGAGCGGGAGGTTGACGATGGCGGCGTTAGCGATCACGTGACCGCGGCTGCTGGAATCGGTCTCGATGGCGGACGCCGCGCCGACCACTTCCACGGATTCGGTGATGGCGCCGATTTGCAGCTGTAAATCCACGCGCTGATGGGCATTGACGGTGACATTGAATTCTTCGGCGATAGCGGCTTTGAAGCCGGCGGCCTCGGCCTTTAATTTGTAGCGGCCGATTCTGACGTCGAAGAAAGTGTAGCTGCCATTCTGATCGGTAACCGCGGTCTTGACGATGGCGGTGGAAATACTTTCTAAAGTGACTTTGCTGCCGGTTACAACGGCTTGCGCCTGGTCACGAACCACCCCCGAAACGGTGGCGGTATCGAACTGAGCGAAACTCGCGCCCGCCGATAGCAGGGCAAGCGCACAAAGACTCACAAAGCGTGAAGTACGAAGCATTGGTCCATTCTAGGAGGCCTGCCTTTCCCTATGGTTTCGATTCGATGAAAACTCGATTTTGAAACCGAGAATTAACTTTGCAAGGTTAATCTGGTCACTGTCATGAATAACATCCCACGCCGCAGGTTTCTTTCGCTCGCTGGCACCGCGCCCTTACTGGCCGCGCCCCCGGTGGACACCTTCCGGTTTGCCGTGATCGCGGACAGTCACATCATTGACACAATGTATAAGGGTCCCGAGAGCAACGCGGAGGACACGGAATCGATCTTGCATTCGGCGGAGCGGTTGACCAGTGCCCGCGAGGTACTGAATTCGCTGAAGCCGGCTGCCGAGCGGGTATTCCTGGTGGGGGATTACTTCCACAATTACCCGTCGGACGATGTCGACTTCTATTTCAAGAACGAGACGCGGCTGGATATCGCGAAGAAAATCACCGATGGTTTTCGGGTGCCGGTACACGTCGGGTTCGGTAATCACGATTACGCGGTGCCGCGAGTTTCGCGTGATATGTCTCACGAACTCTTCCGGCGTAAGTTCAACGTGAAGCCTTATTACTCGGTGGAGCACAGGGGTTTTAAGTTCGTCCACCTGAATAACTTCCTAGGGAACACGTGGACTCCGGGTCACGCGGCATTCAACAAGAACACGGGCAGTTTGGGGGAAGAGCAGCTCAACTGGTTTGAGGCGGAAATGCGCGAGCACAAGCCGTCCTTCGTTTTCGTCCACTATCCGCTGACGATCGTGCAGCCGTTGGAGCGCGCCGACTACGGCCTGCATCCGCTGGTGAAGAAATATCGCGAGAACATTCAGCTGATCGTGAGCGGCCACTGGCATCGCTGGTTCGAGTTCGGCCGTAGCTTCGGTCCGCAGCACCTGGTGATGGCGGCGACGCGGTACGATCCGAATGCCTACCTGATCGTCGACGTGGACACGAAGGCCATGGCCCACAAGCTGGTCAACCTGGACCTGGTGGATTGGAACACGCACTTCAGCAAGCCGTATCGTGGATGATGCCCCCTGTTCGGAGCCGTGTCCTCAATCAGAGCCGCGACCGTCGGGGAGCGATCTGCCGCGAGCTCGCCTACGCGACGGTTTCCATCGCCGCGGCCGTCTCGCTGGATCTGGCCTTCTTCTTGAAGAAGCGCAGGCCCCAGATGATGAGGCCCGTGATGGCCTGGATCACGACGCTGAAACTCGCGAGGGCGTAGAAGATGCGCGACCGCCAGCCATAGATATCGCCGGTGTGCAGCGGCCGCACGTTGTTCGCGAAGCGCGGGCCGGTGGCCACTTTGCGTGAATTGTCGGTCCACAGGACTGCGCCGGAGAAGCGATCG
This sequence comes from uncultured Solibacteraceae bacterium, assembly GCA_963791985.1. Classification (GTDB taxonomy): domain Bacteria; phylum Acidobacteriota; class Terriglobia; order Bryobacterales; family Bryobacteraceae; genus Solibacter. The sequence goes on along the minus strand of CAWBUN010000004.1, from coordinate 800,714 downwards.
AGTTCGACATGGCTGCGGCCGCCCGGCGTGCCATCCTCGGGGAATTTGAACGAAATATTGTACGTGGCCTTCGGTGCCATGGGCATCGACAGGAACGTCGGAGCGGCTCCGGGAAGCTGCGCCTGCGCGATGGCGAGCGCCTGGTCGGGCGTCAGCGAGGGCGTGCCTTTCTGCGCGGGCGGAGTAGATTCGGGCTTCTCTTCGGGCTCTTCCTTGGCGGTGTCGCCGGTGAACAGCTCGACCACGGGATACATCTGGTTGGGGAAAGACATCAGCAGTCCGGTGCCGACGATGACGAAGAGAAAGACCAGCGAGTAGATCCCCGACACGTGATGCAAGTCGAAATTGATGCGGCGCCACGAGGCCGAGGTCTCGATGGTCAGCATCTTCCGCTTCCACCAGAGGATGACGCCGGTGACCATGAGGAACATCAGGCACGCATTGCCGTAGCCGACCCAGAGCTGCCCGTTCTTGCCGAGCAGAAGATTGGTGTGGAACTGGTGCACGTAGAACATCAGCGAAGTGCGGAAGAGACGGCTGCCGGTGATCTCACCCGTATGCGGATTTACGTAGACCAGCGTGACCTGTCTGCCGGTGGGCACCATGAGCTGCCAGGCGAGATCGGGGCGCGGGTTCATGCCGACGTTGATCACGGGGCGGTTGAACTGCTTGCGCACGCGGTCCACGATCGCGGCGATGGGCAGGTTCCCGGATTGCGGGGCGACCTTCATCATGGGGTTGAGCGCGCGGTCGATCTCGTTCTCGAAGACCAGCATTGTGCCGCTGATCGCGAGCGCCGTTACCAGCAGCGCGGCGGCGAGGCCTACCCAGAGATGGAGCTTGAGGAATGCCGTACGCACAGACATTGTCTTCATGCTATGCGCGGCTGAGGGGCGGCGTCAAATCGAAACTTCAATGGAGAAATTATCGGGAGAGCCGATGGAAGGGAAGACTGATTACTAGGACAGGCCGGGAGGCCTGTCCTACGTAGCCAGGTCCAACTCGGTGCCGATGCCGGCGGCCTTGGCCTTGCGATAGACGGCGACCGCGGCGGCGACGTCCTGGATGGCGGTGCCTGTGGAGTCGAAGATGGTGATCTCCTCCGCGCTCGTGCGGCCGCGGACGGTGCCGGCAATCAATGCGCCGAGCTCGCCGCGGAAATCCTGGCGCGAGACCAGCCCGTGCCCGATGCCGTGATGGAAGTCTCCGACCTCGGCGCATTGCTCCAGCAGGTCGCCATAGACACTCGCGAGCGGAAGCAGGTGCTGATCGAGCTCCTGTTTGTCGGGACTATCGGCTCCCACGGCGGAGATGAACATTCCGGGCGGCACATCCGCGGCGAAAATGAGCGCCTTCTTCGCTGGTGTGCAGGTGACACAGACATCGCTCTGGCGCAGGGCAGAGGGAAGATCGCCGGTGGCTTCCACGACGATATTGAGTTCGGCACTCATGGTCGCAGCGAACGCGCGGGATTTCTCGAGCGTGAGTCCGAAGGCGAAAGCCTTCTGGATGGGCAGGGCATGGCAGATGGCGCGCAGTTGGATGCGTCCCTGATTGCCGCAGCCGCACATCGTGACCACCGAGGAATCGCGGCGCGCCAGGTAGCGAGCGGCGATGGCGGTGGCGGCGCCGGTGCGCTGGATCGTGATTTCCATAGAATCCATTACGGCGAGCGGGAGGCCATTCGACGCGCTCGCGAGAATCACCATGCCCTGGATGTTGGGCATGCCGTAGCGTTCGCGGTTGTGAAAGAACCCGCCGTTGGATTTGAGCGCGAAATACGGCTCCGGCGTGAGCAACCCGCCGGCCTTGATGTGGAACTCGCCATCGGGCGCGCTCACGTGCATCAGGGCGGGCCGCATCGAGCAGCCTTCGGCATGGGCACGGAAGGCCGCTCCGACAACCGCGACGTATTCCTCGAACTTCAACAGTCCGGCGATCTGGCTACGGGTGAGAACAAGCATACGTGATTCCTTGATCGCTCCTTTACCCTACGGTCGCGGTTCGCCTCGGTCCGGAGGGAGCGCGGTGGCGTTCTTGTTCAGGTACCGGTCGAACCAATACTGCTGCCACTTGAGGCTTTCCACCAGATGCCGTGGCTCGCCGCTGCGCGTGAGTTCGTGGTTCTCGCGCGGGAAGATCACGAATTCGCTGGGTACATGGAAGTGTTGCAGGGCGCGGAACCACTGCTCGCCCTGTTCGAGCGGGACGCGCTGATCGTCGTCCGAATGCAGGACCAGCGTGGGCGTCTTGACGCTGGCGGCGTAGCGCACCGGGGAGTATTTCCAGTAGAGATCGAAGTTCTGGTACAGGTCGCCGCCGAAATCGCGCTTGTGGCCGTAGGCGGCGTCGCGCGTGCCTTCCACGCTGGTGAAGTTGGAGATGCCGCGGAGCGTGACTGCCGCTTTGAAGCGGTCGGTGTGGCCCACGATCCAATTGGTCATGAAGCCGCCATAGCTGCCGCCGGTGACGCCGAGGCGCTCGCGATCGATCCATGGGTTTTTGGCGAGCACGGCATCCACGCCGTTCATGACGTCCTGATAAGCTTTGCCGCCCCACTCCAATTTGACGGAATGCTGAAAGTCCATGCCGTAGCCCGAAGAGCCGCGCGGATTGGTGAACAGGACGGCCCAACCGCGCGCGGCGTAGCCCTGAAATTCCTGCGAGAAGCCGACGCCGTACATGTTGGCGGGGCCGCCGTGGATGGTGAGCACCAGCGGATACTGGCGGCCTTCGCGCCAGCCGGTGGGCTTCATGAGGAAGCCATCGATCTCGAAACCGTCGACGCTCTTATAGGTGAAGCGCTCCAGGGGCGAGAGCTGTAGCGTTGCGAGCAGGGCGTCGTTGACGCTGCTCAGGCGCCGTTCGCCCGAGCCATCGAGGGCGGCGGTGAAGACCTCGGCGGGGTGGAGCGCGTCGGTCGCGGTGTAGGCCATGCGGTGCGTAGGCAAGTGGAAATTCGGAGCGGCGATCTCGCGGGCGCCGGTGGTGATGGGGGCGACGTTGCCGGACCGGAGATCGAGCGAGTAGACCTGGCGCTCACCTTTCCATTCGCAGAGGAAGAGGAACCCGGAGCCATCGGCGCGCCAGTCGAGGCTGGCGGGCACGTGATCGAGTCGGGTGGAAGCAGGACGCGACTTGCCGCCGGCGGAGGGCGCGATGAAGATGCTGGGCGTTTCGCCATCGTCGAGAGCGGCCAGATAGGCGATGGAAGCGCCGTCCGGAGACCAGCGCGGGGAGCGATCGCCTTCGTGGCGATCGGCGATGCGGAGCGGTTCGCCGCCGGCGGCCGGAACCACCCAGATATCCTCCACCGCGCCGGGTTCCTGGTCGGTGCGCTCGCTGGCGAAGGCAATGCGCGATCCATCGGGCGACCACTGGGGGTCGACATCGTTGCGCTGGTCGCCCGACGTCACTTGCCGGGCTTCCTGGCCGCGAGCGTCGGTCACCCAGATGTGGGTGCGGAGGGTGTCGAAAAAGCTGCGGCCGTTGAATTTGTAAAAGGAGGCGAAGTAGTGGCGGGTATCGGTGGGGCGGTCGGCGGTGCCGGCGCGGCCGAGGCAGGCGAGGCGCGATCCGTCGGGCGACCAGGTGAAGGCGGTGACGCCGTTGGGGAGGCTGGTGAGCCGGTGAGGTTCGCCACCATCGAGCGGGAGGAGATAGACCTGCGGTTTGGCAGCGGTTTCGCCGGGCGCGGCGCGGGTGGAGAGGAAGGCGATGCCGCGGCCATCGGGAGACCAGCGCGGGGCGGTGGAACTTTGAGCCGTGGTCAACTGGCGCGGCGTGCCGCCGGCCGCGGGGACCATCCAGATTTCCGAAGTGCGGCGATTGTCCTTTGCGCTTGCGCGTGTGACGGTGTAGGCGATCGTTTTTCCGTCGGGCGAGATCTGGGGATCAGCGACGGCGGCGAGGGCGAAGTAATCGTCGGGCCTGATGCCGCGCGGGTCTGCCGCGAAGGCGGTTAGGGCGACGGCGAAAGCGAGAAGGACTTTCATCTTGAGCAGTCTATCGTACTGGATGGGGAAATCGGTGCTACAGCCGTCGAGAATTCGTCAAAGTCAACGAGCCGCGACCGTGAGGGAGCGCAACGAGCCCACGATTCCCGGCATCACCCTCACACCGAAGCGCGACCATGAGGGAACCCCGAGGGTGCTATTGGTTGCGGCTCCGCCGCTTTGTGGGGCGGACGCCCGCGTCCCGCTCTTCGGTCGAAGCTGAAACCCACTCGCTAATGGGCGGAATTCGCTTGACCCCAGCGAATTTGCTCGTCGCCGGTCAGCGTCAGGTTGAGGATATCCTGTTTGGCGCGGTCGAATTCCACTGCGGTTGGACGGCCGGCGAAGGGTTTGGTGATGGCGAGTGTGGGAAGCACGTCTTCGGGGCGCAGTTTCGCGGCCTGGATGACGCTGCGTACGGTGGCGCTGACCGGCACCGTCAGCGGCGCGCCGTTGACCGAAATGCGCATGTAGGGGTTCACTCCCACGCCGCGCGGGATGGGGAAGCAGGCGGGCCCGCCGCAGGTATCAGGGTCGGTGGGGAGCGCGGCGCGAGTCGGCGCAAGCGCCAGCACCTCGCTCTGGTCGGCCTTGTAGAAGAGGCGGTAGTAGCCGGCCTCGGGCGGGAAACGGAAAAGGTTGGCGGCAGGCGCGGGTCGGTCTTCCACCTGGCCGCCGATGGTGACGCGCGCCGACGTAGGAACAATCGTGGACCCGCGGCCGCTGGGCTTGGCGACCAGGTCGTACCACGCGGTTTCGACGCCGATCAGGTTGGCGGGCGCCTGCATCTCGACGCTGATGCTGCTGTCTTTGCCGGAGACTTTCATCGGGGTATCCGCGGCCGAATCGACCGCGGTCCCGGAGCTAAGCACGGGGCTGACGACCTGTAGGCGGCTGCCGGGGAGCAGTTCGACGAAGTTGTAGCGGCCCTCTGCGCGGAGCAGGCGCAGGGCGGCGCCGGCGGGCAGGGGTAGCGATTCCAGAATGCGCGCGGTGAGCAGCGGGCCTTGGCCGGCAGGGATGCAGTTTTGCGACACGGCGCGATCGATCCAATCGGCGAGCCATCCTGGAGGCTGGCGCAGGAGGGCGTCGCGGTGGACGGTGACGACGATGCGGGAGCGGCGGCGCTGGATGGTGAGGGCGTCACTCTCCAGGCAGTTGGGTGGGATGGCGATGGGGGCGGTGAAGGTGCGCGCGGCGAGGTCGGGCGACCTGACGCCGGGAGGCATCAGGGTGCGGTCGGCGAAGCGCCAGGTGTGCGGGCCGGGTTGTCGGACGGCGCAGGAGGTAAGCAGGAGAAACGGCAAGGCGTGCTGTAGTTTTAGCATGCTGCTAAAAATCTAGCATATTCGAGGGAAATGCGATAATGCGGTCATGCCGGTTCCGATGGGGAACCCGGAGGCGCCCCGGCGCGGGTGGCCTCCATGGTTCTGGGGTTTACTCTCTTTATACGCAGCGATATTCCTGTGGTATTCCCAGACTTGGGCATTCGCGTGGGATGAATCCTATCATTTGTTGACGGCTCGGTTGATTCTCGCCGGCAAGAAGCCTTACCTTGATTTCTGCTTCCCGCAGGCGCCCTTCAATGCGTATTGGAATGCCGCTTGGATGAGGATGTTGGGAGGAGGTTGGCGCCTGATTCACGCGGTGCAGGCGCTGCTCACGATCGGCGCCGTGCTGCTGACGGCCGATTTCGCCGCCCGCCGCTTTCCGGTGCCGGGTTGGCGCATGGCAGCCGCCGTGACCGTAGCGATCTGCACCGGCCTGAACGCGATGGTCTTCCTTTACGGATCTCTGGCGCAGCCTTACGGCATGGGTCTCTTCACCTCAGTGCTGGCCTTCCGGATTTCGGTGCACGCGGTGGGTCGAAGCGGTGCTTGGTCCTCCGCGGCTACCGGCCTGTTGGCTGGCATCGCGGCCAGTTCGTCGCTGCTGACTGCCGCGGTCGCCCCCGTCCTGCTCGCCTGGGTTATGGTTTACAACCGCAAGGGCAGCCGGTGGCGCAAGTTCCTGGCTTTCTCCGCCGCCGCCTTGATTCCCTTTGCGCCGGCCTTCTGGTTGTTGTGGCTTGGTCCGCGAGAATCCTGGTTCAACCTGGTGCAATATCACGCCACCTTTCGGAGGCTGTACTGGCCCCATACTACCAGCCACGACCTGGACGTCCTCACCTCCTGGATCAATTCCGGCCCGGCACTGGTGCTCGGGCTGCTCGCCGTGTTCGGCCTGCTCTACGTGGCGCGCGGCAGCCAGTGGCCGCAGCCTTTGAAAGCGGAGTTCTACCTGTGCGCGTGGCTCGCCCTAGGCATCGCCGCCGAGTTGGGCATCGCCCACCCCACCTTCGCGCAGTACTTTCTGCTGATCGTGCCCTTTGTCGCGATTCTGGCGGTTCCGGGACTGTATGCGTTCGGCTCCCGCATGCTGCAGTCGGACCGTCCGCTCTTGCCGGTGCTGCTGGTTTCCGTGCTGTTCGCCGCCGGTTTAGTCAGAACTCTCTACGATCACCAGGAAGACGTCACTTGGGCCAAGTACGAGTTCCTCGCGGCGAAGATCAACCAGGTGACACCGCGAAACGCACCAGTATTCGCCGACGAGCCGATCTATTTCCTGACCGGGCGTACGCCCCCGCCCGGGTACGAACTGGGCACCTATACCCACAGGATCGAGCTGCCTCCCCAAGATCGGGCGCGCCTGCACATCCTCACCGAAGCCGAGGTCAAACAACAAGTGCAATCCGGCCTGTTCGCGGCCGCCTATACGTGCGAGGACTACGATAGCGCGGAGTATGGCATGGAGAAGCTGTACAACCGGCAGGCAAAGCAGGACGGCTGCACCATCTACTGGGACCTGAAAGCGCGGCGCTAGAAAAAAATCGAATAACCAACCGCTTGCTGACGCGCGCGGCTCGGAACAGAGCCGCGACCGTAAGGGAGCGATCTCTTCGCGAGGCCCGTCCTACTCCTTTTGGAAAGAGGCGAGCAGAGCGTCGAATGCCTTGCGGTTGGCCTCGACGGTTTTGCCGGGGCCGGTGAACTTGATGAACACGTTGCCGCCCGGTCCTTCGACGATTGCGCCGAGCAGGCGGTAGTTGTGAACCGCGGACTGCTGCTGCATACCCATGTAATCGCCGGCGCTTTCGATGGTGGTGACGGTCAGGCCGTGGATGGTCCGCTTATCGACCTTGGCCTCTGCCGGTTTGCCGTTCTGGACGATCTGGGATTTCCAGCGGTCGATGTTGGCGGGGATGCTGCCGCCGCTGCCCTGGCCGAAAAAATAAACGGCGCATTCGGCGGGATCATGGTCGCCGGGAGCCATGGGGACGGAGTAAGTTGCGGCGCGCATGGGGCGGGCGGCCTCGGTCTTCCAGCCTTGCGGCGTGCTCCATTTGAGGCCGGCCACGGATTCGGCGAAAAGCACGGTGCAGGCAAGAAACAGAACGAACAACCAGTTGCGCATGAACCCAGTGTAGCCTGCGGCGCTACTTCTGCTGCAGTTGCACCAGCGGGCCGGTGTGGCTGGGGCCGATGGGAGCTTCGGGCAGCGTCTGCGGATCGCGCCACCGGTCGATCGTGCCGGTCTGGTGGACGCACGCAACCGTGCAGCGCGGCGCGCAACCCTTGGCGGTACGGTATTCGCGGCGGATATCCTCGAGGGTGTATTCCAGCAGCGGCTTGCCTGGGTAGCCGCGCTGCTGGGAGCAATAGTGGACCAGGCCCTCTTCGCAGATATACAGGTAGCGGGCGCCGGCACGGCAGCGCCACTGGTTCTCTTTGCCGAGCGCGATGTTGTCCTGAAAACCGTTGATGCGCGAGTAGCTGGCCTTCTCCATGGCGCGCATGGCGGCATAGACCTCGCGTTCCTCGTCCTTGAGCGGCTGCAACTGGCCGTCGCCATCGTGAATGATGCCGACGGTGGAGGTGAAGCCGAGTTCGAGCGCGCGCTTGCCGATCACCAGGGCATCATGCGGGGTGCTGATGCCGCCACCGACCACGCTATTGATGTTGACGTGAAACTCGGCGTGCTCGGCGAGCAACTGCAGCTTCTTATCGAGGACCTTGAGGCTTTTCTTCGATACGTCATCGGGCATGACGTTGTCGATGGAGATCTGCAGGTGCTCCAGGCCGGCGCGATTGAGGCGCTTGATGCGGTCGGCAACCAGCAGGTAGCCGTTCGTGATCATGCCGGCGATCATGCCGCGGCTGCGAATGCGCGCGATCAGGAGATCGAGATCGGGATGGAGCAGCGGTTCGCCGCCGGAGATCGTGATGATGGTAGTGCCGAGGTCCGCCAGTCGATCCAGCCGCCGGTACATTTCCTCGACCGGGACGGGCTTGGAGAAATCGTCGTATTCGTTACAGTAGGTGCACGCCAGGTTGCAGCGCCGCATGGGGATGACATGCGCCAGGATGGGATGGTCCGTCCCAGCCAACGCCTTGGCAATCATCTGGATCTCGCGAGCGCGGCGATGGGCTGCCTTCAGGGCGCGGCGGAGATGCAGGGCGTGCGACATAGGGGCTAAAGAGGTTTTATTACATCACAATCGGGTGAATGGATCGAGCGTAAGGAAGTGATCGGCGCCTAACGGGGGTTGAACGGTAGCGAGCGCGGTCTACATGGGCGGCACGGGGCCGATATACCGGTCCAACCAGTTCAAAGTTTCACGCATAAGATCCTGCACCGGCGGCATATGGCCGGTATCAAACTGGATCAGCCGCTTATCGGCTTCCGCGGTACCGAGCCAGCGAAACATGGGCAACTGCAAAGTCGCCGACGGCGCCACGAAATCGTACCGCCCATTCAGCATCAGGACCGGTACCCGGACCCGTGGCGCGAAATTGAGGACGTCGGCCTCGGGGGGCGGCTTGTCGCCGAACAGGCCGCCGGCCGCCAGAATGCCGGTCTTGAGCCGCGGTTCCAGCGCCAGGAAGATGGTACCGAAGGTTCCACCGTAACTCAGCCCGTAATATGCCAGCCGGTCACTCCGTATGTCCGGACGGCTCTCCAGATAATCGACGGACCGGGAGACATCCTTGGCGAATTGGATGGTCCAATCGCGACGGGCATTGGGGCCGCCCCCGTTTTCGGTGTGCCGCTCGAAGGTTCCCTGGTAGACCGGATAGAGCACCGCACGTCCTGTGCGCAGCAGGAAATTGAAGAATTCCGTCCCCACACCGGTTTCGCTGTTGCGCAACATCCAGGCGTACCCGCCGGGTACCCACAACACGGTCTGATAGGGAGGCTTCGCATTGCGCGGCAGATATAAATACGCCGGGATTCGCTCGCCTCCATAAGCCGCGGCATAACTGACCTTCTGCTTCCGCCAGTCCTCGTTCGAGTCATCCACGCTCTCTGTTTTCGCGTTTAGCGGTGTCCGGTCGTACGCGTACATCCGGCGGAAGATCTCAAATGTTTCATCGGACACTGGCTTCTCGGTCGAATAGTCGCGCACCGGCGGCCCGACGGGGGCCAGTGCCGCCGCCGGCACGGCGCTCGGATACACGGCGCATCGGACTCCGTACGCAACTTCGCGCTTCATTGGATCCTGGGCGTCATCGTCGCGGTATGCGTAGCTCGGCTCGTTCCAGCCTCCGCCGAGAATACTCCGCAACTCTCCGGCCTGGTTCCAGCACCACTCTTTCACATTGCCCGCCATATCGTAAGCGCCGAACGTAGTGATGCCGGGGTTCGCTCCCACGCGGGCCGGACCGGTGCCGGAGAAATTGCTGAACAGAAGAATGTCGGAAAAGACATCGAAGGCGGCCGCTTTCCGCCAGTGATGTACCGTCGGCAGGGTCTTGCCTACGGACTCACAGTACGCGGCAGCCTCGAACCAGCTCACGCCGGAGACCGGGAACTCGGCCTGTCCTTTAGGGAACGCTCCCAGTTCCCAGTGGGCCGGCCCCGGTCTGCCCGTCGTGTCGCGGAAGAGCAGGAGCGCCTGCTCCCGCGGAATCTCGCGGTGGTCCTTGAGGAAGGAATGACGCCAGTTCTTCGCGTCTCGATAACCGCCGGCGTCCACGAACTGTTGGTACTCGCGGTTGGTCACCTCGAACTTGTCCAGGAAGTAATCGGGCAGCGGCATGAGGTCATTCGGAGCAGCCCAGGAAGCTTGCGACGGCACTTTGACCATCCCGGCCGTGACCTCGCCAGGGCGCGACAACGGCAGGTTTCCGTTCAGCAAAAAGCCTGTGTGGGTGGCGAATTCGGCCGGCTCCCACCCTTCCTTCGCCAACCGCACTCGCATGTAAGCCAACGGAACACGAACGTTCTGCAGAGGCGTTTGTCCTACTAACCGCCAGGGTAGAGCCGCATCGCCATAGGGCCGGTAGGAGACCGTGACGCCGGGAGGCGTGGTGGTCATGGTGAGGGGAAGGGAGACTTCCGACCACTGCTGTTTGAGCTGCGGATCGTCTGGAACATAGCTCAGGGCCCTGCGCGTGAGATCGAAGGCAGCGGGATAGTCGCTCTTGCCGATCAGCTCGCGGATTTTCGGGAGCGCCTCATTGCGGGTCCACCGCGCGCGTGAGGATCGGTAATAGAGCCACCCTGCGGAGCCAATGGCAGCCACAAGAACGGCAGCGATGGCGAGACGGGCGCGCCGCGATAGTCCGGCAGGCGGCGCCGGGCGGCACGCCAGCAGGTCGGCGGCGAGTTCCGCGCCGGAGGGATAGCGCCGGGCGGCGTCCTTCTCCAGGCAGCGGTCGACGATGCGAGCCACCTGCGGCGGGACTTCGGCGCGCAGGTCGCGGATCGGGGGCGGCTGATCGCGCAGGACCTTGCTCAGAATGCCGGGCGTCGAATCGCCGTCGAAGGCTCGGGCTCCGGTGAGCATCTCGTACATCACCGCGCCGGCGGAGAAGATGTCGGTGCGTGCGTCCACTGGCCGGCCCTGGGCCTGTTCGGGCGAGGCGTACGCAACCGTGCCCAGGAATGAGCCGGCGACGGTTTCGGGCGCGGCGGTCTCGGTGCTATCGCCGGAGGGAGCGTGGGGTTCCAGTTTGGCAATTCCGAAATCCAGAATTTTGATGGCGCCGGAATCGCTGACCACGATGTTTGCGGGCTTGATATCGCGATGCACAATGCCCGCTGCGTGAGCCGCGGCAAGGGCGGAAGCGAGCTGGCTCGCGTAGTCCAGCGCTTCGGCGATGCCGGGGAGTCTCTCTCGCAGTAGTTGCGCCAGGGTGCGTCCGGGCGCCAGCTCCATCACGATGAAATCGCCGCCGTCCTGCGATTCCAGCTCGTAGATCTGGACAATGTTGGGGTGGTTCAGCGCAGAGGCAGCACGGGCCTCCTGAAGGAAACGCAGCGCTGCTTCGCGGTCCTGGTGGCGCAGGACCTTGATGGCGACGACGCGTTTAAGGCGTTCGTCCTCTGCGCGGTAAACCTCACCCATCCCGCCCTGGCCCAGCTTCTCCAGAATGCGGTAGTTCCCGATACGGCTACCGATCATAAAGCTGGGCCTATTAGATCACGGTTGACGTGGGATAGGCCTCCCGGCCTGTCCAGCCGAGCTTTGCTCGGCAGGCGCGTGCGGGTGGAGAGGCCTATCCTACTGGGCTTCGCCTCGCAGCCAGTAGTCCGGTGGCCTGTTGTTCCATGTCGATGGAAACGCCGCCGGCATTGTCGTATACGCCGGAATCCGGAGTCGTAAACACCAGCGTGGTAGGCCCGGAGAAGTTGTAGGTGGAGACGCAGAGGCTACCGGAGACCCCGCAGGTTCCATTCGCATAACCGGTCGAACTGGTGGCGCCGCCGAAAAGGTAGTGTGATTCATCGGCCTGGTCGAAGACGAGGTAGCTGGTAATCCACGGCGAGCGTGTAGATTGCATCGGCGTTGAGTGATGGATTTACCAACGAAGACGTGTAGGTTCGGCGCCCACCGTGAGCGTAGGGGCGCCGGAATAGGGATATCGCCAGCCCGTCAGCCCGACCTGACCGAAATCCTGGACGCCCTATTTAGCGGCATCTACGTTAACGACCGTGGCTCCGGCAATCTCCGAGACAGCTGCAGCAGAAAAAGGCTTCAAACCGAACGCCGGGAAACTCGACAATTCGGCTCACACGAAATTCGCGTATGCACGCTAACCGCGCGGGTGTTGCACAATTTGACACCCGTCCCCGCAAGTGATAAGTGTAAGAGTCTTCACGAGGAGTACAAATGGCTGACGAGCAAACGCCGGGGGCCTCCGACGCGGCTCCTCCCCCAAAGGGAGAGGCCGCGGGACCACCGGTAAAACCAGCCGCTGATGCCGCGAAAGCGGCTCCTCCGAAGCCAGCCGCGGCAGCGGGAGCAGCACCCCCGAAGCCGCCCGCGACCATGGCTGCCACACCCTGGGATAGCGACCTCGCCCGTGAGCTCAAGGAGAGGTTTGGCGAAGGAATCAGCGAGACTTCCACCTATCTCGGACAGAATTTCCTGGTTGCCAAGCCGGATTCGGTGATTCCGATCCTGGAATACCTGAAACTGGAAGCCGACTTCGATTACCTGGTGGACGTGACGGCGGTGGATTGGCCCAAGCGCGCCGAGCGTTTCGATGTCGTCTACATCTTGTATAGTTTTTCGCGCAACGAGCGCGTGCGGGTCAAGACCTTCATCGCGGACGGCTACAAGCCGGAGACCGCGGTGGGCGTTCATCTGACCGCCAACTGGCTGGAGCGCGAAGTCTTCGACATGTTTGGAATCGAATTCGCGGGTCATCCGGACATGCGGCGGATTCTGATGCCCGAGGAATGGCAGGGCTATCCCCTGCGCAAGGATTACGGAATACTCCAGCAGGATACGCGCTGGGTGCAGGAAAACCTGGAAATCGAAAGCGGCCAGTGACGACCGTATGCCGGACTCTACCTTTCTAGACTCCACCGAATTAGTTCTCAACATGGGCCCGCAGCATCCCTCCACGCACGGGGTGCTGCGCGTCATCCTCAAGCTGGATGGCGAGAAGGTCCTGGGGACGGATTGCATCATCGGCTATCTGCACCGCGGGGTGGAGAAGATCGCCGAGAATCGCACCTACGCCCAGTTCAATCCGTACGTGGACCGCATGGATTACGTCGCGGCGGTCTCCAACGGCCTGGGCTACTGCCTGGCCATCGAGAAGCTGCTGAACGTGGAAGCGCCGCCGCGCGCGCAGTGCATCCGCGTGATCCTCACGGAGCTGAACCGCATCGCCAGCCACCTGCTGTGGCTGGGGACGCACGCGCTCGATATCGGCGCCATCACGCCGGTCTTCTACTGCCTGCGCGAACGCGAGGAAGCGCTCAAGATCTTCGAGAAATATTGCGGGGCGCGGCTTACCACGCATGCCTTCCGCATCGGCGGACTGCTCTACGAGACTTACGACGGCTTCGAGCAGGAGATCCGCGACTTCTGCAAGATGTTCATCCCCAAGGTGGATGAATACGAAGAACTGCTGACCAACAATCGCATCTGGATAGGACGGCTGAAGGACGTCGGCATCCTGAGCGCGGACGAGTGCAAGGAATTCGGCGTGACCGGCCCGGTGCTGCGCGCCGCCGGCGTGAAATGGGACCTGCGCAAGGCACAGCCCTACTCGGGCTACGAGAAGTACGATTTCGAAATCCCGACGCGCGTAGAACGGCGACACCTACGACCGGTACATTGTGCGCATGGAAGAGATGCGTCAATCGGTACGCATCATGGAGCAGGCGGTGGAATCCATTCCCGAAGGGCCGATTATGGGCAAGGTCGGAAAGGTGATCAAGCCGCCGATCGGCGAAGCGTACGTTTCGATCGAAGCGCCCAAGGGAGAGCTGGGATATTACGTGGTGAGCGATGGCTCCACGCAGCCTTATCGCGTGCGGGTGCGGCCGCCTTCGTTTGTGAACCTGCAGGCGTTGGACCGGATGATCCGCGGCGGGCTGATTGCGGATGTGGTGGCGGTGATCGGGACACTGGATATCGTGTTGGGCGAGATCGACCGGTGAGGGTAATGAACTTATGATTGGGTTGCTGAAAAAAGTCTTTCTGGTGGATCTGTTCCAGGGTCTCTACGTGACCTTTCGGAACCAGAACCCGAAGTACATTTACACGGAGCAGTATCCCGCCGAGCGGCCCAAGGTCGCCGAGCGGTACCGTGGGGCTCCGCGACTCAACATCAATCCCGATAACGGCGAAACGCTTTGCATCAGTTGCAATCTGTGCGCGCTGGCCTGCCCGGAGAACTTGATTGTGGTGACCAGCGAGCGCAGTGAAGTCACCAAGCGCAAAGAGCTGATCACCTTCACGTACGACACCTCGCGGTGCATGTTCTGCGGATTGTGCGAAGATGCCTGCCCGGTGGACGCGCTGGAATTGACGCAGGATTTCGAAATGGCCAGCTACACGCGGGAAGGCCAGATATGGGACCGGCAGACGCTCGAAGAAGGGCCGCGGCCGACGCAATATAAATGCTGACCGATACGATTCTGTTCTACATTTTCGCGGTGTTGGTGCTGGGGGGCGGCATCCTGACCATCACGCGGCGCTCCGCGGTGCACAGCGCGATCTCGCTGATTGTTTCGCTGCTCGGCGTGGCCGGGCTGTATCTGCTGCAGCAGGCAGAGTTCCTGTTCGCGGTGCAGATTGTGCTGTACGTGGGCGGCATCATGGTGCTGTTCCTGTTCGTGATCATGCTGGTGAACCTGGACCAGGCCGCCAAGGAGCGGCAGTTCAACAAACAGTGGAGCATCGCGCTGATCGCAGTGGCATTGGTAGGCGCGCAGGTCGGCTACTTCCTGTACAAGGGCAAGGACAGTTTCCGCATCGCCGAAGTCATTGCGCCGGGCGCGGTCACTGCCGGGAATGTGCAGCAGGTGGCCGACTCGCTGTTCAGCGAGTATCTGCTGCCCTTTGAGATTGCATCGGTCCTGCTGCTGGTGGCGGTGGTGGGTTCGGTGGTGATGGCGAAAAAGAGGATCTGACAATGCACCCGATCACACCGGTACATTATCTGGCGCTGAGCGCGGCCCTGCTGCTCATCGGGACGGTGGGCGTGCTCACGCGCCGTAACATCGTGATCATTCTGATGTCGATCGAATTGATTCTGAATGCCGTGAACATCAACCTGATCGCGTTTTCTCACGCGCTGCAGAATATCAACGGACAGATCTTCGCCATCTTCGTGATTACGGACGCGGTGGCCGAAGCCGCCGTGGGGCTGGGCATCCTGATCGCGCTTTTCCGCAATAAGGAAACGGTGCAGGCGGATGAAATCGACTTGCTGAAGTGGTAGGGACAACGTGAATTTTCTCGAATCCATCTGGCTGATCCCCTTGTTCCCGCTCCTGGGAGCGGTGCTGATGTTTTTTTTCGGCAAGACGCTGGATCCGCAGCCGAAGAGCGAAGTTGCCGTGGCGCCCGGCGTGGAGCCCATCTTCGAGCACGGTCATGATCACGGCCACGCGCACGATCATCATCACGATCATGAGCACGGGCACACTCATGATCACGATCATGAGCACGGGCACTCACACGACCATGATCACGGACACGGCCATCATCACTCTCCCCTGAAGTTCCTGGTGAACCTGATTTGTCCGGGGATGATCCTGCTGGCCTTCATCTTCTCCGCGGGTGCCGTATGGCAGCTTTCGCAGCAGGCCAATCGCGTGCAGCAGGTAATTCAGTTCCAGTGGATTGCCGGGTTGCCGTTCCACATGTCGAACGGGCAGATGGCGACGTTCACAGCCGACTGGGGCTTCCTGCTGGATCCGCTCAGCTCGGTAATGATCCTGGTGGTCACGGGCATCGGCTTCCTGATTCACGTGTACTCCACCGGGTACATGGCGCACGATAACGGCTACTACCGGTTCTTCGGCTACCTCAATCTCTTCGTCTTCTTCATGCTGATGCTGGTGCTGGCCAACAACTACGCGCTGCTCTTCGTAGGCTGGGAGGGCGTGGGGTTGTGCAGCTACCTGTTGATCGGATTCTACTTTCAAAAGCGGTCGGCGGGCGACGCGGGCAAGAAGGCCTTCATCGTCAACCGGGTGGGCGACGCGGGCTTCATCATGGGCATGTTCCTGCTGATGAGCACGCTGGGCACGCTGCGCTTCACGGACGTGAACGCAGCCCTGCGCGCCGGAGCCTTCACGCCGGAAGTCGCCGGCGTCGGAACGTTCACCATCATCACGCTTTGCATGTTCTTCGGAGCGACCGGTAAATCGGCGCAGTTTCCGCTGTACGTCTGGCTGCCCGACGCGATGGAAGGTCCCACGCCGGTCTCGGCGCTGATCCACGCGGCGACCATGGTGACGGCGGGCGTGTACATGATCGCGCGCTCCTCGGCACTCTTCGAACTGACGCCCATCACCTCCACCGTTGTGGCGTCCATCGGCGCATTCACTGCGATTCTGGCCGCCAGCATCGCGCTGGTGCAGACCGATATCAAGCGCGTGCTGGCGTACTCCACCGTCAGCCAGTTGGGCTACATGTTCCTGGCGCTCGGCGTGGGCGCGTACTGGGTCGCGGTCTTCCACCTGATGACGCACGCGTTCTTCAAGGCCCTGCTCTTCCTCGGCTCGGGTTCCGTGATTCACGCCATGGGCGGCGAGCAGGATATGCGCCGCATGGGCGGGCTCAAGGACAAAATCCCGATCACGTTCCGCACTATGTGGATCGGCAGCGTGGCGATCGCGGGCATCCCCGGCCTCGCCGGCTTCTTCTCGAAGGACGAGATTCTCTGGCAGGCGTACAGCTCTCACAAAGGCTCGACGCTCCTGTGGGCCGTGGGCCTGACCACCGCCGCGATGACTGCCTTCTACATGTGGCGGATGATGTACATGACCTTCTACGGCACGTCGCGTGTGGCTCCCGAAGTCCACCCGCACGAATCGCCGGTCTCGATGACGGGCCCGTTGACGGTGCTCGCAATCGGCAGCGTGTTTGCCGGGTGGCTGGGCGTCCCCAAACTGTGGACCGCGTTCGGCGAAAGCTTCCGCGGCCTGGAACATTGGCTGGAACCGGTCTTCGCAACCGCGGCCGTGGAAGCCGTTAAGGAGGGCGAGCATTCGGCATCGATCGAGTGGACGCTGATGTTCACCTCCATCGGAATCGCCGCCGCCGGCATCCTGGTCGCGCGCTACTTCTATTGTGTGAAACCGGAAATCCCGGAGCGCATCGGCGCGATGTTCCCGCGCTGCCATCGGGTGCTTTCCAACAAGTGGTACCTGGACGAGATCTACGAATATGTCTTTGTGGATGGCCTCTGCAAGCGCGGCGGACTCCTGCTGGGCGCGTTCGATCGCAACGTGGTGGATGGCGGCGTGAACGGTGCGGGATGGTTCACACGCTTCGCGGCTACGATATCGGCCTGGTGGGACACCTGGGTGATCGATGGCACGGTACGCTTCGGTTCGTTCTTCGTGAAGATGCTCTCCTACCCGGTATGCATCATACAGACCGGCCGCGTGCAGGCGTACGCCTTCTTCGTGGTGATCGGCGTCCTGATGTTCTTCGGCTATTACGTTGTGCGGTAACCCTATGGACCAGCACTTACTGACGATCATTCTGTTTACGCCCCTCGCCGGCCTTGCGGTCCTGCTCTTCATTCCGGGAAAGAGCAAAGACCTGATCCGCGTATGGGCGAACCTGGTGGCCTTCGCCGGGTTTCTGATTTCGCTCCCGCTGGCCTCGCGCTTTCAAGCCGGGCGACCCGGCTTCCAGTTTGAAGAAAGCTCGGATTGGATTCCCGCGATCGGCGCCCACTATCACATCGGCGTCGACGGCATCAGCATGCTGCTGATCATGCTGACCACGCTGATGGGCTTCATCGCGGTGCTGTGCAGCTGGAACGCGATTCAGGATCGCGTGAAGGAATACTATGCGATGTTCATGCTGCTGCAAGCCGGCATGATCGGCGTCTTCCTCTCGCTGGATTTCTTCCTCTTCTACGTGTTCTGGGAACTGGTGCTGGTGCCGATGTACTTCATCATCGGCGTCTGGGGCGGCCCGCGTAAGCTCTACGCCGCCATCAAGTTCTTCCTCTATACGCTGGCCGGCAGCGTGCTCATGCTGCTCGGCATCCTGACGCTCTACTTCCAGCACTTCAATCAGTTCCATACCTACAGCTTCGAGATCTCCGAGTTGATGAAGGTCAACCTTCCGCTGGGCCTGCAGGAGTGGGTCTTCTGGGCCTTCTTCATCGGCTTCGCGATCAAGGTCCCGATGTTCCCCTTCCACACCTGGCTGCCCGACGCGCACGTGGAAGCGCCCACCGCGGGATCGGTGATTCTGGCGGCGGTGCTGCTCAAGATGGGGACCTACGGCTTCCTGCGCTTCTCCCTGCCGCTGTTGCCGGAGGCGAGTGCGGACCGCGGCATCGTGCAGATTCTGGCGATCCTCTCGCTGATCGGCATCATCTATGGCGCGCTGGTCAGCCTGATGCAGGCCGATTGGAAGAAGCTGATCGCGTATTCCTCGGTCAGCCACCTGGGCTTCTGCACGCTCGGCATCTTCTCGCTGACCCCGAACGGGATCGCGGGCAGCGTGCTGCAGCAGATCAATCACGGGATTTCGACCGGCATGCTCTTCATGGTGATCGGCGTGATTTACGAGCGCCGGCACACGCGCGAGATTAAGGAGTACGGCGGACTGGCGCACGTGATGCCCAAGTTCGCCATCATCTTCGCGATCGCGATGCTGAGTTCGGCGGGTCTGCCGCTGTTGAACGGTTTCGTCGGCGAGTTCACGATTATGCAAGGCGCGTTTGAGGCCAACTGGATCTGGGCGGCCTTCGCGGTCACCGGCGTGATCCTGGGCGCGGCGTACCTGCTGTGGCTCTACCAGCGCACCATGCTCGGCCAGGTCACCAACGGCAAGAATCTGACCATCCCCGATATGAGCGCGCGCGAAGTGGCGATGTTTGTGCCGCTGATCGCGTGGGCCATCTGGATCGGCATCTATCCAAAACCCTACTTTGATATTCTGCGGCAGCCGGTGACGGAGATCGTGCAGCGCGTGCGGCCCGGATATTTCAGCGGCGCCGTGCAAAACGCGGGAGCGCGGCCCGCCGCCCCACCGGTGGCGCAGGCGCCGGCGGTTGTCGCGGGAGGCGCGCAATGATCGATTTCAGCCTGTTCTACACATCGACCGATCACTTCTCGATCATTCCGGCGGTCATGCTGGCGCTGTTCGGCTGCGCCATCCTGCTCTTCGATTTCCTGATCTTCCCCGATCCGCGCCAGCGCAAGTTCCTGCTGATCTTCGTGATTCTCGCCGAGGCGTTTACTGGCTTCGGCCTCTATCGCCAGCAGGCTTGGCTGGCCGCGCAGAATGCGCCGGAATTGAGCGGCTTCGGCGGCTCCATCACGGTGGATGGCTTCGCCATCTTCTTCAATTGGATCTTCCTGGTCGCCGCCGTAGTCGTCGCGATCGTCTCTTATAAGTACCTGGAGATTTCGGGCGAGCACCACGGCGAATACTACAGCCTGATTCTCTTTGCGCAGTGCGGAATGTACTTCCTGGCCTCCGGCACCGATCTGATCACGCTCTTCATCGGCCTCGAACTGATGGCGCTGTGCTTCTACGTGATGGTGGGCTTCCTGCGAACGGACCGGCGCTCCAACGAAGCGGCGCTCAAATACCTGCTGCTCGGCGCCTTCTCGAGCGGCTTCCTGGTTTACGGCTTCTCCGTGATGTACGGCATCGCGGGTTCCACCAAACTCTCCGATATCGCCGGCGCCATCGCGCAGCGCCCGCCGTGGGACCCGATGGTTTTCCTGGCGCTCTCCACGACTTCGGTCGGCCTGCTCTTCAAAGTCTCCGCCGTGCCCTTCCACATGTGGGCGCCGGATGCTTACGAGGGCGCGCCCACCACCGTGACCGCGTATCTTTCAGTGGCGTCCAAGGCCGCCTCGATCGCGTTCCTGCTGCGCATCTTCCTGGGGCCTCTCGCTTCGGCGCGCGAGGTCTGGGAGCCGCTGCTGGCCTTCATCGCGATCATCACGCTGACCATCGGCAACCTGGCGGCGATCAACCAGACCAACATCAAGCGCCTGCTCGCCTATAGCTCGATCTCTCACGCGGGCTACATGCTGCTCGGCCTGGTGGCGGGCAACGACACCGGGATCAAGGGCATCGCGGTCTACATCATGGTCTACACCTTCATGAACCTGGGCGCCTTCCTGGTGATCATCGCGATGCGCCGCGCCAACATCATCGGCGAGGACCTCGACGACCTGGCCGGACTGGTGCACAAGAGTCCCGGCTATGCCTTCCTCATGCTGATCTTCCTGCTCTCGCTGGCCGGCATTCCGCCCACGGCGGGCTTCCTGGGCAAGTACTACATCTTCCTGGCGCTGATCCAGACCGGGCATGTCGGGCTCGCGATTGTGGCGACCCTGTACGTCGCGGTGGCGATCTATTACTACTTCAAGATCGTGCGCAGCATGTTCATCCGCGAGGAGTTGGAAAAGACTCCCGCGCTCGCCACGAGTTTCGGCATGCGTTTCGCTCTCGCCCTGACCGGCATCGCGACGCTGGCCATCGGCATTTATCCCGAGCCGTTCCTGCGGCTCGCGCAGACTTCGTTGTTCCGGTAGACACATATGGAGACCGTCCTCAACCATCCGCTGTTCATGCCCATCCTGGTGACGCTGGTCATCATTGCGGCCTTCCCGCTGGTCGCCGGCTATATCGTGCTGGTGGAGCGCAAGGTGCTCGCGGATTTCCAGGTGCGCCTGGGGCCCATGCGCTGCGGTCCGCACGGCTTGCTGCAGCCCATCGCCGACGCGTTGAAGCTGCTGCTCAAGGAAGACATCATCCCGACCGATTCCGACAAGGCGATCTTCTGGTTCGCGCCCTGCATTTCGACGATCACCGGGCTGGTCGCGTTCGCCGTGATTCCCTTCGCGCGCAAGATCTATGTCGCCGACGTCAACGTGGGATTGCTGGTGATCTCCGCAACCTCGGCGGTCGGCATCCTCGGCATCATTCTCGGCGGCTGGTCGTCCAACAGCCACTACTCGCTGCTCGGCGCGCTGCGCAGCGCGGCGCAACTCGTGAGCTACGAAGTGGCGCTGGCCTTCGCGCTGCTATCCGGCGTGATGGTGGCCGGGACGCTCAGCATGCAGGGCATCGTGCAATCGCAGATCGATCGCGGTGTGTGGGGCATTTTCGCCAACTACGGCTTCATGGTGGTGCCGTTCGTGCTCTACATCATCGCGGCAACGGCGGAGACCAATCGCGCGCCTTTCGATCTGCCGGAAGCGGAGTCGGAACTGGTCGCCGGCTTCCACACCGAATACAGCGGCTTCCGCTGGGCGCTCTACTTCCTGGCGGAGTACGCCAATATTTTCGTGATCTCGAGTGTCGCCGTGACACTCTTCTGGGGCGGCTGGCTGCGCCCCTTCCCGAGCGTCGCATGGCTCGAAAAGCCGCTGAATTACGGCGTCCCGGTGCTGCTCTTCGTCGGTTCCGGACTGCTCACGTTCACACTGATCCGCAAAGTGGTCGACCCGATGCAGCAGAAAGTCCTGCTCGGCGTAGTGGTGCTCCTGGTGCTGATCGGCGCGATCATGGCGATCCCGATGGTCAACGACGCGATGATCGGCCTGTTCTGGTTCCTGGTGAAGGTGAGCGTGATCATCTACACGATGATCTGGTTCCGCGGCACTTTCCCCCGCTACCGCTACGATCAGCTGATGAACATCGGCTGGAAGGTCGCGATCCCGGTGGGCATGGCGTCCGTGATGGTCAACGCAGTCCTGGGTATGCTCGGGAAGCACTGACAGCTTGTATTGCAACTCATCCGATTCTTCTCAACGAGCCGCGACCGTCAGGGAGCGCAACGAGCTCCCGCCCCTCACCAGCGGTTCCGCTGCTACTCCAGCGGGTTCTGCCAATCCACGCCGGAAAAGCGTGCGAAGTCTCCATCGCAAGAGCAGAGTTGAGCGTTCTGTTCAATTGCGAGGGCGCCCAAATGCGCGTCTGAAGTCAGGTTGCCCGCGGTGCCCAAGGGTTTTATCAAACGTCGGACGATCTCCAAATGACGCGGGCCGGCGTGTACGATGATGGCTCCGGGTTCGGCGAGCCACGATGCCACCAGGTCGAACGCCTGATCCGGTGACAAGGGCTTTCGAAACAGGCCCGGGCGCGTCGTGAGTCGCAAAAAGGCCAGAATCACGTTCCAGGAGAATCCGACAGGTTCCTCGCCGGTCAGAGATTTTTCCAGCCACTTTCTGGCGGGAAGGTGAAGCGGCGCATCCTTGTTGACCGCATACAGAAGCAGGTTCGCATCCAGCAATTTCATTTACGCAGGGCCAGTTTCCGGATGATTTCTTCATCCTCGATTGCATCGGCCGTGGCCAACGCCTTTTCCCAACGGAAGTTTTGCTCCGGGCCAAGCGAATAGGTCTTCTGCACGAACCGGCGTTTCGGCCTTGATCCAGGCTTCAATAGTCCGGTCCGGATGGCCTCGTTGACCGCCCGCTTGAAAGAAATGCCGCGACTTCGCATGGCGGCTTTCAGAGCGCGCTCGACGTCCGGATCCAGCGTGACCGTGGTGCGCATAATGGCATCATAGCATCACTCGAGATGCTGTCACGATGCGCCAGAATGGTCATCGTCCACGAACGGGTTCGCCCGGAATTCTCGTTCGCGGTAGATGAAGTAATCGAAATCCGCTGGGCGGCGCGCGCCGGACAAATCCTGGCAGCACATGCCGACGAAGGCGCCGGTGAAATTCGGATTGCCGGGAGGGCCGGCTTCGTCCGAGAGGATGCTGGCGTCGAACTGGCCGGGAACCCGGCGCCACGGGCCGCCTTCCACGCGCCACGCAAAATAGAGACGCTCGTAGTCGACCTCGACGCGCAGATGCACCGGCACGCCGCTGGGAATCGGGATCGGCGCGGTGAAGGCGTCGGACTGAAGCTGGTCGGGCAGGCAGGACATCACGCGCAGGTGCTTGCCCGACGCGGCGTCGTGCGAGATGTAGAGGTAGTGAAATTTGCTGCCGTTGTAATAGCAGATCAGTCCGGCCATCTGCTGGAAATTCGATCGGGCTCGAAATCCACCACCGTCGCCGCGCTGTAGCAATGCGACTGCTGGCGGCGCGCCACCAGCGCCTGGTGAAACAGGCTGCCCATTGTTTCGCGGCCATACAGGCGCAGGTGGCCGGGACGCTCGGTCAGGCTGAAAAGTTCGGCGGGTCAGGGCGATCGCAGCCATTGGAAATCGAGCGGTAGCATCGGGCCGTCGAAGTCGTGGCGCGCCGGCAGTTCGGGGAACGCGTGCGCGGGCAGCGACGGCGCGGGCGTCTCGACGTACGGGAGGCCCTCGCCATCCACGGTGCGCAGCCAGCCGTCGGGCGACCACTGCATCTTCTGAATCGCCGTCTCGCGTCCCAAGGTGCAGCGTCCACGATTGCGCAGCGGGCGGCCGCAGAGATGCACCATGTAGGTCTCGCCGGATTGCGTCTCGACCAGGTCGGCGTGACCGGCGCGCTGCAGTTCGATGTCCGGACGATGGCGCGAGGTGAGGATGTAGGTGTCGGGATGGAGTTCGTAGGGTCCGGTCAACTCGCGCGAGCGCGCCATCGTGACCGCGTGTCCCCAACCGGTGCCGCCCTCCGCGGTCAACAAATAGTAGTAGCCGCCGCGCTTGTAGAGGTGCGGACCTTCCGTGAAGCCGATTGACGTGCCGGTGAAGATCAGGTGCTGCGGCGCCGACGAGCCTGCGTTCCGCTGCCGAGTATTCCTGCAGCACGATTCCGGCAAAGCGATTGTGACCCGGGGCGATGGTCCCAGAGCATGTTGAGCAGGTACTTGCGCCCGTCGTCATCGTGGAACAGCGACGGGTCGAAGCCGCTGCTGTTGAGGTAGACCGGGTCGGACCACTCGCCATCGATGCGCGGGCTGGTCACGAGGTAGTTGTGCAGATCGCGCAGCGACGCGCCGGTGTTTCCGCCCTGCGTGGTACGCCCGTAGCGCTTGACGTCGGTGTAGACCAGGTAGAAGAGGCCGTCGGAGTAGCTCAGGCAGGGCGCCCAGATGCCGCAGGAATCGGGATCGCCGAGCATGTTGAGCTGGCTGGCGCGCGTCAGCGGGCGTGTCAGCAGGCGCCAGTGCACCAGGTCGCGCGAGTGGTGGATCTGCACGCCGGGGAACCACTCGAAGGTCGAAGTGGCGATGTAGTAATCGTCGCCGACGCGGAGAATCGACGGGTCGGGATTGAAGCCCGGCAGGATCGGATTGCGGATCATCATATCGAGAAGTTGCGCTCGCGCACCACGGTCCAGAGCACCACCGCGCCGAACAGGTCGAGCACGCCCAGGCAGACGAAGAACGGCGTGTACCCGACGGTGGCGACCAGGCCGCCGATCAGCAGCGAGAAGATGAGCAGCCCCGCATTGCCGAACGTGCCGGCCATTCCGGCCACGGTAGCCACCTCGTTCTTCTTGAAGAGGTCGGACGCCATGGTGATCACGGTGACCGAGAGCGTCTGGTGCGCGAAGCCGCCGAGACTCAGCAGCGCGATCGCGGCATACGGGCTCTGCACGAAGCCGACGAAGCCCACGCCGACCATCAGGACGGCGCCGACCGTGAAGGCGCAGCGGCGCGCGTTGATCACGCTCAACCCCGCGCGCTTTTGCAGCGTCATGGCGATCAGGCCGCCGAACAAGCACCCGAAATCGGCGGCCAGGAACGGGATCCAGGCGAACATCGCGATGTGCTTCAAATCCATGTGGCGGACGCTGCTCAGATAGAGCGGCAGCCAGAAGCTGAGCGTGCCCCAGGTGGGGTCGGCGAGAAATCGGGGCACGGCGATTCCCCAGAAATTCCGCTGCTTGAGAATCCGCACCATGCGACGGGCGTGTGCCGTCGCCTTGCAGGTGCTTCTCCTGCCCCGCGGCGATGTACTCGCCGCTCCTCCTTCGAGAGCGCGCGGTGGCTGCGCGGGCGATTCGTAGAACAGCAGCCACAGCGACACCCAAACCAATCCCGAGGCTGCCCGTGATCACGAAGGACGACCCGCCAGTTGTAGCTCAGGATGGCCCACGCGACCAGCGGCGGCGCGAGCATGGAACCCACCGACGCGCCGATGTTGTAGACGCCGCCGGCGAGTCCGCGCTCGCGGGCGGGGAACCACTCCGAGGTCGCCTTCATGCCCGCCGGATTCGCCGAGCCCTCGCTAAATCCGAGCAGGCCGCGCAGTCCGGCGAACGCCTGCCAGCTGTTCGCCAGGCCGTGCGACATGTTGACCAGCGACCAGGCGACGGCGAAAATCGCGAAGCCGATCTTGAGGCCGAGCACGTCCAGCACGTAGCCGCAGATGGGCTGCGTCATGATCGCGCCCTGGAAGGCGCCGACGATCCAGGAATATTGCTGCGTGGTGATGTGCAGGTCTTTGAGGACGGTGGGAGCGGCGACGGCGAGCGTGCTGCGCGTCAGGTAGTTGATGATCGAGCCGAGCATGATCAGCCCGATCATCCACCAGCGGAGTCCTCTGATTTTCGGCATGGCGAAGGAACATGTTAGCAAAAGCCGATTAGCGGGACAGGCCGGAGGCCTGTCCTACTCGATCACTAACAGCAAGTCTTTGGCTTCCACCTGTTGGCCGGGGGCCACGAGCAACTGCGTCACCTTGCCCGCGACCGGGGCGTAGACGGTGCTCTGCATTTTCATGGCTTCCATCACCAGCAGGCGGTCGCCCTTCTTGAGCGTTTGATTCAACTCGACGGCTACGGTGGAGACCACGCCCGGGATCGGTGCGCCGATGTTGCCCGGGCTTTCCAGGGTCGGCTTTCACGCGCGCCTGTTCCTTGACTTCCAGGCTGCTATCGCGCACCGTCACTTCGCGCGGCTGCCCGTTGAGCTCGAAGAAGACGGTGCGCGTGCCGTCGGGATGCGGTTCGCCGACGGTGAGGAACTTGATCACCAGCGCCTTGCCCGGTTCCAACTCCACCGCGATATCTGCGCTGCGTTCCATGCCGTAATAAAACTCCGGTGTGGGCAGCACGTCCACGTCGCCCCAATTCTGGCGGGCGCGCGCGAACTTCAGGAAGACATCGGGGTACATGAGGTAGCTGAGCACCTCGTCGTGCGCGGGCTTGCGCCCGATCTTCTTCTCCAGCGCGGCCGCGGTCTCGTCGAGGTCCACCGGCGGCAGATGCGCGCCCGGGCGTCCGCGCTGCGGCTTCGCACCCTTGAGGATGATCTTCTGCAGATGCTTCGGCCACCCACCCTCAGGCTCGCCGAGCGAACCCATGAACATGTCGATCACGCTCGCCGGCAGCGTCAGGTTGTGATCGGGCGTCAGCTTCTCGAACTGCGCGATAGTCATGTTGTGATTGACCAGGAAGATCGCCATGTCGCCGACCACTTTGCTCGAAGGCGTCACTTTGACGATGTCGCCGAAGGCCAGGTTGACCTCCGCGTAGGTCCGCGCGATTTCGTGCCAGCGCGCGCCCAGCCCCATGGATTCGGCCTGCTCCTTCAGGTTCGTGTACTGGCCGCCCGGCATCTCGTGCTCGTAGACTTCGGCCGAGCCCGATTTCGGACCCGTGTCGAACGGCGCGTAGAACTCCCGCACGACCTCCCAATAATCCGCGTATTGATTGAGTGCGTCCAGATCGAGCCCGGTGTCACGTTTGGTGTGCGCGAGCGCGGCGACGATGGAATTGAGATTCGGCTGGCTGGTGGTGCCGCTCATCGACGCGGCCGCACCATCGGCGACGTGGACGCCCGACTCGGCCGCCTTCAAGATCGACGCAGCGTTCAAACCGCTGGTATCGTGCGTGTGGAAGTGAATCGGAATGCCGACTTCCTGGCGCAGCGCCTTGACCAGCTTCTCGGCGGCATAGGGACGGCACAGGCCCGCCATATCCTTGATGGCGAGCACGTGCGCGCCCATCTTCTCCAGTTCCTTGGCCATGCGCACGTAATAATCCAGCGAGTACTTATCGCGCTTCGGATCGAGGATGTCGCCGGTGTAGCAGATGGCCGCCTCGCAGACCGAGCGCGTCTTGCGCACCGCGGCCATGGACGCCTTCATGTTGGGCAGCCAGTTGAGCGAATCGAAAATTCGGAAGATGTCGATGCCCTGCGCCGAGGCTTCGTAGATGAACTCCGCGACCGCGTTGTCCGGATACGCCGTGTAGCCCACCGCGTTCGAGGCGCGCAGCAGCATCTGGAAGCAGATGTTCGGAATCGCCGCGCGCAGTTGCCGCAAGCGCGCGAACGGATCCTCATGCAGAAAGCGCATGGTCACGTCGAAGGTCGCGCCGCCCCACATTTCGACACTGTACAGATTGTGCAGCTTGTGCGAAACGAAGTTGGCGATGGCGAGCATGTCGTGGGAACGCACGCGCGTCGCCAGCAGCGATTGGTGCGCGTCGCGGAAGGTGGTGTCGGTCATCAGCAGGCGCTTCTGCTTTGCAGTCCACTCGGCAAAGCCCGCGGGGCCGAGTTCGCGCAGCAGTTGACGGGTTCCCTTGGGCGCTTCCGAACTGTCGTGCGCCGGAATCGGCGGGGCGCCGATTTTCGCCGGCCGCGCCTTACCCGCCACCTGGGGATTCCCGTTGACGATCACTTCCGCAAGATAAGTGAGCAGCTTGGTGGCCCGGTCGCGGCGCGCTTCGAACTTGAACAGCGCCGGCGTCTCTTCCAGCCAGCGGGTGCTGACTTGCCCGGCCTGGAAATCCGGATGGTTGACCACGTTCTCCAGGAAGGGGATGTTGGTCTTCACGCCGCGCACGCGGAATTCGCGCAGGCTGCGGTCCATGCGCTGGCAGGCGTGCGGAAACTCGCGGCCCCAGGCGGTGGTCTTCACCAGCAGCGAATCGTAGAAGGGCGTGATCACCGCGCCCGAGTAGGCCGACCCGCCGTCCAATCGGATGCCGAAGCCGGCCGGCGAACGGTAGGTGTGAATCTTGCCGTAATCCGGCACAAAGCCGTTTGCCGGATCTTCCGTGGTGATGCGGCACTGCAGCGCGTAGCCATAGAGCGGCACCTTGTCCTGCGCGGGCAGGTTTATCTCGGGACCGTGCAATCGCAGCCCCTGCGCTACCTGGATCTGGCAGCGTACCAGGTCGATTCCGGTCACCATTTCGGTGACGGTGTGCTCCACCTGAATGCGCGGGTTGACCTCGATGAAGAACCACTCGCCGGAATCGGCGTCCACCAGGAATTCCACGGTGCCGGCGTTGGTGTAGCCCGCTGCGCGCGCCAGGGTCACGGCCGCGTCCGCGAGTTGTGCGCGGATCTTGGGATCCAGGCCGACCGCGGGAGCCACCTCGACCACCTTCTGGTGGCGCCGCTGCACCGAGCAATCGCGTTCGTAGAGATGCAGAATGTTGCCGTGCCGGTCGCCCAGGATCTGGACTTCAATGTGCTTGGCGCGGCGCACGAAGCGCTCCAGAAAGACCGCGTCGTTGCCGAAGGCCGCCGCCGATTCGCGGCGCGCCTCTTCCAGCTTGCCCGCGAAATCCCCGGCCTTCTCCACTACGCGCATGCCGCGGCCGCCGCCGCCGAAGGCCGCCTTGATGATCAGCGGATACCCGATCGTGGCCGCGATCTTCTCGGCCTGCTTGGGACTGGTCACCGCCTCTTCCGTGCCGGGCACGCGCGGGATCCCCGCCTTCTGCGCCAGGCGCCGTGCCGCCGTCTTGTCGCCGAGCAGATCCAGCAACTCCGCCGAAGGGCCGACGAAGGTGATGCCGGCGCGTTCACAGGCGCGCGGCAGTGCGGGGTTTTCCGAGAGAAAGCCGTAGCCGGGATGAATCGCGTCGACTTCTTTCTCCTTGGCAAGCGCGACGATGCCCTCCACGTCCAGGTAGGCCTCGACGGGCCCTTTACCTTCGCCGATCAGGTAGGCTTCATCGGCCTTAAAGCGATGTAGGGCGAGCTTGTCTTCCTTGGAGTAGATGGCCACCGTGCGCAACCCGAGCTCGTTGGCGGCGCGCAGAATGCGGATAGCAATTTCGCTGCGATTCAGTGCAAGAAGTTTTTTCATGGGGGCGTGCGTGAAAACTGCTTTTTTGAGGATAACAGGAGGGAGGGAACTGCGGAGAGATGGGGACGACGATGTCCGGAACACCGCCGGCCCCTAAACTACAGACTAGTTGTAATGGGCCGCGTTGATGTCCGCAAACTTCGCGTACTCTTCGGGAAGCTCCTCCAACACAAAAATCGAATTCGTCGGGCAAACCGGGACGCAGGCGCCGCAATCGATGCAGTCGTCGGGTTTGACGTAGAGCTGAGGAGCTTCGGCGAAACCCGCCTCGTCCTGCTTGGGGTGGATGCAGTCCACCGGGCAGGCTTGCACACACAGCTCGTCCTTGGTACACGTGTCCGTAATTACATATGCCATACCCTTTAATCTGCAATTCCCATGCCAGCACCCAAATAGCAGAAAACAAGAGGTAAAACTCGACAACGCCGCTCGGGTGGGTGGGGCATACCGCGCAGCGGTGGGGCAGGGTCTCGGGACGCTACACTAAGCAGTGATGAAAATCGAGACTCGCGCCGTCCACGCCGGACGCCACATCGACCCCGCGACCGGCGCCGTCACTTCCCCGATCCACCTCTCCACCACCTTCGAGCGCAGCGCCGCCGGCGAATATCCGCGCGGCTTCAGCTACTCGCGCGAGGACAATCCCAACCGCCGCGCGCTGGAAGAATGCCTCGCCTCGCTCGAGGGCGGCCGGCAGGCGATCTGCTTTTCGAGCGGCCTCGCGGTGGTCACGGCGTTGGTTCAAGGCCTGGAGCCCGGCGACCACATCGTCGCCCCGGACGACGTGTATTGGGGGCTGCGCAAAGTCATCGGCGAAGTCTTCGGCAAGTGGGGCCTGGAGACCAGCTACGTGGACATGACCAACATCGACGATTTCCACGCCGCGCTGCGCCCCAACACCCGGCTGGTCTGGGTGGAGACGCCGTCCAATCCGCTGATGAAGGTCACCGACCTCACCGCGATCGTCGCCCTCACCCGGCAGGCCAGTCCGAATATCGTGACCGTCTGCGACGGCACCTTCGCGACGCCCGTCCTGCAGCAGCCGCTCGATTGCGGCATCGATATGGTGGCGCACTCCACTACGAAATACCTGGGCGGGCATAGCGACGTAATCGGCGGCGCGCTGATCACGCGTCACGAGAATTACCTCTTCGAACGCGCGCGCAAATCGCAGCGCTACGGCGGCAGCGTGCCCTCGCCCTTCGATTGCTGGCTGACCATGCGCGGCATCGATACGCTGCCGTGGCGGGTGCGCGCGCAATCGGAGAACGCGATGAAGGTGGCGCGATTCCTGGCGGCGCATCATGCCGTGGAACGGGTGCACTACCCCGGCCTGCCCGATCATCCCGGACACAAAATCGCCGCCCGCCAGATGTCGGCCTTCGGAGGGATGCTCTCCTTCCAGGTGCGCGGCACGCGCGAGACGGCGATGGCTGCCGCCGCCAAGTGCAAGCTCTTCATTCGCGCGACCAGCCTCGGCGGGGCGCACAGCCTGATCGAACATCGCGCCAGCGTGGAGGGCCCGGACACACGCACCCCGCAGAATCTTCTGCGCGTCTCGATCGGCCTGGAGCACGCCGACGACTTGATCGCCGACCTCGCCCACGCGCTGGAGTAAGTGGGACAGGCCTCCTGGCCTGTCCATCTAATTTGGCTTACTAGTACGAGGACCGCGAGACGCGCGAGTACTAGTTCGTCTTGTGGTACGACAGCGAGGCCGCGGAGATCTCCGTGCCGCCGGGCAGTTGCACTTCCTGCGGGGTGCCGTTGAAATCCATCTCCTGGTGCATGATCTGGTAAGTGCCGTGCTCGCGCGCCGCCTCGATCCAGACGGTATGCTTGCCCGCCTTCACCAGATTCCCCTTATTGTCTTTGCCGTCCCACTTCAGCTTGTACTTTCCCGCCGGACGAGTGGCGCTCGATACCGAGCTGGTGATGTCGTTGCCGTCTGTCATCGCCCGCATGCGGTCGGCGCGATACCAGGCCCTCAGCTCCGGCAGCCAGCGAACACGCTCGAACCACAGGGCGATGGTGCGCACCGGGAACTTGTCGGGGTCCTCGACCCACACCGCGACATACGGACGTCGCGCGCGCATACCCTGAATGCTGGCGATCTCCAGATTGATGGTGAGCTCGAAGGCGGGATCCCAGGAGCCCGCGGCCGGTACCGGCGCCGGAGCGGGCGACATCGCCATTCCGGCTGCCTGCAGCCGCTTCCATCCGCTGCTTGCGATGCGCTTGCCGTCGCTCGCCACCAGCAGGTATTCCACGCCGGGAGTTCGCTCCGCGAGCCGCCGGCTCTCCTCGGGCTGCAGCACGCACATTGTGGTCGCAAGCGCGCCGGCGTCGGAGGCATTCGGCGCCACCACGGTCGCGCTGATCACGTGGTCCACCGGCTGGCCGGTCCGCGGATCCACGATATGCGAGTAGTGCCGTCCCGCGATCTCCACGCCGCGCCGATAATTGCCGCTCGTCGCCACCGCGGCATTGCGGATCCGCAGGCGCGCGATCGGCTCCGCGTTCTCCTCGTCGGACTTCGGGTCGGCGACGCTCACCGGCTCCGTCCAGTTGCCGCGCACCACCAGATCGCCGCCGATATTCACCACCGCGGCTGTCACACCCTCGGTGGCTAACGCGGCGTCCGCGGCGCGTCCCACAATGTAGCTCTTTGCGAATGAGTTGAGCGCCAGCGGGGTCCGGTCCAGATGCGTCGCCGTTCCGTTCGCCTTGTCCAGTTCCCAATGATGTCCTTTGACCGCGGCCACCGCCGCCGCGAGTTCGCCGGCCGTCGGCATTCTGCCCTCGCCCGCCGCCTTCTTCCAGACGCGCGTCACGGCTTCCGCCGACGCGTCGAGCGCTCCGCCGCTGCGCTCCCGCCACTGGTCGAACAGCCCGAGCACTTCGAGCAGCTCGGGCGATACCCGCTCCGGACGGCCCACGCCGGCCGTCCAGCGGCTGAATTCGCTGGCGGAGTCCCAGGCGCTCAGGATCTTCGCCTCGCGGTCGATCTCTGCGAGCGCGGCCGCTTCCGCCTTGTCCGCGATGGCCTCGGATCCGGCGAGCACTTTCAGTTCCAGCGACGTGCCCAGTACATTCTCGTAATGATAGGTGTACGGCCGCCCGGACCGGCCCGGATCGGTCGATGCACCGGTCGAACTACCGAGAAAGAAAGCGAGCAGTCCTGCGCCCGTCAACGTAAATAGAATTTTGTTCATTCGCTGATGCCTTGGTTGGTGGATTCGTCGCTTTTGGAATTCGGTCTATTTTTTCGGCGTCGACTGGGCCGCTGATGGGGGCGCCGGCGCACGATCGCCGTACAAACCGCCCTCACGTTTGATCAGTTCCTGCAACTCGGTTATGGTGACGAAACCGTCCTGATTTGTATCGGCGCGTCCAAACATAGCCCGCAGCCGGTCCGGCATCTCCGCCGTGGAGATCTTGCCGTCACCGTCCTTATCATACTGCTTGATCATGTTGCTCAGCACCTGCTCCATCGTCATAGTGGCGGGCCGTGGCCGCAGTTCGTCTTCGGTCAACCGTCCGTCGCCATTGCGATCCAGCTTCTTCAAGATCAGCGGGGCATTCTCCATCTCTGCGGTGGAGATCTCGCCATTGTGGTCGGTGTCCAGCGCGATCAGCATCGGGTCCTGCCGGATGAACCCTCCGGGAGGGCCGGTGCGCTCGCGCTGCGGATTGCCCTTCGGCGGCGCCAGGGACGCCTCCAGGCTGTCGATTTCCGCCTTCGTCAGGAAGCCATCCTTGTTGATGTCGCCGCGATCGAACATGCCGTGCATGCGCTCCGGCAACTCGGCCTTGGAGAGCTTGCCGTCGCCGTTCTTATCGAACATCATGAGCTGGCTGGACATGGATTCCACCTGCTTGCCCGGTTCGGGCGGCGGTTCGGGAATCTTCGGGACCACTTCCTCGGCCGTCAGCAAGCCGTCGCCGTTCTTGTCGAAAGTCTTGAGCACGGCGGTGGCGTTCGCCATTTCCTCCGCCGAAATCACATTGTCGTGATTGGCATCCAGCGCCGCCAGCACCGTGTTGTAGCGGAAGTATCCGCCCGGACCGCCAGAGGCGTCCTTCGGCGGTGCGGCGGGAGGCGGCGGCGCCTGCGCCGCGCACAGGAACGCCATCGAAAGGAATAAGGCAGTCGGTTTCATGGGCTCTCGTTCCATATAGTTCACCACAGTCGGGAATTCATTTGACCGATAACAGACCTGCGAACTGGCCAATCGGTCGCCGGCGGACAGCAAGTCCCATAAGCGGACAAAAAGAGCTGTAATGGTCTATGGAGTTGCCGGCCTTTTCAGCGGCCACCAAATTGCTTTCCATCCAGGGAATTCCAATGGCGCCACTCAATTCCATTTGGCAGGACCTCCGGATCTCGATCCGGATCCTGCGCAAGAGTCCCGGAGCCACGGCGTTGTCCGTCCTTTCGATTGCTCTGGGCGTCGGGCTCACGACTGGAATGTTCAGCGTGGGCGATGCCATGCTGCTGCGGCCCATGCCGTTCCATCAGCCGGGCCAACTCCTCGCGGTCACCTCCGTGGGCGATGACGGCAACACCTTCCTCTACGGTTGGCTGGACTATCTGGACATGACCGCGGCCGGGAGCGATATAGCGGAACTTGCGGCCTATCAGCGCCGCGGCCTTGTGCTGACCGCCGGCGACGAAACCGAAAACCTTCTGGCGAGTCCGGTCACCCCGAATTATTTCTCTTTGCTGGGCGTCACGGCGCTGCTCGGTCGTGCGTCCGTGGAATCTGCCTCGGGACGCCCACGGGCGGTGCTTGGCTATCGCCTGTGGCAGCGCCGTTTCGGCGGCGATCCCAGTCTCGCCGGCAGAACCATTCTGCTGAATGGCGAAGCCTTCCTGGTCGCCGGCGTGATGCCGGAGGAGTTCCGTGGACTCTCGCGCGGCCTCGCGACCGACGTCTGGGTGAGCGTGGATTCCTGGTTCACCGTGCTGCGGAATCGCCGCGAACGGGCCGGGCGGCAAGGGCAGTTTGAGATGGTGGCGCGCCTCAAGCCGGGAATCTCGGTGCAACGCGCCGCCGCCCCATGGGAGGCGGCCATTCGCGGTCCGGGCAAGCACAAACTCGCGCCCCCGGGTGTCACCGGAACGGTGCTCAGGGCCGATTTCGGTTCGAACTGGGCGGCCAATCTGAAAGTCGGTGGCGGCCTGGTGCTGGCGCTGGCCCTGGTACTGTTCGTTGCCTGTGCGAACGTTGCGCAATTGCGCCTGGCGCAGGCGGAATCGCGCAAGAAGGAATTGGGGGTCCGCCTTGCCCTGGGTGCGGGAACCTGGCGCGTCGTCAGGCAATTGCTCGTGGAGACCGGAGTGGTGAGCTTGCTGGGCGCGGGCGCGGGAATGCTGTTTGCCCAATTCCTGATGGAGAAGGCCGCTCAATTCCTCGCGGCGGGAAGTGCGAATGTGGACTACGGGATCCGCCTGGATTACCGGGTGCTGGCATTCACGCTGTTCGCCGGAATGCTCGCCGTCCTGCTCGCCGGATTGGCGCCCGCGCGCCACGCGGTGAACGTGAATATCTCCGCCGTCCTCAAGTCCGAACAGGGTGCCACCGGGGAACGGCGCGGTTGGCAGAAGAAACTGCTGGTGGTGGGACAGGTCGCCGTCAGCGTCGCCCTGCTCGGCACCGCCGCGATGTTTCTGGATAGCCTGCGCAACGCGCTGGCCGTACACCCCGGCATGGACCCGCGAAAAAAACTGCTGGTGATGACGGTGGGACGCGGCCTCGCCATGGATGCCGCCGCCTGGAGCGAACAGGCCTGCGAGCGACTGGCCGGCGTGGCCGGTGTGCGCGGAGCCACCTACGCCCGGCGGCTTCCGCTCAGCGGTTCCGGCGGCGGCTTGACGGCCCGGGTAGAGGCGCCGGGCGCGCCCCCGCTCGGCGTGCCCCTCAACAATGTGGGCGGAAACTATTTCGCCATGATGGGGACGCGAGTGGTGGCGGGCCGCGGCGTCGAGATCCACGATCGCGCGGGCAGCGCTCTGGTGGTGGTAGTCTCGCAAGTCTTCGCCGGCCAGGTCTTCCCTGGCCGGAACCCCATCGGCGAGTGGCTCCGAATCGATGGCGTCATGCGCCAGGTGGTGGGAGTCGCGGAGGACGGTCCTTCGAACGATCTCCACGAGACCCCGCGTCCCTTTATCTGGCTGCCGTACAGCCAGGCGCCTTCGGACGATATCACGTTGATGGTCGAGACCGCGGGAGAGCCGGAGGCGTTGGCAAAAGCGATACGCGCCGAACTGCAGCGTTTCGATCCCCGGGTGGACGTCTATTCATCGCAAACCCTGCAGCGGCAGATGGATGAAGCCCTCTCTCAGGATCGCGCCCTGGCATCGACCGCCGCCGGGCTCGGAATCTTCGGCGTGATCCTCACGGCCGCGGGACTCTTCGGCCTCCTTCAGTTCGCCGTCAGCCGCAGAACCCGCGAATTCGGCCTGCGCATGGCACTGGGAGCGCCGCCGGTGGAAATTCAGCGCATGGTGCTGGGCGAGTCGCTCCAGATCGCCGCATGGGGAGTGCCCGGCGGCCTGGTGCTGCTCGCCCTTGCCGCGTGGACACTCCGTTCCTGGCTGTTGGGAGTCACGCCCATCCATCCTTCGGCCTACGTGCTCAGCGCGATCGCGGGATTCGCGCTCACCCTGCTCGCGGCCTGGCTGCCCGCCCTCCGCGCCACCCGCGTGGACCCGATGGCGGCGCTGCGATCCGATTAGGTCTTTGACCGCGTGATGCTGTGCCTTCTATTAGCGACCGCTCCCTCAGAAGTTGTGAAACCATCAAAACCGCCCGAAAACGCGAGTTTTCCAAAGGGTTTCGTATCCCCCATGGGATCGCGTTTTTTAGAGTCGCTAATTTTTCACACCTTCTCGCGGTCGCGGCTCCGTTCCGAGCCGCGCGCGTCAGCAAGCGGTTGGTAATTCGCATTCCATCCCGCGGTCACTGCACTAGACTAGGCCGTCGCCCGCTCCATCTGCAGCGTGCTCCCGCATAGTCTCTCGCGCAGGTCCTCGAACACGCTCATCAGCGGCGCCACATCGACCTCCGCCAGACGGAATTGGTAGAGCGTGACCTGGAATTTGACCTCCAGTACTCTCCACGCGAAGATCGCCTGCCACCGCATGCGAGCGGATGCGTCGTGCTCCAGCCCGCTGCAGAGCCGGCGGAAATCCGCCTCGAGCAGCCGCAGGTATTCCCGGAACATCAGCACCCGCTGGGCGCGCAACCGCTTTTCCATTTCGGGACGAAAGCCATGCTGCTCGCGCAGGAAGCGGATGTCGCGGTGGTCCAGCAGGCGGCTCATAGGCCGGTAACGGTCGGGGGAAAGCTCCGCCAGCCATTCGTGCGTGACCGGAAGGGTTTCTCGGAGTTTCGTGTTCATCTATCGCCAGTTTGCCCGTATCCACCTTTGGAATCAAGACTTGGCTGTATGTGGTACGTAAGCCGTACTAACGAAGGCAAACTTGTGCCGAGGTACTATCGTCAACGAAAATCAGGGAACTTTCGATAGTTGATTGCCTCCTATCATGCCTCCCGAGACTATCCTGATCGTTGACGACGACCCTATTTGCCTGACCATCGCAAGTCTCGCGCTGCAAACGGCAGGCTACGAGACCCGGACCGCGGCCGATGGCATGGAGGCGCTCGATCTTCTCAACGTGCTGCAACCCGCGCTCATACTCTCGGACATTCAAATGCCGCACATGGACGGCTTCGAACTGGCCCGGCGTACCCGGCAGATTCCGCGGCTACGCGAGATCCCCATGGTCGCGCTAACCGCCTTTGATGCCCCGGACACCGAACAGCGTGCCCGTGAAGCCGGCTTTACAGCCTACCTGAAGAAACCCATCCACGCCGCCAGCTTGGCAAACCGCGTCCGCTGCTTCTTAGGTCGCTGCTCGTAACAGTTCACCCACCTCCGCATAGCCCGAGGGGAACTTCACACCAGCGAGCGGCGCGCCGGCGCCCAATAGCGCCTCCACCGATTCGGGCGACCGCCGCCCGGCCCAGTACGAATCCACGCAGGCGAGCACGGCTAGCGCGAGCGCCGTTCGACCCCTGCCATCCACCGCCTCAACCGGCGTGCCGCCAGGCCGCCACCTGGAGCGCCGTGCTGTTCCGCGCTATCACGAAATAGCCATCGCCCTCCGCGTAGAGCGCGCCCGGCGAATTCCGACAGCACAGTTCCGCCATCCTCGATCAACTGGCGCAGCAGTTCCGGATGGCCCTGCGCGATGGCCTTCGCGCGCTCCGCATCGTTCCGGGCGCAGGTCGCAACACCGCGACGGTCGAACGCTTCCAGCACATCGCCTCGTCCCCGCCGTGCTCGAGCAGATACCAAGGGTCCGTGCCAGACACAGGCGTCGATGAAGGTATCGCGCGGGTTGATGGCCATTGGCCAATTCTAGGCGTTGAAAATCGGACGGGCAAGATGCGCCGTCAACGAGCCGCGACCGTGAGGGAGCGCTACCCTCACACCACCAGTCGTAACGCTCCCTGACGGTCACGGCTCCGATTGTGGACCCAGCGGCATCACACCGTCGCGGTGCAATCCCAATTCCAGCACCGCGGGTTCTCGTGCTTCCTCGAACTGCAGTTCGTCTTCGCCTGAGCTGGTCAGGGTAGTCCACAATCGGAAGCCGAATGCCGCCACGGCAAACGGCGCCAGCATCGCGGCCGTGCTCCGCGCCTGCAGCAGCATCTCGCGTTCGAACTTGACGCTGAACATGATGAAATACATCAGGCCGAGCGCGCCCAGAAAGACCATGTGAACCTGCGACTTGCCCGGCAGGTAGGAACACGTAAACGGGATCTTGCGGAAGCCGTACAGGCACAGATCGGTGAGCAGGATTCCGATCAGCCCGAGCAGCGCGACATGTCCCGCGGCCTGCTGCCAGGGCCAGAGGCTGAAGCACAGCGCCGCCGTCGCCAGCCACACGGGGGCCGCGGAAAGCAGCACGAGCGAGCGGCGACTCGCGGCCAGTATTTTGGACCCGCCGCGCACGCCCGTGACGCGAAAGATCCAGTTGGCACGCAATTCCAACGGCATCGCGAAGACCACGCGGGTTCCCACGATTCCGAGCGTCATCATCGCGATACTTGCGGCCAGTACCTCCGTGTTCACCTGGTGCCGCGGGTCGCTGGCCGCGCCCGGAACCGGCGCCTTCAGCGGAGCCTTCAATAGAAAAATCGTCAGCGCGAAACCGATTCCGAAATAGAAGGCCAGGATCACGCGATGCTGGCGGCTGCGCGCCAGCGTGCGCACGCCGAATTGCCCCACCGCGGTTTGGATGCGGTTGCCGAAGGGAGGCAGCCAGCCCCAGCCGCGGCGGCCCGGCGTGATGTCCGCCTCCTCGACGATTTTGCGCAGCGTGCGCACGTAGGAGAGCGCGTAGGCGACCGCAGTTCCGCACATTACAACGCCGAGGCCCACCCACGCGCGCTGCGCCAGTGCGGCCAGCGCCGGATGCATCGATCCATTCAGGCTATGGAAGAGGCCGAGGAACCAGTAGGTGGGCAGCCAGGGAAGCAGCCGGCGAGTGGCAGGCTCCAGCAGGGAGTCCATGCCGCCGAAAACGGGCTGCAGGAAATAGACGGAGACGAAGAGGCAGAAAGCGGTCAATTGCAACAGCCCCGAGACGCGCAGGAACAGGCGGCGCGGAAGCAGTTGGGCGGCCAACCCCTGCACGCCGAGGACGCCGCAATAGATGAACACGCCGGAGGCGAGCATGGTGAACCAGTAGGCGAAGAACCAGCGCAGCGCGCCGAAAAGTCCGGTGCTCGCGGGGACGAAGACCGCATCCAGCGAGATCGCCGGTTCGCCCGCCAGGCGCTGGCGAATGTGTTCGCCGATCAGATCGGGACTGTACAGGAGGTTGGGCCCGCTGTTGGCCAGGACTACTACCGCGGTATCGTGCTTCGGGTCGAAGAAGGCATGGCTCGTGAAGCCGGCAGTCGCGCCGTTGTGCCAGTAGGTGCCGGAATCGGTGCGATAAAGCCATGCCAAGGCGATCTGCATACCGCCGGTGGCATCCGTGTGCAGGCGGTGCGATTCGGCCAATGCTCTCGCGAGCGCCGGGAAGTTCCCGGGATGCAGTTGGGCCTCCAGGTAGGTCAGCATTTCGGGCGCGGTAGAGTGAATCGCTCCTGCCGGTGCCAGGCCATTGATGTCCCACTCGTGCACCGGGCGGTGTTCCGGGTTGGTCCCTTGCAGGAAGCGCTGCCGCTGCTCGCCAGTGACCGCGACCGCCGTGTCGGCCAGGCCGAGCGGCCCGGTGACCTGCTGGCGAAGCAACTCCCCATAGCTTATGCCGGCGCGCGACGCGAGCGCCTGTCCCAGTAAGCCGAGGCCGAGATTGCTGTAGACGAAGCTGGTCTCCTCGGGTTTGGCGACGCCGTGCCTTCCGATGTATTCATAGAGCGCCTCCACGGTGTAATCGGCATG
This sequence comes from uncultured Solibacteraceae bacterium, assembly GCA_963791985.1. GTDB lineage: Bacteria > Acidobacteriota > Terriglobia > Bryobacterales > Bryobacteraceae > Solibacter. The sequence continues at coordinate 761,303 of CAWBUN010000004.1, read as the reverse complement.
CGGATTGGAACGGTCGGCCGGATGAAAATTGCTCGGCATCGGCGGCAGGCCCGAGTGCTGCGTCGCCAGATCGAGCAGAGTGATCTCGGGCCCTCTTGGCTTGGGCACCGTCCCGGCCGGCAGCAGTTCGCGAACCGGTTCGTCGAGCCTGACCTTTCCTTCCGCCGCCATACGGGCAAGTATCAGGCCGGTGAAGGTCTTGGTGATCGAAGCGATTTCGAACAACGATTCGGGCTCGGCGACGCCATAGGTGAACACACGGCGCACGCCGTGTTTGGAGACCCCGATCGCGAGGCCGACACCGGTGCCTGGCGCCAGGGCTCCGTTCTTCAGCGTCCAGGCCAGGTCGCGATCCATTACCGCCTGTAAGCCGGCGGCGTCCACCGGAACCGGCGTCGGATCGAGCGTGAGCGCCGGCACGGTTTGTGCCGTGGCCTGAGTTGCGAAGGCCAGCGGCCAGATCAGGCCGCTGGCGCTGTGCAGCAGGGCTACCGTCAGCGTCAGCGCCGTAGCCACCGCCGCCACCTTGGCCAGAAACATGGTCCGTGCACGCACCGGCAAGGGAGCCAGCACCATCACATCGCGGCGGTCGGGAAAAGTCGAATCCCAACTCAGGACGGCGAACAGACCGACTACCAGCATGGTGGTCGCAATCAGAAAATGCTCGCTGACCATCGTGAACCCCAGTCGCGCCACCGGTGCCATCCGGGCGCCCGCGAAGCCGAAGCCGGCAATGGAAAGCAACATGCTAATGAAGAGCAGCAGGGCCGCGAACTGCCCCAGCAGCCGGTTGGAGTCCCCTTGGGCATGCGCGGAGAGCACCTCGAGATCGACCATGCGGAAGAGAAACTCGCGATAAAGCACGCGGAATTGCTGCTTGCCCATGGCTATGCCTTAATCAGGTCCGCGATCTCGCGCGAGATCGACCCGGTATCCTGCTCCACGGCCAGTTGCGAGAAGATCCCTTCCAGGTTGGGCGCCGACATCAGCGTCCGCAAGTGTTCGATCGAATCATCGGCCACGATTTTTCCGTGATGCAGAATCACCACGTGGGAGCAGACCCGCTCCACCGTTTCGAGCTCGTGCGAGCTGAACAGCACCACCTTCCCGCGCGCCGCCAGTTCCTGGATCAGGCTGCGCAGCACCAGGCCGGTGCCGACGTCGAGCCCGGAGAACGGCTCGTCGAGCAGCAGCAGATCCGGATTGTGCAACAGCGCCGCGGAGAGCAGCACCTTCTGCCGCATGCCTTTCGAGTATGCCGAAATCGGCGCGTGCCGGTCGCCGTGCAGCGAAAACAGTCGCAGCAGCCCATCGATGCGGTCCGCGGTTTCGCGCGCGGGCAGGTCCCGCAACTGGCCCACCATCGCCAGGTATTCGAGCCCGCTGAGATGCCCGTAGAGATGCGGCTCTTCGGGCACGTAGCCCATGCGCTGCTTGTAGGCGATCAGGTCGCGGTCGATCAATTCGCCGTTAAACAGGATCTTGCCCGAGGTGGTCTCCAGCAAGCCCGTGATCATTTTCATCGTGGTCGATTTGCCGGAGCCGTTAGGCCCCAGGTAACCCGTGATCTCGCCGGCCCGCGCCGAAAAACTCACATCGTCTACCGCCGCGATGCCGTTGAAGCGTTTGCTCACGCTACGCAGTTCGAGCATGCCTACCTATGTAGCAAGCTACGTAGACGTTGTCAAGTAGCATGCTACATAGGGTATAATTTTCCCTATGGCTCTCGAGCCAAAACTCTCGCACACCGCGGCGCTGATCCTTCACGCCATTCATGTCGGCCAGGGCTATGGCTTCAGTGTGATGGAAATGACCGGCCTGCCCAGCGGCACTGTCTACCCCGCGATGCGCCGCCTGGAGCGCGACAGCCTGATCCGTTCCCAATGGGAATCGCAGTCCATAGCCGATGCCGGTTTGCGCCCGCCGCGGAAATATTACAAACTCACCCGCTCCGGCAAGGCGGCGCTCGAAGCCGCGCAGAAGCGCTATCCGCTGCTGCTCAAACTGATCCCCTCGCCGGAGGCCGAGAACGCATGAGTCGAGTGCACCCCGCGATGCTGCGCGCCGCCTCCCTGCTGGTCCCCGGCACCCAGCGCGCCGAGTGGTTTGCGGAGTGGCACGCCGAACTCGGCTACGTTACTCACGCCCCCACCCGCTTCTGCCTGGGCGCCTTTCGGGACGCCTTCTGGCTGCGGCGCAATAACCAGGCTCCCAATGGACCCGCGGTCTTCCGGATCGAATCCCCCGTGCGCTGCCTTCTGCTGCTCGCGGCGCTCGCCGCAATCTGCGCATACTGCGCGCGCGACACCTTCCTGCCTTTGCCGTATCGCGATGCCGGCAGTCTTGCGATGATTTCCGCCGCATGGCAGTACGAGGCGCCCACACCCACAGTCCCGCTGACGCGCTATCGATCGCTCGCTGCCTTTGCCGGCGGCCGCTTTGCCGGGGTCGCCTTCTATTGTCCGCGGACCGTGCAGGTGCGCACCGCCCCGCTCCATTCCCCCCAACTCTCGGTCGCGTTCGCCAGCGCCAACCTCTTCGAGCTCCTCGGGATTCCCGTCGCCGTTGCGTCTCCCGCCTCGCTCGTGATCACTGACGCAGCCTGGCAAAAGTACTTTGACGCCGATCCCGAAGCCGTGGGCCGGACGCTGGAGGTGGCGGGGCAGAAGGCCGTAATCGCCGCCGTCGTCCCCGCGAACTCCTGGCGCCTTCCCGGCCGGGCCGATGCCTGGCTGCTGCAGGATCCGGCGCATCTCGACAAGTTGCCGCCACGCACCGCCGGGTTCGTTCTGGGCCGTCTGCGCGATTCCTCCGAACCCCGGCGGACCTTTTTCCTGGCGGATGAACGTTTCGAAGTCGCTTCTCTCGGCAAGGGCTGGCTGCTGCTCATCTACCTGTTCCCGATGGCCGTCGCCCTGATTCTCCTCTCCGTCACTACCTCGCTGGCCCTCGGCGACTATCCTCCGCATCGCAGTCCGCGCCGCTGGATCTTCTTCGGCCTCAAAATCGCCCTCATCCTGCCTATCGTGATTGGCGGTGTCTCGCTGATTTCCCTGAACCTGCAGGCGCACGGCCTGATAGCCGGATCGCTGATCGGCTTCCGCTGGGCGCTCGTCGATCAGCGCCGCCGCTGTCCGGTCTGCCTGCGGCTGCTTTCCAACCCGACCCGCATCGGCGGCCCTTCGCAGACCTTCCTCGAGTGGTACGGCACCGAGCTCATCTGTGCACAGGGGCACGGGCTACTTTACGTCCCCGAAATCCCCTCCAGTTGCTACAGCGTCCAGCGCTGGCAGTATCTCGACCCCTCCTGGAGTAGCCTCTTTTTGTAGCGCTACACCGCCGCTCGTAACTGTACGCCATCCCACGTTGGAGCCCAACGTGTTCTCCCACTAGCTGATGAGACACCTCGCGCAGGTGTTGGGCATATTCCTTTGGAAACTCGGCGGTCCCGGCCTCCTGCTGCTTGGTATCCTCGATTCCTCCTTCCTCTTCGCTCCACTGGGCAACGACATCCTGGTGGTGGCCATGTCCGCGCACTCCCACAGCAGCGTCTTTATGCTTTACTACGCGTTCATGTCGACTGTCGGCAGCGTGCTCGGCTGCCTGCTGGTCGATGTCATGCTGCGCCGCGCCGGCGAGAAGGGACTGGAAAATCAGCTCCCCAAAAAGCGCCTCGACTACGTGAAATGCAAAGTTAAGAAAAATGCCGCGTGGGCGCTCGTGGTTGCATCTCTCGCACCCCCGCCGTTCCCCTTCACGCCTTTCATCATGGCCGCCGCAGCCCTGCAGTATCCCCGCTGGAGGATGGCGGCAGTCGTCGGCGCCGCCCGCATGGTCCGCTTCACCACCCTCGGCGTTCTCGCCCTGCTCTTCGGTCGCCGGATTCTGCGCTGGGTCCAATCCCCCACGCTGCAGTGGATGCTGCTTGCTCTCACGGCGGTCTGCGTGATCGGCAGCATCATCTCGGTGGTCGGCTGGGTTCGCCGCAGCCGGACCCGGCATGCCATTGCATCTTGACACGCTAGATTTTGTTGCGATATAGTTGATCGCGACCTAATGGCCTTGAACACTTGGGAATTCAGCGCGCCCCTCGGCTTCGGCGTCGACATCCGCTACGCCGTGCACACATTAAAGACAATGCCACTTACTATTCCCATCGCGGAACCGCTGCTCAAAGTCAACGAGCCGCGACCGTCAGGGAGCGCAACGAACTCCCGACTTTCGATATCGCCCTCAAACCGAGCCGCGACCGGTAGGGAGAGCGATCTCTTGACTCGTGTTGCGGCTCCGCTGCTTTGTGGGGCCGACGCCCCGCAGCTTGATAATTGCCATTAAGGAGTCACTATGTTCGCACGCAAACTCGTCCCGCTCGCCCTCTTCTTCGCCGCCCTCGCCGCCGCCGTCACTTGCGGCGGCCACGGCACACCCGAAACCATGATCGTCTCGCCGAAATGGCTGGCCGCTCACCTCGCGGATCCCGACCTCGTCATCCTCGCCGTGGGCGACCGGAAAGACTACGACGCCGGCCACATTCCCGGCTCCCAGTTCGTCGTCTACAAAGACATCGGCGAGACAAGCCCCACCGGCCTCATCCTCGAACTGCCGTCCATGCCGCGGCTCGCCGAGGTCTTCGGGAAATACGGCGTGACCAACAGTTCGCGCGTGGTGGTCTATCGCCTCAAGGACTGGCTGACTCCCAGCGCCCGCGTGCTCATGACGCTCGACGCCATGGGCCTCGGCAGGAACGCCGCCATGCTCGATGGCAACCTCGATATCTGGAAGGAAGAAGGCGGCGCCGTCACCACCGACGTCCCCACCGTGAAGCCCGGCAGGATCGACCCCTGCCCGCAGGACGACGTGATCGCCACTCTCGCCTTCGTCCGCGACAACCTGCACTCGCCCGGCGTCCGCATCCTCGACGCGCGCTCGCCCGAAGCCTACAATGGCGACCCCAAGAGCGTGCGCCCCGGAGTTCGCGCCGGGCACATCGAAGGCGCCGGCAACGTGCACTACGATAGCCTGCTCACTCCCAAAGGCAAGCTCCTCCCGGTGGCAGACCTGCAGGCGAAGTTCACCGCCGCCGGCGTCAAGCCCGGTGATCGCGTGGTCACCTACTGCTTCATCGGCCAGCAGGCCAGCGCCCTCTACTGGTTCTCGCGCTACCTCGGCTACGACACGCGCCTCTACGATGGCTCCATGGACGAATGGAGCAAGCACGACGAATTGCCCATCGTAAAGTAGTTTGCGCCTCCCCTCCGCTAAACTAGAGGAATGAGATCCGCTGCCCTGCTTGTGTTCGCAGCGTCCGCGCTCGCCGCCCAGTCGCCGTGTGCCAACACGCCCGCGTACTCGTCCTGCGAGATTGTCTTCGAGCTCAGCGATCAAGCCGCGGCCCGGCACCCCGAGCCCTATAAATCCGTCGAACTGAAGGCCGAGTTCCGCTCCCCGCGCCACCACACCCTCGCCGTCCCGGCCTATTGGGATGGCGCGCGCCGCATGGTGGTCCGCTTCGCCCCCACCGAGGCCGGCGATTGGGACTACCGCCTCAGCAGCAACGTCGCCGATTGGGACGGTAAGACCGGTAGCTTCACCGCCGCCGCATCGCCTTCCCCGGGCTTCATCCACCCCGAAAACGTCCACCATTGGGCCTATACCGAGCGCACCGCCGCCGGCCTCTATCAGGCGCACCTCTGGATGGGCGCCACCGAAATGCGCTTCGCCTTCGAGGACGACGCGAGCTTTCGCGCCGTCGCCGACGCGCGCTCCGCCCAGAAGTTCAACCACTTGCGCGGCTGGGTGATGGGCCCTTCCGACGCCACCTACCAATCGCCTGACGCGCCTGATCTCGCGCAGTTCCGCCGCCTCGACGAGCGCATCAAATATCTCAACTCCAAGGGCATCACGGCCGACCTCATCCTCGCCCCCGACACCGCATCGCTGGTCAAGCTCTTCCCCGGTTGGGAACAGCGCCGCCGCTTCGTCCGCTACCTGGTGGGCCGCTACGCCGCGCTGCACGTCACCTGGCAGGGCGTGCAGTTCTTCGAGGATTCCATGGACGCGCGCGCGCTGCTCAAGGAGACTCGGCGCCGTGTTCAAGGAACTCGATGGCTACCAGCATCCGCGCACTTCCGGCGCGCGCCTCACCTCCGCGCCGCTGCTTGACGATGGCTGGATGAATTTCGCCGCCTATGGCACCAACGACGATCAGCTCGGCTCCATCGAGCACCAGCTCTACGGCGTGCCCTTCGTCAATCTCGACGCCGGCCGTGAGGATAGCGGGGCGGGGAAGACCGGCCCCAACGATCTGGACGCTGCCGCCTTCCGCAAGCGCATGTGGAACGCCACCATGAACGGCCAGTCGCCCACCTACGCCAATACCGGCGCCGGTGCGCAGTACGCCAACTCGCCCGGCGCGAAGCAGATGTCCGTCTGGTTCGATTTCTTCGCCGACACCCGCTACTGGGAGCTGGAACCGTACTTCGACGTCGATGGCGGCCGCGCGCTCGCGCTCGAGGACACCGAGTATGTGGTCTATATCGAGAAGCCCGGCCCGCTCGAACTGGTCGTCGAGAAGCACGGGTACGACGTCTATTGGGTCAACCCGATCGATGGCGAGGTCACCAAGAGCAAGTCCTTCAAGGGCGATCACTTCACCGCCTCGCCGCCCGACGCTTCGCACGATTGGGTGCTCCACGTAGTGCGCGAGGGCCACGTGCGAAGGGATGAACAAGTCCTACAAATTCGAATCGCGCGACATCGTGCTCCAGGAAGTGGAGTCCAACAGCCCCAAGGTGCCCTTCACCATCGAGCAGCCGACTGCCGATTTCAGCCTGCGGGTCTCGCCGCCCTACGCCGCCAAGCTCACGCGGAATCGCGCGCCACCCGCACCATGATGTGGCTGTGGACCGGCGAAGTTTCGGCCGATGGCCAGGGCTATCGCGTGCTCGCCACCGGACCCAAAGGTTTCATGCGCCCGCTCAACGGCATCGCCAAAAACTTCCCCGCTCTCATGCACCTGCGCGTCTACGGAATGAACGCCAACGGAAAGGTCTACGCCATCGACCGCGCGTTCACGTTGAATCCGTAATGGCGCTCATCCTCGCGGTCGATACCACCGGAGAGCACGGCAGCCTTGCCCTGCTGCGCGGCCAGGACCTGCTCGAAGAGGCCCGCATCCACGCGCCCGAAGGTTTCAGCCATCTGCTCTACAGTCAAATCGAAGCCCTGCTCGCCCGCCATGCCGTCACCCTGCGCGAGATCGAGTGCTTCGCCTCAGCCTCCGGCCCCGGCGCCTTCACCGGCGTGCGCGTGTGCCTGGCCTGCGTCAAAGGCCTCGCCGAAGCTCTGGGACGTCCCGCGGTCGGGGTCTCGAACCTGGAAGCGCTCGCGCGTTTCGGCTGTCGCACCCTTGCGTGGCGCCGTCCTCGATGCCCGCCGCGGCGATCTCTATGGCGCGGTCTATGACGCTGAAGGCCGCCAGGTGACGGCAGAAGTCGTCGCCGCCCCGGACGCCTGGCTGGCGTCGCTTCCCGCCGGCGTGGAGGAGTTCGTGACCACCGGTTTCCCCCTGGCCGTCAATCCGCCCGCGCGCGTGATCGTCGCCCCGCCCGCAATGGCCGCCCAGATCGCCCGAATCGCCGCCGCCCGCCTGGCCCGCGGCGAAGCCTGCGACCCCGCCGCGCTCGACGCCAACTACGTCCGCCGCGCCGACGCCGAGCTCTCCTGGAAGGAATACTAGGGCTGCGTCACCTTCACCGCGAACCGCGACCGTCAGGGAGCGATCTCTTACTGCGTCACCTTCACCACGAAGTAGGTGAACTCTTTGCTGTTGTCCATCTTCACCTGGTGCGCCACCTTCGCCGGAATCGTGACGATATCGCCGGCCGCCAGCTTCTTCTCCTCGCCGCCCTTGATCGATGCCGCGCGCATTTCGTTGGGCGCCGTCGTCTTGCCATCGATCAGTTCGCCGCCGATGATGATCGACGCCGAGCCCGTCTGCACCATGAAAATATCGGCCTGCGTGGCGTGGTATTCCGCTTCTCCCGAGCCTTCACGGTGCGCCACCATGAAGCTGTAGTTACCGAACGCCGGAAGCTGCGCGGTGGCGACTTTCTTGTCGTTAATCTTGGGCGCCAGCGTCTTGCTGAACGCCTTCAAATCAGCAGCCTTCCACAAATAGAAGCCGGGAGGGTCGCCCGCGGACACGGCGAAGCCCGCCAGAAGAAGTGCAAGTGCAAGTGGTTTCATGCAGTCACGGTAACACAGTGGGACAGGCCTCCTGGCCTGTCCATCTTGCTGGTTTTTGTATTACTCTGCTTTTGTTTGTTTGCAGACCGCGAAAATCCTCACGCAGAGAATTGGCCACGCATCAGAGCCGCGACCGTAAGGGAGCGTGCACGGCCGCCCTACCGTACCGTGATGATTGCCGGAGCGCTGCTGGAGCCGTCCACCAGCACCTCCAGATTCACCGGGGCGCCGCCGAAGCTCTGATTCAGTACGAACTGAATCTGCACTTGCCCGTTGGCAGCCGGCGCGATGCTCTGGATCGGCATCGATTGGCCGTTGAGCGTCACCTGTACTCGTCCGGGGTTGGTCAGAACGCCGGGATCCAGGTTGGCGACATACACGTTCACCACGTCCAGCACCGTCGCATAGTGCAGGGCGTCATAGGGCACGCCGCTCGCATTCGTCGCGCTCTGAATTGTCGGCGGCGCGACGTCGATCTGTATCGCGATCGGGTTCGCCGCCACACTCCCGTTGTTCACTTTCAACGTCGCCGGGCCGATCGGGAAATTCGACGGCAGGAAGAAATTGATCTGCGTCGGCAGCACGCCGCCCGGCTGCAGCGTCATTGGCTGGTCGTTCAACGTCACCTGCGCGCCCGAGGCCGATGCCGCCAGATTGACGCCGTAAATGCTCACAACCGAGCCCGGATAAATGGTCGGCTGCGCCGTGTTCCCGTTGATGACCGCCGTCACCACCGGCAGGCTCGGATTCTTCGCCAGCACCTGGAACGCATTGGCCTGATTCATCACTTCGAAGCCCGAGATCACGCTGACTTCCGAACTTCCCAGCGCTGCGTTGTCCGCCACCGTAATATTGGCCTGCAGATGGTTCGGACCCAGCACCCACACGCGCTGCACCGTGATATCGTCGGAGCCGAAACCCAAGGTCACCTGGCCGTCCGCAAAGTTCGCGTTAGAGGTCGTAACATCCACCAGCGCCGTCGCTCCCACGGTCAGAGATTGCACCGAGATGTGGTTGATCTGCGGTGCGCCGTTGCCGGGATAAATGTAGGTGACCGGAGCGCGGCCTCCAAGATTCGTGTTTTGACTGTCGCCATCGAACACGGAGATCTGCGATACCTGCCCGCCGTTGCCGGACGGCGGTATCACCGTGATCGAACCCTGCGCATCGCCACCGCTGAACGGCCTGCTGATCGAGGCCTGCACGCCGTCGAAGAAAACGCGGCTGTCGGCGCCGAAACTGCTGCCCGTGACGGTCGCGCTGCCATCCGAATTCGGCGCGACCGACGCAATCGCCGGCGCCGGCTTCTGCACCAGGTTAACGGCCTGCGGAAGCACGAAGATATCGTTGCCGTAATTCAGCACCAGGTGGCGCGGGCCGCTGCCCGCGAAGACCGGCATCGCGAAGTACAGTGCCAGCGCCCGTTGTCCGTGCAGCGTGTCCTGGTACGCCCTGAGAAAATCGCCGGACGCGATCCCGAAGCCGCCCAGGATGGTCGCCGATTGCGGCACCGGCGTGTCGCCCGAGTTCGCTCGCACCTTCACGAACAGGTTTGCCTGTGTGGAATTGACAAATGCCGGGTATACTTCGATGACTCCCGGACCCGAGGCGTCGTAGAGCGGTGTCAGCGTGTTCGGATCCAGATAGCTCGAAGTGAACAGGTCGTAGGCCGGAACCGAAGTGCGCGGCTGCACCGTGAAGTTCTGGCCGGCCGTGACGCTTCCCCGCGTCACCGTAAAGGGAGTCGCTTGCCGTGGGTCGAGCGTGTTCGGATAAAACACCGTGCCGAAAACGCCGCTCGGGCTTAACTGATTTCCGTTCGGATCCTGCGGCAGCTTCAATCCCGTGCCGTCAACCGGAATCGCGTCCGGAGGCAGCGGGTGTACATACAGCAGGAAATTCCCCGCCGGAATGCCGTCGATGCGATACGTGCCGTCGGGATTCGTCAGGCTGCTGATCGCTGCGCCCGTGCTCGGGTTTACGGCCACCACCGATGCCAGCGTCACCCGCGGTCCCGGTCGTAAACCGCACCGTCCCCGAGATCGATCCGAAGTTATTCTGCCATCCATTCGGTCCGTAAAGCGTATTGATCGCCGCCACATCGTCGGCGTCGAATGGCCGCGCGCGCGAAGTGTTGCGCAGTACGTCCTGCGACATCGCGCTTCCCGTCCAGGTGTGCTGCAGGCCGAGCGCATGCCCCACTTCGTGTACCGCCGTGGTGAAGAAGTTTTCCAGGTAGCTCGGACCCGCGCCCTTGCTCGTATTGTTGGAGAGAATCACGATGCCGCGCGTAATCGTGGTGCCGATCGAACTCGGTCCGCCCATCCCGTACAATCCGGGGGGCAGGTCCTGGAAGACCACGTCGCCGCCGGGCGCGTTCGAAACCTGTCCATCTGTCTCCAACCCGCCAAAGCCTACGTGCAGGTTGGGCGAACTCACCGAATCCCAGGCGGCCAGCGCCTGCTTGACCTGTCCCAGCAGCGAGCCGAAATTATCGCCCGGAGCGTAGACCGAAGGCCCCTGATCGCTCACAAAGAAATTGACCGTGCCGCCCGCCGGCAATTGAAACTTCTCCTGCTGCGGCGTGAACGGCGCGCTGGTCGCTGGTCGATAGTGGACGTAATGATAGTAAGCTTCGCCGGAGTCCCCAGCGCGAAGGCGATCGCCGCCACGGCACAGATGCGGGCCAGGCGCTGCTGCGCATTACTTTCCCCCGCCTTGCGCCGCCAGCGTGCCGGCGATTCGCGTCCGCAGGTCGCTCAACTTCATCGATAGCGCGCCATCCTTCACCGGCCGCGAGGTGGCGGGTCCAGCATCAATTCGCGGCTGGCCGTGCCGTGTGGCCACTCGATCCGTGTGGCGGTGTCGCCGGCCGGAAGCGCGAACAAGCCCTGCGTCAGGCCCGTGATCCAGGTGATGCCCGTATTGCTGGTCCACAGGAAAAATACGAATTCGTCGCCCTGCTTCAGCAGCGGCGATCCGGAGAAACTCTGCTGTACCCCGTTCACCGTGCCCCCCGGCACCATGATCTCCGACCGCTTCTGGCGTTGCCCTTGAAGCTCTCGCTGACCTGAATCTTGTAGTGCGTGTAGATCACCGAGCCCGTGTAGGCCGTCCAGGTTGAGGTCACCGTCCCGCGCACGATCGTCGTGCTCTTCACGATCATCTCGTCCAGGGAAAGCCGCTCCAACGTCGCGGCCTGTGCCGTCGCCAGGCAGAAGAACGCCAGGACGGCAATCAGGGAATAGCGTTTTAGGGCCGGCTTCACGACCAGGTTAAGAGCATGTAACATGCCAGCTAATCCCATTGATAGCACAATAGTTAGCATTGTAACCAGACTTTGACCTGTTTCCCTGTGACACACGCTGGGGCAGAAACTGCCTCAATTCTTCGGGTTTGCCGGGACGAACGATCAGCATCGGGACCTGCAGATGGTGCCGCACCGGGCTGATCGTAGTGCCGAAGATGAGATCCTTCAGACCGCCGTGCCCGTGCGCCCCCATGATCACCAGGTCGGGCGCGATTTCCTTGGCGTAACTCAGGATCTCTTTCTTGGGCGAAGACGAATGCCGGATCGCCGTCTCCACCGTAACTCCCTGATCCCGCAGGGATTGCGCGATGCGCTCCAGGTACTCCTGCCCCGCCTCCACCTCCGCCGACGAGGCATCCCCGCCATACATCTGGCTGGTCACTCCCTCCTCGACGTGCAGCAGATAGATCCGGGCCCCGTAGAGCTTTCCCATAGCGGCCGCATGGCTGACCGCCAGACGGTCCAGGTCTGTATGGTCCAGCGGCACCAGGATCCGTTGATAGACCGGCGCCGGTACCTCCGCGCCTGCCGGTTCGGGCAGCGTGACCGGAGCGCGCCCGTACTTGCGCGTCCTGCCGCCCATCAACGGCTCGAACGAGACCCAGAGCAGCAGCAGAAGGAATCCGCCCAACACCGGAATCAGCCCGACGATCACCATCGGTTTCCAGCGCCCCGCGGCATCCAGCCAGTCCGCAATCGCCGACGCCGCCAGCCGGACGTTGAGCGCGATAATTACCCCCGCCGTCAGCCATGCCAGAATCCGTACCCACAGCGCGTTGGCGAAACTCCCCATGCGCTGCCGGTCGCTCGTAAAGTGGATCAGCGGGATGACCGCGAACGGCAACTGCATGCTGAGGATTACCTGGCTCAGAATCAGCAACTGGAGTGTGGATTTCTCGCCCGCGTACCAGATCGTCAATGCCGCCGGCGCCACCGCGATCGAGCGCGTGATCAGCCGCCGCAGCCACGCCCGCATGCGGAAGTTCAGGAAGCCTTCCATCACGATCTGCCCGGCCAGCGTTCCGGTCAGCGTGGAAGATTGCCCCGAAGCCAGCAGCGCAATCGCGAACAGCACTCCGGCCAGCCCCGTGCCCAGCAGCGGCGCCAGCAGCAGGTGCGCCTGCTGGATCTCGGTCACCACGATGCCGCGCTTGAAGAAAACCGCCGCCGCCATCACCAGGATGCCGGCGTTCACCAGCAGCGCGCCGTTCAGCGCCACCACGCTATCGATGAAGTTGTACCTGCAAGCCGTCCGCTTGGCCGCCTCGCTCTGCCCGATGTGGCGCGTCTGCACCAGCGCCGAATGCAGGTAGAGATTGTGCGGCATCACCGTCGCGCCCAAAATCCCGATCGCCACGTAAAGACTGCTGCCATCGAGCCGTGGCACCAGTCCGGTAAACAACTCGCTCACCGCCGGCCTGGCCCAGAAAATTTCGATGCAGAAGCAGGCCGCGATCACCGTAATCAGGGCCAGCACCACCGCCTCGATCGTGCGGATCCCGAAGCTCTGGAACCACAACAGCAGCAGCGTGTCCGCCGACGTGATCAACACTCCCGTCAGCAGCGGAATGTGGAACAGCAGGTTGAGCCCGATCGCCGCCCCGATCACTTCCGCCAGGTCGCAAGCCGCCACCGCGATCTCGCAAAGCGCCCACAACGCCAGGTTCACCGCCCGCGGATAGGTCTCCCGGCAGGCCTGCGCCAGGTCGCGCCCGCGCACGATGCCGAGCCGCGCGCTCATCGTCTGCAGCAGCACCGCCATCGCGTTCGACATCACCAGCACCCAGAGCAGCTTGTACCCGAAACGCGCCCCGCCCTCCAGGTCCGTCGCCCAGTTCCCGGGGTCCATATACCCCACGCTCACCAGGTATGCAGGTCCTGCAAACGCAAACATCCGCTTCCAAACCGAGACTTGGGAGGTCCCGACGCTCGAGTGCACGTCCGCCAGGGACCGCGATTCCTCCGCCGTACGACTCGTCGGCAACATGTACTTAACTATAGTTAAGCCGCGTGGTATTTTGCAAGCGCTCCTAAATCGTCCGGGCGTCGTCACTGACGATCAGGGCGGTGTAGACGGACTTGCATTCGGCCGCCACGAAGTGAAACGGCGCGCCATTTGCCTTCCCTTCGATCGACTGAATCGGTCCGGCATTGATGACCTTGTACTGGCGTACGTCGTCACACTGGCTGACATCGACAATCGGAGGGTTTTCGTTCGCCCCCTTCACGGTAATCACACAGCGAAGCTTGTCGTCGATTCTCACGATCACGGATTGATGGTTGCCAGCGTGTATCGTGAAGTGATCGCCCGCACCGAACGGACTGTCCACTACCTGCTTCACGTCGCCAAATTTGCAGATGGATCTACCCGTGATATGGGTGTAGGGGCCTTCCTCCGTCTCGGTGGATTCCGGAGGCGATCCCTTCCGATGCAGATCCACATTCAAGAGCCCATCCACGGTACAACGACCGTCAAGTCCTTCCGTTCGGATGCGGATCGAACCGCCATCGTCGAAAATAATCGGGTTGGCCATAGTGCTCCTTACTTGATTCTTGCCGCCATAGCGGCGATATCCCTTCGTTTCAGATACCCTGTCACGCCGGCCGGGGTCCAGAGCGTCGAGAGTCGGGCCAGCGCGGCGCGCCCGGCGGCGCGATGCGCCTCCGCCCTTTCCTGCTCCGTTGATGCCCAGGCGGCCACGGAATGCGCGCGCCACACGGATTCGGTGATCCGGTGCGATTCAAGAAACTCAAGGGCTTGTAGCGCCGGCGAAAGGGCAGCCAGCCTTGCCTTGAGACCAGGCTTGTTGTCGGCAGCCAACGCCTCTGCAATCGCCAGTCGCGCGGATGCGCCGTCGAGCGGTAGCCCGCCGCGGTCAATCGCGTCCAACAATGCAGTCGTGGCCTCCAATTCAGTGTGTGCGCCTGTCCGGATGCGCACCAGGGCGGCCAGAAGATTCGCCGCTGGCTGTTTTTCCTCAGGGGCATCCGGCAGAATGTCGTCCAACAACTCCCTGGCCTCGCGCATCCGTCCGTCCTGATAGGCCATGCCGGCGCGGTTGATTTTCAGCTCGCACAGGAGTTGTCGGTTGGGCATGCGCTGCAGGAGTTTGCCGGCTTCCGACAGGGCTTGTTCGGCTTCCATCCGGCGGCCCAATCTCGCGTACAGCACCGCGCAGTTCAGGCGCGCCTCCGCGCCGCCGATTCCCAGCATCGCCGCGGCACGGGAGAATTCCTCCACGGCGGCGGGCCAGACGCCCTGATCGCGGAGATTTTCGGCCTGCCGCAGGCGAATGTTGGCCTCCGTTTGTTGGTCGTGAAGTTGCGCGGCGGAGGCGCGAGCTTCGCCTAGCTCGCTGGCGGCGCGATCGAATTCAGCAAGTTCCCGGTGCGCGCCTCCGAGTACCGTCATAGCCTGCACGAATTCTCGCCGGTAGCCCCCCTGGCGCAGGAAGGGTAGGGCCGCTTCCACGAACTGACGCGCTTCGTTCGGCCGGCGATCCTGCTCGCAAGGTGAACCCAGCGACAGCCGCGCGCGCGATTCGTTGTGCCGGATCTTTCCGCGTCCAGCCAGTTCCAACGCCCTGCGAAAGATCGGCTCCGCCGCGTGCAGGTCACCCGCCGTCAGGAATGAGTTGCCGAGATCGATCAGGCCATTCGTCGCGAGGTTGTCCATCCTCTGCGCGGCGGCGGAATCGATTGCGCGCCTTGCAATCGCGGCGGCGCGTTCCGGGTCGCCCAGATTTCGCACCGCGACACCTTGGGTAAGTTGCAGGCCGATCTGCTGGTACGGGCTGCCCACCGCGTAAGCAATCGCGAGCGCCTTCTCGATTACCGGCAGGGCTTCTTCCGAGCGGCTGGACCGGTTCAATAGCCGCGCGCGCTCATAGAGCGTCTCGGTCACTCCTTCCTGATCGCTGGCCGCGCTGTAGAGCGCTTCGGCCTCCTGGAAGGACTGAAGCGCCGCGTCCAGCTTGCGTCTGCGCCCATAAATAAATCCCAACCGGAGTTTGGCCGCTGCGTATCCCGGGTTCAATTTCAACGCACGCTCGTAGCCCGCGGCCGCGCCATCGGTGTCGTCGCGGAGTTGCGCCAGCCATCCCGATTCCAACGCCGCCGCCGCCTTCTCCGCCGCCGGCGCGGACCTTTCCAGATCCTGGAACAAAGGCGCCGCACGGTCGTAGTCGCGCGCCACCAGGAATTGGAGCGCGCGCAATCGGAGCGCCTCCTCGCTTCCCAGCCGCCGCGAGTCCTGTGCCACCCCTACTGCCCGCAGCATCGATTCCTTCGCCATGTCCGAATAGTCCAGCTCTTCATAAGTTCGCGCCAGGCTCGCGTGGGCCATGGCGTACGCTGGGTCCGCCTTCACCGCCTCCTCGAAGGCGCGCCGGGCGGTTTCATAGGTCATGGAATGCAGCGCCGCTACTCCCCGCTGATACCAGGTCGACGCCCCCGGATTCGGCCGGTAAGGGCGGCGCGACCAGGCCCAGTACCCGCCGCCCACCGCCAGCGGCAGCAGGCCCGCTGCTCCGAGCCTCGCAACGTCCCGCCGCGTCCAGTATTTTCGTTTCCGTGAGCCCTCCGAAAAACACTCGGCGATCTCCGCGGCGCTTGTGAATCGCTTCGCCGGGTCCTTCTGCAGGCAGCGGCCGATCGCCTCATCCCACCGCGCGTCGAGACCCGGCACGATAGATCGCGCCGTGATCCGCTCCACGTTCACGCGCTGCACTGCTCCGTGAATCGCATGCGCCCCGTCGAAAGGCAGCTGGCCGGTCGCCATTTCGAACAGCACCACCCCGAATGAGTAGATGTCGGACGCCGCCGTGACGATCCCGCCCGTCATTTGTTCCGGCGACATGTACGCCAGTGTGCCGGCGATCCGCCCTTCCGCCGACATCGTGCGCGTCTCGTCTTCCGACATTGCCGCCGCGTCGATGCGCGCCAGCCCGAAATCCGTGATCACCGCACGATCTCCCGCGGAGCCGAAGACCGGGAAGGGGATCAGGATTACGTTGCCGCTCTTAAAATCGGCATGCACGACACCGGCGTCGTGTGCCGCCTGCAGGCCCTGCGCCATTTGGATCGCCATCGGAAACGCCTCGTCCGCTCCCAGGCGGCCGCGGCGGGCGATGCGCGCAGCCAGCGGTTCCCCCTTTAGCAGTTCCATCGTGAAGAAGGGAAGCGTCGGACATTCCCGTTTCGCGCTGGTGTGCACTCCCGTCTCAAAGACGCGGCACACATTGGGGTGCGTGACCTTGCGCGCCAGTTGAATCTCCTTTTGAAAGTGGCGGATGACTCCGTCCGCGCGCGCCAGGTCGTGCCGCAAGGTCTTGAGCGCGACCTTTTCCCCGAGCAACTGGTCCGCCGCCTCATAGACTTCGCCCATCCCCCCGCGCCCGAGCACGCGCGTGATGAGATAGCGACCGGCGACCAATTCCCCTGGAGCCAGGGAAAAATCGATTTCGGAGGGCGCGGCCACTGTATGCTCCCGTATACACCGCCCGACCCCATGGCCCGGGGGGCAGGCGTTCGCGCCTAGAGTATATCAGATTAAGACTTGAGCATCCTAAATTATAGGTGAGCCGGCTAACGCTGCCGCCTTACTGATCGGTCACCGAGCCGTCCCCGAACCGGTACTCCGGGCGGTTGGTGGGTTTGTAGGGATGCGCGGCCGCGACTTTCTCGTTCAGGCTGACTCCCAGCCCGGGACGCGAGGGCAGTTCCGCGTATCCCTCCTTCACTTCCGGCCCCGTCCCTTCGAACAGATCCTGCAGCCATGCCGTGCGGTTGAGCGTCGATTCCTGAATCGCCGCGCTCGGTGTGGTGGCGTCCACGTGCAGCGACGCCATCGTGCTCACAAAGCTCTGTGGATTGTGCGGCGCCAGGTTGACGCGGTACGTCTCCGCCAGCACGCCGATTTTCTTCAATTCCAGAATGCCGCCGGCGTGGCAGACGTCCGGTTGAATGTAATCCACCAGGTGGCGCGAACAGAAATCCGCGAAGCCGTACTTGGTGAAGGAACGCTCGCCCGTGGCGAGATGGGTTTTGGTCTTTTCGCGCAGCAGCGCCAGTTCGCCGAGATCTTCCAGCTGCGTCGGCTCTTCTACGAAGAGCAGATCCAGGTCCTCCACCCGCGTGCAGAAATCGATCGCCATCGTCGTGGTGCAGCGCCCATGCGCGTCAACCGCGATATCGAAATCGTCCCCCACGGCTTTGCGGATCGCCCGCAGTTTGCTCACGCCGTCCCGAATCATCCGGGTCGGCGATACCAGGTTCTTGTCCGGGGAAAGCGGCGTCGCCTTGGCCGCGGTGTAGCCTAGCTCCTTGGCGCGCAGAAACTCCTCGGGCGTGGACCCCACGTCCAGATACATGCGCACACGCGAACGTGCCGCGCCGCCCAACAGCTTATAGATCGGCACGCCCAGCGCCTGGCCGAGAATGTCCCACAGCGCGATCTCCACCGCGCTGATCGCCGAATTCAGAATCGGTCCGCCCCGCCATCGTGGAAACCGGTACATTCCCTGCCAGAGCAGTTCGATGTCGGTCGGATCCTTGCCCACCAGGAAGCGTTCATGCTCCTGGATCCCCGCCGCAATCGTGGCTTCCTTGCTGGTCACCGAACCTTCGCCCAGCCCAACCAGACCCGCGTTGGTGTAGACCTTGCAGAACACCCAGTTCAGGCTCCCCGCGTTCACGACAAAGGTCTTCAGCCCCGTGATTTTCAGGTTTAACGGCTTCGCGCGCAGCGACGCGTCTTGCGCCAGCCCGCGGATCGGGTCGAACAAGGATCCAGCGAGTCCACCGAGCGCGGTCTCGAGAAAGAGTCGACGATTCACAGGCGTATTCCTCCTGTCAGTGTGCGGTCGTGCGGTTTATCTGGAATTGTAACGCGAGAATTGTAACGCGTGGAAGGGCTGGCCATGTGACGGCTCCTGCGGAAGCAGGCAACCGTCACGGGCCAAGGAATTGAAGGAATGGCTATTGACGAAGTAGATTTGCTTCTTCCAGAGTCATCTCTGGCTCTGGTACCTGCTCGGAATCTTTCTTCTGTGCACGCTTCGCGGATTTATCGCGCTGTTTCTCGGCGCGCGCCATTTCCTTTTGTCTTTTTTGGAACGTAGTGCGTGATCGTGAAGCCATAGATTTCCGCCTTTTTCTTTTTTTGCGCTCAATTCTTCCGGGCGACGAGCGCTGTGACTGCTACTAGTTTATCGCGGGTCGAGGATTTCCGCATCCCTCATACTTGCAATCACTGTTTGGCGGCCAAAGTCAGCTTCTGTACGCGCCAGTTTGTAAGCTCTCCAACAAATAGCTCATTCGGGTTGCGGCAATCGATTTCATTGACCGTTCCAAACTCCTTCGGCAGCTTGCCGGCCCGCCCAAAGCGGCCCAGAATACGCCCGTCTAACTCCATCTTGTATATTTCCCCGTTGTCCAAGTTGCGTGGATCGTTGGAGTTGGAGCTGAACAGGTACTGGTGGGCGCCGGGCGAAATACAGATCGCCCATGGCGAGCCTACCCCCTTGATCTCCGCCTTGAAAGTACCCTCGGTGTCGAAAACCTGGATCCGCTGGTTCCCCAGGTCGGCCACGTAGACGTTCCCCTGCGCATCCGTCCGAGCGAATGCGGCGTATTGAACTGTCCCTGGTCCGACCCCTTGCCGCCCCAGGATTTCAGGAATTTCCCGTTCTTGTCCATCTTGGCGATGCGCGAGTTGCCGTACCCATCCGCCACAAAGATATTTCCCGCCGCGTCCCACGCCACATCGGTCGGCCGGTTGAAGCTGTCGCCCGGGAATTCCCGTGCCCGTTGGGTCCGACCGCCGCCGCCGCCGTCGCCGCTCGCCGGCGGACCGATTCCGGCTTCCGGCTCAGCGTCATCGCGACGCGCCCATCGGGATTGAACTTGATCACCATGTTCGACCCGCGGTCCACCACCCAGATATTGTCCTGCGCATCGACTCGCACCGCCTGCGCGAAGAGGAAGCCGTAGAGACCCTGGCCGATCTCGCGCACGAACTTGCCGTTGCGGTCGAACTCGAAGAGACGCGACCCGCCGTGCGTGAACGTGCGCGACGTCCCCAGGGTGGCAAAGCTTCCGCCCGTCCGGGTATATACGAAGATGTTGCCCTTGGAATTGGTGGCGACCCCGGCCGCTTCGCCCATGTAGACATGATCCGGCAGCTTCAGCAGGTTGGCATTGGCCTCGAATGCCAGCTCGGGCGTCGCATTCTGCGCCAGCAACGGCGCCGCGCACATGAGCGCGATCCAGCGAAGGGTTTTCACTGCTTCCTCCCTTCCGCGGCCGGATGCAGGAAGATCTTCTGCACCCGCCAGCTGGTGATCTCCGCCACCAGCGATCTCGTTGGCGATTCCGGCAATCGAGTTCGTGCACCGTACTGAACTCGCCCGAGCTCCTTGCCGGCATGTCCGAACTTGCCGAGAATTGTGCCGTCCAGCTCCATCTTGTAGATCTCGCCGGTCACCGCCGCCACTACCGAGTTGTTGTTATCCGGATTGGAATTCGAGCTGTACAGATACTGGTGCGGCCCTGGCGAAATGCACATCGCCCACGGCGCGCCCACCTGGTCGTAAATCGTCTTGCAGCTTCAAATCGTTGTCGAACACCTGAATGCGGCTGTTGCTGCGGTCGCCTACGTAGACATTCCCCTGCGCGTCCATCGCCATCGTGTGCGGCAGGTTGAGCTGTCCCGGCGCCGACCCCTTGCGTCCCGGTCGATTTGAGGAATCGCCCGTTCTTGTCGTACTTCACCACGCGCGAGTTGCCGTAGCCGTCGGTGACGAAGATATTCCCCGCCGCGTCCCACCCGACATCGGTCGGCCGGTTGAAAAGATACGGCTCGTCCATCACGGGCGGCGCCGGCAGCCCTTCGATCGCTTCCGGCCTTCTGCCCAGCACCATCACCACGCGCCCCTCGGGGTTGAACTTGATCACCATGTTCGTCCCTTCGTCCACCGCCCAGATGTTGTCCTGCGGATCCACCCGCACCGCGTGCGCGAAGGCAAACCCGTAGAGCCCTTCGCCGATCTCGCGCAGGTAGTTGCCCTTTTGATCGAACTCGAACAGCCGCGTCTCCTGGCTCCGCGTGTACACGAAGACGTGCCCCTTCGAATTGGTGGCGACCCCGATCCCTTCCCCCAAATAAAGGTTCGGTGGAAACTTCAGGAAATTCGGCTGCGCCTCAAAGGGAATCTCCGCCACATTCTGCGCCTTGGCCTTCTGCGCGAACTGCGGTTTCACGCAGAGCAGTAATACTAAGCACACCCATCTGCTTTTCATACGTCCACCGATTCTGTCACACCCCCGCCCGCTCCACAACGCCATCTCTCGCAGAGCCGCAGAGCCGCAGAGAACCCTAAGAAAACGTCTTGTTTTTTTCTTCTTGGCGTTACTTTGCGGCTTAGCGGCTTTGCGAGAACGGTTTTCCCGTCCCCATGGTAACGCTGCCCGCAGAGGTCAAAGCCATCTCTCGCAAAGCCGCAAAGCCGCAAAGAACCGCAAAGAAAACCTCTCAAGATTTCTTCTCCTCTGCGTTACTCTGCGTCTCTGCGTCTGCGAGAACGGTTTTCCCATCCCCGTGGTATCGCTCCCCGTAGGAGTCAACTGCATTTCTCGCAGAGACGCAGAGCCGCGGAGAATCGCTAAGAAAACGTCTTGTTTTTTTCTTCTTGGCGTTACTTTGCGGCTTAGCGGCTTTGCGAGAACGGTTTTCCGTCCCTCTGCCGCGCTGCTCGCCCCAGAGGCCAAAGCCATCTCTCGCAAAGCCGCAAAGGCGCAAAGAACCGCAAAGAAAACCTCTCAAGATTTTTTCTTCTCTGCGTTACTCTGCGTCTCTGCGTTGCGAGAACGGTTTTCCCATCCCCGTGGTATCGCTCCCCGCAGGAGTCAACTGCATTTCTCGCAGAGACGCAGAGCCGCGGAGAATCGCTAAGAAAACGTCTTGTTTTTTTCTTCTTGGCGTTACTTTGCGGCTTAGCGGCTTTGCGAGAACGGTTTTCCGTCCCTCTGCCGCGCTGCTCGCCCCAGAGGCCAAAGCCATCTCTCGCAAAGCCGCAAAGCCGCAAAGAAAACCTTTAAGACTCTAAAGCTTCCTTCCCAAGATCGCGTAATCCAATCCCCCGAAGAATGCTTCCCGGAAATCCTCCGGCAGGCTCTTCAGCGATGGCATACTCTCCACCGCTGGCGAGAGCTTGCGCACCTCGATGTTG
The DNA here is from genome assembly GCA_963791985.1 of uncultured Solibacteraceae bacterium. Lineage (GTDB taxonomy): Bacteria > Acidobacteriota > Terriglobia > Bryobacterales > Bryobacteraceae > Solibacter. Next base: position 739,517 of record CAWBUN010000004.1, on the reverse strand, counting down.
CCTACCCCGAACTCTTCCAGATAAAACGCCAGCAGAGGATGCGGCACTGGACGATGATGCGTCGGATCCAAATAAAAGTGCGTGGCGAAGATCGCCAGGCACTCCGGATTCGGTGTCTCGATCGCGATCACCCCATTGCGCTGCAGCCGCGTCGCGCACAGCCGCACCATCTCCGGCAACCGGTCCGGCGGCAGATGCTCCACCACCTGCGAACAGAAGATGCCGTCGAGCGAAGCTTCCGGCAGGTTCTCCAGGTACACGAACAGGTCCGCGACCTCCGCGTCCAGTCCCTTGTGCCGGCAAGTGGCCACCGATTCCTCGCCCAGGTCGATGCCCTTCGCGCCCACACCGGCGGCCTTCATCATCTCCAGAAATTCGCCGCGCCCGCACCCGATATCCAGCACATTCCGGCACTCCGCGAAATACGGCAGGTAGAACTGCTGCCCGGCCTTCACGTACTCCTCGCTGCCGCGGAACCGCTCCGCGAATCGCCCGTAATCGAAGCCGAGCTCACCTGACTGCGGTGCCGCCACCGGCGTCGAAGCGGCCGCGCTGGGCCCGGTCACCTGCGCACGCTGCCGTATCGTCTTCAACTCCGAATAAATCAGCCGTTCGTAATCCAGCCGGATGCGCTCCAGGTCCGCCCACAGGCGCTTCTGGATATCCAGCGAGAAGCGCTCCAACGCCCCCGTGAATTCCGCATGCTGCCCGCGCATCGCGTCCCGATAGTTTGCATCCATCAAGGTCGCGCGATGCTGGAAGCCGCCCTGCAGATCCGCCACCGACCGCAGAAACTGAATCTCGTTGGTCTGCAGCGTGTGCTCCCATTGGAAGCGCCAGTCGGCCCAGTGATTGCGAATGTCCTTCAGTTCTTCGCCGACCTGCTCTTGCGCCTTGAGCCGGTCGCCCAACTGCACCAGCGCCCGGTTCGTCTCCACCAGCGATTCCAGCGCCGCGTCGATGCACGCGATCGTCTTGCGGTTGAACTCCACCTGCTCGCGCACGTGCCAGTCCAGCACGCGCGCCACGAAGCGCTTCCACGCCTGCACGATCGAATTCGCGATGCCGCCGGAGCGCGGATTCACCGTGCCGATCGCCGCCACCTTGCCCAGCGCCGCGTCGCGCGCATGCGCCAGCGGCATCAGGTCCGGCAGCGCCACCGGCACTCCGCCCGCGGCCGTCTCCGGATTGCGCCCGCGCACGCGATCGCGCACCTCGTGCAGCAGCGCGATCAGTTCAGCGCTTTCCACGAGGCTTCCTCCGCGTACGGCTCCAACTCGCCGTCACCAGCGTTCCCAAGCCGCCGCGCGGCGTAAAATCGCCGATCACCGTCGCGCTCACCGGCTTGGCCGCCCTTACCACGTCCTGCAAGATGCGGTTGACCACGTTCTCCTGGAAAATCCCCAGGTCGCGGTACGCCAGCATGTACATCTTGTAGCTCTTCAGTTCGAGACAGAGCTTGTCCGGCACGTAGCGCAGCACCACCTTGCCGAAATCCGGCAGGCCCGTCTTCGGGCACACGCTGGTGAATTCCGGATTGATGATTTCAATCTCGTAATCCGCATACTGGTTTGGCCAGGTTTCGATTTCGGGAAGCGGGCCGTCGATTCCGCCGCGCGCGTGTTCATCGGTATATCCGCGTTTCATGCCTGAGCCTTCGTAACAAGTTCCTTCGAGAGCAAATCCAAAAACAGGCCGACATCGGCCACCACGCCCACCGCCTGGCCGGTGCCGCGATCGCTCACCTTCGTCGCCACCGCCGGGTTGATGTCCACGCACACAATCCGCACCCAGCTGGGCAGCATATTGCCGGTCGCGATCGAGTGCAGCATGGAGCCGAGGCAGAGCACCAGCCCCGCACCCTTGAGTTGCGCCGCATAGGCGTCCTGCGCCTCGTTCATATCGGTGATGGTGTCGGGCAGAGGCCCATCGTCGCGCAGGCTGCCGGCCAGCACGAACGGCACGTTGGCCTTCACGCACTCGTAGAGAACCCCCTGGCAGAGCCGCCCGCTCGCCACTGCCTGCGCCACCGAGCCGGCGTGATTGATGGCGTTAATCGCGCGCATGTGATTGCGATGCCCGTGCTCCTCCTGCCGTCCGTCGGAGAGCCGCACCCCCAGCGAGGTTCCAAACAGCGCCGCTTCGATATCGTGTACCCCGAGCGCGTTGCCGCTCAGCACGCCATGCACCCATCCGCCGCGAATCAGCGAGGCCAGCCCCGCCGCTCCGCCGGTATGCACCACCACCGGACCCGCCACCACCAGCACTTTCTGCTTCTGTTCCACCGCGTGCCGCAACAGCGCCGCGGTCTGCCGCACGGCGGTCTCCACCTGCCGCTCCGAAGAGATGCTGTTGGCCATGAACGCGAAGGAGAGCCGGTCGCGCTCCTTGGCTTCCGGTGTCACGCGAATCCCGCGCATGCCCACCACGATGGCGTCGCCCGCCTTCAGGTCGCGCAGCCGCCGGCAGTAGGCGCGGCCGTCGCGCACCACCACCATCGCATCCATCCGCTGGTTCTCGACCTCGATCCACCGCTGCCCGTTGCGCACGTGCGTTTTGTGGTTGGTGGTGGAGTAGAAATCTTCCGGCGCGCAGAGGTCGCGCTCCACGGTGGCCAGCGAGGCATCGCTCGAATCCACCGGCGCGCAGCCCAGGTTCAGCAGTTCGTGCAGCAGGCGGTCCAGCAACTCGCCGTCCGGCGTCTCCACCTTGAGCCGCAAATATGACGCTTCGCTGTTGGTTTTGCCGATGCGGAACTGTTCCACTTCGAACCGGCCGTGATATTCCACGACCTTGTCGAAGATATTCTCCATGATGTGGGAGTCGATCAGGTGGCCTTCGGCTTCGACCACTTCTTGAAATGGCATAAGGAACTTTTATTGTACCGACACCTTACCGCTCCACAGGTTCGGCCTGTTTTGGCCGATAAAGAGGTTGAGGAGATACGTGGCTCCAAATTGTTGGGAGTTCAAGAAATGCGGTAGGGAACCCCGAGGCAAATGCGTTGCGGAATTAGGCGTCTGTCCAGCGGCAACCGAGGTGAAAGCCAACGGGCTGAATCACGGCAAGAATGGCGGAAGGATCTGCTGGGCCTTAACCGGCACTCTGTGCGGCGGAACGGTCCAGGGAACATTCGCGCAAAAACTGATGGGATGCGCGGCGTGCGACTTCTACCTGTCGGTCCGGACTGCGGAAGGCAAGGACCTGCAATCCCTCGCAGCCCTGCGAGCGCGGCACTGAAGCTACTCGAATAAATCCGGCTCTTCGCGCGAGATCTTCTGCCACAGCGGCTGGAACTGGAACCATCCGCCGTACTCGTCGCCAATCTGGCGACGCGTGGTAATGGCGTGTTCGTGCGCGATTTTGATCGGCTTACCCGCTGCCTCGGCCATCAACTGCCCCTGGCAGCTGTGCTCCATCGTGATAAACCACCACGCCGCCGCGTCCACCGTCGCGCCCACCGTGAGCAATCCGTGATTGCGCAGGATGACGGCCTTGTGCGGACCCAGCGCCTTCGCGATACGGTCGCCTTCGCTGGTTTCGTAGACCACGCCGGTGAAATCGTCGAACAGCCCGTGGTCTTCGTAGAACGCGCAGGCATCCTGCGTGATCGGGTCGAGCAATCGTCCGAGCGATGCCCACGCCTTGCCGTGGATCGAATGGGCATGTGCCGCGGCCACCGCCTCCGGCCGCGCCGCATGAACCCGCGAGTGGATCGCGAAGGCCGCGGTGTTAACCGGATAATTGCCCTCCACGACTTCGCCGTTGTGGTCCACCATCACCAGGTCCGACACGCGGATCTGTCCGAAGTGGACACCGAACGGATTCACCCAGAAGTGGTCCGCATACTCGGGATCGCGCGCCGTGATGTGCCCGGCGACGCCCTCATCGAACCCGTATCGCGAAAACAGCCGGAACGCCCCCGCCAGACGCTCTTTGCGATGGCGGCGTTCTTCCGCAAGAGTGGCGAACACCGGCGGCGCCGGAATGTTCTTCGCTCTCCCTGGAGCTTCGGTCATTTGTACTTCAGCCATCTGTAAATCATATACCGACCCGCCACCAACGAGGTGCGACCGTCTGCGAATGTTGCCGTCAAAAACCGCGTGATCTTATCGCGGCTTCCGGCGCCGGCAGATCTCACAAGTGCATTTCCGGCGCAGTTTGGAGTTGGAGTGTGCCGCGATTATCGTGAGGGTCGATGGCGTTACACTAAGAACGAGGGCAGGAGACCATCGTGGACGCCTTGGCGGAGAAACTAGACGCTCGCTTGCGCGAGTGGAAACCGGCGACAGCGGCAGAGGCTAGGGAGCGCATTGCTGAGGTTATCGAGCTAGCCGATCACGACATCCTGGATATCGCCCGCTCGCGCGCCGCCGAACAGGAGATCCTGGACATGCTCGATGAACCCCCGGCCCGGTGAGATCTGGCTGGCCGACCTGGGACTCGCTGCCAAGACGCGTCCCATCGTCATCGTCTCCCGCCAGGATCCTGACCCGCCGCGGTCTCTCGTCTTGTATGTGCCTCTTACCACCCAGCGGAGGGACAGTCCGTACGAAGTGCCGCTGCCGCGGCTTCCGTTCCTTAATCGTGAATCAGTAGCCAATGTTCAAGGATTGGGATCTCTCCCAATTGTGCGCCTGGAACGCAGGATCGGTAGGCTTTCCGCCGAGGTGATGGACCACCTGAAAGACGCGCTGACGTTTGCCCTGGATCTGGAACGGGCTTCCGAATAAATCCTCAGCCGACCCGATCCAAACTGTCATGACACTTTGACGGCTTGTCGCCCATGCTAAGACCGGCCCGGGCAGGCGTTGGATGGAAGGCCTCCTCCTGGTCGCGAAGGGGCGATTGACCCTGGTTGACAGGCTCCGGCTACCGGCCAGTTCGCCGCTACGCCATTACCGGGTTCTATCGCTCCAAGTGTCAGCAACGGGCGTCTCCCGTCAAGGTGAAGAACGCCCGCTCGATGTAAACCGGGCGAGCACCGACTTCATGATCGCCGCGAGGCAGTGATTTATGTTCAGATTATTCTCATGCCATCCCTCGCGGAATCGCTTGAGTCAAGTGGGCTCGCTCGCATCGCGAAAGACATCGAAGCGGTAGCGCTGCCAACTGTGTTCCTAATTCCGGGAGAACAATCCGAAGGCCCTTGCAGCCGCCTCGGAGGTCGTCCGAACCTGCCTGCCGGGCTTGATTGGCCAACATGGCAAGGCGGGCCGCTGCCGTTCGTCGCTCAACTGGATTTGGCGAACATTCCCCAGACCAAGGAGTTGTATCTTCCTCGCCACGGTTCATTGTTCTTCTTCTACGAGGGCGGATCGCGCGCTTGGGGCTTCAAACCGGAGGATCAGGGCAGTGCGAGGGTCATCTATTCGCCGAGCAATCTCCAAGAACATCCGGTGCGAATGCTGCCGGAGGGCGTGCCGGACGAAATGCGTTTCACAGGCGTCAATCTGAAACCGGAATCGGGTTATATTACTTTGCCGGATGGTCAGGATCAGGCACTGGAACGGTTGACGCCGAGTGCCGAAGAGCGTATGCGTTATCTCGAGTTCTTTGAGGTATGGCATCGGCAGCCGCCGCCGCTCCACCGGATTGGAGGCCATCCCGAGCCGGTTCAGGGGGATCCAAAGCTCGAGGCCCAACTCGTTTCACACGGACTCTATTGCGGCAACCCTTCCGGCTATCAGACCGGCAAAGAACTCGGGCTTTGGGCTGGAGCTACCGACTGGAAACTCCTACTACAGGTCGATTCTGACGAGAGTGCAGGTATGATGTGGGGCGATGTCGGCTGCCTCTATTTCTTGATACGCGAGCAGGATTTGATTCGCGAGGCGTTTGACAGAGTATGGCTTGTTTTCCAATGCGGCTGATGGAGCTGCCGCCAGCTGTTTATCTCTAGTTCTGGCGGCGGACGCGCCAAAGCCCGCCCAAGGGACATCAGTTGTGCCGCTTTGTGGACTTCATCTGAGCGTGTAGTCACCCATGGTGAGAAGTTCGGCGGGTTGAAGCCGCGAATTGGTACTTACGGCCTGCCTCATAAGGTGGTCACCTAACGGCTGCCCCCCAGCGCCAGCCCGCGTGCCACCGACGTGAACTCATTCCCAGACCGCACTCTATCCGCCCCAAAGCGCACATCGAAAATCCGCCGCACCGCCGGCACGAACGAAGTGCCGCCCGTGAGAAAGACCGCGTCCACATCGCCCGGCCCGACGCCGGAACTCGCCAGCAGCCCGTCGATCGAGCCCTCGAGCGTGGCCAGGTCTTCCGCGATCCACTCCTCGAACTCGCGCCGCGTCACGCGCGCGCGGATCTCCAGATCCCCATCCACGAAGTGGAACTCCGCCGCCTCCGCCTCCGAGAGCCGGCACTTCACGCCCTGCACGGCGGCATGCAGATGGTAGCCGAGGTCCTCTTCAATCAGGTGGATCAGCGACTGAATCTGCTCCGGCTCGAAGGCCTGCACTTTCGTACTGTGCAGCATATTCAGCACCGCGCGCGTGCGCAAAAACGATAGATGATGCCACCTCTCCAGCTTGGCGTACACCCAGTTCGGCACCGCCGGCAGCACCTTGCCGAGCGATTGCGCCTGCGACCCCGCGCCCAGCCGCGGCGAGACCAGATTGCGCACGATCTTAGCGTCGAACGCGTCTCCCGCCAGGCCTACGCCGCTATTGCCCAGGAAATCCTGCGGCGTGCGGCCGCGGCGGCGCACCTTCCGCCCCACGCGCAGCAGTGAGAAATCGCTGGTGCCGCCGCCGAAATCGCCGATCAAAATCAACTCATCGTGGTCCAGCGTCGATTCGTAATAGAACGCCGCCGCCACCGGCTCCATCTCGAAATCCACGCTCTCGTACCCGGCGGTGCGGAACGCCTTCCGCAGACGCTCGATCGCGAACAGGTTGTCGTCCTCGTTCTCCGCGCCCACGTAGCGCACCGGGCGGCCCACCATCGCGTGGCGGATCGGGAAACCGAACTGCCGCTCCGCCTGCTCACGCACATCGGCGAGAATGCGCGCGATCAGTTCCTCCAGCGTGCGGCGATGCCCGAAGACGTCGGTGGTGGTCAAACTGCGGCTGGTGAGATAGCTCTTGAGCGATTGAATCAGCCGCCCCTTGCTCTCGGCGGCCAGATATTGCTCGATCGCGGTGGGACCGGTCCACGACTTGATCGCCATCCGCCCGCGCTCCTTGTGATGTTCCAGGTAGAGCAGCGAACGGTATGCCTCGGTGGCGCCCCCGCTGAAGGGGAAGCGCACCAGCTCCACCTCCGCGCCGCCCGTGGCAAGCGCGATAGAGCTGTTGGTGGTTCCGAAGTCGATCCCGATGGCCGGCACTTTCCGCATCATGCCACACATGCCCCACACATGCCGATATGCGAGACTATTCTCGTCCGTGCGATTCACTGCCTTCGCCCTCTTCATTTCGACGCTTTCCTGGTGCGCCACGCGTCCCCCCTTGACGCCTGACGATTGGTGGACCTGGCGCGAAATCACGAGCCCGCGCATCAATCCCGATGGCACCGACGCCGTCTACGTGGAGACTTGGAACGACCGCGCCACCGACCGCGTCTGCGCCAACCTCTGGCAGGTCGGGATAGAAAACGGCACGCCGCGCCGCATCACCGAGGGTCCCTGGCGCGACAGTTCTCCGCGCTGGTCGCAGGATTCGCGCCTCGCCTGGATCTCTGACCGCACCGGCTCGCCGCAAATCTGGGTGCGACGCATCGGCGGTGCCGAAAAGCTCACCGACCTCCCCGCTCCCCCTCAATCCCTCGCCTGGTCGCCCGACGGCAAGTCGCTCACCTTCACGATGCGCGCCCGTCTCTTCGTGATCCCTGCCGCCGGCGGCAAACCGCGCGAATTCCCGCTCGGCGAGCTCGAGATTCACGGCGCGCCTGCCTGGATGCCCGACGGCCAATCCATCCTGGTCTCGGCCGCGCCGCCTCCCGATGCCGCCAATGTCCTGCAGGGCGGCGAGATCTACGCCGTCCGTCTCTCCGATGGCTCGCGCCGCCAGCTCACTCAGCACCCCGGTCCCGACGAAGAGCCCGTGCCCTCGCCCGATGGCAGCCGCATCGCGTGGATCGCCCGCGAACCCAAACCGCAGAGCTACGTGGTCTCCAAACTCTACGTCGCCAACCCCGATGGCAGCCGCGCCAAGGTGCTGGCCGGCTCGCTCGACCGCGACATTCGCCATCCGCAGTGGAGCAGCGATTCCCGCACCGTCTACTTCCTCGCCGACGATCACGGCGCCACCTACGTCTACGCCGCGCGCAACGATGGCAGCGTGCGCCAGGTGACCAAGGCGCCCGACCGTCTCACCGATTTCTCCGTCGCCGATACCGGCCGCGCCGTGACCGTGCGCGCCCCCGGCGAACTCCTCACCTTCCCGGTGGACCTGCCGGCCGCGCCCGTGGTGCTCGCCGCGCCAAACAAGAACCTGCTGGCGGAGCGCGAACCCGGCGCGGTGGAGGCGATTCAATACCCGTCCGACGGCAAGACCATCCAGGGCTGGATCGTCAAACCCCCGGGCTTCGACGCCGCCCGCAAGTATCCGCTGCTGCTCGATATCGATGACGCTCCGCGGCGCATGTGCGGCCCCGAATTTCGCTGGCGCGCCCAACTCTTCGCGGCCCGCGGTTTCGTGGTGCTCTGCGCCAATCCGCGCGGCACTCCCGGTTACGGCGAGGAGTTCGGCAACCTGATCCGCTCGCGTTTCCCCGGCGACGATTTCGACGACCTGATGCGTGGCGTGGATTACGTGATCGCCAAAGGCTTTATCGATCCCGCAAAGTTGACCATCCAGGGCGGGCTGCTGGCCGCCTGGGCCATCGGCCATACCGCCCGCTTCCACGCCGCCATCGCCATCCGCCCGATCGCCGATTGGACCACCGAGGTGGCGTCCGCCCCCGACGGCCTCTACCGCGCCGCGGCCTGGATGGGCGGGATGCCTTGGGACGATCCCGACCAATATACGAAGCACTCCCCGCTCTACTTCGCGGGAAATTTCAAGACGCCGACCCTCATCATCTCCAGAGATCGCGATCCGGGTGCGCAGCAACTGCTCTTCGCCCTGGAAGCCCGCAAGATCGAGTGCAAACTCCTGCATCTGGACGACCCGCCGCGCCCCAGCGAGCAACTCGCGGCATGGGAAGAGATTGCCCGCTGGGCAGCCAGGTGACCGAACTTCGGTCACCGGAAAAACGAAAACACTTGAAGTATTTACGTTTGAAAAAGATATGGTGACCGAACTTCGGTCACCATACCAGGGCGAGTTCTGCCCGCTATAATGTGGACTTCCTGTCCTCCGATTCGAGGTCTTATCTTGTCAAAGCTTTTGTTATCCGGCCTTTTCCTCTTCTCCGCCGCCTTCCTGCCCGCGGCACAGGATCGCGTTCTCACCCCGGTCGATCACGCCCGCACCGTAAGGGTGCGCGGACAGGTCCATCCGAATGCTCTGCCGCAGTTCGACCGGGGCGCCGTCGATCCGGCCATGGCGATCGATCACGCCACCGTGTTGCTCAAGCCGGATTCCTCGCTGAACGCCTTCCTGGCCAACCAGCAGATGCCGGGATCGCCAGACTACCACCGCTTCCTGACCTCCGACGAGTTCGGCGGGCGCTTCGGCCTCAGCCCCGGCGATCTGGCGAAGGTGGTGGGCTGGCTGCAGTCCGAAGGCCTCAAGGTGGATGAGGTCGCCCGCGGCCGCCACTGGATCACCTTCAGCGGCACCGCCGGCCAGGCAGCGCGCACCTTCCACACCGAGTTTCACCGCTTCCAGGTGGAGGGCCGCATGCATTTTGCCAACGCCGGCGAACCGGCAATTCCCGCCGCGCTCGAAGCCGTAGTCGGCGGCTTCAGCGGCCTCGACGATTTCGCCACCCACGTCGCCCGTCCGCTGCCGCAGACCACCCTGACCGACGGCTCCCACGGACTTTCCCCCGACGACCTGGCCACCATCTACAACATCAGTCCGCTGTACGCGGCGGGCATCGATGGCACCGGCCAGAAGATTGCGATTGTCGGCGAAGTCAACCTGAACCTGACCGACGTTCGCACGTTCCGCAAGCAATTCGCCCTTCCGGCCAACGACCCCGATGTCGTTTTGGTGGGCCGCGATCCGGGTGCGAATGACAACTCGCTGGTCGAGGCCGACCTCGACGTGGAGTACGCCGGAGCGGTCGCGCGCAACGCGAAAATCATCTACGTTTATTCCTCCGACGTGTTCGCCGCCGCGCGCTATGCCATCGACCAGAACCTGGCGCCGGTGCTGAGCATGAGCTTCGGAGCCTGCGAGGCCTTTTCCCAAATCTCCTACCGCGCGGTCGCGCAGCAAGCCAATGCCCAGGGCATCACGTTCCTTGTGTCTTCTGGCGATCTCGGCGCCGCCACCTGCGACCATGCCTCTCCTGTTGGCCAGGCGTCAAAGGGCGCGCACGCCTCCTTCCCCGCGGATTTGCCGGAGATCACGAGCGTCGGCGGCACCATGTTCAACGAAGGCGACAGCCGCTATTGGGCGGCCAAGAACACCGCCAGCACCGCCTCCGCACTCTCTTATATTCCCGAAGTTGCCTGGAACGAAACCGCCTCGGTCGGCTTCCTGACCAGCGGCGGCGGCGGACCCAGCCAGTACTTCGCCAAGCCCTTCTGGCAGGCGGGACCGGGTGTGCCGGACGATCATTTTCGCGACACGCCGGATGTTTCGCTGTCCTCCGCGATCGGCCACGATCCGTACCTGGCGGTCTGGCGCGGCAGCCTGATCGCGGTGGGCGGCACCTCGGCGTCATCGCCCGCGTTCGCCGGCATCGTCGCCCTGCTCAACCAATCGCTGGTCGCGCGCAACCTGCTCGCCCAGCCTGGCTTGGGCAACATCAACCCGGCGCTCTACCGGCTGGCGCAATCCGCCAAGGACGCCTTCCACGACATCACCGCCGGAGACACCCTGGTCCCGTGCACGCAGGGTAGCGCCGATTGTGTCAACGGAGCCTTGGGCTATACCGCCGGTCCGGGTTACGACATGGCCACCGGCCTGGGTTCGGTGGATGTCGCGAAGCTGGTGGCGGCGTGGGGAATTGGCGATGCCAGCACCACCACGCTCTCCGCCGATTCCACCAAGGTGGGCGCCGGCGATACCGTCCAACTCACCGCCACCGTAAAGGGCGGCGGCGCGGCGGCCACAGGCACCGTCACCTTCGTCACCTCGCTCGATTTCGCACTTGGGTCCGCGCAGCTCACCGGCGGCAGCGCCTCGATTTCCGCCACCGCGCAATCCATTCTGGCGGGCGATGGCAAAATCTATGCGCTCTACAGTGGCGACGCCGTCTACGGCTCTTCGGCGGGCACCGTCACCATCGCCGCGACTCCGCCGGCCGCGGGATCGCTGGTATTTGTCACGGTCACGCCGAACCCCACCAACGTGGTTGCGGTGCTCGGGCAGGCGCCCATCACGGTGATCTTCAGCGAAAAGGCCGGCGTGGCCACCACGCTGACCTCCGCCACGGTCAATGGCAGCTCTCTCAGCATCACCGCGTTCTTTGGCGGCGGCGCAATTCCGGCCAATGGCACTTTGACCTCCGCGGCGCTCGCAATTACGCCGTCGAGCGTGCCCTCGGACTACACGCTTCACTTCGCCGGCCAGGATGCCGACGGCACGGCCTGGTCGCGCGATGTGACGCTGCACGTCGCCAGTTCGCCGGGCCCGGGACTGGTGCCCGCGATCGTGCTTTCCAGTTCGCCAACCTCGGTCGAACAGAATCCCCAGGCCGACCCATCCTGCCAGTGGTCGCACCGGCTCACGGTGCGCGAGACCGGCGGCTATTACGTAAGTCTGGTGACCCTCCGTCAGGGCTCCAACGATCTCAGCAGCAACATCCAGCAGCTCTTCGGCACCACGCGGCTCGCCCCCCTGGGCAGCCTCACGGCGAACATCTGTCTGAATTCGACGAGCGCGGCGGGCAGCCGCATCTACCAGATTGTCGGCGTCAGCGAAGTCACCACCTCCGTGTCGGCCTCGCTCGCGGTCAACTATGCCGGGCCTGCGACCACACCGGCGGCGCTGGCAGTTTCGACGAAAGCGGTCAACCTGACGGTCGCCGATTCCGGCCAGTCCAATAGCTCATCCTTTGACGTCACCTTCACCGGCGGAACGCCGCAGTGGAGCGTGACCGCACAGCCGGTCAAGCCCGCGTGGCTGACGATTACGTCCTCCGCGGGACACATCACGCTCTCCGCGTCCGCCGTGGGACTCTCCAGGGGCGTCTATAATACGACGCTCTCCATCGAGGCGGTTGGTTCGCTGCCGCAATCCGTCACGCTGCCGGTGACGTTCGTGGTGGGCTCGTCCGCGGCCACCTCGATCGGCGGCGTAGCGCATGGCGCGTCCTTCAAAACGGCATTCGCGCCGGGCATGATCCTGAGCGTTTTCGGCAGCAATCTCGCGCCCGCGACCGTCCTGGCAGGCGCGCTGCCGCTACCCTTATCGCTGGGCGGAGTCTCGGCCACGGTGAACGGCGTCTCCGCGCCCTTCTATTTCGTCTCGCCCGGGCAGATCAACCTGCAGGTGCCCTACGAAACCAGTGCCGGCGCGGCAGTACTGGCCATCAACAATAACGGCCAGGTGGCCAGCTTCCCCTTCATGGTCTCCCCGGCGGCGCCCGGAATCTTCACAGCCGCCGACGGCACGCTCGCGCCCAACGCCTCCGGTAAGGTGGGGGACACCCTCCTCGCCTTCCTCACCGGCGATGGCGACCAGACGCCGACCCTTGCCACCGGAGCGACCCCCGCAGCCGGCACCGCGGTCTCACGCCTGCCAAAATCGCGCCTGCCCGTGAGCATGACGATCGGCGGCGTGCTGGCGCCCGTCGTGTTCAACGGTGTCCCCACAGGACTCGCGGGCGTGACGCAGCTGAACTTCACCGTTCCCGCGGGCGTAGCCTCCGGCGTGCAAGACGTAGTGGTAACCGTCGGCGGCATCGCCAGCCCACCCGCGAAACTGACAATTCAGTAGGACAGGCCTCCTGGCCTGTCCACTTGCTGCCGTAAAACTCGCCACAAAAAGCGGGTAACAGGACCTGGGTCCAAATCCCGCGCATGTACGGCAAGCTACAATAGCCCTTATCGTAACGGAGCGTCTTCATTGACCAGATCTTTCCAACTACTTACTATCAGCCTGCTTACTCTCGGCTTTCTCCAGGCCGCCACAAACCGCGTGTTGACGCCGGTGGACCGCAATAGATCGATCGCACTCAAGGGGCATCTGCATCCCCAGGCGCAGCCGCAATACGATCGCGGGCCGGTGGATCCGGCGATGCGAATTCCGCGCGCCACGCTGGTCCTCAAACCGGCAAAGTCGCTGTCCGCTTTTCTGGCCGCGCAACAGATTCCCGGATCGCCCGAATATCGCCAGTTCCTCTCGCCCGAACAGTTCGCCGACCGCTTCGGCCTGACTTCGGACGACGTATCTAAAGTCGCCGGCTGGCTGGAATCGCAGGGGCTGAAGGCAGACCGCATCGCCCGCGGCCGCAACGCCATCACCTTCAGCGGCACCGCCGAGCAGGCGGCGCGCACCCTGAAGACCGAGTTTCACCACTACCAGGTCAATGGCAAGATGCACTTTGCCGCGGCCGCCGAACCCTCCATCCCCGAAGCACTCGGCGATGTCGTCGCGGGCTTCATGGGGCTCGACGATTTCAAGCTGGAGTCCAACGCGCTCCGCTCCACCCTGCTGCCGCAATACACCGTGAAGAGCGGCGATCACTACCTCGCGCCCGACGATCTGGCGGCCATTTACAATCTCAAGCCGCTCTACCAGGCAGGCATCGATGGCACCGGGCAGAAGATCGCGATCGTCGGCGAGAGCGATATCGATCTCTCCGATATCCGCGCATTCCGCAGCCAGTTCAACCTGCCGGCCGGCACCGACCCGGTCCAGATTCTGGTCGGCGACGATCCCGGTTTCAATAACACGTGGTTTGAAGCCGATCTCGATATCGAATGGGCCGGCGCGATCGCGCGCGGCGCCAAGATCGTGTACGTCTATTCCAACAACGTGCTCGACGCCGTGCAATACGCGGTGGATGAGAACGTGGCGCCGGTGCTGAGCATGAGCTATGGCAGTTGCGAGGCCTTCAACCAGGTGGCCTTCCGCGCGGTGAGCCAGCAGGCCGTGGCGCAGGGTATCACTTTCCTGATCTCCTCCGGCGACCATGGCGCCGCGGAGTGCGACCGCTACACGCAGACTCCGCAGGCATCCAAGGGCTTCAACGCCAGTTTCCCGGCCACGCTGCCCGAAGTGACCGCGGTGGGCGGCACCACTTTCAACGAAGGCAGCGGCCGCTACTGGGCCTCCAGCAACGACGCCAACGGCTCGTCGGCACTCTCCTACATTCCCGAGGTGGCGTGGAACGACACCGCGTCGGTCGGCGACGTCGAGGCCACCGGCGGCGGCGCCAGCATGCTCTTCGGCAAACCCTACTGGCAGGTCGGACCTGGCGTTCCCAACGATAAGGCGCGCGACATTCCCGACGTCTCGCTGAGCGCCTCCGCGCAGCATGACCCCTACCTGATCGCGTACTTCGGCGACCTCTACCTGGTGGGCGGCACGTCGGCTTCGGCGCCGGCCTTCGCCGGAATCGTGGCGCTGCTCAATCAGAGTCAGCTCTCCAAGGGGACCATCACCAAACCGGGCTTGGGCAACATCAATCCCAACCTCTATCGCCAGGCTCAGGCCAACGACGGTTCCTTCCACGACATCACCGGCGGCGACACCATGATCCCTTGCGTGCAGGGCAGCCCGAATTGCGTCAACGGCCAGTTGGGATTGCGCGCCGGCACCGGCTACGACCTCGCCACCGGGCTCGGTTCGGTGGACGCCAACAAGCTGGTGACCGGGTGGAACAACGGCACGGCGAGTTCCTTGACGGTTGTTGCCGACCCTCCATCGGCCGCGCCCGCGGACACGATCCGCTTTACCGCCACCGTCAGCGGACCGGCCGGCGCCGCGCCGCCGACGGGCTCGGTGAGTTTCGTGTCGAACCTCTACGACCTGCCGCTCGGGACCGTCGAAATCAGCGTGTTCAACGGCGTGGCCACCGCCACCATGAGCTTTCCCGCCAGCGCGGTGATTCTTGACGATGGCAGCGTGACCGCGATTTATAGCGGCGACAAGAACTACAATTCGTCGGCCGGTTCGGTCACGGTGACTTACAAGCACACGGGCACTGGATCCCAGGTGGTGGCGTCCGTGACACCCAACCCGGTCATCCGGCAATCGCCCTCCAACAACTGGCCGTACGATTTGCTGGTAAGCGAGAAGAACGGCGTCGCGACCACGTTGACGGTGTTCACCGTGAACGGTGTGGCCCAGAACATCCTCGGTATCTTCGGCAGCAACATCCTGCCCGCGCGCGGCATGCTGATCGGTTTTCTCGCGGGGAACAACCTGGTGGTCCCGCTCAATCGCGTCTTCCATCTCGAAGGCAAGGACGCCGATGGCACGGTCTGGAAGCAGGAGTTCACGGTGCCGTTCGTGGATTCGCCCACGCCGACGCAGATCCCCTCGATCGGCCTGGCCAGCACACCCACCGCGGTGACGCAGAATCCGCAGGCCGACCCGACCTGCCAGTGGTCCAGCCAACTGGTGGTGCGTGAGACCTCCGGCTTCCTGGTGCAACTGAGCAGCCTGAAGCAGGGCAGCACCGATCTTTCGAGCTCGCTGCAGCCGCTGTTCGGAACCACGCGCCTCGCGCCGTGGGGCAGCCTGCGCGGCACCCTCTGCCTGGGCGGCACCACCGTGCCGGGCGCGCGCACTTACACGCTCTCGGGCTTGAGCGAACTCGGGACCACCGTGACCGCGACTGTGTCCGTGACTTACTCGGGACCGGCCGCGAGCGCGCCGCCGGCCTTCGCCGTGACCCCGCAATCGCTGACGCTGCCGATCGATGGGCCGCAGCAGAGTTCGCTCGCGAATATCGCGGTCAACTTCCTCGGCGGCTCGCCCGCCTGGACCGCGAGCGTGGACGCTCCATGGCTGACAGTCACGCCGGCATCGGGCAGCGGCACGGGCCAACTCACCGTGCAGGCGCAAGGCGCCGGGCTCTCCAACGGCGTCTACTCCGCTGTGATCACGATTCAGGCGCTCAACGCGATTCCGCAGGCGATCACGGTGCCGGTCACATTCATAGTCGGCGCATCGGCGGATCTGAAAATCACGTCGGTCGCGAATGCCGCTTCCTCAGCCGCGGGCCTGGCGCCAGGCACGATGGCGCTGATCGGCGGCACCCAGCTCGCGCCCTCCACGCAAGCCGCGCAATTCTTCCCGCTGCCCTTTACGCTGGCCGGTGTCTCGGCGACCGTGAACGGCATTTCCGCGCCCCTGTACTCGACGGCGGCGGGCCAGTTGAAGGTGCAGATTCCCTACGAGGCGGGCTCCGGCGCGGCCGTGGTCGCGGTCAATGATAACGGCAAGATCGCAACTTTCCCGGTGACCATAAAAGTCGCGGCGCCCGGAATCTTCGCCTCCGCGAACGCCACCGGCAAACAGGGCCAGACCATCGTGGCCTACGTGACCGGCGAGGGCGACCTGACGCCTTCGACCGCGACCGGCTCGACCCCGGCCTCCGGCACTTCGGCGTCGCGTTTGCCCAAGCCGCGTTTGCCCGTCACGGTGACGGTCGGCGGCGTAAACGCGACTGTGGCCTTCGCGGGCTTGCAGAGTGGCACGGTGGGAGTGATGCAGGTCAACTTCACAATTCCCGCGACCGTGGCACTCGGCGCACAGCCCGTCGTAATCTCCGTCGGCGGCGTGCCCAGCCCGGCGGTCACGGTGACAGTGCAGTAGGACAGGCCTCCTGGCCTGTCCACTTGCTGCCGTAACTCTCGCGTGCACGAGGGGCACTCACTTCAGCCGCAGGCTGTTCGTCACCACCGTCACGCTCGAGAGCGCCATCGCTGCCGAGGCCAGCATGGGCGAGAGCAGGCCGAGCGCGGCCAGCGGGATGCCCAGGACGTTATACGCGAAGGCCCAGAAGAGATTCTGCCGGATGATCCGCATCGTCCGGCGCGCGAGCTCCAGAGCATCGGGGACGCCGTTCAAATCGGGCCGCATCAGCGTCACGGCGCCCGCCTCCATCGCGACGTCGGCGCCGCCGCCGATGGCGATGCCGAGATCGCTCTGCGCGAGCGCCGGAGCGTCGTTGACGCCATCGCCCGCCATCGCGACGCGGTGCGCGGCGGATTGCAGCTTCTTCACCGCCGCCAGCTTATCGGCGGGGAGCACCTCGGCGAGCACGTGGTCGGCCGCGATGCCGCACTCCGCCGCGACCGCGTCGGCCGTCTCGCGCCGATCGCCGGTGATCATCCACACGTCGATGCCCATCTCGCTCAGTCGGCGGATCGCGCGCTGCAGATTCGGGCTTCATGGTGTCAGCGATCTCGATGCTCCCGGCGACCACGCCGTCGATGGTCACGGTAGCGCCCGGCCGCCCGACCACGATCTCGCGGCCGCCCACGCGCGCCCGGACGCCGAGGCCGGCCTGCGCGGAGAATTCGTCGGACGGCGTCACCACAAGTCCGCGCTCGCGCGCCGATTCCACGATCGCTTTGCCCAGCGGGTGCTCGGAGTACTGCTCCGCCGACGCCGCCAAGCGCAGTACTTCGTCTTCCGTAAATCCGTTGAAGGCGGTGACGCGCGTAACGCGCGGCTTGCCGGCCGTGATCGTGCCGGTCTTATCCAGCAGGACGGTATCGATGCGCGCCGCCATCTCCAGAGCCTCGCCGCCTTTAATCAGGATGCCGCGTTCCGCGCCGCGGCCTGTCGCCACCATGATCGCGGTAGGGGTCGCGAGCCCAAGCGCGCAGGGGCAGGCGATGATCAGCACCGCGACCGCATTCACCATGGCGACGCCGAAGGGCGCGAAGAACAGCCACGCCGCGAACGTGATGGCGGCGGCGATCAGCACGCCCAGCGTGAACCACCCGCTGACCACGTCGGCGAGCCGCGCCACCGGAGCGCGCGAGCCCTGCGCCTGTTTGACCATCTCGATCATCTGCTGCAGCAGCGTGCCGCGGCCCACCCGCGTGGCGGCGTAGCGAAACGCGCCCGCGCTGTTGATCGACCCCGCGAAGACCTGCGCGCCGGGCCGCTTCTCTACCGGCATGCTCTCGCCCGTGAGCAGCGATTCGTCCACCGACGATTCGCCCTCGGTGATCTGCGCCATCCACCGGGATGCGCTCGCCGGGACGCACCACCACGATATCGCCGACGCCGCACCGCGTCCACCGGCAATCTCTATCTCGACTCCCTCGCGCAGCACGCGCGCCACCGGAGGCTGCAGGTCCATCAGGCGGCGAATCGCCTCTCCCGCGCGTCCGCGTGCCCGCGCTTCCAGCAGTACGGCCGGTGAGAATCAGCGTGATGATCACGGCGGCGGCTTCGTAGTAGACGTCGTGGCGGCCGCGCACCGTCTGCACCAGCGAATACAGGAAGGCCGCGCCGGTGCCCAGCGAGATCAGCGAATTCATGTTGGCGGCGCCGTGCCGCAGCGCGCTCCACGCGGCGGCGTAGAAGGGTGCGCCCGCGTAGAAGATCACGGGCAGCGTGAGCGCCGAGTTGAATCCACGGCGAGTACGGAATGGCGATCATGCCGTGCGTCATGCCGAGCACGAACACGGGCAGCGTGAAGATGGCGGCGACTATCAGTCGGCGCCGATAGCCCTGCGCCGCATCGTCGTACGGCACTTCCTTCTCCGGGACGCCGTAGCCGAGATCTTCGATGGCGCCGACGAAATCGCGGACGCCGGCGATGCTCGGGTCGTACTCTACGGTGGCGGTGTTGGTCGCCAGGTTGACACTCGCGCGGTCCACTCCCGGGGTGACGGCGAGCGTGCGCTCGATGGCGCGCGCGCAGGCGGCACACGTCATGCCGGAAACGGGCAAGTCGATGCGCTCCGGCGCGGCCGTCTTCATGCGGGTACTTCGAAACCGAGTTGCCGCACAGCCGCGGCCAGCGCCTCGGGCTTGACCGCGGCGGCATCGTAGTCGATGATGGCGTTCTGGCATTCAGCAGGTCTACCGTGGCTTTGCTGACGCCCGGGTGTCGCGGTGAGTTTGCGCTCCACGCTGCGCG
Source organism: uncultured Solibacteraceae bacterium (assembly GCA_963791985.1). Classification (GTDB taxonomy): domain Bacteria; phylum Acidobacteriota; class Terriglobia; order Bryobacterales; family Bryobacteraceae; genus Solibacter. The sequence continues at coordinate 720,392 of CAWBUN010000004.1, read as the reverse complement.
CGCAGTTGCCGCAAGTCATTCCGTGAACGGTCATTTTCAGAGTTTCGGTCGCCATACCTATATGATGCATCGTCGCCGGCGGCGATGCGCGGACAGTTTGGGATACTGGACTGGAGGATTTCTTGATTTTTTCCGATCTGCCGCTGGCGCGCCGCCTGGAAGCCGCCGAGGCCGCCAACGCACAGGGTTGCACCGCGATTCACCCCGAGGCCGCATCGCTCGACGTGGCGGGAGGCTGCGCCGTCTTCGTGGGCGCGGAATCCCCGCTCACGCCACGCGGTGGGTATCGGGCTCAACGGTCCTGTAACCGAGCGGACCAGATCGCGCTGCTGGAGGACTTCTTCCGCGAGCGCGGCGCCAAGGTGTCGATCGACCTCTGCCCGCTGGCCGACGCCGGCATGCTCGGCCCGCCTCGCCGACCGCGGCTACCGCCTGACGGAATTCAGCAACGTGCTGGTGCAGCCGACTGGCCGGCCGGGAAATCGTCATGACGCCGCGCGTCCGCCGCGTACTGCTGCCCGATGAGACCGACCTCTGGAGCTACACCGTGGGCCGCGGCTTCTTCGACGAGGCGGAACTGACCACCGAGGAGATGGACGTGGGCCGCGCGATCTGCGCCATGCCCGGCGCGCATGTGTTACCTGGCTACTTCGTCGACGGGCGAACCCGCGGGCGCCGCCGCGCTGGCGATTTACAGCGGCCTCGCCACCCTGTTCGCGGACAGCACGATCGCGCGCTTCCGCGGCGGCGGTCTGCACGCCGAACTGATCGCGGCGCGCCTGAACGAGGCGCTGGCGCAGGGCTGCGAACTGGCCACCGCATCCACGCTGCCGGGCAGCGGCTCGCAGCGCAACTACGAACGGCTGGGCTTCGAGGTGGTGTACACACGGGTCACGATGGTGGGATAACGGGCAATAAAATCTTTGAGAATATGCCCGGACATGCCGCACTTGGGTACTTACGACCATCTCTTTCGAGTGGCTCGACCATTGGGTTGCCGCGCTCCTCGTGCCGGTGGCGGTTTGGATCCTGATCAGCGGTCTGGATGACCTCTTCATCACCCTGGTCGGGTTCGCCACCTGTCGTGTCCGCTTTCCCTGGCCCTCGGCCGGCGAGTTGAAGCGCGCCCCGGAGCGGCCCATCGCCATCTTTGTGCCGCTATGGCGCGAGCACCGCGTGATCGGGCGCATGCTGGAACACAACCTGGCGGCGATCCGCTACGGCAACTATCACTTGTTCGTCGGCGTCTATCCCAACGACACGCCGACCCTGCGCGCCGTGGAGCAGCAGTCGGCGCTGCATCCCCTGGTCCACACCGCAATCTGCCCGCACGACGGGCCGACATCCAAGGGTGATTGCCTGAACTGGATCTACCAGCGATGCGCGCCTCGGGAACAGCGCCACGGAATGCGCTTCCGGGTCGTGGTGCTGCACGACGCCGAGGACCTGATCGACCCCGAGTCCCTGCGGCTGATCAACTGGTTTTCGCGGAGCTACGAAATGGTGCAGGTTCCCGTGCTGCCCCTGGCCACCGCCGTGACCGAATGGACGCACGGACTCTACTGCGACGAGTTCGCCGAATACCAGCGCAAGGATATTCCGGTGCGCCAGCAACTGGGCGGATTTCTTCCCTCTAACGGCGTGGGCACGGGTTTCGACCGCGACGCACTGGAGCGGCTGGCCGCCGACCGCAACGGGCGTCCCTTCGACCCAGCCTGCCTCACCGAGGATTATGAGACCGGCTACCTGCTGCACGCGCTCGGCTACCGCCAGATTTTCCTGCCGGTGCGATTCGGCGACACCGGTCCCACGGCCACGCGCGAGTTCTTCCCGCGCGGCGCGCGCGCGGCCATTTCGCAGCGCACTCGCTGGGTGACGGGAATCGCCCTCCAAAGTTGGGAGCGGCACGGGTGGCGCGCCCCTCTCTCGCAACTCTACTGGTTCTGGCGCGACCGCAAGGGCCTGGTCGGCAACCTGCTCACGCCGGCCGCCAACCTGCTCTTCCTCTACGGTGCCGGCAGCTACGCGTTCTCGCTGGGTCATCCGGCGCCGTGGCACTTGGGAAGTTTTATCCCGCCGTGGCTCGCTGGAGGCTGCCGCCTGACGCTCGCCATCGCCGCGCTGCAGGCAGGTGTGCGAGCCCGATCGGCCGCGTTGGTCTACGGGTGGAAGTTCGCCCTCGGAGTTCCGCTGCGAATGGTGTGGGGCAACGTGGTGAACTTCGCCGCCACCGCGATGGCGCTCTGGGAATTCGGCAATTCGCACCGCAGGGGCAGGAAACTGGTGTGGCGGAAAACCGACCACGTATATCCGGCTGCGCTAGTGACTAGCGCGGCCCGTTATCAGCCGGTGCTGCGGAAGAATCCGATTGCCGATGTCGCTTCAGGCGCCTGAGCAGGGGAATCTTACTGACCACGCGGCTGAACCCCGATTCGTGCTCTCGCACGACCGGCGGGGGTTCCACTGCTTGTACGCGCTCCACCACCGGCGCGGGGCGCAACACTTGCCGGCGCACAATCTCGGGTCGTACCCGTTCGAAGGGGGAGGGATTTCTTACCACTTCGGCGCGAATTGCCACAGGGGCGGCGACCGGTTTGCCTACCGCAACCTGCACACTGTCGCTGCTGCTGGACGCGCCGTTGTACACTTCCATCCGGAACGTAACCGCAGGCGACTCGGGCCAATAGCGGACGCTCGCGGAATTCAGTTGCTGCGAAGTCAAATCGAGCTGGCTCTGGTGCGTCCCGTCGAATATATATAGGATGCCGTGGTCCGCACTCCGGATCGGCCGGGCGTGGCGATCCCACTGAAGATGCAGGGCATCGCCATCGGGTGCCGCAGTCAGACCGATGCGCTCGGAGGTTTTATGTGCAGCCGGCGCGGTCACCGGGTGGCGGCGCAGCATCACCGCATCCGTCACCACAATTGCGAGCACCCCCGCCAAAGCGGCCGGAAGAAGCCAACGGGTAACCTGCATAACCCCCGGGAATGAGCAGGTGTTGTGCCGTTGTGCCGGAGAGAACAACGAGCCGCGACGGAGCGTTACGGCAGGTGGTGTGCGGGTAGCGCTCCCTAACGGTCGCGGCTCGTCACTTCGTCACGTCGATCATGTTGTCGTCGGCGTCGCGATCGATGAGCTTATTCAACGGGTCGATGCCGGCGCGCGTAGGCATCTGATCCACGATGATCTCGAAGGTCTGCTCCGGCTGGGTGAGCCACACCTTCTTCAGGTAGAGCGGCTTCTCTTCGTCCTTCTTGCCGCTGAAAACGCCGATATCGACCCAGTCATGCAGCGGCATCGGAGTCTCGACGCCGCTGCCATCGGCCTGGAGTTTGCGTACGCGGACGTTGAGCGTGACTTTGTACTTGTGGTCCGCGGTCGGTGTGACCGTGGCCGAGACGGCCTTGTTGTCGTAGAGCACGATGCTCTCGAACGCTTCGTTGATGTAGTACTGCAACTCGGCGGGAGTCTGGGCGCGCAGCGCATCGAGCAGCTGGCGGGTATCCGGGTACGCGCCGGACTGCGAATCGCTTGCGTTGGCATAACGGTATTTCATCAGGAAGTTGTGCAGTGCCAGGTTGACCTTGTCTTCCCCGATGTAATCGGCAAGCGTGTACATCACCTGCCCGCCCTTCTGATACCAGACGTAGGGCTCGTTCTGCACCAGCATCAGGGGACGCTCGCGGCGGATCTCGCCGGCGCGGCCGCGCAGGTAGCGGTCCAGTTCGTGCTTGAGGAAGCGGCGCATATTGTCGCGCCCGTACTTCTGCTGCATCACCATCAGCGCGGAGTACTCGGCCAGCGTCTCGGACATCATGTTCGAGCCTTCCACGCGGCCGCCGATCAACTGGTGCGCCCACCATTGATGACCCAGCTCATGCGCGGTGACGAAATAGGCGAAATCGATGTCGGTGGGCTTTTCCACGCGGCCGATGAAGCCGATGCCTTCGGAGAAGGGAATCGTGTTGGGAAAAGACTGCGCGAACGTGCGGTAGCGCGGGTATTCGAGAATGCGGTACTGGCGGAACTGAAACGGACTGAAGTTCTTTTCGAAATAAGCCAGACCGGCCTTGGAGGCATCGATCATGTCGTCCACATCGTAAGTGTGGCCGGCGGTGTGATAGACCTCGATCGCGATCGGGTTGGCGGCGCCCTGGTACATCACGCGCTTGACCTGGTAGCGGGCGGAGATGTACGTGGTGAAGTCGAGCGTCTTCACGTCGCCCATGTCGTAACTGAAATAGTGGCGGCCGTCTGCGTGCCAGTCGCGGGTGAGGTAGCCGGGCGAGATGGCGATCTGGTCTTCCGCGGTGCTCACGGTGGTGCGATAGCTGACCCAGTCGGATTGCGGAGTGAAGAGGTTCGTGACGGAGCCCGCCGGGTCGCCGCGCTTGGGGAGCAGCGTTTGCTCGGGAAGCTTCTCTTCGCGGCGCCGGCGCGGGTCGTCCAGCTCCACGCCGGAATCGTAGCCGATCGTGGGGAAGTAACCGGCGTCGAAGAAGGTGCCGGAGTAGGCCAGCTCTGGCCGCTCATTACCGTCCTTGAAGCCGCGGCTGGTATAGCCCACGTGGAACGTTAGGTTCATCTTATCGCCGGGCGCCAGCGGGCTATCGAGCTGGTAAATAGAGTAGAGCGAGCGCGGGCTCTGCGAGACCACGCGGAAGGGGCGATCGAAGCGCACCTCCGAGACCGATTGCTGCTGGTTCGTGAGGTGGATTTGCGCGATCGGCTGCGCGCCCTTGTTCTGGAGCACGAAGTGGGCGGTGCCGGAGAAGGAACGGCGCTCGGGGAAGATATCGATATTGGAATCGATCGCAATGGTCTTCGGTTGCGCCAGCTTCTCGTATTGCTTGAAGTCGCGTTCGTAGCCGGCGCGAATATCGCGGAGATCTTTCGCGGTGAAGTACTCGTTCAGGACGTGGGCATTGTAGTAATACCATCCGCCGCTTCCGATAGCGACGATCAGGAAGAGCGCGGCGGCGGGGACCAGGCGCGGCATGCGCTGCGACGCCAGGCGGAAACGCGCGCGCCAGGCCTCGTCGGCGCCGCGCCGGGCGAACGCGATGGAGAGCGTCGCCAGGAAGCAGGAGATGGCGAGCCAGTAAGTGATGGCCCAGAAGAGCGCGGGCGCGAAATGCCCGTAGCCGTTCATGTCCGAATAGGTGTAGGGCGGCGTGTTGCCGTAGAGGTAGAGCGTGTTCTCCCATCCGAAGCTGTAGAGAATGGGCGTGAGCACGAACATCCCGATGATGATGCCGTGGCCGATGAATTTGTTCGAGACCACGGTCTGAACGAAGAGCGCTACCAGGGCGAACGTGAGCACCTGCGGGAACGTGACCACGTAGAGTTCCTTCGCGTACTGCCCGAGTTCAAAGTTGTAATAGCCGGCGAACGTCTGCATCACGATGCCGCACAGGCCGGTGACGGTGAGCAGGACGAGTTCCACAAAGCAGAGCGCGAAGAGCTTGGAGAACCAGTCGGTGGTTTCGGACACGGGCAGCGCGTCGTGAATGCCGGAGAACTGAGTGTCGCGCTCGCGCCAGATGAGTTCGGCGGCGTAGAGCGTGGCGACAATATAGAAGAAAAGAACGGCGCCGCCTTCCACGGCTTGCAGCATCAGGTAAGTGACCGGCCAGACATTCTGGCCGCCAACACGGCCCGCGAAGTGTCCGTTGTTGAGCGCCAGCCCGGCCATGAGGATGACGATGCCCCAGAAGGGGACCTCGCTTACGATGTTGGCGATGCGCAGGCGGGTGAGCGAGATCAGTTGCGCGAAAGTGGTGGCGGAGCCGAAGACCTGGTGCACGGCGGGCAGTTTCGCCGCGACCAGGCTCCTGCGCGGGGCCACGGCGGCGAGTTCCTGATCGCGCGCGAGCGCGGCGCGTTTGCCGCTCGATCGCGTGGTCAGCGCCTCCACCGACATGGGAAAGAGCTTCCACAGGGCAATCAGCGAGACCAATCCGACCGAGCCCCACAGCAGGCGGTTGAACAGGAAGACGCCGCTGGCCTGGGTCAGCGACCAGGAGTAGAGCTGCGTGTTTCGCTCCACCACGGTCCAGTAGCGCGTGATCGCGTCGTTATATAAGAAGCCGACCGGGTCGAGGATGCCGGACCAGAAATGTTCCAGGGAGCGCGTGCTGCTGAAGATCGTGATACCGATCAGGTACAGCATGAAAATCGCCGCGCCCTGTAAATAGACGATGAAGATTTTGCGCGAGAGGGCGGCCACCAGGAAGAAGAGGGAGCCGAGAAAGAAGATCTGGAAGACCACCACCGAAAAGAAGGGCTGCAGATACCAGGAGAGATGGTTGGGCGCGATCCGCGCGTGGTCGGCCCAGGGCGCGAACGTCCCGAGGAATTCGCCGAATAGCAGGCCGGAGAAGGCGAAGACGGTGGCGGCGAAGGATCCGGCCCAGCGTCCGCCCAGGTAGGCGAACTTCGAGATCGGCTTGGTGAAGAGAATCTGAATCGTGTCGCGCTGGAAATCGCGCAGGATGGACGTGCCGAAAATCGCGGCGATCACGATGATACCGAAGAAGCTGATGCCGATATCGTTGTACGTGTTGGCGTAGGGTCCGTTGAGCAGCACCTTCCCGTTGGAGTTGCCGATCGGTCCGAAGTTCTCGCTGGCTATGTTGAGAAAGCTGAAGGCGAACCAGACGGCGAAATAGATATACGTCGAGAGGCTCTTGAACCGGAACTTCAGCTCGAAGGTGAAGAATTCCCAGAACATACTAATTCCTTGCCTGTCGGGCGAGGTTCAGGAAGTAGACATCTTCCAGATCGGAATCCACGCACTGGAAGCCATCGCCCGGGCTGGAATCCGCGTGGACGCGCACCTCGTGCAGACCGCCGACCAGGTGCGTGGAGATGACGTGGAAGGCCTCTTCCAGCGCGCGCAGTTCGTCGTCGGTCGCGACCACTTTGGACCAGATCTTTCCGCGCAGGGAATCCAGCGCCTCGGCGGGCGCGCCTTCGAGCAGGAGTTCGCCGTTCGAAATAATCGCCATGCGCGGGCAGAGCTCACGCACGTCTTCGACGATGTGGGTGGAGAGAATCACGGTGACGTTGGAGCCGATCGAGCTCAGCAGGTTGAGGAAGCGATTGCGTTCCGCGGGGTCGAGCCCGGCGGTGGGCTCATCGACGATGATCAGTTTGGGATTGGCGAGCAAGGCCTGCGCGATCCCGAAGCGCTGCTTCATGCCGCCCGAGTAGGTGCTCAGCGCCTTCTTACGCGCATCCCACAGATTGGTCTGGTTCAGGATTGCGTCCACCATCTGTTTGCGCTCGGTCTTGTTGGTGACGCCCTTCATCACCGCGAGATGCTGCAGCATGTCCAGCGCGGAAAGCTTGGGATAGACGCCAAACTCCTGCGGCAGGTAGCCGAGGATCTTGCGAACCTCGTCCTTTTGGGTGAGCACGTTGAGCCCGTCGAGATCGATCGAGCCGGAGTCCGGATCCTGCAGGGTCGCCACCGTGCGCATCAGCGAACTCTTCCCCGCGCCGTTGGGACCGAGCAGGCCGAACATCAGGTTGCCGATGGAGAGCGAGAGATTCTTGAGCGCCCTCACTCCATTCGGATACGTCTTGGAGAGGCCCGTGATCGTCAGTGCCAAGGGAATGATCCTCCTGGATTTTTTACGATCATACATCAATGCTTATTGTGGGGCAGGCGCTTCCGCCTCATGCCGCAAACTTTTCCCAGCATTGGGAATGCTGCAGAATTAGTAGGGCAGACCCCAATAGGCTTTAACTTAAGAGTTCGTGGAGCGATTCCAGGCACGTTTGGTGCAAGGCATCGACACTATCCAAGTTCATGGGGGTAGTCTAGCATCGAACGATGTGCGCGAACGGGGCCAGAATCTCGGCGCAATTCTGACGGCCTGTGTTGTTGGGGAAGTCTCTAACGCGTTGAGCGTGGCCGTCTGTGCGTAGCGCGTTCATCGGAATCCAAACCAGGAGGCGTGCCGTTTGACTACTGCATCTGCTGCCGCAATCCCGCCAGCGGTTTCTCCATATATGGCGGGAGCTCACCGCGCGCGCGAGCTTCGTCCAGAACCGCCAGCATGTCTTCGAACTGGCCGCGGGCACGCGTGAGGATGGATTGGAAACGCGGCTCGCTTCGCAGCGATTCCAGCCAGGGCGCCAGCCGCAGATAATCGTAAGGGATGCTGCCCTCACGGGTACGGCGTTCCAGTATTTCCACCACATCGCGGGCCCGGCCGTGCTGGATCAGCCAGCGGTGTACTCCCAGATATTCCGTCGACAAACTCGGGTCGCGCGCCCAATTCACCACGCGGTCCAGAGATGCTGGCGAATCGAGGGCCAGTCCATCGCGTAAAAACAGCCAGCCGGACTGCAATCGACCCTGTGCAACCAATGCTTCCACCTGTTTCACGAGCTCCGCCGCCTCCTGTGTTCGGCCAAGCTCGATGAGGAACAATGCCCTGTGCGCGACAGCCAACGGCATAGCCGGCTCCAACCGCAATACCTCTTCGACTAGCGGCAGAGCTTCTCCCGCCCGGCCCAAGCCTCCCAGCATTCCAGCCACGTTGAGCGCCGGATAGAGGTACAGAGGATCAAGCCTCCAGGATTCCCGGCCAGCCGTTATCGCCAAAATGCTGGAATATTGGCTTAGCGCGGAAAATATCGTGTTATGAGACAGAGTGTCCCGCGGACCGAGGGCGGCGGATCGCAGCGCATAAGCCAATGACTTGCGAAAATCCGGCCGCGGCCGAAGCTGCTCCACCACCGCGAATGCAGCCCATCCGCGAACACTCGCGGGATCGAGCTCCACGGCCTTGCGGGCCCACGACTCCGTCTGGGGCAGCATATCCGCGGGGCGGGCGCCGGACTCGATTCTGAACACAAACAGCCAGGCGATCTCTGCCGCCGCGCGGGCCAGCCTTGGGTCCAATTCCAGAGCGTGCTGGAGCGCGGCGCGCGCCATCTCGAAATCTTCTACACGATGCTGATTGTTATAGCGGATGGAATAATGCAACCCGCGCTGGAAGCTGAGCTCCGCCTCCGATTGCGCGGAGACCAGGCTCGCTTGCGCCACGGGCCCTGCCTCGGGACGAATCGCAGCGCGCAGCCCCTCGGAGGCCTGCCGCGCCAGCTCGATGTACGCACCGCGCGGGCCGTCGTATTCCTTGCTCCACAGCATGCTTCGGCTTCGAGCGTCCACCAGTTGGACGTTAAGGGTCAGCCGGTCGGCTTGCGCGGTCACCGACGAGAGCACAAATGCGCTCACGCCGTAAAGGTCGGCGATTTTCTTCAGATCACCGCCCGCGCGTTTCATTTCGATGCTGGTCGGAGGGACCTTGGTCTCCAGGCCGTCCACTTGCGCCAGATCTGTGGAGAGGGTATTGGGAATGGCATCAGTCAGGAACCCGTCCTGCTCCGATGCGAAGACGCGGCTGGGCAGGGCGATTACCGACTCGATCCGGTGTCCGGCCGGCTTTGAAGGGCGGCGCGCGATGATCACGACGGCGCACGCCGCGGCCATGGTCAAGATGCCGATTCCCAGCAGATAGCGGTGGCCGGTCCCGCGAGGCACCGCCGCCGTCTGCGCCACACCGGTAACGGTCAAGGCGCGCAAATCGCGGGCAAACTCCGCGGCGCTCTGATAGCGGTCCTCCGGGTCCTTGGCGAGGCACTTCAGGACAATCGGTTCCAGATCTGCGAGCGCCTGCGGATTCATGATTTTCAGCGGCGGCGGCGGCTTATGCAGGATAGCGTCGGCCAGGAGCATTTGCGTGCGCTCCGAGAAGGGACGCTTGCCGGTCGCCATCTCATACAGCACCACACCCAGAGCGTAGATATCGGTGCGCGCATCCACAGGATCGCTGCGCAACTGTTCGGGCGCCATGTAGGGCAGGGTCCCGGCGATCGCGTTGGCATCCGTGATGGTGACGGTGCGGTCGGGAGCGACTGCCGGTTGCAGCAGCTTGGCCAGGCCAAAGTCCAGCACTTTCACCAGCCCCTTGGGAGTGACCATTACATTGCCGGGTTTGAGGTCGCGATGGATAACGCCGTGCTCGTGCGCCTCCTCCAGGGCAGCGGCGATCTGCAAAGCGAGCGGCACGATCTCGTGAGTGGACAGCCACTGCGAGTCCAGTTTTTGCGACAGCGGCGCACCGGGGATGTGTTCCATGACCAGGAAGTCGACTCCGTCCTCGGTGTCGAAGTCATGAATTACTGCGATATTGGGGTGGCTAAGGTTGGAGAGGGCGAGTGCTTCGTTGCGGAAGCGCTTGCGCGCCGCCTCATCTCCCAGGGCGCCGGGTGGCAATACCTTGATCGCGACATCGCGCTGCAGGCGCAGGTCCTGTGCGAGGTAGACCTCACCCATACCACCAGCACCCAGTTTAGCGGAGACGCGGTAATGGGAGATGGTCTTATCGATCAAGATTCAGGGTCAGTATACATCCAGGAGCTTTCCGGGTGCTTCGGTGGCTCAAGGACGCTGCGGCGCCAAGAAAACCCGGATGTCTTGAGCAAAGCGCCGCCGGAGGAATCCAGATACGAGAATTCTCAAGCCTGGCATTGTCGCCCGAAGAGACGTCAATATATCGTAAACTCATCAGGTGCTGGCATAAGAGGAATCTTGGCGAGAGCCGCGGTAGCGTCCCAGCAGGGAGCGGACGGGCGATAGCTACCGATAAGACTCCTTAACAAACCTCTTTCCGAGTCGCGCGTGATTCGCCGGAAGGGTTTCATCGTCTTCCCACCACCGGAAACTTGGCCGGCGTGTGGCCGCTTTTCCGAGAAGGCGGTTTCACGGCCGGGGGGCAGTTTCGTGACACTCGAAGCTCCCAATCGGCCATCCGATCTCAGCGTCACGCCGCTATTTTGTGAGCTACACTCGGTAGACCGGGGCGCGCATGATAGGCAGGAAGCTGGCGCACTACACCATTACAAGCAAGCTCGGCGAAGGGGGCATGGGAGTCGTTTACGAAGCCCGGGACGGCCATCTCGACCGCGCTGTCGCCCTCAAGCTGCTGCCTCATGATGCGCTGGTCAATCCGGCGCGCAAGCTCCGATTCGTGCAGGAGGCGAAGACTGCCTCCGCGCTCAACCATCCCCATATCGTAACCATCTACGACATTAATGCCGCGGACGGAACCGATTACATCGCGATGGAACTGATTCGCGGGCGCACGCTGCAACAGGCGCTTTCGCGCGGGAAATTGCCAGTGGGCGAGGCTTTGAAATACGGCGTGCAGATCGCCGACGCTTTGGCCGCGGCGCATGCCGCCGGGATCGTGCATCGCGATCTGAAGCCGGGGAACGTGATGATTACCGAGCGCGGCGACATCAAGGTGCTCGATTTTGGACTGGCCAAGCTCACCGATGCCGCAGATACCTCGGGAGAGGACGAGACCCAGACGCAGCAAGCGGTGACCGACGAAGGCTCGGTGGTGGGCAGCGCTCCTTATATGTCGCCGGAGCAGGCGCAGGGCCTCAAGGTGGATGCGCGCTCCGATATATTTTCCTTCGGCTCGGTGATGTATGAAATGCTCACGGGCAAGCGGGCATTCGGCGGCGCCAACCGCACGGCCACCATGGCTGCCCTTCTCAAGGAAGAGCCGGAGTCCCCGTCGAAGCTGACTCCGGATTTGCCGCGCGAAGTGGAACGCGTTGTGACGCGCTGTCTGCGCAAGGATTTGGATCGCCGCAGCCAGAGCATGGCGGAGATTCGGGTCGAGTTACAGGATTTGAAGGAAGAGTCGGAGTCGGGTTCGCTATCGGCGCCGGCGGCTGCAGCGCCCGCTGCCCGGCATCGGGGGCGCTGGCCTTACTACGCGTCTGGCGTGTTACTGGGCGCGGCTGCGATCGCGGCGTTCTGGTTCCTCGGGCCGGGGCGTCCGGCGCCGCTGCTCCACGCGGCCGTGCTCACCAGTTTCGTCGGGAACCAATTTGCGCCCAGCCTCTCGCCCGACGGCAACCAGTTCGCTTTCGCCTGGGATGGCGACGTTCCCCAAGGACCTCCGCACGTTTACATCAGCCTGGTGGGCAAGGGGACGCCGCTTCGCCTCACGCCTGAGAATGAGTTTGGAATGAATCCGGCATGGTCGCCGGATGGGCAATCTATCGCTTTCTTTCGAGGCCAGCCGCGCTCTCTGGATTGGGAACTTCACGTGATGCCGGCCCTGGGTGGCCCCAGCCGCAAGATTGCGAGCGTAAAGCCTTCCGGTGTTCTCTCGTGGTCGCCTGACGGCAAGTGGCTGTTGTGGAGAGAGTCCCTGGAGCCGCAAAGGACCTCCCTCCGCGTGGCCCCGGCAGGTGGAGGAGGGGCGCGAAATCTGTTGGATGAGCCCCCCGGTTCTTTCGGAGACCGCGATCCCTCGCTTTCTCCCGATGGCCGTCAACTGGTATTCAGCCGCAATACGGCTACCTTCGATGGGGACCTGTACCTGGCAGAATTCCAGGATGGACAATTGACCGGTAAACCCCGGCAACTCACGCACGATCACACGACAAAGTGGAATCCGCTGTGGACCAACGACGGCAAGGAGATCATCTATATCGCCGGCGAGTTCTACAGCGGGCTCGCAATTTATCGAGTGCGCGCGTCCGGCGGGGAACCGCAGCGGATCGAGGGGATCGGGGCTAACGCGAATTACCTGACCATGGCGCGCAAGGGCGACCGGCTCATCTACTCCACGCAATCTGTCAACTACGATATCCATCGGCTCGACTTGACCGCGGCTGACGCCAAACCCGAGCGATTCCTCTCCTCGACGCGCTACGAAGGCTCTCCGTCGTATTCACCTGACGGTAAGCGAATCGCGTTTACGTCCAACCGCGCCGGAGTGCGGCAAATCTGGGTCGCGGATGCCGACGGATCTAACATTACTGCTCTAACTTCGTTTGCCGGCGGCGTCGCGGGCAGCCCCAAATGGTCGCCGGACGGCCAGTTCATCGTCTTCGACGCACGTCCCGGGGTCAAAGCCGATATTTACACCGTGCCCTCCGGGGGCGGACCCGTCAAACGGCTTACCAACTCCCTGGGCGAGGATCACGTTCCCTTCTGGTCTCCCGATGGCAAGTGGATCCATTTCGGCTCGGACCGTATCAGCACATCCGACGTTTTCCGGATGAGCCCGGATGGCAGCAGAGTTGAGCAGAAGACGCATAATGGCGGCGTATACGGGCAGGTTTCTCCGGATGGCAGATGGCTGTACTACTCGGTGCCTGGCAATGGCGTTTGGAAGATGCCACCGGACGGCGGCGAGGCCACTCAGGTGCTGCCGCGAAGCGCTCTCAACGGGCCCTTGAATTTCACGCTAACGACGCGCGGAATCTACGCGATTGGCATACGCCAGCCCGAGGGATTTCCAGCCGTCTTTTACCCGTTCGACGGAGGGAGGCCTCGCACCATTGCGACTTTCAACCGCGCTGTACAGAACTTCCCGGCGGTTTCTCCGGATGACCGCTGGTTCCTCTTTTCGAACGCGGATGACCCCGTCTACGAGATCATGCTGGTGGACAAGTTCCGGTAGCCAATAGCGCGTGATTTTTGGCGTGCTGTTTTTCACCACGTCATCGTAGAGTGCCCCAACGGCCTCCTGGGAGGCGTCAGGGCCGCCTCTGGTCGAACTAGTCGGCCACTCGTACAAAGCTCAGATCGATCTCGCCGCCCCGGTGACCTCGAGATTGGCCAGAAACGGCCTTCGGGGAGATCACCCCACGCTTCCCCCAACCGGACTTAACCGGCTAATCTCTGCCCGTTTTGGTGGGGTGGCACGACGCGTCACTCGAAGGCCGCGCACATCCATTCTGCACAATGAATACGGGCTCTGCAAGAGGTTTCTGGCGCACCGGCGACGGCGCGTCTAACCCCCGACTTACCGATGCTTCAAAAGGAGCGTGATTGTAAGAGAACTCGAACGAAAAAGAATAAAAGCCGATCAACCATGCTGCAAAGTACTTGACGATGCAGCGCCGGTTCTGATGGATTGGCCGGTATAAAAGGACTTCGGGCCAACCACCCCGCCCGAATTGGGGCATTCCGGCTCAATGTACGAGTGGCGCGTCATCCGACCAAAGTCGTTGGGCAACACTTCGCAGGACCGGACTTTCTGGGAGAGACGATTCCGCTCCAACGAGTCGGATAAACTAAGGTCATCTCAAATGCCACTCGCCGTCGGAACAGAACTCGGCCCGTACGTAATCATTTCCGCTATTGGTAAGGGTGGCATGGGAGAGGTGTGGAAGGCGCGCGACACGCGGCTCGATCGTACGGTCGCCATCAAGTTTTGCGCCGCGGAGTTCAGTGAACGATTCGGGCGGGAAGCCAAGGCCATCGCTACCCTGAATCACTCGAACATCTGCCAGATCTACGATGTGGGTTCGGACTACATCGTCATGGAATACGTCGAAGGCGCCCCGATCACGCCGGTAGACACCGCGCGCAAACTCCTGGATATCGCGGTGCAAATGAGCGACGGCCTAGCCGCCGCTCACGCCGCCGGCATCATCCATCGCGACCTGAAGCCCGACAATGTGCTGATTACGCGCGATGGCCGGGTCAAGATTCTGGATTTCGGCCTGGCCAAAGCGGCCCACAGCGAGACTGGCGCCGATGACGCGACGTGCACAATCGGTCCGGGAGAGCGGGTTCTCACCGACCCCGGCACTACGGTTGGCACGGTTGCCTACATGAGCCCTGAGCAGGCGCGTGGCCAGACGAATCTCACCGCGCAATCCGACCAATTTTCGCTCGGCCTGGTTCTTTACGAACTGGCTGCCAGGAAGCGGGCGTTTCGGCGCGGCACCAGCGCCGAGACCATGACGGCCATTATTCGCGAGGAAGCTGAAGCCCTGCCGGCCACCGTGCCCGCCCCTCTGCGATGGGTGATCGAACGGCTGCTGCAAAAGGAGCCGGCCGGGCGCTACGATTCCACCAATGATCTGTATCGCGAACTTCGCCAACTGCGCGACCGGCTTTCGGAAACGGTATCGGCGAGCGCGATTCCGGGCGCGGTTTCGGGCGAGAGGAAGCGGCACTGGCTGTGGGGAATGGGTTTCCTCGGGGCGGGGCTGGCGCTAGGCCTGGCGCTGGCGGCTCTGCTGATTCGTCCGGCGCCGGCGGATTTGTCCAGTTACAAGTTCACCCCCATTTCACGCGACGAGGCTACGGAAAAGAACCCCGCGTGGTCCCCTGATAGCAGGAGTATCGCCTACACGGCCGGCATCCAAGGCGTTGACCAGGTGTTTACGAAAGCCATCGACTCACCGGAAAAATCGCAGCTCACTCATGCAGCCGACACTTGTACCAACCCCTTCTGGTCTCCGGATGGCTCAACTATTTACTACATTTCCCACGGCGATCTCTGGTCAGTCGGAGCATCGGGAGGCATGGCGGAGTTAGTGATGGAGAAGGTGGCGTCGGTGGCCCAGGACAGGGCTGCGGCAGTGGTGTCGCTGCATCCGAATGGGAAGACGGTGGTGTTCCGACGCGATGGCAAAGTTTGGGCTGGCACGCTCAAGGGTGGCCCGCCACGGGAGCTTGTCCGGGTTCCCCCCGGTAGCATTTCCGTGTTTGTTTTTTCCCCGGATGGTTCCCAGCTCGCCGCAATTGTCAAGCAGGAGCTTTGGATTCTTCCTTATCCTTCGGGCACGCCCCGCCGCCTCCACGGCGCCGCCGCGAGTGTGAGTTGGTTTCCCGACAACCGTCACGTCCTCGTCTCCGGCGGTAACTTCAACAACACTCTGTCTTTTGTCGACGCCGCCGACGGCAGTAGTCGAGTGGTTTATCGCGGCACCGATACCTTTCAGGCGGCGGTTTCGCCCGACGGCAAGAAGATTGCTTATGCCGGTGGCGCTGCGGAATGGGATATTTTGGAAGTTTCTTTGCCAGAGGGGCGTGTCCGTACCTTAGTGGGAGGAGGCGGGGTTTCCTGGAAACCGGATTGGGCACCATCCGGCACCCATTTTCTGTATTCGACATTCGTTACCGGCGCCGTCCCGGGCATTGAGGACCGCTACGTCGCAGAGGGCTTTTCGCGGCGCGTCGCCAACGCTCCACCAGGCACGAATACCTATGCCGCGGGACCGCGTTGGTCTCCGGACGGCACACGATTCCTTTTTTCGCAAGGCCCAGTGGGCCAACAGCAACTGACGATTGCGAACGCATCCGGCGGGAACTGGACACCGATTGCGGACTCCGTTCTCGCGCAGCCCCACGTCTGGTCTCCTGACGGCCGATGGGTCGCTTTCATAAGCAACGCAGGCGGGAAACAGCAATTGGAGAAGGTCAAGCCGGTAGCAGGCGCGACTCCGGTGGTTTTGGCAAACGCCGTTCCCATGGCGACTGGCGACTCGACAATTGAATGGTCCCCGACCGGGGAGTGGATCCTGTACCCATCGGCCGAGGGCGTATCGATGATTTCGCCGGATGGCAGCGTGGTGGGCAAACTCACTGCTCTCAATTTCCAGACTTACGCATTCTCCAAGGACGGTAAACAAGTCTACGGCATTTATCGAAATACGACGGGCCAAGGCCCGCAGTGGCAGCTTCACTCGATCGACGTTAAGGGCGAAACCGACAAGATGATCGCGGCGCTGGATTTCCCGGTTTCCACAAGCACTGCAATCGGATTCAGTATCCATCCGGACGGTAAGCGCTTCCTCACATCCATCGCGAAGTGGCCCTACGATATCTGGATGGTCGAAGGCTTCGATCCGCCTAGATCGAAGACCTGGCTCGGCCGGTTATTGTTGCGGTGACGGAACGTGATGGATTGGTCCGGAATCCGGGACGTGCCCACCGACAGCACTACGGGAAATGTTACCGGCGCCGTTGGCGGGTTGTCGAAGTTTACCGGCCAATCTTAATTTGAGGTCGCCTGTTGGACGAAGCACTCAACGTCCGATGGACGGCCCTCATTTCTTCTTTTCGTTCGAGCTGTCTTACCAGAGAAAGCCCCTGAAGCCCGTGTGGGCCGGGCTCCCGAGGTTTGGTAGGCAGGTTCTCACAAAGACCTCTTGAAGTCCCCGCCTTCACTGTTGCAGAATGATCGCGCGGTCCCGAGTACCTCGCCGCGCCACCACAATGGATCGGGCAGAAATTGGCCGGTTATGTCGGCCACTCGTACAAAGCTCAGATCGATCCCCGCCGCCCAGTGACCTCGTACTTGGGCCCGAAACGGCCTTCGAGGAGATCACTCCATGCTTCCCCGAACGGGACTTCGGGCCAATCATGATGCCGCGTTTTCGTTCGGGCGCGCCGATTGGAGCGGAACTGCCGCCGGAGCCGCTCTGTCCGAGTGGTGCGTGATCCGCTCGCAATCGTCGTCAATCCGGCACCAAACCCGTATTCGTTATTTTCGTGCCGACCTTCCCGATTGCCGGCAGTTCATGGCACGGCGAACGTAGCTGAGTGGAAGCACGATTCTTAAGGCCCTCCCGGATCAGCAGAAGGTCTTCGTTCGTAAAGCGCAAAGGATGGCGCTGCATATCGAGATAGTCACGATAATCCCATTTTTCCTTCATCACGCCCATCGAGGAGTGGTGCTCCACTCCCTGCAGTATGTGCCCAATCTCATGCGCCAGTACATGTCCGAGCAAGGACGGCACACCGGCCGGGCGAAAATCTGCCAGCACGCGATCGTAGAAAACAACAATGTGAGTTTGCTCATAAGGTCTCGCATACGCGAGCGAACCGGGATGATCATTGGGTGGGGTTTGCTCCGACACGGTGATCACAATTGCGTTTCTCAAGGCCTCGCATGCGTGCACATTATCCTCTTTAAACTCGACCTGGACACCGGCGCCACTAAGAATTCGGGCCGCAATCGCCTGCGCGCGATACGTCGTGACTGCATTGCCGACACGATTCATACATACTGTTTCACTGGCCCACGCCGTATTGATATCAAGCGCTAATGCCATTACTCGCAGTAGGCGCAAAGTTTTCAGAGAGCGGTATTTCATTCCGTTAGCTCCGGACTCAGAATGAACCTCGGCCGTGCCTGTAATCAGTGATTCGCTGCGAATTCACAGTGAATTTGCCATCGGTACCGGAGAGGTAGCCTCTTTAATTTGGGCGAACGGTACAGCGCCTTCCTGGTCATGGAAGACCACACTCCGGCATCGGACTCTTGTGGGGCATTCCGGTTACTGGGAACCGCGCACCAGCTGCGTTTCTGGAAAGTTGCTAGGGCAGGGCGAATTCATTGCGCCATGCCCGGGCACTCACTCCGAGATTGAACCGTGCGGTTACACGATGCGTGTCACTAGCGGCACCGGGAGCACGACTGAATCGTGGGTCTGGAGTCTCATCTATCTGGACAAGTCGCTCGACGGCCGCGTTGCCGCTGCTGTACGATGATGGGACCGAAGCTCGATTAGAATTAGACGGTTATGGGCCAGTCTGAAGGACTGCCGGGGATCGGCCAGGTCGAAATTGCAGAAGCGCGACAAAAGACTACGTTGGATTTCGACTCACTTTGCTCCGAACAGGTGGCTCAGCCGGCTCAAGGAATGAGGGAACAACTGGCTAGGATGGAGAGTCATGGAGTGAGGAATCTGCCGGCGATCCGCGAGGCAGTGCTGGAACAGTTGTTCAGAATTACGGCGAGCGCGCAATTCGTCGCATCGGAGCGCCTCTCGGCGCTTCTGCGGTATGTCGTCGAAGAGACTGTGGACGGCCGGGCAGAGGGAATCAAAGAATACACGATAGCCCTGGAGGTGTTTGGTAGGCCGGAATCGTTCGATCCTCGAATGGATACGATCGTCCGGGTTCAGGCGAGCAAGATGCGCGCCAAGCTGAAGGAATACTATGCCGGAGATGGCGCGCGTGATGCCGTGGTCATCGATGTGCCTCGCGGGACATACGTTCCGGTGTTCCATGCGAACGATCCGGTGTCTGAACCGATTGGCCGCGGCCGTGGGCACTCACCCTCGATTGCCGTTTTGCCTTTCGCAGACATGAGTCCGAACAAAGACCAGGAGTATTTCTGCGACGGGATCACCGAGGAATTAATTAACGCTCTGGCGAGAATTGATGGACTGCACGTCGTCGCGCGCACCTCGACGTTCGAGTTTAAGGGTAAAGCTCTAGATGTTCGGAAAATCGGAGCTCAACTGAATGTTGAAACGGTACTCGAAGGCGGCGTTCGGCGGGATGGCGATAAATTGCGGATCACGGCGCAGTTGTACGACGTTCCCGATGGATACCATCTATGGTCTGGGGCTTACGACCGTACTGGGGGTGGTGTGTTCGACATTCAGGAAGAGATCGCCCAAGCTGTTGTCAGTGCACTCAGAGTGAAGCTGAGCACGCCGGGAAGGCCGCTGACCAAACAGTACACCGACGATGTTGAGGTGTACAACCTCTTCCTTCTTGGCCAATATCACTTGAACAGGCGTCCGGCCCAACGCGAGATGAACATTGCCATTTCCTTCTTCGAAAGGGTGATCGCGATCGACCCCAGTTATGCACCTGCCTATGCCGCGCTAGCGTTTGCCTACTTTCAGCTAGTGGTGTGGGATCATCGCCCGCCGCGTCAAGTAATCCCCGCCGCGAAGGAATATATTTTCAAGGCGCTGGCAATCGATGACGATCTGGGAGAGGCACACGCCACTCGTGCTGCGATCGCCGCTGTCTATGACTACGACTCGCGGACTGCCTTCAGCGCGTCCCAACGGGCCTTGGACCTCGCTCCCGGCGCCGCTCATGCGCACTTGTGGCACTCGGTCCTTTTGGACGCGTCGGGCAGACTGGAAGATGCAATTGTCGAACTCAAGACTGCAGCCGATCTCGATCCGCTCTCGATCGGGATAGGGAGCGATCTCGCCCGACTTATGATTCGGCGCGGAGACTACGCTCGCGGCATGGAGCAACTCCAAAGGATGCTGGACCTCGATCCAAACTCTATTCGTGTGCTTTCGTATTTGGCGGATGCCTTTCAACAGAACGGCATGCATGCTGAGGCGATCACCGCGTTGGAAAAGGCACGCAACATTGGACCAGACTACCCTCGTGCCCTGGCCTTGCTTGGGCACGCTTATGCCGTGGGCGGCAATCGGAGCGCCGCGCTACAGGTATTGGATCTTTTGCACCAGCTAGCTGCGGGACAGTATGTGCCACCCGTCAACATTGCGGTTGTTTACGCTGGCCTGGGCGAAAAGGAGCAGGCTTTACAGCTGTTGGAACAGGCATGTGGAGATCGATACCCACTGTGTCTTTATTTAATGGTCACACACGCGTTTGATCCGCTTCGCCCAGATCCGCGGTTTGGCATGCTGATCAAGAAGTTAGGGTGGTGAGTGGAGCCCCACTGCATTAGGATTGATTGAGCAACGGATTCTGCGACTGTTTTCCTCGCGCTGACGCGGAAGGACTATCGTGAGGCCCGCGAGGTTTCGATTCGAATTGAGTCACGGCCCGACGCGGAGGAAATGCGCGGGGACTCTGTCTAGTTGGTCGGCAATCCGGACATTGACCCTAAACGGCCTTGTGGGAAATCGCTTGCGCTTGTCGCAAATAAGCGGCCGGCTTAAACCTGAAGGCCATTGCTCCCGGCAGCCCGTGACGAGATCCGCTGAGGGCGCAAGTTAACGCTTATTGGGCAGACCCCCCTGGTCTGCGCGGGACGCCCCGTCCCGCTCTCCGCCCGCGGACGAGGCGTCCGCCCTACACCAGGGGCGCGATCACGGCGTCAATCTCTTCGTCCTTCCACGTCTGCAGCGTGACGCTGCGGTGCGCGCTCCAGCGCTCGGTATGCTGCACGCTCGCTCCGGGTGCGAGCGTGCCCATCGGGCCGAGTGTTTCCAACTCCAGGAAATCCTGGTTGGTGAACATTTCGAAGGTACAGCCGAAATCCGGGTAGGCCGCCGGCGCCGCGATCGCTTCGGAGCGCTTGATGAAGAGCTCGCCATTGAGCAGGTAGGCGCCCCAGGTATGGCGGTTGTACGATCCCAACTTTTGCGGATTGGGATTGTCGCGATCCTGGCGCAGCGCGAGGTATTTGCGCGAGAGCCGCCAGCGCGGATCGTCCAGATGCGTGAAGGCCCACATCACCAGCGGATTGGTGGGCGCGAGCATTTCCGGGTGAGTGCCGCGCGGCGGGAAGCCGTGAATCCCGGTGCCGCCCTGGGCGAACATCGTGAGCACCCACGGTGCCAGTTCCAAAGGCGCGTTGCCCGCGTTGTGGAGTTCGTGAACCAACTCGACGGCGCTGCCCGAGGCCGCCATCTTTACGGTGATCTTCTTGGTCAAGCCGGTAAGCGCCTCCACCGGCCCGGTCCCACTGATCACATCGCCCGAAATCTGGATCGCAGCCGGCTCGTTATCGGGAGCGTAGGTCTTGATCGGGTCTTCCGGCGCCATCCACAAGCGGTGTCCGCCGCGCGGCTGCCATGCGGGTTCGCCGGATTTGCCCATCTGGTCGGTGAACTCCTTGAAGAAGTTCTGTCCGCCGGCAAAACCGTAGCGCATGATCCGGGGACCAACGTCGCCCGTCATCACCAGTTCCACTTCGCCATTCGAAACACGCCAGCAATTCGGCCAGCCCTTGAAATTGACCTTCTCGATTTTGATCATGAACGTTTCCTATTCTATTGCGTCGCCGCGCCGATCAGCACCAGCCCGATGGTGTACCCGGCCAGCATCAGCGCCAGATACTTATTGGTCCCCGCCGGAGCTGCGCGAAATTCGCGCCAGATAAAGAGCCCCCAGATCGCGGCGACCAGCGTGGCGCCCTGGCCGAGCGCGTAGGAGACCGCCGGCCCGGCGACGCCGCTCGCGATCACGTTGAAGCTGAGCGCCAGCATCCAGATCGCGCCGCCCAGAATGCCGATCGCATGCAGCCGCGGGCTGCCCCGAAAATATTCCGCGTAGCTGAGATTGGCTGCGCGCATGAACACGCTGTTCCAGAGGACGTTGCTGCCCAGGACTCCCGCGCCGAAAAAGAGCAGCCCCACGTAAGGCGTCAGCATTCCGGGAACGATCGGCACGGTGTTGAAGTTGGGAGAAATGGAACGCATCAACTGCGGATAGAAGAAGCCCATCAGCGCGCCCGCGATGGCCGAATAGATCACGCCGCGCAGCGGATTGCGCTTGCCGCCGGCCGGCAGCCGCTTGTGCGCCAGCGCCGACATGATCATCGCGAAGACGATCAGCGCCACACCCGCGAAGAGCAGTCCCGGGTCACCCTTGGGCGTCTCCACGTAGCTTTCCACGGTGCCGATGACGAGCGCCAGTCCGACTCCCACCGGGAAGGCCACGCTCATCCCCGCGGAATCGATGCCGACCACCAGCAGGATGTTCGAAAGGTTGAAGATGAAGCCGCTGATCACGGCCGGCTGAATGAAGCCGCCCCGCGCGCCGCGGAAGTTCTCCAGTGCGCCGGCGCCGGCGGTGCCGAAGCTGCCGAATGTCGCAGCGAAGAGAATGCTGAACAGGAACACGCCGATCGCGTAGTCCCAGTAGAAGAGCTGGAAGGGCCACTTTTCCTTGCCCGCGAGCTTTTGCGTGTTGGCCCAGGATCCCCACCCGAGCATGGTGATGACGCAAAAAAAGATGGCCACCGGCAGGCTGTTGACGACGAACATGGTCAGAATTATAGCCGGAATACACGAGTTCAACGAGCCGCGACCGTCAGGGAGCGCTACCCGCACATCACCAGCCGTTACGCTCCCTGACAGTCGCGGCTCGTTGACGATAGCGCACCAAGCATACGATTTTTTTCGTTGACATACGTTTTTTGTCGTTGTATCGTGATCTCACATGAGCTCTCCACCTCTTCCTACCGCCGCGGAACTGGATATTCTAGCCGTCGTCTGGCGATTGGGAGCGGCCACCGTGCGCGAGGTCCACGAAGCGCTCGGCAAGGACAATGGCTACACCACCACTCTGAAGCAGATGCAATTAATGATGGAAAAGGGTCTGCTCATTCGCAGTGAGCGCTTCCGTTCGCACGTGTATGAAGCCGGCGTTCCCAAAGAACAAACGCAGCAGCAGGTGGCGGGCGATCTCTTGAAGCGGGCCTTTGATGGCTCCGCCAAGAGCCTGGTGCTGGGCGCGCTTTCCGCGCAGCCCGCATCCCGTGAGGAACTGACCGAACTCCGCAAAATGCTGGAGGAGTTCGCGAAACAAAAAGGGAGATCCCGATGAACGCAATCCGCATTCTCTCTTCCGAGCCGTGGGTGGAATGCCTCGGCTGGACGCTCGTGCACTTTCTCTGGCAGGGCCTGTTGATCGCAGCCCTGTACGCGGGAATCCGCAGGAGCACCGCGCGCCGCGCAACGCCGAACGCGCGCTACCTGCTCGCCTGCGCGGCGCTGGCCGCCATGCTGGCCGCGCCTCTCGCCACCTGGATCGCTCTCCGCCCATCCGCTGCGCTCCCCGACCCCGCGTATCGCGTGCGCAGCGTTCCCCCAACCGCGGCGGTGACGGCGATCGCGCTGCCGGCCCCGGTCCGTACCGCCGTGCCCATGGTCCACGTGGCGCAGTTCATCCCTTGGGTGGTGGCGGTGTGGCTGACCGGCGCCGGAGTCTTCTGGCTGCGGCTGATGGGCGGCTGGTTGATGGCGACGCGCATGCGCTCTTCGATGGTCCGGCCGGCGCCGCCGCAGTGGCAGCAGGCACTCGCGAGGCTCGGCGGGCGCGTCGGCGTCTCGCGTCCCGTGCGGCTCCTGGTCTCTGGCCTGGTGCAGGTGCCGACCGTGGTCGGATGGCTGCGGCCCGTGGTGCTGGTGCCGGCCGGCGCGCTCGCCGGTCTGCCGGCCGGCCAATTGGAAGCCGTGCTGGTGCACGAGCTGGCGCACATACGCCGCCACGATTATCTGGTCAACATACTGCAGAGCGTCGCCGAGGCGATGCTGTTCTATCACCCCGCGGTCTGGTGGGTCTCGGCGCACATTCGCGCCGAGCGCGAACTCTGCTGCGACGACGCGGCGGTGGCGGTCACGGGCGACGCGTTCGTCTATGCGAGCGCACTCGTGGGGTGGGAGCAGTGCCGCTCGTCTCGCCTGCATGCCATCGTCGCCGTCAATGGCGGTTCGCTGACAGCGCGCATCGGCCGCCTGCTCGGCCAGCCGCGGCCGCCTTCGCGCAGCGGTCCGGGAGTGCTCGCCGGCGCGATCGTTCTCCTGGCCGCTGCGTACGGAATGTTCGGACAAACCGCCGAGCGCCCGGCATTTCAGGCGGCTTCCATCAAACCCAACACCGCCGCAAACCCCCGCGGCAGGATCGTCCGCCCGCAGCCCGGTGGACGCCTGACCTCCGAGAATGCGCCGCTCCTCATGCTGATTCAGAATGCGTACAGTGTGCAGGCATTTCAGGTGGTGGGAGGTCCCGACTGGACCAATACCGCCGGTTACGATATCGAGGCCAAGCCCGAAGGTGCCGTCGACCGGCCGCAGATGTGGCTGATGGTGCAGTCTCTACTCGCCGACCGCTTCAAACTCGCGCTCCACCGCGAGACCAGGGAACTGCCGCTCTATGCCCTGACGACCGGCAAGAACGGCTTCAAGCCCCCCGCGCCGAAGGAGGGTGTGTGCATTTCGCTGGCTCCGGATGCGCCTCCGGGTCCGGTTCTGCCTCCGCCCGGGAGCCTGGCGCGGTGCGGGCAGGTCCGGATCAGTCTGTCGCCGGCGGGTTTGACGATGGAGGGAGGCAAAGTCCAGATGGCCGAATTGATCCGCATGCTTGCGGCGGCGATGGGCCGCCCCGTGCTGGACAGGACCGGCTTCACCGGCGAATTCGACGTACACCTGAGCTTCACGCCCGACCAATCCACGATGGGCTTGCCTGGCGCCGGCGGGCCGCGCGATGTGGGCGGCCCGCAGCTCTCCACCGATCCCGACCGTCCGACCATCTTCGCCGCCCTACAGGAACAACTCGGGCTCAAGCTGGTGACCGCCAAGGGCCCGGTCGAAGTGCTCGTGATCGATCACGTGGAACGGCCGACCGAGAATTAAGGCAACTCTACGGCCGCGTGCTGACCTTATCCGCCGTCGGGAAATCGCTCGGAACTTTCTGCGTGACCTTCCCGTTGGCCGCCCACTCCGCGCCGCGCTGCAGGGTGACGATGAAACCGACGCAGCTCATCGCCGCCGGATCGTGGCCGAGCGTCGTGTGGAAGATGCGGCCCTTGCCGTAGGTGAGCGCCATCAGCATCGGCTCGTCGTGGCCCGTGCCTTTGTTGGCAGGGTCGGAGAGCGCCGTGCCGAGCACGATCATGCTTTCGCCGGGTCCGCGCATCTTCGAATAGAGTTCGTCGGGCGCATGCATCCATTTCGCCGGCAGTCCCTTGGCGATCGGGTGTTTGGTATCGCGCATCACCACCAGGAAGGGAGTGCGGGCGCCGTGATTGCCGGCGGGGCCGGGTGCCGGGTCGGAGGTGAGTTTGGCGTCCTGGAAATACCAGTAGGGGCCGGCTTTTTCGTTGCGCCCCATCCACCCGCCGATGCCGATCATGAGGTTGTAGGCCTTCCACTCGGGGAACGCGTTATCGGCCGCATGGTAAGAAACGAAACCGCCGCCGCCGCGGATGAACTGCTCGAAGGCCGATTTTACGTCTTCGGGCCATTTGTCGCCGGCAGGGAATTCGTTGTAGTTGCCGATCACCAGCTTGTACTTCTCGAACTCCGGCTTGAATCCGCTGAAGTCGCCGCCCTTCGGCGGAGTGGTCAGCACGTCGACCTGAAATATGCCGGTGTCTTCCAGAATCTTTTTTAGCACCGGCGTAGTGTGTTTCCAATCGTGGTTATTCTGGCCGTCGATAATCAGGGCGCGAACCGGCGTCGCGGCCTGCGCAATCCCCAGAAAGGAGCCTAATAGGATAGTGAAAATGGCTTTGCTCATGGCTGGCAAAATTGTAGCGCATATGCCTGGTTCTAAAGAAAGTTGAAGATCCGGGAACTTTTCCCGGCGGGAGGTGTCTACTCCTTTGCAAGGCGCAGCATTTCCTGATAGCTTGAGATCAGGCAAAATTGTGAGGCTTCCGGTGGCCGCATCAATCTTCGAGTTGAGCCCGGATCGGACGGCGGGCAATGTGGAAGTCGAAGACTTCCACTTGGTGGAATCTCTGCGCGAAGGCTCTGAACGGGCCTACGAGGAACTCCTTACCCGCTTCCAGCAACCGGTGTACGCCCTCGCTTTGCGTCTGTTAGACGATCAGGGCGAGGCTTGCGATGTCGTGCAGGAAGTCTTCCTGAAGGTCTTCCGCAATGTCGGTAGCTTCCGCGGTCAGAGCACTTTGAAGACGTGGATCTACCGGATCACGGTGAATGAGGCCCACAACGCGCGGCGCTGGTTTTTCCGGCATCGTCGCGCGGAAGTGGAACTCGATAAGACTCCGGAAGACATCTCGGAATTTGAAGGAAATTATTCCAGATCGCAGCCGGTCACCTTTCGACGAGGCGTTCGAGCCGTGAACAGCACGTCATGATCGAGGCTGCGTTAGAGAGGATCAACCCGATTTTCCGCGAAGCCGTAGTGTT
This sequence comes from uncultured Solibacteraceae bacterium, assembly GCA_963791985.1. Taxonomy (GTDB): domain Bacteria; phylum Acidobacteriota; class Terriglobia; order Bryobacterales; family Bryobacteraceae; genus Solibacter. The sequence continues at coordinate 693,931 of CAWBUN010000004.1, read as the reverse complement.
GAGAGACATCTACGGACCTTGCATATGAAGAGATCGCGGAAGTCCTCGGGGTTTCGCTGGGAACAGTGAAGTCCCGAATCCTGCGGGGCCGGGAAGCCCTGCGGGAAGAACTCGCGGGAAGCCTGAACGCAGGCCCGGCCCCGCGATTGGTGCCCACGACGGCAGAGTGATGCTATGAGCTGTGAAAACGTGCAAGAACGGATCTCCCTGCTGCTGGATTGCAAGCTTCCAGACGGCGATCGGGAGTATGTGTTGGCGCACATCGATTCGTGCCGCCAATGTGGATCCCGATTTGAAGCCATGCAGTACATGCGATCGAGCCTCCGTAATATGGCCCGGCCCACCGTGCCGCCGGCCCTCGCCGCCCAGTTGCGTGTGATGGCGTCGCACGAGTGCGCCCGTCAGGTGGCCCGCAGAGATTTCGCCACGCGCGTGGAGCACTGGATTTCCTTAGTGCACCTCGCCTTCGACAACATGATGCGCCCGTTCGCCGTGCCTTTCACCGGCGGTCTGCTCTCCGCGCTCGTCATATTCAGCGTCCTCGTACCCAGCTTGAGCTTCCCGCACAGCTACACCGATGATCCGCCCGTGGCGGGTCTTACCTCCGATATGCAGTGGGGCGACCCCGACGCCATCTGGCTGGGCACCGGCGATACCCACGCGTGGCTGGAACCGGCCAGCGCACTGATCTATGGCAACCAGGTGAGCCTGACGCTGGTGATCGACGAACGCGGCCGCGTCCACGATTACTATCTATCCGGCGGCGAGCTGACCGACGAAATGAAGAGCCTGATTCTGCTCTCTCAATTCAAGCCGGCTACCGTGAACGGCCAACCCACCTGGGGACTCAAACAGGTGGTCTTCAGTCGCGGCCAACGTCTGCGGAGCTAGCGGCTAAACGTGCCGCAAAAACTCGGGCAGCACTTTCTCTCTAACGGCGCCGTGTTGGATCGCATCGCTCTTGCAGTTTGTCCGGAGGGCGAAGAACTCGTCATCGAAATCGGTCCCGGCAAGGGTGCGCTCACGGAGAAGCTGCTGCGCCGGTCGGGCCGCGTGATCGCCATCGAACTCGACCCCGTGCTGGTGGAATACCTGCGGCAGAAGTTCGAAGGCGAGACCCGCCTGCAAGTGATTCACGCCGACGTCCTGCACACCGACCTCGCGCAGTGGGGCCCGGTGCCGATCGCCGGCAACCTGCCCTACTACATCACCTCGCCCATCCTGGAGAAATCCGTCCGGGCCGGCGCTCCGCGCACGGTGTTCCTGATTCAGAAGGAAGTCGCCCAACGGCTGGTGGCCCATCCCGGCCAGCGCGACTATGGCTACCTGACGCTGCAGACGGCGCTCTTCGCCGATACGAAACTCTTGTTCGACGTAAAGCCCGGCGCCTTCAAACCTCCACCCAAGGTGGATTCCGCCGTGGTCCTGCTGACTCCCCACGGCCGCGAGTACGGTATCGGCGATCGCGAGAAGTTCCTCAAGTTCCTCAGCCACAGCTTCCGGCAGAAAAGAAAGACCCTGCGCAATAATTTATTCGCCGTCTATGGCAAGGAACTGATCGACGCGTGGCCCGAAGCCGGCCTGCGCGCCGAGCAGATCCCGATGGAAAAATTCGTCGAGATGTTCCACCGGCTGCCGTAATCTGAGAGAGTTACGGCAGCAAGTGGACATGCCAGGAGGCCTGTCCCACCTAGGACGCTGCGGGGTCGGGCTGCAATTCCGGGTGGATGTCGAGGTAGCGGTCGCGGGAGCGGCGGATGACTTCGCGGGCTTCGCGGGGGCCCTTCCAACCTTGCATCACGGTGCGCTTGCCTTCGAGCTCTTTGTAGATGGCGAAGAAGTGTTCGATCTCGCGCAGGTTGTGCTGGAAGACCTGGTCGATGGTGTGGATCTGGTCGAAGCGGGGATTGTGGTCGGGGACGGCGAGAATCTTTTCGTCCGGCTCCTCCTGGTCCACCATCGCGAGCACGCCCACGGGGCGCACCATCATCAGGACGCCCGGGAAACTGGGTACGTCGACCAGCGTCAGCACATCGAGCGGATCGCCGTCCTCGGCAAGGGTTCCGGGGATGAAACCGTAATCGCCGGGATAGTGGACCGCGGAGTAGAGCGAGCGGTCCAGGCGAAAAACGCCCAGCTTGCCATCGTATTCGTATTTGTTGCTGGAATTCTTCGGGATCTCGACAATCATGCGGACGAGCTCAGGGCAATCCGGACCCGGCTCCAAGTCGTAAAGGCTCATGCTCCACTATCGTAGCAGCGCATGCACGGTGAGCACGATGGCGAGGCCCAGCACGGAGGCGATGATCTTCATCGTGGTCCACGTCTTCAAGCGTCTGGGCGACGGTCATGCCGAAGTAATTGGTAACCATCCAGAAGCCGGAATCGCTGACCTGCGAAAAGGCGGAGCCGCCGCAGCAGAGGGCGAGAATCAATTCGTCGGGCGAGTAGCCGGGCATGCCCTTCACCAGCGGCGCGGCGATGCCGGCGGCGGTGATGATGGCGACGGTCGCCGAACCCTGCGCGAGGCGCATGCAGGCGGCGATCAGCCATACCACGATGAGCGGCGAGATCGCGCTGGTCATCAGCAGCTTGCCGGCGTAGTTGCCGACGCCGGAATCGACGATCACCTGCTTGAGCGCGCCGCCGCCGCCGATGATGCACATCAGGCGTGCCGATGGGGAGCAGCGAATCGGTGGCCATCTTGAGCACCTGGTCGCGCGAGAGTCCGCGGCGCAGGCCGAAGAAGTAGATCGCCACCAGAGTCGTGACGGTGAGCGCGGTGTACGGATGCCCCAGGAAGACCGCGACGCTGCTGGAAGGGAATGTTGCGCAGGCTGGCCATGGTGGCGCCGAAGGTCAGCGTGACCGGCAGCAGCAGGAGCAGGACGACGATCGGGACCGGCGGCGGCGCACCCGGCGACTCGGCGGATTTCATGGTCATCGCGGCCGCGATCTCGGGGACGGCGATGTAGATGCGGCGCGCGATCCAGGTGCCGTACACGATGCCCGACGATCAGGGTCATCGGAATCGACATCACCACGCCGTAGAGGATGGTGCTGGGCGAGATCGCCGCCCATCAATTGCGCGGCGGCGGCGGGGGCGGGGTGCGGCGGCACCAGGGAATGCGTCATGGTGAGCGCGGCGGCCATGGGCAGGCCGTAGAAGAGCAGCGAGCGCTTGGTCTCGCGGGTGAGGTTCCAGACGATCGGGACGAGGATGATGAAGCCGACCTCGAAGAAGATGGGCAGGCCGACCAGGAAAGAGGCGATCAGCACGGCCCAGGCGGCGTGGTCCTTGCCGAATTTGACGAGCAGCCAGTCGGCGAGCGCGCGGCCGCCGCCGGAGTACTCGAGGAAGCGGCCGATCATGGCGCCCAGGCCGATCACCACGGCGATGAATCCGAGAGCATCGCCGAAGCCGGTCTGAATGGATTTGAGAACCTTTTCCGGACGCCATGCCGGCGGCGAGGCCCATGAACATCGACGAAATCAGGAGAGCAAGGAAGGCATGTAGTTTTCCGACCAGGATGAGAAGAAGAAGACAGGCCAGGGTCGCGACGGTAATACAGATGAGGTAAGTCCCATTGGCGGGCATGAAGCCGCCATTCTACACCACCTCAGTGGGCATGAGGCCGGCGGCGATGGTGTAGGCGGGTCCATTGTCGCGAGGCACCCGGTAGGTGGTGGTCACGGCGTGCTTCATTAAACAATGCGGTGACGGTGGTCTTGATCAGCGCAAAGGCGAATACCAATTAGCGGGACCGGCCAGGAGGCCCGTCCTACAGGAGTTCGAAGATACCGGCGGCGCCCTGGCCGCCGCCGACGCACATGGTGACCATGCCGTAGCGGATTTGCGGCGCGCCGCATTTCGCGGAGGATGGTGGCGGTGAGTTTGGCGCCGGTGCAACCGAGCGGATGGCCGAGCGCGATGGCGCCGCCATTGACGTTGACGCGGTCGGGGTCCAGGCCGGCCTTGCGGATGACGGCCAGCGCCTGCACGGCGAAGGCTTCGTTCAGCTCGATGACGCCGATGTCCTGGAGCTTGAGACCGGCCATGGCGAGCGCTTTGGGGATCGCCACCACGGGGCCGATACCCATGATCTCGGGCGGCACTCCGGCAGTGGCGTAGCTCACAAAGCGCGCCTTGGGAGTGAGACCAAGCTGTCGAGCCTTCGTGGCCGACATCACGAGCGCAGCGGCGGCGCCATCGCTGGTCTGCGACGAATTGCCGGCGGTCACGGTGCCCTGCGCGTGGAAGACGGGTTTCAGTTTGGCGAGAGCTTCGAGCGAGGTGTCGGCGCGCGGACCTTCGTCGCAGCTGAAGACGGCGCGCTCGACGATGCCCGGCATGATGCTCTCGGTTTCGACGGGCACGATCTCGTCGTCAAATTTTCCTTCCTGCTGGGCGCGGAGGGCGTTCTGGTGGCTGCGCAGCGCGAAGGCATCGGCATCTTCGCGGGAGACGCTTGTATTTCCGCTGCACGCGCTCGGCGGTGAGGCCCATGGTCATGTAGACCTCCGGCCAATGGTCGACGAACCAAGGATTGGGCGCGGGCTTGCGGCCACCGCGAAGGAATCATCGACATGGATTCGGCGCCACCGGCGATCATGACGTCGGCGCCGCCCGAGCGGATGCGTTCGGCGGCGAGAGCGATGGCCTGGAGACCGGAACTGCAGAAGCGGTTGATGGTCATGGCCGGCACGGAATCCGGCAAGCCGGCGCGCAGGGAGGCCTGGCGCGCCATGTTGCGCCGGCCTCGCCTTCGGGCATGGCGCAGCCGAGGATGACGTCGTCGACATCGTCCGGCGCAGCGGGATAGCGATCGAGCAGCGCGCGGATGACGATGGCGGCGAGATCGTCCGGCCGGGTATTGCGCAGGGCGCCGCGGGGGGCTTTACCGACGGGCGGTTCGCAGGCAATCGACAATGACAGCGTCTCGCATGGGTTCACGTCCGTTATCAGTTTCTGAGGGGCTTGCCGTTCTTCAGCATGTACTGCATGCGCTCCTGGGTTTTGACGTTGCCGCAGAGGCTGAGGAACGCTTCGCGCTCGAGGTCCAACAGATATTGCTCGGTGACTTTCTGAGGGCCGGTGAGTCGTGCCGCCGCTCAGGACGTGGGCCAGCTTCTCGCCGACCACGCGTATCGTACTCGGTGATGTAGCCGCCCTCGGCGGCGATCTTCACGCCCATCTTGAGGAGGGCGTAACCGGCGGCGCCTTCGACCGCGATATCCTGGCGCGGAATGCCGGGCGCCCAGACTGGCGACCATGGCGAGAGCGGCGGCCTTGGCGTCGGCGGTGAGGCGTTCGCGATTCATGGTGATGCCGTCGCTACTCGCGCAGGAAGCCCAGTTCGCGGGCGTGCGGCGCGCTCTCGCTGACTTTGCCGAAGCCGATCAGGTCGAAGGCGCGTTTCGCGCTGCCGAGGCGGAGCAGCATTTCCTTGCAGCCGCCGCCGGCGGGAATCAGGCCGACGCCGGTCTCGACCAGGCCCATGTAAGTTTCCGCCGACGCCTGCACGCGGCCGGCGTGCAGAGCGACTTCGCAGCCGCCGCCGAGCGCCATGCCGAACGGCGGCGGCGACCACGGGCCGCGACGCGTACTTCATCGCCATACCGGCGGCCTGGAAGCGGCGGACGGCGAGATCGAGCTCGTCCCACTCGCCTTCGTGGGCGGCGAGCAGCACCTGCATCAGATTGGCGCCGACGCTGAAATTCTCGCCGTCGTTGGCGACGACGAGCGCCTCGAAGCCGCGATCGACTTCATCGAGGGCGCTCGCGACCATGCTGCACCATGTCCTCGCCGAGCGCATTCATCTTGCTGTGAAACTCGAGGCAGAGCACGCCATCGCCGAGATCGACCAGCGATGCTCCGGGATTGGACTTGACGACGCCGCGCGCGCGCTTGATGTCGCTGAGGACGATGACGCCGGGGCGCTTGGCGAGGTCTGCGTAGCGCGCTGGCGTTGAGGTCGAAGTAGCGGGTGCCGGGCTCGCCATCGCGATCGGCGACCTCGTAGAAGCTGGTGCGCGCCGGTGGCCAGCATGCGCTCCACGCTTTCGGGGATAGCGCAGCCTTCGCCGCGCATGCGGTCGACGGTCTCGGGAACGCCGAGCGCGTCCCACAGTTCGAAGGGGCCGAGTTTGAAGGCGAAGCCCCAGCGCATGGCGCGATCGATTTCGACGATGCGGTCGGAGATCTCCGGCACCATGCGCGCGGAGTAGAGGAAGAAATCGCGAAAGAGCTTCCAGAGGAACTGGCCGGCGCGATCGTCGCCGGCGACCAGCGCGCGCAGGCGCTGCGCCCAGATCTTCGATGCCGCGCACGGCTTCGACGGCGGGGAAGCGTCGCCTTTTGCGCCGGGTGATACTCGAGGGTCTTGCGATCGATGGCCCAGATCTCTTTGTCGGCGCCCTTGCCGACGCGCTTGTAGAAGCCCTGTCCGCGCTTCTCGCCGAGCCAGCCGCGCTCGATCATCTGCTGCATGACGTCGGGGATGGCGATAGAGCTCGCGGGCGGGATCGTTGGGCGCGGCTTCGTAGAGATTGCGGAGGACGTGGACCCAGACATCGAGGCCGATGATATCGATCAGACGGAAGCTCGCGCTTTTGGGCAGTCCGATGAGCGGGCCGGTGAGGGCGTCCACCTCTTCGACGGTGTAATCGCCCTCTTCGGTGAGCTGGGCGATTTTGGCGCCGAAGAAACAGCCGATGCGATTGCCGATGAAGTTCGGCGTGTCCTTGCAGCGGCACGACGCCTTTGCCGAGGTGGAGGTCGCAGAAGTTGGAGACCCAGTCGAGGACCTCGGCGCGGGTCTCGGTCGCCGGGGATGACTTCGGCCAGGTGCAGGTAGCGCGGCGGATTGAAGAAGTGGGTGCCGAGAAAGTGATGGCGGAACTCGGAATCGAAGCCGTCGGAGATCTGGGCGAGCGGAATGCCGCTGGTGTTGGTGGAGAGGATGGAGCCGGGGGCGCGGAGGGCGGCGACGCGCTGCCAGAGGGCGCGCTTGATTTCGAGATTCTCGGCGACGGCCTCAATGATCCATTCGCAGCGTCCGACGCGGCCGAGATCGTCTTCGAAGTTGCCGGGAGTGATGAGCGTTTTGGCGGCGTCCGTGAAGAAGGCGACGGGGCGCTGTTTGGCGGCGCTCTCGATGCCGGCGAGAGCGAGCGGCGTTGCGCTTGCGGTTGATCGGGCAGGACGAGATCGAGGAGATCGACCGGGAATCCGGCGTTGGCGAAGTGGGCGGCAATGCGCGCGCCCATGGTCCCCGCACCCAAGACGGCAACACGGCGTAGTGGCTTCATCACAGCTAGAGTATCCCAAGGCGGGCGGAGGCGGGACACGATTGTCCCGCCTCCGCCGAGCGATTTGTTGAATTCGAAAGAGTTATTTTGCCGAAGGGCAAAAAAGCGGGTCACATTGTCCCGCGTGGAGATCGCTCCCGGAAAAAATCAGCGGACGCTCCCTTACGGTCGCGGCTCTGAAATGAGAGTGGCACATGAGGGGCGGAAAACGGTTTGGGGAGGGAGGGGGAAATCGGGATAAGTGATAGATAGTGCGGGAGTAAAAAATATTTTGATCGGACGTGAACGGGTTTCGGCGGAACCCGCAGGCTATCATAAAAGTCGTGGACCCAGCCGAGAAGCCGCAGCGACGCAAGATTCCCAAGTGGCTGCCGCAGTTGGTGGGGTACAGCCTCTCGGCAGGGTGCCTGATCTGGGTGCTGCACGGGTACCCGATCAACGATTTGGGGCCGACGCTGCGGTCGCTGGACTGGCGGTGGGTCCTGCTGGCGGTGGCCGCCGACCTGGCGGTGTACGTGGTGCACGCGTGGCGCTGGACGGTGCTGTTGAGCCCGGTGTCGCGGCTCAGCCTGTGGCGCACGGTGCAGGCGATCTACATCGGGCTGTTCGCCAACGAAGTGCTGCCGCTGCGCACGGGGGAAGTGATCCGCTGCTACCTGCTGGCGCACTGGAACGACCTGCGGCTCTCGCTGGTGTTCGCGTCGGCGGCGGTGGAGCGGATCATCGACGGGGTTTGGATTCTGGTCGCTTTCATGCTGACGGCGAGTTTCGTGCGAGGGATTCCGCGCGACCTGATCATCCTGGTGCAAGTGCTGGGCGTGCTGCTGATGGCGTGCGGCGCGGTGTTGTTCTGGATTCTGAAACACCGGCACCATGCGCACGCGGTGTTGAGCGAAAGCCGGTGGAGTTCGACGATCCGGCACATCGTGGAAGGGCTGCAACTGATGGGTAATCCGCGGAGCCTCGGGCTGACGGCAGCGATCAGCCTGCTGTATTTCGGACTGCAGGTTCTTTCGGTGTTCGCATTGATGAAGGCGTACGGGCTGGACCTTTCGTTCTGGGTGGCGGGCGGAGTGCTGACGCTGGTGCGGCTGAGCACGGTGGTGCCGAACGCTCCGGGGAACCTGGGATTGATCAACCTGGCGTGCGTGATGGCGCTGGGGATTTTCGAGGTGGAAAAGACGGACGCGAAGACGTTCTCGATAATTCTGTTCGTTACGTTGACGCTGCCGCTATTGATCGGCGGAGCGGTGGCGACGGCGCTGACGGGGGTGAATATCGGGGAACTGCGGGACCGGGCGCGGCGATCGGTGGAGTGAGCAGGCCAGCGCCGGGCCGCGGTAGAGTTATAATCGCATCATGAAAAACATACCCATTTGTCTTATTCTTGGGATCACTCTCTTGTGTTGCGCCTCTCCCGCGCGCGCGGATGACGCGACCAAGTCCGCAAAGGCCGAAGAACTGATGCAACTTACTCAGGGCGACCAGATGATGAAGATGATGGAGCCCATGATCAAGGGCATGATGGCGCAGGCGGACAAGGATATGCCCGCTGAGCAGCGTGCGAGAGCCGGCGATTTTCAGGAGAAGCTCCTGGCACTAATGGCCGTGAGTCTCAATAAGGCCAAGCCGGCGCTCACGAAGATCTACACCGACACCTACACGGAAGAAGAGCTCGACGGCATCCTGACGTTCTACAAATCCCCGGTGGGAAAGTCGCTAATTCAGAAAATGCCGGAAGTGATGCAGCGCTCGATGCCCGTGATGATGCAGATGATGAGTGACCTGCAGCCGGAACTCAAGAAAATGATGGAAGGAATGAAAGAGAAGTCCAAGTAATGGACGATCTGTCAGGAGGCCAGCTTACCAGAGGCGCGGCCCAGGTTACCTTCATGAACGTGGAATCGAGCGCGTATCGCTTTATGCTTCCACGCTCATTACGGCAAGTGCGGGTGCAGCCTCCGAGGAAGGAGGCCGAGATAACTGGGTTGAAACACAGCCATGTCCAAAGCGAAGAATCCGGTGGACAGCGCGAAACTGGCCAGAGACCTGCCCGCATCGCGCGGTGCGACCCGTATGAAGCCATCGGGACAGCTGTTGGAGTCCGTTGAAGAAGAAGGTAGTCGCAACGAGATTCGCGTAGATCCACAACCCCGCGGCCGGGAGCCCGATGAAATATCCCCACAAGTTTCTACGAAGCGCCAGGACAATGGTAGCGACCTACATCCAGGCTTGACAAAAGTGGAGCCAGCGGATACCGGGTTCCCAGTAGGCAGACAGGCCCAGCATCGCAATGAAACCGCATCCGCCGAGGATGATCAGCCATTCCGGGGCTTTGGATACAATAACGATACGAACCGGGATGGGGAAAAGTTGCGTTTGCCTGGGCGACGATGCTGGTTAGATGTCCGGAATCGCTGGTCACTCTCCGGTAATGCCATCTTAACTGCCGGGTTCGCTACAATGGCGGTATTTGGGATGTCGGAGGAGGCGGCCTTATGCTTACGACCCTGGCCACACCACTGCATAGCGGAACAGGAATCTGTGAGGTCGATTTCGGGAATTTGAGTACAAGCGGTCACTCCGAGCCTTGGCGTGCCGACAGACTTAAAAATGGCTGGACAGCCGATCCAGGTCGAGCCTTGGCGTAGTTAACGCGGGAATGATTTTTCGCCCTTCGGGAAAATTGCGGACGACTTAAGGGTTCTACAGCGATGCAGAAAGAGAAGATCCGGATTGTGGTTGCGGACGATCAATCGATGTTTCGCGACGGACTCTGCCGCCTGCTGACCATGGAAGAGGATTTCGACGTGGTTGCCCAGGCCCAGGCCCAGGATGGGTATCAGTTACTGGACGTTATCCAGCGGCACGAGCCGGATATTCTCCTGCTCGATCTCGATATGCCTGGCCTGGATGGACTGGCTACGTTGCGGCGCCTTCAGGCGGAGAAGAACAAGGTCCGTGTCATTGTGCTGACCGCCTCCGACGATAAGAATAGATTCGTCCAGGCTATCAAACTCGGCGCCTCGGGTATTTTTCTGAAGCAAACCGCCACCGAGTTTCTCATCACGAGCATTCGCAAGGTTCACGCGAGGGAGTTCTGGGGCAGTTCGAAGACCACGGTCGCGGTCATCAGCCAGGTTCTGGCCAACGACGAAGCTCCTCCGCCGCCCTTGCCGAACCTCGCGTCCACGCGTGACCGCGAGCGTTGGCCCCTTAGCCAGCGCGAGCGCGAGATCGTGGCATGGGTGGCGCAAGGCCTCAGGGACCAGGAAATTGCCAAGATGTTGTCCATCAGTGTGCGGACTCTCAAGAAGCACCTTTGCGACATCTTCAACTTACTCGGCGTCCCGGATCGGTTAGGTTTGATTTTAGCTTTGATTGATGACGGTCTGGCTGGGGGTCCGTGCGTCATTGCTGGAGATGGCCGGCCCCGCTTGCCGCACCGGCCGCCACTTTCGGCTTCCGCTGAACCGCCGGTAGACTAGCGACAGAGTGGGTTTCTCATACATTACCAATTGGTTATGGAGCGCGAGAGTTCAGTTTCGATATCGCCGTCCATCGCCCGCGACCGGCGCAGTATGCGGCGGCAGTCCTTTTGACAGGGATCGGACTAGGAGCCATCCATGCAATCAGGGCCAGGAGACCGGAGAATGACAACAACACCAGGCTTAGTGAAAGACTGCGTCTATAGGACCGATGGCGAAGGCCAGATAGAACGCCCGCGCTGCCGCCGGGATCGCGGCGAGCAGGAAGAGGAATGCCGCCCCTTGCCCGCTCTTGCTGCCTGTGGGCCACAAGAGAGCGGGGTCCGACCGTTACAAATGAGAGTGCGATGAATGCCTTCTTCACCAACCTAGCCCCTGCGAGCCGTGCCTTCCGCTGTAAGGCTATCGCGAATGTTTCATCTCGAAGGATCACGTTGGGGGGGCTCCGTCAAACCGCACATATCCGGTCCACTTTCCGGTAACGCTTTTCTACCTTTATTGGTTCTGGCCCGATAAGGGCTGCGCGTCATCAATCACCAGGAAATTGACGGGCCGTTTGGACGCCTGAAGGTTCAAGCCAAGTTGCTCCCGAACTGCGCGGAAGATTGTAGGGCCGCTGTCGTTCTCAGCATCCCCGACTGCGACTTTCAACGTGACGTCGTAGGTACCCTTGAGACCAGTTTCATCCAGTACCGGCACATCGATCCCCGTGTCGTGTGCGCGCAGGGCCCTAGCCAGGGTCGCCATTGTCACTTTGCGGCAAGTCATGACACCGAAGCATCCACTTGGCCCCGTGGCGTCGGCTGTGGACTCATGCAGCTTGGAACCGCGTGCGTCAACCTGCAACAGATACACCCGCGCGGACTGGTCTTCGCTGTGAACCTGGAGGTGGAACTGTTCGGTGAGGAATGTGCGCAGCATCAGCCGCGCTTCCGCTCCAGACGCCGTCTCGTCGGCCTTTGCCGACACATCGAACCGGGTGGTATCGACCCATTTCGGTCCACCACGCACCCTGTCGATGGTTGTGTCGTAAGCTGAACCGACGAGGTGGCGCAGCGTCGCCCATCGGATTATGAACCGCCCATGATCGAAGGTGCCGGTTTCAGATGTGGATGTTGAGTCGATCTTGATGGTGGCAGCCTCAAATGTCGGCGGCCGGCGGGCCGTTTGCGCGAACGCATTGAGCGCCCAGAGAAATACCACCGTTCCAGTCTTCATCAGTTCCCCTCAAGGTGGGACGAAGCCGCGGAATAAAGCGTGGAGGCGAAAGCGTGGGCCGAGGCTCCATCTGTGGAGGTTTAAACACGAAGCGGAATTCTCTGCAACCCGCCAAGGGACGTTCAAGTGGAGTTCGCAGACACTGACTGGATATGCGAGAGATACTCGGTAAGCTCGAACGGGTCGAGAATTATCGGGATTGGTATCGATAAAAGATCTGTTAGATCCATTCCGCTAACTGGCCCAAGGCCGCAGCAATCCGGATTGTGCGCCGCGCACCGGTACCGCCGCGGGCTTCATCGGGGCACCCGCCGGCTGCACGTTATACCGAGCCGAACCGTCATCCGTGGTGTGACGTGGGTGTAGGGGACCTGTGGGCCGACGAGGTGGAGCCGAAGCCTGCGTTCTCCGGTGTAGGCCCGAACGAGCCAGTCGTCTTGCCCGCTCATAATCCAGATAGCAAAGATGTACTTGCACATCATACCTGGGACCTGATGCTGAGCGGTCACACGCATGGTGGTCAAGTGATCATCCCGTTTGACGTCCCACGATTTGCGCTCGACTAGATTATCCGCTCGCCGGAGTTGATTAAAACGACGAATCTTCGAGTTCGATCCGCAGGCCGAAGATGCGGACGCCGGTGAGCAGCCAGCCGGCCAGCGGCATGGCGATCAGGATGGGGGAGAGTACGAGCATGAAGTTACCGAGCAGGGGCACCGCGCCGATGTACAGGCAGATCACGGGCGCGGCCAGCAGAGGAACGGCGTTCACGAGAGTGCTCAGCGCGGCGGCCTCCCAATAGCGCACGCCGCCGGCGCGAAGGCCATCGCGGCGGGGTTCCAGATGGAAGCCGGAATAGCGGAGTTCGAGGACGCGGAATATTGTGTGTACGAAGATGAGGCCAAGAAATGCGATCGCCAGTAATACGATCGCGGCGTAGATTGCGGAACGGCCGGGAGTGTGGCGGGTCAGCTGAAAGACGGGTACGGCGACCACCAACGCGGCCAGGGTCCAAACTGCCTGGCGCCAGTAGATGGACCAGCCGACGGCCAAGGCCTGCATGTATGACATGACTGGGGATACGATAGCATCCGGCGAACTTCCGATTACTCCAAGCTGTAGGTGCCGTCTTGCGATTCAGGATTTGCGGCGGATGATCGCGAACCATCCTTTGGGACCACCCCCGGGAAGGCATCCGGAAACTCAGCAGTGAACGGCGGACTCACCTCACCGCGCACCAACTCCACGGATTCGACGTCCCAGCCATCCGCGAAGATTGCATACAACTGACACCGTTTGTAGCGAACTGTGGTTTGCGAAGCGTGAGTAGCAAGGGGATTAAAGTGCGTAAGGCAAGTGAGTACGCACATTAGCGACCGCTCCGTTGAAGATGTATTTCCTGTGGCACCATTGCGGCGTTGACCGCGGAGCGGGACGGGGGCGTCCGCCTGGCGTCCGCCCCACCAGGGTGTCTTCAGGCGGGTCGCAGGGCCGCGAGCGTCAGCAGCGGTTGGTCAGTCGCATTTCATCTTGGGGTCGTGCTAGAGGCAGATGCGGATGGCGCGGCGGTCGATTTCGGCGCCGAGGGCGAGGAGGACGTCTGGCGGGAGGGTGCGCTGGACGTGTTCGAAGAGCTCGCTCTCCTCGCGGCGGATGTGGGCGGAGAGGCGGGCGCAGAAGTCTTCCAAGAGTGCGGCGGATGGGGAGACGCGGAGGCTCGCGATGAGGGACTCGAGCGCGCGGTGGTCGGCGAGGAGGCTGTCGATGAGGGGGAGCGGTCCGCAGGCGGGGAAGAGGAGCTGCTCTTCGATTTCGAAATGGTTGACGAGCTCGAGCTCGTAGCGATCGATGGCGCGCCTGGCGAGTTTGGCGATGTTGGCGGGGGAGGTGTCGGCGGCCAGTGAGCGGCGGGTGAGGACGCAGAGGGAGAGCCCGTTGTGGTGCTGGTGGGAGAGCGGGATGAGGCTGGGATCGCGGAGCATGGGGGGCTAAAGACAAATATAGCGCGGAGCGCGAGACAGGCTGGATGGGCATCTTCACGCCGCAAACAGGAAATGGCGTGGATGGGGGGGCGCGCGGTCGGCGGGGTGCCGAGTGTGAACGGCCGAGTGTGAACGAAGAAGCCGAAAGGCGGCTGCAGGCAGGATTGGCTGCCGCACATTGCGGTAGGCCGCCAGACTAGTCTTCATGCATGGGAGCGTTACGGCAGCAAGTGGACAGGCCAGGAGGCCTGTCCCACTGGGAATGTGATATAGGTAGAATGTCTTGGTATGGAGCGGTTTCATGTGGCTTCGAAGGAAGAGGGCTGAAGGGGAATTGAGCGCGGAACTGCAGTACCACTTCGAGCGGATGGTCGACGACCTGGTCGCGGCGGGGGTGGAGCCGGAGGAAGCGCGGCGGCGGGCGCGACTGGAGTTCGGCGGGGTGGAACAGGTCAAGGAAGAGTGCCGCGACGTGCGCGGTCGGTGGGTGGAAGATCTGGGGAAGGACCTGCGTTACGCGGTGCGGACGCTGCGGCGGAGTCCGGGATTCCTGATGGTATCGGTGCTGTCGCTGGCGCTGGGCATCGGGGCCAACACGGCGATATTCAGTTTGATCAACGCGGTGATGCTGCAGAAGCTATCGGTGCCGGAGCCGGAGCGGCTGGTGCAGATTACGAGACTGCGGCTGAGCGGCAAACCGGGGGTGGTTTCCTACCCGCTATTCCAGTACTTCCGCGACAATGTGAAATCCGTTTCGGGGGTGGCCGCGGAGCTGGAGAGCGGCACCTTGGTGGTGATGGACGGGACGGAAGAGGAGGTCAGCACCGAACTGGTCTGGGGAGATTTCTATTCCGTGCTGCGAATGAAGCCGGCGGCTGGGAGATTGCTGGAAGCGGCCGACGATCGGGCGGCGGTGATCAGCTACCGGTACTGGCAGCGGCGCTTCGGCGCGAACGCGGCCGCGATGGGAAAGACGCTGCTGTTTCAGGACAAGGTGTTCACGATCGTGGGGGTGACGCCCGCGAATTACCACGGGACGACTCCGGGGCGCGATCCGGACATCACGATGGCGGGCTCGATGATGCTGACCGAGAGATCGCGGCGAGATGCGGGCTTCAACTTTCTGAGCATGATGGGGCGGCTGGCACCCGGCGTGAGCACGGAGCAGGCGAATGCGGAAGTGCAGGTGGTGTGGCGGGCGTTCGTGCAACGGACGGCCGCGGCGGCGCCGGAGAAGAGCCGGCCGGAGATTCTGCGGCAGCGCGCGGGTGTGCTGAGCGCTGCCGGCGGATTCAACTGGCTCTACGACGACTATTCCAAAGCGCTGCTGGTCTTGATGGGGGTGGTGGGACTGGTGCTGCTGCTGGCGTGCGCGAATCTTTCGGGGCTGCTGCTGGCGCGGGCGGCGTCGCGGCAGCGTGAGATCTCGATCCGGCTGGCGATGGGTGCGGGAGGAGGACGGCTGATCCGCCAATTTCTGGCGGAGAGCCTGGTGCTGGCGGCGCTGGGCGGATGCGCAGGGCTGGTGCTGGCGAGGTGGTTCAGCGCCACGCTGGTCGGCATGATGGCGAACGGCGGGACGTTGCTGCTCTCCACGGCACCAGACGCACGAGTGCTCGGATTCACGGCGGTGCTCTCGCTGGCGGCTTGCGTGGCGGCGGGACTGGCACCGGGGCTGCACGCCTTGCGCGCAAATCTGAACCCGGGGCTAAAGGAGCCGCGCGGCGGCGGCCACCGGAGGCTCAGCAGGGCGCTGGTGGTCGCGCAGCTTTCGATTTCGATGGTGCTGTTGGTGGGTGCGACGCTCTTCGTGGGCACGCTGGTGAAGCTTTACGGCGCGGGGCGCGGGGTGCGGACGGAGGGAGTGCTGACGTTCGGCGTAAAATCCATGGCTCCGTATCCACAGGCGCGCGGCCGAGCCGTGGAGGCAGCGGTGCTGGAGCGGCTCGGCGCGCTGCCGGGAGTCGCGGTGGCGAGTGCGGCGTCGGGGATTCCGATGGGCGGCGGAGGATGGACGCGGGCGGTTCAGGTGGAGGGCTACAAGTTCCGCGCCGACGAAAGCGAGGAGGTCGAATTCAACGTGCTCGCGCCGCGGTTCTTCGCGACGGTGGGAACGCCGCTTGTGGCCGGCCGGGAATTCGAAGACCGCGATGCGAGCGGCGGGCGGCGGGTAGCGATTGTGAACCAGAGTTTCGCGCGCTATTTCTTCAGTGGGGAAACTGCGTTGGGGCGGCGGGTGACTTCGGCGAAGGTGGCGTACGAAATTATTGGCGTGGTGCAGGATGTGAAAACAAGCCTGCGTCACGATGTGGCGCGAACCTTGTACGTCCCGTGGATGCAGAGCGAAAGCGAACAGCCGCGCAATTTCAGTTTTCTGGCGCGGGTTGCCGGGGGCGACCCGATGAGGCTGGCTCCCTCGCTGGACCGGTTGCTGCGCGAAGCGGACCCCGGGCTGCGCGTGGTGCGACCGCAGAGCTTCGCGGCGTTCGTCGATGGGACGATTGTGACGGAACGGATTATGGCAACGCTGGGAGGCCTGTTCGGGCTGCTGGCGTTGACGGTGGCGTGCCTGGGGATCTTCGGTGTGACGGCGTTCCGGGTGTCGCGGCGGATCAATGAGATCGGGCTACGGATGGCGCTGGGAGCACGGCGGGGCAACATCGTGCTGATGGTGCTGCGCGAGGTGGCTGGCATGATGGCGGCGGGGTGCGCGATTGGAGCGGCGGCGGCGATGACGCTGACGGGGTTGGCGAGAGAGATGCTGTTCGGGATCACGGCGCAGGAGCCGGGCGTGTTTGGCGTGGCGGCGGCGGTGCTGGGTGCGGCAGCGATGGCGGCGGCGTGGCTGCCGGCGCGGAGGGCGTCGCGGGTGGATCCGATGACGGCGCTGCGGCACGAGTAGAGAGAAACAACTGATTAGTGGACAGGCCGGGAGGCCTGTCCTACTCGAACTTCAGCGACGCGGAGAGCTGGTCGAAGGTGGGCTGGACGCGGTCGTGGTCTCTTTCGGGGGTGATCCAGATCAGGAAGAAGAGGCCTTGGGGGCGAGAGACGGTGAGCAGGGTGTCGATTTCGGCGCCGCCGAAGGGGGAATCCTCTTTCAGGGTTGTGAGCAGGGCCCCGGCATTGCCGGCGCGGGCGGCCTGGGCGGCGGCGGAGACGGCGAGCTGGGGATTCTCGGACTTGAGCTTGCGGATGAGGTCGGTGGTGGCGGAGTTGAGGTCGGCGCGAGATTTTTGGGGCGGGAAGATTCCGGCGATGGCGCCGAAACCGATTTGGGATTTACCGTTCTGGGTGACGACGCCGTCTTTCGGGGCGAAGGTGACGTCGGCGCCGCTATCGCCGCCTGAAGGCTGCCAGCCTTCGGGATAGCTGAGGGTGAATGTCGGGGCATGGTACTCCTTCCAACTGGAGTTGGTGGGAGATGCGGGAACGCTGCCGCCGGGCACGATGGTTGGGGGCGCCGCTTTCTTGACGGGCGGAGGGAGGGCGGCGAGCTCCTTTTTCATGCGCGGAAACTGGCCGGATTCGAAGCCGTATTTGCGGTCGGGGAGGGAGCGCATCTCGGCGACGATGGCGGCCTCGCGATTGCCGGGGTTGGGATGGTCGGAGAGGATTTGGGGCATGCTCTTGCCGCCGGCGCCGAGTTTCTCGAAGAACTTCGCCATCTGGACGGGGTCGTAGCCGGATTCGGCCATGAGGTGGGAGCCGAGCGCGTCGGCTTCGCTTTCGGCATCGCGGGAGAATTTGAGGACGAAGGAATTGGCGGTGAGTCCGAGGCCTGCCTGGACGAGTTTGCCGCCGCCGAGTAAGGTGGCGAGGCCGCCGGCGAGGATTTGAACGCCGTTGACCTTGGTGGCTTCGTGAGTGCCGTGGCGGAGAATCACGTGGGACATTTCGTGACCCATAACGCCGGCGAGCTGAGCCTCGTTATCGATGGCTTTGAGGAGTCCGGTGTAGATGAACATGGGGCCGCCGGGGAGGGCGAAGGCGTTGATCTCATCGACATTGAGGACGGTGAAGGTGAACTGAAAGCCGCTCTGATTCGCCTCGGGGCAGGCGGCGAGTTTCCGGCCGATGCGATCGACGTAGTCCTGAAGGAACTGATTCTTGACTACGTCGTATTGAGCGAGGACTTGTTTGGCGTTCTCCTGGCCGACAGAGATGTCGTCCGATTTGGTGAAGAGGTTGAAGCCGGGTTTAAGCGGATCGCCGGGCCGTCGGGCGGCCGGGGCGGGTGCGGCAAGGGCAAGTGCGAGAAGGACGGTTGGGATCCCTCGAGGCATACATTTATTTTTCCATATTGTGTGCCAGTGGAAAATCTGGGATAACGGGTTCGCGAGGCTACATGCGCAAGACCGAAGAGCGGGAAAAAGCGATGCGGAATTTCGTCGGGATTCGGAAGGGGGTTCGCACGACCGAAGACGCCGTGGAAACGGTAGGCAAACTGCGCCGCGGCAGCCAGGATTGGCTGCCCCGCAGTGCGGCCGGGCGAAAACTGAGATCGAAGGTCGTGATTACCGACCGCTCCCTGACGGTCGCGGCTCTGATGGATCTTTGCGGCGGGTGAGCAAACAGAAGCACAGTAGTACAGTGCGACACGCTGCAGGCGGAAGTGCTCGTCGTGCACGCGAGAGTTACGGCAGCAAGTGGACAGGCCAGGAGGCCTGTCCCACCAAAACGGATCGGCCCTGTTCGAGTTCGGCAAGTTATAATTTATCCATGTTGACGCCCACTGAAAAGATCTGGCATAACGGCCGCCTCATTGCATGGCAGGAGGCGACCATTCACGTACTGTCGCATGTGGTGAGTTACGGCAGCAGCGTATTCGAGGGCATTCGGTGTTATTCGACGCCGAGCGGACCGGCGGTATTCCGGCTGCGCGAGCATGTGCGCCGGATGATGGATTCGGCCAAGATTTACCGGATGGACAATCTCGGTTTCAGCGCCGCCGAGCTGGCGGACGCGATGCTGGAAGTGGTGCGGGTCAACAAAATGGAGGCCTGCTACATCCGGCCGATCGTGATGCGAGGGTATGGCGAGATCGGGGTGAACGGGATGAAGAACCCGATCGATATTTACATCGCCTGCTGGAGCTGGGGCAAGTATCTGGGCGAGGAAGCACTGGCGGAAGGCGTGGATGTGTGCGTTTCCAGTTGGAACCGGATGGCGCCGAATACGCTGCCGGCGCTGGCGAAAGCGGGCGCGAATTACATGAATTCGCAGCTGATGAAGATGGAAGCGATCACCAACGGGTACGCGGAAGGCATCGCGTTGGATGTAGCGGGCTACGTGAGCGAAGGCTCGGGCGAGAACATCTTCGTGGTGCGCGACGGCAAGATCCACACACCGCCGCTGGGGGCGAGCGTGCTGCCGGGGATCACGCGAGACGCGATTCTGACGCTGGCGCGGGACGCGGGGATTCCGGTGGTGGAGACGATTATTCCGCGCGAACTGCTGTACATCGCGGACGAAGTATTCTTCAGCGGGACGGCGGCGGAGATCACGCCGATCCGGTCGATCGACCGGATAACCATCGGCAACGGGCGGCGCGGACCGATCGCGGAGCAGTTGCAGAAGGAATTCTTCGGAGTGATCAACGGGACGAAGAAAGATACGTACGGCTGGCTCTCGCACGTACACGCGGCGGCCAACGCGTAGGCTGGTAGCGCTCCTGGGGCCGGAGACACCGGCCCTTAAAAGACAGGAGGGAATGGAGGATGCCCAGGCTGAACTGCGCGACCAGAATGACTACCTCCCCCGAGATTTGCCATCCTGGCTGCGCAGTCGCCTAAAGGACTCTCCTTTTGTAGCGCCCCCGGGGGTGTTCGCGCCAGAGTGAATTTCGCCTTTTGCACACCTTTTTTGCCGCGTGAAAACATGCACTTACAAGCGCGGGCGTGTGGCAAACTTGTGAATAAACCATGACCACCGTAAATTGTTCCGGGACTTATTCCTCGCCGGGCTTTGTGGATCTGCAGGTCAACGGTTTTGCCGGGGTGGACTACAACAATCCGCGGAGTTCGATGGAAGAAATCGCACGATCGCTCGGGGCGCAGTTCGCGACCGGAGTGACGCGGCTCTATCCGACGGTGATCACGGGGGCGCCCGATGAGATGGCCGCGTGCCTGCGCAATCTGGCGGCGGCGCGGGCACGGCTGCCCGAGGGCGAGGCGATGGCGGGGTTCCACGTGGAGGGTCCGCACATATCGCCGGAGGATGGTCCGCGCGGGGCGCATCCGCGGCAATGGGTGAGAGCGCCGGACATTGCGGAGTTTGCGCACTGGCAGGAGGCGGCGGGGGGCGCGATCCGGATCGTCACGCTGTCGCCGGAGTGGCCGGGCGCGGCGCGATACATCGAACACATCACGGGGCAGGGCGTGGTGGCGTCGATCGGGCATACGCAGGCCGGGGCGGAGCAGATCGCGGAGGCAGTGGCGGCGGGCGCGACACTTTCGACGCACCTGGGGAATGGCGCGCACCAACTGCTGCGGCGGCATCCGAATTACATCTGGGAGCAGTTGGCGGACGACCGGCTGATGGCGGGCTTCATCGTGGACGGCATTCATCTGGGCGCGGCGTTTCTGAAGGCGGCGATCCGGGCGAAGGGGATCGAGCGGGCGGTGCTGGTGACGGATGCGGCGACGCCGGCGGGCGCGGCTCCGGGGCGCTATCTGCTTGCGGACCAGGCGGTGGAATTGACGCCGGAGGGGCGGGTAGTGCTGGCGGGGACAGACCGGTTGGCGGGGAGCGCGTTGAGTATGAATCGCGGCGTCGCCAACCTGATGCGGCTGGCGGGACTATCGCTGGATGAGGCGATCCGGATGGCGACGGTCAACGCAGCGCTGGCGGGGAGGGTGGCGGTTCACGCGGAGGACAGGGTGGAGTTCCGCGTGACCGTGACGGGCGCCGTGGAGGTGGTGCGGACGTGGCTCGCGGGAAGACTCATCCATGATTCAATTCAGCCATGACGCGAGAGAACTTCCTCTTTAATCTCGATGTCCTTGCGCTCGGATTTGATGCCGAGGCGCAGGCGGCCGAAGATGCTCATGTAGATGTTGGCAACCCAGACCAGGGCGAATAGCGCGATCAGGCTACCGCGGAGGTCGGGGAGCAGGAGGCGGTAGCCGGTGAGCAGGAGGAAGAAGAGCGCGACCCAGTGGCTGAGGCAGTATTCGCAGGTGAAGACGTAGAAGAATTTGCGTTTGAGGAGATTGCTGCAATTCTTGCTGCATTCCGTGCAATATTCGCGGGCTTCGCGGAAGACCTCTTCGTGCGTTATCGTCCACGCGACGCTGGCGATGGGGATAGCGAGTACGAAGAGCCAGAGCACTTGGGCAGCGAGTGACACCGACTTGTGAGATGCACGTGGAGTGCCACGGGGATATTATGGGAGCGCAAAAATCAAATTAGTCGACAGGCCAGGAGGCCTGTCCCACATGTCTAAGCGACGAACGTTTCTTCAACAGGTGGCGGCGGCGGGCGTAGCGACGCAGGTGGGTGTTGGTGCGAACCCTCCGCTCGAGGTCGGGTATCCGCGCGTGTTTACGGGGCGGAAGCTGACAGCGATCGCGTTTCCGCTGGGCGGAGTGTGCGCGGGATCGATCTCGCTGGGCGGGCGGGGGCAATTGCGCGACTGGGAGATTTTCAATCGTTCGGACAAGGGCAATGCGCCGAGCTACGCGTTCCCGGCGATCTGGGTGCAGAGCGGCGCGCGCAAACCGGTGGCACGGGTTTTGGAATCGCGCATTCAGCCGCCGTATGAGGGACAGAATGGGTTGGGCACGCGGAGCGCTCCGGGGCTGGTGCGGCTGGCGGGGGCGACATTCACCGGTGAGTTTCCACTGGCGCGGATCGACTTCACGGACGCGACGCTGCCGGTGAAGGTGTCGCTGGAGGCATTCACGCCGTTCATTCCGCACGAGCCGGACGACTCCGGATTGCCGGTGGCGATTTTGCGATATCGGGTGAGCAATCCGGGTGCGGCTGCGGCGAAGGTCTCGATCGCGTGGTCGATCGATAGCCCGGTGGGGCGCGCACAGGCGGCGGACACGCGGTCGAACGAGTATCGCGAGACGGCGGGACTCGCGGGATTGATGATGACGAATGCGGAGCTGCCGGCGGCGGACGCGCTGAAGGGGAGCTTCGCGCTGGCGGCGATGGGGACGGGCGGCGCGCGCGTGACGCACCTGCGGGGCTGGGAGCAGGGACGCTGGTGGAATTCGCCGATGCTCTACTGGGACGATTTCTCGGCGGACGGAGAACTGGGGCCGGAGGCGGCGAAGATGAATGCGGTGGGCGCGCTGTGCGTGCAGCGCACGATCGCGCCGGGCGGGCATGGGGACTTTCCGTTCCTGCTGGCGTGGCACTTTCCGAATCGCACGCCGCGGCGGATCGGATGGTCGTCGACGAAGGGCGAGGAAGACACGCTGATCGGCAATTATTATTGCGCGCGGTTCGCGGATGCGTGGGCGGCGGCGGAGTATGCGGCGGCGAATCTGGAGGGGCTGGAGAAAAAGACGCGGCGGTTCGCGGCGGCGCTGAGGGAATCGACGCTGCCGGCGGTGGTGAAGGAGGCGGCGAGCGCGAATCTTTCGACGCTGGTGACGACCACGAGTTTCCGTACGGCGGACGGCGAGTTCCACGGATGGGAAGGCGTGAACGATCATGGCGGGTGCTGCCACGGCAGCTGCACGCACGTGTGGAATTACGAGACGACGACGGCGCACCTGTTCCCGAGTTTCGCGCGGTCGCTGCGCAGCGTGAGTTTCGGATACAGTCTGGATGACGCGGGGGCGATCCGGTTTCGCGAGACGCTGCCGCACAATCCGGAGAATCGCTGGGGCTATGCGGCGGCGGACGGGCAGATGGGGCAGATCATGCACGCGTACCTGGACTGGACGCTGAGCGGCGACACGGCATGGCTGCGCGAGATGTGGCCGCGGGTAAAGCGGGCGATCGAATTCGCGTGGATTCCGGGCGGATGGGATGGCGACCGCGACGGCGTGCTGGAGGGCGTGCAGCACAATACGTACGATGTAGAGTTTTACGGGCCGAACCCAATGTGCGGGATTTATTACCTGGGGGCGCTGCGTGCGGGCGAAGAGATGGCGCGCGCGGTGGGCGACACAGCGTCGGCGGCGGAGTATCGCCGGCTGTTCGAGAGCGGGCGTCAGTGGACGGACGCGAAGCTGTTCAACGGGGAGTATTACATCCAGCAGATTCGCGGGGTGGCGAAGGATAAAGTCGCGAAGGCACTGACGGGCACGATGGGGAGCGACGACACGGAGAATCCACAATACCAGGTGGGCGCGGGATGCCTGGTGGACCAGTTGGTGGGGCAGTACATGTCGGAGGTAGCGGGCCTCGGGCCGCTGGTATCGCCGGAGCATATTCTGAAGACGCTGCGCTCGATCTACCGGTACAACTACAAGCGCTCGATGGCTACGCACGAAACGGTGCAGCGGACGTTCGCGCTGAATGACGAGGCGGCGATTGTGATCTGCGATTACGGGAAGGCGGAGCGTCCGCGAATTCCGTTCCCCTACTACGCGGAGGTGATGACGGGTTTCGAGTACGCGGCGGCGACGCACATGCTGTACGCCGGGATGACGCGCGAAGGGGTGGAGTGCATCGGGAATATTCGCGCGCGGTATGACGGCGAGAAGCGGAATCCGTGGGACGAGGCGGAGTGCGGGCATCATTACGCGCGCGCGATGGCGGCGTGGAGCGGGGTGCTGGCGATGAGCGGGTTCCGGTATCACGGCGGCGAGCACGCGGTGACGATTAAAGCGCCGCCGGAGTTCCGGTGCTTCTGGTCGAGCGCTACGGGGTGGGGGACGTTCCACGTGACAGCGGCGGGGACGACGCTGCGGGTGGATCACGGCACGCTGGAGTGCAGGACCGTGACGGTGAACGGGAAGCGGAGCACGCCGAATCGGACGCTGAAAGAAGGGGACGAACTGCGCGTGTGAAGCCGACCGTCGTAGTGGTGGGCGGATTTCTGGGCGCGGGGAAGACCACGCTGATTCTGGCGGCGGTGCGCGTGCTGCAGGGGCGTGGCGTGCGGGCGGCCGTGATCCTCAACGATCAGGGCGGCGATTTGGTGGACACGCGGCTGGTCGAGGCGCAAGGCGTCGCCGCGGACCAGGTGACGGGCGGGTGCTTCTGCTGCCGCTTTCCGGATTTGATCGACGCGATCGAGCGGGTGGCGGCGGGCGAGCCGGAGGTGATCTTCGCGGAGGCGGTGGGGAGTTGCACCGACATCGCGGCGACCACGCTGCGGCCGCTGTTGCGCGACTATCCGGGGCGGTACCGAATTGCGCCGCTGACGGTGGTGACGCACGAGCGGCCGGAAAACGACGATCTGCGTTTTTTGTACGACCACCAGGTGGCGGAGGCGGACATCGTAGTAGGGCGCGACGTCGAGGCGGAGGTGTGGCTGGCGGAAGTGCTCGGAGAGAAGATCGCGGCGGCGGGGCGGAGAGTGCCGCTGGATTACGAAACGTACGCGGCGGCGGAGGCGGCGCTGGCGTGGTTCAACGGCCGCGCGACAGTGCGGGCGGTGCGGCCGATATCGCCGGCGATGCTGGTGGGGCCGCTGTTAGACCGGCTGGCGGCGGAGGTGCCGGGGATCGTGCACTTGAAACTCTTCGCGCAATGCGACGCGGGGTATTTGAAGGCGGCGCTGACGGGCAACGATCGGGATCCGCAGGTCGAAGGGGCGCTGGATGCGTCACCGTCGCAGGAGCACGAGATTCTGTTGAACGTGAGGGCGCTGGCGTCGCCGGAGGAATTGCGCGCGATCGTGGAGCGGGAGTTTGAGGCGTTGCGGGCGACGGTCACGTGGCAGGATGTAGAGTGCTTCCGGCCGGCGGCTCCGGTGCCGTACTGGCGGGAGTGAAGGCTTACTTCGCGAGGTCGATGCCGAGTTTCTTGAGCTCTTCGGCGTAGTATTTGCGGAGCATGAGGTCCCACTCTTCGCTGCCTTCGGGGATCTCTTTCTTTTGGGAGCGGATCTTGGCGCGGGCGGCGCGGTCCACCTTGTCCTCGGCGAGCAGGAGCTCGGTCATGAGGCGGACGATCTCCAGGCGGATGGCGTTGGAATCCTTGTTCTTGAGTCGCAGGTCGCGATTCTTGCGAAGCATTTCGACGACCTTGTGCGAGATCTCGCCGACCTTGTCGCGCGAGAGCTTCATCGGGTCACCGGTATCGCGGCCGGAGGCGCGGATGACCTTGCGCTGGGAGATGAGCGTGTTCTTGATACGGCGGAACATCTCCTGATAGCTGACGCCTTCGCGGCGCATATACTCGCTGTACTGGCTGAGCAGATCGCGAACTTCGTCGTTCAGGCGGTCTTCGACGGCCAGCTCTTCAGAGATGACTTCGGCGATCCGTTCGACGAGGAGATCCGGGCTGGAGGTCTCGATGGTGCCGGGCGTCAGGCTCTTAACGAGTTGTTTGGAAATGTAGGTAACGAACTCTCTGGCAAGCAGCATGCTGTAAGCGCGAAAGCGTAGTTTATCACGTATAGGGTATGATCTCAGCTTATGCGTGAAGGCCAAGGCGGTACGGTGACCCGCTGGACCCCGGCGGGCGCCATGCTCGCGGTCTCGCTGATCAGCTATATCGACCGCAATACACTGGCTTTACTGGCGCCGACGATTCTGCGCGATACGGGGCTTAGCGGGCAGCAGTACGGGTTTATCGTGTCGGCATTTTCGATTGCCTACTCGGTGGCGAACCCGGTTTGGGGGCGGATTCTGGACCGCGCGGGGCTGCGTCGCGGGATGACGGTGGCGGTCTCGTGCTGGACGGTGGCCTCGGTGGCGCATGCCTTCGCAGGCGGGCTGTGGAGCTTCGCGGCGGCGCGCGCGGCGCTGGGGTTCGGCGAAGGCGCGACGTTTCCGGGAGGGCTGCGCACGGTGGTGCAGACGCTGCCCGAGGAGCGTCGCGGGCGCGGGCTGGCGGTGGCATACAGCGGAGGATCGCTGGGGGCGGTGATCACGCCGTTGGTGGTGACGCCGATTTTCCTGTGGTGGGGGTGGCGCGGCGCGTTCTGGTTCACCGGCCTGGTGGGGCTGGCGTGGCTTGGAATGTGGGCGGTAGTGAGCCGGCGGCCGGACATCCGGCAGAAGCGCGCGGCGGGCCCGAGCTTGACGCCGGGGCCGCGGGCGGGCGATCGACGGCTATGGGCGTTCATGTGCGCGTATGCGCTGGGGGCGCTGCCGCTGGGCTTCGTGCTGTACAGCGCGTCGCTCTACCTGGCGGGGCCGCTGGGAGGCACGCAGGAATTCATCGGGAAGGTGCTGTGGATTCCGCCGCTGGGATGGGAGGTCGGATATTTTTTCTGGGGGTGGCTGAGCGACCGGGCCGGGTCGGGGCGGGAGGCGCTGCGGCCGTTGATGGTGTGGTGCGCGGTACTCAACACGGCCTTCTTCGCGGTGCCGCTGGTGAGCAGCACGGCGGTGGTGCTGGTGCTGATGTTTCTGGCGATGTTCGTGGCGTCGGGGTTTGTGGTGCTGTCGGTAGCGTATGCCAGCGGCGTGTACACCGGGGAGCACGCGGGGTTGATCGCCGGAGCGGGGGCGGGATCGTGGAGCGCGATGGTAGCGCTGGTGATGCCGTATTTCGGGCGGCTGTTCGATTTGCACCAATACTCGACGGCGTTTTGGATCGCGGCGTCGATTCCGGTGTTCGGGTTCTTCGGTTGGCTGATGTGGAGCAGGGAAGAGCGTGTAGATCGCTCCCTGACGGTCGCGGTTCGCGGTGCGGGCGAGGGGTAGGGCTCGGCGCTCCGCCTGCCCCACAAGCTCAGTCGTAGACGAAGTGGAGGACTTTCTTGAGGTCTTCCCAGGCTTCGCGCTTGGCGTCCTGGTTATAGGGGCGCAGCAGATACGACGGGTGGTAAGTCACCATCACCGGAATGTCCTGCCACTTAAACCATTTGCCGCGCATCTTGGTGACGCCTTCTTTGTGGCCGGTGACGGCACGGGCGGCGGTGCCGCCGAGCGCGCAGATGGCCTTGGGACGGATGGTGGAGAGCTGGCGGTAGAGGAACTGGCCGCAGATCTCCATTTCGTCGGGCTCAGGGGTGCGATTCTCCGGGCGGACGGCACTTCACCACGTTGCAGATGTAGACGTCGTCGCGCTTGAGTGGGATGCCTTCCTTCTTCGCGGTGTTCTCGATCATCTGCGTGAGCAACTGGCCGGCGCGGCCGACGAACGGGATGCCCTGCGCGTCCTCATCGGCGCCGGGGCCTTCGCCGACGAAGACCAGCTGGGCCTTTTCGTTGCCGACGCCGAAGACGATCTTGTTGCGGCGCGTCGCCGAGTCGGCAGCGGTGGCAATCGCCGATGTCCTGGATGATTTTGAGGAGCGAGTCGTTGGGCGGAGCGAGGGGAGGGAGTTCCATGTTATGGGCTCGGGCGCGGCGACGATGCAGCCGGTGCCTGCGCTGCTGGCGGGGCGGCTGCGATAGAGGGTCTTGATGCCCAGATCCTGGTAAAACTCGAGATATTGGCGGAGAGTGTCAGCGTCCATCGGCGGCGTGGAGGGCGAGGCGCAGGTGCAGGACTTCGTCGAAGATGCGGTCGGCGATGTGCGCGCTTGGAGGCGCGGGGCAACGGGATCGTCTCGCCGGTGCGCAGGTGAGCACGACCTCGTTTTCATCGGATTCGAAGCCGAGTTCGCTGCCGCCGACCAGGTTGCCGACCACCATGTCGCAGTTCTTGGATTCGAGCTTGCGGCGCGCCTCCTGCTGCAGATTCTGGGTCTCGGCGGCGAAGCCGACCAGCAGGCAGTCGCCTTTCTTGCGGCCGAGTTCGGCCAGGATGTCCGGAGTGGGGTCGAGTTCGAGCGAGATGCGCGCGGCGGTCTTCTTGACCTTCTGGTCGGGGACTTTGCTGAGGTGGAAATCGGCGACGGCGGCGGCCTTGATGACGATGCCGGCCGAGGTGCAGGTGCTCCATCACCTGCGTCGCGCATTTCGACGCGCGGTGCGCACCTGGATGACTTCGACGCCGCGCGGCGGCGGCAGGTGGACCGGGCCGGAGACCAGGATCGACGCGGGCGCCGCGGGCGGCGGCGGCTTCGGCCAGCGCGTAGCCCATCTTGCCGCTGGAGCGATTGGAGATGTAGCGGACCGGGTCGAGCGGTTCCTGGGTGGGGCCGGCGGTGATCAGCACGGTCTCGCCTTCGAGATCGCGGCGCTGGTTGGCGGTGCGTTCGATGGCGGCGGCGATGGTTTCGGGATCGGCCAGGCGTCCGGGGCCGGTCATGCCGCAGGCCAGATAGCCGCTGTCGGGTTCGACGATGATGTGGCCGCGCTTGACGAGGGTTTCCAGGTTGGCCTGGGTGGCGGGGTGCTGCCACATGTTGACGTTCATGGCGGGGGCGAGCACGACGGGGCCGGTGAAGGCGAGATAGAGGGTGGTGAGAAAATCGTCGGCCAGGCCGTGGGCGAGTTTCGCCATCAGGTCCGCGGTGGCGGGCGCGACGACGAGGACTTCGTGTTCCTGCGGCGACGGAGATGTGCTCGATGGCGCTTTCGATGGCGAAGAGGTCGGTGAGGACTTTGCGGCCGGTGAGCGCGGCGAAGGTGAGGGGGCGGACGAACTCCTCCGCGGCGCGGGTCATGACGACCTGGACCTGATGACCCTGCTGCATCAGCAGGCGGGCCAGTTCGGCGGATTTGTAAGCTGCGATGCCGCCGCCGACTGCGAGGAGGACTTTCATGGGCTAAGAGAAGGACGCTCCCTGACGGTCGCGGCTCTGTGCGCGACTGGAGGGAGCGATCGGTTAGCAGCCGGTTCGGGGGCGGTTCCGGGTGGCCGTGAGCGAGGGTCCGGTGAGATCGTACTTCACCAGGCCGCGGCGCACTTCTTCCATGGCGATGACGGTGGGCTTCTTGGAGGACGTGGGCAGCACGGGACGGGCGCCGCCCTGCAACTGGCGGGCGCGCTTGGCGGCGACGATGATGAAGCGGTAGGTGCTCTGCTCCGGATCGTCGGGCAGGGTGCAGTGCGCGTTATTGCGGGGTGCTTTGTCAGCCATTACTTCGATACCTCTAACTTTGAAATGTGTCCAAAATGGGCCGGATCTGATCTTCGATTCGGGTCCGCCGGGCGCGCTCGGCGCGGACAATCGCGCTCAAAGTGGCTTCGGCTTCCGCCAGTTCCCGGTTGATCAAAACATAATCGTAATCTTTGTAATTCCCGATCTCTTCGGCCGCCTCCCTGAGCCGTCGCTCGATCACTTCTTCGCGGTCTTCGCCTCGCGAGCGCGAGCCTCTGTTCCAGAACCTGCCGCGAAGGGGCCAGGATAAATATGGTAACGGCCTCTGGAATCTTCTTCTCAATTGTCTCGCACCTTGGACGTCGATGTCGAGTACCAGGTCTTTCCCCTGTGCCCGGGCCTCCTCCAGAATGCAGCGGTGGGTGCCGTAATAGTTGCCAAATACTTGAGCCCATTCGAGAAACTCGTCGCGGCTGAGCATGGCCTCGAAGTCCTCGCGGGTGACGAAATGATAGCTTTCGCGCCCTCGACTTCGTGCGCCTCGGGGCGGGCGGGTGGTGTAGGAAACGGAGAACATCAGGTTCGGAACGGTCTCGAGAAGGCGCGCGACCAGCGTCGATTTGCCGGAGCCGGAAGGGGCGGAAATGATGAAGACGGTGGTCGTGTGCATGAAAATCGCTACTCGAGGTTGAGGCTCTGCTCCCGGATCTTATCGATTTCCGACTTTGGCGCTGAGGGCCAGGTCGGTGATGGTCAGGCCGAGATCGCCCAGGCCGCCGGTCTTGGAGAGCACGGTATTGGACTCGCGATTCATCTCCTGGAGGAGGAAATCGAGGCGCTTGCCGACTTCGCCATCGCCATTGAGCATCTGCTCCAACTGGCCGGCGTGGGTGCGCAGGCGCATGAGTTCCTCGGAGATATCGCTGCGGTCGGCGAGGATGGCGGCTTCCTGGGCGAGGCGCTGGGGTTCGATGCCGGCGCCGTGGAGCAGGTCGGCGAGTTTTTCGCGGAGGCGCTTCTGGAAGACGCCGACGGCTCCGGAGCGGATCTCTTCCATGCGCACCACCAGCGCGCAGATGTTGCGGCAGCGCTGGCGCATTTCCTCGGCGGTGGCGGCGCCTTCGCGCTCGCGGACCTTGTTGAGCGCGGCGACGGCGTCGGCGGCGGCGGCGAGGAGCGCTTTGGAGACATCTTCGCCGAGTTCCTCTTCCTCGCCGGTGGTGAGCATGCCGGGAATGCGGAGGGCGCTGTTGAGATCGGGCTGCTGCCGGCCACCTTGTAGATATCCGCGGCTTCGCGGAAGGCGGCCATGTAGGCGGTCAGGAGCGTGCGATTCAAGGGGGCGGCGCCCGCGGCGGCGGTACGGGTGATGGCGCAATGGATCTGCAGGTGTCCGCGCGCGACGCCGGTTTTGATCACGGCGCGGATGTCGTTCTCGAGCGCGTCGAGTTCGTTCGGCAGGTGGAAGTGCAGGTCCAGGCCGCGATGGTTGACGCTCTTCAGGCTGAAGACGAGCTCGCCTTGGGGAATCTCTCTTCGGACGCGGGCAAAGCCCGTCATGCTGCGTACGCTCAAAGGTCTACCACCGTTCCGGCGTCCTCGAACTGGAGTTCGTGGAGGCGTTGATAAATTCCGCCACGAGACACGAGTTCTTCGTGCGTGCCGATTTCGCGGATCTGTCCTTTTTCGAGGACCACGATCTTATCGGCGCGGCGGATGGTCGAAAGTCGATGTGCGATGACGATTACGGTGCGATGCTCCATCAGGTTGGCAAGCGCCTTTTGTACCAGCATTTCACTCTCGGTGTCGAGATGGCTGGTGGCTTCGTCCAGGATCAGGATGGGCGCGTTCTTGAGCAGGGCGCGGGCGATGGAGAGGCGCTGGCGCTGTCCGCCGGAGAGTTTGACGCCGCGATCGCCGATCACGGTCTCATAGCCTTCGGGCAGGCGCATGATGAATTCGTGGGCGAGGGCGGTCTCGGCGGCGGCGCGGATGGCCTCGGGCGGGACACCATCGCGGCCGTAGGCGATGTTGTTGGCCACCGTGTCGTTGAACAGGAAGGTATCCTGCGCGACCAGGCCGATTTGGCTGCGGAGGCTGGCGAGGCTGAAGTCGCGCACGTCGCGGCCATCGATCTTGACGCGCCGGCGGTGGGGTCGTAGAAGCGCGGCAGGAAATTCGCGAGGGTGGTCTTGCCGCCGCCGCTGGGTCCGACGAGGGCGACCACCTCGCCGGCTTTCACGCTCGAGGCTGAGGTTCTGAATGCGGAAGCCATCGGGCGAGCCGGGGTAGTGGAAGGCAACGTTTTCGAAGGCGATGGAGTTTTGGAAGCGGGCGAGCTCGGGTGCGCCCGTGGTATCGACCACGGTCTCCTGATGGTCGAGATATTCGAAGACTTTCTGCGACGCGCCGAGCGCCTGCTGAAAGATGTTGTAGATGCCGACCAGCCGTTTCAGCGGTTCGAGCAGCATGAGCAGCGCGATGAGGAAGCTGGTGAAGTTGCCGGCGGTGAAGGCGTGGCCCTTGATCTGAATGCGGGCATAGGTGAGCAGGCCGACGATGGTGAGCGCGGCGCAGAAATCGATCAGCGGGGAGGAGAGGCCCTGCTGCAGGACGTAGCGCACATTGTTCTTGAGCAGGCGGGCGGAGGCGGCGTGGAAGCGGCGCGATTCGTAGGGCTCGGCGGTGAAGGCTTTGACCACCATGTGGCCGCTGAGCGTCTCCTGCAGAATCTGGTTGAGGTCTGCCTGGCGCTCCTGCGTGCCGCGGCTGGTGCGGCGGATGCGGCGGCCCATACGCATGGTGGGCAGCATGACGGCGGGGAGCACGATCAGACAGATGAGGGCGAGCCGCCAATCGTTGCTGAGGAGCACGAAGAGCAGGAAGGCGGCGGAGAAGAACTGGCGGAGCAGGTCGGCGAGGATTTGGGACGTGGCGACCTGGACTTTATCGACGTCGTTCATGATAGACGACATCAAATGGCCGGTGGAGTGGGCTTCGAAGAATTGCGCGCCCTGTTTGAGCACCTTGTCGAAGACGGCGTTGCGCAGGCGGGTGACGCTGGCGAAGCCGGCATAGCTGACCAGGTAGTTGCCGATGTAATCGCAGGCGCCTTTGAGCAGGAAGGCGATGAGGAGGCAGGCGGCGATCATGAACCAATCGCTGCGTCCGTGAATGGGCAGGAGGTCGTGCAGGTAGAGTTGGTGGCCGAAGAAGGGTTGGCGCAGCAGCGGGATGGGGCCGCCGGGCGCGTCGGCGATGAGGACACGATCGAAGATGGGCTGGATGAGCAGCGGCATGGTGCCCTGCGCGGCTCCGGCGAGAGCCATGAGGAAGACGGAGACGAGGATCTGCGGCCAGAATTTGCGTCCGTAGGAGAGGAGGCGCAGGATCTGTTTCATGCGGCCGCCTTGAGCCGGTGCAGCGCGTCCAGCACCTGATCGGTAGATGCCGGGGCGAGGACGACTTCGCCGGCGGTCCGCCAGGGGCTCCAGATCTCGGGATCGCTGGCGCTGAAGATGACGACGCAGGGGAGTCCGAAGGCGGCGGCCATGTGGGCGGGGCCGGAATCGTTGCCGACGAAGAGCCCAGCGGCGGCGAGCAGGTTCTTGATTTGCGCGAGGGGCGCGCCCTGGATGGTCTGGTAGCGGGCGAAGGGCGAGAGATCGTCGGCGTGCGCGCCGATGAAGATCGGTTCGACGCCGGATTGCTCCAGGTGTTTGGCGACGGCCAGGAAGTTCTCGGCGGGCCAGGTTTTTTCGGGGGCGGAGGCGAGGGGGTGAATGATTGCCGTGGGGACGGGCAGCGGCGTTGCGGGCTGCGAAGGCACCAGAATGGCACGCGGGATCTCGACCGCGGGTGCGCCGAGGAAGAAGATGGCGGAAGCGAGGTGCTCGGCGGTGTGGACCTTGCGATCGACGCTGAGGATTTCCTGCGCGCGGGGAATGCGGACGTTGTAGACGAACTGCTGGCGGAAGTGCGCGAAGCCTGCGCGATGGCGGGCGCCCGAGAGCTCGGTCATCCAGGTGCTGCGTGTGCCGCCGTGAAGGTTGAGGCAAAGCTGGGGGCGGAAACGACGCAGGGCGGGGAGATCGGGCGCGAGGATCTGGTCGAGATCGGGGTTGCCCTCGAAGATTTCGCGGAAGCGATCTTCGACGAAGATGGCGAGGTGGAGATCGGGGCGGAAGCGTTTAAGGATGTGGAGCGCGGGTGTGGTGAGGACGCAATCGCCCAAGCTACGGAGCCTGAGGATGGCGACCCGGCTACCCCGCGGCAAAGAATCCAAAACGCTGTCCACGGCCTATTCTTCGATTTTCGCCTCGTCGACCAGCATGACGGGAATGTCGTCGCGGATGGGGTACACGCGATGGCATTCGACGCACTTCAAGCCGCTGTTATCGGACTTGAGTTCGACGGTCGCCTTGCACATTGGACACACGAGGATCTCTAGCAAATCTTTGCTGATGGCCATAGCGATTCTTCAGTTTAGCAGGATGGGGAGCCGATCAGCCGGCCGATTGCAGCGCGGCTAACGAGTCCTGGACGGTGGGGCTATTGCCGGCCTCGATATCCTTGCGGCGGATCTGGTGGAACCTGGTCAGAATCTCGTTGGCACTGGCCAGGGCCGCGATCCGCTCCGCGAACTGGCTCAGAGTGGCACCAGGAATCGCATACAGCGCGACGTCGCTGGAGAGCACGTCGAGGTACGCGCGCGCGCCACAGCAGCCGAGACTCAAGGCCGAGAGGCCGGTGTTTTTGGCTTGCGGGATGATCGCGCAGGCCGGGCGCCCCATAGCCGGCGGCAACCCGCCTTCCAACTGCTGCGAGGCTTCCGAAAGGATCAGGGTCTGATCCGCGCGAACGAACAACAGCACGACATCGGGTGTCACCGGCATTTCGGCAAGCGGGCCGTACACCACATATTTGGGCTTGGAGGCCAGGACGGGGATTGCCTGCAGGTCCTGCTCGCGAACATAAGTCAGGTCGGCGAAGACCTTGAGCGCCGTCATGAGGTCGGTATTGGACGCGGGACTCATGTCGAGGCCATGTGTGTACTGGCCGATGGAACATAAGCTGTGATCGGCGGCCGAGGTGGCGAAGACCCGAGTGGCGGCCTCCTGCCAGAATCGGCATCCGGCGGGGCTGTGCCCGGACCACGATTCGACGCCGTCAGGGATGTGATCGACCAGACTAACAGCCACGGGCGGCTGCGCGAGATGCAGGGATTGAGTGAGGGTGTTCGCGATTTCAGAATAGGACGGCATTCCATAAGGGTAGCAAGAGGGATCGCTAGTGCTCGAGCGAGGCGAGATCGCGGGGCCTCCACGTACGCGAAAGGCCATCTGGAGTTTGGTCTCGTGGCCTTATGCGGTACCGCTCTGGCGAACAGCGATTACAGTTCCGCGCCCGATGGAATCGCGCGCAGCGTTTGCAGGCACGCCGAGAAGCAGAAGATCGCGAAGGCGGTTCGTGGGAGCGCAGTATCAGGAGGGAAATCGAACGCGCGTCCAAATTCTGTTGATGGGGGATGTTTTGATCGACAGTGATTAGCACATCGAAACCAGCGGCTTCCGCAGCACTGAGAAGCTGTCCGTTTCTTCAAACCTGCGAGCCCTGCGAATCTGGCCGTCACGCAGTCGTGGGAAGGGAATGGATGCGCTCGTCAACGCAATCGTCGATCGGAGGCCTCACGAAGCACACCTTCGACGTAGTTTCCGAAATTGCCGTTTAATGACCGCTGAATCGGGCAAGGCCGGGCAATCTCATCACGTCATCTCGTTTCGGCACTCCTCAGAAAATCGGACAACTCCCTGTCGCATTTCCCAGGCGGGACGATTTTGACGGCCCCCAGCAGGGCACCTTCGAGGACAATCTGGCGCAGTTCGACAGCCGAAATATGAGCCTCTACCGCGTCATCGAGGCCGATAATGAGAGGCTCTTCTTCTGGACCCTCGGGCAGTAGAAAGTTGAAGTATTGGCCCTCGTGAACTACGTCGCAACGGACATCATATAAAAGATCAACGGCCTCGACCAGACCGAGGTAAACACCAGGGGCAGTCGAGAACGAACGCTCAAGGCGCTGCCTGTGCAGAGCGGAGCAGATGTCGCGGAAGAAGAGCCGAACGTGATAACGTGATTTCCCTTCGCCAGTGAACCCAGACACCATCTTCGCGACTGCTTCAGCTGCTATGAGATAGAAGGCGATAGATAACGCCGCTCGGCCCTTAGCGACCTCCTCAATCCGATCGGCCAGCCAGAGCATACGGGCCGTCTGATGCACAACGATCTTCGCTTTACTCTCGTTAGCATCGATCCGCTCGACACTAGCGACAAAGCTAGCCGCTGATTCAGGGTCGGTGAACGCTCCTCGGAAAAACTCAGGAAACTTTATGCGCGCAACGTGCAAAGACACCGATCATCATCGCGCCCTGCATCGCCCCAGTCAACGTCCATACAAGGTCATCCATCGCCCAGACTGTTACCGTTGCAGTTTCCGGTAACGCCGTCTTTCGTCCACGACCCCTGAAATTGGTTGTGAGAGGCGCTTTGATCCGCCCCTCACGCCGGTTGGTCAGTGCTTGTAAAGGTGAATATAGTGCTCGAATTCCGCACGCTGCGAGAGATATCGACATCCACTGTCGCAGGGGTTTGCGGGCTCCCAAGTGTGCTTGTCAACGGGCCGCAAGAGCCAGAGACTTCTTGCCGTGAATCTCTCTATGAAGTGCGGCGGCGTCCATCGCTGCCACCAGCGTAATGCACACGGGCCAGTTGTAAAACGAAAGCGGATCTGGGCTGGTGGCCGTTGGCCGTACAACACTTCATCGACAGAAATCGTGCCCGTTTCGTACCAGCCGTCAAACGATGGATATCCGATGCCGGGATGAAGCGTTCCCACCACGATCAATTCGGCCTCGTGGGCTATCCAGTATTTCTCTGTTCCGCCCGATGGTACAGCCAGTGCCATCAGGACGAATGCCGAGGCAAACGACCGTCTAATTGTTGCTGCGAAATCTCGCATCTGCTGCTTAGACTATGCCACACACCGCGCGGTTCCCGGTCAGTGGACGAAGAGTGGGGTTTGCGTCCATTAGCGGAATTTATGGCCGCTGCGAACACCATTTATGGACGACAACGCCGTTTTACTGCCGTTATCGGACAGAACGCCATTTTCCGGCCCTTTATTTGATTCCCTGCAAGTTTCTGCTGCGGGGACACTGGCAGATAGACTGCTAGTTCTGGCCCGATAGGGGTTGCGCGTCATCAATCACCAGAAAATTGACGGGCCGCTTGGACGCCTGAAGCTTCAAGCCAAGTTGCTCCCGAACAGCGCGGAAAATTGTAGGGCCACTGTCGTTCTCAGCATCCCCGACCGCAACTTTCAACGTGACGTCGTAGGTACCCTTGAGACCAGTTTCATCCACTACCGGCACATCGATCCCCGTGTCGTGCGCGCGCAGGGCCTTAGCCAGGGTCGCCATTGTCACTTTGCGGCAAGTCATGACACCGAAGCATCCACTTGGCGCCGTGGCGTCTGCTGTGGACTCCTGCAGCTTAGAACCGCGTGGGTCAACCTGCAACAGATACACCCGCTCGGACTGGTCCTCGTTGTGAACTTGCAGGTGGAACTGTTCGGTGAGGAGTGTGCGCAGCATCAGCCGCGCTTCCGCTCCAGACGCCGTCTCCTCGGCCTTTGCCGACACATCGAACCGGATGGTATCGACCCATTTCGGTCCACCACGCACCCTATCGACGGGTGTGTCGTAAGCTGAACTGACCAGGTGGCGCAGCGTCGCCCATCGGATTATGAACCGCCCATGATCGAAGGAACCGGTTTCAGAAGTGGATGTTGAGTCGATCTTAATGGTTGCAGCCTCAAATGTCGGCCGCCGGTCAGCCGTTTGCGCGAACGCATTGAGCACGCAGACAAATATCGCTGTTCCAGTCTTCATTGTTCCCCCCAAGACAAGACGAAGGCGCGGAATGAAGCGTGGAGGCGAAAGCGTGGGCCGAGGCTCCATCTGTGGAGGCTTAAACACAAAGCGGCTTTCTGCATCCCGCCAACGACGTTATGAGGAGTTAGCGTCCTGTGGCCTTCCGCCCCATCCGCAGTGCCAGTCAATGTACGACAATGCCGCTCACCAGCAGTTATCGGAAATCCGTCTACTTGCCACGCCTGGGCGGGGGCTCCGTTCCTCGCACAAAGGAGTCCAAGGCACGGTCAAATTCGGCGCGTCGTGCCGGCGGAACTTTGGCGTAGCCCACATTGAGTCGGAACAGGTCTCGGGGCGTAACTTTTTCGCCGCTGACCTTCTTCCGCTTGAAATTGTCCTCGCGCCAGCAAAACTCGGACCCGGCGAATCGCCCCACCCTGACTATCTTCGATGCTTGTTCTGTGATTGAAAGCAGCTTGTGCTCCGGGTCTTGAAAGAGAGGGATGCGGTACATGCCGCCGGATTGGAGGATTATGTATGCGCCATCGGAGTAACGGATCGTAGTCACGATTCCTTCAAAATAGTTGTGTGTCTCAAGAGTGAAGCCGGATGGAACTGTAAGGCGACCATGAGTGTGGCCAGCGTGTTGCCATACGAACTCCTCCGCTGGAGCCCCTTGCACCGCAAGGGCAAGAATAAAGACAGCCCTCATCGTCCCCTGAATAGATCGGGGCCTCGCACCCAGAATAGAGAAGAGTTCGATCAAACGCTTGCACGCTAGGATAACTGTCAATTGGAAGCTCACTATAAAGTGACGCGTCGAGCCGAAACAGCGTGGAATCCGTTATCGATGGCAAGGCCCTCACAACGCAAATGGGCGAAAAGTCTTAGCGGAAACTGACCCGCCAAACGGGACCGATGCCGTCCAGTTTCCAATATTGCCGTCTTTCGTCCAGAATCCCCGCCTCAGAGCCCCTACTTCCGGTTTGCAGACCAAATCGGACGGAACCAAAGTGGATCTCCCCGCCACTGCCGGGACCGGAGCTACTTGAGCAAGCTCAGCGCACGCTCCAGCACTTCATCCCTTCCGTCTGCCACGCCGGCCCGCGTTCTTGACGCAGGCACTGTCGGGACGATGCCGACCCCGTGGTGCTGCGAGCCATCGTGCTTCAGGACCTTCATGCCCGTCCAAGTAATCTGGTAGCCGCCGGGCACTGTAAAAGGATTGGTATTGCCATTGGTCGCCGCCGTTGGACCGCCAACGATCTCTCCCAGACGATAGCGTTCGACGATTGCCATGATGGTTTCCGAAAAGCTGATCGCCCTTGCATTTGTAAGAAACACCTTCTTCGCGGTCAAGTATGGAGTGAGAGGCGAAAGGACCCAGCCGCCGCGGTCGAAGTCAGTGATGCGATGGTCGGGATACCTGATAATCGGGACGAGCATCGGCGCGCTGTTCATCGGCTCTCGGCTGAGATAACGGAGAAAGTCGATGCCCATTTCCCCATTGGGATATCCCCGCATATCGAAAATAAGCCCGCGCGCCTGTCTGAGCTTGGCCAAGGCCGCTTTGAAGGCATCATCCGTAGCTCGGGTCAGATCGATATAAAAAATACCAGGATCCACTTCGGAGATCGGCTGCGGTCTTGGTTCAACACTCGGGCGAAAAGGCTGCCGCTCCAGGAACACCTTGCGCGTAGTGCCCGGACGGCCGAACGGCTCCACCTCCAGAATCAGCGGTTCCGATTTCGGTCCTTCACCAATGGCTCCCAATGCCTGGTTGTAATGCAGTCCCGTCCCCAAAGCCCGGGCAAGCAGCCATTGCGGAGTAGCGGACGAGATTGCCCGTTCCGCTGCCGCTAAAGCGTCGCCCGCCGACTGCCCATTGATGGCGATTATTGCATCGCCACGCCGGATTGTGGGGTCAGACGCATGGGAAACATCGGTCAGAATGATGCGGCCTTCGACCCAGTCCCAGCCAACCGGGCTCGGGATTGCGGTATCCCCCGTCATGGTCACCCTTCCGTGGCCATCGTGGAGGGCCGCGATCATGCGCCTCAGAGTGGAGAGAAATGAGATGGGACCATCGTCAGTAGCCGCGGATTTCAGGGCCGGAGTCAGCGCCTGAGGCCAATCGGCATGGACCACATCGAAGTACGGGTAAAAATGCTGAAGCACATTCCAGGCGATCATCACCGCCGCCAAACGCACGCTGCGGTTATCGGCCGAAGCGCGGGGCTGTCTTTCGGCGAAACTGCTCAACCGGAAGACACCGGATGCTTCCGTGTAAAGAACCCGGGGGACGATACAACTTACACCACCCGGGAGGTCGGCGCGGAGCAGGTCGATCTCGTCGGCACTTCCGCTGGCCGGTCGGGTTACCCTCTCGCTGAAGTACGGACTGTTCTCATTCAAACCGACGCCGCGGTGGCGCCACTCGATCAGGTACGGGCCGGGTTTCAGTCGCACAGAAGGCACCGCCGTTCCGGTAGGAAAGACCGCGACGGCAACCGACACGGGGCCTAGCGCATCTGCCAGAGAGGCTGCCAACTCGGAGGCGTTTTGGGCGTTCTCGACGGTTTGGACGGAATGGATCGCCAACTGCTCCCAGTCCGCCGCCGCTGCCGCATCGCTTGGATGGAAATAGCGGACGTAACCAAACAACCGCGCAAGGGCGTGAAGATTATCGAGACCCCGATTCGAAAGCGGCCTCGGCTGATCTTCGGCGGACAAATCGCCGGCTTGTCCCATGCCGCTGGAGGCCAGCAGCGCTCCGGCAAGGACCGCACGCAAGAGGATCGTCATTGAATGCAAGTGTATCTCGGGGCGGAGGTCGAACGAGCCGTGGGTGGCTGTTCAGTAATTCCGGTCGGATCGCGCAACCCGGAAATTGGGCAGCACGAGGTTTGATAGCGGTGGTGAGGGTCCCGATCAAGTGGGGTTATCGTCCATTGGCCCTTTCATGGCCCAACACGGGAGGTCAGTTTCCGATATCGCCGTTTCGCAGCCGTTATCGGAACGTGACGCGGCGTCGCCGCCATGCAACTCCGTCATTGACGTACAATGAAAACAGTGGCAGAGCCCATCCGAACGACGACATTTTCCCGCCGTGCAAAGCGTCTGTTGCCTGAAGCGGAGATCGCACTCTTAGAACGAAGCATTGCGGAGCGACCCGACGCGCACCCAGTGGTTGCCGGAACGGGCGGGATTCGAAAGGCACGATGGGCACGTCCCGGAATGGGAAAGCGCGGCGGTGCGCGAGTAGTGTACTATTTCCAGACACGTGCTGACATCGTGTACATGCTTGACATTTACGCGAAGAATGAGAAGTCCGATTTAACTCCCGCCGACAAGCGGGAACTGCGAGCAATCGTCTCGTTGCTAGAGGAGTCCCAGTGACACGGAGCAAACCATCGACGCCGAAACATTCTGCAAGCGGAAAGAGACTGGCCGGAGCAATGCGCGAAGTGCAGGCGCTCGAATTCGCACGTCGAGTTCGCGAAGTTCGGGGAGGTCTGGGTTTAGCCCAGTCGGAATTCGCTCGGCAATTTGGGCTAAGTTTGCGATCGCTGCAGGAATGGGAGCAAGCCCGGCGCGTCCCGGATACGGCGGTGCTGGCGTACCTGCGCGTCATCGAACGCAACCCGAAAGCCGTGCAGTCGGCGCTAAGGCCAACTGCCGCCTGATCTGGTACGCCACCCGCAGCCTTGATGGCGGGAGTCCTCGGATCTTCGAAAACGGCGTCAACTTCCGCTTACCGGGCGACAATCCCTCGTGCCGATCAATGTACTACAACGCCGTCTAGCGTCCGCAACGCTTGTCGGCCAAACCGAGACGTAGGTAGACACTTGGCGACCCGACAGAATCTATTCTCCAGAACTCCCACTTTGAACGACTTCCTCAGGAAACTGGCGTCGCGCGTAGTGTCTAGATGGGCGCGCTCAATCTAACGAGTGGCGGACAGATCTGCGGCTAGGCATCCCGCTTGGCC
Organism: uncultured Solibacteraceae bacterium; assembly: GCA_963791985.1. GTDB lineage: Bacteria > Acidobacteriota > Terriglobia > Bryobacterales > Bryobacteraceae > Solibacter. The sequence continues at coordinate 652,994 of CAWBUN010000004.1, read as the reverse complement.
CGCAACTCTCGAACGCGCAACCAGTATTCCAGGAGTTGCCCACCGCCTACGAGCATCGGAATCGCTCCTACTCCCAACCCAAGCACGATCATTGCCGGGACCTGCGAAACCACCTGGATCCCGACGAAGAGTACTGTGATCCCGAGTCCGGCGGCCAGCGACATGATCCCGGAGTGTCGAATCGATACGGCCCGCTCCCATGGATCGCGTCCGTCCGCAGGAAGCGGGATGCCCTTTTCAATCGCGCGCAGGCGTTCCTTTGTCTGAAGACTGCGCACAAAGTAGATCATAATCATTGCAGCCACGGGAATCAGGCAAAAAACCATAGTGAGAACCAGCATTTCGGGAAGGCCAATGGATCGCATTCGAGTTTCCTTTCGCCCGATTAGACCTGGGCTTGCCAAAATTGTTTCGCTGGTGAAACAATTTTCGCCAACCGGGGTCTGACTGGCTTGGAAGATTTCGCCGCCATTATCGAACAGCACCAGGACATGGTTTTCCGTACCCTGGTCCGTCTTACCGGCGAACGCGACGGCATGGAAGACCTCGCGCAGGAGGTTTTTCTTAGACTGCACCGGGCCCTCCCGCACTTCCGCAAGCGTGCTAAGGTCTCCACATTTCTCTACCGCATCATCGTGAATGTGGTGAACGACGAGTGGCGTAGTCGCCAGAGTTCACGCCGCATGGTCGCGATCGACGAGGATACGCAAGTGCTGGTTCACCCAGGCGCCGGTCCTGAAGAGTTGCTGGAGAAGCACGATTTTCGGGTGGCACTGGCGGAGGCGATGCGCCAGTTGCCGCAGCGCGACCGCACGATTCTCACGTTGCATTATCAGGAAGGCCGGAAATACGAGGAGATCGCCGCGATCCTCGACGTGCCCTTGGGGACAGTGAAAACCAACCTCTTTCGCGCACGAGAGCGATTAAGGGGAATGATGGGAGAGTGGATTTCGCGATGTCGGATATCACACTGAATTGCGCAGACGCGCGCCGCCAGATTCGAGCCTACCTCACCGGCGAGCCCCGCCCGTCTTTGGCCGCACATCTCTCTGACTGCGATGTTTGCAGGCTAGCGTGCATTGAGAGCGCGCTGAATGAACCGCCCGAGGTGACGGTCCCGCCGCACTTCGCCCTGCATGTGCTCGCCCTACTGTCAGCGGACCAACCGGAGCGGTCCTGGGCTCCTGTTGCTGGCATCATCCTGTTCGCACTGCTTGGCGTCATTATCTGGTGGCGCGGCGATGGATCTGCCGTAGCACAGACACTACTCCGGTGGCAGGTGCTTACCGCAATGGCTGTGATCGAGACAGGCATTGCGCTGACCTGCGTGTGGCGTATGGCGACACGTCAGGAGTGAGTTTGGCGGTCAGCGGGCCACATCCACGGTAATCGATGTCGCTCTTGAGCGCATGGCACGGCAGCGGGGCAACTTCCTGGAAAGTGGGGTTTCATTCCATTACCATCCGGTTGTGGACGTGGAGGGGGCCAGTTTCTGCGACACCAAAGTGCGCGCCTGCAAGAAGGCCGGATACAGAGCCGTATCTACCCACGCCATCCGGCGAAGGCAGTAGGTCCCGAACGCCGTCGGTTATGGCAACCTCCCGCACTTTCCGTTTGGCGGCTTCATACCGCAGCCCTGCGATCTGCACTCGCTCGCACCAAAACAATTTACTCTCTTCCGCTTGGGTTGCGGCGTTCGCTCCGCTAGTGTAGTAGGCTCTTGAATTGGCGGTGACACGGTCACGAACTGAATGCCCGATAAACTTTCGTTGGTGGCCGATGACGATCCATTCGTCAGGAACGTCACCAAGGCCCTGCTCCATGCAGAGGGCTTTCACACGATGGAAGCGGAGAATGGGGTTGCAGGCCCTTGGGCTTGTGCACAGCTTCCATGGGGCGGTGGACCTGCTGGTGTCCGACATCGAGATGCCGGAGATGAACGGCTTCACGATGGCGTGCTTCGTGCGTGCTGAGTTTCCGTTGATACCCGTCATCCTGGTTTCCGGCCAAACCTGTAATCGATCCAGCTGCACTCCTGAATGCCGGTTTCGAGTTCGTCCAGAAACCGTTTCAACCAACCACATTTCGGATTACGGTGGAGAAGGTGATGAGGGGTCGCACACCACCAGCACGCGGTCAATCGGCATCCTGGTTTTTCCGCATCCTGCGAGACCAGGCGACCATGCCGGAAGCTGGCAACTCTCGCCGTCCAGCAGAAGAGCCAGGCGATACGCTTCCAGACTGCTGCCGGGATGCTGGAGAGCGTTGGGATGCACACAGGCGGAAAAGAATACCGCCGGCTCGTCGGGGCTTTCGAGCGGCCATCGGCCGACACCACCGCATTTGTCGAGCGAGCTGCCCGGAGACTGATATGATTCTTAAATCGGAAATGAAAATCATCACACTTCTCGGTATCGCTTCGATCGCTTTCGGCCAACCGCCAACCCCCCAGGCGCGGCCGCCCAGACCGTCCAGCACCCAGAGTCCGGCATCGAAGGCACGGCCGAAGTCCGCGACGCCGCAGCAGTATGCCGCGGACCAGATTCGCGAGGGCGAAGTGCGTTTCGGATCCCAATGCGGTTTTTGCCACGGCAAGGACGCCGCGGGGGGCGAGACCGGCCCCGACCTCACGCGCGCCGAACTGGTTGCGCAGGACTCGCATGGCGATAAGCTGGCGCCGATAATTCGCGCGGGGCGGCCGAACGCCGGCATGCCCGCATTCCCCAGCCTCACGCAGGGTGAGCTGAATGCGATCGTCGCCTTCCTGCATACGCAAATGGATAAGTTCGCGGAGCTGGGGGGCGGACGCCGTTCCGTCGAGCCCTCCGACCTCGCCACCGGCAGCGCCACGGCGGGCCGCGCCTACTTCGAAGGCGCCGGCAAATGCGCGTCGTGCCACTCGCCGACGGGCGACCTTGCCGGCGTCGGAAAGAAATACCAGGGGCTGAATCTCCTGCGCCGGATGCTTTATCCGACCGGGCAGGGACCCGCCCCTCCGACTGCGAAAGCGACCTTCACGCTCAGCGCCGGTCAGACCGTCGTCGCGCCCGTGGTCGCCGAGGATGATTTCAGCGTCACCGTGCTCGACCCGCTCGGCGCGCGGCAGACCTACGAGCGGAGCGCTGTGAAGGTAAAGGTCGACGACGCGCTCGCGGCCCATTTCGATCAGCTCGGAAAATACACGGACGCCGACATGCACAATGTCTACGCCTACCTGGAGACTTTGAAATAGACATGCGCCTCGAAACCAGAATCGCGACCCTGCTGTGCGCCGGAGCCCTGCCGATCGCCGCACAGTCCGTAGACCCGAAACTGCTGCTCAGCCCGCCCACGAACGCGTGGCTCACCTATCACGGCGACTACACCGGCGAGCGGCACAGCAAGCTCAGTGAGATCACGCCGGAGAACATCTCGAAGCTCAAACAGGTCTGGAAGTTTCAGTCGAGCCAGCAGCTCAAGGCGTCGCCGATCGTGGCGAACGGCATGATCTACATCACGGTGCCCGACAATCTCTGGGCCATCGATGCGCACAGCGGCAAGGAAGTCTGGCATCATCAGCACACCAGGAACAATGCCTTCCACATCGGGCACCGCGGCGCTGCGATTTACAAGGACACCGTCTACCTCACCACGCCGGATTGCCACCTGATCGCCTTGAACTCCAGGAACGGCGAGGTCAAGTGGGACGTCCTCATCGCCGATTCGGCGAAGGGCTTTTGGTCGACGAACGCGCCGCTCATCATCCGTAATCACGTGATCGTGGGTGTCGCGGGCGATTTCGACAATCTCCCCGGCACCCTGCGGTCCTTCGACGCCGACACGGGCAAACCGCAGTGGACGTTCTACAGCACGCCGCCTCCAAGCGCGGGCGATACCAGCAGCGGCGGCGCGACCGGTGGGCAAATGTGGAATACCGGCACTTACGATCCTGATTTGAACCTGATGTTCGTCGGTACCGGCAATCCAACGCCGGTGCTGAACGGGAACGTACGCCCGGGCGATAATCCCTGGACCTGCAGCATTGTCGCGCTGAACCCGGACACCGGCAAATTAGCCTGGGGATTCCAAGTCTCTCCCCACGACACGCATGACTGGGATGCCGCCGAAGTTCCGGTGCTGGTCGACGGCAACTTCAACGGCCAGCCCCGAAAGATGCTGCTCCAGGCATCGCGCAATGGCTACTTTTTTGTGCTCGACCGGACCAACGGCAAAAGCCTGCTGACCAAGCCCTTCGCGGCGGTCAACTGGAGTAAGGGAATCGACGAGCAGGGCCGTCCTATTCCGAATCCCGCCAAGGAGCCGCGCAAAGACGGCGCTCTAGTCGCGCCGGATGAAGGTGGCGCGACGAACTTCTGGCCGCCGAGCTTCGACCCTAAGATGGGGTTGCTGATCGTCAACGCCAAGGACGGATACGGCATTTACTTCTACAAACCCGAGCACGGCGCATACGGCTGGGCCGGGGCGGATTACGGGCTCGCGGGCAAGGGCTTCCTCCGCGCCATCGACTACAAAACCGGGAAGATCGTCTGGGAACATCCGTATCCTCGCGGCAGCTCCTCGGCGGGTGTCCTCACGACGGATACGGACCTGGCAATTACCGGCGACGCGGGCGGCAACCTGCTGGCTGTTCGATCGAGCGACGGCAAGGTCGTGTGGCACGAGAACATCGGCCGGATGGGCGGCGCTCCGGTGACGGTCGAACTCGACGGCAAACAGTACCTGCTCGTGACGGGCGGCAACTCGCTGTTCGCATACGCGCTTCCGTAGCGGCGGCGCGTTGTCCGCTTACGCGATTCACCGCGTTATAGTCAGGGTGCAGTGAGGCCTCGCGGCGCGGTGTATCCGGGGCTCCGCATTAGCCGCGGCGCCCCCCGCCCGTCGGACCGGCTTGGGGCAAAAGGGACATTAGCTTATCGTCATCCACTGACCGGAGTTCGCTGACCGTGTCGAAGACCATGGTTTCCCGGCCGGCCTGGGTGAATGGTTTCCACGTCAGACCCGGCTGCGACGGGTTTCCTGTACGGGCGAAATTGACCCACGCCTGCGAAACCTTGTCCTGCAACGCAAGCGCCGCGGGTGCGCCGCCGGTAGCGATGCGGATGTGCGGCTCGCCGAGCGCGTGGAACGCAAACGCGATCTCCGAGCAATGAAACGCAGTAACGCCGCCATTTACCTGGTACTCGTAGGTGAACATGTAGTTGTACACAGGCGCCTTGGTTCTTTCCAGTTTCATGGCCAGCATGGTCTTGGAGCCGGGCCGGAATCTACTGTCGAGGAAAAGGACGTCCTGAACCTTCTTGCTCGGATACAGCCTCTTGTATTCAGCGACGATCGCGTCCTTTTTATCGCCGAACGCGGCCGCGAGTTTTTCGTCGACCTCTTTGTGAGTCCACTCGTTCTTGGTCAACTCTCCCCTTGCGAGGTTGCTACTGAACTCGCTAAGGACGTTACCCACCATGTAAGGAATCGTATCGGCCCAATCGCAGAACTCGCGGAGCACGTACTGGTCATCGGCGACAGGGTTCCACCCCATTGCCCCTTGGACGCCTTGCCTGGCCAGGCTCTGAGTGGCGGTGGCGCCGGCCGCGAGCAGGTCGCGATAAGGCACGCTCTTGAGCTTGTCAATCTGGCTGCCGGTCAGGTTGAGGTTCTTCAGCGTCTCGGCGGCCACCGCCTGCTGGCCCTGAATGACTTTGGCAGGATCGGTGTTTCGGTAGTTCACGGCGCCGCCGCTCTGGCAGATTACCTTGTGGAAGAGGCCCTTGGCCGCCGGCATGTGCATCAGGCGTGTGACTTTTCCGCCGCCGCCGGACTGGCCGAAGATGGTTACGTTGCCGGGATCGCCGCCGAAAACCTCGATGTTCTCGTGAATCCATTGGAGCGCGGCCACCAGGTCGGCCATGCCGGTGTTGCGGGAGTTGGCGACCTCAGGGCCGTAGGCGGATAAATCCAGCGTGCCGATGATATTCAGGCGGTGATTTAGACTGACGGCGACCACATCGCCGAACTCGCTCAGCGCTTTGCCGTCGTAGGCATACGATTCCATCGACGAGCCGTTAGTGAATCCGCCGCCGTGCATCCACACCATCACAGGCTTTTTTGCCGCCGGTGCCGTGTTTTGCGTCCAGATGTTCAAAACCTGGCAATGTTCGTTCTCCGCCCAGTAACGGTGAGGAAAAACGAAATCGTCGCCGCCGACCGACGTCGCTTGCGGAATAGGGCAGACTGGACCCCAGGTCTGGGCGCCCTTGATGCCTTCCCATGCTTTCACCGGCTTCGGCATCTCAAAGCGTTCCGCATCCGCGTAAGGAACGCCGAGGAACGTGAGGGTTTTGCCGTCCTTGAAGCCGCGGAGTTTTCCCGCTTTGACCTGGACCAGGGGAGGATGCAGATTCGGAGCAATAGGCGTCGTAGCCTTGCTGGTTGGTAGTACGTCGGTCTTCGGTTTCTCCTGGGCCGATGCGCTACCTGCCGCGAGCGCGAGCCCGGCGGTTGCGCTCCGCCTCAGCATGCTCCGGCGATTGATTGCGTCCGATTGCGGTGTATGGTTCCCCATTTGGTCCTCCTCGAAGTTCGGTTGCGTCTTCTGTTCGTCCCGAGTATTTCGGTTGAAGCGTTTAGCATATCGCGTCCAGAGCCCGGTTCGTGGCCTCGGCGATCCAGAATTACGCTGACGCGGCCAGTGCCTTCGTTTCCGCCTGCGCCGTGGAGCCACGGGCCGGCGAGCAGCGGCATAGCCTCCATATAAGTGCTGAGGTCGTACTACCCCAGGAATCCCATACCGATTCGGCGGCACTCTCCAGTGGGCGATATGTGTGGCGTTTCATGACTCGGCCGTCGAGGGGAACGTCGTCACTTTCCTGCGACCGGCTCTTCGACCGACGACGCGATCGGGCGGCGCAGTCCGGTCTCGTGCATCACGCTGCGATCGTGCGCCGCCGGACCTGTCTCTCGATCGTCTTCAACGATTTGCGCCGAGTCAGGACCAATTCGTATTCCTTCTGAATATTCATCCAGAAGTCGGCGCTCGTGCCGAAGTGTCGCGCCAAACGCAGTGCCGTGTCGGCGGTAATCCCGCGACGCTCATTGACGATCTGGCTGACGCGGGTGACCGGCACGTGCAGTTCCAGAGCGAGGCCGTTGATCGAAATTTCCAGTGGCTTCATGAACTCCTCGCGGAGCATTTCGCCCGGGTGAACCGGAGGACGGGTTATATTCCAGCCGCCTTCAGGACGCGTGTTGCTTATCATCTTCACTCCTCCATCTAGTGGTAATCGATAATCTTCACATCGTAGACGCCATCGCTTTCCCAGCGGAAGCAGATGCGCCATTGATCGTTAATGCGAATGCTGTGAAGGCCGGCCCGATCACCCTTAAGGGCCTCCAACCGGTTCCCCGGAGGGATATTCAGTTCCGTAAGTGCGGCGACCGAATCGATCTGAACCAGTTTGCGCACCGCTACGCGGGAGATCAGGCTCCAACGACGGCTCACTCCTGTCTCGAAGAGTATCCTGGTTTGTCTATCCGCGAAGCTCTTGATCACTACTAAAGTAATGGTATAACGAATACCGTTATACCGCAAGCGTTATGGCGTGGCGTGGCGGCGGCCATGAGCATCTTCACCAGACAGTTCTCAGAGAGATATTCGAAACAAGTTCGCATTGAATTCGTGTCCGATCCCGGCTTGTATAATGGCGCGTGCTGGAGGTGTCGTGAAGAGAGGGATCGTCAGACTTATGGCCGTCTGCCTGTGCGGGCATGCGCTTGCGCAGGAGAACCAGACAAACGCGCGTGCCGTTTTCCAGGAGCTTTACAGCCGGATCGATGCGGCCATCGCGGCGAAGGATCAGGCGGCGTTGGACCGGCTGATTGCCGGTGACGCGCAGGTCCACATTGGTCCGTTGAGGCTCTCGCTGCGGGTCGCGGTCGGGAGCGACATGGCGACACCGGGCTTCTCGCGACGGTCGGAAGTGAAGATGGCTCGGATCGATGGGACGTCGGCAGTGGTGACGGCGGAGGTGACGACAAACGAAGGATCGGACGGCGTGAAAAAGGAGCGCCGCTCGACTATTCACGATGTCTGGGAGCGCGGCGAGGCGGGGTGGGTTTGCCGCGGGTCGGAGGGCACGGCTGAGGAGTCGAAGCTTCGGCCGACCGGGGAGGAGGAGGCCAAGCCGGTGGTCGCCGAGTTGAAAACCAGGGCGTTGAAGCTTGCGACGGTGGAACCTGGGGCGGGTTTCGAGGACCTGGAGGCGTTGGGGAAGGCGATCGGGGATGCGCGGATTGTGGCGCTGGGAGAGGCGACCCACGGAACGCAGGAATTCCGCCGGCTCAACCAAAGGTTGATCGAGTATCTGGTGCGGCGCAAGGGATTCACGGTGGTCGCGTTGGAGATGAACTGGCCCGATACGGCGGAGAACGATCGCTACATCAAGACACCGGGGGCGCCGCGACCAAAGGCCGGATTTCCGGACCTCATGGAGTGGATGCGCGAGGAGAATCGGGCCGGTCCCAAGGTGACTTGGAAGGTGACTTGGGCCGGGTTCGATATGCAGGGCGTCGGAGCGGCGGCGGATCTCGCACTCGGCTATCTGAAGCAGTACGCCCCGGGCTCTGCCGCGGCGGCGGAGGAGGCGTACGCGGCCGCGCGGAAGATCGACGAGGATCACACGAATCTCTTCCTGCCCGGAGCGAGCGAGGCGGCGCGGCAGGCTGAAGCGACCCTCGCGCAATTCGACGCGCACCGGCCGGAGTGGATCGCGAAATCGTCCGCGGCCGCGTGGCGGGACGCGCGACACGCGGCGGCTACGGTGGCGGCGGCCGCGGCGATGCGCGTGGAGGCGAATGGTTTCCTGTACCGCGACCGAATGATGGCGAAGAACGTGGAGTGGCTCGCGGACGAGGCGTTTCAAGGCGAGAAGATCATTCTGTGGGCTCATAACGGCCACGTCTGGGCGGACAAGGATTCTATGGGCGACTGGCTGCGCAAACGTTTCGGCAGTGCGTACTACGTGGTGGGTACGGCGTACCGGCGCGGCGTAGTCAGCGGCCTCGGAGTGGAGGGCAACCAGAACAAGGGGTTCGGCGCGTGGCCCGTGACGCCGGCGCCGGAGGGGTCCGGCGATGCGATTCTGAGCGCGGCGGGAATGCCGCTCTTCTTCCTCGATATGCGGAGCGTGCCGCGCGATGGTCCGCTTGGCGTGTGGCTGGCCGCGGAGCACCGGTTCAATATCGCGGGCGGTGTGGTGCCGATCGGGAAGGAGAGCATGTCCGAGGGATCGCTGCGGGCGCGATTCGACGGGTTGGTGTTCGTCGAGGAATCGCACGCCTATGCACAAGGCAGGTAGAGACGCGACGTATTTCGCACGTGAACAAAAAGACTCCCGGCTTTTCAGCTTCTCCAAGATTTTCGCATTAGTTATTGCGCCGGAAAGGCGCAATGGCGGGCATGGAGCGGATGGCGCTTAGTGAGAGGCGCATAGGTGAGCGCGATACGGAGGGGCGCGTGATCGTTGCGCTCCCTCTCGGTCGCGGCTCGTTGGTGCCTACGCGGACATTTCGGCGCGGGCCTTGGCGACGCAGGCCAGGTACTGGCGGGCGCGATCTTCGATGACTTCGAAGCGGCCTTCCTTGATGGTCTTGGCGTCGACGAGCTCGCCGCCGACCGCGATGGCGCAGGCGCCGGCCTTCAGGAAGTCGCCGGCGGTATCGAGATTGACGCCGCCGGTGGGGATCATTTCGATTTGCGGGAACGGTCCCTTGAGCGCCTTGATGTACTTGGCGCCGCCGACATTGCCGCAAGGGAAGACCTTCACGACATCGGCGCCGGCTTCCCAGGCGGTGAGGACTTCGGTGGGGGTGAGGGCGCCGGGGCAGATCACTTTCGAATAGCGCTTGCAGATTTCGATGGTGGAGATGCGGAGGGCAGGCGTCACGAAGAACTGAGCGCCGGCGAGCATGCAGGCGCGGGCGGTTTCGGGGTCGAGCACGGTGCCCGCGCCGAGCATGATCTTATCGCCGAAAAGGTCGGCCACTTTTTCCAGAGCCCGGATAGCGCCGGGGACGGTCATGGTGATCTCAGCGGCGCGCACGCCACCTTTGTAGATGGCTTCCACGGCCTGGACGGCGGCGTCCGCGCTGGCGACGCGCACCACGGGTACGATGCCGACTTCAGTGATGAAGGCGAGAATCTCTTTTGAGGTCATTGCCTTTACGCTATCACGCGACACGGTGGGAGAAAGGACAATGTTGCACGGGTTAACCGAGACTAAATGCGTTGTGCCGCGTCATATTGTCAAATCCCATGCCGGTAAACGAACAACTGGAAAGGATCCTGAAAAGCGCGCCGCTGATTTCGTCACCGAGTTTGTGCCGATTCCTCCGGTACATCGTGGAAGAAACGCTGGCGGGGCGCGCCTCGGAGATCAAAGAGTATCCGCTCGGTGTGCGGGTATTCGACCGGGGAGAAGATTTTAACCCAAGGTTAGACCCGATTGTCCGGGTGCAGGCTCGCAACTTACGGGCGCGAATCACGAGATATTACCAAGGTCCGGGGGCGGATGATCCGATACGTATCGAGTTGCCGAAGGGCACTTACGTTCCGGTATTCCATCACCTGGAGGCCGCGCCCGTGGAAGAAGCGTTAACTGCCGGGGCCGAGGCGCCGGTGGCAGTTACTATTCTCTCGTCAGTCATGCCGGCTCCGCCGCCGCGAAGTCCGGTGGCGGAGATCCGGCAGGGGTTAGGGCCGCGATTCCTGCTGGCGACGGTGGCGCTGGTGGTGATTCTGGCGGGGATCGCGGTGCTGTGGATCACACGGACGTATGCGGCTGCGCGCCGCGTCGACGCGGATTCGGTGGCGGAGGATCTGCTGATTCGCGGGCGCTACTCGCTGGACCGCCAGACGGAGGGTGCACTGCGCGAAGGAATTCTGAGCTTCGAACAGGCGACGGCGCGGTCGCCGAAATTCGCGTCTGCGTATGCGGCGCTGGCGGATGGGTACAACCTGCTCTCGCAGTTCGGTTACATTGCGCCACGTGAGGGGATGGAGAAGGCGCGGACAGCGGCGTTGAAATCGCTGGAACTGAATCCGCGCCTCGCCGAGGGGCACGTGGCGCTGGCGGCGGTGATCGAGGCGTATGACTGGGACTGGGCAGCGGCGGAGCGCGAGTACCGGAAGGCGCTGCAATTGAGTCCCGGGCTGCCGGCGGCGCATCTGTGGTACGGCATGTTCCTGCGCGACCAGGGGCGGCTGAAGGAGGCGTTGCCCGAGTTACGGCGGGCGGCGCAACTGGAGCCTTACTCGGTGGTGGCGAGCATTAACCTGGCATACGGGCTGCTGTGGGAAGGCAATTATCCGGCCGCGCTGGAGCAGGCCAAGCGCGCGGTGGAACTGGCGCCGGACCTGCCGACGGCGTCGTTGATTGTGGCGCACGCGGCGCGGGCGGCGGCGCACACCACGGAATCGGACGCCGCGCTCGAGAAGGCGCGGCTGGCAGCGAGCGGCAATCCGCACGCGCTGGCGCTGGTGGCCTGCGAGTTGGCACGGTTGGGGCGGCACGAGGAAAGCATGCGCGTGGTTCGGGAGTTGGAAGCGCTCTCACGGCAGCGATATGTGTCGCCGTTCGACTTAGGCAAAGTGTCGCTGGTGATGGGGCATGGGGACCAGGCGCTGAATCTCTTCGAAGAGGCATTCCGGCAGCGATCGAGCGGGATGATTTTTCTGCGGAATACGAACGACGCCTGCGTGCGCGACCTGCCGCGGTTCCGCTCCTTGATCGAGAAAATGCACTTCCAGGGTTAACTTCAGGCAACGTGACGCGGCAGTCAAGGCATGTCAGACTTCCGACATGTCACGACGAATTGCTATTTTCCTGTGGCTGGCGATGCCGGGCCTGGCGTTTGGACAGGCGGCCGTGGAGGCGGGGTTGGGCGCGTCGCGCGCGGCGACGAGCACGGCGCCCGCGAAGGGCATCGCCAAATCCATGAGCGGACTGGCGGGCAGTCTCGATAAGGCGCTCAAGCCGGCGCAGAAGGAGGCGGCGGATGAGGCGACTCCGGTTCCGGCTCCGGCTCCGGTTGTGACTGCTGCGAAGGCGGCGCCGGCAAAACAGAAATTCGAGGATGCGGGCGGGATTGAGGTGGGGCTTGCCTACGACGAACTGGTGCGGCGCTTCGGACCGGCCTCGATGGCGATGACGTTCGGCGCGGAACGGTCGCTCAGTTACCCGGGGAAAGACGGCATGTTCCAGGTCACCATGCAGGACGGCAAGGTGAAGGCAGTGGAGAAGCCGCTGCGGTAGAAGTGTCGATCGCTCCCTGACGGTCGCGGTTCGCTGGCTAGGGGTTGGCGGGGCCGATGCGGTAGTGGAGGATGACTTCTCCGGGGGCCGGGTCGGTACCTTCGCGGGCGGGGACGAACTCCCATCGGCGCGCGGAGAAGACGAGCATGGAGGCGAGATCGACGTCCGCCTTCGACACCTTTGAGAGCAACTCGGCGTAATCCACCTTGCCGGCCGGGTTGACGTACACCTTCACATCGATGTCGCGCGCGATGTCACGGCGGGGGACACCGGGGATCGCGGATTTGTGCAGCGGAACGGGGGGAACATAGTCGGTGCGAAGAGAGCGCTTGCCGATGAGCGGGATACTGCGTACACGGCGCTGCACGGGTTGGACGTCGACGCGATAGGCGGTGTCGGCGGCGGCGTTAAGCGCGGGGTCGGGAGCCGTCACGATGGTCTGCAAGAGATCCTTGCTACGAGCCTGCGGGATTCCGGGCTGGAGGACCGTCGGGGGCTCCGGTAAAGAGGCTCGGGCAACCGGTGCAGGCACGGGTGAGGGATCGGGTGCGGTGAATGCGCGAGACTGCTGGCGAGAGGCCGTCCCGGTGTTGGTGTGGCGCCGCCCTTCGATCGGGGGCTCGGGAGCGGGGAGAGCGGCGACTGCGGGAACGACCGGGGCAGTTGCGACCTGAGGACTCGCGACGGGCAAAACCGGAGCCGGGTCTGGCGCGCCGATGGCGCGGACGGACTCGGTGAGCTTACCGGAGGGAGAGGTCCACTCGAGGCGGAAGTTCACGTCATGGGTGGACGGCCAATAAGAAATGCTGCCTTCGTTCAACTGGCGCGAATCAAGTTCGAAGTGGTGCTCTTCCGCACCGTCCCGAATGAACAGGACGGCACGGGCAGCGCGGCGCGAGGCCTGATGGTCCCAGGAGAGCCGTAGGTTGCCGCCGGTGTCGACGACGTTCAGGGCCAGCGAGCGGAGCGGATAGGCGGGCCGTGTGCCCACCGGGATGGCGACGGCGAGGATCACGCCAGCGGCGATGGCGACCCAGGCCTGCCAGTGAGCCAGCAGCGAACTCCAGCCCGCGAGATTCCAGCGCGCGGCGGAAGGAGGAGCGGGAACAGACTTCGGTGTTGCGGGATGCGGCTCCGGGATGGTTTCGGGGAGTTCGCGCGACGGCGTCGGGAAGATGTAGCCATCGAACGGGAATTGCACACAGGGGGTGCCGGAAAGCTCCTTCCCGCTTTCGCGCAGAAGGAGACCGCAGGTGGGAGAACCTTCCTCATTGGACTTGATCAGGAGAAAGAGGTCCAGGGGTTTACGGAAGTAGGTCGAGAAGAGTGCGACATCTTCCATGGTCACCGCGAAATTGCGGCGCGTGTGACTGCGATAAAAGCCAATGACCGCGTTTCCCTTCTTGCCGGCCTGGCGGGCGGCGATTCTGGATTCGAGCAGCCGGCGATCGAGATCGGACAGCATGTAGGAAGGACCGGTGGCGTGTTCGGATTCCACGGGTTCGAAATCGCGCACATCGATCACGAGCCTGCCGCGGTCTTTGCGGGTGGCGCCGACCAGCAATCCGCCGGTTTCGAGACCCCTGCGCGGAAGTGACTTGAAACCTTCACGGACGGCCATGCCGAGGCGCATCACAAGATCGAGGCTCAGCCGCACGGTAACGGGCTTGCCAGGTATTTCAGAGATGAGCCAGTTGCCGTCTACGATGGGTTCGGGGCCGGATACGACACCGGCAGAATCTTCCATGTTGACGCTTCCTTCGGTGGAATCTTATCACGCGAAAGCAGATGCCCTGTTGTGGTGCAGAGGGGGACAAGTGAAGACCCGAACACTTCCTAAACAAAACACGTGCTGTTCTGCCCTATAAGAGTAGGGCGCACGTAGCTTGGATTCCGGCTATTCTAGGATGTTGAGCCCAAAGACAAATTCAGAAGAACAGAAACTGCCGCCGCGGGTCTCCGTGGTGGTGGTGTCGCGGAACCGGGCGGCGCAACTGCGGCGGTGCCTGGAATCGATCGAAGCGTCGGCCGCGCGATCGACCTTGCAGGTGATTGTGGTGGACAACGGGTCGAGCGACGGGAGCGCGCAGGTCGGCGACGATTTTCCGAACGTGCAGATGATCCGGCTGCCCAAGAATTTCGGCCTGACAAAGGGGCTGAACCTGGGATGGCGCGCGGCGGATGCCGAGTACGTTTTCTTTCTGCACGACGATACCGCACTGGAGCCGGGGACGATCGGCACGCTGGCGAGTGCGCTGGACGCCAATCCGGATGCAGCGGCGGTCTGTCCGCTGTTGGTGGATAGCGAAGGGCGTCCGGCGCCGCAACTGGGAAGTTTGCCGCCAAACGGCGAATGGCGCGCGGCATCGCCGGGCGCGGAGCCGGCGGCGGTGGAGTTCGCACGCGGCGCGGCGTTGATGGTGCGGGTGTACTTCATCAAAGCGATCCGGCAGATTGACGACCGCTACGGGCAGTTCGGCAGCGATGCCGACCTGGCGGCGGAGATCCGGCGGGCGTCGCGGAAGATTTTGCTGGTGCCGGCGGCGCGAGTGCGGCACGAAGGGCGCTCTCAGTACTCGGCGATCGAGCGCGCGGATTTCCTGCAAAGCCGCGCGGTTTTCCTGGGAAAGTATGAGGGCTTCGGCGCGGGGATCAAGGCGCGAATCGCTTCGGTATTCGGCCCGCTATTCGGGTTCCGTCTGGGAGAGTTGAAGTACACGATCAGCGGACAGAAGATCGATGGCACGCAGTCTTAAACGCGGTTTGCCTTGGTTATAGGCGATCGTTTACCTTTGATATCTAGTGTTTAGGGTCCTGAAGGGGATAGTATTAACCGCATGGAACCTCTGCTCTGGATCCTGCTGCCTGGATTTACGGCCGTCGCCTCCGGGCTGCTTGCCTGGTTCATCATGCAATCCCGCATGGAAGTGGCGCTGGCACAGCAGCGCGAACGCCTGGCCGAGAGCCGCGGGGCGCTGGATGCGGAGCGGACGGCGCTGGAATCCACACTGGATATTTCGGTGCGCGCCGCCGAGGCGACGGCGAAGCAGGAGGCGCTCGAGAATTTCCTGAGCGAACTGCGGGTGGAGCAGCGGCACTACACGCGCGAGAACCGGATGCTGATGCAAAATCGCAAGAGCCTGGTTTTGCAGGAGCGCATGTACTTCCGCAACATTCCGCTTTCGGATTGGATCGAGCACGAGATTACGGTGGATGAGGGCGCCGATGTCAGCCGCATGGTGCAGGACATGACGGTCTTCGACAAAGGCGTGGTCTCGATCAACGAAGCGCCGCGTCCGCACCAGAAGCAATTGGCGTAGGGTTCAGCCGCAGGCCACCGCGGCGGCGATGCGGGGCAGGCCTTCGCGGAAGATTTCTGGCGCGGTCAAAAGACTGACTACCAGGTAGGCCTCGGATTCGAAATCGTAGAAGAAACCGGGCTGCACCAGTACACCATCCTGCTCCAACAGGCGCAGGGTCCACTCTTCCTCACTATGAATGCGCGGGACCTGCAGCGTAATGTACCAGCCGCCTTCCACCGCAAGAATGTTGGCTGCGGAATGCGCCAGCGTGGCGCGGGCGAAGGCGAGGTTGGCCGCGGTCCGTTCGCGGATCTGGCGCTGCACGGCTTCGCCGGCCGCGAGCAGAGCGGGCGCGGCACACTGCACGGGCGTACTCACGGAGAGGTACGTGTCGGCGATCCACTCGAGTTTTTCGAGCGCTTCGCAGCGCAAAGCATCCGGGCCTGCGGCGACGATCCAGCCGAGCTTCATCTGCGGGAGTCCGGCGACCTTGGAGAGGCCGCTCATGGAGAAGGCCAGGCACTCTTCGACACCGGCAAGGGTGGTGACGCGCGCGGGGTCTTCGGCGAGCCCGTAATCGGCGAAGACTTCGTCGGAGATCAGGGCGATGCGGTGCGCGGCGCAGAGGGCGGTGAGGGTGTGGAGTTCGCCCCGCTTGACGTATGAGCCGGTCGGGTTGTTGGGATTCACGAGGATGATGGCGCGGGTGCGTGGCGTGAGCGAGGCTTCGAGGGCGGCGAGGTCGATGCGCCAGGCGCCGTGGTACTCGAGCGGATAGGGGCGGACAGCGAGGGATTCCATACCGGCGAGAAATTCGAAGAGCGGGTACGAGGGGCTGGGGACGAGGACCTCGTCGCCGGGGTCGGCGAGGAGTTTGAAGAGATAGCAGTAGGCCTCGCTGGTGCTCGCGGTGAGCAGCACGCGGCCGGGGTCGACGCGGTGGCCGCGCGCTGCATAGTAGACGCTGACGGCTTCGCGCGCGGCGGGCGTTCCGGCGGGCGCGGGTTCGTAGGACAACATGCGCGGGTCGGCGAAGGCGGCGACAATCTCGGGCGGGTAGTGAAGCCCGGCGTGCGTGGGGTTGGATTCGGTGAGATCGAGAATCGGCGCCCCCGCCGCGCGGCGAGCGGCGAGGGCGAGCGTGAGTCGATTGGGGCGCGGGTCCCAATGAAAGCGGGAGGAGAACATGTCCTCACCGATTGTAACGGGGCGCGGTCAATGGCCGATCACCTGGACTTCGGCGAGGCGCCGTGGTGCAACCTTTGTACAGTCTCTAACTGTTCTCTTGGGCGGGTGCTTCTGCCTCGCATGATATGTTGGACTTAATGCCCAACGAGAACCCCTTTCAGGATCCGCTCCGGTTCGAACGGCAAGTGCCCGAGTGTGTCATCGTGATCTTCGGCGCCAATGGCGACCTGACCAAACGCAAGCTGCTGCCGGCACTCTACCGCCTGGCTTACGACCGGAGGCTGGCGGCGGGCTTTGCGGTCGTGGGCATCTCGCGCACGCCGCTTTCCGACGATCAGTTTCGCGACAAGATGCGCGAAAGCGTGGAGCAGTTTTCCGAAGATACCAAGCTGGATGAAGAGGTGTGGGGCGCGTTCGCGCGCGGTCTCTATTACGTTGCGGGCGACGTAGGAGATGCCGGGTTGTATCAACGGCTCGCCGAGAGGCTGCAGCAGGTCGAGGCCGAGCGCCACACCGGCGGCAACGTGCTGTTCTATCTCTCCACACAGCCCAGCCAGTACGCGGAGATCGCGCACGGTATCGGGGCGGCCGGGATGGGGAAGGGAAGTGGCTGGCGGCGGCTGGTGGTGGAAAAGCCCTTCGGCCACGACCTGGCCAGCGCGCGCGAGTTGAGCAATCGCCTGCACGAAGTCTTCGACGAATCCGACGTCTACCGCATCGATCATTACCTGGGCAAGGAGACGGTGCAGAATATCCTGGCCTTCCGCTTCGGCAACGGCATTTTCGAACCGCTGTGGAATCGGCGCTACGTGAACCACGTGCAGATCACGGGTGCCGAATCGATCGGCGTGGAAGGGCGCGGCGCATATTACCAGGAGGCGGGCGCGCTCGACGACATGATCCAGAACCATCTGCTGCAGGTGATGGCAACGGTGGCGATGGAACCGAGCGCGAGCTTCCGCGCCAACAGCGTACGCGACGAGCGCTCCAAGCTGCTGCGCTCGATTCGCCCGATGACGGCGGACGAGGTGCGGCAGAATGCGGTGCCGGGTCAGTATGGCCCGGCGCGCATCGGCGGACAGGATGTCCCCGGCTTCCGGCAGGAAACCGGCGTGGACCCGAATTCGCAAACCAACACCTACGCCGCGGTCACCTTCTTCGTGGACAACTGGCGATGGGCCGGGGTGCCGTTTTACGTGCGCACGGGCAAGCGGCTGGCCAAGCGGGTCAGTGAGATCTCGATTCAATTCAACTCGGCGCCGCTGCACTTGTTCAATCAGGATTCGGGCGGCCCGTCGGGCGACCCGGGCGTGAACCTGCTGATCTTGCGCATTCAGCCCGAGGAGGGGATCTCGCTGAAGTTTCTTTCCAAGCGGCCCGGACAGGGGATGACGCTGCGCCCGGTGTCGATGGATTTCAACTACGGGTCGAGCTTCGGCGAACGTTCGCCCTCGGCGTACGAGACGCTCCTATTGGACGCGATCGTCGGCGACCCGACGCTGTATACCAGGCAGGACATGGTGGAGGCCAGTTGGAGTGTAGTGGAGCCGATTCAGAATGCGTGGCGCGAAACCAAGTTCGATTTCCCGAACTATCCCGCGGGAAGCTGGGGGCCGGCTGCCGCGGATGAAATGTTGGCGCGGCGCGGCCACGTGTGGAGGAAACCCTGATGTCTGCCACGGTCGCGCCTGACAAAATTCTCAAGGAACTGGCCGCGCTGTGGACCCAGCAGGGTAAGGAAGGCGAGTCCGGCGTATTGCGCGCCTGTTCCATGACGCTGCTGGTAATGGCGGATGCGGGAGACGATAGCTCCGCGTTGGGCGAGACCATCGCGGCGCTGATGCCGCAGCATCCGGCGCGGACGATTCTGATCCGGCTGCAGGGCGCGGGCGAGCGCGCGCTCAGCGAGCGTGTGTACCAGCAATGCTGGAAGCCCTTCGGGCAGCGCCAGCAGATCTGCTGCGAGCAGATCGAGATCACCGCTTCCGACGCCGCGCTGGCGGACCTGCCCAGCGTGCTGCTGCCCCTGATGGTGGCGGATTTGCCGGTGATTCTCTGGTGCCGCTGCGCGCGGGTATCGGAGCGGCCGGAATTCCGCGAGATCGCGCGCATCGCCACCCGTGTGGTGCTGGACACCGGGGCCGCGGGAAATGCCACGGATGCCATCTGGCGGTTGGCCGATTCGGTGCGGCGCGGCATGGTACTGGCCGACCTGGCATGGACCCGGCTGACGCGCTGGCGGGAGACGCTGTCGCGCGTTTTTGAAAATCGCGATACGCTAGCGCGGCTGGGCGGCGCCGAAACTATTCAGGTGAGCTACGGCGAGGGCTATGAGACGGCCGCCTGGTATTTCGCGGCGTGGCTGAATAACTGCCTGTCCGATGTGGGAGTCACGGCAAAGGTCCGGGTGGCGCCGGGCGCGCCTACGCTTCGTCTGGAACTGGCGGGCGAAGGGTTGCAGGTGACGCTCTCGCGCGAGAAGGACCGGCTGGTGACCACCGTCAACGAGCAAACGAACTGCACGAACCTGCCCAGTCCATCGGATTATTTGGCGATGCGCGAGGAACTCGCGATCGTAACCCGCGACGTCGTATTCGAGCGAACTTTGGCGTCGGCGGCGCAGCTTGCGGTATCGTCAGCAAAACACACACCGGAAAAACCATGAGCGCCCACTGGCAGAAACTTCCGGATGCGCAGGCAGCCGCCGAAGCATGCGCGCATCACATTATCGGCCGGCTCGAGGAAGCCATCTCGGGGCAGGATTTCGCCTCCTTCGCGATCTCCGGAGGGTCCAGCCCCAAGCTGCTGTTCCATATACTGGCGGCGACGAAATTCCCCTGGGACAAGGTGCACATCTTCTGGGTGGACGAGCGCTGCGTGCCGCCCACCGACGATGCCAGCAACTACAAAATGGCGATGGAGTACCTGATTAAGCCGGCGCATATTCCGCAGCGCAACGTACATCGCGTGTGCGGAGAACTGGCGCCTCCGGCGGCCGCCACACGCTACGTGGAGGAGATCCGCGAGTTCTTTGGCCTCGCGGAAGGCGACCTGCCGCGCTTCGACCTGGTGCATCGCGGAATGGGGCCCGACGCGCACACCGCCAGCCTGTTTCCGGGCGAGCCGCTGATTGACGACCGTGAGGGAATCGCCGCGCCGGTCTACGCTGAGAAGTTCCATCAATGGCGGGTGACGCTGCTGCCGGGCGTGCTGCTGGCGGCGAAGCACACGGTGTTTCTGGCCGTGGGCGAAGATAAGACCGACGCGGTGCGCGCAGTATTCAAGGAAGAATACGATCCCAAGAAATACCCGGCGCAGATCGCATCGCATCATGGCCGCGGCGTGATGTGGTTTATGGACGAGGCGGCGGCGCGACTGCTGGATTGAGGCTTGCTCGCCTTTTCTTATCCGCGTTTATCTGCGTTTATCTGTGTTTATCTGCGGCGCATATTGCTTGCCTTAAAGAACAGAATAGGCCGCAGATTAACGCAGATTAACGCAGATAGGAAGACATGCAAGCTCGGCTGGACAGGCCAGGATGCCTATCCCGCAAGCGGCTTGCCGATTTCCCAATGATGCCCGAACGGGTCGACGACGCGGCCAAGGCGCCAGCCATATTGATTGGCGACCGGCGACACTACCGTGGCGCCCGCGGCGACGGCGCGGTCGAACGCGGCATCGGGATCTTCCACCGTCATCACCATCCGAACGGTACCGCCGTTGAGAGTCTCTGGACTGAAGTTGCCATGCGCCGGCGATTCGTCGGCGACCCAGAATTCGGCGCCGTCCACCGACAAGTGGCAGACCACCTCTCCGGTTTCGCTCTCGACGCGAAACAGTTCGCCGGCGCCGAAGGCAGCCTTGTAGAAATCGACCGCGCTCTTGCCCTTGCGGACAGAGAGCATGGGAGCGATGGTCGTGTGGTTGCTCATTGGAGTTACTATACACTTGCTAAATGGCGCAAGTTGACCTGACGCATTTGTGGGAAGAACACACCAGGCATGAATTCGCGACGCGCGATACCGAATCCACGCTCGACACGATGGTGGAAGACGCCTACGTCAATCACGTCCCCGTGTTGACGGGCGGCGTGGGGAAGAGCGCTCTGCGAGAGTTCTATTCGAAGGACTTCATTCCGCGTATGCCGCCCGACACTACGCTGACTCCGATTTCGCGCACGGTGGGGGCGGATCAACTGGTGGACGAGATGATTTTTTCGTTCACCCACACGCAGGAAATGCCGTGGATGCTGCCTGGCGTGCCGGCCACCAATCGCCGCGTGGAGGTAGCGCTGGTGGCGATTGTGCGCTTCCGCGAAGGCAAGGTGGCGCACGAGCATATCTATTGGGACCAGGCGTCGGTGCTCAAGCAGATCGGACTCTTAACCGATCCCACGCTGCCGGTATTCGGAGCGGAATCGGCGGAAAAGGTGAGGGGCGGAGCGTAGCCTTACGGCAGTTTGGCGTACTCCGCTTTGGCCTGCCGGAATATCGGAATATCGGAGTCGGCGTCTTTCCAGAGACCCAGGAACTCCTGATAGGCGACCTTGGCCTTGGCGCTGTCTCCGGCCAGGACGTGCGTCCGGCCGAGTTGCAGGTGCGCCAGTGCCCCGATGGGATCGCTGATCACAATCCCGCGATGAGCGACGATCTTTTCAAATTCCGCGGAGGCTTCCGGAGCCTGGCGCGCGGCAAGGTAGGCGAGGCCGCGAACATAGACCGGATACAACATTCCGAAGTAGGCCGGCGGCGCCGCGCAGGGAGGACTGCCCAGATCATAAGGCGCGGCGGCTTGCAGGAGTTCGACAGCCTTCGCAGGCTCCCCGTGGTTGAGCGCGAGAAGTGCGCGAATCGCCGGGACGTAAATGAACTTGGCGACGGTGTCCTCCGGGAAGCGCTTGTCCAGGTCATTCGCGAGCTCTTGCGCCCGGACGGAATCGCCCGCCAGTGCCAGGGCGAACGCCGCGCCGTACTGCATATCCCGGTTTCCGGAGAGCGCTACCGATGCCGTCGCGGCCTGACTGGCCGAGGGCGCATTCCCCACGAGGGCTTCCAACACCGCGGTTCCGCTCTCGTACATCGCCACTTTGTCCAACTGGGACGTCTGCCGCGCCAGCGCTACTGCACGCCGCGAGAGCCTCCTCGCCTGCTGCAAATGACCGGAATACAACTGGACAAAAGCCTCGCGCTGGAGGAGCCAGTCTTCCATGGCGGCGTTGCCCTGCGCCAGCGTCACTTCGCGGTCCATTCCCGCCTTGTCGCCCTTTAGAAACGCGATGTCATACCGCTGAATCGAGAATTCGGCGATTTCCAGTTTGTGCGCGGCGGCTTGCTGGAGGATCCGCTCGGCATCCGCCAGGCGGTCGAGGTAAGTGTAGTTAAAGGCAGCCTGATAATACCCGATCGGAAAATCCGGCCTTGCCTCCACCAGCTTCTTGGCCTCTTCGAGCGCCCTTTCGTATTTGCCGACGGTAGGAAACATCATCGCCGCCAGAAATCCGTGAGGGTTCTCGTCCCGTGGATAGGTTTGCGCCCAGGCCTCACAGGTCCGCTCCGCCTTTTCCAGGTTTCCCGTCACCTGGAAATCGTAATAGGCGGTGATGAAAAACTTCTCACGGTCACTGGCTCGATCCCGCAACTCGTAGGCCTTGCGGCTGCTCTCGATGGAAAGGGCGACCTCCCCAATGGTGCCGTAAAGCAGTGCGAGGTACGCATGAGCGATGGCGAACTTCGGATCGATTTCAATGGCGCGTTTGAAGAGGGGAAGAGGGGTAGCGGCCGCGCCCGTCGCAAGGTTCACCTTCACGGCGGCGCTAAAGGCTTTCAATGCCTCGAGTGAAGGCGTGGTCGCCTCGGCGAGCGGAGTGTCGTGGCTCTTGATTGTGGCGAGCGATTCACCGACCCTGGTTCGGAACTTACTCGCGATCTGACTCAGCGCAGTCAATACGTCTTCATTTCTTGCGGCTTGCACCTGCTCTTCATCCAGCACTTCTCCGCTGCGGCAGTTTGTGGCGCGCAGGCCCAGGACGAACTGGCTGCCGATGCGCGCAATCGAACCCTCCAGCACGGCGGCACTGGCGGTTCGTTCGCAGACTTCCCTGGCGATCTTGGGCGTCAGCGGTGCATCGGCGGGCTGGCCCATCATGCCCAGCGCCTTCTGGATGCGCTCGTCGGAGATGAGGCTGAGGTACGGCGACTGTTGGAGTTGTACGGTCAAGCCCTGGCGCAGCGTGCCGTCGAACACAGTGTCGCCGGTCTTGTTGACGAAGTCGGCGAGAACGATGGTGTCACGGTCGGTGAGTTTTGGCGAGCCGCGAAGGTAGAAGGAGCCGGCCGCGAATAACGCCAGCACGGCCGCGGCGGCGGGAAACAGGACCCTCCAGCGCGTTCTGCCGGTGGGGCGCACTCCGGCCACGGATGCTTCCACATGCCCGGAGTCGCGCTTCAGGCGCTGCAGGTCGGTGCGAATTTCGGCGGCGCTCTGGTAGCGCAGGTCGCGATCCTTTTCCAGGCACTTGGCGATAATGCGCTCCAGCTCCGCCGGCAGGTCGGGGTTGAGCCGCACGGCCGGCACGGGCGCGCGATTGAGAATGGCGTCCCACACGATGCCCGAGCTTTCGCCGCGGAAAGGCAGCGTGCCGGTGGCCATTTCGTAGAGCACTACTCCGAAGGAGAAGAGGTCCGTGCGTGCGTCCACGGGCTTGGCGCGCACCTGTTCCGGCGACATATACCAGACCGTGCCCATCATGCTGCCGGCGGAGGTGGGGTGGTCTTCCAGGGTGCGGGTGGGAGCGTCGGTATCGCCGGACCCGGCTCCGAGGCCGATCGCGGTATCCATCTTCGCCAGTCCAAAATCGAGGACCTTCAAATGGCCGCGGCGGGTGACGAAGATGTTCGCGGGTTTGATATCGCGGTGCATGATGCCCTTGGCGTGGGCAGCCTCCAGCGCATCGGCGGCCTGAATGCCGAAGTCGAGGAGCGCTTCGGTGGGGATCGGTCCCTGCGAGAGCCGCTGCTTCAAGGTCTCCCCTTCCAGCAGCTCCATGACGATGACCGGCTGGCCATTCAGCTCTTCGACTTCGTAGATGGTGCAGATGTTGGCGTGATTCAAAGCGGAGGCGGCGCGCGCTTCCCGTTCAAAGCGGCTGAGCGCGCGCGGGTCTTGCGCGACGGGGTCGGGCAGAAACTTGAGAGCGACGAAACGGTGGAGGCGGATGTCCTCTGCCTTGTAAACCACGCCCATGCCGCCGCTGCCCAACTTTTCGAGGATGCGGTAGTGCGAGAACGTCTGCCCGGCGAACTGGCCCTGCTGGGGATCGTCGTCCATTGGAGTCACGCCTGCATCCGTAGGGCTGAATTATATCAGCAAGAAACAAAAACGGCCTCGCGAGCCGAAACTCGCGAGGCCGCTTTGCACAGCAATGGAGTTGCTTACTGTGCTACGGCTGGCAGCGACTCCGGCCTGATCCTTCAGGGCGCTCGGCCTTGTCCGTCGCTTCCCAGGTGAAGGTTTCTTCGGTGCGCCCGAAGTGGCCGAACGCGGCCGTCTTGCGGTAGATGGGACGGCGCAGGTTGCAGCGTCTCGATGATGCCGCGCGGGCGTCAGCTTGAAGTTCGCGCGCACCAGTTCGGTGAAGCTGCGCATCCGGAATCAGAGCCCGTGCCGAAGGTGTTCACCATCACCGACACCGGCTCGGCCACGCCGATGGCGTAGGCCAACTGCACTTCGCAGCGCGAGGCCAGCTTGGACGCCACGATGTTCTTGGCGATGTAGCGCGCCATGTAGCAGGCCGAGCGATCGACCTTCGTCGGATCCTTGCCGGAGAACGCGCCGCCGCCGTGACGGCCCATGCCGCCGTAGGTATCGACGATGATCTTGCGGCCGGTCAGCCCGGTGTCGCCGTGCGGTCCGCCGACCACGAAGCGGCCGGTCGGGTTGATGTGGTACTTGGTCTGCGCATCCACCATGTTCGCCGGAACCACGGCGTCGATGATGTGCTTCTGCACTTCCGCGCGCAGGTCTTCGGTGGAGACGTCGGGGCTGTGCTGGGTGGAGATGACCACGGCTTCGATGCGCTTCGGCTTGTTGTCCACGTATTCCACGGTGACCTGGCTCTTGCCGTCGGGGCGCAGGAAGTTCGAGCGTGCCGTCGCGGCGGGCATCGCTGAGGCGGCTGGCACAGCTTGTGCGCCATCATGATCGGCAGCGGCATCAGCTCGGGGGTTTCGTCGCAGGCATAGCCGAACATCAGGCCCTGGTCGCCGGCGCCGCCGGTATCCACGCCCATCGAAATATCGGGCGACTGCGACTGGATCAGGTTGTGCACGCCGCAGGTGTTGGAGTCGAAGCCGTACGTGGCGTCGTTGTAGCCCACGTACTCGATGGTGCCGCGCGCGATGCGCGGCACGTCCACGTAAGTCTTGGTGGTGATCTCGCCGGCGACGATGCAAGTGCCGGTGGTGACCAGGACTTCGCAGGCCACGCGGCCGGTCGGGATCGTCCGCCAGGACCGCGTCCAGGACGGCGTCCGAAATCTGGTCGGCGATTTTGTCGGGGTGGCCTTCGGTCACCGATTCCGACGTGAAAATATGTCTTTGAGTGTCTGCCAAGGTTTATTTCTCCAGTTCCTGACTATTAGTACCGATAATGATCCGGCTTGTACGGCCCTCCACCGGCACGCCGAGATAATCGGCCTGCTTCGGGCGTCAGCGTGGTCAGCTTCACGCCGATCTTCTCCAGGTGCAGGCGCGCCACTTCTTCGTCCAGCTTCTTCGGGCAGAGTGTAGACGCCGACCTTGTACGTGTCCTTATTCTTCCACAGATCGAGCTGCGCCAGCGTCTGGTTGGCGAAGCTGTTGCTCATCACGAAGCTGGGGTGGCCGGTGGCGCAGCCCAGGTTCACCAGGCGGCCTTCGGCCAGCATGAAAATGCTGTGGCCGCCGGGGAACGTGTACATGTCCACCTGCGGCTTGATGTTGGTGCGCTTGGCGTCGCTTTCGTTCAGCCGGTCCATCTGGATCTCGTTGTCGAAGTGGCCGATGTTGCAGACAATCGCCTGGTCCTTCATCTTCCGCATGTGCTCCAGCGTGATGATGTCGCAGTTGCCGGTGCAGGTGACGTAGATATCGCCGCGGCCGAGCGTGTCTTCGATGGTGGTGACTTCGAAGCCTTCCATCGCGGCCTGCAGCGCGTTGATGGGGTCGATCTCGGTGACGATGACGCGCGCGCCCATGCCGCGCAGCGAATGCGCCGAGCCCTTGCCGACGTCGCCGTAACCGCAGATGACCGCGACCTTGCCGGCCACCATCACGTCGGTGGCGCGCTTGATGCCGTCGGCCAGCGATTCGCGGCAGCCGTACAGATTGTCGAACTTCGATCTTGGTGACCGAATCGTTGACGTTGATCGCGGGAACCAGCAGCTTGCCCTGCTTCCTGCATCTTGTACAGACGATGCACGCCGGTGGTGGTCTCTTCGGAGACGCCGCGCCACTCCTTCACCATCTTGTGCCAGCGCTTGGGATCTTCGGCGTGGACCTTCTTGAGCAGGTCCTTGATGACCTTCTCTTCGTGGCTGCCGGAGGGCGTGTTCACCCAGTCGCTGCCGTTTTCGAGCTCGTAGCCTTTGTGGATGAGCAGCGTGACGTCGCCGCCGTCGTCGACCACCAGCTCCGGGCCCTTGCCGTCGGGATGGCTGACGCGCCTGGTAGGTGCACCACCAGTACTCTTCGAGCGACTCGCCCTTCCAGGCGAACACGGGGACGCCGGCCGCGGCGATGGCGGCCGCGGCGTGATCCTGCGTGGAGAAAATGTTGCAGCTCGCCCAGCGCACGATGGCGCCGAGATCGACCAGCGTCTCGATCAGCACGGCGGTCTGAATCGTCATGTGCAGCGAGCCGGTGACGCGCACGCCGGCCAGCGGCTTTTCCGTCGGCGTACTTGCTGGCGGATCGACATCAGGCCGGGCATTTCGTACTCGGCGATGGAGATTTCCTTGCGGCCCCATTCGGCCAGCGAGAGGTCGGCCACTTTGAAGGTGGCGTCGGATTGAGTTGCTCGGTTGCGGTGCCCATATCGGTTTTCTTTTATTCCCTCGTATCAATAAATCTTGATACATTGATATTAGACCTGTTTTCGACCTATGGCGTCAATCCTCAAATCCCTGCGGCTGGCGGCCGACCCCAACCGGCTTGCGCCTGCTGCTGCTGCTGGAGCAGGAAGAGCTGTCCGTGGCCGAACTGCAGGAGATTCTGGCGCAAGGGCCAGAGCCAGATTTCCACCCACCTGGCGCAGCTCAAGCAGGCCGGCCTGGTGGAAGACCGGCGTATGGGAAAGAACGCTTTTTATCGGCTGACCGCGCCCGCCGAATTGATGGAGCTGCTGCGCCAGGCGCGCGGTGGAAATTCCGGAAGCCGCGCAGGACCAGGAGGCGCTGCGCCTGGCGCTGCGCAAGCGCACGCGACAAGATGCGCCGCTATTTCGACGAACTGGCCGGCAAGTTCGGACGCCAGTACGTGCCGGGACGGTCCTGGAAGGGCATCGCCGAGGCGCTGCTGAAGCTGATGCCGCCCATGGTGATCGCCGATCTGGGCGCGGGCGAAGGCACCATCTCGCAATTGATGGCGCAGCGCGCCAAGAAGGTGATCGCCATCGACAATTCCGAGAAGATGGTGGAGTTCGGCGCGGAGCTGGCGCGCAAGCACGGCATCGCCAATCTGGAATACCGCCTGGGCGACCTCGAAGATGTGCCGATTCGCAGCGGCACGGTGGATCTGGCGTTCCTCAGCCAGGCGCTGCATCACGCGCTGCATCCGGAGCGGGCGATCGGCGGAGGCGTGGCGCATTCTGAAGCCCGGCGGCCGGATCGCGATCCTCGATCTTGAGCCGCCATCACTTCGAAGAGGCGCGCGAGATGTACGCCGACCTGTGGCTCGGGTTCACGGAACTGGAAATCGAGCGCTACTTGAAGGCGGCGGGCTTCAAGAACGTGGAGACGGCGGTGGTGTACCGCGAGCAGGAAGCGCCGTATTTCGAGACGATGCTGGCGACCGGAGAGAAGTAAGAAAGGAGGAGCCATGGCCGACGGCTGCGAAGAGCGCACAGAACGCGAGGCACGCCTCGAGCAGGAGAAGTTAAAGGATCGCGAGGACCGCGTCGATCGCGACGATTTGGAAGACTGGGCGCCGGAGCGGGTTGACTCCTAGGGCGCGACGGGCCGTCGAAAGGGCTCGGGACTCCGAGCCCTTAGTTCGCTCAAGGCGGAGCGATCAGATTAGAAGAACCAATGTCAGAAGTGAAATCGATATCTGACCTGAATATAGAGCTGCCGTGGCTCTCCGTAATGCGTGCCGCCAAACGTCTGGCTGTTGTCCAGTAAGAACCGGCGATTCGTCAGATTGAGCGCTGTAACGGAGAGCGTCAGATTCTCGGCAACAGCCTTACCGAGGGAAAGATCGAATGTCGTGTGTCCTTGCAGATGTGCCGGCACATCGCTCGATCCGTCGGTGAATCCGGATCCGTAGTACAGATTACCGCCCGCATAGGCCCGCCATGGGAGGCTGAAGTTGAATCCCGTGTGAAGCGTCTGCCTTTGATCGTGGTCCAAAAGAAAGTAGCCGCTGTCGGGAGGGTTGAAATCTGTCAAACCACCACTGATCGCGCCCTCCCCCTCGGCGTGCGCGTGAGCATAGGTGAAATAAACCTCTCCACGCCGTGCAATTCTCGGCGAACGAATGGTCACTTCCCAGCCGTACAGTCTCGCGCCATCGACTGTCAGCGGGAAGAAGACGTTCGAGTTGCCGATCGCGTTGTGGTCGAAATAATTCTGCGCACGCTGGTGATAGTTATTCACGTCAAACGACCATCCGCGCATAGGGATCGTGAGCCCAAATTGGTGCTCCTGGTCGCGTTCTCCACGGAGCGGAATGAAGCCGAGCCCCTGAGATACGGCATAGTCGAGCAGTGGTCCGTTCACCGTGGAGAGTGGCGGCGCTTGGTAATACTCGCCCCAGAAGCCGCGAAGAACCCAGTTCAAATGCGGGATGCGGATGGCCCCACCGAGCCGGGGGCTCGCTGCATTCTCAGAGATCACGCCGCTGAAGTGCGTAAGGCGCACTCCCGCTGTGAGCGTGAGCCAGGACAAAGCCTTATACTGATCCTCCAGAAACAGCGCTTCCATGTGGCCCGTTGTGACCTTGTCTTGCGAGAGTGAAAGTCCGGAACCGTCGTTGGCGATGAGAACGACGGCCTCATCGTCATGCTGGCCGAAGCCGTATAACCCGATGCTTAAGTTGTGCTTTTTGGTTACCTCGTTAAGAGCTATTTGCGCTCCGGCGTATTGTGAAGCCCGGTGCTGCGTGGTGCTGATTGGCGTGTCGTTTGGGTCACCGTCATAGTTGGCTAGATTGTAGTGGTAGAAGGGCGAGACGGTGAGCAGCAAGCCGGGTTGGAACGTGTGCACCCAGGAGAAACTTGCAAGCGCGTCGCGTTCCCGCTCTATGTCACGGATGCCCGCCGCTTCGGCATCCTGGTCATTGGGGATTTGATAGTCGTCCCGGCGAAGCGATGTGACGAACCGGAATTGGTTGTTGGCATCGCGGTTGTAAAGGAGCGTCCCCATTCCTCCGAGACCCCACACGCGATCGTGTAGGACATCAGGACCCGGGCTTTCCAGCCCATAGTCGCTGCGGTTTCCGTTGACACTGGCAAAATAGGCGAACTTCTCGGTGTGGCTTCCGAAATTCATCTGGTCGTTGGTCTGGTGAAACGTGCCGAAAGTCGTGAACAACTCGCCCTCGCTATTGCGCTCGAAGCCAGTTCTCGGCACTACGTTGAACACGCCGTAGGTGCGGTCGCCGTAGGCCGACGAATATCCGCCGCGTTGAGCTTCGAGATAATCGATATCCTTGGGGTCAATCTGAGGCCCGATATTGCTGGCGATATTGGTATTTGGGATGGGGACGCCATCGATCGCCCAGGTTACCTGATGTCCGCCGCGCACATGGAGCTGATCGTGCGTCATCCATGCTCCGGGAACGTAATTCGTGATCGCGGTAAAACTATTGCTCAAGTCCCCTCCCGGTGTCATCGCGATCTCGCTGCGGCTGACCATCGTGGTGGGTGTCATTTGCTCTGGGTTCACCGCTAAAGCGCCTTCCGAGACGGTGACCTGCTCGCTCCGTGCTCCAATCATGAGTCGGAAATGCAGCACCGGAGCGCTTCCCGACGCAATCACGATCTCCTGGGCTGAAGGTGCGAATCCATCCTTGCGTACCGTCACCAGGTAGGCTCCAACAGGGAGGGCTGTTCCTTCGAAACCCCCATCGCTGTCTGTGGCGACCTTCTGAACGTAATCCGAGTTCCTGGCCTTTACCACCACTTCCGCTCCCTGAACCGGGCGATGTTCAGGATCGTGAACGACACCGCGAACCGTGCCTACAACCGCCGCACAAATGGCGGTTTGAAACAGAACCGCTAACACACCGATGAATAGATAGAAAAACGACAGGCCTCTAAAACGTCTCAAACTAACCATGGATTCCCCTCCCTGGCAAAGTGCTCACTACTCTAAATCAAATGATTTCGGGGCCCGCACGCCGGCGAAGCAGCCGTCTTGCACGGCTACCTCGCGTGATGAGACCCTTGGATAACAGGATTCGCTTACAAGGAAGATGTAGGAGGTCCGCGCTTCTGCCGGGCACGGTCATAGGAGATTCGGCAAAGCGCTTCCGTCTGTGGACAGGAAGCTTGATGTTTGACGAGTCCGGCAAAGATCGACCACGAAGCTGACGGGATACTTACGGTTTGATTAGCTGGAACGGCTTGACCAACCGGAAAGAAAGCGCATCTTCCAGTCTGAAGAACGGGGCCCGACGGCGATTTCGAACGGGTTACCGCCAGCGCGCAATGATGCTTTCCGTCGCGCCGGCAGCACGCTGGAAGATCCGACCCCGCATCCCGAGCGAATAACGCCGGGCTGATCAGCGAAAAGGTGAAAAGACTCACCAACAGGATTGCTGAAATGCGGCGCATCGCAACTATTAATACTACACCGGGCGGTGCCGCCGACGTAGGTTGTTCCGCATCGCGATCCCCAGGCAACGGCGATGGCCGTCGCTGAAATCGTGCCGCTAACGGGCTCAATTGTCGGAAGATCCGCGCATTATCCGGTCTCAAGCCCCTGGTTTAGCGTCTCTCGCCAACGCCTTGGCATCCTCTGAATCGAGGGGTGGTTGCTCGTGAAGCGATACGGAGGGTTATTTGTAGTGTTGGCCCTGGGAATCCTGGGGTTTATTGCGGCCCGTTCCGCACTAGTGCGCCGCACCCGGTCCGCGACGGCGCCGCCTTCCGCGATCGGCCATGCGAATCGGATGAGCGTACCGGGCCTTCCTGGCATTCTGCCGGCGCCGAACACCGTGGATATTTACGCGGCAGATCGCCCGGGGAATCTCAGCGCCACCGTTCAGGGCTTTCCTGCGCGCGTCTACGTGCCCAATAGCAGAAGCAACTCGGTGAGCGTCATCGATCCGGCCACCTTCCGGGTGATCGACCACTTTCCCGTCGGGCGCCTTCCCCAGCACGTTACGCCGTCCTACGACATGAAGACGTTGTGGGTCCTGAACGATAAGGGCAATAGCCTGACGCGTATCGACCCTGCGACCGGTAAGCCCAAAGAGACGATTCGCGTGCGCGATCCCTATAACATGTATTTCACCCCCGACGGGAAATACGCGATCGTGGTGGCCGAACAAGAGCGTCGTTTGGATTTCCTGAACGCTGCCGATATGACGCTGTACCACTCATTGCCGGTCCCCTGCAAGGGAGTCGACCACATGGATTTTTCAGCCGACGGAAAATATCTGATCGCGAGCTGTGAGTTTAGCGGATCGCTGGTAAAGGTAGACGTCGAGCGGCAGGAGGTTCTCGGTACCCTGCAGATGGGGCCTCACAGGATGCCGCAGGATGTGAAGCTCTCGCCGGACGGCACGGTCTTCTATGTCGCCGACATGCATGCCGACGGCGTTCACATGGTGGATGGCGACCAGTTCCGTTACCTGGGCTTTATTCCGACCGGGAAGGGTGCGCACGGACTGTATGTCAGCCGCGACTCGCGGGTTCTCTACGTCTCTAACCGTGACGAAGGCAGTGTGTCGGTAATCGATTTCGGCACCCGGAAAGAAGCTGCCAAATGGGTGCTCCCCGGCGGAGGAAGTCCCGACATGGGCGGCGTCTCCGCCGACGGTAAGGTGCTCTGGCTGGCCGGCCGGTACAATTCTGAGGTGTACGCGATCGACACGCGCGAGGGCAAACTGCTCGCGCGCATTCCGGTGGGACGAGAGCCGCACGGTCTGTGCGTCTACCCGCAACCGGGGCGCTATTCCCTGGGCCACACGGGGATCTTCCGCTAGCTCTCCGGGAAGTCGATTGACCGGACTTCGCGGTTGATTCGGGCAGGCCGCTGCGCCAGCGGCGCAATGCCGCCCTGCCAAGGGCTTTGCGGAAACGGCCTGGCTCGCCCGCGCGGGCTCCTTCCCTCTATTCCCGCCCCGTGCTATACCACGGGTACCGGCAATGGACACTCTCAAGAAATTGTTGCTGTTTGCCACTCTGTCTTCCTCCGCGTTCTCTGCCTCGGTGATGACCACGCGGCCGGACGATCCCAAAGCGGTCACCCTCTCGGCGTCCGAGTTTGGCGCGCACGGCGATGGACAAACCGACGATAGCGCCGCCATCCAGGCGGCCATAAACAAGGCCGAAAACCACGCCCGTGAAGGAATTCTGTTCGTGCCCCCGGGCCGCTACCGCCTTACGCGCACCGTCTACGTATGGCCGGGCGTGCGCATCTTCGGTTATGGAGCGACGCGCCCGGTATTCGTGCTGGCCGGCAACACTCCCGGTTTCCAAAAAGGAGTGGGCGTCATGGTGATGTTCACTGGCGCACGGCCCGCTGACCCGCCCCGCTCCGGCTTCCGCATCCCCTTCCCACCGCCGGGCAGCGTGCCGCCGAACAGCGCGATCGCCGACGCCAATCCCGGGACCTTCTACTCGGCGATGAGCAATATCGATTTCGAGATCGGCGACGGCAACCCGGCGGCGATCGCCATTCGCTTCCACACCGCGCAACACGCCTACCTCAGCCACATGGACTTTCACACCGGCTCCGGCCTTGCCGCGCTCACCCAGATCGGCAATGAGGCCGAAGATCTGCGCTTCTACGGCGGACGCTACGGCATTCTCACCGACAAGCCCTCGCCCGCATGGCAGTTCACACTGATCGATTCCCTGTTCCAGGGCCAGCGCGACGCGGCCATTCGCGAGCATGAGGCCGGACTCACGCTGATCCACGACACGTTTCGCGATGTGCCCGCCGCGATCGATATCGACCCGCACTATTCCGACCAGTTGTGGGTCAAGGACTGCCGTTTCGAAAACATCTCCCGCGCCGCCGTCATCATCAGCAACGAGAAGAGTCCCCTCACCGAGATCGGCTTCGAGAATGCCGTGTTGAAGGACGCGCCGGTGTTTGCCCTGTTTCGCGAGAGCGAAAAAAAGGTGGCCGGAAGAGGCCCCGTCTACCAGGTCGCCAATTTCAATTACGGGCTAATCGTACCCGGCAGCGCGACCACCGGCTCTATCGGCATGCTTTACGAGGCCAAGCCTTTGAGCCGTCTGCCCGCGCCGCTGCCGCCCGCGATTCCCGCCCTGCCGCCCATCCCGGATTGGGTGAACGTGCACACGCTCGGAATCGCCGGAGACGGCACCACCGACGACACTGCCGCGATTCAGAGGGCCATTGATGGTCATCGGGTCCTCTACTTTCCGAGCGGGAGTTATCTCGTACGCGATACGGTGACATTGAAACCGGATACCGTGCTGATCGGGTTGCACCCCACCCTGACCCGGTTCGAACTTCCGGATGGCGCGCCTGGCTATCAGGGTGTGGGCGCCCCGCACGCGATGATCTTCGCGCCGGCGGGCGGCCGCAATCTCATCAGTGGATTTGGAGTCTTCACCGGCGGCATCAATCCGCGCGCTGTGGGCGTGCTGTGGTCGGCGGCCGCCGCTTCGCTGATCGATGATGTGCGCCTGCTCGGCGGTCATGGGAGCGGCGTGAATCCCTACAACTCGAACCACACCGCCGACCCCGATCCGCGCAAGCGGTGGGACGGCCAGTATCCCAGCCTCTGGGTGACGCACGGCGGCGGTGGAACCTTCGCCAATATCTGGACCCCAAGCACGTTCTCACAAGCAGGATTCTATGTCTCCGATACCAAAACTCCGGGCCATGTTTATCAGCTTTCCTCGGAACACCATGTGCGCACCGAGATCAAGTTCGATCACGTAGAGAACTGGGACGTTCACGCGCCGCAGACCGAGGAGGAAGCCGGCGAGAGCGCCGAGTGCCTCTCGCTGGAATTGAACTGGTCGAAGAACATCACGATCGCCAACTATCACGCCTACCGGGTCGCGCGCTCGCGCGCGCCGTTTCCCGCCGCGGTGCGGCTCTACAACTCCGCCGATATCCATTTCCGGAATGTCCACGTGAACGCCGAGAGTGGGTTTGCCTTCTGTGATCAGGAAGGCTGCGGCACGTTTCTACGCGCCAGCAAATTTCCTTACGAGAATTCGATTCAGGACCTGACCCATCACCGCGAGGTGCGCGAACGGGAGTTCGCCGTTCTGGACATTCCCGGCGGACCGGCCGCGCCCGCCCCGGCCAGCAAGCTCGAGAAGCTGGAAGACGGCTTCTACGGGATCTCAGGCGCGGCCGTGGACGCGGCCGGTAAGCTCTACTTCGTCGATCACCATGAACAGCGCATCTACGGCTGGTCGGCAACCGAAGGCCTCACCGTGGAGCGCGATCAGCCGCTGGACGCCGTGAACCTGGCCTTCGACCGTTCGGGCAACCTGCTGGTGCTCTCTTCGGCGGGAGCCAACGGGACCGTCTATTCCTTGCGTCCCGGATCGCCGGGAGATCAGCTCACGGAACTCGTGCCACAGGATGCTAAACCGCGGGCGGGCGCGCGGGCGATCCTGCCCGTCAATTATTGGAACAACGGCGAATTCGCGAACCAACTCGATTTCGACAACCTCACGTACACCACCCCGGGGGAGATGTTCCGGCGCGATGTCGCCACACCGAGGGCCCGCCGGTACGTCTCGCCCGATGGCAGCGTCTTCCTGCCCGCGGTACGCGTTGTCCAGCAGGGGCCGCCCGACTATACCGGCTGGCGCTTCTCGCACAACCTCGACACGCACGGCTTCACCAGCGCCGCCGCCGGCGATCGGGTCTATGTGAGCAATGAGTCCGAAGACATCACATACAGCGCGCTGGTCGGAGCCGATGGCACACTCGGCGATCTCCGGGCCTTTGCACAACGCGCCGGGGAGAGCGTCGCGGTGGACCCCAACGGCAACGTGTACGTGGCGAATGGAGAGATCTTCGTTTACAACCCGGAGGGAACCCAGATCGCCCGGATCGAGGTCCCGGAACGGCCGCTCGACATCCTTTTTGGCGGCCCGGATCACCGTACATTATTTGTCCTCGCGCATCACGCGCTGTTCGCCTACTTCTTGTAGCCGATCATGCGCAGAAAGCCGCGGCGCTTCTCCGTGTCTTCGGCAGTCTCCACACCTTTGGGGCGAGCGCCATCAATGACACCGATGACGCCGCGCCCATCGCCGTCCTCGACGACGATGGCCTGCACCGGGTTCGCCGTGGCGCAGAAGATGCCGCAGACCTCGGGAACGTCTTTGATGCGCCCCAGCACGTTGATCGGGTAGCCATCGGTCATCACCACGACGAACGTGTGCCCGGCGGCGAGGGCCGTCGCATTCCTGGCGGCGAGCGCCTTCAGCCCATCGTCATTGCCCTCCACGCGCGTCAGGCAAGGGCCCGAAGCTTCGTTGAAGGCCACGCCGAATTTCATCTGCGGGACGGTGTTCACGATCGCCTCGTAGATATCCTCCACCGTCTTGATGAAGTGGGACTGCCCGAGAATCAGATTGCCGCCCTCGGGAATTTCCAGCGGCACCAGCTTGAGATCCATAAAGCCAGGATAACGCTTCAAACCTCCCGGCCTGTCCACTTGCTGCCGTAACTCTAGCGAGCACGAATACCAGTTTGCGGCCCGCCGCACTGTGGGGCAGCCAATCCTGGCTGCAGCCGGCTTTCAGCCGGCTTGGTCGTCTTACTGAAACACCTCGCCCACCGGCCGCACCTTGATATCTTCCGGACGCAGCTTAAGTGGCCAGCCTTCCACCAGCTTGTCTTCCTCGGTGATCTCTTTCGGCTTCGGCGAATTGTACGTCATCGGCGAAGGGGCGTCGCTGAGCAACTGGCGTTTCAGCTCCTCGCCATTCCGGGTGACGGCGGCGATGACCAGGCGGTCGGGCCGGATGTAGTGTTTGATCGCGCGCATTCACGTCCTCCAGCGTCAACTTCGCGAGCTGCGCCTTGAGGTATTCGTTGTACGGGTTGATGCCGTAAAAGTTGCTGTCGATGGCGTAGCCGAGTTCGGCGCGCTTGGTTCGCGTGAGCACGTTGACGTACTTGCCGAGAAACTCGCGGGTGCGTTCGAACTGCTCCTGGGTCATGCCGTTCTTCTGGAGCTTTTCGAGTTCGAACAAGGCCAGGCGCAGCGCGAACACCGCGGTGGGCGGCTCCACCGGGCGGATCCACAACTGGAAAATCTGGTGATGCCGCGCCAGGTTGGGCTGCGGCTCCATCAGGAACATGCCGCGCGGAAAGTATTCGATATAGGCGTAATCCCCGTAATTCAAGCCGCGCTTTTCGCGCATCCGGTCGTAGAGCACGCCGCCGCTCATCCGGTGCTGCCCCAGATAGCTCGCCACCAGCAGCAGCGCCGCGTGGTCGGGCCGCGAGCGCGTCACGACGATCGGGTAGCCGATCGAGAAAGCGACGCTGCGCGTGTCCTTCTCCACGATGGTGATGCGCGAGTGCTCGACCACGTGCGGCGCAGGCATGCGCGGCCGCAATCCGCCGGCCGCCGGAAGGGCCTGGAAATCCTTCTTCATCGCGTCGAGGAAGGCCGGCGAATAGCCGCCCGCAATACCGAGAATCAAGTGGTCCTGCGTGAACTGCGCGCGATAAAACGCCTTCAGGTCGGCAAGCGTGATCTTCTCCAGTGAACTGACCGTACCGCCTGTGTAGTGCGCGTACGGCGTTCCCTCATAGATGTCCTCGTAGAGAACTTCCTTGCCCAGTTCCTCGTCGTTATTGCCGCGCAGACCGACCTTGATCGCATTGATCGCGGCATCTTTCACGCGCCCGAAATCCTCTTCGCGCCAGCCGGGGTCGAGCAGCATACCCTTGAGAAGCTTGTAGTAAGCCGGCAGATTATCCACGTGGGTGGCGCCGCCGAACGCGATCATTTCCTTGTCCACCTGCGCGCTCACTCCCGCCGCCATGGGGAACAGCGCGTCGTTCACCTGTTTATAGGTGAGCTCCTTCGTGCCTCCATCGGCGAGCATTTGCGCGGTCAGATACGCGAGCCCCGGTTTGTCCGCGGGGTCTGAGGCCGAGCCCGTGGTGAACACGAGCCGGAAGGTCACCAGCGGCGATTTTCCGGGCAGCGCAATCGTGCGAATCTGCGCGGTCGCCGCTACCGCGATCAGGAACAGCGTCGTAAGCAATCTCATTTCGCCGCCCCCGGTCCCGTTAGGGTGACGATCGTGCGAGCGTTCTCCACCAGGTATTTCGCCGCGGCCTTCTGCACGTCTTCCGGCGTCACCGCCGCATACTGATCGTAAAGCGCGTTGATCGTCTCTGGCGTGCGCTTGAGCGCCACGTAGCTGGAGACGATGCTCGCGATGGTATCGCTGTTATCCATGCTGAGCGCGAGCTGATAGCGCAGGCGCTTGCGCACCGTGTCGAGCTTGGCCGCGTCCACCGGCTTCTCCTGGAAGTGTCTTCACGGTCTCCAGAATCCGGTCGCGGACATAGTCCATATCTCCGGGCTTTTTCACGCGCGCCATGATTTGAAACAGGCCCGGGTCCACGTTATCGGGAGCGCTGGCGAAGATGGCGTCGGCCTTCTGTTCGTCCACCACCAGCTTCTGATAGAGCTCGCTGGTGTTGGAGAAGGCCAGGTAGGCGAGCGCGTCGAGCGCGGCGCTGTCCCGCGTCGCATCGTTGTACGCCGGCGCTTTGAACGCGATCGCGACCAGCGGCAGCGTCGGGCTCGGCCAGTCCACGTTGGCGGAACGCGGCTCCATCCTGCGGAGGCTCCACCGGAATATCGGGGTGATAAGCGCCGCGCTTCCACGCGCCCCAGGATTTGTCCACCGCGGCGCGGACAGCCTTGGCCTTCACATCGCCCACCACGATGATGGTCGTGTATTCGGGCCGGTAGTAGCGGTCGAAGAACTTGAGGCTGTACTCGTACTGGTTGGGCATGTCCTGAATGTCCTTCAGGAAGCCCATCGTGGTGTGCTTGTAGGTGTGGCGGTCGTACGCCGTATCGTGCATCACCTCGTTGAGCTTGCTGAAGGGCGACGCGCTGTTCTTGTTGTATTCGCCCAGCACCGCGAGGCTCTCGGTCTTGAACTCGGGCTCTGCGTACTTCAGGTGCTGGAAGCGGTCGGCCTCCATCGCCAGCACGGTCTCCAGATCTTCCTTGGAGAACGTGGTGTAATACACGGTGAAATCGTCGAAGGTGGAAGCGTTCGACGCGGCGCCCATGCGGTTGATGGCCTGGTTGTACTTCTCGGTCGAGTACTGCGCGGTGCCGCGAGAACATCAGGTGCTCGAACAGGTGCGCGAAGCCGGTGTGCCCCGGCTCCACCTCATTGCGCGACCCGGTCTGCACCACGATGTAGACCGCCACGATATTGGCGTAATCGGTGGGGACGGTGATCAACCGCAGACCGTTGGGCAGGTCTTCCTGCGTATAGGCGTAGGGAAAGACCTTGGCCGGCTGCGCACCGAAGCACAGAGCGGCCAATCCGAATAGGATAAATAATTTCGGAAACATTACTCTCATCTTAACGTGCGAAGACGGCGGGACCGAACCACGCGCCGCGTGCCTCCTCCAGCCGGATGGCGAGTTCGAGCAGTAGCTCGTCTTCAAACGGCCGGCCCATTAACTGGACTCCAACCGGGAGCCCGCCTTCCGTGACGGCGATCGGAATGGTGACCGCGGGTAGCCCCAGCACGTTGGCCACAACGGCGGGCATGGCGGCTTGAAAGAGGCCGATCTCCTTGTCTTCCACCAGCCACTTGCTTTCGCCGTGGCGGAAGGCCGCAATGCCGAACACCGGCATGAGAACCGCCGCGACGCCTTCCATCTGGCGCAGCAGCGCGGCGCGCATTCGGTCGCGAGCGGCCAGGTTGTTGAGCGCCTCTTCGGCGGTGAGCGCGCTTGCCTTTGGCGATCCACTGGCCGAAGAAGAAACTCCAGAGGTTGGGCGCGCGCTCCAGACCGCGCGGCTCGAAGGCATCCACCGTGAAACCCAGCGCGCTTGCCAGCGCCGCCGCCCGCCGCACCGCGCCCCGAATCTCAGGTTCTATCGGCACGGCGTAGAACTGCTCCCAAACCCCGATGCGCACCTGCTCCGTGGACGGCTCCCGCGGCGGCACTGGCACGGAAAAAGGATCCTGGCCGTCGTACCCGCAGAGCACGGAAAACAGCAGCCGCAGATCCTGCGCTCCCCGCGCCATCGGACCCACGGTGGTCACCAGGCCCGCGGGATGCCCCAGCGATGGAGTGTGCCCCGTACCCGAAATCCGTCCCGGGCGTAGGCTTCAGTCCGGCGATGCCGCAGAAGTGCGCCGGCATGCGGATGGAGCCGCCGCCATCGCTGGCCACTCCGCCCGGCGAACAGTACGCCGCGATCGCCGCCGCCTCTCCGCCGCTCGATCCGCCTGGCGTACGCTCCAGATCCCAGGGATTGTTGGTGCGTCCCGTGATCGCGTTATCGGTGTCGTAGCGCGCCAGCATTTCGGGCGTGTTGGTGCGCCCCAGGACGATCGCGCCTTCCGCCAGCAGGCGCGCGACGGCGGTGGCGTCGCGTGCCGCCGGGGTCAGGGGGCGTCCAGGGGATCCTACGCGCGACGGGATTCCGGCCATGTCGAAGCTGTCCTTGACCGTGATCGGAACTCCGTAAAGCAGGCCGCGCCGGTCGCCGCGCTCTAAAGCGCGCGCCCGCTCCCGCGCCTCTTCGGCGAGCACCATCACGAAGGCGTTGATCTCGGAGTTGCGTGCGGCAATCTGCGCCAGGTGGGCGTCCACCAGTTCCAGTGGAGAGATCGCCCCGTCGCGCACCATCGACGCCATCAGGCAGAGAGAAGACCGGTATGGCACGAAGGAATTGTGGCACAGATCGCTGCTATGCCACGAGCTGCTATGCCACGAGCTGCTAGGCCACGATCGCGGTTAGCGCCAGCAGTTGCGATGCGAGTGCACGATCGCCTTCCATGCTCACCTGAAGCTCGGCCTCGTCGCGCGCGATTCCTTTCGTGAAGACGCGCCACGCGATCTCCTGCGGCACCACGATGCGCGCGTCCCAGCGGCCCTCGGGCGGCGCCATTTCCCACCCCTCGGCGTCCCGCCAAATCTGCCAGGACCCGCCGCAATCGCCCGCGATCTCGACCCGCACGACGGTGCCCGGCGCGGCCGCGGTGTCGCGGTAGGCGTGCGGCAGGCCGCGAAGGAAACAATCCAGCACGGGGTGATAGAACTTCGGCTTCAGGATTCCAGGCCGTCCGGCCGCGTGCCGGATCTGCTGCTGGTGATGCCAGCGCTCGGTCAACTCGCGCGCGGTGTCGAACCAGTTCAGCGACTGTTCCTCGCCGGCCCAACTGACGCCGAACGCCGCCGGTGCGAACGGGTCCAGCGACTCATGAAACTTGGCGCTCTCACCGCAGGCGAAGCGCATCAGGGAAATCAGAACCCGTGGGCTCAGACGCCGGAAAACCAGGACTCCTTCGCGATTCAGACGATTGACCATCGCTGCCAGATCCTCGGGCGACTGGATCACCGCCGGTTCCACCCTGCAACCGTCACGTACCAGGGAAAGCTTGCGCAGCGGCGTGTCCAACAGGTGCGCCGCCACGTCGCGTACCGTCCACCCGCGCGCCAACGTCGGAAGTTCCCATTCCTCGGAGCGCAGGGAATCTAGAAGGTCCAACAGCTTTTCGTCCACCTTGCGCAGCAGGTGGGCGCAGAGAATAGGCTCCATATCAGTCGATTACTTTTTCAGGGCTTCCTCGACCGACGGGTACATTTCGAACAGTTCCACGAAGCCGACCATCTCAAACACATTCTTGACGTGCGGATTCATGCCGGCGAAGCTCATGCAGCCGCCCGAGGCCGTCGCCAGCTTCGAGCACTCGACGATCATGCCGATGCCGACGCTGCTCACGTAGCGGAGATCCTCGCAATTGATCAGGATCCGGGAGGCACCCGATGCGATCAGGCCTCTCAGTGATTTGTCGAACGCACTGGCGCTGGCAGCGTCAATCCGGCCGCGGAGGTTTACCACCTGCCAGTGGCCGGCCGTTTCCACTGCAATTTCCAGATTCATAGCGGAGCCTTAATTATATGACCATCGCCCTTATCGTGCCGTCTGGCCCGGTAAGATTTCTAACTTTTCAGGGCTTCCTCGACCGAAGAGTAAATCGGGAATAGATCGACAAAACCCAACATCTGAAGAACGCTGCGAATGTGAGGGCTCATACCGGAGAAGCTAAGATAGCCGCCGGAGTCTGACAACGACTTGGAACACTCAACCAGAATGCCGATGCCGACGCTGCTCACGTAGCGCAGTTCCGCGCAATTGATCAGGATTCGGGAGGCTCCCGAAGTGATCAGGGTTTTCAATGAGTGGTCGAACGTCTCAGTGCTTGAGGCGTCGATCCGGCCCCGGAGGTTGACGATCTTCCACGGGCCGATCGCTTCCACCGCGATTTCCAGATTCATGTTGGCGGCCTCAATTATATGACATTCGATTCAACCCGGCGCTCACCAGCCGGCTATGACATAATGGCAGGCCAGCGCTGATGTGAGCGCGCTTGGCGAATTACGGAGAAAAATCAAAGATGTTACAACACGACGCCATCTCCCAATTCCGCGGTCAGTTCCGCGGCGAACTCATTGCACCGGAAGACTCGCGCTATCCGGATGCCTGTAAGGTCTATAACGGGATGATCGACAAGAAGCCCGCGCTATTCGCCCAGTGCGCCGATGTTGCCGACGTGATGGCGGCCATCGGCTTTGGCCGCGACCAGGGCGTGCCGGTTGCAATCCGCGGCGGCGGTCACAACGCCGGCGGCCTCGGCGTTTGCGATGACGGGCTGGTGATCGACCTCTGCAAGATCAACTTCGTCCACGTGGACCCGGCGGCACGCACGGTGCGCGTCGGCGGCGGTGCGAAGTGGGGTGACGTGGATCATGCCGCCCACGCCTTCGGACTCGCCGTGCCTTCGGGCATTCTCTCCACTACCGGAGTCGGCGGGCTTACGCTCGGCGGCGGGATGGGACACCTGACGCGCAAGTATGGCCTGACCATCGACAATCTGCTGTCGGCGGACGTAGTGCTCGCCGATGGCAGCTTCGTGGTGGCCAGCGCTACCGGGAATCCCGATTTGTTTTGGGCGCTGCGCGGCGGCGGCGGTAACTTCGGCGTGGTCACTTCCTTCCTGTTTCAGGCGCACCC
Source organism: uncultured Solibacteraceae bacterium (assembly GCA_963791985.1). Classification (GTDB taxonomy): domain Bacteria; phylum Acidobacteriota; class Terriglobia; order Bryobacterales; family Bryobacteraceae; genus Solibacter. The sequence goes on along the minus strand of CAWBUN010000004.1, from coordinate 610,528 downwards.
GGTCAGCATGGTCTGCGCCGGCCCCATGCTCTGGGAACTGAAGGATGCCGCCGACATGATGAAGTGGTACCGCGAATTCATCGCGCATGCGCCGGAAGAAATCAACGGCTTCTTCGCGACCATGACGGTCCCGCCCGGACCTCCGTTCCCCGAGGCGCTCCACTTCAAGAAGATGTGCGGCATCGTCTGGTGCTACCCCGGCAGCATGGAGGAAGCCAACAAGATCCTGGATGCGGTGCGCGCCTTCCGTAAACCCGCCTTCGAGTTCTTCGTGCCGATGCCGTTCCCGATGCTGCAGAGCATGTTCGACGGCCTCTACCCGCCCGGCTACCAATGGTACTGGAAAGGCGATTTCTTCAAGCAGTTGAGCGACGACGCCATTGCGCAACACGTCCGGTTCTCTGAGCAGCTTCCCACGATGCACTCGTGCATGCACCTCTATCCGGTCAACGGAGCCGCCGCCAGAGTGGGAGCGGCTGAGACGCCATGGGCCTATCGCGATGCGATGTTGAGCCAGGTGATCGTCGGCGTGGATCCGGACCCGGCGAACAAGGGAAAGATCACGGATTGGGCGAAAAAGTATTTCGACGCCCTCCACCCGCACGGCGCCGGTGGCGCATACGTGAACTTCATGATGGAAGAGGGCGACGACCGGATCCGCGCCACCTATGGCGCGAATTACGATCGCCTGGCGCGCGTCAAAGCCAGGTACGACCCGCAGAACTTCTTCCGTGTGAACCAAAACATCAAACCGGCCGCCGAGCACGCCTCCGCCTAGGCCATGCCGGTGTAAGATAGGATTTTACCCACGGGAGAATGTTCTAACTATGCATCGATTTCGCTTATTCGCTTTGTGCCTGACCTTGGCCGCGGGTTCCATCGGAATGCGTGCCGCCGGTAAGGGGGATGCCGCCAAGGGGAAGGTCGTCTTCGAACAGTGCGCCGTCTGCCACAATCCGGACAGCGACGAAAAGAAGATGGGCCCTGGACTGAAGGGGCTTTACAAAAAGGAGAAGATGACCAACGGCAAGAAGCCGTCCGACGCCACCGTGCGCGCGCGCATCGACGAAGGCGGAAACGGAATGCCCGCTTATAAGGACATGCTCAGCGACGCGGAGAAAGACGACCTCATCGCTTACCTGAAAACCCTGTAGGACAGGCCTCCCGGCCTGTCCTACTAATTAGGTTTCCTAGCCCTTCGCCAGAACTTCCAACGCCTTCTTCACCACGGCGTCGTCTTCGACTTTCTTCTGTGTCGCTTTATCGACAGTAGTGTCCGGCACCGGCTCGCCATTGTCATCCACGTCGATCTGAGCGTCGGCATCGCTGACCACGTTGTTGGGCGTCACGCCGGTATCCTGGATGGCTTTGCCGCCATCAGGAGAATAGTACTTGGCGACCGAGAGGATGATGGCGCCGCCATCCTCCATCGTGATCGCGCGGCGTACCGCGGCATCGCCGTAGGTGCGCTCGCCGACCACCTGGGCGCGCTTGTTATCAAGCAGAGCGGCGGTCGCAACTTCGGCGGCATCCGCGGTTCCACGGTTGGTCAATACTGCGAGCGGCAGGCTGCTGATCGCCTTCGCGGGGTCGGCCTCGAAGTTCTGGCGAGGCACTTTCTGTCCCAGCAGGTACGTGATGCGGCCCTTGTTCATGAAGAGATTCGCCAGCGCGATGCCGTCCTCGGGGGACCCGGTAGCGCAATTGCGCAGATCGAGCACCAGCTTCTGGACGCCATCCTTTTGCAACTTCTGAACGTTGGCGGCGACTTCCTTCACGAGCGCCGGCGAAAGCGCGTCGATATTGATGTAGCCGACTTTATCCCCGATCACCCGGCTCTCCACCGATGGCAGCGCGAATGCGGCCCGCGTCAGTTTCACGCTCGTCGGTTCGGGATGACGGACGCGGACCACACTCAGATCCACCGTGGTCCCGCTCTCACCCTGCAACAGCATGTTGGCGTAGGCCAGCGGCATGTCGCGTGTGGCGACGCCGCCGATGCTTTCGATCATGTCGCCCGTGGTGAAGTTGGCCTTGGCAGCCGGCGAACCGGTGATCGTGCCCACCACACCGACATAGCCGAACTTCTTCGAGAGAATCAGTCCGACGTCGGCGCGCTTGACGTCCTTATTCTTGAGGTAGTCGCGATACTGGTCGGCATTCAGGTAGCTGGCGAACGGATCGATCGCTTCCAGCATGCCATTGAGGGCGCCCAACGTGACGCTCTTCATGTCCGGTTCTTCCACGTACTCGCTCTTGATGCGCGAGACTACGTCGGCGAACACGCCCATGTGTTTGTAAGTGTCGTCGGGCGAGGCGCTCCTGCCGAGCACGCTCCCGATCAGGAGCAAAACGGTGAGGCACGTTGAGGTGCTCACGACGAAATACTTTGTGCGGCTACTCATAGGTTTATCGACAGCTCCGGCCCTAAGGCCATTATACTGATTGGACGCGGCGGCCGCCGCTTCGGTTCTATTCTATTTCCAACCGTTTCTGTCACGTAACCCTGTAATGTGGGCGCAATGGTGCCTTCCGTGCCAGGCGTAGAGCGCCAGTGTGGTATCCAGCCGCAGCACCCCGAACTCCGAGTGCCGGAAGCCGCGCGCAAAGTCTTCCACGGCCATGCTCCGCAGCAGCCAGGTCCACCGAAGGTGAAGGTTTTCAATGATTTGCAGAGAAGGCTCGATGGGCGCGGTCCGCGAATCCGCCAGTTCTCCCCAGGCCGCCTGGTCGTAGCCCTTAATGGCCGGAGTATCCTCGGTGAGGGCCAGGCGCAGGCGGAGGAAGCTGTTCATGTGGCTGTCGGCGACGTGATGGATGGTCTGCCGGACGGTCCACCCCCCGGGGCGATAAGGGGTGTCAAGTTGTTCGTCACTAAGTCCGAGAACCGCGGCACGCAGGGCGGTGGGCGCCACGGAGATCTGCGTGATCAATCCGGGGAGTTGTTCGGCAGCGACAATCTGGTGAAAATCGAATCTGCCGATCGGATAGCTCAGGTTGGAATTGCTCGGATCCATGTACCAAATCTTAGCAGTGACGGGCGAAGATGGAAGCATGCGATGGATCGCCCTGGCGGCACTCCTCTCCCTTCCGGCCGTCGCCGCCGAACTGAAGCCGGCGACACTGGACGCCTTCAACCAGTACGTCCGCCAGACCGAAGAGCGCATGGCCGCCTCCAAGACTTTTCTTTGGGCCGACGAATCGCCCGACCGCTTGCGCCGGGTCCGGCAGGGTGAAGCCGTGGTCTCGCCCTTCCACGAAAGGCCGGAGGTCAAAATTAAGGATGGCCTGATCCACGACTGGGTGGGCAGCATCTTCATTCCCGGCGTGACCATGGATCGCGTGCTCGCCATGGTGCAGGACTACAACCACCACAAGGATGTTTATAAGCCCGATGTTCTCGATTCGAAACTGCTCTCGCGGGACGGAGACACGTTTCACATCTACCTCAGGGTGCTGAAGAAGAAAGTCCTCACCGTGGTGGAGGACACAGAGCACGAGGTGAAGTACTCGCGCGTTGATGCCACGAAATGGCGCAGCGCCTCGCGGACCACCAAGATCGCCGAGGTCGAAAATCCCGGCAAGAAAGACGAGCGCGAAAAACCGCCGGACACCGGCGAAGGCTTCCTCTGGAGGCTCTACAGCTACTGGCGCTTCGAAGAGCGCGACGGCGGCGTCTACCTGGAATGCGAGGCGCTCTCGCTGACCCGCGACGTCCCCACCGGCCTGGGCTGGCTGATCGAGCCCATCATCCGCAACCTACCCAAGGAAAGCCTGGAAAACACCCTGCGCTCCACCCGGACAGCGCTGACAAAATAATGCTTCTTCTTATCTGCGTTTATCTGCGTTCATCTGCGGCCCATAATGCTTTTCAAAAAAGGAATAGGCCGCAGATAAACGCAGATAAACGCGGATAAGAAAGAGTTCCCTAACGTCCGCCATTCCCCGATGGGTCTTCCACCACCGCGCCGATGTACGCCACGTTGTCGCCCTTCTTCAACGATGGCACCGCGCGGATGTAGATCACGACGCCCGTAAACGGCGCCGTGAAATCGGCGATCTTGTCGCCGAAGACGTCGGTGGCATAGCCGATCGTCATGCCCTTCTGCACATACGCCTCGGGCCCAACCAGCGCGTGGAAAAATCCGTCGCGATCGCTCGCCACCACCGTTGGCGTGTCGATCCAGATGGGGTGCTCCACCGGCGGAGCGGCGCCGGGCAGCATCTTGAGATGACGCATCACCAGCATCGAGCCCCGCACCAGGTCGTCAATATCCTCCGCGGCCGTGGTGCCGGCGTGCCCGGCTTCCACCACGATTGTGGGCTTGCCCATGTTCTGCGCCTGCCGGGAAACCGTCACGGCGCCGTTGGCCGCGGGCGTACGGTTGCGCTGGATAATAATGTGGTCGAGCCCAAAGGCGAGCGCCATGCCGCGCGACACGGCATCGAGCTTAGCCTGCCCGGTGTCGGCCCAATATGCGTACCTACGCAGATTCTCATCCAGGTCGCCGCCGTGAAAATCGATCACGTAATCGCTCTTCTCGAGCACCTGTTTCGTCACCGTCCAGGCCACCCGGTCGGTCTCGCTGCCGTCGGGATTCCCGGGGTAGAGGCGGTTCATGCTCTTGCCATCCACCGGATTCAAATGCGGCACCATCCGCGCGAAGGATGCCTGGTTGAGCAGCGGCAACACCACCAGTGTTCCCGAAAGGCTGGCCGGGTCTACCGACTGCGCCAGCTTTTGCATGGCGATGATCGATGCATACTCCGTGCCGTGCGCCCCGCAAATCATCGAGAGCACGGGCCCCGGCCGCGCGCCGTTGATGACGATCACCGGCAGCTTGACCGCGCCGGCAGCATCGAGATAGCCATTGGCGCGGGTGCCGGGCTTCGCAGTCGCGGTTCCGAACGTCATGTCAGCGGCACACGCCGCGCCGCACAGGGCGAGGGTAAGTAGTACGCTCGATCTTGCAGTCACGCTACTCCTCCTGCTTTTCCACCAATTCCCAATGGCCGCGGCCGCATTTGTTGGGGCACGGCGGAAATTCCTGCTCTTCGGTAAAACGTTCGGGCGCTTTGCAGACGCTGCACCAATAGATGCCGGTAACAGGCACGATGGCGCCGGGACGATGAGTCATTTTTCTCCAGTGGGGCCGAGAATCCAATCGGCCAGTTCTTCCATGCGGTCCGCCAGCCGGTCTGGCGCCGGGTCGGCCAGCGTCTCCGGCTGGAACCCGTACGTCACGCCGCAACTCAGAATCCCTGCGTTGCGCGCAGTTTGTATGTCGACGCTGCTATCACCGATCATAATTGTGCGGTCGGCGCTGACGCCGGCTTCGCGAATGAGCGCCTCCACGCCGATGGGATTCGGCTTCTTGAAATCGAAACTGTTGCCCCCATAGACGCGGAAGAAATGTCCACCCACGCCGAGCCCCTCCACGATGGCGGTGCTGATGCGCACCGGCTTATTGGTGAGCACAGCCATGCGCTTACCCGCTGCCTGAAAGCGATCGAGCGATTCGCGAACCCCGGGATACAGCACCGTGTAGTCCAGGTTATGCTCCCGGTAATACTCCAGAAAGAATTCGAGCGCCTCCTGCACCTGCGGTTCGGTGGCCTGCGCGCCCAGCGCACGGCGGATCAGTACGGGCGCGCCGTTGCCCACGTACGAATACACGCGCTCGTGATCCAAAGCGCTCATGCCCATGTGCTTGCGTGTTGCGTTGACGGAATGCGCCAGGTCCAGTTTGGAATCGATCAGCGTTCCATCGAGGTCGAAAATCAACAGGTCCATATTTCAGCAGGCAGCCTACGCCACATCCGTTTTCTTCTTGCGCGGCTGCGCGGCGCGCGCCATCGGCTTGCGTTTCACGCGCGTGCGGGAGCCGTTGAGGGTATACTCCACCATTTTCCGCTGCAGGGTGTTGCGATGAATCCCGAGCTGCTTGGCGGCCGCGCACTGGTTGCCTTTGTTGCGATCCAGCACGCCCTGAATCATGCTCTTTTCCAGGATCTCGATAGCCTGTTGCAGGAATAGTCCTCCGTCGAGCAGGTGTTCGACCAGCGCGTCAAATCTGTCTTTCATGCTTTTTCTTCTCTCCGTCCGGCAACTGCCGTATCCCTTTACCCAGAGCATCGCTCCAGGCGGACTTCACCTGTTCATATGTCTTTCGGAAACCCTCCCTCAATTCGTGCGGCGCCATGCCCGCCACCAGGCGGGAAGCATCCACTACATAGGGGGCTAACCGCGAATCCACGATCGCTTCGGGCGGCTTCTCGCCGTGCGAAAACGCCATCGCACCCATGATGATCGCTATCGAATATACTACGCCGCGCAGCAGGCCGAAGCCGGCGCCCAGCAGATGATCCACCGGCGAAAGCCCGGTGACACTCAGAAATCTTCCGACGATGAATGAGATCACCGCGCCGGCCAGCAGCACGCCGCAGAATACGATGGCGAAGCCGCCTGCAGTGGCCACAGTCCGCGAACTGACGTACGGTGCCAGGTATGCGCCGGCCGTGCCGTAGAACCATATGCCCAACAGCAAGGCGAGCAGGCCGGAAACCAGCCCGATCACCTGGCGCGAGAGGCCGCGGCGAAATCCCCCGACAATGCAGGCCAGCAGGATGACTGCCAGCACGATATCCAGCCAGTTCATAAGCTGCGGCCGGTCAGGATGCGGTAGGCTTCGCGATATTTCTCGCTGGTCTTTTCGGCGACGTCTTCCGGCAAGGCGGGCGCCGGCGGCTGCTTGTTCCACTGAATGGATTCCAGGTAGTCGCGGACGAACTGTTTGTCGAAACTGAATTGCGCGCCGCCCGGCTGGTACTTGTCGGCGGGCCAGAAGCGCGAAGAATCCGGCGTCAGCACCTCGTCGCCCAACAGCAGTTCCTCGCCGGCGAAGCCGAACTCGAACTTGGTATCGGCGATGATGATGCCGCGCGTCTCGGCATAACGCGACGCACGGTTGTAGATCTCGAGCGTCAGATCGCGGAGGCGCGTCGCCAGAGTTTCGCCGATCAACGAGACCACGTGCGCAAAGCTGACATTTTCATCGTGGCCGCTCTGCGCCTTGGTCGCCGGTGTGAAGATGGGCTCGGGCAGCTTGTCGCTTTCGCGCAAACCGGAGGGCAGCGCGATTCCGCAGACAGTTCCGTGCTCCCGATATTCCTTCCAACCGGACCCGGAGAGATATCCGCGCGCGACACACTCGATATCGATCATCTGCGCGCGCTTGACCAGCATCGAACGTCCTTCGAGCTGATCGCGGAACTCCGGCAGCGGTGCCGGATACTCATCCACGCTCGCCGTCAGAAAATGATTCGGGACCACCTCGCGCAGAAAATCGAACCAGAATAGCGAGAGCTGCGTGAGTACGCGCCCCTTATCGGGAATGCCGCTCTTCAGAATGTAGTCGAACGCCGAGATCCGATCGGTGGCGACGATCAGCAGCCGGTTGTCCACGCTGTATACGTCTCGCACCTTGCCTCGTGCATGACGCACGACGCCCGCGAGGTCGGTTTCCAAAATGACAGGGTTTTTTGTCAGAGCCAATCTTGCCTTCGCGTTTGCATCGGGGGAGTAACTCAAATGATAACCCTTATCACCGTGATGTCAATTCACGAGATCGGAAGGTTATGTTTCAGTAGGACAGGCCTCCTGGCCTGTCCCACTAATCTGGCCTTACTGCTTCCTCGTCTCCTTAGCGGGCGCGTCGTCCGTCTTCGGAGCCTCCACCCTGGGCGCTTGTATCGGCGGCGGATTCGCCGGTGTAATCGTGGGCCGCGTGACCGGGGGAAGCGGCATCACACGCGGCGGAGCCGGCGGTGGGGTCGTGGTGGTCGGTTTGGGAGGCGTCGGCACCGACGGACCGGTAGGCTGCGTCGGCGTGGTCAACGGTGGAGTCGAGCCCGTCGTCGTCGAACTCGTCGTGGAACCGCTCGTCGAACCCGTATTGCGAGTCTTCGCCGGCGCAGTGGCCGGCGTCGTGCCCGGTTGACTGGTAGGCTTGGTCGCCACTGGCGGCGGAGCGTTGGGATTGCGCCGCGAGTAGTCCGGATGCTCCGGCGGATTCAACACGACGATGCCGGTGTAGACCGGCACCGGATAGATCACTTGCATCGGCGGTCCCGGCGGACCCGGGTCCGGCGGCGCTCCCGAGCCCACGATCGGCGGTGCGCTCGATGCCGGATTTTCAACAGTCGCGGGCGGCATCGGCGGCTGCTGCGGAGGCGGCGGGATGTCGTTCGGATCCTGGAAGGTCGTGCCCGGGATCACTGGACTCACGCGCGTATAGCCGACGCGCAGCATGGGCCGCACGGCTTCCAGGCGTGACGCCGGGAAGGCCGGCGAGGGCAGCGCGAGCGTGAACACCGCCGCGCCCAGCGGCTCCTTCGGCCGGTCCTGGAATCCCGCCGGGTCGATCACCTGCGCGTCCGCGGCGAAACTCGCCCAGGTGGTGTTGACGTTGAGAAACTGCTGCGGGGGAACCGCCGGCGACCAGTCTTCACCGGGTGCCAGCGGACCCCATCCCGCAATCTTCGCGCCGCGCAGCCAGTACACGTCGCCCGGTTTGAAGATCGCCGCCGTGCCCGGAACCCAGACCCAGCCCATATCGTTCTTGCGCGTCCAACGGCCGTAATGATACGGCAGCCAGCCCCACGATTCATCGCTGACCCAGGTGTAGCCGAGCGCGTCGTACCACTGCCAACGGCCCTTTTGGAAGGGCGCCCATCCTTCAGCGACCTTGGGCTTCCACACTGCGCCGAGATCGGTCTCCACCCACTCGCCCGCCGCGTCCAGATCGTCCACGCCATAACGCTGCGCCACGTGCGTAGAAGAAGCGGAAGCCTCGAGCGCCTTGTCGCGCTCTTCGCTCCAGCGGTCCAGGTCGAGCGGCGTGATCTCGCGGTCCAGCGAGAAGCGCGCGGGGGTGAGCGGTTCCACGCGCACCGTCTGGCCTTCGCGAATGTCGAGCTCGGCGGCGGGGCAGGATAGCCGCACCGTGCCTTCAATCACGGAGATCCGGCTGACCGTGAGATCCACCTGCAGGCGCACGCGCGCCCCGCGCAGCAGCGTCACCTGCGCACCCGGGACGGCGAGCGAGAGCGTGTCCTTCCCCGTGGGCTCGCCGGTGAAGTACGCCACACCGTGATCCAGCGAGAGCACCGTGATGCGCTGGCCGGTGGAGAGACGCGAATAATCGGAGATCTCGGTCTGTGAATCCGCCCCGGTGCGCCAGGCGCTGCCTTCATCGAGCTCGATTTCGAGGCGTGAGGCGGGCCCCGTGCGCAGCCACGCAGATTCGGTCAACGGAAGATTGCGTTCGGCCGGGCCCCAGGGATTAGAGGCGTGGAGTTGAACCTCCACTTTCCCATCGAATTCGCCCAGGCGGGCGAAACGGGATTGTCCCGCGAACAGGGCGGCGGGGACCAGCAACAGGATCAGGCGCTTCATATGGGAACTCCCCGTACAACAATCGATGCGAGCAGCTTCCCATTCTGCCCAGGTTTGATCCCGGCGGGCTGGCGACCCGTAAGTCGCCAGCCGTCACCGTTCCAAATTCCAGAATAGTACTGACGGCGGAGCTTTGCCACCCGTTGCACCAAAATTCCGGCAAAATTGCCGCCCCGACTGCAAGGCCGCGTTTTTCAACTCAAACCCGTTTACACGACCTCATTGAACGTGTGGCCGCAAAACTTTGCGCAAGGCTTCCCCAACGTCGACGACCTATTCGAGTGGTTCGCGATCGAGTACACCGACAGCGCTGGTGCTCGCAATCGGGATCCCCGGCGAGCACTGGCACACCCTAAACCTGCTTGTATCCCTGTGCATTTGTGTTTGGCCCCAGTGGGACAGGCCTCCTGGCCTGTCCACTTGCTGCCGTAAATCTCGCGCGCACGATTTGCAGTTTGCGGCGTGCCGCAATGTACTAGTGTGCATTTGTCTGTTCGCAGGCCGCGAAGAACAGAGCCGCGACCGCAAGGGAGCGATCCCGTAGCACGCGTGAACCACGATTTCCAGTTTGCGGCGCGCCGCCATGTGGGGCAGGCAATCCTGCCTGCAGCCGGCTTTCAGCCGGCTTGGCACCTTGGAAACAAGATTCCTCCGTGCGATTATTAATGCCCCGCTTGAAACAGCAGCGGCGCCAGGTCGGTCAGATTCTGTCTCCACAGCGGCCACACGTGGGCCATCTCGGGAACCTCTATATAGGTGACTTTCACGTCTTTGGAATCCAGCCACCCTTTGAACTGGCGGTTGACGCCGATCAGTCCGTCGGCCGTGCCGCAGGCGACCCAGAGCAGGCGGATCTGGGCGTTGGCCTTGGCGTCGAGCGACGGAAAGTTCTTCGCGAACGCGCCGGCATCGAGCGAAGCCGGACCGCGGCCGCCGCCGCGTCCACCGCCCGCCGGCGGAGTGGCAGGCGTCGCGCCGCGCGCTCCCGGCCACATCACATACGCGCCGCTGAAGGAGCCGATCCACGCGAACTTATCCAGGTGATTGAGACCGGTGACGGTCGCCTCCGCGCCGCCCATCGAGAGTCCCGCGATGGCGCGCTGCGTACGGTCCTTGCTGACGTGGTATTCCTTCTCCACCTGCGGCATTACCTCTTCAAGCACCGTCTTCGCGTAACTCGGGATCATATCTTCGCGCATTGCGCCGCCCGGCCCGTCGGCGTTTCCGTAACCCAGCGGATTCACCATGATCATCGGCTTGGCCTTGCCCTGCGCGATCAGGTTGTCCAGAATCACGTTGGCAGCTCCGGCTTGGATCCAGCCGCCGGCATCGTCGCCGAGTCCGTGCAGCAGGTAGAGCACCGGGTACGCCTCCTTGCGCTTGGGATCGTAATTGGCCGGAGTGTAGACCCAGTAGTCGCGATCGTCGCCGGCGATGGCGGAATGGTAGAAATGATGCGTCACGGCGCCGCGCGGAAGATTGGGCGTGGGCGTCCAGGAATTCGTTCCGGGAACCAGCACCGCGCTCTGCCCGGCATTCGCGTAAGAGGGCTTCGACTTCGGGTTGGAGGGATCGGTGACAGTCATCCCGTCCACCTGAAAGCTGTAGGAGTAGAGGTCGGGCTTCAGCGTGGCGGTGGTGACCGACCAGACTCCCTGTTCGTCTTTCTGCATCGCCAGCCGTTCACCGAGTCCGGTTACGAAGACCTCGGTAGCCTTGGGCGCGCGAAGACGAACCGTGACCTTACCGTCGGCGGAGACTTCGGGGGATTTGATGGGCGGAGCTCCGCGGCCCTGCCCAAACGCGGTGCCGAGCGCGCATACGAATGCAAGAATCCTGATCTTCATCGAGCCCTAGTTTACTTCAACTCGAGCAGCACCGACAGGCCCTTCGCCGATGGAGGCGTCGCGCACATGCCATCAACGGCCAGTTGCTCTTCGAACATCCCCGGTCCAAGTCCGCCCAAGAAGCATATTCGGAGAGGTCACCGTAAAGCGGCATGAAGAGGATTGCGTGACTTGGTACCCTTATTTTTTCTTCCGGCCACGGGACCGCGGAAACACAGCGATGCTTCTGGAAAATGCAATCAAGCGAATACACACGGTGCCCGATGGCTGGGTCCGAGTAGAGCAGGTTCATAACATGCCTGGTGGCCTGGAACTTTGCTTGGGGATCCACAGTGGTAGACGCGGCAAAATGGTGGCGGCTTGGGCCGTTCGGTGCCTGAGGGTGCACGAGCTATTATGTGGCGAGCCACATAACAGGTCGATGACTTCCAAGCAGCTTGGACCGCGTAAAGACGATGATCTCCCGCTGCCAATCAACATCGTCAAGTTTCAGCCGGGCCACTTCTCCGGCTCGGACGCCATAAACGGCGACCAACATCAGGATGGCGCGATCGCGGATTGCCGCCGGTTGATCGCCCGCAACAGCATCAATGGCTTTGCGCACATCGTCCCATGTCGGTGCGGAAGGCAGCGACTCGTGCTGAAACACACGCGGGGCCATGATCGCAGCTGCAATGCCGGTGCGGCACCACTGTCGCATCTCTGCATATCGGAAGAATGAGCGCAGCGACGAAGCGCACGTTTGTACGGTGACGCGAGCATAGTGTTCTTCGTTCACCTGCTGAGCCAGAGCAGAATCGACATCGGCGACGGAGATAGTGTCGAGTGAACGTTCGCCCACACCGAGCCGACCCGGAAAGGACCGCACAGTGAAAGAACGTAGCTCAATCGTCGCAGTCGAGAGGCCTCGCTCGTTCCGCAGGAAGTCAGCAAAGTCAGCGACCAAAGGATCGTAGGGCTTGCGGATAGCCGTGGATTCTCAATAGGTAGCAGCGATACGCGCTGGGACCAGCGCGAGCCTGCTTCCTCGACTTCTTGCAGAGTAATGATCGAGCTGGGGCGGTCGTCAAGTTTTAGGTACTCTGCGGTAGCCACCAGCAGCTGGGCCGTGAGCCGTAGCGAACCTCTGGAAAACTCTTGCGCGTGGCACAGTGACAAATATTGGCGGCCTTCTTCGACGAGCGGGGCCGAAAGCTGGCGAGCCAGGGCGTGCGGGCGCTCGAATAGTTGATCGAACATGTAGGTCGGACTCCTTTTGGAATGGGGACGATCCGACTATACGTCGAGCCGCGAATCGGCTGGTACCGCAAACTCTACACTCCGCCGTCAGGGAGGGCCAATCTCCGACCAAGGACCTGAGCCCAAAGTTTATTCCCTCTCCCTATGGCAAACTAGGAGACGATGGTATACTCCTAGTTAGACTGGGAGGCAATTGCCATGGGCAAAACCGCGGAGCTTCTGCCGGGAACACTCGACATGCTGATTCTCAAGGCGGTCTCTTTGAAGCCGCTGCACGGTTACGGCGTGCTGCTGCGTATACAGCAAATCTCAGGCGATGCGCTGGAAATTCCCCAGGGATCACTATATCCCGCCCTTTACCGCCTGGAGCACCAGGAACTGATCGCCGCCGAATGGGGTGTCAGCGATAACAATCGGCGCGCGAAATACTACACGCTGACCGGTGCGGGGCGGCGGCGCCTGCGCAAGGAAACCGAGGGCTGGAACCGGCTCGCATCCGCAATCACATTAGCTTTGAACACTACACCCGAGGAGGTGTGACGTGCTGAAACAAATTCGCTCGTTCTTCCGCGTTCTGAAATCACGCGACGATTTCGAACGGGGCATGTCAGAGGAACTCCGATTCCACGTCGATCAATACATGGCCGATCTGATCCGCGCCGGCGTCCCGCCTCCAGAGGCTGCACGGCGCGCCCGAATCGAGTTCGGCAGCCTGAACAGCACTCAGGAAGAATGCCGCGAAGCCCGCGGGCTTCGACCGTTCGACGAATTACGGAGGCAACTCCGCCACGCGGGACGGACATTGCGTAAGACGCCGCGATTCACAGCTACCGCACTCCTGACGCTAGCGGTTTGTCTCGGCGCGAATCTCACGATCTTCGCCGTCGTGGACTCCATTCTGCTTCGTCCCCTGCCCTTTCCGGCGCCCGACCGGCTGGTCACGGTGTTCAACACATATCCGAAAGCAGGCGTCCTCCGCGATGGGTCCTCAACGACGAACTACTACGAACGCCGCGGTCAGATACCGGCCTTCTCGGATCTCGCCATCTACAGCGAGGGAGCGGCAATCGTCGGAGAAACCGGCGCAACAGAACGCGTGCCGTTTATGCGCGTATCGTCGGAGTTTTTCTCCACCCTTGGCGCTAACCCCGCGATAGGACGCAGCTTCACGGATGCGGAAATGGCGATACCGCCCAGCAGGGTCGTGATTCTGAGCGACAGCTATTGGCGGCGAAATTTCAATGCCGACCCACTCGTACTGGGCAGGCAGGTCCAGGTTGCCGGAGTTGCGAACATCGTCGTGGGCGTTCTCCCGCCCGGCTTCCGCTTTTTATCGTCGGAAGCGCGGCTGTATTTTCCCTTTGCGTCGCGTCCCGAAGATCGCGTGTCCCGGGAGCGGCATTCGGGTGGGAATTCGAAACACATCATCGCTCGCCTCAAACCTGGCGCCACGCTGGCACAGGCGCAGGCTCAGATTGACGCTCAGAACAACACCCTGGAACGGGACGATCCGAAGGCGAAGATGCTCTCCGACGCCGGCTTCCGGTCCGTGGTGGTGCCTCTCCGCGCGGACCACGTCGCGAGCATTCGCCCCACGCTGCTATGGATGCAGGGCGGCGCCCTGGCGCTCCTGCTGATCGGCGCGGTCAACCTGGCAAACCTGCTTCTGATCCGCGCCAGCGGGCGAATAAAGGAACTGGCGGTACGGCAGGCTTTGGGGGCGAGCCGCTGGCACGTGATCAGTGAAGTGGCAGTAGAAACGACGCTGTTGACGCTGGCCGGAGGGTTCCTGGGCCTCGCCGGTGGCTGGGCCGGAATCCGCCTTCTCGGCACGCTCGGTGCGGAGCGTTTGCCATTGGGCACTGACATCGCCTTTGATGCTCGACTGGCAATGGTTGCGGTGGTCGGGTCCGTCATCCTGGGAATTGCGCTGGCGTTACCGATTGCGTGGTTCAATCTGAGCGCTCATCTGGCGGGTGCAATTCAATCGGAGACGCGAGGCGGGACGTCGGGCCGCATGTCTCAGCGGCTGCGACACGGCTTCATCGTGGCCCAGATTGCGATGGCGTTAATTCTGTTAGAGGGAGCTGGCTTGCTCGGGCTCAGCCTGAAACAGGCGATGGCTGTTTCACCGGGCTTTCGGCCGGACCATGTGCTTACCGGTCAAATCCTACTGCCGCGGAATCAATACCCGAACTGGCCCGCCCGCCTCGCTTTTAACGAGCGTCTGCTGGCGGAGATCTCGCGGCAGCCGGGAGTGACAGCGGTGGGCGCGGTAAACAATGTCCCGCTCAGCGGCAACAACGGGAAGAGCGCCGCTACAGTGAAAGGCTACGTGCGCCCGCCTGGCGAAACATTGCGCGGGCACTACTCCTACGGCGTGGATGGCAACTACTTCGCGGCCATGGGCTTCAGCCTCCTGGAAGGGCGATTCCTCTCCGCGGACGATTCACAACGTGGGGATCGGGTCTGCGTTGTTGACGAGGACTTCGCCCGCTTCTATTGGCCACACGCCAGCGCTCTCGGCCAGCGGCTGTTCGAGGGCTCGGATGAAACAAAAGAGGTCGATGCATTTACCGTAGTTGGGGTTGTGGGTGCGGTGAAACAGGCTGGCCTTACCGACGATGCGGCGCAGGGCGCGATTTATTACCCGTATGCGCTGCGGACCGACGATAGTCTTTTCGTAGTGCTTCGCACGAGCCTTCCTCCGGAATCGGTGGGGCCGACCCTGCAAACGATTGTCCGGCAGACTGGACGCGATGCAACCATGACCGATGTTCGGTCCATGGAGACACGGATCTCCGACAGCCTGATTACGCGCAGGGCGCCGGCGTTACTCGCGACTCTCTTTTCCGCGATCGCTTTGTTACTCACTGCCATCGGCACTTACGGAATACTGAGCTACGCGGTGGCGCAGCGCCGAAGGGAGATCGGCGTTCGGATGGCCCTGGGCGCGCGGCCGCAACAGATCCGCGGTCAGTTTCTTGCGCTGGGTTTACGCCTGTTGGCAGCGGGCACGATGCTCGGTGTGGCCGGAGCGTGGGTAACGGGTCGAGCTATGCGGAATCTCCTTTTCCATGTGCCGCCTTTTCATGTGGCGACACTTGCGGGAACCGCCTGCATTATCGGTCTGGTTTCGCTGGTCGCCTGTCTGGTTCCGGCTCACCAGGCTGCTCGTATCTCGCCGACCGAGGCTCTTGCCGATGAGTAGTGAGCCTGTCCGCTCCGGACACGGCCGATGAAGATCATCGAAATCCACTGATTCGAGCCTACGCCAACGCGCTTCGGATGAAAGGTGAGACCGTACGCGTGATTCCCTTGAATACCAGCAGGAAAAGAAGGGGTCGACCGAAGGTTCTCCACTTCAGTACACCGCTTGACAGCCCAACGAAAGGTGCAGTTTGAAGTGAGCAGTGGGAACATTCTAGGCGGAAGCCAACGCCTGATCCGCCTGTCTTATCTGTGTTCATCTGCGTTTATCTGCGGCCCATTCTGCTTTTCTGAAAAACAAAATGGGCCACAGATGAACACAGATAAACGCAGATAAGACAAACATCTAATCGCACCGCAGCGCATCTAACGGGTCGGATTTCGAGCTGCGGCGCGCGGGGCCGGCCATCGCCAGCGTGGCGGCGGCGGCCAGCAGTAGTGCCGCGCCGCCATAGAGCAGCGGGTCCTCGTTATCCAACCGAAGCGGCGTGCCGCTCATCCCGTGGTGCAAGGTAGCGGCCACCGCGACCGAGAGCCAGAGGCCGAGGAAGAGTCCGCGCAGCACCGGACGGCCGCCGGAGAGAAAGACCTCGCGCACGATGTGGAGCCTCTGCGCGCCCAGCGCCAGCCGGATACCCATTTCGCGCGTGCGCTGGTTGACGGCGAACGACACCGCCCCATAAATCCCCGTGGTCGCGAGCACCGTGGCCACCACGCCGAGCAGCAGGATCAGCGAGACCACGTTCCACAGCACCTCGGTAATCTGGTCGATCCAGCTTTGCAGCACGCGCGCTGTGACGAACATACCCGGATCGTATTCCCGGAATGAGGCGCGCAGAGCGGTGGCGCCCGACCGCGCGTCGCCATCGAACCGCACCGACAGGATGTTGTGGCTCGGGTGCGGACGGCGCACGCGATAGAGTGGGAGGTTCTCCGAAGCGCCGAAGCGGCTGCCCTCGACGTCCTTAGCCACGCCCACCACGGTGGCCGTGATACCGCTCAAAGAGACTGTCTTCCCGAGCGGATCTTCGCGCGGCCAAAAGAGCCGCGCCAGGCTGCGCGACACCACGATGGCGTCGCGGTCCGCCTCCTGAAATTCACGGCCGCGTACGATCGGCAGTCCGAGTGTCTCGAAGAATCCGGGCGAGCCCGTATACACATCCACCGGCTGCACCGCGTCGCTGCGTCCAGGCGGGCGAAGTTCCAGCGTGGAGCAATCGATCATCGGCAAGCCATCCGAGAAGGCCACGGAATGCACGGCGGGCAGGCCTTTGACGCGTTGCGCGATGGCATCGAGCCGGACGCGCGCCGCCTCGAGCGTGGTCGATTCCGGAAAACGAATCGGCGCCACCACGACTTTTTGCGGCAGGTACCCCGGGTCGGCGTGGAGCGTACGGTCCTCCGCCTTGCCGAACAAGCCGGCCCCCACCAGCAGCACCATGCTCATCGCCACCTGCGCGCTCACCAGCCAGCCGCGCACGCGGTTGCCGCCGGGCGAACCGGTCTGGCCCTTGATCGAAGACGACAGATCCACATTCACCGATTCGAGGGCGGGCGCAAGTCCGGAGCCGATGCCGCAGAGCAATACCACCGCGGCGAGATAGGCGAAAATCAGCCAGTCCGGCGTCATCGGAAATTCCGGCGAGCGCGGCGCCAGATAACGGAATAGCGGACGCGGCACGTGCCGGACAATGTACACGCTGGCGGCTCCCGCGATCGACGCCAGAATCAGGCTCTCCGTAATCAGCATGCGCACCAGCCGGATCCGCGGCGCGCCCAGCGATAGTCGTACCGCGATTTCCTTCCTGCGCGACGCGGCGCGCGAGAGCAGCAGGGTGGCGACGTTGGCGCACGCGATCAGCAGCACCAGCACGAACGAGCCCAGGAAGAAGGCGAACAGCATCAGTTGGCGGCCCGTCATGTTGAGTTCGAACTCTTCGAGCCACGAGCCGTCGGTGGTCACCACCGCGGTGCTGCGGCCGGGATGCTCCCGGTCTTCCTGGTGCTCCAGAATGTTGAACTCCGCGGCCACCTGGGAGCGCGAGTATCCCGGCGCCAGGCGCCCGGCGAGCCAAAGCCAAAGCACGTTTTCATCCACGAAGGCATTCCGCGTGGAATCCAGATAAGGCTGCGCGGTGTACGGAATCCAGATGCTGGGCGGGTTGAACCAGCCGGTAGTCAGGTCGGGCACCACGCCGACCACCGTGACCGGCCGGTTGTCGAGCCGGATGGAGCGGCCGACGATTTGCGGGTCTGAAGCAAATCGCGTGTGCCAGGTCTTCGCGCTGATTACGGCCGCCGGCGCCTGTCCCGGAGCTTCGCAATCGGAGGCGTCGAGCAAGCGCCCCAACATCGGGCGGGCGAGACCCTCGACCAGAAAGAAATTGCAGGAGACCGCGATGCCCGGATTGCCGCCGGGATCGTCGTCGCCGATCATCGCGGGAAAATAGCTGAACGCCGCGAGTTGGCGCAGGCTGCGCGTATGATCGCGCAGCGCCAGGTACTCGTGGTACGACAATGGGCGCGGCACGCCCTGCACGCGCGATTCGGGGACGATGCGAACAAACGTAGCCGGGTCGCCCGAGACGTGCGGACGCAGCATCATGCCGTTCACCACCGTGAACACGCTGGCGTTGATCCCGATGCCGACGGTGAGTGTCAGCACGACGACCAGTGAGAGCAGGGGATTGCGGCGGATCAGCCGGCTGCCGTATCGCACATCCTCCAGGAAGGTGTGGAACAGGGCTCCCGGGTTGCGGCGGTCGGCGTCCAACTCTTCCTCCCAGGCTTCGGGCAGGAAGCCGCGGGAAGCCACCAGTCCCGCGGAAAACATCTCGGGCGCGTGCTGCTGCGTGGAGGTGACCGCCGCGTCCTGCTCCATCGGTCGCAGACCGAGTGCGAACAGGTCGGGGTCGTGCGTCTCCACGTAGAGCAGGGAACACTCCGCCCATTCCCGTTCGCGTACGGAGCGCCAGCGCCACCAGATTCCGGCGAGCAAGGTAAACAGCGCCAGGAACCCGGCCATATCGCCGGACGCGCTGAGCAGCAGTTGCGGCACCGCGGCCAGGTAGATCATCGCCAGCGAGCCGCGGAGCATCAGCAGCCAAACCGGCTTTTTGCCGGGAAGATAACTGCACGTGAAGGGCAGCTTTCTCCATTGCCGGAACAGGCGTTCGAAGCTGAGCAGCGCGAAGACGGCGCCGAGCGCGGTGATCGCGATGGCGCGCAGCGGTCCCAGGATGACCACAGTAGCGGGGAAACTGATTACGTAGAACGGCGCGATTCCGCAGGTGATGACGAAGCGCTCCACGGCGGCCAGCCACGCGGCGCGTCCCTCGGCGTCGGCAGTCTGGAACATCCAGTTGGCGGGCAGCGCGACCGGCAGCGAGAACAGATAGCGCAGCGCCAGAATGGTGAGAATGGAAAGTCCGAGCGGTACGAACGCCGCCACCAGGCCGTACATTCCCTCATCGTGCAGCGACACGGGCGGCGAATCGAGCGCGCCTTTGATCACCCAGCCGAGCGCGATGCCTCCGCAGGCCAGCAGGATCAGCCGGTGACTGCGGCTGCGTGCCAGCGTCTTCCAGATGAAGGCGAAGGCGGCCTGTTCGCGCGGCTCGTGAATCCAGGCTTCGAGCACGCGCGCGCCGAGTCCGCTAAAGCGTCCGCCGGCGTGTGAGGGCGGCGCCTCCAGTAGCAGGCGCCGGTAGCGGTGGTAGCTGATCAGATAGAAGACAACGGCGAGCACCGGGGGCACGGCGAGCGCGAGCAGCGCCGGACGCGACACGGAGGCCGGACCAACCACAATCGATTCCCAGAGGTGCAGGAACCAGACCGGCGGCCACCAGGCGGCTGTCGTCGGCTGGCGTCCGAGCAACGGCAGTGAACCGACCGTAGCTATGAAGAGCGCAGCCTGCATCGTGAGCGATACGCGCAGGAAGTAGCGTCCGGGAACGATGTTGAGCAGCAGCCCCTGGAACGCGAGCAGCGTGAAGAAGACGAACGTGCAAGCACCCACGGTGCTGGCCAGGGTGGCGAGTTTGATCGCGAGCCCCGACGGATTCTCCTGCCACGGGCCGCCGATGGCGGTCGAGAATAGCCCGGAAATCGGCGCGTTCAACGCCAGCGCGAAGGCGGCAAAGAGCAACACCAGCGCGCTGAACTTCGCAAAGAAGATCTGGCGCGCGCTCACCGGAAAGCCCGCGAGCGCAAGGCAATCGCGCAGGCTCGGGAAGAGAGAGTCCCACTGCACCAGCGTGACCAGCGCGGTGATCGCCATGGCCAGGCCGAGGAACATCAGCAGGTCTTCGCGGACCGCGGCCTGATAGAGCGCCGGCGTGGAAATGGCGGGAACCTGCAGCAGAGCGTACCGTTGCCAGTACGTATTGATGCCCATGATGCCCAGCGAAACCACCGCCGCAAATACGCCGATTGCGACCTTCTGCCATTCGCCGGTGGTGGCCACCATTTCGCTATCGAAGAAGCGCGCCAGGAAGTGACGCACTAGTTCGAAAGTGTCGCCGTGGGTCTCCTCGAGCCACACCCGAAGACGTTTCATGCCGCTACGACATCGAGGATGCGGTGCGCGATCGCGTCGGTGTCCTCCGGATTGGTCAGTTGCGCAAAAACGCCTTCGAGCGAAGATTGCGACATCACGTTGCGCAGGTTGGCCACGGAATCGTGCGCCACTACCTGTCCTTTGCGCAGAATCAGCACCGTGTGCGCCACCTTCTCCACCACCTCCAGCACATGCGAACTGTACAGGATCATCTTGCCGCGCCCGGCCAGCGAGTGCAGCAGGCTGCGCAGAATCATCGCGGCATTCACGTCGAGGCCGGAAAAGGGCTCGTCGAGAATCAGCAGTTCGGGGTCGTGCAGCAGCGCCGCCAGGAGCAGGATTTTCTGGCGCATGCCCTTCGAATAGCTGGCGAGCGTGTTGTGGCGGTCCTGCCAGAGCCCGATGAGGTGGAGCAGTTCGTCCATCTTGGTTTCGAGCGGGCGCCGTGAAATCCCGCGAAGCCGCCCAGCCAATTGCAGATACTCGCGTCCGCTCAAGTGGGGATAGAGATGAGGCTCTTCAGGAACGTAGCCGAGCCGCCGCTGGAAGCCTTTGAGATCGCGCCGAACGTCTTCGCCGTGCAGTGTGACGCGCCCGGACGTAGGCTCAAGTAGTCCGGTGAGCATCTTGACGGTGGTGCTTTTTCCCGCACCGTTGGGCCCGAGATAGCCGAGTATTTCACCAGGGCGAATGACGAAGCTGACCCCGTCCACGGCGGGCGGCCCCACGAAGGTTTTAGTCAGGTGATGAGCTTCGAGCATGAAACTTGGACACCGGCTACTGGTGGCAAGTTCCTGAATGTGTGAAAGACTCCCCAACGGTCACGCCATCCGGGGCCGCGACCGCCAGGGAGTTGGCTGAGGGTGATATGAGGCGTTACTGCTGTGGGGGTACTTTACAGGTATCGGAGACGTGCTTGAGCTTACTGACCTCGAAGATAGGCTTGCCGGCGGCGTCCGTCTTCGCTGCCCCGGTCAAAGTTACCTTGTTATTGGCGGAATATTTTTCCAGGTCGGCCGCCCCGGTCACGGTCGTTTTTACACCGGTGGTTTCGTCGGTCAGCATGTAGGCGCCTGAAGCGTCTTTACTCAGACAGCCGGTCAAGGTTGTGGCGTTATTCATTCGATCCCGCTCACTCTTGTCCTGATCCGCCTGAGCAAAGAGACCCGCAGAAAGGCCCGACAGCAGCAATCCTGCAGCGAGGAGACGCGTCAGTTGGTTGACTTTTCTCATAATGAGACTCCTTATCTCAATTCGTATGCGGCGGAAGAGAGCACTGGGAGTGCCAATGTGCCGCGATAACCGAACATCGTGCGTGATAAGCGCCGACCCCGTAGAATCGGGATATGACCGATGCGTCCATCGTTGCCCACATTACCCGCCTGCCCCACGCCCGGGCGAACTTCAAGCAACTGGTGCGGGAAATGGGGTTAAAAGGTGCGAAACGCGACGAACTGGAAACCGCGCTGGATCGCCTGATCGCGCGCGGCGAACTGATCGAGTTGCGCAGCGGCGAGTACACCGTCACGGCGCTGAGCCGCGAGTTTGTGGTGGGACGCTTGAACCTGCATCGCGACGGCTACGGTTTCCTGATCGCGGACCGGCAGATTCCACGCGTGGTCGGCGACATCTTCATTCCACCCGACTCCGCCTCCAAGGCAATGCACGGCGACCGGGTGCTGGTCCGCATCGCGCGCATCGAGCCCGATGGCAGGTCCGACGGCAACATCGTGAAGGTGCTGAAACGTGCCCATGCCACCGTGGTCGGTGAATTCAAAATCGGGCGCCGCGGATGTTACGTGGTGCCGCACGATGAGCGCTTGCAGCAGTGGGTCGATATTCCCGAAGGCATGGAGTTCCCGCCCGCCGGCCCCTCGCTGGACCGCATCGGCGTGACCGCGCCGAAGGTGACGACAGTCGAAGAGCTCGACGGTATGATCGTCAACGTCGAGATGCTGGAATATGCCGAGCGCGGCGAATCACCCGTCGGCCGCGTCGTCGAAATTCTCGGGCACCCCGACGATTTCGGTGTGGACGTGGAGATCGTCATCCGCAAGCACCATCTGCCGCACCAGTTTCCGCCCGAGGTAATCGAGCAGGCGCAGGCCATCCCGAGCGTGATCCCGCCCGGGGAATTCGAGGGGCGCCGCGATTTCCGCGGCATGGATATCGTCACCATCGATGGCGAAACGGCGCGCGATTTCGACGATGCCGTCTGGGTGGATAAGCTGGCCAACGGCAACTACGCGTTGCACGTCCACATCGCCGATGTCAGCCACTACGTCCGCCCGGGCACGCCCATCGATCGCGAGGCGCTGCTGCGCGGCACCAGCGTGTACTTTCCGGATCGCGCGGTGCCGATGCTGCCCTTCGAACTCTCCACCAACCTCTGCTCGCTGGTGCCGCTGGAGGACCGGTTGGTGCTTTCCGCGCTCATGGAGATCGATCACCGCGGCGAAGTGGTTCGCCAGGAGTTCACCGAGGGCGTGATCCGCAGCGTGGCGCGCATGACCTATACCAACGTGCACAAACTGCTCGAGGGCGACCAGATGCTGAGCGAGCGCTATAAGCCGCTGGTGCCGCGCTTCGAACTGATGCAGGAACTGGCCCTGGTGCTGAATCGCAAGCGCGTGCGCCGCGGCTCCATCGATTTCGATTTGCCGGAACCGCTGATCGAGTTCGACGACCTGGGTGCCATGATCGGCGTCACGCGCGCCCCGCGCAACATCGCCAATCGCCTGATCGAAGAGTTCATGCTCGCAGCGAATGAGTGCGTTGCGGCGCACCTCGAGAATGCCGGGATCGCTTCCATCTATCGCATTCACGAGAAGCCCGACCCCAAGCGCGTGCTGGAATTCGAGGAGGTGGCCGCCCACTTCGGCGTATCGCTCGGCTTCGGCGCCATCGAGGTCAAGCGCTTCAAGGTCACCGACAAGCGGCGCGACGGCAGCAAGAAGCAGCAGGCCATCGTACTCGCCGATAACACCAACATCGACTCGCGTCACTACCAGAAACTCGTCGCCAAGATCGAAGGCAAGCCGGAAGAGCGCATTCTCAGCTTCCTGATGCTGCGCTCCCTGCGTCAGGCGCGCTACAGCACGGAGAACGTCGGCCACTTTGCGCTGGCGGCGGATACCTACACGCACTTCACGTCGCCCATCCGCCGCTATCCCGACCTCATCGTGCATCGCCTCCTGCGGGCCGTGCTGCTCGGCAAGCCGACTCCCGACGAGAGCGAACTCAGCCCGATCGCCGACGATTGCTCGCAATCCGAGCGCCGCGCCGCCGATGCCGAGCGCGAACTGGTGGAGTGGAAGAAGGTGAAGTTCATGGCCGACCGCGTCGGCGAAGATTTCGACGCGCTGATCATCTCCACCACGAAGTACGGCCTCTTCGTGGAACTTACCGACCTGTTCATCGAGGGGCTGGTGCCGATCGATACGTTGCCCGGCGATCAGTATACCTACCAGGAGAACGTGCGCAAGGTGGTGGGCAAGCGCACTCGCCGCGAATTTTCGATTGGCGACAAGGTGCGCGTGGTCCTCGACCGCATCGACGC
Organism: uncultured Solibacteraceae bacterium; assembly: GCA_963791985.1. Lineage (GTDB taxonomy): Bacteria > Acidobacteriota > Terriglobia > Bryobacterales > Bryobacteraceae > Solibacter. Next base: position 586,658 of record CAWBUN010000004.1, on the reverse strand, counting down.
CAACGATCGCAAGCTCCAGTTCTCGATCTTCGAGGTGGTGCCGCAGCGCGCGAAACGGAAGCACCGGCCGTCGCGCTAACAGGAGGTAATCCGATGACACCCGACGATCTGTTGCCGGTCCCCGGCGGCGAGTTCCTCATGGGCCAGGCCGATGGGCGCGACGAAGAGCGCCCTCCGCACCGGGTCACGCTCGCGCCCTTCCGGCTCTGCCGTTACCAGGTGACCAATGCGGATTACGATCACTTCCGCAAGGCCACCCTGCGCGAGAAATCCGAGTACCGCGACCGGCCGGCGTTCTGCGACCCCGCCCTGCCGGTGGTGGCCGTGAACTGGTTCGATGCCGTCGCCTTCTGCCACTGGCAGGGCGAGCAATGGAATCTGCACGTGCGCCTGCCCACCGAGGCCGAATGGGAGTTTGCCGCTCGCGGCGGTTTTGCGCAGCGCCTCTACCCGTGGGGCGATGAGCTGCCCGCGATCTCCGCCGATCGCTGGCGCCACGGTCCCGAGCCGGTGGCGCTCGGCGAACCCAACGGCTACGGCCTTTTTGACCTCTGCCAGAACGTGCACGAATGGTGCAGCGATTGGTACGATCCGGGCTATTACGCGGCCTCGCCGTCCGAAAACCCGCTGGGTCCGGAACACGGCAAGCGCCGCGCCTCCCGCGGCGGCGCCTGGCGCCACCACATCAAAGTGTCGCGCTGCGCGGCCAGAAGCAGCATCCCTCCGGAGTTCCGCTACTCCGACTACGGCTTCCGCGTCGCCGCCGGGGCGTGATACCACCTATACTGAAGCCGGGCGGATTCAGGAGGTAAACATTGTGAAATTGATATCTTGCTCGTTCGTGGTTTTCAGTGTGTTCCTCGTGGGGTGCGGTAAAGAGGAACGGACCGAGGCGTCGCAATTATCCAAGGCATTGACGGCGACGCAGGCCAACTTCGCCAGTGCGAACACATTGGAGAAGAGCTTCGTCAGCAGTACGCGCGATTGGTGCGGAGGCATCACGGCCAATGGCGCAGGCAAAGGCGAAGCGTTGGATCAAAATGCGGCGGTGGCCGCGCAACTGGCCAAGAACGCCGTGGCGATCGGCGCCGAATTGAGCCAGATACGGCAGGCGGTGGACGATCTGGCGCTGAAGTCCGAGTTTCCGCAGGGTGTGCGCGCCACGCTGGCGACGCAGTTGACCAAGCGGCAGCGCTATCTTCAGGAAATGCGCGCGCTCCTGGAGCAGGCGGGACCGGAATTCCTGACGTACAAGGCGAACAAAAGCTACGCCGGGGATTTATTCCCCGGGGGGCTCAACAAACTCGAAGGCATGCTGGACCGCTACGCGATTCCGAACGATGATGTTGGAACGGCGTTGACCGCGCTCAAGACCAAATACGAACTGAAAGCGGGCGAACTCTAGCCCGCCGCGAGGGCGTCCATTTTGGCGGCGAGTTGAAAATCTTTGGCCGTGATCCCGCCCGCGTCGTGGGTCGTCAGGTCGACGGTGAGGCGGTTGTACACGTTGAACCACTCGGGATGATGGTTCATGGCTTCCGCCGACAGCGCTGCGCATGTCATGAAGCCGAATGCGTGGATGAAATCCGCGAACTTGAATTCGCGATGCAGCTTGCCATTTACCACGGTCCAGCCGCTCCGCTCGCGTAGGGCCGACTGAATTTCGGATTCGGAGAGTTTGGTGGTCATAAGTTCACATTGACACATTTTCGCGAGAGTGCCTATACTCCAACATGTCTCCCCAGGACTTACAGTTCCAACGCGCCGAGCCGGTCGCGCCGGAGCCTTCGCCCGACGATGCCTCGCCCCGCTGTGTGGTCTGCAAACGCCCCACGGGCGACACCTACTTTCACGCGCAGGGATTAGTGGTATGTCCCGGCTGCGCCGAGCAGATTCGCACCGGCCAGCAGGCCCCGCCCGCGGTTTCCCTGATGCGCGCCGCGCTTTATGGCGGAGGCGCCGCGCTGGCCGGCTGCCTGCTTTATGCGCTGGTTGCGATTGTTCTGAATGCGGAAATCGGGCTAATCGCGATCCTGGTAGGTTATATGGTGGGTAAGGCGATTCGCCATGCCGGCCAGGGACGCGGCGGCAGACCGCAGCAGATACTCGCGGTGATCCTCACTTACTTTGCGATCACCACCAGTTACATCCCGGTCTTCATTTACCACGCGGTCAAGAATCCGCGCCCGGCCATCACACAGCAACAGCCGGGGCAGGGTAGACCCGGGCCTACCGTCGCGGAAAGAGGACCTACCTCCGTCGGCAGCGCTGTGGTCTTTCTACTCCTGCTCGCCGCGGTCGCACCCTTCCTCACGCTCGGATCTTCCGGGATCTCCGGACTGATCGGCCTCTTCATCATCTTCATCGGATTGCAGCGCGCCTGGATGCTCACCGGCCGTTCGGATATTCTTATCATGGGGCCCTACCCGGTCGAAGCCGCTCAGTGATCTGACAATGAACTGCCCCGATTGCAGCGTGGAAATCGACTCCGGCGCGCTGAGTTGCCCCGGCTGCCGCCGCCTGACACACTCCGCGAAACTCGAGGATCTCGCCGGCCGCGCCCGGGCCGCGTGGCGCGTCGGAAAGTTCGCCGAAGAGCGGCTGCTCTGGGCCGAATCGCTCGCCCTGCTGCCGGAAGACACCGTCCAGCACCGTAGCATTCAGGCGCGCATTGCCGAGATCGATCAGCAGACCGCCGCCTCCAGCGGCGCAGGAAAAAGCTGGTGGCAGGACAAAGCCGGCATGGGCGCCGGACCTCTGTTGCTGCTGCTCCTCACCAAGGGGAAATTTCTCCTGCTCGGCCTCACCAAGATGGGCACGCTGCTCACCATGCTGGCTTCGCTCGGCGTCTATTGGGCCATCTACGGCTGGGCCTTTGCGCTCGGGCTCGTGATCTCCATCTACATTCACGAAATGGGCCACGTGGCCGCCATCCGAGGCTACGGATTCCCGGCCGGAGCGCCCATGTTCATCCCCGGCTTCGGCGCCTTCATTCAGATGCGCGGCGTCGCGCTGCCGCCGATCCCCGATTCCCGCATCGGGCTTGCCGGCCCGCTCTACGGGCTCGGCGCCGCGCTCGGTGCGCTTGGCATGTACTTCGCCACCGGGCGTCCCATCTGGGCCGTGATCGCGCACTTCGGCGCCATGATCAACCTGTTCAACCTGATCCCCATCTGGCAACTCGACGGCTCGCGCGGCCTGCGCTCCTTCACCCGCACTCAGCGCGGCATCGTCCTGGCTGTCGCCTTCGGACTTTGGGCGATCACCTCGACCCCGATGCTGCTGCTGATCGCGATTGGCTGCGCCTACCGTATGTTCACGCGCGATTGGGAGACCGAGCCCGACCCGCAAGGCCTGATGCAGTTCGCCGGCCTGATGGTCGCTCTAGCCGTAGTCTTTGTTCTTTCGGCGACACCCGCCGCGACCGGACTTGCCCACTAGGACGGGCAAGCTAAAGCATGCCCCACCGGGACAAGTTTGTCCCGCCTCTTTGGAGCGATTTGTTGAGAAGACAAGGGTTATTCTGGCCACACGTCGCAAAGCGGGCCAGCATGTCCCGCTTTGCGGGAGATGTCCCGCACTTCCCTACCTGATTCAGAAACTAACACGGAGAAAAGGAGTTGAGAGTATGTAACTCCGGTAAGTGACTGATAACGCGGTGAAGATAAATTTCATGTTTGTGTGAACGGTAGATTAATTCTTGAGTGACGCGCTGACTTTCGCGCGATACTCGGCGGCCTTCTGCAAGATTGCCTGCTCATTGAGCGTCAGGCTCTTGCCGTCGCGCACCAGCGGCTTGCCGTTTACCATCACGTCGCGGACGTCGGAGCCCTTCAGCGCGTAGACCATCTGCGAGACCGCGTCGTAGAGCGGTTGCGCGTGCGCACTATCGATCCGCACGGTGATCAGATCCGCGCGCTTGCCAGCCTCGAGCGAGCCGATTTCCTTCTCCATGCCGAGCGCCCGCGCTCCGCGAATCGTCGCCATCTCCAGCGCCTGAGACGCCGACAGTGCCTGCGGATTCCTCGTGGTCACCTTCTGCAACTTGGCGGCCAGGTCCATCTCTTCGAACAGGTTCAAATCGTTGTTGCTGCCCGCCGGACCATCCGGTCCGAGCCCCACCTTCATATCGAGCGCGAGCATGCGCGTTACCGGCGCCACGCCGCTCGCCAGCATCATGTTGCTCGAAGGGCAATGCGCCACGCCCACGCCGCGCGCCTTCAAAATCGCCATATCGGCCTCGCTTACCCAGACCGCGTGCGCCGCCACCGAGCGTCCGTTCCACACACCCAGGTTGTCGAGCGTCTGGGTGGGCGAGGTGTGGCGCTTCGCCTGCTCGTCGTCGTTTTCCTTTTTGGTCTCGGAGAGGTGGATTACCAGGGGCGCCTGATACTTGTTGGCCAGCGCGCGCGACGCCTTCAGGGTCTCGTCGGAATTCGTGTATAGAGCGTGCGGCGCCACCGCGGCCACAATCAGCGGATCGTTCTGGAAGCGCTTCAGGTATCGCTCCGTAAAGGCCAGGGCATCGGCGGGCGTCTTGTTGTCCGCCACCGGGAAGCCGATGATGGTTTCGCCGAGCACGCCGCGCATCCCGGCTTCCTTGGTCGCCTCCGCCACCACGTCCTCGAAGTAGTACATATCGGTGTACGTGGTGGTGCCGGAGAGCAGCATTTCGAGGCAGCCGAGCCGCGTGCCCCAGCGCACGAAATCGGCGGTGACGTTCTTGGCTTCGGCCGGAAAGATGAATTTGGTCAGCCAGTCCTGCAGGGTCAGATCGTCGGCGATGCCGCGGAACAGGCTCATCGCGGCGTGCGTGTGGGTGTTGATCAGCCCCGGCGCGAGGATCGCATCGGGACGGTCCAGCCGCTGCTTCGCCTGGTAGTGCGCATCGATCTCGGCCCTGGTGCCCACGGCCAGGATGCTGTCGCCTCGGATGGCGACGGCGCCGTTCTCGATCACGCGCCTCTGGGGGTCCATCGTGATGACGTAGCGCGCGCTCCAGATCAGGTCTGCCGGCTGCGCGGCCAAGGCCAGCGCGAAGAGGAAAAAGCTACAGATACGATACATCGAAGGGTTTGGGGAACAGCTCTTTCAGATGATAGGTTTCGGTTTTGCCGCTGAGGTTGACCAGCACCAGTTCGATATCCCCGCAAAACTCCCAGAGAATCTGGCGGCAGGCTCCGCAGGGCGGCGTAAGGGTTTCGGTGTCGGCGGCCACCGCGACGCGGCGGAACTTGCGCGCGCCTTCGCTGATCGCCTTGAAGACGGCGACCCGCTCCGCGCAAAGCGTCAGGCCGTAGGTCGCGTTTTCCACATTGCAGCCGGTGTGCACGCGGCCATCGACATCTTCGATCGCGGCGCCCACCAGGAATTTCGAGAACGGCGCGAAGGCGTTGAGCCGCACCGCCAGCGCCGCCTCCACCAGCCGGTCCCCGGAGGTCATGCGTCCAGCCTTGGCAGCAGGGCCTTGAGGAAGCGAACCAGGGTGTCGCGCACCATGGCCCCGGTCTCCAGCACTTCTTCGTGATTGATCTTCTGCGGCAGAATTCCCGCCGCCATATTTGTCACGCAGGAGATGCCGAGCACCTTCATCCCCATGTGGTTGGCGACGATCGCTTCCGGGACGGTGGACATCCCCACCACGTCCGCGCCGATTGTGCGCAGGTAGCGGATCTCCGCCGGAGTTTCGTAGCTCGGCCCCAGCATCGCGGCATACACGCCTTCGGTCATGGCGATGGCTTGCTCCGCGGCCACTTCTTTGGCGATGGCGCGATAGGCGCGCGAGTAGGCCTCCGACATGTCCGGGAATCGCGGGCCCAGCCGGTCGTCGTTCGGTCCCACCAGAGGATTCCCGCCCTGCAGGTTGATGTGATCGCTGATCAGCACGAGGCCGCCGCGCTCCAACGACAGGTTAATGCCGCCGGCCGCGTTGGTGAACACCATGGAGCGTGCCCCAATCGACTGGAGCACCCGCACCCCATAGGTCACCTGGTGCATGGCGTAGCCTTCGTACAGATGCGCGCGCCCCGCCATTACAGCCACATCCAGCGCGCCCAATTTCCCGATGATCAGCTTGCCCGCGTGGCCTACCGCGGTGGAATGCGGCCAGCCGGGAATATCCGCGTAAGGGATATCGATGCGCTCTGTAAGCTCGTCTGCAAACGCGCCGAGCCCGCTGCCCAGCACGACCCCGATGGACGGCCGCACGTCGGTATGGCCCTGAATAAACCGTTTGGCTTCGTCCGTCACAGCAGCATTCCCGCGATGCACGCCGACATGAAGTTGGCCATGGTCCCCGCGGCCACCGCGCGCAGTCCGAGCCGAGCCAGGTCGCTCTTGCGGGTCGGCGCCAGCGCCCCGATGCCGCCGATCTGAATCGCGATCGAGCTGAAATTCGCGAAGCCGCACAGCGCGTACGTAGCGATCGTGAACGATTTCGGATCGAGCGATGCCTTCAACGGCCCGAGCTTGAGGAACGATACGAATTCGTTGAGCACCAACCGCGTGCCTAGCAGGTCCCCGATCACGCTGCAGTCTTTCCACGGCACGCCCAGCAGCCACGCCACCGGCGCGAACAGAATGCCGAATATCCGCTCGAGCGAGGCCGGCAGCCAGCCCATCAGGGGCAGCGTGTGGACCCAGCCCAGGATTCCGTTGACCATCGCGATCAATGCCAGGAACGCGATCAGCATGCCGCCGATGTTCAGCGCCAGGTGCAACCCGTCGCCCGCGCCCTGCGCCGCCGCGTCGATTACGTTGACCGCGGTCTTCTCGATCTTCACATCCACGCGTCCCGCGGTGGCCGGCTTCTCCGTCTCGGGAATGAAAATCTTGGCCAGCATGATGGTGGCCGGCGCAGTCATGATCACCGCCGTCAGCAAATGGGTGATCGAAACTCCCGCGATCTTCACGTATGCCGCCATCACCGCGCCCGAAACGTGCGCCATGCCGGCCGTCATGATCGTAAAGAGTTCGGATTCCGTCAGCCCCGCCAGAAACGGCTTAATCGTCAACGGAGCTTCGGTCTGCCCCATGAAAATGCTCGCCGCCACATTCAACGATTCGGCGCCGCTCACTCCCATCACCTTTTGCATTCCCACTGCCATTGCCTTGACGATGAACTGCATCACGCCCAGGTAATAAAGGATAGAGAAAAAGGACGCGATGAAGATTACGATCGGCAGCACCTGGAAGGCGAACAGCACTCCGTACGGACCCGCCTTCGTGCCCAACGGGCCGAACAGAAACTGGCTGCCGACCTCGGCGAATTCCAGCATGGCGTTAACGCCATCCCCGATGCGCTTGAAGATGAGTCCGAAATCGGTTTTGAGCACCAGCACGGCGAACAGGAGTTGCAGCCCCATTCCCCAGGCGATCAATCGCAGCTTGATCTGACTCTTATGGGTGGAAAACAACCACGCGACTGCCAGGATGACGATGAGGCCCAGCAACCCCGTGAAACGGCCCATTATCCGACTACTTCCAGAATGAGTTCGCGCTCATCGGGCTTGGTACCGGAGACGCGGAAGGCGTCCTCCACCATATCGGCGGCCTCGTCCACGTTATCTTCCTTGGTGTAGTACAGGCGGCACAACACGCTGCCCGCATCCACCTTTTCGCCGATCTTGACTTCCAGGATGATGCCCACCGCGGGGTCGATCGAGTCTTCCTTGGTGGCGCGTCCCGCGCCGATCATGTTGCTGGAGACGCCGATATCCTGCGCGTTGATCGCCGCCACGTAGCCGGCGCGCGGCGAGGTGATCTCGCGCATTCCGGTAGCGTTGGGCAGCAGTTCGAATTTGTCCAGCGCCTGCGGATTGCCGCCCTGCGCTGCGACCACCTGCTTGAATTTCTTGTAAGCCGAGCCATCCACCAGGTGATTCTGCGCCATCAGCCGCGCTTCTTCCAGCGTCTGCGCCTTTTTGCCCAGGTAGATCATGCGCGCGGCCAGTTCGAGCGAGAGCTTGGTGAGATCCGCGGGACCGGCGTTCTGCAGGGTCTGCGAGGCTTCCATGATCTCGAGCGCGTTACCGATCGCGTAGCCCAGCGGCTGATTCATATCCGTGATCAGCGCCTGCACCTTTTTATCCATGCGGCGTCCGATGCCGACCATGGTCTGTGCCAACCGGCGCGCGTCCACCTGCTTCTTCATGAACGCACCGCTGCCAACTTTCACATCCAGCACCAGCGCGTCGATGCCTTCCGCCAGCTTCTTGGACATGATCGAGGAAGAGATCAGCGGGATCGATTCCACGGTCGCCGTCACATCGCGCAACGCGTACAGTTTGCGGTCCGCAGGCGCCAGTTGGTCGGATTGCCCGATGAAGGCGAGGCCCAATTCGGCCAGCTGCTTCTGAAACTGTTCGGTGCTGAGATCGGTGCGGAAACCGGGAATGGACTCCAACTTGTCCAGGGTCCCCCCGGTGTGTCCGAGCGCACGCCCCGACATCATCGGCACCACGACTCCAGCGGCTGCCGCGAGCGGCGCCACAATGAAGCTCGTCTTATCGCCCACCCCGCCGGTGGAGTGCTTGTCCACCTTCACCCCAGGGATGCCCGAAAGGTCCACCGTTTCGCCGGAATGCAGCATGCACTCCGTGAGGGGGCTGACCTCACGATCAGTCATCCCGGAGAAGAAGACGGCCATCAAAAAAGCCGACATCTGATAATCGGGAATTTCGCCGGCGGTGTACCCGTTTACCAAGAACGCGATCTCTTCAGGAGAGAGTTCTTCGCCGCCGCGCTTGCGCTGAATCAAGTCAACTGTACGCATTATGAGTAACTTAGCCTACCATCCCAAGGGGTTCAAAGTAAAGGCGGTCAGATGCCCGCCGAGAAACAAACCCTCCCCTCCCGGGTGATTCGGCACCCGATCACGGACGGTTCTCCCTTGAAACCAAGCATTGTACACCCTCACGGTCTTCCATTGTTGGAATAGCGCTCCTGATACCATAGTGGCTGATGTCTCCCAATCAACCGGGCCAAGTGCCCAAACTGCCCATTCCAGGTGTGAAGCATCTGATCGCTGTCGGCTCAGGGAAGGGAGGCGTCGGTAAAACCACGGTGTCGGTGAACCTCGCCGTCGGCCTCGCCGCGCTCGGTTACAAGGTCGGCCTCATGGATGCCGATGTCTATGGTCCTAACGTTCCGCTGATGATGGGGATCAACCAGACCCCGATGGCGATCGGCGAACGCATTCAGCCGCTGGAACAATACGGTGTGAAACTCATGTCGATGGGCTTCCTCAGCCCCGGCGATAAGCCGCTCGTCTGGCGCGGCCCCATGCTCCACTCCGTGATCCAGCAATTCCTGCGCGGGGTCGATTGGGGACAACTCGACTACCTCGTCATCGATCTGCCGCCCGGCACCGGTGACGTACAACTATCCCTGATCCAGACCGCACCCGTGACCGGCGCCATCGTCGTCACCACGCCTTCGGATGTTTCGCTCGAAGATGCGCGCAAGGCTGTGATGATGTTCCACCAGGTGAAGGTGCCCATCCTCGGCATCGTCGAGAACATGAGCTACCTCGCCTGCCCGCACTGCAACGAGCGCATCGACGTCTTCAGCCATGGCGGCGGCCGCCGCACCGCGCACGAGATGCAGGTGCACTTCCTCGCCGAACTCCCGCTCGACCCCGAAGTCCGCATCGGCGGCGATAGCGGGCTCCCCATCGTGCAGCGTAAGGGCCAGGGCGAACCCTTCCTGGAGTTGGCCCGCCAGGCGGCGGCACGTACGGAAGAAGTCGCAAAAGAGGAAGGCCCCAAAATCGAAATCACGGACTAGCGGTAGGCCCACTGTCGTCTGAGCCCCTTGTCACGACAGCCGCGCTCGTGTCATCCTCCAGTCGTGCGCCCGGTCTGCCTCATCGCCGCCTGCCTCTCCGCGGCGAGCGGCCAAACTCCCGCGATTCCCACCGCTCCCATTACCACGTTCGGCGTTACCGTCACCGATTCCGTCGGGCTGCGCGGCGATATTTACCTGCTGCGCCCGAATACCGACGCCTTGCCCAAGTTTCAAAAACTCAAGCCGGTGGGTGCGGTTTATACCAGTTCTTTGAACATCCCACCGCGATCCTTCCTCGAAGGTTTCCCGGGCGTCACCGATCGCTACGAATGGTTCGCCATCGATTATCACGGGAACTTCTGGATCGACGAACCCGGCAAGTACCGTTTCCTGCTCGCCTCCGATGACGGCTCCAAACTCTACATCGATGACAAACTCGTGATCAACAATGACGGCATCCACGCCATCCAAACCGAAACCGGTACGGCGAACCTCAAAGCCGGCAGCCACCGGATCCGCGTTTCCTATTTCCAGGGACCGCGCGCGGGAGTGGCGCTCGTTCTCGGCGTAGCGCGTCCCGGTGAAGAGCAGTGGCGCATCTTCAACACCAAAGAGTTTCTGCCCCCGCACAAACCTGAGAATTAATTTCGCGGAACGTGTCGATCCCACGCCGCCGCCGTTCGATCTATTGGCAGAGGAGAAAATGAAATGCGATTTATGATTCTGATCAAAGCCACCAAGGGCTCCGAGGCCGGCGAACTTCCCGACGAGAAGATGCTCACCGCCATGGGTAAGTTCAATGAGGAACTGGCCAAGGCCGGCGTGCTGCTGGCCGGCGAAGGCCTCCGCTCCAGCGCGTTGGGCGCGCGCGTGCGCTTTTCCGGAGCCAACCGGACCGTGATCGACGGACCTTTCGCGGAGACCAAGGAACTTGTCGGCGGCTTCTGGATCTGGAAGGTGGACTCCCTGCAGGAAGCGATCGAGTGGTTGAAGCGCAGTCCCAATCCCCACTACGAAGAGACCGAAGTCGAAATCCGGCAGCTCTTCGAGATGGAAGATTTCGGCCCTGCGGCAACCCCCGAACTCCGCGAACAGGAAGCCCGCCTCCGGGGCGAACCGCGAGCGTGAGCGAGCGATGAACGAACCGCGACCGTGAGGGAGCGCTTCCCCGCACATCACGCGCCGTAACGCTCCCTGACGGTCGCGGCTCGTTGGCATCGGAAGTGGCTATGCCGCGGCGGCCGTTGTCTGTGGCCGCCGCAGCCAGGTCATACCGAACGCCGCGATCCCAAACAGCATCACCGCGCTGCCATAGTACAGATTCCGGATTCCGGCCGCCTGCGCGACCGGTCCGGCGAAAAGCATGGCGAGCACCTGCGAAATCGCCAGCAGAGACATCAGACTGCTGCTCACCCGTCCCAGCATTTCCTGCGGCGTCTCCTGCTGAAGCAGCGTCTGCGACGTGATCATGTTGAAGGCCGCGAAGAAGCCGAGCCCCAACATGCCGAGTGCGGTCGCGATCAAGCCGCTGAACGCGGCTGTCACCAGCACCGCAGCGCCCATGCCGGCGAGTCCGTAAACCACCAGCCGCTGCGGCATGATGCGCGCGGCGAAACGGCGCAAGACCTGCGTACCGGCAATCATTCCGATGCCGATCAGGGAACTGAGCAGGCCGAACAACCTGGCGTCGGAGTGAAGAATATCGCGCACCCAGACCGCAATCAGGGCGCCGAAGCAGCGCATCGCGAACATCCCGCAGGCCATAGCGATCATCACGAACGAAATCGCCGAGTGCGTAAAGATGAACCGGAAGCCGGCCGCGAACGATGCCGCCACCGAACTCCTGGCCGGCGCCGCCACTGGCGCTGGTCTGTGGATGTGCAGCGAATACACCAGGCTCGCCGACAGAAAAAAGCTGAGGCTGTCGAAGAGAAAACAGGAATTCGCGCCCAACCAGTCCACCAGCACTCCGGAGACGGAGGGGGTAATGATCTGCGCGCCCTGCATCGCCTGGCTCATTAGGGCGTTGACAGCAAGCAATCCCCCCGCCGGCGCGAGGGTCCGCACCGCCACAGCTTGCGCAGGCGTGAAGAAACTCGAAAACACGCTCATCGCGAACAGGATCGCGTAAATGGCGTTGACGTCGCGGACGAACAGCAGCGCCAGCACCAATACCCCGCGCACCACGTCGCTCCCGACCATGGTCGCCTTCAGGTTCCACTTATCGACGAATACTCCCGCTATGGGGCTGATCAGCGCGTACGGAGTCATAAACGCGACCAGGATCATGCTGACCTGAGTGGCAGTGCCGTGTAATTGAAATGTAACGACGCTGAAGATCGCGAAAATGGCAAGAAAATCGCCGAAGATGCTGACGATCTGAGCAATCCAAAGGCGCTTGACCGCCGGCGTTCGCAGCACCTCGCGGAAACCAAGCGTAGACGTAGGGCTTGCCATGGACGAACCTCTTTTTGGGGGTTTGACCATGATAGCATTTACTTCCCACTTATCAACCGGCCGCGTTGCCCATTGCTTCCGTCATCTTCCGCACGCTTCCATCGAAGGCCCTCACCCCAATTCGAGCGAGCGCACGATCGGGTCCGGTTCATCTTCGTAAATCAAAGCGTCGTCGACGCCCAGCTCCCGAATTTCCAGCCGGGAGAGTCCGTACAGCGCCGCGCCGATCGCGGCGTAGAAGACGATGAGCAGCGCAGGGGACCCGATCATCCGTCCTTCGAGATCCGCGCCGCTCCAACTGTAGGTAGTGAAGCCCGCCAGGTACAGCGCGGCCATCACCGCCATGCTGGTCTTCCCGGGAAAGTAAGAACAGGTGAACGGGATTTTGCGGAACCATACCAGCAGTAGATTGAGCAGCACGAGTGAGAACGCAAGCGCGAAGGTCAGATGGATGAAGGCCAGCTGCCAGCCGCGGAACCAGATCTCCACTGGTGTCAGCAGAAGGAACAGCGGCACGATCCCCATCAGCGCGATCCATTTGCGCGCGGCGCGGATATGCAGCACGCGGTCTTCGCTCTCGCAAATCTGAAAGACCCAGTTGGCGCGTAATTCCGCCGGGAAATTGAAGGCCGCGCGCAGCCCGGAGACAACGAAGAAGGAAAGCGTGAGGGGCGCCGCGAGCAGGCCCGCCGCCTCGAAGAGCAGAATCGGAGTGCCGGGCCGCGTCCCGATCCGCACCAGCGCGGGCAAGGTCAGCGCTACGGCCACACCGCCGAAGGCCGCCAGGAATAGCCGCTGCCGCGCCGTGCGCAGCATGGTATTGCTGATGAAGTGGAACGTCGCCCGTTCCAGTGGATGCGGCAGCAGCCAGCGGTTGACCAGCGCGTCGAATCCCGCGCGCAGCCGGCCCGGCCCTCCCAGCGTGCTCTCCACACTCTCCATCACGCGCCGCGCATGGCGATGATAGCCGGCCAGGTACGTGACCGCGAAGGCGCCGGCCGAGATCGCGAGCGCCTGCCGCGCGATTCCGGCCAACTCGTGGAATCGCGGACCCGCCGGTTGTCCCGGCAGCATATCGAGATACATGCCCAGGAACCAGAACGGCGGAAACCAGCGCAGCAGCGCGCTATCGCGCTCCACCAGCGTCCGAATGCTGGCGCATGCCAGCGGCGTCAGGAACAGCATGACGATCAGGATGCCCATCAGCGCCATCTGCACCCACGGCGAAACCCGCCGGAATCCGGCGCCCGTGAGCAGGTTGATCAAGACTCCCTGCACGCTCGCAATAGACAGCGCGACGAAGATCCCGGCGGCCAGCACGCTGACCCCGTGGATCGCGATCAGTCTCCAGACGACGGGCGCCGCGGTGCCCTCGCCGCCCGTCGTCAGCGGCGCAAGGAACGTGCAGAATAAATTCGCGTCGATCGCAAAGATCCCGAGGAAGGCGATGAGCGCGAGCGTCTTGGCGGCGAAGATCGAGGTGCCGCCCAGCGGCAGCGGAGTGAGAATCAGGTAGTCCTTGCGGTCGGGAAAAATCGCGTCCCACTCGAAGACCATGACGAAGCCCATCACGACCATGGAGAAGAGGATGAAAAAGTAATAGTCGCTCAACAGAATCCAGTTGTGGGCAAAGGGATGGTCGAATCGCGCGCGCTGCGGAATCATGTAGAACGGCACGAAGATTCCCGGGGTTGCGACCAGCCCGAAGGCCTGCACCACATTGGTCCGCATATCGCCGGTCTGCGAGACGATTTCGTTATCGAAGAAGCGGCCGAAAAAATGCCGCGCCAGCAGGCGGAACGCGTTCATCCCGCCCCCCGCATGACCGCGACAATCTCGCGCGCCGAAGCCCCGACATCTTCCTGCTTGGCGAGTTGGCGGAAGATCTGTTCGAGCGAGGGAAGGTGCATCAGATCGCGCAGGCGGCCCACTTCATCGTTGGCCACGATCTTCCCCTGATAGAGCATGATCACGCGGGCGCAGACCTTCTCCGTGACTTCCAGCACATGCGAGATGTAAAGTATCGTCTTGCCGTTCCGCGCCAGTTCGGCGATCAGTTCGTGAAGCAGCATCGCGCTTGCGATATCCAGCCCGGAAAGCGGCTCGTCGAAGATCAGCAGTTCGGGGTCATGAAGCAGAGCTCCGGCGATCAGCACGCGCTGCTTCATGCCTTTGGAGTACGACGAGATCGGTGTGTAGCGGTGCTCGTAGAGCCAGAGCAGGCGAAGCAGTTCGATCGCCTTACGCTGCACTTGCGCTTCGGGCAATTGGCGCAGGCGCCCCATTAGTTCCAGGTGTTCGAGGCCGCTGAGATGGGAGTAGACGAAGGCCTCTTCGGGAACATATCCCAGCCGCCGCTTGAACCCGATCAGGTCGTGACGGATGTCGCTTCCGTCCCACAGAATCTGCCCCGAGGTAGCCGGCAACAGGCCCGCCAGCATCTTGACCGTGGTTGATTTGCCGGAGCCGTTCGGGCCGAGATAGCCTGTAACCTGCCCGGCGGGCACGGTAAACGTCACGTGATCCACCACGGCGCGATTGCGGTATTTTTTCGTCAGGCCGCGAACATCAAGCATCGGGTCCTCCCCGTGAATGAGTTAGACTCCGCGCCTGAAGTTTTGTTCCGGGCTCCCCTCTACCGTGCTGCCGCGACCGGACCCGGCGCCGCGAGCGTATCGCTCAACGCCGCCGCCGCCCAACCCGTCGCGGCTGCCGAGATCCACTGATCGTGATCGTAAGGGAAGCCGCTCTGGAAATAAGGCTGCAGCTTCGGCGCCCGGCTGCGCACGTGCCACGAACCATCGGCCTGCTGGCTCCGCACCAGGTAATCGACCGCCCGGCGCGATGTACTCTCTTGTGCCTTCATGCCCGCGCGCTGCAATGCGAACAACGCCACGGCGGTCGCATAGGCGTCGCTCGGCAGCGTTTCGATTTGCGCCCACCCGCCATCCTCGCGCTGCAGGCGGCGGACTTCGGCGGCGGCGCGGCTCACCTCGCTCGCACTCGCACCCGTCCACACCAGCCCGAGCAGTTGGAAGCTCCGCTCATAGGCCACGACCGGCTTCGACTCCGTGAGCCAGCGCCGGGCCCGCGCCACTCGTTCCTCGAATTCCGCACGGCGCGCCGGAATCGGATATTTCGCCATCGCCGCCGCGGCCATCGCGGTCCGCACCCAGGTGCTGTCCTCGATCGGCGGGCGAACCACCGGCACGCCGTACCACGATCCATCCGGCCTCTGTTGCGAGGCGATCGCGGATACCAGCGCGTCGGTAATCTCGTCCGCCGGATACGCCGCTTCGCTGAAGTGCTGCACGAAAAATGCGAGCGAGTCCACGCTGATGAAGACGCCCTGCAGCATCAGGTCGCGCGTCGAGAGGTTTTCCGTGCGCACCACCTGGGTCTGGGCCTTGCGCGCCGCCGCGTCCACCGCGATGCCATGCTTCAGCGCGGTCTCCACCGCCAGCCCGATGATCGGCTGGTGGTGGCAGCCGATGCAGCCGCTCTGTTTGAAATACTCGGCCGAAGTGGATTGCAGAAGCGCTACGCTCCGGCCCACCGCCTCCTTGACGTCGGTCTTCTTTGCGGCGGCAGGCATTACCATTGCCGCAGTCCCGACGGCCGGCTTCGCGCCCACAAGTTGCATGACTTCCGGTTGATTGAATTTGGCCGCCCAGTCGCCTACGCTTTCGTGCAGGTTACTCTGGGCATTCCGGTCCGCTCCAGCCTTCAGGAGCAGGCGCAGAGTCGCGAGATTCGGCCTGTCGGTGGCGGTCGCGAACATCAGCGGCGTCATGCCGCGGCCGTCGCGCGCATTGACGTTGGCGCCCGCATCGATCAACAGTTGGATGGTCTCGGGCGAACTCAGCGGCGCCATCATGAGCGGCGTCAGATTGGTGAGCGCGATCGGACCGTTGCGCACCATATTGGTGCGTTCGTAGCAAGTGTTCGGATTGGCGCCCTTATCGAGCAGCAGCTTCACCGCGGTCGCGTTGCCATGCGACGCCGCATACAACAGCGCCGTGAAACCCAAACGGTCGCCGGCATCAATTTCTACCGGCTGCCCGAGCAGCGTTCGTACCGCCTCGATCTCGTTGGCCCGTGCCGCCTCGATCAGCGCCGTCGATCCGCCGCCGTCCGTCGCCTTCGAATCCGCACCCTTGGAGAGAAGCAGCCGCACCGTTTCCGTGCCTCCCGGATGTCCGGCGGCGACAATCAGCGCCGTACGCCCGATCTTCGACTTCGCGTTTACATCGGCGCCCGCAGCGACCAGCAGCTTCACCTTCTCCGCATCCGATGCGCCGTAGATGAGTGCCGTGATCTCCAGCCCGTTCCGCGCGTTGACGTTCGCGCCCGCGTCCAGTAGGATCTTCATGCTCGCCAGGCTCCCGATCGCAGCCGCCTGCATGAGCGGCGTCGTGCCGCGCGAATCGGTGACGTTGACCGCCGCCTTCGACGCGGCCATGGCCTTGAGCTCGGAAATATTGTTCTCGCGGATCGCCTGGTACCAGTCCCGGCTGGTCGGCTCGGCTGCGAAGGTAATCAGCGGCAGAATGCAAAGTACACCCAACTTGAACATGAATCACCCTCCTATCGGTGGTGACGAGTCTACCTGCCTTCCCTTTAAAAGTCCAGTGGGACAGGCCTCCGGCCTGTCCATCTAATCTGCCTTTCGCGTCCCTCGCCGATCCTCTACTCTGGAGCAAGCGATCGGGAATCGCCGGAGGATGCCATGAGGCTTGGAGGACTGCTACTTCTCTATACGGCCGCCTGCGCCGCGCAGGTGCTAACTGCCCAATACGACAACGCGCGCACGGGCGCCACTCTTCGCGAGACCACCCTCACCCCCGCCAACGTCAATGCCGCCACCTTTGGGAAGCTGTTCTCCTTTAAGGTGGATGGCGATGTCTACGCGCAACCGCTCTACCTTCCGGGCGTCGCCATCCCGGGCAAGGGTGTCCACAACGTCATCTTCATTGCTACCGAGCACAACAGCGTCTACGCCTTCGATGCCGCCGGCGTCCCCGCCGAGCCTCTCTGGCATGTGAACTTCCTGAACGCCGGCGCAGGCATCGGCACCGTGCCCGCGCGCGACGTCGGTTGCGGCTTTATCGCCCCCGAGATCGGGATCACGCCGACCCCCGTGATCGACCGGCAATCGGGCACCCTCTACGTCCTCGCGCGGACCAAGGAAACTCACGGCGCCCTTTCGTCCGACCGCTATGTCCAAAAGCTGCATGCGCTGGCGGTCACCACCGGCGCCGAAAAACTCGGCGGACCCACGGAGATTCGCGCGCCTGGAAAGGTTCCCTTTGACGGCCTGCGTCAACTCCCACGCGCAGCTCTCCTGCTATCCGGCGGACAGGTCTATCTGACCTGGGGATCCTCGTGCGACGCCGGCCATTACTACGGCTGGGTCATGGCCTACGACGCGCACACCCTCGCCCAAACCGCCGTCTTCAACGCCTCTCCCGATGCAGCGGATGGCGGTATCTGGCAAAGCGACAACGGTCCCGCGGCCGACGAGCAGGGCAATGTCTACCTCGCCACCGGGAACGGCCGGTTTACAGCCGCGGCCGGCGGCCGCGACTTTGGCGATAGCCTGCTCAAATTGGGTCTCTCCGGCGGCGCTCTCCAGGTGCTGGATTACTTCACTCCTTCCGATGAACGTGCCCTCAACAGCCAGGATGCCGACCTCGGTTCCGGCGGCCCGATGCTCCTTCCTCCCCAGCTCGGCGAAATTCGACGCATGGTATTGATCGGCGGAAAGGACGGCAGCCTTTACGTTCTCGACCGCGCGCGCCTCGGAAAATTTCAGGAGTCCGGCGGCAAAACGGTGCAGGCTTTCCACTTCGCCGACGGCATCTATTCGGCCCCGGCCTACTGGAACGGCCGCGTTTACCTGCTCGCTTCCAAGGACTCCGTGAAATCCTTCCCCGTCCGCCAGGGCAAACTCGCCGACCGTCCGGACGCCACCGGCGTCCAGCGCTTCGGCAACCCGGGAGCGACCCCCGCGATTTCAGCCGACGGCGCCCGCAACGGCATCGTATGGCTGATCGAGACCAAGGCTTGGAACGGCGCCGACCGGCCCGCTGTCCTGCATGCCTACGATGCCGCTAACGTAGCCCGTGAACTGTGGAATAGCGAACAGAATCGCGATCGGGATCGCGTCGGCCTGACCCTCCGCTTCACCATCCCGACCGTGGTCGACGGCCGGGTGTACGTAGACGCCAAGTCCCGGGTCGACGTCTACGGTCTGTTGCCCAACCGCTGAACTTCAGCCCTAATCAAAATCGAACGGGTTGCCGATAAGTGGACTGTCACAGTGCAGAGCAGATGGTCGCGCCTAAAAACCGGAATCCTGCTGGCTTGCCTGACTCTTACAGCCGGCACGGCGGAGCTCCGCTCCGACGACCGTTTCGCCTGGCGCTCCTGGAGTGTGCGCGAGGGCTTAACCGAGACCTATTCGTTTGCCCTGAGCATGACGCCTGGGCGGGGCGCGTATATCCGGCACGGCGCCGTCCTCTCCATGAGCTGGTTCGATGGCTACGGCGTGACCCGCCTGCCGGACCCGCGCGGCGGCGGACAGCCGGACTGGCCATCCACTCGCAGAGTATACGCCGCACCCGGTGGTGCGCCCTGGACGGCTACTCCAGGCGCCCTGTTGCAATACCGCGACGCTAAATGGACCGCCCGTTACACCGCCCCCTCCGGGCGGCGGATCGTGGCGGCGGTGCCGGCGGGACGGCGCGTGCTGGTGCTCCAGGATGACGTCTTGCGGGAGTTCGATCCCGAAAGAGAGGGCTGGCGGGAGATTCGCACCGCGCAGCATTCCAGCATCGCTCCGTTCCGGGCGATGTGTCCCGGGAGTGCCGGCGAATGGTACGTCACCGGCGACCGGGGGCTCGCCAGAGTGCGCATGGCGGGCGAGGGCGGGGCCTTTGAATGGATCGAAGTCAACGGCAACGCCGTGGGTCTGGTGCGCTTTGATTACCCGATCGCCGGAAGCGGGGAGCTATTCGCCCAGGCGACTTCCGCCCGCGACCAGCGGCGCGTGATCGTCCGCTGGGCGGGCAAAGAACTGGTCCCGGTGCATGCGGCCCAGGCGGATAATCTCCGCGGCTGGCGCGGCGGCGATGGGAGTTTGTGGATCGTCGAAGGCGCGGACCTCTTCCGCCTGCGCGACGGCCGCCGCTATTCCGTGGAACGAACCGGTGTCCTCTCCGGCAACATCTTCGATGTCTATTCCGAAGAGGGCAACGCGTTTTGGGTGGCGACATCGGAGGGTATCACGCGCCATACGCCGCCCCTATGGCAGGCGCCGGCCGGACTGGAGAGCTTTGACCTCACGGTTCATTCGATCGCGGAAGGTCCGCAGGGCCGGCTATGGATGAGCGCCACCGACTATCTGCTGGAACAGGACGGCGACCGTTGGAGGTTTCATCGATTGCCCTTGGGCTTCCGCACCCATACCGTTCAAGCCGAAAGCCTGGCTCCCCTGCCTGATGGCAGAGTCTTAGCCAAGGTGGTCCGGGGCGACCGCTCCGATGCAGTCCTGGTCCTCGATTCCGGGAGCGGACGCTTTACCGAACTTGTGCATCCCGACGGACGCCGGATTACGCTGCTGGCGAGACGTCCCGCGGGCGGTGTCTGGGCGGGTAGTGAAGTTACCGGGAGGCCGGGTTTCCGGCTCGATATTTACGATGGCGGCAGCTTTCGGAAGGTCCTGGAACTAGGCAGCGAATGGCATGGCGCCAACCTCCGCAGTGTCGTGGAAGGCAAGGGGGAGATTTGGCTGGGCGGTTCCGCGGGTGGCGGCGTCTGGCGCGACGGGCGGTTCTCAGACCGCTTCCAGCCCGCTAACGGCTATCCGGAGACCGGCGTCTTCGCGTTGGGACAGCTCGCGAGCGGCGAACTGCTGGCGGGCGGCCGCGACCGGATTTTCAAGTTCGACGGCAAATCCTGGACGTTGCTGCGCGAAGGTCTGGATCGCATTCGCCAGTTGGTTCGGACCCGCGACGGAGTCATCTGGACCGCCTCTGCGTCCGGTGTCCACCGGTATAAGGACGGAAGCTGGATTACCCATCAGGCCGAAGAGGGGCTACCCTCGATGATTGCGTACACCGTCTTCGAAGACAGCCGGGGACGGTTGTGGGCCGGGACCACGCGTGGAGTGGCCCTCTACCATCCAGAGTCCGATCCCGATTCTCCGCGGACCATTCTGAACCCTTCGAACAATCTCCACGAGGCCTCGCTCTCCGGAGAGGCGCGAATCGACTTTAGCGGAATCGATAAGTGGAGCCAGACTCGCGCCGAGCGGCTGCTCTTCTCCTATCGCCTGGATGGGGGTCAATGGTCGCCATTCGAGAACGTCGAGCTGGCCGCCTATCGTCGCCTGTCCGCCGGGAAGCACCGCTTTGAGGTGCGCTGTATGGATCGCAACGGCAACATCGATCCGGCCGGCCAATCGCTCACGTTTGCGGTGCCGGCACCCTGGTTTCGCCAGTTCGGGTTTCTGGCGTTGCTGGCAGCGGGCTCGTGCGCCATCCTCGTGCTCGCCGGTATCGCGGCCGGGCAGTACCGGCGGCGCGGCAGCCTGATCCTGCAGTTGAATCGCGCCAAGGAACAGGCCGAGGCCGCGAGCCGGCACAAGAGCGAATTCCTGGCGAACATGAGCCACGAAATCCGTACGCCGATGAATGGAGTCATCGGCATGACGGGCCTGCTGCTGGATACCGACCTGACTGCCGAGCAGCGCGACTATGCCGGCACCGTGCGCCGGTCGGGAGAAGCGCTGCTGACCATCATTAACGACATCCTCGATTTCTCCAAGGTAGAAGCCGGCAAACTGGCGATCGAGGCCAGTTCGTTCGACCTGCGGTCGACGATCGAAGAAGTGAACGAGATGCTGGCGCCCAAGATCGAGAACCGCAAACTTGACCTGGTGCTTCAGTACCCGGCGGGTGCCCCTCGCCATTTTGTCGGTGACGCGGGCCGGATCCGGCAGGTGATGACCAACCTGGTGGGCAACGCGATCAAGTTCACGCCCGCCGGCAACATCGTGATCGACGTGGTCTGCGAGGCGCAGGAGGCGGTGCGCGCCGTCATGCGGGTGGCGGTTCACGACACCGGGCCCGGCATACCGGCCGACAAGATCGGCGCGTTGTTCGAGAAGTTCAGCCAGGTGGATGGGTCCGCCACCAGAAAGTACGGCGGCACCGGCCTGGGACTGGCAATCTCCAAGCATCTTGTGAAGCTGATGGGCGGTTCCATGGCGGTGAGCAGCCGGCTGGGAGAGGGTTCCACCTTCTCCTTCACGCTGCCCTTGTTGCTCGACGTCAACTCGCGCGTGGAGCCGGTCACGGTCGGCGATCTGCGCGATCTCCGCGCCCTGATCGTGGACGATAACGAAGTCAACCGGCGCGTGCTGCACGAGCAGATCACCAGTTGGGGGATCCGCGATGGGAGTTTCGCCGGCGGCGAAGAAGCGCTGGAGGGGTTGCGGGCCGCGCAAGCCGCCGGCGATCCCTACCACTTCGCGATTCTGGATTACCGCATGCCCGGAATGGACGGTGCGGAACTGGCGCGCGCCATCAAGGCCGATGCCGCGCTCCGCGAGACCGTGGTCGTGCTCCTGACTTCCGTCGGCCAGTGGATCGAGGTCCGGCAGAAGGAGAGCGGCACGGTGGACGCCTCACTGGTCAAGCCGGTAAGACAATCGCAGTTGTTGAATACGCTCTCCACGTGCTGGGCGAGAAAGGGCGGGACCACGGTTGCAGATGCCGTCCGGGTAGGACGCCCGGTGGACGGAATGCGCGCGGCCCTCTCCGTGCGCTTCGGCGATTTGCCGGTGCGGGTGCTGGTGGCCGAAGACAACATCGTCAACCAGAAGGTGGCTGCGGGCATGCTGGACAAACTGGGTATTCGCCCCGACGTCGCCGCCGATGGACGCGAGGCGGTAGGCCTGTTCGGTCTGGTGCCCTACGACCTGATCTTCATGGATTGCCAGATGCCGGAAATGGATGGGTACACGGCGACACGGGAGATTCGCCGCCGCGAAGGCGCCGGCCGGCGGGTGCCGATTGTAGCCATGACCGCCGAAGTGCTGGGCGGCTGCCGGGAACAATGCCTGGCGGCGGGCATGGACGATCACATCCCCAAACCGGTCAAGATGGAGGTGCTCTACGAGACTCTGCGCAAGTGGATTCCGGCCCGGGGCGCTTTGGAGGGCGGCGAACCCGGCGTGGTAATCTCTGGCTGTGCTGCTTCCGGTGATGGTCGCGATGTTGCTTCAGACGGACCCCGCGGCGCTGCGGCCGTTGTACGAACAGGCGCTGGAACGGCGCCGTAAGGAGTTCGGCGCGGCGGATCCGCGGACCGCGCAGGCCGCGCGCGATCTCGGGCTGTTCCTGGCCGGCATCGGCGACTCCGCGGGCGCCCGTCCGGCGTTATCCGAGGCGGTGAGGGTCGATGAACAAGCCTTCGGCGCGGCCGGCGTGCAGACCCTGGCCGATGTCGAGGAACTGGCCGCGGTATCGCCTTCCCGAACGGCGGAGGCGCTGTGGCGGCGCGCCAGCGTGTCGGAAGACGCTGGGCTGGCGATCCGCGCATGGATGGCGCTCGGATCCTTGCGCAGCGCGGCGGCCGATCGGGCGGGCGCGGCAGCCTGTTACCGCAAGGCGCTGGCCAGGCAGGAGGAGGCTGCCGGCAAGGACTCGCCCGCGATCCCGGCCATTCTGCAGTCTCTGGCCGAGATGGTGGAGACGCGCGAAGCCATTGCGCTGCTGGAGCGTGCATTGATCGTGGGACGCGCAACCCAGGGCGCGCATCATCCATCGAATGGCTTGATCGAGGCGGCGCTGGCGGCGAAACTGCTCGCAGCGGGACGCACGGACGATGCGTTGAAGGCCGCGGCCGACGCCCTCGCGATCGATCAGGAGACAGTCGGGATTGAGCACCCGCGTTCGGCGCGCGCGATGACGACAATGGCGCGCGTGCTGCAGGCGCAGAAGCAGATGGAGCGCGCCGAGAGCATGTACCGCCTGGCGCTATCGATCGACGGGAAGGCCTACGGTCCGGCGAATGCGCAGACGCGGACCGACGCACGGACACTGGCGAAATTCCTGCGCGACACCGGCCGTCCGGAAGAGGCCGCCGAGTTAGAGGAGCGGGCAGCGGGCCGGTAACGCCGTTATTGCCGGTCGAACACGATCTTCAGGTTCGGGTCGCTCCCCGAGCGCGTGAGCGTCAGGGTCTCGCGGTCGGGCGAAAGATCGAACTTGAATACCGGCTGCCGCGCCGACTGACTGGAGCTGCGCGGAGTTCGCGACGAACTTGTTCCCGTAAAGATCTCGCGATCGATCTTCAGGATGCCGTTGTGAACGGCCGCGGACCGGGGGCCGCGGATGCTGTGCATCGCCCTGTTCAGCTTCCAGATCCGGCGGCGCCAAGGAACAGTGTGATCGATCCAAAGGAATGCGCGCATGTGAAGCCGGGGCCTCCCCTCACCTCGGGTAGATCGCGATGCGGTGGGTCGAAAATGAGAGATGGTTCTGTGCCGGGACGGCGGGCAGGTGGCATTCCGCGCAAGGGCGGCCGGCCACGGGTTGCGCGTGCCTGGCCGCGGGATGGCACTTTGCACAAGCGCTATCGTAAGCCGACGCCTTCCGTTCGAGCGGCGCGTGCGGCGAATGGCAGGTGAGGCAGCTCAGTTTGCCCTGGCTGGCCTGGAAGCACTTGCTGACCGCGAGCATGAGGGGCTGGTGCCGCGCGTTCCAGGGGTCGGCAAGATTGGGCGTCTCGTCGGGAGCGGCGGGCTTGCGATGGCAATCGCCGCAGAACTGATTGAGCCTCGCCGCCGAAAATTTGCCGGGATTGCCCGGCTTCACACGGGCCGGGTCGCGAACGTGGCCGGCGGCCGCGCCGTGGCAGGATTCACAGCGCACCCCGAGTTCCGCGGGCACGATGGATTCACCCGCGTCTAGCGTCACGGGCCCCGTGGAGTGGCAGGCAAAGCAGCGCAGGATTCCGGCGGAAGGATCGAAGACGCGGTAGCGCACGCCGGCCGCGCTCCGGTGCCCGGGTGTGATGTCGAAGCTATCGGATTCGCGATACCAGCTGCGGCCTTCTTCGAGATAGTAATCGGGGTCGAGCCGGCGCACGAACGTGATCGCCTGCACTCCGGCGCCGAAGGCCCACTCGGGCGGTTGCGTGGCCGACGAACGCGCCAGCGCGCGTGCGTGTTCGCTCGACGATTGCGCGGCGAAGATAGCGGCGTGGCAGGGACGGCAGGCCGCTGCGCCGGCGAACCCGGTCGCGGCGTTCGCAGACGCCGTCCAAAGGACGAGCAGCAGTCCGCCCCGCGGCAGCATGGGCTATCCCATGCTCCAAAGCATCGACTCCAAATGCGCGGCGACAGCCACGAGGGCGTCGTCGCGGCCCCAGGCGGCGGTGATCTGCAGGCCGAGCGGCGCGCCGTCGACCGGGCAGCGGCACCGTGATCGCGGGGACGCCGAGGGCGGTCCACGGCGCGTTCGGCGAGGGGTCGCCGGTCGCGGCGAGCCCTTCGGGCGCGGGACCGGCCGCGGCGGGCGTGAGAATCGCGGGGTAGTCCCAAAACAGAGCGGAGATCTCGACCTCATCTGCTCCACGTGGGCGCAGGCGTCGTCGTATTCCTCCTCCGGGATGCCGCAGGCCGTCGCGGA
The DNA here is from genome assembly GCA_963791985.1 of uncultured Solibacteraceae bacterium. GTDB lineage: Bacteria > Acidobacteriota > Terriglobia > Bryobacterales > Bryobacteraceae > Solibacter. Next base: position 561,714 of record CAWBUN010000004.1, on the reverse strand, counting down.
TCAGAGCGGCGAGTTTGGCGCCGAGGCGCTCGCCGAACTCTTCGTAAGCGGGCGCGCTGGGTGCGAGCGCCCTCGTACTGATTGATGATGCGCGCGGCGGTGTGCAACTGTGCCCAGCCATCGGGCGGATCGATCTCGTCGATCGTGACGCCGCGGCGCGCAGACGTTCGATCGCGTGCGCCAGGGCGGACTGCATGGCGCGCCGGGGACGCGCAGCGCGGCGGCGCGATGCAGGTCGGCATCGAACCGGCCGCCGAAGCCGCGCGCACAGAGTTCCTTCATATCGGCGGCGGTCTGCGGTGAAGAAGCCGACCGTGTCGAGCGACGGCGCGAAGGCCATGGCGCCATCGAAGGAGAGCAGTCCGAAGCTGGGCTTGAAGCCGCAGACGCCGCAGAAGGATGCGGGGCGGAGCACGCTGCCCAGCGTCTGGCTGCCCAGCGCGAACGGGACCATGCCGGCGGCGACGGCGGCCGCGGAGCCCGCGGAACTGCCGCCCGGTGTGTGGCCGGGCAGCCGCGGATTGCGCGTCGGGGCGGGGTCGAAGGAGGCGAACGGCGTGGTCTGCGTCTTGCCGAGCAGCACGGCGCCGGTGCGGCGCAGGCTGGAGACGACGTGCGCGTCGACGCTCCCTTGCGGCCCTCGATAGAGCGGCGAACCGTAGTTCGGTGGCGCAGGCCGCGGGTCTCGAAGATGTCCTTGACGCCGAAGGGAATGCCGGTGAGCGAGGCCATCGGCGAGCGCGGGCTGCGGCGTCGACTTCCACCCAGGCGCGCATCTCCGGATCGCCGCTCCGCGATGCGGCGCAGACAGATCGCGAGCAGATCGTGCGGCGTCTTCTCGCCGGATTCGTCAGAGGCTTGGAGAGAATTCGACGCGAGCACTACATCGGACCAGTCCTCGTTGAAGAAGCCGGCCTGCACGATCTTCCCGGGGAAGCGGGCGTCGGGCGGCACGGTCATGTCGACGATGGCGTAGTCGGGCAGCTTGGGCGTCTGGCGGGCGTTGGAGAGATAGTCGGCCTCGCGGAAGGTGAAGCCGCTATTGAGCACCACGTATTTTTTCGGGTTCAACGGATTGGGAAAGATCAGGATGGGCGCGTGCGTGGCGGCGGCGTAGCGGTGCCGCCAAGCACGACGCCATCGGCGGTCCACTTCACCGGGAGGCGATCGGCGATGCGCGCCAGCATGCGATTGCTCGCCGGGTCGCCCCAGAGGATCAGGTTGCTGTTGGCGATATCGGCGTCGGTCACATCCTTATCGTCGCGCACCTGGGCGTCGCCGCGAAACTGGCGATGCCATTCGGCGATGGCGCGCTTCTCTTCGGAGGCGGCCCATTCTGCCAGCTGGCGGGCGCGAGCGGTGTGCCGGTGGGCGAGACGAAGACGAAGCTATCGAGGAAGGCGTCGTCGATGGGGCCCTGCAGTCCGTGCACCTTGTGCAGGCCGGGCAGCTCAGGGCTCTTGACGACGGCCCACTGCGCGCCGGACTTGCGGAAGTGCGCGGTCCAGGAGCGGTCGCTCGCGGGGACGGGGCGGTCAGCTTCTGGCCGTCGATGGTGACCACCGGCGCGCGCGCCGCATCGAGCGGGCAGGCGCCGGAGTCCATGGCGAGCGTAAAGGCCGTGACGTTGGCGGTGGACGACGTTGACGGCGGAATCGCCCGTCAGATCTCCGCGTCCACGCGGGCGCGCTCCCAGTGCTTGTGCGAGCGCGTCGATCGTCACCCAGTCGGACTGGTTGTAGTGCAGCGTGAAGGTGGTGAAGCGGACCTTGCGCGGGAACGGGTCGCGGCCGCGTGCGGCGATCTCATCGATCTGCCTGGCGAGCTCGATTTTGGTTTCGGGATGGAACTTGTGCGCCGTCTGCGGGCCTTCCAGGCGGGCGAGCGCATGCCTTCCTCGGCCATGGCGCGCTCCATCATGTCGCCGGCCTGCTTCTGCGGATCGATCTCGCCGTGATATTCGATCACGGGCAGGTTGAAGAGATTGGCGGCGTAATCCACGGAATCGTAGTAGTGCCAGAGCTTCTGCTCCCACGCAGGGCGGAGCGTCGTCGCCGGTGAGTCTTGATCTTGAGATACTGCGCCGATTCGGCGAAGCCCGCGCCGGGCGAGGCGGCGGCCCAGAGGCCGGGATAGTGGGCGGCGAAGTGCCAGACGCTGGCGCCGCCCATGCTGAAGCCGCGGTCGAGGATGCGGTTCTCGTCGATCGGGTAATTGCGCTTCACGGCGTCGAGCGCTTCGAAGAGGTCCACCTCGCCGGCGAACTTGCTGGCGTTGCAGTAGCGCCCGTAGAGGTGCAGCACGATGGTGTCGCGCGGCGTGAACTCGCCGGCGGATCTTCTGCGCGCGGTGAGAAAGTTGACCTGCGTGAGCGTTTCGTCGCGGCCGTGGAACCAGGTGTCGAGCCGCCAGCGATGCGGCGCGTTCGGCGAATAGGAAGGCGGCACGACGAGGCCGTAGGGCTGCACGCTCTGGTCGATCTTCGAGAGGTAGCCGCGCACCACGAGTCCGGTGGCGGTGGTCCAGGGCGCTTGTCCGGCGGCCAGTTGGGCGGCGCGTTCTTCGCCGTGCTGCGAGCAGGCTTCTTGGCGGCGGCGATCTCGGCGGGCTTGAAGAATTCGTTGTACTGGAGCGAGAAGCGGACGGCCTCGGAGAAGATCAGAACGTCGGGCAGGAGCGGGCCGGGCTTGAGTCTGCGCGATGGAGGCCTGCAGATGCGCGAGTCCGGCTCTCGAGTTCCGCGCGGTCGGCGGCGGGGACGGCGATGCCGTCGGCGGGAATGCGCTTGACGGCGGGCTGCGCGATCAGGGCGAGCGGCGAAGTCAGCAGAAGGAGTGCGACGGTTCATCAGGTGACAGGCGAGGCCTGCCTACATTTTCCAGTCTTCATTGAAGAAGCCGGCGAGCACGATCTTGCCGGGATAGCGCGGGCCGGGCGGCGTGGTGGTATCGACCACGGCGTAGTCGGGGAGCTTCGGTGTCTGGCGCGCGTTGTTCAGATAGTCGAATTCGCGGAAGGTGAAGCCGCTGTTGAGCACCACGTACTTTTTCGGATTCAGCGGATTGGGATAGATCAGGATGGGCGCGTGGGTGTCGGCAGCGATAGCGATTGGCTGCCCGCGACGATGCCCTGCGGCGGTCCACTTCACGGGCAGGCGATCGGCGATGCGGGCGAGCATGCGATTGCTGCCGGGGTCGCCCCACAGCACCAGATTGCTGGCGGCGATATCGGCGTCGGTGACGTCCTTGTCGTCGCGCACCTGCGCCTCGCCGCGGAACTGGCGGCGCCACTCGGCGATGGCGTGCTTCTGTTCGGCGGCGACCCAGGGCGCCACGCCGGGCGCCAGCGGCGTGCCGGTGGGCGTGACGAAGACGAAGCTATCCAGGAAGGCGTCGTCGATGGGGCCTTGCAGGCCGTGGACTTTGTGAAGTGCCGCGCGAGGGCAGTGTCTGGCACCACGGTCCACTGCGCGCCGGACTTGCGGAAGTGCGCCGTCCAGGAGCGGTCGCTGCCGGGCGCGGGGGCGGTCAGCTTCTGCGCCGTCGATGGTGACCACGGGCTGCGCGCGCGGGGTCGAGCGGGCAGCCGCCGGAGCCCATCTCGAGCGTGAAGGCGGTGACGTTGGAGGTGTCCACGGTCACGGCCGAATCGCCCGTGATTTCGGCATCGAGGCGGGCGCGCTCCCAGTGCTTGCCGAGCGCATCGATGGCCAGCCACTTCATGCGGTTGTAGGCCAGCGTCCAGGTGGTGAAGCGGACGTGGCGCGGGTACGGGTCGCGTCCGCGCTCGGCGATCCGGTCGAGAATGCGGTCGAGCTCCACTTTGGAATCGGGATGGTAGCGGTGCGGCGTCTGCGGGCCGGTGATGCGCAGCAGGCGCATGCCTTCGGCGGCCATGGCGCGTCTCCATCACGTCGCCGGCCTGCTGCTGCGGGATCGATCTCGCCGTGGTATTCCATGGTCGGGACGTTGTAGAGATTGATGGCGTAATCGGCGGCGTCGTAGAGGTGCCAGAGCTTCTGCTCCCAGTCGGGCGGGAGTTCCTTGAGCTTGAGAAATTCCTTGGTCTCGCTGAAGCCGGCGCCGGGCGCGACCGCGGCCCAGAGTCCGGCGAAGTGCGTGCCGAAATCCCAGGTGGAGGCGCCGCCCATGCTGAAGCCGCGGACCAGGGTGCGGTTCTCGTCGATCGGCGTACTGGTGCTTCACAGCGTCGAGCGCTTCGAAGAAATCGACCTCGCCGGCGAAGCGGTTGGCGTTGCAGAAGCGCCCGTAGAGGTGCAGCACGATGGTGTCGCGCGGCGTGAACTCGCCGGGCGAGCGCTGGCGCGCGGTCAGGAAATTGACTTCGCTGAGCGCCTCGTCGCGGCCGTGAAACCAGGCGTCGAGCGCGCCAGCGATGCGGCGCGGCGGGCGAGTAGGAAGGCGGCACGACGAGGCCGTAGGGCTGCACGCTGCCGATCGATTTTGGAGATGTAGCCGCGCACCACCAGTCCGGTGGCGGTGGTCCAGGGCGCCTGTCCGGCGGCCAGTTGCGCGGCGCGCTCCTCGCCCTGCTCGAGCAGGTTCTTGGCGGCGGCGATCTCGGCGGGCTTGAAGAATTCGTTGTACTGCAGGGCGTAGCGGACGGCCTCCTGATAGATCAGGACGTCGGGCAGGAGCGGGCGACTTCTTGAGTTTGGCGGTGGAGGCGCGCAGGTGCGCGAGTCCGGCTTGCGAGCTCGGCGCGGTCGGCGGCGGCACCTCGATGCCGGCGGCGGGGATGGGTTTAATGGTGGTTTGGGCGTAGGACGCCGCGGCCAGCAAACAGAACACCAGACAGCCTCTTCATTTGGATCTCATTATCGTACGAACTCCAAAAGCCGCGTGAAGTGTGATTCAATCAGGTTTTACCGCTCTATATGTCCTTTATCCACGAAGATTTCCTGCTCAGCAACAAGACCGCCCGGCGTTTCTATCACACCTTCGCCGAAGATCAGCCGATTCTGGACTATCACTGCCATCTGCCGCCCAAGGATGTGGCGGCGAATCGCCAGTTCAAGAATCTTTTCGAGATCTGGCTGGAAGGCGACCACTATAAGTGGCGCGCCATGCGTGCCAACGGCGTGCCGGAATCGCACTGCACGGGCAACGCCCCGGCTTACGAGAAGTTCTGCGGCGTGGGCGAAGACGGTGCCGGCCACGCTGCGCAATCCGCTGTACCACTGGACGCACCTGGAGCTGAAGCGCTACTTCGGAATCGACGAACTGCTGGACGAGCGCAGTGCGCCGCGGGTCTGGGAGCAGGCCAACGCGCTGCTGGCGACGCCGGAGCTGAGCGCGCACGGCATCCTCGAGAAGTTCCACGTGAAGGCGGTGTGCACCACCGACGACCCGACCGACGACCTGGCGTGCGCACCAGGCGATCGCGGCGTCCGGCCTGGGGACGAAGGTCTTCCCCACGTTCCGTCCCGACAAGGCGCTGAACGTGCACGTGCCCGAGCTGTTTAATCCCTGGGTGGACCGGCTGCAGGAGGTCGCCGACACGCATATCGCGACGCTCGCGAGTTCGTGGACGCCGTGAAGAAGCGCCACGATTTCTTCCATGCGATGGGCGGCCGGCTCAGCGATCACGGGCTCAATCACGCCTTCGGCGATTTTCCGAGCGAGCACGAGGCGGCGCGGATCTTCGGGCACGCGCGCGGCGGCCACGCGGCCACGCGCGAGGAGCACGGCAAATTCGCGGCCTACATGATGCTGATCTTCGGTCGGCTGGACGCGGAGAAGGGATGGACCAAGCAACTGCACCTGGGCGCGCGGCGCAACAACAACACGCGGCGCTTCCGCGAGCTCGGCGCCGACACGGGTTGGGATTCGATCGGCGATTGGCCGCAGGCGGACGCGCTGGGCAGCTACCTGGACCGGCTGGATCTGGAAAATGCGCTGCCCAAGACCGTGATCTACAACCTCAATCCGGCCGATAACTACGTGATCGCGACCATGATCGGAAATTTCCAGGACGGCGTAACCGCGGGCAAGATACAGTTCGGTAGCGGCTGGTGGTTCCTGGACCAGAAAGAGGCCATGCAGTGGCAGATGAACGCGCTCTCCAACTGCGGCATGTTTTCGAAGTTCTTGGGGATGCTGACGGATTCGCGCTCCTTCATGAGCTATCCGCGCCATGAGTATTTCCGGCGGGTGCTGTGCGACCTGTTCGGGCGCGATGTAGAGAACGGGGAATTACCCGATAATGACGATTTGGTCGGGCCGGTCATCAGGGATATCTGCTACGGAAATGCGCAGCGGTTCCTGGGGCTGAACGTTTAAACGGCGAGGTTAATGGGCGGGGGCGCTGGTGGTCGCGGATGCTCCCGCCGTCCCCGCGGAAACGGCCGAGTTGCCGGCCACAAGAGATGTATTTGCGCCAGTCCAAAGGGCTTGCATGCCGCCGGAGAGGTGGATCAGGATGCCGACCGCGATGAGAGCAACCAGGGCCGTGAGCAGGCAATACTCCGCTAGGTCCTGCCCACGATCCCCGGTTATTAGTTCTCTCAACGACCGCATCAACCGAAACCCATAACCAGTGTATTCCGGGTACCGACAGTAGCGCTATGATCTCTTTCGATATGAGACAGGCGGTCCTAAAGTTGGGAGTGGAAACCGCCGATATGAGAGTCGGAGGAATATGTCACCTGCCAAGACAACCCTGGGAGCCGCGGTTTGGGATCTTCCGCCCCTGATACTTCACCCGTTCAATGAGAATGTGCCCCCGACGGCTTTGCTGGAGAACTCGAAGGCGGCCCTGATGCTCTCCGGACTGATCCCGGCCGACGGCACGGACCACGACGATTTGAAGCGTCGTTTGCTGGCGGGGCGGTACTCGGAAATGCGCATGCTGTTCTTTCTCGGCAAGGATGTCTTCCGCTGGTTGGATCAGTGCGTGGAATGGGCGGAACGGATCCCGGAATTGAGCGGACGCGATATTCAACCGCAGAGTTTCGCGGGGTTGCTGACGGCGAGTCCGCCGGAGGGTGTGAAGGAGAAAATGGTGCGATGGGGCGTAGCCGACTACGTGTCGATTTTCTCGCGCAGTATCGGCATCAACTCGTTGTTCGCGGAGCCTCCGGTGTTCGCAGCATTGACCGGGAATTTTCTGCGGAACTACCACCGCTATGGCGATTCCTTATATCGATGTTATATGGATTCCCAGGCACACGAGCAGTTAGGGCCGGAGAATTTTCAGTTCGCGCTGTATGCCTCCGGTGAATATTCGCGCATGCTGGAAAATCAGTGGGAAGCGCAGTAATCGGAAACGATCCGGTATCATCGTAAGCAGAGTGACCCAAGAGACCTATCGAGAAGCCTTTGCGACGTTGGATGCCTGGGTGGGAGAACCCAGGGACGGACTGCCGGAGGAGTTCTTCCTTTTTCTAAGCCGGTACACGCCGCTGGTGAATGTGGACCTGCTGATTCAGGACGAGGGCCGGACCCTGCTTACCTGGCGTCAGGATGAGACCTACGGCGCCGGATGGCATGTTCCCGGAGGCATTATTCGCTACCGGGAAACCGCGGAGCATCGGATTTGCGCCACCGCGCGCCGCGAACTCGGCGTCGACGTGGCCTTCGACGCCGAGCCGATCGCAATCGAGCAGGTGATCAATCCCAGGCACCGCGAGCGCGGGCATTTCATTTCGCTGGTGTATCGCTGCCGTCTCCTGGGTCCGCCCGACCCGGCGCTGCAGTATGTCGCCGGCGCGCCGAAGCGGGATCAATGGGCATGGCACGAGGGTTGTCCGCCGGACCTGATCGAGGCCCAGGCGCACTACCGGAGGCTGTTCTGACTCCGGGCGCGCCGGAAGCACAGGCCGTCGAAGGCATTGCCGCGGAGCCTGCAAAACGGTCGCGCGCCTGGTACTGGATTTTGGCCGGCGGCCTGGCCGCGGTGCTGCTCTACTTCTCTTTGCGCGGCGTGGAATGGGGGCGCGTGTGGCAGGCCATTCTGGGGGCGCACTGGGAATACCTGGCACTGGGAACGGCGGTCTCGGTGGTCAATTACTTTGTGCGGTCGCTGCGCTGGCGGGTGCTGCTCAACGCGCGCGGGCATTTCCGCGTCGGCACGGTGTTCTGGGCGACGATGGCCGGTTACATGGCCAACAATTTTCTGCCGGCCCGCGCCGGGGAAGTTGTGCGCAGCTTCATCATCAGCGATCAATCCGAGTTGAGCAAGACGTATGTGCTGACCACCGCGTTGACCGAGCGTTTGATGGACGCCATCGCGCTGGTGCTCTGCGGTTCGGTGGTGCTGCTGCAGGTGAGGCCCAAGCCCGCCTGGATGGATCAGGTGGGGCGCACCACCGCGCTGATCGCGGCGCTGGGCGCGGTGATGGTGGCGGTGCTGCCGCATGCCGAAGGCCTGATTGAAAAGCTGCTGCAGCGCATTCCGTTCCCGGCGGGAATCCGCGATCGCCTGCTGGGGCTGGCGGAGCAGATCCTGCTGGGACTGCGCGCCTTCCACAATGCCGGGCGCCTCTTGACCTTTACGGGGCTCACCGCGCTGATCTGGATTTCCGATGCCGGCGCCATGATCGTTTCGTCGCGCGCCTTCGATATTCACGTGACGTTTCCGGTGGCGATGCTGCTGCTGGCCGGCATGGGACTAGGCAGCGCGCTGCCGGCGACTCCGGGATACGTCGGGATCTATCAGTTCGCGGCGGTGACGATCCTGCCGCCATTCGGCATCGACCGCAATGCCGCGCTGGCCTTCATCATTGTGGCGCAGGCGGTGGGATACGCCGTGGTGCTGATGCTCGGCCTGCTCGGACTTTACAGAATAAAGCGGGCGAGTCAATTCTATCGGGGGTAAGTCGATGACAATGATTTTCCCGGCTGTTATGCATTACAACGAGCCGCGACCGTAAGGGACCGTAAGGGAGCGATCTCGCAGCACGCGTGAACCACTGTGATCGCGGCTCCGCAGTTATGTGCGGCCAAGGCCGGGCAGACCCCAAGAGTAGTTACAACCGCGTGATCTGTGTGGTCCCGCCGATGCTCAATGACAAGACGATCAAATCTTAGACGAAGCGAGGCAGAGTAAGTCAAGTATCGAAGGAGCCCCATTGGCGGGCTACAGCGCCATGGGAAACCTGACTTAGGTGATCGAGCCGAACCCGGCGGGCGGAAGCCTCACCACCACCTACACCTATAATTCGGTCGACCAGCTCGTGCAGGTCTCCATGCCGCGCAGCAACGGGACGCAACCCCGCACCTTCGGCTACACCGGAACCGACATGACCTCGGCCGCCAATCCGGAGAATGGGACGGTGACCTATCAGTACGATGGCTCGCACCATGTCACCAAGCGAACGCACGCACTCGGCCAGGAAACCCGCTACACCTACGACAATTACGGCCGGCTGACCGAGGTCCAGCATTGGGCGACCAGGAGCAGACCGCGCAGCGGGTGGTATTACGATAGCAATCCGATCAATCGATGGATTGCACGATGGTAACCGTCTGACCAACCCGGCTTGACGAATCATCGTGAGCTTTCGGCAAGGCTGTATGACTTGGTGTGCCCGTGAATGGTAATGTCGGTCTTACGTCCGGGAGGGGCGAGGAGGCGCAATTGAGCCTCCAGTCGGGAGGCGGAGGGTCTGTCCCTCACCGACCCATTGACGCAGGAGCACGCGGGCGGGGCGCAGGTCGCCGCCGGCGTTCCCACTCCCGGCGCCCCCAACCAGTATTACCAACCAGTATTACCAGTTGACAAAATTACGGATCGATATATACTACCCCTACCATAGGCTCCAATCGGTCCTATTTGCTCGCTAAGGTCGAAATCGGCACGAGCGCGGAGAGGGACTGCCCACGTAGCGAAGGAGAGGGGAATGAGGCGAGAGATTTGTCGTATTTCCGCCGGAATCGTCATGGGCTTCGCCCTGCTATCGAGTCCGGCAATGGCACAGGTCACGACCGGTACTGTAACTGGCCGCGTCATCGATTCAAGCAGTGCCATAGTTCCCAACGCCAGAGTAGTGCTGGTGAGTGAGGCGCGCGGCACGAGAAGCGCCGCGGTCGTCACCAACGATAGCGGAGATTACGTGTTCGCGAACGTCACCGCTGACACGTACACAATCGAAGTCACCGCGCCGTCGTTCAAAACCCTTCGGCGTGCGGGGATCCTGGTGACGGGCGGCGATCGCGTCGGTGTGCCGACGCTGACACTCGAACTGGGCTCGACGGTTGAGACCATCACGGTCCTCGCCGACATTGCGTTAGTTCAGACGCAGAGCGGCGAGAGGTCGTATGCGGTCGAGACCAAGCAGATCGACAGCCTGCCCATCCAACACGGAAACTTCTTTAACGCCGTGGCTTTTACCCCCGGCGTCGATGGCTCTATCGGCACCGGCAGCACCGCGCGGCTCGGCGGCCAAAGCCAGGACAACATCATGATGGACGGCATCTCGGCCATGGACACGGGTAATAACGGCCAGATGTTGAGTTTGAATATCGAGTCCATCGGTGAAGTCAAGGTCCTTACCCAGGGCTATCAGGCGGAATACGGCCGGTCGAGCGGAATGCAGATTACTGCCGTGACGAAGAACGGCACGAATCAGCTCCACGGGGCAGGGTATGGAATTTTCACGAACACGGGATGGAACTCGCGGGCATGGACCACGCAAAAGAACGGCGACATTCCCGTGTTCACGGGTCTGAACACATACGGTTACACGATCGGCGGGCCGGTGGTCATCCCGAAACTGTACAACGGGAAGAACAAGTTCTTCTTTTTCTACGCGCATCAGTTCCAGCCCCAAGCGATTCTCGCCAACAGCGGCAACGTGGTCCGGCTGCGTCTTCCGACCGCGGCTGAGCGGCAGGGCGATTTCTCGCAGAGCCGCGACCAGAACGGCAACCCGATCACGTCGATCCTTGACTACACAAACGGCGCGCCCTTCCCCGGGAACATCATCCCGCAGAACCGGCTGTATGCTCCCGGCCTCGCGGTTCTGAACCAGTACCCGCTCCCTAATGTGACACAGGCGCAGGGGACGAATTACAACTATCAGTTGAACCCGGCCAGCTATAATCAACTGACTCAGCAGCCCGCCGTCCGCCTCGATTATCAGTTCACGCCGAGTATTCGCGTGTCGGCTAAGTACTCCGGGCAGATTCAGCGCCCGGTAGTCCAGGTCGGGTCCCTCCCCGGCTTCAACGACGCCTACGTGCCGTATCCGACGATCACCAACTACGGCGCCACATTTGACTGGTCGGTCACCCCCACGACGGTAGTGGAAGTGACCTATGGAAGCATTAAGAACCAGTTGGCGGGCGGCAATAACGGGGGCCTCGATACGTCCCCGGCGTCGAACCGTCTGAAATCCCTGCCCGGTTTCCCCGAATTGTATCCACAGGCCGGTGTCGTGAGTTCTTCTTATTACGATTACCAGGTCCTGCAGAAGGAGAAGCCCGTGTTTTGGGACGGCACGTCCGTCAATCTTCCGCCGATCTTCGGTTGGGGCAGCCTGATCGGAGCCGCGCCGCCGAACCTGCAGTTCCCCGGCTGGTTGAACGTGAACCATACGCAAGATGTCGCGGGCAGCCTGACCAAGATCGTGGGGCGGCATACGCTCAAGGCAGGGGGCTATTTCAACCACAGTTACAAGGCGCAGAACACGGGCGCGGGCGGCATCGCGAACCTGAGCTTCCAAGGGTACGTGAATTTCGGTAACAGCACGACGAATACGCTCGACACCGGCTTCGGTTACTCGAACGCGGCGCTCGGAGTCTTCACGGAGTACCTGCAGGCGTCGAAATTCATCGAAGGCGATATGGTCTACAACCAGGTCGAAGCCTTTGTCCAGGATAACTGGAAGGTGACCAACCGCCTGACGCTGGACTACGGAATGCGTTTCGTGCATCAGGGGCCGCAGTACGACATCAACAACACGATGTCGAACTTCTTCCCCGACAAATGGCAGGCTTCTCAGGCCCCCGTTCTGTACATCCCCGGGTGCAGTAACGGCGCAACGGTGTGTTCCGGCAACACGCGGAACGCGATGGATCCTCGTACCGGCAAGATCGTCTCCGCGGCCGGCGCGGCGAACACGCAGGCGCTGATCGGGACTCCCATTCCGGGCACCGGCACTGCGCTGAACGGAATCATAGCGGCGGGTAACGGAATCGCGAACACCGATTACACGTGGCCAAAGCTGGTGGTCGCACCACGGTTCGGCATGGCGTACGACGTGACCGGCAAAGCCAGCTGGGTGATTCGCGGCGGCCTGGGCATATTCTACGACCGGCCGGACGGCAATACGGTGTTCTCGATTCCGGGCAATCCGCCGGCTGCGACGGATACCGACCTGTTCAACGGCACGCTGGGGACGCTTGGCCAGGGCGGATTGAGCCCGCTCCCGGTACCGGCGCTGGTCACCTTCCAGTACAATGCGAAGGTTCCCACGTCGCTGCAATGGAACGTCGGTGTTCAGAAATCGCTGCCTGGGAATATCACCGCGGATGTGTCGTACGTGGGCAACCACGGTTATAACCGCTTCGGGGCGTTGCAGGGAGGAGACACACAAAACTGGAACCAGGTTCCCCTCGGCACAGCGTATCTGCCGCAGTATCAGGATGCGACCCTCGGCGCGGCGGCATATCCGGGAGCTTCGGCTTACAGCACGAACCTGCTACGGCCATTCGTGGGTCTGGGCACAATCGGACAGAATACGTCCGACTTCCACGACACGTATCATTCGATGCAGGTGAGTGTGAACCGCCGGTTTGCTAAAGGCTTCTCGTTCGGGGCCGCCTACACGCACGGTTTCTCGCTCACCGGCAATGTGGGGCTTGTGAAGCATTACGTGCGCAATTCCGATGGTACGCTGTCGCTGTGGTCGCAACAGGCGGCCTACGAAGCTCTGAATAACACACTCGACCGCCGGCCCCATTTCCTGATTTTCAACTCGGTGTGGGAAGCCCCGGGCTTCAGGAACATGGGCGGTGTTGTTCATCAGTTAACCAAGGACTGGCAATTTGCCGGGATTTGGAAATACGCCTCCGGAACCGCGTACACCCTGGGGTACAGCTACAATTCCCAGGGATCGAGCGTGAACATCACCGGTTCTCCGGACTTCGGCGGCAACGTGGTTCTGAGCGGTAGTCCCGGCAGTGGATGTTCCAGCAATCCTCTCGCACAATTCAATGTTTCGGTGGTAAAGGGCCCGAGCTACGGCAGCGTTGGCATGGATTCGGCCCGCAACAACATGCGCGGCTGTCCCATCGATAACGTGGACACGTCGGTCGTTCGGCGGTTCCGCTTCTGGAAGTTCCAGGAGTCCCGCCGGTTCGAGTTCCGAGCGGATATCTTCAACGTCCTGAACATTGTGCAGTTCAACGCCAGGAGCTCGTCGGTAACCTTCAACACCCCGGCGGCGATGGCGGTCCAGAACGGCGAGTACAACGCTGACGGCAGCCTTGCCTCGGGACGCCAGTTACCGAAGAACGCAGGCTTCGGCGCCGTAACCGGCGCTGCGGCGATGCGCAGCCTTCAACTCGGGCTTCGCCTCACCTTCTAAAACCGAGGTTGGGGGGAGGGATTCGATCCGTCCCCCCTGCCGCGCGCTGGCCGGCAACAAACTAGTTCGCAGTACAAAGCTGGTGGGGCAGGCAATCCTGCCTGCAGCCGTCTTTCAGGCGGCTTTTCGATCGCGCTGCAAGTCTTCGCCACAGGGAAACGCCGGCTAAAGGCCGGCGGCAGCCAGGATTGGCTGCCCCACACCCCATGCCGCGGGTTCAAGTCCAATGCGGTGCGACTCCACGTCGGCTTCCCCGAAGCGCATGCTTCACCAGGTCCAATGCCTCTTCCGATCTTCCCTCGTACCCAGACATCCGGTCGATCCAAGGAACGCCAATCCTACCTTTGGCCTTTCTCGAGCTTGTCCGCTTCCTTCGTATGCAGAGCGGCGCTGGCCGGGTCTCCCTTCTGTAGATAGAGTTCCGCCAGGCGCCGGTGGATGACGGCGCGGCGCGGATCGAAATCGAGCGCGCGAGCATACTCGTCGATCGCCTGAGCGTACATTTTCTTGGCCGTGTACGCGGCGCCGCGCTCCACCGCGAGATCCGCCTGCAGGTCCTGGTAATATTGCGGACGCGGGGAACTCCTTGCCCTCCGGCAGCGCGGCGCGCAGAGCCTCCAGCGCCTTGTCACTCGCGTGCTGGGCGTTATAGACTCGCGCCAGGTTCAGGTATGCGTCGGGCCGCGAGCGGTCCAGCGCGATGGCTTTCCGGCAGAGATCTTCCGCTGCGGCGAACTGCTGTTTCTTGATGTACAGCGACGCCAGCGCGTTGTACATCTCCGGCGTGACGTCGGGCGAGTGAATGGCTTTTTCGAACTCGGCCATTGCGGCCTGTTCCTGTTTCAGGTCCAGATAAGCAAGCGCCAGGAAATAATGCGCCGGGGTCATTGTGACGCCGGCTTCGAGAGCCTTGCGGTTCAACTCCAGAGAGGCGCCAGGATCTCCGAGTTTGCGCCGGACTTCACCCAGCAGTGAAAGAAAATGAGGTAAACCAGGGCTTTGCTTCAGACCGCGCTCCAGTTGCTCCTGGGCCTTCTCGCTCAAGCCCTGGTCGAAATAGAGCCGAGCCAGGTAGAAGCGCGCCCACAGAAGCTCCGGATTGAGATCGAGCGCCTGCTGCAATTCCGCTTTGGCGTCGGCGATCATGGCAATCGACCTCTCCGCGAGATACGCCAGTCCCAGAAGCATGTGTGCGGGCGCTGAGCGCGGATCGGCCGCCAGCACGGCCTTGCACTCGCGGATCGCCTGTTCGACTTTCCCCTGTTGCAGGTGTTCCGCGGCGGCGCCCAGTTGCGCGCCCTGTAGATCGGCACGAGGAGCTCTGCGCCCAAGTCACCCAAGTCACTGCCGAAGCAAGGAGGACAACAGCAATCTGGAGTCGCGGCACGGTCAGATTATACCTGAGGCTCTCAGCGCTTCGCATCGGCTTCATCCAGCAGCAAAACCTGGCCGGCGCGAACGCTGTCGATCGACTGCTTCTTCCCGCTGGGCCACTCGATCTCGATGCGAGCGAGGGTTGCATTGCCCAGCCCGAAATACAGACGCACGTCGCTGGTGCTGAGGTAGCTTCCGTAGGGATTGACTTCCCGCAACTGGGTCCGGCCGCCGCTGGTCACCCGCACCTTCGCGCCGATCCCGAAACGATTGCTCTCGCGGCCGCGGGCGCGGAGCGCGATCCAATGATTGCGATTGCCCCCGTCATTGCGCAGCAGCAGCGGGCGCCCGCCGGAATCGCTCACCACGATGTCCAGGTCGCCATCGTTGTCGAAATCCGCCACCGCCAGACCGCGGCCCACGTGCTGGATGCGAAACGCCGGACCGCTTTCCGCCGAGACGTCGCGAAAATGGCCGCCGCCAAGGTTCCGGTAAAGCAGGTCGGCCTCACGGTAGGAAAGCCGCGGGTCGAAGAGTTTCACATTATCGATGACGTGTCCGTTGGTGACATAGATGTCGGGATAGCCGTCGTTGTCGAAGTCGAAGACCTTGGCGCCGAAGCCGAGTGTCTTCACGCTGGATGGTAATCCGGCTTTGATCGTGACGTCTTCAAAAAGCAGCTTGCCGAGGTTGCGGTAGAGCGGGTTGTATTGGTCCGAAAAGGCCGTAAAGAAGATGTCCGGCAAGCCATCGCCATCGAGATCCACGATCTCGGCGCCCATGCCGGCCAGCGCTTTGCCGTTCATGTCGAAACCTACGCCGGCGCCGTAGGTAATGTCGTCAAAGGTACCGTCACCTTTGTTGCGGTAGAGAAAATTGCGAACACCATCGTTGGCCACGAAAATATCGGGCCATCCATCGCCGTCGATATCGCCGATGGCCACCCCCAAACTCTTTCCCGCCGGATTGGCCACGCCGGCCTTGCGGGAGACCTCCGTGAACGTGCCATCCCGATTGTTGTGGTACAGCAATGCCGGCGTCCCGTCGAACAGCTGCGGTTCGCAATACATGCGGTAGCCCGGCTTTTGATATCCGCAGAACGGCGGCTTGCGCATGTCGTAATCCAGGTAGCGTCCCACAAACAGATCCAGATAGCCGTCGCGATCATAGTCCACCCAGGCGGCGCTGCTGCTCCACCCGCTGGCGCCCACTCCTGCCCTGGCCGTCACCTCACTAAAGGTCCCGTCGCCATTGTTGCGAAAGAGCTGATTACCGCCGTAGCCCGTGACGTAGATATCCAGGTAGCCGTCGTTATCATAGTCGCCCACGGTCACGCCGGTAGCGAACATCCCATTGCCTGCGACACCGGCTTTAGCAGTTACATCCTCGAATTTTCCGTTGCCCAGATTGCGATAGAGCGCATTGCCAGGCGACGGCTTGCCGTGAGCCAGGTCGGCCCCGTTGGCGAAAAACAGGTCGGGCTGGCCGTCGTTGTCGAAATCGATCACGCCCACCCCGGAGCCGAAGGTCTCGAACATGTGCTTCTCGGCCGAAGCCCCGTTTACGTGGCGAAAAGTAATGCCCGATTCCGCCGCAACTTCGTTGAACTGCACCCGGCCGGCTTCGCGGGGTGCCGGTTTGGAGGCCTGCTCGCTGTAGACCGCAAATAGCAGCAAATTCACACCGAAGATCAGGCAAACATTGCGCAGGAGCGGCATCGGAGTCCCATTATATCGGTGGTGGTATCGCTTCCGCGGGTAGTAGTCAATTTGGTTGAAGGTGGGCAGTTCGCCAGGTGGCGACGATTCAGCCAAATGATTGCTGGAGCCAAGCGCGTTTATGGGGAGTGATCCGGAAAGCTTCCGAGGCCCAAACTTACGGAGCGTCCGGTCCTCCGCGTCCGCGGCGTGCTCGTGGCGCGTGATTGCGGCACTACTATTGCTGTCACGTCAGAGATACATAAATGATTGCGGTGCGGGCGACGTACCCACCAACTGACTCAAGGACAGCGGCTCGCGGTAACGCTTGGGGTTCTTCACCTGGATAGCAAACGCCGTCGCTCGGTTCTCAAAGTAGGACATAAAAAATCGCCTTGAAATACCCGAATACTCTTTAGTTGATGCCCATAACGAGTCGGGGGCATCAGACAGAAGGCCAGCGACTTCGAACTCGCCGACGACCTGCCCTACCGGTTTAGTGGCATATATTACCACTGACCGGACGTTCCTGTTTCGGTACAGGATCCGACGATATTCAAAGCGCTTGGTTCCGGATAGGATCATTTCAGCGTACTGGGGCTTAATCGATAGCAAGATTTTCATTGGTCTTTCCAAGCAGAAGAATGTGACGTAACTGGTCAAGTGTAATTGGCAAGAATCCGTAGTACGCGTCGGCGGGAAGGTGGACAGTGTTTAGAAGCTCGGCCCGCGTTACTCGGTGGTTGAATGCGGCGTTATACATGAAGCGGATGATATTTGGATACCGCCGGTTCTTCCACAGTCCCGCGAGCTCGACTTCGCTGAAAACGCTGTACGGTCTTGCGTACGCAAGGAATTTGTCAAGATGCGTGAACGAACTTAGGTGGCGTGTCTCTTCGACAACGCAGACGGAAGTAACCACTGACGTGTAGTGCGCCGGTGCTGCTGAACCTTGATCCTTAGTACGATAAATGAGCAGAACGTCACCGCTCCTGAGGCTCAGAACCCCTTCCATCGCGCACAGGTATACCTTGTGAATGCTGTTTGTGTGGGAAACATCTTGGACGATGTCAATCGGCTCATTATTCAGTTTCGAATCGGGGAACAGCCGCGTGTGCCACTGCGGGTAGATCCCGAGCAGTGCATACTGCCGTTTGGCCGTTCGGAAGAATGGGTAGTCTGCAACAACGTCCCCCGTTGTCATGCTGAAGTCGCGCAGAAGCACTGCCTCTTCGCCATCAAGCGTCGTTTTCACCGCCGCCTGCCTGAAACCGTATCGGACCAGCAGATCCATCAGGCCGGTGTGCTTTGGGAATACCGTAACATAAACCTGGTCCACGCCAGCGACGAGGGCGTGGTCAAAGATCTTCTTCATGAATCTTTCACCGAGCCGCGTTCCGTGAGCATCGATTTTGAACGTTCCGACTTTCAGCCTTCGCATTCCGGGCAACACCGGCGAGACATCGTCCACGGGCCCGTCTTCGGCCTTGAGGTAAAGGAACCCGTCAAGGCGCCCTTTCGCACTTCGGCTCACATACGCGTGTTCGGCGGACTTGCGATCGAACCATTGATCGAAGTGTCGATAGTCCTCCTTCAAGCTATCGAAGAATTCATCAGACAGGTCGATGTCTGCAAATCGTTCATAGGAGAGGTTCATTGAGGGTATCCGCAAAGTCCAGGTGAATGCCGTCAAGGAGCTGATAGGAGACCTCATTGACATTGGCGATGATCTTAACAGTACGACTTCCACCAAGGACTACGTCTTCTTGGCTCCGTTGCGAGCCGCTATTTCGCGGTAATGTCATGAGCATTGCTGTCGGATGGGCGCGGGGCGCGCGCGAATTCACTTGACCACATTGCGTGATATTGTAACGAGAACAATCTGTACAGGCGTGGGTCGCGCTGTTTGTCCAACAGGAACATTGGGCGGTCTCTAGCCGGCAGTTTGAAGGGGTAGAGCTCGACCAAAATCGTGGACGAGTGTTGCCGCTCCACGACCATGAGACTGAAACTTGGCGGAATCGAACACAGCTTGAGCTCACAGACGCCCGGATAGCGGGACACGAGGCCCGATAGCACCGAGATCGCAGAGCGAATCTGCGCCCGGTATGTGTGCACGTCGTTGGATTCATACACCACTGCAGATCCGAGCGTTTCCGCAGCACTCGTATCCGGGTCCGTCAACAAAAACCGGAGTTTGCATCCGGTCTGGGCCAGTTGCTCAAGTAGGGCCAGGTATTCATTCGCTAGACGGAAGAGAGATCCCCCCGAGATCGAAACTTGCCGCGCATCATGTAGCCTCTCCTCCAGGGCCGGCAGGTCGCGTCGGTGGATTATGAGCGTGTCCAAACCCGCCCCTTCTACATCGCTGGCATACTTGAGGGCTTGGCCAAGGCGGTCATCAATTGCGCTGAGTTGCTTATGTACACCGCGACCCTCGACGAGTCTCTCCGTCAGTAAAGAGGTGCCTATCAACGCCAATAGAGCCACAACGGCCTGTAGGATCTGCAACTCGGAGAGCTTCATGACTGACGCGGTGAAGGCAACCCCTGCGCCACCCAGAACGGTTACGATCGCAGGGCCGTTATTTAGCAGCCACAGAGCAATATCCTTCGGGCGTCGTTCCTTGCGTGCGCCCAGTGGGTGAATCATAAGGTCACCCCGAAATGAGTTCCTCGGGCGCGAGCGAATGCATGCGCTGTGATGGATTTCGCGTCAAGCATCTGACCTTCGATGATCAACTGACTGATAGTAGATGGAAACACCGCCATCACTTCACGCAAGTCCTCCTTTGATGTTGGTGTGGGGAGCGACGAGATCTCTCCTTGCGCCACAAAAACGGTCACGCGTTCATCTGAAAAGTGGGGAGCAGTCAGGAATGCGCCAACTTTGTGCAATTTATCCACGCGAAAACCCGTCTCCTCCAGCAGTTCCCGTCGTATTGCGCTCTCGGCGTCTTCCCCCTGGCATAGGCGGCCGGCGGGAAACTCAAGCACGACCTCATCGACGGCGGCTCTGTACTGGCGAAGTAGGACTAGTTGGCCGTCCGGAGTTATGGGAACACATAGAGCGATTTCAGGTCTCAAGACGATCTCAAAGGCCTGCGTAACCGTACGGATCTCGCGCAAAAGGACCCCAACCGAGAAATTATCTCCCTCGAATACAATTCTCATGGCACGATCCAACCTTTTTGCGTAGCAGGCGAGCACGTAAATCCAACCCAAGACTTGTTTCGCTCTCGCTCGTCGGTAGTAATCCTATCAGTGATGTGGAGCCCATTCTCTATGAGTATGTTCCTGAACTGCTCTTCAGTCCACCTCGCGCGAAAGCGGGCAACTCGATGCATGTAGTCATCTTTGATCTCGATTGACTCATTGCAGCGGTCCGCGATGGAAGTGTTGATATAGACGGAGCCGCCTGGTTTTGTCCAGTACGCAATACGTCGTGCAAGCCTCGAAGCCTCTTCTTTTGGAAAGAGGTGCAAGAACGCACCCGCATAAATTCCGTCGAATGAGCCGGGACCAAACTCCAGGTCGAGCACATCCGCGACAATGACGAGGGCATTCATGGCGCGTTTGCGAGCAACGGCTGCCATTTTTGGTGAGATCTCGACTGCCACCGTTTCCTCGGCTACCGTTCCCAAAGCTGCCAGGACGCTGCCAGAGCCTGGGCCCAGCTCAAGTACCCGGCGGATAGGCTTGCGGAGCCTGGATGTTAGCAACCCGGCCAGGTACTCCGGGGATTCTTGGCTTGGGCCGGGCGAATCGGAGCGACACTCGTACTCCTCGGCCAATAAGTCGAAGGCGAGGCGGTTGAGCGCCGAATATATGCGCTCAGGATGGGTAAGATCGGCGATATACGTGCGCTCGCCTCTCTCTGTATCCCGGGCATCACGACGGAATCCTCTGAGTTCTAAGTATCTGCATAGATCCTCATGGTTTGGCAGTACCGTTGTGAAGATAACGTGTGCGTGGCGGTCGAGCGCTGTCTGGAAGATTCGCGACAGCAGGGTGTCAGCGATGCCCTGCGCCTCCGCCTCGGGCGAAACCTTAAACGTGGAAATCTTCAAACCGGTGTGCGAAAGGCCCGTCGGACCCTCTCCCCACTTAAGAATCGCAATCCCGGCATACCGTTCGGCTGACGACCGAGCGGTGATGGCATAGCGCGAATCGGAAGTTTTGACGCAGTTAGTACGCCAGACGTCAAATTCAGGGTAGTCAAGCCGCAATGAGTCGAATATAGGGTCGCTAAAATCAACCTGATCAAACGAGACTGGCTCGCATTGCAAATGTGCTGTCATACGCTTGTGTAGGCTTCGTAAATCGTCGATCGACCCCGATAAGAATTAATCGAAAGCTCGTAAACTTGCAGCCGCTTGATTGTATCAACCTTCCGGGGCTCGGGAAACCAAGCCGGTGCAGCATGTACAGCATAGGTCGCGGATGAAATACCCGACATAAATACGCTTGCACCTCGGGATCAGCCCTTCCATCGGTGAGCCGCTTGGAACGGCCTAGGTACGGCCTGCCAGGAAGCGCACACCGATCAGTACCTACAGGTCGGCTTGCGACCGCCATCCGTCATCGGCGGATATGCTTCAGTGATGGAAGTCCACATCCGCCAAGCAAAGCCGGCTGATCGTGATCAACTTGCGCGCCTTCGGGAAGCTCTGTGGCCGGAAACTTTGGCAACGGATCACGCGCGCGAGCTTCAACCAATACTGGCCGGCGAAACTCCTGGCAGCATGCCGTTGGTCAAACTTCGTCGCGGAGACTGCCGACGGCACACTGCAGCGCTTTGCTGAAGTCGACCTGCGCTCGCACGCCGACGCCTGTGATCCGGCGCGGCCGGTCGGTTACCTGGAGGGCTGGTACGTCGCCGAGGAAGTTCGGCACATCGGTATCGGCCGCCGACTGCCTTCTGCCGCAGAAGATTGGGTCCGGGGCCACGGGTGCGTCGAAATGGCGTCGGATACATGGATCGATCACGATCTATCGCAGACCTGCCACGAAGCCTTGGGCTTTGAGGTCGTTGACCGCTGCGTGCACTACCGCAAGGCGCTCTAGAGGTTCAGCTAACGGATAGGGAACGAGAAGTCGGCCCGTGACCAGCTTCGTACGAGTTGCGCGTGAACCGTCCGGCGTAAGCCAGGAGAGGGAAGCAATGATGGTTCGGTGAGCGAACCCGCTCCGTCGCGCGCTTATCACAGAGAAAGTCCGTCGGAAGGCCTTTTGGGGATAGGCCTCGGATCGTTAGCCGCTTCTGTTACCTCGAATGCTTGTGCAATGCGACTTGGACGCCAACTCAGTTTGGCTGTCGCAAGGTAGGGCACGGCCCAATCACCGCCAGCGTTTATCCTGTCATATTCACCACTAAGGACGCGCGCTAGTTCAGAAAATACAAACGCCGATGCCCCAGGGATCTGATAATTGGTTTTCTCGAACAGGCAATTGAAACATCGTGACGCGTGGCGCACGCCCAGGCTAAAAGCTTCAACGAGTCCGGCCACCCTGACAACCACGCCTTGCATCTTTAGTCCGCCCGCGAGCGCATCGCGGCACACTTGCGCTTCCATCTCGAACTTAGGCACGAATTCCGAGGGAACGGCCTGACGCCTGTACCTGGTCCAGCGCTCCAATAGATCAATGCACTCTCCGGCAAGAGCTTGATCGTAGGGAAGCACAGTGGGCGTGAAGCTCCGTTCGAAGCGATTGCGCTCCTGACGCTTCTTTCGCAGTTGCGGCGTATTCAACCGCGCCAGAACGTCAACAGAATACAGGTACTCGTTCCGCTGAAACGACACGTGATATGGTCCCCCATTCAGGAGCCAAGGCCAGAGGTTATACTCCTTCCAGACGTAAAGAACCGAGGGCCGCGCGCCTGCACCCGCAATGGTTCGAATTAGGTCTAAACCGTATTGGAAGTCCGCGCAACTTGGATTGTCACCGACCGGCGGCCCCCATAGAGTGGGCATCCCGTTCCAGAAAGCTACTACGTAGAGGATTCCCTCGCGGATTGTGAGGTGAAGATTGAGGGCATCCCGCCAGGCAATCATCATGGTTGGGTTGAGATCCGCCGGCGGATTGACCAATTTGGAACAAAAATTCAAGGATTGCAAGATCATTCGCGTCGAGGCGTCTAGCCTCGCAATTGGAATCACCGTTCATCTCAACCTTACGAACCGCAGAAACCTGCAACAGGGTGACGGGCGAATGCCCGCACCAAGTGCTATTATTGCCCGAAAGACCGAGCCATGTTGTTCCGAAAACACCTCAAATTTTTTGTGGCACAGATCGGGCCGCTCGACCGGCCACAGGTCGAGAACACCGTGGGCCTGGCTCAACTCGTCCAGAATGCCTTCGAGATCGATTTCTGGCGCGACAAGATTGACGTCCCTCACGATGAATACGTGTTTCCAAACGGTGCCTATGACCTCGACAGGGCGGTTCGCGACATCGTCCTTCCCATGGGACTTCCCACTCCTTTAATCCTCATCACGTCACTGCCTTTCGGGGACCGCGAAAAATCCACGGAAACGGATTGTTTTTACTTTTCCGAGGAATATCCAGGTTCAATTTCCTTGATCAGCACATATTTGTGGACTTCATTGCAGCCGGACGCTGGACTGCAGCGCTATATCCTGATGATGCTTTCGGCAGACATACTCAGGCGCCTAACGGAACTGCGTTGTCATACCGAGACCTCGGGCTGTATGTTTGACTATTGCGGTCATGCCGAGGATGCCTTGCGCGTGTTTGAAGGCACGGGCCTGTGCAGGGCCTGCGACCAATCGCTAATGAAGCAGCTCCGCGCTGGGGCTGCCGACATCTTTCAGATCGCCGCCGCAATTCGAATTTTCGATCGAGCGAAAGGGATTCGCAGATGCTTTCTCGCCATGCCGTTCTCGTCGGCATTTCAGAAAATTCACGAAACCGTGTCCAGGTGCGTCGCTGACACCGGATGGCTGGTCGTGCGCGCCGATGAGATCGCCCGGCCGCGGCACCTAACGGATGCGATATTCCAAGCGATATTGACATCCGATCTTGTCGTAGCCGACATCAGCGGCAACAATCCCAACGTCTTCTACGAACTCGGTTTCGCCCATGCGGCGGGTTGCGACATCATAATGTTGTGTCAGACGGCCCCGGCCAAACGTCTCCCATTTGACGTTTCACATGAGCGGACGCTTTTCTACCGCGCCACTGACGAGGGAATAGCAAAGCTTGGGGAAGACTTGGGGAAGCTGGCCGCGCAAGCATGAAGCCGCGCCGCAGGAGGGAGCGCAACCCGCCCGCTCCCTACCGCGCCCCAGGTTTCCCGCGACGTCCGGCTGCCGAGATTTGGCACTGCGCTCTTACTCACGCGTTCCGATCACGCCCCACATCTACTCGTTCGCGTACACCTGTTCATTGCGCCCTAACAATACCGCGCTCCCTCATGACCTTCGCGTATCGCCCGTCATACAGCTCCCTGGTCGCCGGGAAAGGCAAGAGCCGGCCCAGACCTAGCCTATCCGGTCGGTATAACATAACAGACCCTTTGCACCAGAAATCGGCGCTCCGAGTGGATCGTCGTTTTAAACCGGCCAACGTCGATTGTTTCGGACCGATCGATCTTGAATGTCCATCCTACGATAAATGCCCGCGCTGTTTTCTTTTCGTTTGAAGTTTCCTTACCTCCCGCGCCTTCGGAACCCTTCAGGGACGGTTCGCCGCGACCTACCCACCGGTTACTGTCATAAACTCCTTGCACAGCCTGTGGGCATTGTCCAAAATGGACCTGCGCGGGCTTGATCGAGAGTCCGGCACGCCTTAGTCAAACGGGCAGAGATTGGCCGGTTATGTCGGCGACTCGGACAAAGCGGGCGTTCCTCGCCGGATAGATCCCGGGAAGTCGGCATACGTCCTCCGAACACCGGCTGCCCCGCACTTGGCGTATCAAGTCCAAAGCGCTCAACTCCCTGTCATGGCCTGAGAAACCAGGAGAATCGCCACGGATTCAACCTGCCTCATTCAATGCTACCTGCCGGTAATCAGGACTTCCAGATAGTCTCCCAATTGCCGGGCGGTGAATTGATTGCCTTCGAAATCGGCTGCCAGCCGGCCTCGGCGATCGATTACCAGGGTATGCAGCGAGTGCGTGAGGTAGTCTTCGTCGGGCCAGAAATTCAGTCCGAATTGGCGCGAAACGGCTTTCACTTCGTCGAGCGACCCGGTCAGAAAGTGCCACGATTCCGGATCGGCCTTCCAGGTCGACGCATACTTCGCCAGCACTTTGGGCTGGTCATGGACCGGATCGAAGCTGATGCTGAGCAGCACGAGGTCGCGGCCCATGCGGCCGGCGAAGCGCCGATTCAGTTGACTGAAGTTGTTGGAAAGCCGGAAACAGTAATCGGGCAACGGGCAACTGGTATAGATGAAGGTCACCGCCACCACTTTCCCGGCCCATTGCGACAGCGTTACGCGGCTCCCGGTCTGGTCAGTCAAGGTGAAGATGGGCACGGCGTCACCTGGTTTCACGGTGGCATGAGGAGCTTCCAGCAGTTTGAGACGGCGCGCCAGCAGCGGCTCCCGCTCGGAGTTCTCGTAAGCATGGATGCGGATGCGTTCGGCATAGGAGCGCTTCTTCTCCACGACCAGCGTGAAGTCTACATAGGCGCCCGGCTTCAGATCGGCCAGTTCACGATTATCCAGCACCGAATACGCCATCGCCATCGCTTCCATGTACCCGGGAATGGCGGCACAGGAGGCTTCGAAACTGCGATGCGGCGGGTCAACTTTCAGAACAACCCCGGTGACCGGGTAACGTGTGGCGGCAGCCAGGCTCACCGCAATCAGGAATGGAGCTAGCCGCCTAACGCCCATGATCGCCACCCAGCTTGAACCGGCGTCGCTCGATCACGCGGTAGTCGCTTGCGGACTGCCGGATTTCGATCGCCTGGTTTTTGGGCACGGACGCAAACCGCTGCGGCTGTGCATCTCCGGGCCACTGAACCTCCAGGCCCAGGATCTCCGCCGATTTACCCAGCCCCATGTGCTGTTCCAGAGGCGAGGCGCCGAATGACCCGCCGCTTCCCACGGTCCGATAAACCGCTCGCGTCTCCGTTCCGTTCTTTACCGTCACTTTGACCCTGGCGCCGATGGCCGCGCGGTTCGCCTTGACACCTACCAGCCGCACGCTGATCCAATCGTTGCCGTGGCCCGGGTTTTCGAAAAGCCGGAACGTATGGGTGTCGCCTGGAACTCCCCCACCGACCACTTCCAACAGGTCTTCGTCTCCGTCATTGTCGATGTCCGCGAATGCCACGCCGTGCCCTTTGTGCAACTCGCCCGTGCCGGAAGAGGTAGTGATGTCTACAAACTTCTTTCCCCCTTTGTTATGCAGGAGCACATTGGGCAGCAGAGAGGCAAAAGTCAGTTCTCCGGTCCCGAAATAGATGTCCGGATACCCGTCGTTATCCACATCGCCGAAATTCGCACCCATCGGCATGAAGACTTTGTTCAGCCCGACTTCTTCGGTCACATCGCGAAAGGCGCCGTTGCCGAGGTTGCGGTAGAGCTTCATGGTGGGAGAGTTGTGGGGCAGCCCCAGGTACGTACGCACGCTTTCGTCAATGGACATCGCGTAGCTGCTCGCCAGAAGGTCCGGCCAGCCGTCGTTGTCATAGTCGAAAAACCAGGCGGCGAATCCATGTCCCGAACCCTCGACACCAGCCTGAGGCGCTACGTTGGTAAAAGTGAGGTCGTGGTTGTTGTGAAGCAGCACGCTGTCACCGCGGTAGTTGGACACGAACAGGTCGGCATAGCCGTCATTGTCATAATCGGCCGCCACCACGGCCTTCGAAAGCAGTGCCAGATCCGTCCCCGACGACCGTGAGATGTCCTTAAATGTGCCGTTGCCGTTGTTCAGGAAAAGCTGATTCGGCTCGTTTTCGTTGCCTACGTAGAGATCAAGGAATCCGTCGTTATTGATATCCACCCACACGCCAAATTCCGTCGTCGTCGGCTGGCCCAGGCCGGCTTCCACGGTGACATCGGTGAAGGTGCCGTTACAGTTGTTGCGCAGCAGGGATTTCCGCATTGCCGTTTCCCAGCCGCCGCGCAGGACCAGGATATCCAGGCAGCCGTCATTGTTGTAATCGGTCTGGGTAATGTTGTTCCCACCGAATTGGGCTGCCAGCCCCGATTGCGCGCTGCGGTCGGCAAACGTGCCATCCCCGTTGTTGTGGAAGAAATGCATGGGCGCGCAAAAGTCCCAGTTGGAAGTAACGATATCGAAGAGACCATCGTTATCGAAGTCGTCCACGATCAGGCCGCCCACTTCAAAATTGACTGCGCCGAGTCCCACACGCGGCGCCACGTCGGTAAAGCGGCCAATGTCTTCGGCGGATTCAAAGTGCGAAGGCGCCAACAGGTGCTCTTTGGGTACACCGGCCGGATATTTGCCCATAGTCATATAGGAAAGGTTCAACAACCACCTGGTCTCGAGATCGTTGGGCCGCAACTTGAGCGATGCGAGGAAGTGCTGGACGGCTTTTTGCGAATCCGCAACCTTGGGGTAACTGAATTCGGGACGAATCGGAAAGAGGCAGCGTTCCCCGGGATGGTGGTATACGTCGTTGACCGCTCCCGCCCGGTGAAGGTACGCCACGCCTAGCATCTCTTCTACCTCGGGCAGTAGCTTCGGCGCCCCGGCAGATGCAGTGCGGAGAGCCGCTTCGAACTGGGCGATGGCCCGATCCATGTCTCCCTGATAGGCATATACCTGCGCCACTCCGAGGCGCAGCGCCACGGAATCGGCAGGCGAGTGGCCGGGGTCGTCCGCGCCTGCTGCCAGTTTCTCGGCCCGGGCCTTCAAATCGGCGAACGATTGCCGCCGCAGGGAGCAGGACAGTCTCAGATCGGTATTCCAATTGGCAGGCTTGGCAAAGTTCGCCAGAGCCGCGGCCGCTTCGCTGAACCCGCTGAGGTTCACGTCAAACCGGATGTTGCTCTCGGCGCGAATGGCGGCCTGGCGGGAGCGCTGGAACTCTGCGATTCCGGCGAGTTCGTCCGGCGCCAGCACCTTGACGATTGCGAAACCGGTAGGAAGCCGGAACACCGGCGAAATCTGACCGGGGGTGAGCCCTCGCAGCGCGCTTCGGATCTCTTCGCGCAGTGTGGAGGGATCGACATTACCCAGCAGTCCGCCATCGAGCGATGTCGCATCCACGGATTTCTCGCGGGCGAGCACGGCGAAATCGGCGCCATTCTCGAGTTGTGCCCGGACGCGCGCCGACTCCTCGGCTGAATTGAGCACCAGGAGCCGAAGCGGGATAGCAGTGGCAGTTCGTAGCTGGCTGGGGGCAAAAACGACGAGAGCCAACAGCACACAGAAGAGCACGCGAGACATCGAAACCCTCATAGTGCGGGAATAATATCACAATCGACATTCACGGGTAGGGTCGGGTGCAAAGGCTTTCTGCATCAGGCACCTACTGCTCAAAGAGGGCTTGTCCCAATGCTGTTCACGTAAGCCAATGGCGGTGAAGACCGCTAGGCCCGCCGCCGCGAAACTCGGACCAGTTTCCCAGTAGCGTCAACAATCCGATTGATTCCTCTATGGCACTGGCTCATCAATCACGTGGTTTCACCTTGAATCGCATCAGGTGATCGATGTGCGTCAGGATCAGCCGGCAATGGCGCCCAGCGGCAGCAACAGATAAAGAACCCGCGTCGCGGCGCTCAGCACGCTACTCGTCCCTCCACTGCCAACATCGAATGCCTTTGCAGTTGGAGCGTATCGCGAACATAAACGCCGTAGTCCTCTTCGGCGCAAAGTCGCACATTCTCTTCGAGAAAACCTGCTTGAACCAGCTTTGGACCAAGCGTCTGAATCACGTAAAGCCAAATCCCAGATGCGTAGGCGTCAAAGAAATCAGGATCGCCGCGCTGAACAAGCTCATCGCTAGGGTGACTCGCCACATCGACCATGCCTTCTGAGTGAAAGAGGGCCGTGAGATGCGAGGCCATCTGATTGTCCCAGCGATTCACGTCTCGCCAGTCGAGGAACGCCCCGTAGAACCGCAGAAAATCGACGGGTGCGTCCGGCTCCCACCGCGTTTCGGCAAGGTTATAGTCCAGGACAATGACTCGGCCTCCCAACTTCGCGGCCTTCTTCATGTTGCTAATCGCGCGTTGCGGCTCGCTGATCCATTGGATCGTCCGGGCGGCGGTTACGATGTCGAACCTGTTGTTGAACCTGTCGCCAAGCGCCAAAATATCTACGGTCTCAAAGCGCAAGTTTTCGATTCCGCCATATTGTTGAACGGCGCCTGCAAGGTTGGCATCGTCGCGATCGATACCCAACGCCGTACCGTCCGGGCCCACTGCTCTTGCGATGTCAGCAGTGATCGCGCCCGTGCCACAACCAACATCGAGGATGTCCATCCCGGTGCGCAGTACGCTTGCAAGATAGCGATGGTCTCGTCGCAGGGTGCGTCGGTTTAGGATCCGTGGATCGGAGCGGTGCGATTGCTGGCACATGATTCGCTCTCATGATCCCATAGGATGCTGTTTGCGGCTCACCCGCCTCTGACCCTTGGCGAAGCATACCCGCAATCGAGACCTCGAGCGGGTCGCCGACTCGGAGATTGGCATGCACAACCGCGATCTGGAACGTGTCGGCACGCGACCCCTTATAAGGAAGGGTATTGGGGCTTGCCCGGCTTGTCACGCGATCGCCAAACTGATCAGCCGGCCGGTTCCCGCTCAATTCGCGAATCGACGTCCGCGAACAGCAGTCACGATCGGCTACCGGCTGGTGCGGCCGCGCGATGCCGCGGCCGCCGGCCGGTAGCCCACCTCCCTGTACTCCGGCGCCTGCGGCACGAACTGCGCGTCGAAGCGCGGATCCGGAGGATCAAACGTGTTCACCGCTCGATCGATGGTCCCCCGCAGGTCGTTCGTCTCGCCGTGGATGAACGACTCCCGTACGCCGCCGCCGCTGGTGATGTCGATCTCGTAGCGCGCCCCGGTCGAGATCCCGCCCCGCAACATGTTGTTCCAGAAGATCGACTTCACGTAAGTGCTGCCGGTACCGTTGTCGTCGACGCCGGCCCAGTTCCCGGTGAAGGTGCAGCGGCTAACCTCCGCGCGGGACCCCTCGAACACCGTCATCGCACCCGAGCCGTGCTCCGGGTGATACTCGCCGCCGGTCAACAGGCCGACGTAGTCCACACCAAGATTCGCGATGTTGCCGACGAACAGGCAGTTCTCGAGGGTGGCGCGGCTGCCGTGCAGGAGGTCGAACGCCGCGCCGGTGACCTGCGTGCGGTTGTTGCGGAAGATGCAGTCGCGGAACACCACGGCGTCAAGCGGCCGGCCGAGGTGCTCGACCGATACACCGGCGCCGCATGGGCTGGTGTAATTGCCGACCACCTCGACGCGCTCGATGGTCGGATAGGCTCCCGCATAGATTTTGATGCCGCCGCCATCGAGATAGAAGAACGGCGTCTTGCGCACGTCATCGGATTCGATTGGCGAGCGCTGGCCGGTGCCGGTGGTGTAGTTGTTCGCGCCGGTGACGCGGAAGCCGCGCAGCACGGTCTTCGTCGATACGCCGTTGCCGAAATAGACGACGTGATTGACGACGGCCGGGAAGCTTGGCGCATTTTTATCGGCGATCGCTGGATTGGCGGCGGTCAGCACGACCTCGCCGACCGCTTCGAGCCTAATGCCGTCGTGCCGTTCGTTGAACCAGATCAGCGCCTGCCCGTGCGCAGCCGGGCGATAGGTCCCGGCGTGGACGTAGACGATCTTGTTGGCCGGATCCTTCGCGGCCGCCTCGAGCGCCGCCTGGATGCTGCCGCCGGGCTGGACGCGGTAGGCACGCGCCGCCGCGTCGAGCGTCACGGCATCAGTTGCTTCGCGGCGCTGGGCGAGACCGCTCACCGGCTCCACGGCGGCCGCGACCGCCATCCGGAGAAACGCACGTCTGCGCATGATCAACTCAGACTATCACGAGCTCGCGGAGGGTCGCAGGCGGCATGCGGTGCAGGGCCGCCGCCGACGAGTTCGTGCTCTTCACCAAGGGCTTCCTGCGCATCACGCCCGCCCTGCACGACATACCTGGTCTCGATATCGTTAGGCCACAACTTGAGCGATGCGAGGAAGTGCTGGATGGCTTTTTGCGAATCGCTATATTCCCAAACTGTCCGTTACTGGGAAATTTTCTTAAAGAACCAATCACTTACAGGAAAAAGACTTGACAGCCTGAATATCGTGAAAGTAGGAAGGGTAGTTCACACAATCATGATTTCCGAAAAACGCAGTCAAGCCGCCCGCGCCAATGGCGCCCGCTCCCGCGGACCCGTCACCCCCGAAGGCAAAGCCATCTCTTCTCGCAATGCGCTCCGTCATGGCATGCTCGCCACAACCCTCGTCCTCAGCAACGAAGACGCCGAAACCTTCAAAAATCATTTCTATCTCCTGATCGAGCGCTTCAGCCCCGTCGACGATATCGAAATGTCCGCCATCGAGGAAATGGCCGCCGCCCACTGGCGCCTGCGCCGCGTCATGTCCATGGAGCGCGCCCTTCTCGATGCCGCCATCCTCCAAACTCCCGACGAAGACTCCGCGGAACAACTCGTCGCCGCTTTCTCCCATCCCGCCAACCAGACCACCCTCCTCCTGCTCCAACGCTACGAGGCGCGCTTCCAGTCCATGTACCACCGCGCCCTCCGCAGCCTCGTCGTCCTCCGCAAACTGCCCGTCCGCACTCCGGAGCCAAACGAACCCAGTGTCCCCAATGTGATCCCCAATGTGATCCCCAATGTTTGCAACACGGAGCTCCCCGAGCCCACGCCAATCCGGCCTCCCCAACCCGCGGAACCCCCGGTTGAACCGCCCATCGAACCGCTCGCGGAGCACACCGATCCCTTCGTCATCCAGTTAACCTCGCCCGACCTGGAGTTCGTCGCCGTCGATCCCGACATTTTCCGCTGAAATCGGCGCCGAAAGTGCCGATTTCATCCTCGATCCCAGCCGCCGCGACCCGCCAGTCGCGATCAGTGTGCCTTCAGCGGCCCACCGTCAACCGCAGGCAAGCTAAAAGCATGCCCAACCTGAGATATACTTCTGGCGACATGACCAGACGTACGCTCTTGGGGCTCGCGGCCGCGGCGCCTTTTGCCGCCGCCGAGCCGGCGCCGCCCGTCAAACTGGGGATCGATCTATTCAGCCTGCGCTCGCAGAACTGGACTCCCTTCCAACTCCTGGAGTACAGCGCCGCGCAGAAGGCCAAGGTAGTCCACTTCTCGGAGATCCGCTTCATCGGCAGCCTGGAGCCCGACAACCTGCGCGCGGTGCGCCGTCGCGCGGAAGAACTGGGCATTCAGGTAGAGATCGGCATGAGATCGATCTGCCCCACCTCGAAGATGTTCGACGCCAAGGCGGGCACGGCCGAGGAGCAGATCGCGCGCATGCTGGACGCCGCGAAACTGGTGGGCTCGCCGATCGTGCGCGCCGTCCTGGGGAGTTCCGAGGATCGCAAGCCGGGCCCGCTCGAGAAGCACATCGAGAGCACCGTGCAGGTGCTGCGCAATGTGCGCTCGCGCGTGCAGGACATGAACCTGAAGATCGCCATCGAGAATCACTCGGGCGATATGCAGGGGCACGAGCTCAAGCAACTGATCGAAGCCGCCGGCAAGGAATTCGTGGGCGCGTGCCTGGATTCCGGCAATCCGGCGTGGACGCTCGAAGATCCGCACGTGACGCTCGACGCGCTCTACCCCTACGTGCTCACCAGCCACGTGCGCGATAGCGCCGTGTGGAAGGTACCGGAAGGCATCGCGGTGGCGTGGGTGCGGATGGGCGAGGGCAATGTCGATATCGATAGCTACTGCCGCAAGTACGCGGAGCTCTGTCCGGGGCGGGCGCTCTCGCTGGAGTCCATCGTCACCGGTCCGCGCGTCTTTGCCACGCGCGACCCGAAATTCTGGGATGCCTATCGCGACATTCCGGCCTGGGATTACGAGCGCTTCATGCAGATCGCCGAGCGCGGGCAGCCGCGCCCCGCGCCGCCGCGAGCCGCCGATGCCGAGGCCGGGAAGCGCCGCGAACGCGAGGATCTCGAAGCCAGTGTGGATCACACCTGGAAGCTGCTGGGCCTTTAGGAGGGGAATATGAATCGCCGCCAATTCATCCGTACGGGAGCCGCGGGGCTGGGCGCCGCCGCGCTCGGTTTCGCGCAAGCCGGCAGCACCAAAGCGCCGCGCGTCGGCCTGATCGGCACCGGCTGGTACGGGAAGGCCGATCTCTTCCGGCTGATTCAGGTGGCGCCGGTGGAGGTGGTGTCGCTGTGCGACGTGGATCGCCGCATGCTCGCCGAGGCGGCCGATATGACGGCGGAGCGCCAGAAATCGAAGAAGCGTCCGCGCACCTTCGCCGACTACCGGCAGATGTTGGCCGAGAAGGACCTGGACGTGGTCCTGATCGCGACGCCCGACCACTGGCACGCGTTGCCCATGATCGCCGCCGTCAAGGCCGGCGCGCACGTCTATTGTCAGAAGCCGATCAGCGTGGACGTGGTCGAAGGCCAGGCCATGCTCGCCGCCGCGCGCAAATACAACCGCGTGGTGCAGATCGGCACGCAGCGGCGCAGCACGCCGCACCTGATGGAAGCGCGCGAGCAGATCGTGCGCGCCGGCAAACTCGGCAAGGTCGGGCTGGTGGAGATTTACTGCTACTACCACATGCGCGCCGAAAACAATCCGCCCGACACCGCGCCGCCCGCGGAGCTCGACTACAACATGTGGACCGGCCCCGCGCCGATGCGCCCCTACAATTCGCTGGTGCATCCGCGCGGCTGGCGCGCCTTCATGGAATACGGCAACGGCATCGTCGGCGACATGTGCGTGCACATGCTGGATATGGTGCGCTGGATGATGGACCTGGGCTGGCCGCGCTCGATCGAATCCACCGGCGGAATTCTGGTGCAGAAGGGCAGCAAGGCCAACATCAGCGACACGCAGCTGGCGACCTTCGACTATGGCGACGTCAAGATCGTCTGGCAGCATCGTTCTTGGGGCGACGCGCCCGACGAGAAGTATCCCTGGGCGGCCACGCTGTACGGTGACAAGGGCACGCTCAAGGCCGGTGTCATGGGCTATGATTTCACGCCTTCGGCGCGCGGCGAGCAGGCGGTCCACAAAGACGTCACGTACGAGCTCGAGCAGTATCCCGAGGACAAGACCGAGAAAGACCTGGAGCGGCACGTCGCGCCCGCAATCCGCGGTCATATGAAAGATCTGCTCAACGCAATCGCCACAAATGGACGTCCCGTGGCCGATATCGAGCAGGGGTACATCTCCACGTCGAGCTGCATCCTGGCGAACATCTCGATGAAGCTGGGCCGCACGTTGAAGTGGGACGCCGCGCAACAGCGCGTGATCGGCGATGAGGAGGCGAACCGGCTGCTGCGCCGGCCCTATCGCGCGCCGTGGGTGCATCCCACGCCGGAATCGGTCTGAGGGATGGAAACGCCCGCGCACCGCATGCGCTGGAGCATCGCGATCCTCGTAAGCGCGGCGATCGCGGTCAGTTATTTCGACCGGCAGACGCTGCCCGTGGCGATCGCGGCGATTCAGCGCGATATTCCGATTTCGAATACGCAGTTCTCGTATCTGCAGGGCGCCTTCCTGCTGGCCTACGCGTGCATGTACGCAGGTGGCGGCAAGCTGATCGACGTGTTGGGCACACGGCGCGGCTTCCTGATGATCATGATCTGGTGGTCGCTGGCCTGCGCCAGCCACGGGCTAGCGGCAAGCTTCGGCATGCTGGCCGCCAGCCGGTTTCTGCTGGGGATGGGCGAGGGCGGCGGCTTTCCGGCGGCGACGAAGGCAGTCTCGGAGTGGTTCCCCGCGCACGAGCGCTCCACTGCCATGGGGATCATCAACGCCGGTTCCGCGGTTGGCGCCGTGATGGCGCCGCCGGGGATCGCATTCGTGATCGCGACATGGAGTTGGCGCTGGGTATTCCTGCTCTCGGGCGCGGTTGGATTGCTGTGGACGCTGTGGTGGTCGCGCACGTACTTTGTGCCGGCCCGTCCCGCGGAGACCGAAGA
This sequence comes from uncultured Solibacteraceae bacterium, assembly GCA_963791985.1. Taxonomy (GTDB): domain Bacteria; phylum Acidobacteriota; class Terriglobia; order Bryobacterales; family Bryobacteraceae; genus Solibacter. The sequence goes on along the minus strand of CAWBUN010000004.1, from coordinate 526,989 downwards.
GCGGGCCGGCATCTCCTGGCTGCGCCTGTTCACCTACCGCCAGGTGTGGGGCCTGGTGACGGCGAAATTTCTGAGTGACGCAGCCTGGTATTTCTACATCTTCTGGCTGCCGAAATATCTCTATGACGTGCGCGGGTTCGATACCAAAGAGGTGGGCTACTTCGCATGGATTCCCTACGCCGCGTCGGGCGTGGGCAGCCTCTGCGGCGGATGGTTTTCGAGCCGCCTGCTGCGTTCCGGATGCTCGCTGGACCGGTCGCGGAAGATCGCGCTGGGCGCGAGCGCGGGGCTCATGCCGCTGATTTTCTTCGTGACCCAGGCGCCCGTGCAGGTGGCGATCCTGCTGTTCTCGATCGCGTTCTTCGGGCAGCAATCCTGGTCGACGCTGGTGATGATCCTGCCCGCCGACCTGTTCCCGCACGAGGTGGTGGGTTCGGTCGCGGGGCTGGTGGGTTTCGGCGGCGCGATGGGTGGCTTCGTGTTTGGACTGGTGGTGGGGTATTTGTTGGATCACGGCTTCGGGTATGGCACCGTGTTTCCGATCGTGAGCACCATGCACGTGATCGCGTTCGGCGTGATCCTGCTGACCGTGAGGAAGGTCGCCCCGGTGGCGACGTTCCGCGGGAAGATAGAAAAACAACCATGAAGATCACTGAGATTCGCACACGCGTGGTGGAATGGCGCGGCAAGACCGTGCCGCCGCAGCCGCACTTTTGCACCAATCCGATGGACATTCTGGACCTTCCGGCCGATTCCATGGGAAGCTTCCGCTTCCACGGTTGGTTGATCGTCGAAGTCTTCACGGATGCCGGCATCGTGGGCATCGGCAATGCGGCGCTCTCGCCGCGCGTCACCAAACAATTGATCGATATCTACCTGAAGCCGCTGCTGCTCGGCAAAGACCCTTTCGACTACGAATTTCTCTGGCAGCACATGTACCGGCAGACCATCGCGTTCGGCCGCAAGGGCGTCGCCATGGTGGCGATCAGCGCGCTCGATATCGCCATCTGGGACATTCTCGGCAAAGCCGCGAAGCAGCCCGTGTTCAAGCTGCTGGGCGGGCGCACCAAGCAGAAGATTCCGGTCTATGCCAGCCGGCTTTATAGCCAGCCCCTCGACCAGTTGGCCGCCGAAGCGAAGCTTTATAAGGACCAGGGCTATCGCGCGATGAAGCTGCGCTTCGGGTGGGGCCCGGTGGATGGCGCGGCGGGGATGCAGCGCAATGTGGAACTGGTGCGCACGGTGCGCGAAGTGGTGGGCGACGAGATCGACGTGATGGCCGATGCGTACATGGGCTGGACGCTCGATTACGCGCGCCGCATGCTGCCGCTGCTGGAGCCGTTCCACCTGCGCTGGCTCGAAGAGCCGGTGATCCCCGACGATATTCACGGCTACGCCGCGCTCAAGGCGCTCGGACGGGTTCCGATCGCGGGCGGCGAGCACGAGCACACCTCTTACGGCTTCCGCGAACTGCTGGAGGCGAAGGCGGTGGACTACATTCAGTTCGATACCAATCGCGTCGGCGGTATCACGCAGGCGCGCAAGGTGCAGGCGCTGGCCGAGGCCTTCTCGGTTCCGGTGGTGCCTCACGCCGGGCAGATGCACAACTTCCACGTTGTGATGGCGAGCTTGAATTCGCCGATGGCGGAGTTCTTCCCGATCGTGGATGTCGAGATCGGCAACGAGCTCTTCTGGTACATCTTCGACGGCGAGCCTACGCCCGTGGATGGCTATATCGACCTGCGCGACGACGTCCCCGGGCTTGGCCTGACCATCAAGGAAAATGCCCTGAGCCAGTTTGCGATCATCGAATAGTAAATCGATATGCGCCTGATTCAACTTCATGGTCCCGAGGGCCGCAGGGTCGGCATCGTGGATGGTGACTTTATCCGCCTGTTGAACGAAGCCCGGTCTGTCTACGCGCTCGCGCGCTCCGCCGTTTCCGCCGGGACTCCGCTGGCAACTGCGGCCGCGGCGGGCGTGGGCAGCGAACTGGCGAGCTACGACGAGATCTATGCGGGGCGCTCGCGGTGGCGGATCCTGCCCTGCATCGATCATCCGCTCGAGCTCGCGCGCTGCATGGTGAGCGGCACGGGACTGAGCCACATGCGCAGCGCGGACAACCGCCAGGCGATGCATGCGGCGGGCGAACAGATCACCGATAGCATGCGCATGTACCAGTGGGGCGTCGAAGGCGGACGTCCCGAGCCGGGGTGCGTGGGCGTGTCGCCGGAGTGGTTTTACAAGGGCACCGGCGCCATCCTCCGCGCGCATGGCGAGCCGCTCGATATTCCGGTGTACGCCGAAGATGGCGGCGAAGAGCCGGAGATCGCGGGCATCTATCTCATCGACCAGGCCGGCGCGCCGCGCCGCATCGGCATGGCGGCCGGCAACGAATTCTCCGATCACGTCTTCGAGAAGAAGAACTATCTGTATCTCGCATCCTCCAAGTTGCGGACCTGCGCCATCGGTCCCGAACTCGTGATCGCGCCGGAGTTCGACCTGGTGCGCGGCGAGGTCGCGATCGAGCGCGGCGGCGCCGTGATCTGGCGAAAGGCTATCCAGAGCGGCGAGCGCGCCATGTGCCACAGCCTCGCCAACATGGAGCACCATCACTTCAAGTTCGAAGCGCACCGGCGGCCCGGCGATGTGCACATCCACTTCTTCGGCGCCGACGCGTTCAGCTTCGGCGAAGGCATCCGGCTGGCCGATGGCGATATGATGCAGGTGCAATGGGATGGTTTCGGCCGGCCGCTGCGCAATCCGGTTCGCGTAATCGCGGGCTCGGAGACCCCCATCGTGGTGAAGGACGTGTGATGCGATCGCTGCTACTGGGACTGTTACTGGCTGCCTCCGCGCGGTCCGCGGTGCTCAATCCCGAGGAGTTCCGGCATTACGTGGAATCGCTCAATCGCAGCGATCCGGAAGGTGTGACCGGATTCATTCCCAACGCGGAAGCCTGGCAGTGGATGAAGAGCAACGTGCCCTTCCTCTCGGTGCCCGATCGCGAGTTCGAGCTCACGTATTACTACCGCTGGTGGGCCTACCGCAAGCACATCGAGATGACGCCCGCGGGCTATGTACTCACGGAGTTTCTGCGGCCCGTCAAGCACTCCACGGATTACAACGCAATCAGCTGCGCGCTCGGGCTGCACATCGCCGAAGGCCGCTGGCTGCGCGACCGGAAATACCTGGACGACTACATCGCCTTCTGGCTGCGATCGGGCGAAGGCGGCGGCCTGGAGCGTCACTACCATCAGTTCAGCAACTGGACGGCGGCCGCGGTCTACGATCGCTGGCTCGCCGACGGCAACACGCCGGCAATGGTTGCGCAACTCGACGCGCTGCGCAAGGATTACGCGGCGTGGGAGGCGGAAAGACTCACGCCCAGCGGCCTCTTCTGGCAGCGTGACGTTTCCGACGGCATGGAGAGCTCGATCAGCGGAGGCCGCAAGGTGAAGAACCTGCGACCCACCATCAACAGCTATATGTACGCCAATGCGCGGGCCATCGCGGCGATCGCCGCCATTGCAGGGCAGCCCGCCGTGCGCGCGGAGTTCGAACGCAAGGCGGCGTCGCTGCGCAAGCTGACGCTCGACCGGATGTGGAATCCCGACGCGAAGTTCTTCGAGACCGTCCGCGAGGACGGCAAGTTCGCCGGCGTCCGCGAACAGATCGGCTACACGCCGTGGTATTTCGAGATGCCGGAGAAGGGCAGGGGATACGAGGTGGCGTGGAAGCAATTGATGGATCCGCAGGGCTTCTACGCGCCGTACGGACTGACCACGGCGGAGCGCCGTCACCCCGAATTTCAGATCGCGGATAAGGGCGACGATTGCCAGTGGAACGGCCCCGCCTGGCCCTTCGCCACCAGCATCACGCTGCGCGCGCTCGCCAACGTCCTCAACGGCTATCCGCAGGATGCCGTATCGGCGAAGGATTACCGGCAGACCTTCGACATCTACACGAAAAGCCAGCGGCTAAAGCTTGCGAGCGGTGAGGTCATCCCGTGGGTCGATGAGGATTTGAACCCGCTCACGGGCGTATGGTGGGCGCGCGAGCTGAAGCTTCGCAAGGCGACTTACTACGGTCGCGGCGATCATTATAATCACTCGTCGTACGCGGACCTGGTGATCACGGGATGGATCGGCCTGCGCCCGCGCGCCGATGATGTCGTGGAAGTGAACCCGCTGGCGCCGCCCGAGTGGGACTGGTTCGCGCTCGACCGCGTCCCGTACCACGGCCACGATCTGGCGATTGTGTGGGACAAGACCGGCGACCATTTTCACCTGGGCCAGGGCCTGCGAATCTTCTCCGACGGCAAAGAGATCGCGCACTCCGCGACGCTCGTGCGCACAACAGGACACTTGTCCGAGCCGCGACCGTAAGTAGGGAGCGTCCGGCGTTACAGGTTCAGCACCGACTTTACGGTGCCGCTCTGATTCTTGATTTTCTCCTGCAGCATCATGAGCGCGTAGATCAACTGCTCAGGGCGCGGCGGGCAGCCGGGGACGAAGACGTCGATCGGGATCACCTGGTTGACCGGGATCAGCGCGTAGTTGTGGAACACGCCGGTCGAGGTCGCGCAGGCGCCCATCGAGATCGCCCATTTGGGTTCAGGCATCTGCTGATAGAGGTGGCGGATGACCGGGGCCATTTTGTTGCTGACGCGGCCGGCGATGATAATGAGGTCGCTTTGCCGCGGCGAGCCGCGGAAGACCTCGGCGCCGAAGCGCGCGATATCGAACCGCGAGGCGCTCATGGACATCATCTCGATCGCGCAGCAGGCAAGGCCGAACGACATGGGCCAGATTGAATTCTTGCGGGCCCAATTGACGGCGGCATCCAACGTCGTCATCACGATCCCTTCGTTGGCTGCCGCCGCGGCATTGGCGACCGAATAGTCGTCGACGCGCGTAAACAGGTCCGCGGGACCGCTGCTGGCCATGGGTTTTTCCATATCTTCATTTTCGCATGAGAGGCAGCTCTCCTGTAAAATCGCGGCGGCACTCCTGTAAAATCAAAGATTGCCCACCGACACATTCGAGCAACTCCTGGATCGAGCCGCTTCCTGGTACGGAATCGACGACGGATTTTGGGATATTTTCGGCAACCACCACACGACGTCGGTGGCGGCCAAACAATCCATTCTGCGCGCGCTCGGCGTGGCGGTGGATTCGGCGGAGGACCTGGAACGGTCGCTCGCCTCGCTGGCGCGTCATGAGTGGGAGCGCTTGCTGCCGCCCGCCGTTGTCGCCGGCGCCGGCACGCCGGTGGAACTGACCGTGAATGTGGCCGCCGAATCGCTCGGCGAGCGCGCGCGCTTCACGGTGGCGCGCGAGAGCGGCGAGACCAGCGAGTACGAGCTCAACCTTTGGGAACTGCCGCAGGTCGGGTCGGCCGGATTGAACGGAAGCACGTGGGTGCAAAAGAAGGCGAGCCTGCCGCTCGAACTGCCGTTGGGATATCACCAGATCGTACTGAAGGTGGGCGCCACCAGCGCGCGCACAAGATACATCGTGACCCCCGACCGCGCGTGGACGGACCCGAACCTGGGCCGCGGCGGGCGCGCTGCCGGAATCGCGGTCAGCCTTTATGGCGTTCGCTCGGAGCGCAACTGGGGCTGCGGCGATTTCCGCGACCTCGGCGAGGTGATCAATTGGGTGGCTCAGGAGTTGGGAGCGAGCTTCGTGGCGCTGAATCCGCTGCACGCGATTCACAATCGTCGGCCGTTCAACACCAGCCCTTACCTGCCGAACAGCATTTTCTATCAGAATTACCTGTATCTGGATATCGAAGGCATGGAGGATTTTGCGACCTGCCGGCGCGCGCTCGCCCTGCGCGCCTCCCCCGATATTTCGAACGAAATCGAAATGCTGCGCGCCACCCCGTTTGTGGAATACGAACGTGTCAGCGCGCTCAAAATGCGTTTTCTGAAGCTCTCTTTCGTGCAGTTTCTGCGCGAGTGGCGCACCGGTACTGCGCGCGCTCGTGCGTTTGATTCCTTCCGCGAACGCGAGGGCGATCTGCTCGAGAAGTTCGCGACATACTGTGCGCTGGACGAGTATCTGCACCGCCAGAATCCCGACCTGTGGCTGTGGACCGAATGGCCCGCGCACTACCAGGATCCCTGCTCCGCGGGAACCATAGAGTTCCGCCGCAAGCACTGGCGCAGCGTGATCTTTTACGAATACCTGCAATGGCAGATCGATCTGCAACTGGCGCGCGCGCAGCGGCACGCGCGTGACCGGCATCTTTCGATCGGCCTGTATCACGATCTCGCGTTGGCCACGGACCGGTTCGGCAGCGACCTGTGGGCGCACCGTCCGTTCTATGTGGCGGGTTGCCGGGTAGGCTCTCCGCCCGACGATTTTTCGCCCCAGGGGCAGGACTGGGCATTTCCGCCGCCCAACGCGGCCGCCCATCGCGAGGATGGCTACCGGTTGTTCGCCGAATCGATTCGCAAGAACTGCCGCCACGGCGGCGCACTGCGCATCGATCACGTGATGCGGCTTTTCCGCCTCTTCTGGATTCCGGATGGGTCGGACGCCACGCACGGCGCTTACGTGCGCGAACGCAGTCAGGATTTTGTCCGCATCCTGGCGCTGGAGAGCGTGCGCAATCAGGTGACCGTGGTGGGTGAAGACCTGGGCACCGTGGATCCCTCGATCCGCGAGACGCTGGCCGGCTTCGGGATCCTGAGTTACCGCCTGTTCTACTTCGAGAAGAACGAACGCGGCGAGTTTCGCCGCAGCGACGAGTATCCGCTGCAAGCGCTGGTCTCCTCCACCACGCACGACCTGCCCACGCTGGCCGGTTTCTGGGTGGGCGCGGATATCGAAGCGCGCCGCGCCGCCAACATCATCGACGACGAAACCCGGCGCTCACAGTTCGAAAATCGAGAGCGCGAAAAGCAGAAGATGCTCGACGTGCTGTTCCAGTTGCACCTTCTGCCCGAAAGCCTGCCGCGCACGGCGACCTCTTATACGGAGTTGACCGGCGAGTTACACAACGCGATCGTCGGCTTCCTGGCAGTGACGCCCTCGCAGTTACTCGCCATCAATCAGGAGGACCTGACCAAGGAACTCCACCAGCAGAATCTTCCCGGCAGTACGTGGCAGTACCCGAACTGGGGGAGGAAGATGCGCTTCACAATCGAACAGTTGTGCGGCGACCCGGAGACGCGCGGCTATTCGGTGATGTTCCGCGACTGGATCGAGCGCTCCGGAAGGAAGAACCAAAGGTATTGAGCCGGCGCGTTGTAAAATATACTCTGCATGCGTTTTTCCGTAGTGCTGGTTCCGGCGTTCTTACTCCTGGCGGGCACGGGCTTTTTTCTCACCCGGCCGAAAGTAAATGCCGTCCCGCTGCCGGTCGAGGCGTCGTTGGATCAGGCAGTGCTTGATCGGGCTCCGGCGCAGATGGAAGATCGCGTTGCCGACGAGTACGACGCGGAACTGATACGGAACACTCTCAATAGTAAGAATCCGAGTGACGCGGAATCGGCGGCAATGGTGGGCGCGGCGGGACGCCGCTACATGCGGCGCAAGATGGCCTACGACGCCGCACTGCGGGAAGGCGCCAAGACTCCGCCGGCCACACTGGATGTGCTGCGAGAGGACGTGGAAAAGGCCCGCCATGTCTGCGACATAACGGAATCCTCCGGACGGCACACGGACCTGGCGACGCTGGAGGCCGAAATCGAAATGGAGCAGCGGCTCTCTTTCCGCACGGGCCTGGCGGAACACCACGATGGCCGCCTCACGTTCAGCGACGACGATTTGAAAGCACTGCAGCGAGATTTCCTGGACACCTTCCACCGGGCGCTGCCAATCAGCGCGCGCGGCGATAGCGCCGTGCATCGCCGGATGGGCTTCGACCATACCGGCCGCACCGATGTGGCGGTGAGCCCGGATACCACCGAAGGGGCCTGGGTACGGCGCTACCTGACCGCGAAGGGCGTCTCCTTCTTTGCCTTCCGCAGCGCGGTGAAGGGCAAGGCCACCGGGGCGCACATCCACATCGGGCCGGCCAGCGGGAAGCGTGTACCGGGAGTGTAGCTCCCTTTTTTCTCGCAAAGCCGCAAAGCCGCAAAGCCGCAAAGTAACGCAAAGTAAACCTCAAGGCAGTTTTTCTTCTTCGCGGTTCTCTGCGGCTTTGCAACGCCTTTTCCTTCACCCCAGCGCTTCGCGGACTTTCCCCGTCAACTGGGCCTTGGTAAACGGCTTTTGGAGAAACGGCACGGAACGGTTGAACGAAGGGCTTTGTAGCACCGGGTGCTCCGTGTAGCCGGACATGAACATCACTTTCAAAGTGGGGCGTAGTGCCACGGCCTCTTCGGCCACCGAGGCGCCGTCGCCTTCCGGCAGCACCATGTCGGTCAGCAGAAGATCGATGTGGTTGGTGAGCTCCGCGCAGATCCGCAGCGCATCCGCCGGGGTTGAGGCGGCGAGTACGCGGTAGCCGGCGCCCTTTAGCATGGTGCTCACCAGTTGTTGCACAGTGACGTCGTCTTCCAGCAGCAGGATGGTGGCGCCGGCCGCGTGCGCCGTTCCGGATGACTCGGGGCGAACGGCCGCGGGGGCTCGTCCCACCGCGCGCGGCAGGCAGATCGCGAACTGACTGCCCTTTCCCGGTTCGCTGGCGACGCGAATGAAGCCGCCGCTCTGCTTCACGATTCCCCACACCGTGGAGAGCCCGAGGCCAGTGCCGCGGCCGACTTCCTTGGTGGTGAAGAAGGGTTCGAAGATGTGGCGCCGGGTCTCTTCGTCCATGCCATGACCAGTGTCGGTCAGCGTCAGGCAGGCATACTGGCCGGGCGCGGCGTCCAGCTTTCTGGCCTCGCTCTCGGAAAGATCGAGGTTTGAGGTCTCGACGGTCAGGGTGCCGCCGTGTTCCATCGCGTCGCGGGCATTGACGGCGAGATTCAAAATAATCTGATCAATTTGACCTGGGTCGGCGCAGACATCCCATAGGTTTTCCGCAGGATGGATACTGATCTGAATGTCTTCGCCGAGCAGGCGGTTGAGCATTCTCTGCGTGCTTTCAACGTTGGCATTCAGGCTCAGGCGCACGGGTTGCAATACCTGGCGCCGGCTGAAGGCGAGCAACTGGCGCGTCAGCGACGCGGCCCGCTGGGCGGCCACCAGGATTTCGTCCAGCGGCTCGCGCTGCGGATCGTCGGACGCCTGCGAGGCGCGGATCATTTCGGCGTAGCCCTCGATTACGGTCAGCAGATTATTGAAATCGTGCGCGATTCCGCCTGCGAGCTGTCCCACCGCCTCCAGCTTCTGCGCCTGCCGCAGTTGTTCCTCCAGCCCCCTACGCTCGGTGATGTCGAGGGCCATCACCAGCACGGCGTTGACGCAGCCGAAGCGGATCGGGTGGGCGCTGATTTCCACGAAGATCAGGCTGCCATCCTTCTTGCGGTGCCGCCAAGGCCCGTCGGTATGCAGGTCGGTGGTGGGGATGCGCGTATCCTCGAGCAGCAGGGGCAAGTCTTCGGGCGGCCGGATATCGCGCAGCGTCATGGAGAGGAACTCTTCGCGGCTGTACCCGTAATGCGCCGTAGCCGCGCCGTTGACCGCGAGGAACGCCAGCGTCCCCGAATCATAGACCCACATCGGAGCGGGATTGGATTCGAAGAGCAGGCGATAGCGGCTCTCGGAATCCTCCAGTTGCCGCTGCGCGCCGCGTCGCGAGGTGACATCGCGAAACACCAGAACGACGCCGGCGATCTCGCCCGGCTCGTCGTGAATCGGAGCCGCGCTATCGTCGATGGGGATTTCGCGTCCATCCCTGGCGATCAGGATGGTGTGGTTGGCGAGCCCGACCACGGCGCCTTCGCGCAGTACGCGCGCGGTCAGATCTTCCGCGGGCCGCCGGGTGGCTTCGTCCTCGGTGCGAAAGACTTCAGTGAGCGGGCGGCCTTCGGCGTCGGCGCCGGTCCAGCCGGTGAGCGCCTCCGCGATCGGGTTTACGAATTGTACGCGGCCCAATCCGTCTGTAGTGATCACGGCGTCGCCGATGCTGCGCAGCGTGGTGGCCAGCGCGGCGCGGCCGCGCGCCTCGCGGTCGCGGGTGGCATCCAGATCTTCAATCAGTTTCTGCTGCGAATGAAGCAGGTGGTTGATGCGCCGGTTGGCCAGGAAGAGCATGAGCGCGAGCCCGAGCGCGCCGACCTGAACCAGGAGTCTGGTCTGGTAACCGTGATGCATGGCACTCGCCCGCCAGCCCTCGAGCCGCGGATATTCGTTGTCGACGATCTGCTCGGAGAGAGCGCGAAGCTCGTCCATGCCCTGCTTACCGCGATCGGAGTGAATGATTTCCATCGCCGCCGCCGCACCGCCCCGCTGCCGGATTCGGATGTTCTGCGCAAGTTCGTCGAGGTTGGTGCGAATCAGCGCAACGAAGCGCGCCAGGTTGGGGGCGGCCGGGCTTGCTGTGGCCGCCAATTCCTGCAATGCCTGGTTCAGCTTGGGGAGTGTGCCGTTGTAGGCCTCCAGATATCGGGAGTCGCCACTGAGCAGGTAACTGCGGTGCCCGCTCTCGGCATCCCTGAGCAGGGAAAAGACCTTCTGGCACCTCTCCATGACCGCGCGCGACCGGTTCGCGCCATCCGCGGCTTCCCGAAATGCTTCCGCGTCCATTTTGGAATAGACCGCGATCGCAATCACGATGATGATTGCGATCGTAAGCCAGAGGTTGTGGGATGCCAGCAGCTCATTGCGGCGCAGCCGATCCATAAACACCCATTCCCAGCGTAACAGGACTGTCGGGTTTGTTACCCTGGGGGTTTCCCATGAGAGAGGTGCTGCGGAAGTATCCGGGGGTTGCCCTGTTTGCCGGGGTGTGGCTGATCTATAGCGTGTGCCCGCCGTTTCTTTCCTACGACTCCTATTGGTCTGTCGCCACCGCTGTCAGCCTGGTGGAAAACGGCTCCACCCGCGTGGACCGCTTCGTGGCGGGTGCTCCCGCAGCCGCGGATTACGGCGTCGAATGCGTGCCCGCCGCGGGCCCGGCGCGCCTGAAGTATGCCGCCGAAGGCTGCCGCGACGGGCACTGGTACAGTTACTTTCCGCTGGGCACGCCGGTGCTGGTGGCGCCGCTGTTCCTCGTGCTCAAAGGGGCGATCGCTCTCGCCGGGCCGCTGGTTCCGCATTCGGGGTTCTTCGCGCGGCGCGAGGTCGCGGCCTTCTTTTCCGGAGACCTGTTGAACGGCCGGCCCCTGACGGAACTTTTCTGCGCGGCCGTGATTGGCGCGCTTACCGTCTGGCTGCAATACCGGATCGCGCTCCTGTTTCTATCCCGGCGCGGCGCCATTTGGCTGGCTCTCCTCTTTGCTTTCGGGACCACCGAATGGTCGCTCGCCAGCCGCAATCTGTTTCCGCACGGGCTTACTTTGCTGTTGCTGAGTGGGGCGCTGTACTTACTGCTCTTAGATCGCTCCCTTACGGTCGCGGTTCGCGGTGAGGGTGATGCAATGGCGAGAGGGCTCGGACGCTCCCTAACGGTCGAGGCTCGGAGCGATTTCAGGAGCAACTACTTTTGGGCTGGACTGTTGCTGGCGGCGGCGTTTTGCGTGCGGCCGTCGAATGCGGTGTCCTGTGTCGTGCTGGCGATTTACGTGGCTGTTCACCAGCGGCGGCAGCTGGCGGCGTTCCTGGCGGGGGCGGCGCCCGCGGGGGTGGTCTTCTTCGCCTATCAGGTCGCGGTGAGGCACACTCTGATCCCGCTCTATCTCACGGCGCCGCGCAACAGCATCTCGTTCGTGGAAGGACTAGGCATGAACTTCTTCAGCCCGTCACGCGGATTATTTGTGTTCACCCCGGTCTTCCTGGTTTCCATCGCGGGCGCCGTGCTCGCGTGGCGGCGGCGCTGGTGCTTCCCGCTATTTCCCTACCTGGCGGCAATTGTGGCGCTGCACGCGCTCGTGGTCATGACCATCTGGCCGGGCCACTGTTATGGTCCGCGCTATTTCTCCGACATCACCCATCTGTTGGTTCTCTTCCTGATCCCCGCGATCCTCTGGTGGCGCGAGCAGACCGGGACCGCGCATACCGTACTGGCGGCCGGATTTCTGCTGCTGGCCGCGTGGGGGGTCTTCGTGCATGCCCACGGCGCCACCTCGATCGCGGCCAACCAGTGGAGCGCTCTGCCGGCCAACGTGGACGAGGCGCGCGGGCGCGTCTGGGATTGGAGCGATCCCCAGTTTCTACGAGGTTTGCGATGATTCTGGCAATCGATATCGGCGGTACCAAGTTCAGTATGGCGGTCTTCGATGGCGACCGCATGGTGCGGCGCGAATCGCGCGCCACCAACGCGGCGGGCGGCCGCGCATGGATGGTGGAGCGCATCGCCGAGATCTGCACCGGGTGGCGCCGCGAGTTTTCCCTGGAGCGCTGCGGTATCGGCTTCGGCGGCCCGGTCAACTTCGCCGCCCAGCGCGTGGTGTTCTCGACACATGTCGGCGGCTGGAACGATTTCGACTTGTGCGGTTTCGTCCAGGAGGCGGCCGGGGTGCCCGCCGTGATGGATAACGACGCCAATGCCGGCGCCATCGGCGAAGCGGAATTCGGGGCCGGCAAGGGCTATTCGCCGGTGTTTTATATGACGCTCTCCACCGGCATCGGCGGCGGCATCTGGGAGGATGGCCGGGTCTGGCGCGGCGCCGATTCCTACGGCGGCGAAATCGGCCATATGACGATTCGCCCCGAGGGTCCCGAATGCCTGTGCGGCGCGTGCGGCTGCTTCGAGCGGATGTGCTGCGGGCTGTGGCTCGAGCGCGACCACGGCAAGCCCGCGAGCGAACTGATGCTCGATCCCGAATTCGTACGGCGCTACGTGGTGGACCTGGCGCTCGGGCTGAAGGCTGCGATCATGCTGCTCAACCCCCAGCGCATCGTAATCGGCGGCGGCATCACCAAGGCGGGCGGCCGCCTGTTTGATCCATTACGGGAGGAACTGGGCAGGACCATCACGAAATGGTCGGGCGCGCGCATCGATGTAGTGCCCGCGGCACTCGGCGATGATAGCGTTCTGTACGGCGCACTCGCGCTGGCTCGGGTATATCTGCCCCGGTAAAGTACGGAGGTAACCTCCTAAGGAGTACTAACGTTCCCCCGCTTTGGGGAACCGAAAGTTACTGACCATTGTCACTAACCCAAATTAAATAGGACACTTAGTACTGCTTTCATGTGCTCAAGCGAACACCCACCAGGATATTCCGATTGAGTCCGGCTGTCATATTTTCGTATTCTTGTCGATAGGGGAATTGGGCTAGCTGTATCAGGCGCAGCGAAGATCGGATGCCACAATGCCGGTAAAAAGACCGACGAAAGTTCGCGAGAGCAAGCTCTGGCTTTTGTTCGACGAGCATCCCAATCCCATGTTGATTATCGACCCCGAAACCGGGAAGATCCTCGAAGCCAACGCCGCCGCCGTCGCCCTGTATGGTTATTCACCAGACGAATTTCGCGACATTCCCTGGGACTCGCTGCTCGTACATGACGACTTACCGCGCGGTTTAGTGACCGATTCGGTCCGTCACAGGACTCGCGGAGGCGGAATTATCGAGGTTGAGGTTTCTACGCGTCCCATCGAATTTGGCGGTGGGTCGGCTCAGCTGACGGTCTTGAACGACGTCACCATACGCCGCCATCTCGAAGAACAGTTGCGGCAGGCGCAAAAGATGGAAGCCGTCGGCATGCTTGCCGGCGGTGTGGCGCACGACTTCAATAATCTGCTCACCATCATTACCGGGTACAGCCAGCTCATCCTCAACAGCATCCCGAACGAGGACTCGAACCACCATTCGGCCGAGCAGATCATGAAGGCCGGCGAACGGGCGGCGGCACTTACGAGTCAGTTACTGGCCTTCAGCCGGCGCCAGGCGCTGCAACCGAGAGTGCTCGATCTGAACAAGCTGGTCACCGCCATGAGCACGATGTTGCGGCGGTTGATCGGCGAGGATATCGATATTGAGTTCGTGCTCCGTCCCGATCTCGGCATGGTGAGCGCCGATCCCGGCCAAATGGAGCAGGTTCTGATGAACCTGGTGGTAAACGCGCGCGACGCTATGCCTAACGGCGGAACGTTGACTATCGAAACCGCCAACGTGCAAATCGACGAAGGCTATTCCCAGCGGCACCTACCGGTAAAGCAAGGCCCGTACACCATGATCGCGGTGAGCGACAACGGCACCGGGATGGATGAGTTGGCGCAGCAGCGCCTTTTCGAACCGTTCTTCACCACCAAGGGTACCGGACGTGGGACCGGGCTCGGGCTTTCGAGCGTGTTGGGCATCATCAAGCAGAGCGGCGGCACCATCAACGTCTACAGCGTTCCCAATAGCGGCACCTCGATGAAGGTGTATTTGCCGCGCGTCGATCGGCCCGCGCTGATCGAATCCGAAGCTCCGCGGCAGACAGTCTCCCGCGGCTCCGAAACCATCCTGGTAGTGGAAGACGACGAGATGGTGCGCAACCTGGTGCGTGAGACGCTGAACCGCTCGGGCTACCGGGTACTGGATGCGGATGGTCCGCTGGAGGCCCGCCGCATCGCGGACGGCTACCGCGGACGAATCCACCTGCTGATTACGGACGTGGTCATGCCCAAAATCAGCGGCCGCGAACTGGCTGCGCAACTGACTGCGCGCCGGCGCGACCTGAAAGTGCTCTTCATGTCGGGATACACGGATAGCGCCATCGTGAACACCGGCATCCTGCAAAAAGAAGTCGCCTTCGTGCAAAAGCCCTTCACCCCCGCGGCCTTCACTCAAAAAGTCCGCGAGGTCCTGGAAAGCGGTAGCCGCACACGCGGCGCCGGGGAATAGTTTACTTCACGTACCTTCCCGCGAAGGCCAGGAAGGTAGGCCAATTGGGTCCGGCGGTGTGACCGCCGCTGTGTTGCCGGAAGGCGACATCGCCATCCACCAGCGGGGTTTCGATGGCCGGGAACTCAGCGGTACCCATATCTTTCCTGCCGAGTAGTTTGTAGACGGGGCCGGCGCCGGCGGCGGCGAGGAACATGCCCTTCGCGTCTACCCAGCCATCGCCCTTGGTGGCGCCTCCACTGATGAAGACGGGGCGCGGTGCGCACAGCGCAATCAGCTCGTGCGAATCCACCGGCAGATCGCCCGAGTTGAGCGGTCCGGCGTACTTGAGGAAGTTGCCGGCCATCCAGTGATACTCGCCGGTGCCGGCGACGTTCTCCACCAGCTCGCCCCAGTTGCGGCGATGCAGCTTGGCGCCGCCCTCGCCGGAGGAACTGACGTACGCGGTAAAGATGCGCGGGTCGTAAGCCATCGTGACCAGCGCGGCCTTGCCCCATCGGGAGTGGCCTTCCACGGCGACGTGCTTCGCGTCCACGGCCTTATCGGTCTCGAAGTAGTCCAGCACACGGCTCGCGCCCCAGGCCCACGCGCGCAGCACGCCCCAATCCTCCACTCCGCGCGGCTGGCCCTTGTTGACCAGGCCGATGATGCCCTGCGTGAGCCCGGCGCCGTTATCGGCCTGGACGCTCCCGGTGGACATGACCGCATAGCCCCATCCTCTGTCGAGCACCTGCTGCTGCCAGGTGGGGCCGGCGGGGACCGGCGCGGGTCCGCGCCCGCCACGCCCGGGAAAGCCGCCCGGACCGAAGACGAAGCCCAGCTCCATCACCACCGGCACTGGGCCCTTGGCGCCGGCGGGAGTGGTGAGCGTCGCCTGAATATCCACGGTGATTTGCGGGTAGGCCGAGTTATCGACGTGGCCGACCAGATCTTTGGTCACGATCTCGACATCGCCATTCCTGCCTTTGGTGGTTTTGGCGACCTCCCACTTTACGACCGGCATGTGTTTGGGGACGCGGCCGTAGATTTCGCGATCGAAGTCTTCCACGATCTCGGCGCGGCGTTTTTCCCAATCCCTGGCGTTCTTCACCTTCCTGCCGTTCTTGAAGGTCAGCGGGTCCGGCAGGTTGGGATATGGATTCGCCTTGGACTCATCGTAATTCGCGTAGTTCGGCGCCTCCGGATTGCTGCCGTTGGCTCCCTGGCGCAGGTTCGTGATGTGCAGCAAATCCATCAGGCGTTGATGGTCTTCCTGCGCGGTCATCTGCACCGGTTGAGCGCTCGCCTGCCAGATTCCGAGCGACAGGAGAATTACGGATCGCAAAGTGTTCATGCTCTGCCCTCCAGGCAATAGTTCATTATATGAACTATTTATACCGGCATCAGTTGCCGGCCTACGATTGCCGCTGCAAACGCGGCGAAGCCGAGGAAGGTGCCGAACGGGAGCTCGTAGTAGGCGGGATCCTTGCCGGTGAGCTTGATGTAGCCGTACCCGATCACGGAGCCCGCGACCGAGCCGATGATCAGCGTGAGCAGCGCGCCGTAGAGTCCCAGGAAACTGCCGACCATCGCGATCAGTTTCACGTCGCCGAAGCCCAGCCCTTCGCGATGGCGGATCTTGAAATACAGCCAGCCGCCGCCCCACAGGAAGAGCGCCGGCAGGAATGCTCCCACCGCAGATTCGGCCAGCGATTGCTTCCAGCCGCCCAACTCCGCGCCGGCCATCCAGAACATCGCCTGCGCGGTGATATCCGGCACCGGCACGAAGAGCGAGAAGATCAGCCCGAGGACGATGCCGCCCTTCGTTAGTTCATCGGGAAGGATGCGCTTTTCCAGGTCGCTGAAGATGAGCGCGATCACGATGGCGCTGAAGACGCACATCTTGGCCGCCAGCGGCGTCGGTCCATCCGCGCGAACGAAGTAGAAGAAGGCCAGCCCGGTCAGGAACTCGACCAGCGGATAGCGCCAGGAGATTTTGGCGCCGCAGTAGCGGCATTTGCCGCCGAGTATGAGATAGCTGAGCAGCGGAATATTGTCGTACCAGGCGATCGTCTTGCGGCAGCGCACGCAATGCGACCGTGGCTTCACCACGCTGCGATTGCGCGGCCAGCGGTGAATGCACACATTCAGGAAGCTGCCGATCAGCAGTCCGAAGACGAGGGCGAGGATGGCTTCAATCATTTACCAGCGACTCCGCAGAGATCGCAAAGAAAACCTATTCTTCAAGACGCTTGACGATGTGGGTAATTCCGTCTCGGGCGTATGTAGGGAGCGGGGCGAACCGGCTGAAAGCCGGCTGCAGGCAGGATTGCCTGCCCCACATTGCGGCGGGCGGCAAGCTGACGGTCGCGGCTCGTTAGGGTGGCGAGATCTTCTCGGGCTGTGGGCAAACAAATGCATAGTAATACAGTGCGGCGGGCGGCAATGTGGACGGCGTCCATTCGTGCACGCTAGATTTACGGCAGCAAGTGGACAGGCCGGGAGGCCTGTCCCACTATGCGGGCTAAAGGGCGTATTGTTCACTGGGTCACCTGGCGATAGACTTCCATGGTACGGCG
This sequence comes from uncultured Solibacteraceae bacterium, assembly GCA_963791985.1. Classification (GTDB taxonomy): domain Bacteria; phylum Acidobacteriota; class Terriglobia; order Bryobacterales; family Bryobacteraceae; genus Solibacter. The sequence continues at coordinate 509,598 of CAWBUN010000004.1, read as the reverse complement.
AACCATCTGCTCCACGGTAAAACGCTCCATGACGGTATGACGCGCGGCGTCGCCGATTCGCCGGGCCCGATCGGGATCTTCCTTCAACTCCTGGATCGCGTGCTGGATGGCGTTGGCGTCATTGTCCACGAGCAGGCCATTCTCGCCGTGACGAATCACCTCCGGCAGTCCGCCTACATTGCTCGCGATCACGGGAACGCCCGCCGACATGGCGAGTAGCGCGCCCGAGCCGAGTCCCTCGCTGTTGGTCACGTAGACCAGCATCGCGGCGCCGGCGAGGTCCTGCTCCAGGTCGGTGACCATCTTCAACCCCATGTGGGCCAGCAGCGCGGAATCCTTCTCCAGGCCGAGAACCTCGCGGCCGCGCGCCACGTCGAGAATCGGGACGCCGTCGTAGACCACGGTGATTTTCTCTTCGGGTACGCCGCCTTGCAGCAGCACGCCCTTTACGAACTCCGAGACGGCCAGGTAGCGCCGCGCCCGTCCATACTTCCAGCGCGAGCCGACCGGAAAAGAAACGCGCCGCGATACCACCAGGGGCAGCCTGCGAATGAAGGCTGCCAGCGTGTGGCCGCGCGCATCGTGCGCGTGCATCAGGTCGTGCGTGCGCAGACAGCGCAGCACGCTGGTGATGCCGAGCGGCATGACGCGCCAGCCGCGCCTGCGCGCTTCCGTGAACAGCGGAGCGCCTTCGCGCGCCAGCACCGTGGATTCCACGCCTTGCGCCGCGAGTCCTTCGATCAGTCGCAGCACCTGCCACTGTCCCCCGCGCATTTCCTTCCCGGCATCGAGGTGGAGGATCCGCATCAACTCATATTTCTCGCTTTGGAGTACTTCAGGAACGTGTAGAAGGCCGCCATATAGGAAATGATCAGCCCCTCCAGTCCGTCCAGAAAGCCGCGCTGAAAAACGTACGCCTTCACGAAGGTCCACGGCGGGTCGAAGATCAGGCTGGTCAACGGGACCGGCACTTTGTTGGCGGCCAGTTCCTGCGCCGCCAAGGTGGTGTAGCGGTCCAGGGTGCGCAAATGTTCGGAGAGCGAATCGCAGGTGAAGTGGAGGATGTTGCTCTCCAGGTGGCCCACGTGACCGTCGCTTTTCACGCTTTCATGCACGAAATCGCCCACCCACTTCGCCTTGTGCCGATCGTAGAGGCGGATCTTGCGGTCGGGATACCAGCCGGCGTGATAGATCCAACGGCCCAGGTAGCGCGCCAGCCGAGGCATGGTATAGGCGTCGAACTTCGGGCCGGATTTTTTCAGGTTCCAGATCTCCGCCTCGAGTGCTTCGCTGAGCGCCTCGTCGGCATCCAGCGAGAGAATCCAATCGTGCGCGGCCTGTTCGGCGGCCCAGTTCTTCTGACCGGAATAGCCGCGCCAGCCGGCTTCGATCACGCGCGCACCCAGATTGCCGGCCAGCTCCACCGTGCGATCGGTAGAGCCGCTATCGAGGATCAGAATTTCATCGCAGCAGCGCAGGCTCTCGATGGCGCGCGCGATATTCCGCTCCTCGTCCTGGGTGATGATGGTCGCGGTGATCTTCATCAGAGCCCTCGGGTGGCAAACGGCACGAGGGTGAAGCAGAGGAGGAAAACGCCCAGCGCGAGCCAGCCGAGTTTGCGGCGTCCCGGGCTCAGCACGGTGGAATCGTAGATCGAAGGGTGACGCCGCCCCAGCCACAACAGCACCACGCCCCACACGGTCCAGCCCCACCATAGCGGACCCAGCGGCAGCATGAGCACGCAGATCGCGCGGCTCACCATTTTATGGCGCTGCGGAAAGAAGGAATAAAGAATGTGGCCGCCATCCAGTTGGCCGATCGGCAGCAGATTCATCGCGGTGGCGAACATTCCGACACCGGCGGCGCGCGCCACCGGATGCAGGTAGATGTCACTCATCGCGACGCCTGGAAAGATGGCCTGCGCCAGCAGTTGCTGCAGGCCGGGAATTCCAAACTGCAGACTGCCCTGGTGCGCGATCCCGGGGATCACTTTGGAGAACGCGATTCCCACCGCGAGCGCCGGCACCAGAAAAACAAAGCCCGCCAGCGGTCCGGCGATGCCGATATCGAACAGCGCGCGCTTGGAATAGATCGGCGAGCGCACCCGAATGAAGGCGCCGAAGGTTCCCAAGAACGGAGAGGGCATGAAGTAGGGCAGGCTCGCATCCACCTGGTGGAAGACGGCGGCGACGTAGTGGCCGAACTCGTGGGCCAGCAGAATCAACAGGAGCGTGAGAGAGAAGGGCAGGCCGTGAAGTAAGAATGCAGGGTGGTGCCAGACATAGCCCCAAAGGTCCAGGCTGTGCTCGATATCGAAGGGCACGCCGTGGTCGAAATCGATCTGCATGGCCGCGCCCACGACACACGTAGAGATCACTGTCAGCGCAAATAATAGGGAATACAGCCAATAGCGCTCCTGCGTGCGGGGCGCCGAAAGGGAATAAGACTCGCTCGTCCCGGTTTCGGGATAATCCGGGAACGGTGCAGGAGAAAAATCCTGGGATGACACGATGGACTTGCGGCGCGCAGCGACCTACTGCAGCGTCTGTAACTCCTTGCCGGGCTTGAAGCGCACGGCCTTCCCGGGAGGAATGGAAACCTCCGCGCCGGTGCGCGGATTGCGTCCGATCCCCGTTTTACGCGGCTTCACGTTAAAGACCCCGAAACCGCGCAATTCGATGCGGTCGCCCTGTTCGAGCGCCTTCTTCATGGATTCGAAGACCGTCTCGACTGCCATTTCAGCTTTGGTCTTGGTGATGCCGGTTCGATTGACGACTTCGTTGATGATATCCAGCTTGATCAAAACAGCCTCCTGGTCCAGCGGCGGAACGATCTCGGTTCCCGCATCAGTCAACCACATGATAAGATTGAATTTATTCCCATGTCAAGCGAGACGGACCGGCACATGCCGGTGACCAGCGAGGAATTCCGCCGTGCCTGTGGGCGTTTTGCCACGGGTATTACCATCGCGAGCGTCCTGGATCTCGGCGGCGCACCCCACGGGCTCACGGTGAACAGCTTCAGCTCGGTCTCGCTGGAACCCCCTCTGATTTCGATCAGCCTGGGTCACAAAGTCAGCGTCATCAACCAATTTCGTGCCGCTAAGTCGTTTGCTATCAATATTCTCACGGCAGAGCAGCAGCCGCTTTCGGACCGCTTCGCACGCAAGGGCCACGACCGCTTCGATGGCCTGGAATGGCACCACGGCGTCACCGGGGTTCCCCTGCTGGCGGGCGTGTTGGCCGCGCTCGAGTGCGACGTTTTCAAAATTATCCCCATGGGCGACCACGATCTTTTTGTTGGCGAAGTAATGCATGTTACGGTTCGCGACGGCGATCCGCTGCTTTATTTCGCTAGCAGTTACCGGCATTTATAGGGAGACCGAATGTCCAATCCGCTATCCTATCTGCACGATCAGCTGGAAACCTGGCGCGCCGAGGGCACTTATCAGCGCCTGCGCATTCTGCAATCGGCGAGCGCGGCCGAAGCCCGCTTCGATGGCAAGCAGGTGATCAACCTGGCCTCCAATAATTACCTCGGCCTGACCACCCACCCCAAACTCCGCGAAGCCGCGCTCGAAGCCGTGCGCAAGTACGGCGTAGGTTCGGGTGCAGTCCGCACCATCTCCGGCACCATGACGCTGCACATGGAATTGGAGGAACGCATCGCCGCCTTCAAGAATGTGGAGGCCTGTGTCGTCTTTCAATCGGGATTTGCCGCCAACGCCGGTACTGTTTCCGCCATCCTTACGCCGGAAGACCACATCATCAGCGACGAATTGAACCACGCCAGCATCATCGATGGCTGCCGTCTCTCGCGGGCCAAGATCCACGTCTTCGCCCACAAGGACGTCCCCGCCGCCGAGAAGATTCTCGGCGAACTGGCGCCGCTTCCCGGCCGCAAGCTGTTGATTACCGACGGCGTCTTCTCCATGGATGGCGACATCGGCCCGCTGCCGGGCCTCGCCGACGCCGCGGAAAAACATGGCGCCATCATGATGGTGGACGACGCGCATGCTTCCGGTGTGCTGGGCCGCAATGGCCGGGGCACGATCGACCACTTCGGCGTGCACGGCCGAGTGCATGTGCAGGTGGGTACGCTTTCGAAGGCGATCGGCGTGCTCGGCGGCTACGTCTGCGGCAGCCGCGACCTGATCGAATTTCTCTACCATCGCGCGCGGCCATTCCTGTTCTCTACTTCGCATCCGCCCGCCGTCGCCGCCGCCTGCCTGGCCGCCTTCGACGTCCTCGAGCAGGAGCCCGAGCGCATCGAACAGCTCTGGGACAACACGCGCTATTTCAAGAAGGGGCTGCAAGAGGCCGGTTTCAACACGGGCATCAGCGAGACCCCGATCACGCCGGTCATCGTCGGAGAGGCGGCGCTGGCGCACCAGCTCTCGCGGGAGCTGTTCGAGGAAGGCGTGCTGGCCACCGGCATCGGCTTCCCGACAGTCGCCAAGGGAAAGGCGCGCGTCCGCACGATTGTGGCGTCCACGCACACCAAGGCCGAGTTGGATCAGGCGCTCGATGCGTTCCGCAAGGTGGGGAAGAAGCTGCGGGATCCTGGGGTAAAGGGGGATCGCTCCCTTACGGTCGCGGCTCTGAGAGGGATGCATCCTGGATGGGTGCAACTCGCTGCGCACGTACGGCAGGGCTAGGTTGCGGTAGCGTGGGAGAAGGACGTCTATGCGTGCAGCTATTTTGCACTCACCCGGAGCTTCGCTGGCAATTGAGCAGGCGCCGCAGCCTGTAATCCAATCGGGGCAGGTTCTGATCCGCGTCACGGCTTGCGGAGTTTGCCGCACCGACCTGCACATCACGGAGGGCGATCTTCCGGTGCGCCGGCAGCCGCTGATCCCGGGGCATCAGATCGTCGGCGAGATCGTGGATGGTGCGACCGCGGAACTGCCGCTCGGCACGCGCGTCGGCGTCTCCTGGATCGGCGGCGTCGATGGCACTTGCCGTTACTGCCGCGGGAATGCCGAGAATCTTTGCGACGATCCGACCTTTACCGGCTATACCGTGGATGGCGGCTACGCCGAGTTCGCCGCCGCGCGCGCGGATTTCGTCTTTCGACTGCCCGACGCGCTCGACGATCTGCAGGCCGCGCCGCTGCTCTGCGCCGGCATCATCGGTTTCCGCAGCCTGCGCGTGGCGGGGGTCGAGCCGGGGGAGAACGTGGGACTGTTCGGCTTCGGCGCCTCGGCGCACCTGGCGATCGCGGTGCTGAAGTCCTGGGGCTGCAAGGTCTACGTTTCCACGCGGGGGGCCTCGCACCGCCGCCTGGCCGGCGAACTTGGCGCCGCCTGGGTCGGCGACGAGCGCGATCGTCCGCCGGTGGAACTGGATCGCGCTGTCACGTTCGCTCCCGCGGGCGACGTCGTGATCGCGGCGCTCTCCAGCCTTCGCAAAGGCGGCGTGGTCGCCATCAACGCGATTCATCTCGATCGCATCCCGGCGTTCGACTACGACCGCCTGCTCTGGGGCGAGCGGCAGATCCGCAGCGTCGCCAACATGACCCGCGCGGACGCGCGCGATTTTCTGCGGATCGCCGCGGAGATCGGACTGCGGCCCAAGGTGACGCCCTTTCCGCTCGATCAGGCCAACGCGGCGCTGCAAGCGATCAAGCGCGATGAGATCGATGGGGCGGCGGTGATTAGACCGTGAACAACAGCAAAAACTGATTAGATGGACGGGCCAGGAGGCCCATCCCACTTACTGCAGGGCGTCGCGGAGTTTGAGGGTGCGGATCAGGCGGCGGAGGGAATTGGGGTGGATATTCAAGCGCTCCGCGGTGCGGTCGTGATCGCCGCCGCTTTGGCGCCACGCGGCGAGGATGAGCTGGCGCTTGTTGTCGGCCACCGAATTGGAGAGCGCTCCGGGCGGCTGCGCCGCGGCGCCGTGCTCGAGCACGGTCTCGGGCAGATCCTCGGGCTGAATCCACTCCGTGTCGCCCAGCACCACGGCGCGCTCGATCGCGTTCTCCAGCTCGCGCACATTGCCCGGCCACGTATAAGCCATCAGGCACTCCTCCGTCTCGGGCGCGATTCCCTTGATTGCGCGACCGCAGCGCGGCGCGGCGCGATCCAGGAAGTAGCGCGCCAGCGGCAGGATGTCGCCGGGACGTTCGCGCAGCGGAGGCACACGCAGCGCCACCACATTCAATCGATGATAGAGGTCCTCGCGGAAGCTGCCGCGCTGCACCTCCGCGGCCAGGTCCCGATTGGTCGCCGCCACCAGCCGCACGTCGAGCTTCCAGGTGTGGGTGCCGCCGACGCGTTCGAACTCGCGCTGCTGCAGCACGCGCAGCAATTTGGCTTGCAGCGGCGCGGCCAGTTCGCCGATCTCGTCGAGAAATACCGTGCCGCCCTCGGCCATCTCGAGCTTGCCCTTCTTCTGCGCCACCGCCCCGGTGAACGCGCCCTTCTCGTGGCCGAACAATTCGCTCTCGAGCAGCGTCTCCGTGAGCGCGGCGCAATTGATGGCGACGAACGGACGGGCCGCGCGCGGGCTCAGCCGGTGCAGCGCGTGCGCCACCAGTTCTTTGCCGACCCCGCTTTCCCCCAGGATCAGCACCGAGGCCTCCTGCGGCGCCACCCGCGCCACCAGCCCGAGCAGCTTGTGAATCGCGATGCTCTCGCCCGCGATGCCTGGCTCGGAGACCGCCAGGCGTTCGCGCAGTAACTGGTTCTGCTCGCGCAGCTGCTCGACGTCGCGCTCCGTCTCCAGCGCGGCGGCGGCCAGCGTCGCGATCGCACCCAGGGTCTCGTGATGGCGGCTCAGATTCACGATCTGCTCCTGCGGGAACCAGGCGGCCAGCATGCCCGCAGGCTTGCCGTGCGCCCACAACGGTACCGTCGTCAGGCTCGCAGGGTCTACCTCGGGGAGGCGCGGCTGCGCCTCCCCGCGCCGCAAGAATATCGCCGCGCCGGAGCAGGGGACCATGCTCGATATCAGCCCGGCCAGTTGTTCCTCGAAGGCCAGGCGCTGGCGTTCGTCGCGCGCCGCGGCCAGCGCCCGGAACAGGAAGAGGAAGGAGCAGGCCTGCAGCAGCACATTCCGCGCATCGCTCTCGCGTTCGGCGGCCGCTTCGCGATAGACCAGGATGGTGTCGCCGATCGCGATCTGGTCCTCCGCCTGGAGCGCATGATCGCTGACCCGCATACCGTTGACGTAGGTGCCGGAGCCGCTGTGCCGGTCGAGCAGCCGGTACCCGGTCCCGCAGGGCCGCACCACGCAATGCTCCGCCGCCACACCGCTCTCGGCCAGTTGGAGACTCGCGCCCGGCGCGCGCCCGATGGTGAACTCGCCCGTCCCCAGGGCGAAACCCGCCCCGGTCTGCGTCCCGCATACGACGATGAGTTCCGCGTCCATTTAGTTTTGTACGCCAGTGTATCAGGATACCCGTCGATTCACGCCTCGGTTCACGCCGGATGAACCGCACGGTTCGAAATCGCGGCTCCCTTGACGCATTCTCAAGCACTTGCGTCGCCACTTGCGGTGGCCGGCGGCTTGCACTATCAGGTCCCGTCAGACGGACCGCAAAGAGCGGCCCGAAAGGAGGCGGACGATGAAACGCACAGCAATGAATATTACTTTGGCGGTCGCGGCACTTGCCGTCGCGGCTGGAACGGTTTCGGCGCAGACGATGAAAGCGGAGATTCCCTTCGCGTTTCGCGTCGGCAACCGGGTGATGCAGCCCGGCGAATATCGCATCACCGTGACGAGCGGCAGTACGCCGATTTTGAATCTGCTCAACATCGATCGTCATGAAGCGGTGCTCCTCTCGACGGCGTACCTGAACGACGTGCCGAAGCAATGGGCGGTAGCAGGGCTCCCCATGCTGGCCTTCCTATGCGGTGAGGGTCCTTGCACCGTCAGCCAGGCATGGACCGGCAACGGTTATGCTCTCACCTTCCACACCCCTCGCGGGAAGAATGGCGAACCGCACATCGCTGAGATCGTTCTTCGGCGCGACCGCGCCGACTAACCTGCACCTGTACCTGCACTGCCCTCCCAATCCCGCAGGAAAACGCGGCGCCGCCTCGCAAGAGCGGCGCCGCTTTTTTGCGTTGGTCCCCATGAACCCTGCGGTTCACGCCGCATGAACCCAACTGTTCATCCGCGCCCTGCCAGCTACGCATTCTCAACGAGTTACCCCTTCAATTTCCCGTGGCCGCTCGCTTGCATTATTAAGTCCCGTACGGAGGCGGACGATGAAACGCACAGCAATGCATATGACTTTGGCGGTCGCGGCGTTTGCTCTCGCGGCTGGGACGGTTTCGGCGCAGACGATGAAAGCGGAGATTCCCTTCGCCTTTCGCGTTGGCAACCAGGTGATGCAGCCGGGCGAGTATCGCGTCCGCCTGGTCAGCAATTCCTCGAGCTCGCCGCTATTATCGCTGGCGAATTTCGACGCCGGTCGCACGGTGCTCCTGATGGCGACCAATCGGAACGCGGAGCCAATGAAAGGCGGGCTCCCCAAGCTGAGTTTCAGCTGCGGGGAAGGTCCCTGCACCATCACCGGTGTCTCGATGGGGCGAGGATATACTTTGAACTTCCCGGCGGCCCGCGGAAAGAACGGCGAACCTCGGCTCGCCGAGATCCTGCTTCGGCCGGAGCGCGCCGACTGAGTCTTTTTAGTAGCAACCAGGTTCACGGAGGAGAAGAGCGGCACCCCCTCGCAAGAGCAGTGCCGCTTATTCAGAATACAAAAAGGCGCGCCGGATCTCTCCGGCGCGCCTTTGTATTGTTGCCTGCCCGCGAGTTTTAGAAGTTGATCTTGGCTGCGAGCTGCACACGGCGCGGAGCGCGATACGAACTGATCACGCCGAACGTCGTGCTGGTGATGTTGGTGCTGGAGTAGCCGTTGGGCTCCACCAGGTTGAACGTGTTGAAGGATTCCAGGCGAAGCTGCATCTTCACTTTGCCTTCACCCACGAGGTTGAAGTTCTTCATCAGGCTGGCGTCCATGTTGGCGAAACCAGGTCCGCGAATCGTACCGCGGCCGGCGTTGCCCGGGCGGACGGCGCCCTGCGGCACCGGCGCAAAGCAAGCGGTGTTGAAGTAGGTGTTGGCCGCGTTCGGAATGCCCGCATAGGCATGCGGAGCGTTCGCATTCGGATCGCAAATCATATCCGGACGCGAACTCGCCGAACTGGAACCGAGCAATCCGAGGCCGGCCGGGTCCACACTGGACGTGGTCGCCGTAAACGGCGCGCCCGTGTAGAAACTGGCGATGCCCGAGAGTTGCCAGCCGCCTAACACGTGACCGACCAGGCTCCGGTTGTTTTGCAGGAAGGGCAGCATGTAGACATAGTTGAAGGTCAGCACCTGCTTGCGGTCGCCGTTGTACGGGCCGTATTCGCCTTCATGCCAGTTGTAGCTGTTCTGCGGAGCGTTGGAGCGGTCACTGCCATTGTCCGTCAGGTTCTTGGACCAGGTGTAGGCAGCGTTGAACTGGCTCCCGCCGCGCATGGTCTTGCGGAATTGAACCTGCAGCGAGTGGTAGTTGGAATCGAAAGCCGTCTCCAGCGTATTGATGGCGTTGAAGCCAAGATACGGCCGGATGGCGTTGATGCGCGGAGTCGTCGGTGGTAGTGAAAATCGTGGTGCCCGCCGCGCCGGTATGCAGGCCGGCCGCGAGCGCCGCGCCCGGATATGCCTGGTTGATGTCCACGATCCCGAGCAGGTGCGTGCCCTTGGTGCCGAAATAGCCGACCTCGAGGACCGCGTCTTTGGCGATGCGCTGCTGGATATTGAAGCTCCACTGCTGCGTGTACGGAATGTTGGCCGGAATCTGCGTGGCATGCAACACCAGCGGAGACGCCGAAACACCCTGCGTGCCGGAGCCGATGTTGGTGAAGGAGCCGTTGGAATAAGCGATGCTCGAGACGTACGGCGGGTTGGCGAATGTGTTCTGTTCGTAGGTGCCGTACAGGCCGGAATCATAGTAGATTCCGTAGCCGGCGCGGATAGCGGTCTTGCCGGTGCCGAACGGATCCCACGCCAGGCCGACGCGGGGTGCGAAGTTCTTGTACACCTGATTGCCGACGTGGTCGCCGTAGGGCGAACCCTTGCCGCCCACGATGATACCGTTCATGCTCGGATTGTTGCCCGTGCCGGGGATGATATTACCCGTGGTGGGGTCGATCTTAGGTGCGTTAGCGGCACTGTAACTGCTGGGACTGAAGTTATCCAGCAGGTTAGTGGTGTCGGTGGGCTGGCCGAAGAAGCTCCAGCGGACACCGGCGTACACCGTCAGGTGCGCGCTCAGCTTGAAATCGTCCTGCGTGTAGGCTTCATGCTGCCAGGCCCAGATGTTGGGGGTGATGTCGGTGGAAGGCATCGTGAACGTGGCTACGTTGCCCAGCAGGAAGTTGGCGAAGGATTGCTGGAAGGCGCTGGTCCCGGTGGGCGCGCCGGCGTTGGTGAAGCCGAAGGTGCCCTGCTGGCTGGCGGCGTTTTCCGTCTTGTTGTAACGGTTCGTGTTCCAGCCGAACTTCAACGTGTGGCGGCCCTTGATCCAGGTCACGTTATCGAAGAACGTGTAGTTACGGTTGCGTTCGTTGTACGGCCCGTATCCCACGATGCTGGTGCCGCTGGTCAGGCTGACGTTGGGCACCACGCCCTGCGTGTTGGTGAAGGGCTCGGCGGGGTTGATGTCGGGGCTATTGGCCTTCGCGGTCAGACCCACCGGGGTCGCGATGATCTTGCTCTGCGAGAAGTTGAAGCCGGCTTCGTTGAGCAGGGTCGGCTTGATCGTGTTGAGCACGTGCACCACGAGCGAACGTCCCGGGGAGTTGGTGTTGGTGATCGCGCCGCCGGGAATCGTCGAACCCGTGAACAGGCCGCCCGGTTCCGTGGTCGGGATCTGGTCGACTTCGAACTTGCCCCAAATCGAGAACTTCTCGTTGAAGGTATGGTCCAGGCGCGCGATGTACATGTCCGAGTTGAACAGGTTGCGCTGCGCAAAGAAACCTGCAGTGGTCGCGGCCACCGTATTCGCGCTGTTGAGCGGCAGCTTGCTATAGATGTCCTTGATATACGCGGCGGAATTGGCGTTGATCAGGTTGGCGGGAATCTGGTTGACCGGGGTCGAGCCCGCGGGGCAACCGCCCGAAGCCACCGTAATGCAAACCGGCTGGCTGAAATTGCCGGTCAACATCGCCGCCGTCGGCAAAATCGGATTGAAGGTGGTGTAAGTGATAATGCGGCGGTGTTCCTGGGAGTAGAAGAAGAAGGTCTTGTTCTTGTCCTTGTTGTAATGCCCGGGAATGTAGATCGGGCCGCCGATGGTGCCGCCGAAATCATTCCAACGCAATGGCGGCACCTTCGCCGCGCAGGTGGAGGTGAAGTTCGTGCTGCAATTGTTCATCGGATTGGCGCTATCGATTACGTTGACCTTGTTTGCGTTGTTGGAGAAGTTATTGGCCGCGAGTGCGTCATTACGGAAGAACTCGTACACGCCGCCGTGGAAGCTGCTGGTACCGTTCTTGGTAATTACCGAAATCTGCGCGCCGCCTGCCCGGCCCGTATCGGCCGTGTAGAGGCTGCGCTCCACTTTGAATTGCGCGATCGCATCCACGCTGGGGAAGGTCATCAGCGTGAGGTTGCTGCCGCGATCCACGTTGTCCGCGCCATCCACGCTCCAGTTATTGGAGGAGGTGCGGTTGCCGTTGATCGAGTAAGGCAGCGTTGCCGCGAGGCCGGAGGGCGACGAGTTGCCAATATACAGTTCGTCGGTCGGGCCGGACGCGACGCCGGGCATCAGCGCCACCAACTGCTCGTAGTTACGCGTGCCGAGCGAAAGCTCGCGCACCTGCGTCCCATCGATCGTGTTGGCGCTGGCCGGGGTGCCGAGCTCCACCGAGGTGGACGCGGCTTCCACCGTGACGGTGTCCGTCATCGCGCCTACCTGCATGGTGATGTTGATCTTCAAATCGTCACTCACGTTCAACGTGATGCCGGTCCGCGTTTCGGTCTTAAAACCCGCGACCTCGACTTTTATGGAGTATTGCCCTACCGGAATCAAGGGCGCCGAGTAGGTGCCGCTGGCTTCCGTGGTAATGGTGCGAAGCACCTGGTTGCGGTCGGTATTGGTGATGGTGACCTTGGCATTTGGCACCGTGGCGCCACTGGGATCCAGAATGGTCCCGCCAATGGTGCCAGAAATATCCTGAGCGAAAAGCCCGGTCCCGAGACAGGCGACGAGCACAAGTACGCATGCGAGCGGCTTCAATTTGCCTCCCAAAAACATGGTCTAAGACCTCCTTGCAATTTGACAAGATTATGTCATCCTAAACATAGGATGTCAATGCCCGGCCCCCTCGACAAAGATCTGCCGGTGCCGCTGTATCACCAGTTGCAGGCAGTACTTAAGGCCGAGATCGAATCGCGCAAGTGGCGTGCTGACGAACAGCTCCCCAACGAAACCAAGATCGCCGAGCGTTTCGGCGTAAGTAAGATTACGGTCCGCCAGGCGTTGCAGAAGCTCGCGGATCAAGGCTACATCCGCCGCGAGCACGGCCGCGGCACCTTTGTCGCTCGCCGCAAGTTCGACGAAGGCCCCCGCGAACTGACCAGTTTTACCGAGGAGATGCGACGCCACGACCTGGCCGCCAGGTCCCGAGTTCTCGCCCAGTACGTGATGGAGGCCGATAGCAAGGTCGCCGACGCGCTGTTAGTCCCGCTCCAGTCGCCGGTCTTTGTGGTCAAGCGGGTCCGCATGGCCGGCGATGAGCCGATGAGCGTACAGACCGCCCACATCCCCGCCGCGTTCGTCCCCGGCCTGGAGTTGACGGAAGACGCCTCGCTCTACGACGTCTTGCAGAACCGCTATCACCTCTACCCGGCCCGCGCCCGCGAGACCTACTACGCCACTGTCGCCGAGCCCGGCGCGGCCGCGTTGCTCGGCATTCCAGCCGGCGCCCCCGTCTTCGCCGTGGAGCGGGTCACGCAACTGCCCAACGAGCGCCCCTTCGAATTCGTCCAATCCACCGTCCGCGGCGACCGCTACACCATCGTGCTCGACCTGGTAAAGCCCGACGCCGCCAGCCACATCGGCGCCGTCAGCGCCCTCCGACCCTCCCGCCACGCCACCCCGTAGGGTCCGCTATTTTACAGATCTGAATATCCGAAATACGCTAAGATCGGGACATGGCTTCCTTGGTGTGGAGCAGTTCGCATGCCGTGTTTGTCACGGAAATAGACGACGAACACAAGGAGATTTTTGAAGCGATCTCCCAGGTCCAGGAGGCCCTCACGAGCGATGGTACCGTAGTGGAAATTCACAAGCTGGCGGAGCGGCTGATGTCCTGCCTCGTAGAGCATTTTGCCCACGAGGAGCGGCTGATGCGTGCGGCCCGCTACGGCTCCATGCACTGGCATCAGCGCTCCCATCGCTCCGCGTGCCGCCGCGTCGGGCAATTCGTTGCCGGCCTGAAGCAGGGAGACCTCGCGGCGGGATCCGAACTGGTCGAGTACCTGACTTCCTGGCTTCCCGATCACGCCGGAGTAGCGGACCGGATGATGGCGGCCGCTCTCCGCAATCAGCAACGCGGTATGTGGACGATGACTTTCCGGGCCGGCACGAAACCGATGGATGCATGCGCCTGGGTCGACACAAAGGGCGACCCGTTCGACCCGGCGCACGAGCGCTAACGGCGCAGCCCCGACATTCCCCACTTCTCATTCGCCCGCGGCCCCAAGTTGAACCGCAGCACTCCGCCGTTCACGATCTCCGCGTGACTAATCCACGCGCGATCCATCGGCTTCCCATTCAGCGTGGCCGATTGCACGTAGATGTCGCCGGCCGCCTTCCTCACTCCCTCCACGGTAAAGCTCTTCCCATTCTCCAGGTGGATCGTCGCGCGGTCGAACAGCGGGCTGCCGAGCGCATACACCGGCTGGCCCGGATTCACCGGGTAGAATCCCAGCGCACTGAAGATGTACCACGACGACATCTGGCCCGTGTCCTCGTCCCCCAGCCAACCCGCGGGTCCCGGCTTGTACATGCGGTCCTCGATCAGGTGCACCAGCCGCTGCGTCTTCCACGGTTGACCGGCATAGTCGTAAAGATAGGCGACGTGATGCACCGGCTCGTTGACGTGCGCGTACTGGCCCATATCTCCCATCTTGGCCTCGGTCATCTCGTGAATCACCTGTCCGTATCCGCCCACCTTGAATGTCGTCGTCGTCGTGAATAGCTCGTCCAGTTTCTTCGCGAACGCTTCCTTCCCGCCCATCAGTTCGATGAGCCCCGGGACGTCCTGTTGCACCGACCACAGCCACTGCCACGCGTTGCCCTCGGTGTACACGCCGCCCCACGCGAGCGGGTCGAACGGCTCAAGCCAGGAGCCGTCGGATTTGCGCCCGCGCATGAAGCCTACGCGCGCGTCGTAGACGTTGCGGTAATTCCGGCTGCGCTCCGTGAACATCTTGTAATCGTCTTCCTTGCCCAACGCCTTCGCCATCTGCGCCACGGCGAAATCGTCGTACGCGTACTCGAGCGTGCAGGCCACCGACTCGCGCACGCCATGGTCGTACGGCACATAGCCGAGCTTGATGTAATCCTCGATTCCGCTCCGCGCCTGGAAAGCGCCGGTCCCCTTCGCCGTGCCATCCTTCCGGAGCGCGGCGTAGGCCTTGGCGACATCGTAATCGCGGATGCCCTTCTGATAGGCGTCGGCGATCACCGAATCTCCGTGGGTCCCGATCATGACGTTGGTCTCTCCGGGATTGGGCCATTTCGGGATGAAGCCGCCTTCGTCGTACGCATTGAGCATGGCGCGAATAATTGCCCCGTCCTGCTTGGGCTCGAGCACGGTCAAGAGCGGGAACTGGGCGCGGAAGGTGTCCCAGAAACCGTTATCGGCGAACATTTCGCCCGCGTGCACTTTGCCGTCGTACGGGCTCCAGTGGACCATCCTGGCGGCGGCGTCGGTCTCCTGCAGCATGTGCGGGAACTGCACGGCGTGATAGAGCGCCGTATAGAACGTGCGCCGCTGCGCCTCCGTGCCGCCCTCCACGTCAATCTTCCCCAGTTGCCGCTCCCATGCCGATTTCGCGCGTCCGGCGATCCCGTCGAAATCGGCCTGCGGCATGTCCTGCTGCAGGTTGCGGCGCGCCTGCTCCACGCTGATCAGCGAGACGCCGATGCGCACCGTCACGGCCTCGCCCTCCTTCGTCGTGAAGCCGGCATAGGCGCCCACGTGATTGGCGTCGCGGAAATTTCCGTTCGCCGCAATCACGGCCGGCTGATTCGGCAGCGGCCGGCCCTGCCGGTTCTCGGGAATCTCCCAAACGCCGTGGCGCGTGATCGGGTGGTCGAACACCGCGACGAAGTATTGCGCGAAGTTTGGCGAATTGCCGGCGCCCGACGTGTTCTTGCCGGTGATCGAGTTGTCCTCCGGGTGCACTACCACCGCGCCGCCGCCGTGGCTGGCATCCAGCAGCACGTAGGCGTCTTCGGTTTTCGGGAAGGTGAAGCGGAACGCGCCGCCGCGCGCCGACGCGGTCATTTCCACTTTCACGTTGTACGCGTCCAGCAGCACGCTGTAGCGGTAAGGCGTCGCCTGCTCGTTGGCGTGGCTGAAATGCGAAGCGCGTTCGCCGGGCTGCACCTGCAGCATTCCGGTCATCGGCATCAGCGAGAATGCGCCGTAATTGCTCATCCACGCCGAGGGCTGGTGCGTGGCCATGAACCCGATCAGTGATTCGCGGAAGTATTGGTACGGCCAGCCATTGCCCTCGGTCATCTGCGCCGTCCATCCGAGCATCCCGAAGGGCACAAACACGCCCGGATAGGTGTTGCCGTGCGACAACTCGTACATCGACCAGGTGCCGACCAAGGGGTCCGGCAGGTCGGCGCGGCTCTTGGCGGCGTCGGCGCCCATGACGGGCACGGCAGTCGCCCAGGCTAGGAATCCAATTGCAACGCAACGCATGGTGCCAGGGAAAGTCATCCTTCGATGGATAACACGCTACACGCTGGAATGCCGGTTCACACGGGTATTAACCTCGTTCCGGCGGTCGCTGAGGAAGCTGCATGGCATGCGCAGGAGAAGAGTAAAACAGCGAGTGAAGGGCGAATGGACCCTGTATAGTTAGTTTAGTTTTTTATGTCGAAGATACCTGGGCACTCGCGACAGTCGCTCGGGACATGAGATAGGTTAGGCCAGCTTTCATCGAGGCTCCCGTCTCAGAGTAGGTGTGGGCTCTTGATGCAATATGTTTCTGGCGGGACTTCAGCGATGACCACCTCCGTAAACGCTACGGCGTTACCGGCGGTTAATCCGGCCAACGTCCCACACTTGGCCCGCGTGGGGCCACTGTAGGTTCACGGCCTGTATCTTGCCGGGCACCCAGCCCGCGCCGCTCGAGATCAACGCTGGGCACATGTTCAGGGGCTCTCCCTGGGCCCGGCATGGCGACTCGGCAGACCTAAATACCTTGGCGCGGGCGATCAGATCCGCAGTAGTTTCAGCCGGACCGCCCGCGACAGGGCCGTTATGGTCTGGAGTTGCCTCCTCTGGAAATCGTTCCCGTAAACTCCCCTGTCTCCGTAAAAAAGACGGGGTTGCTCGAGGCATCGCTCAATATGGGCATCGACGCCTCGGTAAAGGTCAGGACGCCGGTGACCCCCTGGAAACGGCCGGTTCCGCCGGTGACTTTGAAGGTCAGAGTACACTGGGCCTGATTCGCCGCGAAATCGATGCAATCGCCTCCGTCAGTGAGGTTGACCATCAACAGACTCCCGTCAAAGAAGCGAAACAAGCCGGTGCCGGCCACACTTTGAAAATAGACCTTGGTCGGGCCCGAGCAACTGGTGGACGGTTGTGGTGCAGCGGTGCTCGCCCTGACCAGTCGAAACGTGAACGGGCCCTGCGAGCCGCTCCCGGCAAGATTCTCTTCAGAAGTATTTGTATTGGGGTGCTTTAGATCGATCACGCTCGGAGTGCCATCTCCCGAAAACGTCATATTCACCGGAATCTGTTGTGCGTAGACGCCTGCGACACCAAGAGTGAGCATCAGCGCCATGGTTGCTGTGTGTTTCATTTGTTCTTCCTGCTTTCTGGAGGAGATTATGAGAGACTTTGTTCTCCTTCGCCGGTACAGGCGGCAGTGCGCCCCCAAAACCCGCCACACATTTTGTATATTTGTGGGTGCCCACGGAGAACGGCTATCCATCGACGCACGCACGGCGGAAATCACGAATCTTCTAAAGGCTTGGGGCGGCGGTGACGAAGCTGCCCTGGCGCAGCTTACGGAGCACGTCTACCCGGAACTGCGCCTGATGGCCCGGCGGTACATGAAAAACGAAGTCCCGGGGAATAGCCTGCAGGCCACTGTATTAGTCCACGAGGTCTATCTCCGCCTTGTCGACGTGACCAACGTGGAATGGCAGGCGCGCGCGCAGTTCTATGCGATCGCGGCGCAGATGATGCGGCGCATTCTGGTAGACACCTCTCGCGGGCGCGGCTCGCGCCGGAGCGACGGAATCCCGCTCAAAGTGAGTCTGGACGAATCCGCGGTCCTCGCGCCTCAGTCCGACCGATCGATTCTCGCTCTCGACGATGCGCTGACCGCGTTCTCCCAGGTGGCGCCGCGGCAGGCCAAAGTGGTCGAGCTACGTTACTTCGGCGGATTGACGGAGGAGGAGATCGCAGCGGTCTTGAAGATTTCGCTGCGGACCGTCGAACGCGATTGGGGTCTGGCCAAAGCTTGGCTGCTGCGAGAACTAAGCCGTACAATAGGACGACCATCGGGCCCATAGATATGAGTGCGGAGCGTTTCCGGCAGATCGCGGAGCTATACCACGCGGCTCGAGAGGCCACTGCCGGTGAGCGCGCAGCCTTGCTGGAGCAGGCCGACCCTGCATTACGCCGCGAAGTGGAGTCTCTGTTGGCGCAACCCGACAGCGGCGAACTCCCGGATCGGCCCGTGATCGAGAATCTTCAGGAACTGCTGGAAGACTCTACTGTTACCGGATTGGCTCGGGGCGCGTGCCTGGGTCCCTACCGTATCGAAAGCAAGCTCGGCGAGGGCGGCATGGGCGAAGTCTTTCGGGCGATCGACACGCGATTAGGTCGCGCCGTCGCCATCAAGATCACTCGCGAGCAGTTTAGCACCCGTTTCGAGCGCGAGGCGCGCGCGATTTCGTCGCTGAACCACCCCCATATCTGCACCGTGCACGACGTGGGACCGAACTATCTCGTGATGGAGCTGGTGGAGGGGGAGACGATCGCGACCCTGCTCAAGAATGGTCCTCTTCCGCGGCAGACGGCGCTGCTCCATGCCTTCCAGATTCTGGCTGCGCTGGGCGAGGCGCATGCCAAGGGCATTACTCATCGGGATCTCAAGCCGGGCAATATCATGATCGCGAAGTCCGGCGTGAAGGTCCTCGATTTCGGGCTGGCGAAATCCGGACAGGATGAAACGGTCACTGCAAGCCACATGGTGATCGGGACGCCGGCTTATATGGCGCCGGAGCAGAGGGAGGGCAAGCCCGCCGACGCGCGGTCGGATATCTATTCGTTCGGCTGTGTCCTCTATGAGATGCTGACCGGCGGGCGGGTTGGTGCTCCGCACAGACGCATCCCTTCGCGAACGCTGGGAATAATCGTAAATCGGTGTTTGGAACGGGACCCGGGATGCCGGTGGCAATCGGTTGGCGAACTGGAGCGGGAGTTGACGAAGGTCACCGCCCGCACAGTCCCCTGGAAAGCCGTTTCCGCCGCCGCCGCGATTTTAGCATTAGCCGCTGTTGCGTACGCTTATATTCATCGTGCTCCGGGGCTAACCGACAAGGACACCATTGTCCTCGCCGATTTCGACAATAAGACCGGCAATCCGGTGTTCGACGAGACACTTCGCCAGGGCTTGGTGACCCAGTTGGAACAGTCGCCTTTCCTGAGCCTCCTTTCCGATCAACGCATCCAGAAGACGCTCGGTCTCATGGGCCAGCCTGCGGATGCGCGGCTCACCTCTGAGATCGCCAGGGACATCTGCGAGCGAACCGGCAGTGCCGCCGTACTGGATGGCTCCATCACCCGCCTCGGAAGCCAATTCGTCTTAGGATTGCGCGCCAGAAACTGTCGCACCAGCGAGGTTCTCGATCAGGAGCAGGTGCAAGCCGCCAGGATCGAAGACGTAATGAGCGCGCTGAGTCAAATCGCGATCAAGTTTCGCACCAAGGTCGGCGAGTCTCTCGCCACGGTGAAAAAGTACGACACGCCGCTCGAAGAGGCCACCACACCGTCGCTCCAAGCCTTGAAAGATTTCAGCACGGCCCAGAGGATTCTCTACAGGAATGGCTGGGACGCCGCTCTTCCCCTGATGAAGCGCGTCACGGAGACCTATCCGAACTTCGCAATAGCGCATGCGTCTCTGGGGCGTCTCTACGGCGGTATCGAGTCCGAGCTTGCCGCTAGAAGCGCTGCCACGGCCTACCGGTTGCGGGATCGAGTCAGCGAACGTGAGAAGTTCAATATCGAGGCCACCTACTATTCACAAGTAACGGGGAACTACGAAAAGGCGCAGCAGACATTTGAGCTGTGGGAGCAAGCCTACCCTCGCGACTACGAACCGCCGGGCCTCCTGTCGGGCATGATTTACCCTACCTTCGGCAAATATGAACAGACGATCGAGCAGGCCAAGCGAGCGATCGCCGTCGATCCGGATGTCCCCTTCAGCTATGTGAATCTTGCTACAGCTCATCAGTTCCTTGGCCGGCCGGCCGAAGCGGAAGCAGTTTTCCGGCAAGCCTTCGAGCGCAATGCCGTATTCCACTACACTCTGCTCGCAAGGTTCAATCTCGCCTTTGTGAAAGGGGACCAGGCCGAAATGGAACAGTCTGCAAGCGTAGCTCGGAAAAATCCCGCAGCCGCGGACCTGCTCACCGTGACTGAGGGTTTTGTCCTGGCATACTCCGGCCGTTTGGGAGAGGCGAGGAAAAAGTGGCAACTCGCGGCGGACCTTGCGCGCAAGCGGGGTGCTCAGGAACGGGCGGCAACCATCGAAGTAACCGGGGCGCTGTGGGAAGCATTCTACGGCAACGCGACGGAGGCAACGCGGGGCGCGACCGAGGCGCTGAAAGTCTCCAGGGCCCGAATCGTTGAATATGGCGCTGCGCTGGCACTGGCCATCTCGCACGATTCGTCCGCGGCGCAAAAACTCGTCGATCATCTGGCCAGGAGCTTTCCCGAGGATACGTGCGTTCAAAACAGTTACCTTCCGGTACTGCGCGCGCGTCTTGCCCTGAACCAGAGTTTGAACGGCAGCGAGTCCGCAAGGGCCGTCAAGCTGCTTGAAGTTTCCGCCCCGTATGAACTGGGTGTGCCGTTCAGCCGGTTTGTTGCTGAATTTGGAGCTCTCTATCCTGTGTACATGCGCGGCGAGGCTTATCTGGATGCGAAGCAGGGCCGCGAAGCCGCCGCGGAGTTTCAGAAGATTCTCGATAACCGCGGGATCGTTGCCAACGATCCCATCGGCGCCCTAGCGCACCTTCAGCTGGGCCGCGCGTGGCATGCGGCGGGGACCGACGATAAGGCCAAGGCCGCCTACCGCGATTTCCTTGCGCTCTGGAAAGACGCCGACAACAGCCCGATCCTTAAACAAGCCGCTGCGGAATACGCCAGGCTGCAGTAGCACCAGCCTGGAAACCTCACTCACTGCTGCATTGGGCTCTCTTAGAGAGTGACTGTTGCAATCGGAGCTATTGTGGATTGTCCCGAGTTACTCGAAGTGATTCATCTGGCCGTGACCCCGTCTCGGACTTTGGCAGTGATGGCAAAATCTCGCCGTTCTGGGCGATAAATCCTGCCTTGTCGCGAAATGTTTACCTACGTCTCGGTCTGGCCGACAAGCGCTTATGGCCGTCGAAATTCGCGGGCAGCCGTCATAGCCATATGCGTGAATTGCGCATCCAACATCACGGGCCGCCGTACCCGGCCGGAGACAGTGGGTTTCGCGCCATAGGCGATAACGTGCGCTGGTATCGATCTCTTCAGCGCACGACCAGAAGGCTCACCTCGGGCCGGCATCGAAACCGGATTCCTCCAAGGCTGCCTGCCCCGCGACTCACAATATGGATATGCCGCGCACCCCAACCTCCCAGACCCGCTATGTAACGCTTATCCGCCCCGGGCGCAAATCGCGGTCCGTCGAATGGCAGTAAGACTGCTGCGTGCAGTCCCGGCGAACGCAAATCACCGACTTGAGAGACAATAAAGACGTGACACGAGCAATCACACGAGATCCGGAAACGATGCACGGCGCCGCAGTGTTCCGTGGCACAAGGGTGCCGGTCCAGACCCTCTTCGAATACCTCGAAGGCGGCGAGACCCTCGAAGATTTCCTGGAAGGCTTTCCTACCGTCTCTCGCACGCTCGCGATCGATGCATTGGAGGAAGCCAAGCGTCTGCTCCTCGCACGCGCCTCATGAGGCTCTGATCGACGAGTGCGTTGACGAGCGGCTACGGCTTTCGTTTCCCGACCACGATTGCCGGACGGCGAGATTCGCCGGGTTGGCCGGCTTGAAAAATGGGCAACTTCCCGATGCAGCGGAAGCGGCCGGTTTCGGTGTTCTGATCACAGTCGATCAGAACATTCCGAATCAACAGAACCTGAGCGGGCGTGCAATTTCGCTCCTGATACTCTGCGCTCCGACGAGCCGCCTGCAAGATCTTCTGCTCCTCATCGCGCGAGCCAACGATGCACTCAATTCTATCGGGCAGGGCCCAGTGGTTGCGATTCGTCAGGAAAGGGCTGTCTAGAAAGGCGAGTCGCTCGATACCCTTCGCACGACAGAATTGGCACCTGTGCCGAACTACCTCGGGATCACTCGGTCCGTGAGCACGCCTCTTAGTGCGCCCCCGCCGTCTCTTCCATCGGAATAAACGGGCTGATCAAATTCCCTTCGCCGTCGAAATCGAAATCGATCGTCGCCTCGATCTCCAACTCGACATTCTTCTCCACTTCCGCCCGAATGTTCTCGCTCACCGCGATCCGCGTCAGCTCCATCGTGTTGCGGATCCACCCGAACGTCACGTCGCTCAGATCCAGACGCCCTACCGTGGGCGCGATGCGCTCGATGCACTCGCGGTCTGTCGGGAAGTGAATCGGCGTGCGGATCGCCGCCGGAGTGTTCGCCGTCAGCGAATTGATCCACGTCGGCTCCCAGTTGATGCGGTTCACCAACCGGTCCGTCACCACGTCCGCCATCCCCATCCCCACCGAGCTGTTATATGTGTGCTCGCTCAAATTGCGCAGGAACAGCCGCTGGAATTTCGGCGTGTTCGGCCACGGATTATATTCGCCATTCACCCCGCGGTTCGCCACCTTCGTATCCATCCCCGCGCCCGAAATATTCTTGCCGATCTCGTCCAGTATCAAAATGTCGAGATCCATCGGGATCTTCGCCATCCAGCTCTTCACCAGCGCCAGGTTCTCTTCCTCGCGCTGCTCCATCGCTTCCACCGGCACCGCGTCCAGCTTCGCCGTGTTGTGATACGCGTCTTCCAGAATCGCCAGGCCGCCGAGAATCTTGCCCGACTTCAACACCTGCCGGCCTACGCTGCGAATCACGTGCTCCAGCCCCAGCCGGTACGCGTAGCTGTGGTACCGCTGCGCCCCCGCGAACTTGCCGAGCCCGATCGCCATCATCTTGAACAGGCCGCTCTCGATCTTGCCCGCGAAATCCGTGTGCCACTTCACCCGGCCCACCAGCATGACGCCGTCCGAATCGTACGCCATCTTATCCATGAAGGCCTCGATGCCGTCCGCCGTCTTGCCCAGCGACACCACTTCCAACTGGCTGATTAGCGGGCAGCCCATCGTGGCCTCCGTGATCCCGTAATGCGCCAGCACTTCGGCCTGGCCCGCGGCGTTTGCCGCTCCGTGGCTTCCCATCGCAGGGAACAGGAACGGGTGCATGCCCTGCTCCTTCCAGTACTGCACCACGTTGCGCACGATGGTCGCGATGTTGTGGATGCCGCGGCTGCCCACGCCGATCGCGACGCGCGACCCGGGCTTGAGCCGGCCGGCGAATCCGCTGGCGGCGAGTTGGCTTCGCACTTCGACGGCAACGTCCGGAATCTTCCGGTCTGGAAACTTCTGGCGAACTACAAGAAGGCGGGGGAATTGCATGTCGCGACCATTTTAACTCCGAGTGCGCCCGCCGCGGAGGCCTGATATTCTGAATACCGCGTGAAGCCGTTTGTCATCGCTCTCTTCGCCCTCCTGGCCCTCTTCGCCGCCCTCCTCCGCGCGCAGGAGCCGGCCGGCGCCATCCAGGGCAGCCTCCGCGATGCCATCAGCCGCGCTCCCCTCGCCGGCGCCGACATCGCTCTCCGCGGACCCGCCCCCCGCTCTGCCGTCACCGGCCCCGGCGGCGATTTCCACTTTGACCAGCTCCCTCCCGGCGATTACGAATTCGTCGTTCGCAAAGCCGGCTACCTCGATTCCGGCACGCCCGGCTTCCGCAGCACTCTCCGCCTCAAGCCCGGCGCCGTCACCGAAACTCCCGTTATCGATCTCACTCCGCTCGGCGCCATCGAAGGCGCCGTGCTCGATGAAGCCGGCAAACCGCTCGCGGCCGTCGTTGTCACGCTCGCCGCGGCTTCCCACACCACCGATAAGGAGGGCCGCTTCGCCTTCGAAGACATCGTTCCCGGGTCATACCAGGTCATCGTCAACGTGCCCCACGAAGTCCGCGCCCGCAACCTTGTGCGCGATCCTTCGACCGGCGATTATTATGGATACGCCCCCGCGCAATACTATCCCGGCGCCGACGATCCGCGCCTCGCCATCCCCGTCGTTATTCCCCCCGGCGTCCGCCTGCGCAATATCGATCTCCGCCTGCGCCGCACCCTGCTCGTGGAATTCACCGGGCGCGTGGTCGAGATGGCCGGCCGCGAGCCCGTCTCCAGCGCTCACGTCCAACTCTCCGGCGCCGTCTCCGAAGCGGGCGATACTCTCTGGCGCAAGCATCCCGCGAACTCAGACGGCACGTTTCGCTTTTCTCTCTTGCAGCCCGGCGCCTACACGCTCGCCGTCTTCCGCCCCGACATCTCCCCGCTGCCCTACCTCGTTCCCGTTGAAATCGGCAACGCCGGCGTCGACGATCGCCAGATTGCTATCCCGCCCTTCGCCCGGCTAGAGGGCAGGATCCAATCCCGCGACCCGCAGACGCGTTGGATGAACTCCGCTACCGTGACGCTCCGCCACCGTGCCGGCGTCACTCTCTCGAGCCAGACCCGGCCCGATGGCACCTTCGATTTCGACGACGTTCCCGCCGGCGAATTCTTCATCGACGTCCGCGCGAACAACCTGCGCATCCGCGGCGACTCCACCCGCCGGCTCTCCGTCGGCGCCATCCGCTTTGGTGCGCAAAGCGGTCTTCGCAAGCCCGTGACGGTCGTTGAAAACGGCAATCCGCCGATCGAAATCCAACTCACCGATGAACCCGCGGGTGTTGCCGGCCATGTCGTAGCCGACGGCGAGCGTGCCTCCTTCCTCGTGACCGTCGCCAATCTGGCCACGCGCCGCACCGCCGGACTGATGATCGTCTCCGCGCCCCCCGAATTTCAATTCCCCGAGTTGGATCCCGGCGATTACGAAGTCACCGCGCGACGCTTCACGCGCTTGAACAATGCCCCCCTGGCCGCCGGTTCCTGCGACGAATCCGTCCGCGTGACGGTCCGCGACGGCGCCGTTTCCACCATCAGCCTGCGCCCCTGCCCGTAAACCGGCCGAAAACCACCGGTCCGGTGCGTGACCACCACCGCGAATCTCCGCGATCCCCTGTAATATACACATTTAAAACCATTTACCGATTGGCAACCAGACTGCTAATAAGCAGGGCAGGAGGTAGTAAAAATGAAAACCAAACTTGGATTACTGGGAGTGGCGCTGCTCGCCGGAGGCACACTGTTTGCCCAGCCGCGGATTTCCGTAGGCATCGGCGTCGGAGGCTACGGCCCGGGTGTCTACCCGCCTCCCGCCTATGCGCAGCAGTACGTTCCCGCATGCCCCGGCCCCGGCTACAGCTGGGTCGATGGTTATTGGGGCCCCCGTAATGTGTGGGTCGCTGGCTTCTGGCGCGCCCCGGTCTATCCGCGCTACGTAGCGCCCCGGTATTACAACGGTTTTCGCGCCTTTGGCCGCAATGATTTCCGCGGCCATGACCGCGACGTCCGCCGCGATTTCCGCCGCTAGCCCAGTGGGACAGGCCTCCCGGCCTGTCCCTCTAATTTGTCTTTGATTTCCTCCCCTGCTCCAGTAGATTCTCAGGAGCAGAAAACCGTGTCCCAAACAGCCATCGTAACCGGATCCTCCCGCGGCATCGGTCGCGCCATCGCCACCCGTCTGGCGCACGACGGTTTCGCGGTGGTCGTCAACTACGCCGGCAGTCAGGCCCAGGCCGAGGAAGCCGTTACCCAAATCCAATCGGCCGGCGGACAGGCCATCGCGGTCAAGGCCGAAGTTTCAATCCCCGCCGATGTCGAGCGCCTGTTCGCCGAAACGGTGGCCCGCTTCGGGAGCGTCGATGTCGTCGTTCACAATTCGGGCATCATGACGATGTCCCCTATCGGCAAGGGCGACGTCGAAACTTTCGATCGCGTGATTGCCACCAATCTGCGGGGCGCTTACCTGGTACATTGCCTCCAAAGCCGGCGTGGAAGGCCTGGTCCACGTGTTGGCCAATGAACTCCGCGGCCGCAACATCACGGTCAATGCCGTGGCGCCCGGACCAGTCGGCACCGATCTCTTCCTCATCGGCAAGAGCCCGGAACAGATCGCGGAGTTGAGCAAACTCGCGCCGCTCGAGCGCTTAGGCAGGCCCGAAGACATCGCCTCCGCAGTCTCCTTTCTCGCCGGCCCCGATGGCGCCTGGGTAAACTCGCAAGTCCTCCGCGCCAACGGCGGCTTCGCGTAAGAGCAGGTGGCCCGGAACCACCACCACTTTCTCGCGGCCAATCCGCCAATTCCCCGGCGTGACAGCCACTTACTGATTGGCTACCGGAATGCTCTCATCCAAGGCAGGGGGTAGTAAGATGAAAACCAAACTAAGATTACTGGCAGTAGCGCTGATTGCTGGAGGTACGATGTTCGCCCAGTCGCGGCTTTCCATCGGCGACAGCGTTGGAGGCTACGGTCCGGGTGCCTGCCCGCCTCCTGTCCAGCACTACGTGCAATCCCGCGACGATCGTTACCGCGACGATCGTTACCGCGACGATCGTTACCGCGACGATCGTTACCGCGACGATCGTGATCGCAATGACCGCGACCGCGACAATCGCGCGCGCAATTACGACCGCGACGATCAGTTCCGCCGCTAATACTTCACAGGCCGGCCGCCCGTGGTGACGCCAGCCCAAAGACAATGGGCATCGTAATTCCAGCGATGCCCGCCGAACAAGGTCAAACCTCGTAAGATTTTTCTTCTTGGCGTTTACTTTGCGTCTTTGCGGCTTTGCGAGAGCCTGAAGCTTCCCTGCCGAAATTGAGTGGTCCGGCCCCGACACCAACTGCATTTCTCGAGACGCAAAGGCGCAAAGAACCGCAATGAGCTTCCTTCGAAGTGTGTCTGCTCAACGCCGCCCGCAGGCGCGGTAGATCTCCATCATCAACTTCATATCGCGCAGCCCTTCTTCGCCGCCCGCGCGCAACTCCGCGCCATGCAGAATCGCATTCGCCAGGTGGTCCGCCTCGCGCGTGAACTGCGCCGGATCCTTCTCCGTACTCAAATCGTCGATCGGCGGCTCCCCCTGAATCCGCGCCGTCAGGTGCAGTCCCTCGTATCCGAATGCCGGCTCCATGTGCAGCATCCCCTTCGATCCGTGCACCCGGTAGAAGCCCGGCATGTTGGCGCCGTACGTCGTATTGCAACTCGCCACTGTCCCAGAGGGAAAGCGCATCGTCCACCCGATGTTCTCCTCGACTTCGCCGAAGCGGCCGTCCTGATCGATCACGCTCCAATTGGCCTTGATATCCGCGGGCTCCTCACCGGTCAGGAAACGGCAGGCATTCAGCGAATACACGCCCATGTCCATCAGCGGTCCGCCGCCCGCCAGCTTCATATTCAATCGCCACTCGCCTGCGCGGATGTTGAAGCCGTTGGCGCTCTCGATTCCCTGGATCTTGCCCAGCTTTCCCCCGCGGATCAGCTCCATGGCCCGCAGCGTCGTCGGCTCCAACTGGCAGCGGTAGGCGATCATGAGCTTGCGATTCGCCTTGCGGCAGGCGTCGATCATCGCCTGCGCGTCGGCGACGGTCGTCGCCATCGGCTTCTCGCACAGCACGTGCTTGCCCGCCTTGGCCGCGCGGATCGTGTACTCCGCGTGCATGCTGTTGGGCAGCGCCACGTAGACCGCGTCGATGTCCTTGTTGTCCGCGATCGCGCTGTAGTTCTCGTAGCTGTAGATATTCTTCGGCGGGATGCCGTACTCCGCCGCCATCTTCTCGGCCTTATCGCGATGTCCGCTCACCAGCGCCGTCACCTTCGCGACCTTCGATGCCTTCAACGATGGCGCCAGGTGCTGCATCGAGATCCGCCCCAGCCCAACCATCGCGTAGCCGACCTTGCGCTCCCCCTCCTGAGCCCGCAAAGCCGCCGCCCCCGCCACAATCCCGCCAAATTCCCGCCGCGAAATCTTCATGCCCCAATCATACCCGCGTCCACATCGAACCGCGACCGTCTTCAAAGTCTTGTATTACCAGCCGTCGAAGTCTTCTCTCGCCGGGAAGAGCTCTTCAAAGACAACGACCGGTTCATGCGTGCTGCGATATCGCCCCCTTACTTTACAGTCGCGGCTCTGATTGAGGGCGATGCACCTGGGCGAGGGCTCGTTGCGCTCCCTCACGGTCGCGGCTCGTTGGCGACGGAAGTTCTTTGCGGCGAGAGAAGGTTTGAAGAGCTGTAGCAGAGTCAGGGAGCGATCGCGGAGCGCCGCCACTCCACCACTCCCAGCAGCAGCACCACCGCGAGCCCCGCGACCGCCATCAGAATTTTCGCATTCCCAGGCTCGTACCGGCACACAATTTCATGCTTCCCTGCCGTCACCGGAACGCCCAGAAATCCCGGCGTGAGCATCGCTGTCTTTACCGGCTGTCCATCCACCCGCACGGCCGCGATCGGATGCCAGCGGCGCGCCGCCTGCCTCCACAATTCGGCCAGCGCCATCGCTGCCAGGAACAGGAGGAAGATCTGCACCCCGGCGATCACGCGATGCAGTTGCAAATCCGGCGTCACGCCGAGCAGCACCAGCAGGATTCCCCAGGTGGGCCGGCCGAAGAAGACCAGGATCCAGAAGGCCGCGCCCGCCAGCGCCAGCAGGGAGAGCGCCGGAATCCGGTCGTTGTCCAGAATCCGGCCGCTGAACAGCCAGCCCAGCACTTTCGCCGCGCCGTGCGAATCGTACTTCTCCACCTGCTCCACGCGCGAGCGGTTGATCCGATACCCGTCGGTGAAAATCGGCAGGAGCTGGAAGGCGCACAGCGCGGCCGAAACCAGCCCCACCTGCAGCGTGCGCAGAATACGCGGGCGTCGCGGAATTCCGGCGTCGGGGAGCAGCGCCATCAGGCAGATGCTGAGCGCGCCCATCCACCCGTAGATCAGATGCGCCAGCATGGTCAGCCCCAGCATCGCGCCGGTCATCACGAGCCGGCGTCCGGTGCGGATCGCGCGCCAACCCAAGCCGAGCGTCACCAGCAGGAGGCTGGTCGCCACCGACTGTGGAAAGACGCCGAAGCGAAACCAGCTGCGCAATTCCATGCCGAGTTGCCCCACGCCCGGTCCGGCGAGCAAGGGTGCCAGCAGTACCGCCTGGCCCAGGCATACACCGTGGCCAGCGCCGCCGTTTTGCCGAGCGCGAAGTATGCCAGCGTCACCATGCCGTGCGCCAGAATCTGATAGGTGCGCACGATGGGGAAGCCGAAGCAGAGCTCCGGACTCCAAAAATCCAAGGGGTTGCCGGCCTGCGCCATGCCCTCGATCAACGTGAAATGGAAGTGGAGTCGGACTGGCGGACCACGGTCGGGGAAAGTTCGGGCAGGAGCACGACGGCCTGCACGGCCACCACGGCGGTCAAAACCGCCAGGCTGAGGCGCCGTTCACTTAGCTTTGATTGCAAAGTCCCAGACCTGAATATTCATCTTGCCCTCGGTGTACTCTACCACTGCGTACTCGCCGGGTTCCAGCTTTTCCTTGGGCCAGATCTTGTACAGGTTGCCATCGAGTTCCTTCTTCAGGATCTCGGTCATGACCAACTCTTCCTCGGTCTCGTTGACCACTGGTACCGTGGTGAGGTTTGCCACAATTCGGACCGGACCCTTACTGGTCACCTTGGCGATTCCGAAGCGCTCCGGCTCGGTGAGCTGGATGTAGAACTCCTGCTCCGGGTCGCTGAAGACGTTAAGCGAGTGGGCGCCCTGCAACTCGAGGGTTGCCTTGCCGCTGACCATCGGGACGGGGGAAAGCCGCTTGAGGATGGCGCGGCCCTTATTGGTGTGGACCGTGGATTCGGCCAGCTTCATTACCTGGACCTCGGTGCCCAGCATCCAGTACACCCCGGGATCCTGGGGGATGCGGCGCTTCTCTTTTTCGAGTTCGCGCTCGGCCTTTTCCTCGTCCGCGATCGCCTTGGCATCTTCGGCCAGCTTGGTCTGGCGGGCGGTGGCCTCCGCCTCGGTCCGTTTCAGGTCCACCAGGTCCAGCGGAAGGTCCTCCCAATCGCTCCGTTCCACGCTGTAGAAGTGGACCCGGTCAGGCTGAACTTGGTATTCGCGGACAACATGATAGCTGCCATCCTTCATGTACAGCTTCAGGTTTGCCGCCCAGGCCGCGCAGGCCAGAACCGCGATTGCCATCACACACTTCCACATATAGACTTAGACTACCCCATGGCCGCGCCGGGTTTCCTGTTAAGAAACCGCGAACTCAACCGTCGTGTTTTACGTATAACAGGTTCAAGACAGGCCATAATAGCTTTTGGAGTCCTAATCACTTTATGTCGCGATTTAAGCCGATATCGACGCAGGTTGTTGCGGTCATTCTTTGCGGTGTGATGGCGCTTCCCGTGTTTGCGCAGACGCCGGAAATCAAGGGTTACACCGGTCAGGGCGTCATCTACAACGTCACCAGGAACTACCGCCCGACCTCGGTTGCCCGGATCAGTTTTGAAGATTCCAACCGGATCGAACGCCTGATTCGCGCCGGCCGTATCTACCTGTCGCTGCGCGATGCCATCGCGCTCGCGCTGGAAAACAACCTGGATATCGAGACCGCGCGGCTCAATCCCAAACTCCAGCAGGCCAATCTGATGCGCGCCAACGCCGGCGCCCTGTTGCGCAATGTGAACAACAGCATCTCCAGCGGCCCTTCGTCGGCGTCGCTCGGCGTGCTGGCGGGCGCCAATTCGCTCGGGGCCACCAGCACCAGTTCTAGCGGCAGCACCGGCGGCGTCCTCAGCGGACTGAGCGTGCAGTTGGCCGGTTCGGCCATCCCGAACCTGGACCCAACCCTCTTTCTCAATGCCCAATTCCAGCATCAGACCACGCCCCTGACCAGCACCTTCACCACCGGCACCAACTTCCTGGTCACCTCCTACAAGAATGCCAATTTCGGCATTCAGCAGGGCTTCCTGACCGGCACCAGCGTTTCGGTCGGCATGGGAAACACCCTGGGATATAAGCAGAACTCCCCGAACAACGATTTCAACCCTGTCGACCAGGGCGCCGTGAGCCTTTCCATCACCCAGAACCTGCTCAACGGCTTCGGCATGAAGGTCAACAACCGCGCCATCCGGATCGCCAAAAACCAGCTCCACATCTCGGATCTCACCTTCAAGCAGCAGGTGATCGCGACGGTAAACAACGTTGTAAATCTTTACTGGGACCTGGTTTCTTTCAACGATAGCTTGAAGGTGCAGCAGAAGACCCTCGAACTCAATACTCAGCTCTATACGGAAAACAAGCGCCGCGCCGAACTGGGCGCGCTGGCCGAGATCGATATCGTCCAGGCCGAGGCCGAAATGAAGAGCAGCCAGCAGGACGTGGTGACGGCGGAGACCCAGGTTTTGCAACAGGAAATGATCTTGAAGAGCGCGATCACGCGCAGCGGTTTCAACAACCCGGCTGTGGCTACCGCCCGTATCGTACCTACCGACCATTTCAATGTCCCGGCGCAGGATGCGATTCAGCCGACCCAGGACATGGTGAGCGAGGCCTTCCAGAAGCGTCCCGAGATCGAGCAGAGCCAGATCGGCCTCGAAGATGCCCGTATCAATATGTTGGGCACCAAGAACAACCTGCTGCCGACGCTTAGCGTTTTTGCCAATCTCTCCAACAACGGCCTGGCCGGCAGTGTGAACAGCCTGCCGGTGACCACGGCGATTCCTTGCACTCCATTCGTCGGCTCCTGCCCGGCCAACGGATTTACTACGGTGTCCGTAACGCGTACTCCAGGAAGCGTAAACAGCTTTTTTCTGGGTGGTTACGGATCTTTCATAAACCAGATCTTTAGCCGAAATTTCCCGAACTACAGCGCTGGTTTCCAGCTCAACATGCCGATCCGGAATCGCGCCGCCCAAGCAGATTTGATCACCGATGAGTTGAACTACCGCCAGTCGCAGATCCAGGACAAGCAGTTGCAGAACAACATCAAGCTGAACGTGATCAACGCCCAGATCGCCCTGAAGCAGGCGCGCGCGGTCTACGAGACCGCGGTGCAGGCGCGCAAACTGCAGGAGCAGGTGCTGGCCGGGGAGCGGCGCAAATACGAGTTGGGCACCTCGAGCATTCTGAATGTCGTGATCGTGCAGCGCGACACCACCACGCGCGAGGTGGCCGAAGTGAACGCGCGCAGCCAGTACATCAAGGCGCGTACCGCCCTTGAGAACGTTGTCGGCGACACGCTCGAGGTTCACAACGTGGATATCGGCGAGGCGAAGAACGGTATCGTGACCCGCGAACCGGACCTGATTCCGGCGGTCGGCATCGTCCGCTAAGCGGGGGCTGCCGATAAAATCGGGAGTGGCCAATGATAAAATCGGGAGTTGGCCAACATATTTCCCTTCCAACCCTACCGTTACGCTTCCGGCGCCGGCGAGCTCCAGAACCTTGTTACCCAGCCGTACGACAAGATCTCGCCGGCGATGCAAGCCAAGTACCTTGCCGCCAGCCCCTACAACCTGGTGCGCGTGATTCTGGGCGAACGCACGTCCGCCGATAACGAAAGCGAGAACGTCTACACCCGCGCCACCAAGTCGATGGAGGAGTGGATCGCCTCCGGCGTCTGGGCGCGAGACGCCGAGCCCGGCATGTTCGCCTACTTCCAGGAGTTCGTGGTCCCCGACACCGGCGAACGCCTGAACCGCAAAGGCTTCATCGCGCTCGGGCAGGTGGAGGATTATTCCAAAGGTATCGTGTTCCGCCACGAGCAGACCCTTTCCGGTCCCAAGAAGGACCGCATGGAGCTGCTCAAGCATACCCAGACGCACTTCGAACCGATCTTCATGCTGTACCCGGACCCTGCGGGCATGATCGACGCGCTGCTCGATGAGGCCGCCGCGGCGCCGCCCATCGCCGAGGTGACCGACGAGTACGGCGCCATTCATCGGATGTGGAAGGTCGGCAACCCCGCGCGCATTCAGGAATTGATGGCGGACAAGAAGCTGCTGATCGCCGACGGCCATCACCGCTACGAGACCGCGATGGCCTTTCAGCGCGACCATCCGGAGCTTGCGGGTGCGAACCGCATGATGATGGCCTTCGTCAACATGCATTCGGCCGGATTGAAGATCCTGGCGACGCACCGGCTGGTCAGTGGGATCGATGCCGCCGGATTCCTGAAAGCGGCCGCGGCCGATTTCGAGATCACCGAGATTGGCTCGCTCGACACACTGAAACGGGCATGGGCCGCGGGCGGCGACCGCAGCATCATCGGCGCCGCGATGGGCGATAAGCTTTACATGCTGGAAGACCGCTCCGCGCGCGGCGCGCTCGACGTGCGCATCCTGCACGAGCGGCTGCTGGGCAACGCGCTGGGCATCAGCGAAGAGGCGGTGCGCAACGAGCAGCACCTGCGCTACATCCGCGGGATCGATGCGGCGGTGGAAGAGGTCCGCAAGGGTACGGCGCAAATCGCGTTCCTGCTCAAGCCGACCTCGGTGGAGCAGGTTGCCGATACCAGTTTCGGCGGACGCGTCATGCCGCAGAAATCCACCGACTTCTACCCGAAGCTGCTTTCGGGTATGGTGATGTACAAGCTGGATTGAGACAAATGCGAATTAGCAACGGCTTGCTAACGCGCGCGGCTCGGAACGGTTGCCCATAAAAAGCGCAGCATCACGTGAGCAGAATGCTGGCCTGCGCGGCGGCGCCGCAAGCCAGGACTAAAGATGCCAGACAAAGGTGCTACCCGCAATCATGTCAGTGCCGCGCAATAGCGGCAACGCGTACCTGTGCGGCCCGACCTGGTTCGGTAACCGCAAGATTAAGTGCGAATTACCAACCGCTTGCTAACGCGCGCGGCTCGGAACGGAGCGGTCGCTCGTAAAAAGCACAACATCACACGGGCCAGAGACTTAGCTTGCTTTGGCGAAGTGTACATTTTGGCCGCCGGCGCGGCAGGTGGTTAACACTCCGGCGCTACGCCGCGTCTTTCCGGCAGATTGCACCTGAAGGAGGGCACAATCGATGCGGAAGACTATCGTTACTTTGTTGCTGGCCTGCGCCGGACAATTGCTCGCGGGGGGATTCTACTTACAACTGGGTAACCCGGAAGCCAATGCCGAGGCGCGTAAGCTGAACGCCGCGGTGGTGATCAAGGCCGCGGGCTGCCACGATCCGGCGACGGCGACTGTCACGGCCACGGCCATCGGCGTGGTCAACGGGCAGCGGCGCACCATTCCGTTGGAGGTGAAAGCGATGGGCGGGGCGGGCGAATTCGCACTGACGCAGCAGTGGCCCAAGGAAGGCAAGTGGGTCATCCAACTGGTCGGCAAGAATGGCGAGCAGTTCACCAACACGCTGATCAGCGCGGGGCCCGAAGGGCTGGACCGCCTGCATGCGAAGTTCGACATGAAGGCCTTCGCGAAGTCCGACGTCGAAGCGATGCTGCAGTAGGCGCGCACGGTTCCCGGTATGATGCAGACGATGGCGATGCCGTCGAATGCTTCCGAAGACGACGGGCTGGTTTGCGCGGCGATCGCCGGCGACCGGCCCGCGTTTGGGGAGCTCTACGTCCGTTATGCGCGCATGGTGCACGGGATCCTGCTGGCGAAAGTTCCGCCGAAGGATGCCGAGGACCTGGTGCAGGATGTGTTCATGGCCGCGATGCGCCAACTGCGCGGGCTGCGCACGGCCGCGGCATTTCGCGGCTGGCTATGCGCGATCGCGCGCAATCGCGCGATGGATTACTACCGGCGGGCGCGGGAAGGCGAGCCGGTAGAAGAGATGGCGGCGCCGCTGGGCGCGACGGACGATGCGTTCCTGGTGCTGGACGCGATCCGCCGCCTGCCGGAGGCGTACCGGGAGACGCTGATCCTGCGCCTGGTAGAGGGAATGACGGGTCCCGAGATCGCGGACCGCACGGGGTTGACGCCGGATTCGGTGCGGGTGAATCTCTGCCGCGGAATGAAAATGCTGCGCGAGTTGTTGGAGGCGAAATGAAAGACGACTACTTGTGGGATCGCTCGGGAGCGTCCGACCCCGAGGTCGAACGGCTGGAGCGGGTGCTGGCTCCGCTGCGCTACCGGCATCGCGAGCCGCGGCCCAGTCGCGCGCGTTGGGCAGTGGCGGCAGCGGTAATCGGCGCGGCGGCGGCGCTGGTGCTGATGGTGGCGCCGCCGGCGGAGAGCACGTCCTGGCAGGTGGCCGGCGCGAAATTGCGCAAGGGGCAGGTGGTGCGGACGGGCGGCGCGGCGGTGACGCTGGAGGCGGAATCGGTGGGCCGGGTGGACCTGGCGCCGCACTCGGTGCTGAAGGCGTCGACGGACAAGAAGCTGACGCTGCGCAGCGGGGAGCTGCATGCGTTCATCTGGGCTCCGGCACGCGAGTTCGTGGTGGATACGCCTTCGGCGCAGGCGGTGGATCTGGGCTGCGAGTATACGCTGAATGTCGATCCGCAGGGCGATGGATTGTTGCGCGTGAAGCTCGGGTGGGTGGCATTCCAGGTGGGCGATCGCGAGGCCTTCATTCCGGCGGGAGCGCTGTGCGTGACGCGCAAGAAGAGCGGACCGGGCCTTCCTTATTATGAGGACGCGCCGGCGGACGTGCGGAATGGAGTGGCGGCAATCGAGCGCGGCGACACAGGCGCGCTCGCCGGATTGCTGGCGGCGGCGCGTCCGCAGGACGGGTTGACGCTCTGGCACTTACTGACGCGCGTGCCGGAGAGGGATCGCGGCGCGGTCTTCGACCGGTATCGCGAATTGGTGCGGCTGCCGGCGGAGGTGACGCGCGAAGGCGTGATGCGGCGCGATGGGCGGATGATCGATTTGTGCTGGAATGCGCTGGAGCTGGAGAACACCGGGTGGTGGCGCGGGTGGGAGCGGAAGTGGAGCGAGTGAAAAACTGATTAGATGCCGGCTGAAAGCTGGCGGCAACCAGGATTGGCTGCCCCGCATTGCGCGAGCCGCAAACTGTAGTCCGTTGATGCAGGCGAGTCCCACTGAAAATCTTCGCGGCCTGCGAGCAGACAAATGCTCAGTAGTACAAGGCAAAGCAAAACTGATTAGATGGACAGACCAGGAGGTCTGTCCCACTGCCAGATGTTGTCGACGGCTAGTTGGAGGCCGGCGTGGAGGGCTTCGGGGGTGATGCCGGCGCAGTGAGGGGTGAGGACCACGTTGGGGAGCGTGGTTAAGGGGTGGTGCGGGGGCAGCGGTTCGGCGGTGAAGACGTCGAGGGCCGCGGCGTCGAGCGGGCCGGCGATGAGGGCGTCGAGCAGGGCCGGCTCGTTGACGATGGCGCCGCGGGCGGTGTTGAGCAGGATGGCGCCGGGCTTCATCAGGGCGAATTGCGGGGCGTCGATGAAGTTCTGCGTGTCGGGTGACAGGCGGAGGTGGACGCTGATCACGTCGCTTTCGCGGTAGAGGTCCTCGAGGGGTACGAACTCCGCGTCCGGGTAGGCAGCGGGGTGCAGGGTCCACAGCATCACGCGCATGCCGATGGCGGTTGCGAGGCGGGCGAACTGGCGGCCGACGGCGCCATAGCCGATCACACCGCAGGTCTTGCCGTAGAGTTCCATGGATTGGCCGCGTTCCCATTTGCCGCCGCGGGTGGCGGCGTCAATGTGGGGAATGCGCCGCGCGACGGCGAACATCAGGGCTAGCGTGTGCTCGGCGATGGAGCGGGCAGCCACGCCGGGCGTATTTGCGACCGTGACGCCGTGGCGCGCGGCGGCGTCGAGATCGACGTGATCGGTGCCGGTGCCCCAGATGGAGACCATGCGGAGCTTGGGGCAGGCGGCGAAGACGCGTTCCGTAAAGCGCGAGGAGGAGCGGATGTTGAGCGCCGCCTCTGCGTCGCGGAGGCGCTCGATCAGCAGTTCTTCGGTGCCGGGCAGGGTGTCGTAGTAATCGAGCTGTGCGCGGGCCTGCAGGGCGGGGAAGACCGGACTCAGGGCGAGCACGGGCGGGGCGTCGTCGGGGATACAGATTCGCATCATAATTATGGCTTTGCGCTTTCCAATCGTCGCATGAGTGTTGGATGCTATTGGGGAGAGGGGTGTGCGATGTTTGCGAGCGGCAATGTCACGATTCCAGTCGTCAATATGGAGCGGGCGGTGAAGTTCTACACCGAGACGCTGGGGCTTAAGCTGGCCTACCGGTTCGGCGACCACTTTGCGAGTGTGGAGTTGGAGAAGGGGCTGACGATCGGCCTGCATCCGACGTCGGGGGAGAAGCCGCTCGGGGAGCGGAAGGGCGGTGCCTCGATCGGGCTGGAACTTTCGGGGAAGATCGAGGACGCGATGAAGACGCTGGAGGCGCGCGGGGTGAAGTTCCACGGCGTGGCGGACGAAGGCAAGGCCGGCAAGTTCGCGCACTTCGAAGACCCCGACGGAAATTCTCTTTACCTGGCACAGTTGGACTGGAAGCACGTCAATCAGGGTGAAGGACGGTATCAGGGATAGTATGGGCGATAGTATGGGCGAGATTCGGATACGCCCCTTCGCGCCGGGCGATGAGGGCGCGTTCTTTGCGTTGAACCAGGCATGGATCGAGCGCTTCTTCCAGATGGAAGAGAAGGACCGCAAAACGCTGGGCGATCCGGTGGGGCAGATTCTGGCGCCGGGAGGTGAGATTCTGATGGCGGAGGATGGCGGCGCGGCGATCGGCTGCTGCGCGCTGATTCCGCTGGAGGCGGCCGCGTACGAGTTGGCGAAGATGGCGGTGAGCGAGGGCTATCAGGGGCGCGGCGTGGGGCGCATGCTGATGGACGCGGCGATCTCCACGGCACGCGCGAAGGGTGCGCGGCGATTGTTTCTGGAGACGAACGGGAAGCTGGCGCCGGCGATCCGGCTGTACGAAACCGCGGGCTTCGTGCATGTGAAAAGGGCGACGCCTTCGGAGTACGACCGGAGCGATGTTTGTATGGAGATGAGGTTTCATGAAGAGTAGACTTCTGCTGGCGGCGATGGCGATGACGTTGACGTGCCTGGCGGCGGATCCGCCGGCGTGGCGGCAGCCGTTCGCGGCGCATCGCGTGGTGGGCAACGTTTATTACGTGGGCACGTACGACCTGGCGAGCTTTCTGATTGTGACGCCGGCGGGAAACGTGCTGATCAACGGCGGCCTGGCGGATTCAGTGCCGCTGATGCGGAAGAGCGTCGCCGACCTGGGATTTCAGTGGAAAGACATCCGCTGGATGCTGACCACGCAGGCGCACTTCGATCACGTGGCGGCCTTCGCGGAGATTCAGCGGACGACCGGCGCGAAGGTACTGGCGACGGAGGCCGACGCCAGGCTGTTGGAAGACGGCGGGAAGAGCGATTTCCATTTCACGGGCGCGGAATACCACTATGCGCCGGTAAAGGTGGCGGAGCGGATTCAGGATGGGCAGACGCTGAAACTCGGCGGGACGGAGATCACGGTTTATCTGCACCCTGGGCATACGAAAGGCAGCGCGTCGTACGCGATTCCGGTGACGGAGGGCGGACGCACGTACCGCGTGCTGATCGCCAACATCGGTACGATTAATCCGGGCGTCAAGCTGTTGGGCGAGCCCCACTATCCGGGGATCGCGGCGGACTACGCGAAGACCTTCGAAAAACAGAAGGCGCTGAGCTGCGACATTTTCCTTTCTTCGCACGCGTCGCAGTATGGATTGCACAGCAAGTACACGCCGGGCGCGGCCTACGACCCGGCGCGGTTTGTGGATCCGGCGGGATACCAGAAGGCGGTGGCGGGCGCGGAGGCGGCGTACCGGAAACAACTGGCGGAGGAAAAGGCGGCGCATTGAAATTCGTGCAACGTCTCTGGGCGCCGCTGTTGTTTGCGGCAATCGTATTGGCGCTCAACCCGCACTGGTTTCAAGCGTCGATTGTGGAAAGCAGCGATTTCGCGGCGAACTCGCTGCAGGTCTACCACGCGAAGATCTTCCGCGAGATGCTGGGGAATTATTCGCGGTGGGAGTTTCACCATCCGGGTCCGGCGATCTTCTATTTGCTGGCGGCGGGGGAGCGCGTGTTTCACGACTGGACACACCTGGTGCCGGGGACGATGAACGCGCAACTGGTGACGTTGGTGTTGATCAACACGGCATTTCTATTCGGCGCCATCGGGATTTTTGCAAAGTACTTTACACAGCAGGCGTTCCGGCCGGTGGCGCTGGCGGCGGCGCTCTTGTGGGTCTACACCGTGAACACGACGGTGCCGACGGGCGCGGTGGTGTCGCCGTGGATGCCGCATGTGGCGCTGTTCGCGTTTTTGTTCTTCGCGGCGGCCTGCGCGTCCGTGGCTGCCGGAAGGATCGCGCACTTGCCGTTGCTGGCGCTGGGAGCGATGCTGATGGTGCACCTGCACGTGGCGCAGTTTCTGTTCGCGGGTGTGCTCTCGGCGGCGGCCTGTACGATGGCGGCGGTGGGGGAGTGGCGCGCGGGGCGCCGGCTGACGGGGCATGGGAAAACAATCGCGGCGAGCCTGGGAATCGTGGCGCTGTTTCTGCTGCCGATGGTGTTGGAACTGGCGGTGCACCGGCCGAACAATCTGGACGATATCCGCGCGTACCTGGCGAGATATCCCAATCCGCATCGCGGGCTTGGGAACGCGATCCGGTACTTCGTGAGCTTCCTGGCGTTTGAGCCGGATGCGGTGCAGGCAAGAATCGGCGGACAGACTCCGCCGCTCCACTTGGGGTGGACGCCGCTTCAATATTGGGCTGTTTACCTGGCGGCGCTCGGCGGCGCGGTGTGGGTGGCGGCGCGGCGAGCCAAAGCGGTGCCGCGGATCGTGTGGATCGTGATGGGGGAATGCGTGGTGATCAGCCTGCTGTTCCTCTATTGGGCGAACCGGATCACGGGCGACTTTTACAACTTCAACGGATTTTTCATTTACGCCATTCAACTGCTGGGGCTGTTCGCGATCGTGGGAGTGTTGTCGGCGGGGTGGCGAGCGAAGTGGGCGTGGGTGGTGCCGTTCGCGGCGATGCCGCTGATGGCGGCGGAACTGCGCAATCCGGATCGAGGGTCGGATGCGATCGCGCGGATGAGCGAGGAATTGCGGGGCGCGGGACCGGTGCGGCTGGTCTTTGAGCATGACGATTGGGATACGGCGGCGGGAATCGCCAACCAGCTGGCGCGCCGCGGGCAGGCCTTCTGCGTGGATCCGGGATGGTTCTTCCTGTTCGAGCGCGAGGCGGTGTGCAGGCCGGGAACGGAATTTGCGCGGCGTGTGGTGACGGCAGCCGGGGTCTTCGAGCCGGGGCGGCGGCCGCTGGTGCTCCCGGTGAGGATCGGCGCGGACGAGGTGAGCGCACTGCGGGAAGGCTTCTATGCGTGCGAGGGCGACCACTGCTGGACGGGGCGCAGCGCCTCGCTCGGCTTCACGCTGGCCGGCGGGGCGCCTGCGTACCGGGTGACGATCACGGGGTCGGTGCTGCCGGAGCGTCCGGTGGAGGTGGGGTTGAACGGAGTGCGGTTGGGCGTGCTCGACGGGTTATGGAAATCGAGCGCGAGCTTCGATGTGGCGGGAAATGCGGTGAAGGTGGGCGGGATGAACCGGCTGACGTTTGTGTGTGCGGGCGCGGGACCGATCGCGGGGGACGCGAGGGAGCTGGGATTCTCGCTGATGACGGTTGAAATCTCGGGAAGCAATATGGGCCGCAGATAAACCTAGCGCGGCCTATGGCCGCAACCAAACAGGTCTTCCGAGGCAAGGGGCTGGAAGTGGCGTTCCCCCGTTCGTATCATCGTGAGTGTTCGAAATTCACCCGATACGAGGAGAGAACGCCATGCAAGAGTTTACCGCGAAGTATGCCGACAAGATTCAAGGTGTTTTGAGTGGATTTGACCGTCTGGTATTCCGGGGTTCGCTGCGCAAGATCTGTCACTCGTTTGGAATGGAAGGCTATTTGTGGGCCGCCCAAGTACCCCTCAAGGAATTCGGCAGGCACGTCAACGAAATCAGCGGGCAGGTGAAAGATGGCGCATTACGCTGCATGCTGGAAGCGGACCGGCCGGTGAAGTACCTTCCATCGAGCAAGGACGATAAAGAGAAAATCGCGCGTTCGATAGCGCAGCAAGACAAGGTGACCCAGGGGCCGGTGTGTGCCCTGACGTGCGTAGAACCGTGCTGGGGATTCGACATCTACCGCAATCGAGAGACCAAGAAGTTGGACTTGGTGCAACGCCCCCGGAAATGTTTGTACGTGTATCAGTATTGGGATCACCCAGTTTTCGGATGGATGAATGCGCGCATTGAGACGTGGTTTCCCTTTTCGATTCAAATCTGCATGAACGGGAGGGAATGGCTGGCGCGGCAGATGGATCAGGCAGGAGTGAAGTATCAGCGACAGGACAATTGCTTCCCGTGGATCTCCGATTGGGAGCAGGGGCAACGGTTGATGAACACTCAACTGCAAGCCGACTGGCCGCAGTTGCTGAATCGGATCGCTGGTAGGCTCAATCCGCTTCACGAAGAGATCTTTCGTCAGTTTCCGCTGGACTATTACTGGTCCGTGTACCAGAGCGAATGGGCCACAGATATTTCGTTTCGCAAGGCGGACGATCTGACACGCCTTTACCCGTTGTTCGTTCATCACGCGATGACGACGTTTCGCAGTCCGGACATCCTGCGTTTTCTCGGCAAGAAGCTGACCGGATCGGGAGAAGTCAATCAGCATGTCCAAGCCGAGGTGACCAGCGACCTGAAGCGGAGGCAGGAAGGGGTGCGCATCAAACACCGCTACAACGAGAACTCCGAGAAGCTCTACGACAAGGCGTACGCCACGAGGGGGGCCATCCTTCGCGCCGAAATGACCATGCAAGATCCGGAGGACTTTTTGGTTTACCGGCACGCCGAAGGAGATCCGGACGGGCCTATGGCATGGCTCCGCATGCGCAAAGGAATTGCCGACCTGTATCATCGCGCCGAGGTTTCGCAGAAAGTGAACGTCCGCTACCTGAATGCTCTTGCCAGCGTCGATGACAGTACCAGCCTCCTGGAATTGATTGGACCGTTGGAGCATCCTGTCATGTACCAGGAAAAACGCAGTCGGGCGCTGCATCCCTTTGACACCGAGGACCGGTCCTTGCTGGCGGCAATCAGCGGCGGAGAATTCACGATCAACGGTTTTCGCAACAAAGATCTGCAACCGTTGCTGTATGGGTCCAAGGCCCAGACGGTTGAAGAGACCAGGCGCCGGTCGGCAGCCATCAGTCGGAAACTGCGTCTCCTGAGAGCTCACGGCCTCATTCAAAAAATCCAGAAGAGCTACCGGTACAAACTCACCGCGAAAGGAAGGCAGATTCTAAATGCGCTCTTTACTGCCGCCCGAGCTACCGTCGAAACGCTACTTCCCAAAGCATCTTAACGAAAATTCGTCGCGAACGAACGAGAATCTGATTGTTAGCAGTGCAGATAAAGAAACCTGCAGGAGTTGCACGTGTCATCGTTGTCTCCGGGGCAGGCAGCGGCGATCAACGGATAGGGCCGATGCGGCGGGTCTTTTATGACTGCAGGACCTGCTCCACGAAGGAGACTACTTCGGACGATGTAAAGGGCTTTGCAATCAGCTGACAGGCTGGTGCATGTTCGCAGGATTCGCAGGCGGCGTCGAAGCCCGACATCAGCGCGGTGCGCGTCCCGGGGCGATGGGTGATCACCCATTGCGCGAGCTGGTGGCCGTTCATGCCGGGCATCATGATATCGGAGAGCATGAGATCGAATGATTCCTGGGAGAGGAGCGCGATGGCATCGCTGCCGTCGGCGGCCGCTTTCACGAGGTAACCGGCGTTCTCAAACGCAAGGATAAGGAAGCTCCTTATTTGCGTGTCGTCATCGACAATCAGGATTCGGGAGGCTGCCATGTTTTGCTCGAGAGAAAAAATGGTGACGGTGGCTGTCGAAACGTTTCGACTATCCGGGATAGACCTCTCCTTCCGATACGGGTGGCGGTCCGGCGGCGTTGCCGGGGAGTCCGGCGCGATGGCGGGCCGAGAACATCGCGTCGCGCGCGTCGACAAGGGGCGCGAACCTGGCCATTCCGGCAGGGGATTGCATGTCGATGTAGACGGCTTCGAAGCCTCCGCGGCGGAGATAGGTCTCATGCCAGAAGCCGGTGCCGTGGCTATCCTTTAAGAACTCGCGCCACCAGACGCGGTGGGGTTCGGAACGGGACCAGGCTTCGAGCGATTCAAAATCGCGCCAGTATTGGCGCATTCCGACGTGGCGGAGAGAGAGCA
The DNA here is from genome assembly GCA_963791985.1 of uncultured Solibacteraceae bacterium. GTDB lineage: Bacteria > Acidobacteriota > Terriglobia > Bryobacterales > Bryobacteraceae > Solibacter. Next base: position 466,695 of record CAWBUN010000004.1, on the reverse strand, counting down.
GGAAGTTTTCGTGGAGGAGCAGTCCATCGGGGCGCGCCTCGACGGCCGCGGAGATTTTGGGGCCGAATCCGAGAAGGGTCTTGATGCCGGTAAGAGCGTTGACGCGCATTCCAAGGTAGATGACGACGAGTCCGGGGTACGCGGACAGGTCGACCGTTTGCCGCTTGGGGCGTCGAGGCATAACATCCCCCCTGTGGCTCAATGATAAACCTGGGGATCACTGTGGGGAAGCTTTACAACCTCTACCAATCAAGGTGGGGCGAAAATCGGTAACGGCAGTACCGTTACGGTGCGCCAGATGTTGTCAGCAACACGTAGAGGTGGAGCTTAGCGTGTGAAAGCGCCAGCCACACAAATTTTCCATCGAATGGGACCGGGCCGCATCGAGAGTGCGGATCCTGATGAGTGAAATAGGGTTAGGGTCGGCTTGGGGTAGTGCGGAGGAATACAGATATCTGCTATGGTGGGAAAGGTTTGGCGAAGGTTGTGAGTTCAGTTGCAATCTTCGCGCCACTTGAGCTATTATTTAAGAGTTTCGCGAGAAGACGCTTTCTGCTCTTGTGCTACCACCCGTCTGTAGGCGGGTCCGGCCAAGGGCGAGGCCCCGAGGCTTGATCGGTCACCCCGATTCCGGCATGGGCCTGTCCATAGAAGCTTTGGTAATCCTCGCTGTTGCGACCGTTCGATAGTAATTTTCCGGGATTTGCTAGCGGCCAAAAATTGTTTCGTTGGTGAATTCTGGGCGTATGTGGGTTGCTCCATGTGGGTTGCTCCACGCAGTTAAAAACTTCGCGAAGAGGAAATTCGTGCCAACGTTTAATCAACTTGTCCGTAATGGGCGGAAACCGCCACGCTGGAAGACCTCGAGTCCTGCCCTGGAGAGCTGTCCGCAGAAGCGCGGGGTATGTACCCGTGTGTATACCTCCACTCCGAAGAAGCCGAATTCGGCGCTCCGGAAAGTGGCGCGCGTGCGACTCACCAATGGAATCGAAGTGACCACGTACATCCCCGGTGTCGGCCACAACCTGCAGGAGCACTCGATCGTGCTGATTCGCGGCGGCCGCGTCAAGGATCTTCCTGGCGTTCGTTATCACGTGATTCGCGGCGCGCTGGATACAGCCGGCGTTGCCAACCGCAAGCAGAGCCGCTCCAAGTACGGGGCGAAGAGACCGAAATCGTAGGTATTGTATGCCACGCAGAAGAAGAGCTGTCATTCGTGAAGTAGCGCCGGACGCGATCTATAATTCCACGCTGGTGGAAAAGTTCGTGAATTCGATGATGTGGCAAGGCAAGAAGAATACCGCGCAGGGAATCTTCTACGATGCCATGGACAAGATCCGCGAGCGCACCAGCGACGATCCTTTGAAGGCCTTCAAGAAGGCCGTTGAGAATGCCAAGCCGCTGCTCGAAGTGAAGACGCGGCGTGTGGGCGGCGCCAACTATCAGGTGCCGATCGAAGTGCCGCAGAACCGGCGGACTTCGCTGGCCATGCGCTGGATCATCACCAACGCGCGCACGCGCCCCGAGAAGGGGATGGCGGAGAAGCTGGCGAACGAACTGAACGACGCTGCGAATCTTCGCGGCGGCGCAATTAAGAAGAGAGACGACGTCCATCGTATGGCCGAAGCCAACAAGGCTTTTGCGCACTATCGCTGGTAACTTTTTAGGGAGCTAATTCCAGACTGCATGGCTAGAACTACCCCGCTCGAGAGGATGAGAAATATCGGCATCGCCGCACACATCGATGCCGGTAAGACCACCACGACCGAACGGATTTTGTTTTATACGGGCAAATCCCACAAGATCGGTGAAGTTCATGAAGGCACCGCCGTCATGGACTGGATGGAGCAGGAACAGGAGCGCGGCATCACGATCACGTCCGCGGCCACTACCTGCGAATGGCGCGACATTCAGATCAACATTATCGACACTCCGGGTCACGTCGATTTCACCGCGGAAGTAGAACGCAGCTTGCGCGTTCTGGACGGAGCGGTGGCGGTATTCGATGCCGTGGCCGGTGTGCAGCCGCAATCGGAGACGGTGTGGCGGCAGGCGGACAAGTACTCGGTTCCGAGAATTTGCTTCATCAATAAGATGGACCGCGTGGGCGCGGACTTCTACCACTCGGTAGACACCATTGTGGAGCGGCTGAAGTGCCGCCCGGTGCCGATTCAGCTTCCCATCGGCGCGGAAGAGAAGTTCCTGGGAATCGTGGACCTGGTGGAAATGCGCGGCATTATCTGGCGCGACGAAACCATGGGCGCGAAGTACGACGTGATCGAGATTCCGGACGACCTGAAGGACAAGGCGAAGGAATATCGCGAGCACATGATCGAAGCCATCAGCGAGCACGACGAAGCGCTGATGCACAAATTCATTGAAGGCCAGGCGATCTCGAACGATGAGATTCGCGCCGGAATCCGCAAGGCGACTATCGCGCTGCAGATCTTCCCGGTGATTTGCGGAACGGCGTTCAAGAACAAGGGCGTCCAGACGATGCTGGACGCGGTGGTCGACTACCTGCCCTCCCCGCTGGATGTTCCGGCGATCGAAGGCCTGGACGTTGACGATCCGGAAAAGACTCTGATCCGCCACGCGAGCGACAGCGAACCCTTCTCGGCGCTGGTGTTCAAGATCATGACCGACCCGTACGTTGGTCAGCTGGCGTTCTTCCGGGTTTATTCGGGTTCCATGAAGTCGGGTGGTTCGGTGTTCAATGTGGCCAAGCGCCGCAACGAACGCGTGGGACGCCTGCTCCGTATGCACGCCAACAAGCGTGAAGAGATTCAAGAAATCTTTGCCGGCGACATCTGCGCCGCGGTCGGCCTGAAGACGATTTCGACCGGCGATACCATCTGCGATGACGCGCATCCGATCGTGCTGGAAGCGATCGATTTCCCGATGCCGGTGATTCAGCTGGCCGTCGAGCCGAAGACCAAGGCCGATCAGGAAAAGATGGGCCTGGCCATTCAAAAACTGGCGCAGGAAGATCCTACCTTCCGGGTCTACACGGATCCGGAAACCGGCCAGACGATTCTCTCGGGAATGGGCGAGCTCCACCTCGAGATCATCGTCGACCGTATGATGCGCGAATTCGGCGTCGGCGCCAACGTCGGCAAACCGCAGGTGGCGTACCGCGAGACGATTCGCAAGAACTCGGAGGCGGAAGGCCGCCACGTCAAGCAGACCGGCGGTCATGGTCAGTACGGCCACGTCAAGATCCGTGTGGAACCGCTGCCTTCGGGCGCCGGGTTCGAGTTCGTCAACGATGTGACCGGCGGACGCATTCCGAAGGAATACATCAACCCGACGGAAATGGGGATCAAGGAAGCGTTGGAAGGCGGAATCCTGGCCGGCTATCCCATGTCGGATGTCAAGGTAACGCTGTACGACGGCAGCTATCACGATGTCGATTCGTCGGAAATGGCCTTCAAGATTGCCGGTTCGATGGCGATCAAGGAAGCGGCCAGGCGCGCCAAACCGGTTCTGCTGGAACCGATCATGGCCGTGGAAGTGGTGGTTCCGGAAGACTACATGGGCGACGTGATCGGCGATCTGTACGGGCGCCGCGGACGCATCGAAGGAACCGAATTGCGTGGCAACACGCGCATTATCAAGTCGATGGTGCCGCTCTCGGCGATGTTCGGGTATGCGACGGACATCCGTTCGCGCACGCAGGGACGCGGCAGCTTCACGATGCACTTCGGGAAATACGAAGAAGTGCCGGCCGCGCAGGCGGAAGAGATTGTCAGCAAGGTCCAGGGCAAGACTACTAGATAAGGAGGCTTCTTTCTTATGGCTAAGGAAAAATTTGACCGCAGCAAACCGCACGTAAATATCGGGACGATCGGGCACATCGATCACGGCAAGACCACCCTGACGGCGGCGATCACGAAAGTGCTGGCCAAGCACAATCCGAAGAATAAATTCCGGAGCTTCGATTCGATCGACAACGCCCCGGAGGAAAAGGCACGCGGAATCACGATCGCGGTGGCGCACGTCGAGTACGAGACCGCCAAGCGCCATTACGCCCACGTGGATTGCCCGGGTCACGCGGATTACATCAAGAACATGATCACCGGAGCGGCGCAGATGGACGGCGCCATCGTGGTGGTGGCGGCGACCGACGGACCGATGCCGCAAACGCGCGAGCACATCCTGCTGGCGCGCCAGGTCGGTGTGCCGTACATCGTCGTGGCCATGAACAAGGTCGATATGGTGGACGACCCCGAACTGCTCGACCTGGTGGAGCTGGAAGTCCGCGAACTGCTGAAGAGCTATCAGTTCCCGGGCGACGATCTGCCGGTGGTACGCGTGAGCGCGCTGGGCGCGTTGAACGGCGAGCCGCAGTGGGAAAAGACGGTCGATGAACTGATGGAAGCGGTCGATAGCTACATTCCGATGCCGGAACGCGCGATCGACAAGCCGTTCATCATGCCGATCGAGGACATCTTCTCGATTCAGGGCCGCGGCACGGTGGTGACGGGCCGCATCGAGCGCGGGATCTGCAAGGTTGGCGAGGAAATGGAAATCGTCGGCTTCCGGGATACGCGCAAGACGGTGGTCACGGGCGTGGAAATGTTCAAGAAGCTGTTGGACGAAGGGCGCGCCGGGGACAACGTGGGGCTCTTGCTGCGCGGAGTGGAAAAGGACATGGTGGAGCGCGGTCAGGTGATCGCGAAGCCGGGTTCGATTACGCCGCATACGAAGTTCAAGGGCGAAGTCTACGTGCTGAGCAAGGAAGAAGGCGGACGTCATACACCGTTCTTCAAGGGATACCGGCCGCAGTTCTATTTCCGCACGACGGACGTGACGGGAGTGGCGCAGTTGCCGGAGGGCACGGAGATGGTGATGCCGGGCGACAACGTGAGCCTCGAAGTGGAACTGATCACTCCTGTGGCCATGGACAAGGGGTTGCGCTTCGCGATTCGCGAGGGCGGCCGCACGGTTGGCGCGGGTACGGTTACCGAGATTCTTAAGTAGGCAAACCAAATGGCATTGAGAGAACGCATTCGAATCCGTCTGAAGGCATACGATCACCGCATCCTCGATCAGTCGACGACGGAAATTGTGGATACCGCGAAACGGACCGGCGCAACAGTCGCCGGTCCGATTCCGCTGCCCACCTCGCGCAGTATCACGACTGTCTTACGCTCGCCGCACGTGGATAAGAAATCGCGGGAGCAATTTGAAATCCGGACGCACAAGCGGTTGCTTGACATTCTGGAACCCACGCAGCAGACGGTGGACGCGCTGATGAAGCTCGACCTGCCGGCGGGTGTGGATGTCGAAATCAAAGCGTTTGGAAAGTAGTTTGAGAAATTTTAGGGCCGACGGCCGCGTGAGCGAGCTGTGCCCTCAAGGAAGTTGACATGAGTCCAGGAATCCTTGGCAAGAAGATTGGAATGACGCAGATATTCCGGCCCGATGGGCAAGTGGTGCCGGTGACCCTGCTGAAGGCGGGTCCGTGCATGGTGGTGCAGCGCAAAACGCCCTCCACTGACGGATACGATGCGGTGCAACTCGGGTTGGTGGAATTTATCAAGCCGCAGCGCATCAACAAGCCCACCGCGGGCCGCCTCAAGAAAGCCGGCGTGGAAGGCGCGAAGTTCATGCGCGAGTTCACGCTGGGACCTGGGTCTGACGATCTGAAAACCGGCGATAAGGTGCTGGTGGATCAGTTCAAGCCCAAGGACAAGGTCGATGTGGTCGGCATCAGCAAGGGTAAGGGATTTGCGGGTGTTGTAAAGCGCCACCACTTCCGCGGCGGCGAAGGCTCGCACGGTTCGATGTTCCACCGCGCTCCGGGTTCGATCGGAGCATCCAGCTTCCCCTCCCGCGTGGTTCCGGGTATGCGGATGGGCGGCCACCTGGGGAACGCGCAGGTCACCGTGCGCAACCTCGAGGTGATCGACGTCGACACCGAGGACAATGTGCTGGTGGTGAAGGGCGCGGTTCCGGGTCCCAATGGCGGATACGTGCTGGTGCGGAGGTCGAAGAGGTAACTGCCATGCCGACAGTAGATGTAGTGGATCTTAACAATCAAGTGGTCAGCTCAGTCGAACTGGCTGACGATGTATTTGGCGCTGAAGTGAATCAGAGCCTGCTGTACGAAGCGGTTCGCCAGTATCAGGCGAGTCTGCGCGCGGGAACGCATGCCACGAAAGTGCGCCGTGAAGTTTCCGGTTCGGGCAAGAAGCTGTGGAAGCAGAAGGGCACGGGCCGGGCGCGTATCGGTTCGGTGCGTTCTCCCTTGTGGCGCCACGGCGCCACGGTCCACGGGCCGCAGCCGCGCGATTACAGCTACAAGCTGCCGAAGAAGATGTTGTTGGGCGCGCTGCGCTCGGCGCTTTCGGCGAAGGTGCGCGACGGCGAACTGAAGGTCGTGCAGAATTTCAACTTCAGCGATCACAAGACCAAGAACGCGATGGGTGCGCTTTCGAAGCTGGAAGCCGGCCGCACGGTCCTGGTGGTGGACAACGAAGACAACCGCAACCTGGAACTGGGCATCCGCAACCTGAAGGGCGTGACCCTGCTGGCGACGCGCGAAGTGAACCCGTATCACCTGCTGGGACACAAGAGCGTACTGATCAGCGAAGCCGCCGCGCGGAAGTTCTCGGAGGCACTCGCAAAATGAACCTCTATGATGTAATTCGCCGCCCGCTCGTCACCGAGAAGGGCGTCATGAAGAAGGATACCGAGCGCACGCTGTGTTTCGAAGTGAGCGCCGATGCCAATAAGACGCAGGTCAAGAGTGCGGTCGAGAAGCTCTTCAAGGTCAAGGTGGATGAAGTCCGCACCGCGACGTTCGAAGGCAAGCTGCGGCGCCGGGGACGTTTCTCCGGATACCGTTCCGACTGGAAGAAGGCCTACGTGAAACTGAAGGCGGGCGAGAAAGTCCCCGACTTCGCGGAGATTTAAGGGGAACCGAACATGCCTATCAAGAGTTATAGACCCACGACCCCGACGCGCCGCTTTCAGACGGTAGTTTCCCGCGAGGACATCACCAAGCAGACGCCGGAAAAGTCGCTGGTGGAGTCGAAGAAGCGGACCGGCGGCCGCAACAGTACGGGCCGGGTGACGTCGCGATTCATCGGCGGCGGAGCCAAGAAGGCTTATCGCGTGGTGGATTTCAAGCGCGATAAAGCGGGAATTCCGGCGGTGGTTGCGGCCATCGAATACGATCCGAACCGCAGCTCGCGGATTGCACTGCTGAATTACGCGGACGGCGAGAAGCGCTACATCCTGCAGCCCGACGGGCTGAAGGTGGGCATGAAGATCATGAGCGGCCCGGCGGCCGACATCCTGATCGGCAATGCGCTGCCGTTGAAGAACATCCCGGCCGGTACGATCGTGCACAACATCGAACTGCGTCCCGGGAAGGGCGGCCAGATGGCGCGCTCGGCGGGTTCGCAGGCGCAGCTGGTATCGCGCGAAGGCGGCCTGGCGCTGCTGAAGCTGCCTTCCGGCGAAGTCCGCCGGGTGCCGGTGGAATGCATGGCGACGGTTGGCCAGGTCGGCAACGTGGATCATGAAAACGTTTCGCTGGGCAAGGCGGGGCGCACGCGCTGGATGGGCAAGACGCCGCACAATCGCGGCGTATCCATGAACCCGGTGGATCACCCGCACGGCGGTGGCGAAGGCAAGACTTCGGGCGGCCGTCATCCGGTGACGCCTTGGGGCCAGCCGACCCGCGGCTTCAAGACGCGCAACAACAAGCGCACCGATAAGTGGATCGTCAACCGCAAGAGCAAGAAGAGGTAAGGAATGGGCAGAAGCGTAAAGAAGGGACCGTTTACCGACACGCACCTGGAAGCCAAGCTCATGGTGCTGAATGCGGCCAGCGAGAAGAAAGTAGTCCGCACGTGGTCGCGGCGATCCACCATTCTCCCGGAGTTTGTGGGGCACACGATCGCGGTGCACAACGGGAAGAAGTTCATCCCGGTGTATGTGACGGAGAACATGGTGGGGCACAAGTTGGGCGAGTTCTCGCCGACCCGCACGTTCAAGGGCCATTCGGTGAAAGCGGCCACGGAGAAGAGTTCGAAGCCGTCCTAAAGTTGGGGATGGTATAGAGGATCAGTCATGCAAGTAAAAGCGGAAGCACGATACATCCGAGTCTCCCCGCAGAAAGCGCGGCTGGTAGTGGACCTGATCCGCGGCCAGCAGGCGGGGAAGGCGCTGACCACGCTGCGCACCACCAACAAGCGCATCGCGCCGACGGTGGAGAAGGTGCTGCAGAGCGCCATCGCCAACGCGACCAACCGCAACGAAAACGTGGATGTCGACCAGTTGTTCGTTACCGAGGCCTATGTGAACGAAGGGCCGCGCATGAAGCGCGTGCGGCCGGCTCCGATGGGTCGCGCGTACCGGTATCAGCGTCGTTTGGCACATATCGTCATTAAAGTGACGGAGAAAGAAGCATAATGGGACAGAAAGTTCACCCATACGGATTCCGGCTGGGCTTCAACAAGCCCTGGCGCTCGCGGTGGTTCGCCAAGCAGGGCTATGCCAAGCTGCTGCAGGAAGATCTGGAGCTGAAGGCCGCGCTGCGTGAGCGTTTGAAGAGCGCCGGCGTGAGCTCGATCGAAGTGGATCGTCCGGGCAACAAGCTGCGGGTCACGATCCGCACGTCGCGTCCGGGCATCATCATCGGCCGCAAGGGCGCGGAGATCGAGAAGCTCAAGCAGGACATGGCGAAGAAGACCAAGCGTGAAGTCTTCATCGACATTCAGGAAGTCCACAAGCCCGAGCTGGATGCGCAGCTGGTGAGCGAGTCGATCGCGCTGCAACTCGAGAAGCGCGTGGCATTCCGCCGCGCGATGCGCAAGGCGGTGGATTCGGCGCTGCGTTTCGGCTGCAAAGGCATCAAGGTTCGCGTCAGCGGACGCTTGAACGGCGCGGAAATCGCGCGCAGCGAATGGTATCTGCAGGGGCAGCTTCCGCTGCACACCTTGCGCGCCGATATCGACTACGGTTTCGCCGAAGCTCATACCACCTACGGCGTGATCGGGATCAAGGCGTGGTTGTACAAGGGCGAAATTCTGGATCTCACGAAGCGTCGCAATCTGCTGCCCGAGCCGGAACCGAGGCGCGAACAGCGCCGCGACCGTCCGGATCGCCGTGGCGATCGCGATAGCCGCGACAATCGTGGCGGGGATCGCGGTGGAGACCGCGGCGGATACCGTGGTGGAGACCGCGGCGACCGTCCGCCGGTGCAGTCCGCGCCTCCTGTGGAAGCTACGGGTCCGGCGGTGCAGACTCCGCCGAGCGACCTGCCGCGTCCGGCAGCGCGTCCGGTGGCGCCGATTCTGCCGCCGTTGATGGCGCCGCAGCAGCCTTCCTGGAAGCAGGAAGTGCGTCAGGATACACCGAGTGCCGAAGGCGCTCCGGAAGCCAAGCCGGCGACCGAGAGCACTCCGGCCGTCGAGACCAATCCGGCAACCGATCAGAAGCCGGAAGGTTCCGGCGAGAACCAATAAGGAATTGAGGGCATACCGCTATGATGATGCCAAAGAAGGTCAAGTTCAGAAAGCAGCAGCGCGGGCGCATGACCGGCAAAGCCTGGCGCGGTTCGTCGATCTCTTTCGGCGAGTTCGGGCTGAAGGCGATGGAATGCGCGTGGATCACGTCGCGGCAGATTGAAGCCGCCCGCGTGGCCATGACGCGCTCCATCAAGCGCGGCGGCAAGGTGTGGATCCGGCTGTTCCCGGACAAGCCGATCACCAAGAAGCCGGCTGAAACCCGAATGGGTAAAGGTAAAGGCGCACCGGAAGAGTGGGTGGCCGTAATCCGTCCCGGAAAGATTCTTTTCGAGATGGAAGGTGTGGATCGTCCCACGGCACTGGCTGCGATGCGGCTGGCGGCGCACAAACTGTCGATCAGAACGAAGTTTGTGGGTCGGGAAGACTCGGAGTAACGGATATGAAGGCGCAGAACGTTCGCGATCTTGACGAGCACGAATTAAAGACGAAATTGAAGGAAATGGACGAGCAGATGTTTCGTCTTCATTTTCAGATGTCGATGGGGCAGATGGACGGCCTGAAGAAGGTCCGCCAGATGAGAAAAGACCGGGCGCGTATGAACACCATCCTGCGCGAGCGGGAACTGGCGGGGGAGAAGAAGTAACATGGCCGAAACCGAAGCCAAGAAAGCATTGAAGAACGAGAAGGTCGGCGAAGTGGTATCGACCAAGATGCAAAAGACGATCGTGGTCGAGGTCAGCCGGCGGGTACCGCATCCGTTGTACAAGCGCATCATCGGCAAGCGCAAGAAGTTCTACGCGCACGATGAAGAAGGCCGCGCAAACCTGGGCGACGTAGTGCGCATCATCGAGTGCCGGCCGTTGAGCAAGTTGAAGCGGTGGCGGTTGGCGGACATTATGCGGCGGGCGCCGCAGGTAGCCGCGCAGCCCAAGGATCTGGACGTAAAGGTATAAGCTGCGGCGGGCCCCGGGCCCGCCTGACGCGCGGAGACTAAATTTATGATTGGAATGCGTACGATTCTCGAGGTAGCCGATAACAGCGGCGCGCGCAGGCTTTCCTGCATTCTGCCGCGCGGCGGCGACCTCGGTTTGCGCGCCGGCTTGGGCGACGTAGTCACGGCCGCCGTGAAAGAAGCGGCTCCCGATTCGGCGATTAAGAAGGGTAAAGTGGTGCGCTGCGTGATCGTCCGCATGCGCAAGGAAACGCGGCGCAAGGATGGAACCTATATCCGGTTCGATTCCAACGCAGCGGTGTTGATCAACGATGTGGGCGAGCCGGTGGGTACGCGCGTCTTCGGTCCGGTCGCGAGAGAGTTGCGCGATAAGAAGTTCATGAAGATCGTGTCGCTGGCCCCCGAGGTAATCTAATGGCAATCGCAAAACGGAAGCCGGCCGACCCGGTGCGGATCGAACTCAAGAAGGAAGACACGGTCAAGGTGATTACCGGCCGTGACAAGGGCAAGGAAGGCCGCGTCCTGGCGGTGAACCGCGAGACCGGCAAGGTGCTGGTGGAGCACGTGATGATGATCAAGCGTCACACGCGTCCGAACCCGGGAAAGCAGATCAAGGGCGGCATCGCGGAGCGCGAAAGTCCGATCAACGCGTCCAATGTCCTGATCGTGTGCCCGGGCTGCCACAAGGCTGTGCGCATCGCCCATCACATCGACAACATCGCCGGCGGGAAGACCCGCCGCACGCGCGTTTGCCGCAAATGCGGCCAGACGCTCGACAGGAAGTGAGGATTTCATGGCAGCACGTTTGAGAGAACATTACCAGACAAAGACGGTCCCGGCGCTGACCAAAGAGTTCAGCTACAAGAACGTCATGGCGGTGCCGAAGCTCGAGAAGATCACGATCAACATCGGGATGGGCGAGGCCACGCAGAACGCCAAGTTGATGGATGGCGCGGTCAACGAACTGGGGCAGATCGCGGGGCAGAAGCCGGTGATCACGAAGGCCACCAAATCGATCGCGCAGTTCAAGTTGCGCGAAGGCCAGTCGATCGGCTGCATGGTGACGCTGCGCGGCGACCGCATGTACGAATTTTTCGACCGCCTGGTGAACGTGGCGCTGCCGCGCGTTCGCGATTTCCGCGGCGTGAGCTCCAAGAGCTTCGACGGGCGCGGCAACTACACTTTGGGCATCAAGGACCAGTTGATCTTCCCGGAGATCGATTATTCCAAGGTGGACAAGACCAAGGGAATGAATATCTGCATTACGACTACGGCCCGCACCGACGCGGAGGGGCTGGCGCTGTTGCGCACGATGGGCATGCCGTTCCGGCAATAGGCCCGTAAAGGCGATGCTTTAATCGAGGCGAGGAAAACGAGAGAAGGACAAGAAAAAGATGGCCACCACCGCAAAAAGAGCGAAAGACATCAAACTGGAAGCGGCCCGAAAGGCGAAGACGCCGAAGCTCCAGTGCCGTCACCGGAACCGTTGCTGGCGGTGCGGCCGGCCGCGGGCCTTTCTTCGCAAATTTGGAATTTGCCGCCTGTGCTTCCGCCAGCTCGCCCTCAATGGCGAGATTCCAGGCGTGACCAAGGCTAGCTGGTAGAGATTAGTAGGAGAACTATGACGAGCGATCCCATTGCCGACATGCTGACTCGCGTACGCAACGCGATCCAGGCCCGCCACCCGAAGGTGGACGTGCCGGCCTCCAAGCTGAAAGCGGAAATCGCGCGCATTCTGAAGGAAGAAGGCTACATCACTAACTTCAAGGTGGCGGAAGAAGGCGCGAAGAAGACCATTAAGATTTACCTGAAGTATGCCAACAACAATTCGCCGGTAATTTCGGCGATCGAGCGCGTCTCGCGCCCTGGTTGCCGGGTATATGTCGGGCAGACGGACATCCCGCGCGTTTTGGGCGGGATGGGAATCAACATACTGACCACCCCTCGGGGTGTGATGACGGGCCGCGACGCTCACAAGGAACACTTGGGCGGCGAGATACTCTGTCGCGTCTGGTAGTCCCGGTTTTTGAATAAACCAGGGGAGACCCAGCGAGGCGGATGTGATTGAAATCACGTGTGATTGAGATTCGGTCAAGCGTTAAGGTGAAGGAACTATGTCGAGAATTGGTAAAAAGCCGATCCCGCTCCCAAGCGGAGTGAAGATCAAGGTCGGCGAAGAACTGGAAGTGACGGGCCCGAAGGGCAAGCTGACTGTGCCGATTCCGGAAGGGATCACGTTCGAGCAGGTGGACGGGCGGCTGGAAGTGAAGCGCGCGAGCGACGATCACGCGGCGGTTCACGGGCTGACGCGGGCGCTGGCGGCGAACGCGGTGCAGGGCGTGTCGGCCGGCTTCGTTCGCGAGCTGGACATTGTGGGCATCGGCTACCGCGCCGACATCAAGGGCAAGATCGCCACGTTCACGCTGGGGTACTCGCATCCGATCGAAGTGCTCCTGCCGGAGGGCGTCGATCTGAAGATCGACAAGCAGACGCACCTGGTGCTGGCCGGTCACGACCGTCAGCTCCTGGGGCAGGTGGCGGCAAACATCCGTGCACTCCGCAAGCCGGATCCTTACAAGAACAAGGGCATCCGGTACACGGGCGAAGTGCTGCGCAAGAAGGTCGGTAAGACCGGGGCGGGTGGCAAATGATTCGTAAGATCGAAAAGAAAGAAATTCGCAATCGCATTCACCGGCGCATCCGGCGCAAGCTCTCCGGGACGGCCGAGCGGCCGCGCCTGGCGGTGTTCCGGAGCGTGGCGCACATCTACGCTCAGGTCATCGACGACGCGCAGGGCCAGACCCTGGTGTCGGCGTCGAGCGTCGATAAGGATGGCAAGGCCAAGGGCGGCAACGTGGCCGCGGCCAAGGCGATCGGCAAGCTGGTGGCCGAGCGCGCCAAGGAAAAGGGCATCAAGAGCGTGGTCTTCGATCGCGGCGGTTATCAGTATCACGGGCGCGTAAAGGCGCTGGCCGATGCCGCGCGCGAAGCGGGACTGGAGTTTTAATTCATGAATACTACAGTGAAGCGCATCGATCCGGCGTCGCTGAATCTGAAAGAGCAGGTCGTGGCGATCAACCGCGTCACCAAGGTGGTGAAGGGCGGTAAGAACCTGAGCTTTTCGGCGCTGGTAGTGATCGGCGATCCGTCGGCGAAGGTGGTGGGCTACGGCGTCGGCAAGGCGAAAGAAGTGCCGTCGGCGATCCGCAAGGGGATCGAGGCCGCCAAGAAGAATCTCCGCCGCATCAACTCGCTGGATACCACGATTCCGCACCAGGTGCTGGGCGTGTTCGCGAGTTCGCAGGTGCTGTTGAAGCCGGCTTCCCCCGGTACCGGCGTCATCGCCGGCGGCGCGGTGCGCGCGGTGATCACGGCCTGCGGAGTGCCGAACGTCCTGACCAAATCGATCGGGCGCCGCAACCCGCACAACGTGGTGAAGGCGACGATTGTCGCTCTGGAAATGTTGCGCGACAGAAACACCGTGGCTGAAATGCGCGGTCTGGCAGTGGAGAAACTCTAATGGAAGGCATGATCCGAATCAAACTGTATCGCAGCCCGATCTGCACTCCGGATAAGCAGAAGCGCGTGGTGAAGGGGCTGGGGCTGCGCAAAGTGAACCAGATTGTCGAACGCCCGGACACGCCGGTGTTCCGCGGGATGGTCAAGAAAATTCCGCACCTGCTGATGGTAGTGGAGTAAGGAGATAGACGATGAATCTCAGCGGAATCAAACCTCCTAAGGGGCAAGTAAAAACCAAGAAGCGCATCGGGCGCGGTATGGGCTCGGGGCACGGCAAGACCTCGACGCGCGGCAGCAAGGGCCAGCGCGCGGGCACGGGCTTCAGCCAGAAGCGCGGATTTGAAGGCGGCCAGATGCCGCTGCACCGCCGCCTGCCGAAGCGCGGATTCAAGAACATTTTCAAGAAGCACTTCGCCATCGTCAACCTGGGCCGCCTGGAGAAACTGGAAGGCGACACGTTCACGATCGACACCATGCTCGGCTTGGGCCTGATCAACAAGGTCTACGACGGCGTGAAGGTTCTCGGCACGGGTGTGCTGACGCGAAAGATTACGGTGGAAGCCCACCATTTCTCCAAGTCGGCGCTGGAGAAGCTCCAGCAGACCGGCGGAACGGCGCAGATGATCGGCGCGGAATCCAAGTAGGCGCCGGGAATCGAAGGGTACCATGAACAAGCTATTAGAAGCCTTCGCGAACATATTTCGCGTACCGGACCTCCGCAAACGGCTCATGTTCACTCTGGGTCTGCTCGCGGTCTATCGTCTGGGCGGCCACATCCCCACGCCGGGTATCAACATCCAGCGCTGGGAAGAGTTCTTCAGCTCGAATGCCGGATCGATCTTTGGCTTCTTCGACCTCTTCGCCGGCGGCAACATCAAACGCCTGACGGTCTTCGCCCTCGGCATTATGCCGTACATCACGGCGTCGATCATCCTCCAGTTGCTGACGGTGGTGGTGCCGACGCTGGAGAAACTCCAGAAGGAAGGCGAACTGGGGCGTCGCAAGATCACCCAGTGGACGCGCTACCTGACCATCATCCTGTCGATTCTGCAATCCTTCGGGATCTCGCAGGGCCTGATGGGGATGCAGCAGGGCATCGTGATCAACCCCGGTTTTGGTTTCGTGTTCCTCACGATTCTCTCGCTGACCACCGGCACGGCCTTTATCATGTGGCTAGGTGAGCAGATCTCCGAACGCGGCGTAGGCAACGGGATGTCGCTGATCATCTTCACCGGCATTGTAGTGGGCCTGCCGAACGCGATCTCCAACATTTACCAGCACGTGTTCACGATCCACGATTGGGGTCCTATCCAGCTCATCGTGCTGCTGGTGATGATGGTCGCGGTGGTGGCTTTCATCGTCCTGGTGGAGCGCGGCGAGCGCCGGATACCGGTGCAGTACGCCAAGCGCGTGGTGGGACGGCGGGTGATGGGCGGGCAATCGACGCACATGCCGCTGAAGGTCAACGCGGGCGGCGTGATCCCGGTGATCTTCGCGTCCTCGATTCTGGCATTTCCGCAGACGCTGGCGCAGTTCGGCTGGGTGAAAAACCTGCCATGGCTGAGCAAGACGCTGGCGACGATCCAGCACGGCGAGCCGATGTACTACGTGCTCTTCGTGGCCGGCATCATCTTCTTCTGTTTCTTCTACGTCTCGATTATCTTCAATCCGAACGAGGCAGCCGACAATATGCGCAAGTACGGCGGCTTCATCCCGGGCATTCGTCCGGGCCGGAACACGGCGGATTACATGAACAACATCCTCACCAAGATCACGGTGGTGGGTGGCATTTACCTGGCGATCCTTTGCCTGATTCCGGACATCATGATTTCGGGAATCAAACTCCACCATCTGTGGTTGGTTGGGGATTGGATCGACCGTGTGGCCCCGCGCTTCATCCTGGAAGGGCTGGGAGTGAACTTTTATTTCGGCGGCACATCCCTGTTGATTGTCGTCGGCGTTGCCATGGATACGATCAACCAGATCGAGGCGCAGCTCATTATGCGGCATTACGAAGGATTCACGCCGCGTTCGGGCCGCATTCGTGGCCGGCGCTAGTTTGAATTTGTGAAAGCCATCGTACTGTTCGGCTCACCAGGCTCCGGAAAAGGTACCCAGGCTAAGATGTTGACGCAATGCCTGGCAATCCCCCACATCTCGACGGGGGACATGCTGCGGGACCGGATTCGATCCGGTACGGAGTGTGGGACGGCGATGGAAGCCACCATGCAATCGGGCGCGCTGGTTTCGGACGCCGTGGTGAACGAGATGGTGAAGGAGCGGCTGAGCGAACCCGACGCCGCTAACGGTTTTATTTTGGATGGATATCCGCGGACCCTGGATCAGGCGAGGCACTTGGCAGCCTGGTTGCTAGGGCGGGGAATCCACGAGTTGGTGATCCACCTCGCGGTGGATTACAATATTATTATTGCCCGTTTGACAGGACGCCGTCAGTGCCCGCTCTGCGGCACGCTTTACAACGTAGCTTCCCAACCACCCAAGGTGGATGAACTGTGTGATCTGGACGGGCAGAAGTTGGTCATCCGGGATGATGACAGCGAGACGGTGATTCGCGGGCGGTTAGACGCGTATGACCGCCAGACGAAGCCGGTGCTGGAGTTTTTCCAGACTTCCGGTCACCGGGTGATCCGGGTGGATGCCGATAGCGATCCGCCGGAGAAGGTGTTCGAGAGGATCTGCCGGGCCATGGAGTCAGCTTGATTGTCAGGAAAACCGCCGCGGAATTGGAAAAGATGCGGCGCAGTGGACTCCTGGTATGGGAAGTCCTGCAAAAGATGAAGGAGCTGGCGGTAGAGGGCGCCTCGACAATGGATCTCGAGGTGGCTGCCGAGAAGATGATCGCCGATGCGGGAGCGAAGCCGGCTTTCAAGGGATATTATGTGCCGGCGGCGGGCGAGGCTTTCAAGTTTGTGTTGTGTACCTCGGTGAACGACGAGATCGTCCACGGGATGCCGAATATGAAACGGGTCCTGAAGAAGGGCGACATTGTTTCGATCGACACCGGGGTGAAATTGGAC
This sequence comes from uncultured Solibacteraceae bacterium, assembly GCA_963791985.1. GTDB lineage: Bacteria > Acidobacteriota > Terriglobia > Bryobacterales > Bryobacteraceae > Solibacter. Next base: position 449,701 of record CAWBUN010000004.1, on the reverse strand, counting down.
GGCTATTATGGCGATTCGGCCATCACCGTCCCGATTGGCGAAGTCAGCGAGCAGACGAAGAAGCTGCTCCAGGTGACGCAGGATTCCCTGGAACTCGCCATCGAAAAGGTTCGGTCGGGCAACCGGCTGTTTGACGTGTGCGCTACGGTAGAGAACCACGTCAAGGGTAACGGGTTTTCGATTGTCCGGGAGTATGTGGGCCACGGTATCGGCACCCAACTCCACGAGGAACCGCAGGTCCCGAATTACGTGGATCGCAAGAACGAGAACCCGAAGTTGAAGCCCGGGATGGTTTTGGCGGTGGAGCCGATGGTGAATGCCGGGAAGCCGGAAGCCATGGTGTTGAAGGACAAGTGGACGGCGGTGACGAGGGATGGCTCCTACTCGGCGCATTTTGAGCACTGCATCGCGGTTACGGAGAACGGGCCGTGGGTGCTGACAAGGCCGTAGTCCCGGTAAAGGTCAAGGCCACGGTGGTGGAAGAGCGGCCGAGTGCGATCTACCTGGTCGTGCTGGAAGGCCAGCAGAAGGTTTTAGCCCACCTGGTGGGAGTCGTGAAACGGAATTTTGTCCGGTTGGTTCCGGGCGATAGGGTCGAGGTGGAACTGGCGCCTCACGATCCGACGCGTGGCAGAATCACGCGGAAGTTGGGAAGCGAATAAGCCGACCGGTGAGTAAGCCGGTGAGTGAGAGCCCGGACCGGGTTGAGGATTTTATGAAAGTGCGAGCGTCGGTTAAGAAGATTTGCGACAAGTGCAAGGTGATCCATCGCGAAGGCGTGGTGCGGGTCATTTGCACGAACCCGAAACACAAACAGAGACAAGGGTAACGAGAGAAGACATATGGCACGTTTAGCCGGTGTGGATTTACCGCCTGGGAAGAGAGCCGAGATCGGGCTCACCTATATCTACGGCATTGGCCGTACCCGTTCGAAGTCTTTGCTTCACCGGGCCGGCATCGACTTCGACAAGAAGATTCGCGATCTGACGGAAGACGAAATCAACAAGGTCCGTACCATTCTTGAAGAAGAAGGCGCGGTCGAAGGCGACCTGCGCAAAGAAATCTCGATGAACATCAAGCGTCACATCGAGATGGGTTCCTACCGCGGATTGCGGCATCGCCGCAGCCTGCCGGTACGCGGGCAGCGCACGCATACCAACGCCCGCACCCGCAAGGGTCCGCGCCGCGGCACCGTTGCGAATAAGAAGAAGGCAACCGGTAAGACCTAAGGCACGAATAGGAATGTATGGCGAAAGCACCAGTTAAAGCAGGCAAGAAGAAGAGCTTCAAGAAGAAGGAGAAGCGCGTCGTCCATACGGGCGTCGTGCATATCCAGGCCACCTTCAACAACACCATCGTCACCATCAGCGATCAGGAGGGCAATACGATTTCCTGGTCGAGCGCCGGTTCGCTGGGTTTCCGCGGCTCCCGCAAGGGCACGCCATTCGCAGCGCAGCAGGCGGCGATGACGGCGGCGAACAAGGCCAACGAAACCGGGTTGCGCGTGGTGGAAGTCCGGGTGTCCGGTCCGGGTTCGGGCCGGGAATCGGCAGTGCGTGCGTTGAGCACGGCCGGTATTGAAGTTCGCGCGATTAAAGATGTGACGCCGATCCCGCACAACGGGTGCCGTCCTCCCAAAAAGCGCCGCGTGTAAGAAACGCCGCAGCCCCGTGTGGGAGATCGCTCCCTTACGGTCGCGGCTCGGATTTGTAAGCGGGAAGAAGGCCTGCCATGGCTGTAAACCGCACCTGAGATAGAAGAAGGTTAGGAGAAAGCAACTTGGCAAGATATATTGGCCCCGTCTGCCGGCAATGCCGGCGCGAGGGCATGAAACTTTACCTTAAAGGTGAACGCTGCCACAGCGAGAAGTGCGCGATCGAAAAGCGCAACTTCATTCCCGGGCAGCACGGCAAAGATCGCGCGAAGAAGATTGTGGGCTATGGCCTGCAGCTTCGCGAGAAGCAGAAGGTCCGCCGCGTGTACGGCGTGCTGGAACGCCAATTCCGCAACGCGTTTGAAAAGGCCGCACTGCAAAAGGGCATCACGGGCGAGAACCTGATGCAAAACCTGGAACGCCGCCTGGACAGCGTGATCTACCGCATGGGATTCGGCACCAGCCGCGCCCAGGCACGGCAGGTCGTGAGACACGGGCACATCAACGTCAACGGCCGCAAGTGCAATATCCCCTCCGCCCTGATCAACGTGGGCGATGAAATCACCGTTCGCGAAACCAGCAAGAACAATGCGACCATCCTCTCCGCCCGCGACGCCACGGCGCATGCCCCGGCGCCAAACTGGATCGAAGTGGACCGGGAAGGTTTGAAGGGTCGTGTACAGAGCCTCCCCAAGCGCGAGGACCTGGTGCAGATCCAATTGAACGAGCAGCTCATCGTCGAGTTGTACTCGAAGTAAGCGGACTTGGACCGAGCCCGCGGAGACGCGGGTTCAAGGGAGAATTTATGTTTAAGGGCTTTCAAAAACCCAAACGATTGGTCGCCAATACCGAGACCCTTACGGAGCGGTATGGCATGTTTACGGCCCAGCCTTTTCAGCGCGGGTTCGGCACCACGATCGGCAATAGCCTGCGCCGCGTGCTGTTGAGCTCGATTGAAGGCGCGGCCATCACCGCGGTTCGCATCGAAGGCGTGGAACACGAATTCAGCCCGATCCCGGGCGTAGTGGAAGACGCCACCGATATCATTCTCAACCTCAAGCAGATCCCGTTCAAGATTTCGAGCGACGGCATCAAGACCGTGCGCCTTTCCGTGGATTCCCACGGCGACGTGCGCAGCGGACAGATCGAAACCGACGCCGATGTCGAAGTGCTGGATCGCGATGTGCACGTCGCCACGGTGAGCGAAGGCGGCAAGCTGAACATCGAAATGCGCCTCAAGAGCGGCCGCGGCTATGTCAGCGCGGACAAGAATTTCGATGAAGACCTGGCGCTCGGCTACATCCCGATCGATTCGGTGCATTCGCCGGTGCGCAAGGTCAACTTCGCCGTGGAGGCAGCGCGCCTCGGGCAGATGACGGATTACGACAAGCTGACGCTCGAAGTCTGGACCAACGGCGCGGTATCGCCGCAGGATTCCATCGGCTACGCCGCGAAGCTGCTGAAAGATCACATGACGATCTTCATCAACTTCGAGGAAGTGCCGGAGCAGACCGAAGAGATCAGCGAGCGCGGCATGGACAAGATGAACGAAGTCCTGAACCGCTCGGTGGAAGAGCTGGAATTGAGCGTTCGTTCTTACAACTGCCTGAAGAACGCCAACATCCAGAGCATCGGCGAACTGGTGCAGAAGACCGAAGCCGAGATGCTGCGGACCAAGAACTTCGGCCGCAAGTCGCTCAACGAAATTAAGGAAATTCTGGCAAACATGGGCCTCTCGCTGGGCATGCGGATCGACCAGCATGGACGGCTGGTGGCGCCTCCTCCGTCGGCCGGGGGCGGCCCCGACTTCGGACCCGAGGACGACGGCCAGGACCAGATTGGGGAGTAGCGCATGAGACATAGAGTTGCCGGATATAAATTAAAGCGCGACACGGCCGGGCGAAATTCGCTCCTGCGCAATCTCGCTACGAGCGTGATCGAGGCCGAGCGGATTGTGACCACCGTGACCAAGGCGAAGGCCGTGCGTCCGCTGGTGGAACACATGATCACGCTGGCCAAGACGGATACGCTGCATTCGCGCCGCCAGGCGGCCGCGGTGCTGCGCACTCCGGAGTCTGTGAAGAAGCTGTTCGATACGCTGGGCACGCGGTTCGGCCAGCGGAACGGCGGCTATACGCGGATCGTCAAACTGGGACCGCGCAAGGGCGACGGCGCCGAGCAGGCGATGATCGAACTGGTGGGCAGCGAGCTGGTGAAGCGCGCCGCCGACCGCGCGAAGCGTCGTGAAGAGCGCCTGAAGGCTCAACGCGAAGGCCGCGACCACGAAGAAGAAACCGACGAGTAGTCTGCCTCAGGGGTGGGCCAACGCCCACCCCTTTTCCTCTCCTCTGCACTTCCTCTCCGATTCGAAAATCAATCCGAGCCGCGACCGTCAGGGAGCGTCCCGCTGCGATGGACGCTCCCTGAGAAGCCGTGAATTATTGTTCGCGAAGCCATCAGAAGTGACGATCATGCTGCAATTGGCTCGTCACTTAATTTATGCGGCAAAACTCTGATCACCACCACCCGCACGACCCCTAGAATAGATAAGTCGGGTGATATCGCTAAATTGCTGATTCTGTTTGCCTATATTTGCGTTTTCGCTACTCTGGCGGCGGTGCGGAATCGCCAGTTCGTCGCGTGGATTGTCCCGCTCTCAGTGGTTCTATGCCGTTACCGGTTGCCGCCACACCAGCCGCACCCATTGCATGATGTTGTAGGTCAGGCACGACCACATCAGTTCGCACCGCGCCTTCCCTAAGCCGCGCACGCTGAACTTGCGTAGTCCCAACTTCTCCTTGATCCAGGCGTTGGGGAACTCTGCCGCCGCTCCGCGCTTGCGATAGATCTCTCGATATTCGGGAGCCTCCATCTTCTTGCGGAACGCGGCCACATCCGCTTGCTCTTCCAAGCGAATGGATACGGTTCTTCCCCCTTGGGGTTGCCTCGGACAACATTGCATTTGGTAGCGGCAGGCTCCGCAATCCTCGCCTCGCGCCCGATACTGTTGGTAGAGATCACCGCGCTTCCGATTCTGCCGCAACCGCTCCAACCGGCACCCCGCCGGGCACTCCAACTGCGCTCCACCATTCACGATTCGGAACTCCGCCGGCGCGAATTTCGGATCGATCCCCAGTGCCTTCATCGCCGCCGCGCTCCGCTCTTTCGGATCTGGCAACGATCCCACCAGGTCGATCTCTCGCGCCGCACTTTGCTGAATGTTTTCCCGGTTCGTGAACCCTCCATCCACGATCGCCTGTGCCGGCGTCCTTCCCAGATTCCGCTCCACTTCCTCCATCGCCGGAATCAGACTTTGCGCATCGCTGCTGCACTGCGTCAGATCCACTCCCACGATGATCTTGGCTTTCGTGTCGGTCGTGATTTGCGCGTTGTAGCTGGGCGCGATCGCGTTGTCGCCATGCTTCATGTTCCGCGCTTCCGGCTCTTGCACGCTCACCCGTATTTCAGGTTTTTCTTCTTCGCTGGAAGCGGCTTCCTGCAAAGCATTCACCTCCGCCAGGGCGGCCGTCAGCCGCTCCTCCATTTCTCGCGCCGCTCGCTCCCGCGCCGCCTGTTTGCGTTCACTCAAGGGCTCTTCCCCGCGCGCATCTCCTAACTGCTCTACGACTTGCTTTGCTTGCAACTGCCGCTGCCGGATCGTTTTCTCGCGCCGGAACGAATCCGCACCTGCCAGGGCCCGGATCTTCATGCCATCGTGGGCCACCTGCTCCAGACTGATCATCTGGGCGCCCTCCAACACCACCAGCAATTCCACAAACAGTTCGTCCAACGCCGCTTTGTGCTTCACGCGAATATCCGAAAGGCTGTGGTGATTGATCGTTGCCAAGGCGGCCAACCACATCATCCCTGGTTCCCATTGCATCCAACGCTCAATTTCCCGCGCTTTGGTAATCCCTTCGCTAATCGCATATACCCATAAGCTGATCAGCAACCGAGGGTCCCAGGCAGACGCTCCTGGTGCGCCTTCGGTTGTGCGCAAGGGCTCGGTAAAACTGCTCAAGTCCATGCGCCCGACCAGTTCCCAGATCGCCCGCGCCTTATGATCCGGGGCAATCAATTCCTCGATATAGATCGAGGCCAACATAGTCTGCTCGCGATTGACGGATTTCAATTTCCGTTTGCCCGCAGCATTGTTTTTCGGCTGGGTGGCCTGTTCCGGGAGGTCCAACAGAGTCAGCTGGTCCGACGAGAGCTCCATGTACTGATTATGCGCGAAGTTCTTCTTATTCAAAAGAACTTTACGTAATTATTTCACAGCTTCTGACGGTCGCGGCTCGTTGGGCGTTACGACAACTTAAACTCAATCCCCTGAGCCAGCGGCAATTGCGTGGACCAGTTGATCGTGTTGGTCTGCCTTCGCATGTAGGCTTTCCACGCGTCGCTGCCCGATTCGCGGCCGCCTCCGGTCTCCTTCTCTCCGCCGAACGCGCCGCCGATCTCCGCGCCGCTGGTGCCGATATTGATATTGGCGATCCCGCAATCGCTGCCTCGGTGGCTGAGGAAGGTCTCGGACGAAATCACGTTGGTGGTGAACATGGCCGACGAAAGGCCCTGCGGAACATCGTTGTGCCAGTGGATCGCCTGGTCCAGGTGTTCGAATTCGATCAGGTAGAGAATCGGCGCGAAGATCTCTTCCTTGAGGATCGGCATATCGGGCCGCGCGCGGACTAGCGTCGGCTGCACATAGCATCCCTCCAACGCTTCGCCGCCGTAGAGGATTTCGCCGCCCTGCTCGCGCACGCGGCGCAAGCCATCGAGCATATCCTCCACCGCCCGGCGATTGACCAAGGGTCCCATGATGGTCTGCTCGTCGAGCGGGTGGCCGATCCGCACCTGTCCGTACGCGCGCGTCAGTGCCTCCGTGATCCGCGACGCGATGCCGCGCTGCAGGAACAGCCGCCGCGTGGTGGTGCAACGCTGGCCCGCCGTGCCGACGGACCCGAAGAGCACGGCGCGCAGCACCAGGTCGGCATTGGCGTCGTCCATCACGATGATGGCATTGTTGCCGCCGAGCTCCAGAATCGAGCGGCCCAGACGGTGCGCGATCACCTCGGCGACGCGGCGGCCCACTTCTGTGGAACCGGTGAAGCTGATCAACGGAATGCGCGGATCTTTCACCAGCATCTCGCCGATCGGATTGCTCGGCCCGATCACGAGGTTGAAGATTCCCTTCAGCCCGTGCCGGTCGAACACGCGGTTCACGATCTTCTGCACCGCGATGGCGAGCAGCGGGGTTTCCGATGAGGGGCGCCACAGTACGCAATCGCCGCACACCGCCGCGATCATCGCGTTCCACGCCCACACCGCCACCGGGAAATTGAACGCACTGATCACGCCCACCACTCCCAGCGGATGCCACTGTTCGTACATACGGTGGCCGGGGCGTTCGCTGTGCATGGTGAGCCCGTACAGCTGGCGCGAGAGGCCGACGGCGAAATCGCAGATGTCGATCATCTCCTGCACTTCGCCGAGCCCCTCGGGCAGAATTTTTCCCATCTCGAGCGAAACCAACGCGCCCAGATCCTGTTTGTGGGCGCGGAGTTCATTGCCGATTTCGCGCACGATTTCGCCGCGCTTCGGAGCCGGCATCATGCGCCATTCCAGGAAGGCCGCGGTGGCGTGCTCCATCACGGCTTCGTAGTCGCCGGGGCCGGCCGTGCGCACGCGCGCCAGCAGTTCGCCGGTCGCGGGACTGGTGGATGCGAGCTCGCCGCCCGAAGGTTCGGCGATCCAGTCGCCGTAACAGGCGCCGGAATTCACGGGCTCCACGTGAAGTTTTTCGAGGATCTCGGAAACGGCGTGCAGGCGGCCAGTCAGGTTCGCGGAGGTAGTCAGGTTCGCGGAGGGCACACTTCTATTTTAGCCCTGTGCTTCGACCGCCGCGACAGACCGCGTGCGCGGCAGGAAGGAATGGAGTGCGCAGCAATAGCTCCTGCCGGAGCTCTGAAACTCCACCCGGTAGGGCTCGTCCGCCGGGTTCACCCCGCGAACAATCAGGTAACCGGAAACGACGATTCCGGCGGACAACGCCACTTGGGAACATGCCTGCTGATCCCATGCGGAAATGGGCCTTATGATTTCCCTGTTCACCTTACAATCCCCAAAAAACAGTGGTGCGCGACAGCGACACTCACCCCTATTGCCTCGGTTGCCGGGTAAGAAATCCGGCCTTGAGTATGTTCAACGTTAGCCCAGCCCGATCCAAGGCGAAAGTGTATCTTTCGTACAGTCAGAGTTGGTCGTCGTACTGTTCCACCGCGACGCGGACCAGTTGTCCGCGCGTGCGCACGCCGGTTTTTTGGAAAAGGCTCTGTAGGATCGCCTTCACGTAGCTTTCCGAAATCTGCAGGCGCCAGGCGATCTCTTTATTGGAGAGGCCTTCGAGGACGAAACGCAGCACCTTGCGCTGGCGTTCGTTGAACACCGGGGCGGCGGCCTGCGGAGTGGCGCACGGGTCTTCGGCGATGGCAGTTAGCGATCGATCGATCCATGTCTGGCCGGCGGCAACCGAGCGGATCGCGGCCGAGAGTTCGCCCAGCGGTCCCTGTTTCAGAAAGATACCGTTCACGCCCTGGCGCATGAGGCGGCGCGCTTCGGTATCGCTGACCCACGCCGTTACCACCAGGACGCGGCCTTCGTAGCCGAGTTGCCGCGCCGCCGGAAGGAACTGCGACGCGCGCTCGCTACCCAGGTCGTGATCCAGCAGAACCAGGTCGAACGGCTGGTGCACCAGCAGCATCAGCGCCTCGCGGATGCTGGCGCAGTGCGCTACGTGGAACGCCGGTTCCGCGGACAATGCCTGCGCCAGGCTCTCCCGAAATAATGAATGATCGTCGACCAGCAAGATGCGGATCGGCGCCTGTTCTGTCACTGGTTGCAACTCACCCTTCTAATGCATTCTCCACCGGCCACAGCTCAACTGTAAAGCAGCTCCCCGGACCCTGGCCGGAATCGTAGCGCAGTCCTCCGCCGTGGGCGCGCAGGATCGCGCGTGAAATGTAGAGCCCGAGTCCCACCGAGTGGGCACCCGCCTGAAACGGCCGGAAGAGTTCGTCGGGGTTCGCCACGCCGGGTCCGGAATCCCGGAAGCGCACGACCACGAGGTCTCTCTCCGCCTCCGCCGAAATGCGCACTTCACGCACTGGGCGATCCTCCAGCGCGCGCATGCTGTTGCGCGAGAGGTTGACGAAGACCTGGAGCAAGCTGTGATGGTCGGCCTGCACCAGTGGAAGTGCGTCGCCCACCTCCCAGACCAGCGAGATTCCAGCCTCGCGCAGGGCCGGCTCGATGACGATGCGGGTTTCATCGAGCACCGTGCCCAGGTCCGCGACCGCCGCCGCGCGGTCCGACGCCGCGCGCAGTCCCGAGGAGGCGATCTTCTCCAGCCCGTGAATCAGCGTGCCGAGCACCTGGTACTGCTCGTCGCCCTTCACGTCGCAGGCCGCGGCGAGCCGCGCATGAGCGGAGGCGGCCGCGGATGCCAGGTTACGGATCTCGTGCGAAATGGCGCCGATCAGCACGCGTGACGTGGCCATCATCGAATCGAAGCCCGCGCCCTCGCGGTCGCGCAAGTTCTCGCTTGCGTCCCATACCACCGCCGCCAGTCCCGGGCCCCCCGACGTGCGATAGGTGGAGAGCCACACGTTGGCCAGAAATACTTCGCCGTTCTGGCGGTGCGCCTTACACTCCACGTTGGTGCGCAGGTTCGCGCCGGGGCGCGCATTGTGCAGCATGCGATTCAGAATCGGGAGGTACGGGCTGACGTCCGCGCCCTGCGGCGAGTCGTCGCCGAAGCCGAAGAGATTGCGCGCCGATTCGTTGGCCAGCGCGATCTGCCCCGCGTGGTTGAGCGTGAGGATCGCCAGCGGACTGGTCTCGATCAGAATCCGCACCTGCTGCTCGGCCTCCTTGCGAAGGAGAATCTGCTGCTCCAGTTCGTCCAGATGTTGCACCAGAAGGCGCCGCCTCTGGTTGAGCGCGTTCACGAAGAAACCGGTCATCGCGTAGCTGGCCACCGCGACCCCGAATCGCTCGGCAGCGCCCGGCGCCGCTCCGAAGGGATCGAAGATCTTACGCAGAAATCCGCAGAGCAGGGCTACACCCAGAATCTGCAGGTTGTTGAGCGCCGCCGCGGAGAAGAGTACCGGGAAGAGGTAGAGGAAGCCGATCGAAACATCGGGCAGCAGGGAATCCCACCATGCGATGAGGCTGATCCAAAGGGCGGCGGTCATGCAGACCATGAGCCGGTGCGATTCGGAGTATGCCAGGAACCTGTCGAGTCTGGTCATCGCTGCGCTTGCTACCATCATAGTCGTGCTCGCAAGCCGGAAGCGAAAACGTGGCTGGTTCCTCTCCATCCTGATCTTTCTGGTGACGCTGGTGCTCGCCTTCTATCTGTTCTCGATCGCCGCGCTGGCGGCCTTCCGATGGGTCGATCCGCCCACCACCATGGTGCAGACGCAGCGCAGCGTGGAGGCGTGGTTCGCCCACAAGCCCTACACCAGGCGGCAGCAATGGGTCCCGCTCAATCGCATCGCGCCCGACCTGCAGCATGCCGTGATCTCCGCCGAGGATGGCCGCTTCTTTCAACACCACGGCATCGATTGGAAGGAAGTGCAGAAGGTGGTGGACCAGGACATGGAAGAGGGACGCCTGGGACGCGGCGGCTCCACGATCACACAGCAACTGGTGAAGAACCTTTTCTTCACCACCAGCCGGAGCGTGGTGCGCAAGGCGGTGGAGTTTACCCTGGCGCCAGCGGCCGATTGGATTCTGCCCAAGAAGCGGATTCTTGAGATCTATCTGAACACCATCGAATGGGGTCCGGGAATCTTCGGCGCCGAGGCGGCGGCGCAAGCCTGGTACGGAATCCCGGCTGCCCGCGTGAATCGCGAACAGGCCGCGCGTCTGGCCGCCGTGATCCCCTCGCCCCTGCGCCGCAAGCCGGTCCGCATGAATACCTACGCCGCGGAAATCCTCCACCGCATGAACCAGACCGGCTGGTAGCCAGCGAACCGCCACCGTGCGGGAGCGATCTCGTGATGGCCAAACGCCGTGCCCGCTCAGGGGGGCGATCTCGTGATGCGCTAAACGCCGCGCCCAACCGCATCGCGCTCAGGGAGCGATCTCGTGATGCGCCAAACGCCGTGCCCAACCGCATCGCGCTCAGGGAGCGATCTCGTGATGCGCTAAACGCCGCGCCCAACCGCATCGTGCTCAGGGAGCGATCTCGTGATGCGCCGAACGCCGCGCCCAACCGCATCGCGCTCAGGGGAGCGATCTCGTGATGCGCTAAACGCCGCGCCCAACCGCATCGCGCTCAGGGAGCGATCTCGTGATGCGCCGAACGCCGTGCCCAACCGCATCGCGCTCAGGGAACGATCTCGTGATGCGCCGAACGCCGTGCCCAACCGCATCGCGCTCAGGGAGCGATCTCGTGATGCGCCAAACGCCGTGCCCAACCGCATCGCGCTCAATCCGAGCCGCGACCGTCAGGGAGCGGTTGCTAATCTGCGGTGACCTACTGAAGAATATTACCGACCGCTCCCTTACATTACGGTCGCGGCTCGAATGGACCACGCGCGCGCCAAGCGCGGCGGACAGCAACTGCGCGTGGAGATCGAAGGTCTCGCGCTGGCGGCGCCCGGCAACTTTGCTCAGATGCTGGATCTCGACCTGGCGCTCGACCGCCTGGCCGAAATCGATGCCCGCCAGTGCCGCGTCGTGGAGTTAGGCTTTCGCCGGCCTCGACGAAGACGAGATCGCCCTCCAACTCGGCGTCTCCAACCGCACCGTCAAACGCGATTGGGCGATGGCGAAGGCCTGGCTCTACGGCGAGCTTCATCCCAAGGCACCCCGCCCCGCAGCAGTATAATCGCTCTCAGCGGAGGGAATCAGGATGCCGGATCTTAAAGCTTTACAGGGCGCCTGGAGAATCGTGGCGCTCGAAATGGATGGAGGGAACATGCCATCGGGAGACGCCTCCATCATCGTGAAGGACTCCCGCTTCACCACCACCGCGATGGGCGGCGAGTATTCGGGCGCGCTCGAGGTGGATGAAACCACTTCGCCGAAAAGTTTCAACCTGCGGTTCCAAGCCGGCCCCGAAGCCGGCAATACTTCGTACGGTATCTACGAACTCTCCGGCGATACCTGGAAGATCTGCCTCACCCTGCGCGGCGGCACGCGCCCCAAGACCTTCGCGACCACCGCGGGTTCCGGCCTCGCGCTCGAAACCCTGCACCGCGTCGACGCGGCCAAGGCCAAAGCCGGCAAGGCGAAATCCGCGCCACCGCCCGCGCCGCTGCCCGGCGAACCCGCGCCCGAACTCGCCGGCGAATGGTCCATGGTCTCCGCGATCATGAGCGGCAAACCGCTCGAGCCTCAATACGTCCGCATGGGAAAACGCATCGCCACCGAAAGCGAGCTCCAGGTCAAAATCGGTCCTCAGGCCGTATTGAAAGCCGCGTACGCTGTGGAGCGCACCAGCGCTCCCAGGGCCATGAACTATCGCCTCTCCGACGGCCGCGTGCAGGCCGGCATCTGGGAACTCGATGGCAAACAGCTCAAGACCTGCTTCGCTTCGCCCGGCCAGCCGCGCCCCACAGAATTCGCCAGCGCCCCCGGCGACGGTCGCACCTTCACCGTGTGGACGAAGTAATTACCACGCGCCCTGCTTGCCGCCGTACCACCAGATCAGCCCGAGCGTTGCCGTGACTTGGCTTTTCTTGAGAACGCCCAGCGAACTCGTATAGAAGAAGGGTTGGTTGGAGAAGTCGTAGCGCCATTCGGCCCGGGCCATGAAGCGATCGGCGAAGCGGTATGTGGTGGTGAGCGTCGTCTCCTTCAGCGCCTGCTCCAGCCCGCTGAACAGGGCGCCGCGGTCGGACAAATACTCCGCTCGTCCCGCCACCGCGAACTTGTTGGTGAACTGATACTGAGCGTACGCGGCGCCGCCGTCTACGTGCTGTGGAGGCGAGTTCTTGTAAAGGCGCTGGATCACATAGTCGCCTTCCAGCGCAAAGGTGAGTGCGGGAGTCGCATGCCAGGTAACATAGCTGTCGAAGATATGAAGTCTTCCGGTGGGCGCGCCCTCGATTGGTAGGAAGGGAACTCCCTGCTGCGTGGGCGGGTTCGGCACCGGCGCCGGCGTGTACAGGAAAAAAACTGTGTCCGGATGCTCCTGGCCAAAATAATAGTTCACGGTCCAGTTGATATTCTTGTGCGGCTGCACTACTACGCCGCCCAGCTGATCTTTGAAGCCTTTAAATGCCTCGGTCTGCTGCGTGCCGTTGGTTACCCAATAGTTGATTCCGAACCGGTCTGAGAACTGGTAGTTCGTACGCACGCCCATATGATAGAAGGGCAAGAAAGCAAACCAGTAGGACCGGGAGTAGTTCATCTGATCCTGAGTGTAGTTGCTTTCGAGTCCCACGGAACTTGCCCACTTTCCGAAATCCACCGTGAGTCCTTTGCCGAGCGGAACGATGAAGGTGCCATACGCCTGAAAGATGTTTCGATAAATCTCGGGACGTGATTCGTTCGCCGCGTTGCCTTGCAGTGTTTGGGTGGCTTGTCCCCACTGCAGGTCCAGCCGGGCACCCCAGCGCTTTCCTTTCTGCGGATCCGGCGCGTTCTCCAGAACCACCGCGGCCTGGTTGAGGCTGAAGCTGTTGCTGCTTACGTCATACGCGCGGAGGCGATTTGCGCGGCCGATGGGTGCGTTGAAGTTGTAGCCATAGTACCCATCGATCAGGAAATTGATGGTCGTGCCCGCCACCGATGTGGGCTCCGGGACCTGGGCCGGTGGAGCCGTCGGGGCCGGGAGAGCGGGAGCCGGCTTCCCGGCGGCGTCGCTCACTTTGAGGCGCGCTTCCAATTCCGCGACGCGCCCCTGAAGTCGATCTACCACGGCACGCAGTTCCGCGACCTCCTTACTCAGATCCGGGGAGCTCTGTGCTCCTAGCGGCAGGCAGAGCGCTGTCAACAAGACGAAGACAGATACCACGTGGAATAGGCGGCAAAAAGGTTGAACCAAAGTACCCTCTCCAAGAGGATACTGGTTTCGCAGCTCGGATTCATCAAGTGCCCGCCGGACTTCACCGAGCGGCCGAGGTAATCAGCCCGAGCGGCGAGCGCGTCTCGTGCTCCACCTGGCTCATCAGGCACTGTGCCGGCGCCTTGTCGCGCCGCCAGCGCAGGAATTTGGTGCCGTGGCGAAAACGCCCGCCGGTGAAATGATCGTACTGCACCTCCACCACCAGCTTCGGCGCCAGCGCCTCGAACGCCGCCGAGCGCTCGGTGGTCCAGCGGCTGGGCGCTCCCGGCGACCGGCCCGTGAAGCCCGGCAGCTCGCGCAGCGCCTCCAGCTTCTTGGTGAGCGCGGCCTTCTCCGCGTTCGCGATCGATGACGTGTAGCCCACGTGATGCAGCAGCCCCTCGTCATCATAGAGCCCGAGCAGCAGCGACCCCACTACCTTGCCCGACGACGCGTACCGGAAGCCGCCCACCACGCAATCGGCGCTGCGCAGGCTCTTGATCTTCTGCACCGCCCCGCTGCGTTCACCTGCCTCGTATTCCGCATCGAGCCGTTTGGCGATGATGCCGTCCAGCCCGCCGCCCATGGTGCGCAGCCATTTGCGCGCGTCGCGCAGCGACGCCGTGACCGGCGAGAGACTGAGCCCATCAATGCCGTCGAAATTGCGCGCCGCGAACTCCTCCAGTTTTGCGCGCCGCTCGCTCAGCGGGCGACGCGGCAGATCGCCCGTCAGCAGGTCGAACACGATGTAGAGCGCCGGATGTTTGGCGGCCAGCATATTCACGCGGCTCGCCGCCGGGTGCAGCCGCAGTTGCAGCTCGTTGAAAGAGAGATCGCCTTCTACCGGGATCACCAGCTCGCCATCCAGCACGAACTCCTTCGCACGCACGCGCTGTAACGCGCTGACGATATCCGGGAAGTAGCGACCCAGCGGCTGTCCCGATTTCGATCGCAGCCCCACCTCATTGCCGCGGCGGAACGCGATGCAGCGGAAGCCGTCCCACTTGGGCTCGTACTGCCACTCCGGCCCCTCCGGCACCGCGAGCGCCGAGAGCGCTTCCATCGGCGCGATGGTCACGAGACACGCTCCAGCTTGAGCCGCCCGCGCTGCATCAGCAGCGGACGCCACAGGTCGCCCAACTTGCGCACGCGCTCCGGCACGTTGTCGATGCGGAAATCCTCCATTCGGAAACCGCGCTCCACTTCTTCCCACGTCACCGGCGTCGATACCGGGGCGCGCGGCTTCGGACGCACCGAGTACACGCTCGCCAGCGTGCGTCCCCACGCGTTCTGGTTGTAGTCCACAAGCACCCGCCCCGCCGGCCGCTTCGCGATGCGATACTCCGCCGTGATCAGGTCCGGATACTCGGCCGCCAGTTCCCACGCCAGTTGCTTGGAGAAGGCCCACACCTGCTTCTGCACCGGCCCGCGCCGGATCGGGACATAAATGTGAATGCCGCGGCTCCCCGTGGTCTTCGGGTAACTCGTAATCCCGCGCGCATCCAGCGCCTCGCGCACGCGCAGCGCCGTCTGCAGCACGCGCCCGAAATCCGCGCCCGGCACCGGGTCCAGGTCGAAGTGCAGGTAGTCGGGACGCTGCACGTCGTCGCAGCGCGCGTACCACGGGTTCAGGTCGATGCATCCCAGGTTGACCACCCACAGCAGGCAGGCCGTGTCCTGAATAATCGGGAAGTCGATCACCGAGCCCGAGGCATGCTCGATCGGGCAGGTGCGGATCCACGGCGGCCGCGATTCGGGTGCGCGCTTCATGAAGAAGAACTCGCCCTCGGCGCCGTTGGGATAGCGCTTCATCACCATCGCCCGGTCTTTCAAATGCGGCAGAAGATAAGGCGAAACGTCCGCGTAATACTGCAGAAGATCGCGCTTGGTGATTTCCGGCTGGTGCCAGAAGAGCTTTTGCAAATTGGTGAGCCGCAGCTTCTTCCGGCCCAATGTAAGCTCGATTTCTTTTTCACCTTCCGGGATCACCAGCCTGCCCGGATTTCTTCGTGCCGGTGTCATGCGATGAACTTAACAGCATTTTTCCTGCCACAGGTAATGTATCGTTTCGACTGCTCCAAACGTCACAAGCTAATGAGACACTGGGAGTTGAAACGTACATGAAATCTTCACACGGCCTGCTGCTGGCGCTCTTCGTATTGATGCCGGCGGTAGGGGCCGACCACTTCGTGCCCAACCACCGAGTCGAGGGCCTCGGTGTCGGCCGCGACGATATCTCCGACGAGTTGCTCGAGGCCCGCGCCGAGCGCATGATCGAATCCCAAACCTTCAGCATTATGCGTGAGTCCGAAGCCTTGCCCGGCGCCAGGCGGGTCACGGGCAACGCCAGGCTCCAGGCGCTCTTCCGCTCCGCGTCTGCGTCCAGCGGCATTCCCGCTTCGGTCATCGAGGCGATCTGCTACCTGGAAAGTTGGGGAGTGCCGAACGCTCAAAGCGTTACCGGTCCCAAAGGCATCATGCAGGTCTCCGGCGCCACCGCCGCCAGCATGGGCCTCAGGGTGATCTCCGCCACCCGCTACCGCTCTACGAAGCAGAAGGTCCCCGTGAAGTCCAAGGGCAAGACGGTCTACAAGACCGTCACCAGGAAAACGCCGTACAAAGTGATCGTGCGCGATGAGCGCCTGCAGCCGGAGCGCGCCATTCCAGCCGCCGCGCGCTACCTCGCCAACCTGGAGCAGAAATACGGCGGCCGCGATTGGGCCATTTTTGCCTATCACTGCGGCCAGGGCTGCGTGAACATGATGCAGGACATCACGCGCCGCGCGCGCGGCATTCCCAAGGACAAGATGACCGTGGCCCGCATGTTCTTCTGCAACAGCCCCGCCTGGAATCGCGAGCTCTACGACGCCGTCCAGCAGCAGATGCAGCGCGATTACTCCCCCACCTATTGGTTCCGCATCCGCCGCGCCGAGGAGCTACTCGCCCTCTACCGCCGCGACCCCAACGAGTTCGCAACCATGGCCAAGGAGTACAAGAGCGATTTCGTCGCCAACGGCCGCGCCCCGCACCGCCTCAGCGTCTGGCTCAAGAAGGACGACCTGGTCTTCCATAACGGCGACGACATTCGCGCGGAGCTGGGCAAGAAACTCGTCAAGGCCCTGGACCGCCCCGATTTCTTCGGCTACTCCCTGAGAATTGCCAGGGAGCAGGAGTTGCTCAGCGAGGCATCTCCGGCCGCGATCGGCACGCTCGCCTACATCGCCTACGAGACCCGCCGCCTCTTTGACGAGATGGGCGCCAAAGGCAGATTCCAGCCGCTCGAAGTCACTTCGCTTGTGGAGCCCGAAGATTTTGGCAGTCAGAAAGGCCGTCCCGAAGCTCTCTCCCACTCCTCCGGCCAGGTCTTCGACCTCGATCATTCCGCCCTTCCCTCCGCCGAACTCGAGTGCCTCCGCTTTGTGCTCAGCGACCTCGGTTGGGAAGGCTACCTCGGTTTCGTCGAAGATGGCATGGACAACCTCCACATCGGCTGCTCCCCCCGCGCCCGCGAGTTCTTCACCAGCGTCTTCGACGAAGCCAGCGGCAAGTAGGACAGGCCTCCCGGCCTGTCCAGTTGCTGAAGTTGAATTGTCCCCTCGCCAAACTCCATGCCCTCGATCCGAGCCGTGACCGTCAGGGAGCGGTCGGTAATTTGCCGTTTCAACGAACCGCTCTAAGGACATTACCGACCGCTCCCTGACGGTCACGGCTCGGATCGAATCGTATCGACAGGCGGCGAAGCTCGAGTTTTCAGGAGATCACGTGGAATGCGACGAAGGCACCGGCGTAAGCCAGCGCGCCCATGTACGCGAATTGCAGTACGGGCCACATCCACCCGCCCGTCTCGCGGCGCACCACCGCCACCGTCGACATACACTGCATCGCGAACGCAAAGAAAATCAGCAGCGCGAACGCCCCACCCGTCGTCAAATCGGCCCGCAGAGCCTTCTGCAATTCCATCCCCTGCGAATCCGGATCCATGCCGTAAATCAACCCGAGCGTGCTGATGATCGTCTCCCGCGCGGCCAGCGACGTGATCAGCCCCACCCCGATCTTCCAGTTGAAGCCCAGCGGCTGGATGATCGGCTCGATCGTGCGCCCCACCGTCCCGGCCAGGCTGTGCTCGATCGGCGGCTTGCCCCCGCTGTACGGCAGGTAGGTCGCCACCCACAAAATCACGGTTACCAGCAGGATCACGGTCCCGGCGCGCTGCAGGAAGACTTTGCTCCGGTCCAGCAGCCTCAGCCCCAGCGATTGCACCGTCGGCCAGCGATAGCTCGGCATTTCCAACACGAACGGCGCTTGCACACTCTTCAGCACGCTCGATTTCAGCAGCCGCGCCGTTACCACCGCAGCCAGGAATCCGAGCAGATACAAACCCAGCAGCGCCGCCACCTGCGTCGTGATCACGCTCCCGATGAAGTTGCGCTCCGGAATGAACGCCGCGATCAGCAGCGCGTACACCGGCAGCCGCGCGGAGCACGTCATGAACGGCGCGATCAGGATCGTCGCAATCCGGTCGCGCTTATTCTCGATGGTGCGCGTCGCCATGATTGCCGGCACCGCGCAGCCGTACGCCGAAAGCAGCGGGATGAAGCTCTTGCCCTGCAGCCCCACCCGCGCCATCGTGCGGTCTGCAATCAAGGCCGCCCGCGCCAGGTAGCCCGAGTCCTCCAGAATGCCGATAAACAGGAAGAGCAGCAGCACCTGCGGCAGGAAGACCAGCACGCTGCCCACGCCCTTCCATACGCCATCCACCAGCAGCGAACTGAGCGGCGAGGCCGGCAGCGCAGCTGCAAGCCACTTGCCGCTGGTAGCTATGAAACTCTGCGCAGCATCGCTGATCGGCGCCGCCGCCATGAAGATTGTGCGGATCACGCCGACCACCACCAGCAGGAACACCAGCGGCCCGGCGACCGGATGCAGGAACACCGAATCCAGCCGCCGCGTCCACTTGGGCGCGATCGGCGGGCGATATCCCGCCTTGCTGCCCACCGCTCCCGCCCACTCGCGGCACTTCGGCACGTCCTGCAAAATCGGCAGCAGTGTGGGCGCGGGCTTGGCCATCGCGCCCGCCAGAAAATCGAAGACCTCCGGGACTCCCTGACCCGCGCGCGCGCTGATCAACGCTACCGGCGCGCCCAGTTCCTGCGAAAGCTTGCGCAAATCCAGCTTGCCGCCGCGATTGCGCAGGTCGTCGGCCATGTTGAGGATGATTAGCGTGGGCAGCCCGAGCGCCAGAATCGGCGCCGCCAGCATCAGGTGCCGCGAAAGGTTGGTCGAATCCAGGACCAGCAGCACCGCTTCCGGCTTGGCCGTTCCCGCACGCTTGCCGAGCAGCACATCATAAGCCACCTGCTCGTCTTCCGAGCGTGGCTGCAAGCTGTAAATCCCGGGAAGATCCACGATCGTGACCGCGCGGCCGTCCGGCAGCTCCGCAATCCCGGTGTGCTGCTCCACCGTCACGCCGGGAAAATTCGCGACCTTTTGCCGCAATCCTGTCAGCCGGTTGAACAGCGTCGTCTTGCCCGAGTTGGGCGGACCCACGAGCGCCACGGTGCGCACCGCCGCCGGCCGCGTCAGTTCCGCAACCTGCGTGCCGCATCCCTGACAATCGTGGCAATCGCTCACGGTTTTTTCGCGGCCTTTCCTGGATTTTCCAACCGCACCTTAAGGTGGCGCGCCGTCACCCTGCGTAGCGCGATCTCCGATCCATCCACCTGAAATACACGCGGGTCGCCGCCCGGCGCGCTGAAGCCGGCCGTGATCCGGCTGCCCGGCAAAAAGCCCAGTTCCATCAACCGCCGCGCGTCGTCTACCGGCAGTTCGATGTGGTCCAAAATGGCCGCATCTCCCTTTCGCAGGTCCACCAGGGTTGATAGGGGACCCGGCTGCGGAACCGCCGCCAAGGGCATTTCGATTTGAGCGTTGTTGCCACTCAGTTGCAACATGGTTTCAGTATGCGCCGGTCTGAAATTGTTGTCAAGAGCTGCGGCTTTCTTCCGCGATTTTTTTCTCGCCATGCCTTTCGCCGGCCATCCAAGTACGCCAAAATAAAGGATAACAGAATGGAAAAGCGATTTGCAGTGCGCCGCGTACAAGCCGCCGATATGCCCGCAATTCTAGAAATCGAAACTGCCAGTTTCGGCCCCGATGCATACGATCGCAAACTGTTTGCAGAATACACCCGCAATTGCGGGGAGCTCTTCTTGGTCGCATTAGGGGGGACTAAGGTGGTCGGGTACGCCATTACCTGCCTTTGCGCCGCCAGGACCGGAACCCGCGCTGAACTCGTCTCCCTCGCCGTCCACCCCAGCGTCCGCGGCAAGGGCGCCGCCCCCGCCCTCATGGACAGCATTCTCCGCCGCCTCAAGCTCCGCCGCGTCTCCCGGTTCGGACTCACCGTGAAGGTGATGAATAATCGGGCCATTGGGTTCTATAAAAAATACGGCTTCCGCAAACTCCGCCGCGTCCCCCGCTATTATGAAGACGGCGCAGACGGCTTCCTGTTCGTAAAAGATCTGTAAGAAAGGGAATTCAGCCGCGAAAAAGCGGCCTTCGTGTCATTCGCGGCCATTCGTGGCCAGCTTTGCCTGGAATTCCTCGTACCTCTCACTCAAAGCCGCAAGGCCGCTCTCCACCTCGCGCCGCTTCTCTTCCGCGATCCCCGGCAGCAGGCGTCCGATGGTCTGCATCCCCTTCTCCACCGCAGCCGCCTCTCTTTGCGCAATCTCCAGGTTGCCCCGCGCCAGCTCCAAGGTACCCATTTCCAGGCCTGTGAAGAGAAGTTGCAGATCCACCTTCAGGAATTGATACCGAGTCTCCGCGGAGAATTTCAGGAGATCCTCGTCCATGCCGCTACTTGTCCCCCCGCGCCATCGCCGCGGCCACCGCCTCCACCAGGCGCTCCGCCGTGTAGGGCTTCTGCAAGAAGCCTTGCGGGTTCAACCCCGAGTACCTGCGCACTGTCTCGCTCTCATCGAACCCGCTGGTCAGAATCACCGGCACCTTCTCATCGATCTTCTTAATCTGAGCCAGCGCATCCCCGCCTCCCATCACCGGCATCATCAGATCCAGCACCACCACCGAGATCACCCGGTAGTGTTCGCGAAACAGGTCCACCCCGGACTTCCCGTCCTCCGCCGTCATTACCCGCACGCCCTCTCGCGCCAGCACGCTGTTGGCCAGAGTACGGATCGCTTCCTCATCGTCGATGACCAGCGCCACCGTTCCCGCCGCGATGGCCCTTCCCTTCCCGGCCGCCGCCACTGCTGCCTTCGCTCTGCGGCTCCCCGGGAATAGCACCAGGAACGCGGTCCCGTGCCCGGGAGTGCTGTATACCCGGATGCTGCCCGAATGCCCTTTGACGATTCCCTGAACCGCCGCCAGTCCCAACCCGCGCCCCGTGAATTTCGTGGTGAAGAACGGTTCGAATACCCGCGCCTTCGTAGCCTCGTCCATCCCCGATCCGGTGTCGGTGACTTCCAATTGCACGTAGGCTCCAGCCTGCCCGCCTGCCACGAGTTCGTTCGCTTCCCGCTCGGTCAACTCGCGCCGCGACGCCTTGATTTCCACCCGTCCGATTTCGTTCTCCCCGATCGCTTCCGCCCCGTTGATCACCAGGTTCATCACCACCTGCTGGATTTGCGCCGGGTCCGCGTCGATCGCCGGCAGATTCGTCGCCAGGTCCAGTTTCAACTCCACCGTCCGCGGAACCGAAGTCCGCATCAGCGCGGAGATATCCCTCACCAGCTCGCCCAGGTCCAGGCGCTCGATGACGAACCGCCCCCTGCCCGCGTATGCCAGCATTTGCCGTGTCAGGAACGCCGCGCTCTCCGCCGCCTGCACAATTTCCCGCAGCCGCATCCGCACTCCCTGGTCTGCCGCCGTCTCCGAATAAGCCAGGCTTGCGTTTCCCAGGATGCCGGTCAGCAGGTTATTGAAGTCGTGCGCGATGCCCCCCGCCAGCAGCCCCAGGCCCTCCAGCCGCTGGGTCTGCTGTAACTCCCGTTCGAATTTCTTGCGTTCGCTCACGTCGCGAATGTTGAACTGGACAGCACGCCGCTCGCCATCCGTGTAGGTGTTCGCGATCAGCTCCGTCTGCAGCTCGCGGCCATCCTTGGTGCGCAATGGCAAATCGTCCAGCCGCAGCACGCCTTGATCCCGCACCCGTTCCATCATCGCCCGCACCGTGGGCAGCTGCGCCGTCGGTTCGATCTCCCACAGACTGCGCCCCACCAGTTCGCTCTTCGGGTATCCGAGCAGCCGTTCCGTGTAGGGGTTCAGGTCCAATATTTCCCCGGTCGCGGCATCCGCCAGCACAATCCCGTCGCGCGCCGATTCAAACAACCGCCGGTAGCGCGCCTCCGCCGCCCGTTTGCGCTCCGTGATGTCTTCAAAGCCCATCAGAATCAGGTGCTTCTTCTCCGGCGTTCGCAGCCTTCGAATGTTCAGCAGCAGCGTGCGTACCTCGCCATTCTCCTGCCGGTACGCCAGTTCAATATCGTGCAGCTCGGTGGCGCGCCCGTTCAACTCCTCCAGCGCCTTGCGCACTGCCGGTAAATCAAACCTCCCGCCCGCCACTTCGTAAATCGATTGCTTCGAGGCCGCGCTCTGATGCACCGCGAAAGTCTCGTAAAACGCCCGGTTGGCCTCCTGAATCGCCAGGTCCTCGTCCAACACCACCAGCGGCGCCCGCACGGTATTTACAATCGCTTCCGCGAAATCGCGAGCCGCCCGGATCTCCTCCAGGCTCCGCCTCAGTTCGCTCACGTCCAGGAGCTGCAGCACGCTGCCATCAATGCGGTTATCGAAGGTCCGGTATGGTCGCACCCGCATCAGGTAGTGCCTTCCCTCCAGATCCTCCACGTCCCGTTCGTGCGGTTGCAGCGTGTCGATCACCTGCTGCAGTACCTGCTCCAGGTTGGGGACATTAATGTGCGGTTTCAAGTCCGCGATCGGCCGCCCGATATCGCTCGGAATCAGGCGGAACACCTTCTCCGCCATCGGCGTGAAGCGCCGGATCCGCAGGTCATTGCCGGTCATCACAATCGGCACGTTGATTGAGCTCAGCAGGTTGATCAGGTCGTCGTTGGTGCGCGCCAGGTCCGAATTGCGGCTCTGCATCTCCGCGTTGATCGTATTCAGTTCCTCGTTCGAGGATTGCAGTTCCTCCTTGGCCGTCTGTAATTCCTCGTTCGTGCTTTGCAGTTCCTCGTTTGCCGATTGCGCTTCTTCATTGGTCGAGCGCAGTTCTTCGATTACGGATTGCAGGTATTCACGTGTTGCTTTCAGCTCTTGCTGAAGCTGCGAGCCTTCCGCGACGCTCCCGGATTCGTCCCCTCCCGGTTTCTCGCTCGTCTCCGCCATCGTCGCTCCATTCGCGGCTACTTCGTCGCGATGCTCTCCAAATAAGATCAGGAAGTGCGGTTCCGCCCCCGATAGCTGGAGCGGCACCACCGTCAACGCCACTCTCGGCACTTCCGCCGCGCCCAACGTTCCCGCCGTCACCGCTACATTGGTACGCCGTGCCTGCTCCAGCGCCACGCTGAGCGGCGCTCTCAGCTCCGGCCGCACCGCTTCCATCAAATCTTCATCCAACACTGCGTCGGCGTGGTCGAGGTATTGGGCTACCTCGCCGCGATACTCCGTAATCTTCATCGCTCCATCCACCACCACGCCGCACGGTCCAAATCGGGAGAGCACAATGCGATTGACTTCCCGCGGAATTCCGCTGTTTGCGGCGACTTCGACCGGCTTCGGCTCCTCCAGTGAAACCACCCGCGGCGTGAACTCCCCTTGCGTGTCGAATACTTCAAACGCGTTCCGCGGCAAATTCGATTTTCGGCGGTAAATCCGGTACCCTTCGTCCACCGTCGAAAACATCTCGGATAGCGACCCCAACGTCTCCGAAGAGCCCAGAATCAGGAAGCCCCCGGGCTGCAGCGCATAGACGAACGTGCCGATCACGCGCCGCTGCAGGGCGGGCGCAAAGTAAATCAGCAGATTCCGGCAACTGATCAGGTTCATCCGCGAAAGCGGCGGGTCCTTGGCGATGTTGTGCCGCGAAAAAACGCACATGTCGCGAATCGCCCGCGCGATCTGATATCCCGATTCCGTCCGCACGAAGAACCGTCGCAGACGCTCGGGCGAAA
Source organism: uncultured Solibacteraceae bacterium (assembly GCA_963791985.1). Lineage (GTDB taxonomy): Bacteria > Acidobacteriota > Terriglobia > Bryobacterales > Bryobacteraceae > Solibacter. Next base: position 425,835 of record CAWBUN010000004.1, on the reverse strand, counting down.
CATTCACGAGCGCACTCTGGTCGTAGACACCGGCGCGCGCCCTCGCGATCACGCTCTCGCTTACGTCGGTTCCGAAAATCTGGACCGAGTACTCCAAATCGTCCCGCTCCAGAAACTCCACCAGGGCAATCGCGATCGAATAGACCTCCTCCCCCGACGAACAGGCCGGTATCCACACCCGGATTGCCCGCGGACCGAGTCCCAGCCGCGCCAACTGCGGAAAGGCCAGCCGCTTTGCCGCCTCGAACACATCCGGATCCCGGAAAAAATCCGTGACATTGATCAGCAGGTCCGCGAACAGCGACTTCGCTTCCTCCGGCTCCTGCTTCAGCAGGTTCAGATACTGGTCTAGATTCTCCGACCGCCGCAAGACAATCCGCCGGTTGAGCCGTCTCAGGATCGTCGCCTGTTTGTACTGGCCGAAGTCTACGCCGGTCTGGTTGCGCAGCAGCAGTATCAGCCGGTGCAGCGCCGAACCGTCTCCTGAGGGTTCTATCTCCGTGGCCTTTAGGTGCCGCGTCCGCCGCGAGAGGGCGTCCAGTTCCTCGCCGATCTTTGCCGGAGGCATTACGTAATCCACCACGCCGGTGGATATCGCGCTCCGCGGCATGCTGTCGAACCTGGCCGTCTCGTTCTGCGCGAACGTGATCCCACCTTCCGCTTTGATTGCCTTCAACCCCAGCGTGCCGTCAGTCGCTGTCCCCGAAAGCACGATGCCCACCGCATTGAACCGGAACTCTTTCGCCAGCGACTGAAACAGGTCGTCGATCGGACGGAATCTTTCCGGCGGCGTCGGCCGCGGCTCCAGCACCAACCGCCTCTCCCGCACCAACATCAGGTTATTCGGCGGAATCACGTAGATATGGTCGGCGAGCAGCAGCGTCTCCGACTGCACCTGCACCACTGGCATCCGCGTCCGCGGAGCCAGCAATTCCGGCAGCGCGCTCTCGTGATGCGGATCCAGGTGCTGCACGAAGATGAAAGTCATCCCCGTCTTGGGAGAAAGATGCGAAACCAAATCCGTGAACGCTTCCAACCCGCCGGCCGAAGCCCCCACTCCGACCGCGATCAGATCGTCATCCTGCTCAATCGGATTCGATGAACTACCAGCGCCGGGCTCTCGATCAGGGTGCCGATTCATCTCGTCCCGCGCTCCGTGGGACATCGCTCAAAACGCAACTGCACGGCCAAAGTCTTGCTCTCTTGATGGTGCTGTCTGACGGTCTGGATAAATGTTACCAAACAAAGAAATCCCTGCTCCAGGAAATCCATAGCCCAATCGGCCTAGGCCCCCGCTGTTCATAATGGTCAACCGTTGTCTTCTGCCGCTTTCGGCACAACCTGCACCTCGCAAAAGTGCGGGCATGGCAGTTTTTTCATTGTTTAACGATTGGTTCAACGGTATTATTTTATTTCGTGGCTGCTCACCCCGGGGACAACGTGTCAGAAGAATCACGATCCGACCAGTTGGCGCGTTTGAAAACGGACCTCGACAGGGCTTGGCGCGAGAATGTCGCGGCCCGCGTCCGTTTCGACGCCATCATGAGCGAAATCCCTCAGGCTATCCCTCACCCCGATGGCAGCCTCCGCATCCGTCAGGCCGGCGCCGACATGAATCTCGCACTCCAAAACTACATCGACGCCCTCCGCCGTTACACAGACTGCGTGACCGCAGCCCCTACGCCCGGTTCCCAGTAGCCGGACCCGGTTGATTCGTTCGTCCGCCCCCCCAAATTTCGGCAGAACTTACTTGTCATCGCCGAATCGGCGGCTCGTCTAAGCGAGTTTGCCGCCTCGGATTCCAGGACGCTTCATCCAGGTAGGTCGTGGCGGGCACCGTCAAGATGGCCACAAGAAAAAAAGTAAGTAACCCGATTCGCTTACGCGCGCACCTCCGAACAGAGACGCGACCGTGAGGGAGCGATATCAACTTTTACGAGGCCGTATTTATGAAACGGTGTACTAAATGGAGCGAACTAAATTTCAGTCGCTTGACACGAGCGCCAACGTAAGTATCGGTCGAAAAACTCGTAGTCTGGTTCGGCCCAATCGTACCGCGTGGCAACCGCCATTCCAGTCCTGATCTGGTTGCCGTCCCATTGGCTCCCGGTTTCCGCGATGACCGCCGCTTTCGTGTCGATCCCGGCGGCGATCCTTATCTGATTGTCATTCGTCGGCTTTGGCTTCATTGGCTTATAGCTTTTCGCTTCGGCCTGCGCCGATTCGGATTCGCGTCTACCTGCTTGCGCTACTCCTAAATCTTCGCACGCTTCTCTGGCGTAAGCGTGGATTCTTTCGATAGTGTCGGCCGACCCTCGAAACCGGCGCCACGGCGGCAAATCGACGCACGTAAGTTTTTCAAATTGTGGCAGATCCCTCGAAACGCGCCCCTGTCTCCCGCGCGTCCATACTCCTTGGAGAGCCTCACGATGCAAACTCACTTCACGCGCCGCAATCTGCTGATTTTGGCCGGCGCCGGTCTCACAGGCATCCGCCTGCATGCCGCATCCGGCGATTTCTGGAACAAGAAACCTCCGTCCCAGTGGACCACCCAGGAAATCGATCAACTCATCACCAAGTCTCCCTGGGCCAAGGAGGTCAAGGCTCAATACGCGCCCGGCGAAAGTCCCGCTTCCTCCAACGGCGGTGGCTATCCCGGTGGCAGCCAGGGTGGCGGCTATCCAGGTGGCGGCTATCCAGGTGGCGGCGGACGCTCCCGCGGCGGCATCGGCATTCCCGGCATCGGCGGCCTCGGCATCCCCGGGATGGGCGGCGGACGCCCTCGTAACGGCGGCGGCGGTTCCAACCGCGGCGGCCAAACCTCGCCCTACTCCGGCACCGTGCGCTGGGATAGCGCTCTCGCCATTCAGGACGCCATGAAGTCCGGCCCGCCCGAAGCCTTCGACGGCCACTATGTGATCTCCGTCTCCGGCATCCCGCTCATGGGCGGCACCCGCTACCAGGGCGAGGATGACGACAACTCCCCCGCCTCGCGCCGCCGCGATCAGGACGATCTGGATCGCATCAAGGGACTCAGCGTCCTCGAAGTCAAGGGTAAGAACCACGTGCAGGCCGGTGTCGCTCAACGCCAGGTCAGCTCCGGCTCCAGCTTCCTGATCGGCTTCTCCAAAGAGCTGCTGCCCCTCAGCGCCCATGATGGGGAGGTCATCTTCACCACCCAGTTAGGCCACTTAATCGTCAAGGCCCACTTTCTCCTCAAAGAGATGCTGTACCATGACGAATTAGCGGTCTGATTCATGTCTAGTCAATTAGTTCTTTCCCGGCGCAGCCTGCTCTTCCTCGCCGGTGGTGCCTGCTGGGCATTTGCGGGCAAGGAATTCTGGGACACCAAGGATCCCGGCGAGTGGAGCTCCGATGACATCGCCAAGCTCCTCACCAAATCCCCGTGGGCCAAGGCCACTTCGGCCGAGAGCGTCAAAACCCAGAAGAACTCCGCACCCAACACCTCCATCCCCAACACCATGCCCGGTTCGCGCAACTCGCGCAATAACGCTGGAATGGGCCGCCCCCAGCGCAACCCTTCCGATAAGATCGTAACCACTTACAAGGGCACGGTAGTCTGGGAAAGCGCTGCCCCTGTCCGCGCCGCCCTCAAGACCAAGTTGCCCGACGGCTTCGAAGGCAATTACGTGCTCGGCATGAGCGGCGTCCCGCTTGCCAAATCCGAATCAAAGAGCGGCTTGGAGCGCGTCCGCCAAGTCACCACCTTGCATTCCAAGGCCCAGCCCGCCCCCCTCGAGGCCGCCACCGTCCAGTTGGACAACAGCAACGGCACCGTCTACCTCTTTGGCTTCTCCCGCGAAGCCCTTTCCATCGCAAAGGACGAAAAGGAAGTCGTCTTCACCACCCACATGGGCAAACTCGCGTTCACCGCGAAGTTCAATCCCAAGGACATGCTCTTCCACGGTGAGCTCGCCCTCTGATGCCTCGCAACCATCTTTGTATTACTGTGCATTTGTTTGTTCGCAGGCCGCGAAGATCCAGTGGGACAGGCCTCCTGGCTGTCCACTTGCTGCCGTAACTCTCGCGCGCACGAGAGGCACTCCCGTTCGCGGCTTGCCGCAATGCGGCCCGCTCCAATCCTGGCTGCCTGCGCGCCCCTCTCATGCGAACCGCGACCGTCAGGGAGCGATCTGCATCATATGAAATTTGTCCTCGCTTTCCTGCTCACTCTCCCGCTCTTCGCCGCCGACCAGTATCTCTTCACCTCCTTCCGGCGCAATGGCGAAACCGGAGTCTTCCTCGCCCTTAGCGCCGATGGCCGCAAATGGACGCCCCTCAACAACAATCAGCCGTGGATCAAACCCGAAGAGCCCGGCATGCTGATGCGCGACCCCTGGCTCGGCCAGGGCCCCGATGGCGTCTGGCACATGCTCTGGACCTGGGGCTGGACCGCGAAGGATATGGGTGGCAAACTCAAGATCGGTTACGCCAGCTCCAAGGACCTGGTCCACTGGTCCCCGCAGCGCGCCCTCTACGTGATGGAAAACGAGCCCACCGCCCGCAACCTGTGGGCCCCCGAAGCGGTCTGGGATCCGGCCCGCAAGGAGTGGATCGTTTTCTGGGCCAGCACCATCCCCGGCCGCTTCCCCGATACCGAGGGCACTGGCGACACGGGCTACAACCATCGCATCTATGCCGCCACAACCAAAAATTGGCAGACCTTCACCCCCGCGCGCCTCTGGTTTGACCCCGGTTTCAATTGCATCGATACCACCGTCGTCCACGCAGGCAATCGCTGGATCCTGGTCTTCAAGGACGAACGCAAGAACCCCCAGGTCAAGAAGCTCCGCCTCGCCTTCGCCGATAGCCCCGCCGGTCCGTGGAAGGATGTCAGCGAGCCTTTCACCGGCGATTGGGTCGAAGGCCCCACCGTCGCCGAAATCGGTCCCGAGTGGTGGATTTACTTCGATCACTACACCGCACCTCGCCACTATGGCGCCATGCGCACCACCGATTGGAAGACCTTCGAGGACATGACGCCCCTGGTCAGCTTCCCCGCCGACCACCGCCACGGCACTGTCGTCAGGATTCCCGAAGCGCAGGCAGAGATCCTCAAGAGCACGATAAGTAACTAATTACACATAATAACCAAGGCAACGTGCTGCAGCTAACTTAAGTATGCCTGTCTGGGTAATCGGAATTGCCAAATGATCTCTTTTGCTCAGCTATCTCCCCCCGTTTCACCTACCTTGGACTGGGATCCAACTAATGAAAACAAACCTGACTATTCTCACGCTCACGCTCTTGATGGCCGGTGCCGCTTCGGCGACGCCAGTGACCTTCCTCAACCTGAATGAACTTCTTTCTTCAGTCAACATGTACACCCTGACCGATAACGGAGCCACCAGCAATACCCTTTCGGTTGTCAACGGCGCCGTCGTTTTCAATTTTTCCGTGCCCAACGCCCTCGGCACCGGCTTTCGCAACGGAGTTTTCAACTTCACCGCGAATTCAACCACCCCCGCCACCGTCGGCAGCGGAAACTACACGGAACAAGGTTTTAGCGGCACCGGTACCATCCTCGACAGCCTGACGAATACGGTCGCTTTCTCGTGGACGTTTGGCCCCACCGCGACCTTCACTGGAGCGATTGGCGGTACCAGCGCGACCTTCAACGATTCGACACCGCCAAACTCCGAAATCAATTTCAGTTCTCCCTATTTGACCTTCCCGGCCACGATCTCGGAGTCCTTCAGTTTCGGCTTCACCAGTGCCATCCCTGCTTACCTGATCGGGCCCGGCGGCTTTCTTGACGACGCTACCGGCTCCGGCGTCGGCACCTTCAGTTCCAACCCCGGCCCATCTAGTGCTCCCGAACCAGCCACTGCCTTCCTGCTAGGTTCCGCCCTGGTCGGCGTCGCCCTCATCGGACGTAAGCGCCTGGCCCGCTGAGGTTCTTCCGGTTCGATCGGGAAGTCCATTGGCCAGGGTGATCGCGTCGCCCTGGCCATTTTTTCGTTCACCGAACCATGAAATTATTCGGCTTTCGGTATCCCTGGAGGTAAAATAAGGTTGTTGGATAGGGAAGGAATTCCAAAACGGGCTATGCATAGCCCACTTCCTGCTTCTAACTCTTTTGTTCTCAGTAGGCCGCTTCCAAAAAGCGGGCTACGCATAGCCCGTTTTCTATGTTGGTGCGCCGTTTTATCGCTGTCGGTCTGCCGTTGATCTACGCTTTGGCCGTCTACTTCGCCACTCGTCCGCCGAAGCCCGTCTACACACTGGCGAACAAGACCGTCATCACCGTAACCGAGTAGGAAGCTTGCGGCTTCCCCCACCACCTGCGCCAACCTGGCCTACCGCACTTCCACTTCGTGCAGCCAGTCCGGCCGCTTCAACACTTCGCGCGGCTTGCTCCCGTCGGGCGGTCCGATGATCCCGTCGCGCTGCATCATATCCAAAATCCGCGCCGCGCGCCCATACCCCAGCCGCAAATGCCGCTGCAGCGTCGAGGTCGACGCCTTGCCCATTTGCAGCACCAGCCGGATCGCGTCCTCGTACTGCGGATCCTGGTCTTCGCTCACCGGCTCGCCCTCGCTCGGCGAATCGCCTTCGTCCGGCGGCGCGATCAGGAAGCTCTGGTCGTACTCCGGCTTGGCCTGGCTCTTCCAGAAATCCACCACGCCCTGAATCTCCGTCTCCGTGACGAACGCGCCGTGCACGCGCGTCAGCCGCGCCGAGCCCGGCGGCAGGAACAGCATGTCGCCCTTGCCCAGCAAATGCTCGGAGCCCATCACGTCGAGAATCGTCCGCGAGTCCACACGCGTCGCTACACGGAAACTGATGCGCGCCGGGAAATTCGCCTTGATCAAACCCGTGATCACATCCACGCTGGGACGCTGCGTCGCCAGCACCAGGTGCATGCCCACCGCGCGCGCCATCTGCGCGAGGCGCGTCACGCTCTCTTCCACGTTGCGGCCTTCGAGCATCATCAGGTCCGCCAACTCGTCAATCAGAATCAGAATGTACGGCAGCGGCCGCGGATCGTCCTGCGAAACGTCGTCGTCCTCCACAAACAACTCGCGCGGCTTCTCCTGCAGCTTGCGGATCTTCTTGTTGAACTGGTCGATGTTGCGCACGCCGTACTCGGCCAGCAGGCGCAGGCGCCGCTCCATCTCGAGCACCGCGTTGCGCAGCGCGTTGGTCGCCTTCTTCGGGTCCGTGATCACCGGCGTCAGCAAGTGCGGAATGCCTTCGTACATCCCCAGCTCCACGCGCTTGGGATCCACCATGATCAGGCGCACTTCGTCCGGCGTCGCCTTATAGAGGATCGCCATGATCATCGAGTTGATCATCACGCTCTTACCCGACCCGGTGGAGCCGGCGATCAAAAGGTGCGGCATGGTCTCGAGCGCCGCCACACGGATGCGGCCGTTGATGTCCTTACCCAACGGAATCGTCAGGTACGATTGCGAATTCTGGAATTCGTCGCTCTCCAACAGTTGCCGCAGCGCGATCAATTCGCGCTTGCTGTTCGGCACCTCGATGCCGACCGTCGGTTTGCCCGGGATGCGCTCGATCAAAATCGATTCGGCCTGCAGGCCGAGGCAGAGATCTTCCACCAGGTTGGTGATGCGGCTGTACTTCACGCCGGCGTCGGGCTTGAATTCGAAAGTTGTCACCACCGGCCCCGGGTTGATCTGCACCACGTTGCCGAGTACGTTGAATTCCTCGAACTTCGCCTTGATGGCGCTTGCCGTTTCCTTCAGCTCCTGCTCGTCGAAGGGATTGCGCGGCGGCGGCGGATTCAGCAGGTCGGTGTTGGGCAGCCGGAAGACCGGGTCGATGTGCAGCGGCGCGCTGCGCGCGTTTTCCTTCGCAGTCGCGGCGGTCAGGGCGGGGAAGGGGTCGGGCACCGGTGCCATGTCTTCCACCGGGCAGATCGGAATCTCTTCCACTTCGGCGTACGCCACGGGCAGCGGCGATGGCTCTTCCACGGTCGCGTACTCCGCCGGCTGCGGCGCGTCATTGGTCTCCCAGGGAGCGCGTCCCGAGACATCCGAATGCAGCGGCGTGACGGAGAGCGTCTTGGTCTTCGGTGCGTTTTCCTTGCGCGGAATCCTGCGCGCCGCGGCCTTTTCCTTGGCCTTGGCGATGGACTGTTGATGCACGCGCTCGCGCCATGCGCGCCACGCTTCGCCGCGCCGCTCCAGCCACGCCATCGGGCGAGCGAACCAGCCGCCCAGCGTCGCCAGTGTGAAGGTGGAGACAAAGTAGAGCGAGATTACGACCGCGGTCAGCGTGACCAGGATCGCCCCCGTCACATTCAGCGAATCCACCAGGTAGTTCGCCAGCGTCAACCCGAGCGTGCCGCCGATGCGGATGGTGCCGTCGAACAGGTGCAGCGGCACAAACGAAAACGCCGCGCTCAGCGCCAGCGTCAGCAGGATGGATCCGAATATCTTGACCCCGCCGGCCTCGAGTTCCTCGCTGCGAATCCATTTCCAGGAGAGCAGAAACGTCAGTAGCGGGAAGAGGAAAGCGGCGGCGCCGAATGTTTGAAAGAAGACATCCGAGAGGTACGAGCCCGGGTAACCGACGAGGTTGAGAGGGCGCGAAGCGGCTGCAGTATCCAGCGATGGATCCTGGGTATGGTACGACACCAGGCTTAAGAGCAGCACCAGGCCCAGCGAAAGCAGCAGGAACCCGACGATCTCATTCAGCCTTCTGTGCTGAGTCGGTGATAGTAGCTTCATCACGCTGGCCGGCGGATGAAAGCCAGAGCAAGCACTATTATGCCAAAAAGAATCCGGTAGTACACGAAGGGTCGGATCCCGTTGCGACGCAGATAATGCAGAAACCAGGCGATCACGATGCAGCCCGTAATCGCGCTGACTCCCACACCCACCAGAAAATCCGCATGCAGCATGCCGTGCAGGCCGCCGCCTTTCTTGTGCATGTCCCAAAGCGCTTTCGCCGCCGCCGCCCCGATCGCCGGCGTGGAAAGCAGGAATGAAAAGCGCGCCGCCGATTCATGCGTCAAATTCCGGAACAGTCCCGCCGTGATCGTGACGCCGCTGCGGGAAGTTCCGGGCACCACCGCCAGGGCCTGCGCTGCGCCGATCGCGAGCGAGTCCGCCAGGTCGACCGAGGAGAGATCGCGCTGCTGCTTGCCCACGTTCTCCGCGATCCACATCAGTACGCCCACCACGATCAGCATGAAGCCCATCACGAAGGGATTCCGCCACGCACCTTCCGCCTGCTTGTTGAAGAGCAGACCCGCGATTCCCACCGGCACCGTGCCGATCAACAGCAGCCAGAGCAGCATGTGATTGTGATTGAGCTCACGGTCGCCGTCCTGACGGATGCCGAACCCCTGCGCGATGATCTGCACCCAATCGCGCGCGAAGTAGACCAGCACCGCCAGCAGCGTGCCGATGTGGAGCGCGATGTCGAAATCCAGCCCTTCGATCTGCCAGCCGAGCAGCCACGAAGTCAGGTACAGATGAGCGGTGCTCGAAATCGGCAAAAATTCAGTTAGGCCCTGGACCACCGCCAGGACGATCACTTGCAGAATGGGCATAAAGGAACAGCGTGAGCGAATGTCACGGCAGTGTCAAGTCCGGCGCGCTATTCTGGTCGAATGCAACCCGATCAAGCTAGTTTTCTCCTCAATGGCGTTTATTTGCCCGGACTCAAGAATGAACACCGCCTGACTAAGAGCGTGATCGAAGCGATTCCGCTCGATAAGGGTGACTACCGTCCCGACGAGTTCGCCAAGAGCGCGTTGGAACTTGCCTGGCACATTGTTGCCACGGAAATGCGCTTCCTGGAAGCCGTGGAGACAGGCGCCTTCGACTTCACGCCCAAGCCCAAACCGGATTCCGTCAAGACTTCCGCCGACGTGGGCGCATGGTATGCCGAAAACTTCGCGCCGCACCTTTCCAAGCTCGAGAAACTCTCCGGTAGCGAGTTAGGAAAGATCGTCGATTTCCGCGGTATGTTCCAGATGCCTGCCGTCATGTACCTGGGCTTCCTGCTGCACCACTCCGTCCACCACCGCGGCCAGCTCTCCGTGTACCTGCGTCCCATGGGCGGCAAGGTGCCGGCGATTTACGGCGAAAGCTACGATTCCGCCGCCGCCCGCAAAGCCGCGCAATAGCCCCCAACGAGCCGCGACCGTGAGGGAGCGCTACCCGCAGATCATCCGCCGTAACGCTCCCTGACGGTCGCGGCTCGTTGGTGTCTCTCTCGTGCACGGCATCGCGAGCGACTAAACTATTAGCCGATGACCAGATTAGAATTCGGCAAAACGATTCTCGGAGCCTTGCTCGCGGCGCGCCAATCGCGCGCCTCGGTCCACCCTAACGCGCCCGGCATCAAGCTCTGCGCGCAGTCGGGTGCCACGCCGACCGATGAACAGCTGCTCTTTCTCAAACAGATCGGCGCCGAGTATGTCAGCGTCGGCTCTACGCCCGACCTGCGCACCGCCGAGGGCTTCCTCCAGATCAAGAAGCGCTACGCGGATGCCGGCATCACGGTCTGGAACATCGGCAACACCAGCGTGCACAACATGCCCGAGGTCACGCTCAACCTGCCGGGCCGCGATCAGAAGATCGAGGAATACAAGCAGTACCTCCGCAACCTCGGCAAGGCCGGCATCTACTACACCACCTACGCCCACATGGGCAACGGCATCTGGTCGCAGCGGACGCGCCGAGATTCGCGGAGCATCGGCGCGCGAGTTCGATATGTCCAGCCCCGACAAGGCCGGGCGTGTGGGACGGCAAGACGTGGAAGGAGCCGCTCTCGCACGGCCGCGTGTTCACCAAGGAAGAGATCTGGGACAACTACACCTACTTCATCAAGCAGGTGGCGCCGGTGGCCGAGGAAAACAGCGTGCGCATCGGCATCCATCCCGACGATCCGCCGGTCCCGGTGCTGGCCGGCGTGCCGCGCTGCATCTTCAGCAATTTCGAGGGCTATAAGCGCGCGCTGGAGATCGCCAACAGTCCCAACGTCGGCATCTGCCTGTGCTGCGGCACGTGGCTCGAAGGCGGCAAGGCGCTCACCGGCAAAGATCCCGAGGAGATGATCCGCTACTTCGGCGCCAGGAAAATCTGGAAGATCCATTTCCGCAACGTCAGCGCGCCCCTGCCGCACTTCGTCGAGACCTTCATGGACAACGGCTACTACGACATGTACAAGATCATGAAGGCGCTGCGCGACGTGAACTACGATGGCATCGTGATCCTCGACCACTCGCCCGGCATGGTGGGCGGCAACTACGCGCAGACGGCCTACGGCTTCGCCTACATGCGCGCCCTCTTGAATCGCGCCAACGCCGAGGCCAAGCGCTAAGTCGTCAAATTCCCCAGCCACTCCAGCGCCCGCAGGCCCGGCATGAAGCAGTATTCGCCTCCGCGCGTGACCACGAAACGGGGCAGACCCTGCAATCGCCGGCGGATCGGCCGCTTGGGAATGTCGAATGTACCGGTTCCATCGGCGGCCCCGCTAATGGGATCCATTCCGGCGCTCCCGCCAAAAAACGCGCTATCGTTCATCCATTCCGACTGAATGAATTCGAACTGACGCCCCAGATGCGCGCCGACAAAAGCGAACATCAGTCCACGGTCCACGCCATCGTCTTCCAGGACTCCTTCGGGAAGGAGCGGGCCATACGAAGTGCCGCGGCGGATCATCCGGTGGATGCGAACCACCCCCGCCACATCGGAATCCCGCGGGTTCATGCGGCGGATGTGCGACCCTTCCGGGGTTTTGTAGCCAATCGCATCGTCCTCTTTAAAGAGGAATGCGTTATTGCGCCGGGCATCCGAACCAAGTGCGGGGTCATCGTGCATGGGACAGAGCGCCAGTGGAGCTCCGCTTCGCCACCGCCCCATCATTTTCGCGGCAAGCAATTCCTCTTCCGCGGAGCCCGAGGTGTTGGTCTTCAAGTACCGGCGAAACTCGGCGACGCGCTGGTGCAGCTTGCGAAAGACAACGTAACTTCCGTTGCGTCCGAGGACATCGGGCTGCGGTATCTGCGGCAGCTTCGCTCATTTCGTCCGGGTAGCCCAGCACGAATTCGCCCGGTTTGAGCGGAAGCTCATGAGGATTGGTGCCGGGGATTCCAGACCCCTCGATCGCGGGATGGCTGATGCCGTCCTTGAATCCGAAGGCTTCCCTCTCTCCCGGCAGCACATGACAATCCTGACGCCAGATGGCCGTGACTCCCTTGAGTTCCTGGTAGCTCTTTCGGGCTCTCGCAAAGGCTGCTTCCAATTGCGGGACGCCCGGCGCCACGGCGGTGATCACGACGTGGACCTCGGTTGACCCGAGCGGCTTCTCCCAGCGCTCGGGACTGCTTTCCCCGCTGTCGCCCAGCGATTTGGCCCGTGCCGCCATCCCCTGCCGGAACTCGATCGAAAAACTATCGAGCGACGCCTGGGGCACGCCCAACTTCTTAAGACCCTGATAGCTAAGCGCGACGCTCACCCAGGTATCGTCGGCGGAGCGCCCGGCGGGCTTCGCCGAATCGACCACGGACCGCAACCGGCGCATCAACTCGCGCCCCGCGCTGCGATCATCGATGCGGAAGAGCACATAGGTTGCCGCATAAGGAGCCGGCCGCGGGCGCAGCACTCCGCGTTGGATATCTTCCAGTTCGAGCACTATTTCAGCCATAGAATCCTCATAAGTGGATCGCCGCCGAAATCTGAGCCGAATAGCCCTGAAACGTCGACCGGTTGGCGAACTCCTTGAAGAAGCGGAAGCCGACGTTTGCTCTCCGTTTCGGGAAGGCGGCGTTCACGGCAAATCCGAAGGCATTGACGGCGTAGCGCTGCGCCGATTCCTCCGCGGTAATTTCGGGCCCAACCTTCGCGGTGGTTTGCCGTGCCCCGTATCCCGTCACGCCCACTTGAAGAGACAGGCCAGGCGTGCGGTGAACCAGTCCCATCAGCGAGTAATCCAGATCGAAGGTCTGGCCCGGATGAATCCCGGTGCCCTCCTGCGTCGTGTGAAATTCGTACATCTCGAACGCGGAGAAGACCAGGCGCTTTTCCCGCGCCAAGTAAAATGTCTGCCCCGATGAAAGGGCGTGCGTCCAATATCCGGACCCCACGTTGCTATCGGCGCCCGGTGCGAAGCGGCCGGTGGGAGCCAGGAAGCCGTACATAGCCCGGACATCGGCGCGCTCCGTGCTCCAGCCCAGGATGAGCGGCAGGTAATAGGAATCGGCGAACCCGCTGCCGCCGCTGATTGGGCCCTCGATATCCGATGTCAGATCGTTTTTCGCGAACGGCAGAGTGGCGGACGCGGAGTATCGCGCGCCGAGAATCCGCTTCGTGCTTACCCACGTCAGTGTGTTCATGTCCATCACGACGGTGTTGCTGCCTGTTATGGGAAGCGTTCCGCCGTTATCGTCCTTGGCCTGATCGCGCACATAGAAAAGCAGTTGGTTCGAATAAGTAAACCCGGGTTCCGGTGTGACCCCCGAGTTGATTGCGCTCATGCCCAGAGGGTAGACGCCGCGATTCTGTGCGCGTACGGGGTGCCCGGCGGTCAGCGGGCAGATGGCCGCGAGAAACCACAACCAATGCGGCCTTCTCCGTAGTGCCGGCTGCATCACCTGGTCGCGAGATTCTTCCAGAAAGTTTCGAGACTCTCATCGCCTCCAAACAGCGTCGTGAAGATCGTGGAATCGGCCAGCAGGATGTCTCCGGCACGTTTGGCCGCGGGCGGCATCCATAGAAACATGTTGAACTCCCGGTTCCCCGCTTCGATAAACGGATGCGGCCTGGACATGTCCACCGGTTGCCGCGCCAGCAAATGAATGGCCTTGGGATCGTCGGTCGTAACGGCATAGTGCGGCAGGTGCATATGGAAATTGAAGGTCTGTACGCCGGTGAGCCAGCCTCGTGCGTCCAGGTCCCGGTTGACGGTGAGAGGCAGAAGCTTGTTGGTTCCTGTCACCGTCGCCGGGCGCAAACCGTAGCGGTTCTCGACCGGAACGCCGAGACCCTTCATGAGTGATCGAGTGTACTTGCTGAACCTTTGTTGCCGGGGGACCAGAGGGTCGCCGTGGTGCGCGTATTCCATGGCCCGGACTTTCAAGTCGTCCGAGACGCCGACGTCATGGTGCGGGCCCAGAACCAGGCAGGTTCCTTCGCGGGTGAGAAAATGGCGAACGGCTTCGATCTCTTCCGCGGACGCTTCCTGTTCCGTCACCAGATGGTCCAGGCCGAAAACCATCAGAGTGTCGGTATCATCGAGCACGCGAGCGTCGAGCGGCAACCGTTGTCCCGCTTGATCGATCCGCTGGAAGACGGACACGGGTTGCCCCGTGGCCTCGCCGACCACGTTCTGAAAACTCACGATGGATAGATGGAACAACTCCAGCGTGCCGGCGATGCCTTGCAGAAACATCCTCTCCGAGTACTGCTCGCGCTCCCAGTTGGGCCAACCCACGCGGCGCACTTCGGTCATCGTGGAGAAACGGTTGTCCATCTCCGTCACATCCCGATTGGCTTCCCACGGGTAGCTCCAGGTCCAGTAGACGCTAAAGCGGCGCTTGCCGGACACGTATTTCCGCGGAACGCTGTAGTGGTTGTAAACTCGCGCGGGGTTCATCGATTGATTCACTTGCATTCTCCTGTCTGTCCTTGTGCCGCCAATCTGCGCAAGCCGTCAAATGCGGCGTACTTGTACGCGTAACTGTATGTCGGCGTGTTGAACGACATGTTGGCGATGGTATTGATGGTTCCACCGCACCGGATGGTCATCTGCCCGATACCGACGATTTCGGAGGCGATATCGCCGATGCAGTGCACGCCGATCAGCTTGCGATCTTCCTTTTGAAAGATCAGCTTCAAACGTCCGCCGCGTCCGGCGATGGCACCGCGCGGCGTGCGCCCAAGGTCCGCCCGTCCGACCTCGTAGTCAAGGCCCATTTCGCGGCACTCCTCTTCGGTGCGACCCGCGCCCGAAACCTCGGGCATGCCGTAGACCGCGGATACCGGAGCCGGATCCACGATTCCCTCGAAAGGGATGCCGAATGCATGGCAAATTGCCACCCGGCCATGCTCCATGGCGATCGAGGCGAGGGTCGGTCCGAGAACGTCGCCCGCTGCGTACACGCCCTCCGCAGTAGTGCGAAAGTGCCGGTCGACGGCGATCCGGCCACGAGCATCCAGGGCCACTCCCGCGGCATCGAGTCCCAAGTCCCCGGTGTTTGGGACGCGACCCGCCGCGAACAAGACCGTGTCTGGAAAGAGCCTTTCGCCTGTCGACATTGTGATCTCCAGAGCATCGTTCTTCGCGATCACGCGGTCGCAGGTCGATCCGAACAGGACTCGGATGCCCCAGGCGCGGAACAGTTCTTCCATGCATTCCGCAACCTCGCCGTCCATCATAGACAGCAGGCGATTGCCGCGGTCTGCAAGTGTCACCTTCGCGCCCAGCGCGTGCGCGATGGTCGCAAACTCAACGCCGACTGCTCCGCCGCCGACAATCAGCATGTCCTTGGGAACCCGGCCGCGTTGCAGGATCGTGTCCGTGTCGCAAACCCCCGCGAGATCAAACGGTATGTTCGGCGGCCGCCGCGGCCGCGATCCGGTCGCAATCAGTAATACCCTCGCATGGAGCCTGCGCCTCGACCCGTCATCGCCCGTGACCATCACCCTGGCATCCCCCTCGAGCCGCGCCGCGCCCTGGATGTAGTCGACATTGTTTTTGGCGATGTTCTCGCCCGTCACCTTTTGCAACAGATCGCAGACGTCCCACGTGCGTTTACGGATCACCTCCGTCGCCACTTCCGGAGGCGTCGAGATCTTTATTCCGTAAACATCGCCATCGACGAGGCCCGAGAAATAGAGAGCTGCCTCACGGAGCGTTTTTGTCGGAGCTCCGCCGGTTGTGGTTACGGTTCCGCCAGGACGGGCCTTCTCGACGATTGCGCAGCGGTGCCCGAAGAACGATGCCAACTCGGTAGCGCTTTCGCCGGCCGGACCCGACCCGATGGCGATCAGGTCATACGTCTCAGTCATTGCATCTGGTCGAGCGCTTCCGAGAAGGCCCGCTTGAGCCGGAGAGCCTTCTTGATCTCGTCCGAGTTGGCGTACGGATACTCTCCGTATTCCAGGAAGCTGGGGCAATGATGCTGCCGGACGAACTCTATGAAGGCAGGCACGTTGGTCTTCCAATCCTCCGGGAAGCCTTCCAGATTTTCAAAGATTGTGTTCACTCCGTACTTTGTGAATAAGGCAACTGCATCGTCGGTGTACTTGTCGAAATCTGTGTCGAAAATGCCCTGATACATGAAGTAGGTATCTTGGCCGATATCGAACAGGACCCAACGCAGGTAGTGCAACTTCAACGGCGCGAGCATCTCGGGGGAGGCCTCGATTGCTCCCTCAATCGTCTTTCCGTACCCTCGGATGATGTCCTCCTTGCCCGGTTTGATCTTCGCGATGATCGTGAAGCCGTAGCAGGCGGGTGTTTTGGGATAGACGGGTCCGTACTTTCCTTGCTGAAGTTCGAAATATCCCTCTTTCGGGATCGCCATCGCCTGGGGCTTGGTCCAGGTTTTCTGGTCTTTTGCCAAGATCTTGTCCGCCTTTCTGCAGAAAAGATGCAACGGTTCCACGCGGGCGTCATTTTAATAACCCAGCAGCAAGGCGCTGTCGCCCGCCCACTACAATAGACAATCATGGATACGCCGGACCTGGAGAAAGAAGTACGCTTCGCGCTGGTGATGTATGGAGGCGTGTCGCTCGCCGTCTACATCAATGGGGTAGCGCAGGAGTTCTACTCGCTGGTCCGGGCGACCTCGGGTGTGGACGGGACCGGGACGGCGGGGACGGAGGCGGTCTACCGGAAGCTGGGTGCGATCCTGGGAGCCAACGGCGCGGACCTGAATGCGGCGCAGGGTCCGATCCGCACGCGCTTCATCGTCGACATACTTTCCGGCACTTCGGCCGGCGGACTGAATTCGATTTTCCTGGCGAAGGCTCTGGCCAAGGGGCTGGACTTCGGAGTAATGGAAAAGTTGTGGGTGGACCAGGCGGACATCGCGACGCTGCTGAACGATGGCGACGCGGCGTCGGCGATCGCGGGCGGGTTTACGCTGCGCCGGCAGAAGCCGCCGCAATCGCTGCTGAGCAGCGAGCGCATGTACGCGCTACTGTTGAGCGCGCTCGCCGAAATGGATGGCAGGCCGGCGGGTTCGGCGCTGGTGGAAGAGGTGGATCTATTCGTCACGGCCACCGATCTGCGCGGCCTGGAAACGCGCCTGAAATTGGCCGATGACGTGGTGATGGAGAAGCGCCACCGCAACGTATTTCACTTCTGCGCGAGCCCGTACCTGACTCCGGCGTCGGCGGCCCCGGAGAAGGGACCGCGCAATGATTTCGACAAAAAGTTTAATCCCTTCCTGGCCTTCGCGGCACGCTGTACAGCGGCCTTCCCGATCGCCTTCGAGCCGATGAGGCTCTCCGATATCGACCCGGTGCTGGATCGCTGCACGCCATTGAAGAATGACGCGTCGGCGCGCTCTACCAGCGCCGAGTGGCGGCCGTTCCTGGTGGACTACATTCCGGAGGACGATGATTTTCCGCCCTCCAGTCCGGTGCCTTACCGGTTTCGCAATCGAGCATTCGCGGACGGCGGGTATCTGAACAACAAACCGTTCAGCTACGCGATCGAAGAACTGGGCGTGCGCGGCGGCTACCTGCCGTACGAGCGCAAGCTGGTGTACATTGAGCCTTCACCGGAGACCAGCGAAGAGCAGGGCAGCGACGCGGGCAAGCCCGACGCGATCGAGAATGCTTTCGACGCGGCTTTCGCGCTGCCGCGCTACCAGACGATCCGCGAAGATCTGCGCCACGTGGTGGAACGCAATCGCCTGGTGACGCGGATTCAGGACGTGATCGAGCAATTGGAGCAGACGGTGGCGCAATCCGACCTGTTGCAGAGTTTCAAGCGGGAGAGCGCCGATCAGTTCGCGGGGAAGAAACTGACGGAGCTGGGCGACAGCCGCGGCTCTCTGTACGCCGGATATCACCGCCTGAAGATCAAGACCGTGACCGACGGCGTGTGCAGCATCGTGGGCGCCGCGCTGGACCTGGACGAAACGTCGGACGAAATCCACGCGCTGTACTTTGTGCTGCGGGCCTGGGTGCAGGCGCGGTATCACCAGGAGTCGGCGAATCCCAAGAAGACGGAGAGCCGGTTCCTGCTGCAGTTCGATCTTTCGTATCGCGAGCGGCGTTTGTATTTTCTGCTTTCGCGGCTGGACGCGCTCTACGCGGGCGGGGAGAAGGCGAAGATCATCGCGAACAGTACCGGCATTCTGGACCGGCTCGAAAAACTGGACCACGAGGCGTTGAAATCGGCCATCCGCGATCTTCGCGGCAACCAGCAGGCGGAGGCTTCGCCCAACGCAAAGCCGTGTCCGGTTCACAAGGACAAGTGCCCGATTCATGGGAGGGGCCTGGTGCCGGTGCTCGGGTTCCTGCGGCGCGAGCGCAACGAATTGCGGCGGCGCGGCGCGCTGAATCCGCTGGCGAACGCGGGGCCGGATCGCGAGGGATGGAAGAAGTGGCTGGGAGGGCTTCTCGAGGGCACCGACGACGAGTGCGCGAAGAAGGGCGAGGCGCTATTCCGGCTGGGTTCTCCGCGGCCCGACTTGCGCCGGCAATTGCTGGAGATGTTGGAGGCTGTCAACGGCGCCATGAAGGACGCCTTCGTGTGCGCGGCCTGGCACGTGGATCAGTTGTTGGGAATGGTGTCGCCGCTGGCCGCCGATGCGGACGCCGAGCAGGTGCTGCGCTACTGCCTGCGCCGGCAGTACGACGCCTACGATTTTTACGACGCGGTATCGTTCCCGATTCTGTACGGCACGGAGACCGCGACGCTGAAGCAAACCGCGGTGCACCGCATTTCTCCGCGCGACGCTACGTCGCTGATCGATGAAGCCTCGGATTCGAAGAATCGCACCAAGCTGGCGGGCAATACGCTGAGCGCATTCGGCGCGTTCTTCCAGAAACGGTGGCGCAAGAACGATTTGATGTGGGGACGGCTGGACGGCGCGGAGCGCATCATCGGCATGCTGCTGCCGGGGAGCGATGAGCCGACTAAGAAACTCCGCGAGGAGCTGCTGCGCGAAGCGCAGGGCGCGATTCTCGCGCAGTGCCTGCATGCCGATGATGTCCGCAATTTGTTAACGACCTTGCTGGCGCAACAAGCGCTTGATGGGCCGGGCGGGGAAGAACGGATCCGCGCGTTTGTAGAGCCGGGAGCGCTGGTGGATTACGTCCGGGAGTCCTACGAGATCGACAAGGCGTACCAACCCGAATGGACGCTGCCGATCGCGGCGCGGGCGGCGCGGGTCACCGGCGAACTGCTCGAGTTCCTGAGCGGCGAGCGCAAATGGAGCGCGGGTCCGGTGGTCTGGGTGGTGCGGCTGACGCGGCTGTTCTGGGGAATGGTAGAGGTGGCGATTCCGCAGAGCCTGAGCTTCGCGACCTTCCGCTACCTGATATGGCTTTACGCGTTCGCCGCGACCTTGGTCCTGCTGACCGGTTTCCTGCTGGGGCAACCTGCGCTGACAGGGGCGGGTTGGAAGATGCTCGGCGCCGGAGTTGCGGTGTGGCTGGTGGTGCAGATGCTGCACGAGGCGATGAGCGGCCGCGGGGCGGTGTGGCGAGTGCTCCGGCTGCTTTTGGTCACGCTGCTGGCGCTGCTGATTTTGGGCGGCCTGACGCTGGGGATCGCGGACGCGCCGTTCTGGTTCGACTATTTCCGATTGCACGTGCTCGTCCGCGGACCCTCGTCCGCGGACCTGCTGCACGGCCTGGGGATTGCGGCGGGTACCACGGTGCTGGCGGGGATCGCGACGGCGTCGCCGGGCTTTTCGGAGAAGAGCCGGAAAGCTGCGCGTGTCGCGCCGGTGCTCACGATGGAACTGGGGCGGACGCCGTTGGAGATCCGCGGAATTCTGGCGACGAAGGGCGACCGGAGTTCGATGCGGCTGGTGCAGTACCTGGATTTCGCATTGATCGCGAGCTATGGATTTTTCTTCGTGATGGCGGCGCTGTTCGAACGCGGGGTGTGGGGTGCGCCGTTGTGGCTGGCGGCAGGTGCGGCAGTGGCGGGACTGGCGGCCGCAGCCTTCGATGTTCTGGAGGATGTAAGTATTCTGCGAACGCTCGCCCTGGAAAATCGCTCGATCGATAAAGAGCACGTCGGGCGCACGCGGCGGTGGGCGTCGGCGAAGTGGACGTTGTTCGCGATCGCCGAACTTCTATTGGCGGCGGGCGCGGTGGGGCCATGGATGGCGATTCTGGGGATCGCGGGAATCTGCGGCCTGGCGGGAATGAAGTGGCACAGGCTGCTCACGGTCTCGATGGGCGGGTTCGGCGTGGTGGTGCTGGCGGGACTGGTGGCAGGGCTGACGAGAGCGTAAGACGCTCCGCGGCTCGCGGTGCTCGCGGTGCATGAGCGCAGACATTCTACACAAGCAATAGTAGGATGTCTACATGATGCCGTCTATCCGCGTCGGGGCATGAACGCATTCTTTCGCAGGTACCCCAAGCGGCGACCGCGGATGCGAGAAACTCGACGGCGACGGCATCACCAGCGAGGCTGGGATTACGAAAACTGAAAACCGCCACTTTCTGCTATCGCCGTTTCCGCCCAGCGCCAAGTTTCACGGTAACCTCGCTTCTTGCCGCGAATGCGGCGAGTTACCACTCAGGCTGCCTGCGCGGAGCGCTCGATGGCTGCCGAAGGGCGGTCGACTGAAGCCCTCCGCGTAGTGTCTGACGCACTGCCTCTCGTCTTCTCGAGCCATTTTTTGCCTTTTGCTCCGCTGCCAAACGGGCCCCGAGTACGGGAATTCCCTCAATCAGGATCATCGTTGAGTCCTCCTGTCAAGGAACGCATGAGCAATGGCGACCAGGGAGGACCTGGCTCAGCACGTCAGGGTACTGTACCCTCCGGCCGGGCCATAGTCCAATGTCGTCATAACGCCATAGAATGAGGATCGTGCCGCCACGAAGAGCAATAGTCCAGCTCGAAGCTCTTCAGAGCCTCAAGAGCATTGCAGTTCCCGGGCATTCCCGATTTGACAACCTTCATCCCCTCGCGGTAAAACAATTCATGCGAAATCCGTCCCGGCGCGACTTTCTCGTCGCCAGCTCTGGCGCCATCGCCACCAGATTCGCTTTTGCCGAAACATCCTCCGATCTGTGCGCCTTCACGCTGAAGCAGGCTGCCGCCGGCATTCGTGCCAAAAAGATTTCTCCGGTCGATCTCACCGAAGCCTGCCTCGATTCCATCAAGACTTGGAACCCGAAGATCAACGCTTGGATCACTGTCGTGCGGGAGAAGGCGCTGGCGCAGGCAAAGGTCCTTGCGGACGAACAGGCCGCCGGGCGCTTTCGCAGTCCCTTGCACGGAATTCCCATCGGCGTGAAGGACAGCATCGATACAGCAGGAGTGCGTACAACGGCCGCCAGCGCGGTTTACGAATACCGCTTTCCGTCCGAGGACGCGGATGTGGTCCGTCGGCTGAAAGCCGCGGGCGCGGTGCTGATCGGCAAGTCCAACATGCATGAGTTCGACGCCGGCGCCTCGTCCGCCGTCAGTTACTGGGGACCCGTGCGAAACCCCTGGGACCTGGAACGCATCTCAGGCGGGCCTTCGGGCGGATCGGCCGCCGCCGTCGCCATGGCCAACTGCT
This sequence comes from uncultured Solibacteraceae bacterium, assembly GCA_963791985.1. Lineage (GTDB taxonomy): Bacteria > Acidobacteriota > Terriglobia > Bryobacterales > Bryobacteraceae > Solibacter. Next base: position 404,126 of record CAWBUN010000004.1, on the reverse strand, counting down.
TCGCCGCGCTCGGCACGGATTCGGGCGGAGGTGTCCGCATTCCGGCGTCGGATTGCGGCGTCACCGGCTTCAAGCCTACTTACGGACGTGTGAGTCTGCGCGGCATCGTACCCTTCGCCTGGTCGCTCGATCATTGTGGTCCCCTGGCGCGCACCGTCGAGGATGCGGCACTGGTTCTCCAGCAGATCGCGGGTTACGACCAGTTCGATATCGATAGCGTCGACAAGCCCGTTCCCGACTACCTGGCCGGCTTGACTGGGCCCGTATCGCACTTCAGAATCGGCATCGCCGCGCAGTTTTACGATCACCTCGACGATGACGTGGCGCGCGCTGTCGAGGAAGCACTCGGCATCCTCAACAAACTGACTAAGGGATCGCATGAAGTGGGATTGCCGTCGCTCCTGCACGCTGGGGTATCCGCCGAGATAGCCGCTTATCACGAAAATCTGCGCGGGGTGAACGGCGGCGGATATGAACCGGCCACCGCACGGATATTCCCGGCGACGCCGGATGCGTCGAAGACAGTCGACTACGTTCGCGGATGGCGCGAACTCGCCCTAGTCCGCCGTATCGTGGATCAGGAGGTGTTCACGAAGCAGAACGTGGATGTCCTCGTGGCGCCCGCGGTGCGCCATCTTCCGGCGCTCATCGAAGAAGAACTGAATCCCGGCGGCGGCAGAGGCGCAGGCCCACCCACGGCGGGAGAAAGCGGAACGGGCGGAGGCGGAGGACGCGGCGGCAGCACCGGCGCCGGCGGCCGTTCCAGGGCCGCGCTCGATGCCGAAGAGAATACCCGGCCCTTCAACGGCTACGGATTGCCCGTGATCTCCATCCCCTGCGGTTTCTCGAAAGAGGGGCTGCCGATCGGATTACAGATCGCCGGACCGCTCTTCTCCGAATCGAGCGTACTCGCGCTCGCGCACGCCTACCAGCAGGAAACCGACTGGCATAAACGGCGGCCGCGTCTGCAACCCGAAGCAAAAGTGCCGGTCCTATCGAAGGCTGCCGCCGAGCAGACCGGCGGGTAGTCACAGGTACCTCCATGCAGAATTCAGGCGATCCCGTCTTTTGGACCCTCCGGCAAGCGGCAGAGAGCCTTCGCGCTCGCAAGATCTCTGCCGTCGAACTCACTCGGGCCTGCCACGACCGCATTCATACGTTCAATCCCAAAACCAACGCCTGGATAACCGTGATGCGGGAGCAGGCGCTGGCTCAGGCACAGATGCTTGACAAGGAACTGTCCTCCGGCCATTGGCGGGGCCCGCTGCACGGCGTTCCCATCGGTCTCAAGGACAATATCGACACGGCGGGCGTGCGCACTACGGCGGGCAGTAAGACGCTGGCAGGCAATATCGCAACCGAGGATGCCGAGGTTACGCGGCGCCTGCGGGCCGCCGGTGCAGTAATCGTGGGCAAATGCAATATGCACATCTTCGCGTCCGGCGCTACGTCCGCCGTGAGTTATTACGGCCCGGTGCGAAATCCCTGGAACCTCGAACTGATCGCGGGTGGGTCGTCGGGAGGTTCGGCGGCGGCTGTCGCCACGTATAACTGTTATGCCGCGCTGGGAACCGATACCGGGGGTTCCATTCGCACTCCATCCGCCATGTGCGGAGTCACCGGTTTCAAGGCCACCTACGGCCGCGTCAGCATTCGTGGCATCGTGCCGTTGACCTGGTCGCTCGATCATTGTGGTCCCATCGCCCGCACGGTGGAAGACACGGCCACCGTGCTGCAAGCCATCGCGGGTTACGACGGGCTCGATCTTCAATCGGTCGACTACCCCGTGCCGGACTATGCGGCAGCCATCGGCTTGCCGGTGACGCAATTCCGACTCGGCATTTCACCGCAGTTCTACGACGGCCTCGATTCGGACGTGGCCAGCGCCATGGAAGCTGCAAATGCGCTGCTTGCCAAGATGACGAAGGGAATGAAGGAGATCGAACTGCCCTCCATCCTGGGAACCGGGGCGAACAACGAGGGCGCCGTTTACCGCGAAGAACTGGGTAGCGGCTTTGTGCGCGCCGAAACGCAAACCGCGGATGCCGGCGCTTCCGGAGTTGCAGGTGGTGGAGCAGGAGTGGGAAGCGGCGGACGTGGTGGGTCCCGCGCCGTCGAATACATCCGCGAGTGGCGCGCGTTGCGCCTCGTGCGACGCACCGTGGACGATGCAGTCTTTCGCAAACAGGAAGTCGACTTAATCGTTACGCCCACCATCCGCGAACTGCCGTGGAGCATCGAAGAGGAATTGACACGGGCGGCCAACGCACGCGCGCGCAATCCCAAGCCGGGGAACACACGCTCGTTGGACGATTACGGCTTGCCCACCATCACCGTTCCCTGTGGGTTTTCCAAGAACGGCCTGCCCATCGGCTTGCAGATAAGCGGTGCGAACTGGCGGGAAGCGGATGTTTTGGCTCTGGCGCACGCTTATCAACGGGCGACAGATTGGCATACCCGCCGTCCGCCGTTGACGCCCGATACCAAGGCGCCCGTCTTATCGAAGACTGCGGCTGGTCAAACGGGCGAAGCGGTGACGCGCTAGCCATGGATCTGTGTCAAATAGCAAGAGTCGAACTTGGTGGGGTTCCCGTATATTACTAACAGCTTATGGATCGGAAGTCATTGAGTTTCCGGTATTGCCGTTCGACCACGGTCTCTTTTCGCGCCACCATGACGTCACAGACTTCCACTTGGTCCGGCCAACCTTCCTGGCGAGGAACACCAGGACTTGTGGAAGTAGCGCGGCGAAGATACTGTTGCCACACATGGCAAGAGGCGCGAAGACCGAAACATAGTCGATCCAGTGTTTCCCCTCTCAAACTTCAGGATCACGAGAAACAATCGCCAATACGCGCCGAGAATAGTCGCAGGCCACGATAGGCAACGCTGACGCCAATTCGATGATTCGTGCGCCCATTTGTTCGATACCGCAGCGTCCGTGCGGGAGCGGGAAGAAGTTCAAGAAGTGGTGCGGCGCTTGAGGCGTGCCCCTGCCCAGGGTGGGCTCCTTTCCCTCAACGACCGAAGTCCATTCCCCGACGTGATGATCCAGACTGTGCATCCCTGTACGCAGGCTGAAGCGATTGCCTGTGGGTCTGGCTAAATATCCCTTTACAAGTATATGCTCAGTAAAGTATATAAAGAGAGTGGAATCTGTCTTCGAAGTCATTGCGGAGCCGAACCGCCGCGCGATATTGAGCCTCCTGATCTCGTCCCAACAGTCGGTGGGAGAGATCGAGCGTCAGCTTGGTATGCCGCAGCCGGCCGTGTCCAAGCACCTGCGCGTGCTGCGCGAGGCTGGTTTCGTAGAATCCACGGTGGATGCACAGCGCCGTCTCTACCGGCTGAAATCGGAACCACTACAGGAGATCGACGCCTGGCTGGCTCCGTTCCGCCGGTTCTGGTCGGCTCACGTGGATGCTCTCGAACGCCACCTCGACCGCATGCATCAAACCGCTCCAACGAAAAGGACGGCAAAAGCGAGAATGACGCGGCTCAAACCGCGAACGGACAAAGGAGAATCGAAATGAAGATCAAAGTGACCAGCGTATACGTGGACGACCAGGATAAGGCCCTGCGCTTCTATACGGAGGTACTGGGCTTTGCCAAGAAGACCGATTTCAGTCAGGGCCCCTATCGTTGGCTGACGGTGGGCTCGCCCGAGGAGCCGGACGGAACGCAGTTACAATTGGCGCTGAACAACAACCCCGCGGCCAAAGCTTATCAGGATGCGATATTTCAACAAGGCCAGCCCGCGGCTATGTTCTTCACCGACGACGTCAAGGGCGACTACGAGCGAATCAAGGCCGGCGGCGCCGAGTTCACGATGCCGCCCACCGACGTGACCGGCTCGACCATTGCCATGCTGAAGGACACCTGCGGCAACCTCATTCAGCTCACTCAGCTGGCACGTTACTAAATCCGCGTTCCGCACTTTGGCGCAGCTCCGCAGGTTCTGGTGCGCGCACGTGGATGCCCTCGGACGCCGCCTCGACGGTGGAAGATAACCACTCGGGAGCGAGGGCGCGACACTTCGGTCCTCGGAACGCATCGGCTCACGAGGCTTAAGATATTGAAGCTGGCGCTAACCGCCGCAACAACAACGGAAGGGGATTTTCAGGCCTCGTATCAGGGACGCCGGCTGAAAGGCGGCTGCACGGTCGAAAACCTAGGCGAACAGGTTTGGGCTGGCCGAGTGGGGCGGGCGCTTTCGCCTGCCAACCTGTGATGCCGCGTGAGGTTGGCAGGCGGAAGCGCCTGCCCCACAATGAGCGCGGATTTTCATCCCCTTAGATGGCGCGCAGCGCCATCGCGACAGGCAGGATTGGCTGCCCCACGAGCGCGGATCAGGCGCAATTGATACCGGACCGTTGGCAGGCCTAGGCGTGGGCTTTCTTGGTCTGAATTCTGGCGCGGGTCTGGAAGAAGATCGCGACCAGGGCGAGGATGAGGAGAGCGCCGGTGCCGGAGGCCAGCCAGAAAGATTGCCAGTTGTGCTGGAGTTTGCCATCGACGGTAGTGGAGAAGAAATCGAGGGCGACGCCGGAGAGCAGGGAGCCGATGAACATGCCGACGCCGTAAGTGACAAACGTCAGGAAGCCCTGGGCGGTGCCGCGCAGGTGGGCAGGGGATTCCTGGTCGGTGTAAAGCTGGCCGGTCATGAAAAAGAAGTCGAAGCAGAAGCCGTGGAGGATGATGGCGAGGTAGAACATCCAGATGCCGGCGTTGGCGTTGCCGAAGGCGAGCAGGCCGTAGCGGAGGCTCCAGCAGGCGAGGCCGAGCATGAAGACGCCGCGCACAGTGATCTTGCGGAAGATTAACGGCATCAGCAGCATCACGCCGACCTCCGAGACCTGGCCGAGCGTCATCTTACCGGCGGCGTTGACCACGCCGACTTCGTTCAGAAAAGCGTTGGTGAATGAGAAGTAAAAGGTCAGCGGGATACAGGCCAGAATCGACGCGACCACGAAGATGAAGTATGGACGGCGCTTGAGCATCACCAGTGCGTCGAGGCCGAGAAGTTCGCGAACCGTGACCTTTTGGCCCTTTTGCCCGCAGGGGGCGTGTGGGGCAGCGTGAGGCAGTAGAGCGCCATGACGACAGAGGCTCCGGCGGCGAGCAGGAAGGGAGTCGCGGTGGTTTCGATTCCCATGTTGCCGATGGTCTGGCCGATGGCGATCCAGCCGATGGTGGCGAACATGCGGATGAACGGGAACTGATTGCCGGCGTTGGTGAGCTGCTGCAGGGTGAGCGAGTTGGTGAGGCCGATGGTGGGGAAGTAACAGAGGCAGTAGGCGAGGACGAGTACGTAGACGGAGGTGAAACTGGTTGCCTGGGTGATGAAGTACAGCAAGACGGCGCCCATCAGGTGGAGGACGGCCAGGACTTTTTCGGTGGAGAAGAAACGGTCGGCGATCATGCCGATGAAGAAGGGCGAAATCATGCTGGCGAGCGCGGTGGTGCCGAAGATGGCGCCGGCTTCGGTGCCTGAGAATTTCAGGGTGGCGGTGAGGTAGGTGCCAATGGTGACGTACCAGGATCCCCAAATGACGTAGTTGAGGAACATCATCAGGCAGAGGCGCGCCTTCAGCGAAGTGGGCATAGGTGCCAGTGTAACAATTGAGATCGCTCCCTGACGGTCGCGGTTCGCGGAAAGGGGCGGACCGGTAAGCCCGCCCCTTCTTTGGTGCAGGGGAGAAAACTCTAGTTGGACTCGTCGGCGGAAGGACCGTAGAGCGCGGGAACGGGGATGTCGCACATACGCAGGTACACGGAGAGCTGGCCGCGATGGTGAACGATGTGATTGAAGATCATGCCGCGGATGACGGCAGCCCGGGGCATGGTGAACATGGTGACGCCGCCGCCGAGCAGCGACCAGGGTTTCATCATGGCCTCATTATCGGCCGCGGCGAGCGCGGCGCGGAATTCGGCGGCGCCTTTGTCGAACACTTCGAGCAACTCGGCGTTGGTCTTGGCGACCGGGGGCACATAGGGTTCGCCGCCCACCGGGGCATAGTCGAAACTGTCGGATTGGATGGTGGTTACACCCCAGCCGAGCATGGTGGAGATGTGCATGGCGAGCGAGCCCATGTCGAAAGACTTGGGGTGCGGTTTGTAGCTGAATTTATCGTCGGGAATCCGCTCCAGGCACTTGCGGGTCGTCTTCAGTTCCTGGTCGAGTTCGGGGAGTAGAGCGTCGCTGATTCTCATGAGTTCCTCCTCAGGGAGATTCGCTTTTTATTCGCCTCATGATTGTAGCTTGACAGGGCGGCGGGATCAATAGAAATTTTGGAGGTTCGTGAACATCGGCACTTGTTGACTAATCCCAGTGTCGAACGTATACTGATCGAAATCGCCAAGGTTCTGTAGCTAAGCCCCGTCCCGCTCCCGCAGCCCCGTCTTCCGCTGCACTGTCCGCATTCTTCACCAAATGGAGACACCATGAAAACCAAGCTACACTTGTTACTCGCGCTCGCCGCGTTGTCCACCACAGCTTCGTCGATTTTTGCGCAAAGCGTCCGTGGTACGATCCTCGGCACCGTCGTCGACCCTTCGGGCTCCGTGGTCGCCAAGGCGAAAGTCACGGTTCGGGAGGTTGCCACCGGGCTGATGCGCGCGGAACTCACCGGCGACAGCGGAGAATACTCCATTCCGCAGTTGCCGGCAGGGATTTACGACCTGACGGTGGAACAGACGAGTTTCAAAAAAGCCGAGCGCAAGGCGATCGAACTGCGGGTGGATGACCGCCTTCGCATCGATATCGCTCTGACTTTGGGGAATGTAGCCGAAACGGTCGAGGTGGAGGCCGTGGCCCCCGTGATCTCGACCGATTCCGCCACCATGGGCAATGTCGTGGACAACAAAAAAGTCACCGAACTGCCCCTCAACGGGCGTAATTTTCTGCAATTGAATCTGCTCGTTCCCGGCGCCAATCAGGGCGTCAAGGGCTCGCAGAATCAGACGCAGGGCGGATCCATCTCCATTAACGGTGTACGCGAACAGGGCAATAACTTCCTGCTCGATGGCATGGATAACAATGATCTCGCGATCAACCAGTACGCCGTCGCAATCTCCACCGAAGCCATCCTCGAATTCAAGGTTCAGGGCAGCACTTACTCCGCCGAATTCGGACGTAGCCCCGGCGCGCAGATTAACATCGCCACCAAAGCCGGCAGCAACCAGATTCACGGTGTGCTCTATGAGTACCTCCGCAACAACCTGCTCGATGCCAAGAACTTCTTCGACCGCCCCGGCCCCATGCCCGGCTACAAACGCAACCAGTACGGAAGTTCCATCGGCGGCCCCATCAAGAAGAACAAGACGTTCTTTTTCGGCAATTTCGAAGGCGCCAACGTGCGCCAGGGCATCACCAAGGTGGCCACGGAACCCACCGCGGCAATGAAGGCCGGCGATTTTTCCGCGCTCTCCACCATCATCTACGACCCCTCCACGCTCCACCTCGCTAATGGCGTGCTCACCCGCACCCCGTTCGCCGGGAATATCATTCCCAGCGCGCAGATCTCCCCGGTCGGTGTCAATGTAGTCAACCTCTTCCCCAATCCGAACGGTCCCGGCACCTCCTCCGCCAACGGGCTGTACACCTCCAGTCCCACCAAGACCGACGATTTCGACCAGTTCACAATCCGCGTCGACCACAAGATCAACGACACGAATTCGCTCTTCGGGCGCTACAGTTACAGCAAGGAAAACCGCTTCGATACGTTCGACTCCTTCTGCGCCGGAGCCAACAATGTGCCTGGCTTCGGCTGCAATACGCTGAACGGCGGGCAGCAGGCGCTGGCCGATTACATTGCGCTGCTTGGTCCGAACAAAGTGAATGAACTCCGGGCGTCATTCACCCGCGTACGCGGCGGCATCTTCCAGCAGAATCTGGGCAACGACATTTCCACCGCGCTCGGCATCGCCGGTACTTCGCGCAGCAGTCTCGATTTCGGCGTGCCGATCATCAATACCACCGGGTACGACCGCATCGGCGAAGCCACCAACCTGCCGCAGGACCGCCACGATAATACGTACGAATGGTCCGACTCGCTTTCCTGGACCAAGGGGCGCCATACCATGAAGTTCGGCACGGAAATCCGCCACTTCCAGGAGAATTTCCTGTTCGATTCCAGCGCGCGCGGCACGCTTAGTTTCACGCCCTTCTACACGGCCCAGGTTTCCACCACGGCATCGGGCGTGGTGAACGCGGTAGGCGGCAGCGGCAACGCGATCGCGGATCTGTTGCTGGGCTTTCCCAACACCGCCAGCGTCAGCCGCTCCTTTGCCGGCATCAATGCCAACACCGTCGCGGGCTTGCGACAGACGTCTATCAACCTGTTCGCGCAGGATGATTTCCGCATCCTCCCGAATCTCACGCTGAACCTTGGCCTCCGGTGGGAGTACAACGCTCCCACCACCGATAAATACAACCACCTCGCCACCTTCGACCCTAACTTCCCTACCAGCACGCCGCTGCCGGATCTGCGCATCTCCACCAGCAGCACTCCCGCGATTTACGATGCTTCGAAAAAGGACTTCGCTCCGCGCCTTGGCCTCGCCTGGACGCCCTTCGGCTCCAAGACCGTGATCCGTGCCGGCTACGGCGTCTTCTGGGATATCAAGCTGCTGAACATCATCCTCAACTCGAATCTGACCGCGCCGTTTCTGACCGGCTACAGCTTTAATCAGAGTACGAACGGCACACCGAACATTTTGCTCGCCAATCCCTATGGCGGCACCGGCAGCCCCGCCATTCCGAGCGCCTCGTGGGTGGAGAATCCCTTCAAGGACGGCTACGTACAGCAATGGAACTTCAATATCCAGCACCAGTTCAGCAACAGCATCGGCGTTACCGCCAGCTACGTCGGATCCAAAGGCACTCACCTCGATCGTGCCTACGATTTCAATGAGCCCGCGCCCACCGCGTCCTTCACGCAATCCCTGCGCAAGTACCCCACTTACGCCTCGATCAGTGTGCGTTCTCCCAGCGCCTCCTCCGTCTATCATGCCCTGCAGTTGAGCGTGGAGAAGCGCTTTTCCAACGGTCTCAGCTTCCTCAGTTCCTACACCTTCTCGAAATCGATCGACGACAGCTCGCTCTGGAATGGCTCCGTGGTGGACGTAACCAACTTCCATCTCGAACGCGGCCTTTCCACCTTCGATTCGCGTCACCGCTTCATCACCAGTTACACGTATGACCTGCCCTACGGCCATGGACGCAGCTTCGGCGGCCATAGCGGGGCAGTCGTGAATGCGCTGTTCGGCGGCTGGCAGACCAACGGCATCATCACCGTGCAGACCGGCAATCCCCTGGATCCCTCCACCGGCTTGCAGCTCTCCGGCACCCAAACCGGCACCCGTCCCGATGTGACCTGCAACCCGAACGCGTTTTCTCACGATCCCGCGCAGTGGTTCAATACCGCGTGCTTCAATAGCGCGTTCATCGGCCGCTACGGCAGTTCCGGACGCAACATTATTATTGGGCCGCCCACCCACGGCTGGGACGCAGCTTTGTTGAAACGCTTTTCGCTCGGGAAGGAAGATCGCTACCTGCAATTCCGCTCCGAGATCTTCAATACCCTCAACCACCCGAACTTCGATAACCCGAGCGTGACCGTTTCCAGCTCGACCTTTGGAAAGATCACTTCTTCGGGTGTGCAGGATCAGCGCGCCAGTTCACGCCAGATCCAATTCGCCCTGCGGCTGGTATTTTGAGTAGCACAAGCATGACGACGAACTCTCGGAATCCCAAAGCGGGGCAGACGTTTCCGCCTGCGAACCCAGCCTCCATGAGCCGGCGAAAGCGCCTGCCCCAAGTGGGCGCTTTTCTGGCGATCTTCGCGTGCGCCGCTCTCCAGGCTCAACCCAAGCCGGTTGCGCCGCGCGCTCCATTTTCGGTGGTCGAAGCCTCCATCCCGGAACTTCGCGCCGCGATGGAACAGGGACGCATCACGTCGCGCGAACTCGTCACGCTCTACCTGGCCCGAATCGGCATGTACGAGGACAAGCTCCATTGCATCATCACCGTCAACCCGCATGCCCTCGCCGAAGCCGATGAACGCGACCGCGAACGCACACAGGGGCGTATCCGCGGCCCCCTGCACGGCATCCCGATCGCGCTCAAGGATAACGTGCTTACCCACGACATCGTCACCACCGGCGGCGCTCTCGCCTTCGATGGCTATATCCCGCCCTACGACGCCACGCTGGTCCGGAATCTGCGCGATTCCGGCGCCATTCTCATCGCCAAGACCGGCCTTTCGGAGCTGGCGAACTGGGTCGCCGGCGCACCCACGCCCATGCCCGGCAACTATAATGCCATGCGTGGCTTCGGCTTCAATCCCTACGATCCACGCCGCGATCCCCGCGACACCTTCTTCGATGGGCGCCCCGTCCTAAGCACTGGTGGATCCAGTTCCGGCGTCGGCACCGCCGCCAATTTCTGGGCCGCTAACGTCGGCTCCGAAACCTCCGGTTCGATTCTGAGTCCCTCGAATCAGAACATGCTCGCCGCCGTCAAACCCACCGTAGGACGCATCAGCCGCTACGGCGTGATTCCGATTACGGCCGACCAGGACACCGCCGGCCCGATGGCAAAGAACGTCACCGATGCCGCGATATTGCTCGGTGTTCTCGAGAGTGCCGCGCCGGATCCGAATGACGCCGCGACCAAGACCTGCACGCCTCCTCCCGGGCGCGACTACACCCGTTTCCTCAAAACCGACGCGCTGAAAGGCAAGCGCATTGGAATCCCGCGCGCCTACTTCTACGACCGCATCGATCTGCCCGGACGCAGCGGCGGAGGTGGCGGCCGGGGCGGCGCCGGTTTCGGCAACGGTCTCTCTGTGGAGCAGGCCCGCGTGATGACGGAAGCCATCGCCATCCTCAAGCAGCAGGGCGCGGAAATCGTCGATCCCGCCGACATCCCCAGCATCGTCACCAAGGATCCCGGAAAGAATTTCGCCCTCTGGGGCCAGTGCTCCGGCCTCACCAACGTCAAGGGAAAGGACAGTGATTGCTCCGTGGTCCTGAAGTACGGCATGAAACGCGATTTCAACGCGTGGCTTGCCACGCTCGGAGCTTCGGCGCCCGTGAAGACGCTGACCGAACTCCGCCAGTGGAATATCACGCACATCACGGCCGGGGCGATTCGCTTCGGACAATCGCAACTCGACATTTCCGATGAAATGGATGTGCAGGCGGATCGCGCACGCTACCAGGGTGACCGCGCCAAGGATATCCTGCTCGGCGGAACCAATGGAATCGATGCGGCGATGAAGGCGAATCGCCTCGATGCCATCCTCTTCCCCGGCGCCAGCGGTGCGGCCATCGCCGCCCGCCCCGGCTATCCCACCGTGATCGTGCCCTTCGGGATGGTGCCCAACGCGCTCACGCCGCCGGCTCCCGCGGGCTTCGCGCCCAAACCACAGCCGTTCGGCGTCTCCTTCACCGGAATGGCCTGCAGCGAACCGGAACTGCTCGGCCTCGCTTACGCCTTTGAACAGGCTACGAAACGCCGCGCCTTACCCGCCGCCACGCCTTAACCCGGCGGAGTCCCGAATCGGCGGAATCCACTGTCGTCCTCCAGCTTATTCAGCCCACCGGACGTCCAGCTCACTAAGTACGCCGTTTCAGAAGTACAGTCTCGTATTTCGTGAAGATCGCTCACTAACGGTCGCGGCTCTGATCGGAGCCGCGCGCGTCAGCAAGCGATCTCGCGATACGTGATCGAACTTCTGAAACGGTGTTGACGCTAAAGACACGGGATGGATCGTCCGCCGATCAGGCCTTGGAGAGGGAGCGAACAACCGCTAGATTCTCATGAGGTCCTCCACGGGGAGATTCGCTTTTTATTCGCCCCACGATTGTAGCCCGACTGAATGCCGGGATCAATAGAAATTTTGAACGCGCATGAAGTTCAGTTTCCAGTGGGTATCTTCTCGACGTGCTCCACGACGATGACGTCAAGCGGGAGGGCTTTCGTCTTCACGAGTTTGAGCCCGATTTGTTTTTCCAGTGCCACCAGAATGTTTGGCAGGTCGCTGCCACTGGTTGCATCGACCGCAGGCGAACTGGCAGCGGCTCCATTCGCCATCGCCATGTTGGTGCCCAGGCCAGTACAGGCCTCACATGAGAACTCGATTGTGAAATCGTATTTGCCTGTCAGTCCGGTATTGTCAATCACGCGGGGCTTCTTCGAAGCGAAATCGCTCGCGTCCTCTCCCAGCGACAGGGCGATCAGTCTCCCCATACCTTTTACCAGATCGCTAATCGGTTTCTCCTGCGCCTGAACCCGAATCATTCCCCGCCCCAACGACGTCAGCATCTGTGGCCCCGGCGGCAGGATGACGGAGCCGTCGGTTCGCCTCTTCGGGGGCGTGTCATCGGCGACGACGGCGTTCGGACTGAACGCCGATTCCTTTAATGCCGGTCCCTGCTTGGCTACGACAAGCTCGTAACCGGGAAAGCTTCGCGTCTCGCGATGAATTTCGAGATGAAAGCGCTCGCTCAGGAGACCCTGCATCATGAGTTGGTACTGTGCCTTCGTTGTGCCGGCCGGCATGGTGGCGTCGACCTGATAGAGATTCGGCCCCATGTTTTCCATGATCCAGGAGGGGCCGACGATTTGATCGATCTCGACATCGTAGGCTCTCATCAGTAAGGAGAACATCCCGACGCAGCAAAGATGAATTCGGTTCGGATCGGATGTGCCTGGCCCGCCGCGGTTTCCGAAGACAGGGAGAGACGCGAGTTTGACAGTCTTCACCGATGCCACGTCGAAGGTGGGGCGTTGCCCCGAACTGATTGCCGCCAGAAGGCAAGCAAACACGCTCGCTTGCAAGATCGCTCTCATGCTTCCCCAGGCAAGTATACTATATTATTAGTACTAACGAAAGGCTTGGCTGATCAGGCCTTGGAGAGTGAGCGAACAACCGCAAGCGCCTTATCGATTTCCTGCGGGCTATTGAAGATGTGCGTGGAGTGGCGGACGCCGATGGCTCCGGAGGCGCGGGGGCGGAGCTTGCCGTGGGCCCACATTTCATCCTGGAGCTGCTGGCCGGTGACGCCATTGACGCCATAGACGGTGATGCCGGCGCACATGGCGTTGTCGACGGGGGAGTAAATGCGCGCGCCGGGAATTTTGCGTAGGCCGTCGCGCAGGTAATCGCCGAGGAATTTGACGCGCTGTTGCACGCGCTCGGGGCCGATCTCCTCGTGGAAGTCGAGGGCGGCATCGACGCCCATGAGGAGGGAGAGGCTGCCGGTGCCGCGCTGGGTGAAGCGGAAGCCCTCGTCCTCGTGGTCGTTCCAATGCGAACTGGCGAGGGTGGACCAGACTTTGGAAGCGCTGCCTTTGCGGAGATAGAGGAGACCGGTGCCGGCAGGGGCGAGCAGCCATTTGTGGAAGCAGCCGACGTAGGCGTCGCAGCCCATGGAAGCGAGATCGACGGGGATGTGGCCGACGGCCTGGGCGCCATCGATGACGGTGAAGATGCCGCGGGCGCGGGCTTCGGCGCACATTTCCTTCACGGGCATGATGGCGCCGCTGCCGGTGATGACGTGCGAGATGGCGAGCACGCGGGTGCGGGAGTTGAGGGCGTTGCGGAAGACGTCCATGACCTGCGCGGGGTTTTCGGCCGGCTTGGGGATGTGGACCATCTGGACGCTGGCGCCGTGGCGTTTGGCGGCGTTGAGCCAGGGACATTGTCCGCCGGGATGCTCCTGATCGCTGATGAGAATTTCGGTGCCGGGTTCGAGCGTGAGTCCGGCGGCGACGTAGCTCATGGCGGCGGTGACGTTTTCAGTGAGCGCGATCTCGTCGGGCTGGGCGTTGAGGAGGCGGGCGGTTTTGCCGCGGATTTCGGGCATGGGGCCGTAGCCGGCGATCCACTCCTGGCCGGATTTGTAATCCCAATCGGCGACGTCGGTGGCCATTTTGCGGAGGTGCTCCACGGTGCGGTCGAGGACGACTTTGGGCATGGCGCCGATGGTGCCGTTATTGAAGAAGACCTTGTCGCGGGCCAGTAGGAACTGGTCGCGGACCTTGGCCCAGTAGGCGGGGTCGCCGGGTTTGGGGAGGCCGGGCGCGGCTTTGGATTGGGCGGCTGCGGGGCGCGCGAGAAGGGGCGCGGCGAGCGCGGTGAGAAAGTTTCGGCGAGCTTGCATGGTGTCCTCCTATTCAGTTACCAGTTCGTGATGGAGCCATCGGGGCGGTAGTAGACCTGGGCGCGGGCGGTGACGCGCTCGGTGATTTCGGAGACGAGTTTCAAGGGCTTGAGATCGAGCTCGACGCCGAGGCCGGGGCGATCGTTGGGGTAGAGTTTGCCCTCGCGGAAATCGAGCCAGACGGGGAGGTGGGGCTTCGTAATTCCCTGGTAGGTGAACTCGACGAGCACGGGGCCGGAGAAGACGCCGAGGGCGTGTACGAGCGCGGCGGTGGCGATGGGGCCGGTGAAGTGCGGGATGATGCCGACGAAGTGAGTTTCGCAGATGGCGGCGATCTTCATCATCTCGGTGATGCCGCCGACGTTGGGGAGGGTGGCGCGGATGTAATCGATATCGTGCGACTCGACGAGCTTGTTGAAGTCCCAGCGGTAGCCCCACTCTTCGCCGGCGGCGATGGGGACTTTGGCGGAGCGGCGAAGGAGCGGGATGTCTTCGAGGAAGGCCTCGGTGCGGACGGGATCTTCGACGAAGTAGGGGGCGAGGTCCTTAATGAGATCGCAGCCGCGGATGGCTTCGGAGAGATCGAAGCGCTGGTGGAAGTCGATGCACCAATCGCCATTCTTGCCGACGCCATCGCGGACTTGGGCGCAGTCTTCGGCCATTTTGTTGAGGCGCTCGTGGGTGTTGAAGGGGCCGTTGGCGGGAGCGTCGGCGGCGCCCATGCGGAAGGCGCGATAGCCGGCGGCGATCGTGGCCTGGGCGCGTTCCTTGAGGGGCATGCCGGCACGGACGCCGGGGATGACGCCGGCGGTAGGGTAGCATTCGCAGAAGTTGCGCGCCATTCCGCCGAGGAGGGCGTGGACGGGGCGGCCGAGGACCTTCCCCTGGATATCCCAAAGGGCGAGATCGAGCGCGCCGAGGGCGTGAATTTTTTCGCGGCCCGGCGGATAGAAGAAAGAGCGGGCCATGTCCTGCCAGAGGCGCTCGATGTAGCGGGGATCCTGGCCGATGAGGCGGCCGGCGCATTGTTCGAGGGTGTCGCGCGAGCCGCCTTCGCCGATGCCGGTGATGCCGGCGTCGGTTTCGACGGTGACGACCATGTCGCTCTGGTTGAAGAGGGGATTTGGATTCGGCGGGGAGTAGACCCGGACGCGCGTGACTTTCATTTTGGGGAGGGCGGCGCGGGCGGTCTCGCGACCGGCGAGGGAGAGTCCGGCGGCGGCGGCCGCGGAGCGTAGGAGGGTTCTCCGGTTCATGGATTGCAGTGTACCGCTGTTGGGGGGAGTTGGTCGGCGCCACGGACGAAGAAGAGCCGAGGTATTTTTTATCTGCGTTTATCTGCGTTCATCTGTGGCCAATTCTGTTTTTCTCAAAAAGCAATATGGGCCGCAGATGAACGCAGATTAACGCAGATAAGAAAAAAACGAAAGAGCTACGGAGGCGATAGTGGACGGGGTATAATTACCTCCAATCTGGGAACCAAATTATGACCATTTTTGCGCGGACACGCGTCTATTTGCTGGTGTTGGGGCTTCCGTTGTTGGCGGCGGCTCAGGCGAGCCATGAGGCGGCGCTGAAGAATTTGAAGTTTCGCAGCATCGGGCCTGCTGTCATGGGTGGGCGGGTGGATGATTTTGCGGTGGTGGAGAGCGATCCGCGGATTATTTATACCGGGACGGCGGCGGGCGGAATTTTCAAGACGGTGAATGGCGGGATTACGTGGGAGCCGATCTTTGACGAGCAGGCGAATTCCTCGATCGGGGATATTGCGCTGGCGCCTTCGAACCCGGCGATTCTTTATGTGGGGACGGGAGAGGCGAACAACCGGCAGAGTTCCTCGTGGGGCAACGGCGTTTATAAATCGATGGACGCGGGGAAGACGTGGAAGCACGTCGGGTTGAAGGACACTTTCCACATCGGGCGGATCGCGGTGCATCCGACGAATCCAGACGTGGTTTATGTGGCGGCGCTGGGCGATTTGTGGGGACCGAACGCGGATCGCGGGGTCTTCCAGAGCAGCGACGGCGGCGCGACGTGGACGAAATCGTTGTACATCGACGATGACACGGGGGTGAGCGATATCGCGATCGATCCGCAGAGTCCGAACATTGTCTATGCGGCGGCGTATATGCGGCGGCGCACGGTGTACGGGTACAACGGCGGCGGGCCGAAGAGCGGGATTTATCGGAGCACGGACAGCGGCAAGACGTGGGAGAAGCTGGGCAAGGGACTGCCGGCGACGGGCGATATCGGGCGCTGCGCGGTGGATATTTACCGGCGGAATTCGAACATCGTGTACGTGCTGATCGAGCACATGACGCAGGGCGGCATCTACCGGTCGGACGATAAGGGCGCGACGTGGCGGCGGCAGAGCGACACCAATCCGCGGCCTTCGTATTACAGCCAGGTGCGGGTGGATCCGAACAACGAGAACAAAGTGTGGGTGCTGGGCGCGCCGCTGTATATGTCTGAGGATGGCGGGAAGACGTTCACGCAGGAGCGCGGGCGCGGGATTCACAGCGACTTCCACGCGTTCTGGATCGACCCGGCGAATGGCGACCATATTTACACGGGCAACGACGGCGGCGTGACGGTGACGCGCGACGGCGGGCGCACGTGGGACTTCCTCAATAATTTTGCGATCGGGCAGTTTTACGAGGTGGCGTTCGACTACCAGAAGCCGTATCACGTGTGCGGCGGGCTGCAGGACAACTACTCGTGGTGCGGGCCCTCCGCGAACCAGCAGCAGACGGGGATCAGCAACGAGGAGTGGATCAACATCAACGGCGGCGATGGATTCCACGCGCGCATCGACCCGACGGACGCGAACATAATTTATTCGGAATCGCAGGACGGGAATCTGACGCGGCGGGATTTGCGGACCAGCGAGGCGAAATCGATCCGTCCGCTGGAGGAGAACGACGCGGCTCCGCGGTACCGGTTCCAGTGGAATTCGCCATTGATCATTTCGCCGCACGATCCGAAGACCATTTATTACGGCGGGAATCATCTGTTCCGGTCGCGGGATCGCGGCGATAGCTGGGAGGTGTTGGGCGAGGACCTGACCACCAAACAGGAGCGCGACAAGCTGGAGATTCTGGGCAAGGCGGTGGACGAGAAAACGCTCTCGCGGCACGACGGCGTGGTGGACTGGCCGTGCATCACGGCGATCGCGGAATCGCCCGTGAAGGCGGGCGTGCTGTGGGCGGGCACGGACGACGGGAACGTGCAGCTTTCGCGCGATGGCGGGAAGACGTGGCACAACGTGGTGAGCCACATTCCGGGCGTGAAGGGGGCGATGAAGGACGCGTACGTGAGCCGCATCGAAGCGAGTTACAAGGACGAGGGCGTGGCATACGTGACGTTCGACAATCATCGCAGCGCCGATTTTTCGGTGTATATCTACATGACGAAAAACTACGGCGACAGCTGGGTCAGGATTTCGAACGGGATTCCACCCGAGGCGGGTACGGTACACGTGATCCGGGAAGATCCGGCGAATTCGAACCTGCTGTTCGCGGGGACGGAGTTCGGGTTGTTTATGAGCTTCAATCGCGGGCAGAGCTGGGAGCGGATGAAGAACGGGCTGCCGACGGTGCCGGTGTTCGACGTGCAGATTCATCCGCGCGATCATGATTTGATTCTGGCAACGCACGGGCGCTCGATCTGGATCATGGACAACATCAGCGCACTGGAGGAGATCGCGGGGAAGCCGGACGTGCTGACGACGGATTTGCATTTGTTCCCGGGACTGCCGGGGATTGAGTGGAAGACGGTGGACTATCGCGGGTTCCTGGGGAATCGGCAGTATTTCGCGTTGAATCCGCAGGCGGGGCTGCTGCTGGATTACTATTTGAAGACGGCGGGGCCGGTGCGCGTGACGGTGGCCGAGAGAGGCGGGGCGACGATCCGGACGATCAACGGGCGCGGCGAAGTTGGGTTCAACCGGCTGGCGTGGGATATGCGGATGGATCCGCCGGTACCTCCCGCGGGTGGGGGGCGTGGTGGACGCGGCGGCGGTGGCGGCGGTGGACGAGGTGGTGCGGCGGAGAATCAGGCGTTCGCGGCGCCGGAAGCGGGCGGCGGGGCTCCGGGTGAAGCGGGCGCGGAGGCGGGTCGCGGCGGTGGCGGCGGTGGAGGTCGCGGAGGGTTCGGCGGACGCGGGTCGCTGGTGGATCCGGGGGAGTATGTGGTGACGATGGCGGCGGGCGGGAAAACGGAGAGCCGCACGGTGACGGTGCAGGACGATCCGCGTTCCACGCTGACGACCGAGGAACGCGTGCGGCGCCGCACGGCGATCACGAAGCTCAGTACGCTGGCCAAGCAGGCGGACGAGAGCCGCCGCAAGATCGTGGCTGTGAACACGGCGCTCACGACGTTGACCGATGGCTGGAAGAAGGCCGGCGCGGCGCCGGTGCCGGACGCGGCGAAGAAGGCGGTGGACGATATGATGGCGCGGATCAAGACGGTGCTCGGGACGTTCGAGGCTCCGCGGCCGGCGACTCCGGCGCAACTGGGTGCGGCGGGATCGCGCGGGCCGTATGTGCCGCCGCCGGTGAACCAGAAGATCACGCGGCTGCTGGGGACGATTGAAAACTACGGAGGTCCGCCGACGGCAAAGCAACTGGCGGATATCGAGGACTGCGCGAAGCAGCTGAATCCGGCGGTGGCGCTGGTCAATAAAGTTTTCGACGACATGCCGGCGCTGAACAAGACCTTAGCGTCAGCGGGCGTGCCGTATTTCACGGTAGACACGAACAACGTGCCGGCGGCCACTTTCGGCCGCGGCGGCGGGCAGCGTTAAAGGAAAAATCACATGAGACTTTTACTTACGGTTGCGGCATCGATGACGATCGCCTACGCGCAGGCTCCGGCTCCGGCCGGGAAGATGGCGGAAGAGGCATACAAGAATATCGTGGAACTGAAGGGCGTCCCGGCGGACCAGGTGGGGCCGGCGATGCAATTCATCGCTTCCTCGCTGGGCGTGGAGTGCACGTTCTGCCACGTGCAGGGCAAGATGGAGGCCGATGACAAGGGCGAGAAGAAGACGGCGCGCGAGATGATGCACATGCAGGCGGAGATCAATAAGACGAACTTCCGCGGTCAGAAGCAGGTGACGTGCTACAGCTGCCATCGCGGCTCGGCGCGGCCGGTGAATTCGCCGCCGGTGCTGGAATCGGATGCGGCGCCGCGTCCGGCGGGCGGGGCGATGACGCCTCGGGCGCAGGGGCAGACGGTGACGGCGGACCAGATTCTGGAGAAGTACGTGACGGCGCTGGGCGGGGCGGACGCGCTACGCAAGATCACGTCACGGTCTCAGACGGGCAAGATCCTGGTGGGCGGAGGCGAGACGCCGATCGAAGTGCTGACCAAGGCTCCGAACCGGCGGGTTACGATCACGCACGGGGCAAGTGGGGATAGCTTCACGGCGTTCGACGGGACGGCTGGATGGATGGGGAATGCGGGGCGTCCGGCGCGCGAGATGTCGGCGTTGGAATCGATGGCGTCGGCAGTGGACGCGGAGTTTTCGCTGGCGCTGCGGGTGAAGGAGTTGTATCCGCAATTGCGGCGCGGGCGTCCGGAGGAGATCGGCGGGGTGGCGTGCGAAGTGTTGAATGCGTCGGGACCGGGCCGGATGCCGGTGCGGATGTACTTCGACAGCAAGACGGGCCTCCTGGCGCGGATGGTGCGGTACGCGGACACACCGCTCGGGCGGATTCCGACGCAGGTGGACTATGCGGACTATCGCGAGCAGGATGGGGTGAAACTGCCGTTCCGGTGGACGCTTTCGCGGGTGAACGGGCGGTTCACGATCCAGATTGCGGAGTTGAAGAATAATGCGGCGATTGAGGACGCGAAGTTCGTGCGGCCGGCGGGGGACGGGAAGTAAGCCTTAAAGGCGGCAAGGGGACAGGCCGGGAGGCCTGTCCTACGCGGGAGCCAGCCAGGCGAGCAGGAAGAAGTGGTGTCCGCACAGCTCGCAGCGGTAGGGCAGGTAGAGCCAGTGGATTGCCCGCTCGAAGAAGTTCCTGGCGCCGACTCCTCGAAAATCAACGGAGCGGCAATGCGGACATTTGGCAGTGAACACAACCCAGAGTAGCGCGTTTCGCGCCCGAAAGTTAGCGGGAGGGGACACCTACCTTGTGTTCCGGACGACTTAATTCGCGGGCGGCCTCGATTTGTTCGTGGGTGCGCACGTCGGGTTCCGAGGTCCGCACTTTTTCACGGGCGCGCGTTACCTGGCGTTTGTGACGTTTCGCAAGTCTCTTATCCATACCTTAAGGGTAGCAGGCGTTAAATCCAAAAGCGCGATCGCCTCGTAGATACCCGTGTAACCCACATCTTGAGGAGGATTTACGATGCGCCCAATCGCACTTGTGGCAATGCTCACAATTGGCTCGGCGTTCGCGGCCAGTCATCGAAACGGTCCGTTACTGCTCGAAGACCAGACTGCGAACCTGAACGATTTTTACGCTTTTCGAAGTTACGAGACGGGAAAGAGCGACCGGCTGGTAATGAGCATGAGCACGCAAGGGTTCCAGATCCCGGACAATGGACCGAGTTATTACAAGTTCTCGACCAGCGTTCTCTACCGCTTCAATATCAACAACTCGCGGGGCCTTGACGGCGCCCCCGACATGCAGATCGACTTCCAGTTTCGGGACACGTATCGGGATAACCCGACATTTGTCTCTTACTTCGGGAAGATTAATTCGATCGACAGCCCAGGTATATTTCTCTACGAAACTTACGTAGTGATACTCCGGGACCTGAAACTGAACAAGATCATCGCGGTCTATGACAAAGACGTGAACGGGCATCCGCTTTCGGTGGCTCCGCCCAACCTGGGACCAAATTCGACGCCGAGTTACGAGAAGAACCTGGGCGCGCCGAGCGTGTTCACACTTGCGAACGGAATGCGTGTGTTCGCGGGGCCGCGCGACGACGCCTTCTATTTCGATAGCGGCGCCACATTCGACACGCTGAACTTCCGGGCTCCGGCGCCGGTGCTGACGGGCAGCGCGGATACGGGGCAGGGCGCGGCGGCCCCGGCGGCGGTGGATGGCTTCGCGGGCTACAACATCAGCCTGATCGCGGTGGAGGTGCCGATCACGATGGTGACGGCGACCGGGTCGGCGCCGACGAGCGCGACCGACCCGAACGGCACGATCGGCATGTGGGCGAGCACGCTGCGGCAGATCGTGACGGTGCGGCCGAGTCCGGCGGACCCGGTAGGTTACGGGGATTGGATGCAGGTGGATCGCGTGGGAAATCCGCTGACGGTGGAAGCGCTGATTCCGACGCCCCTGAAGGATCGCTGGAATCGCAGCCTGCCGGTCGACGACCAGCAGTGGGCGCCGTACATCGGCGACCCGTTCTTCGCTACGGGGATTCTGAAGGGCGTGTTCAATTTGCCGGTGCCGCCGGCTCCGCGCAAGGACCTGCTCGGAGTGTTCGTGCCCGATTTGACGCGGGTCAACCTGTTCACGACGCCGACGGCGTTCGCCAGCCAAAACCGGTTGGGTCCGCTGGGCGGCGATAACGCGGGGTGGCCGTTCGGCGGACGGCGTCCGGTGGACGATGTGGTGGATATCGGTTTCCGCGCGCTGGCCGGGGTGCTGGTGCCGGGCTTCACGAACGCGCCGCCACTGGGCGACGGTGTGAACTCCAACGACGTTCCGCTGCTGGATCACTTTCCGTTCCATGCGCCGCCGCACGCGGGCTTCCAGCATAGCCAGATCAACGGCACGAATGGCCGGGGGATGAACACCAACAACTAAGTGGACGCTCCCTGACGGTCGCGGCTCGGATCAGAGCCGCGGGCGTCAGGGAGCGTTTGCGGTCAGACAGGAGGACAATCATGAAACTTTCAATCGCACTAATTGTGGCGGCTGCAGGGTTGGCGCAGACGGGGAACGAGAAGCTGGGAGACCTGTTGCAGGAACGCGCATTGAACGATGCCGTGGCGCGGCTCAAGACCGACGACCGGATCGCGATGTTCGCGACGCTCGCGGGGGCTAAGCCGACGGAGGCGCGGTATCAGATACAGATGGCGGCGACGTACCTGCAGAAGATGCGCGAGACGATGGATCCCGAGTATCTGAATCGCGCGTCGAAGATCGTGGAGAACGTGCTCAGTGGCGATCGCGGGAATTACGAAGCGCTGCGGTTACGGAGCGCGATCGAACTGGAGCGGCATGATTTTCCGCGGGTTGCGGAGAATTCGCGGGAGCTGATCCGGATCGCGCCGGACGATCCGTGGAACTGGGGGACGCTGGGCGATTCGCTGATGGAGTTGGGCGAGTACAGCGGCGCGGCGGACGCTTACCAGAAGATGGTGCAACTGCGGCCGGATCTCGCGAGCTACAATCGCGCGGCGTATTACCGGTTCGTCGCGGGGGACGCGAACGGGGCGATCGAGGTGATGAAGCGGGCGATCGATAGCGGCAGCCGGTCGGCGGAGAACATTGCGTGGTGCCTGGTGGATTTGGGAAATATGGAATTGAAGACGGGCCGCGCGGCGGAGGCGGGAGAGGCGTACGGGGCCGCGCTGCGGCTGTTCCCGGGCTACTATCCGGCGCTGGCCGGGATGGGAAAGCTGAAGGCGCAGGAGGGCAAGCGCGCGGAGGCGATCGGGTACTACTTGAAGGCGCAGGCGGCGGTGCCGCTGCCCGATTACGCGGCCGCGCTGGAGGATTTGTACGAGGCGGAAGGCAAGCCGGAGGAGGCGCGCAAGCAGGCGGCGCGGCTGGCGGTGATCGAGCGGATGGACCAGGCGGCTGGGTTTACGGCGAACCGGAATCTGGCGCTGGCGTATGCCGACCACGAGCGCAATCGGGAGCATGCGCTGGCGATGATCCGCGAAGAGATGAAGACGCGGCGCGACATCTACGAGCAGGACGCGCTGGCGTGGGTGCTGTATCGGAATCAGCAGTATGCCGAGGCAAAGGCGGCGGCGGAGAAGGCGATGGAGCTGGGTTCGCCCGAGCCTGCGTTTTACTATCACGCCGGGATGATCGCGGCGGCGTTGGGCGATCGCGCGGGGGCGCGGAAGCACCTGGAGCACGCGCTGGCGCTGAACGCGAACTTCGACGTCAAGCAGGCCGCGGCGGCGCGCGCGGCGTTGAAGGAGGTGACGAAATGACGGGCGCGGTACTGTTGATCGCGACGCTGTTGGATGGGAATGCGAGCGTGGCGCAGCGCAACGATGCGTGTTACGCGCTGCGCGGGGAGCGATCGGTGGAGACGATTGCGGCGCTGGGGCGCGCGCTGGGGGATAAGGTGGTGCGCACGTGCGCGGCTCGCGATTTGCGGGAGGCGGGCGCGGTGGACGAATTGATTTCCGCGCTGGGGGCGCGCGATGCGGACGTGCAGATGGCGGCGGCGCGGGAGCTCGGCGAGCTGCGCGATGTGCGCGCGCTGGAGGCGCTGGGGCGGACGGCGCTGGACGTGAACGTGATGGTGGCGGCGACGGCGATCGCGGCGCTGGGGGCGTACGACGATCCGGCGGCGATTCCTTACTTGCTGCGTGCGGCGGCGCAGCAGAATGTGGCCGGGATGAACGCGCTGGAAGCGGTGGCGCGGCGGGGCGCGGCTGGTGTGCTGCCGATCGCGCGGAAGGTGCTCGCGCAGGGGGACATCGCGGCGCAGTTGGTGGCGATCACGATATTGGGGGATATGGGGGACGCGGGGGATTTGCCGAAGTTGCGGGAACTGGCGGCGAACTCGGATCCGGTCTATTCGCGGGGGCGGGGGTTCGGGTTCATGCCGCCGATTGATTTGGGGCGGGCGGCGAAGAATGCGATAGGGAAGATTGAGGGGAGAAAAACTGATTAGTGGACAGTCCGGGAGGCCTATCCCACTGGGCTCAGTGCGTCATGGAGTAGGTGATGTAGTTCATGGCGATGCGGATGCCGAGGGCTGAGAATTTTTCGGGGTACTCGGGGTTGTCGGCATGTTCCCAGGAATCGCCGAGGTCCATGTTGTGGCACATGACGACTATGAGGCGGCCGCGATCGTCGTAGATGCCGCGCCAGTGGGGGATCTTGCCGGTCTCGCCCTTTTCGTAGGTGCGGTGGGTTTCGAGGAATAGGGCGCCGGGGACCTGATAGCGGTCGTCGAGATCGTAGATGGTGTGGAAGATGGCGTCGCCGTTCGGGATTTCGACGATGGGGCGATCAGGGAAGACCTTCTGCATGCTGGCGGTGAAGACGTCCCATTCGATCTGGCCGTGGAAATCGTCGCACATGAAGAAGCCCCCAC
The DNA here is from genome assembly GCA_963791985.1 of uncultured Solibacteraceae bacterium. Taxonomy (GTDB): domain Bacteria; phylum Acidobacteriota; class Terriglobia; order Bryobacterales; family Bryobacteraceae; genus Solibacter. Next base: position 379,691 of record CAWBUN010000004.1, on the reverse strand, counting down.
GCAGGACGAATTCGCGCATGGCGCGGGCCTGGGCGTCGGTGAGATTCCAGTGGCCGACTTCGACGCCGTAGAGGAAGGGCCAGTCGTACTGGTCGCCGTCGTCGAGGTTGATGGTCTGTTCCACGCTGCGGGCCTGGATGCGGGTGAGGCGGCGGACGGCGGCGGCGAGGTGGCGGTCGCTGCGGGGGTAGTCCATGGTCCAGTTGGAACCGCCATCGAGCCAGTTACCGTTGAGTTCGAAGCCGCCGTAGATGCGGCCGACCGGGGGATACATGAGGCGGCCGAAGGTCCATTCGCCTTTGTCCTGATAGTCGCGGGGCAAGGGATACTTGTCGTACTCCACGCCGGGATATTCGCGGAAGGGCCGCTGGAAGGCGTAGAGGGCGGAAAAGAGCGCCAGGGTACCGAAAATAATAGTTCCGGCCCGGCGGAGGTGGAATGGAGAATTCACTTCGCTTCCCCCAGGATACTACCGTTACGTTTGCGGGTGCTCCGTGGTATGTTCTTGGGCATGAGATCGCAAGGTTCCATTTCCCGCCGCGGATTCCTCGCGGCGACAGCCGCCGCCCCGCTCGCGCTGGCCATTCCCGCCGGTAAAGCGCTGCCCATCGGTATCGAGTTGTACTCGGTGCGCGACGAGATGGCGAAGGACACGCTCGCCACGGTGCGCGCCATCGGCAAGATGGGTTATGAAGTGGTCGAGTTCTACGGACCGTACTACCAGTGGACGCCGGAATTCGCCAAGGATGTCCGCAAGACTCTGGACGAGACCGGGATGCGCTGCCACTCGACGCACAACGATGCGAAGAATCTGAAGCCGGAGGGAATCCAGAAGGCGATCGATTTGAACAAAACGATCGGGTCGAAGTACGTGGTGGTGGCGAGCGCGGGGCGCGTGGAAGGGCTTGACGGATGGAAGGCGCTGGGCGAGAGCCTGACGAAGGCGATGGAGACGCTGCGTCCAGTGGGGCTGAGCTCGGGGTATCACAACCATCAGGCGGAGTTCAAGCCGCTGGATGGCAAGCGGCCGATCGAGGTGCTGGCGGCGAATACTCCGAAGGATTTCATGATGCAGTTCGATGTCGGAACGTGCGTCGAGGTGGGCGACGATCCAGTAGCGTGGATCAATGCGAATCCCGGTCGGATCAAGTCGCTGCACTTGAAGGATTGGGGCAAGCCGGAAGAAGGCAACAAGGAGCGCGGATACCGGGTGCTGTTTGGCGAAGGCGATGTGCCGTGGAAGAAGGTCTTGGCGGCCGCGGAGGCGAAGGGTGGGGCGGAATATTACTTGATCGAGCAGGAAGGCAGCCGGTACCCGAGTTTGGAAACGGCGCAGCGCTGCCTGGCGAATTACAAGAAGATGCGGGCGTAGCGGAGACCCGGGGGGCGGCCGCGTTGCAGCGGGGCGAGCCGGCTGAAAGCCGGCTGCAGGCAGGATTGCCTGCCCCACACAAGCACCCAAATGCACAGCAATACAAGAGCAGTGCGGCGCGGTTCTTGGATGGCACGCGGTCTTGCGGTGTGGCTTGTGGTGCTGGGGCGAGTGGCGGCGGGGCAGGTGCAACTGGAGTATGCGCCATTCACGTATAGCCGGGTAGCAGCGCTGCCGGATGGGCGGCGGCTGGTGGTGGGGTCGGCGCTCGCGACGCTGGGGCCGGGGCTTGGCGAGCAGGCTACGCTGCATCCGTTCCCGTCGCCGGGCGGGAGCGGGAACGATGTTGCGCGGGCTGTCGCGGTGGACGGGAGCGGCAACATCTGGATCGCGGGGGAGACGGATTCCGACGATTTCACGCTGGTGAATCCGATAGTCAGCCAGAAGGTTCCTTACCGGACGGCGGGATTCGTCATGGAACTGGACCCGACGGGGCAGAAGCTGCTGTTCGCGACTTACCTGGGCGGGCAGCAGAAGTCCACGAGCTCGCTGCGACGTTACGCCACGACTGCCAATGCGATTGCGACGGATGCGAGCGGGAACGTGTACGTGGGAGGGGCCACGAACGAGGGCGATTTTCCGACGACGCCGAATGCGTTTCTGAGCGGGAAGGGCGGCACGGATGCGTTTACCAATTCGTACGTCTATACGTATTTCGTGAAGATCTCGGCGGCGGGGAAGCTGGTCTACAGCACGCAATTGGCGACCGGGTCGAGCGCCTGCATCGGCGGAAGCCGCTGCGTCAATCACCTATCGACCTTTGCTTCGGTGAGCGATCTGGCGGTGGATAGCGGCGGCGTCGTCACGGTAGCGGGCGTGATGGGCGGGGACTACAACACGAACAGCGGGTATGTCACACGGATTGCGGCGGACGGTTCGAAGCCGGTTTTGTCGAGCACGATTCCGGGCAATTGGTGGGTAAACAGCGTCACGATGGCGCAGGACTCCGGCGGCAACGTGAATGTGTTCGGCGTGTATTCCACGCTGGTGGCGAACGACCCGGGGATACAGCCCGCATACCTTGCGGGGCCGACGGGATTGTTCGCGGCGAAGTGGAACTCGAACTGGATGTATTCGACCGATTTGGGGCTGGCGCCCGACGCGCATGCGGCGGGAATTGCGCTCGATTCCGCTGGAAACGCGTACCTGGCGGGGACAAGTTCGTCGGCGCAATTCCCGGTGCAAGCGGGAGTGCCGGCGCTGGGGGCGGATTTCGTGCTGCGGCTGGATGCGACGGGCGCGAAGGCTGTGCAGCTCTTTCGCTTTCCGACGGGCGTGGTGACGGCGCCGCCGGTGTTTGAGGCGGATGGACGGCTGATGGTTCCGGGCGCGCACGGAGCACTGCTGCATCTGCCTCCGGGGTATGCGTTCGATGTGCCGGCGATTGTGGCGTTCGGGAATTCGGCATCCTACGAATTGAATACCGGAGTGTATAAAGGCGCGCTGATTTCGATTTTCGGTTTTGGACTGGCGGGAGCGGTGCAGATTGGAGGGCTGCCGGCACAGGTGCTGTACAGCGGGACGAACCAGATTAACGTGCAGGTTCCGTTCGGACTATCGGCGTTTGCGGCGACCGGGCTGCAGGTGGGATCGCTCTCGCTGCAGATTCCGGTGGCGCAATCGCTGGGGATCTTTACGAGCGATGGCGCGCACGCGGCGGCGTTGAATCAGGATGGCACCGTCAACTCGGCGGCGAATCCGGCGGCGAGCGGATCGATCGTGACGGTGTTCGGTACGGGCGCGACTTGGCCGTCAAATGGTGCGATGGTGCTGGATGAATCGCAGGATCAGTTTACGGTGTCGGACAAGGCGGGGACTCCGCTGGCGATCTTGTACCAGGGAGCGTCGCCGGGGCTGATTTATGATGTGTTTCAGATGAATCTGAAATTGCCGAGCGTGTTCAGCGGGGCGTTCACTCTGCACTCGAGGGAATTGGTGAGCAATGCGGTGCAGGTTTACGTCAAAGACTGATTAGATGGACAGGCCGGGAGGCCTATCCCACTGGCTTTTCTTGCGTCGAGGACCGTCTTCAAGGCGGATTCACGATCGTGGGCGAGGGCGGTGAGGTGGCCCATTTTGCGGCCGGGGCGGGGTTCGGCCTTGCCGTAGAGGTGGAGCTTCACGCCGTGGAATGCGCAGGCGGCGGCCCAATCGGGAGGGCCGGCGGTCCAGAGATCGCCGAGCAGGTTGGCCATGGCGGCGGGACGCATTTGTTCGGTGGAGCCGAGCGGCAGGCCGCAGACGGCGCGCAGTTGCTGTTCGAACTGACTGGTGACGCAGGCGTCGAAAGTGAAGTGGCCGGAGTTGTGCGGGCGCGGCGCGAGCTCGTTGATGAGCAGGTCGCCGGCGCGGGTCAGGAAGAACTCGACGCAGAGGACGCCGACGGCATCCAGGGTTTCCATCACGGTGCGCGCGATCTCGATGGCTTGCGGCGCGACTTGCGGCGCTACGGTGGCGGGCGCGATGGTGACATCGAGGATGTGTCGCTGATGGCGGTTTTCGACGACGCCGTAGTGCACGAAGGCGCCATCCGCGGCGCGCGCGGCGACTACGGAGAGCTCGCATTCGAAATCGATGAAGGCCTCGAGCACGGCTTCCTGGGAGCCGATGGATTGCCAGGCGGCGAGGGCGTCGGCGGGCGAGGCGATTCGCACCTGGCCGTGGCCATCGTAGCCGAAGCCGGCGGTCTTGAGCACGGCGGGGCAGCCGAGATCGGCGACGGCGCGAGCGAGATCGTCGGCGGTGCGGACGATGCGGAAGGGTGCGATCGGGAGTCCGGCGCCCTGGAGGAAGAGTTTCTCGCGGAGGCGGTGCTGGGTGGTGTGGAGCACGGCGCCGGCGGGGCGGACGGGTGCGAACTCCGCGGCGGCGGCGGCGGTGGCGGCGGGGACGTTCTCGAATTCGAAGGTCACGACGTCGACCCTGCGGGCGAAGGCGCGGACGGTATCGAGATCCTCGTAGGGCGCGTGGATCTCGACGTCGGAGATCTGGCCGGCTGGGGTATCGACGTCGGGGGCGAAGGTGTGTACGCGATAGCCCATGCGGCGGGCGGCGATGGCGAACATGCGGCCGAGCTGCCCGCCGCCGAGGATGCCGACGGTGGCGCCGGGGAGGATGGGCTTCGTCACAGCGTCTCCCGCTGCACGCGGTCGGTCTGTTCCTGGCGATAGCGGCGGAGTTTTTCGCGCAATTCCGGGCGCGTGTTGGCGAGGATGGCGACGGCGAGGAGCGCGGCGTTGATGGCGCCGGCCTTGCCGATGGCCAGGGTGCCGACCGGAATGCCGCCGGGCATTTGTACGATGGAGAGCAGCGAATCCATACCTTTCAACGCGTGCGATTCCACGGGAACGCCGAGGACGGGGACGAGCGTTTGGGCGGCCACCATGCCGGGCAGATGCGCGGCGCCGCCGGCCCCGGCGATGATCACCTGAATGCCGCGCTCTTCGGCGGTGGCGGCGTACTCAGCCATCCGCAGCGGCGTGCGGTGCGCGGAGACGACCCGACATTCGTGTGCGACGTCGAACTGTTGCAGCGTCTGCGCAGCGTGCTGCATGGTCTCCCAATCGGATTTGCTGCCCATGATGATGCCGACCATGGACTCAATTGTCGTACAAAAAGAGCGGTAAAGTTTTGTAAATCAGTCAACTTATCGGGTGCGCCGGAGTTCTACACTGTAAGACACAGGAGGGAACGGGATGGCTGATCACGGGACAGTCGATCAATGCTCAAAGTGCTCTGGACCTCAGTACCTGACTTCCTTTGGGCGCCGCAGCTTTATTCAAGTGGGGATGCTCGGCGGACTCGGACTTAGTTTGGCGGACCTGTTACGGGCGGGCGAGGTGCGGCCTGCGAACCTGGCCGGCAAGCGCGCGGAAGGGCGCGCGAAGAGTGTGATTCAGATCATCCTGCCGGGCGGACTGGCGCACCAGGAATCGTGGGACCCGAAACCGGAGGCGCCGATCGAATACCGCGGGCCGCTGGGTGTGGTGAAGACCAAGATCCCAGGCGTGGTGTTCAGCGAAAATCTGGCGCGCACGGCGCAGATCGCGGATAAGATCACGGTGGTGCGAGCGGTCACGGGGCGCATTCCCGATCATGCGCAGGCGACCTACCAGATGTTCACCGGGTATCTGCCGACTCCGGCGATCCAGCATCCGGCAATGGGCGCGGTGGTGGCGCACGAGTTCGGACCGAAGAATAATCTGCCGCCGTGGGTAGGGCTGCCCAACATTCCGGCGGGCGCGGGCACGGGTTACCTCAGCTCGAAGTACGGCGCGTTTGAACTGGGCGCGGATCCGGCGCAGAAGAATTTCCAGGTGCGCGATATTTCTCTGCCGAAAGGGATGACGGAGGAACGTTTCGACCGGAGGCGCAGCGCGCGTGAGGCGCTGGAAGATCACTTCCGGCAGGTGGAACAGAATCCCGCGGAGCTGGACGCGATGGGCGATTTCTACCAGCAGGCGTACAAGCTGATCAGCTCGGCGGAGGCGCGCAAGGCCTTCTCACTGGATGGCGAACCGGATTCGATGGTGAAGCTTTACGGCGAATATCCGAAGCGCAGCATCGGCAAGCAGCTCATGCTGGCGCGGCGGTTGGTGGAGGCGGGCGTAAGGCTGGTGACGGTGATGTACAGCGGCTCGCAGGGCTGGGACAATCACGTGCGCATTAAGGACGCGGTGAGCGAAGGGCTGCCGGCCTTCGACCACGCATTCGCGGGATTGATTACGGACCTGGATCAGCGTGGACTGTTGGACACCACGCTGGTGACGGTGACGAGCGAGTTCGGACGCTCGCCGAAGGTGAATGAGAATGGCGGGCGCGACCATTGGGCGCGCGCGTATTCGCAGGTGATCGCGGGCGGAGGCATTACGCGCGGGCAGATTTATGGGGCGACGAATGCGACGGCGGCGGAGCCGGATCGCGATCCGGTGACGGTGGAGAATTTCCTGGCGACGGTGTACCACCAGCTCGGGATCAATGCGGAGGACCGGCTGCTGGCGCCGGGCGGGCGGCCGATTGATATTGTGCGCGATGGGAAATTTGTTGAAGGGTTATGCAGCGCAAGCTAGGGGCGCAAAGGCAGATTAGATGGACAGGCCGGGAGGCCTGTCCCACTGGGCTTGTTGTCGTGATCGCGCTTTTGTTCGCGGCGGGCGCGCACGCGGATCCGCGGTATATGGTGGATTACCTGCTGCCGCGAGGGGGCGGGGTGGGGTCCACGGTGGAGGTGGAGTTCCACGGGGCGTACCTGGAGAATCCGAAGGAGATTGTGTTCTCGCGGGTGGGGATCACGGCTACCGGATTTGCTCCTTATAAGAACGGGTTCAAGGTCAAGTTTCAGATTGCGAAGGACTGTCCGCTGGGCGAGCATGTGTTGCGCGTGCGCACGGCAACGGGGCTGAGCGATGCGGTGACGTTTTGGGTGAGCCCGTTCCCGACGGTCTACGAGTTCGAGGACAAGGTCGGGCAGAACGATACGATCGCGACCGCCAAACCGGTGCCGTTGAACTCGACGGTGGAGGGGCAGATTCTGCCGGGGCCGGACGCGGATATCGATGTGTATCGCGTCGAGGTGAAGGAAGGGCAGCGGATTTCCGTGGAGGTGGAGGCGGCGCGGCTGGGCACGCTGCATCAGGGCGGAGACAGCGACCTGGCGGTGCGCATTCTCGATGCAGACGGGAAAATGCTGGGGCACAATGACGATTCCGCGCTCTACGTGCAGGATCCGGTGCTGAGCATTCTGGCGCCGAGGAGCGGGAGCTACTATGTCGAGATCCGGCAGCAGATCTATGTAACTCCGAAGCAGGCATATTATCGGGCGCACATCGGCACTTACTCGCGGCCGACCGCGATTTACCCGGCGGGCGGGCAGGCGGGGAGTACGGTCACGGCGCGCGTGTTGGGCGATCCGGCCGGAGAGCGCACGGTTGCGATCGCGCTGCCGTCGAAGAAAGGGAATTTCGAGTATTACGGCGAGGCGCCATCGGCGAATGTGCTGCGGGTTTCGAGCTATCCGAATGCGCTTTGGGAAGAGCAGCAGGGTGCGCTCGTAAGTCTGCCGGCGGCATTGAATGGGATTCTGGCGAAGGCGGGAGAGAGCCACATCTGGCACGTGGCGATGAAGAAGGGTGAGAGCTGGAAGGTGCAGGTGTTCGCGCGGACGCTGGGCGCGCCGGTGGATCCGAAGTTCTGGATTCGCGCGGCCAACGGACAGAAGAATCTGCTGGAGGCGGACGATGCGCGGCTGATCGATTTGGGACAGCCTTCGGCGCGCGGCACGTGGTATGTGAAGGACCAGCAGGATCCGGTGGCCGTGTTTAAGGTTCCGGCGGACGGCGAGTATCTGATCGGGATCGAGGATGCGACCGGCGCGGGCGGTGCGGATCACGTGTATCGCATGGAGATCGAGCTGGTGCGCGACACGGTGTACACGCACATCACGATGTCGGAGGGGTACCAGATGCCGCGGCTGACGGGGCTGATAGTGCCGCAGGGCAATCGGTGGACGCTGGATGTGCAACTGGCGCAGGGAATCGGGAACAACTATAAGGGAGAGATCGACCTGGAGGCGGTGGGGCTGCCGCGGGGAGTCACGATGATTGCGCCGCGCGTGCCGAAGGGTGCGACGCGGGTGCCGGTGCAATTTGTGGCAGCGGCCGATGCGCCGGCGCAATCGGCGCAGATCGAAATTCTGGCGCGGGCGGTGGAGGCAGGCGCGAAGCTGGACTCGGGATCGCGGCAGGGCTTCGCGCTGGTAAATCGCGGAGGTGAACTGCCGTGGCACCTGGTGTTCCTGGATCGCTACGCGCTGGCGGTGACGGAGCCGGCGCCGTTCCGCGTGAGGCTGGCGTCGCCGCCGATTCCGCTGATGCGCGGGAGCGAACTGCTGCTGAAGGCGGAGGTGGAGCGCGCGAAGGGCTTCGACGGGCCGATTGAAATTCAGACGGACTGGCTGCCGCCGGGAGTTTCGAAGGAGCCGACCGTGACGATTCCCGCGGGGAAGACGGAGGCGACGTTCAAGATCCAGGCCAACGACAAGGCGGCGACCGGCACATACAGGATCGCGATGAACGCGTCGACGACGGGCGGCGATGCGTACAGCGGGATCGGGCGGGTGCGGGTGTCGAGCGAGTTCGTGGAGTTGAAGGTGGCGGAGCCGTACCTTTCGATCGAACTCACGCGGACGTCGGTGGAGCGCGGGAAGAAGGGCGAGATCGTTGGCACGCTAAAGGTGACTCGGCCGTTCGAGGGCCAGGCGACAGTGAAGTTGGTGCAGCTGCCGCGCGGCGTGAAGATGGTGGAGCCCGGGCCGACGATCACGGCGAAGGATAAGGACATCGTGTTTCGGATCGAGGCGGATACCGATGCGCTGGCCGGGCTGTACAAAGGCGTGACTTGCGAAGTGGCGTTCACGGAGGCGGGGCAGACGGTGCACTCGACGACCGGCAGCGGGATTCTGCGCGTGGATATGGCGAGGACCGGGATATGAGGGGGAGTCGCGCGCGCTAATCAGCTCGGTGGCGGTGTCGGCGTGTTGGCGGCGACGGTGCAGCGTTTGGGGCGACGTGCAGGGGCCGCCGAAGGCGATCAGTTTCCGGCTGGATGTGATGCCGGTTTTTTTTCGCGCGGGATGCAATTCGGGCGGGTGCCATGGGGCGGCGGTGGGGAAGGACGGATTTCACCTTTCACTGTTCGGGTACGATCCGGCGGGCGATTATTACCGGCTGACGCAGCAGATTGTGGGACGGCGCGTGGACCTGGCGGCGCCGGCGCAGAGCCTGCTGCTGATGAAGGCGACTGGCATGGTGCCGCATTCCGGCGGCCGGCGTTTCAAACCGGATAGCGAATACTACACGACGCTGCTGAAGTGGATCGAGGCCGGCGCGCCCGACGACGCAGCGAGCGTGCCCACCGTCACCGGAATTTCGCTGACGCCGGATAAGGTGGTCTTCGCGGGCAAGGACAAGAAGAGGCCACTGCAGGTGATCGCGAAGTATTCCGACGGGACGACGCGGGTGGTGAACAATCTCGCTCTGTACCTGACCAACAACAAGAACACGGCGGACATCAGCGATTCCGGCCTGGTGACGGGCGATAAACGCGGCGACACGTTTGTGTTCGCGCGATTTGCGAAGTATACGGTGGGCGCGGAAGTGATCGTGCTGCCGGATGGCAGGTTCAAGTGGCCGAAGCTGGCGGCGAACAACTACATCGACGAACTGGTGTATGCGAAGCTGCAGAAGCTGCGCGTGCTGCCGAGCGCGGTGTGCACGGACGAGCAGTTCCTGAGACGCGTCTATCTGGACGTGATCGGGCTGCCGCCGACGGCGGAAGAGTATCGCGCGTTCCGTGGTGATCGGGCGAAGCTCGTCGACACGCTGCTGGCTCGCGATGAGTATGCCGACCTGTGGGCCACGAAATGGGCCGACTGGCTGAAGGTACGGTCGGACAACAACAGCGCATTCGGCACGGACCGGAAGGCGGCGTACGCATACTACGAGTGGATCCGCGAGCAGATGAAGAAGAACGCTCCGCTGGATGAATTCGTGAAGGCGCAGGTGGCGGGGGCGGGCAGCAATTTGAAGAATCCGCCGGTGAATTTGTACACGATGCTGCCACAGGGGCAGTTCGATGCGAAGGGCGTGGCGCAGGACGTGGCTCAGGTGTTCACGGGGATGCGCGTGCAGTGCGCGCAGTGCCACAACCATCCGTTCGACCGCTGGACGCAAGAGGATTATTACGGTTTCGTCAGCTTCTTCACAGGCGTGAAGCGCAAGGTGGCGAGCGAAGCGCGCGAGTTCTACATCTATGACGACGTGAACGCGGCGCCGGCGAAGCATCTGCTGGACGGGCATCCGGTGCCGGCGCGATTCCTGGGCGGCGACGCTCCGGACGTGAAGGGGAAGGATCCGCGGTTGGCGCTGGCGGAATGGCTGACCGCGAAGGACAACACGATCTTCCGGCAGAACATGGCGAACCGTTTGTGGGCGCAGTTCTTCGGGCGAGGAATCGTGGACCCGGTGGACGATGTGCGAATCAGCAATCCGCCGAGCAATCGGGAACTGCTGGAGGAGTTGGGCAAGCGGCTGGCGGGTTACAATTTCGACGCCAAGAAATTGATCCGCGATATTTGTCTTTCGAAGACGTATCAACTCGCGGCGACGCCGAACGAGACGAATCGCGACGACGATTCGCAGTTCTCGCACCAGCGATTGCGCAGGCTGCGGGCGGACGTGATTCTGGATGCGCTGGCTCAAGTGACCGAGACACCCTCGACCTTCAACGAGATGCCGCGCGGGGTGCGGGCGATGCAGTTGTACGAGGGCGGGAACCGGGGGAATTATTTCCTGAAGACGTTCGGCTCGGCGACGCGCGATTCGGTGAATGCATCGGAGACGCGGCTGGAGCCGACGCTGGCGCAGGCGCTGCACATGGTGAACGGAGACACGATCGAAGGCAAGCTGGCGCAGAGCAAGGTGATTCCGCGGATGCTGGCGGCGGGGAAGAAGCCGGCCGAGATCGTGGATGAGTTGTTTGTGCGCACGTTGAGCCGCAAGCCATCGGAGAGTGAGATGAAGAAGATGATGGCGATTGTGTCGACGGCTCCAGGGGATAAGAATGCCTACGACGACGTGCTGTGGGCGTTGGTGAACTCCACGGAGTTCGAGTTCAATCATTGATTATGGCTGTCCCACAATGCAGCAAGCGTGCAGGCGCTCCGGATCGCTCCCTTACGGTCGCGGCTCTGTTGGTTGCGCGATGGGTAGCGATCGTGGGGTTGGCTTGGCCGGGGGCGGCGCAGACGGGGCGGCATCCGAATTACGAGGATGACGTGAAGCCGGTGTTTGCGCGGCGCTGTTTCGGGTGTCATTCGGCGGGCGAGATGCGCAGCGGGCTGAACCTGGAGACGTACGCGGGAGTGCTGAAGGGCGGTTCGTCGGGGGACGTGGTGATCGCGGCGCGGGCGGCCTCGAGCATGTTGTACCGGGCGGTGGCGCGGGAGGACGGAGCGCCGCAGATGCCGCTGGGGCAGGCGAAATTGCCGGACGCGGAGATCGCGCTGATTCGCGAGTGGATTCAGGGCGGGCTGCTGGAGACGGCGATGTCGCTGCCGAAGGGGCCAGTGGGCCCATCGATCGAATATCACCGGAGCGGGATGCAGCCGGCGGTGATGCCGGAGGGGATCGCGGTACTCGGGTTGAAAGAACCGGCGAGGGCGCATCCGGTGACCGCGCTGGCCGTGAGTCCGTGGGCGCCGCTGGTGGCGATCGCGGGGCACGAGCGGGTTTACCTGTACGACCTGGCGAAGCACAGCGCGGATGGGGAAGCGGCGTTTCCGGAGGGCGTGCCGTATGTGCTGCGCTTCAGCCGCGACGGGGCCATGCTGCTGGCGGCGGGCGGCCGCGGCGTGCAACTCGGCAAGGTGGTGCTATTCGACGTGCGCAGCGGCAAGCGCATCGCGGCGATCGGCGAGGAGCACGACATCGTACTGGCGGCGGACGTCACGGCGGACGGAAAGCTGGTCGCGCTGGGCGGTCCGGGAAAGACGGTCAAGGTCTACTCGGTGGCGGACGGCAAGTTGAAGTACGAGATCAAGAAACACACGGATTGGATCACGGCGTTGGAATTCAGCCCCGACGGTTCGAGGCTGGCGACGGGGGACCGGACCGGCGCGATTTACCTGTGGGAAGCGGCGACGGGCGGCACCGTGGGCGCGCTGGCCGACCACAAGGATTCGATCACGTCGCTGAGCTGGCGCGGAGATGGCGCGCTGCTGGCGTCGGGGAGCGAGGACGGACAGATCATCGTGTGGAACGTGAGCGACGGCTTCCCGATAGCCACGATGGCGAAGGCGCATCTGCCGAAAGCGGCGCCGGGGCAGTTCGGCACGATTCCGGGTGGAGTGCTGAGCGTGCAATTCACGAGCGACGGGCGGATTGTGAGTGTGGGACGCGACTCCACCATCCGCGTGTGGAGCGCGGATGGCAAGGCGCGGGGAGCGAGCCCGGCGAACGACGCGCTGCTCACCAAGGTGGCGGCGTCGAGCGACGGGAAACTGGCGATCGCGGGGGACTACAACGGCAAGGTGATCGTGTGGGACGGCGCGAAGACCGTGGTCCTGCGCGGGCCTCAGAAATAGAGCTTCAAACCCATCTGCATGGTGCGGTTGCCGCCGATGTTGGTGCCGACGTCGGCATAAGACGCGTTGATGTTGGCGGCGGTGACGGCCGGGTTAGTAACTCCGGCGTAATTGAGCCCGGTGTAGAGCGTGAAGTTATTCTGGTTCGCCGAGAAGGTGACGTGGTTGAGGGCGCCGTACATTTCCATGCGGAAGGCGAGGCGGATTTTCTCGTGGATCGGAATGTCCTTGAGAATCGCCATGTTATAGAAGACCGTGTGGGGCATGCGGATGTTATCCATGACGCGAGTGGCGTTGCCGAGCGTTAAGGCCGCGGGCGCGCTGAATACCGCCAGCGTGTTGACGTAAGGGCAGCGCTGGGTGATGGCGTTGTTGCAATTGTCCAGCCAGTTCGGGAGCACGGGGTTCACGCCGGGAACGATGTTCGGGCGGATCTTGCCGGTGTTATCGGGGAAGCCGGTAGTGCTGCCGGTCCAGGCCTGGAAGGGCAGGCCGCTTTGGGCGCCGCCGTTACCGCTCAATTTCCAGTTGCCGACGATCTGGTTGACCACGCCGCGGGCGGAATTCAGAACCGGCTTGCCCTTGCCGAACGGCAGATCCCAGTTGAAGTTGAAGCGGAAGGTGCTGGGGATATCGAAGACCGAGATCGATTTTTCCAACTGGTGCGAATCGCCGTAGAGTTGTGGCGCGCCCGTGCCCCAGTTTTGCGTGGGAGTGCCGCAGTATTGGCCCGCGCAGGAGCTATCGTCCATGGCCTTCATCCACGTATAGTTGGCGCTGAACTGGATGCCGCGGGTGAAGCGCTTGGTGAAGTTGACCTGGAGCGCGTTGTAGCGGGAGTCGAAGCCCTGTTCCAAGGGGTCGGTGATGTCGCCGAGAGTGGGGAGCGGGCGCAGCGAGTTCTGGCGGGTCACGTTGATCACGTTGCCATTGGCATCCTTGATGCCGGCGGGGTTGGGGATGGACTGCGTCATGTTGAGTCCGGCGTTGAACTGTTGCGTGTATGTGTCGAGCGGAATCGCGTTGAAGATCTGCGAGGGGCCGAACATGTTCGTACCCTTCGAGCCCACGTAGTTCAGTTCGAGGCCGTAGTTATTGCCGAACTGGAAACCGAGGCCGAGATTCCACTGCTGCATGTATGGAATCGTGACATGGGGATTGAGATAGTAGATCGCGTTGAGGTTGGTGATGTTGGTGAACTTTCCGTCGCTGGGGAGGACGAAGCCCTGGTTAGGCGGCACGAGGGGGAAGTTATCCATCTGCACCTGGCCGCCATTGGCGGCGCCGTTGGTGGCTAACTGCGCGGATTTCGGGCTGAGGTCCGGGATGGCGCTGTTGAATAGGCCGTTAGTGGGGATGTGGGAGATGGCGTAACCGCCGCGGAGCACCTTGAGTCCGGGAAGCAGGCGGGGCATGCGATAGGCGAACCCGATGCGCGGTTCGAGGTTGTTGTAGCGCGTGGGCCACAACGTGTTGGGCGCGCCGCCGAGCCCATCGAGCTGGATGTAGCCCTGCTGTTGCGCGCCGCTGGGCAGCGTGATGGTCTGGTCCACGAAGTATCCCTGCTTGTGATATTTCTCCGAGCGCGGAACTTCGATCTGGTAGCGGATGCCGATGTTGATGGTGAGGCGCGGCGTCACCTTGATATCGTCCTGCAGAAAGCCGGCGTAGTATTTCCAGCGGTACTGGTAGGGGATCACGGCGGGAGCGATGCTTACCGAACTGGGATAGCCGAGCAGGATGGAGGCGAAGGAAAACCCGGTGGTCGCGTTCGGAATTCCGAGGACCGTGCCGGTGTTGCCTGCGCCGATGTTGGTCTGTGCGGAATTGAACTGCCACACTCCGCCGACGTTGTTGTAATCCACGAGGTTCTGCTGCGGCGCCTGAAAATCGAAGCCGACCTTGATGTTGTGCTTGCCCTTGGTCCAACTGACGGTATCGGTGAGTTGGAAGAAGTTATCGATCTCATGATTGCCGGGATCGCCGGCTATGTTCTGCACCTGGGTGTCGAAGCCGGTGATCTGCGGCATGCCGTGGTCCAGAAACGAGGGGAAGCCGAACTGCTGAAAGCCATTGGTAGCGAGCTGCTGATCGGTCTGGGTGCGGGCGATGTTGGAGCGGTTAAAGCCGAGGCGGAGCTCGTTGACTTTGTTGCCGCCCCAGACGTGGGTTTCGCTGAGCGCGGCGTTGGTGCCGGTGCTGACATCCTGGGGAACCTGCTCGGCGAGACCGCCCTGGAAATAGCGGACACCCTTGGTGGGGGCCTGGGAGATGCGGAAGGAAAGACGGTCGTTGGACGTGATGACCTGGTCGAGCCGGACATTGAAGCGGTTGTCGGTGTTGCGGACGTTGCGGAATACGGAATAGTTCTGGGCTACGGTGTTGAGCGGCATGTTCGGCATGGGCTCGAGGTTGAGAATCTTCTGCCCGATGGGGGAGATCAGCGACGCGGGAATGATGTTGTTGGGGAACTGCGGGTACGCGGTATTGGCGGGCTCAACGATCTGCTTATTGGTGCCGGGAGTGAAGTGTTGGAAGATAAAAACCGGCTGGTTGGTGAGCGCGTTGTAGACGGACTGCGAGAAGTTGCCCTGGCGTTCGAGGGCGGTGGCGACGCGGGCGAAGCCGGAGATCTGCGTGTACTGCCGGAGAGGTTCGTAGCCGAAGAAGAAGAAGGTGCGGTTCCTGCCGTTGTAGAGCTTGGGGATGACGACGGGGCCTCCGAAATCCGCGCCGCCGCGCCAATAGCGGACCAGCCCCTTTTTGCGGAAGGTGTTCTGGTATGGGGCGGCATTGAGGATATCGTTCTGGGTGAAGGAGAAGACGGTGCCGTGGAGCCCGTTGGTGCCGCTCTTGGTGGTCATGCTGACGATGGCGCCGCCGACGCGGCCGTATTCGGCGCTGTAGGAATTCTGGAGGACGGCGACTTCAGAGACGGCGTCGGTACTGAAGGAAAGGGAGATGCGGCCGTAGTAGAGACTGGTGTTGGAGACGCCATCGGCCTGGTACTGGACGCTGCCGGCGGGGCTGCCCGAGATGGACATGCCGGAACCAGGTGCGAGCACTCCGGTGGTGACGGCCGCCTGCTCCACGCCGGGGTCGCCGAGGACGCCGGGGAGGAGCGACATGATCTGCAGCGCGCTTTGGTTGGCGACGGGCAGCTCGTCGATCTGCTTGAGATCGACGCCGTATTGGATGGTGGCGCTGGCTTCCTGCACGATGGGGGCGTCCTCGGTGACGGTGATTTCGGAGGACGTGCTGCCGAGGGACATTTCCAGGTCGACGGAGACTGAACTGGAGGTCTCCACCACGATTGGGGCGCGGATCAACTTCTTAAAGCCAGTCAATTCGGCGGCGATGCTGTAAGTGCCGGGCTCGAGCGCGGGGATGGTGTAGGCTCCGGCGCTGCTGCTCACGGTAGTCTGGGTGACGTTGGTGGCCAGGTTGGTGGCGGTGATCTTCACCCGGGTGAGGACGGCCTGCTGCGGGTCGAATACGGTTCCGGTAATGGAACCGGCATTGGACTGGGCAAACGCCGGACCTGCGGCGCAGAGCAACAACAGTAAGCGCTTCACGTGGCACTCCTCATTTTTCGATTCGGGTACTATTAGAGGGTAGCTTACGCACTTCGGGTTGTGCCTTCAACGGTAATCACCCGTGAATTGACGGTGAAAAAATGACGCAGTCGAGCCGCCAGCACGCATCCGGCGGTTTGAACGGGGCTTCCCAACAGACCGTCAACGAATTGGTGGCCAGGATTCTGGCCAGTCCGACCTTCGACCGCTCGACGCGGCTGCGCGACTTCCTGCGCTTCGTGTGCGAGCGGACGCTGCAAAACCGGGAAGCGGAGATCCACGAGAACGAAATCGCGGTGCAGGTGTTCGGGCGTCCGCCGGATTCGCGGCTAGGATCCGAAGATACGATCGTCCGGTCGAGCGCGCGGCTGCTGAGAGCGAAGCTCAAGGAGTATTTCGATAGGGAAGGCGCGGGCGAGCCGCTACTGCTGGAGATCCCGACCGGGAGCTACGTGCCGCAATTGCGGAGCCGGATCCCAGTAGAGGCGCCGGCGGCGGCGGTGGTGGTTCCGCCCGTAACGCCGGGTCCGGTGGTGGTCCGCGGGACCCGGTTGACCTGGGTGCTGGGCGGCCTGGCCCTGGTCTTCCTGGCGACTTCGGCGGCCCTCTTTCTGCGGGGACGGTCTACCGCAGTCGCGCCGGCGGACAATCTGCTACGGCGATTTGTCTTCCGGCAGAATCAACCGACCTACGTGGTAGTAGCGGATTCGTCGCTGGTGGTGCGCGAGGATCTGCTGGGGCGCAGCATCACGTTGGACGAGTACACTTCGCGGAGCGGCCCGGATCCGGCGGGGGCGTCGTGGGCGGCGAATACGCAGGTCGCGGGCGTGTGGACGCATCTGGCGGGGCGGCAATACACGAGCATCGCGGACCTGGCGATTTACGAAAAACTATTGCGGCAGAGTCCGGATTTCTGGCCGCAGATCGTACTGCGATTTGCGCGCACGCTATCGGTTCGCGATTTTTCGACCGGGAATTTCGTGCTGCTGGGGAATGAGAACTCGGTGCCGTGGTCGGCGCTGTTCCGGGAGCGGCTGAACTTCCACTTCCAGCCGTTCAATCCCGCAAAGCCTGCGTCGATCCGCAACGCGGCGCCGCGGGCTGGGGAGCCGGCCGAGTTCGTCGATACGGGGTCGGGGGATGCGCACCGGCAGTTTCACGCGATTCTGGCAATGGCGCCGAATCTCGGACACAGCGGCAACGTGCTGATGGTGTCGGGGTCGAGCATGGAGGCGACGGAAGCGGCAGGGCTGTTCGCGCTGGATCCGGCGTCGTTGAAGGTGCTCGCGCAATTGGGGGCGGACCCGGCGAAGATCGAATCGTTCGAGCTGCTGCTGCGGATCGGCGCGATTCAAGGGTCGCCGTACGAAGGGCCGACGCTGGTGGCCTCGCGGATTACGCTGCGGAAGTGAAGGTTTCTCCAGATAGGGAATCCGGCAGAATTTGTGGGGCAGACCCCGGTCTGCGCGGGACGTCCTCGTCCTGCTTTACGCCCATAGGATCAGGGTGCTGCCTCGGTCGGAAGGCCGACGGCGTCCGCCCCACAATTTTACGGAGATGGGCGGGGAGGCTTGGCCTACGGGACTTTAGCAGCGGTCAACGGGCCGAGCACCAACGCGGTGGGGGCGCCGCCGGGGTCCAGGGCGAATTTGAGGTGCTTGACGCGGGGACCGGGCAGCGTGAAGGAGACGAAGTCCGACTCGGACTCGGGCGAGTAGCGGTTGGGCGGAAGCTTGTCCGAGATCAACATGCCGGCGAGCTCGCCTTCGGGGTTCCACATGTACTGGATGTACATTTTGCCGTGCTCGAAAGTGAGTTCGGCGGTGGTGGCGAGGCCCGGGCCGTCGGGAGAAGTGCCGAGGGCGCGGACATTCTGAAGCTTGCCGTTTTCATCCTGCTGACGCTTCCACATTTGCGACTGGCGCTGTTCGAAGCCGGCGGGGGCGCTGTTGCCGAACGCGGCTTTGAGTGGGGCGAAGTCGCCTTTGGCGCCGGCTTCGAGTGCGGCGGCGGTGCGTTCGTTCAGCTTCTTCACGAGGTCGCCGGCGGGACCGCGGCCGGAGGATTGGAGCAATCCCCAGGCCTCCTGATCACTGGTGGCGAGCGCGATACCCGCGGTGGCCGGCGTCACCGTGATGGTAGCGCCGGAGGGCAGCGTGTAGGTGCCGGCATACGCTGCGAGCCGGGCGGTGGGGAGCGTGATCGGCTTGGGCGGCAGCGCATAATCCAGGCCGAGGGCGACGCGCGCCAGCGGATGGCTGAAATCCGGCGCGGGCATGTCGCTGGTGTTGGAGAAGAGAATGATGGTGAGGTCGGCGTCCACGTAGCGGAGGAAGTCGCAGGAGAAGACGCGGTTGCCGCCGTTGTGCTCCACGAGTTTGCCGGAGGGGCCCTGCACGATGGACCAGCCGTAGGCGTACTTGGATTGGCCCATGAGGGCCCTCGTTGATGTAGCCGGTTTCGAACTTCGCCTTGGCCTCTTTGGAGAGAACCTTGCCGGCCTCCAGCGCCTGGTGCCAGCGGTACATATCCATCGCGGTGGAGTGGATGCCGCCGTTGCCGCGTAGTTCCCACCAGGGGCCGTCGGGAGCCCAGGAGCGCTCGAAGATGGTACCCCAATCGCTTTCGCCGAGGTAGCCGCGCGGGATTTGGGCGGCGGAGAATTTGGGGAGCTTGTAGCCGGTCATGGTCATGCCGGAGGGCTCGAACAGGTTGTTGTAGAGGTAGCGTTCGTAGGGCTGGCCACTGGCGATCTCGACAATTGCGGCGAGCATGCTGTAGCCGGCGTTGGAGTAACGGAAAGTCTCTCCGGGTGGCGAGAGCAGCGGCGCGTCGAAGATGCGCCGCATGTAGGCGTCGCGGGCATAGGGTTCGTAGTCGGAGGCCGCGTAGTCGGAGCGCAGTCCGGCGGTATGGGTGAGGAGCTGGTGGAGGGTGATGGACTTCTTGTCGGCGGGCGCGTTGGGGAAGAACTTGCCGATGGTGTCAGTAGTCTTGAGCTTGCCCTGCATTTCGAGCTTGAGGATGGCGGCGGCAGTGAACTGCTTGGTGATGGAGCCGATGGAGATGATGCTGTCCGGGGTCATGGCCGTGCCGTTCTTGCGGTCGGCGAAACCGTAGCCTTTGTCGAGCAGGATCTTGTCACCCTTGGCGACGAAGGCCACGCCGGAGAAGCCGAAGCCCGCGAGGCGCGTGAGGTAATCGTCGAGCTTGGGGTCCTGGGCGAAGGCGGTGGTGGCAAGCAGTGTGACTGCAAGAAAGCGCATGTGGTGGACAGTAGCAGGGAGGTGTTAAGGAGATGTTAAGGAGATGTTAAGAGATCGTTCCCTCACGGTCGCGGTTCGCTGCGTTTGGCGCTACGCCAGGGTGGGGAGGGAGAAGATGAAGGTGGCGCCGGCTCCCGGCGAACTTTCGGCGCGGACGCGGCCGCCGTGGGCTTCCACGAGGTGTTTGACGATGGCGAGGCCGAGGCCGGTGCCACCGGTGGAGCGAGTGCGTGAATCATCGACGCGGTGGAAGCGTTCGAAGATGAGCGCGAGATGTTCGGGTGGGATGCCGGGGCCGCGATCCTGCACCCGGACTTCGATTTCGCGCGGGCGGTGAAGGGCGGCGATGCGGATGGGCGAGTCCTCGGGCGAGTAGCGCAGGGCGTTGGAGATCAGATTTTCCAGAATCTGGCGGAGGCGGCGCTGGTCGGCGAGGACGGGCGGGAGGTCGGCGGCGAGTTCGAGTTCGATGGGACGGCCGGTGGCGACGTCACGGATCAGGTTATCGAGCCGCATCGGAACAGGGGTGAGCTTGAGCTGGCCGGCGTCGGAGAGGGAGAGGTCCTGCAGATCGTCGACCAGGCGATCGAGCTGGAGAATCTGGTCGTGGAGCTGGTGGAGGGCATCGGGCGTGGAGGGCGCGAGTCCATCCTGGATGGCTTCGACCTGGCACTGCATGCGGGTGAGCGGGGTGCGGAGTTCGTGGGAGATATCGCCGACCATGTTGCGGCGGAGCTGCTCGGTGCGAGCGAGGCGGTCGGCCATGGTGTTGAAGGTGTCGGCGAGGCGGCCTAGTTCGTCGCGGCCCTGCGGCGGGACGCGTTGATCGAGCCGGCCTGCGGCGATTTGACGGGCGGCGGTAGTGAGTGCACGTACGGGGCGCAGGATGTAGCGCGAGAGCAGGAGCGCGGCGATCAGCGCGGCGGTGAAAGCGAGCAGCACAGCGAGCAGGAGCGAGCGGTTCACGGTGCGGGTGATCTCGCTGCGCGATTCGGCGCCGGGGGATTCGACCGGCAGCAGGTAGAGCGTGGCGCCGGGGAGCGCGACGCGCGGCGAACCGCGGAGAACCATGCGGCGGGTCTCGCCGGCGGCAGTGCGGCCCTCGAGTTCGAGCGATTGATCGGGGTGGAGGGTGATGTGGGACTGGGCGAACTCGGGCGGCCACGAAGCGATCGGCGCGGCCTGATCGGAGAGCAGCAGCAGTCCGGCGGATTCGCCGGCGAGGCGGTGCAGCGCGAACTCGACGCTGCTCCAGCGGTGGTGCCGGTTCCAATAATCCGTGAGCGCCCCGCGCAGGGTTTCGAGATCGAGCGTGGGTGGCGGCGTCGCGGAAGTGACGCGCTCGATTTCGCTGAGGGTGACGCGGCTGGAGAAGAGTGCGATGGCCGTGAGGGTGGCGCCGGCGATGGCCATGGTGGCGAGCAGGAAGCGCAGGCGGAGGCTGATCTTCATGCGGGCACGCCGATCCATTTGTATCCGGCGCCGAATACGGTGGCGATGAGCGCGGGCTGCGCGGGATTGTCCTCGATTTTGCGGCGGAGGTTGGCGATGTGGACATCGACTGTGCGCTCGGTGCCTTCGTAATCCCAGCCGAAGATGCGCTCCAAGAGGTCGGAGCGGGAGAAGATGCGGCCAGGCGCGCGGCAGAGGGTTTCGAGCAGCTTGAATTCGGTGGTGGTGAGCGCGACGGGTTCGCCGCTCCGGTGGAGGGTCCCGCGTTCGAAATCGATCGCGATCGCGCCGAAGCGCAGAGCGGGCGCGGGGGCGGCGCGGCGGAGGACGGCGTGGACGCGGGCGACGAGTTCGCGGGGGCTGAAGGGCTTGGTGACGTAATCGTCGGCGCCGAGGTGGAGGCCTTCGAGCTTGTCGGCCTCGGTGGTGCGGGCGGTGAGCATGATGATGGGGATGTTGCCGGAGGCGCGCAGGCGGCGGCAGATTTCGGTGCCGTCGAGGAGGGGGAGCATGCGATCGAGGATGACGAGGTCGGGCGCGGCGGTGCGGCAGAGTTCGAGGGCGGAGATGCCGTCGGCGACGAGGCGTGCTTCGAAGCCGTCGTGTTCCAGATAAAGCTTGATGGACTCGGCGGTCCGCTGATCGTCTTCGACGACGAGGATGCGAGGCACGAGCAGATCGTAGCATGGGGTGAAGTCCTCATTGACGATAGTCGTTATAAACGACTATCATGTATTTATGGCAGGGAAACTGCAGCAGGAGCTTCACCAGACGAAGGCGATCCGGCTTCTGGAAGAGGAGGCGACGTTGAACATCGTGCGGACGGCCGACTTCCTGATGCAAGGACTGATGGATGTTTTGAAGCCTTTTGCGCTTTCGCCGACTCAATACAACGTGCTGCGGATTCTGCGCGGCGCGGGTGAGGCAGGGTCGTCCTGCAAGGATGTGGGAGCGCGGATGGTGACGCGCGACCCGGACATCACGAGGTTAATGGACCGGTTGGAGAAGCGCGGTCTGTTGACGCGCGACCGGGCGAAGGAAGACCGGCGTTTTGTGACGCATCGGTTAACAAGGGCGGGGCTGGAACTGGTAAACGAGTTGGATCGTCCTATCGACGCGCTGCATCGAAAGACAATGCGGCACGTGAAGCCGGAGCGGCTTCGAGAGTTGGTCGGGCTGCTAGAGGAAGTACGATCGGCCGGGTAGGCCGCGATTTTTCAGGCACGATGGTTGTTGTCAACGAATACTACTTGCAAAGAGAGGTTACACACACAATGAGCCAAATTACGTATACGATCGACCCGGCGCATTCGACGTCAGGGTTCAAAGTCCGGCACCTGATGGTGGCTTGGGTGAAAGGTGAGTTTTCCGGCGTGGCAGGCACGATAGTGTACGATCCGGAGACTCCGGCGAATTCGAAGGTAGAGGCGACTGTCGACGTGAATACTCTGCACACCCGCGACGAGCAGCGCGACGCGCATCTGAAGAGCGCGGATTTCTTCGATGCCGCCAAGTACCCGACCATTACGTTCGTCTCGACCAAGGTGGAGAAGGTGGACGATGGCGAGTGGAAGGTGACGGGCGATCTGACGATTCACGGCGTGAAGAAGCAGGTGGTGCTGGACGTGGAGGGGCCCGCTCCGGAAGCCAAGGATCCATGGGGCAATATTAAGTCGGGCGTTTCGGCGACGACCAAGATCAATCGCACAGATTTTGGTCTGGTGTGGAACGCCGCGCTGGAAACGGGCGGCGTGCTGGTGGGCGAGGAAGTGCAAATCTCGCTAGAGCTCGAATTGCTGAAGAAGTAAGGGGCGTCCGCAGCGCGGCAAGCTAACTGCTCTTCGTGCACGCGAGAGTTACGGCAGCAAGTGGACAGGCCAGGAGGCAGGCCAGGAGGCCTGTCCTACCGAGCGCGGCGCGAGCGGACGAATGCCCACGTCGCGCCGCCTGCAGCGGCGGCGCCGCCCCCGATGAGCAGGACCGGTTTCCAGGGGAATGCGCGGCGATCGCGGCGCAGCGTGAACAGGTAGCTGACGAAGACGCCGAGATAGAAGAGGACGCACATCGGCGTGGCGAACAGCAGCAGGTTGAAGACGTCGGTGGAGGGCGTCACGAAGGCGGCGAGAATGAAGATCGCCAGCACTACGAAACGGCTCTGCCGCATGAGAAATCGCGGTGTGACCACGCCGAGTGCGGTGAGCAGAAAGACCAGCACCGGCAGTTCGAAGATCACGGCGACGCTGAGCACCACATTCACGAACGTCTGAAAGTAGATGTCCAGCGGCACCTGCGGAATCACAAATTCGCTCTTCGCGATACTCAGCAGGAAGGTCAGACCGTAGGGGAAGATCACGAAGTAGGCGAAGATGCCGCCGAGGATGAAGAGGCCGGAGGAGCCGATGATGAGCGGCGCGGCCCAGCGGCGTTCGTGGCGGTAGAGGCCGGGGGCGATGAAGGCCCAGACCTGATACAACACCCACGGCGAGCCGAGAAAAAGCGCCCAGACCACGGGGAGTTTGACCCAGATGATCTGGAAACTATCCATCGGGTCGAATACGTAGAGGTGCGGCGGATAGCCGAGGGATTGCAGGGCGTGGGCGGCCGGGCGGCAGATGAAACGCCACAAGGGATCGGTGAAGGTCAGGCTGACGGCGAAGGCGACGGCCAGGCCGAGCAGGGCTTTGATGATTCGCGCGCGCACTTCGGTGAGGTGCTCCACGAACGACATGCGCAGCATATCCTCATCTTCGGGAAGAGGGGGCATCGGGAATTCCTTTGGGCTAGGAATCGGCGCCCCTGGGTGCGGCGGCGCTTACGAGTGGAATGGGACAGGCGGGTGATCCGCCTGTCCATGTCGAATAGTCTACACCCCGCTGGAAGCTTTGCGCTCGAGCTGTTTTTCCATGTCCTCGAGGGTGATGCCGGCAGTCTCCGGGAAGAGGAAGAGGACCACCACGAACTGCACCACGGTCATCCCGGCGAAAAAGACGAAGGGCGCGGGACGGGAGAGTGCGGCCACCAGCGGGAAGGTGAACGCGATGATGGCGTTCATGATCCAGTGCGTGAAGCTGCCGAGACTTTGGCCCTTGGCACGCACGAGGTTCGGGAAGACTTCGCTCAGATAAACCCAGATCACAGCCCCCTGCGAGAAGGCGAAGAAGCCGATGAAGCCGATCAGGAGCCAGACTAGCAGGTGCTCGCCCTGGCCGGTATAGAAGACGACCGCGACACCGGCGAGACATACGGCGGTTCCGGCGGCGCCGGTGAGCAACAGCTTCTTGCGGCCGAGCCGGTCGATCAGGCTCATTGCGATCATGGTGAACAGCAGGTTGGTGCCGCCGATGGCGACGGCTTGCAGATCGCTCGACACCTTGTCGAAACCAGCGCTTTTGAAAATGTCGTTGAGATAGTACAGAATCGCGTTGATGCCGGAGAGCTGGTTGAAGAAACCGATGGCGATGGCCAGGAAGATAGGGCGCCGGTACTTGTGCTGGAAGAGCGGCTCCACCTTGGTGCGGTCTTCGGATTCCACGGAACGGACCACGTCGGCGACTTCGCGGTCGGGATCCGGCTCGCCGATGCGGCGGAAGATTTCGCGAGCCTCCGCGATGAAGCCGCGGCGGATCAGCCAGCGGGGACTCTGCGGGATGCCGAACAGGGTGACGAAGAAGAACACCGCGGGGAGCGCGGCCACCCCGAGTTTCCAACGCCATTCCTCGGGGCCGAGCGCGAGTGTGCCGACGAAATAATTGGACAGGTACGCGATCAGAATTCCGGCCACGATGTTGAACTGAAAGAGTCCTACGAGGCGGCCGCGTTTAGCGGCGGGCGCGATCTCGGCGATATACATGGGGCCGATCACGGACGACCCGCCGATGGCCAGTCCTCCGATGAAGCGGAAGACCACAAAGGCCGGCCAGTTCCACGCCGCGGCGCAGCCGATCGCGGTAACCACGTAGAGCACGGCGAGGGCTTGCAGGCACTGGCGGCGGCCGTAGCGATCGCTCGGTGCCGCGGCGAACATGGAGCCGAGCACGGTGCCGAGCAGGGCGCTGGCTACCGTGAAGCCGAGCAGCATGGGCGTGAGGTGGTAGACCTCGGAGAGCGTGCTGGTGGCGCCCGAGATCACCACGGTGTCGAAGCCGAACAGCAGTCCGCCGAGAGCGGCGACGATCGTGCTTTTCAGAAGATACCGATTCATGTGAGTACGAGGACGCATGGTATCCCGCACCGTGGGCGAAGTCAAACGGCGACGGGGGAATCGCCGGACTCTTTCTGGAGTTTGTCGAGCAGCGCCTTCATTTCGGCGACCACTTTGGCGTACTTCGGGTCGTGATAGAGATTGTACATTTCGCGTGGATCGCTGCGCACGTCGAAGAGTTCCCAGTCTGCCGCGGTATCGGGCGGGTTAGCGCCCTTCATGCCGAGCGGCTTGCCGTAGTAGTAGATGAGTTTCCAGCGGTCGTTGCGCACGCCATAGTGGGCGGGGACGTGATGATCGCTCGTGTTGTGCATCCAGTAGCGGTAATACATCGCCTTGCGCCAGTCGTGCGGCGTGTGGCCTTCGAGGTTGGCGCGGAAGCTGCGGCCCTGCATTTCTGCTGGCGCTTTGGCTCCGGCATAATCCAGGAACATCGGTGCGAAGTCGATATTCAGCACCATGTCGCGATTGACCGAGTTGGGGCGGATACCGCCGGGATAGCGCATCAGGAACGGCATACGCAGCGATTCTTCGTACATCAGTCGCTTATCGAACCAGCCGTGATCGCCGAGAAAGAAGCCTTGGTCGGAGGTGTAGATGACGATGGTGTTGGCGGCGAGACCTTCGGCGTCGAGGAAATCGAGCGTGCGGCCGACGGCGTCGTCGACGCTCTGTATGCAGCGCAGGTAATCCTTGATATAGAGCTGGTAAGCCCACTTGCGCAGGGCGTCGCCTTTGAGATCGGGAGGGAACTGCTGCTTGATGTCGGAGGGCTGCATATCCTCGCCGACCTTCATGGTGACCGCGGCAACCGAGCGGGCGCGGCCCTCATAGTGGTCGTAGAGGTTATCGGGTTCGGGGATGGTGGTGTCTTTGAAGAGGTCCTTGTATTTGGGGCCGGGTTGCCACGGGCGGTGGGGCGCTTTGTGGTGGCACATCGCGAAGAAAGGCTTCTTCTTGTCGCGCTGCTTAATCCAATCGATCGTGAAATCGCCGATCAGGTCGGTGCAATATCCCGTGGACTTCTTGCGGCCGCCCTGGTTGATGAAGACCGGGTCGTAATACACGCCCTGGCCGGGAAGGATGTTCCAGTAATCGAAGCCGGTGGGGTCGCTGGCCAGGTGCCACTTGCCGATCATCGCCGTCTGGTAGCCGGTGCGCTGGAGTTCCTTGGCGACGTGGTTGCGCGCGGGGTCGAGCGCGTCGTCGAGCGTGTAGACGCCGTTCTTGTGGCTGTACTGTCCGGTCAGGATCGCGGCGCGGCTGGGCGTGCAGATGGAGTTGGTGCAGAAGCAATTGGTCATGCGCACGCCGCCGGCGGCGATGCGGTCTATATTGGGCGTCTGATTGATGCGGCTGCCGTAGGCGGAGATGGCGTGGGCGGCGTGATCGTCGGCCATCATATAGAGGATGTTGGGTTGGGGACGGCCTGCGGCGAGCGCGGTGGCACTCGCAGACCCGAGAAGGCCGAGTAGTTCCCGGCGGGTGTACGCGAACATGGCTCTCTTATATTATGCGAAGGGGAAGGAGGCCGTGACGATGCCGGCGCTCAATGGCGTGAAGGAAACCTGCCTGCATGTGGAGAATCTGGCGCACTCCAGGCAGTTCTATGAAACCGTGATGGGCTTTACGGCGGTGGCCTGGGACGACCACTTCTGCGCGTACGACGCCGGCGGTCAGACGATGCTGCTGTTGTTTGTGCGCGGCCTCTCGGCAGTGCCCAAGGTCTTGCCTGGCGGAGTGATTCCGCCGCACGACGGCAGCGGAAGGCTGCACGTGGGCTTCGCAATCGGCGTCGACGAGCTGGCCAAGTGGGCGGCGCACTTGCGCTTGCACGGTGTTGCCATCGAGAGCGCCATGGAGTGGCCACGCGGAGGAAAGAGCCTCTACTTTCGCGATCCCGACGGACATTTGCTGGAAGTGCTGACGCCGGGTGTGTGGACGAATTACTGAGGCACGAGCCGCGACCGTGTGGGAGCGTTACGGCGGTGGCGTGCGGGTAGCGCTCCCTGACGGTCACGGCTCGTTACGCCGGGATGCGCAGAAGTTTGTGCGCGTTGTCCCAGGCCAGATTGCGGAAGATGGCAGGGGAGACGGATTTCTGGAGCACCGTGAGCGTCTCGCGCGCCACGCACTTTCCGGAAAGGCGCGCGGCGGCGGGGTTGCCGGCCTGTGAGATGCCGGTACCTTTGCCGTCGGCGCAACTGCAATCGCTGCCGAACATCAATTTATCCTGATGGCGGGTGAGGAACGGGCCGGTGAATTCCGGGTCGCGGGAGAGTGCGTTGTTGCCGGAGTTCGCGGAGAGATCGCCGTAGAGATTGGGGTAGTCTGAGAGCAGCTTATCGGTCACGCCGCCGCGCTTGATGGGGCCGGAGGGGTAGGCCACATCGTTGGCGTAGTCGGCGCTGACGTTGGCCCAGAAGGCGTCGGCGTGGCCGATGAATTTCGTCTTGGGATAGGCCTTCAGGATGGCCTCGAAGTTCTTGAAGCCGGTGCTGAATACACCTTCGGTCGGGGTGTGCGGGACTTCCTGGAAATGAATCAGGATCGGGACATTCAACTCGGCCGCGAGCGCGTACATACGGCGCAGTTCGGGACCGGCGGCCTCCACGTGGAACTTGATTTCGCCCAAGCCGCCGGCCCCATCCTTCACGGCCTGCGTGAGCAGCGCCTCGGCCTCGGGCTTGGTGATATCGGAACTGGCGAACCAGACGAAGCGTCCCGGGTATTTGGCCTGCGCGGCATGCACCTGTGCCGCGGAATTGGCACGCGAGAGAAGATTGGCCATGGTGACGCCGCAGCCTTCCATGTGGGTGACGTTGGATTCGGTCTGCGGGCGTAAGTGCAGATGAAGATCGAGGACCGGCGACGGCCACGCGGGCGGTTGGGCCCGAAGGGTGGAGACGGCAACCGCGGCGGCAGCCCCCAGAAACTCGCGTCGATGAAGCATGGCAGCTATTCTACACAATACGATTCGAGGAGGTTAAAAGCGGTCCCTCTCACGGCGTAATCCTGCTATCGTGTTGGCTTCCAGCCATCATGACCAGGCAACAGGTCGAACAATTCGCCGGCATCATTCTCGGCGGACTCGCCGCAGTCGTCGGAGCTGCGCTCCTCGGCGGCGCTGTACCGGCGCCCATCGCACCTGGCAGCCTGCCCCGCATAGGCACCGTCGATGAGCGCTTCCAATCGTTCAACATCGAAATGGTGGAAGTCACCGGGGGCCGTTTCTGGAAACCCTATGGCAAGCAGGTAGACGCGATACTGCACGCGCGGAAGAATGCTCCGGCGGGCATGGATCCCGACCTGTATCAATACCGCGCGCCTATCGATCTGGCGAATCCGCGATTGCGCAAACTCGCGGCGGCGCTGGGCCCCTCGTACATGCGCGTCAGCGGCACCTGGGCCAACTCCACGTACTTCCACGATTCCGACAGCCGGCCTCCGGCCACGCCGCCCGACGGATTCGGCAGCGTCCTGACCCGCGCCGAATGGAAGGGCGTGGTGGATTTCGCGCGCGCGGCCAACGCGAAGCTGATCACATCCTTCGCCACCAGCGCCGGCACGCGCGACGACTCCGGTCTGTGGACCCCGCGGCAGGCGCGGCAGTTCCTGGATTACACGAACTCCGTCAAGGGCAGCATCGCCGCCGCGGAATTCATGAACGAACCGAATTTCGCCGCCATGGGAGGCGCTCCCAAGGGCTACGACGTCAAAGCGTACGCCCGCGACCTGGCGGTCTTTCTTCCGTTCGCGAAGAAGGCCGCCCCCGGCATGGTGATTCTGGGGCCGGGCTCCGTCGGCGAGGGCGGCTCGCTGGTCAAGGAAGGCGCGACCCTGCCGTTCCCCATGTTGAAATCCGAGGACCTGCTGGCCGCCACCGGCCCGGTCTTCGACGCCTTCTCGTACCACTTCTACGGAGCCGTCTCCAAACGCTGCGCTACCATGCAGGCCGGCGGGACCACCCCCGCGGAAGCGCTCTCCGACGAATGGCTGGAGCGCACAAATGCGGCCGAGGCATATTACCGGGGCTTGCGCGACCGCTTCAATTTCGGTAAACCGATCTGGCTCACGGAAACGGCCGACACCGCGTGCGGCGGCAACCCCTGGGGCGCGACGTTCCTCGATAGCTTCCGCTACCTCAACCAACTCGGCAGCATGGCAAAGCGCATCGTCCAGGTAGTCGCCCACAACACGCTTTCCTCCAGCGACTATGGGCTGGTGGATGAAAGCACGTTGACGCCGCGGCCCAACTACTGGTCCGCGGTCTTGTGGCACAAATTCATGGGTGCCACCGTGCTCGAGGCCGGCCCCGCGAGCGAGCCGGGGATCCATCTCTACGCTCACTGCCTGGCCGGAGTTCCGGGCGGAGTCGCGCTGCTGGCGATCAACACCGATCGCGGCGTGTACAAATCCATCGAAGTGGCCGCGGCTGCCGAGCGCTACACGTTGACCGCGACCGACCTTACGAGTTCGGTGGTGCGGTTGAATGGCAGCGAATTGCGTTTGGGCTCCGACGACGCGCTGCCGCATTTCACCGCCGTGCCGGCCCTCGCCGGGCAGGTTACGCTCGCGCCGGCCAGCATCACGTTCCTCGCCATCCCGACGGCCAACAATCAAAGCTGCCGGTAACGGTGATTTTCCGGTTGGGATAGAATCGGGGAACACTTCTATGCCGCTCACCGCAGGCACGAGGCTTGGACCCTACGAAATTGTCGGACCGCTGGGCGCCGGAGGAATGGGCGAGGTTTATCGGGCTCGCGATTCCAGACTGGCGCGCGACGTCGCGATCAAAGTTTTGCGCGGCGAGACGGGGCTCACCGGGGAAGGCCGCCGCCGATTCGAAGTGGAAGCGCGTGCGGCCAGCAGTCTCAATCATCCGAATATCCTGACTATCTACGATTTCGGTCAGGAAGGCGGGCAGCCTTACATCGTCAGCGAACTTGTGGCCGGCGAATCGCTCCGCGAACTGATGGGGCGCGGAGCACTCCCGCTTCGCGGCCTGCTGGATCTCGCGGTGCAGATTGCCGACGGGCTCGCCGCCGCCCATGCCGCCGGAGTCACGCACCGCGATCTCAAGCCGGAAAATATCCTGATCTCCGCGGGTCGGGCGAAGATTGTCGATTTCGGCCTGGCGAAAGCGGCTGCCCAGCCCTCCGAGGAGGGTACCACGCAGACTCTGTTCGATGCGCTCACCAGCCCGGGCAGCATCGTCGGCACCATCGCTTACATGAGCCCGGAACAGGCGCAAGGCCAGCCGGTGGACTTTCGTTCCGACCAGTTTTCGTTCGGCAGCATGCTCTATGAGATGACGTCCGGCACGCGTCCCTTCGACCGCGCCGACCGCATTTCCACGTTATCGGCCATCGTCAAAGAAGAGCCCGCGGCATTGACCGGCGCGCAGGCCCCGCCGCCCCTGCGCTGGATCATTCAGCGCTGCCTGGCCAAGGAGCCCGGTCGCCGGTTTGCCTCCACTGCCGGTCTTCACGAGCAGTTGCGCGACCTGCGCGATCACCTGCCGGAACTTTCCGGAACGTCCGCGGCCCTTCCGACTCCTGCCAGACGGCGGCGTTTTCTGCCCGCGTTGTTAGGCGCAGCCGCCCTCGCGGCCGGTTTTCTGCTAGCGACCGTCTCCATGCCGAAAGCGGCAACGCCGCAGGCCTACACCTATACGCCCTTCGCCACCGATGCCGTGGATGAATCGCAGCCGGCCTGGTCGCCGGACGCACAGTCGCTGGCTTACGTGGCCACGGTGGACGATACACCTCAGGTGTTCACACGCGGCTTGAAATCCCCACTGGCCGCGCAACTGACCCACTCGCAGTCGGCGTGCATCTCCCCGTTCTGGTCCCCGGACGGATCTCGCGTCTATTATTGGTCGCAGGGCAGCCTGTGGTCGGTCGGCGCCGCGGGCGGCGCGCCCCAGGTGGCCATCCAGGATGTGGCGACGCCGCGCGGGCCGGCGGCGGCGATCTCGCCGGACGGCAAGACGTTTGCCTTTTTCCGGCGTGACGATCCGCAATTTGCGGTCTTCCTGCAATCCGGCACGGAGAAGGCCGTGGCCTACAAGAAGCCTCCATTTCCGCGGAATTTCCGGTTTTTCGACGGCGTTTCCTTCTCCGCCGACGGTAAGAATCTGCTGGTGACCATCATCGCGACCATCGATGTCAAACGCGGCGTGGAGGCCTGGATTCTGCCGCTTCACGATGGCGTTCCCCGGAAACTTGCCTCTCCATGGCCGCCTCATGCCCGCCCGAACACTCTGGTATGGGCGCCGGACGGCCGCCGCGGCATCTTCTCCATCGAGCTCGCTCCTGGAAGCTGGGTCGCATCTGTACGCGATCGATACCGTAACCGCGGCCCTTCAACCGTTGACCGGGGGCACCGGCGAGGAGCGAGAGCCGGTGGTTTCTCCCGATGGCCGCCGGATTGCTTTTACCAGCGGCGTCGATGACGCGGACTTGATCGAGATCGCGCTCGACGGAACGAAAACCCGCACGCTGTTGGCGACCTCGCGTCCCGAGTACAGCGGCGCCTGGTCTCCTTCCGGACTGCAATACGTCTACGTCACCAACGTCCAGGACGGGCCGGCCATCTGGATGCGGAGCCTCGCGGAAGGTTGGGCCCGGCCATTCCTGGAAGGATCGGCCGAAGGTTACCTGGATCTTGCTCAACCACGTTACTCCCCCGATGGCCAGCGCATCGCGTATGTCCGGACCGGTGCGCGCCATGCGGTGTACGTCTCGAGTCTCGCCGGTGGACCGGCCGTTCCGTTGGAACGGGAAAGTGCGGACCAGCATACGCCCGCGTGGTCGCCGGATGGAAACTGGATCGCGTACACGCGTTTCGTGGGACAGAATTGGGAGGTCGCCAAGGCGCCATCCGGAGGCGGCGGCCAGCCGGTCCGCCTGGGTATCGGCGGCGAGTCGTCGGGCTGGATGGAGTGGTCGCCCACCGGAGCGTGGATCGGCGTACGCGACTCCAGCGGTCTTCAACTCGTGTCCCCGGAAGGCGGCGCGCCGCGTCACGTACCCGGACCCTGCGCCGCGTTCGCGTTCTCCAAGGATGGAGCCACGTTGCTGGTGGTCCGGCTTTCGAAGGACCAGCACTGGGAATTGGCGAGCATTGGAGTGGCGGACGGAGTCGAGCGAAAGACCGTCGCGCTAAACCTGCCGCGCTCGCGGACGATTCGCGATATCAGCCTGCATCCCGATGGGACGCGTTTCATGGCCTCCGTGGGCGTGACCAGCCGCGATATCTGGATCCTCGACGGCTTCGACGGCGGCCGCTGAGTCGCTACAGCGTGCGCGCGTGGACCTGGTCCACCGAGAAGGTACTGGTGACGCCGTGGCAAACGTCGCAGGCCTCGCCGAGTGTCGGGCTGGTATTGAGCTGCGTGTGCGCCACCGTCGATTTCTCCGTGTGGCAGGCCGTACAGGCGGCCGCGGTGGGACCCATCGGTGTGACGAACGCCCGCGGGTTGGTCACCTGGATTCTGGTCGAGGGCACCGGCACCTGTTGCGACCCATTCACGTGGCACGTGTCGCAATTGCGGCGGTCGCCCGGGTAACGGACGTCGCTGAAGTCGTTCACGCTCGCGCCGAAGCCGTACACGATGTAGGGCGTGAGCTGCCCGCCGGGCGCGGCATCTTCGCCGGTGTGAATGCGGTGAATCATCACCGGCATATCGATGGCCTGCGCCGGCAGTTGTCCGGCGGGACGCTGCGCCTGATCCGTCGCATTGGGATTGTGGCACAGGATGCAATACTGCCCCTCATTGCGAATGCCCCCGTGCGCCGAAAGCGAGTAGTGGCAGGCATTGCAGTGAGCATTGTCGAATTCTACCGGGTGCGGCGTCACCTTCGAAGCGTCGGTCGCGAAATTCAGGACTACGTTGTGGCCGGCATCGCGAACCACGGTTTCCGTGACCGTCCCGGGAAGCAGCGTGATATTCCTATAGCCTTCGATGCCCACGGTCCACGTTCCGGTCGCCTTGGCCGGCACCGGAGTGGTGAACTTGTAGGCATACGTGCCGTTGCCGCCGGTGGCCTTGCGCGCATCCTCGGAGATCGTCTGGGCGTAATCGGCCGTGGGCCCGCCCAGCACCAGGTTCAGCAGGTTCATATCGCCGGGATTGATCGGCATCCCCGCGTTGTTCTTGAGCGTGAACGTGACCGTCGGCGCTTCACCGGCGAGTCCGTTGTCCACCTTCTGCAGCGTGAACACCACGCCCGGGACGCCCGGCGCGTATTGCGGGAAGACGTGGGCGCCGAGAATCGAAATGTCGAAGGGAAGCTCGCCCTGCGGTACATGGCACGTGCTGCACAAATTGTCCGTCACCTGCGGCAGATTGGCGTGGTTCTTCCCGGTGGCGAAGTTGACGTCGTCGTGGCAGGAGCCGCAGGCCGCGCGCGAGGGGTGCGTGAGCCAGTAGGCGCCGTGGACCGGCGGCGGATTGTTTGGCGCCATCGCGCCCGGAGGCCACACGCCGCCCTGTGGAGGCGCGCCGTTCTCGTGGCACATCTGGCAGTTCTGCGGGCCCAGGGCGGGGAAGACCACGGTGGACCAATCGCTGATCGCGCCGCCGAAGCCGATGATCTGGTACGGTATGCCCGCCTGCACGCTCGGCAGCGACGAGCCCATGTGGATCTTGTGGATCATCACGCGGAAATCGATGCTGTTGCCCGTGTCCGGGTCCACCGTGTCCGTGCCGCCGCCGCCCGCGTTGTGGCACATCACGCAGAGCGCGACCTGCCGCCGCGAGCCGCCATGCGCCGCCAGCGGATCGTGGCACTTGTTGCACGTGTCCGTGTAGATCTCATCGTGCACGTCCACCACCGGCGCGCCCGTGGGCACGAAATTGAAAACGTCGTTGGACGCGTTCGTGCCCAGATCGAACTCGGTAAGATCGCGCGACGCGTAAATCCCGAAGGTGACGGTCTGGCTTCGGTTGAAGGTCGCCGGAGCCTTGGCGGCATAGGTGTAGGTGTACTGGCCGTCGGCGGTCTTGACCAGCGTGCCGCCCCGGTCGGCGGCCGGTTGGTTGGCCGTACCGGCGGCGCCCGTGGCGGGGCGCGCAATCAGGGAGATGTATTCGATCTGTCCGGCCGGAATGTACGCAGCCACGTAGCTGGTCGCAATCGTTCCGGGCGTGGTCACACCGGTGACGTCGAGCGGCAGGCCCTTCGGATCCGTGACACTGAACTGGACCTGCATCGTGCCATCCACAGCCAGGCTGCCCTTACCGATCTTGATGACCAGGCCGGGGCGCACGAAGTTGACCAGGCTCTCCGCGGCGTAGAAAGCCTTATCGTGCTGCGTGAATCCGGGCCGGTCGGAACTGCATAACAGGGAGGCCGCACTCACCAGCGTGAGCGCGAGAGCGCGGTGCCATCGCGGCGCCGGCGCCCGGTTGAATTTGAGAATCCGCATGAGCCAAAGATCTTCCGATCTTGTGGGGGGATGCAGCGAGACGGCAGGCAGGTGTAGAGTTTTTTTCGTCCGGGTGAAACCGTTTCCTGGAGAGCAAGCCGTCGGCGCTATACTCTGAATATCCCTGAAGGGTCTATGCGCCGAATCCTCATCAGCAGTTCTCTGTTTGCCGTTCTTTCGCTTTCCGTGTTGGTTACCGTACGGTCCGCGAAATCCGCCCCGCAAGCCAAGCCGAAAATGGCGAAATCGGAGGCGGTTGGCGCCTCCTATGGGAATGCGGAATCCATCAGCGAAAACGAACTGAAGGTCTACCTCTACTTCCTGGCCTCCGACCAGCTCGAAGGCCGCAATCTTCCTTCACGCGGTTTCGATACGGCGGCGCTCTATGTCGCCAGCCATCTGGCGGAATGGGGACTCAAACCGGGAGGCAGCACCTCCAATACGAACGGGCCGCTGCAGCCTTACATGATGCCGATGGAAATGGTGAGCAAGTCGGTGTCGGTGGATGATAGCAAAGCGTCGATCACGGCGCCCGCGGGACGCGGCGGTGGCCGCGGCGCGCGCGGCGGCGGTGGTGGTGCCGGCGGCGGCGGGGGAGCGCGCGGCGGCAATGCGCCGGCGGGACCGCAGACCACGGAGTTCCTCTACAGCAAGGATTGGTCGGTGGCCGCCGGCGGCCGCGGCGCGCCGCCGCTCGAAGCCATCGACGTGACCGGTAGCATGGTCTTCGCCGGCAACGGCTACGTCATCAACAAGACCGGGATCAACCCTTATGAAGGGCTGGACGTGAAAGGCAAGATCATCGTCGTGGCCGGCCTTCCCGCCGAGATCGCGGCGCAGCAGGCGGCACTACAGGCGGCGGGCGGCCGCGGCGGTCGTGGTGGCGCGGCGCCGGCGGCAGCACCCGCGGCGGGCGCCAACGCCAATACACCCGACCCCACGGTCAATCCGCTGGGCACGGTATGCACGGACTTCCTCACGCCGGAACAGTACGGCGCCAGGAATGGCGCGCTGGCGGTGATTTCGATCCCCAACTTCCAGCAGTTGAGCGCGTCGGCGAATCCCAACGCCGGCTTCGGCGGCTTCGGCGGCGGCGGTGGTGGCGGCAGGGGCGCGGGGCTCAACGGTCCCAATTATCAGGTCCCGATGCTGCAGGCCAAGCCGGCCTGCGCGAGCGTGCCCGCCGTCCAGGCCGGGCTCACCATGACCAACGCGATCTTCCAGGGAGAAAAATCCAGCGCGCAGCAGGTTTTCTACGCGGCCGGCACCAACGCCAAACAGGATTCCTTTGAGCTGAATGCAGAAAAGAAGTTGAAACTGAAAGTGGCCGTCAACACCATCCAGGGCCATGGCGAGAACGTGGTCGGCATTCTCGAGGGCGGCGACCCGGTGCTGAAGAACGAGTACGTAGTGATGAGCGCGCACCTCGATCACATCGGCCTGGCCGCGCCCCTGCCCGACGGGCACAACGTCAATAATGGCGCGGATGACGATGGTTCGGGTTCCACCGGACTGCTGGCCATCGCGCGCGCCTATTCCGAAGGCGCCGCCAAGGGGATGCGGCCCAAGCGCAGCATCATCTTCCTGTGGATGGCCGGTGAAGAGAAGGGCCTGTGGGGCTCGCAGTATTTCAACGAGTACCCGCCGGTGGACATCACCAAGGTGGTGGCCGACCTGAATATGGACATGATCGGCCGCACCAAAGGCCCGGGCTTCACCGATTCGGATCCGACTCACGTGCTGGTGAAACCGGGCGAGATTCTCGTGGTGGGCCCAAACATCTCTAGCGACGAGTTGGAGAAGACCATCGAGACCGTGAACGGCGGCTACCAGAAACTGGACCTGAATCATTTCTACGATGCCACCGCACCCGACGATACTCACGACAACCTGGGACCGCAACCGCGCGGCCAGCGCATCTTCTATCGCAGTGACCACTACAACTTCGCCAAGATGGGCATTCCGATTGCGTTCTTCACCACCGGTCTGCACCCCGATTATCACCGCGCAACCGACACTCCGGAGAAGATCGATTACAAGGAAATGCAGAGCGTCTCGAGGACCGTGGCCGCCGTCGCCTGGGTGCTCGCCAACCAGTCCGGCCGCCCGCAGTTGAAGACCAACCTGCCCGAGCAGTTAATCAAAGACATGAAGTCGGCGAAGGAACAGGGCTGGGGCAAACTCACTCCCGTCATGCCCCCCATCTCCGGCATGCCGTATTGACCGGTGGCATAGCTGCCGTAACTCTCGCGTGAACCGGCCGCACTCCAGTTAACGGCTTGCCAACAGCCGAGCGGGAGTTGAGCGAGCAACGCGGCGACAGCCAGGACGCGAATCCTACAGGTAGAATGTGCTTACCATGCTGCTCCTGTTGCTCGTACTGCTGCTATGCCTTCCGGGGCTGGCGCAGAAGGTGGGGGCGACGGCACGACAGCAGGACTTGAACTTTGTAGCGAACCAGTTGCCGGCACTCAATCCCAATTTCTTTTTTCAGCTCGATCGGCACAGTTCGAGCAGGCACTGGCCGATTTGAATTCCCGGATCTCCGGCACCACGGACGCGGAGTTCTACGCAGGGATGGCGCTGGTCTGGCTGGACGATGGGGTCTTTGTGACCGCCGCGCTCACGAGCAGTTCGATGCGGTCGTTCATAGGAAGACTGTACAACGGGAGGATGTAGAAATGCCTACATCCTCGTAGGCCGGGACAGGGTGGAAGGCCGTCCTACCCTACAATTGAAGGTACATGGGTCTTTCGGCGGGGAAATTCAGTGGACAATTCTGGGCACTTGTGGGCGCAACGTTTCTCGGGTTCTTGGGAATCGGGACGGTGCTGCCGCTGCTGGCGCCGCACGTGCGATACGACCTTCACGGCACGGACCAGGATGTGGGGCTGGTGATCGGCGTCTTCTCCTTTGTCGCGCTGGCGGGACGTTTGATCGCGGGGCCGCTGGCGGACCGTCGCGGGCGCAAAATTTCCTTTCTGTGCGGACTGGTTTGCTGCGGCTGTGCGGGGGCGACGTATTTGCTGCCGCTGGGGATGGCGGGGCCGTACCTGGCGCGCGTGCTGCAGGGGATGGGCGAGGCGTGCCTGTACACCGGCGCGGCGGCGTGGGTGGTGGAGGTGGGCGGAATCGAGCGCAGCGCGCAGGCGCTCGGGTACCTGAGCAGCGGAATCTGGGGCGGGATCTCGGCGGGGCCGGTGGTGGGGCAGTGGCTGGGAACGTTTGAACGCGCGGCGATGATGCAACTGGTGCTGGCGGCGGCGGCGTTCCTGATTTTGACGCGCGTGCCGGAGCATTACCGGCCGGACCCGCATCGCGCGGCGCGCAAATGGCTGCCGCGCAGCATCATCGCGCCGGGGATTGCGATCGGGTTCGTTAACGTGCAATACCCGGTGATCGCGGGGTTCCTGATACTGCATTTGAAGACGCACGGGAATTCGGGGCCCGTGGCGTTCAGCGCGTACGCGGGGATGGTTTTGCTTTCGCGGTTTTTCCTGGGCGGATTACCCGACCGGATCGCGCCGGCGATCACGTTCTATGGCGGGATCGTATGCATGGCGGCGGGGCTGGTGATTCTGGCGACGGGGCCGGCGCCGGCGGTGGCGATCGGGGCGACGGCGCTACTCGGGTTTGGATTCAGCTTTCCGTGGGCGTCGATTGCGTCGACGGTGTTGAAGCGGACGCCGAACTCGGACCGGGGATCAGCGATCGGCGTGCTCAGCGCGTTTTACGATTTGTTCGTGGGGATCAGTTCGTTCACGGCGGGATGGGTGGCGCACCGGTTCAACTATTCGGCTACGTTCGCGATGGGCGCGGTGGCGCTGGTTGCGGCGGCGATCGCCGGCAAGTTCGTGTTCGTGGAGGAGCCTGGGGTGGCGCGGCCGGCGGCGGTGATGGAGGCGGTGGCGTCGAAAGGCAACACCTAGCTAGCGACGCGCCCTAATTGGGCCGCACCCGCGATTCGATCAGAATCTCTTTCACTCGGAGCAGCAGCTCGGCGCTGCGGAAGGGCTTTTGCAGGAATTGGACGCCCTGCGACTTCATGTCATCGAGCGCCGTGGGGTCTGGGGGCAAGCCGGAGATCATGAGCACGCGCGTCTCCGGCCGGTCCATCGCGATCGCGTGGACCAGGTGCGGGCCGCTCATGACCGGCATCATCATGTCGGTGATCAACAGGTCGATCGGCCCCTCGTACAACTCGCTGACTTTGAGCGCCTCTTCGCCGTTCTCGGCCTCCAGCAGATGGTACCCGCTGCGGTCGAAATACGTGGAGAGCAGCGCGCGCACGTCGGCATCGTCCTCCACCAGCAGGATCGTCGGCTTGGCGGGCTCGCCTTCGGTCTGCGGGCCGGCAAAAATGGGATGCGGAGCCTGCAATCGCGGCATCAGGATTTCGAGCACTGTGGCGGAGCCCGGCTGCACCTGCGCGGTCATCTGGCCGCCCGCACCCGAGACTGCTCCCATCACCATAAAAATAGTGAGATCCTGTACATCTTCACCGGTCGGTCGGAAGCGCGGCTCGAAGATCCGTCCGGCGTCCTCGCGCTTCATACCGGGGCCCGAATAATGGAAGCGCAAGCGGATGAAATGACGGGTGCGACCGGCACGCTCGTCGCCCGCGATATCGACGTCGGCGGTCTCCATGTGAATCCGCCCTCCATTGCGGAGGGCGCGCCGCGCATGAGTGACCAGGTTGGTCAACATGTCGCGCAGTTGAGGAGGGGAAGCGCGCATTTGACCCAGGTCTTCAGCCAGGCTGCGCGTGATCGCGATATCCGGGCCTGCCGCGGCTTGCATGGCGGCGGTGGATTCTTCAATCACACAATTGAGATTCACCACCGAGGGCAACAGGACGTCCCTGCGGCTCAGCAGGCGGAGCTGATCGCTGACTTTGGCGGCCATGTCGCCGGCGTCCTTAATGTTCTCCGCAGTGTCGCGCAGGGGATCCACGGGCGAGAGGTTGCGCAGCAATTTATCGGTGTGGCCGAGAATCAGCGTGAGCGCGTTGTTCAGGTCGTGCGCGATAAAGCCGGCCAGTTGGGCCACCGCGCGCACCTTCTGATCGTGCGAGTGCGCCAGCTCATTCCGATTGCGTTCCGTGACGTCACGGAAGGTGACCACCGCTCCGTGCGGGTTGCCCGCGACTTCGCAAGGCGCGATTTCACCCTCCACCGCGGGATCCTCTCCGGTGTCGGAGCGCAAAATCAGGTTGCGTCCCAGCGAGATGCTGGACCCGTTCAGGATGGCCAGTTCGACCAGGTCGCCGCGCAGTTCCTCGCCGAACTCCGGCGCCAGGCGCAGTACTTCCGTGAGCACCCGGCCGAATGCCTTCCCCGCCGGAATGCCGGTAAGCTTTTCCGCCGCGCGATTCATGAATTCGATCCTTTTGGTCGCGCTGACGACAATGACCGCATCGCCGAGCGACTCCAGGATCGCACGCTCCCAGGAAGCGCACGCCAGACTTGACTTCGTAATCTCTTTCACTGCAGACCCCAGATCCGGATACGCACCATCGCCGCCCGCATTGGAGTAGACGTTCAGCCGGCTTGCGACGTTGCGCTACCGGGATTCTAGCAGTGAGGAGAATCTGCGGCCGATGATCTTTAGTCCAGTATAAAGCTTAACCTGCGAGAGGCCGCACGTGGCGGGAAAAGAACACGGGGTTCCAGGGTTTGAACGCGGCCGCGGGGGTTACGAATGTCGGACGGTAACGTCTTTCGGCGCGAATCACCGGAGCGCTCGACAGCACACCGCGCAGTTCCGCGATCCACGCCTTGTAGCGCGGGTTGGGGCGCCGCGAATCGAAGCTCAACACTTCCATCTCCGAATCGTAATGCGGATCGTAGTATCCCGGAATGGTTTCGCCGCCCGCCTGCAGCGGGCGGAGGCCCAGCTTGCGGAGGATCTGCGACGAGCCATGCTTGCACGTGGCGGTGACGACGCCGGCGACTCCGCCCAGGTGCTGCATCAGGCTATAGCCGGCAAGAATCGTGCGCAGCGGCTCCAGCGTGCGGCGGCGCTCGGTCGCAATCGCCCAACCGCCCACATCGCCGAAGTGGAGCTGTGCATCCCGCGCGCTGGCGATCTCAGATTCCACAGCCTGGCGCAATTTGCCGCCCCAATCGGGACAGCGCGTGAGCGCCGATTGCGAAACCGGCAGCCCCTCGAAATCGCGGCCTGCCATCTCCTGGTGAACGCGCAGGCAGGCACAGATTCTGCCCTCATTGTCCAGCGTCAGAATGTGCCAGCTCTCCTCGTCCACGGGAAGTGCGTGACGTCCGTCCGCAGTCAACTGCTGCGGCCGGATGGCGCCGTCCTCGAGATAGATCCCGCCTCGAAATCGCTGCGCGGACGAGAGTAACTCGGCGTGCAAGCGGTCACTGGTCTCCACTGCTTCAAAAGCGCCCGGTACCGGTGCGCCGATCGGAGGCAGAATTACGAACTCCGCCGGTCTGTCGCATAAGGATTGTGTGATCGATTTCAACGTGTTAGTCCTGTCCATTGCCTGGGTGGCTCTATAAAATGGGCCACGACACACCGCGACCGCAGCCCGCGATAAAAATCGACAGGCTACCGCCCGAAATGTGTGGTGGGCCTGCGGGACCCTTCCGGAGCGAGCCCTATCCTGGGTCAGGGACAGGGGCGAGGACAGGACTATAGCGGCCCTGAATCCGGGTACCAGCCGGATGCAAGGTCTCACACATATGAATTCGCAGGTGTTGAAGGTTCAGCAAGCGGGAGGCCATTTATCAGGGAATTCCGAACTGGAAAAAAAGTGTAAACGAGTCAAACAGATACGGGTAACACCTGCATCGGGTGGAGTGAGAAGATCTTGCCGCTTTGAAAAAAGTACGTCTTAACTCCATGGAGTATTTACATGGAGGCCCCAAACCGCATAAATGGAGTGTAAAGTTGATAACTCCCACACTGTGAGGAATCTAAGTCGCTGAAATGTGAGGATTTTCGCGCACCTGGGTGATTCGCCGCTACCCGACTCGCTCAGTGGCTCGCAAATCTCCGCATTATCAGACAAAACTATCTGGAATGGCGCGTGCACCGATAAGTATGCTATGCAGACGTATCTAGGAGCGCCCCAACTACCCTCCGACGACAAGCGGTGGAAAATTGTCGAGGCCACCGCGCGCCGGCACGGGCGCGAACCGCACGCCCTGATCGAAACCCTGCACACGGTCCAGGAGTGCTTCGGCTATCTCGACGAGACACGCACTGCGCTTCGTGGCCTCGGTACTGCGCGTGCCGCTCAGCCGCGTCTATGGTGCGGCCACCTTCTATCACTTCTTCACCCTGAAACCGAAGGGACGCCACACCTGCGTCGTTTGCACCGGCACGGCCTGCTACATCAAGGGAGCGCCGCGGCTGCTTGAACGCCATTGAGCGGCGCCACGGGATCAAACCCGGCGAGACCACGCCGGATGGCGAATTGAGCGTGTTGACGGCGCGCTGCCTGGGATCGTGCGGACTGGCGCCCGCGGCCGTAATGGATTCAAACCGTGCTCGGCAAGATCGGACCCGACGACATACTGGCGCGGATCGAGAAAGACAGCCACACGGGGGTTCAGAAATGACCATTGAGGAACTTCGCAAGATCGCGCGAGACGGAACGCGAGGCGCAGAAGAAGTTCCAGCACCACGTCTGCGTGTGCATCGCGGCCGGCTGTCTTTCGAGCGGCGCCGAGCAGGTGCGCGACGCCCTGAAAAAGGAAGTAGCCGAATCGGGTATGCAGAACGAGGTGCTCGTCAAGGGCGTCGGCTGCATGGGGTTGTGCAGCGCCGGTCCGCTGGTGAGCGTGGAGACGGAAGGCCAGATGTTCGCCGCGGTGACGCGCGGAGACGGCGCCGAGATCATTCGCTGCCTGGATACCGGCGGCGACCACGCGCAGCGGTTTGAACGCCTGTCCCACCGACGTGCCGTTTTTCGCGCGACAGAAGAAAATCGTACTGGAAAACTCCGGCAAGATCGATCCCGAGCGCATCGAAGACTACATCGCGCACGATGGCTACCTCGCGCTGGTCACGGCGATCACGGAGATGACGCCGCTCGAGGTGATCGACCAGGTGAAGAGCGAGTGGACTGCGCGGGCGCGGCGGCGCGGGCTATCCCACCGGGTTGAAGTGGAGCACGGTCGCCAAGACCGGCGAGCAGCAGAAGTACGTCATCTGCAATGCCGACGAAGGCGACCCCGGCGCGTTCATGGATCGCGCCGTGCTGGAGAGCGATCCGCACCGCGTGCTCGAAGGCATGGCGATCGCGGCCTACGCGGTGGGCGCGCAGAAGGGCTACATCTACGTCCGCGCCGAATATCCGCTGGCGGTCAAGCATCTGAAGACGCGCCATCAAGCAGGCCGAGCGCCTGGGCCTGCTCGGCAACAGCATCTGCGGCACGCGCTTCAGCTTCCACGTCGATATCCGGCTGGGCGCCGGCGCCTTCGTCTGCGGTGAAGAGACGGCGCTGATCGCCAGCATCGAAGGCAAGCGCGGCACGCCGCGCCCGCGTCCGCCCTTCCCGGCGGAATCGGGGCTGTGGGAGTGCCCCACGCTGATCAACAACGTGGAGACCTTCGCCAACATCGCTCCCATCCTGCGCAACGGCGCGCGAGTGGTTCGCCGCCATCGGCACGGAGAAGAGCAAGGGCACCAAGGTCTTCGCGCTGGCCGGACGGGTCGAGAACACCGGGCCTCATCGAAGTGCCGATGGGGATCACGCTGCGCGAGATCATTCACGAAATCGGCGGCGGCATTCCCGATGGCAAGCAGCTACAAGGCGGTGCAGACCGGCGGACCTTCGGGCGGCTGCATCCCGGCCGCAGCACCTGGATTCGCCGGTGGATTACGAATCGCTCGCGCGCATCGGCTCCATCATGGGCTCGGGCGGCATGATCGTCATGGACGAGACGTCCTGCATGGTGGATGTCGCCAAGTACTTCATGGAATTCTGCATGAGCGAATCCTGCGGCAAGTGCATTCCGTGCCGCGCCGGAACCCAGCAGATGCACGGCATTCTGGAGAAGATCACCGACCGGCGAGGCCACCGCGCAGGATGTGGCGCTGCTCGAAGAGTTGTGCGATCTGGTGCGCAACACCAGCCTGTGCGGGCTCGGGCAGAGCGCGCCCAATCCGGTGGTGACCACCTTGAAATACTTCCGCGAGCGAGTATGATGCCCACGTCGCGGGCAGCGGCTGTCCGGCGGGAACCTGCAAGACGCAAGAGAGAGGTGACGGCATGAGCTTCCGAGGCGCCGATGCGGGTAATAACGCTCACCATCGACGGCCGCGAAGTAGGCGCGCGCGAGGACCAGACCATCCTCGAGGTGGCGCGCGAAAACGGCATCTTCATCCCGACGCTTGTGCGACCTCGCCCGGCTTGAGCACGGTGGGCGCGTGCCGGCTGTGCATCGTCGAAGTCAAGGGCGTCAACAAGCTGCTGCCGGCATGCGTCACGCGCGTAGCGGAAGGTATGGAAGTCACCGCGAATTCCGAGCGCCTTGCCAA
The DNA here is from genome assembly GCA_963791985.1 of uncultured Solibacteraceae bacterium. Taxonomy (GTDB): domain Bacteria; phylum Acidobacteriota; class Terriglobia; order Bryobacterales; family Bryobacteraceae; genus Solibacter. The sequence goes on along the minus strand of CAWBUN010000004.1, from coordinate 335,676 downwards.
ACTCCGGCGCGGCATTCTGGAGCTGGTCTTCGCCGAGCGCAACCACGTCTGCAGCGTCTGCGTGACCAACGGCCACTGCGACCTGCAATCGCTGGCGCTGAAACTCGGCATGACCCACGTGCACTTCCCCTATCAGTATCCGCGCCTGCCGGTGGATGCCTCGCACGAGCGCTTCGTGATGGATCACAATCGCTGCATTCTGTGTACGCGCTGCGTGCGGGTCTGCGACGAAATCGAAGGCGCCCACACCTGGGACGTGATGTCGCGCGGCGTGGAGTGCCGCGTGATCACCGATCTCGCCCAGCCCTGGGGCCAGAGCGAAAGTTGCACCGGCTGCGGCAAGTGCGTGCAGGTCTGCCCCACCGGCGCGCTTTCGGAGAAGGGAAAATCGGTAGCCGAAATGTCCAAACGCCGCCAGTTCCTGCCCTATCTGACGTTGATGCGGGAGGGACGGCGATGACGTACCCGCCCAAGCCAAGGTCCGGCTGGCGACCGTGTGGCTGGATGGCTGCTCCGGCTGCCACATGTCGATTCTCGATATCGACGAACGCCTGCTGCGCTGCTGGCCGAACGCGTCGACGTGGTCTGGGGTCCGCTGGTGGACGCCAAGGAGTTCCCCGAGAATGTCGATGTCACGCTGGTGGAAGGCGCCGTCAGCAGCGAGGAAGATCTGCACCGCATCCGGCAGGTGCGATCGCGCACCAAGATTCTGGTCTCCCTGGGCGATTGCGCCGTCACCGGAAACGTGCCCGCCATGCGTAATCAGTTCGGCGCCAACGCCGTCCTCAAACGGGCCTATCTGGAGAACGCAACCCTGGACGCGCAGATTCCGCGCCAGGTGATTCCACCGCTCCTGGCGATCGTGCGTCCGGTTCACGAACTGGTGCCGGTGGACGTGTTCGTGCCCGGCTGCCCGCCCTCGGCCGACCTGATCTTCTCGGTGCTCAGCGAACTGCTCGAAGGCAGGATGCCCAACCCCGCCGCGAAATTCGGATAAATTATGCCACGGCAAACGATCGTTATCGACCCGGTCACCCGCATCGAGGGCCACTCCAAGATCATCGCTCCACCTGGACGAGCAGGGCCACGTCGAAGAAGCTTACTTCCACGTCACCCAGTTCCGCGGCTTCGAAAAATTCTGCGAAGGCCGGCCCTACTACGAGATGCCGTCCCTCATGGCGCGCATCTGCGGCATCTGCCCCGTGAGCCACCTGATCGCCTCGGCCAAAGCCTGCGATGCGATTCTGGCCGTGCGCATTCCCGATACCGCGGTGCGCCTGCGCCAGGTGCTTAACCTGGCGCAGATTCTGCAATCCCACGCGCTCAGCTTCTTCTACCTCTCGAGTCCCCGACCTGCTGCTTGGCATGGATTCCGACCCGGCGGAGCGCAACATCTTCGGCGTGCTGCGCAGGCCAACCCGGCGATTGCGAGGGATGGTATCCGCCTGCGCCAGTTCGGCCAGCAGATCATCGAATGGCTGGCCGGCAAAGCGAATTCATCCGGCATGGGTGGTGCCCGGCGGAGTCAGCAATCCGCTGACCGCCGAGAATCGCGACCGCATTCTGGCCGGCGATCCCCGAAGTGCTGGCCATCGCCATGCGCACGCTCGATTGGTTCAAGAGCGAGATCGAACGCTTCCGCGAGGAGATCCGCAGCTTCGCCAATTTCCCCACTCTGTTCATGGGCCTGGTAGGCGAAGATGGCGGCCTTGAGCACTACAACGGCAAACTGCGTTTCCTCGATGCCGGCGGCCACATCGTTGCGGACCTGCCGGACACCGCCTATCCCCGACTACCTGGCTGAGATCGCGCACCCCTGGACCTACCTCAAGACCAGCTTCTACAAGCCGCTTGGCTATCCCGACGGCGTTTACCGCGTGGGCCCGCTGGCGCGGCTCAACATCATCGACGGCATCAGCACGCCGCGCGCCAGCCAGGAATGGGCCGAGTTCCGCGAACTGGATCGCGGCCCGGTGCTCAGCAGCTTCTACTTACCACTATGCGCGCCTGATCGAGATGCTGTACGCCGCTGGAGAAGATCGAGCATGCTGTTGACTCATCCGGACGCGCTCGATTCCAACGTGCGCGCCCATGCCAGCGTCAACAACTCCGAGGGCATCGGCGTCGCCGAGGCGCCGCGCGGCACGCTCATGCATCACTACAAGGTGGATCGCGACGGCCTGATCACCTGGGCCAACCTGATCATCGCCACCGGCCACAACAACGCCGCCATGAATCGCGGCGTGCTGCAGGTGGCCCGCCATTTCGTGCACGGCAACAAGCTCACCGAGGGCATGTTGAACCGCGTGGAAGCGGTGATCCGCACCTTCGACCCCTGCCTGAGCTGCTCCACTCACGCCGATGGGCGCCTGGCTCTCGAAGTGGAACTGCGCTCGCACGAAGGGGAAATCCTGGACTCATGCCGGACACGCTAGTCACGTTAGTCATAGGGTACGGCAATGCGCTCCGCGGCGACGATGGCGCGGGCTACATCGCGGCGGAACTGCTGCGCGAGCGCATCCAAAACCCGACGTGGAAGTCTTGAGCATGCTGCAGCTCACGCCGGAATTGATGGAGCCGATCTCGCGCGCCCGTCAGGTCATCTTCCTCGACGCCGCGATCATCGGCCGCGCCGGCGGCTACCAGCGTGTGCCGCTCCGGCCTTCGCCGGCCTGCTCGCGGTTCACCCACCACGCCAATCCCGAATCCCTGCTGGCCGGATCGCAGGCGCTTTACGGCCACACCCCGGAGGCGGTGCTTTACACCATCCCCGGGAAGTCCTTCGAGATCGGCCAGGAGCTAACACCCTCCGTCCGCCGCGCCGTGGAGGCGCTGGTCGCGGAGTTGGTGGTCCTCGTGGGACAGGCCTCCCGGCCTGTCCCTGGAGTTTGTACATTTTTGAGTTCAGGCGGGTAGATTTCTCTGAACTTTCTCGAAGGATTCCGGTAACGTAAGCGTGGAGACCTGCGTGAGCAGGTCGCTTGCGATGCCAATCACGATTGGTGATGCTCTGGCCTTCTGCGGTCACGCTCTGACCGAAGAGGAACTGGGGTTGCTCCGCGGGATCACGCGCGAGTTCTCCAGCCTTGCCTGGACCGAATTAGCGGCGACCATTTGTGAACTACTGCAATGGCGCCGGCCTAACGGAGGACTCAAAACCCGTGAGTGTTATTTGTTCCTGCGGGAACTACACCGCCGCGGTTGGTTACCGTGGCTCACCGCCCCGCTGCCCAGAGTCCGCCGTATCCCCCTAGAGAAACTCGCCTCGCCGCCCGCTCCATCGCCCGCGTTGCTGACCGGCCCACTCGACCGATACCAGCCCATTCAATTACAACTGATCCAGGACGCTGACCAGCGACGCCTCTTTCGCCAATACCTCGACGGTTATCACTATCTCGGCTACCGCGCTCCCTTCGGCGCTCAATTGCGCTACTGGGTGCGGCCGGCGCAACCGGAACTGCCGCCGCTGGCCGCTTTGCTGTTTACCAGCGCAGCCTGGCGCATGGCCCCGCGCGATTCCTGGATCGGGTGGAGTGATGCTGTGCGTCAGCGCAATCTCCCACGGGTGGTCAATCACAGCCGCTTCCTGATTCTCCCCTGGGCCAAAATTCCCAACCTCGCCAGCCATGTTCTGGCCCGTGCCGCACAACAGTTGCCGGGCGATTGGCTGGCGCGTTACGGGGTCGAACCCGTGCTCCTGGAAACCCTGGTAGACCCGGCGCGCTACCGGGGCGTCTGTTATCGCGCCGCCAACTGGATCGAAGTCGGTAGGACCCAAGGACGCGGACGCATGGATCGTTCGGGCTGTGCCCAAGGTATCCGCAAACAGATCTTCTTATATCCGCTCCACCGCCGCTGGCGCCAGCGGCTATGCACCGTCCCTGCGGAACTGACATGAAAATGAAACCACCACAAACCATTTTGTCGTCCGTCCCCACATGCATTCCCGATGGTCCGCCACCGGAAGGCCCGCGCAGCCTGTTGGGCTGCTTTCTCGATATCGTTGCCGATTGGGAGGCGCTATTCCCCCAGCCCCGTACCTATCTCCGCGCCGTGCGTCAAGCCCTGGGCACTCTGATCTGCCTGGGGCGTCGCACCCTCACGCGCATCATCTGGACCAACGGCGGCCAGCACCAAGATTGGCGCGCCGAATACTTCCTCTTCTCCCGTTGCCAATGGGATCCGGCCCAACTGTTCACCCCGATCCTCCAGCGCGCGCTGGCCTGGTGCCCCGGCCGCTACATCGGCGTGGCCATTGATGATACGCGTCTGCGCAAGACCGGGCTGCAGATTCAGCAGGCCTTCTATCAGCGCGATCCGCTCTCTCCCAAGTTTTACACCAACCTGATGTTCGGCCTTCGTTTTCTGCAGGCTTCTGTGCTGGTGCCGTTGTTTCGCCGGGCCAAGGTGGGCACCCGCGCCCTGCCCATCGCTTTCGAAGAAGTCTCGGTGGTCAAACGGCCTCGTCGAAAACTCCCCAAACGCAACGCTGGCAAGGGGAAACGGACCGAGCCCCTCTCCGCATTGGAGCAGGAATGGAAGCAGTATCGGGTCGCCCAAAAAGCGCAGAACCTCTCCACCCGTTTCGTGGATCTGATGCGCCGTCTGCGCACCACCTTCGATGCCTGCGGCGCCGCCAAAAAGATTCTCCTGCTGGCGGTGGATGGCAGCTTCTGCAACCGCACCGTCTTCACGACCGTCGTGCAGGGCGTCGAGTTGATCGCTCGTGCGCGCAAGGACATCAAACTCTGTTTCCGCGCCGCCGACGGTTCCCGCCGCTTCTATGCCACCGAAAAGCTCACGCCCGAGCAGGTGCGGATCGACGACGGCCGGCCCTGGCAGGTCACCAAAATCTTCTATGGTGGGAAACGCCGCAAGGTGGAATACAAAGAAGTCGGTGGGATCTTCTGGCAAGGGGGAGCGCGCAAACGCCCGCTCCGTTTACTGGTCGTCAGACCCACTCGTTATCGCAAACTGAAAAGCGGCCGTTGGTATTACCGTCGCCCCGCTTACCTGCTCACGACCGTGGTTAACGGGACGGTTCGCCAACTCCTGCAGATCTACTTCGATCGTTGGCAGATCGAGGTCAACCATCGAGAGGAGAAAGACACTCTCGGCGTTGGCCAAGCTCAGTTACGTAACGTTACCTCTGTTCCCAAACAGCCCGCCTTCGCGGTGGCCAGCTACAGTGCCTTGCTGATGGCCTCGCTGCAGGCCTTTGGCGCGGAACGCGGCAAGGCTTACGCGGCACTTCCCAAATGGCGCCGGCGTGCTGCGCGACCCTCGGCACTGGACCTGATCACACTCCTGCGCAAAGAAATGACGGAAAATACCGAGATGCTCGCTCATCTCGGCCTGAACCCCACCGATCGAAGCCTGAACGCCGCCGCTGCCGCCTGAATAATGTACAAACTCCAGGGACAGGCCTCCCGGCCTGTCCACTAATCAAGGTCTTACTTCTGCAAAAAGAAGTTGCCCACGAACATGGCGTCGATTCCCGACGAATAGAAACTCCGCACCGCATCCCGCGGCGTGCAGACCAGCGGCTCGCCGAAGAGATTGAAGCTGGTATTGTACAGCACCGGCAGGCCGGTCGCCTTGCCGGCGGCATGCAGCAGCTTCCAGTACAGCGGGTTCTCCTCGCGGTCCACCGTGTGCACGCGCACCAGGTCGTCCGCCAGCGTCGCCGCCGCGAACTGCTCGCGATATGCCGGTCGCACGCGTCCCACGGTCGCCAGGTATCGCGCGTTCGGGCCCACCTCGAAATACTCCGCGCACAACTCCGCCGGCACCGACGCGGCGAACTTGCGGAACGGCTCGCGATGCTTGATGAAGATGTTCAAATTCTCCGTGGAATACGGATTGAGCGGCGACGCCAGAATGCTGCGATTGCCCAGCGCGCGCGCCCCGAATTCCATGCGGCCGTGCATCCACGCCACAATCTTATGGTCGTTGAGCTGCGCCACCGCGGTCTCGATCACTTCATCGGTGGTGACCATGTACTGGAAGCGCAGCTTGCAATTCTCCAGCACCCGTTTGATCTCCGCCGCCGTGAAGCCCGGCCCGAGGCTGAGCGTCCTCATGGCGGCGCGCCGCTCCTGGCGATACACGCTGTGCCACGCCTCCAGCACCGCGCCGATCGCCGTGCCCGCGTTGCCCGCCACCGGCTGCACGAATACATTCCGGTAGCCGGAGCGGTTCTCCAGCGCCGAAACCAGCAGCGCGTTCAACCCGAGCCCGCCGGCCAGGCAGAGGTTGGTGCCCTTACCCGCCATCTGGATTACCGCGTCCTCCACGGCGCGCTGCACTCCCGCTGCGACATCGGCGCGCAGCGCCTCGGGGATCGCATGCCCGTCGGCCAACCCGAGCCGCTCGAAGAAGCGCGCACTGAAGCCGCCCGCTGTCACCCGCTCGGTGCTGAAAAAGCTCCGGTCCAGCCGCGGCCCCGCCTCGGAGACGTGCAGCATCTCCAGGAACAGCGGCTTGAAGCGTTCATCGCCGGCGATCGAGAGCCACTGCACCTTGTGCTCGTCCACGCTGGCTTCAAACCCCAGCAGTTCGGTGACCCGGCCATACAAATCGCCGATCGAATCCGGCAGGTACTGCTCGTGTTCCAGCGACATTTGCGCGCCGCGCGCGTGCCAGCGCGAACCGCAGCGAAAATCTCCGCCGCGATCCAGCGTCAGCACCGTGGCCTCTTCGAACGGGGAAGGAAAGTAGGCCGACGCGGCATGCGCCAGGTGATGCTCCACCACGATGATGCGGCTATTGGGAAACTGCGCGCGCAGCTTCAGGTGAAAATCCGATTCCGGAATCGGACGCACCACCGCCACCGCGTCCACTTCCGCGGGCTTGGCGTTTGCCAGTTGCAGGCAGGTGGCGATGGCGTGCTCCGGCATTTCGTCGAGCCCGCCCCAGTGCGTGCGCCGCCGCACCAGCTTCGATTCTTCCACCGCGGCGACCAGTTCGCCGTCTTTCAGTATCGCGGCGGCCGCATCGCCCTGCAGGCCGCCGATTCCGAGGATGATCATTTCTTCGGCGCGCCCCGCTTCTCGATCTTCGCCCACGTGTCCTTCAACGCCACCGTGCGGTTGAAGACCGGATTTCCGGGCGTCGAATCGGTATCCACGCAGAAGTAGCCCGATCCGCTCGAACTGCAGCCGCGTGCCCGGCGCCGCGTTGGCCAGGCTCGGTTCCAGCTTCGCGTCGCGGATCACCTCGAGCGATTTCGGATTCAGGTTCGCGGTGAAGTCCTGCCCCTCTTCCACCTGGTTCGGATCTTCCTTGAGGAACAGCGTGTCGTACATCCGCACCTCGCCCGGCACGGCCTGCGCCGCCGACACCCAGTGGATGGTCGCCTTTACCTTGCGCCCGTCCGGCGCGTTGCCGCCGTGCGTCGCCGGGTCGTACGTGCAGTGAACTTCCGTGATCTCGCCGGCCGCGTTCTTCACCACGCCCGTGCACTTGATGAAGTAGCCGTAGCGCAGGCGCACTTCGCGCCCCGGCGCCAGCCGGAAGAACTCCTTGGGCGGATCCTCGCGGAAATCGTCCTGCTCGATGTAGAGCTCGCGCGAGAACGGCACCTTGCGCGTCCCCGCCGACGCGTCCTCGGGATTGTTCACCGCCTCCATCTCTTCCACCTGCCCCTCCGGGTAGTTGTCGATCACCACCTTCAGCGGCCGCAGCACCGCCATCACGCGCTGTGCGCGCTTATTCAAATCCTCGCGGACGAAATACTCCAGCCGCCCGAGCTCGATGATGCCATTCGTCTTCGAAAGCCCGATCGCCGCGCAGAAATTGCGCATCGCTTCCGGCGTGTAGCCGCGCCGCCGGATGCCCGCCAGCGTCGGCATGCGCGGATCGTCCCAGCCGCTCACGTGCCCGTCCTGCACCAGTTGCAGCAGCTTGCGCTTGCTCAGCAGCGTGTAGGTGAGGTTCAGCCGGTCGAACTCGATCTGCTGCGGATGGTAGATCCCCAGCGCCTCGATGTACCAGTCGTAGAGCGGCCGGTGATCTTCGAATTCCAGCGTGCAGATGGAGTGCGTGATGCGTTCGATCGAATCGCTCTGCCCGTGCGCATAGTCGTACATCGGATAGATGCACCACTCGTTGCCGGTGCGATGATGCTCGGCGTGCAGGATGCGGTACATGATCGGGTCGCGCAGGTTGAAGTTCGGCGACGCCATGTCGATCTTGGCGCGCAGCGTGCGGCTGCCATCGGGAAACTCGCCCGCCTTCATGCGCGCGAACAGGTCCAGATTCTCCTCCACGCTGCGATTGCGGTAGGGGCTCTCCTTGCCCGGCTCCGTGAGCGTGCCGCGGTACTGCGCGGATTTCGTCGGCCGTGAGATCGCACACGAAGGCCTTGCCCTCGCGGATCATCTGCAGCGCCCAATCGTACAGCTGATCGAAAATAATCGGACGCGTAGAACAGCCGGTCTTCCCAATCGAAACCCAGCCAGCGCACGTCATCGATAATCGAATCGACGTACTCCGTCTCCTCTTTGCTGGGATTGGTGTCGTCGAAGCGCAGGTTGCGTCTTGCCGCCGAACTCCGCCGCCAGTCCGAAATTCAGGCAGATCGATTTGGCGTGGCCGATATGCAGATACCCGTTCGGCTCCGGGGGAAAACGCGTGTGCACGCGCCCCTGGTACTTATTCGTCTTCAGGTCATCCAGGATGATGTCGCGAATAAAATTCGAAGGGCCGCTCGCCGGCTCGGGGTTTGCAGTGGTCATAATCTCTTTCACAGTTTTTCGATCGCCTGGCCAATCCGCGCCAGGCAGGCCTCGCGGCCCAGAACTTCCAGCGTGCCGAACAGCGGCGGCGCGGTCTTCCGTCCGCAAACCGCCACCCGCACGGGTTCAAACATTTGTCCCGCTTTGATGCCCAGTTCCACGCTCGCCGCGCGCAGCGCCGCTTCCAGGCCGTCGTGGGTGAACTCGGCCGTGGCCAGCACTTCGCAGGCCTTGACCAGGACGTTCTTCGCCATCGCCGCATCGCCCTTCTTGGGTATCAGCTCCGCGCTATCGTAAGGCGGCAGTTGCTCCACGAAAAAGAAATCCGCCACGCTCTGCACGTCGCGCAGCAGCTTCATGCGCTCCTGAATCAGCGGCGTGATTTTGAGCATCTTGTCGAGATCCACCGGCACGAAGGGCAGCAGTTCGCGCGCCAGGTCCGCCGCGGGCATGGCACGAATGTGCTCCGCGTTGAGCCACAGCGCCTTCGCGTCGAACGGCTCTTCCTCGGTGAAGTTGACCACCGCGTTGGCGCGGTTGATCCCCTCGAGCGTGAACAGCTCCACCGTCTCTTCGCGCGACAGTTTCTCGCGATCGTTCTTCGGCGACCAGCCCAGCAGGCACAGAAAATTGATGAACGCCTGCGGCAGGAATCCCGCGTCGCGATAAGTGGTCACGCTCACCACCGGCCCGTGGACGCGCTTGGAGAGCTTCATCCCGTCCGGCGCCATCAACAGCGGCAGGTGCGCGAAGGTCGGCGATTCCGCTCCGGCGGCGTCGAAGATCAGCTTGTGCTTGAAGGCGTTGGAGAGATGCTCCTGCCCGCGGATGATGTGCGAAATGCGCAGGTCGGCGTCATCGGCGCAATTCGCCAGGTGATAGGTCGGCATCCCGTCGCTGCGCAGCAGCGCGAAATCTTCGATGTCGCCGTAGCCTTTGGCCTGCTCGCCGTAAACGGCGTCGGTGAACTGCACGCTGCCCACGCGATCGTGCGGCACGCGAAAGCGCAGCGCGAACGGCTCGCCCGCCGCCGCGCGCCGGTCGCTCTCCTCGCGCGAAAGCTCGCGCATCCCGGCGTTGAACAGCCACGTTCCCTGCGCCCCGCTCTTTTCGCTCTCGCCGCTCTGCGCCGGCGTGAAATCGCGATAGGCCATCCCCTTCGCGAGAATCGCCTCCGCCATCGCGCGATGCAGTGCCAGCCGCTCCGATTGCCGGTACTGCTCGTCCCAATCCAGGCCGAGCCACGCAAGCCCGTCGAAAATCGAGGTCTCCGACGCGTCGGTATTGCGCCCGACATCGGTATCGTCGATCCGCAGGATCATCGTGCCGCCGTGATGGCGGGCGAACAGCCAGTTGAAGATGTAGGTGCGCGCACTCCCAATGTGCAGAAATCCTGTGGGAGAAGGCGCAAAACGGACTCTATGCATGGAAATACGAGTATAACAATGTGCTTGTGCTGCGAGCCGTACGCCACCGGGGGTTACGCTGGGGCCGCGATATGCGCCTGCAGGGAGGATTGCCTGCCCCACATTGCGGCACGCCGCAAACTGGAAATGGCCCGAGACGGAATTACCGATTCTGTCTTGGCTTTCTTTGCGTCCTTTGCGCCTTTGCGAGACATGCTTTTGACTTCATGACTTGGTGCCAACGTAGCTCGGGTCAAAGACGGCATCAGCCGCATCGCAAGCGAAGAGTAATGTCTCGCAAAGGCGCAAAGGACGCAAAGAAAACCAAACAAAGACTCAGCTGAACCTGGAATCTTCGCGGCCTGCGAGCAAATAAATACGGTATCGCCTTATCTTCTCCGCGGACTCCCGAAGCTTCGTCCCGGACTTCTCGGAGCCGACGGCCGGTAAGGTGTCGGCGAGGGACGGTACGATCGCGAGCGGCGCCGGCGACGCATTGCTTCCCGTGCCGAATTTGCGCGCGCTGTGGTCGGCATTCGGGTCCTTCGCCATCGGCGTCGAGTACTGCGAATCGCGATACCCGCCCGCCTTCGACGCGTACTTCGAATCCTTAAAGCCGCCGCTCTTCGCGAACGTGCTTCCCGAGTAATGCTCCTGCGTGGTGGTGCCGGAGGTGCCGTACTTCGGCGCCTGCGTGGTCTCATCGCGGCCGTAGTAAGTCTGGTTGCGCTGCCGGTAAGTCCGGTAATCCTCGTACTCGTAGCGCTCGAACGGGCGGTAACTGTGATTGAACAGCAGGTCGCGCATCAGCGCGTACTGGCCGTAGAAGACCCAGAAATCGCGGCCGTCGTGATGGTCCCAATGGCCGTACTGATTGCTCTGTCCGGGAGGCGCCATGTAGGCGAAGCCGGCCGGCTGCGCCACGCGCTCGCTTTCGATATCGTACTTGCCGGCGGCCTTGTGCTCGATCGCCATGCCGAGATTTTTCTCGCATGGCGTCGTATTGCGCCTTGGAAACGTCCACCCACTTCTCGTCGCTCGTGGCCGTGCCCGGCTTGCCCGTGGCGTCGGCCACCTGCGTGCGGATGGTGCGGATCTTCTGGTCGTACTCGCGCGCATTGCCGATGCCGCGCACTTCCATATCGACCAGGATCTTGTCCCACGATTGATACAGCTGCGCGCTCAGCGTCTTGAGCTGGTCGTTCTGCTTGGGGAGCTCCGCGGCGTTGGTCTTGAGCGTGTCGGCGGCCGTGAACAACCGGGCGAAATCGACCTTCGCCAGTCGTTGGCGGCTGGCCGCGCGCCGCGCCTCCGCGCTCGATTGCCACAGCTCCTCGCTGTGCGCAACCCGTGCCTTGGCGGCCGCCAGGCGCGCTTCCAGATCGCCTTTCTTCTCCGGCCAATCGGCCGCGGCCTTCTGTACCGCCGCCTCGGCCGCCGTCAGGTCCACCGCGCGGATCGCCTGGTAATCGCGCTCCATGTCCTGGACTTCCTGCGGGCAGGTGCTGCTTCAGATCGATCCAATGGGCCGCGTCCTTGCGGACGCTCTCGGCATCGGCGACCGCCGCCGTGCGAACCTTCTTCTCCTGCGCCAGCAGCGCGACTCGCCCGGTCGCGATCCTGCCGGCGATTCGCCTTCTCGAGCCGCGCCAGTTCCTCGACATCGCGCCCGGCGGTGGCTCAGCGCCGTGTTGGCCCGCGCCAGCCGGTCCGGATACTCCCGCGCCGAGGGCAGCGCCGCGAACAACGCCGCCTCGCCCGCGGTCTCGCGCGCGATCTCCTCCTGCGCGGACTTCGAATTGCCCCTGGGCCGCCGTGTACGCCGAACGCTCCGCCGCAATCTGGGCCGCACGTCGCGCGGCAGGTTGTCGAGCCCGGCGAATATCACGCCGATGATAGCCACGGCTCAGGATCACGGCTAAGACGCGCAAAGATGACTTACTCATATTGAAATACCTTTGATTGTCCAGATCGGGGCGGCGCTGCGCCGCCCCACTTACTCTTAATTCTTGCGATAAACCGTGACGTCGCCCGGATTCACAGCCGTGTACAAGGTGACGGTGAACGGTTCGCCTTCCGCTTTCCGAATCCCCATCAGGCGCTTGCCGTCCTGGGTGAGAAACTCCCAGTAGTAAAAGCCGGTGGGCGCCGGTTGATTGTCGCGCCAGGCCTGGACTTCGCGGCTGAGCCGGTACATCCAGGTGGCGTTGTCGAACTCGAAGTTAGTCGGCGGGATTCTGCCGCTCGTCCATCTGCGCCAGATCGTCTTCGCTCAACCCCAGGTCTTCGAGCGTGATCTTGCGCGGGTCGGCGTGAAGAAAGACTTCGATCTCTTCATCGCCGCCGACGCGCAGGGAAACGCGGCGCTCCTGGTACGGGCCGGAGAGTTCCACCCAGGAGCGCGACCCGGCATCGAGCCGCGTGCCGCGGTCGACCGTGAAATCCAGATCGGTCATGCGGTCGCCGGCGCCCGCAATGGAGAGCACATCTCCCGTGCGGGCGTCGGTGACCTTCAGGTTCGCCAGATCTTCCACCGGCCGTACCGGCGCGGGAAGCGGCTTCGGATCTTTCTTGAATAGGTTCATAAGAACGATCGCCAGCAGCGCTCCCAGAATGGCTACCACAGTGAACGTGATCATGTGATGCGCCGGCGCGGTTACGCCCCGGTCTTCTCCCCGATCTTGGGTGCCGGTCGATAGCGATCCGCCGGGACCCGGCAGTTCCTTGGGAATGTAGCGGCGCCGAAGGTCTTCTGCCGCTCGGCCTTGAGCGCGGCCAGTTCGGCATCCACGCTGTGCCCGCCGAGCTGCGCGAACTCCTTCTCCAGATCGTCGTCCTTGCCGACGCTCGCCAGCTGGTCGAAGGCCTTGGCCGTGGCTTCTTCCTTGGCCACCGTCTGCTCGAAGCGGTTGAGCGCGGCGAACGCGTTATCGGCGCTGCCCACTCCGGCCATGGCTTCGCTGACCTTGCGCTGCGCCACCGCGGCGTTCTTGCGCGCCACCAGCGTGCCGGCGGTGCGCTCGCCTTCTTCGATCTTGCGCTTGAGCTCGCCCACCTGCGGCTTCAGCTTCTCGCTGGTCGCCGACGCGTTGTCCACCGCGGTCTTCATCGAGTTGACCTGGATGGTCGCACTCGGCCTTCTTGGCCAGCGCCTTCTTGGCCAGATCCTCGTTGCCGGCGTCGAGCGCCATGCCGGCGCGATCTTTCCACTCCTGCGACTGGCGCACGTACTTCTGATACTCCGCGTCCAGGCTGTTGTAGTTGCTCATCGCCATGGCCGAGGCGCGCACCACGTTGTTCAACTCCGTCTTCATGTCGGCGACGGTCTGCCGTACGGTGGCCTCAAATGTCGCGTCTTCAATGGTATCGACGCCGGCGTTTGCCTGGCCGCGGGCCACGCGGCCGAGACGCCCGAAAATATCCGAAAGAAATGCCATAATCGTCTCTCCTCTATTCTCCTCTTACGCAGCCAGGCCGCTCAGCAGACGCCGCGCGCTCATCACATCCACCAGCAGAAAATGCACGCACGAGAGAATATCGTCCTCATCATCCGCACCCAGATCCTGCAGCTTGCAGAAGTTGTTCAGGGTCACCGTGACCTTGCCGCTCCCCGCATCGTATAGCTGGAACGAGGAAGTGCTGATGCCGTTGTCGGCGGCCAGCATCTTCGCCATGATCTCCGGCGTGACTGCTGGCGCGTGGCACCGTGATGCACGGCAGCGAGAGAAACAGGATCTCGCCTTCGAGCACGGCCTGGATGGAAACGCCGCTATCCACCTCGCGGATCTTGATCGTGTCGGGAGCCGGTTCGGAGACTTCGTACCCCTGCTCCGCCAGTAAGCGCGTGAATTTGTCCCAGGTGTCGGGCTGGTTGTCGGTGTCATAAGTTTGAGCCGTTTTACTCCTCTATGATTACGCGTTCCAGCGCCGAAGTGTTCCCGGCATCTCTGGAGGCTATCGCAATCTGCAATTAAATATATTGCTGATTGCGATAGTTGTCAACAGGAAAATTTCGAGTCTTTTCAATGCCGTACGACCTATGGCGAAAAAACCAGCCGTATAGTGAGGGCATGACATGGCAAATGGTCTCGCAAAGTTTCCGGCTTCTGCGCACCGATCCGAAGCTGGCGCTCTTTCCGGTTCTCAGCGCCCTCGGCGTGATCGCGCTTTCCCTGCCCTTCCTCTTGATTCTCCTGACTGGACAGGACATGCACTGGGGCGCCGGCGCGTGGCTGCTGGTATTGGCCTGGTATACCGGCGTATCCTTCGTCACCATCTTTTGTAATTGCGCCCTCGCGGCCTGCGTGCAGATGCGCCTGGCCGGCCAAACTCCCAGCATCGCCGCCGGCATCCGCCGCGCCGCGTCGCGCGGTCACGTCATCTTCTTGTGGGCGCTCCTGACCAGCACGGTAGGGCGCATCCTCCAGCTCTTCGAGCAGCGCGCTGGTTGGACCGGACGCATCGTCCTCGGCCTGTTCGGCGTGAGTTGGAATCTCGCGACCTTTCTGATCGTGCCCGTAATCGTGATGGAAGATTCCGGCGTCCTCGATTCGCTGCGCCGCTCCTCCGCGCTCCTGCGTCAGACCTGGGGAGAGCAGATCATCTCCGGCATCGCCTTCGGATGGCTCGGACTTCTGTTCGCGGTCCCCGGCGTGATCCTCGGGGCGCTCGGCGCCAACGGCTACCCGCTCTTCATCGTGCCGGCGGTCTTGTGGTTCGCAGCCCTCTTCGCCGCTTTCACCGCCGCGGGCGAAATCTTTGCCGTTGTCCTCTACCGCCAGGCCGCTACCGGCGACGCACCTGCTGGCTTCCATCTCACGCGCTAGGGTGTCGCTGATTGCAAGCTTCGCTCTGCTGCGCGCAGATGCGAAAGGCGCCAGAAGGCCGGGAGTCCGGCAGACCGCAGGCCGATGCCATGGAGTGCAGTTGAACTCGCTGCGACCGGGCCGGTCAGAAGTGCGAAGGACCGTATGAAAGTCCGAGACGCGTATGCTCTCGTCATGTTTGTTGCGGGCCGGAAGGTTGCCATCACGTTCCGTCAATTGAAGTCGGCGCGTGCAGGTAACCAGCCAGAAGGTTTGAGGGAGGTGTGGTGTCCACACCCGGGCGAAACGTAATCGCTGTGCGTGGTTCGCGTCGTATCCTTATTTTAAGAGGAGGGAGCAATGACGCGGGCCGTCTTCTGCGCGTGTCTTCTGTCGGGCGTGGTCTCTAGCCAGCCGGCAGAACCGCTATCCACTTTCGAGGTGGCGGACGTCCACGTCAGCGCAGCCACCAGACTTCGGTCTGTAACAACAATCGTTCACAGTGGACGTTTTGAAATGCGTTCGGCGACCATGTTGGACCTCATACGGACTGCTTACGATGTCGAGGCCGATAGAGTGGTTGCAGGTCCCAGTTGGCTCGAAATGGACCGCTTCGATGTGATTGCCAAAACGCCTGCGAAATCGAGCCCGGAGATGCTGAGACACATGCTCCACGCGCTCTTGGTCGACCGATTCGGATTGGTGGCATATAAGGAAACCAAACCTGTGCCTGCGTATGCGCTAACGGCGGACAAGCACACGGCCCTGAAGGCGGCTCACTCGACCGAGACTGGGTGCAAGCTAAAGATGTCGCCTTCCACTCCGGAGGTCAAGGTCCCGGCCAGCCCCGCATATACCTGCCGCAATATGTCCATGGCAGCCTTTGCGGCAGAAATGCCTCTGATGATTGGAGCGCAGCAGTATCTCTACGGTGCCCCAGTGCTGGACAAAACCGAATTGCGGGGCGGGTGGGACTTTGATTTCAAGTACACCTTGCGGGGACTTGGAGGCGCTGCGGCGGGCGACGCGATTCCGCTGTTCGACGCTCTCGAAAAACAGCTCGGCCTGAAGTTGAAACCGACAAAAGTGACGGTGGTAGCGATCGTGGTGAAAAGCGTTTCGCAAAAACCAACCGCTAACCCTCCGGGCGCAGCCGGGAGCCTCGAGATAAACGCACCGGCGCAGTTTGAGGTGTCGGTTGTGAAACCCGGTAATCCGGATGCTCAGGGAATGAAGTTTCAAATTCAGCCTGGAGGTCGGGTGAGTTTTTCCGGGGTCACGTTGAAATACCTGATCGAACAGGCGTGGAACATCACGGACGATATGCTCGCCGGAGCGCCCAAGTGGTTGGATGAGGACCGCTTCGATATCGTCGCGAAAGCGCCGGCCGCGGAATCTGTGGAACCATCCGAACACACGGGGGCGACAGTCGATGTGGATACAGCCTTGGTCATGGTGCGTGGGCTGTTGAAAGATCGCTTCAAGCTGGTAACCCACAACGAAGATCGTCCAGTCCTCGCATATACCCTGGTAGCTGTAAAGCCAAAGATGAAGCAGGCGGATCCGTCGAGCCGTACGAAGTACACCCAGGGCCCCGCACAGGACGCGAAGCGTGTGGACCCGAGGTTGAGGATGGTTAGAGTGCAGAACATGACCATGGCACAATTTGCGGAACAGCTTCAAAGGATAGCGCCATCGTATATTCACAGCCAGGTCCTCGATGCGACCGGGCTCGATGGAGCCTACGACTTTACTCTGACCTTCAGTCCGGCGAGCATCGTGCGGGGCATGGGAGGCAGCGAAACCCGACGTGCCGCAGGGGCCGTCGAGTCTTCCGATGGCGCGCACGAAGCGTCGGACCCAACCGGCGCGATATCGCTTATTGAAGCGCTTGAAAAGCAGCTCGGACTAAAGCTCGAACGGCAAAAGCGTCCGATTTCCGTGCTCGTTATCGATCACGTGGAGCGGATGCCAACGGAGAACTAATCCCGGCATCTTGATGCGGGCGAATCTCGACCCGCGCTGAGCAAGAGGCAGGCTACCTACACCACGACCATTCAACGCGAGGGCGTCGATCTCGTCTCAGTCTCGTCCCGGGACTCTTAAAAGCTCTGATCCCCGACTTTAGAATCCGCTGCGCTGGCGCGCGCCACCCGCTCCCTGGGCGTTTCCGTAGGTTGACTCCGACTCGCCCCGGAGTTTTCTTCTCTCTCACCCTTTTTGGGGTCATTTCGATAGTTGGTCATGTTCTACTGACTATTGGCAAGCTTGTGTGCCCTCCCGCAATTCTGCTAACTTAGATCTAGTAGTAATAGCCCGCTCATAGCTTCAGGATCTCGCTTGAGGTATTAGTTGCCTCCCCATATCTATATGCCTACTAATTGTGTTGTAAGACGATCTTTATCTTTACTATTGCTCCTGCCGTTAGTGAGCGTTCTGTGCCGCGCGGCCTCCGGTACCGTCGCGGTGGATGACTGCGCGGTGAAGCAGTTTCAACCTTCCGCGCAGGGCGGCCTGACAGAGTGGTCCTCCGATGGGAGTAAGTATCTCGTAAACAAGAAAGATGCCAACGGTATTTCACAGGTTTATGTCGGAGAGGCGGCAGGCACCCCGGTGTGCATCACCTGCGCCGATAAGTTGAATGGCCCGAAAGCCGCTAGGTCCAAGATGCAGCCGCACTGGACGCCTTCGGGGCACTGGATCGTGCTCGCGGTCGAGCAAGCTAACTACACTGCACCCTGGTGGGCCACTCCGGCGATGGTTGAAGGCTGGTTACAGTCAGGCCTGTGGGTGGATATGTACGCCACTACTCCCGACGGCTCCCTTTGGTATAAGTTGGAGGATTTCGGGCCCACCAGCAAAGCGAAGGGATTTACGGGCGTAGCGTTCACTCCCAACGGGCATCAGGGAGTCTGGGCGCAAATCGTAGACGGTAATATTGTTGCTTATACTTTCGGAAAATGGCAGCTGATGATCGGAGATTTTCATGAAGTGAACGGCGTTCCCTCGTTCACCAATCTCCGGGACATCACACCGCCCAATACAGACTGGGTCGAACCGGGCAATTTCTCGCCGAACGGCAAAGACCTGGTACTGTCCGCCGACACCGGCTTCCCCGATCACTCGCAGGTGCAGGGACAGGATCAATATATTTTGGATATCGTGAGCGGTAAAATCACCAACCTGACCAATTCGCCGGCCTTGTGGGACGAGCACGGAGTGTTCTCGCCCGATGGGGAGAAGATCTTCTTCATGAGCTCTTATCCCTACCGGTCAAACCCGTGGAATTCCAATGTCTTATTCCTGAAGACGGAATTCATGATAATCGACAAGGATGGCTCAAACCTCCGTCAGGTCAGCCACTTCAACCAGCCCGGTTACCCGGAATTTTCCTATCAGGGCAGCGTCGCGTCTAACGGGACGTGGAACCCCGACGGTAAATCGATTTCCGCGCTCAACCTGTTTTTTCCAAACGTAAAGGGCTGGGACATCACCTTCGCGGGAAGCTGTGGCGGCACGGCCCCCAAGCCTTAACGCCGTGGCAGCAGCCCGCTGGAATGGCAGTATTCTGAAAGGGGACTCGCCTGGGTCACGGGCGCGGTTGGAACTAGCCCATAGGTTCCCGTCGCAAGCCGCATGAATCTGACTGCTCTTCCCTGGACGGCTTTCTGCCGCCCAGACGGCGACTTTCCGCTAACGTTTCACAGCCGTTATGGGAATAAAACGGATGATTAGACGCGAGAAGTGAGAGTTGTCTGCGTTCTTGTAGGGGCGTATCGTCGTATTCAGGAATATGAAGCGGATTGCTTGGATACTGATCGCGGTTTCAGCAGGATTTTCGCAGGTTCCTTCGATTGACGACATTATGGGTCGTGTAGCGGCCAATCAGGCGAAATCGGTGGAAGCCCGGAAGCAGTTTGTGTATCGCCAGCAGGAACTGGTGACGATGCATCAATCGAACGGCAAGATGACATGCGAGCAACGGCGGGAATACACGGTAACGCCTATGGCCGATGGCATCGAGCGCCGGCTGGTGAACCCACCGGAAAAGAATGGCGACGTGAGCCGCTGCAACGTAGACCTCAGCGGCAACTCCGGAGAGAGCCTGTCGGTCACCACGGGGAGCGAAGGCGACTCTTTCAGCACGTCGCTTGGAAAGACGAAGGACGGGGTTCCGCGCGGCCTTTTCCCGCTCACGGCGGAGGAACAGCACGTTTACGAATACAAGCTCGCAGGCACCGAAATGCACGCCGGGCGCAAGGTTTATCGCGTGACGTTCCGTCCCAACAAACAGAAGGACGCCGCGGGCAACCAGGGCTACTGGAAGGGAGAGGCGCTGATCGATGCCGGGGAGTTTCAGCCGGTGCGGGTGAACACCGATCTGACGATCGGAATTCCGCTGCCGGTGCGTATCCTGCTGGGGACGAGCGTGCACGGCATCGGCTTCACCGTCAGCTATCAGCGCGTGGCCGATGGGGTGTGGTTTCCCTCTGGTTTCGGCGGGGAGTTCTCGGTGCGAGCGCTGTTCTTCTTCAAACAAGTAGTCTCGGTCAACATCACGAATAGCGATTTCCGGCACACAGACGTGAACAGCACCTTGACGTTTGCCGGAAAATAGCGTTTAGTTGACCAGTTTGGCGGCTTCAAGTAAAGCGCCAGGAAGCGCTGAGTGGGGTTCTGGCAAAAAAGTCCAAGTGGGGTTTTTGGACTTCATTCCACAAAGGGGTTTCCAGGGCAGCGCGGCTGACCAGTTCTGTCCGGTAACGCCGTTTATTTGCCGTTATCGGAAGGAACGTCGTGTTTCGCTCACGCCCGCAGTCTTTCGTATACACCGGCGTCCGATCACGCTGCTACCCAAAGAAACGCAGACGCGCCGATCCAGATCGCATAGGCTCCTAAGACAGCAACTCCAGCAGTGATGCCCTTCGTGGCGGCAGTCCACTGGACCAGTTTGCCGAGCAGGAACCACTGTAGGGTTCCGCCGACGAGTAGGAGACAGGCGCAGGCAATCGTGAAGCTGGCCCCAAGATCGAACGAGAACCAACCAGCCGCCGTCTGTCCGATCTTGATCGTCAGGTCCTCAACGATCGCTTTTACGAGGTAGTCGATACGACCGATGAACCTGTAGGCGAAGTTGAAGAGCGGCCCGGATGGCGATGAACCGTTTAGACGCCAGTTCACGATCCAACTAGTGGCGACAGCGAACCATGCTAGAAAATGCACAGCGGCGCAGACCTTGTCCGCTCGTTCGACCAGTCCATTGCGTGTCCATCGCACGACCGAAGCATAGCGCATGTCACCTTCCTCTACAGAATAGAATCCGGGGCCACGCGACTTGTTCCTGCGGTGACACCGGACTGTCGAGGAGGCCGGTTCTGCCAGTTTCCGGTAAGTTCCTCGAAAGTGGGGTTTTGAGAAAATGACCGCTGGGCGGGAGCGCGGCGACGGTCAAATTCCGATAACGCCGTATATCGGCCACAACGCCGTTTTCCTCGACCTCATGGTGGATTACTTGCGCGATGTTCGGGCAGGAGTTGAAGAGATTGCGACATCTTTGAACTCGAATGCCACAATTGCGCCACTACTGAACAATAGCTCGTGGCGTAAAAAGCCGCCCCCGGCATCGGTGAGTTCGTGATATCCCAAGTCATCAAAACCGCCCACGCCTCGACTGAATAAGGGATCGTCGGACGGGAAATCTATCAGAACCGTGCGCGTCGATGAATAGACCAGACGCCACACGTATTCATCCTGCGCGTCCAAGATCGTCACTTCGACGCGCACCGGGTATGCCGTTAGACTCTGCCACGGTCGGGCAGGTTCGCCGAGCGGCGCTGGTCGGCTTCCATCGACGATGTGAAGGTCAAGCAACTCGGCATCGTGAACATCGGCATCGACGAAGAACTTATAGGCCGCATCGCCAACACGCCCGCGCAGCGCTTCGAGGTTATGTCGGTACGCCTCGAACGCTTGCTGCCATTGAGCGTGGTTTTCCCCGGCTTTAGGGCCTATCTGTTGCGACCCTCGCCACATGCTCTTTGTGAAGTACTTCATCGCCGGTTCGAGTATCGCACGACTCTGACCATTGCCCCGTCCGCCGCCTGCGGTCACTTTCGGTATCGCCGTCTTTCGGCCACAAACTGTGGGCAATTTCGGTCGGTTCTCCCAGCTTGCACAGACGGTCGATTACTCCCAATATTCTACCCACTGCAAAATGCAGAAGAAGAACAGAAGAACGGAAAATAATAGAGCGGCTGAGGCGGATCTTCGACGGCTACGGACTCTGAAATAGATGGAGGAACCGACTGCGGCAAGACAGGCAACTGTTAACCAACCCCACACGATATGATCACGCAACATCGCTTGCAGATACAGTTGCTCGTCCATGCAGTGATCGTAGCATCCAGTCACTGGTGCCCCTTACTGCCAAGTTCCCGGCGGGCGGGCTTCTCGTCTACCATCGCGCAGGACAGCGTTTGAGGATCGTCGATGTCCGGTAACGCCGTTTCACGACCAAAACTCTTGTGGTGCTACACTCCGTCTGAGTGAATGTCGCCCGATTGGTTGCTCTGGGTGCGCTGGCGGGAGTTCTCCCGGTAGGCGCCAACGACACCGCGGTCACGCTTGGCGCGGGCGGTCTAGTTCCGGTAAAGTCGACATCCATTGTGATGGACTCCGAGGACCTTCAAATATCCCTCCGCCAGATCACCGTCAAGTACGTATTCCGAAACACGAGCAGCCGTGATTTAAACGTAATGGTCGCTTTCCCTCTGCCGGAGATGGATGGTGGGGCCGTCGCAAACGTCATGATGAACATCCCCTCACGCGACCCGTTGAATTTCATGGATTTCAACGTCGTTGTGGCCGGAGAAAAGATGACGCCCCAAGTGGAGGTCCGCGCCTTCACGGATGCGGGTGAGATCACAGCTAAATTGCGATCACTCGGCGTACCCCTTTCGGTTTTGGATGAGAATGTCACCACGGCTGTAAAAAGGCTTAGCAACGAAGAGCGCACGGGCCTGGAGAACAGCGGCCTGGTGGACTGCTCCCTCACGGCAGGAAAATGCTGGCCGTACTGGAAAAGCCGCGTTCAGTTCTATTGGCAACAGAGGTTCCCGGCCAACGCCACCGTCGAGATCCAGCACACGTATCGGCCCTTCGTCGGCGGTCACGGCAGTGGCGGAGCCATTAGCACCGATGGTCCCTATGACTGGCGTATCCAGCCGTATTGCGGAGAACAGAACACCATCAACCAAATCGAGAGACAGAAACAGTTGCGCCTTGCCGCACGCGGTCCCGATAACGCGGTGTTGACTGGGAGGGACATCGATTACATCCTCACCACGGCCAACAATTGGGCCGGTCCAATTCAGAAATTCCGCCTCTCGGTGATAACAGATAGTCCAGACGACATCGTCGTCACTTGCATGCCGGGATTGAAACGTGTTGGCACCACGCGATACGAACTGGTCCGGTCCGATTTCCATCCAGATCGCGATCTTAAGGTGCTGGTTCTACAGCCAGCAAATTAGGGAATGGGTGGTCCCGTTGCGGTCAACTCCCGATATGTGGGGTTGTCGGAAACTTGCCGTAAATCCGGATATGGTTTTCCCAGTGCGCGGTCAGGTAGGCCCTGGAAACCTAAGCCCCATTCGTTGAACATGGGTGGGAGGATGCGCCACCCCTCATACTTGTCGTGAAGTTATATCCCATGACCCATCTCTCCCTGATCCGGCATGCGGCGTCCGCGACATCTCTACGCTAGCAGCCGCCCCGTTCGCCTGGCACAATCTGAACCCTTGGCCCATCGATATCTTTATCACGCCACGGGAAACATGCTATTCCATGCTCATGCCCATCGATCGAGCACGCTCCGCTGCGCAGCTTGGACTGTCCGCGACGCTCCTGGCGGTTCTCGCTGCCGCTCAGTCCAGCACGGTTCAATCGGGCGCCAAACAGGAACTCCTCAAACGCCTGGTAGCCGCGGCGATCGAACGGACGCACCACGCGGTGCGCTACGTACCCGCGTATGTGAAAATTCCGTACCCGGGCGGAGACGTCCCTGACGGCACCGGCGTATGTTCCGACGAGGTGATTCGCGGCTACCGTGCCGTCGGAATCGATCTGCAGAAAGAGGTCCATGAGGACATGTCTCAGAATTTCTCGGTGTATCCACACAAGTGGAAGTGGCGGGCCTTGCGTCCCGACACGAACATCGATCACCGGCGCGTGCCCAATCTCATGGTGTTTTTCTCGCGCAAAGGAGAAGCGCTCGAAATCTCACGCCGCGCGGAAGACTACAGTCCCGGCGACCTGGTCACCTGGGACCTCGGAGGAAATGTCCCGCACATCGGGATTGTCGTGGACCGGAAATCGGCAGCAAGCGGACGCTATATGCTGGTCCACAACATCGGCCAAGGTCCCAGGATGGAAGATGTTCTGTTCAACTGGAAAATCGCTGGGCATTACCGCTACTTCGGGCCAACGCCAAAACGTTGAGCCGCCTCCCACCCGTTCACGCCAACATGAAAAATATTTGACCCCTGTTATCACTCACATACAAGAGTTAAGGCCCTGCTTCTCCAATACGCCATGCTATTTTCGCAATTAGGTAGAGTAGTTCGGGTAGGCGGGCCAACGTGTCCCGCTTTTTTTTCGGATAACCGCTTCGTTTTCAATAAACGCACCCTGCCAGGCGGGACAAATTTGTCCCACTCGGGGCGCAGGCCCGTCCGGCTGCCAACCCCGCGGTCCGGGAATGCTAAAATGAAGGTTATCCACTCCCTGGGAGGAAAAACCTAAGTTGAACACTGCAATCCTCGCTCTGGAAGACGGCAACGTCTTCGAGGGCCGGAGTTTTGGTGCGCCCACAGAGCGGAGCGGCGAAGTTGTCTTCAATACCGCTCTCACCGGATACCAGGAAGTCTTCACCGACCCTTCCTACTCCGGCCAGATTGTCATTCTGACCAACCCCCAAATCGGGAACTACGGCACCAGTTCGCGTGACAACGAATCCAAAGGGCCGTACATCGAAGGGCTCGTCGTCCGCGAGTTCTCCTCCATCGTCAGCAACTGGCGCTCCGATTCGTCGGCCGATAGCTTCCTCGCCAACTCCGGCGTCCCCATCGTCAGCGATCTCGATACCCGTGCGCTCGTTCGCCACCTGCGCACCCGCGGCGTCATGCGCGGTGTCCTCTCCGCCGTGGAAAGCGACGCCGCAGAAACTGGTCGAAAAAGCACGCAACATCCCCACCATGACCGGCCTCGATCTCGCCAGCCGCGTGACCACCGCCGAGCGCTATGAGTGGACCAAGACCGTCGAGCAGTGCTCGCCCTCCGACCTGATCGGCAAGACCGCCGAGCCGCTCTACAACGTGGTCGCCTACGATTTCGGCATCAAGCACAACATCCTCCGCCGCCTCGTCCACGCCGGCTGCCGCGTCACCGTCGTCCCCGCGCTCACCAGCGCCGAAGACGTGCTCGCGCTCAACCCCGACGGCATCTTCCTCTCCAACGGACCCGGCGACCCCGAGCCGCTCGTCCCCCAGGTCAACAACATCCGCAAGCTCATCGGCAAGAAGCCCATCTTCGGCATCTGCCTCGGCAACCAGCTCCTCGGCCTCGCCATGGGCGGCAAAACCTACAAACTGAAATTCGGACACCGCGGCGCCAACCACCCGGTGCGCAACGAACTCACCAAGCGCGTCGAGATCACCTCCCACAATCACGGCTTCGCGGTCGATCCCGATTCGCTCAATCTCAACGAAGTGGAAATCACCCACGTGAACCTGAACGATCAGACGCTCGAAGGCTTCCGCCATCGCAGTCACCCGGTCTTCTGCGTCCAATACCATCCCGAGGCCGCCCCCGGTCCCCACGATTCGCACTACCTGTTCGACGATTTCACCAGGCTCATGCGGGAGGCGAAATAACGATGCCGAGACGCAACGACATCCACCGCATCCTGATCATCGGCTCCGGCCCCATCATCATCGGCCAGGCCTGCGAGTTCGATTACTCCGGCACCCAGGCCGCCAAGGCCCTCCGCGCCGATGGCTACGAAGTCATCCTGGTCAACTCCAACCCGGCGACCATCATGACCGACCCCAATCTCGCCGACAAGACCTACGTCGAACCGTTGACCCGTCCTTACCTCGAGGAAATCATCCGCCGCGAACGCCCCGACGCGCTGCTCTCCACTGTCGGTGGACAGACCGGCCTGAATCTCTCGGTGGAACTCGCCGAAGCCGGTGTGCTCGATAAATACGGCGTGGAGCTGATCGGCGCCAAAATCGACGCCATCAAAAAGGCTGAAGATCGCCTCCTCTTCAAGGATGCGATGCGCAAGATCGGCCTCGCCACCCCGCAATCGCAGTTGATCAGTACCGTGACCGCCGGCCTGGAATTCGCCGAGAAGATCGGCTACCCCAACATCCTCCGCCCCAGCTTCACCATGGGCGGCACCGGCGGCGGCATCGCCTACAACAAGGAAGAGCTCGTCGAAATTCTGGAGCGCGGCATCGCGCTCAGCCCCGTTCACGAAGTCCTCATGGAAGAGAGCGCGCTCGGCTGGAAGGAATACGAGCTCGAAGTGATGCGCGATCTCGCCGACAACTGCATCATCATCTGCTCCATCGAAAATTTCGACCCCATGGGCGTGCACACCGGCGATTCCATCACGGTGGCCCCCGCGCAGACCCTGACCGATCGCGAATACCAGATGATGCGCGACGGCGCCCTGCGCTGCCTGCGCGAGATCGGCGTCGATACCGGCGGCAGCAACGTGCAGTTCGCCATCAACCCGCAGGACGGGCGCATGGTGATCATCGAGATGAATCCGCGCGTCTCGCGCAGCTCGGCGCTCGCCTCGAAAGCCACCGGCTTCCCGATCGCGAAGATCGCCGCCAAGCTGGCCGTCGGCTACCGGCTCGACGAGATCCGCAACGACATCACGCTCAAGACTCCGGCCTGCTTTGAGCCGACCATCGATTACGTGGTCGCCAAGATTCCCAAGTGGGCCTTCGAAAAATTCCCCGGCGCCGATACCACTCTCGGTACGCAGATGAAATCCGTCGGTGAGGTGATGGCCATCGGCCGCACCTTCAAGGAAGCGCTCTGGAAGGGCATGCGCAGCCTCGAGACCGGCAAGGCCTTCGGCAGCGAGAAGTACGACAAGAATTTAATCGCCAAGAAATTAATCACGCCGACCCCCGACCGCCTCAACTACATCCGCTTCGCGCTCGCCTCGGGCTACAGCGTCGCCGATATTCACGAGCTCACCTCGATCGACCCGTGGTTCCTGGAGCAGATGAAAGACGTGGTGGATATGGAGACCGAACTGGCCGCCGGTTCGTTCGCCGCCGCCACCGCGGAGCAGTTCCGCAAAGCCAAGCGCTTCGGCATCAGCGACTCGCAGCTTGCCAAGACCTGGGCCGTGCCCGAAATCGAAGTCCGCGCGCGGCGCAAAGAACTCGGCGTGGCCGCCGTCTTCAGCCGCGTCGATACCTGCGCCGCCGAATTCGAAAGCTTCACTCCATATCTCTACTCGAACTACGAAAGTTCCTGCGAAGCCGATCCCGGTAGCGGCAAGAAAGTCATGATCCTGGGCAGCGGCCCCAACCGCATTGGGCAGGGAATCGAGTTCGATTACTGCTGCTGCCATGCCTCCTTCTCCCTGCAGGAGATGAAGGTGGAATCGATCATGGTCAACTGCAACCCGGAGACCGTCTCCACCGACTATGACACCAGCGATCGCCTCTACTTCGAGCCGCTCACGCTGGAAAACGTGCTCAACATCGTCGACACCGAAAAGCCCGACGGCGTGATCGTGCAGTTCGGCGGACAGACACCGCTCAATCTCGCGCTGCCGCTCAAGCGCCTCGGTGTGCCCATCATCGGCACCGATCCCGAAAATATCGATCTCGCCGAAGATCGCAAGCTCTTCGGCAAACTGCTCGACGATCTCAAGATTCCCTGTCCCGCGAACGGCACCGCCACCTCCGTCGAGGAGGCCTGTGCGGTGGCGGTGCGCGTTGGCTACCCCGTCCTGGTGCGCCCAAGCTACGTGCTCGGCGGCCGCGCCATGGTGATCGCCTATGACGAGGAGATGGTGCGCCAGTACATGCGCGAGGCCGTCACCTTCTCGCAGGAGCGTCCGGTGTTGGTCGATCGCTTCCTCGAAGACGCCACCGAGGTCGATGTCGATGCGCTCGGCGATGGCACGGACGTCCTGATCGCCGGCATCATGGAGCACATCGAAGAGGCCGGCGTGCACTCCGGCGACAGCTCCTGCGTGCTGCCCGCGCAATCGCTCTCGCGCGAGATTCTCGCCACCATCGAAGACTACACGGTGCGGCTCGCCAAGGCGCTCAAGGTCATCGGCCTGATGAACGTGCAGTACGCCATTCAGAACGGCGTGGTCTACGTGCTCGAAGTCAATCCGCGCGCCTCGCGCACCGTGCCGTATGTCAGCAAGGCCACCGGAGTTCCGCTGCCCAAGATCGCGGTCGGGCTGATGTGGGGCAAGAAGCTGAAGGATTACGGCTTCGGCTCCGGCAAGCTCTCCGTGCCGCAGGTCTTTGTCAAATCGCCGGTCTTCCCGTTCAATAAATTCCACGGCGTGGATCCGGTGCTCGGACCGGAGATGCGTTCCACCGGCGAAGTCATGGGAGTCGGCATCAATTTCGGCGAGGCCTTCCTCAAGGCGCAGATCTCGGCCGGCAGTCCGCTGCCTGAGAAGGGTACGGTCTTCATCAGCGTCAACGATCACCACAAGAAAGAGGCCGTCGATGTCGCCGCGCGCTTCGCCGCGCTCGGCTTCTCCCTGGTCGCGACCCGCGGTACCGCCGCTGCTCTGCGAGCCAAGGGCCTCACCTGCCGCACCGTCTTCAAGGTGAACGAAGGCCGCCCCAACGCGGTCGATCTGCTCAAGGGCGGCAACATTCAACTGGCGATCTACACCACCGCCGGAGCGTCCGCTTTCTCAGACGAAAAGTCGATCCGCCGCAGCGCCGTCCAGTATCGCGTGCCCTGCATCACCACCATGAGCGGTGCCCGCGCCGCCGCCGATGCCGTCGCCGCGCGCCTCCGCGACCCCATCCGCGTCTGGAGCCTGCAGGAGATCCACCTCAGCGAACCGCGACCGTCAGGGAGCGATCTCGTGGCGCGATCCACATAAAAAAGACCCGGCGGTATTTCACCGCCGGGCCGCGTCGTTTCAATTTGACCCTGTATTGGTAACTTCCTGGTCCCCTTCGCGTCGGGGACAGGGTCCTTTTCAATATATCACTGAATCGTCAATTTCTTGATAAAGTCGAGGCGCGGAAAATGACTTTCCAGGTACGAATTTCCTTGTAGCTCTATTCTTGACGGATCGGGTCCCTGGCCGCGCGGCGGCATGTCTCCGTAGGAGTCGTAGAGGCTCTCCAACACCTCCATTCCACTGGTCACTTTCCCAATCGGCGCGAAGCCGGATTTGTCCAGATCCTTGTTGTCCTTGCGATTAAAAAACAGTTGGGTCGTGCGATTATTGGCGCCCAAATGTGCATACGTCAGGGTGCCCTTCACGTTGCTCTGTTTGACCGGGTCATCGGGCAGGTAAGCCGTGGACCACAGGGACGAGGTCTGCGGATCTCCGTTGATGCCGAACTGCGCGTAGGCACGCGTCACGCGAAAGAAACGGTTGCCATCGAAATATCCAGTCTTGGCCAGCGCGTAAAAATGATCGACGCCGACCGGCGCCCAGTCGCGATGGATCTCCACCACCACGGGTCCCTTCGACGTCTCGAAGGTCGCCTGAAAGACATCCGGCGTCTTCTCCGGCGTCGCCGCTTTCGGCGCCTCGGTCTTCTTCGGCTCGTCGGACGACGAACAGCCGGTGAGCGCCAGGCAGGCGGCCGCGCTCAGGGCAAGCCAGCAGATTCTCCGCATCGTCACCCAGTATGGCATGCTGAAATTTGGCTCTCTACGACGACTTTTCCTGGTTCTACAACCGCTATTGGAATGAAGACTTCCACAGCCTTGCCTTCCCGATCCTCGAACGCATCTGGCTGCCGCGGATTCCCGAAGGCGGCCGCGTTCTCGACGTCTGCTGCGGCACTGGCTACCTCGCCGGGCTGCTGGCCGCGCGCGGCTTGCACGTCACTGGAATCGACGCCTCCCCCGGCATGATCGCGCACGCCAAAGAGAATGTTCCGGCCGCCGAGTTTCACATCGCCGATGCCTCCGCCTTCCGCGTGCCGGGACGCTACGATGGAGCCGTCTCCACCTTCGACAGCCTCAATCACATCCTGGAAACCAAGGCGCTGGACAGGGTCTTTCTGCGCGTCGCAAAGGCGCTCAAACCCGGCGCCCCTTTCGTCTTCGATATGCTGTTGGAATCGGCCTACCGGACCAATTGGGCCGACGCCTTTTCCGTGGTGCGCGACGACCACGTGCTGCTCATCACCGGCACCGGCTTCGATTTCCGCACCAAGATGGCGCAGTGCCGGATCACCATGTTCCGCTTAATCGGAGGCCAGTGGCTGCGCAGCGATACCGAAGTGCAGGAACGCTGCTACAGCACGCAGGAGATTGATGCCGCGCTCTCGCGCGCGGGTTTTGAAGCCACGTCCTACTACGACGCGCGCGACCTGGGAATGAGCGGGCAGCTCGGTCAGGGTCGCACGTTTGTAGTGACCACGCGAAAGCGGGTCAGGACGCCAGCGCCGTGTTGAAGCGCAGGTAGTTGCGAATGAAGGCGCCCATCATGCGGTCGGTCACGGTCATGTGATCGACCAGCCAGGTGTTGAGGAATTTCATAAAGTCCATGCATGCCTCCGTTTCACCGGCTTCGACGAGCTTGATCGCCTGTTTCAGGCGTTTGCGCACGGTATCGTGCTGCCGTTTGTGCCATTCGAAGGCCGCATAGTGGACCACCTTCATCAGGCGTTCCTCGTGGCGGAAATGTTCGTCCGCCGCTTCCAGGAGATTGAGCAGGATCGGTTTCAACTGTTCGGCCTTACCTCCGGCGAGGACGGTCTTGTGGAGTTCCGCTCCCATATTGCAAAGGTTGCGGTGCTCGGCATCGATCTCGGGGAGATAAACGGAATGCCCTTTACTCCATTTGAAGAGGCTCATGCAAGCATCTTAGCGCAATTTCGGAGATTGAGGACTGATACTGGTTAAATCAGGAACTGACCTCAACCGCCGCGGGGGCCTCGACCTGGTGTTTGCACTCGGCGTTGGGGCACTGCCAGAAGGCGCCGGACTTCAGGAACTTTTCGATCATGTAGGGGCTGCCGCACTCGGGGCACTTTTCGGCCACCGGTTTGCCCCATGCGACGAAGGTGCAATCGGGATAGCGATTGCAGCCGTAGAAGGTCTTGCCCTTCTTGGAGCGGCGCTCGATGATATCGCCTTCCGAGCATTCCGGGCACTTGACCCCGATGGTCTTCTGCTTGACGTACTTGCAGGTGGGGTAATTGCTGCAGGCGGTGAACTCGCCGAAGCGGCCGTACTTCATCACCAGGTTGCTATCGCACTGGGGACATTTTTCGTCGAGCGGCACATCCTTCTTCTGGGTGCCGCCGATCTGGCGGGTGGTCTTGCAATCGGGGTATTCCGAGCAGGCGAAGAAGGTGCCGAAGCGGCCCTTCTTTAAAACCATCGGACGTCCGCAGTTCTCGCAGAGTTCTTCATCGCCCTGCTCGCTGAGGTCGGCGCCTTCCAGATCCGGAAGATCAACGGTCAGCTCGCGGGTGTAGGTGCAGAACTCCTCTTTCCGGCGCACCGTGAGGGCGACGCCCTCGGCGGTATCACGCAGATCGAGCTCGTAGAAACCCTTCATCTGCGGATACCGCGCCTGCAATTTCTCCAGGCGGGTTTCGATCTTGCCGCGATCCTCCGCGCGCTTTACCGCGATTTCCTTTTCGAGTTTCTTGAGCGCGGCGTCCATCGCTTTGGGAATCTTCGGAGCGCTGGGGATGACCAGGAATTCGCCATCGTGTCCCCAACTGATGGTGCGATCGGGATACTTGACGCGGAACTTGTCCAGGCTAAGCTCGATTTTCTTGAGAGCGCGCTGGCGGCGCACTTCGATATCCTTCTGGACCTTTTCCAAGTCGCTTTCGATGCTCTTGGAAGAGAAGTCGGGATACCCGGTGCAGGCGATGAAGCTGCCGTGCTTGCCCCATTTAATCACCAGGGGCCGGCCGCATTTTTCGCAAATCAAGTCGGTGGGTTTTTCCATCCGCTTGATATCGGTCATGTGCTCTTCGGCGTGCTTCAGGTCTTTATCGAAGCGGCCGTAAAACTCGCCCATGGCGGCGCGCCAATCGAGTTTGCCCTCTTCGATTTCGTCGAGTTCCTCTTCCATCCGCGCGGTGTACTTCACGTCGAAGATGTCGTCGAAGCTCTCGAGCAGAAGATCGGTCACCACCATGCCTAATTCGGTGGGGGTGAAACGGCCGGCTTCCTTATTGACGTACTCGCGCTCCTGAATGGTGGAGAGAATGGTGGCGTAGGTGGAAGGCCGTCCGACACCATCGGCTTCCAGGCGCTTGACGAGCGTAGCTTCGTTGTAGCGCGGCGGCGGCTCGGTGAAATGCTGTTCGGGGCGGATGGCCTGGAGGCGCAGGACCTCGCCTTCGGTGACCATGGGCAGGCGGTGCTTCAATTCCTCGTCGTCTTCATCGGTCTGGTCTTTGCCTTCCTGGTAGACCTTGAGGAAGCCATCGAATTTGGGGACGCTGCCGGTGGCGCGGAAGGTGTATTCGACGCTGTTCGTGGCTTTCGCGGAGACATCGATGGTGGTCTGGTCGAAGAGCGCCGGCATCATCTGGCTGGCGACGAAGCGATTCCAGATCAACCGGTAGAGCTTCATTTCGTCTTCGGGAAGATACTGCTCCACCACTTCCGGCGAGTAGGCCATGGAAGTGGGGCGGATGGCTTCGTGCGCGTCCTGCGCATCCTTTTTGCTTTTGTAAACGTTGGGCGCGGGCGGCAGGAAGGGTGCGCCGTAGCGTTCGCCGATGTAGTGGCGGACGTCGGAGATGGCATCGTCGGAAGTGCGCGTGGAATCGGTACGCATGTAGGTGATGAGACCTACGGCTCCTTCGCGGCCGATCTCGATACCTTCATACAGGCGCTGCGCGAGCATCATGGTGCGCTTCACGCTGAAGCGGAGCTTGCGCGAGGAATCCTGCTGAAGAGTGGACGTGATGAACGGCGCGACCGGGTTGCGGCGTTTTTCGCGCGTGGCCACGCTCTTGACGATGTAGTCGACCCCGGCCAGTTGAGAGACGAGCGAATCGGTGATCTGCTGATTGGGAAGTTCGGGAGTTTCGTCGTTGGCCTTGATGAGGCGGGTGCTGAGAACCGGCGCGGTCTTGGCGAGGAGGTCGACATCGACCGTCCAATATTCCTTCTTGAGGAAGGCGCGGATCTCGCGTTCACGTTCGACGATGACACGCAGGGCGACGGTCTGCACGCGGCCGGCGGAAAGTCCGCGGCGCACTTTGTCCCAGAGCAGCGGAGAGATTTTGTAACCCACGAGGCGGTCTAATACACGGCGCGCCTGCTGGGCGTCCACCAGGTGCGTATTGACCTGCAGGGGTTTTTCGAAGGCCTTCTCGACGGCCTTCTTGGTGATTTCGTTAAACATCACGCGGAAGAATGCGGGACCATCCTTCTTCGACTTGAGTTCTTCCTGGAGGTGGAAACAGATGGCTTCGCCTTCGCGATCCGGATCGGCCGCGAGGTAGATCTGATCGACGCCTTTGGCGGCGGCGCGCAACTCACCCATGAGCTTTTTCTTGCCCTCGATGATTTCGTAGCGCGGCTCAAAACCGTGCTCCACATCGACTGCAAGATCGCGCTTGGGGAGATCCTTAATATGACCGAGAGAAGCTTTGACGACGTACTGCTTACCCAGGTATTTGTTGATGGTTTTCGCCTTGGCAGGCGACTCCACGATTACCAGAGCCTTTGGCATAGGAAACTTTCGAAATGCGGCATCCTTCTGCCGCGTGTTGATGATTGCGATTTACCCAGTGACGTTACCACACTTTAACAAAGTTCTTCCCCGGAAGTTGCTTTACCAGGCCGAGCATTTCCAGTTCAAAGAGTGCCGCGATGAGCTCGGAGGGCGACGTATCTTCCACCTTTTCAAGCAGATCGTCCAAATGTATGGAGTTGTCCACCTGGAGAACTTCGAGCGTCCGGCGGGAGACGGAACCCAGCTCCGGGGCCGGATCACTTAATAATGATGCCTGATTTCCCTCCAAAGATGCAGAACCCTCGCCGAGGAGCTGGCGGCGGCCGCGATCAATGAGCTGGCGGCGGGATTCGGGAGGCAGCTCGGCGACCACGTCGTTCCAATCCTGGACAAGGCGCGCGCCCTGTTTAATCAACAGGTTAGGGCCCCAGCTCAGCTTCGACGTGATGTTGCCGGGAACGGCGAAGACCTCGCGGCCCTGGTCGATCGCGAGCTTGGCGGTGATCGCCGAACCGGAGTATTGCGCGCCTTCGACGACGAGGACGCCGAGGCTTAGGCCGCTGATGATCCGGTTGCGGATCGGGAAGTTCTGGGGAAAGGCAACGGCGCCCATCGGGAACTCGGAGACGATCAGGCCTTTGACGGCGAGATCGGCGGCGAGCTTTCGATTCTCCATGGGGTAGACGACGTCGGCGCCGCAGCCGAGTACCGCGATGGTGTCACCGCCGCGGGCGAGCGTGCCCTTGTGGGCGGCGGTGTCGATGCCGCGCGCCATGCCGCTGACGATGGTCAGCCCGGCATGTGCGAGATCGCCCGCAAGGCGCTCGGCGACGGCCAGGCCATAGGGAGTGGGGCGGCGGGTTCCGACGACGCCGAGGCCGAGAGTCTGGAGGAGTTCGACGCGTCCCCGTGCGAAGAGGAGGATGGGTGGATCGAAGATCTCGCGCAGGGGGCGGGGGTAGCGGGGGTCGCCGATGGTGACGGCAACCGTGCCCGATTGGAGCATGCGCTCCTGCTGCTGGGCGGCGTCCTCGAAGGTGCAGCCGCTGGCGACGGACTGGGCGACGGCGCCGCTCAAGCCGGCGGCTTCGAGCTCGGTACGGGAGGCGCGAAAGATGGCCTGAGGGGTTCGGAAGCGATCGAGCAGCTTACCCGAGGTTCGAGCTCCCAGACCAGGGACGAGTTTCAAAGCCAGCCAGTGAAGTTCCTCTTCCCGACTGATTATGGGGGGTTGCATTACGGACTATTTCGACCATGACGATAACAGCCGGCGGGCTCAGGGCGCAACCGGTAGCCTCTATCCTGTTGGAATTACAGAAGTCTTACACAGGGCGTGATCAAGTCCTGCTAACTTTAAAAAGTATTCACACATACTTTTTCGAGGGGAAAGAGTGAAAACTGAAAACGTTGCCGAGATCGCCCGCCGTCAGGGACTAAACTGGTTTACAGCCGTCGTATTGGCCCTATTGCACATCGGGGCCGTTGCCGCCCTTTTTATGTTTAGCTGGAAGGCGCTGGCCGTCTCCGTGGTGCTGTATTACTTCGCGACGGGCCTGGGAATCAGCATGGGGTATCACCGTCTGCATACCCACCGCTCCTACAAAGTGCCGCGATGGCTGGAGTACTTTTTCGCGATCTGCGGCACGCTGACGCTGGAAGGCGGACCGATTTTCTGGGTGGCGACGCACCGCGTGCACCATCAGTTTTCCGATCTGCCCGGCGATCCGCACTCGCCGCGCGATGGCGCGTTCTGGTCTCACATGGGCTGGATTCTGTGGGGCGAGACCAATCACAACAACACGCGCATGATGTCCAAGTACGCGCCGGATGTGGCGAAGCACAAGTTCTACACCTGGCTGAATAACTGGCATTGGGTGCCGATCACGGTGCTGGCCGCCATCCTGGTGGCGTGGGGCGGACTGCCGATGTTCCTGTGGGCGATCTGCTTGCGAGTGGTTTTCGGACTGCACGTGACCTGGGCTGTCAACTCGGCGACTCACATGTTCGGCAAGCGACGCTTCCAGACGCGCGATGATTCGCGGAACACGTGGTGGGTCGCGCTCATCAGCTTCGGCGAAGGCTGGCACAACAATCACCACGCGCATCCCACCTCGGCGCGCCATGGTTTGGCCTGGTACGAGTTCGACCCGAGCTGGCTGCTGATAAGAGTGCTCAGGGCGATCGGCGTGGCGAAGGCGATCAAGGTGGCGCACGTGGATAGCGGGCTGGCGGAACGCGAAGCGGCGTAAGACACAAGCTGGGCAAGCTGAAGCATGCCCCACCAAGGCAAAGGCAGCAAGCGGACAGGCCGGGAGGCCTGTCCCACAGGACTGCTAACCTGAAAGTATGGACTTGAGTGGGCGGCGCAAATCGGTGGCGGGATCGATTGCGCTGGCCGTGGGGCTGATTTCGGTCCTGATTGTTCTCTACATCGGGTACGTGCTGCTGAACTGGCGGACCGGCATTCTGCTGGTGATGGGTGTTCTGCTGGTGCTGATGATCATCTGCGGCATCCTGCTGAACACGGTATTCCTGGTGACTGAAATCCGCCGCAACGAACAACACGACGCCTTCATCAATGCGGTTACGCACGAACTGAAGACGCCGGTGGCATCGATCCGGCTCTACCTGGAAACGCTGCAGACGCGGCCGGTGGACGAAGCCAAGCGCAAAGAGTTCTACAAGATCATGCTGGACGATAGCGACCGGCTGCTCAGCACCATCGAACAGGTGCTGCGCACGGGCCGCGTGGGCAGCACGTCGCATCACCTGAACCGCACGCGCATCGATCTCGACGAAGTGGTGCGGGGGTCGGTGGAGCGGGTGAGAACGCTGCACAAGGTATCGGCCGAGGCACTCTGTTACCAGCCCTGCGGTCCGGCGGCGGTGATGGGGGACCTGGACGAAGTCAGGGCCGCGGTCACGAACCTGGTGGACAACGCGGTGAAGTACTCGGGGCCCGAGGTCCACGTGGTGGTGGAGACGGAGCGGGTGGACCGCTTCGTAATCGTGCGCGTGAAGGATACCGGTCCGGGAATTCCGAAGACGGAATTGAAGCGCGTGTTCCGGCGCTTCTACCGGGTTCCGGGTCCGCTGGCCTCGCGCGTGAAGGGGACCGGGCTGGGGTTGTACATTGTGCGCTCGGTGGCTAAGCGGCACGGCGGGCGCGCGTGGGCGGAGAGCGAAGGTCCCGGACAAGGCAGCACGTTCGCGCTGCAACTTCCGATCGCGCCATGAGCCGGATTCTGGTAGTCGAAGACGAGCTGCACCTGGCGGAGGGACTGCGGTTCAACCTGGAGGCCGAGGGCTACCAGGTAGAGGTGGTCGAGACCGGCGAAGCGGCGCTGGAGAGGTTAGTGCCGGGGGAACCGCGGTTCGACGTGGTGGTGCTGGACGTGATGCTGCCGGGCAAGGATGGCTTCACGGTGATGAGCGAGATGCGCCATGCCGGCCAGTTCATTCCCACGCTGATGCTCACGGCGCGCGGCCACGCGGAGGATATCCTGCACGGCTTCGCGGCGGGGGCGGACGATTACCTGACCAAGCCTTTCGAACTCACCATTCTGATCGCGCGGATTCGCGGGCTACTGCGGCGGCGCGAATGGTTGAACGCGTCGATGCCTCCGGCTCCGGCGCCGTCGGAGCCGGCTCCCGACACCTTTTCCTTTGGCGATAAGTCGGTGCACTTCGACCTGCTGGAACTGCATGTTCGGGAGCAGGTGTTTCCGTTGACGCTGATGGAAGCCAACCTGCTGCGCTACCTGATTCAACACGAAGGCAAGCCGGTATCGCGGAAGTCGATGCTGGAAGAGGTGTGGGGGTTGCACGAGGACACCGACACGCGCGCGATCGATAACTTCATCGTGCGGCTGCGGCGTTATGTGGAAGAGGAGCCGACCAAGCCGCGGCACTTACTGACGGTGCGCGGAGTAGGGTACCGCTTCGTAGCATCGCCGGTGAAGAAATCGTGATGCGGCGTGCGGCGGGGGCTCTGTTATCGGCGGCGCTGCTGGCGGCGCTCGCGTTCGCCGCGCCCGGAGAGTTTCACTTCGTGCTGCTGGGCGACCGGACGGGCGAAGTGCAGGCCGGTATCTTCGAGAAGGTGCTGCAGCAGGCGGCGGCGTCCAAGCCGGCGTTCCTGCTGAGTGTGGGCGACACGATTCAAGGGTTGAATGACGCAACGGCCGAGGGGGAGTGGAAGGACGTGGACCGGATTCTGGCGCCGTACCGGAAGATTCCGCTCTATCTTGCGCCGGGTAATCACGATATCTGGTCGGCGGCATCGGAGCGGCTGTACCGGCAGTATGCCGGGCATCCGCCGCACTATAGTTTCGACTACGACGGCGCGCATTTCGCGGTGGTGGACAACAGCCGGAGTGATGCGATGCCGGCTGGGGAACTGGAATGGCTGGAGGCCGACCTGCGCGATCACGAAACAGCCGCTGTGAAGATGGTGATTTCGCACCGGCCATCGTGGCTGATGGATGCGGCGCTGGGGAACACGAACTCCGCTTTGCACCGGATGGCGAAGCGGTACGGTGTTTGCTGCGTGATCGCGGGACACGTTCACCAGTTGATTCACGCGGAGTTGGAAGGTGTGACCTACTTTGCGGCGCCAAGCGCCGGCGGACACCTCCGGCTCAGCGGGAAGTACGAAGACGGCTGGTTCTTCGGGTGGACGAAAGTCCAGGTGAAGGGTAGGGAAGTAAGGTTCGAGGTTCACTCGCTCGACGGGCAGGTTACGGCGCTGGGCGCTTGGGGACGGGCGGGTCTGCTCGCGGGTAAGTAAACGGTGACGGGTCAGTTTCGCGAATGCCGCGATTCTCTAAGCGCTCTGTTGCTGCGTAAATCGTAGGGTGTTCCCGTCGGGATCTTTCACGTAGAACTCACGCGTCCCCCAACTCTGATCAATTGGCCCTTCGTGGACTTCCTTAGGGGCGTCCGGGTTCCCTGGCGTCCTCAGCCCTCGCGTTCGGAACTTGCGAAACAAGGCTTCGATGTCGTCCGTCTGCACCACGATCGCCTGACCGAACGTGCCGTCTCCGCGATGGCTCGAGAGAATGAGCGAGTCGCCTTCTCGCATCAGCATGCTAAAGGAGGGATCACTCTGGTCGTCATCCCCGTCGACCCACTCGAAGTCAAGGATTCTCGTGTAGAAGGCAATCGACGCCTTCATGCGTGTGCAGCGGACTGTTGGGATGATTGCCATCCGGGCTCCTATCGGGTGGCCTAAAAACTTTCACGTGCTCGACGATTCTTCGCTCAGTCTCGCATGAACCAGGACGGGCCACAAGTCAGCGGATTTCAAACTGACCCACTACCAAGTAATAAATTTTCTTGACTTCCTTTGCGGTTCGCCCTACAATCCTCGAAATACTTTAATTGTCACCGTTTCGCAGCAGTTTACCAACCCGGCGAATATGGGTGTTTGCCGGAATCTGCCAGCGCGTAGCGGAATAACTCTTCTGGTCCCCGAACAGACCCTCAACGCAACCTCGTAAGTCGCGATTCCGCAGACGAACGGTGACGTCATGTCCGGAGGGGAAAATGGACTTTCGATTTGGCCGCGCATTGCTCTTTCTGGGACTGCTCGGTGTGTGCGCCCTCGCACTCACTTCAACTCCCGCCTTCTCACAAGCAACATCCACCAGTTCGATCGCGGGCCTGGTAACCGACGACCAGGGCTCGGTGATTCCCGGCGCCGAAGTAAAGATCACCGACGCCGCCACCAAGAGCGTCCAGACTACTCTCACCAATGAATCCGGCCGGTACGTGATGGTGAATCTCGCGCCCGACACGTATTCGATCGTGATCACGAAGCCGGGGTTCGCGGTACAGAAGATCAACGGCCAGAAGGTGGATGTGGGCACGGCGCTCACGATCAACGCAACGTTGAAGGTGGGCAGCACCTCCACCACGGTGGAGGTAGCAGCCACGCTGGGCGCGGAGTTGCAGACCACCAGTGCGACGGTCGGCTCCACGCTGACGGCGGAAGCGCTCTCGCTGCTGCCCAACCTGGGACGCGATGTTTCCACGCTGGCGGTGCTCCAGCCGGGCACGGCGCCCGGCGGGCAGACCGCGGGTGCAATGTCGGACCAAAACGTGTTCATGCTGGACGGCGGAAATAACTCCGATGATATGTCCGGCAACGCAACGACTTATACGACTAACTTTACGGGCACGGGCGGCACACAAACCGGCGGAAGCCCTTCGGGCATCCTGCCGACGCCGGTGGAGAGTATCGAGGAATTCAAGGTCTCGACGTTTAACCAGACGTCGGACTTTTCCGGGTCGATCGGCGCACAGATTCAGATGGTCACCAAGCGCGGCACCAATACCTATCATGGATCGGCATACGGGTATTACTACGCGACCAACGTCGGCGCCGCCAACAGTTGGGTGAACAATCACACGCCGAGCGGGAGTCTTCCTTATACACCGCTGCCATCGAACCACCGAAGCCGGTTCGGCGGATCGCTGGGGGGCGTGATGACTCCCAAGTTCCTGGGCGGCAAGACTTACTTTTTCGTCAACTACGAAGGCAGCCGGTTCCCGAACGTGTCGAACTACAGCCGCACGGTGCCATCGCTGCTCCTGCGGGCGGGCGTCATCCAGGTAGCCGACTCGAGCGGCAAATATCAGGCGTACAACCTGAACCCCACGGCGGTGACGGTGGCCGGCGTCACGTATCAACCGGCCACATGCGGCACCAGCCTGTGCGATCCGCGCGGTCTGGGACTGAATCCGATCGTGAAGCAATTATGGGACAAGTATGTGCCGCTTCCGAACGAGTTCAAGAACAACGGCGACCTATACAATACGCAGGGTTTTCAATCCACGATCCGGGCACCGCTGACGCAGAACAGCTACGTTTCGCGGATCGACCACGACTTCGGCACGAAGAACCGTTTCTTCGGCACGTACCGCTACATGTCGCTGACAAACCTCACGACGAACATGGTGGACATCGGCGGAGTGCTGCCGGGCACGACGTTCGGGACTCCGGCGGCGGTGGCGCCCCGGGTGCAGAAGCCGGGCTACCTGGTGTTGGGGCTGACCACGAACCTGAGTCCGACGATGACCAACGATGTGCGGTTCAGCTACACGCGCAATTTCTGGCAGTGGGGCAGCGCCTCCGACGCGCCGCCGCCCCTAGGGCTGGGCGGAACCCTCGAAATCGGCGGGGAGACCAGCAGTCCTCTGGGGCCTTACAACGTGAATTCGCAGAGCGTGCGGCAGCGCTTTTGGGACGGGCAGGACAAGATGATCAAAGACGACCTGACGTGGATCAAGCGCAATCACCTGGTCCAGTTAGGCGGCATGTACAATCGCAACTTCGATTACCACATGCGCACCGACAACGGCCAGGGTATCAACAATGCGATTGTCTACCAGAGCACGTCGTCGAATATCAACTTCTCGGGCCTTACTTACCCGGCGGCGGTGCCGGCCGCGCAACAGGCCGCGTTCAATACCTATTACTCGTACGTAATGGGCTATGTTTCGCAGTCACAGCTGGTGTATACGCGGTCGGGGCAGAATCTGCAGCTGGGCAAGATCGGCGACGTGGCGTTCGACCAGAGCGTGATTCCTTCCTACGACCTATACGTTTCCGATACCTGGCACATGAAGCCCACCGTGACGCTGACTTATGGACTGAGTTACAACCTGGAAATGCCGCCGTACGAGATCAACGGCAAGCAGGTGTCGCTGGTGGATCCGGACGGTAAGCCGATTGTCGCGGCGGATTACCTGGCGCAGCGGGAGAAGGCGGCGCTGGCGGGACAGGTATACCAGCCGGTGCTGGGCTTCGCGACAACGAATAACATCAAGGGCAGAAAGTACCCGTACGACCCGTTCTATGGCGGGATCACGCCGCGCGTGAGCGTGTCCTGGAATCCGAAGATGAGCGGCGGGTTGCTGGGTGCGCTGCTTGGCGAGAACAAGACCGTGATCCGCGGCGGGTACGGGCGGATTTACGGACGGTTGAACGGTGTGAACCTGCTACTGGTGCCGCTGCTGCCCCCGGGACTTCTGCAGGCGGTATCGTGTGTGGGCGTGAGCCGCACCGGCCAGTGCCTGGGCGCTAACGGGGTGGATGCGTCGACGGCGTTCCGGATCGGGGTGGACGGGACAAGCGCGCCGCTTCCGCAGGTTTCGCAGACGCTGCCGCAGCCCTATTTTCCCGGTGTCAACGGCAATGCGGGCGCGAGCGACGTGAACTGGCTCGACCCCAAGTATCGTCCGGAGCGCACGGATAACGTAACGGTCACGATTCAACGCCAGGTATCGCAGAAGATGACGGTGGAAGCCGGCTACGTGGGACGCATCATCCGCAACGAAATGATCTCGCGGAATCTGGACGCGGTGCCCTACATGACCACGCTGGGGGGACAGACCTTTGCCGATGCGTATGCGAAGACTTACTTTGCATTGGCGCCGACGAGCGGCGCGTTGAGCAGCGGCTTTGCGATTGCCGCGCAGCCGTTCTTTGAGAGCGCACTGGGCGGCGCTGGTTCGGCCTACTGTGCGGGCTACGCGAACTGCACGAGCGCGGTAGCCGCGAAGAATGCGACGGACATACGGAATACGTCGGTTTCCAATCTCTGGACCTCGCTATCCAAGGCGTCGGGGTGGACGCTACCGCGGAGCATGCTGAGCGCTCCGCTTCCCGGCGGCACGCTGAGTCAGGGTTACACGTACATCGCGACCGACGCCAGCGGGTATGGCAATTACAATGCGATGTTCGTGACTTACCGGATCCGCGACTTCCATGGGATCTCGGGCACCAGTAACTTCACCTGGGGACGCGCGCTGGGGACGGGGACCACGTCGCAATCGACCAGTTCGAATACGGCGCTGGATGTCTACAATCTGCAGAATAACTACGGGCCGCAGAGTTACGATATCAAGTTTCTGTATAACCTTGGGTTGTATTATACGCCGAAGTGGTTCCGGAGCCAGAAGGGGATTGCAGGCCACATCCTCGGCGGCTGGACCTTCTCGCCGTTGTTCACGGCGCAGAGCGGGTCGCCGATGACGGTGAGCTATACGGACAGCGGCTCGAATACCGGGCAGCAGGCGTTCGGCGAGGTCAGTACTTCGTCGTCGGCCACGAGCTCGTTCTCGACGAATGCGCAGGGGGCGGCGCCGTACACGGGCGGGATGTCGCCGATTTACAACAACGCAGGAGCAAATGGAGTGGGCACGAGCAGTCCGGCGGCGATCAACGTTTACAGCGATCCGGCGGCGGTGCTCGCCCAGTTCCGCAAGTGCATTCTGGGGTTCGATACGAATTGCGGGGGGTATGCGCTCCGGGGGCTCTCGCGGTGGAATCTGGATTTGTCGGTGGGGAAGGGGGTGAGCTTCACGGAGCGTGTGGGGGCGGATTTAAGCTTCCAATTCACGAACGTGATGAATCATATGGCGCTGGCGAACCCCTCGTTGACGCTGACTTCGCCGACTACGTTTGGGAGGATAAATGGCGCGGCCAATATTGCGCGGCAGATGGAGTTTGGGTTGAGGGTGCACTTCTGAAGATCGCTCCCTGACGGTCGCGGCTCGTTAGACTAGATCGCTCCCTGACGGTCGCGGTTCGCTAAATTAGATCGCTCCCTGACGGTCGCGGCTCGTTAAATTAGATCGCTCCCTGACGGTCGCGGTTCGGTAACTGGTCAGATGACCAGTGCGGTATGATGAAGGCATGAAACACCGGGTCATCGCCGCTACCGAGTTCAAAGCGAAATGCCTGGCGCTGCTCGACGAGGTCGAGGAGCACGGGGGCACGATCACGGTGACCAAGCGGGGGCGGCCGGTTGCCACGATCTCACCGGTGAAGAAGCTGCGGTTCCGATCACCGGCAGGAATTCTGGCCGGGAAAGGCAAAATCGTCGGAGACATCGTCAATTTTGAGACCACGGAGCTGTGGGATGCGTTGCGGGACGATTGAGGATCGGGCCGCTTGAATCCACAATTTCTGCTGGACACGCACGTCGTAGTCCGCTGGCTCTACGAACCCAAGAAACTTTCGCGTGGGCAATCCCGGCTTTTGGACGAGGCTATCCGGAGTGACGAGTGTGTGGCACTGAGCGCCTTCAGTTTGCTGGAGATTGCGCTGCTTGCGGAGCGACGGGAACGGCTCATCATCAAGGTGGACCAGATATTTGATGAGTTGGACAGAAATCCAGTGTTTCGGATCATTCCACTTACGACGGATGTTCTGCGTGAGGTAGCTGCACTGGGCGATGGGTTGCGGGATCCGGCGGATCGTGTGATCGTGGCGACGGCACGCATTCACAGGCTGCGGCTTGTGACTTCGGACCAGCGGATCATCGCATCGAAGTTAGTGGGAGTGATCGAGTAGCGCGGCTCACTCCGAGCGCAGGGCGAGGTTGGGGTCGATGGCGGCGGCTCGTACCGCAGGTACGGTGGCGGCCAGCAACGCAACGGTTGCGAGTAGCAGGGCGACGGTCGCAGATGTGGCGATGTCCGTGGGGCGGACTTCGAACAGCAGATGCGAGAGGAAGCGGGTTAGCGCGAGGGCGGTGAAGAAGCCGGCGGCGAGGCCCGATGCGAGCAGGATCAGGACGTCGCGGAGGACCATTCTCATGATGGTGCCGCGCGCGGCTCCCAGCGCCATGCGGATTCCCAATTCGCGCGTACGCAGGCCCACCGTGTGGGAGATGACGCCATAGATGCCGACGGCTGCCAGGAGGAGCGCGATGGATCCGAAGAGGCCGATCAGCGTGAGCGTGAAGGTGCGATCGGCGAGCGACGAGGCAATGTAATCATCCATCAACTGGACGTGAAAGACCGGTGCGCCCGGGTCTGCAAGCCGGAGGGCGTTGCGGATGGCGCGCTCATAGCGCAGCGGATCACCCTCGGTGCGAACCAGCAGCCGGATATAGTCGAGTGGATTGGCGGCCTGCGGAATGTATACTGCCTGGTCGGCGGGCTGGTCCAAACCCTCCTGGCGTACATCCGCGACGACTCCGGCAATGGTCAGCCAGGGGCCGTGTTCGTTGGCGAGGCCGAGTTGAAGGGATTGGCCGACCGGGTCGACGCCCGGGAACTGCGACCTGGCGAAGGACTCGCTGACGATCACGGTGGGCGGTCCACTTATGCCGTCGTGCTCCGTGAAGAGGCGGCCACGCCGCAACGGGATTTTGAGGACGCGGAAGTAACCCGGAGATGCGCGGAAGAGATCGGCAGCCGACGCGCCGGTGTCGCTTACGGACGGGCGGCTCTCCACGCGGAACTTCACCGGTATGGTGTGACTCAGCGGAACGTTGTCGACGAGTCCGATATCCAGAACTCCGGGTACCGCTCGAAGGTTCTGCTCGACCTGGCGGTAGTACTGCCGGGCGACGTCCTCACTGTGGGAGCGGTTCGAGCCAAGGGTCAAGGTGAGCGTGAGGATGTGGTGGGGATCGAAGCCGGAATCGACCGCGGTGAGGCGCAGGAGACTCTTGCCGAGCAAGCCGGCGCCGACTGCGAGTACGAATGCCATGGCTACTTCCGCGATCACGAGCA
This sequence comes from uncultured Solibacteraceae bacterium, assembly GCA_963791985.1. Classification (GTDB taxonomy): domain Bacteria; phylum Acidobacteriota; class Terriglobia; order Bryobacterales; family Bryobacteraceae; genus Solibacter. Next base: position 291,221 of record CAWBUN010000004.1, on the reverse strand, counting down.
GATTGCGGAGGCCACCGCGTCGAGGACGCTTCAACGCGTCGTTCAGGTTGATGCGGGCGGCGCGCCAGGCGGGTGCGATGGCGACCAGAAGGCCGGCCGCCAAGCTGGCGAGGAGAGCGAAGAGAAGGACGCCCGCGTCCATCCGCACCTCGTCGAGCCGGGGCAATTCCCTGGGGGCGAGCGATGTGAGAACGGCGACGGCGGGCCACGCAAGGAGAATGCCCGCAGCGCCACCGACGAGCGACAAGAGCAGACTCTCCGCGAGCAGGTGTGCGGCGATGCGAGCGCGTCCGGCGCCGAGCGCGGCACGTAGGGCGATCTCTTTTGACCGCGACGTTACACGGACGAGCAGTAAGTTCGCGAGATTCGCGCAGGCTATGAGGAGGAGGCAGGCCACCGCCGAGGAGAGCACGCGCAGCGGGGTGAGGATCGGAGCAATCAGGCGATCGCGTAGAGGGTCGATACGGATGGAAGCACCGGGAGCGAAATCGGCCGGATATTCGCCGACGATTGCGCGCATTGCGGCGTTCAGGTCGGCTTGCGCAGCCGCTACGGCGATGCCTGGACGCAGGCGGGCAATGGCGCGCGCGTCGAGGCAACCGCGGCAGAGCGCGGCGCTCCGCGGGTCGTAGCCCAGGGGCATGAAGATCTGGGGCTTCTCGGCGGGATTGCTCATACGCAAGGGCTGGAAGTCGCGGGGCAAGACTCCGATGACGAGATAGGGTTCGCCGGTGAGTTGTAGGACGCGCCCGACAATCCGCGGGTCGCTGCCGAAGCGCCTCACCCAGAGGGCGTGATTGAGGATCACTGCATTAGCGCGAGGCCAGCGGTCCTCGGCGGGAGTGAAGCTTCGACCGAGCGCCATGGTTACGCCGAGAGTCTCGAAGAATTCGTGGTTCACGCGCAAGCCGCGCAGGACTTCGGCTTCGCCGTTGTCTACCAGGGTCCGCTGGGCGTCGCCATAGAGCGAGATGCTCGAGATGGATTGCGTGCGGGTGCGTAACTCATGGGCAGTCCATTCACCGACACCTCCTAGCGCCATCACGCGGTCGGGATCGTGGTAGGGCAGTGGATTCAATACGACGGATTTGACTACGCTGAAGATGGCGGTGCTGGAGGCGATGCCGAGCGCGAAGGTGAGGACGGCCAGCGCGGTGAATGCGGGGTGACGGCACAGGGTTCGAAGGGCGATGCGGAAATCCGCGGGGCTCACGCTTTACAGATAGCACGGTGGCGAGGGCGAGAAAAAGCTGATTAGTGGACAGGCCAGGAGGCCTGTCCCACTGGACTTATTCGACGGCCCAATAGCCTTCGCGGGTTTTGGCCTGGAGTTCGGGGCGGTTCTTGACCACGACGCGGAGAGTGTGGAACTTTCCGGGCTCGGTGTTCTTCGGGGCGAAGTTGAGGATGTACTGGCGGTGGACCTCTTCGCTCAAGAGTTGGATGGCTTGTTCGAGGGCGTGTTTCTTGAGGAAGCTAAGGGTGCGGCCTCCAGTGGTCTGGGTTAAGAGGGTGGAGAGATCGGGCTTGGGGAGGCGGATCAATTCGCCGAGAGCGTAGATGATGCCGCCGGGGCCGAGATCGGGGGGGACGGGGGTGGTGTCGGGCGGCGGGCAAGCGGCGCACTGTCGCATCTTGATGCGCTCGGCTTCGGGCTTGAGGTCCTCGGCGGTTTTGGGTTTTACGGTGAAGGGCTCGAGCATGGGCGAGTAAGTCAGCCAGTAAATCGCGGCGTTGAGGCGCTGCACCTGTTCGACGACGGCCGGGAGTTTGGCCTCGCTGCCGCGGTCGCGCTTTTCGGCAATCATGAGGATGATGCGGCGGCGTCCGGGCGGGCGCTTTTCGAGCAGCGCGAGGGCCTGACGCAAGGCATCGAGCATGTGGGCATTGCCACCTTCCTTGCGCAGCATGCGGAGGGCGTGGATCACGGAATCGGGATTGCCGGTGAAGTCCTGGTGGAGACGGACTTCGTCGCTGAAGGAGAGTACGGCGGTCTCGCCGGCCTCGGCGGCGAGCAGCTGCGTGAAGAGGATGCCGCTGCCGCCGAGCTTATCGATGACGGCTCCGGAATTGGCGCTGGTCTGTACGGCAACGACCACGTCGATGGGGTAGGTGGTCCAATCCATCTGTATCGCCTGGGGCACAGTGTCGTCGTAGAGAATCAGATCTTCGGCGGTGAGTCCGTCGACGTAGCGGCCCTTGGAATCCTTGACGGTAGTGGGGGCGAGGACGAGGGGGACGGTGCTTTTGAACTGCGCGGGGACGGTGCTGGCGAGGAGTAGGAGGACGGCGGCGGTGCGCATCGGGAGATGCGTGGCAGGTTTGGTGCCAAAAAAAAGCGGGTCCGGGGATTCCCGGACCCGCTTTGTTGAGGAGTCGTTGCTAGTCGCCGAAGCTGCCGACTTCTTCCTTCTCTTCGACCTTCTTCTTGGCGGCGGGCTTGCCGAGCTGCACGAGGGGCGCGGCGGCCGGGGCGATACCGATGGGGGCGATGCTGACCAGCTCGGGACCGGCCTGTTCCTTCAGGATGTGCTCGCGATAGAGCTTGGCCATGCGGGCGTTCTCGGCGTCCTGCTTGATTTTGGCGTCGCGCGCGGCGATCTTCTCTTCGCGCGAGTTCTTGGCGATGCCGAGCTTCTCGAGATCGTGCTGGACTTCGGTGGTCACGATGCCGTCGCGGATGACCATGGAGTGTTCCTTGCTGTTGAGGGGAACGGTCTTGCCGCCGGCGAAGATTTCGTGCTTGCCGTGCTCTTCGTACCACTTGGTGAGCGTGGCGGTCATGTGCATCTTCTCGATGATGTTGCGCCAGCCGACGCCGGTGTTATAGGCGCAGAAGGAGATTTCGCCTTCCTGGGTGGCATAGGGAATGATGCACTGCTCGGTGCGGCGGAAATCGTAATTGAAGAGATCCTGGAACCACATGCCGGCGATGAAGAGGAAGTTCCAGCGATCGCGGCGGCGCTTCTCGATGTCGTCGAAGGTGCGGTCTTTGCCGACCTTGCCGTAGTTCTTGCCGGTGGCGCCGAAGGTCTTGTCGAACTTCTTCATCATGTCGCTGAGCTTGAAGTGGGTGGGCGCCTGGAAGGGATCGTAGTTGCGCGCCACGGCCATCGACATGCCGACGATGGAAAGCCACTTGCCGCGGGCCGCATCGTTGACGCGGGCTACGTCCTTGGCGAGCTGATCGGCGTGGAGGAAGGCGGTCACGGGGACGCGCTCCTTGGTTTCTTTGTCGACCATGACGGCCATGCCGACGCCGCAGTTCGGGTGGCAGCCGCAGCTCAACTGTCCCCAATCGGCCTGCGGTCCGTGAACCAGATCGCTCCAATCGGAGAAGGTGCTCATGAAGGAGATGGGGAACCAATCGCGCGCCGGTTCGCCGAGGCCGTTCATGCTCTTGACGTCGTGGGCGAGGTGGCTGAGAGTGTAGCGCTGGGCGGCGCGGCGTTCATCGGTGACGGCTTCGTCGCGGCCGGTGAAGCTGACGGGTTGGAAGGAGAGGAAGGGGATGCGCTTCGGATTATCGAGCGCGAACTGCACGATGCGCCCCACCTGCTCATTGTTGATGCCGTTGACGATGGTGATGACGGGGATGATGTCGACGCCGTTGGTGTACAGGTTCTCGATAGCGCGAAGTTTGACATCGAAGAGGTTGCCGACTTTGCGGTGCTCGTTGGCGGCGTTGCCGATGCCATCGAACTGGAGGTAGGCGTAGCGGAGGCCGGCTTCGGCGGCCTGGCGGCAGAATTCGGGATTCTTGGCGAACTCGATACCGTTGGTGGCAGCCTGCACGCTGGTGTAGCCGACTTCGCGGGCGTAAGAGACGGCCTTGAGGAAGTGGGGGGAGATGGTGGGCTCGCCGCCGGAGAACTGCACGCTCATCTGGCGCTTGGGCTTGATGGTGACGGCATTATCGAGCAGGGTCTGGATGTCTTCCCAGCTCAGCTCATGGACGAAGCCGACCTGGTTGGCGTCCATGAAGCAGGGATCGCACATCATGTTGCAGCGATTGGTGAGATCGACGGTGAGCACGCTACCGCGTCCATGGGTGACGGTGCTGGAGCCGTGCTTGTGGAGCTTTTCGTCGTTGTGGGCGCGGATGTCGCGGCCGGGGAAGACGTCTTCGAGGTGCTTGAAGAAGGCGGTGTCGATCGCCATCACGTCCTCGAAGTGGCCGTGGATGGGGCAATCCTTCACCATGAGAATTTTGCCGTCGCGCTCGATGATCTGCGCCTTGATCTCGCCGGGCTTATCGGTGTAGAGGACTTCGAGCGGCGTCTTGCCGTCGAGGATCTGCTGGCGGATTTCCGGCACGCAGCGCGGGCAGAGAGAATCGGTCTGACGCGGCCAGCCCAGCGGCGGCTTGGTCTTTTCCCAACTCTTGAGCAGCGGCTTATCGCTCCACTTGGGTACGAAGCCCGGATTTTGACCGACCTGATTAAATTTATCGAAGACGAACCAAGCCGCATTAGCGGCGACTGTCAGCGCTTTCTCAGCGTATTTAATAGGCTTGTGCATTGTTGTTCGTACTCCTTCTGAGTGAGCGGATCCCTCGGAAACCGATAATTCCATGCGCACGGCAACAGACAGCTACATAAAAGGTATACAAGTGCGCTTAGACAGAGTATAGGGAAGGGTCGCCGCGGGGCACCACCGATTGTAATTAAAACGTTGAAATTATTGGTTGTACGGCACTTCTGGGGGTTGAACGGGAGATTTCGGCTATCGAGCGGGAAAAAGGGTGTACCGCTAAGAAAGAGAACGGTTTATCCAACAGAAGCCCGCGCCCCGGGGAGAGCGCGGGCTTTTCGTCACCGGGGGCGGTAACGCCACCGGTTCCGAAGGGTGAGCGGGGCAGGACCGGGACCAGAATCGTAGCCTGCGAGCGGGAGGACTTCAATCCCCGATCCACAGTACGTATGGTTCATTAGTACTAGCACTCGACTAGCTGTCGCGACATGACCAATGCGTCGATATATCCGAGCGTGGGATGGAGAAAGGCGTGGGGCAAGCGGCCTACGGTTTCGAAGCCGAAGTCCTGCCAGATGCGGATTGCGCGCTGGTTGGAACTCACCACGAAGTTGAACTGCATGGCGCGAAAGCCGCGCTGGCGGGCGCGCTCGAGGGAATGGGCGCACATGGATCTGGCGAGGCCGCGGCCGGAAGCTTGCGGGGCGGTGACATAGCCGCAGTTGGCCACGTGAGCGCCGCCGCCTTGCTGATTGGCGCGGAGGAAGTAGGTGGCGACAATATGGCCATGGTCATCGGCGACAAAGACTTCGTGGCCGGAGGAGAACCAATAGAGGAGGGCCTGGTCGCGGGTGAGATCGCGGGGGAGGGTATAGGTTTCGCCGGCGCGGATGGTGGGTTCGAGGATGCTCCAAATGGCATCGCGATCGGGTTCGGCGGCTGGTCGAATGATTACGTCCACCGACCCTTAGTATGGCTGAAATCGAGCGAGAGAGTTACGGCAGCAAGTGGACAGGCCGGGAGGCCTGTCCCACTGGGGATCTTGGAGCAATACACAGAGACACGGGGTGCTATAGTGGCCCTGAATTTCCTATGCACGCCGTTCAAATGTCCGGAGTCACGAAGAGCTTCGGGGAGCTCACCGCGGTGGACGAGCTTTCGCTGAGCGTGCCGGAGGCGAGCGTTTTCGGCTTTATCGGGCCTAACGGCAGCGGCAAGACGACGACCATCCGGATGATCGTCAACATCTTCTATCCCGATCGCGGGGAGATCCGCGTATTCGGGGAGCCTCTGCACGGACCGGGCGGCGCGATGATCGGGTACCTGCCGGAAGAGCGCGGGCTGTATCGCAAGATGAACGTGCGTCCGCTGCTGGAGTTCTTCGGGGAATTGCGCGGGGGGCGGAACGTGCGCAAGGAGGTGGATGCGTGGCTGGTGCGGCTCGACCTGGCGCATTGCGCGGAGCGGCGCGTGGACACGCTGAGCAAGGGCATGAGCCAGCGCGTGCAGTTCATCGCCGCGGTAGTGGCGGAGCCGAAGCTGCTGATTCTGGATGAGCCGTTCACGGGACTGGATCCGGTGAGCGCGGATGCGCTGCGCGAATCGATTCTGGAGCTGCGGCGGCGCGGTACCACGGTGATTCTGAGCACGCACGATATGACGGTTGCGGAGACGATGTGCGACCAGATTTTCATGATCTACAAGGGCCGGAAGGTGCTCGACGGGACGCTGGAAGCGATTCAGGATCTCTACGGCAACGACACGCTGCGGGTCAGCATTCCGGGCGGGCTGGAGGCGGCCGGTCTGTTGCCGGGGGTGGAGAAGATTCGCGACCTGGGGCAGGTTCAGGAACTGCGGATGGCGCGCGGCTGCGATCCGCAGGAGCTCTTACGGACGCTGGTGGCGCGGACGAGGGTGGAGAGCTTTTCGGTGATCAAGCCTTCGCTGCACGATATTTTCGTGCGCATCGCGGGGCCGTCGGCGGAGGAGGCGGAGCATGCGTAAGATCCTGCTGATGGCGAGGCGCGATTACATTGAGAGCATTCAGACGAAGGCGTTCCTGATCGGGCTGGTGGTAGCGCCCTTACTGTTCGGCGGGGGATTTCTGGGGCTGGCGATTTTGAAAAAGCAGCCCGATCTACGCGAGAAGCGGATCGCCGTGCTGGACCGGACGGGCGTGGTTGCGCCCGTGCTGATTCCCCGGTAGAAGCGAAGAATACGAAGGACGCGTACGACGAGAAGACGCACCAGCAGATCGCGGCGCAATACGTGTTCGAGCGCGCGGCGGCAGGCGGCGGTGATCCGCAGATGGAGCGGCTGGCGCTTTCGGACCGGGTGCGGCGGCGCGAGCTGTTCGGGTTTATCGAGATTTGGCCGGAGGCGCTGCACCCGGCGGCGGACGAAAAGAATGCGCCGCCGCGGGTGGCCTACTACACCAACGCGGGCGGGATCGACCAGACGCGCGCGTGGCTGCGCGAGCCGGTGGGGCGGGCGCTGCGTACGGTGCAGTTGACGCAGCTGGGCGTGGATCGCGGACATTTTGAAGAACTGCTGGCGACGGCGCCGATCGATCCGCTCGACCTGACGGTGCGCGACGAGGCTACGGGAGCGGTGCGGAAGGCGAAGAAGAAGGACGAGATCGCGGAATTCGCGGCGCCGTTCGGGCTGGTGATGCTGCTGACGATGATCGTGATGATCGGCGCGGCTCCGATGCTTTCGGCGGTAACGGAGGACAAGAATCAGCGGATTTTCGAAATGCTGCTGGGGCTGGCGACGCCGATGGAACTGATGGCGGCGCGGGTGCTGGCGGCGCTGGGGCGGTCTTTGACCAGTTCGGCGTTTTACATTGCGGGCGCGGTGCTGGTGCTGCAGGGGATGTCGATGATGGGGGCGGTGCCGTTGGGACTGCTACCGTGGTTTTTCATTTACATGGTGGCGCACGTGACCATGTTGTGCAGTTTCGCGGCGGCGCTGGGGGCGGCGTGCAACAGCCCGCAGGACGCGCAGAATCTGGCGGTGGTGCTGCTGGCGCCGGTGATGATTCCGATGTTCCTGTTGATGCCGGTGATGACGACCCCCAATGGCGGTCTGGCGACGGCATTGAGCCTGTTCCCGCCCTTCACGCCGGTGCTGATGCTGCTGCGGCAGGCGATGCCGGTGGGTGTGCCGGCGTGGCAGCCCTGGGTAGGGCTTATCGGAGTGATCCTGTGGACGATCGCGGGCACGTGGATCGCGGCGCGGATATTCCGCGTGGGGATCCTGATGCAGGGGCAATCGCCGAAGGTCTCCGAGTTGCTTCGCTGGGCCTGGGCAGGGTAGCGGTCAGGAGCGCCGGCGGCGGCGGGCGAGGCCCAGAGCCAGCAAGGCGCCACCGATTACCGCAAATGTCGCGGGCTCGGGAGAGGCGGTTGCAGCGATGCTGACGTCGTCTACGAACGCCGTGTTATCGCCCGCGAGGCTGACGTTGGTCAGCGCGAGGGTGTGGGGGCCGCTGGTGGCGACGGTGAATGGGATCGTGTACAAGGTGAACGGGGTGAAGGAGGTCAGGATGCCGGTGGTGCCGATCTGGACTCCGTCGATGAAGAAGCTCACGCCGGCATCGCCGGTGCAGCAGCCGCTGTTAAAGCGTGTTCCCACCCAGATATTGAGCGTGTAGAGGAAGCTGGAGTCAAACCCGTCGACGGATTGCGAGACGGTGGCGCCGTTGTCCTGCAAGAAGGCGGCCTGGGTGCCGTCGGGTGTGGTGGGAACGTTGAATCCGGAGCCCTCGGCAGCGAGTCCGGCGTTCGGGGTAAATGTCCAGCCGGGAACGTAACCGGAGAAGGAACCCGAATACGTATAGCCCGCCGCGGGGTAGTTCTCGAACGAAAAATCACTGACATTCAGATTGCTTGCCCACGCTGCATTTGCGGCAAACATCAAGGTGGCGACGACGGCCAGTTTCTTCATGAAATCAGGATACGGTGGCGTGAAGAATCGCACAAGACGGCGAGGTACTAAGGTGGTTCCATCACTTTCGATAGCGCGCGAGTCAGAACGAAAGTTTAACTTGCAGCTCGATTCTACGGTTGCCCGTGGCGCTGTTGCCGCCGCTTCCGCCTGTCAGGGCGAGTGATTGTCCGAAGACGGACGAGCTCAGGTTGCCAACGGGCAGTGCAAGGTTCGGATGATTGAGGAGATTGCGCGCCTGTCCGGAGAGCGTGAGTTCCATGGGGTCGCGGCCGCCTTTTTTCTTTTCGCCCAGGGTGAAGACCTTGGCGGCGCGAAGATTCAAGGCGAGCTGCGGAGGACCTTGGCCGTAGTTACGGGGGATGATGGTTTGGCCGGCTACGGGGAGGACGTCGAAGGCGCCGTAGGCGGTACGGATCACACTGGGGCGGGTGGGGTCGGTGGCAAAGGCGGGGCGATCCGTGAAGAGGGTATCGCCATTGAGATCGCGGCCGGTGGTGATGTTGAACGGGCGGCCAGACATCGCGATGAGGAATGGGCTGAGGCGGATACCCCAGCGGGTGGAGACGACGCCGTTCAACTGGACGCGGTGGCGAATGTCGAAGCCGGCGCGTCCATACTCGGGGTGCAAGTTGTAGGGGTCGGCGGCGAAGGTGCCGGCGCCATCGGTGTCGCTGTTCGCCTTATTCAGGATGTAGGAACCGGTGAGGCTGAATTTAGGGCTGATGCGGGCGTTAAGGCTGGTGATCAACTGGTTCTGCTTGAAGATGCCGCTGGCCTCATACAGGTAGATTGCGGTACTGGCGGCAGCGGCGGGCGTTAGCGGCGCGGTGATATTGCGCGAGCGCAAGCTGTGCCATCCCTGGGTGTGCAGGTAGTTGACCGAGACCACCATATTCTTCGGAAGCTGGCGTTCGACGCCGGCGCCCACCTGGGCCATCCGGGGAGCACGCATGGCCGCGTCCAACTCGCGGATGGCCTGCGGGGTGCGACTGCCGAGTAGTTGGGCGAGCGAAGGGACGACCGGGTAGAAATCCGGCGAGTCGGTGACGAACTGCTGCTGATGGATGCCGTCGCGGCGGAGGGCGTCGAGCGAGAGGCTCTCGCTGACGCGGTCGTAGAACAGGCCGGCTCCGGCGCGGATCACGGTCTTGGGCGCTTTGCCGTTCGCGCCCAGTCCCCACGCGACGCCGATGCGCGGGGCGACATCTCGATAGTCGCTCAAGTGCGTCTGAAATTCGTAGCGCAATCCGAAGCTGAGAGTGAGGTTGGGGCGCGCACGCCAATCGTCGAGCAGCGAAGAGGCCGGTGTCGAATTGGTTCAGGCGGGCGAGCGGATTTCCGGCGGCGATGGAGAACTGGCTGGCGCCGCCGCCCGAGGCGCGGATCTGCTGAGGCGTGAGCCCGGCCTGCTGGCCCAGCAACGTTTGCCGGTAGGTATCGAGGGAGGAGAAGGTGAAGGTGCCGGTGTAGTTCTGGGTGTCCTGATCGCTCAGATAGACTCCGCGCAGTCGGCCGCCCCAGCGCAAGAGGTGAGTGCCGTGGGTGACCGTGGTCATGTTCTGGATTTCGAGGCGGTCCTGGTTGGTGAAGGAGAGCGTGAGCGGCGGGCCGCCACCGGTAAACGCGTCGAGCACCACGGTGGTGGGAGACTGGCTGGCGTCGCCGTCTCTGGCGGCTGCGCAGGCGCGAGTAGCGGACCCGGGTTTCGTTGACGGTATGCAGGCCATAGACGCCGGTCTCGACGACCTGGACGGTGTCCTCGGCATCGCGGTTGTTGTAGATGCGGCTGGCGAAGCGAGAAGCCGCCGGCGCCCTGGTTGTCCACCGCATCGCGGGCGAAGGTGTAGCGCAGGGTCAGGGTGTGATTCTTGGAGAGCTGGCGATCGAGCTTGACATTCTCCTCGGTGCTATCGTGCGCGGCGTGACGATCCCCTCGGAGACCGCGATCACGTTGCAGATTCGATGTCGAGCGTGCGGGCGTTGACGAAGGAGTTCTCGGTACACTTGGCGCAGTTCGAAATCGGCGAAGAAGGACGTTTTCTTGCCGATCGGGCCGCTCGAGCTCGCCTTCAGTACCGGCGGCGTTCGTCACGTCGGCTTATCCGGGCGTGAACGGGTTGCGCGAGTTGAAGATGTCGCTGCCATCGTGGGTCTGGAGCTCGCCGTGAAAATCTTCGCTGCCGGGCTTGGTGAAGATCTCGACGCGGCCCATGCCGAGGCGGTCGTACTGCGCGGAGAAGGGATTCTGGTTGATGCGGATTTCGCGGATCGACGACTTCGGCGGGAGGCGGCCACCGGTGAAGCCATCGACGTAGATCTGGCCGCCGTTGGGTCCGGCGGCAGGACCGGCGAGCGCGGAAAGGTCGGCCGCGAGATCGTCGCGATCGTCGGAGAGCGCGTCGAGCTCCTTGCCGCGGATGACGAGCGCGCTGGCATTGTTGGCTGGGTCCACTTCCAACTGGAGGGTGTCGGAGACCGTCACCTTCTCGGTGGCCTCGGCCAGGGCGAGCGGGAAATCGAGCACCTGAGGCGGGCCCACGGCGACCTCATAATCGGGACGTTCGACGGGAGCGAAGCCTTTGGCGGTCACCGTCACTGTGTACTTTCCGGGGGCGACAACGCGCAATTGATACTGGCCCTGCACGTCGCTCTTCACGCTTTGCGCGGCGCGGCCCGCGGTGGTGAGGCTCACCGCGGCGTTGGGAATGCTCTTGCCCGACGGATCGGTCACCTGACCATGGACCCCGCCGTTGGCGGTCTGCGACCAAGCCGGAGCCATGCCCGCGGCCAGCAGCACAATGGCCGCCAGAGTGTGTCGTTCGAATGCCATGAATTGTCCTTACCGGCCGGTGTATTTGACGAGGAGCATTTCGGCATCTCTCACCGGGCCGACGCCAGGCGCGTACCACTTGTGATCGCGGCCTTCGACGGTGTGGACGCAGTGCTCGAAGGTTCCCGCGGGCGTCGTGATTTTCTCGTCGACGGAGAGAATCTCGGCGCGATCCATGCCTACGCCGGGCGCCTGTTCCTGATAGAACTTGTGTCCGGCCTTGGGAGTGCCCGGCATCATGAGTCCGAACTTCGCGCCCTTTACGCCGGAGAGCCAGGCGCCCTCGTGACTGACGACCTTGCCGCTCTTGTAGACGTCCACGTCTTCGCCCATGTAGTACACGTCATTGGTGGCGGAATCGATTGCGTAATAGTCGCGGGTGAGTTCGACGAGCGCGCCGTTTTTCGACTCGCGATCCTCGACCACGCGGGTCTGCACGCCGTCGATGACCTTAATCTCGCTCAGGACGGTGAGGGTGTCGGTGTCCTTACCGTGGCGGTAGGAGAGCACGTAGCCGGGCGTGAGCGGGAAGTACGGGTTATTGCCGGCGATGCCGAGGTTTTTCTTTTCGACCGCGAAGTCCGATTGGAAATTCTTCGCGGGCTGGGCGGCGAGTGTGGCCACTGCCGCCAGCAGCAATCCGAGTAGCGCGCATTAGTCCTTGGTCTCCGTGCCGTCGGGCTTCACCAGGATGGCGCTCTTTTTGCCGGCCTTGGTGGTGAAAGAGGCTTCGTACAACGTGGTGCTGCCCTTGGTGACGGTCTCTACCATGCCGAGTTTGCCGCCGGCGATTTTCTTTTCGATCGCGGCTTTGGCGGCGGCGGGGATGCTATCGATGGAGGTCTCCTCCTCGACGACGATCAGGCCGCCTTTGGTATCGACATTGAAGTCGCGGTGCTTGCCGTTGACGAGGGTCTCGATTTCGTACTGGGTGACGCCCTTTTCGGTCTCTTTGGAGATGGTCTTGATTTCGGCGCCTCTTGTTTGCTCCTGGACGGTCTTCTGCACGGCGGCAGGCAGGTCTTTCAACTGGAGGCCCTTGGCGGCGGCGATGCCGGAAAGGGCGAGGAAGGTGAAGGCGATGAGCTTCATAGGAGAAGCATAGCGGGCGGACCTGAAGATTTCGTGTAAGAGGGCGGGGAACGTCGCGCTCCCTGACGGTCGCGGCTCGTTGGCTAAGCCCAGAGTTCGTCGATGGGGCCGTAGAGGTTTTGGTCGCTGAAGGGGACGTACTCGAAGCCGCGGCCGAAGGGGTCGTCGTGGCGGACGGTGGTCCAATCGATGCCGAGGGCGGAATAGATGGTGGCCTCGATGTCTTCGGCATTCACGGGGCGATTACGCGACCATCCGGGGTCGGCGGTGGCGGAACCGTCGGCGGTGGTGGAGCCGAGGGTCTTGCCGCCCTTGATGCCGGCGCCGGCGAAGACGGCGGATTGCTGGAGCCAGTGGTCGCGGCCGCCGGCGGCGGAGAGGGGGCCGACGGTACGGCCGAATTCGCCGACCATCACCACGAGCGTGGAATCCAGTTGGCCGCTGGCCTTGAGATCGCCGAGCAACGCGCTGTAACCATCGTCGAGCGGCTTGCCCATGGTGTACATGTTGTTGCCCTTGGGGTTGGCCTGGCCGTAGATATCCTGGTGCATGTCCCAACTGCCGAAGGAAATCAGCACGAAGCGGGTCCCCTGATTGGCGGCGAGCGCTTGTTTGGCGACCAGGCAGGCATTGCCGAAGGACGTGCCGCCGTAGCGCTGGCTGTCGGCGGTGGTGAACTGGAAGGCCTTCTGGACGACGGGGTCGTACATCATTGTCTTGGCCTGAGTGTAGAAGGAATCGTAATCCTCGAGCGGCTTGCCGTAGGGGGAACTCTTGCGCAGCGGATCGTCGAGTGTGCGCATGCCGCTATACATGGCGTTGAAGCGGCCGCTGGAGCCGAGCGGATCATTCGGGTTCGTCGTATTCGGAATGCCGGCGGCGGCGGGATTGATCTTGAACGGGGCGTAGGTGGCGTCGAGGTAGCCGTTGCCGACGGCGGCGGCGGAGTTGAGCGCGAGGAAGGTCGGGAAGATCTGGCCGGCGACGGTCTTTTCGGCGGAGACGATGCTGCCGATATTGGGCGCGATGTTGCCGAGGGCCGCGGCCGGATTGCGGCCGATCTGCGTCCAGTGCTGCGCCAGGGTGTGCACGAGCGCGTGGGCCTGCATAGAGCGCACCAGGGTCATGTTGGGCAGTTGGGCTCCCATCTTGGGCAGCAGTCCCATGGGCCAGTTGATTCCGTTGACGGGGGTGGGCTGGAAGTTGGTGGGCGTGACGCCGTTGACCACTTTGAGGTCGAAGGTGTCGGTGTGACTGATGGCGCCGGTCAGCAGAATGAAGATCACGTTCTTGGCTTTGTTCTGCGTGGTGACGCCGGCCGAGGTCACGCCGCTGGTGGCCTGCGCGCTCAGGCGGGGCAGCAGCAGGGAGCCGGTGACGCCCGCGCCCAGGATCTCGAAGAACTGCCGGCGGTTCACGTAGGGGCGGCTGAAGAAGGTCTGATGATGGTGCGGATGTTTCTTGAGAAAAGACTCGACTCTTTCGCGTTCGTTCATGGCAGTCCTCCGGGTCAGTAGTTGTAAATGAAATCGACCTTGTTATAGAGCGCCCACAGCAAATTCTCGGCCGAGATATTGCGTGTACCGGTGCTCAACTGACTTACCGCGGCGCTGAGCTCCGCGGCGCTGGGCGGGCGCGAGAGCACCGCCATGAAGAGTTTCGTGGCCAACTGGTCATTGGGAAGTGCGAGATTCTGGACCAGCAGGCTGGTGGAGGGTCCGTTGGATTTGGTGCGGCTGATGACGAAGTTATCGTTCATCAGGTCGAGCGCCTGCGAGATGGAGCCATCGCTGCTGCGCACTTCGTCGTCGCGGTTGCCGCGCAGGAAGGCGTCGAGGAAAGGGGTCACGGCATTACCCGCCGTCGGAGTATTGAGCGGCTCGGGAAACTGCATGGCCCAGGTCAGCGATCCATTTGCGGCCACGGCGTAAGAGGGCAGGATGTTACTGGATTGGGCGATGGCATCGTGCACTTCCTCGCTCCACAGGCGGCGGACGAAGTGGCGGGCGTACAGAGTGTCCCAGGCGGCGTTGTAGGTGCCGTTGTAGCGAGCGGATAACTGGTACGCCTGCGAGTTGACGATGGTCCGCATGAGCCAGCGCAGGTCGTATTTGTTGTTGATGAATTCGAGCGCGAGCGCGTTGAGCAACCGCGGATTGGAGGGCTGCAGGGTCCAGGGATCGGGCGGCGGGTTATCGGGATCGAGGCGCGCCGGGTCGAATTGATCGGGCGGGTCGACCAGTCCGACGCCGAAGAAAAAGGCCCACAGGTAGTTGACGGTGGCGCGGGCGAACTGCGGGTCGGCGGTCATGGCGCGCGCGAGCGCGGCGCGGTAACTTTCGCCGGGTCTGGGTGTATCGCCGCTGAAGATGTAGGTGGGCGGCACGTTCTTTTCGGTGCCGACGGGCTGCCGCGCGGGGCGGTTGCCGGTGGTGGTGTTCAGCGGGTAGTCGGTCTTGGCGGCGGGCGTGTTATCGAGGACGTTCCAGTAATACGGCTGATTCCCCGCGGCTGGGTCGACCGGAACGTTCTTGGGTTGGGTGTGCGAGAGGTAAGACGCCAGCTGCCAGGCCTGGTAGCGCGTGGTCTGGCTGCCCCAGAGGCTGAGCGCGTCGAGGTGGCCGCGGCCGTTGTGGCAGAGCAGGCAATTGACGTGCGACATGCCGAGGAACATGGTGGCGATGTTGGCGGTCTGCTGGTCGAAATCGTCCTGAATAGGGCCGCCGGTCACGACGCCGCCGACGACGAGATTCAGCTCGCCCTGCTGGTAGCTGTTGGAGCCGGTGGCGGAGATCATCTCGCGCGCCATCTGGTCGTAGGGCTTGCCGGCCTTGAGCGAGGCTCGTATGTAATCGTTGAAGGCCTTGACGCCCTCGGGATAGCGGCGGATCTGGGAATTCTGCGAATTGTTCTGATAGAGGTCGCCGAGGAACATGGTCCACCGGTCGACCCACTCCGGTTTGGCGATCAGCTCGTCGACGAGTTTGGAGCGCTTGTCGGAGGTCGTGTCGGCGAGGAAGGCCGCGATGCGATCGGGAGTGGGGATGCGGCCGGTGAGATCGAGGGTGACGCGGCGGATGAACTCGAGGTCCGTGGTCGACGGCGCGGGCTGAACTCCGGCGGCCTGGAGCGCGCCGAAGATGTATGAATCGACACTGCCGCCCTGGTTTTGCTGCTCGAAGGTATAAGTACGGCTGCCGGGCGGCACTTTCGGCAGGAGCGCCGCGACGGTGCTGGTCAGCGCGCTGACTTCCGATTGATGCGGCGTGGTGCCGGAGCTACCGAGCGCCTTGGCGACATATTGATCGTACTTCGGCCCGAAGAGCGCGCACTCGGGGTGTTCGACGGTGTAATCCGGCACGCCGACGGTATCGGTCTGGGCGGCGGCCAAGCCCGCGAACAACAAAATCCCCAATCCAATTTTGAATCCCATGATCCCAGTCCCTCCACCGGGCTGCTTCAGTGGGAGAAACCCGGTGGCGGACCAAAGGACTCGATGAAATTGGCTTAAGGATAACCAGAGTAAGTACCGTAACGGTGCTTACGTCCTTTTATTCTTCTTGAGTGTGGCGGCAATCTTCGTGTTCAATTCCTTGGCGTCCTTGGATTCCGGCACGGCCTTCATGGCTTCCTGAGCGCGCTCGGCGAAGATGGTGAGTTTGGACGGGTCGTCGAGTTTCCGGTTGGTGTAAAGCTGCGAGGCGTCGTAGAGCGCTTGCGCCATGGCCATGACGAAGACAGCGCGGGGCACGGTTGCGTCCGGGCTCTTCACGAGGCTCTCCATTTTGGCGGTGTCATTGGGCGCGCCGGCGGCGGAACAGGCAGCCAGGAGAACGTTACGCTCGAGCGTTTTCTTTTCGGTATTTTCGAGGTCGGCGGCCGGCATCACCATGCCCTTGCCGATGCGGGTGAGTCCGGGAGCGGGCGCGGCGCTGCCGATGGGGCGGCCGAAGGCGAGCGGCACGGCGTCTCCCTTCACGCCGCCGAATTTCGCGAAATTCTCGCCGAATTGCAGGGAAAGGCGGCCGGCCATGCTGCGGTAATTCATCATGGGGCGGCGGAAGGCGGAGGGATCGCTCTTATTGACGCGGCCGCCGATCTCATAAGTGTCGGCCAGTTCCGCGTAGCCCGCGGCCAGGCCGGAGGTCAGCACCAGAGACCAGGTGAGGGCGCGGTCCGAGTATTCGTTGTGGTCTGCGAGCAGCTTATCCAGGTGCTCGAGAGTCTTGGTGGTGTCGCCGGCGGCGAACGTCTCCTTGGCCGCCTGCCAGTAGAACGCGGGCGTTCCCTTCTCGGGGCCGGTAGGTCCTGAGCTACAGGATATACAGACCGTAATAGCCAAAATCAAGGCGCAGATCGCAAACCAACGTACTCGCATCAGAGATGCCTCCAGGCTGTTAGTTAACACACGGACATTCCGGATGCAAGGCTCAGGCAGGATTGGCTGCCGCATAAGGAAAGCAGATTAGTGGACAGGCCAGGAGGCCTGTCCCACGTGCAAAGTATCGGATACAGTGAAGATTGGCCCGCAGGAGGGAAACCGTGAAGTTTGCCCGTTCGATAGCGCTGACGCTGCTGATTGCGATTTCGGCCGTTGCCGCCGATACCGCGCTTGACCGCTACGTCAAGAAGCCGGACGCGACCTACAAGTACGAAATCGTTAACACTTTGAAGGGCGAGGGCTTCACCACATATATAGTGGACCTGACCTCGCAGACCTGGCGCACGCCGGCGGAAGTCAATCGCACGGTGTGGAAGCACTGGCTCACGATCGTGAAGCCGGACCGCGTGGCGACGAGCACCGGATTTCTGTTCATCACCGGCGGCTCCGTGGGGCGCAAGGCGCCGCAATCGGCCAACGCGACATACACCGAAAATGCGCTGGTCACGCACTCCGTGGTGGCCGAGTTGCAGGATGTTCCCAACGAACCGCTGCGCTTCGCCGGCGAGACGCGCGACCGCAACGAGGACGGCATCATCGCCTACACCTGGGTCAAATTCATGAAAGGCGGCGACGAGGAATGGCCGCTGCGCCTGCCGATGACGAAGGCCGCGGTGCGCGCCATGGATACGATTTCGGCGATCATGGCCACGCCCGAAGGCGGCGGCGTGAAGGTGGAGAAGTATGTGGTCTCGGGCGGTTCCAAACGGGGCTGGACCAGTTGGGCTACGGCTGCGGTGGACCCGCGCATCGCGGCCGTGATCCCGGTATCGATCGATACGCTCAACCTGGAGAAGACGTTCGAACATCACTATCGCGTGTTCGGCTTTTTCTCGGAGGCGGTGAAGGATTACGTGGAGAGCGGCGTGATGGATTGGAACGGCACGCCGGAGTATCGCAAACTGCTCGAGGTGGAAGATCCGTATAGCTATCGCGCGCGCTTTACGATGCCGAAGTACATGATCCAGGCGGCCGGCGATCAGTATTTCCTGCCCGATTCCTCGCGCTATTATTTCGACGACCTGAAGGGCGAGAAGTACCTGCGCTACATCCCGAACACCGATCATGGATTGCGCAATACGGATGCGCGCGAGAGCAGCCTCGCGTTCTATCAGGCATTCCTCACCGGTACGCCGCGGCCGCAATTTTCCTGGAAATTCGAGGCCAACGGCGATATCAAGGTGACCAGTAAGGGCAATCCTGAGGCCGTCAAACTGTGGCAGGCGACGAATCCCGACGCGCGCGATTTCCGGCTAATGACGATCGGTCCGGCCTACCAGGGTTCGGACCTGCCGGATCAGGGCGGCGGCGTCTACGTGGCGCACGCGCGCGCGCCGGTGAAGGGATGGACGGCGTACTTCGTCGAGCTGACGTATCCGAGCGGCGGCAAGTATCCTTTCAAGTTCACCACGGCGGTGCGCGTGAATCCGGATACCGAGCCGTTCCCGGCGTACAAGCCGAATCCCGCGGCCAGGAAATAGCATGAATCGAAGACAATGCATCTGGGCGATGTCGGCGGCGGCATTCGCGGCGGGTGGGAAGCGGTTTCGTCCGGCGATTTGCGCCTACTCCTTTCGCGACCAGTTGAAGGCGGGCAGCTTCACGTATGCGGACCTGATCCGGATGGCGGCCGACCTGGGCGCGGACGGGATCGACCTCACCACGTACTGGCTGCCGGATACCAACGACGAGACGCTGTTCGCGCTCAAGAAGCTGGCCTATCGCTCGGGTGTTTCGATTTACACGATCGGTATTCGCGCGCGAATGGCGCAGCCCACGCCGCAGTTGCAGGCGGCGGAAGTGGAACTGGTCCGCAAGTGGGCGGAGGTGGCGCAGAAGCTGGGCGCGTCGCACATGCGAGTCTTCGGCGGGTCGGCGCCGAAGGGCGCGACGGAAGCGCAGACGATCGCGATGGCGGTGGAGACGCTGAAGCTGTGCGCCGTGGAGGCCGGGGCGCGCGGTGTCACGCTCGGAGTGGAAGACGATGGCGGGATCACGACCAACGCCGGCCCGACGGTGGAGATCGTGAAAAAGGCGGGCTCGCCGTGGGTGGGGATCAATCTGGACGTCGGCAATTTTCCTGACAATCCGTACCGGCAGATCGAGATGTGCGCGCCACTGGCGACGAACGTGCATTTCAAGAGCGAGGTCCACAACGGGGGAGTAAATCAGCCGGCGGATTGGCCGCGCATTTTGGGAATTCTGGGCGCGGCGGGATATCGCGGATATTTAGCGCTGGAATATGAGGGGACGGTCGACCCGATGGGGACGGTGCCCAAGCTGATTGCGAAGATGAAGGACGCGATCGCGGGATGAGGATCAGCGGGCAGGCCGGGAGGCCTATCCCAACCGCGAGAATTCGGTGGTGAGGATCATGCCGAGGTTCCAGGTGACCACGGCGGCGAACCAGTAGTTCAGGAAGACGACCACGCGGGGGCGCTTGTATTTGAGCGCGGTGGCGATCAGCAGGACGGCCATGATCTTGGCGATCAGGAGGGCTGCCACCGGGCCGACCTTCATCAGGCTCCCGAGGAATAAGCTGGCTTCTTTCGCGCCCAGTTGCAGGCCCAGCAGCGTGGTCAACATATCGAGCACCTGCAGCGCGACGAAGACGGTCAGCGATGGGGCAGGAAACGGGCGATTGAAGCCAAGGGAAGAGGGGAGCACACCCCTATCATCCGATGTAAGGGGCTTTGGTTCCAGATTAACTTTAGTTAGCGGCTCACTTTTCGGCGCTCTTGGCGTACACCAGGCTGTCCGGCTTTTGGCCCGGGCGGGCGAGGTTGGCGATCTCGATGGTGAGCGTCTTGCCGTCCTCCGACGTCTTTAACCGCTTGCGCATGGCGGAGTCGTTGCCTTTGTGCTGTTCGATCAAGACCAGCACGGCGCCGTTGTAATAGGCGGAGACCTTGACGGGCTGCCCGTTCAGCTTGAGGGAGCATTCCTTGCCGTTGGTGTTGCACTCGAACTCGAGTTTCCGTTCCTTGCCGCTCTCCTCGGTCGCAGCTTCGGCGATCTTGATGGATTCATCTTCCTGATGAATGGAGAGCGTCTGCGCCTTCAGCTTGACGTCCGAGAAAGCGCTGCGCGCCGGATCCAGACGCCAGACGCCGTTCAACTCCGGCCGGTCTTGGGCCCACACCGCGCTGATGGCGAGCGCGCAAAGCAAGAGCAACTTCCGCATGTGTATTGAACCTCCCGGGTCAGGATCCAGTGTAGGCTAACGCGACTTCCGCCGCTTGCCCTCAGGCGTGACTGCCCCAGAATTGCGCGATGGCGATCAGGGCAAGGGCGCAGAGTAGCCCGACCAGGGCGCTCCAAAGATACAAGCGGTCGATGGTTTTCAGATTTTTCCAAATGGGCAGCATCGTGCGACGATTTTAGTCCGGAATGGTGGAGGGGTCGATCCGATCGATTCCGTACGCGACCATGAAGCGGCCTTAACCTTACCCCTCCTTTTCTGCTATATTTGTGTCGAATTCCGAATCAGCACTCATGTATCGCGCACCACGAAAGGAAGGTGTCTGGTGAGTTCAACGAAAGACCCTAAACCCAAGAACGCCGTCTCCCGCCGCGGATTCCTCGGCGGCATGGGCATCGGCACCGGCGCAGTGGGCGCGGGCATCCTGGAAAGAGAAGCCATCGCCGCGCCGGCCGCCGGCCAATGTCGTCGGACCCGGCGCCGTCCCCATCACACTCAACATCAACGGAAAGCCCGTCAACCTCACCGTAGAGCCCAGCGTCACCCTGCTCGACGCTCTGCGCAATCATCTGGATTACACCGGCGCCAAAAAGGTCTGCGACCGCGGCACCTGCGGAGCCTGTACCGTCATCCTCGCCGGCAAGAGCGTCTACGCTTGCAGCGTGCTCGCGATCGACGCGCAGGCCGCAAGACGATCGAGACCATCGAAGGTCTACCGGTCAACAACCCCATCTCCACCGCGTTCGTCAACCACGACGCGCAACAGTGCGGCTACTGCACCCCGGGCTTCGTCATGGCGACCAAGGGCTTCCTCTCCGAACATCCGAACCCCACCCTGGACGACGTGAAGAACGGGCTCGGCGGCAATCTCTGCCGCTGCGGCACCTATATGGGCGTCCGCCAGGCCGTCCTCGAAGCCGCCAAGAATATGAAGGGAGCGAAAAATGGCTAACACACCCGACTATAGCTGGCCGCCGATGGAGGACCGCAAGATCATCGGCAAGCCCTTCAAGCGCCTGGACGGTCCGCAGAAGGCGCCGGGCCGCGCCAAGTACACCTCCGACCTGAAGATGAAGGACCTGCTGTACGCGGCCTACCTCGCTTGTCCGCACGGTCACGCCCGCGTCACCTCCATCGATACCAGCGCGGCGGAAAAGATGAAGGGCGTCAAGCCGTCCACGTCATCGCGCGGCCGGCAAGGAACTGCAGTGGCACGGCCAGGAAGTCGCCGCGTGGCCGCCACCACCGAAGAAGATCGCGCGCGAGGCCGTCCGCAAGATCAAGGTCGATTACGAAGTGACTGCCGCACTTCGTGAATGAAGCCGACCTGGGCAAGGCCGGCTCGCGCGGCAAGGCCGCCGGCGAAAAGGTGACCGGCGATCCCGAGAAGGCCATTCCAGGATGCCGAGGCCGTTTCCGACGGCATGTACGGCATCCCGGTGATCACGCACTCCTGCCTGGAACCGCACGGCCTGCGTCATCCAGTGGCAGGGCGACCAGGTGATGGCGTGGCCCTCCACGCAGTTCGTCACCGGGTGGGCCGACACGCTGGCGCCCAACCTCAAGGTCCCGGCCGCCAACATCAAGGTGAAGATGGATTACATCGGCGGCGGCTTCGGCAGCAAGTTCAGCCCGGGAGCCTGGGCCGAGAGTCGGCGCCCGATTCTCTCGCAGAAGGCGGGCGGCAAGCCGGTCAAGATCTTCCTGGATCGCGCCAGCCGAACAGACAGATCGCGGGCAACCGTCCCAGCGCTTTCGGCAAGATCAAAGTCGCCGGCAAGAAGGACGGCACCATCACCGCCTGGCAGATCCGACACCTGGGCCAGCGGCGGCTTCGCGGGCGGCGGCCAGCCTCCCCTGCCGTACGTCTACACCAACATCCCCAACACGCGCCTCAATCACACCTCGGTCTCCGTCAACGCCGGACCGAGCCAGGCGTGGCGCGCGCCCAACAATCAGCAGGCGTCGTTCCTCACCTGTTCCGCCATCGAGGATTTCGCCGCCAAGGTCGGCTGGACCCGATGGATGGTCTTCGACAAGAACGCCGGCTACACGCCGCGCGCCGAACAGTATCGCTATCAACTGGTCAAAGGCCGCCGAGCTCTCCGAATGGAAGAAGCTCTGGAAGCCGCGCGGCGCGCAAACCGGCGCGGTCCGCCGCGGTCTCGGGATTGGCGTCAATGCCTGGGGCGGCGACGGCCACGCCTGTACGTCCCGCACTACGATCAACTCCGATGGCTCGGTGCTGCTCGAAATGGGCACGCAGGACCTGGGCACCGGCACGCGCACCATCATGACGCAGGTGGCGGCCGAAACGCTCGGCCTGTCGATGGGCCAGATCAAGCTCGTGATCGGCGATAACAGCCTGCCGCCGGGCGGAAGTTCCGGCGGTTCCACCACCGTGGGCGGTGTTTCCTCGGCGACCCGCAAGTCCGGCGTCAATGCGCTCGCCAAACTGTTCGAAGTCGCGGCTCCGGCGCTGGGCGTTCAACCCGAGGACCTGGAAGCGGTGGACGGCAACATCCGCGTCAAAGGCGAATCACGCAACAAGACCATGACCTGGGTCGCGGCCTGCAAGAAGATCGGTCCGCGGCGGCAAGATCGTCGAGACCGGCGCCAATGAGCAGCGCAACCCGATGGGGCTGAACAGCGGCGGTGCGGCCGGCGTGCAGGTTGCCGACGTCAGCGTCGATACCGAAACCGGCCTGGTCAAAATCAACCGTTTCGTGGCCGTGCAGGATTGCGGCCTGATCATCAATCCGCGACTCGCCGAAAGCCAGATCTACGGCGCCATCATCATGGGCATCTCCACCGCCCTGTTTGAAGAGCGCATCATGGACAACGTCACCGGGCGCATGATGAACCCCGACATGGAGTTCTACAAACTGGCGGGCATCAAGGATATCGGCGACATCGTCGTGCACCTGGATATCCGCGAGGTCAACGATAAGCGCGGTGTCATCGGGCTCGGCGAACCGCCGGCCATCGGCATCTGCGCCGCCGTCGGCAACGCCGTTGCCAATGCCATCGGCATGCGCGTACCGAACATGCCGATGTCTCCGATGCACGTGCTCAACACGCTGGAAGGGAGGAACGCATAATGCAGTCCTTCGAATACGCCAATCCGGCGACCGTTCAGGAGGCGGTGGCGCTGCTCTCCGCCAAGTGGGGAGAGGCCGATGTACTGGCCGGCGGCACCGATCTCATCAGCCTGATGAAGGATCACCTTCACACGCCCAAACGCGTGGTCAACATCAAGAACATCAAGGAACTCGAAGGCATCCAGAAGACCGCCGACGGGATTCGAATCGGCGCGCTGGTCACGATGGATGAGCTGGCGAAGAACGCCGATGTGAAGGCCGCCGCGAAATCGCTCTCCGATGCCGCGGCCGGCATTCCGAGCCCGCAGATCCGCCACATGGGGACTGTGGGCGGCGATCTCTGCCAGCGTCCGCGCTGCTGGTATTACCGCCAGGGCTTCGGCCTGCTCGCCATGAAGGATGGCAAGAGCCTGGTGCCCGATGGCGCCAACCAGTATCACGCCATCTTCGGCGGCGGACCGGCGTACTTCGTCAGCGCCTCGCAGCCTCGGTCCCGCGCTGATCGCGCTGGGCGCCAAGGTGAAGCTGGTGTCCGCCAAAGGGCCGCGCGAAGTTCCGGCGTCGGCGTTCTTCGTCGTGCCGCAAAACGAAACCTCGCGTGAGATCGCGCTGCATCCCGACGAGATCCTCACGGAGATCGTGATTCCTACGGCAACCGTCAAGAGCGCGACGTACGAAGTCCGGCAGAAGGAGGCGCTCGATTGGCCTCTCGCCACGGCGAGCGTGGTGCTCCACCATGCGCGGCAACATCGTGGCATCGGCCAAGGTGGTGCTCGGGCACGTAGGGCCCAAGCCCTGGGAATCGGTCGAAGCCGCCAAGGCGATCGCCGGCAAAGCGATCACCGCCGAAACCGCCGAGGCTGCCGGCAAAGCCGCGGTCGCCGGAGCCACAGCCGCTCAGCCAGAACGCTTACAAAGTCACGCTGGCGCGGGTGGCTGTGAAGCGCGCGCTGCTGGAGGCCGCCAGAGAAGGCATAAATATGGAACGCCCAGGTCTTACCAAAGTCAGCATGAACCGCTGCGAGAAGCTGCGTGGAAGGGCATGTTCATCGAAGCGGAGTGGGATCCCACCATTCAGCACTCCAACGATCGCTCCTTCTGGTGCCAGCACACCTGGAACTGTCTGCGGGCCCGACGGCAAAATTGTCGACGAGTTCGAGTGCAGTCCGGGACGCTCCTGCTATCAACCGTTGTAAGTGAGTAAGTCGCGGGGCAGGGCAGACCTGCCCCGCGAATCCCGCTGCGTAGTAAGGATGGCCGGGGCTGCCCTAGATGTGGATGGGTGCGCGTATCGGGACGCCGGCTGAAAGCCGGCGGCAGCCAGGATTGGCTGCCCCACTGGCATTCCTGATAGAGTTGGGCTGATGTTGCGCATATTGCTCGTCTTGCTGGTTGCGGCGCTGCCCGCGGCGGAATTTCCGCAGTGGAAGGAGACCACGGTCACGGACTCCCTGAAGATGGGCTATCAACTGGTCGCGGTGGACTTGAACCGCGACGGACGGCCTGACCTGATCGCGGTGGACGAGCGCGGCACGGAGCTTGCCTGGTACGAGAACCCGACGTGGGAGCGTCACGTGATCATCAAGGACGTGCCGCGCACCATCAATCTCGACGTTTACGATATTGATGGCGATGGCATTCCCGAAATCGCCATGGGGCACAACTTCGAGACCGTGCCGGAAAAGAGTATCGGCAACGTGCTCATCCTCAAGAGTGGGCCTGACCCGCGGCAGCCCTGGACGGCGCGGGAGATCGACCGTATCCCGACGGTTCACCGCCTTCGCTGGATCGATCTCAAGGGTGACGGCAAGAAGGTGCTGCTGGTGGCGCCGATGATCGGCTCCAAGGCCACACCGCCGGAGTACGCGGACAACGTGCCGGTGTACCTATACCGTCCCGGCGAGTGGAAGCGCGAACTGTATACCGCGCTGCCGCGCGGAATCCTGCACAGCATCACGCCGGTTCATTGGCAGGGGCGCGGCGAGCAACTCATGACGGCCGACTTTCTCGGCATCCGCGTGTTCCTGCCGCAGGGGCCGGTCGAGATCTCGAAGGGTGACCCGCGGCCGTGCCCGCAATGCGGGAGCAGCGAGATCAAGATCGGGCATCTGGGAAAGCGCCGCTTCATCGCCGCGATCGAACCCTGGCACGGCAATCAGGTTGTGGTTTACACGGAAGAAGGGCGGGCGTGGAAACGCCACGTGCTCGAGGACGCGATGATTAACGGCCACGCTCTGGCAGTCGGCGATTTGAACGGCGACGGCCGCGATGAGATCGTCGCCGGTTTCCGCGGCACAGGATTTCAGCTGTACATTTTCACCGCCGACGATGCGACCGGGAACCGATGGACTCGCCGCGTTCTCGACCCCGGCGGCATCGCCGCGGCGGACTGCAAGATCGCGGACTTCAACGGGAATGGCCGCGCCGCGATCGCCTGCTCGGGCGCATCCACCGCGAACGTGAAGCTCTACAGTCCGCGATGATGGTTGGCTCTTCCGGCAAGCAACGACCTTTGAAATGGGACGCGCTGCGACCGTAAGGGAGCGTTACGGCGGGTGGTGTACGGGTAGCGCTCCCTGACGGTCGCGGCTCGTTTTCACTAGTCCGCGCGCAGGGCTTGGATCACGTCCACGCGCGCGGCTCGCATTGCCGGCCACGCGGAGGCCACCACGGCTGCCGCCAGCAAGACGCCCGCCGCACCCAGTACGACCCATGCCCCCGGCATGCTGACGCTCTCGAAATAACTGCCGGCGAGCCGCTGCAGCGCGAGCCCGCACGCCAGACCGGCGCCAATCCCCAGGGCCGTAATTACCGTGCCTTCCCCGAGTACTCGAGCCAGCAGGTGCCTGGGTTGAGACCCGATGGCCAGCCGGATGCCGAATTCGCGCGTGCGTGCGCTCACCGAAAATGCCAGCACGCCCGCCACGCCGACTACCGCAATCGTCAGCGCCACCAGGGCGAAGCCGCCGAAGACCAGGGCGTTCAAGCGGTTCGGCGTCAGCACTTCGGCGCGGACATCTTCGAGCGTTGCGGCGCGTTCGACCGGCTGCTCCACGGACATATCGCGGATGGTGCGTGTGATCGGAGTAACCAGGGAGTAGGGGTTCGTGCGCACGTGGACGAAGAGGCGCCCGCCAAACATGGGTCCCTGCCCGAGCGGTTGATATACGGTGAGGGTCGGGCCAGGCACGAGGTGCTCGTCGTCGATATCCGCGGCGATACCGATGATGCGCATCGGAGCCGCCGGCTTCGTGCTGATGAACTTGAGCACGGGGTCGGTCCAGACCACGTGCCGGTTGAGCGCGTCGCGATTCGGGAACATGCGCTGCGCCACGCTTTGGCTGACGATCGCCACCGGCTCGGCATCTTTGCGATCGAGGTCGTTGAAATCGCGCCCGGCGATCAGGGGCACGCCGAGCGCGGCGAAGAATCCCGGCGAGACAACGCGGAACTGGCCGAGCGGATCGTCTTCCGAGGTCCCGCGTACATACCCTTCGGCTGTGAATTGCATGCCGATGCCAAAGTTGCCTCCTTCACGCCACGGCGTGAGCATGCCCAGGGCGGCTCCGTCCACGCCAGGCAACTGGTGGATGCGACGGATCGCTTCTTTATAGAAATCCACAACCTGGCCGTCGGTTTTCCCGTACGACATCACAGGCACGTTGATAGCGAGCACGCGGCGCGTGTCGATGCCGGTGTTGACGGCCTGCAGCGCGAGCAGCGTCTTGAGCAGCATGGCGGCGCCCGCCAGCAGGACGAAGGAGGCGGCGATCTGGGTAATCGCGAAGGCCCGCAGACGCCGCGAGGCGCCGCCCGTCATGCGCACACTGCCGCTCGAAAGATTGATGCCGCTAGAGCCATCGCCCGAGGGCAGGCGCGGCACAAAGGCCAGCAGCGCGGCGGCCGCCAGCGCCAGTCCTGCGCCGACCCAGAGCATGCTGGAATCCACCGTCAGATCCAGCGCGCGGACCGAGAAGCGCGAGGCGTAGCGCGCCAGAATCGCGACCATGGGCCGCGCGCTCAACACACCGAGCGCAGCGCCCGCGCCACAAAGCAGCAGGCATTCCGTCAAAAGAACACGGCGCAGCGCGCCGGTGCTGGCGCCGAGCGCGGCCCGAATCGCAAGCTCGCCTTCGCGGCGAATAGTGCGCGCCAAAATCAGGTTGGCCACGTTCGAACAGGCGATGATGAAGACCAATCCCGACGCGGCCAGCAGCACCCAGAGCACGGTACGTGCCTTCGCGGTGATCTGGTCGCGCAGCAGTACCGCGTCGATGCGAAAGTCTCCCTTGGCCGGATACGCATCGGGATGGTCTTTCACCATTGTCGCGTGCGCCGCCTTGAGCTCGGCGCGAGCCTGTTCCAGCGTCGCGCCGGGAGCCAGGCGGGCAAACAACTCCGTCATGCGATGCACCCGCCCGGTGACCATCGTCGCCGACAAGTGGTGGGGACTGGTGACCACGTTGGCGATGATCTCGGTTTCCGACGGATACGGGATGGAGGGTTCCAATACGCCGACGATGGTGGCCGAACGCGATCCGAGCCTGAGGACTTTGCCGAGTACAGCCGGATCGCTCTTGAGCGCGGTGGTCCAGTAACGATAGGTAAGCACCACGGCGCCGGCTGCGGCCGGGCCATCGTCGCGCATATCGAGCAACCGCCCCAGTACCGGGTGCAGGCCCATCACGTCGAAGTAGGTGCCGCCGACAACTCCCGCCCGCACCTCGCGTGGTTCGCCGAGGCCGATCATGGTGAACCCAATGGTGGAGAAATCGCCGATCGCGCTTAACGTCTTGGCGCTCTGCTTCAGGTCCTGAATCTCGGGCACGGAAAACACGGCGTTCTCCATGCCCAAGCCGGGCGCACTCTGCCGGATGTAAATCAGCCTGTCCTCATCGCGATTCACCAGCGGCCGCAGCAGAACTCCGCGGACCAGCGTGAAAATCGCGGCATTGGCGCCGATTCCGAGTGCCAGCGTGAGGACTACGGTAATGGTGAGTCCCTTGGTTCCGGCGAGCGAGCGGAGCGCGTATTTCACGTCGCTCCAAAAAATTCCCACGGCTTCGCGCATATTCAATGCCTCCTTCTCTCGACTCCGTCATACATATGTCGTCTGACCGGGAGCGTTTTCGACATTGGGGCCAAAAAAAATCATAAGCCATGCCGGCTGCCGGTGTTTCATGCGGCGATGTGACAATCCTTACCCGTCCAATAGTGCACTGATATAGAATCAGTCGAATGCAAATCCTCAAGTACCTTGATGTATTGCTCGGCCTTGCGGTCGTCATGGTGCTGTTGAGCCCGCTGGTCACGGCCTTTACGCAAGTCTGGCTGTGGCTCTTTAACGCGCGCTCCGGACGCTTGCAAGTGGGCTTGGAAAACCTGCTGCTTCAACTGAATGGCAGCCCGTACGAGCGCTTCGATTCCGCCGAAGTTACCGGATTGCAGCCGCGCCAGCAGGTGCTGTTCGCGCAACCGCCGGTGGCCGGAGCGCCGGAACCCGCGCCCATCGCCAAGGTCGCCGACGAGCACGGCAACCTCACACTCACCGAGAATGTCCCGCTCTTATTGGCCGCGCACGAGGGCAAACTCCGTCCGTCGCTTACGCTGGCAGGCGGCGGAGCGCTCCCCGATAGCGTCGCGATTCGCCTTCGGCCGCGCGGCACGGTCGCCAGTTGGCCCGCCACCAGTTCCGCGACGGACGCCACCGGCGCCGCCAAGGTGGCCTACAACTTTTCCGGGCCCGCGCAATTCGCCAGCCGCAAGGCGGTTGCCGGCTTGCCTCCCGGCAGCACGCTCTCCGTCTCCATCGCGTCGGGCGCGTATAAGGGCACGCAACTCATCGTCAACGGCAATGTGTGCAGCTACCCGCCGCACATTGTCCCGGTGCCCAGCGTCCACGATCTTGCGATTACGGTGACGCCGCCGCCGGACGCGCCCACGCAAATCGTCCTCACCTTCGAGCGCCTGCTGGTGGAGGATGGCCTGCCCACCACGGGCACGCTCTCCGCGGAGGATGTCCGCGAAGTCAGTGCCGCGGTGCTGCTGCATCCCGCAATCGCGCAGCCCCAGTTCTGGAAGACGCCGGCACGCAAGGGCGAAGTGGTGGAACGCGAGGAGTTCATTCGCATCCTGCTCGAGTTCGCCGCCAACCCCACCAACATCGCCGGTGCGAAAAGCATGGCCCCGAAGGCGCAAGCCGCCATGCAGCGATTGCGACAGGTGCTGGCCGGCAACGATGTCCCGGACCCGGGCCGCGCGCTCGCCGATATCCGCGAGGCGGCGCAGGTCCTGGAGTTGACGGAGGCCGAAAAAGCCACGCACGAACGCCTCACGAAGGCGATCCTGCTGGCGGCGCAGAGTTCCTTCGTGGGCCGCATCAACAACTGGTTCGATCAGGTGATGGACCGTACCACCGCCGAGTATCGCTTCCGCGCGCAGTTGGTCACGGTGGCGGGTGCGCTGGTGGTTGCCACGCTGGTGCAACTCGATTCCATCGACCTGCTGAAGCGCCTTTCGAGCGACGATAAGCTGCGCGACTCCCTGGTGCAGCAGGCGCAGATGCAGCAGAAGCGCATCGACGATCAAAGCAAGATCACGCCCGCCGCGCAGAATCAGGACGAGCTGCAGAGCGCCCGGTCGCAGCGCGACGAGATCGAGGGCACGCTCGCCAAATTGCGCGATCCGCAGCTCGCTGTGCTACCCGACCATTTCCTGTGGCAGCGCCTGCCGCAGGCCCGGCTGATGACCAACCCCAAGTGGCAGGCGCCATACAGCCAGCGGCTCGAGCTCGTGGTGGGCGGCAGCGTTTATCCGCTTGAGCCGCAGTGGACCTCGGACCCGCTCAGCGATATCGAAACCGCCGTGCGCGATGCCGGCGCGCCGCTAAGCACGGCTCGCGACAAGCAGCGCACTACCTACACGGTCACTGGCCCCGGGGTCGAGAAGCTGCATGTCGACGTGCAAGGGATCGATCGGCTGGCGCACTCCAATGGTCTCGCGCGCGCGGCGCTGAAGCCCGGGGAGCAATTGCCGGCCGGCACGTACTCGCTCCTGGCGGGCTACGATACGGCGACGATCGAGACCAAGGCCGGCGCCGACGAAATGGCAAAGGCCATCAAGGCTTCCAAAGCGGGCGTCTCGCTGCTGCCCCCGTTCGCGCTGGAGGCGGTCAAGCCGCAGGCGCGCTGGATCGAACTCCGCGCGCGCCCCAACGACCCTGCGTCGAACGTGCTGGCCGCTACAACGTTCGCGGACAGCTCCGCGCGCTTCGACGACCAGCTGTTTCGCGGCGCGAAGAAATGCGCCGTGGCGCTGGAAGGGCAGCCGGAGCATGAGGTGGAGTGCAAGGCCGCTCCGGTCGCGGCGGAACTGCGTGCGCGCTCCTTTCACGTGGACGAGGATCACGGCGAACAGTTGCTGCTCAAGCCCAAGCGGCTGGGCCTGCTGCAGCTTCGCTCCCTGCCCGGCAAACCCGAAACCAACATGCTGAACAGCGCTCCGGAAACCTCCTGCTCCGGGCTGGTGTGCATGGATTGGGATCTGCTTTCCAATTCCTGGCGCGGCGTTCTGCTTAGCTGGGTTCTGCTCAGTCTGGGCGCGCCATTCTGGTACGACGCACTCAAGGATCTGCTCAAGCTGCGTTCGACCCTCGCCAAGAAAGAGGAAGACGCGCGCGTGGAGCGGCAGACCGCCTCACCCGCGAACTAACGCTATACTTGTGCCAGAGGGACAATCTGGGATGAAACTTCTGTGCACTGCCGCACTTCTGTCCGCGGCCGCTACCGTTTCTTTCGCCGCCGGCCTTCCCGCCAGCGGCGTATCCGGCAACTACATGGAAGCACGCACCGCCGACGTCTACACCGGCCCGTGCTTTGCCAATGGCGAGGTCGAGATCAACGGCAAGGAAGCCGTGTTCGGCTGGAAGATCAACAACGGCTCCTGGAAGGGTGTCGATATCGCCGGCCTGGGCGTGGTTGGCGTAGTCCGCACGGAACACACGCTCGGCGACGTTCACCGTCCTGTGAATGCGGCGCGCTCCGTGCTGATTGTGGATAGCCGCGCGACGGCGGCACAGCGCGAAGCCCTGGTCGGATTCGCCAAGGCACAGGTTCCCACGCTGTTGAACAACGTGATCCTGGTGAAGTCGGCGCCCATCGAACTCACGATTCAGAATGG
This sequence comes from uncultured Solibacteraceae bacterium, assembly GCA_963791985.1. Classification (GTDB taxonomy): domain Bacteria; phylum Acidobacteriota; class Terriglobia; order Bryobacterales; family Bryobacteraceae; genus Solibacter. The sequence goes on along the minus strand of CAWBUN010000004.1, from coordinate 259,953 downwards.
CAACATTCATGGCGGCGCGGCCCACCTCACCGCCGGATCGCTGGCCGAGATTGCCACTCGCGGTATGACCGAGGCCGACCACATCTGCGGCAACGAAGATATCTACTATCCGCCGTTGACCAAGCTCGAGCACGCCATGCCTGCCTATGCTCTGGAGAACTCCTATAAGGGCGATGGCCTCGATGAGACCTGGAGCGTACGCTTCCGCCGCAGCAGCTTCGTAGGCACCTTCCAGGTTGCCGGCGAGTCGCAGACCACCGGGACCGATCTTCCGTAAGTGAAGCACGCCGAGAAACTTGCTCCCCTGGCGGCGGTGGCCAGCGCCATCTCCTGCATGGCCTGCTGTCTGCCGTTTGGCATCGCCGCCGCCGCGGGGAGCGCCGGACTCGGGATGGTGCTCGAGCCTTTTCGTCCGTACCTGATGGCGGTGTCCGCCGGCCTGCTCCTCTTCGGCCTCTGGCAGCTTTACCGAAAAGGGCGCACGTGCGAACGCCGCAGTCGCGCCAGCGTCGCCATCTTCTGGGCGTGCGCCGTCATCGTCGTCACGATGATCATCGCTCCACAATTCCTCGCGAATCTGCTGGCTGACCTGTGAAGCGCGCCTTCTTCCTGCTGATTCCCGCTGTCGCGGCGGCCGGCCTGTGGTTCGGCTTCCTCGCGCACCGATTCCCAACCGGCAAGCCGCCGGCGGCCGCGATGGATCTGGCCGCCTTCCGCGTGGACTTCAATCGCGCAGCCGACCGGCCGCGCCTGATCCTCCTACTCTCCCCCACGTGACCGACCTGTCTGCGGGGGGCCTCCGCAGCCGAGCAGATTCTGGAGCGGCAGCCGTCCGCGTCGCTGGAGGTCTTCGCCGTCTGGGAACCCATGCTGGGCACCGATTGGCAAGCTCCCGGCGTCGCCGTCCTCTCGCGTCTCAAGGACGTGCGCGCGCGCCAATACTGGGATCCCCAGCACCTGATGGCGCGCCGCCTCGCCGCCGACGCGCGCGATCCCCAGCCCAAGGAGGCCTGCTGTGTGCGCGACAACATTCTCTGGGATCTCGCCGCCCTCTATCCTGCCGGCGCGCAGTGGAAGGATGCACTGCCCAGCGCGATCTTCTTCAATGGGCCAATCGTGAAACGCGGTCCCGAGTTAGAGACGGCATTGAAACCCCTGCTGCCGTGACTCTCGAGGCCGAGCAAGCTCGGCTGGACAGGCCAGGAGGCCTATCCTACTTTTCTTGTCGAAATCGCGCGACCTTGTTCGTCTATTCTGTGAGGAGCCAAAAAAATGGAAACCTATCTGATCCTTCTTCACGAAAGCAATAAGATTCCGAAACTCAGCCCCGAGGAAATGCAGGCGATCGTCGCCCGCTATAAGGCCTGGGGCCAGCGCATGCGAGACTCCGGCAGTTACCTCGGAAGCAACAAACTGGAGGACACCGGTCGCGTTCTCCGCGGAAATTCCGGCAAGATCCACATTACGGATGGCCCGTTCACCGAGACCAAGGATGTCCTGGGTGGTTACTTCATGGTTCAGGCCGAGACCTACGAGCGGGCCGCCGAACTCTGCCGCGACTCTCCGCATCTGGATTACGGCGTGATCGAAATCCGCCGCGTCGAGGTGATCTGATTCCATGCCCGCGCCTGAAGAACTGGTGGAGCATCTCTTCCGTCATCAGGCGGGCCGCATGGTCTCCACTCTGACGCGCATCCTGGGACCCCGCAACCTGCAACTCGCCGAAGATGTGGTGCAGGAGGCGCTGGTCCGCGCGCTGGAGCTTTGGCCGCACCGCGGCATTCCCGCCAACCCGTCGGCGTGGCTCATCGAGGTCGCGCGCAATCGCGCCCTCGATGTGCTGCGCCGCGAGGCGTCGCTCGCCGCCAAGGCCGACGAGTTGACACGCGTGTTCTCCGCCGCCATCGCCGGCTCCGAGGGTATGGACGATCAGCTCGCTATGATCTTCCTCTGCGCCCATCCGGCCATCCCGCACGAGGCCCGTGTCGCGCTCACGCTCAAGACCGTCTGCGGCTTCAGCACGTCCGAAATCGCGCGCGCTTTTCTGATTCAGGAGCCGGCCGCGGCGCAGCGCATAGTCCGCGCCAAGCGCATGGTGCGCGACCTGAACTTCGCGCTGCCCGAGGATGGCGAACTGGTCGCGCGCCGTGAAGGCGTACTCGAAGTTCTCTACCTGATGTTCAACGAGGGCTACACCCGCAATGCGCCAGACCTCTGCGAAGAGGCCATCCGGCTCGGCACTCTCGTGGCCGACCATCCCGCGGCGCGCGCGCCCGAGGTCGACGCCCTGCTCGCCCTGTTCCTGCTGCAATTCGCGCGCACGCCCGCTCGCATCGATGCGCAGGGTGATCTCTTCCTGCTCGCCGATCAGGATCGGAGCCTCTGGGATGGCGAGCGTATTTCCGATGGTGTGCGCCGCCTCGACCGAAGCGCCGCCGGCGATCGCATCACAGAATACCACTTGGAGGCCGCGATCGCCGCCGCCCACGCCACCGCGGCCGATTTCGCGTCCACCGACTGGCGCTTCATCGTGGATCAGTACGATCAGCTCTACGCGCTCAATCCTTCGCCCGTGATCGCCCTCAATCGCGCCGTCGCGATCTCGCGCGCCGAAGGTCCCGCCGCGGGTCTGCGCGCGCTCGCCGCCATCGAGCACCATCCCGCGCTGGCCGGCTACTACCTGCTCCACGCCACCCGTGCGCGCCTCCACGAAGAACTCGGCGACCGCGTGTCCGCCGCGCTCAGCTACGCCCGGGCCCTGGAATGCGGCTGCTCCCCCGCCGAACGCCGCTTCCTCGAACGCCAGGCAACAGAGCCGCGACCGTAAGGGAGCGGTCGCTAATCTCCGGAGATTACCGACCGCTCCCTCAACGGTCACGGCTCGAATGGCCGCAGAAACCAGGGCCGCGTGGTCGGATCGCTCTTGAAAAACTCCAGCAGCATCGCCGCGATCTTCTGCTGGCCCGCGCCGAAGGATGCAGGCCGTCAGGCCCGACATCGTCGCGGGTATAGACAAAGCCGTCCTTACGGCCCTTCACGCCATCGGTCCACAGGTACGGCCCCCACGCCACCCAAGGTGCGTTCGTAACCTTGCCCGCCAGTTCGTCGGCGACCACCCACTTCACCGCGAAGCCGCTCTCATACGCCCACGGTTCCGGACTGCCACCGACCTCCGTATAACCGCCGTACGTGCGGCTCGAAAGATACGCCAGTTTCAAATTCGGGAAGCGCTCGTGCGCGATGTGCAGCGTGGAGGTCAGGTCGCGGTACAGCTGCTTCGCGTCTACCGGGAACGGCGACATCGAACCGGGCACCACTTCCTTGATCCACACCGCCTCCACCTGCTTCGCCGTCACGCCGCTGTTGGCCAGGTGCTGGTCCACCAGATTCCAGTAGTTGGACTGGGGATTGCCGATCACGCTCGAGGCCTGCCCGCCCACGCAGCCATTCACGAGAACCAGCTTCGGGTTGATTGCCGGATCCTGCGCGGCGCGACGCATGAACGCGGGGAACTCCATGTTGGGATTCGAAAAGCCGATCGCCAGTAGCACGATCTTGCCCTCTGCCGAAGCGATCTTGCGGGCCAGCGCGATTCCCGCATCGCGATGCGCGGCGGGCTGTTCGTTCCTGCCCTCCGGATAGAGCCCGCCCTGCTCTCCCTTATACATCGCCGCGCCCAGGTCCGTCAGCGCGGTCAGCCCCATCGAGGCTTGCGGCGGATGATCCTTGCCATACTGCTTGCGCTGCTCCATCTGCTGCGCGTTCACGCGCTGCAGCGTCTGCCGCTCCTCGGTGGTCAGCGGCTGGCCGCTCTGCACCTTGCGGCGGATCTCCTGCAGGTTGGGCGGCTGCGCGAACGCCGCCGCGAGTGCCAAGCCGAATAGAGCGTAGCGAATTAGGAACCTCCGCGTTTGAGCAGCCGCTCCGTGAGCGACTCGCGCCCGGGCGCGAATTGTTCCGCCGCGCCTTTCAAGTACGGCCGGAATTCACGCGACCAGTACGCCAGAAATCCGGTGCGCGCGATCTCCGTCAACGCGTCCGTGTAGTGATCGAGCACCGCCTCGCCGAGCACGCGGCCGGTTCGCCGCATCGCCGAGCGCGCCGCGCGCGAAAGCCAGAGCACGTTCGCGGGCACGTGTGCCACGGTCGAGATCGCGAGCAGCGACGACATTCCGAAGACCGTCCGCCCCTGCGCGCGCGCCGTGGTGCGCAGCTCTTCCCACACGCTCTCGATCCGCTCCAGTGAAACCACATTTTTCGGGGGAATCGTCGCCAGTTCCCCCTTGAGCGTCTCCCACTCCTTGCGCAGGCCGGCGATATCCACAGGCGGCATGTTCAGCGTCACCGCCATGTGGTCGCTGGTCTTTTCGAGGCCGCCCAGCACCTGGTCCATGGTCTCGAACCGCACGTCACGATCCAGCAGGCCTTCCTCTTTCAACGCGTCGGCGATCTCGAGAATCAGTTTGCGCCCGCCGCCGGTGGCGTCCGCCAGGGCCGCCAACACCCATACCGGCGAGGCGTGAAACGCGAGGATGCCGAGCAGTTCGATCCCGTGGCTGGCCGTGCGTTTGAGCAGAAAGCTCTCCGCCAGCCGGCCTTCGCTCGGGTACACGCCCTCCACCTGTCCCACCTCCTCGATCAGGAAGCGCAGCGCCACATCCACCATGGTGCGATACAGCGTGGTGCGGCGGACGCTGGCGGGCAGCGCGACGTTGCCGATCTCGCGCAGCAATCCGCCGGAGAGCGCCCCGAGCGAGCGAATCGCCCGCTCGGGTAGCGACAGGATGTAATGGTAGGGCTTGGCGCCGCGCACTTATTTGGCGGCGGCCTTCATCGCAGCAATCCGCTCTTCCATCTGACGCGTCAGGTGCGGCACCATGCCGAGCAGGCGCTGCGCGACCATGAGCTGCCCGCGATGATGCATCTCATGTTCCTTGGGAGCCATCAGCATCTCAAACCGCGATTTGGTGGGCGGCACCATTCCCTGCGGGTATTCCACGATCTCTCCCAGCATGCTCTCGCTGGTGCCTTCCAGCTTCGCGGCGTACTTCTCGCCTTCGGTGCGCAGCAGTTCCAGAACCTCTGCCTTGGTGCGCGGCGCCTTCTCCTCGGCGATCATCTTGCCGAAGAATCCGAAAAAGTCGAAGCCGTTCAGCGAATTGAGGTGCTCGGTGAAGTGAATGTGCTCCTGCAGGCGCGGCGCCACGGCGATGTGGACCAGCGTCTCCGCGACGCTCCGGCAATCGGGCGCCGGGCGGAAGCCGTACTTATCTTCGGGGATCTCTTCGGCGAGCTTCAGCGTATTGGCGCGCACAGTGCGAAAAGATGCAGCGAGTTCTTTGTTTCCGTAATAAGTCATGGTCTCCTATTTTACCGCTCAAAACGCACCGCGGAGCCATTCGATCTTAGGAGACGCTTGCAAAATCACGCTGACGATATCGAACCGGGTGGTCTTCCAATCCACGTCGGCGCGGCGGACGTAGTCGCGCGCGGCGGTGCGCAGGCGCTCCCGCTTTTCGGCGTCCACGGCGGATTCGGGCGGCCCGAAATCCGTGCTGCTGCGCGTCTTCACTTCGACGAATACCAGCCGGCCGCCGTCCCATACCACCAGGTCGATTTCGCCCGTCCCAGCCAGCGTCCGATAGTTGCGTGCCACCACCGTGCATCCCTTCGAGCGCAGGTAGCGGTGGGCCAGGTCTTCACCGATGCGTCCGTGATTCTCCGGGTAGCGCCGCCGGCGCAGCCGATCCGCGGCGCGATAGAGCAGGCCGATCATTTCAACACTTCAAATTCGAATTCCATGACTTTCCCTCGCACCACATAGCAAAGATAGTGCTCCCAAAACCGCCGGTAGCGCGGGAACCGGTTCACCAGGAATTGAAAGCCCAGCCAGCGCCACAGAGCTAGTAGCTTTACGCGCACCGAAATCTCACGAAATCTCGATTTCGAATAGTAGCCGAAGCCCCCATGGTTTTCGCCGAAGTAGCGGAAGCTGAAACTGTTCAGATGATGCTTGTGGGTGGGGTCGCAGAAGGAGCTGAAATCGGTGTAGTGCGGCGTCTCCAGCCGCACCGTGCCGCCCGCGCGGACCAGGCGGTGAAATTCCTCCATCGAGCGGATCACGTCGTCCACATGTTCGATCACGTGGATCGCCGTCAGCCGGTCGAAGGAACTGTCGGCGAACGGATAGGGAAAGCGGTCGAGATCGACCAGCACGTCGGCGCGGCTGGCGGGATTCCGGTCGATTCCGATGGAACCGGGCTGCTTGTGAATCCCGCAGCCAACGTCGAGAGTCATCAGGCTTCTGCGATCACCTGTTGGAGGCACGCTTCCAGAGTATCAAGTGCGAAATCGCACTGGTCCCGCGTGATGATCAGCGGCGGGCAGAGACGCAGCACGTTGTCGCCCGCGCCCAGAATCAACAGGCCGCGGCGGAAGGCCAGCTCTACCACCCGATCGCGCAAACCGGAGGACACTTTCTCCTTGCTCGCCTGATCGCGCACCAGTTCGACGCCGATCATCAGCCCGAGCCCGCGCACGTCGCCCACAATCGAAAATCGCGCCGGCCAGCGGCGCAGGCGCTCCATCAGGTAGGCGCCCATGCGCGCCGCGTTATCCACCAGCTCGCGCTGCAGCAACTCGATGGTCACCAGTGCCGCCGCGCACGCCACCGGGTTGCCGCCGAACGTGGAGGCATGCGCGCCGGGAGGCCAGGTCATCAGGTCCGCGCGCGCCACCGTGGCGCCCACCGGCATACCGCTCGCGATTCCTTTGGCCACGCTCAGAATATCCGGCACGGCGTCGAAATGCTCCGCGGCGAACATCTTTCCGGTGCGCCCCATTCCGCTCTGCACTTCGTCGAACACCAGTAGGATGCCGTTCTCCTTGGCGACGCGCGCGAGTTCGTCGAAGAACTTCTGCGGCGGCACGATGTAGCCGCCTTCGCCCTGCACCGGCTCCACCACAATCGCCGCAGTCTCTTCCGCCGGACAGATGGTCTTGAGCAGCGTGTCTTCGATGTGCTTGACGCATTCCACCGCGCAGCTCTCGGGCTTCTGACCGTAGGGGCAGCGATAGCAATAAGGGTAGGGTGCGTGCACCACGCCAGGAATCAGCGGGCCGAAGCCGGCGCGCTGCACCGCCCGGCGCGAGGTCAGCGAGAGCGCTCCCATGGTGCGCCCGTGGAAGCTGCCGAAAAACGCGATGATCTTATCGCGCCTCGTGGCATAGCGCGCGAGTTTGATGGCGCCTTCCATCGCCTCCGCGCCGGAATTGCCGAAAGAGACGCGCCGCGCCACGTCGCCGGGCGCGATTTCGTTGAGCTTCTCCGCCAGCGCCGTGAGCTCTTCGTAATAGAAATCCGTGCCCGACATGTGGATCAGGCGCGCGGCCTGCTTCTGAATCGCCTCTACCACCTGCGGATGGCAGTGGCCCGTGGCCACCACCGCGATGCCGGCGTTGAAATCGAGGAAGCGATTTCCATCCACATCTTCGACCATCGCGCCCGCGCCTTTCTCTACCACCAGCGGATAGCAGCGGGTATACGACGGCGATACCACCTTCTCGTCGCGTTCGATGACGGCGCGCGCGCGCGGGCCGGGGATTGAGCCGATCAGGCTCGGAAGGTCCGGGCGGACGCGTTCCAGGGTGTTGCTCATGGTATTACTCCTCTCCTTCACTTCGGTTGTAAGGTGAGCACCTGCGCACTCGTAAGTGCGCGCCGCGAGGGTGCGGAAGAAGAGTTAGTCGGAACCGAAGAGGCCCGGACGCGAGATGGAGGGCACGGACCCCATATACCTATCTTACATCGTAAGCCTGGGTCGTTTTTATACAGTTCTCCACCGCACGCACTCCTGTATCTGAACTTACGGATTTGGCCACTGTATTGCTCCTAGAACCTCCCGAGGAGCCCAAGCTCATGATGAAACTGTTATGGATCGCACCAATTCTAATGCTCGCAGGATGTTCGAAGTCTCCGGTGGCAACGGCCTCGTCCGCTCCCGTCGGCTATGCCCAACCCGCCGCCGCCGGCAGCACCGCCGCCGCTTCGCCTGAGCCGGTAGCTCCGCCGCCTTCCGCTGCGGAGGCGCCCGACAGCCGCGACCGCATGGCCGGCGCCCGGGTCGTCATCCCCGCCGGCACTCCCCTGCACGTTCGTGTCGATGAGGCCATCGACACGCGCCGAAATCGCGCCGGTGACGGCTTCACCGCCACCCTGGATCAACCCGTGCAGCGCGAGGGACGCGTGCTGGTTCCGGCCGGCACCGCTTTCCATGGTCATGTGACGAACGCGACCGCGTCCGGGCGAATGAAAGGCAGGGCACAACTCGGACTCGCGCTGGACACCTTCCAGTTGAATGGCCGCGAATACAGTGTCTCTACTACTACTGTGGATCGCGTCAGCGCTTCCCACAAGAAGCGCAACGGCATTCTGATCGGCGGAGGCGCCGGATTGGGCGCTGCCCTCGGAGCCATCGCCGGCGGCGGCAAAGGCGCGCTGATCGGCGCTGGAGCGGGCGCCGGAGCGGGCACAGCCGGGGCCGCCCTCACCGGTAAGAAGGAAGTCGGGATCGGCGCGGAGACTCCGCTGCGCTTCACCCTGCGCTCAGCCGTCGAACTCTAGTGAATCGTGACCTTCAACGACCCTTCGGAAACGGCGAATTCCGGAATGGGATTCGCCTGATACTCGCGTAGGGTCTTCAGCGCGCTCTGGTAGGCGGCCGTCTTCGATGCCAGCAGGGAGTGCCATCCGGACCCCTGGTCTCCCGCTTCCGCCTGCAGGCGCTGAAAGCGGCGAATGCTCCAGTCGCAGTAGATCAGGTCGTCGAGGAGGCAGCGCTCCGCCGGCCCGTTGGGGTGAAAACGCTCGTAGTATTGCGCGATCAGTTCGCGGAACGCGGCGCGGTCCTCGCTGCGTGTTTCGCGGTCCGGGTCCAGCCCGGTCTTGGATGCGCTCTCGCGGCGCTTGTCAGTTATCCTTGCCATATCCAAAGTCGAAAGGATATCGTATACTCTTTTGGCCGCGAGTACTCAATGCTGTGGGTGAAACGTTATCCCTGTCCGAACACCCGCGCGAAAATTTTATCGATGTTACGCAACTGGCGCTCCAGTGAGAACGCCTCGGCAATCTTTTCCCTGGTGAGCACCGCTGCGATCTCCGGGTCCGCTTCGATCGCCGCGCGGAAATCGCCCTCTTCCTCCCACGCCCGCATCGCGTGCCCCTGCACCAGCCGGTACGCCTGCTCCCGCAGCATCCCGGCCGCGGCCAGATCCAGCAGCACCTGCCCGCTGAACACCAGGCCGCGCGTCAGGTCCAGGTTGCGCCGCATGCGGACCGGGTAGACGAGGAGCTGATCCACCAGCTTCGTCGTCTTCTCCAGCAGGTAATCCGTCAGGATCGTCGAATCAGGAAGAATCACGCGCTCCACCGAAGAGTGCGAGATATCGCGTTCGTGCCACAGCGCTACGTCTTCGAGCGCCGGCGTCACGTTGCCGCGCACCACGCGCGCCAGTCCGCAGATCTGCTCGCAGGTCACCGGATTCCGTTTGTGCGGCATCGCGGAGCTGCCCTTCTGCCCCTTTGCGAAATACTCTTCCGCCTCGCGAACTTCCGTGCGCTGCAGGTGCCGCACCTCGAGCGCGATCTTCTCGCACAATGCCGTGGTCAGCGCCAGCGCCGCCACGAAATTCGCGTGCCGGTCGCGCTGGATCACCTGCGAGGCCACCGGCGCCGGCTTCAGATTCAGCCGCGCGCAGATCATCTCCTCCGTCTCCGGATCGATGTGCCCGAAGGTGCCCACCGCGCCCGAAGTCTTGCCCACCCGCACGTCTTCCGCCGCCGCCGAGAGGCGCGCGATATTGCGCCCCGCCTCCTCATGCCAGATGGCGAGTTTCAGCCCGAACGTGATCGGCTCCGCGTGCACCCCGTGCGTCCGGCCGATCTGCACCGTATGCTGGAATTCCAGCGCGCGCCGCTTCAGCACATCGCGCAATCCGGCCAGGTCCTGCAGCAGGATCGCGCTCGCCTGTTGCAGGCACAGCGCCTGCGCGGTATCCACCACGTCGTTGGATGTCAGCCCATAGTGGAACCAGCGCGAGGCCTCGGCATGGCCGCGCGCCTTCATGGTTTCGGCCACCGCGGTCGTGAACGCGATCACATCGTGCTTCACTTCCTTTTCGATCTCGTGGATGCGCTCCACCTCGAAACCGGCGTGCTCGCGTAACAGGCGCGCGGCTTCGGCCGGCACCACGCCCAGCTCAGCGAGCGCTTCGGAAGCGGCCAGTTCGACTTCCAGCCACTGTTGAAATTTGTTCTGGTCGCTCCAGATCCGCCCCATTTCGGGACGCGTGTATCGAGAAATCATGGTTGTTCTAGAATTGAAAAACTTCGCCTGGGGTCTGCTGCGCCGCAATCGAAAGCCGCGTCTGAAGGCCGCGCTGCTCCAGCGCTTCGGTAGCCACCATCTGCACAATCGCGGGATGATTGTTCTGTTCGCTGAGATGCCCCAGAATCAGGTTCGCCGTGCACGTATCCAGATCCTGCGTCAGGTAATCCGACATGTGCAGGTTCGAGAGATGCCCCACCCGGCTCATCACGCGCTGCTTCACGCTCCACGGGTACGGCCCAACTTTCAGCATATCCAGGTCGTGATTGGCCTCAAGCAGCAGCACGTTGGTGCGCCGCAGGTGGAACTTGATGGATTCCGGAACATAGCCCAAGTCGGTCGCGATCCCCACGCGCACGCCCTCGGCTTCAAAGCAGTATCCAACGGGGTCGATGGCGTCGTGCGGAATGCCGAAACTCTGCACCTCGATGTCGCCGATCTGGAAGGCCGCGCCCGCCTGGAAAGATTCCAGCCGCACCGGCGCCGTCTCGCCCCAATCGATCGCCGGCGCCGTGAGGCGCGTCATGAAGATGACTGCGCGCAGGCCCTTCGCGCGTGCCAGAACCGGGAGTCCCGAAACGTGATCGGAATGTTCGTGCGTGATGATGATGGCGTCGATGGTTTCCAGAGTTTCGCCGATCAGTGCCAGCCGTTTGCGCAGCTCGCGCATGCTCAATCCGGCGTCCACCAGGATTCGCGTTTTTTCGGTGGCCAGGAGCGCGGCGTTTCCGGAACTCCCGCTCGCCAGCACGCAAAACTTTACGATGTTCGTCTCCCTTGCACTTCAGAATACACCGAATACTCCTGAAACAAAATGGTACTGAAATGGTTCGGCGCTTTCCAGGGCCAGGGGGGGCCGAGCATCAGGTGAGGCGGGAGTGAGTAGGGGAAAGTCAAAGGCATCTCTCGCAAAGGCGCAAAGATCGCAAAGAAACCCTAAGAATTTCGGGGAGGAGTGTTCTTTGCGTTCTTTGCGTCTTTGCGAGAAATATTCTTTCGGCCTCTCGCAAGGGACGCAGAGTACCGCAACCGTCTCGATACGCGCGCCCCGGCGGCCCGCCCGTGCTAGCCTTTCCTCATGAAAGTCGCACGCATTCACCAGCACGGCGGCCCCGAAGTGCTTGTTTACGAAGATGTGCTCGAGCCGAAGATCAAAGCCAACCAGGTGCTGATCCGCGTCCGCGCCTGCGCCCTGAATCACCTGGATCTCTTCGTGCGCGCCGGGATTCCCGGCATGAAATTCGCCATGCCCCACGTGCTGGGCAGCGATATCGCCGGTGAAGTCGTCGAAGTCGGCGAACTCTGCGAACGCGTCAAGCCCGGCTGGCGCGTGCTGCTTGCCCCCGGTGTCAGCTGCCGCCAGTGCGAGCAGTGCCTTTCCGGCAAGGACAACTTCTGCCGCAAGTTCACCAATCTCGGCTACGCCGTGGATGGCGGTAACACCGAACTCCTCGCCGTCTCCGAGTACAGCGTCATTCAGATTCCCGACGATATGAGCTTCGAGGATGCCGCCGCTACCCCGCTGGTCTTCCTCACCGCCTGGCACATGCTGATCAGCCGCGCCCGCCTGCAGGCCGGCGAAGACGTGCTCGTCCTCTCGGCCTCCAGCGGCGTAGGCACGGCCGCCATCCAGATTGCGAAATTATTCCACTGCCGCGTGATCGCCACCGCGGGCGGCGAGCGCAAACTCGCCAAGGCGCGCGAACTCGGCGCCGACCACGTGATCGATCACTACCAGCAGGATATTTCCGCCGAGGTCAGGAAATTCACCGGCAAGCGCGGCGTGGACGTGGTGGTGGAGCATGTGGGCGCCGCCACCTGGCAGAAGAGTCTCGAATCGCTCGCGCCGGGGGGACGCCTCATTACCTGCGGCGCCACCACCGGCTACGATGCGCGCGTAGACCTGCGCTTCCTGTTCAGCAAGCAGTGGAGCCTGCTCGGCTCTTTCATGGGAACTCTCGGCGAACTCCACCAGGTGCTGAAATTCGTCTTCCGCAAACAACTGCACCCCGTCATCGATCGCGCGTTTCCGCTTTCGGAGATCGCCGAAGCCCATCGCTATCTGGAAAACAAGGAACAGTTCGGCAAAGTGATCATAACGGTATGAGCCCGGTAATGATCTCGGGGCTACTGGCGCTCGGCGCCTCGTGGATCGCGTGGTTCTGGCCGTTCGCCTTCCGAGCTCCGCACAATCAGCGGCGCCCCTCCATCACGCTAGCCACCCCCACTCGCGCCGGACTTCTGCTGGAGTGCGTCGCCATCGGGATTGCGTTCATCTGCCGCCAGTCCTTCGTGGACCCGCCGCCCTGGTGGCGGCTGGCCGGCATGCTCATCTTCGGTCCCATTGCCGGCCTGCTCTCCTGGTCCTCCGTCCGTCACCTCGGCCGGCAGTTCCGCGTCAACGCCGGCCTTTACGAAGATCACGAACTGGTGACCACCGGACCCTACGGGCTGGTGCGCCACCCGATCTACGCCTCGCTCCTCGCCATCCTCGCGAGCACGCTATTCCTGTTCACGCCGTGGCAATGGGCGATCCTCTCGATCGCCCTTTTTCTCGCCGGAACCGAAATTCGCGTCGCCACCGAAGATGGACTCCTGGACTCCCGTTTCGGCGAACGATTCGCGCTCTACAAGAGCCGCGTGAAGGCGTATATCCCGTGGGTACGGTGAGCTGGGGCGGTGAACCCTTACATCCGCTGTCCGCCGGCCAGCATCAAGGTTTGCCCCGTGACCCAACCCGCGTCGTCGGACGCAAAAAAGACTGCCGCTCGCGCGATGTCCTCCGGCTGTGCGATTCTGCCCAGCGGAGTCTGCGCTTCCACGCTCTTGCGGAAATCACTCTCCGCTATCCCCGCGGTGTGCAGCCCTTCGGTCTCCACCATCCCCGGATTCAGTGAATTGACCCGAATCTTGCGCGGCCCCAGTTCCTTGGAGAGCGCGACCGTTATCGCGTCTACTGCCGCCTTGGTGGCGCTGTACACCGCCGCCGTCGCAACCGGCATTTCTCCCACGATAGAACTGATGTTGATCACTGATCCACCCGTGTCGCCGATCCACTTCGCAGCTTCCTGCGTGGTCAGCAGCAGGCCCAGCACATTGAGATCGAACAGCTTGTGAAAGTGTTCCGGGGTGATCTCTTCGAGCGGCTTGAATTCATAAACTCCCGCGTTGTTGACCAGGATGTCCACCTTGCCGTACGCCGTATTGGTCTCTTTGAAAAGACGATGGATATCTTCCGCCTTGGAAACGTCCGCCTGCACCGCGATCGCTTTCCCGCCCTTTTCTGTGATCTGCTTCACCACTGCGTCCGCGCCGGACTTGCTGCTCGCGTAGTTCACCACCACCGATGCCCCCTCGGCCGCCAGGTGTTCCGCAATCGAGGCGCCGATCCCCTTGGACGCTCCCGTGACTACCGCGACTTTTCCCTTGAGTGTGCTCATCTTCCTTCATCCCTTTCGATAATTCGACAACTATCGAATTGATGACGGAAAAACGATTTGGATTCGCGAACCGCGACCGTAAAGTAAGGGAGCGATCTAAGCGTTAAATATGGCGGCGCCACGCCAGCGTGCATTCGTCGCTGCCCGATTCCACCGAAAACGCCAGGTCCTGCCACTCGGTGCTGTAAACGCTTCGAATCTGCACCAGGGTTATGCCAGGCGCCATCGTTCAGCCCTTGATTTGAATGATCCGCTGGGTTGGTTGTTTTTCGGTTTCGGTGAAGCGGCATTGCGCCACGCACCCTTTATCTTTGCAGGTCAAACACTTGCGCCTCTGAGTCATTATCCAGACATTAACCTGGATTTCACCCATCTCCAAAAGGTCTTATGGGGGATACCTCCGGGTACCCGTGAGTGGGGGTAGAAGGGGGGATTTAGAGCTTCGTGAGCTCCCTCAGATATCCCTTCCACGCCGCGCGCTGGAAGACCACATTCAGGTACTTCCCGCAACGCTCCGACTCCACCAGCCCCGCCGACTCCAGTTCCTTCAAGTGGTGCGAGAGCGTGGCGGCGCTAATCGGGAAGGCCTCGCGCAGGTCCGTGCAGGCAGTGGACGGTTGCGACGCGATGTGCCGCAGAATCTCGAACCGGCGCGGATCGGAGAGCGCACGTGCGATCGCACGCACTTCCTGCGCGGTCAGAACTTTGGGTCGTTCGGGCTTCGTGGCCACACTCCTATCTTTCCACGGATTTCGTGCGATAGTGTCCTTAATGATCTCGCGAGCCTCCGCCCTTTCCCTGTGTCTGCTGCTGGCCGCCGGCCGCCTTCCCGCTGCCGATCTCGCCGAGCAGTATCACTCCACCGCCGACAAACTGATCGACGCTGCCCTAGCCGATACCGAAGGCTACAACCGTCTCACTTACCTCTGTTACCGCATCGGCAATCGCCTCAGCGGATCGCCCGGCCTGGAGAAAGCCATCGCCTGGAGCGTCGAACAGATGAAGGCCGCCGGCCTCAGCAATGTGCGCGTCATCCCCACCAAGGTCCCGCATTGGGTGCGCGGCGCCGAATCCGCCCGCATGGTCGCGCCCTCCGAGAGGCCGCTCCACATGCTCGGCCTCGGCATGAGCATCGGCACCCCGCCCGGCGGCATCACCGCCGACGTGGTCGCGGTCTCCACCTTCGAGGAACTCGCCAAGCTCGGCAAGGAAAAGATCCAGGGCAAGATCGTTCTCTATAACGAGGAGTATCGCGGCTACGGCCCCACCCGCGTCTATCGTGCTACCGGCGCCGCGCGTGCCGCGGCCTTCGGCGCTGTCGCCGCGCTGGTGCGCTCCGCCACTCCGCTCGCCATGCAGATTCCCCACACCGGCGAAATGAACTACGACGACGCGCAGCCCAAAATCCCCGCCGCCGCCGTCTCCCCCGAGGACGCCATGATGCTGGCCGGCCTCGCCGCCTCCGGCGTCCCCGTCAAGGTCCACCTCGAGATGTCCGCCCAGACCCTCCCCGATGCCGATAGCGGCGATGTCATCGGCGAAATTCCCGGCCGCGAGCATCCCGAGGAGGTCGTCGTCATGGGCGGCCACATCGATTCCTGGGATGTCGGCCAGGGCGCGCAGGATGATGGCGCCTCCATCATCGCCTGCCTCCAGGCCGTGGCCCTCATGAAGAAGCTCGGCCTCCAGCCCCGCCGCACCATTCGCGTTGCCTTCTGGGTCAATGAGGAAAATGGCGGCCGCGGCGGTGTCGCTTATCGCGAGTTCATCGGCGACAAGATCAAGCACCAGGTGGCGGCCATTGAGATGGATGGCGGCGCCGAAGCGCCTCGCGGATTCGGCGCCGCCGTGGACGCCTCATCCATGGAGATGCTCCGCCAGATCGCCAGGCTTCTCGACCGCATCGGCGCCGGTGAAATCACCGCCGGCGGTGGCGGCAGCGATATCGGCCCCCTCATGCGCGATGGCGTTCCCGGACTCGGCGAGCGCACCGTCGGCACTCACTACTTCGATTGGCACCACACCGAGGCCGACACGCTCGACAAGGTCAACCCCGAAGACTTTCGCAAGAACGTCGCCGCCCTCGCCGTCATGGGCTATGCCCTCGCCGACATGCCCGGTCGCCTCGTGGGACAGGCCTCCCGGCCTGTCCACTAATCAGGTTTACAGCTTCGCCAGTTCCGCGACCTTCGGCTTCAGCGCCGCCTTCTGCTCCGCCGTCAAGTCCATGTACGGCGGCCGCACATAGCTCTCGCGCAATCCCAGCCCGCCGAGCGCGTACTTGATCCCCGGAACTCCGCCCGCCCCCGGACTCCGCATCAGTGCGCTTGCTTCCCGCAGCTTCGCCATCGCTTCCGTAATATCTTTCCCCTGCCGGTGCGCCGCGAAGACCGCCGCCGATTGCTTGGTGAACAGGTTCCCGCCCATCAGGATCGCCCCCATCCCGTGCGCCAGCGCCGTCGGAATGTTGTTATCCGTGCCGCTCATCATATCGAGCTTGGGAAATTCCTTGACGAACGCCGCGTACCCCTCCGCGCTCCCGGTCGAATCCTTGATCCCCGCCAGGTTCGGATAATGCTCCAGCTTGTGCAGCAGTTCGAGCGAAATCGGTACCGCGCTCGTGCCCGGAATGTGATAAAGGTACACCGGCACCTTCGACGCCTCCAGCACCTGCGAATAGTATTTCGTCAGCCCTTCCACGCTCGGCGTCTTGAAGTAGAACGGCGGAATGCACAGTGCCCCGTCCGCGCCGTTGGCCGTCGCGTGCGCCAATAGCTCGAGCGTCTCGGGAAGATTCGGCGTCCCCACCTGCACGATCATGCGCAGGCCCGTGCGATGCTTCAGCGCCGTCTCCGCCACCCGCTTGCGCTCCGCCACGGAGAACGAGGGAAATTCGCCCGTCGTCCCCAGCACCACCACGCCGTCCGCCCCGCGCTCGCGGAGGAACTGCATCAGGTCGCGATACAGCCCGTCGTCGAATTTCAACTTGCTGTCGCACGGCGTAACCGCGGCCACATAGAATTGCGGGCCCGATTTCACCGCCGACGTCTTTGCCGCGCGCGGCATGGCCGCTACCGTTGTCGCCGCACTCACGGCGCCAAGAAAACCTCGTCGCGTAGTCTCCATGGGAACCCTCCTTCGTGCAATCTATTGCAGCTATCTTACACCCGCAACGAGCCGCGACCGTGAGGGAGCGTTACCCGCACACGCCTTTGTACTACTGTGCATTCCGGCCCGGGCCATTTCCAGTTTGCGGCGCGCCGCAATGTGGGGCAGCCAATCCTGGCTGCAGCCGCCTTTCAGGCGGCTTCCCGGCTAATCTCACTTCCTTACATACTTCTTCACATCCTTAGGCCCCACTTCCGCCCCATACACATTGCCCTTCGCATCCACCGCGACGCCTTCCGCCGCGCTCGTCGCGCCCACGCCCGGCGAAGGGTCCGGGATGAACGCCGTCACGCTGCCATCCTTCGCGCTGCCGATTCGTATGCCGCGCTTCCATCCCGGATTATGCCCGTACCCGTCGCGATCCGTGCTCTCCGAATCCGTCACGTACATTGCGTCGTTGCGGTCGATGAAGATGCCGCTCGGCCGCCCGAACTGCTTCCACTCATCCAGGAACTTTCCATCCTGGTCGAAAATCTGGATCCGGTTGTTCGCCCGGTCGCCCACGAACAGCCGCCCCTTGGAATCGAACGCCAGTGTGTGCGGCACCTCGAATTGCCCCGGCCCCGACCCGTGCCCGCCCCACTGCTTGATAAACTTTCCGTCCTTCGAATACTTCAGCACCCGCGCGTTTCCGCGCCCCGCGTTGTGCCCGTCGGAAATGAAAATCTCGCCATTCGCCGCCACCGCCACGGCGTTTGGCTGATTGAACGTGTCCGGCCCGTCGCCCGCCACTCCCGCCTTGCCCAGCGTCATCAGCACCTTGCCCTGCGGACTGAATTTGAAAACCTGGTGGCCCCTGCCGTTCGCGCCCTGCCCGTCCGTCAGCCAGATGCTCCCGTCCGGCTCGATCCAGATTCCGTGCGGAAACTGAAACATCCCCGCGCCGAAACTGCTCACCACTTTCCCCGCCGCGTCGAACTCCAGTACCGGCGCCACATCCGACCCCGCGCATGTGTTCGCGCCGCAGCGTTCCGCCACCCAGATGTGCCCGCTGGGCGCCACAAATACCGCGCTCGTCGATCCCATCGTCCGCCCCGCCGGCATCTGAAACCAGCCCTCCACCGTGCGGTATGGATTGGGCTGCGAGTTCGGCTGCGCGCTGGCGCAAATCCCCAGCAAGAAGGCGGCAAATGTGGCTCGATAAGGGATTGTCATGAAGGGCGATTATACTCCAGCCGGGGTACACTATTCGAAGTTGTCGATCAAACGCATTTTCGTTTACGGCATCGTCTGCCTCGCCGCCTCGCAGACCCGCCCCGCGCCGCCCGAAGAAGTTCGCATCCGCAGTGCCATCTACTCCCCGCCACCCCTCACGCTCGCCGCGCAGGCTAACCTCGTCGAGCTCGCCGTCACCGTGCGCGACCCCAAGGACCACGCTATCGCCGGACTCCACCGGGAAGACTTCGAACTCTTCGATCGCGGCGAACGCCAGGCCATCACCGTCTTCGACCCGCACACCTCCACGCAATCTGCCGCCGACGTCGCACCCGCCCCCCGCACCATCGCCCTCTTCTTCGACGACGCTCATGGATCCGCCCCCGACCTTCAGAATGCCCGCAACGCGGCCGCCCGCTTTCTCGATTCCTCGCTCGCGCCCGGCGACCGCGTCGGCATCTTCACCACCTCCGGCGCCGAGATCGTCGATTTCACCGGCGACCACCGCGTCCTCGCCGACTCCCTCGCCCGTATACGGCCCCACTCCGCCGGCGGTGCGCACCCCGCCTCTGCCTGCCCCACGCTCAGCGAGTTCGAGTCTTACGTGATCACGCACAACCTGGACGCCAACGTCAAGAACGCGGCCGTCCTCCGCGCCATCGCCTGCAACTGTCCCATCACCAACGATCCCGACTGCGCCGCCCGCCAGCCTACCGCCGTCCAGAACACCGCCGAGATGCTCTGGGACCAGTTCCGCGTCCCTGCAAATACCTCGCTCGAAGTTCTCGGCTTGATCGTCCGCCACCTCGCCCGTGCCCCCGGCGCCGGCAGCCGCGTCCTTGTTCTGCTCTCGCCCGGCATGTTCTCGGATCGCATGGATCAGCAGGCCAGCGCGATCGCCGACACCGCCCTCCGCGCGCGCATCGTGATCCACGGCATCGATGCCGCCGGATTGCGCGACGGGCGTACCGCCGGTGCGCGCCAGTTGCTCCTCGAAGAGCTCATGTCCAATCTCGCCACTGCCACCGGCGGCCGCCTCTTCCACGACAACAACGACATCGTCGCCGGAATCCGCGCCGCCACCGCGCCGCCCGAAAATTCCTACCTGCTCGGCTTCTCTCCCTCCCGCGAGCCCGACGACGCCTACCATCCGCTCAAAGTCCGATTAAGCGACCCCGGCAACCGCCGCGTCGAAACCCGTCCCGGCTATTTCGCCGCCGCCGTCCAAAAGGAATCCATTCAGCAGCGCCTCGATCGCATCGCCGCCTCCGAGGAGCGCATCGCCGAATTGCCGGCCACCCTCCATGCCGCCCGCGGAGTCGAACAGGCCGGCCGCTTCCCCATTCACATCGAAATCCATGTGGACGCCCGCACCCTCCAGTTCGCCGCGCAACAGGGTCGCAGTCTTCAGCAGCTCACTTTCGTGACCGTCCTGCAGGATGCCGCGGGCGCCTACGTGACCGGCCGTCAGGCGGTGATGGATCTCGCCCTCACTCCCGCCCGCCTCGCGCAATTGAAGCGCGACGGCATCAAAGCCGGCCTCGTCCTCTACGCGCCCAAAGGCCGCTACCGCCTTCGCGAAGTCGTCCGCGAAGCCGCCCGCAACCACATCTCCGCCACCACCACAGATTTTGACCTCCGCTGACCTCAGAGCGAGCGATCGCCTGCCGCACGTTGACCGTAAAGTAACGTAAAGGAATGATCTGGATTACCCCCCCTCGGAGCGGTCCGCGCATAGCCATTTAGAATCAAATTGCACCAATCGTACAAATTCCCCTATCGAAATGTCCTGCACCGCGCGAAAATTAAGGTAAGAGGCACTCATGCAACTCAACGTTCGGATCCGCCGCTGGGTAATCTGGTGGTTCTACGTAGGTGTTTTTTGCGGTGGAATTGCGCTCGCGAATATCTTCGGCCGCGACCTCACTCCATACCAGGATCGCGTCCTGCTGCTCATCGGAGCGCTTCATTGGATTCTCGGCGGCATCGTCTGTTGGGCATTCCAAAGCGTCAAGCTCGAACACCCCGCCCCGCCGCCGGAACCCCGGCAAGCCGCCGCCGCGCCGGTCATCACGGAATGGCATCCGGCCTCGGAGTTTCTGCTGCCCGGCAACCGCCGCAGTCTGCTGCCGCCGTCGGTAGCCCTCAGGCGCTCGCGAAAATCTCTACAAGATTCCCTTCGAGTATCAGGCGGGCGTCCGTAGCACTCACACCCAGATCCAGGAACGCGCGCGTCTGCGCTTCGAAGATCTCGAAATTCCAGCCGCGCGGAAAGAACGAAGAGTCCGTGCCGAACAGCAGCCGGCGCGTGCCCACAACATCCATCGTGCGGCGGAAAACTGTCTTCAGGTCTAGCCCTTCGTAGCGCATCCACTGGTTGCTGCTTGAACTGTCCAGGTAAACGTTCGGGCAAAGGTCCGCCAGCATCAGCGTCTCGCGCAATAGCCCCGCGCCAAAATGCGGAATGATGAATTTCACCTGCGGATAGCGCAGCGCCACGCCGTGCAGGTCCAGCGGATTGGAGAACCGCATGTCGAAAGGCGACGGCAGTCCGAGCTTCTTGCGGATCCCCACCGTCAGCATCCCGCAGTGCACGAACACTGCGCGCCCGCGATATCCCGCCACCGCCTGCAGGATCGCCTCCACCCGCGGATCGTGGATCGAGTATCGATGCATCGCCGGAAACAGGCAGATCGCGTGCAGCCCGCAGCGCATTGCAATCTGTACTCGCTCGAGCGCTCCGGGTTCCAGCGGGTTCACCATGAAGAATCCGAAGAACCGGTCGGGAAATGCCGAGACCGCCGCCTCTACCGACGCTTCGTCGCCCGGCACGCTTCCAATCAGCGCCGCCCGTGACACGCCCTGCGCGTCCAGTTCCGCTACCCACGCGCGCGCCAGTTCCACGGGATCTTCGGAAGGCATCACAAATCCGGTAACCGCCGCGACTTCCTCGGCGGTTTTTCCGCATTGCGCTGCCAGTGTGGCAAAGAAATTTCGAGAGAAAAAATGCACGTGCGCGTCGGCCACGGCAATTTCACCCCATGGTGTTTGCATCGGGTTTGTTCCAGTGAGTAATGCCTGCGGCAAGCGCAAGCTGCGTTAGCCCGGCGACATTGTTCACGCCGAGTTTCTTCATCATCGTCTTCCGATAGCTGCGCACCGTCTGCAGCCCCAGGTCCAACAGCACAGCGATATCCTTGCTCGTCTTCCCCTCCGCCACCAGCCGCAGCACCTGCAGTTCCCGCGGCGATAGAGATTCCAGCGGACTCCGATCATGCGTCTCCAGGTCGCCCCGCTGAATCCGCTGCAGCAGCCGGTCCGATACCTGCGAGCTTAAATAGCTCCCGCCCCGCGCCACCGTGCGCAGCGCATCCAGCAATTCGTTCGACGACGCCTTCTTCAACACGAACGCCCGCGCCCCGCTCCGAATTGCGCTCACCACCGAGTTCTCATCGTCGTACATCGAAAGTATGATGACTTTGACGCTCGGGCAGTGGCGCAGCAACTCCGTCGTCGCCTCGATCCCGTTCATCCCCGGCAGTCCGATATCCATCAGCACGATATCCGGCGACGATTTCTTGCAGAGTTGCACGGCGTCCGCACCGTTCTCCGCTTCGCCCACCACCAGGAATTCCGATCCCCTCTCGAGGATCATTCTCACTCCATCGCGAACCAGCTTATGATCATCGACAAGAACAATGTCGAACGGCATAGTTATCTCTCGGCGGTTTCCGGCGTCGCGGCCCGCACCGTAGTTCCAAACTCCCGCGTACTCGTGATTGAAAGTTCGAGGCCGGCCTCCGCTGCATAGTGCTCCATGCTGAGCAGCCCCAGCCCGCGTCGTCCGGCGATCAAATCCGCCGGATCGAATCCCCGTCCATTATCACGCACCTCTAATACAGTACCAGTACGTGTGGACTTTACCGCGATTTCGATTGTGGAGCAACTGGAATGTTGCACCGCGTTCTCCACTGCTTCCTGCCCGATCTGGTACAGCGGCCTCGCCAGCGCCGGGTCGATCTTCAGAAACGGATCCACGTTGACCCGCAATGCACCCGGATAGCGCGCGCGAATCCGCGTCGCCAGGCGATCCAGCGCCGGCCGCAGCCCCGCCCGCTCCACCGTGGATGGGTTGAGCTCGTAGCTGTACTCGCGCACGCTCTCCATCATCTCTTCCAGCAGCTTCTGCACTTCGATCGCGCGTGCGCATGTCTCCGGCGAAATGCTTTCCAGGTCCATCCGGATCAGGTCCAGTTGCAGCCCCAGCGCCGTCAGGTTCTGCCCCACCGAATCGTGCAGGAATTTGGAGACCATCGTGCGCTCGAACTCCTGCGCCTTAAGCGCCCCCAGCACAGTGTGCCGCAATTCCTGTTCCGCGTTGGTCCACGGCGTGATCTCGCGCGCCAGCGCCCCCGCGTAGCGGATCTCCCCTTCGCACCGCACCGGAAACACCGTGACGTACCACGAGTCCTTGCCGCGCCGCTCGCGCAGCAGCATGGTCTCGCCCTCCAGCGCGCGTGCGAAGCGCCCGCTCCACGCCACGCCCTGTTCCTTCCCCAACGTGTCGGCAGGCGTCCGTCCCGTGAGCTCCGCGGCGGTCATGCCGAAAAGCGGCGTCGGGTCGCCGAAAAAACGTTCGAAGATGCCCGACGCTGAAACCATCCACTGGCAGGCAGGTGTCTGCTCCAGCAAGAGTTCAGCCAGGTTGTGCGCGTCGGGCATCTTCACAGTTACCGCTTGCGCGATAGCGCCTTGCGTGCGGCATCCGCGATGTCGGGAGCCACCAGGTGATACTTCTCCAGCAACTCCTCCGGCTGTCCGGATTCCGCGTAGCGATCGTGGATCCCCACGAACTCCATCACGCACGGGTTCGTCTCCGTCACCACCTGCGCCACCCGCACGCCGAGCCCGCCATCCACCAGGTGCTCTTCCGCCACCACGATGGCGCCGGTCTCCGCCGCCGCCCGCGCGATCGCATCGCGATCCAGCGGCTTCACCGTGTGCATATCGATCACGCGCACCGAGATGCCCTCGCCTTCGAGCGCATCCGCCGCCAGCATCGCCTGTGCCACCAAAAGGCCGTTGGCGATGATCGTGACGTCGCTTCCCGCCGCCACCTCAATCGACTTGCCGATCTCGAACTTTTGCCCCGCGGCGTAAATCACCGGAGCCTTCGGACGCCCCGTGCGCAGGAAGACCGGACCGTCGTAGGCCGCCGCCGCCCTCACCAGCGCCTTCGTCGCCGTCTCATCGGCCGGCGCCATCACCACGAATCCCGCCAGCGAGCAGGCCAACGCGATCTCTTCCACGCTCATCTGCGAGGGCCCGTCTTCGCCGATCGAAATTCCGCTGTGCGTCCCCACAATCTTGAGATTGCTGCGCCCATAGGCCGCGCAAACGCGCATTTGTTCGAAGCCCTTGTTGACCGCGAACACGCTGAAGCTGGCCACGAACGGAATCTTTCCCGCCATCGCCAGGCCCGCGCCCACGCCTACCATGTTCGATTCCGCGATCCCGCACGAGAAGAAGCGCTCCGGAAATTCCTTCGCGAAGTAGGTCGTCATCGTGGATTTCGATAGATCGGCGTCCACCACCACCACGTCCTTGTTTTCCCGGCCCAGCTCCACCAGCGTGCGCCCGAAAGCCTCGCGCGTGGCCGCGCCCGGCTTGATCTCGAATTTGCTCTTGGCAGTCTTGGTTTCGGTGGCCATTAGTTCAGCTCCTGGAGCGCCAGTTCGCGCTCATCCTTCGTCGGCGCCATGCCGTGATACTTGGGGTTGTTCTCCATGAAGGACACGCCCTTGCCCTTCACCGTATGCGCCACCAGGCAGGTCGGCTTTCCCTTGGTCGCCGCCGCTTCCGCCAGCGCCCCTTGAATCGCTTCGAAATTGTGCCCGTCGATTTCCAGCGTGTGCCACCCGAACGACCGCCACTTCTCCGCCAGCGGAGCCACGTCCATGATGTCCTTCACGAAGCCGTCCAACTGAATCTGGTTGTAATCCACAATCGCCACCAGGTTGTCCGCTTTCAGGAACGCCGCCGCCATCGCCGCTTCCCAAATCTGCCCTTCCTGAATTTCGCCGTCGCCCAACATCACGAAGGTGCGCGACGCGCGCCCGTCCAGCCGCGCCCCCAGTGCCATCCCGAGTCCCAGCGAAAGTCCCTGTCCCAACGACCCCGTCGAGGCCTCCAGGCTCGGAATAAATCGCATATCCGGATGCCCCTGAAATACCGAACCGAACTGTCGGAGCGTGTTCAGCTCTTCCTTCGGCGTATCCGCGTAGCCGCGCTCCGCCATCACGCTGTACAGCACCGGGGCCGCATGCCCCTTGGAGAGAATGAACCGGTCGCGATCCACCCACTTCGGGTTCGCCGGATCGATCCGCATGTGACTGAAGTACAACTCGACAAGAATCTCTACAGCCGACAGCGACCCACCGGGATGCCCCGATTTGGCGGTCGCGATCATCTCGACGATGTCGCGCCGTACACGCTTGGCTATGCTTTGTAGTTCATCAATGGATTTGGCCATGTGAAACTACTAATATTAGCAGCTAGTGGGATAGGCCTCCTGGCCTGTCCACTAATCTGCCTTTGCCTTTGTAGTGTGTCTTTACTTCTTCACGGCCACTATCTGGTCCCCGTCGAAGTACGCGATGTACAGCGTCCCCTTGGGCGCCAGCGTGTCCTTGCCCTTGTGCCCGGGAGGCTCGATATTGTGCTCGTTCTTTTCTCCCGAACGCCCCGGCGAAGCTTTCACCGCCAGCTTGCTGCCATCCACCCCCACTGCATCCACCAACCGGAACGCCGGCTTCCCGCTGCGCCGCAGAATGCCCCCCTTCTTCCCCGGCTCCAGTACTTCGCCCCGCACCGCCGCGCCCTTCGCGAGCACCACCGAGTTGCCCATCACCACGTCCCTGCCTACCTGGAAACGCAGCGCCGTCCCCGCCACGGGCTCCTCCGGCACATCGTCCATCAGAACGATCTCGAACGCAGCGCCGCCCACCACCGCCACCCGCTGGATCGGCCCTGGTGCCGTCACCGGAGGGAGCGCCAGTTTGGTCGGTGCTGCCGCCGGAATCGGAACCGGCAGGGCTACCGGAGGCAGCACCGGAACCGGCGTGGCCGCCGGCGCGTCGGCCGGATGCCGCATTACCTCGATCACCGCCGGCGATACGCCGCCCTTGCTGAGCGCGATCACGCCCGCGTTCGATAAATCGAACCTCGTCTTCGACCCCCGGATCTGCCCGATGATCACCGCGTCCGGCATCTTCGCCGCCGCCAGTTCGATCACACCCTGGTTCGTCATCGCATTATCCCGCCGCGGCGCCGCTGCCGGCTTTACGGGCTCGGCCGGCTTCGGCGCTTCCTCTACCTTCGGAGCTTCCGCCAGCGGCGATGGCTTGTCGTTCGGTACCACCGGCGGCGCTACCGCGGCCGGCGCCGGCTGCACCACTACCGGCACGGGCGGCCGCGCCGTCTTTTGCGTCCGGCGAATCAGGATGAACCATCCCCCGAGCCCGAACACAAACAGAAACGCGATCAGACCCATCATCAACGTGCGTGCCGATTTCTTCACCGGCACTACATTTGCCCCGTACAGAATCCCCGACTCGAATTTCTGCCGCAGTCCAGCCAGCACGCCGTGGACTTCCTGCATGCTCTGCCACCGGTCGCCCGGCGCCTTCCGCAGCGCCCGCCCGATGATCTCCTCGAGCTCCGGCGGACAATCCGGCACGCTATCCCGGATCGGCTTCACTTCGTCGCGCAAAATCGCCGTCAACGTCGCGATCGGCGACGCCCCCGTGAACGCCTTCGTCCCCGTGATCATCTCGTACATCAGCGCCCCAAAGGCGAAGATGTCGCTCCGCGCATCCACCTTCGCGCCCTGCGCCTGCTCCGGAGACATGTAACTCACTGTCCCCAGAATCGAGCCCTCCACCGTCATCGGTGCGCCCAGCGTCTGCGTCTCTTCGGTGAGCTGTGTCGTCATGCTCACCTTCGCCAGCCCGAAATCCAGAATCTTCACCAGCCCGGATTCCGTCACCATCACGTTGCCCGGCTTGAGGTCCCGATGCACAATCCCCGCCGCATGCGCCGCCGCCAGCGCATCCGCGATCTGCACTCCGTACCGCAGCGTCTTCTCCACTCCGACGCCGCCTGCCTGAATCAATTCCGACAGCGTCTTCCCCGACACATACTCCATCACCATGTACTCGTTCTCCGAATCCGAGATGATGTCGTGAATCGTGATGATGTTCGGGTGATTGAGGCCGCTCGCCGCCTGCGCTTCCTGGATGAATCGCCGCCGCCGGTCCGGGTCGCCCATGCCTTCGATCGACAACGCCTTGATCGCGACCGTGCGGTTGAGGCGCGGATCGCGGGCCTTGAATATCTCCCCCATCCCCCCAGACCCCAACCTCTCGGTCACTTGATAATGTGAAATCGTCCGGCCGATCATACGAGTCCTACTAGTCTCCCACAGCCCTTATTTCGACGGCGCCGTCGGTGGCGGAGTTTCCGGTTTCTCCGGTGCCGCCGGATTGCGCATCGCTTCCAGTATTTCCGGCGTCGCCCCCGCCTTCGTCAACTTGATGATCTCGTCCGTCGTCAGCGTGAACTTCGTCTTCGACGCGTGTATGTGCGACACGATCACCGTCGCCGGGACCTCGGCCTCCAGCATGTCCAGGATGCTCTGGTTCGTCAGCGTGCCCTTCTTCGCCGGCCGCGAGGGAGTGCCGTTCATGCTGAATCCCGGCACCGACACGCTCACGCCCGGAATGTTGGTCTCGATCTTCGTCCGGTCCCGTGAGGATCCGCACGATCTTCCCCAAAATACAAATCCGAACCCGATCGCGATCCACATCCACACCCGGCCGGACTTTCGCGGCCGCGTCAGCCCCGGCGCCGGCGCCGGCGCCGCGGAAGGCGGCAGGCTCGGCGGCGCCGCCGTCTGCCCGATACCGGAATTGGTGAATACGCCCGAATCGAATTTCTGCTTCTGCTCCGCCAGAACCTTATGCACCACCTGCATGCTCTGCCAGCGGTCCTTCGGATCCTTCTTCAGCGCCAGCGCGATGATCTCCACCACTTCCGCCGGCACTCCCGCCACCAGTTCCCCCACCGGCTTCACTTCATCGCGCAGTATCGCCGTAAGCGTCGAGATCGCCGAATCGCTCGCGAACGCCTTCGTCCCCGTCAGCATCTCGTACATCACCACGCCGAAGGAGAAAATGTCGCTGCGCGCGTCCACCCGCTTCCCCTGCGCCTGCTCCGGAGACATGTACGCAACCGTCCCCAGGATCGACCCCTCCACCGTCATCGGAGCCGCGCCCATCGTCTGCGTCTCCTCCGTCAGTTTGGTCGCCATGCTGACCTTCGCCAGCCCGAAATCCAAAATCTTCACCAGCCCGGAATCCGTCACCATCACGTTCCCCGGCTTCAGGTCGCGGTGCACAATCCCCGCCGCGTGCGCCGCGCGCAGCGCATCCGCCATCTGCACGCTGTACTGCAGCGTCTTCGCCACTCCCAGTCCACCCGCCGGAATCAAATCGGCGAGCGTCTTCCCCGCCACATACTCCATCACCATGTATTCCGACTCTTCGTCGCTGGTGATGTCGTAGATCGTGATGATGTTCGGATGATTCAGCGCCGAGGCCGCCTGCGCTTCCTGAATGAACCGCCGCCGCCGGTCGCTGTCCCCGGCGTTCGCATTCGTCAGCACCTTGATCGCGACCATCCGGTTCAAGCGGGCGTCCTGGGCCTTCCAGATCTCCCCCATCCCTCCGGCGCCCAGCTTCTCAATTACCTGGTAATGCGAAATCGTCCGCCCAATCATAATGGCTTCGTACCATTGTAGGACAGGCCTCCCGGCCTGTCCCTCTTGCCAGGTTTTCGAGGCACGTAGGATTGCAGCCCAGGCTACACTGATCCTTAGGTGTTCGTCATCGCTCCAATTCGGCGCCTGCTTGCCATCCTTTGCCTGGCCTTACTTCTCCTGGCGCTGTTCTCCCCCGCGCCATTCACCGTCGCCCCCTTCATCCTCTTTCTCGCAATTTTCTTCGTCGTCTCCATCCGTCCGGTTACCCGGCAAAGTCCCGTTCGTCCGTTCCCCTGCCTCTCGCTCCTCCCTTCCCGCGCTCCCTGAATTCCATAACCGTTCCCTCGCCCTACAGATGGAATTCACAGGAGGACGCCATGCGTCTATTCAGAGCCCGCTTAGCGAGGCTTGCATTCTGCGCGATTTTAGCCGTCGCTTCAATCGGCGGTGCGCCCATGCGCCCCGAAGAAATCGAGGAGCTGATGTACTCCATGACCCAGCCAAAAATCGCCCACACCCTCCCCGACGACAGCGAAAATGGCGATGGCCTGCTCCGCAGGCTCCTCGACCCCCACCGCGAACCGCGACCGTAAAGTAAGGGAGCGATCTACAATGCTACTCGCAGCGCAGCGCCACCACCGGATCCACCCGCAGCGCACGCCACGCCGGTATCCCCGCCGAGAACGCCGCGATCACTAAAGTGAAGAGTGCCGCCCCCGCGTACACGCCAGGGTCGGCCGGGCTCACCGAGACCAGCACCGCCGCCACCACCCGCCCCAGCGCAGCCGACGCCAGCGCTCCCAACGCCAGGCCCGCCATCGCGAATCCCATCCCCTGCCGCAGCACCAGCAGCATCATATCCCGCGGTTTGGCGCCCATCGCCATCCGAATCCCGATCTCCGCCGTGCGCTGCGCCACCGAGTACGCCATCACGCTGTACAGCCCCAACGCCGCCATCAGCAGTCCCAGCCCGCCCAGCACATTCAGCAGAATTGCGCCCACCTTCTGGCCGTACAACGACGCCGAAATATACTCCTTCAGCTCCATGCTGTCGAAGATCATCAGCCCCGGATCGATCGCCGCCGCCTCGCGACGAATCGCCGCGATCGCCTCCGCTACCGGTCCCACCGTGCGCACATGGAACGTCAGCCCGTACTCCGGCCGGTAGACCTGCCGGATGGGAATGTAGAAGAACGGTCGCGGCGCCTCGGTGAGCCGTTGATACTTGATGTTCCCCGCGACGCCCACCACCGTGAACCATTCGCCCCATCCGCGAACCTTGCGCCCGATCGGGTCGCGCCCCGCGAAGAACCGCCGCGCGAATTCCTGGTTCACAATCATCACCTTCCGGTACGCCGGATCGTCGTGCAGCTTCGTCGCCGTATCGCCCAGGTCGAAATCGCGCCCTGCCAACAGCGGGATCTTCATCAGGTCGAAGTAGCCCGGCGAGACCATGTCGCGATTGATCTTCATGTTCTCGCTGCGCCCCGCGACATAGCCCTCCACCTCAATCGGCTCCCAGTTCCCGCCCTGAAATCCCAGCGGCGGGGAATCGTCGTAGCTCACCGCCGTCACACCCGGAGTCCGCTCCAGGCTCTCCCGCAGCCGCCGGCAAAACGCGTCGGCCTGCTGCGCGTTGTAACCCGAGGAAGAGAGGTCGAAGCGCGTCAGCGCCACCCCCTCGGCCGTAAAGCCCGGATGGATCGCACGCGCCTGCTCGAAGCTCTTCATCAGCAGTCCGCCGCCCACTAGTGCAATCACCGCGAGCGCGACTTCGCCCACCACCAGCGGTCCGCGCAACCGGCCCGAGGGAACCGCGGCTCCGCTCCGTCCTCCCTGTTTCAGAACGTCGTTGACGTTCGCGCGCGCCGCCGTCAGTGCCGGCCCGGTACCGGCCAGAATCGCCACCGCGAACGCCGCCGCCGTCGTGAACAGCAACACGCCCAGGTCGAGTTCCGGCTGCAGAATCGCCGGCGCCGCCACTCGGGGCAACAGCCAGCGCAAAGACCCGCCCAGCCAGCTCTCGATGGCCAGCCCCGCGACGCCTCCCGCCAACGCCAGCAGCAGCGTCTCCGTCAGCAGTTGCCGCACCAGCCGCGACGGACGCGCGCCTAGCGCCAGCCGGATGCTGAACTCCTTCCGCCGCCCCGTCGCCCGCGCCAGTAACAGATTCGCCACATTGGCACACACGATCAAAAGAAAGAGCCCGGCCGCACCCATCAGAATCGAGATTGGCGCCAGGATCACCGACTGCGGAGTGAAGTGCCCTTTCCACACCGGCAGCACCTCCGCGCCCACGCCCTGATTCGTGTCCGCGTCCAGCACCGCCATCCGTCCCGACAGCGCGCGCGCTTCCGCCCGCGCCTGCGCAATCGTCACCCCCGGCTTCAGCCGCGCCAGCATCATAAAGTTGCGCGTATTCCGGTCGCGCAGCATCCATGTGCCCGTGTGCGTCACCTGCCCGTACATCGTCGCCGGCACCCACAGGTCGAAACTCAGCCCGCTCTGCGACCCGTGGAAAGCCTCCGCCGCCACGCCGATGATGGTGAACGGAGTCCGATTAATCCGCACCGTGGCGCCGATTGCCGACTCGCTCAGGTTGTAGCGCGCCCTCCAAAACGCATGGCTGATCACCGCGACAGAGTGCACATTCTGTGCATCGTCGCGCTCCGCCGCTGTAAAGAACCGCCCGGCCGCCGCCTGCACCCGCATCGCGTCGAAGTAGTTGCCGGATACGAATTCGCCCCACACGCGCTGCGTACGTTCATCGTCTCCCACGGCAAATACCGTAGGAGCAAACAGGCTGATGTTCTCAAAGGAGCGCAGATGCTTCCGGAAATCCCGGTAGTCCAGGTAAGACGTCGTTAGCGGATCGCCATTCGCCGCTACGCTCTCCACCATCACCACGCGTTCGGGCTCCGCCGCCCCTGGCAGCGGATTCAGCAGCAACCCATGCATCCAGCTGAACACCGTGGTGTTGGCGCCGATGCCGATCCCGATCGTGAGAATTGCCACTATCGTGAATCCCCGATTCCGGGAAAGACCACGCAGGGCATAGCGAAGGTCCTGACTGAATGTGTTCATATTCGCCTGGGTCGAATCGCACGCACCATGCCATCGCAACCGCCTGAAAATCCCGGGGCAGGGAATCGCCCCCCTGCTCGGATTCGGAACCCACTGCCCGAAAATGGACACGTTGTTGGAGTCCATGGCCAGTGGGACAGGCCTCCTGGCCTGTCCACTAATCAGTTTTTTTCCTGTGGGGCAGCCAATCCTGGCTGCCGCCGGCTTTCAGCCGGCGTCGTCCCACCTCGGCCCTACCCCGCCTTCAGCAGATTCCCTTTCCGCTCACGTCGCCTTCGGCCACCACGCGCCCGGCACGAAGAAGTCCTGCCACGCCAGCTTGCACTCGTCGATCATCTTCAGCCCGTACTCGCTCCGCCGCAAATCGTCCGGCCCCGTATTATTCGTGCCGAAGCTGAACTTGCAGCCCGCGGCCTTCGCCATTTTCACGAACGCCGCGCCCGGCAACTTGTACCGGTCGTTCAACTCGATCGCCACCTGGTTCTTCGCCGCCGCGTCCACCACCTTGCTGCATCGCGCTTCGGCGTCCACAGACTGTCGTAATCCTTGGCCAGTTGATCGGGAATGTAAGTCGGGTTCACGTAGATATCGATCGGTTCATTCTCCAGAATCCCCACCGCGCGCTCCACCAGCGTGTCCATGAACTCCTGCGGGTCCGCGATCGTCGCCCACTTCCTCGGGAATCCACGTCCGCATGCGCTTGCCGTGACGGTCGGTCCACGTCATTGAGTCCGTGAAGATGTAGTCGAACAGCCCCGCCGCCTTGCGCGTGAATCATCTGCATCCACTCGCGCCCCTCCGCCTGCATCGCGATGAAGCACGGCTGCCCCTTCATGCTCTCGTAGAACGCGATCACCCCCGCGTCGCTCTCGATCGGGAAGCCCTTGCCGCAGTTCACCGCGATCCCGTACCCGAATGCCGTCGCGCCGCGACTTCGCCAGCGCCTGCTCCAGCGTCAGCCCGATCTTCAGGTGGACGTGATAATCCACCACCGGGATAATTGTTCCGCCCCACGTCGATCAGCTTGCGGAACGTCGCGTCCACCACCGGCGCTACCGCGCCCGGCGCCGTCGCATCGTCCGCCAGCGGACGGACGCGCACGCTGCGGAAGCGCGCCTACGACTCCTCGGATTGTGGCATTGCAGCGCGAACGTGCCGTGGTCCAGGAACCGCTCCTTCTCCATCCCGGCCGGAATCACCGGCGGCGTCGGCTCGGTGTAATCCACCACCAGCATGCCGTCCAGCCGCACCTGCACATTCTTCCCGCGCACCAGCACGTGCATCTTGAACCACTGGTCGTCCGCGATGTACTGCTTGTACACATTGCGCAACCCGTACAGCGACCCGGTCTTCTTGCGCTCGCGGTACGTGCCCTCGCCCGTCGGCCGTGTTGTTGATCTGGATTTCGAAGCCCTTGATCGGGAATCCGGTCTCCTGGTACGCCGTGTGGAAGTAGACGCCCGAGTTGCACGCCGGTCTGCGCCAGCGCCTCCACCTCGAGTTCGAAATTCTTGAACTCGCGCCCCGTGTAGAACAGGTGCGACCGCGTCCCGTCCGCCGACAATCTGCCCGTCGCGGACCTTCCAGGAATCCTTGTGCTCGCTCGGCCGCCAGCCGTCCAGGTCTTTCCCGTTGAACAACGGGATCCACCCCTCGTCGGCCGCCAACAACGGTGTCGCCATCAGCGGCGCCGCCGCCATCGCTCCCACAAACATGCGTCGCGAAATCATCCCAACATCCTTGCCGCCGGCTTCGCGAAGTACGTCAGAATGATCTTCGCTCCCGCCCGCGTAATCGAAGTCAACGTCTCCATCATCGCCCGGTCCTGATCGATCCAGCCATTGCGCGCCGCCGCCATGATCATCGAATACTCGCCGCTCACCTGGTACGCCGCAATCGGCACGTCGAACCGCTGCCGCGCCTCCGCGATCAAATCCAGATACGACAGCGCCGGCTTCACCATGATCATGTCCGCGCCTTCCTGCAGATCCAGTTCGATCTCGCGCATCGCCTCGCGCCCGTTCGCCGGATCCATCTGGTAACTCCGCCGGTCCCCGAACTGCGGCGCCGATTCCGCCGCCTCGCGGAACGGTCCGTAAAACACGCTCGCGAACTTCGCCGCGTAGCTCATGATCGCCGTCCGCTCGAACCCGTTCGCGTCCAGCGCCTGCCGGATCGCCCACACCCGCCCGTCCATCATGTCCGAAGGCGCCACCACGTCCGCCCCGGCCCGCGCGTGCGACAGCGCCGATTTCGCCAGCCATTGCAGCGTCGTGTCGTTGTCCACGTCGCCGTCCTTCACGTACCCGCAATGCCCGTGGCTCGTGTACTCGCAGTTGCACACGTCCGTCATCACCAGCAGTTGAACTTCGTCTCGCGCTTGATCGCCCGGATCGCATGCTGCACGATCCCGTTATCGTCGTACGCACCCGACGCCATCTCGTCCTTGGTCTCCGGCAGCCCGAACAGAATCACGCCGCCGATCCCCAGCGCCTCCACCTCCTCGCACTCGCTTGCACGATCTCGTCGATCGACATCTGGTAGTTGTCCGGCATCGAGCTGATCTCGCGCTTGATCCCCTCGCCCGGGCACACGAACAACGGCAACATAAACTGCGCCGGATTCAGGTGCGTCTCGCGCACCAGGTTGCGCATCGGTTCGGTAGACCCTCAAGCGGCGTAAGCGATGAATAGGAAACGGCATCACTCAGGATTGTAACTCCTGGTAGGATAGGCCTCCCGGCCTGTCCCTCTAATTTGTTTTTGACTCTATGCCGCAAAGTCCCTATGCTCCAGGAGGGCCCCGATGAAGGCAGCTCTCACATTTCTCATATTCTGCGCGACGATAGTTCCGGCCCGCCCGCAAGCCATTGTCCTGAAGAATTTCGTCACCGTCGGGGAAGGCCTCACCTCCCGCGGACGAAGGATCGGGATCGTTGTTTCCTACCGGATGTTCTCGACCCCGACCCTTCCCGGGATATGTGGGAAATCAGGTCGCCCATCGCGGCTATCGTCCGCAACGGGACCGCTGAGGCTTCGTGTCGGTGAGTGGTTTCCCCTTAGCCGCCTGATGGTCGTGGGCGAAGATCGGGCAGGCAAACTGCTTCGCCCCTTGCCAATCTCGGTGGAGCTCGAAGCCCAAGACCCTCCACTCGTCAACCTCAACTCCGAGATGATTTCGGACGGGCGTCTGCTGCCGGTCCGGGCAGGCCACTTTCGGTTTCGGGCTCGAACACTCTGCGCTGGGACAACGGCCGATGTCTATATCGAGGTGGTTGTCAGGCCGCGCTAGGTCCAAGGCCCACCCAAATCACGAGTATGATAACTAGGTCGGTAAATCATGTCTCCAGCCTCCTGGCGCCAGATCGAGGGCCTCTATCAGGCCGCGATCAATTGCGATTCCGCCGAACGCGCCGCGCTCCTCGCCCAGGCTGACCCCGAAGTCCGCCGCATGGTGGAAAGCTTGCTCGACCACCCGCCCGCCGCCGGCCTCCCCGCCTCTCAGCCCGCCATCGGCTCGCAACTCGGCCCCTATCGAATCGAGGCCCTGCTCGGCTCCGGCGGCATGGGCTCCGTCTACCGCGCCGTTGACACCCGTCTCGATCGTTCCGTCGCCATCAAAATCCCCGCCCAGCCCTTCGACGCCCGCTTCGAGCGCGAAGGCCGCTCCATTGCCGCCCTGAACCATCCCAACATCTGTACCCTCCACGATGTCGGCCCCAATTACCTCGTCATGGAACTCGTCGAAGGCCCCACTCTCGCCGAACGCATCCGCAAGGGCCCCGTGCCCCTGGAGGAAGCTCTCGCCATCGCGCGCCAGATCGCCGCCGCCCTCGACACCGCCCACCAACGGGGCCTCATCCACCGCGATCTCAAGCCCGCCAATGTCAAAGTGAAGCCCGATGGCACCGTCAAGGTCCTCGACTTCGGCCTCGCGCGCTTCGCCAGTACCAGCCCGCCCGGCGCCGACGACCCCACTCACTCCCTGACCGTCACCGAAGCCGGCGCCATCCTCGGCACCCCCGCCTACATGGCCCCCGAACAAGCCCTCGGCCAGGCCGCCGACAAGCGCGCCGACATCTGGGCTTTCGGCGTCATCCTCTTCGAGATGGTCACCGCCACCCGCCCCTTCCCGGGGGGCACGCCGGATTGTGACCGCGTCCCCGCCGCCATTCGTCCCTTGCTCACCCGCTGTCTGCGGAAGGATCCCGCCCACAGGCTCCGCGACATCGGCGACGCGCCTTTTCTCCTGGACCTTCCCTCCACCGCTCCGCCCGCGGCCGCCCAGCCCGCCCCGCGCTGGTGGATTCTTGCGGCGACCGCCCTGCTTCTCGCCGCCGGCGCCTGGACCTGGCCGCGCCTCCGCCCCGCTACCAACTCTCAGCCTGTCCTGCGTCTCGAAATCACGCCGCCCACCGGCTCGCGATTTGCATCCGCCACCAACTCCTCGGGACTCTCCTTATCGCCCGACGGCCGCAACGCCGCCTACGTCGAAGCTTCCAACGGAACCACCAATCTCTGGGTCAGGGCCCTCGGCGACGGCACCGCGCGAATGCTGGTCGCAACCGAAGGCGCCGCCCTGCCCTTCTGGTCGCCCGACGGCAAATCCATCGCCTACTTCGCAGGTAACAAACTCCAGCGCATCGACCTGCCCGGCGGAGCACCGCGGACGATCTGCGAATCGCTCCTGACCGTCGGCGGCTCCTGGGCGCCGGGCGGGCAGATTCTCTACGGCGGTTGGAGCTCCGGCCTCTACCAGGTGGATTCGTCCGGCGGAACTCCCGTCCAGCTGACCATCCCGAACACCGCGCGCGGCGAGGCCTTCCACTATTGGCCGCAAGTCCTTCCGGGCGGACGCTTCCTGTACTTTGCCCGCAGCAGCAATCCGCAATTCACCGGCGTTTACGCCGCTTCCTTCGCCGCGCCCAACAAGCCGGTCCAGTTGTTGAATACCGCGACCAACGCCCTTTACGCGCCGGGCACTCCCGATAAAGCCAAGGGCCACTTGCTATGGCTGCAAGGCTCAACCCTCCTGTCCCAGAGTTTTGACACGGCCGCCTTGAAGCTCTCCGGCGAACCTCATCCCCTCGCCGATCCCGTAGCCAGTTTGGGAGTCCACGGCCAGATGGTAGCCGCCGTTTCGGATACGGGGATTTTGCTCTACAGCGCTTCCAATCCGCAAAGCCAGCTCGTCTGGTACGATCCCTCCGGCAGGCCCCTGGGAACGCTCGGCGAACCCGCCGTGATGGGTGAGTTCCGCCCCTCCCCAGACGGCCGCCGCGTGGCCACCACGCGCGCCAGTCCCGGCGGCGCCGATCTCTGGACCGTTGACGTGGAGCGCGGCGTCGCGACCCGCTTCACCTCGATGCCCGGCATCAGCATCCATCCCGTCTGGTCCCCGGACGGTCGCACGCTCGTGTTCAGCTCCGGCTCACCCTTCAATCTCTTTCGCAAGGATTCCAGCGGCGCGAGCGCCGAACAACGCCTCACCCAATCGCCCCTTCGCCAGTTCCCCACGGACTGGTCCCCCGACGGACGCTGGATCCTTCACGATGAGCACGTCGGCAATCAGTCCTCCATCCAAATTCATCCCGCGCCGCCCGCTACCGGAACGTCGCGACCCTACATGAAGACCGGTTTCAACGAGGCCGCCGGGCGCTTCTCACCCGACGGCAAATGGCTGGCTTTTCAGTCCGACGAGTCGGGCCGTTATGAGGTCTACATCGATTCCTTCCCCGACCCGCACGGCAAGACTCGGGTCTCCGAAAAAGGAGGCACGTTCCCGCATTGGGCCGCCGCCGGCCGCGAGCTGTTCTACCTCGCGGCGGACTCCATGCTGATGTCCGTGGATGTTCAACTGGGCCCTGGATCCGTGAAGCTCTCGCCCGCGCGGCCGCTATTTCCCTTGACCATTACGGACGGAGGCATAAGCCCCTATGCCCCCACCCCCGACGGCAAGCGCATCCTCGTCATGGAGCCCGAAAAAACTGCTCGCCCCCTAAAAGTAATCGTCAACTGGCCATCCCTCATTGCGAACCGCGACCGTTAGGGAGCGACCTCAAAAAACAACCCTATTCCTTCGGATTCGGCGTCGTCACCATCTTGGACTCCACCGAAAACTTCTTATAGTTGCTCCATTCGATCTCCGTGTCCTGGGAGAGCCTCTTCACCAGCCCGATCCGCCCATTACCGGTTAGCAGCAGCCGCTTCGGGAACCAGAGATCCGGACTCACCTCCCTCTGTTCGAAAACCATCTTAGCGCCCGCATTCAGTCGCGCCAGGAACAGACCCCAACTGATCGTATCCGTTGTCTCCGCCTCCACTCGCGCCCATTGGTAAGTGGCTTTGTCGATCCACATCCGTCCGCGCAGCTTGAGCAGCATCTTCGCGTCGCTGCTCTTGGCCTTCGCCCCCGGACGCGGTGCGCCCGAGACTACCCATACGGGCCGCCCGTCCACCGTGGAGTCACCTTCCAATTTCAGGTCGAACAGGTCGGGTATTTCGGAAAGGAAAGCGAACTCCCGCCGCCGGCTTTTCTCGGCTTCGTCCAGCCGCTTCTGTTTCTCGGCCGGCGATTCCGCACTCAGCCTGCGCGTCTCCTTATCGAGTCTTTTCTGCTCGCTGCGCTGCTCGCTCGGGCTCAGCGGTTTGCCATCCCGCTCCACCGTGCGGCGGTATGGCTGCCCATCCAGCATCAACGTTTCCCATGCTTCCCGCTTCGTGGATTCCACTTTGCCGCGCGCGTCGAGGTGCTTCTCCACTGAGCGCGCCTGCCAGGTGTAATCCTTCATGCGCACCCAGTCCAGTTGATCCTGCGCGATCGAACGCCGCACCAGCTCGCGCGGATCTTGCGCCCAGCATCCCGCCGCCGTCAGAAACGTCAGTAGACCGTACCTGCACGCCCTCATAATTAATGATAGTCCGCCACCAAATGCGATCACACGTCTTGCCAGTCGGACTCGCGTGCAGGCCACCGTGGGGCAGCCAATCCTGGCTGCAGCCGCCTTTCGGCTTCTCCGCTCACGCTCGACACCCCGCCTGACCGAAGTACACGCAACTCTCGCAAACCAAGCGCGGGCACTCGGCTGACGCTCAATTCCATTTGAACGTGAGGCCGAGCAATAGAGTGATACCCTGCGTGAGGTTGGTTACCGCGAATTCGGGTACCACACGGACCTGCAGGAGGACCGCGGGGTTTGCTCGCTTGACGACATAGAGCGCGGTTGGTCCAGCGCCCCATGCCCGGCCCCGGAAGCCGTGCAGCTGGTTGGCGAGGACGCCCGTATCGTCAGTGATCTGGGTTAGGTTGCCGACGATCGCGCCGGCGCCAAATCGATTCCTGGCAAAGTACTTCAACAGCATGCCATCCCAATGAAACATGGTGCCGCTTCGATAGTTTGTTGACTGGTTTTGGCTGTAGATGTCAAATCCCACGAAATTGTCGAGTTCCAAACCTTGTTTCGGCCACATATAGGTATGGGATACATGCGGCATCACGGTCCACGCACCCGTGCCCACGTTCGATAGGTTGCCGGGGGTGAATGCGGCAGTCGGAGCGAAGATCAGCGCACCGATCGCCAGATTGTTCGTGGGGCTGAAGTGAATGCCTACCGTCAACGGCGAAAAGATGAAATCCCCAAGTCCCGTATCGGTAAATCTGATGCCCCGATCGCCTGGCTGGAACGAAGCGGTGACCCCGGCCCACGTCGGACGTATTATGCACGACGATGCGAACGATACTTTCCCGGTGTCGGTCCTGTAAACATACTGCGCCACCAGGTAGTTCGAGTTCCCTGCCACGTCGATCCCGGGGACGAGCACGCCCGCGATGGCGATGCCGACCGGCGCTTCGATCTTTCGCGAGCCATCGAGCGCCGACATCGTGCCCCGGTAACCGATGGGCGCGATCGTGAAACTGAAACCTGGCTTCGGGCCGACCACACCGGTGAGCGGTGTGATCCAAAAACCGGGAACGGTCCGGCCGAAAGCACCCTCAACGGCCGAAACCGGTAGAGCGAATGCCGTCAATGCGGTTCCAAACACTATGAGCTTTGAGACGTTTTCCATGTAGCCACCGAGGCCCAGTTTTCAGTGATTCCGCTGGAATCGATCCGGCGTATTTTCTTCTCACGGAATTCGCGTCTCATCCGGTCACATCAGATCCGGTCCGCGCTCTGCCGCGGAAACAGCGCCTGCCTCTACCGCGTGGCTCGAGCACCCGTGATCAGGATATCCACGAGTCTTCTGGCGCTTTGCTGCCAGTCCGGGCTGGTCGCGACGCTGGCGACGCCGATCAGGGCCCGCAGCAGGTCGATCGGATCCAGGTCCTTTTGTATGTCGCCGCTTTCTACCGCGCGTTTCACCAGCGCGCGAATCGCGTCCCAGATTCGAGCATAAGAAGCTTCGAAAACCTTCTTGGGATCTCCCAGCAGCGCGTTGAGTGCAGGGGCGATCAGCTGCTTCTTGGCGATGTAGTCCACAAACAGCAATAGCCAGGCTCGCAATGCCTCGATCGGCGGCAGGTCTTCCGCGAACTTCTGTTCCGCCGCGGCCAGCCTTTCCATCTCGGAACGATAAACACCCACCAGCAGTTCTTCGCGAGTGGGAAAGTGTCGGTACAGAGTTCCCGGTCCCACGCCTGCCTTCCTGGCAATGTCATCGAGGCTCGCGTTTGCCCCGCAGCGGGAGAATGCCTGTCTCGCCACTTCCAGAATGCGCTCGCGATTCCGCCGCGCGTCACTCCGCGGCTTGCGAACCGAAGCCTGCTTACGTTTTGTGGCCATGTCCAAAGAAAGTTGCAACCGGAGACAGCCTCCGGTAATCTACAGATACGGAGACTAACTCCGTTTTAGCAAACGCGTACCCGCTCGTCAAGGTTACGGATTCGCCTCGCGAACGGCGCGGAAAGGGAATACAGCATGCGTGTCTTTGTTACCGGGGCTACAGGCTTTATCGGTTCCGCCATTGTCGCGGAGCTCATCAGCGCGGGTCATCAGGTGCTCGGAATGGCGCGTTCCGATGAGGGCGCCAGGGCTCTCCTGGCCGCCGGCGCTGAGGTGCATCGAGGGAATCTTGAAGACCCGGAGTGCTCTCAGCCGCGGCGCGGCCAGTGCCGACGGCACGATCCACACCGCCTTTGACCATGACTTTTCGAACTTCGCGGCAAATTGCGAGAAGGACATGCGCGCGATTGAGGCTCTCGGCGCCGCGCTCGCCGGATCGAATCGCCCCCTGGTCATTACGTCCGGCACAGGTATGGGGAACGCTGTACCAGGTCAGCCCGCAACCGAGGATGTCTTCAATCTCCGTCATCCCAACCCACGCACCGCATCGGAGCTGGCGGGTGCTACCGTTGCTGCAACCGGCGTCAATGTATCGGTGGTCCGCCTTCCTCAGGTCCACAACACGCTCAAGCAAGGTCTGATCACGCCGCTGATCGAACTCACCCGCAAAAAGGGAGTCTCCGCGTATCTCGGCGAGGGTTCCAACCGCTGGCCGGCGGCGCACGTCCTCGATGTCGCACGCCTTTATGTGCTTGCCCTGCAGAAGCAGGAAGCAGGCAGCCGGTATCACGCCGTCGCCGAAGAAGGCGTGCCGGTCCGAGCCATCGCGGAGGTCATTGGGCGAGGCTTGAAGGTGCCTGTCGTCGCGATGTCACCGGACGAGGCCGCCGCTCATTTTGGCTGGCTGGCCATGTTCGCCGGGTTGGACCTTCCGGCCTCGAGCGCGCAAACCCGGCAACGGCTCCAATGGCACCCGACCGGCCCTGCTCTGATTACCGATCTCGAACAAATGCACTGGCCGGAAGCTTAACGGGCGGACGGCCGCACTTGTGGGGCAGCCAATCCTGGCTGCGGCCGCCTTTCAGGCGGCTTCTCCGTTCACGCTCGGCACCCCACCGACCGCGTGCGCCGCAATGCGCGGCCATACTGGGACGAGAGAAATGACGATAACCTTGGGAGCAACATGAGAGAACAAAACAACTTCGGCCCCAGCTTTATGCTGCCGGGCACTTCGCTGACTGTGAATCGAATGGGTTATGGGGCCATGCAGCTTGCCGGACAGGATGGCGACAAGCGCGTCTGGGGCCCGCCGCGCGATATTCCCGGTGCCATCGCGCTTCTGCGCGAGGCTGTGGCGTCCGGCGTGAACCACATCGATACCAGCGATTACTACGGTCCGCATGTAACCAATCAAATCATCAGGCAGGCGCTGCATCCTTATCCGGATGATCTCGTCATCGTGACCAAAGTCGGCGGCCGTCGCGGCGCCGAAGGTTCCTGGCTTCACGCACGCTCTCGCCAGGAGATCATTAACGCCGTACACGACAATCTGCGCAACCTGGGCCTCGAAACCCTCCAGGTCGTGAATCTCCGCCTGGGCGGATTCGCCGCTCCCGAAGACGAGCCGTTCGAAGAGCCGCTCTCCGCGCTCGCTGAACTCAAGCAGCAGGGTTTGGTTCAACATATCGGCCTGAGCACAGTCTCTCCCCGCCAAGTGGTAGAGGCGCAGATGATCACCGCCATCGTCTGCATTCAGAACTTGTACAACGTCGCCCAGCGTGGTGACGACCGATTCATCGACAATCTGGCCGCCCAAGGTGTCGCCTACGTGCCGTACTTCCCGCTTGGAGGCTTTTCGCCACTGCAGTCGGCAGCCCTCGACGCGGCGGCATCATCGCTCGAGGCAACGCCCATGCAGGTCGCGCTGGCATGGCTGCTTCAGCGCGCTCCCAACATTCTCCTCATCCCCGGGACATCGTCGGTCGGTCATCTCCGCGAAAACCTCGCGGCCGCGACGCTCGAACTTCCACCGGACACAATCGCCGCACTCGACCAGCTCGCGCTTGCCCCTCTCCGCTGAAAGTTTGCAGTGGGACAGGCCTCCTGGCCTGTCCACTTGCTGCCGTAGAGCTCTCCGGGGCAGCCAATCCTCCTTTGAGCCGCGAGCCCCGCTCCAAACGCGGCACGTCAGCCTTTCCGCGCTGCCTCGATGGCGGCGATGTCGACCTTCCTCATCGTCATCATCGCCTCGAAGGCACGCTTTGCCTCACCGCCGCCGGCCGCCAGCGCATCCGTTAGCGCGCGTGGCGTAATCTGCCAGGAGAGGCCCCAGCGGTCCTTGCACCAACCGCACGCGCTTTCCGTGCCGCCATTGCCGGTGATCGCGTTCCAGTACCGGTCCGTCTCTTCCTGATTCTCCGTCGCGATCTGGAAGGAAAAGGCCTCCGTGTGCCGGAACCCCGGGCCGCCGTTGAGACCCAGACAGGGAATCCCCAGGACGGTGAACGCCACCGTCAGCACATCGCCCTTCTTGCCGCCCGGATAGTCACTGGGAGCTTCGTGAACCGCGGTTACTTTACTATCCGGGAAGGTGGCTGCGTAGAAGCGCGCCGCCTCATGCGCGTCTTTGTCGAACCAGAGGCAGATCGTGTTCTTTGGCTTCATGTTCGTGTGCTCCTTGCGCTCGACCGGCGCGAACGCCGCGGTCGACGTCTCCAATCGGTCGCCACTCGCCAATTTCCGAATGATCCCGATTCAGCCGCGAGATCAAACGCGAATCACCAACCGTCTGCTGACGCGCGCAACTCGGCACGGAGCCGCGACCGTGAGGGTAATGCCACATAGTTTTCCCAACAGCGGGAATGCTGCAGAAGTTGTGGGGCAGACCCCCTGGTCTGCGCGGGACGCCCTCGTCCCGCTGTCCGCCCGCAGAATCAAGGCCCTCGAACGCGCTGATTGAGGGAGGTTTTCGGTTGTTTAGGGGTATCTCCGCGACGGTATCGAGAAGCCGCCTCTCCAGAAACTGCTCCCTCGCTGCAGCGATCGCCTTGTGTTTTGTTCTCCGGGTTATGAGGCGACCGGCTCCAGGCGGTAACCGAGTGCTGCGGCCCTGCGCTGCAAGAACTGCTTGTCGCGATCCCGGCGACGGTTTTCGTGTTCCTGGGCTCCTCGATCGACCCATTCCTGCCCCCGTGTGAGCATGCGGTAGATCAGCCGGGCCAGTTGTGCTGCCATCGCCTTGGCGGCCTTTCCTGGATCTAGGCGGGCACGCAACTGACGGTACCTTGCGCCCAGATAACTCTGGCTCTCATCCAGCGACGTTGCGGCGGTGCGCAGCACCGTCGCTACCCGGTTCTTGGTTCGGTTGTCCGGGTTGCGTCCTTTCTTGATTACCTTTCCGCCGCTAATCGGCTTGTTGGGCGTCAACTTCAACCACGACACCAGGTGATCTTCCGTCGGCCATGGGCTCATATCCGTTCCGATCTCGGAAACCCAAGTTTGTACGGTCATCACACCCACTCCGTCGATGGTGCATAAATTCACTCCGCAGATCCGCGTCAGTTCTACCTCTAAGTCAAACTTCGGCTCATTCCCCCGCGACTGCTTCCGTTTCCCCTTCCTGCGCTTCGGCGGGACTTCTTTGCCTTCGCCGCCCGCTGACTTCGAGCCTGGCT
Source organism: uncultured Solibacteraceae bacterium (assembly GCA_963791985.1). Classification (GTDB taxonomy): domain Bacteria; phylum Acidobacteriota; class Terriglobia; order Bryobacterales; family Bryobacteraceae; genus Solibacter. The sequence goes on along the minus strand of CAWBUN010000004.1, from coordinate 216,445 downwards.
CTGTCGTTCCGCCCACTGGCTCTATTTTCCGGTCCGGCAACGCTGCCAGATACTTGCTTAACTGCTGGTCGCACGCACGGATCTGTCCTTGGCAGAAATCATATCGCTCTACGCTCTGCTGCAATTCGAAAATCACGTCTTCCTGCCAATTGCCCTCCAGGCTACAGGCGATCTCTTCTTCGCTGGCCCGCGCTCGATAATCTTTCAACTTAGCCAGCTTTTGCGGATTTCGCTCCCCCTTCAAGATCGCCCGAATGATCGCTTGTCCGCTCTCCCCGCTGATGTCGCTAAAGACGTTGGCGAGTTGCAAATTCATCGTGGTTAATGCTTTCTGCATATGCTGGATTTCCCGGCTCGCGTCTTTCACGTGCCGGTCTCGCAACCGCCAAATCGTCCGCACGGCCCGAATCTCTTCGGGCGGCCGGTACGAGTTCCTCAACAGTCCATACGTATGCAGCTTCATCAACCACTGGCATTCCTGCACATCGCTCTTTCGTCCCGGCAAGTTCCTGGTGTCTCTGGCGTTGACGAGCCACACCTCCAATCCGGACTTTTGCAACACGTCGTACACTGCAATCCAATACACTCCTGTCGATTGCATCACCACCGTCTTCACCCCGCAGCGGATCAACCACTCTGCCATCCGTTTCAGGTCCGCCGTCCAGCACCCGAACTCCTGTACCGGTTGCGCATCCCGTCCCGGCGGCACCGCCGCATAGTGGCTTTCGTTGCCCACGTCGATGCCCCCTGCATTCGGATGCACCACGTCCAATCCCGGATCACCGGCGAACACCCGCCGCATCAACTCCTTCCGCTGCTTGCGGTTCAACTTTCCGCTCTTCAATCGTTCAAACGTGGATAGTCTTCGCTTGATCATTTCCGGCTCTCCTGCTTGATATGGACCAGGCGCTCGGCTCGATTCGCGATCGCTTCACAAACTCTCCAACGGGGTCGAGCCGGGCTGGTTTCCCAGCTTCGCTCGCCACCAAACAATGGACCGCCGCAATCGAAGTCAGGCTGAAAGACGGGCACAAGGCACCAAGGCATACGCGACCATAGCTTGCCGCGCCTGGCCTTCTCACATTTTGCTACGACTCCCGCCCACCCCCGCCCGCAGTTTCAGATCCTTTGGATCGCGCGCCTCGTGCGGTCTCGTGGCTGAAAGGCGGCTGCAGCCAGGATTGGCCGCCCCACAATTTACGCAGATGTTCGGCACTGGGAAAACTATGTGGCATTAACCGTGAGGGAGCGGTGGCTCATAAAAAGCACAATACCACGCGCTCAGAGGTCGACGGGTACAAAATCTTCGCGAGTAGAACCCTACCTTCTCCTTCCCATCTGCGGCACATTGATGCGGGTGGATGCGGGTTATGGTTAAGCCACCGCATTTCGGCTCGCGAGAAGTCCCGGGCCCGGGAAAATCCTGGATCACTACAGCGTTCTTAGAAAAGCAATGAGGGCTTTCCGGTCCGCGACCGATAACTTGAACCCAAATTCATGACCTTCAATCGGGCCAGGGGCCAGGTGGAAGCCCTTGGGTACGTAGTCAGCGTTAAGGCGCGCGGGATCGAACCATTCTTCGAGGCTTGCGGCCTGGCCCTCGTGTCCAAAGGCGTTACGCATCCACACTCCGCGCAGGGAAGGGACTTTGTAAAAACCGGTGCCGCGCCGGGTTTCGAGCGCCAGCCCGGGATTGGTTCCCACGGAGACATCCATAATCGCTTCCGTTTTTCGAAGCGGCTCCGGGATCGTAAAACCCTTTGCCGGTGTGAGCTTGTTATTCGTGTAGAGCGGCGCAGGATGACACCCGGCACACCCTTGACGGCCGAAAACCACCTGGCCGCGCCTCGCTGCGTCATCGAATGAATTCGGATTCGGTGGTGGCTTCAAAGACTCGAGGTACAGAGACAGTGCGTAGAGCTGTTCGTCGCTGTATCGTGTATTGCCTCCCTGCGGTGGGACCTTCGGCTCGTAGTCCCCGTAACGCGCGAGGCTGATCAAGCCTTGGTTGACGATTGAGTAGCGCATAAGGTCGCCGACACTCCGGTTGAGGGAAAGCCCGGTTGCGTCGAGATATCGCAGGTCCCCCACACCAATCAGAGAAGGAATCTTCACAGGGTGTTTGGTGCTCGATCCTTCGCGGTCCATTGCTCCCCGTGGTATGGCCTGAAGTCGGCCCACGATTTCGTCGAAAGTGATTTGCTCCCACGCGTCCTGATTCGGCGCCCACGGAGCGAAGGTTCTGGCTCTTGTTGATTCAGGCAGGCGGCGCTGCAGGACCTCGGGGCTCAACGCGCCGCCTGGAAGACCCGCTCCGCCGCTCCTGACCCGCCAGACTCTTCCCTCCGCTAACGGGAAATTGCTCTGAGCTCCCTTGACAAAGCTCCCATCCGGCATCGCTCGCGTGTGGCATTCCGAACACGCACCGAAGCCGAGTTCCACGACGCCTTTCTTTCGCACCAAGTAGAACCAGCCTGGAACGATACCCTCCGGAGTTGTCGGCATGGGGACGCCGCGAATGTAAGCTTGATACCTCGCGCGCGATGTCGGCGGCACGATGACGATCGGTTGATCGAACACGAGTTCACCCGCGCGAATCCAATCTTCTTTCGTTTTCAGCTTCGCGGGGTCAAACAGAATTTCGGGCTCTTTCTGTTGCAGCGATTCCCAATACCCTGGCGGCTCTTTATCGGGCGCATACATCGGGTAGGTACGGTACACCGGACGCACGCGCATGTCGTAGTATTCTTTCGCCGGCGGATACCGTGGCGAGCGATCAGCCTGAGCCAGAGGTAATTCGAACGAAGTGGTTTCCTTGTCGTCCCAAGCTTTGGGAATCGAAGGATGAAACTCTTGTGCGGCACTCGCCGCACTGGCACATACCAGGCAAAGCAATAGCTGTCGAGTCATGGAAACCTCTATAGGGTTCTTAGAAAAGCAATGAGCGCGGTCCGCTCGGCCGCGGATAATCTAGTCCCAAATTCATGACCTTGAATCGGACCGGGAGCCAGGTGGAAACCCTTGGGTACGTAATCAGCGTGGAAGCGGGCGGGGTCGAACCATTCTTCGAGGCTGGCCGCCTGCCCTTCGTGCCCGAAGAGACTACGCATCCAGACACCCCGCAGAGAAGGGACTTTATAAAATCCGGTGCCGCGGCGGGTTTCGAGCGCCAGTCCGGGATCCGTGCCCACGGAAACATCCATAATCGCTTCCGACTTTCGAAGAGCTTCGGGCATCGTAAAACCCTTCGCGGGCGTCAGCTTGTTGTTGGTATACAAAGGCGCGGGATGACAGCCGGCGCAGCCTTGACGGCCGAAAATGGCCTGGCCGCGCTTGGCCTCGTCATCGAAGCCGTTCGGATTCGGCGGAGGCTTCAACGATTCGAGATATAGCGACAGCGCATAGAGTTGCTCGTCGCTGTATCGGGTATCGCCTCCTGGCGGCTCAGAATTCGGAGAGTAGTCGCCGTAGTGCGCGGCGCTCATCATGCCTTGGTTGACGATCGCGTAACGCATCAGATCGCCGATATTCCGATTGCGGGAGAGCCCAGTCGCGTCGAGATACCGCAGATCTCCGACACCAATCAACGATGGAAACTTCACCGGGTGCTTGGTGCTCGTTCCTTCGCGCTCCCACACTCCCGGGGGCATCGCCATCGTCCGGCGAACGAGTTCCTCGAGAGTCATGTGATCGAAATCGTCCTGGTTCGCGGCCCAAGGAGCGAAGTCACGAGCCTTTTTGCGGTCACGGTAGCGCTGTACCACCTCTGGGCCAGTGCCGCGGTTGGCGTATCGCCAAGCCTGCGACTGCGCGATGGGAATGTTGGTCTGCGCCCCTTTAATTGCGCTTCCATCCGGCATGACTCGAATGTGGCATTCGGCGCAGCCGCCGAAACCCATTTCCACGACGCCTTTTTTTCGGATCACGTAAAACCAGCTCGGAATGATGCCCTCCGGAGTGGTAGGCATGGGTACCGCGCGAACGTTTGCTTGATACCGAGCGCGCGCCGCATCAGCCGGGATAAAGTTGAGCGGCGCATCGAAGACAAACTCTCCGGCGCGAATCCAATCTTGTTTGGTTCTTAACTTCGCTGAATCGAAGACTACTTCTGGCTCTTTTTGATGAAGCGATTCCCAATACCCAGCCGGCTCCTTATCGGGCGCGTAATATGGGTACATCCGGTGAATCGGACGCTCCGGCATGCTGTAATACTCTTTCGCCGATGGATACCGCGGCGAGCGATCAGCCTGAGCCAGAGGTAATTCGAACGAGGTAGTTTCTTTATCGTCCCAAGCTCTGGGAATCGAAGGATGAAACTCTTGCGCACTCACTGCCGCGCAGAGGCATGCCAAAGAAAGCAAGAGCCAGAGAGTCACCGGAAAACTCCTCTCGGATGGCCGATTGTACATTCTCCCGCTCGATCACGCAACACGCAGCTTACGGCGAAACAGTTGCCGGTCGGATGGTCGGCAAACGGGAAGTTGAGATCTGCTGACGAACCTTGCCCGCTCAACTTCCCGTTTGGGCATTTATCGTTACCTACGGTAAGTAAGGGGCCGATCGACCGCCTCGAAATCAGAAACCTAGACTGCAATACCAAATCGCGTATCTATAGCACGGAATTGGCTGGGTACGCCTTATCTGTGTTTCTTAAGGGGTGGGATGGTTATTCATACTGTTGGAGCCGTCTTGGAGCGGCTACCAGACCGATCACCGATCAGTCTTCCCAGAAGACTGATCAACCCTCCCTTCCGAACAGAATCTCCGTAGCTACTTCGCACTTGTTGCGGACGATTCCGGCTGTAAAGTCCGTGCCGCACGGCCACGGTGTGCTTGACGACCGGACGATACCTTCCCCCGAATAGCACCACTTCCGAAGATCTGCATCCAGCCCCGCCGCAAGGAAGGCGATCCGAGCAAGGCTTACCTCTTCGCTCGTATTCGTGGCACTTCCAGTGCGCTCGACGAGTTGGCGTCGAAACTCTTCGTCACGCCTGATGCGCTTCAAGATGGGCCGAGTCAAAGAACGGGCAAAGAAGCTAAAGTCTTTCAGGGGACGTGAAAGGATACTCCCAAGAACGTCGAGAATTTCGTCGGCCTGTCCTTTTGCGCAAAGCAGTCTGCATCCCAAGAGGGCTGAATCCCCAAGCCAGCGGTTCTTTACGGTACGCTTCGTACGCCGGAGAGATCTCAGGGCTATCTGGCCATCCTTCACACAGTGCCCATAACTGGCCGTCAGTGAAACCCTGCCAAGATCGTTCTTCTTCCCGGGCCCCGACTATTGCGGCGCGTACCCCTGGATCCTCAGAAAAGTCCCTTCCCAGTAATTCAGCAGCAGCGTCAATGTCCGTCCATCGATGCGTCGGTATGCCCTCGCCCCGAATGACGCGGAGGCACTCTCGAAGCAGTAGCGGACTCTTCGGGAGCACGCGTCCGATCATTCGCAATATACCGTCTACAAGCTGGCTGTTGCGATTGTTCTCCAGAAGCTCGAGCAAAGCCTCTTTTGGCCCCGGATAATCCTCAACGACCTCCGCCACCTCACTCCACTGCTGGACATCAGCCATGCCCGATGATCCGAACAACGCCTTCTCAAACTGGTCATTTAATGAATTCTTAATCCGCGACCAGTTGGCTAGAACGTGTCGCACGAACGGCAGGTTGGGCGCTCCATTGACACTAAAGTCGATGGCCAGTGAGTCTTGCTTGTTTCGAAACACGTCGCGCACGATGTCTAAGCGACCGACAATATCGAGTCCGCAGAATGCTGCCTGTCGGCGTTCTTGAAAATCCGGACCGCCACAGATGATCTCCTTCTGAAGGTGTTCCAACAGAGATTCATTTGGTAAGCCTGAGGCAGATAGGGCTTCAAAATATGCAATCGCCGCCTTCGTCTTCAGTTGTGGATCGCATTCGATGTCGTACGAAGACAGAAGATTGAGGGAGAATTGGGACGCAATCGCATTGGCCTCCGCAAAGGCAACGATCTCACCTCGAAGCGACGTAGGTAGCGGTGTCGCAATACTTGCTACCCGGTCTGCTATTTCCGCGTCTGAGACATAGGCCAGCGCTACAGACGCTACGTTTCCACCTCGGCAGTCCAGTTCGTTCAATGCGAGCACCCGCACGCGAGGGTCCGATGGAAACAGTTGCATTAGCTGGTGACGAAAACTGGCAGTCCATATTCGATCATGCGGTACCCATTTCAAGGCGACTTCAATTATTTCGTCCGCGTGATCCGAAGCGTACTCCGCCAAACCGGCCAGTACACTTTCGGGCCTACCACACTTCGCGTCGCCCAGAAGCGCCATCAGTCTCCTATAGCACGCGGTTCTGTCAGCGATGATCCGTGGCAGGAGATATCCGATTTCGGATGCCTTATCGGAAGATGAAAGCCGGTTGAGCCCACTACTCACCTCCTCATCCTGCATGCCCCATCCGTCTAGCAACGCCTCGGCAGCCCAGAACGGAACCCAGCTATCGAGCCTCTCGAGCAACCTCGTCTTTGCCGCCGCAGTCCAGCCGAGGCGCGCTGCAAACGATACTTCTGGGTGATGGTGCTGGCTGCGACTGTCGCCAACCACAGGCCGGTTTCGATCTCTTCGATGATCTCGGAGCAGACGGAATTGCACAATGACACCGAGGTACTAAACTGGCCGACGGCAACCTCACACAATACAGGGTCGAGAACGCATTTGGTGAGCGCGTCTGTACGAAGGGATCTCAGCTGATTAACGAAACCGTCAACTTCGTCTTGTCTTGGCAGCTGATGAAGGAAGCACAACAAGATCTCGCGCCATTGCGGATCGGTCGCCTTCTCAGCGACGCATGCCGATTGCTCGTTTAGCGTCAATTGGCCGAGGTAGGATGCCGCCAAGTGCTCCAAGAAGACGCGGTGCAGAAAGCTGTACAGTTCCGGTGCGCGCTCCACCAGAATTCCTAGGCCTGATTCGCCGAAGCTCAAAACCTCAGCCGCGTGCTGCACCGCTTCTGGGCGTCGATAGCCAAATCCCCGCTCATCAGCCAAGAAAGTTGCTATGTACGTCAGCGCCTCAGGCCGCGAAAAGTTACCATCGGGATGTTCCTTGGCTACAGTGAACGCAAGGGCCGCGAGGACAGACCGCAGGTCTTCCAACGAAAATGTATTCGGGGCGGCAGCAGTGAGAAACGCAGCCTTGCGTCTCGTGGCTGGGTGAATTGCGATTAGGTGGTTAACCAGAACACGGTAGGCTTCAAAACGATTGTTCGGCAGAGGACTGTTCGAGATCTTCAGGTAGATCAGCAACCCTAGGAGAAGGGGCGTCCCCGCAAGATCCACGAGGCCCGGCGATTTTCTGATTTCTCCCACGAGGCCCTCAGCAGCTCGGGACGCCAGCCTTTCGACGTCGACAACCGCTTCCGCCGGTGCGTGAGCCTCGAAGTATCGACGGAACCAGACTTCCGCTAAAGCCTTCTGCTGTGCCGAGGAGAGCTCAGCAAGCTGTGTGCTTCCCCATTCGAGGTGGAATGCGTTCAGTTTCCCAAACGCTGCAGGCCGGCAGGTTGCGATTACAGGACAGGATCGTTGCGCAACGAGAACACTGATCTGTGCCAATGCAACGGCTGCGGACTCTTCGCTACGGTACTCATCTAGACCATCAACAAGAAGAAGAAGCCGATCATCCTTAAGTGCACTTCTAACCCTAGCTGCCATCGAGTCCTGACCAAGTTGGTGCAGCCATTGCTCAAGAACATCATCTAGGGACTTAGCGGATGCCTCTTCGTGCGCAAGCACTGAGGTCCAATATGCGAAGGGCACCCAAATTGGCAGACGCGTGGCGTTTTCTCTCGAGAACGCTTCAAAGCGCGGGTTTGGAGAAAGAAGATCAAGCGCCAAGAATCTGAGGAGCGTGCTCTTGCCTATTCCGGGACCTCCCAGAAGGATCGCACGGCGGTTCTCTCGCAGCCATTCACCTACGGAGCGGCGGAACCCAAACTCCTCCTCTCGATCGACTGTTTCCGAGCTACGTGATTGGCTCGACTGAGAGTCTCCTCCCGTCTGAGATCTTCGCGCGGTCAACACACGGACGCGACGCTCGATTACATCAGGAACGATGTAACGGTGCTCCAGAGGAACCTGTTTAGGTTGGGCCGCGTTGATGGGGAGGCCGGGGTCAGCGAGCTTGAATATGCTCTCGTAGAGCGTACGCAGATCAGTTCGCAGCTGCGCGGCGGCAGGACCATCCAAACGGGCACCGAGATCGCGAGCTACTTCCTCGTCTCCGCAAAACGCCTTTGCCCAGGCCCGGCCGAAGAAGTCATCGACGAGGCTGGGATGGCTCTTCAAGCGCAGATTTAACTCTTCAGCATCCCACGTGTCGAAGGCGATCTGCGTTTGCTCAAGCACCTTGCGCTGCACTTCGACCTCATCGGTACGCTGCTGGCCGCGCAAGCTCTCCCTCGTGCACAGTATGAATGTATTGGTCTTCTCTGCCCACTCACCTTTCAGGAAATCCTGTACTGCCCCTTCAATCTTAGCTGGGCCAAATTGACCTTCGTTCTTGCACTGGTAAACGCAATACTTCGGGTCACTGCCCTTCTTCGCGTAGAGGTCAATCCCCTCTTGCTCGTCTCCCTGAGACCCATAGAAACGACAGAATTCGATTTCTGCCTCTAGTCGCACAAGCCGGAGGCACAGCCGCTCAAAATTCTGCCAGGTGATCTGGTCGAAGGGCAGCTCTTGCAGTTTGGACTCAACAGGAGGCGCGGGCCACTTATCCGGGTCTAGTTCAAGGAAGCGTGGCACCGTTCGGGCTCTTGGGGGCATCGTCTCCCAGTTACGTTAGCAGAGTGCGCGGATGTTTCCCAGAGTGATCCGAAACGGCGTTCAGGGAAGTCGCCCAGGATTAGGAACGATAAGTCGGCTTCCCACCGACCGATGATGGGAATCACCTGGGGCAAGCGAGATCGGCTACTCTATTGGGCATGGACACGGCCCAAATCCGCTCACTTCCGGATGCGCTCGAGCGATTCAACCGAAAAGAGCGGAACCTCCTGATTCGGCACGTCCTCGGAGATATCAACAGGCCTCCGAGCTTGGGTCCGGAATTTTGCCAAGCGGTCTCGGAAAAGCTGAACCTCCATCCTCCCTTGAGTACGGAAGCGTGGTGGGCAACGGATTTTCACATCAGTTGGCTAGCTGGAGCCGTTGCGATCTTTCTCGCAGCAGAAGAACAGCCCAACCTGTTCAACAATTTGGAGAACAGTAAAAGCAAGCTCATCGAAGGCAACCAGGAGGACATCGATCTAGTCATTGCAACTGAGGATCACCTCATTCTGATCGAGGCCAAGACCTACGGGGCTTTTGAGGAGGAACAGTTAAAAAGCAAACTCGACCGTCTGAATCTCCTTTACGAATTCTCTCGGCCATTGGCCGGCAAACGAGGCCGGGGGATTCATTTTCGACTGCTGCTCACGTCCGCAAAGGAACCGGAGGCACCGATAGTAAACGTGGGTTGGCCTCCATGGGCATGTGAAGGGTCTGTGCTTCCATCGAAAATTCCCTGGATCCAATTGCCGCTGCCCGCGCGCCTCGAAGTCACACGCTGCAATGACGACGGGTCAGAGTGCGCGAGTGGAAGGTTTTGGTGCTATCGCGACTCCAGAACCACGGCGATACGAAGTGTAGCGCAGGCTAGCGGTTCATGAACGCCTGGGATCGCCCATGGCGCCGGAAATGGACGCTTGGACTGGCGGCAGGTCGCTGCGTATCGAGATTCCTCCCCGCAAGTCGTTAAAAACCGGCCAATCTTCAAGTGAGGTTCGGTGTTAGACATAGCGCCCGCGGTCCGATGGATCGGCCTTCATTTCTTCTTTTCGTTCGAATTTCCTTACGTGGGAGTGGCCCCAAAAGCCTCGTGAGCGGGCTCTCCAGGTGTCGTGCTCCGTTATCGCAGAAATCTCTTGCTGCCCGCGGTTTCATTGCGCAGAATGGACCTGCGTGGTCTTGAATGACTCGCGGTGCAACCGCATCGAATCGGGCAGATTTTAGCCGGATAAGCCGCCTAGCGTCTACCTACAGTCAGCAACCGCGCCGACGGGATGATGACAATCGCTGTTCCAGCCGTCCTACTAAGCCGCCGCCATCGCCTTCGCCGCCGCCTTCTTGGCAACAGCCTTCCTGGGAGCGGCTTTCTTACCGGTTGCCTTCTTAACAACACTCAGGCCCGCTTTCTTCGCCGCCCAACGTTTCTTCAAAGCTGCGACGATAGCAGCCCTACCAGCAGCACTCAGCTTGCGCTTTGGCTTGGCCGCGCCTTTGGATGCCGTTTCGGCACCGCTCTTGGTGGCCCACCGCTTCCGTTGCGCCTCTCCCATGCGCTTGCGCGTGGCGGCACTCATTTTCCGGCGTGTCCGCTTCTGCGGTTCCATGGTGCCGGCGGCGATCGGCCGGTCGCCGTTCAGTAGTTGCCGGACCTGTGCGATTTGTTCGTCGATGCGTAGTTTCCGTGCCTCGAAACCTTCGATCGCGGCATCGAGGATCTCGGCTGTGAGTTGACGAGTGATCATATCACCAGTATGACTCCGATTTGAGTTTCGGCCGCACCTGGACCGTTAACGCGCCACTCCAACGGCGCGACCATGTACGGATCCCTCCACAACCGCGGACTCATCCTTCTCTGGAAGTGGCAGTGCGCGGCGAAATCAGCGCTAAGACTTAGGAAGGATCCAACCCTTCGGCTGGCAGGGTGGTTCCGCCACGATGGTCAATATGAACGTTCGAAGTCGGGGCCGATACCCGTGCGGTCAGCACTGGAGTCTTACGCCCGGAGTCCGTCCCGTGACCAGCGTGGGATGCTGAGCCCGCCGGGCACATCACCAGAGGTCATGAGGGTTGTGTCCGGGAGAACCAAACCGTGAATGCGGCAATATAATTTGGGCTTTTGTACCATTCGTACTTGGTACGCTTCTCCGATCGGCTTGATGAAAAATGCTACCAATATCGGGTTGCGCGGATATAATTGGCTCCCAGTAGAGGTTTTGTAAACGATGGCACCCTCCCCCGCTAACGTCGTTCTATCGAAGAGCTGTGAAGATCCTTTGGACTACCTTCCATGTTCCAAAACTCTGGAATATAAGAAGGGAGAAGTCGTATACGGTCCCGCTCATGTATGCGACACCTTGTATCTGGTTCTTGGTGGCATAGTCAAATTGACCCGTTTCGGAACTCCGGGGAAAGAGTTCCTCGTAGACCTTTACACCACCGATGACATCTTTGGAGGATCAGGGCTACTGAATGTCCCCGATACGGCCGAGGAGGCGGTGTGCTTTCAGAGATCCAGAGTGATGGCATGGCCGATTGCGGATGTCGAGGAACTCATCCTGCGCCGGCCCCGGCTCGGCGTCGCTCTGCTGCAGGTATTTGGCCGGCGCCTCACGGGATTGATGCAGCGCGCCGAAAGTCTGTCATTTGAACCCATCGACGCTCGTCTGGCCCGAAGTCTGATCCACTTTTCCGAGCGCCTGGGGGCGGCGCAGTCCGATGGGAGCGTGATCATGGAGCCGCTCACCCATGAACTGTTGGCTCAATACGTGGGAACGTCACGCGAGTTGATCAGCGTGGAGATGGCAAGCCTTCGCCGCCAGGGCTACATCACGTACTCGCGAAAGGCGATCATACTGTACCGCGACGCCTTGAAGGCCTGGCTAAACGACAGAACGCCGACTCAGTATCGCTAGCCATATACTTCGACTCCAAAATCTACCGGGTTTCCGCCTCCGCCGAAACCCGTTCACGCCAACTCGAAATATATTTTCGCCGCGCATTCCCTTATATCCCAACCATTTCCGCTCGCCGCCCCCGTCCTTCCCCCCTTGCGCCGCTCGCCCCGGGAGTAAGCTCTCAGTCAGGGAGCAACCCTGAAACGCGCAAGCGGGCCGCTGTGGCCCGCTTTTGTCGTTCTTGGCCCGCCTAACTTCTTTTTTATGAATAACTGCTGTCAGGAAACCGGGACAAGCTTGTCCCACTACGACCTCCCGGATGATGTCCGCGAGGCCCTCGACCTCGGTCGCGTCCTCGGTCAACGACGCGCCCTCGCCGCCGTCGGTGGACGCTGCTCCGCCGCCCACGCCCAAATCCTCCGCCGCATCCGCGACGAAAAACTCTACCGCCCCGTCGCCCCCTCCTGGCGCGCCTTCTGTGCCGCCTACCTCGCCCGCAGCCGCCGCCATGCCGACCGCCTCATCGCCCTCCTCAACCGCTTCGGCCCCGTCTTCTTCGAGCTCTCCGCACTTACCGGCATCTCCGCCGGCCAATACCCGGCCGTCCAACCCGCCATCCAGGAGGACAGCCTCCTCATCGATGGCCAGGCCATCAGCCTCATCCCCGATAACGCCCCCAAACTCATCGAAGCCGTCGATCGCTTGCTCGCCCGCGCACCCTCACGTCATCCGCGCGTTCCCAAATCACCCGGCGCCATCCTCGCCGATCTCGCCGCCCGCGGTCGCCTCATTGTCAACCAGCTGGTCGATCTCTACGACTCCACCTGCTCCGCCGGCGATCGCGAAGCCATCCTCGAAGTCGCCACCGAGCTCCGCCTCATCCTCTTGCAACCCGGCATCGTCTCCCCCGACCGCCGGAGGGGGGCTTGACAAGAGCATGAGCAACGGTAGAATAAACTTCATCTAAGCGCTGTTATGCAACCCGCTTGTGAGCACGCCCGCACCCAGATGATCGCCCGAAGAGACGGTGTCGATTACGTCGAATGCCTCGATTGTCGCCAGATCTTCGAGGCCGAAGACCTTGAACCCGTGAAAGTCGAGGACGAGGAAGAATAGCCCTCCCCTGCGATAGCATGGAAGGGTAATGCACGATCTCTCTCACTTCCGGAACAACTTCGAGAAATTGGCGGAACGCCTCGCGACCCGTGGCGGCGCGATCAACCTGGACGGCTTCCGCGACCTGGACCTCAAACGCCGTTCCGCCATCTCGCAAGCCGAGCAGCTCAAGGCGCGCAAGAACCAGGAAAGCGTCGAGATCGGCAAACTCAAGCGCGAAGGCGCCGATACCACCGAGCGCCAGAAGGAAGTCCGCGCCATCGCCGACCAGATCGTCGCCCTCGATGAGCAGGTCAAGACCGTCGACGACGAGTTCCAGAAACTCCTCTCCGGCATCCCCAACATCCCGCACGAATCCGTGCCCGTCGGCAAATCCGCCGACGATAACGTCGAGGTCCGCCGCTCCGGCGAGCCGACCAAATTCGACTTCGAACCCAAGGCCCACTGGGACCTCGGCCCCGAGCTCGGCATCCTCGATTTCGAACGCGCCGTGCAAAATCACCGGCGCCCGCTTCGCCCTCTACTGGGGCGCCGGCGCACGCCTCGAACGTGCGCTCGTCAACTTTTTCCTCGACGTCCACACGCAGCATCACGGCTACACCGAGGTCTTGCCGCCCTTCATGGTGAACTCCGCCAGCCTCTACGGCACCGGCCAGCTCCCCAAATTCGCCGACGAGCTTTTCAAAGTCGAGAACAGCGATTTCTGGCTCATCCCCACCGCCGAAGTCCCGGTCACCAACATCTACCGCGACGAAACTCTCGAGGGCGAACAGCTCCCCATCAAGCTCTGCGCCTACACCCCCTGCTTCCGCAGCGAGGCCGGCTCCTACGGCCGCGATGTCCGCGGCATCATCCGCCAGCATCAGTTCCAGAAGGTGGAACTGGTAAAATTCACGCGCCCCGAACAGAGCTACGAAGAGCTCGATAAACTCACCGCCGACGCCGAGGATATCCTCGTCCGCCTCGGCCTGCCCTTCCGCACCGTCGTCCTCTGCACCGGCGACATGGGCCCCAGCTCCGCCAAAACCTACGACATCGAGGTCTGGCTCCCCGGCCAGAACAACTACAAGGAAATCTCTTCCTGCTCCAACTTCGAGGCCTTCCAGGCCCGCCGCGCCGGCATCCGCTATCGCGCCGGCAAGAAGTCCGAGTTCGCCCACACCATCAACGGCAGCGGCCTCGCCGTCGGCCGCACCTGGGTCGCCATCATCGAAAACTACCAGCAGAAGGACGGTAGCGTCATCGTCCCCGAGGCCCTCCGCCCCTACATGAACGCCGAAGTCATCCACCCGCACAACGAGCCGCGACCGTAATTCTACTGTGTCATAAATCGTCATCGCAAAGCACAACACAAGGGGCAGCATGGAAGATGCTGGACAAGGAATCGAGCAATCTGGATACGGAGGGTGGCGATCGAATTCGGGTTATGCCGTTGTGCGCGCGTCCTTTGCCCCCCGCGGCCGGAACTGGGGAGGTAAAGGTCTGGCGCGTAGCCCAAGATGGCCGACGTGGGCTGAGGGGGAAAAACGGCTCCTTTCTGCAATTAAGAAGCCGTAAGCCGCAATGCAGAGGGTGGCGTGATGATGAAATCCCCGCCAGTTGCGGCCTTCATAGTGTGCCAGGCCGAGTTCCGATTTGAGCTCTTCATAATCGCGCTCAATCACCCATCGATGCTTGCTGGTCCCGACCAGATTCTTCAGCCGGGTTTTCTCTGCCAGGTTGGACAACCAGTATGCGCTCGGCTCATCGGTTCCTTTCGGCCACTCGATCAGCAACCACTGTTCCGGCCGCAGGCTCCCTTTGCGATCATCTCCGTACGCTGGTCGAACCCGCAACGCGGCAAAGCGGGACTGCAAGGTTCCCTTGCTCCCTTCGCGCCAGGCGACTTCACTCCATCCTTGCTCCGGCAATTCCTGCGCCAGTTGCTTCACCGTAATCGGTTGGTGCGTCTGATCCCGTCGCATTCGTTTGGCTGGCTTCCCCTTGCCGTTCCAAGGCTTCGGGGGTAAAGGTTGCCGATCCAATGCCCACACCGTGGTGTTGGATCTTACCGCCAGCGAATAGTCCAGTTTCAGTTCCGCCACGCCGTCCCGAAACTCGCGATTGGATCCGTATATTTCGTCTGCCAGTAGCACACCGACAGGCACCTTCTCTTCAACTGCTCGTTGAATTTGCGCCAACGCAATCTGCGGCTTGGTTTGAAACCGTATCCCCTCGGGAACCCCGGTTTCCGTGCGTCGCTCCGGGTCGGCCGCCCAGTCTTCCGTAAGATAGAGTCGCCAAGCAATCGGCAGACTTCCGGTCGCGGTGGCCACCGATAAACTCACCGCCACCTGACAGTTCTCCTTCTTCCCTAAGCGACCACAATACTGCCGTGCCACTCCTACCGAATGAGTACCCTTCTTAACGTAGCTGGTCTCATCCACGATCCATGCCGTCACGGTTCCCTGCTTCTGCATCGCCGGCAGCACGTAATTCCGCACTTGCGCCAACATGTCGGCATCGCTCCAGGGCGACTCGGCGACAAAGTGATGCAGCGATTCGTGCATACGCTGCACATGGTCGGGGGACCAGGCGCGCAGCCATCGGCTCGACACTCTTGCGTTCACCACCCAGCAACAAGCCGGTACAGTAGTTCCGCAGAGGCAGTATGCGGTCCGCATGTCCCACGGCTTGCGCCAGCCAGTCCATATATGCCGTGAGTCGTTTCTCTTGTGGTGCTGGCGCCGGATCTTTCGCAGCCACGGAAACATTATAGGACAGATTTGTTTTTTATGACACAGTAGAAGTAAGGGAGCGCAACGCGCCCCCCGCCCCATTCGCGCCCCCCGCCCCATTCGCGCCCTCGCCCCATTCGCGCCCCCGCCCCATTCGCGCCCCCGCCCCATTCGCGCCCCCCGCCCCATTCGCGCCCCCCGCCCCATTCGCGCCCCGGCCCCATTCGCGCCCCCCGCCCCATTCACGCCCTCACCCCGTTCGCGCCGCCGCCCCATTCGCGCCCTCACCCCATTCGCGCCCCCGCCCCATTCGCGCCCCCGCCCCATTCGCGCCCCGGCCCCATTCGCGCCCCCCGCCCCATTCGCACCCCCGCCCCATTCGCGTCCCTCGCCCCATTCGCGCCCCGGCCCCATTCGCGCCCCTCACCCCATTCGCGCCCTCGCCCCATTCGCGCCCCCGGCCCCAGTCGCGCCCCCGCCCCATTCGCCCCCTCACCCCATTCGCGCCCCCCGCCCCATTCGCGCCCCTCACCCCATTCGCGCCCCCCGCCCCATTCGCGCCCCGGCCCCATCCGCGCCGCCCATCAGAACCGCGACCGTCAGGGAGCGATCACCCGCACCGCGAACCGCGACCGTCAGGGAGCGATCTAAATTTCCCTTGTAATAAATCCGGCGCTCCCGATACTAATACACTGAGAGCGCATGAATCACGCGGAGCGAGAACGGCTTTTCCTGGACCTCTTCCAGCGCCACAAGGCGCCGGTCCAGCGCCTCTGCTTCGCCTACCTCAACCACGCCGCCGAAGTCGAGGATCTCTTCCAGGAAATCATGTCCAACGTCTGGAACGCCCTCCCGTCCTTTCGCGGCGAATCCCAGCCCGGCACCTGGCTCTACCGCATCGCCGTCAACACCGCCCTCCTCTACCGCCGTAAATGGAAGCGCGGCGAAGAGCTTCCCGAACTCGCCGATCCCTCCGCCGGCGCCCACCAGAATCTCGAAGACCAGGAGCGCCTCGCCGCCCTCCGCTCTGCCATCGCCGAACTCCCCGATCAGGATCGCCTCGTCATCACCCTCCTCCTCGAAGGCCTCAGCTACCGCGAGGTCGCCGAGATCACCGGCCTTACCGTTAACTATGTCGGCGTCAAAATCTCACGCATCAAAACCGCCATCGAACAACGCATGACGGAGGTCAACCATGGACGACTTTGACAGCATGCGAAATCTCTGGCGCAATCAGCCGCTGCCCGCCGCCGATCTCACCGCCGCCTTCCGACGCTACGGGCGCCGCAGCAACCTGCTCAACGGCGCCAAAATCGCCATCCTGGCCTGCCAGTTATTTCTGCTGGTCAGCCTGCTGCGCCACAATCCGCTCGCGGTCTTCGGCGCCTGCCTCGCCGTCTTCGGCGGTGTCTTCTTCCTGGTCCACGATTGGAGCCTCCAGCGCGCCATCGCGCGCCTGAACTTCGCCGAACCCTCCACCGCCTTTCTGCGCCACGCCATTGCACGCATCGAAGGCCAGCGCAATCCCCTGCGAACCCGCGAATTCTATATCGCGATCGGCGGATTCTGTGCCGGGCTCACCATTCTCGTCGCCGCCGCGTCGCCCCGCCTGCCGCTCGCCTGGCGCCTCCCTTTGCACGCCGGTATCCTCGCGCTTCCCTTCTTCGTCTACCGCCACGGCCGCGCCGTCCGCCTCGCACGATTCGAGAAGGAATGCCGGCCCCTCCTCGACCGCCTCAACGCGGTTCGAGATACCATCGAGTGAATCAAACCATGAACGCTGCACTCATCGGCGAGCTTGTCACGCTCCGCTACAAACTGCTATGGGCCAAGACCCGCTCGCGCAATGGCCGCATCGCGCTCTTCCTTGCCGGCTACCTGCTATTGATCGCGCTGATCGCGCTGCTCACCAGTGGCGGTGTCGGAGCCGCCATCTTCGCCGTCCGCAGCGGACACGGCGAGAAAATTGCGCAGGCCGTCCTCACTGCCATCTTCTTCGAGGCCGTGCTCGCCAGCAACATTCTCGGCTTCGGCATGAACGCCATCTTCAGCGATCTCGAACTGCGCCGCTATCCGCTCACCGCCGCCGAGCGCCGCCTCACCCGCCATCTCATCGGCATTGTCGATCCCTTCTGGTTCCTCTTCCTCGGCCTGCAGCTCGGCCTCGCCCTCGGTCTCTATGGCGCCGGCGTCGGCAGCTTCTGGTTCGGCCTGATCGCAGTGCTCCTCCTCTTCGTCTCCAACTACCTGCTGGCGCGCTTCGTCGCCCTCGCGATCGATCGCCTCATGCAGCGCAAGAGCGGCGCGGCGATTCTGCTCGGTGGCGTGATGCTCCTCGCGTTCTTGCCCTCGGTGCTCGCGCCCCTCATCAAGAAAAATCCCGCGATGCTCCATACCATCGTCGAGCGCATGGCCTACACGCCGCCCTTCGCCGCCGCTGCCGCCATGATGCACCCCGATGCCACCGGCATCCGTGGCCTCGGCGTCCTCCTTTTATGGAGCCTCGGCTTCGTCGCCGCCCTGGTGTGGATCGAGAACCGCCCGCCGCAGCGCCGCCTCGCCGAATCCGTCAAAGTCGAGTGGGAGGGCCCCACCGACCGCGTTGCCGCGTACTTCGGACCCGACCTCGCCCCCTTCGTCGCCCACTGGCTCCGCTTCTACCTGCGCAACAGCCGCACCCGAATTCTCTCCGTCATCGGCCTGCCCGCTGCTCGCCTTTCTGACCTTTCAGACCGGCCAGAGACTCGGCCCCCACGGCCTCTTCGTCGCCGCTCTCGGGACCTTCGCGATGACCAGCTTCCTCGGCATCTCGCGCATTGCCGTGAACTATTTCGGTTACTCCGGCGGCGCCTTCCGCCGCTATTTCCTGCTGCCCGTGCCGGCCGCCGCCACGGTTCGCGCCGCCAGCTATGCCGCGCTCACACTCGGCGGCGCGCTCCTGCCGATTGCGCTCCTGCTTTGGATCGTCCTCTCGCCCTACCCGCTGGATGCGCGCATGATCTTCATGCTGGCCTGCAGCGGCCTCACCGGCCTGTTCGGCTTTAACGCGATGGGAATCTGGGTGACGCTTTACAATCCGCGCAAGGGAAACTACTCGAGCAATTTCGGCAACGATCTTTCGCTCGGCGGCAATATTCTTCTGATCGGCGGCGTTCTGCTCGCGGTGCTGCTGCCGCGTCTGCTGTATGCCGCGTATCCTGCCGCGGTCTCCCCCGAAGGATGGTGGATGGCCATCCCGCTGCCCGCTGCTCGCCGCCGCGTTTTACTTCGGAACCCTGAAAGCCGCCGGGCCCATCTTCATGACCCGCCGCGAAAAATTGCTCGCCGTTGTCGAAGGAAGAGACTGACCCATGGACGCGATTCGCATTACCAACCTGGTGAAAAAATACGGACCCGTCGTGGCCGTGGAGAATCTCTCGCTGACCGTGCGCGCCGGCACCATGTTCGGCTTCCTCGGACCCAACGGCTCCGGCAAAAGCACCACCATCGGCTGCATGACCGGACTGCTCGACCCCAACGCCGGGCAGATCGAACTGCTCGGCGAGCGCTTCGACGCCGACAACGCCGCCATCAAGCGCCGCATCGGCGTGATGCCGGAAACCCTCGGCCTCTTCGAGCCGCTCTACGCCCACGAATTTCTCGCCTTCGTGGCGCGCATGTTCGGCCTCGATGAAGCCACCACGCGCAAGCGCGTCACCGAACTCCTCGCCGCGCTCGAACTCACCGACACCTCGAAGACGCTCTCCGAATACTCCACCGGCATGCGCAAGCGCGTCGCCTTCGCCGCCGCCGTCATCCATTCGCCGGAGGTGCTCTTCCTCGACGAGCCCTTCGAGAGCATCGACCCGGCCGGGGTCTCGCTCATGAAGCAATGGCTGCGCCGCTTCACCGAGCAGGGGCGCACGGTCTTCATCACCAGCCACGTGCTGGAAACCGTGGAGCGCGTCTGCCAGGAAGTCGCCATCGTCACCCGCCCTGGCAAACTCGTCTGGCAGGGCGATATCACTGCGCTCGCCCGCGATGGCGCGGTCAACTGCAACGGCCAGGAATTCCGCGCGCTCGAACCGCTCTTCCTCCACCTCACCGGCGAGCGCTATGCCGATCTAAACTGGCTGTGATGAAACTCTATCTGAAACCCACTTGAACCACCTGCCGCAACGCGAAGAGTTTACTTCGCGAAAAAGGTGTCCAGTTTGACGAGATCGACCTCAACAAAGGGCTCTCCGTCGAGGAGCTCGACCAGTTAATCGGAGCGCGCGACTATCTCGATTTCCTGAATACCCGCAACGAGCTCTATCGAGAGCGCAACATGAAGCAGCATCCTGCCCTCGCGCGCCGAAGCCTTGAAGCTAATGTCAGAAACATCCCAACCTGATCAAGCGCCCCATTCTGGTGAATGGCAAAACCATCACCTTAGGCAGCGCCGTCGGCACAGCCCCGTAATGGAACTCGCCTCAACCATGGCAGCCGAGACCGAGCCGCGACTGTCAAGGAGCGGTTGCTATTTTGTTTTGCAACCGCTCCTTTACAGTCGCGGCTCGGATACGGTGCAATACTCGAAAGGGAACAAATCGTCGTTGGAATGTCTAGTGATTCTGCGGCGGGGGTGGAGGGGGGATCGTGGGTGATTCTCTCTTCGGGCCCAATCCCAGGGCGATCAGGGAGAGCGAATTGATCTTGCCGCTCGCGTCCAGATTCTGTTCGGATTGGAATTTCTTCAACGCCTCACGCGGAGGTGGAGTTCCAGCTGCCCGTGGCATCCTCGGGCTTGAGGTAGCCCTTGCCGGCAAGGGCCGTTTGGATCTCGCGGTAGCGGTCGGTTGATGGGGCGAGTTGGCGATTGCGCCAGGTGGTCGCAGATTTCTTGGCGGGAGCTTTCCTCTTGCCTGTCTTCGAACTGCTGCTGACCGTCGTCGACCTTTTCTTGCTTTTCGACGCCTTCTTCTTCGTCGGCGTCGCGCCGTCCGCGTTCCAGGCGAGCAGGACCATCGCCAGCATAGCGGCGCAACTCAAGAAAGTCTTCATCGGAGGTAATAATCTATTTTAGCGTCAGAACAGGGCAGGCGGGAAGCCTGCCCTGTGTGTTTGCGGGAGGAGGTTTAACGTGCCTGGTTAACGAGCATTGCTGGGAAGAGTTCCGGCCACGAAGCTGGAACCCCATTCGGAGCTGTTGCGGCCGCCGGTCTTGCGCATCACTTTGAACTGCACCGCGTCGCCTGGCATGCAGGCCGGTGCGGATCTTGGAGATGTCTTCGGTCGTGTTCACGGCTTGACGGTTGATCGAAACGATGACGTCGCCGGGCGGCCAGGCCGATGTCTTCGGCGAAGCTGTTCGGCTCCACCGAAACCACCTGCACGCCGCCCTTCTGCTTGACGCCGAGGCGATCGGCCTGCTGGTCCGTCAGGTTCTGGATCTGCATGCCGAAGCTGACAGCGGTCGGCTCTTCGTTCTTGAGCGGATTCTCGCGGCCGTTGCCGTAGCGTTCGGGGAAGATCTGCGCCAGGTCGGCCACCACTACCTTAAGGTCGTGGCGCTTGCCTTCGCGATCCACCGTGATGTTGAGCGCGTTGCCGAGCGGAGTGGCGGTCACGGTGCCGATCAGCTGATTGCCGTCATGCACCGGCTTGCCGTTGATCGCGACGATGACGTCGCCTTCCTTCATGCCGGCCTTTTCGCTGGGTCCGCCGGCAGTCACCTGCTCCACGAAGACGCCTTCCTTGGCGCCGGCCACCTTCAGGTTGGCGCGGGCGCGGTCGGTCTCGCTCGGCGTGAAGCGTGATGCCGATGGAGCCGCGGGTCACTTTGCCGTTCTTGATGATGTCGTTGTAGACCTGGGCCGCGGTGTTGACGGGCAGCGCGAAGCCGATGCCCTGGTATGCCGCCGAGTGCGCGTGGCGATGGCGGTGTTGATGCCGATCACTTCGCCGCGGATGTTGAGCAGCGGTCCGCCGCTGTTGCCCGGGTTGATGGCGGCATCGGTCTGCAGGAAATGCTGGAACTGCATGGTCGGGTCCACATCGCGCTCTTTGGCGCTGATGATGCCCGCGGTCACGGTCGCCTGGTACCCGAACGGGGAGCCGATCGCGATCGCCCAATCGCCGACCTGCACGGCGTCGGAATTGCCGATCTTGGCAACGGTCAAGTCCTTCTTGCCTTCCACGCGGATCACTGCCAGATCGGTCGCGGCGTCCACGCCGACCACCTTGGCGTCGTATTCCACGGGGTCGTCATTGAACTTCACCTGGATGCGGTCGGCCTTGTCGACCACGTGGTTATTGGTCAGAATGTAGCCGGCGCGATCCACCACCACGCCGGAACCCAGCGCCTGGCCCTTGCGCTTGCGGCATCTCCGGTCCGCCACCCTGGCCACCGAAGGGGTTGCCGAAGAAGCGGTAAATAAAATCGTCCATGCCGCCGTTGTCGCCCTGGTCTTCGTCGGGCTGCGGAACGACCTGGCGGCGCCCGTTGCCGCGGGCACGCGGGACGTGTGCTTTGGGCAGGTACTCGTCGAGATGTTGACCACCGAGGGTTCCACCTGCTTGGCGATCTGGCTGAACGATGTTCGACAGTTCGACGGGGTTGGGAATCACCAGCGGTGTCGCGCCCGGTGCCGCCTGTGCCTTCGTTCTTCGCCGCCTTCACGCCCTGGTTGACCAGGGTCCCGATGACAATGCCGGCGCTCAGCGTGAACAGGATCAACGTGAACGAAAGCAATTTCTGGGTTCGTATTTTGTCGAAAAGACTCATTGGGCTACTTGCTCCTCATATGCTTCGCAGCGGAATTCGTTGTTTTGCCTCATCGGCTGCTACCTTGATTGATGTTCGCGCGGCTGTAACGGTTTCATTTCTACCAGGAGAACCCCTCCCAAAATCAAGCCCGCCCCGGCCGCGGCTCGCCCCGACAGGCCCTCGCCCGCGACCACAAACGACGTAATCCAGGCCACCACAGGCTCCAGCGCGTAGATCAGGGCGGTACGCGTGGAAGTGGTGTAGTGCTGCGCCCACGCCTGTATCGTAAACGCCAGCGCAGTACAAAACAGCCCGGTAATCAGTATCGCCCAAAGACCACCGGCTGCCAGTGGAAGCGCGGCGTCTCCACCCACCAGAACATGGTGAGGGCCGATACGGCGGCCGCGCCCACCTGCGTGACGCTCAACAGTTCGTAGCCGATCTTCTCGGCAGAAATGACCCAGAGTCACGATATGCGCCGCAAACGCGATGGCACCCCCCGAGCGTCAACAGGTCGCCGCGACCGATGGAATCGATTGGGCCTTCCATTGTCATCAGTGCCATCCCGAATGTAGCGATCAGCACCCCGACAACTTCCGAAACCTGGGGTCTGATCCTATAGACGAGCGCCCCGAGCAAAGGTACCATCACTGTCGCAAGACCGGTCAAAAAAGCCGATTTGGGCGCCGTAGTGAACTGTAACCCTATAGTCTGTAAGGCATATCCGGCGAACAGGAAGATCCCCGCCAGGCACCCGGCGACCAGCATCTTCGCCGGGGTCGCCCGGCGGCCGCCAGTTCCAGCGTTCCCTTGAACAGAAGCAGGAGCGCCCCGGTGGCCAGTGAGAAGCGTATGGCCAGGAACAATACCGGTGAGATGTAGTCGCAGGGACCGTTTGACCAGGACGAAGGTGCTGCCCCAGATCACGGCGTTGAAGAGCAGCGCCAGGTCCGCCTTGCGGCGGTTCACTTGCCCGTTGCCCCCGCCGGGTCGCGCATCAGCAGCAGGACGGTGAGCAGGATGCGTTTGAGACCGAGATCGCGGCCGTCGGGGCTGAACCATTCCTGCGGGGTGTGCGCGCCGCCGCCCAGTCCGCCGGCGCCGATGGCGATCGCCGGAATGCCCATGGAGAGCGGCATGTTGGCGTCGGTGGAAGAGCAGTCCAGGTGGGAGCGTATGCCGAGGTGCGCATCCACCGCGCGGACGTATTGCAGGATCGGCGCCTGTTCGGGCAGGGTGGCGGCGGGCCGCGAGCCGATCTCCCTGGTCTTGACCGTCGACGCGCCCGCCGGTGGCGCGCTGATTTTCCAGGTCGCGCGCGCGCTCCACCGCGCTCGCCAGCACGTCCACCAGCTGGTCCATGCGCTCGTTGCTTTCCGAGCGGATATCCACCTTGCAGCGCGCCGACTGGGCGATGGCGTTGACGCCGCTGCCGCCTTCGATCAGGCCGACGTTGACCGACGATTTCGGCCCCGCATCCAGCCGCGTTTCGGCGAACAGCGCGACGGCGCGGCAGAGCGCGTGCACCGGATTGCCGACGCCGAAATCGCTCCAGCTATGGCCGCCGGGTCCGGTGAAGGTGACCTCGAAGCGACGGCTGCCCAGCGCGCGGGTGGTGATGTGGTCGGTGTTGGCGCCATCCACGATCAGGAAGCTGTGAATCTTCTTCGCAGAAGCGGCGATTGCTTGCGCAGAGATGGCGCATGCCGACCAGGTTGCCCTCGCCCTCTTCGCCGACGTTGGCGACCAGCAGCAGGCCGCGCGCGGACGTCGGGCAGTTTGGCCGAGAGCCTTCCAGGCGCGCGCGATGGCCAGCAGTGCGGCCAGTCCGGCGCCGTTATCGCTGACCGCCGGGGCCGTGAAAGCGGCCGTCGGTATCGACCGCGATATCGTCTTTAGTGCGCGGCGCGAGCACGGTATCCAGGTGGGCGGTGAGCGCGACGTAGGGCGGCTCGCCGGCGGCGGCCAGCACGTTGCCGGCGCGATCGATGGAGGCATCCCAGCCGGCGGCGCGGAACTGTTCCAAAAACCACGCGGCGCGTTCCTGTTCCAGAAAGGTCGGCGCGGGAACGCGGCAAAGCTGCAGGTGGATTTCGTTGATCCACTGCTTCTCGCGCGTGAAAAACTGCAGGCACTCGCGCACGCCGGGATGGTCGGCGAGCTCGCTCACGGTATTCCCCGTCAAGGCCGTATTGGCAGCCATGCTCCCTGCCAGTGTAGCAGTCAAGAAGTGTGATGAATCACGCCACGAAGATAACTCTTTTATTGACCCAAAGATGTATGGAACCCACACTGAGAACATGGTCACTGTTGGCTTGTACGTCCGGCTGGAAGCGAAGAAGGGGAAGGAAGAGGAAGTAGAGGAGTTCCTGCGCGCCGGCCTGGCGATGGTAGAGGAAGAACCCGCGACTACCGCCTGGTTCGCGATCCGGCTGGGGCCGACCAGCTTCGGCATTTTCGACGCGTTCCCGGACGACGCAGGCCGGCAAGCGCATCTTTCCGGACGCGTGGCCGCGGCACTGATCGGCAAGGCATCGACGCTGTTCAGCAAGCCTCCCGTGATTGAGAAGGTGGACGTGCTGGCGGCGAAATTAGCGGGGGAGTGAGGCGCTTACCGAGATTCCGGAAGCAAGAGCCTGGCTCAGGCGCACTGAATCCGTACGCGTCGCCAATTCGGACCCGCAGAGAGGCATTCCGCGTTCCCGTTTCCACCGTGATCGCCACGCCGGGCTTCAATCCGAGCCGTGTCATCTCACGCAAAGCCGCGGGGTCGCGGTCCGACACGCTGCTGATCACGGCCGGTACGCCGCAAGCCCATTTCGATAGCAGCACTTCTTCGCGCACCGGAAGCGCGCCGCTTCGCTCCGGGATCAGGTGCCCGTGTGGATCGGTTTGCGGATCCCCCAATTTCGCCGCGATGCGATCTTCCAGCCGCTCCGAGATGAAATGTTCCAGCCGTTCGGCCTCGTCGTGAACCTCGTCCCACGAGTAGTCGAGGAAATCGTGGAGGAAACGCTCCAGCAAACGATGGTGGCGAAGAACCTCCAGAGCGCGCATCTTCCCGGTCGCCGTCAAACGCACGCCGTGATGCTTTTCGTATTTCACGAAGGGTGGCTTTTGTGCCGCGAGCTTTTGCAGCATTCCGGTTACGGAAGCAGCACGGATACCGAGATGCTGAGCGAGGGCGTTGCTGGTCACCCGTTCCTCTTCGGAGCCGCCCAACTCCAGGATCGCTTTCAAATAGTCGTCTACGGATTCCGTGGTGTACGGTGCGCGTGGTTCTAGGTGTCACTAAATCCTAGATTACTCCAGCGTCGTGCGCTGGCAATCAGCGCTTGACGGGGAGCAAGACGCATACCGTTATATTTAGGCATGCCTAAATTACTGGTCTGGTCCGCTTGCCTGGTGCTCATCGTCTTCGCTTGGCGATGCGGGTGCCGGCGCTGGCCAGGGCGAGACGACGAGCGCGATCGTCGGGTCGGTCACCGATCCGACCGGGGCGGCGATCCCGGGCGCGACCGTGACCGTCACGAACGTTGAGAACGGCCTGAAACGAGCCGTGAAGACCGACGACTCCGGGCGGTTCAGCTTTCCGCAACTCAAGCCGGGGATGTACTCGGTGAAAGCGGAAGCGGACCGCTTTGAGAGCACAGCAGAACAACGACGGTCTCCGCCGGTCTGGGGCAGAAGCAAACGGTCGATTTCAAGCTCAACATCGCATCCGCCAGCGAAAGCATCCTGGTGCAGGAGCAGGCGCCGCTGATCAATCCGGAGAATCCCAACACCTCGACGACCCTGACCGCGCGATCCATGGAAAACCTGCCGAATCCGGGCGGCGACATGACCTACCCGCTGCAGTTTGCCGCCGGCGCGCTCATCAACACGGCGGGCAGCGGCAACGACTTCGTCGGCGGCACGAACGGTTACGGCAACGTGCAGTTCAATGGCTTGCCGTCGCTCTCCAACGGCTACATCGTCGATGGACTGGAGACCAACGATCCGCTGACGAACCTGAACAGCGGCCTCTCCACCAATCTGGTGCTTGGATTGAATTCGATCGCGGAGGTGACGGTCAACACGCGTCTCCTACGCGGTCGATCAGGGCCGGTATGGCGCTTCTCAGGTCAACTATGTCACGAAATCCGGGACCAACCGGTTTCACGGGAACCTGTACGAGTTGTGGAACGGCTCGAAGTTCAATGCGGCGGATTTCTTTACGAACGCGACGGCCGGAAATCACAAGCCGCGCTCCACGGTGAATCACTTCGGCGGCAGTCTGGGTGGCCCGATCCTGCACGACAAGCTGTTCTTCTTCTTCGATTCCGAATGGGTCCGGATCGCGCTGCCGATCGTCAGTGCCACGACCGTGCCGACGCCGGCATTTCAGAACTATGTCCTGCAGCAACTGCCGCGCGGTGGAGTGGACTCCATAACCGGATCGACCTATCAGCCGGCGCCGCAACTCGTGCCGTTTTACCAGAAGCTCTTTTCGCTTTACGGCAACACCGCGGGAACGCCGCTGCCGGTTCTCGGGCTGTCCGTTCAACAGCGACGGGACCGCCGCGGGCGGCAATCCGCCGAATGGAAACGGTTGCGCGAACCGCCAGAGCATTTCGCATTCGAGTGACGATCGCGAGCAGGTGCAGACGGCGCGCATCGACTACAACATCGATCCGAAGAACATGGCCTGGTTCCGGTTTCAGGCCGACACCGGCCTTCAGGCCGCCTATACCGATCCGATCAATCCGCTGTTCAACGCCATCTCGTCGCAGCCGCTCTACTCCTTCGCATCGGGCTACACGCATGTGTTCTCCGGGCACCTGGTGAACTACTTCAACCCGGCGTTCTCCTGGTACGAAAGCCTGTTCGGGCCGGCCGACTTTCAGAAGACGCTGGCGGCGTTTCCGATCGTCCTCCAGGGCAGCGGCGCCAACGCGCCGTTCACGACGCTGGGAGGGCTGGACAACACGTGGGTGCAGGGGCGGCGCGCCACGCGCTTCTTCATCAACGACAACCTCGCCTGGACGGTGGGGTCGCACGAACTGCGCTTCGGAACGAACAGCCGGATCTTCCGCCTGAACGATTATGATTTCGGCGAAGGCGTGGTCCCGCTGGTCACCTACACGACCCTGCCGCAGTTCATCTACGGCATTGCGTCGACGGCTTCGAAAACCTTTCCGCTGGCCAATTCGCAGCCATACAATTTCCTGAATCTGGACTTCTATGCGCAGGACACCTGGAAGGTGACGCGAACGCTGACCTGGACATTCGGCATCCGCGACACGTACAACTCAAATCCGCTGAACCCGCATAACGCCGTGGCGCGCCTCGCCGGGTCGTTCGATTCCATTTCGCACGATGTGAATCAGCCGCTGAGCCAGGTGATTCGCACGCAGCAGGGCGACGATTTTCGCCGCCACGCCGGCCGCGATCCTGCAGCCGAGAACCGCCATCGCCTGGCAGATCGCGCCGCACACGGTGCTGCGCAGCGGGTTTCGGCCTGTTCAGCGACATCCTGCCGGGCAGCGTGGTCGATCTCGTGGGCACGAATCCTCCCTACTCGAAGACCTTTCAGGGCGGTTTGCTGGGCACGGTGGGAGGAGTGGCGATTGCGCCGGGAGTTCCCAACAGCGCGATCGATGCGACCGCGGCGGCGAATCAGCTCTTCAATTCCGGCTTCGCGCAAGGGCAACTCTCCTGCGCCTCGCGCGCTGGCGAAGCCGAACTCCTGCCTTCCGCCGATTTCGATCACCGCGGTTCCGGACGGCAAGCTCCATGCGCCTTACTTCATGCAGTGGAGCCTTGGGGTGGAGCACCAAATCGGCAACGCCCTCAACCTGCGCGCTCAGTACGTAGGCACGCGCGCGGTCAACCAGCCTTACGAGACGCAGGTGAACGGCTATCAGACGGTCTGCGAGGGATGCTTCGCGCCGTTCCCGTACGGGCAGCCGAAGATCCGCGTTTCGGGCAGGTGACGCAATTGAACACGGGCGCGAACAGCCACTACAACGGTCTCCAGCTAACGGCCGACAAGCGGCTGGGGCACGGCATTCAGGTCCAGGCCAACTACACGTGGAGCCACTGCATGGACACGGTCTCGAACGGCGGATTCCTGCCATTCGCCGCCGGAGCCATTCTCTCGCCGCTGCCGGGCGAGCTTGGCCGCCAATACGGTCCCTGCGACTACGACGTGCGGCACAACTTCACCGCCCAGTACGTTTATCAATTGCCGATCAAATTCCGGAATCGCGCTGCTGGCCCGAGCGCTGAATGGATGGCAGGTCTCCGGCACGGTGTTCTGGCACAGCGGCTTGCCATTTTCGGTCTTGAGCGCGCCGTATTCCGCCAACGGAAACGGCATCGTTCAGGGCAGCGGCCCGCAATATGCCAGCGTGATTCCCGGCGTACCGCTGTACGAACACAATCCGATTCCCGGGCGTGACGCAGCCCGGCAACGATCCAATGGCTCAACCCCGACGCATTTGTTTCGGTGGTCGATCCGAGCACCGGCGCCTGTGCCGGCGGCGACAGTCCGAAGAATTGCCAGTTCGGCAATCTCGGCCGGAATGCATTGCGCGGTCCCGACTTCTTCTGGAGCGACCTGTATCTGACCAAGTGGTTCCAGTTGTCCGAACGCGTGAAGCTGCGCATCGACGGACAATTCTTCAACGTGTTCAATCACCCGAATTTCGGGCTTCCGGTTTTGGGGTACGCGGGAATTCCGGGCAAGCCTGCGACGCAGACCGGATTCGGAGCGCTCAGCTACCCGACGTCGCCGCCGACGGGACTGCTCGGTGTCGGGTTGGGCGGCGACAGTTCGCCGCGGATGATCGCATTCCAGGCGCGACTGGAGTTCTGAGAAACGAAATGGCATGGTTATGGTTTATTCGATCTCCATTTGAGACTTGCGCCAGTGAGTTCAAAAGGGGCTCTAACGTGCGAACAACGTTGGGGAGCCGGCGATCACTGTCCGACATAGCGACAATCCGTCAAAGTGGATTGCGAATGAGAGCGGGCCTCTCGTGCCCGTTGCCGTCCTTGTTTCAGGATGATCTTTAGCGAATTCGCTTATCTTAGCGAACGCCTTTCGGTTATCAGCTACACAACGTCGTGAATCCTGGGTTTCGCTCCCATGCCCCTGGGTCCGAAATCAAGATCGATCATCGTGAGAGCTTCGCCAAATTGCCGATGGTCCGAGTGGCGCTCGTATATGACACGCGCGTCTTTCCATCGCCGGGCAGACGACCAGCTCACCATAACGCTGCGGCCGGTGGCGCCTACAAGATCGAGGGACCAGTCGGCGTGTTGTTCTTCACGCTTGTCGCTGAAGAGTGGAGTATATCGAAGGCGGACGGAGAGCCCGCCGATTTCGGCCATGACATGGAGCGGCATCAGGAAGTTGAAAATGATGGGAAGTACGCGGGCCTTGCCGACGAGCGGATCGGGATTACTGTCACTTGCCACCTCGACATTCTCATCATAAAAGTGGTCGAAAAGCGCGAGGTACTCTTCGTAGCCGTTGCTGATGTCTGCATTCACGAGCGCGTTGTTTAAATCGAGTTCGGCCTCGGCTACCTTGGAGGATTGTTCTTTATTCATAGTTTGTCCGTTAGCTCCTTCCGGATTCACACATCAAACCTAAGCGCCGCGTCGCTTCCCAACATCACCAACATTTCGATTACGGCCCGTCGAACGGCTTCCTCATGCTCCATTTCCCGGACGAGGGAATTTAGCTCGCGGTCTAATGCGTCGTCTTCATGATGAAAATTGCTGAGATCGTCTTCCATTCAACATTCCTTTCTTACTCTGTTCGCGATCCGGCGCTGGCGCGGCTCTCATACAGCGCTTGACTCATGTTCCAGAGCCTGACTGCGACGCTGTTGTCGTACGTAATCTGTTTTGTGTGCGTCTCTCGGCACTGCCTGAAGAATCTGCCGGAGACACCGTCGAGATCGGGCGAGGACGCGACGTAGACGGGAGTTCTCGCTGCGCCTTCCGGAAATGCAAGCAAAGATGGAATGCGCTTTAACAACCACGGGACTGCTGCAGGTAGACCTCGCATGTTGTCACCCAGGCGTGTGAGCGTGGGTCCGGGACTAAAACAGTTCGCGGTAATCGTCGATCCTGCGAGGCGCCGGGAGAGTTCGTAAGTAAACAGAATGTTGCAAAGCTTCGAGCGCTTATAGGCCCCCAACCAGTTGTATTGCCGCTGACCCTGGAGATTGGAAAAATCCAGTTCTCCGCTATGGAACTCCGAGGACGCGGTGAGAATTCTTCCGGCGGGCGCGGCCCGGAGGAGATCGAGCAGAAGGTGAGTTAGCGCGAACGGCGCAAGGTGATTAACGGCGAAGGTTTTCTCAAGACCATCCGGCGTCACTTCTCTTTCTGCGAACACAGCGGCCGCATTGTTGATCAGGACATCGATCCGCGAGAAACATCCGTGAAGCCGTTCAGCCAGACGATGGATCTCTGCCTGCGACGACAAGTCTGCGAGGAACAAGATCGGCGCGTTGCCCGCAGCACACTTCGCGACTTCCGTACGCATGAAATTCGACCGGGTTCGATCACGTCCCACCATCACGACTTCCGCACCACGTTCCGCTAGTAGCAGGGCCGTGGCCAACCCGAGTCCACTCGTCGCCCCCGTGATGAGGACCGTCTTCCCGCTCATCGACATCTCGCCTCTGTGGTACGGCGCTCAACATTTTCAGGGCCAAGCGCACTGCAATTTCAGGAAGCGTTCTACGTTGTCCGCGGCGGCCCGAACAGATCGAGCCAGAGTTGATAAGATGCGCAGGGCCAGGGCTTTTCCGCGCCATCTGTGGTTGGTTTCCGACGAACGCGTAAGACGTCGCTGCTCGGGTGGCCTCATTGGTGTGCCCGCGAGGTCGACGAAGTGACGCTTATTTTGCTTTCTGGGCAGCCGCCGCTGCCTCGGTAGAGGGCGGCACAATACCCTTCATCCGCAGATAAACCGCCATGGTCCCGTACATCTCGTTATCGTGGGCCACGTTGAAATTAAGCAGGCCGAGTTTTGATTTATTGCCGAGCGGCGTCTTCACGATCGCCGCCCCGTCGGCGTCGGTCATCCCGCTGTAAGCGTCGTCGCAGAGTTCGCCGGACGCTTTGAGCGCGGCAACCAGATCGGCCTTGCTTGTTTTTGTGGCGGCGTCGCCGCGCTTCATTTCACCTTTCGTCATGCTACACATCGCCATCTGCGCGTCGGCGACATGCGCGATCAGTTGTCCAAAAGTTCGGACCTCAGGGGCTGGCTTAAACGCGTAATCCGCTTCCGGCATCTTCTCAGCTGCCTTGAGGATATTAGCGCTCACTCCCTTGTAGACCGCAGTTACCTCGGCGGTCATGGGGTTCTGCGCTCGTAACGCCGTGGACGCGGCGAACAGTACGACGGAAAGACTTGAAACATTTTGTCACGCGATCTCCTTTTGGGTTCTCAAAAATATGTCAACTACTTCTCCCAGCTCATAGTGGCGACGACCGAGCCGCCGCCACTGCCTTCGCTGTTGCAATCAAGTGCGCAATGGTACGCGAGTCATTGAAGACCGTTCCCGATGCCAGCGTACCCTTCTGGACGGTGTACCACCCTAGAGTTGAGACCATCCTCCGTCTACCGGAAGCTCGGCGCCGGTCGTGAAGGTCGCATCGAACGCGAGGAAGAGGACGGCCTTGGCGATCTCGTCCGACGTCCCCCAGCGCTTCATGGGAACCATGCCGGTCATCTTCTCCCTAAGCTGGGCGGCCGCGTCTTTATCGGGGAACATCTTGCCCAAGATCGGCGTGTCGATGGGACCGGGCGTCACCGCGTTGACGCGAATCTCGCGAGGAAGCAACTCAGCGGCGAGCGTCCGAGCGAATGATCGCACCGCGGCCTTGGCTGCTCCGTATGCGGCGTTGCCGGGCATTCCCTTGACGTTGGCGATCGAGGTCGTGAAGACGATAGAGCCTCCCCGGTTGATCAGCGGCGCGAGCTTCTGCACCGCGAAAAGCGGTCCCTTGGCGTTCAGGTTGAACATCTCGTCGTAGACGGCCTCGGTCATGCTTTCGAGAGGCGCTCGGATGCTGAACCCGGCGTTGACGAAGAGCAGGTCGAAAGTGTCGAACTCGGCCTTCACCCGAGAGGCGAGGGCGTCGATGTCCGTCAACGAGCGCGCGTCGCTCGAAACCACGATGGCGTCCTTTCCAAGCTCTTTCTGCGCCGATTCCAGGCCGGCCTGCGAGCGACCCGTCACCAGAACGCGCGCCCCCCCATCGAGGAGCATCTTCGCCGTCGCGAGCCCCATGCCGCTCGTGCCGCCGATAATCACCACCTTTTTACCTTGGTACCGTTCCATGTGTATTCTCCTTGCGAGGTTAGGATTGCTTTTTCTTATTCTGAACTGTTTGGTATGATAATCAGGCGCGGAGGCTGCGGTCAAGGCATTTTTGAACCATTTATTTCATAATCCCGCAAGACCCCGTGCATGATCATGTAGTTTCGCAATCGCCTGCTGATGCGCGTTACCGGGATCAGTTCAGCCGCGATCGCGCTTCTTAGGACACCACTCTCAAGTTGCTGCGGAAGACGACGAATTTTCTATGTCAATCCGACGAGCCGATTTGTTATCGGCGGACCCGACGGCGACGCGGGTCTGACAGGCGAGAAATCGACGCCAGAGACCTTGACGACGGCCTGCCACGCGGCTTCCTGGCTGGCGCGATCGTGGAGGTGTGGGTGGCGCTGCGCCTCAATTGGGCCTGAGAACTTCCCTTGAGCCGAGGCGAAGAATTGCCCTGAGACGTCGGTTCCGAACTCCGACGCCTGGAGGTACCGACGGGCCGCGGTCTCCGGCGTCTGATTCATGCCGGGAATGAGGTTCACGATTGGGATAAACAGATACTTCAACAACGGGCCAGCGCTTCGCACCACCTTGGTGTCGGTCGCCCCACCGGGCGAGACAGCATACACGGCCATGCCGGAGGGTAGCCGGCGCGCCAGCGCCGCGACCCACCAAGCGATAATGAGCTTCGCGTCGGCATACGCATTGTTGGGCACGTACTTCACGTTCGGCCCGTTGCGAATCAGGGCTTCAACAGCGGCGGTTCGGTCACCCCGGTGGTATTTGGCCGCGAAGGCTGGCACGTCGGTGTACTTGAACATGGGGACGCCCCCTCGGGCTGGCTCCGCACCGGCGATAACAATCCGCGCGTTGGGGCTCAGCAGGTTGGCGCGGAGCAACCCGACAGTCAGTTGATGATGGCCGATCAGCGGGGCCTGAGACGCCTCGACGCCCGCCGCAGTGAGCACGCGCTTCTTAAATGGGACCAACCCTGCATTGAGCAGCAGGAAATCAATCGGCTTACCTCGCTTGACCAGCTCGGCGAGCGCGGACTGAACGCTGGACGGCGAGTCCAGATCGAGCTCCAGCGGCGTGAAGACCTGTTTCTTGGTCTCAGCCGCGAGTTGAGCGGCCGTTTTCTGGACCCCGGCCAGGCTGCGCCCGGTGACGATGATCTGGCGCCAGCCCTCTGGTCGGCGAGCAGTGCGGGCTGCCGCATAACCGAGCCCGGAGGTGGTGCCGGTGACGAGCGCGATCGAATGTTCCATGGGCATCTCCGTGGTGAAGTGTGAAGGCCGAGCCGTGAGGCCCCGCGAGGCCAGAGCCAGCTTGCTAATTTCGAACTATTCAGTTATATAATGGTTCGATGGAAATTGTCAAGGAGTTTTGAACCAAATGATTCAAAATACCGCTAGACCGCGGGGTCGACCGCGCAGCTTCGACGAGACGGGGGCGCTGGAAAAGGCGACTCAGGTGTTCTGGTCGAAAGGCTACGACGGAGTGACGATTGACGATCTCGTCGCCGGGATGGGTGTGGGACGGCCGAGCCTGTATGCCGTCTTTGGGGACAAGCGGGCGATATTCTTGCGCGTCCTTAGGGCGTACGCAGAACGGAAGGGCGCATCAGCCGCGAAGGCACTTCTCTCGCCACAGAGTCTCCGCGACTCGATCGCGGGCTTTCTGAGGTACGCCGTCGAAAGTGCGACCGAGAAAGGGTCCGCCCCGGGCTGCCTTATGATGTGCGTCGCGCCGCTTGTGAACGACGCTGAGGTCCGGCAGTTCCTGCAGAACGCGGTCGCGGGCGGCGCGGCGCTGGTGGAAGGTCGTTTCCGGGACGGGATCAGCGCGGGAGAAATCCCGTCTGACTTTCCCGTAGCCGCGCGCGCAACCCAAGTCACGGATTTAGCGCGTGGGCTGACCATGCGTGCGCAGATAGGCACGCCGCGCAAGACGCTCCTCAAAGAGGCTGAGGAAGCTGCCGAATTGGTGCTCCTGCCGCCGCGTAGGGCGTCAAAATGAGATCTCAGCACCGCAGAGCCACCCAATTCATGGGGATCTCTCGTCTCGTCCTTAAGAGTGTGATAACGTCCTTATCACACTCTTAGGGATAAAACCCATGGGCTCCGCAGTAAGACCTTCACCGATAACGGAAGTGATCCGCTCGATTCGCCCACGTGCCCGAAGCACTGGCGACGAAGGCGACACGACATCCTGCAAAAATGCTGAAAGCCTGCTGGGTTGGGCTTAGGCCCGGTTCGTCGATCATGCCTTGGCTTCCAAAGCTTGATCGAATTGGATCGCTGCCTGTCTGACCGATAGGCAATATGTCCTCAAAAGTTGGCCTGTCGACTGGGATCTGACTTCAGCTCGCGTACTGCAGATTCCACTTGGCCGTAAAACGCGCAAGCCACCGAAGTGCCGCGGCCCGGTTTGCTCCTGGATCGTCGAAAACGGGAAGTTGAGATCTCCTGACGAACCTCGTCCGCCCAACATCCGTTTGCGCGTCATCCAGGAGCGAGCCGCCCGAGGATGGCTGTACACGTTACTTTGGCGCGAACGGTGGCGGGATCGATGAATCAGAACTGGCGCGCCGTCCATTAATATGATGTTGAGGCTACACGATGGCCAAACTCATCTACTTCACGCCGACGTCGCTGGATGGCTATATCGCGGATGAAACCGGAGACTACGATTGGGCGGCGCCAGACGAGGACGCATTTGCTTTCATCAACGATGTTATGCGCCCTATCGGCACGTATCTCTATGGACGCAAAATGTACCAGACGATGGCGGTATGGAATACGCCAGAAGTCATTCCTGACCGGACGCCGGCCATGCTGGACTTCGCGCGGATGTGGCAGGGGGCCGACAAGATCGTCTATTCCAAATCGCTGGAGACCGTCGCTACTCCGAAGACGCGTCTCGAGCGGGAATTCGACCCGCAAGCGGTGCGCGAGTTGAAGGCTCGATCACCCCTCGATGTCTCGGTAGGTGGTCCGACCCTCGCCGCGAACGCGATCCGGACCGGGCTTGTCGACGAGTATCATCTGCTCGTCGTGCCTACGATGCTTGGCAGGGGCTCGCGGGTCCTGCCCAGCAACGGACGCACAAGGCTGGATCTCCTGGACGAACGCCGTTTTGCCAATGGAATGGTCTATCTTCGCTATCACGCGCCGGGCTATCACGCGCCGGGCTATCACGCGCCGGCTGCCGCTCCTGGTTCGGAGCGCTGATCGCGTTTGAACGAAAGCGCCAAACTTTGAGGAGCAACGAGTCCATGGACAACACGAGAGTATTCAGAATGACGTTCGCGAGCGTCTACCCGCATTACATCAACAAGGCGGAGAAGAAGGGGCGTACGAAGGAGGAGGTGCATGCCATCATCCACTGGCTCACGGGCTACGATGAACAGTCGCTGCAACAGCAGATCGACAAGAAAGTCGACTTCGAGACTTTCTTCGCCCGGGCACCGCGGATGAACCCGAACGTGTCCAAGATCACCGGCGTGATCTGCGGCTATCGGGTGGAGGAGATCGAGGATAAGCTCATGCAGCAGATCCGTTACCTGGACAAGCTGGTGGATGAACTGGCAAAGGGAAAGGCCATGGACAAGATCCTCAGGAAGTGAGCAGGTGCCGGTTCCACTCTCTTTTTCGACAAATAACGAAAAACAGCGCAGTGATTGAAAGTAGAAATGATGTGAAGAATTCGCCAGACCCAACAAAATCTGACTCGCTCGCGGGCTCGCGTGTTTTGGATCCGCACGCGTGTGACGTGACGATGGCAGCGGCAGAGGCGAAGGCGCAGTACTCGGCGATCGTGCTGGGCGCGACGGGGAACGTGGGCGGACGCATCGTGCAGCTTCTGATCAAGAACCCGCTGTGCAAGAAGGTGGTGGTGGTGACGCGCCGCAAGACGGACGCCTTCGCCGACCCCAAGGTCTCCGAGGTGGTTGTCAACATGGACCGACTCGAGGAGGAGGTTGCGCCGCACGCCCAGGGAGTCGACGTCGCGCTCGCCGCGTTCGGCGTCGGCAAGGGCAGCGCGAAGATGCCCGAGGAGGAGGTGCGCAAGATCGAAATCGCCTACCCGCAGGCCTTTTGCCGCGCCGCCAAGGCTGGAGGCGCTCGTGTGTGCGGGGTCATGACAGCAGCGGGCGCGGACCCCGAGGCCGGGATGAAGTACGCGAAGATCATCGGCGAGAAGGAGAAGGCTGTCGAGTCCGTCAAGTTCGACTTCCTTGGGTTGTACCGTCCCGCCGTCATTCTCGGCAACTCCAACACGCCGGGCGTCCTTGGCTACGTCATGCCACTGCTGCACTGGGCCATGCCGTCCAAGTACCACTCGATCCACAAGAACGACCTCGCGCGCGCGATGGTGGCGCAGTCGGAGCAGGCGTTCCTCGCGATCGCGCAGGGCAACGCTCCCAAGGAGGCGACCGTGAAGATCCTGGAGTACAAGGAGATGGAGCCCTTCTTCGTCAAGGGCGAGAGCGACGAGCCTTGAGCCGCGGCCGCCTTCCCGGCTGGTCGCCACGATTCTCTTCGCGTGCGGCCACGCCATTACGGGCTATTCTGGAAATAGCATTTGCCCATATTCATTCCAGATTCCGAACTGACAATGACCTTTGTTCGCGCTTCCGGTCCTGGCGGCCAGAACGTCAACAAAGTCTCCACTGCCGTCCAACTGCGCTTCGATGTCGGCCAATCTCGCTCGCTTCCCGCCGACGTACGGCAGCGCCTCCTCGCGTTAGCCGGCAATCGCGCCACGCAAGACGGCGTGTTGATCATCACGTCCCGCGTGCACCGGACGCAGGAGGCCAATCGAGCCGAAGCCCGGGCGCGACTGAACGAACTGATCGCCCGCGCGCAAGTCGTGCCGAAAACCCGCCGCCCCAGCCGGCCCACGCTCGGCTCCAAGGTCCGTCGGCTCACGGCAAAATCGCAACGATCCTCCTCCAAGAAACTGCGCGGCCGGGCAAACGACGACTGAGCCGGCGCATCCGTTCTCGCAATGCTCTTCAGATGTCCGGTTCCGGGATGCGGACTATCCGGAAAATGAGCTCCGAAGACGACTCCTGGAAAACCCCGGAATGCGGTCCAATCCGCCAGCGGACCTTGCCCGCTCAACTATGTCTGCGCAATTCCGCGGGCGATGTCTCGCGCGGGCCAAAGTACGAGACTACTGTGGATTGCCTTACACCAGAGAATCAGAGTCGCGAAACACCTCCCCAAAAACTTCCAAAAATAATCGCCGCACCCTGTCGAATTCCCCGAACCTCCTTCGACGTGTCAACAGAGCGAGCAAATATGCTCTAACAAACAAAAGGAGAAGCGATGCGGTTTCTATGCATCTATAAGCCGGCCAAAGCCGAGGGCGCCCCACCCACCCCAGAGATAATGGAAACCATGGGCAAGTTCATCGGCAAGCGCTTCCTAAGAGTTGCAGGCGACGGCGAGACCGGGATCCGCCAGCTCTACGAACAGCCCGCAAAATAGCCCAGCCCTCGCCGCCAAATAAGACGCGACACTTCACATTCAACCCAACCAAAAGAGGACAAAGAAAATGCGATTCATGATCATCGGCAAAGCAACCCCAGAGTCAGAAAAAGGAGGCGCCCTTCCCGATCCACAACTCATGATCGAAATGGGCAAGTACAACGAGGAGCTCATGAAGGCCGGCGTCCTGCTCGCCCTCGATGGCCTCCATCCCACCTCCAAAGGCGCACGTGTCAAATTCTCCGGCAAGTCTCGCACCGTCGTCGACGGCCCCTTCACCGAAACCAAGGAACTCATCGCCGGCTTTATGATCTGGCAGGTCAAGTCCCTTGAAGAGGCCATCGAGTGGGTCAAGCGCGGCCCCAACTGCCAGGCCGGCGACTACGAAGTCGAAATCCGCCAGGTCATTGAGATGGAAGACTTCGCCCCCATCCTGTCCGAAGAAGAGATCCAGCACAAAGAACGCCTCCGCGCTCAGCTGCCAAATCAGACCGCGAAAGAATAGCCGTTCTTGCACTCCCGGTTGGAAGGTGGTGTGATCGGTAGCAGTGTCCGCTACCGATCACCACCGCACCATCGAAGCGGTCTGGCGCATGGAGTCCGCCCGCGTCATCGCCGGCCTAACCCGCCTCACCCGCGACGTCGGCCTGGCCGAAGACCTCGCCCAGGAGGCCCTTCTAGCCGCCCTCGAACAGTGGCCGCAATCCGGCGTTCCCGAAAATCCCGGCGCCTGGCTCACCGCCACCGCCAAGCGCCGCGCCATCGATCACTTCCGCCGCAACGCCGTCGCCCAGCGCAAATACCAAGACCTCGCCCGCGACCTGGCCACAGTCGAGCAGACCGTGCCCGACCTCAACTCCAACCTCGACGACCCCATCGGCGACGACCTCCTCCGCCTCGTCTTCATCTCCTGCCACCCCACCCTCTCCACCGAGTCCCGCGCCGCCCTAACCCTCCGTCTCCTCGGCGGCCTTACGACCCCCGAGATCGCCCGCGCCTTCCTCACCCCCGAACCCACCATCGCCCAGCGCATCGTCCGCGCCAAACGCATCCTCGCCGAAAAACACATCCCCTTCGAAGTCCCCCGAGGCCCCGAGCTAGCCGCCCGCCTCTCCTCCGTTCTCGAGGTCATCTACCTCATCTTCAACGAGGGCTACTCCGCCACCGCCGGCGACGACCTCATCCGCCCCACCCTCTGCGAAGACGCCCTCCGCCTCGGCCGCATCCTCGCCGAACTCACACCCAACGAACCCGAGGTCCACGGCCTCGTAGCCCTCATGGAGATCCAGGCCTCGCGCACGCGAGCCCGCGTCAGCCCCACCGGGGAACCCATCCTCCTGCTCGAACAAGACCGAGCTCACTGGGACCTCCTCCTCATCCACCGAGGCCTCACCGCCATCGACCGCGCCCACAAGATCGGCAAACCCCGAGGCCGCTACCTACTGCAAGCCGAGATAGCCGCATGCCACGCCCGAGCCAGCACCCCCGAAGAAACCGACTGGCCCCGCATCGTATCCCTCTACACCGAACTAGCCCACCTAAGCCCATCCCCGATCGTCGAGCTCAATCGAGCCGTAGCCGTCTCCATGGTCCACGGCCCGCAGGCCGCGCTCGACCTCGTAGAAGCCCTCGCCACCGACCCATCGCTCGACCGGTACCACCTCCTGCCCAGCGTCCGCGCCGACCTCCTCCTCAAACTAAACCGCCCCACCGAAGCCCGCCACCACTTCGAACAAGCCGCCGCCCTAACCCAAAACACCCGCGAACGCGCCCTCCTCCTAAGCCGCGCCGCCGGCTGCCAAACCAAGTAAAACTACTTAAAACATAGGAATTGTCATCCTTCGCTTGTCATTGGAAGAGCGCAGCGTACGCGTTCCACCATCACCCGGGAGATGCTCCGCATTGGCTGGCAACCGGCCACCGAAGTGTCCAGCGGTGGGAAAAGTTTGCGGCATTATGCTGCTCGTTGACGGCGCAGCATCGCTTGTTGTGGACCCTACTTGCGGGCGAGGGCGACTAAGCGTTGGGCGTCGGTGCCGTAGGCGGAGCCGCGGAGGTCGCCGTAGAGGCGGACTTCGGAGAAGCCGGTGCGGAGGAGGAGGTCCTTCAACTCGCGGCCGGAGTAGATGAAATGGTCGAACTTGTAAGTACGGGCCGCGTCTCCTTGAATGAGGGTCCACTCGCAGAAGACGCGGGTCCACTCGTCGCGGACTTTGGCGCGCTGGAGGAGGACCGTGCCATCGGCGTAATCGCTGCAGCGCGCGGGGACGTAATGGGCGGCGAGGTATTCCTTGCCGAGCAGTTCCATGACGAAGACGCCGCCATCGCGGAGGCTTTCGTGGACGTTCTGAAGGACGCGCAATTCTTCGGCGGGGGTTTCGAAGTAGCCGAAGGAGGTGAAGAGGTTGACGGCGAGATCGAATGCGCCGGTGCGGCGGAATTCGCGCATGTCCTGGAGGACGAATTCGATGGTTGCGGCGGAATCGGCGGCGAGGGCGCGGGCGCGGTTGAGGAGGTACGGGGTGCGATCGACGGCGGTGACGGCGAAGCCCTTGTGGGCGAGCGCGACGGAGTGGCGGCCGGGGCCGCAGCAGAGATCGAGGACGCTACCGGTGTGAATGCCGGAGAGGGCGAGCAGCTGGTCGACCTGCTCCGGGGCGGCGGCGAGGCGCTCCATGGGGAACATGTAAGGGTATAAGTCGCGCCAGAAATTTTCGTTTTCGAACCAGGGCATACTTCAGGCTAACAGTGTCAGAATCGATTTACGCATGAACGACATTCGATATGCACTTCGGGGGTTTGCGCGGAATCCGGGATTCGTGGCGGCGGCGGTGGTGTCGCTCGGGATCGGGATCGGCGCCAACACGGCGATCTTCAGCGTGGCGGACGCGCTGTTGCTGCGGCCGCTGCCGTACCGGGATGCGGATCGCCTCGCGATCTTGTGGAACCGGTCGCCGGGCTTGAATATTACGCAGGACTGGTTTTCGACGGCGCAATATTTCGACATTCGCAACGGACACCACGGGTTCGAAGAACTGGCGATCGCGCTCGGCGGGAACGCGAATTTGACCGGCACCGGAGAGCCGGAGCGGATCGGGACGGTCCGGGTCTCCGCGGGATTGCTGCCGATGCTGGGAGCGCGCACGGCGATCGGGCGATTGTTCGAGGCGCGCGAGGATACGGAACTGCCGGCGGCGACGGCGATCCTCAGTTACGGGACGTGGACCCGGCGATATGGCGGCGACGCGCGGGTGCTGGGACGGGCGATCACGCTGGATGGACGGACGTACCGGGTGGTGGGGGTGATGGCGCGCGGCTTCACTTTGCCGCACGAAGTGCTGCCCACACTGGGCGGTCCTGAGGAGGCGGACATCCTGCTGCCACTGCCACTGGCAGCCTCGGCTGCGCAGGCGCGCAATCGCGAGGACTACAACGTGATCGGCCGGTTGAAGCGCGGGGTGACGGTGCGGGCGGCGCAGGCGGAGATGGACGCGATCACGGCGCGGCTGCGGGCCGACCACGCCGATCTGTATCCGGCGAACGGAGGGCTGACGTTCGGGATCGTGCCGCTGCGCGAGCAGGTGGTGGGCGATTCGCGGCGGCCGGTCCTGATTCTGATGGGCGCGGTGGTGTTCGTGTTGACGATTGCGTGCGCGAATGTGGCGAACCTGATGCTCTCGCGCGGGCTGGCGCGAAGCCGGGAGATGGCGGTGCGCGCGGCCCTGGGCGCGGGGCGGGGGCGGATCGTCCGGCAACTGCTTACGGAGAGCGTAGTGCTCGGGATCGCGGGCGGCGCGCTTGGGGTAGTGCTGGCGGCGTGGAGCGTGCAATGGATCCGGGTGCTGGGTCCGAAGAGCGTGCCGCGGGTGGGCGAGATCGCGATCGATGGGACGGTGCTCGGATTCACGCTGGGGGTCAGCGTGATCTCGGGCGTGCTGTTCGGGCTGGCTCCGGCGCTCCGGGTGTCGCGGCCCGACTTGCACGCGGGGATGAGCAGGGCGGGGCGGGGGGACAGACTACGGCGGCTGGTGGTGGTGAGCGAACTGGCGCTTTCGGTGGTGCTGCTCATTGGCTCGGGACTACTGCTGCGCAGCTTCGCACGGCTGGTGGAGGTGGCGCCGGGGTTCGATGCGAGAGGCGTCTTGACGCTGGGACTGACGATGACGGGAGCGAAGTACGGCAACGGTCAGGCGGTGCTCGCGACATATCGCGAGTTGTGGCAGCGCTTGGAGCGTCTGCCGGGAGTGGCGGCGGCAGGTGCGGTCTCGGCGCTGCCCTTGAGCGAGATGTATGCTTGGGGGCCGATCATCGTGGAAGGGCGGACGCCGCCGCCGGGCGAGAGTTTTCTGAATGCCGATGAGCGAATCGCGGCGGGCGATTATTTTCAGGCGATGCAGATTCCGCTGCGGCGCGGGCGGTATTTCAACGAGCAGGATACGGCGGACAAACCGCGCGTGGCGATTGTGGACGAGTACATGGCGCAGCAGTTGTGGCCGGGGCAGGATGCGATCGGGAAGCGCTTCCGTCCGGGCGGCGTGGACAATGCGCAGCGGTGGATCACGGTGGTCGGCGTAGTGGGAAGGGTGAAGCAGTACACGCTCGACGTGGATTCGCGGATCGCGTTGTACCTGCCGCACACGCAATCGCCGCGGCGGGAGATGAGCGTGGTGGTGCGGGGCGCGGGATCCCCGGCGGCGGCGGTGCGGCGCGAGATTCGCGCGGTGGATGCGGATTTGCCGGTGTACCAGGTGCGGACGATGGAGGCGCAGGTGGCGGAATCGCTGGCGCGGCGCAAGTTCACGCTGACGATGCTGGGGATGTTCGCCGCGCTGGCGTTGGGATTGGCGGGGATCGGGATTTATGGCGTGATGGCGTTCCTGGTGACGCAGGGGACGCGGGAGATCGGGATCCGGATGGCGTTGGGAGCGAGCAGCGGCGGGATTTTGGGATGGGTGTTGAAGCGGGCGATGGGGATGGCGGCGGCGGGGATCGCGGTCGGGTTGGGGGCGGCGATTCCGTTGACGCGATTGTTGCGGAGCTTGTTGTTCGGGGTGGGGGCGAGCGATGCGCTGACGTTCGCGGCGGCGTCGGTGGTGCTCGGGGCGATCGCGCTGGCGGCGAGTTATGTGCCGGCGAGAAGGGCGTCGCGGATTGACCCGATGGTGTCGTTGCGAGGGGAGTGAAGGGAAAAACCTAATTAGTGGGACAGGCCGGGAGGCCTGTCCTACTGGACTGGGCGGGCGTTGGCGGCATCGATTTTGCCGTCGGGGGCGAGCCAGATTCGGTATTCGAGGGAGCCGTTTTCGAATTTGGCCTGGTAGATGTCGGGGCCGGCGGGGCCGACCGACTTGAAGGTGAGGGACTGGAGGGCGCCGAGTCTGGCGAGGTCGGACTGGAGCCGGGGAAGTTGCTGGCGGGTCGCGTCGGCAAGGCCGGAGCTCATAGCGGCGTAGTCGGGTTTGCCGAGGCG
Organism: uncultured Solibacteraceae bacterium; assembly: GCA_963791985.1. GTDB lineage: Bacteria > Acidobacteriota > Terriglobia > Bryobacterales > Bryobacteraceae > Solibacter. The sequence continues at coordinate 172,877 of CAWBUN010000004.1, read as the reverse complement.
GACGTCGTCGATCATTTTGCGGAGGGCGGCTGCGCTGCCGGGAGCGGCGGTCTGGTCCTTGATTCGTTTGGCGGTAGCGGCGGCGGCATCGGCGAGGCGTTTTGACTCGGCCTCATCGAGGCGCCTGGCAACGATGTCGCGGCCGTTCTGGTGGAGCGTCAACTGGGTGGGAGGGGCGTTCGGATCAGGCATGGCGAATTCGAGCTGGGCATCGACGACTTTGAGGAAGAACAGGGTGGGCGATTCGGGAAAGATCGGGACGGCATTCTGATTTCCCAATTTGCTGAGCAGTTGATTGCCTTCGAGCGTGATCAGCATGGCGGGGCCGCCGGTCATTTGATAGGCGCCGACGTAGCGGGCGCGTTGTTTGGGATCGAGCGTGATTTCCTTGCGCTCGCTGGTCAGCTTCACGGCTTCGCCGTGGGCCTGCGCGGCCAGCATCTTGGCGATTTCGCCGGGGGCGGGTCCATTCAGGTTGCCGAGGACGACGACGGTGAGCTTGTCGTCGGGGTAGTACTCAAGCTGGGTGTTGAAGCCCTCGATGCCGCCGCCGTGGGAGATCACTTTGCGGCCGGCGACTGTTTCCACACCGAGGCCGAAGGCGTAGTTGTTCTTGAAAGGCGTGGTCATTTTTTCGAGCGAGACCGGCTGAAGCAACTTGCCGCCGAAGAGACCCTGTTCCCATTTCAAGAGGTCCTCGGTGGTGGAGTAGAGGGCGCCGGCGCCATGCGGGATGGTCATGTTCACGAAGCCGGCATTCTCCATTCCGTTTCTGCCGTTGACGTAGCCCGAGGCGCGGCGGGGGATGACGGCCGAGTTGGAATCGTAGCCGGAATCCTTCATGCCCAGGGGGATGAAGATATTGTCGCGCACGAATTTCTCGTAGGTGCCGCCGGTGATCTTCTCGATCAGGTAGCCGAGCAGGACGAAGCCGGAATTGCTGTAGTTCCACTTTTCGCCGGGTTGAAAATCGAGCGGCTTGTCGCGGAAGCGCGCGACGAGTTCGGCGGGAGTGGCGGCAAAGGGCTCGAGCTTGCCGTAGTCGGGGAAGCCGGTGAAGTTGGGAATGCCGGAGGTGTGGGTGAGGAGGTTGAAGATGGTGATCTTGTCCCAGGCGGCGGGAGCGTCGGGCAGGTATTTCTTAACGGGGTCGGCGGTGCTGAGTTTGCCGCGCTCTTCGAGCAGGAGGATGGAGGCCGCGGTGAACTGCTTGGTGACGGAGCCGAGGCGGAATTTGGTGCTGGGCGAATTGGGGACATCCCACTCCAGGTTGGCGGAGCCGTAGCCCTTGCTGAAGAGAACCTGGCCGCCGCGCGCGACGAGGGCGGTTCCCATGAACTGGTGGTTGGCCACGAAAGACTGGACGATTTCATTCATCCGGGCGGCGTCCTGCGCGAAGCAGGAACCGGCAAGGAGGGCGAGGAGTGGGAATCGGTAATGCATGGATCTGGTATATCGCTTTCGCGGGAGTGGGGCAAGTGGAGTCTTGACAGCGAAGGACAGGCATGATTCAATCAGATCACTACCCTAGCGAGCTGAGTATATGGCGTCTTCCAAATCCGCACAGACCGCGATTGACATGCTGGTGTTGACGATCCTGAGCCGGCGGGGCCCCTCGCACGGCTACGGGATCGCGAACGCGATCCAGGAACTCTCCGAGGAGGCGTTGCAGGTGGAAGAAGGGTCGCTCTATCCGGCCCTTCACCGGATGGAAGAGGCCGGCTGGATTGCGGCGGAGTGGATGGTCACGGAGAACAAGCGGCGGGCGCGGATTTACCGGATTAACCGGGCGGGACAGAAGCAACTCGCGGCCGAGACGGAGCGTTGGAACAATTTTTCGGCGGGTGTGGCGCGCGTGCTGCGGCACGCTTGAGCGGAGGGGAATATGTCCTGGCTTTCGAGGCTGATGAATGCCGTGTGTCCGCGCCGGTTGGACGACGAACTGGCGGAGGAGATGCGCGACCATCTGGAGCGTCGCGCGGAGGAGTTGGAAACACGCGGACTCGACGCGCGCGAGGCGCGGCGGCAGGCGGCGCTGCGCTTTGGCAATGTGGCGGGGGTGCGCGAGATGAGCCGGGAAGTGCGTTTGTGGGCGGAGCTTGCAGGGACCTTGCAGGACGCGCGGTATGCGTGGCGGGGGCTGCTGCGCAACCCGGTCTTCGCGGTGACGGCTGTGGTTTCGTTGAGCCTGGCGATTGGCGCGAACACGGCCATTTACTCGATTGTGGAGGCGGCGATGCTGCGGCCGCTGCCGGTAGCGCAACCGGAGCGGCTGATCACGCTGGCGATGGGCGACGACGACCTGTTCAGCTACCCACGGTATGAGGAACTGCGCGCGGCAGCGGGAGATTCGGCGCGGCTCGCACTCCTGGGCACCGCGGATCGCGTCGAAGCGAAGGCCTGGGACGATGACGCGCCGTACGAAGAAGTGATGGAGCAATACTGCTCGGCGAATACCTTCGAGGTACTTGGTGTTGCGCCGGCAGTGGGTTCGCTCGAGGCGCGCGACGGGGTGGTGCTGAGCCACGAGTATTGGCGGCGGCGGTTCGGCGGAGATCGGGCGGCGGTGGGACGGAGATTCACGATCGACGGCAGGATGTACTGGATTGCCGGGGTGGCGCGGGAGGGATTCACGGGCGCGGAGCCGGGGAGGTTCGTGGACGTGTGGATTCCGGTCACGATGATGGATCCGGGCATCTTCACGAACGCGGATATCCGGCTGTTCCACGTGATGGGGCGGCTGGCGCCCGGAGTGGGCAGGGAGCGGCTGGCGAGCGTACTGCAGCGGGCGAAACTGACGGTGAATTCCGGGGCGAACGGAGTCTCGGCGTTCCGAAAGACTTTCGCGGGGCCGTTGTGGATTCTGCTGGGAGTGTCAGGCTGCATTCTGCTGATCGCGTGCGCGAATGTGGCGAGCCTGCTCCTGGCGCGATCGACGGCGCGATCGGCGGAGATGGCGCTGCGGGTTTCTTTGGGAGCGCGGCGCGCGCGGCTGGTGCGCCAACTGCTGACGGAAAGCCTCATGATTTCCGCGCTGGCGGGGCTGTGCGGGTGGGCAATCGCGGGCGCGGCGGCTCCGGCGCTGATGACGATGGTGTCCACGACGGCGAATCCGGTGCGGCTGGACCTGGCGCTGGATACGCGCATGCTGTGGTTCTGCGCGGGGGTGTGCGGGTTCTCCGCGTTGTTCTTCGGATTGCTGCCGGCGTGGCAGGCTACAGGGTCGCGGCCGATGTTCGCGCTGCGGCATGGGAGCGGGCAATCCGGCCGGTTGCGGATGGGGCGACTGTTCGTGGGCGTACAGGTGGCGTTCGCGTTCTGCCTGGTTACGGGAGGGAGCGGGTTTCTTTTGAGCCTGCACAACCTGACGGCGGTGGACACGGGATTCGACGCGAGGGGCGTCACGGTGTTGACGTTGACGAACACGCAGCAGCGGGACCGGCAGCTCGCGGTGCTGCAGCAGGTGCAGGCGCGAACGGCGGCGCTGCCCGAGGTATCCGGGGCGGCGACGAGCTGGATGGCGGTTCTTTCCGGGGCGCGCCGTGCACAGAGGGTGGTGCTGCCGGGGCAGAGGCCCTCGGAGCGCGAGGAGACGTTCTACCGCGTGTCGCCCGGCTACCTCGCGGCGCTGCGTACGCCGTTAGTGAGCGGTCGCGATTTGACGACGGCGGATAAGGACGACGAGCCGGTGCCGACGATTGTGAACCGGACATTCGCGCGGCGGTATTACGGGAACGAGGCGGTGCTGGGGCGGGAATTCCGGCGCGACGACGGCGTGCGGCACCAGATTGTCGGGGTGGCGGGGAATTCGCATTTCGGGAGTCTGCGGGATGGGGCGGAGGCGATCGCATACATGCCGATGAAGCCGCCGCGCGCATTCACGTTGTACGTGCGATCGCGGCTGGATGCCGGGTCGGTGGCGAAGATGGTGGAGCGCGAGGCGGAGACGCTGGGTGCGGGAGTGAGGGTCCGGGAGGTGAGCACGCTGGATGCGTTGGTGGGGCGGACGATCGTGAAAGAGCGGCTGCTGGCGGGGATCGGCGGGAGCTTTGCGCTGCTGGGACTGGTGCTGGCAACGATCGGATTGTTCGGCCTGCTGAATTATTCGGTGACGCTGCGCACGAAGGAGATCGGAATTCGGTCGGCGTTGGGAGCGCAGAGGATGCCGATCTGCGGGCTGGTGCTGAGGGATGTGGCGGGAATGATCGCGGGGGGGCTGGTAGTCGGACTGGCGGGATCTCTGGCGTTGATGAGGGTTACGCAGTCGTTTTTGTTCGGGGTGCGGGTGGCGGATTGGAGGGTGATCGGCGGGGCGACGGCGATTTTCGTGGGGGCGACGACGCTTGCAGCGGCGTTGCCGGCGAGGCGGGCGGCGGCGATCGATCCGGTGGTGACGCTGCGGCATGAGTGAGGGGAACATGAAAAGCAGATTAGTGGACAGGCCGGGAGGCCCGTCCCACGGGGAGATATGTGCCATGCTGGCTTTATGCGAGACCCGGAGATCATCGATACGGAGTTGATGGAGATCAGCGCCATCGCTGACGATGGAGTCAAGTTGGAGAGGCTGATTGCGTGGTGCGCGGCGCATCCGGACGAAGTGCCGTTCGCGCTGCATCAATTTATGAGCCGGTCGAAAACATCAGCGACGTAGCTGCGCCGCGGCCCTGGCGGCGCCGGTGGTGGCGTTGAGGCGGCGGGGCGCGGTTTTCAGGACGGTCTCGTACTCTTTGAGAGCTTCGGCAGCGGCGCCTTGTTCGAGGAGCAGGTCGGCGAGCATCTCGCGGACGGGAAGCAGGGCACCTGGGGTCACGGGGTGTTTGTCGACGGCATCCTCGTGGTCGGCGGCGAGGCGGAGGAGGCGGAGACCCTCGGATTTGTTGCCTTCGGCCCATGTGATAAGGGCGGTGGCGGCTTCCCACTGGGCGCCGATGGAGCCGCTCCAATCGTAGTCGCGGGTCGCGGGCATGGCCTTGCGGATGGAAGCGATTTCATCGACCGAGCGGCGTGCCGCGGCCAGATCGCCGGCGCGCGCGGCGCCGATGGCTCGCGCATAATGCACGAGGGCTTCAGCGTTGCGAAAGCGGCTCCACGGGAACCAGGCGGGCTGAAGTTCGAGAGCGGCGGCAGCTTTCCAATCGTGGCGCTCGAGAGCCCAGCGGGCGGGCGCAGCGGCGAAGGCGTAAGCGGCCGCGAACTGATTCTCATCGAGGGTGGTCATGGCCTGCATTTCGGCGAGCGCCTTTTGGGCACTGACGTACTTGCCCTGCTGGAGATAGGCGTAGACGAGGTAATCGATGGCGTGGAGTTGATCGAAGGAACCTCCGCCGCCATGCAGGCGCCGGCTTTGGGCGATGGCGGATTTCTCGGAGGCAATGTTGGAGGCGATGGAATCGTCCCAGAGGCCGAGGCGCGTGAAGATGTGGGAGGGCATGTGGAGGGCATGCGGCGAATCGGGGGCAATGAGGGCATAGGCGCGCGCGGCTTTGAGGCCGGTCTCGGCGAGCGGCGGATAATCGACGGCATGAATAATGTAGTGGGCGACACCGGGGTGGTTCTGGTGGCGGGGCAGCAAACCGTTCAGAATCTCGCTGCCCTTGCGCTGCCAGGCATACGATTTGTCGGTGGGGTCGAGATAACCGATGGCGACGAGTTGGAGGGCGTAGAAGATCGCGGCCTCGTCGTCGGTGGGATAGCGATCGCGGAGACCGGCCAGGGCGGTCATATAGTGCCTGGCGCGGGTCGGATGATCCACAGTCTGCCAATCCTGGTAGAAGACCGAGAGGCTCTGAATGTAGTCGCGCTCACGGTTGGTTTTGGCGTCCAGGGCCATGGCTTGGGCGAGAGCTCCGGCGCCCTGTTTGAGTTCGTCGGGGGAGGGCGGCGCCCAGATCGGGTGATACCAGGTTCGTGCGATACCCCACCAAGGCATGGCGCAAAGGGGGTCGGCCCTGGCGGCGCTGGCGAAGGTAAGGCGGGCTTCCTCGTAGCCGAAGGAATGGAGCAGGGCGGTGGCGCGGGAGAAGAGCGCTTGCGCCTGGGGGTTACAGGAGGTGGGGAAATCGACGGTGCCGAGACCGGCAACGGCATGCTGGTGCTGCGAATGGTCTTCCTGTGCGGTGACGAACGTGGCGCAGAGAATGAGGAGCACAGGGCGGAGCCGCACCCGGGCATTCTACCCTAAGTTTGGGGTGTCAAAAGGGGCGGTAAGGCACATTCGCGGGAGCCTAATCTTAGTAGATAGGCGGGGTACTAGAACCTATCCAAATACTGATGACGGGAAAAATATTTTGCCCTTAAACTGGCATCTGTGCGTAAGTTGCTTTATGTCCCCCTGCTCTTACTGTGGTTTTCCGTACAGGCGCTGAGTCAAAACCTGGTTGGATTCACATACCAGATTGGCGATCCTCAGCCGACACCGGTGCTGTATGATATCAAGGTCCCACCGGGGGTACCTCAGGTGGCTTTGACTCTGACTACGGACGGTGCCAGTTGGGTGTTAGCTACGCTGAGCGTTAACAGCACTCCGAGCGTCCTGACGATATCGGTAAACCCTGCCGGCCTTGCCGTGGGCCACTACACCAGCGCGGCCACAGTATCTTCCACCGCGGGGTCACAATTTTTCAGTATAACTCTGGACGTAACTGCTGCGGCGAGCGCGACTCTTACTCTGAGTTCGCCCGCATTTACGTTCAACGCGGTGGCCGGGGGGACGGCGCCGGCAACGCAGCAGTTGGGGGTGACGGCGTCGAGCAGCACCAGCGCCACGGCTACTGTGTCCGAGACGACGTGCACCGGCCTGGCTGAGTATGTCGCCGACGGGCACTTTCACGGCAGGCGCGACGAGCGTGCCATTCACGATCTCGGTGAATCAGACCGGCCTGACGGCGGGCACTACATGCACCGGCAAGATTACGATCACGGCGGGTTCGACTACGCAGACGGCAACGGTCACGCTCAATGTGACGGCTACACCGGCGGTGTTGACGTTGAGTTCCACGGCTTTCACGTTTAACGCGGTTTCCGGTGGAGCGTTGGTGGCGGCGCAGACGCTGGTAGTGACGGCGCAGACGAGTACGAGCGCGACCGCGCAGGCGACCAGGCAGAGTTGCACGGACAGCGCCTGGCTGACGCTGTCGCCGACCGGCAACTTCACGGCGAGCGCGACGAGCACGACCTTTACGATTTCGGTGAATCAAGCCGGGCTGGCGGCGGGGACGACGTGCACCGGGACGATCTCGATGACGGCGGCCTCGGTTACGCAAACGGCGACGGTGACCCTAAACGTCACGTCGACGGCAGCGACGCTGACGTTGAGTACTACGGCGATGACGTTCAACGCGGTGTCCGGCGCATTGCAGCCGGCTTCGCAAACGCTGACGGTGACGGCGCCGACCAGTACCAGCGCAAGCGCCCAGATATCGGAGCAGAGCTGCACAAGCAGTGCCTGGCTGGCGATGTCGCCGACGGGCAATTTCACGGCGAGCGCAGCGAACACGAACTTCACGGTATCGGTGAATCAGTCCGGATTGACTGTAGGGACGACGTGCACCGGGACGATTTCGATTGTGACGGGCTCGGTTACGCAAGCGGTGACGGTGACGCTCAACGTTGCGGGGTTGACGGTGTCGGCGCTGACGGTGACTCCATCGGCCTACACGTTCAGCGCGGCTCCGGGGAGCGTGGCTCCGGCGGCGCTGACTTTGTCGGTGACGGCGCCCGTGAATATCGGCGCGAGCGCGCAGATGACCGAGCAGACGTGCACGGCGAACAACTGGTTGACGCTTTCCCCGACGGGGGGGTTCACGGCCGGCCCTAACACGGTTAACTTTACCGTCACGGTCAATCAAGCCGGATTTCTCGGGGGGACGACATGCAACGGCACTATAACGATCACCGCCGGTTCGGTCACGCAGACGGTGCCGATCACGCTGAACGTGACCGCGCAATTCTCGGCGCCGTTGACGTTGTCGCCCACCTCATTTGCGTTAAGCGCGGTCGCGGGGGGCGCAGCGCCGGCTGCGCAGACGCTGACAGTGACGGCGGCCTTCGATACGCCCGCGACGGCGCAGGTGTCGGCGCTGAGTTGCAATAGCACGTGGCTGACTATTTCACCCTCGGGCAGTTTTACGGCAGGCTCGTCAGGCACGTTCTTCACGGTTTCGGTGGATCCGACCGGGCTCACCGGCGGCACCAAGTGCAGCGGCCTGATTTCGATGAGCGCGGCTTCCGGAGTGCGGTCGGCGACGGTCACGTTGACTGTAACGTCGGGGCTCTCGGCATCGCTCACGTTCAACGTTTCGCAGCTTTCATTCGACGCGGTGGCGGGGGGAGCGAACCCCGCAGCGCAGACGTTGACGGTCGCGGCGCAGACGAGCACGAGCGCCACGGCGCAACTCGCGGCGCTGAGTTGCCCGAGCAGTAACTGGCTGGCGCTTGCGCCAACGGGCAACTTCACGGCGAGCCCGACGAGCACGAACTTCACGGTGTCGGTGAACCAGTCCGGACTGGCCGCGGGAACGACTTGCACCGGCGTGATTTCGATGGTGTCGTCCGCGGGCACGCAAACGCTGAGCGTAACGATGTCGGTCACCCCTCCTCCGGCGCCGAGCATATCGGCGACACCGACTACGATGGCGTTCACTTACGCGGCGGGGGACCCGAGCCCGGTACCGCAACTGGTGACAATTTCGAGCGGAGGGGCGGTGGGCACGTTCTCGGTGGTGTCGAATGTGAGTTGGCTGCAGATTTCGCCGACTTGCCCGGTGACGGCGCCGTGCGTGACGCCGAACAATGGCACGTTCAACCTGACGGTGACGGCTGACCCAACCGGCTTGAACGCGGGCACGACGTATCACGGAGCGATCGCGATCGCGGGGACGGGGCAGAGCGCGGGGACGAACAACGTCAACGTGTCGTTCGCAGTATCGGCGCCGGCGCCTGCGATCACGCTGGTGACCAACGCGGCCAGTTTCGTCACGGGGCCGGTGGCGCCGGGCGAGATGATCTCGATTTTCGGGAGCGCTGACGCGCCGATCGGTCCGGCGACGGCGGTGAGCTTGAACAGCAGTAACTGCCCGGCGCCGTGCACCGATGTTCCGACGACGATGGGCGGCGTGCAGGTGACGTTCCAGCCGGGCGGCGTGGCGGCGCCGATCACGTACGTGAGCAGAACGCAAATCAACTGCATGGTGCCGTACGAAATTCTGGGCGGCGGTGCGATCAAGGTGGAAGTGAAGTACCTCGGACAGAAATCCAACGCGCAGACGCTGCAATACGCGGCGACGCAGCCGGGGATTTTTACTTCGCTGGGGACGGGCACCGGATTGGCGGCGGTGCAGCAGTACGATTTGCAGGGCAATTACCAGGGGCAGAACTCGAGCAGCAATCCGGCGAAGGCCGGCTGGTACCTGACGTTCTACGCGACGGGCGAAGGGATCATACCGTCGCCGGCCGTCACGGGAAGGGTCACGAGCGGTGCCAATGTGGTGCCGCTGCTGGGGCCGCCGACGGTGCTCATCGACAATCTGCCGGCGGCGGTGCCGTATTTCGCAGAGGCTAGCGGGCTGGTGTCAGGGCTGATGCAAGTGAATGCGATCGTGCCGGCCGGGGTTCACACGGGACAGGCCGTGGCGCTGACACTGTTGATGAATGGGACCAGCAGCCAGGCCGGGGTCGTGATTTACACGCAGTAGATTGGCCAGATTAGATGGACGGGCCGGGAGGCCCGTCCCACTCGGGTAGACTAGCCAGATGGCGATTGCGGACGAACTGGCAGGGCTGTTCCAGCGGGATTTAACCAAGGTCTTGCAGGAACTGCAGGCATTCGGGGACGAGGATGTGATCTGGCGGTGTCCGGCGGGGATCACGAATTCGGCGGGAAACCTGGTACTGCATCTGGAGGGGAACCTGCGTGAATACGTGGGGCGGCTGCTGGGCGGGATTCCATATCGACGGGCGCGGGATCAGGAATTCAGCGGCAATGGGGTTCCGGTGGCGGAGTTGGCGGTGCGGATCGAGGAGGTCCGGGGATTTGTGCCGCGGGTGATTGAAGGGCTATCGGAGGCGGAACTCGAGGCGAGGTTTCCGGAAGATCCGCTCGGCGGACCGATTTCCACGCGTCAATATTTGATTCATCTGCACGGGCATCTGAACTACCATCTCGGGCAGATCAACTATCTGCGGCGGATGCTGACTCCTAAAGCGAGCGGAGGAATTGCAGGATAGCCTCCTGGTCGCGGGGAGGCAGGTTCTTGAAACTATGCGCGGACTGAGTGGCCTCACCGGCGTGGCGGAGGATGGCGTCGCGAAGGGTGAGAGAGGCTCCGTCGTGCATCAACCTGGAGCGCAGGCGGAGGCCCCAGAGCGGGGCGGTACGTACGCGATTTTGCGTCTTCTGAAAATTGTCCGGGGAACATGATGCGGGCATGCGGCGAGCGGCGCGTCCGTAGTGTTCGACGATGGGGATGACGATGCCGTCGCCGGTACCGACGTCGTGCATGAGGAAGTCGCCGTAGGGGTGAAAGGATTTGCTTCCGAGCGCGGGCGGGATGGTATAGGCACCGCCATTGATCTTGACGCCGGCGGCGGCGGTGACCAGGGTGGGGACGTGGCAGAGGGCGCAGCCTGCTTTGTCGAATAAAGCAGCGCCGCTTTGGGCGGCGGGCGTGGCGGCCAGGGTCGTGTCGCGAGGCGGCGCCTTGGACGCGCGGACGAAGCGGGCGAAGCGGTCGACGTCGGCGAGGCCGTCGGCCGCGGGGGTGTCGTTGGGTTCGGGCGCGTTGTTACAGAGCTTGGTGACTTCGTCGGGGAAGAGCTGCGTTGTGATACCCATTTCGTTGAGGTAGGCATCGCCGGAGAAGGAGAGAAGGCTGGCGTGCTGGTTCTTCCAGCCGAAGCGGCCGACGGCGGCCTGGCCGGTGGCTTCGACGATGGGGACGTAAATCACCAGGCCGCAGATTTTGCCGTGCGTGGTCTGGCACTGGTGGCGGGAGAGCTCGATCAGGGTTTGATCGGGGACGGCCTCGATGAAGCCATCGCCGAAGAGGCTGAGTGAAATTCGGGGGGTGCGGATGGTCTCGGTGTCGGGCACACGTTCCTGGATCTCGGTAGAGGGGAAGGCGGCGCTCGGGCAAATGGCGCGATCGTTGACCAGGGTGCGGCCGGTGATGATTTCGGTGCCGCGATTGATGGGGATGCTGGGGTTTTGAAAGCGATGATCGGGGCCGAGGTGTCCGACGCGGAGCTCGGTGACCTGGCTGCCGCCGCCCGAGGTGGGGTTCTGGTGGCATTCGCGGCAGGATTGCGCGTTGTAGAGGGGGCCCAAGCCATCGGCCACGGTTTCGACGCTGTCGAATTTGGCCTGGTCGGCCTGGTGAGTGGCGTCGTCGACCATGCCGTTGCTGAGGTTGTCGAAGGCGGCAGGGGCTTCGGGAAGGGGCGGGGCGTACGGCAGGGATTTCTTCTTCTGGTTCTGGGCGAAGGCCAGGGAGAGAAGCAAGACACAGGACAGGGCGGCTGTTTTCGGCATGTGCCCTCCTCGGTAGATACTACAACAAATTAGTGGGACAGGCCGGGAGGCCTGTCCTACTTGACCTGCATGGAGATGGAGAAGTGCATTTGTGCGCGGGACTGGCCGCGGAAGGTTCCGGTGACGGGGGCGGCGAGCAGGGGGTTGGCGGCGGCGGCGACGGGGACGTGGGAGGTGCCGACAGCGAGGCCGCGGGAAGGGTCATAGCCGCGCCAGCCGCCGCCCTGGAGGTAGACTTCGGCCCAGGCGTGGAGGTCGCCTTCGTCTTCGAGGGCGGAATCGCGTTCGTAGCCGCTGACGAAACGGGCGGCGATGCCGAGGGCGTGGCAGGCGGCGCAGAAGAGGACGGCGAGATCGCGGCAGGAGCCTTCGCAGGTGCGGAGGGTTTCTTCGGGCGGGAGGGGGGCGCCTTCGTGGCGGACCACCTGGCGGGTGGTCTGGTTGAGGCGGAGGTTGAGCGCGGAGAGGAAGGGCATGGTCTGCCAGCCGCACTCTTCGGCGAGCGATTCGGCGAAGGCGCGGACGGGGCCGTCGGGGAGCGGCGGAGACGTAAGACGCGAGCGGGGCGCGGAAGGGGTCGGGGTACCGCATGGGAAGCCGGCGATCACAAGGTGAGAGCAGGAAATCGAAGGGGTTGTCGCGGAGGGTTTCGATTTGGAAGGCGGTGTGGAGGGCGAGCTCCCCGGTGAGGCCGGAGAACCAGGCCTGGATGATGACGTTGCCATCGTGATCGAGGCACTGGGTCTGGCCGGAGGGGGCGGGCGAGATCTGGAGCGCGTATTGTTCGAGGCGCTGGCAGCCATCTTCGCGGGGACGGAGGCGAAACGTATGAGGCTCCAGATAGACCGGCGAATCGTAGCGATAGACGGTGGAATGGACTACCGAGATGCGCATGCCGGAAAGGCTGCCTCGATCCATTCCGAGGGCAGGTCCTGCACGGATTCGCGCATGCGCTCCTGCCACCAGAGGGTGATCTCGCGGAGGTCGTCGCGCTGGTAGCGCTGCTCGACGATTTCGAAACTATTGCGGGTGTAGAGGAGGACGTCCATGGGGAAATCGACATCGGCGGCGCAGAGGCGGGTGGCGTCGAAGGCGAGGATTCCGACTTTGAAAGCGTAGAGCATGGAGTCGTGCCCGTTGAGGGAGCGTTCGAGAATGGGCTTGCCGAAGCCGGAGGCGCCGATGATCTGGTAGGGGGTATCGGGGCCGATCTCGACCCAGTTACCCTCCGGGTAGATGAGGTAGAGCTTGTGGGAGGAATCGCCGGACATCTGGCCACCGATCAGCGAATAGGCGTTGAATTTGAGCTCGGCGCTGCGGAGGGCTTCGCCATCCTCTTCGCTGACGCGGCGGACCTGGCGGGCGTAGAGGTTGACGACCTTGAAGAGGCGCTCGCGGGACATGGTGTCGCGGGCGAAGGCGTCCTCGAAGTAGAGGAGGATTTTATCGCGGGCGGAGCGCAGGCCGGAGTGCATTACGAAGAAGGCGAAGCCGGGGCCCTGGTAGGTGGCGGTTTTTCTGGCGGTGAGGCATTCATTGCCGGCGACGACGCGCGTATCGGCAATGCCTACGAGGCCTTGATCGACGGTGATTCCGAGGCAAAAGGTCATGAGTTATCCGTTCACGCGCGGGCGATGGAAGTGAGCGGCTGCTGCGCGAAAAAGTCGCCGGAGATGCATTCGTCAATTGTATTCATTTTTGTCTGGGCCGCGTCGCAGAATTCGTGCAGGCCGGTGGCGAGGATGTGCTCGACGTTGGTGAAATCGAGTTCGCTGCGGAGCATGCCCATGCGCTGCTCGCTGGGGCAGGAGTAGGTGCCCACGGCGGTGCCGGTGATGAAGTGGAGGCTGCGATCTGCGATGGCGACGCAGTAGCGCAGAGCGCGGGGGAACTCGGCATCGAGCAGGAGGAAGTCGGCGATTCTCTCGGGTGAGATGCGGCCGTGGCGCTTGCGATACATTTCGAAGCCGCTGACGGACTTGAGGACGGCGGACCACTGGACGTCGTCGTAGGGAGTGCCGACGTCGCTCAGGGAGGGCAGGAGGATGAAATATTTGACGTCGAGGATGCGGGTGGTTTTGTCGGCGCGCTCGAGCTGACAGCCGAGGCGGATGAACTGCCAGGCGTCGTTGTGGCTCATGGTGACGTGGAGAATGCCGTGGATGAGGTGGCAGCCCATGCGGACCTGGTGGCAAAAGCCGGGGAGGTCGGCGGGGGCGAGATTGCGGCTCTCGGCGGTGATGAGGAGATAGAGGGCGTTGATCTGCTGCCACATTTCCGAGGAGATGGTTTCGCGTACGCTGCGCGCGTTTTCGCGGGCGGCCAGAACGCAGGAGTAGATGGAGTTGGGGTACGCGGGATCGAAGGCGAGGAAGCGGACGACGTTTTCGCGGGTGGCGACGCCGTAGCGTTCGAGGAAGAGGGCGCGATCGCCGGTGGTATCGACGATGGGCTGCCACTGGTCGGCGAAGCCCTGGGGGAGATCGAGCATGAGGTTGTGATTGACGTCGAGGAAGCGCGCGACGTTTTCGGCGCGTTCGATGTAGCGGCCCAACCAATAGACCGCGTTGGCAACCCGGCTGAGAAGCGGTTTGGTATGTGGCATGGCTATTGCTGTTGTTGACCTCCGGATTCGGGGGACGAGAGCACCCAGGTATCCTTGCTGCCGCCGCCCTGGGACGAGTTGACGACGAGCGAGCCTTTGCGCATGGCGACGCGGGTGAGGCCGCCGGGCATGACGTAGATATCCTTGCCGCAGAGGACGTAGGGGCGCAGGTCTACGTGGCGTCCTTCGAAATGCTCGTCGACGATGGTGGGGACGCGGGAGAGGGCGAGAGTGGGCTGGGCGATGTAGTTGCGCGGGTTGGCCTGGATGAGGGCGGCGAACTTCTCGCGGTCGGCGAGGGTGGAGTGGGGGCCGACGAGCATGCCGTAGCCGCCGCTTTCGTTGGCGGCTTTGACGACGAGCTTGTCGAGATTTTCGAGGACGTACTTGCGATCGGTGTCGCGCCAGCAGAGGTAGGTGGGCACGTTGGGGAGGATGGGCTCCGCGCCTTCGTAGTAGCGGATCATGTCGGGGACGTAGGCGTAGATCACTTTGTCATCGGCGACGCCGTTGCCGGGGGCGTTGGCGAGGGCGACGCGTCCGGCGCGGTAGGCGGCCATGAGGCCGGGGACGCCGAGGAGGGAATCGGGGCGGAAGGCCTCGGGGTCGAGGAAATCGTCGTCGATGCGGCGGTAGATGACGTCCACGCGCTCGGGGCCTTTGGTGGTGCGCATGAAGACGTCGCCGTTATCGACGACGAGATCGCTGCCTTCGACGAGTTGGACGCCCATCTGCTGGGCGAGGAAGCTGTGCTCGAAGTAGGCGGAGTTGTAAATGCCGGGAGTGAGGACGACGACGCGGGGCGTGCCGTTGGGGTGCGGGGCGAGGGACTCGAGCATCTCGAGCAGTTTGCCGGCGTACTCGTTGACGGGGCGCACGGAGAGTCCCTGGAAGACGCCGGGGAAGATGCGCTTGAGAACTTCGCGATTCTCGAGGACGTAGGAGACGCCGGAGGGCACGCGGAGGTTGTCTTCGAGGACGTAGAACTCGCCGTCGGAATCACGGACGAGGTCGGTGCCGGTGACGTGGCACCAGACGCCCCACGGCGGTTTGAGGCCGTGGCACTGGTTGCGGTAGGAGACAGCGCTGGTGATGACTTCGGCGGGGATAGCGCCGTCCTTGAGAATTTTCTGGTCGTGATAGATATCGTCGATGAAGGCGTTGAGGGCGTGGATGCGCTGCTTCAGGCCACGCTCGATGCGGTCCCATTCGGCGGCAGTGATGATGCGCGGGATGAGATCGAAGGGGAAGATGCGTTCGGTGCCGGCGGTGTCTCCATAGACGTTGAAGGTGATGCCGAGCTGCAGGAGCAGGCGCTCGGCGGCATGTTTGTAGCGCAGCAACTGGCCGGGATCGAGGTTCTGGATGATGTCCAGGACCAGCTGCACATGCGGGCGGACCCGGCCATCCGCTTCGAACATTTCGTCGTAGAAGCCTTCGGTTTTATACGAAGCAAATAGCATAGGCCCCTCCGTAGTGTTCTAAACCGCCAGCATTTATCCTGACGCAACCCGCGGGTGAAAGGGAAAGCGAATTTATTTATGCAGGCGATATGCATTATCGATCATGAGATTATTAGATTTCCAATGCCTACAGAGAATGAATGGCTGGCCGCCGCGCGAGCCGCGATGAGGATTGAAGCGGAGGCGATTGCGCGCGCGGCGGAGCGGTTGGACGGAGAGTTGGTGCGTGCGGTGGAGCTGATTCTGGCGCATCCCGGCAAGGTGGTGGTGACGGGGATCGGGAAATCGGGGCACATCGCGCGCAAGATTGTGGCGACGTTGTGCAGCACGGGGACGGCGGCGGTCTTCCTGCATCCGGCGGAGGCAGCGCACGGGGACTTGGGCATTTACACGCCGGGGGATCCGACGATTGTGATTTCGAAGAACGGGGCGTCGAGCGAATTGCAAACGCTGATGCCGATGCTGCGGCAGTTCCGCTCGCCGTTGATCGGGATCCTGGGGAATGCGCATTCGCCGCTCGGGGTCGAGGTGGATGTGCTGCTGGATGCGAGCGTGGAGCGCGAGGCGGACCCGCACAACCTGGCGCCGACGGCGAGCGCGGTGACGGCGCTGGCGCTGGGGCATGCGCTGGCGATCGCGCTGATGTGCGCGCGCAATTTCACGCCGGAAGAGTTCGGCAAATTCCATCCGGGGGGGCAGCTCGGGAGGAATTTGCGGTTGAGCGTGAGGGAGGCGATGCACGGGGCGGACGAGGTGGCGTTCGTGGCTCCGGGGGCGGCTTTGAAGGACGTGATCATCGCGATGACGCGGAGGCCGATGGGGGGAGCGTGCGTGGTGTCGGAGGACGGGGCGCTGGCGGGATTCATCACGGATGGGGATTTGCGGAGAGCGCTGACGAACCACGACGATATCCGCGGGCTGACGGCGGGGGATGCGATGACGGCGCGTCCGGTGACGGTAGGGCCGGAGGCAACGCTGGGGCAGGCGCTGGAGTTGATGGAGAGAAGGCGGTCGCAGATCTCGGTGCTGCCGGTGGTGGATGGGGACGGGCGGGCGGTGGGGGTGGTGCGGATTCATGATATCTATCTGGGGGTGAAGTAAGGGAAAAGGTATTTCTCGCGGAGAAGGCGGAGAAAGGCTAAGAAAGTCAAAGTCAAAGGCGTCTCTCGCAAAGGCGCAAAGAACGCAAAGAACACATGCAAAGAAAACCAAGAAAATTGAGGGCGGAAGATGGGTTCGGGGATCCAGCAGCCGGAAGGCAGGGAAGTGAGCGGTGGGCGGGTGTTGGCAAAGTCAAAGTCAAAGGCGTCTCTCGCAAAGCCCTTGGCAGGGCGGCATTGCGCCGCTGGCGCAGCGGCCTGCCCGAATCAACCGCGAGGTCCGGTCAATCGACTTCCCGGAGAGACGCAAAGGCGCAAAGAACCGCAGATAAAACCTCTCAAGATTTCTTCTTCTTTGCGTTACTTTGCGGCTTAGCGGCTTTGCGAGAACGGTTTTCCGTCTTCCTTGTGTCGCACCCGGCAGAGGTAAAAGGCATCTCTCGCAGAGCCCTTGGCAGGGCGGCGTTGCGCCGCTGGCGCAGCGGCCTGCCCGAATCAACCGCGAAGTCCGGTCAATCGACTTCCCGGAGAGGCGCAAAGCCCTTGGCAGGGCGGCATTGCGCCGCTGGCGCAGCGGCCTGCCCGAATCAACCGCGAAGTCCGGTCAATCGGCTTCCCGGAGAGGCGCAAAGAACACACGCACAAAGAAGGAATGAATGATAGCGGGGGACGTGATCTCAATGAAAGAGAGGGTAATGGCGGCGTATGAGAGGATTAGCGGCGTGGTGCGGGAAACTCCGTTGGAGCGGGCGGCGGGGTGCGAGGCGTGGTTGAAGCTGGAGCACTTGCAGCACACGGGGAGCTTTAAGTTCCGGGGGGCGGCGAATAAGATTGGGCTGCTGACGGGGGAGCAGGAGGTGGTGACGGCGAGCAATGGGAATCACGGGCTCGGCGTGGCGGCGGCGGCGGAGGCGCGGGGGATTGCGGCGGAGGTGTTTGTCTCGTCGCACGTGTCGCGGGCGAAGGCGGCGCGGATTCAGGCGCGAGGGGCGAGGATTCGTTATGCGGGGGACGATCCGCTGACGGCGGAGGTGGCGGCGCGGCGGGCGGCGGAGGAGACGGGACGAGTTTACATTTCGCCGTACAATGATCTGGATGTGGCGGCGGGGCAGGGGACGATCGCGGTGGAATTGCTGCGGCAGGCGCCGGATCTGGACGCGGTGTTCGTGGCGGTGGGCGGGGGCGGATTGATCGGTGGGATCGGGTCGTATTTGAAAGCGGTGTCGCCGCGGACGGAAGTGGTGGGGTGCTGGCCGGAGAATTCGCCGGTGATGAAGGCGTGCCTGGATGCGGGCAAGATCGTGGACGTGCCGGAGCTGCCGACGCTATCGGAGAGCACGGCGGGCGGTCTCGAGGAAGGCTCGGTGACGTTTGAACTGTGCAGGCAGGCGATCGATCGGAGTGTGCTGGTGACCGAGGAAGAGATTCTGCAGGCGATGCGGTTCGTGCTGCAGACCGAGCACTGGGTGATCGAAGGCGCAGCGGGAGTGGCGATGGCGGCGTATCTGAAGGATGCGAAGCGGTATCGCGGGAAGACGGCGGCGGTGGTGATCTGCGGGCGGAATGTTTCGGAGGCGGTGCTGGAGAAATTATGTTAAGGATCGCGAGTCTTTTGGTTTTGGCGGGGGCGGCGCAGGGGGCGAGCTACCATTTCGCTGCGGTGTGGGACGGGACGAAGCTCTGGAAAGACGCCTGCGTGGTGACGGAAGGCGAGCGGATCGCGAGCGTGGGGGCGTGCGGCGCGGGGGCGATCGATCTCACGCGGTACACGGCGATTCCGGGGATGATCGACGTGCACACGCACATGACGTACGTGCTGGAAAATCGCGTGAGCCAATCGGCGCGAGCGGCGGCGGTGGTGTATCTGGCGCAGGAGAATGCGCGCAAGACGCTGGAGACGGGCGTGACCACGGTGCGCGATTTGGGAGCGGCCGACTACGCGGACATCGCGATGCGGGACTTGATCGCGGGCGGACAGATGGCGGGGCCGCGGATGTTCGTGGCGGGGTACGGACTGATGGTGACGCGCGGACGCACGAGCACGCCGAATACGGCGGACGGCGTGGCGGAAGTGCTGCGGGTGGTGCGGCAGCAGGTGGGAGCAGGGGCGGACGTGATCAAGATGTACGGGTCCACCGGGTCGGGGCGCGACGTCACGGGGTTCCAGACGTTCACGTACGAGGAGATGAAGGCGGCATGCGACGCGGCGCACGCGCTGGGGAAGAAGATCGCGATCCACACGTACGGGCCGGACGGGGCGCGCGATGCGGTGCGGGCGGGCGCGGATAGCGTGGAGCACGCCACCGATATGGATGATGCGACGATCGCGGAGATGGCGCGGCGGAAGACGTTCTACGTGCCGACGATCGATCACAACCGGTATTACGCGGACAATTTCCGGCTGCTGAACTATCCGCCGGCGGCGGTGGACGGGCTGAAGGATTACATCGCGCGCAATCTGGAGACGGCGCGGAAGGCGTGGAAGGCGGGAGTGCGGTTCGCGATGGGGAGCGATGCGGTGTACACAATGTTCGGCGAGAATACGCGCGAGCTGGGATGGTTCGTGAAGGCGGGGATGACGCCGGAGGAAGCGCTGCGGACGGCGACGGGGAACGGGGCGGAACTGCTGGGGATGGAGAAATCGCTGGGCGCGATCCGGGAGGGGATGTTCGCGGATGTCGCGGCGGTGGAGGGCGATCCGCTGCGTGATATCGGGGTGGCGACGGGCAAGGTGCGGTGGGTGATGAAGGGCGGCAAGGTGGTGGTGGATCGGACCAAGGAGCGGTGAGATACTGGGCTCGTGAAAACTGCATGTTTGATCGCGCTTGTGGGCGCGGCGTTTGCGGGCGGCGCCTTGCACGCCGCTGATGGGAAGCCGCTATTTAACGGGAAAAACCTGGACGGCTGGGAGATTATCGGCGACGGGCAATGGACCGTGATGGCCGATGGGACGGTGGTGGGCCAGCGGATCGGCGATCTGAGAAAGATGCTGGTGCCGGGCGGTCCGATGGCGACGCCGAAGGACTTCAAAAGCTGGGTGGACACGCAATCGTGGTTGTACACGACGCGCAACGACTTCGGGGAATTCGATCTGCATCTGGAGTATTGGACGAAGACGTCGGGGAACAGCGGGGTATCGATTCGCGATACGTCGCGGGCGAAGTGGGGAGTGACCACGCCGCCGGATTATACGAAGACGCCGTCTAAGATCGGGTACGAGATACAGATCAACAACCGGTTTCCGGATCCGCATCCTTCGGGGAGCATTTACGGGTTCAAGGATGCGCCGAAGGACTCACAGAAGGACGATGAGTGGAACGCGATGGACATCAAGTCGCGGAATGACAAGATCACGGTCTCGATCAACGGGCGCGTGGTGGCGGAGCATGCGGGGGATCCGGCACGATCGAAGACGGGGCCGATCGGGCTGCAGCTGCACGATCAGTTTTCGATCAGTCAGTTCCGTAATGTGAGGATTACGGAAATCGGGAAGTAAAAGTCAAAGGCGTGTCTCGCAAAGGCGCAAAGGACGCAAAGAAGAAAGGCAAAGAGAGTTAGTTGTGCTCTAAGAGGCCCAACAATTTCTCCTGCACGGCCTCAGCCGTCGGGGTGTCGGGGGCGATGACGAGGATGGTGTCGTCGCCGGCGATGGTGCCGACGACTTCGGGCCACTCTTCGTTATCGAGGGCGACGGCGACGGAGTTGGCGTGGCCGGGGCTGGTTTTGAGGACGACGAGGTTCTGGGCGCGGAGGACGTCGCGCAGGAATTCGCCGGCGAGGAGGGAGAACTGGGGGCCCTGTTCTTCCTCGGCCATTTCCTTGTAGCCTTCGCGGGTCTTGACCAGGCGGAGATCGCGGATGTCGCGGGAGAGGGTCACCTGCGTGGCGGCGATGCCCTGGCTCTTGAGCTCCTGGGCGAGCTCGTCCTGAGTTCCGATCCGCTTGCCGCGGATGAGTTTGAGGATCTGGCCTTGACGGTAGCTTTTGGTCATACGATCAACTTTCCAAGTAATTGGCGGGCGTGAGCGAGAGCGGCGGCGACGGCGGCGGTGCCGGTGCCTCCGGGAATTTCGCGGGACTTCATGCCTTCGGCGGGATTGAGCAGAGCGGCGAAATCCGGCGTGAACTCTGGGGCGAAGGCGTGCATGTCTTCGGCCGTCCAATCGGAAGGCTTCTTGTTGTTGCGGACGCTTTCGAGGACGAAGCGGCCGACGATCTGGTGGGCCTGGTGGAAAGGCGTGCCGGCGCGGGCGAGGGCCTCGGCGAGATCGGTTGCGACGACCCAGGATTCCTCGGCGGCGGCGGCGGGACGCGCGGTATTGAGGCGCGTGGATTCGACGACGGCGGAGGTCATGAGGAGCGAGCCGGAGAGCTGATCGGCGGCATCGAAGATAGGAATCTTGTCCTCCTGCATGTCGCGGTTGTAGGTCATGGGGAGACCCTTCATGGTGACGAGCAGGGAGGTGAGGCAGCCGACCACGCGGCCGCTCTTGCCGCGGATGAGCTCGAGCGAATCGGGGTTCTTCTTCTGCGGCATGAGGCTGGAACCGCTGGTGACGCCATCGCCGAGTTCGAGCCAGCCGAATTCCTCGCTGGAGTAGAGAATCCAATCCTCGGCGAGGCGGCTGAGGTGGATCATGGTGACGGTGCAGGCGTAGAGGAAGTCGAGGGCGAAATCGCGGTCGCCGGAGACATCCATGCTGTTGTGGGTGATGCCTTCGAAGCCGAGGTCCCTGGCCATGGACTCGCGATCGAGCGGGAAGCCGGAGCCGGCGAGGGCGCCGGAGCCGAGGGGCAGGACGTTGGCGCGGCGGCGGGCGTCGCCGAAGCGCTGCCAATCGCGGAGGAACATTTCGAAATACGCGAGCAGGTAGTGGGGCCAGAGGACGGCCTGCGCGCGGCGCATATGGGTGTAGCCGGGGATGATGGCGTGCGGATACATTTCCGCGAGGTCGAGGAGGCGGCCCATCACGGCGAAGAGTTGGGCCTGCATGTCGGTGCACTCCTCGCGGAGCCACATGCGGGTATCGAGCGAGACCTGTTCGTTGCGGCTGCGTCCGGTGTGGATCTTGTCGGCGACGGCGCCGGCGCGCTCCTTGAGTTTGCGGATGACGAGGGTGTGGACGTCCTCATCGGTGGCGCCTTCGTAGAAGGAGGGGGTGCGGGATTCGTCGCGGATGGCGTTGAAGGCGTCGACGATTTGGGCGCGCTCCTCGGCGGTGAGAATGCCGACCTGTTCCAGGGCGCGGGCGAAGGCCTGCGAGCCGCGGATGTCGCACTCGATCAGGCGGCGGTCGAAATCGAGCGAGCCGCTGAAGCGCTCGAAGACTTCGCCGGGTCCGGATTCAAAACGGCCTCCCCAGAGTTTCATTGCGGGCCGCACACACGGGCGTAATTCGGAATGGTCATAAATTTAGATCGCTCCCTCACGGTCGCGGTTCGCGTCGGGCACCCTCCCTGGCGGCGCGAGCACACATCAGGGGTGGGTACAACAAATACTTTATGTCAGGATCATCAGCAGCAGGGCCTTTTGGGCGTGCAGCCGGTTTTCCGCCTGGTGGAAGATCACCGAGCGGGGGTGTTCCATGATGGAATCGGTCACCTCTTCATCGCGCTTGGCGGGGAGGCAGTGCATGAAGACCGCGTCGGGGCGGGCCTGGGCGAAGAGGGCGTCGTTGACCTGGTAATCGCGGAAGGCGCGGCGGCGCTCGATGGTTTCCTGTTCCTGGCCCATGCTGGCCCAGACGTCGGTATAGACGGTGTGGGCGCCTTCGACGGCGGCGCGGGTATCGTGGGTGATCAAAAGGGATGCGCCGGTGACGGCGGCGAGGCCTTCGGCCTGGGTGACGATTTCGGGATCGGGCAGGTATCCTTCAGGGCAGCCGAGAGCGAAATCCATGCCGAGGCGGAGGGACGTGAGCATGAGCGACTGGGCCACGTTATTGCCATCGCCGATGAAGGCGAGCTTGAGGCCGTGGAGGCGCGCGACGCGGAAGTGTTCGCGGATGGTCTGCATGTCGGCGAGGGCCTGGCAGGGGTGGTAGAGGTCGCTGAGGGCGTTGATGACGGGAACGCGCGACCATGCAGCGAGGCCATCGACGGTGCTCTGTAGGAAGACGCGGGCGACGATGCCATCGACCCAGCGATCGAGGTTGCGGGCGATGTCCTTGAGGGGTTCGCGGACGCCGATGGGGCCTTCGACGAAGACCGAGCCGCCGCCCATCTGCTTCATGGCGAGCTCGAAGGTGAGCTTGGTGCGGAGGGAGGGTTTTTCGAAGAGGAGGCCGAGGTTCTTGCCATCGAGGGCGCGGGCGTAGTCGCGCGGGGAGGATTTGAGTTCGGCGGCGAGGTCGAGGAGGTAAAGGAGCTCGTCGTCGGTGAGATCGAGGTCCTTCAACAGGTCGGACGCGCTGGTTTTGAGAATCTGGTTCGGAGCAAACATGGGGGCCACGGCATGCGCCTCTGAATTATTATTCACCTTAATGAATAATCACACATTCCGAGAGGGAGGTCAAGAAGAGATCGTGGCGAGAGTGAGGGCGAGGATCTCGGGGAGGACGTCAGCGGGCAGGGTGGGGCGGGCGAGGAATTCGCAGAGGGCGCTGAGGTCGAAGGCGCGGGCGAGGTCGCGCCAGTTGGGCGGGAGGGTGCCGCCGTGATCGCGGAAGGCGGTGGAGAAGTGGGGCTCGATGCGGGGAGCGTCGCGGCGCTCGTAACGGAGCATGTGGCCGACGTCGCAGAGGGGCGGGCCCGGAAAGGCGAATTCCCAATCGAGGACGGCGGCGACCTGCCAGCGGCCGGCGGAGTGGCGGAGGAGGAGATTGGGGCCGCCGAAATCGGAGTGGACGAGCGAGCGATCGCCGATCGAGCGTGGCGAGGGCGGGGGCCCAATCGCGGATGTAGTCGCGGAGGCGGAGCCGATCGGGGAGTGACATGCGGCGTTCGAAATCGGGCGCGGCGAGGCATTGCTCGACGAAGGCGGGGATGCTTTCGATGAGGGGCTGCGCCGATGACGAGGTCGGGGCCGATGGCGCCGGGGCGGGGAAACGTGAAGGTTCCTATGCGCGCGAGGACGGCGCCGATGGCGTGCGCACATTCGGCAATCTCGGCTGGATCGCGGCGACGCTTGATTTCGCGGAAGGTGATGCCTTCGACCCAGCGCATGAGGATGTGCGGCGGGGTGTCGGGGTCGCCGGTGCAGTCGGCATAGAGGATCTCAGGGACGGGGACGGCGGGGGAGATGAGGCGGTGGAGGTCGAGTTCCTTGCGGCAGGCGGCGGGGTCGCGCGAGTAGAGGCGGAGGACGAAGGAGTCGGCGAGGCCAGCGACGTGGATGCGATAGATGGCGTTGCAGAGTCCGCCGGCGAGGGGTTCGCAGGAGAGGATGGTGCGGCCGGGCAGCGCGCGCGCGAGGATGCGAGAGAGCACGGTTCTCATCTTCACATGGCACCCGAGTTGCGGGTAGGGAGGGCATGATACGCAAACTGAAGTCCGGAGAATATCGATTGTATTCGCGGAAAACGGATGCCCAGGGAAAGCGGAAGAATCTGGGGACATTCAAGACACGGGAGGCGGCGGAGAAGCACGAGCGGGAAGTGCAATATTTTAAGCGGGCTAGTGGATGATGGGGGTGGGGTCTTCGGCGATGCGGGGGTCATGGAGAGAGCACTGGGTTTGGGGCTGGGTGCCGTCGATGAAGACGTCGGAGCGGGTGCGGGGGCAGAAGGGGCCCGCCATCTGGCCGGATTCCGCGCAGATTGGGAGGGTGACGATGCCGGATGGAGGGGCGAAGGCTTTGGCGTCGCGGTAGGGCTTGAAGGCGGCGGCGCGCTTCATGAATTCGGCCCACACGGGGAGGGCGGAGCGGGCGCCTTCGAGGTTGAGTTCGCGGTTATCGTCGAAGCCGACCCAGACGACGCAGAGGAGCTGGCTGGTGAAGCCGGCGAACCAGCCGTCACGGGAAGTGCCGGTCTTGCCGGCGGCGGGGAGGGTGAAGCCGAGCGCGCGGACGCCGGCGCCGGTGCCCATGCGGAGTACGTCCTGGAGCATGCTGACCAGGAGGTAGTTCACGCGCGGGTCGAGCGCGGCGTGGCTCTCGGGCGAGTTCCGATAGGTGGTGCGACCGTCGGAGGTGGTGACGTACGAAACGGCGGTAGGCTTCACGTTGATGCCCTTGTTGGCAAAGGTGGTGTAGGCGCCGGCGATTTCGAGCGGGGTGGTTTCATAGGCGCCGAGAGCGACCGAGGGAGTCGCGCGGATCGCGCTGTTGAGGCCGGAGCGCTGTGCCATTTGCACGACGTTGCGGAAGCCGACCTGGGATGCCAGGCTGACGGTGGCGACGTTCAGGGAATGGGCAAGCGCGTCGCGCAGAGTAACGTTGCCCATGAATTGGTGGTGGAAATTTCCGGGTTGATAGAGCTGGTTGCCGGAGTAAAAGGTGGCGGGCTCATCACTGACCACGCTGGCGGGAGTGAAGATTTCGTTGCCTCCGGTGACTGCGGTGTTCAGGGCCGCGGCGTAGACGAAGGGTTTGAAGACAGAGCCGGGCTGACGCATGGCGAGGGCATGGTTGAGCTGGCTTTGTCCATAGTCGCGGCCGCCGACGAGAGCCTTGACTTCGCCGGTGTGGGGATCGAGCGCGACCAGGGCGACCTGCGGTTGTCCGCGGGAGTGCAGGAGGCGATCGACTTTTTCGATTCCGATGCGTACGGCGGCCTCCGCAGCTTCTTGCAGATCGGGGTCGAGCGTGGTGTAAATATTGCGTCCCTCGCGATCGCTTTCGTCGAGGCGGGAGCGCAGATCGTCGCGCACGAGATCGACGAAGTATTGGTTCTGGTGTGTGTTTAAGCGCTCGGGCGTGAAGCGCAGGGGAGCCTGGAGTGCGGCCTGATAATCGGCGTCGGAGAGGTAGCGGTTGCGGTGCATCAGGAGGAGGACGAGGTCGCGGCGGTCGTGGGCGCGCTCGGGATAGCGATAGGGATTGTAGTAGCTGGGACGCTGCACGAGGCCGGCAAGAAATGCCGCTTCGGAGGTATCGATCTCGGAAAGATTCTTGTTGAAGTAAGCGCGGGCGCCTTCGGCGAAGCCGCTGATGCTGAAGGTATCGCGGCGACCGAGGTAAACCTGGTTGGCATAGTATTCGAAGATCTGCTGCTTGGTGAGCTTGCGCTCCATGTGGAGCGTCATCACCAGTTCTTCAAGCTTGCGCTTCCAGCGCTTGTCGGGTTCGAGCCAGAAGCTGCGGACCAACTGCATGCTTAGGGTGGAAGCGCCCTGCTCTTTGTGGCCGCTGCGCAGATCGACGTAGGCGGCTTTCAGACAGCGGCGGAGATCGATGCCGGAGTGATCGAAGAAGCGCTTGTCCTCTACGGAGATGAGGGCGTGGACCACGGAGGGCGGGATGTCGGCGAATTTGACAAGGCGGCGGCGTTCGCGATTGCCGGAGAGGTTGGCGATCAGCTCGGGGCCGAGTTCGAATTCGGTGAGCGGGGCGCGGCCGGGCGCGGAGATGGCGGCGACTTTGCCCTTGGAGAATTCGCACACGAGCCGGCCCGATGCGGAAGTCATCTCGACGGTGTTTTTGCGAAGGATAAACCAGCCTTCGGGATTATTCGGGGTGGCGGTGTAGCCGCTGCGGAGCAAGTGGGCGCTGAATTCTTCGGGCGTGAGTGGGTCTCCGACTGCGATGAGATGCGAGGCGCTGAAGATGTTCGTGGTGCCAGCGAAAGGACCGCTTGCCAGACGTTGATCGATGATGCGCGCCAGTCTTATGTAGTAAAAAATGAAAGTCGCAAGGCAGAGCAGACAGAGACCCAAGATGGATGCAGCGGCGATGCGCACACCGCGACGGTGATGCAACGGGAGCGTGACCTGGTCGGGATTCCGCGGCATGACCTGCATCTAGTGAAGGAAGAGAGCAAGCGGGGGGCCAAGGGTACGGAGCGTGTGTGTGGGGGAGAACCTTTAAGACTGATTAGTGGACCGGCCAGGAGGCCCGTCCTACTGGACCGCGGAGGCGGCGATTTGCATCACGACGGAGCGCGGGTGGGAGCCGGTGCCGTCGGAGAGCTGGACCATGGAAATGCGGATGAGATCGTTGTGCGGATCGATCCAACCTTCGGTCCCGAAGGCGCCGCCGTGGCCGAAGGTGCCGGGGGAGTGGAGGAGGAGCGTGCCTTCGGGTTTGTTGACGATTTCGAAGGTGAGGCCGTAGCCGGTGCCGCCGAGCCAGCCGGAAGGGCTCACGTCCGGGGTGAAGACACGGGTCATGGTGTCGATGGATTGGCGGGAGAGGTAGCGGTGGTCTTTGTACGTGCCGCCTTCGAGCAGCATCTGGTAGAAGTTGAAGAGGTCCGGGGCGGTGGAGTAGAGGCCGAACTCGGGAGCCGGATATTTTGCGCCGGCGCGGTATTTGGCGGGATCGCCGGCAAGGATCTCGTCGCCGGAGCGGACCAGTTTGCCGCCGCTGTGTTTGTAGACGAGGGCGATGCGGTCCTTCTTGGAATCGGGCGGGAAGAAGAAGGTGTCCTTCATGCCGAGCGGAGTGAGCAGGCGGGTTTCGATGAAGTGGACGTAGTCCTCGCCGGTGACGACTTCGATGATGCGGCCGAGCGCGGCGATGCCCATGTTGCTGTAGCGCCAGCGGGTGCCGGGCTCGAACTGGAGGTGCTGCTTGCCGTAGAAACGTACGGCTTCGGCGAGCGGGACGCGCAGGGTGCGCGGGTTATCGGCGAGCTCGCCATCGGGATCGCCGGCGAGGCCGGAGGTATGAGACATGAGCTGGGCGACGGTGGGCGGCTGCGCGGGCGGGTGGAGGGCGGTGTTGCCATTGGGCAGGCGCTCTTCGATCACCTGGTTGCGAAATTCGGGGAGATAGTCGGAGACGGGGCGGCGGAGCTCGAGCCTGCCTTCTTCGACCAGCATCATGATAGCGACGCCGGTGAAATTCTTGGTCATGGACATGATCTGGAAGATGGAGTCCGTGGTCATCGGCTTTTTGGCTTCGACATCGCGCCAGCCGGCGGCCTCGAGTGTGGCGACCTTGCCGTGGCGGGCGACGAGCGCGACGGCTCCGGGGATGGTCTGATTCTCGACGAGCTCCTGAAGGCGGGGGCGGATCAACTTGAGGCGATCGGCATTGAGCCCGGCGGTTTGCGTGAAGGCCGGTGCGGCGAACAGGGCGAGAACGAAGAGAACGTTGCGCATTGCGGTTGAGTGTATCGCGAGTCGCAAGATGTGTACAGGGGCTACACTATGGCTTATGCCTCAAAGCTACCCAGCGTTACAGGCGCCGCCGCGCCTTCTCTTCGGACCCGGACCCAGCATGGTCGCGCCCCGTGTCTATCAGGCGATGTCGCAGCCCTTGGTGGGCCATCTGGACCCCTTTTTCTTTCAGGTAGTGGATCGAGGTCCGGAGCCTGCTGGGGTATGCCTACTCGACGAAGAACCATTTCAATATCGCGACCTCCGGAACCGGCACGTCGGGGATGGAGTGCGCGGTGGCGAACTTCACGGAGCCCGGCGACAAATTTGCGCTGCTGACCAACGGATTTTTCGGCGACCGTATCGGGGACATGGCACGGCGTCACGGTGGAGAAGTGGTGCGGCTCTCGAAGGCGTGGGGCGAGCCCTTCGATGCGCAGGAGGTCCGCGAATTTATCCGCAGGGAACGGCCGCGCGTAGTGGCGTTCGTGCAGGCGGAGACCTCCACGGGGATGTTCAACCAGGCGAAGCCGATCTGCGACGCGGCACACGAAGTGGATGCGGTGACGATCGCCGATTGCGTAACGTCGCTGGGCGGAATGCCGGTGATGGTGGACGAGAACGGGATCGACATCGCATATAGCTGCTCGCAGAAGGGGTTGGGGTGCCCGCCCGGACTTTCGCCGATGACGATTGGGCCGCGCGCGCTGGAGCGGATGAAGGAGCGCAAGGCTCCGGTGCAATCCTTCTACCTGGACCTGCAACTGCTCGATAGTTTCTACTGTGGAAAGAAATATCACCACACGGCGTCGGCGACGATGTTCTACGCGCTGCGCGAGGGACTGGCGATCGTCGCGGAGGAGGGGCTTGCGGCGCGGTGGGAGCGTCACCGGGCGAACCACGAAGCCTTCGTGAAGGGGATCGAGGCGATGGGGATGAGCATGCTGGTGCCGGAAGGCCACCGGCTGTGGACGCTGAACACGCCGCGGATTCCCGAAGGTGTGGACGATGCCAAGGTGCGGCAGTTCCTGCTGGAGAAGTACAACATGGAAATCGCCGGGGGCTTCGGTCCGCTGGCGGGCAAGGTTTTCCGGATCGGGACGATGGGTTATAGCTCGACGGCGGAGAACGTGCAGCTTATTCTCGATGCGCTGCAAGAGGCACTGAAAGCGGCGAGGACTTAGCCGAAAGGGGCGGGAGAGGGACTGCCCCGCCGAACTGTTCGCCCCAGCGCTCGATCAGGTCGTGCGGCACGACGATTTTCGGGAACGGCGCCTCACCGCGGAGCCAACGCTTTAAGGTGGCGGTATCCGGGCGAGGGATCACGGGCAGCTGGAAATCGCGCCCTTTTTCGATAGCGCGATTGTCCACGCCGAGGATCACGGAAGGCACGCCGCAGCTCATCGCCATGACGCCCCCGTGCAGGCGCGTGCCCACGTACGTGAGCGGGTGGGTGCGGCACAGGGTCTCGAGGTTGTCGAGCGAGCGGTCCAGAATTTCGAGCCGGTGAGCCAGGCTGGCGTAGACGGGCAGGGTGCGGAGGTAGGCGACGTCGCCGAGCCCCTGCGGGAAGAAGAAGATGGTGCCCGGGAAGTGATCGCGGACGGTGCGCAGGAAGGCATCGTCGTCGACGGGGTCCATGTAGTAGTCGGTGAGCATCACCAGGCAATCGCCGGAGCGGGGCGCCTCGCTGCGAAATCCATCCAGGCACCAGATAGAGGGGCAGCCGGTGGCGACCACGTTGTCGATGCCGGCCTCGCGCAACTGGGCGGCGGTGTAGCGATCGCGTACCTAGTGGGAATGGCGGCGGCTGAGGATGCGGCGGTAGAAACGCGCGGTGAAGGGGTTCGGCGGGTCCTGATATTGCCACCAGCCGATCCCGAACAGAATGAAATTGGAGAGCTCGGCTCGGGCATAGTCCGTTAGCTTGGACGCAAAGTTCCATTGGTTGTAAGTAAGCAGATCGGAGGAGATGAGGTTGGAGCCGCCCAGAAAGGTAAGGCGGGCGGCGGCGAAGGACTCGTAGTGGTGCGGATGGAGCGGCTCGTGCGAGGCGATGCGACGGATCTCTTCGCCGGGAAAGAGGGTTTCGAAGCAGCGCGAAATCGCCCGGTAGATGACTACGTCTCCGAGGTTGGGCGAGAGCGTCCCGGAATGGTCAAGGAGTGCCGGGTCTACCAGACAGATCAAAGGGCGCTCCTGGAGGTGGACTGAAAGGAAATCGGGATCAATTCACAGTTTACCCTGTCAGGCGGTTCTGGCTGCGAAGCCTTCGGCTTTGACGCAGCGGTTTACGATTTCGAAGATGGCATCGATGGTTTTTTCGTTGGTGATGTTCGGGTCGCCGAGCGCCTGCAGCGGCGTTTTCACGTCCAGCCGTCCGTAGTAGCGGGCCGGGTTCTGCATGACTGCCTCCCAGATTTCGCGGGCCGTGTAGCCCGTGGCGCCGATGGGGATGGGGAAGTTGTTGAGCGGCGCGGTGGTGCCGACTTCGAATTCCTGCATGACGCCATCGCCGTGGACGATTTGCCCCGTCACGGGATCGGGCTTGTTGCCGGCGACGAAGATGCTGATGCCGGCGAGAGACAGCATGGCCTCACGCCACTCGCGGAAGATTTTGTTTCGGCGCTCGTCCTCCAGGCTGCGGGGGAAGGGGCGCAGGACAAGGCGGTCGTGGAGCATGGAGAACTTCTCATCGGCGGCGTCGAGGGCGCCGACAATGAGCTCGCTGCCGATGCCCCAGCCATAGCCCGAGACCAGGTTGTATCCGCGGCGAATGATTTCCTTGCCGAGCAGGCGGGAGAAGGCGCAGAGGCGCGGAACGTCGAAGGTCTCCAGACCGGCGGTCCAGCTGCCGGAGACGAAGATGTTCTTGAGGAAGGCGCGGCGGTTCAACTCCTGCAGGATGGCGGTGATTTCGCTGTATTCATCGATCAGGACGGTCTGAATGCCGTAACGCTGCAGGTCGCCGACGCGCAGGTTGAGCTTGCGGCACTCGTACTCGTAGTCGGCCTGTGCGGCGCCGGTGGAGTCCGCGGGTTTTTCGGGACGCCGCATGATGCAGTAGTGGGTCGGGGTGTCCTCGCCCAGCAGTCCGCGGATGCGGCTGAGGATGTATTCGATGTTGGGATCGGTGAAGCTGAAGCCGAGGAAGAGGAAGGTCTGGGTGACGAGGTCGCCCTTGAGCCGGATGGTGAAGAGCTCGCGGGTTTCCGCGTAGGTCTCATAGTCCTCTTTGGTGAGCACGGCGTTGTGCGGGGCGGAGACGTCGCCGTGCATTTTGAAGATGGTGACATCGGTGCCGGGCTGGTGGATGGCGAGGGTGCGTGGATCGACTTTGACATCGACGCGCTTGTCCTGGCGGCGGAAGGATTTTTCGAGGAGCTCGTCGTAGTTGGTGGTCCAGACGGTGTGGATGGGAAGGCGCGCGATGAGGTGGTGATTGCGGGTCTCCTCGGCTTCCTGGGTGAACTGCTGAATCAGCAGGTTGTTGAGCTCGGCGCGATTGCCGTGGCGTTCGTTGAAGTGGTATTGGGCGAGGGCGACGAGATCGTTTTCGCGATCGATCTGGAGGTCGAGGTCGCTGGCGATGCCGCTCATGAGACCTTTCCAATCGACGAAGCCCGCGGCGCGGGAGAGTCCGGCTCCGGCGAAGAGGGCGGCGCGGCGTTCGATGAGGGCGTGTCCGTAGTCGCGGATGAAGGTGTCGGCTTTGATCTCGGCCATACCGGATTGTAGTATCTCCGGCCGGCCAGCAGGCGAAGTCTTCTCTTGCTGCGAAGAATTCGTCAAAGACAACGAGCCGCGACCGTCAGGGAGCGATCTCTTAAATATTGATCGCGGCTCCACTGCTCTGTAGGGCGGACGCCCTCGTCCGCGGCCGACGCCCCCCTCGGCCTTCCGACCGAGACAACACGTCGATTCTGTGGACGAAGAGCGGAACGGGGCGTCCCGCGCAGACCGTTGTGGCATTCTGGAGGCATGACGGACCGGGCGCAGAGGGTTCCGGAAAATGTAGAAGGGGCGTTCTTCGTCGATACCACGTGCATCGATTGCGATACCTGCAGGCAACTGGCGCCGGCGACGTTTGGGGAGACGGGGGAGTTTTCGTTCGTGCAGGTGCAACCGCGGGACACAGGCGAGGAGCGCGCGGCGTACCGGGCATTGGTGGCCTGTCCGACGGGATCGATCGGCGCGACCGATAAGGCGGCGGCGCGGGCGGCGGTGGACGAATTTCCGCTGCGGCTCGCGGACGGCGTGTCTTATTGCGGGTTCAACTCGCCGAAATCATTTGGGGGCAACAGCTATTTCGTGGAGCATCCGGCGGGGAACTGGCTGGTGGATGCGCCGCGATTCGTGGAGCCGCTGGCGCGGCGGCTGGCGGAGCGCGGCGGCGTGCGGTACATCTTCCTGACGCACCGCGACGATGTGGCCGATGCCGAGCGGTATGCGGAGCGGTTCGGGGCCGAGCGCATCATCCATCGACTGGAGTTGGCGGCGCAGCCCGGGGCGGAGCGCGTGATTGAGGGACGGGATCCGGTGGAACTGGCGGAGGGTTTTCTGGCGATCCCGACTCCGGGGCACACGCGCGGACATTGCGCGCTGCTGCATCGCGAATTCCTGTTCTCGGGCGATCACATCTGGTGGAGCCGCAATCGCGGGCGGCTGACGGCGTCGCGCGACGTGTGCTGGTATTCGTGGGCGGAGCAGGTGGAATCGGTAGCGCTGCTGCAGGAATACACGTTTGAGTGGATATTGCCCGGGCATGGGGAGCGCGCGTATTTCCCGGCCAGGGAGATGCGGCGGCAGATGCACCGGCTGGTGGCGGCGCTTCAGTAGGGGTGGCGGTCGGGTTTGCGACCAGGGTGAAGGCGAGATCAAAGTGGCTGCGATTCTCGGTGGCGGAATCGGATCGGTGGATCGCTGCGGCGACAACGTGCTGCCAGGTTTAGATCGCCGATAGCTTCACCCTGCACCTCCGGTCCATCCCGGAATCTTGCCATCCCGGCCTCTCCAAGTGGGCCAAATTAGAAGATCAAAGTGGGCCAAATTAGAAGATCGAACTCAGAAGCACCCGGGTTGAGCGTATTCAGCACCGTCTGCAGATATTCCACTCCCAGCGCATCCCGGTCCCACGTATAGTCGGTATGATTGAGTGCCGTGCCGCCCGGCCCGCGCTCTTCATAGCTGGCCGCCAGCCCCTGCCCAACCCCGCTCGTGCCGAATCTCCACACCTTGCTGGAATTGGCCCCAACATCACTCACCGTCCACGTGGCGTGTTGACTGGCCCCCGTGTCCGTCGTCATGTTCCAGGTATTGTTCAGCGCGCCGGAGAAACTCCCGGTGGAAAGCGTGCGCCACGCGGTAGCACAGCAGGGCCACGCCGCCGTCTGGTTTCCCTGCCACCCGCACCGGTCACCGCGCTGTATATGTTCGCTGAATTCTCTTCATGGGGGTCAATCCGCTGCTTCCTTCCTTGGCGATCTTGGCGCTCTTGGCGAGAAATTTGCTTCGTACTCAGGCGATAACGCCCCTACGCCTCACTTTCGCCTCACCTCAAAAGTGTCCGTTACTGGGAAATTCTCTTAAAGAACCAATCACTTACAAGAAAAAGACTTGACAGCCTGAATATCGTGAAAGTAGGAGGGTAGTTTACACAGTCATGATCTCCGAAAAACACAGTCAAGCAGCCCGCATTAATGGCGCCCGCTCCCGCGGACCCGTCACCCCCGAAGGCAAGGCCATCTCCGCCCGCAACGCGCTCCGTCATGGCATGCTCGCCACAACCCTTGTCCTCAGCAACGAAGACGCGGAAACCTTCAAAAACCACTTCTATCTCCTGATCGAGCGCTTTAGCCCCGTCGACGATATTGAAATGTCCGCCATCGAGGAAATGGCCGCCGCCCACTGGCGCCTGCGCCGCGTCATGTCCATGGAGCACGCCCTTCTCGAGAAGGCCATCCTCCAGACTCCCTGCGAGGACTCTGACGTACAACTTGCCACCGCTTTCTCTGATCCCGCCAACCAGACCACCCTCCTTCTGCTCCAACGCTACGAGGCCCGCTTCCAGAATATGTACCACCGCGCCCTCCGCAGCCTCGCCGTCCTCCGCAAACTCCCCGCGCGCACGCCGGAGCCAAACGAACCCAAGGACCCCAATGTTTGCAACACGGAACACCGCGAGCCCGCACCCATTCCGCCTCCCCAACCCGCGGAACCCCCGGCTGAACCGTTCGCGGAGCACACCGATCCCTTCCTCATCCAGCTAACCTCGCCGGACCTGGAGTTCGTCCCCTTCAATCCCGATATTCTTCGCTGAAATCGGCGCGGAAAGCCCGATTTTATCCTCGATCCCAGCCGTCGCGACCCTACAGTTGCGATCAGTGTGCCTTCAGCGGCCCACCCGCGAGTGGTTCGGGATGCGTAATTCTCAGTAGCGGTGGCGATCGGGTTTGCGGGACCACTCCTCGAAGGGGAGGGCGGCGGATTCTTCGGCGGTGTGGATCATGGGGATGGTGCGGCGGTCAGGCGGATGCTGGATTTCGTGGTAGATGAAGGAATCGTCGAAGCCGGCGCGGGCGGCATCCTGATGAGTGGCGGCGTAGTAGACGGCGGCGGGTCGGGCCCAGTAGATGGCGCCGAGGCACATGGGGCAGGGCTCGCAGGTGGTGTAGATATCACAGCCGGTGAGTTGGAAATCTCCGAGGATGCGGCAGGCTTCGCGGATGGCGACGATTTCGGCGTGGGCGGTAGGGTCGTTCGACCGGGTCACCTGGTTGGCGCCGGAGGCGATCACGATGCCATCTTTTACCACCAGGGCGGCGAAAGGACCGCCGCCGCGGCGCACGTTGGCGACGGCCATCTCGATGGCCTGCTGCATGAAGGAGTTGGACATCCGGCGGCGGAGCGTCAGGCTTCGATCAAGCTTCGATCAGGCCGGCGCGGATGGCGTAGCGGACCATGCTGGCGGTTTCGTGAACGCCGAGCTTTTCGAGGATCCGGCTGCGGTGCGAATCGGCGGTCTTATAACTGATACCCAGCTGGGCAGCGGCTTCCTTGGTGGATTTCCCGGCGGCGATCAGCACCAGGACCTGGCGTTCGCGCTCCGTGAGGGCGAAGACGAGGCGAACGGAGGCTTCGTCGGGGGTGAACATACGGCGGCGGCGGTCGCTGATATCAACCGCGGTGCCGACGAATCCGGCGAACGCGCCATCTTCGACGCGGGGAAGACCGGAGTCCTCGAGCCAGGCGAATTCGCCATTGGCGCGGCGCATCCGGTACTGGACGCGGAAGGGCTGGCGGGCGGAAAATGCCTTGAGGTAGGTCTCCAGGCAGAGATCGCGGTCATCGGGATGGATGCCTTCGGCCCAGCCGTTGCCGGTTTCTTCTTCCAAGGTCCGGCCGCGAAACTCCAGCCAGGCTTGGTTGAAGAAGGTGCACATGGCGTCGGCGCCCGACATCCAGGTCATCAACGGAGCGGCATCCAGAAGTTCCCGGAAGCGCTGCTGCGCGTTGTGCTCGAGCCTTTTCAGTTGTTCCAACTCGGCTTCCAGCTCGGCCAGCCTGGTGCGGAGGAGAGTGATTTCGTCGATTGATTGTCCGGGAGCCATGTGGTTTCCAGTGTAAAAGTAATGATATGGTCAATGACTACTAGGCGTAAAGTACCAAATTAGTTATTGTTGTGATTCTTAATGCTATTGTCGTGGGGTGAATCCCTGATGGAAACCACATTTGTAATGGAACTTTTTGTTTTCCCCGGGGAATTATGAGTGAACGGCCCATGACGGTAGCTCCTCTCGAGACCGACGACGAACTACTCATCCGTATACAGAGTGGCGACGAGCAGGCTTTTGTTGACCTTTACCGGCGCCGTCAGGCCGCGCTCTACCGGTTTGCCCTGCACATGAGCGGTTCAATGCCGGTTGCGGAGGACGTAACCCAGGAAGTCTTCCTGGCGCTCCTGCGGGAGGAGTGCGGCTACGATCCGGAACGCGGAACCCTCTCAGGCTATCTCTTTGGGATTGCGCGCAAGCTGGTGTTGCGCCACCTGGAGCGCGGGCGGAGCGACGTGGTGCTGGAGATGGACGGCGACGATTCGGCGCTGCCGGAACTGGCGGTGATCGACGATCCGCTGTTGGATTTGACGCGCCGCGAAGGGATTGACGCCTTGCGCCGCGCGGTACAGGCGCTGCCCCGGCGATACCGCGAAGTGGTGGTGCTGTGCGACCTGGAGGAAGTGGACTACGCCGATGCGGCGGTGGCGTTGGGCTGCCCGATCGGAACGGTGCGATCGCGTTTGCACCGTGCGCGAGGTCTGTTGTTGGACAAGTTGAATCAGGAGCGGAATCCCCGGCAGGCCATGGCGCTAAAGCCGGTGAGGTGTGTGTCATGAACTGTCAGGAATTTTGGAACACGATGCCGGAGTTCGAACCGGATGCGGAGCACGCTCACTTAGCCGGGTGTGCGGCGTGCCAGACGCGGTGGCAGAACCGGCGAGAACTGGAAGCAGGGTTGCGGGCCGTGGCGGCGAGTTGCCGCAAACTGGAAGCGCCGGCGCGGGTAGAAGCGCGGCTGCTGACGGCGTTCCGGGCGCAATCGGGAATTCCGGCGCGGCGCACACAGCGGCGCTGGATACCGGCGCTGACGTGGGCTGCGGCGTTCGCGGCGATGCTGGCGTTGGGATTTTTCCTGATGCAGCAGCGCGCGCCGGAAGCGGCGCAATCGACGGTTTCGCGCGGTGTGGAGCGGGCGTCGGTCGAGATGCCGAACGATATGGAAGGCTTCATTCCGCTGCCGAATACCGAGGCGGTGCAGGCCAATGAAGAGATGGGCGTAGTGCACGTTGAAGTTCCGCGATCGGCGATGCTGGCGGTGGGGCTTGAGGTGAGCGCGGATCGTGCCGGGGAGATGGTGCAGGCAGACGTCATGCTCGGCTCCGATGGCGTGGCGCGCGCGGTGCGTTTTCTGGATTGAATCGTTTTCTGGATTGAAGCGAAGGGTTGAAAGAGGAGGAATCAAAATGCGAATCGCAATCGTTGCACTACTGGCGCTGGCTGTGAGCGCCTTCGCGCAGGGTCCCGGTCCGGGACCGGGGCGTGGTCCGGGAGGCCGGCGGGGATTTGATGCCGCGCAAGGTCCCGGGGGGCCGGGTCCTCGTTTCCTGGGAGCCGAAGGTTTCATGTCGGGAAGGGTGGTGAAGAACGCGCCCTACTCGGCCGATGTAGTCACGGAGAGCACGCATACGCTGGCCGATGGCAACCACATTCGGCAGAGCTCCACGTCGAAGGTCTATCGCGATAGCGAAGGCCGCACGCGGCGCGAACAGGCCGTCAACCTGAGCGGGCTGGCGCAGAACGCCAACATGCCGCAACTGGTGTTCATCAACGATCCGGTGGCGGGAGCGAGCTATGCGTTGAATGCCAAAGATCGCACGGGCACGAAATCGACGTTCACCGCGAGAGCCCAGGGCGGTCCGCGCCCGCAGGGTTCCGATTCCTCGGCTGCCGGCCCGGCGCCTCGTGGCATGGGCCGCCGCGGCATGACCGACCAGAACGTAAAGACCGAAGCGCTCGGCAAGCAGACCATCGAAGGCGTGCAGGCCGACGGGAAGCGCACCACGATGACGATTCCGGCGGGACAGATGGGCAACGAGCAGCCGATCGTGATCGTCACGGAGACCTGGTATTCCTCGGATTTGCAGGCGATGGTGATGACCAAGCACTCCGACCCGCGGAATGGCGAAACGGTCACGCGGATGGCGAACGTGAGCCGCAGCGAACCTTCGAAGATGTTGTTTGAAGCGCCGGCCGATTATAAGGTGACGGAGAGCCAGCACGTGGGGCCGCGTCCCCATGCCCCGGGGCAGGCGAAGTAAAGGATAGAGAGTAGGTGAAGGCGAGCCGCGTCCCTTTGGGGGCGCGGCTCTTTTTTTGGGCAAGAGAGACAGGCCAGGAGGCCGGCCAGGAGGCCTGTCTTACCTGGATTTCTCGAGGCGGTCGATGGCTTTGGCGAATTCGCCGGGGGTGTGGATCAGGATGGTCTTGCCGCCGAGACGGGCGATGGCGTTCTTGATGGTGTCGGCGGGTTGGGCGGTCTGGCGCACGATGGGCGCGATCTGGAAGTAGAAGAACTGCGGGCCGTGGCCGCTGGGCTTTTCGAGGATGCTTTGCGGCACGCGATCGAAGTGACGCGCGCCGGGTCCGAGGAAGAGCACGACGTCGCTGGGGGGCTGGGCGCCGATTTCGCGGTTCACGAGATCGGCGATCAGGTCCACGTGGCCGCGGCGGTTCCGCAGGGTCTGGAAATCGACCGCTCCGAGTTCAACACTGGCCATGGCCTGCGAGACCTGCGCCATGTCCTGCAGCAGGAAATCCTCTTTGCGGTAGAGCTCCTTTTGCTGGTCGAGGTTGAACAGCACCAGGCGCACATTACGCACCGGCACGCGCTCCAGCAGGGAGGAGACGGTGCTCATGAGGGTCATCATGTCGTTGGGGCGCATGCGGGTGCGGCGGGGGAAGAGCGGAGCGGTGTGGAGGAAGATGGTCAGCCGCACCGGGGCGGCGTCGTCGGTGGCGGCGGGAAGGCGGCGGGCTCCCCGCAGGCCGAGTTCCCACACGGTCTCCGGCGGCATGTTGACCTGGACCTTCTGCTCGGAGTGGCTGCGGTGCACGTCGACGTGCCAGCTCTTGCGGCAGGTGCGGCCTGTATCGTCGAGCATCATGAAACGCACATCGTAGGCGCCTTCGCCGAGCAGGTAGCCGCCGCCGGTGCGGAGCTCCGCTTTAGTTTTGGGCACGGGAGGGAGGGTCATGCTGGAGACGAGATAGACGGGCTTGCGGTCGCCTTCGACCGGCGTGATGCGGGTCAGCATGCTCCAGCCATGATTGGGGCCGAGGAACTGGTTCATGGGCACCGTGATCATGTAACCGGCGTGGAAGCGAAAACCGTAATTCAGGGCCGGTTTCAGCGGCTGAACTTCGCAGTGAAGCGAGACCTCGTCCTTTTCGAATTCGGGCAGGATGATACGCAGTTTGACGGGATCGACGATCATCTGCGCGGGCAGCGTGGATGCGGCCATTACGGCGAGGAGTATAGTGGCGCGCACAGTTCCAGTCTTAGCACGTTGGACTGCGACACGCCAGAGGGTCGTGGGAAATTCACATCAGGGAAGTTCACATCAGCGATGCGACGAGTTCGTAGGAATGGAGGCGGTCGGCGTGGTGGAAAGTGTCGGTCACGATCATGAGTTCCTGGACCTGGAGCGTGGCGATGAGGGACTCCAATTTGGGACGAATGGTGGCGGGGGCGCCGATGACGGCGGCGCGGAGTTTGGACGCGACCGCGGCCTGTTCGGCGGGGCTCCAGTCGAAATCGAGCGAGGGCGGCAGCGCGGGGACGGGGCGATTGCGAATCAGGTTGAGGAATTTGCGCTGCGCAGTGGTAGCGAGCAGGCGCGCGCGCTCGTCGGTATCGGCGGCGATTA
Source organism: uncultured Solibacteraceae bacterium (assembly GCA_963791985.1). GTDB lineage: Bacteria > Acidobacteriota > Terriglobia > Bryobacterales > Bryobacteraceae > Solibacter. Next base: position 133,498 of record CAWBUN010000004.1, on the reverse strand, counting down.
CCGGGATGCAGGCCATGGCGTAGGGATGTTCCAGGTTCGCGGAGGGCTGAAAGCTGTCGCGGTATAGGGCGAGCGCGGCCTCCATGGGGTCGGGCTGGAAGTGCCCGGCGAAGGCGAAGGGCAGGCCGAGGAGTCCGGCGAGCTCGGCGCTGTAGCCGCTGGAACCGAGCAGCCAGATGGGCAGGTCGGAGCCTTCCCCGGGGTAGGCGTGGACGGACTGGCCGGGTCTTGGCGGCGCCAGAAAGGCGCGGAGCTCGGCGAGCAGGTTGGCGAAATCCTCGCCGTCATTGAGACCGCGGCGGAGGGCGCGCGACGCGGCCATGTCACCGCCGGGAGCGCGGCCGAGGCCGAGATCGATGCGGCCGGGATAGAGCGCCTCAAGCGTTCCGAACTGTTCGGCGATGACCAGCGGCGCGTGATTGGGCAGCATGACGCCGCCCGAGCCGACGCGCAGGGTCGAGGTTCCGCCGGCCACGTAGCCGATGAGCACCGAGGTGGCCGCCGAGGCGATGCCGCTGATGTTGTGATGCTCGGCGAGCCAGTAGCGGCGGTAGCCCCACTGCTCGGCGTGGCGGGCCAGGTCGAGCGTGTTACGGAAGGCTTCGGTGGGAGTTCCCCCTTCGCGCACGGGGGCGAGGTCGAGGACGGAGAGCGGTGTTCGAGAGAGCGGGGAAGCCATGGGATCACTTCTTCAGCATCTGATCGGCGACGCGCTGGGCGAGCGCGGCTGGGTCGAGGTCGGTGCGGTTGCACAGGATGATCACGCTGAATTGCGATTGCGGAAAACGCGCGATCACGGTGCGGAATCCCTGGGTGGTGCCGGTGTGCCACATGCGTGGATGGCCCTGCCAGGGGTCGAGGAACCAGCCGAAGCCGTAGGCGACGGGGCGGCCGGGGTCGAGATTGTCGCCGCCTGGCGTGGCGGGCCAGCGGGTGGCGGAGCCATCGGCAAGCTTCGCGGGCTCCAGCGCCGGTTGCATTTCCATTTCACTGAGTAGGGTGTGGCGGGCGAGCGCGTCATCCCATTTCGCGAGATCGTCGAGGTTTGCATAGACGCCGCCATCGCCGAGTGTGGCGGAGGTCGGGCTCTGGTCGGTCTGCACGAACTTGCCTTCGCGCTTGGAGTGGCCGAAGGCGCGATTGGGAATGCTGTTGGCGCCGTTGACGAAGGCGAGGGTCTGATCCATGTGGAGCGGCTGAAAGATGCGCGCGCGCAGAAAATCCCCGTAAGGTTGGCCGGAGACCTTGGCGACGACGAGGCCGAGCACGACGTAGGCGGAATTGCTGTAGGACCAGCTCGCGCCCGCCGCGAATTTCGGATGGCTCTGCTGCTTGAGCAGGTCGAGCACCTCGCGGTCTTGAATCTGATGCGCCACGGTCCAGATGGGCGGCTTGCCTTTCTCCGCTTCGTCCATCAGGTCTTCGTAGTCGGGGAGACCGGCGGTGTGGGTGAGCAGGTGGCGGACGGTGATGGTCTTCCCGTAGGCGGGAAAGTCCGGAAAGATTTCGGCGAGCGTCTGGTTGTAGCGCAGCTTGCCATCGTGGACGAGCAGCATGATCGCCATCGCGGTGAACTGCTTGGTGAAGGAGGCGAGCCGGAAATTGGTGGCGGCGTCGATCTTGGCGAGCGAGTGCAAGTCGCGCACGCCGTATCCGTGCTGGAAGACGGTGCGTCCGTCCTGGCGCACGAGCACGGCAAGTCCGGGAGTGCCGGGGCCGGCCAGGGGAGCGAAGATGGCGTCGAGCGGCGGGTCGGCGGCGAACGCAAGAGCGGAGGTGAGCGAAAGAATTAGGGGAATAAGAATGCGGCGTGTCACTGCTTTCAGGATAGTGCTTTGGCCGGGATCGGGGAAACTGTTACCATCGCAATGGCCTATGAAGAAATGGTGGTTCGTGGTGGCCGCGGTGGCGATGCTGGCGCTGGTCGCGGTGCCGCGCATCATCCGCTACCGTAACGCGAACCTGGAGACGCTGCAGTTGAATGCCGCCGTGCGGGAGAAGCTGCCGGGCAGTTTTGCGCAGCTTCCGGACGGCGTGATGCACTACGAACTGGGTGGTCCGGCGGACGGGCGGATGGTGGTGCTGATCGCGGGTTTTTCGGCGCCGTACACGGTTTGGGACCCCACGTTCGCCGCCCTGACGCAGGCCGGATTTCGGGTGCTGCGCTACGATCATTTCGGCCGCGGGTACTCGGACCGGCCCAATGCGCGGTATGATCCCGAGTTCTTCGACAAGCAGCTTCAGGATCTTCTGGACGCACTGAACGTGACGGGCAAGGTCGATCTGGTGGGCGAGGATATGGGCGGCGCGATCGCGGCCGCGTTCGCCAACCGGCATCCGGCGCGCGCCAACCGGCTGGTAATGATCGACCCCGGATATCGGACGGGATATGAGGTGCCGATCCGGCTGCGCATGCCGTTTTCGCGCGATTACGGGATGATGATTCGCGCCTCCACGATGGCCGACGCGCAGATGAACGACTTCGTGCATCCCGAGCGCTTTTCGCATTTCCTCGAGACGTATCGCGACCAGATGCGGTATCGGGGATTTCGCAAGGCGATTCTCTCCACGATGCTGAACTACTGGGTGGAAGATTCCACGGCGGAGTACCGGCAGTTAGGCAAGACCGGGCGGCCGGTGCTGTTGTTCTGGGGCGTGGCCGATGAATCGAGCCGGATCGAATTGAGCGCGAAGGTGCTGGAAGATATTCCGCACGTGGAATTCCACGTGGTCAAGGACGCGGGCCATCGTGCCGCTCTCGAGCGGCCGGAGTTTGTGAACCCAATACTGATTGAGTTCCTGAAGAAGTGAGGGCTGCTGTTTCTCGCAAAGCCGCAAAGGCGCAAAGTGACGCCAAGAAGAAAACACTCATGCGGTTTTCTTTGCGTTACTTTGCGGCTTTGCGTCTTTGCGAGAAACAGTTTTGGTGTCCGCGATTAGTTTTGGCGTAGCGCTTCGAGCGGATCGATGCGGGTGGCGCGCCAGGCCGGGATCGCGCAGGCCAGGATCGCGACCAGGCCGACTGAAGCAGCCATGACGACGAACGTGGAGGGGTCCGTGGCCTTGACGCCGAAGAGCATGGATTCCACCAGGCGGTTGGCGGCGAGCGCTCCGGCGAAGCCGAAGACCAGGCCCCAGGCGGCGAGCCCGGCGCCGGTTTTGAGCACCATGCGCAGGATCGTGATCCGCCCGGCGCCGAGCGCCATGCGCACGCCGATTTCCGCGGTGCGCTGTCCCACCATATAAGCCATGATGCCGTAGACCCCGGCCATGGCGAGCAGAACGGCGAGTCCGGCGAAGATACCGAGCAGGATTCCACGGAAGCGCGGGGAGGCGACGGTCTGCGCCAGGCGTTGGTCCATGGTGCTGAACTTGACGGGGATTTCGCTATTGACCTCGCGGATCTTGCGGCGCACGGCTTCGGCTGCAGCCATGGGCTCGCCTTGCGTGCGCACCACGAAACTCATGGCGCGTCCGTAGTTGGGATGCTGCCAGTGGGGCATGTAGAGGGCGGCATGCGGCGGCTGCGATGGGTCGGCGGCGCGCGTGTCGGCGACCACGCCGACGATGGTCATGAACTTTTCGCTATCCAGTCCGCAGCGCAGACGGCGGCCAAGCGGGTCCTGGCCGGGGAAGGAGCGGCGCACCAGGGTTTCATTGACGATGGCAACGAACTCGCCGTCATAGGTATCGCGGGCCGAGAAATCGCGGCCGGCGCGCAGGGGAATCTGGAGGGTATGGAAATAGCTGGGCGTGGTCACCAGGAAATCAGCCTGAGGCGAACTCATGCCCAATTTGTCGAAGCCCGGGCCGCCCTCCAGATAGTAGCCACCGTTAGAGCGCGGCGGGCCGCCGGGGACGCCGGTGTTGCCCGCGATATCGATCACGCCGGGAATGGTGGAAATCTGGCGGAAGGCCTCGTCGTAGATGGTGAGGACGTGCTGCGATTGTTCCAGCGTGGACGCTGCGAGATTGGCCTGGACCACGAGCAGGTGCTCCGGGTTGAAGCCGAGCGGCACGCTGGTGAGCGCGGAGAAAGTGCGGATCAACAGGCCGGCGCCGACCAGTAGCACGATCGAGATCGCGATTTCGGCGATCACCAGCGCGTTGCGCAGGCGTCCGCTGCCGGCGCCGACTCCGCCGCGCCCGCCGCCCTGCTGCAGCACGTGACTGAGATCGACGCGCGAAGCTTCGAGCGCGGGCACGAGTCCGAATAGAAAACTGGCGGCGACGGAGAGTCCGAGAGTGAACAGGAGCACCACGCCATCGACGCGGATTTCGGCGAGGCGCGGAAGATTCTGGGGTGAGAGCGTGATCAGTCCTTCGATGCCCCAGGATGCGAGCGCCAGCCCGGCGGCGCCGGCGAGCACGGCGATGACCGCGCTTTCGATCAGCAGCTGGCGCACGATCTGCCAGCGGCCGGCGCCGAGCGCGGCGCGGAGAGCGATTTCGCGAGTCCGCGAGGTGGCGCGCGCGAGCAGCAGGTTGGCGACGTTGGCGCAGGCGATCAGCAGCACGAGCGCGACCGAACCGAGCAGCAGGTACAACGTGTTCTTGACCGACCCGACCATCTGTTCCTGAACCGAAGTCGCGCGGAAATTCTGATTCTTATTGCTCAAGGGATAGGCCCGCGCGAGGCGCTCGCCGATGGCAGTGAGTTGGGCCTGCGCCTGCTCCACCGAGACGCCGTCCTTGAGGCGGCCGATGGCCTGGAAGTTGTGGGCGGAGCGGTGTTCGTTGCGGTCGTAGATGGCGCGCGCCACGTAGAGATCGGTCTCGGCGGGGAAGGCGAAGCCGGGCGGCAGAACGCCGACCACGGTGAAGACTTTGTCGTAAGCGCGCAGCGTGGCGCCGATCGCGCTCGGATTTCCGCCGAAGCGGCGCTTCCAGAAGGCGTCGGTGATGACAGTGGCCAAGGGTCCGCCGGCGCGCTCCTCCTCCGGGGAGAAGAGGCGGCCGAGAGTCGCGTCGATGCGCATGACGTGGAAGAATTCGGGCGAGACGCGCTCCACGGAGGCGAAGTCCGCGGACTTGCCGACGAGCACGGAATTGCCCGAGCCGCCGAGGAAGCAGGCGAGGCCATCGAAGGCGGTGGACTGATCGTGGACGTCGTCGAAATCGGGCTCGGAGAGCTGCGCGAGTCCGATCTTGCGATCGCGGGTGTTGTTGCCGACGAGCAAGAGGCGGTCGGGTTCGCGGTAATCGAGCGGGCGCAGGAGGACAGTGTTCACCACGCTGAAGATCGCCGTGTTGGCGCCGATGCCGAGGGCGAGGATGGCGATCGCGAGGATCGAAAACCCGGGATTGGAGCGGAGCGAGCGCAGCGCGGACTTGAATTCCATGGCGGGGATCCGGCAAACGGCATGCCAAATTATGGCGTTGATTTGATTAGGAGAAGGATGCGGACAGTGTGCGGTTCTGGGACGCGGCGTAACCAAGATGGCCGTCCACTCCCCGAATCACCATTGACACGCCGCCCCTCCCGCGTTAATATATCCGTGACGGATGTATTTATGAAAAAGCCGCCATCCGCGGAGAAACTGCTCCCCCTCACCCAACCCGTCTTTCACATCCTCCTCGCCCTCGCCGACGAGGAACGCCACGGCTACGGCATCATGCAGGACGTCGCCGCTCAGACCAACGATGCCCTGCAGCTCGGTCCGGGGACATTATATGGATGCCTGAAGCGCATGCTCGCCGCCGGCCTGGTCGAAGAGTCCGACGAGCGTCCCGACCCGACGCTCGATGACGAACGGCGCCGCTACTACCGCATGACGCCGCTCGGCAGGCGTGTCGTGCGCGCGGAGGCGCAGCGTCTGGCCGGAGCCGTCCTTGCCGCCAGATCGAAGCTGGCTGGAGGAAACATATGACGACCCAATCGCCCTCAATCGCCCTCTATTGCCGCATCTACTCGATTCTGCTCTACGCATACCCGCGCGAGTTCCGCCTGCAATACGGCGCCGGCATGCGCCAGGTCTTCCGCGATCGCTGCCGGGAAGTGGCGCGTACCGCGGACCGTCTGGCGATACTTCGCTTTGCCCTTCACCTCGCGGCCGACTGGCTGACCACCGCCGTCCGCGAAGGTGCCGCCTCCATCTGGTCGGCTGGACGCAAGCAGTCGCCTCGCAGCCTCGTCACGGAATGGGCGGTCACCATCGCCATCTATCTCTTCGCCACCACGACCCTCGTCCAGGCCTACGTGATCCCCACCGCTTCCATGGAGAGCACGGTGCTGGTGGGCGATCACATGCTCGTCGATCGCGTCACCTTCAGCGAGCCCAACGCAGCCGGGCGCGCCATTCTGCCCTATCGCGAGCCCGGGCGCGGGGACATGCTGGTCTTTCTCTATCCCGACGACGTGCGCCAGACCTACATCAAGCGCGTGATCGGAGTCCCGGGCGACCGCATTCATCTGGAGCACCAAGAGGTGGTGCGCAACGGCATTCGATTAGTAGAGCCCTACACCCAGCACATCGCCGCCTGGCCGGATCCGTATCGCGACAATTTTCCTCTGTCCCCCGAAGGCAGCATCTCCGCCACGCGGACGCGACATGCTGGAACATCACGTCGTCAATGGCGAAGTGGTGGTGCCGCCCGGAATGATCTTCGTGATGGGCGACAATCGGGACAATTCGCTCGACAGCCGCTACTGGGGATTCGTGCCGCGAAGTTACGTGGTGGGCAAACCTCTGCTGGTCTACTGGTCGTACGATGCGCCCACCGCGGACCTGCAGGAATGGAACGTGAATCACATCCTCGATGTGGCGCTGCACTTCTTCTCGCGCACACGCTGGGATCGCACCTTCCGGATCCCGCGATGACGCCCGTGATCCTCGCCCTCGGCGGCTGGCTGGTCCCGGGTGGCTCGTATCTGTTGATGCGGCGCTACGCGCAGTTCGCCGGCTTCGCGATTCTGGTCGCCGTAACCTTCGGCGCCGGGCTCGCCCTGCAGGGCGGACTCGGCTGGCCCCAGGCGCTGGCCGGCGGACCCTTCCTGTTGGCGCAACTGCGTCACACTGCGCCTTCATTCGTCGAAGGACGCCTCCACGAATATGGAACTACGCTGCTCGTGATGGCCGGCGTCTTCAACGTGCTGGGCGTCTCCAGCGCCTTCGAACTGCGCAAGAAGGAGGCCCGCTGATGCCGCACCTCGCATTTACCTTGCTCACGGCCGTCCTGCTCTCCGCGGCGATGTCGCTCCTCGGAAGCCGTCCTCTCACCGAACGTCTCTACGCCGCCATCTACCTCTTCCTCTGTTGTGTCGCCACCACCGTGGCCGGCAGTTGGTTGATGCACTGGATTCACGGCTGACGGCTCCATCTTGCTGCCGTAACTCTCGCGTGTCAGAGTCAACGAGCCGCGACCGTGAGGGAGCGATCTCTTGACAGATGGATCCTCACCCCGCCCTCCGGCGCACTCAGTTCTCCGTTGGCGTCCTCTCCGCGTGATCGATCACTAAGACGGGTACCTTATCCCTGCGGCCTTCCACCTTGAGACCCAGTTGCTCCTGCAGCGCCGTCATCATCGCATTCGCCATATCCATCCGGTCCTGGGGATTCGCAGCCGCGAGTGCTCTCATGTCGAGGTTGATATCGTAGCGTCCCTTCAGCCCCGTCGCGTCCACCACCGGGCGCTCAAAGAATTTCCCCGAGAGTTCCTTGGCGAATTCGTTCATCGAGGCGTGTTGGGCCGCCAATACGCCTTTGTCTTGCCTTGCGGTCAAAGGCCCCTCGGCAGCCGATTCCGAAAACTTCGGCCCGCCCTTCGCCACTATCAACGCATACACCGCCATCTCTCTCTCTTCGAAGTGGGCCCTCACTCCCAGTCGCTCTGAGAGTAGCGTGCGCAGCATCAGATAGAGTTGTTTATCGTTGGCCGCAGTCGGCGCCTTTGCCGCGATATCCAGGCGGACATCGTTGAGCCAGTCCGGGCCGACCACCTGAGCCGGCCCGTCATAGGCCCACAGAATGCACGCGTGCAAGGACAAACCATGGGCGACCAGCGAACCCGGCGAAGTCTGAATTCGACGCCCCGGACCGCGCATGCTCTCTTCCGTGGCAAGCTTCACCGAGGCCGCTTCAAACGCTGGCGGGTGGTCTTGAGGTTGCGCCAGGCAGCAGGCGCCAGCAAGAAAAGTAAGCAGCAGAGCGGTAAGCTTCATATGCGAACAGCCTCTGCATACGATTACCGCGAATCCTCAAAAGGAATCGCGAAGTCTCACTCAATTCGCCGACGCTTTCTTCGCATCGTCCACCACGATCACTTCCACTGGACCCTTCTCCGAGTGCAGCACCAGCCCCAGTTGTTCCCGCATCGCAGTCAGAAAATCGGGGTCCGTCGATTCGACATCCTGATCCTCGCGAAACTTCAACTCGAAGTCGAACTCTCCGCTGATCCCCGTCTTGTCCACCACCGTGCGGCCCATGCGATACGTCAGCGAACTTTCCGCAAATGCCTTCATCGAAACCTTCTTGCAGATCACCAGCCCGCGCCGGTTGTTGAGCGTCAGTCCCTCGCTCTTTGATGCCTCCAGGCGCGGACCGCTCTTCGCCGCCACCAGCGCATAAATAGGCATTTCCCGCGTCTCCGTGTGGATGGCAAGTTGGAAGCGATCGGCCAGCAGCGCTCTCATCTTCACGCGGATGCCGCGGAAATCCTCGTCGAAGGACCGCTTCGCTCCTGTCGGATTGTCGTTCTGGGGAGGTTTCGCGAGCACATCGTACCGGTCGCTGCCCATCCAACCGGGTCCGCCGATCAATTGCTGATCGCGAATGTCATACGCGAAAAGGATCATCTCACGCAGCGTGACGTTGATCGCGTGCAACCCCCCGCCGGGAGTCCGATTGAAGTCTGAGCCGGCTCGCGCCGAGGTGTTCGGCTTCACCGAAGCCACTTCGAATTCCGCTTGCTGCGACCAGCAGACCGATGCAAACACAAGAGCCGCTACAGTTCGCATCACAACATCGTATCAACGTGTCAGGCCGCGAGGACCCTTACTTGGAGCAGCAAATCTGCCGCGCCACCAGCGTCGCCGGTGTCATCGTCTGTGACGCCGCGCGGAAGTAATTCTTCTCTCCCAGCCGCCGGTACACATCGCCCGCGATTCCCGCCGCCAGCGGCCCGATCGCCGGACGTCCGCCCGTCAGCAGTACCACCACCACCAGCTTGCGCTCGCCGATATCGTTGAACGCCCCGAACCACCCCAGGTGCGTGTGATTCTCGCTGCACGTGCCCGTCTTCCCCGCGATCGGTCCGTCTTCCCGCGCCCGGTGAGCCGTGCCGAACTCCACCGCCCCGCGCATTCCCGGTTTCACTTGGGGAATCACCGTAGCGATATCCAGCCGCCGCTTCACCCGCGGCACGAAGTTCTGCACTTCCGCCTGGGATTTCGGATATTGCAGGTAATACAGCGTCCCGCCATTCGCGATCGAGCTCATCAGCGCCGCCAGCTGCAAAGGCGTCTGCTGAATCTCCTCGCCGAAGCTCGTCAGCATCCCGACTCCGCCGTTCTTCGGCGGCGCCGTCGGATACCGCCCCGGCTGCTCTCCCGCGATATTCAACCCGGCCTTCTCCCCGTACCCGAACAGCCGCGAATAATAGCTCACCCGCTCGAATCCCAGCTTGGTGCCCAGCGTCGCGAAGTAATAATTGTTCGAGTGCGCCAGCGCGTAGGTGAGATCCATCTTCATCCCGCCCAGGCGGTACTTCGTCGAGGGCTCGATCACCTTCTCGCTCAACGCCGCCAGCGCCACGGACACCTTGACCGTCGAACACGGCTGAAACCCCGTGCTCAGCGCGATCTTCTGGTTCACCATCGTTAACACGCGGCCGTTACTGGGATCCACCACAACCACCGACCCGTTGTACTGTCCCAGCGCATCCACTGCCGCCCGCCGGATGTCCAGATCCTCGCCGTCAATATTGTCGCCATCCGTCGAATCTGCAAAAGTCGGGCTCGTCCACGGACCGCCCGCGATGATCGGTGCCGCCACTGCCACCGCGTGCGGACCGGCCATCCTCTGCGCAGGCGCAGCCACTCTGCGCACCGCCGCGCGTGATGTCCCAGTCGCGGCAGCCGCCTTCGGGCGCGGTTTCACTGCGGCAGTTCTGTGTGCCGTACTAGACTTGCGGTGTTTTCGCTTAGCCGGCACAGTGCCGCTAATTCCAAGCGAAGCAACCAGATGGAGCACGATAATGAATGTAAAGTATCGATGAGCCGGGGGTAAGGGTGACCTGTTCATACGATTTACGCTATTCACCCGATGGTGAACTCGTGGAGGATCAATATGGCCAGAGCGACACGACAACTTTTCGGCCGGAGCAGCCGAATAACTAATTTTGTGCTCCAATGGCTTCGGCAGTCAAGCGAAATCTCTCTTATTCTAAGATTTAGGGATAAATGTGCTAGAACTACTCCAACAGGAAATCATCCAATGTTGCCGCTGTCCGCGCCTCTGCGCGCATACTGCGGAAGTTGCGGAACTCAAGCGCCGCGCCTACCGTGACCAAACCTACTGGGGACGCCCTGTCCCCTCCTTCGGCGATCCCAACGCCCGCGTCCTCATCCTCGGCCTCGCCCCCGGAGCCCATGGTTCCAATCGTACCGGCCGCATGTTCACCGGCGATCGCTCCGGCGACATCCTGTACCGCGTCCTCCACAAGACCGGCTTCGCCTCCCAGCCCGTTGCCGTCTCCCGTGAAGACGGACTCCAGCTCCACGACCTCTACATCACCGCTGCCGCCCACTGCGCCCCGCCCGGCAACAAACCCACCCCCCAGGAACTCCGCAACTGCCGTCCGTACTTCGAGCGCGAACTCGAGCTCCTCACCAACCTCAAAGTTGTCGTCGCCCTCGGTAAGATCGCCTTCGACGTCTACCTCGACGTCCTCAAATCCCACGGCGCCATCACCAGCCGCGCCCCCTTCACCTTCGGCCACAATCTCGAATACCGCCCCGCCCCCGGCCTCCCCATCCTGATCGCCTCCTATCACCCCAGCCAGCAAAACACCTCCACCGGCAAACTCACCGAGAAGATGCTCACCGACGTCTTCCGCCGTGCCCGCAAGCGAATGTTAAAGTAGGTGAGGCTTCCGCTCGTATGCGCCGCCGCCACTTCCTCCTCGCCCCCGCCCTCGCGCTTCCGCTGCGCTCCGCGCCCGTCCTCTCCGTGCTCGATTTCGGCGCCGTCCCCGATGGCCTCGCGCTCAACACCGCCGCCATCCAGCAAGCCATAGACGCCGCGGCCAAACAAGGCGGCGCCACCGTCGCCTTCCCCGCCGGTAACTACGTCAGCGGCACCATCCTCCTCCGTGATGGCGTCACCCTCCGCCTCCAGTCCGGCGCCGTCCTTCTCGGCAGCACCAACCTCGCCGACTACCGGGCGCTCGACGATTTCCGCGATGGCACCGGCGCCGCCATGGGCTACTGCTTCATCGGCGCCGTCGATTGCACTCGCGTCGCCATCGAAGGCCCAGGCGTCATCGATGGCCGCGGCCGCGACGTTCTCGCCGCCCGCGGCCCCGCCGACAAGAGCAAGCGCCCCTTCCTCGCCCGCTTCCTGCGCTGCACAGGTGTTTCCCTCTCCGGTGTCCAGCTCCAGCAGGCCGCCGCCTGGTGCGTCCACTTCTTCCACTGCCGCGATGTCCATGCCGAGCGCGTCCGCATCACCAGCCACGCCGGCTCCAACAACGACGGCTTCGATATCGATTCCTGCCAGGACGTCCGCATCTCCAACTGCGACATCGATACCGGCGACGACGCCATCTGTCTCAAGACCACCAGCCAACTGCCCTGCCGCGACGTCGTCATCTCCGATTGCCGCCTCAAGAGCAACTGCGCCGCCGTCAAATGCGGTACCGAATCCGTCGGCGATTTCGAGGACATCCGCATCTCCGGCTGCCGCATCCTCAACGCCGGCCTCGCCGGCATCAAACTCCTCTCCGTCGATGGCGCCGCCCTCCGCCGCGTCACCGTCAGCGACATCACCATGGATGCCGGCCGCGTCGCCGTCTTCCTCCGCCTCGGCGCCCGCCTCAAAACCTTCCGCCCCGGCGATGAGAAGAAACCCGTGGGATCCCTCAGCGCCATCACCATCCGCGACCTCCGCGCCACCGTCGAGTCCCCCGGCATCCTCATCAGCGGCATCCCCGGCCATCTCGTCGAAGACGTCACTTTCGACAACGTCGAAATCCGCCTCCCCGGCGGCGGCGTCATACCCGACACCCCCATCCCCGAAGCCGAGTCCGCCTACCCCGAAATCCGCATGTTCGGCCCCACCCTCCCCGCCTACGGCCTCTACGCCCGCCACACCAAAAATCTGACCCTCACCCGCACCACCTTCACCCTCGCCGCGCCCGACCCCCGCCCCGCCCGCCTGGTGGGATAGGCCTCCCGCCTGTCCATCTAATCAGCCTTTGAATTTGTGGGGCGGACCCCTGGTCTGCGCGGGACGCCCCCGTCCCGCTCTTCGCCGGCAGAGTCATCGCCCATCCGCCTTCCACCCCCACCCGCAAGTGAGCGACAATATGCTTCTCATGCGAAGCTAGCGCCCCATCCACTCATGGCCCTCAAGAAATCCGAACTCTACAGCTCCCTCTGGCAAAGCTGCGACAACCTTCGCGGCGGCATGGACGCCAGCCAGTACAAGGACTACATCCTCGTCCTCCTCTTCATCAAATACGTCAGCGATAAATACGCCGGCCGCCCCTACGCCGAAATCAGCATCCCCCCGGGCGCCGCCTTCGTCGACATGGTCGCCCTCAAGGGCAAATCCGACATTGGCGATCAGATCAACAAGAAAATCGTCGCCCCCCTCGCCAACGCCAACAAGCTCTCCGGCATGCCGGATTTCAACGACGCCAACAAGCTCGGCACCGGCAAAGCCATGGTCGATCGCCTCACCAACCTGATCGCCATCTTCCAGGACCCCCGCCTCGACTTCTCCAAGAACCGCGCCGATGGCGACGACAACGTCCTGCCCAAGGAGCAGGTAATCAAACGAGCGCTGTACGGTGTCTTGCAGGAAGAAGCCGAAGTCGAACGCATCTTCCTCATCATCAAGCAGCAGCCGGAATACTGATGCCCACCACCATCGAACTGGGTAACATCACCGTGGAAGTCGTAAAGAAGGAAATCAAGAACGTCCATCTCAGCGTCTATCCCCCTTCCGGCCAGGTGCGCATCTCCGTCCCCCGCGGTATGTCGCTCGAAAGCATCCGGCTCTTTGCCATTTCCAAACTCGGCTGGATCCGCCAACAGCAAAAGAAGATCAGTGAGCAGGAACGCGAACCGCCGCGCGAATACCTGGATCGCGAGAGCCACTACGTCTGGGGCAAACGCTACCTCCTCAAGCTCGTCGAAAAGGATGCCCCGCCCGCCGTCGAACTCAAGCACTCCCACCTCCTCCTCCAGACTCGCCCCGGAACCACGGAAGAGAAAAAACAGGCCATCCTCGACCACTGGTACCGCGCCGAACTCAAGCAGGCCGTCCCGCCCCTGATCGCCAAATGGCAGCCCTTAATGGGCGTCAACGTCGAGCGTTTTTTCGTCCAGCGCATGAAGACCAGGTGGGGCAGTTGCAACCCCGACTCCTCCCACATCCGCCTCAACACAGATCTCGCCCGCAAACCCCGCGAGTGTCTCGAATACCTCACCGTTCACGAAATGGTCCATCTCCTCGAGCCCACGCACAACGCGCATTTCCTCTCCCTGATGGATCAGTTCATGCCCAATTGGCGCTGGTGTCGCCAAGTCCTCAACCGCCTCCCCCTCCGCCACGAAAATTGGCAATTCTGAGCGACGTCCCCGAAAGCCCATCTCCTCCAAACTCGCTAACGAAAGGAAAATGGCATATCCTTTTGTTAGCCTGAACCTAACGAAAGGATTTTGCGTTGCCCGGCAAAGACCAAAACTCGAGACTCGGCCGATACATCGTCAAATCCTATGGCGAGGAGACCGTCAGGGCCTTCGTGCCACCGCCGCTCCCTCCCACTCCACCCCTGCGCCTGGACCCCCTTCAGCATCTCCTCGACCAGGCGAATCAATCGCTGGGCCGCCTCGACGGCATAGCCTCCGTGCTCCCCGACCTCTCCCTCTTCATATACGCCTACGTGCGCAAGGAGGCGGTTCTGTCCTCGCAGATAGAAGGTACCCAGTCGTCCCTGTCCGACCTGCTCCTCTTCGAGAACGACGAGGCGCCCGGCGTACCGCTCAATGACGTTCAGGAGGTCTCAAACTATGTCGCGGCTCTCAATCACGGTCTCGACAGGCTGCGCGGCGGCTTTCCCCTCTCGTCGCGCCTCATTCGCGAGATCCATGAAGTACTCCTGTCCAAAGGTCGCGGGAGCGAAAAGCAGCCTGGCGAGTTCCGTCAAAGCCAGAACTGGATCGGCGGCACCCGGCCGGGTACTGCGGCCTTCGTTCCTCCGCCGCCGGAACTTGTCCTCGATTGCATGAGCGCACTCGAAATCTTCCTGCACGAGGAGCGTCCGGGCATCCCGTTACTGATTAAGGCGGCCTTGGTTCACGTCCAGTTCGAGACAATCCACCCGTTCCTCGACGGCAACGGACGTCTTGGTCGCCTGCTGATCGCGTTCCTGCTGTGCGCCGCCGGCGCGCTGCGGGAACCCATCCTGTACCTGAGTCTCTATTTCAAGCAACACCGGAACGTCTACTATGAACTGCTCGATCGGGTGCGGACCAAGGGTGATTGGGAGTCTTGGACAGAATTCTTCCTCACCGGCGTCAGGGACACAGCCGAACAGGCTGCCGGCGCTGCGCGGCGAATCGTAGCCGTCTTTGAGGACCACCGCCGTAAGATCGAATCATTAGGCCGCCCGGCGGCATCGGTCCTGCGCGTATTCGAGCATATGCAGCGAAATCCGATCACGTCGATCCCCGCTGCTTCCAGGAGCATCGGAATTTCCGCGCCGACAGTCGCGAAATCGCTTGTGCACATGCAGAATTTGGGTATGCTCCGGGAGATCACCGGCCGGCAGCGCCACCGTCTCTTCGTCTACCACGCCTACCTTGCGATCCTGAGCGAAGGAACCGAACCGATCCCATAAAAACGGGCAAAATCACCCTGTCGAAAATCTCCCCATTCACACAAACTTCAAATTTATTTTCGCATCCCTAACTCTTTGTAATCCGCGAACTTCCGAATTTCCGCTCCCGCCGCCACCCCCGTTTTCCCCTTGCCTCGGCAGTACGATTTATTCAGGGAGAGTTCACCGAAATGAGCTCTACCAGTCCCTCACCCATTCCTGGCGCGACTTCTGCAATGAGTACCTCTGCCGCCGCCAACGAACTCGTCGCTCTCTATGGCGCCTGCCGGGACCGCGAGGGTCGCGAACTCATCCTCGAAATCGCCACCGAGCTCCGCCTCATTCTGATGCAGCCACAGTAGCTCTCACCGTGCTACCCTCGGCATCAAGATGAGCATCTCGCGCAGAGACTTGGCCATGCTGCTGCCCGCGCTCGCCGCCGCTCAAACGCCCCAGCGCCCGTCCCTCGGAACCTCGAAGGTCTATCACTCCGCCCAAATTCCCTACGGAGGCGACGACAAGAAAAAAGGTCGCGCCTTCTTCCGCGGCGCCGAGCATTCCGGTTTCGATCTCGAAGCCCACGAAACCATCCTCGGCGCAGGCAACGAGACCCACGCCCCGCACAAACACGTTCACGAGGAACTCATCATCCTCGTCGAAGGCACCGCCCAGACCTGGATCGAGGGCCAGACCGACACCGTCGAGGCCGGTTCCGTCATTCACTTCGGCTCCAACCAGATGCATAGCGTCCGCAACATCGGAGCCACGCCTTGCCGTTACTACGTCATCGAGCTGAGGGGCAGGGACGTCGGATGAAGTGAGCCCGATGCCGTTCTCGTGCAGCGCTTCGTGCGAGTCCGGGCGCACCTTCGCCATCGAGTACGATATCTCCGGCGCCGACCCAGACACCTTCGCCCAGACATCTGGGGCATCGGTCTCAACGATGGCGCGGCCCAGCCGCCCGCCGATCCCCGGGCAGCTCTCGAGCTGATCGAGTGGTTCAAACACCGCGTGACCTACATCGGCGGCACTCCGGCCCGCTGGAGCACTCACCGCCGATGCGCGCCCCGACCCTGCCTGGGCCGCCGCCAACCATCAGCTCTACATGCCAGTGATTTTCCCCGGTTTCTCCTGGCACAACCTCAAACCCACCGGCAAGGAAAACCAGATCCCGCGGCTCCGCGGCGACTTCCTCTGGCGCGAGGCCTACAACGCCAAAATCGCCGGAGCCCGCATGCTGAAGGTCGCCATGTTCGACGAAGTCGACGAGGGCACCGCCATCTTCAAAGCCGCCCCCCACCGCCGCGACGCCCCCGACCAGGGTTTCTGGCTAACTCTCGACGCCGACGGCGCCGACCTCCCCTCCGACTACTACCTGACACTCGCCTCCAAAATCACCCGCCTGTTCCGCGGAAGCCGCGATCGTAAGTAAGGGAGCGATCTCAATAATAATCCGCGCAGCTCATGTAGTACCCGCACTGCGGGCACAGCAGTTTGCACTTCATCTCAATCAGCCGCTTGGAGCACACCGGGCAATACAACATCGGCTCGTCTTCGTTCTTCTTTTTCACTGGTTCAGGTTCGCTCACGGATGAAGAAATTATACCGATCCCCTACAATGGATTGCATATGACGCTCAGACTCGCGGTTTCGGTTGCTGTTCTGGCGGCGGTGGTCGTGGGGCAACAGCCTCAGCGCCGCGAACGTCCCGTGCGCTTGCCCGCGCGCGGCACTCATGGCTCGGTGGCCGGAGGCACGGAGTATGCCACCGAGGCCGGCATGCAGATGTACTTCAAGGGCGGCAACGCGGTCGATGCCGGCATCGCAGCCATGCTCGCCGCCACCGTCACCGAGTTCTCTCACTTCGGACTCGGCGGCGAAGCTCCCATCCTGGTCCGCACCAAGGATGGCAAGGTCCATGCCATCGCCGGCGTCGGCACCATGCCCAAACTCGCCACCGCCCAGTTCTTCCGCGATCACAAACTCACCGACGAGGAAATGGTTTCTCCGCCCGAAGCCGGCGGTCTGAAAAATTGGGTGCCGGTCGCCGGCATTCTTCCCGCCCTCGTCCCCGGCGTCGTCGAAGCCGCCATGGTCACCCTCCGCGAGTACGGCACCCGCTCCGCCGCCGAGGTCCTCCAACCCGCCATCGAACTCGCCGACGGCTTCCCCATCGACGAACTCCGCGTCAGCTCCATCGCCAATAGCGTGAAGTACCTCGAAGCCTGGCCCGATTCCCGCCGCACCTTCCTCCCCGGCGGCCGCGTCCCCCAGGCCGGCGACATCTTCCGCCAGCCCGATCTCGCGCGCACCCTGCGCTCGCTCGCCGAAGCCGAAAAGCGCGCGCTCGCCAATGGCGCCAATCGCGCCAAGGCGATCGATGCCGTCCGGGACTTCTTCTACCGCGGCGAGATCGCTCACCGCATCGACGCCTTCTCCAAGGCCCACAACGGCCTCATCCGCTATGAGGACATGGCGGCCTTCCGCGTCGAACCCGAGGAACCCGTCTCCACCACCTTCAAGGGCTACACCGTCTACAAAGGCGGCTTCTGGAGCCAGGGCCCGGCCATGCTCGAGACCCTCAACATCCTTGATGGCTACGACATTCCTTCGCTCAAGCAGAACTCCGCCGAGTACATTCACGTTCTCGTCGAAGCCCTCAAACTCGCTTACGCCGACCGCGACACTTACTACGGCGATCCCAAGTTCAGCAAGATTCCCACCGCTACGCTGTTGAGCAAGGAGTACGCCGCCGATCGCCGCAAACTGATCGGCGAGATGGCCTCGCTCGATTTCCGCCCTGGCAAGATGGGCGAAACCGTCGGCAAGCATCCCTTCTACGCCGACATTCAGCGCTACAAAATTCCCGACGCCCTGATGGCCAAGGACACCACCTGCGTCGACGCCATCGATAAGGATGGCGTGGCCTTCTCCGCCACTCCCTCCGGGGCCTGGATGCCCACCTACCTCGTCGGCGATACCGGCGTGCCGCTCACCCAGCGCGCGCAGAGCTTTCTGCTGGTTCCCGGCCATCCCAACGAGCTCGCGCCCGGCAAGCGCCCACGCGTCACGCTAAGCCCGACCCTCGTGACCGCGCCCGATAAAACCATCATCGCGCTCTCCACTCCCGGCGGCGATAATCAGGATCAGTCGCTGCTCCAGGTGCTCTTCAATTCCATCTTCTTCGGCATGAATGCCGAGGGCGCGGTGGAAGCCGGACGCTTCCAGACCGAACACCTGGTCTCCAGCTTCGATAACCACGCCATGAGCCCCGGCACCCTGCTGCTCGACGAGCGCACCGCCGCGGCCGTCGTCGCCGAACTGCAAAGGCGTAAGCATGTGGTCGAGATGCGCACCCGCTTCGCCAGCGGCGCGGCCCCGGTGATGATCCGCTTCTGGCCCAGCGGCCTGATCGAAGCCGGCGCCGACCCGTTCTACTTCCGCGCCGCACAGGCCTGGTAGTGACCGGCTCGCTCTTCGAAGAACCCAGCACCTTCCCGCGCGACCACCTCGCCGCGCGTCTTCGCGAGCTGGCCGATCGCAAAATTTTCATCGGTGGCAGTTCCTGGAAATACGAAGGCTGGCTCGATCAGATTTACAGCCGCGATCGCTATCTCACGCGCGGCCGCTTTTCGAAGAAGCTCTTCGAGCAGGAATGCCTCCGTGAGTACGCCGAGGTCTTCCCCACGGTCTGCGGCGACTTCGCGTTCTACCAGTTCCCCACCCAGGAATTCTGGAGCCGCCTGTTCGCCCACACGCCCGCGCATTTCCGTTTCGCCTTCAAAGTGCCGGAGCAGGTGACCTGCAAAGTCTTCCCCATTCATGCCCGCTATGGAGCGCAGGCCGGCCGCGAGAACGAAGCCTTCCTGGACGCGCACGCTTTCCGTGAAATGTTCGTGCGCCCCTTGCTCGCGCATCGCGAGAAGACCGCGCTCCTGATCTTCGAATTCGGCGCCTTCAGCCGCCGCAGCTTTGCCGGCCCCAACGAGTTTCTCGATCGTCTCGATCCCTTCCTCGCGCAACTGCCGCGCGAGTTCCGCTACGCCGTCGAAGTGCGCAATCCCGAACTGCTGGAGAAGGATTATTTCTCCTGCCTGAGCTCCCACAATGTGGCGCACGTCTATAGCGCCTGGTCCAAGATGCCGGAGCTGCGCCACCAGATCGCGCTTCCCGATTCGGCGACCGCCGATTTTCAGGTCTGCCGCGCCCTGCTCCGCTTCGGCCGCGTCTACGAGGAGGCCGTCAACGCCTTCGCCCCGTACCGCGAGGTGCAGGACCCCAATCCGGAAGCGCGCGAATCCATGCGCGTCCTGATCGGCCGCGCGCGCGAAGACCAGCATCCCCTCTTCCTTTTCGTCAACAACCGGCTCGAAGGTAATGCCCCGATGACGATCCTCTCGCTCGTCGACTGATGATGTATGCTAACAACACGCTTTTATGCTGCTGCAAATTGTAGAACGAGAGATGGCGCCGGACATCACCGTAGTGGAACTGACCGGCAGGCTGGCGTTGGGTCGCGAAAGCCAGCGTATTGAGGCGTTGGTGGAGGAGCTTTCCAAGAAGCCTTCCCGAAAGGTGATCTTCGATATGACGGGCGTCGATTACATCGATAGCGCCGGCATCGGAATGGTCGCCCTGGCTTCCGGAAAACTCAAGGAATCGGGAGGCACCCTGGCCCTGGTAGCACCCGAAGGCCGCGTCCTTCAACTGCTCAACCTGACGCAGATGGGAATGATCGTCAAAGTCTGCCCCACGCTCGCTGCCGCCGCTGCAGCTGTTTAGTCACATTCGCGATTTCGCGTGATATAATCGAGTTTCAGTTTACCCCCTAACGGGCCTGTAGCTCAGTTGGTTAGAGCGCTACCTTGACACGGTAGAGGTCTGCAGTTCGAGTCTGCACAGGCCCACCATAAAATTAACAGCTCCTTCCTTCTGCTTGGCCAGCTCCAATTTGCAATAACGCCCTCTTTCGTCCGCGATGCCGTTTTGCAAACTGAAGCCGAAGGCAGTCGGCGCTCGTACACGAATCCGGCTAGGTTGCTACCGGAGTGCCTTTGGCCCACGCCCAAGCGGTAATGCGCCAACCGTCTTCATGCTTCCGAAGGGCAATCGTGAAGATCGCACCCGATTGGGTAATCTGCTTGCCGTGTACCTTGAACGTCATGGTCGCGGGAACCACCACATACGCACTATCGCCGGTAACATTGGCATGCAACGGGGTGCCAATCGTGACCACATAGTTTGTCGCCCCTTCGTGTTCGCCTGCAACCAGTACATCCCTAAACCAGTCCTCACACGCCTTAGGGCCGTGCCACACATGCGGCGCTAGTCCATCGAGGATTGATCCGGGAACAGCGAAACACGCCGCCATCGCCTTCACGTCGCCTTTGTTGAAAGCGTCGATGTACTGGCGCACTGCGCTCACGGGATCTGCGGTTGGTATAGCCTGTGCAGGCATGTCGGTTCGCCCTCCCGCCGTGGCGATTCTTCCGGCTGTGCTGCGGATGCATTTTATTCACCAACAGCAAAGGATCTTGGGCCGATCCGGTCCGCGCTTGAAAGGTCGGTAGCGCGTATAATGCCGATTCCCGCGCATTGGCTTTCTGGGATTCAGAATCTGCTTGGCCCTTCTGCGCTTAGCGATTCCCGCACCACCGCAAGAGAAAGTATGCGAGACACGCCCATAAGGCACCAGTGCATATTTGCGCCGCCACCCAGTTGGGGTCATGCAGCCCGCTGCCCATTATCATGCCGATAAACATTCCGGGGAAATACAGAACCACGACGAGGCTGTCGAGCCATTTTGTGTTGGATGTGTCGAACCACGCCCATTCAGTCTCAGTATAGGTGCGATGGGAGGCTGCAAAGCGGACGTTTGGGGTTATCGTAGACTTCCCGATGGCGGGACGTGCCGGGCCACTCTACGATAATGCCGTTTAACTGCCGCTATCGGAAGGAGCGGCGTTTTTCGGCTCGTGGCACTGTTGGTCGTCGTTAACGACCTGGGGGCGCAGGGCAAACTAACGTCGTGCCACGCCGATGCCTCCACCGCATGCGACCACAGGGAGCGAGACCTTCAACCCCCGGTTGCATTTCGGCGTGGGCCGGACAATGACTATTGGAGATCGTACGGTGAGATAACCGTCGAATTGAGCGCGAAGCTCATAGGTCCCGGCCTCGACTCGCCCGAATTCGAACTTACCATTTGGGCTTGTTTGGATCGTTATCAGCTCTATTCCACCCTTGAGCAACGTCAGTTTCGCGTCAGGAATCGTCTCGCCCAACTGGTTGGTCACGATACCGCAAACGTGCCGAATAGGCTTAAGAGGAACCTCAATGCAAGTGTTCGCCGAGGAGGTGCTGCTGGTCACCAACACCACAAAACCAATAATCCGCGTTGCGAATGTTGCCGACCTTACCTTCATGCCTAAGCAGTAGGGTAGCACCATACCGCCATCAGGTCCCGGCCCGGAATCCACTTCTCCGCTAACGCCGTTTACCAGCCGTTATCGGAAAACCGTCGCTTGGGCACGTAATAAAGTGCCGTCCTCGGAGTTGCCGCACCACAGCACCATCGTCGGCGAAAGCGACCCCAGCCACCGCCTCATTTCGGGTGTAGGGTCAAGAGGCGGAATCCCCCAGCACTACACATCAGATCACCGGCGAAGATATGGCAATGATTGACGAACCTTGGAAGAGCCTGCTTCCGCCAATGCACCCCTCCATCTGTCGTGTAGGCAATTTCACTTTGCCCGCCTTCAGAAATAAATACGAAGCCCCTCTCACTGGAAGTAAACCGCACTACGCTTGCATCCTTGTCCTTCCCTTGAAACGCTACATTTGGGTCCGGCGCCCAGTGTTTTCCGCCGTCAAAAGTGGAATACAAATAGATGCCCTCTCCGATCTGATTCCAAATGGTCAGCCAGCCTCGGTTTTTATCGAGGAAGAACATATCACGTACCCGCTGCGGAGGCTTCGGAGGAGTGGTTCGAAACTCTTCCCAGTCCCGCCCTCCATTGATGGTTCGGAACACCAGAATGTCCTTTCCGTCCATGCCGGTGGTGCCGGCTACCCAACCACTATCCGGCGTCAGAAACGTCATGCAATCGATAAAAACGATATTCGGGATCTTGGTTTTCACCCAAGAGCGGCCTCCGTCGTCCGTACGAAAGAAGTCGTTGGCCAGGGTTCCGTACCCACGCTTACCGTCAAGGAACTGCACCCTTTGCAGGAACTCTTGGGACAGTCTTGGCCAATGCTGGCCGCCGTCCCGCGTACCGATCATCTCTGGGTCGCCAACGCGATTCCGCGCTGCGATCCACCCGCGCGATGCATCCAGGAACGAGAAGGCGAACTGTGCGTCCGGGTCGGTGTACTGCAGGCTCTGGGGCACTTCTCTCCAGTTGCGGCCAGCGTCGGTGCTATGCACAACGACAACATTCACTCCACCTGGATGATCCTCGGAGCCAACGGCCCACACTTCGCTCCGACTGACGAATTGAATCTCTCCAAGCCTAGCGGCGTTCTTGCATGCATTGCATTTACCGTTACTCCAGGTCAGTGTGAAGGGAATGTTCGCTGCCTCTTGGTTTTGCGAATACCCAACCGAAACAAGTTCTGCCAGCACGAAAATCAGCATCGCTACCGGCTTCTTCACCTTGGTGTACCGAAGCGCAGGTTGGAGGTCCATATACGGTTCCATAGTACAGCCACGCCGCAGATCCGTTCGCTATTTCCGATAAGCTCCCATGAAGTGGCGTTCTCGTACATTACCAATCGGTTATAGACCGCAACGCTTCAGTTTCCAGAAATGCCGTTTCACAACCAGGACCGACGGAGGCGGTTAAGGTCCACTCGGATGTCGTCCACTGATGTGAATGCGATTTGATTTTGACTTGAGTCCACATGCTGGTGCGCCGCGACGATGCCGCAGTCAAGGGGTCATTTTCCACTGGATGTCTCCTGGAACATGCAGCGGTCACACGCTACTGGATCGGAATCTTAACGGACCCTCCTGATATCCAGGCAGCAATCAATTGGATTCCAGCCTGCCCGGCCAGCGTTCCGCTCGGAATGCGGAAATTGACTTGATAGATGTCGGTAGCTCCCGGGTAACCGCCGGCATATGGGACATCACCAGACGCACCGTTGACCAACACCTGGATTGGCGAGTTGACGACCTGAGGTTTGGCAGTCGGGAACGGCTGTCCCAGATCAACACCAGGAATAGTGGGTCCGAGACCCGACGCGAACAGGACCAACACCTCTCCCGCCTTGGCAGGATTTCCGGATGTTACAGGCGAAGAGTCAGCGTGAAATACGCTCGGTATCCCAGAGTTGACCAAGATCTCGGGCCGAGTCATCGGCCAGATCTGGAGCAGGAAACGTCCCGTCCCTCCGCCATTGATTCGACGCATAGAAGGATCTTCACCTTGGGACGCAGCCCTGACATTACTACTTCCAACCATATTGACGGATCCCCGGACTCCCAGGTAGGCGCCCGTGCCGCCGATGATGGCAACATTGCCATTCGCGCTGCCCTGTGGCGATCCGGGGGCGGGAGTGCCTCCGGAGAGGCCCAAGCTGAAGATGCTTCCAATTGGCGTTCCGTCCGGTTTCAAGAACTCCCAGCGGAAGAACACACATGTACTCCTAATGACATCGCTGATGGCCTGTCCTGGTGCTGGGGTAGGCGTCAGCGCAATTTGCTGGTTTTGCATGACCATGACGCCTTTCGCTGCGCTGCCATTGATGGCAGTTACGTCCGCAATGATGACGTTGCTGTAGAAATTCGTTGGCAGCGCGGCAGCCAATGGCGTACTGCTCTTCGCGAGTTTGGCCGGATCGGTTACATCTGAATAGTAGTTGACCCAGTTTTCCAGATCGACTTGCAGGATTGTAGGGCCCTGTTGTGCCGCGGCTGTCGTAACCAGAATCAGGCACCCAACAAGGCGAGTGGTTCTCTTGGATGAAACAATTGCATTGCTCACTTTGTAGTTCTCCTGTTGCCGGTTGACCGGGTTGGCTGGAGGCTGCCTTCTACTGATTGTTGCTGCCTCAGCCCGTCTTCAAGGCGATCGCCGGCACCCGGAAACGCGGTCGCCGAAATCAGATCGATGTCTTAATTAAGACCTGAAACTCTGATTCTGGGCCGAGCATCTCACGGGATCAAGGCCATGTCAAGGGCACACGAATCGGGTCCGCTTATGGCGTACCAATTTGCACTAATGTCAGGACGTCTGAGCGCAGTCGCCGGACGATAGGCGACTGCAGCAAAACGATTACTGCCTTAATGGAAGCAGATTAAAGCGGGACCGCGGCCGATGAAACCGACGGAAACCGAATTCAGTTACCGATAAGCGGTCTTGAAGTGGGGTTACTGGAAAGTGGGAGGAAGATGGGTACGGCGGAGGGTGGGCTACCGGAAGCCCTCAAAATACGATCCCAACTTCTTCAGGACTGGCCGTAGCTGATACGGGATCAACCCTAAAGTTATCCTCCCCGCCAGCCGCGATAGTGCAGTGTGATCCAGCGTCATCTCTTCCTCGTCGTTGGGGAATCGACTGCTCTGAAACCAAGCAGCCGTGCGGCACGCGCGCCTAGCAGGTAACCGGCGATCTGGTATTTGGCAAGACTGTGACTGATCCCGCTATCGATCAAAACCGTTCAATCGCGATCAAGTTCAAACCTGCGGCCATCCTCCATACATTTCATGCAAATTTTCGCGGTCAAGCCTGCGCCTGACCGGATTTCGTGTGGGGTGTCCTTCCGGCAGACTTTACAAAAGCGAAGCGTGCGCGGTAGCGGATCGCCCTTCGATGTGTACCCAGGCCAATAGTCCATCTTTGGCTCCTTGTTGCACATTATGCGGCTGGCCTCCCGCCTTGAGGAGTCCGAGGGGTACTGCGATAGGTACTGGGCCTTTGCCTACTGGTGCGGGAAGTAAACGTGGTAGCGTACACCGGAATCAGGGTTGCTCCCCAACGTAGTCCTAAGCCGGCAATGGTGGGAGCGGAACCGGCAGTACGGATTCTCAGTACGGACTGGACTTTCATCCGACCCGCACCGCCCGCATACTACTCGGAGAATCCTTGCAGGAGAGATCACATGATCGTGTCTGAATCTTGCTCGGGCGGCAGGCGGTGGGCCCTGCCGGCACCTTCGGAAGCCTACAAACTGCTGGCTGCGACGGCGGGTAACCTTTATTGCCAACTGTTCCATCGCTCGATCTCCCGCCCCGTGAATGGACGGTATCGGTGCTGGAAATGTCTCCGGGAATTTCAACTACGGTGGTGATTCATGAAAGAACGGCAAGCAACTCGACGACCGCACCAGCTACACTCCGTTGCGGGTCCTCTTCCGCCCCTGGAACCGTACACGCGGTGCCCGTGCGGGACTTGTGCCGAATGCCGAAGCAACGCGAGATGGGACCGGATTTTCGCGAAGTTCGAGGTCAAGGATTACCGCGCCGAACGAAGGCGGGTTGGCTCGCCGCTCAACGATCTTTGAGCAGGAGGCGCGGGGAAGCGAAACGTCGTCGCGGCATTGAAGGAGCGCTGGGCGCCTGCAAGAGGACTAACGCTGAAGCCTCTGGCTTGTGACATCTGCACAGGCCCACCATAAAGCCAATCTTCTCTCCTGTTTTGCCAGTGAACACCCCAAAGGCGTGTGGGAAGCCACAATCCACGTACGTTGTGGATTTTTGACATCAGAGTGGGGCCCGTCCGCATCGGTTCTCTCGTGCAATCTACACACTGGCGCGCGGGAGACTGCACCAGGGAACCGACCGACACGGCTTCGGATGCCTTCTCACGGTTTTCCCGAGTTTTCCTTGGCCTCGCGCTTTTGTTCTCGTCCACACTGGCCGGACAGGAGAGCAGCCAATTCCAGGGCAGCGTTCCCACCGGTAATGTAACTACGACTCCGCTCGCTTTAAAACTGGACGATGCCATCCAGCGGGGGCTTAGGGCCAATTTGGGGTTGCTCGAGCGCGGGATCGCGAGCCAAACAGCGCGGGCGGAGCGCATACGGGCGCTTTCCGCCCTGCTGCCGCAAGTCACGGGTAGTATCGGGGAAACCGTGCAGCAAATCAATTTGAAGACCCTCGGGTTCGGCTCGTTGGGGGTTCCGGGACTGAGCGGAATTCCTACGGTCGTGGGTCCATTCTCCTATACCAATGCGCAGGTAAACGTCTCAGCGTCCGTCTTCGATTGGAATTTGCGGAAGAGCCTCAGCTCCGCGCGGGCAAATGAAGAGGCGTCGAAGCTTTCGGTCCAGGACGCGCGCGACCTGGTGGTGCAAGCCGTTGCCGACGGGTACCTGCAGATCATCGCGGACAGCTCCCGCGTGGAATCGATCCAGGCTCAGGTAGCGACGGCCGAAGCCATATACAACCGCGCGGTGGACCAGAAAAAAGCCGGGGTGGTGCCCGCAATCGATGTACTGCGCGCGCAGGTGGAGTTGAAGACGCAGCAGCAGCGCCTACTGGTGGAACAGAATCAGTTCGCCAAGGACAAACTCACCCTCGGGCGAGTGATCGGGCTGCCTCCGGGGCAAGCCTTCTACATCGCCGACAGCACTCCGTTCACACCGTTAAGGGGGCTGACGCTGGATCAGGCTTTGCGTACGGCGACCGCCCAGAGAACGGACTACCAGAGCGCACGCAAGCTGCTGGTGGCGGCGGACGAAGCTCTGAGAGCTGCACGCGCGGAGTGGTACCCGACCGTAGATCTGAACGGTTACTACGGCGTCACGGGTCCGACCGTCGGCAACTCTCATGGAGTGTTTCTGGCAGTGGGTGCGCTCAACTTCAACGTCTTCAATGGCGGGCGGATTCACAGCGATATCGAGCAGGCACGGGCCGCGAAGCAACAGCGCGCCGACGAACTTGCCGATCTGGGAGGGCAGATCGAGGTTCAGGTGCGGACCGCGTTCCTCGATATCCAATCGGCCGCCGACCAGGTGGCGGTGGCGCAAAGCAACGTGGAGCTGGCCGCACAGACGCTGCAACAGGCCAGGGATCGCTTCATCTCGGGCGTAGCCGACACGATCGAGGTAGTTCAGGCGCAGCAATCGGTGGCCACGGCCAGCGACAACCTGATTTCCGCCTCGTACGCCCACAATCTCGCTAAGGCATCGCTCGCGCGCGCATTGGGCCTGGCCGAGCAGGGGATTAAGAAGTTGATCGAGGTGAAATGAAATGGCCGACACGTTGGTCGAGAACCCAAAGACGGAAGCTCCACCGCCGCGCATCGTCAGGAAGCCAAAGCGCCACCGGGGCGCGCTGATCGCGATGATGGTGATCTTGCCGCTCCTGGTGGGTGGCTATTTCCTATGGAAGTACCTTGGCACTTTCGAATCGACGGACGACGCCCAAATCGATGGGCACATCCATGCCATCAGCGCCCGCATCAGCGGCCATATCAGCCAGGTGTTGGTGGAGGACCAGCAGATCGTCAGAGCCGGCGACGTCCTGGTGGTGATCGACCCTCGAGACTATGACGTCGCGGTGGCGAAGGCCGAGGCGGATGTCGCCGATGCACGGGCCGCGCTGACGGGTTCGCGGACAGAGATTCCGATCACGTCGACCAATACCGCGAGCACCCTCCAGACAGCGCACTCCACGCTTGCAGACAGCCAGGCCGGGCTGCTTGCCGCCCAGCGGCAGTTCAGCGCAGCCGAGTCGCGGCTGACGGCCGCCGAGGCGCAGGTGATTGAAGCCCAGGCCAACTACAAGAAGGCCGCGGACGACGCGCAACGTTACAAACTCCTGGTCGACAAGGAAGAGATCTCGCAGCAACTGTACGAGCAGGCGGCGCAGACGGCGGCAGCGGCCAAGGCTACGGTGGACACCCGGATCGCGTCGGTGAACGAAGCACGCCACAATGTGACCGCGGCGGAAGCGGCGATTCAGCAGGCGCAGGCCAAGATCCCGCAGGCGGAAGCCTCAATCCAATCGGCTCAGACAGCACCGCAGCAAGTCGCCGTCAGCCAGTCCAAGGCCAAATCTTCGGAAGCAAAACTGGCGCAGCAGGTAGCATTGCTTGCCCAGGCCCGGCTCAACCAGAGCTATACGACCATCGTCGCTCCATCGGGCGGAATCGTCGGCAAGAAGACTGTGGAAGTGGGGCAGAACGTGTCGCCGGGGCAGCAACTCATGGCCATCGTTCAACTCGATGATGTGTGGGTGATCGCCAATTTTAAGGAGACGCAGCTCCGCAGGATGCGGCCAGGCCAAAGAGTGAGATTCAGCGTGGACGCGTACAGCCACGAGTACGAGGGGCGCATTACGGGTATCGGGGGCGCCAGCGGCTCGCGCTTCAGCCTGCTCCCGCCGGAGAATGCGACCGGGAATTACGTGAAGGTGGTGCAGCGCATTCCGGTCCGCATCGATCTCGACCCCGGGCAGAATGCCGATCATCACCTGCGTCCGGGAATGTCGGTCGATCCGAAGGTTTTCTTGCGATAGCGATTCACTGCGCTTATGGCCGAAGTAACCGAGACGCTCCCGCCGCCGGCGCCAGTACAACAACGCTGGGTACCGAAGGCCAATCCCTGGCTGATCGCCGTGGTGGTTGCGTTGGCGGCCTTCATGGAAGTGCTGGACACGAGCATTGCGAATGTAGCCTTACCGCATATTGCAGGCAACCTCGGCGCCAGCAATGACCAGAGCACCTGGGTGCTCACGTCATACCTGGTGTCGAACGCGATCGTGCTTCCCATCAGCGGGTGGCTGGCGAGCATCTTCGGCCGGAAGCACTTCTTCCTGCTCTGCATCGTCCTCTTCACGCTGAGCTCGCTGCTGTGCGGGGCCGCTCCAAGCCTCTCGCTGCTGATCGTCTTCCGTGCCATCCAGGGAATGGGCGGTGGAGGACTGCAGCCCATGGCGCAGGCCATTCTGGCCGACACGTTTCCGCCGCAGAAACGGGGACTGGCCTTCGCGCTCTATGGAATCACGGCCGTGATGGCGCCGACGATCGGACCAACCCTCGGCGGGTGGATCACCGACAACTATTCCTGGCGATGGATCTTCTACATCAACCTTCCGATTGGGATTTTGACGCTGTTCCTGGTGTCCCGCCTGGTAGAGGATCCACCGTACCTCAGGCGCTTGAGCGGCGCCGGTATCCGGGTGGACTACATCGGCATTGGATTGCTGACGCTTGGGATAGGCGCTCTCCAGGTGGTGCTCGACAGGGGCCAGGAGGACGATTGGTTCGGTTCCCACTTCATCCTTACGCTTTCCATAATTTCGGCGGCGTGCCTGATAGGGCTGGTGATCTGGGAGTGGTTCCACCGGGACCCGGTGATCGATGTCCACCTCTTCAAGAACTTCAACTTCGCCACAGCGAACCTGATGATGTTCATGCTGGGCGTAGTGTACTTCAGCAGCCTGGTGATGATGCCGCAGTTCCTGCAGACCCTGTTGGGCTACACGGCGGAGTTAGCCGGGCTGGTTCTCTCGGCGAGCGGAATCCTGCTGCTGGTGGGTATGCCAATCGTCGGCCAACTGACCACGAAATTCCCGGTCAAATACATTATTGCTTTTGGCTGGCTCTCGATCGCGATGGCGCTGTTCTATTCCACCAAACGGATCGATTTGGAGATCAGCTTCCGGGTGGCGATGTGGCTGCGGGCTGCGCAAGCCGCCGGCCTGCCATTTCTGTTTGTGCCGATCACGCTGGCGAGTTACACGGGGCTGCCGGCGCAAAAGAGCAACGACGCATCGGGCCTGATCAATTTCATGCGCAACATCGGCGCCAGCGTGGGAACGTCGATGGTAACCACGATGCTGGCGCGGCGGGCGCAATTCCACCAATCGGTGATGTCATACCACACCACCAACTACGACACAGTGTTTCAGAACCAGGTGGCCGCCATGACCCAGCAGCTGATCCACGCCGGGGCCAGCGCGGCCGATGCGCGGGTCCAGGCGTACGGGATGATTTACCAATCGATGCAGGCGCAGGCGCAGACTCTTGCTTATATCGATACGTACAAGGTGCTTGCCCTTGGCGCGAGCATCATGTTTGTGCTCGCCTTTGTGGTCCGGAAGAACGATCCGCGGGCGGGCGGAGAAGTTGCCGTGGGTTAGAAGGCGGCGCGAGGCGGATTGATGATCAGAGTGATTACGATTGAGCGCGAATACGGTAGCGGCGGCGCCGATATCGCGAGGAAACTGGCGGACCGGCTGGGCTGGCAATTATGGGACCAGCATCTGACCGACGAAATCGCCCGCCAAATGGATTGCGACAGCCGCGCTGTGGAAGAGCATGCGGAAAAACGGGACGCGCTGCACTACCGGCTGTTCAAGGCCTTCCTGCGCGGCAGCTTTGAGGGGAGCCTGAACGCTCCGCGTCTGAAGATGGTGGACGCCGATTGCATTCGCGAGGTTGCCGAGCGCGTGGTAACGGCAGCGGCGAAATCCGGCAATACCGTCATCGTGGGGCGCGGTTCGGCGTACTATCTGCGCGACCGGCCCGACGCCTTTCACGTTTTTGTTTACGCACCGTTCGAGGCGAAGGTCAAGCGATTGCGGGAAGCGGGCAAGAGCGAGGAAGAAGCCATCGAACTGGCGCAGACGGTGGATCGCGACCGCGCGGAATATATCAAACAGTACTTCGATGTAGACTGGCCGGCGCGGCAGTTTTTCCACCTGATGATCAACTCGCTGATCGGGGACGATGAGGTGGTCGAGACGATTCTCGGCTCGATCGCTTGCTGCGACAAGCGGTCCGGGTGAGCGGCGCTAGTACGGACGACCGCGAGTTTAATTGCGAATTACCAACCGCTTGGCGACGCGCGCGGCTCGGAGCGGAGCCGCGACCTAGCAGCCCGTGGCAGATTGGTTACCGGGAAGCGGGCTTATTCGAGGTTTGCCGTCACGAAGATCAGTTGCCCATACCGTTCCACCAGCAGCGCGATAGGGTCGCCGGGTTTCTTGTCCTTGAGCGCATTGCGCAATTCTTCGAGCGAGGCGATTCGCACGTTGTTGAGCGAGTAGATCACATCGCCCGCCACCAGCCCCGGATTCAGGCCGGCATATTCGGTCGGAACCGCCGCTACCGCGACCCCGGAAAGGCGTCTCAAGTTCGGCAGAATGGCGGTCACCTTCTCGTCCACGGTCACCGCCAGAATTCCCAATCGGCGCACCAGGGCGGCATCTGAATTGGCGATATCTTCCAGTTGGCTGGGCTCGTTCTTCCGTTCGAGAACGGCGACGGTTTTGGAGATCTGCTCTTTGCCGCGCCGGATCTCGAGTGTCAACTGGTCTCCGGGCGCTCGCTGGAAGACCGCCAGAATCAGGTCGCGTGCTTCTCTCAGTGTCTTTCCATCGATCGAAAGCACCACGTCGACCGGTTCGATTCCCGCCGCCTCCGCCGCGCTCTGCGGCAGCACATCCGAAACGATGACGCCAGAATCCATGTCGAGTCCCAGGGCCGCGCCCAACGTTGGCGTGATGGTCTCGGGAATTACTCCAATTTCACCGCGACGAATCCTCCCGTCCTTGCGAAGCCTCTGATAGACGTCTTTTGCCAGATTCGCGGGAATGGCAAACCCGATTCCTTCGTTGCCACCCGATTCCGAGAAGATCAACGTGTTGATGCCGGCAATGCGCCCCTCGATATCGAGCAACGGCCCTCCGCTGTTGCCGCGATTGATCGGAGCATCGGTCTGGATATAGACCATCGGACTCTCCGGATCCAACTGCCGGGAGGTCGCGCTCACCACGCCTTGAGTGAGAGAGTTCTGCAGACCAAGCGGACTGCCCAGTGCAACCACCAACTGCCCTTGCCGGAGATTGTCCGAGTTCAGGAAGGAGAGCGCCGGGAGGTGTTGGGCCTCGATCTTCACGACGGCGATGTCCACCTCGCGGTCCAATCCGATCAGCTTCGCGGGCACGAGGTGTTCGTGCGGCGTCTTCCCCCTTTCGTCGCTTCGAAGAACCTTGACCTCGATCCGCTGGGCGTTTTGCACAACGTGAGCGTTGGTGACGATATACCCGTCCGGGTCTACAATGACGCCGGATCCGGTCGCTTGCTGCTCGGAGACGAAGCCCGTACGTTGCGCGTCGCTTTTCCCGACCGGAGCCAATCTCTTGACCTGGATCTGAACCACAGAGGGGCTGGCAAGTTGAGCGAGGTCTTCCAGCGCCGCGCTGTAGTCCGCCAGGAGGCGGGACGGCCTGGGAGACTTCACGGCCGTCTGGGCGACGCATGAAGCGGGCGCCAATAACCAGACGATCGAGCCGAGGATAGCGGTTCTGAGCATGTGTTCTTGATACCTCCAAATTCGCTTCGCAGCCTGTTCCCATTATGTGGGATCGGACGGCGCCCCTACTCCGGCTCGCGGCTGCGAGACAGCGCGGGTGCGGAATGGCTCGCGCGGTGCGACCGAATCATTGTGCGATTTAGACCCGCGGGCTGGTTGGAGACCGTACCAAATGGGAATACAGCCTATTACAAGACAGTTTGTAACATGTAGTTAGTCGAATATTTTGCAGAAATGAAGGTTGTCCGGCGAAGGACATTCGGAAAATCAGACTCACATATATCTATTGACAGACCTGCACCTGCGCCATAACATACTTCGTATCCGGGACCATCCGATTGGGTATGTGAGTTACTCGTGTTGCCCGGCCGAAAGTCTCTTTTCGCGGAGGATTCGACTATGCGGAATAGATCTCATCGGCGCGGCGGCATGTTGCCGCTGCGAGTGGTGTTCCTTTCTCTAATTGCGGCGCAGGGAATGAATGCGTCATGGATTCGGTTCAACGTCACCAGTCTGAATCCGGGTCAAAGCGCGGTGGGGTACGAGCAGATCTTCAGGGTTGCGGGAACCGGGCCAGGCGGCAACGGCCTCAACGGACCGGGATTCGACTACACCTATCTGGTCTGGAATACAGGCGCGTCACCGATCGACGGGTTTTTCTTCGACGTGGGCGTTGCAAACACGAAGGCCGCCGTAGCGGCTTTCGTGGCCGCGAGCGCCCTGGCAAACGACACTTTTACAGCGCCCGGCGGGGTTGATGACGCGGTCTTCCCGAACGCGCCATTTGTGGGCGGACTACGTCCCACTCCCAACATCAACGGCGAACTGGGCCCCCTAAATCCTTACGCTTTCGACTCGGCTCCGGTTAATCCAATCAACGGGCCGGGTGTCAATCCCCTCCCGCCGCTCCAAGGAGTACTCCAGCAATGGGGTTTCGAGCAGTACTGGAATGCGGGTCTGACCGCCTATTTGGCTCGTTGGTACTCGAACACGCCGCTGAATTCCTTCGGTCCGCTACCGGGGATTGGCGCCGCTGCGCCGCGCGGATGGATTACGCGATTCGATGTATTCAGCCCGTTTGGACCTGTGCCCGGCGGCGGGGGCGTTGACCCGCTGGATACCGGGAATTTTATTGCAATCGAAGATGGCCTGGGTAATTTCTCAGATCTGATTACATCGCCGGCTGTTCTGCCTTGCGACCCAACGGTTCCAGGCTCCTGCGACACTTCGATTCCGGCCGAACTTCTTGGACTGCAGGCGTTAGGCAGCAGTACGCTTGCCAATGGCAACGTACCCGAACCGTCCCCTATGGTTCTGATAGTCATCGGCCTTGCGGGCATCGTGACGTTCCGGCAACGCCGAACATCAAAGGAAGACGTCGATGCAGGGAAACGTGGTAGCGGCGATTAATGTGACAGCTATTGCCAATGACCCAGTAGTGAATCCGTTCGCCTACGTCAACCAGAATATCCTCTACAATGCGGCGATCGCAGCAGCAGCCGTGAGCTTGGATGGAATGGGAAATACCGAGGTCATATTCAGCGGTCCGAATCCGGTTTTGCCGACCTACAGTTTCAATTACGGCGCCGGGAATGGGCTGCCGCATGTCGGGCTTGACGGTACGGCCGGCGCTTCCATCACCGGAAACGGTCCGGCATTGAATGTAATTTCGGATATGTGGACGACCACACCTGTGTTCCCGTCGGTATCAGTGGTTGGCCCGGATGTAACTGGTCCAAGCGTGAGCTATGGAATTGTTTTTGCGGATGTTACCTCCGGGCTGCTCACGGTTGGAGAATGGTTCGAACTGCCGTTCAACCGCGGAACGCTACCGACATTGCCAGATAACGTCTCCGCAGCGCCACAAGAGCAATGACACACAATGCCAGGGCGCTCGAATAGAGCGTGAGCGGTTCGGGGACAGAGGGCGCGACACATACCGAAGCGTTCCCCAGGTCGTTCATCTCGCACGGCTGAACTTCAATGATCTGGGATACGGGAAAAAAGAGGGGTGCGTAATTGTCCCCGGCGACACTGGTCGCCGCCAAGAGGTTGATTCCGAAATCCATGTTTCCATCGTTGTCCAGAAAGTCGGTGGCGATGAGATCGACGGTGTCCAGCAGGAGCATGGCCCCCGATGGAATCGATCCCTGGTCATGCACGGCGTTTACGTTGCATATCTGTTCCATGGGCGGTGGAGGCGGCGGGGCGGGCGCCGGACATGCGCCCGGGAAATACAGGTTCATCGCGAAGCCGGTTCCGGGCATGATCGGCTGGAGCACGAGTTCCTTGCGATCGAACGTAATCGCATAGTCGAGTTTCCCGAGGCATGCCCCCGGATTCCTGGTGCAATCGGGAAGACCGGTGGTGTCGAGCATGACCTCGAAGATGTTGTCGGCCCCGGACGCCGTGGTCTTATCCAGGATCGGGTCGGCATCCAATTGAAGTCCCGGCGGAGTAAAAGAGATCGACGCGGCGTGCGCGAAGCCCATCGCGAGCCAGACGGCGAAGCCGAATCTCGGCGTCATATGGAATTGCGGCGCCTGGAGGCGCGTTTCAGCAGCAGCACGGCGACGATTGCGAGGGCGAAGGTGCCGGGCTCCGGGGCGCTATTGACGTCGTGAAAGGCCACGTAATCGAGTACGACGCCCGCGCCCAGAGTGGTCCCGGTCCAGCCGCTTCCGGGAACGTAAGTGAGGGGAGTCGAACTGAATACATAGCCCGGGAGCTGAGCGATCTGCCCACTTGCGTTTGTTGTGAAGGTCGAGCCGAAGGAGAAGGTGTTGACGAAGTTCGTTCCCTGGGAGCCGATGGTTGCCAGGTTTACTCCGTAGTACACACTGGTCAGTGACTCGGCAAAGAAATCCGGCAACAGGAACTCGCCATTGGCGTCCAGGAAGTCGCTCAGGCCGAACATCGGTCCGCTGCCAAACGCACCGACGTAGAGATATCCCGGGTCGATCTTATCGCCGGGCTTGCCGGTGATCTGGACGATATCCGACACAGTCAGGCCATTCACGGTCTTCGGTATCGGAACGGTAACCGAACCGGATGGCGGAATGATGAACGAGTATTGCGGCCGGGATCCGTCGGGATTCAAGATGGGCTGATCGGAATCGAGGAGAATACTGTAGTAGGACACGTAAATGGTCATCGGAGCGCCGGGAGGGCCTTTCTCCGTGACATTCTTGAAAGGGCCGCCGGTGCCACCGGTCGGCATTATTGTCGCGCCCAGCGCAGGAAATCCGCAGAAGATCAGAAGCGAGAAACCAGAAAGCAGCTTCATAGCTATCCCCTCAAACGATCTGGAATGGAAGCAGTATACAGCCGATGTTTCCCGGAGTCTTGCGCGTTTTAACGCGCGGGAAAGCGCTTTTGTACTGCGCGACCCGAAGCTTAACGCGCCGTTTCAGAAGTACAGTTTCGTATTTCCTGCCGAAACGTGATCGAACTTCTGAAACGGTGTACTTAGCGATCGCACTTCATGAGACCGCGCGTTCCAACACCGAGCGTACGCTGTGGGTATCCACATACCTCCCAGTTGGCGGGCCACTTTTCGTGAGAGAATCGGTCCTGCCGCGTGAGGGGGCAGGGGATGAAATACCGGGATCGGGTGCTGGGACTGTTGTCTCTGCTGATGGTGATTACGTACCTGGACCGGGTCTGTATTTCGGTGGCCGGGCCGCGAATGCAGTCGGCGCTGAACATCGGGCCGATCGGGTGGAGCTGGGTGACCGGCTGTTTCACGTTGGCCTATGCGGTGTTCGAAATCCCCAGCGGGGCGATGGGGGATCGCATCGGACCGCGGCGGGTGCTGACGCGGATCGTATTGTGGTAGAGCGCCTTCACATCGCTGACCGGCATGATGACGGGCTTCTATCCGTTGCTGGCGACGCGATTCTTCTTCGGAGTGGGCGAGGCGGGAGCGTTTCCCAATGCCTCCGTGGCGGTGGCCCGCTGGTTTCCGGTGGCGGAGCGCGGCCGTGCTTTTGGAACCTTCCTGATGGCGAGCCAGTTGGGCGGCGCTCTAGCTCCGCTGCTGGTGGTCCCGATCCAGGTTCACTACGGATGGCGCGCTTCGTTCTATGTGTTCGGAGTGTTGGGCGTGGCGTGGAGCGCGGTCTGGTACGCATGGTTTCGCGACACACCGGCGGACAAGGCGGGAGTCGGCGAGGCGGAGCGGGAGGAGACGCGCGGTCTGGCGGCCGCGGCGCACCGTGGCCTTCCCTGGAGATCGGCGCTGCGCAAGGCGAACCTGTGGGCCGTGATGGGCGTGGCCTTCTGCTATGTGTACACCTTGTATTTTTTCCAATCGTGGATACACATCTTTCTGGTGAAATCGCGGGGATACAGCGAGAACGACCTGCTGCTATCGTCGCTGCCGTTTCTGGTGGGCGCCGGCGCGAACTTCGGCGGAGGGCTGGCGAGCAGCGCGCTCGTGCGGAAGGTGGGATTGCAGCAGGGCCGCAGCACCATCGGCGTGATCGGGTTGGGATTAGCGGCGGCCTGCATCGTGGCGACGATATTCACGCATCGATGGCTGGCGACGCTGATCCTGCTTTCCCTTGCTTTTGGCGGGATCACTTTTCAGCAGCCGACGATGTTCGCGGTGTGCCTGGATATTGGCGGTGAGTATGCCGGCGCGGTGGTGGGCGCGATGAACACCTCGGCGCAGATCGGCTCGCTGGTATCGACGGGCGTGTTTGGATACCTGGTGGGCCGTTACGGGAATTACGACCTGCCCTTTGTCCCAATGGCGGCCCTGCTCATGACCGGCGCGTGGCTTTGGATGAAGGTGGACGCGTCCGAGCGGTTGGTTCTGGCGGAAGGGAAGACGGCCGCGGGTCGATGGCTACCGCTGCCCGATCCCGAGCCGGAGGCGCCGTCGGCGTAATGTCACGCTGTAAAAGTGCCGGCGCATACGTGAAGTGCAACGTCATTGTCCACGATACGCACGACGCTGGCTATGCCCCAAGCCGATAATGGCTTGTCGGGATGATCCGGCAATTCGATCTCAACCGTCACTACTTCATCGAGGGTAAAGGCCGCTGATTGCTCCAGGTGCAGCAACATCCCGGCGCCGCTGATGTCCCTTGCATTCGCAGTCACCCGCTCACCTTGGGATTTGTGGACGACGACCTTGGCCTCCATCGGATAGCGGATTGCGTGCCTTCGTTCGGGATATCCAAGCTTCATGAGCCTGCCTCCTCATACCATATCGGCGGTTGCGCGGCCGATAATAGAGACTTGAACGGAATTCCGTGGAAACGCACCGTCCTCGCGCTCGTGCTGTTCGGCACTGCGTTTGGATATTTGGAAGCGGCGGTGGTCACCTATCTGCGCGCATTGCACGAGCCGGCGCGGCAGCGATTCTATCCGGGGCGGCCGGCGGCCGAGTTGTTCCCCTTGCTCACCCTGGAGCAATTGCACGCGGCGGGGCCCGAGCAACAGCGCACACTGGCGGCGGAGTTGGGACGCGAGGCGGCGACCATCCTGATGCTGGCGGCGGTCGCGCTGGCCGTGGCGCGGAATGCGGGGGAGTGGGGCGCCGCGTTTGTGGTGGCGTTCGGAGTCTGGGATCTGACGTTCTACATTTTTCTGAAAGTGCTGCTGGATTGGCCCGCATCCGTGTTCACGTGGGACATCCTGTTTCTGATCCCGGTTCCCTGGGCCGGGCCGGTGCTGGCTCCGGTGCTGGTCTCGATGGCGATGATCGCCGCGGGAGTGTGGCACCTGCGCGCCCCGGTACGAATCGGCGCGGCGCACTGGTTTGCGATACTTCTGGGCGCCTGCATCATCGTTGTCTCGTTCGCGATGGATTACCGGAACGTGATGGCGGGCGGGATGCCGCAGAGGTTTAACTGGTGGTTGTTCGCCGCGGGCCTCGGCATTGGGGTGGGGAGTTACGCAAGCGCGGCGCGCGTTCGCCTGCGGCGCGTGGCTGCCGTTGCCGTCACGGTAGTTGTGCTGTCCGGAGTTAGCGCCGGCGCCGCCGACGAACGAACGACCGTTCCCGCCGACCGCCGCGTAGACACGTATATCATCTACAGCGCGGTGCTGGCGCACCCGAGCCTGAGCCACGAGGACCACAATAAGAAGTATCTGGTCCAGGAGGTATCGGGAGAAGTAATGGAGAACGAACCGCAATCCTGCATTACGGTTCCCGAGGCGTATCGTGCGAGCTTTGCGGAGTTGCTGGCCGACCGCCTGCGAATTCGCGAGAAGCGATTTCTTCTGGAACGCGCTTTCCAAACTCTCAAGCCGTATGAACTGGTCACCGCCGAGCAGGCGAAGCAGTTTGGGAAATTACGAAACAGTCCGGACCATTCCAGCGATGAAGTGGAACTTTTCCGGGGAGCCACGGATCTGATTTCGCTCGGGAATGTTTACTTTGACCGGAAAAGGGCTTTGTCCGCGGTCTACACATGGGCATTCTGCGGCAGCCTCTGCGGGTATGGGACGTGGCGGGTGTTCGCCAGGAATGCGAGAGGCGAATGGGAGGAGCAACATTGGGTCTCTTGCATGACTGTTGCGTCCGTTCGGTCCGCGGAGCTACCGAATGGATGTCCTAAAATGCACGAAATTAGCGCGGAGTAAGGCGCCGCATCAATCTTAAGCAAAGCGTTATCGAATTGTTACCTGCGCGCGTTAGTCGCTTCACAAGTAGCTCAAGGAACCCATTTTTACGCGCGGAGGGACTGAGTATAATTCTGTTACGCGGACCTCGGGACATGCTGGAATACGCGAATCGCCACGACATCCGGCAGCGGCTTTGGGACGAACTCGACAAGGCGCGAGTGGAGCATTTGGCCGCCAGCCGCCAGTTCGAAGTGCTGGTCAACGATAGTCCCGCGGGCCTTCCAAATCCGGACGGAGCTCTTCGAATGCAGCAATCCGGCTCGAGATCCGCTCTTCAGGACTACATGCGCGCGTTGAAGCGTTTCACCGATTTCACACTCAATGGGACTGTGCCGGAGGACCTGCTGCCGCCGGTGGAGTGACTTGTGGATAACTTGACTGGTGCCCCGCATTGCGGCAGGCCGCAAGCTCGAATTCCTTTGTAGTGAGCGGGCCGCATTGGAGTGGGGCGAGCCGGCTGAAAGCCGGCTGCAGGCAAGATTGCCTGCCCCACCGTGCAGCTGCCTCTCGTGCACGCGAGAGTTACGGGAACAAGTGGACAGGGTCGAAAGACCACCCCTCAAACTCGGGGAATCCCCGGAATCGGCGGTGGTCTTTCATCAAAGTTTCGCGGGCGGAACGCCCATCAACAACAGGCCAGGAGGCCTGTCCCACTGGATCTTCGCGGCCTGCGAATAAAACAGGTGTGCGGAATCGCTCATAGGGAGTATCAACTAAATGGCGGGTGCGAGCGTCAAATGCGGTGGAGGGGGGCGGCAATTATGAAACGCTTGCTTCTGGCGGCTGTGTTTTTTGCGGCTGCGAACCATGCGGCAGACCGGTTCGACGCAAAGCTCGATTCCGACCAGAGGATGTTGCAGGCACTGGACCGGCTGACATTCGGCGCGCGGCCGGGTGATCTGGAAGAGGTGCGGAAGCTGGGGGTCGAGAAGTGGATCGAACTCCAACTGCATCCGGAGCGGATCACCGAGAATCCGGCGCTGGAGACCAGATTGAAGCCCCTGGCGACCATCGGGATGGAGCCAGGCGAGTTAATCACCAAATACTTCCCGCAGTTTCCGCCGGGATTCGTGCGGGCCAATCGGATTAATCTGAACGAACTGCTGCCGCCGGAACAGTTCCGAAAGGTATTCAACGGCACGGCGGAGGAGCGGCGCGCCGCGATCATGGCGCTGGATCCGGAGAAGCGGATCAAGGTGCTGGCACAGGTGCCGCCCAACGTAGTGGAAGGCTTGCCGGATCTGCAGAAGGAGCAGGTGGCGGCGCGGCAGCTGCAGCAGGAAGAGACCCGGATGGAGATGCGGCGCCTGCGGCCGCCGCTCAACGAACTGCTGGGAGCGGACCAGGTGCAAGTGGCGCTGCATGGAACGGAAGAGCAGCGGGCGGCGCTGTTCAAGTTGCTGGATGGGGATACTCTGCAGAAGATCGCGGCGGTGCTGCCGCCGGATGCGCTTGCGGGCCAGCCGGCGCTGCGGCGCATGGGCGTGATGGCGCGCACGCCGCAGCAGGTGGTGATCGGGGACCTGCGGGAAGCCAAGCTGTTTCGCGCGATCTATTCCAACCGGCAGTTGGAGGAGGTGCTGGCGGACTTCTGGTTCAACCACTTCAATGTTTTCGAGGGCAAGGATCGCGAGCGCTCCATGCTGGCGAGTTATGAGCGGGATGCGATCAGGCCGCACGTGCTGGGGAAGTTCAAGGAGCTGCTGCTGGCGACGGCGCGGCACCCGGCAATGCTCTACTATTTGGACAACTGGCAATCCATGTCGCCGGACGTGTTCGAGATCGGGCCGTTCGCGCCGGGACCGTTCGGTCCGATGCAGCCGTTCGGCCGGCAGGCGCACGGGCTGAATGAGAACTACGGGCGCGAACTGCTGGAGCTGCACACGATGGGCGTCAACGGCGGCTACACGCAGCAGGACGTGATCGCGGTGGCTCGCTGTTTTACGGGGTGGACGATCCGGCAGCCGAACCAGAAGCCCGAATTCGCATTCGCGGCGTTCATGCACGATGGCGCGGAGAAGACGGTGCTCGGGCACAAGATTGCCGCGGGTGGTGGAGAGCAGGATGGATTGCAGGTGATCGATATTCTGGTGCATCACGCCTCGACGGCGCGCTTCATCTCGATGAAGCTGGCGCGAAGGTTCGTGGCCGACGAACCGCCGGCGGGGCTGGTGGAGCGGATGGCGCGAACCTTTACCAAGACGGACGGGGACCTGCGCGCGGTGATGGAGACGATGTTCACGTCGCGCGAATTCTTCTCGGAGGGCGCGCGGCAGACGAAGATCAAATCGCCGCTCGAGATGGTGGTGAGCGCGGCGCGGTCGCTGGACCTGAAGCCGACCGATACCTTCACGCTGGTGCAGAAAGTGGCGGACATGGGCGAACCGCTGTACTCGAAGGAATCGCCCAACGGATACAAGGACACGGGGGAGCTGTGGCTGAACACGGCGAGCGTGATGGCGCGGATCGAGTTCGCCCATGCGCTGGTGAAGGGACAGATTCCGGGTGTCCCGGTGGATAGCGCACGATTCGCGGGAAAGACGGCGGCCGCGATCTCGCATGAGCTGCTGAACCGCGAGCTATCCAAACAAACACTGACGGCGATCGAGCAGGGCCTGGAGGGCAAGCAGCCGAGCGCCGACGTGATCGCGGGACTGGTGATCAGCTCGCCGGAATTTCAAAGGAGATAGATGTATGCTGACGAGGCGTTATTTTCTGCGCGGATCGGCAATGGCCATGGCCGGCGCGGGCGCGGTTCCGTTCTGGCTGGGACGCGCCGCGGCGACGACCCAGGCGAGGCGCAAAATTCTGGTGGCAATTTTTCAGCGCGGCGCGGCGGACGGACTGAATATGGTGGTGCCGTTCGCGGAGAAGCGTTATTACGAACTGCGGCCGACGATCGGGATTCCGGGGCCGAAGGGTGGGAACGGCGGGCCTCCGGCGATCGACCTGGACGGGCGGTTCGGATTGAACCCGGCGCTGCAACCGTTGAAGGCGTTGTGGGACCGGAACATGCTGGCGATCGTGGAGGCGACGGGGTCGCCGGACCCGTCACGGTCGCACTTCGACGCGCAGGACTACATGGAGTCGGGCACACCGGGATTGAAGGGTGACGGGTGGATGAATCGCGCGCTGACGGCGGGGGAGCCGGGAGCATCGCCGCTGCGGGCGATTGCGATGAGCGCAAGTTTACCGCGCACGCTGCGGGGCGACCAATCGGCGATCGCGGTGCGGGACCTGCAGCAGTTTCGCGGAAGCGACGATACGGCGTCGATTCTGGAGAGCATGTACAGCAACTCGGCGGACCGGCAATTGGGGACGGCCGGGAAGGACGCGTTCGCGGCGATGCGGCTGATTCAATCGCTGAACCGCACGCCGTACACGCCGTCATCGGGAGCGCAGTATCAGCAGGGCGGGGAACTGGGGCGCGCGTTGCAGCAGATCGCGCGGCTGATCAAGGCCGATGCGGGAGTGGAGGCTGCGTTCGCCGAGATCGGCGGATGGGATCACCACCAGAACGAGCCGGGACAAATGAGCAACGTGGCGCGGCAATTCGGCAGCGCGCTGGCGGCGTTCTGCACCGATATGGGGGACCGGATGGAGGACATCGTACTGGTGACGATGTCGGAGTTCGGGCGCACGGCGCAGGAGAACGGCAACAGCGGCACGGACCACGGTCACGGGGATGTGATGTTCGTGGTGGGCGGTCCGGTGCGCGGCGGGAAGGTGTACGGCAAATGGCCGGGTCTGGAGAAGGAGCAACTTTATGAGGGTCGCGACCTGGCGGTGACGACGGACTTTCGCGCGGTGCTCGGCGAGTTGATGATGGGGCACTTCGGGACGAAGGACCTGGCGCCGGTGTTTCCGGGATTCCATTATGGCGAGTCGTTGGGCCTGTTGAAGAGCACGGCCGTGTCTATTTGACGGGTACTCTTCGGCGGAGTTCGTCGAAGAAGTTCAGCAGGAAGGTCACGTGAAGCGAGCCTTGAGACGTGCCGCCTGAGGTGTTGAACTCGACGAAGGCGAAGCCGCTTTTATCGGGCGCGATATCGAACATGCGCATCGGCCCCTGGATCGGGTCAACAATCTGGCGCTCCGACCAGCGCTGCGGCCGAGTGCAGGAGAAGGACTGCCCCTGGGCGTTGCAATCGGTCACCATGATCCGGTCGTCGCTGCCGAGATAGAAGAGTTGGCGGCCATCGCGAGACCACTGGGGAGATTTGCCGCCATTGGCGGAGATTCGCCAGCGTCCGCCATAGCCGACCACTCCGGCATCCTGATAGGGGCGCACGTAGACTTCGGGCATGCCGGTTTCATCCGAGGTGTACGTCATCCAGCGGCCATCCGGTGAAAAGGCCGGCTCGGTTTCGGAGGCAGGGGTGCTGAGGAAGGCTTCGGGGCGTCTGGGCTTGGGATGGTCCGGGTCGGAAGTGTCGAGGGGCAGAATCCAGATGTCAAAGGTGCCCTGCGGGGACTGATCCACGTAGGCGAGTCGCTTTCCGTCAGGTGAAAACGAGAACGGGTAAACGGTGCTCCCCTTACCGTCGAGGAGAACTTGCGGTCCGCCCGCGCCATCGGCGCGGATCCACCAAATGTCGTATCCACCTTTGGAGCCGATGGCCGTGAGCACAATGTGTTTGCCGTCGGGTGTCCAGACAGGGCTGCGGGCGATGCGAGCGTTA
Source organism: uncultured Solibacteraceae bacterium (assembly GCA_963791985.1). Taxonomy (GTDB): domain Bacteria; phylum Acidobacteriota; class Terriglobia; order Bryobacterales; family Bryobacteraceae; genus Solibacter. The sequence goes on along the minus strand of CAWBUN010000004.1, from coordinate 89,861 downwards.
TAGGTTAGCTGCGTCATCGACTCGCGTTGCCGGTCGTAGACCCAGAGATCTCCACTGCCAACGCCGAGCGCGAGGCGCTGGCCGTCGGGCGAAAACCGCGGACTGATATAGAGCCTGGCCGCAGGGAGCCAAGGCTTGGTGTTGCCAGTGGAATCCACCCAAGTCACGGAGCCCTGGCTTTGGCCCTTGCCGCTGAGGTAAACGAGCGTGCCTGCGCGCGAGAAATCCAACTGGCCGCCGCCCGAAATCGGGTTTGCGGCCACATCGTCCTGGACCGGCACGGCGGTGCCGTGGGCTTGCAGGCGGTCCATGTCGAATGGCACGGCGAAGAGCGTTCCCTGATGGATGTAGCCCAGATGGCCGCTGGAGAAGTACCTGCCAAAGTAACCTCCGCTGTGGACCTGCTTGATTTGACCCGTGGAAAGGGTCAGGACCTTGAGCGTGGACTCGTCATAGTCACCGGCCTGGCGTGACGCGGTGAACAGGACCGATTTGCCGCCGGGAAGAATCTGCGGCCAGCGATGGGTGACGTCACCGGTTTTGGACGGGTCGGTGATGGGCTCCAGTTTGCCGCCGGTATCGGGCACGCGTTGGAGGCCGGTGGTGAGCGAGGGAACTACGATGATGAAGCCGTCGTTTGTCCAGGCGGCGCCGCGCGCGCCGGTGGCGTCGCACAGGACCACGGTGGCGCCGCCGTGCACGGAGACCTTCTTCATCTTGGAGCCGGCGAAGAAACCCACCCACTCGCCGTCCGGGGAGAAAAAGGGATCGATGCCTCCTTCGGTGCCGGGCAGCGGAGCGGCCTTGGGCTGGTCGAGGGTCCGGCTGGCGAGTTGGAGGCGGCCTTCGGCATTGCGAATGTTGAATACCAGGCGCGTGCCGTCGGGCGACAGGATGGCTGACAGGCGGCTGCCGGCCACGGCCTCCGGGCCGAGATCGACGCTGAGACGCACGAGCGGACGATCGGAAGGGCGGGTGGCGCGCCAGGCGATCCAGGAGGCAGCCGCGGTTGACGCCGCGAGGAGAGCGAGCGCTGCTGCCCACGGCAAAGTTCGGGCGCGCGCGACGGGGCTGGGTGGCGGGACGGGAGCGGTAGGCTCATCCAACATCCGGCGCGCGTCGCCGATATCGCGCAGGCGGTGTTTGGGATCTTTCTCCAGGCAGGCCCGCAGGAGCGGCTCGAGGCGAGGGGGAGCGGCATGCCATTCGGGTTCGCGGGTGAGCACGGCCGCCAACGTGTCAGAAACCGACTCCCGGAGGAAAAGGTGGCGCGCGGTGACCATTTCATGAACTACGACACCGAAGGCCCAGATGTCGGCGCGCTTATCGACGTTGTGGCCGCGGGCTTGTTCGGGCGCCATATAGGCGGCGGTGCCGATGATCGAGCCGGCGACGGTGGCGCTCATGGTGAGGGTGGGAGAGATCCGCGGGTCGCCGGAGGCGGGTTCGCCGGCAAGGGCTTTGGCAAGGCCGAAATCCAGGACCTTGAGACGTCCTTCGGGCGTTACCTTGATGTTGGCGGGTTTGAGGTCGCGGTGGGCGACGCCTTTTTCGTGAGCGGTCTCGAGGGCATCGATGAGCTGGGCGATGAGGGGAAGCGCTTCCTCCAGGGGGATGGGGCCTTTCGCGATACGGTCGGCGAGCGTGGGACCTTCGACGAGTTCGAGGATGAGGGCGCGGTCCTCGACTCCGTAGATGGAGGCGATGTTGGGGTGGTTGAGGGACGCGAGCACCTGGGCTTCGCGTTGGAAGCGGGCGAGACGGTCCGGGTCGGCGGCGAAGGAATCGGGCAGGACCTTGATGGCGACGTCGCGATGGAGCTTGGTGTCGGTGGCGCGGTAGACGGCGCCCATGCCACCTTCGCCGAGCTTGGAGGTCACGCGAAAGTGGGCAATCGACGGTCGCGGGGTCATCGAATGGCGTCTGCAATCGTACCACTTCCCGGTGAAACCAGTATGGTGAACTTATGGCTATCTTTATTGTTCGGCTCGGTACGCCTCGAAAGGCTGGGGAAGGGTTGCGGCTCGGCACGGTACGGCGCCCGCCGCGCGGGGTTGCGAAGGGCGATTTCGCGCGGCTCGACTACTATGATGTGTGGTTCCCGAACCTGTCGCCGAGCGCGGAACTGGTGCAGGCAGGGCTGGCAGCGTCGGACGAGCGGGAATGGGCGGCGTTCCGGCGAGGCTTCCGGCGGGAGATGAGCGCTCCCGACCGGAGCCGCGACTTGGACCTGCTGGCGGCGCTATCGCATCACACGAATTTCTCGCTGGGATGTTACTGCGAGGAGGAAGGGCGGTGTCACCGGTCGTTGTTGCGGGGGCTGCTGGCGGAGCGGGGGGCGGAGTTGGCTTAGAGATCGCTTTCTGACGGTCGCGGTTCGGTGTGCCAGTTTACTCGAGCGGTCAGGGCGTGGTAGCGAGTTTGTGTGCGGTAACCCCGACTCTTACGCCGGGAGGGGGGCAGTGCGAATCCCAAATTTCATAGGAGGTGGGGATCTTGCATTGCTCCATCAGCAACTTGGCCAGATTGGGCGCGGGACTGGCGATGATTTTCGGGATCGCGGCGGGGGCGGATAAGCCCACGGAGGATCCCGAGGCTCTGCTGCGAGGAATTCGCAGCCGGGCAATGGCGCACCTTTCCCAATTGCCGAACTACATGTGTCGTCAAGTGGTCAACCGGTTGGTGCGGCCGGCCGGCAGCACGCTTGGCCACCAGGACACAGTGGAGCTGGAAGTGGCGTTCGTGGGCCGCGAGGAATTGTTCTCAAAACCGGGAGAGGGGCGTTTCGGGGAGAAATCGATCACAGAGTTGGCGCCGGGCACAATCGGCAATGGTGTACTGGGCTCGCAGATCGACATGCTTTTCGCGTCGGACGCGGCGGAATTTCGATTTGCGGGCACGGCGAAGAAGGAGGGACACAAGACGTACCGCTTCGACTTGACTATGCCGCAGGAAAAGAGCGGATTTCGGGTAAAGCACGGCGGGGCCGAGGCGATCGTGGCTTACGAAGGTTCGGTGTGGGTGGACGTGGAGACGCTAGAGATGGTGCGCGTCGATTTGAAGATCAATCAGATTCCGGCGTCGGTGGGAGTGCGATGGATCGAAAAATCGATGCGTTATGAGCTGATGAATATCGCAGGCACGGATTTTCTGATGCCGCGGAATGCGGAATTGGCGGCGACGGACGATCTTGGGAATTATAGCCTGAACGTGATTAAGCTGGATCAGTGCCGCGAGTTCACGGGGCAATCGACGATCACCTACGGTGCGCCGGCGCCGTCGCAGGGTTCTGCGTCGCGGGATAAGGGCGAGCATCGGGAGCAGTAAAGCTTTAGGTGCGAGCTGCCGATAAGGGTAGTAGATGGTTACTGCTCTGATAGGCGGTTCATTGCTTGCCGGTACGGCTTGGTGCTGGGCGAAGCTTGTCGCGCCCTGGGCACGGGCGCAGGGGTTGCACGAGGAACTGCTGGAGATTCAGCGGGAGCTGGTGGTTCCGGCGGAGTCTCGGGAAGGGCAGTACGCGGAAGGGCTCGCCAATCTGGCGGTGGCGACGAGTTCGCGGGGCGCGGGCGAAGCTCGACGCGGTCAGCGTGCCAGTCGGCGGCGGAAGGCGAATAGGGCAAGTGCGGAAGTGAAGAGAAGGGTGTTTGGTCATTCCATCTTAACCTCCGAAACGACAAACGCGCTTGCCGACTGTCAGGCACGGCAAGCGCGTTTGGCTGAAGGAGATGGGAGTCAGAAAAAGGCTAAGCTACTTTACGCTTCCGGCCGATCGCGAGACAAAGTCCGCTCAAGCCGAGAGCCAAGACGCCATAGAAGCCCGGTTCGGGAGTGACCTGCACCAAGAAGGTCTGCTCCGCATCGTGGCCGGAGATAGGCGCATCCCATGTCACGACTGCCCAATTGTTGGTAGTGATGTGGCCGGCGGCGATCGCGGCCGACGCCTGCTGCACCCAATAATCCACTCCGCTGGAGCCACCGGTAAGACTGACGGTGTTGGTGGACTCGTCGTGGGGAGGATTCGTAAAGCCTGTGTTGTTCATGATCGCCCAGATGGCCTGCTGAACATTCGCATTCGAATAAGCAGGATTGGCCGACGTACCTGTAATGTATCCGAATGAGGTATATCCGTATTGCTGAACCAGAAAGGCCGCCATCTCCAACCTGGTCTGCACGGTGTCGGTGGCAGTCAATCCATCGACAGCGCCGTTGGTCCAGTTCCATCCGGAGGGCGAGCCAGCGGTGCCATACCATGTGCTGCTGGCAAGGCCGGCCGTATCGTTCAGCAGGGTGACATTCGCTTGGCCGCTCTCACCTGGACTGAAGCTGGTCTGACTGTCAATGCACCAGAAGGCCGTCGTGGCTTGGCCAGTACTGAGGCCAAGCGTGCCGTAGAAGGCACCACCGTTGCCGACCCGGTATGCGCTCCCGTATGCGGGCGACCCGGGGCCGATCGCATCCTGAGCCGTGATCGAAACGTTCGTGACCGATGTTGTAAATGTGGATGGAAGTGGGGCGGGCCCAGCGCTCGCGATCGTTCCCAAAGCCAGTATTCCGAAAAGTGAAAATGCCTGAGTCTTCATCTTTCCTTCTCTCCTCGAATTTTGCCGAATCCAGACTGCCCGGAAATAACGGGCAAATGCAGATAAGGCAACGGCCTCGAAGGTCTACCCTCGAAGTCTTCTCATCCTAGCGTTAACTTTAGGTATTAAACAAGACATAACCAAGGGCAATAGTCCCAGCCGAATTCAGACATAGTTCTGGTACCAATTCGGCTGAAAGCTCAGGCAGAGGAGACGTACCGACAGGTTGGGTCGTTGGGGAAGCTCTGATGCTTTGCGCAACAGAAGAAAGGACGGACGTGGTTGCTATTTCGACAACAGGGCGAGCTGTTGTTGAATCTCTTTGGATTCCGCGGGCGATGGGCGGCTGCTGCCAGCTTTGGCCAGTTCGGTTCGTGCGTCCTGATTATGCCCCAGGCTGATTAGTGCGCGGGCCAGATGGAGACGGTAGGTGGGCGAGGCAGGTTCTTTCCGGACCAGCGCCTGGAGAACCTGAATCGCGTTGTCAGGTTTTCCCGCCTTGAGATATACGACTCCAAGGGTATCGCTGAAGGTGGAATTGGCAGGCTCTTTCTGTGCGGCGCGTTGAGCGAGCAATTGCGCCTCATCCAGGTTTGTTCCCGCAACGGCGAGGTACCAGGCCAGGTTGTTCATCAAAAGTGGCGAATCCGGCTGCAACTTGACGCTCTCACGGAGGGCCGCGATGCCATCCTGTGTCCGGCCAGTGTTTATACATGCCAGGCCATAGCGAGCGACGACGAGGGCGTCTTTCGGTGCGAGTTGCCGCGCTCGATCGTACTGGGCGATGGCCTGCTCCATCTGGCCATTCTGTTCCTGCAACTGGCCGATGAACACAAGGTTTTTCGGATCCTGGGGGAAGTCGTTCAAGATGGCCTGTGCCGTGGATAAAGCCAAGTCCAGATCGCCGGATTGGGCCGCGGTCGTGGCCAATAGCGTGCGAACCTGAAGGTCTTTTGTCCGTTTGGATTCCTGCTGAACGAGATCGAGAGCCCTGCGACTCTGCCCCTGGGCTTGGTAAACGTTCACTAATCCGCGCAGAGGCCGGATATCGAATTTTCCGATTGTCCGCAGCCTCTGGTAGGTGCGTTCCGCTTCGGCATAGTTCCGCTGATCCATTTCCAGCGTGGCCATCTGCAAAGCGGGCTCGGCCATATCCGGACGTTCCGCGATAATACGGCGCAATTCGGCGCGCACCTCGGTCTTGCGGCCGCGCAGCGCCCAAGCCGCGGTTCGAACCAGCCGGGCGCCGACGTTTGCGGGCTCCAATGCGATCAGCCTTTCCGCATACTGCAGGGCTTCATCGGGTCTCTGGTTTTGGATTTCCAGGTCGGCGATCTCGCGTAGGGCCTTCTTGTGATTCGGGTCATGCCGAAGGATTTCAGCGAGGGCTGAGCGAGCCTGGGCTTCCTCGCCGGTTTGCCTGAAGGCTCGTGCCAGGTTAAAACGAAGCTCGTTGTTTTCCGGGGCCTGCTTCACGAGAGCGGCGAATTCATCGCGCGCTTTTTGGATTTCAGCGGGCTCTCCCGTAGCCATGCGCAGGGCTGCGCGTGATCCCTTGGCTTCCAGATCGTCGGGGAACTCCTTCAGGATCGTATCGACCTCCGCCGTGGCTTCCGCGAAGCGCGATTGTTCCATCCGGACGCTCACGATTCGCTTGAGGTAGTTCTTGCGGTTGGTCCGGTCCGATTCGAGCCCTTTCTGATAGAGGGCAATCGCCTGTTCGAGTTCTCCCGTTCGCTGGTAGAAATCGCCGGCATCCATGGCGGCTTTGGGGTATTGCTGGGATTTCGCCACGAAATCGTTCAGGAGGGCATCGAGCTCGGGAACCTTTTTCTGGCGCCAGTAGTGGTCGGCCAACTGGATCACATAGAAGGGTTCTTTCGGATTGTTGGCGACCTTGGATTTCATCAACTGCTCGGCATCGGCGGTACGATTCGCCGACATGTAATAGCCGTACAAGGTATCGTATAGGGGGCCGTAGTTCTTGACTGAGGTGAGCGTGGTGCGAGCGGCGCTTTCGGCCTCAGCCCCCCGGTTTTCGGCCAGGAGTGCCTGCACCAACTGGGTCGAAACGTCGGCGCGGTCCGGTTTTACCTCCGATGCTTTGCGCAGGGAATCGACCGCCTCGCCGAGGTGGCCGTCGGCGATTGCCAGAAGGCCCTTCAGGCGCAGACCGTCGAAGGATTTTGGATTCCTGGCAAGCAACTCGCCGGAAATCTTCACAGCCGTCTCGTAGTACTTAGGTGGGCGGGCAGGACTGCCCAAGAGCCCGGTGATCGCCAGATTGCCCAACTCCACCTTGGCCTCTTCGGACGCGGGCATCAGGTCGACAGCTCTTGATAAGGCCTGGAAGGCTTCCGCCTGATTCTGGGACAGTACCATGACCTGTCCGTAGCGAAGATATGCTTCTCCGTAGGAAGCGTCTTTCTGGAGGGCCTTGCGGAATTGCAGGATGGCATCGGCATAGTTGCCCTGGTCGGCGAACTGGCGGCCGCGGCGGACATATTCCTCTTTGGCGGCGAAGGGATTCGAACTGCAGGCCTGGCAGGCAAGGGCTAAGAGGACGATCCAGACGCTGGATAAGGGGAGGGCGGGTTTATCGGATGGCTGCATGGTGGTAGGTCCCATTAGAAACAGTGTGATATTTCAGACTACCGCAGGTGCACGTAAATGAGACGGCTCACTAGAACTGGAATAGTACTGATCCCAGCGTCGAGTGACTGGCAGAATGGAGGTAAATGAGAGTTTGGGTGTGGGTCGCCGTCGTCTCACTGATATCGGGATACGTTCTGTCCGCGCCGTTCGCCGGGAGATGGATGCTGGAGCGGCTCGCGAATCAATATCCGGAGATCGGCGTGCAAGATTGCCCGACGGCAGATGCGATCGCGGTGCTTTCGGGGGCCGGTCCGCCGAGGGCTGGAGGGTTGCGGCGCGGGGAACCGCTCAATCGGATGGAGGCTGGGATCAGCCTGCTTCAGGCAGGAAAGGCGCCGCGACTGGTGATGGCGGCGGATGGCGAGGAGGCGAGGGGACTGCGGGGCATTCCGGGCGACAGCGTGTTGCGACTGAGGCCGGCGGGGGACACGGCGGAAGAAGCGAAGCGGATTGTGGGTGAGGCCAGGCAGCAGTCCTGGCACAGGCTGATTCTGGTGACTTTCGGATTTCACCTGGGGCGTGCTCTGCGCGAGTTTCATCGCGCGGCAGAGCGGGAGGGGATCACTCTGACGGTGGTCCCGTTTGCGGCCGATCCGCAGATCTACGAGCGCTGGCCGCCTGCGGCGAAGAGCCTGGCGCCGAGTATCTCGGGGTGGGAATTCTCGACACGGGCGCTTCGCGAGGTGTTCGGGCAGGTGGCGTTCTAAAGGGGGGAACGGCGGGAAGCGAGAAATACAAAGACTTCGATCAGGTCAAATCAAAAAGAGACAACGGCACTGCCAACCAGTGCGGTTGTCCCTTTTTGAAGTTGCAGATCTTTTTAGGCAGTCCGCTTGCGGCGGATTGCAAAGCAGAGGCCCGATAATCCCAACGCTAAGACACCGTAGAAGCCCGGTCTCGGGGACCACCTCGGCATAGTAGTCAACGCCGTAGCCCGTGCCGTTACGTTGGAAGACCTGAAAGACGATGCGATTCGTTCCATCGACGAGGAGCCCCGCCAAGTTGACGGTGCCAACCGTACCTGAGTTGAGACATCCGATCGCGACATTCGAACAGGTATTGTAAGTGTTCCCTCCGGTGGAATAAGGATCGTTTTCAGCGAAGACCTTATTCCCGTTGACCCAAACAGCCGCTGTATCGTCGGCCATCACCTGTAGAATGCCAGTAGAATTGGCACTCGCCGTGAAGTCCTCGTAGAAGTTAACAAAATCGTTGTTGCAGATTGTGGAACCCGCTCCGCAGTTAGCCTGACCCGAGGATTTCGTCGGTGTGCCATCGCCGTTGATATCGAACGTGATCCATTGGGATGTGCCGAGAGGGTGGTCCCAGCCGGAGCTCGACGGCTTATTGATGCCGACGAGGAAGTTTGCAGTGCCACCAGGGTCGCCGGGAAGGGCGATTGGAGTGGTATCGACGTCAACACCAGTGTGGACACCGGTGCCGGAACCGCTACTGATAATGGTTGGCGCGGCCTGAAGGCTGCAGATAGCAACCAGGCCGAGCATGAGAAGTAACGCGAGCGATCGTTTCAAATGTGACCTCCGAATCAGCCTGAAATAGAGCATTTGGCTGTTACGAAGGATAGTGTATCAATATTAACTTTAGCAAGTGCCGAATACTATCTTTTGTACCGGTACTTATAAGGCTTCCGATAGTTTGGGGCGAGGCGATTTCGGGGCTGTTCCAATAGATTTATGGCGCGATTGAAATTGCCGTGTTTGAAATAGGCCGACCCGGAGCGTATCCCGACATGTGGCCTTCTAGGGGTGTCTCCGCTCGCATTCCTCGGCGAGCCTTAAGGCCTCCGGATTTACTGCCACCGTCCTCGACAAGTCGAAGGGCCAGGTTGTTGGTGGCAACGTCGGTTCGATTTGGATCGGCAACGAGACACTCCCGATGCTCTTTGACGGCCTCGTCGCGACGGCCGGATTTTTCCAGCAGGGTATCCCGTGTACGCGATCAGGCCCGAGTCCTTCGGCTCGAGATCCGTTTCATCACGCGCCAGAGTCGGAGGGAATCACTGTGACGTGTACATCTGTTCGCGGTCGATCTGCAGATCTACGAGCGCTGGCCGCGAGCGGCGAAGAGTCTGGTACCGAATGTTTCGGGGTGGGAATTCTCGACACAGGCGCTTCGGGAGATGTTCGGGCTGGTGTTGTCTGAGCTGGAATGGCGCGAGGTGAGATTCGCTAAGCGGCGGTCCGGCGACGAGTCGACAATAACAAGCCAGCAAAACTGACTGCCAATGCGCCAAGATACGACGCTGGCTCAGGAACCGTACTAGGTGTTCCATCAAATCGGGTTTCGGAAAGACTTGTGCCGTATTGAAAAGCGAGGGCCGTAATGTTGAAGCTGGTACCCACGTTCGTGAAGGTGAAGGTGACCGAGTCTTTGATTAACGGAATGCTGTTGACCTTATTGTGAGCATTGAGGTCAATGTCCGAGACGATGCCGTAGGCCTGATTGTTATTGGCGCCCCCCGGCACCATAGTGGCCGTTCCCAAGTTACCGGAATCTCCGTTGACCGTGATATAACCGGCCCCTGAGATCGCGTTGTTGAAACTGCCCACCGACTTGCTCCAACTGGCCGAGGTGGAATAGTCGAACTTCTTGCCCACATCGCCACCGGCAGGCGCAGTCGTTTGAACTACGCTCCCGCCGGAAAGGTCAACGACGTGACTCGACCCCAGGAGAGCGCTACCATTTGCCGCGCTCAAGGTTGTCGTAGAGGTCCAGAAGAGACCGTTCAGAATGTCGCCATTCACTACCGCCGGAGCCCCAGTATTCTTGAGGATCAGCTGAAGGGTTCCACCATTCGCACTCGAGAACGTGAAAGCTGCGCTGGCCGCCAGACTGCCGCTCGATCCAGTATACGTCAACGGGTGGGTCGCGTCGTCCGTGTAAGCGGAACACATTCCGGTCAGAACCGGCAGAGCCAAGAGTGAAAAGAGCCATCGCATAATAGATCTCACTGGTAGCAGGAACCTAATCGGACTGGTTTGTTAATACTAACCCAACCATGTAAGATTATCAAGATGAAGTTGGAGTGCCGGCACCGGGAACGTGGGTGTTACTACTAGCCGGCGAGCATTGCTTATGGTTGAAATGATGTCGAAGCCGTCTTTCGTACCAGTACTTCTATGCTTTCTGCTGACTGCCGCCTGCAATCACAGCCCGCAGTATCAGGTGGATCGAGGGAACCAACTGTTCCGGGAGGGCAAGTTCGCAGAAGCCGCGCTTCGATACCGAAAGGCCATTCAAGACCAACCCGCCTACGGCGAAGCCCATTACCGGCTGGCAATGGTGGAACTGAAGGAGAACAATGGGACGGAAGCGTTTCGGCTCCTTTCCCGGGCCGCGGAGTTGATGCCAGGCAACGAGGAACTTGCGGCCAATCTTGCCGATGTCAGCCTGGTGGGCTATTCCCAGGATCGACTTCATTCCAGGGTTTATTACGAAGCGGTCGTCAGGATTTCGACGAATTTGCTGGCTCACGATCCCAATTCCGTTAACGGTCTGCGTTTGAAAGGCACGATCGCGCTGCTCGATAAGAAGCCGACGGAGGCGGTCTCTGCCTTTCGGAAAGTTTACTCGCGGCACGCAGTCGACGTGACGATTGCCAGCGGACTGATCCAAGCGCTGTTCTTGGATAACCAAGCTGCGGAGGGAGAACGAATCGCCGGAGAGTTCCTGCTAAAGGAAAGGCGGGCTCCCGCGATTTACAACCTGCTCTATCAGCATCTTATTGAAACGAATCGGCCAGACGAAGCTGCCAAAATGCTTGCGACCAAATGTGCCAATGGCGATGGGCAGCCGGATTGTCCGATCCAACTAGCCCGCCACTACTTCCGGTTCCGAAGGCCAGCGGAAATGTCCGCTACTTTGCAGAAGTTGTTGGATACGTCCTCTGGTTCCCCGCAGTCGCGACTCTTGGTGGGAGACTTTTGCAATGAGATTGGGAATCAACAGCAGGCCTTGCAATATTATGCGGAAGGAGCCCGGCTTGCGGATGCAAAACAGAAGGGCCCTTTTCAAGCGAGAATCGCCAAAACGCTGGTGAATCAGGGAAAGGTCGCGGAGGCGCTGGAAATCGTGGAAGCGGCTCTCAAGCAGAATCCGGACGACGCGGATGCCAAAGCGATGCGTGCAGGGATCTGGATGGATGGCGGCGACGCATCCAAACTCAAGGCCGCAATCGTCGACCTTCGTGAGCTCGTCAGGAAAGATCCGCGGGAGGCCGAGCTGAGCATTCGGCTGGGCAGGGCGTTGGCAGCCGATGGGGAGGTGAATCAGGCCATCAGCCAATTGTCGGCACTCTTGCGGCTGCGGTCCGACAACATTCCTGCTCGTGTTGCACTGACGGAACTCTACCTTGCCCGTCGAGACAACGATGGGGCTCTGCGCACGGCCGATGAGATTCTTCAACTGGCGCCTGGTTTTCCGCGGGCTCGATTGCTCCGATTGGCAGGCTTGATCGGAGCCGGCCGCGTTGGAGAGGCTCACGTGGAACTCAACGCGCTGGTTCGCGACTTTCCGGGAGATATGGAGGTTCGTTTGCAATCAGGTTTGCTGGCACTGCACGAGAACAAGTACCAGGAGGCCGAGGCCTCCTTCCGATCCTTGCGGCCCGCGTCATCCGGGGATATCAGGCCGAAACTCGGACTGGCCGAGACCCTGGCGGCGCAGAATCAAGTCGAGCGCGCTGTCGAGGTCTTGGGGGAAGAGGTTCAGAAGCGGCTGTCAACGCCGGTCTAAAATTCCCCAAAAGCGCCGATTGAAAATTCCCCAGTAGCGCCGGTCGAAAAATCCCTAGGTGTGGAATCGTTGGGCTGACCAAGGAGCCCAATGCTCAACCTGGAGGATTTTATGAACATACGCGATTTGAAGCAACAGGGGTGGAGTGTGTCGGCGATTGCCGACGAACTCCACCTCGACCGCAAGACCGTGCGCAAGCATCTGGTGGACGCGCCGCAGCCCTACAAACGGGAAGACCCGGCGCCCTGCAAGATTGATCCGTACCGCCCCTTCTTACGGGAGCGATGGGAGAAAGGTGTCCACAACGCCCGCAAACTGCTGGACGAGATTCGCCTCCGCGGATATGACGGCGGTTATTCGCAGCTGAAGCTGGCGGTCACCCCGTGGCGGGAGGAAGGACGCGAGCGAGCCTTCGTGCGCTTCGAGACCGGCCCTGGTGAGCAGCTTCAGATGGACTGGGGCCACTTCGGCAACTGGGGTGGACGCCGGCTTTACGGTTTCGCCCTGACCCTATGCTACTCGCGCATGCGCTACATCGAGTTCACGCAGCGCCAGGACATCCATCACCTGCTGGCCTCGATGGTGCACGGCTTCCGCTATTTCGGCGGGGTGACCGAAAGCCTCCTCACCGACCGCATGAAGACCGTGCTGCTGGACCAAAAAGGCGGCGAGTTGCACTTCAACCAGAAGTTCCTCCAGTTCGCCGCCTATTACGGCTTCGTGCCCCGCGTCTGCCGCCCCTACCGGCCGGAAACTAAAGGCAAAATTGAATCGACCATCCGCTTCGTCAAACAGAACTTCTGGCCGGGGATCGCCTTCGCCTCGCTGGCGGACCTGAACCAGCAGGCCCACGCCTGGATGGAAAAGGTCAATCACCAGGTGCATTCCACCACGCGGGAGGTCCCCTACCAGCGCTTGCCTCAGGAACCGCTGCTGCTGCTCGACGAGTTTCCCGATTACGACACCAGCTACATGCAAGATCGCCGCGTGGCCAAAGACTGCATGCTCAGCTATCGCGGCAATCGTTACTCGGTACCGTTCCGCTTCGCCGGCAAGACCGTCCTGGTGCGAGAACCAGTGACCGGTGGCCGCATCGAGATCTATAGCGATATCAAAGTCATCGCCGAGCATCGCCTGGCCGAAGGACGTGGCGTCATGGTCGTTGACCCGGCGCATTATGCGGGGCTGGTGGAGAAACGGCGCCCACGCGGACCGGCACCGCCGGCGGAGGGTTCGCCAGGCCCATTGGAGTTGACGCCCGGCCCGGGAGTCGGCCGCGGGTTCCTGGCGCCGCAAGTGGAGCAGCGATCCCTGGCCGTGTACGAGGAGGTGGCCGATGTCGCTGCAATCTGAACGCATCCAACTGCTGATGCAGCGCCTGAGCCTGACCGAGATGGCCCGCGGCTATGAAGCGCTGGCCGAGCAAGCCGCCCAAAAGAACCTGCCGTACTGCGATTTTCTGGAGCAGGTGCTGGAGAGTGAGGCCAACGTCCGGCAGGAGCGCAACATCAAAGTGCGCACCCAACTGGCGGGCTTTCCAGACCTCAAGCGGCTGGAGCAGTTTGACTTCAAGTTCCCTACCTCCATCGACGAGAAGAAGATTCGCGAACTGGCGAGTCTGCGTTTCCTGGAGCGTCACGAGAACGCCTTGTTTCTCGGGCCACCCGGAGTTGGCAAGACGCACTTGGCGGTCTCCCTGGGCATGGAAGCCATCCGTCATGGCTTCAGTGTTTACTTCGTCAGCCTACCGGACCTGCTCGACCGCCTGGTGCAGGCGCAGGCGGAGAATCGCATGCGCAAGAAGATGGCCCATCTGCGCAAGTGCCGGCTCCTGGTACTCGACGAAATCGGTTACCGCAGCTTGGACAAGCAGGCGACCACCTGCCTGTTCCAGTTGATCAGCGAACGCTATGAGCGGGGCTCGATGATCCTGACGTCCAATAAGAGTTACGGCGAATGGGGATCGATTTTTCAAGACAACGTGATCGCCAGCGCGATCCTCGATCGTCTCTTGCATCACTCGCACACAATCAACATCAAGGGCGACAGCTACCGACTGAAAGACAAGCGCAAGGCCGGCGTGTGGACGCAGGCGGCCGCCGATCCGGGAGTCTCCGGAGGTGCGGCATGATCCCGGCGCCTCGCTTGCGACTGAAAAGGTCTACCGGTTGGTTCGCTGCCGGCCATGAGGTAGCCGCGGCCTTGCCCCTGCTTTCCGATGCGGCCTTCCGGCTGTATGTCTTCCTGTGTTTGAACGTGGATCGCCATAGCGCACGGATGGTCTGGGAGCCGTTGGAGTTGGCAAACCTGCTCCAACGCGACCGCCAGAGCGTGACCGACGCACTGGAGGAACTCTGCCATCGGGAAGTCTGCCGCCGGCATCCTGACGCTGACAATCGGATCGCTATCGACCGGCTCTCGGTCGAGATCTGCGATCGTTTCTGGCCGTATGAGAAGCCCCCGGTTGAGGAGTTCGGTATCGATCAGAGCCGCTATGTCCAGCAGGCCCGGCAGATGCTGTCGGTCCCCGCCTGCGTACGAGTCACCTTCAGCGCCGCCGACGAACGGCTGGCGGCCATTCTCTATCGGCGCGGGGTCACGCTGATTCACCTTCAGCGGGCCATCTGGCTCGGCTGCGCCCGCAAGTATGCGGCTCTGTTGAACGGGAGCGAGCACACTCCGATGCTGGTCACTAGCTTGAACTACTTCTCCGCCCTCGTGGATGAGGTCGCCGAAACCTCGGTGGGAGAAGACTACTGGAAGCACATGCAGCACAAAGTAACCCAACTGGAAAGGATGTGGCTGGAGCGCACTCCGGCCGGAGGGTGATCCGGGCAAAAGACGAAAATGAAGGAAACGAAATAATGTTGACCTGCCCCGGAACATCCAAGGGCTTGCTTGCTGCGCCGGGGCATGCCTACAATCTTCTTTCTGCACCTGGGGAAATTTCAACCGGCGAAAGTGGAGAATTTTCAACCGACGGAAACTGGGGAATATTCAACCGGCGTTGACACCGGCCGGAATCGATGGTCATGCGCGGCATGCTGGCGGAGGCGGCATTGCGGGCAGCCAAGTGGAATGTCGCGATCGAACAATATGGGTACCTGTTGGGGCGTACACCGCGATCCGTCGAAGTGATGGTGCGGTTGGGGGATTGTTACCGGGAGGCTAGAGATCTGGAGAAATCGATCGCAATGTTGGAAAAGGCCATACAGATGGCGCCGAAATCGCCTTATCCTTGGATTTCGATGGCACTTGGGATGGAGAAGGCCGGGCGCATGGACGAGGCCAAGACAAACTACCGAAAAGCGTTGGTCCTGGAACCGTCGAACGTAACCGCGCTCAACAACTTGGCCTTTCTGCTGGCAGAAACGGGAGGCAGTCTCGAAGAGGCACAGCAACTGGTGCAGCGCGGACTGCGCAGTCTACCCGATGAACCGAGCCTGCTTGACACCCAGGCGTGGATCTACTGCAAGAAGAACATGTTGGATTCGGCGCTGCGAATACAAAGTGATCTTGCCCGCAAGCATCCTGAGATCTCGACTATCCGCTTTCACTACGGGGCAACGCTGCTGGAGAAGGGAGATCGGGAACGGTCCCGAAGCGAACTTCAGGCAGCGATGGCGGACAGGCCATCGAGAGAAGAAGAGAGAAGGGTCAGGGAGTTACTGGCAAAGATTGGCGATCCGAAGATCCACTAAGAACTTGGACGGGGGGCCATTGAAGATAAGACTCCGTCACGACGCTGATATCTGGTAGGTCTTTCTGTTTGTGAGGGCTACGTGGTCGAATGCGAAGAGAACTATTAGTCGCGTGGTGGGGTGTGCAGCATTCTTGCGGGGCAGTTTGGATCACTCGAGGAGAAGAAGAGGTGTCTACTTAATGACACTTTATCGTCGAATCAAAGTTAAGAAGCAAATAACCGCACTGCCGACAAAGCAGTGCGGTTATTTGCAGTGGGGTCGTTGGCACAATCTAGGCAGTGCGCTTGCGGCGGATTGCAAAGCAGAGTCCCGACAATCCCAAGGCCAGTACGCCATAGAAACCGGGTCTCGGGGACGGTACTGAGCGTTGCGGTGTAATCCAAACCGAAACCGGCTCCGTTCATTTGAAACACCTGGAAGACCAAACGATTCGTACCGCCCTGGTTCAAGTACGACGTCAGACTCACGTTACCGACCGTTTTGGGATCGATACATCCGACTGGAACGCCCGAACATTGGGTGTAAGGGTCTGTTGTAGGGATAAACTCCACTTGGGTCCCATTGATCCAAACGTTTGCTGTATCGTCAGCCATCACGTGCAGATCGCCAGCCCAACCAGATCCCGCCAACGTGAAGTCCCGGTAGAAGGTGACCCATTGGCCGTTGCACATCGTCGTCGTACCTCCAACTGCTCCGCAAGTAAGAGGCGGATCGGTGGTATTGACGAACGAAACCCAACTTGATGAGCCACCGAGGGGAGCCGACCAACCAGACCTCTGTGGGACCGTTATATCAGAAAAGGTTGTGCCTTCAGGGCCAGAAAGGGCATATGGAACATTAACCCCATTGTGAACCCCTAAGCCGTCACCGCTGTTGATGGTTGTTGTTGCAGCTTGGAGGCTGAAGGCCGCCAAACCAAAAACGAAAGAACTAAGAACTAACGTCCTCAATGTGAACCTCCACTGACAAAGACAACGGATTGTTATCTCCAAAAGGGTACGCCGGGGCGATAACCTTAGCAAGTACTGGGTAACTATAAGTAGTACTGGTGAACGGACTCTTCAGTGAGCGATCTTACTCAGCGCTGCGCGAATATCTTGTGCTTCAGTAGAACTCGCATTGGCAGCCAGCGCTTTCTCAAGTTCAGCGCGCGCCCGTTCCTTATCATTTTTTCCGAGGAGTGCCAGACCCAAATGATATCGGGACGTAACTGCTTTTGGTTCTGCTCTTACGACTTGTTCTAATACTGCCGCGGCGCGATTGTAGTCACCTCTTTTGTAATATACCCAGCCCAAAGTGTCCTGGTAGTTGATATTTCGCGGCTGCTTTCTTACACAATCCTCGGCAAGTCTGATAGATTCTGTACCTTTGTCTCCCGCCTCCGCAAGCTGAAACGCTAGATTGTTAGCAACTTCGGTTCGGTTTGGATCTGCCTTCAGACATATCTGATACTCTTTGACCGCTTCGTCGCGCCGACCGGATTTTTCCAAGAGATATCCGGTATACGCGACCAGATTCACGTTTTTGGGTTCTAGCTCCCTGCCCATCCGAACGTGTTTCAACGCGGATTCGAAATCACCCTTAGCTTCGTAGACCTCCGCGATCCGGCCCTCAAGCACTCCGGAGCGACCGCGCAGTTGCGCCAGCTTCTTCATAGGCCTTGATGGCCACATCCCAATTGCGAGCGGCCACGGCCATATCACCGAGTGTCGATAAGACAGAAAGGCGGTCATGCGTCTGCTTCAGTTCGGATTGGAGTAGTTCAACTGCTTTGGCGGCTTCGCCCTGGGCCGCCAGTGCCCGGGCGAGTCCCTCTGCCGTTCGCGAAGAGGGCAGTCCTGGTTGATAGACGCGGCGGAAGGCGGCTTCTGCCTTCTTCGCCTGCCCCTGCGCGAGATCGAGGTAGGCTAGTTCGACACTCGTGTCGAGGAGTCTTGGCCGATCTGTCGCCAGCTTATTCAATTCCTGGCGGGCTTCCGCGGCTCGTCCTAAGCCAGAAAGTGCGCGTGCCCGGACTATCCGCGCACCGGTATCGGCCGGCGCAGAGATCAAAATCTCGTCGGCCGCAGTCAGGGCATTGTCAAAGCGAGACAACTGCAGGTAGACATTTGCCAGGTAGCCGAGAATCAGCGGCGCGCCAGGAGCAAGTTTTCGTGCCTGTTCCAGGGCCGCCTGTGCACTCTTCAGGTCTTCCAGTCCGATGTGGGCGCGTCCTTCTTCGAAGTGCAACTCTGCGTTGTTGGGCTGCTGGACCGTCAAGTTTTGGTACACTTCGAGAGCCTGCCGGATTCTGACCTTGTCGCCGGATTCCAGAAATAGAAATGCCCGCAACTTTATCGCCGAAGCATCCTTGGGGTTCTGCTTTATCAAACGATCTGCAATTTCGTAAGCTTCCTCGCGCTTGCCTTGACTTGCGAGCACCGTCGCCAACTTTTTCTCATAGTCGGAGAGTTGCTTGGGCGACTTAACGGCTCCTACGCGATAGCATCGTTCTGCATCGCTAAACCCTCCCAGGCTGGAGTACAAATCGCCGGCCTGCATCCACGCATCGGGGAACGTAGCCGTATCGCTGGTGAACTTGGCCAAGACGGCTTTCATCTTCTCGAATTGTTTGGCCTCGGCATGAAAACGCGCTAAACTAATACAGGCGGCTGCCTCGTAGGGATTATTGTCCGCTTTCAGCCGGGCGTACCTTTCCGCCTTTGCCAGGTCTGGCGCCTGCCTCGTATAGTGCAGAATCAGTGCATCATACAGCGGGTAGAACCCTTTGTTCCTGGCGATGCCTTGATCGGCGATCCTTTCGGCTTCCACCTGGTCGCCATTGAGGATGTGGGCCTGGATCAGGGGGAGCACTATTTCGGCATCCCAGGGGCGCGATTCGCCGGCTTTGTTGAGCAGGGCGATGGCCTCCGTGGGTTTCCTGTCGGTCATCCGTATATAGGCTTGGTATCGTAGGCCGTCGGGTGAAGCGGGATTCCTGGCCAACAGCAGCAAGGCCTGCTTTTCCAACATGTCGCGCTGCGCCTGCACCTCGCCCCGGGAGGCCAGGAACATGGTCAGGGTGGCGTCGCCATATGCCTTTTGGATCTTATCGTCAGATGGCTTTAACCGCGAGGCCATGGCGAGACTCGCCTGGGCTTCCACCAGATTTCCTGATCCCTCGAGGCTCTGGCCCAATCCGTAGTAGGCATCGGCACTCTTGGAGTCCGCCTGCACTGCGCGGCGGAAGTTTAACGCGGCCTCGGCGAACTCCTTATTTTTCAGGAATTCCTGGCCCTTTTCCACGGCGCGCATCGAACGCGTTTCCTTGGAGCACCCGGCAATGAATGTTCCAGCTAAAAGGGTAACGGCGATCCATTTAATATGTGATGGCATGTTTGGCCTCGTTATTTCGGGAAGAAGTGCGTGCTGGTCTCGTCGCAGTCTCCAATAAAAGTTGGCAACAAAGGGAAGGGAGAGGCCCGATACCACGGGACGGATAAAAGCAATCAAAGTCTTCACTGGACAACCTTGGGCGGGACCCTATGACTCACTTATTTTGGAACAAGAAATGAGGATAGGACGGTTTGATTCGGAACACAAACGAAAAATATGCAGTCCTATGGTACCAGTCCTCTAAGATTTGCTGAAGAATCAAGAGTTAGCTGCCGAAAGCCATGATAAGTCCTAGTATTACCAGGCCTAAATCTTTCAACAAGTTCGCCGCCGGAAGCGACAGGTTTACTGGACGAGCGCCTCGACGCTGTTCGATGTCCCAATTTCATTGGCTATCTTGACGACGACGCTATGGATATTCGCGACGAGGTCCGTGCCGGTGGCGGCAGAGCCCGATTGCAGCGTGAAGGGCACCTCGACGGTAAACTGGCCGCCGAAGCCCTGCGAGGCGGTGCTTTCAAACCAGACCCGGGACGACGCGCTGACATCGGAAGGCAGTTGCGCCAGCGTCTGGCCGGTGAGACCGGTGAACGTGAAGTTCAGGCTCGTCAGTGTGCGAGTGGTGGTGTAGCCGGTGACGGCGACGGTTAGGGTGGTCGCGGTCTGCGAAGTGACGCGAGCGTTGAGGAGCACTGGCGCGAGCTTGGGAATATCGACGCGCGCGGTGGTCGGATTGGACGGCGTGAGGTTGATGCCGCTCAGGGTGCTGAACGCGGGAGTGATGAGGATTGAGCCGGCAACCGATCCGGTCTGGTATTGGATCTGAGTGGCGCCGCCGGGGAACACCGCTTGGAGTTGGTTGGCGGGGATGGTGAAGGCAACCGTCAGGGCTCCATTGGAGAAGCGCACGGCGGGATCCTGCGCGAAGGCGCCGGAGACCACGTTGAGCGTCAGTGTGCCTTGTAAATCGAGCGGGTAGGCGGATTGGAGCGTGAGGCCGACCGCAGGCTGTTGGAAGGGCTGCTGTGTCCCGGACGGACCGGTAAACTGATAGGCCGGCAAACTGGGCGGGGCGGGCGCAGAGCCCGAGAGGTTTATGCGCGCGGCATCGATGCTCAAGATGGCGGTTGAGGATCCCGGCAGTTGCGGTTTGTAATCGATGGAGAAGGTCAGGCTCTGGTTGCCCGCGACCTGGGTGGGTAGCGCAGGAAGATTACGCAGTTGGAAGGCGCCCAGGGTATCGGCCAGGCCGATACTTACCAGCGAGGCGGGGCTGCTGCCGGTGTTCTTGATGGTGAACTGCGCGGAATTGGTTTGAGTGATCGCGGTAGTGGGGAAGGTGAGGGAACCTTGATCCGCAATCGGGAAGTCGGTGGTTCCGATGCGGTAGGAGAAGACGAGGGAAGAGGCTGCGGCGGCAACTCCGGAGAGTCCGAAGGTGGCACCGCCATTGATATCGAGCGTGGCCGTGATCTTGCCGGCCACCTGGGGGGCGAAGGTGACGCCGAAGGAAAGCGAATCGCCGGCTTTCAAGTCGGAGGGGAGGGACGGCAGGCCTGTGACTGTGAAGGAGCCGGTGGGGTCGGTCACACCGATGCTGATGAAAGAGAAGGGGCCGGTTCCGGAGTTCTTGAAGGTAAATTTCGCGGAGACGGACTGTCCCACGGAACTGTCTGGGAATGGGGCTGTGGCACCGCTTGAGATCGGATTACTCGTGGAGCCGACTTGATACGTGGCATCAAGCGATGGCCCCACGGCTCGAGCTGTGAACTGGAAATTGTCGGTGCCGATAGCCAGATGAGCGACGACGGCTCCCGGGGTCTGCGGGGCGAAGGTGATTTTGAGCGAAGTCTGGTCCTGCGGCTGCAGAACAACCGGCAGGATCGGTCCCTCGGGAATACTGAAACCGGCTCCATTTATCGCGACGGCGTTCAATGTCGATGGGATGGTCAAGGGGTTGCTGATGGTCACGACGAACGAGATGTGATCGCCGATCTTAGTGTCACCCAGATCCACGGTCTGATTGGGGACGAGGGGCGCCGTCCCCGAATCGCGCACGAGCGTGTAGGTCAATAGGGAGCGGAAAGAAGTGCCGGTGAGCGCGACGGTAAAGGTGTTGCCGTCCATTACGATGGACAGCGAGCCGGTGGCGGGGCCCTCAGCCGTGGGCAGGTAGCGAACTGCGACCCGGAGCTGACTTCCCGAGGTGAGACTCGCAGGTAAGAGCGGAAGGCCCAGGAGTTGAAATCCAGTGCCACTGACGGAGATCTTCGTAATTTGGCTGGATGCACTGCCCAGATTGCTGAGGGAAACGGTGGCGTCGGTGGTGGAGTTGACGAGGTTCTGGCCGAACGGGATGGTGTCACCGTTGACCAAGGGGATGGTATTGGCGGTGCTGGAGAGGGCGTAGCTCACCACCACCTCGGGAACTGTGCCTACGAGGTTCAGGCTGAAGACGCCGACTCCGGTGGCGTCCTGGAAGTATACGATGAACTGGCTTTGGGCGACCTGGCTGCTGCTTGGGGTGTACTGGAACTGGAAAGTAGACTGGTCGAGGGGCTGCAGCGGTACAGAGGTGTCGTAGGAAGTCAGTTTTATATCGGGCGAGCCCACCACCTGCGGCACACCCTGGAACGTAAGCTTGGTAAGGCCGATATAGGTAATGGTGAGCTTGCCGATGGTGGGTTTACCGACCGCAGTTGCGACCAGGGAGGCGGTGGATCCGTTGGCCACTCCGGTGCCGCGATCACCCTGGACGAAAGTTGCGTTGATGATAGCTGGGGTTATCTGCGCCAGCAGGCTGCCGGGTGCGAGCAGTCCGGCGGCAACGAGCATCGATAGCAGCGTTTTCATTGGCCGCCTCCCATGGGGACGAACCAGACTTTCGGCGGGCCGGAGATATCCAGCAGCAGGAGAGGCGCATCGGGCCGCTCGCGCGCATTCACCAGGAACTGGCTCGATCCAGTGGGCAGGATCCCGCCGGGATTTTCGCTGAGGGGGAGGACTGCAGCCGCATCGGGAGACCCGAGGTCGTAAGCGCGGACCGTTTTAGCCAGGGGATCGGCGGCGAACAGTCTCTGGTCGTCGGCTGACAGCGCCAGGCCTGACAGTGCTTGGATCCCGTTGTCGGTACCCAGGATGATCTCCGGTGTTGCACCGTCGGCAAACGGAATGCGGCTCACGCGAGGCACGTCTGCCTCAGCGACGTACACAGCCGCGGAGTGCTGCGCAAAGACCGCAGCCACGGGGTGTTGCGAGGTCCCGAGATTTACCGGTTGGCTGTAAGGGGATACCAGCCAGAGAGTCGACACGCCCGCGGCATTCGCAGCTAACAAGACCGAACTGGCTTTAGAGTCGGCGGCCAGGAGCGTCCATGCGCCATCCTGGATCGTGGAAAGATCGCGGTGGCTGGTGATTTGGGATGCAGAAAGCCATGTGAGCGTGGCGCTTCCGAGGGCAAGGACGACGGAGGTGGACGCATCAGTGGACCAGCGACAGTCCAATGCTGTGACGTCGATCCCGTCGAATCCGGAGAGCGGCAGGTTGGGGTTAGCGAGGTCTTGCACCCACCAGAGGCGACCCTGTTGAACGATCAGGGCTGCATGGCCGCCGGGAGCCACACTGGCCCAGGCCAGGTCGGCTTGCACGGGAGGGCCTGCATAAGACGAACCCAGGAAGCCTACGACGGGCCGGATGGTGCGAGAGATGGAATCGTAGACATAGCCGCTGGCAGGAAGCGTCCAGGAGGGCGTCTGGGCGCCGAGCGAGGCGGCGAAGAGGACCGCGATCGTGCGGCATTGAGATTTGAATGAAGTTTTCAGCATGACCTATAGGGTCTCGTGCGGTGTTTGAATGGGCACGCGGGAATCAGTGGGGGCCTCCGAAAACAGGACCGCCACTGATAATGGTGACTCCCGTGGAGGAGGAAGAACCTCCGCCGCGCGTCAATCCGACGCCGAGGCCTACTCCGGCAGCTGCGCCGACGATGGCCCAGGTCTGCCACTTCTTGTACCAGGGCTTCTTGACGATGGGGCGGCCGATGTAAGTGCTGGTGGTATTGGTCTGGTCGATGAAGGTTTCGCCCTTCCGATTGCCGATTGTGGCGGTCACCTGGATTCGAAATTTTCCCGGGGTGCCGGTCACCATAAAGGGTGCTGCAGCCTGCCCGCGCGCATCGCTGCGGGTGGTCAGCGAGGTACGGCTGCCAGGGAAGACTCCACTGGGGCCGGACGACGGCAAAGTGAAGACCACGGTCGCGCCTTCCACGGGAAAGTCGTTGTCGTCGCGAACCTCGACGATCGGGGTGACGGGCCGGCCGAGCGGAATCGAGTTGAAAGCATTGTTGCCTTCCAAGACGATGATCTTGAGCGCCGAGGGAATGGACTGGGGAGCCGCGGACTGGGGCACTGGTGAGGGGGCCTGGGCGGAACCGAGGGGCGCCGCCAATAGGGCGGCGAGAATAGCGCAAAGCGGGCGCGCGATGCCCGGAACAATCATGAGCCGGCTTTCTCCTTCGAAGGAAAATACGGAAACATCTGAGGATAGAGGAGCTGTGCCAGCTCCGTTGCCCTGGTATCGGCGGCCTGGACTCCAGCTTCGCCGATCGGCATCACGATTCGAACCAGGGCCATGTCGGTGCGGTTTTCAAGGACGGCGTCCAGCAGGCGGTGAGCGCGAAGCTGTTGCTCGAAGGTGTAGACCCCATTATGAGTTTGGAACCAGTAGATCACAATGGCCTGGCTCCCCTCGCGTACTATGCGGTAGTAGTTTGCCGGAAAGGAGCCACGGCGCTCCACCCCGGGGATTTCGATCACCCGCGATTCGGTCGGATTCCAACCGGCTCCAGGCAGGCAGACCTTGGGATCATGCGCGTTCTTGGCGCGAAGCTGGGTCTTATAGTAGGCCACAAAAACGCTCGCCGTTTCCGATCCTTCGCCGAATTGGTATTCGCGCACCAGGGAATCGTCCGGCCCGAGCATCGCCAGAGCGTCTGGTTCGACACTACCGTCCCGCAGCTGGTTCCAATCGCCCAGGCGAAGCGGCAGCGCCGCCAGAGGT
The DNA here is from genome assembly GCA_963791985.1 of uncultured Solibacteraceae bacterium. Lineage (GTDB taxonomy): Bacteria > Acidobacteriota > Terriglobia > Bryobacterales > Bryobacteraceae > Solibacter. The sequence goes on along the minus strand of CAWBUN010000004.1, from coordinate 65,731 downwards.
GGCGCAGAAGGCAAATACGGATCACGCTGCAACCAGTAGGAACCGGCCGCCTGTATGGCAAGTATGCAGACTGCGCCGGCCATCAGTCGTGTGATGCGAGAGGTCATTGGGGGGCCGGTGCGGTTCTGGCATGCGCGTATCGGTTGATCGCGCGATGCGCCACGAAAACCAGAAAGAAACCCACAAAGAAACCTGCCCAGCCGAGAGACTCGTGGTAAACGCCGGTGGTCCACTCGGCATGGTGGTGGCCCAAAAGACCGGTAGAGGTGATGCGAAGGACGTTGACTAGAATCGCGGCCGGTACCGCGGAGAACACCACCAGGATTCGCAACCATAGCCGGGGCTCGAAGAAATAGCCGTAGATCAGGCAGAAGAAGAAGAGCGTGATTAGCGAACGCAATCCGCTGCAGGCTTCCACAACGGACAGCTTCATGTAAGTCAACTGCAAGACGTTGCCTTCGCGCAATACGCTTAAGCCCAGCGCTTCCAGGCTGAGTTCCGATAAGCGAGTAGCAAGCAGTTGGAGCGGCTGCGTCAGTTGTCCGTACAACACGTCGGGAATTGGGAACGTGAAGAGCAGGAGCGAGAGGGGGAAGGCGAACCTACGCAACGCCGCCGCGCCACCGAGCAAGAGCAGACATCCGGCGAGGGAAATCAGGAAGGCGATGCGGGAAAACGTGGAACTATTGGCCAAGGTGGAGGCGATGCCGAGGCACGCGGCAAAGGCCAGTGCGAGTAACGACCAGGCGCTGGGAGCAGCCAACGGATGCTTCAAATAGTCGCGATCCTGCCACACCAGAAACAATGCTACCGGTATGGAGAACAGGCCGTGGGCCATATCGTCGCTGAGAAGCAGGGTCTGGCCTGTCATTCGCAACATCGGGAAATAACAGACGAGTAGAAGAGTGCCAAGGAGAGCCCAAACCGAACGGTAGTCGGGTGCTGGCTTCTCCATCCGTGTAGCAACTTGGGTGACGACGGGATCTGGCAAGTGAACTCGCAAAGCCGTACACTATATTACAATGCAATACTATATCATTCCAGCGATAGGGGCCTGTATCCTGGTACTGGTGGGTTCACCTGCATTGGCCCAGAAGGATCCCAATCTGGACCGGTGTTTGCAAGGCTTGCCCAGTTGCGACGTGAGCCGATTAAGAGCCGATGATATTCGATATATGGCGAATGAATACCGGCGCCGCAATGGTGAGGCATGCCGCTCGGGATCGCCTGCCTGCGAACCGGCCGCCCTGCCCGACGCGGAGTGGAAGGCCCTGGTCGTCGCCAATCATCAGAGAAACATGGACCGGTGCCGGAACGGTTCGCCAAATTGCGATCCTCTAGCGCTGACGGCGGAGGAGGCTAAATTGGTAAGTGCCGAGCGCCGCAAACGAAACCTGAGCCGGTGTCTGGAAGGGAACAGCCAATGCAACCCTACCCTGCTATCCGCTCAAGAGGCTGAAGGTGTGGCGAAGGCCGCTCACTTGCGTAACTACGATCTCTGCACAAACGGATCTTCCAAATGCGATCCCTCGATCCTGACTCCGCCCGAAGCAGCCAACGTCGCCCGGTCAGCGCGGAGGCGCAATCTGGACTCCTGCCTCAACGCAGGGCCGGCTTGCGATCCCACCGCACTCGAGCCGTCAGAAGTCCTTCAAGTGAGCACGGCGAATCACCAGCGCAACCTGGAGCGGTGCTTGGATGGGGCGGCCAGTTGCGACCCGGTCGGACTTAAGGCCGAAGAATTGCCTTCAATTACAGCAGCCCGGAAACACCGCAACCTGCAAAACTGCGTGGATGGGTTCTTCTCCAAGTGTGATCTCTCGTTGCTAACAGCTCCGGAACTGGCCAACGTGACAGCCGCCCAGCAGCGGCGGAACTCGCACTCCAACAGGTAGTACTACGGTCTCGCTGGGCCGGATTTTTCACGAAAACGCTTAGTACTCACACTACTGCTGGGGCGTTGACAATTGTCCATCGGTGGCACAGGATTGTTCTCATGCAGCAGCCAGAGACGCTTCTTGGAGAATCGGCATTGCTCGAGCCTGTTCTTCCATGGTTCGCCTTGAAAGTCCGATCCAACTTCGAGAAGAAATCGGCGGACATTCTTCGTGAGAAAGGGTATCAAGAGTTCGCACCGTCATATCCATCACGCCGGTACTGGTCCGACCGCGTGAAAGTTATCGATCAGCCCCTATTTCCAGGATATGTTTTTTGCAGATTCCACCCGAACCACTTTCTGCCGGTACTGCAGACAGCAGGAGTGGTGCAGATTGTCGGGTTTGGCGGCAAACTGGTGCCGGTGGATGAGGTGGAGATGGCATCTTTGCGAACCTTGCTCACCTCATCTCTCCCGATTTCGCAGCGGGAATTTCTGCACGTGGGGCGCAAAGTATTGATCCGACGCGGGCCCTTGGCGGGAGTGGAGGGGATTTTGGAAGAGATCCGCAAGGGTTTCCGCATCGTAGTCTCCATCAGTTTGCTGCAGCGATCGGTTACGGCCGAAATTGACGCGAATTGGGTCACCACAGTGCAGTGAACCGTCATCGCGCCTGCTGAATTGCCTGGAATTGAAAAGCGATTTCGACGACGATATCCACGTCGATTGGCTCCCCGTTGCGAGCCGCCGGTTGAAACTCCCAGTTTTGTAACTCCTCAAGCGCCCTGCGCCGCAACAGATCTCCCACGGCGCCCCGCAGAATGCGGATCGCAGAGATGCGCCCGTTGCGGTCCACCACGGCAGCTATCTGCAGGATGCCGGCCGCTGGTGAGTTCGCGGCCTGGGTACCACCCGTTAACGAATACTTGCGGGCTGGCACGGGCGCCGAAATTCGCGGCGCGGGGTTGTCCCCGGGCTGGCGCTCGGAAAACCACAGCACCCAATCGTCGGAGTATTCGGGCAGATCGGGTTTGGGAAGTACCAGGGTATAGACGTTGCGGTTCGCGAACTGGGCCTCCACCGTGGCGGGGATGACGCGTGAGGATGGACGTAGCGGCGCCGAAAGCGTGCGATTGAACGAAGTGTAGCTAGTCTCCTTGACAAGCAGACGTTCAGGCCCTTTAACGTGCTCAGCCGGGGTGGGAGCGTCGACCGGCTTTCCGACGGCATTGTGCGCCACCAGTCCGGGAACCGAGGGTGAGCCGGGTCTAGCCGCCGAACCGCTAGAGGCCGGGCCGGCCACGGGAGCTCGCGCAAATTCCGCGCCGCGAGAGCCGGTGGGGAGTGGTCCCGGAGTCGGGTTCAGGCCGGCTACAACGGCCTGCAAAGAGGTGCTGGCGGCGGAACCGAGAGTCTGAGAAGATGGCTGCGCGGTAAGGGCGGGGGCATCGGGTAGTTGTGGTGTTCCGGTGGGTGCGCCGCCCTGGGAGGGAGGCACGAAGAGCCTCACCGGCCTGGCAGCGGACGCGGGGATCTGGTGAATCAGTTGTTGCAACGCTTGATTCTCTCGCAGAGAGCCGCGACCGGCGTCGGGCGGGAGTGGGGTGTCCAGCACGGGCTTGGCGGGTTGTTGCTTCGGCATGGTTGCCGGGGGAGGGACGAACGCCTTGACCGGCGGCTTGGGTGTCGCCGGGGGTGGAGCTGCCAACAGGACTCGGTTGGGGGTCGATACATCTGCAGGCAGGGGTTCCGGGTGCTCTGGTTCGAAGATCAACTGTTTGGCGGACTGTGGCTGATCCGAATGAGCAATCAGGGTCTGTCCGGTCGGGTCGAGTTGGCCTTGCGGAGTTTTCGCCGGGCCGAACGGCCGGGAGGGGGCAACATCGGGTATGGCCGAGGCGGATGGGAACCAGATGATTTTTTCCTTCGCGGGATTTTGCTTCGGCAGCATGACGACCGTGAGTCCGGGATAGGGTGCGTCGTTGCGCAAATAGGCGCTCAGCCAGGGCACACATGCAGCGATTGACGCATGCAGGAGGGCAGATACCAGGAACGCCGTCGATCGTGAACGGAGGCGGTCCCAAGGGTCCCCGGGCAATCGGACTACAACGCGCATCGGCGTGTCGTTCTCTCGCGACAGATGCTGGCGCCGGATTCGGGGCAGGGAAGCGCCCAAATTGGCGTCACGCCTGCACTCCCGCGGCTTCGGCTGCCGCCGGGACTACCGGCGCCGTGGCATAACGGGAGATCAGGAATTTCTCCAGGAGTTTGGGAAAGCTGGCCAACAACACGGGATGAATATCCACCGCGGGATCGCTACTGAGGTTGAGATATTGACCTGCAGGCAGAGGCACCCGCACCTGCCAATACACGGTCGATTCCAGGTCCGGGGTGGAATCCCAGGTTCGGCCGCATAACTTAAGCCGGACACCGGCCCAACCGAACTCCGCCGCCCCGGCTGCAATTAGCGTCCAGGCATCATCGAGCGATGCTGTTGCCGCGAGATTCCGTTCAAACTGCTGGAGGCGCAATTGCGCATTGACCATACTTCGGAAGGATCCGCGCAGGACCAATCTGCTGGCGACCCCGAATTCGGCATATCCCAAGTGCTGCACGCCTACCCAGGCTGCTCCGCAGAACAGGATGATGATCAAGCCCCCGAACTGGTCATGGCCGACGTCCTGCACGAGCGAAAAGGCCGCCGCCAGTCCGCATGCGCCGTACAACAGGAGTGCCACGCGCCGCGGAGTGAGTCCACGATCCAGCAAGCGGTGGTGGATGTGGCCGCGATCGGCGCCGAAGATTGGCTGCCGGCGCAGGAACCGCCTTCCGATGGCTAGTGCCGTATCCAGTAGCGGCATCGCCAAAGCGATCAGAGGCGCTGTCATGCCTAAGAGGGTCGCCGACTTCTGGCTCCACATCGCTCCGAAGCAGCCGAGCAGAAAACCGATCAGCAGGCTCCCGGAATCACCGAGAAAGATCGACGCCGGATTGAAGTTGTAACGGAGGAATCCGAGCAGTGCGCCGATCAGGGGCGCCGTCACCAGCGCCAGTTCCAGGCTGTTGTGTACGAGCGCGGCGACGAACGCAGTCAGAGTCGCGAAGATGCCCACGCCGGCTGCGAGCCCGTCGATCCCATCGATCAGATTGAGCGCATTGCAGCAGCCCACCAACCACAGTACGGTCAGGACAGGGGAGACCCAGTCGCTTACGGGCTGGCCGCGGAACACGTACACGCCGAAGCCTGCCTGGTACGCGAGAATAGCGGCCACGACCTCGCCCAGCAATTTGTGCCAGGGACGCAAGCCTCGGATGTCGTCAGCCAGCCCGATCAGCAGAATCACGATGGCAGCCGGCGCCAGTTTGAGGGCGCCATCGATGCTCCCGGGGACGTCGACGGTGAGATTCCGGTAGGGTGCGAAGGCGACGAAAACCAAAGCTAAGGCGTATGCCAAGGCGACGCCCACCCCACCCACTCTGGGCACTGAGACGAGGTGCATTTTGCGCGCGGCGTCCGGTTTATCCACAAGGCCCAGACGATTCGCCACATTTCTAACCCATGGGGTCAGAACTAGCGCAAACAAGAACGCAAGGCAGCTGACGTCGAAAAGAACGAGCATAGCGGTTGATTCAGTGTAGGCCGGATATCACCGGTAGGTAAGGACTATCTCGATACTTCGAGTACCACCTTCGGAAGACCTGCCGCCATCGGTCCTGGTGCTAAAAGAGTCCCGGTTGCATTACGAGCTACCCAATTGAATTAAAAAGAGTTTGTATTCCGATCCTGGCGTTTGGCAACATCCAGCTCATCTCTTCAGGACACATAGCATAGGGTAGTTACCTTTTAGGTACTAGAACCCTCAGGACATCGGTGCTATCAGTAGTGCGTGCTCCTCGATTTCGGGTAATTTTTCCGCGGTTTAGGTTCTGGGCATTTCGTTCGCGGCTTTCTTAAAAGAAGCAGAATCGGTTCCCAAGTCAGGCTAGGGCGAAACACAGCTCCCGATAGGGGTCCTTCGCTTTAAGCACTTCGATGCAGAAGAACCGATATGGGTATCAGGCTTTCGGACTAAAAAATATGAATTGCACCCTCCTCAACGCTGACTCATCGATCAAACCATTCGTGCCCCTTGCGCGGGCTCCGCGCCTCGGTTTCCAAGCGGGTCTGTTTGTGGTTGCACTCCTCTTCCACGGAGTCGCGGTTGGGCAAAGGCCAACAGTAACGGTATCCCCTGCGTCGGTGTCTCTTACCAATTCGCAGACCCAGCAATTCAGCGTTGTCGCCGCGGGCGCAGCAAGCTCCGTTGTCACCTGGTCGGTGAGCCCGGCGTTAGGGACAATCTCGAAAACCGGTCTTTATACAGCACCAACCGGCTTGTCGAAGGCACAAACTGTCATCGTCACGGCCACGTCGGCGGGCAGTCCGCCAAAGTCGGGCACCGCCGTCGTGTCCCTGGTGCCTCTGCTCACACCGATCAGCGTTTCCGTAAGCCCCTCGACCGCATCGTTGAGCGTCTCCGGCAGTCGACAGTTCACGGCGGCTGTGAGTGGCGTCTCCAACACGAGTGTCACGTGGTCCGTGAGTCCGGCGGTGGGAACCGTTTCCAGTACGGGACTCTACACTTCACCGGCAACCGTGGCCAGCGCACAAACGGTCACCGTTACCGCCACGAGCGTGGCTAATTCGGCCGTATCCGGCAAAGCCACGCTGACCATCACACCGCCGGTCAGCGTCACGGTAACGCCTCCCAGCACATCGCTGAGCGCCTCGCAAGCCACCCAGTTCACGGCGACGGTCAGTGGTTCATCGAACACCGCCGTCAACTGGTCCGTGAGCCCGGCGGTGGGTATTGTTTCGAGCACAGGTCTCTACACGGCACCTGCTTCGATCTCCGGCGCGCAGAGCGTCACGGTAACTGCCACCAGCACCGCGGACCCGACGAAGTTTGCCAGCGCCACAATCGCACTAGCCCCAACGGTCACCGTCTCGGTAACTCCGACAACAAGAACGCTAAAACCTGCCCAGAGTCAGCAACTCACAGCCGCAGTTACCGGTACTCCTAATACTTCGGTAAGTTGGTCCGTGAGCCCTTCTGTTGGTGGGCTCACAAGTTCCGGGACGACGGCAATTTATACGGCTCCGTCATCTCTTAGCAGCCCCCAGAATGTTACGATAACTGCTACCCCAATGGCCAATCCCACCAAGAGTGCGAGTGCGGTCTTCGCGCTCGTCCAGGCGGTCGCTGTAGCGATGAGTCCCACGTCTGTTACGCTCAGGCCGTCGAGTTCCCAGCAGTTCACGGCGCAGGTGACGGGAAGCAGCAACGCCTCGGTCAACTGGTCGATCGCTCCCGCGCTGGGCACGATCGATTCGACGGGCCGCTATGTTGCACCCGCCAGCGTACTCACAGCGCAGACGGTCACGGTGACGGCCCAGAGCGTGGCGGATCCGACCCAGTCTGCCAACGGCATTGTTGCCCTGGCGCCTCCGGTCACGGTATCGGTCACTCCTACGAACGCTGCCCTGACGATTTCTGAAACGCAGCAATTTGCCGCGACCGTCAGCGGCTCATCGAATTCCGCAGTCAGCTGGACGCTGAGTCCGGCGGTGGGCAGCATATCGGCTTCGGGCCTCTACACCGCTCCGGCGTCGCTCTCCGGCCTGCAAACCGTCACTGTGACTGCGACTAGCGCCGCGGATCCCACCAAATCGGCAAGTGCTAGTATTGCCTTGGCGCCGGTCACCGTTTCGATAAGCCCGTTGACGTCATCGTTGGGCGCTTCCCAAACGCAGCAGTTTGGGACGAGGGTCCGCGGTTCCTCGAACACCGGTGTCATCTGGTCCATCAGTCCGGCCGTGGGTAGTATTTCGAGCGCCGGACTGTACACCGCTCCCGCCATAATTTCCAAAGCGCAAAGCGTCACGGTGACTGCGACCAGCGCTGCCGATCCGACCAAATCCGCCAGTGCCATCATTAGCTTGGTGCCATCGGTGACGGTTTCCCTAATGCCGACAACCGTATCGCTCACCGGATCCCAATGGCAGCAGTTCACGGCAACCGTTGGTGCCTCGTCGAACTCCGGTGTCACGTGGTCGGTGAATCCGGCCGTGGGTACACTTTCCAGTGCAGGGCTTTATACCGCTCCTGCAACGATCGCCAGCGCGCAAAGCGTCACGGTGACGGCTACCAGCGTTGCCGACCCGACCAAGTCCGCTAGCGCCAGCGTCGCTCTGGCGCAGACAGTCACGGTATCGGTGACACCGGCGAGCGTTTCCCTTGGTGCTTCGCAAACGCAGCAATTCACGGCGGCGGTTGGTGGTTCTGCGAACACCGGTGTCACCTGGTCGGTTAGTCCGGCCGTGGGTACCCTTTCCAGCACAGGGCTCTATACCGCTCCTGCAACAATCGCCGGCGCGCAAAGCGTCACGGTGACGGCTACCAGTGTTGCCGATCCGACGAAGTCCGCCGGCGCCAGCGTGGCGCTTACGCCGACGGTGACGGTTTCCATAACGCCGGCTAACGTTTCGCTCGGTGTTTCGCAGACGCAGCAATTCACGGCAAGTGTTGGCGGTTCGGCGAACACGGGGGTCACGTGGTCAGTCAGCCCGTCTGTGGGCACCCTTTCCAGCGCGGGTCTCTACACTGCTCCTGCTACGCTAGCCGGTGCGCAAATCGTCACGGTGACGGCTACCAGCGTCGCGGATCCGACAAAGTCTTCCAGTGCCAGCATCGCTCTGACCCCGCCGGTCAGCGTGTCCGTCAGTCCGATCACTGCCACGTTGGGGCCGTCGCAGCTCCAACAACTCACCGCAACGATTTCCGGTACCACCAATGCCGGCGTCAGTTGGTCGCTGAATCCGGCCGTGGGCACGATTTCGACTGCCGGCGCAACCGCAGTGTATAATGCGCCTAGCATCATCGATGTTTCTCAGACCGTTGAGGTTCAAGCAACCAGTATGGCGGATCCCACGAAAATCGCTAAGGCGCTGCTGACCTTGGTGCCTGCTGTCTTCATCTCCGTCACGCCCAGTTCGGCGACTCTAACGGACGGGCAAACCCAGCAGTTCATTGCGCAGATCAGCGGTACGACCAATACTGCGGTCACCTGGTCACTTGACCAAGGGATCGGGTCGGTTTCCTCGACAGGGCTTTACACGGCCCCATCGCCGGTCCGCGCTGATCAGACCCTTACCCTGACAGCCCAGAGCGCTGCTGACCCAACTAAGCGGGCCACGAGCACAGTTTCTCTTGCGGCGCTACCTCAGTTGCAGTTCACGATCGACGCGAACCACCTGACGAGTTTGTCCTATGGCGGCCAGAGCTTTTACCAGAGTATAAACCCCATCGTGCAGAGCGCCATATACCAGGCTCCGGACGGAACATTGACAGACGCTGGTTGGGGGAATCCGAGCAGCTCCACCCTTTATTCCAACCCGCCTGCTTTCCGACAAGTTTACAATGGGGGTCAACGTGATCAGTTTACGGTGCTGGTGACCTGGACCCAGACCGACAATAGGACGCTGAAGGCCGTAGCCCAAGTCACCAATAATGACCCAACCAATACACTGGTCACGCTGGACCTTCATTTGTTGCCACTGACTTTGCCCGGTCCGGCAACGCAGTACGATCAGAACATGCCACAAGAAGTGAATCAATATATCGGAGTTCCCGTTTCGTTTCTGAGTGGCACATGGGGGAGCGTGGCGGTCTGGCAGTCCGGCTACCCAACACCCGTTGACCTCGCGGCTCTTTACTCCTCGGCATCTCAAACGGCTTTTGACTATACCCTCACCACTTCAATGACTTACGGTCCAAACAAGTACTCGCTCCAGACACCGCCGGGTCACACCACCACGATGACGCAACTCGTGCGTTTTGGCTCCAATACAGATACAGCGGCGACTTTGGCTCCCGATGCCTACTCCGAATACCGGACTGCGTTCCCAAACGTGGTCAATTGGCCAGACCGTCATCCTATCGCGTATTGGATGATCTCCGATGCAGGCCACGCGAGCGCATTAAACCCTCGTGGCTATATCTGGGATCCGACCATTGATATTACCAACACGAGCACTTTTCAAGCCCGCGTCCTTTCGGCTGCTGACAACACCATTAGCGTCCTGAACGGCATGTCAGTGCGGCCCCAGGGCATCATCATCTGGGATCTCGAAGGGCAGGAATTTCAACAACCTTTCACCTATGTCGGCTACCCAAACAAGCTCCCCGAACTGGCACCAGAAATGGATGCAGTCGCTGATGCCTTCTTTGCGAGACTAACAGCAGCGGGTTACAAAGTTGGAGTGACCGTCCGGCCCAATCACTTTCGCACGGGAGCTAGTCTGCCCTCTACCTGCGTTTACAACACAAATTATAGCTTGGCTGATGAGTTTATCCTGTTGAGTGCGCCGTACCCACACCGTGGCTACAGTTGTACAGCTACTAATACTTGGTCTGTAAGTTGGGAACACGGGCCATCCGCGCAAACTACTACTCAAGTTTATGATGATGTGCTCACCTTGCTACAACAGAAGATCAGTTATGCTCACAGCCGTTGGGGCGCCACTCTGTTTTACATTGATAGTAGTGTATGGGAGGGCGGAAGGCCAATCGACCCCTCGATCTTCCGGTCACTCGCCATGCAATTTCCGGATTGTCTCTTTATCCCCGAGGTCACAAATCCAGCTCATTTTGGTAGCACCGCGCCGTATAATTGGTCTGGTGGTAACTGGAACAAGGCCGCCAGCGCAAGTGCCCTCTACCCTGCGGCATTTCAGGCGTTAGATATCTCTAATATAGATTGGTCTGCTAATATGGCCCGCCTAGTTCAGATGGTCAAGTCCGGCGACATCTTGTTGTTTCCGGGTTGGTTCAGCGCTCCCCAGGTTACGGCAGTTCAGGAAATCTACACTGCCTCCGGGATCCGCTAGTGGTCTGCGGCAAGCAAGATCAGCGATTATCCAGCGTAGCGCCGGTCGAAGCGGCTACCCTAGCTCTTCGGAAATCATGCCAAGCCAAGAAGGGTCACGACGATATCTGCTAGTGGTCTGCGGCAAGCAAGATCAGCGATTATCCAGCGTAGCGCCGGTCGAAGCGGCTACCCTAGCTCTTCGGAAATCATGCCAAGCCAAGAAGGGTCACGACGATATCTCTTGGCATGGGCCTTTTGAGGAACTGGGAATGCCCGGGATTCCGTTGAAAGTAACCGCTCTCGAAACCGCCTTCTTAGATGGTGCCCGCACTTCCAATTCTTTGATGAGCGCCGGAATCTGCTTGTAGCCTATTATGCGTCGGAACTGCTCCTGCGCTACCAAAAGTCCCGACCCGACCCAGCGCTCCCGCTGGTCGTCGCCGTGCCAAAGTTTCACGTTTCGGCAAACCCCCTCCACAATAGAGAAAGCTGACTCGGCGGATGAATCACGATCGCGTCAAGATCAATTGCAAGTTTGACCGAAAAGCCCCGCCCGCCGCAAGTTCGGTTACAACAAGCAATCCTTCATGCGGTCAAAGACCTCTAGGGAGCGGAAGTACGCCGTTAAGTCAGTAGTGCTGTAAAAGCCGATCAGAAGCGCGGTCCCACGTGCCGTGCGCCACACAGTGGTTACAGTAGTCTTCTGCCTCAGATGCCGCCGCCAGCAGGTTCTCAATCAGCTGAGTCGCGAACTCACGGATCTCAACCCAGGCGGAGATCGAAATCGGAATCTTCGCGCGGAAGTGTTTCGGTAAAGGGACGCGCCCGCTGGACCGTTCGGTTGGTGGTCGAAGGGCCCCAAAGCCGAGACGATCCACCTAGTGATGGACAACCTCAACAGCCACCGTCGCAAGTCACTGAGCGATTTCTATGGCCCGGAAATGGTCAGTGAACTCTGGAAATGCTTTACTGTCCACTACACCCCCACGCACGGACGTTGGCTCAACCAGCCCTAGCAAGTTGAGAAAGAGCCAAGGCGCGCAACACAACGCGCAGCTGTTATACGCCGCCACTCAATAATTCTCGTAAGACTTTCCGATCCTTGGCGGGGATCTCAATGCGCAGGGCTGGACGGGCCATACCCCGAGTATGCGCCAAAACAGTTCAAATCGGAATTGTTTAATTGCAAAATCTTCAGGCGGCCACCGAACCAGTCTCCTGTTTCTAAAGTTCCTTTATAATTGTTGACCTTCCGGATGATCTTGCTGCCGATGGCGACCCATTGAAACGGGTGCGGATCCCTGTTGTAGGTCCGCACGTAATCCTTGATTGCCTGATCAGATCGCTTTCGTGTGATTTTCGGCGAACTCGTTATCAGCAAGCACTTCTGAGGTTAACCAACCGAAACACTTCTCAGGACGCCCGTCATCCGCCTCTTCCACACGAATTCGTGCTCAGAGCCAATGGATGGCAAAACGAATCCTGGTAAGGACAATTCTCGAAATGTACCGATGGATATCAGCGATCGTCAAAAACGGGCAGTGCGGCAGCAAACCAAGATCCCTGGACAATTTCAATTCGGCTAACCGTCCTGTGAAGGAGTGTACTTTTCAGCGGTTCGAATGGCACGCGGTTTCAAGGCTGTCGCCGGATTTCCGGCGTAGACGGTGTATGCGGACAGCCGTTTGGTGACTACGCAGCCAGCGGTTGCGACGGCACCCATGCCCAGTTCTGCACCTGGGCAAATGACTGCCTTCGCACCTATCCAAACGCCATCTAGAATCACGATTGGGCTGAGGATCAACCCAAACTTGGGATCGCTCCAATCATGGTTACCCGTGCAAAGGTAGGCGCCCTGTGAGATACATACGTTCGCGCCGATTTGGACCGGCGCCAAATTATCGATCCAGACGTCTTCTCCTATCCAACAATGATCCCCGGTCTCAAGGTTCCACGGGTATTTAACCCGAACACCCGGTTTGATGATCACACCGCGACCGATCTTCGCTCCAAAAAGAAGCAGAAGCGCTCGGCGTAAGCCGGAGAATGGAATCCACGATGCCCGTAACAAAGGCAACCCTATTAAGAACCACAACCCCTGAAGCGATCGCGAGCGGCCAGGCGAATACCAGGAATTAGTGTACTGGGAGAGATCAACTAGCATGGGTAGGATGCTCAAGAATTTAGCAACGCTGATCCAAGGGCGGTTTCATTGTTGGATTGTCTTGCCAAGACTATACGTCTACGACTGCCCGATGAACTCGTATACTGTTGGGCCAAGCGAATCATTCATGCGGTAGCCACAAGACAAGATATGTCGGTGCAGATCCTCAGAGGATAGGCCTCGCCGCCTTAGAGTAGTGTCATGATACTCTAATGCGATGTGGCGGAGTTGCCCGGTTCGAAGGATTTCACTCGCTGACGTGAAGACGCTGTACTCAGCGCCTTCGATGTCCACCTTCACGAGATCGATCCCACCCAACCCACAGCGCTCCAAGAGCCGCGCAAGCGTGAGGCTGGGAACGGTTTCTGTCGGAACCGGATACCGGGTGACGCGAAACAGAGACGTGGCACCGCTATTAGTACGAGGGGCCAGATGAATGATGGCCTCACCGTCTTCATCACTAACGACACACTGGATAACTCGACAGTTATAGCAGGAATTTCGTTTTAGGTTTTCTTGGATTTGCGGCAGGAGGCGGGTCTGAGGTTCGACCGATATGACCTGACCCATTGGACCGACGAACGTAGATGCTAACACGCTAAAGAAGCCTTCGTTCGTCCCAAGATCGAGAAAGGTCCCATTCGGACGAAGATAGTTTCGCAGCACTTCGACCATGCGTGGTTCATAACCTCCATTGGCTAACGAATGACCGAAATTCGAGCTAGGGTCACAGTAGAAACGCCAACCCTCAAAAGTGATCTCGCGACGTCGAGTAAGGCCGAGCATCTTGAGTAAAGCGCTTTGGACTGGGGCCGGACGAATCCTCCTGATAGCACTCTCTAACCGCGTTCCCATCTTATCGACCTCCATTGAATTCCCTCATGCTGCCGGTATAGCAGGGCTATCGCCACGAAGTAATCGTGCGTCATGTAAGGCACGCCGCAGGTTTCGAACCGGATCCGTGGAGCGCCGCCAGCGCGCTAGGACGTCCGGAGATGCAGATCTCAGGGCGTCGGAGCGGCCCGGAGTGGTCACGTCCAGCAGTGCTTCCCGTAAACCTGCGGTATCACCTTGAGGAAAGATCCTTCCGTTCACGCCGTCCAGAATCACTTCGGCCGCGGCTCCCACTACCGAGCTGGCAACTAGTGCCAAGTGCGTTGCGGCCTCGGTGAGTACGACGCCCCAAGGTTCATAGTCGCTAGGAAGCACGAAGACATCGCAAATGGCGTAGAGAGCGGCCAGTTTGCCAGGGTCATCGATGAACCCGATCCAATGAACCCGATCACCAACTGACCCTCCGGCAGCGTCTTGGAGTTCAGAACGCAGAGGTCCGTCCCCGACCATTACCAAGTCCCACTCAGGCCTATCGAGCGCAATACGTTTGAATGCATCCAGAAGGAGATCCGGACGCTTAGCCGCAATCATCCTGCCGGAATAGAGAAGATAATGCCGCCCCTCGGTCAGCGAGTACCGCCGCCGCGCCTCAGAACAGGCATCTGTCCCAGGACTAGCGAAAGCTTCGTAGTCTGGCTCATAAGGAAAGGCATAGAGGCGACTTGGCGGGACGCCATAGCGCAGAAAATACTCACGGCCCAGTTGTCCGCAATGAAAAACGCCGGCGGCTTGGCGGAGAATCCAGGGCACGTAAGTGCGCTTCAGAATCGCTGTTAGACCCTTGGCGCAATCACAGCGAATGTTGCTATCCCCGAAAACGAAGCAGAGAACGCCTCGGGCAGCAGCCCATCGGACGATTCGAATACGAGCTACATCGTTGTAGCCAAAAAGCACGACTACTCGGATGCCATGGCTGGCCAGCCAACGGACGATCTTCCCTCCCTTGATCCATTCTTTGAGTACCGTTGCGCAGGCTGGCTTCTGCGAACTAAGCTCCCCTTCGCCGAACAAGACTGAGCGGATCTCTGGATCTTCTTTGTATCGCCAAGGCGAACTCGCCAATTCGTGAGTAAACAGACTCCATAATTCGATCTCTGGCATCTCCCTGGAAATCCGCCGATGAAGATGAATTCGGTAGGGTGTCTGCTCGTTAGCGATGATGGCTACCGCCAGCTGCTGTGGACTCTGAGTCATGCGGAAAAGAGGTCCAGGAATGTCTCAGTCCATTGCTGCACAATGCGTTCCATTTGAAAAGTCTTCAGTAGATGAATACGGTCATCCTCGGCTACACGGCGCCCCCAAGCCAGGTCTTGCATTCGGGTGCTAAAGAACTTGCTCCAGGCTTCCGGGTGGAGAGGGAGGACCTCCGAATCCGCCCTGAACGACTCCGCAAGATAGACCTGTTCCGAGATGGCAACGGCACAACCCTGTTCCACGGCTTCCAAGACCGCAATCCCAAAGTTCTCCTGGCGCGATGGCAGCAGGAACCAGTCCGCCCGCTGGAGGAGATATCGTTTATTAAGCCCTGAGACGAAACCCGTAAACTGAATTGTGTTGGGGCCGTCAAAGCTGTTGCTCAGGCGCCGAAGATGGGCCTCATAGTCTTTGTCGCCCGATCCGGCAATCAGCAAGCGCCAGGGAGCTTTCATTCCGGCTGCGTGCCACGCGTCAAGCAGGAACTCGACATTCTTCTTGGGGTGTAGTCTTCCCAAAAAGAGGGCCATCCGGGAATCCGACGGTTGCCGAAAGCGCCCATCTTCCGGCTCTTCTACGGCAAGCGGGCACGGCTGCATTCCATAAGGCCGAAGCAGACGTTGTGGTGAGACGATTTTGAAAACGTCTTGGGTCCGCTCTTGCTCTAGTTGTGTCGTGAAAAGCGTGCAACGCGCATGGCGGCAAACAAGACGCTCGCGCCAGTACCAGTAGCCCAATTTCTTAACGGCTTTGGCCGGCCCCTGTCCGCGCACCGCCCAGTGTTCCAGCATGCCGTGCGGATAGTATGCGTACGGTACTCTTGCTTGGAGGCATTCGGTCGCTGCCGCCCAGCCAACGTGCGTCCAGGCGCCATGAATCACCACACCGTCATATTCGGGTAAGTGGCCTCGCAGCCAAGGCCGGAGCTCCGCCGAGTAGGCGTAACCGCCCCCCCTGCCCGCCGGGAGCGCATGGATGTGAGAAGGATCGACCGGGTTGTCCGTAGAGGCAAGCTGGCCAATGCCGGCGACATGACTCGACAATTGGGCACCCTCGGACCGTGCCGAGAGCTCAAGCACCAACCGGAGCGGCCCTCCATACGCTTCGTTCAACGAAGGGAGGACATGCAGTATCTTTCGTGGACGCTGATTCACTGTCGTAAAGGGAGGCATTCCTGACGGGCTTCGACGAACAGGTCGATCATCCGACGGGCGTGCCGGTCCCAAGTGAGCGACGTCTCGAATAGTTCTAGCGCGGCCGCGCCAAAACGACTGCACAGTTCATCGCTTCCCAATAACCGATCAATCGCACAAGCCGCGGAAGCTAGATCCCGAGGGGAGACCGTGAACCCATGTTGACCGTTCTTCACAACGTCAGTGATACCTCCATCGGAGCAGCAAACCACTGGTTTGGCGGCCGCCAGCGCCTCAAGATATACCGTCGCAAAAGGCTCGTCCCACCCGATGAGCGCGAAGATATCGCACCATACCATCTCCTGAAGAACGCAGGAATGCGGCTGCGATCCCAGTAAAGTTACGCGGGACCCCAATCCGTGCTGGCGTATCCGTCTTTCTACCTCCGTTCGTTCTTCGCCGTCGCCGGCAATGCGGAGTTCGGCTCGGGGGTATTTGCCGGCAATGCAGGCAAACGCGTCAACCAGCAAGGGAAAGCCCTTGCGGGGATAAAAGGTGCCGCAGCTGAAAACGATCTGCTTTCCACGAAGCTCCGCCGGTCTTGGATTCTCGAGAATCGTACGGGGTAACGGCTCGGCGCCGTTCTGAATGGTATAGGTGCGAGCGAAAGGAAACTGGTCTTTGATCTCGCATTCCATCCGTTTTGAAACGGCGATCATCGCGGACGATTCCCGCACAACCTCCTGAAAGACTCTCCTGCGGCCCGGCTGGGATCTGCAGGACTCGATTTCTCCGAAATCGTGGTCGGTGACCAGGAAAGGTAAACCGGTATGTCGCTTCAACCGCGCCGCGAGATATCCGTTCACCGCGGTATGATGTGTGTAAACCAACTCTGGCCGAAACTCTCGGACCACCTGCAATAACTTTCGCTTACAAGTTAGCCACCCGATGGCCCCACTCACGCCGGGATAGTGTTGATTCAAAAGGCGCGCCGGGCCGACCGGGTAATTCAGCCAGCGCGGATACAGAACCGGGAGGCCGGCCCAGTCGTATCGATCGGGGGAATGGGCATAGGCGCGGGCTCCATTACTCTGGGCCAAAACAGATGGCACCCACGCAGTCATCGAGACCACCAACACATCCACGCCATTCCTCTGAAGCGCTTGCGCTTGGGCAAGCGCCCAGTTTCCCATCAAGGGATTCAGGGGTTTTGGAAAATAGGTGGCTAGCATGAGCACCCGTTGCTGGTTGTCAGGCATACAGTGCCTTTCGCCAGACCCACCAGGATGGAAGGGACAGGATGGCCAGCCGGAAGATCACCGCCTCGCCGCTCTGCGTGACCATGTAGATTGAGAGTAGAGCAAGAATCGTATATTGTGTATTCCACGGCCCCGACAAGCTCCCGGCTTTCTGCCAAGTGCTGCCATAGAGGTAGCCTATTGCCCAAAGTGCTGGAAGTGCGAGCCAAGAAAATTCCACCCAGAGATCGGCCACCATTGCTCCTGCCGCTCCCGGGACCTCGCTCCAACCCATGACGGGTCCCACGCCCGTTTTCGCCACACCGGCATTGATTTCAAGCTCGGGGACCCCGAAATCGGCGTACTTATTCGGCCATACCTGCCTGGGAATTGGCCTTACTAATAGTTGTGCTAAGTATCGTTTGCCCCAGAAATATTCGCCGGTCTGCCTGGAGGCGATCATGCATCCAGCACCAAAAATGTATTCGTTGGCTTCGTTCGCATCCAGCGTCCCCGAGACATCTGTTTTTAGCGTCTGCTCACTGCCCAAATAGATCGATCCCCGGTTGTTCACCAGGAACAACATGAGGAGCCCAAGAGCCATGCCTCCACCTACTACAAGTACTAGGCTTGGACGGCTTCCTCTCGCCATAAACCAGGAAAGACCGAGCGTAACGACGATGAGAAAGGTCGGTCCGCGTTGAGCCCCCAGGAGACCTTGAATGACGTAAGGTATCGAGAACGCTGCTACTCCAACTCGCCAGGTATTACCTTTCGGCTGATACGCTTGAGGAGAAAACAAGAGCAGGAGCCCGACAATCACCAGATAGACGGTTTCGCGAATGTAGCCCACTTCGCTCCATCCCCTACCGTTGGCTCTGCCAAATACCGCAAGAAATCCGCCGTCACTTTTGACGGTGTACATCCATGCCAACAAACCTATCGAGCCCAGAACATATCCGCCCCGACGTAAGACCTGTGGGTTGTAGCTGTGCGCCTGTCCCGATGGGACAGAGTTGAAGCCCGAACTGCTTCCGTGAAACAGTCCTCCGGCCAGACACAATAGGCCCGCAATAACCACGTACTGCACCCATTCGGCCTGTTGCTCATTAACATAGGAATAGAGTAGGCCGTCTCGTACCAGCTTTAGGGGCATTAGAACGTAAATGAAGGCGCACATCGGAAATAGAATGATGGCGGGGTGAAAGGGATCTCGGTATTTCGCGTAGGCGGCAAGGATTGGCACGAGACAGACACCTCCTGTTAGCCAGCAGAGGCTCTCAAGCATTGGGCTCGTCTCCGCTGCCGGCAACTAGCGCACCTAGACTCGCGGCGAGACGCGGTATTGTGAACTGCCTGTCGACGCCGGATGCCGACGACATCCTTTCCAACTGCGATGGAGTGGCCAGAAGAGAACGCAGGCATCGCGCAATTGCTTCGCCGCTCAATTCGTCCAATAGGATGCCATTTCGTCTATGTTGGACTACGTCGCCGCAGAACCGGGAGGCGACAACGGGTACGCTCCAGGATTGGGCTTCAAGTTGCGTCAGGCCAAAGCCATCAGAGAAGGTCGGAAAAATGAAGAGATCGGCCCACCGGTAGTGTTCCCCCACTTCACTGCGTGTCACCGGCCCAGTGAATAGAACATTGGGGTTTCGGGAGAGGAGCTCAGGTACAAGAACTTGAATAGGACCGACGATCCGAAACTCGACCGGCTCACTCTCTAGTAGCCGGATGGCATCAAAGACCAAGTTGATGCCTTTCCGCAGACCGACTTGGCCTAGAAAGAGGACGCGCAGGCGCCGTGGCCCAGAAAACTCGCGCGGGTAATCTTTGACGTAAGAGGCGCTCGACTGCGACTGCTCATACGCGAGTGGAATCACCCGCAGCTTCCCGCCTCCCACTCCAGATGTAATCAGAGCATCCCTGGACCACGTGGAGTTCACCAGGATATGGTCCGCCAACTCGCATTCCTCACGCCATCTGTCCCAATACTCGGATGGGGCGGGTCTCCAATCCGAATTAGTGCCCTGCTCCTTCCGGTAAACACCGCCGACGAGTTGCTCCTCAACGGGTCCCGCGTCAATTTGTCCCAGGACCGTTGTCCAGCCAGCACTCTTTGCAAACTTAAATACCTCTCGCGCCGTATAGCAGTAACTGAATACGACCCTCTGCGATTCCGGATCCTTCGACGCCTGACGCTCCACCTCTCGGAGTGCCGCTCGCCCAAACCATTGGTTTCGTGCCACTATCCGTTTCCATCCCTGCCAACGTAGACGCGCTTGCGCTTCGAATGCCAAACTGAGCCAGTTCAGGGCAGCGACAGGCGAAGCCTCAAGTTCGGAGTGGAACCTCTGCCGGACTGCACTGCTCGGCAGGGCCCCCCAAATAGAGCGGGGAGCGGCCCACAAATCGGTGATTAGCAGGTCGAGAGCCCCGGTGCGGTGCAGTGCCCTCGGAACCGTATAGTGCTCCCGCGCTCCGAGCTGACAACAGATCCAAGGTCTCGGTTTCTCTTCCGGATGCACTGATAGGGACCTAAAGGGGACGAGATGCGTCACGCTGTGGCATTGCTCCCGTGGGCCGCCAAGCCGTACGAGTAGCCGTCACGATGCTCTCAATCTGACTTAGCAGTGGTTCAGTTGCGAGCAGCCTCTTGACTTCGAGTTGCTATTAGCGTGATGGAGAAGTCAGGCCAGCCCAACCAGCGTGTAATATAGCCGTCAAGGAGAGGGATAAACGGGCGCAAAGGTAAAACCGCCAGCCATCCCAGCAACGGATGAACACGCCCCAAGGTCCGCAAGAGCCAAGTGGTTTTTTGACTTAGGAAACCACTACAGTAGCCAACTTCGACCAAGTGCAAGCCGCTGCTGGCACAAAGCCGTTTCAGATCAGTTTCAGAATATCCTTTGCGGACATGCCATCCTGTCTCTGTCTTGCAAAATGGACCATTGTCCTCTGGCGTGATGGCCCGATAATCCACATTGGGAGTAGTCAGGAGTAGCATTCCATTCTTCTTGAGGCAAGACGCCATGTCCCGGAACAATTTCTGGTCGTTGATGATATGTTCCACTACCTCGCAGCAGACGACCACGTCAAAGGAATCGTGGAGATCTAACCGCTCGTCCAGACGCCTGACGTCGAGAACCTCAAAGCGTGCCGTACGAGCACCGGACAGCGCAGCGCGGTACTCCGCCACCGCCTGGTTGCGGCTGTCCCAACTGAGGCCCAGTGTGCAATAGCCTCTCTTCGCTGACCCAATCGTGAAGGCTCCTGTGCCACAGCCGACGTCGAGCAAGCGGCAATCGGCAGTCGCATCAGGCAGTCGCTGAGTGAGCCAACGCCACCTGTCGAAAACTAGAGTGTCTCCGTGGATGAGGCTTACGTGAAATCCCAGGAGCCTAATCGGGAGGCCTTTGGCCTTCTCTACTAGCGATGTAATCATTGTCCACTTGGTTGTCGCTCGTCAGTTATCTCATCTCCCAGCGACGAAACGACTCAAACACGTGCGGTTCTACCGGCAGTTGCGAAAATCCACAAAAAGGCGAGCGCCTTCCAGGCAGGCGCGTTCAGACAATCCTTTCCCCGTGGTTAGGCTTGTCGGAGGATCCTCCGGGCACAGCGGCGCAAGGGGAGCGCCCCGATCTATCCTTTTCAGGAGTGGCCACGTGCATCGGTGTCGCATCCTGTCTCATCGGGAACTCGTGTGAATAGCGGACGGTATGCGACGATCCTGTCCCCGGTCCCCCATTTTCCCACGAACTTCGGTCCCGCGCTCGACGTCGCCACCGCGACCACCATCGGCGGAGATCGATTATCGAAATGCCTGGCGGATGCTCGAAGTCGGCTTCCGCCAAAACGGACCGTAAACGCAGAGCATCATAGCGGCGCAGCGCCATCGGGGGAAAAGGCTGTCGTAATCGCCACACCCGTCTCAGGCCAAGCACGCAGGTCCAAATCGCATCGCAGAACGCTCGAAACCGAGCCAGACGAACCATGTCCCAGATACCGACCACCAATGTCCATCCCAGTTCTATAGGTAGGCGGTGGCCCGGCATATGTAGAGCCCGCGTCCAGATGTCGTTGCGGATTCCGCGTCGCCAACCTCCCAAGCTGTCGCGATTTAACTCCGACAGACGGTGATGTGCCAGAATTATGGGGCAATAAAGAATCTGCCAGCCTGTGCTGAGCAACTGTAGTGCCAATTCTTCCTCTTCCCGCTGACCCTGGAAGAATGATCGATACCCCGCAGTCCCGCGGGCCGCCGTCGCTCGGAAAAGTATCGCCGCACCGACGAAGGAGAGTACACACCCCGGAACTGCACTCGAAGGCAGCAACCCGTCAGGCATGACTGGACCGTTGAAGAGATCGAAGATTACAGCTGCCGCCTTCGGCCGTTTTGAAAGGTATTGCACGGCCACCTGCAAATCCCCTGGCTTGGTTAAGCAGCAATCGTCATCCAGTTGCAGGATGAACTCCCCATGTGAAGCAGCGAATCCTTCATTTCTCCTTTGGCACTGGCCCTGGCTATCCTCATGGCGGATCACGATCGCATTCGGCCACAACGTCCGAACGACGGGTTCCATCACTTCTTTGGATCCGTCGTCGACGACGACAATCTCCAGCGGAGCGTACTGTTGTTCCTTAAGAAGTTCCAGGGTCCGTTTAAGTTCGGGGGCCCGGTCGCGCGTGGCGATCATTACGGTAACAAGCGGTCGAGTAGACATTGGTTGGATCCAGGTCTCACATTAGAGCGCGCGATCCCGCTCCACTCTACAACATCGTGCCAAATGCCCGCAATTTCCCCCGGAGCAGCGACAGGACGCGCGCTAGGTGATGCGGCCGGAACCGCGCTTGGGCGAGCATCGTCAAGGTACAGTATCCAATTTCATATGCAAACAGCCGGATAACGTCCGCGGGCCCCCGCTTATCGAGCACGTCAACCATCACAGCACGTCTGTTCGTGACCATGCTCTCTCCCAACGCAGCCCAGTCCCGATGTGTGTGCTGCCCCAGATCCAGGTGCTCAAACCTCGCCCTGGTTGTATTACACAACCTGTATTCGCGAGCAATTCTTGACGACAGATGCACGTCCTCAGAAAACGAGTAACCGCTGAATTGGTCGCCAAACCGGAACCGCGCAAAGACGTCCTTGCGGTAAGCCGTACCCCCCGAGAAAAGCCAGTCAACCGGTTGAACCACGTCTGCCTTGTCCTCTGGCAGGAAATTCACCGCCGGTCCTAACAGACGTCCGGCCCAGCAAGAATCGAAATTGCCGAGGCAGCAGGCCAACAGCAGCCGGTTCAGCCCCTTCGGCTGCGAGTAGGTTTGGTTGACGATGGTTCCGCTGACACCGGCCAGGCGCCCGTCTCGATCTTCATAAAAAGGGCGTACGAGCTCTTCCATGAACTCAGGAGTTAGAAGGACATCGTCGTCCATGAAAACCAGCAGATCGCCCGCCGCAAGCTCCGCCCCCAGGTTGCGCTGACGCGCGGCGCTACGGATGTCGCTCGGTACGTAGCGAAGCGGAAAAGAAGCTTCTGGACACAGAGATTCGATCAACTCTTGCGTCTCAGTTGTGTCGGAGGAATCGACGACTAATACCTCACTCGGCAGAATCGATTGTTCGCGCAGTGTCGCTAGGGTATCCCGCAGTGGCTCGCAGCGATTCCGCGTCGCAATTATTACCGATGTGCTCAATTTGTTCATTGCCTGCGCAACCATACTTGTGAGTTCGAATTCAATCGCGACCAGTTGTCCCGACCGCACTGCCCACCAATTTGGCGGGCACTCCCAGGACAGTGGAGCCTGCCGGATAGCTCTTTGTCACGACCGCCCCGGCGCCTACGATACATCGATCCCCAAGCGAAACACCCTTCAGAATCTTGGCGCCCGCACCGATCCAGCAGCCGTTGCCGATGACTACTGCGCCTACGTCCATAGGGCAATCGGTGACCCAGAGCTCAGACGCCATAGTATGATTCGAGTCCGTAATATAGACGCCCGGCCCAAACATGTTGTAATCCCCAATTTTCACTGACCCACAGGCGTCGATCATTACATCCCGATTGAAATAGTTGTGATTCCCCATCTGAATTCGACAGCCGTCGAATTCAGAATCGATGGGCCAAAGCCAGCACCCTTCAGTGAGCGAATTACAACTGCCTATGACGATCTGGCCGGGTCGCCGAATGCGAATATTCTCCAGGCGGCATGCAAGCCCGATCTTCATCCCCATCACGCGATAGAACGCGATACGAAAACGGCTGGCAATGCCATATGGGGTTCGGAAAAGATCTATTTTCATTTAACTTACCCTGTGAACTAGCGCGATGCTCGCGGAGACGATTCGGAACTCATACGAACGACGCGGACCTGTCGTCAGGAATCTCTAATTTGGTCCGAGAGAACAGAATGAATTTGTGCGGAGCATCGGTCGCGGACCTTTTGGATGCGCGGCAACCGGCGGCTTCAAAGAGGTTGCCGTCGAAGGGATTCATATATAAAACCTCGATCCGTCGCGGGCATCTTGCCATCGACTCCATAATATTTCGGACCACTTGCTCCATGACCTCTCTGGGGAATGGATTGAAGAGGTGAAAGAACTTGTACCGATGCAAGTCCTGGAAACCGGCCGCATCGCTGACGAAGAGGGAGGCGTTTCTTGCGCCAGTTCGTTCCAGGTTCCTGCGGCCCACCGCAACCAGGCTTTCGGAAATATCCACTCCGTCAGCCCGCGAGAAATACTGCGACAACGTCAGCACAGCGCCGCCCTTGCCACATCCCAAGTCGAGTGCTTCGTCAGGCGGAGATATCGTCAACATTTTCAGGATGGATCGCAGCGGGGCACCCGAATCGCTGTAATAGTGGGTTCTGGACTGGTCAGCGCCCAGATCTTCGATGGGGACATATCCGACCAGCCTGAGCGCTTTCGCGCGAATCCGGTGCGCGATTTCATCCCACATCCGCGAACCGCCGAAAGGTGACGTAGCCGCGGAGACCGGGAACTAGCTGAACGCCTTGCATCGATTACAGACATGATGAACTAGCGTCTCTTGGCGCACGAGAGCGAAGGCGAGTACCCTATTGCTGAACCGGCCGAGACCGTTGCCGGGCCCAACGCGCAACAGAACGCGCCGGAGTCGCCAGGGGCGAATTCGCCACGAGTTGCCGCAACCACTTTTGCCCCTTACGCCTCGAGGTCACCCATGAAGGCAGCCCCACGCTTCCATGGGAGACAGACACGGAAGCGTTCATTAGTCTTTCCTTGTAGAGGCTTAGGCCCTTGCCGAGATCAATGGTGTCTAGGCCCAGCAGGTTCGCCTCTTCCGCCATTTTGAGCAAGAGAAGCAAACCGGGGGAATACTTCGCCATTTCCGGATCATAAGCCGGGAACCAATAGTGCCAGACGGTTCGCGAACGCATGCCGACGTGACCCGCCAACAAACGTTCGCCCGCAAATAGCAGCGACAATGTGCCCCCAAAGCCGGCGCTCTTCACCACGTGAATGCGGCTAATGGTCTCGCGGATCCACGTCTCCCCAAACAGATCGTAACTCGACGTGCGGCGATACTGTTCGGATTTCCAACGGATCACCTGTTCCAGGTGCTTGACCTCGCTGCTATGGCTGACAAACCTTACTTCTCCAAACTCTCGAGCCAACCGTCTCGTGAGGTTGCCATACTGCTTTATCTGGTCCGAGCCCGCCGCCTTAAGGTCTGCCGCGTACGCTTGAAATCCAGAAGTCAAACTGATCCGAGGCGACGGCTCACATGCCCGATGGAATGGGACGAAACTTGATTGGGACGAAAGTAGATGGTCAAAATCCCAAACACACAGGGAGCAGCTTTGCACAAGTTCCACAGGATGAATCGCGTACAACGGCGCGCTGATCACGCCCTGAAAGTCTGAGAGAGTACCGCCCACCGGCCCTCCCATCGACCTGCGGACTCTCTGAAAAGGAAAGATCGACGCAACTTTGCCATCCTGCTCCCCGACGGCCACTTCGACGTCACTGCGGACCGCCGCGATGATCTGGGTGAATTCCGGACAGAAATAGGGGCTGGCAAGATCGGGATTTGAATCTTGAAGACCTCGCCACGCGGATACAAGTCCCGCATCCAGATTCCTGCCGGAGAGGATTCTATACTTCATGGACAGAAGTTTCGGGCAGGGAACCAGTAGCCCGTTGACACAGTCTTTCGCCCCGCTCCAGTGACGCGACGTAAAACAATTCGTCAGGACGAACCGCCCTACGGAAGTAGCTGGTCGGCGCTGTCCCCAAACTCGTTAGCAAAGCACCAATGTCCGATCGTATGCGCCGGGAGTAGGTGGCAGCAGAATGAGGCTGTTGCCCGCGGAGTTCTCCCAGGTCGTGCATCGCCTCCAGCGCGAGGTATTTTTCGCCCTGACGTTTCTCCGAAAGAGGGTGGGAATAGAAGTCGTCACAATCCACGATATCGGAGGGAAGCACGGGAAGCCTTGAGACGCCGCTACCGGAAGGCCCAAATGGCCACAGTTCCGAGTATCGATTGTGATTGACATAGAAGAGAAATCTTCCTTCGCTCAGGCGGCTGTCGCGGACTGCCTCGCAAACGGCGACAGTCGAGAACCGATGATCTTCGTGCGGATCGAGCCAGGGGTGCGGCGCGACGATCACCGTGGGTTTTGTCGCCAGGATGACGAGGGTGAGGTCGCGGATCAGGGAGCGCCAAGAGCAGTCAGTCTCGGGCCGTACGAGCGGGGAGATGTTTAAGCGGCGGAGTCCGGCGAAGTCCAAGGTGGTGTGAGCTGACTGGCCAGTGTCGAGGTTGCGTTCGGAGTACATTCTACTCAATTCGCCGTCGGGATAGCAGAGGTTAACTGCCCTTTCCGGTGGGACTCCACCGAACTGCGGGATCAGGATACTGTCCCAAACTCGGATCCGCGCCATCAGACTGCGCGAGAGAGTTGCCGTTCGCGAATTGCCAGAGTATCGATCACTCGCATCGCCTGCGGTAACAGTAACGACAGTCGAGTGAGTGTCGGCGTAGAGGCCAAATGCGGCGATCTCCGCGTCGTCGGGATGGGAAGAAATGACAAGCACCCGGTCTTCGGATTGTAACCGTTCGCGACTCAAATGGAGCCGCGCCGAACCCGGCTTCCAGCCGAGGTGATGGCCGCGGAGGGACACCTTTCCACCTTCCGGCACTGCGGCTATCAGTCTGGATAAGTTGAAATGCTGCATCCCACACACACCGCGCGACAGGACTTGCTCATCGGCGAAACCGGCCACGCGGATTTCGAGAGAGGGATCAAACGTGCTGCCAGACCATTTGCTCTGGACATCCAACTCCAGAAACCCGCTCGCAGCCTCCGGTGAGATTCGAGGCATTAGGAAGCCGCCCCGATTCACCTCGAGAGGGATTGTCTCCACGCTTGCTGACGAGAACGTCTCCGCGGAGCCCTGCTCCGGAGAGTATTTCAGGTGGCGTCGATAGGTGTGTCGGCGTAGTATGACCCACAACCATATCGCGCCGAGGCAACTTAATACCACTCCTAATATGCCAGCGATCAATAAGTGACTCATCTCACTCGTGGACATCGCACCGGCGGCTTGCTGCGAACCGTTTCAAGTCAATCGTCATCCGCTAGGTCGGGTTGTCCGGCTGTCTGTTTGGCGCGACGAGAGTTCTCGCAATCGGTGCGCAAAGGCTCGCCGCTGGTCTTCAATGTTGTGGTTTTCTTGAAACAGCCGCAGTGCACTGCTCCCCAACGCCCTGCGTGCTGCTGGTTCGGTCAGCCGACTTAGCGCCTTAGATAGAAGCGCTTCGTCGAGAGCGCAGACCGGTTCGGCGCAGCGATTATCTGACAGATAGACCACCGTGGTGCTGTCCTGAGGGGCGATCACGAGAATGGCCCTGCCGGAGGCCAGGTAGTCAGCCACCTTCGACGGGAACGATGTGGTGGCATAGGGCTTGGCTCCACTGTGGAATGCAATCGGCAGGACCAAGACATCGGCTGCGGCTAACACCTCCTTTAGGTCATTTTCACGAACCCAGTCGTGGCGATGCACATTCGGGGCAACCCACCCGCTTCGCTTCATGTCCAATTCCGAATAGTTCGAGAAGATGTCCAGGTCCCAATATTGGCCAAGCGGGCTAGTCTTCAGGAATCGCACCAGAAAATCGACGGCTTCCCACGAATCGTGATAGATGACTCCGGCGTAGACTAAGCGGAGCCCTCGCCCGGAATCGGCTTTCGACTGATGTCCTTGAGGGTTGGTGCTCGTTCCAGGCCACTGGACCTCGGAACAGACTCCATAATACCCCCGTAGATGTTCAGCCATTTTCGGGCTGACGGCATAAATGTGGTCTGCGTGCCGCAGGCTCCAACGAAACAGAGATTTCGTGATATGCCGGAAAATCCAAACATCCTGATTCATGGCAACCCAATCGTCATGCACGATGAGCATGATCGGAAGGCCGCAAAGCCGGCCAGCCGCGATGGCTGCGATAAACATATACCCATGAGCTACCGTAACCAGGACGCGAGGTCGCCACTGCCGGATCCACCAGAGGATCCATAGGGTCAAGAGCGGGATCAACAATCGATCGAGAAGTACCAGAATGCGGCTGATCCCGTGTCTGCGGGCGCCGGTCAATTCAGGGAAACAGACATAAGGATTATTCGCAAGGTCCGTCGTTCGGATCGCTTCCCGTCGACGGGACGAAAAGATCAGGCTCAGCTCATATCGCGACCATTGCCCCAGCAACCGATGAATCAGCGTATCTCCGCCTCCGCGATTGGCCGGCGGAAAGTCACACACGTAGAGTATCTTGGGCACGCCGACTGCTCGTCCCCTGGTTGCATCCTGAACTAAAGAATCGTCTGTGCTGGGCATGTGATGGTTGATCATCCTTCGGTCTGTGCGAGCGATCGTGTCGCCAGATTGGATGTCAAACTCTGGAACAATTCCCGGTACCTTTGAGCCTGAAGTTCCGCCGAGTATTCGGCTACTGCGATCGAGCGGCAGGAAGAGCGCAGCGAATCCTGCTCCACTTCTTCGAGCGCCTGACGGATCGTCGACGCCAAGGAATCCTCCGAGACAGATTCGGCGAGCCATCCCGTCACTCCGAGACGGATCATTTCCGATACGCCTCCTACCGGAAAACCGATCGAAGGAGTGCCGCAGGCCATGGCTTCCATCACCATATTGGGCAGGTTGTCCTCGGTAGCTGGATGAACGTATAGGTCCGCTGCATTGTATGCGAGGGCAATTCTGTTGCGATCTGTCAGCGGCCCAATATGCAGCAACTTGACGTTTGACGGGATGTCGGAAAGCAGACCAGATCCGAAAACCGCGAGGCCGAATCTCTGCACGCCTATTCGCTTCAGCGCTCCGAGCAGCAAGTGCATCCCCTTCCGCGGATCCGTCAAGTCGTGCGCGGCTGCCAGCAGAATGGTCTCATCATAGTCCAGGCCCAATTGCTTTCGTGCCTCTCTACGGTCAACCGGCGAGTATACCGAGAGTGGGAGGCCGTTCGGAATCGATTCCACGCTGCAGTGTCGCCAGAGACCCGCCAATGCTCGGGATTTCAGCCATCGTGAAGGCGTAACCGCAACGAGTCTGCCGGCGGGCTGCTTGCAGTACGCGCTGTCGCTCGATCCACGCAGCCTCGATTCTCTCCGGCGCAAGGGCAGGGTACTGATCGGCCGTAGGGCAGGACGCCTGACAACCTGAGAGGAACTGCTCGCATTTACCCGAATATACGCAGCGACCGCTGAAGCTCCACATGTCGTGAAGCGTCCACACCGTAGGCGCACAACGCACACAGGTTTCTATCAGAGAGACGGGCCATTGAACTCCGTGGATGTTATGTACGTTAATGACATCCGGCTTAAGTTCGCCGAGTAACTCACGCAGCCAGTGCTCGCTCCAACCCGCATCCCATCGCGCCACAGAAGCGCTCGGCAACAGTCGGCGCACTAGGCGAAATGGGAAACTTCCAGCGTACTCCGGCATCAGGGGGCGGGCGTTCCAGAACTCCTGCCCATCGAACGGCTCGCCGGTGACCCAGGTAACGTGGTCACCTTGAGCGACGAGGCCCTCCACCAAGCGTCCCGCGGCGATACCAGCGCCTCCAAGCGGACCTGCCTCCGATAACACTAACACTCGCATATTCGTACCAAAGATCTCGGGAGGCTTATTAGCTTCATGCTTCCCCTATCGCCGGGTGACGGGGAATTCCGCTTTAGTTCATTGAGCGGTCCTTCGAAAAAGCTCCTGGAGATCGCTGCCAGGCCAACGGCACCTCCTAAGTAGAATCCGAACTGTACGATCTCCAACTGGGGGGAGGGAATTCCCCCTGCACCGAACAGATGGCGTATACAATTCGGCAGGAAGCGATGATAGATGTAAATACCATTCAAAGACTCGCCCTAAATAAGGCTTAATAGCGACTCGCTGGTTGTGTATGGTCAGGAGCCGATGTTGCGAACTACCTTACTGCACACAATCGCATCCACTCTCTCCATCCAGCTTCCAGCTGCCACTTCGTCGAAGGTGATCAACCGATCAAGTCGCTCTCTGTCGCTCAAGAACGACCAAATCTTACCTCCCCGAGTGTAGTCAATCGCAAGGTACGGCACTCGTAACGTTTCGGCGAAAACAACGGAATGAAACCTCATGCAGACGCTTAGAGTCGCCGCCGTCATCCTGGTCACCAGTTCCTTCGGTGTCAGGGGAAGGCGCGCGACTTCGGCTACATCTTTCTGTAGGGAACGTGCAAGGTGGCGGTTGAACACCCGGTCGTCACGTCCGATATGAAAAGAGTGCATTGGCAGGAGTTCTAACGGAGCCGACTGCCGTTCGGATACATGCCTGAGAAGTTTGATCAACTCGGACTCAAAGGCTCTGTTCTTTTCAGCAAAGAGCTCCTCGCCTAGCTCCTGCGCGTACTCCTTGCCCCACGCTCGCAAGAAGCATGCCACGCGGTTGCTGCCCTCGGCGCTCCGCTCACGCGATAAAGATTCGACATACTCTACCGCGGGGTCCGGGACGACAGCGCATTCCGGTCTGCCAAACGCGTTTGCTGCACGCTCCTTCGACCGAACGTCGCGCAGCGTGACATGACTCGCCAGCCGGAACATTTGGGCGATCACATCGCAATTGAGCGGAACTACGAGCGGTCCGATCCCGCACCCCTCAACCCGCGCGATGCCGCCTGAACTACGAACCGCCAGAAAACCATAGAGCATATGGTCCAGCGCTTCAAGGTCCATCAAAGGGCCCCCGCCAACCACCACCTCGTCTGCTTGCTTGCAGCACCGCTCGAATTCTGGCGTGTAAGTTTCGACTATCTGGACCTTGGCTAGCCCCATCTCCCGGACCGTCCAATTGGATACAAATGGGTACATGCTCGCTAGAAGGATCTCAATGGGAGGGTTTTGGCGCCGCTGCAACCGCTGAACAATGCTCCACAGGATGGCTTTGTCACCCGCAGTCTCGGTGCCGTACCAGCCGACTATAAGCACCCTCTTCGATTCCAGGACGTCGGGGCTTTCGATTCGCGGTCCTGGCGGCGCCTTCTTAGCGTTGGCTACTAACAGAGCACGATCGTATACCCGTCCCCTGCGCCGGCACTCCAGCCAGAACTCCGCCTTCTCTCGGAACGTTACGGGTACGTGATAGTCGTGAATGCATTGGTCGCAGTCTTTCTTAATCATCTCCGCCCGCTTCTGCAGGTTTGAAAAGTAAACCATCGACGGGGGACGGTTGATGACCTCTCCCAAATTGGGGGATTTTGGCGAACAGTACAGCATTTCTCCACGAGCAGAAAGAATCACCTGGTGCGTCTGGTGCGGACACGCGATCGCCCGCTTCTTACCTTCCGTGAGCATTCCGCGAATGCTCCGGTAGGTCTTCTGATAGGTCCCCTCGGTTTCAAAATCGTGCTCCAGACGAAAGAACAGTAATCCCAGATGGTAGGCGGTCCGCGCATCGAACGAGCGTATGACATTGAGAACGTCGTTGTTATATAGCCGGTCGATGTACTCAGCCACG
This sequence comes from uncultured Solibacteraceae bacterium, assembly GCA_963791985.1. Taxonomy (GTDB): domain Bacteria; phylum Acidobacteriota; class Terriglobia; order Bryobacterales; family Bryobacteraceae; genus Solibacter. Next base: position 34,278 of record CAWBUN010000004.1, on the reverse strand, counting down.
CGAAATCGTCCGTATAGGTGGTTCTCTTTCGCGTAGTCCACCAGTTCGTCGATATAGGGTGCGTTGGTAGTCGTAATAGTACAGCCGAAGGAAGGGTTTAGTCCGTGTAACCGAAATGTCTCCAGCGCCGCTATTGCAGTTGCAAAATTGCCTTCCCGGCCGCGTACTTTGTCATGCACGTCATTCAGGCCATCAAGAGACACCATAACGTCGAGTTTTACGCCCCATCTCTCGCAAACTTTAGCCGATGCGAGTACACGTTCCGTAACCTGGTCTAGTTTGATTGCGTTGGTGATGATGGACGGACCTTTCAGCCGGGGCAGTGTCGAGCATATCACTTCGAATATCTCGGGCAGGTCCCTGCGTAGCGTAGGTTCACCGCCCGTCACACCGACGTACTGAACGTTCCGGAACAGTGGGGAGGAAAGCACTCTTTTGAGGTCGGCGAGGTTAATCTCGATGTCCTTCTTCCGCTCCCAGATCAAGCACATCTCACACCTGGAATTGCAGATGTCATTAGCCATCAGGCTGATCGCGGTCGGCTTAAGCGGCAGAATCTGGCCAAGCAGATTTACTCTGACATCATAATGCAATAGCCCCGTGAACCTGGCGATTCTGCCGACCTGCCGGCGGGCGTGCACGGGCAGCAGCGAACTGAGTTTACGCCTGATCATTAGCTGAGTCGTTGCGATGTGCGACTACCACGGGCTATGAATCTTCTGATCGGGATCCCGGGGCAGGTCTTTGATCTTGCGTGCCGGGACCCCGACCGCAATGCATCCGGAAGGCAGGTCTTTGCAGACAACGCTGCCGGCGCCCACTACCACATCGTCGCCGATCTGGATTCCGGCCAGGATAGTCACGTTTTGGCCACACCATACCCTCCGTCCGATGCGAATCTCGCCGCCGATCGGCGACAGTGTCACGGGATCATGGGTCGCGGAGTTGAGCGTTAGTCCGCCGGCGGACAAAAAGTCATCACCAATGTGGATAGGAGCATAATTCCAAATCCGGCTGAAGCTGCCAATTGCACAACGGTTACCAAGATGTAATTGACCCCGATTCCGTAGATATACGTCCGATCCAATCCACAGGTCGTCTCCGTGTGTGACACGCATGATACGGAGCCAGCGTTTACGCCACGGCAGGCCATCGCCCGGCGAGCTTAGGCGGAATTCGAGTTCCGCCATGTGACGCAGTACGGTCTCTCCGAGGACAAACGCTAAGCCCATTCAAGCAATCCCGGTCCACAGATGCCCCTCCAGTGAGACGCATTGGTTTTGTCGGCCATCGTCCCCGCCATGATAACCCGGAATTTGATAACATCCTGTAGCTTCTGTTCGATGGTCGATATCTCCCGAATACCTAACGCCACCGTCAGGAAGTACTCGCTCTCGGCCAAAGCGTAGGGCGGTATCGTGCAAATTCGTTCGCCAGGAGGCAGCATCTCTGGGTCCTTGGCAAATTCGTCGGACGAATGTTGGATATACGCACCCTCTTTGTTGCGGAGCAGAACGGTGAATACGATACCCCGTCGCCCTCTTGCGTCAAAGGAGGCCTTAATTTGGATCGGCTGGTCCATTCGAAACTCGCCCGACACCTGTTTGCCTTGAGTGATCTCAATCCGCTTCACGTGCGGAGTATCTGGTTCCTGCTGGGCGACGTAGACGGGCAATTCTCCGGCGTCCCCTTCGCTGTTATAGCGGGCAATGACGGCTCCCACTTCGCCTTGCACCACCACCCTGCCGCCTTCGAGTAGGATCCCCCTTGTGCACAAGGCTCGGACCGCTCCGAGATTATGACTCACAAACAGGATCGTGCGGCCTTCGGCGGCCACATCGGTCATCTTCCCAATGCACTTTCTCTGAAAATGGGCGTCACCAACCGCGAGCACCTCGTCGACCACCAGAATTTCCGGCTCGAAGTGTGCCGCAACTGCAAAGCCCAGCCGCAATTGCATTCCGCTCGAATATCTCTTAACCGCAGTGTCCAGGAACTTCTCAATCTCGGCAAACGCCACAATCTCGTCGAACTTCCGCTCGATTTCCGCTTTGCTCATTCCGAGGATGGCGCCGTTTAGGAACACGTTTTCGCGACCCGTGAGCTCGGAATGAAAGCCAGTGCCGACTTCCAGGAGCGAGCCCACGCGGCCAAAAACGCACGCACGTCCCTCCGTCGGTTCGGTGATTCGGGAGAGAATCTTCAATAGTGTGCTTTTGCCTGCCCCGTTACGCCCAACGATCCCGAGCACCTCGCCGTGCTTCACTTCGAAGGACACGTCCCGCAACGCCCAGAAAGCGTCCGGTATGTTCCGGCCTTTTCGTCTGGATAACCTTCCCAATCCCGCCAGACTTTCACGAAATGTCTTGTAGGCCGCGTGGCTTTCACCAAGACGGTACTTCTTGCCGATGCCTTCAACTCGAGCTGCTATATTACTCATAACCTAGAAGTACTTACACCACATCGGCGAATGTACGCTCCATACGCCGAAAATAGTACATGCCGCTCACCATGATGCCCACTGCCACCAGGGCCGATAGGAAAATCATTGAACTGGGGCGCGTCTGGCCGCCTAAAAGTGCCCAGCGGAAACCCTCTATCACGCCGACCATTGGGTTCAGGCCATATATCGTCCGCCACGGTTCTGACAGCAAGCTGCTCGGGTAGACGATTGGGGTCCCGAACATCCAGAGTTGTGCTATGAAAGGTGTCGTATATTTGATGTCGCGAAATTCCACGTTTAGTGCGGAGAACCAGAGGCCCACTCCTAACGCGGTTATCGCCGCCAACAGAACTAGGAGCGGTAACCAGAAGATGTTCCGCGTTGGGGCAACATTGTAATAACACATCATAGCCACTAGCAGACTGAACGACAACCCGAGATCTAAGAGGCCGCAAAGGACCGAGGCAATCGGCAACGCAAGACGCGGAAAGTAGATTTTTGAGATTAGATTGGCACTTCCTACCAAACTGTTTGAGGATTGCGTCAGCGAGTTAGAAAAGAACGTCCAGGGAACTAGGCCTGCAAGTGCAAATAATGGGTACGGGATTCCGTCGGAGGGCATTTTCGCCAACCGACCAAAGAAAAGACTGAAAACTAGCATCGAGAACAGCGGTTGCATTACGGCCCAAGCCACACCGAGTGCCGTCTGTTTATAGCGCACCTTCACCTCGCGCCAAGTTAGAAAATAGACTAGCTCACGGTAGAGCCAGAGGTTTTTCAATTGAAGTGAAACGAAACCGTTAGTTGGTTCAATAACAATCATGGGGGTAGAATAGCGCAACCGGGACTACCGGAACTAATTATTGCCTGACATTGTGGCCTTCTATTTCTTGCAAAGCAAATCGACTCGTTTTGTGGCCACGGTGAGGTAACTTCGCCTCGCGGCAGGCATACTTCACCTTCGCGAATTCAAGCTGAACTCGCTACAGTCGCGACGCCGTCTAACACGCACACTTCGCTGGGAGCCGGAGGCGACGGTGATGCCAGAGTACCGAGAGTGCCCGATTCTATTCTCGTAAACTCCAACCACAGCCGAATAGGTCAGCGAGACAGCGGAACTTACCTTTGCCCGTACGCCCCGTAGCTGTGATAGTAATACTGCCCGGCGGAGCCCTCCGCCGGGCTCCAATCGTTGAGTATCGTGCCCAGCACAGCCACACCATCCTCGGCGAAGCGATGACATGCGCTCGTGGCGCCTTCGCGCGTCGTGACGCCCGCCCGGACCACGAGCACTACGCCGTCCGAATGCCTCCCCCAAAGCCGCGCATCGGGGAATAGAAGCACGGGTGCTGTGTCCAACAGAATGAAATCGAACTGCTTCCGCAGGCTCGTGACCAGTTCTCTCACCCGGGGCGAAAAGAACAACGTGGCCGGAGTGCCGACCTGCTCCAAACCATGGGTCATCACCCGCAGGTTATCCACCTTGGTCGGACTTAGATACTGGTCGAGATCCACGTTCTCCAACGGCTCGGTGGACGTCAACAGGTCGGCGAGTCCTGGACCGTTGTCCAACCCGAACACCGAGTGAAGACGCGCCCGCCGCAGGTCCGCATCAATCAGCAGCACGCGCTGTCCGATCATCGCCATCGCGATGGCTAGGTTTGCGCTGAGGGTAGTCTTTCCTTCGCCGGGTCCGCCGCTGGTGATCACGTACACCGGACATTGACCATTGGGCTTGGTTCGCAGAATCGAAGTCAGCGTCTGTCGGAAGGACTCGGCCATGATCGAGGACTTATTCTGCCAGGTGGCGAACTCCAGCGCCTTCTGCCCGTCGCCTAACATACCAAGAGATTGAATGCTCGCACCTCCCTTGAGCGCCCGTCGCCCTGCCGCAGACTTCTTTGGCCGATCGATCGCCGCGGAGGGAATCACGCCCAACTCCGGCACACCAAGGACCGTTCTGGTGTGTCCGGGGGACTCGAAAAGTTGGGCCAGTCTTTTACGCCGAATCACTTCGCGGAACCAAAGGAGACCGTAACCTAAGCCACCACTGAAGAGCGCCCAGGTAGGTATGTCGCGAAATGGCGCGGGGCTGGCCGGGATGCTATCCGCCACTGCCGAGTCGACTACGCGGATGTTACTGGCGGGTACTAGCGCAATTAGTGCCGCCTGGTTTGCCTGCTGTAGCAGGCTATTGTAGACCTGCTGCGCCATCTCCGCATCGCGCTTTAACATCGCATATTGTGATGCTTTGTCTGCCTGGGCGCCGACGGCATGTGTCTGAGCATTGTAGGCGCCGCTCAACAGCTTTTCGCGGCGTAGCGCCTCCTGGTAATCGCTTTCCAGCCGCTTTAGGACGCCGGTCTTCTCTTTGTCCAACGTTTGCTGCAACTCCGTAATCTGTGCCTGGATCTTCTGTACTTTATAATGTTCAGGCGTCAAGGTTGCTGTCATTTGCGCCATTTCCCGGCGAAGATCGACAATTCGAGTCTTCAGGCTCATTAGCGTCGAATCGGTCAAGACATCTGGCAGGCTATCGATCGGAGTGTTCTTGGCCATCTCCCAGCGAGCCTGTTTGGCAATGCGGTCGGCTTGGATTGCGGCCAAGTCACCCTGCAGGACCTTCATCTTGCTATCGGCCAATGTGGACTGCTCTGGGAAGAAATCCATCCCCGATTGCCGCACAAAGTCCCGAAGCTTCTCCCCAGCGGTTTGTAACCGACTCTTCGCTTCCTCCATTTGCGAATCCATCCACTGCGAGGTTCGTTGAGTCACGCCCGAACGTATGGCGAGATTTTGGGAAATATGCTCCGCTGCCAGCGTGTTTAAGAAGTTGGCGGCGACTTCGGGTGAAGGCGACTGGCAGCGAAGTTCGATCAGGCGGGTTGCTCCTACCCCTCGAGCCGAAACAGTGAAAGCGGCAGTACGCACTGCTTCCTTCATCTGTTCCAGCGGTTCTTTCTGCGCAAAAGGAATGCGTGCCCGAATCTTGGTGAAGAACGTTGAGGGTGTTGACGCGATCGGCGTCATCTCCAGGCTCATTCGTTCCGTTACCCGGTTGAGCATGCTACGGCTTGTCAGGATGCGGGTCTGCGTCTGGATATTGGACGCCGAAGCCGTTGTCATATCGGTGCCGGCTTGAGGGTCAACCTGGCTCATGTTCATGAAGCTCTGATTGAAACCGATCAGTTCGACCGTGCTCGCAGCCGCATACTCTGGAGTTTTCAGAATGACGTATGCGGTACCCCCGAGCGCCCCGGCAAACATACAGAGAAGTAGGATGAGCTTGTGCCCCCAAGCGATCTTCCAATAGGAGATCTTGGGCGGCTCCGGCACCCACCCATCGGTCGGGCCAGGGAGCATGCGAACATCTGGCCCCACCGGGAGTCCATACGGTACTGAGCCGTTCGACTCGTGATCGTTCATTCGAGACATCCTAACGTGTAAATGCGACGGCGAGGCTAGCGATTGTAGCCGCCACCGGCAGCACCACCAGCATGGTCTTTCCTAGGTTGTGCTTCAGTCCAGATCCCTTGGGTATGTAGAGCACGTCGTTCGGGAGCAGGGGCTGGTCGCTTTCGTGTCCTTCCAGGATGCTTTGCAGATTGAGCTGGATCTCGGCGCGCCTGGAGGTGTTCATCACGGGCCGGAGAATTCGTGCCGTCTTGGTGTTCGCATTTGGGTTCAACCCACCGGCCAGAGTCAGCGCCTGGATCACCGAAATCGAATCGCGCTCCTGCAACTCAAAAGCGCCAACCTTATTCACTTCACCCGTGACGTACACCATCTCGGCGCGCTCCACGCTGATCACGTCAAAAGGTTGCAGCACCACATCTTCGGCGGGGTTGACGTTATCCCGCAGGCTCGCCATATTGATTTCCAACACGGAAGCACTTCCGTCCGGCGTGGACACCGCGCTCGCCAGCGGAATCTCGCCGAATTCCTTGCGACGAGTCAGCCTAATTCGCCGGCTGGCCGTCGGCTGCAAGCCTCCGATGGACGCCATCATCTCCACCATAGTCCGGCGACCTTCCAACGGGTAGATCCCAGGCGACTTGAACGCTCCCACGAAAAACACCGGCTCGCTGCTGAACTGCACCACCGTGACGGTCACCTGCGGCTGACGGACGTATTTTCGCAGCGCATCCAGCAAGGTCGATTCGAACTTTTCGACCGTAATCCCACCGCACTTCACCCGGCCCAGCACCGGCAGATTCACGAATCCATCGCCGTCAATGCGAAAAGGCCGTTCACTGATCTCTTCCATCTCGAAGGCACGGATCAGTATCTGGTCTCCCGGCCGAAGCACGTAGTTGGGCCGAAGACGCTCCATCGGAGCCGAAGCCACATTTACCGACTGCTGCGACGGCGGCAGCTGCTGCCGCGGCTGACTCCCGGGTTGTGGCGGCGGCACTTGGCCCAAAAGTGCAGACAGATGCACCGCAACACCTATCAGCATCAAGCTTGAGATATTCATTGTCGTTTTCATGCCTGCCGCTCCGGTCTGTTTTGCGTCATTGTGTGGTTGAGACGTTCCACCGAATTCTCCAACTGTTGAAGCCGTTCAACAATATCGGCCGTGACACCGTCGGATGTTCGCGAGGTAAGTGCCTTCAGCGCCGAACGCACCAGGTCCGACATGTTTCTTGCGTTATATCGGGTGCACAGGTCCTTGAATTCCTGGAACTCGTCTTCGGAGACCCGGAAATAAACTAAGCGGTTTCTATTGCGGAAATTGGACAAGTCTCGCGCCCCCGTCTCGTAGCGCTAGCTAGAAGATTTGTTCAGTTGGCTGGACACGCTACCGCCCTTTCGGTCCCATTCGCAAGGTCCCGGATTTGAAAGCTCGGTACCCGATCGCCACGGCAGCCCTGCTTGCACAGGTGCCTTGAGTTTTCCAGATCGATGGACAATTGTCTAGGTCTAGTACTGCTAAGTAATTCGTCTCAGTCAGTCCCTTACGCCGATGAGTCTGGTACTTTCGTCAAGGATTACCGCGTCGGAAATCCCGCGTGAGACTCCACATCCTCTCGATTTCAGCGGTCGGACGGCCTACCTTTCCGCTGTCCGCCGCGAGTACAAGTCCCAACTGCTCAACGAGTGGCCCTGGGAGAACTACTTTTGGACATGACGTGACAGTGCCAGAACAACCTCACCTTCACCTTAGCGTTTTTCCGCGAGCCGGAAAACCTTTGTCCCGTAACCTCCGTAGTACCTAACCAACTCTCAGTTCCTCGAACCGACAGCACCGATATTGCAACCGGTGCGAATAGCCGCCCACTACGCGACGTGGTGGCCTTTCCGCACGTGTAGCCGTGGCCCTCGAGTAGTTGCAGGACGCAGTGAGCGTGGTATGTACCCTGCGCCACAGACTTCGCCTGCGGAATTATTTTCGAGGACTGTTGCCCGTCTGTGGACTACTGGCGTCGCGAATGGCGTATTCCCGGACGGCGGCTGTCAGTTTGGCGTTTAATTCGCGGGTCTTCGCAAAGAGCAGCAGGATCATCATGAGCATGCCCGGCAGGGCCAGGTACAAAATGAGATCCGCCCCGCGACCGACCCCCACCAGATTGGCGATCCGGTTGGCGATATTCGGACGGATTACCAGCAGCGACGCGCACCCGAAACAAACCAGGATGATCAGCCCGTCCGCGGTTTTGGTTCGCAGTCGTGAGAAATAGAACAAAACCACGACCACCAATACGGCTATTAAAATCGGCTGAACAGGAATCATCTGAAAAGTTTGGAAACAAGAAGATCGAATACGATATTCACGGAATTCGAAATATGCTGCCCCTTCCGAATCGAGTACTCAGTATAGATCACAGTGGTGGGGACCTCCACGAGTCGCAACCCGGATTTGCGAACGACCTGCAGGAGCTCGGTAGCATGCGCGAAACCATTCTCCTGAATGTGCACGTGTTCCAGGGCAAGGCGGGAAAGTGCGCGAAAGCCATTATGGGTGTCTGACAGACGAACTCCGGCGAGCAACCACGAGACGAGAATCCCTCCGCGAAGGAGGATGCGCTTCTTGAATGGCACTTGAGCGTCATCTTCCTTGCGCAAAAAACGAGATCCAAGAACTACATCCGCAGATCCGTCGACTATGGGCGCAAGCAGTCTGTCGATTTGCCGGGAATCATGTTGGCCGTCGGCGTCGAAAGTAACGGCGATATCGGCCCCGGCTCGCAAGGCGTACGTCATACCTGTCTGAAGGGCAGCGCCCTGTCCAAGGTTGACCGCATGCCGAATGTAGATTACGGGCAATTCACGAACGGCAGGAGTGTCGTCCTGAGACCCGTCGTCCACGATGATAACCTCGTACCCCGCAGCGAGAAGGTCGCGGACCGTCGACTGAATGACGGGACCTTCGTTGTATGCCGGTACAATCACCATCACCCTTTTGGGTTCCAGCATTTTCCCGATTATAGCAACTACAGATTATCTGGCCACACGGACCAGGGTCATTCCGGAAAATCGCCCGACCAATTGACCTTCGGCGAGGGAAACTGCAAAGAGCTGAGCGGAAGTAGCGGGTATCGCGAGGTAAAGGGGGGACCCGGGAAAATTCTTGCGGGCATGAACCAGAGCCGACTGCACATCTTGATCGCTGTTCACGCCTTGAACGTGATGCCGCTGGGAATAGTAGACGGGGACCATATTCTCGTCGGGTGTGATGACAACCGCCCCGGATTCCGTATTGCGAAGCAGATCCAGACCGAACTGGACTTCGCTGAAGGTCTCAGGGTCCTCCAAGTGTGCTTCGGTGCCGCGCCGGATGAAGCGGCCAGCGTCGTGCGTGGCGCGGGCGAGCGGTGCTAGCAGGATCAGCGGTACCACGATGACGACAAGCATTTTGCGCGCCCAGGCCGAATTCGGCAGCAGACGATCCAGGAGACCGACCAGCGACTGCCCAACCGCTCCAGCGGCAAATGCCGTGGCTGGAAGAGCGTCATAAATGTGGCAGTCATGGATGAAGATATGGGAATGGAACACGATCACCCAAAGCCACCACATACTGACCAGTCCGGCGAAAACGACCAAGCCGTCATCGTGGCTACGGTCGCGGTGGGAATCAACGGTTGAAGCAAGCAGCCAGGCGACTGCCGCGAGCGGGAGAATGCCGATGAGATCGAAGTGGCGCTGGATAATGGTCCGAATCACGGTAAAATCGGACGGCAGCGCGAACTGCCGGTGCGAACCGGTCGCATAGGCGGACACATACTCGTGGGCGAGGCCCATTCGAAACAGCGCCCGTTGCCATAACTCCGCCACCTGTTGCGGATAAAAGTGGGCGGAATTCAGCAGGATGAGGGCCGGGACCACCACACCAATCAGAGCGTAGACGGAGGCCAAGCGGATTTTACTCTTGTCCCGAGTCCAGAACCTGACAGCCAGCAATCCGGGGAAAAGGGGTACCGCCTCCCACGACGACGCAATGGCGAGAGCATAGGAGACTGCCCCGACGACCGCCCACTTGTTGCTTGAGGATGCGTTAACGAACCCAACAAGAGAGAGGAACACGAACGTCATCATCAGATGATCATTCCAAACGAGGTGTGCGTACGTGCCGACCACGCCACATCCGAGCCACGTGAGGCACGCAAATTGAGCGGCGATCAGTCCAAAACAGCGGTGGACGAGAAGGCCGAGCAAGAGCGTATTCACGGCGAGGAGTACGAACATCAAAGAATGAGACGCGGCTTCCGAAGCGCCGAACATCCTGTAGACGATGGCGAGTACGAAATTGAACAGCGGAGGCCAGTGAAGGTAGGCCTCGGTGACTATGCCAAACGGGGGGTTGTTCACGACGGGAACGCCGCCGAACGCAGTGATGCCGAAATTCGCAAAGGTCCGCGCCCCAATGCTGAAATGTGCGCTGATCCATCCATGTGTGTAGGAGTAGAAAGAGTGGATTGCGTGGGAAGCGTTGATGCCGGTCAGTAGAATTGCCACGCCGAGCCAAGCGAACAAGGACCGACGAACCACCAATTGATAAGAAGAGCCCGAACCCTTCTGCGTTTCTCTTCGGATAGCTGCGGGTCCCATAGGCACTTTGTTACAGGTCCGGCTTCACTGCGCCGCTTTTGATAGCGTAGCAGATGAAATGGCACGCTCGATCTGGCGCTGCCGGGACAGCCTATAATGATATTCCGATCGTTTGCGGCCGGCTAGTGAACTCAAGGCCAAGCGGAGTGGCTGTCAAAGAATACGCGATTCGAGATGCCCGTTATCCACAACAAGACCGCAAATCGGGAGAATCCCCAGTTCGCCCTGTCCGGTCTGCCGCGGTGACCGTCGCCTTCAGCATCTGAGCCTGGCCGTCTGCGGGTTGATGGCACTCGCATTTGCCGTTGTCATGCCTCCCTTCCAGGTCCCGGACGAGGATGGGCATTTCGTTCGTGCTTACTTGATCTCTCGCGGCGAATACGTGGGCCGCGGTGCTCCCAAACTGCCGGCGCCCGTCGTCTCGTTCATAATGCACTACCCGGAAGTCGGGGAGCAATTTGGGAAGTTCAATCCCCGAGAGATTGCCCGCGACCTCGTCTCTCGGCCGGGAAGTATGCTGCCGGAAGGTCCGGCCTTGGGCAACACGGACGGGCGGCACAAGTGGCTCGCCTGGTCTGTCATCAGTTCCGGCCTGTACTGTCCGCTGGTTTATATGCCGGCCAGTCTGGGGATTTTTACCGGTCGAATCTTGAGCGGTTCGCCTCTATTGATGATGTATGCTGCACGCGTCTTCAATGTCCTCACGTTTGTGGCCGCGCTTGCCGTGTCATTCCGCCTGGCGCCGCAGTGCCGCGCGTTGTTTACCGCGGTTGCTCTGATGTCCATGACTCTCCAACAGGCCGGCGGCATCTCCGCCGATCTGGCCACGATCGCGTTTTCCTTCGTCGGTTTTAGCCTCGTGCTTAACTCGCGCGAGCGTTTCGTCAGCCGCCGGGTTCTCCTCCTCGTTGTGCTGGTATTCGTCCTGTGGGGCCTCTGCAAGTCGAGCATCTGGGCGCTGCCCCTTCTACTATTGATTCCGGTATCCGCTTTCAAGAACCGGCTGACATGGGCGGCATACATCGCCGCTGCTTCCCTCTGCATGATCGGAGCTCTGCTCGTCTGGAACGAAGTCACCGCCCCTAATTTGGACGCATTCCGAGCTGTCAGATTAACTCACGGCGTGGACATACCGGCAAATATCCGGCTGGTAAGCGCTCATCCATTGACCTTCGTCCGGTACCTGATTGGGGTGGTTAGTTCCAACCTTAAATCCGAGGTGGGACAGTTCATAGGCGCATTTGGCTGGTTAAGGTTTTCGCTCCCAACTTGGGTGAGATCGATCTATTTTCTGCTGCTCTTGGTCACGGCGGCCACAGAACTCTCGGCCAAACCGTTCCACGCCTGGGAGCGTGGTGTGCTGGCCTTGGTGCTTCTCGGGGGAGTTGTTTTCGTTCACGCCGCGATGTGCATCTCCGACACGACACTCTGTTCCGGCACCCTGGGCCGTGGATGCCCGGATGAGAGTCTCGCCTTCCAGGGAAGATATTTGATTCCGTTCTGTCTCGCGGGTTTCTTGATGCTTAGACAGCGCAGAGTGAACGTACCCCAATTCACTTTGTTAGCCGTCGTGACTGCGGTCGGAACTCTGCACGCCCTGGCATCTCTTTTTCTCATCTGTTCGGTCTTCTATTGGTGAGTCATGTGCCGCCGTGTTCCTGAAGTGATTCCCGACGAAGCGGGATTCCAAGCATTTCAGTGAACGACATTCTGAGCAACGTTGCTGAAGCTCTTCGACCAGGCTGAGCTCCTGGACGTTTCGCGGCTTCACGCCACAGGTTGCCCCAAAGAACTCGCTGCGCACCAGATCCAGACGCTGCATAGCGGCTCGGAGGGCGGGGAATCGGCGGTACAAGGCCTTTATGTCTTCAGCCACGAAGGCCTTGGGGGTCACTTCAAAACTGGCCACAGAGGGTCACCTCAAAACTGGCCATAGGGGCCGCAGCCAGGACCTTTGTTGTTTTACCGCGTCCGAGGTGCGCGCGGCAAGGATCCCGGGGCCGGCCAACGGGAGGCCGTGAGGACCTCCACCGTCGTTGGTTTGGGTTTTTTCATCATAGAGGGGTTTTGTTTTTCTTGGTCTGTTCCGAGTTGATTTGAGACCTGAAACTATTTAACAGCTCCTGGTCCGCCGTCACTCCGCGCTTCCGTGGCCGCCGCCATCTTGGTGCGCCAACTCGCGGGCCGCACTTGAGCACGTGGCCGTGGTGCAGAATGCGGTCGAGCATGGCAGTGACGGCGGCAACGTCGCCTAGCAGTTTGCCCCAGTCTTCCACCGGGCGATTTGAAGTCAGTAGCGTGCTGGCGCGCTCGTAGCGTCGCATGACGATCTCCAGCAGATCCTCGGCCGCGGTGAGCAGCAGCTTGCGCATGCCGACGTCGTCGATGATCAGCAGCGGCACAGTGGTTAGCGTCTCCATGAACTGTTTGCGTGTGCCATCCACCACGGCCTCGGCGAGCTCATCGATTAGCACGTGGGCTTCGCGATAGAGCACGCGGTATCCCTGCTGAATGGCCGTTTGGCCGATGGCCTGGGCCAAGTGGCTCTTGCCCGTGCCGCCGGGTCCGAGAAACAACGCATCTTCGCGCTTGCCGATGAAGGTGCAGGTGGCCAGGTCAAAAACCAAGCTGCGATTCATTTTCGGATTGAAGTTGAAGTCGAAGTGATCGAGCGTCTTTTGCGGATCGCGGAAGGCGGCCTGCTTGCGCCTCCGTTCCAGCAAGCGGTCTGTGGAGTAGGACCGCAAAGCAATCGCAGCGCAAGCCTACGCAAGGTCATTGCTGCTTGTCTTCTTTCTTCTTCCAGCGCGCCGCGGCCGCCTTCTTTGCGATCTCGGAGCGCTCCGCTTTCGTGAGCGCCTTCGCGCGCGCCACACCGCCGGCGAGGCCGCCTTGCCGCGCGAGATCCTTGCGCGCGGCCTTCGTCAGCCCCTTCATCCGCAGCTTACCAAGCTGGACAGCTGCGGAGTTCTTCTTCTTTGCCATCGTCCAAAAGTCTACCCAAAATCGCTGCTGGTGATCAAATAGCTGTAAGCCATGCTTGACAAGCGCTTGTTAAGAATGTATAGTAGTAAACATGAAGACGTTATTCGCTTCTGCTTCCTGCTCCAACTGCGACACGCTATTCGAGCGCCTTCCGATCGAACGCGACGATGACGGCGGTTACGTGCTAGTCCCGCAGAAACAGTGCCCCGTTTGCGGCGCTCTGCTCTGTCCCAACTGCGAGCAGTTCGCCTGCGACGGATGCAACCGGACTTTCTGTGCCTCGCACGTGGTGATCATCCCGGACGGTACGGATTCCCCGCTCCACTGCTGCGCGATCTGCGCGGCGGAAGCGCTGCAACTTCCTCTACCAGTCGAAGCGTGCGTAGGATGTCACGGTATCGTGACGCTGGCGCACTCGCAGACGACGGATCTCTTCGGCACCTGGCACACGGCCTGCCAGAACGCGAGCATCGCGGCCGTGAAGGCATATCAGCAGGAGCGCGATGAATGCGAAGGCTTCACGTTCCGCGAGCCGCCCGAACTGCCCGCGCGACGGCCGCTCGCGATGGAACTGGCACGCGCCGCCGGCGAAGGCATCGAAGTAGCGTAGCGAAATTTGATTGACGAAAGGAGACCCAACATGGCAACCCCATCGAACACACAACGAACCCCGCGTGACGTCGTAGACTTCACGCCGAACACTCCAATAACCGTGGCCTTGAAGTACAACCAAGGTCGCAAGATCGCGGGCCAGTACGGCGAGCGCATGATGTTCACCCTCACCGATGGTCGCGTGATGTTCCTGGACCCCGCGACCGCTGGCATGATCGAAAGCGCCGGCATCAACGTGCGCGAGGACTTCACGATCACTCTCAAGGCGGACGGCAAAGGACCGCGCACCTGGGAGGTTGCGCGCCTGACAGGCGAGCAACCCAACGGCACGATGGTAGTGGCGAAACTCGCGCCATCACCGGACGCGACAGCCGCCGGCGCTGCAGTGACTCCGAAACCCATGGCATCGGCCACCGCCGCGACACCGAACAACGCACGATCGTTGCTCGTGCAAGAAGCCGACGCCCTCGTCGATGCATTCGCGCTCGTGCTGGAACGCGCGCTGACCACGTACCAGGGCCGCATCAAGCCAGACGAGGTGCGTTCGCTGTTGCTCTCGGCGTACATCCAGAGGCGGCAGTTGAGCACCTGCGCCGCGTAAGCGGAAGCAGGGAAAAGGCCCGATCCGCCCCGCGCAGGAACGGAGTCGGATCGGGCTATGAATGACCGCTCGCACGAATGATGACGGCCACGGGGCGGCGGGCTACGGTTGGACCAGTGGCTGAAGACGGCAACGGCGCAAACGTGCAGACTGACAACTCCCCGGCCCCCAAAGTGAATGCTCCGGCAGAAGTGCCGCCTGTGGCTCCGCCGTAAGCGCCGCAAGTCCGCGAAGTAGAAGCACCTGTCCAGTCCCCTGTGCGCCTTCAGGATTCCCGCGAAGACGCACAGGGATCCAGATCGTTCAAGCACACCAAAAAGCACTCCACCCATGTTCACTGGAAAACGACTACGCCAGTACCTTGCCTACGCAGTCCTCGACAAACAGACCGCACCCGAGCGCAAGCCGCCGGTCAAGGCGAAACGCGCGACGCCGAGACGCGGGCCGGAGCGCAACCCCGCCTACCTCGCGTAGATCCGCACGCTTCCCTGCACCGCCTGCAAGCGCGAAGGCCGGAGCGAAGCGGCGCACACGGGAACGGACGGCGGCATGTCGCAGAAGGCGAGCGACCTCCTGCATCCCGCTGTGCGCGGACTGCCACACGCAGCGGCGGATTCGTACCACCGTATCGCCGGCGGACGGCACGGCTTTGAGCGGCGGTATCGCGTGAACCTCGTGCACCTGGTCGCGCGGCTGAACGCGGAGTGGCGCGAAAGGGCGGCGTGAGATTCTCTTGAAGTTTATCGCTTACCGATATACAATAAATCCATGATTAAGTCGTTTCGTGATGCCGAAACCGAAAAGATCTGGAAGCAGCAATCTTCAAAGAAATTTTCGGCCATCGCGAAACAGGCATTCCGCAAACTGATTCACATCGATCTGGCAACCTCATTGGAAGATCCGAGAATCGTTCCAGGAGATCACCTGAAAACGCTGAAAGGCGACCGCGCCGGACAGTACAGCATCCGCATCAACGATCAATATCGGATCTGCTTCGAGTGGAAAGAACCGGACGCCTACAACGTCGAAATCGTGGACTATCATCAGAAAAGAGGAATCGAATGATGCCGAATACCATCCCGCCACCGCACCCCGGAGAAACGATTCGGGAAGACGTCCTGGAACCGCTCGGCATGAGCGTCAACCAGCTTGCCAAGGCCCTGGGGGTCACGGCCGCACGGCTGAACGATATCGTTCGCGGACGCCGCGGCATCACCGCAGATACGGCCCTGCGTCTTGCCCGCTATCTTGGCGGCTCCCCGGAATTCTGGTTGCGCCTCCAGGTAGACTACGAACTTCGCGTCGCGAAGGCGACACGGCTCAAAGCGATCGAACGCACCGTGCAGCCAAGACCGGAAGCTGCATGAAGAACCCACCCCACCCCGGCCGGATCGTCCGCGACGAATGCTTGGAACCGCTTGGCCTCAACGTCACCGAGGCCGCGCGCGTGCTCGGCGTCAGTCGGCAGGCACTCACCAATCTGGTCAACGAAAAGGCCGGCATCTCTGCCGAAATGGCCGTGCGGCTGACGAAGGCATTCGGCAGTACTCCCGATACCTGGATGCGGATGCAGGTCGCCTACGACCTGAACCGGATTCCCGCGTCGCGCATCCACGTGAGACCCTATCGGAAAGCGTCCTGATCCGCGAATACGATCTGCGGATCGTGCGTCAGGAGAAGCAGAAGGACATCGAGCTGGCCGTGCAGCGGAGAGTGAGATCGGGATCTTCTCGCGGCAAGGTCTGGGGGTCGGCGAATTCCCGACCTCAAGACTCTGCGGCAGGAGGCGAAGCCTGGAACCGGCGGATGATCGCGACCGCAGCCAGATCAACCGGAAGTTCGACCGCAGAGGCGCCCGCCGTAAATTCGGCTACAAAAAGAAACCTTTCATGCGGTCAGAAACCTCGAACCCACAATACGACTCGGCCCATATTCCTTCGACGAACAGCCTGACAACCTCAGGCCGCCTCCCTCTCCCGCCTGAGTTCGCTGATCCGGCGAATCGCCGATGCCACGCCGCGATCCGTGGACCCAAGCGCATACTCCTGATCTCCGATGCGGCCCACGAAGCTGCCTGACTCCACACGAATCCACGGTTTCGCGCTCAGGCGGGCGACGATCGCCGGGATATTCAGGCCGGTCGACGATGCGACCCGCCCTTGCTCCGCTAGCGGAGTCTCCTCTCTTCGTGCCCAATATATTAGGCAAATTACGTAAATATCGGGGAAAAGGCTAGTATACTAGGCATATGTTGAACCTGATCTCCCTAGGTGGCCACATCGCCGAGCAACGTCGAATGCTCAAACTCAGCCAGGCCGCGCTCGCGCGCAGGGCCGGGGTCAGTCGCGCCACGCTCGATGCGCTGGAAAACGGACGCGCCGGGGAGTTGGGCTTTTCCAAGGTCACCCGGCTGCTTGCTGCGCTCGGGCTGGAGCTGGCGCTACAGACGGCAACCTCACAGCGCCCCACTGTCGACGAATTGATGCAGGAGGACCGCGGTGATAAAAGTTTGGACCGACGCGGCTGAGTCAGGTCTGCTTGACCGTCACGGGGAGCGCGGCAGCACGTTCGCCTACCTGCCCGACACGCCCGCCGTGCGCGCGGTTTCCGTTACCATGCCGGTGCGCCTCCCCTCCTGGAGCATGACGTTCGGCCTGCTCCCGATCTTCGAAATGAATCTGCCGGAGGGGTTTCTGCGCGAACGCTTGCGCCTTGCTTTCGCGAAAGCCACGGGCAGTTTTGACGAATTTGACCTGCTGTCGATTGTCGGCCGCTCGCAGATCGGACGCATCCGTTACACGGGCGAGAAGGAGCAACTCAACGAAGACGTGCCGTTTCAATCGGTGGATGAGATCCTGGAGCGCAAGCGCGGCGGCGACTTGTTCCGCTACCTGTTGGAAAAGTTCGCGTCCTTCTCCGGTATCAGCGGGGTGCAGCCCAAAATTCTCGTGCGCGACGAAAACGCGTTTGCGGAGATGGAGCATACGGGGCACCGCCTCTCGGCCAGCTACCGCGGAGCGACGCACATCGTGAAGCTGTGGGAGCCGAACGAATATCCGCAACTGGCCGCGAACGAGTACTTCTGTCTTACGGCCGCGCGCAAATGCGGCCTCGACGTGCCCCCCTTCCGCTTGGCCGAAGACGGCATGGCGCTGGTCATCGACCGCTTCGATCTGCGCATGGACGGGACGTACCGCGGATTCGAAGATTTCTGCGTACTCAACGCCCGCAGGACCGACGAGAAATACCGCGGCAGCTACGAGACGCAGGTAATGAAGCGATTCTCTCAGTTCGCGAATTCCACCCATGTCAACGAGGACATGGAGAAGCTTTTCATCCTGATCTCACTTAACTGCGCGCTGCGCAATGGCGATGCGCATCTGAAGAATTTCGGGATTTCCTATGACGAGGTGCAGAGCGAAGCAAGGCTCGCGCCGGTATTCGATCTCGTGACCACGTCTGTGTACCTGCCCAAAGACAGCCTGGCCCTCACGCTGAACAGCACCACACGGTGGCCGACTGCAAAGGAGCTCCGCAAGCTTGGTGAAACGCGGGGCGGCAGTACGCCAGCGAAGATCCGGCAGGCTCTGGAGCGCATCGCCGAAGCGATCCAGGAGACCACCGCAGACGTCCGCGACTACGTGAAAGAGCATCCTGAGTTTGGCGAGATCGGGAAACGGATGCTGCAGGAGTGGGAGAACGGTGTGAACACGTCGCTTCGCGGCTGAAGCCCCCGCCCTGTTGGATTTGCGTCCTCTCCACTTCAGATCTTGTGATACCTCATGGAACAGCGCGGTCTTCGACAGGCCGACCTGATCCCGATCTTCCGATCTCGTAGTGTGACCTCCGACGTGGTAGACGGAAAACGGGACTTTAGCAAAGGCCACATCCGTCGCCTTGCCGAGTTCTTCCACGTCTCCCCGGTAGTGTTTCTGTGAGCTCGGACGCCGCCGCGCGGCCTATTTCTGCAGGCCGCTCTGCGCGGACGGCCACACGCAAGCACTGGCCGCACACCATCGCGCCGGCAAGGAAACCTTTGAGCGGGGGCACGGGCTCTCGTTCGGCGAGGTCGTGGCGCGGTTGAACCGCGAGTGGTAGGCGCGGTGCGCGTGAAGAGAGTCCCAGGAACGTAGAAGTGGGGGAAGCAGAACTGGCCAGGTATGCCGGCTACCGCAACCTCGAGAGGAAAGTCGCTTCGGCTCCAGATGCTCACCGTGTCGCATTCGGCAGTACTCCCGATACCTGGATGCGGATGCAGGTCGCCTACGACCTTGACCAGATTGCCATCTCGCGGATTCACGTGAAACCTCACCGGAAAGCGTCCTGATCGTCATGCTGCCCAAGCTCATCGAGAGCGACGAGGAGTTTGACCGCCTGGTTGCCAAGATGGAAGCACTCGACCGGAAAGCGAACCCGACTCCCGAGGAAGAGGCCCTCTCGGCCCTTCTGCTGAAGTTGATCAAAGATTACGATGACCTGCATTATCCCTTGCCGGCATCACCGCCACACAAGATCATTCGATTCCTCATGGCGCAAAGGGGCTTGAAACAAGCGGACCTGCTCCCCGTCTTTGGCTCGCGCGGTATTGCGTCGGAAGTCGTCGGCGGAAAGCGAGAGCCGAGCAAGACGCATATCCGCAAGTTGGCGGAGTTCTTTCACGTGTCGCCCGCGGTGTTTCTGGCGTAGGATTGGTCCGACCGCGAGTGACGAACAGGTCGGCCACGTGTATCCCGCTCTGCGCAGACTGCCATACGCACCGCGCGGACTCGTACCATCGCATCGCGGGCGGCGTGGCTTTGAGCGGCGGTACCGCGTCAACCTGGTGCTCCTGGTCGCGCGGCTGAACGCGGAGTGGCGCGAAAGAGCGGCGTGAAACTATTCCCTTGACACTATATTCCTTATGAGCTATATTTATCTCATGGCTGACGTGCTCTTCACCGACGAATTCCAAACGTGGTGGGACGGCCTGACTGAAGCGGAACAGGAAAGCGTCAACGCAATCGTATTACTTTTGGAATCGCAGGGCGTCGCACTCGGTTATCCCCACAGCTCGAAGATCGCGGGCAGCCGCCACAGCCATATGCGGGAATTGCGCATCCAACATCAAGGGCGCCCCTACCGGGTGCTGTACGCCTACGATCCAAATCGCGATGCCTTGTTGTTGGTGGGCGGCGATAAGACCGGCGATGGGCGCTGGTATGAAACCTTCGTTCCGATTGCGGATCGCCTTTACGATGAGCACCTACAAGACTTAGAGGAGTACTAGACTAATGGCAAAAGCACGGAACTTCAAAGAGCTTCGGGCGCGCATGTCGCCGGAAGCCCAAGCGCGTAGTGCCGCCGAAGCGGCCCGCATGCTCAAGGAAATGCCGCTCGATGAGCTGCGCGCGGCGCGGCATCTGACCCAGGAGCACTTGGCCGACCTCCTGCACATCAAGCAAGCCAGCGTCTCGAAGATGGAGCGCCGCACGGACATGTACATCGGCACGCTCGCGAAGTTCATCGAAGCGATGGGCGGCCAGTTGGAGATTCGCGCGGTCTTCCCGGACGGAGCCGTGCGGATCAAGCAATTCAGCCAAGCGCCCGAAGAATCGCGGGTGGCCGAAGCGTTAGCGCAACCTGAGCCTTCAGTCTGAAGTCGCATCCGCTGATCGCGTCCAGCCATTCGCGAAGGTCTGCTTTGGAGCTGGCTTCAGTTTTAATCTTGGAAAACTGTCTATCCCCAGAGCAGATGGAGCAGTGCCCCTGCTGCCTGCAGCCTGGCACGCTGCGCCGGTAAAGCGGCCTTCGGTGGTCTTTTCGATTCGGGTAGTCTTTCTCGAAGCTCATATCTAGGGCGGCATAAGTTGATCACCTCTCTTAAACAGCGTAGCCGGAATCCTGACCGCAAGTGACGCACTGGCCATCCAAGCGCGCGCCATCGCCCCAGGTCGTTCAACATAAAATCGTCTTCGCCTCTGGTCGCGCGGCTGAATGCGGAGTGGCGCGAAAGGGCGGCGTTGATTTTTCGCTTGCTATTGTGTTATCGTTTTGATAACATCAAACCAGTGAACGTGATCAGCAAACGCGGACTTCTGAAGCTCACCGCCGAGTGCGAAGGCAGCGAGAAGGATGCGTTGAACTGGTACCACGTGGCGGCGAAAGCGAACTGGACTTGCTTCGCGGACGTGCGGCGATCATTCTCCGATGCCGATATGATCGGCGAAGTGTTGGTCTTCAATCTGGCACATACCCGATACCGCCTGATCACGACGGTGTTTTTCGCTACCCGCGAACTCTACGTCAAGGCGGTGTTGACGCACAAGGAATATGATCGAGAAGGATGGAAAAAATGGGGCTGACCCTGAAACCCAAAAAGTACGGCGAGTTGCTCTCTCAAGCGATGCCCAAGCGCATCGAGACCGATGAAGAGCTAGAGCGATTCGTCGAAGTCATGGAACCCTTAAGCCGAGCCATCGAACGCG
The DNA here is from genome assembly GCA_963791985.1 of uncultured Solibacteraceae bacterium. Classification (GTDB taxonomy): domain Bacteria; phylum Acidobacteriota; class Terriglobia; order Bryobacterales; family Bryobacteraceae; genus Solibacter. The sequence goes on along the minus strand of CAWBUN010000004.1, from coordinate 13,124 downwards.
GGACAGCCACACCGGAAGAGATCGCGCTCCATGATTTGCTCGCGACCCTGATCAAGGACTACGATGACCAGATCGAATTGCCGCCCGTCGATCCGATCGCGATGGTTCACTTCCTCATGGAGCACCGCGGGCTCCGCGCTATTGATCTGACGCCCGTTTTCGGCGCGCGGTCTATTGCGTCCCTGGTGCTCAACGGCAAGCGAGAACTGAGCAAAACGCATATTCGCAAGCTGGCGGAGTTCTTCCACGTTTCGCCCGCGGTGTTTCTGGCGTAAGGAGGACGACATGGCAAAAGCCAGAAAGAAGCTGCCGCCCGTTCACCCCGGCGAGATTCTGAAAGAAACGCTGGACGATCTTGGCATCAGCATGAACGGCTTGGCCCAGAAGATCGGAGTGCCCGCCAACCGGATTAGCGCAATCGTCGCCGGCCAGCGCGGCATCACCGGCGAAACCGCCTTGCGCCTTGGGCGCTACCTCGAGACCACACCGGACTATTGGATCAATATGCAGGCTCGCTACGACCTGAAGACCGCGCGCGACGAATGGGCATCACGCATTCATTCCGAGATCCGGCCACGAAGCGCAGCCTGAGGAATCAAACCATGTTGCTTTACGCCGTTAAACTCTCCAAGGACACAAACAATACCATCCTGGTTGACGTGCCCGACGTCCCGGAGGCTCATACCTTCGGCGAGGATCGGGAAGAGGCGCTCCTGCGCGCCGTAGATGCGATCGAGTCTGCGCTCATGCTATACATCGACGATCGCCAGGAACTTCCCACTCCGCGAGTTGGCAGGAAGGGGCCGTTCGTGACGCTCCCCGCCCTGACGGAGGCGAAACTTGCCCTCTATCAATCGATGCGCGCGGCTCGCGTGGGGAAGGCCGAATTGGCACGCCGGCTGAATTGCCATCTGCCCCAGGTAGACCGCCTGCTCGATTTGCGGCACGCGTCCCGCCTAGACCAACTCGAAGCCGCGTTTCGAGTGCTCGGCAAGTGCTTGTCCGTCGAGATTCACGAGGCCGCATAATCGTGAAAAACCGGCCCCATCCCGGCCGTATGGTCCGCGAGGAATTCCGGGAAGCGCTCGGCCTGAGCGTTACCGAAGCCGCGAGCGTCCTGGAAGTCCGCCGGTAAGTCCTTAACAACCTGGTCAACGAAAAGGCGGGGATCTCCGCCGAGTTGGCCGTCCGGTTGACCAAAGCGTTCGGCCACGCCCGACACCTGGTTGCGCATTCAGGTCTCACTGCATTTTTGGCTTCGCCATCCACGATCCGCGGCTGGACGGTACCGTAACCTCTGTACGTTGACAAATGGTGTCATTGCGTCAATGATAGGTAGCTTCGGCGTCGTATTACCCACGGAAAGGCGACATGAAGAAGGCATTCATCACGGGCATTACCGGACAGGACGGCTCATTTCTTGCCGAGTTCCTCCTCGAAAAAGGCTACGAAGTGCACGGCTTGGTCCGTCGATCGTCGACGTTTACGACAGGGCGTCTCGAGCACTTGTACATCGATCCCCACACACCGCATGCCAGACTCCTCCTGCACTACGGGGACCTGAGCGACGGAGGCGGGATTCGCCGGCTCCTGGAACAAATCCAGCCCGATGAAGTCTACAATCTGGCGGCCCAGTCCCACGTTCGCGTCAGCTTCGACCAGGCTGAGTTTACGGCCGACGTGGTCGGCCTTGGAACCTTGAGGATCTTGGAGGCCGTTCGGAATGCGGCGGAAGCGGGCAATAACCCCATCCGCTTTTATCAGGCCGGTTCATCGGAGATGTTCGGCGCTGCGACGCCTCCTCAGAACGAAGCGACTCCCTTTTATCCTCGGAGTCCGTACGCCGCTTCGAAAGTCGCCGCCCACTGGTTCGCCGTGAATTACCGTGAGTCGTACGGTCTTTTCATTGCGAATGGCATTCTGTTCAACCATGAGTCCGAACGTCGTGGCGAGACTTTCGTGACTCGCAAGATCACCCGGGCACTGACGCGCATTCACCTGGGCCTGCAGGACAAGCTCTACCTCGGAAATCTGGAGGCACGCCGCGACTGGGGCCACGCGGGAGATTATGTGCGAGCCATGTGGCTCATGCTCCAACAGGAGCAACCTGACGACTACGTGATCGCCACCGGTGAGGCATACTCAGTAAGGGAGTTCCTGGAACGTGCGGCCGCCCTCCTTGGAATGGATTGGAAGAAGGTCGTCGAACAAGATCCCCGTTACCTACGCCCAACTGAAGTGGATTTCCTGAAAGGCGATGCGACGAAAGCTCGCCAAAAGCTCGGTTGGCAGCCCGAAGTCACCTTCGATCAACTGGTGAAGCGCATGGTGGAACACGATTTGGAGTTGGCGCACCGGGAGAAACTGCTGGCGTCCCGTGTGAGGGTTGAACATGCGGGAAGGTAGCCGGATCTTCGTTGCCGGGCACCGGGGTCTGGCTGGGTCTGCCCTGGTTCGGGTGCTCCAGCGATTGGGGTACCGCAATCTGCTCCTCCGCACGCGCGGAGAACTGGATCTCATGGACCAGCGCGCGGTGCTTCACTTCTTCGAAACCGAAAGACCGGAGTACGTATTTCTGGCTGCGGCTAAGGTTGGCGGTATTCTCGCAAACTCCACGTTCCCTGCTGATTTCCTGAGGGACAATCTCGCGATTCAATCGAACGTCACCGAAGCCGCTTTTCGATGTGGCGTCGAAAAGCTCTTGTTTCTCGGATCTTCTTGCATTTATCCGAGAATGGCTCCCCAGCCGATCCCCGAATCCGCTCTGCTGACGGGACCTCTGGAGCCCACCAATGAATGGTACGCAGTCGCGAAGATCGCGGGCATTAAACTGATTCAGGCCTACCGAAAACAGCACGGCATGAAGGGCATCTGTCTGATGCCGACGAATCTCTACGGGCCGGGCGACAATTTCGATTTGGCAACTTCCCACGTTTTGCCGGCCTTGCTCCGCAAATTCCACGAGGCAAAAGTGAATGGAAGATCAGAAGTCGTTGTGTGGGGAAGCGGCAAGGTACTTCGCGAATTCCTTCACGTGGACGACTTTGCGGCCGCAGCCGTGCACTTGATGCTTCACTACGACAGCGACGAGATCATCAACGTCGGAACGGGTGAGGACCTCACGATTGCGGAACTGGCCGCGTTGATGGGCAAAGTGGTCGGCTACCAGGGCCGCATTACGTTCGATACCAGTAAGCCGGATGGCACGCCACGTAAACTCCTGGACGTTTCTCGGCTCCATGCCACCGGTTGGCGCGGACGGATCACCCTCGAAGAGGGAATCCGGCGCACCTACGAGTGGTATCTGGCGCAGTCCACCGAAGTTGTGAATCGTTGAAATGAAGCACCGCAAAGCCGAAGTGTGATGGTTTCCTCGGCCGCCCCAATGAGACAACATGGGCCTCAGCTATCGCGTGAAGCTAGCTGAAGTGGTGGCGCGGCTGCGGGCGGAGTGGCGGCAGAGGGTGGCATACGAAGGGTAATCGCATACCAGTTCATCAGGGGTTCGAGAGATTCCGGGTGCTTCTTTGAAAACGCCATGATTGCACCAGACGCGCCCGATGGCAGAATCTTCTCGAAAGCCATCCCCCGTTCGCCCGTGCACCGCTTGCGGAATCACCCATGAGAGCGCCAAAGCCTGGGTTATCGGTCGATCACGCTGCAAACGGATTCCTGATTTGAACACCGAGGATCTCCTGCCCATGGTTCAAATCTTCGGTGTACAACACCCCAGCTCCGGTTCGCGCCGCCGCCACAACAACCAGTGCATCCCAGAAGGAAAGCTGCACCTTGTGAGCCAAGCTGCCGGCTGCTCGAATCGCCGAGTAGTCGATTATCATCAGGGGCCAAGCCGAAAGCTCTTCCAGTAGCGCCAACGCCTCCTCAGTCGAGCAAGGCTGGCTCACTTTCCTGGTGAGCGTGACGAAAAGCTCCTGCAATACCTGAGTGCTGAGCCGCAGCCGGTCCTCTTCCATCAACTCGTTCATCAGCTGCTGGGCAACTCGCTTTTTCGGCGAACTGCTCTTGTCGAACGCATACACCAGCACGTTCGTGTCGACGAAACTCAAAATCTCCTCACCGTTCATAAAGCTCGTCTCGGCTCCACTTGGGGTCGCCAATCTCGACAATGCCGGTCTCGAACGCCTTTCTCAACCTGGCCCGGGCTAGCCGCCTCCGGCTGGGCTGGTTCACCAGCGTTTCCAAGTAGTCGCGGACGAGTTGGTTCACGCTGGTCCGCTGATCCAGGGCGACCTTTCTTGCCGCCAGCAGTAGGTCTTCATCGACAACAAGAGTCAAGTTGGCCTTGGCCATACATCCAGTGTAGCACGGGATCCGTGGAGCACGGCCCCACTCATCAGTCACGTCGCCATCCGCGCCGGCACCATCCCCTACCCAAGTTGGCCCGTCATCCCCGGATGGGTTCACTCGTCCGTGGACGCATGACTTCCGCAGAAAAGTTAACATTCGAAGGGTTCTGTGACCTCCCTGGAACGCCCAGGACTGGATTGCGCACGGTACACCGTCCACAATGCGGTAGATGACAATCACCGACCCCAACGGAACCGTCCGCCAGGCCACCGTGCTCGCGCACGGCGAAAACGAGATCCGCGCCGTTACTGCCGATTCTGACGACGTGTTGGTCCTCAGACGGGTGCACGGCACCTGGATCTCGGAAGATCTCGAGCCGGTTGTTCTGCAATTCGAGTGGCAGCGTGGTGGCGCGCCTCACGTTCCCTCAGAGGGCGATTGCGTCTGCCCCAAAGAACTCGCTGCGCACCTGATCCAGACGCTGCATAGCGGATCGGAGGGTAGGGAATCGGCAGTAGAAGACGTTTATGTCTTCAGCCGCGAAGGAGTTCGGGTGAAGATCGACCCTAGTGAGTTTGGCCTCGGCTAATCGCGGCAAGTACGTAGATTGGCCGTGAGCAAGAATCGCGTTGAATGAAGCCTGCTTGCTGGCGACCGTGCGGGAGGTGTTGCTTCGAATCGCACGGGGCCCCGTTTCTCACGTGATATTGACGTCTTTCACTTGGGCGCTTGGCAAGAGTGACCCGGTAGCGCTCGGCTGAAGTGACCCACTCTGAGAACGGGACTGGGAACTGGGCGCAAAGGATCATCATCCACGCCGAAGGCGTGTTCTTGTGGAGCGTGTAGGGAGCAGGCGATATCATCCACGCCGCAGGCGTGCGGTTTGGTTTTCCATCATCCGCGCCAAAGGCGCGTACGGGGCGCGTCGCCTACCGGATCGGCGCGATCCGTTCGAGCTTGTGGCGGAGATACTGGAAGTAATCCGGGCTGACGCGCATGTCGAGCACTTCCTCGATCACCGGCAGGAAATAAGCCAGCGAGCGAATCGTGCCCAACGGTGGGGCATCGGCGGGACGCATCAGGCGGCGCGCCGCCGCCAGCACGAATGCGTTTTCGATCACGCTCACGGAGACGCCGCGTTGGTAGAGTTGCGCGGCCAGCATGCGGTCCGCACGACGGACCGTTCCCATCGTACCCGGCGTTTTGCGGTACGCCTCCAGAACCTGGCGAATGTACTCTTCCTGCCGTGGCCGTCGTCCATGATGGTGCTCCTCAACTTTGTGGCAGGCGCAGCGACGGCCCGTCAATGTGCACCGTGTGGCAGTAGTGCCGCAGACGGCTCAGCAGCGCTTCCACCATCGGGCGATTGCCCAAGAAGTTCGGCCACTCGTCATACACCAAATTCGTTGTAATGATTGTGGAATGCTGGCGGTAACGCTCCTCCATCAGCTTGAAAAAGATGTTGGACTGCTCTGGTTTCAGATTCAAATACCCGAATTCGTCGATCAAAAGGACGTCCAGTCGCGCCAGGCGCTTGAGCAACTGCCGCGAGGATCGATCCGCCAGCGAGGCATACATCTCGTCGAATAAGTCCTGGGCCTTGACGAACTGACAGCGGTAACCATTCTCCAGCGCCTTCAGCAGCAGGCTACAAGCCAATCCGGTCTTGCCCCTTCCGGTTTCCCCGACCAGGACGATATTTTCCGCCTTGGTGATGAACTCCAACTCCGCAAACCCACGAATCTGTTTGCGATTCACACCCGGTTGGCGGGCAAAGGGGAACGTCTCCAGCGACCAGCGCTCGGGCAGATTGGCGCGCCGGATGCGCCACTCCAGCGCGCCCTCCTGCCTGGCCTGAAACTGCGCGCGCACCAGGCGCGTGACGAACTCCGAGTAACTGATATCGTCCTTGTCGGCGGCGCGCAACTGTTCGTCATAGATCTCCAGCATGCGCCGCAGCTTGAGATTCTTCAGCAGTTGTTCCAGTTCTTCAGTCATCGCTGGATTCCCCTTCGAGCAGAAAGTATTCGCGCGTCACGCGGCGCAAGATCATCCGTTCCAGCCGGTCCAGATCGTAAAGACCATAACGGCCGGCCTCGCGCACGGCGCCCAACAGCGGTTCCCGTGGATACTCCCGCACCAGACGCAACAGTTGCCGCAGGGCAAGCGTGACTACCTTGCGGCTCCGTTGTTTCAACCCCGCGACATAGTCGGCCAACTCAGGCGCGGCCGTGACAATGGCCTTCTCTTCGGGATGCGGATCGGGCCGCGCGTCTCTCTGGCCGCGCGGAGGACGATGCTCGGCCAGCATCACTCGCTGGTGCTCGGCTTCGGCAATGCGCCGGTGCGTGACCAGGCGGCGGGCATCGAGTTGAATCTCGATCTTGTCCCTGGTCTCGCGCACCTCCACGCGGCGGCCGATCCAGTCCACCGGGACCGAATAGCGGTTGCTGTTCAGCGCGACATACCCTTCGATATCGACCAGGCGCTGCTGCAGCCGGTAGACTTCCGGAATCCACGTCGGCAGCGGTTTCAGATGCAGCCGCTCGACGGCGAACAGCTCACGGGGAATCGCGCGGATATGTTTCTTGTAAGTCGAGTTGACCTTATCGCACCACTCCCGCGCCCGCTGATTCAGATCCTCCCAACTGCTGAAGGTGCGCCCCGCCAGGAAGTTATGCTCGATAAAGTGAAACGGTCGTTCGACGCGCCCCGAACGGTTCGCATTCCCAATCGCGTGCGCCACGAACTGAAAGCCGAAACGCTCTCCAAAGGCGGCCATCTCCGGCACCGGCACCATGTCGCGTCCGCTGCCGCGCAGCACCACCACGTGCGTGTTATCGATCATCACGCGAGTGGTCGCGCCACCCATGAAGCGCAGCGCCTCGGTGAGAAACACCTTGCAGTCGAAACGCCGGAAGTTTGGATAACACTGGAAGAACAGCATCCGCGAATAGCACAGCACCGCCGATGCGGTCTGCACCTTGCGCTTCTTGCCGCCCAGTTCGAGTTCGTGGGGAGACGTGTCGTGCTGAAGTTCCTCGCCAGGCGCGAACGCATACTGGCCCGCCGGCGTGGGCGGCGCGTAGCCGATGCCGTGCCGCCGGCAGAACGCCGTTAACGCGGTATACGATAACTTCGCGCCGCCCGCCAGCAGTTCCTCATGGACTCGCACGAGATTCCCCTTGCACTGGTCGAAAAGCTCCAGGATCTGTTGGCGGTGAGGTTCGGCTTTCTCGGTTCGGTGCAGTTCCGGCACCGCGGTGGAGTTCGAGCGCAGGACTTTGCGCACCGCCACGCGGGAGATTCCCATCACCCGCGCGATCTCCCGTTTGCTCACTTGCTTCGCATTCAGTTCCAGAATCGTGGTGCGTTGCGCTTGGCTCAACATGCGGTTTCTTCTCCGGTAGGATTTCTTCGTCGATGCGGCGGAGTTGGCTTTTGAATGCGCTCGATCTGATGCCGCGCGGCTTTCGCTTGCTGGTCATCCAACTCCGTGGCAGCGGCGCCCGCCAGCCGCCGTTGCGCGCGGTTCACAATCGCCACCACCATTTCCAGATCGCGTAACAGTTCGGCGCCGGTCCCGGGCGGAGCTTTCTCCTGCGCTTGCCGCTGCGTTTTGAAAAACAGCTCGGGATCGTCCAGAATGCGTTTGCGGATCGCGGGCGAACCTTTGCGCCACGCGCCATACAGTTGGCCGGCTTCCCGCGTATCGCAGTGATGCTCGGCGAAGATCGCCGCCATCCGCTGGCAGTCTTCCAGGCTTTGGCGGGCCACCGGCACCAGAAACTTCATCGCCACCTGCGCCAGGATCTTGCCCTCGCGCACCTGCTGCTGGATCGCTTCCGGTAGAACCTCCACCAGCGCCAGCCGCCGCGATACCCAGCTCACGCTGCGATCGAACCGGCGCGCCAACTCATCGAGCCCATAGCCGAAGCGCCGCTCCAACTCCGCCAGCAGCCAGCCCACCTCCAGCGCCGTCTCGTGTTCGGACAGTCGCAGCGAGCGGTCCAGCAGCACCGCCGCGGCCTCGCTCATCGGCCACACCACCGCTTCCACCGTGTCCCGGCCCAGTTGCTCCAGCGCCGCGATTCGCTTGTAGCCGTCGATCACCACGTAGCGGTCCGCCTGGCCTTCGGCCGCCACCACCACGATGGGCGTTTGCTGGCCGCTCTCGGCCAACGACGCCAACAGCCGCCGCTGCCGCGCCGGATGGCGCACCCGCAGGTGCTCCCAGCGCCGGTCGAGTTGGTGAAACTCCAGTTGCATCAGACAGGCTGAATGTAAGCCGAGCCCCGCCAGCCGATCAATATCTCCGGACTAAATCGCGCCCCTGTTTCCAGCGCTGCTCCCGTTCCCGGACGCGCTCCAACGCTCGCCGGCAGTCGTGCGAGCAGAAGCGTTGTAAAGGACTTCGCCGCGCACGCACGAACCCCACGTAGCAGCCAGGCCGGTCGCACGAATGGTCGAAAAAAATGTTCTGTAGTGATGACCCTCGCGGCCTCGTGAACTGCCTCTGGCTCTGGCGGCTTTCCGGCTTTTCACGCGCTCCCGGTAGCGTCGGCTTTGAGCGTTCCGTTGCTGTTTGCAGGCCCTGGTCGCCCGGTATCTTTCCTGCGCCTTCCAGCGCGACCATTTCCGCGCCGCTTTCCGGCATTCTTCGCTGCAATAGCGCTGGCGCGCCTGCCGCGGATGAAAGCGCTGCTCGCATCCTTTCAGCAGACAACACCGCATCCGCGGCCGACGGGGCAATCGCTTCCGCCGGCCACCCTCTTGATTTTCGGGATGACCTGTAGGATTCTCGGGAGGGCCCATGGGAGGTGATGACTCCCAGAAGCTCCTGCCCTGGAGGGGATCCTACTCCTCTCCGGGGCGCAAACCTCCGGCTTACTGCAAAATCACACTCTAACTCAAACCTGTTCTGCTTCCAGGATTAGCGTCCCGTTGTAGCTGCGTTCTTTCCCACTTCTGCCCGTACCCCGTCGAGCATTGAACGGAGTGCAGCGGCCTCAATCAGGTGCCCCCGGCGCATCACCGCCTGAATGCGTGTCGTGTTGGCGATTGCTATCAACGGATTGGCGTCCAATACCACGAGGTCGGCCACTTTCCCCGGTTCCAGAGAACCGTAATCCCGGCTCACATGCAAAAACTCCGCCGGATTCCACGTCGCCGTTCGCAGCGCCGCCGCTGGCGACAAGCCGGCCTCCTCTAGTAACGCCAGTTCCTCGTGCAGCGCGAACCCTGGCACGCGATACGGATACGGCGTGTCTGTTCCTGCAAGAATTCGCACGCCTCGTTGTTCCATGCGTCGCACCAAGTCCTTATACACCGTGAATACGCGGCGGGCGGTGTCGGCATCCATACCGCCCATCGGCCCTTCGAGCGCCCCGCGAGGCCACGCGTTCAGATAGTCCCGGCGCGCATACTGGATGGGAGCATCGCCGGGCAGTTTGTGGTCCTCCGCCAGGCTGGCGATCCGATATATTCCCAGCGTGGGAGTTTGCCAGACCCCACCGGCGCGGAACGATTCGATCAGCCTATCCGCCTTGGCCGAATCGAATGTGTCCAGCAGCATCTTCCACACATTTTGGTTATGCTGCACCATCCATCGCGCCTCGGCTTCCTTTCGGGAACAAGCCAGCAGTACGCCGTCCAGATGTTCGACGGATGCCTGCCCTGCCCGCGCCACCTCGCTTGCGCTGATTCGATCGGGAATGTGGCCGACCATTTGGAGACCGCGCTTTCGGCATTCGTCGGCTATCGCGAAATAGGCCTCTCGCGACAACCCGTCGTAGATCTTGATGTAAGAGAGACCCATCGCCGCGCGCCGCGCCACCTCTGCCCGCGCCTGACGCTCGTCATTGATAGCAGGAGCATCCATCGGGAACAGGGTCCAGAATAGTTCCGGGCCGATCCGCCGGCCGCTGGCGACATCCTGTTGGTATCGGCGCTGCCGCGGTGCGTTCTTTTCCGAGGCTGCCATTTCCCGCAGGCCCGTCAGGCCATTAGCCAGGTAAAGCGGGAACCAGTCCTCTTCGATTTCGCCGACATGGACGTGCATGTCCCACAATCCGGGAATCACGAACTTCCCAGACGCACGCACAATCCGCGCACCTGCGGGAATTCGCGTCGATGCCGCTGGGCCGCGCGCTGTGATCCGGTCCCCGGTGATGACGATACTACTGTGCGCCGTTGCCACCCCATAGCGGGGATCGATCAGCGTGCAATCCGTCACCGCGACAGTCTGGCCCATCAGTGCGGGGACGAGAAAGACGAGTACCGCGCAGCGCACGATCAACTGTAACATTCGCGAGCTGCGGGACTCCACGCCCAGCCTCAGATCGGTCTACCGGGTCATTCTTAGAAAGCAAAGGCGGATCACTTCTGACAAGCGCCGAAGTCTTTCAAGATTCAGATGAACGCCTGGTGATACACGGACCGCTTTGCAGAGTTCAACATTCCTTTCTCAAACAACACATCTGTTGTAGTCTCGAATCATGACCAGCGCCCAATTCAAACGGTGGCTCGAAAGACAGGGTTGCACGTTTGAACCTGGCAAGGGCGGACACCTGACGGTTCGGCTAGGTGGGAAGGTCACCTCGTTGCCTATGCATGGCGCGGGCAAAGAGATTGGAAAAGGCTTGGAGCACTATATCAAGAAGGTGCTGGGCTTAAAGTAGAAAGAGAGGATCGCCAGTCATGCTGCGGTATCACGTCAAACTTTCCAAAGACACCAACGATACGATTCTGGTTGAGGTTCCGGACGTCCCTGGAGCCGTAACCTTCGGCTCGAGTCGAGAAGAGGCACTTCTGCGCGCTCCCGATGCCATTGAGACGGTCCTCCTAGGTTATGTGGCAGACCGTCGCGCCATTCCAATGCCCCGTGCGGGCGGCAGAAGGCCCTTTGTTACCCTGCCGGCACTGACGGAGGCCAAACTGGCCCTTTATACCGCAATGCGGAACGCGCGGGTGAGCAAAGCGGAACTAGCTCGGCGGCTGAACTGCCACCTGCCACAGGTGGACCGGCTGCTCGATCTTCGCCATGCTTCTCGGCTCGACCAATTGGAAGCGGCTTTCCGCGCTCTGGGCAAGCAGCTCTCGGTCCAGATTTCTGCGGCGGCCTAAACGTTTGGCCGCGAGCTTTCGAGGTAATAGATACCAATCACCGTAAAGCTCGGGCGACGTTTTTTGCCGTGTCGCGCCCGTATCACACGAAGGTGCCACGTTCTTCGAAAGCAATTCGCTCTGCAAAACCAGGAACGGAGAGCCCATTGTAATCAATGCTAGAGCAGATCAGGAAATCAGACTAGACCAGATCTGGTCTGTGCTAGAATGGTGATATGGTGCTGCGTAACATTTCGCAAGCCAAGGCCGAGCTCTCGGCCCTCATCGAAGCCGTACAAAAGGGCAACGAAGTCATCATCGCGAAGGCAGGTAAGCCGGTTGCTCGGTTGGTTCCTTTCCGTGGCCCCGCACGGCCCCGTACACCGGGCTCGATGAGGGGCGAAATTTGGATTGCCCCTGACTTCGACGTCCTACCAGACGAGGTCGCGGAGGCGTTCGGGATGAAGGAACGTCACCGCAAAGTTGAGAATTCTACTCGACACGCACCTTCTCCTCTGGTGGCTGGAAGACAACCCGCAACTTGCTAGAGGCGCGAGGCAAATGATCTCCGATCCCGAGAACACAGTGTTCGTCAGCGCGGTGGCTCTGTGGGAGATCTGGCTGAAGCAAAGCCTCGGAAAATTGCGACTGCCGGCCGACTTCGAAGAGCGATTGGCCGCCGAAGCTTTTGAGAACCTGCCCCTAACGGGCCCCCACACACGGCAGGTCGCATCGCTTCCGTGGTGCCACCGGGACCCATTTGATCGGATGCTGGTTGCGCAAGCGCAAGTGGAGAAGATCGTTCTGTTGACCGCTGACCCGGCACTCGCACCTTACGGTTCGGCCGTTTACGTGGCGCGCTGATCGGCTGTTTGTAATCCGCTTTTTCGGCGAACTGCTCTCGTGGAGCCCCAAACACTAGCACCTCGACCTCGAGCAGGCTAGCCGACCAGGCTCCTGAACCAATCGGAATTCCAGGCCTCCGACGAAGCATCAGGGCTTCCGGATTCGTGCGATCATCCAGTTATCGGGAGTTTCCGAAAGCTGCCAAGCTGGGTAAGGCTAACAGCGTTTTCCGTTTTCGTCGCGGAATGGACGCCCGCTCCATCCCACCCATTCGCATCCCCGGGCAGCACTCCAGAGACTCGATGGTGCTGGTGACGAAACTGCTGCAAGTGATGAACACGTCTTACGGCGGAGTGAGGCCGGCTACTTCGTCGAATCTGGTTTCGGCGGCCCGATCGTGGACCGTTGCCGGCAAGCGGGCCATACCAACGTGATCGAAGTCGGTTTCGGAGCCGCCTGTCCCGACTCGCGCCACTACGCCAACATGCGCGCCTGGATGTGGTCGAAGCTCAGGGACTTTCTGATGCATGGGTCCATCGACCGTGATCCGCGGCTCGCCACGGACCTGGCTGGACCAGCCGTCAAGGTGGACCGGCAGGACCGTATCTGCCTTGAGTCAAAAGAAGAGATGGAGAAACGGGGACTCGATTCGCCCGACGACGGAGACGCTCTACACTCACCTTCGCCGTACTCGGTCTTGCCCCCGGCAGCGCAAGTCGACGACGACGAGGACGAATTCGAGGTCCCCAATAGTTACATCTCAGGTGGGTGGATCAGATGAAAGCGCATTGTCCAGTTTGTTGTGTTCAGGCGCGGATCCGAGCGCGATGGCGTCACCCTGGCGTTATTAGACGCGTCTCTTCACC
>CAWBUN010000003.1:0-771994 GCA_963791985.1 uncultured Solibacteraceae bacterium | reverse complement strand
AGGCGCTCCGATATTCGAGCGTCCCGAAGGCAATGACCACGATACGCTGGTGACATTCCTGTGGCGCGGCACGCCGTCCACGCGCAATGTGATGATCCTGTGGGGACCTTACGCGATGGCGAAGCCCGCTGATTACCAGATGATGAACATCGCCGGCAGCGACGTCTGGTATCGCACGCGGGTAATCCGCCGAGGCGCGCGATTCGCCTATCAGCTCTCCCCCAACGACCCGCTGGAATTCGACCAGGACTCCGAAGTTCAACGCGCGGTTACGGCGCAGGCCGATCCGCTGAATCCCCGCAAGTGGCTCGATGGCCCGTTCAACACGAAATTCGAATACCGATCCGTGGTCGAGATGCCCGATGCGCGGCCCCAGCCCTACAGCACGAAGCGCGATGGCGTGCCGGCGGGTAAGGTCGACAAGAACCGGATCAGGAGCGCGACCCTGAAGAACGAGCATGCGCTCTCGATCTACACGCCGCCCGGATACCGCAAGGACGGGCCGTCGAACGGCCTGCTGGTGGTCTTCGATGAAAGTGCGTACCTGATCCTGGTGCCCACTCCGGTGATTCTGGACAATCTGCTAGCTGAGAAAAAGATCGCGCCGATGGTCGCGGTGCTGATCGCCAACCCGAACCAGGAAACGCGAACCCGCGAGCTGCCGCCGAATCCGGAGTTCGCCGATTTTCTGAATAACGAGCTGATCCCCTGGGTCCGGCAGAATTACAACGTGACCACGGATCCGGCGAAAGTCGTTGTGGCCGGTTCGAGCTTCGGTGGAATCGCCTCGGTGTATGCGGGCCTGCGGCATCCGGAGACGTTCGGTAACATCCTTTGTCAATCCGGCTCCTTCTGGTGGGCTGCCCCTAAGCCCGAACCTTACACGGAACCCAACTTCCTGGCGAAGGAATTTGTCAAGAGCCCGAAGCTGCCGCTGCGTTTCTACATGGACGCCGGCTCCTTCGAGGTCGATATGGACGGCGAAGGCGGTTCGATTCTCGAACCGAGCCGTCACATGCGCGACGTGCTGCTGGCGAAGGGCTACGAAGTCCACTATCAGGAAAACGTGGGCGGCCACGATTACCTGAGCTGGCGCGGCTCGCTCGCCGATGGCCTGCTGGCACTGGTGGGCCTGTCGAAGTAGCTAGAACGAAAAGGTCGCCGCCAGTTGCACCACGCGGTGCCCCTGCTTGGTGGTCACGGTGCCGAAGAGCGGCGTATTCAATGTGCCGTTGGCAGCGAAGCCCAGGTTCAGGTTGTTGCCGTTGAAGCTCCACAGCGGGTGGTTCAGGAAGTTATACCCGTTCAAGCGCACTTGGAAGTTCCTCTTCTCGGCGATCTTGAAATTCTTGAACAATCCGAGATCCGCGTTGAAGAAGGCCGGCCCGTAAATCGTCGGCAAGGTGGTGGGGCCGTTCTGGCCGATCTGGTTGGGGAAGCTGAAACAGCTCGCATTGATGAACTGGTGCGGCCCAAGGTTCGAGCGCGGGTCGCAGGTCAGCGTCGGAGAGAGCGTGATGTTCGGCGTGCCGAGAAGGGAGGTTGCGCTGATGTTCTGCGTGGTGCCGGGAATCTTCCCGCTGTTCAGTGCCAGGCCGAACGTCTCCGTGCGCTGTCCAGTGAGGTTCACTCCGCTTTGAATTTGCGTGATGCCGGAAATCTGCCAGCCGTTCACAAAGCCGCCGGCGATCCGGCTGCGTACCAGGTCCCCAAAGTTGTAAGAATAAGCGGCATTGAAGATGTGGGTACGGTTACTCGCCTGCACGCCGTAATCGTTGTTGATATTGAACTGATCGAGCGTGGTGCTGACAATTCCGAGCGCTTTGCCGAACGTGTAATTCACGTTGATCACCGCTCTGCCCTTGGTGCGCATATACTTCGCCTGCAGCGAATTGTAGTTGGCGAAGAGGTTGTGCGTGGCCAGCGGCAGGGAGCCGAATCCCAACAGCGGCCGGAAGTTGTTGGCGTTCAGGCCGTTCGGGTCCACGCCGCCGTTCTTTGAGGAAAGCATTGCGCCCACTGGCACCAGGTTGATATCGCTGCCCACTCCGCTCTGGTTCAGCAGGTTGCGGCTGGAGTTGCCTACGTAGGCGATTTCCACGAGCGCCGACCCGGGCACACGCTGCGAAACCGTGAAGCTATAGCTGTCCGTGTATGGGCTCCGGTCGTCCTTGCGGTCCACTGCGCCGGTGGAGAGAGCGGTACCGTTCACGTTCAGCGAATCCAATTCACTGGCCAGCAAGGGGGTGTTGCCTCCGGTGCCCTGGTTGTTGCTCAGGTTGATGGTCTGCATTCCGGCCGAGACATTGAGCCCGGTGGTGAACTGGCCCGAGTGATAGTAATAGCGGCCCCAGCCCCCGCGCAGCACGGTGGAATTCCCAAGTGCGTACGCGACGCCGAAACGCGGCTGAAAGTATGCGCCCTTCGTAGGAAAGCCGCCCATTGGAACCGAGGAATCTCGCTTGTTCCAGAGAAATCCGCAATATTGCGTGGGCGTACAGCTCGAGCTGTACTTCGAGTAATCGAACACGGAAAATCCGAAGCCCAGGTTGTCCGCCCAGGGTGCGAAGTGCGTGATGCGCAGACCGAGTTCGAGCGTAAGCCGCCGGTTCACTTTCCAGGAATCCTGAATGAACCCTTCATAAGTGTTGTAGAAAATATCGTTCACGCGATTGAACGAGGTTTCGGTATACGAGTTGAGGTTCCCGAGCAGCATGTCCAGATAGGGATTGCCGAAGGTGTTGGAGTTGCCGACGTTAATACCGAGCTGCCCCTGCGTGGTATTGTTGGCGGGCTGCGCGTTGCGAATCCGCTCCCAGAATACGCCGGCCTTCAGCGTGTGGGTGCCCACGATGCGCGAGACATTATCGCTGGCGCTGGGCATGTACTTGTTGGCGTACAAGCCCTGCCCGGGACCGCCGACTTCGAAGCCGCCGTTGGTGCTGATGCTGGCCGCTTCGCCGGAGCCCGTCAGATTGGGGAACTGCGCGACGCCGTTCTTGTAGAGGCCCTTGTAGCCGTAACCGATCTGCGTACGGTCGACTTTCGAGGGATCCTGGAACACGTTCGGGAAGCCGATGAAGGTGTACCCGAAGACAAACTCGTTGGTCATTGAAGTGTCGAACACGTGGGTCAACGACGCGGTCACCGAGTCCGACCGGTTCTTTCCCTGGATGGGTGTGGGATAGGGCAGCTGCTGAGTGGTCGCCGAAGACCATAGCCCGATGGGGAAAAGCTGCACTTCGCGCTGCAGATTGTAACGGACGAAGAGCTTGGTGTTATCGCTGATACTGTAATCTACGCGCGACATCCACTGCGTGTTGTTTTGATTGAAGTGAAGATCGTCCACCCAATTGAAGCCGCCGTTGGCGTTGGGGTCGGCATTCGGCGCGGGATAGAGCTTCATGAGCGCCTGCATATTGGGATCGATCGCGGTCTTCGGAATGACGCCGCCGGGATACAGCGCCAGAGCCTTGGCGTTGAGTTGACCAGGAGGCTGGTTGGCGGCGGTGAAGTTCCCTTCTTTAGCGATTTCGGCCGGCGAGAAGTCGCCATTGCGTTCGCCCAGAGTGGGCACGGTCGCGCGCAGCAGGCCGGTATCGAGCACCTGATAGAAAAACTGATACCCGGTGAAGAAGAACAGCTTGTCCCGCTTGTGGTTGAACTTGGTGAAGGGTAGCTTCACCGGCCCACCCAGCGTGAAGCCGGGGTAATAGTACTTGTTCTCGGGCCGCGCCACGCGCGAATAGTTGGAGAGCCAGTCATTGGCGTTCAACACCGCGTTGCGCGCCGAGATGAACGCAGACCCGTGGTAAGTATTGCCGCCGCCCTTCGCTACGGAGCTGATCACTCCCGGCCCCTTCTGGTTTTCCGCGCTGAAGTTGGACATTTGAACTTTGAACTCGGAGATCATCTTCGAATTCGGGTTCACCGGAGTGGCGCAGTTACAACCCGGGTCGGAAACATGCGCTCCATCGGCCGTGATATCGAGCGAGTTTGTAGGCAGCCCGTTGTAGGAATAGGCGGCGTTCAGCGGACTCTGATTGCCTCCGTTGCCGTTGCCGTTGATGCCGACGGTTTGCCCGTTGTAATTCGCCGAATTCGACGTCCCGTTGGTGATCCCGAAACCCGGCATCATCTTGATGTACTCGGCGGCGTTGGTTCCGAGCTGGATGAAGTTGTCGAGTTCCTTGACGGTGAGCCGGTTGGAATTCTCGCCGGAATCCGTGGTAACCAGCAGGTCGACCGTCCCGGAAACTTCGACGACGTTGGAGGTGTTGCCGACTTTCAACGTGAAGTTGAAATTCAGCTTGTCGCCGCCGCCGAGCGCGATGTCGCTCTGCTTATGGCCTTCAAATCCCTTGGCGGCCACCGTGATCTGGTAAGTGCCCGGAGGCACCGACGAAAAGGTGTAATAACCGTCGGAATTAGTCAGGGTTTCGCGCTGCGAGCCCGATTGCTGGTCGCGCAGAGTAAGAGCCGCACCGGCGACCACCGCATCCGATGGATCGGACACAATGCCGGTCAGTGTTCCATAAATGGATTGAGCCGTCAGACTTCCCGGCAGCAGGCTAACAAAGGTGATTCCGACAAGGAATCTAGCGAAAATCGACATGGAATACGCCCTCCCCGATCAACAGCCCGATGGGTCACCCGTGAGTGCCTGCCAGTATATATCAACGGCGGCCTGTCAAGGGTGCTGCCGGGAGGAGCCTGAGGTCCGAATAGGGTTACTGGGTCACGATCTCGTACCAGGGGGCCATCGCCTGCCCGTCCGCCTGAAGGTGAATGCGGAAAGCGCCGTCCGTGCGGACCACATCCTTCGGGCCTAACGCAGCGAGACGCTCTCCCGCACCATCCAGCGGGTACACCGTCAGCCGCTCCGCCGACGTGTGAAGCGTGACGTAGCTCTCTACACGCTCCATCAGAATCGGCGGTTTGGCCCCGCGGTCGGCCGCCGGTTTGCTGCTGCCGGGCTCCGGAGGGAAGGTCCACCAGTCCTTCGCATCGGCGTAGAGAGCGAGCTTTTGTCCGGCGCCCAGCGTGAAGCCGGGCGTCGAGAGCAACATGCGGCGCGATTGCGAGAGCGGCCGGTCGTCGAGCGCCGTCAGCAGAATGGTGGCGAAACCGTGGTCGCCGGCAACGAGTTCCACATCCATGGCTCCGGCTTCCACTTTGCGGAAGTAGCCGACGGCACCGGAGGCTTTTGCGGCGCGGATAATGTAGGTGCGGCCCTCCTTGTCGTAGATCAACTCGCCGGTGTCAGAGGTGTACGGAGGGGCGGGAACCGCCAGCCTCTCGATTGGCTTCTCGGCCATGCGGATGCCGATCGGGTGCACGAAGGCCAGAGCGGGATCCACGCCGTTCGCTCCCAGGAATGTATTGAAGGCGTTGACCCTGCGCTCGCGCGTGAACTGCATGCGCGCTTCCTTCGACACAGGGATCTCGACCGGCGACTTTCCAGGCGAGATCGCGCCCGAACGAAACAGCCATGCCGATTGTCCAACGTTCGGCCACTTGGTCCAGTCGCCATTGATGTCGAAGCCCGATGGAGCGGGCGTGTCCCACGAACGTCCGTGGGAGTAAGCGAAGTGCATGATGGAGTCCCAGCCCTGGAAGGCCGCGAACGCCGCCAGCACCGGATCGAGTTCGGCCGCCTGCCGGTTGGGAAACGGTTGGTTGAACTCGCTCACCGTGAACGGGCGGCCGGCTTCGCGAGAAGCGGCCATGTTCAGGATGCTGGACATCCCGGTGCCCACGGAAGAAGTGTCCCGGATGCGCCAGTCACGGGCGTCCCACGAAGTGTGTGGGAAGTTGTAGTGGTCGATGTAAAAATGGTTGTCCTGGTAGTCCAGGTCGGCGTGGGTCTCCAGGTTCAGCATTCCGCCGTAGCCCATCTGCGTGCCCGCAACGGGCACCTGTTCGTCGGTAACCGCGCGGATGGCGTCGCGCATGCGCCGCAGGTAAGCGCGGTCACGGCCGGCAATGAAGCAGATGTAGTCGTCACCTTCCAACGGCGCATCGGATGTGGAATGGCGGTACTCGCTCCACTGCCGCAGCCACTCTGTGCGGTAATCGCCGAGCAGAGCCTTATCCAACTGCCGCCAGCCCCAGGCCTGTAGCAGCGATGTCTCGTTATCGATCTCCACCATCGCCAGCACCGGGTCGCCTTTCAGCTTCAGGGCGGCGATCAAGTCTCGCGTGAACTTCACCTGCAAGTCCACCATGCGGGGATAGAAGATGTGGAGCGGCTTACTTTGAGTCGGCAAGGGCGCCCCGTCGGGGAATGCGGGCACCTGGTCCACTTCGGGACGAAACGTGTAGCCCACGTGCAGGTTGAGGTCGGCATAGATTCCCTCGGCCTTCAGCGCATCCAGAAAACCGCGGAGGCGTGCGATCGCGATGGGGTTCAAGGTCGGATACGGGCCGGTGGTGAGAATACTGCGGGCGGTCTCGGGATTGCTGTCGGGCGACGAATCCATGTGGTGCAACCTGACCAGGTTGACACCCAGCCGGCGCAGTCGCTTGGCCACACGGGCGGCGTCCTGCGGTTCGGGAAAGCTGGCGCCGAAAGCGAGATTGACGCCAAATAAGCGTATCGGGCGTCCGTCGACGGCTCGCACGAACTTGCCATTGCGGACCACCACCCGGTCCTTGGCCGTGATCGGTTGGTTCAGAAAGCTGAAATCAGGAGCGCCGGAGAGACGATCCTGGTCCACCGCAAACGGGTAGAAATTCTGCTGTGCGGCGCAAGGCAGCAGCGCCAGCAGAAGAACGGCGGGAAACCGCATGCGGCCATAGTAGCCGATAGCGCTGCTCAAACGTAAAGCGCCACCAACGACTCGCCGAAGGAGTCTGTCACTTCTTCGACCGCTTGCTCTTAGGGAGCAGTTCGGTGATATCCACGGTCGCAGTCGTGACGCCCCCGGCCTGAAGCGCGGCTGCGCGCACTTCGATGGAATGTGCCTCCCGGCCGTGATGATTCTTGCGAAGGATGTATGCATAGCGGGTCAAGAGCGGTCGAAGGGCAATGGGGCTCACCCAATGCTCGCGATCCGATATCGAAAGAGCATCACGGAAGTCCTTTTCCGCTTCTAGCCAATCACCTTGCCATGCGTGGAGCACGCCCCGAACCTGGAGGAGTTTGATGTGGTCGGTCGGGACGGTATCCGTCGCACGGCTGAAAATGGCGAATGCCCGGTCCAGCGTTTGCTGAGCTTCCGTCAGCCGCCGCAATTCGATGTAGAGCGATCCGAGGCCAGTAAGGATTGTGGCCGCCTCGGCCGTCTCACCCATGCCCGCGGCCTCCCACGCCCGGAAGGCGGCGAGATATTCGGCCTCAGCCTCCGGTCGCCTGCCTTCCCTTTCCAATAGCGCCGCTGCCATCCCGTGAACGAGAGCATGATCCTCTGGCCGCTCGATTCGAATCGATTGCATTTTCTTGAGGGCTTCTCTCGCTCTTGCCGTCTTGCCCTGCTCGAAACGGGCGGCGGCGAGAACCTGGAGAGGGCGCAGGAGCACCCCGTCGTCCGGCGAGTAGACCTTCTCCAGAGTCAGGACCGACTGCTCCGCCAATCTTTCGGCGTCGGCGGCCCGACCCGAGACAGATAGGAATACCGCCATATTGTTCAGGACCAGTCCCGCACAGGGCTCCGGTGCGGAAACGGCGCCGGAGACTAAGAAGGCGGACACCGCGAGTTCAGCCTCCGGAAGCGTTCCGTTTGACAGTTGAGCCATAACGGTCTGGTTCAGATCGACGCATGCGGCACCCCGAGGCCCAGGCTTGCCTACGCCTTGTGCCAGAACGGTCAAGACCGCGAGCAGCGACGTTGTCCAATAGGGCATCCGTTCCTCCTTCCAACCCGGGCGATCCAGCCTGCGTTCAAGCAGACGGAGCCCTCCCACACTGGTTTGTGAAAGCTTCTGGACGGGCAAGCTAAAGCATGCCCCACCACTTGAATTGCGCTTTACCTCAGGAACGCACTCAGCGCGGTGGCCATGTGACCGCAGGTGGCGAAGCGCCCGCCGGCATCGAACGCAAGCGCCCCCTCGACAGCCCGAAGGAATGCCTGAGGCAGATCGGGCCGCCGGTCGCGCAGCAGTGTGATCTCTCCGCTTTCGTGGATCGCGCGAATATCGCTGAAGCTGCGGGCTTCCACGGGGAAGCCACCAGTGACCAGGCGATAGAGCAGGATCCCGATACTATAGATATCGCTCTGCACCGAGCTGGACTCTCCGCGCAGAAGCTCCGGCGCCATGTACAGCGGCGTGCCGCAGATGCGAAGAACGGGATTCACAGGAGGCCGGTTCAGGTCGCGACTTAAGCCGAAATCCATCAGAACGATGCGGCCGCCGTCCTCGCGCATCACGTTTTTCGACGTGATGTCGCAGTGCAGGAACCCCAGTTCATGAGCCGCGGCCACCGCGGAACAAACGTCGAACCCGATGAGAGCGGCTTCCCTGGCAGCCAGCGGTCCCAGTTCGCGCAAAAGGGCTTCCAGGGTTCGGCCGCGGATATACTCCATCCAGATTCCCAGCCGTCCCTCAAGATGATCCACCCCGTAGACCGTGACCACACTTTGGTGACGAATCCGGGCGAGCATGCGAGCTTCGCGAAGGCCGAACTGGAACCAGTCGTCTATGTGGTGTCCGCCCTGCCCGTAGAGCTTGAGAGCCACCTCGCGCTCCAGGTGAGTGTCCCATGCGCGATAGATATCGCCGAAGACACCGCGGGCGATTTTCTTCAGCTCCGTGAGATGTCCCCAGGTGCAGGGACCCGGCGTGGAGGGACGTGGCGGAGCTGCGTTCTCGATTCCCTGTGTCGAGATCCCGGATTCCAGCACGAGCCTGCCGGCGCTACTGTGATCGGAGGCCGATGGCGCCTGCAGAGGGGCGTACTCGACCCTCTGCAGCGCGTCACGTGTGAATTGGAATTCAGGAGAGGCCATCGACTGATACCTACACCGGAAAGAACGTAACGCCGCGCCGGTATCATTTTTGTATCTGTGCGGTCTGGCTCGTTACCTCCGTACTATCCGCCGTAACAACCAGGCTGACAGGCGGCCGCGACGCTTTCTTCAACTGCGCGCCGAGCTCCGACAGTACGGTGCTGAAGGGACAGGCCACGGCGAACGTACCCGAAGCAGCGAAAATCATTCCTGTTGCCTTGCCCTCTTGCGCGTCCGTCGCGGCGATCACGATGGACCCGGAGTCACCCCCGGTGGCGAACTCCTTGCCGTCCTCGGAGCTCTGGATCACGACCTGGTGCTCGAAGAGGAAGGTGCCGAAAGAGTAGTCGACGTAGAGATCGACATCCGTGTCTACGATGGCGCCGCGTGTGAGACCGGTGCCCGCCCCGAACTTGCGGACGTACATGCCGATTTCGGGAGCGACGGCATCCGGGGAAGTCAGGCGAACCGTACCGTCGGGGAAAGTGGCGGGTATGCTGTCGCGATCTTTCAAGCGGGCGATCGCGCAGTCCGCGGAGTTGGCGGTGCCGGGGCCGCGCAGCAGCGGGACGAATTCGTCGGGGCTGGCGAGTGGGGCGTCGCCGCCCACGAACTCGCCCGACACGACCTGGGCCAAGTCCGGGTCGGCCGGCACGCGGCCATTCACGGCAAGCACGTGATTGCACCCGAGGATGTAATACGCCTCGCCGTCGGTCACAACCGCACCGAGCGTGCCGCGCCTTCCTTCGTTGACGTTGGTGACGGCGGTTTTCACCCGGATCGGAGAGCCCGGCCGCGTGGTGGTGCCGTCGTCTTTGATGGGCTTCTGGCCGTTCTTTCCGAAGGGCCCGACTTCGATGACGTCGACCGGCACGCCTTTAATCAGCGTCCCCTTGGGCACCAGTTGGGATTCCGGGATCTCTACCTCATCCTTCCTGAGGACGACATAGATCCGTACGCAATCCGTCGGCGCCCCGTCTATCAGCTTCTTCCCGATGCCGACTCCGACAATGTTGCTGTTTGGTTTCAGGTAGCACGCCACCGCCGCGGCCTTGGCCGTATGCAATTGGTCTAACTGTGCTGATGTGCTTTGTCCGTTCATGTCAGTAACTCCTCTCTAACGATTAGTTGTCCCCACATGGACCACCGCAGCCCTCGGGATCGCCATCGAGTGCATCGTTCCCATACCAAGCCAGGTTGGCATCGCCCGACTGACTGACCAGCCGGCCAAGGCGAGCCATGCGCTGGGTTCGGGCCGCCAGACCTTCGGTCTCCGGTATGGTGACTCCAGGCGGCAACTTATCGGGACCGAGGATTCCGCTCGGCACCAGACGCGTATCCAGGAGCAATTGGGAACCGAGAAGTTTGACGCACCGGTTAAAGTCCTCCTCGGAGTTAGGAATCCTGGCGAAGTGATCCTCCGAAGAGAAGACATGGAGATTGATGAAATTCCCGGTGAAGGCCGGTTCCCAGTAGTGGCCGTCGCCGTGACTGGCTTTCAGGAATAGCTTATTCTCGTCGTCGAACTCGTAGCTGAAGACCTGCAGCGTCGCGACGTGCTGAACCGCCAGGGCGGCGTTCTTTTCCGCCAAATCCTGCCGGTTCTCGAAGGAATCGAGTGGGACGTCAGCCACTCGGAGGGAAGCGATGCTCTTGGGGACGGGAAAGACCAGCGTGCGATGCGGCATATCGGGAAGGTCGTGTGTTTTCACGATCAGATTGAGGCCGGGGTCAAACGTTGCGGTGCCCGAATTCACACCTTTCAATTCATAAACAACGCCGGCTCCCCGCAGGTCGGTTTCGCCGAGCCAGTTGCCTGCGCGGAAGACGTGATGAGGCATCGCCGGTATCAACGCCTCAATCCGTTCGGGTTCGTGTTTACGGACGAAGGCGAAGGCTCCGTGAAGAATCACATTGAGTACGCCGGATCCGTTGCTTTGAGAGTGCAGGTTAGTGTCCACTGGGTGTTCTCCATGGTTTTACAGGTTGCGGTTTCAGCGGGCTCCGAAGCTCTGGAATCCCGCCCAATAATAGGGATGGCTGGTTGCTCCATCCCGCCGGAGGCGCTGCGCAGCTTGTTGCAGCGCCGCCGGCGTCTCTTCCCCCGAAATCAGGCTCGTGTAGAACTGATCCATGAACGGTACGCCCGCCTGGGTGTCCAAGTTCCAGCGCGACGCGACCACGCGCGCCACGCCGGCCCACAACAGGCTTCGGACCAGGCTCTCCGGATTGACCGTTCCCCTGGCCTCGCCGGTGCCGGCGGAGCAGGCCGAGAGCACGGCGAGCCGGCAGCGGCTCCAATCCTGCTGCGCCATGGTCCTTCCGTCCAGAACGCCGGCACTTGCGTCATTGTCCGCGCCGGTCGAAAGCAACAGGCCACCATTGCCGGCATTGCTGAAGCCGTGGCCCGCAAAATGAAAGACCTCGGCGCCGGCACGATGCTGCTCCACCGCGGCGAGAGTCGCCTCCCTGCCGGAGAGCAGTAACGAACCGGGGAAGCGCTCCGCGACGGCCTGCCCTTCGCGCATGGTTCCCGGCAATGGGGGAAAGGCTTTGGCCATCTCCCGGCCGAGCGTGGGATCGGCAACCACCAGGGCGCGGGCCTTGGATTCTATCGGAGCTGCCTTGGCACGGTGCTGATAATCCGCAAGGCTGGCGGCGATCGTGATCGCGAACCGTTCGCCGACATAATGAAACGCCGGATCCATCAGCGCCTGCACCGGAATGGTGCCGACGGCTCCGTCCGGTTCGATCACCAGGGTTCGGGCCGGATCGAGACGATCGGCCAGCGGCGCGATCAGCCAGTCGTAGAGTTGGCGCGCGTCGCGTTGGAGCGCCGTCCTATCCGAACCCCGATCGGCGCATTCGCGGAGGAAGCGGGAGGCAACGGTCTCGAGGTCTTCGGGCCGGACATCGAGGCGCCGGCCTGTGGCGCCGCGGTCGTCGTACAGCCATGCGACCAAGCCGCCCGGCAACTCGGCGAAGGTTAGAAACGATTCACGGCGGAGCCCTGGCAACCGGCGGTCGAGGTCCGGCTGGCCGCGGTGTTCCGGGGTTTCGGCAGATCGGAACCATTCCCAGATCCTCAGCGCGCCCGTGGTATCTCCGCTGCTCCAAGTAAGCTCAGCCAAGCCACGATAGGCTCGCGCAGCAGACAGCATGAATCGGGCGCGGTTGAGATATCCCGAAAGCGTCAGCAGCCCGCGCTCGTTCCACAGGATGGCTCGCCGGTACGAAGCTTCCGCGTCGGCGGTCCTACCGCTGCGAAGCAGTAGATCGCCGAAGGTCTCGTCGAAATGGATGCGGGTGGCGGCGGCATTGACACGCTCGGCATCGGGGCGGATGACTTCCAGGCGCTTCAGCGCGGCGTCCGGAACACCAGCGGTGATTTCAGCCTGAGCGCGGTAGAGTTCCGACAATGTACGGTACTCATTGCCGCCGGTTTGGGGAAGCTGGTTGAAGAGACCGGCAGCAAGATCGAATTCGGTTTTCGCCTCGCGCGGCCAGCCCGCCGCTGTTGCCAGCTCCGCAAGGTGCGCCCTGGTGGTCGCTTCGGTGCGGCGGCGCGGCGTCCCGGCGATCGCCGTGGCTGCGGCGCTTTCCAAGACGTAGGCAGCCTGGCGCAAGCCGAGTCCGTCGGCCGATTTGGTGAGATTCAGGCAGAGCTGTTGGCAGCGCACGCCGGAATAGGCGCCGGTCCAGTATTCCGCCAGGCCTTCGCGGCCAACCTCCCAGGCAGCCAGCAGATTTCCGGCCCCGGTGCGCGCTTCCGTCAGGATGGAGGCAGAGCGCAATGCGAGATCGCGGTAGGCGGCTGCGCGGGCCAACGTAAGCGCACGCTCCATATCGTTATGCGCCCCGCCGGAATCTCCGAGGAGCGAACGGCAGTTTCCTTCCTCCAGAACCGCCTGCGTATAGATCCACGAGTATCTCGCGGTGCCGGCTTCGCGCTCCAGCGCGGTTGCCTTTTGCAGACATTCTGCTGCGGAGCGGATGTTGCGGTGAAGGGCATAGGTCTGTTCGAATTCCGCCCGCATACGGCCCGCCGGAGTGCCCGCGGCACGGAGGAGATCGCCAGCCTCCACGGCGTTGGCTAACGCCACGTCCGAGCGATCTTCTAGATTTGCACGCGCCGCCTCCGCGAGAGCCCGAAGGCCGGCAGCCAGGGTTGCACCCGGCTTTGCCGCCAGTACATCGTGCAGCCAACGGTCGCCGTGCCGCTCTTCGAGTCGAACCGCCAGGACGTCGAGCGCGCGTCTGCACTCGGCGCAATCCCCGGTTCGCGGCAGCCATTGCGTGACGGCCAATTCGAGATAGTTCTCGGGTTCCACGTCTTCACCGTGCTCGATTCGTTGCGACAGCAGCGCTGGGTTATTGGAAATCCGCTCTAGGGCTGTCTGCCGGAGTTTTTTTTTGAGTCCAGTTGGTTGAGGCGGCGCTGGGCTTCCTCGTGCCAGGCGCCGGCCGGATCCAGCTCGAGGTAATGCCGCCACTCTTGCGCGGCCTCGTCATTCAGGTGCATGCGCTCATACACGATGGCGCGATTGAAGACCGTCACGGGGGAATTCGGTCTGGCCTTCAAGGACCGGCCCAGATAATCGATGGCGTAGCCATAGTCGAGATCCCGCTTGTCCGCGTCCGCCCGAAGCGCGTATGCCATGCCGAGATCGCCGGTGAGATCGGGATCGCCGGGCTTCCGATCCAGAGCGCGCTGCAGAGTCAGGATCGCGGTTCCCGGATCCCAGGTCAGCATTTCGGCGCGAGCCCGCAAGGAGAGCCACTTTACATTGTCCGGCTCCTTCGCCAACTCGCGAGCGACTTTCGCCTCGGCTTCCAACAGTGCCGGAGGCCGCTGGAAAGACGAGCTGCTCGCCCCCCGTTCCACGCGCAGATCCGAATAGCCCGCATCGGGAATGCGAAACTCGAAGGGCCGCTGTTGGGAATAAGCTTCAGCGATCAGGCGAGCCGGATCGCTCGCACCCCATTGTTGCCACGCCAGCCAGCTGGCTCCGATCGCGACGGTTACGGCGGCCGCCCAGGCTAGCCACGATCGGGGCGGCATCGAGATCACGCCGCCGCGCCCCGATGCGCGGACCATCTTGCGGACCGTCTGGAGCTGCCAGCCCTCGGCGGAGCTGGGTAATTCCGCGAACGATTGCAATTCGACATCGGTCGGCGGCGCCGAGAAATCCTCGGCGGCGGCATGCAAGATCGCGCCGCATGCGTCGCACTGGCTGGCATGCGCCAGGAGCTCGTCACTCCGCGACGCCTCGGTGAGGCCGGCCGCCAATTCCGCGAACTGGGTAGCCGGCGGGCAATCAGCTGCCGGCGCTCGCCTCCGACCTCCCGCAAGAAGATGAAGCCGCGTATCCCATTCCTGTTGCATGGCAACGTTCCGTTTGCACCTGTCACACGATCCCGCATGGGCAGCCCGCTCCGCCGGGATGCCATGCGACCCCGCTGGATCGATCAGGGCCGAGATTTCATCGGCCGTCAGGTGACCTTCATCCGGCTGTTCCAAAACCGCTCACCTCTCCCTATAACGAATTCAGTGAAGATTTTCCTTCCGTCTTTTCCATTGAGGTCTCTGCCAGCCGCTGCCGGACGAGTGTAGTCAAACGCTGGATCACGCTCTCAACCCCCTTCGGAGTCAACGCTATGTGCGGAATCGCCGCGATCGCACGCGCCGTCATCCCGTGCCGGTAGTACAGCCAGAAGATCTCCCGGTCGCGCTGGGGAATTCCCGGCTCCGGTTGGGACGACAGGAGGTTGTCGATCTGCTTGAGAAGGATCTCCCGCTCGAGGTCCGGTAGCGCATCGCGACCGGCGACGGTGCTCTCCAGGTAACTATCCAGGCTCGACTCCTTCCTGCCGGCGCCTCGCATGGCGGCCATGGAGCCGCGAAAATAGTCGTGCGTGACGCTGAAGGCGATGGTTTTCAGCAGCCCAAAGATCGATTCCTCAGCCCGCGGTGTGAATTCCCGCAAGATACGGCAACGATTGGCGCAGAGCTTCAGGTAGGTTTCCTGGACCAGGTCGTCGATCAACTGCGGACTCCACTCGCCGAAGCGACGCGCGGTCCGGCTCACAACCGCGGTAATTACTGGACGATAGCGACGGACAAATTCCCGCCAGGCCGCCTCATCGCCACTCTCGATGCAGGCGCGGACCAGTTCCCCGGAGGTGAGGTCATCCCTTATCACAAGTGTGGTGGATTGTATCACATGGGAGGCAAAGGCTCGTTGAAAGCGCCCCGATGGACGGCTCGCATCCATAAGCCCTCGATTTGTTGGAGGCGCGGGTCGGGATCGAACCTTCGAATAAAGGCTTTGCAGACCCTTAGGCGGTGCTCCAAAACACTGCCACTTTACCTTAGGTTGTCCAGTTTTCGGCCACGCCCGCTCCCCACCCGCACCGCCCCGCCACCAGGGCGTAGAAGCGGAGGGCGTAGAAGCGGAGGGTGTAAGAGAGGGACCACACACAGGACATTCTGCACCGATTGAAGATCCAGAAACAGATGGCGCTCGTGAGGCACGCGGTGGTGATGGGCGGCAGTATGGCCGGTTTGCTGGCGGCGCGTGTGCTCTCCGAGTACTTTCAGCGGGTCACACTGGTCGAAAGAGATGTGCCGGGGGAAACTCCGGAAGCTCGCAAGGGTGTTCCTCAGGGCAGGCACGCACACGTTCTGCTGCTGGCGCGCGTCGAGCAGATCCTCTCGCGGCTGTTTCCCGGACTCGCGGCCGTTCCAGGAATGGTACGTGCGACACCGCGTCCTGGCACTTCCCAACGTAAAGCTGCTGGCAGGTTGCCCGGTGACCGGACTCTTCGGATTCGAGGACCCGGTGCGGGCTCGAAGTGCAAGAACCGGCCGAGCAGGAGCCTCAGGCGGGATGAAGCCACTCTCCCTCGCGAAGATAGCCAGGCGATATGGCCGGACATTTTTCCCACAATTGCCGGTCTCCAGAGGAAAGATCGTTTGCTTAGTGTGGATTTGTGAGAATGGAGAGGGACTTTATGAATGTTCTTGTGCTCAATGCGGGCAGTTCCAGCTTGAAATTTCAGGTCATTGCTACCGACCTCGAACGCATCCAGCGGGACGGCGATGAGCGCCTGTGCCGCGGTTATGTGGAACGGATCGGCGGTGAGGCCATCATCACGGTTGAGGCGAGGGGCCACCCACGAAAAAAGGTAACAGCCCCGGTTCGCAATATCTCGGCGGCTCTCGATTACGTACTGCGATGGCTGGCTTCGGAGAAGTCCGGAGTGGCGGAAATCCGCACCTTGAGCGATGTGCACGCGGTGGGGCACCGCGTGGTGCATGGCGGCGAGGTGTTTCGCGAGTCGGCAGTCGTAACCGATGAAGTATTGAAGGGGATTGAGGACTGTATCGATTTGGCGCCGCTGCACAATCCGAATAACATCAAAGGCATCCTGGCGGCGCGCGAGGCATTCGGTAGCGGCATGCCTCAAGTGGCGGTCTTCGATACGGCGTTTCACACATCGCTTCCCGATCACGCGTACTTGTACGCGATGCCGTATCATCTATACGCGCGGCACCGCATCCGGCGTTACGGGTTCCACGGGACGTCCAACCGGTACGTTGCCTATCGCTACCGGACGCTGCGGCAACTGACGCGGGAGCAGACTAACGTAGTGACGCTGCATCTGGGAAACGGTTGCTCCGCCACAGCGATCCAAGGCGGTCGGTCGGTAGACACGTCGATGGGCATGACGCCGCTGGAGGGCTTGGTAATGGGGACACGGTCGGGCGATCTGGACCCGGCAATCCTGAGTCTTATTGCCACGAAGGAGGGGTTGTCTCCAACCGAAGTGGAGGCGCTGCTCAATTCGCAGTGCGGCTTGCTGGGAATTTCCGGGGTCACTAACGATATGAAGGTGTTGTTGCAGGAACTGCAAGAGCACGACGACCGGCGCATTCGCCTGGCAATCGAGATCTTCTGCTACCGGGCACGGAAGTACATTGGAGCACTGCTCGCTTGCATGGGCGGAGCGGACGCCGTGATCTTCACGGGAGGAATCGGAGAGAACGCACCGGAGATCCGCGCGCGCATTTGCGACGGACTTGAGTGGGCCGGGCTAACGATCGAACCGAATCGAAACGCCCAGACCATGGGACGGGAAGCGCAAATCAGCACAGCCGATTCCAGGTTGCAGGCGTGGGTTATTCCGACCGACGAAGAACTGCTGATAGCCCGCGATACGGTGCGCTGCATTTTGGGCGAGCCGCATCCCGCGTAGTCAACTGCGAGTGGCCGTGCCCCGACGCCGATAGTCAGAAGAGCGATCCCATCAGGCTAACCAGCAACTCGCGATCAACCGGTCCGGTGTGCCGCGTTCGCCAGTCGAAGAAGCGCCAACCAGCGGTTACCTCCGCAACGCAGAAGAACAGGAGCAGGCTCCGAATCTCAAACCGGTCGAGCATACTTTGGTTGTAGATCCGAATTTCGCCCTCCATGATATACGGAACCAGGAACTTCTGTGTAGAGAAGGGTTCGGATGTCGCCTCGAACGCGATTTGCATTTCGCGGCCCTGCGATCCGATTTGGATCAAGTTGACCCCGGCCTCGCGAAACGCTAGTGGAGAAAAAGTCGCCGGCGATAGATCGAGCTCCGCTCCCGTCAGCTTGCTGTTCACGGATCCGACAAATTCCGTACATATCCGATGCAGCTCGCAGGCACCGTGGCGGCGCAGATTCACGATTTCTTCAGCACTCACGCTTAGGCGCTCAGCTTTCCTCGCGGCATCGATCTGGCGCGCGAGCCTGTTAATTGCGTCATCCTGAGCCATGGTCGGGGAAAATTCATTGTAGCCCTCTATTGAGCTCTTCGGGTGGTGAAGGAGAGGTCCGAAGGAACGCCGCCAGGCGGAAGTTCGCCCGAAGATCCTGGAGCTGATCGGCGGGCTGCCCGAATCGCACGGTCGGTACGGATCGTCGGTACGGAATCAAGGAATTCGGGACGAGCCCGCTTCCGCGCTAGCGATGTCGGACAGGGGTTACGCGCTTACCGGCGATATCAAACAAGATCTCCTTCGCCCACAGCCTTCTTGTCCGCTTCTCACTGTCCAATTTGTCCGTCCGGTTCAGACAGAAACGGGGTGATTTCCACAGAGTCGCAATGAACCAGCGTGGACCTCAGTGAACTCGAAAGTGATCTAGGATCTATGCCTTTCCATCTAAGGTGCTGGAGGCGCGGGTCGGGATCGAACCGACGAATAAAGGTTTTGCAGACCTTTTGACTATTAAAACAACACGTTTATTGTCAATATGTTTCAGCCATCAATGCACGCTTGGCCCTGTTCCCGCCCGGTTGCGAGCTCAAGACGCAGGTGCACGGGGCTGCGGGACGATCTGAGTTTGGGTCAGCTCAAGCTACCGTCGGCGGGCGACGGCCCGCGCAAAATGATCCGGGAGAGCCAGGACGGGAGCGAACACGACGCGATTCCGCCGCGCAAGGTGTCGGTCATGAAAACAAACGCCAACTGGTGGGTCTCCCCGAAGTTTCAGGCGTCTTCGACTTCCTGTTCCGCCTGCCGGAGGTCGCCACGGGCCGCAGTCAGCATGGCCGAAAACCAATTACAGGCAAGTAACGCGTCATGGTGTCCAAGCCTCTCGGCTAGCCGTTTCCGCCCTCGCGTTCCTCATCGCCAGCGCCGGATGGTACCGCGCCACGCGGTCCGCCCCGGAACTGGCAGCCGTCAGCACTACCCTGCTCCCTCCGGACAACAGCGAGTTCGATTTCACCATCCCTCACGCCACGTCCGCAATTTCGCCGGACGGCACGCGCATCGTCTATGGAGCCAGAGTCAAGGACGCCAAGCAACAGCTTTGGCTGCGCCGTCTGGATTCGCCCACGGCGCAACCGTTGCCGGGCACCGAAGGGGCGGCGCGCCTTGTAGACTTCGCCCATTCCGCCCGCACCGATGGCGGAGAGGATTTCGTAAGGACCGAGTCTCTCGCCTGCGTTCATTCGTTGGGAGCTCCCTTATTCAGCAGCGCCACCCAGTTCACCTCTACCTCCAGCGGTTGGGCTCCGCCCACTGGCTTCAGAATCAGGAACCGCTTTCCGTCCGGGGCCAAGGTGTAGGGTTGAAACGCCGCCCCCCGATCCACAACTGCAATCGCGAACAACTCGCGCGGCGTGGACGCCGTCACCGAATCCGTGCCCAATTTCACCCCCGCCACCATCAGTTTGTTATCCGCCGACAGATAGTACAACTCCCGCCCGTCCGGACTCCATTCGGGAAACTTGCCCCCGCCCGTCGAGATCTGGAACTTGCCCCGCGGTTCAGGGAATGCCTGCACGTAGACCTCGGCCCGGCCCGATTCGTCTGACGTGTACGCTACCCAGCGCGGGCTGGGTTCCGGCGAGAATCGCCCCTCGCTCTCGTTGAAGCGGCTCCGGAGATACGGACGGGCTCCAGCACTGGCGGCTGCCCCGGCCTCCGGCTTGCCGTCCGGTGTCACTGGCATCACCCATATGTCCCGCTGCGTGTCCGGCGCGATCTCGGAGTACAGTACCAGCCGCCCGTCGCGTGACCAGTCCGTGGGAACCTGTGTGTTGGCCGAATCGGTCACCCGCTGCTCGGTTCCCGCTCCGCTCGCCTCCTTGCGGTACATGTTGAACGCAGCGCCCCCGCTGAACATCACCTGCCTGCCGTCCGGCGACCAGACCGGAAATCACGTGATTCCGGGCAAGAGCGTGAACCGGCTCCAGGCATCCCGTTCCACATCCACCATCCACAGGCTGGTTCTGGCGCCGGCAGTACTTCGCGCAACCGCAACCCGCCGTCCATCGGGTGACACCCGGAACGTGACGTAGCCGCCCGGCTCGCCCAATATTCCGCTCACATTGTTTTTGGCCGAGGGGTTTGTGGCCGAACCGGCGGTCTGGCCCGCGCGGTCCACCCAAGTCAACTGCGCGACGCTCGATCTGGCGTGCACCATCAGGCCGATCGAGGAGGCCGCCACCATCATTCTGCCGAACCCGCCGACACCCACCGGATCGGCGATGGGCTTCGGCTCGCCGGAAAGTTTGAGCCGCTCCGGGTCAAACCGCTGGGCCACCAGCGTGGAGCCGCGCAGCCAGAGCAGGTGGCCCGCCGCGTACACACCGGCGTTACCGGCCACCAGGCGGACCCGCTCCCGCGGGTTGGCCAGTGAGGTCGCATAGATCCCGGTCTGCTCCGGCTTGCCCAACATATGGAACAAAATCCGCCCGCCGGGCAGCAGTTGCGGATACCGGTAGGCAATCTCGCCCCGGCTGGTGTCGGGCGTGGTCAGGGTCTCGGGTGTGCCTCCGGATGCAGGTACCCGGCGGAGTCCGTCCGCGGCGAACACGATGGCGCCGTCCGTGGTCCATCCGCCGCCGAGGAAAACGTCGATGTCGCAGATGGCGATGGGAGAGCCGCCGGCGACATCGATTCGCCACAGCTTGCCCGAAGCCCAATATGCGAGGGAGCGGCCGTCGGGCGACCAGAAGGGGTAGGCTGCCCCTTGGGTACCGGGCAGCAATCGCGCCGCCGTGGCATCCATTGGGCGGACCCAGAGTCCGCTCTTGCCTGGAGCGGTGGCAACGCAGACCAGGGTCCGGCCGTCGGGCGAAAGGGCGAAGCCGTTCTCAGCCTCGAACTGGCCGCCTTCGGGCGGGAGGAGTTGGAATCGATACGCCTGTTCCGGCGCGGGTACCTGAGAGGACCGCATGAACGCCCAGCCGATCAGCGCGCCGAGGACGAGCGTTGCTGCCGCGACGGCCCATGGCCAGCGGGGAGCTTTCGATGGTGCGGCTGTTGAGACGGATTCCTGGGGCGGCGGCTTCCGCAATTCCAGCACCACATCGCGCATCGATTGGTAACGCTCTTCCGGATCCTTCTCCAGGCACTGCCGCACCAGTCGCTCCAGCCACGACGGCGTGAACGGCTTCACTGCCATCGGCGCCGGATCAGTGGCGAGGATCGCACCAACGAGGCTTTGGTAGTTTTCGCCCAGAAACGCCTTCCGCCCCGTCACCATTTCGTAGAGCACGGCGCCGAAGGCCCAGATGTCGCTGGCGCGCATCAGCCTCTTTACCGGCGAACTGCTCCGGCGCCATGTACTGCGGTGTGCCCATCACGGTGCCTTCCGTGGTCAGCACCTTCGTCAGCGTCTCCTCGACGGACGCGGGCTTCGACGACGCCGACTTGGCCAACCCGAAATCGAGCACCTTCACGCCATCGCGCGTCAGCATGATGTTCTGCGGCTTCACGTCGCGATGGGTGACGCCGGCGCGATGCGCGCGGTCGAGCGCGTCGGCAATCTGGGCGGCGCGCCATGTGCGCGTCAAACAGAGCCACGGGAATGCCGGCTTCAAAAGAAGGTCTGGTTCCGGCGGCGGCTTTCACCTGCACCTCCATCATCTTTCCGTCCGCTGCCCAAAAGAACAATGCTTTCGCGTCTCCGCGCCAGCGCGGTTGCTCGCCGCCGGCGATCGAAATCGCCCATTCGCCCTCAGCAGGCGGAAACAGCCGCACGTATACTTCGCGCCGGCCCGACCGGTCCGAGGTAAAGGCCATCCAATGGCTGTCCGGCGAGAGCTGGCCGAACATGTCGTCGAACTCGGTCGTCAAGACTGGGATAGGCTTGCGCTCCGCCACGGCGCCCTCCATGGGGAGCACCCAAAGATCGTATTTGGTCTTCGGATTGAGCTCCCCATAGACGATAAACCGTCCGTCCCGCGACCATTGCCACGGGCCAAGATTGGAGCTGTCGCGCAGCAGCAACTCATCCTGCCCGCTTCCGCTGGCGGACCTTTGGTAAAGACCGTATTTTCCGCCTTCGCGACTCGATGAAAAGACAATCCGGTCGCCCAGGGAAGACCAAACGGGCATGGTGTTGCTCGACGGATTGCTGGTGAGTCGCGTCTCGGTGCCACGGTTCAGATCGCGCACCCATAGATCGCTCCCGGCGTCCGATCTGCGCCAGAACAGAACCGATTTCTCATCGGGAGAAACACTGGGCTCATAGACCGGGCCTGGCGCTCCCACCGGACCGAGAGACGTACCGGATCGATCGAACCAACCGATTTGGTTGACGCTGTTCCCGCGGGCGAGAAAGACCAGCACGCCATTGGCGGAGGCCGTGAAGGCCGCGTAGTTGCGGCCTAAGACGACCTGCTCGGCTACGGGAAAGGCATCGCCCGCGCTTTCGAGGCTCTTGGCCTCCAGGGGTTGCGCCATCAAGGTGGTATCGCGCATGAAGAGCAAGTGGCCCTTTGCATCGCCGGTAGCGGGGGGAACGTAAGCGGCGCCTTGTCTCGCGCCCACCAGTCGCTTGCGATCCTTGGAGTCCAGCGTTCCGAGGTAGATGGCGCTGTCCCCGGAACTCTGCGCGTAATAGAGAAAGCGCCGGCCGTCGGGCAGAAACCAGGGCCGCCCGTGATAGCCTTCATGGCGCGCTTCGTCGAGCGTGGTCAAGGGGGCGGCGGCGCCGCCGGCTTGCGGCACGCGGAACAGGCCGGAACTGTTAGTGCCGAAGAGAATCACCCCGTCCCGATTCCAGGAACCTCCCGTGCCGGGGTTGGCCAGGTCGCACAGAGTCTGCGGGGGACCGCTGGAGGCATCGACCTTCTTGAGCTTTCCGGCCGCAAAAAAGCCGATGAAGCGGCTGTCCGGCGACCAGAAGGGAGAAGTCGCTCCGTCGGTCCCGGGCAGAGCCTGCGCGCCGAGCGAATCCAGCGGGCGGACCCAAAGCGCGTCCCGGCCCTCGGAGGTGGCGACAAAGGCCAGGCGCTTGCCGTCTGGCGAGATCGCCATTCCGAGGCCGAAACTGGCTTTTTCCGGCACCGGAATCTGGAAGCGCGCAGCCACCGTCTCCTCCGGCTTTTCGCTGAAATGAATGGCGGCCAGGCCTGCCAGTCCCAGAGCAAACGCGGCGGCGGCAACGGCCAGCCAGTGAGATTTCCGCCGCGCCGCCGCCAGCGGAACGCCTGCCTGCTCCGGTCCCGGCCCCGCCGGCCTGGCCAGGTATTCGTCGATGGCGAGGCGCGCTTCGCCGATGTCGCGCATGCGCCGGCGCGGATCGCGCTCCAGGCAGCGGCGCAGCAGCGGGCGGCAACCGGGGTCGATGAGGCTGAGGTCCAGTTCCCGCGTGAGCACATGGGCCAGCGTATGCGCCACGGTTTCGCCCTCGAAGAGGCGCTTGCCGGAAAGCATTTCGTAGAGCACCACCCCGAATGCCCAGATATCGGCGCGCTTATCCACCGGCTTGCCGGCGGCCTGCTCGGGGGCCATGTACCCCGCTGTGCCCAGGATCATGCCCGCCTGCGTCATGGACATGGAGAGGGTTTCGTAGGGGCCAAGTTCGTCACCGGGTGAAAGTGGCATGTGCGTGAGTCTTGTCAGTGTACTACCGACCGGCCGCGCTCACTTCAAACCCGCCGCCAGTTGGTCAGAACGTTGATGCGATTGTCGCGGCCCGTGGCCGCCGTCGAACGCAGCACTACGAAGCGCTCGCCGTTGCCGATTGGGATCCCGCCATTGTATGAGCTCGTTCCCTGGAGAGGGAACATTACCTTCGGCTCGCCGGGCTCTATCCGATCGCCGGCGATCTTCAGTTTCACCGACAGCAGCCGGTCGTCCGGCGAATTATAGAAGAGCGTGTTGCCATCCGCGCTCCACGCCGGATTCGTGCGGCCCCCGTGGAGATGCGGATTCTGGGACCGGCCGGCCGATCGCCCGCCGGCATGGCTCGTACGTAGATCTCAACCCCTCCCGACTCGTTCGAAACATAGGCAACGCAGCGCCCGGACGGGGCGACGCGCGGACCGAACTTGACTGCGCTGGAATCATCAATCACAACGGGCTTTCTGCCGGGAGACAGCGGGAGCGACGCGATGGTCCATTTTTGACGGCATCGGCGCGCGCATTGTAGTAAACGATGCGCGGCGGGTCACGGGTCCAGTCGCCGGCCGCTTGGCTCTGCTCGGATGCTTGGAGCAATTCCTCCGAACTGCCCCGGATACCGGCTTCCTACATTCGATACTGGCCATCGCGGAACGCCGAGAACACAATTTCGTCGCCTCGGGACCTTCGCCTGGCCAATACTGCGAAATCCCAAGTTGTTGATCTCAAGCCATTGTGGGCTTTTGTCTACGCACAACAGGAACTATGGGTGGCTTGCTCGGCGGAACTGTATGGATTGAGGGTTCCACATAAGGAATCGGTTGATGATCGACATCGATTCCTGCTGCCGTCCTTCAGCGTCATAGATGACAGCGAGTTCGGCATAGGATCGCGTTAGCGAAGGGTCCAGCAGGATCGAACGAAGGAGTTCGTGCTCGGCTTGCTTCAGATCGCCTGCTCGTTTAAGTGCCAGGCCGTAGTTCAGCGCAAAAGTCGCGCTATTTGGCATTGATTCCACCGCCCAACGGCTCAATGCGACAGCCCTGTCCGGAGGGCTGTTTTCGAGGAAGGCAACCTCCAGGCTCGAGAGGACATCAGGATCGCGATTCTGTTGGGCTTCCGGCAAGTCTTCGAGCATCTTGACGCTGGCGCGGAGCATCCCCGGCAGTTTTTCGTTGGAAGCGATTTGCAATTGGGCGAGCGCCAAATCGCGCCGGCGGAACTCGGTCGGCGGCTCGCGCCACGCGACGACGGTGTTCGACGCAGCGTTCGAACCAGAGGAGCTGCTCGCCGCGCCGGGACGCCGGATCCGATGATCGGTCACTGCCAGGTGCGCGATGTTGTTTGCCGGCCTGGCCGGCATGTGGCAATTGGTGCATTCGAGCTGACCGGCCGGATGCGCTGCCTTGGACAATCCGGCATGGCAGGATTTACAGACTTGAGTGATCCGCGCAACGTGCTGTGCGGATCGAGACGCCGGTTCATGCGGATGGTGGCACGAACCGCACCACAGCTTGCCGTTGCTGCCGCGCGCGCATTTGCTCTCCGCAAGTTCCTCGACTTGCGAAACGGCACGCTTCTCCGCCTCCGCCCGGCGGAAGAGATACGTGACCAGAGTTTGTTCGAGAGGCTCGCCGGGGCGGTAATCGTCCAATGACTTACCGGGATTCAGAATCCGCGTTTCACCTTCGAGGTGGCATTGCTCGCAGACGCTGTCACGAGCGGCGCTGGAGAGTGCGGCGGGATTGACGATGTTCTTGGACGATGGACGCCGCACGTGCGCCGCACCATTCCCATGGCAGCGCTCGCATGTGATCGCCTGCACGCGGCCTCCATCGCTGGAGACGCTCAAACGCCTGCCGTCCGCATCATCGAACTTAACTCTTCCCGCGTGGCAGAACAGGCAGTTTGCCGTGATGGGCCGGTCGAAGTCAAGCAGAGGAAGAGACTCGAAACCCGGTGAGACGTCCCAAGCGGAACGTGCATACCAGGAGAGCGGCGATTCGAGAAGATAGCGGCCGACCTGTACGGCGTATGTTCGTCCTTTGGTGCCACTGCCGATCTGGTAGGCCACCTCATATTCTGCGGTGAGTCCGCGCTCCGAGAGTACATGGAACATGCGCCCTTCGCGATACTCCGCCGACAGCACACTTTGCGACGCCTGATGGGTTACGCGGCCCGAGGCGATGGTTTCCGGCGGCCCGATGGATCGGCCCATCGGCGTAGCGAGAAATCGGGCAGCTTCATTCGGATGGCAACGTGCGCACTCCGGAGCGCAATACGCGGTGCCCGCGGCGAGGAAGAAATATGTTCCAATGAACCGTCGCACACGAGTCAACGCTGCGGGTTCTTGGGCAGGCTGATCATGTTGGCAAAGATGCGGTACGCGCCGGGAACGCCCTCCGGCAGTTGCCGGTAGAAAGCGAGCGCGTTATAAATGTAGATGCCTTTGCCGTATTTCGCGTACAGCAGCCCGCCCTTTTGCGGCTCCTGGCCTTCGTCGTGGGTCTCGATCAGAGCCTGATACTGCGGATCCCAGGACCTCATCCATTTGGAACCACGTTCTTCGACCCAGCCGCCGAAATCCTTTTCGGTTATTTTGTTCGGCCAGTTAAAGACGGGGTTCGCCGGCGCCAGGATCTCCACCTTAGACGCTTCGTCCGTCACCTCCTCCGGATTGGATGTCATGGTGTAAGGATACGGGCCGAAGTTGTGATCGAATTCGGGAGTGTTGTATTGAACCACCACCACG
This sequence comes from uncultured Solibacteraceae bacterium, assembly GCA_963791985.1. GTDB lineage: Bacteria > Acidobacteriota > Terriglobia > Bryobacterales > Bryobacteraceae > Solibacter. The sequence continues at coordinate 745,896 of CAWBUN010000003.1, read as the reverse complement.
CCGCCATTCTTCACGTACTCGAGAATGCGCGAATTGTAAGTGCGCAAGTCCTCGCGGACGGCGTAGGTGCGAACTCCCAACAACAGCACGTCGAATTTCGACAGATCGCCCGTCGCGATGTCCGCCGGCGAGAGAAAACTCGGTTTCACGCCGATATTCTCCAGCGAAGCAGGCACTTCATCTCCGCTGCCCATCACGTAGCCGACTCGCAGGTTCGGGGCTGTTTTGACGTCAACGCCGCTCAACCGATAGACCGCCGGCCGATAGAGGAAATACGGACGCAGGCCTGGATACCCGGTGAGTTCATATCCCTCGTTGTAACGGCGGCCACCGTATTCGGCGATTGCCTGAATTTGATAGGGCTTCTCGGCAAGGCTGACTGGCGTTACCTGAAACGTGACCGACTGATCCTCGCCATCGGCGGTAAAGGCGACCTCCGCGGACGCCGGTTGTGACTTCCAGCCGCTTGGAAGGTCCAGATGGATCGAACCCTTCGCCGCTCCCTTCACGTTGCTGTGAACCACGGCGGTCGCCGCAAAGGATTTCGACGCCAGCGGCACAATGCCCGCATGCGGGGCAATCTCCACGCTAATTGCCGGACCCACCGCCAGTGGTTCGGAGACGGTTCCGGCACCGGTCACCCTCTTGGTTGTTTGGACATACTTGCCGACGCGAATCGGCACGCCCGAATATTCGAAGTCGGCCCAGGCAGCGAGCGGATAGGGTGCCAGCGGCTGGTTCCGGAACTGATCGTCTGCAATATCGTAGTAGGAGCGTTCGATGTCCGGCCGGGAGAAGTACGGCCGTGTGAAGGCCGCGTTCTCCGGCACGGTCACGCGGAAGCGCACATCCACCGGTTTGGCATCGGCGATTGAGGAAGCGGCAATCGGCTTCTCCGGAGCAACGCTCCATTGTTCTTTCCTGCTGGATGGCTCCAGAGTCACGGCGAGCAGCGTCACGGGAGTCGCTGCCTGATTCACGGCGCGCACCTTCACAACGAATTTCTGCCCCGGAATCGCGACTCGGAACGTGTCCGGATCCATTCGAAAGGGCGAATCGGACTCCACATCGAGCGCGACATTGGCGGAAACCGAGAGCCCAAGGGCCTCAGCCAGGGCATCGTTGAACTGCACGCGCTTGATCTGAAGTTCATGCCGTATATTGTATTTTGCCTCTTCGGAGAGGGCGCTCCTGGCGACGGCATCGAGCAGGTTCGCCGTGGCCGTCAGTCCTTTGGCGAGCGCGGGCGCCGTGGCCTCGGGTTGCTGCGCGGAGTATCTGGAAATGGCCTCTTCCACGGCCGCGTTGATCTGCGTCAGGCCGCGGGACAGAAAAGCAGCATCGCCGGTTCCGGCCATGGTCGCGATGCCCATCAGGGAGGTATCGATGCCGTCGAAGAAGTTCTCCTCCTTCTCCTGCGCCGGGACCACGGAGCCGAACCGGTGATACGAGCTGAGCATTTGTCCAGCGTCGGGGATTGCGCTGCCGCCATTCTGCGATTTCTGATAGCCCAACCCTTCGCGGGAGATCTGCTGGTACGTGGCGCCGAGCACCGGATCGTAGCTTCCCTCGGGAATCTGAAGATTCACCGCGAGGCTATTGCCGCCGCGTCGTCCCATCGGCGCGCGCGCATAGTCCTTGAGCGGCGTCCACGGGCGAAGGCCAGCCTCGATCTGGTCGGGAAACACGCTCGGATCGCCCGCTGCCTTGAAGACTTCCTGCGCCATCGCTCCCGCGGTCTGGTGATTTCCGTGCCCGTCGCTCGGTCCGCCCACGAATACGGACGTAATCACCAGTGGCCGCACCGCGCGGACGACACGCACCACGTCATAAAGAACACGGTCGTGGGTCCACTTCCCGATCGATTCGGCCTTGGTTTTCGAGAATCCGTAGTCGATCACCCGGGTCCAATACTGATCCACCCCGTAGTATCTCCCCGCGGCCAGCAACTCCATGGTCCGGACCAGTCCCAGCGCGTCGAAGTAATCCGGCGACATGACGTTTGCACCGCCTTCGCCCCGATTGAGAGTCAACAGCGTAACTCGCGCGCCTTGTCCGCGCGACTCGTAGGCCAGCATGCCGCCATCCTCGTCGTCCGGGTGGGCGGTAATCATGATCAAGCTGGCGCGGGTATGGAGTTTCTTGAGGCTTTGCCAAAGTGCCGCCGACCCGCGATTGACGGGGATTTCATGGGCTACCGCCGAGGGCTGGATCGAAGTGCTATAGGGTAACTGCGCAAGCGCCGTGGGATTCAGGGCGCAAGCGGCTGCTATCAACACCAGAACTGACTTCATAAGCTAGAAATAAACCTTCAAGGGCGAACTGAATTTCTCTCGGATCGCCGATCGTCGACAATAGTTTTCCGAAAGTCGGTAGGGACGCGGGCGCGGCGTTGGCGCTCGGGTTGCCGAAGTTGACGTGGTTGAACGTGTTGAAGAACTCGCTTCGGAACTCCACTTTGTAACGCTCGGTCACCACGAAACTCTTGAAGATGCTCATGTCCAGGTTTTCAATACCGGGACCATGGAATTTCCGCGGAGCACAAGTGCCGAAGGTGCCGGTCGTGGCCAGGGAAAAGGCGGCCGGATTCAAGAAGAAGCCCGGAGCCGTGGCGCCGGCGAGTTGCGTCGGATCGGTGGTCGCTCCCGCAAACGGATCGCCGATGCAATTGGCACGGCTGGCATGGCTGCCGCCGGTCGCGCTGGCATCGGGAGCACTCACGCTGAAGGGCAGGCCGCTTTGCAGCGTGAGAACGCCGTTCAGTTGCCATCCTCCAATTAACCGGCTCGCGATCGAGTTGTTATTCAGAATCAAGCCCCCCTTTCCGATCGGGAGAGCGTATAAAGCGTTGGAGACGAAGCGGTGTTTGACGTCAAACGGAGAGAAACTGCGCTCGAGGCTATAATTATACGCGTTAGCTGGCGTCGATCCGCCAGTGAGATTGTCGACAAAATCGGCGAGGTTCTTGCTGAAGGTGTAACTGATTCCGTAGGTCAGCCCTTTCGCGAACCGCCGTTTCAGCGAAACCAGCAGACCGTTGTAGTTGGTGTTGCCGTCGTTCGTCGCAAGTTCCAGGTACGCGTGGCTGCCGGCGAGCGTATTCACGTTTGTGCTGAGATTCGCATACGGAAATAACGTCACCGGAGCGCCATTCAGGAATCCGGTCACAATGCCCTGGTTGGCATTGCGCAGCCGGTTCTCCTTGCGCCCAAAGTTACCGACATACGAGATATCGAGTACGGTGCTCTGCGAGATCTCCCACTGCGGCCCAAAACTGACCTGCTGTACATAGGGAGTGCGCTGGTTGGGATCCTGCGCGCGAATTTGCAGCGTGGTCAGGTTCAGAATCTGGGGGCCGAACTGGGCTGCGGGGAATCCGTTTTTCAGGAGGAACGCGGGTGTGACACTCCCGGCCGACTGTGCGAGCGACTGATCGTAGAATGCCGGCGGATTTTCGCCCAGAACACTCTCCGAGCCGATCCTTACATCGTGCTGGTAAAAGATACCGTAACCGCCGCGCAATACGAGTTTTTTGGTTGCCTGGTACGCGAAGCCGAATCGAGGGGCGAAATCGTTCTTAGTCGGGATGAACCAAGCCGCGCGCGAACCAGTCGCCGCTGGTGGCTGTGACGAACGCGCCGTTAATAAAGTTCGAGATCGCGTTCTGATGATTCAGCAGGGGCGAAAACAGCTCGTACCTCAAGCCCAGATTGATCGTCAGGTTCTGGCGCACGCGCCACGTATCCTGGCCGAAGAAGCTGTAACCTTGCTTGTAGTTGTGAACGATGGTCGGCGTGGTAAAGGAGGCCGTACTTACGTCTCCGAGCAGGAAGTCCGCCACGCCGAGTCCGACGTTGCCGGTGTAGATTCCGCTAGAGGTGATCTGGCCTTGAAGCGACTGCGCATCCAGGAAGTTGTCGCTGGTGTGCCGGCTTTCGAAGCCGAACTTGAGGCTGTGGTTGCCCTTCAACCAACTCAAGGTGTCCAGTAACTGCCACACCTGCGCAATCTGCACCTGCGGGCGCCACGGCGCGGTTCCCAGGCGCTGCAGACCCGTGATGTTGACCGGTGGCAGTCCCGCATTGAACGGGCCATCGGGAATTCCGGTCAGGCCGAACTGCGTGGCCGCCGAAGTTCCCAACGTGACGCCGATCGGGAGGCTGTTGGCGTTATCGCGTGTGAAACCGGCGCGAATTTCATTGACCATGCCGGATGAGAGCACGTCAGTCCAGGAGAGGGCAAGCGACTTGCCGGTGATTTGGTATTGGGTGGCGAAGTTTCCGTTCCCTGCCAGAGGATTCCCGGTCCACGGAGCGTCCTGCCGCGATACATTGTATTCGCTGAAGCGACCGAAGATCCGATTGTTATCGTTGATGTTGTGATCGACCCGGACGTCCCAGGAGTACGTGTTGTTGGGAATTCCATACTGGAACTGATAGTTCGATCCGCCGGTCCAGCTTCCCGGGGTTCCCTGTCTCGCCACCAGTGACGGGACGTTCGGATCCGGATACAGCGCCAGCAGTTTCGAGCCCACGGGATCGATGCAGGAAGCCGCGATGATATTGCCCGAGATGCATCCGGACTGGCCGGCCACTCCCGGTGCGGCGAGGGTGGGCTTCAACTCCGTGAAGTTGCCGGTCTTCATCAAGGGTGTCGGAACGGTGGACAGAATCGTGGTCGCTTTGCTGCTTCGGAAATCCTGCGCGTCAGCCGAAAAAGAAAGTCTTGTGCTTGATGATCGGGCCTCCGATAGTGCCGCCAAACTGGTTCTGGCTGAAGTGGCCGCGGGGCACGCCACCGGCGTTGTTCAAGAACGTGTTGGAATCGAAGTGGTTGTTACGGACAAATTCCCACACGTCGCCATGGAAGGAATCGGTTCCGCTCTTGATGGACGCGTTAATGACCGCACCTGCGGAAGTTCCGAACTCGGCAGAATAGGTCCGCGTTTGCACCCGAAATTCCGACAATGCATCTGGTGGGGGCTGCACAGTCTGCACCGAACCCTCTTGAAGGTTGGTTGAACCGGAGTTGTTTTCGATACCGTCAAGTGAGAAATAGTTCTGCGTTTCGAGGTTTCCATTCGAACTGAAGCGATCCGCAGCCGCGTTGGACACGGTTGGATCCTTCTGGATGCCGGCCTCCAGCAACGCGAGGTCCGCGTAACGTCGTCCGTTCAGAGGCAAATCGCGGATCTGTTGTTGCTGCACGACGCCACCCACATCCGCCGTCTGCGTATTCAGCAGGGGTGCGGCCGACTCGACCTGGACGGTCTGCGACGCGTCGCCGATCTTCAGGTTAAAGTCGATCGAAGGACGCGACTGAACATCGATCGGGACGTGACTAGCAATCTGCGTACCGAATCCCGGCGCGGTGGCCTTGACGGTGTACTCGCCCACGCGCAGCCCCGTAAATTGATACTGTCCGGAGCTATTGCTAATGGTGGTGAGGACTTCGTGTGTCGCCGTATTGGTGACGGTGATCGAAGCCTTCGGGACCGCGGCGCCACTCGGGTCGAAGACTGAGCCTACGATGGCACCCGTGTCTATCTGGGCGAAGACGGCGGCGTGCGTTGCAATGGCCAGGGCAGCGATTCGCAGCAGCACATCGGGAATGTGGCGCAAGGCCAGAGAATAAGGAGTCTTTCCCACGTCGAAACCCTCCAAGTGGTTTAGACTTTATTACAATCCGGCGACTGATGCAACAACCGTTCCCAACACAACAGTTCCCAACACAACAGTTCCCAACACAACAGTTCCCAGCAACAGCTCCCAGCAGCTTACCGGAGAGTTTTTAGCGCGCTTAACCCGAGCGCCGTCTCCTCGGACATCTTTTCCAGCACTTCTTTGCGCAGGTCCATTTCCCTCTGCGACAGATCGTTCATGCCAAGCCGTTTGTAAATCAGCCCCATCCGATAGTGATTCTGTGGGGACGGGTCGAATTGCACACAGGACTCCATCTCTCTACGTGCCTCCGGGAGCCGGTCCGTCCATTCGAAAGCGCGCGCCAATTCGCAGCGTGCAACCGGATCATCGGACGCCGCCCGCTGCAGGCCGGCGATGGCTGCGTTTTGCAGTGCGGCATCGTCTGTCTGGCGCGCCAGGCGGAGTTTCAACGCACTGCAAACCGTCGGGTTCCATTTGCACAGGCGCATTGTTGCCGCCGGCGGGGCCGCGGCGGAGGACTGTAACAGGATCTGTGCCAGGCACCGGTACGCCGGTTCCGAACTCGGGTCCACTTCGATCGCATCGATCAGGCTCGGAACGGCTTCATCGATATCCCCATTGGAATACTGGGCGATCCCGAGCAGAGTTCGCAGTTTGGCGGAATGCGGAAAGAGCCGCTTCGATTGCTGCAGCAGTTCCACCGCGGAGCGGAAGTCCTGATGCCGGATCAGATCATAGGCGAGAGCGACCCTGTATTGCTCCTGGCTGGGAGCGAGTCGAACCGCTTCGCGATAAGCAATTGACGCCTCAGCGAAATTACCGCGTTTCTCCTGGACGTCGCCGATTACGGCCTTCGCAGTCGGGTCGTTCCCGGCCAAAGCCGCATGCCGCAGGGCGTCGTCCAACCGACCGGCTTGAAAATCCGCCATCGCTGTCGCCACTAACAATCCTGGGTCCGATGGCGCGAGGGAGAGTGCCAGCGAGATCTCGCGAACCGCGGTCGCGTGGTCACCCATGCCCGAGGCGTTTGCCGCCTTCAGCCGGTGAAAAGCAATGCGCTGCCGGGTCTCCACGGGCTCGGGCACACCTTGCAGGATCGCGCTCGATTCGCTGTATTGCTTCTGGCGAGTAAGAGTGACGGCGAGTTCCAGGCTTGATTGAGGAGATGATTGCGGAAGAGCACTGACGCACAGCGTCAACATGGCGAGTGCTGTCCGAATTCGAGCACGGAGCAAAACGCTCTTATGATAACATTTGGCCTTGTCGGACTCCGAATCGCCACATCTGGTTCGCCGCGTAGGAATGCTCGGCGCGACTTCGGCCAACATGCTGGAGATGATCGGGGTCGGGCCGTTCATCACCATTCCGATCCTGCTCGCGAAAATGAATGGCCCGCAAGCGATCCTTGGATGGGTGCTGGGCGCGTTGGTCGCGTTGTGTGACGGAATGGTGTGGGCCGAGTTGGGAGCGGCCATGCCGGGTACGGGTGGCCCTTTGCGGTATCTCTCGGAAGCCTACGGACCAAAAGGCCTCGGGCGCCTGATGAGTTTCCTCTTCATCTGGCAGACCATTTTTCTCGCGCCGCTTTCGATCGCTTCCGGCGCCATTGGCTTTTCGCAGTACGCCAGGTTCTTTTCGCCCCACATGGGCTGGTGGCAGGAGAAAGGCATTGCGATGGCTGTCTGCCTTCTGATTACCTTCATGCTGTATCGGGACATTCGTGCCGTGGAGCGCCTGTCGGTGGGGATGTGGATCGTAGTGCTCGCCACAGTCGGTTGGATTACGGTTGCGGGTCTGTTGAATCTCGATGCCCGGCGGCTGCTCGATTTTCCGCCCGGAGCCTTTGCGCCCTCGCGCGCCTTCTTCTTCGGCCTTGGCGGCGCGACCCTGATCGCGATGTACGATTACGGCGGATACAACAACGTCTGCTTCTTCGCGGGCGAGGTCCGGCAGCCGGAGAAGGTTATCCCCCGCTCCATTATCTGGTCGGTTGTCGCGGTCGCGGTGCTCTACCTCACCATGAATCTCGGGATCATCGGCGTGGTGCCATGGCGCGAGGCAATCCGGTCGACATCCATCGTGTCGGATTTCATCCAGCGCCTGTATGGTCTGCGTTGGGCACAGGTGGCCACCGTGCTGGTTTTGTGGACCACGCTTGCGTCCCTCTTCGCCGTGCTGCTGGGCTGCTCGCGCGTTCCCTACGCCGCGGCGGTGGAAGGCCGGTTCTTCGCTGCCTTCGGGCGACTGCATCCCTCGCGCAACTTCCCCAGCTTTTCGGTGCTGTTCATCGGCATCTCCTCGGCGCTGGCCTGCCTGATGACTTTGGACGTGGTTATCAATGCGCTGATCGTGATTCAGATCCTAGTCCAGTTCATGGCGCAGATTCTCGCGGTCACGCTGATCCGCCGCAACCGGCCGGATATCGTGCGGCCATACCGCATGTCGCTTTATCCAGCCACCAGCGTGGTCGCGTTTATGGGATGGTTGTATATTCTGATTGCGAGCGGCCTGCCCTATATCCTCGCCGGTCTGGGTCTGCTGCTCTTCGGGACCACGGTATATCTGCTGCGCGCAAGGCGCGTCGCTGAATGGCCATTTGCATGAGCGTCGAATCGAAATCCCTGGACATCCTGGTCGGCGGCGATCTGTTTATCGACCTCATCATGAGTGGTTTTGCTTCGTGGCCTCAGCCCGGAACCGAGGCATTCGCCCGAGAGCTCCATCGTGAGGTGGGAGGCGGGGCTGCCATCGCGGCGTGCGGGTTGGCCAGGCTCGGCTCGCGCGTCGCCCTCTTCGGCATGGCCGGTCACGACGGCGAGTGGTTTGCCGCCCGCCTGAATCGATTTGGGTGTCATTACGTCGCGCCTGCGCTTCGACCCTGAGGAGCCAACCGCGGTGAGCGTCGCCATCAGCACGCCGGCGGAGAGGACATTTCTGACCTACCACGGGCCGAACGTGCGTTTTCCGCAGATGCTCGCCGAAGAAGCCGCATCGGGCGGATTCGCAATCGCGCGGCACTTCCATCTCAACTGGGCCCCCGATCTCGCGACCGCCGCGGATCTCTTCACCGCGATCCGGCGCCAGGGTTGCTCGATTTCGCTCGACGTGGGGTGGCATGAGGATTGGCTGGCCGATCCGCGTTCCTTGGCGCTCCTGCCGCTGATCGATATCTTTTTCCCGAACGAAGTGGAAGCGAATCGAATGACGGGAGAAAAGGATCCCGCGAAGATGCTGCGCCGGATGGCCTCGGCGGGCGCGCGCCGGGTCGCGCTGAAACTCGGGGCGGATGGCGCAGCGCTGCTTTGGGACGGCGACATCCTCGAGGTCAAGGCCTGTCCGGCCACGGCAATCGACACCACCGGAGCCGGCGATTGTTTTAACGCCGGCTTTCTTCACTTCTGGCTGCGGGGGGAGCCTCCGCTGACTTGCCTGCGAGCCGGGAATTTCTGCGGGGGAGCATCCACCGAACAGGCCGGCGGCGTCAGCGGCTTTCCGGGCCCGGAACGGGTCACACTCGAATTGGCCAGAACTTATGCGTAAGGTGACGATTATCGGCGGCGGCGGTGTGCGGACGCCGCTGCTCATCTACGGATTGGCTCAGTCTCAAGAGCTCCTCGATATCGGTGAGTTGACTCTCTTCGATTTGGATGAGGCGCGGACCCAGACCATAGCGCGAATCGGTCGCGAGATTGTGAGCCGAATGGGCGCCGGATTTCAAATCCGCTGCAGTTCCCGGCTCGAAGAAGCGGCGGGCGGAGCCGATTTCGTTCTCAGCAGCATCCGTGTGGGTGGAATGGCGGCACGCGCGCGGGATGAGCGCGTCGCGATCGAGCACGGGCTGGCCGGGCAGGAGACGACAGGGCCGGCGGGGGCTGCGATGGCGCTCCGCACTCTTCCAGTGACGCTTGGTCACGCGAAAGTGATCGAGCGTGTTGCGCCCGGCGCCTGGTTCATCAACTTCACCAATCCCGCGGGATTGATCACGCAAGCTCTCGCACAGAACACGACACTCAAAGTCATCGGCATCTGCGACACCCCGAGCGAGCTCTTCCACAAAATCGCCGAGGCTGTGGGAGCGCCTGCCGCTGATGTCGTGTGCGACTATGCCGGGCTAAATCACCTTGGCTGGGTGCGCCGTGTCCATCTGCGGGGCGAAGATATCACGGAACGTCTGCTCGACGACACCTCGCTCCTGCGCAGTTTATACCCGGCCGGCCTGTTCGATCCGGCGCTGATTCAGGCGCTGCGACTTATCCCGACCGAGTACCTGTTCTTCTATTACAGCCAGCGAAAGGCATACCGGAATCAGCTCAGTGCCGGGGCCAGCCGCGGCGAGGAACTGCAACGAATGAATCGTGGTCTCTTCGAACGCCTCGGCGCCCAGACCGCCGCGGAAGCTCTTGCTACCTATACCAGCTATCTGCAACAGCGCAACGCATCCTATATGAAGCTGGAAGGCCTCGGCGGTTCGGCTTTCAATCCGGTGGAGAATGAGCCGAACCCATTCGAGCTGGCAACGGGCTACCACCGCATCGCGCTCGACGTGATGAATGGACTGTTGTCCGATCGCGCGCGCGAGATCGTGCTCAACGTGATGAACCGCGGCGCGATCGACGACCTCGAAGCGGACGACGTCGTCGAGGTGCCGTGCGATGTGGACAGGGCGGGAGCCCGCCCCCGTCGCACCGGGCATCTGCCGGAACAGGTCCGTGGATTGACGCTGTCGGTCAAGGCCTACGAACGAACCGCGATCCGCGCTTCAATCGAAGGCTCCCGCGCACTGGCGCAGCTTGCGCTGCTGGAGTATCCGTCGATCGCCCAATGGGAGATTGCGGGCGAAGCGCTGTCCTCATTGATGGCGGCCGATCCCGAAGGCCTTCGTCACCTCAAGTGATGGTAACGGGCAACCCGGAGCCTCCAATAATCCTATGTAAGCGTTTACTTGCGGTCGGCGGTATCGTGAGGGAGAATGGAGGCCATCGGATTCTGCTCATTTGGAGGTGCTCCGTGAAGAGCGATTCAAAAGCGGCGAAATTGACGCGGCGCCAAGTGCTCGGAAGGACGGGCAAGGCTGCGATGGGATCGGTGGTAATGACTCCGCTGATCCAAAGTGCGATCCTCTCCTACGCTTCGGCGGCGGAGACCCGACTCAAAGGCGTGGCAGGAATTGACCGCGTGGCCATTCTGCCCGGGAAGACATATTTGCGTGGATGGGCCGGGTATGGCGATCCGCCACGGTCCAACCAAAATCGCGGACGGCAGGACACACCGCCGACGCCGCCGACCGGGCCGATGTCCACCGCAATGTGGACCATGGATTCAGGGCCCGGCGAAGTCAAGTTCGCCGATGCGAAGGCGCTGATCACCACAGCGACGTTCTCCACGCCGGGGGCGTATGTACTGCGCCTGACGGTGGACAACGGGCAATCCAAGGACTCGTCCACGTTGAACGTGTCGGTGGAGACGCCGCCGCCGGCGAAGCAACTCGACGCGGTCTACACCAAGAATTTCAAAATCAATAGCCCTTTGTGGAACGCGCGCGCCAAGGCCCTGATGGTGAGCTGGATTCCGCACTGCATCGACCAGATCAACCGTACCGACCTGACGCAGGGGCCGGGCGGGATCGATAATTTCGTGGAGGCTGGGAAAGCGCTGCGTGGCGAGCCGCACGGCGCGCACAAGGGATATGTGTTCTCCAACGCCTGGGTGCACCAGACGGTGGAGGCGATGAGCATCGCGCTGATGATCGACCCGCAAGGGGACGCGGAGATCATCAAGGCGCACGAAAAAATGCGTGCCACGCTGGAAGACTGGATTCCCAAGATTCTGGCCGCGCAGGAAGCGGACGGGTATCTGCAAACGGCATTCACCCTACCGCGGGTAGATGCGCGAGGCAATATCGTCCCCGGTCCGTTTGCCCACTGGGAACGGCGCGGCGATCACGAGGGATACACCGGGGGCTACTTCTTGGAATCGGCCATCAACCACTACCAGATGACCAATAGGAAGGACGCCCGCCTGTACAACGCGGCGAAGAAGCTGGCGGATTGCTGGTATGCCAACCTGGGGCCGGCGCCCAAGAAGGCGTGGTACGACGGCCATCAGGAGATGGAACAGGCGCTCGTCCGGTTTGGCCGTTTCGTTAACGATATGGAGGGCGGCGGCAAGGGCACGAAGTACGTCGAACTCGCCAAGTTCCTGCTGGATTGCCGCTACAACGCGGCGCGCAACGATCGCGAACGCAGCGAATACGATCAGAGTCACTTGCCGGTGACGCAGCAGTACGAGGCGGTGGGACACGCCGTGCGCGCGATGTACAACTACTCGGGAATGGCGGACGTCGCGGTGGAAACGCACGACCCCGATTACCAGAGCGCGGTGAAATCGCTGTGGGACAACATGGTTAATAAGAAGTACTATGTGACCGGCGGCGTGGGCAGCGGTGAGACGTCGGAGGGTTTCGGTCCGAACTATTCGTTGAGGAATCGCGCCTATTGCGAGTCGTGTTCCAGTTGCGGCGCGATTTTCTTCCAGTGGAAGATGAACCTGGCGTACCACGACGCGAAGTACGCCGACCTCTACGAAGAGACGATGTACAACGCGCTATTGGGCAGCACCGACCTGGCAGCCAAGGTCTTCTATTACACCAACCCGCTGGATGCCAACGTCGGGCGGGCACCGTGGCACACCTGCCCGTGCTGTGTCGGCAACATCCCGCGAACCTTGCTGATGATGCCGACCTGGACGTATGCCAAGAGCGCGGACGGCGTCTACGTCAACCTCTTCGTGGGCAGCACGATCACGCTCGAGAACGTGGCCGGGACGGATGTCGAGATGGTGCAGGCCACAAACTATCCTTGGAGCGGCAAACTCGCACTTACGGTAAACCCGAAGACGCCGAAGAATTTCAGCGTGCGGATCCGCGTTCCGAACCGCGCCGTCAGCAGGCTTTACCGGAGCAAGCCCGACGCCAACGGCATTACATCTATTGCGGTGAATGGCCGGCCGGTGAAGCCGCTAATCGAAAAAGGGTATGCCGTCATTACGCGCGCATGGAAGGCGGGCGATAAAGTGGATGTGGTGCTGCCAATGAAGGTACAGCGGGTACGCGCTGACGAGAGGATCGCGGACAACAATCACAAGGTGGCGTTGCGCTACGGTCCGCTGATTTACAACATCGAGCAGGTGGACCAGCCCATCGACAAGGTCCTGAGCCCCGAGTCTCCTCTGACAACGGAGTGGAGGGGCGATCTTCTGGGCGGGGTCATGGTGATCAGGGGCAAGTTCGCCGACGGCAGCCCGATGACCGCGATTCCGAATTACGCACGGACCAACCGAGATAAGGAACTGCCACTGGAAGGATCGCTGCCGCTGGGCGCCGATGGGGCGGTGCGCCCGGCTCAGCGTCCGCCGACATCGGTAGTCTGGTTTCGGGAAGGTTGACGATATGGAGCTCAGTCGTCGTCGATTCGGTGCGCTCCTGGCCGCTACCGGCCCGGCCGCGGCGGCGTTGACCGCCCAACAGAACCCACCACCTGCGACCCCCGGAAATTTCCGGCGGCCTCTCGCGCCGGAGACGCCTGCCTTCGAAGCCCCGCTGGAGTTCACGCGGAAAATCGTCGCTCCCCGGGCGGAACCCTTCCCAATGCCGCAAGTCCGTCTGCTGCCCGGTAGCACGTATCACGACGCGCAGGAGTGGAATCGCGGCTACATGGAGAGGCTCGCAGCCGACCGGTTGCTCCATACGTTTCGCGCCAATGCCGGACTGCCGGTTGGATCGGCAAAGCCGCTCGGCGGTTGGGAGCAGCCGGAAAACGGTCAGCGCTCCAGCGAACTGCGCGGCCACTTTGCCGGACACTTTCTCTCGGCGAGCGCGCAACTGGCGGCCAACGGCGACAAAAATGCCAAGGCCAAAGGCGACTTCATGGTCGCCGAAATGGCCAGGTGTCAGCAGAAACTTGGCGGCAAGTATCTCAGTGCTTTCCCCACGACCTGGTGGGATCGCCTGGAAAAGGGGGAGCGCGTTTGGGCGCCCTTCTACACCATCCACAAGATCATGGCGGGCATGTTCGACATGTATAGCCTGGCGGGGAATCAGCAGGCACTCGAGGTGCTGGAGGGCATGGCGGCATGGGCCGATGAATGGACGGCTCCCAAGACCGCGGAGCACATGCAGCAGATCCTCACCATCGAGTTCGGCGGTATTGCGGAGACACTGTACCGGCTCGCGGCGGCCACCAACCAGGATCGATGGGTCAGGGTGGGCGACCGGTTCCAGAAGAAGAGCTTTCTCAACCCGCTGGCCGCACGGCGCGACGAACTGCGCGGACTTCACGTCAACACCCACATCCCACAAGTCATAGCGGCCGCATGCCGCTATGATCTCTCCGGCGACATGCGATTCCACGACGCGGCCGACTATTTCTTTTCCGAAGTGGCCGGCGCGCGAACTTATGTGACGGGCGGCACCAGCAATGCCGAGGCGTGGCTGGCCCCGCCGCGCCGCCTCGCCACGGAGTTGAAGCTCAGCGTGAATACGGCCGAGTGCTGCTGCGCGTATAACATGCTCAAGCTGGCCCGGCACCTCTACAGTTGGGATCCGAACCCCAGTTACTTCGACTATTATGAGCACTTACTGCTCAATCACCGGATCGGCACCATCCGCCCGAAAGTGGGCCTGACTCAGTACTACCTCTCCCTGACGCCAGGCGTTTGGAAGACGTTCAACACGGAGGATCAGACGTTCTGGTGCTGTACCGGTTCAGGCGTCGAGGAATACTCGAAGCTCAACGACAGCATCTATTGGCGCGACGGCGAAGGTCTGTACGTCAACCTGTTCATTTCCTCGGAATTGGATTGGGCGGAAAAAGGTTTCAAACTCCGGCAGGCGACGCAATACCCCGCGTCTCCGAGCACTGCGCTGACAGTGACCGCGGCGCGAGCGGGTGAGCTCGCCATCCGGCTGCGAATTCCCGGATGGCTCCAGAGCGCCCCTTCGGTCAAGTTGAATGGCAAGGCGCTCGATGCATCGGCGGCGCCGGGCAGCTATTTGGTGCTGAAGCGCAACTGGAAGGTGGGAGACCGGATCGACATGGAGCTTCCGATGCGCCTGCGCGTGCAGGCAATGCCGGACGATCCTTCAATGCAGGCGTTCCTCTACGGACCGCTCGTGCTCGCCGGGGACCTCGGCGGGGAGGGGCTTACGGAGGCGCACATCATCGGACCGAATCTGCGTGTGGGGGCGCCGAATACCGAGCAATTCGGCTCGCCTCTCGGACCAACGAATACCACTCCACCGGTTCCGGCGATCGAAATTCCTACGTTCCGGGCCTCGGGCGCGGACCCAAGTTCCTGGATCAAACCGGCTGACGGTCCGCTCGCGTTTCGAACTACCGGCCAAAGAAAAGACGTGACGCTGGTCCCCCTCAACAGCCTGTTTGACCGGCGCTATTCGGTCTACTGGCAGGTTTCGTAAACCAGTCTATTTGCGGACGCCCGCCGGCGTCCCTTCCACCAGGCGGTACTTGCTCTCCAGCGCCTGGCGCTGCCGCACCTCTTCGCGCAGAGCCGTGAACCGCTTCAAGAGCGTCGGGACCTCGTCCGCGGCGTCCGGTCGGCCGCTGGATTGAAGCGCGCGGATCAGTCGGTACAGGGCCATTTCGTCCGACGGGTCGTCACGCAAAGCGAGGCGGCACTGCTCAGTGGCCTTCTCCACCTCGCCAGCCTGCAGATAGAGCCGGCTCAGCACATCGCGGGCGAGCACGAAATCGGGTTTCAGGCGGACGGCTTCGACCGCCGCATCCAAGGCCTGTTGAAACTCGGGACTGCCTGTCTGCGCTCCCTGCCGGGTGAGTAGTTCGGCCAGGACGTAGTGAAGATATTCGTCCTTGGGTTTGATCTTCAACTGCGAACGGACGGTAAGCAGTGCCTGGTCGAGATTGTTCTGCTGAATCTGCGACAGCCCTCGGGCCGCCGAACCCAGCGCCCGGTTGGGATCTAGCTGTTCCGCCTTGTCGAAGTCGGCATCCGCCTTGGCGTATTCGCCGAGTTGGACGAACAACACGCCGCGCGCGAGATACAGAGCTCCGGAATCCGGCGCCTGCGTGAGCCCGGCATTGATCATGTCGATTCCCACCTGAAAAGACTGATGGGTGAAGGATAGGGAAGCAAAATCCAGGTAGAGATTCAGGTTTCGGGGATCGAGCAGCACGGCCTGACGCAGAACGGCTACCGCCTGCGGCGTCGTCTCCCAACGCTTCGTGCGCGGCGGAGATCAGCTCGAGGGCGACTGGATCCGGATTCCCGGACCCTGCCAGCAGTTCGAGCGTGGCAATTGCGTCGCGGGGGCGCGCCGCATCCATCAGCGAAACGGCAAGCGAGTAGCTGGCGCGCCTATCCTGTGGCGAGATGGCCACCAACTGGCGGAAGACGCCGGCCGCTTCATCCGGGAGCTTCATCTTCAGGAGGCAGACGCCGTACTCGCGGAGGGCGTCGGGGTGGGTGGCGATCACCGCCTTTGCCAGCTTGAAGTGCCTCACTGCGGCGGTGCAGTCGGATTGCTTCCACGACAAGGCGCCCAGCATCGCGTGCGCGGTCGGCTCTTCCGGGCGTAGCGCCAGCAGGCGCTGCAAATGAGTGGCTGCAAGGGGGCTGCCCTGCCGGTATTCGATTTCCGCGGCCGCCTCGATTGCCGGAGCGTAATCGGGAGAGATCTCCATCGCCGCTTTGAGTGCGGCGAGCGCCTCGGCATCCTTGTGGAGGCCAGTCAGCGCCATGCCTTCGAGCACCAGGATCCGGACCTCCTTCGGCGATGCGCGCCGCGCGGCGCGAGCCAGATTCAACGCCTCTTGAAAATGCTCCGCGCGCAGGGCCGCGGTAATCGAACGAACGGCATCCTCCTCGCTCGCCGCGTACGACAGAAGCAAGGAGCTGAATGCCGCGAATCGGGCAAATCGTAGGATCCGGCACCTCCCCCTTTAGCAGAGTACTCCACGGCACGCGTGCCGGTCTCGCTGTATACTACGATTCTCTTCACGCGACCTATGAACACGCACCGTCTCTCCCGCCGAACTTGCATGGGCCTTCTGGCGGCCCCACTGCTGGGCCGCGGCCAGATGTCCTCGCGCGGCGTAGCGCCCACATCGAGGCCAAAATCGTCCGGACTCCCGTTTGATGCGTCGTTTACGAACGTGGCCGCCGAGGCGGGATTGACCGAGCCGGTCATCTACGGTGGAATCGAGCGAAATGACTACATCCTGGAGGCGATTGGCTGCGGCGCCGCCCTGCTTGACTATGACAACGACGGATGGCTCGACATCTTTCTGCTCTCCGGCACCCGGTGGGCCGACGCCCCCCGCGGCGCGACGAATCGCCTCTACCACAACAACCGCGACGGCACTTTCACGGACGTAACCGAAAAGGCCGGCCTGACGCGCACCGGGTGGGCGTGCGGCGTGACCGTCGGGGATTACAATAACGACGGCTTCGAAGATATCTTCATCACATACTGGGGTCACAACGTACTTTACCGGAACAATGGTGACGGCACGTTCACCGACGTGACGCGGGCGGCGGGCCTGCTGGGCGAGGAGATCCGTTGGAGCACCGGCTGCACATTCGTCGACTATGACCGCGATGGAAAACTGGATCTTTTCGTCTCGCGGTACATGCGCTTCGATCCCAAGAAGATCCCGGCGGCTGGACGCTCTCCGGAGTGTAATTTCAAGGGCGTGTTGGTGAATTGCGGTCCCCGCGGGCTACCCACGGACACGCACTCGCTCTATCACAACAACGGCGACGGCACCTTTACCGACGTCAGTGTCCGTGCGGGGATCTCGGCTGTCGCGGGCAGCTACGGGCTGACCGCCGTCGCCGCCGATTTTAACGATGACGGGTGGCCGGATATCTACGTCGCATGCGATTCCACCCCAAGTTTGCTGTTCCTGAACCAGCATGACGGGACTTTCAAGGAATCCGGCCTCGAGATGGGCGTGGCCTTGAACGAAGACGGGCAGGAGCAGGCCGGCATGGGACTGGGAATCGGAGATTTCAATCTGGATGGCCAGTTGGATATCTTGAAGACGCACTTCACGGAGGACACGCCCGCGTTGTACGCCAACCAGAAGAAGGCCGGCTTCACAGACGTAACCATCCGCGCAGGACTTGGTGTGGAGACGCGCTTCGTCAGTTGGGGCGCAGGCATCGTCGATCTCGACAACAACGGACAACCGGACCTCTTTTGGGTCACGGGAAGCGTTTACCCCGAAGTCGAGAAGAAACTGCCGCAGTATCCTTACCGTACGCCGCCGGTCCTGTTTCGAAACCTCGGGAACGGGCGGTTTGAGGAGTTGTTCGCAGTGGCCGGCGCGGGCCTTGCAGCGGCTCACTCCAGCCGCGGATGCGCGTTCGGCGACTTCGACAACGATGGCGATCTAGACATCCTGATCGTAAACTTGAACGAGCCTCCGACTCTCTTGCGCAATGACATCAAGGGACAGCCTCACTGGATCAAGGTCAAACTCCTGGGCGTCAAATCGAACCGTTCTGCCATTGGTGCGCGGGTCACGGTGAAGTACGGCGGACAGGTGCAGGCACAGGAGGTGCTGGCGCAGGCGAGCTATCTCTCGGTGGACGACCGGCGGCTTCACTTTGGCCTGGGCAAGGTTGCGAACGTCGACCTGGAGATCCGTTGGCCCGGCGGTCAGCGCCAATCGTTCCCCAAAGTGGCGGCAGATCAGCTCGTCACCATCAATGAACAGTCCGGAATCGTGCCGTCCCAAGGCTTTGGAGGGCGTTGAAGTAAGCGTGAAAGCGATTGCAGAGCAGCCCCTTCCGGAACCGTTTCCCAAACTCTCGAATCTTGTCGCTTGGTCCAGGCCTCTGAAGGAATCAACGTGATAATACCTACGCTCCGGCGGTATGTATCAGTGGCTGCGTGCCGCTGCAAGCGCTTAACTTTTTTCATTGACTTGTCCAACTGCCCATAGTATAAACGCACTAGTTTGAGGGCCTGTTAACTCTCCCACTGCGGGGTTGAGGTTTGGCCGCCGAAATCGAATCGGCCGCCCTTAGGGGGGTGATATGTCGCCGAGTTCGCGATGCTCTGTGATCCGTTTTGTAGTTCTCTCGCTTCTTGTAACCGCCGCTTGTTGGGCGCAGTTTAGCGGCAGTATCCAGGGGACCGTGAAGGATCCCGCGGGTGCCGTGGTGCCCAACGCGAAAGTCCAGTTAAAGAACCCAGACACCAGCGTGGTTACCAACACCTCGTCGGATGGAGACGGTAATTTCCGGTTCGTCAGCCTCGCCCCTGGCTCCTACCTGCTCACCGTGGATGCCAGCGGCTTCAACACCACCGTGGTCGCATTCCCGCTGGAGACCAGCCAGAACCTGAATGTCCCGGTGGCGATGAAGGTGGCCTCGGCATCGACGGCCATCGAGGTGACCGGCCAGGTCCCCGTCTTGAATACGGCCGAGAGCCGGAACCAAATGACGCTTGAAACGGCGCAGCTTTCCAGCCTTCCGCTGGCGGGCCGCAACATGATTTCGCTGGTCACCATGGCGCCGGGAGTGATCGGGATCGGAACCGTTGTTGGCGGGAGTCCGGGGTCGGGCGTGGATAACTTCTCAACGGAGACCCAGGTGGATGCCAGTGGGAACGGTGCGGGCAGCGTCGGGAACATGTTCATGGTCGATGGACTGGATGTGACCAGTGCCATCCGTCCTGGAGTGCTGAACCTGACGCCGAATCCCGACTCGGTGCAGGAAGTCAGCATCCAAACCAATACCTTCAGCGTGGAATACGGCCGGGCGAGTTCGGTTCAGATGGCCATGACTACGAAATCGGGCACCGACGGCCTCCATGGCAGCGCCAGCGATTACTTCAGCAACCAAAGGCTGTTTGCGGGGACGGAGTTCGTTCACAAATACGCTCCCTACCATAGCAACAACGTCTCTGCCACCATCGGTGGGCCAATCATTCCGCACCACCAGTTCTTCTTCTTCTTCGCCATTGAGCCCCTGCGTGCTTCGACATCCACCGGCAACAGCACGCAGAGCTACGAGGATCCGCAGTTCACAGCCTGGGCCAAGCAAAACTTCCCAAACACGCTGGGTACCAAGATCCTGACCAGTTATGGCCCCACCAATGCCACTACCACCTCGATATCCCAGACAGCGGCGACTTTGTTTCCGGGGACCTGCGGCACGGCGACCACCTTCAATCTGCCGTGCAACACGCAAATGATCGACACGGGCATTTTCAACGGCACCAACTACCGCAATGGCACCCAGTTCAACGCCCGCATCGACAAGTATTTCAGTAAAGACCGCATCTACGGCAATGTCTACCGAACGGTGCTGGATACGGGTGGACCCGCCCTCCGGCCTGCCTTCGCGGCTACCAACCACTTCATTCTGAATTCATGGCAATTCAACGAGACTCATACCTTTTCGCCCACGACCGTGAACGAAGCCAACTTCGGGTACATGCGGGACGAAGGGATTCAGCCGCAGACCGGGTTGTTCAGCGTCCCCCTGATCAACGTGACGGGAAGCCTGGGCTTCGGCAACGGTTTCGCGGCCGGTGATTTCATTCAGCACAACTACCACTGGCGCGACGTACTGACCCACATCCGCGGTTCCCACAGCTTCAAGTTCGGATACGAGGGATGGTTTGGCGATGACGTCGAGCAATTCCAGGGTCCGCACGCCCAGCCGACTTTCAATTTCAATAACCTGCTCGACTTGGTGCAGGATAACCCGCTTACCGAGACCGCCGTGGCCTACAACCCTATCACCGGCAAGCCGGTCTTGTGGGATTGGAACGCCGCTTCAAAGACGTTCGGCCTGTTTGTTCAAGACGTCTGGAAAGTCAAGTCAAACGTGACTCTGACTTATGGATTGCGGTTCGACGACTATGGCAACCCTTATTCGCGCTCAGAGAATACCGTCTTCGGCAACTTCACGCTAGGCCAAGGCGGGACATTTCAGGACCAGGTTGCGAACGGGAAGATCACCGTAAAGAACGACATATTTAATTCCGCGCAGAAGGCCTGGAGCCCGCGAGTAGGCCTGTCGTGGGATCCGAACAAGAAGGGCGACTGGGTCATACGGGGCGGCGTCGGCCTCTTTCACAACTGGGTGACGCCGGCGAATTCGCAGGAAGAGCTCCGCGGTGCTCCTCCAGGACCGATCTATCCTACTTTCTTCAACACTGGGGCCATTAAGCCCCTGTTCGTTTTGGGGAACAGCAACATTCCCCCGTTCGGGTTTACCTATCCGACCGTCGCTGGCGGACAATTAGACGCACACGGAGGGATTGTCGGCTTGCAGCCGGGCATCGGCGCCATCGATCCCAACCTGTTGACGCCAGTGTTGTACAACTTCTCAGCGAACGTGGACCGGAAAGTTGCCCGCGATACCGTGGTTTCAGTGGGCTATTCGGGATCCCGGGGACGGGACCTGCTTTCGGGCGGTGGCCAGCAGTTCAGTGTCAGTTATGGCGCCGATATCAATAACTACGCAGGCGACCTGGTGCAGCACAACAGCACGGTTCCGACCCGTCTCAATCCGAGCTTCGGCTCGATTGCGTACACACAGAACGATCGCCAGTCGCGATTCGACTCATTGCTGATCGGCGTGCGGACGCGTTTTGCCAGGAACGGATTTGTTAACGCATATTACACCAGATCCTCGTCACAGGACGACGTGCAAGTGTATCCGGTGGCCACCAATCCGTATCAATACTACGGGCCTTCGATCTGGGATTCGAAGAACCGGCTCTCTCTCACCGCGAGTTACACCATCCCTGGCCTGAATAAGGGCGGTGGATTGGCCGGGCGCGTCACCAGCGGGTGGACCGCCAGCGCGGTCACCATCCTGCAGAGCGGTCACCCCTTCACGGTCAACACCAGCGCCGCATTCCAGCCCGCCCGCGACGCGAACGGCAACATCACCGGCTTTTTGGCGGCGAGCGGCGACTATAACGCGGACGGCGTAAACAACGATTATCCCAATGTCGGCACCTACAGCATGCTGACGGGGCGTCAGGCCTTGCTGACCGGCGCGATTTTCAAATCGAACTTCACTCAGCCGGCCCTGGGTACCGAGGGGAATGAGAAATGGGGCCAATTCCGTAACCCGGGATTCGCGGAGACCGACCTCAATCTGTCGAAGGACACCAGGTTCACGGAGAGACTGCGATTGCAATTGCGGTTCGAATTTTACAATGTGTTCAACCGCGTGAATCTGGGCGGCATCAGTTCGAATCTGACGAGTTCGAGCTTCGGCAAGTCAACTTCGCAATTGAACCCGAGAAACATTCAGATTGGCGCTAAGCTTATGTTCTAGTGAAGCACCAGTGTGCGTTACTCCTGCTGGTTCCGCTGGGCCTCGCCGCCCACCCGTGTGAGTCCTGTCATCCGAAGGAGGTGGCCGGCTATTCGCATTCCACTATGGCGCGATCGCTGCGGCGTCCCGGTAACGAACCGGGAGGGATATTCGCGGCCGCCAGTTCCGGCACGCGATTTACGATTCGTTCCGACAGCAAAGGCACCTGGCAGCGAATGGAGCGCGGCGGCGAGGTGTCGGAGTACAAGGTTGCGTATGTCATCGGATCGGGTAGCCATGCCGAGGGTTATCTGATCCAGATCGCCGACCATCTGTTTCAGTCACCCATCTGCTACTACACCAATCGCCGGGCCTACGATCTGGCTCCGGGGTATGAACGGATTGCCGCTCCCGACTTCACGCGGCCGGTGGGCGAGGAGTGCGTCCTCTGCCACTCCGGGCTGCCGCTGCATGTTTCCGGTACGTCCAACCGGTACACGCCTCCCGTGTTCGCGCAAGAGGCGATTACGTGCGAGCGCTGCCATGGCGCGGCGGAAGAGCATCTACGGCGGCCAGTGCCAGGCTCCATTCTGAACCCGGCAAGATTGGCGCCGGCGGCTCGCGACAGCATTTGCGAGCAATGCCATTTGACAGGTGTCACTCGCATTCCGAATCCCGACAGGAACTTCGGAGATTTCCGTCCGGGCCAGCGACTGGAAGAGACGTTCACCGTATATGTCCGCGCCGGCGCCCGTGCCTTCAAAGTGATCAGCCACGCGGAGCAGTTGGCTTTGAGCGAGTGCGCGCGCAACAGCCAGGGTAAGTTATGGTGCGGAACGTGCCACGATCCCCATTCGCAGGCGGTGGCGACATCGCAGACCTATAGCGCCCTGTGCCAGCAGTGCCACAAGGGTAAATTGCCAAAGTCGCATCCCAGCGATTCCAGGTGCGTGAGTTGCCACATGACACGCCGGCAAGCGCAGGATGGCGGGCATACCGTCTTCACGGACCATCGGATTACAAGGCGGCCAGTGCCCGATGAGGCCGCCGCGCAACCAGACGACCTGGTAGCGTGGCGCGATCCAGAACCGGCGTTGCGGGCGCGCAACCTGGCGCTCGCTTACCTCAACGCCGGCGTCTCGGGCCGCTCTCCAACTCAGATGGTACGCGGCTACCGGATGCTGACCGAGGTGCAGAAGGCAGCGCCCGGGGACATCGCAGTGCTCAAGGGGATCGGACGTGCGCTGCTGCTGGGGAAAGAACCGCTGGAAGCTCTCAGAGCTTTCGAACGGGTCCTGCAATTGAATCCGAACAGCGCCACCAGCGAAGAGGATGTGGGCATCGCCTGTCTTGAGTCCGGTCAGTTGGAGAACGCGGCCACCCATTTGGAACGGGCTCTCGAATTGGATCCCCTTCAGCTATCGGCGGCTACGGCGCTCCAGGCGGTCTACCAAAGGCAGGGGGACACCGAAAAGGCCGCCGCCCTGGGGATTCGAATGCGGCGCACGCTGCAAGGCCCGCCGATGAAATGAAGTCGGTAGCCAATTATTCTCGACGGCCACCCGACCAGACCGTAACCTACGAAACTCTCCATGAGTTCCTCGATTAATGTTCTAGCACTCTACAGCAGCTTCGTAAGCCGGCTTCCTTCTGTCAAGTGGGACTCATTGGGTTATCCAATGATACGCTCCTGTTGCTCGCCGATGCGATTTTGCGTGTTTTCCTTGCGTGTTTTCCTTTGATTCTTCACGGAATTGGTAATAACATTCCTTCCGAAAGAGGGGCTTCGTGGGCCGCCCGATCGGCGGCGCCACGACGGCACCCACCCTCACCGGCGGCTATCCCAACATGCCGATGGGTTATGACCAGCATTGGAGCCTCGGCGTGCAACGCCAGTTGCCGTCCCAGTCTGTGCTGGAAGTGAACTATGTTGGGAATCCCAAGACTGTCGCCGTGATCATGAGCTGCGGTCCAGTCTCTGTCAAATGGGCCAGCGGGAACCTCCCCGCGATGCTCGCAGCCTGGTATCCCGGTGAAGAGGCAGGTACAGCCCTGGCGAAAGTCCTGTTCGGAGAATACAACCCCGCCGGAAGACTGCCTTACACCGTCTACGATTCCGTGGACCAGATCCCGCCCCAGGACGAGTACGACATCACCAAAGGCATTACCTACATGTATTTCACCGGCCATCCACAGTTTGCCTTTGGACACGGCCTGAGCTACACTGCGTTCCGCTACACCGGGCTGAAGATTACACCCGCCCAGATCTCAGCTGACGGCAAGGTCACTGTGAGCCTGGAGGTGCAGAACGTCGGCACGCGAGCCGGCGACGAAGCCGCCGACCTGGCGTTCTACGACGTCAGAACTAAGAAGTTCGTGGTCGAGCCGGGCGTCTTCGACATCATGGTCGGAAGTACGTCTGACGACATCCGTATGAAGTACAAGTTGCAGGTGAATATCTGGCTCGCGAAGAACACGCGAATATTTCGGTATCTCGCCAACTTGCGCGGGTTCCACCCTTGTCGAGTGTTTACCGAACTCGTCCCACAGCCGAACTCTTTCCACAGGCCTCTCGAATTGAGTCGTGATATCGTCAGGACTGCGGCGCAAAGCACTCTTTTGCTGGCCTCGCTCAGGCCGCGTGAGGGTGACCGCATTCCTTGATGTCGGCATTCTGTGTGAATCGCTGGATGATCCGTTTCTGGCTGTTGTGATTGGCGATCGACAGAGCAAATGGGATAAACATGAAAACGAGAATCAATCTTGTACTTATGCTCGCACTGGCGCTCACGCTGATTGGCGCCACGTTGACGATGGCGCAACAGGCCGGGGCGGGACGCAATGTTCCTCCGCCCAGGCCGAAAGGCCCGTGTGACATCTACGCCGCCGCCGGCGACCCCTGCGTGGCCGCCCACAGCACCACGCGCGCGCTGTACGCCTCCTACAACGGCCCGCTCTACCAGGTCCTGCGCCAGTCGGACGGCAAGACCCTGGACATCGGCGTCGTCCAGCCCGTCGCGTCGCCGGTCCCGGATGCGGGCGGATACGCCGACGCGGCCGCGCAGGACGCGTTCTGCGCCAACACGTACTGCTGGATCACCACCATCTACGACCAATCGCCCAAGCACAACGACCTCATCCAGGCGCCGCGCGGCGGATTCAGCGGCCCGGCCATGGGTGGGTTCAACAACCTCCCGGTCGCCGACATGGCGCCGATTACGATCATGGGCCACAAGGCCTACGGCGTCTTCATCGCGCCGGGCATGGGCCTCCGCCAGAACGACGCGAAGGGCACCGCGGTCGACGACCAGGCGGAGGGGCAGTACTGGGTCATCAACGGCCAGCACTACAACTCCGGCTGCTGCTTCGACTACGGCAACGCCGAGATCGACAGCCGCGACGACGACAACGGCACCATGGAAACCACCTACTACGGCAACGCCACCGCCTGGTATCACGGGAACCCGCCCGGCCCGTGGATCATGACCGACCAGGAGAACAACCTGGTCGGTTGCGTCAACCCGGATGGATCCAAACTCTGCGCAAACCTGCCGAACATCACCTGGCGATTCGTGACCGCGATGGCCAAGGGCGAACCGCACCACTGGACCTCCATGGGCGGCGACGCGCAGCAGGGCGCCCTGTCGGTCATGTTCGACGGACCGCGCGTCAACGCCACCTATGACCCGATGCGCAAGCAGGGAGCCATCCTCCTGGGCAACGGCGGCGACAACAGCGTCGGCTCGCAGGGCACCTTCTATGAAGGCGCGATGACGGCCGCAGGCACGTTCCCGACGGACGCCACCGACCAACTGGTGCAGGCCAACGTCGTGGCTGCCAGGTACGACGTGCCGCGGCTGAGCCTGGCGCCGGCGTCGGCGACCGCCACGCCGCCGGGACTCCAGACGTTCTCACCGGGGTCCTCGCAGGACACCACCGTGACGTTCACGAATACCACGGGGGCGCCCGCGGCAGGCGTCCAGTTGAGCATCTCCGTGCCCAGGCAGTGGACCGCCGTCGTTCCGGGCGCCACCACGACGTCGGAGACGATCGCTGACCCGGTTGCGCCGGGCGCGAGCGTGAGCGCGACCTTCAAGGTCACCTCGGGGCCGGCGGCCTTCAACGGCGACCTGGTCGGCAACGCCCAGTGGACGAACCAGACGACCGGCGCGAAGCAATCCGAGACAACGGCCGAGAAGGTGCGGAATGTCAGCCCGATCAAGATCAACGAATTCCGCATCAGCGCCGGTTCTCCCGCCAACTCGACGAACTCGTTCATCGAGCTCTACAACGCCGGCGCCAGGGAGCGTCGACATCTCCAACTGGACGCTGACCGAGCACCCGACCCAGCAGGCCATCTTCTCGGCGGTGAAGATCCCGGCCGGGACGAAGCTCGCGGCTCGCGGCTTCTACCTGCTCGGCCTCTCCAACTCCGGGCTGGCGGTCCCCGCGCGCGCGGGCGATACCACCATCCACGTCAGGAGCACGACCGGCATGAACGGTCGGCGATACGATCGGCATCGACACCGGCTCCGGCGTGGAGACCCGCAAGATCGTCAGCGTCGGGACGGCGGCCGGCAACAGTACGACGCTGTGGCAACCGCTTCCCGATGGTCCGGTGATCACGATCCCCGCCGGCTCGACCAACGTGCCGGTCACGAGCGTGGCCGGCTTCGCGGTCGGCGAGAAGATCGCCCTCGGCTACGGCGCCACCTACCCCGCCGTCGCAAGAGCCATGGAGCAGTACGAGGTGGCCACGGTCACCGCGGTCGGCAAGCCGGGCACGCAAGCCTTCCTGGGGGCGGACGCGCCCGCCGGCGCGACCAACATCAAGGTGACGTCCGTCGCCAACATCTCGGTCGGTGACAAGATCAGGTTGGACATCGACAGCGTCGGCCATGGGATCGAGACCGTCACGGTCACGAACGTCGGCACGCAGGCGAGCCGCACGGCGCTCGCGGCCGATGCGAGCGCCGGCGCGACCAACATCAAAGTCCGCAACGCGAACGGTTTCGCCGCGGGCGACAAGATGACCGTTGGCACCCCCGCGAACCACGAAACGGTTACCATCACCGCCGTCGGCGCCGCGAGTCCGGCCGGCGCCGGCGTCGACTTTACGCCGGCCCTCGCCAAGGCGCATCTCAACCGCGAGTCGGTGGTCGCTCCGGGAACGGGCCTCGACCTGGCCGCCCCGCTGAAGTTCAACCATGCGGCCAACCTCCCCTTCAGCGTTCGGGGAACGGGGATCAGCTTCCAGCCGGCGACGGCCTTTGCCCACTCGAGCAACGAGCCCGTCCAGCCGCTCGGCACCGGCATCACGCTCGACAGCCCCCTGGCCAAGGACCACGCGATCGACGCGGTTGTGCGTGACGCCGCGGTCACGACCGCGGGCTACCAGGGGACGCCGGCGCCCAACCAGTGGTTCGGCGGCCCCGCCCTCTCGCCCGGCGCCGGCAACATGGTGCTGCGTGACGCCGCCGGCCTGGTCGTCGACAGCCTCAACTACGGCGGCCTCGTCGACCCATGGGCCGCCGAGGGTTACCAGGCGACGTCCGGAGCAGGGCAGGGTGGCTGCCGCGTGCCTTCGCCCGGCGCGGCCGCGTGGCTTCGGGCCGGCCGCTGCGGCCGCCGTCGCGACCAACAGGAGCGCGGGCCGCTTCCCGGACGGCGCCGACACCGACAGCAACTGCACCGATTTCCTGTTGCAGCCCGCCACCACCCTGCCGGCCGCGTTCGGCCGCCGGCGCGACCAATATCAAAGTCGCCAGCGTGGCAGACTTTGCCGCCGGCCAGACGATCATGATCGATACGGGCGCGAACCTCGAGACCGCCGTCATCGCGACGGTTGGCACGGCAGGCGCCACCACGGTGGGCGCCGCCACCGACGTGGGCGCGACCGTCATCCCTGTCGCCAGCGCGACTGGCTTTACCGCCGGCCAGACCATCACCATCGACAGTGGCGCGAACCAGGAGACGGCGGTTGTCGCCGCCGCCGGCCGGCGGCAGAGGCGGCGCCAGCAATCACCGTCGCCGCGCCGCTCACTCTTGCGCACGCGGCCGGCGCACAGGTCTCCGGCACCGGCATCACCCTCACCGCTGCGTTGACCAGGGCGCATGCCAGCGGGGCGCAGGTCGCCAGCGACCTTCCCACGCCCGGTGCGCCCAACAAATATTCCAAGAGACGTCGTTGAGGGCGCCCGCGGGACTGCATTGGACGGCAGCAGCTCGAACCGTTCCGGACAACACAATGGTGATGTGGGCTCCATCCGAAAAGGCTCTGAGCGGAAGGCCGCTTTCAACGTCCTGATTCTATTGGCAATATGGTGAGAATAATGTGGAGGCGCGGGTCGGGATCGAACCGACGAATAAAGGTTTTGCAGACCTTTGCCTTACCACTTGGCTACCGCGCCGCGGTGGATGGTACTCCTGCAAAATAGCGCTTATCACCCTGAAAAGTCAATCGCCTACCCTCTGGCGGCGGAGTGCGGGATCGACGCACTTGGCGGCCGATCGCTCGTCGAACGGCGCGCCCAGAAAGGCTGCCAGCCGCCGCGCGGTCCCCGTTGGATCCTCCAGCACCTGGGCGTACGCCACCGGCAATACGTGGACTCCGGCGGCGCGCTTCAGCCACTCCTGCACCCGTACCAGCTGGCCGGAATAGACCCGCGCCAATTGCTTTTCGCCGAGCGCTCCTCCCTTGCGGCCCAGACGGCGCAGCATCGCGCTTTGCGATGCCGTCACCTCCTCGAGAGCGCGGTGCATGAACACGATGCGGCACTCTTCGCCCGGCGGCAGGTAGGGGAGCAGGTGCGCCACGATCTTGACCGCCTTGCCACGCGCCCCGGCGACCCAGGTGGTGTCGCGATGTAACTCCGTCGCCCGGGCGTGCTCGAAATAGCCGCGCGGATTGTCCTCGTCGGCTGCGCGCTGCCCATCGGCATACACCTCGAGCCCTCCTGCGGCGAGCATCTGCATCATCATCGACGTGCCACTGCGCGGCAGGCCGGAGACGATCGTCACCACGCGCGAGCGCTCGCCCGGCGCCGGCGCTTCGTGAGCCTCCAGGCCCGGCAGCCCGGCAGCCGGCGCGGCGGCAGGGGATTCCTCAGGGATCGCGGCTCTCGATTTCCTGCGCCGCTCTCGCGCCACTCCGGCGCGCGCCAGGTGCAGGCTGGCCTCGCCGAGTCGCGCGATGTCGCGGCGCAGTAACTTGCCGAGTCCCTCGTGCGCGGCCGGCATCCCAGGCGCATGCAAGAGCGCGACGCGATAGGCTTGCTCCGCGCCGGCCGCATCTCCGAGCACTGTCCGCGAACTCGCCAGCAGGCAGTGGATCGCCGGCTGGAAGTACACCAGAGAGAGCGATTCCACGGCTCGCACAGCGGCCTCCTTGTGGCGGTCCGCCGCGTGATGCAGCCGCGCCTCGAGCGCCAGTGCCTGCGCGTGCTCGGGATCGGCGCGCAGGAGTTTGCGCGTATACTCGAAGGCGCGCTCGGTAGCGCCGGCCGCACCGAAGCCCTCGGCCAGGAAGAGCGCCATCCCTAGATTGCGGCCGGTCCGGGCAGCCAGTTCCTCCAGCATAGGCAATGCGGCCTTCCGGCGCGCCGCAGTGTTAGCCCGCGCGAGCATCAGGCGGGCGCGCATCAGCATCCGGTCCACCACGCTGCCTGATGCCTTCTCGGCCAGCACCCGGCGCTCGTGCAATTCTCTGCGCTCCGGATTGCCTCGCTGCTCGCTCAGCGCGTCATCGGACTGCGCGGCGCGGCGGCGTTTCAGCTGCTCCATCGCCTTGGGCGCGAACGCGGCGCAGGCCTTGTCGAAACGGTCCAGCGCGCGACCCGCCCCGGCGGTGTCGCCGGCCTGCAAATGACAGTAGAAGAGATGCTGGTGGAAGCGCGCCTGCTCCGGGTCTTCCGCGATCAGCGCGCGCAAGATCTCTCCCGCCAGGTCGGGACGCCCGCTATCCATATGCGAGCGCGCCAGGTTGTAGCGGTACTCCACCACCGTGTCGGCGACCGTGCGCTTGGCGTCGGCGCCCGGCGGCGCGATATACCCCAGCGCCACCAGTTGATTCAGCGATTCCGCGGCGGAGACGCCATCGTACTGCCGTGACGCCGGATGCCGGCCATCGTCACCCGGAACCTCGTCCCAGCTCGCGACCGGTGCTGGCATGTCCGGACTCTCGAAGGCGTTGATCAGCACCTTGCCATCCATATCGGCGCCCGCCGGCAGGCCGAAGAGGTGCAGCACCGTAGGCGCGACATCGAGCACGCTCGCGCCGTAGATGCGCTCGCCCGCGCGCACCCCGGGCGCCTTCAGGCAGAAGATCCCGAAGTTGCGATGCTCCACCGCGGGGCCCGCCGCCTCGGCCGGAATGTAATCAGGCAGCAGCGCGTCGGAATGAAAGCCGTGGTCGCTGATCACCATGACGGCGCACTCCGGCCCCGCCAGCGCGATCAGGCGCCCCAGCATCACGTCGTGATAGCGGTAGGCGTTGGCCACGATGCCGGCGAACCAGGCAGGGTCGGATGCGCTCTTCTTCCCCGCTTTGCCGGCGTGGTAGCGCATGAAGCGGTGCGAGAAGTGGTCGATGCCCGCGTAGTAGACCGCCGCCATATCCCATTCCACGCGCTCCATCAGGTCGGTAGCGGCGGCGTGGATGCTCATGGTCTCGGCAATGATTCCGGCCAGGTCGTGAATGCTCTTGTCCTGTTTCTGGTCCACCTGCCGCCAATCGGGCGCGAACAGGCGCAGGATGTCGCTGGAGATTTCGGTGGGGTGCACGCGCATCTCGGCGAGCGCCTCCACCTGCTCCGGCGGCCACACGGTGCCCGGTGGCAGCGGCATGTCCGGACGATCGGAGGAGTGGAACGGGAAGTGATTGGACACCATTGCGCCGGCCACCGGTTCGGCCGGATGCGAGGGCCACCAGCCCACCACGATGGAGCGCTTGCCGTGCTGTTGCAGGATGTTCCAGAAGGCCTTGGTCTTGCGCCCGAGGTTGCTCACCGGACGAACGCTCAGCCCATCTTCGGTAGGTTCGCTGAAGCCGTGAATGCCGTGTTTGACAGGGCGCTTGCCGGTGGCGATGCTGGTCCACAACATCGGGCTCAGCGCCGGATACAGAGTTCCGTGATTTCCGTGGACGCCGGCCTCCATCAGCCTGGCGAAATGCGGCATCTCTCCGGCCGCCAGCAGGGGATGGATGACTTTCCAATCGGCCGCGTCCCAACCGACCAACAGGAGCCGTTTCACGCCGGCTTGCGAGCTCGCCGCCATTTCCGTAAGCCCACCGCGCCCATCGCGAGTGCGGCCAATCCCGAAGATACTGCGCTCGCCGGCTCCGGTGTCGTCGTCTCCGGTGTCGTCGTTTGCCCGGCGGCCAATTGCGCGCCGGAATCGTCATAGGCCCAATCGAGAACCGTCAGGTCCGGGCCAAAAGTGGGATCGGGGCCGAATCCATCGGTGATCGAGAACGAAAGGTGCAGCCAGCCGTAGAGGGTATCCGGTCCCCCACCGATCGCGAACAGCGCATACTTATCGGTGAACGGACCCACGCCCGCAGTCGAGTGGACGGTGTAAGGCGTACCCCCGCGGGTGCTGGAGCCCCAGGCGCGTGTGCCGACCCGGACATATGGATATGCATGAGTGCCGGTGACTTGCGTAGACCACTTGGCGCCTGCGTTAAAGAGTTTGAGGAAACTGCGCGCGGAGAGTCCCAGATGCGTGAGGGTCTGTGTGGCGAATGCCACGCAGCCGCAGCCCGTGCCTATGATTGTGCGCAGATTTGGACCATAGGCAGTCCTCAGAAAGGAAAAGGTGGCGCTCAGAGGGCCGAGCGGCCCCGAGTTGTAATGGTCGACGGCGCCGAGTGCGTAGCCGACATCCGTATTGATCGGCCCGGAGTAAATTATCCCGGCCTCGGCAGTGCCGCCCGCCAGCAAAACGCCCGCTCCCAAAGCCGAAAGCGATACCGCCATTTTCTTGTAACTCTTGCGCTGTCTACGCGCCATTGGCTCCTGCCTCCGGTAATCTCGGTTTTGTTAAGTCTAATACAAATCCCTAATTAAGTCCAGATATTCACATTAGTAAGTAACTCGAATAGTAACGAAATTCTATTCGGAGCTGGGATAGTACTCGAAGAATTTAGTCGGCCCTTCCGCAGGATGCACGGCGGTCGAGACCTTTCGTTTGGGGGCCCACTGCCGGACCCACTGAGTGACGGCGTCGATAGCGGCGGCTGCCACCATCCCGGCGCCGAAGACGCGGACGCCGGCGTCATCCGCCGTCGTCCAAACGGTCAACTGACGGGCGGTAGCCCCCGCTAGAAATGCATCCATCCCGGCCGGCTCCAGGAACGCGGAAAATTCATAGTTGGCCTTCACCGGGTCAAGCCGCGCACGCGGTTCCAGGCGCGCCGCTTCGGGCAGGTTCGTCAGATATGCACTCAGCAGCGGAAAGCGCGCATCGAATGGACCCGCCGCGGCCTTGGCGGGAGCGGAGCGGCCGCGGCCCCTCCGCTGCTCATCTGCCGAGGAGCCATACTTCGCCGGCATAAACGCCAGAATTAGCGGGGCCAGGAAGGGAAAAAACAGCGACCCAGTCACCCAAGGCCATGCCTCCCGTCCCAGCTGGCCGGCGTAGGTGTAACACAGGAATGCCATCAGGGCATTGCCGGGAAAGCGGCCGAGCATGCCCTTATAGAAGAAATTGAGCAGCATCAACCCGGTGTTATCAGTCACCGGTACCAACGGCGGCACAAAGAGCAGCAGCGGCGATAAGAAAAGCAGGATGCGCGTGGCTTTCAAACGTGTATTTGATCACACCTCCCCTCTGCTTCAAACGTTATCTTTGCGGATTACCTGGAGCTACTCCTGCCGCAGCGCGACCATGGGATCCACCCGCGTGGCGCGCCGCGCCGGCACATAACAGGCCAGCATCGCAAAGACCCCCAGCACCACCGCGCCCGCGGCGAACACCAGCGGATCGAGAGGTTTCACCTCGAACAACAGGCTGCGCATCAGCCCGCTCAACGCTGCTGCGGCGATCCACCCCGCCGCCAGCCCCTCCGCCGCGAGCCGCATGCCGTCGCGGAAGACCATCGCCAGCATCGAGACCGGCGACGCTCCCAGCGCCATCCGCACGCCGATTTCCTGCGTCCGCTGCGCCACCGCCTGCGAGATCGTACCGTAGATACCGACGCCGGCGAGCAGCAGCGCTGCTAGCGCGAACCCCGTGAGCAGCATCATCACGAACCGCCGCTGCACTGTGGATCGTTCCACTAATGCCTCCATCGCGAACATGTCGTACGTGGGGATTTCCGGGTCCACGCCGCGGATGGTGGCGGCCAGCGACTCCACCATCGCCGCCGCGTCTGTACGCGTGCGAATCACCAGAATCGGCGCGCCCAGCGGATTCACCGCGTGCGTTCGGTAAACTTCGGCCCTCGGTTCCGTGTCCAGGCCAAACGTCCGCACGTCGCCCACTACGCCTACTACCGTGAACCACGGCGCGCGCTCCGGCGTGCTGCTCAATTTGATTCTCCGGCCCACTGGATTTTCGCCCGGCCAGAATTTTCGCGCCATGGTCTCATTGATCATCGCCACCGCCGACGTGGGCCCGTCATGATCGTCGAACAGCCGACCCGCGCGCAGGGGAATCCGCATCGTGGGGAAATATCCCGGAGTCGCCACCCGGTATTCCACATCGGTCAGCGGCTCTCCCGGCAGGCTGTGCCCTTCCACGAACACTACGGTTCCGAGGTTCTTGCCCGAGAACGGCATCCGGCTCACGGCGCCCGTACTCATCACTCCGGGAAGAGCCTCCAGGCGGTCCTGGATTCTGCGCAGCATGGCCGCGCGGAGTTCCGGCGTGCGCGCGCTGCCCGGCATCTGAGTCGAGATGGTCACCAGGTTGTGCGGGTCGATTCCCGGGTCCACGCCCATCAAATGCTGGAAGCTGCGAATCAACAGTCCCGCGCCCACCAGCAGCACCAACGCCACCGCCACCTGCATCACGACCAGTGCACTACGCAAACGATGATTGCCTCCGACCAGTCCCCGCCCGGCCGCGCGCAGCGCCGTATGGGCGTCCGCCGCCGCAATCCGCAGCGCCGGAGGCAATCCCGCCGCGATCGCGCAGAACAACACCGCCGCCGAGGTGAACGCGAGCGCCCGCCCATCGATTGCGATTGCGTGCACCTGCATCAGGCTCTCCGGCCCCACCGCCACCAGGACCTGCAGCAGCACGTAGGCCATCGGGATCCCCACCGCGCCGCCGAGCGCCGCCAGCACCAGCCCTTCAGTCAACAGTTGGCGGACCAGCCGCCACGCGCTCGCGCCCACCGCGATCCGCACCGAGATCTCGCGCTGCCGCGCCACCGCGCGCGCCAGCAGCAGATTCGCGACATTGGCACAAGCCATGAGCAGGACGAACGCCACCGTGCCCAGCAACAGGAGCATGCTGGTACGCACGCGCCCCGTCGCCTGTTCGCGCAGCGGGCGGATGTCGCACTCGAAGCCGCGGTCGGTTTCGGGATGCTGCTCGGCCAGCGCCGCCACCAGCCGACGCGTCTCTTCGCGCGCCGCTTCCGGCTTCACACGATCCTTGAGCCGTCCCGTCACCTTGAGGAAGCGCACCATGCGCGGTGCCAGGGCCAGTTGATTGGCGGCCAGCGGGAACCATGCCTGAATCTGTCGCGCCGTGCCCGCCAGCGGTTCGCCCGCCCACCGGAAATCCGCCGGCAGCACGCCGATCACGTTGTACATGCCGTTATCGATCGCGACCTGCTGCCCGATCACGTCGCGCCGTCCGCCAAACCGCCGTTGCCACAGCGCATTCCCCAGCACCACCACCGGGACCGGCTTGCCGTTGATGTCCTCCTCCGGCAGGAAGGTCCTGCCGAGCGCGGCAGTCACACCCAGCATCGGGAAGAAATCGGCCGAGACGTACAGCGAGTCGAGTTGCTCCGCCGCGCCGCGCCCCGTCATCACCACATTCCACACCGGGCTGATCGCCACCACGCTTTCGAAGCTGCGCTGCCGCTGGCGGAAGTCGAGAAAGTCGGGAGCCGAGGTCCATGGCTCGATCTCCGGCTGCTGCGTCTTGCGCGTCTCGATCGCCATTAGGCGGTCCGGGTCGCGGTACGGCAGATTGCGCAGCGCCACCGCGTCCACCATGGTGAAAATGGCAGTGTTGCCGCCGATCCCGAATGCCAATGTCAATATCGCGATCGCAGCGAAACCCGGGTTCTTGCGCAGCGCCCGCAGCGCGTAGCGCGCGTCGTGCAACCCGCCCGCCGACAGGCTCGCGCGCGAGTTGCCGCGCTCGGCATGATCGATGCGCGACCCGAGCATCTGCCAGTCGCCCAGGTGTTCCTGGGCGCGCTCCGCCGCTTCCGCCTCGCTCGCCCCACCCGCCAGCGCGTCGCTATAGACTTGCTCGAGCTCGAGCGCCAGTTCGGCGACGATCTCTTCCTCACGCTCCGGCCGCACGTGCAGCGCAGGCAGTTTGGCGCGTACCACCCGCTCCCAGTCAGGCATGGTCGAACCCCGTCAGCCGATTCAGCGCCGCCACAAATGTGCGCCAGCTTTCACGGTGCGCGGCCAGTGCCTTGCGCCCCGCCGGAGTCAGTTTGTAGAAACGCCGCCGCCGCTCGCCCGCCTTTTCCACCCACTTCCCTTCCACGAGCTTGTTGCGCTCCATCCGGTAGAGCATCGGGTAAAGCGAGGCCACGTGAAACTGCAGCTGATTCCCGGATTGCGCCTCGATCAGCTTGGCCAGCTCATACCCGTGCCGGGCCCGCTCCTCAAGCAGTGCAAGCAGAATCATCTCCGCGCTCCCCTTCTGCATATCCGCGTTTGCCATATGTGGCCATTATACATATAGCGACGCGACTGTCCCCGAATGGTCCTGTCGTCAACGAGCCGCGACCGTCAGGGAGCGCCACCCGCACATCACCTGACGTAACGCTCCCTCATGGTCGCGGCTCGTTATTGCAGCGTCTCTTTCGCCACCGCGCCCGAAATGAACTCCGAAATATCGTGCTTCAGCTTCACGCTGGCATCGCTGTCGATGTACAGCATGTGACCCGCCTGGTAGTAATTCCAGATCACATTCTTGTGCATCTCCGGGTGCAGCCCCATGTGATTGAATGTGTGCTCGATCGCGAAATACGGCGTCGCCAGGTCGTAATACCCCGCCGCCACCATCACCTTCAAATACGGATTCTTCACGAACGCATTGCGCAGCAGCGCCGTGGTGTCGCCGAACCCGTTCTGCACGCCCCAGTCCCACGGCTGAATGCCGCCGCTGACGTAGTAGTACAGGTCCGTCTTATACCCCAGCTCCGTCCGCACGTAGTTGGTGAAAGCAGCCTGGAACGGCGGAGCGATCAGCGTATTCGACGGGTCGAACTCGCTGGTCTCCCCCGTGTTCAATGACGAAGGTCCGGTCAGCCGTCCGTCCAGCCGCCCGATGGTCTCGTGCTTGTCGCGCAGCAGTTCGCGCGTGAAGTGCGACACGTCGTACCGCAGATTGCTCTGGTCGATGTAGCGCGCCTCGAGGCCCGTATAGCGCACCAGCTTGTCGATCGTCGCCTTGCGCTCCGCCGCCGAAATCGCATCGCCCTTATTCAGCGCCACCGTGTACTCGCCCATCGCGAAGCCTTCCACTTCCTTGAGGAAGCTCTTCACGTCCTTCTTCTGCAAATCCGCCGGGACCTTCTTGTGGTACCAGGCGTCCGCCGCGTACGTCGGCAGCTCGAGCGCGTACACCAAATCGTCCGACCGCGACCAGATCGTCTCCAGATTGAGCGTCGCCGAAATCAGCACCACGCCGTTGAACGCGATCCCGCGATCGATCAGGTAGCCCGCCAGTCCCGCCGCGCGGAACGTCCCGTAGCTCTCCCCCGCCACGAACAACGGCGAGAGCGTGCGGTCGTTGCGCGTCACGTACATCCGGATAAACTCGCCCACCGATTGCAAATCGCCCTGCACGCCATTCATGCGCCGCGCGATCTCCACAGTCTTCGCGCGGCTGTACCCCGTGCCCACCGGATCGATGAACACCAGGTCCGTCTGATCCAGCCACGTATTCGGGTTGTCGCGCAGCTGATACGGCGGCGGCGGCATGTTGCCGTTCGGCATCAACCGCGGACTACGCGGCCCCATCGCGCCCATATGCACCCAGACACTCGCCGATCCCGGCCCGCCGTTGAAGCAGAATGCCAGCGGCCGCTTGCCCGTGTCCGTCACACCATCCAGCGTGTAGGCTACGTAGAAAATGTGCGCCTCGGTCTCGCCTGCCGCGTCCTTGATCGGCATCTGCGCGACCGTCGCCGTATAGGCCAGCGTCTTGCCGTTGATCTGGATCGAATGATGCGTGACCACGGGCGTCTCGTCCACCTCGCCGCCCACCGCCGGAGCGGGAACGCCGCCCCGCCCAGCCTGCTGCGTCTGCCTTCCCTGCCCCCATGCTCCCAGCGCCATCGCACCCAGCAGCGCCACCATACCCACTCTTCGGAAATC
Organism: uncultured Solibacteraceae bacterium; assembly: GCA_963791985.1. Classification (GTDB taxonomy): domain Bacteria; phylum Acidobacteriota; class Terriglobia; order Bryobacterales; family Bryobacteraceae; genus Solibacter. The sequence continues at coordinate 708,383 of CAWBUN010000003.1, read as the reverse complement.
CATCATGAGGGTAATGATACGCCAGACAGGCTGCTACTTCCGGAACCCCATCCCCGCGAAACTCACCACGCTATTCTCGTCGATGTTCCACTGCTCGTAACTGCAGCAATTCGCCGCGAGCCTTCGGCGCCGTCTTCAGGAACGTGTAGAACGGCGACGATCCGCACCACTTCAGATCGTCCTGCCGCTCGCGCACCAGATTCCCAGAAGCCGCCCGCGTCCAGCGCGTTGATGCGCTCGATGCGCTGCTCGTCGCGCGACGCCACTTCTTCCATCTCGCCTTGGCCCGCCGTCGCCGCGAAGCGGTCGTGATAGCGCGCTCCCATGTGCGCCATATCCACGCCCATCACCCAGAACAGCTTGATCGCCCTCACGCTCGCGCAATTCGCCCAAGGCGTCGAAGAAGGCCCGCACCTTGTCGTCGTCCTCCGGCATGCCGCCCTCGTAGATGCTGTGCGCGAACCGCGCCCACCAGCACCGGCAGAATCTTCACGTCGGCGCCCAGCATGTGCTGCAGAAAAATCACCTGCAGTTCCACCGTGTGCTCGAAGGAGTGGCAGTAGTCCTCCATCTCCACGCCCGCCGCCGCCGCGCTTGGCCAGCCAGTCCACCAGCGCCGTGTCCGATCGCGCATCGCCCAGCGGCGTGCGGAACGCCTTGCGCGTGAGCCCGAACTTCTCCGGCTCGCCGTAGTGCGAGGTCGCCAGAATCACGAACGTGCGATCCTTATGCTCCGGCCGCAGCATCCCGTACGCCGCGCGGTAGCTTTGCCAGCCGCCCTCGCGGGCTCACGTGCGGCGCCGCGATCGCGAACAGTCCCGTCCGGCTCCGGCGGCTCCACGCCGCCCATGTACTCCCGCATCATCTCGTTCACTTCTTCCGCGTCCGTCGGGGTACGCCGACCCCGCGTGCGCCGGTTCGCGCACCGTGGCCGCGGTGAACTCGCGCTTGCGCTCCGCCTGCATGCGCTCGCATCTCGGCGTCTTCCAGGAAGCCCGCCTTGCTCAGCGTGTCGATCAGGTTCTGCTGCAATTCGCCCACGTCCAGCTCGCCCGTGATGCGCACCAGCGCGGCGCGCAGATCCAGATCCGTCTGCTGCCCGTCGAAGCACTGCAGACACTCCACCAGCGGCGGCGGAATCACCAGCATGGCGTCGGAGTACTTGTAGGGATCGCGGATGAACAGTCCCGGATGTTCGGGCGAAGGCGAGGGCATGAAATCCAGGTTCATGCGGATGCGCGGCAGTGGTTCAGGCACGTCTCATCGTAGCGCTCAAAGCCCGGTATTTGCGCAGCAGTTCGTAAATCACGACACCGCCCGCGGTCGCCACGTTCAGCGAGTGCTTGGCGCCCAGCATCGGGATGCGCACGTGCGTATCGCAGAGCGCCGAAATCTCCGGCCGGATGCCATCCACCTCGTGCCCGAAAATCACGCAGCACCGGAAAGCGCGGCGTCCAGTCGAAGAGATCGACGGCGTGGACGCTGGTCTCCACGGCCGCGATTTCGTACCCGCGCGCGCGCACCTTCTCCACCAGCGGCAGCGCCTCCCAGGCGTGCTCCCACGGCACCGTGTTCTCCGCCCCGAGCGCCGTCTTCGTGATCGCGCTCTTCGGCGGCTGCGCCGTGATCCCGGAGAGATACAGCTTCTCCACGCTGGCCGCATCCGCCGTGCGAAAAAACGAGCCCACGTTGTACATGCTGCGCACGTTGTCCAGCAGCACCGCCACCGGCAGCGGCCCCATGTCCTCGTACAACGCGCCCGCCGCCGTCGCCTGAAAAGGAATGCGTTCCATCAGAGCGCGAAAGTATAGCACCACGCGATGGTAAACTGGTAGTTTACATGGCAATGTTGTCGATCGTGATCCCGATCCACAACGAGGAGCCCTCCATCCTCCCGTTGTACGACCGTCTCACCGCGGTGCTGGAGCAGTTGCAGCGCCCCTACGAGATTCTCTTCGTGGACGACGCCTCGACCGACCGTAGCTTCGAACTGCTCGCCAACCTGGTCGAGACCGATGGCCACCTCAAGGTGATCCGCCTGCGCCGCAACTTCGGCCAGACCGCCGCCCTCTCCGCCGGCTTCCACGAAGCCAAGGGCGACGTGGTCATCGCCATGGATGGCGACCTGCAGCACGCCCCCGAGGACATCCCCGCGCTGCTCGAGAAAATCGACCAGGGCTACGATATCGCCAGCGGCTGGCGCAAGACATCGCGTGGATAACGCCATCATGCGCAAGTTCCCGTCGCGCATCGCCAACTGGCTGATGGCCAAGGCCAGCGGCGTGGACCTGCACGATTTCGGCACCACCTTCAAGGCCTACCGCGCCGAAGTCCTCAAGGACGTCAACCTCTACGGCGAGTTGCACCGCTTCATTCCCGCGCTGGCCAGTTTCTACGGCGCGCGCGTCGTCGAAGTGCCCATCCGCAATGTGCCGCGCGCCGCCGGCGATTCGCACTACGGCATCGGACGCACCTTCCGCGTGCTGTTCGACATCCTCACCATCAAGTTCCTGCTCAAATATTTCACCCGCCCCATGCATTTCTTCGGGACGCTCGGGCTCGCCGGCACCACGCTCGGCGGCGGCATCATGGCCTACCTCGCTGATGCTCAAGATCATGGGCTACGAAATCGTGATCGAGCACGGCCCGCTGATGATCGCCGGCGTGCCTGCTGCTGCTTGAGCGGCCTGATGATGTTCTCCACCGGCCTGATCGGCGAGATGATGATGCGCACCTACTTCGAAAGCCAGGACCGCCGCATCTACGCCGTCCGCGAAATCCTCACCCGCAAACAGCGCGGCGTCGCCGGCGGTACCAAGTAACGGGCCTGCGTCCGGCGCTGGATCACTGCGCGTTCGTTTGCTTGCGGCCCGCGAAGAATTCTCAGAGTCAACGAGCCGCGACCGTTAGGAAGCGCAAGGAACTCCCGATTCTCGATAACGCCCTCAAACCGAGCCGCGACCGTGAGGGAGCGTTCTCCGGACGCGAACGGTCACTTCACCTCGCCCGCATCCCCCGTCCGGTGATCCGCAATCTGGAACCGCAGGAATTCGTGTACCGCGGCCAGCGCTTCGGCGTTCTTCGTCGTAATGCGGATGGTGCCGCCGCGCTCTGTCTTCGTGAACTGGTACGTGACCTGGGCCGCGTCGCTTGCGCTGTTGGCCGTAACCTCGATCGCCCCACCATCCTTAATAGAGTAGAAAGTGGTGGGTGGCCTTCTCGTGCGAGAACCCCATCACGTGATCGCCGCGCTCGTCCACCCCCTGGTGGTGCGAGTCCTGCGCGAATGCGGCCGCGCCGAGCGCCAGAGCGCGGCGCACCATCCGCGGCCGCGCCAGCACGCCGACGCGTTCGTAATGCCGCAGCGTGTCCGTACTCGCTCCGCAGGCTTGCGCCAGTTCCCCGGCACGCAACATGGTTTCTTGAGACGAGAGATCCACCTTCCAGGCGCAGTATCCAGCCCGGAACCGTTCCAGGGTCAATCGCGATTTCGATTGCGGAGGGAAGAATTTACAAGTCCGTGCCGCGCCGCCAGCGCTCCTCGAACAATGCCTTCATCGCTTCCCCCATGCCGTCGTGGTGAAACACCACCGCCGTCCACGTCGGCCGCGTGATCACCGGGTCAAGCAGCGCGAGCATGCCGTGTTCCCCGTCGAATACCGCCAGTTTCATGGGCAGCGATTCGGCGATCCGTACCTGGACACCGGCCGCAACATACTCCGTCAGGCGTTGCCGGTGCTCCTGGTCGAGCGATGCCGCTTCCAGTAACAGCCGGCAGGCCACTCCGTTCGAGCCCGCCTGCTTGACCAGTTTCTCGTCCAGCGGATCCACCGCGTAGGGCGGCCGCGAAAACTCCAGATACTCGGTCTTCACCTCGGCGAGCATCCGCCGGTATTCCGCCCCGGTTTGCGCCGGTTCCGTCACAATGCGAAGAAAATCCAGCGTGCCGCGTCCACCCTGACCCTCGGAGTAGAGACTCTTCAGATCGTCGATCAAGGCGCCGCCGGCGCGTCCGTTATCGGTCAGTTCCTGTTCCAGCGACTGGCGTTTGCGCGCCAGATACCCCGGAATCGCCAGGCTCGGCTCCACCGCCGAGAAGAGCTTCGTCTTCTCCTGGACTACCTGAGCAAATCCTTTTTCCACCAGGCTGTCCAGCACTTCGTAGATTTTCTGGCGGGGCACATGCGCCCGCGCCGCCAGTTCCAGCGCCTTGAACTTCGGGTGCCCCAACAGTACGAGGTACGAACGCGACTCGTAAGCGTTGAGCCCTAGTTGCTGGAGACGGCGCCAGAACCGTTGAAAATCAACTTCGCCCAATTCTTCGCTCATATTCCTTCAACCTTATCAAAGCCAGAGGGCCGGCGTGAAACCCGCGTGAAACCCATAACCCGCGCTTTCCATCTTTGTTTGGGTTACAATGATCGCAACGGGGGGGCTGGTTGTCCCGTCTGCGAGATCAGATGGTTACGCGTGGTTTCAAATGCCGTTCCCCGCGACGCGTTGGGTCGATTTTAATTTGGTACTATTAGAACTCTACGTAACGAACGGATAGTGTATGTCTGAGAACAGTACGGGTATCAATGGGCCGTCCTCCGGCGTGGGTACGTCCTCGAAGCCCAAGATCCGCATCGTGGTAGCGGACGATCATCCCATCTTTCGCGACGGACTTTGCCGTCTGCTCGCTCTCGAAGAAGACTTCGAAGTCGTGGCGCAAGCCCAGGATGGGCGCCAGGTACTCGACGTTCTTCAGCAGCACGAACCCGATATCCTCTTACTCGATCTCAAAATGCCCGGCCTGGATGGCCTCGCCACCCTGCAGCGTCTTCAGATCGCCAAGAACAAGACTCGCGTCATTGTGCTCACCGCTTCAGACGACAAGAACGAATTCGTCCAGGCCATGAAGCTCGGCACGTCCGGTATCGTGCTCAAACAGACCGCGACCGAACTCCTGATCAAGAGCATCCGCAAAGTACATGCCGGGGAGATCTGGTTGGATTCGCACACCACTGCCGCAGTCATCCGTCAGTTCGTCGCCAACGACGAAGCTCCCGCGATGGCCGCGCCGTCGCAGGCGCCTCCCACACGCGAACGCGAGCGCTCTCCGCTCAGCCAGCGCGAACGCGAAATCGTTGCGCTGGTGGCGCAAGGCTTCAAGAATAAGGAAATGGCTGAGAAGATGTTCATCAGCGAGCAGACGGTGAAGAACCACCTGCACAACATCTTCGACAAACTTGGCGTTTCCGACCGCCTGGAACTAGCCCTCTACGCGATCCACAACAACCTCCACACCGGCCGGTAACCCGCCGGGGTTCGCCAGCACCGCGAACCGCGACCGTCAGGGAGCGATCTACTACGCCCCGATCCCCACTTCCTTCGTGCCGTATTCCTTCAGCTTGTTGTGCAGCGTCTTCAGGCTGATCCCAAGGATGTCCGCCGCGCGCGTCTTGTTATTATTCGTGTGTTCCAGCGTGCGTAGAATCAAACCCTTCTCCGCCTCTTCCACCGTGGTGCCGATCGAGAATCGCACCGATTCCAGATCATCCGGCGCGGCCGCCGCGACCGCCGCCGGCTCTTCACCCGCCACAACCGTCGCCGGACGGTTCTGCAGGAATAGCGGAAGGTGCTTCACCTCGATCGCCCCCTCGCCCGCCAGAATCACGGCGCGTTCCAGCACGTTGCGTAATTCACGAACGTTGCCCGGCCAGTTGTGCCGCTGCAGGCACGTCATTACCGCGGGCGCGATCTCCGTGACCCGGCACTCGTGCTTGCGATTGAGATCCGCGATCAACACGTCCGCCATCGCCTGAATATCGTCCTTGCGATCGCGCAACGGCGGCAAATGCACGTGAAATACATTCAAGCGGTAGAACAAATCCTCGCGCAAATGTCCGCCCTGCACAGCCTCCTCGGGGACCTTGTTGGTAGCCGCCACCACGCGCACGTCCACCTCGAACTCAGTCCGGCCGCCGAGCCGCCGCACCTTGGAATCCTCCAGGATGCGCAGTAGCTTGGCCTGCGTCGCCATGGGCATTTCGCCGATTTCATCCAACAGCAGCGTGCCGTTCTGTGCCAGCTCGAAACAGCCCGCGCGCCGTTCCGTGGCACCCGTGAAGGAGCCCTTCTCGTGCCCGAACAATTCACTTTCGATCAAGGATTCCGGTAGCGCCGCGCAGTTGATCGCCACGAACGGCCCCTGCCTTCGCGGACTCAGCGCGTGCAGCGTGCGCGCCACCATCTCTTTACCGGTGCCGCTCTCGCCCGTGATCAGCACGCCTGCCCGGCTCGGCCCCGCCTGCTGCAACAGCGCGAAAATCTCCTGCATGCGCGGCGACTTGCCCACCATCTCGCCCAGCGATCCCTTATAGACCAGGTTGCGCTCCAGCACCCGCTTCTCCTGGCTCAACTCCGCGTGCGAACCGGCGCGGCGAACCAGCACCTCGAGCGTCCCCGCCTGAATCGGCTTCTCCAGGAACCAGTAGGCCCCCAGTTCGTGCACCGTTTTTACCGCCGTCTCAATGTTCCCGTAGGCTGTCAGCACGATCGTCGGCGGCATGTCCCCGCCTTCCCGCAAACGCTGCAGGAAGCCGAAGCCGTCCAGTCCCGGCATATTCAGATCGGTTAAAATCACATCCGCGGGAAAGGAATTGAGTATCTCCAGCGCTTCGTTGCCGTCCCCCGCGGTCCTCGGAAGCATTCCCCAGGCGGACACCATGGCGGCCAGGCCGGCACGCTGACTCTCTTCGTCATCTACAATCAAAACGCGGATTTGTTGGTTCAAACGGAGTTCCTTCCTTGGATGGGATGCCTTAATGCCTATTTTACCTCCGTCCTCTCTGCAGCCCCCCCTGCGGGAGATGATAAGATTGAGGTGAAAGCTAGCGTTTCGGGACCGGCTAGTCCCGAAAATGGTGCGAAAAAGCACGAGGGGCGATGTGGGAACTCTGGTCCGTGAGGCAAGGCGCCGCATCTTAGGTAACGAACTGCTCGCTCAAGGAGCGACCGCCGGCAGCATCGCGCTCGCCGCTTTCATCCTGCTGCTCCTCCTTGGTACTCAAATTCTCAGTTGGCAGATCGTCGCCGCCGTTCCCCTGCTTGCCGCCGCATTCGGCATCTATCGAATCAAAAAGCGATTGCCCGCCCCTTACGCCGTCGCTCAGCTCGTGGACCGCCGCCTCGATCTCGCCGACCACCTCTCCACCGCGCTCTTCTTCAGCGAACTCGCGCCCGGCGCACCGGTTCGCGACGAGATCCGCCGTGCGCAGTTTGAAAGCGCCGGACGCATCGCCCAAACCGCCGACGTTCGCCTCGCCGTGCCCTACCGGATGCCCCGCGGATTTTACGTAATGGCCGCGCTCCTCGTGGTCGCCGGCAGCCTGTTCGCGCTGCGCTACGGCCTTTCGCGCCGCCTCGACCTGAAGCAGCCCCTGGCCAACTTCCTTCCCGAATCGCTCGCCGGCGGCAAGTCCGTCCGCCAGGCCAACAATACCCGCCGCAATCCCAAACAGATTCCCGAAACTGCCGACGAGGGCAACGGCGCCGAAGACAAGGATCAAAAAGGCCCCGGACAACAGGACCCCAACCAGGAGATGCAGACCGCCGGCGAACCCGAATCCAAAGCCGACGCAAAGACCGAATCCAAATCCATGCCCGGCCAGAAATCCGCCGACCAGCAGGGCGATAACCAGATGGCCTCCGACGACCAGGAGGATGCGCAGAACGACGCCACCGGCGGCAAGGCCGGCGACGAAAATCAGAACGGACAGCAGGGCGACAGCAAGTCCGGTCAATCCGAAAAGCAGCAGAACGGCAAACAGGATTCCGCCAACAACAACGAGAATTCCAGCTTGATGAGCAAGATGAAGGACGCCTTCCAGAACCTGATGTCGAAGGTGAAGCCGCAGCAGAACCAGCAAGGCGCGCCGCAGCAGGGAAACCAGGAACAGAACTCGCGTCAGGGCAAGCCGCAACAGGGGCAGAAGGGCCAGAACAATAAGGACGGCCAGCAGCAATCCGGCAACCAGCAGGGCGACGCGCAGGAGGGCGAGGACGGCCAGGAGGCCAAGAACTCCGAGAACGCGCAGCAGGGCAAAGGCCAGGGCAAGAGCGATTCCCAGCAGACCAGCAAACAGCCCGGCAGCGGCATCGGCAGCCAGGATGGCGATAAGGCCATCAAGAACGCCGAGCAACTTGCCGCCATGGGAAAGATCAGCGAGATCCTCGGCAAACGCTCCGCCACAATCAGCGGCGAGGCCACCGTCGAAGTGCAATCCACCAGCCAGCAGTTGCACACACCCTACGCGCAGAAGGGCGTGCAGCACACGCAGGGCGGCGCCGAAATCAGCCGCGACGAAGTCCCCGTATCACTCCAGCCTTACGTGCAGCAGTACTTCGAGCAGTTGCGCAAACAGCCCACCCCTGCCCCCGCCGTCAAGAAGTAACTCACCTTCACCGCGAACCGCGACCGTCAGGGAGCCGATCTCTTATTCAATCCGAGCCGCTACCGTCAGGGAGCGATCCGTAGCGCTTGGACTACGTCCTATTCCCAGGCCCGCTTAGGAACACCGCGATCCCGGTCCTTCACCCGGTCGTACTGATACAACGTCGACACCGTTCCCAACGATTCGTTGTACAGGCTCTTTATCCCCAGCGATTCCTTCACGTCTTCTTCGAAATCGTGGAGCGCCTTGAGATCGTCCGCCAGCGCCGGCACCTTCTTACCGCTCGGCGCGCGGAAAAACTTCTGGTATCCGCCATCCACCAGCACGCCGATTTCGTCGACCATCAGAACGCCCGCGCGATCTTCCACCAGCACCGTGCCGCCGCTCTCCTTCAAATCCAACGCATAGCAGCCGCGGCTTACCCGGGTGATTCCAGGTCGTACGGGCATTACCGTGAAGCCCGCCGCCTTCAGCGCATTCAATTTTTCTTCGAAATTCCGGGTCACCGGACGCTCTCTGCGAAAGAACATAAACTTCATTATAAGGGTTGCGCAAATCGGAAAAACCCGCAGCCGCATTGGGCACGAATACTCTCAAACTCTTCCCTCGCCCTACAGTCTTTCCGCGTTCGGCCGATAGAGCCATGTGGAGTCTGCTGCCCGGTTGAACAGAGTCGTGGCCGAATTCGCGCGCCATCCCTGGCGCTACACCTTACTCACGGTGTGCCTCGCCGTAGGAATTTGTGTGGCCGAATTCCACAACTCCACCGCCGCCACCACTCCACTGCGTGTCGGCTACGTGGAATTCTCGCCTTACGTCACGATTGACGATTTGGGTCACCCCACCGGCCTCGCCGTTCAATTAGTACAGGAAGCCGCCGCGCGCAGCGGCGTGCAACTTCAATGGGTCGCTGTAGACGAGGCGGAGTCGGCGCTCCGCTCCGGCCAGGTCGATCTCTACCCGATCCTTACTGTCACCGCGCAACGCCGCGATTTATACCCAAGCGTTCCGTGGTGGGAGATCTCAAGCTCTCTGCTGTCGTTGCGCGATCGCCCCTTGAGGAATCCCGCCGCGGCTCTCGGGCGCCGCATTGCGGTACTTGCCAACAGAGCCTATGTCGCCTCTACCGTCCTGCCCGGCGCCGACGCGATCCGGATGCTCAGCTCGCCTCCGATGATCGCCGATCTCTGTGCCGGACGCATCGATGGCGTACTGCTTGATGCACGCCTCATTTACGACGCTTTACTCGACCAGCCTGCCGGCTGCGCCGGTCGCAAGCTCCTGGTTGTGCCCCTGCCCCAGACCTCGCTGCCCATGGCCACGTTTGCCCGCACTGCGCCTTCGCCGGCGGTACGCCGCCTCTTTGTCGCCATCGAACAAGCGGCGCTCGATGGCACCATGACGGCCATCGCCAACCGGTGGTTCGCGCTCCCCCAGCAGCGCTACGTGCAGCAGCGCCTGGCCGGACGCCAGCGTTACCTCCTCGGATTGCTCTTCGCTGCCTGCGTGCTGCTCCTGATCGCCTTCACCTTCTGGCACTATCGCCGCACGCTGCGCATTCGCCATACCGCCGAACACGCCTGGACCCGAGCCGTGGAAGCCGAACGGCGCTTCGAGACCTTCATGGCGCACACGCCGGCCATCTCGTTTATTAAAGAGGCCTCCGGCCGCATAATCTACGTCAACGATGCCTTCCTGCGTTTTCACGCCCGAACCGCCGCGCAGAGTATCGGCCGCATGGATGCTGAAATCTGGGGAGAAAGGGCCGCCGGCATGCGCGCACGCGACGCCGAGGTACTTGAGACCGGGCGTCCGACACAATACCTGCTTTCCACTCCCGGCCCCGAAGGCGCCCTGTATCACTGGCTGGTGCTGAAGTTCCTCCTTGGCGGCGAAACCGGCCCGGCCCGGATTGGCGCGGTCGCCGTCGATATCACCGAACAACAGCGCGCCGCGGACCTGATCGCTCGCAGCGAAGAACGCTACCGCATGCTCTTTGAGGAAGCGCCGGTCGCCATTCACGAGATCGATCGCGACGGGCTCGTCACCCGTATCAACCGCGCCGGCCAAATGCTCTGCGGATATTCCGAGAGCGAGATCATCGGGTGCCACGCCTCGGAGTTTGTCGCGCCCCGGTACCGAGAGGAATCGCGCGCCGCCATCCGCGCCAAGATGGAGGGCACTCTTCCCCTGGCGCCCTTCGAACGCTGTTACGAGCGCAAGGATGGCCGCTTGCTCCGTGTCGAAGTGCATGAAACCGCCATTTTCGATCACGGTGGCGAAATCCAGGGACTGCGCTCCTGCCTGGTGGACCTTACCGAGCGCTACGAAGCCAAGGAGCGGCTCGATGTCTTCGCGCGCCAACTCCAGGAGAACAATGCCGCCCTCGCGCTCGCCCTGGAATCCGCCCGTCAGGCCACCCGGCTCAAGAGCCAGTTTCTGGCCAACATGAGCCACGAAATCCGCACCCCGATGAATGGCGTCCTCGGCATGACCGAGTTCCTGGTGCAGAGCGGACTCACCGAAGAGCAGCGCTCGCTGGCTCTCAGCGTAACCCAGTCCGGCGAGCACTTGCTCTCTATCATCAACGATATTCTGGATATCTCGAAGATCGAATCCGGCAAGCTCGAACTGGAAGCCACGCCCTTCGATCTCACCGCCACTATCGAAGCCGCCATCGAGCTGATGACCCCGACGGCACACGTCAAAAATCTGGAACTCACCTATTGGATCGCCCCGGAAGTCCCGGCCCGCGTCCGCGGCGATGCCGCGCGCCTGCGGCAGGTGCTGCTCAACCTGCTCGGCAACGCGCTCAAATTCACCTCCGCCGGCGAGATCGTCACTCAGGTGACGTTCGATGCGGAGACCAACCGCCTGCGCGTAACCGTCGCCGATACCGGAATTGGCATTCCCGAAGCCGCCATCCCCCACCTCTTCGCCGCCTTCGCTCAGGCCGACAACACTACCACTCGCCGCTTCGGCGGCACCGGACTCGGCCTGGCCATCGCCAAGAGCATCGTCGAATTAATGGGAGGCGAAATCGGCGTAGAAAGCCGCGAGGGTCAGGGCTCCACTTTCTGGTTTACGGCCGCGCTGCCCTCCGTGTCCAAAGCCGCCGCGCCGGCCCGCTGCCTGCCCTACGCCTCGATCCTGATCGTGGACGATAATGCCTCCAGCCGCGCAATTCTCGAACGCTACGCCGCCGCCTGGGGCCTGCGCACCGAAACCGCCGCTGATGGGGAACACGCGCTCTCCCTCCTGCGCGCGCGGTCCTTCGGCGCCGCCATCATCGACACGCAAATGCCCGGCACCGATGTCGCCGCCCTGCTCCAGGCAATCGCGACCGACCCGGCGCTTTGCGCCATACCTCTCCTCAGCCTGAGGTCGATCGGGGTCCGGCCCGATCTGGACGCCACCACCAGCATCCACAAACCGGTCAAGCCCGAGGCGCTCTACGAATGCCTGCACCGCATCCTTCGCCCGGCTCCAGATCTCGCCCCCGCGGCGCCGGTCGCTCCTTCTCCGCCCTCCTGCCAAACCTCCCGCGGCCGCGTATTGATCGCCGAGGACAACGCAGTCAACCAGCGCGTCGCCCGCTTGCAGGTGGCGCATTGCGGTTTTGAATCCGACGTCGTGGCCAACGGCACGGAGGCGCTCGACGCCCTCGCGCACATGAACTACGCCCTCGTCCTGATGGATTGCCAGATGCCCGTCATGGATGGCTACGCCGCCACCCGCGAGTTGCGCCGCCGCGAGAACGGCGCCCGCCACCTGCCCGTCATCGCGCTCACCGCCAACGCCTTCGCGACAGATCGCGAAGCCTGCCTGGAAGCCGGCATGGACGATCACCTCAGCAAACCGGTCAGCCTGCGCTCGCTCGCTGCCATCCTCGACCGCTGGTCTGCCTCCGCCCCACAGTCGTAAAATGGTCGGCATGTCCCACCACCTCGCCCAGGTCAACATCGGCCGCATACTGCACCCCATCGACGATCGCCGTATGTCCGGCTTCGTCAGCCAACTCGATCCCATTAACGCGCTGGCCGATGCCGCCCCGGGTTTCGTCTGGCGCCTGCAATCTTCCTCCGGCAATGCCACCGACGTCGTCTACAGCGAAGACCCCTTCGTCCTCGTCAATATGTCCGTCTGGGAATCGCTCGAGTCCTTGCGCGACTACACCTACAGTGCCCGCCACATCGGCGTTTTCCGCGACCGCGCCCAGTGGTTCGAGAAAATGGACAAACCGAACTATTGCCTCTGGTGGGTCCCTGCCGGCCACATCCCCACCGTCGCCGAAGCCCGCGAGCGCCTGGAGCACTATCAGGTCCACGGAGCCACGCCCTATTCCTTCTGGTTCTCCCAACCCTTCCCCGCCCAGTCGGCCGAGCCGGCAGTGATAAAGTAGGTCGCATCATGACGCGAATCCCGTTCCTTGCGATTCTCATCGCGGGCGCCGCGCTCGCCCAGGCCGATAAACCCCCGGCCGCCGTCGTCGCCGGTATCCCGGTCAATTACGACGAAGCCAAGGTCGGAACCTATAAGCTTCCCGACCCCCTCGTCCTCGCCAACGGCAAGCCAGTCCGCGACGCCAAGACCTGGAACGAAAAGCGCCGCCCTGAAATCGTCAGACTCTTCGAGGAAAACCAGTACGGTCGCGCCCCCGGCCGCCCCTCCGCCGAACACTTCGTCGTCAGCGAAAGCGCCGCCCCCGCACTCGATGGCAAAGCCATCCGCCGTCAGGTGACCATCTACTTCTCCGCCGCCACCGATGGACCCAAGATGGACCTCCTGCTCTATCTCCCCGCCAACGCCGAGACCCACCCCGCGCCCGTGCTGCTCAATGCCGCCTTCTCCGCCAACTCCAATACCGTCGCCGACCCCGGCGTCAAAGTCGGCGAAGTCTGGGGCCGCGACAAGAAGAAAGTTCCGGCCACCCAGGGCATGAGCTTCGGCAAGATCAACGTCGCCCGCCTGATCGACGCCGGCTTCGGCTTCGCTACCGTCTACTACGGCGACATCGATCCCGATTTCCTCGGCGGCATCCCCTTCGGCGTCCGCGCCCTCTACCTCAAACCCGGCCAGACCGAGCCCGCCCCCGATGAGTGGGGCGCCATCTCCGCCTGGGCCTGGGGTCTCAGCCGCGCCCTCGACTATCTCGAAACCGACCGCGGCGTCGATGCCAAACGCGTCGCTGTCACCGGTGTCTCCCGCCTCGGTAAGACCGTCATGTGGGCCGGCGCGCACGACACGCGCTTCGCCCTCGTGATCGCCAGTTGCTCCGGCGAAGGCGGCGCCGCCCTCAGCCGCCGCAACTACGGCGAGACCATCGCCCACCTCACCGAGCCCACCCGCTACCCCTATCAGTTCGCCGCCAACTACGCGAAATTCGCCCACAACGTCGCCGAGTTTCCGGTCGACGCCAACCTCCTGGTGGCCCTCATCGCGCCCCGCCCTGTCCTGCTCCAAACCGGCGACAAAGATTTCTGGTCGGACCCCAAAGGCGAATTCCTCGCCGCCCGCGCCGCCGACCCCGTCTACCGCCTCTTCGGCAAACAGGGCCTCGAGACCGACGAGATGCCGCCCGCCGGCACCCCCATCTTCCACACCATCGGCTACTACATGCATGCCGGCGGCCACGGCACCATCCCCTCCGATTGGGATCAGTACCTGGCTTTCCTCCGCATGCACCTTAAGCCCTAGTGGGACAGGCCTCCTGGCCTGTCCATCTAATTTAGCTTCTCCGATTCTGCGCCGTCCTCCTCGTCAGCGCCGCCCGCTCCAAGTGAGACAATGACGGGAATGCGCTTCGCACTCCTGCTGTTTCCCCTAGCACTCCCTTGCCTTGCCGCGGATAATCTACCGCCCGCGGCCGACCGGCAACTGGCGCGCGAGATCTACCGGCAGATGATCGAGACCAAGTCCGGCTTCACCACCGGCGCCACCACGCCCATCGCCGAAGCCATGGCAGCGCGCCTCAAATCCGCCGGCTTCCCCGATGCCGACATCTTCGTCGGCGGCGCCATCCCACGCAAGGCCAACCTCGTGGTCCGCTATCACGGCGCCGGACGCCGCAAGCCCATCCTCCTGCTCGCCCACATCGACGTGGTCGAGGCCCTCCGCGAAGACTGGACTACCGACCCCTTCGTCCTCATCGAGAAGGACGGCTACTTCTACGGCCGCGGCACCATGGACGATAAGGCCCAGGCCGCCGTTTGGATCGCCAACCTGATCCGTTACAAGCGCGAAAACTTCCGCCCCGACCGCGACCTGATCGTCGCCCTCACCGCCGACGAAGAAGGCGGCGGCCCCTACAACGGCATCGATTGGCTCCTCAAGAATCACCGCGCTCTCATCGAGGCCGAGTTCGCCATCAACGAAGGCGCGCGCGGCGAAATGATCGATGGTAAGCGCATCTCCAACGACATGTCGCTCAGCGAAAAGGTCTACTCCGATTTCCGCCTCGAGGTCCGCAACAAGGGCGGCCACAGCGCTCGCCCCGTCCCCGATAACGCCATTTACCACCTCGCCGGCGGACTCTATCGCCTCTCCACGTTCGCCTTCCCCTACCACCTCAACGAAATCACCCGCGCCTATTTCCGCCAGATGGCGAAGATCGAAAAAGGACCGCTCGCCGCCGACCTCACCCGCATCTCCGAAGGCGACGAGGCCGCCATGCGCCGTGTCTCCGCCGCTTCCGCCCCGCTCAACGCCATGCTGCGCACCACCTGCGTCGCCACCCAGCTCGAAGGCGGTCACGCCACCAATGCCCTGCCCCAACTCGCCGCCGCCAACGTCAACTGCCGCATCCTGCCTGATGACACCATCGAGAACGTGCTCGCCACGCTGAAGAAAGTGGTCGCCGACGATCAGGTGGTGATCACCATCAAGACCAACGAAGGCGCGAGCCCCGCCTCCCCGATGCGCCCCGATATCATGCAGGCCTTCGAAAAGGTCAGCGACATCATGTGGCCCGGCGTCATCACCGTGCCTTCCATGGCGGTTGGCGGCTCCGACGGCCGCTACCTTCGTGTCGCCGGCATCCCCACCTACGGCATCCAGGGCTTCTTCGTCGACCGCGACGACGTCCGCGCCCACGGCCGCGACGAGCGCATGCCCGTCAACTCCTTCTACGAAGGCCAGACCTTCCTCTACGATTTCGTCAAGACCCTGTCATCCGAGCCGCGACCGTAAAGTGAGGGAGCGTCCGAGCCCTCTCGCCATTGCATCACCCTAGCTGCGAACCGCGACCGTCAGGGAGCGATCTCTACCTCACTCCCCGGAACAAGTACCCCAGCTCGATCATCAGGATGATCACCACCATCAGTTCCAGCACAAACGCGCGCCCGTGATAAAACCGGTCCATCATGAAACCGTACAGCTCGCCCGCGCTATCCAGCTTCTGATCCACCAGCGTCCGGTAGTCGGGCACTCCGATCTTGGCCGCCGCCATCCGGTACAACCGCGCTGCGAACATATCGCTCAGGAACTTGATCGAGTTGTCCACGCGCTCCGTCAACTCGCGGATGTCCAGCCGGATCGTGTTCACGTGCTCCGCGTCGCGCGCCATCCGCCATCGCGACAGCAGGCCGCCGCGCTCCAGCGAGCGGTACACCTCCGACAACAGCGCTGTCAGCACCGCGTCGTAGTGGCGAAACTCCAGCAGCTGCGCATTGGCATACTCCAGCAGTTGAATCGTCGGTACCGCGCCCTCTGGCGTATCGTAGACCAGCGCCGCGGACCAGCCCACCACCAGCAGGTCGTTTTCGTAATACGACATGCGCGATTCCAGAATCTCCGCCAGTTCGCTCGCCGAGAACCGCGCCACCTCTCCGCGTACAATCTGCGCGATCGAATCCCCGCGCTGCTCGATCAGGTCCTGCGCGTTCAGCACCCGTCCGTGTTCGTCCTCCGCGCGACGCAGATGAATGATGCAGTAGTCTTCGCTGAGTTGCTCCTTGTACGGATCCACCAGCGCGGCTTGCGCTCTCTTCACCTGTTCGCGCACCACCGACGCCGCGATCTGATCCAGTTCCGGAGCGTTCATCCACCGCGCCGCCAGCGCCGCGATCTCTTCCCACGTGCCCTCGAACGGAATCTCCAGTTGCACCGTCACGATCCCGTACTCGTGATACGCAACCCGCCCTCCGATACTCGAGCCGGGTTCGATCTCCACCGGCAGCAGCGGCTCGATCACGGGCGGCGTCACGAACCGCACGTACTCCGGCGCGGGCTGGCGAAAGGGCGGCTCGCGCCTTGCAGGCGGCGCCCCCAGCGTTTGCCGCAATCCATCCAGACGGATCGCGTCGGCAACGTTGTAGAGGAAGAGGCTCAGCAGAGAGCCTGACGCCACGCCCTGGTTCATTCCGCTTCGATTATCCCACCGCGAATACGTGAGATTCCGCACGCGCATCGCGCGCGCCTGATGTACTACGCTGAAATTTGGAGCCTCTCTCTCACCATCCCCATGCCTCTCTCACGCCGAAATCTCCTGCAGGCCGCGGGCGCGCTGGCCGGAACGTCCGTCCTCTCTCACACCATTGGCTGCAGCCGCCCCGCCGCCCGGCAAGCTGACCTCCCCGCCGCGGATCATACCCTCACCATCGCCGTCAAACCCGTGGAAGTAGCGTCCAGGCGCACCATCTCCACCGCCACCTACAACGGTCAATTCCCCGGCCCGCTGCTCCGCATGCAGGAAGACCGGCCGGTCACCATCGACATCCGCAATCAGACCGACACGCCCGAGCAACTCCACTGGCACGGACAATTTCTCTCCACCGATGTCGATGGCGCCGCCGAAGAAGGCACGCCCTACATCCCTGCGCATGGAAGCCGCCGCATCACTTTCGTGCCCAAGCCTTCCGGCCTTCGCTTCTATCACACGCACGTTCGCGCCGGCAATAATTTGAACGCCGGACAATACACCGGCCTCGTCGGCCCCGTCTATATCGAACCGAAAAACAATCCCGGCAATTACGATCGCGAAGTCTTTCTCACCCTCAAGGAATTCGACGCCAGTCTCAGCCGCGGCGGGGACATGGAGATGGACTTCCTGCGACCCGCCGCTCCGGTGGAGGAACTGAAACTCGCCGGCGACCGCGCGATGAAGGCCTCGCTCGACAGCGGCGCGCCCCACGGCTTCGAAGTCGGCTATAGCGCCTTCACCATAAACGGCCGCATGCTCGGCACCGGCATCCCGGTGCGGGTCAAGGAAGGCGAACGCATTCTCTTCCACGTCCTCAACGGAAGCGCCACCGAAATCCGCAGCCTCGCGCTACCCGGGCACACTTTCGCCGTGCTCGCGATGGATGGCAATCCCCTTCCCCGTCCCGTCACTGTACCCGGACTCTGGCTCGCTCCCGCGGAGCGCATTTCCGCGATCGTCGAGATGAATCACCCCGGCGTCTGGGTCATGGGCGATCTGTCGGACGACGACCGCGGCAACGGCATGGGCACCGTGATCGAATACGCCGGCCGCTCCGGCAAGGCCGTCTGGCAGGCCCCCAAGCCCTTCTATTGGAACTACGCGCAATTCGGAAATTCCGAAGCCAAGGTTCCCGCACCCGATCAAATCATCGACATGACCTTCGCCAAGCAGAACGCCGCCGACGCCGGCTTCAACCGCTGGACCATCAACGGCGTCGCCTTCTCCGACGAGCACATGCATCCCATGTTTCGCGTGAGCCAGGGAAAGCGCTACCGCCTCCGCATGCGCAACGCCAGCGATGACACGCACCCCATGCACCTTCACCGCCACAGCTTCGAACTCACCCGTGTAGCCGGCCAGCCGACATCGGGCGTCATCAAGGACGTCGTTATGCTTGGCGGCTACCAGGAAATGGAAATCGATTTCGTCGCCGATAATCCCGGTCTCACCCTTTTCCACTGCCATCAACAATTGCACATGGACTTCGGCTTCATGGCCCTTTTCGAGTACGTGTAGGACAGGCCTCCCGGCCTGTCCACTAATCAGATTTTCCCCAACCTGCCTGCCGCTCTGATTCCCGAACGTCGAGCTCAACACGTTGGTGTTCGGATCTCCAGGTTCGCATCCAGATTCCAGAATCGCGGACCCGCCAGGCAGCCGTACTGCAGCGGATTGTTCCGCAGCACGTAGCTGTTCGCCGGCACAGGAGCGAAGGCCGCCGTGTTGAACCAGTGCTGTGGCGATGGGTTGGAGATACCCGTTGTACAGCGTGTCCGGGTTGTTGAAAGTCTCCGCCGTAAGCGACGCGGGGAAATAGATGTTCGACGTGCTCGATACATACGTCAGCCCGTAGCTCCGGCGCTGCTCGAATCCGGCCTTCAGGTAATGCGAGCCGCGCTGCAGCGAGATCTTCACGTTGGAGGCTTCGCCCTCGGAATTCTGATTCCAGTAAAAACCGCCGCCTCCGAAACCCTGCCCGCCGATATTGTTCGCGCCTCGCGACGTCCCGGTCGGCACATACAGTTGAGAATTGTTGGGAGTCGGATTGCCGGCAAGATCGGTCGTGTTATAACGGGCCACCCGTCCGAAGACCTTTCACTTGTCGTTGATGCTGTAATCCACACGGTCGGAGAAGTTGCAGTAATCGTAGTTCTCGACGTGCCGAAGCGCGGCGTGGAACGGCAGCCCCGAAGGTTTCCCGCGGGCAGGCTCCCCCCCACTTCCGCTAGACTTCTTCTATGCGACCCGTCCTCGCTTTCCTCGCACTCTCCAGCGCCATCGCCGCCGTGCACCCAGTCGTGCCCGGCGACTCGCGCCGCGGCGCCAAGGTCTTCGAGAACCAGCAGTGCATCCGTTGCCATTCCGTCAACGGACGCGGCGGCAAGATGGGTCTCGATCTCGGCCGCTCCGTCAGCCGTAGTTACACGCCCGCGCGCCTCGCCAGCACCATGTGGAATCACGCCCCCACCATGTGGGGGGCCATCGACGCCGGCGGCATCAAGATGCCCCGCCTCGCCCCCAAGGACGCCGCCGATCTCTTCGCCTACTTCTACTCCACCCGCTTCTTCGACACCCCCGGCGACGTCGCGCGCGGCAAAGCCACCTTCGATTCCGCCCACTGCGGTCAGTGCCATGGCATCAGCGACTCGCGCGCCGAAGGCGCCATCCCCGTTGCCAAATGGGAGTCGCTCGGCGACCCCATCCTGCTCGTGCAGCAGATGTGGAATCACAGTTATCGAATGAAAATGGCCTTCGCCCGCCAGAAACTCGAGTGGCAGCAACTCACCAGCGATCAGCTCAACGACATCCTCACCTACCTGCGCACCCTGCCCGAAACCCAGCACCTGGTCTCGCGCTTCGCCAATGCCTCCGGCGACGCCGGCCACCGCATCTTCGAGCAGAAGGGCTGCGTCAACTGCCACGTCGGCAAACTCGCGCTCGAGAATCGTCTGCGCAACATGACCCTCACCGATATCGCCGTCGATATGTGGAATCACGCCCCCCGCATGGCGCAGCAGGTCCCCACCCTCACGCCCGACGAGATGCGCCAACTCCTCAGCTTCCTCTGGATGCGCCAGTTCGTCGCCGCCGAGGGCGATCTCGCCGAAGGCAAGCGCGTCTTTGCCGCCCGGCGCTGCAACGAGTGCCACTACGGCGGCACCAACGGCGCTCCGCAACTCCCCGGCCAGGCCCGCCGCTATTCCGAAGTCTCCGTGATCTCGGCCATCTGGGGACACGGTCCGCAAATGCTCAACCGCATGAAACAGGCCGGCATCCCCTGGCCCCAATTCGCCAACCCCCAGGAGCTCGTCAACCTGATCGCTTACCTCAACTCGATCCAGTAAGACAGGCCTCCTGGCCTGTCTCTTGCCAGGTGTTACGTCACCGGCCCCGGATTGAACGGTGCCAGCGCGTTGCCCAGCCCCCAGTGCTCCGCCCACGTCTTCCGCCGCCCGCTGGCAACCTCCAGCATCATCCGGAATAATTCCCACCCGACCTCTTCGATCGTCGCCTGCCCCGTCGCAATCCGTCCCGCGTCCAGATCAATCAGGTCCGCCCACTTCTCCGCCAGCGCCGTCCGCGAGCTGACCTTGATCACCGGGACCAGCGCCAGACCGTACGGCGAGCCTTCGCCGGTCGTGAACACGTGCAGATTCATCGATGCCAGTTGCTGCGTGCCGCAAATGAAATCGCTCGCCGGCGTGGCCGCGAACACCAGCCCCTTGGCCGTCACCTTTTCCCCGTGGCTCGCCACCGCGCGAATCGCCGTGCTCCCCGATTTCACGATGCTCCCCAGCGCCTTCTCCACGATGTTGTTCAACCCGCCGCGCTTGTTCCCCGGCGTCGTATTCGCGCTGCGGTCCGCGCCTCCGCGCGCCAGATATTCGTCGTACCACCGCATCTCGCGAATCAGTGCGCGCGCCACCTCCGGCGTCTCCGCCCGCGGCGTCAGCAGGTGGATCGCGTCGCGCACCTCTGTGACCTCCGAAAACATCACTGTCGCTCCGGCGCGCACCAGCAAGTCCGCCGCGAACCCCACCGCCGGATTGCACGTCACGCCCGAGAAC
This sequence comes from uncultured Solibacteraceae bacterium, assembly GCA_963791985.1. Classification (GTDB taxonomy): domain Bacteria; phylum Acidobacteriota; class Terriglobia; order Bryobacterales; family Bryobacteraceae; genus Solibacter. Next base: position 687,456 of record CAWBUN010000003.1, on the reverse strand, counting down.
GCATCGCTCCCGCCGCACTGCAGCCCCACCACCAGTTCGCTCGCCGCCACCGTCTGCCGCTGACGCCGGTTCAACAGCGCCAGCCGTCGTTCCGCCGCCTCCATGATCGCCGCCAAGCTCGCCGCGAAGCCGCGCTCGTCCTGCAGCCGGATCACGTTGGCCTCGCCCAAAATCGGCAGGTCGCTGCCGAACAGCCGCGCCGGCTGCAGCTTCTCGCAGCCCAGGCTGACGATCATCGGCTGCCCGCCCATGTTGGCGTGCAGCCCGATGTGCTTCAGCGTCTGAATCGGCACCGCCGCCCCCGGCGCGTCGATCGCCACGCCGCACCCGTAGGAATGCGTCACCGCCACCACGCCATCCACATTCGGAAATCGCGGCAGCAGCTCCGCCTGAATCCGCCGCACCGCGTAATCCACCGTCGGCGCCACGCACTGCACGGTCGTCGCGATCCCCAGGATGTTCTTCGTCCCCACGCTCCCATCGGCGTTCCGGTACCCCTCGAACGTGTACCCGTCGAGCGCAGGCAGCCTCCCCGGTACCTTCGTCGCCAGCCCCAGTTCCTCCAGCGGCGGCGCCGCCGGCATGTCCATCAACTCCTCGCGCACCCAACTTCCCTTCGCGATCGCACGGTTCGCGATCCCGATGGTCTGCCCGTACCGCGTAATCGGCGCCCCAGCGTCGATATCGCACAGCGCCATCTTGTGCGCCTGCGGAATCCTCTCCCGCGCCGTCACCACCCCTTCCGGCTCGACAATAATCCCGACATTGTCCTGATCGTTAACCCGTATATACATCTCACCTTCCCGCGACCTTGTGGGGCAGCCAATCCTGGCTGCCGCCGGCTTTCAGCCGGCGCTCTGCGGTGACCGATCTCGCCCTCAACCAAACCTCACACCGCCGGTAGCACCCAAGGAGCCCGATACTTCTTCGTCATCAACGCCTGCGCCGCCGCATCCCCGGGGAACGTCTCTTCCTTCGCATCCCAAAGTACTTTTCTCCCCAGCTTGAACGCGATCACTCCGGCATGGCACGCCGAAACACTGCGGTACCCGATCTCCACATCCGCCACCGGCCGCTGCCGCGACCGCACGCAATCCAAAAAATTCTGCACGTGCGCCTCCTGGCAACTCGGGTCGATCTTCAACCCCGTCTCCCCCATCGCCTCGCACTTCGGAACCGCCGCCACGCGATTCGTACGATCGTAACCCGCCGGCCACGCCACATTCCCATCCTTCACGAACGCTTCGATCCGGTCGAAATCATTCGGATAACGCGCCGCATTCTCCGGAATCACTTCCCAGCTCGAGCGATCTACAATCAGCGTTCCATTCGTCCCGTAAAACGCGATTCCATTCGGCCGCGCCTCGATCCGCCGCGAGTTGCCCATCCGCATGCTATAACGCACCACGAAGCCAGGGTATTCGAAGATCGTCATCAGCGTGTCCGGCGTCTGGCAGTTGTCCTTCAAGCAGTAGCGTCCGCCCGCCGCGCTGGCCGAGAGCGGCCCGTCCACCTTCATCGCCCACTGGATGATGTCCATGTGGTGCGGCCCCCAATCGGTCATCATCCCGCCCGAATAATCCCAGAACCAGCGGTAATTCCAGATGTAGCGATTGCGATTGTACGCTACCTTCGGCGCCGGCCCCAGGTACATTTCCCAATCCAGCCCCGGCAGCGGCGCGCCGTCCGCCGGAGCGCCCGCGCCCTCCGGCATATCGTTCTCCGTGTTCCAGCATTCAATCGAACTGACCTTGCCGATGTGCCCCCGCTGAATCAGTTCCACCACTTTCTGAAAGTGCGGCGCCGAGCGCTGCTGGCTGCCCGTCTGCACCACGCGATTGTATTTGCGTGCCGCCTTCACCATCATCTGCGCCTCGTGCAGTGTGTGGCTGAGCGGCTTCTCGCAGTACACGTCCTTGCCCGCCTGACACGCCATGATCGTGATCGGCGCGTGCCAGTGATCCGGCGTCGAGACGAACACCGCGTCGATATCCTTGCGCTCCAGAATCCGCCGGAAATCCTGGTAGCCCGCGGCCTCGCCCTTGGTGTATGCCACCGCTTTGTCCACCAGCGGTTGGTACACATCGGCGATCGCGACAACCTTTGCATCCTTCAATCGCGAACATACTTCCAATTCGTAAGTGCCGCGCGAACCCACGCCGATGATCCCCACCCGCACCGGTTCGCCCGCCGCCGCCATCGCGCTTCCCGCAATCGCCGCCACGAATTCCCTGCGTTGCATAACCACTCCTATTCGCGATCCTTAATATAGATATTCCGAAATGCCACCGGCCCGTGATCGCCCTGCAGCATGATCGGGTTCTTGGCCGCCTCCGCGATGTTCAGGTGGCTCACGGTCGGCCCTGGCAGCGTCACATTTTCTTGCACCGGTATTTCGTTCAACAGTACCCGCAGCACCTTCGGCCGCTCCACCACATTCCCCGCCGCATCGAATCGCGGTGCCTGAAACCAGATGCGCAGGCTTTGCCATTCTCCCGGCGGACGCGCCGCATTCACCGCCGGAGGCGACCCTCCGCCCTCCGTCAACTCGTAAATCCCGCCACAATCGCCCACCTTCAATGGCCCCGCGTACCCATAGCTGTCGAAGATCTGCACCTCATACAACCCGTGCAGAAACACGCCCGAGTTCGACCCCTTGGCCAACAGAAACTCCAGGTACAGTTCGAAACTGCCGAACCGTTCGTCCGTAATCAGGTGCGCCGTCTTCCCTTCCTTGCCGTTGACGATGCGGTCCCCGGGCGCAGCCTTCGCCGTCAACCGCAGCGGCGAAAAAATCCGCTTCCACACTACGCTCTTCGCCGTGAACCACTCGCTCGCGCCCACCGCATGCCAGCCCGCCAGATCGCGCCCGTTCAACAGCGGACGCCAGCCGCTCTCTGAAAGATACGGCGGGTCTCCATGCTGTTCATCGTGATACAGGTCCGGCAGTTTCTGCGCATCCCCGATCGCGCACACTAGTATCAAAAGCCACGCCCTCATCATCGCGCCAGACTCCCCTTCACATTCGCGGCCACCAGATCCTTGCCGTTCCACCGCGATTCCGCCGTCACGCGCCCCGCTTCATCATAGAGCCGCCACGTCCACGTGCCGTCGCCGGCGTACGTGCGCTCCCACTGCTTGCGCCCGTCGATGCGCCACCATGTCTCCACGCCCGTCTTGCGCCCCGCGCGATACGTCGCCTCCCACCGCTTGTTGCCGTTGGCGTACGCCAGCGCCTGCGGCCCTTCCAGCCGCGCGCCCGCCGCCGGTGTCTCCGGACCGCCATCCAGCACCCACTTCTCATTCAGCTCGACGTGCATCTCCGGCTCGCTCTTCGAGGTCACCACGTGGATCACGCCATTCGGTGCCTGGGTCGCCGTCACGTAACCCACCGTCTTCAACCCGGGCAGCGTTCGCGTCTTCCACGTCGCGCCCTCATCATCACTCAATGCGACGAACGCGCCATCGCCCTTCGGCCCCGGAGTCTTGCGCCCGAACAGATCTGCCACCAGGAAGAGCCGGCCCGACGCCAGCCGGATCACACTCGGACGCTGCCCGCTGCCCAGCGGCTGGAATTGCGTCTTGCTCTGCTGAAATGTCTTGCCCCCGTCGCGGCTCACCGATACCGGCATGAAGCCGTCGATGTTCGAGTTCTTTCCGCCGAACCCGATCAGCGATCCGTCCTTGCCCAACACCACGGTGGTGTGACGCCCGCCGGTGCGCCCGCCCGGGTCGTACCAGGTCTTGCCCTCATTACGTGTCGCAAACAAAACAGACGTGCTGCCGCTGCCATCCACCGGCAGGAAGATGGTGCCATCCTTCGCGCGCACCACGCTGTTGATCGGCTGCGGCGTAAACTTGCCGACCTTGCCCTCGAACGCCGGCAATTGCACCGCACTCCACGTCGCGCCGTTATCCTTCGACGTCATGTATTGAAACGGCGGCCCCGCCAGCAGGCGCGGGGAACCGAAGAACAGCCACAACGTGCCGCCCTCGTTCCAGAAGACCGGGGCGGCATCGGCCGCGTCGGGGAAATCGGGCCACGGCTCCGGCATGTCCCAATCCTCCGCGCCGTAGCGCAGCCGCAGGCTCACGATGCTCTGGTCGGGATCGTTCTCTTCCTTCGGCGTGTTGTAATACGCCGCCAGCACGTCGCCGTTATCGCAGACCACCACCGCCGAATTGTGATACGCCACGCCCAGTCCCGGCTTCAAGCCGATCTTCCAGCCCACCGCTCGCATCGTGCGCTCGCCGAGTTTCGGGAACATCGGGCGCGTGTGATAGTAGGGCCTGCCCGCGTCGGGGCCGCCGGCCTTCCAATTCGCCGGCGTCTGCTTCACCGCCGCCGTCTCCACCGGCAGCGGCTTCGTCTTCGGCATCTCAGCCTGCACCACGCGGAACCCGATGCCGTGCTCCGCCGCGAAGCCCGGGGCCATCCCCGCACGATTCGCCGAGCGCGCGTAGTACCGCATCTCCGCCGGCAAGTGCTTGCCGCCATCGCTCTTCGAGCCCTTGTAGTCCAGCCCACCACCGCGAACCACGCGGGCGATCCCGCTCGCCGGACCCACCGGGTCGGTCTGCTCACCGGCCGGATACATGCCGTGCCAGTCGTGCACCCACTCCGCTACGCCGCTATGCATGTTCTGCAAGCCCCACTCGTTCGGCTCGGTGAACAGTGTGCGCTTGCCCGCCCGCGCCGCGTACTCCCATTCCGCCTCGGTGGGCAGCCGATACGGCTTGCCTTCCTTCCTGGTCAGCCACTCGCAGAACGCGACCGCATCATTCCAACTCACGCCCGAAGCGTACGGCGCGTAGTATTCATTGGCGCGGTAGCCCGGCCGGAACTGCTGGAACTGCGCCGCCGTCACCTCCGTCACGGACATCAGAAACGGCTTGGTGATCGTGACCTTGTGTACCGGAGCTTCATCGTAATCGCCTTCGTTGCTCGGCCGGTCGTAGATCACACCGTTAGGTCCCTTGAGCAGTTCTTCCGGAATCGGCACGGAATCCACGCCCATCTGAAAACTTCCCGCGGGAATTTCGACTAGCGCGATGCCGATCGAATTCGTGGTCTGCCGCGCCCCATCCGCCGCCAGAATCACGCAGCATCCCGCCGCCAGCATCCATTTTCGTGTGCGCATGATTACCCCCAATACTAACGCCCACCCGCCACGTCGATAAACGTGCCTGTCACGTACGACGCCTCATCCGAGAGCAGCCAGAGAATCGCCGTGGCCACTTCTTCCGGCTCGCCGCCGCGCTGCATCGGCACCAGCGACTTCACGCGATCAACCCGGCCGGGCTCTCCGCCCGCCGCGTGCAACTCCGTGTAAATGAATCCCGGCCTCACACCGTTTACCCGGATCCCTTCCTCCGCGACCTCGCGCGCCAGGCCCACCGTAAACGTCTCCACCGCGCCCTTCGTCGCCGCGTAGTCCACATACTCGCCGGGCGAGCCGTAGCGCGCCGCGCCCGAGGACACATTCACGATCGCTCCGCCCGCGCCGCCGGTGCGCCGCGACATCCGCCGCACCGCTTCGCGCGCACACAGCATCGTGCCCACTACATTGGTCGCAAACATTCGGTGCAGGCGCGCCGGATCCATCGCTTCCAGCCGCATCTGCTGCTCCAGCCGCGCCGCATTGTTTACGAGTGCGGTCGGCCGTCCCAGTTCCTCCACTACGGTTTCGAATAAGCGGACGATGTCGGCCTCCACGCTGATATCCGCCTGCACCGCGATCGCGTTGCCTCCGCCCTGCTCAATGGAGTCGGTCACGCCCGCCGCGGCCTCGCGATCGCGCAGATAGTTCACGCAGACTGCGTATCCGCGCGCGGCCGCCAGCCGCGCCGTGCAGGCGCCGATGCCCCGCCCACCTCCGGTCACGATCATCACCTTCGGATCCATTCCTCGACTTTACATCGGCGGGTGCTCGATCGCACACACCTCCTATTGCGAGCGTGGGCGCTCTTTGGATAGAGTCGGTGAACATGCCGGAATCGATACTTGGAAAGCTCACCGAATACCTGGGACAAAACTGGCCTTGGTACAAGCAGCCGCTGCCGCTTGCACTGGCCAGCCTGGTCGAAGTTCGCGACGAATTGCGCGCGAAGAATCTGTACGACACGGAGGAACCGCCGTTCGCGGAGAACACGGGCGCGCTGCCCTCGGGCGTGAGGGAAGCGCGCACCGCCGATGGCACCTATAACGATCTGAAGTATCCGGCGATGGGCAGCCGCGGCTGCCGCTTCGGACGCAATTTCCCGCTCGACGCCGTAGATCCCGATGCGGCGAACCTGATGTCGCCGAATCCGCGCGACGTGAGCACGCGCCTGCTGGCGCGGCACACGTTTCAACCCGCGAGCTTTCTCAATCTGCTGACCGCCACCTGGATTCAATTCATGGTCCACGACTGGTTCGCGCACCGGCAATCGGCAGAGAAGCACGAGATTCCGATTGGCCCTGACGATCCCTGGCCCGACAAGCCGATGACCGTCACCAAGAGCGCGATCTCGCCGGCGCCCGCCGGCTCCACGCATCCGCCCGCCTTCATCAACGACAACACGCACTGGTGGGACGCCTCGCAGTTGTACGGTTCGGACGCCGTTACAGCGGTCGAGGTGCGCAGCAGCGTGGATGGCAAACTCAAGATTGGCGCCGATGGAAAGATGCTGGTAGACCCGGTGACCGGCGAGGACCTCACGGGCTTCGAGGACAATGGCTGGATCGGCTTGAGCATGCTGCACGGCCTCTTCGTCGCCGAGCACAACTCCATTTGCGACATGCTGAAGGCGCACAATCCCGATTGGAGCGACGATCGCCTGTACGCCAAGGCGCGGCTAATCAACGTCGCGCTGATCGCCAAGATTCACACCGTGGAGTGGACGCCCGCTATTCTGCCCAATCCGATTACGCAGAAGGCCATGCACACGAATTGGTACGGCCTGGCCGGCGATGAGTTGCAGGATGTCTTCAAATTCCTGAACGAAAGCGAAGTGCTGGGCGGCATTCCGGGTTCGGAGACGAATCATCACAGCGCGCCCTATTCGCTCACCGAAGAATTCGTCTCGGTGTACCGCATGCACGCGCTGATCCCCGATGAGTTCGTGATCCGCAGCACTGAGAACGATGCAACCGTGGCGCGCTACGAATTGCCCGAGATCTTCGGCAAGCGCGGCCGCGCGGAGATGGCCAAGCTCTCGCTTGCCGATCTGTTTTACTCGTTCGGCACGACGCACCCGGGCGCGCTCCGGCTTCACAATTTTCCCAACAGCCTGCGCGATCTTCGCAAGGATGACGGCACTCATCTCGACCTGGCGGCGATCGATGTCCTGCGCGACCGCGAGCGCGGCGTGCCGCGCTACAACCAGTTCCGCCGCCTGCTGCGTAAGGAACCCGTGCACTCTTTCGAGGAGCTGACAGGCGGCGATGCGGCGCTCGCGCAGGAACTGCGCGAGGTATACGGCAACGATTTGGAGAAGGTCGATTTGATGGTGGGACTCTATGCGGAACCCCTGCCCGAAGGCTTCGGCTTCAGCGAGACGGCCTTCCGGATTTTCGTACTGATGGCCTCGCGTCGCTTGAAGAGCGATCGCTTCTTCACCAACGACTACACGGACGCAATGTACACGGCCGAGGGCATACAGTGGATCCGGGCCAATGGGATGTTCTCCGTGATCAAGCGGCACCTGCCGCAAGTCGCGACGGCCTTCGAAGGCGTGGAGAATCCATTCGCTCCCTGGAAGACCGCGGACGGCGCGCCGGTGAGAACAACCGCCGCTTCGAGCTAGAGTCACTACTCGTTGCGAAGCGCCGACGCCGGGGCGATGCGAGTGGCTCGCGTCGCGGGGGCGAGGCAGGCGATGAGGGCAACCAGCGCGAGGGCAGCGGCGGCCGCGAGGAAGGCGATGGGGTCGCCTGGCTTTACGTTGTAAAGCAGGTTATCAATCAGGCGGGCAAGTGGAACGGCGGCAGCGGCGCCGAGCGCCAATCCGCCGGCGATGAGCAGCATGCCATTGCCGGCGATCATGCCGAGCACATGGCGGCGATCGGCGCCGAGCGCCATGCGGATGCCGATTTCGCTAGTGCGCTGCGCCACCGAGTACGACATCACGCCATAGATTCCGATCATGGCAAGCAGCAGCGCGGAGGCCGCGAAGATGCCCATCAACCAGCCGGTAAAACGCGACATGGCGGTCTCGCGTGCCATCAATTCTTCCAGGGTTTGCAGGTTGTAAACCACGGTGGTGGCATCGGCGTCGTGCAGAGCTTTGCGCACCGCGGGTACGATCGAGGCGGGCGGCAGCGTGGTGCGGAGCAGCACTGCCGGGCTGCGCACGGCGCCTGAGAGAGGCACGAAGAGATCGGGATCGGGTGTCGGGTTGTTGGGCAGGCCGCGATACTTCAATTCGTTGACCACGCCGACGATGGTCATCCACGGAGCTTTGGATTCGAGGCTGCCCATCTTGATGCGCTTGCCTATGGGGTCGGCTCCCGGCCAGAAGCGTTTGGCGAGGCTCTCGCTCACGATGACGACGTTCGCGGCATCGTGCACCTCGCCTTCGGTAAAGGGCCGGCCCGCGAGCAGGGGTATGCGCAGGGTGCGGAAGAAATCCGGACTGACGCGGTGCGGATACGCACGCGGGCGGTTCTGGGCGGTGACAGGCGGCTGGCCTTCGGCGGAGTAAAACGTCGCGCCGTTGCCATCGAGCGGCACGTCGCTGCCCAGGCTTACGGATTCCACGGAGGGAATCCTCGCCAGGCGATCCTGCAATTCGCGCGCGTCGGTAGGACGCGGCAGGCCGATGCGGAGGGTCAGCAGGTGCGAGGGATCGTAGCCAGGGCGGATGGCGGCGAGTTGGCGGACGCTGCGAATGAGCAGGCCCGCGCCAGTGAGCAGCAGCATGGCGAAGGCGACTTCGGCGACCACGAGAGCGCCGCGGAAGCGGCGGCCGTCGCGCCGATCGACCGCGTGACTCGAGGCCTGTTTGAAGGACTCGGCGAGATTCGCATTGCGCATCTGAAGGGCCGGCACGAGCGCAAGCACGATTCCAGAGCCACCGGCGATCAGGGTGCAGAAGAGCGCGACGCGCAGATCGACGCCGATGTGGATGTAGCTGGGGAACCAGATCGGGCTGGCGGTGATGAGCGTGTGCGAGCCCCAGTGGGCGAGCACCAGTCCGCAGGCGGCACCGAGCAGGGCGAGCACGCAGCTCTCGGTGAAGAGTTGTGCGAGGACGCGGCCGCGTCCGGCGCCGAGCGCGATGCGCATGGCGATCTCGCGCTGCCGCGCTTCGGATCGGGCGAGCATGAGGCTGGCGACGTTGGTGCAGGCGATGAGCAGCACGAACCCGACGGCACTAAGCAGCACGAGCAGCGGCTGGCGCAGGTCGCCGAGAAGTTCCCGTTCGAGCGGTGCGACCTCCACGGCGCGGCCCTCATTGGCAGCGGGGTAAGCCGCCTGCAGTCGAAGCGAAATGCCATCGAGCTCGGTCTGCGCCTGCGCGACTGTGACACCAGTCCGCAAGCGTGCGAGCACGGGGAAGGATCGCGTAGTGCGTTCGGCGAGATCGGCGGCGGTGCCGGACATCATGTAGGGCATCCAGAGTTCGGAATGATCGCCGAGGCCGTGGAACCAGGCGGGCATGACGCCAAGGATGGTGAAGTCCTTGCCGTCGAGTTGCAGAGTGCGGCCGGCGATAGCGGGGTCGGCGCCGAAGCGGCGCCTCCACAGGCTATCGGCGATCAACGCGACGGCGTCGCGCTGCGGGGCCTGATCTTCCTCGGGCCGGAATCCGCGGCCGATGACGGGGCGAACGCCAACGAGGTCGAGGTAGGTCTGGGAGACCAACTCGCCGCGCACGCGCTCGGGTTCCTCGCCGCCGGTGATGGTGGCGACCGTGTCTTCGGTCGCGGCCATGGCTTCGAAGGAGCGGCTCTGGGCGCGCCAATCGACGAAATCGGGATAGGATGCGCCGCGGCGCTCCACGCGCTGGCGGCGCACGTTGCCCCAAAGCCTCACGAGGCGGCCGGGCTCGGCGAAGGGCAGGGGGCGGAGCATGACGGCATCGACCACGCTGAAGATGGCAGTATCGGCGCCGATGCCGAGGGCGAGCGTGAGCACGGCGACAGTGGTGAAGCCGGGACTCTTGCGGAGGGTTCGCGCGGTGTAGCGCAGATCCTGCAGCAGAATTTCGAGCCAGCGGAAGGTCCACATTTCGCGGGAGGTCTCCTTCAAGACGGTGGGGTTGCCGAAAGTGCGGCGGGCTTCGGCGGGGGTCAGGTTGGAGCGCGCGGCCCGCTCGGCGAGGTGAAACTGGAGTTCGTCTTCGAGGTCGCGATCCAACCGGCGGCGCCACAACAGGGCGCGGATACGAAGGCGAAGCGTGTGGGTCCACTCGGTCATGCGGTTTGCATTATGCGCGCGACGGCGCCGGAAAGCCGGTTCCAACTGGCGGATTCCTCGGCCAGATGTTTTCGGCCGGCGGCGGTGAGCTTGTAATATTTGGCCCGGCGGTTGTTGTCCGAAAGGCCCCATTCGGCGGCGAGGAGGCCGCGCAGTTCGAGGCGGTGCAGCGCGGGATAGAGCGCGCCTTCCTCCACGCGGAGGACGTCGTCGGAACCTTGCTGAATGAACTCGACGATGGCATAGCCATGCATGACGCCTTGGGTGAGCGTCTTGAGAATGAGCATGTCGAGCGTGCCCTGCATGAGCGCTTTGTCTCCCATAACCCTCTTAGGGGAAGTATGGGGCAAGTGCGCGTAGAATGCAAGAGAATGCTGACGGCGATCACACGGGCGGTGAGCCCTTCGATGGAGAAGTGCGAGCTTTCTTTCATTGCGCGGCAGGCGATCGATATCGCGCGCGCGAGGGAGCAGCATGCGGCGTACGAAGTGTGCCTGTGGGAGTTGGGCGTCAGGGTGATTTCGCTGCCGGCGGAGGCTGAATATCCCGACGCAGTGTTCGTGGAAGACCCGGCGATCGTGCTGGATGAGCTCGCGGTGATGACGCGGACGGGGGCAGAGTCGCGGCGCGGGGAGGCGGCGTCGCTGGCGCGGGCATTGGAAGGCTATCGCCCGCTGCGATGGATGCGGGAGCCGGCCACGCTGGATGGCGGCGACGTGATGCGCGCCGGGCGGACGTTGTACGTGGGCAATTCGGGGCGGACGAGCACTGCGGGAATCGAGCAACTGGCGGCAGAAGTCGCGCCGTTCGGGTATGACGTGCAGGCCGTGGAGGTGCGGGGGTGCCTGCATCTGAAATCGGCGTGCAGTTACTTGGGCGACGGGATGGTGCTGGCGTACCGGCCGTGGGTTTCGGCGGACTTCGATGGGCTGAGGGTGATCGACGCGCCTGATGCGGAGGCGGTGAACGTGCTGCGCATTGGGGATACGGTGCTGGTGGCGGAGGGGTTTCCGCGCACCGTGGAGACAATCGCGGGGTTGGGGCTGCGGGTGAGGGCGCTCGACAACTCGGAGTTGCGAAAGGCCGAAGGCGCCCTCACTTGCTGCAGTCTACTATTTAAAACAAAAACAAATTAGTGGGACAGGCCGGGAGGCCTGTCCTACTTGAAATCGCCGGCTTTGACGAAGGTCAAGGCGGCGGGGTCGATGTATTTGCGGAAGGCGGCGTTGATCTGGTCGGGGGTCAACGCGGAGACTTTGGATTCGAGCGACTCGTCGAATTTCAAGGTGCGGTCGAAGCGCTGGCGGGCGGCGAGCAGGCCGACCAGGCTGCCATCTTCGGTGCGGCCCATGCGCGCGTTCCTGCAGCCAGGCCTTCTTGGCGGCGGCGACTTCGTCGGCGGTGAAGCCTTCTTTCAGGGTCTTGGCGAGTTCGTCGCGGAAGCTGGCTTCCACCTTCGGCGAGTTCTGCGGATTGCTGATGGCGAAGGCGAGGAAAGTTGCGCCGTCGTCTTTCGTGGGAACGCCGAACTGGGACTGCATGCCGTAGCTGAGGCCTTCCTTATCGCGGATGCGGCGGGAGAGGCGGGTGCCGAGGCCGCTGCCGCCGAACATGTAGTTGGCCATGATCATGGCGGGATAGTCGGGATCGTCATCGCTCATCTTGACGGTCTGGCCGGTGACGAAGAAGGCGTTCTGCTTGTCGGGAGTCACGATCTTCTTGTCGGTCGGGTCCACCTTGTGGTAAGTTGGCGGTGAGGCGGGTGTAGGAGCCGGGGCTCTTCCAGTTGCCGAAGAGATCGGTCGCGAGCTTGGAGATCTCGGCGGGGTTGAACTGGCCGGAGACGGCGAACTCGCCGACGCTGGCGCCGTAGAACTGCTGGTGGAACTTCTTGACGTCGTCGAGCGTGACCTTCTTGAGGTCCTCGATCTGCTCGTCGGCGGTGGAGACGTAGCGGACGTCGCCGCGGGGATACGGATTGAGGCGGTGCTGGAATTCGGTGATGGCGAGCGACTGCGGCTCGCTGCGGCTGGCTTCGGCGGCGGCGATGCGCTGCTGCTTGACGGTTTCGAATTCGCTATCGGGGAAGGCCGGCTCGCGAAGGATTTCGACGGCGAGGCGGAGCGCGCCGGGCAGGTTGGCCTCCACGGTTTCGATGCTGGCGGTGGCGCTGGTGGCGCCGCCGGAAACGTTGATCTGCGCTTTGAGGCGATCCATCTCGTCCTGGATCTGCTGGCGGGTCTGGTTCTTGGTGCCGCGCATCAGCATGCCGCCGGTGAGGCCGGCGATGGCGGACTTGCCGAAGAGCGCCTTCTCATCGCCATAGCGAATGGTAAGCGTGGCGACTACGGTGCCGCCGCGGGTCTTGCGCGGGAGCAGGGACATTTTCACGCCGTCGGGCAGGGTGCTGCGCACGACGCGCGATTCGATGTTGGCAGCGCTGGGGTCGAAGGCCTCGCCCGCAGCAACGACGGCGCTGCCCTTGAAATCCTTGAGGGTGGCGGCGATATCGGGGGTGGCGGGGATCTCGGCGCGGTCGGGATTCTTGGTGGGAATGAAGGTGGCGAGCGTGCGGTTGGATTCCTTCAGGTAAGTCTTGGCGACGCGCAGGACATCTTCCGGGGTGACCTTCTTGATGCGGTCGCGCATGAGGAACATGAGGCGCCAATCGCCCTGCGAGGCAGTATTCGCTGAGATCGAGCGCGACGGATTGCGAATCGTTCATCTCGAGTTCGATGTTTTTCAGGAGGCGCGTCTTGACGCGTTCCACCTCTTCCTTGGTGGGCGGTTCGGAGGCGACGCCTTCGACGGTCTTGAGCAGAATCTGGCGGGCATCATCGAGCGACTGATCGAGCTTGAGCCTGACGGAGGCCATGATGAAGCCGGGGTCGTGGAGTTCTTCCATTCCCATGGAGGCGCCGACGGCCTTCTTGTTATCGACCAGGGCCTTGTAGAGACGGCCGGACGGGGCTATCGCCGAGGACGCCGGCGAGCACTTCGAGCGCGGCGGCATCGGGGTGGGAGCCGGCGGGGACGTGATAGACGACGACCAGGCCCTGGGTATCGCCGACGCGGCGGAGGGTCACGGAGCGTTCGCCATCCTGGGTGGGCTCGACGGTGTAGGACTTTTCGAGGGTGCGGGTGGGCTTGGGGATGGCGCCGAAGTCTTTGGCGATCAGGGCCAGGGTCTGGGCTTCATCGAACTTGCCGGCGATGGTCAGCATGGCGTTATCGGGCTGGTAATACTTCTGATAGAAGGCAGCCAGGTGGCTGATCGGCACATTTTCGATATCGGAGCGGTTGCCGATGGGCAGCTTGCCGTAATTGTGCCAGGTGAAGGCGGTTTCGAGGGCGCGCTGCATGAGCATGCGGTCGGGGCTGTTCTCGCCCATCTCGAATTCGTTGCGGACCACGGTCATTTCGGTATCGAGAAGCTGCTTCTCGATCTTGCTGTTGACCATGCGGTCGGCCTCCAGCTCGAGGGCGCACTTGAGATTTTCGTCGGTGGCGTTGAGGGTTTCGAAGTAGTTGGTGCGGTCCCAGGAAGTGGTGCCGTTCATTTCGGCGCCGTGATCCTTGAGTTCCTGTTTGATGTCCTTGCGGGTCTTGGTCTGGAGGAAGAGCATGTGCTCCAGCAGGTGGGCCATGCCGGTTTCGCCGTAGCCTTCGTGGCGCGAACCGACCATGTAGGTCATGTTGACGGTGACGTTGGGCTTGGAGGAGTCGGGAAAGAGGAGGACGTGCAGGCCGTTGGGCAGGGCGTACTCGGTGATGCCTTCCACGGAAGTGATCTTTTGCACGCCTGGGGGAGGGTCTGGGCCAGCGCGGAGATCGCGAGGAGGAGGGTGAGCGGGATCAATCCCTTGTTACGAATCATAAGCTACCTTTATCGAGGGAGTTAGACGAATTATATCAAGGGACGTTTGGGGCAATGGACAGGTTTCTTCAGGCGGGCACACGTATGCCGTTAGGTTCGGTGAAAAAGAAGCGTTGCGGCGGCCGGGGACATACGGGTCTTATCGCCGGGTGGGGCCCGGCCGCCAGTGATTTGACTGCAGGCTACGAAGACGTAAGAACTCGGCTGGATGGCCTCTCGATCGTCCCCTCGTTTCGCTTGCAAGTCTCTGAATCCAGGGGTGCGGCAATCAAACGCTATCCGCGACGGTCCCCCGGGTGTTATCGGTTCGAACCGAAAGTCTTTTCGCCGGTCTCCTCCACGTAGGGGAACCACCGTGCAGCCGTTAACGGGCTTACGAAAAGCCAGCACCACCTCAGGTCAACGTATCCTGCGCAGGATGAAAACTGTTGGTGTCGCGCCGTGGTTTGCGCAACTCTCTACCTGATTGGACTCTAGCATGAGGGTTTCGGAGTAGAGGGGGAGCGCGAACGCTAAGTGATTGATAACGTGGGGAAGATAAATTTCAAGTTTGTGTGAATTGCAGATTGCAATAGGCCGAAATGGGGGTGCTTGGAAACGGGCACGCTACGGGTCGGTTCTTTCCTCGGGCACGCCGAGGGAGCGCAGCACCTTTGCCACGGGACTGAACCAATTGGCAAGCTTCGCGTACTGACTGGGGGCTTCGAACCGGAGGTTGTCGTTGTACCCTTGTATGCCGATCGCTGCATTTACCAAGACGCCCAAGACCCCCAAGAACACGATCCCACGATAAATCCACAGCCTCTGCCGCACCACCGGCCATTCACTGAAGCCACCGAGGATCAAGGCAATCGCCATAAACCAGATCATCGAATAATCTGCCTGGTATCGCATCGTTGCCATCACCATTGCATCCAGAAGTGCCCAGACAGCACCGAGGAAACCAAGCGTGGCGACGCAAGCAACCCATTCAAGACGCCTGTCAGATGGCACCCGTTTCCATACGGCCGGCGCCGCGCCGAAGGCTAGAATCAACGGCAGCGTCCAAACTATACCCGCGATGAAGTCGAACCAAACGATGCCACGGCTAAGAAAGAAGGCCGAGTTCCGGGTGACTACGATGAACGGAAAGGTCGATCTCAATCGAGGCGGCTCCAGCAGCGTAAACCGGAGATTTGGCAAGAGCCTCGACAAATCGAAAAGCCGGGTGGTTCGGGAGTCCGCGTACGAGAGCATGTAGCTGGTACCAAACTCAAGGGGTGACTCGAAGCGCACGTAGTTATAGGTGAGCAGCAGGAGTATGCCGGCCGTAAAAGGAAGTAACGCACAAACTAACTGTTGCCGGCGCTGACTTAGCGGCGGCATCGCACCTCCACGGACCAGCAATATGCAAAGCACAACTCCCGACAATCCGAGAAGGGGCCTCGAGCCAAAGGTTGCAGCCAAGGCGGCTCCACTCAAGGCCGCCATCAATCTTGGGTATTTGCATCCGAAAGCCGCACGGGCCGTGGCAAACATGGCCAGCCACAAGAAAAACTGGCCAGCCGCTATGGCACATTCATAAACAGCCGGACGTCGCAGGAGGAAGGGAAACGTACTGGAGAATCCGAGACAAAAACAGAGAAACAGCAGTAGCCAGCGAGGCGCCATCGGCCACCAACGGTTCCACAACAGATTAAGCAGACAGCATGCCAGTGCGTACGCGCCCGATGCAAACAGCCAAGCGCCTTCCCTGTCTGACAAGACTTCTCCGGTGAGAAGCCGGTAGGGCAGATAGAGAACGACAACGGGCGCGACACCGAAATAGACATAGTACCGGCCTTTGTAGAGGCTGACGTCGTGCATACGGTAGCGCACGTTCCTCACCGGATCGTAGGGGTTCGGCAACGCCAGCAACTCTGGCCTTGGCGTCACGAGAAGACTGGTCTGACCGTTCGCAATGGCATCGGCGACCATGGAGTAGAGCCCGAATTTAGGAATCGGTTGCGATGGGTCCGGATGGATCGTCCAATAGTAGTATCCGGCAAAGATCGCAATCATGAGCCATAAGAGCAACCAATTCCAACGAGGGACGCGGGGGTTCGGCTCTTTCGCCACTACGCCGGAGACGGTACGGCCCAGGTCTCCGATCTCTTTCTTCTTTCGACGCTGCCCCATTAGACGTTGCCCAGGGTTCCGATCCCCCTCCACTGATCCCCTTCCACTGTACGACGTCAGCTTCTGGTTGTCCGGCAGGCTAGTGTCGAATCATTCAACTGATGGCGGTCGACGATGTTTAGAGGCGCTGCCGGCGGCGGATCAGCGTTACGGAGATCAGGACAGCGAGGCCAAGTATCAGCACGCCGGATGTGGAGGGCTCGGGCGCGTCGATGCCTTGGGGGATGGAACCCGCCCGGAAGAGATCGGAGAGATCGGTGGCATTGCAGGCGTCGCCGAGGCAGGGACCGATTCCGTAGATTTCCTGCATGGTGAGGAGATCCGATGAATGGGTGTAACGGATGTTGTTGGTGTAGGCGTTGCCCTTTGCGTCGGGGGATATGATGATCTCTCCCAGGGTGCGGCCGGCGTCATCGCCGCCCTCGGTCTCGTCCCACCAGATGACGATGGCACCGTTGTTTTGATAGGCCTGCGATGCTTCAATCATGGGAACGATCTGGCGGAGAAAGTTATCTCCCTGCGCGATCTCGGCCTGATCTCCGGTGTAGTGCACGCCGTTATACGTGAATCCGCCGGTCAAGGCCGTATGCATATCGTTGTACTGATCCGGGGTGATCCAATTATATTGGGCTACCGTGTTAGCGGCCAGGTCGGCCGCGAGTTGCTGCAAGGGAGCATAGTTTTGGGCTAGTGGGTTGGATGGCGTGCCGTTGTTGCCGCCGTTGGTGCCGCTAAAGAAGGCTTCCGGGTTGTGCTTGGCTGCATAGTTATATTGGTTGCTGCCGTTGTACTGGTTGGTTCCGCTGGTGAACGTACCGGAAAAGCTGCCGAGCGGCACGGTGTACTGGCTCTTCGGCAACGGCTGGTTATTCGCCAGGTTGACGTCCACGTCCTCCTGATACGATCGCCAGGACTTTCCCGCGTTTTGCAGATAGTTGCTCAGGCTTTGATTGGTGGCCTGGTTGGTGCCGCCGGAGCCGTACGGGTCATTGTCGTTGAGGACACCCAGATTAGACCCTGCTTCCGCCCAGATGTAGTTCGGCTCCGAAGGATGAATGCCGGTGCCGGAATTCAGATAATTGCTTGCGTAAGAAGTCTGCGCGGCGTTGGGATTGCCGGGCGTTACCAGGCTGTTGATGAACGGAGCGGCTGTGTTGCCAAATACCTGCCCGGGGCTTGTCTGAGAGCCTGGCTGGGTCCAATTGTGGTTTTCCATCGCAATTACGAAGACCGTCTGAATAGTTCCGGCTTGGGCCGACGCGTTAAAGGCGAGCAGGGCGCCGGCCGCGACAAATGTGTTTCTGAGCCTCGTAGACGAAGGCATATCAGCACCTCTTGAGATCTTCAGGGATGGAAACAGAGTAGGGGTTTTAGTTGTCACCTATGTGATTGGCGGATTACACTTCAACGACAGACTGCAGAGTGGGTCTCAAAGAGCACGACTCGCGCGGTAGGCGATCGCTCCCTGACGGTCGCGGCTCTGATGGGAGGCGATTCCAACGGGCGGGGGGCGTCGGGTACACTGGCGGGTTGATGAGCAAGATGACATTACCAAGCGGGGAAGAGATCCAGAAGGCGCGAGGGGTGATTTATGAAGCCATGCCGGCGACGGCGCAATACCGGTGGCCGCTGGTGTGCGAGCGGGCGGGGACGGAGGTGTGGCTGAAGCACGAGAACCATACGCCGCTGGGAGCGTTCAAGGTGCGGAGCGCGCTGGTGTATTTCCGGCGGCTGCGGGAATCGGGCGCGGGCGTAAGGCTGGCGGTGACGGCGACGCGGGGAAATTACGGGCAAGGGGTGGCGTTCGCGGCGCAGCGGGAAGGGATGGAGGCGGTGATCTACGTGCCGCACGGGAATAGCGAATCGAAGAATCGCGCGATGCGGGCGCTGGGGGCGCGGCTGGTGGAGCATGGGGCGGATTTCGAAGAGGCGCGGCAGGAAGCACGGCGGTGGGCGGAGAGCGAGGGGCATCATTACGTGCCGTCGTTCCACGAGTGGCTGGTGGCGGGGACAGCGACGTATTCGTGGGAGTTATTCGACGCGGTGAAGGGAATCGATGTCGCGTTTGTGCCGATCGGGATGGGATCGGGGCTGTTGGGGATGTGCGCGGCGCGGGAGGCGATGGGGCTGACGACTGAGATCGTGGGAGTGACGAGCGAGCACGCGCGGGCGTACTACGAATCGTTCACGCGTCGCGAGTTGGTGATCTCACCGGCGCGGACGCGGCTGGCGGATGGAATGGCGGTGCCGGCGCCGGACGCGGATGCGCTGGAACTGATGTGGCGACACGTATCGCGGGTAGTTACGGTGAACGACGATGAAGTGGGCGCGGCCATGCGGGCGCTGTTCGACGATACACACAATATCGCGGAGGGCGGCGGCGCGGCGGGGATGGCAGCGATTCTGAAGGAGCGCGACGCGCTGCGCGGGAAGCGGGTGGCGACCGTGATCTCGGGCGGGAATGTGGATCGCGCGGTCTTCGCGGAAGTGCTGAAGGGGGTAGGTGCGGAATGAGGATGTGGATTTTGGCGGGAGTGATGGCAGGGGTGTTGAGCGGGCAGGAGTATGAAGTGTACGCGGTGCGGTACGCGACGATTCCGGAGTTCGCGGTATCGGGGCTGGTGGCGGGAGCGGAGGCGTCGCGGAAGATGAACATCGCGATGATGGTATGGCTGGTGCGCGGGGGCGGGAAGAACATTCTGGTGGACGCAGGATTTTACCGGGAGCAGTTCTTCAAGCAGTGGCACGTGACGGATTTCGTCAATCCGGCGGAGGCGGTGCGGCGCGCGGGGGTGAAGCCGGAGGAGATTACGGACGTGATTGTGACCCACATGCATTGGGATCATGCGGACGGGATGGACCTGTTTCCGAATGCGCGGGTGTGGGTGCAGAAGGATGAACTGGAATACTACGCGGGGTCGGCGTGGCAATCGCGGCGGACGCACGGCGGTATCGATCCGGATGATGTAGTGGCGGCCGTGAAGCTGAATGTGGCGGGCAAGATGGGGTTGGTGAATGGCGACGCGCAGGAGATTCTGCCGGGAATTACCTGCTACACCGGCGGCAAGCACACGTATGCGTCGCAGTTCGTCAGCGTGCACACCAGGAGCGGAACGGTGATTCTGGCGAGCGACAACGTGTACCTCTACGAGAACCTGGAGAAGCACGTGCCGATTGCGGCGACGCTGGATGCGGCGTCAAACCTGCGCGCGCAGGACCGGATGAAGGAACTGGCGGGCGATGCGAAGCGGATTATCCCGGGACACGATCCGGCGGTGATGACGCGATTCAAGCAGACGGCGCCGGGCGTGGTGCGAGTGGACTGACGCAATCGCGGGCGAGACCGCGAACGCAGCGCGGCCTGCCCGAATAGCTCCTCCGAAAGGCAGGGTCACCATTACAATCGCGGCGTTCCCTTTCCCAGCCCTATAGTGTCGCGGGCGTGCAATTTGTGACAAACACGGCGGGAGAATTGTCAGCGAGGATATAATTGCTCTAGCCACACATGTCGGAAGGATCACTCAGTCCAAGGGAGCAGGCCGATTTAGCCGAACGCATCCGGGCGGGCGAGTGTCTTGCCGAAGAAGAACTTGTCAGGCGATATCATCCTCGAATTCTGGCGGCCTTGATCGGGCAGACGCGAGACCGGGAAGCGTCGCGGGATCTGGCGCAGGATGTGCTGATTGTCACGCTGCGAGCGGTGCGGGCGGGCAAAGTGAACGAGCCGGAGAAGCTCGGCCTCTACATTCTGGGGATCGTGCGGATCCTGGTGAAGAACCACATTCGGAGACGGATCGACCAGCAATCGCGGGAAGACGAACTGCCGGCGGAACTGATCGACCGGATTGCAGGTCCGCTGGGGCAGGCGCGGATGGAAGAGGCGGAGCGGGAGCGCTCGGTGCGGGAGGCGCTGGATGAACTGCCGCAGTCGGATCGTGAGATCGTGCTGCTGACACTGGACGGGAGGAAGCCGCGGGAGATCGCGGCGGCGCTCCGGCTCGCGCCAGACGTGGTGCGGCAGCGCAAGTCCCGGGCGATACAGAAAATCGCGCTTTCACTGGGGACGTTGTCACAAACCGGAGGCCGGGGACACCTATGAGTGGAGCCAAGCCTCGAGTGAACTGCGAGACGGTACAGAGCGAACAAGTGGTCGAGCGGTATGTGCTGGGCCAGTTGGGCGAGGCGGAACAGCAAGCGTTCGAAGAGCATTTCTTTGACTGCGAAGCGTGTCTGGAAGAAGTCCGGATGATGCAGAGCTTACAGGCTGCGGCGGCGGAGCGCGGGCGGTCGGTGGTGCAGTTGCCGCGCAGGAAGTGGATGCTATGGGGCGCGGCGGCGGCGTTGGTGGTGGCCGGCTTCGGCCTCGCGGAAATGCTGCGGGTGCGGCAGCGCGCGGAGACGCCGGTGGCGAAGGCGCCGGCTGTGGACGCAGGCGCGGAGTTGCTGCTGCTGGCGCGGGTTGCGGCCCCGCGGTACACGGCTTCGAATTTGCGGAGCGCGTCAGGGACTGGCGAGGAGCGGTTCCGCGCGGCGATGGCGAAGTATAGCGCCGGGGAGTACGGGGCGGCGGCGGAAGGGCTGCGCGGGATGGAGACTGCCGCGGCGCGGTTTTACCTGGGGATCGCCGAGCTCATGACCGGCAAGTTGGATGAAGCGGTGACGCACCTGCGCGACACGGTGGCAATGGGCGAGACTCCGTACCTGGAAGAGGCGCAGTTTTTCCTGGCGAAAGGGCTGCTGGGGAAGAAGGACGTCGCGGGCGCCAGGCTGGCGCTGGAGCAGACAATCGCGCTTGCGGGCGACCGGGAAGTGGAAGCGCGGCGGCTGGTGGAGCAGGTGCGCGCATTGCCGGGCGGGCGGTGAGAGCGAAGGTGGGATTCGCGGGCGATCGCGGGCCGGCACTCAGTTTGGGGGCGACGCCGGTCCCCGCGGAGCGCGGGCTGAAAGCCGGCGCGCAGTCAGGATTGGCTGCCCCACGGTGCGGCAGGCCGCAAACTGGTAAGGGCGATGCGGAGGAGCGGGAGTTCGTTGCGCTCCCTCACGGTCGCGGCTCGTTGGCGGCGAGAGCAAGTGCGACGATTGTGCTGCTGCTGGCGGTCTGCACGGTGGGGGCGCAGACGGCGGGCGGGCCGTGGAGCGACAGGGCGTATCGCGCGGACTTCGATACGTTTATTTCCGACGGGCAGTACACGGCGGCGGAGAGTGCGGCGCGGCGGGAGATCGGGAAGGCCGGTCCGGGCACGATCGAGATGGCGCTGGCGCTCGATATGCTCACCGAGGTCTACTTCTACGGCGACCGGGTGCGCGATCCGGCGGCGGAGGATAGCGCGCTTGAGGCGATCGCGATCAAGCAGAAGGTGCTGGGCGGGGACAATCCGCAAGTGGCGGTGAGCCTGCGGCTGATGGGGCATTTGCTGGACGCCAAGGGCGATTACGAACGGTCGCGCAGGTTCTACGAGAGCGCGGTGCAGGTTCACCGCAAGACAGCGGGGCAGGATCCGCGGCAGGAAGCGGCGGCGCTGGGTAACTACGCGGCGCTGCTTTCGAAGACCGGCGACTACACAGAAGCCAAGGCGGCATTCGAAGAGGTGCTGGCGATCCGGCAGAAATATTTTCCGCCGGAAACATTGAACACGGCGGATGCCATGATCGGGTACGCCACGCTGCTGCGCGATATGGGCGCGTACGAAGCGTCGCACACCTACTTTCTGCGCGGGCTGGCGATTCAGGAACGAAAGGCCGGCGCCGATCACGTGATGAACGCGCGCGGGCTGACCGAACTGGGAGCGCTGCTGAACCTGATGGGCAAGGCGTCCGAGGCGGTGCCGCTCTTGGAGCGCACGCTGGCGATCGAGGAAAAGGCCTTTGGTCCGGAGCACGTGGACCTGGCATTCGTGCTGAATAACCTGGCGGTGTCGCGCGCGGCGTTGGGCGATCTGCGGGCGGCGCGGGCATTGTACGAGCGCGCGATCGCCATTGCGGTAAATGTGTATGGCGAGGACCATCCGGAGGTCGCGCGAATTCTGGGCGGCTACGCAGGCGTGCTCCTGAAGTTGGGCGAGAAGCAACTGGCGTTCGACGCGGCGGTGCGCACGGAGACGATCGGGCGGGCGCACGTGGCGCTGACCATCCGCTCGCTGACGGAGCGGCAGGCGCTGCTGTACGCGGCGACGCGGCCAAGCGGCCTGGATGTGGCGCTGGCGGTGGCGGCGACGGAACCGGGGCTGCGCAGGCGGGCGTTGAATGAAGTGATCCGCTCGCGGGCTTTGGTGTTCGACGAAATGGCGTCGCGGCAAAGGGCGGTGGGGCGGTCACAGGATCCGGCAAATGCGCCGTTGTGGAACGCGCTCTCGGAGGCGCGGCAGCGGCTGTCGCGGCTGGTGGTGCAAGGGCCGGAGAGCTTCAGCGGCAAGAATTACGCGGAGGCCCTTCGCGGGGCGCGGTTCGAGAACGAGGCGGCGGAGCGCGCGCTGGCGGAGCAGAGTGCGGCGTTCCACAGCCAGCGGACGCGCGGGGCGGCGGGGCTGGACGAAGTTGCGGCGGCGTTGGGCCCGGGCGATGCGCTGGTTTCGTACGTGCGTACCGCGCAGGGGTATGCGGCATTCGTGGAGCGGCCGGGGAGAGAGACGCAGTTGATCCGGCTGGGAGCGTCGGCGCGGGTGGAGGCGCTGGTCGCGGAAGTGAGAAAGCAGGTGCTGGCGGAGGCGGAACATCCGGGCGTATCGCCGAAACGCTCCGAGGCGTTGTACCGCGCGGCGGGGGACGCGCTGCGGCGGCAGGCGTGGGATCCGCTGGAGGCGGCGCTGGGGCGGTCGCGGCGCATCCTCCTGACGCCGGCGGGGGCATTGAACCTGGTGGACTTCGGCGCGCTGCCGGCGCGGGCGGAAGGGTACGTGGCGGAGCAGGCGACGGTGCTGCATTACCTTTCGGCAGAGCGTGACGCGGTGAGGGAGCCGGCTGGGAAATCGGGAAGCGGCCTGGTGGCGTTCGGCGATCCCTCGGTCAACGGACCGGTGCGGGTGACGAGTTCGGCGGCGGCGGCGACGGTGCTACGCGGGGATTCGACGCCGTGCCTGAGTTACGGCTCGATGCGCTTCGCGGCGCTGCCGG
Organism: uncultured Solibacteraceae bacterium; assembly: GCA_963791985.1. Classification (GTDB taxonomy): domain Bacteria; phylum Acidobacteriota; class Terriglobia; order Bryobacterales; family Bryobacteraceae; genus Solibacter. The sequence goes on along the minus strand of CAWBUN010000003.1, from coordinate 663,909 downwards.
CCTCGGCGCGGGAGGTGCGCGACATCGCGGCGCTGTGGCGCGAGGCGGGCGAAGGGGCGGCGCTCGAGCAGACGGGGGACGCGGCGAGCGAATCGGCGTTCAAGGCCAACGCACCGGGCAAGAAGGTGGTGCATGTGGCGGCGCACGCATTCTTCGTGGGAGACGGCTGCCGGCCGGCGGCGGCGGGAGAGAATCCGCTGCTGCTTTCGGGCTTCGCGCTGGCGGGCGCGAACCGCCGGCGGGCCGGCGGGGCGGGCGACGAAGATGGCATCGTGACGGCGGAAGAGATCGCCGCGATGGATCTTCACGGCGTGGAGTGGGCGGTGCTCTCGGGCTGCGAGACGGGCGTGGGCAAAGTGCTGGCGGGCGAAGGCGTGTTCGGCTTGCGGCGCGCGTTCCAGATGGCGGGTGCGCGGACGGTGATCATGAGCCTGTGGCCGGTGGACGACGGCGGCACGCGCACGTGGATGCAATCGCTATATCGCGAGCACCTGGCGAAGGGCAAGGCAACGGCGGATGCGGTGCGGGGCGCGAGCTTGTCGGCGCTGGCGAAGCGCCGGGCCGCGGGTTTGAGCACGCACCCGTTCTACTGGGCGGGCTTCATCGCGGCGGGCGACTGGCGGTAAGAGGGGGCGGTTAGTTCGCCGACACCGGAGGGCGGGACGGATCACGGCGCAAATTCGTGCACGCGAGAGTTACGGCAGCAAGATGGACAGGCCAGGAGGCCTGTCCCACTGGAAACAAATTCACAGTAATTACAAAGCTGTATTGGCCCGCGTACCTGAGAGTAACTGCGATAGACTCGCAGCATGAAGTATCGCAAGCTTGGCGTGCTGGTTTTCGTATTGTGCGCGGGGCGGGCGGCGCGGGCCGACCTGACGATGCGGCATACGATCGACTTCAAATTCGGCTCGTTTCTGCCGCCGTCGGCCGTGGAGGCGATGAAAGCGCAACTAGGCGATCAGATGCCGAAGGAGATCGTGGTCCTGATCAAGGGCAAAAAGAACTATACGTCCATGGGTGCCATCGTGATGATCGGGGACTATGACAAGGGCGTGATTACCCTGCTGGACCAGAAGGGCCACCGCTTCGCAACGGCGCCGATCGCGACGTTCGGGGAGAAGATTGCGGCGGCGCAGAAGGAGAAGATGCCGGTGCTGCCGCCGCAGGCGCAGCAGATGTTCGACAACATGAAGTTCGACGTGAAGACGGAGCACACGGGAAAGACGGCGAAGATCCAGGGGATGAATGGCGAGGAAAGCCTGCTGACGGTTGCGATCGAGATTCCGAACCCGGTAGGTATGTCGATGCAGATGCGAATGGAGATGCGCCAGTGGACGGCGAGTGCGGAAGATGTCGGTCGCAATCCGTCGCTGAAGGAACTCGAAATGTACGGTGAGCTACAGAAGTCAGGGCTGGACCCGACGGCGATGATGACGAAATCGCTGGCCACGATTCCGGGCATGGCGGACAAGCTGCGCGATGCGGTACGGGAGTTGACGAAGAACTCGGGGAAAGCGATGCTGCGGATGCAGACCGCGGTATACATGCCGCAACTGGCGGTAATCTCGGGCGGGTCAGGCGACCAGCCGTTCACGGAATACAGCATGGAATTGGCGGAGTTTTCGGGCGCGCCGCTGCCGGATTCGCGATTTGAAGTGCCGGCCGACTATCAATCGGCGCCGGTGGAGGAACTGATCGGGCAATTGTTCCCCGCGCCCAAGCTTCCGGCTCCCAGCGGAACTCCGAGGGCGGCTGGACCTCCTCCTCCACCGCCACCGCTGCCGCCCGGAGTCGTGCGGGTCGGGAACGGAGTGACGGCGCCCTCGGTCATATACAAGGTAGACCCCAGCTATACAGAGGAAGCGCGCGCGGCTAAGATTCAAGGAACGGTGGTACTCAATGTTGTGGTGGGGGCGGACGGAAGCGCGCAGCAGGTGAGCGTGCTGCGGTCGCTGGATCCGGGGCTGGATCAGAAGGCAGTGGAGACGGTCGGCACGTGGAAATTCCGGCCGGGGATGAAAGACGGTCAGCCGGTGGCGGTGATGGCGCAGATCGAAGTGAGTTTTCGGCTGATGTAGTTGGTTGCTTGGATTCCGAATGGGTGATAACTTCGGGGCGATGAGGACCGGACGCGGTGTTTCTCCGTGGACGACCGGCCGCGAGGCCTTCTGGATCGCGGTAGAGGCGCTGCGCAGTCACAAGCTGCGCTCGTTTCTGACGCTGCTCGGGGTGGTGATCGCCACCACCACGCTGATCGTGGTCATGTCGATTGTCAACGGCATGAACCTCTACATCGCGGAGCATATCGCCAACCTGGGCACGAATACCTTCGTGCTGCATCAGTTCCAGTGGGCGCAGGGTTTCGATTCCTTCCTCAACGCGCGGCGGCGCAACAAGCCGATTCGAATTGAGGATTACGAATATCTGCGGGACAACCTGGAGGGCTACCGGCAGATCGGGGCGATGGCGAATCTCAACCCCAATCCGGCGGCGCGCTACAAGGGCCGGTTGATCGACGAGGTCACGGTGAACGGAATGACGGCGAGCTTCGCGGATATCGGGCGCGAGAAGGTGGAGCAGGGACGGTACATCAGCGAGCAGGATTTCCAGCACAATGCGCGCGTCTGCGTGATCGGCGCGGACCTGGTGGACAAGCTGTTTCCCAACAGCGACCCGCTGGACAAGGAGATTCAAATCGCGGGCCTGCCCTTCCGGGTGATTGGCGTGACGGAGCGGGTGGGCAGCACGTTCGGCCAGAGCCAGGATAACTTTGCGATCGTCCCGCTGAGCACGTTCAAGGCGATCTGGATGGGACGGCCGGAGCTGCTGGTGTACATCAAATCGCCGGATGGGCCGCACATGGCGGAGTTGCAGGACGAAGTGCGCGCGCTGATGCGTATACGCCGGCACGTTCCCTACCGGGAGGAAGATACGTTCGGAATCAATGCCTCCGACACGCTGATGAGCGCTTGGAAGAACCTGACGGGCACGATCTTCGCGGTGACGATCGGCCTGGTGGCGGTGTTCATGGTGGTGGGTGGAATCGTGATCATGAACATCATGCTGGCGAGCGTGACCGAGCGCACGCACGAGATCGGCGTGCGCAAATCGCTGGGGGCGCGGCGGCGCGATATTCTCTGGCAGTTCGTGTTTGAATCGGGGATGATGTCGAGTATCGGGGGACTGGCGGGCGTGCTCGTCGCGGTGGCGGTGGCGCGCGTGATCAACATTTATTTCACAGCCGAGATTCCGGTGGCGGCGGTGGTGGTGGGGGTAGGGCTGTCGGCCGCGGTGGGGCTGTTCTTCGGCATCTACCCGGCGCGGAAGGCGGCGATGCTCGACCCCATCGAGGCGCTCCGGTCGGAGAATTGATGCTGCGCGCATATCGTCAACACGTCCGCGAGAATCTGCTGCTAGCGATGGACACACTGCGGACGCACAAATTCCGCTCGTTCCTCACGGTGCTCGGCGTCCTGATCGGCACCACCACCGTGATCGCGGTGACTTCGATCATCGCAGGGCTGGATAAGCAACTGGTGGACGTGGCCGAGCAGTTCGGGACGCGGACGCTGTGGGTGTACAAGCTGCAGATGGGCGCGCCGCACGCGATGACGCGGGAAGAACGGCTGCGCAAGCCGCTGACGTATGAAGACGCGATGGCGATCAAGGAGCAATCGCCCTCCACGTCCACGGTTTCGGTGGAGCTGTTCCGCGAGCTGGGAGAGTTCGGGCTGCCGCCGGTGACGGCCAGGTACAAAGGCCAGAACATGCTGGATGCGCTTTTCGTGGGCGTCACGGCGGACCACTTGCGATTGATCAATGCGACGATCGGCCAGGGCCGTTTTTTCACCGAGACCGAGGACCTGCACCGGCGCGACGTGGCGGTAATCGGCAACGGCGTGCGCGAGCGCTTTTTCACGCACGAAGATCCGATCGGTAAGAGCATTCTGGTGGACGGGCACACGCTCGAGATCATCGGCACGCTGACGAAGTTCAAGTCTTTTTTGGGCGACGACCAGAACGATAAGGCGGTGCTGATTCCCTACCAATCTTTCAAGAAGGCCTACCCGGAGGCCAAGGATCATTTCATTTGCGTGCTAGTAGAGCCGGGGAAAATGGACCAGGCGCGCGATGAGGTCATCGAGTTGCTGCGCCGGCGGCGGCACGTGAAGCCCTCGGAGCCCGACAACTTCGGGGTCTCGAGCGCCGAGTTGGTGATCGGCCAGTTCCGCCAGCTGATCGCCACGGTGGGACTGGTGATGGTGGTGATCTCGTCGATCGGCCTGCTGGTGGGGGGCATTGGGGTGATGAATATCATGCTGGTGTCGGTGACGGAGCGGACGCGGGAGATCGGCGTGCGAAAGGCGATCGGGGCGCGGCGCAGCGACATCGTCTGGCAGTTCCTGCTGGAGGCGATGACGCTGACGGCGTTCGGGGGCCTGGTGGGCATACTGGTGGGCTGGCTGCTCTCGGTGGCGATCCGGACGTTCGTGCCCACGCTGCCATCCACGGTGCCGGTGTGGAGCGTGGTGGCCGGCTTCAGTGTCGCGACCAGCGTCGGGCTCTTCTTCGGACTTTGGCCGGCGCTGAAGGCGGCGCGGCTGGACCCGATCGCGGCCTTACGGCACGAATGACACGAATGACCGGGCGAGAGTTGCCGCAAAGGGTATGGTTGCGCTATTCTAGAATCTCGATCACTCTGTAAGGATTAGATTTAGCAAAGATGGCGAATACATATTCCGCACTCAAGCGAGTGCGACAAACCGAACGGCGCACCGAAGTCAACCGCAAGAACAAATCGCGTCTGCGGCACCAGATTCGCGCGATGCGTCGCGCGATTACGGCGAAGGATGTCAAGGCTGCCGCGCGAACTGCTGTCGATGACGTTTTCGGTGATTGACCGTTCCGCGAAGAGCGGGATCATCAAGAAGAACACGGCGGCGCGGTACAAGAGCAAGCTGCACCTTCGCGTGAAGGCGCTGGCCGCTTAACAGACAGGCCGGGAGGCCGGTCTTCTAGCTCACCAGCTCCATGATGAAGGTCTCCATCACGATGCGGTCGTCCGGACGGGCATCGCGGAGGCCTTTGTCGGCCTTGTAGATCAAGCCTGATGGCGCGCTCCATCTGGGGCTGGGTGAATTTGCTGACCGTCTGGTAGACCTGTTCGGCGCGCGATCCCCACATGGGGACTCCCAGCCGGGAGAAGTGTCCTTGAATCTGGCTGGAATTCTTGAGGCCGGCCTCGCGCGCGACCAGGGCCATGCGGAACTGCGTGGAGAGGAATGCCAGCGCGAGCGGCAGGTATTCGCCTTCCCGGGTCAAGGTATCGAGAATGCCGAGCGAGCGGGCGCGGTCGCGGCGGCCGAGCGCGTTGACCAGCGCGAAGATGGTGGTGGCGCGGGCGTCGGGGACGAGCGCGGTGATATCGTCCACGCCGATCACGCGATTGCCGGCGAAGAGCGAGAGCTTCTCGATCTCCACGGCGACGCGCGCGATGTCGGCGCCGAGCGCCTCGATCAGCAGATCGAGCGCGGCGGGGTCCATGCGGAATCCGGCCTGGCGGACCAGCGATTCGGCCTCGCGCGCGCGCTTCCTGCGGCGAGTACTTTGTGCAGTTCCACCACGTCCGGGATGGCGGCGTAGAACTTGCGGACGCGATCCTGCTTGCGCTTGTCGTCGCCTTCGAAATCGTAGCGGATGGCTTCGAAGACGAGGGTGACGCCGGGGGTGGGGTCCTTCAGGTAGGCGGCCAGCGGGGCGGCATCGCCGGCGGCCGCGGGAGCGTCGCTATCGGACTCGTCGTCGGCCGCGGCGGCGCGTCCGCGGGGCAGCGCGAGTTCGGCGTTGACCACCCAGATGAGGCGCTCGGAGGCGAAAAGCGAGAGAGAGCGCGCGTCATCCAGGATTTCCGCGAGGGTGACCTCGGCGAGATCGTGCTGCGCTGACGGCGTCGGCGGGCACGCTGGCGAGCAGCGCGTCCTTGATGCGGCGGCGCTCGTAGGCCTCGGGGCCGAGCAGCAGCGTGGCCGGCGGGACGCGTCGCCTTTTTGATGCGCGCCTGGAATTGAGCCGGAGTCATCTAGAAGTTCTCCAGGATGGCGCTGACCACGCTGCGGGCGACGTCTTTGCTGAGGCGCTGCATGGCGGTGCCGCTTTCGTCGAAGTAGGCTGGTGGGGTCGATCGGAGATTTCGTAGCGCTCGCGGAATTCGGCGCCGGGGCGGTTGAAGAGCACCGCGCCGGTGGCGCGATTGGTGAGCGTGACCTTGCAGCGTGACGACGGCCTCCACCGTGGTGGAGCGGCCGTTCGGCGGAGATGGTGGGGAAGGCGGCGAAGTTGAGGAGCGTGCCGGTGAGGACCGCGTCGGCCTGATTGGGATCGGCGACGATCTTGTAGTGCGTGCGCGAGAGCAATTCGCGGCGCGATGTCCGTCGGGCAGCAGTGCGCGCCAGCTTGTAGCGCGATGGTGGTGTTGCCGAAGGCCGGGATGGCGATGGTCTTGATGGTCTTCGGCATCAGGTCGCCGTGGCCGGAGACGTGATAGCCGCATCCGGTGAGGGCGGCGAGAGCGAAGGCAAGCGGGCGCAAAACGAAGCGGCTCATACAAATTTGGCGCACTACGGCGACGGCGTTCTCCGCGGCCAGGCGGACGTTGTCGGCGACGAACCAGAACCAGACGGCGTCGGGATGATTGCGATCGGGCGTGATGGCGCCGACGGCGATGCCGCCCTGCCCGGCCTGGCCGACGTTGGTGGGCGGTTCGAAATCGCCGCCGCGCACTTCGATGGAATCGATGGAGAGCGAACTTTCGAGCGCTTCCATGTCGGGCGCGTCGACGAACTCCACCCAGGCGGAGAAGCTGTAGCCGTGAAACACCGGCGCCTGAATCAGGCGCAGCGAGGGCATGGGCGCGCCTTCGCCGTCGCCGGGCAGCGCCAGCAGGCTGGCCAGGTGGCGCTCGATGCGCAGTTCGGATTCTTCGAGCGAGACCGGGCGCATCCTCGCCGTAGCGCGCCAGCAGGTTGAAGCTGAGCTGCGCATCGAAGATCGCCTTCGGCAGGTTCTTGAAAGAGAGCAGGCTGACGGTCTGCTGCTGCAACTCCTGCACGCCCGGCGCGCCGTGTTCGCTGGCCGGGGCGAAGATCTGAATCACCGAACTGCGAATCGGGATCGTTGGCGTGCAGGCGGCGCAGGAAGAGAGCGAGCGCGATGGCGGCGGGGTGCGCGATCACGTGGACGGCCACATCGGCGGGATCGTCCACGAGTTCGGATTCCACCAGCGGGCGCGCGCAGGCGGGCGTCGGGGCGCTCTTCGGCGGCGTAGGTGAGATCGATCGATGGCGGCGTCGGGCGGATCGCCCAGCAGTTCCAGCGTCTGGCGGCTGGATTCGGCGTTGCCGGCGAGGATGACGGCGCGCGCGTCGAGCAGGCTCTCCGCGTTGAGTCCGGTTGACCACGGCTGGGCTCGTCGCCGACGCGGGTGAGCGCGCCGGATTCTTCGTCCACGGCGGCGATCAGGCGCAGCGGCAAGATCGGTCGCCGCTGGTGGCGACGATGTCGCGGACCTCGCGGGCCAGCAGGGAATCGCTGCCGATGAGGGCAACGGTCGGTGAGTTAGGCAATCTTGATCTCCGGGGCAGTGGCGGTGGTGCGTGTCGCAGGCGGCGGCGCAGAATGCCGCCGATGCGGATCACGATGCCGCTGGCGACGTAGGCGGTCGCCATGGCGAGCAACAGAAGCTGCGGCGTAATTCCACATGCCGTAAATGAACGCGCCCACCAGAATAATGATGAGCGGCGAATAGGCCTTGCTCAGACTGATGCCCTTGAAACTGTAATAGCGCCAGGTGCTGACCATGAGGAAGCCGAGCAGCAGCAGAAGGCCGAGCCAGGCGACGGAGAGCGGCCACCAGGCGAGCGGTTGGGCATCGCTGGCCCAGACCACGGCGGCACACCATGGCGGCGGCGGCGGGGATGGGGAGGCCGACGAAATATTTGCGGTCGGGGCGGCCGGGATTCTTGGGAATCGGGATTGACCTGCACGTTGAAGCGCGCCAGCCGGCAGGCGCCGCAGAGCAGGAACAGGAAGGCGATGAAGTAGCCGGCATTGAAGATCTGGCCGCGCAGTTTTTCGCCGATCGATGGGGTCGATGAACTGCACGCCCCAGGCGAAGGCGAGCACGGCGGGCGCGAGACCGAAGCTGATGACGTCGGCGAGCGAATCCATCTCGCGGCCGAAATGCGCTGGTGGTATTGGTCATGCGCGCGATGCGGCCGTCGAGGCCGTCGAGCAACACGGCGGCGCCGATGGCCTGCGCGGCCACCGTGAAATGTTCGGACGCACGCCGGCGATCCCGCCGGCATGCCAGCATGGCCCCCTGGAAGGAGCGGAGGATGGAGATGTAGCCGAGGAAGATGTTGCCGGCGGTGAACAGCGTGGGCAGCGCGTAGGCCGCTTTGCGCGGCCGGCGGTCCGGCGAATTCGGATCTACGAACCGGTCTTTGAGAGCTCATTGCGATTTCCGATCGAGGCGCCGGGCGATGACGCTGGAGCCGGCGGAGACGCGCTGGCCGGGCCGGACCGTGATCTCCCACTCGGGTCCGAACAGGACGTCGCAGCGCGAGCCGAATTTGATCAGCCCGATGCGCTCGCCGATGCGCGACGCGGTCGCCGGGCTTCTTGGTGAAGACGATGCGGCGCGCGATCAGTCCGGCGATCTGTTTGAAGATCACGGTGGTGCCGTCGCCCGTGACGGTGACGATGTTCTGTTCGTTATCGCTGGAGCACTCCTCGCGGCTGGCGACCAGGAACTTGCCCTGCTGGTACTGCACCTTCTCGATGGTGCCGCCGATGGGGGTGCGGTTGACGTGCACGTCGAAGACGTTGAGGAAGATGCTGAGGCGATTGAGCGCCGCCCTCGGGCTTGATGGCGACGACTTTGCCGTCGGCGGGGGAGACGGCGACGGGACCGGAGGGAATCTCGCGATCGGGGTCGCGGAAGAAATAGAGGCAGAAGAGCGCGAGGAGGACGAGCGGGATCGCGAACCAGCGGTCCGGCGAGCCAGGCGACGAGGGCGCCGGCGGCGCAGAGGGCTAGGGCGTAATAGATTCCAGTAGATACGATCTTCAAACTACTATTTTCGCATGCGCGGAGGGAATCGCCTAAAGAGGCTACTTCGAAGGTTACGACGATTCGTCCGAGCAACGCCGGAGCGGCTCGATTCTTCTCAGGCTTGGATGCTGCTGTACGATAAAGCTATGGAATCGACGAAGCTGACAGCCGTTTTTATGAAGGTTCCCGAGGGATATGCCGCTTTCGTCGAAGAACTGCCCGGCGCGAACACTCAAGGTGCCACAATCGACGAGGCTAGAGACAATCTCAAGGAGGCAGTGATGATGGTCCTTGAGGCAAACCGTGAGCTTTCCCAAGAGGCGACCCGAGGCGCGGAAGTGATACGCGAGGATTTCGTTCTCCCCGCCGCATGAAGCGCACTGACCTGCTGCGGCATCTGGAGAACTCCGGTTGCGAGTTGCTCCGAGAAGGCTAGCGACATAGTGTTTACTTCAATCGCAACGCCAAGAAGTCCTCGGCAGTGCCACGCCATCGGGAGATTAACGATTTTCTTGCACGCAAAATTTGCGGGGATCTTCAAATAGTGCAACCGAAATGAATTTTGGCTCGACTGTCCGGTATCCTCATAACGTCCCCTCGCGGGTTGCAGAACGCGAGGTTGGATTGCGGTGGGCGACGCTGGGCTTCAAGAGCATTCGCTAGGGCAAGCGCAGCGTGACCGCTACGCCGCATCCTCGAAGGTTATGACTATCCGTTTGCCGAGAACTGCCAGCGCGGCTTGAATCTTCAAAGGCTTAGTGTTGTGCTTTGGGTCCAGCATCCGGCGGACAACGGTTTCGCTGACGCCAAGACGTCTGGCCAACTCCGTATTCCGAATGCCACCCTCGCGCATGGCCAGATAGAGGGCAAGCTTGGGTGCCAGGTAGAGCGGAACGCTCACCGGATGTTGACCCCGTCTCAACTTGGAAGGGGCCGGGATCAGATCCCCTCGTGCGATCCTCCCAGCGAGAGCTTCGGCCAAACAATCGGCCGCCTGCTCGCGCGTGTCATTGAGATCGACTCCTCCAGTGAGAGCTTCGGGCAAATCAGGAAACCGGACGTGGAAGCCTTTGCCGTTCTTCTCGCGAAGAAAACTGGCGGGATAGGTCGCGGTAAACATTATAGGTCCTCCTTGCGATACTCCGAGTTGCTTCAACATGTCGGCCAACAAACCGGGGCCTAGTTCGGTATCCCATGGGATCTCTTCACCGGGTGTGGTCAGAAACCGTCAGCCCGTTGTAGAAACGCGTTTTGAAACTCGTTGCACGCCGGATGCCGCGCTCCTGCGTTTTCTCGCCGCAGAAGGTCAGGTTCCTTTCGTCAGGCCAGAGCGTAGATCAATCTTGTCACGGGAACTTGCGTCCTGGTCAATGTTAAAGTTAATCGAACCACCAACGTAGCCGCAATTATCAAGCTGACCCACCAATTCTCGCTTAGAGTACGTCCGCCTCATGATCCTCCGCGCGCACTTAATTGGGCCGACAGGTCCCTAAATCGTGCACCAGCGCGTTAAAACCGGGCAATATCGGAAACTCGCCGCGGTCCAGAGCTAAACCGTCTTGCGCCTAACTCCCGATGGCTAGCGCCGCGGTGGGCCCAACCGTCAAGTGCGCTCATCCCGAACTCCTAAGTCCCCGCCACTACGTCTGCCCCAGGCCATCCACCCACACCAGTTCGCACGCACCGTTGCCGGTGTCGGTGCGCGTCATCGAGCTGCGCCAGATGCCTCCGTCGGGGAATGCCACTTCGACGAGGTAGCCGCGCAGGTCGATCAGGTCGCCGCGATTGACGGCGCGCAGGCGCTCGGCGATGGCAGGGGTCGCGGGGATCATATGCATATTGGCCGAGTGCGCGGTGATCTCCGCCGCGGCCGCCGGGAGGCGGCCATTCCGCCCTGCCCACGAGTAGGCGCGCCGCATGCTGTAGAGGTGCAACCCGTCGAGGACCTCCTGGTTGGACATCAGCCGCCAGCCCAGCGTGAGATCCACGGGCGAGACCGAGGCTTCCCTGCCCCACCAATAGTGGCTGGTCAGCAGCACGCGAGCGCGGATGCGGAACTCAGCCAGGGGCGTCACCTTCACATCCTGGTACTGCCAGGGAGTAGGACGTTCGAGATTGTTCTGCTCCGGTTCGTAAGGTATGAGGACGCCGGGCGGGCGGCGCGGGTCGGGGCCGTCCCAGAAACACGCGAGGAGGACGATAGCGCCGCAAGCGGCAAGGACGATGGTTCGCATGGCAGCTACTTATCGAAACGCAGTTGCGAACCGGCGCCGAATTCCTGCGCGGTGGTCTTGATATCCTTCACCATATGGGAGCCGTCATTTGGCGGAACGCGAAACTGGCGGCCCCAATAGTAGAGCAGGCGCGCCTCTTTATTCCACGGCTGCGAGTAGTGCTGCGTGGTCGAGATCCAGTAGCTGTTCTCCGGGTTATCGAACTTATCCTTCTGCAGCGCATAGGTCACGCGAAACGTGGCGCCCTTGCGGAACTGGCTGACCATGGGCTCGCGCGTCACCGTCCCATCGTGGACCACGGGGACGAACTGGCTGTTGCAGCCGGATTCGGCGACATCGCCCTCGATGCTCAGCGGGAAAAAACTGGCGGGGTCCAGCTCGATGGTGGCTCTGATGGAGGCGGCGCAGCGCACGGCGAAGTCAGTCGCTTTCACCTTCGCTTTATCGGGCAGCACCGAGATGGCGATCGAGGAGCCGGTCTGCCTGACGACGCTCGCGTTCGCGCTCTTCAGCAGCGCGGCGACGTCGAAGGGAGTGCCGATGGCGTTGTAGGCCTGGCAGCGCTCGTCGGCGTCGGCGTTCTTGAGGTAGGGCTCACGGCCATCGCCCCAGGCGGTGACGGCGTTGCAGCGGCGGCCATCGCTGCGGATGATGGATTCCGAGGTGACCGAGGGCATGGTTTGGACCGTCTTGCCCGCCTTATCGGTGAGGGCGCGCGTTTCGAAAATCGTCCAGTTCCAGTGCTTCTGGCTGGCGAGGTTCTTCTGGAAGGCGGCGACCGATTTCGCGAGCAGCGCGGCCGCGGCGGAATCGGCGCCGACGGCCGGGAGAGCCAAGGCGAACAGACAGCCTGCCACGAGTCTCGACGTGATCATCAATACCTTAAGGCTACTATGTTCCTGCGTTACTCTGAAGTATGAAGTTCCTTAAGGTTGTTCTTCTGGCTGTGGTCCTGACCCTTGCGGCGAGCGCGGCCGATCTCACCGGCGCCTGGAGCGGCACGTTTACGATCACGTCGCCCGACGGTAAGACGTCTGACGATACGGTCCACCTGGTATTGAAGCAGAATGGGGGCACTATCACCGGCACGGCGGGACCGAATGCGGAGCAACAGGTGCCGATCACGAAGGGGACCATCACCGGCAACAAAGTCGTGCTGGAAGTTCCGGTTCCCGACGGCATGTTCAAGTTCGATGTTGCGCTGGATGGAGAGCACCTCAAGGGCGACGTCACCCGAACCGCCGGCGGTGAATCGATGAAGGCCAAGATGGACGCCACGCGCGTAAAGTAGCGCGGCAAGCTCCGTGAGAAACTAGCATCGAAGGAGTTCCGATGGTTGAATCGGATTTATACTGGCCCGCGCTTCCTCTGGACGCGTGGCAGGATACGTATTCCACGCTGCAACTGTGGACGCAGATAGTGGGCAAGGTTCGCATGACCCTGAGCCCGCCGCTGAACCACTGGTGGCACGCCACACTTTACGTGAACGCGCGCGGACTCACCACATCCGCGATTCCATACGGCGGGGGCACCTTCGAGATCCAGTTCGATTTCGTGGAACATGTGCTCGAGATCCGCACCTGCGACGGCGCCGTTCGTACCTTGCCGCTGCAGCCGATGGCGGTGGCGGATTTCTATCGCTCAGTGATGGGCCAGTTGCAGAGCCTGGGAATCGCGGTCGCGATCCAGACCCGGCCGCAGGAGTTGGCGAACAAGACTCCCTTCGATCAGGATTTCGAGCATCGCTCGTATGACCGCGAGTACGCGCATCGCTTTTGGCGCGTATTGATCTCCACGGAAAACGTCATGGAGGAGTTCCGCGGCCGCTTTATAGGGAAGCAGAGCCCGGTCCATTTCTTTTGGGGCAGCTTCGACCTGGCCTGCACGCGCTTCAGCGGACGCACCGCCCCGCGGCGCCCGGGCGTGATCTCGGGGCCGGCCTATTCACACGAAGTGATCAGCGCGGGCTTCTGGCCGGGCGCGGGATTCTCAGGTCCGGCATATTACGCGTATGTCGTGCCCAAGCCCGAGGGGTTGGAGCGCGAGAGCGTGCGTCCGGAGGCAGCGAGATGGAATACGCAGTTGGGCGAATTCATTTTGATGTACGATGACGTGCGCTCCGCGGCGTCCCCGCACGACGCGCTGCTGGAGTTTCTGCAAAGCACTTATGAAGCCGGCGCCCGCCTGGCAGGCTGGGACCGGGCCGCGCTCGAAACGGAGGGGAACGCAAATGAAAAGTAAATGTACGCATATGGGTGAAGTCGAGTTCACCACCACGGATAAGCGCGGCTGCGAGGAGTGCCTGAAGATGGGCGACACCTGGGTCCATCTCCGCCTCTGCATGGTGTGTGGGCACGTGGGCTGCTGCGATTCCTCGAAGAACAAACATGCCACCAAGCACTACCACCAGGTGAAACACCCGGTGGTGCGTTCGATTGAGCCCGGCGAGAGTTGGATCTGGTGTTACGAGGACCAGGAGATCGTCGGCGAAGTGGATTAGTTGGCGGCGGTGCTCCGCATTGCGCTGCGGGCGCGCTCCAAGGCCGCGCGGGCCGAAGGAATGGTTTCGGCGGCACGCTCCAGGTGAGGGATGGCTTGGGCGCGCGTGCGCGGGTCGGCAGCCAGGATGGAACCCAGAATCAGGTGGCCCTGCGGATAGCCGGAATCCAGGCGCAGCGCGGCGCTCACCGCTTCGAACGATTCCGCAACGCGGCCCAGATTGAGTTGTGCGTAGGCGAGGTTGCAGAGCATCAACGGGTTGGGACCCGCGATTTCGAGAGCGCGCGTGAGTTCGGTCACGGCATCCTGAAAGCGATGCATGCGAATGTGCTGTACGGCGAGATTGCTATAAGCGTCGGCGAATTCCGGAGAAATGCGGACGGCCTTTTCCAACTCCTGGGCGGCCTTTTCCGGACTGCCTGAGGCTGCGAATCGCTGCGCCGCGGCGAAAGATTGAAACGCTTTGCGGTCGGGCGGGTGGCGCAGTTGCGTCATGGAGACGGTGCCCGGAGCAGACGGCTGTTTTGTCGTTGACGCCAGCCGCACAGCGATCTGCGTGTGTTGCGGATTCAACGTCACAAATTCCTGCTGCACGATGTCCCCGTGCTGGGTAACTACGAACAATTGATAATCACCTGACGGGATGTGGCGAAATTCGAAGTTGCCGTCAAAGCTGAGATCGGCGCGGTAAACATCGCCGCGATGATTCAGATCTGCCAGTTCAACCCGGCAATCGCGAAGATCCACGCGCGCGTCGCTGTGTACTTCCCCTCTTACCGACGGCATTTCGAAGGGTGGTTGTGCGGAGCACGGAATGGATAGATACACGATCGTCGCTAGCGCGGCCAGTGGCCGCAGACACCTGTTGCTCACAGTCTTTCCTCCAATTTATTTATTTGTAAGATTGGGAGCTGTCGGCTTGGACAATCTGCCTACGTTCTCATGCTAAGCGAGCGGAACCGCATGAGCAAATCGAAAGTTTTTATGCTCGTAATAGCAGCCCCGGCGCGTTGCAGGTGCATCACTTAGGGCGTTCGGTTAGTTTGCTCCCCGACTAATGATAGGCTGTGAGTTTTAGCATCGTATGACGATTCTCAGCATCGGCGAAATTTTATGGGATGTATATCCCGATTCGAAACGCCTGGGCGGCGCGCCCTTCAATTTTGCGGTGCACGCGCATCGCCTGGGACATCGCGTACTCTTTCTGAGCGCGGTCGGCGACGACGGACTAGGCTTGGCCGCCCGCGAGAAAGCCGCGGCACTCGGTCTCGACACGGAGTTCATTCAAGTCGCGCCCGGCAACGCCACCGGTCACGTGACCGTGCGGCTCGATACCGGCGGACAACCCGACTACACGATCCACCGCCCGGCTGCGTACGACTTTCTGAAGCTCGACAGCGCACAGCTCGCGCGCATCGCCGCCCTGCGGCCCGAGTGGTTGTACTTCGGGACGCTGTACCAGATGCATGCCGGCGCGCACCGCGAGCTACGCCGGCTGATCGAGGCGCTGCCTGCGACGCGCCGCTTCTACGATGTCAACCTGCGCCGTGCGAGTTATACGCCGGAGCTGGTGCGGGAGTCCTTCGCGCTCGCGCACGCGGTCAAGATCAACCACGAAGAGGCGGTTCTGTTCCCGGATTTCGGAGGCGCGTGGGCAGCCGCCGTCACCGCCGGAGAGCGCGGCAGCGAAATCCGCATCGGTGACGATCGCGCTCAGTGTCCGGCGTACCCGGTGAAGGTGGCGGACGCGGTAGGCGCGGGCGATGCCTTCGCGGCCGCCTTCCTGCACGGCATCGGGCAGGGCTGGAGCGCCGCCAGGACCGGTGACTTCGCCAATCGCCTGGGCGCGCTGGTGGCGTCGCGCGCGGGCGCGGTGCCGGAATGGACGCCGGCGGAGTTGGACGCCCTCAAGGCGTGACGCGGCGCACGCCGATCGGGTGCGGGTCGAACGGGCCGGCGAATTCCACGCTGGCGGTGGGCGAGATCTTCTTCTCCAGGCCGACGGCCCAGTAGCAGGCGTTCACCATCATGCGTCGAAAGCCTTCGTTGCGGAAATCCATCACGTGTCCCATGGTAGTGGTGAAGATGCGGTCGGGTTTGCCGGAATCACCCGTGTAGGTCTTGGTCCACGCGATGGGCATCAGCTTCTTCGCGGGGTCGGGCGTGGAGGACGGGTCCATGCCGGAGAGCACCTGGCCCATGACGAGCGGCCGGCTATCGCCGCTGAGCCCGGTGATCTCGTAAACGTCGGATTCGCCCCAAAGATCGTGCACGCCGCGCAGGATGGGGTGCTGCTCCATGCCGGGTGCGATGATGCCGCGCGTGCTCTGCTTCTGGTGGGCGCCGTAATGGTTGATCCAGGTTTCGCCGAGCACCTGCCGCCCGTAGCCGCCGGAGAACTGCTTGTTGTTGTAGCTGTACTTTGCGTAGGGACTCTCGGGGTGCTTCTGGTAGTTGAAGGGATGCGTGGACGTGCGCAAGGCGACGATCGGGCGGCCGGAGTTGGTGTAATCCACGATCTCTTTCATCTGCGGATCGGGCAGTTCGAGCCAGCGCGCGAACAGGATCAGGAGATCGGCGCGGCGCAGCGCTTCAAGGCCGGGTATATTGTCGATGGTGTTGGGGTCGGGCCGGCCGGTCCGCGGATTCACGGTGAAGAGCACGGTGCAGTGGAATCCATGGCGCGCGGCGAGAATCCGCGCGAGCGCGGGAATGGAGTCCTCGGAGCGGTATTCCTGATCGCCGGCAATCAGGACCACGCGCTTCCCGCGCCCTGGGCCATGTCCCCCCGGAAAGATGAGCGGACTCTGCTGGGCGAGGGCGACGGTGCAGAGCGCGAGCAGGACTGCAAGGGTTTTCATGGGGCGCTCGAATGGCGGATTTTACCACCATACGAACTAGGGTTGGGGCGCCAAACGCAAGTGCGCTATAATGGTTGGGTGCAAGGACCCCAAACCATTAATGATAGCTATTACTGTCTGCGCAGCAAGCCGGACGGTAAGATTTCGATTCTGACCACGAATTCGTATGTGGTTGGGGAATATGACGATAAAACCGGCGATATCCGCTGGCAGCGCGTCGTGCTGGCCAACCAGAAGGTAGTGATTCAGAGCTACCTGCACCGGCACTATCCGCCGAAGGGTGACAACAACAACAACACCCCGAAGGAAACGCGCAAGAAGCCCGTCGCCGCCTAAGTCCCCTGGGCTGATCAACATACGAACGATTCCTGAGCGGAAGATCGACCTCGGACGAGGCCGGATTTCCGCTTTTTCCTTTTCCCTTGTGGAACGTCACGTGCCATTGAGGTCCCCATGCCCGTCTTTGTCCCCAAATTAGGTGAAATTTACCGCGCGGACGAACGGCTGCCCGCCCCGGATCCCTGGATTCGCCATTTGGCATACCTGATGGACGGCGCGATTCCGATCGGCCGCTGGTCGATCGGGCTGGATCCGCTGATCGGCATGATCCCCGGCATCGGCGACCTCATTGGGGCTCTGATCTCGATGGTGATCGTGGCGCGCGCCGTGCAGGCCGGCATCCCGCGGATCGCAGTTGCGCGCATGCTGGCCAACATCACGATCGATACCCTGGTAGGTTCTATCCCGCTGTTCGGCGACGCCTTTGACTTTGCGTTCAAGTCCAACCTGAAAAATCTGCGGATTTACGAGGAGTCGCTGCTCGACCGCAGGACGTCGACGGTCCGGCACTGGTGGTTCTTCCTCGTGCTGTTCCTGGTCATCACCGCCGGCTTCGCCGCGATCGCTGTGGGCCTGTTCGCGCTCGCCAGGCGGGTGTTCTAAGAGTTGTCAAGCTTTATAGCAAGAAGCTTGACGCCCGAGTTCGGAAGGTAGATACGTCCTTGGCAAGCTGTCTCTGATCGCGTGCCCGCACGCGCACAGCGTCAGACGCCCACGTCCTTGACAGAGCACCAGCGGAATTCAGGGCTTTCCTTTGCCCTTGTCGGCGGCCTGTATTGCCCTCACCGCCGTCGCGCTTGGGACCTTCGCATCAAGGGGCAGGGCTTTCTCCGCGGCTAGGCATTGTCCTGCGCTCGTTATTTGAAGATGAAAGGGATTAGAATATCCGCTTATGGTCGTACCGGACTTCCAAAGCTTCTTTGTTCCCCTGCTGAACGCCATGGATGACGGCGGCGAATACGCGCTCGCGGACGTGCGGAAGCAGGTTCAGTCTGAGTTACAACTTTCAGACCCCGATGTGCTTGAGAAACTGCCCAGCGGGACGCAAACGAAGTTCGCCAATCGCTTGGCCTGGGCAGCGGTCTACTTTGCGAAAGCAGGGGTATTGAGACGAGTTCGGCGGGGCGTATTTCAGATCACCGACAGGGGTAAGGAACTGCTCATAGAAAAACATCAGAAAATAACGTCCAAGATTCTGTCGCGGTATCCCGAGTTCGTCGAATTTCACAAAGGTTCGGCCGATCGGAGCGAAGATCATGCCCCGAACGGAAAAGAAGGGGCCCAAACGCCAGAAGAACAGCTTGTGGCCAGTTATGAGGTTCTCAGGCAGGCGCTGGCGGCGGAACTGCTCGATACAGTGAAGAAGTCTTCGCCCTCGTTTTTCGAGAAGCTTGTCGTCGAACTCCTGGTTGCGATGGGTTACGGCGGCTCCATTGAAGATGCAGGCAAGGCAGTCGGGGGTTCGGGGGATGGAGGAATCGACGGAATAATAAAGGAAGACCGCTTAGGACTGGATGTGGTTTACGTTCAGGCGAAGCGGTGGGGTAACGTTGTTGGGCGGCCAGTTGTTCAAGCATTCGCGGGAAGCTTAGAAGGCCATCGGGCTCGAAAAGGGGTGCTCATTACCACATCAGGTTTCTCGCAGGACGCCTTCGACTACGTTCAGAGAATTGAAAAGAAGATTGTGCTAATTGATGGCAATCAACTTGCCGATTACATGATCGATTTTGAGGTTGGGGTGACAAAAGGCAAAGCGTACGTTGTAAAGAAGATCGATCAGGATTACTTTGAAGAATCGTAAGGCTCCGAACCCTTTTGAGTCTCCTGTGAAGGACGTCGATGGACGATGTTGATTGTAAATGAGGAAGAACGGCGGGGTGTCGTGGACCGTCGAACTTTGGCGGTTTCGGGCGTTCCTGCGTACCATCATCGGGTCTATATCGCTGATTTGCAAAGAGTTCCGATCTAAGGGGCACCAGCTTCGAAGATGGGCTCCAGGTATGGACACTTATGGAACTCGCTCGCATCTGACACGCCTTCCCGGCGGCAGTGGCGCCTCAATCGATGGGTGGCTTTGCAAGCCCAGCGGTACACACACGAAGCGCACAGATCCAGAGTTCGTGTTCAGGGCAGTCATCATCGCTCCAACGCTACCATGCACCTGAACCGAGGAATCCCTTCTTCTCCCAACCCATCGCACAATGAACCCATGCCCCGCCACCCACGGCGCGTACATCCGCCAAGCCGGAGTGCGTCATGCACGAATGGGCGGCCATCATCGGCGCCATGCCGGGCGGGCGTTGAAGGTCCTGTGCGCTTCAGTAGTTCCGGTTCCGAAAACTCGCGTATCGATCAGCCGCGCTTATTAGGCACCAGAAGTACGACAACCCCCCAAATAATCAGAATGAGAACAATGTTCGAGAGGAGGTTCAGCATCTTCCGCCCGCCGCTTTCTTGTAAACGGATTCGCCGCAAGCCTGATGGGCGGAAAATTTCTTGCTCTCCGGTTTGTATCTACCGGCTTCAAGGCGTGAAGTCGATGGGGCCGCGTTGCCGGTTAACCATGCGCTCTCGGCTCGACGGTTAGTTGCATTCGATGTTGAAATCGAAAGTGTCCACCGTCACGTTGCCCGCCCCGTTGATAACCAACTGGATGTAATACGTGATGAATTGATCCGGTGTGCTGCCCAACCCTATCAGCCTCTGTCGGCGCCGCTCCAGATAGGAGAATGGCGTACCGTCCGGGTTCGGCCCCAGACTTGTATCGATGTGGGCAAGTTCCATGAACTTGTACTGTGCGCCGGACGTGTCACCTGTGCCGCCACCCCTCAGTGCATCTTGTTCCTTAACCTCGAGCGTTCCGTCTGATTTCAATCGCGTCTTTAATGAAATCTCACCTACACCCAAGATGTGTACATTGTCGCCGTTATTGCATCCGTTGATTATATTCGTGTCCAGCGAAAAAGTGATTTCCGATTTCATCCATCCTTGGCCTCCGCCGTCGTATGCGAGCACAAACGTCGGATGCCCGAGGCCGAAAACAAGCGCCGCCAGCACCGCCATTCCATAGACTGTCCGTTTGTTCATAACGTAGGTTCACGCTCCCATCTCTATATGCGCAAACCAGGCAAAGAGAGTATCATCAGTGCGAAATTCGGGGCGGGCAGGGAGTTTTGATGACTGGCGGAGAGGGGGGGATTCGAACCCCCGGTAGAAGTTTCCCCCTACGACGGTTTAGCAAACCGCTGCTTTCGACCACTCAGCCACCTCTCCGTGAGATGAAAATGGTCCGTAAAAGAATCGTACCACATCGACACGCGTCCTTCCCGGAATCGCTGCTTACAATCAAGAGATGCTTCATCGTGCAATCCTACTCAGCATAGCCCTTGCCTGCCCGCTGACCGCCGAAGTTCATCCCATGACCCTGCGGCAGGCTGTGGGACGGGCCATCCAGCAGAACCCCGATGTCACGCTGGCGCGCCTGGAAGAAGAGAACGCGCGCCATGCCGTGGGCGTTGCCAAGGACCCGTTCTCGCCGCGCGTGACCGTGGGCAGCGGCCTCGCCTACAGCAACGGCTTTCCGCTCTCCGCCCCCAGCATCGTGCAGGCGCACGCCTCGCAATATATCTTCAACCGGCAGCAGAGCTACACCGTGGCAGCCGCCAAGGAGCAGGTACGCGGCGCCGGCTTCGAGGTCGCCAGCAAGCGCGACGAGGTGGCCTACCGCACCGCCGCCCTCTACCTGGACGCGGAGCGCGCCGCGCGCGTGCTCGCGCTCTCCCGCAAAGATGCCGAGAGCCAACAGAAAGTGCTCGACACCATTCAAGCGCAGGTCGGTGAGGGCCGCGCGCTTCCCCTGGCTGCCAAACAGGCCGCCTACAACCTGGCCCGTTCGCGACAGGTCGCCGACGCCCTCGACGCCGATCGCGAATACTCGGAGACCGCCCTCGCCATCGCGGTGGGATTCTCCGCCGACGACCGCGTGCGTCCCGTGGAAGAACAGCGCACCGCGCCGGCACTTCCGGCATCGGAGGAGCACGCCGTGCAAGCGGCCCTCGATTCCAACAAGGATTTGCGCAAGCTGCAATCGCAGATCACCGCCAAGGGTCTGGAGGCGCGCAGCGAAAGGGCCGCCCGGCTGCCCCGCCTCGACCTCGTGGCGCAATATGCGCTGTTCGCGAAATTCAACAACTATGAGGATTACTACCGGAGCTTCCAGCGCAATAACGGGCAGATCGGCATCTCATTCCAGGTGCCCGTGTTCAGCGGCCCCGGAGTCGGCGAGCAGCTCGCGCAGACGCAGACGGAGATTTCGCACCTGAAGGTGGAACTGAGTAGCGCGCGCAATCGCATCAGCGCGGATTTGCAGCAGTCGTTCCGCGACGTCCACAAGGCGGAGATGTCGGCCGAGGTCGCGCGGCTCGATCTCGAGGTCGCGCGCGAGCAACTTTCGGTCAACCTGGCGCAGATGCAGGAAGGCCGGCTCGGAATGCGCCAGGTGGAAGAATCGCGCATGGTGGAGAACGCCAAGTGGATCGCCTTCTACGAGGCGCAGTACGTCGTGGAAAAGGCCAGGTGGAACGTACTACGCATGACCGGGGACCTGGTGCCGGCAATCGAATCCATGCCGTAGACGCCCAATAAAAAAGCCCCCGGACGAGTGAATTTCACCGTCCGGGAGCGTTGCGATTCTCCCACTTTCATGGAGCGAAAAATCTAGCTGCAGCCGCTGGTGCCGCCGCAATTGCCGCACTTGTAGCAGCTTCCATTGCGCGTCATGATGGAACCGCACTCCGCGCACAGGGGCGCGTCGGCGGTCATCGGGTTGAACGGCAGGCTTCTGCTGCGGATCGGCCTCGGTGGGGCGCAGCGTCATGGTTTCGCCGGCCTCCGTGGTGGCATACTCCGCGCCCAGGAACTTGTTCCCGAGCCAGCGGAAGATGTAATCCATGATCGATTTGGCGTACGGAATCTGCTGATTCCCGGTCCAGCCGCTCGGCTCGAAACGCACGTGCGCGAACTTGTCCACCAGGAACTTGATCGGCACGCCGTACTGCAGGTTGAAGCTGACCGCGGTGGCGAACGCGTCCATCAGGCCGGAGATGGTCGACCCTTCCTTGGCCATCGTGATGAAGATTTCGCCTGGCGCGCCATCCTCATACATGCCCACGGTGATGTAGCCTTCGTGGCCGCCGATGGAGAACTTGTGCGTGATGGAACGGCGCTCGTCCGGCAGCTTGCGGCGCACCGGCCGGTAGACCACGCGCTCGATGGGAGCCGCGGCGGCGGCAGTCGCCACCGCGCCCGCGTTCTTCTTCTCGCCTTTGCCCGAACCGGAGCTGAGAGGCTGCACGCGCTTGGAGTTGTCGCGGTAAATCGCCACCGCCTTCAGGCCGAGCTTCCAGCTCTCGGTGTAGGCGCTCATAATCTCCTCCACCGTGCACTCTTCGGGCATGTTGATGGTCTTGGAAATGGCGCCGGAGATGAACGGCTGCACCGCCGCCATCATGCGGACGTGGCCCATGTAGTGGATGGAACGCGAGCCGTTCTGCGGGCGGAAGCTGCAATCGAAAACCGCCAGGTGTTCCGGCTTCAAATCCGGGGCGCCTTCGATGGTGCCGGTGGAATCGATGTGGGTGACGATCTTCTCCGCCTGCTCCGGCGTGTAGCCAAGCTTCACCAGCGCCGCGGGAACCGTGTTGTTGACGATCTTGATCACGCCGCCGCCCACCAGCTTCTTGTACTTGATGAGCGCGAGATCGGGCTCGATCCCGGTGGTGTCGCAATCCATCATGAACCCGATGGTCCCGGTGGGCGCGATCACGGTGACCTGCGCGTTGCGGTATCCGCTGCGCCGGCCCGATTCATACGCGATCGTCCCAGCACTCCTGCGCGCCGGACATCAGCGCGGTAGGCAGATGATTTCCGTTGATCCGCTTCACCGAGTCGCGGTGCATGCGAATCACTTCGAGGAACGGATCTTCGTTCGCCGCGTAGCCTTCAAAAGGTCCCACCGCTTCGGCGATGCGCGAGCTGGTCAAATAAGCCTGGCCGCACATTACCGCGGTAATGGCGCCGGCGAAATCGCGGCCGTGATCGCTATCGTAGGGCACGCCCATCGACATCAACAGCGCGCCGAGATTCGCGAAGCCCAGGCCCAGCGGCCGGAAATCATGCGAATTCTGGCCGATCTCGCTCAGTCGGATAGCTGGCGTTATCGACGATGATTTCCTGCGCCAGAATCATCGTATCCACCGCGTGGCGGAAGGCCTCGACATCGAACTGCCCGTCCGGCCCCACATACTTCATGAGGTTGAGCGAGGAGAGGTTGCAGGCCGAATCGTCCAGGAACATGTATTCCGAGCAGGGGTTGGACGCGTTGATGCGCGCCGTATTCTTGCACGGATGCCAGCGGTTCACGGTGGTATCGAACTGCATTCCGGGGTCGCCGCACTGGTGGGTGGCTTCGGCAATCTGGCGCATCAGGTCCTTCGCCTTGTAGCGCTTCACCGGCTGCCCGGTGAACACGCCCTTGGTCCACCAATCGTCGTCGCGCATCGCAGCTTCCATGAACTCGTCGCTGGCGCGCACGCTGTTGTTCGCATTCTGGAAGAAGATGGAGCTGTACGCCTCGCCATCCAGCGAGCTATCGTAGCCCGCTTCTACCAGCGTGTAGGCCTTCTTCTCTTCCTTGGCCTTGCACCAGATGAACTTGTCCACGTCCGGATGATCCACGTTGAGGATCACCATCTTCGCGGCGCGGCGCGTCTTGCCGCCGCTTTTGATGACACCCGCGAAGGCGTCGAAGCCCTTCATGAAGCTGAGCGGCCCGCTGGCGCGCCCGCCGCCGGAGAGGACGGCGTCTTCTTCGCGCAGGGCGGAGAGGTTCGAACCCGTGCCCGAGCCCCACTTGAACAGCATGCCCTCCGTCTTGGCCAGGTCGAGGATCGATTCCAGCGAGTCCTTCACGCTGACGATGAAGCAGGCCGAGCACTGCGGCCGCATCACGCCGGTCTCCAGCTTGGTGACCTTGCCGACCCGTTCGTCGTAGTTCCAGCCGTAGCCGCGCGTCTCCTTTACACCCACGTTGAACCACACCGGAGAGTTGAAGCAGGCCTTCTGGGTGAGCATCAGGTGGGCGAGTTCCATGCGGAAGTTTTCGCCGTCCTGCTCGCTCTTGAAGTAGCCATCCTTCTTGCCCCAGTCCGTGATGGTGTCCACCACGCGCTGTACCAGCTGCTGCACGGATGTCTCGCGGTCGGGCGACCCGAGTTTGCCGTAGAAATATTTGCTGGCGACGATGTTGGTGGCGGTCTGCGACCAATCCACCGGCACTTCCACATCGCGCTGCTCGAAAATCACCGAACCTTTGTCATTGCCGATCGAGGCCGTACGCGTTTCCCATTGGATCTCGTCATACGGGGTCTTGCCGGATTCCAGTTTGGCGGTAAAGTGTCGCGGGAATGAGATTCCCGTCTTGTTTTTCTTGGGAGCTTTGGTCTTCAATGATTCCATTTTCGCACTCAAATCGACTGACAACTGTCCCATAAGCACTCCTCTTTTGGGATTCCTACCTCGGAAACGCCTCCGTAATGGTGCCCCAATATATAGTGGGCAGTCAAGAATTATATCTCCATATAGTGTTTGGGTTTAGCGGAATTGAGTTCGAAAACTTACAAAACTGTAGTCAAGCACAAACAGAAAAAATTTGTGGAGGGTGCTGTTCAATCCCGATCAAACTCGTCCCGAATCCGGACATGTCGGCTCGAGCACGCCTCAATCCCCGTTATGAAATAAGGCGCTTTCCGCGCCCGCGTCTGGCCCCCGGACTGCCCGAATTCCTGGAATCATGCTCTGGTCGGATGCACGCTTTGCCCTTCGCCAGATTCGCAAGAGTCCCGGCTTCGCGCTCACGGTGATCCTCACCCTGGCGCTCTGTATTGGGGTAAACACCGCAGTCTTCTCTGTATTAGATGCGGTTCTATTACGCCCAGTTCCATACCCGGAACCGGCCCGTCTTGCCCTGGTGGTGACGGCCAGCCGTTCGGGAGGCGCCGAGGACGTCAACACGTCCCAGACCGGAGCCCTGTTCGAGGCCGTCCGCGACCGTGCGACCGGCCTGGACGCCGCCGCGGACGCCGGAATCGGCGGTGCCAACTTCGCCGCTCCGGGACGGCTGGAGTACATCCAGCAGCACCGCGTCTCCTCGGGATTTTTCCGCGTACTGGGCGTCGCCCCGCGCCTCGGACGCGAATTCACGCGCCAGGAAGACATTCCCGGCGGACCGGCGCTGGCCGTGCTGAGCGATGCCTTCTGGCGCCGCGTCTTCCACGGCGACCCCGCGACCCTCGGCAAGGCGATTCAGTTGAAGGGCGAAGATCACATCGTAATCGGCGTCATGCCGCCGGGCTTCCGCACTACCGCGCCGGTTGACGTTTGGACGCCGCTCCGTCCTTCGCGCCACGGCGAAGGCGGCGGGTCCAACTATGAGGTGATCGCCCGCCTGGCGCCCGGCGTCACCTGGACCGCTGCCAACGATCAACTGCGCGCCCTCAGCGCCGCGCTGCGCGACGACCCGGCTTTCCCGCGCGAAGTGAAGAATTTCGAGGAACGCATCACGCCCCTGCAGGAAGGTATTACGGGCGACTCGCGCAAGGAGCTGCTGCTCACCTGGGGCGCGGTGCTGATGGTCCTCCTGATCGGCTGCGTCAACATCGCGGGCCTTCTGCTGGCGCGCTCCGGATCGCGCTCGCGCGAGATCGCGACGCGGATGGCGCTCGGCGGCAGTCGCGGCACCATCGTCCGCCAGTTGCTGATCGAAAGCGTGATGCTGGCGTTAGCCGGCGGAGTTGCGGGCATCGCATTCGGCGGCTTGGCGTTGGATTGGCTCAAGAAGCTCGGCGCGGATAAAAACGAGCTGTGGCATCCCATCGTGCTCGATGCGCGCGTGCTCGCCGTCATGCTCGGCATCGCGCTCTTCACCAGCCTGCTCTTCGGCCTCGCGCCGGCACTGCAGACCACGCGCCTGGATATCCGCAGCGTGCTGATGGAGGCTGGCCGCGGCATCGCTGGACCGCGCCGCCGCTGGACCCGGACTGCGCTGGTGATCGCCGAGGTGGCGCTCAGCCTGGTGCTGCTGGTGGGCGCGGGCCTGCTGGTGCGCACGCTGGCCTGGCTCAACGGGCTCAATCCCGGCTTCGACCCGCGCAACGTGATCGCCGCCGAGGCATCGCTTCAAGACGCGCGCTACCATTCCGCCGCCAACCTCAACCTCCTATATACCCGGACCCTGGAACGCATCCGCCGCATCCCGGGCGTGGACTCGGCAGCGGTCGCACTGACGCTGCCCTACGAGCGCCCGCTCAACAACGGCTTCCGCATGGTGGAGGGCGACGACCACGATCCACACATGGGTGAGTTCGTCTATTCCACGCCGGCATATTTCGAAACCATGCGTATCCCCGTGGTCGCGGGGCGCGCCCTGCGCGATTCCGATACGGCACAGAGTGCGCGCGTGGTGGTGGTGAGCGAAAGCTTCGCACGCAAGTTCTTTCACGGCGACGCGCTCGGCCGCCATCTGAAATCCGGGAAGGAGGTCAGCGAGATCGTCGGCGTCTCGGGCGACGTGCAGCAGCACAGCGGCTTGAGCGGCAAGGAAGGCCCTCTTTCGATAGAACCGACCATTTATCTGCCGGCAACGCAGCTCAGCGATGGTTTCGTTACCCTCATCCACACCTGGTTCTCGCCCAAGTGGGTGGTCCGCACGAACGGCCCAACGGCCAACCTGGCCTCGCAGATTCGTGCCGCCGTGGCCGCCACTGATCCGCGGTTGCCGGTCGCGCACTTCCGCACCGTCGACGAATTGCGCGGCCGCTACACCGGCAGCCAGCGCTACATGGCCGGCCTTTTCTCGATTCTTGCAGGCCTCGCACTCCTGCTCGCCGCAGTCGGTCTGTACGGCCTGATCTCCCAATCCGTCACGCAGCGGCGCCACGAACTCGGCATCCGCATGGCGCTGGGCGCCACCGCGCAGCAGACAATCCTCGGCGTCATGCGCCCGGGCCTCCTGATGGCGGTCGCCGGGGCAGGTGCCGGCCTCGCGCTCTCGGTAGGCCTGGTGCGCTTCCTGCGCAGTATGCTGTGGGGCGTCCGCGAGACGGACCCGGCGACCTTCCTCATCATGGCTGCCCTGCTGCTCGCCGTCGCCGTGCTGGCCAGTCTCGCCCCCGCGCTACGTATATTAAGGATGGATCCCGCGGAGACGCTAAGAAGCGAGTGAGCAGCTATTTCTTAAAAGGGACCTCTACTTCTACGTAGCTCCCCGGCAGCGCAGCATTGACGGCCGCGACAATCTGATCCTTAACGAGTCTCACCATCGGCCACTGCGGATTCCCAAGAACAACCAGCGCGATCTTCCGTCCGCTTAAGTTCTGCTGGTATCGGATGTTCTTGTCCGTCGTCAGGAGGACATCGAAACCAGCCTGCCCGGCGGCTTCGATCAGCTCGCCGTTGGCGAGTTCTTCCCACCCTCGCGTCCGCGCTTCCTCCACGGTATGGTGCGTAAGAAAGGTAGCGAGGCCTCTGGGGCAGCCATTGTCAAAGAGAATGAGCATCCTGTCCGCAATCTACCGATAGGTTGGGGCTTTTTCGAGAGAACGCGCCACAAACGCCATGAGGCTTTCCAACTCCTCGTGGCTCACAGGAAACTGCTCCATCAACTCTTCGATGCTCATTCCCGCTTCCAGGTTTTCAAACAGAATCTTCACCGGCGTTCGGGTTCCCTTCAGAACCCAGGCACCGCTGACCTTTCCCGGGATACTCTCCACCGCGGGGCATTGCGACCAATCGAGACTCATGATCTGCGCTCCTACTTTGAGAATACTCCGTAGCCTAGCAGCCGTGGAATTCCACGCTGCCCGCGAACTTGACGGCGGCGTGCTCTTTCAATTGCAGCAGCACGCTCTCCGGCACCAGCCCGTCCGTGGACACCAGCGCCACCGCCGCCGCCGTCATAAGGAGCGAGTGAACAGGCTATACGCGATGAATTGCGTTGACCGCGAGCGCCGGATCGTATTCGATAATGCTTAGCAGCGCCGCCGCCGGACCAGTCGGCTGTCGCCGGTCCTGTTCCCAGTTTTGCAGCGTCTTCACGCTGACACCAATCAGATCCGCAAACTGCGACTGCGAGAGGCTGGTTCGTTCGCGAATCAAACGAACGCCGGAAGGGCGGATCGCGCGCCGCCGCGAAGGTTTCTGCCTACCACGTAGAATCGCGCCGGCCTCACGTACACTACCGAGAAGTTCTTCGAACATCTGCTTCTTCATTTTCCAAACTCCTCCTTAACGACCTTGGTAAGTTGCGCAACCTGCTTCATCGTCAGGTCCGCCCTAACGTTCTTGGAATATGCGTAAAGCAGTAGAATTACGTCCTTTCGCACAGCCCAATAGTAAATGACGCGGGCCCCGCCGCTCTTACCTCGAGATCCGGTCGCAACCCGGATCTTGCGGATCCCACCACCTCCCGGAATAAGAGCGCCGAGATCGGGATGTGCTGCAATCCGAAACTGAAATTGGCTGTATTCCTCATCACTCAACAGTGTGGCAATCTGTCGTGTGAAGACCGAAGTCTCGACTAGCTCCACTATTCTGAGTATCCGCCAATGGCGGATAGCAGTCAAGCGTTGGCTGGCAGGCGCTCAGCAGCCGTGGAATTCCACGCTGCGCGCGAACTTGACCGCGGCGTGTTCTTTCAATTGCAGCAGCACGCTCTCCGGCACCAGCCCATCGGTGGACACCAGCGCCACCGCCTCCGCCGTGCCTTCGCGGCGACCCAGCGAGAAGTTGGCGATATTGATACAGTTCTTGCCGAGCACCGTGCCCACGTGGCCGATCACGCCCGGCACGTCGTGATTCTTCATCACGATCAGGAAGCCGCACAGCGCCGCCTCGCAGTAGATGCCGTCCACCTGCAACAGCCGCGGCTTATCCAGCACCACCGCGCCTTCCACCGTGGTCACGCCCAAATCCGTCTCCACGTCGATGCGGATCGTATCCGTGTGGACGCTGCGCTTATCGTGGCGCTCCACCACGTCCCAGCCGCGCTGCTCGGCGATCTGTAGCGCGTTGATCAAATTCGCCTTGCGCGAAGTCGACCGGCTCAGCACGCCCGCCAGGCCGGCATTGCGCAGCAAACTCGTCGCGTTATCGGCGATCTTGCCGAAGTAGTGCAGCCGTACCGTGTGCGGGTGCCCGCTCGCCATATGCGCCGCGAAATTCCCCAGCCGGTCCGCCAGCGTTGCATAAGGACTGAGCGCCTTGAACTGCTCCGGCGACATCGGCGGCATATTCACCGCATTCATCGCCATGCCGTGCGTGAGATACTCCACCACCTGCTCGGCGATGCGCACGCCCACGATTTCCTGCGCCTCTTCGGTGGACCCGCCGATGTGCGGCGTCGCCAGCACCCCATTCAGCGCGAACAGCGGGAAGCCCGCCGGCGGCGGTTCCACGCTGAAAACGTCGAGCGAAGCGTCGGCGACTTTGCCGCTGGCCAGCGCCTCCGCCAGCGCCGCTTCGTCCACCAGTTCGCCGCGCGCGCAGTTGACGATGCGAACGCCGTCCTTCATCTGCGCGAACGCCTCGCGCGACAGCATTCCCTGCGTCTCCGGCGTCGCCGCCACGTGCAGCGTGAGGTAATCGCTCTGACGGTAGAGTCGCGGAAGGTCCACCAGTTCCACGCCCAGATCGTGCGCGATCGCCGACGTCACGTACGGATCGTGCGCCACAATCCGCATTTCGAACGCGCGCGCTCGCTTCACCACCTCGCGCCCGATACTGCCCAGCCCGACTACGCCCAGAGTCTTGCCGCGCAGCTCGTTGCCCATGAACTTCTTCTTTTCCCACTTGCCGCCGCACGTGCTCGCCGTAGCCTGCGGAATGTGGCGCGCCATCGCCAGCATCAGAGCCAGCGTGTGCTCGGCCACCGAGATCGCGTTGCCGCCCGGCGTATTCATCACCAGCACGCCGGCCGCGGTGGCAGCCTCCAGATCGACGTTGTCCACCCCCACTCCGGCGCGCCCGATGACGCGCAGCTTCGGCGCCTTCTCGAGCACGGACCCGTTGACCTGAACCACGCTCCTCACCAGCAGCGCATCGGCCGTCGCCAGGTGCTGGGCGTATTCCTTGGGATTGGAAACGATCACGTTCCAGCCCGGCTGCGATTGCAGTAACTCAATCCCGGCCGCTGCGAGAGGCTCCGCGATGAGGATGTTCATTTTATTTCAACGCTGGTACTGTAGCCTGCGCGTAAACTTCTTGTGCCGCCGCCACGCCGGCCCCGTACTGCACTGGGTGGCCGTTGGCGTTCAGAATAATCTCCAGTCCGGCGAGCATCGCGAACAGATCCGCGAAGTCGAAATACCCCAGGTGCGCGATGCGGAAAATCTGCCCCTTCATCGAGCCCTGCCCGTTGGCGATGATGGAACCGAAGCGGCTGCGGAATTCCTTCACGATGACGCCGGAATCCAGCCCCTTCGGGCGCCGTGATCGCCGTCACCGAAGAACCGGGCGAGGCCGCCGAGAAGAGCTCCAACCCGAGTTTCCCGGCCGCGAGCCGCGTGGCGTGGGCCAGCATCTGCGCGTTCTCGATCAGGTTCGCCATGCCGATCTGCTTGACGTACTTCAACGCTTCGCCTAGCGCCAGAATCAGCGAGGTCGCCGGCGTCCAGCTCGATTCGCCCGCGTCGCCGCTCTTCTTTTCCTTCTTCAGGTTGAAGTAATAATGCGGCAGGTCTCCGGTCTCGCCCAGCTTCCACGCCTTCGGGCTGATCGACATAAATGCCAGTCCCGGCGGGATCATGAACGCCTTCTGCGATCCGCCGATCACCACGTCCAGGCCCCACTTATCGATATCGAGCGGCATCGTGCCCAGGCCCGTGATCGCGTCCACCACGAAGATGGCATCGGTCTTGGCGACCGCGCGTCCCATGGCTTCCACATCGTGCGCCGCGCCGGTCGAAGTCTCCGAGGCCTGCACGAAAACACCCTTCGCTGCAGGCTCGGCCTTGAGCGCGGCTTCCACCTGCGCCGCCTGAACGGCCTGCCCGTAGGGCACCGTGATCACGTGGGCGCTCCAGCCCGTACGCCTTGACGATATCCGCCCAGCGCTCGCCGAACTTTCCGGCGACGCAGACGATGACTTTATCGCCCTTGGAAAACAAGTTTGAGACCGACGCGTCCATCGCGCCCGTTCCCGACCCGGCGAACATGAGCACATCGTTGGACGTCCCCATGACCTCCTTGAGATCGGCCAGGCACGCCCGATAGACCTTGCGGAAATCCTCGGTCCGGTGGTGCATATCCGAAGCCATCATTGCGTGCAGGGCCGGCGGATAGAGGGGAGTCGGGCCAGGAGTCAATAAACGTTGTTTTTTGATATACATCGTGAGGAGTAGTCTTCTAGAATAACAGACATCATGCCCCTCATTGATCAGGTGCAGCAGGAAATGGTCACCGCCATGAAGAGCGGCGACGCAGCCCGCTTGAGCGCGCTCCGCATGCTCAAAGCCGCCCTCATGAAACTCAAAGTCGATTCGCCCAAACCGATCGACGAGGCCGCCGAAATCGGCGTGCTCAAGAACCTCATCAAGCAGCGCATCGACGCCGCGGAGATGTTTCGCAAGGCCGGCCGTACGGAGCAGGCCGAAAAAGAAGAGACCGAGAAGGCGATGCTCGAATCCTACCTTCCGGCGGGAGCCAGCGAGGCCGAGGTCGATGCCGCCATCGACGCGGCCTTGGCCGAAACCGGCGCCACCTCCATCAAGCAGATGGGTGTTGTAATGAAGGCCGTGCAAGCCAAGCTAGCGGGCAAGACCGTCGACGGCAAGTCGCTCAGCGATAAGGTGAGGTCCAAACTTTCATGACGCCCAATAAATTCCGGCCCTTCGTGCCGGAAAGCATGCAGATGAAGGAGTTCACCTGGCGCGCCGTGCTGCTCGGCCTGGTGATGTGCGTCGTGCTGGGCGCCGCCAACGCATACCTCGGACTCAAGGCCGGCCAGACCATCGCCGCCACCTATCCCGCCGCCGTGATCGGCATGGCGGTTCTTGCGTATCTTCAAGGGCTCGATTCTCGAAGAGAACATCGCGCGTACCGCCGGCTCGATCGGCGAATCCGTGGCCGCGGGCGCGGTCTTCACGCTGCCTGCCTTCGTCATGGTCAAGGCCTGGGGGTCGTTCGATTCGCCCGAGGCCTACTGGAAATCCACCGCGCTCATGCTGGTCGGCAGCGTCCTCGGCGTGCTCTTCGTGTCGCTGATCCGGCGCGTGATGGTGGAAGATCCCGAACTGCCTTTCCCGGAATCCGTGGCGGCCAGCGAAGTCCACAAGGCCGGACAGGGCACCGCCAAAACCGCCAAGTATCTCTTCTACAACATCGGCTTCGGCGCGGCCACATTTCTGGCCGGCGCCTTCGGCTTCTTCGCGCCCGACCAGGACTACTTCTTCCACATCGGCGTGCTCGGCAAGAGCGCGCTCCGCCTGGGCCCCCTCGGCAGCACCCGCACCGTAGCCACCGGCGGCGTCACCACCGTCGCCGCGCCCAGCGTCAGCCCGGCCTACATCGGCGTCGGCTACATCATCGGGCCGGAACTCGCCGCGCTCAATTTCTCCGGCAGCGTGATCGCCTGGGGACTGCTGATTCCGCTCCTCATCTACTTCCTGGGACCGCAGATTCAAACCTACCTGCCCGCCGGCGCGCAGCGACGAAGACTGGCTCGGCCTCGCCACCGCCGTCTGGCGCTACATCGTGCGCCCCATCGCGGTCGGCAGCATGATGGTCGGCACCGGCTACACCCTCTTCCGCATGCGCAAGAACCTGATCGCGGGCCTGGCCAAGGCGGTCCACGAAGTGAAGGCCGGCGCCATCGATCAGAAGTCGGTCGGCCGCACCGAGCGCTACATGAGTTCGAAGACGGTCTTCGGCCTGATCGGCGTGACCTTCCTCTTGATGTGCGTGCTCTACATCTATATGACCGGGATCATCGGCGGCGCCATCGCGGCGGCGTTGGTGATGCTGATTGTCGGCTTCTTCTTCGCGACGGTCTCCGGCTACCTGGTCGGCGTGATCGGCTCGTCCAACAATCCGATCTCCGGCCTCACGCTCTCCACGCTGGTCATCGCCGCGCTGCTCATGGTGTCGCTCGGCGTCTCCGGCACCAGCGGCGTGGTCGCCGTGCTCGCCGTCGCGGCGGTGGTCTGCGTCTCCTCGGCCGTCGCCGGCGAACTGCTGCAGGATTTCAAAGTCGGCTACATTCTCGGCGGCACGCCGCGCACCATTCAGATCACCGAGCTGATCGCCGTCGTGGTCGCCAGCTGCGTGATGTACTTCCCGCTATTGTGGCTGCACGTCGGCAACATCAACAAGGGCGGCATCGGCTTCGGCGATAAGGACCTCTCCGCGCCGCAGGCCGGCCTGATGGCCTCGCTCGCACAGGGCATCGTCGGCGGCGATATGGCGTGGCCGCTCGTGATCACCGGCATCCTCATGGGCATCGCCATGATCATGTTCAAGGTGCGCAGCCCGATGCTGGTCGCGATCGGCATGTACCTGCCGATCGGCACCACCAGCGCGATCTTCGTCGGCGGCATGATCCGCTGGGTCACCGACGTCGATCCGCAAGCGCCGCGCGCTCAACGAAGCGCAGACCGCTCGCGTGGAAAACGTCGGCATCCTGGTCGCCAGCGGGCTGATCGCCGGCGAAGCGCTCTCCGGCCTCGTGATCGGCTGGTTCAATTACAAGTACGGCAAGCTGCCCTCGGTCTTCGAACATCCGTCGTACGTGATCGGTGTCGGAGTGATGGTGCTGCTCGCGCTCGCCCTGATTCGCATCCCGCTCGCCAACGCCGGCGACCCCAACGAGCCCGCGCCCCCCGCGGCGATAATGTAGCTATGCGCCCGCGCGACACATCGCCCGAAGCCTGGAAGGTCCAGATGGACCTGATCCGCAGGATGTCGCCGGAGGAGAAGACTTGCAGCGGATGTTTCGAGCTCTCCGATATGGTCGAAGGTTTTGCGAAAGCGGGTCTGCGACAGAAATATCCGCAGGCCAGCGATCGCGAGATTTTCCTCCGCCTCGCGCATCGGAAGCTGGGAGCCGAATTGTATAACAAGGTATATGGCGCCGAGTTGGCTCTATGAGTCATCCTCTGGCGCTTGGACTCAATGAGCTGACGTCCGCGCTGACCGCGCTCAGAATCCCATTCGTGGTTGGTGGTTCGCTTGCCTCGTCAGCGCACGGGGTCCTGCGCTCCACGTTTGACGGAGATCTTATCGCGGTCATCGTCCCGCTCCAGATCCCACGCTTGGTCGAAGCCCTCGGTGCGAACTGGTATGCCGATTCGGAATTGATTCGCCGGTCTATCGACGCTGGCCGGGGATTCAACCTGATTCACATGACCACCGCATCGAAATTCGACATCTTTCCAGCTTCGTCCGATTTCCATGCCGCTCAACTGGAACGCGCAAGACTCACGCCACTCAAGCTGGATGGAGCGAATCTCTGTCCGGTTGCAACCCCGGAGGATATCCTGCTCGCCAAACTCGCCTGGTA
Organism: uncultured Solibacteraceae bacterium; assembly: GCA_963791985.1. Classification (GTDB taxonomy): domain Bacteria; phylum Acidobacteriota; class Terriglobia; order Bryobacterales; family Bryobacteraceae; genus Solibacter. The sequence goes on along the minus strand of CAWBUN010000003.1, from coordinate 629,253 downwards.
TCGAGAAGGCGGTGAATCTCCGAGGTGCAATGGAGAGATATCGCGGGCATTCTAGTTATCAATCCGGACCTGGACTGGGAATACGTCAACTTGTGGGCGAACCGTCTCCACCTAGCTGATTTGCTCATTCGCGCTCGGGCAGACGCCGCTACGTGAGTTTCAGCCCTTATAGACCTTCCAGAACACGTCGCGGAACTTCGCCATCTCCGCATCGGTCCCGATCGTCACGCGCAGCATGTTATCGAGCGGCGGGAATGGACGCCCGGGCGCCACGCCGAGCTTCGGCATCTCGCTGATAAACTGCTTCGCGTTGCGCCCGGTATCGATCATCAGGAAATTGGCGTGTGGCTCAATGTACTTCAGGTTCCGCTCCTTCAGCCACGCGCACAGCTCGCGGCGTGTCTTCGCGAGCGCCGCGCGGCGCTCCGGCACGATCGTCGCGGAGTCCTTGAGCGCGGCCACCACGGCTCGCGCGGTGACGTAAGAGATCACGTTCATCTGCAGCGGCGCCAGCCGCCCGATGATCTCCGGCTTCGCGGCCGCGAAACCCGCGCGCAAACCCGCCATCCCGTAGATTTTCGAGAATGTGCGCGCCACGATCACTTCCTTGCCCTGCTGCACATACGGCATCGCGCTCTTCACGTCGGGCGATTCCACGAAGTGGATGTACGCCTCGTCCACCAGCAGCGTCGTGTTGGCGGGCAGGTTGGCCACCAACCAGTCGACATCGCTGCTCTTCACCGCCGCCGCCGTCGGATTGTTCGGATTGCAAAGGTAGATCAGCCCGCCGTGCGCCTTATCGGCCGCCTCCGCCAGCTTCTTCACATCGGCGGTATAGTCCTCGCGCAGCTTGGTCAGCACCACCGGATGCCCCAGCGCGCGCGCCAATTCGATTGGCCCTTCGTACGCCGGCGTTACGCTGATCAACGGCCGCGTCGGCGAAGTAAAGACGTCCACCGCCGTGTGCAGCACTTCGCTCGACCCCGCCCCGAGTACGATCTGTTCGAGGCGTCAAGCCCTCGCTGCGCGCGATCGTCGTCTGGATATCGCGGAACTCCTGGTAATGGTACCGGCCCGACAGCGAGAGCACGTCGCGCATGGCGTCGATCGATACCTGCGGAGGCCCCGCCGGGTTCTCGTTCGAGTTGAGCCACACCATACTCTTCGACAGATCGGCGCCGCGGAATGCAGTGCGCTGCGCATAAGCCATCTCGGGAAGTAAACGGATTGCGGCGGCACCCAGTCCCAGCCGCGCGGCGAAGTTTCGTCGGGTGAACATGGGAATATCATACCGCCAGTAGGTCAGGCCTGTGCATTTGTGTGTTTGCAAGAATCAACGAGCCGCGACCGTGAGGGAGCGCAACGAACTCCCGCCCCTGACCAGCGTCCTCAAACCGAGCCGCGACCGTCAGGGAGCGATCTCTTGATTATTGTTTGCGGCTTGCCGCAATGTGGCGCAGCCAATCCTGGCTGCCGATCGAGGCAGCCCCCCCGAAAAAAAACGGCGGGTAGCCGAAGCCGCCCGCCGCCGATTCCAAACTATCCGCCGCTCTAGCCGCTCATCGAGCCGAGGAACTGCGCGTTGCTCATCGTCTTGCTGAGCTTATCGAGCAGTAACTCCATCGTCTCCACCGGCGACAAGGGGTTCAGCACCTTGCGCAGAATCCACACGCGATTCAGTTCGTCCTTGGGCAGCAGCAGCTCTTCCTTACGCGTGCCGCTCTTGTTGATATCGATCGCCGGGAACACGCGCTTGTCCACCAGCTTGCGCTCCAGGTGGATTTCCATGTTGCCGGTGCCCTTGAACTCTTCGAAAATCACATCGTCCATGCGGCTGCCGGTATCGATCAGCGCCGTCGCGATGATGGTCAGCGACCCGCCCTCTTCGATGTTGCGCGCTGCGCCGAAAAACCGCTTCGGACGCTGCAGCGCATTTGAATCCACGCCGCCCGAGAGCACCTTGCCGCTCGGCGGGACAATCGTGTTATAAGCGCGCGCCAGGCGCGTAATCGAATCCAGCAGAATCACGACGTCGCGCTTGTGCTCCACCAGACGCTTGGCCTTCTCGATCACCATCTCGGCCACCTGTACGTGCCGCGTCGCGGGCTCGTCGAAGGTCGAACTGATGACTTCGCCGCGCACGCTGCGCTGCATATCGGTGACTTCTTCCGGACGCTCGTCGATCAAGAGCACGATTAGCGTCACTTCGGGATGATTCGTGGTCACCGAGTTCGCGATGCTTTGCAGCAGCATCGTCTTACCGGTGCGCGGCGGGGACACGATCAGCCCGCGCTGTCCCTTGCCGATCGGTGTCAGCAGGTCCATCACGCGGCCCGAATAGTTGTCCTTGGCCGTCTCCAGCTTGAGCCGTTCGTTGGGATAGAGCGGCGTCAGGTTATCGAAGAAGATCTTGTTGCGTGCTTCCTCGGGCGGTTCGAAGTTAATGGCGTCGACTTTGATCAGCGCGAAATACCGCTCGCCTTCCTTCGGCGGGCGGATCTGGCCGCTGATCGTGTCGCCGGTGCGCAGGTCGAAACGCCGGATCTGGCTGGGCGAGACGTAGACATCGTCGGGACCCGGAAGGTAGTTGTACTCCGGCGCGCGCAGGAAGCCGAACCCGTCGGGCAGGCATTCCAACACGCCTTCGCTGAAGATCAGGCCGCTCTTCTCGGCCTGGGTCTGAAGGATCTTGAAGATCAGTTCCTGTTTGCGCAGTCCCGCGGCGCCGGCGATGTTCATCCCCTTTGCCACGTCATTCAGCTTCTGAATGCTCATGTCCTTCAACTCGACCAGGTCGAGTGTCGGCGTGCCGGTCTTCGCTCCCTGAGCCGATCCTTGCTTGCGGCGCTGCGCTCCCGGATGGCTTTCCAGCGATCCCGGAATCGCTTCCGTGGTCGGAGGCGCTGCGGGTGGCGCTGCGGGTGGCGCTGCGGGTGGCGCTGCCTGGTTTGCAGCAGGCGGCGCGGCAGGCGGGGCGGGAGGTACTGCGGCCGCCGCTGCGGCTGCCGGCGGGGCCGGCGGCTTGGCTTCCGCCGCGGGCTTCGGCTCGGCGGCCGGATTCCCGTCCGCAGCCGGCTTCGGTTCGGCTGACTTGGCTTCGGCGCGTTTACCTTCAGGCGGAGCTGCCGCGGTAGCCGATTTCGAGGACCGCTTGGGCGGGTCGTGCGGCTTTTCCGTGGTTTCTGCGGGGGCGCTTTCGCGGGTGGGTGTCTTTTCGGTGGGCTTTTCGGATTGTTCCTGCGGCAGGTTGTTCCCTACCGGGTTTGAAGTGTTGTCGTTATTGCTTGCCAAATTTCCCTCACTCCCCGGCCGTTAAGGGCCGAGAACGGCATCGGTTCCACGCCTTCCTGGCGGATGGCGCGCAGTCCGCGCTCTTGCTCAGATTGATTCAACTTGTCGGTCTTTGTGGCTACTACCAGGTACGGTCTGCCGTGATGCTCGAGCCACCGCTTCAGATCGAGGTCTTTTTCCATCCATCCACGGCGGGTGTCTAAAATCAGGCAGGAAAACTTCAGGGTCTCCCTAAACTCCAGGTAATGCTCGATCAAAACTTTCCACTGCTCCGCGAACCCCGCGGGGACCCGGGCGTATCCATACCCCGGTAAATCGACGAGGTAAAACTTCCCATCGACACGATAAAAATTAATCGTTTGCGTTCGTCCCGGTGTATTGCTTGTGAAAGCCAGCTTCTTGTAGCCGGTAAGGGCGTTGATCAGGCTGGACTTTCCAACATTACTTCTCCCTAAGAATGCGATCTCCGGCAATCCGTCGGAGGGGAACGTGTCCGGCTTGCCTGAGCTTACTACAAATTCAGCTTTCAAGGAACTCATTCGTACCTTTCGCGGTCCTCCCGCGAACGCGGACGGGGCCGGCCCGCCCGGGCCGGCCCCTCGAAAACTAGTGCGCGACCGTCTCTTCGGCGGAGGAACTGGCCTCTACCTGAAGCTCGGCGCCCGGAATCGGAAGAGCCACAATCTCCCGCTCCAGCGCGATCCTCAAAACTTCATCCATCGATTCCACGAAGTGCAGCTTCATGGTCTTCTTGATGGCATCGGGAATGTCGGGGAGATCCTTTTCGTTCTCCTTCGGCATGATCGCTTCCAGAATGCCATGGCGGTGGGCCGCCATCAACTTCTCCTTCAATCCGCCGATCGGCAGCACCTTGCCGCGCAGCGTGATCTCCCCCGTCATCGCCAGGTCGCCGCGCACCGGGATCTTCGTCAATGCGCTGCAAATCGTGGTCGCGAGCGTGATGCCCGCCGACGGACCGTCCTTCGGAATCGCACCCTCCGGAATGTGAATGTGCAAGTCCAGGCTGCGGTAGAAATCCCGCGGAATGCCCAGCGACATCGCACGCGAACGAATATAGCTCATCGCGGCCTGCGCCGATTCCTGCATCACCTCGCCCAGTTTGCCCGTGATGGTCAGCTTGCCTTTGCCTTCCATCAGCGTGCATTCCACCGTGAGCAGCTGTCCGCCCACTTCGGTCCACGCCAGTCCCGTCGCCGCCCCGATTTCGTTCTTCTTCTCCACGATCAGGTCGCGGAACTTCCACGGACCCAGCAGCTCCGGCACCTTGGTACCGTTGATCACTGCCTTGGCCTGCGCCTTCTTGTCCTTGCCGCTCTCCGCGTTCACAACCTGCCGCGCAATCTTGCGGCAGACGTTGCCGATCTCGCGCTCCAGGTTGCGTACGCCGGCTTCGCGCGTGTAGTACTGAATCAGGCTGTTGATGCCATCATCCTGGAAATCGATCTGCTTACTGTCCAGGCCGGTGGCTTCAATCTGCTTCTTCACCAGGAAGCGCTTGGCGATTTCCATCTTCTCGAGCTCGGTGTAGCCGGAGAGCCGGATCACTTCCATGCGGTCCTGCAACGCCGCCGGGATCGTGTGCATCACGTTGGCCGTGGCCACGAAAAACACCTGGCTCAGGTCGTACTCCACGTCCAGGTAGTGGTCCACGAACATGAAGTTCTGTTCGGGGTCGAGCACTTCCAAGAGCGCCGCGCTCGGGTCGCCGCGGAAATCCATCGACATCTTGTCCACTTCGTCCAGCATGAAGACCGGGTTGCGCGTCCCCGCCTTCTTCATCATCTGGATAATCTGCCCCGGCAGCGCGCCGATGTACGTGCGGCGGTGCCCGCGGACTTCGGCCTCATCGCGCACGCCGCCCAGCGACATGCGGACGAACTTGCGCCCCGTGGCCTTCGCGATCGACATGCCGAGCGAGGTCTTGCCCACGCCCGGAGGTCCCACGAAACACAGGATGCTGCCCTTCGGATTCTTCACCAGGCGGCGCACCGCCAGGAATTCCAGGATGCGCTCCTTGATCTTTTCCAGCCCGTAATGGTCGGCTTCCAGTACGCCCTCGGCGAACTTGAGATCGCGGATTTCCTTGGATTTTTTCTTCCACGGCACCGCCAGCAGCCAGTCGAGATAGTTGCGGCTCACCGTGCTCTCGGCCGACATCGGAGGCATGTTCTCCAGCCGCTTCAGCTCCGCCATGGCCTTTTCCTGCGCGTCGGCGGTCATGCCCGCCTCCTCGATGCGCCGCTTCAGCTCATCGATTTCGCTCTTCTCGCCGCGCCCCAGTTCCTTCTGGATGGCCTTGATCTTTTCGTTGAGGTAATACTCTTTCTGCGCCTTTTCCATCTGCCGCTTCACGCGGCCCTGAATCGTGCGGTCCACATTGAGCTTCTCGATTTCGATATCGAGCATCTCCGCGACTCGCGTCAGTCTGTCGATGGGGTCGAAGATCTCCAGCAGTTCCTGCTTCTCTTCGATCGTGAGCTGCAGGTTCGCACCCACGGTATCGGCCAGCTTGCCCGGTTCGTCCACCCGGATCGCCGCCACCATGGTCTCGTAGTTCAGGTTCTGGCTGAGCTTCACGTACTGCTCAAACAAGGTGGTCACCCGGCTGATCAGCGCGTCCAGCTGCGGACCGGTCTCTACCTTGAATCCCGAAGTGCGCACCGTCGCGCGGAAGAAGCCTTCGTCGTCGGCGACCGAAACCACCTTGGCGCGTTCTACGCCTTCCACCAGGACTTTGATGTTCCCGTCGGGTAGCTTCAGGCTCTGGACGATGTTGACGATGGTACCGACGCTGTAAATCTCGTTGGGTTTGGGTTCATCGATCGAGGCATCGTGCTGCGTGGCGAGAAAAATTTTCTTGTCGCCGGCCATCGCCTCTTCCAACGCCCGCACGCTGGATTCACGCCCCACGACGAAGGGGGTCATCATGTACGGAAAGATGACCACGTCGCGAATGGGCATCATCGGCAGACGTTTTGTATCGGATTTTTCCTTTGAAGTAAGCATTGTTCTCCCCAGGAGGTATAGTTCATCCCCCGTGCCCAGGTTTTGCTCGGTTTTTGAGGAAGCTGAGTCTTAACCGGCCTTTTCTAATATTGTAAGACTGATTTTCTGCGAGAGCACCATTTCCTTGGTGACCTGGAACTCGCGGACTTTCTTGTACGAGGGCAGGTAGTACATCAGATCCAGCATCAGGTCTTCGAGAATCATGCGCAAACCGCGCGCGCCCACCTTGCGGTCCATGGCCAGGTCGGCGATTGCTTCCGTGGCTTCATCGCTGAACTTCAGGCGGACGTTTTCGAACTCGAATAGCTTCTGATACTGCTTGATGATGGCGTTCTTCGGCTTGGTCAGAATCTGAATCAGGGCCGAGCGGTCCAGATCTTCCAGCACCGCGCTCACCGGCAGGCGCCCGATGAATTCCGGTATGAAACCGAACTTGATCAGGTCGATCGGCTGCGCCTGTGTGAGCAGGTCGATATCACGCCGCCCGCTGACGCCGGTATTGCGTATCCCGGTGCCCTTTTCTTCTTCCTGCAAAAAGCCCATCGACTTTTTGCCGGTACGGCGCGCAATCACTTTCTCCAGACCTACGAAAGCGCCGCCGCAGATGAACAGGATGTTGGTCGTGTCCACCGGCGTGAATTCCTGGTGCGGATGCTTCCGGCCGCCCTGCGGCGGTACGTTGGCAACCGTGCCTTCCAGAATCTTCAATAGCGCCTGCTGCACGCCCTCCCCCGACACGTCGCGCGTGATCGAAGGGTTCTCGTCCTTCCGGCAGATCTTGTCGATTTCATCGATATAGATAATGCCCTGCTGACACTTCTGGACATCCCCGTCCGCTGCCTGCAGCAGTTTCAGGATGATGTTCTCGACGTCTTCGCCTACGTACCCGGCTTCGGTCAACGTGGTAGCGTCGACAATCGCGAACGGAACATCCAGAATCTTGGCGAGAGTCTGCGCCATCAGGGTTTTCCCTGTACCGGTTGGACCGATCAGCAGAATGTTCGATTTCTGCAGCTCGACATCGCTGTTGCGCATGCGGTTCATATGAATCCGCTTGCAGTGGTTGTACACCGCCACCGCCAACTTCTTCTTCGTGGCTTCCTGCCCAATTACATACTGATCCAGAAACTCTTTTACTTCCAGAGGCTTAGGGATCTTATTGGGAGTTCCAGACGGGGCCTCGACCTTGTCGTCTTCCAAGATCGAATTACAGACAGCGATGCACTCGTCGCAGATGTAGGCACGGGGATAGTCGCTGGGGGAGGAGATCAGCTTTCCGACTACGTCCTGACTCTTATGACAAAAAGAACACCGTAAAGCATCATCGGATCCGGCACGCTTCACGCAGTTTTCTCCTCTTTCACCGCTGGCGCAACGCCTTCAGAGTAGAGACCTAGACTCTCTTTCGTTTCCATTATCACCTGAATAGGGCTTCCTTAGCAATGTTGCCTGAAGTGTGCGGGGGCGTCCTGTGCAGTTACTTTGGTTATGGCTTGGGCCCGGTTGGGTACTCCGGACCGTCTACCAGTTTAGACGCGCGACGTCGCTTTTACGATTCGGCCGTCTTGCGCGCCCGTTCGAACAGGAAGTTAAGCGTCTTGTCCGTTTGAATGTGGCTGGCGATCCTGCCCAGCGTTCCGTCTTTCTCGAACTCCATATGGACCGCGGCTACCGGCTTGCGCTGCTGCCGCGCCGCCTTCTCCACTTCGGCGTCCACCTCGTCGCGCGTCGCGCGAATCGTCTCGCGGTCGCTGACCTTGCCCAGCAACAGCGACGCTTTCACCTCTCGCGTCGCCTTCTCGCGCTGCGCGTCCTTTACCTTTTCCCAATCCAGCTTCAGCTTGCTCGGGTCCACGCCCTGCTCCGCCATCGCGCGCAGGCTCTGCTCCACCCGGTTGCGGATCTGGCGTTCCACAAAAACCTCCGGCACCGGGAACTCGTGGGCGTCCACCAGCTTATCGACGATCTTATTCTTGGCTTCCTGCTGCGCCTCGTACTGGCGCTGCGAGAAAATCGCCTTGCGGACCGCTTCCTTCAATTCGTCCACCGTGCGGTAATCGCCGAGTTCCTGGGCGAAATCGTCGTCCAACTCCGGCAATTCCCTCTTGCGCAGCCCCTTAACCACCGCGTGGAATTTCACCTTGCGGCCGGCCAGCTTTTCGCTGCCGTAATCGGCCGGATACTCGACTTCGAAATCCTTCTCATCCCCCGGAGTGAGCCCGCGCAAGTTCTCGTTGAAGGCCTCGAAGGTCTCCTTGGCGCCGATCTCCAACTGCATCTCGTCCGTCTTGACCGGGTCTCCGGCCACGCCTTCCAGGCTTTCCAGCGAAACCACCGCGTAATCGCCGTCGGCCAGCGGGCGCGGATCGATGTTCACGTACTGCGCCTTCTGCTCCCGAATCTCGTCGATGCGCTTGGTGATGTCCTCGTCCGTGATTTCCGGATCCTGGTACGGCACTTCGATGTTCGTGTACTCGCCGAGTTCGATCTCCGGAACCACTTCGAACGTCGCCTTAAAGCGCAGCGGTTCGTTATCGTGGAAATGTACGTCGCTGATATCGGGCGTGCCCACCACGTTCAGGTTCTCCGCCTCCAACTGCTTCTGCAGGTGGTTCGGAATCAGGCTTTCCAGCACTTGCTGCCGGATATCCCCGGCAAACTGTTTGCGGATAATCGATGCGGGCGACTTTCCCGGGCGGAAGCCCGGCAGTTTGGCTCGCTTCTGCACGTCCTGAACGACGCGGTTCGTCTCGCTCTCGACTTCAGCGGCTGGAATGGAAATCTCGAGCGAGTGCTTGCAACCTTCTACTAATGCCAAGTGGATTTGACCTCGGGGACAGAGTAAGGGTTAAACCAAATTATAACACGAGCTTTCCGCCCGGCCACGACCTGAGGAATCCCCTACAATAGTGGTGTCTTGGGCGCACAAAGCATTCCAGCACCGATTACCGTGGAGCAGTACGAACGGATTCCGGACCCGCCGGGAGGCCGCTATGAGCTCCACCATGGAGAGTTGGTGTTTGTGACGTATCCCGTCCGGCAACATAAGGCACTGCAACGCCGGCTGCGAAAATTGCTCGAGCCCCTCGCGGAACCCAGAGGCTTCCTGGTGGATACTGAGTATCCGTACCGCCCGATTCCAGAGCATGAGGTCTGGGGCGCCGATATCGCCTGCGTCCGCGAAGAACGCGACACCGCCGACCCCAAGTGGCTGAACGGCTCTCCGGAAATCGTCATCGAAGTGACCTCGCCTTCCAACAGCAAGGCTGAGCTCGGCGACAAGGCCATGACCACTCTGAATGGTCAGGGCGCCATCGAATTCTGGATCGTCGACGCCAAGACCCGAACCGTTACAGTGCACACCAAAACTGGCATGTCTGTCTATCAGGCCGGCTTCACGGTGCCGGTTGCGATTCTCGATGGCCGCCTCGACATCGACCAGATCTTTGTAGGATAGGCCTTGTGGCCGCCGCCCTACTGCACCGCGATCGTCACTCCACCCTGCGATTCCACGCCGCCCACCGAGATCCGCAATTCGAGCGCCCTTGGCGTCACACCCTGAGGAACCACCGCGTTCACCTGAAATAATCCCGCGACTGCGTTCGCCGCCGAGCCCGCATACTGCACCACCGCGTCCTGCCCGCCGATCGTGACCTTTACCGCCGCCAGAGGCATCTTCAAATCGCTGCCCGTCACGCTCCCCGTGACGCCTGCCGGCGAGGTCTGACCTTCACCTGTCGCGAAAATCTGGATGACGCTCCCCCGCGCCGCCGGATTCCCCACGCCATTCAGCGTGTTGTCCTGATTCAGCGCCGCGAAAATTCCCGGCGCCGTCGCCGCCACCGGAATCGCCCATGCCCCCGACGTAAGCCTGCCGAACTTCAGCGCCACCGTGGTCGTCGACTGCCCCGCCACCTCGTACGGTACGATCACGTTCGCCTGTGTCGCCGACCCATAAATCATCGGTGCCGGCCGCCCGTCGAACAGCACCTGCGCCCCATTGAGCCCGGTCGCCACCTTCCCCGAGGCATCCAGCGTAAACCCAGCCGTATTCGATGGCCCCGCGCCGAAGCCGTAAATCGTGATGATCTCCCCGGGCGCCACCGACCCCACAATCTGCGATGCCGCGTTCACTACCGTGCCCAGGAAAGGCGGCGTCAGCGGACCAGTCGTGACCACCGTCGTCACCAGCACCGCCAGCTTCTGGCTTCCACCGCTGATCGTGATGTCGTACTCCGATGTTCCCAGCGTTGCGATCCCGCTGGAGGGAGCGGGCACCGCCGCGGGCGTCGTCCACAATCCCCCGGAAGCCACGACTTGCGGGAAGCCCTGCGTGAAATTCAACGGCACCCCTCCCGACGTGACTTGAATGGTTTGCGGCCCCGGAGGAATATTGGGGTTCTCGCCGAGCACCACTGTATACTGCACCCGCGAGGGGCTCACCGCCAGTACCGGTTCCTTGTCCCAAATCACCAGCGTCACCGGAAAAGCCGCCGGCAGCGCCGACGCCGGAGAGGTCAGCGTCACCTTCCCGCCGTATGTCCCCGCCTTCAAACCCGTCGGATCCGCCCTGAGCACCGCCCCCAGTTGACCGCTCGGAGTCACGATCGCGCTTAGCCAGTTCCCCCCGGAACTGGTCGACACCGAAAATGCCGCGCCGCTACTCGGTCCGTAGACCAGGACAGTCTGTGTGGGCGGAATCGCCGAGCCCGTCTGCACCGAAAACGTCACCGCCGCCGGCGCGAAGCTGAAGATGTTCGCCGCCGAGACGTTCACCGACACCGGCACGGTCACGGTGTTGTTCGCACCGGTGATCACGATCTGCCCGGTGTACGTCCCCTCCGACAGCGCCTTGGAATTGACCGCCACCGTGAGCGTCGCCGGCGTCGTCCCGCTCGCCGGACTCACGGTCAACCACTGCTCGTTCGCCGCCGCCGTGAAGGCCACCGGGTTGCCATTGCTCGCCACCTTCAGGTTGAGCGAGTAGTCGTCGGGACCATTGAACTCGAGCTTCACGGCACCCGTCACCACCAGCGCCGCCGCGCTCACCGTGAGCGATAGGGGAATCGTCGTGGCCACCGCGTTGGGGCCTTCGGGCGTCACCACGATGCTCCCCATATAGGTCCCCGCGCTGAGTCCCGCGATGTTCACCCCGACCGTCACTGCCGCCGGCGAAGTTGCCTGCGACGGCGTCACCGTGAACGGAGCCATGGGCGCGCTCACTTGAAAAGCGAAGACCGAGGGCGCACCGGTCGAAGTCAGGTTCACCGTCACCGGTGCCGGAGCCGCCGTTCCAATCTGCCACTGGACCGCCACCGCCGCCGGACTCGGCGTCAACTGCTGCAGAGCCGGCGCCGCGGGAAACGGCGGGGCGGGAAAGATGCCGCCGTTAGGACCCGGAAATCCCAGCCCCATCATACGCACCGGCTGCGCCGCAAACGCGCGAAAACCGGTCCCTCCAACGGCACTGGTCTGATAGATATGCAACGCTCCCGGTGGCACCGTCACGGTGGTCTGCGAGTCTTGAACCAGGACCGCACTCGGCTGTTGCAGAATCACATCCACCGCCGTGGGGTTCGGATTTTGAATCGCGAGCCCGCCGCCCCGTTCGGTGAAAGTTACCGACGCGCCCGTCCACGTTTGCATCGAAAGCAGCGGCCGGGTATTCGCGAATCTCGACGGCGGCGGGTCGTCGGTTGTGCTCGGGAGGTTCGAAAAGTACTCGGCCTGCGACCCGTCAGGGTTCCGCAACACCACGCGTTTCCCCGTAAGATCGGCCGCCCCGCCCAGCGTCAGGTCGAGTTCTCCCGCACTTGCGAATTGCACGCGCGAAATACTCACCCCGTCGATGCTCGCCGTGGTGGCGGCCGTGAATCCGCTTCCATTGACGCGCACGAGGGCCCCCGCCGCCAACAGTCCTCCGCCAGGCGACAGGTTCTTCACCGAGAGGCTGCCTCCCACCGTCACCGATCCCGGCGCCACCGTCACCGCGAAGACGTTATTCCCCGCATCGGTCCACCGCACCTGACCGGCATCCAGCGTGATCGCGCTGGCCGTACCGGCGCGCGCTGTATCGAGCACCGGCACCGTCACGGTGAGTACCGGCAGATGGGTCAACTGCGCGATGCCGCCGGCATTCGAGTAAATTGAGACGTCCAGCGATTGCCCGTTGACCGTCGCCACTCCCATCGCGTCGCCCTGCGCGCTGAACACGGAGACATCCGCGATGTTTCCGAACACCGCCGGGTCGAATTTCATCACGATCCGCCCCGTCGCCACCAGTTGCGGCGTCACCGCCGAAACTTTGACCTGCGCCCACCCGCCCGCCGGCGCCGTCTCATTGGAAATCTGCAGCGCCAGGTCCGCCGCCGCCAGCCGGCCGGCAAGCAGGGTGAGAATGACACAGCCCCAGTGTCGCCGCGCACCACCGCACCACCGCAATCTCAACATTTTTCAATGCCTGCGCGAAGAAACCAGCAGGCAGAGTACCAACCTTACCATCACGTTCGCAGACCGCGAAGATTCCGGTGGCGCTTTCTGTGGGGCAGGCAATCTTGCCTGCAGCCGGCTTTCAGCCGGCTCGCCCCGCTCCCATGCGGCCCCCCAGTTTGTGGCTCGCCGCAATGCGGGCAGGCAATCCTGCCTGCCCATACACGGAGCGCCCCTTACCCAATCAGCTTTTCGAACCGCGAGCCCGCGCGCACGATCGTCTGATTCCGCTCCGGACCCGTGGAAACACAGCCCACTTCCACGCCCGTGCGCTTCTCCAGAAACGCCAGGTACTCCTTGGCCTTCACCGGCAGCTCGTCGAAATTCGAGATCCCGAACGTCGAACTGCTCCAGCCCGGCACGCACTCGTACACCGGCTCCACCTTCTCCATCTCAGCGACCGTCGGCGGCATATCGACGACTTCCCTGCCCCCGATCTTGTACCCCACGCACACCGGAATCTGGTCGAATTCATCCAGCACGTCGAGCTTCGTGATCACCAGGCTGTCGAAGCCGTTGATGTTCGCCGTGTAGCGCAAGAGCGGCACGTCGAACCATCCGCAGCGCCGCGGACGCCCCGTCACCGCGCCGAATTCCTTGCCGCGCTCGCGAATGCGGTCGCCCGCCCCGTCGAAGGCCTCGGTCGGAAACGGACCGCCGCCCACGCGCGTAATGTACGCCTTGGAAACCCCCAGGACTCCGCTGATGCGCGTCGGCGCCACGCCCGTGCCCGTACAGGCACCGCCCGCGCTCGCGCTCGACGAGGTCACGAACGGGTATGTCCCGTGGTCGATATCCAGCATCGTGCCCTGCGCGCCTTCGAACATCACCGTCTTGCCCGCGCGGATCGCATTGTTGAGCATCACCGACGTATCGCACACCATCGGCCGGATGCGCTCCGCGAACCCTTCATACTCCTCGCGAATCGCGCGCAGGTCCAACTCGCTGTAAATCCCCAGCGCCTTCGCGATCAGGACCTTCTCTTCCATCACGGAATCGTACTGCGCCCGGAAAAACTCCGTGTTCAGCAGGTCCGCAATCCGAACCCCGCGCCGCGCGATCTTGTCCTCGTAACAGGGACCAATGCCCCGCGACGTCGTGCCGATCGAGACCCGCCCTTCGCGGCCCTCCGACATCTTCTCCATCATCCGGTGCGCCGGAAACAGCACATGCGCGCGATTGCTGATGAACAGATTGCCTGTCACCTCCACGCCCGCCGCCTGCAGAGTGTCGATCTCGCTGAGCAGCGCCGCGGGGTCGATCACCAGCCCGTTCCCGATCACAGCTTTTTTTCCCGGGCGCAGAATGCCGCTCGGAATCAGCTTGAGGACGAATTTTTTTTCGCCGATGAAGACCGTGTGGCCCGCGTTGTGTCCGCCTTGATAGCGCGCGACAATATCGAACCTTTCGGCGAAGAGATCGACGATTTTGCCTTTACCCTCATCGCCCCACTGAGAGCCGAGGATGATTACGTTTCCCATTTTGACCAAACCTGACTAGTTTAGCGCAGTCGGGAGCCAAAGGACCGGAAACGGAAAAGCGGACCTACTCCTCCCAAGAACTGCCCCGCCCATGATACGCTGACACTTTATGCAGATCTCCGAGGTTTACCTTGGCTTGGGCCAAGATGCGTTTGGACGCCTGATACGCGGCATTTCCATTGGGAAGTTGAAAACCTATCAGATCTACGAGGGCTTCAAGGTCCGCGCGCATCTTACGAAGGTCAATACCGAGGGTCTCCGTAAAGCGGTTCCTAAACTCTGGGAACGAATCGCGGGCGGCGACGATGATTTCGCCAAGGATCTCGCACAGGCCATCCTGGTCTCGCACCTGGATATGATTACCGCCGTGCTCGATTTCCTCGGCATTCCGCATGAAAATGGTTTCTTCGCCAAGGATTTGGATGCGAAGGCCTACTTTACCGATGGCTGGGAACAGCGCGTACTCGAGAAGTTCCGAGATGTCTATCCGGAGGCGCTGCTCCTGTTCTATGTGAACCACTTGAGATGGGAACTGCTCGGTGCCGGGGATGTCTATCGCCCCGAGACTCCGAGTGCCGCCTGAGTTCGGTGCGCGGCGTGCATTGATGAGCGTCACACAATGACAGTATTTGCCCGGATCCCGCAGCAAAAAACCCCGAGCGATACCGCTATACACGTGCAAATGCTTTGGTTGTATGCAGATCCGATTAGGCCAAAACCGGCGGGCACTGATCCAGTGTCTCTACCGGGCTGTGGGGTTTTTATGCAGCCCACGGATTTTTTGGGCCATTACACCCACCATGCCACGTGGGTTTCCAGGAACTGCCAAGTAGACAATTCCGAAAGGTGCCTGAGATGAATCACTGCGATTTCCATTATTCTCACCTGCTACCGAAAAAGCCGGGGATTCTCCCGTTAGAGGAGACCATGACTAAAAAGTGCCGCCGCTGCGGTGCTGAGTTCATCACAAGATCCCGGATCCGGAAACGCTGCGACACGTGCCAGACCGTCGTCTCGGCCGAGAAACAGAAAAAGGCCAATGAGCGCCTCAAGGCCCGCCGCGCTGCCCGGCGTATGTGCCTGCTCAAGGCAAGCTAACGCGATCTTCAATGCGGGGCGGATCCCGGTTCGCCCCACCGGAGGTTTCCGTATCGCGTGAAGGTAACTAATCTTTACGCAAGCGTGAAACGCGCCGTGCCTCTGTCCCTTTTTTTCAGTTAGGCGCAGCTATTTTTACTTCCCTCCTCGACTTGCTCCTGGTCGCTTGCGGCAACTAATACACTTATCCATCGGCCAGCAACGTGCCATGTACCGCCCCGTACACCACTGAACAAGGGAATAGGAGCAACCGTGAAAACGAAATTGATGGCTTTGATGTTACTGGCTGCCGGCGCTGTCGTTGCGCAGGTATCTGTTGGTATCAGGATTGGCCCGCCGCCCCCGGTGCGGGTGATCCGCGTCCAACCCCGCAGGCCCGGCCCCGAATACTCCTGGATCGCCGGCTACTGGTATCCGGTTGGCAGCCGCTACAAGTGGCATGAAGGGTATTACACGCGCCCTGCCTATGCCGGCGCGACTTGGGTTGCGCCACGCCACGAAAACCAGATGTACTACAACGGCTACTGGAAAGGCGATCGCGGCGAGATCCAACACGACCACAAATGGGACAAGGACAGAAGCCATAACCGCGACTACAACCACGATCACCAGTAGTTAGAATGGGCCACTGGCCTGCGTCTGATCAGGTCTTGTAATGTTAAGAGCAGGAGGGTTTACATGAAACACAAACTGCTGCTCTTGACGTTACTCGTATCCGGAGTTGTCTTCGCTCAGATCTCAGTCGGAATCCGAATCGGCCCGCCGCCGCCTCCCCGCGTCGTCCGCGTTCTGCCTCCCAGTCCCGGCCCAGCCTACGTCTGGGTCACCGGCTACTGGTATCCGGTGGGCAATCGCTACAAATGGCATGAAGGCTATTGGACCCGTCCTGCCTACGCCGGCGCACGCTGGATCGCGCCTCGCCATGAAGGCGGCATGTATTACCAGGGCTACTGGGAAGGCGAACACGGTCAGGTCGCCCACGACGACAAATGGGACCGCGACCACGACAAGCGCGACCACGACCGCCGCTAGTGCCCCTTCTCTCTGACTCTCGAGCCGCAAATTCACGCAAAGAAAATCTAAGCCAGTCCTTGTTTTCTTGGCGGTTCTTTGCGGCTTTGCGACTCTGCGAGAACAGTTTTTTTCCCCGCGCCAAGACAAGCCCATCGCCCTGCCCCGTTCTCTCTCCCCTGCGAGAGCACCTGCCCCGCTACCCCTGGCTCTCGGACCTTGCGCGGACATCCTTTTCTCGCAAAGCCGCAAAGCCGCAAAGTCACGCAAAGAAAATCTAAGCCGGTCCTTGTTTTCTTGGCGGTTCTTTGCGGCTTTGCGGCTTTGCGAGAACAGTTTTTCCTCCCGCGCCAAGACAAGCCCATCGCCCTGCCCCGTTCTCTCTCCCCTGCGAGAGCACCTGCCCCGCTGCCCCTGGCTCTCGGACCTTGCGCGGACATCCTTTTCTCGCAAAGCGGCAAAGCCGCAAAGTCACGCAAAGAAAATCTAAGCCAGTCCTTGTTTTCTTGGCGGTTCTTTGCGGCTTTGCGACTCTGCGAGAACAGTTTTTCCTCTCGCGCCAAGACAAGCCCATTCGTCGCAGAGTGTGCCCAGATCGCGCCCCTTCTCTGTCTCTCCTCTGCGAGAGCACCCGCCTCCCGGCCTTCCATCCGATCTATCTTTCCTTCACGCTTTCCGCACCTTCACCGTCCCCCGCGTGCCGATCGCGTCGCCCGTCGACACCGTACCCTCGAGCGACCGTGGTTCCGCCGAAGGAGCCAGTTGCCATTGCGCCGACCAGGGCTCCGCCAGATCGAGGCTGGAAAGCTCCGCCGGAGCCACGCCGGTAGTGCTGAACTTCCCCACCGCGAATGCCTGGCTCGTGAAATGCAGCGAGCCATCGCTGCTGCAATCCGCGCTCGCAATCTCATGCGCCGTGCGATAGTCGCCCTGGAACGTATGCTCCCCGGCAGCATCCAGCACGATCTTGAAGTTCAACCGTCCATGCGCGAAGCCCTTCCCCGACTGCCCGTTCGGCGAAATCACCAGGTCGAAATCGCCATTCACGTAAGCGTAGCTCGGGAAGCGCACTTCCCTCCCCCGCCAGTGGCTCAGTTGCAGCGTGAATTCCCAGCGCCCCGAGTAGCCGTGCAGAATGTCCGCGCGCGCGATCTGGTCAGCCGTGGATAGGAGGCCCTGAGTCCACAGGCGGAGCCGGTCTTCGGGCAGCAACGATGCCTCCTCCGAATGCGCCGGCGGATGCGCCGGCACGGTCATATCGATCACCGTCAGGCCCTGCAAATCGGAGGGTAATTGCGCTCCTCCGAAAAGGCAGAGCGCGATGCTGTGCCGCCCGATTCTGCCCGCCACTAGCCCGAACTCCAGCATCACGTTAGCTCGCGGAGTACGGATTGATTGGCCGCGAAACGTCGTGACATCGTCGGCGCTCGCCACGAACACCGCCGCGCAGCAACGCAGCAGGACATTCTCCAGCGCCTCGAACGTCAGCAGTCCGGGATGGAAAATCTCGGTCCACAGCACCGGCTCGTTGTCGCCGAAACCGGCCAGGATCTCCTTAATGCGGCACGCCTGATCCAGCCCCTCGGTGGAAGATCCAATGAAGATTCGCCGCTTCACGCGCCCTCCGATGACGGGAATTGTACATCACACCCGCCCGAAGCTTCCGTGCGATCAAGACCCTATTTTTCCAGGGTAACGATCGCCTGCGCTTCCGCCGACCGGCCTTCGCCCACTGGCCCCACCTTTTCCGCGGTCTTGAATTTCACCGACACGCGGTCCACATCCAGCCCCAGTGTCTCCGCCACCCGCTCCCGGATCGTCTGCCGGAAATCTTTCAGCTTGGGACGCTCCAGAATGATCGTGGAATCCACGTTGACGATACGATAGCCCTTCTGCTCCGCCAGGTCGCGCGCATGGCGCAGGAACACAAGGCTGTCGCAACCCTTCCATCGCGGATCGGAATCCGGAAAGTGCATGCCGATATCGCCCAGCGCCGCCGCGCCCAGAATGGCGTCGGTGATGGCGTGCGCCAGCACATCCGCGTCTGAATGCCCTTCCAGTCCAAACTCGCAGGGCACCGTCACCCCGCCTAGAATCATGGGACGTCCAATCGCGATTCGGTGAACATCCCAGCCCAGCCCGGTTCGAATCTCGCTCAAGAGAGCGCGCTCCGCGCGGCCTCTTCGCGCAGGAACAGGTGCGCCAGGTCCATATCGGTCGGCTTGGTGATCTTGATATTGCGATCGCTGCCCGGCACCACGCTCACCTCCACGTCGAGCCGTTCCACCATGCTGCTTTCGTCGGTGCCGATGAAGCCATCCTTGCGCGCTTCCTCAAATGCGCGCAGCAACAGGTCGTGACGGAAGACCTGGGGTGTCTGCGCCATCACCAGTTTTTCGCGTGGCAGGGTCGCACGCACCCGTACGTGCGTGGTGCCTCGCGTCACCTGCTTCACGGTATCCACCGCCGGTACGCCGACAATCGCCGCTCCGGTTTCCGCCGCCTCGTCGAACACCGCGTGGATCGTCTCCAGGTCGATGAACGGCCGCACCGCATCGTGCACCGCCACCAACTCGCAATCCGGGCTCAGCGAACTCAACGCGTTCTCCACCGATTCCTGCCGGCTGTTGCCGCCCGCGACCACGCGCACCCGGTCGCCCGGAAATTCCTGCATCACCACTTCACGAACCCACTCGGTGTCTTCGGCACGCACCGCGATCACGATCTCTCCCACGCGGGGCGAGGCCGCAAACTTGCGCACGGTGTGCATCAGAATTGGCGAGCCCTCCAGCAGCATGAATTGCTTGCGGCTGGTGCCGGCCTTCTCCGCGGTGCCTTTTCCCATACGGGTGCCGAGGCCCGCCGCGGGTAATATCACGGCGACTTTCATGTACTTACGATTCTATCGTGGTTTTCTCGGGCGGCATATTCGTCATCGGCTGCGGATCGCTCTTGCGCACTGGACGGTCGTGCCGCTCCGCGCCCACCGCCACCGCGTGACCGCGCTCGTCGTACTTGCCGAAGATCATCTTCCCCGCCGTGGTCTGCAGCACGCTGGTCACCGAGATATCGATGGTCTTGGAGATCATCTTCTTGGCGTTGTCCACCACCACCATCGTGCCATCGTCCAGGTACGCCACGCCCTGCCCGTACTCTTTGCCTTCCTTGAGGATGAAGACCCTCATGGTTTCGCCCGGCAGTACGATCGGCTTCAGCGAATTGGCCAGCTCGTTGATGTTGAGCACTTCCACGCCGTGGAGCTGCGCCACTTTGTTAAGGTTGAAATCGTTGGTGATGACTTTGCAGTCGAAGACTTTGGCGAGTTCGATCAGCTTCATATCGACTTCGCGCACCTGCGGAAAGTCCTCTTCCACAATCTGCACCGTGAGGTGCGCCATCTTTTGGATGCGCTGTAAGATGTCGAGCCCGCGCCGCCCGCGGTTGCGCTTCATCGAGTCGGCCGAATCGGCCACCAGTTGCAATTCGCGTAACACGAACTGCGGGATCACCAGCACGCCGTCCAGAAAGCCCGTCTCCGCGATATCGGCGATGCGCCCGTCGATGATCACGCTGGTGTCGAGAATCTTAAACGTCTTCTTGGAAGACTTCTCGCCGCCAAAGATGCCGCCCAATGCCGCCAGGTTGAGCATGTCGCCCTTCTTGGCGCCCACGATCAGGCCGATGTAGGTCATCAGCAGCAGCAGGCAGACCTGCAAAAACGGCTCCGCCGTCGCTTTGCTGAGAACCAGGGACATCAGAAATGCTCCCACAATTCCCAAAACCGATCCGAAGGCCGCTCCAATCAGCCGTTTCAGGCTGACTTGTTCCAGGCGCATCTCGAAAAAAATGATGCATGCGCCGAACAGAACGCCACCGGCCGCCGCTACTGTTGGGTCCGAATGAAACGGGTGTAGAGTATAGGCGCAGATGGTTAGGACAAGAATAAAGATTGCACGGACGATCACTAGGTCGAGCACGTGAACACCCCCTTAGGGTGAGTACAAGATCCGGGAAAATCCCAACTAACCGGTACATGACCCTGAAAATAATACGCGATAAACGCCGCGCCAAGATTATACCACTCCTAGGACCTTGCCGTTAAATCCGCGTGGGCTCTAGTTCACCTTCCTGACCCAGATGTTGCGCACCGAGACCTTGGTCGTAGCCTCGATTTCAATGCCGAAGAGTCCGGGCTGATTGTTCGAGGACTCCGGATCGTCGTCCACCATCACCGCCATCAACTGCCCGTTCAGGATGTGCATCAGCGTGCCGCCGCGCGCGATCACCGTGTACTCGTTCCAGTCGTTCATCCGGACCAGCTTGCCCAGGGCGTCACGGTCGCCGATGTCGCCCATAAGCCGCTTGGTGCCGAAGCCTGCGCCTTCCACCACCTGGCCGCGCCACGCCTGGATGCGCATCGGCGTATTCTCGGAATAGAACTGCCCGGTCCAATAGGGCGCGCTCGGCCAGAAATCGGCCTGCGGACCCGTCATCATCCAGTTCAGATTCACCGGGCCCACGTTGGCGGTCACGTTATCCGGGATGTTGGCCAGCCAGGGAATCCCCGTCTTGCTGCGGTATTGAAAGCCACTGCCGCCGGTGCCCTCCACCTTGATTTCAAATTTCAACGTGAAGTCCTTGGCCACCATGTCGCGGTAGACCAGGTAGCTGTTCCCGCTCGGGTTCTGCGGGGTGGATTCGCCCACAATCGCGCCGCCCTCCACGCGCCAGAATTTCGGATTGCCGTCCCAACCCTTCAGGCTCACGCCGTCGAAGAGCGAGACGTAGCCTTCGTGGAAGGCGAAATTCAACGGCTCCGGTTGGGTGAAAGCGACATTGGCGAAGGACCCGCCGATCGCGGCGAAGGCCGCCACCTGCTCCGGCGCCAGCCGCTCCTCCGAGGCTTGAATCTTCGCGAAGGCCCCCGCCCGTGTCTTGGCCACCGCCAGTTCGGCCTGACGGAGTGCATCCACCCGCGCGCGGATTTCCGACGGGCTGCGCGGCTCGGCGAAGGTTGCCGCCACCACTGCGGTGCGCGCCAGATTGATGTCGCGCATGAGCGGCATCACCAGCGACGTCAGCTTCGTGAGCGCCGCCACCTGCGCCTCCCGGATCTTAGGAATCGTGCCGCCGCCCACCGCGTATGTCTGTCCGCCGCGCCCACCGCGTCCCGCTCCTCCCCCCGACGCGATCAATGCCGCTACCTGATTGGGAGCCAGCGCCGCCGCCGACGCCTGGATCTTCGCGAAGGCCTCCGCGCGGGCATTGGCGAGCGCCAACTCCGCCGCACCGAGCGCGTCCGCCTTCAGCTCCGGCGCCTCGCCGCCGTACGCTACGCGAATCATCGCCGCCCGCGCCGCTGTCACCGCGTTGGCCTCCGCCGCGCATGCCGCCGTCATCCGCCCCAGCGCCGCTGTTTGCGCCTCGGTGACTCCGGGAATCCCGCCCCGCCCCTGCGCAGAAAGATGTACGCTTACAACCCCGATACAAAGGATGTTCTTAATCATCCGCGTTTCGTCCTTTCCTCGACCCCCGCTTTCTCTCGGCGGAAGAAGTAGCCTATCATCAAACTTGCTGCGGACTGGGCCCTTTTCCGGCGCATACATGGAAATTCCTGTCGACCAGATTCTCGACAACCTCCGCGACGCGGTCGTCATGCTGGATGGCGAAGGGCGTATTGCGTATCTGAATCGCGCTGCGGCCCAAATCTCCGGCCGTCCGGCGGCGCACGTCATGGGGAAGCCGCTCACGGTGGTTTTCCCGCAAAGCCCCGGGGACATTTTGTTTCACGAGCTGCACTGCGCTGTATCCGACCGCCGGCAGGGGCATTTCGAAGGATACTGTGCCGGCATCGATCGATGGCTGGAGGCCGATCTCCATCTTTCGGAGAACCACCTGCTGCTGATCACCCGCGATGTGACCGCCGCCAGAAAACGCGAGCGTGACGGCGATGCTCGCCTCCGCCTGGCGCTTTCTGTCGGCTTGGCCGCTGTTTGGGAGTGCGATTTGAACAGCTACATCGTCCGCTGCTCGGCCGAGCTCGAGGTGGTGCATGGAATGCCGCCCGGCAGTTTGGACGGGAAGCACGCCGACGAGATATTCTCGCTGGTCCACCGCGAGGATAAGGATGGTGTGAAAGCCAAGTTCGAGGATGCCTTTCACCGGAGAGGCACCCTTTCACATGAATTCCGCGTCGTCTGGCCGGACGGTAGCGTGCATTTTCTGTTCTTGCGGGCCAAGATCCTCTGCGATAGTGCAGGCCGGCCCGAGAGTATGCTCGGCGTCTCGGTGGATGTAACCGGTCAAAAGTACACTGCCGGTCAACTCGAACGTCAGCTGCAACAGATGCACATGTTCTCCGGCCTGGCTGAGACCGTGAACCGCGCCCAGGACCCGGCCGAAATTTATCTGGCGGCGTTAAAAGGCTTGACCGGCGCGGTCGGCTCCGACCGCGCCGCCGTCCTGGTCTTCGACCCCGACGACGTGATGCGCTTCAAGGCCTGGACCGCTCTCTCGGATGAATACCGCGCAGCCGCCACCGGGCATTCGCCGTGGCGACGTGGCGAACGCGGCGCCCTGCCTATCACCGTCCCGGACGTTCTGGAGGATCCCTCGCTCGCCACCCTGTATCCGGCGCTTGCGAAGGAAGGGATCCGGTCCGTCGCCTTCGTCCCGCTGCTGGGACATGGCGGCGTGATCGGCAAATTCATGCTCTACTACGACCGCCCGCACCGGTTTCGCGAGGACGAAATCCAGCTCGCGCAAACCATCGCCGCACAGGTTGCCTTCGCGGCGGAGCGTTCGGCGGCGGAAAGCGCGCTCCAAGACAGTGAAGAGCGATTTCGCGCGACGTTCTTTCAGGCGGCCGTCGGTATCACGCAGGCCGAGCTCACGGGGCGCTTTCACCTGGTGAATGACCGCTTTTGCGAGATTTTAGGTTATTCCCGCGAGGAACTGCTCGACAAGACATTTCTGGAAATCACCCACCCGGACGATCGCGAGGTCTGCGGCCACTACATCCACCAACTTACGACGGGTGAGATCCCATCCTGCACCACCGAGAAACGCTACCTTCACAAGAGCGGGGCCACCGTGTGGGCGCGCGTGAACGTTTCCTTGGTCCGCGATCAGAACCAGTCCGCGCAGTATTTCATCGGCGTGGTGGAAGATATCACCCGCTGGATCCAGGCTACCCGCGCTCTCAAGGAGAGCGAGCAGCGTCTCACGCTCGCGGTGGGCGCCGCGCGCCTGGGAGTGTGGGACATCGATCTGCGCGAGAAGGTGATTACGGTTTCGCCGCCGTACGCCGCAATCCTCGGCTCGCCCCGTACGTACGCCGATTGCCTCGCGCTGGTCCATCCCGAAGATCGCGAGCGCATCCTCACGCTCGCGCGCGAATGTGTCGAGGGCAAGCAGGGCCTGGATGCCGAATACCGCATGCTGCTGCCGGATGGGACGCAGCTTTGGTTGGCCTCCAATGCCGCGGTACAGTACGACGACGCCGGCAATCCCGCTCGCGTGGTAGGGGTCAGTCTGGACATCACCGCGCGCAAGCAAGCCGAAGCCGCGCTGCGCGAAAGTGAAGAGCTGTTCCGCAATCTGGCGGACACGGCGCCCGTCATGATGTGGATGTCCGGTCCGGACAAGCGCTGCAACTTCTTCAACAAGACCTGGCTGACTTTCAGGGGCCGGACCTTCGAACAGGAACTGGGCGACGGCTGGGTGGAAGGGATTCATCCCGATGACGTGGCAGCCGTCTTCGCCGCGTATTCCTCGGCCTTCGACGCTCGCCTCAGCTTCCACATCGAATGCCGGCTGCGCCGCGCCGACGGAGAATATCGCTGGCTCTTGTGCAGCGGGGTTCCGCGACTGGCTCCCGGCGGAGTTTTCGCCGGCTACATCGGCTCCGATATCGATATCACCGACCTCAAACGCACGCAGGCGGAGGCCGTCGAGCGACAAAAGCTGGAGAGCCTGCGCGTTCTCACCAACGGCATCGCGCACGACTTCAACAATCTTCTCGGCAGCGTGGTCTCGGTCGCCGAGTTGGCGGAGTTGGAAATGATGGCGGACGTTTCTCCGCGGGAGCAGATCCAAAAGATAAAATCCCTCGCGGTCCGCGCCTCCGAGATCGTCCGTGAGCTGATGATCTACTCCGGGCAGGACCAGGCCGAGCTGACCTCGCTCGATCTATCCAGCCTGACGGAAGAAATGCTGGAACTGCTCAGGGTCTCCATTTCCAAGCACGCGGTTTTGCAGACCGAGCTCCCCCGAAAGCTGCCCCCGATGCGCGGCAATGCCGCGCAGATCCGGCAAGTGCTGATGAATCTGATTATCAACGCGTCGGAAGCACTCGGAGAGAGCGACGGCGTGATTCGCATCGCCGTATCGCGAGCCGCGCCAAACCGCAGCCTGCCCGACGGAGACTTCCTGCGATTGGAAGTTTCCGATACCGGCTGCGGCATCTCGGAAGAGAGTCAGGCCAGGATCTTCGACCCCTTCTTCAGCACCAAATTCGCCGGGCGCGGCCTCGGTCTCGCGGTTGTGCAGGGAATTGTGCGGGCTCATGCCGGCGCGATTCAGCTGAGCAGCACTCCGGGAAACGGCGCCCGGTTCGAAATCTTCTTCCCTTGCGCGCCCGACGACACGGAGCCGATTCGCACCCCTGGCGTTTCCGGGGAGAACCGGGAAAACAGGGCTGTCGCGGCGACGCTGCTTTTCGTGGACGATGAAGAATCGCTTCGCGAGTCGGTTTCGAAATTGCTTGCCAGGAGAGGTTTTTCGGTACTCAGCGCCAGCGATGGTTACGCCGCGGTGGACCTTCTCCACAAGCATCCGCACAACATCGACCTCATTCTGCTGGATATGACGCTTCCGGGAACTCCGAGTCGCGAGATCATCGCCGAGGCGCAGCGCATCCGTCCCGACATCAAGATCATCCTTACCAGCGCTTACAGCCGGGAGATGGTTGCGCATTCGCTCGATTCTCCGGCCGTCCGTGGCTTTATCCGCAAGCCGTTCCAGGTCGCCGACCTGGTGCTCCTCCTTCGCGAAACATTAGCCTGCGCGTGACACTGATCGCAGCGAGCTTCGTTCTGCTGCGCGAGACTCCAGCGGTGAACCGCGCACCTTACGTCAATGTGGTCTTGCAATACAGCACGCACTTTTTGACTTCGGTGAGCACGTCGGAGCCTTCGGGCGTGTTGTACTCGTACTCGATACTCCCCGGGAATTTGTACTTCTGCTTCTTCATCAGCAGGAGCACATCCTTCAGCGGAGTCTCGCCCTGTCCCCACGGCATGTTGGGACCGCCGCCGCCCGGTCCGCTCTTTTCACCGGCATTGCCGGGCCCCTTGCGATCTTTCAAATGCAGGCTCGCGATGCGGTCGTGATACTTCTCGATCACCGGCACCGGAGATTTTCCGTTCACACCGTAGTAGTGGCCCACATCCAGATTGAGCGCAGTATAAGGCGACGCGGCAAGCGCCTTGTCAAAGCCGGAATCGCCGCCCTGCCCGTGGGTGTGGAAGGCAATGCGCAGCTTGCGTTTGGCCGCGTACTCGCCCACGCGCTGCAGCAGCGCATCGCCGGCAGGTAGTTCCATCGTGATGTGGTTGGCGCCCAGCGTCTCGCCGACATTCCAGATGTACTCGTACTCCTGGTCGGACATATTCATGGTGGGCGGCAGTTTGAAGGCGTAGATCTTCACACCGGCGTCCTCGTACATTTTGCGGAACGCCTTGTACTTGTCCATGGAGACGGAGAGCCGCCAGGCCTTCATTTCCTCGGCGCTGCCAGGCCCGCGTCCGGCCTGCGTGGGCGCGCCCGCGTAGCCTTCTGGTACGTTGCTCATCAACTCGATCGCGCTGATGCCGCACTCCACGCAATACTTCAGGGTTTCTTCCGCGCTGGCCGGCAGTGCGCGGAAGCTATACGTGATGACGCCGATCTGCACTCCGCCGAAATTCGAATTCGGTTTGGCCGCCAGCAGCCTGCCCGCGGTCCCGGCGGCCAGCGCGATCTTCCCAATATCCCGTCTTGTGTACTGCATGCGGATTCTCCAACCGCTAGTCTACAGGACGGCGGTTTCGTGGAGTAGACGGCCGGCGGCAAAGCGGTCGAAGCCGAGGAGGTCGGTGTCCACCAGGTCGCAGCGCCCGTGGACGATCAGGTCCGCGAGGATGCGTCCGGTGGCGGGCGAGTGCATGACGCCGTGGCCGCTGAAGCCGTTGGCCAGGAAAAAGCCCGGAAGCGACTTCACGGGACCGATCACGGGGTGATGGTCGGGCGTCATTTCGTAAAGGCCGGCCCAGGCGCGCTTGGGGTTGACCTCGGCCTCTTCCAGGCAGGGTAGCCGGTCGACGCCGCGGGTCAGCACCTTTTCGATGAAGGCGCGATCGAAGTTGAGCTTGAAGCCGGGCGTCTCTTCGGGATCGTTCCAGGCGAGCAGGAGGCCGCGGCCCTCGGGGCGGTAGTGGAAGCCGGTGTTCATGTCCACCACCATCGGCGATTGGTGCGAGACCTTGTCGAAGGGCTCGGTAGGCACCAGCATACGGCGCAGCGGTTCCACCGGCAGGTCCACGCCGGCGAGTCGGGCGACGCTGCCGGCCCAGGCGCCGGTGGCGTTGACCACGATGCGGCTGGAGAGAAATCCCTGGGCG
This sequence comes from uncultured Solibacteraceae bacterium, assembly GCA_963791985.1. Taxonomy (GTDB): domain Bacteria; phylum Acidobacteriota; class Terriglobia; order Bryobacterales; family Bryobacteraceae; genus Solibacter. The sequence continues at coordinate 602,195 of CAWBUN010000003.1, read as the reverse complement.
GTTTCGACGCCGCAGACGCCGGCGGCATCGGTGCGGATGCCGGTGACATCGGTATCGCGCAGCAGTTCGACGCCGCGCTCCATGGCTTTGAGCATGAAGCCGGTCATGACGCTGTGCGGATCCACGAAGCCATCGGTGGCGCAGAAACTGCCGCCGATGATGTCGTCATTGCGCAGTTCGGGGGCGAGCTGGGAGACGCCGGCGGGGTCGAGCAGGTGGACATCTTTCAGCCCGGATTCGACCTGGGCGCGATAGTTTTCGCGCAGGTATTCCATATGGGCCGGTTTGGTGGCGACGAAGAGGTAGCCTTGCGGGCGGTAGCCCGAGGGATGGCCCATGACTTCATCGAAGGCTGCGAAGAAAGGGATGGAGTAGAGCGACATGCGGATGTTGACGGGCGTGGCGAACTGCGCGCGCACTCCGCCCATGCTCTTCCCGGTGGAACCCTTACCCTGGCTGGTTTCCCGTTCGAGCACCAGAACGTTGGTGCATCCCGCTTCGGTCAGGTGATACGCAATGCTCGAACCGACAATTCCGGCTCCAATAATAATGACATCCGCCGACTTCAAATATCCCCTCCTGGAAAGCGATTACACATTCTACTAAAATCGCGAAGACTGAAGGTCGGCGGCAACCAAAACCGCCCCTCATGCGTGCTGCGAGATCGCTCCCTTACTTACGGTCGCGGCTCTGATTGAGGGCGATTGGGCGAGGGCTCGTGGCGCTCCTTCACGGTCGCGGCGCCGACTTGGCTTCTTCGGCATCGGCATTGGCGGAGAGGGGGTTGGCGATGCGCTTCCAATCGGTGCCGGCGGCGGTCTGTTTTACCAGGCCGAAGGGTCCGAGTGCCCAGGCGGAGCCGTTGGCGCGGAGCAGTTTGTTGAGGAAGAACTGGGTTTCGGTGGGCTGCGACTTCCAGGTTTCGCCGGCATCGGTGCTCATGAGGAAGCCATCGTCGGTGGTGATCCAGCCGCGGTTGGCGCCGTCGAAGGCGATGGAAGTCAGCCAACCGGAGTAGGGCGTGGTCTTGGTTTCCCAGGTGGCGCCGCCATCTTTGGTGTGGAAGAGCTGGCCGGCGAAACCGGAGATCCAACCATCCTTGGCGTCCCTGAATGCGATGGAACTGAGCGACCAGGTGGCGCCGGGGACCTTGACAACCTGCCACTTCCTGCCGCCATCGACGGTGTGGAGGACGACGCCGGCCCATCCCGCGGCCCAGCCGTTCTGGGCGTCGAGGAAGTAGAGGGTTTCGAGCGAGAGGGTGACGCCGCTCACCTGTTTGCTCCAGGTTTTGCCGCCGTCGGAGGTGTGCAGGATGACGCCATCGAAGCCGGCGATCCAGCCTTCGTCGCCGACCATCTGAATGTCGGTGAGGTTCTCGGTGGTGACGGAGGGGCGCTTCTGCCAGGTGCGTCCAGCGTCGGCGGTGGCGACGATGATGCCGCCTTCGCCGATGGCGAGGCCGCGATTTTCGTCGGCGAAGGCGAGCGCCCGAAGGCCGGTGATGTCGGGGATCTTACGCTGTGCCCAGGTAGCGCCTTCGTTGTTCGTGACGAGCAGCAGGCCCTCTTCGCAGAGCACGTATGTAATTGAATTTGTGGGTAAAGCCGCGTCACGCATGGTGCAGGTGCGTTCGTCTGCCGCGAACGTCGCCAAAGGAAACACCACGAGAGCCAGGGCCGCGCCCACTCGTTGCCGAATGGTCGTTGACATTCCAATCTCCTCGGATCAACTGGGTTACGTCTGAACGGGGCGAAAGGTTACACCTTCGGCGGGGCTAATTCGAGCCTAAATAGGGCTATCAGACACCCCACAAGTAGTCGTCGGACTGGGAGGTGCGGAGTTCTTCGCGGCCGCGGGCGAGTGCGGCCAGGTCGAGTTCGAAGAAGCGGGGGTTCTTGACCAGGCGCTTGAGGGCGGCGACGACGCGGTCCTGCTCGAGAATTCCGGTGGCTTCAAGCAGGGCGCCGAGCATGACGATATTGGCGACTTTGGAAGCGCCGATTTCGTCGGCGACGTGGGTGAAAGGGATGGCGGCGATGCGGACATCGTGGCGCGCGCAGCCCGCGGGGATTTCGCTGCCGTTATAGAAGACGACTCCGCCTTCTTCCACGGTGGGAAGAAATTTGCGGAGCGAGGGCTCGTTCATGGCGAGCAGCACGTTGGGGGAGTTGACCAGCGGCGAATCGATGGAATTGTGCGAGAGGCGGACATGGCAGTTGGAGGTGCCGCTGCGCATTTCGGGGCCGTAGGAAGGGAGCCAGGAGACTTCGTAGCCGGCTTCGAGGCCGGCCTCGGCGAGGACTTCGCCGAGCATGAGCACGCCCTGCCCGCCGAAGCCGGCGACTTTGACGCGGAGGTCGAGTTCCTGCGGGGGGCGCGGGGTTTCGAGGATGGGGTCGGCGATATCCAGCAGGGCGGGCAGGCCGGCGAGCGCGGGAGGCGGCGGGGCTTCAGGACGGGCGAGGGTTTCCGCGCAGCGGTCGCGCAGGTTGCCCACGGGGAAGATGGAAGCCATCTCGTCGTGGATAAAGTGCTGAGCTTCGACGGGCTGCATTTTCCAGATGGTCGGACAAGGAGAGAGGACTTCAACGAAGGAGAAGCCGAGGCCTTTGACCTGGTTTTCGACGGCGCGCCTGATCACCTTGGCGGCCTGCATGATCTGCTTGTTGTTGCCGAGCGCGACGCGTTCGATGAAGACGGGGGCGTCGAGCGAGTTGAGCATTTCGGAGACGTGGAGGGGCGAGCCCTCGTTGAGTTTTTCGCGGCCGAAGGGGGAGGTGGTGGTCTTCTTACCGAGGGGAGTGGTGGGAGCCATCTGCCCGCCGGTCATGCCATAGATGCCGTTGTTGACGAAGATTATGGTGACGGGCTCGCCGCGGTTGGCGGCGTGGATGATCTCAGCGGTGCCGATGGCGGCGAGATCGCCATCGCCTTGATAACCGATGACGATGCTGCCGGGGCGGCTGCGCTTGACGGCGGTGGCGACGGCGGGACAGCGTCCGTGGGCGACCTGCACATTGCCGACGTCGAAATAGTAATAGGCGAAGACGGAGCAGCCGACGGGGCTGATGAGGACGGTGCGGTCCTGAATGGCGAGTTCGTCGATGGCTTTGGCGAGGAGCTTGTGCACGATGCCGTGTCCGCAGCCGGGACAGTAGTGCGTCTGCTGCTGGAGTTCGCTCTTGCGCTCGAAGGTGTCGTAGAAGGCGTTCGGGCGCTCGTGGGTAATCGTGTAACTAGCCATGGATTATGACCTCCTCGGGAATCTCTTCCAAGCGGGTTGCGGCCCTGCCCCACTTCTGTTCGAGGTGGGCGAGGATCTCTTCGGCTGAAGGGGCGTTGCCTCCGCAGCGGCTGTAGAATTCGAGCGGGACGCGGCCTTCGACCGCGAGACGGACGTCGTCGACAAGCTGTCCGGTGCTGAGCTCGACCACGGCAAATCCCTTGGCGCTGCGGGCCAGGGCGCGGATCTCGGCGGTGGGGAAGGGGTATAGGGTGATGGGGCGGAGCAGGCCGGCGCGGATGCCGCGGGCGCGGGCGAGTTCGACGACAGCTTTCAGGATGCGGCCGACGATGCCATAGCCGATGAGGATGAAGTCGGCGTCTTCGGTGCGCCAGGATTCGGCGCGAACCACGTTGCGTTCGGCGTGCAGGTACTTTTGCTCGAGCTTGCGGATGTGGCGCTCGAGGGCGTCGGGCTCGAGGTAGATGGAACTGACGAGGTTTTTGCGAGAGGCTGCGTTGCCAAGCACGGCCCACTCGGGCGGCGGGGGGGCGGCGACGGGGGCCTGGAATTCAACGGGTTCCATCATCTGGCCGATGAAGCCATCGGCGAGGACGACGACAGGGTTGCGGTACCGGTCGGCGAGATCGAAGGCCCAGGTGGTGAGGTCGGCCATTTCCTGGACGGAATCGGGGGCGACGACGAGATTGCGGTAGCAGCCGTGTCCACCGCCTTTGACGACCTGGTTGTAATCGCTCTGCTCGGGGGCGATATTGCCGAGTCCGGGGCCGCCGCGCATGATATCGGCGACAACGCAAGGGAGCTCGGCGCCGGCGAGATAGCTGAAGCCTTCCTGCATGAGGCTGATGCCGGGGCCGCTGGAGGCGCTCATGGCGCGGACTCCAGCGGCGGCTCCGCCGTACAGCATGTTGACGGCGGCGACTTCGCTTTCGGCCTGTACGAAGACGCCGCCGGCGAGGGGGAGGTAGCGCGCGGCGGCTTCGGCAATTTCGCTCGCGGGGGTGATGGGGTAGCCGTAGAAGGCGCGGCATCCGGCGAGGACGGCGGCCTTGACGATGGCTTCATTGCCCTTGGTGAGTTGTTTGGACATGGGCGCTCCTAAGCGGCGGCGGCGAGGCGGGAGACCTGGATGCCCCCGGGTTCGGGACAGACGAAGAAGCAGATGCCGCATCCGGTACAGCCGGCGCCCGCGTATTCGGAAGGATGGTAGCCGTAGTGATTCAATTGTTCGGCAAGGTGGAGGACTTTAGGAGGACAGGCCTCGACGCAGAGTCCGCATCCTTTGCATTCTTCCGAGTTTATGGCGACCGATCCGCGGTCTGGTTTCACTGCCATTTCTGCCTCCCGGGACAGTAGACCCACTTAAAGTTGGTGCTTACTCTCCCGAACACAGTATATATCGGTAGAAAGAGGTCTTCAAGGGCTATTATGCACCTTCTTGCGCAAAGGCACACGTATCCCGTGAAGGGGTTTGAAAAAAAGCGTTGCGGCGGCCGGGGACATACGGTCTTATCGCCGGGTGGGGCCCGGCCGCCAGTGATTTGACTGCAGGCTACGAAGACGTAAGAACTCGGCTGGATGGCCTCTCGATCGTCCCCTCGTTTCGCTTGCAAGTCTCTGTATCCAGGGGTGCGGCAATCAAACGCTATCCGCGACGGTCCCCCGGGTATTATCGGTTCGAACCGAAGATCCTTCCGCCGGTCTCCTCCACGTAGGGGAACCATCGTGCAGCCGTTAACGGGCTTACGGAAGGTCAGCACCACCTCAGGTCAACGTATCCTGGCCAGGATAAAAACTGTTGGTGTCGCGCTGTGGTTTGCGCAACTCTCTACCTGATTGGACTCTAGCATGAGGGTTTCGGAGTATAGGATGGGTATAACTTCTAAACAACTGATAACAAAGCGAAGATATTTTTCAAGTTTGTGTGAATTGCAGATTGCAATAGGGCGAAAGAGACCTGCTGCCGCGGCTCTGAATTAAAGCGCGTTGGAAGCGGCGGGAGTTCGTTGCGCTTCCTAACGGTCGCGGCTCGTCAGGGGTATGGACGATAATGAGGGCATGGCACTCGAATTCACTACTTCCTATCTGGCCGACGCGCTGACGCTGTTTCGCTACTACAAGAAGATGGGCGAGGCTGCAATCGCGCAGGTCACCGATGAAGAGTTGACTAAGGCTCTCGATGGCGAGATGAACTCGATCGCCGTGATTGTGAAACACATGACGGGCAACATGCGGTCGCGCTGGACGGATTTTCTGACCACCGATGGCGAGAAGCCCGACCGCGATCGGGACAGCGAGTTTGTGGAGCCTCCGCCGACGCGCGCCGAGCTAATGAAATCCTGGGAAGAGGGCTGGGACCACCTGTGGCGCGCGCTCGGTCAATTGCAGGAGCACGATATGGTGCGCACGGTGACGATTCGGGGCGAGCGCCACTCGGTGATGCAGGCGATCAACCGGCAGTTGGCGCACTACCCGTATCACGTGGGGCAGATCGTGATGCTGGCCAAGCATTTCCGGGGCGACAAATGGCAAACGCTGAGCGTGCCCAAGAACCGCTCCACCGATTTCAATATGCGGGTCAAGGCCGGCGAGGCCAGCCAGCGGTAGGAGAAATTAGCGACCGCTCCTTAACGGTCGCGGCTCTGTGAGACTAGATGCCGTAGAGCTTCTTCGCATTGTCACGCAGAACCATGCGCGCCAGCTCGACGGCGCGCTGGTGGGTGATTTCGCCATCGCGCAGCATCGCGGTCAGGGCGCGTCCCAGAGCTTCGCGTCCGCGGTTCGCGCCGACCCAGGCTCCCTCTTCCCAGCCGAACTCGGGGGAGTACGGATAGGCGTCGGTGGCGAACATGACCTTTTCCGGGACGTGCTCCAGCCACTCGCGAATGGTGACGCCGAGCGTCGCGGGGCTTAGCAGAAGCGACTGGCCGGAGAAATCCAGATAAGCGTTGGGCTTCTGGAGCATGGCGTTGATCTCGCGCGTGAAGGGCCAACCGCCGTGCACCATCACGATGTTGGTCTTGCGCAGCGCAGGGTCGTTGTACAGCGACTCGAGGTTGAGCGGGTTGGCGCCCGCGATATCGAAATAGCTGCCGGCGCCGGCCATAGTGTGCAGGTGCACCGCCATGCCGAGACGGCCGCACTCGGCTGAGATGTAGCGGAAGAGGTAATCCTGAAGGAGCTTGTAATCGGCGGCGGAGGGAGTGCGCTGACGGTAAACGCGATCGGCCTGCGCGGCATCGACGGAATCGAAGGAGAGCGAGCGCAGGTAGGCGGCCTCGAACTTTTCGGCGATGGCACCGCCTTGCTTGTGGCGCTCGAGGGTGGGGGTGACGACGCGCGCCACGTATTCGGCAAGGGTCGGCGGCGGGGCCTGGAGGCCGGATTCGGTGAGGTAGCGGGCGCGCAGTTTGTCCTCGAGCGCGAAGAAGGCTTTGCGGTCGGAGTTTTTGGCGGCGAGGAGCGAATTATCGAGCGGGAAGAGGAGCGCGTCGGCGTAGGGAACCCAGCGGAAGCGGGGGGGCTGGATTGACGGGCCCATGGCGACACGGTTGGCAAGCATGATGTCCACGCCGGCCTGGTCGAGGACCCAGGCGGGGTATTGCGCGCCGTGCTGCTGCTTCGCGGCGGACTTGGAGGCGGCGGTGAAGGGGGTGGGGAAGGCCCCGGGGCGCAGGGATACGGGATCGGACTGGGGCTCCATGTTGTCCACGGGCAGGGCGTCGAACTCGCGATCGCCTTCGGCGGCCAGCACGGGATGGGCGTGGTTATCGATGGCTTTGATGTTGGCGATCTCGGTGGCGAGCTGGGCGTCGATGGCACTTTGAGGCTGGGGGGCGCAGGAGGAGAGGAGGAGGACGGCGGGGAGGAGAAAGCGCATTGAATGAGTTTACGGCGTTTTCTTGATTAGTGGGACAGGCCGGGAGGCCTGTCCCACTGGCTTGGTATGATTTCGAGAGCATGAAACAGCTACTACTTTTCGCTTTTGCTTGCACTGCGCTGGCGCAGGACCGGTCGCAGGCGCGGTCGATGGTGTTGTCGGATCGCGGGATTGCGGCGACTTCGCAGACGCTGGCGTCGCAGGCCGGGGCGCAGGTGCTGGCGCGCGGCGGGTCGGCAATGGACGCGGCGATCGCGGCTAACGCCACGCTGGGCGTGGTGGAACCGGAGCGGGGCGGGATCGGCGGGGATCTCTTCGTCATCTATTGGGAGGCCAAGACCGGGAAGCTGACGGGAATCAACGCCAGCGGATGGGCGCCGAAAGGGCTGACCATCGACTGGGTTGAAGGCGATGGGCAACACGACCATGCCGCAGACCGGGATTCACGCGGTGACGGTGCCGGGATGCGTGGATGGATGGGCGAAGCTGCATCAGAAATTCGGCAAGCTGCCGTGGAAGGAGCTGTTCGCGCCGGCGATTTACTACGCGAAGAACGGCTTTCCGGTGACGGAGATTATTCACGAGACCTGGCACGAGGAATCGGCCAAGCTGGCGGCCGATGTGAACGGGCGGCGCGTGTACATGAAGAACGGAGAGACGCCGAAGCTGGGCGAAATCGCGCGCAATCCGGAACTGGCGGCGGCTTACGAGCTGATCGCGGCGCAGGGGCCGTCGGCGTTCTACAAAGGCGCGATCGCGAAGGCGATTGTCAAGACCAGCGAGCGGCTCGGGGGCAAGATGTCGGCTGCGGATTTGAGTGAGTTTGCGAGCGAGTGGGTAACGCCGGTCTCGACCGAATATCGCGGCTGGAAAGTCTATGAACTTCCGCCCAACAGCCAGGGCATCGGGCCGCTGGAGATGTTGAACATCATGTCCGCCTTCCCGATGGGAAGCTACGCGCCGCGCGGCGTGGAGGAACTGCACACGCAGATCGAAGCGCAGAAGCTGACCTTCGCCGACCTGCATCGCTACCTGGCCGATCCGCGGGTGAGCAAGGTACCGGTGGAGGGCCTGATCGCTCCGGCGTTCGGGCGCGAGCGGGCCAAGCTGATCGACGCCAACCACGCGCGCTGCGAGGAGACTCCGGGCGCACCGGATACCTTCGCGGGCAACACGGTGTATCTCTCGGTGGTGGACCGCGAAGGCAATATCGCCTCGCTGATCCAGAGCGTCTACCAGCACTTCGGGTCGGGCGTGGTGGTGGACGATTACGGCTTCGCGCTGCAGAATCGCGGTGCGCTGTTCGAGCTGGATCCGGCGCACCCCAACGCGCTGGCGCCGCGCAAACGGCCGTACCAGACGATCATCCCGGCCTTCATGGAGAAGGGCGATGTGCATATCGGGTTCGGCATCATGGGCGGGATGAACCAGACTCCGGCGCACGGGCAGTTCGTCAGCAACGTGGTGGATCACGGGATGAGCATTCAGATGGCGCTGGAGGCGCCGCGCTTCACGAAGCTCAAATTCTCGCGGCTGCGACATCCTGATGGAGAACCGCGTGCCGAAGGAAGTCCGCGACGCGCTGACGGCGAAGGGACACGAGATCAAAGTGGTGGGCGATTTTTCGAATCAGATGGGCGGCGGGCAGGCCGTGATTTACAATTCGGCGACGGGGGTGAAGTACGGAGCGTCGGACCCGCGCAAGGATGGGTCGGCGGTGCCGGAGCCGCATCCCTATTTCAAGCCGTGAGAGGCCAAAAAAACAAAGGGGCAAACCGTAAGGCTTGCCCCGTGAGTGCAGGCTCTTTAACCCAGCATTTTCCAAAGAAGAAACAGCATCCCGGCCAAGAATCCCAGGCCGGCTTGGTACTCTTGGTTCTTTAGATAAAGGCCGGTGCGGAATGGATTCGGATTTTTTTCGGAAAATGGAGTCCAGCTCGGAAATAGCGCCGGGACGCGTTCGGCATAGGCCGCATACTCGGGGAAAATCTTGCGCAGGTGCTGCTCTTCGTTCTGGATAACCGGGAGATAGACGAGCAGAAAGACGGCCACGAAGAGCGCGGCGAGACCCGCACTGCGGGAAGCGACGGCGAGTCCGGCGGCTACCAGCAAGGTTCCGATATACAGCGGGTTACGCGTGTAGGCATAAGGGCCGCCGGTGGCGAGCTGCTGATTCTTGGCGAGGCAGCCGGCGGCCCAGGCACGCAGGGCGAGGCCGAGCAGCGATAACGGAATGCCGATCGCCATGGACTCGACGGTCGGGCGGGAAAACCAGGCGAAGACGATCACGATCAGGAATCCGCTGGGGACGCGCAGGCGAGCGACGGCGTCGGCGTACGGTTTGGGGAATTCGATCATTCGGCCAGGCTTCCCGCGGGGCGACGCCGCTCCTGGAGCATCACTCTAAGGACTTCGAAGACCTGGTCTGGGGAGATCAGTTGCATGCTGGGATCGATCGATGAGCCGCGTTTATACGTGGTGGCCGCGGCGGGGGCGCGGAGGAGGCGCAGCGATTCGCAGTAGGGGCCGTTGCGCGCAGGGTCGGTAGGGCCGAAGATGGCGACGCCGGGCTTGCCGAGGGCGGCGGCGAGATGCAGGGGTCCGCTATCCACGCCGACGACGGCGGTGGCGCGGCGGGTAGCGTAGATCAGTCCGGCGAGGCTGGATTGGTGAGGGAGCGCGGCCGGAGCCGCGGCGAAACTCGCGCCCGGAGGGCCATCGAGGACGAGCGGAACGCCGAGTTCGCGGCGCAGGCGGGCGGCGAGTTCGGCATAGTAGTCGAGCGGCCACTGCTTGCTGTTCCAACCGGCGAGGGGCGAGGCGAGCACGAAATCGCCAGGGGGAAGTTCGCCTTCGGCGCGGCCGGGAGGCATCGGGAAGTTGCGCAGGGCGCGATCGCCGCCGGGACCGCCGCAGGCCGCGGCGAGTTCCATGTTGCGATCCACGACGTGAGCGGCGCGCGCCAGGGTCTTATGGGAATAGAAAAGGGCGGCGACGCGCTCGCGAACCTGGGACTGGTGGAAGCCGTAAATTCGCTCGGGGTTGGCGGCGCTGGCGGCCAGCGCGGATTTGATGAGGCCCTGAAAATCCACCGCGAAATCGTAGTGCGCGGTGCGTAGTTGGCGGCGCGTCTCCACCAGGTCCGCGAAGGTCTTGCGGCGCATGGCGACGACGCGATCGATGTAGGGATTGCCTTCGAGGAGCGGCGCCCATTGAGGTTCCACCAGCCACGTGAGGTGCGAGCCGGGGTGACTCTGCTTGAGCCAGGCGGCGGCGGGCAAGGTGTGGATGATGTCGCCCATGGCCCCCAGCCGCACGGCGAGGATGCGGCTACTAGCTGGTTTGCCGGCGGTGTACATGCTCCATCAACTGCCGTTTGCGATCTGCGTGGACCGTTTCCAGGCGCACCACTTCCGCTGGTTGCAGCGAAGCGAGTAGCGTCTCCAAAGGGCCGTCATCCGGATTCAAAACGTAGTCTACCATGCGCAGGCCGGCGACCAATTCGGCGCGCGCGCGCTGGGGGAGCCACGCGTCCGCGAGGGGGAGAATGACGGCGAGCAGGGGACGCTCGGGATGGCGAGCGCGGATGGCGGCGAGTTCGCGCGCGTCCTGGGCGCGGATGACATCGAAGGTTCCGGTGACCACGGTGGCGCCGGTGGGGGCGGCTTGGGGGCTCACAATTTTGGTTCGGGTGTCCACGGGAATGATCAGGGTAACAAAGGCGCTCCTAGATCGCTCCCTTACGGTCGCGGTTCGCTGTGAGGAGAAGGTCGGAGGCGACCTGGGTGACGCGGGCGGAGGTGACGCGGGTCATGCAGCGGTGGTCGATGGGGCACTCGCGGAGGAGGCAGGGGCTGCATTCGGCATGCTCGCGGACGATGCGGGCGAGGGGGCCGGTGGGGCCGGTGGTGGTATCGTCGGTGGCGCCGAAGATGGTGACGGTGGGGACGCCGAGTCGCGGATGTGGCGTGCATGGCGCCGGAATCGTTGGTGAGGAAGAGGCGGCAGGCGGCGGCGAGATCGAGGAACTCGCGCAGGCTGGTTTCGCCGGCGAGGTTACGGACGCGGCGGCCGGCACGGGCGAGATCGTCTGCAACGGTCTGGCAGAGAGCGCGTTCGGCGGCCGAGCCGAAGATCAGGAAAGTATTTTCTTCAGGAAGCTGGGCGGCGCTTTCGGCGAAGCGTTCGGGGAGCCATCGCTTGGCGTTGCCGTAGGCGGCGCCGGGGCTGATGCCGATGACGGGGCCGTCGATTCCCAGGGCGGAGAGGTGGGCCGCACCGGAGACGCGCGCGTCCTCGATGCCATCGAACCGGATGGCGCCGGCGGTGGGGAAACGCTCCATCATACCAGCGCGGCGGAGGAGTTCCAGGTAGTAGAAGCGTTCGTGGCGGGGGATGTCGCCAGGCTCGGGCACCGGAATGGGGCGGGTGAGCAGGATGCCGCGGCCGTCGCGGGCATAGCCGATGCGCTCGGGGATGCGGGCCAGCCAGGTAATCAGCGCGGCGTCGAAGGCGTTCTGGAGCAGGATGGCGCAATCGAAGCGCTGGGCGCGGAGGCGGGCGGCAAATTCGCGGCGGGGGCCGAGCCCTTTAAGCGCCGGATAGGGGATGACGGAGTCGATGGACTTTTCGCGGGCGTAGAGGTCGGCCAGCCAGGGGCGGCCCAGCACGGCGAGGTGGGCGTGGGGAAAAATTTCACGAATGGCACGGATGGAGGGCAGGGACATCACGGCGTCGCCCAGCCAGTTTGTGGCGCGCACGAGTACCTTCGAGCTGGAAGAGGGGTTGAAGGTCACTAAATCCCAGGATAGCCGGTTATGAAATCGGAGGCATAGGGTAAGGAAAAATACCTTCACAATCTTTTTGCGAGGAGCGTATTCTTATGAAAGAATAGTCCGGCATGCGGCCGTGAAGAAGCCATGAAGCAGTGGGACGAGTTGCGAGCACTCTTCGATGCGGCGTGGCCTTTGCCCGCCCAGGCGCGCGTCCAGCTTCTGGACGAACGCTGCGGCAGCGACCCGCGCTTCCGCCGCGAATTGGAAAAGCTGCTGGCGGCGCACGATGAGGGGGAAGTGGAGGCGGCGCTCCGCGCGGCAGGCCGGCGGCGGTTTGGCGACTGGGAGACGATCGGACGGGGCGAGGGCGATGTCAACCTGGCGGTGCGCATCGACGGAAAGCATCCCCAGCGCGCGGCGCTTCAGGTGATGGCGCGCAGCCTGGCCTCACCCGAGTGCCTGGACCGGTTCCGCCGTGAGCGCGAGATATTGGCGCGGCTGGAACATCCGCATATCGCGCGCCTGTTCGATGGCGGGTTGAGTGAATCGGGCGATCCCTACATGGTGACGGAATACGTGGAAGGCGTGCCGCTGGACGAGTACTGCGAGCAGCGCGGCCTGCCGCGTGAGGCGCGGCTGCGGCTGTTCCTCGGGCTGTGCTCCGCGGTGGAGTGCTTGCATCGTAATCTGATTGTGCATCGCGATATCCGGCCGGCTCACGTATTGGTAACGCGCGAAGGGGTGTTAAAGCTGGTGAATTTCGGGAACGGGGACCCGCGGGATAACGTGACGACGGCGGGCGATGTCCGCGGGCTGGGGATGACGCTAGACCAGCTGGTGCGGGAGCAACGGGGCGACCTGGATAGCATTATTCTCAAGGCCACGGAAAGCGACGCGGCGCGGCAATACGGGTCGGCGTTCCAACTCGCGGAGGAGATTGAGCGATATCTGCAGAAACGTCCGGTGCAGGCGCGGGATATCCGCTGGGGCTACCGCGCGGAGCGTTGGCTCGTGCGCCATCGGGTGGCGGCGGTGGTCACCGGCTTACTCGGCATCACGCTGCTTGGGGCTGCGGCGTGGCGAAGTTTCTGAGAGCCGGAACGCACATTGGCAAGATGCCTGCCTTTTATACAGGCATGAAATACCTGGTCACATTCCGGAAGCGTTTTGGAGCGGACGGCGAGCCCGCCGACGACCCGAAGTCACTGATCGACCCAGGGGATGGCGTGGTTGAGGACGCTGAATTGGTCGAGTTGGTGGAACCAGCGGGACTAGGCGTCGCCGAAGATCTCAACGAAGGCTCGGGGTCGGAGGAAAGCAACGACAACGGGTTTCTGACGTTCGGCACGGAGTCTTGGGTGTATACCGTCGCCGAGGGACATGAGAAGGAGTTCACAGACACGCTGGTGGAGAGCCGCGTGGTGCTGGACTATGAGGAAGTCCCGGACGAATCGCTGACGACGTGAAGGCAAAAGCATTTCTCGCCAAGATCGCAAAGGACGCAAAGAAAAACTCAAGCAAGAGACGGAAGAAAGAAAATAACACCGTTTGGGGTGAAACGGCATCGGGGGCGGTGTGGCAAAGTTAAGGGATGGGCTTTCGGCTGGCGGTCACGTATGAACCGCGCGGGGATCAGGTAAATGCGATCGCGGAGTTGACTCGGGGGCTTCGCGAGGGAGAGCAGCATCAGGTGCTGCTCGGGGTCACGGGGTCCGGCAAGACGTTCACGATGGCGAAGGTGATCGAGGCGATCAACCGCCCGGCACTGGTATTGGCGCACAACAAGACGCTGGCAGCGCAACTTTATCACGAATTCAAGACGTTCTTCCCCGAGAACGCGGTGGAATACTTCGTCAGCTACTACGACTATTACCAGCCGGAAGCTTATATTCCGGCGAGCGACGTTTACATCGAGAAAGACGCGACGGTCAACGACGAGCTCGATAAGCTGCGGCTGGCGGCCACGAAGAGTCTTTTCGAGAGGCGCGATTGCGTGATTGTTTCGAGCGTGAGCTGCATTTACGGGTTGGGCTCTCCGGAAGCATATTACGGCATGCTGCTGATGCTGGAGAAGGGGCAGAAGATTTCGCGCAATCAGATTGTCACGCGCCTGGTGGAGATTTTGTACGACCGCAATGATGCGGATTTCCGGCGCGGCACTTTCCGCGTGCGCGGCGACGTGATCGAGGTCTATCCGACGTACGACGACGACGCGTACCGGATTGAATTGTGGGGCGATGAGATTGAGAGTCTCGCGCAGATCGACCCGCTGCTGGGGCAGGTGAAGCAGACCTACCAGCGGTTGCCGATTTATCCGAAGACGCATTATGTGATGTCCGCGGAGACCAAAGAGGATGCGATGCAGAGCATCCGCAACGAGCTGGAGTGGTGGCATAAGGAGCTGGTGAACCAGGGCAAGGCGATCGAGGCGCAGCGATTGTTTCAGCGGACCATGTTCGATCTCGAAATGATGAAAGAGATCGGGTACTGCCATGGAATCGAAAACTACTCGCGCCACTTTTCGGGGAGGCTGCCGGGAGAAGCGCCGCCGACGCTGCTGGATTATCTGCCGAACGATGCGGTGATGTTCCTGGACGAAAGCCACCAGACCGTGCCGCAGCTGCACGGCATGTATCACGGGGACCGTTCGCGAAAGGAAGTGCTGGTGGCGCACGGCTTCCGGATGCCGAGCGCGCTCGACAACCGGCCGCTCACGTTCGAGGAGTTCGAGCACCGGGTGAATCAACTGGTTTACGTGTCGGCGACACCGGGGCCGTACGAGCTGACGAAATCGAGCGGGGTGGTGGTGGAGCAAATCATTCGGCCGACGGGGCTGCTGGATCCGACGGTGGAGATCCGGCCGGTGAAAGGACAGGTGGACGACCTGCTGGGACAGATTCGCGCGCGCGTGGAGAACAATCAGCGGATTCTGGTAACGACGCTGACCAAGCGCATGGCGGAGGACCTGTCGGAATATTATTCCGAGGTGGGCGTGCGCTGCCGCTACCTGCACTCGGAAGTGACCACGCTGGACCGCATCAAGATACTGCGCGACCTGAGGCGCGGCGAATTCGACGTGCTGGTGGGAATCAACCTGCTGCGCGAAGGGTTGGACCTGCCGGAGGTGTCACTGGTCGCGATTCTGGATGCGGACAAGGAAGGCTTCCTGCGATCCTGGGGCGCGCTCATCCAGACCATCGGACGCGCGGCCCGGCACGTGGAAGGGCATGCGATTCTGTACGCCGATGTGATGACGGACAGCATGCGAAAGGCGCTGGCCGAGACGGGGAGGCGCCGCCAGACGCAGATCGAGTACAACGAGGTCAACCACATTACGCCGCAATCCATCATCAAAGCGATCGATATGAGCCTGGTGGCGGTGGCCGAGGGCGACTACGTCACGGTGCCGCTGGAGGACGATCCGGAGGTGGAGGATCTGACGCCAGAGCAGCGGCTGCGATTCATCGGCGAGTTGGAAGAACGCATGCGCGAGGCGGCGCGAAAGTTCGAATTCGAGCGCGCGGCGCAATTGCGCGACCGGGTAAAGGCGCTGAGAGCGGTCGGCTGATAACCAATAGCCACGGATGCGCGTTTAAAAAAGCTTCGATATACTAGGCACCTTGAAGTTCGTTCCCGGAGGGGGTACGAATATGTTTCGTGACAGGGTAATGGTGTGTTCTGTCTGGGCATTCCTGGGAGTCGCAGTCACCGCGCAAGAGGTGACTATCACTCCGCGGGCTCGGTTGCAAACGGTGAGTATGCCGCGCGCCAATCTGCGCATGGATGTCCAAATGGTGCAGATTCCAGTGACGGTGACGGATCTGCGCGGCAAGCCGCTGGTGGACCTGAGCAAGACGAGCTTTCGCGTCTTCGAAGACGAAGTGGAGAGGCCGATCTCGGCGTTTTTCGCGGCGGACTCGCCCCTCTCGACCGGCGTGGTATTCGATAGCAGCCGGAGCATGAAGAACCGGCTGCAGGATGCACGCCAGTCCGTGGAGCAGTTTCTTCGCACGGGATCGGCGGGCGATGAATATTTTCTGATTCGCTTCAGCGACGAAGCGAAGATGCTTTCGCCCTTCACTTCGGACACGGAGGAGATCGCGCGCCAACTTAGCTCGATCGAGGCCAAGGGCTGGACCGCGCTGAACGATTCGATCGTGCTGGCCGCCAACCAAAGCCGCAAGGCGCGCAATCATCGCAAGGTGCTGCTGGTGATCAGCGACGGCGGGGACAACAACAGCCGCTACACCGTGGGCGAGATGGTCTCGATATTACGCGAGGCGGATCTGCGGGTTTACGCGGTGAGCATTTTCGAGAAATCTCCACTGCTGGAAAAAATCTGCGAGGAAACCGGCGGACGTTCGGTCTGGGTTCGCAAGTTGTCCGAGCTGCCCGAGATGATGGGGCGGCTCAGCCTGGAGATGCGTTCCGAGTACATCGTAGGATATACGCCGGAGGGGCGGCAAAACGACGGGCGCTATCACAAGGTGCGGATCGCGGTGGAGCCGCCCGCCGGGATGCCGCAAGTGCGCACATCCTGGCGGCACGGCTATTTCGCACCTGAGGAATAGGCTTACCAGCGAAATCCGAAGGTCACGGGGATAATGTCGGTACCCACGTTGCGCGTGTAGATGTGGTGATAGCGGGCTTCCGCGAAGGCTTTGACTTTGCTGCTGCCGAGCTTAAAGCTCACGCCGACGCCGCCATTGATACCACCTTTGTATTGACCGTAGGAGCCGATGATCTGGTTGGTGCCGAAGGCACCCGGATAGTAGCCGAACCAGGGATCAAAGAAGATTCCCTGAGAAATTACGGGCTGGGTGTATTCCACGGTCCGGTGATAGATGCCGCCACCGCCGGTGACGTAGAAATCGACCGGGCCTTCCTGAGTCACATGGATGACGGGATCTAACGTAAAGCCCCAGACCCGAGTGGTCCCATCGGGCGCCTGTACCTGATTGAGGAAGCTGCGATTGATGCCGTTTTCGGCATAGATAAAGTCGAGCATGATGCCGAAGTGGTGAGTGGCGTTGACGCCCGCGCCTGCGGTTACATTCCAGCCGTTGTCGAGACGTGCGCCGATGGGGTTGACGGGGGTGGTGAAGCCGCCGCCAACGAAGCCGGTGAAGTGAGAAAACTGCGCGAACGCGGGAAGGCCCGCCGCGCAAAACGAGACCAGGTAAAATGCAATCTTCTTCATGCCCCGCTATATGGCACGTTCCTTGCCAAGGGAGGGGAGATCGGGTGGGTTTTGAAACATCGAAATGCCCGCGACTCCGGCGGCTCCGGCCTCGATGCAGGCCGCGGCATTCGAGTGTGTAACACCGCCCAAGGCAATCAACGGAATGGTTACCGTGCGCACTGCGCGGCGCAGTTCCTCGAGACCAACGTGCGCGGCATACCCCGGTTTCGATACCACCGGGAAGACGGGCCCATAGACGACAAAATCAGCGCCTTCTGTTTCCGCGGCGCGGAGGGCTTCGAAGGAGTGCGTGGAGACACCGATCAAAAAGCCCGGCGGTAGAATTGTGCGTAGAATTTTTGGCGCGATGGAAGTTCCGGTCAGGTGCACTCCATGCGCGCCGGCGGCAAGCGCCACATCGACGCGCGAGTTCACCAGGACCTGGGTACCGTGAGGGCGGGCAAGATCGAGGATGCGGCGTACCAGCGCACACAGGTCGCGGGCGCAAAGGTCCTTTTCGCGCACCTGAATGCGTTCGACACCGTGGTGCACCGCACGTTCGACATAGCGTAGCAGCGGCTCGACCCCGCCCGCTGCGCGGCGGTCGGTAATGTAGTAGCGCAGCATTCAGACGGGATGGTAGTAGCGCTCGCCGGCGCAGGCACGGCAGAGGATGCACCCGTCGCGAGAGACTTCGCGCTGGAAGTTGATGCCTTCGCCGCAGATTTGGCAGACGACGCGCGGGGCCTTGAAGCCGGGTAGATCTTCGGGCCCGATGGCGACCTTGACCCACTGATGGTCGAAGAGTTCGGCGGCGGGAAGTTCGCGATAGGCGCGCATCTGCTGCTGGTTGCGGTCGGCGATCTCGGGATAGAGTTCGCGGGCGCGCTGCTTGGAGCTTTCAAGCGCGGCCACGCGGACGGCGCGATTCTCGCGGAGGTCGCAGAAGGTAGCGGCGGCCTTTCCGAAATCGCGGAATTTGAGGGCGCGTTTACCGAGGCGGCAGCCGGTGACGACGGTGATGGCGTCGGTCATGCAGCGATCGATTTCGACGAAGGTGACGAGGCGTTTGCGGTCCGCGCCCGCGGGGTCTTCAAGTCCGAGAAGCGTGACGCCGTGGAGCGCCATGCGCAGACCGAGGATCTGGCCGGCGCAGAGGTGGCCGTGGGCCTGGGCGGCGAGCAGTTCGTATTCGGGTAGAGATTGCAGCGGCATTTAGAAGATACGCAACGCGGCGGGCGGGAACTCCACCTGCCAACTTCTATTATCCTTCTGTTGCTCAAATTGCTCGCGCGAGAGGCGGGCGGAGATGCCGCCGGCGAATTCGAGCAGTACGGCGCGCGGCCGTTCGCTGATGCGCTGGAGGGTAGCGGGCAGGAAATTGACACCGGGCTCGAACTCGCCGGCGTGGACGCGCACGTCCTCGGCGCGAATGGCGACGGAGACGCGATCTCCCTTCAGGTGGCCCTTGAGGTAGGGCGCGGCGAGCGTGAACGATTCGCACTCGAGGCGGCTCTGGTTGCGGCCGGGATCGAGCGCGGCGATGGCGGCGGGGAAGAGATTGGCGATGCCGAGGAGGCGGGCGGAAGCGAGCGACTCGGGATGTTCGATGACATCGCGCGCGGGGCCGCGCTGCACGATGCGGCCGGCTTCGAGGAGCGCGAGGTGGGCGGCGGCCGCGTAGCAGAGATCGAGATCGGCGGTGACCAGCAGGATGGCACCGTCGAAGGCGGCGGGGAGGAGGCGGAGGAGCGATTCGTCGGCGGCGCGATCGTCGATGAGCAGAAGGCTGGGCTCGGCCATGAGGGCGCGGGCGATTTCGGCGCGGAGGCGGCGGGCGGGCGGAAGGTCGCGCGGGTGAAGCTCGAGGGCGTCGGCGAGCTCGAAGCGTTCGAGCATTTCGGCGACGCGCTTGTGACGCTCGAGGCGGGCCCAGCGGGCGGCGGCGAACATGAGGTTCTGGCGCACGGTCATCTGGGGAAAGAGCGAATCGCGCGCGGGGACGTAGCCGCAGCGGCGGCGGCGGGTGGGGAGGTTGACGCGCGAGGCGGCGTCGAAGACGATGGCGTCGTCGATCAGGATGCGGCCCACATCGGCGGGTGCAAAGCCGGCAATGATTTCGAGGAGGAGCGTTTTCCCGGCGGAGGGCGGTCCGGCGAGGGCGGTAATGCCGGGCGGCAGCGCAAGGTCGAGATCGAGCGAGAGGCCTTCGACGGTGCGGGCAATGCGTGCGTGCGTCATCGGGCGCTCACGATGTTCCACTCGGCGAGCACGCGCGCGAAGGCGATAGCGCAGGCGGCGAGGACGGGGCGCCATCCCAGGGGTAGCAGGACGCGCCAGAAGATACGCCACTCGGAGACGCCGAGCGAGCGCGCGGCGTTGCCGTAGCGGCGATCGAGCGATCGCAGGCGGGAGAATGCGCCGATGGCGATGAGCGGGGTGGCGGCGAGCACTCCGGCAGCGGCCGCGAGAGTCCACGGGAAGGCGGGGCGCAGCAGGATCGACGCGACGATGACGGCGGGGATGGCGAGGAGCAGGGCGAGGAGGAAGAAGGCAGTCCTGCGTCCGGCGAAGGGGCGCGTGGCAAGGAGGTAGGCGAGCCAGAGTCCGGGGGCTAGCGCGCCCGCGGTGGCAACGCCGGCAACACGGAGGCTGAGCCACAGCGGAGACCAGTTCACAGGCATGCGGGAGTTTCAATTATAGCTGGGGAGGAGGAGGGGGAGATGGACACGTGGCGCCGGGTGATAGGCTGTAAAGAGGAAAAATTGCATGACACTCAGACTCGACCTTTCGCCAGAACGGGAAGCTGCGATAAAGGCGCAGGCCCAGGCCCAAGGCCTGAGTGTTGAAGAATGGCTTTTGGAGTTGGCCGAACTGGCTGCGCCCCCGACCTCGATTGTCCATCTTCAAAGAACGCATCCCGAGGAGTGGGGGCGGCAGTTTCGAGCCTGGGCTGACAGCCACGATCCAAACGCTCCGATTCTCTCCGACGAAGCCATGAGCCGGGAAAGCATTTATCCCGACAGGACGTAAGATACGTCGTGCTGATCGATACCAGCACCTTGTTGCGCACACTGCAGGTGCGACACCCGCAGTATGAGATGGCAACTCATGCACTAGAGATCCTGCCGACAAGAAACCGCGACCTGCACATTGTGCCGCAGAATCTGGTGGTTGGGTTGTGGCTACGCGGCCGATTGAACAAAATGGCCTCGGCATGACACCAAGCATCGCAGCAGCAGAGCTGGCGCGACTGAAGCGCATGTTTGAACTGTTGCCGGACACCCCAACTATCTATCCGATCTGGGAGGGTCTGGTCATTCAACATAAGGTGTCCGGCAAGCCGGCACACGACGCACGCCTGGTGGCAGCGATGCTGGCGCACGGGCTCACGTCGATCGTTACCTTCGATGCGACGGGGTTTTCCCGCTATGGCGGCATCGAGGTGATTCATCCTGCAGACGTAGTCGGCACGGCGTAGGCGAGCGTCCGTACCTCTATAGCTGCCGCATACGCGCGCTGAAGTGCCGGAGGTAGGGCGGGGCTTCGACGATTTCCATACCGCGGATGGCGTCTTTGTGCGCGTTGACTTCGAGGATGGCCTCGACCACGTAATCGATGTGGCTCTGGGTGTAGACGCGGCGGGGGATGGCAAGGCGGAGCAACTCGTGCTGGGCGGCGCCGGCGAACATGAGGCTGCCGATTTCGACGCCGCGGATTCCGGCGTGGCGGTAGAGTTCCACTGCGAGTGCCTGGCCGGGGAACTGGTGCGCGGGGATGTGGGGGAGCATGCGCGCGGCATCGATATAGATGGCGTGGCCGCCGGGGGGTTCGACGATGGGGACGCCGTGGTCGGCGATGTGGCGGCCGAGGTAGCCGGTGGAGACGATGCGGTAGTTGAGGTAATCGGGATCGAGGATTTCTTCCAGGCCGACGGCGATGGCGTCGAGATCGCGGCCGGCGAGTCCGCCGTAGGTGGGGAAGCCTTCGGTGAGGATGAGGAGGTTAGTCTCCTGCTGGAAGACGCGGTCGTCGTTGCTGAAAAGCAGGCCGCCGATGTTGGCGAAGGCGTCCTTCTTGGCGGAGAAGGTGGCGCCGTCGGCGAGCGAAAACATTTTCTGGGCAATTTGTTTTGGCGACCAGTCCTCGTAGCCGGGCTCGCGCATGTGGATGAACCAGGCGTTTTCGGCGAAGCGGCAGGCGTCGAGATAGAGCGGGATGCGGTGGCGCGCGCAGACGTCCTTGACGGCCGCGATGTTCGCCATGGAGACGGGCTGGCCGCCGCCGGAGTTGTTGGTGACGGTCAGCATGACGAGGGGGATCTTGGCGGCGCCCTCGGCGGAGATCAGGGCTTCGAGGGCGGGGACATCCATGTTGCCCTTGAAATCCAGGCGCGCCTGGGTGTCGCGGGCTTCGGGAATCGGGAGATCGATGGCGCGGGCGCCGGTGAATTCCACGTTGGCGCGGGTGGTATCGAAGTGCGTGTTGGAGGGGACGAGGTCGCCGGGCTTGCACATGACGGTGAACAGAATGCGCTCGGCGGCGCGGCCCTGGTGGGTGGGGACCATGTGGCGGAAGCCGGTGAGATCGGTCAGTGACGCGCTTGAGACGGAAGAAGCTCTCGCTGCCGGCGTAGCTTTCGTCGCCGCGCATGATGGCGGCCCATTGCGCGTTGGACATGGCGCTGGTGCCGGAATCAGTGAGCAGATCGATCAGGATATTGCGGGCGTCGATGAGGAAGAGATTGTAGCCGGCGTCGGCGAGATAGCGCTCGCGTTCCGCGGGAGTGGTGTGGTGCAGGGGTTCCACACTCTTGATGCGGAAGGGTTCGATGATGGTGCGCACGACAAACAGATTAGCAGGACCGGCCGGGAGGCCCGTCCTACTGGTCTATGGTGATTTGGACGCGGTTGCTTTCGACGCCGTCGGCGGTGATGTAGAGTTCGGCGGGGCCGGCGTTGTTGAGGGTGGGGAGTTGGAGTTCGACGACGTAGAAGCCGATGTAGCCGCCGGCCAGGGTGGCGCTGCGCACGGGAACGGGAGCGCCGTTCAGGAAGGCGCGGATGGTGGCGGCGACGGCGGGCGGGTTATCTACGCGGGCCGGAGTTCCGGAAGGCCAATCGGGCGTTACCTTGCCGAGGCCGGTGGCGAAGACCTGAATGCGGCTGCCGGCATGCGCGGTCTTGCGGGCATCGAGCAGGAGGCCGGTATCGGCATCCTGCAACATCGGCGCACCGTCGTGAGAGATGAAGATGGCGGGCGAGACGGGCTGCACCTGCATGCCGAGCCGTACGGCGCCGGTATAGGTTTGCAGGGCGAGCGTCACGTTGGGGCCGACGGCTTCGAAGGGGACTTGAATCTGGGAAGCGTCGTCGGCGGCGGCCAGAATGGGGTACTCGAGATCGTCCCCGCGCACTGCGTTGACGCGCCCGCCGATCACGCTCACTAGGGAACCGGGAGCGGCGGCGCGAGTGCTGAAATCGGCGGCACTGACCACGCGTACGCTGCGGAGACGATGGGGTGCGGCAGTGGCGTAGACGCCGTAGCCTTCCACGGCGGTATAGAGCTGGATTCCGGAAGGGTCGAGATAAACGTCGCTGGCGGCGGCCTGCGGCAGGCCGGTAAGGAGAACCCAATTGGTGGGTGTGGTGCTGGCGTTATCGAGATCGACCTTGGCCCAGAAGACCCCTTGATCGGTAGCCACGTAGACGGCTCCGGCGGCGCGCTCGCCGGTGACGGCGCGGACGGGAACGTTGGGCAGATTGCTGTTGGCATCCAGGGCGTCCCAGAAGCCGCCGAAATTGGTGGTGCGCAGGACGTGCGGAGCGGTGGGGCCGGAGAGCGCGGCAAGCGCGACATCGGGGCGGGTCTGATCAACGAAAATGCGCTCCACGGGGCCGTTGGCGCGATCGGTATTGGTCTGGGAGAATGTGGCGCCGCCGTCGCGGGAGATCAGGATGCGTCCATCGGCGGTGCCGGCGTAGACGACTTTATCGGCGACGGCATAGCTTCTGACCTCGGCGCCGACTTTTTGCGAATAGAGAGTGCGCTGCGCCTCGTCGACCGCCTGGGTTGGGTCGTTCACCGGCTGCCAGACAGTGGCGCCGGGGGGCAGTTCCATCGGGCCCATGCCGTCGATGACGACGCGTGTACCGGAGGCGCCTACGGGCGCGGAGAGAATTCGCCGGACGGAGAGGTTGGGCAGCAACTGGTTGAGGCCGACCCAGGAGAGGCCGCCATCCATCGAACGCCAGACGCCGAAATCGTTGGCGACGACGATCTGGTCCAGGCTGGCCGGAGAGGTCGCCACGCTGTGCTGCTGGAAACCGATTACCGAATCGGTTTTGAAGGCCGAAAGATTCTGCCAGGACCGTCCGCCATCGTCGGAGCGGAAGAGCTGGCGGCCGAGCGCATAGATGCGCCCGAAGCTGCCACCCACCACGCGCGATCCGGGTTCCGGAATTCGCGCCACGGCGGGGGCCGGGGTCAGAGTGGCGGGTTCGACGGCGCTGGAACTGGGCTGCCAGATTTCGTAATCGGCGGTTTCGAAGACTTTGCCGCTACGGGTGCGCGCATAAAGGACGCCGCCATCGCTCGAAAACCAGACGTTTTCGACCGGTCCGGTGGCCGGGGAAGCGAGCATTAGTTCGACAGCCGAACTTCCGACCTTCCGCCAGGTGGCGGGCTGGGCGGCGGCGAGGCTGGCCAGCGCCAGCGCCAAAATGACGCTGCGCAGGGGCGGCAGGATTGTTCCTTTATGACACACTGTCGAGTCCCATTCTACCCTACTTCAAGCCGGTGCAACTCAACCAAAGTACTGAATTCAAGCGATTTGTTACCTATCTTTCGTGTAGGTCCCCTGTGTGCATTGCAGGTTTGGTGCTAGACTAAGTCTGGCGTCTGATTATGCTGAGGCGACTTACGTTCACGCGGGCCAGAAACACGCTGCTGTTTGCGGCCGCGCTCGTGGTGTCGTTTGTTCCGTTGCACGCCCAATGTCCGCTTCCTACGAATCAGTCGGCAACGGTTCTGGTGATGTCCGGCGATGTCTCGGTGGTCCTGGCGGATAATTCAGGATACCGCGTGGCCTTGAACCCCTGCGGGACGGTGAAACAGCAGCAGGTGATCAAGACCGGGCCCGATGGATACGGCAAGTTTCAGGTGTCGGACGGCAGCACATTCGAAGTTTTCCCGAACTCCGAAGTGAGTTTCCGTAAGACCTATAACGTCAACGATCTGCTGAACGTGTGGCTGGGCAAAGTGAAGGTGTACATTCAGCACCTGCCGGGGATTCCGAATCCGAATAACGTGACCACGCCGACCGCGCTGATCTCGGTGCGCGGCACGGTGTTCGACGTGGACGTGGAAGACCTGGAAGGTACGACCTTTGTTTCGCTCGATGAAGGGATCGTATCGGTGCGTCACCTGCGGGTGGCTTCGCCGATCGTGACGTTGAGTCCGGGCCAATCCGTGCGGGTCATTCCCAATGCGCCGCTGGCGCAGGTGGGGCTGGATAAGGGCGGCGCTTTCCGGTATGCGCTGAAGGCGATTCAGGAAGCGGCGCGGCAGGTCGCTTACGGCCGCGTCGGATCCACGCCGGGCAGCACTGGTGGCACATCGGGCGGAGCCAACGGCGGACTGAATGGCGACAAGGGCAAGAATACCGGCGGGACCACGGGCAGCACCGGTACGGGTGCTCCGACTGGCGCGCCCACCACGGGTGCACCGACCGGCGCGCCGCCTACACCGCCACCACCTCCTCCTCCGCCTCCGGGCGGCGGTGGCGGCGGGGATTAAGCGTACTCCGCACAAGCAGGAAAGACTGATTAGATGGACAGGCCGGGAGGTCTGTCCCACTGGGCGTGATAGATTGAAACAGTGCGGCTGATTGTCTTCCTCTGTGCCGTAGCGGCATACTCGCAAACACAACCACCGAAAGCGCCTTCCGTGGGCCTCGAACCTACCTGGGATATCGCGGTAGTGGTGCAGGAAATCGGCGCCAACGCGGCGCGGCTGGGGCCGGAACTGGATAAGGTCGATGCCAACGCGTGGGTTGCCAAGGGCGCGTCGGAGACGTACGTGGAACAACTGGACTCCTGCAAGCAGCAGGCGCGCGCGCTGGCCGACGGGGCCAAGGCGCTGGCGCGGAATCCGGAGAAGCTCTCGGCGTCCCTGGAATTGTTCTTCCGGATGGAGGGGCTGAGCACGATGCTCGGCTCGCTGGAGGAAGGCATTCGCAAATACCAGGGAGGGCAGGCGGCGCAGACCCTGGCGGAGGCATATGCCGAGGGTGGAGCGAACCGGGAGCGGTTCCGCGGCTATATCGTCAGCCTGGCGGCGGAGCGGGAGCAGCAGTTCGACGTGATGGATCGGGAAGCGCAGCGCTGCCGCGGAACCCTGATGGCGCAGCCGCCCAAGACACCTGCCAATACGACAGGAAGGAAAAAGTAAGAGCCCATGCCGTTTACCTGCAGTATTTGTGGAGAGGAATCCACACGAATCTGCGTCCGTTGCACCAAGGACGCGTGCAACAACCATCTCTGCGAGAAGTGCCTGCGCTGCAGCGATTGCTGCGAGTGCGAAGTAGCGCTCTCCGAACCCACGCACGAAACGGTCCGCATGGTGGTTCGGGCGGCGATGGCGGAGGAAGACATGGCAGCGACAGATGTGGTCATCCCACCGGAACCGGAACCCGAGCCGCATATTCCGGGGCCCGATCCGGATCCGGCGCCGACCCCTGTACCGGAAGAGCCTGGGCCGGCGACGGCGTAATACCGCGCAATTGGTATGCTGGGGCTTGGCGGCGGCTTCAAGCCGGTGGGATCGTGCCTTTGGGTGCGGTTCGCCTCTCCGGGGCTACCCCGGGGGATTGCGTGGATTCGCCATTTCGTCGCGTGAGCGTCGCTGCGCAGGCAAGCAGTCCAGCTCACGCAGAGCGTGACTCGTTGGAGCCGGCACGCCGCCAATCGTTATGCCAGCCGCGGCCCTGATCAGCGCGCTGTCGCGCAGCCTCCTCGCCGGTGAGCCGGATATAGACGGCGTGCGAGAGCGCGCCGCGCGAACGCTGGGGCAGCGGTGGCGATGGCTGCAACCACTGGCGGAGCGATACGCGGCGGTATTCGGCAGCGGCGTACGTCCGCGGCATCGCGACGTAGTCGTTTTCCTGCGACAGGATGAGGGATTCTCTCGGGCGCGCGCGAAGTACGGCCGCCGGATTACGATCGCCGAGTGGCTCGCGGAGCCGCAGCGCATGCAGCCCGCGCAGGCAGCGCGCCCGTGGAACCTGCCCGCGATCGAATCGGCGGGTGACCTCGCCGAGTGGCTGGCGGTGAGCACGGACGAACTGGAATGGTTCGCCGATCTCAAGGCGCTCGGGAACAAGCTGGGCAATTCGAAGCTGCGCCATTACCATTACGACATGCGGAGCAAGCGCTCCGGCGGAGTGCGGCTGATCGAGATCCCGAAGCCGCGGATCAAGGAACTGCAGCGGCGGATTCTGCACGGCATCCTGGATCCGGTGCCGGTGCACGCGGCGGCGCACGGCTTCGTCAGCGGGCGCTCGATTGCTACCTTCGCGGCGCCGCACACCGGCAAGGCGGCGGTGCTGCGGCTCGACCTGGAGGACTTTTTCCCGGCCTTCCCGGCGGCGCGCGTGCAGGCGCTGTTTCGAACGCTGGGATATCCGGAGCAGGTGGCGGACCGGCTGGGCGGGATTTGCTCGAACGCGGTGGCGCGGGAGGTGTGGAAACTCCGGCCGCCGGAGATCGCGGCGCGGGAGTGGGATGCGGCGCGGGCGCTGTACGGCCGGCCTCACCTGCCGCAGGGCGCACCGACATCGCCCGCGCTCGCCAACCTCACGGCATACCGGTTGGACTGCCGTCTCTCGGGACTGGCGAGATCGGCGGGCGCGGTTTACACGCGGTACGCGGATGACCTGGCATTCTCGGGCGGAGATGAGTTCGCGCGGGTCGTGGAGCGCTTTCGGGCGCACGCGGCGGCAGTTGCGCTGGAGGAAGGCTTCGGTGTCAATCACCATAAGACGCGGGTCATGCGGCAAGGCGTCCGGCAGCAGGTCGCGGGAGTCGTGGTGAACCAGAAGGTCAATCTGAGGAGGCGCGATTTGGAAAGGCTGGAAGCGATACTGACGAATTGCGTGCGCTTCGGCCCCGAGGAACAGAACCGCGAGGCGGTCGCGGATTTTCGCGCGCATCTGGAGGGGCGGGTCGGGTATGTGCAAATGGTAAATCCGGTACAAGGGGAACGAATGAAAGCGCTGCTGGAAGAGATTCGGTGGTGAGAAAAAACAAATTAGTGGGACCGGCCTGGAGGCCCGTCCTACGCTGCCGGGTACGTCGCGGCAATTTGTTTACGGACGAACTCGAGGTCGCGGCGGAAGGCGTTCAGTTCGTTGGGAGGCGAGTAGGCGACCTGGATGGTGAGGGGGCCGGTGAAGCGGGCGCGGGCGAGGGCGGTGAAGAAGGCCTTCCAATCGACTACGCCCTGACCGAGGGGGCACGGAGTAGCCTTACCTTCCTTGGACCAGGTGAAATCGCGGACCGTGACGGCCTTGAGGCGCGGCAGGGCCAGGCTCAACGAAGTATCGGAGGCGCCGGGGCCGGCCATTTCGGCGGCGAAACCGGGATCGAAATCGTAGCCGACCCAGCGCGGGTCGATGCCGCGCAGGAAGCTGTTCACGTCCCCGAGGTTGGCGCCGACGGCATCGTCATTCCCATTGTGGAAGGCGGTCGCGACATTGTAAGCGCGCGCGATAGAGGCGAGTCCCAGAAGATCGCGCTGCACTTCGGCCAGGCGAATCTGGCGATTGGGAGTGGCGCCGTATTTCCAATAGCCGGGACGGAAGAGGCCGATTCCCATGAAGCCGGCGATGCCGAGAATCTGGCGGCCGTAAGGGTCCTGCCCGCTGACCACCGAGGTCGAGATGATGGGGACTTCGAGACCGACGCCGCTGACAGCTTCGATGGCGCGCATGAGGTCCGAGTTGGCCTGGTCGGGTGTGACGTGGCTGCCCGGGACGACGGCCAGATCGGCGCCGTCGAAGCCGAGATCGCGCAGCACCATGCCGACCGCTTCGTACTCCACCTTAATCAGCAACTGGGAATAGAGGCAGACTGCAGGAGTCCCACGGGGTTTGGGTGGAGTCCGGGGACGAGGGACCCGCGGGCCGTCCGGCGGCGGAGGAGGAGTTGGAGGCGGAGCGGCCGGCGGGGGCTGCTGCTGTGCCCCGGCCACGGTCACCGCCAAGCCGGCTAGAAGTTGTCGTCTGCTGATCGCCATCCGCTGTTGCTATTGTACGTTCTACTTGGTGGTCTTAGGTTTGGGGGCGGGGGTCGTAGCTTTGCGAATAGCGATTTCGCGGTCTCCCTTTTGCCATTGGTCCTGTAATTCCTGCTCTGGAATACCGGCGGTACGGCCGAGCAGGAGGAAAGACGGAAGGGCGTAGCGCAGGGTCTTCCAACGCGCCATTTCGGCGAGCGCGGGAAGGGCGCGTTCACGGATCAGGTCCAGCGCCGCGGGGTTGGCCTGCTCGGTCAGTGTGACCAGCGCCTCGGCAGCCTGCTGTCGATCGCTAAGCGCGAGTGAGTTCAACATCGCAACCATCCAGGTGGGTTCGATTTTGAGATTGAGTTCGGGATGCTTCTGGGCGAGTACGGCGATGGCGCGCAGGGCGCGCACGGCATTGGCGCGCACGGCGGGTTCGGGATCCTGCAGGGCGAATTGCAAGTCTTTGATCACATCGCTTTTCTTGGGGGCGTAGCCCGTGACGGCGGCGGCGATGGCGCGTTCCTCGGGTTCGGGACCGTTACGGAGGACGTCGCGGAGGGTATCGAGGTGATCGGTGGCGAAGGCGGCGAGCTGGTCCTGGAGGGCGCGGGCAGCGGGGTCGGCCATGCGCGATTCGCCCGCGGTGAGATCTTCGGCGGCGGAGCCCAGTTGGGCGGCGCGCTCCACGGCTCCCATGTAGGCACGGTAGCCGCTCATGAGATCTTCGGGGAGGGTGGCGGTGCCGATGGGCGCGGGGCGGGTATCGAAATGGGGCGAGCCGCGCTCCTCGATGCCGATGAAGAGGACGGCGACGGGGCCTTCGCAGCAGACGGCTTCCACGCGGGCGGCGGCAACACCCGGGATCTCTTCGAGACGGTCCTCGAGATCGCCTTTAGAGGGCGGGAGGGGATCGCCGGATTTCAAGGCGATGGTCCCTAACACCTTGTCCGGCGTGAGTTTACGGAGGCCGTAGAAATTGATATCGCCGGTCAGGGGCGCCTGGGCGGCGGCTGCGGACAGGGCGAGCAGGGAAATCGCGAGCGGGCGGAGCACACTAATCAGACGCGGCGCCCGCGATTTGGGGTTCAGGCTCCGGCTTGCTGGCGGGCGAGGGGTCCGATCACCGGCAGTTCGATGGTGTTGCCCTGGTAGGCCTGAATAATCAGGTAGATCCAGAGGATGAAGAAGCCCAGCCATACGACAGAGCCAAGGAAGAGAAGACTCCACATGTGGAGGATGGTGAGGACGATGTTTAACCCGATGGCGAGCACGATGCAGCCCACGTGCAGAAAAATCGATTGGAACGCGTGGAAGCGGATCTTGGGATTCTTGCTGTAGGGCGGAAAGACCAGAAAGACGATGCCCGTGATCAGGCCAAGGACGTAGCACAGGGCAGCGGCCACGTTGTCGGCCAGCGCCGCCTGGACCGCGGGACCGGACGCGGGGACCGCGGTACCGACGCGAGCTCCGCACTTCGCACAAAAGCCTCCATCTACCTGCGAACCACACGACGCACAGAATGGCATTCAGAAGTTCCTCCAGGACTAACTCTAATGGGAGGAGTGCCCGGCGGCAAGGGAAACCGTAAAAATCCTTACCGGCCGGGAGCGCCGAGAACGAGCTGGGGGATGACGGCCCCGGCCGCGGCACCGGCGATAACGGCGATGTTCCCGGCGCCCAGGTAATCGACCAGCAAGCCGGCGAGGGCACCGATGCCGGCACCGACTACGGCAATCATGAGACGTTTGGCCATTCCATCCCACTGTCGCGCAAAGAGAGGGACGAATGCAAAAATGCTTGGTTTCTCTGCGTAACTCTGCGGCTCTGCGGCTCTGCGAGAGATTCAGAATTTCTCGATTTAACGAGCCGCCGGCGCCTTGGTTTCGCCCTGGTCGCCCATGATGTAGAGCTTCTCGTCGGGGTGGAGGAGTTTGAGGCGTTTGCGGATTTCGAGTTCCTGTTCGGCGGGGTTGTTGTTCAGGCGATTGATGTGTTCTTTTTGGCGTTCGACATCGCGCGCCAGGCTGGCGTTGCGCTTTTCCATTTCCTGGACCTGGCGCTGTTTATCCTGCCAGGCGTGCATGCCCTTAGGGAAAGCAAAAAAGGCATAGCTCACCGCCAAGAGAAACACCATCACATACGTGAATCTTGTCAGTGGCGCTTTCATGAGACGATAGGGCCTGGAACATAATATTAACATCGCTAACGGGATTCACCCCTCAATTTTTTGGAAATGACCGATAAGATTGTTGTCCTTAGCACCTGCGCCAGCGAGGCAGAGGCCGAAAGACTGGCGCGCGCACTGGTTTCCGCGGAACTGGCCGCGTGCGTCAACGTGGTACCGCAAATTCGCAGTTTTTATCGGTGGAAGGGCGCGCTGGAGTCGGCCGCCGAGTTTCTGCTACTGATCAAAACCTCGCGGAGTCTCTTCAATGCGTTGAATGTCGAACTCCAGAAGCTGCATCCCTATGAAGTGCCCGAGGTGATTGCACTGCCCATAGTGGCCGGATCGGAGAACTATCTGAACTGGCTGGGGCAGAACCTGCGCGGGGGTGAGGCCGAATGATCGCGCTGCTCTTCGATATGGATGGGGTGATTGTAGATTCTAACCCGATGCACCGGAAGGCATGGGAGGTCTTCAACCGACGCTACGGTGTGGAGACCACAACGGCCATGCACGAGCGCATGTACGGGAAACGCAATGACGAGATTGTCCGCGACTTTTTCGGGGACACACTGAGCGAGCGGGAGGTGGCGGAACGCGGCTTCG
Organism: uncultured Solibacteraceae bacterium; assembly: GCA_963791985.1. Classification (GTDB taxonomy): domain Bacteria; phylum Acidobacteriota; class Terriglobia; order Bryobacterales; family Bryobacteraceae; genus Solibacter. Next base: position 571,058 of record CAWBUN010000003.1, on the reverse strand, counting down.
CCAAGGAGGCCCTCTACCGGGAGATGGTGGCAGGACGGATCGAAGAGATGCTGGTGCCGGGGCTCCGCGGCTTTCTGGAGCGGCACCGGGATTTGCCGATGGGGTTGGCGAGCAACGCGGAGCCGAAGAACGTGGCTCTGTTCCTGGATGGCGCGGGGCTCCGGCCGTATTTCGGCGCAGTGGTGGACGGACACCAGGTGGCCCGTCCCAAACCTTACCCCGACGTATATCTGCGGGCCGCAAATATATTGAACACAGAACCCGAAAACTGCATCGTGCTCGAGGACTCGCATTCCGGAGTCGCCGCCGGGCTGGCGGCTGGGATGCGGGTTATCGGTCTTGGTACTACTTACGTTAACTTGCCGGGGACCATGCTAACCGTAGATAATTTTCTGAGCGGGAACTTGGAGTCATGGCTGCAATCGCTGTTGCGATCCGCCTAGCTGCGCTGCGCGTCACGACACTGGGAGTGTCTCTGGCCGTGCTCTGCCTGCCCGCCGCCGCTCAGACCCGAATCACCCTATCGCAACTCGGATTCCGCTCCGGTCCCACCTATTCAGCGGCTTACGCCGACCAGGACGTGCTGATTCGCGGTGTGGTATCGGCGCCCGCGATTCACTTCCTGGAATACACGATGCTGGCCATTCAGGATGGCCGCAATGGCGGGGTGCTGGAGGTTCCGGCGACCGACGGCTCGCTGGACCGCTTCCATCCCGGCGACGACCTGGAGGTGCGGGGCAAGGTCGCGCTTCGGTACGGGATGACGGTGGTGCTGCCCGAGAGGATCACGCTCGTCGACCGCAAGCCACCGCCCCAGCCGAAGGACGTGTCCCCGTCGGAAGCGCAGAGCCTGGCTCACCTGGGGGAACTGGTGCGCGTGCGGAGCTCCGTGGTCAGGCCGTATACCAACTCCGGCGGCACAGGCATCTACATATTGGGGATCAAGGAAGACTACCGAGTGTTCATCCCGCGTGCTCCCGGCAAGGGCTACGTCAGCGTAAGTTCGATCCGGCTGGGCGAAACCGTGCAGGTTACAGGCGTAGCGCTGCAGTATTGTCCCGCGCCGCCGTTCAACACGGGTTTTCACCTGCTGGTCGGCAGTCTCAATGATATTGTCCCGGTGGAGCAGCCGGCGACGCTTCCCCAGCCACTAATCGCAAGCGGCATCACGGTAATCCTGTTGGTCGGTTTCTTCCTGTGGACGCGTGAACGGCGCCTGCGGTCGCAGCGGCGCCGGTTGCGGCGGACCTATAAGCTGGGTGAAGAAATCTTGAGTGCTTCCTCGGCGGCCACGATCCTGAAGCGCATTTCCGAAGCGCTACCGAGCATCATCGGCGTGACGCGCGTGCATTTGTACGTCTACAACCGGACGGCGAAGACGCTGGACGCGATCGAAGATGAGCATGGCGCGTCGACCTCGATTTCGCTATCGTCGCCGCCGGGAGGGACTCCGGCCGGAGCGGTGGCGTGCTTCCATTACCGGACGCTGCTGGTGATCCCCGATATCGACCGCAGTCCGTTCCCGATCGCCGGGCAGAAGGGGGAGCGCTGTCCGAAGAGCCTGCTGTTCGTGCCGATGATGGCGCAGAGCGAGGTGATTGGCGTTCTGGAACTGGATCAGGACGACAGGGTGCGCGATTTCACGGCGGACGAGCAGGCGCTGGCGCAGCACCTGGGGAATCAGATTGGGGTGGCGATCCGGCTGCTGGATCAGCGGACTGTGCAGGAGCAGTTGTTCCGCACGGAGAAGATGGCGGCGGTGGGGCGGTTGATTTCTGGCGTAGTGAACGAGTTGCAAACGCCGCTGGCATCGATCACGGACCTGGCAACGCGGGCGGTGGAAAAGGCGCGCGGCGGCCCGGCCGAGCGCGAGGTATCGGCGATCGCAACGGAAGCCGCGAAGGCCAGCGGCATGGTCACGCGGCTGGTTTCGTTCGCCGCCGCGGAGCAGGTGGAAGCGCGTCCGGTGGACGTCACGGGGCTGCTGCGCAACCTGATCGAGTTCCGCGAAGGCGATTGGAAGGCGTCGGGGATCCGGGTGCGCGACCTGACCGCGCGCGAGCCGATGTTCGTGCACGGCTCGCAGGGGCAGATGGAACAGGTCTTCCTCAACCTGCTGGTGCATGCCGAACAATCGCTGGCCGACGCTCCGCAGAAATCGATTACGGTGCGCACCAGCCTGCTGGCGAAGCGCCTGCTGGTGGAGATCTCCTTCACCTCGCCGGCGGAACTGCGCAAACCGGAGGACACGGCGGCGGTGCTGGGTGTGACGCGTAGCGTGATCGCCGGCCATGGCGGAGAAGTCCGGCTAATCGAGAAGACCAACACCGAACCGCGATTCGAAGTAGAACTCCCGGCTTTGGTGAAAGACCGCGCGATGCCGGCGCCGGCGGCGACCGTGACGGTGCGAGATTCGTCGCGGCGCATGACGGCCCTGGTGATCGAACCGGACGAAGCGATGCAGCGGCAGATTCTCGCGCTGCTCAGCGGCCACGGCTATCGCGTGGTTCCAGTGTCCAATTCCGATGCCGGGCTGGACCTGGCGCAGCGTATGCGGTTCGATGCGGCGTTTTGTTCCGTGCACGCGCCGGGGTTGAACTGGGTGGAACTCTCCGAACGCATGCATGCGCGGGTGGGCGGGTTCATCCTGCTCTCCGACGGCTACGATGCGGAACTGGCGGCCGATTTCGAAGGGGATGGCCGCTTCGTACTCGCCAAGCCGGTTCAGGAGAAGGAACTGGAGAGGGTGCTGCAGGCGCTCGAACCGCCGGCCACGGGCGCCAACGTGATTCCGTTCAAGACCGGGACGGCATAGAACTCTCGCTATCCTGAAAATCGACCTTCGCCGCCTGTAACTCCTCAATCAGAGCCGCGACCGTAAGGGAGCGGTCGGTAAAGTTCTTGATTAGCGACCGCTCCCTTACTTCTACTGTGTCATAAAAAACAAATCTGTCCTATAATGTTTCCGTGGCTGCGAAAGATCCGGCGCCAGCACCACAAGAGAAACGACTCACGGCATATATGGACTGGCTGGCGCAAGCCGTGGGACATGCGGACCGCATACTGCCTCTGCGGAACTACTGTACCGGCTTGTTGCTGGATGGTGAACGCAAGAGTGTCGAGCCGATGGCTGCGCGCCTGGCTCCCGACCATGTGCAGCGTATGCACGAATCGCTGCATCACTTTGTCGCCGAGTCGCCCTGGAGCGATGCCGACATGTTGGCGCAAGTGCGGAATTACGTGCTGCCGGCGATGCAGAAGCAGGGAACCGTGACGGCATGGATCGTGGATGAGACCAGCTACGTTAAGAAGGGTACTCATTCGGTAGGAGTGGCACGGCAGTATTGTGGTCGCTTAGGGAAGAAGGAGAACTGTCAGGTGGCGGTGAGTTTATCGGTGGCCACCGCGACCGGAAGTCTGCCGATTGCTTGGCAACTCTATCTTACGGAAGACTGGGCGGCCGACCCGGAGCGACGCACGGAAACCGGGGTTCCCGAGGGGATACGGTTTCAAACCAAGCCGCAGATTGCGTTGGCGCAAATTCAACGAGCAGTTGAAGAGAAGGTGCCTGTCGGTGTGCTACTGGCAGACGAAATATACGGATCCAATCGCGAGTTTCGGGACGGCGTGGCGGAACTGAAACTGGACTATTCGCTGGCGGTAAGATCCAACACCACGGTGTGGGCATTGGATCGGCAACCTTTACCCCCGAAGCCTTGGAACGGCAAGGGGAAGCCAGCCAAACGAATGCGACGGGATCAGACGCACCAACCGATTACGGTGAAGCAACTGGCGCAGGAATTGCCGGAGCAAGGATGGAGTGAAGTCGCCTGGCGCGAAGGGAGCAAGGGAACCTTGCAGTCCCGCTTTGCCGCGTTGCGGGTTCGACCAGCGTACGGAGATGATCGCAAAGGGAGCCTGCGGCCGGAACAGTGGTTGCTGATCGAGTGGCCGAAAGGAACCGATGAGCCGAGCGCATACTGGTTGTCCAACCTGGCAGAGAAAACCCGGCTGAAGAATCTGGTCGGGACCAGCAAGCATCGATGGGTGATTGAGCGCGATTATGAAGAGCTCAAATCGGAACTCGGCCTGGCACACTATGAAGGCCGCAACTGGCGGGGATTTCATCATCACGCCACCCTCTGCATTGCGGCTTACGGCTTCTTAATTGCAGAAAGGAGCCGTTTTTCCCCCTCAGCCCACGTCGGCCATCTTGGGCTACGCGCCAGACCTTTACCTCCCCAGTTCCGGCCGCGGGGGGCAAAGGACGCGCGCACAACGGCATAACCCGAATTCGATCGCCACCCTCCGTATCCAGATTGCTCGATTCCTTGTCCAGCATCTTCCATGCTGCCCTTTGTGTTGTGCTTTGCAATGACGATTTATGACACAGTAGAGTTACGGTCGCGGCTCTGATACACCACTCCCCTTTGGCGTGAGGACTTGTCGTTACACAATCAGCATGCAATCGCCGTAGGAATAGAAGCGGTAGCGGGCTTCCACGGCGTGGCGGTAGGCGGCCAGCATGAGATCTTTGCCGGCGAAGGCGCTGACCAGCACCAGGAGACTGGTGCGCGGCAGGTGGAAGTTCGTCAGCATGGCGCCGGTCCGGCGGAAGGGGATACCGGGGTAGAGGAAGATGTCGGTTTCGCCTTCCAGCACGCCGTCGCGGGCCGCGGTTTCGAGCGTGCGGACGCTGGTGGTGCCGACCGCGACCACGCGCGTCGCCCCCTGAATTTTCGCCGCGTTTTCGGCGGTGACGCGGTAGTGCTCCGTGTGTAGCTTGACCTCTTCCACCACCTCCTGATGCAGCGGCTGGAAGGTGCCGAGACCGACGTGGAGCGTGACGGTCGCGACGCCGGCGCCGGCGGCCCGGCAGCAGTCGAGGACTTCGGGGGTGAAGTGGAGTCCGGCGGTGGGCGCGGCGACGGAGCCTTTTTCGCGTGCGAAGACGGTCTGGTAGCGCTCGCGGTCGGCAGGTGAATCACTGCGCTTGATGTAGGGCGGCAGGGGCACGTGGCCGATGCGGTCGAAGGCGGCGTAGAGATCGCCGGTGCCGTGAAAGCGAATGGTGCGCTCGCCGAATTCGCCGCGCCCGATGATCTCGGCTTCCAAGCCTTCGTCGAAGAGGATGCGTTCGCCGGTGCGCATTTTGCGGCCGGGGCGGACCAGCGCCTGCCAGTCGCGGCCATCGGGAGAGACGGCGCGCAGCAGGAAGACCTCGACGGCGCCGCTGAGAAATTCGTGGCGCTTCGGGTTGTTCTTGCCGACGGCGAGCGAGTGGACGCCGGAGCGATGGCCGAAGAGGCGCGCCGGGAAGACTCGCGAATCATTGAGCACCAGGCAATCGCCCGGGCTGAGGAACTCGGGAAGGTCGCGAAAGCAGCAGTCTTCCCAGCGTCCCTGGTCGCGGTGGACTACCAGCATGCGGGACGCGGCGCGGTCGGCGAGGGCTTCCTGCGCGATCAATTCATCCGGCAGGTGGTAATCGAATTCGGAAAGGTTCACTCAGCCTTTAATGTAGCGAAAGAGGGCGAGTGGGGGTATTGTGTAGGTCATGAATCGAAGACAACTCCTGTGCGGGGCGGCGGTGCTGCCCGCGTTTTCGGCGGCGGCGGCGCAGCAGAAGCAGATCAAGATCACCGGCGTGGAGACGGACGTTTTGAAGCAGCCGCCAGGGACGCCGATCTACGACGCCATTCACAGGCTGAGCGTGGATAGCGGATCGGTGGTGCTGCGGCTGCGCACCGACGCCGGAATCACCGGGTGGGCGAGCGTCTCGTTCGGCATGATCGCGGGCGGACCGCGGGTGGTCGAAACGATTCTGCAGCAGGAGGTGAAGCCGGTGCTGCTCGGGCAGGACCCGGCCTTTCCGCGGCGCATCCGCGCGGAGTTGTGGAAGGCGCTGGAGTACAACGGCGTGGGCGGGGTGGTGCAGTTCGCGATCGCGGCCGTGGACATCGCGGTGTGGGACATCCTGGGGAAGAGCGCGGGGCTGCCGGTTTACAAGATGCTGGGCGCATATCGCGACCGTATGCCGGTCTATTCGATGTGCGGCTGGTATTACGACAATGACGAGGACCTCTCGCGCTACAAGCGGTCGTTGACGCAGGCGATGGAGCAGGGCTACCACGCGGTCAAGATCAAGGTGGGCCGCGGGCCGGTGGAGGAAGACGTTCGGCGCATCAAGCTCGCGCTCGACGTAGTGGGCAAGGGCAAGCGCGTGATGGTGGACGCCAACCAGGTCTTCAACCGCAACGACGCGCTACGGCGCGGGCGCGTCTACCAGGAGATGGGCTGTTTCTGGTACGAGGAGCCGCTGCCACCACACGAGATGGAGGGCTACGCGGAGCTGGCGCGCGAGCTCGATATACGGATCGCGACGGGCGAGAACCTGGCCACAAAGTACGCGTTCGCGGACCTGATCGCGCGGCGCGGGGCCGACGTGGTGCAGCCCGATAACCGTCGCGCGGGCGGGGTCACGGAGTGGATGGAGATCGCGGCGATTGCCGATGGCTACGGACTCGAACTGGCGAGCCACGGCGGCAGCGCGACGAATTTGAATATGCTGCTCGCTATGCCCAACGCGATTTACATGGAGACGAGCGGCGCGCGCAAGCTGGTCGATGGCGAGATGGCCGCGCCCGAGGAACCGGGGATGAGCAGCGAAGTGCCAGACGCCGATATTCGACGCTTCAAGGTGTGACGGGCGCGTCGGTCATATGTGATTGATGGTCCCGTCCTGGTGCGGGCAGTTGAAGGCAAGGGCACTCCAGTTGACGGTGGAACCGCCATCCACGGAATCGCCGATGTTGATGGAACCCTTGCCGGCCGTCAGCGTGGCGGTTGCGAAACCACTCAAGCCCTGCCCGATATTGATGGACCCGTTCGCCGAAGTGATCTTCGCGACGGCGTGCTGATCGATTTTTTGGCCGATCGTGACATCGTCTTGCGCGACCACGGTGACGTCCGAATGCTGGTCGAATTTCAGCCCGACATTCACGGCCTTGCCCGCGGTGAGCGTAACGATGGAGGTGTTATCTACTTTCTGTGCGATGTTGATCGACCCGTTGACCGAAGTGATGTCCACTGTTGCGTGCTGGTCGATGCCCTCGTCGATATTGACATCACCTTGCGCCGTAATTGTGGCGACCGAATGCTGGTCGATTTTCTGGCCGATGTGCACCGTGGTTCCCGCGTTGAGATTTGCCTCGCTATAGTTGTCCACCTTCAGGCCGATCTCGATCTTGCCGCCGGTCGAAGTAATGCTGGCCTGGGAATTCTCATTGATCGTCTGGCCGATCGAAACGTCGCCGCCGGCGACGATCTCGACAATCGAGTGCTGATCGATGCCCTCGCCGATGGTCACGGTGGTGGCCGCCTTGAGGTTGGCGTAGGACCACTGATCGACCTTATGCTTGATCGTGATGCTGCCGTGCCGGCTGGTGAGAGTCACCTTGCAATGCTGGTCTATCTTCTCGAGCGTGAGATCGCCGTCGAATACCTCTTCGATCACGCACTCGCCGGAATACGTGCCGAGGTTGAGGGGCGCATAGGTCGGCTTGCCGTCCTTCAGCAGGGTGAAAGTGGCTTGCGAGGGCGTGCCGTCGGCGGCCACAAAGAAGAGCATGTAGTAGCCGGGGGGCGCGAGCGAATGATCGGTCGGGATCTGGATGGTGAGGCTTCCCGCGCCGCCGGTCATGTTGAGCTTGACGGCGCGCTGGTCCATATCCACGGTATGCGTGACGGCGCACGGCCGCATCAGCATCACGCTCGCCACGGCCGGACCGCCGGAGCTGTCCAGCTTCACGGAAGAGCCGTAGACGATCTCAGCCGGGACACCGGTGACTACGGGCCGCGGGCCGTTGAAGAGATAGGGGGGGCTGTAGATCTGGATGGAGACGTCGTCGTGGTGGTTTGGCTCGCCGGGGTTATAGGAGTCCGTATTTCCCGCGATGGCGACGCGGGCGTCGGGAAGGAGGACGGCGGTGGAGTGATAACCGCGCGGGTGATTGGGATCCGGGTTGGCCGCGACCGCGGTGAATTGTTCCTTAGCCGGATCGAAGATCTCGGCGTCGAAGACGGTCGCGAAACGGTCCGAATGTCCGGCGGCAGCGCCGCCCGAGATGCCGTTGACCACGAAGACCGTGCCGTCCGGCAGCAGGACCGTGTCCGCCAGCAGGCGCGCGACCGTGGGGGCGCCTTTGGTCATTCTCCATTGCGATTGCGCGGGCGCCGCGGCGTTGAACTCGAAAATGAAGGCGCCCTGGACGGCCGGCTTGTCCGACTGCGTGTTGAAGTCGAAGTGGAACGCGCTGCTGCCGCCGACGATCAGAATGCGCGCGGGATCTCCCTCTTTTTGCGGAAGCAGAACGTGTCCGGTCTGCATGGGATAGGTTTGCCGTCCAACCACCGGAGGGTTGAACACCTGCTGCAGGAACGAGGAGCTGTCCAGATCGAAGATCGTGGTTTGCGTTTCGATGTGCACAAACAGCATACGGCTGCCCGGCAACAAGCGAACGATCGGATACTGATCAGCGGACGCGAACTTCTGCTGCGGCGTGGGACCGGCAAAGAGCTCTCCCGGCAAGACCGTCTCGAACTGATCGTTCTCGCACCAGTTGGCGCCTGAGGCCACCCACTGTTGCAGGTTGGAGAGGCCACCCACGATGAAGGCGGTCCCATCCGGCAGAATCTGGCAGGTCGGGTAATAGCGGCCGTCGGCCAGGTCCGGATAACGAGTCCACGTATCAGCTACGGGGTCGTATGCCTGCAGGTCCCGGAGAGCGCCATTGTCGGTACCGGCGAAGAGGGCGGCGAAGACTTTGTCCCACTCACCGGTGACGTCGGCGGCTCCTGCGCCGTCCTGCCCGCCCGCCACAAGGATCGTGCCGTCGGAGAGCGCACACTGGCCTGCGCAAAAGGAATTGCGGCCGATTGGTTTCACCGGGCTCGCGACGCCTGCCGGGTTCCAGATCTGGTAAGAGCCCAGGTTGGGGTTGTTGAAGAGGTTTTGAAAGTTGTCGTTGTCCTTGCCGAGCTGCCCGACCGCGCGGTAATCGAAGCACCAGTAGAGCACCATGCCCGTATGGAGAACCACTGCGTGCACGCCCACGATCTTGAGGGCGTCCTCCTTCGTTTCCCAGGTTCCCATTGGATTCATGGCAAAACTCCGGCTGGCTGGTTCGTGCTGCCTGTGGGTCCCGGCGTGGCTCCGGGCATCACGCACACCGTAACGCCGGGCATCACGCACAGCGTGACTCCGAGCGGGTGCGTAGTAACCGTGGGAGTTCCGGGCGTGTTACCGGGGCCCGCCGCGGGATTAGGAACCGTCGTGGTTCCGGGCGTGACACCGAGTCCCACGGCGGGATTGGGAACGGTCGTGGTTCCGGACGGGGTACCGGGGCCCGCCGCGGGATTAGGAACCGTCGGGGTTCCGGGCGGGGCCGGAATTTTCGGCGGCACACCAGGAGGATTCGACGGCTGGTTCCCATCGCCACCCTGTTTCGTCGACGGCATAATTTCGAGGATCGGAGGACCGAAGGCATCGGGATATGCCCAGGTATCCATGCGAACGCTCGCGAAGATACTCGAGTTCCACTCCTCTGGAAACTGGTCGGCGTAATCCGCAATCAGGCTCTTCGCCACCGTGAAATCCGGGGACTTGTTCACGATCGCAATCGGGCCGGTGCGGGAATTCTCGGGCACCAGCACCTGAAGCCCGTCGTCCACGATGCGAACCACGGGCGCAGGGGCATGGGGGCAGAACATCACGCCGAAGCCTTTGAGGTTGTCGCTGCCGCACATCTCGTCCAGAGCCTCGCCCTCTTTGCGGCCGCGTTCGCGCACGAGCAATGTGACCCGATCGCCGACCCGCGCGTCATCCGGCTGAACCCGTTGGGGATCCTCCCAGTGCACGATCCGGTAGACTCTGGGTCCGGAGATCGCGGCAAAGAATTCGTCCACGGGATTCTTGCGCATCCATTTGCGCGCGATGCACTCTAAGCGCCGGCGAATCTCCAGCGGAGCCTTGGGGACGCACTTCAGATCGCCCTCTATCAGCCGTTGGGTCGCGTTCGCAATCACGATTCCCGCGTGCAGAGGAGACAGCGTGCCGTCGCCCTCTCCCAGCCAGGTCGCTGCCTCGCTCGAAAAGGTCACCGGAAAGGCAATCGCGTCCTCGATAGCGCGAACCAGGCCGATGATGAAGACGTCACGCTGCCTGGGCTTATCTTTGCTGACGAACGAGGCGCCGGCGAAGAGGTCGACGGCCGCGGAGAGGATCACGCGATCATCCGGCTCGTCTTCATTGGCTTCGCCTTCGCCGAGGTCTTCGAGCGGATCGCAAGGAAAATCGACTGACAGGCAGTACATCTCGTCGACCACGCGCGCGAAGGAGCGAGGATGCCCGACAATGGCCAGACGGCAGAGGCTGGCGAGACCGCGAAGGTTGGCCAGGCGGGATTGGAGGAGCCGGATCTGGCTCGCCGCTTCGTCGTGCAGGCCAAGACCGTCGGCGCAGCCTTGAACGGCCTTGCAAAATCGGGAGAGAACCTGATCGTCCACGAGCGCGGGAACGGCGATGTCGTCTTCCGGATGCTCCATGGTGACGGTCGCGCCGGAAGGACCCATCGGCATCATCATGTACGAATCCTCCTCCGCGTGCAGGCCGCGGGGCTGATCTAATTGCGGCGAGTATACACCGGGCAGTGTGCGAAGAATATGACTCTTAAATCGCGTCTGTGCCAAGTATCACGTTCGGCGCCCGACGGGCTATACTCGTCCGAAGCGTCCGTGATCGGAGCGCTCCCGGACTATGTGTCGCACGGCGTGCTGTTCGGGGCGGGCGCGAATTTTGCCCGTAGGGGCGGCAGATGGGGGAGTTGGCGGTGCGCCTGTTTCAAGGCGAGGATCCCGCGAACATACCGGTGATTTATTCGCTGCCCAAGCGTGGCGCGTGGACGCGACTGGCATACACAAGAAATAGCGAGGAAGCATGGCGAATCGTTTTGCGATCCCCGAAGGATGGCGTTTGGAGAGCAGCGGAGAGGTCTCGACGCTGGTTGGCCCGGAGGATGACGTGCGAGTGGACTTCATCGAACTCGCTCCCGGCGGAAGCATCCAGGAGACCGCGCTGGCGGCGTGGAAACGAGTGAACCCGGGTTTCGCATCGACCGTGACCAGGGAAGTAGCGGCGCCGCCCCAGGATGGCTGGGATGAAATGCACCAGGTGCTTTACGCGACGCCGGCACAGGAAGCCCGCGTCGAAGTCGCGATCGTGCGAAAGCTGGGCGGGCGGGCTTTCGTCAATCTGATCCGCGCCTCCACGGCGGGGTTGAGCCGGCGGAGCGCGCAACTCACCGAGGCGATCGGGAGTTGGAAGCCGGAGGGATTCCGGGAGGTCAGTCTGAAGGACGCGGCGCCGGCAGCATGGAGCGAAGACCAAAGCGCGCGCCTGAAAGAGTTCGCGATTTCTGCGATGGAGACGATGCAAGTTCCCGGCGCCGCCATCGCGATCGTGCAGGGCGGGCGAGTCGTGTATGCAGAGGGCCTGGGACTCCGCGATCTTGGCCGCGGAGAGCCGGTCACCCCGCGGACGCGCTTCATGATCGGCTCCGCGACGAAACCCCTGACTACTCTGCTGATGGCGAAGCTGGTGGAGCAGGGGAAGCTGAGTTGGTCGACACCCGTGGTCGACCTGCTCCCGGATTTCGCGCTGGCGGATGCGGAAGTCACGCGCCGGCTGGAGATGCGGCACACGGTGTCGGCGTCGACCGGAATGCCGCGGCAGGATTTGGAATTCGTCTTCAAGTACACCGGCGTGACGCCGGAGGATCGTGTCGCGCAGATGAAGATGATGCGGCCGACCACGGGATTCGGGGAGACCTTCCAGTATTCGAATTTTCTGGTGGCCGCGGGCGGGTATGCGGCAGGGCGCGCTAATTCGCCGTATGGCGGCCTCGAACGGGCTTTTGAGAGCGCGATCGGGGAGTTGGTCTTCCGCCCGCTGGCGATGAATAACAGTTGCCTGCGGCAGGAGGACGCCGTGATAGGCGACGCGGCGATGCCGCATGCGACCAACTTCGAGGGAGGCGTCAGCCGAATTCCCGTAGGGTTGGAGATGTCGGTGCAAAGCGTCGCCCCCGCCGGAGCGGTCTGGTCCACGGCGTTGGATATGGCGCGTTACCTGCTGCTCGAACTCGGCAAAGGGCGCATGCCCAATGGCGAACGGGTGATCGCCGAAGAGTTCCTTCTGGAGCGGCGAATCAAGGGCATCAAGATCGATCAGAACAACTCGTACGGTCTGGGACTGTTAGTGAGCGACGATTCCGGCCTGCAGGTAATTCATCACGGCGGCAACACCTTCGGTTTCTCAGCCGATATGTACTTCCTTCCGGAACGCGACCTGGGCGTGGTGGTGCTCACCAATGTCTATCAGGCGAACATGTTCCTGGCCGCGATGCGGCAGCGGGTCTTCGAACTCGCGTTTGGAGCGGAAGAGAAATCCGGGAAGACGATCGCGGCGGCCGCGAAGATGCGGCAGGACGGGGTCGCGATATTACGGGCGAAGGTGAGTACCGACGCCGCATCGATGGCCTGGGTGAACGAACTGGCCGGGCAGTATCAATGTAAGGAACTCGGCTCCTGCGAGATCTCGCGGCGCGGCGAGGGCTTCTGGATGCAGTTTGCGGAATGGGGTGGTGAGTTGGGCTGCGAGATCGAGCCGGGCGGCGGCCGCCTGCTCAGAGTCTTGAGTCCGCCGTGGCGCGGCGGACTCAAGTTTGTGGTCAACCAGGAGGCGCGAACACTCACTCTTGACGGCGGACAGAGTAAGTACGTCTTTCAAGAACTGTAAGGGCACTTACTCGACGCTGCTCAACTGGTAGCCGCTGTGATCGGAGAACAGGACTCGCGAGAGTTGGAGATCGTCACCGCGTCGGTTGAGGATAATGCTGGCATTGTCATTGCCGGTGGCTTCGTCATCGTTCATGTGGCTGGCGAGGGCGGCGACCGTGCGCCCGCTTTCCGAGCGCAACACCAGGATGGTGGTATCGGAGGCGCCGCGCATCACCCGGATGTCGCAGTCGCCGGCCGGAAGTTTGGTTTCACCAACCATGACGGGCTTGTCGAAGTGGACGGTCATGTGGTCGGCTGAGGATTGAGCGTAGATGGCGCTGCCGAGGGCAAGCGCAGCGCAGCAAACTGTCGTAAAGATTTTCATGTGATCTCCTTTTTGACGATCACTGCGCATCCGGAGTGCTGCAGCTTTCATAAGGAGATACGAGTTTCCGGGCGATGATGTTACCGCGCGGGACGAGGCTTTACATTACTTCACATTGGCTGCAATCACTCTGCCTCGTTCGGGTCGAGGGACGTCTTCTCATGCACGCGAATGCGGCCTACCTCCACCACCCAGAGCCTTCCCCGAATTCGTTCGGTCACCAATGTATTCAAAAGGTACCCTACAAACTTCTCGAGAAGGTGGATCGAGGCACCTTTTGGCAGGCGGAGAACAGCGATTCCCGCAGATTTGTGAGGAGGGAAACGGACCACGTCGGCAAAATCTAGCTAGCTAGATCAAGCGAAACCAAGCACCGGTCCTCCAGCATGCACGCTTCGAAGATAGCCTCATCCGCTGCGCCGCTAAATCCCTCTTCGAGAACAGTTTCGACGCTGTGGCCTGCCTTGGCGAACAGGTGCGCGCTGCGAGAACCCAGGTTCTCGTCGAGTTTGAATTTCATGCGGCGCTGCTACCCGGCAAATCCACGTAACGTTGGCGACTCATCTCGGCCCCGTAGGCGATAGCAGCCAGAAGATCCTCGCGTTTGAGTTGGGGATAGTTTTCCATAATCTCTTCCATGCTCGCGCCCGAGGCAAGGAAGTCGAGGAGCAAGGATACCCAGATCCGCGTTCCGCGAATGCAAGGTTTGCCGAAGCAAATTTTAGGATCTATCGAAATCCTGCTCAGAAGTTCGTTCATCGACCGGCAACCTCTCGATCTTCAGCATACCTCTTACAGCGTCGCCAGCAGTTTGCCGATGAGCGCGGTGCGGTCGGCGATGCGATCCACCAGCATGCTCTCGTTGACGGCGTGCGCGCCTTCGCCGACGGCGCCCAGGCCATCGAGCGTCGGGATGCCGAGCGCGGCGGTGAAGTTGCCGTCCGAGCCGCCGCCGGTGAGCGATTCCTCGACGTCCACGCCGATCTCGCGCCCGAGTTTCTGCGCCATCCGGAAGAGCTTCACGATGCCGGCCGAGCGCTCCATCGGAGGACGGTTCAAGCCGCCGGTGATCTCGATGGTGCAGCGCTTGTCGAACGGTTTGAGCGCGCGGAATTTCTTTTCGAGCGCGGGTGCGTCCCGCAGGCGCAGCACGCGGATATCGACCTCGGCGTGCGCCTCGGCGGCGACCACGTTAGATCGCGTGCCGCCCGCGATCACGCCCGGATTCACGGTGATGCCGCGATTCAGGTTCGTGAAGCCGGCGATGCGTTCGAGCTGTCGCGCCAGTTCCAGCATGGCGCTGGCGCCGGCCTGAAAATCGACGCCGGCATGCGAGGCGCGGCCCTTCACCGTCACGGTGAAATCGCCGACGCCCTTGCGCGCCGTCTTGAGCTTGCCGGCGAGTCCGGTGCCGGGCTCCAGCACCAGCACGGCCTTGCTGTGCGCCGCGTTCTTCTCGGTGAGCGCGCGCGAACTCTCGCTGCCCACCTCCTCATCGGAATTGAGTTGCAGCAGCACCTTGGAGGGCGCGGGGATATCCAGTTCGCGCAGCGCGCGCACGGCGAAGAGGAAGAACACGATGCCCGCCTTCATATCCAGCACGCCCGGTCCCCACAGGCGGCCATCGGCCTGCGCGGAACGGCATGGTGCGCAGCGTGCCCATGGGCCAGACGGTGTCGGAGTGTCCGAGCGCCAGCACCTGTCCGCTCTTGCGGCGTCCGGGCAATTGCATCTCGGCCACCATCATGCGGCCGAACTTGCCGCCGCGAAGGGTCTTGACCTTGGCGAACGGCGCGACGGTGTCCGATACCAGGTCCACGAAGCGGTTGACGGCGGCGGCGTCGTCGCTCGGCGATTCGCATTCCACGAAGCGGCGCAACAGCGCAGTCATCTCGGCTTCGTGTGCGCGCGCAAAAGAGAGAATCAGAGTCCACGGCTGTTATAATACGGCTTCCATGCCAATTCTGGACATCAACGAAATCCGGGCAATTCTGCCCCATCGCTACCCGTTTCTGCTGGTCGATCGCATCGTCGAAATGGAAGCCGACCGTGTTGTCGGCATCAAGAACGTCACCGTCCAACGAGCCGCTTTCACCGGCCATTTTCCCGATTTTCCGGTGATGCCGGGCGTGCTGATCGTGGAAGCCATGGCGCAGACAGCGGGCGTGCTGGTGCTGCACAACATGCCGGACCGCGCCAACAAACTGGTGCTGCTGGTGGCCATCGAAAACGCGCGCTTCCGCCGGCCGGTGGTGCCCGGCGACACCCTGCGCATGGAGATGAAGATCCTCAAGCGCAAGGCCAGCGTGGCCAAAATGGCCGGCGTGGCGACCGTGGATGGCGTAGTGGTGGCCGAAGCCGAAGTCATGTGCAAGCTCGCCGACAAGGAAGAAAAGCCGCCCGCCGCGCCGGAGATCAAAGCACCCGCTGAAGTCACCGTCTGACCGATGCCGATTCATCCCACCGCCATTGTCGACCCCGCAGCGGAAATCGATCCGAGAGCGCCGACATCGGCCCGTACTGCATCATCGGCGCCGAAGTCCAAATCGGCGCGCGCACGCGCCTGATGGCCAACAACTACCTCGAAGGCCCCACCTGGATCGGCGAGGACAACATCTTCTTCCCGTACAGCACCGTCGGCGTGGCCTCGCAGGATCTGAAATACAAAGGCGAGCGCGCCGAGACGCGCATCGGCGACCGCAATCGCATCCGCGAATTCGTCACCATTCATCGCGGCACCGCAGGGCGGCGGACTGGTGACCGCCATCGGCAGCGACAACCTGCTGATGGCGTACGCCCACATCGCGCACGACGTGCGCGATCGGCGATCACGTGATCCTGGCCAACGGCGTGACCCTGGCCGGCCACGTGACCATCGGCGATTGGGCCGACATCAGCGCCTTCGCGGGCGTGCACCAGTTCTGCCGCATCGGACGTCACGCCTTCGTCGGCCCGTACAGCGTGGTGATGCAGGACGTGCTGCCGTACTCGCACCACGGTGGGCAAGCGCGAGATCAGCGTCTTCGGCGCCAACCGCATCGGCCTGGAACGCCGCGGTTTCGAAACGCCCGTCATCGAAGCGCTGCAGACCGCCTTCCGCCTGCTGACGCGCTCCAAACTCAATACCACGCAGGCGATCGAGCGCATCCGCGCCGAGGTGCCGCCCTGCGCCGAAGTTGGACGAACTGCTCGAGTTCATCCGCACCAGCGAACGCGGAGTCGTAAAATGATGCGCTACGGCCTGATCGCCGGCAACGGGCGCTTCCCGCTGCTGGCGCTGGAAAGCGCGCGGCAGCTCGGCTACGAGATCGCGGTCATCGCGCATTCAGGAAGAAGCGTCGAAGGAAGTGGAATCGCTGGCCGCGCGCTGCCACTGGATCTCGCTCGGCCAGCTCGGCAAGCTGATCGACATCTGCAAGCAGGAAGGCATCACCGAGGTCATGATGTGCGGCCAGGTGAAGCACGCCAAGATCTTCTCATCCATCCGTCCCGATTGGCGCCTGGTGAAACTGCTGGCCGACTGCTGCCTTCGAAGAATACCGATGGGCTGATCGGCGGCGTGATCAAGGTGCTGGCAGGACGAAGGCATTCAGCTGCGCGATTCCACCATGCTGCTCAAGCCCCTGCTGGCCACGCGCGGGCGCCATGACGCGGCGCAAGCCCGAGAAGGAAGAGACCGCCGATATCGAATACGGCCGCCGCGTGGCCAACGCGCTGGCCGGCTTCGACGTGGGCCAGAGCGTCGCCATCTGCGAGCGCGCCTGCGTCGCGGTGGAAGCGATGGAGGGCACCGACGCCATGCTGCGCCGCGCCGCGACCCTGGTCAACGGCCGCCGCATGGCGCTGGTCAAAGTAGCGCGCCGCCGCGAGCATCTGCTTTTCGACGTCCCGGTGGTGGGGC
Organism: uncultured Solibacteraceae bacterium; assembly: GCA_963791985.1. Lineage (GTDB taxonomy): Bacteria > Acidobacteriota > Terriglobia > Bryobacterales > Bryobacteraceae > Solibacter. Next base: position 553,935 of record CAWBUN010000003.1, on the reverse strand, counting down.
TGGACACGATCCCGGTGATGCGCGAGACCGGAACCACGGTGCTCGCCGTGGAAGCGGGGCGCACCCTGATGCTGGATAAAGAGAAGATGCTGGAAGCCGCCGACGCGGCTGGAATCGCCATCGTGGGACACGAACATGTCAAAGCCTAGTTTGTATTACGATTTGCAGGCCGCGCCGCCAGTGGGACAGGCCTCCTGGCCTGTCCATCTTGCTGCCGTAACTCTCACGTACACGATGTGGGGCAGCCAATCCTGGCTGCCGCCGGCTTTCAGCCGGCGCCGAGCGAGCCGGCTAAAAGCCGGCTGCGGGCAGGATTGCCCGCCCCACAACGCTATATGACACAGAAACCTAGAGTCGCCGTCATCGGCGCCGGAGCCTTCGGACAGAACCACTGCCGCGTGGTCCACGAATCCGAGCGCGCGCTGCTCGCTGCCATCGTCGATACCGATGCCGCGCGTGCCGGCGAAGCCGCCGCGCAGTACCAGACCGAGGCGCTTGCCGACGCGCGCGAACTGCCGGGCAAGATCGACGCGGCCATCATCGCCGCGCCCACCACGCTCGCACGCCGACATCGGCTGCGCCTGCTCGAGGCCGGTATCGACGTGCTGGTGGAGAAGCCCATCGCCCACGATCTCGCCGCCGCCGACCGCCTGGTCGAAGCCGCGGAGCGCCACGGCCGCATCCTGCAGGTGGGCCACCTGGAGCGATTTAACCCCGCCGTGATGGCGCTCGAAGCGCGCGCGTCACCCTGCCCCTGTTCTTCGAAATTCACCGCATGAACCTGTTCAGCCCGCGCAGCCTGGACGTCGACGTGGTGCTGGACCTGATGATCCACGACGTGGACATCGTCCTTGCGCTGGCCAAGGCGCCGAGCCCGAGGAGATCCGCGCCGCCGGGCATCTCGATTCTCTCCGGCAAGGTGGATATCGCCAACGTCCGCCTGCAGTTTCCCAACGGCTGCGTCGCCAACCTCACCGCCAGCCGCATCTCCACCGAGCGCGTCCGCAAGCTCCGGCTTTTCCAGCCGCATCAATATCTTTCGCTCGATTACGGTCGCCAGGACCTGGCGGTCTTCAGCGTCTCGCGGCGAGCGCCAAATCGGCTTCGAACAGGCGCCCGTTGACCAAGGGAGAGCCCCTCAAGCTCCAGTTCGACGCCTTTCTGGATTCCGTTGCAACGCGCAAATTCACCGAAATCTTCCGGGCCCGCGGCGCGTCGAACATTAGCGGCTGCTCTGGCGATTCTTGATAAAATCAAGGAGCACTCCGAAATTGTCTCCAAAACCTTGGTTGATGGATGAAAACCGTAGGGCCTCCCGTCGACGACGCTGAATTGCACCTTTTGCATGAGTGGGGCGACCCCGCAGAGAGCGGGCGCACCCGCACGGCTGGAATTGTCTCTGTGGTGCTCCACATCGCGGTGCTGGTCCTGCTGGTGCTGGTGCCGCCCGATATGCTGGCGCCGCGTCCGCCGGAACTGCCGGAAATGCAGCACCGCGTAACCCCGCTGATCGATCCGATCACCGAATTCACCCAGCCGACGCCGAACAAGGGCAAGCCCGCCAAGGAACTCGATATCGCCGCCCTGCAGCCCCGGCCTCGCATCCAGGCGCCGAAAGGCACCCCCTCCACCACCCAGCCGATGGCGCCGCGGCCTGCGGAAGTCCCCAGCCCACCGCAGCCCAAGGTAAGCCCCGCAGCCTCTTCCCGAGCCGCCAAAGGTTGAAACCGCGGTCAAAGAAGCGCCCAAGATCGACCTGCCGCCAAGTAATTCCACGGTGGCGCCGCCTCCGGTGCAGACCGTGCAGAAGCCCAAATTGACGCTGGAGAACGTGGGCGGACCGCCGCCTCCGCCGCGCCCGGAACAGAGCAAGGTCCCGATCCCCACCACCTCGATCGCGGAGGCGATTCGTCAGAATACGCGCTCCAATCCCGGCGGCGGACTGATGGTCGGCGACCCGGGCGCGGGCTCCGGCGGATACGGCGAGGGGGTGAATTTGCCTCCGTCGCCGGGCGTCCAGGGTAGCGCGCTGGAGTTGAAAAGCGATCCGATGGGCGTCGATTTCCGGCCCTATTTGACGCAGATTCTAGCGACAATCCGCCGCAACTGGTACGCCGTGATGCCGGAGAGCGTCAAGCTCGGGCGTCGCGGCAAGGTGGGCGTGCTGTTCCGGATCGTGCGCAGCGGCGGCGTCAACAAAGTGACCTTCGCCTTCCAATCCGGCGCTGACGCCCTGGATCGCGCCGCCGTGGCCGCTATCAGCGCATCCATCCCGTTCCCCCCGCTACCCGCCGAATATAAGGGCGACAACGTGGTGCTGCAGCTCAACTTCGCGTATAACGCGCCAAAACAGTAAAGTGGGAGTGAAATGACGACCACCACCCGGTTGATCCTCGCCCTCTCCGCGTATGTCGTGCTGGCACTGCTCGCCGCAATGACGCTCGACGGGCTGTTCCGCACTGCGGTGTGGATCCTGCTGATGGGGCTGACCGCGAAGACGCTGATCGCGTACAAGGCCGGCTGGTAGCCCTTTTTCGTTCCCGTTCCACTCTGAAACGTTTCCGCGTTCCACTTTGAAACACGTTCCGTTGCGGAACGTCCTTCCCCTATCGCACCTTACTGATAATAGGATATTTAACTCTTTAAACTAGGTGGCCTCTAACCTGCACTCTTAGGTTCCGTCGGACGAAGATCCGGCCTCCGAAAAAAAGAAACAAAAGAGGACAGGAACATGAGCGCTATCAGTGTGTCTGCACGCAGCCGGGCAAAAGTTTCGTTGGAACAGCGCGATCAAATCGTGCTCGATCACCTTCCGCTGGTCAAGGCGATCGCCATCCGAGTTCACGAGAACCTTCCGGTTCACGTCGATTTGGACGATCTGATTCACGCCGGAGTCATGGGACTCTTCGACGCGGTTGCCAAGTACGATGGCGCCAAGAACGTGGCCTTTCACAGCTACGCGAAACATCGCATCAAGGGCGCGATTCTGGACAGCCTTCGCCAATTGGATTGGGCGTCGCGGGATCTGCGCCGCCGCCAGAAGCAGGTGGAGAGTGTAACCCGCGACCTGGGAGTGAAACTGGGGCGCTCGCCGCACGATGCCGAGATCGCCGAGCAGATGGGAGTAGGCCTTGCGCGGTGGCGGCAAATGCAGATGGAAATGCGCACAGTCGGCCTGGTCTCCGTCGAGCCCCAACCCCGATCAGGATCGTGAGCGTGCCCAGGAATTCCCCGGCCGACCTAACCTGCAACCCGACCGCATGTGCGAACAGCGCCAGTTGGAAACCACGCTGGCACGGGCCATCGGCACGCTCCCGCTGCGCTATCAGAAGGTCGTCTTCCTGTATTACACCAACGACCTGACCATGAAGGAGATCGGTGAAGTCCTGGGCGTCAACGAGAGCCGCGTCTCCCAGATCCACAAGATCGCCCTCAAGAAAATGGCCGTCGTCCTGGAATCCGAAGGCATCCGCTCGGCTGAGGCGCTATCGGTGGCTTAAGAAGGAAAGCAATATGGGCCGTGCGCCTAAAATGCCTTTTTTAATCGGGAAGCGCGAAGAGATAGGTCGTCAGACTTTCGAGATCTCCGGGTGACAGTTTGTAAGGCGGCATGATGGAGCCCGGCATCAGCTTTTGGGGGTCGGCGAAGTGGTCTTCCACCCAACTGCGGCTTTCGCGTTTGGAAAGACCGTTGAGGGGCGGACCGATGCGCATGCCGATGCCGTTCACCATGTGGCAGGCTCCGCAGCGATTGGCCTGGTAGACCAGGGCACCCCGGGTTGCGAACTCGGGGGCGTTATCGAGCGCAGTCGCATTCCTTTCGTTCAGCTTCAGCAGGAAGGCCGCGAGCGAGTTCAACTGGGCGTCGGTGAGTTGAATCGGCGGCATCGAAGTTCCGGGGCGCATCGCGGAGGGGCGCTTGAAATGCTCGATCATCCACGCCGCGTCTTTATGGATAGACGTCTGGGTGAGATCGGGCCCGACCGCCGTGCCATGCTCCCCGACCACGTGACAACTGACGCAGTTCTCCTGGCGGAAGTAAGCCACGCCCGCCATTTCCTCGGGCGAAAGCTGCATCCAATCCGTGGGCGCGGAGTAATCGACCTCCACCGCGCTCGCCCCCTTCGGTGTGGACTTCACCGCCGCGATTGTCAAGCCGCCCCACCCGATCGCCGCCAACAGCACGAAGGCCAGGGCCGCGGTGCGCCGCGTCACTTTCACCATCTTGCCGCGATCTATGAACGGCACCAGGATCAGGGCCAGGACCGCCAGTCCGGGAAGCACCACGCTCCCTATCACCTCGAGCGGACCGCTGAACATTTTCAGCGTCTGAAACAGGAACAGGAAATACCACTCGGGACGCGGAACATACGAAGTGTCGGTCGGGTCCGCGAGTTGTTCCAGCGGGACGCGAACGGCCACGGCCATCGCGAACAGCACCGAAAATGCGATAAAAATCGCGACGGTGTCCTTGAAAACCTGGGCTGGGTAGAACTGTTTTTTCGGCACTAGTTCGTCGCCCGGCACGGGGGCGACGCCGTGTTTGCGCACCAGGAAGACGTGCAGGATCACCAGAAAGATGGTCGCGGGCGGCAGCAGCAGCACGTGCAGCCCGTAGAAGCGCGCAAACGTCACCACGCCCACTGAACCTTCGCCGCCCAATAGCCGGCTCAGGTAAGGACCCACGACGGGTGCCTGTCCGGCGATCTGGGTGGCCACCACCGTGCCCCAATACGCCCGGTTGTCCCACGGCAGCAGGTAGCCGGTCAACCCGTAAGCCAGGGTGACCAGCAGAAGCACGACACCGACCATCCAGGTGGCTTCCCGCGGTTTCTTGTACGCGCCATGGAGGAAGACCTGCACCATATGGAGCACTACCACCACGATGATCATGCTCGCGCCCCAGTGATGCAGGCCGCGCATCAGGCGCCCGCAGGTCAGTTCCGTCAGGATGTAGCGCAGGCTGTTGTACGCCTCGCCCGGGGTGGGCGCGTAATTGAACGCCAGCAGAATCCCGGTGAAGGCCTGCACCATGAAGAGAAACACGGCGACACTGCCGAACACCTGGCGCCAGCCGCTGGACGCCGGAATCTCCTCGTATAGGAATTTGCGGGCCGCGGTCTGGATGCCGGTGCGGTGGTCCACCCAGTCGTTGAAGAAGCGGATGCGACGCCTCACGACTTGCGCTCCCGCGAGTTGTTCAGCTTCCCGACCATCAGCTTGTTGCCCTCGACCTTGGTTTGGTACCGGTCGAGCGGCCGCGGCGCGGGTCCAGAGATCACCCTACCGTCGATCCCGAACAGTGAGCTGTGGCACGGGCAGAGAAACTCGTTCTTGCCCTCTTCCCAGTGGTAGGCGCAGCCGAGGTGGGTACATTGCGGTCCGAACGCGGTGATCCTGTTGTCGGCGGATTTGACCACCCAGGCGGTGCTCTTCTCGCTGATCACCTTCCAACCATCGGTGCGGTTGCGGCGAAAGGTCAATTCCACCGGCGAGTTGGGCGAAATCCGCGCCATGTCGCCGATTTCGATCCACTCGCTCTCTTTTTTCGCCTTGGGCGGAAACAGCAGATAAATCAAGGCCGGCACGCCCAGCGCCGCCGAAATCGCGCTCATCATGACATAGATGGCGCCCACGTAGAAATTGCGCCGGGTGGTTTCCCCGTTCGCGTTCGATTGAGCCTGCACATCGTCCATCGTACGCGGCGTCCCCCTTCAGATTTGTCGCTCAATTGTATAGAGTTTGCAAAATCTGAACCGGTTACCACGTGCGACCGGAGCTATTTCATTTCAGGACTGTTCGCGGTGGCCGGCTCCTGCCCGTAATTCTGGCGGATCACCATCGATTGATCCGAATAGAATGTACGGCTTCCGCTATTGCCGAAGGATTCGGGATTGGCGTTGATCACGTATCCCCCCGGGTTGCCGGAAAGCGTGAACTTATAGCCGCTTTTCAGGCCGCCCGAAAGATCGTTTCCAATCAGGTCCGCCGCCGCCGGACCCGCCGCGCCGCTGGTGGGCGGCCCGAGTTCCGTGAGGGAGGCTGCGTACTTGCCATACTGGGAATAGTACTGCACCTGTGCGGTGTGGAGGGTGCGGAGGGCGCCAATGGCCGCCGTCTCCTGGGAGTACATGCGCGCGCGGCTCAAACGAGGCAGCGCGATCGTGATGATGATCAGAATAATCGCGATCACGATCAGGAGCTCGATCAGGGAAAAACCGCGGCGACGCCGCTGTAGGTTCATCATACGCATCCTTACTTATCTTATGACGCATAACACCGCCGCCGCGTGGAGAGGAATCGCCGGCCTGCTATTCTGAGGACAGAACAGAGGGATTTCCATGAAGCTTTCCATGCGTACCGGCGCGTTCGCGCTTTTCGCCGCGATCGCCTGCGTCCTGACCCTGCGCGCCCTGGCGGCGGGCGAGATCCCGCCTCCGGCCGCTGACATCCCCGCCCCCACCGCCGCCAAACAACTCGCCACCGCCGTCTTCGCCGGAGGCTGCTTCTGGGGCGTCGAAGGCGTTTACGAGCACGTGAAAGGAGTGAAGACGGCCGTCTCCGGTTACGCCGGCGGCCCCGCCTCGATGGCCCACTATGATCTGGTCAGCAACGGCGATACCGGGCATGCCGAGTCGGTCCAGGTCACGTACGACCCGGCCCAGATCTCCTACGGCAAGCTGCTGCAGATCTTTTTCGCGGTGGCGCACGACCCCACCGAACTCAATCGCCAGGGACCCGATGATGGCACGCAATACCGGTCGGCGATCTTCTACTCGTCGGAGGAGCAAAAGCGCGTGGCGACGGCCTACATCGAGCAACTGAATGCGGCAAAGGCATTCTCCAAACCGATCGTCACCCAGGTCGCGCCGCTCAAGGCCTTCTACCCCGCCGAGGATTACCACCAGCATTTCCTGGAGCGCAATCCGACGTACCCTTACATCGTGTACAACGACCTGCCGAAGATCGCGCAGCTGAAGCGCCGCTTCCCGGAATTGGTGACGAAGAAGTAAGACGGCACACGCGTTGTCTCGGGCGAGTGCGACTGTTATAATCGGACCGCTTTATGCGAATAACGCTCCTGCTAACTCTTTACGCCGCTTGCTTACCGGCAGTCGCCCAGGATCGGGATACCTTCGAGATCACCCAGGTATGGCCGCCGGTCGAAGTGACGTTGAGTAAGGCCCCGGTCGAATTCCACGCCCGGGTCCGGTACACGCTGGTTTCCATGGAGCGGGCGGTGTTGACGATTGGGGCGGAGCACTATTGGGGAATAGCTCAAAATTGCAGTGATCCTGATGCGTCGCATCAGACCGAAGGCGGCACACGAACTCTACTTCAAAAGGGCACGGGTGAAGTCGACTTGACCCTCATTTGGCATGGCGATGCTGCCTCGCGCATCAAAATACCGAAGAATGCGCCGACGTTCGTCGGCTTGGGAGGACGTATCTGGCCGGAGGGAAACGGGGCACCTGCCCCGCCTGCCGGATCGTACATCTCGTCACCGTATTGCTATGGGGTGCTGCCCGGCGGCCCGGACACCACCTCTGTTCTGGATACAGACCCGTCCCGAACCACTGAGCGATTGCTCGGGTCTTGGGCCGGTAGCGATTCGAGAGCTCTGACAGAAATGATCGTAACGAGGGATGCAGGACGAATTCTGGCGCATGTGTGGGGAGCGTGCCATCCGGTGGATTGTGACTGGGGGGAGGAAGTGGTTCAAGTGGCTAATGGCATCGGGACGGTCACCTGGGACCATGGCTTCGCAACCGCAAAAATGCGGCTGACTCCACAGCGTGACGGGGGGCTGCAGGTTGTGACGAGCACCGCATACCGGGACAACTCCGCCCGCCCAAACCAAACCCAGACGGAGTTGTTCACGAAAAAGATCGTGCCGCAGGATGATGAGCCCACCGCTGCGGCGCGAGCCCTGCTAGCGCAAGTCGCGAAGCAATTCCGGACCGCTTCGAGCTACGAGGAGTCGATCTCGACCGAGATTCGGGGCAAGCATCCGACGCATGTGAAAACCTATCGTCTTTCCACCGATCGATACCGGAAGGAGATCGACGATGGGGATGAGTCGTGGTCGCGGTATCAGACGGGAAATCGGTGTGGACGATCTATCCGGCGTCTAATGAGTACCTCGTTTCGCCCCAATGGAATAAGATTGGATCCCCCCTGGTCTCCGACCCGATCCTGGGAACACCTCGCATCACGGGTCATGAAACGTTATATGGCGTGGCCTGCACGGTGATTCGAAAGAAGCCTACGATCGGCGTAACCGAATCGTATTGGATCGAGGATGAGAGGCATGTGCTCCGCAAGTTGACGGTGGACGTTGGCGGTCAGTTTCAGAGCGAAATTCAGTATCCGGTGGTGCGATTGGGCGAGGAAATGAAGCCCGATCTGTTTACCTATGACCCGCGGGCGACGAATGCGACCGAGCGGCGCATGGGATCGCGGCCGGCACCATTTTCGTCCCTTGGCAAGCCGGCCCCGGATTTCACGTTGCTTGATCTGGAGGGCCGGGAAACAACCCTGAGCGCGCTGAAGGGCAAGGTCGTGCTCATAGATTTCTGGGCAAGCTGGTGCGGGCCATGCCGCCAGGCACTACCGACGATCGAGACTCTTGCACCGGGGGCTGCAGGACAAAGGCCTCGTGGTGCTCGGTGTCGACAACGAGGCGGCGAGCGTCACCCGTCAGTATGTGGAGAAGCAAGGCTATACATTTCCGACACTGATTGACGGAAAAGATATGGCCGTGAAGCTCTTCCAGGTTGCGGCGTGGCCGACCACGATTGTGATCGACCGCGAGGGCAAGATCGCCTACTATAACGCCGGGCACGATCCGGAGAGGCTCCGCGACGTGTTGCGCAAGCTGGAAGTCTGGTAAGGGCGGCCTACCCCTTCACCGCCGCGTCCACCTTCAGCAGCCCCCGCCAGAAATCCGCCAGTAGATCGAGACGTAGCGCATTCGCGCCGTCCGACAGCGCCTTCTCCGGCGCGTCGTGCGTCTCCACGAAGACGCCATCGATGCCGACCGCGACCGCGGCCCGCGCCAGCGGGGCGATGAACTCGGGCTGGCCGCCGGACGACTCGCCCGCCCCGCCCGGCAATTGCACGCTGTGCGTCGCGTCGAAGATCACCGGCCATCCGGCGTCGCGCATGATCTTCAAGCCGCGCATATCGACCACGAGGTTGTTGTAGCCGAAGCTCGAGCCGCGCTCGGTCAGCACCACTTGCGTGTTGCCGGTGGACGCCACCTTGTCCGCCGCACGATGGATATCGTGCGGCGCCACGAACTGGCCCTTCTTGATGTTGACGATCCGCCCGGTCCGGCCGGCTGCGACCAGCAGGTCGGTCTGCCGGCAGAGGAACGCCGGGATCTGCAGAATGTCCGCGACCTCCGCCGCGGCCTCGGCCTGCGACGCCTCGTGAATATCCGTCAGAATCGGAAAGCCCTCGGCCTTCACGCCGGCCAGAATCCGCAGGCCCTCCTTCAAGCCGGGACCCCGGTACGCCCCCGCGCTGGTGCGGTTGGCTTTATCGAAGCTCGCCTTGAACACGAACTCGCCCACCGCGGCGCGGATACCGCGCGCCATGCGGTGGACGTGCTCTTCGCTTTCGATCACGCACGGCCCCGCGATCAGGACCAGCCGTTTGCCGAAATCGCTGAACTCAATCGGCACGGGAGAACAGGGGCTCCTCAATCGCGGACAGGCGGCGCAGGCGATACTCCCACGCGGCGCCGATGAATGCCTTGAACAGCGGATGCGGTTCCATCGGCTTGCTCTTGAACTCGGGATGGAACTGGCAGCCCAGGAACCACGGGTGGTCGCCGAGCTCGCAGATCTCGACGTACGTGTTATCGGGCGTTTCGCCGGTGATCTTGAGGCCGCCGGCCTTCAGGCGGTCCTCGTATTCACGATTGAACTCGTAACGGTGGCGATGGCGTTCGTTGATCTCGCGCGTGCCGTATGCCTGGTGCGCGAAACTCCCTTCGGCCAGCTTGCAGGCCCAACTGCCCAGACGCATGGTGCCGCCCAGCTCGTCGATGCCCTTCAGTTCGCGGAGCTTGAAGATCACGCGATGCGGAGTGCCGCTGTTGAACTCGGTGGAATCGGCCGCGTCGAGGCCGCAGACGTTCCGCGCGAACTCGATCACCAGGGTCTGCATGCCGAGGCAGATGCCGAAATACGGCACCTTGTTTTCACGCGCGAAGCGGATCGCGTTGAGCATGCCATCGATGCCGCGCTTGCCGAAACCGCCCGGTACCAGCACGCCATCGTAACCATCCAGCTGCCGCTCCCAGTTCTCGCCGGCGACGCCTTCCGCCTCGATCCAATGAATGTTGACCTTCAACTTGTGGGCCAGTCCGCCGTGCAGTAGCGCCTCCTTGAGGCTCTTGTAGGAGTCCTCATACTCCACGTATTTGCCGACCAGCGCGATGGAGACTTCGCCCTGAGGCTGTTCGAGGCGATCCAGCATCGCGTTCCACTTGGTGAGGTTTCGCGGCCCCGCTTCCAGCTTGAGCAGCCGCATGGCGATCTCGTCCACGCCCTCGGCGGCGAAGCCCACCGGGACTTCGTAAACGCTCTTTACGTCGCGCGCCGTGATCACGGCCTGCACGTCCACGTCGCAGAAGAGCGCGATCTTCTGCTTCATGTCCTCGGGGATGAAACGTTCGCAACGGCATAGCAGAATGTCGGGTTGGATACCGAGCGCGCGCAGTTCCTTGACGCTATGCTGGGTCGGCTTGGTCTTCAATTCCTGCGCGGCCGCGATCCATGGCACCAGGGTGACGTGCACGAACAGGCAATTGTCGCGGCCCTGCTCGTGGCGCATCTGGCGGATGGCTTCCAGGAACGGCAGAGATTCGATATCGCCCACCGTGCCGCCGATCTCGACAATCACCACATCGACATCCTGCGACACCTTCTTCATCGCGGCTTTGATCTCGTTGGTGACGTGTGGAATCACCTGCACGGTCTTGCCCAAGTAATCGCCGCGCCGTTCCCGCGCGATAATCTGCTCGTAGATACGCCCGCTGGTCAGATTGTTGCTCTGCGTGAGCTTGGAGTGCGTGAAGCGCTCGTAGTGACCCAGGTCGAGATCGGTCTCCGCCCCATCGTCGGTGACGAAGACTTCGCCATGCTGGAACGGGCTCATCGTGCCCGGGTCCACATTCAAGTATGGGTCGAACTTCTGGCACGTGACTTTGAGTCCACGGCTCTCCAGCAGGCAACCGATCGACGCGGCCGCAATCCCTTTCCCCAAAGAGGAGACCACCCCGCCGGTCACAAATATATATTTAGCCATTTCCCATCCCTTGTAAGATTGAGGCTTTGAACAATCTGCTCACCCTTTCCAGATCCTCCGGCGTATCCACGCCCAGTGACTCGTATTCGGTTTCCACAACCCGGATTCGGTACCCGTTTTCCAACGCACGCAACTGCTCCAACCGTTCCGACTGTTCCAGCGGCCCCACCGGCAGCGTGGAATAGGCGAGCAGGAAATCCCGCTGGTAGACGTACAGCCCGACGTGCTTGAAATAGGGCGTGTCTGCGGAATGGTCGCGATCGAACGGAATCGGGCATCGGGAAAAATAGATTGCATCGCCCGCATGGTCCGTGACCACCTTGACCACGTTGGGGTCGACGATTTCGCGCGGGTCTTCGATCCGCTTCTTGAGCGTCCCCATGAGCACGTCTGGCTCATGGACCAGCGGCAATACTGCGGCATCGATTGCCGCCGGATCGATCAACGGCTCGTCTCCCTGGATGTTAACTATGATTTCGGCGTTCTCCGCCGAGGCCACCTCGGCTACCCGGTCGGTGCCCGAAAGGTGGTCGGGGCGTGTCATTCGAACCCGTGCGCCGAAACTTTTTGCAGCGGCATACACCCGCTCGTCATCCGTGGCAATGATCGTGCTTGTGAGGTAAGTTGCGAGGCCGGCACGCTCGTAAACGTGCTGCAGCATGGTTTTGTTGGCGATTTGGGCCAATACCTTGCCGGGAAATCTAGTAGAGGAGAATCTAGCAGGGATGACGCCGAGAATTTTACGCGGCACACGCGATCATACCATAAAATCCATATGTTATTCTTGGGGAAGAAAGGCTGGCCAGCCGATGCTGCCGTCCTACCCTAAGCTGTTGATTCGTAGCGCCATGGCGATGTGCCTGCTGTCCGCACTCTGGGGCCAGGCGAACCTCGAAGTCAGGACCAAACCAGGTGAGAAAGCGGAGCCTCGCGCGAAATCGAATATTCGCGTCGATAGCACGCTCGTACTCATCCCGGTGACCGTGACCGACCCGCTAAACCGCTTCGTGACCGGCCTGGAGAAGGAGAATTTCAAGATCTTCGAGGACAAGTCGCCCCAGGAAATCTCGCAATTCTCGAGTGAGGACGCGCCGCTTTCGGTGGGCGTGGTCTTCGATTGCAGCGGCAGCATGGGACAGAAGCTGGATAAATCGCGTCAGGCGGTATCTCAATTCTTCAAACTCGCCAACCCCGAGGATGAATTCTTTCTGGTGCAGTTTAACGATTCGGCCTCTTTAATTCAACCGTTTACGCGCAACCTGGAAGAAATCCAGAACCACCTTGCCTTCACCCAGTCCAAAGGCCGGACCGCCCTGTTGGATGCCGTCTACCTTGCCTTGCACGAGATGAAGAAGGCCAGGAATCCGCGCAAGGCGCTCCTGCTCATTTCCGATGGCGGCGATAACAGCAGCCGTTACACCGAGCAAGAAATCAAGAACCTGGTGAAGGAAGCAGACGTCCAGATCTATGCGATCGGAATTTACGAGTCGGCGGCTGGACGCGGACGCACCCCCGAAGAGACGGCGGGGCCCGCGCTGCTGACCGAGATCGCGGAGCAGACCGGAGGGCGCCAATACCAGGTGGATAATCTCAACGAACTTCCAGACGTAGCCGCCAAGATCGGGGTGGAGCTGCGCAATCAGTACATTCTCGGCTACTCCCCAAAGAACGTCTCGCGCGACGGCAAATACCGCAAGGTGCAGGTCAAGCTGGTGCAGCCCCACGGCATGCCCCTGCTGCGACCATTCTGGAAACAAGGCTACTATGCGCCGCAACAGTAAACGTCTTCTGATCGCCGGCGCGTGCACCGCGGCAGTGGCCGCGTCCGTAGTGCTGGCGCAGCAGGACACCGGCGCGATTTTTCGGGCCGATACGCGGCTCGTGGTCTGCCACACCACCGTGGTCGATAAGAGCGGCCACCTGGTCACGAACCTGACGCAGGACGCCTTCACCGTGATGGAGAACGGCGTTCCGCAATCCGTCAAAGTCTTCCGGCGCGAGGATGTTCCGGTCTCTATGGGCCTGATCATCGACAACAGCGGCAGCATGCGCGACAAGCGCACCAAAGTGGAAGCCGCGGCGCTTGCCCTGGTCCGGGATTCGAATCCCGACGACGAAGTTTTCATCGTCAATTTCAATGACGAGGCCTTCCTGGATAATCCGCATGGGAAGGACTTCACCACCAACATCAAAGAAATGGAAGAGGCCCTCACGCGCATCGATTCGCGCGGCGGCACCGCCATGCGCGACGCCATCCGTATGTCGATCGACCACGTCAAGGAGAAGGCTCACAAGGACAAGAAAGTTCTGGTGGTGGTCACGGACGGCAACGACAATTCCAGCGTCGTAAGCCTGGAAAATCTGGTAAAAGCTTCGCAGCAAAGCGAAGTCCTGGTCTATGGCGTCGGCCTTCTCGGTGATGAAGAACGCCGCGAGGCGCAGCGTGCCCAGCGCGCCCTCAAAGCGCTGGCCGAGGCCACCGGCGGCGAAGTCTTCTTTCCCAAGGATGTCGCCGACGTCGACAAGATCGCCCACCAGGTGGCGCGCGATATCCGCAATCAGTACACCATCGAATACTCGCCTTCCAACACGGCGATGGACGGCACTTTCCGGCAGATCAAGATTACCGCAAAGGCCCCCGGCAATCCTACCGTTCGCACTCGCAGCGGTTACTACGCCACGCCCGACCAGGGCGGTCCGACGGTTTCCGGAATCAAAGGGCCGGCCACGAAACACTAATGCGTTCCCTCTACCTCTGTATTCTTGCCGCCGGCCTCCTTGGAGCGGTCGCGGTCTTGGCGCAGCAGGCGCAACCCGCATCGCCGGCGCAGGATGAACCTACCGTATTCCACGCCGACACGCGCATCGTGGTCTGTCACACCTCCGTCATAGATAAGAACGGCCATCTGATCACCACCCTGCCGAGATCTGCCTTCACGGTTTTCGAAAACAAGATCAAGCAGGACATCCGCAAATTCAAGAGCGAGGACGTCCCCGTCTCTCTCGGCCTCGTAATCGATAACAGCGGCAGCATGCGCAATAAGCTGCAAAAGGTGGAAGCCGCCGCGCTGGCGCTGGTCAAGGCGTCCAACCGCGACGATGAAGTCTTCATCGTCAACTTCAACGACACGGCCTACCTGGACAATCCCAAGGACAAGGATTTCACCAACGATATCGGCGAACTGGAGCAGGCCCTCAAGCGCATCGATGCCCGCGGCGGCACCGCCATGCGCGACGCCATCCAGATGTCGATCGACCACCTCAAGAAAGGCCACCGCGACAAGAAGGTCCTGGTGATCATCACCGATGGCAACGACAATTCGAGCGTGATCAGCATGGATCGCATCATGAAGAACGCCCACCAGAGCGACGTGCTGATCTACGGCGTAGGCCTGCTCACCGAAGAGGAGCACCGCGAGGCCGCCCGCGCCAAACGCGCGCTCAACGACCTGGCCGAGGCCACCGGCGGCAAGACTTTCTTCCCGAAGGATCTCGAGGAAGTGGACGCCATCGCGAGCCAGGTGGCGCACGATATTCGCAGCCAGTACACCATCGAGTACTCGCCAACCAATGCCGCGATGGATGGCACCTTCCGCGCGATCCACATTGCCGTGAAGGCGGCGGGGAATCCAGCGGTGCGCACGCGCAGCGGTTACTACGCCACGCCCGACGCGAAGACCACGGACGCCAAGTAATGCTCCGCATCGTGTGGCGCCTGACTCGCGGCTACCGGCTGCGCCCGTGGGCGAGTCCCTATCTGCGGTGGCGCATCGAGACGTACTGGGGCCTGCACGCCGACCAGATCACCTTCGTCCAATTCTGGCAATTCGCCTGGCAGCAGCGCCACGAGTTGCTGCGGTACCTGCGCTGGGCCGAACGCATGGCTAGCCCAGTAGGACAGGCCTCCCGGCCTGTCCACTAATCAGTTTTTTCCGCGCCCATCCACTCGCTCGCGTCGCGCCAGTACAGTTTGTGCGCCGGTATCCACGTCGACTCGCCCTCCATTTCCGCAGTCCAAGAAGATGCTTTCGCGTAGAAAAGCGCGGCATCAAAAAGGACCGCATCGAAATTGGGCGCCGGAGGGCTTATTCGAAGCGCAGTTCGATGGCGGACGGATTGACGAACTGCCGTCGCAGGCATCGTGGAAGTTGCCGAACAGCCGCGAGAGATCCCGAAGTTCTTTCCAGGACATCGCTATCCCCTCAACGCCCCGTACAGCGCGTGCTTCCATCGCGCGTTATCGATTGCCCACACTACCTGCGCCTGCAGCGCACCGCGCCACACCGGGGAATTGCGCTCATCGCCGGACACGTTGAGCCGGTCCACCACCGTCATGCCGCGCGTCAACTCGCTGCTCACTTCGACTTCCACATAGTGCGAGCTTACCTCGGTGCACACCGTGGGGTCGAGCGCGATGCACATCGCCACCGGGTCCGGCAGCGAGATCCCGCGTTCCCCTGTCTGAATGCAATAGGCCTCCATCGCGCGCGAGTTGCATTCCACCGCGAACCGCGCGAGCGGAGTGTCGAGCGAGAGCACATGTTCGATGTCCGCGGGCCCGAGCACCGCTTCGCCGCGGCACAAATGCCAGCCCGCCAGTTCCACCGCCAGGCCCGAGCGCAGGACGACGCGTGCCGCCTCCGGGTCCACCCACATGTTGTACTCGGCAGCCGGAGTTACGTTGCCCTCGCAGCAGGGATTCCCGCCCATCACCACGCAGCGGCTAACCTTTGCCGCGATGCCCGGAGCTTTGGCGAGCGCGACCGCCAGATTCGTCAACGGCCCGAGCGTGACCACCATAATGCCGGGATGCTCTTCAATCGCGGCGATGATTGCGTCCACCGCATTGCTCGGCTCGGCCGATCGCGCCGGAACCGGATAACCGTGATCGCCCAATCCATCCTTGCCGTGAAACCACTCGGCGTGAGCGTGCTCCCGCCACAACGGTCGGGGAGCACCCTCATACACGGGTACATCGACGCCACAAAGTTGCGCAACGTAAAGTGCGTTACGGGTCGCCTGCGCGACGGGCACATTTCCTGCCACGGTTGTGATGGCGCGTACGAAAACACTCGGATTGCGGAGCGCCATAATCAGCGCAACAGCGTCGTCCGACGCAGTATCCGTGTCGATCAAGAGGTTTCTCGGCAAGGTTTCAGGGTAGCATTTGCAGCGAGCCGGTCAATGTGACGAATTCACGTAAAATTCTTGACAAACGCGCTAAGTGGCGAGCATACTCAAGCAATCTTTTAACGGGGGTTCAGGGTGTTGGGAAGTTACAAATCAGTTACACGCTCCTGCCATCTCCACTCCCGCGGAAGCTCCGTCCGCCTCCAAAACAAATTCAAAAACTCGGCCTGAAGGAGAAATGTCCATGCGTTCTTACCGGCTCGTGCTTGTTTGTATTTTGGCGGTCGTCTGTCACTCAGGGGTCGCTGTTTGCACAATCCCAGGCCAATACCGGCACCATCGAAGGGATTGTGAATGATCCCTCCGGCCGCGCTGTCGCAGGCGCTCAAGTCACCGTCACAAACGTCGGCACCAACTTCACGCGCAATCTGACTACCGATGCCGAAGGCCGTTTCCGCGCACTGCTCCTGCCGCTTGGACCGTACAAAATAACGGTGAAAGCAGCGAACTTCGGAACAATGGTCCGGGAAGGCATGGATCTCGCGGTCGGCCAGACCATCTCGCTGCCGCTGGCGCTCAGCATCTCGCAGGTGGAACAGGTGGTTTCGGTTTCCGCCGAGGCGCCGATTCTGGAATCGAGCCGCGTCGAAGGTTCCACTTATATCGACCAGCGTAGTGTGCACGACCTGCCCAACAACGGCCGCAATTTTCTGAGCCTGGTGCCCCTGACACCTGGCGTCTCCATCGTGCAAGGTCCCGACGGCGACGAGATTTCGATCAACGGCCAAAAGGGGATCAACAACAACGTTTCGATCGATGGCGCGGACAATAACAACCCGTTCTTCGGCGAGCAGCGCGGCGGTCAGCGCCCCGCGTTCACCATCAGCCTGGACGCCGTCAAGGAATTTCAGGTGGTGGCCGACAGTGCGCCCGCCGAGTTCGGTCGCAGCTCTGGCGGCTTCATCAATGTGGTGACGAAATCCGGAACCAACTCCCTCCACGGCACGCTGCACGAATATCAGAAATGGACCGGCCTCACCTCGCGACTCTCCGACGGCACCCGCCTGAGCGCCTTCTCGCAGGAGCAGTTCGGCGGCACCCTCGGCGGCGCCATCAAGAAGGACAAGCTGTTCTACTTCGTGGCCTTCGACCAGCAGTTCTTCACGCAGACCAAACAGAACAATCCGAACCGCATCGACCCCACGCTGGTGAACTTCTTCGCCAACAAGTTCAAGGACCCGAATGAAAACGGACCGATCACCCGCGATAACACCGCCACCGCCACGCTGGGCAAGATCGATTGGTACGTCAATCCGAAAAACCTGTTCACCGCGCGCTACAACTTCGCACACGCGCGGCAACCAAACGGTACCTTCGACGTGGAGCAGTACGGCGTCAGCGCCAATGCCATCGAGCGCGACTTTTCGAACACCGTCAGCCTGCAGCTGAACACCACCATCAGCCCCTCCACGCTCAACGAGGCGCGCTTTCAGTTCTCGCGCGAAGACCGCCCGCGCGATTATGCGGGTCCGAGCCTGCCCGGCCAGAGCCGCCCGCTGCCGGACACCGGCATCGATTTCGTCGGCCAGTACCGCTTCGGCCTGCCTTTCTTCATCCCCGTGAAAGATCACGACACGCGCTTCCAGCTGAACGACAACGTGTCCTTCATCCACGGCGCGCACAATATCAAGCTCGGCGCGGAACTGAACCGTACCTCGACCACCCAGACCTTCATCGGCTTCGCCAATGGGCGCTACATTTTCGATAGCGTGGCGGGCTTCATGAACTACGTCAACATCGGACCGAAATTCGTGGAGTGCTCCGATGGCTCCACCAACAACAACGGCGCCTGCCCCAACGGCACGTCCATTACCGGTCCGCTGCTCCTCTTCCTGCAGTTCGCCGGCGTCAACGGACTGGACACCAACTCGGCCGGCACGCAGACCATCCCCCAGTTGGAGCCCGCGATTTTCATTCAGGATAAATGGCAGGTCCGCCCCAATCTCACGGTGAGCTATGGCCTGCGTTGGGACGCGCAGATTGAGCCCGACCCGCTCACGCCGCCCGGCTCGGTTTTCTTCGCGCCGTTCATCGCCAAACCCGGCTTCCCCTCCACCGGCCTGATTCCCTCGTCGAAGAAGCAGTTCCAGCCGCGGCTTGGCATAGTCTGGTCTCCAGGCAAGCAAGGCAAGACGCTGATTCGTCTCGGCGGCGGCATCTACTACGCCCGCACGCCGGGACTGGACCTGGCGAGTACCCGTTCTACCAACGGTTCCGTGGGCCAATCGATCTATCGCGACTCCACCTTCAACAGCTTCGGCCTCACCCCGCCCGCGTACGACCAGCTGGTTCCCAATGCCAGCAACCTGCCGCCCGATCACCCGCAGGTCTACGTCACCTCTAAGGATTTCACCAATCCGCGCACCTATACCTGGGCGCTCTCGGTGGAGCAGGCCATCACCGACACGCTGAAGGTCACCGGCGCCTTCACCTACGCCAAGGGCGTTCACGGCAGCCGCTTCGTGGACCGCAACGACGCTGTGTTCGGTTCGCCGTGGAGTACCGGACTCGGCGCTGACAAGACCAACGGCATCGGCCAGCTCACCACCCTCGAAAGTTCCGCCAAATCGCTGTTCCGCGGCATGACGCTGGGCATGCAGAAGCGCCTCTCGCAACACTTCCAGTTCCAGTTGAACTATCAGCTCTCCGAAGATCTGGCCGACGACGATAACGAGCGCGATCCCTTCAGCTACCGCTACGCCGTCGCCAACAATTTCAAACCCGACTACGGTTTCTCCGACCGCATGGAACGCCATCGCGTCAACGCCTTCGGCCTGTGGCAGGCGCCCTGGGGCATCGAGTTCTCCCCGCTGATCAGCTATCACGGACCGCAGCCCGTCTCGGTTGCGAACCGCGTGCTCGCTAACGGCTACATCGTCAAACGCAACACGCTGTGGAAAGACAACAGCTTCTTCGCCTTCGACTTCCGCGCCGATAAGAACTTCAAGTTGAGCGAGCGCTTCACACTGCAAGCCAGCGTAGATGCGTTCAATCTGACCAACAACGCCAACCCGAAGCATCCCGAAACCACCGGCCTGCTGTTTAATTTCGATGGCACGGTGCAGAGCGGGTTGGGCGATCCGCGACAGGCGCAACTCGGCCTGCGGCTGATTTTCTAACCGCCTCGATAGCAGGGGCCGCTCCCCTGCTATCCTTCGTTTGTGTCGCTTCTCTTCCGCCTCTGGGCGCAACCCGCGGCCGCGATGAGCGCCATCCTCGATCGCGGCAGCTTGCTGTTCGCCAGCATTGCAGTGCTGGCTGCAACCTTGCTGCTAAGAACCAGTGCGCCGTGGCTGCCGATTAGTTTTTTCACGCCCCTGCTGGTGCTCGCCGTAGTCTACGTGCCCGGCACTCTTCTACTGGCGACCATGCTCGGGCGCCTCGGCGGCTTGGGCGTGGTCTTCCAGCGCGATTATTCGCCCCTACTCACCTGCACCGCGATGGCCTTCGCGGCCGCTGAAATCCCGCTCGCCATCGCTGCGTGGTTCGTTCCCGGCTATTACCTGCTGATCGCCGCCGTGCTCTACTTCGCGCTGCTGATGTTCTTCGCGGTCCGCACCGTTTTCGGCCTGGAGAATGGAATCGCCGCCGGAGTAGTCGCTTTCTCCTGGATTCCACTGGTCGCCGCCGCCTTCTTGTGGGGACCGCTGCGCGGGATCCTCGGCATGCTGGCCTCGCCCTTCTTCCTCTTCTACGCCTGGTACTATCTGGGCGGAGAACTTTCCGGACTCGGCGCCGGGATGCGCAGCCGCCAGAACTTCAGCCGTATGCTCCACGCCGCCGCCGTCAACCCGCACGATGGCGAAGCACAATACCAGCTCGCCCTCATTTACCAACAGCGCCATCAGTACACCGAAGCCGTCGAGCGCTTCAAGAAAGCCGTGGCGATCGACCCAACACTGACCGACGCACACTTCCAACTCGGACGCATCGCCCGCGAACAGGGCCGTGCACGCGACGCTCTCGCCCACTTCCAGACCGTGATCGATCAGGACGAGCGCCACAGTTCCAGCGAAGTGCTCCGCGAACTCGGCGGCATCTACGTCGCCGCCCGCCAGTTCGCCGACGCGCGCCACGAGCTCGAGATCTACACCGAGCGCCGCCCCTACGACCCCGAAGGACTCTACTACTACGGCCAGGCGCTCGAGGGCCTCGGCGAAACCGCCGCCGCGCGCGACGCCTATGCCCGCGCCGTGGAAGCCGACCGCACCGCGCCGCGCTACCGTCGCCGCGTCACCGCCCGCTGGAGCCGCCTCGCCCAAAAGCGCCTTTCGTAGATCCGAGCCGCGACCGTCAGGGAGCGTCCTAAATACAAAAACCCCGCCGAACCCTTTCCTGGGCGCGGCGGGGTTTTATCCCCAAACAGGGCGGACATTACTTCGCGACGGGTGCCGCCGCCGGGGTCTTCACGGCCTTCTTCACGGCCTTTTTGTGATGCTTCTTGGTGGTCTTCGCGGCCGTGGTCGTGGCCGGCTTGTTGGCTCCTGCAGCCGGAGCGGGCACCGGCGTCTGGGCCGACATCAGGGACATGCTGGCCAGCGCCAGGGCGATCGTCAATACGGTGGTTTTCATTTTATTTTCTCCTGCGGGCCTTTTCTATCTCCCGCTCACAATCTCATCTTGCGGCCAGGCGCCTGGAAATTCGATAGCCTCCGTAAGCTACAATCCCTGACCAATTCGGGGTGACCGCGGTTAAGCTTTCTTAGCCTTCGCCCGCGCGCCATAAAAAACAAAAACCCCGCCGAACCCTTTTTCCAGGGCGCGGCGGGGCTTTCTCCCCAAACAGTGCGGACATTACTTCGCGACGGGTGCCGCCGCCGGGGTCTTCACGGCCTTCTTCACGGCCTTTTTGTGATGCTTCTTGGTGGTCTTCGCGGCCGTGGTCGTGGCCGGCTTGTTGGCGCCTGCGGCCGGAGCGGGCGCCGGCGTCTGGGCCGACATCAGGGACATGCTGGCCAGCGCCAGGGCGATCGTCAATACGGTGGTTTTCATTTTGTTTTCTCCTGCGGGCCTTTTCTATCTCCCGCTCACAATCTCATCTTGCGGCTAGGCGCCTGGAAATTCGATAGCCTCCGTAAGCTACAATCCCTGACCAATTCGGGGTGACCGCGGTTAAGATTTCTTAGCCTTCGCCGCCGCAGCCAAAAACAAAAACCCCGCCGAACCCTCTCTCCAGGGCGCGGCGGGGCTTTCTCCCAAACAGGGCGGACATTACTTCGCGACAGGTGCCGCAGCCGGGGTCTTCGCAGCCTTCTTCGTGACCTTTTTTGAGTGCTTCTTGGTGGTCTTCGCGGCCGTGGTGGTGGCCGGCTTGTTGGCTCCTGCGGCCGGAGCGGGCGCCGGCGTCTGGGCCGACATCAGGGACATGCTGGCCAGCGCCAGGGCAATCGTCAATACGGTGGTTTTCATTTTATTTTCTCCTGCGGGCCTTTTCTATCTCCCGCTCACAATCTCATCTTGCGACCTCCGGCGCGAAAACTCGATAGACTCCGTAAGCTACAAACTCCGACCAATTCGGGGGTGGACAGGTTAATGTTCTTTAGTCTGCGAACTTAGCCCGCGTTGGGGATGTTGGCGCCATCATAACCGCGCGATACTGAAATCGCGATGCTACCTCGGCAAATCACGCACCAGAACATCTTCCGGGTTCTGATTGCCGGCTTTAGCCTGGTAATCCTGCTGCTGGTCGCCGCTGCCATCGTCAGCCTCCGTAACATTCAATCCATCCAGCAGAATGCCGATAGCCTGGTTCGGGAACAATCCCTCAGCAACCGCCTGATCGATGAGCTTCACAGCCAGCAGACCACACTCAGCGAAGTCTTTTCCGTGCTCGCCCGCGACCCAGATTCCGTCGACTACTACAAAATCATGAGCCAGCTCGATGAGGCCGATCGCGACATCGCGCGCATCTCCTCAGAGGGCGCGCGCACCGCTGAGCACGATCTCTGGCAGCGGCTTAATCTCTCTTCCCTCGATTTCTCGCGCGAGGCGCGCCGCATCCTCGCCGCCGAGGCTCCGGAGACCTTTTCTTCCATCGACCTCTTTCGCTTCCACGGCGCCTTCGCCAGCATCGTCGCCCGCCTGCTCGAAGCCGAGTACCGCAAGCTCAGTGACTCCCAGGCACAGATCGAGCACCGCACCTCGCACCTCAGCGAGATCTCGCTCGTCTTCGCCGCCGCCAGCGTGGTGCTAGCCCTCATCTTCGCGGTCTTCACCGTACGCCTGGTTTCCCAGCTCATCCGCCAGATGGAATCGCAGACCGCCGAACTCGGCCGCGTCTCCTGGCACATGCTGGAAGATCAGGAGGCCACCGCGCGCCGCTTCTCCCACGAGCTTCACGACGAGCTCGGTCAATCGCTCACCGCCGTGAAGACCAATCTGACCGCGCTCGCTTCCACCACCGAGCCGCAAGCTCCGCGGCTCGCCGATTGCATTCACCTGGTGGATGAAGCCATCGGCAACGTGCGCCAGATGTCACAGCTTCTGCGCCCCACCATCCTCGATGATTTCGGACTCGAGGCCGGCCTTCGCTGGCTCGCCGAGGGTTTCTCGGCCCGCACCGGCATCGAGGTCCACGTGGAATCCGCTTACTCCGGCCGCCTGCCCGACGATACCGAAACCCACCTCTTCCGCATCTCGCAGGAGGCTCTCACCAACATCGCGCGCCACGCCGCCGCCAGGCACGTCACCATCAAGCTGGATCGCAAGCCCGCCGAGATCTGCCTCTCCATCAGTGACGATGGTCGCGGCATCGCTGTCCCACCGCCGAACGGCCGCGGCCTCGGCATGATCGGCATGCGCGCCCGCGCGCGCAGCGCCGGCGGCGATGTCAACGTGCGTTCGCGCCCCGGCGAGGGTGTTTTAATTGAAGTGCGAGTACCGCTCCGACATGAAGAAAACCCGCATCCTGCTGTGTGACGATCACGCTGTGGTCCGCCAGGGCTTCAAGATGATTCTCGGCGCGCAGGCCGACATGGAGATCGTCGGCGAGGCCGCCAACGGCCGCGAAGCCGTCGAACTCGCCGAGCAGCTGCGCCCCGACGTCGTCGTGATGGATGTCGCCATGCCGGAGCTCAACGGCATCGAGGCCACGCGCCGCCTGGTCGCCGCCAACCCGCACGCCAAGGTGATCGCCCTCAGCATGCACAAGGATTCCGTCTACGTGCGTGAGATTCTCCGCGCCGGCGCGCGCGGCTACCTGCTCAAAGATTCCGGCGCCGGCGAACTGGTCACCGCCATCCGCGCCGTCGCCGGCGGCGAGAGTTACCTGACGCCCGCCGTCTCAAACGCGGTGCTCGACGATTACCGGAAGCACGTGACCAACCCCATCGACCTGCTCAGCAGCCGCGAACGCGAAGTCCTGCAAATGCTCGCCGAGGGCAAGACCAATAAAGAAATCGCCGTCGTTCTCAACCTCAGCGTCTACACGGTGGACGCCCACCGCGGCCGCATCATGGAGAAGCTGAATCTCCACAGCATCAACGAACTCGTCCGCTTCGCCGTCCGCAACGGCCTGGTAGATTGAGACGCCGTCACAACGAGCCGCGACTGTGAGGGAGCGCTACCCGCACACCACCCGCCCTAACGCTCCCTCACGGTCGCGGCTCGTCGGTGCTCACTCCGCGTCTTTAGCCCGCCGCCAAACCTCCGCCAGCACTCGGTAGTTCTCGGCCAGATCGACCGTCGTAACATTCCCGACCGCATACTCTCCGCCCAGCAGCGGTGGAACCTTGTACCCATAGCATTGCCCGGGCCCCGGCACCAGACCCGCCGCCACGCAACGATCCACCAGCGGAATCGCCAACCAATTGTTGGCATTCTTCGAAACATTCATCAGCTCGGCGAATCGCTTTCGACTTCCCGCCACATGCGCGAACGTTCCCACGCCAATGTCCAGCAGGTGAACCGACCCGTCATCCAACACAGCCACCACATCGCCAAAGCGATTGACCAGCCACACAGTGAAGGACGCCGGCAGAATCTCCGACCAGCCTGAAAGCATCGCCACCCAGTCCCTGCCGGACTGATCGATCAAATAGTCATCGATGTTCATGACGCCCTACTCAAAAAATAGCGGCAGCTGCTCGTCGAACTCCTGCGCACGCAGTTGTTCGATCTGCCGAGCCTCATCCGTGCGTCCCCAGCCATCCAGAATCCACACGATCTCGCGGCTGGCCTCATCGACCGCCGGACGGTCGTCGTTCTCGTCCGCCATCGTGCGCCACTGCTTCATGATCTCGTAGCACTCCGCCAGCCGGAACTGCTCGCGCCCGATCCGCCGCGCCTGCCGCGCCAGCCTGCACAACTCGCTCCAATCCTCCGTCGCGTCGAACGCCCGCGCGATGGTTCGCAGCTCGTCGGGCGATGGCTCGCCCGCCTCCGTCGAAATCAGCGTGGAGCAGCGGCCCGCGAAAATCAGCTCGTGCGGTGCCCCACCTTCGAGCACGATCAGCAATCGCCTCACCTCGCAAAACACGCGCAGGTGATCGATGTTGTCCGCCAGCTCACCTTCCAGGTGCAGCCCGAGCTGATTGGCCAGGTCGCCCGCCATATCGGCCAGCGTCCCGGTGACGCAATCCACGTGCAGCACAGCGTCGAAATCACCGCGGAAACAGCGCACGAATTCCCGCGCCAGCGAGATGCGTTCCACCGTCTCCAAGCCCGGACGGTCGGCGATCGCGATGCCGAGCACTTCGAGATCGGCGGAAAATTCCGGCGATGCCGGCTCGCTCGCGGCGCTGCCACGCACCCAGCGCTTCACGTCGCGCAGCCGCGAAGCCTCGAACATCGGCGCCAGCACCCGCGGTGGAATGCAATCGTCACATTTCAGGAACGCGATCCGCACGCCCTCCTCCGCCGGCTCCGTGACCAGCGCGCCTTCCCACTGTGCGCGCGCCCAACGCGACGGCATCGATTCGCGTGAGAAGAGCACGATCACGATATCCGCCATGCGGCCCTCGCGCGCCTTCTCCGCCAGGTCGCCGCCGGCCTGCAGTTCGCCCTCGTCCAGGAAGATGCGCACGTCTGCGCCGCGCTCCAGCAGGGTCGCCAGCCGCTCCGCGAGCGCCCGGTCGGCCGCCGCGTAGCACGGGAAAATCGTCGACGCCGTTAGAGCTTGCACGCCAGCGTCAATCCGTCTCCGAGAGGCACCAGGCTCAACGCGACGCGCGCATCCGCGTGCAGCTTGCGGTTGAACGCGCGGATCGCTTCCGTGTCGGCGTCGCGCTCCGCCGGGTCGATCACCGCGCCGTGCCAGAGCACGTTGTCGATGACGATCAACCCGCCGCGCCGCAGCAGCATCAGCGCACGCTCGTAATAATTCGCATAGTTGGATTTATCGGCATCGATGAACGCGAAATCGAACGTGCCGCTCTCACCGCCCGATATCAGCGCGTCCAGCGTCTGAATCGCCGGCGCGATCCGCAAGTCGATCTTATGCTCCACGCCCGCTTCCTTCCACGTGCGCCGCGCATGCGCGGTGTACTCTTCGCTCACATCGCAGGCGATGATCTTGCCGTCCTCCGGCAGCGCCAGCGCCACGCACGTCGAGCTGTACCCCAGGAACACGCCGACCTCGAGCGTCTTCCTCGCATTCACCAGCCGTGCCATCAGGTTCAGAAACTGTCCCTGCTCCGGCGCCGTCTGCATACTGGCCTGCGGATGATCGTCCGTGCTCTCGCGCTGCTCGCGCAGCACCTCGGGTTCGCGCAGGCTGATTTCGCGGATGTAGTCCGCCATCTCATCGGTAATGGGGGTGTGGAATCTAGACATGCAAACTGTCAATTTTACCGCGCCCGCATCTAACCGGCGACCATCATCGCCACCGCGGCCGCCGTCATCACCGCTGCCGTCGTCCACCCCAGCCATTTAAGCAGCCGGGAATTCACGTGCTCGCCCATGACGCTCGCGTCGGTTGTGAGCAACACTACAATCACCACCAGTGGCGGCGCCAGCACTCCGTTCGCCACCGCCGACCAGAACAGCATCTTCACCGCGTCTAACCCGGCGTAATCCAGAGCCAGCCCGAGCGCCATCGCCACGCCCAGCACGCTATAAAACTTCATCGCCAGCTTCGGTTTGCGGTCCAGCGACCCGGTCCAGTTCATCGCCTCCGCGATCGCGTAGGCGCTCGACCCCGCCAGCACCGGCACGCCCAGCATCCCGGTGCCGATCAATCCCAGCGTGAACAGCCAGTACGCGCCCGCCCCGGCCAGCGGCCGCAGCGCCTCCGCCGCCTGCTTCGCCGTGGCGATGTGTGTCACCCCGTGCGCATGTAGCGTGGATGCCGTGGTCAGGATGATGAAGTACATCACGAAGTTCGAGAAGAACATCCCGATCATCACGTCGTTGCGCGAGTTCCGCAGTTCCTCCACAGTCGCGCCCCTGCGCTGCGCCACGCTGGTCCGTCCGGCGGCGCGCTCCTCCTCCACCTCCTGCGCCGCTTGCCAGAAAAACAGGTAGGGCGAAATCGTCGTCCCCAAAATTCCCACCAGCACCGAGAGGTATTCGGAGGACCACACGATGTGCGGCACGAAAGTCGCATTGAGAACCGCGCGCCAATCCGGATGCACCACGAACGCCGTGATCACATACGCGAACAGCACCAGCGTGAGCCACTTGAACACACGCGCGATCGCCCGGTACGAGCTCCACATCATCACCACCACGATCAACACCGCATAGCACGGCGTCAGCCACCAGGAGGATATGCCCGTGACCATCTCGGTGGCGTCCGCCATGCCGCCGAGATCGGCGCCGATGTTGATCACGTTGGCCACCGTCAGCAGCAGGCAGGCGCCCCACAGCACCCAGCGCGAATAGCGGCGCCGCACCACCGCCGCGAGGCCGCGCCCTGTTACCATGCCCAGCCGCGCGCACATCAACTGCACCGCGGCCATCAACGGAAAGCAGAACAGCGCCGTCCACAGCGTGCTGTAGCCGAAGCCCGCGCCGCTTACCGAGTAGGTCGCAATCCCCGATGGGTCGTCGTCCGCCGCGCCCGTGATCAGGCCAGGGCCCAGCTGTCCGAAAAACTCCTTGAGCGTTCTATGGCGTGGCTTCATCCGCGGGTTCCACGACCTCGGCATCCAGCAGGACGACAAGGCCTTCCTTCACCATCCCACGGATTTCGGGAACAACTTCGCGGATCTTGGATTCGGTGTCCACTACCGTGATCATCACCGGCCGGTCATCGGAAACTCCGAACAGGCGCTTGCGGTGCACTTTGCCGTGGCTGCCGAATCCCATCATGCCGGATTGCGCCGTTGCCCCCGCCATGCCGAGTTGCCGCAACCTGCGCACAATCGCCTCGTACAGCGTCACCGTGCCCCATAGGTCGGTCTCGTCCACATAGATCACCAGCATTTTCACCGGCGCCTTCATCGCTCCCCCTTCCTCGCCGTCAAGTAGTACAGGCTCGGTAGAACCAGTAACGTCAACAATAGCGTGGAAAGCAGGCCGCCCACGACCACGGTCGCCAGCGGACGCTGGATGTCGCTCCCAATTCCCGTCGCCCGCGCCGCCGGCACCATCCCCAACATCGCCACCAGGATCAGCATCAGGCTGGGACGCAACTGCGCCTTCGCCCCCTGAATCACCGCGTCCTCCAGCGAGGTCCCCGGTTCGGCGCGCCGCCGGTTGATTTCCGAAATGTACAACACGCCGCTCATCACCGCTACACCAAAAAGTGAGATAAAGCCCACCGCCGCGGAGACGCTCAGATTGATGCCGCGCAGATAGAGGAAGATGATACCCCCGACCAGCGAAAATGGGACGTTCACCAACACCATGCCGGCATGCACCGCATCGCCGAACGCGAAGAAGAGCAGCGCGAAGATGATGCCGATCGTGATCGGCAGAATGATCGTCAGCCGCTTGCGCGCGCGCTCCAGGTTTTCGAATTGTCCGCCCCAATCCACCGAGTAGCCGGGCGGCAGCTTGACCGCGCTTTCGAACTTGGCCTGGGCCTCCTTCACGAAACTCCCCTGGTCGCGGCCGCGAATGTTGGTGCGCACCGAGATCTGCCGGATGTTTTCGCGGCGCGCGATGATGCTCGCCCCGTTCACCACCTCGATCTTCGCCAGTTGCGAGAGCGGCACGCGCCCGCCCTCGTGTGTCGGCACCAGGATGTTGCCGATCGCGTCGGCGTCCGCGCGCGCCTGCTCTTGAAAGCGCACCGTGACGTCGAAGCGCTTTTCACCTTCGAACACCGTGCTGATGGGCTTGCCGCCGATCGCCATCTCGATCACGTCCTCCACGTCGCGCACGTTGATGCCGTAGCGCGCCACGCGCTGGCGGTCGATCAGGATGCGCAGCTGCGCCTGCTCCGATTCCTGCTCCAGGAACGTGTCCGCCGCGCCCGGAATGGGCCGCAGCACGGTCAGCGTCTGGTCCGCCAGTGCGCGCAGGCGCTTCAAATCCGGCCCGCTGATAATCACCGCCAGGTCCGCCGGCGAACCGGTCACGGCCTCGGTCACGTTGTCGATGATGGGCTGCGTCAGGCTGAAGTTCGCCCCCGGAATCTGCTCCCGCAATTTCGCCGAGATCTGGTCCACCAGGTCGGCCTTCCGCATCCCCTTCGGCCAGGTGTCGTAGTTCTTCAACGCCACAAAGAACTCGTTGCGGTTGGGACCGTAAGGGTCCGTGCCCGAATCGTTGCGTCCGGATTGCGAGCTCACCATTTGCACCTCCGGAAAAGTCTCCAGAACATGGCGGATCTTGCTGGCCTCCTCGGCGGATTTGGTGAGCGAGATTCCCGCCGGGAAATTCGCGCGCACCCAGATGGTGCCTTCGTCCAACTGCGGCAGAAATTCGCTGCCCAGGTGGCCGGCCAGCACGAAGGACGCCGGCCACCGCCGCCGCGCCGAACGCTACCGTCAGCCACGCCCGCTTCACCGTAACGCGCAGCACGTGCTCGTACGCGTTGTACAACCAGCGCAGCAAGGGGATTGTCCCAGGTCTTGCAGCCGTTGCGGAACAGATAGGTGGCGAGCACCGGTATCAGCGTCAGCGCCAGCAGCATGGAGCCCAGCAGCGCGAAGCAGACCGTGTACGCCATCGGCGTGAACAGGCGCCGCTCCACGCGCTCCAGCGTGAACAGCGGAATGTACGCCGAGATGATGATCAGGAGCGAAAAGAAGATCGGCGATTCCACTTCCAGGGCCGCGTTGAGAATGGTCTCGAACACCGTAGCCTTGCTCTTGGTGTGTTCGCGCTCCTGCAGGCAGTGGACGATGTGTTCCACCATCACCAGCGTGCCGTCCACGATGATGCCGAAATCGAGAGCGCCCAGGCTCAGCAGGTTCGCCGGAATTCCCGTGAAGTACATGCAGACGAAGGCGAACAGCAGCGACAGCGGAATCGTGATCGCGGTCAGCAGCGCCGCGCGCACGCTGCCCAGGAACAGCAGCAGCATCGTCACCATCACCACGATGCCTTCGAGCAGCGTGTGCGATACCGTGTGCATCGTGTTGGCCACCAGGTCCGTGCGGTCGTAGATGCCGCGAATGCGCACGCCCGGCGGCAGGCGGGTAGAATTGATGTCTTCCACCGCTTCGTGCACGCCCTTCAACACCTCCGTGGGATTCTCGCCGCGTCGCATCAGCACGATGCCCTCGACCCCGGTCTGGTCGCCGATGCCGAAGATCCCGGTGGGCTGCGCCGCGCCGATCTTGACCTTGCCGATATCGCGGACGAAGACCGGCACGCCCTTGTTCTCCGCCACCACGATGCTCTCGATATCCTCGGTATTCTGCACCAGCCCGACTCCGCGAATCACCATCGATTGCTGGTTGTTATCGAGCAGCGCGCCGCCGGCGTTCTGGTTGTTGGCGCCTACGGCCTGCGCGATCTGCCCGATCGAGAGGTTGTATTTGTTGATCGCATTGCGGGTCGATCTCGATCTGGTATTGCTTTACCAGCCCGCCGAACGGGGTCACGTCGGCGATCCCCGGCACCTGCCGGAAGCGCGGCTCGATCACCCAATCTTCCAGGTCGCGCAATTCGATATCGCTATAGCCCTTGCCCTCCACCACGTAGCGGTAGAGTTCGCCGATCGGCGTGGCCAGCGGGCCGAGCGTCGGCGTCACGTTGTCGGGCAGGGTGGCGTCGCGCAATTTCTCCAGCACCACCGCGCGCGCGAAATAATCGTCGGTGCCGTAGGCGAACGTCAACTCCACCACCGAGAGCCCGAAAATCGTGCGCGAGCGGCGCGCGATCACGCTCGGCACGCCGTTCAGCGCGCGCTCGATCGGCACTGTCACCTGCTGTTCCACTTCCTCCGCCGCGTGCCCCGGAAAGAGCGTGATCACCACCGCCTGGGTGTCCGAAATATCGGGATAGGCTTCCACCTTGAGTTGCTGGAAGCTGTAGATGCCGAGCGCGATCAGGCCGAGCGAGAGCACGATCATCACGAAGCGTTGCGCCAATGCGAACCGCAGTAGTTTGGCTATCATGAGATACCTACTGGGCCCGCAGCAGCATCGCGCCGTCGACCACGATGCGCGTTCCCGCCGTCAATCCGCTCAACACCGGCAGCACATCACCGGCCCGCTCGCCCACCTTTACCTCCACCGGCTGAAAACGCCCGGGCGCCCTCTCCACCCACACGCTGGTCTTGCCGTCGCCCTGCAGCACCGCACCCGCCGGCACCACCGGCCGCGTCTTCATCGCATCGGTGTGGCGGATCGTGCCGTACATTTCGGGGCGCAGCTTACCGCTCGCGTTGTCCATCTCGGCGCGGACCTTGACCGTCCGCGTCTGCGGATCCACCACGTCGGCGATGCGCGTCACCCTGCCGTGGAACGTCACTCCCGGATACGCCGTCAGTTCCACGTCGATGCGCTCGCCCGGTTCGATGAAACGGATCGCGCTCTCGGGCACATCGGAGGAGACCCATACCGTGCGCAGGTCCGCGATCGTCATCACCGGCGCGTTGGTGTCATTCCGATACTCGCCCGGCGCCACGCTCATCTCCAGAATCTTGCCGGAGATCGGCGCCGTCACCGTCACCTTCTGCCCGAACGTGCCGGGTTTGAGTCCCAGCAGTCGCAGCTTGCGGTCGGATTGCTCCAGACCCGCCTGCGCCTGCTCCAGCGCGGATTTCGCCTGCGCCAGCGCGTTCTCGGCGGTGAGCACGTCTTTCTTGGCTACCGCATTGTGCTCGAACAGATCGGTCGCACGGTCGTAATCGGCCTGCGCCTTATTGAGGTTGGCCTTCGCCTGCGTGATCGCCGCCTGCCCCTGCAGGTACGCCGCCACGCCCGCATCGGCATCCGGCGATTCCAGCGTCAGCAGCGCTTGGCCGCGCTCCACCGAATCGCCCAGCTTCACCGACACCGAGGAAACGCGCCCTGTAAGCGGCAATGACACGCGCGACACCAGGTTCGGATTGGTCTCGATTTTCCCCGGCGACGTGACCTCGTCCGACGGCACCGATGCCGTCCGCACTTCCGCCACGTGGATCTCCTTCAGCTTCGGCGAATCGGCCGGAATCACCACCGTCCCGTCCGCCAGCCGCTCCTCGCCCACCGGAGCCGCCGCCACCGGCTTCGCCTCTTCCTTCCCGCACCCGCTTAACACGATCGCCAAAACGAGCGCGCCGCACACACCACCGGGAATACGTCCTCGCAGCGAACCGCGACCGTCAGGGAGCGATCTAAAACTTTTCAACATTTTCATCGGACTGCCTTTCCTGAGATCGAATCGATCGTGTAGAGACTGCGTGCAAAGTCCGCGCGCGCGTCGTTGTAACTTTGCCGCGCGTCGTTGAAGGCGCGCTGCGCATCCAGAAACTCCACCAGCGAGGCCTCGCCGCGCCGGTAGGAATACTCCATCGTGGTGCGCACCTCGCGCGCCTGGTCCAGCAGGTCGTGCTCGATGCTCTCCAGCAATTCCCGCGACGTGGCGTACTGCAGCCACGCGTTGCGAACGTCGTTCTGCACGTCACTTTCTGCGGCCCGGATGCGGGCCAGAATCTGCTGCTGCTCCTGCCGCGCACGCTCGATCTCACCCTGGTTCTTGTTGAACACCGGCAGCGGCGAACTGAAGAATACACCCAGCGCGTTGGCGTTCCCGTTGTAGAACTGCCGGTGAAATTCCGTGCCCACCGTGAAATCCACCTTGCCCTGCGCCAATTGCGAGCGGAGTTCGGCCTGCGACCGCGCCTGGTCCTTGCGCAGCGCCAAAAGGTCCGGCCGCAGGTCCAGCGCCTGCGTCGCCACCGTCTCCATCACCACCGGCGTCGAATCGCGGCGCATCGTCCCCATTGCCTCGAACGCAGGCGAGGGCACCCTCCGTCCCATCAGCGTCTGCAGGCGGTTGCTCGCGATCTTGAGCTTGGATTCGGCCTGCCGCACCGCGCTCTGAAATTGCAGGGCAGCCACCTGCGTCCGCACCAGTTCCACCTTCGCCAGGTCGCCGGCGCGAACCCGCGTCGCATTCACTTCCACAATGTTGCGGAATGCCTGCAAATTTTCCCGCGCCAGCTCCAGGTTGTCCTTGGCCTGCAGCACATCGATAAACGCATTTTCCACGTCCAGCGCCAGCATGCGCGTCGTGTTCAGCAACTGCAACTGCGCCACCTCACGCGCGGTCTGCGCCACCTCGATCCGCCGCTCGCGCTTGCCGCCGCGCTCCAACACGAAATCGGTGCGGATGTTGTACTCCGTGGGACCGCCCTGATTATCGTTGTTGAAGTGATTCTGAAAATCGATGTAATCCACCGCGGCGCTGAGCACCGGGTTGGGCCGCAGCTTCGCGGTGATGATTCTGGCGTCCGCGATGCTGAGGTTATACCGCTCCGCCAGCAGGCTGAGATTGTGGTCCACGGCCTCCTGTACGGCCTGTTCGATGGTCACATGTTCGGGCTGCTGGGCACACAGGCCCCTCACCGAAAGCAACGCAATACTACCGATGACTTGCAGTTTTTTCACTTACAATCCTCCTCCGCACGAGGTACGGAGCTACCACCGCATGCTTCAGACGCGGAAGCCGAACCGATAAAGAATCAGCCAGATTGTCTTATGAGAGAGGGGGCGCGCGTCCCGAATTACAGCAGATGGCCCGTGTCGCGAAAACCGGCCGCAGCGAAATGAACGCGGCGATACAAAACAAGACGAACGCAAAGGTGTAGAAACCGCTGACCTGGAAATGCTCCAGCGTCTCCAGCACTCGCGCCAGGTTGACCGTATCTTTCTCGCGCGAATCCGCCGGCGCCGGCACGCTCCCCACACTTCCCCGATGACTAGTAGGGACGTGCAGCAGCGAAAAATTAAACAGGTCGTCACTATCGCTGACGGTAGGGAAGATGGCGACTGCGAGCATGCATACCGCAAATAGCCGCTGGAAACGCCCACAACTCAAACCCCGGTGCGCCCGGGAGCGCTCTATGCGGCCGAACCAGATGAGCGCACCGAGACTGATCGCCAGCCAAAGCAGGTTGAGGGCGGAGTCTAGGGTGATGGAAACCACTGGAGTTTACAGGATATCCCGAAATCCTACCCTTCCGCCAGTGGGACAGGCCTCCTGGCCTGTCCCACTAATCAGTTTTCCCGCCTTGGGGCAGCCCCCTGGTCGGCGCGGGACGCCCTGTCCCGCTCTCCGCCTACAAAATCAAGGTGCTGCCTCGGTCGGAAGGCCGCCGAAGGCGGACGCCAGGCGTCCGCCCAACTTGCCGCTACGCCATCACGCAGGCGGCTTCCATCGCGATCTTCTCGACCTCGCGCCGGACGTCATCCGGCGCCTTCGACCCATCGATGCCGCGCACGATCCTCGGACCATACCACTTCAGAATCGGGCCGGTCAGTTCGTCGTAGGCCCGCAGCCGCTGGCGGATCACCGCCTCGCGGTCATCCTCCCGCGTGATCAGCGTCGAACCATCCCGGTCGCAGATGCCGTGCACC
This sequence comes from uncultured Solibacteraceae bacterium, assembly GCA_963791985.1. Lineage (GTDB taxonomy): Bacteria > Acidobacteriota > Terriglobia > Bryobacterales > Bryobacteraceae > Solibacter. The sequence goes on along the minus strand of CAWBUN010000003.1, from coordinate 519,526 downwards.
CGCGGCGGTAGCGAGATCGCATTATAGATCTGCAGGCACTTTGGACATTGACGGCGAGCGGTCAGGCGCGCGACCAGCGCCTCGTCGGCCACATCCAGGTGCATCACCAACGGTTCCGGAAGCCCGCGTTGCCGCACCAGCTCCGCAAACCAGATGGCCTGCGGCACCGTCCGCGGATATCCGTCGAGAAGGAACCCGTTGGCACAATCGGGACGCGCCGTGCGGCTTGCCACGACGCCATTCACAATGTCGTCGCTGACGAAGCCGCCCTTTGAAATCATCGAGCAAGCAACCTTGCCCATTTCCGTGCCGGCTTTGCACTCGGCGCGGAACATCTCCCCCGTGGAGATAGCGGGAATGTGGAATCGCTCTGCTAAGTAAGCAGCCTGCGTGCCCTTGCCGCAACCTGGGGGCCCGAACAGCAATAGGATCACAAATCCTCCCATTGACCCGTGCGGCCCGGCCACAGAAAAGATAAAGGCGGTAACAAAAAACCAGACCACCGTGTCTGAATTCACCCTAGCGGTTGCCCGAACCGGCGTCAATGGGGGGTCGGCGCCGCCTGCGGATCGTCGAGAATGCGGCCGTCGGGGCGAAGCTTCAACTGGCGGTCGCGCCACTGCACGGTGTCACCCGAGAGCCCGCCGGCCCAGATCGCGAAGCCGAAAAGATCGCGCAGCGGGATCATCCAGAAATCCCGCAGAACTTTGCGGTCCTTCAATATCCCGGCGCCGATCCACACGCCGGCGACTACCCGCACCGCGATCACCGCCGCCGCCACCTGCCACTGTCCCGCCGCCACCGCGACCAACGACCACAGCGTGGCGTGCGTCACCACGTAGCCGTAGTATCCCGAAGGCCGCGACACCCGGATCGTGCGCGACCAGCGCAGTTGGTGCCGCCAGATCTGGCCCCACGATCCGCCGCCCAGGTCAGTCTCCACCACCACCGGCGCAAATTCGATACGGTAGCCCAACTGCGCGATGTGCCGCCCCAACTGGTAGTCGTCGGCCAGGTAGTTCGCGATTGCCCGAAAACCGCCGATCCGCTCCAGCGCCTCCGTGCGGAAGACCATCGTCGACCCAAGCGCGAAATCGGCGACTCCGAGCAGCCGCGCCACCATCACGCTCGGCGCAAACTCGGTCGCAATCCCCAGCGCCTCCGTGCGCGAGGGCCACGATTGCGCGGCCGCGCGATAGAGGCAGGTCACCAGGCCCACGCCCGGGTCGGCCAGAGGCGCCGTAACCGCGTGAAGGTAGCCCGGCTCCACCACGATGTCGCTATCGTTGACCAGCAGCAGCGGATGCCGCGCGTGCTTCGCCAACTCCGCCAGCACGCCCACCTTGGCGTTCGGTGCGTCGCTCTTCGCGATCACGATTTCGATGCGGCGATTCGGAAATTCCCTCTGCAGCCGGCGAATGTCGGGCAGCGCCGGATCCTCAGGATTGTTGGTGCCGAAGAGAATCTCGAACTCGGGATACTCCTGCGCGGCGTGCGAGAGGATCGCCTCGTAGAATTGCGGATCGCGTCCGTGCACCGGCTTGAGGATCGAGAGCGGCGGCGCCGCCCCGGACGCCGCACCGCCGCCGGCGGACCGGCCGCGCCACGTAGCCGCTGCCACGATCGCCAGACAGTAGTACGCCGCTGCCGCAAGCGCCGGTAAGGCCAGCCAGATCACGTGGAAACCAGCAGGACGCCGCCGACCACCAGCAATGCGCCCGCCCACCGCCGCCGGCTGACCCGCTCTTTCAGCACATATTTCGCCAGCACCGTCTCCATCACGTACGAAACCGCCGAGACCGGCACCGCGAAGCTCAGCTCCGTCACCGAGAGCAGCTTCATGAACGCGAAGAACGAAATCGCCATGCAGACGCCCGACCCGATCACGTAGCGATTGCGCGCCAGCATCGCCGCCGCGCGCCCCAGCGCACCCGGCCGGAAATCGCGGATCTCGCCGTGGCGCCGCATCCCGGCCGCCTGCAGAACTTCACCGGCGGTCGTCGCACCCACCATCAATGCCACCAGCAGCCATTTCATTCGCCCACCGCCCGATCCCCGTCTACTGTGGATGGACTGCCGATGCTGACCAGCGCGACGCCGGCCATAATCAGCACGATGCCGGCCCACCGCCGCGGCGTGATCGCTTCACTCAGCAGCAGCTTGCCGATCAGCGCCACCACCACGTAACCCACGCTCGTCACCGGCAGCACGTAGCTGAGATCGGCCCAGCTCAGGAGCGCCATCCGCGAAAGCTGCCAGAGGATCAGCAGTCCCACGCCCAGCGCCACCCACGGTTGGAACAACATCGCGATGTAATCCAGCGGCGTCACCAGGCGCGTCGATTCCGGCAGCCCGCGTTTCATGAAGAAATCACCGAATGCATTGGAGAACACCACCACTACGACGCAGATCCAGGTCTTCCATCGTAGACGTGTGGCTTCGGTACCCGAGTGGCTTGAGAGATCGAACAGAATCATGAGTTTAACAGGATATCGCCGCCTCGGGCAATCACCCGTTAGCTCCGCGTCAAGATGAGTAGACCGCACCTTCGTGCAGCAGCGATCCCAGCGCCTCGGCAACTCCCATTCGGACCGACTGGTGGCTTCCGGGTACGTCGAGGAGTTTTCTTCGGACGCGCGCCAGAAGCGCTCCGACCGTGCCCGAACGAATGCCTAAGACAGCGGCCATCTCCTCATAGGAAAGGCCCTCCGCGCGCAGCAGAAGGCATTCGAATTCGCGGCCGGTGAGATCCTGGGCGATCTGGCGGGCGGCTTGGGAGCGGGCGACCCGCGCCTCGGGGTCCTGCATCTGGTCTCTGGTTTCCACCATGCCGTCGGAGGCAACCTCGTACTGGATCGAAGCCTTGGCCTGGCGATCCAGCAGGTGGTTGTGCAGAACGCGATACATCCAGCCCCGCGGGTTCTCGATGGGAATTCCGCACTTGCGTTCCGCGAAATAGCGGAGGAAAGTCTCCTGCACGGCGTCACAGGCGCCATCCTGCTGGCGCAGGATCATCGCGGCAAAGCGATGCAACTCCCTGGCGTAGTCGTTGTACAGCGTCCCAACCTCGTATTCGAGTTCTGTATTTTTGATGACCAATCCGCACCGTTCCCAGGACCTAATCCTAACCAAGGTGGTAAGGGAAGATGAAGCTGGCCTAGGTTAACCGTGCGGTACTATACCTTTCGCAACCGCCGGGGCGTGCGCTACCGGCGCAATGCCGCGCGCCAACGGCTCAGCGGGAGGCGACGGGTGTGGCCGTCTTGGCTGCGGCCTGGTCGGCGACGAACTTGCGCCGCTTGCTGCGCAGCGCCATGTACTCCTTGGCCTCTTTGGTGAGGCGCCGGCGTTCGTCGGAGTTGAAGATCGCCTTACGAACGATGCGCCATACCACCTTCGGCCGGAAGAAATATTCGCCGTAGAAGCGTTCGACCCACTCCACCAGCTCGCCGCGATCCAGTCCCGGATACACAACATTCGGAAGCTGGTGCCCGGTGTCATCGGTCATGGAATCGATCGTGATTAACCCGTTCTGCTTGACGTAGTCGTAGAATTCGGTGCCGGGGTAAGGATGCGCGATCGAGACCTGAATGGTTTCGTTATCCAGCCGCTTGGCAAAGTCGATCGTCTTGCGGATGCTCTCCCGCGTTTCGCCGGGCAGGCCGATGATGAAATCGCCGTGCACCAGCAGGCCGAGTTTCTTGCAGTTGGCCGTGAAACGCTCCGCCATATCCACGGTCGCGCCCTTCTTGATGTTCTTGAGAATCTGCTGGTCGCCCGATTCGTAGCCCACGATCAGCAGGCGGCAGCCGGCTTCCTTCATGGCCTTCAGGGTCTCGTAATCGGTGGTCACGCGCGACGTGCAGGACCAGGTGAAGTTGAGCGGCTTGAGCTTCTTGCAGAGCTCGATCGTGCGTTCCTTGCGGTAATTGAAGGTATCATCGTCGAAGAAGATTTCCTTCATCTGCGGGAAGTTCTCGAGCGCGTAGCGTACCTCGTTGGCGACGTCGTCGGAGGAACGCAGGCGCCAGCGGTGGCCGGAGTGGGTCTGCGGCCACAGGCAGAAGGTACACAGCGCCGGACAGCCGCGCGAGGTGTACAGCGAGACGAAAGGATTGAGCAGGAAGGGAACGTTGTAGCGCGTGATATCCAGATCGCGCTTGTAGACCTTGGTCACCCAGGGCAGCGCATCGAGATCTTCGATCGCGGGACCTTCCGGATTGTTGACGATATGTCCGTTCTTGCGGAAACTCACACCGGGGAGTTCTTCGAGCGGCTTGCCCTTGGCATAATCGACGATCTGGTGATCGAACTCGCGGCGGACCACGAAATCGATGGCCTTGGTCCCAATCAGCGTCTTATCCGGCTCGGTGGTGACCGGGGGCCCAACGAAGGCGACCTTCAATTTGGGGTTGACGTCCTTCATCATCGAGGCCATTTTGACGTCGATGTTGAAGCCCGGGGTGGAGGTGTAGAGGACCAGGAGTTCGAAATCCTTGCCCATTTCGATGGTCTGTTCGATGGAGATTTTGTGCGGCGGCGCGTCCACTACCTTGCTGTCCGCCAGCATTCCGGCGGGATAGCAGAGCCACACCGGATACCAGTAGGACTCGATTTCGCGCGATGCCGGCCAGCGCGAACTGGCGCCACCATCAAAGCCTTCGAAGGACGGCGGATTAAGAAACAGCGTTCTCATTCAATCTCCCTAGGATATACGGCGGATCTGCGGCCCTACTGCCCGCCATCCCAAGCGGCGGCGCGTTTTTCGGGGTCGATCGAGAAGTTCGTGAAATCGATTGTCAGCTCGGCCTTGCCCACAAATCGCACATCGGCTACACTCAACACCTTCAGCGGCACGGCGATTCCGTCGCGGATTTCATACTTCCTGATGAATGCCACTTTCTTAAGGAAAACAGAGGGGCTTTTGACCAGGTAGCCGGATTCCTGAACCTTTAGATACGTGCGCGAGTCGATCCAGATCTCACCCTTAAAGAGGTCCTCGTGTTTCTTGCGCGGGGTGACCTCGAACACGTGGACATCGCTACCATTGAAGCGCCTGAGACCCTTGTACTTGAACTTATAATTGCGAGGAGTAACGGCAACATCAGGCGACTGCTGTCTCTGGGTCTCGACTTCAGCGGTCAGGTAGCGCGAGATGATCTCTTTGTTGACGATGTTATCGCCCTCAAAGCGGGCCTGGTCGTAATGGATCAAGCCCAGCGGGGAAATGCGGCGCAGCGCGTGCAAACGTCCGTGTTTCTGGAGCTTCGGCAGGGACGCGTCCATCTCAACTTCCATGGATGCACCCTTAAGGACCTTTTCCTGGGCTGCCGACGCCGTGCAGTAATTTTCAACAATGGCATCGGACGGGTCAGCCGGTGTTGCGGCGACCACGGAGAGAGTGAGAATAGTAGACCACAGGAAGACGCGGACCTTCAATGAACGACCCCGACTAGTAGATTCAGATTAACCTTGAAGCCTTAAGTGTAGCAGAGGACAGAGTCCGCTCAAATCTGCTCCGGATCAGGGACTTTCCCGATAAGGGGGCTTTCTCACCCCTAAATTTCTTGCGAGTTTAACCCCCGATTCTCCCCATCATTCCGTGGTCACCAAACCATTGAACCCATGCGTCTTATCCCAACGAGCCGCGACCGTAAGGGTAATGCCACATAGTTTTCCCAGCATTGGGAATGCTGCAAAATTTGTGGGGCAGACCCCCTGGTCTGCGCGGGACGCCCACGTCCCGCTCTCCGCCCGCAGAATCAAGGCCCTGCACACGACGAAGGCCGACGAGGGCGTCGGCCCTACAATTTACGCAGATGTTCGGCTATGGGAAAACTATGTGGCATTAAGCGTAAGGGAGCGTTCGGACTCCCGCCCATTACAGGGCAATTGGGGGCAGGCGTCGCGAACCAGGGCGAAGGCGGAGAGGAAAGTAGCTAACGATACGACAGAATCGAATTGGCGCGGGTCGTGAGGCGGACGGCGTCCTCGTGGAGGCGAAGTTTCTCGCGGGCCGCGGCGAGCAGGCGGAGGGACTCCGCGAGTTGCGGCCCCGGACGCGTTTCGAATTTCTCGCGCAGCGCGAGCGCGTTGGTGAGGGCCTCATCGGCCTCGCGATAACGCTTCTGCTGCAGGCGCAGAACTCCCAGATTATTCAGCGCCACAGCCAGTTCCACTCCGCATCCCGGGCATGAGCCGGTCAGGAGTTTGACGGCCTTGACCATGAGTTGTTCCGCGAGCGCGAGTTTCCCGTCTTCCAGCAGAATCAGACCTTCCTGGCTCAGCAGGCAGGCAACCCTGGGATGCTCCGGGCCCAAAAGCTTCTCATAGAGCGCGCGCGACTTGCGGAAAAGGGGAAGGGCGCGGGCCGCGTTGTGGGAGGAACGATGAGCCTCGCCGACGCTGGCATAAGCAAGCGCGGTATCGAGACTCTCTTCGCCGTCGGCTCGAATCGCGATGGTGAGCGCCTCCTCGGCCGGCGCGATAGCTTCGCGGAATCGTCCGGCTCGAACCAGCGAATTGGAGATCCCTTCGAGCGTTCGGGCCAGTTGAATGTCACCGGGATAGAGTTCGCGCTCGATCGGGAGCGCCTCTTGCAGGAGGGCCTCGGCAAGGTCGGAGTTGCCCAGCAGGAGGTAGGTGCTGGCGAGAAGATTCATGTTGGAGACCGTGCGGTGGTGCTTGTCTCCAAGAGTGCGGCGGTGCAGCACGAGGGCTTCCTCGTAAGCCTTAGCTGCATCGTTGCGGTTGCCCGCGCCTGAATACGCTACGCCGAGGTTGAGCAGGGAACCCGCCAGATGAGGCTCGAATTCGGGACCCAGGGAGCGCCAGATAGACACGGCTTCCTGGTAAAGCTTCTGGGCCGCGGCGGACTCGCCGGCTTCGGCCAGGCGGTTTCCCTGGTTGTTCAGTTGGTTGGCGTGTTGGGCCGTGTTTTGCGCAACCGCTGTGACCGCGGTGATGAGTGCGATAGGTAACCAATTCATTCCCGTTTTCATGGCCGTCCTCCGGCTTCTGTGCGGATGGACGGAATAATCGCGGGCTGGTTGCGTAAACCGATTGTGAACTTGTCGGTTTACTCAGGCAAAGCTAACCAGGGAAGCGCACCAACGTCCAATCGAGTGTTGCCCGGCGTGGCGACGGCACTGCTTGCCCGGTGCTACGCTCAGGACATGCAACGGCACGAACTTCCTCCGGGGCGCCGATCGCCGGCGACTCGCATCACACTGCTCGCGATTCTGCTGTTTCTACTGTTCGGGCTGCGCAGCTTCGCCGGTTACGCCATCGAGATCGAATGGTGGAGAGAACTGGGACAGCTCACCACGTGGTTCAGCATGCTGTACTACGGGATCGCGCCAGTGGCCATAGCAACCTTGGTGGCATTTCTGGCTCTCTGGATCTCGCACGCCCGGGCGCTGAAGTTTGCCGGCACGGGGTTGGGCGAGCACCGCTTGTACGCGAGAATCTCGACGCTGGCGCTTCTGTTTCTGGCCTGGTTCATTGCCGCTGGCGCGATCGATACGTGGACCGTCGTGCGCTTCGCCGGGTCTCGCGGGCTGCCCGCGGCGGCAGCCGCTTGGCATGACAACATCTTCAACAAGCCCCTCTCGTTTTATCTCTTCGACCTGCCGTTTTACTCGCTGCTCCGTAGTTACGTCCTGGCGGTAATCATCTTCTGCGTGCTGCTGTACTGGATTGCAGCGCGCGGTTGGCAACTGCGCTTCCGGTTGCCGCACCTGCGCGATGCCCAGGAACTGGACCCGACAATTTTCAAGCTGGAGGGCGGCCTGGAATCGCGCTTCCTGCGCGGAGCCGCGGTGATCGGGCTGATTGCGCTGGCAGTACGCTTCTACCTGGGGCGCTACGAGATGGCGTACAACGAACACGGCAGCTTCCTCGTGGGAATCGATTACGTGGATCAGAACATCGGCCTTCCGCTGCAGTGGCTGGTGATCTTCGCGTGCCTCGCGGCGGCGGCATTCGTAGCGATGGGACGCTGGTTCCTGGCGGCGCTGATGGCGCTGGCGCTGGTGGTGGACTTCGCGGCGCCTCGGATTGTGAGCGCGCTGTACGTGCGTCCCAACGAAATTTCACTGCAGCGCCCGTACATCGAGACCCACATCCATGCGACACGCAGCGCGTTCGGCATCGAGCAGAATGTGCGCGAAGTAGAGTTCAAAGCCAAGCCCGATGCCCCCATCGACGTAGCGGCGCACAGGCCCCTGCTGGACAACGTTCGCCTCTGGGACACACGCGCCTTCCACGACACCGTGACCCAGATCCAGGCGCTGCGGCCCTACTACGTCTTCGCCGACACGGACGTAGACCGCTACACCATCGACGGCCAGTACAAGCAGGTGCTGCTCACACCGCGCGAATTGGATTTGCGCCAATTGCCCGCGGCACGCGCCAACTGGATCAACCCGGCATTCATCTATACGCACGGCTACGGTGTCGTGCTCGCGCCGGTCAGCCAGATCACGCCGGACGGCCTGCCCGTGCTCCTGATCGAGAACGCGCCACCCGAGGTGAAGACGCCGACGCTGAAGCTGACACGTCCGGAGATCTACTACGGAGAGGTAACCCACGAACCGGTGTTCGTGGATACGGCGCGCGAGGAGTTCAACTATCCGAGCGGGGAAAGCAATGTCACTTCGCGGTACGAGGGCAAGGGCGGGTTCCCCATTTCGGGCTTCGGCATGCGATTGGCCGCCGCGATTCGCGAGGGCGAACCGAACATACTGCTGACCGGTTATCTGAAACCGAACAGCCGCATGATGATCCATCGCAAGGTGGCCGATCGCCTCCACGAACTCGCCGGATTCCTGGAGTGGGATACCGACCCGTACCTCGTGATCACGGACGCAGGACGTTTGGTCTGGATGGTGGACGGCTACACCACCAGCGAAGCGCACCCCTACGCGCGCAGCGTGGACGTTCCCGATATCGGGCGAGTGAACTACATTCGCAATGCGGTCAAGGCGACCGTGGATGCGTACGATGGCGAGACCCACATGTACGTGTTCGCGCCGGATGACCCCATCATCGCCGCCTACCAGCACCTCTTCCCCGATCTCTTCCAGGCGGCGGACAAAATGCCGGCCGACCTGCGGCGCCACGCACGCTATCCGGAGGTGCTGTTCCGGGTGCAGGCAGAGATTTACCGCACTTACCACATGCTGGATCCGCAATCCTTCTACAACAAGGAGGATCTCTGGGACCTGGCGCGGCACACGACCGCGCAGAACGGCGGCGCCGAGCCGGTGACGCCGACCTACGTGGTGGCGACGGTGCCGGGCGAGCAGAAACCCGAGTTTCTGCTGATGATCCCTTTCACGCCGCGCAACAAGGACAACCTGATCGGTTTGATGGTGGCGCGCTGCGATGGCAAGGCCCTCGGTGACATGGTGGTGCTCCAGCTTTCCAAGCAGGAACTCATCTTCGGACCGATGCAGATCGGCGCGCGGATCAATCAGGACCAGACAATTTCGAAGGACCTGACTTTGTGGAATCAGCAGGGCTCGCAGGTGCTGCGCGGCCAGATGCTGGTACTGCCGGTGGGCAACACCTTCCTGTACGTGGACCCGATCTACATCCAGGCGACTGAGGCGCGGATGCCGCAGTTGAAGAAGATCGTGCTGGCAGTGGGCAACCGGCTGATTTATGCGGATACCTACGACGAGGCGCTGTCGCAACTCTCGGCCGGAGCTCAGGAGTTGGTGACCCAGGCGACATCGCCGGGCTCGGGGCCGAAGACCTCGGCGACAAGCGCGCCGCCGGCTACGGGAGACGCCCGCCTGCAAAGCGTCCGCGATCACCTCCGCCGCTACCGCGAACTCGCATCCCAAGGCAAGTGGAGCGAGGCCGGCAAAGAGCTGGAGGCCATCGAGGCGCTAGTGAAATAGCAGGCTATTCGCTGGCTCGAATTTGTGCGAGCCGTGATCGGAGAAGCTCGGAAAGGTGGGCTTCGATCTCGGTAGTGATGAGATGAGCCTCATCCATGTCCTTCAGGTGAGCTTGATCCTTAAGGCGGAAACTGGTGAGCTTCATCCGGACAAGTTCGGCAAGCGGCATGAGGCGAATCCCTTGGATGCGTGTGTCGGGACCGATCTCCGGCACCGTTTCGGTATACTGCGAGCGCACCTTTTCGCCGGTGAAGACCAGATGAACGGCGCGGCGCGCGGTGGGCTCGCCTGTCTGCACGAGCGATTCGACTCCGGCTACGTGTCGGTAGCGCAGTTCGAAAGGCTCTACAGCGGCCGCAATCCTGTCGAGGTCTTCGCGGCGCACAGCAATATCGATATCGCGCGTAAGTCGGCCGGCGTCCGGCTCGGCCTCTTCCACATACAGGTAAGTCGCGAGGCCACCGACGACGCGGTATTCGAGTCCGGCAGCCGCGAACGCCGCTTCCACTCGCTGCGCAAGATCGAAAAGCTGCTCCACACGTTTCTCGAAGAATGTATTGACGTAGACCGTCACGGCGAACCTGACTGAATTATCCCACCAGTCAGTCTTCTTGGCGTTACTTTGCGGCTTTGCGGCTTTGCGAGAAATGACCGTTGCCACCTTCCAGAAAGCCTGCGCGAGCGTAACCCTAAGGTCGATGACAGCGCCCTTGTTAAGATAAGCTGTCACAATCCCTATGGCCCAGTCCAACGAAACCACGGCGTCCACCGACGCCTCGCGGCACCTCCCTCTGCTCTTGCTGCTATTCGCCGGCAGCGGGTGCGCCGCCCTGATTTACGAAACCGTCTGGTATCAACTGCTGCAACTCGCAATCGGATCGACCTCCGTGTCGCTCGGATTCCTGCTGGCCACGTTCATGGGCGGCTTGTGCATCGGCTCCGTGGGATTGCCGCGAGTGAAACTGGCGGGGCAGCATCCGCTGCGCGTGTATGCCTGGCTGGAGCTGGGGATCGGCGTGTGCGCGATCCTGGTGCACTTCCTGCTCCCGCTGATCAACATGGTCTACATTGCGGGCGCAGAGGCCGGCATGCCCGGGATGCTCCTGCGCGGCTTCATCTCCGCGATCTGCCTGCTGCCCCCGACGATCCTGATGGGAGCCTCGCTTCCGGCGATTGTGCGCTGGCTGAAATCGACGCCCAACGGCGTCTCGTGGTACGGCCTTCTGTACGGCGGCAATACCGCCGGCGCGGTCTTCGGCTGCCTGCTCGCCGGATTCTACCTGCTGCGCATTTACGACATGGCGATCGCAACCTACGTTGCCGCGGCCATCAACTTCACCATCGCGCTCGCGAGCTTCGGTTTGGCCGCGCGAACTCCGCACCAGGCCAGCGCGCCCGAAACCGGTAGCGGGCCGCGCCCGTCGTCAACGTCGCCCGCCGCCGACGGCATTCCGCGCTGGACCATCTACGCGACCATCGCCATTTCCGGCGCCACCGCCCTGGGCGCCGAGGTCGTATGGACCCGCCTCTTAGGCATGTTGCTCGGGCTCACGGTCTACATCTTCTCGATCATTCTGGCGGTCTTCCTCATTGGCCTGGCGATCGGCAGCGGCCTAGGTTCCATGCTGCTGCGCTCGGTGCGGCCGCGGCTCGCCCTCGGCTGGAGCCAGGTGCTGCTCACCGCGGGAATCGCATGGACCGCGTGGATCATCTCCACTTCCCTGCCCTACTGGCCGATCAACCCGCTGTTGACCATGAGCCCGTGGCACACCTTCCAGCTCGACATGGTGCGCTGTCTCTGGGCCATCCTGCCGCCGACCCTCTTGTGGGGCGCGAGCTTCCCCCTCGCGGTCGCCGCCCTTGCGGAAGCCGGCGACGATCCGGGCAAAACCGTCGGCAGCGTCTACGCCGCCAATACTCTCGGCGCGATTCTCGGCGCGCTGATCGTGAGCCTGGCGCTCGTTCCGTGGATCGGCACGCAGGATACGCAGCGCGTGCTGGTGTGGATGTCGCTCGCCGGCGGCCTGCTGATTCTGGTTCCCTATGTGCGCGCGCAGAAATCGCCGGGAGTGGCAGCGGCACTCGCGGCCGGCGTGATGGCCGCTGCGTGGCTCTCCAGCAGCCTGGCGCCGGTGCCCGGCGAATTGATTGCCTACGGCCGCCGGATGGCGATGAACTTCGGCAAGAGCGAAGTCCTCTACACCGTGGAAGGCCGCAACTCCTCGGTAGCCATCACGCGCTGGAACGATGGCGCCATCGAGATCGATGTCAACGGCCACGTCGAAGCGACCACCGAACCCTACGACATGAAGCTGCAGCGCATGGTGGGGCACCTCCCCGGCATGCTGCATCCCAATGCGAAGCGCGTTCTGGGGATCGGCTTCGGCGCGGGCGTCAGCGCCGGCACATTCACGCGATATCCCGGGATCGAGCACATTACGGTCTGCGAGATCGAGCCCGTGATTCCGCCGACCTCGACCAAATATTTCGGCAGGCAGAATTACGAGGTCTACCTCAACCCCAAGACGCGCGTGGTCTTCGACGACGCGCGCCACTACCTCATGACGACGAAGGACATGTACGACATCATCGCCAGCGATCCGCTCGACGTCTTCGCCAAAGGCACCGCCGCGATCTATTCGAAGGAGTACTTCGAGGCCGTGAAGCGCCACCTGAATCCAGGCGGACTGTTCACCCTCTACGTGCCCCTGTATGAAAGCGACGTGCGTACCGTCAAGAGCGAGCTGGCCACCTTCTTCGAAGCCTTCCCGCATTCCACCATCTGGGCGAATACGGTGGGCGGGCAGGGCTACGACATGGTCTTCATGGGCCACCTGGAAACGCCCACGATCAATCTCGACGACATGCAGGCCCGCATGGACCGGCCCGACTACGCGCCGGTGGCGCAATCGCTGCACGAGATCGGCGTCAACACGATGGTAGACCTGCTCTCCAACTACGCGGGCCAAAATGCCGATCTGGGCAAGTGGAGCGAAGGCGCGGAGATCAATCGCGATATCGATCTGCGGCTGCAGTATTTGGGCGGATGGGGAATCAATTCCACTTTGGAAGACACCATCTACCGGCAGATGCTCAAGTTCCGCCAGATGCCGCCGACAATATTCACCGGGTCTCCGGATCGGGTCGGCGCATTGCTCGAGGCGATTGCGCTTACGGGCCGGTAGCAGCGGATCATGTGTTGCTTACGTGTGCGGCTCCGATCCGAGCCACGACCGTTAGGGAGTGTCCAGGTGCGTCTTCAGGGAATTGAATTGATGTACTAAAGGAAATGGTGGCGGCGCGCGGACTCGAACCGCGGACCTACGGATTATGAGACCGTCGCTCTAGCCAGCTGAGCTACGCCGCCAAGGTCGGAGTTTTTATTTTACCAAAGTGGTGTCGGATAATGCCAATTTCGGAGCGACATGGAAGACCTTCTCGCAGGATATCGACGGTTTCGGAAAAAGGGGTGGCTGGAGCAGCGCGCAGTTTTTGAGTCGCTGGCGAGGCACGGGCAGGCGCCGAGGGCGATGGTAGTAGCCTGCGTCGATAGCCGGGTCGATCCGGCGATGATTTTCGACGCCGGTCCGGGCGAAATCCTCACCGTGCGGAATGTGGCCAACCTGGTGCCGCCCTACGAGCCCGACGCCGCCTATCACGGCACCAGCGCGGCCCTGGAATTCGGCGTCCGCGTGCTCCAGGTCCGCCACCTGGTGGTCATGGGCCACGGCTTGTGCGGCGGGGTGCGGGCACTCCTCGAGGGCGCTCCGGGTCCCGGCCACGAATTCGTGGCGCCATGGATGTCGATTGCGGAAGCCGCCCGGGTCCGGGTGATGAGTTCGGTCGCGCCCGAGGACCGTCAGCGCGCCTGCGAGCACGAAGCCATCAAAGTCTCCCTTGCCAACCTCATGACATTTCCGTGGATTGCGGAGCGGGTGGCGACAGGCAGCCTGGCCCTCCACGGTACCTGGTTCGACATCCACACCGGCGTACTGATGATTCTACAGGCGGACGACACCTTCGCTCCGGCATAAACCCGGAGGGTCAATCAGGGGATCCCCTGGATAGAATTGTGGAAATCCTTTCCTTCGCGAGACCGGATTTCTTAGCGATTTTGTAACACACCCGCCGGTGGTAGCCTCAGGCGGTAAGCGCAATGGAATCAAGGTAGCCAGAGGAATGCTGCGGTGTGGTTCAATTCGACGTAAGTTCGTTCGCTTACAGAACTTTACTGATGCGGTGTGCCACTTTTTAACAGAGTTTTCCACAGGTCTGTGGATCGCGTTTTCTATTGGCGGGAACGCAGGCGGCGCTCGAGCGACTCGGGCAGATCAACTTCGACTTCCACACGGTCGTCGTGGTACCGGGTCTCGATCACGCGCCCGAATTCGTGCAGCAGGGCGAGCGTCGCCCCATCGCCTGAATCCAGATCGAGCGTGGCACGAACCACAGGGTCGAGCGGCAGCACATCGTCGATCGTGGCGAGTAGGGTATCGATGCCTGCTCCAGTCGCGGCGGAAATCGCAACGGCGCGCATTTCACCGCTGAATACGGCGGGATCGGGATCGCCCTCTCCGTGGGCCGCGCCAAGTCCGGCCAGCAGGCGCCGCTGCAGCGTGGCGGCGTCGGCATCCCCAGCGGCCAGGAGGTCGACCTTGTTCAACACAAGAATCTGCGGGACTTCATGCGCGCCGATTTCGGCGAGCACTTTCAACACATGCGCCGTATGCTCCGGCGCAGTCGGAGAAGAGGCGTCAACCACGTGGAGGATGAGCGCGGCTTCGTTGACCTCTTCCAAAGTCGCGCGGAAAGCCTTGACCAGGGTGGTGGGCAGGTTGCGGATGAAGCCCACTGTGTCGCTCATCAGAACGCGCCGGCGCGAAGGCAGCACGAGCGGCCGGACCGTGGGATCCAGCGTCGCGAACATCTTGGCATCGGCCAGCACGCTGGCGCGGGTGAGGCGGTTGAAGAGCGTGGATTTGCCCGCATTGGTGTAGCCTGCGAGCGCCAGGGTCGCTAGCGGAACGGCGCTGCGGCGGCGGCGATGCAGGGCGCGGCCGGACCGCACGCCTTCGAGTTCGTCCTCCACCTTTTTAATGCGTTTGGCGATGCGCCGGCGATCGGTTTCCAACTGCGTTTCGCCCGGACCACGGGTGCCGATGCCGCCGCCGAGCCGGGACATCTGAACGCCGCGCCCCGCCAGTCGGGGCAGCAGGTAGTTCAGCTGCGCGAGTTCCACCTGCAGGCGGCCTTCGCGAGTACGGGCGCGCGACGCAAAGATATCGAGGATCAGCTGCGTCCGGTCGATGACCTTGGTGCCGAGCGCCTTCTCCAGGTTGCGCTGCTGCGTGGGCGAAAGGTCCTGATCGAAGATGACGACGTCGGCTTCGGTGGAGAGCACAGACGCCGCGAGCTCCTCGACCTTGCCCTGCCCGATCAGAGTCGCCGCTTCGGGAGCCGGACGCGTCTGCATGACGCGGTCGAGGATTTGCGCGCCCGCGCTGGTCGCCAGCTCGGCGAGTTCATCCAGGGACTCTTCGGCGCGAAGAGCGTTGGTGCGCCCGCCTCCGCCACGCGTTTTCCAATCTAAGCCGACAAGGATGGCGCGTTCGGGAGCGGCGTTACGGAGTGCCGTTGTTATGCCTCCGGGGAATCCGCATGCGCCGGCGCGCCGGGTGCGGTGGCAGCCGCCGCGGTGTGGCCTGCCGCGGGCGAGTTGGCCGAGTAGGAGTGCGCCGTTTTCTGCGTGACGACCGTGGAAATGGCGTGTTTGAAAATCAACTGCTCCTGATTGTTGGTTTCGAGGACCAACGAATACTTGTCAAAACTTTTGATTCGGCCCGAGAGTTTGACGCCGCTCATCAAATAGATGGTAAGGACAATCTTGTCCTTCCTGGCATTGTTTAGAAAGCTATCTTGAATATTTTGCGCCGGTTTATCCATGCCATCCCCCAAAAAGCCCATGACTCGGGCGAGTAAAGCAGTTGTTACAATTTGCCCTAGTATTGTACAACTATTCACCGCTCGAGGGTGGGGGTATCCCCAGGGGTAACCGAGGAGTGGAGGTTACTCGTCGTCGTGTTCGTCGTGGACGGCAGTGGCGGAAGGAGATTCGGATGCCATGGTAGACATTTCACCGCGGCCGAGCGAAAGCGGCTTGGAGCGGACAGCCCCCTTTTTGCCGGCAGGAACCACCGCTTCCACCACGAAAGTCGAGGACACGGCGAGTTCCTGCTCCAGATTGAAATCTGGCTGCGTTTTCAAAGCGGGCACGCGTGCCACGCCATCTTCCCCGATCACGCATTCCATCCCATTGCGGAGGGAGAAATGGATCAGGACTTGTTTACGAATTGCCAGCTTGCGCAGGCCGCCAAGCGTGATCGCTTCACCAGCCATTATCGGTCGGCTTCCTGGTATTCGTCGATGACTTCGCCATCGGCGATTCGCGCGGCAATCTTTTCCTGGCAGGTGACGCAGTAGCGCGCCCACGGCACGGCATCCAGCCGCTTCGCGGAGATCGGCTCTTCACACTCCGGGCACACGCCGTAATGGCCGGTATCCATGCGATGCAGCGCGTCGGCAATCTCGCGCAGCAGCTTCATGTCGATCGTGTTGCGATTGAGGAAGATCCACTCTTCGTGGTGCTGCTGACTCAGGTCCCCTTCATCGGAAGGAATATCCAGGCGCGCGACAACTTGGGCGGCCTTTTGCGCGGACATGCTGCGACGGACTTCCTCCGCTTTCTTCTCCAGAATCTTGCGGTAGGTTGCGGTCTTCGGTTTCATAGGCTTCTCTGTACTTACGCGGTGCAGTCGAATCAGTATGGATAAGACGCAGACCCTCATCAAAAAGTTGCACGGATTGGGAGGGGGCGATGCAGCGCGGATTGAGCAGTATACCGATATGACGGCTGCGATGTCAAATTGTTGACCGGATTTACACAACGTTACAAAGTACTTCGCGAACCGCGACCGTCAGGGAGCGATCTCCTGGCACGCATGCTCCGCTGTTTTGCATGACAACTCTTGCACTTCTTCTCGCACCGCAAGCAACTTTCGTCGCCGACGAGCCGCGACCGTGAGGGTAATGCCACATAGTTTTCCCAGCATTGGGAATGCTGCAAAATTTGTGGGGCAGACCCCCTGGTCTGCGCGGGACGCCCACGTCCCGCTCTCCGCCCGCAGAATCACGGCCCTGCACACGACGAAGGCCGACGAGGGCGTCGGCCCTACAATTTACGCAGATGTTCGGCTATGGGAAAACTATGTGGCATTAACCGTAAGGGAGCGCAACGAGATCCCGCCCCTCACCAGCGCCCCCAATCAGAGAGCCGCGACCGTTAGGGACCGATCTCGGAGCACGCATAAACCCCGCTGTCTTGGTTGCAGCTTCGATGCTTTGTCGGACGAGCCTCGACCGCGCGGGACGTCCCCGTCTCTTCGGCTACTTCGCCTTCTTAAAGGCTTCCACTAACGCCGGCACAATCTGGAAAAGATCCCCCACAATCCCGTAATCGGCGACTTCGAAAATCGGAGCATTCGGGTCCTTATTAATCGCTACGATTGTGCGCGCGCCTTTCATCCCGACAAGGTGCTGAATAGCACCGGAGATTCCGATCGCCATGTACATTTTGGGCCCGACCGTCTGTCCCGAGCTCCCCACCTGCCGCTCCATGGGGAGCCACCCGGCGTCACAAATGGGTCGCGAGGCGGCCAGCTCCGCGCCCAGGACATCCGCCAACTCTTGCACGATGGGAATGTTGTCCGCTTCCTTGATTCCCCGCCCAACAGCCACGATCAACTCGGCAGCGGTGAGATCCACCGCGCGGGCGGATTCGCGGAAGCGTTCCTGCGGCTTGCTACGGATATCGGAAGCCGCGATCGAGGGGCTGAACTTCTCGATTGCGGCCGAGCCGGCGGCCAGCTTGATCGGCACGCCACGCACCGGCCTGCAGCGACGCGAAGTGCGGCGCATCGCCCGCGAAGCGCACGTCAACGTTTACCTTCCCCTGGAAAAGCTGGCGCACCAGCACCACTACGCCGCCTTCGACGCGATGCCCCACCACGTCGTTGACCGCGACCTTTCCCATTGCGGTGGCAACCTTCGGAAGGAAGTCGCGCACCTGATAGGTGTGCGGGAACAGAACGTAGCTCGGCTTGACCTGCGCGATGAGTTGGCGGAGCGCACTCGACCAGGCGTCGGGCGTGTACTCCTTCAGCAGCTCGTGCTCCACGGCATAGACTTTGTCGAGCCGCTTGCCGGCCAGTTCGGCCGCGAGCGCGTCGACGCCCTGGCCGAGGATGGCAGCGGAGGCGGTGGTGTTCAGCTCGCCGGCAAGCTGCTGCGCGGCGGCCAGGGTCTCGAACGACATGCGGTTCCACTCGCCCGCACGCTGCTCCATCACTACCAGGATGCTCATATGACCCGCGCCTCGAATTTCAGTTTCTCCACAAGTTTGGCGGCAGCCTCCGCCGGAGTGCCCTCGAAAAGCTGCGTCTGCTTGGCGCGCTCCGGCAGGTAGACGCGATCCAGCAGAATGCTGGGAGCGCCGCCGGCAGCGCCCAATTCGGCCGGCGTCACGCGCCGGATCTCTTTGGTTTTGGCTTTCTTGATGCCCATCAGGGTCGCGTAGCGCAGTTTGCTGATGCCGGATTGAATGGTCAGCAGCGCCGGCAGCGGCATTTCCACATGCTGGAACCAGCCATCCTCCAGCTCGCGTTTGACGCGAATGGCGCCATCCTGCTTCTCCACCTCCATGATGATGGTGGCGTGCGGCAGGCCGAGCAGTTCGGCGAGAATGGGACCGGTCTGGCCGTAGCCGAGATCGTCGCTCTGCAGTCCGGTCAGCACCAGGTCCGGCGCTTCGGCTTTGAGAGCGGCGGCCATCAGCCGCGCGGCGGCCAGCGGATCGTACCCGCCCGGATTTTCGTCCTCGATGTGAATGGCGCGGTCGGCGCCCTTCGCCAGCGCTTCCCGAATCGTTTGGGCGGCGCGCGCGGGACCGAAACACAGGGCGATCACTTCTCCGCCGTGTTTCTCCTTCAATTGGAGCCCCTCTTCCAGAGCGTATGCATCGGGCTCGTTGATCTCATGCGTGAGATCCTCTTCGTCGATCCACTTACCCGAAGAGGCAATTCGCAATTGAGAATCGCGAGCCGGAACCTGCTTGATCGCAACCACGATTTTCATAAGATTTGGAGATTCAAAGGACGGGTGCTATTCCGAGTATCGCTTGAAAATAAGGCAGCCGTTGGTGCCGCCGAAGCCGAAACTGTTCGACAAGGCATACTCGATCGGCAGTTTGCGCGCATGATTCGGCACATAATCCAGATCGCAGGCCGGGTCGGGACACTCATGATTGATAGTCGGCGGCGCCACCTGATCGCGGATTGCCATCACGGTGATGCCGGCTTCCAGGCCGCCGGCGCCGCCCAGCAGGTGGCCGGTCATGGACTTGGTGGAGCTCACGGCGACTTTGTAGGCATGGTCGCCGAAGGCACGCTTGATCGCCATGGTTTCGGCCTTATCGCCAACGTCGGTGGAGGTACCATGCGCGTTGATGTAATCGATCTGTTCGGGACGCAGCCCGGCGTCCTTCATGGCATTGCGCATCACCCGGAACGCGCCATCGCCATCATCCGGCGGAGCAGTCACGTGGAACGCGTCGGCGCTCATTCCATAACCGACAATCTCGGCAAGAATCGTCGCCCCGCGGGCGGCCGCATGTTCCAGTGCCTCAAGCACGAGGATCCCCGCGCCTTCGCCCACCACGAAGCCGTCGCGGTCCTTGTCCCATGGACGCGACGCTCGTTCCGGCTCGTCATTACGCGTGGAAAGGGCTCGCATAGCAGCGAATCCACCGATCCCCATCGGCGTGACGGCGGCTTCGGTGCCGCCGCAGATCATGGCGACGGCATCGCCGCGCTGGATCATGCGGAAAGAATCGCCGATCGAATGCGCGCTGGTGGTGCAGGCAGTCGCGGTAGCCGAATTCGGACCTTTGGCGCCGCTTTTGATGGAGACGTAACCGGACGCCAGGTTGATGATCGTAGCGGGAATAAAGAAGGGTGAGATGCGCCGCGGCCCGTGTTCGAGCAGCGTCTGGTGCTCGCGCTCGATCACTTCGAAACCTCCGATTCCGCTGCCGATATAGACGCCGACTTCCTCGGCAATCTCCGGCGTAACCACCAGTCCGGAACCCTTGAGGGCAAACTCCGCCGCCGCGATGGCGAACTGGATGAAGCGCCCCATCTTCTTGATTTCTTTTTTCTCTATGTAATTGGAGGGATCGAAGCCCTTGACTTCCCCTGCAATCCTGCAGGAAAAGGCCGCCGCATCAAATTGGGTGATGCCGCCGATGCCCGATTTCGACGCAAGCAAGGCGTCCCAGGTCGTCTGCGTTCCAATCCCCAACGGCGTCAGAAGTCCGACGCCGGTCACTACCACTCTTCGTGACAAAACTCTTCTCCCCGGGCAGACCAGCCGCTATTTCTTGGTGGTCTTGCCTTCGATGTATTCCACCGCGTCCTTCACCGTGGTGATTTTCTCGGCGTCCTCATCGGGGATCTCGAGTTCGAAGGCTTCTTCGAACGCCATCACGAGCTCGACGATATCGAGCGAATCGGCGCCCAGGTCATCAACGAAAGACGCGTTGCTATCGACCTGGCTCTCATCTACGCCCAGTTGCTCGACAATAATCTGCTTCACCTTCTGCTCAACTGCCATAATTCCTCCTGGGATTTTTGTGAACGCGTTGATTTTAGCTGCCTTCGCGGAGTTTCCGCAAGTCGCATGCGTTCCCGCCCGAAACCCCATAATGCCACAACCCCACTCAGGTTTTGCCGCGATTCACAGAAGTTTGTGTGGACAGGCGGCGCGAGTCGCCGTTTCTGCGCCCTGAAGATGGCCGAAAACCACCACGCACGGTGGAATCCGGCCATATCGCCGGTATACCACTCCCTTTCGTTGCAATCAGTTAGGAATGGCGAAAAACATGCATAGGAAATGGGCAGAAGAACGAGGCACCTTATGACAAGTCTTCGAAATCTGAGTTTGACACTCTTCAGCGGGACCGCACTGCTCCTGGCGCAAGATCCCCAGGCTGGCGGGTGGCGTCGCGCGGGTGATCCGCCTCCACCGGCGCCGGTAGAGCGCGCCCAGCCGCAGGATCCCGGAGTCTTGGATCAGGACCCGACGCAGCCGGTAGCGCGCAGCGATGGATACGGACAGCAGGACCAGCAGGCTCAGGTGCAGGTGCAACCGCAGATGCAGCAACCGCAGTTGCAGCAACGGCAGGCGCAGCGTCCGCCCGCCGCGGTACCGCACTATGGACTGCCGAACGCGGTGGCCATCAAGCCGGGGACCTTTGTCACGGTGCGACTCAACCAGGTGCTTTCGAGCGACCACAACCAGCAGGGCGATTTCTTCAGCGCTACCCTGCAGCAGCCGATCATAGTGGATGGAATCGTGGTCGCGCAGCGCGGACAGACCGTGGTGGGCCGCGTGGCCGACGCTCAGCGTTCGGGCCATGGGCGCAGTCATAGCCGGCTCGCGCTGCAACTGACCGCCCTCACCCTGGCCGACGGCACCCAGGCCAACGTGCAATCCCAGTTGGTGAATCGTAGAGGTCCGAGCAACGTGGGCAACGATGTCGGCACCGTCGCGACCACGACGGCTGTCGGCGCCGCGATCGGCGCGGCGGCCGATTGGGGTCGCGGAGCCGCCATCGGCGCCGGTGCCGGCGCTGCCGCGGGCATCATCGGCGTGCTGCTGACTCCGGGCCGTCCCACCGTGGTAACGCCCGAGTCTTTGCTGACCTTCCGTGTCGATTCGCAGGTGATCGTAGACCTGACGCGCGCCTCCGCCGCATTCCGCTATGTGGGGCCCGATGAGTTCGAACGGCCCATGCAGACCTCGATCGATCGCCGGCCTCCGCCCCCGCAGGGCGCATACGGCTCCGGCGCGCCGTACCCGGCGCCGGCTTACTTCGGCGGCTACGGCGGCTACTATGCTCCCTACTCTCCGTGGGGCAGCTTCTGGGGACCGAGCTTCGGAGTTGGTGTCGTAATCCGCGGTGGCGGCTGGGGCCGCGGCTGGGGCGGCTATCGCCGCTGGAGATAGGATAGACCCTGTCCAGCCGAGCTTGCTGGGCCGCTTTCCTATTCGTCTTTCAACGTGCTCGCCGGGTCACAGGCGGCGGCCTTCCATGCAGGCTTGAGCATGGCAATGGCAGCCGCCGCCGTGAGCAGCACAGCTACTCCCGCAAAAGCATACCCATCCCAAGCTGCAATCGGCACAGGGGTGTCGCGGAAGGCGCGCGACAACGCCAGGGCGGCGGCCAGGGCGAGCGGCGCTCCGACCGCAAGACCGGCGGCTACCGGACGGGCGCCGGAACCGAGCACTGCCTGAACGATGTGCGTGCGGGTGGCGCCGAGCGCGAGGCGGATGCCCATTTCCTTCATCCTGCGGCTGACCGCGAAGGCGATCACCCCATAAACGCCTATTACCGCCAGCAGAAAAGCGGAGCCTCCCAGGAAGAGCGCCACTGCGACGGTCGCACGAAAACGCGACGCCAGCTCAGCCAGATCGGCATCCAAAGTTCGCGGCAACTCGCGTTCCTCCAGCGCCAGGCGGTGGAAAACGGAGCGGATGTCGCGCGCCGCCTCAGCGGCATCGCCGGAGAAGCGCACTAGCAGGACGCGACCTTTCGGCGCACCTTCGACCAAACGGTAGAAGCGCGGCCCGGCGCCGGTGCCGTGCCGCTCCAGGTCGGTATCGGGCGTCACGCCGAGAACCTGCCAGCGCGCGCCATCCGCGGTTTCGAACTGCCGGCCCACCGGGTTCGCACGCTTCCAAAATCGCTCCGCGAAGCCGCGCGGGACCACGGCGCCGCGGCGATCGGCGAGCGTGAGTTCCCTTCCGCTCTCGAGCGGAATGCCGAGGGTGGCGAAAAAACCCGGCGAGATTGCGGTCACGACTGCGGCCGTTACGACGGCGCCGGGCAGGCGCACATCGACAGCTTGCGGGCGGCCGTAGGGCAGCGCATCGGCGAAGGCCACCGATTGCACCGAGGGCAGCCCGCGGAGTTCGCGTTCCACTGCCGCGAAGGGCACAGGTGGCAGCTGCGCCAGCATGACGTGGCGCGCATCGAATCCAGGATCGGCGCGAAACAGGCGGTACTCAGTGCGGACGAAGAGCGCGGCGCCCACCAGCAGCACCATGCTCATCGCCACCTGGGCGGCGATCAGGAGGTCGCGCACCCGCCACCGGACATGTTTGATCGACCCGATCAGATCGACGCGCATCGATTCCGCGGCTGGCATCAGGCCCGCGATACATCCGGCGACCAGCGTGATGCCGCCGAGATAGGAGAACACGATCCAATCGGGGTGCATCGGGTAGTGAGGCATGGCAGGCACGAGAGATTCCACTCCGGCCGGCACCAGGCCCGCGACAAACGCGGCGATTCCGCCCGCGAACACCGCCAGCAGCACTCCCTCGATTGCCGCCATCCGCAGCAGATGCCAGCGGCTGGCGCCCAGCGCAAGCCGCACTCCCATTTCGTAGCGCCGTGCGGCCGCGCGCGAGAGCAGCAGCATGGTCACATTGGTGCAGGCCAGCAAAAGAATCAATCCGAGCGCCGCCGTCAGCAGCGGCGTCACCCAGAGCGCCATCGCGCGAACGCCCGGCATCTCGATCAGTGACCCGTTGGTCAGGGTCACCCTGCGCGCCACGGCAGCTTCCAACTCCGCGCGAACCTGGGCGAACGACGCGCCTGGTCGCACACGGCCCTCGATGGTGAGCCAGGCGGGGGCGTTCCCGAGGAAGAGATCCACGTCGTGATAGAAGGGCGCCTGCATGGTGTACGGGATCCAGATGCCGGGACCGCGCAGCCTGCCGGAAAACCGGGCCGGAACGATTCCGGCCACCGTGAACGGTCGGCCGTTGAGCAGGATGGTAGTGCCGGGCAGCGCGGGGTTCGCAAAGAACCGGGCGCGCCAGATCTCCTCGCTCAGCACCACGATGGCGGTGGGCGTGGCGCAATCCGATTCGCTGAAGAGGGTGCCGAGTTTGGCACGCTGGAGGCCATATAAAGCGAAGAAGTCGCAGCTCACCAACATCCCGAGGCTGGGGCGCGCATCGTCATTGACGCGGGCGCCGCCGACCGCCCATGCCGAGAGTTGGGCGGCATGCGGCACGCGCGCGCGATACTGCTGGAATTCGCCGGCCGTGCTGGCGAACAGGCGCGGACCTTCGCTGGTCTCGGCGAGCACCTGAAAAAAACTGGCGGGGTCCTTCTCCACGCGGGCACGGAAGACCATTCCGGCAAGAACAGAGAAGACTCCTGTGTTCATCCCGATACCGAAGGCCAGCGTGAGCACGATCGCCACCGTGAGCACCGGATTGCGCCGGAACCCGCGCAGCGCATAACGCACATCCTGAAGCATGAGAAATTGACGGACCGGCGTGCCGGTTCTTAGCTGCCCTCCTTCAGGAGAGTGTTCGAGCGCTAGTGCGACATAGAGTAAACAACGTAGTTCACGCCGAGCCGGATGCCGAGGGCGGAATATTTCTCGGGGTACGTGGGCTCGTCGGCCCACTCCCAGGAATCGCCGACATCGCTGTTGAAAGACAGGGCGACCATCAGGCGATTGTGATCGTCGTAGATCCCCATCCAGTGAGCTTTGGTACCGGCGGCGCGCTGCCCCATCCACCCGCCGCGGCCGCCGCGCAGGGACCACATCCCGGGCACCTGGTAACGGTCATCGAGATCGTAGACCACGTGAAAGATCGGGTCCGCGTCATCGATCTCCACCACCGGCCGGTCGGGAAAAACCCGCGACATGCTTTCGGCAAAGCGTCCGTATTCTTCGGGACCCCAGAAATCGTCCATATAAATGAAGCCGCCGCGCAGTAGATACTCCCTCAGGGTCTTCGCCTGTGCATCGGTGAGTAACCAATCACCCATTTCGCCCGCGACCAGCCAGGGCCAGTTGAAGAAATCGTCCACATCGTCGGGGCTCGAGGGCTGCTCGGCGACGCGCACGTCGAGCCGGGTGAGGCGCTTGAGCGCGGTCGAAAAATGGCGATCGGCGCGGGGATAGTCCTGAGTCCAACTCGTGCCGCCTTCCCGCCAATCCATGCGGCCGTAGCGGAAACGGGCGAAGCGCGCATCGGGATGCTGGGGATACATCAGGCGCGCCTGGGTCCATTCGGTCTTGGATTGCCAGTCGGGGGGCACCGCGATATTATCGTAGCCCTCCATCGAGGGATAGACGCGAAACGGTTTCTGAAACGCGCAGATGGCGCCGATGGCTAAAAACCCGGCACCCAACAGCCCCAATGCCCTTCGAGAAATCACGGGACCACCTTGCCCGAAGGATAACAGATTCCCGGGGAACTATAGCGCCAGGCGCGGCGTAGTATTTCACATGACGGACCATTTCCAACCTGTGCCGCGTAGATCCCTTGCGATCACGTTGGGCCTCGCGACAGCCCTGCTGCTCGGCGGCGTCTGTTTGGCCGCGGGCTTGTGGAATCCCACCGCGGGGCTGCCGCTGGCAGCACTCTTTCTTATCTCGGCATACGGCATCCATAAGCGTCATAGCTGGAGCGCTTACGGCGGCGCGCTGCTTCTGGCGGCGCTGGCGGCTGCGTCGTTCACCCTCCTCGCACGGGCGGACGGCCCCGCCATTCCCGTGGCGGGCATCGTGCTGGACTTGGTGATTCTGGGTGCCGCCATCTTCGCGCTGTACCGGGCGGGAGCGCGCATGCCCACAGGCTCCACGCCGGGATCGCGAAGCGCCTGGATCGCACTTGCCGTGCTGACCTTCGTCTTCCCGCAGTTCTGCCGCGCCTACGTCATTGCCTCGGCGTCCATGGCAGACACGTTGCTGACCGGTGACCAGGTGCTGGTACTCCCGCTCACAAAAGCTCCGGTGCGCGGAGAGATCGTGCAATTTCGCTACCCCGCGGACAGGGCGCAGATGTTTCTTAAACGGGTAGTGGCAGTAGGCGGCGACCGCGTGCGATTACGTGACAAGCAGCTCATCGTGAACGGAACGCCGGTCAATGAGCCGTACGCCACCTACCGCACCGGTTTCACCGACGAGTTCCGCGACAACTTTCCGGCAGCGCCCACCATCAACCTTCCGGCCGCCTGGCAGGAGCAGCTACGAGCCAACACCATGAACGGCGAGTTAATCGTCCCGGCCGGCAAGTTCTTCGTGCTCGGCGACAATCGCGACGAATCCCTCGACAGCCGATACTTCGGATTCCTCGAGCAAGGCGACCTCACCGGCAGGCCGGTCCTGGTCTATTTCTCAGCGGTCAAGACCGATTCCGGGACGCAATCGCCGGTTTTGTTGCACCCGTCGCGCATCCGCTGGGACCGCATCTTCAAGGGACTTTAGTCGCGTAACGCAGCAACACCACGCGGGCCCGCCCGCCGGGCTGCGTGAGTGCGAACAACCGATCGAATTCCGAATCTTCGATGACGATCCCCGCCGGACCGCCAAGCGCACGAACAATCTCCGGCACGGTGTTGCTGTGCCCGGCGACAACCACGATGCCGCCTTCGACTTCCTGAATTTTCTTCACCAGCGCCGCAGTGTCCTTGGCGGAGACGACCGATACCGCAACGCCCGTCGCCGCAGCAATCGGCTCCAGCGTCTGCTGGGTTCGCTTAAGTTCCGTAGCGAACAACGCCCGCACTGGCGCGCCACCTGCGGTCCAAGCCTGCACCACCAGCGCCAACTCCGCCGCGCGCTCCTTTCCCGCGGCCGTAAGCCCCGGATCGTCCGCCGGAGCCGCCGCCTTCTCCGCGTGCCGCACCACCAGCACCACGGCAGGTGCGGCGCTCGCCGCAAAACAAAATGCAATCATCAGCGAAATCGTGCGCAGGAGTGTCATTTGGTTCTGTCCATGATTCCACAGAATGAGGCGCTTTTCTTGCTTATCCGCGTTTATCCGTGTTCATCCGTGGCCCATTCGGTTTTGGCCTCCCTTCAA
The DNA here is from genome assembly GCA_963791985.1 of uncultured Solibacteraceae bacterium. GTDB lineage: Bacteria > Acidobacteriota > Terriglobia > Bryobacterales > Bryobacteraceae > Solibacter. The sequence goes on along the minus strand of CAWBUN010000003.1, from coordinate 492,608 downwards.
TCCAGCCACGCCTCATGCCGGCGCGCCGGAGCCTGCGGAACCGTACCGAAGCGCCTTTCGCGGCCATGGAATTCCCGGACAGCGGCGGCGAGATCGAGCGCCCCGAAATCGGGCCACATCGTGCGCGTGAAGACGAGTTCCGCGTAGGCCGATTCCCACAGCAGGAAATCGCTCAGCCGCCGCTCGCCGCCCGTGCGGATCAACAGGTCTACCGCCGGACCTATCGCAAGCTCCAAAGCATCGCGCGAGAGTTCCGCCACTCCGCGCGCTGCCGTCAGAATCGCATCGCGGCCCGAATAATCCACCGCCATCCGTAGCCGCAGCCTTCGCCCGCCTGCGGTCGCGGTCTCGGCACGCGCGATGGCCGCGCACAGGCCGGCGCCCAGCCGGTCGCGGCGTCCGATTACCTCCAGCCGCACGCCCTGCTGTACGCAGCGCGGCGTTTCGTTCTCCAGATAGCTCGCCATCAGTCGCATGAGCGCATCCACCTCGGCCGCCGGGCGCTGCCAGTTGTCGCTCGAGAACGCGAAGAGCGTGAGGATGCCGACCCCCGCATCGGGCGCCGCCTCCACCACGCGGCGCGCCGCTTCGACTCCGGCGCGATGGCCCAGGATGCGCGGCAATCCACGCGCAGCCGCCCAACGGCCATTGCCATCCATGATAATCCCGGCATGAAGAGTACTTTGCAACGTAAAGCTATAGGACATAAAAAAAGGGCCCCCGCCCTATTTCTCCCTCATCGCCTGGATCAGGGCTTCCATGTGGTTCAGGTAGCGATCCAGCGCCCGCCTGCCGGCCGCGGTCAGCTTGTAATCCGTGCGCGGCAAGCGGCCCTCGAAACCCTTGGAGACCGCGACATACCCGGCTTCTTCGAGCTTGCGTGCATGGACGCTCATATTGCCATCTGTAGTATCAAGCAGTTTCTTCAGTTCGTTGAACGTCAGGCTCTCGTTCACCGAAAGCGCGCTCAACATGCCCAGGCGCAGGCGTTCATGCACCAGCCGGTCGAGCTTCGGAGCCTCGATCAGGGATTCCAGTGCGGGACGTTTCTCCCGCTCTTTGCGAACTGCGTTCTGTTTAGCCGCCATATTTCACCGCGATTACCGTTCCAAAAATCAGGTGCAGACCGCCGAAACCGGCGGGCAGCAGCACATCGTTCCAACCAGGCAGAAGCAGCGCCACCGTGCCAAGAAACATAAAGCACATGCCCATCATAGGCACCACTCGCACCGAGGACGACCCTCCGGAAAGCACAGCCGACCCGTAAAGCAGCAGCCATACTCCGGGCAGAAAGCCGGAGATTCCGGCGCGAAAGAAAACCGCCGTCAGCACCGCGCCCGCAACGATCGCGGGCGTAAAGCCGGCGATAAACTTGCGTCCTGGTCCCGAGAACAGCGGCACCTGAAAGCGCCGCGATTTCAGGAACGCGCCTACGATTCCGATGCCCATCGCCACGATGGCAGCGATCGTCCAAACCGCGAGCCATGCCGAAGCGCTGGTGTGCCGCGTGGCCTCCCGCGCTGCTACCACCGCGGTAACGCCCATCAACACGCCGCCTTTGCCGGGAACAGCCGTGAAGGATCCCGCGCGTTCCAGCGTCTGTCGGATATACCGCAGGTTGTCCATGGCATGCTCATGGATCTCCACAGGTTGCGGCCGGGGCGTCGCCATAAGCGGATCATACCGCAGGAGCCATCAGCTTTCAAGTACTTTTCGTAATAAAGGAGACGCGGCATCGGAAATTATGGGCAGCCTGTTAAAATACTTGCGTGACCCCGAAGGAGGAATATTCTCGCGCCGATGTCCGCCGCAAGTTCGGGCTTTCCGAGCGGCAACTGCAGAATTGGGAACGCCAGTCCCTGGTTCCCGCCGCGACGTTCTATTCCTTTTCCGACCTGATCGCCTTCCAGACGTTGATCAAACTCCGCGAGAACAAGATTCCGATTCGTGAAATCGCACGCGCACTGGATTCCCTTCGCGAGAAATTGGACTGGGTCAAACATCCCCTTGCCGAACTGCGCGTGGTCTCCGACGGCAAGCGCATCGCGGTCCATGTGGCCGGCCAGAAAATGGAGGCGGTAACCGGCCAGATTCTGCTGGATTTCGACGCGTCCGCTCTGGGCGGTCTCAAGAGTTTTCCGGATCACAAGCCCAAAATCAATCGCACGCGCGAATCCGAAGTCTGGTTCCAAAAAGGCTTGGAGCTCGAGGAAACGGGCGCCCCCGTAGAGCACGCCGTGGACGCCTATAAAAAGGTGCTCGAACTCAATCCCGGAGCCGCCGGCGCACTGGTCAACCTCGGCACCATCTACTACCGCCTGCGCAAATTCGACGAGGCCGAAAAGTACTACCTGGACGCCATCAAGGCCGATCCCGTGTATCCGCTGGCGCAGTTCAACCTCGGCAACCTCTATGACGAACAGGGCCGCCTGCCCGAGGCCTTCGGATTTTACCGCCGCGCCCTCAGCCTCAATCCGCAATACGCCGACGCGCACTTCAACCTCGCCCTGCTCTGCGAACGGACCGGCGACCCGCTGAAAGCCGTCCACCACTGGAAGGCTTACCTGAAGCTCGATGGCTCCGGACAGTGGGCCGACATCGCCCGCCGCCAACTCGAACGCCTCCGCCAGGCCGTCATACGCTAAGTGGGACAGGCCTCCTGGCCTGTCCACCAATCAGGTTTTCTGTCAGGGAGCGATCTACAGTAAGATGCATTCAAGTGGTACCGATTCGAATCCTCGCAATCTGGGTAACGACAGCGGCGGCCTTTGCGGCCACTCCAGTCGAATTCAATCGCGACGTCCGCCCCATCCTCTCCGACCGCTGCTTCGCCTGTCACGGCCCCGATAGCGCCGCGCGCAAAAGTCCCCTGCGTCTCGATCAGGAAGAGAGCGCCCGCTCCGCACTCACCGCCGGAGATCCCGCGCACAGCCCGCTGTACCTCCGCATCACCTCCACCGACAACGCGCGCCGCATGCCGCCCGCCTACATGGGCCGCGAGCGCCTCTCCGACGCCGAGATCGAGACCCTGCGCCGCTGGATCGAACAAGGCGCAAAATATCAGCCCCACTGGTCCCTGATCGCCCCGCGCCGTCCGGCCTCGCCGCCGGTGAAGGAGCCCGCGTGGCCGCGCAACCCGATCGACAACTTCGTCCTGGCCCGTCTCGACGCCGAGTCCCTCCGCCATTCCCCCGAGGCCGACCCCGCGACCCTCCTCCGCCGCTTGACGCTCGATCTCACCGGACTCCCGCCCACTCCCGCCGAGACCGCCGCCTTCCTCGCCGATCACTCCCCCGCCGCCTACGAACACACGGTGGATCGCCTCCTCGCCTCGCCCCGCTACGCCGAGCGCATGGCCATCCGCTGGCTCGAAGCCGCCCGCTACGCCGACACCAACGGCTATCAGTCCGACGGCCCCCGTGACATGTGGCGCTGGCGCGATTGGGTCATCGATGCCTTCCAGAAGGACATGCCCTTCGACCGCTTCACCGTGGAACAGATTGCCGGCGACCTGCTCCCCGACGCCACCGTCAGCCAGAAGGTTGCCAGCGCCTTCAACCGCAATCACCGCACCAGCGCCGAGGGCGGCATCGTCGACGAAGAGTTCCGCGTGGACTACGTGGCGGATCGCGCCGCCACCACCGCCACCGTCTGGCTCGGCCTCACCATGGGCTGCGCCCGCTGCCACGACCACAAGTACGACCCCATCACGCAGAAAGAGTTCTACCAGTTCTTCGCCTTCTTCAACAACACCCCCGACCGCGGCTTCGTCTACAACTTCGGCAACGAGCCGCCTTACATCCTCGCTCCCCTGCCCGACCAGCAGCGCAAACTCGACGACCTCGACACCCGAATCACCGCCGCGCACCAAAAGCTCTCCGCGATGGAGCCCGCCATTGCCCGCGCCTACACCAAGTGGAAACCGCCCGCGGACTGGAACGTCCGCGACGGCCTCGTCTACGAGTTCCCCGGACCGGCCCGCTTCGATGGCAAAGACTTCCGCACCGAGAAGGACGCGAAGACGCACTTCGAGTATCGCGACGCCTTCACCTTCGCCGCCCGCATCCGCCCCGAGACCGCGCGCGGCGCCATTCTCTCGATCGGCGAGGACTATTTCGAAGGCAAGGGCCACGGCCTCTACCTGCTGGATGGCAAACTGCGCCTGCACATTACCTTCCGCTTCAGCGATCTCGGCCTGCGCGTGGAATCGGCCGACCCGCTCCCGCTCGGCAAAGAGCAGCACGTGCTCGTCACCTACGACGGCGGCATGCGCGCAGCCGGTGTCCACATGTACGCCGACGGTCGCGAGCTCCCCGTGAAAGTGCTCTTCGATTACGCCATCTGGCCGATCGAGACCAAGGAGCCGCTCCGCATCGGCGCCGGCGGCGGCCTGCGCTTCGAAGGCGAAATCGCCGACGTCCGCATCTACAATCGCGCGCTCTCCGCCCACGACGCGGCCATCGTTGCCAACCGCGATGCCGCGCAGCGAGCCGCCACCCGCGACGCCTTCCTCGACCTCAATCCGCCGCCCGATTACGTAACCGCGCGCTCATCCCTCGCCACCCTCGAAGCCGAGAAGAAGAAGTACGTCGCCACCGTGCCAACCGTGATGGTGATGCAGGAGCAAACACCCCGCCGCGACACCTTCCTCCTGAAGCGCGGCGCCTACGACGCCCCCGGCGAAAAAGTGGAGCCGCACACCCCCGCTGTGCTTCCCGCGTTCGGGCCCGGCTGGTCCGCCGATCGCCTCGGCCTCGCACGCTGGCTGGTCGATCGCCGCAATCCGCTGACTGCGCGCGTCACCGTCAACCGCTTCTGGCAGATGCTGTACGGCGTCGGACTCGTGAAGACGGTCGAGGATTTCGGCTCGCAAGGCGAGTGGCCCCTGCACCCCGAGTTGCTCGACTGGCTGGCCGTCGAATTCATGGATTCGGGATGGAGCGTGAAGCACATCATGAAGACGATGGTGATGAGCGCCACCTACCGCCAATCCTCGCGCATTACTCCCGATCTCCTGGAGCGCGACCCTGAGAATCGTCTGCTCGCCCGCGGCGCGCGCTATCGCCTGTCGCCGGAGATGCTCCGCGATCAGGCGCTCTCCGTCTCCGGCCTCCTCGTCGAAAAAGTCGGGGGCCCCTCCGTCAAGCCCTACCAGCCGCCCGGATTGTGGCAGGAACTCTTCGGCGGCAAGGGCTACGAACCGGACAAAGGCGACGCACTCTACCGCCGCTCTCTCTACACCTACTGGCGCCGCACCATCGCGCCGCCATCGATGATGAATTTCGATGCGTCCAGCCGCGAGGTCTGCGTCGTGCGCGAAAGCCGCACCAACACGCCGCTTCAGGCCCTCAACCTGATGAACGACACCATCTACCTCGAGGCGGCCCGCAAGCTCGCCGAGAGAATGCTGGCTGAAGGTCGCCTGGAATCCGGCGTGCATCTCGTGCTCGGCCGCGCGCCCCGCCCCAAAGAGCTCGACGTGCTGAGCAGCGCGCTCACGCGCTTCCGAACCTACTACCGCGCCCACCCCGAAGACGCCGCGAAGTTCCTCGACCAGGGTGCCGCGCCGCGCGATGCGAAACTCGACCCCGTGGAGCTCGCGGCCTACACGGCAGCGGCGAGCCTGCTATTAAATATGGATGAGGCGGTGACCAGGCAATGAACCCACTCACTCGTCGAGCCTTCTTCGGGCGCGCCGCCACCGGCGTTGGCACCGCCGCGCTGGCCTCCCTCATGGGGCGCGATCTCCACGCCGCAACCGGCGGCCTCCCCGGCCTCCCCCACTTTGCGCCGCGCGCCAAACGAGTCATCTATCTCTTCCAGTCGGGCGGCCCGTCGCAGATCGAGCTCTACGATTACAAGCCTCGCCTCCAGGAATTCCAGGGCACGGACCTGCCCGCCTCCATCCGCATGGGCCAGCGCCTCACCAATATGTCATCCGCGCAGTTGAACTTCCCCATCGTGCCTTCGAAGTTCTCCTTCCAGCAGCACGGCCAGTCAGGCGCATGGGTGAGCGAACTGATGCCGTACACCGCCAAGGTCGCGGACCAGTTGACCTTCATCAAATCGGCATACACGGAGGCCATCAATCACGATCCCGCGGTCACCTTCCTCCAGACCGGATCGCAGATCGCCGGCCGCCCCAGCATGGGCTCATGGGTGGTCTACGGCCTCGGCTCCGACGCGGAGAATCTCCCCGCCTTCGTGGTCATGATATCCCCCGGCGGCGGTGGCGGCGGACAGCCGCTCTACGACCGTCTCTGGGGCGCCGGCTTCCTCCCCTCGCGCTATCAGGGCGTCAAGTTCCGCTCGGTCGGCGACCCCGTGCTCTACCTTTCCAACCCCGCCGGCTTCCCGCCCGGGCAGCGCCGCGCCTACCTGGACGCGCTCGCCGAACTCAACCAGGGAACCCTCGCCGAATTCGGCGATCCCGAGACCGCCACTCGGATCGCACAATACGAGATGGCCTTCCAGATGCAATCGTCAGTGCCCGAACTCGTGGACCTCGGCCAAGAATCCGCCGCCACCATCGACCTCTATGGACCCGATGCGCGCAAGCCCGGCACCTACGCCTACAACTGCCTGATGGCGCGCCGCCTGGCCGAGCGTGGCGTCCGTTTCATCCAGCTCTATCACCGCGATTGGGACCATCACGGCGGCCTTCCCAAGGGCCTACCCAAACTCTGCAAGGAAACCGACCAGCCCACCGCCGCCTTGATCGCCGACCTCAAACAACGCGGTATGCTAGACGACACGTTGGTCGTTTGGGGCGGAGAATTCGGCCGCACCGTCTACTGCCAGGGACGCCTCACGCCCACCGATTACGGCCGCGATCATCACCCTCGCTGCTTCACCGTCTGGATGGCCGGCGGCGGCATCAAACCCGGCATCACGCTCGGCGCCACCGACGACTACGGCTACAACATCACCGAGCGCCCCGTCCACGTCCACGACCTGCAGGCCACCATCCTCCACTGCACCGGCGTGGACCATCTCCGCCTCACCTACAAATTCCAGGGCCGCCACTTCCGCCTCACGGACGTCGCCGGCAAAGTGGTAAACGAAATTCTGGCCTGAGCAGCTTCTTGGAGTTTCTTATCTGCGTTCATCTGCACTGCTAACAATCAGATTCTCGTTCGTTCGCGACGAATTTTCGTTAAGATGCTTTGGGAAGTAGCGTTTCGACGGTAGCTCGGGCGGCAGTAAAGAGCGCATTTAGAATCTGCCTTCCTTTCGCGGTGAGTTTGTACCGGTAGCTCTTCTGGATTTTTTGAATGAGGCCGTGAGCTCTCAGGAGACGCAGTTTCCGACTGATGGCTGCCGACCGGCGCCTGGTCTCTTCAACCGTCTGGGCCTTGGACCCATACAGCAACGGTTGCAGATCTTTGTTGCGAAAACCGTTGATCGTGAATTCTCCGCCGCTGATTGCCGCCAGCAAGGACCGGTCCTCGGTGTCAAAGGGATGCAGCGCCCGACTGCGTTTTTCCTGGTACATGACAGGATGCTCCAACGGTCCAATCAATTCCAGGAGGCTGGTACTGTCATCGACGCTGGCAAGAGCATTCAGGTAGCGGACGTTCACTTTCTGCGAAACCTCGGCGCGATGATACAGGTCGGCAATTCCTTTGCGCATGCGGAGCCATGCCATAGGCCCGTCCGGATCTCCTTCGGCGTGCCGGTAAACCAAAAAGTCCTCCGGATCTTGCATGGTCATTTCGGCGCGAAGGATGGCCCCCCTCGTGGCGTACGCCTTGTCGTAGAGCTTCTCGGAGTTCTCGTTGTAGCGGTGTTTGATGCGCACCCCTTCCTGCCTCCGCTTCAGGTCGCTGGTCACCTCGGCTTGGACATGCTGATTGACTTCTCCCGATCCGGTCAGCTTCTTGCCGAGAAAACGCAGGATGTCCGGACTGCGAAACGTCGTCATCGCGTGATGAACGAACAACGGGTAAAGCCGTGTCAGATCGTCCGCCTTGCGAAACGAAATATCTGTGGCCCATTCGCTCTGGTACACGGACCAGTAATAGTCCAGCGGAAACTGACGAAAGATCTCTTCGTGAAGCGGATTGAGCCTACCAGCGATCCGATTCAGCAACTGCGGCCAGTCGGCTTGCAGTTGAGTGTTCATCAACCGTTGCCCCTGCTCCCAATCGGAGATCCACGGGAAGCAATTGTCCTGTCGCTGATACTTCACTCCTGCCTGATCCATCTGCCGCGCCAGCCATTCCCTCCCGTTCATGCAGATTTGAATCGAAAAGGGAAACCACGTCTCAATGCGCGCATTCATCCATCCGAAAACTGGGTGATCCCAATACTGATACACGTACAAACATTTCCGGGGGCGTTGCACCAAGTCCAACTTCTTGGTCTCTCGATTGCGGTAGATGTCGAATCCCCAGCACGGTTCTACGCACGTCAGGGCACACACCGGCCCCTGGGTCACCTTGTCTTGCTGCGCTATCGAACGCGCGATTTTCTCTTTATCGTCCTTGCTCGATGGAAGGTACTTCACCGGCCGGTCCGCTTCCAGCATGCAGCGTAATGCGCCATCTTTCACCTGCCCGCTGATTTCGTTGACGTGCCTGCCGAATTCCTTGAGGGGTACTTGGGCGGCCCACAAATAGCCTTCCATTCCAAACGAGTGACAGATCTTGCGCAGCGAACCCCGGAATACCAGACGGTCAAATCCACTCAAAACACCTTGAATCTTGTCGGCATACTTCGCGGTAAACTCTTGCATGGCGTTCTCTCCTCGTATCGGGTGAATTTCGAACACTCACGATGATACGAACGGGGGAACGCCACTTCCAGCCCCTTGCCTCGGAAGACCTGTTTGGTTGCGGCCATAGGCCGCGCTAGGTTTATCTGCGGCCCTAATTCTTCTTCTGCGGCAACGCCCCCGTAGTCCCCGGCCGCGTCTCTTTGGCCTGCGTCGCCGCCCACGCCTTCTGCACCTCTTCCGGAAAGCCGCGCAGCAGCCGCTCTACTCTGCCCTTGATCTCCGCCACTACCGCTGGATTCTCCGCCGCGACATCGTAGCTTTCATCCGCGTCCGCATCCAGGTCGTAGAGCTCAGAAACAGGCAGCGTCAAATTGACGCGCCCTCCCGGCGGAGCGGGGCTATACGCGAACGAGTTGTAGCGTGCGAAATGAAGCTTCCACTTACCCCATCGTGCGCACTGCAAGTTCCAATCGTCGAAGTAAAGCAGTGCCTCGCGTTCCATCTGCGGCGCCTTCCCGCTGAGCAGCGGCCAGATATCGATCCCGTCGAGCGGACGCGAGGGCAGCGGCACGTCGCAGAGTTTCGCCAGCGTCGGCAGGATGTCCACGGTACCGGAGACCCCGCGCGACACCAGCCCCTTGGGAATCCGCCCCGGAAACCGCGCCAGGAACGGCTCGCGCACTCCGCCTTCATACGTGGAGCCCTTGCGCCCCCGCAGGCGCCCGGGGCTGCCCTGATACCACGGCCCGTTGTCGCTCGAGAACATCACGATGGTGTTATCGTCGAGCCCGCCGCGCTTGATCGCCGCCATCACCTCGCCCACGCTCCAATCGATTTCTTCGATCACGTCGCCGTACAGCCCGTTGGGAGATTTCCCGCGAAAGCGCGTCGAAGCAGCCAGCGGAATGTGCGGGAACGTATGCGGCATATAGAGGAAGAATGGCTGCGCGTTCGCACCCGCGATGAAGCGCGTCGCCTGCGCCGTGTATCGCTCGGTTAGCGTCTCCAGTGTCGCCTCCGCCTCCACCGTTTCCACCTTGCCGCCCGCCGCATGCAGCAGTACCCGCGGGTTCATGTCGTTGCTGTACGGAATTCCGTAATATTCGTCGAAGCCGCGGTTCGTGGGCAGATAATGCGGCAGGTGGCCGAGGTGCCACTTCCCCACGCACATCGTCTTATATTCCTTCGCCTTCAGCATCTGTGCGATCGTGACCTCGCCATCCTGCAGTCCCACCGTGTCGGTAGGAAACAGAACCCGCGGCACGCCCACGCGCGTCGGATAGCGGCCGGTCAGCAGCGCGGCCCGCGATGGCGAGCACACCGGGTTGGCGGAATAGAACTGCGTGAAGCGCGCGCCCTCCGTGCCCAGGCGATCGATGTGCGGCGTGCGATTCGTCGAACCGTAGCAGCCCAGGTCGCCATACCCCAGATCGTCACAATAAATGAAGACGACGTTGGGTGGACGGCTGGCCTTGCCCGCGAGCGCTCCGGCTGCGGCCATGGCGGAGAGAAATGCCCTTCGATCCATGGCCCTCAGCATAGCGCCCTATCAGATCGCGAGTCCCGCGAATGCCACCAGCGAACCCAGCACCGCGCCCGTAGTGCGCCCGGCGAGACCTCCCCGGCGTGGCAGCGCCAGCACACCTGCCGCCACCAGAATTTCGACCAGCAGGATGCTCGCCGCCGCACCCTGCGCGATCCGAATGCCCACGAACAGCAGCACCACACCTCCGCCGCGGAGCGCCGGCCGGCCAGTCACGTAACCCGCCTGCACCGCATACTGCATCGCGTACGGGAAGAAAAGGCGTCGATCCCCAGTGAAGCGATACAGCACCAGCCAGCAGAGCCCGGGAGCGACGGCGCCCAACACGGCAATCGCGCGCGAATCGCCGCGCCAGACCGCCGGCATTACGATCAGGCAGACCAGCGTCCACTCCCATCCGCCACAGAGCGCACCCGCCCCCAACGCGATCGCCGCCGTCATCCACGCCATGTATGTGAGATGCCGGCTCGCGGCCGGGCGGCGGAGAGAATCGATTGCACGCCTGAACCGGTCACGGAGTCACATGTTCAGGATGACGTGGAAAAACCTCGTCTGCATCGTGGCGGCGGCGCTCACCGCATGGGGACAGCCCGCCGCCATGCAGGGAACACCCGCCGCCCGCGCGGCCTTCGAAAAGGGCGAGGCGGCACTGCGCGCTGACGATTGGGACGCCGCCGTGCTCCATTACGGTGAGGCCCTCAAACTCGACCCCGACTTCTTCGCAGCCCACGAACAGTATTCCCTCGTGTGCACCGCGGGCAAAAACTACCGCAACGCAGCGTTGCGCCAGCAGTTCGAACTGCGCTATCAGCAGTCCGCAAAAGAGCACCCCGATAAAGCCGTCTTTCGCTACATCCTCGGCGTGTTCTATCAATACACGAACCCGGAACTGACCGTACGCTATTTCGAGGAGGCCGTACAGGTCGATCCGAAATTCGCTCCCGCGTGGCAAGGCTTAGCCTTCACTGCCGCCGGCCAGGGGAAACTCGCCGAGAGCCGCGAGTACAACCGCAAAGCCGCCGAGGTCTGGCCCGACAGCGCGCGCTACGCCATGCTCTACGTGACATCTCTCCAATCCGTCGAATTCGCGCCGTTCCGCCAGGCAGCGATAGAATACGCGAAGAAATTCCCCGATCAAGCCGCGTCCATGCTGGGCTTGGTCGCCCGCACCGCACCCACCGCGCAGGACGCGCGCGCGATCTACGAGCTCATGCGGCGCGATCATCTGCCTGCCGCCGCCAACGCCCTCGAACCGCTCTTTCAAATGTACCTGCGCGAGGACTCCGCGAAAGCGCGCGGCCTGGCACAAGAGATCGCCAAGCCGCAACTGGCGGCGTACGCGCAAGCCATCGGCCAGGCCAATGCGATGATCGCCGCCGGCAGGAATTCCGCGGCGGTCGCCGCGCTGGCGGCGGTCCAACTGCCCCCGGGGACCGACCGCCGCGCGCTGGAACTCACCCGCGCCAAAGCCCGCGATACCGCGCTCGCCTATTCCGGCCTCCTCGCATACTTCGCCGCCAAACCCGGCGACGACACTCGCGCTGCCCTCCTCGCCCTCGGCCAAAAACTCAAGAAAGACGCCGCCCAGGTGGATGACGAAGTCTTCGCCCTGCGCAGCAAAACCGCGCTCGCCGGAATCCCGTTCTCCGCCGCCACCTACACGGCGGACCAAAACATTTCGCTCGCCAGCCGAAAAGGCAAAGTCTTTCTCCTGAATTTCTGGTACCCCATGTGCGGCCCCTGCCGCGGCGAATTCCGGTTTCTCCAAGCCGTGCTGGAGAAATACCAGGACCGCGGCTTCGAGATCATCGCCGTCAACGCCCATCCGCCGGAGGACGCCTGGGTCGCGCCGCTCATGCAAGGCTGGCGCCTCGGCTTCCTCCCCGCGCGCGCCAGCGAGGAGTTGCTCAAGTCGTACAAAGTCACCTCCTTCGCCTCGAATTTCCTGTACGGTGCGGATGGGCGCATATACTATGCCCCCGGCCCTGTCAGCACCGCGGACGCGCGCCGCGAGTTGGAGTTACACGTGGAAGCCCTCCTCACCCATCGGTTCCGTGAATAACCCAGCCTCTTAAATATCTATTTGCTTACCTCCTGAAGCCGGGCCATAATTACCCATACTTCTGGAGGGGTTGGTACGCATGCTCCCACTACGGCATTCTGTCGTCGCTTTCGTATTGCTCACCGGCACGGCGCTCTTCGCTCAAAATGCCAGCCTGTCCGGTTTCGTCAGGGACCCGGCCAAAGCCGCCGTGCCCAAAGCAGCCGTCGAAGCCACCAGCGTCGATACGGCTGTCAAGATCACCACCGTGACCAATGACGCCGGCCTCTACTCCTTCGCGTCGCTGAAACCGGGCCGGTACGACGTCGCCGTCAAGGCTCCCGGATTTCAGAGCGAGAATCGCCAGGCAGTCACGCTCGAAGTCGCGCAGCCCGCGACCCTCGACTTCACTCTGAAAGTCGGCGAAACCAGGGAGACCGTTACCGTCAGCGGTTCGGCGGAGATGGTCCGCTCCACCGACGCCAGCGTCAGCACCGTGATCGGCCGCGAGTTCGTCTCCAACCTCCCCTTGAACGGCCGCAGTTTCAATTCCCTCGTCGAACTCTCCCCGGGCTCCGTCACTATGCCCGTCAACGAAAACTCGCGCGGCCAGTATGCCATCAACGGGCAGCGCGCCGACGCCAACTATTACAGCGTCGATGGTGTCAGCGCCAACCTCGGCTCCGGCGCTTCCCAGGCCCCCGGACAGGGAGGCAGCGGCTCCACGGTCGGCTCCGCCGCATTCGGCGGCACCAACAATATGGTGTCCATCGACGCCCTGCAGGAATTCCGCATCCTCACCTCCACCTACGCGCCGGAATACGGCCGCACCCCCGGCGGCCAGATCGCCGTGGTCACGCGCTCGGGAACCAATCAGTTTCACGGTTCGGTTTTCGATTACCTCCGCAACGATAAGTTCGACGCCAACGATTGGTTCTCCAACCGCGCCGCCAGGCCGAAGTCCGCCGCCCGGCAGAATGATTTCGGCGGCGTGCTCGGCGGACCCATCCGGAAAAACCGTACCTTTTTCTTTTTCTCCTACGAAGGCCTCCGCCTGCGCCAACCCGTCACGGTGATCAGCGATGTGCCCTCGCTCACGTTGCGCCAACAGGCCCCCGCCGCCCTGCAGCCCTACCTCAACATGTTCTCCAAGCCCACCTCACCCGACACTCTGAATGCCGCCGGAAAGCCCACGGGCTTCGCCCAGGTGACCGCCGCGTTCTCCAATCCCACCACCCTGAACGCGCCCAGCCTTCGCATCGATCACGCGCTCTCCAATCGCCTGCAGCTATTCGGCCGCTACGATTTCGCCCCGTCCTACGGCAATAATCGCGGCTCCGCCGGCGCGCCTGACACCATCGTGCGCTACGATTCCCGCACCCAGACCGCGACCTTCGGCTTGATCGCCATCCTGCGCCCCACCATCACCAACGATCTGCGCGTGAACTACTCTCTCTCCGAAGGCAATCGCCACTCCCTGCTCGACGATTTCGGCGGCGGCGTGCCCCTGCCCGATTCCACTCTCTTCCCCTCTGAGTACTCGAGCGCGAATTCGATCGTCACCTTCCGCATTCTCAGCGGCAGTTCGGCCTCGGTTTCGAACGGCATCCTCGCGCGAAATATCTCCCAGCAATACAACGTGGTGGATTCCTTCAGCATGGTCCGCGGCGCCCACCAGTTGAAGTTCGGCGCGGATTGGCGCAGCGTCGATACCGACCTGCGTAACGCCGTCTTCCAGAACATCATGCAGTTCAACGACACCGGCAGCCTCAGTAACGTCGCCGGCACCGTGCTCTCCGGCCTGGGTACTTCGATCCTTTCGCGCAATATTCCGGCCGACGTGATCTTCCGAAGCTGGTCGGTCTACGCACAGGATGTCTGGAAGCTGCACTCCCGCCTGACGCTGACCTACGGCTTCCGTTGGGATCTGAATGCTCCGCCGAAATCCGGCAGCACCCCCTTCGTCGCGGTTACCTCCGGGCCTACCTTCAACACGCTGGCTGTTGCTCCCTCCGGTACATCGGTCTATCCCACCAGCTATCGGAACTTCGCGCCGCGCCTCGGCGTGGCCTGGCAGCTTTCGCGCGATCCGAAGTGGAGCACCGTGATCCGCAGCGGCGCCGGCATCTTTTACGACACCGCGTACGGCTTCATGATTAACCTGTTGGGCGGCCGCGTCTTCGCATCCAACACGCTGCTGGCGAACGTGCCCATGCCGCTCTCCCCCACGCAACCCTTGCCTCCGCTCCTCCTCACTCCGCCGTACTCCAACTTTACCGGCGTCGATCCCAACCTGCGCCTGCCGAAGACACTGCAATGGAACTTCGCCGTCGAACAACAGTTGGGCGGTGGACAATTGCTGACGCTGACTTACCTGGGCTCGGCCGGACGCAGCCTCTTCGTGCAGGAGCAGTTCGCCAGCCTGAACCCCACCTTCCTCGGCGGCACAATCCTCGGGACCAACGGCTCGAAGTCGGATTACGAGGCGCTGCAGGCGCAGTTCGAAAAGCGCTTCGGCCACGGCCTGCAAGTCCTGGCCTCTTACAGTTGGTCGCACGCCATCGACACTGCATCCAGCGACGCCGTCACCGTTCTCCATCCCGCCAACTACTATTACGACCAGAATCGCGGCAACGCCGATTTCGACGCGCGCCAGGCTTTCACCGCCGCCCTGGTCTACCAGTTGCCCTCGCCGAACTTCGCCGGCTCCTTCGGCAAAGCGATTCTGCGCGGCTGGGCGATCGACCCGATCGTTCGCGGCCGCACCGCGCTCCCGGTCGACATCATCAATTCGCGCAGCGCCGGTGCCGTCGGGACGCTGAGCTCGCGCGTCAACCTGGTCCCGGACCAACCGCTCTATCTGGACGACCCCTCGCTACCCGGAGGCCGGCGTTTCAACCCCGCGGCCTTCACCATACCCACCGGATTCGTGCAGGGCACTCTGGGACGGAATGTCCTCCGCGGCTTCGGCTTCGGCCAACTCGATCTTTCGGTGAATCGCAACTTCAAGCTCCGCGAAAAGATCAATCTGCAGTTCCGCGGCGATTTCTTTAACACCTTCAACCACCCGAACTTCGCCAATCCCAGCGGCACCTATAGCAACAGCTCCACCTTCGGCGTCACAACCTCGATGCTCGGCAAGTCGCTGAACTCCACCGCCGCCGGCGGCTTCAACTCGCTCTACCAAATCGGCGGCCCGCGCTCCATCCAACTCTCCCTCCGCCTCGCCTTCTGACAGTGGGATAGGCCTCCTGGCCTGTCCACTTGCTGCCGTAACTCTCGCGTGCACGAGTATGCCCCCATTCACACGTACCAAGCCCTGTTCCGAGCCGCGACCGCGCCTGGGGGAAAAGTGTTGTGGGATAGGCCTCCTGGCCTGTTGTTGATGGGCGTTCCGCCCGCGAAACTTTGATGAAAGACCACCGCCGATTCCGGGGATTCCCCGAGTTTGAGGGGTGGTCTTTCGACCCTGTCCACTTGCTGCCGTAACTCTCGCGTGCACGAGTATGCCCCCTTTCACACGTACCAAGCCCTGTTCCGAGCCGCGACCGCGCCTGGGGGAAAAGTGTTGTGGGATAGGCCTCCTGGCCTGTTGTTGATGGGCGTTCCGCCCGCGAAACTTTGATGAAAGACCACCGCCGATTCCGGGGATTCCCCGAGTTTGAGGGGTGGTCTTTCGACCCTGTCCACTTGCTGCCGTAACTCTCGCGTGCACGAGTATGCCCCCAGTCACACGTACCAGGCCCTGTTCCGAGCCGCGACCGCGCCTGGGGGAAAAGTGTTGTGGGATAGGCCTCCTGGCCTGTCCACCTGCTGCCGTAACTCTCGCGTGTAAGAACCGGCGTCCCGATACGCGCACCCCTGCCCTGTGCTTATCGAATTACCGGCCGGACCGTAGGACGACGCGGAGTCGGAGGCCCAAGCTCGCTGACCGCCGATACTTCGGCCGCGACTCCGCGCTCTCCCATTGTCACCAGTTGATTGGATGCATCCAGGTACTTCGCCTGGTAGTAGACCACGTGCATCGGTAGCGCCGGAATCGTAATCTGGCACCCGCCCGCGCACGGCACGCCCGAATACGTATCGGTCGCCGAATAGTAGAAGGCGTTATCCACGTCCCCCGTCGGCACCGTTGACGCCGCCACGCAGCTCTCGCGCCGGCTGGTACAGAAGTGCTGGTCAGGCGCGCCCTGCTCCGCGTACCCGAACTCCACCACCGCCCGCGCGATCCGCGGGTCCGCCGGCGGCTTCAGGTTCACCGCCAGCGGCAGGAAAGTCGATCTGTCGCGCCCATCCAGCCCCGTATACGGCGGCAGCTTCACCATCATCACGTTGAAGTTCGACCCTTGCGTCAACCCGAACAGCGACCACGACCCGTCCGCCAGAGATTTCGCCGTCGGATAGTAGAACATGTCCCGCGGCGAAGTCAACGCGTTCGTCAGCACCCGGCTCAACGACGCGCTCTTCGCGTCGATTCCCAACTGCACTACCGCGCCCCCGTACGTCGGGAACGCCGACACGCACAAATCCCCCGCCTGTCCATTCGGCGTGCAATAAGGCTGCTGCATGTTGGGCACATTCGCGTAGACATCCCCCATCGCCGACCCGGCCGCGCACTCGCCCGCTTTCCGCGCCATGCAGTACTTGTACGAATCTGCAGGCCCCGCGCCCAGCACCGCGCCCGGACCGCTCACGTCCACCAGGTTCTGAATCCCCGTTACCGCCAGCGTCGGCTGATTCTTCCGGTTTCCCGGATTCTTCACGTAGTCGTCGAAGATGTATTTATACAACTGTCCCGTCACCAGCCGCGCCCCGGGATTCGGACTATAGATATTTCCCCCTCCGAAGCCCAACATGTCCAGGAACCACTTCTGATCCTGCGCGCTGGCTTTCGACTGGTGATAGCTCGGATGTTTCGCGTAGCTGTTCCCCCACGCCATCCCCAGACTTCCCGCGAACTGCGGCGACGATTCCATCCACAGAATGTCCGGACTGTTGATCTTGTCCTGCACCGTCCCCACGATAGCCGCGTACGTCTCGTTGATCCGGATGTTCGGGCCCCAGTCGTCGTGCCCCCCGGTCGGCCAATACTGGTCCGCGAGGTAATTCGTCCCCGTCCGGTCGGTTCCCTGCGGATCCGCCAGGAACTTCCAGTAGACCTGCGCACCGGTCTCGCATACCGCCTTCAACTTGCTCCCGCTCGCATGCGCCGCCGCCTGTCCTCCCGATGCACGCTGCACCTGCCACGCAGTCGCGCCGTTCCTCGCCAGCACCTTCACGTACTCCCCGTTGTCCAGGAACTGCAGGACGTCCCCCACCTGCACGTCCATCAGGTACGCATCCACCGACCCGCTCTTCGGCTCCCCCGTCACGTTGATCACCGGGTCCGAAGCCGTCACAGCCGACGTCGTCGTAGTCACGTAAGGTCCCAGCCCGGTCTGCCCGTCCGGTCCTTCCATCGTGTGGAACGTCATCGAGAGCAGCGGCGCTCCATCGATGAACTGCGTGTTGTGCACTCCGCACCATCGCGTCACCGGCGATTCCCACGTCTTCGCCGTCGCGATCACGTGCGGGCACTGCGCCGCATCGCTCCCGCAACTCCCGATCGGTTGCCGGTTCCCCATGTCCAGCACGCCCAGCCATCCGTAACTATCCTGCGATCCCTTCAGGCAGCTGATCTGCCCGTATTGCCCGCGTACCGAGAGGTTGCACCCGAACTGACGTCGCGTCGAAGGCCGGATTGAAGGCCTTCATCAGGTCGCCCGCCGATCCCGAGTAGAACGTCTCCCACAAGATCGTCGCCATCTGGCTCTTCGAAGTCGCCGGACTGAAGTCGCCCGAATACGTGCCGCGCAGGATCACGTCCTTGCCGCTCGCATCGGTCGAGCTCCGGTACATCTTGCCGTCCACCAGGTCGATCGCCGGATAGGCCTCCGGCAG
Organism: uncultured Solibacteraceae bacterium; assembly: GCA_963791985.1. GTDB lineage: Bacteria > Acidobacteriota > Terriglobia > Bryobacterales > Bryobacteraceae > Solibacter. The sequence continues at coordinate 474,365 of CAWBUN010000003.1, read as the reverse complement.
GTAGCCCAGGTAGCGCACTTCCCCGCTCCCCGGCGCGATGTAATACAGCAGTCCGTACCCGCCGTTGTAGTTCGAGAGGGCGCATAAGAATCCCGGCCCCGGCCCCTGCAGAATAGTGCCGCACATGCGTACGAAGCCGCCGTAATTCAAAAACGCGCCCTGCCCGTTGGGGATATCCTGCGTCAGCGACACCCGCCGGATCAGCGCGCCGGTGTGCGGATCCACGATCGTAGAATTGCGGTCCTCCGGAATCGTCGGCACCACCCATTGCCCGGGATGCTGTTCGTCCACCTGCGGCAGGTCGGAGAACGTCATGCCCAACGGGATATTCGTGGTGCTGAACATGCCCGTCGCCGCGGACTGCCCGCAGGTCACCCGGTAGTAATGCGGCGTGTTGGCCTGCAGCGCACGGGAATAGCGGTTGCCATCCAACGCCAGGTCCGCAAACCGCCGGCCCAGCACGACGATGCGGAAGCGCCCGTTGATGGTGCTGGAAGGCCGCGCATCGGAGTTCGCTCCCGTGAAGAGCTTGGGGTCCACGTCATGCGCCGGCGGTTGATAGGAGGAAGACTCGCTGACCTCTACCGTGCAGGCGCCATCGGCCGGCGCCGCGTAAGAGAGCACCGCCTGCGTCGCCGTAGTGCCGATCACCGACACGTTGAAGGAGCCCTGCGCGAATGCGGAAACCGCACTCATGAGAGCTATAGCCAACAATCCGGGCTTCACGAATGCATGCTCCCTCACCAGACCCGATTATAGCGGCGGAGCAGCCGCTTCTAGACCGCTGCCATCGAGCGCCGCGGCTCGAAGGTGTATCCGAAACCACGCACGGAGTGGATCAGAATCGGATTGGCCGGATCTTTCTCCACCTTCTGGCGCAACCGTAGCACGTAGACATCCACGGCCCGGTCTGTGATCGCGCGGTCCTGGCCCCAGACGGCATTCAGCAGCTGTTCGCGGCTGAAGACCACGCCCGGCCGGTTCATCAGGAACTCCAGCAGCCGGAATTCGGTGGCGGTGAGGGATAGCGGGGCACCGTTCAGCCGGACCTGGCAGCTGGTGCGGTCCAGTTCCACACCGCCGGCTTCGAGCAGGCGCGCGGGAGTGGCCTGATTGCGGAACTGCAGCTTGATGCGGGCGATCAGCTCGCGCACGAAAAACGGCTTGACCACGTAATCGTTGGCGCCCAGTTCCAGGCCCACGATGCGGTCGGTTTCGCTGGCCCGCGCGGTCAGGAAGATGACCGGCGTCGCGGCCAGATCCGGATCCTTACGGATGCCTTTGCAGATGTCCAGGCCGTCCGAATCGGGAAGCATGATATCGAGCAGAATCAGGTCAGGTCGGACCTGACGGCAAAGCTCGATCGCGCCCTTCCCGGTGTGCTGACCGCTCAAAGAGAAACCTTCCTTCTCCAGGTTGTACTTCAGCAGCGAGAAGAGGTCTGCGTCGTCCTCGATCAGTAAGATTTTTTTCATGACTATCAGGTTCACAGTACCCTGCACAACGTTACGGTACCGTTAAGAGGCGGTGAATTCGGGATTAAGCATCTCGTGCCCCAGTGCCGCTTCGTCCACCGGCAGCGTGAAGTAAAAGGTAGATCCCTGTTGGACGGCGCTTTCCACGCGGGTCGCGCCGTTGTGGGCCGCCACCAGGTGTTTGACGATGGAAAGTCCCAGCCCGGTGCCGCCCAGTTCGCGCGAGCGCGCCTTGTCCACGCGATAGAAGCGCTCGAAGAGCCGCGGCAGATCCTCCTCCGGAATCCCGGCGCCGGTATCGCGCACGAAGAACTCGACCATTGGGCCGATCGCCCTGGCGCCCACCGTGATCTTGCCGCCCGCGGGGGTGTACTTGATGGCGTTATCGAGCAGGTTGCTGAGGATCTGCGATACCGCCTCGCTATCGCAGCAGACCACCGCATCCTCGGGGGCGCGCTCTTCCACCAGCTCGATGTAGTTCTTGCGCGCGATGGGGCCCACCAGCTCGAAGGCATCGTGGATCAGCGAATTCGCGGAGTGGATATCGAACTCGAACTTCTGGCGCTTCTGCTCCACGCGCGAGAGCGTGAGCAGATCTTCGGTAAGCCGCGCCAGGCGCTCGGCATTGTGGCGAATGATGCCGAGGAAGCGCATGTTGTGATCGGGATCGGTCAGCGCGCCATCGATCAGGGTCTCGGTATATCCCTGGATGGACGCCAGCGGCGTGCGCAGCTCGTGCGACACGTTGATCACGAAATCCTTTCGGATACGCTCCAGCTTCTCGAGCTCCGAATGCTCGTGCTGCAGTTGGGAAACGGTCTGCTGCAGGTTCTCGGCGGTCTCGTTGAGCGTCTGCTCGAGCTGGCCGAACTCGCTGGAATCGGTTTGCGGCAGGCGGGCGCGGAAATTGCCGCGAGCCAGCTCGCCGGCGTGGGCCATGATGGCGGCCAGGCGCCGCGAGATGAAGCGCGCCAGGATAGCCGCAATAAGGATGGCCGGCAGAAAGGCCACGGACGTGCTGACCAGGATCTTCCCGCGAATTTGCCCGATCTGACGGTTGATTTCCGATAGCGGAAACGCGATCCGGATGGCGCTGGCGCCCCCGGCCACCGGCACCGCTACGTATAGGAATGACACACCGATCGTGGCACTTTGCCTTATTTCCGAGCCCCTGCCCTGCTGGAATGCCTCCCGGATTTCTTTTCGGGAGCCGTGGTTTTCCATCTCGGCGGGGTTGGCTTCTGTATCGACCAGCACCTTTCCATCGGCCCGCACCACGGTGATGCGCCCGCCCACCGCCTGCGCCATGCGACGCGCATGGTCGGCATCCAGACTCTCCGGGGAGGGAAAGGTCAGCGCCAACATGCGCCCCTTATCGGTGAGCTGCTGGGTCAGGTTCTGGACGTAGTTCTCCTGCGCCACGTTGGTGGCGAAGTAGTCCACGGTCAGGAGCGCGAGAAGAAGCAGGCCGAGGACGCCTACGATCAGTTTGAGGAAAATACGGCCGGTCATGTGCCCTCTTCAAAACGATACCCGAAACCGCGGACGGTCGTCAGGTAGCGCGGCGCATCGGGCTGTTCTTCGATCTGCTCGCGAAGGCGGCGGACATGGACGTCCACGGTTCGCGGGGTGACGTAGCGCTGTTCGCCCCACACGGCTTCGAGCAGCTGATCGCGGCTGTAGGCGCGCCCAGGGTGGGTGAGGAAGTACTCGAGCAGGTTGAATTCGGTGGAAGTCAGGGAGATCTCGCGGCCAGCCAGGTAGACCCGGCGCGCGGTCCGATCGAGCCGGAAGGGGCCGATGCCGACCGATGCCGGCTCGGCATCCATCTCCTCGCGGCGCAGATGAGCCTTGACGCGCGCGATCAGCTCGCGCGGGCTGAAAGGCTTGGTCATGTAATCGTCGCCGCCGATCTCGAGGCCGAGGACGCGGTCCACTTCGTCGGACCGGGCGGTCAGGAATATGACCGGCGTCCGGGAGAGGGCAGTAGAGTGCCGAACCTGACGGCAGAGTTCGAACCCGTCGGCATCGGGCAGCATGACGTCCAGCAGGATCAGATCGGGCTTGGCCTGTTCGAGGGCGCGCAAAGTCCCGGCTCCGCCGCCGAGAATCTGGGCTTCGTAGCCGTGGCGGGTCAGGTTGTATTCAATCAGGGATGCAAGCTCCGCTTCATCCTCGACGATGGCGATCTTCTTCGGCATGGAAAGTGCTTAGGGTAACGGTTGCTGCAGTACGTTCCATTGTAGCCTTGCAGGGGGTCGGTTCTGCTAGACTCAGGATTTGCCAGGGGTGTACTATTTCCCGTAATTTACTGATATCAGGTTGTATTTTCTTCATGTTGCGCGTAGCGGCCCAGAGCGCCTGCCGCGACTGCGCCCAAACAGGTTTCGGAGGTCCGGCGGAGAACCGTTTCGTGGCCTTCGATGCGCTGTGCAAGGGCGCGGGCTGCCGCGATGCGGGTGTGCCGCAGGTCTTCGTCAACGCCTCTAACCTGACCCTATTCGTAAGCGATCACGGACCTTGCCTTCGGCGGTCCGGCGCCTGCGCTGGCGCTCGAGCAGGTGTTCAACCAGGACGATAGCTCGAGCGGCGACCTGGGGACCGGCTGGTCGTTCAGCCTGGGCGACCGGATCGTGACCGAGACCGACGGGAGCCTGACGCTGCACCGGGGAAGCGGACGCACCGACCGGTATTCGACCGCGGTGGGATCGACCACCCTGTTCGCCATGACCAGGACGACCGATGCGCTGACGCTGGCTGGAGACGGGACCTACAGCCTGACGACTCCAGGATCGGCGACTTCGCGGGTATTCTCCGCCGACGGCCGGCTGCTGACCATCCTCGATGGCACCACGGTACGGGTGTCGCTCGACTACGACAGCTCGGGCCACCTGACGGCGGCGCACTATCGCGGCACGCTGATCGGCTTCGCGACCGATTCTGGCGGGCGGATCACTTCCATCAAGGACGCCTCGGGCCGATCGGTCAGCTTCACTTACACCGACGGGCGCCTCACCAAGCAGACCAATGCCGACGGCCAAACGGCCGCGTACGGCTACGACGGGTCGGGGAACCTGACCTCGATCACGTACGCCGGGGGCAAGACGGCGATCACCTACGGCGGCGACCCCGGGTTCACGGCGGCGGCGAGCGTGACCACGCCCGATGGGGCGGTGCGCCAGTACGACACGCCGCGGACGCCGAGCGAGATCCGCGTCATCGACGGCAATGGCGACGCGATGCTGTACACCTCCAACGCGGTAGGCCTGCTGCTATCGGTCACGGACCCGGCGGGCAACACCGTGACCTATACGTACGACGCCGCCGGAAACCGGACCCAGGCAGTGAACGCGGCGGGGGAAACGGTCAACTTCAGCTACGATTCCAACGGCAACCTGACCGGGATCACGGACAGCGGCAACAACCGCTGGTCGGCGGACTACACCACCGGCGGCCCGGCGCACATCACGGACCCCAACAAGAACGTGTGGACGCTGAAGTATGACGCCGGCGGCAACCTCGCGGGCGTGACCAACCCGCTGAGCGGCACGACACAGGCGACGCGCAATGCCACGGGACAAGTGACCTCGGTAGCCGACCCGCTCGGGAACAAGAGCCAATACCAGTACAACCCTGACGGGCTGGTCTCCGCCTTCGTGGACGGGCTCAACAACCGGTGGAGCTACGACTATGACGGCGCCGCGCGGACGGCCACGAAGACCGACCCCACGGGCACCGCACTCAAGGTGACTTACACCACAGGCAATCGCATCGCGAGCCTGAGCGCGGGCACCACGCAGAGTAACTTCGATTACTCCGGGATCCAGCGCGACAGCCAGAACCGGATCACCAGTTACACCGACAGCTTCGGTAACAAGCTGACTTACACGTACGATGCCGCCGGACAGATGAACAGCCTCACACTGCCCGGCGGAAAGACCGTAAGTTATCAGTACGACCATCTGCATCGCCTGAGCAAGGTCTCGGACTGGCAGGGCAACTTCGCGTTCTACAGCTACGACACCGCGGGATACCCGGTGAGCCTCAGCGTCTCGGGCGGCCCGGTGACGATCTACCAGTACGACGGCGCGCGCAACCTGCGCGCGATTGTGAGCACGGGGCCGGACGGCACGCCGGTAGCGGCCTATCGCTATACGGTGGACGGCAACGGCAACCGCACGACGGTGAGCGCGCTCGAGCCGAACACCTCCACGTTCACGCTGCCCGCGTACACGCTGGCGTACGACGCAGACAACCACCCGGTATCGCGCAGCGACGGACAGACCTATAAGTACGATACTCGCGGCAACCTGACCTCCGTGCAGGGGTCGCGGAATCTTACCCTGGCATACGACGCCTTCGGCCGGCTGCAAGGCATCACGGGAGACGCGACCACTACGTACGGCTACGACGCCATGGGACTTCGGGTGATGCGCGTTGACAATCGCAACGACAGGCGCTATGTCTACGACCTTGCGAGCGGAGCGCCAAAGATCGTGATGGAGACAGACGGCGGCGGCGCGCCGGTGGCTTACTATGTCCACGGGCTCGGCCTCCTGTGGAAAGTCACGGCGGACGGCACGCCGTACTTCTATCATTTCGACGGCAGCGGCAACGTGGTGGCGGTTTCCAACGCCACGGCGGGAGTGGTCAACCAGTATCGCTACGATCCGCTGGGCCGGCTGATCGCGTCGCATGAAGGCGTGGAGAACCTATTCCACGCGCGCGGCGAAGCCGGATGGGCCGACGACGGCAACGGCCTGCTGTTTACCGGCAGCCAGTATCAGTTTCCGGAATTGCGGATCACGCTCCCCGCGGCGGCCGACCCGGCGCCTCCCGTGCCCGACCTGCGGCCAGCGTTACCGGGAGCGGGAGCCTGCTTCTTCGACGGCGTGGCGAACTGCCCCGCGGGCAGCGCGCGGAGGGATCGCTAATGCGCCGCCTGCTGCCTTTGGGACTTCTGGTGGGCTGCCTGGCGGGCGGCCTGCGGGCACAGCAATCCGGCGCCATCCCGCTGGATTGCGGACAGCCGGCAGTGCCGGTGAATCTCTCGAGCACGACGGTGCGCGCAAACCTGAGTTTCCACGGCCAGACGGGGGAAGCCGTCTACCTGCGCTTCCTGTTCAAGAACGTGGCTCCGGGATTTCAGACGCCGGGGGTGCAGGTCGTGGATGCATTCGGCCGGGTGATCACACCGCGGCCGCCGACGACCTCGGCATCCATCGGCGGTACGAGTTCCACGGATACGCCGGTCGACCTGTCGGGGCAGGGCTTTGAAGTCGACCTGCCAGCCGAGAGCCAGTACACGGTGCAGATCACGAATCGTACTCCGGATTCTTCGGGCACGGTGCTGGTGACGATGGCGCGGCTGAACCGGCCTTGCGGCGACGGCAAGGCGCTGACTTGCGGGCGGGCGACGTCCGCCGAGATTCTGACTCCGCTGAGTCCGGCCGATACTGATCATTGGGGGCAGATGGACACCTACCAATTCCAGGCCAACGCGGGCGACGTGATCTCCTACCGGCTGCTGCGCGTGGCGGTGTCCGGCGGACTGGACACGGGCACGGGCTTCTTCCTGGCGGTATACGGGCCCGACGGGCATGTGGTCAACCTGACCCCGGGCGCGGTCGACCCAACCACAAATGTCGCGGGTCCCGCACGGTTGCCGTTTGCGCAGATCTATACGCACTCCGAGGTGACCACCGCGGTGAGCGGCACTTACACGGTGCTGGTGTTCGAGCCCAACGGGAGCCGTGGGGGCGTGTATTATGTGACGGCGGTGAAGCTCAACGGAGGCTGCGGGGGGCCGGCGCTGACCTGCACGTCCACGCTGGACGGCCAGCTTACGACTCCGCTCGCGGCCGCGAGCTATACGGTGAATGTGAGTTCGGGAGACGTCTACTCGTTCAAGATCGCGCGTTCGGATACCTCGGGCAGTTTCGCGCCGAGCATTGCGATTTACGACTCGCAGGGCGCGCTGCTGGACAGCCTGGGCCCGGCGAGCGCGGTGAGCCACGCGGCGGCGACCAAGAACGTGACGTTCCGAGTGCTGGGCACCTACACGGTATTTGTCACAGGGCCACTGGACGGCAGCACGGGAGCGTACACGATGACGTCCACGCTGCTCAACCGGCCGTGCGGAAGCTTCCAGCAGCTGACCATTCCGGCGCTGGTGGACGGCTCGGTGAGCGGGCTGCTGCGCAATAACATCTATACGTTCACAGGGAAAACGGGCGATAACTTCCTGCTGCGCCTGTTGAAGCCGGACGCGACCAGTTTGTTCCGGCCGCGCATCGACATCTACGACGTGACCGGGACGCCGGTCGGAACGTTTCTGAGCACGAACGATTTGGGCAGGCAGAACTATGTCATCCCGGCGGACGGCACTTACTCGCTGGTGGTGACGGACAGTTACGATTACACGCAATCGGGCAACTACACGTTTTCGCTGCTGCGGCTGGACCAGCCGCCGAACGCAGTATCGTTGAACTGCGGGACAACGGTGGCGGGCAGTTTCCCGCGCTCGCTGGCGGCCAACGTGTACACGTATACGGCGTCCACCGGCGACAGCTTTACGCTGCGCATGCTGCCGGGCAGCGGGAACCCGCAGCCCTCGATCGAAATCTACGATGCGCAGGGCAACCCGGTGGGGCAGCAATTTTCGGGGGCTTATCCGAGCGTGGACCTGATCAACGCGGCGGCGGGCACGTACACGGTGCTGGCGCTGGATACGAGCACGACGCCGAGCCCGGCGACCTTCACGCTGGACCTGATGCGCACAACGAACGCGTGTTCGGTTCCGGCCGCGGCGGGGGTAACGACCACGGGAGTGATTTCCTCCACCAATCCGATTCTGGCCTACAGCATCCCGGCTACGGCCGGCGACCAACTGGCACTGCGCAGCGCGAGCAACACGCAGGGTTTCGCGGCGCAGATGGAGTTGTACGGTCCCGACGGCGGGCGACTGGATGCGGCGGTGTTCGGGATATCGCGCAAAGTGGCCACGACGGGGAAATACACGGTGCTGGTGAGCGCGGCAACGGCGCGTACGGCGGGCGGCTATAGTTTCACCTGGCAACTGATGAACAAGCCGGTGGGCGCGGCGGCGGCGGCTTGCGGCGCCACGACGGCGGGCACACTTTCGCAGGCGAACCAGTTCCGGTATTACACGCTGGCGGCCGACGCCGGCGACATACAGCGCGTGCTGTTCACGCGCACAAGCGATAACTTCTCGCCGCAGATCGAGATCTTCGATCCGACGGGGGCGCGGATCGCAGCCAACTCGGATGTGACGCAAAAGGTGGCGGCGGCAGGCAGCTACGTGGTGCTGGTGAGCCCCTCGACGAGCTCGACCGAGACGGGATCGTACACGATTGCCTATCAGCGGCCGAACAACCCGTGCACGGCGCAATCGCTGACCTGCGGACAGACAAACCTGCGGCAGGTGACGTTGGCGGGACAACTGGACACGTTCACGTTCACGGGCACGGGCGGCGATGTGACGACGATCCGGCTGAGCACACGGACCGGCAACTATTCGCCCTTCGTGGAGATGTACAACGCGGTGGGCACGCGGATGACGACCAATGCGAACGGCGTGCTGCGCAGCGTGCTGCCGGCCGATGGAACGTACACACTGCTGGTGCGCGACCGCAACGCGGTCAACCTGGGCAGCTACCGGATCAACCTGCAGGACGAGACGAACACCTGCGCGGTGAACGACACGGAGGCACCGACGATCACGCTGATCCGGCCGACGGGCGGCGAGGTGCTGCCGGGCGGGACGACGTACCGGATCCAGTGGCAGAGCGACGACAATGTCGGAGTGACGGCGCATACGATCGCGCTTTCGACCGACGCCGGAAAGACGTTCGCGGACCCGTTCGCCAACACGAGCGGCACGCAGCAATCGTACGACTGGATTCTGCCGGGCGATATCGCGCCGAGCCGGAAGGCGGTGATCCGAGTGACTGCGCAGGACGCGGCGGGGAATTCGCAATCGGCGACGAGCGACCTGCTGACGGTGATCGGAAGCGGGTTCACGCCGAACGCGAGCGCGACGTATACGTACGACGCGCTGAATCGCCTGATACAGGCGGCGCTGGGCGACGGGCGCACGATCCAATACACGTGGGACGCGGCGGGGAACCTCACACAAATCACGGTCTCGGGGCAGTAAGACACTGGTCGCGCCCAGTGGGGTGCGGCAGGTGAGACCGAGGCTAAAATCGGGCATTTCGCGCCGATTTCAGCGGAAAATGTCGGGACGGAAGGGGGCTAGCTCGGGGTCCATCGAAGTTATTTGGACAGCCGTGGGACCGGTTGGCTCGACCTGGGCTTCGGCCGGTGGTTCAGCCGGGGGATCGGCGGGTTGGGGAGGCCGGATGGGCGCAGATTCGGGGAGTTCCGTGTTGCAAACACTGGGGTCCTTGGGTTCGTTTGGCTCCGGCGAGCGCGCGGGGAGTTTGCGGAGCAGGATGAGGCTGCGGAGGGCGCGGTTGTACATGTACTGGAAGCGCGCCTCGTAGCGCTGGAGCACGGCGAGTGTGGCCTGGCTGGCGGGATCGGTGAAGGCGGCGACGGTCTGCTGGTCGCGGTCTTTATCGGGATTAGCGAGGATGGCGGCGTCGAGAATGGCGTGTTCCATGGACATCACGCGGCGCATGCGCCAATGGGCGGCGGCCATTTCCTCGATGGCGGACAATTCGATGTCGTCGACCGGGCTGAAGCGCTCGATCAGGAGATAGAAAAGGGTTTCGAAGGTCTTGGCGCTTTCGTTGCTGAGGACTACGGTCTTGGCGAGCAGGCCATGGCGTAGCGCGTTGCGAGAGGAAATGGCTTTCCCTTCGGGAGTGACGGGGCCGCGCGACCGGGCACCGTTGGCGCGGGCGGCTTGACTGTGTTTCTCGGAGATCATACGAGTTAGTTCCCTACCTGCGCCGAGACTAACTCAACGACCCGCGGCTGCAAGGGCCGGACTGAGTCAAGCGATTGATAACATTCGAAAAATAAATCTGAAGCTGGCGTGAACGGCTTAGCGCGTAAAAGCGGGCCGGGGGCGTTCACACGAACATTGGCGGAGACGTAAGTTTTTTCGTAAATGGTTCAGCCTATTCGAAAAATTCCTTAAAAAAGCCAAGTTTTCGACAGGTAAATTCGGAGTTTTTAATCCGATTTTTGGGAGGGCAGGCGTAGATTGGAAGCAGGATGTTCAAAAAGCTAAAGGAGTCTAAAAGGAACCCGGGCATGGAGAGGATCGCACAAGAGCTGGGCGTAGCGGAATGGGTACGGAGTTCGTTGGGATTCGAGCCGGATCCCACGCAGGCGCGAGTGTTAGACACGCGCAGCAAGCGGGTGCTGTTGAATTGCACGCGGCAGTGGGGCAAATCGACGGTGACGGCCGCGAGGGCAGTGCACGAAGCGGTGGAGAATGCGGGGAGCCTGACGATCGCAGTAAGTCCGACGGCGCGGCAGACGGGGGAGTTTGTGCGCAAGGCGGAGGCATTCGCGCGGAGGCTCCAGATCAGGGTGAAGGGGGACGGGGACAACGAGATGTCGCTGGCCTTTCCGAACGGATCCAGGATCGTGGGGTTGCCGGGGACGGAGGCGACGGTGCGCGGGTTCTCGGCTGTGGCGCTGTTGTTAGTGGACGAGGCGTCGCGGGTGAGCGACGACTTATACATGGCGGTCCGGCCGATGCTGGCGGTGAGCGGGGGAGCGTTGTGGCTGATGAGCACGCCGTGGGGGAAGCGGGGCTTCTTTTACGAGGCATGGGTGAACGGCGGCGCAACGTGGGAGCGGGTGAGCGTGAAGGCGGAGGATTGCGGGCGATTTTTGGCGAGTCACCTGGAGGAGGAGCGACAGGTGATGGGGGAGCGAACCTTCCGCCAGGAGTATTGCTGCGAATTTGTGGATGCGACGAGCGCGGTATTCAGCCGGGACCTGATCGAGGCGGCGTTTTCGAGTGACTTCGGCCCGTTGGATTTATGAAGCGGAGTTACTTTGTGGGGTTGGATTTAGGGATGCGGCACGACCACACGGCGCTCAACGTGGTGGAACGGCGGGAGACGTTGGGTGAGCGGGATCCGGTGACTTACGAGTACAGGAAGTCGGTTGCGCTGCGCTTGCGGCATGTGGAGCGGATCCCGCTGGCGACGGAGTATGTGCAGGGGGTGGAGCGGGTGGCGGAGGTGATCAGAAGGCTGGCGGCGGAGGGTCCGGCGCACCTGGCTGTGGACGCGACGGGCGTGGGAACCCCGGTAGTGGAGCTGCTGCGGCGGGCCGGCATGGGCTGCCGGTTGTGGCCTGTCTCGATCACGGGCGGCCCGGCCGAGGGGTACGGGGATGGGTATTACCGGGTGCCGAAGCGCGACCTGGTGGTGGGCTTGCAGGTGACGTTCGAGCAGGGGGCGCTGCAGATCGCGGACGGGTTGGCGGAGCGGACGGCGCTGGTGAAGGAGATGACGGAGATGCGGGTGAAGGTGACGAGCAGTGGACACGAGCGGTACGAGGCGGGGTCGAGCGGGCAGCATGATGATATCGTGTCGGCGCTCTCGCTGGCGTGCTGGGCGGTGCGGAAGGTGCATAGGAGTGGTGCGGGGGAGAGGAGAGGAAGAGTGGTGTGAGTGACTTCTTTGGGACTGGCTACAGTGATCCGTGATCCCAAGGCTCCCGGCTAATGCCGGAGGCAAATATGTCTCGGCAAACGCGGAAGACCAGCAACGCGGCTTATAGAGGGCTAGCGCGCTTATGGGTAATCGCCGTTCTAAGTCGGAAACCGCAAGTTTCCGCTAAACGCCGTTCACGACCGTTTCCGGTCTGAGGCTCAACTGGTCAAGGCGCGAATCGCTAACACCGTCCTCGCTAGTATGGAGAATGCCAAAGGGCCGTCGCGTCTCGGAGGCAGTGTATCCGTCCGCCGACTTGATTCCGGGCGAGGGCCAACTACGCCCTGAGAAGATCGTGGACGAGTATGCCGACAACTTCGAACGGCGCTTGCGAGGGTATCTGTTTCCCTCGAATTCCTGCAAATTGGGAAGCGATCACGGCATCACTGAACAAGCCAACATCATTCAAGGCATCCCCAAACTGCGGTCTTAGCTGAGAGCGGGATCGCTCATTGTACCCAATGCCTTTTAGCCCGCTGCACAACCCGTTCAATTCGGCTGTATCAAAGCCCAAGAAGCGCCACCCGAGGCCCAGGAGATCTTCTTCGCAGGGGGCATGTTTAAAATCGAATGCCCACCCCTGGTTGCACAAGGTTCTGACGGTAGTTTCAGAGAGCGTAAGACAAACTGGAGTGAGGTTGACGGTTGCGATACCGTGCTCACGCAAGGCCGGCAGAAACCCATGGAGATTATTGGACAACCCGAGAGGGTGGCTGATTGGCTGACTCATTAGGAAGTCGTCCACTTCTTTCGGGCTAGGCCAAACAAGCCCGTCGGCGGTAATCCGGTTCCGATTCTCCGGCACAAGAAACTGATCTGCCAGACCTGGATCTTCCGGCAATAGCTCGGCGCGAAACCGCAGGTCAAATCCGCCACTGAAATATTTCGTCACAGTGACCCGCTGTCTGGCCAAGTGGAATACGCATTTGAATGCATTCCTTCCTCACTCGTTTAAGCTCAAGCATAACGCGCAGAAGTTGAAAACAGAGCGTGAAAATAGGACACCGCAGGAGACTCCCGATATGTGGGTTTCTGGACTTCATCCCACAAAGCGTTGCCGCCAGTTCTGTCCGGTAACGCCGTATATCGTCCCCTGGGAACTAGTCGTCAATAATCTGATGCAGCGTGAGACGCCGAAGCTCCGGTGAGACAATGGTTCGAATCAAAGAACGCGGTGGCGGCTAGTTCGCGATGGGTACTTTCTCTGCGTGGTCGATGACTAGGAACTCCAGCGGGACCTTGCGCTTCTCCGCTCTGAGCCCAAACTGCGGCAGAGCAGACAGCGGACCGTTCGGATCCGAGGCGGGGCCTGAGGATGGTGCGGCATCGTGACTCCACTCGAGTTCGAAGTCGTAGTAGCCGTCGAGCCCGGTCAGATTCACCACGGGACGGTCGGTCCAGCGCATCAGGATACTCGCCAGGTCGTTCAGTGACCGGTTCTTGGCCCTGAAAACGCCGCCCAGTTGGACTACGGGAGGAGTCCCCTCGACAGCTTCCTTGAGTCTCGGACCACCCTTGTTAACCACCAGCGCATACACTGCCGTTTCCTTCTGTTCCCGATGAAGTTTGATCTGGAATCGCTCCTGCAGCAGGGTCTGCAGCATGAGTGGAACCTGCGCATCGGGAGTATTGGCCGGCATGGTGGCGGCAATATCGTAGCGCTCGGAATCCATCCAGGCGGGCCCGGATACCCGATCGGGAGGCAAGCGGTAGGCCAGTTGAAGGTAGACTCTCAGCGACGCGCCATACATCGTGTACCGCCCGTGATCGCGCCCCTGAACGTGCACGTTTCGGAACGCCGCGCTCTCTACCCATCCCACGGGAATACTGCCGGGCACCGCTCGCTTGACCGAGGCGACGTCGAATCTTGGAGCAGGCGTCGCGGCGGACTGCGCCGGGAGCTGCCGCTCCAGGTGCCTGCGCTATGACCCGATTTCCATTCGCAAGAAAACAGCTCGCCATCAAGACAGCCGCGATTCCATTCGTCCGTTTCATCGCTCGCCCTCGCCTCCCCCTCAGTCCTAATAAACTAGTACTAACTATAGCGTCTGTCAAGCGGACTACGCCGTGGGTCTCGGTCTCGGCGGAACCTGTCCGACAGGACATGCCCCGACGAATCGGGGCATGGCAGGCGTGGACGCCTACCCTACGCCGTCCACGACAAGTTGCGTAAAATGGGCGGATGGCCGCTATGGTCTCTGTCGGTTTCTCCTTGTCAGGACGGTTTGGCACTGAACTCCGCAAGGCTTTGCGCCACTGGACAGCTATTTTCCGATAAGGTCCCGATATGTGGCGTTTCTGGACTTCATTCCGTAAAGAGGTTTTCGGCTTCATTGCGGACCAGTTCTGTCCGGTAACCCCGTCTTTCGTCCACAATGGCCGATTGTCTCTCGGCGACATTCCCTGACTGGTATGATTTCTGGGGGGTAAGGTGATCGGCCAGAACGGACTCAAGATCAGTTCGTACGGGCTACGGCGGGCCAGGATTTGAGGAATCCGTTCAAGGCTTCAAACGTCTTTGCAGACCACGCGCGTCTGTGACAACGCGGACTCACGAGTGGTTGGGCCACTACTTGACCATGATTGTGCCGGTGGCGCTCAAAGGATAACCCTGAGCCGTGGTCGTCGTGACGCGAATCGCGGCTGTACCCGAGGACAGTGTTCCGGGTAGCGCGACATTGATCTGCACCACTCCTTCGACCAAACCCGGAGCATTGCCAATGTAGTCTATCGGGACCTGGACGCCATTCACGTAAGCCGCGAAGTATGCGACCGGCTGATTGGCGATCTGATCCGGCCGGCTTCCGTCGATCGGAAGAGGTGTCATCGCGCCGAAGCCGGTGCCGAAGAGCGCGACCGTGGAGTTCGTGCTGGCTGGATTACTGGAGCCATTCACCGACCCATCTTCATTGAGCGCGGCCAGCGGACGGGCGCTCGAATCATTCAGCGCAAACAGTCCAGGATGCAGCGATGTGACTTGGATAGGAAAATGTCCTACTGCTGCTCCAGAGCGCCGAAGTTCGACGCTGGCAATGTGACCGGGCGACAGGCCGAACGGAGCCACCAGGTTGATCTGTCTAGGGCTGACATAGAGGAGCGGAGCGGGCATTGCATCGATAAATACCTGAATACCCCCCAACAGTGAGCTGACATTGCCTGCCGCGTCCAACTCCGCCGTCAACGGAGCCGGCGGTCCGATTTCAACACCGAACACGGATAGGACCTCTCCTGGCGAGATGGCGTCCCGGGTATAGGTTGCGCCGTCGGCGACGCAAGTCATCGTGTCGGGCGGCGGCGGTCCTGCGGGAACAGTATTGATCAACCCAGTCCCACCGCCCAGATTCAGAACCTGTCCGCGATCCAGCAGCGGAATGCCCAATGGCCAGTAGCCCTCGTACGCGATTTGAAGGCTCGCAGCGTCCATGCGAACCAGGTAGTCGGCTCGAGAAAAGCCGGAGGGATCGGGCTGCAGGCAGACGTTTGGAGCATCGGAAGTGGGAGTGAGCTGGCCAGGTGCTGCGGTCCCGACGGCAATTACATCGGACCCTACGGTGGTCAATCCAGTGATGCTGCCAGGAATGTTTTGGCGGCCTTGGATATTTCCTTGTGAGTCGATCTTCAGCACCATGCCCCGGAAGGGAGGTGAGAATTGGCGGTTATCGCCAGCAGCATAAACGAAGCCGGTCTCGGCTGCGGCCAGAGCGGTGCCTTCGAAACTGATGTCGGTGACGTAGGTGGAGGAAAGGACCGCGGTCGCATCCGGCTTGAGGCGCAGGATCGAAGTGGCGAAGCAGCCGGGCGTGTGCGCAAAGCCGCTTACGGCAAGTACGTCGATTGATCCGTCGGGCAACAGCGCAAGGCCGGTGACATCGTCGCGCGCGCCGGAACTGACGAGCGTGGAGAACAGCAGTTGTTTGAGCGTGCCGTCGAACTTGGCAACAAATCCGTCGCCCGGGCTCACGCAGATATTCCACGTAAAGGCGGGGGGCATGGTCGTGGTAGGCGCGGTCTGATATGCACCAGGAGTGGTGGGAAACTGCGCAGACGTTGCACTGCCCGCCAGGTATACACTGCCCGCCGCATCGGTGCGCAAGACGTGCACTACATCGCCCTTGCCGCCGAACCAGGTACCGGCGAGCAGCGATTTGCCATCGGCGCTGATTTCGACGGCGAAGATGCTCGCGGACTGCGATTGATAACCCATCAGCGGCGGCAAAGAGCCCACTCCCATGCCGGCGACATACACGTTCTGATTCGGCGCCACCGAAATTGCCGTTGGGGAGGTCATCCCGAGGTACGAAGCCCAGACGATTTTGGACGGCGGTGACACCATCCCGACGAATCCCACCCGGCACGGTACACCCGCGCAACTTCCTGGGTCGGACATACTTGGCTGAAACACGCCGGCCGTGGCCGTCAGGTCTCCGAATGGTACGGTGCCAGTGACATAGATGAAGCCGTTGGCGTTCACGGCCGCGGCATCGATCTCGACGGTTGATGGTAAGGTCTGCGCCGCGAGCAGAGGAGCGAATAGAAACAATGTTATGCGCATCGCTACCGGGAGCCGCACGTTTGGGGCCGCTTACAAGTGCCGTTCTGCACGTCGCAGGGGACTGTCGTTGCGGTGTTTGGACACGGGTGCCGGCTTTTTTGCTACAGCCGCCCGGTACATCTCCGCGTTTTGCCAACACGTCTGGACGTTAGTCTCGAAGCAACGGCGTCGCACGCCCAGCAAGACTAAGAAAACCTGCGGCTTTGCCCAATTTGGGTTTGATACGTGGCATATTTGTGGACGAAGAGTGGCGTTTGCGTCCCTTAGCGGAATTTATGGCCACAGCGAACGCCATTTATGGACGACAACGCCGTATTCCGACCACAACACCACCACTCGGGCTGCATCGGACAATGAGAATCCAGATGGGTCCGGCAAGTGCCGTAGAAGATGCCGTGCATTCTCATTGTGATTTCACTGAAGGGGCACGGCGGTGTCGGGCAGGCGCTGATCGGATGCTGGCCTCGGGCGAACGCGTCTCAACCTGCTTTTTGACAGAGGCAATCTCAGTCTGGTGTAGTTGAAATGAAGGCCGGCAGGTCTTTGGATGGAGGGAGACATTTTGACGCGAGCTTTGTGGGCGGCCGGAGCGCTCGTTTGGGTGTGCACGTCGTGGGCGCAAGTGCCGCCGGGGATCTCAGAACCGCCATCGGATTCAACTGTGGATGGCCAGGGATTTGTCTATCTCGTGGGATCTACCAACAACCCCCAATTTCCCACGACGGCAGGTGTATTTCAACCAACTCCACCTGGTCCGTGTGCGGCAGCAACGTGCGCCCACGGCTTCGTCGCCAAGCTTACGCCTTCCGGCGATAACTTGGTCTGGGCAACTTACCTTGCCGGCAACGGCAGCGAGTCGATTGGCGCAGTAACGGTCGGCGCTGACGGGAGCATCTACGTCACAGGGAAAGCAACGTCCAAGATTATGGCGCCGGGAGCCGCCGGTATCCAATATGGTACGAGCCATCTTTTCGTCGCGAAGCTCGCCCCGGACGGGAAGTCGTTGCCGGCTGTCTCCTACTTCGGAGGCAGCGCATTCGATGCGGCTGTGGGTATCAAGCTCGATGATGCGGGCAATGTCTATCTGGCCGGCACTACGTCGTCGACCGATTTTCCGACCAGCCCCGGCGCGTTCCAGCGGACTCTCGGGGCGATGCCTACCGAGAATCCGAACATCCCATCGTACTGTCTCGGATCCAATCAGTTCGTGATTAAATTCGATGCCGCGCTGAAGACGGTGCTCTTCGCGACCCTAATGGGTACGCCATTGAGCGAATCCACCTACGATTTTGCGATTGGCGCGGATCACAGCGTGTACGTCGCAGGCATCAGCGGGCCGGAGCGCGAGTGCCCCTCCTGGCCGATTCTGCGGCGGCTGAATCCGCAGGGCAGCGCGTTGGTGTATTCCGCGGGCACCGGAGGGCAGAGCGTGGCAGTAGATCCTGCCGGCAATGCGTATGTCGCCGACGACGACAGGGCTTGGGGACTGGCCCAACCGTATGCCCGCATCGCGAAAGTGAGCCCGACCGGCGAGGTGCTGGCGACGGCCGACATTGCGGGCCACGTGCAGTCGATGGCGGTGGCGAACGGAGAGGTCGGCGTGGTGGGAGATTCCTGGCCCTCGCTGCTGAAAACTAGCGCAGGCGCGCCAGGAGCCTGCGTGTCTATCCACTACGAAACCAACTTCATCCCGTTCCTGGCGCGTCTGGATCCAAAGACGCTGGCGGCCACGTATACGGGGTACTTCTGGAGCGCCTGGGGGCGCGGCGCCACCAAAACGATCGGACCGGACCGGGTGCTGGCAACGTACCCTTACCAAACGCTGCTCCCCTACGCCATCGTGCCAATCGGGCTGCCACCGGCGGGCACGGTTACCTGCGCGGTGGATGCAGCCGACTACCAGGGTGAGGGGGTTGCGCCTGGAGAGGTGTTCTCAATTTTTGGAACGGGGATTGGCACTGCTTCGCCCGCGGCGGGCCGCCCGGACGCGAGCGGCAATATCGGCACGGAGTTGAACGGCCTGCGGGTCACGGCGAACGGTTTACCGGCGCCGTTGTTGTACGCCGAAGCGGGCCAGATCAACCTGGTGACGCCGTTTGCGCTGTCCGGCGATCGTGTCCAGTTCGAGATCGGGCGCGACGGCAAGGAGATCGCCGCTTTTTCGGTCTTCCTGCGGCCTCGCCACGCCGGTGCGTTCACCGCCACCGGCGAACCGTTCGGACAACTTGCGGCGTTGAACCAGGATGGCTCGGTGAATAGCGCGTCGAACCCCGCGTCGCCCGGTTCCATCGTCTCCGTGTTCGTGACCGGTCTCGGAGCCATGACGCCCCAACTGCCGGATGGGGCGGTAGCGATGCAAATTGCAAACACGCCTGCGGTGAAACCCGCGGTCGCGGTGAACAGTCAAGCGGCAGAGGTCCTGTACATGGGCAATGCACCCGGGTTGGTACAGGGAATCGTGCAGATCAATCTCCGACTTCCGAATCCGCTGCCAGACAATCCTTACCGGTTGCTGTACCCCGGCACTGCGGATGTGGGTGCGTGGTATCCGGATCAGAGTGAAAAGGCCGGAGGCGGCAGGGTATGGATACACTAAGCGTATAAACTTGAGTCACGATGAGTTCTCATATATTTCGAGCGGTTTATCCTCTACTTCTGATCAGAGCGTTGTCGGCTCAGGCTCTGCCAGGAATACCCTTCCCGCTTGCGGTAGCGGTGGATGCGCAGGGCTCTATCTACCTGGCGGGAAACACCACGGGCGCGGACTTGGCGACCACTGCGGGAGTGTTTCAGCCAGCGGTCGCTCCTGGCGGGTGTACGGCATCCACGGGGACCTGCACTCACGGCTTCGTCGCCAAGGTGAGTCCCTCCGGGGATCGGGTGATGTGGGCGACCTATCTGACCGGTGTGGGGCCGGATTCTGTGACGGGCATCGCGGTCGCTGCTGACGGGAATATTTACGTCGCCGGCACCACGACGTCCGCAACACTGGTGACGGGCGGCAACCCCTCCGGCGTACAACGGCTATTTGTCGCGAAACTAAGTTCCGACGGCAAATCCGTTTTGGCGGGAAGCTACTTTGGTGGCAGCGGAAGTGATTCCGTCAGTAAACTCGTAGTGGATTCGGGTGGCAGTGTATTTCTGGCGGGCACCACCGCATCGGCTGATTTCCCTACGACTCCCGGGGCATATCAGCGGACGCTGGGGGCGGGGGCGGCTCCGCCTACCCCGAATATTATTTGTGTGGGCGACACGGATCAATTTCTCGCCAAGTTCGACGCGACGTTGAAGACCGTCCTGTTCTCGACCCTGATCGGCACGCCAGGCGCGGAACAAACGTGGGACTTCGCGATCGGGCCAGACGGCAGCCTGTATATTGCGGGAGCCCGGGGGCCCCTTCGCAACAGTTCCTGCACCGCGGGGCTGCTCACACGGCTGAACCCGCAGGGCAGCGCAGCCGTATACTCCGTTTGGTTTACTGGATCTCCTGTATACGCCTTGGCTGTAGATTCCGCCGGAGCGGTTTATCTCGCGAGCGACAACCGGGTTTTCGGAGTTTCCGCGCCGGAAGCAACCATCAGCAAGATCGATTCACAGGGCAACACGGTGGCGACAGCCCGCATCAATGGCTGGATAACTTCGCTGACCGCGGTGAGCGGTGACATTGGCATCCTTGGGGCATCGTATCCCGGAAGCCTGACCCCGACGGCAGATGGGCCGCGTCCCTGTTTTCCTCCAGTTCATTACGAAACGGAGAGTGTGCCCTATGTAGCGCGGCTGAACGCCGGGACTCTTGCCCCGACTTACACGGGTTACCTGACCGCCAGCCGCGCCTGGCTGGCCGCGCCGGACCGGGTGGTGGCGGCAAACCCTTACAGCACCTTGCTTCCTTACGCGGTATTGCCGGCTGGACCACCGGCGGCCGGAACTGTCACCTGCATCGCCGACGCGGCGGATTTCAAGAGCCGTGCAGTGGCCCCTGGTGAAATCATCTCCCTGTTCGGCAGGCAGATCGGGCCTGCGGAACCCGCACTGGCGCAGCCCGATGCGCAGGGTATCATCGGGCCGGATCTTGCCGGAGTGCGGGTGTTGGCCAACGGCGCATCTGCGCCCCTTCTCTTCGCCTCACCTGGCCAGATCAATCTGGTGCTGCCATTCGGACTCACGGGGGACAAGGCCCACCTGGAGCTTTATCGCGACAACCGGCTGATGGCCGAATTCGACGTGCTTCTGGTTCCCCAGCACTGGGGCGCCTTTGCAGCTGGTACGCCTATCTCCGGGCCGCTCGCGGCGTTGAACCAGAATGGTACTGTGAACAGCGACTCGAACCCCGCGCTGCCGGGTTCGATCGTATCCATCTTCGTCACCGGACTGGGCGTGATGACGCCGCAACTGCCGGATGGCGCCGCGCCCCCGTTGGCGGCCAACACCCCCGTGATGCCGACGTACGTCTACGTGAACGAACAACGAGCGGAGGTTCTGTACGTGGGAAATGCGCCAACGCTTGTGCAAGGGGTGGTACAAATCAATTTGCGGGTTCCAAATCCAATTCCCGCGTCCGCCGACTCGCACCCACCGGGGTTGGTCTATGTCGCTCTCAGTGCAGAGTCATATATCGGGCCGTATGCCGGCGGAACAGTGGCAGTGCGATAGGCGCTACCTCCCGCAGCGCTCAATGATCCACCCAAGAAAAGTGACCGTCTGGGCACAAGTCCCAGATTCCGGAAGTGGGTCCAGAAGGCATAGAGTGCATTGGCGATGGTCCCAACCCGATACTGCTTGCCAGGGCTAACTCCCCATAGGTGGGGTTTGTGGACTTCATTGCGTAGAGTGGTTTCCGAGCGCATTGCGGACCAATTCAGTCCGGTAACGCCGTTTATCTGCCTTTGACTGGCAGCATGCAGATCCAATTGCTCCGGAACATTCGTGCTGTCCCTCTAGTCCAATAAGGGTGTGAATGCTGCTCGACAAACCACGGTTGCTCTGATGGTGATCGGCGTCGCCCTGGGAATGACTCGGTGCCTACCTGCATTTTTGGCATGTCTCCTCCATCGACGCCTCCGCCCTGCTGGTGCGGCCACCGGGGGCAACCAAGCCACCACTGCAGGACGGCGGAAGCCCTCGCGATGTACGGGAAGCACGGCGGGACAACGAATATGAACGCCGCGGGACTGCCCATTGCAGGCGATGTTGATTCGCATCCAGTTGATAGCCCGGCCGGCAGGACGACCCTGCACCTGTTCCAGATCAACAAGGGCGGCACCGGTAGCGATCAGCGCCCGGATTACGCCGCCTGCGAGCCCGACCTGGACATGACGCCTCAAGGACGCGTAGCGTGTTGCGCCTCCCAATCGCGAACGTTGCGACGTGCCCGGTCAAAAATCCGCTCGTAGTTTGTCAAGCGGACCTTCCTGTTCGTTTCCGGATCGAGCAAACTCCACAGAGGCTGGTACTGGTAGTAGATCTTCGTGTAAGCGGACTGATCGGCTGGCGCAACCTCGTCGGTGCCGAACAGGAAACGGTCCGGATAACGATTGATCAGCTCAGCCGTTATCCTTGTGGATTCCGGCGTCGCGACAATGTACTTGGCGACTTCATCCCAGGAAATATCAAAGTAGACGTGACTGAACTGAGGATCTGCCAGGATCTTCGCGAGGTTGGCAGCGTGGTTCCTGATGGGGCGGACAACCCGGCCCACGCCCGTATGAGCCCAAATGATGGTCGTTCCTGGATGACGCTTGAAAAGGGCCTTTATCGGATCGAGATACAAGGGTCCCGATGCTTCAATGCCAGGATGCTGTCCCGTGTCTGATTCTTTCGCAAAAGGGCGATCCATGTCATTGTGAATCAGCACAACCAGTCCGGCCTCACCGGCAAAGTCCAGGATCCGGTCCAACGCCGGGTCGTTCAGGCTCGCAACCGGACCCGCGACCTTACCGGATACGAACTCCTTGTGAATGGTGAACTCGCCAATACCGCTGAAGACGCCCGGGAATGTCCGGAGCACGCGACGTATATGGTCCACAGCGTACATGTCGGTTGGATTGAATCCCGTAATCATCGGATCAAACCGCGCCTGCTGCTCGGGACGGAGCGACTTGTAGGCCATGGCGATCGAGGCATCGGTGAATGAGTAGTAGTACAGGGGGGCGTCTGTGTCCAGGTAGTACTTGGGCGCACGATTTCCGTCGACTCGATACGACCACTGCTGCTGCAACGGGATGCCAAACAACGCCACACGGCCAGCCTTGTTCCCCATGATTTTGAGGAAATCCCGAATATCGGTGCCTTCCTGGATGTAGTTGGTCAGGTGGAAATGCGAGTCGTTGAATTCGAAGGTGGCGGGCTGCGCGCCTAACGGCCATGCGGCGCCCGCCAGAATAATCGGGAGCAATACCGCACTATGAACGAGGCTACGGCGGATACTCATTTTCTTTAGTACAAGACACTCATCCCGAGGGCAACGATGGTACCGGTAATTTGTCTTTGGAACAACCACGTACGACGCTTGAGCGTAGAAGCCGTAGTCGCGCACGACGCTGATCGGGAGTGGTCCATCCGCGACAAACCTTCTTAGCCGCCGGGCATAGCCCTCGCCCTGAAGCCCCGGCATTTGAGCCCGGCGCCGGCGGAGGCCATTTCGTACGTCACCTTTGTGACCGCAACTCCCGGAGCGCCGGCGATCCTGAGATAACGCGCCAACTACGAATGAGGCGACAAAAACTAAACCGAAACCAAAGACCAGAGCGTGCCTTTCAATATATTACTCAGTAGAGCGCCGTAAAGCCGATCGATACAACCTGACCCGTAATTTGCCCGGTGTAGAAGCCGAACGTGCTGCTCACTGGAGAGTGCGAGACGTTGATCAGCTGGACATTCAGGCGCAGGTTCCTTGTGTTCCACGGGTAATAGTTACCTCCGATGGTGAATTCATGCGGATGATGGCCAAATTCGCCAAGCACATAGGAAGTGGAGCCGTATAGCTCGAGCCTTTTCGGCACAATCATTTGCGCCGCCTGAACGTAGAAGCCCGTGTTTCGAACCGTGCCTACGGGCAGCGGGCCATCCGCGGCAAAATGATCCAATATCCGGTAGTAACCCTCGCCCTGGAGCCAAAAGCCGTGGTATTTCATTCCGGCGGCCGCCGAGAACAGTTGATAGCGCGCCCTTTCTACCGTTACGCCGTTGGCTAGCGCGCCCGTATCGAAGACATTGAGGCTGTCCGCGAGGCGAAGGGTTGTGTTGGATGCGGGCGTGCCGACCGGCGACTGGCGTTCCTCGGGGCTATACGTGTAAGCGAAATTGAACCGGGTGGCCAGTTTCTCATGGCGTTCATAGTCTCCGAAAGCGCCACGAGGGCCGAACTCGCCGGTCGTTGGCAGCCACGTGATCGCAACACCGGCGGAAAGGTCCCGATCGAGCTTGGTGGCCGGCACGTCCAGGTTGCTGTTGTTGTTTCCAACCAGCCACCGGTACTGAAGTCTCGGTAAAAGGATCCCTTGTGCGAAGACGCCTTGCGAGAAGTAGGGCCGGAAGAATTCGTCCGACATGACCCGGTCGTAGGACACCCAATATGGGTGAGACCCCTGAAGGGACTGGGTGCCGGGGTAGGCGTTCCAACCCGCTCCCAGCGTGAAGTACTTACTGAAGTTGTAAGTGAGCGCGCCGCCCACGGCGACCTGGTTCGTGTCCTGCACGGTCCAGACGAAGGTTTGGTACTGAAACTTCGGATCAAAGAGCCATCCCTGAGCGAATAGCATGACTCTATGGAACTGAAAATCGTTGCGAGGTTCGATCGGGATCGGACGGCCCAAATGATCTAAAGCCGATTGGTTGGGAGGCAACTGGTTGAGATAGCGCACGGCCATATAACCGCTAAGATCGAGCTCTCCGTACCGGCCCTTGCCGACGACGAATCCCCTGCCTGGGTTGAATTCTCCGAACATGCTGGGATTGCCGTTGGAGGCTTCCGGGAGCATGGTCTTGTCATCCGCGTTGCTCGGAGTCGTAGCGGAAGCCTGGCCTGCCGGTTGTGTTCCGCTGGCCGCGGCTGGCGGGTTCTGCTGGGGGGGAGTGGGATCTGGCGTAGCGGCGGGAGGCCGCGTTGAAGCCTGGGCGCCGGGCCTTGTCGAGCTCTCACCAA
The DNA here is from genome assembly GCA_963791985.1 of uncultured Solibacteraceae bacterium. Classification (GTDB taxonomy): domain Bacteria; phylum Acidobacteriota; class Terriglobia; order Bryobacterales; family Bryobacteraceae; genus Solibacter. Next base: position 449,528 of record CAWBUN010000003.1, on the reverse strand, counting down.
GCTTCGCCTCAATCGCCGCCAGGCGCACCTGAACGTCGCGCAGCTGGGCGAGTTGTTTTTCAAGGTTCTGTATTCGCTCCAGGAGGCCTCGCTCGCGATCCGTAAGGGGAGGCTGGTCATTGCGTTGAGATGATTGAGCGGCGGCAGTCTTTGGAAGCGTCATCATGACGATGATCGAGGCAACCCAGAGCAACCGCGCGGGAATGCCTACCCGGCGGCGCGTTCCAATAAGCTTAGGCATCGCGCTCCTCCTGGCCCGGCGCCATTACTTCAGGCCGACCGATCTCGGCGAGAACAGGTTCATATCCAGCTTGCCGGCTACGAACGTGATGACCTTTTGCGCCTTGACGCTGTTACCCGCGTCGTCCAATCGTGGCGCGAAAGCGGCCATGCCGCCTTTGCCTGGCACGATGGCGAGGATGCCGCCACCTACACCACTCTTGGCGGGAAGCCCCACATGCCAAGCCCATCCCCCCGACCCATCGTAGAGACCGGCCATAGTCATCGCGGAGAGGATATAGGGCACGTTTTCGGCTTTGATGACTTGCTCGCCAGTGATTGGGTTTACGCCATTGTTAGCCAAGGTGGCGCCCATTTGGGCAAGCTGCTTGACGTTCACGCCGACCGAGCATGCCTTGGTGTAGATATCGACGGACTCCAGCGGATCGGCGTAGATTCGCTGGTATTTTACGAGCAGCGCAGCGAGCGCGCGATTCCCCTGGTTGGTGGCGGCTTCCGACTTGTAAACCTCATCGATGAGGGACAGCTCTTCACCGGCGGCCTTGCTGTAAAAGGCGAGAATCTTTTTCCACTTATCGTCCGCGGTTGCGCCCGAGATCAGGCTGGTGGTGGCGATCGCGCCCGCGTTAACCAGCGCATTTCCCGTGTGGGTCCTCATGTCTACCACCGCCTCCACCGAATTGAACGGTCTGCCGGTGGGTTCGTTTCCGATTCGCTCGAAGACTTTATCGGCCCCGAGTTCCTCGAGGGCAAGAGCCAAGGTAAAGATCTTCGAAATCGATTGCATGGAAAACGAGTAGCCGGTGTCGCCTACGGAATAACTCTGGTTGTCGGTGGAAACTGCCGATATTCCGAAGAGTTTGGAATCGACTTGTGCGAGATAAGGTATATAGTCGGCATTCTTTCCCGATGTGTCGCTTCGGTATCTCGCATAAGCCTCGTCCACGTAGCGCTTTACGAGATCGAATCTCGGCGCAACCGCGCTCCGATTCGTGGAACCGACGACCGCTCGATTCGCCGAAGTAGCGGGCCCTTGCCCGAAGAGCGGGATCGAAACCACGGCGGCGATCAAGGCGACGACCACGCTACGCTTTAGGGTAGTTCTATATGTTTTCATCGAGTGCTCCATGTTCCGTTGGGGAGTGCTTCGGCTGGATGTCTCGCGAGATCTCCGATACAGGTTGAGATAAGTCACCGCGCCATTTATCTCGCGGTCGGGGCCGCTGACATTGCGTCGTTCCTGAAGCAACACATGTACTCGCCGATGCCTGCGACAGGCATCTCGATACATTAAGATTTCTACCGGCGTGTTGCTGCTTTCGGAGGGTCGGCATGATCAAGAGAAAGCATGATGGCCGCCTGCCCTGCGTATGCATGGTAATCATCGGCAGCACAGGCGCGGGACGCCGCCTCCCCGGCGGCGGGGTTCTGGTTTATCGAATTCACCCAACGCTCTTCCGCAACCGTGCCTCCCTGACCGCCAAAGGCAGCGAATCTGGCACCGTTCCTATAGCCCCTCCGACAATAGGCCCGAGGGCTGGCGCGGGTAAGGGTCAATTGGCTAATGGCGGGACGGGTGGATTTGATCCCACTGTGAGCTAACGCCCGGCTGCACTCGGGACCGCCGATGTGTCCTGAGTCGCACGACCTTTCTGCACCTTGGCCGTATCGGTGTGCGTGACTTCCCTTCCTTCTAAAAGGAATCGAGGAATAAGTTATGCAAATCCTCATCTAAGGAGTGCCGCCATGTCCTGGTTCGCCGAATCATTACAAAACCACCCGGAGGTTGCTCTTTTTCTCGTGCTTGGGGTCGGGCATGCCCTTGCCCGGCTGCGCATTGGGTCTTTCAAGCTCAATGCTGTCGTGTGCGTGATTCTGGTTGGCGTGGCCGTCGGCCAACTCGGCATTAAGCCGCCTCCGGCAGCCGTGCAATGGTCGTTCTTTGCTCTGTTCCTTTTCGCAGTGGGTTACGAGAGCGGGCCGCAGTTTTTCGGGGGACTGGGGCGCAGCGCCCTCCCGCAGATTGGGCTTTCGGTGCTATTCTGCGCCGTTGGGCTGTAAGGAGATTTGTTGACCCGGAACAGCTCTGCGTTGAGCCAGACTCGCTCAGTCTGAAGGAAAAACCACTTTACTCCACCGCCATACTCATAAGAATTGCCGAACTGCCCGATTACCCACGAACCGCGGATATATGGCATCCACCTTTTCGGCTTGACAAAATAGCTTGCCGAGAGCTCGCCGCCGTGGTCGAATGTGGATGCGAGCGGAAGCGGTCCGTCGGCGTCGAAATTGCCTAGCCAACGCGTGAAGTATTGCCCGTTGACCGCAAGCCCGTTCCACTTAATGCCGCCGTCGGCCGCCCACATCTTATACGTGGCCAGATTGACCGTTACCCCCGGCGCAAACGCCCCGGTGGAGAAGGTAAGCACGCCGTCGGAATTGTACAGTGCGGTGTTGTCAGGATTTGATTGATTGAGGTCTGAAAAACGGTCCTCTCGGGCTTTTGTAAACGCGGTACCAATTCGAATGCGAACTTTTTTGGACGCGAAATAGTCATCGTACATGTTGCGTGATTTGCCGGATCCCCCGTACGGTCCCAGCGGTTCCCACCAGAGGCTGCCGGAAAAGGCCAGATGCGCATCGATCTTGGCTGCCGAGATATTCAAGGTATTGAGACCATTGCCGATCATCATCAAATAATTCAGACCCTTCAAGGGTTGTCCGCTCGCCCAGACTCCCTGAGTGAAGCCGGGACGGAAGAAGTTGTCAGCCATGCTCCTGTCGCTTGCCGTAAAAAATGGGAACGTGTTAACCAGTGATCGGCTTCCTGGAAGGCCAGTGTACCCTCCAGTGATCGTGAGGGCCTTGCCGAACACCCATCCAATGTTGCCGGCCACAACGATCGAAGCGGCCCCGGCAGACGTCCACACGGTTAGGCTATATAGCAACCTTTTGTCAAAAATGTAGCCGCCAAAGATGAACATTGAGCGATTTATCGTGATATCGTTGCGCAAATGAACATCGTGGACAACGCCCAGGTGGTCGGTAAAAGTGGTCTGGCTATCAAGGGTATTGAGATATCGGATTTGGGTATTGTCGTTGAATTTCAGTAGGAAGGGCACCTTAGCGTCTTCGCGGGTTTCCCAGATTACGATTCCATCTCTGTAACGATCGTCGTCTCTCTGCCCTGTGGCGCCGGATGCCGGCGGTAGGGTTGTACTTGCTGAATCTGTTATCGTCCGTGGAGTATCCAACGCGGCATTCGCTCTTGGCACCGAAGCATTTGCCGTTGTCGACGGTACAATTGGCTTGCCGTCGATCGCCGCATTCGTTGCCGTGCCCCGGCCAAGCAGTCGCTGCAGTTCCTCGATGAGCGCCGCTAAGTACTTTTGCTGTTCATCGATACTCTTTTGCTGCTCCTGGATTTTCCGAAGTAGCTCGCGGACAACACCATCCTCGACCTGCGGCCCCACGCTCTCAGCGCCAGGTGGCGACGACCCCTGGGCGTGTGCGGAGCTCACGAACAACGTCATGGACGTGCAGAACACCAGCGCGGCTGAAGATCTGCCGTCCGGGATTCTCCATATCCTTGGATGGCCCCTATTGACCAGTACCTGATGGCACCGAACGCCGAAATAGCCAAGGCGCGGAGTGCTGCTCCGGAATCCCTCGCGCGCAATGCCGAGGTCATGGTCATGGGACGACATCGTTACGAGACCGTCGTGATTGCTGTGCGATCGCGGCAGGCCGTCCGTCAAGCTTCCGCTGCAACTCGTCCATCAACTGCAGGATCGTCCTTTGCTGCTCCTCGAGTTTTCGAAGCTGTTCCCGGATCGCGCCATTCTCGGCCCGCATCTCGATGACTTCGCTCTCCAGGCTGGTTGGCCGGGATTGCGGAGCCTGTGCGCGCGCGGAACTCGCGAACATGGCCAGAGACGCCAATGCTACCGCGGCTGAAGATTTACCTGACAGGATGCGCATGGACGGTTCCTCTTGGGGCAGGCTGAAGTGCGATGGGATCACTACAGATTGCCGCGTTCGGTTGGTTCGTCGCTACCGCCGCCGGCGTGGCGTTGAACGAGATTGCGATGCGGGGTGTCTGGCCCGCGTACGGGTGAACCCAGTGATACAGCCAACTCGGGAAAACCACGAGCAGTCCGGCTTGCGGCCGAACCCGAAAAGGCTCGCCGTATGGATCGCCCGGCGCAGTCACGGCCTCCACGCCCGCCCGCGGGTCGAGGAACTCCAGAACACCGCTGAGCGGCTGGTCCGGGCTGTCGGTTCCCGGATCCACATAATACACTCCGGACCATGCGCTGTCCGGATGAGAGTGCGGCGCATGGTAGGCCCCCGCGCGGCAGAGGGTCGCCCACGCGGAAACAGAGAGCGTACCCTGGAACGTATTCGCTCCCGCGCTGGCCTCGATCATCCGGCGCAAAACCCAGGTGAGCCACGTAGTCAGTGCGGACACCGCGGGATCCCGCCGGCTCAGGAAGTCGGGACGCGAGTGCCACCCTCCGATGTTGCTACGGCCCAGGCTCGCGTACTTCGCCTCCTCCGCCAGGATGAGCGCGTGCAAATCCCGATTCATCGCGTCGGCATCCGGTATCCGGAAACGGCCAATGAGAGTGGGAAATACCGGCGTAACCTCGAGTTCCATAGAGACGAGCCCCAGATCAGCAGAGAGTCACGGAGAGAGCGAGTCCGGCCTGACTCGTTTCCTTGTACTTACTGTTCATGTCCTTTGCCGTCTGAGCCATCGCCGTGATGGTGGCATCCAGATCGACCCGGTGCCTGGATGCGATCTCGTTGCTCGCGATGGCCCAGGCGGTCCAGGCCTTCACGGCGCCGAATGCGCATCGTTCGATGCAGGGGACCTGTACGTAACCCGCGACCGGGTCGCAGGTCATCCCCAGATGATGCTCCAGGGCCGATTCCGCCGCGTTCTCGATCACTCTGGGACTCGCGTCGTATGCCGCGGCGATCAATGCCGCCGCCATCGCCGACGCCACGCCGATCTCCGCCTGGCAGCCGCCCTCGGCGGCGGAGAGCGTCGCATTGTGCTTGCACAGGTACCCGATCGCCGCCGCGGCGAGCATGCCCTTGCGGATCTGGTCCTGCGAAAGCTTGCGGCCTCCTTCGCCCAGCCCGTAGACAAGCGCCGGAAGGACTCCGGCCGAACCTCCTGTCGGCGCGGTGACCACCAGGTGGCCTCGCGCGTTTTCCTCCGACCCCGCCAGCGCGTATGCCGACAGAGTGCCGATTCCGCGGTCCGACTCGAACTGGTCGTCCTGCGCACGCTTGTAGACCGTCGCGGCTTTCGATTGCAGCTTGATCGGCCCGGGCAAGACGCCGTCCGGCGCATTGAGGCCAGACTTCACAATCGCCACCATCGCGCCGGTGATCTTGTCGATGAAGGCATAGACCTCATCCTCGGTCCTGCCCGGGATCGACATCTCGTTTGCCAGGATTACATCGGCAATCGACAGGTTGTTTTGTTCCGCGTGCTGCCGCAGTTCCTTCATCGTGGCGAACGGGTACTTCGGCGGGTTCTTCTTGGGAGGCTTGTAGCCCTTCCACTCGATGAATCCGCCGCCCACGGAGTAATACTCCTGCTCGAGGAGCACGTTGTTTCCGGCCATCAGCCTGACCGTCATGGTGTTGGGATGCGGGAAATTGCCGTCGGTCGCATCGAAGATAACGTCCTTGAGCGTGACATCCACGGTCTTGGGCCCGAGCTTCACAGGGAACGACTGATCCGGCTGGTCGCGCAAGCTATCGAGAAAGGCGGGATCGACGGTTGCGGGCTCCTTTCCGACCAATCCCGCGAGCGACGCGCGCTCCGTGCCATGCCCTTTGCCTGTCGCACTGAGGCTGCCGTACAGGTGAACCTTGAGCGCCGTTGCTTTGGCTAGCTGGTCCGCCGGCAGCTTCGTGCAGCGCTGGTAGAAATCATAGGTGATGCGCATCGGGCCGATGGTATGCGAGCTCGATGGGCCCGGTCCCACCTTGTAGAACTCGTCCAGAGTCGTCAGTACGGGGCCCTTTTGCTCCTTCACCACATTCAGGGTGGGAGAAAGTTGCGGCACCGGCGGCGTTGCCGCATCAACCGGTTCGCTCTTCTGTTGAGCGGATACGGGACGGTCCAGAATGATTGCGGTCGCGCCGATCAGGGCGCTTCGCATCAAAAAGGCTCGCCGATCGACGCCGTCGGGGACCTCCTGCGAGGCTAACTCGTTCGACGGACCCAAGCGGATCGTCCGGGTCGATTTCATCTGGTTGATTTTGCGATTTAAGACGATCGTCAGACACTTGTATTCTCCTTTGTTCAACTCCACGTAGCACCGCACGGTGGGCATAGGGCCTCCGCGAGCTGCAAACACTATCCGGGCTTAGTCAGTCAGTTAGCGAGGGTTAGGGTACTTGTTGATGTAGTAAGTCATGCTCGCCTGTATTCTGGGCGCAATCCACTTGAAGTCGTCTTTTCGTTCCAGTGAACCGTAGATATACTCCGCGCCAAACAGGAGCCGCACAGTCGGCTGAACGATGAAATTCACTGTGGCGTAGTTGCTGACATGGTAGGTGGTTCCAGGATCGCCGGCCGGACTATTGATCCTCAGATATCCGTAACTCACAGTGCTGCGAAGAACCTTTGTCCAATTGTGTGTATATCCGAAATTGTCCCGGAGCCTGTCGGTGTGGCTACCAGGTGTCCGTCCGCGGCGAAGCCGACATCCGTTCCCAGGCCGAAGTTGTCGTTATAGTAATTCGAGATTCCCTTTCCAAAGACCAGTTGAAACACCAGGCTGTCCTTTTTGAAACCAGGGAAGCCCCATGCACCGGAAAGCGACGCGCCGTATGCGCCGGTGTGCCGTGCCAGGTTGAACACCTGTTCGTTAGGCACGATGCCGCCGACATTCCGGAAGAGAGTGGCCGCGTGAAGGTGGCCGTGATTGTTCTCGTAACGGTAGAAGCCGATCAGATCCGGAAACTTCGAGGTGCCGATCGGGACGCCGAACTGCGTGCTGAACGGAGTATCCGTGCCGGATTTCTCAATCGAAACACCGACGGAATGGTGTTTGTTCAGCGGTTGCGTGTAGCGGAACTGAGGATACCGCGCCGCGATCATGCCGGGCGGACCTTCAAACTCCAGCGTGTCGGGAAAGGCATCCGGATCGGAGAAAGCGCTCCAGGCCTGACCGGCCAGAAAATTCTTGTACTGTCCGTAAAACTGGCGGAGCCGTATCGAGTTCCGGTCGTAGTTGCTCAGGAAGTCAAACTCGAAATAGACCTTTACTTCGTTTCCGCTGTTATCCAGAGTTCCCTGGCGGGTCTCCCAGGTGAATCGGGTGGGGCGCATCGAAACCGTCGAATTCTCCGAATGCGGTGTGGGCGAAGAAGGAAAGCTGGAGGGAACATAGGCGCCATAATACGTCCCCGCGTAGTTCAGGTCGTAGAAGAGATCTGTTTTTACGAAGCCTCCGAACTTCATGTAAGTGCTGGTGCCTGGAAGGTGAAAGAACCCGCGCAGTTCCGGATCCAGCGGCTCGTTATCGATACGGGGCGCACCTACCTCGTTCTCTCCCGCCGTTTGTCTGGTCCGGGTTTCGGTGCCATAGTATTCCGTTGGAAAGTGTACTTCTGGAACCTCTTGCGTCTGAGCGGCTGGGGCGCGTGGCACAGCGCTCGCAGGTCGCTGTGCCTGTTGCAGGGCGACTATTTGGGCCTTCAGAGCCTGTATCGTTTTTTGTGTGGACTCCTCGAACTGCCGGAGTTGGTTTTGCAGGTCCTGGACGGTCGGGGTCTGAGCAAGTCCCGCCGGAAGAACAAGTGTGTACACCAATGCAAGACGCCAATGTGTCGCGGCCATCATTTATCCCCTACTGTCGCAAGTCACGATGGCAAATGATCGGCAGCGGATTCACAATTATTGGGTCCTGATGCACAATCCGTAGGCGACGCGGCTTCCGTCCCTTCTACTTGCCCCGGGGGTTTTAGGAGGCGACATTGTACATTGGAAGCTGGCATCGAGTGGGGATCAGATGGTCGGTAACCCCCTAACACTCGGCACACCCAAAAAAACCCAGGTGCCATGACGGGCACCTGGGGGAAGAGGATCATAGGAGAATTCGAAGTACCGACAACAGACGGGCGCTTACGCTACCCGCGGTTGAACCGGCGTTGTCAGGATAGGTCTTCTAGCGAGCGCCAAAGAGGAAGGTGAATCCAGCCGAAGCGCGTATGCTGTTCTGGTTTGAGTTATTCCCCGTCAAGAAGCTGGGGAAGCGGGTCAGCACGTAATCCACAGAGACCGGCCTGAAGGCAAAGCGCTTGGAGATCTTCCAGTCAAGGCCACCGCCCACCGCCATGGCAAAGGCCGTTTGGGTAGCGCTCACTTGAGCCGTTATCTCCGTGTTGGCGCCCGGAAAAAGGTTTTGCGGCGTGGCCACGGGAAAAACCGGGATGTTGGCGCCAGTCAGCACGTCCAGTTGCCTGCTGACAGCCCGAGTCGCTCCGCCAAACACAATCTGTGCGTACGGAGTGAAGCGTGAGTGGTTGTGATATGACACACGCGGCCCGAACATGTAGAAGGTGGTCGTGTTATCAGCATTGATAATGCCGACGTTCTGCTTGGTTACGGCGCCAATATCGGCTACGGCGCTAAACCGGTGGTTGAAGTTGTAGATGAACTGGGCGCTCCCGCCGTTCATGTCGAAGCCACCAATTGACTGTCCAAGTCCAGTGTTTTGGTTGAATTGATTGGCCCGGATATAGGTATAGCCTAGGAAGGCTTCAAACTTGGGTATATCCGTCGCACCCGCCACGAAAGCGGATAGCAGGCCCACTGCAATAACTGTGGTACTTTTCATCATTTGTAGTAAAGACCCCTTTTCAGTAAGGCAGGCCCGTTCTTTCCAACTTCTCCATTCACGGAATGAACGATTTCACTGCCCTATGATGACGACGATTCAGCCTCGTCGTGGACGCGCTATTCTGTGGGGTTAAATCGCCGCGTGGGCCTTGGATCGGTCTTTGAGGGTCGGCACTCATATGCCGGGTAGCGCAGCGGAACAACAGAACCTCGCTATTCCATAGAAGAGGGCGGGGCGGAACTGAAGGTCGTCCACCAAGCTATTGCTGCCTCAGCGGCTGTCCGCCGGCAGATCGACTGCGCTGATGGCGAATGACCAGCAATTAACTGGATCACGCGAGCACTCAGAAAGAGAGACGGCGTTTTGGAGTGATCTCTAGTGGCGGCACTCACACTCTCTTGCATCGCCGCGACCAGTTCCCTCGAGCCCGATCCCCAGCGCGTGATTACCTTAAGCGCTTGCGTGAACGGAACCTCTCATGCCATCGACGACCAGGCGTTAACCGTTGGGCAGAAAGCTCATCTGAGGCGATTCGGCCGAAACAATAGTCAAGGGTCGAGGACCCGTTTACGCGGAGTCGCTTACCTCTTGGCCCTTCTTGCCTCGCGACGGCTATGGCCTGCTCCGATGACGGCGCCCTTGGCCGCGTTCCCTCCCATTGCTCCTATTGCGGCACCCTTTGCCGCACCGCTAGCCTTAGGGTGGGTGGTTTCTTTTGGCGGGGGTTGCGTCGCCGCTGGCGGCGTTTTTGCGGGCGGTGGTGTTTGCGCCAGCACTGCGGGCATCACCGCACTTGAGAGTGCCATCAGAAAGGACATAACCCTTGCTGAGTGTTTCATAATGGCTTCCTTCTTGGCAGGCCTCCTGTGTCCCGGTGCGCACACCTGCCACCTGCGCCCGGCGGGGGCACTACTCAAATTCTTGGTCTACTCGTTATGATGCTTCGCCTATCGGTGTAGATGTTTCCTGAATCGATTTCACATGCTGATCGGAAGCGATGGTCCACTCAACCTGCCAACCTGAAGATCCCAGGTTTTTTCGTGAACTTCATGGCGCAAAGCGTCGCAAGCCGGTTCGTGCACGCGAGCGTTACGGCAGCAAGTGGACAGGCCAGGAGGCCTGTCCCACTGGAGTCAGGCGCCAGGGAACTTGCGGACGCGTGCGGTCGTGGCGTTGAGGCCGTAAGCGATCTTGAGCGCGGAGACGAATGCGGTTTCCTGGCTGTCGTAAGGACAGGTATATCCGCCGGCAATCCAGATGCCCTCGCGACCCTGCAAATCCAGTAGCGTGGACTGTGCCCGAAGAGTGCTGACGGTCGGCACCATGTGGCGGAAATCGGCTTCGCGGAGGACATTTGCCGGCTGACGGTCGCGATGGGTGACCCAACTTTTCCAGAGGTTCGGCGGCTTCTGGATCCACGGGCCCGTCAGGACATTGGCCAGCCACATCGACGCCTCGCAATATGTGTTGTGAACCTGGCAATTCAGAAATGACCAGTGGTTCGGATCTTTGGGAGCATAGATGGGATCGGTGTGCAGGGCGATCCGGGTACTCTCAAACTCAATGCCGCCCAATGCCGTTTGTTGGGAGATCGTGCCGGGCAGGCCCTGGAGCAGGCGCAGGCTGGACGGACCGGAGGCCGCCAGCACCAGATCGTCCACTTGCCTTTGGCGTCCGTCGGCGCAGGTAAGCAGGAATGGCCCAGGCCGCGTAATTTGTGCCACGGTCGCGTTGGAAAGTATCTCGACCGTTGCCATCTGGCTCACCATGCGGCGCAGCGGTTCGGCCAAGCCGCTGTTGAGGACATAGGAGAGGATGGGATCGAGCGGATTGTCGGGGATCGATTTGGCGGCGAAGATCATCGCGGCTCGCGCGGAGAAGTCCCGCGCCTGGTCAATTCTCGCGGTGAACAACGATGCCGCCCACGGTAGAAGCATCGCATCCGTCTGGTGGGACGACAGGCCTAACGTCTGCAGCCATGCGCCCAGGGTCAGGTACCAGTCCCCCTGCGCGGCTTCCCGTGTTTTGGCCGCGCCGAAGCCTGTCGAGAAGGCGCCGAGGCCTTCCCAATTCCACGGGGCGAGGATCGGCCACAAGCGGTCCCAAAAGGTGGGAGAGACGAAGCGTGGAAACGGTTCCGAATCGGCGTACATCGAAATCGAAGCCGTAAACGAATGTGCTTGCTGGAGCGTAACCGGATAGAGACCCAACTCCGTCAGAAGCTGGACGTAGAAGATGTAGAGGTTCGGATGAAAGTACTGCGCCCCCAGATCGACGGCGAGGGCCTGGCCATTGAGTTCGATCTGGGCGGTCTGTACGTTGCCGCCGAGGGATGGCTGCGCTTCCAGCAGCACGACGTCGAACTGTCCGTCCAGCAGCCAGGCGAGCGAAACGCCCGCCATGCCGCCGCCGACAATTCCAACCCTGCGGCGCTGGCTGCCGGAAAGAGAACCCGCCCCTGCGCACAGGGACGCGCCTGTCAGGGCCTTCAAGACATCGCGGCGGCTGCTCATACTGTGGGCCTAATGCGAAGGCGCGGCTTTTGGGGTCACATGGATCACGGCACCGGGGTTGGCGTCTTCCAGCATCCACAGCGAGCCATCGGGTCCTTCCTCCACATCGCGGATGCGGCGGCCCACATCCCAGCGCTCGGCGGTTTTGGCACCGCCATGGCCGTCAAAGATGATGCGGTTGAGGGTCTTGGTCGCCAGGCCGCTGACGAAGCCGTTGCCGTTCCACTGCGGAAAGGTCTGGGTGCCGTGGTAGAACATCAGATTGCCCGGTGCGATCACGGGGAGCCAATAGAGCACCGGCTTGGCCAGGTCGGGCCGGGTGTCGGGCTTGGGAATGGGGACGCCGTTATAGTTCTCGCCGTAGGAGACAAGCGGCCAACCATAATTCTTGCCGCGCTCGATCAGGTTCAGTTCGTCGCCGCCGCGCGGGCCATGCTCGACCTCCCACAATTCGCCAGTAGGCGAAAACGCCAGGCCGTAGGGCGTGCGGACGCCACTGGCCCAGGTCTCGGCCGGCGTCAGGTTGGGGCCGGGGAAGGTATAGGTGCTGACCACCTTGGCGGTCTTGGCGGCTTCGGTGTCACGGGGCGGATCGATCAGGGGAATGGAGGCGGCGCCGGTTTTGCCGGCGTTGGGATTGCCGGGGGCTGGTTTGCCGTCCAGCGTGAGGCGCAGGATCTTCCCTACGGGCTGGTCCGGATCCTGGGCGGGGGTCATGCGTTGGCGGTCGCCGACCGCGAGAAACAGATACCGGCCGTCGGACGAGAAGGCGATGGGCCCGCCCGCCTGCCCGCCCTTGCCCGTGGGCCTCTGGCGCCACAGCACCTCGAAGTTTTCGAGTTTGGCCGAAGTGGCGGTGGCGTTCAGTTTGGCGCGGGCGAGCGCGAAGCCTCCGCCATATTCACCGGGCTCGACATAGGTGAGATAGATACTCTGGTCGGTCGCGTAGTGCGGCGAGAGAAAGACGCCCATCATGCCATCCTGGCCCTGCCAAAAGACTGGGGGCGTGTTCTCGACCTGGATCTTCTCTCCCTGTTGGGAAACCACCCAAACGGGCCCGACCTTTTCGGTGATCAGCATACGGCCATCGGGGAGAAAGGCCAAGCGCCAGGGCAGTCTCAGGGTAGTCACGGTCGTCATGGTAAAGGGAAGTCCGGCTTCGGGCTTCTGTTCCCCCACATTGACCTGCGGCCAGGCCGCCACCGACGCCAGCGTGAAAAGCAACGCTGTTTTCATCCATTTCATCGTCATTTCTCCTTTGCTCTTCAAGCGCCCCTTACGCGATGCGGGCCGGGCTACTAATCCTACACTACATCATGAGGATCGGGCCAAACGGAGGCGGCTGTTGCCGAGGCGCTGTCGGGCGGCGATCTCGACTACGGCGCCTTCCGGGTGGCGGCATTCAGCGGGGTTGATCAGCGCTACTTCGTCGCTCGAGCAGGCAGACGTGCACGAGATGGTTTTTTCTTCTTACCGGCACGAACCTGTTGTACTCTGGGCGGAAGCGGCGGCACATCAGCGACGGCGGCCAGAAGGTTGTTGGCTTCGTGAAACAGGTTGATGCGCCCATGTCCCTTGCCCTCAGTGACGGCCAGAAAGATGCCCGCCTGGCGTTTGAGGCTCAACGCGATGTATGTCTGAAAGCCGGCGCCACCTCCGGTCTTGGCCAGCAGCACCGAGGGGCTGTCCGGATCTCCCAGTTGAACCCATCCCAAGCCAATGCCGGTCGGGTCTCCCGCATGGCTCAGGCCCTGAACCGATTTCAGTTCCGCGGGCTTCAGATAGATGGTAAACGCCGGTCCAACCTGGGCAGGAGTACCTGGAATCTGCAGCAGATACTGAAGCACGCGAGCCATGTCCGCGGAAGATGAATATACTCCTCCGCTGGCGGCCGATGCTTGAGTGTCGGTGCATGCTCCCTGATCCCTGGCGCCACGCAGCAAGCGGGCACACTGTTCGGCGCCAGGTGTCAGGGTCGTGTCGTGCAGACCCAGCGGCCAGACAATGCGTTCATTCAGGAGCTGAACATAGGACTTGTTGGCAGCAGACGCAAGTGCGTCGCCAAGGAAATCAAAACCAACATTGGAATAAAGGGCGGCTGTTCCCGGGCGGTTAATCAGTTTCTGGTTCGGGAGCCAGCTCCAGCGAAACGCCTGATCGGGAAAAGTGAAGTGCGGCGTCTTCGCGGGATAGGAAGCGACTTCGCGCGGCAGCCCGGCGGTGTGCGTAGCCAGGTCCCGGAGAGTAATCGGTGTTCCGCCGGGGCCGTTGGGCACGATTGTCCCGGGCGGAGCAAAGCGCTGCAAAGGATCGGTGAGCGCAACCTTGCCTTCGTTGGAGAGTTGCATCAGCAATTCGCCGGCAAAGATTTTCGATATGGAGCAGAGTCGAATCAGAGAGGCAGAATTCGGCTTCTGCCCGCTCCCAGGAAATGTTTGCCCGTAGCCTTTGATCATCGCGTCGTGATTGCGAACAACTACCAGAACCATTCCAGTGGCGGCCGATTGGTCGAAGATGGTTGAGCCACGACCCGCGGCCTCCGCCAGCGACAGGGGTTGCTGTGCCTGCAGCAATGCGGTGGGCGTGGCGAACAGCAGTCCGGAAAGAAGAACCGCGGTCATCATCCGGCGCACCACTCCCCCAATGAAGGTGTCAACCGCCGCAGGCAGCGGGAATTCGAAGAGGAACGTCACGGGCGCACCTGAGCCACCATAACACGGTGTTCGACACACCCCATCGGAGCCGGTGAGATACTCAGTGAAGTATAGGAGGCGCGCGATGACCCCAGCAGATTTTCGGAGGATTGCGCTGAGCTTTGAGGGGGTAGAAGAGGTCTCCCACGTAGGGTTGCCCGCCTTTCGGGTGGGCGACGGGAGATTTGCATCGCTGGCATCCCAAGGGGAGGGCTATGGAAACCTGGCACTAACACCCGAGCAGCAGGCGACGTTCGTGGAGGAAGCGCCAGAAATCTTCCTACCCATTCCCGGCGGGTTTGGAAGGATGGGACACACCCATGTTCGCCTGGCCGCGGTGAGCGAGGACATCCTAACCGGCGCACTGAGGACCGCGTGGAAACTGCGGGTCGAGAAGAACGCAAAGAAAAGGCCGGGGAGGCGCGGCTTGTCCGGGCGGGCCGTTGGATGCCCTCCACGGAGGACGCAGACGTAAACCCATTCACAAGGGCTGGTTTAGACTGAAGAAGACCTGGAAGTCCGAGGTGGAAATTCGGGTTCAGGAGCAGTTACCCATGAGACTTCGCTGTGCAGGCTACCCACTTTGCGTGTTTGCCGTCCTTGCGCTGTCAACGGCTGCGCGCGCAGAGGTTGACGTTACGAGTTTCCCGGGGAATCATGCCAGCGATGTCAATCCCGACACGCATCTGGTGCTGACCTTCTCCAGCCCTCCGACGCTTGGCAAGTCCGGCCAGATTCGCATCTACGATGCAGCCGGCCACCAGCTGATCGACACACTCGACCTGAGTATTCCCGCCGGTCCCGACCCCTCCCGGCGCGTCTCTGCCCCGCCCGCAGCGGTGACGGTTCTGGATCCCGCCGTCCCCACCTCGCCCACGACTACAACGCCAGCGGTGAGAACGGCGCCGGCGGATCTGCACAATTATCAACTCACTACGATTGGCGGTCTGGCGGACTTTCACTTCTACCCCGTGATCGTCCACGGCAGCGTTGCCACGATTTACCCCCACAATAACGTCTTACGGTACAACCACGAATACATCGTGCAGATCGATTCAGGCGTTCTGAAGCCGGCCACTGGCGTGTTCGCGGGATTCACCACGGACCAAGCCTGGCGTTTCACTACCAAGCCGGCTCCTCCCCGGGCCGATGCCACTCGGGTCGTGGTGGCAGCCGATGGCAGCGCCGATTTCAACACAGTCCAGGGCGCCATCGACTTTGTTCCCGACAATCCGTCAAAGCGGGTGACGATCTTCATCAGGAATGGCACTTACGAGGAGATCGTATTCTTCCGGGACAAGGCCAATCTCACGTTCCGCGGCGAGGATCGCGATAAGGTTGAGGTTGGCTATAGCAACAACAGCGGGTTCAATCCACCCCAGCCGGGGCCTAACCCGACTTTCGCACTTGAAGGACATTTTCTGTCTGCGCGCCAGAAAATTCCTTTTGCTTTCAACGTCGGTACTGCGAAAATCGAAGAAAACAGGCTAGGTGAAGACCTTGCCTCTTTTCTGAGATGTCCATCTCTGGCATGCTGCTGCTGAGGATGTTTCTGCGCAGCACAAACCGGCGCAAGGACGGCAAGGACCATCGATATTTCAGCGTGGTCGAGAACCGGCGTCTGGTCGGCGGCAAGTCAGCGCAGCGCACCGTTCTCTATCTCGGCGAGATCAACGATCGACAACAGGCGGCGTGGCGCAAGACGCTGGATGTATTCGACGAAGCCGAGCAGCGCTTCACCTCAATGAGTCTGTTTCCCGACGATCGGGAACTTCCCGCCGATGCCATCGACAGCGTGCAGGTGCGCCTGAGCGGGCTGGAACTGAAGCGTCCGCGCATCTTCGGTAATTGCTGGCTGGCATGCGAACTTTGGCAGCAACTGAGCCTGGACGAGTTCTGGCGACAACGTCTGCCCGAAGGCCGTGAAACCGTGAGTTGGGAAAAGGTGCTACGGCTGCTGGTAGTCAATCGTCTGCTCGATCCCGGGAGCGAATTCCGCGTGCATCGCCAATGGTATTTGAATTCCGCTATGGACGAGTTGATGGGTACAGGCTTTGAAGTAGCGGAGAAAGACCGGTTGTATCGGTGTCTTGATCGCGTGCTTGAGCACAAGCAGGAGTTATTCGTATACCTGAAGCAGAAGTGGGCCGATCTGTTCGGCGCCGATTTCGAAGTACTGCTCTACGATCTGACCAGTACGTATTTCGAAGGAGAGATAGAACGGAATCCAAAAGCAAGGCGCGGCTATAGCCGGGACGGGCGGCCGGATTGCGTGCAACTGGTGATCGCACTCGTGGTGACGCCCGACGGCTTTCCGCTGGCCTATGAAGTGATGAACGGCAACACCGCGGACAGCGCAACACTGCGCGATTTTCTGGCGAAGGTCGAAACCGCGTACGGCAAAGCGCGGCGCGTATGGGTGATGGATCGCGGCATACCGAGTGAAGCGATTCTCCAAGAGATGCGCGCGCCGGAACGGCAGACGTTTTACCTGGTGGGCACGCCCAAAGGCAGGATCAATCAACATGAGAAGAAATGGCTCGACCTTCCATGGCAAAAGGTGCGCGACTCAGTGGAGGTGAAGTTGTATGAGCATGAAGGCGAACTCTATGTGCTGGCCAAAAGTGGTGGACGGCAGGCCAAAGAAAACGCGATGCGGCGCAAACGGCTGGCTCGTCTGCTTCGCAAACTGCGCGCCATGCGCAGGAATCTGCCGAAGCGCGACCAACTACTGATGCGTATCGGCGCGGCGAAGAAGGAAGCGGGCCGCGCTTTCGGCTTCGTGAAGATTCAGCTTCCGGAGAAGAATGAAGAGGTCAGGCGCAATACCTTCACGTTTCACACCGACAAGGCGAAGCTCAAGGCTGCCGAGCAGCGCGACGGACATTATCTGCTGCGCAGCAATCTCACGGGCGAAGACCCGGCAGTGCTGTGGACACGTTACGTGCAATTGACGCAGATCGAAAGTGTGTTTCGATCTCTGAAAAGCGAACTCGGTATCCGGCCCATCTATCATCAACTCGAACACCGCGCCGATGCGCATGTGCTCATCGCATTTCTTGCTTATTGTCTGCAGGTGACGCTGAAGAACCGGCTGATGATTCATGCGCCCGGTCTGACGCCGTTATCGGTGTTCGAAAAGCTCTCCACGATTCAAATGGTGGAGGTATGGATCCCCATGCTCGACGGACGCAACCTGGTGCTGCCACGCCACACACAGCCTGAGCCCGATGTGCAGGCCATGATGGAGCAGGTCCGCATCACGCTGCCGCCTCAACCACCGCCGCGAATCAAGTCCTCGCAACTGCCGGGCTCAGCAACGAATCAGTCCACTCTGCTTGAGGGATCTGCGATATGAAATGGGCGGCGCTGGAATCGAAGATGCTCTCAGCGGCTGCTTATGACGATTCCAAGCAGGTACTCTATCTGCGATTCCGCAATACCGGCCATGTTTATCGCTACTTCGAGTTCACATCTGCCGATAACCAGGCCTTCCTCAGTGCAGAATCGAAGGGCCGCTTTTTCCGCACTCACATCCGCGATCACTTCCGCTATGAGCGTATGGCCAGGCTCCACGCCGCCTGATTTCCTCCACTAAGCCACTCTCCGGACACCCACCATCTGTGGTGGAGACCTTTCAGACCCCTCCACTGATTCAGAACGACTTATCTGCCGCCAAACCCGTCAACTGCGAAAGACAGGCTAACCGCCGCTGCGCCTTCTCCGCATATAACTCGACCGGCATTCAGTTCCTGAACTTCACTTTGAAGAACTACGCGTACGGCCAGGCAGAGGGACTGCTCATCTCGGGCTCGAAGAACCTAGTCAGCCACATGACGATCAAGGGCTCGGGAGATGCGCTCAATCTGCGCGGCCCGGTCTATCTCACCGACAGCACGATCACGGGCGACGGCGACACCATCCTCGGCGTTGGCCCCGCCTTCTTCCGGCACTGCGAGATCCAATCCGTGGGGCCCTTCATGTGGATTCGCAACACCGAGGCGAACCACGGCAATGTCTTCGTCGAATGCACCTTTACCACGATCCAACGCCCGATACCGGCGAACCGGCCCCCGTCGCCGGCGGGCGCTTCCCCGACGCCGGTCCGCGCTTCGAGCGTGCTGGCTCGCTTGCCCAACAATCACGGGCTCAACTACCCCTACGCCGAGGCCGTACTCATCAATTGCCGCCTCAAGGGCGTTCCGGCAGCCGGCTGGGGACCCATTGACGGCGACACTTCGCACATACGCTTCCTGGAGTTCCACAGCACCGATAGCGACGGCCATCCCATCGACGTGACGGAGCGGCACCCGGTCTCCAAACAACTGATCGAGCCACGGGATGCCCAGACCATCGCCAACTTCGGCGGCTGGACCCCGGTCGTCGACCAGTAAGGAGGAATCCGGACGCTCCCTTACTTTACGGTCGCGGCTCTGATCGGAGGCGAGCGATCTCGCGATACGGGAACGAACGTCGCCGTACAGCAACAACTGATCGAGCCGCAGGATGCCCAGATCATCGCCAACTTCGGCGGCCGGACTCCGGTCGTCGACCAGCAGGTAAGAATCCGGACGCTCCCTTACGGTCGCGGCTCTGATCGGAGGCGAGCGATCTCGCAAGGCTCGGTACGCCGTCGCCGGACGGCAATCAGAAACAGGCCGCCGACTAGGCCGGCGAGGCTGAATGTCCCAGGTTCGGGGACAGCGGACTGCACATTAATCGTGACCTGCTGACCCAAGTCCACGGCCGGTCCTTCGAGCAGGAAGAGTCCCTGGTTTGGGTCGTTGAGATCCGACGTCACCTGGAAGACCGATGGGCCAACCGCACTCGCCAGGAAGGAGAACGACACGAGGGAGACGGAAGGCGCCGTAGCTCCGGGGAAGGTGATGGCCGAGATCTGCGGCTCGCCTAGCCCAAGATCGGCGCCAAAGAAAGGATCGATCGTGAATCCCTGAAAGACGATGGACGGCGTGCTTACCGAATAGTCGAGCCCGAAGCCCAGAATCTCATCGGTATTTCCGGTGACTTGGAAGTCAATCGTGAACGTCTGGCCGGCCATTGGCGTGGCGGACGACGGTACCAGGGTGAGAACGGAAGCATCGAGATGGAACGTACCTAATAGTAAGGCCGCCAGAAACAGGGTGTTTCTTTTCATTATGAAGTGCTCCTCCTTGTTAGTCCCAGAGTTAGTCCCACAGTTAGCGTTGGAAGGCCGCCGAGCATACGGACCACCTGGTAAAATCCGTGAGCGTGATCTTGCCATCGCCATCGAAATCCAGGCGGCGGTCAACGGCTGACGCGAGCTTGCCGATCGCGGCGCGCATGATGGCCTGATCCACGGCGTCCACCACGCCATCATCGTTGAGATCGCCGCACAACGGGTTGAAGCCGATGACGATCGGGTCGTGGTCCGACGCCGCGTAGGGATCGGCGCCGAAGTACGCGATCTGGGCGGCCGCACTCTTCAGATTGCTGTCCAGCGCCTGCAGGGAACTGGGCTCATCCGCGTTATTATGCCATTCGGCTACGCTCTTCACGAGCAGATTCATCACCGGATTGGCGATCGCATGATCCAGATACCCGGCCTGGGAGCCGAAGTTATAGGAGTACGCGCTGCCGCCGATGATCTTGTTGATCAGATTGGTGTATCCCTGGGCCAGAAAATACTGGATGGGATCTTCACCGAAGTAAGCGTTGAAATCCCCAACTAGAAGGAGCCTGCGGCTGGCGGCCAGTGGATCTGAAGTGGGATTGGCGGCCAGCCAGCTCGCCACGTTCTGCGCCATGGAAAGCCGCATTCCGTTGCAGTTACCCTGGAACGGATCATTACCGTTGGGGCAGGCGCTGCCCTTTGAGCGGAAGTGATTCACCACGAAGGTGAAGGTCTGAGACGAGGCCTTGGCACCGGTGGCGGGCTGAAACGTTTGCGCCAGCGTGGGCCGGTTCTGGTCGGCCTGATTATAGGCCACCGGCGATCCGACCGGGATCAGCCGGTCCGGACGATAGATAATCACGCTCCGGATAGCGTCGGTTCCATTGTCGCCACCCAGGTTGAGCGTATCGACGAAGGTGTACGGGCCAGCCGGAGGATTGGTGCAGAGGTCGGGGAGGCTGGCCTTGCGGCAATTCAAACCATCGACGATCGATTGCACGGCCACGTTGGTATAGGTGATTCCACTGGTCTGGCCATTGGCGAAGTTCTGGACTTCGCTGAGGCCATAGATGTCACCGTCCATACTGCCGAGCGCTTCGATCATCTTCGTCTTCTGGTGATCGAGTTCGGTCTGGTTGGTGGCACCGCGTCCATTGAAGACAGTGAAGAAGTTGAGGACGTTGGCGCTGACGGCTCGGAAGCGGGCGCCTACGACGGTGAGGAGCGGCGCGATCGGGGGACGCGGGTTAGCTGAAAAAAACGTGACGGGCGCCGTCGGCTGGATGCGGTACTCCCCGAAGCGATCGTCCAGGACTCCCACGAGCGGCGAATTGGTGTGGCTGTTCGAATCGTAGTTGACGAGGTCGCCGGACCGGAGCGTGTTGGTGGCGCTCAGGCCGCCTTGCGGAAAGATCGTGGGATAGAGGTTCGCGTTGGCCAGAGTGCTGGCATCATCCAGCGCAATCACACTACGAGCGTTCAGGCTGGTGTTCGCAGCCCACGATGACTGATCCGCGGAAACGGTAGGCGCATATAACAGTGCCGGCGCGAGATCGAGCTGATCGAAGGTGCCCAGACTGAAATTCCCGGTTACGGCCAGCTGCTGAGTGATCTGAACGGCCATGCCTTCGAAGCGCTCCAGATCGGTTGTGGTTGCCGCCGGCAGCGAAACTACAGTGCGCGTGAAGCTGTTGCCGGTGCTGCAAACCAGTTCGCTCTGCACAGTGCCGATTTCGGTAAGAGAGGAGTTTTGTGTGTTGCCAAGGAACGACCCGGAAGAGGTGAACTCATCCACCGTTCCCCGGACGCGCACGCGGTCGCCCAGGTTCACGGCGACGCCCGTGCCGTTGTCAAAGACAAAGATGCCTTCGGATGTCAACGGGTCGGCGTCCCATGTGGCATCCGGTTCCTGCAGGTAAAAGCCCTTGAGGTGGTTGGCGTCGTGGAAGTTACCAACGACGATGCCTTCGACATCGACGGTCTGGCCGACCATCGGGCTGGTGGCTCCATTTCCTTGAATGGAGTGAATCGCCGTTGAGGTCTTGATCCCCGTTTCGCACGTAATCGCTACGGTCACCGTCAGGCCGATGTTGAAATTCCCGGTCCGCGACTGGTCGTCGGTGACGATGCAGGGAAGCGAATAGTTGTTCGCGGGGGTCGCGCCGGGAACGGCGTACGTCCCGGAGATCGATGTCCCCGAAACAGTCAATGCGAAGGTGCTGCTGCCACCCACCGCGGTGAGGTCGCACGTCACCGTGTAACTTGCCGAGGCCGGATTCGTGCCCGCCGTGATGGCGCCGCTGAAGGTGGTGGCAGTACCCGCCGCAGTGTTGGTTGCCGCGCCGGTGGCGGAGGGGTTTGTCGATCCGCCGCCCCCTCCAGTGACCGAGGCAACCAGAGTCAGATCGTCGATAGCCAAGCCATCGTCCGAGCCCGGCGCCAAGTCAAAATCGGTCCACCGAATCCAAAATGTGCCGCCATTCGCGATGGCCGCTCCGAAGGTGATCGTCTGTGCCGGAACTGCCGCGGAAGTTGTCACGGCGCCGACCGTCCCGGTGGTCGTAGGCGAGTTGAAGTCGAGCGAGTTCACGTCCGTCCAGGTTCCGGTGGTGAGACTGGTGGCGGTGGTGCTGTACGCAAAATCGAGGCGGTCAGGCGCGCGCCCCGCGGTATTCTGGCCGAGGCGGAACTGGCGGCCCAGATAGTTGATGGTGACGGACGCGAGCGGGCTTCCGCTGTTATTGGTGAAACACGCTCCAAACGTCGACATCAGCGTGCCGCTCAGTAAGCTTCCCAGCGCGCGGTTGGCCGGTGCGGCCGCCGTGGCATAGCTGTACGTGTCGCCGGTGGTGCTGGATCCCGTATCTGCGGCGTATTGGTCGTTGTCGCGCGCCCCGCCGCCAGTCTCGTTGATGGACCAGCCTGGAAGAGCCGCGCCTAGTACGTTTGTGATTCCAGTTGTGGCAAGAGTATCGAAATTCTGGGTGTAAGTCAGACCTGCGCCACCGGTAAGGCTCACGCACTGGGCCGCAGCCGTCTGCACTTGAAGGGCTGTAAACACAACTGCTACCAGGGGTAGTAGATAAGATTTAGTCATAGACAAACTCGACTCTGGGCTGCAACGTTATTTGTGATCTTCCGAGCGTACACTATATGCGATCATCCGAGTGTACCGCTGCGATTGGTTCGTTTTATTACTAATCGTTGAACAAATGGTGAATAAGTTCTTCATTTCCGCACGAAGCGCCCAGCAGCAGTATCGTTGTGGAAGTTATCGACATGAAGAGAGTTGCGGTAGCGAGGCCGACAGAGTCAGGAGGTTATCAGAATTCAAGTGGCGAGCCGAAAAAAGCCCCCCGTTCCTGCCGGTTGAAACGACGGGAACGGAGGGTAACGAGTTAACAGCGCTTTTTCCGCCGACCTCAGGCAAGGTCGTAGCGATCGAGGTTCATCACCTTGTTCCACGCAGCCACGAAGTCCTTCACAAAGGCCTGCTTCGCGTCGTCACATGCATAGACCTCCGCGACAGCCCGAAGCTCGGAGTTCGAACCAAAGAGAAGATCGACGCGGGTGCCGGTCCACTTGAGTGCACCCGTGGCGCGATCGCGGCCCTCATACACGCCTTCGGATGCAGGGGCGGGCTGCCAACTGGTGTTCATGTCGAGCAGGTTGACGAAGAAATCATTCGTCAGCGTCCCGGGCCGGTTGGTGAAGACACCGTTCCTGGACTGCCCGAAGTTCAGATTCAGGGCGCGCGCGCCGCCGACGAGAACCGTCAACTCCGGGGCAGTCAGGGTGAGCAACTGCGCTCGATCGACCAGCAACTCCTCAGCCGACATTGGATGTCCGTCGCGGAGATAGTTGCGGAATCCGTCAGCGACCGGTTCGAGCGGCGCGAAGGAGTGCGCATCGGTCTGCTCCTGCGAAGCGTCCGTGCGCCCAGGAGTGAAAGGCACCTTCACGTCGTGTCCGGCTTTCTTCGCCGCCGCCTCCACGGCCGCGCAGCCGCCCAGGACGATCAGGTCGGCGAGTGAGACCTTCTTCCCGCCGGACTGCGAAGCGTTGAAGTCCTTTTGGATCGCTTCGAGCGCCTGCAGCACCTTGGCCAGCTGAGCCGGCTGGTTTACTTCCCAATCTTTCTGCGGCGCGAGGCGAATGCGCGCCCCGTTGGCGCCACCGCGCTTATCGGAGCCGCGGAAAGTCGATGCCGACGCCCAGGCCGTAGAGGCCAGTTCCGAGGTGGAGAGTCCGGAGGCGAGAATCCTGGACTTCAGAGCGGCAATTTCCGGTTCCCCGATCAACGCATGATCGACTGCGGGAACAGGATCCTGCCAGATCAGCGATTCTTTCGGCACGAGCGGGCCGAGGTAGCGCGTGACCGGTCCCATATCGCGGTGCGTGAGCTTGTACCAGGCCCTGGCGAACGCGTCCGCAAGCTCCGGGGGATTCTCGAGGAAGCGCTTGGCGATCGGCGCATAAATCGGGTCGACCTTGAGGGCGATGTCCGTCGTGAGCATGGTTGGCGCGTGCCGCTTCGAGGGGTCGTGGGCATCAGGAACGGTGCTCGCCGCAGCCGCGTCCTTGGGCTTCCACTGGAACGCACCGCCGGGACTCTTGGTGAGTTCCCAGTCATAGCCGAACAGGTTTTCGAGGTAGTTGTTGCTCCACTTGACCGGGGTGGTGGTCCAGGCGCCCTCCAACCCGCTGGTGATCGTGTTGACGCCGTTGCCAGTGCGGAAGGTGTTCTTCCAGCCGAGGCCTTGTTCCTCGATGGGGGCACCCTCGGGTTCGGAGCCGACATACTTGCCCGCTTCGGCGGCACCGTGGGTTTTTCCGAAGGTGTGGCCGCCGGCGATGAGCGCAACGGTCTCCTCGTCATTCATCGCCATGCGAGCGAACGTCTCCCGGATATCCCGGGCCGCACCGACCGGGTCCGGCTTTCCGTTGGGCCCCTCGGGATTCACGTAGATCAGGCCCATCTGGACAGCGGCGAGAGGATTATCGAGCTGACGATCGCCGGTGTAGCGCTCGTCGGCCAGCCACTTGCCCTCAGGCCCCCAGAAAATATCTTCCGGGGCGTCCCAGACGTCCACACGCCCTCCGCCAAAACCGAAGGTCTTGAAGCCCATCGACTCCAAGGCAACGTTACCGGCGAGAACCATGAGATCGGCCCAGGAGAGTTTCCGGCCGTACTTCTGCTTGACGGGCCAGAGCAAGCGGCGCGCCTTATCGAGGTTCGCATTGTCCGGCCAGCTATTGAGGGGAGCAAAACGTTGCGTGCCGGCGCCGGCGCCGCCGCGGCCGTCGCCGATGCGGTAAGTACCTGCGCTGTGCCACGCCATACGAATAAAGAACGGCCCGTAGTGGCCATAGTCCGCCGGCCACCAGGCCTGCGAGGTTGTCATCAGTGCATGGAGGTCCTTAATTACCGCATTCAGGTCAAGGCTCTTGAATTCCTTCGCGTAATTGAACTCCTTGTCCATCGGATTGGACAGGGGGGAATGCTGGTGCAGGATCTTCAGGTTCAGTTGATTCGGCCACCAGCCCGCATTTGTCGGGCTGCCTGCCACTGTGTGTCGGCGAGGGCCGCCCACCACCGGGCATTTGGCTTCAGGTAATATATTTTGCTCTTCCATTTCGGGGACAGAAGCCCCGGCTGTCGTCGTCTGTTTCTCCATGTGTTCCCCTTTCCTTCGAATCAGTCAAGAAATCCGCTGCGAAACCTACACATACCCACGGCACTTAGCGGGACGGTCGCCGGGGAGCGCACTTCGTGCAGAGGCCCCGGAAGATGAGTTCGCATTCGCGAAGAACCCGCTTGCCGAGGCTGCCCGGGGCGGGCCCGGGCACGCCGTACCATTCCATGTCCTCGACATTGCCGCAGCGGTCGCAGATAAAGTGGTGATGCGGCGTACCCTTCACATCGAATCGCGCGGCGCGGCCCTCGACGGCCACTTCACGCACCAAACCCGCATTCACCAAGTCCCGCAGATTGTTGTAGGTAGTGGCCCTTGATGAGCGAGGATGCATGCGATTCACGGCTTCGAAGATTTCCACCGCCGTGGGATGCCTGTTGTGTTCCATCAAGAATGCCATCACGGCGTAGCGTTGCGGAGTACACCGCAATCCGGTGCCTCCCAAGGTGCGCTTAATCGCCTCGGCATCCATGACAACTTTAGATTATGTCTAATGTGATATTTTGTCAAGACTCATGCCTGATCACTCGTGCTTGATCACTCGTGCCTGATCACTCGTGCCTGATCACTCGTGCCTGATCACTCGTGCCTGATCAGGAGATCGCTCCCTTACTTACGGTCGCGGCTCGGTGGGAGGGCGATGCCGAGAAGTGCAAATTGGCATATTGGGGTAGAGACGGCAGAGGCGGGTGGAGGGGCCCGCCTCTGCGTCCGAGGCTAGGTGAGGATGGTTGGGGGAGACGCCGGGCCACCAGCGCCAGATACGGAGTTCCCTCCTGTTGCCGTCATCTACTGAGGAGTTTCGTCGATCACGACCTGGACTAACAGGGCCACAAGTACCTAGCCGGTACCAGAGGCGCCACCTGACGGTTAAACGGCGCCCCAAAAAAGGACCCTTTCCCCGCGGCGCCCGGGTCACTAACAACAGGAGGGAAGGCAGATGAGAAATACTTTGCTGGGCTCGACTATGTTGTTGAGCCTCTTGATCTGCAACAGCAGTAGTACGCAAGCCCAACAGGCTGTTACCGTTCCCGCCGGGGCTGCGATTCGCGTGAGGACGATCGATCCGATCGATATGAACTCAGCGGAGCCGGGTGCGCGATTCAGAGGCAGTCTGGCCGATCCCGTGACGAACTTGAACGGCGCCGTGCTGATACCGCGAGGAGCCCCCGTCCAGTTGAGCGTAGTGAACGTGCGGAAAGCAGGCCGGGTGAAAGGACGTGACCGGATCGACCTCAAAGTGGATTCCATCTCGTTCAATGGCAGGATTCTTCCGGTCGCCTCGACCATAGCCGAATCGCAGGGTAAAAGCCAGGGCAAGAGAACACTCCGCGGCACCGGGATCGGCGCCGGGGCGGGTGCCCTGATCGGAGGGCTCGCAGGCGGGGGAACCGGCCTCGCCGTTGGCGCTCTGGTTGGTGGCGGCGGGGGCACGGCAGTGGCGGCGGCAACCGACAGGCCGCATCTGAGTATCCCTCCCGAGAGCGTGCTCTCGTTCCAGTTACAGTCGCCTCTGAGGGTGAAATAGTAGCCAGTTCGGTCAACGCATTGCAACCCACTATCAAAGGAGGGTGATGTTATGAAGAAGTCAATATTGACCGCAATCTTGTGCGCGGGATTATTGGCGGAAACGGCGGTACCTGTTATCGCTGCGACCACCCGCCAGAGTTCGCGAAACAGGTCCGGAAGGAATAGCCGGAATAACCGGAATAACCGTCGAAGGAGCAGCGGCCGTAGGCGAGCCAGGAATGTAGGCATCGGTGCGGGCGGCGGCGCCGCAGCGGGCGCCATCATCGGTGGCGGTAGAGGCGCGGCTGCTGGGGCTTTGGTCGGAGGCACGGCCGGAGCGCTGACGCCGACGAGAAGACGTCGCCACTGACGAGCCGATCATGTTTGAGCCGATCATGTTTGAGCCGATCATGTCGTCTGGGCCTTGCCGGTCACGTCCGGGAGCCGGTCGCGGAAGACTCGAATCAGCACAAGCCCAATCACGGTCATCCCGAGATTGAACAGGAACTGGGCCCAGGCGACACTGATGCCGGGATCATGCGAGAGATCGGCCATCGCCGCCGCGAAGGGACGTAGAAAGGGAATAATCAGCAATACTCCGATGACGTTGAAGCAAATGTTGGCGACAGCGACCCGGCGCGCGGTTCCCTTCATTCCGATGGTGATCAATAGCCCCTTCAAGGTGGTCCCGATATTCGTGCCGATCACGATCGGAATTGCGGCCTGGGCGGTAAGAACGCTCTGCTGCACCATGACGATACTGAGTCCGGTAACGATAGTGCTGGATTGAACCAGGGCGGTGAGGACCACGCCCACCAGCACTCCCATCAGCGGGACGCCGGCCCGGCGCACCAGGTCTTCGAAGACCGGCGTCTCCGCCAGGGGCTTCAGCGTGCCGCTGACCAGAGCGAGTCCGAAGAATATGAAGCCGAAGTAGAAGGCGGCCTTGCCGAGCATCTGGATGCGCGTGGGCAGGAGGCTCACGATAGTTCCCAGAACGATGAAGAAGGGTCCGATGTCCGTCAGCCTCATCGAAACCAGCCACGCCGTGGAGGTTGTGCCGACGTTGGCGCCCAGAACCACTCCCAGGCTCGACCGAAAGGTCAGGATTCCGGAATCGACGAGCGAAATGGCGAGGGCCACTACCGCGCTGCTGGACTGGACAATCGCGGTGGCGAAGGCGCCGAGCAACACGCCTTTCAGCGGATTGCTGGTCAGGCGGCCCAGCCAGTTCTTCAGCGTCTCTCCGCCGACGGCCTGAATCTCGCGGGTGAAAGCCTGGAGCCCATAGAGAAACAGGACAATCGCGGATATAACCGCCAGGATAAAGTTTACTCTCGACGTAGCAAGACTCCCTTACGATTTATCACGGGCCAGCAATTTCCGGATCTCCAGCAGTTCGGCACGGCGCGCTTTGCTGACGGTCGGGTACTCGAGCTTCATCTTGGCGAGGCTTTGATAGATCAGAAAGGCGACCAGCAGGCGGCTATAGGGCTTCTGGTCGGCGGGCACGACGTACCACGGCGCCCACTCCGTGCTGGTGCGGCGGAAGCAATCCTCATACGCCCGCATGTACTCATCCCAGCGCAGGCGGTTCCTGGCGTCCGCCGGCGAGAATTTCCAGTTCTTCGCCGGTTCATCAATGCGCGCGAGGAATCGCTGTCTCTGCTCTTCTTTCGAGACATTCAGGAAGATCTTGAGGACGGCGATACCGTTTTCGGATAAGAATTTCTCGAAGTTATTGATCTGCTCGAAGCGGCGCTGCCAGATCTTGGGGCTCTTGACGCCGTGCGGTAGTTGCTGTTTCTCCAGGTACTCCGGATGCAAGCGCACGACCAGCACTTCCTCGTAGTAAGAGCGATTAAAAATTCCGATGTGGCCGCGCTCCGGGAGCACCTTGACGTGGCGCCAGAGATAGTCGTGGTCGAGCTCTTCGGGCGACGGCCCTTTGAAGCTGGTGACCCGGCAGCCCTGCGGATTGATTCCGGACATCACATGCTTGATAGTCCCGTCTTTACCCGCGGCATCCATCGCCTGCAGGATCACCAACAGAGCGTGCCGATTCTGCGCATAGAGCTTGCTTTGAAACTCCGACAACAGCTGGACGCCTTCCCGAAGACGCTCCGCGGCGTGGCGTTTATCGAAGGCGCGCCCCTCCTTCCAACTGGTCGCGAAGTCCGAAGCCAGTTTGATCTTTCGTCCCGGCGGAACTACCAGGCGGTCCAGCAGCTTTGTGTCAGAGAAATCTCGAGGCATGGCCAAATCACGCGGCCGTTGCGGCCGCTCCTTATGGTCCTGATGCAATACGGCCGGCGGTGACTTAACTTTCTGTCGTCGCTTTGTAACGGATTTACTGCATCGTGCGGTGATCCCCATCATCGACCTGATTGGGCACGCCCTGTATGTCGATGACCACAGCAATCGATCCACATTCCAGCGACTCCACGGCATGGCATGCGATCGCCGCGGATGAAGTACTGCGGCGCCTCGGCAGCAACGCCCAATCGGGGCTCGATACCGACGAGGCTTCGCGACGCCTGGAGAGATACGGCCGCAACCAACTGCCGGAAGGGCGCAAGCGAGGGCCGTTCATGCGGCTTCTGATGCAGTTGAACAACATCCTGATCTATGTCCTTCTGGCCGCCGGATTCGTCAAGCTGATGCTTGGACTCTGGCTGGACGCGGCCATCATTTTGGGTGTGGTGGTCATCAATGCGCTGCTCGGCTTCATTCAGGAGGGCAAGGCGGAAAAGACGCTGGATTCGATCCGCCACATGCTGTCGGCGGAAGCCAGGACACTGCGCGGCGAGGAAGTCCGTATGGTCCCGGCGGAGGGCCTGGTTCCGGGCGACATCGTGCTCCTCGAATCGGGGGACAAAATCCCGGCGGATCTTCGCCTGGTGGACGTGAAGAACCTGCGGACGGAAGAGGCGGCGCTTACGGGCGAGTCTGTTCCCATCGACAAGGCCACGGAGCCGGTATCGGAGAAGGCAACCATCGGCGACCGGGAAGGGATGGCATTCTCGGGAACCCTGGTGGCCGCGGGGCGGGCCACTGGTGTGGTGGTCGCGACCGGTTCGCACACGGAACTGGGACGCATCAACCAGATGATGGCGGCGGTGAGCGCGCTGGAGACGCCGCTGCTCCGGCAGATCAAGAAGTTCGGCTATGGGATCACCGCCTCGATCGGCGTGGTGAGCGTGGTCGTGTTTGTGTTCGGCCGGTGGGTGCGGCACCTGCCGTTCGTGGAGGTCTTCCAGGCGGTGGTGAGCATCGCGGTGTCGGTGATCCCGGAAGGGCTGCCCGCTCTGATCACGGTTACGCTGGCCATCGGCGTTCAGCGAATGGCCAAACGCAACACCATCATCCGGCTGTTGCCTGCCGTCGAGACGCTGGGATCGGTATCGCGAATCTGCTCCGATAAAACGGGCACGCTGACCCTGATGGAGATGATGGTGGTCTCGGCGGTCACGGCGGGATCGGCCTACGGCATTACCGGCCAGGGCTACGCACCGGCGGGCGAGGTTCTGAAGGATGGGCTGCCTGCGGGGGAAGACCCGGTTTTGGAACTGATGGGCCGTGTCTCCATCCTGTGCAATGATGCGGAGCTGCTAAAGCAGGAAGGCACGTGGAAAGTGGAAGGCGACCCGACGGAAGGAGCGCTGTATCCCTTCGCCGCAAAGCTCGGGCTGGATCGACAGGAGGAAAAGACGGCATTTCCGCGGACGGACGCGATTCCGTTCGAGTCCGAGCACAAGTTCATGGCCACGCTGCACAGGAGCGGCGATGGCAAGGAGATGCTCCTGGTAAAGGGCGCGCCGGAAGTCATCCTCGAGCATTGCGACCGGCAGGAGAGCGTGAACGGCGCGGTGCCGATCGACCGGGACCATTTCATCAAGGAAGCGGACCGGCTGGCAGGCCAGGGTGAGCGGGTATTGGCAATGGCATTGCTGAATAACCCCGGCGTCAGGGCAGGAAGCCTCCGGCCGGCGGATCTCCCGCGGAACCTGGTACTGCTCGGGCTGATCGGGTTGCTCGATCCGCCGCGCGCCGAAGCCATCGAGGCTGTGAAGGAGTGTCACGGAGGCGGCATCCGGGTCACGATGATCACGGGCGATCACAAGATCACGGCGGCTGCGATCGCCAAGATGCTGAACATCGGTGACGGGAAGACGGCGATCACAGGGGCGGAGATCGAGGAAATGGACACCGCCACGCTGCAGGAGCGCGTCGGTGACGTCGACGTGTTCGCGCGCGCAAGCCCCGAACACAAGCTTCGCCTGGTGAA
The DNA here is from genome assembly GCA_963791985.1 of uncultured Solibacteraceae bacterium. Classification (GTDB taxonomy): domain Bacteria; phylum Acidobacteriota; class Terriglobia; order Bryobacterales; family Bryobacteraceae; genus Solibacter. The sequence goes on along the minus strand of CAWBUN010000003.1, from coordinate 418,564 downwards.
AGCCATGCAGGCGAACAAGCAGATCGTGGCCATGACCGGCGACGGGGTTAACGACGCGCCCGCGCTCAAGAAAGCCGACATCGGGGTTGCGATGGGAATCAAGGGGACCGAGGTCACGAAGGAGGCGGCCGGAATGGTGCTGGCCGACGACAACTTCGCCTCCATCACGGCAGCCATCAAAGAGGGGCGCACGGTCTACAACAACATCGAGAAGGCGATTCTGTTTATGCTGCCGACGAACGTCGCCCAGGGGCTGGTGATCATGGTGGCGATCTTTCTGGGGTTCACCGCGCCGATTACCGCTCCCCAGATCCTGTGGGTGAACATGGTCACGTCGGTGGCGCTCGGCCTGGTGATCTCGTTCGAGCCGCACGAGCGGGATGTCATGCGGCGGCGGCCGCGAGCGGTGCATCGTCCGATATTGGACGGCTTCGGAATCTGGCGTGTCATCTTCGTAGGCCTTGCGCTGCTCGGATTGACGTTGTGGGCATTCTTCTGGATGAAGTCGAAGGATGCGTCCGACGAGCTGGCACGCGCGGCGGCGGTGAACGCGCTGGTCATCGGCCAGGTCTTCTATCTGCTCAATAGCCGCTACAGGCTGGATTCGTCGCTATCGCTGAAGGCGCATTTCGGCAACAAATACCTGCCCCTGGGGATCGGCGCCGTTGTAGTTTTGCAGCTTCTGTTCACTTACGCCCCGCCGCTGCAGGTTCTCTTCGAGACCGCAGCTATACCGCTCCTGGTGTGGCCGCGGCTACTGCTTGGGGGCGTGGTGTTCTTCCTTGTGGTGGAGACGGAGAAATTGATTATTCGGAAAATGCGTTCCGGCCCGGCGCAATCCGTTATTTCGCAGGATGCTTCCGTGGTGCGGTGTCTGTAAAGGGAGCGACGAGCCGGGGGCCTGGAGGTACGGACTCGCAGCGTGTGACCGAGAGCGACTTCCGATCAGGATTTGCGTAGACGCAATAGGAATGCCGCAACTTCACCTCGACCCGACCGGTGGTCCGGGGGGAGAGCATCATTTCCGGCGGAAATCTCTTCGGTAGCGATCCGGGCTGCTCGACCGCAGGAGTCCCAAGTGGTGACGCGCCATCAGCGGGGTGCCCGGGACGTGATGTCTGAGCGAGCAACAGGACGGCAGAAAAGGCAGCATAGAGAAGGGCAAACACGATCTTCATGGGCTGTGCCTCGTTCGAGTTGTACCACTCAGGTACTGCCTTGTCCAGGGGGCAGGGAGACAGGGGGCAGGGAGACAGAACCGGGTTTACTGCTTGGGCGCGCCGCCGCGAGGCGCCGGCGGAGGCAGCGTGCCGCCTTCGGCGAGTGTCTTCATGTTCCGGAGTGCCTGCGTGAACCTCGCGGTCCTTTGCGCCTTGTCCTTTTCGCGGGCCGCGTCGTCCGCGAGCATCGAATTGTCGAAGACCAGGGTGTAAATGAGTTTCGACGTGGTAGCCGTCACCGGTCGCACTTCAAGCGTGCCGTGATACAGGTTGTAGGGCCGCCCTTCCCTCACAGGCTGGGTGTAGGTATAAGAAAGCTCCGTCTTCCCCACCAGCACTTCGTTCCCGACGGTTCTTACGGCGCCGATTTCGCCGTCTTTGCCTGAGGTAATCGTGCACGGGACTTGCAGCCATTCGCCGATATCGCAGTACTTGCCGACGCGTTTCCACACTTCGGCCGCGGGGCGATTGACGGTGACTTCCATCGGAATGGAGACGTAGGTCGGATGCCCGACCGCGATTCCGGCTGGGCCGACAGGTGCGGTCTGAGCAGGGGTTGACGGGGCCTGTGCATTCGCGGCATACGCCAGACAGAAGATCGGGAACGCGAAACGGGCGCCCATCTTTGCAAGAGGAGTTCGCATGGAGAACACCTTAGCACCTTGCCTGGTCGTCAAGCCCAGGGCAGGCGCAGGAGTTTGAACGAGGGTGACCCGATAACCCAATTCGGCGGCGTTGCCCCTAACCCTAACCTTCGGGCTCGGGCTCGTTATCCGGGCACAGATCTTCGTCGCAGTCCAATCCGAGCAGTCCCTCCATGATGCCTACCTGCACCACCCCAACGATTTCCCCGCAAGCGTTGCACCGCAGTTCGACGGTGCCGTCTTCGACGACGGCGATGATGCACCCGGCGCACGCGCCGCCACCGAGCCTGTGCGCCACGACGGGCATCAGGCCGGTGAGTTCCTCGCTAAACTCATGATCCACGACCGACATCTAACATACGGCGAGGCTGGCTTGGGAAGTTCAACGCGCAAATTCCGCCTTCAACGAAGGCTCTGCTCAAAAGATTTTGATCGAGACCAACTTCCGGGGGTTGGTCTTCAGTCCCTTGGCGAGTTCCTGAACTTCGCGGGTGGCACCGGCGAGGGCTTCGTTTAGTTGGGGGTTGACCATCAACTGGCCGATCGTACCCTGGCCGGATGCAATGCGGTCCATCATAGTATCCCACTTGACGGTAAGGGCCTCGAAACGCTGCTGCAGCGCCTTGACTTTTCCGAAGGAGCCTTTTCCGGAGGAGAATTCGGACTGCAGGGTACGGAAATCTCCGGTCAACAGGTTTAATTCCGTGGTGAGGCTCGTCGCCTGCGTGGCGCGGTTATTGGCGGCGGCCATGATATCGTCGAAACGCTTCATGGGGGATTGCAGCTGGACGCTCAGGGGGTCCTGGTAAAGGAGCATGGCGATGCTGCCACGGCCGTGCTTGGCCTCAGCGAGGATGGCATCGATTTGAGCGGAGATGCCGGCGGCCTGCTGGAGGTTCTTGTCGTTGACGATTTTGCCGGCCGAGCCCTGGCCGGCGGTGGCGCCGGAGAGGAGTTTATCGGCGCGCTCGGCGATGGACTGCAGGCGATCCAGTTGCTGGCTCATGCGCGCCATGATCTTGCCAATGTCCTGGGCCTGAGTGGTGCGCAATTCGGCGCCGGGTCGGACGGGCTGCGGGCTTTGGCCGCGATGGATGGCGATGTAGGGATCACCGAGGAGGTTATCGGACTGAAGGCCGACGACCGAATCGGACGGGATCCTGGGGAGGTAGGCGGACTTGATCTTGAGATCGAGTTCGACCTTGCGCATGGGATCGCGCGAATTGGTCAACTTTTGCGTTTCCAGATAGCCGATGGGGATGCCGTTGAGCCGGACCTGGGTGCCATCCATGAGGCCGGAGGCGTCATCGCTGAATGTGCGCAGCTCGACATAGCCTGGGGTGAAACCGGTGGTACGAAGGAAGACAAATCCAGCCCCGCCGAGGACGGCGAGGAATATTCCGAGCATTAGCAGTCTGCGCTTCCACGGATGCACGGTTCACGCCTCCACTCGACGCCGATCAGTCCACTTGATCAATGCTACCAGGACAAGGGCGAGGGCGAGGAAGATGCCGACGATGTTCCACATGTTGTCGCGGAGGAAGCCGGTGGCGTCGTGGCCGAGACGGATGCCGAGGTATGCCTCGCCGAAGTAGCGAATGACGCGCGCCACGAGGACGACCAGGAGGAAGCGGCGCCAGGGAGTGCGGATGGCGCCGGCGGAAATGACGAAGACTTTGAGGGGTAGCGGTACGAACGGCGTGACGGCGGGAATGAAGACGGTGAGCAGGCCGTAGCGATAGAACCAGAGGCGGAATTTTTCGCGCCTGCCGCCGGGCACGGGTTCGCCGGTAAATTTCGTACTGCCATACCAGGCGGCGCGAAAGAGGAAGAGATTGCCGGCGAGAGAACCGGCGACGGCCAGCGCAGCCGCCAGGTAGGCCAGGTGGGGAGTCTCGACCGCGGTAAGAATAATCAGGGCGTCGACACCGCCGACCAGGGGAACACCGATGGAATCGAGGATTGCGATGAAGAAGACGGCGACCGGGCCCCAGGCGATCAACGTCTTGACGATATGGTTCAGCAATCCTCTATGGTAACTAAATTCCCACGACGACCGCGGCCTTCACGCCCCGCCTATCATTTTGGCAAGGAGGCCCGCACAAACTTCTCCAGGTCGGCGTGGTACTTGTCCGCCGAAGGCCGGTCGATGTAGACCATGTGGCCCGCCTCGTAGTAGCCCAGGGAGATGTTGTTCTTCTTGATTTCGTCCGACACCTTCATGTGGGCGAGGGTCCACTCTACCGGGAAGAATGGACAGGCGAAATCGTAATAGCCAAATCCGACGAATAGATGCATGTGCGGATTCTTGGAGAAGGCACTCTCCAGGTTGACTACCGTATTGTATTCACCCGACCATTGTGGCGCGTTGCCCGAAACGTAATAGAGATTGTCGTTCTTGTAGTTCAGGTCGTTGCGGACGTAGGCCTCGAAGGCGGTGAGGAAGCAGTTTTCGATGTTGGCATTGCTGTAATCGAAGCTTGTGTTGTTCGCGCCCGCATCCAGTTGGTAACCGGCGAAACGCGAGTCCAGGCGTGACGTCATCAGGTGCCGGTCGCGGAGCAACTCGGTGCTGAAAGGACCGAGAGGGACGCGCAGGTCGAGGCCATCGATGAAGGACTTGGAGAGTCCCGTGTACCGCACCATGTTAGCCAGCACCTTGTCTCGCTGGGCCTGGGTTGCCCGCGCCCCGTCGAACAGATACTCCAGGTACTCGCCCGAGGCAAATTCACGCGCCTGCTTGGCGATTTGCTCCACCGTGAGCTTTTGCAGTTCCGGCGCCACCTTCTTATGAAAATGCGCGGTCATGATTTCGGTGGGTAACGTGGTCAGTTGGCGCTGTTCGCCCGCGCCGGCGTTGATGTCGAAGATCGCCGACAGCAGCATCACTCCGTTGATGGGGATATCGTGGTCGGTAAGATAGCCGGCCAGCCCCGCCGCGCGCGTGGTGCCGTAGCTTTCGCCGCCCACGAAGATGGGCGAGCCCCAGAGGTTGTATTCGTTCAGGAAGCTGCGAATGAATTCGCCGAAGGCCGCCAGATCGTTGTCCACGCCTCCAAAATCCGCGCCGTAGGAAGGTTTGTCGGGGCGGCTGAAACCGGTGCCCATGGCATCGATGAAGACCAGATCGCCGGTATCCAGCAGGCAGTTGGGATTGTCGATGTACGTGTACGGCGGCGGCGTTGCCAGGCCGTTCGGCTGCATCTTCACCATCTTGGGGCCGAAGGCACCCATATGAAGCCAGACTGAGGCCGCCCCCGGTCCGCCGTTGAACAGGAACCAGACCGGCCGTTTGGATTTATCGGGGACATCGTTCTTGGAATAGTAGATGTAGAAGAGATGCCCTTGGCTCACGCCCGTGGTGGCGTGGCGGATGGGAGTGAATCCGACGCGCGCCGTGTACTTGATGGTCTCGTTGTGCAGCGTGATTTCATGCTGCGTGGCGATGGGCTGGGCAGGGTAGCTGATGGGCTGCACTTCGTCCACGCCGTAGTTGAATCGATAGAAGCCATTGGTCGCGGTGGAGGCCCCGCCCCGGCCCTGTGCGAAAGCTCCCATAGCCAGGCCGGCGATGAGGAGGACAAGAGCAAAAAATCTGTGATGAACTCGCAAATGAACTCTCATGGCATTACTCCTTGGCTTGCGCCGATTGTTTGCGGGCCGGCGAGCTGGTCTCGTTGACGAATCTCGCCAGGTCGCCCTGCAGCTTGGCGAGCGCCTTGTTGTCGACATACGCCCTCTGCCCGGCTTCATAATGACTGACGGTGATATTGTGCGCCCGGACTTCCGGCGATACGCTCAGATGAGCCAGGGTAAACTCGGTCGCATAGAACGGCGCATTGAGATCGAAGTAGTTCACGCCGACGAACAGATGGAGATTGGGGTTGCGGGCGAAGGCGGCTGAAAGGCTCGCGTCGTCGTTTCCGGTGGAGGTGAACGCGCCTACGCCGCCGCTGGACAGGTAAAAGATTCCGTTGTTGTTGCCGCTGAAGTTGAGTTCGCGCCGCAGGTAGGTGTCATACGCAACCTGTAATCCACCGGACTGGTTGTACTGGTTGAAATCGATCGGGGCGATCACGGCGCCGCCGAAGCCCCCACCACCGCCGCGGCCGCCGAAGGCCGCCGGGGGCGCAAAGCCGCTCACCCGCGCATCCGAGTTCGAAAGTCCGCGGTGCTCGTCGCGCAGCAATTCGGCGTTGAAGCGGTCCAAAGTAACGCGCAGGTTATTGTTGACGACGAAGGCCTTGGAAAGGCCCGTCAGGCGGGACAGGTCCGCGATCACCTTGGTGCGTTCCTCAGGCGTCATGCGGTCCCCCTTATAGAGGGCGTGCAAATACTCGCGTGAGGCAAACTGGCGTGCTTGTCCCAAGATCTGTTCGGAACTCATCGCCGTCAATTCCGGCGCCAATTTTCTGTGGTGCCAGGCAGTCAGGACGAGGCTCGGCAGCAGGGTCATGTATTGCTCATCGCCGGCGACAGCATCGGCAGACATCGTCATCGAAAGCAGGACCACACCATGAACCGGGATCTGGTGTTCGGTGAGGTAGGCGGCCAAACCCGCCACCCGCGCCGTACCAAAGTCTTCGCCCGCCAGAAAGAGTTGGGAATTCCGCCGGTTGTTTGCATTGAGGAAGGTCCGCACGAACTCGCCAAGCGAAGCGACGTCGGCCGCGGTATTCCAAAAGCTCGGGGCTTTGCCCGGCTGGTCAGGACGGCTGAATGCCGTGCCCACAGGATTGACGAAAACCAGGTCGGCCTGATTGAGCAGCGTTTGCGGGTTGTCCACCCAGCCATAGGGCGGCTGCCCCGCGGTGCCATCGGTGGCCCACTTCATCCGCTTCGGCCCCAAACCTCCGAACTCCTGCCAGGTGGCCGCTACACCAGGCGCACCGCCGAGGAAGAACAATAGCGGACGCTGCGAAGTGTCGGCGACGCCGTCCTTGGCATAGGAGGTGTAAAACAGGTGGGCTTCGACCTGTCCGGTTGTCGCATTGCGCAGGGGCATGTAGCCGGCCCGTGCAGTGTAGGCCAGGGCTTCCCCATTGACGGCGATCTTCTGGTGAGTTTCCGTAGGTGGAGCATCGGGAATTGCCGGTCCCGAGCCCGCGGTGGCGTCGTAGTTATAGAACTCGCTGGCACCGCCACTTGCATCTCCCCCACGCCGGCCACGGCCGGCCGCATTCCCGGGCGCATTCGCCGGTGCCTGGGCCTGCTGGGCCGCGGCGCGGCCAGCCCGGCCTCCCTGACCCCAGGCAGGGGATGAGATGGCGAGAGTGATCCACAACAGGGTCCATCCACTATGTGTGCGTCGCACGGCGATTTGCTCCTGGCCCGACCGGTCAAAGCATCTACAATTCGGGCTCGAAATTTCAACGGATAAGGATCCAGGATACAAGAGCGGGGGTGCTACTACAAGCTGTAGGGCCGGCGAAAAGCTGTGGTGATGGATCGAAGCAATCGGGCAGCCCCTTCAGCCTAATCGTCCCATAACAGGATCGCTATACCCCAGCTTCCCGGTTTCCACGCGCCCGGCGCAGCGACGCAGGTACGTCTCCGAAGCGCTCACCCGGATGGAGAAGTCATACCACGAGAAACTCTTCGCCAACGCCAACTGGAACGACTTCTCCTTCCCCGGCGCGACGGTTAGCTGCTTCGACTTCCCTTGGTACATGTGGTCTACCAGCTCCACCGCATAACTCGATTTCGTATTCCGGTTGACCAGCACCACCGTGAGATCGCCAGTGAGGTCCGCCTGTGCATTGCGCGTGTACCGGCAGCGGACCTCCATCTCCGGATCGCCCGGCTTTCCCGCGAACTCCCGCAGAAAGCCGTTCGGCCCGCACACGCACAAGTGATAAACGCCATTCTCGAAGCCCTCGATCTCCCAGGCGTCCTGCACGCGTTTGCCCGGCTCCACCGCATAGGCTCGTGTTCTCAACTCCGCGCTTCGCCGGAACTGTCCGGGCGTATAGGCGTGAAACGGCGATCCGGCGGACCGCGCTCCGAACACCGCGCTCCCCACATCCATCGAAATCTCCAGGAGTCTTCCGTCGGCGCTCAGTCTTCCATCCGCGTACAACTCGTACGGAAGCGGCAGCGAGGGCCGCACTCCTTTCTCCTGGCGGGGCATCCACAGGGCCGCCTGCCGGTCGCGTCGAAACTCCGCGATCTCGGACGCCGCCAGCTTCCGATAGCCGGATGGCGGCTTCTTGAACTGGGCCTTGTGAATGGCTTCGATGACCGCATCCCGCTCCGGGAATGTGAGTTTGTCCGGCCCGGAGGTTGCCGGCCGAAATACCGAAGATAAGTCGCCGCAGACGGTTCGGCGCCACGCGCTGATATTGGTCTCGCGGATCGCTTTCCCCGTCTTTCGGCTCAGCAGCTTTTCGAGGAGCTGCAAGACCGAAGTGTGGTCGAACACCTGGGAACACACGAAGCCGCCGCGGCTCCATGGCGACGCCACCACCAAGGGTACGCGGAATCCGAGCCCGATCGAACTGCCGCGCGCCTCCTCCGGGGTTCTGCGCTGCCGATCTTGCGAGAGACTCCAGAATTCCACCGCCGGATCGATGCCGTCCGATGTCTTGCCGGCATCGCGGCGAGCCGGGTCGGGCGCGCCGAAGGGAACCACGTGATCGAAGTAGCCGTCGTTTTCGTCATAGGCCAGGATAAAGATCGTCTTCTTCCAGACCTCCGGATTGTGCGTCAGAATATTCAGGACCTCGGAGACCATCCACGCTCCATACCACGGCGCGCCCGGATGATCGGAGAAGTTCTCCGGCGGAACGATCCACGATACGGCTGGTAACTTGCCCTGCCCGACATCGGACCGGAAGTGGTGGAGCACGTCCCCTTTCGGCACCTTCATCTCGCGCTCGATTGCGCCATCGCGATAGCGCAACGTAGTCAACTCGCGGTAATCCGGATCGGCGGCATTCGTGCAGAACGCCTTCTCATGCAGATTTCGTTCACGCTGCGTCAGCTTCGAATAGGCCTCTTCGGTGTATTTCGGAGCCATGCCGAGGATCAGTTGCAATCGCTTTTCTTTGGCCTGCTTCTCGCGGCGGAGTCTTGCGGCATCCGCGCCGGTCGCGGCGGCGGCTCTCCGATCGAGCTCGGCGATCTCAGCCGGCAGCGCCGTAACCGCCTTCTCCGCGTAGGCCCGAAAGGTCTTCGAGAAGCCCACGTTATACTGCTCGAACCACTCGATTGGATTGTCCGTGAAGTTGCTCAGCCACGCATCCTGTTCCGCGGTCAAACCCGAGAGCAGGCTGATTTCGTTCTGATAGATCTTCCAGGAGACGCCGGCATCCTCCAGTCGCTCGGGAAAGGTGGGCCACTTGACGGTGGAATCGTAATCGACATCGGAATTCCGGACGTTCGCGGGCGATTCCACGTTCTGCTGCTCGCGAATCGTGCCGGTCCACAGATACAGGCGATTGGGCGTCGTGCCGGTCAGTGACGAACAGAAATTCTGATCGCAGATGGTGAATGCGTCGGCGAGCGCGTAGTAGAACGGCAGGTCTTCGCGATCGTAATACCCCAGCGTGAGCGGCATGCCCGCGCACTCCTTGCGGCCGGAGGGCTTCGCGTCCAGCCACCCGTCATGATTGCCGTGATTGCGGGCGTCGGTCTGGTCGCGCCACGAATGCGGCAGCGAACCCAGCCAGGTCGCGTTCGTATCCTTGATGTTGAGCCGGAAGGGCGCATAAGTCTCACCGGCCGCGTTGGTCTGCAGCCATACCGGATTCCCGTCCGGCATCGTGACCGCGCGTGGATCGTCAAAGCCGCGCACTCCGCGGAGCGTACCGAATGCGTGGTCGAAGGAGCGGTTTTCCTGCATCAGAATGACCACGTGTTCGGCATCGAGGTATGTGGAGCCGGGCTCCGCTTCGATAGCCGAAGCGCGGGCCACTGGTCCGAGCAGCGCTGCCAGTCCCGCGCTGCCCGAAAGGCGGGCCGCGTCGATGAAGAACTGTCTGCGCGTACGTTGGGAGGATTCGGCCATGCATTGCAGTATACGCGAGAGGGTCGTCCGGAACGTTTACAGCTGGGTGAGAAATGAGGCTAGCTGTTCGCTGCGGAGGAGGGGGGCTAGGCGGGCACCGGCGAGGCGCCCGGCTCGTCCCTGGTGGCGCATGCCTTAGCTTCCCTTACGGTCGCGGCTCGTTGGCGGGGCACCGGAGAACAGCGAGGTTCGCTCGACTGCGCGCAAGCTAAAGCATACGCCACCAAAGACGTCCTGCGCGTTGCTTTAGCTTGCCCGGGGCTTTCAGCCGGCTCGGCCCGCTCCCTACATAGGCACCACGATTTTCAGTTTGCGGGTCGCTCCGTTGCGGTCGCGGCTCTGAATCTTCGCGGCCTGCAAACTGGTCTTCGTGCACGGGAGAGTTACGGCAGCAAGTGGACAGGCCAGGAGGCCTGTCCTACAGGAGGTCGGGGAAGGATTTGCGGAGTTTGTAGAACCAGGCGTGGCCGGTGAGGAAGACGGCGATGGCGAGGAGCCAGAACTTCCAGAGGGAATCGAAATCGGGGGCGTGGTTCTGAAGGAAGATGGCACGGTAGCCGTGGACCAGGATGAAGATCGGGTTCTTCATAAGGATGGCGGCGGATGGGCCGTGGAGTTTGGTTTCGGGATAACAGATGGGGGTGAGGAAGAACCAGAGGGTGAGAACGAAGCCCATGATCTGGCCGAGGTCGCGCACGAAAACGCCGAGGGCGGCGAGGAACCAACTGAGGCCGGCGGTGAAGAGAAGTTGGGGGATGAGGAGCAGCGGCAGCCACAGGATGGACGCCGGAAGGGCGTGGCGAATGGCGAGCAGGAAGCCGCAATAGAGCACGATGGCGAAGACCTCCGTGATGAGGCCGGCGGCGACGAGGTTGACGGGCAGGGTCTCCACCGCGAAGACGAGTTTCTTTACGAAATTGCGATGCTCCAACATGACGGATGGGGCGCGGCCGGCGGCTTCGCTGAAGGCGAGCCAGGGGAGCATGCCAGCGAGGAACGAGAGGGCGAAGCCGGTGCGGCTGGTATCGCCATCGCTGAAGCGCGATTCCAACACAATCCCGAAGACGAAGAAGTACGTGAGCATCAACAGCAGCGGGTTGATGATGGTCCAGAAGGCTCCGCCGAAGGAGCCGCGGTAGCGGCCGAGGATGTCGCGGCGCACCATGGCGCGGATCAGGCCGCGATTGCGCGCGATGGTTTGGAAGGGGAGGGTGAGGGCACGGCCGAAGCCGCGGAAGGCGTGCTCGCGGGCCAGTGTGGCGCGGGTGGCGACCGTGACGCGTCCCAGGTTCACGACGCCATCGCGGGTGGAGGCTTCGACGAGCAGGAAAGGCCAGGCCCGTTCGTAATACCAGCAGACGTTCTCGCGCATGGGGGAGAGGAAAACCTGGTAGTTGCCATCCTCGGCGGGGATTTCGAAATCCAGTTGGATGCGGGCCTGTTCGCCGGGTTTCACGCCGTCGGGGGGATGGGCGCGGGCGCCATCGACGATCAGGGTTCCGGTTTCGGCATCGAAGAGGTGGTAGCCGACACCGAAGCCTTCAGAGGGACGCCAGGTCTCTTCGGAATCGTTGCGAATGAGGAAATCGGCATGCACGGTGCGGGCGCCGGGGTCGAGCTTGACTGCGGGCTCGAGGTAAGCGGCGTTCATGAGTAGAGCCAGCCGGGATAGCGTTCGCGGACGGGGCCGGTTTTGCGACCGACGGCGTAGATGCCATCGCCGCGGAGGTCGGTGCCGAGGCGATAGCGCTCCAGCAAGTGCAGGATCCAGCCGAACTCGGGATGCGGCTCGTCGCGGAACTCGCCGGTTTCGAGGAGGGCGACTTCGAAGCCGGAGTTCTCGAGCAACTGGTGAATCTCGCGCGGAGCGTACTCGCGGTTGTGGCGCGCATCGACTTCGGTGGCGCCTTCGGCGGGTTTGATGTAGGCGTGGAAGAAGCCGGGATGATAGCCCTGCAGGATGGCGGAGATACCGCGGAGGGCGGCGATGTTGGGCGTGGTGACGACGAAGTGACCGCCCGGCTTGAGGATGCGATTGACCTCGCTCATGAGGTGCATCGGGTCTTCGAAGAGATGCTCGATCAGTTCGCCGCAGATGACCGTGGAAAAGTGCTGGTCGGGGTACGGAAAGCGATCCTTCTCGGCGTCGAAGTGATCGATGCAGCACTCGAAGGTTTCGCCTTCGGCGGAGGTGACGGTGCGGTGGTCAGTGCGGCCGAGTTTGCCGTAGTAGCAGCCGCGAACCTCGCCGTAGCCGAGTTTGGTGCGGAGGGCGGGCGTGATTTGCAGATAGGCGCCCATCTCGAGAATGCGATCTTCGGGGCCGCCGGGCGGGGTGATGGAGAGCGTCTTGACGAGGCGCGTCTGGTGGGTGTTGAGGTAGCCGGCGCCGCCTTCACCTTCGGCCCAGCCTTGCAAATATTCAATGGTGGGCACTTCGGTGGGCGTGGGGAGTGGAAGGGGCGGTTCCTGGCTGAACTCTGACGCGTACTCGGTGCCGTTGACGACAGACTCGAGAAAAGCGGTGTAGCGGGCGGCGACGGAGGCCCAGTTGCATTCGCGGGCAACGTAGTCTTTTGCGCGTTCGCCGAGGGCGCGAGCGACTTCGGGGCGCGAGACCAGGAGGTTGAGGTACTCGAAGATGAGGTCTTCCTCGCCGGCGCCGATGGGGATCTTGAGACAGACATCGTCCGGGAACTCCTGAAAGGAGCCGATCTCGGAGACCATAACGGCCTTGCCGAGGCCGAGCGAGCGCAGGAGGGTGCCGGAGCTTTCGCCGACAGTGGGGAAGCGCAGGTTGAGGACGATATCGCAAGCGCCGAGGTAGCCGACGAAATCCTCGATGGGGGCGAAGCCGAGGACACGGACGCTGGAGGAGAGGCCCATGGAACGGATCATAGCTTCCACGGGAAACTCGGGATGCGGCTCGCCGACCAGGATCATTTTGACGTTGGGGACGAGGCGCTGGAGGCGGCGGAAGGCGCGCAGCGATTCGGCGATGCGCTTGTAGGGTTTGAGGTAGCCGAAGATGCCGACCAGCGGAGTGGTTTCGTCGAGACCGAGTTTGTGGCGGAAGCCGTTGCGATCGGCCTGCGGAATCCAGGCGCCGTGGGGGATGACGGCGGAGGGGCCGGCGAAGCGGGCGGCGCGGACTTCCTCCTGCATGAAGCGGCTGTGGACCACGACGCCGCGCGCGGATTCGAGCAGGCGGCGCGTCATGGGGATGCCTTCGTAATCGGGACCGACTTCGAGTTTGCGCACGCGCTCGGCGAAGGCGAGGCGCGGCGGGACCGCCCTCGTACTCGCATTCGCGCGACGTAGGCGTCCCAGTTATTGCGCTTGATGGTGATATCGGCGATCAGGTGATGCAGGTTGCTTTCGTGGAGGACGACGACGCCGGGGTGCTGGAGCGCGGTCTCATAGACGAAGCCGTGAAAGCCATTGTTACCGATGTGATAGAGCGCGATATCGAAGCGTGCGGGATCATAGGCCGGCTCAGGGCTGGAGAAGATCTCCAGGTCCATCAGAGGGCGGAGGGATTCGATCAGTGCTTCGGAATAATCGGCGATCCCACTGCGCGCCGGCGGTAGCGGCGAGAAATACGCCACGCGCATTCAGCGCACCAGTTCCAGCGAGACGGTGCCGACGCTTACCGGAATTTTGAATAGCAGCGGAGTGCGCGCGGGGTCGCGGGCGTAGAAGATCTCGAAGGTGAAGTCGCTGGCCGGGCCCTTGACGCTGACATTGACGTGGTCCGTGGTGACGGGCTTGCCGGCAACGGGGATATCCATGGCGCCGGTGTAGACCATCTTCGCGTCGTAGGCTGAGCCGAAGAAGACGCGTGTGGCGGCGGGCACCCTGCCCTGCCCCATTTCGCGGCGGGCAAAGTACTGGAAGGTGAGGGCGTCTTTGGCGCAGGTGGGGAGTTGCAATTCGCTGGTGCCGCCGCCGGCGGGTTTATCGGCGGTGGCGGGAACCAGGGTCCGGCGCTGGGCGGTGTTCGCCTTTTGATCGAACTCCGTCTTCTCGGTGACTTTCTTGCTGCCGTGACTGATCAGGCGCTCGAGGGTGACGGAGCAGAGGTCGAAGCCGGCGGCGGAGGAGCGGTAGCGGTCGGCGATGGGCACCAGGGGCACGTTGACATTGGCGGCCATGTCAAAATTCCAGCCGGCGCCGCTCTTGGCCGCGGTCAGGGTGACGTTGCCGATGGAGTTGCCGCCGGGCCAGTTGACGTTGTAACGCAGGGTCTCGTTTTGAAAGGGAAAGCCGGTCAAGGGATCCGCCGCGGAAAGCAGCGGAGCGGAGACCAGGGCGAACAGAAGAAAACTGGAAATAAATTTCATCGATGAGCTATGGTCTGGGAATAGACCGCGCTGCCGGCGCGCGATTTCTCCAGGACTTCGTGGAATACCTCGAGGGTTCGCTGCGCTGTCTTCTGCCAGGAGAAGTGCGCGGCGCGCTGCAGGCCGAGGCGCTCCATGCGCGCGCGAAGCTCGCTATCGAGCAGGAGGTCCGCCATGGCGCGCACGATTTCATCAAGCGCGTAGGGGTCGAAGAGAATGGCCGCGCCATCCACCACTTCAGGCAGAGAGGAAGTATGGGAGCAGACCACGGCGCGCCCGCAGGCCATGGCTTCAAGCGCAGGCAGGCCGAAGCCTTCGTAGAACGAGGGAAAGATGAACAGGTCGCAGGCGTTGTAGAGGTTGAGCAGATCGTCATCGGAGACGAAGCCGCAGAACTGAATGCGATCGGCCACACCGGAATCACGGGCAGCGCGGTGGACCTCGCCGGCGAACCAGGTTTCCTTACCGGCGAGCACCAGGTTTTGCTTGAGCTGGGGGTGCGCTTTGACCAGGCGGGCGAAGGCGCGGATCATGCCGATTTGATTCTTACGCGGCTGCAGATCGCCGACCGAGAGCACGAAGGGCGCCGCGATCTGGAAGCGCTCGCGAACGGCGAAGGCCGCGGCGTCGCGGGAAATGGGGCGGAATTCCGAGGCGGCGGCATTGGGAACGACGACGACTTTGTCTTCGTCGAGGTTGCCATAGACTTTCAAAATCGATGAGCGGGAAAATTCGCTGCCGGTTAGGATCCTGGCGGCGCGATGCACGGTGCGGCGTACGGTCCACTGTAACTGCCAGGCGCGGTCGCGTGTGAAGTATTCGGGATGCTCGAGGAAGCTGACATCATGTACGCTGACTACCACCGGAACGGGGCACGCGAGCGGTGCGGTGTACTGCACGTGAAGGAGGTCGGGACGATCTTCCCGCACCTTCATGGCAAGGTCGAAACCCAATCGGACAAAGGGGTTGGTAGCGATTCGCCGGGTACGAATGTTCGCTGGAATACTATTGGCGGCACTGTCCGCCGACACATAGGCGACGAATTCATCGTCCTGTTGTTGGGCGGCAAATGCGTTCAGGAGACTCCGAACGTAGACCTCGTTACCCGTGAGGTGGCGGCCGATGGCGTGGGCATCAACGGCGAAACGCATTAACGGTTACCAGTATAGCGGACCAGAATGACTCTCTGCTGTGTCAGAAGTCTAACTTTTTCCAAGCTGTTTCCCATGTAAACTCCTTTTCCAGCAACAGCCTGCCAGCATTTCCAAGCTTTTGTCTCAATTCCGAGCACGTCAACAGCCGTGTTGCGGCGGCGGCGAAGGGTTTGGCTCCGTCAGCCAGGAGGAGGGTCTCACCGTCGCGAACCGGCAAACCTTCCGCGCCTATAGAGGTCGATACGACGGGGATTCCGGCGGCCCAGGCTTCGAGGATTTTGAGGCGGGTACCGCTGCCTGTGAGTAGGGGCACAACGGCGACCCGGGCCCGAGCGAGCTCGGCGACCGCATCCTCGACGGCTCCGGTGACCTGGATTCGGGGATCACCCGCGGTATATCGACTAATTGCCTCGGGGTGCTTACCGACCAGGCGCCAGATCAGATTCGGCCAGCGCTCGCGCAGGGTGGGCCAGACCTCGCGGCGGAAGAAGGCCACGGCTGTGAGGTTGGGATGATACTCCATGTTGCCCGAGAAGACGATGACTTCCTCGTCCGCGGCGGCGGGGCGCGCGATGGGGGGCAGCGCGTTGGGGTAGACCAGAATGCGGGCTTGGGGAGCGATCGTGGAGGCAATGGTGGCGTCGCGCTCGGAGGTGGCGAGCACCTGTGAGAATCGCGGCAGCCAGAGTTGCTCGAACTTCCGGGAGGCCTCCTCAAAGACGCGGTGAGCGAGCGCCGCGGCACCACCGGAGGCTTCGGCGCAGCGGGCATGCAGCAGGCTCTCCACATTGTGCAGATCGAGAATGGTGCGCGCACAGACGGGCGAGAGCTGTTCCAGGTAGGGGGCGCACCAGGAATGCTCAATGATGCCGAGTTCGTAGCGCTGGTCCTGCACGGCGCGAGCGATGTCGGGGGCGAAGCCGGCAAAGCGATCGACCAGCGGCGGGATGCGGCGGGCGACGCGTCCGGCATTGCGAAGGGCGCGCGCGGCCCGGCCGCGGCCGTTGGCGGGCAGGTCGATCACGGTCACGCGGCGTACACGGCCCGGCGGGAAGAGTGCGGCGGGGTCGGCGGCGCCGGGCTGGCGGAAAACGATCGATATCGACCTCGTAGTGGAGGGAGAGGTATTCGAGCAGGGACGCGCTGCGCAGCGCGCCGCCGCCGGCGATGGGATAGGGAGCTTCCGGTGCGAGGAAGAGGGCCGCCGGACGTCGCGGATCAAGCCCCAAAGCGCTGCCTCGCTTCCTGGTAGACCTCGTGAGTCTTGCGAGCCGTGGCTGCCCAGGAGAACTCGCGGGCACGGGCCAGGGAGCGATCGCGGAGGGCGGCGGCAAGATCGGGGCGCGTGGCGAGTTCGGACATGGCAGCCGAGAGCTCCACGGGCGTACTGGCGTACATCGCGGCGTCGCCGGCGGCCTCTTTGACGGCGGACGAGGCGATCACCGGGGCGCCGCACTGCATGGCTTCCAGGACGGGGAGCCCGAAGCCCTCGTAGAGCGACGGGTAGACGAAGGCGAGCGCACCCGAATAGAGCGCGGCGAGTTCCTGGTCGGCGACCTCGCCGATGAGGCGCAAGCCGGGCTCGGCGGGGATCTCGGGAGCGTCGGCGCGCTTGCGTCCGGCGAGCACGAGATCGACCGGATGGGAGCGACGGACTTCGCGCCAGGCCTCGATGAGGGCGTTCAGATTCTTGCGCGGTTCGAGCGTGCCGACGAAGAGGAAGTAGGGGGTGCGCGGGGGAAGATGGCCGGGATGAAACCAGCACGCAGCGGCTTCGGGGACGGAGACGATGCGGTCGGGGGCGAGGCGGAAGCGCTCGATGGCGGCGCGGCGGACGCTCTCGCTGGGAGTGATCACCATGGTGGCGAGTCCGAGGTCAAAGAGGATGGGGGTGCGTCGGCGGACGCGCGCGGCGGCGTGATGCCAGCGTGGATCCATCCAGGGAGAAAGATCGTGCAGCGTGAGGACACTGGGGCGCCCCTTCAGATAGGGCACGGCGAAATCCGGTCCGTGGACCAGGTCCGCGTGCAGGCGGTTAAGCTCGCGTCCCAGACCCCAGAGCCACCAGCGGCGTTCGAGAAGATTGCGAGGGCCGCCGCCCTTATGGAGATTTGTGGGGGCCGGGGCGGGCATGGGGAAGGGCTGGTCGGAGACCAGGTAAAATTCGTCGCCGGGAAAGACATTGGCGAGCGCGAGGCTCAGTTCGGAGGTGTAGCGCGCCAGTCCACCGCTAGAGAGTGCGAGCGAAGCGGCTTCAATCGCGACACGCATAAAGGAGAGTTAGCAGTCCGCTGCAAGCGACATCAACGAGCCGCGACCGTAAGGGAGCGTTACGGCACGTGGTGTGCGGGTAGCGCTCCCTCACGGTCGCGGCTCGTTGACGGCGCATTTCATCCATTCGCCTGTGGCACCTAGGAAACGGCGGTGCGGTTCCCGTAGTTGCGTTCGTAGTAGGTACGATATTCACCGCTGCGCACGCGAGCCACCCAGGCGGCATTGCCGCGATACCACTCGATAGTGCGGGCGAGGCCGGTTTCGAAATCCATGAGGGGCTGCCATCCGGTTTCGTGCATCAGCTTCTCGCTGGAGAGGGCGTAGCGGCGATCGTGGCCTGGGCGATCCTTCACATAGACGATGAGGCTCTCGCTCTTTCCGGTGATCGCCAGCACCTGGTGGATGACGTCGAGGTTAGGCAGCGAGCGGTTGCCGCCGATGTTGTAGATCTCGCCTTCGCGTCCTTGGTTCAGCACGGCCATAATGCCGCGGCAGTGATCGTACACGTAGAGCCAGTCGCGAACCTGCTGGCCGTCGCCATAGACGGGCAAGGGCTGGTCGTCGAGGGCATTGGCGATCATCAGCGGAATCAACTTCTCGGGGAACTGGTAGGGGCCGTAGTTATTGGAAGCGCGGGTGATCAGGACGGGCAGTTTGTAAGTGACGAAGTAAGAGCGCGCGAGCAGGTCGCTGGCGGCCTTCGATGCCGAATAAGGACTGCTCGGATTCAGCAGGTAGGCCTCATCGGCCTCGGCGGGGGCATCCAGGCTGCCATATACTTCGTCGGTGGAGACGTGAACGAAACGGGCGATCTTCTGGCGGCGGGCAGCTTCGAGAAGAGTGAACGTACCGTTATAGTTGGTGCGGACGACCGGCTCGGGCGAGAGGATGCTGCGGTCGACGTGCGACTCGGCGGCAAAGTGAACGATGGCGTCCGGCCGTTCTTCGGCGAGCGTGGCTTCGACCAGCGCGGCATCGCAGATATCACCGTGCACAAACCGATAGCGATCGCTGCTATCGACCGGCGCCAGGTTCTCGAGGTTCCCGGCGTAAGTCAATTTGTCGAGATTCACTACGTGAAGGTCCGTCTCCGCGATCGCCATCCGCACAAACGCAGACCCGATAAAACCCGCCCCGCCCGTTACCAGAATTTTCATGAAGAAAAGATCCTAAGGGCCGCCGGATGGCAGCCGGAAAAGCTATTTATTCTGCGTCTCCCAATCGTAATTAATCCCCGTGTCATTGTAGGGAATGCGGCCTTCGTCCTTGGGGTTGTAAAACCGGTCGGTCAGATAGACCAGCATGGCTTCCTTGTTACCGATGACTTTATAGCCGTGCCCCACGCCCGGCGGAATCAGGATCTGCCAGGAGCGGAGTTGGCCGACGTACAGAGTGTTGCGTGCGCCGTAAGTGGGCGAACCCAGGCGCAGATCCACCAGGGCCACCTGGAGCATGCCGTACACGGGCGCCCAGCAATCGTGCTGGTGAAGATGAAAATGGAAGGCCTTAACGGTGCCTGGATAGTTCAAGGCCGCCGACATCTGCGTGGTCTCGGCGGGGAAAGCGCCGGCGAGGCCGCGTCCCATGCGATGGACTTCAAGGAAGTATCCGCGATCATCCGGGAAGAGCGCGTAGGGCTCGACTTTGACGCCCGCGATCAGGTGTTCCGATGTAGGGGACGTGATCAGGCTGCCGATTCCGCGGGCACACTCCGGAACCACCAGTTCCAGACCGTCGTGTGATGCCAGGCGTCGTCCTCCAGCCTGAGTAGCTTCCGCACCCATCAGATCCGAACCGCCCTTTCGGTATCGGCGACAAATTCCGGAGCGGGTACGGTCTTGGCCGCGGACTGAGCTACGAGGTTGGTGGCGCGCAACAGGGAATCGAAGGTTCCGGCGTCGGTCCACCAGCCGTCGAGGTATGAGAAGCTCATCGTGCCTTCGCGGATGTAGGCGTTATTGACGTCGGTGATTTCGAGCTCGCCGCGGCCGGAAGGCACCAAAGTCTTGATCTTTTGGAAGACGCTGGCGTCATACATATATATACCGGTCACCGCGTAATTCGATTTTGGGTTGTTGGGCTTCTCTTCGATGCCGACGATGCGGTCGCCGGCCACTTCAGCCACCCCGAAGCGCTCGGCGTCCTGCACTTCCTTTAGAAGGATATGAGCGCCGGCCGGCTGGGCGCGGAAGCGATCGGCGGCGGCCTTGATGTTGCCTTCGATGATGTTGTCGCCGAGGACTACGCAGATCTGGTGGCCGTCGGCGAAATGCTCGGCGAGGGCCAGGGCGTCGGCGATACCGCCCTCGCCTTCCTGGTAGGTATAGTTGATGTGCTTGAGGCCGAACTGCTTTCCGTTGGCCAGAAGGCGCAGAAAATCGCCGGAATTCCGTCCGCCGGTGACGATCAGGATTTCCTGGATGCCCGCATCAACGAGCGTCTGGATCGGGTAATAAATCATCGGCCGGTCGTAGATCGGCAGCAGATGTTTATTGGTGATCTTGGTCAGCGGGAAAAGACGGCTGCCGGTACCTCCGGCTAGTACGACACCCTTCATAGGCGTTAATTATACCGTACTGATGCAACCGACCTGCGCGCGAGCATAATGAAAACTCGGGAGGAAATCGAGATCATGAGAGGACTGATACTGATGCTGGCCGGCGTGACTTCCCTGCTCGCGCAGGGCGAGAAGATTCGTGTGATCGCCTTCGGGGCCCATCCCGACGATTGCGACATTCGCGCGGCGGGGACGGCGGCGCTGCTGGCGGCCGCGGGCCACGCGGTGAAGTTCGTCTCGGTGACCAACGGCGACGTGGGACACCAGACGCTGCACGGCGCCGCGCTGGCGGAGCGCAGGCTGGCGGAGGCCAGGGAATCGGCGCGGCGACTGGGCATCGAGTATGAGGTGCTCGACAATCACGATGGGGAGTTGCTGCCCACGCTCGAGATTCGTAAGCAGGTGATCCGGCAGATCCGCGAGTGGAATGCGGACGTGGTGCTGGCGCCGCGCCCGAACGATTATCACCCGGACCACCGGTATACGGGAGTGCTGGTGCAGGACGCGGCGTACATGGTGGTGGTGCCGCACATGCTGCCGGACACGCCCGCACTGCGCAAGAATCCGGTCTTTCTCTACTATGAGGACGGCTTCCAGCGTCCCAACCCGTTTCGACCGGATATCGCGGTGGCGATCGACGACGTGATCGATAAGAAGATCGCCGCGCTCGATTCGCACGTGTCGCAGTTCTACGAATGGCTGCCGTGGGTGGCGGGGACGTCGGCGGAAGTCCCGCAGGATCCGGTGGAGCGGAAGGCGTGGCTGAAACGCAGCAGGACGCGCGACGTGAGTCCCGCGGTGCGGGCGTCGCTGGTGAAATGGTATGGCGCGGCGAAGGGCAACGCGTCGCGGTACTACGAGGCTTTCGAGGTCTGCGAGTACGGGACGCAGCCCAGCGAGGCGCGTATTCGCCAGCTATTTCCGATGTTGCGATGATGCCGATGTTACACTGATTCTGAATGCCTTACAGCCAGATCCTGTTCGAAGTGTCGGACGTCCGGGGTTGCGCTGATCACGATCAATCGCCCGGAGAAGCTGAATGCCCTCTCGAGCGCGGTGATCGGCGAACTGGCGCAGGCATTCGCGCAGGTGGCCGGCGACCCGGGCATTCGCGGCGCGATCCTCACGGGCGCCGGCGAGAAGGCCTTCGTGGCAGGAGCGGACATCAGCGAACTGGCCGCGCTTTCGGCATATGAAGCGCGCGGGTACGCGCTCCGCGGGCAGGGCGTGTTTCGCGACCTGGAGACGTGCGGCAAGCCCTCGGTAGCGGCCGTGAACGGGTTCGCGCTGGGCGGCGGTTTGGAACTGGCGATGGCATGCACGGTGCGTTTCGCAAGCGAGAACGCGAAGCTTGGACAACCGGAAGTGAAGCTGGGAATCATCCCGGGCTATGGCGGCACGCAGCGGCTTCCGCGCCTGGTAGGCCGGGGCCGCGCGCTCGAACTGCTCTTGGCTGGCGACCCGATTCCGGCGGCGGAGGCGTACCGTATCGGACTGGTCAACGCCGTGACCCCGCAGGCGGAACTGCTGGATTTTAGCCAGGGGTGGCTGGCGAAGGTGCTGGCCAACGGCCCGCTGGCGCTGGGACTGGTGATGGACGCGGTGGATACGGGAATGAGCTGCGGATTGGACGACGGGCTGAGGTTCGAGGCCGAGGCGTTCGGCGTCAGCGCGGCCACCGAAGACCGGCGGGAAGGAACGCGCGCGTTTCTGGAGAAGCGGCGCGCGGTGTTTACAGGAAAGTGAGACATGCCGAAAGTATTTGAAGGCCAGTTATCGGCGGCGGGGCTGCGGTTTGCCATCGTGGTCAGCCGCTTCAACAGCTTCATCACGGACCGCCTGCTGGGCGGCGCGATGGATGCCCTGACCCGCGCCGGCGCCGATCCGGAACTGATCGATATTGTGAAGGTGCCCGGCTCCTGGGAGGTGCCGCTGGTGACCGGGGAACTGGCGCGGCAACACCGTTATGATGCGCTGATCTGCCTGAGCGCCGTGATTCGCGGCGAGACCCCGCATTTCGACTACGTGGCCGGGGAAGCGGCGAAGGGGATCGCGCACGTTTCGTCGGAGACCGGAGTTCCGGTGGCCTTCGGCGTCCTGACCACCAACACGCTGGAGCAGGCAATCGACCGCGCGGGGGCCAAGGGCGGCAACAAAGGATTTGACGCCGCGATGACCGCAATCGAGATGGCCAACCTCCTGCGGACTCTCCGGCAGGCGACCTAGATGGCATCCCGCCGTAGAGCCAGGCAGCGCGCGCTGCAAATCCTCTTCATCTGGGATGCCCGCAAGCAGCCCGTCGAAGACGCCATCAACGCTTATTACGATACGCTGTATTCGGACGAGAAGCCGGAGCGCGACCCGTTCGTCATCGACCTGGTTCGAGGTACGGTTGAGCACCTCGCCGAAGTGGACGACCGGATCACGCGTCATGCCGAGCACTGGCGCATGGAGCGGATGCCGGCAGTGGACCGTAATATTCTGCGCCTGGCAGTGTACGAAATGACACGCGGCGGGACGCCGGCGCCGGTCACGATCGACGAAGCGTTGGAACTGGCACGCAAGTTCTCCAACGAAGAATCGGTGCAATTCGTCAATGGCGTGCTGGATGCCGTGCGACGTGAAATGCCGGAGCCAAATGCACCTCCGGCGCGTCTAAATTCCCAGTAAGGTATACTTCGCATTAAGGACGGTTTCCCGAATGGCCCGAAGAAGGCGCTCCCTCTTTGTCTTACCCGTGATTGTTTTTGCCTGCTCGATTGCAGGCGGGTTTTACGGGCCGAAAGTGGAGGTAGCCGCGGCGGCCTCGCAATCCGAGGATCTCGACAAGGACGTCCGGGACTTCAGCAAAGTCCTTTCCCTGGTACAAGATAACTTCGCGGACCACGTCAGCGCCGATAAAACGATCTATAAGGGTGCGATTCCCGGGATGCTGCGCACGCTGGACCCGCACTCCAACTTTTTCGACGCGCGCGAGTACCAATTGATGCGCGAAGATCAGAAAGGCCACTACTACGGGGTGGGCATGCAGGTGTCGCCGCAGCCGAGCGGCAAGACCGCCGTCAAAGCTCCGTTCCCCGGGTCGCCGGCATATAAGGTGGGCCTGCGGCCGGGCGACCTCCTGATTTCGGTAAACGACAAATCGACGGAAGGGCTGAACACCACGGAAATCGCGGACCTGCTGAAGGGGCCGCGCGGCACCTCGGTCAAGATCGTTGTGTCGCGGGAAGGCACGAAGGACTACCTGACCTTTACGGTGGTGCGCGACGAGATCAGCCGCAAGAGCGTGCAGGATGCGTTCTGGATTAGGCCGGGCTACGCCTATGTGAAGATCCTGAGCTTCGGCGAAACCACCAGCAAGGAACTGGAAGAGAACCTGAAGCGCCTGGGCGAGAACAATATTAAAGGCCTGGTGCTGGATCTGCGCGAAAATCCCGGCGGACTGCTGAACGAAGGCGTCGCTGTGGCCGACCATTTCCTGGCCAAGAACGCGCTGATCGTTTCGCACCGCGGGCGCTCGGCCCCCGAGAAGGCTTACGTGGCGCAGCACGGCAACCGTGGGCGCGATTACGCCATGGTGGTGCTGGTCAACCGTTATTCGGCATCGGCGGCGGAGATTGTGTCGGGCGCGCTGCAGGATCACGATCGCGCGCTGATTCTGGGAGAGACGACGTTCGGCAAGGGCCTGGTGCAGACGGTGTATCCGCTGAGCGACAACACCGCGCTGGCGTTGACTTGGGCACATTTCTACACGCCCAGCGGCCGGCTGATCCAGCGCGATTACTCGAACAAGAGCTTCTACGACTACTACACGCATCGCGACGAAAGCGCGCGCAATCCGGTGGACGTGAAGATGACCGACGGCGGGCGCACGGTGTACGGCGGCGGCGGCATTACTCCGGACGAGAAGTACGATGTTCCGAAACTGGACAAGCTGGAGATCGGACTCTTCCGCAACGGCCTGTTCGATTTCACGCGGTCTTATTTTGGGACGCATTCGCCGGCGAGCCTGTCGAAAACCTGGATGCCGGACGACCAGGTACTCAGCGACCTGAAGGCGCACCTGCGGAGCAAAGGCACGGTGTTCACCGACGCCGAGTTCGCCAAGGACCGGGAGTGGATCAAGCGCAACCTGGCGCGCGAGATGTATACCTCTGCGTTCAACGTGGATGAAAGCGACGCGATGTTCGCACGCACGGATCCCGAAGTGGAGAAGGCCGTGGAGAT
The DNA here is from genome assembly GCA_963791985.1 of uncultured Solibacteraceae bacterium. GTDB lineage: Bacteria > Acidobacteriota > Terriglobia > Bryobacterales > Bryobacteraceae > Solibacter. The sequence goes on along the minus strand of CAWBUN010000003.1, from coordinate 394,137 downwards.
GATGCCCAAGGCCGCGGCGCTGGCGGAAAGCGCGAAGAAGATCATCGTGCAGCGCATGGCCGGGCAGGGCCGGTAGCCTTCGGAAAGAGCGCCGGCTGAAATCTTCGCAAGGCGCCAACTGGGTCATGCGAGAGTTACGTCAGCAAGATGGACAGGCCAGGAGGCCTCTCCCACCAACTTGCTAAACTCGGAAGTTGAACCCTACAGCTCAGATCATCGTCCTCGATGCGGGGGGGCAATATTGCCACCTCATTGCCCGGAAGGTGCGCGACCTCGGCGTGTACGCGGAAGTACGGCCGAGTGAGACGCCGGCGGCGGAACTCGCGGCGGCGAAGGGGATCATCATTTCCGGCGGGCCGAGCAGCGTCTACGACCCGGAGAGCCCGACGGTAGATCCGGGGATCTTCTCGCTGGGCATTCCGGTGCTTGGCATTTGCTACGGCCAACAGTTGATGGCGCACCTGCTCGGGCGGCGAAGTCCGTCCCGGCCAGAAGGGCGAATACGGGCTGGCCACGCTCGATCTGCTGGACACGGCCGACCCGCTGTTCGGCGGCCTGGGCGGCACGCAGCAGGTGTGGATGAGCCATCGCGACGTGGTGGGCCGGGCGCCCGAAGGGTTCGCGGTCACAGGGCGCACGGGGACTTGCGAGATCGCGGCCATTGCGGACCCGAAGCGCGGATTCTACGCGGTGCAGTTCCATCTGGAAGTCGTACACACGCCGCGCGGCAAGGAGTACCTGGCGAATTTCGCGTTTCGCGTCTGCGGCTGCGTGCCGGACTGGGATCCGCGCAATCGCGCTGCCGCATGCTGGAGCAGGAGATCCGCGAGTGCGTGGGCGACCGCAGCGTCTTCTTCTTCGTCAGCGGCGGGGTGGATTCGAGCGTGGCGTTCGCGCTGTGCACGCGCGCGCTGGGCGCCGAGCGGGTGCGGGGCGTGTACGTGGACACAGGCCTGATGCGCGAGGGCGAGACCGATTTCGTGCGCCGGATCGGCAACCTCACGGTGGAGCACGCCGAGGATCAGTTTCTGACCGCGCTCGCCGGCGTCACCGACCCGGAGAGCAAGCGCCACATCATCGGCGAGGAGTTCGTGCGCGTGCAGGAGCGCATCATCGAATCGCGCCACCTGCTGAACGAGAACTGGATCCTGGGGCAGGGGACGATTTATCCCGACACGATCGAGAGCGGCGGCACGGCCAAGGCCGCGCTCATCAAGACGCATCACAATCGCGTGGCCGGCATCCAGAAGCTGATCGCTTGCGGACGCATTGTGGAGCCGCTCAAATCGTTCTACAAGGACGAAGTCCGCGAGGTCGGGCGCGAGATTGGGTCTCTCCAGCGAATTGCTCGACCGGCATCCGTTTCCCGGACCGGGGCTGGCGATCCGCTGCCTGTGCTCGGAGTTCGATGCGCCGGTGAGGGCACACCGCCGGAAGGGTTGATCGTGCCGGTGCACTCGGTGGGCGTGCAGGGCGATTCGCGCACGTACGCGCCGGTGCTGGCGATCGATGCGCTGGACCACGCGCGCGCCACGGAATTGATCAACGCGATCGCCGGGAGTGAATCGCGTGATCGCGCCGGTAGAGACGCGCGGTGCCGACGGCCGAGATGCAGGTGCGCGCCTGCTCGCTGACGGAGGAGCGGCTGAAGCGACTGCGGAGGGCGGACGCCATCGTCCGGCGGTTGACCACGCCAGCGGCTACGATCACGAGGTCTGGCAGTTTCCGGTGATCCTGATTCCGCTGGGTACAGCAAGACGCGCCCGATTCGGTGGTCCTGCGGCCGGTGGATTCGGTGGACGGAATGACCGCGCAATCGGTCTTGATGGATGCCGGATCTGCGGCGCGCGATCTGCGCGGAAGTGCTGCAGGTCGAGGGCATCGCGGGAGTCTTTTACGACCTCACGCACAAGCCTCCGGGCACGATCGAGTGGGAGTAGAGGCCGCTTACTTCGCGGCGGGCGGCAATTTGAAATCGTTACCCATTTCCTTGTTCAGGCGTTCGGTGAGATCGCGATCGATCAGCGAAACCGACACCTGGTTGTGGGTGTTGCCGGTGGTGAAATAGTGGAGCGTGTCGCCATCCGCCCAGTAGGCCACCGCCGAATAAATGGTGTGATCCTTGAACGCGATCAGATAACGGTTCCCATCCGCGGGTTCGGGAGTATCCTCCACGGCCGCTTGGGTGCGCGGGGCATCGTAGATTGTGGCGCCCTGGCGTTGGCCTGAGGTGTAGTACTCGCCATCGGGACCGGCCTGAATCATCACCGGATTGGCGCGCTGGTTCGGGGGATAAACCACGGTCAGGTTCGAAGGCGGCGCGGCCTGCGGTGGCGGCGGGCCCTGATCCGGCGCGGCATAGCCATAGCCGCTATCGTAGCCTCCGCCAACGTACACAGGATAGGCGTAGACGTAAGTCTGGGAACCGGTGTTGCGGCCGGTAGCGGTGCGGCGGAAGCCTTGGCCGTTGCGGTTGCCCTGGAAGCCCTGGCCGTTGCGATTGCCCTGGAAGCCCTGGCCGTTGCGATTGCCCTGTACAGGAATCGTATTGACGAAGCCGGCGAAAGGTGGCTGAACGCCCGTGACCGGCGGCGCGCCACCGCGAATGACTGGCACTGCAGCCCCGCCGGGGAAGACGGCGCTGCCAAAGGTTCTCGTGATACCGAGGCTCGGGGAAGTTGCGCCACCCGGAAAGACAACGCTACCGAAATTACGGCTTGTCTGGGCGGACACACTCGTGGTCAAGGCGGCGAGGGAACAGACCACAGCTAGGTTTCTCATGGAACCCCCTGACCAAATTGTACCGCTCCAGGAGGATGAGTAGGGCGAAGCTTTCACCTCGCCCGGGGAAAATGCTACTTCTTTTTCGGAGCGGGCGGCGGAGCGCCGGCCGGGGGCGCAGCAGCGGGCCGGGCGGTGCCCGGAGCAGCCGGCTTGGTCGCCGGAGCTGAGGCACCGGTTCCCGGATTGGCCTGGTCGTAAAGTTTCACGATGTCGTTGGTGATATCGATGGCCGAAGCCGCCCACAGGACGGGGGTTTGCGGATTGCTGACATCCAGCACCAGAGCGTAGCCGTTCTGGGTGGCGTACTTCTCGATCACGGCCATCACTTTATTGCCCAGTTCCTGCATGATCTTGCCCTGTTCCTGGTCCAGATCGGCCTGAGCGTCCTCGGTTTCACGCTGCAGGCTCTTGTTGCCGGAATCGATATCGCGCATCAGCTTGGCCTTGGCATCCTCGCTCAAGGTGGCGCTGCCTTTACGCAACTGGTCCTGAAGACCGGTGATCTCGGCCTGCTTCTTTTCGAGCTCGCCTTTCTTGGGAGCGAAACGCGTGGAAAGCTCGCCGGCGGCCTTCTGCCCATCTTTCGTGCTGAGAATGGCGTTCTGCACGTGAATGATGGCTACCTTGGTGGGCGCCTGCGCATGCGCCATGGCGGCCATGCCGAGAACCAGGGCGGGAAAAACAACGAAATTCTTCTTCAAGCTAAAAACTCCTAAGTTGAGGATACTACCATTTTGGCGGATGCAATTCCGGGTCTAGAAGGTTCTGCCAATTGTAAAACGGAACATCGTCCGTTTTTCGAAGTAGGGGTACGCCTGACCAAACGTGGCCACCGAATTCAAGAAGGTGGTCTGGTTCGGGAAGGAGGAGCGGTCCGCCACGATCGGCGGCTGCAAATACTCCCGAACGACCGAGGGGTTATAGGCCCAATACAAGCGGAACGGCGCGTTGACCACGGGCAGCATCACCTGCAGCTCGAGGCCGGTGGAGGCACGCGCATCTTCTGGGTGCCCGGCGCGATCTGCACCCGGCCGTCGAAGCCGGCCTGCGGGAACTGGTTGTTCAGATCGGCTACGCGGCTCGGGTCCATGGTGAGCTGGCTGGCGCGCAGGATCTTGTTGATACCGGTATCGCCGAAGAGGGCCAGGGTAACCGGCCCGACGATCGGAATGCGGTACTCGAAGTTGGTCACCAGCTGGGCGTCGCCGCCGGGCGTGATCAGCTGATAAGTGGGAACCGTCATGGTGACCGGGGTGGAAGTCACCACGCCGTTGCTGAACCACCTTCTGGGTACGCGGCGCTGCCATCGTCGTTCAGCACGTTGACGCTGGAGCTGGAGGCGACGAACGCGATCGGCGTGATGCCCCAGATCTCGAAGCCGCGGACATCCTGCTCGCCGCCGATGTAGGTGCGGGAGAAGGGCGGGATGTACTTGCCGCCGTAGCCGGTGATCATGGAGCCGAGAGCGTGGAAGGCCAGGATATGGCTCTTGTGCCAGGGCGCCTGTTTGAAATACTTCACATCGATCGAGGGGCGGATGGTATTGACGTTGCCGCCCAGGATGCTGCCCGCGAAATCCGCCGGAGATGAAAAGGCTGCGGCCGCCGGTGGGCGATATCGGGTGGTTCACGGTGTTGTAGGTATACGACGGCACGATGTGGCTGGTGTGAATCCCGTTCAGCGAGTTGGGTCCGGCGACGCCGCTGAAATTGATGTACTGGAAGTAGCTCTGCGCCGCCGTCGGTGGTGGTGACGACGTTGGAGATGTCGAAGCCGTAGGTGACGCCGACGCGGGCGAAACTGCGCTTGATCGGATAGCTGGCCGACAGCGAGAACCCGTGGCTGTTCTGCGAGTAATTCAGCAGGTTCTGCGAGCCCAACTGGTTGTACAGCGGAATCAGGTTCGTGCCGGAGAGAATCGAAGCCTCGCGGCCCTGGTCGAAGTTGAAGCGGCGGAGGTAGACCACGAAGCCGAGCTGCAGCGGACGGTCCAGGAAGTAGGGTTCGGTGAAGCCCAGGTTGACATCGCGCATGCGCGTGCCGAGCTGGCTTTCCAGGGAGAGCGTCTCGCCCAATCCGAGGAAGTTGTTGGTGGAATAGTTGAAGCCGACGAAGCTGCCGGCGATGCCGGAGACGCCGCCGTTCAGACCGATGGAGTTCTTGCCGCGCTCCTTCACCTTGAGCGTGATATCCACGGTGTTGGACTGCGGATTGCGCTTGATGTCGGCCGCTTCTTCCTTCTTCAGCACTTCGAAGTAGCCGAGCTGGTTGAGGCGCAGGATGCTGTAATCCCACAGCTCGGTATTGAACATGTCGCCTTCGTCGAGCAGGATTTCGCGGCGGATGACCTTATCGCGCGTGGTGGTGTTGCCCGAGAAATCGATGCGGCGGATGAAGAACTGCTTGCCTTCGTCGGCGGTGAGCGTGAGATCGATCTGGTCGGTGTCGGGCACCGGTTCGAAACTCGGTTCCGGCACGAAATCGATGTAGCCGAACTTGCCGTACAGCTTGCGCATGTTCTCGATGCCCTTGCGCAGCTTGTCGGTGGAGAAGACGTCGCCCGTGGTCATGCCGAAGAGCGGCTTCATGAGCACTTCGGGCGTGCGGAACAGCTTCACGCCGCTGAAGTTCATGTTGCGCAGGTGGTAGAGACGGCCTTCTTCCACCGGGAGCGTGATATCGGCGACGATGCCGGGATTGTTCATCTTGATCAGCGGCAGACGCCAGCCCTTGCCGCCGCGTGTGCTGGATGTTGACCGTCTCTTCCAGGGTCTTGGCCGTGAAGTACCCGGCATCCTGATAAGCCTGGCGGATGCGCTCCTTGTCTTCCTCCAGCTTGTTGCGGTCGAAGGTGGCGGGGAAGATGCTCTCGAAAGTAACGGAGTGCGGGATGCCGATGCCCTTGGAGTTCTTCATGTTGCGCGATCACCCAACGCGTCGTCCTTGTCGGTGTTGCCGGTGATATCGATGGTGCCCACCTTCACCTTGGGGCCTTCATTGACCACGAAGGAGACCTTCAGCGAAGAGGGCGGAATCTGCTCGATCTGCGGATCCACGGTGGCGTACTGGCGGCCGCGCTCGGCGAGGAATTCCTTGAGCACAACCGCGGCGCGCTGAATCTTGTTGGGGTCGTACTGCGATTCCACGCTCAGGCCGACCTTGCGCTCCTTGAAGCGGTCCAGAATTTCGGAGACCGTGACCGACTTGGCGCCGGGGTATTCGATGGAGCGAATGACGCGCCGCTCGGTGACCACGAAGCGGACGATCAAGCCGGTGCGTCCAGGCTCGGTTTCCAGACGAATATCGTCGAAGCGGCCGGTGTTCCAGAGGATCATGAAATCGCGGCGGAGAGTCTCTTCGTTGTAGAGATCGCCCGGTTTGGAGATGATGAGGGCCTTCAAGGTATCCTGCGGCACGCGCTTGGCGCCGCGGAATTCAAAGCCTTCGATGGCCTGGCCGTTCAGAGTCGCGGTTTCGGTGGCCTGCTTGGGCGCCTCCAAGCTGCGGGCGCTGTCCGGCTGGAGGCTGCGCCGGAGGGGGTGTTGGTTGAGTCGCCGCGGGTGCGGTCGGAATGGTTTCGAACGGGTTCGCCTTTTGCTGCGCCGGCGGCGGCGCCGGGGGCTGCTGCGGCGGGGTGGGCGGCTGCTGTTGGGCCGGCGGTTGTTGCTGCTGGGCAACCATCGACGGACAAACGGACATCATGCAGACACAGGCCGGGATTACGACCAGGCGGAGACGCCTGAGAAACTTCATGCAAACAGTACCTTTCCACTCTGCGCAGTTAAGATGACCTTGGGGCACAGGAAGCAATTTCCCTACTACAGTCGGGGTTCCAAAGATGCTAAGCCATTATTTTAGCGGATCTTGGGGGCAATCAACAACGAGTGTAGCAGGCTACAGGTGTGAAGGGGTGGCACGGTTAAGCAGGCACCGCGCCGCGAATAAATCCGACGATCGCATCCAGCGAAGCACCGGGCTGGAAGACTGCCGCGACCCCCTGTTTCTTGAGGGCGGCGGCATCCTCATCCGGTACGATTCCGCCCACAATCAGCTTTACGTCCTCCATATCCTTCTCGCGCAGTAACTCCATCACGCGCGGAACGATGGCGTTGTGCGCGCCCGAGAGGATGGAGAGGCCGATGACCTGAACATCCTCCTGGAGGGCGGCGTTGACGATCATCTCCGGAGTTTGGCGGAGGCCGGTGTAGATAACCTCCATGCCGGCATCGCGCAGGGCGCGCGCGATCACCTTGGCGCCGCGGTCGTGGCCGTCCAGCCCGGGCTTCGCCACCAGTACTCGAATCGGTCGTGACATGATCTATCGGGGCATTTCCTGCTGCCTACAGATGCGTGGTTTCCGTATAGGTTCCGAAAACACCGCGCAACGCATCGCAGATCTCGCCCAGCGTGGCATACGCGCGCACCGCGTCCAGCAGTAACGGCATGGTGTTCTCGGTCCCTTCGGCGGCACGCTTCAACGCATCGAGACGTCTCTCGCTACCTTGCCATTATCGCGCCGCGCGCGCAGCGCCGCCAGTTTTGCGATCTGCTGGCGGCCGGCGGTCTCATCGATCTGCAGCAGTTCGATGGGCTGCGTCGTCGCTCTGGAACCGGTTGACCCCCACGATGGTGCGCTCGCCCGCTTTCGATTTCGCGCTGGTAGCGGTAGCTGGCGGCGGCGATCTCGCTCTGCGGGAAACCGGCTTCGATGGCGGCGATCATGCCGCCCATTTCGTCGATCCGGCGGATGTAGTCGTTGGCGGCGGCTTCGCTGTCGAGCGTCAGCTTCTCGAGGAAGTAGCTGCCGCCCAGCGGGTCGGCCGTATTGGTCACGCCGCTCTCGTAGGCCAGCACCTGCTGGGTGCGCAGCGCGATGGTGACGGCGTGCTCGCCGGGCAGCGCGTAGGCCTCGTCGAGCGAATTGGTGTGCAGGGACTGCGCGCCGCCCAGCACCGCGGCCATGGCCTGCAGCGCCGTGCGCACCACGTTGTTGTACGGCTGCTGCCAGGTGAGCGAGCAGCCGGCGGTCTGCGCGTGGAAGCGCAGCTTGAGGCTGCGCTCGCTCTTCGCGCCGTAGCGGTCGCGCATGGCGTGCGCCCAGATCTTGCGCGCCGCGCGATACTTGGCGATCTCCTCGAAGAAATCGCTGTGCGCGTTGAAGAAGAAGCTCAGCCGGGGCGCGAAGTCGTCGATCGCCAGGCCGCGTTCGAGCGCCCAATCCACGTACTCGATGCCGTCGCGCAGCGTGAACGCCAGTTCCTGCACGGCCGTGGAGCCGGCCTCGCGAATGTGGTAGCCGCTGATCGAGATCGGGTTGAACCGCGGCGTGTGCCGGGCGCCGAATTCGATGGTGTCGGTCACCAGCCGCATGGAGGGGCGCGGCGGGAAGATGTACTCCTTCTGCGCGATGTATTCCTTGAGGATGTCGTTCTGCAGCGTGCCGGAGAGGCGCGCCCAATCCACGCCCTGCTGCTCGGCCACCGCCAGGTACATCGCCCAGAGCACCGACGCCGGCGAGTTGATGGTCATGGAGACGGTCACATCGCCCGAGCGGAATGCCGCGGAAGAGAATCTCCATGTCTTCCAGCGACGAGATCGGCGCGCCGCACTTGCCGACCTCGCCCTCGCTCATCGCGTGATCGGCGTCGTAGCCCATCAGGGTGGGCAGGTCGAAGGCGACCGAGAGACCGGTCTGCCCCTGCGCCAGCAGGTAGTGGTAGCGGCGGTTGGTCTCCTCCGGCGTGGCGAAGCCGGAGAACTGGCGCATGGTCCAGAGCTTGCCGCGGTACATGTCGCGATGGATGCCGCGCGTGTAGGGGAACTCGCCCGGTTCGCCGATCTCGCGCGCGGTATCGACCTGGCGCAAATCGTCCGGGCCGTACACCGGCTCAATCGGCACCCCACTAATTGTCGTAAACTGGCGTTCGGCGGTTTTCATGAGTCCCCAACTATTCGTTATTCTAACCCCTGTGCGACGGCGGACACCACGGTGATGTGGTTACTCGCGCGCTATATTGAGAACGAAACCATCACAATGTTCAAATCGACGATCTTTCGGGAATACGACATTCGCGGCATTGCCGACGTGGAATTGCTGGACGCCGACGTGGAGCAACTGGGCCGTGCCTTCGGCACATACTTGCAGCGGCACGCGGGGCAAGCAAGATCAACCTGGGCCGCGATACGCGCCTCAGCTCGCCGCGCCTGCGCGATGCGTTGATGCGCGGCCTGAAGGCCAGCGGCTGCCAGGTCACCGACTCGGCGTGGTCCCAACGCCGGTGCTCTACTATTCCGTCTTCCACCTCAAGGCCGATGGCGCCGTGATGATCACGGGCAGCCACAATCCCGAGCGAGTTTAACGGCTTCAAGACCGTGTGCGGCGCCTCGACGATTCACGGCGAGGCGATCCAGGAGATCCGCCGCCTGATCGAACCGGCAGGATCTCGACAAGCGGCGAAGGCACCGAGAGCACGGCCGACCTGGTGACTCCGTACGTGGAGGAAGTCGCGTCGCAGTTCCACTTCCCGCGTCGCAGTCAGCGTGCGTCTTCGACGCCGGCAACGGCACCGGCGGTCCGGTGATGCATCGCATTCTGGAGCGCCTCAACGTGGACGCCACCGAAATGTACTTCGAGATGGACGGCCGCTTCCCCAATCACCATCCCGACCCGACGGTGCCGGAGAATCTGCGCGCGCTGATCGACAAGGTGCGCGAGACCAAGGCCGATCTCGGCATCGCGTTCGACGGCGACACCGACCGCATCGGCGCGGTGGACGACCAGGGCACGGTGGTCTGGGGCGATCAGCTGATGATCATCTACGGCCGCGAGATTCTGACGCGCAAGCCGGGCGCCACGTTCATCGGCGAGGTGAAGTGCTCGCAGTTGATGTACGACGATTTGAAGGCGCGCGGCGGCAACCCGATCATGTGGAAGACGGGCCACTCGCTGATCAAGGCCAAGATGAAGGAAACCAGCGCCGAACTGGCCGGCGAGATGAGCGGCCACATGTTCTTCGCCGACCGCTACTACGGCTTCGACGACGCCCTCTACTCCGCCTGCCGGCTGATGGAGATCGTCGCCAACTCCGGCCAGCCGCTCTCGCGCGCAACTGGCCGACCTGCCGAAGACCGTGACCACTCCCGAGATCCGCTTCGATTGTCCCGACGAGTTGAAGTTCGCCGTGGTCAGCCGGGCCATGGCGGAGTTGCGCGCGAAGCACAAGACCACTCGATGTGGATGGCGTGCGCGTGATCTTCCCCAACGGTTGGGGCCTGGTGCGCGCGTCCAATACGCAGCCGGTGCTGGTGATGCGCTTCGAAGCTACGACGCCGGAATTGCTGCGGGAATACCGGCGAGAGGTGGAGTCGGTCGTGGAGCGAGCGAAGGCAGCGGCGCAATCAGCGTAAGAGAAGCACGGAGTCATCGCTCGTACACCTCGCGACGATGCGCCACGCGCGTAATGCTGATCAATTTGACGGCGTCATCGATCAGATAGATAACGCGCCAGTCGCCGACGCGGATGCGCCACTGATCTTTGAAGCCCTTCAACTTCTTGCATCCTCTTGGGCGCGGCAAGTCCGACAGGGACTCAATTTTCCGGATGATCCGGAGAAGCACATGATCGGGCAGGGCTTCTAGTTCTTTCCGTGCGGAAGGCTTTACTTCAAGCGAATAATCAGCCACGCAGCCGACCGCGCTTGATTAGGTCGGATTTGATCTTCGCCAGCGGTATCCCCTTTTCCTTGCGGCGAGACTCCGAAACCAGCCCGTCCCAAAGATCCTCTAACCTGGCTCCGTGCTTCTTGAGGTCAATTTGTACCGCGACCTTGCGCCCCTTCTCGTCGGTTAAGAACTGGATTCCGGTCACAAGCGGTCCTCCTGCAGCCTTAATTTTACTCGAACGGGCCCGACCGAACCTAATTGCGCGAGCCGACGCTTTCGGTGCGGCCGGCGAGGGCCTGGACGGAACCGGCGCCGCAGACGGCGACACCTGTTTTGGCGAGCGCGTTGAGGAAGTTCAGGAAGAGGTGATAGAAGACCTGCTCGGTCAGGGGTTGCTTGCCGGGCAATCGAAACGTCGCCGGGAGTTCCTTGGAGATGGAGAGGCGGACGGCGTGCAGGTGCGCGCGGCCGCTGCGATCGCGCTTGTTGGCGAGCGTCATGGGCGTCTGCATCACGATGCCGGTCAGCCCGTCGATATAAAACTGGCAGCGCGAAAACCAGCCGAGGTTCGCAGGGTCGGCCGCGTCGAACAGGAGCAACGGACCCTGCCGAGCGGGAGCGCTCAAGTCGAGATGGATGGTCCGGGCCGAATCCTTGGCCTTGGTGTCGAAACCGGCCTGCCGCGCAATACTCGCAACCATCTCCGGCTGGAGTTCCAGATAGATAAACTTGTGCTGCCCCGCCTGGAGTACCTGCATGTCGAAACGTCATTGTAGCGCAGGCGGTCGCGAGGCCGTGCAATTTCGGTTTACGCGGCCTGGCCGGTGTCACTGCCGCCGCTCACCACCCAGCCATCGGCCAGTTGGATCACGCGGTTGCCGTACGTCGACGTTGTCCACGGAGTGCGTCACCTGAACGATGGTAGTGCCCTCGTCGTTCAACTTCTTGAACAGCTCCATGATCTCCTTGCCCTGGCTGGAGTGGAGATTGCCGGTCGGTTCATCGGCCAGAATCAGTTTGGGGTTGGCGATCACCGCGCGGGCCACCGCCACCAGCTGCTGCTGGCCGCCGGAAAGCTGGCTGGGGTAGAGATCGCGCTTGCCCACGATGTGGAAGCGGTCGAGCGTGTCGCACACCATCGCAGCGCGCTCGCTTCCCTTCACGTTGCGGTAGGAAAGCGGGATGTCCAGGTTCTCGTAGACCGTCAGGTTATCGATCAGGTGGTAGCTCTGGAAGACAAAGCCGATGTACTTCTTGTTCAGCTCCACGCGGTCCTTGGGCTTCATGCGGTGAACCGTGTGGTTCATGAATTCGAACTCGCCGGTCCAGGCGCCATCGAGCATGCCGAGGATGCTCAACAGGGTGGACTTCCCCGCCCCTGAGGGGCCCATGATGGTGACGAACTCGCCTTCCCTGATATCCACATTGACGCGGCGCAGGACGTAGCTTCTGCCGTAGCCGCCTTCGTAAAACTTCTCCAGATTACGCAGTGTGATCATGAGTCTGTCCTATTCGTGCCGCAGAGCGGTCACCGGGTCCAGCGCCATCGCTCGTCGCGAGGGTAAGTAGCTGGCCCCCAGCGCCACTATAGCCAGTAAAATCGAAATTAAGGCGAACGTCTGGGCGTCCGTCGGGGAAACGCCAAAGAGCATCGCGCCCATCAAGCGCGTAAGCGCGGCGGCACCGAGCAATCCGGCCGCAATTCCATAGACGGCCAGGCGGGCGCCTTGTCCCAGAATCAACTTGAGCACATGCGCGGGTTGGGCTCCGAGCGCCATCCGGATACCGATCTCGTGGGTTCGCTCGGTGACGTCGTAGGAGATCACGCCATAGATGCCGACCGCCGCCAGCAGGAAGGCCACGCAGGCGAAAACGCCGAGCAGCTGCGGTATTGAAGCGCGCGCCGGCGACCGCCTGATCGACGACCTCTTCCATGGTGCGCACTTCGGCCACGGGCTGATCGGGATCGAGCTGGTGGACTTCGCGGAGCAGTGCCGAGGCCAGGGTCAGGGGAGCTCTGGTGGTGCGCACCGTGAGCGTCATGGCGCCGACCGGCGCCTGCGCATAGGGGCTGTAGATGGTGGGCCACTCCTCGCCATCGATGCGGTCCGGTTTGACGTCGCCCACCACGCCGACGATCTCGGCCACCCGGCCCGCGTTCTGATCGATGGCGATGCGGCCGCCAATTGCGCTCGTCCCCGGCCAGAAGCTGCGCGCCAGCGTCTGGTTGATTAAGATCGCCGGTGGAGACTGTCGATTGTCGGAATCGGTGAAAGTCCGCCCTGCGATCACGGGGATCGCCATGGTCTGAAAGTAGGCCGGCGTAACGGATCGCCAGATGGCGGTAGGCCGCTGCTCGGCGCTAGGGGCCGGCCGCCCGTCCACGGCGAAGGGTGAGCCCGCCCCGAAACCGGAGAGAGGAACACCATTCACGGCGCCCACGGCACGCACTCCGGGCAGAGCCGCAAGCCGCGCGGTCAGCTGCTGAAAAAAGGCGATGCGGCGTTCCGGGGCGGAATTGCGCCCGCCGCCGAGGGGACGCGGACCGTCAGAATCCCCGCTGGCTGAAAGCCCGGGTTCACGCTGCGCAGTTGAACGAAGCTGCGCATCAGCAGTCCGGCGCCGATGAGCACGACCACCGCGAGCGCGATCTCGGCCACCACCAGGGTGTTGCGCAGGATGGCGGCCTGAGCGTCCGGCGGTTCCGCCGCGGCCGCCTTCATTCAAGATCGATGCTCAGGCTGGCGCCGGAATCGCGCAGGGCGGGCGCGAGGCCGAATAGAATACCGGTGACCAGCGAAATCCCCAGTGCGAACGCGAATAGGCGGAAATCGACGCGCGCCTGCGCCAGAGCCGCGGTACGCTGGCCGGCGCCGGTGTGGGCCAGCACATTGACGGCGCCGAGCGCCAGCAGCAAGCCCAGCAATCCGCCGCCCAGGGCGAGCAGCAGGCTCTCCGTAAGCAGTTGCGACACGATGCGGCCGCGGCCCGCGCCCGAGCGCCGTCCGCAGCGCGAACTCCTTACGGCGCGCGGCGCCGCGCGCCAACAGCAGGTTGGCCACATTGACGCACGCCATGAGCAGCAGGAATCCTACCGCGCGCCATCAGCACCCACAGAGCGCGCCGCGCACGCCGCCCACAAGCTCGTCGTCCAGTACGAAGACCGAGGGGCGCCAGCCCTTATTCAAGGCCGGCAGGGCCTGTTCCATCTGTGCTCCGACGCCTTCCAGTTCGGCGCGCACCTGATCGAGACGAGCCGCGGCGGCGGGCAATCACCGTCAGGAAGCGGTAGATTCGCCGAGCGGGAGTCGTTCGGGTTCAAGGCCGAGCGGCACAAATACATCCACGCCGGTCTCGAGCACGGCGAAGCCGGCGGCAGCACGCCCACCACGGTGTAGGGCTGGTCGCGCAGGCGAATCGATCTTGCCCGCGATGGCCGGGTCGCCGGCGAAGCGGCGCTGCCAAAGCGAATGGCTGAGCAGCGCGAAGTTGGCGTGGCCGGGCTGATCCTCCTCCGGCCGGAAAAGTCCGCCCGACCACCGCCTGGACGCCAAGCAGCGGGAACAGACTGGCGGAGACGCGCTCCACCTTCAGCTCCTCCGGATCGACGTGTCCATTAGGACCGCCGGTGAGATTGATGCGCACATTTCCTGAATCGCTGCCATCTGATCCACGGTGCGGCTCTCGCTTCTGCCACGCCAGGAAATTGACCGGCGCGACGTACAGCTTGTATACGATTTTGCGAGGGGTTCTTCTCCCAAATCACCAGCAGACGCTCCGGGATCGCGAAACGGCAGGGGCTTGAGCAGCACCGTGTCCACAACGCTGAAAATGGCGGTGGTTGCGCCCATCCCGAGCGCCAGGGTGAGCAGGGCGACGGCGGTAAACGCCGGGGCCTTCCCCAGCAGGCGAACCCCGTAGCGCAAATCCTGCGCAGAATGAGTGCATGGCCTGTCAGGTTAGCAGAATAGCGTACTGGCCTGGACAGAACCCTGGGACTCACAGTCCGGTGATAGACTTACGAGGTCGGGTGCGAGCGACGGCGGCTCCAGGTGGAGTGAATGGAAATGCCGCCATTGACGTTGTGCAGGCGAATCTGCGTACCGCCGCCATTGACTGCGGCCTCCAGCCGGTGTCCGCCGGGAGCACGCCAGGAGCGTCCGAAATCGGCGTCGATGCCGCCGCTGAGATTGTGGGCGCTTACGTTGGCGCCCGCCCCGGAGGGCAGCGAAAGCTTGATCGGCCCGTTGACCGAACTCAGCGAGATCGAATTGCACTTGCTGATGCGCTGGAAATCGGCGTCGAGATAGCCGTTGACGGTGGATAGTTCGATCTGGCCTTCCATCTTCTCGGCCTTGATGCTGCCGTTCACCGAGGACGCCTTGACGGGACCGGTCATCCCGCTGAGGGAGAGGCCGCCGTTGATCAGTTTGACGTTCTCCAGGTTGGCGCCGCGCGGCACCATGATGTGGTACTCCACGCTGGCAGGATGCTCGGCATCCGCGCCGGTGTACTGCGTGTGAATCGAAACCAGGCCGGAGAGGTAGTCCACCACGATCTGGGCATCGTTCAGGCGGCGCGGCATCGGTCGGAATGCTTGATGGCCTGCACCAGCACTTCGTCGCGGTCCCACGCCGTGATCTGCACGTCGCCGTAGAGGTTTTGAACGACCACGCGCCCGTTCGGAGTCAGGGCAATAACTGGCACGAAACTCCGCACGCGAAGTCCCGATGATTGAAGCATTTAAACTGCCGGCCAACAGGGCCAGCAGGCATACACTAGTTCCCCTTAGTCCTTGCAGTCATAGCGCCCCCCTCCCGTTCGGCGCCCGGCACACAAACCCCTCGCAATCCAGTTACGCAAACCAGGGCGCCCCGCGGAGCGCCTCGCTTAGTTCTTGGCCGATTCGATGTTCTCTTCGACGACTCGTCCGTCGAACAGCCGAACCTGTGCGGTCCGCGAACTTCGGCGTAGCGCGGATCGTGCGTCACCATACAGATGGTGGATCCGGCGGCGTGCAATTCGCGCAGCAGGCTCATCACGGCCTCGCCATTGGCCGAATCCAGGTTCCCGGTGGGCTCGTCGGCGAGCAGGATCAAGGGATCGCCGCTCAACGCGCGCGCCACGGCGACGCGCTGCTGCTGACCGCCGGAGAGCTGCGACGGGATAGTGCTTCATGCGGTGCGACATGCCGACGCGCTCCAGCGCCTCCTGCACGCGCCGCTTGCGCTCCGCGCCCGGCATGCCGCGATAAGTCAGCGGCAGTTCCACGTTCTCGTAGACCGTAAGATCGCCGATCAGGTTGAACGCCTGGAAGATGAAACCGATCTCGCGATTGCGAATGCGCGCCCGCTCGCTCAGCTTCAGCCCGGTAACCGGCTTTCCGTTCAGATAGTAAGTGCCGTCCGTCGGCGTATCCAGCAGCCCGAGAATGGCCAGCAGAGTCGACTTTCCCGCAGCCGGAAGGACCGGAAATCGAGAGGTATTCCCCCTTCTTCACGTCAAAGTGAATGCTCTGCAGCGCGTGAGTTTCCACTTCGTCGGTCACGAAGACCTTGCTCACTGCGTCCAGTCGAATCAGCGGTTGCGAGCCGTTGTCCATTGTCATTTACCCCTTTTACGAAAGTTGAGAAAAGTTAGTTCAATTTAATTCGTTCGTAACTGTCGTAAGCCGACATATCGGAGAGAATCACCTGGTCGCCGACCTTGAGACCGTCCTTGATCTCGATCGTGTTGACCGAGCTGCGGCCCAACACCACCTTGACCTTGTTAGCGTACTTACCGTCCGGTTCCAGCTTGAAGAGCGAACCGTACTATCCTGCTGTCCGAACACCGGTCGTCCGACGAAGACCACGTCGTTCAACCGCTCCAGCTCGATGGTGCCGTCCACGCTCAGATCGGGCCGCAGCACGCCCGGCGGCGGACGCATCCTTGCCGAGATCAGCGCCACATCCACCGTCACCGTCCCGTTGAGGATCGAAGGATCGATTCGCGAAACGCGGCCCTTCAATCAGACCATTACGCGTATCGATGACCGCGTGTTGACCAATTACGACATCTTTTACTTGTGTTTCGGCGATCTTCAGTTCGGCCTTCAGTTTGGAGGGCTGCGCCATCTTTCCCGAGCGGCGTACCGGCCGCCACCTTCTGGCCGACTTCCACCGGCGTCGGAAGCTGCTGCAGCACGCCGTCGAATCCGGCCGTCACCTTGAGCTGCTCCACCTGGCTCTTCTTCAGGTTGAACTGGCCGCGGAGCTGGTCGACCTTCACTCTCTGGCGACGGCCAACTGCGCTTCCTCGGCCGAGGCGCTGATGTTAGATTCGTTTCTTTTCAATATCCAGGCGGCTGCCGAGCTGCCTGCGCCTTCACCGCGGAGATTTTGGCGTCCACCTCGCTGAACAAGCCCTTCTTTGGCCAGCGCCGCGTCGCGGTCAGCCTGCAGCTTCGCGGTGTTGAAGTCGGCATCCACCTGCGCCACGGTGGACTGCATATCGAGATTGAAGCTTCTGCAGCGTTACCTTCAGGTTTGAGTAGTCGGCTTCCGCCGCCTTCAAGGCATATTCCGCGTTCAGCAGATCGGTTTCCAGCTCGGGGCTGGTCAGGATCATCACCACCGAATCGGCCTTCACCGGCGTACCGGGCCGGATCAGGATCCGCTGCACCCGGCCCTCGGTGGTGGCGGGCATGAGCATCGTCTCTTCCGGCACAAGGGTTCCCAGGCCGCGGACCTCGCGGGTCATCGGCCCGCGCTTGACGGTATCCCGCCACACCACGGAGAGGTCTACCGAGGGCGCCGCCGGTTTCAGGCGCGCAACCCCCACGACTGATACCGACCGCGGCAATAATCAGCACGATTCCAATTGCAATCCGGCGGATCAGCCGCTTTCTTGCTAGCGTCTTTACGTGGTATATCCATTTGAGTTCCCGTACGCCTTAAAGGCACGGCGCCTGCCAATCGCCGTCTAGCGTAACATATGACGTTTCAGGGGGTAAGACGGATAGGAGTGAATTTGAGGTGTCCGCTTGTGGGACTTTCTGTGCCGAAAGTGGGGCGCCCCGGAGGTGAGCGCCCCGATTGACCTTCGGCCGGAGGAGATCGAAAAACTACGACTGGGCCATTACTAGGGTTGAATGACAATTCCCCGCTCATCGAGCAGGGTACCGATCTTGACGAGCAAATTAAGCAGGTTCTTGCGCAGCGCGATCTGGTTGGTCACCACGGTGGATTCCGCCTGCGCCAGGGCATTCTGCGCCAGGAGCACGTTCTGCGAGAGCTCCGTGCCCAATTCGTACTTCTTGTTCTCGGCATCCAGCGCCTTCTGGGCGAAATCGCGCGCGACCTTTGCCAGTTTCACGGATTCCTTGCTGGATTCCACGTTGGTGATCGCGTTCAGGATATCCAGCCGGATGGTCTGCTGGGTCGTGCGCACCGTCAGGGTGTCCTGCCTCTTGCGCACCACGGCATCCGCCATATCGGCCGACGCCGCGCGCGATTTGATGGGCAGGGTCAGTCGCAGGCCCAACTGGTAGGAGGAGAAGCCAAAACCGAACATCTGATCCAAGGCATCGCCGATGCCGCCGGGGAAGGTCTGCAGCACGGAGTTGGCAGCGCCCGTCGAATCGAAAACATTGGTGCGCTGTACGAAGACGCCGCCGCGGCCGTTGACCGTGTAATTGCCGGTCAGCGCCAGGTTCGGCAGCAGTGCGTTGCGCGCTGACTGGATTCCAAGATCGTCCACATCCAAGGTCTGGACGGCCTGCTTGAGATCGGGCCGGACCTCGAGCGCCTGCTGGACGGCCCGCTCGCTATCGAAGTTGATGGATTCGAGCGGCATATCCGCGGCGTCGGTAAGAACCAGAGGCAAGGCGCGAACCTGGGGGTCGAGATCGGCGGCGATCTGTTTGCGCAGGGCGTCTTCGCGCTGCGTCAGGGTGAAGCGCGCCTGCGCCACGCTGACTTCGTTGGTGGCCAACTGCTGCTGCGGGTTGTAAATGTCGAGCGGCGAAAGCGCGCCCAGTTCCAATTGCTTCTGGGAGAGCTTCAGGAATTCCGCCGAGACATCGCGAGCGCCATCGGCCACTTTCAGGCTCTCGCGCGCCGAAACCACGTCCCAATAGGCGGACTCGGCGGCGGAGACCAGATTCAGCATGTTCCCCTTCAAGCCAAATTCACTGACCTTGAGCCGGCTGCGCGCGGACATCAGGCTCAGCCGGTTCACGTACGCTCCGCGGTTCTGCAGCAGAGGCTGGGAAAACGTGATCGACAAATTGCTGGCCAGCGCCGGGTTGTAGGTGTTCAGGCTACTGTTGCTGGTCGCTTTGCTTCCGCCCCAGGCGACCGTATAATTGATGCCTTCCGGCAGAGTCTGGGTAACGCTCATCGCCAGCGGCTGGCTCAGGGTCTTGAGTTCGGTGTTGGTGCCGTCCAGGGCGCTGGTGGGGGGAGTGGTGGCTCGCGTCGAGTTGAAACTCGCCGTGGCGCGGGGGTCCCAAATGCCGAAAGCGCGCTGGATCGCGTTCTTGGGCATCTCCAGGCTCAGCATCTGAATCTGGATATCCGTGTTGTTGGACATGACCAGCGCCAGATAATCCTTCAGCGACAAGCTCCAGCTTGCCGCCCACCACGAAGTCCTTGAGCCGCACCGGGTCTTTCAACTCGACCTTGGGCTGCGATTTCGAGAAGGTCTCGCGGAAATACGACGGCTTGGGGAAAGACGACAGCTGCGCAAACGCGCCCGCCGCCAAAAGTGTACCTGTAATAAGAGTTCGCAACAGCATATGTTCTACTCGTAACGAATGGCCTCGATCGGATCCAGTTTCGCGGCCTGCACGGCCGGATAAATCCCAAACAACAACCCGATAAATACCGACACGCCGAACGCCACCACGATCGATGACGTGGTCACGACGGTGGACCAGCCGGCCACCGACGGCGATCACCTTGGACAGCGTGAACCCGAACGCGATGCCGATCAAACCGCCGACAATCGAGATCAGCACCGCCTCCGTCAGGAACTGACGGACAATATCGCCCTGGCGTGCACCGATGGCGCGGCGAATTCCGATTTCGCGGGTCCGCTCCAGC
This sequence comes from uncultured Solibacteraceae bacterium, assembly GCA_963791985.1. Lineage (GTDB taxonomy): Bacteria > Acidobacteriota > Terriglobia > Bryobacterales > Bryobacteraceae > Solibacter. Next base: position 374,604 of record CAWBUN010000003.1, on the reverse strand, counting down.
ACCGTGGCCAACATGATGTTCATGATGCCGATGCCGCCCACCAACAGCGAAATACCCGCAATACAAATCATGACCACCTCGAAGATGAACGAGGTCTGCTTCTTCTGCTCCAGCAGGCCCGCGGGAACCACCACCGTGAAATCGCCCGCGTCCTTATGGGTCGCGGTCAGAATCGCGCGCACCACATTCGACGTCTCGATGGAGTCGACGTTAGGGCCCACCTTCATGTAGATTCCGTCGATTTCGTCCTTCAGGTAGCTGGTGTTGTCTTCGAAGCGGCGCATCACCGTGTTGAGCGGGGAGATGATCAGGTTGTTGCGATTCATCGCCTGCACCCCTTCGATGTCGCTATCGCTGGTCGCCTGCGGCGTCAGAACGCCGATCACCTGCAGCCAGCTATCGTTGACCTTCACGTACTTGCCGACCGCTTTGTCGTACCCGAGCAGGTTGACCTTGGTCTGTTCGCCGAGCACGCAGACCGGCGCCGAAGCCGTGTTTTCGTCCTCGGTAAAGAACCGGCCCTCCACCAGCTTCAGGCTATTGATGTCCATGAAGTTCGGGTAAACGCCGATCAGTTGCGGCTGTTCCTGGTTGGTCTTGGGCAGCAGCTTCTGCGGCTTAAAGCGCTTTCGCGGGGTGATCGCCACCAGGCCGGAAACGTTCTCCGAAATCGCCCGGAAGTCGCGGAAGGAAAGTCCCTGAGACACCGCCCGCACCGTCTGCAGCTCATTACGGTCCACCGCCTCGTGTGCTTCCACGATGATGTTGTTGACGCCCAACTGGTCAATGAAACTCATCATCTCCTTCTGCGCGCCGGCGGTGATCGAAAGCATCGCCACCACCGCTCCCACGCCGAAGATCATGCCGAGCATGGTCAGCAAGCTGCGCAGCTTGTGCGCAAACAGGCTGGCCATGCCCATTACTAATTCAGGACCGATATTGGAAAGTCCCATGACTATTTGCTCCCCGGCATTCCACCCATGGGGTTGCCGCCGCCACCCTGGGACTTTTTCTCAGCGTTCTTCTTGGAGTTCTTATCGGGAGAAGGATCGGCCATCGCCACAATCTCACCCGCCTGAACGCCGCTCGAAATCACCATCATGGATTCGCTTTGTTTCACCAGTTGGATAGGCCGCGCCTCAAACTTGCCGTTCTTGCGTACATAGACCAGATACTGGCCGTTCTTCTGGAAGACGGCCTGCGCCGGCACGTGAATTACGTCGGGCAGTTTCTCTACCTGGATTTCGACGTCGGACAACAGTCCCGGGCGCAGCAGAACCTGCACCTGGGAATCCTGCTCCGGAGGCAGCGGTAGTTTGGCATTCTTGCGGTCTTCCTCGGTGTAACCGCCGACATTCACACCACGGCTCATGATCATGGCCGAGAGGATCGGGCCCGGAAAAGGTGCCCGCACCGCCGCGACGGCCTTGTCCGCCGCCGCCCGGCCCGCCGAAGCCGCCGGGACCGCCGGGTCCGCCCGGTCCACCGCGTCCCGGTCCGCCGGTCATTCCGGCCTTGGCCATGAGATCCTGCATCTGCTTCTGAAGCTTGTCGCGTTCTTCCGGAGTGGCCGATTGCATCTTCTGGCGAAGATCGGTCAACTTCTTACGGTCGTCGTCGGAGAGACTGCCGCCGCGTCCGGCCTGACCGCGTCCCTGAGCATCGGCGCCGGCAGCGCCGCCGTCACGACGTCCACCTCCCCCGCCGCCCCTGCGTCCGCCGCCGTCGCCGCTATCAGGTGCCGCCTCGTCCGGCTTTTTCGCGAAGGGATCGGAACCGCCCGCCGGTCCCTTTCTTGGAATTCGCCGTCGCCGTCGCCATGATCCGGTCGATATCGGCGGACTTCATCCCGACGCCCGACAGCAATTGCCGCATGTCGATGGAAAAGATCACGTCGAACTTCTTCGAGGGGTCGCCGCTAAAAACGTCCGATGATGCCGTGCCGCTCATCGCCTTGATCTTGCCGTTGAAACGCTTGTCCGGGATCGCGTCGAGTTGCAGCGTCGCATCCTGGCCTTCTTTCAGGTTGGCGCGATCCAACTCCCCGACCTTGGCCCAAACTTCCAGCTCCGAAAGGTCCAGGACGTCGGCGACGGGCATACCTGGCTGCAAGGTATCGCCCTCGCGGATGTCCGGCATCTGTTGTCCGAAATTGAAGTTGCCGGCGCGATTCTGGCGGACCGATACCAGGCCTGTCATGGGCGCCAGCATCTTACACTGCGCGATGCGCTGCAATTCGCGCTGCACGTCGATCAGGCTGCGGTTGCGCTGCTCGATCAGCACCGCCATCTGCGAATCGGCCTGGTCCTGGCGCGCCTGAATGTCGGTCTCCAGTTGCTGCAATGCGCGTTTCTGCTGCTCCAGCGTGAGCACGTTTTTCTTACCGTCGATTTCGGCGATGATCGGATTGCGCTGCACGTCGAGCTGCGCCCGGCGCACGTTGTAACGCGTCTTGAGCAGCGTCACCGTGTCCTGGCTCTGTTGAATCGCCAGGTCGGCTTTGGCCTTCTTGATCTGTTCGTCCACCGATTGCACGCTCAGCCGCGCTTCTTCCAGGGCGCTCTGGCGTTCACTGTCGTCGTACTCAACTACCAGGTCCTTTTCCTTGGCCAGCGAGCCGACGGGCGCCAGATCGGTCACCTGGACGGTGCCGAAGAGGTTGGGCGCGGTCAGGGTCAGGGTCCGCACGGGCTTCAACTCGCCGCGCGAATAGGCGCGGATCACCACATCGCCGCGCTGCACCTTGGCAACCGGGATCAGGTCCTGCCGTTCCGGCATTGACTTGTAATAGCGGTAGCCGTACCACGCGCCACCCGCCAGAATGACCAACATCAAAGTGCGGACAATTGCCTTTTTCATGGAAGATCGGAGTTCATACCGGGGGCGTGCGGTAAGGCAGCAGCCCGCCGGCGCCTTTACATTTTCTTCTTCGCTCGCTTTGCCGATTCGGCGGGATTTTCCAGGGTAACGATGTCACCCTCCTTCAGGCCGCCGGTCACAATCACGTCATCATCATTCTGCTTGCCGACTTCGATCGGGCGAATGGCGAATGATTTGCCGGACTGAATGAAGACCGCCGGTTTTCCGTCCTTGGCAAAACTGGCGCGCGAAGGAATCAGCAGCGTGTTGGCCTCGCGCTCGATGATGATTTCGGTGGAGGCGCTCATACCGGGCCTCAGGCGGTCGTCCAACTTGGTAATAGTGGCGCGTGCGGGAAAGGTCTTTTCCGCGGTCGATCCGCCTTTGAAAACCAGCGCCGCGATCGGGCTGATCCAATCCAGCGTAGCCGTGAATTCACGGTCCGGAATCGCGTCCACACGGATGCGTACGGATTGGCCGAGCCGCAGCTTACCGCGGTCCACTTCCTCCAACTTCAGGTCCACATACATCTGGGAAAGATCCGGGATTTCCGCGATTTCCGCGCCGGTCCACGCGTTGTCGCCTTCTTTAAAGGGCGGCGTGGCCTGGCCGAACGATCCCTGCGACCGGAAATTCGGCAGCACGTTGACGATGCCATCGATCGGCGCCTTCAACTGCATCATGCCGAGATATCCCTGCGCCGTATTCAGATCGCGAACCGCCTTGTCCTTGCGCTGGTTGAGCCGGCTGAGATCCGCCTCGTGACCCACCTGGTGGGCATTGATCGAAGCCTTTACGGTCTGCAGCGAGCCCTCGGAAACTCCCACCTGAATGCGATTCTTCTCGCCTTCGATGGCGGAAAGCACTTCCGCCTTGCTGGCATCCAGTTTGGAGCGCTCCAGATCGTACTCGCTCGACATCTTGTTCATCGAGTCGGCTTCATCGTCGATCTTCTGGGTCGCTTTGGTCTGCACGATGTCGCCATCGGCGGCACGCACATTCGTGGTCCGGCTGATCACGTTCTGATCCTGCTGCGAACCGTCAAACTCCACCACCACGTCGCCCTTTTTCACGGGACGACCCGCGGTCGCCAGGCGCACGATGCGCAGACCGGGCACCTGCGGGGCTTTGAGAATCAGGGAGCGCGCGCTCTTGATGTCGCCGCGCGTGCGCACGCTGATGATGAACTCCCCGCGCCGCACGCGGGACACGGGCACTTCCACTTCGGTAGTGCCGGTGTAACGGTAGGCGGCGAAAGCGCCGCCGCCGAACAAGCCGAGCACGAGGGTCCAGGTGATGATCTTGACCCTTCGCGGATTCGATTTTCCCAGTCGCTGGCTGGGCCGTTGGTCCTTGGATGCCATGGGTTATTTTCCTGTCGGTAGCGCGGGCCCTACATGGGACGTTGCAGCGCGATGACGTCCCCTTTCTGCACGCCGGACTTGATCGCCACGGTCGTGAAATTCGGCAGTCCCAGTTCTACCTTTTTCTTGATCCAGCCTTCCGGACCCTGCACGAACACGTAAGATCCGCCTTCTTCGGCAAAGACCGCCGAGAGCGGCGCCACCATCGTGTTGCGTTCGCTGCCGAGCACGATTTCCGCGCTGCCGGTCAAATCGGGAATCACGCGCGGATCCATCTTTTCCAACTTGATGCGCACCGGGATCTCACCCACGAACCGTGCCCGGAAGGTGCTGGCCTTTGCCATCGCCCCGATGCCGACCAGGGAGCCGGGCAGTTCGATGTCGGGATAGGCGTCCATGTGAATGGTCGCCTTCATGCCCAGGCGCAGCTTTTCAGCGTCCACCTGGTTAACCGTCGCGTTCAAAACCATGGAACTCGGGTCCACGATCTGCACGAATGGCTGGCCCGCGGCGACCTGGTCGCCTTCGCGGATCTGGCCGAATTCGCCGTTGCGGACGATGCTCTGCATCACCACGATGCCATCCATCGGCGCCTTCACGGACATCTTCTTGACATTGGCTTCGGCGCGCGCCATTTCGATCTTGGATTGATCGCGGTTCAACTCCGAGGAGCGAATCTGGGCGCGCTGCGATTCTTCCACCAGAGCGGCTTCCGCCAGCAGTTGCTTGTAATTGGCCTCGTCTTCTTCGACCGTGAGCTTATATTTCTCGGCGTCGATTGCTGAACGGACTTCGGCCGTCTTCAGGTCCAGTACCGCTTTATCCCAATCGGCCTTCGCGGAACGAACCTGCTGGTTGTGGGCTTCTTTCACCGCAGCAAGATTGGCCATCATCTTCTTGACCATGTTCTCCTGCTGAATCGCCGTGTCCTTATAATCGTCCAGGCGCTGCAACTGGTTCTGCGGATCGAATTCAGCCACTACATCGCCGGTCTTGACGCGAACACCCGGGTTGGCCAACTTCATCAGCACCAGGCTGAAGTCGCCCATCGGACCGCCGCCACCGCCACCGCCGCCACCCGTATTGCCGCCGCCACCGCCATCGCCACCGCGATTTAGGCCGCTGCGGCTGCCGAGAATACGCGGCGCCATCAGAGCGGCGAAATTCTGTGCGTTCACGGTACCGTTGACCCGCACCGTGGCGTGGACATCGCCCAGGCCCACCACCATCGTGGACACCGAAATTACCGAACCCTTGTTCGCAACTTTCGCGTCATTTTGGGTTTTGAAGTAATACGCGGCCCCCGCGCCGACCACCAGAACCAGGATCAGCGCGACCCACATACCCGTCCGTTTCCGCTCCGGTTCTAGCTTCGGCGGAACCACTGCGGGTCCCGGCTGTGGTTGCGCCGGAACCGGCGCTCTACTTGGTGTCGGTTGCATTGAATCCTTCCAAAGACCTAAATGGCCCAGGTGGTCAGGTGTTTTGCTTCAACGTGAAGACGTCGCCTAGCCCTCAAAGGTTATTCCGCGATAGCTCTAAAGTTGACTTTTTTGTGGTTCTTAGGAACTGTTTATTCTCGCACACCTCGGCGACGGACTGGGTAGGAGCCGGGAGAAATGAAGCAACCACTTTACAATCTTTTACTTAAGGCCTAGAACAGGACGTCGAAATCGAGCGTAAACCGGCGCCCCCGGTGGCCAAAGAAATAGCCGAATGCCGGGTCCGCAATGTTCGCGTGGACCGCTTCCGGGTTGAAGTGGTTGGTCAGATTGAAACCGCTTACCGCGAGCCGGACGGCGTAGTTCTTCGTCACTTGAAAATCCTTCGAGAGGCGCGAATCCAGGGAGAAAAACCGCGGGAAGCGCCGGTCGTTGGGTTGCCCGAAGTAGTTCTGAGCCGCGTCGGTGGTGATGTAGGGGAACCCGCTCCGGTATTCGATCACCGGCGAGATCCGGAACTTCCAGGGCAGCTGCCACATCCCCCAGGCCAGAAACCGGTTGGGCAGGTCGGCTGGCGAGTTGCCGATCAGGTTCGGACGCACGATCGGGGTCGGAAAGGTGCCGAGGTAGGTGCCGAAGTCGTTCAAATCGCCGCGCCCCTTGCTGCGCACGTAGGAAAAGAACAGCTCGTGGTTTTCCCCCACCCGCACTCGTGCTGTGGTTTCAAACTGGTGGTAAAGCGACCCGCCCGTTCCCGAGAGCAGGTGAGCACCCAAGCCGGTTCCGGGGTCCGGAGCTACCGGGTTCAGAATCACCAGGCCGTTTGACCGGCTCTGCATGTAGCCGGTCCGCAATTTCAGGTACCGTCCCAGGGGCTGTTCGATTTGCACCGTCCAGTTCACGCTCTGCGGCGAGAAGTTCCCGTCCACCGGCTCCTGGATTACGAAAGGATGCCGCACCCGAATCTGCCCGAGCGTGTTCAGGTAGCGGTAGGGGCCCGCGATGATGTCGCCCCCGGCATTGTAGAACGTCTGAATCTGGTCCGGGTACTTGTTGAATACGTAGACGTTCAACGGCACACGGTCGTAGAAGAAACCGAAGCCGCCTCGCACCGTGGTCGCGTGTCCAGGCAGAGGATTCCAGGCGAAGCCCGCGCGCGGCGCCACGCGATATGCCCCCGAGACCTGCTGCGACTCTACGCGCGCGCCCATGTCCAGACTCAAGCGCGGTGTCACAATCCAATGATCCTGGGCGAAGAAATTGGTTTCGATGTCCGAAATTTCGAAGGTCCCTGGACGGTTAAATGTGATCCGTTCGGTCAGCACACCGGCGGCATTCAGAATATCGACCGGGTGTTCGTCGATCTGGCCGTCCTCCTCGCTGCTGGCGACATACAGCCCGACCTTGTAGTGGTGGATGCCAAGACCGTTGACTGGAGCGAAGGCGAATGTGGAAAGTCCGCTCAGGCGCATTGCCGTGCGCTGCTTCTGGGCGTAATAGTTACCGTAATTGACGGTGGGCGTCAACACCAGGTCGGCGGGCCCCAGTCCCCAGACGGCGACGTCGAAGCTGGTAATCGAAAAAGTGTTCTCGAACAGCGACTGTCCGAGAGTCATGCGATGCGCCACGGTGCCCGTATAGTTGTGGAGGCTGGCATCCGGCGCCGTCTCTTCGGGATTGAAATAGTTGATATTCACGTGGCCGAGGTGCTGCGGCACAATGTGGAAAGTCGCCGTCAACAGCTGCTTGCTGCTGGCAACCCAATCCAGCTGCGTGAATGAATTCAGGCCTTCCTGCAGTTTCTGGTTGCGCGGAAACGGCAGCGTGTAGACATCCGTCTTGCGGATCTCATACTCGAAGCCTTCCGCAAGATAGAGTTTGCCGGGAATAATCGGGCCTTCAAAATTCAAGCGCGGAGTGGCCGTCTTCAACCCGCGCAATTGCCAGCTGCGAATGCGGAATTCGGGAAACGGGTCGTTGAGCTCCCACTTCCATTTATCGCCGCCGCGTTTGGTCTCCACCGAAACCAGGCCGGCGGTGAAGCGGCCGTACTCGGCGAGGAAGGCCGTCTGGTAGACGTTGAGGGTCTGCACGCTGTCGATCGGCACGGTCAGTCCGAACTGCCCGGTGCCGGGGTCGGTCACGTCGGCCGAATTCACGATCAGGGCGCTGCGGCTTTCGGGGCTGTCGGAAATGCGTAGACCGCCGCCCGGGTCGCGCACCACTCCCGGGACCAGCGGCAGGGCATCCGCAACGGTAGCGGGACGGCTGGGCAGTTCCTTGGCCAGCTGGCCGGTCATGGTAGTGGCCGGCGAGGAACCCTGCTCCACCGCGCTGGTTTCTCCCTTGACCTCGATTTGGGTTCGTTCCAGGGAGGGAGTCAGCGTCACATCCAGCAGCAGGGGCGCGGCTGGTGCTACCTCGATATCGCGCTCCACGGGTTCGAAGCCTTTCAGATGAATGGAAAGGTGGTAGGTCGCGGGTTTGAGGTCGTGGAAGACCGCCTTGCCCTGGGCGTCGGTATCGACCTCCATCGGCGCAGCGTCACCCGACTTCAGCTGGACGCGCACCGCAGGCACCGCCAACTTTGCCTGGTCGGCCACCGACACTTCGAAATTCAGCCCCGCCTGCGGCGGGCTGGCTGACCCGGCCACCCCGAGAAACAAGACCGCTGCGAGGGCAACACCCCTCGTCTGTCTCACCCGTTCTTCTCTCTTATGATATGTATCACAAAGGACGTGAGTGAAGGGGCTCCGGGTGCAACGCCGCCGCATGCTATCGTGAAGGATAGTGTCATCGCCGCTCAATTTCCATCTGGAGCAATATGACGGGCCGCTCGACCTGCTGCTCGACCTGATCCGCAAGCAACAGATCGACATCAAGGACATCCCGATCGCCACCATCACCTCCCAATACCTGGAGTACATGGACAAGGCGCGCGAAATGGACATCGATCTGGGCGCCGAATTCGTCTACATGGCGGCGACGCTGATCCACATCAAGTCCAAAATGCTGCTGCCGCGCGACCCGGCGCTCGCCGCGGAAGGCGAGACTCCGGAAGATCCCCGACAGGAACTGGTGGACCGCCTGCTGGAGCACGAGCGCTTCAAGAATGCCGCCGAAATGCTGCAGCAGAAGCGCATGATCGAGGAGAACGTCTGGAGCAACCCGCAGATCAAGTCCTTCATCTCCGAAGACGACGATCCCGGGCTTGCGATCACGCTCTTCGACCTGGTCAAGGCCTTCGGCGAAATGCTGGAGCGCGTCAAGAATCGCCCGATGTACGAAGTGGAATCGGCCGATGTCACGGTGAGCGGATATGATCCGCTACCTGCGCGATCAGTTCCTGCGAGGTGGGCGCAGACCAGCCGGTCTTCATCATGCGCGTCTTCGAAATGCAGCGCACCCGGCGCGCCATGATCGCACTGTTTCTGGCCGTGCTGGAAATGGTGCGGATGCAGGCAGTCGTCGTCACCCAAAAGGATCTATTCGGCGAAATCGCCCTCAAGCGGCACGGCAGCTTCGACGCGGTATTCGCGACCGACCAGCCCATGTCCGCCATCGAAAAAGACTACATCTGATATCAAGCAATGGAAGATAAGGAATTCACCCCGCAGGGCGTAAGCCCGGAACCTGAACCGGTGCAACCGGCAGAAGAGATCGCGGCCGAAGCTGTCGCGGCGGAAGTCCCCGTGGAAGAGACGGTGGAAGCGGAAGTCCCGGCCATCTCGGTCGATGAGTTGATGGGCACGCGCGACGCCGCCCTGGAAGACAGAGCCTGCCGCGGTCTCCCAGGAAGACGCGCAGGTCAAAGGCAGTCCTGGAGGCCATCGTCTATGTGGCCGACGAACCGCTGACGCTGGCGCAGATCGCCGCCTCCCTGCAGCAGCCCCCGGAGCGCATCAAAGAACTGCTCGATCAGTTGATCGCCGAATTCGACCAGCCGGGCCACGGCGTGGCGATCCGCGAAGTGGCCGGCGGCTACAAGATGGCCACCAAGCCGGAGCATCACGAAGCCGTGCGCAACTTCGTCAAGAGCCTGAAGCCGCCGCTGAAGCTTTCGCTGCCGGCGCTCGAGACCCTGGCCGTGGTCGCCTACAAACAGCCGGCCACCGGTCCGGAGATCATGGAGATCCGCGGCGTGCAGGGCGGCGGCGTGCTCAAGACGCTGCTGGATCGCAAGCTGATCGCGGTAGCCGGGCGCAAGAACGTGATCGGCAAGCCGATTCTGTACAAGACCACCAAGGAATTCCTGATCCAGTTCGGCCTGAAGGACCTGAGCGAACTGCCCTCGCTCAAGGAATTCGAAGAGATCCGCCGGATGGCCTTCGCCGACATGCGAGCCGCCGGTCCCGGGCGAAACCGTTCCCGATGCACCGCTACAGGCGACCGTGGAAGAAGCCGTCGCCGAATTGGACGCCGCCGAAGCCCGCCCGAAGCGCGCCGAACCGGCCGAGCCGGCCGAACCGCCGTCAGAAGCCCGTACCGCAAAACGAGGAAAACTAAGTGCCCGAAGAGCGTCTCCAGAAGATCCTCTCGCAAGCCGGCGTCGCCTCCCGCCGCCAGGCCGAGAAGATCATGGTCGAAGGCCGCGTCACGGTCAACGGCATCCATCATCACCGAACTCGGCACCAAGGCCGATCTGGAGCGCGACCACATCAAGGTCGATGGCCGCCTGCTGAAGCGCTCCCAAGCACCAGATCTACATCGCGCTCAACAAACCGAAAAACACCGTCACCACGGTCAGCGATCCGGAAGGCCGCGCCACCGTGATGGACCTGCTCCACGGCGTGAAGGAACGCGTCTATCCCGTGGGCCGCCTGGATTATCACAGCGAAGGCCTGCTGCTGCTGACCAACGATGGCGATTTGGCGAATTCCATCATGTCCGCCGCCACCCACCTGGAGAAGACCTACGTGGTGAAAGTGACCGGCACCGCTGACCGCGACCAGGAAGAGAAATTCCGCACGGCGTTCCGCTCAACGGGCGCCGCACCCTGCCGGCCGGCCTGAAACTTCTGAGCCGCGCCGAGAACCCCTGGTACGAGGTCAAGCTCACCGAAGGCCGCAACAACCAGATCCGCATGATGTTCAAGCATTTCGGCAAGCTGGTGGAAAAACTGAAGCGCGTGCGCATCGGTCCCATCGAACTCGGTACGTTGAAAACCGGCGCATTCCGCTATCTCGACGAAGAAGAAGTCGACAAACTCAAGCGCGCCATTCAAGCGCTCCGCCCGAAGCCGAAGAAGAAGGTATGAACCAGATTACGGAGATCCTGCAGCAATCCCACACCATCGCGGTGGTCGGCCTCTCCGGCAAGCGCTTCCGCCCCAGCTATGGTGTGGCCGAGTACATGCAGCGCGCCGGCTACCGCATCATTCCGGTGAACCCGCAGGAGCACGAAGTGCTGGGCGAGAAGTCCTACCCCGATCTGGATTCGGTCCCCGAGGCGATCGATATCGTGGACATCTTCCGCCGCTCGGAGTTCGTCCCGGAGATCGTGGAAGCCGCGATCCGCAAAGGCGCCAAGGTGATCTGGATGCAGGAGGGCGTGATCCACGAAGACGCCGCCCGCCGCGCCATGGATGCCGGGCTCACCGTGGTGATGGACCGCTGCATCCTGAAAGACCACAGACGGCTCGCGTCTCACTAGCCCGAAGTTCCCGCTCTTGATGAACAGGAAGTGATTGATTGTTTGAGAGATAGGCCAGACGGCGAGGGTTGCCTACTGGGTACACTCAGGCTCGACAAGAGACTTTCAACAGGTCGAATGCACGCTGCTGTACTGGGGTGGGGGCAGTGACCATCTGGCAGGTTTCCTCGCCCATCTGAACCGTATTGAGGGCTACGGTGCGGAGATCTTGTAGGAGGGTCTGAAAGCTGTGCACCGGCATCCCGTCGTGGGAGGTTTTACTCTGTGCTTTCTCTTTCGCCGATGGGGAGCGTTGCGCGGGCGCCACAATGGAGGTGCGCAGCGCCTCACCGGCGGCCGGCTCGTCGTCGTCAAACAACATCGGGGCCAGCGCTTGGCGCATGTGCCACTCCACGTAATATGCCAGCATGCAGAGGAACACGTGTGCGCAGACACGTTCCTCCAGGTGATGGTGGATGGGCCGGATCTTTAGGTCCACACTCTTCAGGCTGCGAAACGCCCGCTCGACATTGGCGAGCTCTTTATAGTGGCGGACCGCTTGTTCGCTAGATGCCGATGCCGTTGGCACCGTGGTACGGATGACATAGATCCCGTCCAGCGCAGCCTCCCGGTCGATGCTCGCCTGGTTGCGTTCATAGGTGAATCCGTTGCTGCGGATGCGATAGTGAAAATGTTTGGCCATCTTGTAATGTCCCAGCGCCTTACCGACGGCGACGGCGATTCGCTCTTTGCCTCGCAGTCGTCGAGTCTTCCGCTGCGTGGCGGCCTTGGCCTTCTCCAGTTCTTTTTCGGTTGCGGCCAGTAACTCTCCCCGCTTGCGCGAACGCTCGGCAGCTAACAGAGGATTGCGACAGGCGATCAAACGCTCGCCAGGAAACGCCTGGTGAGCGATCTCAGCCAAGTCCGTCTGGTCGAACAGGGACAGTTGCAGCACGCCATCGGACGCCAGTTTCTTGATGGCCGGCGCGCGCAATGCCGTAATCCACTCCAGACCGGGCACCGGCTGGAGGTCCTCGCGAATGCGGGCGGTGGTAAGCATGCCGCGATCACCCACCAGCACTAATCGCTGCAGGCCGAAACGCTCCCGCAGCTTGCGTACTTGCGCGGCGACCGTCTTAGGGTCGGCGGTATTGCCGGGGAACACCTCCATGGCTACGGGACAACCTTCGGCATTGGTGAGCAAGCCACAGACAATTTGCGGATTGCCGCTACGCTCGTCGCGCGAGTGGCCGAAGCGCGCCAGTGGACAGTGATGGCCCTCAAAGTAAGTGGAAGTCACATCGTAGAGCACCAGACAACCATCAGAGAGGTGACGCTTGGCGAGAGCCTGCTCGATGCGCTCCTGCCGTGGCAGCAACCAATCCATAGCCTCGTATAAATCATCGGCCGTGGCCGAAGCCAGATGAAGCGACTCGGCCAGGGAACTGGAAGCGGTCTCCTCATCCAAGCCGCGGGCCGTGGCGAGTTTGGAGCGAGGATCGAGGATGCGGGCGGTAATGAGGGCGCAGATGAGATCGCGCTCGGGGCAACGAGTGCGGGAGAGCAGATCGTGAAGGCCGAGATGGCGAAGAGTGCCGAGGACGGCGGCGACATGGCCATGCGGAAGCGAGCGGAGGATCTGAAAGGCTTGCTGGCGGGCGATCAGATCCTCCCCCTTCAAGACGCGGCGCAAGAGATCGACTTGAGAGGCGGGCCAGGAGGAGAGATTGGCGAGGGTACGCTTGTGAACCTTGGAGCCGATGCGGACCGATTCACGGAGGAGGATGGCGGGAGGAGAGTTGCGGTTGGGGACAGATTCGACGTACATGGGTCTACTATACAACTATGCTAGCCTTTAAACAAGACATATATGTCTAATTACATGGGTACACTGCGCACCCCGCTAAAACCCGAATGTTCAAATTCTTCAAGATCTTACGGGGAAAATGGCGTCAAAAAGAGCGGGAACTTCGGACTAGCTACCAGTTGAGGCTTTTTATCTGCGTTAATCTGCGTTTATCTGCGGCCCAATTTTGCTTTTTGGAAAAACAGAATGGCCGCAGATAAACGCAGATAAACGCAGATAAAACAAACCTAGTGCGACGACCGCGAGGTTAACTGAGAATTACCAACCGCTTGCTGACGCGCGCGGCTCGGAACAGAGCCGCGACCGTGAGGGAGCGGTTGCTATCAATAGAACAACGTCGCGCGGTCAAAGACCTAGCTCGAATGGTCGTGGATGATGCGCCAGCCTTGCGGAGTGCGCCGCAGGACGAGGGTGAAGCGGCCGGTGGAATCGCCGCCGCCGGCAGCGGTGCGCTTCAGCGCGAACTTGCCGTGGGCTAGCGCGTAGCCATCGCCGAGCGGACGGACTTCGATCTCGCTGAAGGTGAGGGTTCCCATTTTCTCTGGAGTCGAATAGCCACGGCGGTAGCGGGCCAGGACTTCTTTGGGACCACCATGAGTGACCTCCCGGCCGATGAACGTGGTGTCGGGCGAATCGTCGTAATACGACGAGAAGGTCACAAGGTCGGCGCGATTCCAGGCCTCCTGGGAATCCTTCAGCAGTTTGCGCACTTCATCGCCCTGGGCGAAAAGAAGCGGCGCGCACAAAAGCACAAGCAGGCAGCGGAGCATGCCGACGATTATAGTCACTTCCGCGTGAAACTATCGAGGACTTTATCGAGGCGGTCCAACTGGTCCTGCAGGTCGGCCAGCTTGGCCTGCTCGGCCCGCCATTGGGTCTCGGCGTCGATTTGCATGGATTGGAACCGCTGCTCCTCGGCGGTAACCCGCTCCAGATTGTTCTTCATCTGCGGCAGCGCCTCTTGCAGGTGCTTGCGCTCGATTGGATCCTGTGTGTTCCGCAGGGATTCTTCCATCTGCTGCACCTGCGCAGTCATAGACTTCTTTTGGGTCTGCGTGAAACCAAGCTGCGAACGGGCCTGGTCGAGCTGCGACGAGGTACGCGTTACCAGGGAGGTCTGCGATTGCAGGCGGTAGAGCACGATTTGGACACGCTGCATCGTGACCGCGGTAGTCTGCAGGTCGACGCGTAGCTGGTGGACTTCGTTAAGGAGTGCCTGGAGCGGTTGCGTGTCGGTTTGAGCGAACGCCGCGGTTGCGACAAAGAAGACGAGGGTGCGCATGCTTCATCCTATTCCCCGCGGAGGGCGACGGTGGGGTCGAGCGCGGCGGCGCGGCGCGCAGGCAGCCAGGAGGCGACAGCGGCGATCACGATGAAGAGTATCGCCATCGCCGCGAAGGTTAGTGGGTCGGTCGCTTTGACGCCGACCAGCATGCTGGCCATTACGCGCGTGACCGCGACGGCCGCGATAAGCCCGGCGAAAATGCCGACGGCACTCAGCCGCAATCCCTGCCCGACGATCAATTGGAAAATGCTGGTGGGCGCGGCACCCAACGCCATGCGGACGCCGATCTCGGCGGTGCGCTGGCGGACCAGGGTGGCAAGCACGCCGTAGAGTCCGACGCCGGCCAGGAGGGCGGCAATCGCGGCGAACACGCCGATCAACATCAGTTGAAAACGGGTGGATGCCTGGGCGCGCTCGACCAGTTCCTGCATGGGGCGGAGTTCCATCAGCACCATGTTGGGATCGTGCGCCTTCACCACACCGCGCACCGAATCGGCGAACTTCGCAGGATCGCCGTTGACGCGAAGCGCCCAGCGATTGACGCGCCCATGTTGGGCGAAACCGTCAGTGAAGTAGACCTGCTCACGCCCGGGTGTAGCGAGATCGGTATCGCGGGTGTGCGCCACCACGCCGATGATCTCCACCCATTCCGGCTCCAGTGTGCGGACGCGGATCAGGATGCGCTTACCGACGGCGTTCTGCCCGGGATATGCCTTGGCCGCGAGTTGCTGATCGACCATCACGACATTGCGATCGGGAGAGTTATCGGCATCGGTGAACCCGCGTCCGGCGATGAGCGGAGTGCGCACGGTATCGAAGTAGCCGGGGAGCACGAACTGGTTATCGACGGCCTGGAATTTGCTGGGGTCGGTGAGCGCCGCTTCCAATCCCCAGCGGATCGGATTGTAGCCGCCGGATAGCGGAAAAGGCGTAGCGGCCGTGACGGACTGCACGCCCGGAATGGCATGCAGCTTGTTCGCGAATTCGCGCACCCAGGCGGCGCGTTGGGCAGGCTGCTGGCCACGCCTTCCTCCGAGCGAGAGGAAGGTGAGCAGGTGATTGGAATCGTAGCCGGGATTGATGCGTTGGAGTTCGATAAAGCTGCGCACCATGAGTCCGCTGCCGATCAAAAGGACGAAGGAGAGCGCCACTTCGACCACCACCACGGCATTGCGGAGGAGTCCGCCCCCCGCGAGTCCGGCGGTGCGGCTGCTGCCGCGCAGCACGATGGCGATATCCGGCCGCGAGGCGCGCAACGCGGGGACCAGCCCGAACAGTCCGGCGGCGATGAGCGCGGCCACGGCTGCGAAAGCTACCACTACCGGATCGATCACGATGGCGTCCAGGCGCGGGATGGTGGGCGGCGCGACGTGGCGGAGTTCGCTGATTCCGGCGTAAGCAAGAGCCAGCCCCAGCACTGCTCCCGCGAAGGCGAGGACCATGGCTTCGGCCAGGGTCTGGCGGACCAGCGCCCAGCGGCTGCCGCCCATTGCGGTGCGCACGGCCAGTTCGCGTTCGCGCAGGGAGGCGCGAACCAGCAGGAGATTGGCCACGTTGGCGCATGCAATCAGCAACAGGAAGACGACAGCGCCCATCAACGCCAGCAAAGCGGGGCGCACCGCCTCCACCAGGTGCTGGTGCAGCGGCTTGAGTTGGATGGCATAGCCCGCAGTCCCGGAGATGAGGAAGTTCTTGCGCGTCTCGGCGGCAATCTGATCGACCGCGTTCTGCGCCTGGTCGATGGTGACACCATCCTTCAGGCGCGCGATGGCCTTGTGGATGACGCCGTTGCGGTTGGCATTATCGTAAGGAATGCGAGCGGCGAACCAGACGTCGGGAAAGGGCTCAATGTTGGCATCCGAAGGAAAGAGCAGTTCGAAACCGGGAGCGAGGACGCCGACGATCTGGGTGCCGCCGGGAGGTCCGGCGGGAATCATTTTGCCGATGATATCGCGGCTGCCCGCGTAGCGGCGCTGCCAGTATTCGTAGCTCACGATTCCCATGGTCGGCAGCGCGGGCGCCTGCGCTCCAGGCGCGGCGCCGGGAGGGGGCGCGGGCTGCGGCGTGCCGTCGGAATCGATGAAGGTCCGGCCGAGCACGGTGCCGGCGCCCATCATGCGGAAGAAATTGGTGCTGACGTTGCCGAAGTGGACCAGGTCCGGCGTGCCGTCTTCGCGCGGCACGGCGCCGCGCCCGGTGGAGACGGCGGCGACTTCTTCAAAGACGGAGTGGGAGCCGTTGCGGAGGTCCAGGAAATCGGCGTTCGAGAAGAAGAAATCCCTGACGTTGCGCTTGCGCATGTCGGCAGAGGCGAAGACCAGTCGGTCGGGATTCTTGTAGGGAAGGGGTCGCAGCAGTACGGCGTTGGTGACGCTGAAGATGGCCGTGCTGGCGCCGATTCCGAGGGCGATGGTGAGGATGGCGGTGGCGGCGAAAACCGAACTTTTGCGCAGCGTCCGGAAGGCATAGGAAATATCGCGAAGCAGCATGGGAGGTCCTCTGATTGTCTACAAGGATATCGCGTCGTTGCAGGGATAGACGCGGCGACCTGGTAAAGAGTGAGGTTAACTACTGCAGCGGTAGCTCGAAATAGAACAGCTCTTTGCTGGTGGCCGCTTCGTAAAGGCCGTTGATGTAGAGCGAAGACCCATGCTGGAGCGCGGCCTGGAAATAGAAAAACCCGCTGGCCGATTGTCCGGGCGGCAGGATCTGGGCAGAGAAGGAGCGGCCTTCGATTTCCCAGGCGTCAAGCGGGTTCTTCCTCTTGAGGATCTTGGCGTTGCCGACCGGCCCGGTGATAACGTTGGGGCGGTCCGTGCCCTTCAGGTAGCGGACCTCCCTGGCGGGGGTCGCCTCCACGTGCTCGCGATTGCCGCCGACGTACTCCACCTTGATGCGGTCCAGCCGGATGGCCTTATCGCTATCGTTCTGGATCACGACCAGCACCGGCAGGATGCCGAACTGATTGGGGTCTACCTTCCCGAAGGCAAGTTTGACCTTCTCGAGCGTCACGTACGGGTCGGCACCGATGGTAACCTTTGCGTTGCTTTGGTGGTTCGCAAAGCTGGCGGCAGGCGCGGCCTTGAAAGGCGTCTCCTTGTCGGCGGCTACGCACGCGGATATACTCAAGAAAAGAAGAGCCAAACGTTTGAAAACAAAAGGCATTTATTTCCTCTACCGAGTTCTTCAGGCGTTTGCGTTGCCCGCCCTCTTATTGTATTTCCTGTTGCGCAGCTGCGGCGACCGAAAATATTGGCGAAGCCTGCGCGAGCGCTTCGGATTTCTTCCCCATTCCTTTAGACAGATTGGTCCGGGCGCGATCTGGTTGCATGCAGTTTCCATGGGCGAAGTTCTGGCATGCCTGCAATTCGCACGCCGCCTGAAGACGGACTTCCCGAGGTCGCGGCTCTTCGTATCCACCGCCACACTGGCAGGGCGCGCGACGGCGGAACAGAAACTCACCGGCCTTGCGGATGGAATCTTCTTCGCGCCGGTGGATTACGTGTGGGTGGTGCGCCGCATCCTGCGGACGCTGAAACCGGCGCTGGTGATCGTGGCCGAGACCGAGATCTGGCCCAATCTGTTTCGCGAGGTCCATCGCACCGGCGCGGCATTGGCGATGGTCAATGGACGGATCTCCGACAAGGCGCTTCCGAAATATCTGCGCCTCCGCTGGATCTTTCCAGTGGTGCTGGCCGCCGTAGACCGGATACTTGCGCAGACGGAAGAGATGGCGGAGCGCTTTCGCCTGATCGGCGCCCAGCGAGTCCTGGTGGGCGGCAACCTCAAGTTCGATTTCGAAGCGCGGGCCGCGGACATGGAATCGCCGGTGGTCCAGATGCTCCGGCGGGCGAACCCCGGGAAAGTATGGATCGCGGCCAGCACGATGGCCGACGACCTGATCGACGAGGACGACGCCGTGATTGCCGCCTGGCAGGCCCTGCCGCGGCGCGACGTCTTCCTGATCCTGGTGCCGCGCAAACCGGGGCGCTTCGAGGTGGTGTCCGACAAACTGCAGGCCGCCGGAGTGCGGTATGCCAGGCGCTCGCACCTGGAGCCGGGCACGCCTACGCCCGACGTGCTGCTGCTCGATTCCATCGGGGAACTGGGATCGCTGTTCGCCTACGCGGACGTGGTGTTCATGGGCGGGACGCTGGCGGCGCGCGGCGGCCATAACATCCTGGAACCGGCGCTCTTCGGCAAGTCGGTTATCGTGGGGCCGCATATGGAAAACTTTCAGGCCATCGCCGATGAGTTTCGCGCCGCGCAGGCAATGACGGAGATCGGGAAGGCGGCGGAACTGGCCGGTGCCGTGGACCGCGCGCTGGCGGCCGATGGCGAAATGGGACAACGCGCGCGCGGCTGTGCCGAGGCGCGCCGCGGGGCCACGGCCTTCGCGATTGCGCAGATGCGCGAGATACAACGGGTTCCGCGGTACCGTCCGGCGATGCCGTGGTTCCTGGTGGCGCGGGCCCTCTCGGGCGTGTGGCGTTGGGAGGCCAAACGACGGAGGGTCCGCGACTACGCACAGCGCAAGCGGCTAGCCTCGCCCGTGATCAGCGTAGGTAACCTCACGATGGGCGGCACCGGAAAAACGCCTTGCGTCTTGCGGCTCGCGGAACTGTTGCGCGAGCGCGGGCACAAGCCGG
Source organism: uncultured Solibacteraceae bacterium (assembly GCA_963791985.1). Lineage (GTDB taxonomy): Bacteria > Acidobacteriota > Terriglobia > Bryobacterales > Bryobacteraceae > Solibacter. Next base: position 355,507 of record CAWBUN010000003.1, on the reverse strand, counting down.
GAATTCTGACCCGCGGCTACGGGCGCACCTCGCCGGTGGATCACATGGCACTGCCGGCGGGCGCCACGGTACGCCCCGAAGAATCGGGCGACGAGCCGCAGATCTTCCTGCGTTCGCGGGTGGCTCCTGTGGGCATCGGGGCCGACCGGTTTCGGACCGGATCTCTACTGGCGGAGCACTTCGGCACCGACATCGTAGTGCTCGACGACGGCTTCCAACACGTGAAGCTGGCGCGGAATTTCGATGTGGTGCTGATCGACGCGTTGAATCCCTTCGGCGGTGGCGAGGTCTTCCCGGCAGGCCGCCTGCGCGAACCGCTACAGGGCGTGGCGCGCGCGGATGCGATCGTGATCACCCGCAACGAGGCGTCGGACATGGGGCCCGCGATCGAGCGCGCCGTGCGCCGTTGGAATCCCCGTATCCCGATCTTCCCGGCGCGGATTCAACCCGAGTGGTGGGTGGAGCACCGGACCGGAAAACGTCACGCGGCAGGCCAGTTCTGTGTCGAACATCCCGGCGTATTCTGCGGCCTGGGGAATCCCGTAGGCTTCTACCGGACGCTCGAGAGCCTCGGCCTGCGCTACGTGGATTGCGTGGAGTTCGAGGACCACCACCGGTATCGCTCTAAGGAACTGGAGCGGATCGCAGGCCAGTTCCAGCGAAGAGGCGCGGCGACCGTGGTCACCACCGAAAAGGACGCCATCAACCTCTGCGAGGGCGCCGACGACCTGTTGGCGCCCCTGCCCCTCTACTGGCTCAAGGTCGGCATGCGGATCGAAGGGGAAGAGGAGTTACTGGCTTTAATCGAGAAGAGCATGACCTCTCGCGCGTAGAGGCTAAAGCATTTCTGCGAGAATATCTGATTTCCCGCAACGGACCCACCTTCGCAGTCGGCCAGGAAGAACTGTTTCTCGCAGAGCCCTTGGCAGGGCGGCATTGCGCCCCTGGCGCAGCGCCCTGTCCGATCAACCGGGGAGTTCGGTCAGACGACTTCCCGGATAGGCTGCAGAAATCGCAGAGAAAACTGTCTTAGGCAAGGTGTCATAACCGCACGGCCAAAGTGAGCATATTGCTCATGCGGCGGTGTCATAGATCCCCGTCGCCAAATAACCTACCGTTTCCGTAAGGGTGGCGATTTTATGCAAAGTTAGCGAACCAAGGGTGGTCTTCCTTAATTAATTAATGAGCGCTTCGATCGCGGAGCGTGGCCGGCCACCTTTGAACACGGGTTACTGCGTGACGGTCAACGTCAGGATCGCCGTCGCGGTCTGCGGCGGGAAGCTCGAGTCCGTTACCTGTACCAGGAGCGGGGCGTTCCTGACCGGAGTTGTAGGTGTTCCAGCGATCCGCCCCGTTCCTGGGTTCAAGGCCAAGCCAGGCGGAAGCGTGCCCCCAGCGAGTATCCATGTATAGGGAGCCGTCGCGCCAGTGGCAGCCAATGTTTGGGAATAGGGCACGCCTACCTGACCATTGACCAGCGATGTCGTCGTGACGCTCAGGCCAGAAATTACGGTTACACTGGCAAGCGTGTCCGGGACATTCGGCGGCGCGCCCGCATGGATCATCGCCGAGCCAGGCATTACACCGGTTACGGGCACTACAACGCTAACGGCTCCGGCCGGAATAGTGGCAATCGGTGGGACTGTGGCTACCAGAGTGTTGTCCGAGGCGAGAGTGACGGTCAGGCCACCGGCCGGGGCGGGTGCTGAAAGGGTCAGCGTGAGACGCGCTTGCCTCGTGGAGTCAATCAGAGTGACGCTATTGGGGGAGAAACTCAGCGTTGCCGTTACTTGTACCATGGCGCTAGACGAAGGGAAGCCGGCCGCTGTGACGGTGATAACCGCCGACCCGAAACCAATGCCGTAAACAGTCGGCAGTCTGCGGTCGGGCGTGGTGGCGCCCGCGGGTATCAGGAAAGATGTAGAAGCTTCGTTTGCCAGACTTAGCACCACCTTCGTCGGATCGCTGCTGGTGAGGGTGACGAACACGCCGCCCGGCCCGGCGGGTGCCAGTAAAGATACTGGAAATACCGTAGACTGTCCCGGCCCCACCGTCACTTTGCCAGGCAACGAGAAGCCTGGAAGGGAAGGCCCGGGGAACGTTGCGCCCTGATCCGTCGAGGAACGCAGGAAGGCGTCATAACCGGTGCTGTCCGCCGGAATCTGCTGCCATGCCAGATAGATCTCCGCGCCATCGGCGGCCAACCATGGAACTGGTGTATTGTCGACGCCTCGGATCAATACGCTCGACGGATCCCTGAAGAAGCTTGCTCCTTCATCGATCGATCGCAGAAAACGGACGCCTAGTCCATCGTCTGCCCAAGCCGTATAAACCTCCCCGCCGCCGGCGGCCAGCACCGGCGCATGCGATGACCTAGAGCCGAATGAGAGTTGGGCGACGCCCGCGAAGACACAGTTGTTACCTTCCAGCCGCGCCGCCTCGAAGTACACTTCACGGTCCTTCAACCAGGCCACATACGCGTTTGAGCCGGCGGCAGCCACCTTCGGGTCACTGGGGAACGGAGCGATCAGCGGTGAATCAAGCAATCCCTTGCCACATCCTGCGCCCACCGAGTTTGCAAATCCCTGCGGACCATTTTGGTTGTAGGACACGGCGAACTGTATCGACTTGAGTCCGTCATTGTCGAGTTGCCAGGCGCCGTAAACATTCGAGCCAACAGCCGCCAAGCTCGGCGTGAAGGCTTTGCATTGCGATCTCGTCACGCAAGTGAGCTGTTCGGGCTCCTTGAAAAGCGGAGGATCCCAATCATAAAGACTTCCCGGTACGGCCGCTCCGACGAAGCGCCGGAAGAAGATTTGCGGGCTTTCAACGGTCTGACTGCCCTTTGTGTAGTCTTCCCATGCGACATAAAGTTCCCCGCCGGCGGCGGCAATCGCTGGAACATGGGAAGTGAGATTGGGATCCGCCAAGAATTGCGATAGATTCGCCGCCGGTTGATCGATCGGAGGCTCCCATGTCTCTCCGCGATCCAGCGACCGGCGGAAGAAGATGTCGGGAACACCGGGCGTGCCGGTATCATCTTCCCAAACCACATAGACCGCTTCTCCCGAGGCGGCGACTTGTGGATTAGCCGACATACCCGAGTTGCTTGAAAGGTTCATCGGCGACCCTCTGAACGTGAAAGTTCTTCCCGCATCGAATGAGGCCAGAAAGAAGATATCCGATTGCGCCCCTTGGACCTCGCTCCAAACCGTATAAACATCGGAACCCGTAACGGCGACGCTCGGGCTCACCGACGGGTTTATTGCGGTCAATGACAGGTTTGTAGGGCTTACACCAGCGAACTGAGCCGTCCTCATAAACATGACTTCTTGAGCGTTGACGTTGTTAGGGGTCAAGTTTTGCGCCCAGACAACGTAGATCCTGGAGCCGGCCATCGCGATGCTCGGCAGAATCGAATACCCGGGAGTCGTCGTCGTGAGCCTTCGGACAGGTACAGTGTCAAGTGACCCCGGAGCGTTTCCAGAGGTCAGACTGTGAAGGGAGAGGGAAAGCTCATAATTCCCCGTCGAAAAATCTTGCCAGATAAACGAAAAGACCGAGCCGGAGGCAGCCGCTCTTGGCGCCAGGGACGCAGAGGGTGGAAGGTTATCAATGTTGTGCCCTGGAGTAAAGAAAAAGCTTGTGCCCTGATCCGCGGAAAGATTGTAAAAGATCGCCGGCTGCCCTGGACTCGAACTCTTGCTGTTGTCCTCCCAGGAGATGAAGACCGCCCCGCCGGCCGCCGACACGCTGGGATTTCTGGCGCTCCCGGTCGTGCCGGAGACATTTTGCGCCGTATTGACGTTCCAGCCCAAGGGGCCTGTAGCGCTCCCCTCGTCCAGGGAACTAAGGAACCAGACCTGAGGGAGTTCGGGAGCCTGCGGCTGATTATTCCATACCACATAAACAGCAGATCCGGTTGCGGCTATTGCCGGATTAGCGCTATCCCCATCAATGAATGGGGCCACTGAAAGGTCAATGTGATCGTCGAAGCTTTTTCCCTGATCCAGTGAGCGGCGGAACCGGATTACCACCTGAGTTACAGGAGGCGCAGTACCGCCCCCCTTGTGCAGGGTCTCTTCCCACACGACGTAGACTTCGGGCCCAGCGACCGCGATGGCCGGATGTTTGGAGAAGCTCGAAGGAGTACTGGAAAGATTCGTGACCTGCTGGTCGTCCCATGTCTGTCCTTCATCCAGGGAACGCCGGAAGAAGATGTCGGGACTGCCGGGTGTGCTGCCCGTATCATCCTCCCAAACCACGTACACATCCGAGCCCGCCGAAGCCACGCGCGGCCGGCCTGAAACCGAAAGCCCGGCCGCATTGTTTGAGAGCGTGACTGCGTCCTCGAAAGTTCTCCCTTCATCGGTGGAACGGCGGAAACGAATGCGAAAGACTCCGGCCGGACTCAGATCGTTCCATACCACGTACACATTGGAGCCTGAAGCCGCAACATCGGGCACTTGCGAAGAGGTAGGGTTATTCGAGAGATTCACCGGCGTTTCAAATTTTGGGCTCACCTGCGCCAGTGCAGGCGCACAAAGACAAACACACAAACCGAAGAAGAACCGCTCTCCTCGAGGAAGCCTTCTTGGGACATTCATCGCCGAGTCCATCGGTTAATGCCTCCAATTCCGTTAGAGGAACCGCGGCAGTATTGCCGGCATAAGGCGTTTCCACTCGTCTGCCGGGGATCTGTCATGCTTGGCAGCACGATAACCTGTGCTCCCTTGTAGCCGTTAAGCCACAATGGACTACGAATCAACCGAACGCGGGAACTAGTAGCCGCGAAGGTGACCGGATCGGTGAGTTCAGCTCGGGTCCTTCGGTCGCTGTGGGTGAAAGCGCTGCCCGTTTCGTAGGCCATATACACTGTCGTCGCACTCGTACGCACCGGGGTATTAGTCACCTTGAAAACGAAATTTCCAATTGCATTGTCCATGCTGGAGAAGGTGCTCCTGGATTAGGTATTGCATCCTGCTCTACGTCTATATGCGGAAACCGGACGAAAAAAGTATCATCGTGCAGGGCCTACAGACCTACCCCACAGGGGTCCCAAACCCGGAATTCTGAGCAGCATCGCGGCCAACCGAAATCCACTATAGAGATCGCTTTCCGGTGGCAACTGTCACGGGATCGGGTGCGGCTTCAAGCGCAGCCGTGTCGAACTGTCCCAGTGCATTCGCCGCCGACACCCGCACCTTGGCGTACGCGTTGGCTCAGGTTGTCGTCCGTTTGACCGATTTTCTCCTTCTCGACAGTCTGCGCCAATTTGTAATCCGTCTCCGACGGCCTCAAGTCAATCAGCCTAGCCCTGTGGCGTTGACAGTGTTACCAGGAAGACTTGGGAATTCTACGGGAGCGGCGTCACCGGATAGAACGTCAAGAACGTGGGACCGAAGAGTGGTGCGGGGACCTTGTCGACAAAGGCGGGTGGGATAAATGCACCCGTAATGCCGTTGTACTTCAGCACTTGACCTATGGCGTTATTCGTAACGTATAGATTCAGATCCGGACCAAAGACCAAGTCCCACGGCTCATCCAAACCACCGCTCGCGGTGTCGACGAACGGAGCGAGCGGAGCACCAGTTTTGCCGTCGTACCTCAGCACCTGTGCTGTACCATTACTAGTCACAAGAAGGCTCCTATCCCAGGGGCTGAACCTGACGCCAATCGGAAGATTCAACCCCCCGCTTCCAGAGGTAACGAAGACTCGGATAAAATCCCCGTTATTGCCGAACTCGAGCACCTGATTCGGTGTAGTGTTAACTTTGAACGTGCTGGTCACGTACAAATGTTGGTCCGGACCGAAGACTAAGCCGTATGGTCCAGTCAATCCATGGCCGCTTGCAAAAACGCGAATGAACGCGCCGGTTAACCCGTTATACTCCAGCACATTATTGTTAGCGAAGTCCGACACATATAGGTTCAAGTCCGGTCCAAATGTCAAGCCCCTCGGGAGAACCAGGCCACCATTGGTCGTGGGGTCGTTGGCCACGAAGACACTAAGGAAGGCCCCCGTCCTGCCATCGTACTTTAGTATCTGGCCAAGGAAGCTGGTCACGTACAGGTTCCTATCCCAACGGCTGAACGCCAGACCCATCGGGCTGTGTGGGCTGTTCGGACCGGGCCCGGAGGCGAAGGGAATAGGTGGGAGAATTGTTCCCGTGGCGCCGTTATATGCCGTTACCTGGTCTAGGCCGGCGTTGGACACATAAAGGCTTTGGGCTGATGCCGCTACAAACTGTGCTACAAGCCAAGCTCCAAGCAGACAGAAACTTCTCGTCATTTGTTTGGCCTCGCGTCAAAGATCATTTTCGTAACAGTGGATGTGAAATCACTCTTGTCCAAAACAGGTTTCTGGAGTCTGAAATAGGAAGAGTGCCCTCCTATAATTGACGTTGGCGAGCAATTCCTTCGCTGGGAACTCGCCAAACGCTGCCCACAGGAGGGCAATCCAATCGTACAAGTCGCAAGCCTATTCAATCAACTCCTTCAGCACTTTCCCCGAACCGAGTTTGCCGCACTCGTGAAGAAGCACGCCGCTGAGCGTGACGCCAAGGGCTTTACCTGCTGGACGCAATTCGTCTCCATGCTGTTCTGTCAATTAGGTCGCGCCGATTCGCTACGCGAGATCTGCAACGGCCTGGGCTGCTGCCTGGGGCGGTTGGTGCATGTGGGAATTGCCAGAGCACCTTGCCGCTCCACTCTGTCCTATGCCAACGAACACCGTCCGGCAGCTCTATTCGAGGACTTGTTCTTTACCGCGTTGGCGCGGTTCCGCGATCAACAAGGGCTGGGCGCACGCCAGCACAAGTTCCGCTTCAAGAACAAACTCCTCAGCCTGGACTCGACCACCATCTCGCTCTGCTTAACGATGTTTCCGTGGGCCAAGTTCCGCCGTGCCAAAGGCGGCGTCAAAGCCCACGTCTTGTTGGACCATGATGATTACCTGCCGGCCTACGTGCTCCTCACCGAAGCCAAACGCAGCGACGTCAAACTGGCCGATTCCTTCCGGCTGAACCCCGGCTCGATTGTGGCCATGGATCGCGGCTATATCGACTACGCCCTGTTCGGCCGCTGGAGCATGGCCGGCGTTTTCTTTGTCACCCGTCTGAAGGATAACGCCGCCTTTGAAGTGGTCGAGGAATGTGCGATCCCGCAGAACCGCAACATCCGTGCCGACCAATTCATCCGCCTCACTGGCCCCCAAGCCCAAGTCAACTACCCTGACCTGCTACGCCGAATCGTGGCTTGGGATGCGGAAAACCAGCGCGAGATCGTCTTGCTGACCAATCTGATGGAGTTCGGCGCCACCACCATCGCCGCGATCTACAAAGAGCGCTGGAAAATCGAGCTGTTTTTCAAAGCCCTCAAGCAAAATCTGACCGTAAAGACCTTCGTCGGCACCAGCGAGAACGCCCTCCGCATCCAGATTTGGACAGCCTTGATCGCCCTGCTGTTGTTGAAATGGCTGCACCACCTCTCCCAGGCCAACTGGTCTCTGTCCAATCTGGCCTCGATGCTGCGGCTGAACCTGTTTACCTACCGCGACTTGACTCAGTGGATTGATAATCCCATGGGCACCCCACCCCTGATCCCAGCCGCCGAGCAGCTCACTTTGGCTTTGGTATGACTTGGACAGGCCGCGAAGATTCAAACCGGAGACCTCCACCCAAATAATCCACCTGAGCCCCTCCAAGGCGCGTGTTTTCAGCAGACCACGCTACAGGTCCGTCTTGTCTTGGACAGCAGTGATGTGAAATACTATCTTAGACCACCAACCGCAAACACCCGCTGGGTGCGCAGTGTTCCCCGACGAATTATCCTGCCCAAATCCAAATCACGACCACCGTGGCGGATCCGCATAGGCGGAGTTCACTCACAACGGGATTCTACTTCTCATGCGGCACAAGGTACGTCTACCATAGACTTGCCAGTGCGGGATAGCCCCTTGACGGGCTAGTCAATTGGGTTAGCCTGCATTGACGGAGGAGGAGGCCCAGGCGGCAAATGTTCAATGTCCCGATCAAGAACAGCCAGGCGGCTCAAGTTTAGTCTCTTGCGCCCTACGGCCCCAGCGGACAGCGCCTACCGTCAAGCAAAACGAGTCGCCTCAGGATGACCCTCTGGGTCCGATTGGTAGCCTAACTAATGCGCTCGAAAAATAATGCGCTCGGAGTGCCGCTGTAAGTGGCTCCCAGTGATTGCTCCTGTGGCGGTGTCAAATAATAGCCGACCGTGGCAGAAGTAGAGTCTTCTCAGGCGAACAGTGGATAAGTTACCTGCATTCCGCCGGACCTTGGAGCGATATTCCCGCCAGACATTGAGCTCTGCGATGCCAAGTGACCGCGCCACCCTTGCGCTCCGGAGGCAAGAGCCACCAAAAAACTGCGTGCGAAGAGCCAAAATTAAGTCCTGTAGCCGCCGGGGCTTGCCCAGGCCCATGGTCTTCCACAAGGATCAGCGAGAGATTGAACCCGGCTCCGTGCACCAGCCGTCGCTCAGGGTGTTGTTGCTGCCTCGCAAGTGAACTCGCCTCATCCCCCGGCTTCGTATAGGTGTGCGAAACTCCGGTCCGTCAGCTTGCTCCGCAGTTTCCGCGGCCGCTTGTTGCGATCGCCGCGCACACGTCCCCGATTCTCATACGTCCGCTTCTGCCCTTCCGCTTTCCCCTCGCCCTGCCAATTCCGCCCCCGCCCCGGTTCGGGTAGATAGCTTCTGAGTTCCTGTTCTTACACGTCCGTCAGCACCGCGCCGCTGTGATAGCCCTTGTCAGCTACCACATCCTCCACTCCACGTTCATTGATCTCGCGTGCCCCTACCTGCGCTTCGTTCGCGAATCCAGATACCGGTAAGCGACGCTCTCGCTACATCGTATGGGATCAGGAACTGGTTGCGCCACTGGCCACAGTGTGTGTCGGTATAGGGTGTCGGACTCGCAGCAAGCTGAGCGCTTGATCGAATGTCACTCTCGCTTGTTCCCCAGACCCAGTACCGGATCTCGGTATCACTCGCTGTGCTGGAGCGCATCCCTACGACGACGATGTCACCTGAGGCGTTGACCTCAAGCGTGGCAAACCGTACCCAAGAGCTGCGCCCGGATTAGATGAACTGGCCAAGCCAAATGTTCGATTCTTGATAATTGTTACCCCCGGCAGTTGGAAACATTGAGTTGCACAAGACGGATGGCTTGAAGAAGTTCCAAACGCGCTGGCATCTTCCGTTATGAAGTACAGTTGATTGCCACCCCAACCAAGCAACAGTCATGAAGTTCGCTTTGCGTTCTTTGCGCCTCGAGAAATGCCTTTCAGTTCTTCGCCGCTTTCCGCAAGTTAGCGATGGCGGCCTCCACCTCTTCGAGCTTTGAGGGGATCGCCGCCGACATCACTTTTGGCTCCGCGTTAGTGATGAGTACATCGTCTTCCAGGCGAATGCCGATTCCCTTGTATTTCTCGAAGGCGGGGCGTACGGCCTCCCGGAACTTCTCCATTTCCGGTGTCTTGGGCAGGTTTTCGAGCGCGTCGGGCCGGAAGTAGAGGCCGGGTTCCACCGTGACCACCATGCCGGGCTGCAGTTCCTTGCCGCCCGGGTCGTGGACGTTGAGCCCGATGCCGTGGCTGATGCCGTGGTTGAACCAGATCTTCATCTGCGCATCGCTCGTGGCGTCGGTGATCAGTCCCAGTTTGAACAGCCCTTGTTTGAAGACCTCGTTGGCCGCGCCCTGGATGTCGTTAGCGGCGTGCCCCGGCTTGGCCGCCGAAAAACCGGCCTGCTGCGCGCTCCACACCAAACGGTAGATTTCGGCCTGCTCACTGGAAAATTTTCCATTGACCGGAATGGTGCGGGTCACGTCCACGCTGTATTGATCAAACTCGGCGGCATCATCCATCAGCAAGAGGTCGCCATTCTTCATGGTGTCCTTATTGGCTTCGTAGTGCAGGGTCGTGGCATTGACGCCGGAACCCACGATGCACGGATAGCCCCAGTGGGCATTGCGCCGCAGGAAGGTGAACTCGAATTGCGCCTGGATTTCGTACTCCGGCGTGCCGGGAACCGCGAAGGCGTATGCGCGCTGGAATGCCTCGTCGGTGATATCGACGGCATGCTGCAACATGTCGATTTCCCGCCGCGATTTGACGCGCCTCAGGTTGTTGAAGATGGTGGACGCATCCTTGATGCTGAGACCCGCGCCGACTGAGGCGAGTTTCCCGGCGAACTCCTGCTCACGACGGTATTCCACCGCGTTGGGGCGCGCGGGAAGAATCATGTAGAGTTGCAATTCCTCTTTGGCCGCATACTCGATGGGCTTGGCAAGTTCAGTACTCCACACCGGGATGTCGACGGCCGGCGCCGCAGCAACTGCACCGCGTCCGCCGCGGCCGCCCCGTCCGCCGGCGGCAGGGGGTTCGGCGAGCACGGCACGCGCGCGCGGAACGAGAGCGCCCAGCAGGCCGTTGAACTGGGAGGCATCAAAAACATCCTGGATTCCAGAGATTTCGCGGGCCTCCGCGGGCGTCAGCATGTGGCCGGTCCAGGTTTCCTGGGCGGGGTTGGCGCGCGGCAGGAACACGATTTCCCGCATCTTTCCCGCGGACGGAATCAGCATGAGTGTGGCGCCGGGTTGGGTGAGGCCGGTGAGATAGAAGAAGTCATTCTCCTGCCGGAAAGGCCAATCGACATCGTTGGCATAATTGCGGGGCTCCGCGGCGAACAGGACGAGGATGGCGTGGTCGCCGATCTGGTCGAGCACGGCTTTGCGCCGCGCGCTGAGATCGGCCACGCGGTCGCGCTGCCAGGAGGCGGGTGGTGGCGGCGCGATTTTCCAAGGGCCGCGATCGGCGGCGAAGGTGGTGGCTGCCAAAATCAGGACGCCAAATGAAATCTTGGGGATACGCATCAATCCTCCGGAAACGGATCTCTCTATTGTAGGGGAGACTCGGGCCAGATAGCCCCATTGGGTAACCCCACCGCGGATCTGTGCGCCAATGTAATGTCTGATATCCTCGAAAACTAAAAGTCTATGCAAAAACTACGCTTCTTGGCACCACTGCTTCTACTCTCATCCGGGCTGGCGATCGCACAGCAGACGGAGAAGGTAGACCTCAACACGATTCATCGCATCAAGGAGGAAACGCTCGGGCGCAACTCCAAGGTGATGGACCACATGTTCTACCTCACCGACGTCAACGGCCCGCGGCTCAACAACTCGAAGGGCTACCGGGCAGCGGGCGAATGGGCGGTGAAACGCCTGAAGGAATACGGCCTGGCCAACGTCCACCTCGAAAAGTGGGGACCTTTCGGCAAGGGGTGGAACCTGGAATTCTATTCCGGACACATGCTGGCGCCGATGTATCAGCCGATCATCGCCATGCCGGTAGCGTGGACCGCGGGAACCAATGGCGTAGTTAGCGGAACCCCGATGCTGGTGACGCCGCAGACCCAGGTCGAACTGGACGGGTTTAAGGGCAAGCTGGCCGGCAAGATCGTCTTGATTTCGCCGAAGCGCGACTTGGAGATGGTCACCACGCCGCTGGGAGTTCGCTACAACGACGCAGAGTTGCAGGAGATCCAGACCGCGCAGATCCAGATGCCAGGGTTGTTCGGACGCGGCGGACGCGGGGCTCCGGGAGCCGCAGGCGGACGCGGCGGTGCGGCCGGCGGGCTGAGCCCGATGGCCATTCAGACCTTCCTGAAGGAAGAGAAGCCGGCGCTCGTGATCCAGATCTCGGCCCGCGGCGACGGCGGCACGCTGTTCGGCGGCGGCGCCCAGAATCGCGACGTGACCGACAATCTGCCGACGCTGGTCATGGCCGCGGAGCACTACAATCGCATCGTGCGCCTCATCGAGCACGAGATCCCGGTGAAGCTCCAGTTCGAAATCAAGGTGAGCTTCGACGACGTGGATGCCTTCAACGTGATCGCCGAACTTCCGGGCAACGCCAAGAAGGACGAGCTCGTGATGGTGGGCGGCCACTTCGATAGCTGGCACTACGGCACCGGCGCCACCGACAACGCGGCCGGCTCCGCCATCGCGATGGAAGTCATGCGCAGTCTCAAGAGCCTGAACCTGAACATGGACCGCACCGTGCGCATGGCGCTCTGGGGCGGCGAAGAGGAAGGTCTGCTCGGTTCGCGCGCCTACGTGAAGGAGCACTTCGCCGATCCCACGACCATGAAGCCGACAGCGGAACACGAAAAAGTGGCCGGCTATTGGAACATCGATAACGGCACCGGCAAGATCCGCGGCATTTACCTGCAGGGCAACGACATGTGCCGGCCGATCTTCGAGAAGTGGCTGGAGCCATTCCGCGACCTTGGCGTCAGCGCAATCACCAGCCGCAATACCGGCGGAACGGATCACCAGGCCTTCGACGGCGTCGGCATCCCCGGCTTCCAGTTCATCCAGGACACCATGGATTACAACACGCGCACCCACCACTCCAACATGGACGTCTACGATCGCATCCAGGCCACCGACATGATGCAGATGTCGGCGGTGGAAGCGTCGATGGTTTACCTGACGGCAGTGCGTCCGGAGAAGCTGCCGCGCAAGCCTCTGCCTCCTCCGCAGCCCGCCGGCCGCGGCGGTCGCGGCGGCGGCGCCGGCGCTCCCACGGCAGGACGTGGCGGCAACTAACCGCATCGCGATTTGTGACCAACGGCCCAGGGGCAACCCTGGGCCGTTTTTCTTTTCATCTCACCAATTGCTAACTACGTCGTCAAACGATATAGTTGAGAGGGCTATGACGTATGACGATCCACCAACCCCAAAACGGCGATCACGATCTGAGTGATCAACCCGAAGCGCTTACGGACACGGAATCGGTACGGACCGCAAACGCGGAAAATGAGATCACACCGCCGTCTTCCGCGATTGCGGTATCTATATTTGAGGAGCGTTGCAATGAACCGAAATTGGATCGGACTACTTTTCGGCTGCCTGATGGCGGCCCAGACAATAGCCGCGGCCACCTGCGGCGGCCATGGCGACCGCGCCACCATGCTGGTCACTACCGATTGGCTGGCACAACACCTCAAGGACAAGAACCTGGTGATCCTGGCGGTCGGACAGGAGGCGGATTACAAAGAGCACATCCCAGGCGCCGTTTCCCTACGGCTGGACGAAATCACAACGCCGATGGAAATGGGCAAGCTGATGTTCGAATTGCCGCCGATCGATCAATTGCAGAAGACGCTCACCGCGGTGGGGATCACGAATGAGTCGCGGGTCGTACTCTACCTCAGCAACCAGGGAGTTGCGGCCATGACGCGCGTATACCTGACGCTCGACGCCGTCGGCCTGGGCGCGCGCGCTTCGATACTTGACGGCGGTCTCAAGGTGTGGAAGAGCGAGAATCGCCCCGTGACCACCGAGATCGCCGCCGTCAAGCCCGGGAAGCTCGACCTATGTCCGCAGAGCGACGTGATCGCACTCATGGACTTCGTGAAGTCCAACATCAACCATGCCGGCGTCAAAATTCTGGACGCCCGCGCCGAGCAGTTCTACACCGGGCAGACCGCGGGCAAGACCCACGACGGCCAGGATCAACGCAAAGGCCACATCCCCGGAGCCGGCAATCTGCGCTTCAGCTCACTCTACGACGAGCAGGGCAGATTCAATTCGCCCGATAAGCTGAAAGCCCAATTCACCGAAGCCGGCGTGAAGCCAGGCGACAAAGTAGTCTCCTACTGCCACATCGGCCAACAGGCCACGGTAGTCTACTTCGCCGCCCGCTACCTGGGCTACGACGCCCGCATGTACGACGGCTCCTGGGACGAGTGGAGCGCGCACGCGGAGCTCCCCGTGGAAGTCTCCGCGAAATAGATTAGAAGTTAACGATCGAAGCGAACGACACCGCGTCCAACGCCGCGCCGCCTACCAGCACGCCGTCGATTTCCGGCTGTCCCATCAGGACCTTCGCGTTGTCGGGCTTCACGCTGCCGCCATACAGAATCCGGACTGCGTCGGCTGCTTCCTTGCCGAACTTTTCGCGGACCTGACCCCGGATTGCGCGGTGAGTATCGGCGGCGATTTCGGGGGTCGCGGTCTTGCCGGTGCCGATGGCCCAAACCGGTTCGTACGCGATCACGATCTTGGCGAACTGCTGCGCGGTCAGTCCGGCAATGCCTTTCTCGAACTGTCCGGCGAGCACAGCTTCGGTCTTGCCGCCTTCGCGGTCGGCCAGAAGTTCGCCAACGCACACGATCGGTGTGAGCCCGAATTCGAGCGCGGCCTGAGTCCGCTTAAGCACGGTCTCATCGGTTTCGTTGAAATACTGGCGGCGCTCGCTGTGGCCGATAATAACGTGGCTGACGCCCACGGCATTGAGCATCGGGCCGGAGACTTCGCCCGTGAAGGCGCCTTCCTTGGCCCAGCCGACATTCTGCGCGCCGATCTGGATCGACGTGCCCTTGACGGCGCCGACGGCCGCGGCGAGATTCGTGAAGGGAGGGCAGATCACGATCTCACAGTGCGAGGACTTCTCGACCAGCGGCCGGAATTTCTCGAAGAACGCAACGGTTTCCGCGGGCGTTTTGTACATCTTCCAATTGCCCGCCATGACTGGTTTTCTCATAATAGTTGTGATAAAAAGCTTTGTCCTTGCGCGATCCGCGCGCCGAAATTCTCGGCCACGGTCTGACCGATATCGCTCAGCGACCCGCGCACACCCAAATCGACTCCGGCACACACTTTGGGGCCGGAAACCAGCAGCGGCACGAACTCGCGGCTGTGATCGGTCGAAGGGGTAGTCGGGTCGCACCCGTGATCGGCGGTGAAAATCGCGAGATCGTCCTCGCGCAGCTGGGCCTGGAATCCAGGCACCCACGCATCGAATTCTTCGAGCGCCGCACCGTAGCCTTCCACATTATTGCGGTGGCCATACTGCTGGTCGAAATCCACCAGGTTGACGAAAATCATCCCGCGATCCATCTCCTGCATCGCGTTGAGCGTCTCCGCCATGCCCTCGGTATTGTTCTTCGTCTTGGTCGATTCCTGAATACCGCGTCCCAGGAAGACATCGAAAATCTTGCCGACGCCGTGCACTGGAATCTGGCGATCGTGAAGCTGGTCCAGCAGCATGTCCTTGGGCGGCGGCACCGCATAATCGTGGCGATTGCTGGTCCGCGTGAAGCTGCCGGGCGCGCCGGTAAACGGACGCGCAATCACGCGGCCCACCTCGTGCGGCCCGCGCAGAATGTCGCGCGCCGTCTCGCACATCTTGTACAGCTCCCAGAGCGGGATCACTTCTTCATGCGCGGCAATCTGGAAGACCGAGTCGGCCGACGTGTACACAATCGGCGATCCCGTGCGCATGTGCTCTTCGCCCAGCTCCTTGATGATCTCGGTGCCGGACGCAGCCTTGTTCCCCAACGAACGGCGCCCCGTGCGGCGCTCGAATTCGTCCATCACGTCACGCGGAAACCCATGCGGATACAGGGGGAATGGCTTGGCCAGGTGAATGCCCACCATCTCCCAATGTCCGGTGGTCGTGTCCTTGCCGGGAGACGCCAGGGTGCACTTCCCGTAAGCTCCCGCCGGCGACTCCGCTGGTGCGATTCCCGCCAGCGGCTTGATGTTGCCCAAGCCGAGCCGCACCATGTTCGGCAGCTTGATGCCCCGTATGCGTGCGATATTGCCGAGCGTGTCGCTGCCCGCGTCGCCATACTGCGCGGCATCGGGCATCTCGCCGATTCCCACACTATCGAGGACAATCCAGATTACGCGTTGGAACACAAATTCGACTTTAACATCTGTTCAGGGGCCTTCGCGATCCGGCAGGTATACCGTCTCACGCGGCAAGTTCTGCAACAACCTCAGCGCGGGCACTCCACAAAACCGGGTTGATCTGGTAGTTGCGAAGTGCATCGACGACCCCACCCGAGATTGTCTGCTCTGCGTCATTCAAAACGGCGAACGCTTTGGACTCGGGCGATCGCACCTTCTGAGTGTCGGACCACGCATTAATAAACGACAACGCCGTTTCTCGACTTGGTCTGGTAATCGCCTGCAGAATGCGTTCCGGCTGCTTCCTGGACTTGGGAATGACGAAATCGAACAACTGGTCGTATCCACTAATACCCGTGAATTTGACCTTAGGTGTGTATCGGATATCGTTGGCATCGAGCCATGCAACCACATCTTCAAAGAACAGGCTCTCAACTACAGGCTTGGATAGGCAGAAAAGGTCGTTAACCGCCAGCATCGCCTGAATGAGGTTGTGCTTACGGAGTGGGAAACTCTCGGCAGTTGCATGTACTTCGAGCGCTTCGCTGTTAAGTTTCACGCCGAAGCCATTTAAGGTCATTCGCAAAAGATCCTGCCGTTTATCCGTGTTAAGGTTGCAGCCGGACGACTCGAGATCCCGAACAGTGTAGCTATCGTCAGTGAGTATATAGCCGCCGTTTTCGGCGCGAGCATAGATTTGCAACGCATCGTTATGCCGATCAAGGTAGGGGGTGGTAATCTCCACCCAAGAGCCATTCAATTCGCGTAGGGTGGTTTTATCCTTCAGCCAAGCACGATAGTCATTCAGGAGCTTCTGAATCTCTAATGCCATACTCATGAGAAAAGCCCCTTCTGGATGTGAGGCGGTTCCGTAATGTTGCAATGCTTCATAAACGCCTCGAACGTTAAGAACATATCCAACGAATTTGGGTATCGATCGAGAGGAGCAGGTATAGCCCACTTGTCGCCATAGTCTTCACGATAGATGTGAACGTGCGGGCATGGAATCTCCTCGCCGTCTGGATTGCGATGCGGAGGTCCATCCAAATCGAGTCGCATGAGGATGATAGCCGCCCTCGCGCGATTTTGATAAGTTGCTTTGGTGAGCTTAATTTGAGCGCGGGTCACATCAAGCATGAAGTTCTCACGCCTGTCGAACGAGGCCAAAGGAATGGCAACCCTGTCGCCTTCCGAGGGAAACAGCCATTCCCGCTCATCTATCTTTACCTTCTCCATAACCATCAGTGCATCAGCTTCTTCTTGTGTGATGTTGATATCGGCCATGCGCGCTCTTCAGATCCTGTGGCTACTCAGCTTCAAACAATTCCGTCTCTGATCCAAGAATGACCGAAGCTGGCTCGCTGCGCAAGAGGGCGTGACGCTACTTCTTCCCTCCCAGGAGGCCCTTGAGAAGCCCCGCGGCAGCCTTCACCGGATCGCCGCGCGTTAGATTTTTGACCTCTTCTTTGGCCAGCGATTTCATGTCGGGGCGGAAGACCGGGTCGGTGGCTTGCCCGGTCACGGAGAACGGGACCGCCATGCTGCGTACCGTGGCGCGCATCTTGAAGTCGAGCGCCTTGGTGGGGCTCACGGTGCCGTTGCCGTCAAGATTGCCGATCGAGGGAACGATCAGTTGGATGTTCTCCGCGGTAGTGCCCTCGGGCGCCACCCGCACACTGGCACCCAGTGTTTGGATCTCCGTGTCGGGTCCACCGTGAATGCCCGCGAGGGCTTCGATCACTTTCAGCTTCGTCCCCATATCGAAGTTGGCGAGCTTGGTGTTATCGAGCGAGACCGACCCCTTGGTGACCAGGCTCTCCAACGCCCCATCCATTTCGAGCTTCACGCTGGCCGTGCCGCCTTCCAACGACGACCCGTTGGGCAGCACCACTCCCAGCGCGGGCAGAAGTGCCTCCAGTTCCGTGACCGACATTTTCGGACCGTTGAGATTCATGTGAATCACGGTGGACGCGCCCTGATCCGCGAACGTGCCGTTCAGGTTCGCAACCGCGCTGCCGATCTTGATCTGCCCCTGCTGAAGCTGGCCGGAGCGCTTGCGCAGATTCTGATCGAGCGAAAACTCGAATTCCACGGGACGTTTGGCCGGCTTGCCCTGGATCGCGAGCTTCAGATTCTCGGCCTTCAACTTTCCTTTGACGTGCGCGATTTTGCCATCGGATTCGAGCGTGGAATCGAAGCCCACCAATCCCGCGATGGCCGGCGCGCTTTGGGTGATCCCGGTGCCGGCAAGATCGAGCTTATCCACGTTGAGGCTCGCGCTGACGGGGCTTGCCGCCACATCCACGGCATCGATCGGCCCGGCTTTTCCATCCAGCTTGATCGTGCCGCCGCCCGCGACTTTGGTCGCGAACGTGAACGGGAAGGCGCTGCCCGCCGCGAAATCGTGGACCTCGAGATCGACATCGTCGAGCACCAGCGGCCGCGAGTGGCCGCCAACCCGGAGCACGGAAAAATGCCCGCCCGTGATCTTCACCAGTTTCACCGAAAGATCCATTGGGGAGTGCGGTGCTGCCGGTGCAGCAGCGGGTTTGGAGGGTGCCTTGTCGCCGAGTTTGGAGAAATTCCATTCGCCATTAGGAAATTGAATCAGCGCGATCGAGGGCTGTTCGATGGTCAGCCCCGTAACATGCAATTGGCGGGAAGTAAGCAGCGGCCACAGTTCCACCCCGACGCCCAGCGATTTGGCTTTGACGAAGGCCTCGCGGCTGTAAGCCGGATCGTCGGCGATCGAAAGATCGTTGGCCGTGACGGAACCCGAGAGAATCGAGAGTTTGAGATCGCCCAACTTGACTTCGCGGCCCAGCGCCTTCGTCAGTTCCCGCTCCAGCATCGGGCGAAAATGATTGGGATCGATCAATACGGTCGCGGCGATGACGGCCGCCACTAGCAGGACGACCAGGGCGCCGAGAATGATCGCAATTCGTTTCATGGTCTTCGAGTGTACTACCTTCGATAGAGAGCCTTCATGACGGATTCGCGAAAAATCCCGGCGGGTATCTGTGGCTTGCTTTTGGCCGGTGCGCTGGCCGCTTTCTGGTGGACGCGCGAAGCCGCGCCGAATCGCACACCGGCCGCGGCGGCATCCGCCATCGACCGCCGCTTGCTGGATAGCGCGCGCCAGTTGGCCGCGATCGCCGAGACCCCGGCGGAACAGGATCTCTATCGCCAGGCTGCCAGGTTGGCCGACCATGAGCTCGACCAGGCCTTCGCCACCGCCGTGCGCGAAGCGGCCGCGCGCAAACCTGCGACGTCAGCTCCGCTCCAGCAGGCCAACGCGCGGGTTGCGCAGACCCGCGCGCGCATCGCGGCCGACCAGGAACGGATCGCCAAACTCGGCAAGAAGTCGGCGTCGGACGATGCGGCCGAGGGACAGCTCGAAGTCGCCAAAGCACAGCTCGCCTTGGATGAGGATGAGTTCGAAGATGCACAGCTCGATCTGGCGCGCCAGGGAGGCGACGAACGCGCGCAATTGGAGCGCGCCGCGCAGGAGCATGCCGAGGCACAGAAGGAGCCCGCGCCGGTGAAGCCGGTACCGCTGGCCGGTACGGAAACCTTGTCGGGACAGATCGAAGCGTGGATGGAATTGAACGATCGCCAAAGCCGTCTGGAAGCGGCCCGCCAGCTGGCTGCGCGCCATGCCTCGACTCTCGAGCGCGAGCACAACAGCCTGGAGACGATGCTCGACAAGAAACCGGCGGCCGCCCCCGTCGTCAACAGCGACGCCGGCGATGACGCGGACGCGGAGGAAGATCCCGCTGTCATGGTAGCTCGCCTGCATAATCTTTCCGACCAGCGCAAAACCCTCATGGAGCTCGACCACCGCATTCAGGATGCGCAGCAGCTCGCCGAAACCTACAAGAGCTGGAGCCCCATCGTCGATTCCCGCACGCGCGGCGTGCTGCACCTGTTGCTGCGCTCCCTGGCCGCGATCCTCGGCGTCCTGCTGGCGGTGGTGCTGCTCGAAATCGGCGTCCGGCGCCATCTTCGCGATCAACAGGATCGCCGCCGCATGCACCAGCAGCGTTTCCTGATCACGCTCGGAATCCGCGCCGCCGCCGCCATCGCCGTGCTCCTCATCGTGTTCGGTCCACCCGGCCAGATGCCGACCATTATCGGCCTCGCCACCGCCGGCATGACCGTCGTGCTCAGGGATTTCATCGTCGCCTTCTTCGGCTGGTTTATACTGATCGGCCGCAACGGCGTGCGCGTCGGGGATTGGGTGGAGATCAAGGGAGTGGGCGGCGAAGTGATCGAGATCGGAGTCTTCAAGACGGTGCTGCTGGAGATGGGCACGGGCCATCCGACGGGACGCCGCGTGTCCTTCATGAACGGCTACGCCATCGAGGGCGTCTACTTCAATTTCTCGACAGTCGGCCAGTGGCTGTGGGACGAATTGCAGGTCACCGTCCCGGCCGGGGCCGATCCCTACCGCACCGCTGAGCGCATTCGCGAGGTGGTGGAAAAGGAGACAGGGGACGAAGCGCAAATGGCCGAACAGGATTGGGCGCGCATTACGAAACAGTACGGAACCCGCGCCTTCTCGGCAAGACCTGCGTCCGATCTGCGGCCCGGTGCGAGCGGCCTCGAGGTCCACGTCCGCTACATCACCCGAGGCCCGCAGCGCCACGAAGTAAAATCCCGCCTCTTCAAAGAAATCGTGGCCCTACTGCACAGCACTGCGCCATCCTGAATTGGGTTCTTGCTTATCTGCGTTTATCTGCGTTTATCTGCGTTTATCCGTGGCCAATTCTGTTTTTCTGAAAAGCAATATGGTGGACTGCGGTCCTTTTTGAGACAGCAGCGAAGTTAGACACGAGCCGTCCGCTGAGGTTTGCTCGACGGACAATCTTGATTGTTGCAAAAATCGATGTGGTGGGGAAAGCGGAGGCAAGCTCTGCTGGAGAGCAACTTGCCAAGGAATACCCCGCCGGAAACTCATTCCGATGAGTCTGCGAGGAGGCCCGGGGCCTCCTCGCAGGTGTGTTGGTGGCATCAAGCATCGGGATAGATTTCCTCATGCCTTGGAAAACTCAATCGCGCGGGCGACCACTTCGCTGCGGTCTTGCCGAGGGACTCTTCGAATTCCACCGGAGACCGATAGTTCAGTGCCGAGTGGAGACGAACGCGGTTGTAGATCTGATCCAGAAATTCTTCCACGTGCGCCTGCAACTCGCCGAAAGAGCGATAGCGACGAGCGTCAATCTCTTCCCGCTTTAGGGTATTCATGAAGCTCTCGCACTTGCCGTTCTCCCAAGGCCGCGCGGGCCGGCTCATGCTGATGTGTGCCCCACAGGCCTCCAACCGCTTCACATATTGATTGCTGGCGTATTGCGTACCGCGATCGGAGTGATGCACCAGCCCCGGCCGGGGGTTACGACTGGCGATGGCCGCTTCTAGCGCCCCCAAAGGCAAGCTGGTGTTCAGGTTTCGCCCCAACTGCCAGCCGATCACCTTGCGTGAGTACGCATCCAACACGACCGCCAAATAGACGAATTCCTGCCGCAGCCGGATGTAGGTGATGTCTGCTACCCAAAGCTGATCAATGTCGGTCAACTCCAGCGATTCCGCCAGGTTCTGATGCACCCGGAAGGGATGATCGGAGTCCGTGGTGGCGATGAATTTGCGTCGGCGGACCGCCAGTAGATTGTCCGCCTTCAAAATCCGTCTCACCTTCTCCTGGCCGACACAGAAGCCGTCCCGTTCCAACAGCACGGCGATCCGCCTATACCCATACCCGCGATGTTTCAGCGCGGCCTTCTGTGCGGCATCGCGCAGCGCCGTTTCCGCCTCCCCCGGTGCCTTTTGCTCCCAGTTTCGGTAGAAACTCGCCCGGCTCACTTGCGCCAACTCACACATTTGCTGGATCCCTATCTCGCCTTGCGACTGCGACCAGCCGCGGATTTCGTCGTAGATGGCATTGCGCCAGGCTTGTCGTTCTGCCGGCGTGCTGCCTCGACCCTTCGCAAGGCACTTCCGAAAAAACTGGCTTCCACGCTGCGCCGCCCCAACTCTCCTTCCAGGCTCGCTACCTTGGCTTCCAGTTCGCGGATCATACGGGCTCGTTCGTCGTCTGGCGGCGCCTGGTATTCTTCCCGCGCCTTATCCCGGTAGGAGGGCAGCCCTTCGGCCTTTCGCTTCCACAGGTACAGCGCACCCCGGCTCACTCCCAATTCTTCGGCCAGTTTGGCGATGTCCTCACAGTTCTTCAT
This sequence comes from uncultured Solibacteraceae bacterium, assembly GCA_963791985.1. GTDB lineage: Bacteria > Acidobacteriota > Terriglobia > Bryobacterales > Bryobacteraceae > Solibacter. The sequence goes on along the minus strand of CAWBUN010000003.1, from coordinate 333,544 downwards.
GCGCTCCACGGCGTCCAGTTGAAAGCCTACTGGATACCGCTTCGATCTTTTTTTCGGTTTCTTCGTCATGACACTTTTCTCCATTAGATGAAAAGTGTCTAACTTCGGACTGTCTCAAATTGTAGAGGCAGTCCAATGGGCCGCGGATGAACACGGATAAACGCGGATAAAACACATCTAATCTCCCGCCGCGCTATCCGCCCGCGGCGTGAAATTCCAGCCCAGCCCCGAAAGCACACTCTGCCACTTCTCGCGATGCGTCTTCATCGTGGAAATCGCCAGCATCAGCAGGATCACGCACACCGCCACCGTCACTGTCTGCGGCACCGTCAGGCTGTCCTTCAGGAACCACAGCGCGCGGCCGTAGACCAGCTCGATGTGCACCCAATAGACCAGCAGCGAGGTTACGCCGAACTGGCGAACCCAACTCCAGCCGTCCTTCGCTCCATACCGCGTCCACACGAAGGCCAGGGAAACCATCAGCATCAGCACGCCCACTTTAGTAAGCACCTGCGCCGGACTGTTCAGCCAGAAATCCGACTTGCTGTACAGCGTGAAACTGGAATTCGCGAAATACTGGCAGGTAAGAATCAGCATGCCGCCGAGCAGTGCCGCCCATTGCATGCAGCGGTCGGTCGCATCGGGCGGAACCGATCGGATTACGCTCCCGGCGCTGACGCCGAAAGCAAGGTATGCACCCCATGGGAAAATGCCGAAGGCATTGTAGTCGGGAATGATATAGCTTCGGATGATCCACGGTACGCCTGACCAGTCCATGCTCGAAATCACCGGAGATGCCAGCGCGATCGCTAGTCCCAGCACCGCGCATAGGCGGATTCGCTCTGACGTCTTGAATAGCGCCATCACGGAAAGCAGAGCGATCGAAAAGCCCATGCAGTTGAGCACGTCGACCTTGAACAAGCCTTCCCACGGCGCCGGCAGGCCGAAGACCCAGAGCTGCAGACGGAAAGCAAAAGCCAGGAAAAACAGGTAGCCTGAGCGGCTGAGCGCCTGCAGGACGCGACCGCGCGGCGAAATCCCTTTGCGCTCCGTGCTGTCCATCAGGAATGCCAGCGTGACCCCGGTCAGGAACAGGAACAACGCCGGGGGCATGCCGCCGACAAATTGAGAAAGGGTATATGCGCTCCCGCTCTTGAGTTCGGGCCGCAGAAAAGAGTGGAACACATGGCCCTGAAGCATGATGACGGCGCCCAGGCCGCGCACCCAATCCAGATATTCCAAACGATACGAACTGACCTTCGTGTGTTGCATGCTACTTCAATTTGGTGCGCTTGGCTCCCTTGGGAACATCGAGCTTCACGGCCGATTCCGAAATATTCGCGCTGAGGTTGATCTTGCTGTACGTCGAGAGCAGATAGTCTCCGCCCCCCTGATCCAACTTCTGTTGGATGGTGAGACCCTTATCTGAGATCCACAATTCACACTTCTTTACGTGTTGTAGAATTTCTTTGGATTTTGGGATCAGCACAATGCGTGTCGCCCGCTCGCCGTTCACCGTATCCGGTCCGCCCAGCGTAACTGTATAGGCGTCCAGCAGGTCGGCGGAGTTACCGCCGAATCCGAGTAGCATCAGCTGATCCACCAGCGAACGGATCTTCCCAAGGTCGCCTTCCTGTACTTCATTAAGCTTAGGGTAGTAAATTTCGACCTTGCCGCCGCCGATCGCGACCATCTGCTGGCTGGGCTTCTTGAAATCAATCCGGATGCGGGTATCGCGGGGCTTGAACCGCTTCACCGTGATCACGCCCTCGCTGACATCGTCCACATTCACCACCTGCGTGTGAGCCAGCTTTCGGATGTCGGCGGTCAGACCCTTGAAACCCGAGGATGCCTGGTCCATATTCTTCAGTACCGTCTCCAGGCTGGTGTCCGCAAGTGGCGCGCCAAATAGAGCGGAGGCGGCAAGTAACAGAGTGCCGGTGAACACGAACTCAGCGCGAAAGCCAGTCATAGACGATACACCTCTTACAGGAAGACGCAGCGGGCGGATGCGGAGTGTACGGATCACTGGCGCGTGAACGCCATGTACCCTTGCAGTTCACCTTCCGAATCGAGAATCGGCTCCACCCGGGTCACATGCAGACGCCGATTGCTCATGCGGCTCTGCAGTTCGCGGCTGAGCTTCTCGATGCGCTGGCCCTCGGCGATTCCCGCCAGCATCTGAGTATTGACGAAAAAGACCGTGTTGCCATTCTCAGAAGGCAGCAGCGCGATGCTACTGGCGTGCGGAAGACGAGGCTTGTCGCCGAACCAGTCACGGGGCGTAAGAAAAACGAATGCAAGGATGATGGCGACGACGACATCGTATTGCCAGCTTGCCCTCGGAAAGTCCCAAAGGATGAATTTCTTCAACATTTGCTTCTTCTAGTGTAACCCAGTCACGTCCGATCGAAAAAAAATTTGCGGCGCGCAAGCCACGCATCTGCTATCACTTAGCTAATTTGGGTCATTCCCTGTAAGGCGTGAAATTTGGAAACCGTCCGGTAAACTGTACACAGCAGGAAAGTTCCGCTACCCACCCGCGCCCGTCCCGGCGCGGGTTTTGCTTTTTCCGGAGGTATGATGATTTCCCGTTTGTTCTTTGTAAGTGCAAGTGTGGCCGCTTCTTTGTGGGCCGCGCCCCCCCTCACTACGATTCAGGACGTTCTCTACAAAGCCGATGGCACCCGCTTCAACGGAAGCCTGACCATTAGCTGGACCAGCTTCGAGGCGATCGACCGATCGGTGATCGCCCAGCAGACTACCACTGTCAATGTGGTTAACGGTAGCCTTCAGGTGCAACTCGTTCCCACCACCACCGCAACCCCCGCCGCCTTCTACACGGTGGTGTATCACAGCGATGGACGCATTCAGTTCCAGGAAACCTGGGCCGTGCCCTCCAGCACTCAACCGCTGCGCGTGCGCGACGTGCGCATCGCGACCCCCGGTGCCGCCGGCGCCGATACCGCCTCCACCACCGTGCAGGAGTCCGACATTACCGGCCTGATCAGCGACCTCGGCGCGCGCCCCTTGAAGGGCCCCGGCTACGCAGCCGGCCGCGTTGCCTTCGTCAATCCCTCCGGCGCCATGGAAACCGTCAACGGCGCGCCCACCGATTGCGTGCGCGTGGATGGCTCCTCCGGTTCCTGCGGCGGCGTCCCTCCCAACTTCGCCGATAACGATTCGCCGGCCGGCGTGGTCGATGGCGCCAACACCGCATTCACGCTCACCGGCGTGCCCAATCCGGCTGCCAGCCTCACCATCTATCGCAACGGCGTGCTGCAAAAAGTGGGGCAGGATTTCTCGCTCTCGGGCCGCCAAATCACATTCGTCGTCACGCCGCCGCAGCCCGGCGATACGCTCGTGGCCAGCTACCGCCTTACCGGAGGCAACGACACCACGCCGCAACTCTACCCGAATCCGCAGGTCCTTTGCAGCGGGCTCGGCGGCGCCACCAGTTCGAGCACCCTGGCCAGCGTCGGCGCCTGCAGCATTCCCGCGGGATTCCTGGCCGCCGGTGACCGCGTGGAGATCCGCTTCGACCTCGAGCATCAGGGCTCCGCCGGAGGCTTCACGTTCGAGGTGCATTGGGGAGCCACTACCGTGCTCTCGCGAAACGCCCTTCCCGCCGATGCCTTGGCCACCGGCCGCGCCGATCTCGCGCTGACCGCCCAAGGCGCGCAGGTGAGCCATCAATCCTGGGGCACCACACTCCCCTTCGCCGCCGGCCTCGGCACCGCGACCGACGATTACAACGCCGGCCTCTCCATCGATTTCCAGGCGAACACCGTACAATCCGGCGAAGCCGTCACGCTCAAAAATTTCACCGTAATCCGCCTCCCGTAGAGTCCATCCGAGCCGCGACCATCACGGTCGCGGCTCGTTGCGCTACTGAGGAAAACTCGCCGGAGGCGTGATCTGCTGCCACCCTTCGCCGCTCAGCGCCAGCAGAAACGATACCAGGGCGGCCTTCTCGCTCTCGTTCATGTGCAGCATCTTCATTTTCGGATCGAGATTCTTGTTCCTAATCCCGCCCTTGTTGTAGTACTCCACCACTTCTTCCAGCGATTTCAAACTGCCGTCGTGCATATACGGCCACGTGTGCTCAATCTCGCGCAGCGTGGGCGTCTTGAACACGCCCCAATCGCGCGGATCGTGCGTCACCGCATACCGCCCCACATCCGGATCGGGCTTGTCCGAACCCACCCCGATATTGGAATAGGCGTTCAAGGTGAAATTGGCGCCCTCGTGGCACTGATCGCACTTCGCCCGGTCGAAGAAGATCTCCATCCCGCGCACCTGCTGGAAGTTCATCGCGCGCTCATCGCCGTTCTTGTAGCGGTCGTACGGCGAATTGCCGCTGAGCACCGTGCGCTCGAAACTCGCGATCGCCTTCGCCACCCGGTCGATATCGACGTCATCGCTGCCGAACGCCGCTTTGAAAAGCGGCCGGTATCCCTTAATATTGCGGATCCGCTCCACCGCGGCATCATGCGTCATGCCCATCTCGATCGGGTTCGCAATCGGCTCCTTCGCCTGCTCCTCCAACGTGGCCGCGCGGCCATCCCAGAATTGCGCCGGCGAATACGCCCGGTTGATCAGCGTCGGCGCGCTCCGTCTGCCGTGCTGCGCCCTGATGCCGGTCGAAACCGGAGCGTTGTCCGTGAAGGCCATCTTCGGGTCGTGGCAACTCGCGCAGCTCACCGTCTCATCCGCCGAAAGCCGGCTGTCGAAGTAGAGCAGCCTGCCGAGTTCGACCTTCGCCGCCGAGTAGGGATTGTCGCGTGGCCACATCAAGGGCGGCAACCCGAGCGGCGGCGCCGGCGGCCGGGGGCTCTCCTGCGCCCATCCGCACAACAAAAAGGCCGGCAGCGCGAACGCTCCGGCCAGAATTCTTCCGCGTGTCATCTCTTCAGCCTACTTGGTCAGGCCTTGCACGAAGATCGCGTTGTACCCGTTTACCTTGGCCGCCGTCCCGTTCACCGTGACGATGTGCCCCATGTGTTTCCGCCGCCGACGCATGATCTTCCGGCATCAGCATGTACAGCGACCCATCCTTGGCCAGCAGCCCGATCGGCTGGCCGTTGTTTACGCACTTCTACCGGCTTGTCCCAGGTGCCCGTCTCCACCTTCATCTCCGGATGCAAAATGCCGGCCGGCGAGGCCGCCTTCTTGGCGGGCTCCTTCTTTTCCTGCGCCACCATCGTAAACGCGGCCAGTACCGCGATCCCCACTGCGAAAACCTTACGTTTCAAATTCACGCCTCCGACTGGCAGCGTATCGCACGCCATCGGACTCCCGATCAGCGGACTCGGCAAACCCATCGGCACCTGCGCAGCGCCCACACACCGAACAGGCCGCCCACGGACATCAGTCCAGCTGTCCCCGGCTCGGGAATCGCGCCGGTCGATTGGCTCGAGCTGCACCCTCCGATATCCGTCGTTCCCGCCAGTGTGTTGGCGCTCTCCGCGAACACACAGCCATTGATCTGCCCCGTGAGTGTTCCGCTACCGCCGGGTATCGCCGACATTGTAAAATTGCGCCCCGCCAGAATGTCTCCATCCCACGTACTGGGACCGCCGCCCGAACTGATGGTCGCGTCGCGTCCGATAACCCAGTAGATGTTGCTCGCCAGGGCCCCGTTGATCAGCGAGAAGACAATCGGGCCGTTGATCTGCAGGTCATTGCCGATTCTGACAATGAAGACTCCCGTGCTGTCGTTCTGTGCGTCGAACGTCAAGTGCACGTTCGCCGTCGAAGTCACGTCGCTGATCAGGAAAGTAGTCACGCTATTGCCGAAGAAGGTCTGATCAGTCGCGAGGCCCGCCAGCGTCTGCGTGGAGGCGACTGTGTCGCCGTATGCGAACGCCGCCAGGAAATCGGTATAGGCAGCCGCCACGGTGGGGTCGGAGGGAGCGGGAAACACAGTTCCGGTCGCCGTTCCCGGCGGAAAGCCGGTCACCGTGGTAGTTGCCCCTACGTTTCCCTGTACCACCGACGTGCCGGTATTGGAAACCGTCCCACCGAGCAGTCCAAAAGAACTGGCGCTACCTAAATTCGGCGCCACGACTACATTTCCTAGAACCGGCGACGCAATCGCTAAAAGCAGTGAACAGAACCGTATTCGCACGTTTACCCCCTGTACTTCAGGGCCTTTGCGTGCCGACGCCAGGGGAATGAAGCACCCCAAGAGTAAGTTAAATTACGAATCTAATCAAGTTGTCTGCGTGGAATTTGAATTTTCAAATGTACCTTTGGCGACACGGTACGTTAACTTACCGGTGGAATTGATCGCCCGGGCGCCACTCCGGCAGCTTATCCTGATTTGCGATGTCCCGCCCCAACAAGAATCCGTACTCCGCCGCCTGCGCCAGCGCCGTGAAATCCCAGTCCGCCTGAAACTCGTCCGACGGCTGGTGGTAGTGCTTGCTGTTGTACTCCTGGTAAGCGCGCTCGCCAAAACCCGCCGGCTTGCCCGCAAACTCGGTGGCGTGCCCGATGCTGAACGCCGGAATTCCCACCCGCGCCAGCGAGAAATGGTCGGAGCGGAAATAGTGCCCCGCCTCCGGCTGCGCGTCCACCGCGATCGCCAGATCCAGCCGCTTCGCAATCTGCTGCGCCAGGGGATAGACGTTGGTACGCTCCGCGCCCGTGATCACCACGTCGGCCGCCCGCCCCCACGGGTACAGTGCGTCGAAGTTCAAATCGATCGCCGTCTTGGCCGCTGGAACCAGCGGGTGCGTACCGTAATACTCGGACCCCTTAAGCCCGCCCTCTTCCGCTGTCACCGCCAGAAAGAGCACACTACGCTTCGGCTTCTGCGGCAGCGCGCCCCACGCCCGCGCCAGTTCCAGCAGGATCGCGCAACCGGTCGCGTTATCGATCGCGCCGTTGTAAATGGCGTCGCCATTCACCGGCGCGCCGATCCCCAGATGGTCCCAGTGCGCACTGTAAATCACAAACTCGTCCTTCAGCTTCGGGTCGCTCCCCGCAAACATGCCGGCGACATTCCGCGTATCCAACTCGCGGATCTTCGATTCCATCCGGCCCCGTATCTGAATGCCCAGGTCCACCGGCTTGAAATCGGCACGCTCGCTCGCCTTCAGCAGGTCGTCGAGGTTCTTCCCCGCGAGCCCGAGCAGTTTCTCTCCCGCCTCGCGTGTCACCCATGCCTGCAGTGCGAGCGCCTTGCCGTTCGGCTCCAGCTTGACGAACGGCGCTTCCCTGCCCCACGAGTTCCGCACCACATCCCAGCCGTAGCTGGCTGTCGGCGTGGTGTGAATGATGATGCAGCCCGCCGCCCCGCGGCGCAGAGCCTCTTCGTACTTGTAGGTCCACCGCCCGTAGTAAGTCAGCGCGCGCCCGTCGAAGAATTTGGGATCGTCCGACGCGGGCTCGTTCGTGAACAGGATGACGACCTTGCCGGCCACGTCCACGCCCTTGAAATCGTCCCATTTGAATTCCGGCGCCGTGATCCCGTGCCCCACAAAAACCGCTCCGCCCTGGAAGCTCGTCTCCGGACGCTGCGTCCCGCTGCTGCCGACGAAATCCTCGCCCCAAACGAAATTGATCGTCTTCCCCTTCGCCGACGCCGCCAGGGTCGAACCAGGCTCAGTCTCAATCCCTACCAGCGGCACTTCTTGGAAGAAGCTCGCGTTCTCCCCGGCTGGCCTGGCGCCCGCCAGCGCCAATTGCGTCGCGATGTACTCGGTCGCCAGTTGCCCGCCGCGCTGGCCGATTCCGCGGCCTTCCATCAGGTCGCTCCCCAGAAATCGGGTCTGCTCCCGGATGCGCTGCGCGGAGATGCCACCATCTTCCGCAAAAAGATTCAGCGAGCCAATCACCAGTAACCCTATAGACTTCAACATGATTGAATGGTATCCTAAAACTGAACGTAACATAGCGAAAACCGCCTCAAATCAACCCCATGGATCGGACCCTGAGCCATCTTCGCGCCCTGGAGGCCGAAAGCATTCACATCATCCGCGAGGTCGCTGCGGAGTTTGAACGGCCCGTGATGCTGTACTCCATCGGCAAGGACTCTTCCGTGATGGTGCGCCTCGCCCAGAAGGCCTTCGCGCCCGGCCCCTTGCCCTTCCCCCTGCTCCACATCGACACCACTACAAGTTCGACGAGATGATCGAGTTCCGCGACCGCTTCTGCGCGGAAATCGGCGCCCGCCTGATCGTCCACACCAATCGCAAAGCCATCGAAGATGGCGCCAGCCCGTTCAAATTGGGCACCCAGAAATGCTGCGGCCTGCTCAAAACCCGCGCCCTCCTCGACGCGCTCGCCGAAGGGAACTTCGACGCGGCCTTCGGTGGCGCCCGCCGCGACGAAGAGAAATCGCGCGCCAAGGAGCGGGTTTACAGCTTCCGCGACGCCTTCGGCCAGTGGGACCCCAAGAATCAGCGCCCCGAGCTCTGGAACCTTTACAACAGCCGCATCGATAAAGGCGAAACCATCCGCGTCTTCCCGCTATCCAACTGGACCGAACTCGACGTCTGGAACTACATCTACCGCGAGAATATTGCCATCGTGCCGTTGTATTTCGCCAAGCCTCGTCCCATGCTGGTGCGCGGCGGCAACCTGATCCCGCTGGAACACAACGCGCCCCTGCTCCCCGGCGAGCAGCCCGAAATGGTGATGTGCCGCATGCGCTCCCTGGGCTGCACCTATTGCACGGGCGCCATTTATTCCGAAGCCGACACCCTGCCCAAGATCATCGAAGAAATGATTCAGGCGCGCCGCAGCGAGCGCGAAAACCGCATCATCGACCACGACCAGGAAGGTTCCATGGAGATCAAAAAGCGCGAGGGATACTTCTGATGATGGCCCAACGCGCCGGCGCCGAAACCGCCGAGTGGCTCGCCGCAACTGCCGAAACCGAACTCCTCCGCTTCAGCACCGCGGGCAGCGTGGACGATGGCAAGAGCACCCTCATCGGCCGCCTTCTCTACGATTCCAAAGGCGTCTACGAAGACCAGCTAGCCAGCGTTCGCAAGGCAACCCGCAACCTCTCGACCAACGGGCTCGATCTCTCCCTGCTCACCGACGGCCTTCGCGCCGAACGCGAACAGGGTATCACCATCGACGTCGCCTACCGCTATTTCTCTACCCCGCGCCGCAAGTTCATCATCGCCGACACGCCCGGCCACGAGCAGTACACACGCAACATGGCGACCGGCGCTTCCACCGCCAATCTCTCTATCATCCTGATCGACGCGCGCTACGGCGTGCTACCCCAGTCCCGCCGTCACGCCTATATCGCCGCCCTGCTCGGCATCCCCCACTTAGTCGTCGCCATCAATAAGATGGACCTGGTGGAGTTTAGTGAGCAGACTTACGATACGATCCGCGAAAACTTCCGCGTCTTCGCCGCTGAGCTGAACACGGGTGACATAACTTACATTCCGATAAGTGCCCTGGAAGGCGACAATGTCGTTACAAAGAGCGAACGTACGCCTTGGTATACCGGCCCGGCTCTGCTCGATCATCTGGAAACCGTCCCCATCGCGCGCGATTACAACCTGACCGACCTGCGCTTCCCGGTACAGTACGTGATCCGCCCGAACCTGGATTTCCGCGGCTTCGCCGGCCAGATCGCCTCCGGCGTCATCCGCCGTGGCGATACGGTCACGGTGCTCCCCTCGGGACGCTCCAGCCGTGTCAAATCCATCGTCACCTGGGAAGGCGACCTGGCCGAGGCCTTCGCCCCCATGTCCGTCACCGTCTGCCTGGAAGACGAGGTCGATATCAGCCGCGGCGACATGCTCGCGCTCCCCGACAATCTGCCGCACGCCGGACGCCGCTTCGATGCCACCGTGGTCTGGATGAACCAGAAGCCACTCGCGCCCAATCGTCCCTACCTGATCAAACAGACTACGCAGTTGACCCAGGCCCGCATTCGCAAGATCCGTCATCGCATCGATATTCACACGCTGGAACACCAGCAGGTCGGCGAACTCGAACTCAATGGCATCGGCGTGGTCAGCATTGAGGCGCAGCGCCCCCTCTTCTTCGACCCCTACCGCTCCAATCGCGCCACCGGCAGTTTTATCCTGATCGACCCGATCACCAACGAGACTCTCGGCGCCGGCATGATCCTCGAGCCGCATTCCGGGTCGGGCGGAACCGGACGCGTCACGGACGCCGAACGCCGCGCCGCCCGCGGCCATGCCCCGCTCGCCATCTGCCTGCCGCAGGGCAACACTGAACTGCCCTGGCTGCTCGAGCGCCTGCTCTTCGACCACGGTTACGCCGTCCACGTGATCCAGATGCCCGGTAATGTCGCCGAAGCCATCCGCACTACCCTGGCCGCCGGCCTGATCGCAATCATCCAGCCCGCAAATCAGGAGCAGTCTCAGCTTGTGAGAGATTCTGTACCCTTCTCACTTCGCTATCTTTCCGCCTCGAGCGATCACGAGCAGATATGGTCCGACCTCGAATCGTGCGGCCGCCTCGGGCACTCTCCTGACCCGTTGACGGATGGCGCTGGAATTTAGTAAGTTATCGCCCGTTCCGCGCCCGCCGAATCGTAGTTATCTGCCATCACTGTGACTAACACCACGGGCTAACCTTCCTTTCCTCAATAGTCCGGGTTGACTCTAAAGATAGCTATGCTAAGATCCCCTTACCGCTCATGTGCTGAGCTGGGCACGAGCCTTAATTGTTCGTAAGTTTGAGAACATTACGTCGCCAGACAATCTGTAAGAAGGATTACGCTCCAAAATCATCAGTTCACTTAGACTACTAGGCACTGCGGCATTTTTTGCTGTCATTGACAGCGATGTCTGCCAGCGCCGCGCAGATCAACGGGTCGTTGTCTTTATCCGGCCTCAACGCCACCCAAAACTTCGCCGACCTCTCGCTGAGTACATTCGTTAGCACCACCGCCACCAACATTAGCGCACCCGGTACCGGTGATTTCAGCGTGGTTACTGGCCCATTTTCCGGCGCCACTTTAACCATCGCAACCATCCCGACAGGCGGTGGTTTCAGCTTTACCGATTCGCTGGACGGAACATTCACTGCCACTTCCGGAGTGCTGCTGGTACGGACAACCACTAATCTGGACGTCTTCCTCCTCGGCACCTACACTCCCGGTTCGCGTTTCTCCGCGGCAGGTTGCAATCCGTGCGTCGCCACCGGCACCCTCGCTCACGTCAGCATCAACCAGAGCGGCACGGCACTCGCCGAGGCCATTACGCTGACTGCACCAGCCTCCAGCCTGCCGGGTACGCCCGAACCAGCCACTCTCACTCTTCTCGGCTCCGCTCTCATCGGACTCGCCGTGATGAGCCGCAAATGCTTCGTCCGCTAACCTTCGAAACCTCAAGCCGGGGTGCCTAAGGTGCCCCGGCGCTTAAGCCTTACACCCTCCATCGCATCAGGTTCCCCCCTACCTGGGATTTCGTTGACCGGGTATAGACCCTACAGCTTCAGCTAGTTTCAATCTCATCTTTAGCTTTACCGACAGAAATACTCCAGCCATTAACCTTCGATAAACCCCAGTACCCCAGGGTACCAACCCCAGTACTACGTATTGGCCTTATCGCCTTGTTTTTATTGGGTTAAGCCTTGACTGGCGACTATGGTGTGGTAATATTCCCCTACGACTCGTAAATTTGATTACATATCAATGCTTGTAGTCGTAATGTTTTAAACTAAGCGTTATTCCAAATAACACACAAAGTTAACGGAGGAGATTCAAGGGATGAAAGTTTTAAACACTGGATTGTTGGCAGTGGTCTTGGGTGTTGCACTCACGAGTACAGCCTCAGCGGGCCTGGTCGCCAATGGCAGCATCGCGTTTGCCGACGGCGTGGCATCTTACACGGGAGCAACTCTCTCCCAGGCTACATCCATTACCTTGTCGCAATCGATGGGGTCGATTACCTCTGCGACGGGCGTTCCCTTCGCCTGCACACAGGCTGATTGCACACCGACGTTTAGCAGTAGTTCGCTGACCGCCCCGACCACGTTCAGTGTACCGCTGGGTGCATATGCCAACTTCATCGTATGGGGCGACGGTTTGGGTGGGACCCACGACACGCGGTATCAATTTACGACGATCCTCTCGTCGGCGTCGAGTGTCGGGCAGGACGACTTGACCATCTTCGCGACCGGCACCTTCCACGATTCCCTCGGCGTTTATGACGATGCCGATGCGTCCTTGATTTTCAACTTCACCCAGTCCGGTGGGCCGGGTCATTCCATCAGTGGAAGCGGCACCATCAACACGCCCGCCAGTTTCCAACTGGCACCGGAACCGGGCACCATGGTTCTCTTTGGTGGAGCTCTCGTTGGTCTCGGTTTAATCCGCCGCAAGAAGCAGGCATAGGTCAGTTCATCGTCTTCTCCGCATTTGGCCGGGGTGCGAGATCGCCCCGGCCCTTGTTAATTTTGACCGGTTGTCTTTTCTCCGGGCTTCCCCTCCTTCAACCTCGCTGAGTCACTCCGCTGAATCACTCCCCTTTCCATTGAACTTTCCCGCCGGAATCGTGTTCTCCTAATGTAATGAGAGTTTTTGCGTTCGCCATCCTCACCGCTGCCGCTGCCGGTGCGCACGGAAAGCTGCCAATAGCCTTTGAACCCAACCAGGGGCAGGCGCCCGGCCAGTCCCAGTTCATTGCTCACGGCAATGGCTACGCCCTCACTCTCAGCGCCGCCAAGGCTGAGCTGATCTCGCACGGCGGCCGGCTCTCCGCCACCCTGCTCGGTGCCGGCCCCGCCAGCGCGCAAACAGAAGCGCCCCTGCCCGGCGTAGTCAACTACCTGGTCGGCAATGCCTCGTCCTGGCGAACCGGGATCCCCACCTACGCGCGCGTCCGCTATCGCAACATCTACCCCGGCATCGACGTCGTCTACTACGGCCGCGACGGCATCCTCGAATACGACTTCGTCCTCGCCCCAGGCGCCGACCCGCGCCAGATCGGGGTCCGCTTCGATGGCGCGCGCCGCCTCTCGCTCGATGCCGCGGGCGACCTGCTGCTCACCACCGCCACCGGCGAGATACGCCAGCACCGCCCTGAGCTCTATCAGGAGACAAACGGCGTCCGCCGGGCAATTCCCGGCCGCTACATTCTCCGCGGCCAAACCATCCGCTTCGAAGTCGGGCCCTACGATCGCACGCTGCCCCTCGTCATCGACCCCACCTTGACCTGGGCCAGCTACTTCGGCGGCAGCACCACCGACCAGATCCTCGCCGTCACCACCGACTCTTCCGGCAACATCTACGCCACCGGCTCCACCCTCTCCACGCGCGGCGATTACGACGCCTTCGTCACCAAGATGAACTCCTCCGGCACCACCGCCAGCCTCACCACTCTCATCGGCGGAACCCTGGGCGACGACGAAGGCCACGGTATCGCGGTCGATTCCGCCGGCAACATATACCTCACCGGCGTCACCGATGCCGATGACTTCCCCATCGTCGTCCTCCCCACCAGCCTCGCCGGACTCGGCTACGACGCCTTCGTCGCCAAGATCGACCCCACCGGCAAGACGTACCTCTACGCGGGCTACATCGGCGGCGCCACCGACGACATCGCCTTCGCCCTCGCGCTCGATCCCAACAACAATCTCTGGATCGCCGGCGCCACCAACTCCACCAATTTCCCCTTGAGCCGTACTGGCGCCCAGCGCACTCTCGCCGGCGGCATCGATGGCTTTATCAGCGAGTTCGATCCCAACGGCGCCCTCCTGTACTCCAGCTACCTTGGCGGGAGCGGCGATGACTACATCTTCGGCATCGGCCTCGATGCCGCCGGCAACGTATACACCGCCGGCTCCACCGCGTCCACCGACTTCCCTGGGCCGTCCTCCGGCCTGCAGACATCCAATGCCGGTGGTGTCGACGCCTGGGTGGCACGCATGTCGCCCGGCGGCGCGCTCGCATGGTCCACCTACCTCGGCGGCAGCGGCGATGACGAAGCCTCCGCGCTCGCCGTCGATGCCTCCGGCACAACCTACATCACCGGCGATACGGCCTCCTCCAATTTCCCCACCGCGAATGCCTTCCAAACCGCCTTCGGCGGCGGTCCCCGCGATATCATCGCAACCAAAATCAGCCCCGACGGTAAGACGCTCCTCTATTCCAGTTACCTGGGCGGCAGCGGCGATGAGATCGGCAACGCCATCGGCATCGATTTCAATGGCAACGCCTACATCGGCGGCAGCACCAACTCCACCAACTTCCCCAGCAACTTCGGCTTCCAGACCGCCAATAAAGGCGGCGTCGATGGCACCATCAGCGGCATCTCCGCCGACGGCAAGACCCTGCAGTTCTCCAGCTACATCGGCGGTGCAACCGATGACTTCGTGGAGGCCGTAACCGTCAGTTGCACCACCGGCCTGGTGATTGGCGGCAGCACCTCCTCCACCGCCTTCCCGACGACCGCGGGCGTGTTCCAGCCTAAATTCGGCGGCGGCAGCGCGGATGGGTTCCTGGCGCAGATCGCCGCCGGCACCGCGACCACCGTGATTTCTCCAGGCGGCATCGTCAATGCCGCCACCTCATCCGCCACGCCGGTCGCGCCCGGTCTCCCTGGTGAGCATCTACGGCACGAACCTCGGCAGCGGCATCTTCAACGCCCCCTCCACGCCGCTCTCCAATACCCTCGGCGGCACCACCGTGACCGTCAACGGCGCCACCGTGCCGCTCATCTACGTCAGCCCCGGACAGATCAATTTCCAACTTCCCTACGAGGTCTCCGCCGGCACCGCCAACGCCACCGTCACCGCCGCCTGCGGCACCAGCACCCAGGTGTCTTTCCCCGTGACCGCCACAGCGCCCTACCTGCTTCTTGCCGCCGATGGCTCCGCCCTCGTGCAGAATCAGGATTTCAGTTTCAACAGTGCTGCCAATGCCGCCCCCAAGGGCAGCGTGGTGACCGCCTACCTGATCGGCATCGGCCCCTTGGATAACCCCGTCGCCACCGGCGCCGCCGCGCCCACCACCACTCTCTCCGCCGCCACCTCGCCGTCCAAAGCCACCATCGGCGGCTTCGACACTTCCATCAAATTCCTCGGACTGACTCCCGGCTTCGTCGGCCTGGCACAGGCCAATCTCGAAATCCCGAACCTCAGCCCCGGCAAGTATCCCATCATCCTCACCGTCGGCGGTGTGGATAGCAACGCCGGCACCCTCTGGGTGAAATAGCTGAGACGAGCCGCGACCGTCAGGGAGTCGATCCCTTCCTAAAACTCCTTGCGGTCCGCGCTCTTCAATTTGGTGTCCGGGATTCCCGGCGACGCCTGCACCAGCAGGTTCTCCACGCCATTCAGTACGAACGTCGGCACACCCTCCGCGTGCTGCGCCTTCACGTGATTGAACTCCACATCCTTCACATCCTGCAGATGGAAAGCCGGCCGCAGGTCCTCCTTGAGGTAGCTCACCTGCACATCATTCAACTCGATCCCTTTCACATGCCGCAGAAAGAATCCGTACGCGGGGATAGGGCCGAACATGCGCGGCTCGGGATAGCCATTCTCCAACTCCGGCGGGACAATCGCCGCCTGCTCCTTCGTGCCGCCGCCGGCATAAAAAATCCGGATGTTGTTCAGCTTTACGTCTTCAATGTCATGCCCCGGCACGCCGCTGATGATCGATGCGTACCGCGAGTCGGCGTCGTACACCACGAAGTTGCTGATGCTCACGCGCCGCAGCGCGCCCACCGGCGTGCCTTCCGGAGCCCGCATCCGGCTTCCCAGCCGCAGGAAGATCGGCGAATTGAAAATCTCCCGCATCGTGACATTGGAAATCGTCACGTCTTCCAGCAGCCCGCCGTCCACCGTCTCCAGCGCCAGCCCGCGGCAATAGTCGAACACGCTGTTTGAGATCGTGATGTTCTTGAAGCCGCCGTTGGATTCCGTGCCGAACTTGATCCGCCCCGTAGGACCGGCATTGGCGCCCGCATTGTTATACACCTGCTTCTTGCCATATGTGCCGTCCAGCAGCGTGCCGTTGTCGTAGCCGCTCACCTGGCAGTTCGTGATCGTCACGTTCTCCGTGGCGCGCGCGAACCCCGAGCGAGTAGTCGCTCTTCAGGCAGATGCCGTCGTCGTACGGCGAATTCACGGTGCAATCGCTGATCCGCACGTTGCGGCAGGAAATGATGTCCATGCCGTCCCGGTTGGTGTCGATCTTGAGATTGCTCATCGTCATGTTGTCCACGCCGGTCGCCAGAATCCCGAACCATCCGCCCATCAGGATCGAGAAATCGCGCAGCACCACGTTGCGGCACTGCTTGAGCACCAGCGCCTTGTTCCCCACCTGGCGCTGTCCCGGTTGCGGCGCGCGCTGCGAGCGCACCAGTCCCTTGCCCCAGATCCGGCCCGGGCCCAGGATCGAAACGTTCTCCAACCCCTCGCCCCAGATCAGGCTGTTGTGGAAGTGGCTGTGGCCGATAGTCCTGCAGCTTGTCCCATTGGTTCGGCTCCGGCTCGTCATACGCCAGCGGATCGCTGGTCGCCAGGATGGTCGAGCCCTGCCCCAGGAACAGTGCCACATTGCTCTGCAGGTGAATCGACCCGGAAAGATACGTCCCCGCGGAAAGGTAGACCGTCCCGCCCCCGGCGGCATGCGCCGCATCGATGGCCTTGTTGATCGCCGCCGTGTCCAGCGCGACGCCGTCGCCTTTCGCTCCGAAGCTGCGGATGTCGAACATCGGCGACGGCATGTCGGCGGCCAACAGGCCGCCGGCCGCGCACAGTCCCAAAATCAGAATCGCTTTCATGACAGTGTCCTTAGAACAAGATCTTCAGCCCCAGCTGCATCGTGCGCGGCAGCTGCGACGTCCCCGTGATCGTGCCGAAACTGGCGCTAGTCGGCGTCGTGTTCGGATTGCTGAACTGCGTGTGATTGGTGGCGTTGATGAACTCGGCGCGGAGCTGCGCCTTGATCCGTTCCGTGATCGTCGTGTTCTTGATTACCGACATGTCCAGCATATTGATCCCGGGTCCGCGAATTCCGGAGAACCGGCTGGAAAGCGTAATCAGGTTGCGGCTCAGTGCCAGCGCAGTGCTCTTCTCGAATATGCTGGTGTTGAACCACTGGTCGATGGTGCGCTGGTCAGAGGGCAGCACCACCGATTGCGGCGGCCCGTATATCAGCGCGTTGCCAAAGCCCAGCGGAGCACCCATCTGGAACTGATAGATGCCCTGCGCCTGCCAGCCGCCCGCCAGTTTTCCGGGAAGCCCTGCAAGCCCGGCGCCGAAACGCTTCCCCTTGCCGAAGGGAAGTTCCCAGATGCCGCTGCTGGTGAACCGGTGCGGGCGGTCCTGGCTCGAGATCACGCGCTCCGGCCGCGCATCCGTCTCGTTCAAATAGGATTCCGCATCCATGAACTTCGACCACGTCCAACCTGCGCTCACCGTATACCCGTGAGCGAAGCGCTTCTGCACCTGGGTCTGCAGCGCGTGATACCAGCTATAGCCCTGGTTGCCCGTGACCGTGATTCCCGTGAACTCCGGAAACGGCCGCAGCAGTTGGGCCACTGTGGTATTGGTGCTGGCCAGGCCCGAAGTGCCCGGCAGCAGCGGATAGAACGGATTGGCGACGCTGGCGCCCAGCGCGTTGATCAGCGCCGTATCCCGAACCGGCGATGTGCTTAGGTATTGCGCAGGCAGCGGATCATACTGCCGGTCGACAAACAGCCGGTTCCCCCGGTTGCCCACGTAAGCGGCCTCCACCAGCGTTCCCTTCCCGATCTGCCGTTGGATGCTGAACTGCCAGCGTTGGTAATACGCGCGCTTCAGCTCCGTGGGAAACGCGCTGATGCTGTTTCCCGCGCTGGTCAGCAGGCCGGCGCCCGCTCCGATCGGCTGCAACAACTGCGCGGGGAACGGATTGGCGGTGCTGGCGGTATACGTCAAACCGTTGTCCGGCGACGCGTTCAGCGCCGTGTTCTGGCTGAATCCGATCTGGTTCGGCGCCTCGCGCGAAAGGTCGTTGAAGATCGAGTAACCGGCCCGGATCACGGTCTCCGCATTCAGCTGATACGCGATGCCCACCCGCGGCATCAACGGCAGCCAGTTCTCGTTATACAGATTGTGCGGCTTCCCGTTGACGCCCGCGAACGTCAGGCCGCCCAGCACCTGGAAATTCGCCGCCGGAATCTGCGCAATCGGCTTGGCCGCATAGTTGGCCTTGGCCGTGGCATTCAACGGGTTGATCGACGTCGCGTCGAACTGCGCTACCGAACGGTCGAAGCGCTCCGTCACCGGCAGTTCGAATTCCACGCGCAATCCGATGTTCACCGTCAGCTTCGGGCTCACCTTCCACGCATCCTGCACATACCAGCCGTGAGCCTGAATCTGCTGCGCGTAGGAAGCCGCAATCGACATCTGGCCTCCCGTCGGCTGCCCCAGCAGAAACGCCGCCAGGCCCTGCCCGGAGGTCGCTGCCGGAGTCGTGTCACTCGCCGTGGTGTATGTCGTACCGTAAGTCAGGCGTCCGAACGCGTTGCTCAGGTTCGAATTCACGTCGCGGTACAGCCGGTATTCGCCGCCGAACTGCAGCGTGTGATTGCGATGCGTCCAGTAAATATTCGTCGCGCCGGTGTAGGTGTCGCCCGCCGACTGGTTGACCGCGTCCGAGGCCAGCGCCGGAAATCCGCCCGCGACATCGATATACGGCAGCGCCGGAGTGCCCGCGTACACCGAGCCCACCCGGTCGATAAAAGTCTGCGAGAAGCCCAGCGATTTCAAATCCGCATGCCCCAGCGAGATCGGGAACGAGCCCTGCAGATAGCGGTTGAACGTGAGCCGCGTGTTCACGATCAACGAAGATCCGAACGTGTAAACGTGGTCCACGCCCAATGCGCGGCTCTGCCGCTGGAAGATCCAACCCGCGCTGTTGTTGAAGCGCAACTGGTCCGGTTCGTCCAGGTTGCTGAAGTTTCCGCGCACGAAAAACCGCTGCCGTTCGCTCAGGTTTTCATCCACGCGGAAAACCGTGCTCAGGTAAGAGTTCTCCTGGTTCTGCGCCTGAATGTAATTGTTGGTGCCGTCTGCTTTCGGGACCACGTTCGGCTTCTGGGTGACATAAGCGTTGATGATGTTGAGGGCGATCGGGTCCAGCCGGTTCTTCGGAATCACATTGCCCGGAAATTGCGAGCGCTGGTAATGGCCTCCCGCCACCGCCACCGTGGTCCTCGGATCGAAAATCGGCGCCGGAATTCCCGAGAAATCGCCGCCCTTTTGTGCATCGGTGGGAATCGTGTACAGCGCCCCCGTGCTCTTCGGATAGCTGTTGCTGATGCCTTCGTATCCGAACATCCAGAAGGTCTTGTCCTTGCCGTTGTACAAATGCGGGAACACCACCGGCGCGCTCACATCGAAGCCCCATTGCTGCTGCCGGTTGTTGTCTTTGGGCAGGCCGTTCTTGTTGCTGAAAAACGAATTCGCATTCAGCACCGGATTTTGAAAGGTGTCGTACACCGCGCCGTGCAGTGCGTTCGTGCCCGATTTCAAGCTCATATTGATGCTGGAGCCGGAGCCGAACCCGCGGCTCGCATCGAAGATCGCAGTCTCGATCTTGAACTCGGAAATCGCGCCCGAAGGAGGCGTATACCCGATGTTGCCGCCCGTCCCGCTGCGCCCGCCGGCATTGTTCGACGCGCCGTCGATCGTGAACGCCAGGTCGTTGTTCGACACGCCGTTGATCGCCACGTTCGAAGGCGTGCTGCTCGTGAACGTCTGCGTCTGGTTGTTGGTCGAGAGGTTGGTGACGCCCGGCCCCAATTGCGCCAGCATGAGGGCGTTGTTGTAATTGACCGGCAAATCCTGAATGCGCCGCTGATCCACCACCTGCCCCATGGATGCCGTGGATGATTCCAGAATCGGCGACTCGGTCGTAACCTCCACAGACTCCGCATTACTGCCCATCTGCATCGCTACGTTCACCGAGACCGAATCCTGAATTCGAACCGCGATACCCTTGCGTTCGAACCGCTTGAACCCCTGCACTTCCACCGTCACGTCGTACTCGCCGGCGACTAGAAATGGCAGCGTGAAATCGCCGGTTTCACTGGTTGTGGTGGCGGTCGCCACGTTGGTGCCGGTATTGACCGCGCGAACGGTGGCGCCGGGAATTACGGCGCCCGATGGATCGCTGACGCGTCCGATAATCTGGCCCCGGCTCTCCTGAGCCGGAAGCGTAGCTGTAAGCAGGCATGCAAGACCGCAGATGGATAAGAAACGCTGGAACATGTTAAGCCCTCTCGACTTCGGTTGACGCCATACGTCAACCGAACCCGAAATATAACACGTCTCACGTTAGCGGTAAAACACAAAGCGTTACCGCAACCGATAGAAGGCGACCAGATCCACTACCGGAGGCACCCGCCCCATCGAGCGCAGGAACCCGGCCGCCTGCCCGCGATGATGGGTCGCGTGATTGACTACGTGCAGAACGAGTTGCCAGACGGGCTGCGTCCAGGTATTCCCGCCCATGTCCTGATAAGTCAGGTCCGCGCGGGCCTCATCGTCGGACAAATCTTTCAGCAACCTGTCCCACTGACGGTAGACCTCCGGCCACTCGTGCTCCAGCACCGGGAGATGATAATCGGCCTCGCTCGAGTATTGCGGTCTGGGAGACCTCTGCAGGCGCGCCAGCCACAGCCGGTCGGCAGCAAAAGTGTGCACCAGCGTACCCAGTACACTGCGATCGGAAGTTTGAAAATCGCGGAGGAGTTCCGCTTCGGAGAGTTCGGACGCGGCGTGAACCAGCCGCTGGCTGGCCCACGCCGAATAGCTCACATGATCACGCAGGTCTTCCACTGACAGCGGCATCCTACGATCTTACAATCGCCGGACGCCGGCTCCTATTTCTTCTTCCGGTCCGCATCGCTCACCCGATTTTCGATCGGAGTGTCTTTGGCTTCGCGGTAAGAATATTTGCTCAGCGCGGCGATCAGAGGCCGCGCCGAGGACGGAGGCTTCACGTCCCCAGTCAGGATTTCCTTGTTGGTGAGTTTGGTCCCGTACAATTCCTGATTCACATCCACATCCGGGCGCAGCGTTGCCCCCTGTAGCGCGATTCCCGCAAACAGGCCCTTCGATCGCGACCACGAGAGAATTTCCGCCGACAGCTGAACATCCGTATTCGCGCTTGTCGATCGTCCCACCGGCCCGGCGGCAACCGTTGCTTCGCCGCCTAACGTGAACTTGTCTTCCAGCAGGCGCCGCATGCCTTGCTCGTTCATCACCAGCATCACCACTTCCGTGCTCGATCCGCCGATTTGGAAGCCGACACTGCCGCCTTCCACGCGCACCGCCGCCGGAGCACCCCATCCTCCGCCCTTCTGCCGGCAAACCGCGTAGCCGCGGCCGAATTTGCCGCCGACCACGAACGCCGCCTGCTTCAAGCCCGGAACAATCACGATGCAATGCGCTTTTTCAAGCAAATCCTGCGGGATACCCTTATCCGGTGTTGACATGATTTCGGTGAACACCCTGGTAGCGTCCGACATGCGCTCCGCAGCCGTGTCCGCCGCGAGCAGCATGGCAGAGGAAGAGAGCGCCAACGCTAGTGCAAATTTACGCATAGTATAGATACCTCGCCATCGTACGTAGCAATCGGCGTGCCGTTTCTCCCAAGAGTGATTCAGCGTACGACCACGGATTTGACATTGACGAACTCCCGAATTCCCCATGCCCTCAGTTCGCGCCCGTATCCCGAGGTCTTCACACCGCCGAACGGCAGCCGCGGATCCGACGCCACCATGCCGTTGACGAACACCATGCCAGCTTCGATCTCGTCGATGAAGCGCTCCTGCTCCGTGGCGTCCGTGGTCCACGCGCTCGCGCCCAGCCCGAACGGAGTATCGTTGGCCAGCCGTATCGCGTCGTCGATCCCCTTGGCGCGCAGCAGCACCGCCACCGGCCCGAACAATTCCTCGCAACAGGCCGGCGATCCTGGCCGCCGCTCCACCAGCACCGTGGGCGCATAGTAGTTGCCCGGCCCCTCGAGCGCATGCCCGCCGGTCAGCACACGCGCGCCCGCCGCACCGATCGCTGTACCTGCTCGTCAAGCTCGTCGCGGATGGCGCGGCGTCGCCAGCGGACCCACCTGCGTTGTCTCCACCATCGGGTCGCCGACCACCAGGTGCTGCCATCGCCGCCACGAACGTCGCCTCGAACTCCGCCGCAATCGCCTCGTCCACGATGAAACGTTTGGCCGCAATGCAGGATTGCCCGTTGTTGATCACGCGCGCCTGCACCGCCGTACGCACCGCCGCGTCCAGATCGGCACTCGGCATCACGACGAACGGATCGCTGCCGCCCAGTTCCAGCACGCATCTTCTTGATTTGTCCGCCCGCCTGCGCCGCCACCTGCCGCCCCGCCGGCTCGCTGCCGGTGAGTGTGACCGCCTTCACGCGAGGGTCGTCAATCACTCGACGCACCATCTCCGAGCCGATCAGCAGCGTCTGAAAAACGTCCGTCGGGAACCCTGCCCGCCGCACGATATCTTCGATCGCCAGCGCGCACTGCGGCACGTTCGACGAATGCTTGAGCAACCCCACGTTACCCGCCATCAGCGCCGGCGCCAGAAATCGGAAGACCTGCCAGAACGGGAAATTCCACGGCATCACCGCCAGCACCGGCCCGATCGGCTTGATACCGGATGAAGCTCACGCACGCCGCCCAGTGTCCACCGCGTTCATCCGCCAGCAGCCGCGCTCGGCGTGCTCGACGTAATAGCGACAGGCCAGTGGCGCA
Source organism: uncultured Solibacteraceae bacterium (assembly GCA_963791985.1). GTDB lineage: Bacteria > Acidobacteriota > Terriglobia > Bryobacterales > Bryobacteraceae > Solibacter. The sequence goes on along the minus strand of CAWBUN010000003.1, from coordinate 310,818 downwards.
TTTGGCGGCCTCCTGCCGCGCCGCCTCGAGCGGCTTCCCCATCTCGAGCGTCATGATGCGCGCGAAGCGCGTCGCTCTCCGTCTCCAGGATCTCCGCCGCGCGCGTGCATCCACGCCGGCCCGCTCGGCGAACGTAGTGCGGCGGTACCGTCCGGTAAGCCTCCGGCGCCCGCGCCAGCTTGCTCGTCCAGCTGTCCTTCTCCAACCCGTCGAACGTCGCGACAGTCTCCCCGTGGCCGGATTTACGGTAGCGATCATTCACGCCCCCAGTGGACAGGCCTCCTGGCCTGTCCACTTGCTGCCGTAACTCTCGCATGCACGTAGACCAGTTTGCGGCTAGCCGCGGTGTGGGCGCTCCCCGTCGACCACGCGAGCCTTCGCCGCCCCGTCAGCATCCGCGCCACACGCAATCCGCCGGCGCGTTGAATGCCCGGAACGAAGAACCGTCCAGGTACTCCTGGTCCGTGCCTGTGAAGTTCGAGACGTCGGCCTTCAAGATCACCGTTCGCCGCGCAAGCGCCGCCGCGAACTGGCACCACACGGCCGCCTTTCCCGACGCCCACCAGTTCGACATCGGGCATCCAGCCAGCGCAGCACCGTGAGAATGTCCTGCACGCGATTGGCATCGTCGCTCCGGTTGAAGGTGAGGAACATCTTGGCATCGCGATTGCGCGGAGCCACGGCGGCGCCCGTCTGAAACGCGTCGATCGTGTAAATGGGCCGCCCGGTGCGCACCAGCGCCGCGAACTCCGGACTCTTGCGCGCCGCCTCCGCGCCGTCGGGATGAATCAACAGCACCTTGCGCCCCTCGCCCGTCGCACCAGAATCCCGGCCACGCGGTCGCCGCGGCCCGGACGCCCGAAGAGCAATCTTCTCGCCATTGGCCTCGCTGCACCACCCGCTCCGGCCATTCCGCGCCCAGCGCGAACTCCATCATCTCGCGCAACTGCGCCCGGTCCGTGATCTCTCCGCACTAGCGCCTGCGCCGTCCGCACCCACTGCGCGAAGACCCCGTCGTAATCGAGCGCATTGTCGGGCAGCTTGCGATTGTGCAGCGCCAGCATGTCCTGCAGCTTTTCGAGGCGAATGCTGCGTCTCCTTGAATTTGGCGGCATCCGTCTCGCCCAGCACATGCTTGCCGAAGAAGCGGTAGACCGCCTCGCGATTCTGCCTGGTTGTAATTGTGCGGCGCGTCCTGGTGCATCGTCTCCACGTTCGCCGCCTTGTCGTAAAGCTCGTAGATCGCGCGCACCGCGGGAAACTCTTCGGTCGCGGTTGTTCTTCGTCCAATCGCCCGTCGCCGAAATCATGATCATCGGCCGCGGCGCCATCATGGACGCGATCTCCACGTTGAACGTATCCAGCCGCAGGTTGGGCGCATTCTCGCACAGCGCCGCCGCCCTGCATGATCGCCGAGATCATGTTCACCGGCGCGGAAAACTGGATGCGGTCGTCCACCGCCGCCAGCAGAAACGTCTGCGTCGCGCCGCCCGATGCTCCCGTGGCGCCGATGCGCGCCGGCGTTCACGCCGGGCAGCGATTGCAGGAAATCCACCGCGCGGATCGAGTTCCACAACTGCAGGCTGAGCGGCCCGAAGTCCCAGAGCTGTTCCGCGCGGACTGCCGAAATCGTGCGGCGTCTGGATCGTGTCGTTGTAGCCCACCATGTCGTAGCAGAAGACGACGTAGCCCTGCTGCGCCAGATTGATGCAGCGCGCCGGCACCGAGGCGGTCACCGAATGCTCCAGCCGCCCGTAGTTCCAGTGCCCGTGCGGCGAGACGATCGCCGGGAAGCCGCCGTGCCGGCGCCGGCTTCATCGGGCGATAAAGATTGCCGCCGAGATAGTAGCCCGGCATGCGTTTCGAGCAGCACCTTCTCGATGGTGTACGTGCTGATTCTCGATCTTGCCCGAAGATCTGCGGGTGCAGATCGTTCTTCGGCGGCATCGGCAGCAGGCCGGCCGCGCGAGAGAATCTGCTTGCGCAGATGCGCGCGCCGCGCCTGCCACTCCGCCAGCGTCTTATAGCGTGCGCGCCGTGAAATGCGTATCGGTATTCGGAATCTCGGTGTTGCGCGAGTCCTGTGCCGGAATCTGTCGCGTGCAGGCGCCGCACACCGCAAGCAGTGCCAGTAACATTCGCATTGCAGTCACGCTCCAAAGGCCAGACGCGTTCGATCGTCTTATTCATCATCCAGTTCTTGTCCTCGGCGTTGAGAAATTTCATCTCGTCGCGCACCACGCTCAACGCCCGCTCGTAGGTGGAGTGCGCTTTCCACGATCGGCCAGTCCGTCGCCCACATCAGCCGCTCCGGTCCGAAGGCGTGCGTGCAGCCGCTTCACGTACTCCTGCGCGTCCAGCCACGGGTACGGCTGCTTGGAGATCGACCACGTGTGCGAGATCTTTGACGAACACCTTGGGATAGCGTTTGAGCGCGATCAGCTTCTCCAGTTCCGCCGGCTGATCGATCGGGCAATCGGCCATGTGGTCGATCACCACCGTCAGGTCCGGCAGCTTCTCCAGCAGCGCCGCCACCTCCGGCATGCGCGCTGATCGGCGCCAGCACCGTCATCGGCACTTTGAGTTCCTGGCAGCGCTTCCACAAGCGGCGGCATCAGCGGTCCGCGAAACCAGTCGCCGCCCGCATTGCCCGCCGGACTGAGGCGCACGCCGCGAAAGCCCTGCGCCGTCAGCTGCGAGAGATGATCGGGCGCCGCCGCGTCCAGCGGATCCACGCGGCACACACCCTGAAACGTGCCCGGATACTCGCTTCAGCACCGCTCGCCAGGTAGCGATTGTCGTACCTGTAGTGGATCACCTGGATGATCACCGTGCGCGCCACGCCGTTGGCCTTCATCAGGTCGAGCAGCGTCTCGGGCGTCGGCGTCGCGCTCCGGCACGCGCGCTCCCTCGGCGAAGGGAAATGCCGGGTCGTGCTTCCACACGTGCACGTGCGGATCGAGGATGCGGCGCTCCGCGCCGGCCCCAGCGCGTTGGCCGCCGCCCCTGCCAGCAGCGTGCGCCGCGTGACCTCAGACATAGATCGGACTCCAGCTTGTTGACCACGTACTCCGCGCACCGCTCGTAGCTGGCGCGCGGACCCTTGCGCGCGATATCGAGATCCACGCAGAGCCAGCCCTTGAAGCCGATCGATTTCAGCACGCGATGGCAGCCCGGAAAATCGACGTCGCCATCGCCCAGATCGAAGATATTATCGAGGAACTTGTCGCTGGTCTTGCGCGCGTCTTTGTAATCCAGCAGCATGAGGCGGCTCTTGTGCTTGTCGATCGTCTTGACCACGTCGCAATCCGCCAGGTACAGATGCGCCGTGTCCGGCGAAAACGAAAACAGCTTGGGATCGGTCATCGCCATGCAGCGGTCCACCTCTTCGGTGGTCTGCACGATCTGCCCCATGTGATTGTGCAACCCCGCCCGGAAGCCCATCTCGTTCGGCCGCTCCGCCGATCTGCGTTGAAGCACTCGCACATGCTCTTGAAGCCGGCCTCCGAAGCATTGCTGCGATTCGGCGAGAACACCACCAGGTGGTTCGCGTCGAACTCCTTGAGAAAGGTCATCGCGGTCTTCGCGCTCGCCATCACGTCGGCGCGCCGCGCCGGATCGTGCGTCGGACCGTTGAACGAAATCGTGATGATCTGGCAGCCGCGCTTGGAGAGTTCCTTCTGCAACTCCGGCACGGTGATGTTGTAGGTCTTCAGAATCTGCGGAAACTGCGTCATGCGGATACCGATAAAGCCGGTGTCCTTCATGACGTCCAGAATGTCGGTGAACGGCACGCGCGGAAAGGAGTTCCACAGATTCGCGCCGAGCGCCCATTTCACGTTCTTGTTCGCGGGAAGCTTCCCCGCGGCGCGGCTGAGCGTGGTCGCGAAAAGGGCAAGTGCAGTGCGTCGGGTCATAGTCATTTGATGTTATCAGTGGGACAGGCCTCCCGGCCTGTCCACTTGCTGCCGTAGCTCTACGGTTAGGAAGCGATCCCTTCCCCGCCCTAGAGCCTTCCCACTGCCGCACCCGCCAGCCGCTCCGCCGCTCCACCCACCGCGGCCGCATCTCCCAATCCGAGAATCGACACCATCACGTAGTCGCGCTCCCCGCGCACCACATGCAACTGCACCCCCGCCCCCGGAATCTCCACGAAGAACGATGCCTCACCCACCCTCCGCACCGTCGCGCCCGGTATCTCCGCCTTCATCGCCTCGATCTCCGCCGCAATGTCGATCGCCCCATCCAGTCGCTGGATCGTCACCGACACCTGCCCGTTCCCCACCGCGTAATCGCACGTCGATTGCTTCCCCGACGAGCTTTCCTGCCCCCTGCGAAAGCTGATCCCCAGCGTGCGCTGCAAATCCTCCGCCGTGACGGCGGTGCATGCCCCCAGCGCCTTCGGCATGGCGGCGGGAGTAGGACGTGTCTGGCTGGCAATCATGAGCAGGAGTATGAGCACCCCTCGATTACAACGCCTGTCGCGCGGCACGCCAAGACGCCGCGGTACGGGAACGCTCTAGTACTTCACCGGCGCGCCGACTCGGCCGGCGCCAGGTTTGCCGGCCACGCATGATCCAGCACCGACCACATGAAATCGCCGCCCAGCCGCGCCTGGTTGTGGCAACTCATGCAGCCCAACTCCGGCCGCGCCTGGTCGAAGGTCTCCATCGTGACATTCGCATACGCCGACGCCGCGCTCGACCCCGGACCCGTCCCCGGAAACGTGAAGAAGATTTCCCCGGTCTGCGTCGCCGGCACCGGCACTGCCTGGTTCCCCGTCAGCAGCGGCCACTGCGTCGTCACCAGTCCGTAGTACTTCCACACCGTGCCCTCCAGCAGCTGGTGGTACCGCTGGTTGGTCATCGCCGTATTTTCGTGGACGGGTGCGTTACGCGTTCGCAGAACGTTGAACGGCTTCGCCGGCTGTCGCGGCAGCGGCACCAGCGGAATCGGGTTCTCTGCCGGCATCGGCGCCGGCGTCCCGTCATTGAACGTGAACCTTCCCCACCCCGCCCTGAAACAGCGGGATGCTGTCCACCTGCTCGAAGCTTGACCAGATCCACTGCGGACGGCTCGCCGTCTTCTGCACGATGTGCAGCCCCACCAGCCCCATCGACACCGGCGAGCACTTCCCCGTATTCGGATCCTTCACAATCGCGCTGCGTGTATAGAATTTCCGCCGCTGCGCCGCCGGCATTCCGCGCAAATCCAGCCACGCCGCTTTGATCGCAATCGAGCCGTTCGGAAACTGGATCACCGGCAGCGCCGGCCGCGGACTCGGCACCACCGGCAGATTCTTCCGCAGATAATATCCGTGGCTCACGATGAAGTCGTACGCGACCTTGTTGTACAGCGTCTGGTACCGCACATAGCGCCCGTTCTGCGCCACCAGCGGTCCCGTCAATTCGCCGATCCCCGCTTGCCCGATATCGTCATAGCCGCTGAACGACGCCAGCACCACCCCGCCGAAACCCGTCGTCGCCCTGCACGCATTCTGCGCCGCCGGTTCGTACGCGTCGAACTCCGCCGCCGGCGCGCTGCCATCGCTATGGAAGACCTCCCACAGCGATTTGAACGTCTCGAACACGCGCGGCCCCGCGCCCCCCACCGTCAGCTTCTCGTCCGCCACTCCGCGATGCCCCTTCGCCGCCGGCCACACCATTGCCACGAACGCGCGCCACGAGTAATCGTCGAAGAAGTCAATCGTCAGTGCCGTAAACGGGTCGGGAATGCAGACGTCCGCCGGAGCCGACGCCGACGCAGCCGGCTTTAATGGCAGTCCAGGACACGTCTCCGCCCACGCCGCCGCGGCACACAACAGGCACACCAGCACTCGCAAAGTGACGTTCAAACCAGGAGTCTAACATGCGATTGCGATATACTGCGTGCTATCCAGGAGGGCCCATGTACTCAAGACGAGACTTCGCCAGGTTCGCGTTAGCCGGCGCCCCGGCCGCGCTCGCATTCGCCGCCGGAATCGATTCCAGCGTCAACGGTGTGCGCCTCGGCGCCATCACCTACAGCTTCCGCGATCTGCCGCGCACCCCCGGCCAGGACAACATCGACGCCATCATTCAGGCGCTGCAATTCTGCCGCATCGGCGAAATCGAGCTCTACTCGCCCAACCTCGAGCCCGCCGGCCAGCCCCTGCCGCCCGAACCGCCCACCCCATACGGCATGCCCCGCACCGCCCGCCCTCCGCGCACCGAGGCGCAGAACGCCCTCAACCGCAGCAATCGCGAAGCCCTGCGCAAGTGGCGCATCGAAACTCCCGCCGCCCACTACCAGGCCGTCCGCGCCAAGTTCGATGCCGCCGGCATTCGCCTCTTCGCCCTCACCATCGGCTTCAACGATACCTTCACCGAGGAAGAGATCGACGCCTGCTTCCGCCAGGCCTCCGCCCTCGGCGTCGAAACCATCGCCTCATCCACGTCCCCCGCGATGGCCCCCCGACTCGCCCCCTTCGCCGACCGGCACAAGATGAAGGTCGCCTTCCACGGCTACTCCGTCTTCACCGATCCCAACCGCTTCGGTTCGCCCGAAAGCTTCGAGAAGGCCCTCGCCCTCTCGCCCTATTTCAAGATCAATCTCGACATCGGCCACTTCGCCGCCGCCAATCGCGATCCCGTCGCCTTCATCCGCGAAAACCACGAGAACATCACCCACCTCCACGTGAAAGATCGCAAGAAGAACGACGGCACCAACGAACACTTCGGCGATGGCGATACCCCCATCAAACCCGTGCTCACCCTCCTCAAGGAAAAGAAGTACCCCATCCCCGCCTTCGTCGAGTACGAGTACACCGGCCTGCGCCCCTCCCCCGAGGAAGTCAAGCGCTGCATCGACTACATGAGGACCGCGTTAGCGTAAAGTGGGACAGGCCTCCCGGCCTGTCCACTAATCAGTTTTTCTTGTTCATGCATTCTTGTGGGGCAGCCAATCCTGGCTGCTCCCCCCTTACTTCGCCAGCCCGTCCATCACTTCGTAACGCGCGCGATGCTGCTCCGCCTGCGCCTTCGTCTCCACGTCGATCTTCAAAAACTGCGCCGCCCCGCCCCCGCGTACCACCGGCCACTTCGGCAGCCCGTCCCCATTCGGATCTCCGTTCTTCACGAAGTTCGCGAAGTATGCCTGCATCGTCTTCGACACCCGGTAGTCGTCCGGCGTCCACGCGTACACCTTGTTCGTCGCCAGGTTCCCCATCGCATATTCAATCTCCGCCGAATGCACCGCGCCCTTCGCCGGCGGCGGTGGAGCCCCCGCGCCATTCCCGCGGATCACGCCGCCCGCCAGGCCCGGCGTCGCATTCCCCATCTCCGGCGTCATCTTCGGCCGCGCCCGCGAATAGAAATATCGATACACCGGCTTCCCGCCCGTCTTCGCGCACTCGTCGATCCATTTCCACGTGCTGTACGCAATGAACCGGTCGCTCGCCAGGTCTGTCGCCGCCTGCACCACGTCAGCATCGCTCGCCGCTGCGTACGCGTCCAGCACCGCCTTCGCCTTCTCTCCGTACAGCCGCGTCACTGCCTTTTCGAAGTTCTCGCGCGTCGGCTCCTCGCGCCCCAACACGCTCCGGCTCCCCTGTTCCTCGGAATTCCAACCCGCCAGCAGCGGCACGTGCGCCTGTTTTCCCGCCGCGAAGATCGCCCGCGGCGCTTCCGGGAAGAAGTACCCGTCAATCGCCGGCCCGAACCTCGCCGCCCCCGGCTTCCCCGCCGCCTCCAATACCTGCGCCGCCGGCATCGCCCGCAGCGCCGCAATCCCCAACGCACCAACAGCCGCCGTGAACTTCGTCCCCATCTCCTCCGCCTGCGCCAGCGGCACCGGCGACAAGGTCCCCAGCAATGACCCGCTCTCCCCGATTGCCCCCGCGATCAAATCCTTCGAAAGCGGCGACGCCATCTGCGCGCTCACCGCGACCGACCCCGCCGATTCTCCCGCGATCGTCACCCGCATCGGGTCGCCCCCGAACGCCTCGATATTCTCCCGCACCCACAACAGCGCCGCCCGCTGATCCAGCAGCGCCCAGTTCCCAGACGCGCGATTCTTCGATTCCTTCGTCAACTCCGGATGCGCCATGAACCCGAACACTCCCAGCCGGTAATTCACCGTGAGCGTCACCATCCCCTCGTGCGCCATGCTCTCGCCGTCGTACCGCGGTTCCGACCCGTCGCCCGCCATGAACCCGCCGCCGAAGAAATACACCAGAACCGGCAGCCGCTCCGTGTCCGATTTCGCAGCCGTCCACACGTTCAGGTACAGGCAATCCTCGCCCATCCCGTTCGATCGGAAACTCATGTCGCCGAACAGCGCCTGCTGCATGCATCGCGGCCCGAACTGCTTCGCCTCGCGCACGCTCGTCCACTTCTTCGCCGGCACCGGCGCGGTCCATCGCAGATTCCCCACCGGCGGCTCCGCAAACGGAATCCCCTTGAAGGCGCGCACCCCTGTCGTCGCCGAGGGCCCCGCACCTTCCAGAATCCCGCCTGCGATCTTTACCCGGTCCGGCCCGGACGCCGCCCCCGCTGCCGTGAGGCCTCCCAAAAGGACCGCCATGCACACTGCTCCGTATCCGTTCGATTTCATAGCGGCCCGATTATATCAACCCGCTCATTTGGATTTCCGGGGCTGCCACGCCGGACCTCCTTCTTCCCACTGGTTGTCCGTCAGTTGCTCCAGTCCGTGGCCGTCCTTGCGCATCGCGAAAATCTCGCCGTAGGGCTGCGGCGCGCCCGTGTACACGGCCTCGTCTTTGAACCCCATGCGCGTGCTGCAAAACAAAATGTGTTCTCCGTCCGGCGACCACGCCAGGTGCGCTTCATTCCCGCGCACGTCAGTCAACTGCCGCACGTCCTTTCCGTCCGGCCGCACCGTGAACACTTCGAAATTCGTCCCCATCCGCCGCACGAACGCGATCAAATCCCCGCGCGGCGCCCACACCGGGAAGTTGTCATACTCCGTCGTGAGCACCGTGACCGAGTGGTCCTGCAGATCCATGATCCGAAGCCCCTCGCCCTCCGGCCCCACCGTGCGATACACAATGTGCCGGCCATCCGGCGCGTACGAAGGGAACGCATTGTTGTTCGGCCCCGACGTGATCACATGGAACCCCGTGCCATCGGTGTTGATGCCGCCCACCTGCGCGCCCCCGTTCACCGGATCCACCGGCTTCCTCGCCCCGATCGCGAAATCCAGGAACGCCGAGAATTGCCCGATCCCAAAAATCATCTGCTTCCCGTCCGGCGACCACTGCGGGAACAGAATCAGCCCTTCCTTCTCCAGTAGCGGCCGCGGCGTCTTCCCCTCGTCCACCACATGCAGCGTGGTCGTCGTTCCCGGGGAATTCCGCATGGTCACGGCCAAGTGCTCGCCCGTCGCATCGTAAGCCGGGAACCAGTTCGTCGTGTAGAGCTCATAATTCGGATTCCGGCTCCACAACTTCACCGGTGCCGGTGAGCGCTCCGTCGTGAACCGGCTGTACACCACCTGCTTGCCGTCCGGCGACCACGAGGGCGATCGCACCTCCGCCCCCGTCGGCCCCGCCTTGCCGCTCGCGTACACGATGCCCTGCGATTGCTTGTCGCGATGGAAGTACCCGATCTCGCCCGACGCCAGCACCGCGGGATACAGCTTGATGCCGCCCCCGGCCGCGATATCGCTCGCCTTTCCCGTGCCAGGATCCCACTTCACCAGCCGCGTCTCGCCCTCCAGCGTGCCCGCGCTCCGGTACGTCCAGGTCTCTTCCGCCGACATGCAATAGCCCACCACGCTTTTGCTATCGCTCGTCCACTTCGGACTCCCGCAGAAATCGCCGTGCGCCGATATCCGCTTCAGCCCCGAGCCATTCGGATGGACGATGTAAATGTCCACCACGTGGAGACGCTCCCAGCGGCCCTTCGCCTCCGGCAAATCACTCTCGCGATCCGACGAGAACGCGATCCACTGTCCGTCCGGCGACCACGACGGCCGGAAGTCCCCACCCGCACCCGACGTCAACGCCCGCGCCTTCCGCGTCGCAATTTCCAGCGTCCACAAATCGGCCGTCCCGCCCGCGCGCGTCGTCACGAACACCAACTGCTTCCCGTCCGGGGAAAATGCGGCCTGGTCGTCGTACGCCGGGTCGTCGGTCAATCGCTCCACCCCCGTGCCGTCCGGATGCATGCGATACAAATCCGCCGAGCCCCCGCGCTCCGAGGTGAAAGCGATCCAATCCCCCTTCGGCGACCACGCGGGGTTATAGTTCAGAGATCCCCGCTGTGTGATCTGCCGCTCCCCACTGCCATCGGCATTCGACACGAACAGATCCGCATGCGTCGGCGCAATGCGCGAAAACAGAATCCCCTCGGCCCCGAAACACGGCAGCGACCAGGCACAGAGAACGAAGGTGGAAAGGCGCGTCGTTAACATTGAGATCCCCCGTCAGATCGAAAGAGCGCCATTCAGTCTATCACCGCTCCCGCAAGTTATAGGCCTTAAAGTTCTTCTTGCGTCCTTTGCGCCTCTCCGGGAAAAAGTTGATTGACCGGACTTCGCGGTTGATTCGGGCAGGACGCTGCGCCAGCGGCGCCATGCCGCCCTGCCAAGGGCTCGATTGACCGGACTTCGCGGTTGATTTGGGCGGGACGCTGCGCCAGCGGCGCAATGCCGCCCTGCCAAGGGCTCGATTGACCGGACTTCGCGGTTGATTCGGGCAGGCCGCTGCGCCGGCGGCGCAATGCCGCCCTGCCAAGGGCTTTGCGAGAAATTGCCTTTCTTCACCAGCCCCTCCCGGTATTAGAATGCGGTGGTGCCTCGCAATCCAACCCGCCGCACCCTGCTGGCCTCCGCCCTCGTGCCGCTCGCCGCCCGCCTCGCCGCGCAATCAAGTCCGCCCACCGTCGAGCGTTGGGGCCTCTTCGAGCTCACCCTCCCCGGCCCGCGCGATGGCAATCCCTTCCTCGACGTCCGCTTCTCCGCCGAGTTCCGCCAGCAGCACCGCGCCGTCCCGGTCGATGGCTTCTACGAGGGCGATGGCGTCTACAAAGTCCGCTTCTCCCCGGACGCTGCGGGCGAATGGACCTACGTCACCCACAGCGACCGCCCCGCGCTCGACGGCAAACAGGGCACCCTCCTCTGCGCCGCCCCCTCCGCCGCGAACCATGGCCCCGTCTCCGTGCGCAACTCCTGGGAATTCGCCTATGCCGATGGCGCCCCCTACCTTCCCTTCGGCACCACCTGCTATGCCTGGACCCACCAGCCCGATGCCCTCCAGCAGCAGACCATCGACACCTTGCGCCAGGCCCCGTTCAACAAGATGCGCATGTGCATCTTCCCCAAATGGTACGAGTACAACCGCGACGAGCCGCGCCTCTTCCCCTTCCCCCGCACCGCCGCCGGCGTCAACGATTACACCCGCTTCGTCCCCGAGTTCTTCCGCAATCTCGAAACCCGAATCGCCCAACTACAATCCCTCGCCATCGAGGCCGACCTCATCCTTTTCCACCCCTACGACCACTGGGGCTACGCTCTGATGCCTCCCGACGTCGACGAGCGCTACCTGCGCTACGTCGTCGCCCGCCTCGGTGCCTTCCGCAACATCTGGTGGAGCGTCGCCAATGAATGGGATCTCGTCAAAGGCAAGCAGCCCGCCGATTGGGATCGCTACTTCCGCATCATCCAGGAGAGCGACCCCTATTCGCGCCTGCGCTCCATCCACCACAGCGTCGTCATGTACGATCACGCCAAGCCCTGGGTCACGCACCTCAGCGTGCAGGGCGACGAATTCTCCAAAACCGCCGAGTGGCGAACTGTATTTCGCAAGCCCGTAGTCTTCGACGAGTGCAAGTACGAGGGCAACATTCCCAAACGCTGGGGCGATATCTCCGCCCAGGAACTGACTCGCCGCTTCTGGCTCGGCACCGCCTCCGGCGCCTATGTCGGCCACGGCGAAACTTATCTCGATCCCCACGACATTCTCTGGTGGTCGAAAGGCGGAGTCCTCCATGGCCAGAGCCCCCGCCGCATCGCCTTCCTCCGTTCCATCATGGAGGCGGCTCCGCGCGGCCTCGCCCCCGTCCCCGGCGCCTACTACCCTTGCATCGCCAAACCCGGCGAGTATTATCTCTACTACCTCGACTATCACCAGCCCGCGCTCGCTGATTTCAACTTACCCGAAGGCGCGCACTTCGAAGCCGACATCATCGACCCCTGGGAAATGACCTCCGTCACCGCCCCCGGCACTTACTCCTCGAGGTTCCAACTCAAACTCCCCGGCAAGCCCATGTTAGCCGTCCGCTTCCGCAAGGTATAGACGAGAACCCGAGCCTATGGCTTGTAGCCATCCGTGAGAACCTTCAGGAAGGCGACGATCTGGTCCTCTTCGCGGCCCGTCAGCCCCAGGCGGCCGATCGTCTTATTGACATTCTGCGGTACCTCGGGAGCAGGCCAGCAGCGAACCTTTTCGCCGGGATCGTTGGCTGTCTTGCAGCTTCCCAATGTATCGCGCGTGTTATAGAAGTGGACCACTTCTTTCAGGCTCTTTAAATACCCGTTGTGCATGTACGCTTTGACGAAATCGGGACTCGGGCGCTTGTCCACATTCCGCAGCGTAGTCGTCTGAAATTTACCGTCAAAGTTATTCGCGTACTGCCGCCAGGTTCCATTTACGTTGTCGGCGCCTCTCAGGAAATCTCCCACACCCTTGTCGATAAACCGCGCACCGGGAGGATTTGCGGTGAAGCCGTAACCATCGGGTTGATCTTCCGTGTAATAAGGAACGGAGGGGTTCTTGGGCAAACCCAGATTGTTCGAAGTGAAATCGGTGAACAGGGGAGCAACGCTGGCGGCGTCTCCCGGCTTGACGGGAGCTGAATTATGCCCTTCCGCGGTGTTTTGCATTCCGTCCAGGTGGCATGTGTTGCACTTCGCACGGCCGCGGAAAAGACTCCATCCCGCCAGTTCGTCAGGACTCAGCACAGTTTGGTCGGAATGCGCCAGGGCGTAGTCGAACTTCGAAGAAAACGGACTGACATCGGGCGAGGCTTCGTACGCGGCGATCGCCAGAGCAAACTGGTCATAAGTCGAATTCGATCGGCCCCGGTCCGACTTACTAAGGCGCACCGGCAACGGATCACTCGTGGGGGCCGGACCTGGCTTGGCACAAACTCGTGCGATATCCCGGGGCCACTGGATGTCGAAAGCCTGCTCTCCCCATACCATCTCAAACAGCCGGCGATAGGAACTCTGCGAGAGGCGGTGCACCAGGCACGCAGAATCGGCGAAACCCATTTCATTAGGATCAACAGGCGGACCTTGCGCCTGCTCGGCTGACGGATTTTGTAGCTTGTACCCTGTGGCTCGCAGATCCCAGAAGTTACCTCCATAGAAATCCTGCTGAGATTGGTTGTATTGGAGAGCCGGATAAAACGGCGCATACGTATAACTCTGCGGCTTGCGGTGTCCGAACCGGGTGCGTACCGATCCCGGATATGCGACTGTGGTCTGGTTCAAAATTGAGATCGGACCCGTGAAATCAGTATCCGGCATGTGACAAAAGCTGCATGCCTCGTTCCGGTTGACAGAAAGATTCTTGTCAAAGAGGAGAAGTTTTCCGAGAATCCTGACCTGATCCGACCGCGTCGATCCGTTGATCGGGAGGGCATGCCACTGGTCGAGCGCTTGCTGTTCGATCCGGTCGATTTCGCCTTCCACTCGCTGGATCTCGCGATCCAGACCGCTCGGGATCAAGGTCGGGGCGGACCGGCTGGCCGTCCCGGGGTTCCCGATTTGCCCCTGCGCGACACCGAACAATACGCCTGCCAGCACCAAGCCCGCGCAGGCCCCAATGGCCATGGCTCGAAACCGCCACATCTGCAACTCCCCAGACGGTTGATGTCCGAGGTGCTCTCGAGAGTTCAAATTAATTTACGACCGGCAAGGCCGGCAATAATCCGGCGGATAAGACTGGTGGCGCATGCTTTAGCTTAATGCCACATAGTTTTCCCAGTGCCGAACATCTGCGTAAATTGTGGGGCGGCCAATCCTGGCTGCAGCCGCCTTTCAGGCGGCTTCTCGATACCGTCGCGGAGATACCCCTAAACAACCGAAAACCTCCCTCAATCAGCGCGTTCGAGGGCCTTGATTCTGCGGGCGGACAGCGGGACGAGGGCGTCCCGCGCAGACCAGGGGGTCTGCCCCACAACTTCTGCAGCATTCCCGCTGTTGGGAAAACTATGTGGCATTATGCTTTAGCTTGCGGCCTCACGGCCGCCGGCGTCAGCCGCGGCCGTCATTTCCGGGAAGGGATCCCGTACGAGCCTGTCCCGGCCGATAAACGCTGTTCCCGCTCGAGTCTTTATAAGTCGGGTCGTTCGCCCACCCGCGCTCTATATCAACTCATCGATTGTCCGCTTTCTCACCTTAAATTGAGCCTCGTCGGAGGAACCTGTTGGCCGGAGCCAGTTGCCTTTCCGACCAAATTGGCGCTTCCCAGACCGAAATGGAGTACGTAACCAGTGGCAACTTCCAATAGTCTATTGGTGGACAGCTTTAGTCGATCACCGCGCAAGAACGTGCCAGGAGCGGAGGTCACCATGAACACGATGCCCTTCATCGAATCACTCTCCACCGCGCTGCGGTACTGGTTCCGCACCCTGCGCCGCGAGCCTGTGTTCACTGCCGCTGCGACCCTGACCCTGGCCCTGGGCATCGGCGCCACCACGGCGATCTTCTCCGTAGTGAACGGCGTCCTCATCAAGCCGTTACCTTATCCGGCCGCCGACGAGCTCGTTAGCGTCTCGCATTTTGCGCCTGGCATGGGCTTCACCCAGCCCATCGGGATGTCCCCTTCCATGCTGTTCACCTACCGTGAAGAGGGCCGTGTGTTCCAATCCATCGGAGGATGGTCCCCTGACGCCGCGACCGTGAACGGCCTCGCCGAACCTGAGCGGGTATCCACGCTTCTGATCACCTTCGGCACGCTTCAAGTGCTCAATGTCCCTCCTCTCATCGGGCGGTGGCTCTCACAGGAAGACGACACGGAGGGCGCTCCCGACGTCGTCCTGTTGAGCTACGGCTACTGGCAAAGGCGGTTTGGTGGTGACCCGAGTGTCGTCGGCCGCGGCATCACCGTCGATTCACGGCCACGCCAGATTATCGGTGTGATGCCGCCGGCCTTTTTCCGCTTGATGGGCCAGGACCCCGACCTCCTCATCCCCTTGCGGTTCGACCGGAATCGATTACATCTGGGAGACCTGGGCTTTCTGGGAATCGCCCGGCTCAAACCCGGCATCAGCCTTGCCCAAGCCAATTCGGACGTCACCCGCATGCTTCCCATATGGCTCCGAAGCTGGCCTGGCCCGAATGCCAGTTTCGGCAGGGATGTCTTTGAGAAGGCGCGCTTCAGCCCGGCGCTTCGGCCGTTGAAAGATGACGTCGTCGGGAGTATCGGAAGCGTTCTCTGGCTGGTTATGGGCGCCGTTGGACTGATCCTCCTGATCGCCTGCGCCAACGTTGCCAACCTTTTGTTAGTCAAGGCCGAGTCGCGTGCGCACGAACGCGGCATCCGCTTGGCTCTGGGCGCGGGCCGTGCGCAGATCCTGCAAGAGTCGCTCGCCGAAAGCCTCCTGTTGGGTACGGCTGGCGGTTTACTTGGCTTAACCTTCGCGTATGGCGGACTCCGCCTGTTGCGCTCTATGAACCCGGAAAACCTGCCTCGACTCCAGGAGATCTCCATCGACGCCTCGGTCATGCTCTTCGCGCTGGCCGCGTCGCTCTTCTCGTGTCTGCTGTTTGGACTGATTCCAGCTCTCAAATACGCGGGCTCTCAACCTGCCACGGCGTTGCGCATGAGTGGCCGTTCCGCCGGTACCAGCCGCCAACGCCATCGTGCGCAAAATCTCCTACTCGTGGGACAGGTCTCTCTCGCCCTGGTTCTTCTGGTGACGTCGGGCTTGATGCTGCGTACTTTCCAGGAGATTCGTAAGGTGCGACCGGGCTTCACAAGCCCGGAGCAGGTTCAAGTCTTCGGCCTCGCGATTCCCAGTTCCCAGGTGGAGCAACCGGAACGTGTGGTTCGCATGTGCAATGACATCCTCGAAAGACTCGCCGCGATTCCCGGAGTGTCGGCAGCCGGTCTGGCGAATTCCCTTCCGATGGACGATACCAAGAACCAGAACCCGATTATCGCGGAGAACACCCGCGACGGACGCGGGCTGAACCCGCCGGTCAGAACCTTCAAATTTGTGTCGCCTGGATTCCTGGCAGCCACCGGAACCCGCCTGATCGCGGGACGCGACCTCGCCTGGGCCGATATTTACGGCCGCCGTTCAGTTGTCCTGGTTTCCGAAAACCTCGCGAGGGAACTCTGGGGCTCTTCCACGGCCGCGCTTGGCAAGCGGGTTCACGAGATGAGCAACAGGATCCAGTGGCGCGAGGTCGTCGGCGTCGTCGAAAACGTCCACGATGATGGCATCCAAAAGCAATCGCCGCCAACCGTGTATTGGCCGTTTGCGATCGCGAATTTCAACGGAGCACCCTGGAATGTTCAACGGAATTTGGCGTTCGCCGTCCGCAGTCCGGGAGTGGGGACGGAGGCCTTCCTGAAGCGGGCCCGCCAAGCCGTTGCTGCAATAAACTCTGGTTCGCCCGTAGTCCGCGCTGGTACGCTCCAGGAAATCTATGGACGCTCCACGGCGCAATTGTCTTTTGCTCTGGTCCTGCCGGCGATCGCCGGAGGCATGGCCCTTATGTTGGGCGTAATTGGAGTCTACGGCGTCATCGCATACACGGTCGAACAGCGCCGGCGCGAGGTCGGCATCCGCATGGCGCTCGGCGCGCCGGCAGCTGCGGTGAAATGGATGTTCCTGCGCCGTGGCTTGTGGCTGGCCTGCGTTGGCATCGCTTTGGGCCTGGCTGCCGCCGCTGCTTTCTCACGCCTGATGTCTTCCCTGCTATTTGGCGTGACGCCCTTCGACCCCGCCACTTATGCAGTTACCGCGACAATGCTCCTTGTCGCCGCGATGGCTGCCACCTACATTCCCGCGCGTCGCGCAGCCTCCGTAGATCCAATGGACACCCTTCGCGGCGAACCGCGACCGTAAGGGAGCGATCTCTGAATTGGTCCGTCCCTACCGCCACAAACCCCGCCCCCTTAGAAAGGATGTGCGCTCTCTCCCGCCCCGTAGTCGGATCGTCCGGCCCATACAACTTCGTGGTCAGTGTAGGAGCTTCCTCTTGCCGCACCTTTGCCGATACTTCATCTCCGCCTCATCGCGCCATCGTAATCTGCGGCTTGATACTTCTATCGCCCGCAAAAGCGGCCGCCGCCAGCATCGCCATCACGGCCCACAGCCGGGCCCGGGTCTCGCTCGCGCCCAGGAAAAAGCGCGGTGCCGACGCCTCCGGTCCACTCTCAACGAGGCCCTCAAGCCCGCGATGGCCCCGCATGATCGCGGCGCAGGTACGCTTCCATGCCCTCGCGGAACAGGGTCTGCGCCGGAGTCTCCGCGCCGCGCAGCCCGCGCGATCGCAGCCGGCGCCTCCGACGCGGTGTCATTGCGCGGCGACCCCGAAACAACGATCACAACCAGGATTCCGGCCGCGATCGCTGTCGCCCCGCCGGCCAGGTGGCGCTCCATCAGGTTTTCATGTTCGACACGTTGGCAGTTCATGGCGTGTCGACACCTTTAAATAGCTGCGGCAGGCCGCTTTGTGAGCGGATGCCGAGAGTTTCCCCCAGTCGCCGCAGGGCGCGCGCCTTGCGCTGCCTCACCGCGTCAGCCTTGATTCCCAACCGCTCCGCAATTTGCTCCGGGTTCAACCCTTCCACCAGGCTCAGCATCAGTACGTCCCGCCCATGCGGGGACCGGGCACGCCCCCCCAGTATATAGACCGCAAACTTTTATTTAATGTCCGGTCACAAAACCATCCCCACCGTCCACTTCCTTACACCGGCTATAAGCGCCGACATCTTGATCCGCGCCAGGGAGGGCCGAAGCCTGCGCATCCTCTCCCCGGCGTCGCATCGCGGCCGGACGGCCCAGGCGAGTGCCGTCCGGCATTTATTCCCCAACCCATTCACCTCAACTTAAAATAAATTCCCATGCAGTAATCACTTATTTATCAGCCACTTACTAAATCTCACACTACAACGCACCCTTGCGCCCACACCCTCGGCGCTACCATGGAGTCAGTCGGCCTGGTTCCAAGCGCCCCGGAAAACTCAAAACCGGGCTACGCATAGCCCGCCTTGCACAAATAACCCCTTTTTTTTCAACGGACAGATAAAGAAAAGTGGGCTATGCATAGCCCGTTTCCCGGTTTTCGGCGATAATCTACCATGCGTTACCTCCTCCTCGCATCCCTCCTCTGCGCCTCCGCCTTCGCGGCCGGCACCGTTCCCACCATCGACGAATCCCTCGGCATGAAATCTGTCGCCGGCGCCCAGATCTCCCCCGACGGACGCTACGTCGCCTACACCGTCCAACAAGCTAATTGGGAAGAGAACGATTTCGTCACCCAGGTCTGGATCGCCGTCACCGCCACCGGCGAGCGTTACCAGCTCACCAGCGGCAAGAAATCCGCCGCCGGCCCGCAATGGTCCCCCGATTCCCGCCGCCTCGCCTTCACCAGCGATCGCGATGGCAAGCGCCAGATCTACCTCATCTCTCCCAGCGGCGGCGAGGCCACCGCGCTCACCTCCGAAGAGGGCGGCGTCTCCGCCATCGCCTGGTCACCCGATGGCGCCTCCATCGCCTTCACCTCCTCCGGCCCCGACGCCAAGCCCCGCAAAGATCGCAAGGAAAAATACGGCGAGTTCGAAGTCATCGAGCACGACTACACCATGAGCCACCTCTGGCTCGTCAAGGTCTTGGACAACAAGCCCAAAGCCACCGCCCTCACCAGCGGCGATAAATTCAGCGTCGGCGCCTTCTCCTGGTCACCCGACGGCAAGCACATCGCCTTCGCCGCCGGCCGCGATCCCGACCTCGGCTCGCAAGACACCGAGTCCATCTACGTGCTCGATCTCGCCGACCTGCACGTCAAGAAGCTGCTCGATTCTCCCGGACCCCACAGCAATCCCAAGTGGTCACCCAACGGCCGCGAGATCGCCTTCACTACCTCCAACAGCGTGCCGAATTTCTTCTACGCCAATCGCTACATCGCCGTCATCCCCGCCGAAGGCGGCCAACCCCGCCTGCTCACGAAGGATTTCGATGAAGATCCTAACCTTCTCGAGTGGGCCGCCGACGGCATCTACTTCGGCGCCGCGCAAAAGACCGCCGCGCACACCTTCCGCCTCGACCCCGCCAGCCGCGCCATCCATCGCATCACCGGCCCCGACGCCTTTCACGCCAGCGGCGGATCCTTCACGAAGGATCACCGCACCTTCGCCGCCGTCGGCGCATCACCCAATCACTTCCCCGAAATCTTCGTCTCCTCCGTCTCCGATTTCGCTCCCAAATACCTCACCGACGTCGCCGCTCAATACAAGGATTTCCACCTCGCCACCCGCGAAGTCGTCCAATGGAAATCCAAGGACGGCGCCTCCATCGAAGGCATCCTCATCAAGCCCGCCGATTTCGACCCCGCGCGCAAGTACCCGCTGCTCGTCGTCATCCACGGTGGCCCTACCGGCGTCGACACTCCGCTCATGGCCGCCGACCGCACCTATCCCGTCGAACGCTTCGTCGCCAAAGGCGCGCTCGTCCTCAAACCCAACTACCGCGGCTCCGCCGGCTACGGCGAAAAATTTCGCGCGCTCAACGTCCGCAACCTCGGCGTCGGCGATTACGACGACGTCATCACCGGCGTCGATTCCCTGATCGCCAAAGGCATCGTCGATAAGGATAAGGTCGGCGCCATGGGCTGGAGCCAGGGCGGCTACATCTCGGCTTTCATCACCTGCTACAGCGACCGCTTCAAAGCCGTCAGCGTCGGCGCCGGGATCTCCGATTGGATGACCTATTACGTCAACACCGACATCCACCCCTTCACCCGCCAGTACCTGAAGGCGACTCCGTGGGAAGACCCCGAAATCTATCGCAAGACATCCCCCATCACCTACGTGAACCGCGCCCAGACCCCGACCCTGATCCAGCACGGCGACCAGGACAAGCGCGTGCCGCCCCCCAACTCCTTCGAGCTCTACCAGGCCCTCAAAGACCGCAACGTCCCCGTGAAGCTGATCCTCTACAAAGGCTTCGGCCACCCCATCAACAAACCCAAACAGCAGCGCGCCGTCATGGAACACAACTACGATTGGTTCGCCAAATACATCTGGGGCGAAGAGTAACGTGGGACAGGCCTCCCGGCCTGTCCACTAATCAGTTTTTGGGATTTGTGGGGCAGCCAATCCTGGCTGCCGCCGGCTTTCAGCCGGCGTCCCGGGTAATCTCTACTGCATCCACGGAAACGCCGTAATCCTGAGCTTCGCCGCCCCATACGGCACCAGCGTGATCGTCTCCTCAGGCCGCTTGCTCGTCACCGGGCTGACCGGCAGCACGCCCGGAGAATCGTCCACCAGAGTCCATTCCGGTAGTCGCCGCGCCTTCGCGGTGATCTCCACCGGCGAGGCCTCGGCGCGGAATGGCTGGCGCTCAATCGGCCTCTCCACCACGGGGAACGCCCCCTTCACCAGCGCGTAATTCCAAGGGGTGCTCGGATAGACCTCCCAATCCGACGACGGGCCGGTCTGCTTGATCTTGTGCCAGTTCTCGCCGATGCGCAGCGAGTAGACCAGCGGACCGCGCTCCACCGACGTCGAATTGTTGAACCACGTGGACATTCGCACCGCCATCGGGAAGTGCAGTTCCACGCGGTCGCCCGCCTTCCACGCGCGCTGCACGCGGAAGAACGCGCCGGCCTTCACGCCTGCCTGCTGCTGCCCGTTGACCGCGACCGTCGCACCACTCGCCCACGCCGGAATGCGCAGCACCAGCGGAAACGTCCTATCGGCCTTCACCAGCAGCGACACGTTCTCGCGGAATGGATAATCGGTGCGCTCCTCGATCGTCACTCCGCCGCTCGTCACTTCGCTCGGTCCGTACGCCACCGCCGCGAAGCCGCCATCATTCGTCGCCATCCACAAACTCGCCGCCAATTTCGGCCAGCCCTGATGCATGTTCGCCGTACAGCAGCCAAAGTTCGGCTCCAGGCCGAAAATATTGCTCTCCGGACCATTGGTCGCCCACCGTCGATTGGAGATCGAACAGATCACCTGGTTGGCCTGTTGATCGTACTGGTGCGCCCACAGATCCGGACTCAGTGTCGCCGGCAGCGCGTTGTACGCGATCTTCTCCAGCCGGTCGCCGAATGCCGCATCGCCCATGATCGACATGTCCTGCTCCAGCGAAAACATCGCCTCCACCACCGCGCAGAGTTCCGTCCCCTGCGATGGATCGCGCCCCGCGAAATGTTCGTCGGCGCTGAAAATGCCGGAAGGCTGCCCGTGATAGCGATCCAGCGCGTCGAACATTTGGTAGAGGCTGTCGCGATCGCCCTTCTCGCCGGTGACCAGCCACCACACCGCCGCCGCCTTCATCGCCATCGCATTGTTGACGCCGTGCGTCGAGAGGCCCGCGGCCTTCTTGGCTACCTTATTGCGCGTTTGGAAATCGGCGTACTGCGCCTCCCAATCGTGCCCTTGCTGGTGCAGCTTGCGTGCCAGGTCGAGCAGCGCGCGGTCGCCGGTGCGATTGTAGAGCCACAACACGCTGAGCACTTCATCGTGCCAGCGGAAGATCGCCCACTCCTTGAGCGGCCGCTCATCCATATGTCTGGCCTGGTACGCGAAGTACTTCTGCATCGCCGGAATCACGCGCGCATCGCCCGTCACTTCCTGGTACTGCATCAGCGCCTTGAGCATCACGTAATTCGGCCACCAGTCGGTATTCTTCACCGGACCCAGCCAGCCATCGGGCTGCTGGTTGTCGAGCGCCCAATCCATCCACGGCTTCAACTTGGCGATCAACTTCGCATCCTGCGTCAGGTAGGCCAGCGGCACCAGTCCGTCCAGGAAGTACGGTCCGCGCTCCCACCCCTCGCCCGTGCCGCCCAGCCACGCGCTCTTCGGACCCAGGTCCGGCCAGAATTCGTCGAGGTGGCCGCTCAGCCCTTCGGATTGCAGCTTGAGCTGATCCAGCAGCCAGCCTTTCGGCATGACACTGCCCAGCGGCAGTTGGTTGAACGCGTTCGGCTGCAGCGGCGCGCGATTGGGCACCGGCGCACTCGACGCCGCCTGCGCCGCCGCATTCGCCAATGCCGCGCTCATCGCCACAGCCGATAATAGTGAGTGCATGATCATTCGCATCCCAGTGTGCTAATCTCAAAACCCAAGCGCAAGCGGCCCGCCGCCGCTTCGAGGAGACTATGTTGTCGTCCGAAGTGAAATACCAATCCGGCTTCGGGAATGAGTTCGCCAGTGAAGCCGCGTCCGGAGCGCTGCCGGTCGGTCAAAACTCTCCGCAACAGGCGCATCTCGGCCTCTACACCGAGCAACTCAGCGGCAGCGCCTTCACTGCGCCGCGCGCCGTCAATCGCCGCACGTGGACCTACCGCATTCGACCGTCGGTCACACACAAACCGTACGTCGAGCATCCGGCCGGACTGATCCGCGGCGCGTTCGACGAAGTGCCGACACCTCCCAATCAACTGCGCTGGGATCCCTTCCCGATTCCCACCGAGGCCACGGACTTCGTGGACGGCCTCGTCACCCTCGCCGGCAATGGCGATCCGGCCGCACAGAGCGGTGTTGCGATCCACATCTACGCCGCCAACGCCTCCATGCAGCGCCGCTATTTCTACACGGCGGATGGTGAACTGCTGATCGTGCCGCAGCAGGGGCGCACCGTGATCGCGACCGAGCTCGGAATCCTCGAGGTCGCCCCCGGTGAAATCTGCGTGATCCCGCGCGGTATCAAATTCCGCGTCGACCTACCCGACGGTCCCTCGCGCGGCTACCTCTGCGAGAACAGCGCCGCCCCTTTCCGGCTGCCCGAACTTGGCGCCATCGGCGCCAACGGGCTCGCCAACGCGCGCGACTTCCTGGCGCCCGTGGCCGCCTACGAAGATATCGATGCCGAGTGCCACATCGTCGCCAAGTTCCTCGGCAAACTGTGGATCGCGGAGATCGACCACTCGCCGCTCGACGTGGTGGCGTGGCACGGCAATTACGCCCCATACAAATACGACCTCTCACGCTTCAACTGCATCAACACGGTAAGCTTCGATCATCCCGATCCATCGATCTACACCGTGCTCACCTCTACCGCCAATGTCGATTTCGCGATCTTTCCGCCGCGCTGGCTGGTAGCCGAACACACGTTCCGTCCGCCGTGGTTCCATCGCAACCTGATGAACGAATTCATGGGCCTGATCTTCGGCCAGTACGACGCAAAGGCAGAGGGCTTTCTTCCCGGAGGAGCCAGCCTGCACAACTGCATGTCAGGCCATGGACCCGACGCCGAAACCTACGAGCGCGCCAGCACCGCCGAGCTCAAGCCGCAATATCTGGCCGACACTTTGGCCTTCATGTTCGAAACTCAACTGGTGCTGCGCCCCACGCGCTTCGCCATGGAAAGCAAAATTCTTCAGCACGAATATTATGAATGCTGGCAGGGATTAAGAAAGCACTTCAAAGGCCATGTCTAAAGCTCTGCACGCCCTCATGGAAGGTCTGATCGATTACGCCGGCATGTTTCCGCCGGCCGGATTGGATATGCCCGCGGCCGCCGCCAACTACGAGTCGTATCTCGACGGCGAATACGGCTGGGCCGTGGGCCGCTTCATCGTGCCCGCGGCGCAGCTCAGCGAAACCGACCCTTCGTGGAAGGTGAGCGTGATCGGTGTGCCGCCGCGCTGGGTGGAGTCCTGCGAGATCAAGATCGATCACGCACCGCAGGCCGCCGCCGTACTCTCGGGCGCGCCGCAGGGCGTCACCACGTATTTCGAAATCCCCGTCGGCGAAGATCCCAAGCCGCTGGCCGGGATGGGGGTGCGCGCCAAAATTCGCACCGGAGGCGCCACGCCGGAAGCCTTCCCCTCCTGCGCCGCCATCGCGCGTTTCCTGCAATCCTGCGCAACTTCGAACGTCGCCTTCAAAGCCACCGCCGGCCTGCACCACCCGGTGCGTTCCCTGCGTCCCTTGACCGCCGACGCCGCCGGACCTTGCGCGATGATGCACGGGTTCGTCAACGTGTTCCTGGCGGCGGCGCTGCTCTGGCATCGCGGCAGCACCGAAGCCGATGCGCTCGCCACCTTGGAAGAGACTTCACCCGCGGCCTTCCGCTTCGAAGAGAATTGTGTGACCTGGCATGGACGCTCCATGACCTCCTCGCAGCTCAGCTCGGCGCGCCGCAAGTTCGCCATCAGTTTCGGATCCTGCTCCTTCGAGGAGCCGATTCAGGACCTCAAGGACCTCGGCTGGCTATGACCGATTTCCCGATTCAGAACCTGCCCTACGGCGTTTTTCGGAATGCAGCGGGCCAGGTCTCCATCGGAGTCGCCATCGAAGACTACATCCTCGACCTGCGCGTCACCGCCGCCGCCGGACTGCTCAAAGCACTGCCGCCGGAGACCCGCCGCGCCTGCGCCGCCGAATCACTGAATGCTCTGATGGCGCTCACACCCGCGCACTGGCGCGACCTGCGCGTGCGCATCACGGAACTGCTCTCCGGCGATCCCTTTCTGGTGGCGATGAAGGACGCCGTGATGCTGGCGCCGGCCGTGATCGGCGACTACAGCGATTTCTACGCGTCGATTTTCCACGCGACCAACGTCGGCAGTCTCTTCCGCCCGGACAATCCGCTGCTGCCCAACTATAAGTACGTCCCCATCGGCTATCACGGGCGCGCATCTTCGATTGTGCCCAGCGGCACCACAATCCGGCGTCCGCAAGGCCAGGCGCAAGACCCCGGCGCCGCCGCTCCGCGCTTCGGCCCGACGCGCGCGCTCGATTATGAACTCGAAGCCGGCTTCTTCATCGGCCCCGGGAATGCACTCGGCGAGCCGATTCCAATCGATGCCGCGGAGGATCACGTCTTCGGCATCTGCCTGGTGAACGACTGGTCGGCGCGCGATATTCAAGCATGGGAGTACCAGCCGCTCGGCCCCTTCCTGGGCAAGAGTTTCGCCACCACGATTTCTCCGTGGGTGGTGACGATGGAGGCGCTGGCACCGTATCGCGCACCGCTCTACCAGCGTCCCGAAGGCGACCCCGCGCCGCTGCCGTACCTTCACTCTTCGGGCAACGCCGCCATCGATCTGACGCTCGAAGTGGAGATCACGAGCTCGCAGATGCGTGCGCGCGAGTTTCCGCCGATGCGGCTCAGTCGCGGAAATTTGAAGGACCTCTACTGGTCGATCGCGCAGATGGTGGCGCACCACACTTCGAACGGCTGCAATCTGCGTCCCGGTGATTTGTTAGCGAGCGGCACGGTTTCCGGCGCCACCCCGGATTCGCGCGGCTGCCTGCTGGAAATCACGCGCCGCGGCGCGGAGCCAATCACGCTCCCTACCGGCGAGTCGCGTAAATTCCTGGAAGACGGCGACGAGATCACGCTGCGCGGCTACTGCGAGCGCGAAGGCCTTCCGCGTATCGGCTTGGGGACATGCAGCGGACGAGTAGAGGGCAATTGATCTATATCCCTGCATTAACCTTAGGGAGCATGTGCGCCCATCCGAGCCGCGACCGTTAGGGAGCGTCCCACGGATCCATCCAATATGTAGTTGCCATGAATCGGAGGCGAGCGGCCGGACGCTCCCTAACGGTCGCGGCTCGGATGGGGTGCATGGGGTGCAAGGAAAGACGCCCCTTACGCCAGAATTTCTTTGACCACGTCGCCGGAGATGCCGGTGAGGCGGACGTCGAGGCCTTGGAATTTCAGGGCGAGGCGCTTGTGGTCGATGCCGAGCAGGTGGAGCATCGTGGCGTGGAAATCGTGGACGCTGACGGGATTCTCTTCGGCGGCGTAGCCGAGCTCGTCGGTGGTGCCGTAGGTGATGCCGGGCTTGATGCCGCCGCCGGCGGCCATGTAGGAGAAGCCCTTGATGTGATGATCGCGGCCGTCGCCGCCTTGCGACATCGGGGTGCGTCCGAATTCGCCGCCCCAGATCACGAGCGTGTCGTCGAGCATGCCGCGCTGCTTCAGGTCGGTGATCAAGGCGGCGGTGGGACGATCGACCTCTTCCGCCTTGAGCGCGATGTTGACCTTGACGCCGCTGTGGTGATCCCAGTCGCGATGGTAGAGCTGGATGAAGCGCACACCCCGCTCGGCGAGGCGGCGTGCGAGCAGGCAGTTGGAAGCGAACGATCCATCGCCGGGATGCGCGCCATAGGCATCGAGCACCGACTGCGGCTCCTTGCTCATATCGACCAGGTCGGGCACGCTGGTTTGCATCTTGAAAGCCATCTCGTATTGCGCGACGCGAGTCAGAATTTCGGGATCCTTCAGGTGGGCGTACTGCGACGCGATTCAGCGCGTTGATGGCGTCGATCGAATCCTTCTGCACGGCGGCATTCATGCCGTTGGGATTCTGGATGTAGAGCACGGGGTCGCCGATGGAATTCAACTTCACGCCCTGGAAGCGGCTGGGCAGCAGGCCTGCCGACCACTGGCGTGACGCGATGGGCTGCATCTGCCCGCCGCGTCCGGCGGAGAGCAGGACGACGAAGCCGGGCAGATCTTCGGTCTCGGCGCCGAGTCCGTAGAGCACCCACGAGCCCATGCTGGGACGGCCCGCGAGAATCGAACCGGTGTTCATGATGGTGTGCGCGGGATCGTGATTGATCTGCTCGGTCCACATGGAGCGGATGATGCAGACATCGTCGGCGACGCTGCCGATGTGCGGGAAGAGCTCGCAGATCTCCTGATTGCTCTTGCCGAATTTCTTGAAGCCGTGCTGCGGGCCGAAACAGATCAGCGGCTTGCCTTGCAGCTGCGCGATCTGCTGGCCCTTGGTGAAGGAATCCGGCATGGGCTTGCCATGCATCTCGGCGAGCTTGGGCTTGTAGTCGAAGGTCTCCAGGTGCGAAGGACCGCCGGCCTGATAGAGAAAGATGACACGCTTGGCCTTGGCCGGATGGTGCAGCGGATTGATGGCGCCGCGAGATGCCTGCTGCGGCTGCGCCATCAGTGAATTCAAGCCGAGCAGGCCGAGGCCGGAAAGGCCGTAGCGCAGGAAGGTGCGGCGGTGGAGGTCGAGTGGGTTTTCCATTAGTTCCTCGTAATGGTCTCGTGCAGGTTGAGGATGGCGCGCGTCACGGTGGTCATGGCAGCGAGCTCGGTTTCCTTGATGTTGGCGGGCGCGGGCGCTTCGCCTTCGTGGATCAGTTCGCGCGCGCCGGCGGGCGAGTGCTGGAATTGCGCCAGGCTCTTGGCGTAGAGAGTCGGCCAGCGTGCGGCGCTCTTCGGGCGAGGGCGCGCGATTGACGGCGCGTTGAAAGGCCCAATCGACGCGCGCATTGAAATCGCGGGCGTGGACCAGCGCGTTCTGCGCGAAGACGCGCGCCGCCTCGACGTACATCGGGTCGTTGAGGAGGACGAGGGCCTGCAGGGGCGTGTTCGAGTTCACGCGATTGACGGTGCATTCCTCGCGCGTGGGAGCGTCGAAGGTTACCAGGCTGGGATGCAGGAAGGAACGCTGCCAGAAGGTGTAGACGCCGCGTCGATAGAGTTCCGCGCCGCGGCTGGCCGCGTACTCGCGCTTGGGGAAATTGAGCGTCGCGAGGTAGCCATCGGGCTGGTAGGGCTTGGCGCTGGGGCCGCCGAACTCCTCGACGAGCAGGCCGGAAACGGAGAGCGCGATATCGCGGACCACTTCGGCATCCACGCGGAAGCGGCTCTGGCGCGCGAGCAGGCGATTGTCAGGATCGCGCTCTTCGAGCTCGCGGCGTGGTCATCGACGATTGCCGGTAAGTCTGGCTGGTGACGATGGTTCGAATCACGTGCTTCAGGTCCCAGGCGTGGGTGCCTTCAGCCTGGTATTGCGGATGGACGAATTCGGCGGCGAGCCAATCGAGCAACTCGGCGTGCTGCGGCCATTCGCCCTGAGAGCCGAAATCGTCGAGCGCCTTGGAAATTCCGGTGCCGAAGAACTGGCGCCAGAGACGATTGACGGTGACGCGGGCGGTCAACGGATTTTCCGGGGAGACCAGCCAGTTGGCGAGATCGAGCCGTGTGGCGCGCGCGCCGCCGGTATCCAGCTTGCCGAGGAAGGCGGGTACCGCGGGCTGGACGATTTCGCCGCTCTCATCCATCCAGTTGCCGCGTCCCAGGATGCGCGTCTCGGCGGGTGGAACTGCCTCCGAGACGACGACGCGCGGGATGGAGACCTCCACCAGTGCGAGGGCCTGCTCTAACTTCGCGACCTCGGTGACGGCAGCCTGCGCCTCGGGCGCGGCCCACTCAAAGTGATTGGCGACGGCGGTCTTCTGCGCGGGAGTGCGCTTGTCCTCGGCGACACGCAGGGCACGCAGCACAGGGTCGGGGATCTCTTTGCCGGAGTCCGCGGTAGGCCACGAATACTCGCTCGGGGAGAGAGCAACGCGGAAGCGGCCGAGGGTGGCGCGGCGCAGGTCGGCGTCCTGGCGGATGCGAACGGTGAGGATGGTGTCGGCGCCGGTGGTGAGCGACTGCGCGAACTTCATCGCGAGAAATGCCTTGGGGACCTCGTTATAGCCGCTGATGGCCCAGGCGGTTTTCGGATTGCCGTCGAACGCGCCGGCGGGCATGAATTCGGGGGCCTGCTGGCCGAGATTGGCCATGCCGGAAACGAAAGGGACGCGGCGGCCGTCGGACTCGATCTCGATTTCCGTGATCAGTAATTTGTCGGCGCCGCGAGCGACGCGCATACCGGGGAGCCCTTCATCGGCGACGATTTCGAGGCCGAAGGATTTCCAGGCGCCGGCCCCAGGACGCACGGTGACGGTGTAGGTTTCGTTATCGGGATTCGGACCGCTGGCGATGACGAGGCCGTTGCCGGGGCCGCGCGAGGCGGAGAGCGAGCCGCCATCGTAGCTGGTGTAGTCCACCTCTTTATCGTTGTATATGGTGAGCACCGCGCCGTTGGCGGATTTCGCGGAAAGCGGGTGCTGCACGCGCCATGCGAGGTCGCCGGCTTTCTGGAGCGCGAGCAGTTGCTGCTCCCATTCGGCGCGTTTGGGCTCGAGCGATTTCATCTGTGCGGCAAGGCGGTCGCGGGCGGCGGAGAGTTGCTGCTGGAGTACGTCCTTCCGCTTCTGTTGTTCGGCGGTGGGCAGGGGGAGCAAAGAGCCCCATGCTTCCTTGCCGCGGTCGGGCATGAGGCCGGTTTCTTTGATATCGGCGAAGAAGGCCTTCATGGAGTAGAAGTCGCGCGAGGTGAAGGGATCGAACTTATGGTCGTGGCACTCGGCGCAGCCGAGGGTGCCGCCCATCCAGACGGCGGCGAGGGTGCGCACGCGATCGGACGCGTATTTGGCGAGGTACTCCTTGGGCTGCAGGCCACCCTCGGCGGAGGTGCGATTGAGGCGGTTGTAGGCGGAGGCCACGCGCTGGTCGAGCGTGGCGTTGGGGACCAGGTCACCGGCGAGTTGTTCGCGCGTGAAGGCGTCGAACGGCTTGTTGTCGCGGAAGGAATGGAGGACGTAATCGCGATATGGCCACGCGGGGAAGGCGTTGTCGCCGTGGAAGCCGCAGGTATCGGCGTAGCGGACGACGTCGAGCCAGTGCATGGTCTGCTGCTCGGCGTAGCGCGGGGAAGCCATCAGGCGATCGATCAATTTTTCGTAGGCGTTGGGCGATTGGTCTTTTTCGAAGGCGGCGACTTCTTCGGGAGTCGGCGGGATGCCGGTGAGGTCGAGCGCGGCGCGGCGAATCAGGGTGCGGCGATCGGCTTCGGGAGCCGGCTTGAGTCCTTCGCGCGCGAGACGGTCGTGGATGAACGCGTCGATGGGATTGCCGCCGGCAGGGACGGGTGGACGATGGACAGGTTGCCAGGCCCAATGGCCTTCGTACTTCGCACCCTCGGCGACCCACTGCCGGATGGTATCTTTCTGCGCGGCGGATAGATCCTTGTGTGCGAAGGCCGGCGGCATGATGCGCGGGCCGGTGGCGAAGATGCGCTCGATGATGGCGCTCTTCGCCGGATCGCCGGGAACGATGGGCGCGACGCCGTTGCGATTGGGTTTGATCGCCTCCTCGCGGAGGTCGAGCCGCATTCCCGCCATGCGCGAACTCTTGTCGGGGCCGTGGCAGCGGAAGCATGTCTCGGCCATGATCGGCCGGATGTCGCGATTGAATCGAACCTCTGCATTCCCCGCCGCCGCGCACAGTGCGGCAGCTACCAAAATCCATCTGAGGGACATCGTGGATTCAATATACACCCGCCGGAGAGATGCTCTTCACGAGCCAGTGCAGACATCGCATATTGACACGGGCGCATGACACGCATGACACGCATGACACGCATGACACAGTGATTCCGCATCGAATACTCTGAGTGGCGACGGCAGGCCATGTCTGCGCATCTGGCGTGCATCCGACGCGAACTGAGGCAAATTCGCATTCACTATATGGGCTTGCTTTTCTTCTGTGTCTGAGATACTATTATGATCTCAGATAAGGAGCCGCCCTATGAACCGCGCCAGCCTCTCACCTGCCGAACGGGACTTTCGCTCCAAACTCGCCCAACTGGCTCATGACAACTGGCTGCTTCGCGGAACCTTGTCCGTTCGTACTCGCAAGTGTGGCAAGGCTACCTGCCATTGCGCGAGCGGCGAATTGCACGCCTCCCTGTATTTGGTCCAAAGCCACGACGGAAAACCACGACAACTCTGCATACCCAAGTCCTGGGAACCCCGCGTCCGGCAGGCGGTGAACGATTACCAGCAACTGCAACGCCTCATCGAAGAAGTCTCCGAACTCGAATGGAAGCGCATGCAGGAGAAGAAATTGCCGGAACGCTGAGAGCCTACTCCACCGTCTGATTCGCTATGCCGAGAAGGTGTTTGACCTTTCCAGCGAGGTGCTCGACAAAGTTACCGACCAGCGTCAGCATCCACGGACGCCTACCGCGCTCATCCTGAAATCCGCCCTGGCGATGTTCTGGGCGCGCTTGGGCAGCCTCAATGCCCTGGAAACCATCTCCACCGCCCGATTCTGGAAACGCTGGTTGGAAGGGCCAATGATTAGCGCCGACACCATGGGACGGGTGCATGCTGTGATGGATGTCGGCCAACTGCGCGATGGTCTCCACCAGGTTTACAGCCAGCTCAAGCGGAATAAGGCGCTGCCGCTGAATTTGGGTTTGAATGTCGCGGTTCTGGATGGCCACGAGCAGCATGCCAGCTACCTCCGCCATTGTCCGGGATGCTTGGAGCGCAGCATAAAGACCGAACAGGGAGAACGCACTCAGTATTACCACCGGCAAGTCACGATCATGCTCTTGCCCGGGTCTGGCGCCGGCCGCAAGCCACTGCGCCTCTTGTTGGATTGTGAACCAATGCGTCCCGGTGAAGATGAAGTCTCCTGCGCGATGCGCTTACTCACCCGCGTCCTGGAAGCCTATCCGCGAGCCTTCGATCTGGTCCTGGCCGATGCCCTTTATGCCACTGCTCCGTTCTTCAACTTCGTCATCGACCGTGGCAAACATGTTTTGTCGGTGCTCAAAGACGAGCGCCGCAATCTGTACCAGGATGCAGCCGGCCTATTCGCACACGTTGCTCCGCAGTGCGGTGAGCGGCGCGGCCGAGACTGCCAATGGTGGGACTTCCCGGATCTGGTTTCCTGGCTGCAGGTGAAAGTTCCGCTGCGCGTGGTGCGGTCCTTGGAAACTTACCTCGTGCGGCGTCAACTGGATCGAACGCTCACGCAGGAAACCAGCGATTGGGTCTGGGTGACGACTCTACCGTGCCAGCAAGCGCCCACCATGCGCATCGTCGATTGGGGCCATCAGCGATGGGACATCGAGAACTTCGGCTTCAATGAATTGGTCAATGGTTGGGAAGCCGATCACATTTACAAACACGATCCCAAAGCCATCGAGGCATTCCTGCTGATGGCGTTCCTGGCCTACAACATTTTTCATGCCTTCATCGGCTTGAACCTCAAGCCCCAACTACGCAGCACCAAGCCGGAGAAATACTGGGCTCGTCTGATCGCCGCCGCACTCTACTCCGACGCCGGAATCGCACCCAAGCGCGCTCCCTGATCGACGGCAGTATCTGATCGCCAGCCCTTCGCAGTCTTCAACCATTTTTCCCGCCGCCTCTTACGTCCCCTGCGGCTATCCGTGTTTCCGTCCCGCCCCCAGCACCGTCTCCATCCACTCAAAAAGCCCATCCGAACCTGCTTTGATCGCGCGAACGCTCCCAATTCCTTTCGATGCCGTTGCTTGCCTGCCCTTCGCAACACCGGATGCGGAATCGCTGCGCATGACACGGGCGCATTGACACCGGGAGGTAGCAGCAATATAATCGTCCCGCAGAAGGAGGACATAGCATGAAAGTCCTGCTTAGAGTCTCCGCGCTCACAGCGGTGCTTGCCGCTGCGAACCTTGAAGCCGCTACTATATTTGACGGCGGCACCTACGACAACACGCTATACGCGGCCGCAAGCAACGTGAACTGCGGGCCTGACTGCCAAGTTTCCGCAGCGCGATTTTCTCTTGCTCCCGGATCGAATGTGATTACGGACGTTCACTGGTGGGGATCTTATTTTCCCTCGTCCTTCACCGATGACTTCACCATCAATATCTACAGCTTTATTTCGGGGAACCCTTCAACAATTCCTCTAGATACGTTTCACATCGGGAGTTCCGCCGCGCGAACATATACGGGAGTCAACTATACCTACAACAACGCCCCGATCTATGCGTACGATATCGTCATCCCATCGACTGCGCTCACCGCAGGCGACCCGTACCTGCTTTCGATCGTTTACAACACCCCGGTTGGCACAAACCAGGATTGGGGTTGGAGCCTGGGCGGCTCCACGGGAATTGCTTATACGTATACGCAGAATGAAGGATGGAATGAAACCGCCCCGAATCAATATCTGGCTTTCTACCTTACGGGTCCTGCTTCCGCGCCCGAACCTTCCACCATGCTGCTGGCTGGCTGCTGTCTAGTTGGCCTCTGGTGGGTCAGAAAGAACAATCCTATCCGCTTTTGATTTGAAGGCGTCTCGTTCGGCCGTGTTCCAGCGGGGAATATAATGTAGGGCATGCTCAGGACGGGGTGGCTGGCAGGAGCATTGGCAGTTTGCGGGGCGGTTCATGCGCAGGCGCCGGTGGACTTCGCGCGCGAGATTGAGCCGCTGCTGACGAAGCGGTGCGTGGTGTGTCACGGGGCGCAGCAGCAGATGAGCGGGTTCCGGCTGGATCAACGCGACGCGGCGCTGAAGGGCGGGGCGTCGGGCGTTGATATCGTGCCGGGGAAGAGCGGCGAGAGCCGACTAATCCGGCTGGTCTCGGGGCTCGAGAAGAAAGTCATGCCGCCGATGGGCGCGCGGCTTACGGCGGAAGAGATCGGACTGCTGCGCGCTTGGATCGATCAGGGTGCGACCTGGCCGGCGACGAAGGCACCCGCACTGGTCGTTCCAGAAGATCCAGCGGCCGGCGCGCTCCGGCGGTGCGCGACCGGGCGTGGGCGCGTAATACAATCGACAATTTCATATTGGCGCGGCTGGAGCGGGAAGGGATCGCGCCTTCGGCGGAGGCGGGGAAACTGACGCTGCTGCGGCGGGTGAGCCTGGATCTCACGGGGCTGCCGCCGACGCCGCAGGAAGTGCGCGAGTATCTGGCGGACAATCGTCCGGATGCTTACGAGCGGCTGGTGGACCGGCTGCTGGATTCGCCGCATTACGGGGAGAAGTGGGCGCGCTACTGGCTGGACCTGGCGCGGTATGCGGATAGCGACGGGTACGAGAAGGACCGGTCGCGGCCGTGGGCGTGGCGGTACCGGCACTGGGTGATCGACGCGTTGAATCGCGACATGCCGTACGACGAATTCACTACCGAACAACTGGCGGGCGATCTGCTGCCGAATCGCAACCTGGACACGCTGGTGGCGACCGGGTTCAATCGCAACACGCTGACCAATCGCGAAGGCGGGACCGACCCGGAGCAGTTTCGCGACGAGCAGGTGTTGGATCGCGCGGCGACGCTGGGGACGGTGTGGATGGGACTGACGGTGGGCTGCGCGCAATGCCACAACCATAAGTTCGACCCGATCAGCCAGAAGGAGTTTTATCAGCTGACGGCGTTCTTCAATACGCAGGAAGAGGTCAACATCCAGGCGCCACTGGCGGGCGAACTGGGTCCTTACCTGGCGGCGAAGCCGGAGTACGACCGCAAGCGGCGCGCACTGCTCGAGGAGTACAAGATTCCCGAGGCGCTGGCGGATTACGAAAGCAAGCTGCGCGAGAGCGCGCTGCATCCGGGGCATCACGAGGATTGGGATTTCGCGTACGGCGAATTCACGCATACGGTGGACAACGCGAAGAAGGTGCTGTTCCTGGATCCGGCGAAGCGCAGCGAGGTGCAGCAGAACGCGATCCTGGACGTGTTCCTGGGGAGTTGCGGGAATCTCTACCCGAAAGAACACTGCGACGAATTGAAAGTACGCGACGTGCGCGCGAAGCTGAACGAGCTGAATGCAAAGCTGCCGCCCGTGAGTTACGCGCCGGTGCTGCTGGAGAACGACACGCCGCCGGTGAGCTACATCCACGTGAAGGGCGACTGGCGCGAGCACGGAGCGGAGGTGCAGCCGGGGACGCCGGCGGTGCTGCCGCCGCTGCCGGCGAGCGCGAAGGCGTCGCGGCTCGTGCTGGCTCGGTGGCTAACGTCGCCGGAACATCCGCTGACGTCGCGGGTGGCGGTGAACCGCATCTGGCAGGAAGTCTTCGGGCGCGGCATCGTGGGGACGAGCGAGGATTTCGGAACGCAGGGTGACCGGCCGACGCATCCCGAACTGCTGGACTGGCTGGCGAGCGAATACATGCGGCGCGGCTGGAGCACGAAGCAGATGGTGCGGCTGATGGTGACGTCGGCGACGTACCGGCAGAGTTCGCACGCGCGGCCGGAGTTGCAGGAGAAGGATCCGGGCAATACGCTGCTGGCACGACAATCGCGATTGCGTTTGCCGGCGGAGCTAATCCGCGACGAGGTGCTGTACGCGGCGGGGCTGCTGGATTTGCGCGTGGGCGGGCGGAGCGTGAAGCCGCCGCAGCCGAAGGGGGTCGCGGAGCTTTCGTACGCGGGGTCGGTGAAGTGGGACGAAAGCAGTGGGCCGGACCGGTACCGTCGCGGGCTGTACATTCACTTTCAACGCACGGTGCCGTATCCGCAGCTGATGAACTTCGACGCTCCGGCGGCGAACCTGTCATGCACGCGGCGCGAGCGTACGGACACGCCGCTGCAGGCGCTCAATTTGATGAACGACCCGGTGTTCTTCGAGGCGGCGCAAGGGCTGGCATTCCGCATCATGAAGGAATCGGCGGGCGGGTTCGGCGAGCGGCTGCGCTACGCGTATGCGGTGACGCTGGGGCGCGAGCCAAGCGCGCATGAAGTCGAACGCATGGGCAAGTATTTTGACGACTCGAGCCGCGATTTGCAGGCGCATCCGCAGGCGGTGGGCGCGCTGTTTCCGAATCAGTTGGAAGGCGTGCCGCAGGCCGAGGCGGCGGCGTGGGTGGAGTTGAGCCGGGTGCTGCTCAACCTGGACGAGTTCATTACGAGGGACTAATATGGACCGCGAAGAATTCCTGAAAATCCAATCGCGCCGCAAGTTTTTCCGGGAGTGCGCGGGCGGCATCGGAACGGTGGCGCTGGCGCAACTGCTGGCGAGCGAGGGGCGCGCGGGGACGCCGGAACAGAATCCGCTGGCGCCGCGCAAGCCGCATTTCGCGCCCAAAGCGAAGAACGTGATCTTCATGTTCATGGAGGGCGGGCCGAGCCAGCTCGACCTGTTCGACCCGAAGCCAGAACTGCGAAAGTGGCACGGCAAACCGCTGCCGGCGGAGATGACGAAGGACTTGCGGCTGGCGTTCACGAAGCCGAACGCGGCGGTGCTGGCGAGTCCGCGGACGTTCACGCCGCACGGGAAGAGCGGCATCGAGTTTTCGGACTTCATCCCCCACATCGGGTCGTGCGCGGACGATTTGTGCCTGGTGCGCTCGATGTACACGGACGCGTTCAATCACCATCCGGGGCAACTGCTGCTCTTCGGTGGAAGTATACAGGTGGGGCGTCCGACGATGGGCGCGTGGGTGCTGTACGGGCTGGGGAGCGAGTCGCAGAATCTGCCGGGGTTCGTGGTGCTGAGCTCGGGAGTGGGGACGAGCGGCGGGTCATCGAACTGGAGCAGCGGATTTTTGCCCTCGACGTATCAGGGCGTGGTGCTGCGCAGCGCGGGCGACCCGGTGTTGTACCTTTCGAATCCGCCGGGCGTCACGCGCGAGATGCAGCGGGCGGGGCTGGACACGCTGAAGGAGCTCAACGAAGAGCATTACGCGGCAACTGGCGATATGGAGATCGCGGCGCGGATATCGTCGTACGAGCTGGGGTTTCGGATGCAGATGGCGGGGCCGGAGCTGCTGGATTTCTCGAAGGAGAGCGCGGCGACGCTGGCGATGTACGGGGTCAACGAAGAGCCGACCAAGCAGTTCGCCACGAATTGTCTGCTGGCGCGGCGGATGGTGGAGCGCGGGGTGCGGTTCGTGATGCTCAATCATGCGAGCTGGGACGATCACGTGGATCTCAACAAAAAGCTGAAGAAGAACTGCGATATCGCGGACAAGCCGACGGCGGCGTTGATTCAGGATTTGAAGCAGCGCGGGATGCTGGAAGACACGCTGGTAGTGTGGGCGGGCGAATTCGGGCGCACGCCGATGGTGGAGATCCGCAATCCGCGGGATGCGGAGAATGGCGGGCGCGATCATCATCCGCTGGCGTATAGTCTGTTCCTTGCGGGCGGCGGGATCAAAGGCGGCACGGTGGTGGGGAAGACGGACGAGCTTTGCATGAACGTGACGGAGGATAAAGTTCACGTGCATGACTTGCAGGCGACGCTGCTGCATTGCCTGGGGCTGGAGCATACGCGACTCACGTTTCATCACATGGGGCGCGATTTCCGGCTGACGGATGTGGAAGGCAAGGTCGTAAGCAAGATGCTGGCGTGATCGGATAAGAGATCGCTCCCTGACGGTCGCGGTTCGCGGAGAGCGCTACGCGCGTGGGGAGGGCTCGGCGCTCCCTGACGGTCGCGGCTCGTTGGGGTGAGAAAGCTCGTGAGCAAGATGCTAGGTTAGCGGAGTAATACCGAGGAGAGAGTCATTGCGAATCAGGAAAGCTGTGATTACGGCCGCGGGGCAGAGTCAGCGGGCGCTGCCGCTGCAGACGCTGATCGATCGAGACGGGCAGGAAAAGCCGGTGATCTGTATTCTGATCGAGCAGGCGCTGGCGGCGGGAGTGGAAGAGATCTGCGTGGTGGTTTGGCCGGGCGATGAAGGGCGCTACGCGCAGGCGGCGGGACGGCATGCGGCATCGGTTCGATTCATCGCGCAGCCGGCGCCTACCGGGTACGGGCAGGCGATTCTGTGTGCGCGCGAATTCACGGGCTGGGATCCATTTCTGCACATGGTGGGCGATCACCTCTACGTGACGACGGGTGCGAGGCTTTCGGCGCAGCGGCTGGTGGAACTGGCGGCCGCGGAGGAGTGCGCGGTTTCGGGCGTGCAGGCGACGCGCGAAAGTTTGCTGCCGCGCTTCGGAACGGTGGCGGGACGACGCGTTTCGGGGCGCAGCGATCTGTATCGCGTGGAGACGGTGATCGAGAAGCCGACGCCGACGGAGGCCGAACAGCGGCTGATGGTGCCGGGAATCCGGGCGGGCTACTACCTCTGCTTCTTCGGGATTCACGTGCTGACGCCGGCGGTGATGGAGCTGCTGGGCGAGCGGCGCGCCCGACGCTTTCCGCGGCACTGGCGGAACTGGCGCGGCACGAGCAATACCTGGCGTTGGAAGACGAACGGACGGCGCTACGACCTGGGCGCCGCCGTACGGACTGTTGATCGCGCAACTGGCGCTGGCGTTGAACGGACCGGATCGCGCGCAGGTGCTGTCGCAGACTGCTGGAATTGCTGGCGGACCGCGAACTGCGCGCGGCGGCGGCGACGGGAGTGAGCGCGCCAGTGAGCGTGCTCACCGGCGTGATCACGGGCAGCGGCGAAGAGCGCGACCGGGCGTTGGACGCGCTGTGCCGCGACTTCTCGATGGCGGAGCTGCTGGACGGAATGCCGCGAGCTCGATGGCTTCCGGCGTCGCAGCGAGCAACCTGTACGAGCGCGTGCGCGCGCTGTTTTTCCTCTGGCGCGATCCACCGGTTCCACATTCCGCTGACGGCCGGCGGCGAGCGCTCCGGCGATGATTCCCTTCGCGGGCTATACCAACCTGCTGAAGCGCCGGTTCGAGGAGGCGATCGATATTTTCCTGGCGGCGCAGGAGGCCAACGGACCGAGCGCGGCGATCTCGAGCGCGCTGGCGGCGGCCTATCGCTCGCTGGCGTTTCAGACGCTGGCCGGACCAGGTGCGGCGCAGCGTGCGGTCGGTGCGCGGGAATCAGTGGATGTTCCGCATCGGGCCATCCGGCCGACTATCCGCTGCGGCTGCGGCGCGAGCTTGCTGCGCGCGGTGCGCCGGCTGTTTCCGATTCTGCGCGAGACCACGCCGGTGCGCATGGACCTGACGCACAGCGGATGGAGCGACATCTTCTTCCTGGGGATGGATTTTCCCGAGGGCGCGCGGGTGCTGAATATCTCGATCGACCTGGCGGTGCGCGGAGCGGCGACGCAGGACGCGCAGCCGAAGCCGCCGGTGGAGGCGTACTTGCGCGTGATCGACGAGCCGGTGCTGCGGTTGACCAGCGTCGACCTGGGGGCGTCGGCGGACGATCGAACTCGATCGCGGAAGTCTTCGATTTCGCGCGCGATTATCTGGGGCTGCTGAAGGCGGCGGTGATCGCGAGCGGGCATTGTGCCGCCGGGGATGGAAGGCGCGACGCAGCCGCTGGCGGAGCTGCTGGCGCGGCTGACGCGGAGCGCGGGGCTCGGGCATCGAGATCGTCAGCAAGGTGAACGATATTCCGAAGGGCTCGCGGCTGGCGGTGTCGACGAATCTGCTGGCCTGCCTGATTGCGGCGTGCATGCGCGCCACCGAACAGATCGCAGTCGCTGACGGGTCGAGTTGAGCGAGGAAGACCGGCGGCTGGTGGCGGCGCGCGCGATCCTGGGCGAGTGGCTGGGCGGCTCGGGCGGCGGCTGGCAGGACTCGGGCGGCGTGTGGCCGGGGATCAAACTGATTCACGGCGTGACGGCGGGCGAGGGCGACCCGGAGTTCGGCATCAGCCGCGGGCGGCTGCTGCCCAGTCACAAGATTTTCGAGCACGGACGATGTGCCGGAGGCAGACGCGCGAACGCTGCAGCACAGCCTGGTGCTGGTGCACGGCGGAATGGCGCAGGATGTGGGGCCGATTCTCGAGATGGTGACGGAGAAGTACCTGCTGCGGTCGGAGACGGAGTGGACGGCGCGGCAAGCAGGCGATCGGCGATTCTGGACGAGGTGCTGGGGCACCTGCGCGAGCGGCGACGTGCGCGGCGATCGGGGCCTGCACGCAGACGGAATTTCGACGGGCCGATCCAGACGATTATTCCGTGGGCGGGCAATCTGTATACGAGCACGCTGATCGAGCGGGCGCGCGCGGAATTCGGCGACGACTTCTGGGGCTTCTGGATGCTCGGCGGAATGTCGGGCGGCGGCATGGGGTTTCTATTTCGACCCGGAGCGCAAGGCGGAGGCGCAGGAGCGGCTGCAGGAGATCATGAGCGCGACCAAGCGGAGATGGAGCACTGCGTTCCGTTCGCGATGGAGCCGGTGGTGTACGACTTCGCGATCAATGAACGGGGCACGCAGGCGGAGCTGCTGACCGGCGACTGCGGCATTGATGCCGGCGGGGTATTACACGCTGGCGGTGCCGCCGCTGCTGCGCACCGAGGCGCGCAATGCTATCGCCCGGGCGGCGCGCGGAGCTGGAGCGGTTCGCGTCGGCCTGCCGCGGCAAGGACGAGTTCGCCGGCATGGTGCAGCAATCTCTTCGACCACCTGCTGCCGCGCGGGCAGGAGCAGGATGGGGGCCGGGCGCAGAGTCTGGACTCGCTGCTCGAGGACTACGGGTTCGACCGCGTGCAGCACGAGCAGATTCAAGGCGAGCTGCGGAGCGGGCAGGATCGGGCTGGCGCAGAATCGGCTGCCGGTAGCGAGCCGGATTGAGGACGCGGAGCCGGATGCGCTGGACGCGCGGTCATCGCGAGCTTGGGATGCAGGCACTGGCCGAGGGTCGCGCGGCGGTGGTATCGCTGGCGGGCGGAGTGGGCAGCCGCTGGACCAAGGGCGCGGGCGTGGTGAAGGCGCTCAACCCGTTCTGCAAGCTGGGCGGACGGCATCGCAACTTCATCGAGACACACCTGGCGAAGAGCCTGCGCGTCGGCCGGGAGTGCGGCACGATGCTGCCGCACGTGTTCACGACGAGTTATCTGACGCACGATGCGATCGAGCAGCACCTGGCGCGCGAGAAGAACTTCGGGTATCCCGGGCGGCTGCTGCTTTCGCCGGGGCGGAGCATCGGGCTGCGCATGATTCCGATGGAGCGCGATCTGCGCTTCGCATGGGAGGAAATGCCGCAGCAGTTGCTCGACGAGCAGGCGCAGAAAGTGCGCGAGGGATTGCACGCGGCGCTGATCAAGTGGGCCGCGCAGGCGGGCGAGGGAGCGAACTACACGGACAACCTGCCGGGGCAGTGCCTGCATCCGGTGGGGCACTGGTACGAGGTGCCGAACCTGCTGCGCAACGGCACGCTGGTGCGGCTGCTGGAGGAACGTCCGAAGCTGAATTACCTGATGGTGCACAACATCGACACGGCGGCGGCCGATGTGGACGCGGCGATTTTGGGGCAGCACATCGCGAGCGGCGCAGGGCTAACGACGGAAGTGATTGCGCGGCACCTGGAGGATCGCGGCGGCGGTCTGGCGCGGGTGGACGACCGGGTGCGGCTGGTGGAAGGCATGGCGCTGCCGAACGACGAGGCGGAATCGCGGCTTTCGTATTACAACAGCGCGACCTACTGGCTGGATATCGACCGCGTGCTCGGCGTGTTCGGGTTGACGCGCGGGGAACTCGGCGACAGCGCGAAGGTGAGCGACGCGGTGCGGTCCGTGGCGGCGCGGATGCCGACCTACATCACGTTGAAGGACGTGAAGAAGCGCTGGGGCAAGGGGCAGGAGGACGTATTCCCGGTGGCGCAGTTCGAAAAGCTGTGGGGCGACATGACGGCGCTGCCGGAACTGCACTGCCGTTTCGTGGCGGTGCCGCGGCAGCGCGGGCAGCAGTTGAAGGAGCCGGCGCAACTGGACGCGTGGCTGCGCGACGGATCGGCGGCGTACACGAACTCACTGTGCGCATGGGCTTGAATTGCTATCGGTGCACGGAGATGGTAACGTTTTAGCTGCTGCGTCTCACATATCAGGCCGACCGCCGTACGCTCGCTTACATGAGCGTCACTACCGGACTCCTGCTTTTGCAGTGGAACCTGCCGGGCATCCAGCCTGTGCTCTACCTGTGGTCCCTGTTTATGGCGGTTTCGGTCGCCATCATCGCGCATAATCACAATCACGTGCCGCTTTGGAAATCACGGGCGCTGAACATTGCGACGGACTATTGGCTGACGTTGTTTTACGGGTTCCCGGCTTTCGGATGGATTCCCACACACAATAAAAATCATCACGCTTTGAACAATAAAGCCGGCGATTATACTTTGACTTACCGGATCAGCGAGAAGAATAATCTCTTCACCCTGCTCAGTTACCCTTCAATCAGCAGCTATTTTCAACAGAAACCGATCAGGGACTATCTGAAGCGCCTGTGGCGGAGCGATCGGCGGAGATTCTACCTGGCGGCGTCGCAGTACGTGGTGCTGGGCGTTTACTATGCGGCGTCGCTCTTTCTGAGTTGGAAGAAGGCGCTGCTGTTCATCGTGATTCCGCACCAGGTTTCGCTGTTCAGCATTTTGATTTTCAACTACGTGCAGCATGTCCACAGCGATGAGGAATCGGAGTACAACCACTCGCGAAATTTCGTGGGGCTGATTAACCTGATGTTGTTCAACAACGGGTACCACACGATTCACCACCAGAATCCCGGCCTTCACTGGAGCCGGACGCCGGCGGCGCAGCGAGAGATTGAGCACCTGATCGATCCGGCGCTGATCGAGCGGAGCTTCTGGTGGTTCGTCATCCGGGCGTACCTGCTGGCGCCGTTCCACTCCGGCTACGGGACGGTCTCGATGCGTTTGAAGCGGCGCGCGAGGGCCTGAAGGTATTCGGCGTCACGTCGCTTGCGCGGTGTGAGTGAAAACAGACGGCTGGCGGCGAATTTCGGCACTATGATGAAAGCGCATGTGCCTGGCTATTCCCGGAAAGATCGTGGAATTCCACGAGAATCATGGCGTGCGGATGTCGAAGGTGGATTTCGGCGGCATCACGCGAGAGGCCTGCCTGGAATATCTCCCGGATGCGAAACTCGGCGACTATGTCCTGGTGCACGTGGGCTTCGCCATCAGCAGAGTAGATGAGGAAGAGGCGGCGCGCACCTACCGGTACCTGGAAGAGATGGGGCAGCTCTCGGAGGTGAACTCCGACGATATCGACAGTGCGCCGGAGGCCGGCGATGAAGTACCTTGACGAGTACCGCGACGACCGGATTGCGAAGAAAGTGCTGGATGAGATCCGGCGGACGGTGACACGGCCGTGGGTGATCATGGAGGTCTGCGGCGGGCAGACGCATTCGATCGTGAAATACGGGATCGATTACCTGCTGCCGCCCGAGATCGAACTTGTGCACGGGCCGGGGTGTCCGGTGTGCGTGACACCGCTGGACATGATCGACCGGGCGCACGCGATCGCACGGCGGCCGGACGTGATCTTCTGCTCCTTCGGCGACATGCTGCGCGTGCCAGGGTCGGATGGCGATCTCTTTCAGGTGCGGGCGGCGGGGGCCAACGTACGCATCGTCTACTCACCGATGGACTGCCTGAAGATCGCGCAGGAAAATCCGGAGATGAAAGTGGTGTTCTTCGCGATCGGGTTCGAGACCACGGCTCCGGCGAATGCTATGGCGGTATTCCAGGCGAAGG
The DNA here is from genome assembly GCA_963791985.1 of uncultured Solibacteraceae bacterium. Lineage (GTDB taxonomy): Bacteria > Acidobacteriota > Terriglobia > Bryobacterales > Bryobacteraceae > Solibacter. The sequence continues at coordinate 267,614 of CAWBUN010000003.1, read as the reverse complement.
CGCTGGGGCTGCGGAACTTTTCGCTGCTGGTATCGCACGTGGTGGTGCCGCCCGCGATGACGGGGATTCTGCAATCGCCGGGAAATCGGGTGCAGGGATTTTTGGGGCCGGGACACGTGTGCGCGGTGATGGGGTGGAGCGAGTACGAGCCGATTGCGGCGCGCCACGGTACGCCGATCGTGATCACGGGCTTCGAACCGGTGGACCTGTTGGAGGGGATCCTGCTGACTGTGCGGCAACTGGAGCAGGGGCGCGCCGAGGTGGAGAATCAATATCCGCGCGCAGTATCGCGGGAGGGAAACGAGGCGGCGCGGAGGATGATCGAGCAGGTGTTCGACGTCGGGGATCGCAACTGGCGCGGCATCGGGATGATTCCGAAGAGCGGCTACAAACTGAGGTATGCTTTCCGCGAGTACGACGCGGACCATATCTTTGACGTGCAACACATTCGAACGCGCGAGCCGGAGATCTGCATCAGCGGCCAGGTGCTGCGCGGACTGAAGAAGCCGGTGGATTGCCCGGCATTCGGGACGCAGTGCTCGCCGCAGACGCCGCTGGGGGCGACGATGGTGTCGGCGGAGGGCGCATGCGCGGCGTACTACAACTACGGGCGGCATCTGGTATCGATCGAAGCGGAGGCGTAAGTGGCCAATGCCGCTTAGTTTTCCTATAGGCGAACATCTGAGTAAATTGTGGGGCGGTACGCGTGGCGGTGGACGGCGGCCGCGTCGGCCATCGTTGCCGGGGGAAGAGGACATAATCTGAGGTCGGCGCCCTGACGGTCGCGGTTCAGTCTGAGGGCGTGCGGTGTGAGCGGGGGACGCCGGCTGAAAGCCGGCGGCAGCAGGATTGGCTGCCCCACGGTGCATGGGGAAGGGGTCGAGGAGGGGCTGTGGCGCAGAGCTTTGTGATGGCGTGTCCGGTGCCGTTGACGCGGCATAAGACGATCGTGATGGGGCATGGGAGCGGCGGGCGGCTGACGGCGCAGTTGGTGCGCGATCTGTTTCTGCCGGCGTTCGATAATCCGGTGCTGCGGAAGCTGGACGATCAGGCGGTGCTGGAGGCCGGGGGCGCGCGGCTCGCGTTTACGACGGACTCGTTCGTGGTCACACCGCTCTTCTTCCCCGGAGGCAACATCGGCGAACTGGCGGTGAATGGGACGGTCAACGATCTGGCGATGAGCGGGGCAACGCCGCTGGGGCTTTCGGCCGCATTCATCCTGGAAGAGGGACTGGTCATCGAGGAACTTGCGGCGGTGGTCACGGCGATGGGGCAGGCGGCGGCCGCAGCAGGAGTTCCGATTGTCACGGGCGACACCAAAGTGGTCAACCGGAAGTCCGCCGATAAACTCTTCGTGACTACTACGGGCATCGGCGTGGTGCCGCGCGGAGTGGAGATTTCGGCGTCGAACGCGCGGCCGGGGGATGCGATTCTGCTCAGCGGCACGATTGCGGATCACGGAATGGCGGTGCTCTCGAAGCGCGAGGGGCTGGACCTGGAGGGGCAGATTCTTTCGGACACGCAAGCGCTGCACCGGCTGGTGGCGGCGATGCTGAATGCCGGCGAGATCCACGCGCTGCGCGATCCGACGCGCGGGGGGCTCGGGACTTCGTTGTGCGAGATCGCGGACGCGTCGCGGGTGGGAGTGGAGATCGAGTCGCGGGCGATCGCGGTGCGCGAGGAAGTGAAGGGCGCGTGCGAACTGTTGGGCATCGACCCGCTGTTCGTGGCGAACGAGGGCAAACTGGTGGCATTCGTCCGCCCGGATACGGCAGATGCGGTACTGCAGGCAATGCGGTCCACGCGGGAAGGGCGTGAGGCGGCGATCGTCGGGCGCGCGGTGGAGGCGCATCCCGGAATCGTGGTGATGAAGACAGAAATCGGCGGCACACGGGTCTTGGACTTACCCTTCAACGAGCAATTGCCGCGCATTTGTTAGTGGCGGTTAGTTATGGCACGTTGATTTGTTGACGGCATCCAGATACGCGCGCACACTGAAGTAAGTCAGGAGAAAGGAGGGCACATGGCGGCAGACACGCCTCCATATGGCCGCAAGACGCAGCGTCCTCCGGCGGTAAAAGAAGTCCACGTTCTGTGGATCACCGCAGGTTTAAGTTGCGACGGCGATTCCGTCTCCGTTACCGCGGCGACCCAACCAAGCATTGAAGACGTCCTACTGGGGGCCATCCCAGGACTCCCGAAAGTTCACTTACACAACCCCGTACTCGCTTACGAAGTAGGCGACGACTTCATGAAGTATTGGTACGAAGCGGAGGCGGGGAGGCTCGATCCGTTCGTGCTGGTAGTGGAGGGATCGATCCCCAACGAGAAGATCAAGCGCGAAGGCTACTGGGCAGCACTGGCGACGGATCCCGCCACCGGGCAGCCGATCACCACGTGCGAATGGATCGACCGGCTGGCGCCGAAGGCTCTGGCCGTGGTGACCGCGGGAACGTGCGCAGCTTACGGCGGCATTCACGCAATGGCGGGCAATCCAACGGGATGCATGGGGCTGGCGGATTACCTGGGGTGGAATTGGAAATCCAAGGCAGGGCTGCCTATCGTGAACGTGCCGGGTTGTCCCGTACAGCCGGACAACTTCATGGAGACGCTGCTCTATCTGCTGTACCAAGTCGCAGGGCTCGCGCCGATGATCCCGCTTGACGATCGGGGGCGGCCGAAGTGGCTCTTTGGAGCCACGGTACACGAGGGCTGCGATCGCGGCGGCTATTACGAGCAGGGGCAGTTCACGCAGGAGTACGGCAAGCCGGAATGCCTGGTGCGGCTGGGCTGCTGGGGTCCGGTGGTGAACTGCAATGTGACGAAGCGCGGCTGGATGGCGGGAATCGGCGGCTGCCCGAACGTCGGCGGCATTTGCATCGCGTGCACCATGCCGGGATTTCCGGATAAGTTCATGCCGTTCATGGATGAGCCGCCGGGAGCCAAGATCTCTTCGGACATGTCCGCGGCATACGGTAAGGCAATTCGCGCCTTGCGTTCGATCACTCACGACACGGCCGATAAAGAGACTAAGTGGCGGCATAAGCGTCCGGCACTAACAACGGGATACAAACCGGCGACGTTCAGTTAGGAAACCAGGGAGGGCTCGGAATGGCTACAGTTACTCAACCGGGGAGCGAGGTACGCAACCGGGAACGCAGGTTAGTGGAGATGTCGTGGGACCCGATCACGCGGATTGTCGGGAGCCTGGGGATCTACACCAAGATCGATTTCGCCAATCGCGAGGTAGCGGAGTGCTACAGCACGTCTTCGATCTTCCGCGGATACAGCATCTTCATGAAGGGCAAGGATCCGCGCGACGCCCATTTCATCACCAGCAGGATCTGCGGGATCTGCGGCGATAACCACGCCACGTGCGCGACATACGCGCAGAATATGGCGTTCGGAATTCGTCCGCCGGACATGGCGGAGTGGATCGTCAACCTGGGCGAGGCCGCGGAGTACATGTTCGACCACAACATTTTTCAGGACAACCTGGTGGGTGTGGACTTCTGCGAGCAGATGGTGAAGGAGACCAACCCGAGCGTCCTGGACAAAGCCGAACGGACGGATTGCCCGCACGCGGAGCAGCACGGGTACCGAAAGATCGCCGACATCATGCGCGCTCTGAACCCATTCACGGGTGAGTTCTATCGCGAGGCACTGCAGATGAGCCGGCTGACACGCGAGATGTTTTGCCTGATGGAAGGGCGGCACGTGCATCCTTCGACGCTGTATCCGGGCGGAGTGGGGACAGTGCCTAGCGTGCAACTCTTCACCGACTACCTGGTGCGGCTGATGAAATATGTCGAGTTCATGAAGCGGGTGGTGCCGCTGCACGACGACTTATTCGATTTCTTCTACGAGGCGCTACCGGGTTACGAGAAGGTGGGGCAGCGGCGCGTGCTGCTGGGCTGTTGGGGATCTTGGAACAATCCCGACGTGTGCGACTACACCTACAAGAACATGAACCAGTGGGGAAACGCGATGTACGTGACCCCGGGTGTGGTGGTGGATGGGAAGCTGGTGACCACGAACCTGGTGGATATCAACCTGGGAATCCGAATCCTGCTGGGCAGTTCGTATTACGACGACTGGCAGCAAGGGGAGACCTTCGTAAAGCAGGATCCGCTGGGGAATCCGGTGGACCAGCGGCATCCGTGGAACCAGACAACCACGCCGCGGCCGCAGAAGCGCAATTTCGATGAGCGGTACACGTGGGTGATGTCGCCGCGGTGGCACCATCCGCAGACGGGTGACGACCTGGCGCTCGATACCGGCGGCGGTCCGCTGGCCCGGTTGTGGGCGACGGCGCTGGCGGGCAAGGTAGACATCGGCTACATCAAGGCGACCGGCCAGAGCGTGAAGATCTATCTGCCCAAGACCGTCAATAAACCGGAAGCGGAGTTCGAATGGAAGATTCCGCGGTGGAGCAATGCGATTGAGCGGGACCGGGCGCGCACTTACTTCCAGGCGTATGCGGCGGCGGCGGCGCTGCACTTCATGGAGAAGGGCATGGCCGAACTGCATGCCGGCAAGACGAAAACGTGGACGGATTTCAAGGTGCCGGAGGAGGCGATTTCGTGCGGCTTCCATGAAGCCGTGCGCGGGGTGCTCTCGCACCACGTGGTGATCCGCAACGGAAAGATCGCCAACTACCATCCCTATCCGCCGACACCATGGAATGCGAGCCCGCGCGATAGCAAAGGCACCGCCGGACCGTACGAGGATGCGGTGCAAAACACGCCGATCTTCGAAGAGAACGGTCCGGAGAATTTCCGCGGGATCGACATCATGCGCGCCGTGCGCAGCTTCGACCCGTGCCTGCCGTGCGGCGTTCACATGTATCTGGGAAAGGGCAAGGTGCTGGAGACGCACCATTCGCCGATGTTCGGGGCGCAGGGCTAGGCGGCGCAATGGAAAATGTGCAGGATATCGAGCGGCTGATCACGGAGATAGAGGCGACGGCCGATCCGGCGACCAGAACGGGCGTGCGGCAACTGGTGGAGGCGATCCTCGAGTTTCACGGCTCGGGCCTCGCGCGCATGGTGGAGCTGGCGGGCGAAGGTGTAGTGCGCAGCTTCGCGCGCGACGACCTGGCAAGCGCTCTGCTGCTGCTCTACGGGCTGCATCCGGAGAGTTTCGAGGCGCGGGTGCAGCGCGCCATCGACAGGCTGCAGGGCGTGGAACTGGTCGGGATCGCGGATTCCGTGGTGCGGGTGAAGAGCACCGCGCCGCGGGAGGCGATCGAACAGGCGCTTTACGCGGCGGCGCCGGAAGTGGCGGCGATCGAGATCGAAGGTGAGCCGCGGGCGTCGTCCTCCTTCGTCCCGCTGGAGGCGCTCCTCAGCCGATGACCAGCGCCTCTCCGCTTCGAACGCTGCGGCGCTATCTGCCGGGGAAGCGCGTGGAGCGTTGCGCGCTTTGCGCCGCAGAGTTGGGGCACGAGCATCGTCATTTGATCGACGTAAAGACGCGGCAATTGAGCTGCGCCTGCGAAGCGTGCGCCCTGCTGTTCGCGCATCGCGGAGAGAGCGACCTGCGCAGCGTGGGGCGGCAGGCGCGCCGGTTGCCGGAATTCGCGATGAGCGATGCCGAGTGGGAAGCTCTGCGGATCCCGATCGGGCTCGCGTTCTTCGTGAATAGCTCAGTGGCGGGGCGGGTGATGGCACTTTATCCGGGGCCGGCGGGGCCCACGGAATCGCTGCTCGGTCTGGAAGCCTGGAGCGAGATCGCGTCGCGCAATGCGGCGCTTGCGGAGATGGAGCTTGACGTGGAGGCGCTGCTGGTCAACCGGGTGGGGAGCGCGCGCGATCATTACCTGGCGCCGATCGACCGCTGCTACGAGTTGGCGGGTCTGATCCGTATGCATTGGCGCGGTCTCTCGGGCGGCGACGAAGTCTGGCGCGAGATCGATGGGTTCTTCGCGCGCCTGCGGGAGGGCGGCAGTGCCTGACCTGCATTTTCAGGTGGAAGCGGCGGAGCCGGTGAAGTACGCGAGTTCGCCGATGCTCGGGTTGCGGCTGCGGGTGGAGAACTCGGGCGACGAGGCGATCCGGTCGGTGACGCTGCAATGCCAGATCCGCATCGAGACCACGCGGCGCAGTTATAACGAGGCGGAGCAGCGCCGCCTGCGCGATTTGTTCGGCGAACCGGAGCGCTGGAGCCGCACGCTGCACAGCCTGCTGTGGACGCATGCCGCGATGGTGATTCCGCCGTTTCGCGAAAGCACCGTGGTGGAATTGCCGGTGCCATGCACGTTCGATCTGACGGTGGCGACGGCGAAGTTCTTCGACGGCCTGGAAAGCGGCTGCGCGCCGCTCACGCTGCTGTTCAGCGGCACGGTGTTTTACGAAAGCGCGGAAGACGGGCTGCAGGTGGAACAGATTCCGTGGAGCAAGGAGACTACGTACTCGCTGCCGGTAGACACGTGGAAGAGGATGATGGACGCGTACTATCCGAACACGGCTTGGCTGTGCCTGCGGCGCGACGTTTTCGAACGGCTGCAGCAGTACAAGACGGCTCGCGGGATCCCGACTTGGGAGCAGACCGTGGAGAGCATGCTGCCATGAAGCGCGAACTGGTGGAGAAGATCGCGGACGCGGTGCTCTACGAGGGGTACATGCTGTATCCGTACACGGCATCAGCGCTGAAGAATCAAAAGCGGTGGAATTTCGGAGTACTGGCGCCGGCGGGAATCGACAGCAGCGAGATGCGCACGGAATGCCTGATGACGGCGGGGGAGGCTTGCGAGTTGGAAGTGCGCGTGCGATTTCTCTGGTACTGCGGCGGCGACGAGCCGGACACGCGCGAGATCGATCTGCGCGGAATGCAGTCGGCGAAGAGCGTCCCGCTGCCGAACGGCGGGCGCGCGGTAGTGGAGACAGCCTCGGAGAACGTTGGAGGACGGCTGTTTCGCGTGACAGTGCAGGTGCGCAACGAAACGGCGTTCGAGGGCGGCGGCGACGCGGCAGCGAGCTCGATGCTTTCGACGCACACAATTCTGAGCGTGCGCGGCGGAGAGTTCTGCTCGCTGATCGATCCGCCGGAGCCGTATCGCGAGGCGGCGGCGGGCTGCCACAACGTGGGAACGTGGCCGGTTCTGGTGGGAGTAGAAGGGGAGCGCGACATGATGCTCTCCTCGCCGATTATTCTTTACGATTACCCGCAGGTGGCGCCGGAGAGCCCGGGCGACCTGTTCGACGGCGCGGAGATCGACGAGATTCTGACGCTGCGCATTCTCACGTTGTCGGACGCGGAGAAGGCGGAGATCCGCGGCGGCGGGGCGCGCGCTCGCGAGGTGCTGGAGCGCTCCGAGACGCTGCCACCGGAACAGATGATGAAGCTGCACGGAGCATTGCGCGGACTGCGTCCGGCGGCGGCGAAGCTGAAGCAGGGGGATCGCGTGCGGCTGCGGCCGCGGCGGAGCGCCGACATCTTCGATATCGCGCTGGCGGGAAAGCTGGCCACAGTGGAAGCTGTGGAGCACGATTTCGAAGGCAACATTCATGTGGCGGTGGTGCTGGAGGACGACCCGGGGCGGGAGTTGGGAATGCTGCGGCAACCGGGGCATCGATTCTTCTTCGGCGCGGAAGAAGTGGAGCCGGCGCCATGAACGGGCGCGTGCTGGTGGCCGGAGTCGGCAACATTTTCTTAGGCGACGACGCATTCGGCTCCGAGGTGGCGCGGCGGATGCTGAATGAGAAGTGGCCGGAGAACGTGCGCGTGGTGGACTTCGGGATTCGCGGCTTCGACCTGACATTCGCGCTGCTCGAAGGATACGACACGGTGATTCTGGTGGACGCGACGCCGCGCGGGGGCGTGCCGGGCACGCTGTACACGATTGAGCCCGAATTGGACGAGGGCGAATCCGGCGAGGTAGCGACCCACGGGATGAACCCCATGCGGGTTCTGTCAATGGCCAAACAGATGGGCGCGGCGTGGAAGCGGTTGCTGGTGGTGGGCTGCGAGCCCGCGCCGGACACGGTGGATGAAGGCGGGATGGGCTTAAGCGAAGCGGTGCGTCCCGCGGTGGAAGAAGCGGTGAAGGTGGTCCGGAGGTTGATATGAAAGTGGACGTCGGCAAACTCAGCAAGACTGTAGGCGGCGTGGTTTTGGGCCTGATCGCGCTGGGCATGATCATCAACGCCAAAGACATCAGACGCTATCTGCGCATGTCGATGATGTAATGCATGAGCTTTCGATCGCCATGAGCATCGTCGAAGTGGCGTCCGAGGAAGCGCAACGGCAAGGTGGCGCGCGCGTGGAGGCGGTGCACCTGAAGTTGGGCGCGCTCTCGGGCGTGGTGAAGGATGCGCTGTTGTTCTCGTGGGACCTGGCATGCGAGGATTCCCCGATCGCGGGGGCGAAGCTGGAGATCGAAGAGGCGCGCGGAACGGAGCTGGAAGTAACGGCGCTGGAGATCGAGGATGGGTAGAGCAGACTGGCGTTGGATCGGGGAAAGCCGGCTGAAAGCCGGCTGCAGGCAGGATTGCCTGCCCCACAGGGCGGCACGCCGCAAACGCCTCAAGAGATCGCTCCCTTACGGTCGCGGCTCGGTGGTAGCGCAAGGACGGTAATTGATGACGCCGCGATTGGTGGAAGTCCGCAGGAATGTCCTGAAGCGCAACGATGAACTGGCGCGGGCGCTGCGGTCGCGATTTGCGGAGGCGGGCGTGTATGTGGCGAGCCTGGTTTCGAGCCCGGGGACGGGCAAGACGGCGCTGCTGGAGCGGATATTGACCGCGCTGGGAGCACGGCATCGCGTCGCAGCACTGGTGGGCGACCTGGCCACGGAGAACGACGCAGCGCGTCTGGCGCGGAGCGGCGCACCAGTGCGGCAGATCATCACGGGGACGGTCTGCCACCTGGAAGCGCAGATGGTGGAAAAGGCGCTCGAAGGCTGGCGGCTGGAGGAGCTGGATTATCTTTTCATCGAGAACGTAGGCAACCTGGTGTGCCCTTCCAGCTACGATCTCGGGGAAAACCTGCGGCTGGTACTGCTTTCGGTGACGGAAGGCGAAGACAAGCCGCTCAAGTACCCCGGCATATTCAATACGTCCGACATCGCGGTGGTGACGAAGTGCGACTTGGCCGAGGCGGTGGGATTCGACTGGGAAACCGCGCAGGGGAATATCCTGACGGTACGTCCGGGAATGCGGGTCGTAAGGACCTCGGCCAAGACAGGTGCCGGCCTCGGAGAGCTACTGGAGCTACTCTGTCGCGCGTAAGTAGTTACTAACATCAATCGTATCATTTAGTACGCAAACTCGCCCGATTGGGAAAGAAACTCGTTAACTTTTTATAGAGCCGATGCAAGAATGAGAGCCAGGCTGCGCGCCCATATGAAAAAAACTATCCTCGTCGTACAAATAGCGTTCGCTTTGCTGGCCATCCCGGCGTTCGGGGGAAATGACAAGAACAATACCTATTTGGCATTAGGGGATTCGATTCCGTTTGGGATGAATATACTATTGATTCCACCCCCACCCTACACTACAAACATCCCAAAGCCATCTCAGTTCATTGGGTACCCGGAAACGGTTGGCGCACTAGAACATCTGCTTAATGGCACGAACTTAGTCAATGCCTCGTGCCCCGGGGAGAGCAGCGGTAGCTTCCTGGACATGAACATGCCGGACTTTGGATGCAATTCCCCCCACCCGCTGCCGGACGGGACCTCTACTACCGCCATTCAAGCAACTCGTCGGTTTGAAGGTGGACTACAAACACGCAAAGTCGCAGATGGACTTTGCCGAAGCACAACTCGCGTCGAACAAGCAAATTGACATGGTTAGCCTGAGTATTGGGGCCAACGACGTGTTCCTGTCTCTGCCGGCTCTCCAGCAGTGCGGGAGCAACGTCAAATGTCAGCAGAGTGTGTTGGACTCGGTGATGGGTTCCTACGCGACAAACCTCGCCGAGATCCTAGGCCGCATTCGCGCGAAATATAAGGGGAGGCTGGTGCTGTTGACGTATTACTCTCCGGACCCTTCGCTGGACTCACTCGCGGTCCTGTTGAATAGCGTGATGACCCAGGTGGGCTCGCTGCCGGCCTTCGCGCCCGTCCGTTTCGCCGACGGCTTCACCGCGTTCAAGACGGCCTCGGCATTTGTTGGCGGTGACGCATGCAAGGCCGGACTACTGATTCGCCTGCCGGCCGGATCGCCGACGCCGTGCGATATTCATCCCTCGCCGATAGGGCGTGATCTGCTGGCGGCGATCGTCGAGTTAGCGTTTCACCAGTAAATCACACCTTACGGAGTTTCGTGACGCGGCCGACTTCGACCCACTCGACGACGAAGATATTGCCTTTGTGGTCGAAGCAGGCGCCGTGGGGAGCGACGAATTTACCGGGCGTGAAGTGGTCGCGGGACATTTTTCGAGTGTCCCGCCACTTACTGGCGGAATCGTCGCCGAGTTGCGCGATCACCTGATTGTCCTTGTCCATGATGGTGACGCGCGCCCCCAGGTCGGGGATCACGACGTCGCCGTTCTTGAAGAAGTTGAAGTGACAGGGCATCGCGGTGCCGCTGACGAAATCGACGTGCTTGCCTTCCAGGGTGAAGCGCTGAATGCGGGCGTTGCCGCGATCGGCGACGGTCAGGATCGGTTTGCTGCCGCGGTAATCCACGATGATGCCGTGCGGGCAATCGAGCTGGCCGGCGTCTTTGCCCTTACCGCCGAAGGTGCGGATATACTCACCTTTGTTGTTGTACTGGTTGATGTAGCTGGAGCCGTAGCCATCGCCGACGTAGAGGTCGCCGGTCGGACCGATCGCGAGATTGGTGGGGCTGTACTTGGGCTTCTTGCCATCGGCGCCGGGCTTGTAGGCCTCGGACATGTCGGGGTAGCCGAGCTGGTAGACCTTTTCGCCATCGAGCGTGGCCTTCATGACGATGCCGCGCGCGGTGTCGCAGAGGTAGAGGTATTCGGTGCTGCCCTCTTTCTGGATGTGCAGCCCGTGCGCTCCGCCCTTGAACTCCTTACCCCAGCTCTTGACGAACTTGCCCTTCTCGTCGAAGACCACCATCGAATCGGGGATCTCGCTGGTGGCGTGGACGGTGTGGTGCACGTAGATGTGACCGTGCGAGTCTTCGACCACGCCGTGCGTGTTGCCGTACTTGATACCGGCGGGCAGTTCACCCCAATCGTGAATGGCCTCGTAGGTATGTTTGCCGGTGCCGATTACCGGCGGCTTGGTCCCCGTCTTGTCGGTGGCGCCCAGAAATCCGGGGGCCGCCGCACACGCCGTCTGCAGGAATCTCCGCCTCGAAGTGCTCATGGGAGGCAGTATACACAAATTACTCGAGCACGTGAATATTCTTCGCCTCGCAGATCTCCTTGAGGATCTTCGGCCAAACACTGACGGTTACCTCGCCCAGATGCGCTTTGCGCAGCAGGAGCATCAGTGTGCGCGACTGGCCGATGCCGCCGCCGATTGAGGCCGGTAGTTCGTGGCGGATGATGGCCTGGTGATACGGGTAGCGGAGCAAGTCGAGTTGGTTCGTGATGCGCAACTGCTTCTGCAGCGTCTCCGCGTTCACGCGGATCCCCATCGAGCTCAGTTCGTGGCGGCGCTGGGTGATGTGATTCCACACCAGGATGTCGCCGTTGAGTCCGTGACAGGGGCGGCCGTCGATGGAGCGCGTCTCAGTGCACCAATCGTCGTAATCGGCGGCGCGCATTTCGTGCGGATAGCCATCTTTCAGGGTCCAGCCGATACCGATCAAAAAGACGGCGGGACATTCCTGCAGCAGCCTGGTCTCGCGCTGTTTGCGCGGCAGGTCGGGATACATGTCGAGGACGTCCTCGGCATGCAGGAAGGTGAGTTTGCGCGGCAGGTTCGGGTAGCGCGGATCTTTGAGCGCCGGGAACTCCTCCTGTAGGAATGCCTCCGCATCGACCAACACTTTCCAGATGGCGTTGACGGTCTGCTTGAGGAAGTCCAGGTCGTGTTCATAGAAGTGGATGACCTTTTCCCAATCCCACTGATCGACATAGGCGCTGTGGTCGTGGTCGAGGAAATAATCCTTGCGGATGGCGCGCATGTCGGTGCAGAGTCCTTCGCCGGCCTTCATGCCGAAGCGCTGCAGGGCGACGCGCTTCCATTTGGTGGCAGCTTGAACAATCTGCGCGTCGATGGAGTGCTGATCGTGATCGTTGGAGATGTGGAACTGGATCGGAGTACGGGAGCCGTCGCGATCCAGAAGGTCGTTCACGCCGCTCTCGGTGTCCACGATGAGCGGCACGGTGACCATCATGAGGTTGAGCGCCTCGCAGAGGTGCTTCTCGATGAAATTCTTTCCTGCGAAGATGGCGCGTTGGGTGTCCCTGATGGAGAGCAGGGAGGAGTAATCCTGGGGCAGGATTTTCTCCAGGTCCGAATAGTCGCCAATGCCGGGACCCGCAAGGTCGGCTTTCTTGTCGAGCATGGAAGAGTTTTACCTCCGAAAATACTATACACCCACCGAGGAGTGGAGGACAGAGGAAACGTTGTACTCTGGTAGGTAGTCCTTGTATGTTTCCCCCCCGAAAACCTGAAGTCATGAGCCCGGCCGGGTATTGGCCACAACTGCGCGCTGCGATTGAAGCAGGCGCGGACGCGGTCTATTTCGGGCTGAAACACTTCAGCGCGCGCGCCAAGGTGGGCTTCTCGCTGGAGGAACTGCCGGAAGTGATGACGACGCTGCACCGGCGCGGGGTCAAGGGATTTGTCACCTTTAATACGCTGGTGTTCCGCCACGAGTTGGACGAAGCGGCGCGGGCGCTGGCGGGGATCGCCGAGGCGGGGGCGGACGCAATCATCGTGCAGGACGTGGGGATCGTGCGCATGGCGCGCGAGATCGCGCCCGATCTGGAGATTCACGGCAGCACGCAGATGAGCGTGACCAGCGCCGATGGCGTGCGGCTTGCGCAGAGTTTCGGCGTGCATCGCGTGACGCTGGCGCGTGAACTATCGCTGGCCGAGGTGCGCGCGATCCGCGAGGCGACGGATTGCGAACTGGAGATCTTCGTCCATGGCGCGTTGTGCGTGGCGTACTCGGGGCAGTGCTTTTCCTCGGAGGCGTGGGGCGGCCGCAGCGCCAATCGCGGACAGTGCGCGCAGGCCTGCCGGCTACCGTACGAGATGCTGGTGGATGGCAAGGTGAAGCCGCTGGCCGACGCGCGCTACCTGCTATCGCCGGGCGATTTGTACGCGCTGCACCAGGTGCCGGAAATCGTGGACATCGGGATTTCGACGTTGAAGATCGAGGGGCGCTACAAGGACGCGGATTACGTGGCGCTGACCACGGCGGCGTACCGGGAGGCGGTGGACGAGGCCTGGGCAGGACGCAAACCGCGGATCGATGCGGCGGCGGAATTGCGGCTGGAGCAGGTTTATTCGCGCGGACTGGGCGCGCACTTCGTGACCGGGACGAACCATCAGGCGGTGGTGCGCGGACGAGCTCCGCGGCATCGCGGCGTGCTGATGGGGCGTGTCGCGCGGATCACCGAGAAGGGCGTCGTGATTACTGCCGCGGAGGCACAGCGCATCGCGCCGCTGAAGCCAGGGGACGGCGTGGTCTTCGACGCGGCCGACTGGCGGACTCCGGAAGAAGCGGAGGAGGGTGGGCGGATTTTCGAAATCGAGCGCGGCGAACTGCGCTTTGGGAATGGCGTGGTGAACACGTCGCGGATTCGTCCCGGCGATTTGGTCTGGCGCACGCACGATCCGGATCTTGACAAGCTGGTGCGCATGTACACCGAGGCCGCGGCGCCGCTGCGCAAGCAGCCGGTGGACGTACGGGTAGTGGCGCGCGAAGGCAAGCCGCTCTTCACGGAATGGACCACGGGCGGCGTGACCGTAGCGGTGGAGAGCGAGGCGCTGCTGGGCGAGGCACGCAATCGCGCGATCGACGAGGAGTACCTGCGCGCGCAGTTGGGGCGGCTGGGGAATACGGCGTACGAACTGGCGGGGCTTGCACTGGAAATAACGGGCGCTCCGTTCGCGCCGAGCTCGATGTTGAATCAACTGCGGCGCGACGCGGTGGAGCAGCTCCAGGCAGCGCAGGGAGCGGCGGCGATCCGCGAAGTGAACCATTTACCTGCGATGCCGACAGAGATCCCAACGGCGACTCGCGCCGCGGCGACCTCGCTGCATCTGCTGGTGCGAACGGCGGAGCAACTGGACGCGGCGCTGGAACTCGCGCCCGATTCGATCACGCTCGACTATCTCGATCTCTACGGACTGCGCCCATCGATCGAGCGCGCGCGGCAGGCGGGCATCGCGGTGCGGGTGGCAAGTCCGCGGGTGCTGAAGCCGGGCGAAGAGAAAATCGTGGATTTTCTGCTGGGGTGTGACTGCCCGATCCTGGTGCGCTCCACCGGGCTGCTGGAGGCGCTGCGCCATCGCGAGGCGCGCGAATTGACCGGCGATTTCAGTCTCAACGCGGCCAACGCGCTCACTGCCAGGGAGTTTTTCGCGCTCGGTTTGACGGCGCTGACTCCCACGTACGATCTGAATGCAGCGCAGGTGGCGGAGCTCGCGCGGGAAGTGGGCGGCGAGCGCATCGAAGCAGTCGCGTACCAGCATCTGCCGGTGTTCCACACGGAGCATTGCGTGTTCTGCCGGTTTCTCTCCACGGGGACGAGCTATCGCGATTGCGGCCGGCCTTGCGAAGAGCATCGCGTGGCATTGCGCGACACGGCGGGACGCGCGCATCCGGTGATGGCGGACGTGGGCTGCCGCAATACGGTGTTCGGCGCGGAGGCGCAGGAGGCGAGCCTGCACCTGGAAGACTGGCGCGCGGCGGGGATCGCACGGTATCGACTGGAGTTCGCGCATGAATCGGCGGAGCAGGTGACGGGCGTTACGCGCGCGTTCATCGATGCGCTGGCGGGGAAGATCGGCGGACGTGAATTGATGCAGCGGCTGCAGAAGGTGACGCCGCAAGGGATCACGCAGGGGAGCTTTTTCATCCCGGAGAATTATTTGGCGCTGCCGGTGCTGCAGTAGGGCGAAAAACAGATTAGTGGACAGGCCGGGAGGCCTGTCCTACGCGAGCGCGTTCTTGCAGTACTCGACGGACTTGGCGATCTCGGTAAGCACGTCGGAGCCGGCGGGAACCGGGTACTCGAACTCGATGGTGCCCTCGAACGGATACTTTTCCTTCTTCATGAGCTGGAGCACTTCCTTGATGGGAGTGTCGCCCTGTCCGAAAGGAACGTTGGGGCCGTTCTGCATCTTGCGGTCCTTGATGTGGACGTGGGTGATGCGGTCGTGGTGCTTCTTGATGAACTCCACGGGGGAGACATTATTTCCAGCGATGAAGTGGCCTATGTCGAGATTGATGCCGTTGTACTTGGAGTAGGTCATCGCGGTCTCCCAGCTTTCGGGACGGCCGAAGGCCTCCGGGCTGGTGACGTTGGCGTGGCCGTGATAGCCCACCATGAGCTTGTGCTTGAGGGCGAATTCGCCGAGCCGCTTGGTCTTGCTCAACGGAATCTCGCAGGAGAGCGCCTTGGCGCCGAGCGTCTTGGCGAGCGTGAAACAGTAGTCCACCACATCGTCGGGCATGGCATCGATGCCATCGATTTTGACGATTTCGATGAGCACGCCGGCGTCGTTGTATTTCTTCCGGAAGCTCTTCATCTTGTCGACGGAGAGCGCCAGGCGCCATTTCTGCAGGTCTTCGATCGCGGCCTTGCGGGCGGCGTCCTGTTCCGGGGTCAGGGGCGGCTTGCCGCGTCCGGCGGGCGGCGGGACTACGGGCGCCTGCAGGAAAGATTCGACGGGCTGCGAGCGCAGTTCCACGGCATTCAGGCCGAGCTGGTCCAGGTACTTCAGAATGTCATCGGCGCCGGGGGGCATGTTATGGAAGCTGTACGGAGCGTTGATGCCGATCTGTACGCCTCCCCATTTGGAGTTGGCTTTGGCCAGGAGTCTGGCTGCCGGCAGAGCGGCAAGCGCAAATTTTGCGACATCGCGTCTGGTGTATTGCATGGTGACCTCGGGTGAAAGGCAATCGTAACATGTAGAAGTTTTCGTAGTATGGAGGTGATGCTTCGATACGCGCTCTTTTGCGCCCTTCTCTCCAGCGCTCATGCGGCGGCGCCCGCGTTGATGCCGCTGCCCGCCACGATGCGGCCAGCTACAGGCAAACTGACGATCGACTCCAGTTTCAAGGCGGCGCTCTCCGGCACGTCCGATCCGCGGCTGGATGCCGCGCTCGCGCGCTTCACGGCGCAACTCTCGCGGCAGACCGGGATCCCGATGTTCGGCAGTAAGGACGCGGCGGCCAAGCTCCGCGTGGAATGCGCATCGCCCGGCGGCGGGACTCCCAAACTCGGCGAGAACGAAGCGTACACGTTGGATGTCACGGCGGATGGGGCTACGCTCAAGGCGCCGGAGCGCGCCGGCGTGCTCCACGGCCTGGCGACTTTCGCGCAGTTGGTGACGCTGGGCAGTCAGGGCTTCGAAGTCGCGGCCGTGCACATTGAGGATCAGCCGCGCTTTCCGTGGCGAGGGCTGATGATGGATGCGGCGCGGCACTTCATGCCGGTGGCCGTGGTAAAGCGCAATCTGGACGCGATGGCGGCCGTGAAGCTCAACGTCTTCCACTGGCACCTCTCCGAGGACCAGGGCTTCCGGGTGGAGAGCAAGCGCTATCCCAAGCTGCAGGAGCAGGGCTCCGATGGTATGTTCTACACGCAGGCCGAGATCCGCGACATCGTAAACTACGCGAGCGATCGCGGGATCCGCGTGGTGCCGGAGTTCGACATTCCGGGCCACACGACGGCGTGGATGGTGGGCTACCCGGAGCTCGGGACCAATCCCGGGCCGTACGAAATCGGGCGCAAGTGGGGCGTCTACGAAAACGCGCTGGACCCGAGCCGCGAGGAGACCTACACGTTCCTGGATAATTTCTTTGAAGAGATCACGCCGCTCTTCCCCGACCTCTATTTCCATATCGGCGGCGATGAAGTGGTGGCGAAGCAGTGGAACGCGTCGACGCGCGTGCAGGCGTGGGCGAAGGAGCACAACCTGAAGGACGCGCATGCGATTCAGGCGTACTTCAACACGCGCGTGCAGAAACTGCTGACGAAGCGCGGCAAGATATTGATCGGCTGGGACGAGGTGCTGCATCCCGACCTGCCGACGGACATTGTGGTGCAATCCTGGCGCGGGCAGAAGTCGCTGGCCGAAGCGGCGACCAAGGGCTATCGCGGGATTCTCTCGTGGGGCTATTATCTGGACCACCTGAGCCCGGCGAAGTTCCACTACGGCGTAGACCCGATGTCGGGCGACGCCGACAAACTCACGCCGGAGCAGGCCGCGCGCATCCTCGGCGGCGAAGCATGCATGTGGGCGGAGTACACGACGTCCGAGATGGTGGATTCGCGCATCTGGCCGCGGGCGGCGGCGATCGCGGAGCGCTTGTGGTCGCCGGCCGCGACCGTCGATGTCGAATCGATGTACGCGCGGATGGAAGCGGTCAGCCGCGAGCTCGAGTGGACCGGCGTCCAGCATCGCGCCAACTACTCGTCCATGCTCGACCGCATGACGGGCGGCGCGCCGGCGGAGCCCTTGCGCGTGCTGGCCGACGCCGTGGAAGGGCTGGGGCTGAGTCCGCGTGCACGGGCCGCCAAGTACACCAGCCTGACGCCGATGAATCGCCTGGCCGATGCTGCGCGACCCGAGAGTGAGAGCGTGCGTGCGATGGAGCTTGCGGCGGCCAAGGTCGCGGCAGATCCCAGAGGGAGCACGGCGGAGGCCGCGGCGCTGCGTACGATGTTCACGCGGTGGGCGGCCAATGACGTGAAATTCCAGGAGCTCGCGGCGGGGAAGCCGCTGCTGGCGGAGTTGAAACCGGTCTCGAAAGATCTGGCTGCGCTGGGCAATGCGGGCCTGGCGATTCTGGACGGGAAGAACGCGCCCTCCGGCTTCGCCGCCGAGTTGACGCGGATGGAGCGGCCCAACGCGGAGATCTCGCTGGCGGCGACGCGGCCGGTGAAGATCTTGATGAATAGGAAGTAGGCCTAACGTTCACGCGCCGGTCGCGTCGGAGTAGGAATGCGGCAGAATCTGCGGTACGCGGTCCGGATGATGATCAAGAGCCCGGGTTTCACCGCTTTCGCGGTGCTCACGCTCGGGCTCGGGATCGGCGCGAACACCGCGATCTTCAGCGTGGTGAAATTTTAGTGTGCCCGCCGATATCGTGCTGAAACTGCCGGGATCCGTCCGGCTGCGGCTGTGACCCGACGGCGGGCGCAAAGCGGCCCGGCTCCTGGCGCGACAGGGAGGCATTCTGGGGGCTGAACCTGCGACGGCGGCCTCTGAATGATAGCGACGGTGGCAACACAGAGCTCGTACTGTTTCTCCACGAGGAGGCGCTGGCGGCAGATCGCTCAATTGAAGTCGGGCTAGTTTTGGCCCCGCGTGGTAAAATAATTATGACAAAGGGCTATAAGCCCCCACCGCTCATAACGGCAGGGGCTATAGTCAGCCGGGTGGTTACAACTTGGCGGTTTGAGCCCGGCACTCGTGTTACGAAGACCGATTTAAACATAGATCGATCTCCTTTGTCGTCCGGCAGCGAGGCCTTGTTGGATGCTGAGACATCCTTCAAGGCCTCCGCCACTATATGGCGGTTAGCGGGCCGGAACATCTGCGCGATGCGGAAATTAAGCATCGAGACTTTAGGTCACTCTACTACCTCCCAAACGTTCTTCCCGAGATTGTGAAAGCGCTTCGGCCTGGTGGAGAGCGACGTATTCAAAGTTTTTTTGTCCTTTCCGTCGTCACCCGTGGACTTCCAGCCGAGCCTGCGCATTTCGAGGAACAGGTCGCTGAGATGGAGCGAGCCCTTGGCCTTGAGAATTTCAAAGGCACGATCCGGGATGTTCATGTTTGGTGGCTGGACGGCCGGAATCTGGGCGGCAGGCTTCTCCACTGGTCTATGGCCGTTGCCGGGCATCGCCGCCGAAAGTTGCTTCGCAGTCTCAAGAAACTGCGATAGTCGGTTGTGTTCGGCGCGTACCTTTTCGGCTTCAGCGATGATTTTGGAGGTTTCCTCGAATCTTTTCCGCGCCTTCTGAATAATGTCTTCCGCCATAATCTTGCTCCAGTAGAAATAATACCACACCCATTGGCATAGTGGTATTGGTAGGTGGTAGTTACCCCACTGGCCGCACCACAATGTGGGTGGACATTGCGAACATGGGGGTTGTTGGGCTGGAATAGTGGCGGCTTCTACAATGCCGGGTAGTGGGTTTCTGAGGTTTGGGTTATTACCAAATTGGTAATAGCCTCTCGCTTCATCACTGGACCCGCCGCGCCGCATCGCGAAACGACCGCGCGATCTCGACGGCATCCACACCGCAAGATCCTGATGAGTAGAAAGTAGACCTAACGTTCACGCGCCGGTCGCGTCGGAGTAGGAATGCGGCAGAATCTACGGTACGCGGTCCGGATGATGATCAAGAGCCCGGGTTTCACCGCTGTCGCGGTGCTCACGCTCGGGCTCGGGATCGGCGCGAACACGGCGATCTTCAGCGTGGTGAACGCGCTGGTGCTGCGCCCCTTGCCGCTGAGCGATCCGGAGCGGCTGATGCTGATCTCAGTATCGAATCCGGCGCGCGGGTTCCGCGGCAGTTCGTTCTCCCTGGCGTCGTACGAGAGCCTGCGCGACAAAAACCGGAGCTTCTCGGGAATCGCCGGCTTCTGCTTCGATGCGCTCACGCTGACCGGCGGTGCGGAGCCCGAACAACTCGCCGCCGCGCGCGTCTCGCCCAACTTTTTCGAGGTGCTGGGCACGCCGCCGCTGATCGGCCGCGGCTTCCGCGCGGCGGAGGGTGAGACGGGCGCCGCGCCGGTCGTGGTGATCAGCTCCGCCCTCTGGCAGCGACGCTTCGCGGGCGACCGCGCGATTCTCGGCAAGACGATTTCGCTGGACCAGGACGTCTACACGATCATCGGCGTGGTGCCGGCGGATTACGCCTTCCCTTCCCCGGGCCAGGACGTGTGGGTGACGCGGGTCATGAAGTACGGGCGGCTGCAGCCGGAGCAGATACAGACGGGCGCCGGATTTCTGAACGCGATGGCGCGGCTCGCGCCGGACGCCAACATTGCGCAGGCCGATGCCGAAGTCGCGGTGATCACGCGGCATTATCGCGAAGAACACCCGCGCGCGCCGGACGCCGACCCCAACGCGCATCTGGACGTGGCGCCGCTGCAGGATAGCCTGACGCTGCAGATCCGCCCGACGCTGCTGATCCTCACCGGCGCCGTCGGCTTCGTGCTGCTGATCGCCTGCGCCAACGTGGCCGGTCTGATGATGGCGCGCGCCACGGGCCGCGCCAAGGAGATCGCGGTGCGCGCCGCACTGGGCGCGAGCCGCGCGCAACTCATCCGCCAACTGCTCGCCGAAAGCGTGGTGCTCTCCACAGCCGGCGCGGCGCTGGGCGTCCTGCTGGCCGCGTGGGGCGTGGAGTGGCTGGTGAAGGCGGACGCCGGCAACAATCTGCCCGGCTTCCAACCGATTCGCGTCGATCTCGCGGTGCTTGGCTTTACCGTCCTGGTCTCGATGATCACGGGCGTGGCCTTTGGCCTGGTACCGGCTCTGGAGGCTTCGCGCCCGAACCTGATCGGCGTATTGCGCGATGGCGGCTGGGGCACCACGGGCGGCGGACGCGGGCGCCGCTTGCGAAATCTCCTGGTGGCGGGACAGATGGGGCTCTCGATCGTGCTGCTGATCGGCGCCGGACTGCTGCTCGAGAGTTTTCGCCAGGTGCAGAACGTGAAGCTCGGTTTCGATGCGCTGCACACACTGACGGCGCGGGTCGCGATCCCACCCTCCAAATATCCCGACGGCCCGGCGCGCGCGCGCTTCGTCCACGAGATCGAGCAGCGCCTGCGGAGTATTCCGGGCGTGACCGCGGCGGCGATTTCGCAATCCGTGCCGCTGGGTCCCGCGGTGCTCTCGCCGATTCTGGTGGAAGGCCAGCCGGTGGTGCCGATGGGGCTGCGGCCGCTGGCGCAATGGGGCGGAGCCACACCGGATTATTTCCGCACACTCTCCATCCCGCTGCTGCGCGGCCGCTATTTCACCTGGGCCGACGACGCCCAGGCGCCGCGCGTACTGATCGTGAACGAAGCGTTGGCGCGTCACTTCTGGCCGAACCAGAACGCGCTCGGCAAGCACATCACGTTCACGCGATTTCAGGCGCCGTTCGAAATTGTGGGCGTGGTCGGCGACACCAAATCGCGCGGCCTCGAAGTGGAAACTCCCATGGCGATCTTTACCGCGTACCCGCAATGGACCTGGCAGAGCGTATCGGTTACGCTGCGCACGGAGGGCGATCCGCGGGCGCTCACCAAGGCGCTGGGGGCGATGGTGGCGGGGGTGGATCGCGATCAGCCGGTCACCAATATCCGCACGATGGATGAGGTGGTGCGGAATGCGCTCTCGCAGCGCCGCGAGACGATGTACCTGATCGCCGGGTTCGCGGCGGTCGCGCTGATTCTCGCGGTCATCGGGCTGTACGGCGTGATGGCCTATTCGGTGGCGCAGCGCACTGCGGAGATCGGCATTCGCCAGGCGATCGGCGCGCAACGCGGTGATATTGTGCGGATGGTGCTGGCGGAGGGCATGCGGCTCAGCGCCATGGGAATCGTAATCGGCGTGATCGCGGCCATCGGGCTCACGCGCCTGCTGGGTCGCATGCTCTTCCACGTGAGCGCGACCGATCCGGGGACGTTTGCGGCGATTGCCGGAGTTTTCCTCGCGGTGTCGCTAGCGGCGTGCGCGATTCCGGCACGCCGCGCGACTCGCATCGATCCGCTGGAGGCATTGCGGTCGAGGTAGGCGGAGGCGTTTGACGACGCGGAGCGTTACGGCAGGTGGTGTGCCGGTAGCGCTCCCTGACGGTCGCGGCTCGTCGTGGCACTAGTTCTTGATCGTGATCAGCGCGCCGCTCGGGGAGCTTACACCCGCGGCCTTCGCGACTACCGTGGCATCGCCATCCGGCAGGCCGGAGGGGACCGTCACGTTGAATTGGTACAGGCCCGTCGCGGTGAGTCCGGCGAAGACGACATTGGCGTTGTTGCCGTTGAACGTGACCGTGGGTGTCACCAGCAGGGGCGAAGCGGCGGCAAGAACCTGGCCGTTGACCGCTGCCGGACTGGTGGGTCCGAAGCCGTTGCCGTACAGAACGATCGTCTCGCCGGGCGCGGCCGGCGTGGCGGGGGCGGTGGTCCCGATGAGCGAATTGTTGGCGTGCGTCGCGGCGATGTGGCCGGCGGTATCGAGCAGGAAGAACGAGGGCGCGACGGCCTGCGGGGACACATTGACCGTGCTGCTGGTCAAGGTGTTATCGGTGACCACCACGGTGACCTGGCCGCTGGAGGGCAGGTCGGCGGGCGTCAGCAGGTTGATCTGCACCGGGCTGATGTACGAGAGGTACGCCGGTTCTCCGTTGATGGTGACGCTCACGCCATCGAGCGCGGTTGGCAGCGTCTTACCCGTAGTGCCGAAATCGGCCGTGACCCAGGAGCGCTTGGTGGGCGCCAGGTTGTTGCCCTTGATGGTGACGTAAGTGTTGGCGGCGATTCCGCCCGAGGCTTGGGCGGCGTTGGTGATGGCCGTGCTGACCACGTTGGGATTGGCCGAGATGCTGCCGAGAACGCCGTGCTTTTGGCCGCCCGGTCCGGCAGCGAAGTACAGCGTGTCTTTATCGCCGCCGCTGCTGCCATTGCCGAAGGTGAGAGCCCACATGCCGGGGATGACGATGTTCTTTCCGCTGGCGTCCTGCAGGGTCCCGAGGAAGGCGCCGGTAGCCGGGTCGTAGGCGTTGATCAGTCCGTCGCCGAAATTCCCGACCAGCAGATCGTTGGCGAACTTGCCGAAAGTCGCGGGCGCGAGGGCCAGGCCCCACGGCGAATTCAGCGCGCTGCCGGTGCCGCCGACCACCAGCGACTGGAGCAATTTGCCGGTGGTATCGAACACATCGACATATCCATTGCCGGGCGCAGCGACATCGAACTTCTTATTCGCATCCTGCTTGGCATACGCGACATACAACTTGCCGCCGATGTTCCAGATGTTAAACGGAGCGAAGCCGGCGGGGATCTTGGAATCGGCGAAAGCGCCGGCCGCCAGGGTAACCGGCTTGAATTGCGCGTCGTATACGTCGATGCTTCCGGCCTTGAAGTTGGCAAGGTAGAGTTGAACCACGGGGGTGGTGGAGATGGCCAGGCCCTTGTAGACGGCGGTATTCGAATTGTCGGCTTCCACGAATGCCTGCGTGGCATCGGCGCCACTCGCCCAGGCGGAGAGCACTCCGTCCTCGGTAACAAAAATAAAACTCGCGGCAACGGCGGCTTTCCCGGGTGCGGTCACCGGGAACGTCACCGGCGTGGTGGCCGGCGCGGTATTGGCCACGATGCCGGTACAGACACCTTTCGGCACGCCGCCGGCCCCGGGGACGGTGGGCTGCGTCGTGGGGTTGGGAAGTCCCAATACGGTGGTGTTGGTGGCGTTGACCGTGTAGACCGTAGACAGGCCCGTGCCGCCATCGCATACCCAGAAAGGGCTGGTGGCGTTTGCGACGAGCCCCCATGCGTTGACCAGCCGGGGATCGATGTTATCGGCCGGCGGAGTTACGGTTGAGGCTGCGTCGGCGACCAGGTTATGCACGAGATACCCGGTCGCGGCTGGTAACACTTGTAACGTAAGACCGACCATCAGGCAGAGGGCGAGTGTGTTCATGGCATCCACAGCATACAGAGATGCGGAGGGCGGGACAATATCTTTGCCGATGAATTAACAATCGGCCCTAACCTCTCAATTCGAGCGTGAGGACCGCGGGGGCCGGCCGCTCGTCGAAGGTGAGGGGAAGGTCCTCGGAACGATGATGTCCGATGGCGAAATGCACGCCCCACGCGGCGGCGAGAGAACCAGACGAGGCGCGAGGGTTCCTGCAGAATTTTCAGATCGACCCAGCAGAGTACGCCTGTGTAGATCAGGTAGGCCGCGATGTACAGCGTCCACCACGAGCGCACGTTGGCCTTTCCCGGCACGTAGGAGCAGGTGAACGGCAGTTTCTCCAGGCCCGCCATCTGGGCCTCCAGCAGCAGCCAGGCCACCACGGCGCCGAACAGCACGTGCAAGCCGCCGGTGCGCCAACCCCAAACCATCGTGAAGACCGGGAGCAGCAGTGCGAAGGGCGTCATGGCGAGCGCCAGCCCCGCGGCGCGCGCTCCGGCCAGGTACTCCGCCGGCGCGCTGCAGCCTTGCTGAAAGACCCAGTTGGCGCGCAGTTCGGCGGGCACGGTGAAGGCGTAGCGCAGGCCGGTGACCAGAAAGAGCGGCAGCACAATCGGCACGGGAAGCAGCGGGCCCGCGATCACGCGCCACCAATCGGACTGCCCGGATGCCAGCGCGCCGGTGATGCCCTGCAGTACCAAGGCCACGCCCGATGCCGTCCACGCCGCCACCAGCAGGCGGTGGCTACGGCTGCGCAGCAACGTGTGCCACACGAACAGGAAAGCGGCGCGTTCGCCGGGCGAATCCAGCAGACGCTCATTCACCATCCGCTCCGCCCATCGCGCCACCCGGCCGGGTTGCGCGGCGACATGGTCCTGCGCTTCGAACACACCATGCACGCTGCGCCGGTAGCTGAAACTGTAGGCACAGGCCGCGATCGCAGCGGCCAGCAGAATCGCCGGCGCCACGTACGCCGCAAGTGCTTCGAACAGGGGCTCCGGCAACCCGACCAGCACCTGGTCCAACCCGAGAAACCAGTACGCCGGCAGGGCGCGAATCAGGGGAGACGGCGGCGCATCGGTTCGCATTCCGAAAGCAAACCCGATGGAAAAAAAGAAGAGCGTCAGGATTCCCGCGATCAATACGAACTGCGCGTACGGCGCGAAGCGCCGGAACCGCGCCGGACCGAGTGCGGTCATCAGCAGCCCCTGCACACCGATCATCGCCAGGAAGACGAAGAGATTCGCCGCCACCAGCGCCGCGCCATGAGCGCCAATGCAGCGTAGAAACACACTGTCGGGTGCGTTCTGCACCACCGCGGCCGAAAAGAAGACATCCGAGATCGCGTCCACCGCCAGCGTGAAGATGGCCCAGAATAGGAAAAGCGCGCTCACCTTCGCCGCGAACATCGTGCCCAAGCCCACCGGGAAGGGACGCAGCACGGCCACGTCGCGACGGTCCGGCAGCATCGCATCCCATTCGAAGACCGTGAACAGAGCGAGCACCGTCATCGAGAGCGCGATATGCAACAGCTTGTGCGGGACCGCCACCGCGTCGCGCGCCTGCCACGCCATGTAGCCGAGCGGGTACGACCCGAACTGCAGGTACTCCAGCAGCGGCAGAAAAACTCCGGGAGCGATCAGGAGAGAGAGCACGCCGACCAGCGTGCCGCGCGTATCGCCATCCACGCAGATCAGGTCGTTCTCCAGGAAGCGCCCCGCGAACAGGCGTGTGAGCTCGCGAAACTGTTGTTTGCGTTCGGTCAGGGTCATCACTGCGTCACCCCCGGATCACGGAGATCATATCGGCGGCCAGCTTCTCCGTGTCTTCCTGCACCGCCACTTGCGCGAACACGTCTTCCAGGCTCGGGGAGGAGAGAAGGGTGCGCAGGTGCTCCACGGAATCGTGCGCCACCACTTTCCCGCGCCGCAGAATCAGCACGCGCCGGGAGACTTTCTCCACCACCTCGAGTACGTGCGAGCTGTACAGGATCATCTTGCCTTCGCGCGCCAGGGCGCTGATCAGGTTACGGAACACCAGCGCGGCGGTGACGTCCAGGCCGGAGAGCGGTTCGTCGAAGATGATTAACTCCGGGTTGTGGATCAGTGCGGCAATCAGCAGAATCTTCTGCTTCATCCCTTTCGAATAAGAGCCGATGGTGGAAAAGCGATGCTCGTACATCGAAAACAGTCGCAGCAGCGCGTCGATCTTTTCGGTGGCCCCGTGTTCCGGCAAACAGCGTAGCCGCCCCGCCAGTTGCAAGTACTCGCGGCCCGAGAGATACGGGTAAAGGAACGGCTCTTCGGGGACGTAGCCCAGCACTCGTTTGTAGGCGATGAGATCATCGCGGATGGGCCGTCCCCCGTACAATACCTCGCCCGATGTGGGTTCCAGCAGTCCCGTCAACATGCGCACCGTGGTGCTCTTACCGGAGCCGTTGGGCCCCAGGTAGCCGAGCACCTCGCCGCGGTCGATCGTGAAACTCACGTGGTCCACCACCGCGCGGCGGTTGTACTCCTTGGTGATCTCGCGGACTTCCAGCATGGTGTCCTCCTATTGCCGGTCGTACACCTCGTGGATTTTGACGCCGCCCATCGCGCCCTCCCGCGTCATCTGTTTTCCATCGGCGGTGAGGCGCAATTGGATCCGCGCCAACTCCTTGCCGTCCTTGACGTAGCGCATCACCAGAGTGTCGCCTTCCCAGGCCGCCATCACCGCGACCTTCGTTGCATCCGCGGGCGCGCGGCCATCGGTGGTGAACTCATAGGCCTCGGTGAACGGCATGTAGCCGCGCTTGCCGCTAGCCGAATACTTGAACCTGGGGTCGGTGTGCTCGATCTTCCACACGATTTCGCGGGGGCCGGAAGCCGTGGTTCCGCTGAGAGATTCGTTGAGTTTCCACACACCGTTGAAATTCGGGTGAGACTGTGCGAACAACGGTAAGATCGCGGCGGCGGCCAGTGCGAACAGACACGTTATGCGTTCCATGTAGTAGAGACACCGCTTACCGGAAGATTGTTTCAGCCTTTACGGTATGAAACTCTGCTTTCCAAGTAGCCAGATCCCGGCGATCCGCCGCGTTGCGCTGATTTCGCGGGAAGGGTCGCCCTCCACAAGTACGAGGTCGGCACGAAGGCCTACCGCGATTCGGCCTCGGTCAGAGAGCCGGTATGCCGATGCGGCGTCCGAGGTAGCCGCAGTCAGGGCTTCCGCAGGGGTTAGCCCGGCCGCCACCAGCAGTTCCATCTCCGTGTGGAGGGACTCTCCGTACGCTGTTCCCGGATTCGGCGCGTCGGTACCGGCGAGAATTCGCACCCCGGCCGCGCGCAGTCCGCGCACCGTCGCCAGCGCCGCATCACGCAACAACGGCGGTGCGGCGTGGGTGATCACTGCCAGGGTGGGCGTCCAGAATGCGCCGTGTTGCGCCGCCGCCCGCGCCACTTCGGCGTCCGGCGCACCGGAATGCACGTGCGCGATCCCGTCGGCGCCGGCCGCCAGCGCCTCGCGCGCATCGCCGACAGTCGCGATGTGCACGATTGCCAGGCGCCCCCTCGCGTGCGCGGCGCGAATCAGCGCGCCCATCGTTGCCTCGTCGAGCGTCGGACGCCGGAAGCCGAAGACGCTGCCATCGTCCTTCATGATCTTCAGGTAGTCCGAGCCCTCCGCCAACCGCGCCTCCACGAACGCGGCCGCATCCTCCGGCCGCGAAAGCGTCGGAATCGCGACACCGTACTCCGTGCCATGCCCGCCCGGCGCCGTCGCCGGCGTTCCCGCGGAGAGCAACTCGGCCCGCCCACCCGCCTTGCCGGCCGCCTGCTCCGCGCGCAGGTCCGCGGCCAGCTGGTGCAGGGTGAACATGTCGAGGCAGGTGGTCACGCCGAACTTGAGCGCGGTCTTCAAATCCTCCGCGCTGCGCACATGAACATGCGAATCGATCAGTCCGGGCAGCAGCGTCTTCCCGCGCCCGTCGATAATTTGCGCGCCTGCGGGAGTCCGCACGCGTCGACCGATGCTTTGAATTCGTCCGCCGGAAACCACGACCGAAGTTGGGGGGAGCATGCGGGCGCCATCGAAAACGCGGACGTTGCGGATGACGAACGGCTCGGCGGCAGAGATTGGTCCGGCGGCGCACAGCAGCGCGGTCCAGGCCAGCAGCAGACGCATGGGCTGTTCCCATGGTAGCGCCGGCCTGGCCGCCTTACTTCCTGGCCGTGACGGTAATCTCGATGTGCGCGGTGGGGAGCGCCAACTTTGTCACGCCTACCGTGGTTCGCGCCGGGCGCGGCTCGGGAAAGAACGTGGTGTAGACGGCATTCATTCGCGCGAACAAATCCATGTCAGTCAGATAGACTTGCACCGAGACCACGTCCTTGTAACTCATGCCCGCCGCCTTCAACACGATTCCGATATTACTCAGCAGCAATTTCACTTCGCTCTCGAAATCCGCGGGGACCTGCCTGGTCTTCAGATCCTGACCGATCTGGCCTGCGACATATAGCGTGCCATCCGCCAGCACCGCCGTGCTGAAGTTGGGGTTTCCCGCCCCGAACTCCGGAGGATTGATGACCTTCTTCTCCGCGGCAAGCGGCAGGGCAAGCAGAACGAGAATCGCACAGAGGTTTCGCATAGGCGCAATGTAGCATATAGGATGAGGTGAAGATTGCGATTTTCCAGCATGATCACGGCGGTGGATGCACATGCCTGCGGAGAACCCGGGCGCGTCATCACGGGCGGAGTGCTCGACGTCCCCGGCCAGACGATGTTCGATAAGAAGAACTGGCTCGCCGAGCATGCCGACCATATTCGCCTCCGCATGCTGCGTGAACCGCGCGGCTATCCCGCTTCGAACTGCAATCTCGATGCTCCCCTCCAATCACCCCGAAGCCGACGCCGGGCTTCGTCATCATGGAGCAGGTGGAGTATCCGCCGATGTCCGGCACCAATACCATCTGCGTGGTCACCGTCCTGATCGAAACCGGGATGGTGAAGGCCATCGAGCCGGTCACCCATCTCAAGCTGGAAACGCCGGCCGGCCTGATCGCGGTGGATGCCGAGGTGCATCATGGCAAGGTCCGCAAGGTGACCTTTCGCAACGTCCCGGCCTTTGCCACGCATCTCGATGCCAAGGTTGAAGTCCGCGGACTCGGCACGGTCACGGTGGACGTCGCCTATGGCGGCATGTTCTATGTGATCGCCGACGCCGCTCCGCTCGGCCTCACGCTCGCGGCCGATGAAGCGCGCGAGATCGTCAAGGTCGCCGAGATGATCAAGGCCGCCACGCAGGAGCAGTTGCCCGTGACTCATCCCGAGAACGCCGGGATTTCCGGGGTCACGATCGCGCAGCTTTCGGGCCCGCCCTCGACGCCCCGACGCGCACCGCAGGAATACGGTCGTGGTGTCGACCGGCGACGCTCGATTGGTCGCGGCCGGAATCGTGGACCGGCGCGCTCGACCGTTCGCCCTGCGGCACCGGCACCTGCGCCAAGATGGCCGCCCTGCACGCCAAGGGGCAACTCGGGCTGTACGAGGATTTCGTCCACGAGGGCATCCTGGGCACCACATTTACCGGCCGCCTGCTCGAAGAGACGCGCGTCGGGCCCGTACGCCGCGGTGGTGCCGTCGCTCTCCGGCCAGGCGTGGATTACGGGATTCGCGCAATACGTGTTGGACCCGGAGGATCCATTTCCAAATGGATTCACGGTGGGGGATATTTGGGGGAAAGCGTAATGATCGTTACTGGATTGAAAGACACGGGATTGAAAGACCAGGTAGTCATCGTCACCGGAGCCGCTGCAGGCATTGGACTTGCCACCGCGCGGCGTTTTGCGCAGGAGGGCTGCCGCGTCGCCTCCTGGGACGTTAAGGAAGGCGAAGCCCAACCCGGCGGCATCTTCCAGAAGGTGGACGTCACCAGTTCGGCCTCCGTCGAGGCGCGGCCGTCGACGCCGTGGTCGCGAAGTGGGGCGGCCTGCGCGTGCTGGTCAACAACGCCGGAATCCTGCGCGATGGCATGCTCATCAAATATAAGGAAGGTGTGCTCGCCGGTATGATGAGCGACGAGCAGTTCGACGCCGTGATCTCGGTCAACCTCAAAGGCGTGTTCACGTGCACGCGCGCCGTGGTGCCGCATATGATTCAGGGCGGCGGCGGCGCGATCCTGAACGCATCCAGCGTGGTCGGGCTGTACGGCAATTTCGGCCAGACCAACTACGTTGCCGCCAAGGCCGGTGTGATCGGGATGACGAAGGTGTGGGCGCGCGAACTGGGCAAGCACCAGATCCGCGTCAACGCGATCGCGCCCGGCTTCATCGCCACCGATATGGTGCGGCAGATGCCGGAGAAGGCACAGCAGGCGATGGTCGGACACACGCCGCTCGGGCGCGTCGGTGAGCCCGAGGATATCGCCAACGCCTACGTGTTCCTGGCATCCAACCAGGCATCGCTTCATCACCGGCGCCGTGCTCAGCGTGGACGGCGGCGCGGTGACCGGGACCTAAAATAGAAATAGGACATTACCGTGAAACCTATCTACATCGCGACCTTTCATCAGTCGAAGTTCGGAAAGCTGATGGGCATGACCGTGCCCCAGATTCTGGACAGCGCCATTCAGGGAGCCTGCCGCCAGATCTCTGCTAACCCCGCCGATCTCGATGTCGGCAGCGTGGGTGCCGCCTGCAACTTCTCGCTCAATGAGCAGGGGCTGCTGGCCGGACTGATGGCCAATACTCCCGGCCTGGAAGGGAAGCCGATCGAGGCCGTGGAGAACGCCTGCGCGTCCGGCGGACAGGCCGTGCTCAGCGTGATCCAGAAGCTGCAACTCGGCATGGGCGACACGGGGATCGCCGTCGGCTACGAAAAAATGCGCGACGCCGAAGGCAAGATGGATGGCAAGCTGATCGGCAAAGTGCTCGGCTATTTCTCCGACCCGAGCGAGCGCGAGGGCAAAGTCTTCGTCTTCCCGCACATCTTCGCCGAGGTGATGAAAGAGTACATGGAGCAGTACGGCGTGACCGAGCGCGACCTCGCCGCGATCGCCGTGCAGGAGTACGCCAACGCGAAATTCAACCCGTGCGCGCAGATGAACAAAGTCCAGATCACGATCGACCAGGCGCTGGCGATCGAGGGCTTCAATCGCTACGTGGTCGATGGCCTGCCGCTCAAGACGTACGATTGTTCGCAGATCACCGACGGCTACGCCGTCGCTGATCCTGGCGACCGAAGAGGGGCTGGCGAAGCTCGGCGTGCCGAAATCCGAGTGCGTGGAGATCGCCGGCTGGGGACAGGCCACCGACCCGATTCGTAAGGCAGGGCCGCGACGTGCTGCATCCCGCCGGCGCCAATCGCGCGATGCGCACCGCGTACCAGATGGCCGGCGTAGCGCCCGCCGACGTCAACGTCGCCGAGGTCCACGATTGTTTCACCGTGATGGGCGCGCTTGGCACGGAGGTCATCGGCAAGGCTGAGCCCGGCAAGGGCGCGCAGTACTGGGTGGAGGGCAAGGCCGCGCCGGATGGCGAGTGCGCCATCAACACGTCGGGCGGCTTGATCGCCAAGGGCCATCCCATCGGCGCCACCGGCATCGCGATGATCGGCTGGAGCGCGCTGCAATTATTGGGCAAGGCGCCCGCTGAGTTGCAGGTGAAAAATGCGCGCGCGGCGGCGACGTTCAACATCGGCGGACCGATCTGCGCCAGCGTGTGCACGGTGCTGCGCGCAGTAGAATAAGTGATCACCGCGCAAAAAGAGAACGTCACCGCATTTCGTGTCCTGGGGGCCATCAGCTTCTGTCATCTGTTGAACGACATGATGCAGTCGCTGATTCCCGCCGTGTATCCGATCCTTAAGAGGTCTTACCACCTGGACTTCGGACAGATCGGCCTGATCACGCTGACCTCGCAGCTCACCGCATCGCTCTTGCAGCCGCTGGTCGGCCTGTATACCGATCGACGGCCCACCCCGTACTCCTTGCCTATGGGCATGAGCTTCACCATGATCGGCCTCATCCTGGTGGCATC
Organism: uncultured Solibacteraceae bacterium; assembly: GCA_963791985.1. GTDB lineage: Bacteria > Acidobacteriota > Terriglobia > Bryobacterales > Bryobacteraceae > Solibacter. Next base: position 235,852 of record CAWBUN010000003.1, on the reverse strand, counting down.
GGCGCCAACCTTCGGGCTGGTGCTGGCGGCCGTGGGAATGGTCGGGATCGGCTCGGCGGTCTTCCATCCGGAGTCGTCGCGCGTTGCGCGCATGGCGTCGGGCGGACAGCATGGCCTGGCGCAATCGCTCTTCCAGGTCGGAGGCAACGCGGGCTCGTCGATGGGGCCGCTGCTGGCGGCATTTGTCGTGATGCCCGCGGGCCAGCACAGCATCGCGTGGTTTTCCGGTGCGGCGCTGCTCGCCATGCTGATCCTCTTGCGCGTCGGCGCATGGTACAAACGCCATCAGCGGAGCGGGTCGAAATCGCGCATGGCGGTGGACGCGCGGCCGCGCCTCTCGACGCGAAAAGTTGCAATCTCGATGGCGATTCTGATCGCGCTGATCTTTTCCAAGTATTTCTATCTCGCCAGCCTGGTGAGTTATTACACGTTCTACCTGATGGCCAAATTCCACCTCACGGTGCAGAACGCGCAGTTTCACCTGTTCCTGTTTCTGGGTGCGGTGGCGCTGGGCACGATCGTCGGCGGCCCCGTGGGCGACCGCATCGGGCGCAAGTACGTAATCTGGGTGTCGATTCTCGGCGTGCTGCCGTTCACGCTGGCGCTGCCCTACGCGAGCCTCTTCTGGACGGACATCCTGGTGGTGATCATCGGCCTGGTGCTCGCCTCGGCCTTTTCCGCGATCCTGGTCTACGCGCAGGATCTGGTGCCCGGAAAGGTCGGGACGATCTCCGGCCTCTTCTTCGGCCTGGCCTTCGGCATGGGTGGCATCGGCGCCGCGCTGCTCGGTCAACTGGCCGACGCCACCAGCATCGAGTTCGTCTACCGCGTCTGCTCCTTCCTCCCTGTCATCGGCCTGCTTACCGCTTTCCTCCCCAATCTGGAGCAACTTCCGAGGACCGGCTCGCGGTAGAATTTGCGAAGGGGTGACGATGATGAAATTCGTAAAGTACCTGATGATTCTCATGGCTGCGGTCGTGCTGATAGCCGCTCCGCAGACACCGAAGAAAGCTCCCACCAAAGCGGCGCCGGCCGCCGCTGCGAGCAGCACGCTCGTGGATATCAACTCTGCCAGCGAGGCGGACCTGAAGGCGCTGCCCGGAATCGGCGACGCCTATTCGGCGAAGATCATCGCAGGCCGGCCCTATCGCACCAAGACCCAGCTTGACCAGAAGAAGATCGTTCCGCACGCGACTTACGAAAAGATCAAGGACATGATCATCGCCAAGCAACCACCGACGAAGAAATAACACGTTGGCCACCGGCGTGCTTACTGGTTGCCCATGGAATGGACGCCAGGTGGGGATCGATCCGACGTAGAAGACCGGCGCGGCGAGAGCGGCGGAGGCGGCGGCTTCAACCTGGGCGGGTTTGGCGGCATGCACCTTGGCATCGGCGGAACCCTGCTATTGCTGGTGCTGAGCTTCCTGTTCCGGACCAACCTCTTCTCCGTCTTCGGCGGCGGTGCCGTGCCTGCGCCCACGGAAGCAACGCGGCCGCTCTCAGACCCAGACTCCAGCCCGGCGGCCAAACGGCAGACCGACTTCATTGTTTTTGTGTTGAACGACGTGCAACACACCTGGGAGCAAATTCTTCCCCAACAGGGTACGGCTTACCGGCACACGAAGCTGGTGCTGTTCACTGATCTCACGAACTCGGGTTGCGGTACAGCGCAGTCGGCTACCGGGCCCTTCTATTGCCCGCAGGACGAGAAGGTCTACATCGATCTCGGGTTCTTCCAGGAGTTGCGCGATCGCTTCGGCGCCCCCGGGGAATTCGCGCAAGCCTACGTACTGGCCCACGAAATCGGCCATCATGTGCAGAAGCTGCTCGGCATCGAAGGCCAGGTGCGCCGGCTGCAGCGCGGCGATCCGTCGCAGGCCAATCCGCTCTCGGTGAAGCTCGAACTGCAGGCGGATTGCTTCGCAGGCGTGTGGGGCCACAGCACGGAACAACGCAAAATGGTGGATGATGCCGATGTGACGGCGGGCCTCCGCGCCGCCGCGGCAGTGGGCGACGACCGGCTGCAGCGCATGGCGACAGGCCAAGTCAGTCCCGAGAGCTTCACGCACGGCAGTTCGGCGCAGCGGACCGAATGGTTCCGCCGCGGACTGCAATCCGGCCAGGTATCCACCTGCGACACATTCGGCGCCCGGTAACATCGCGCGGGCCATCCGCGCTACCATCTTGAGAATGCGTGCGAAATGTCTCTCTTTGGTAGCGGTGTTTGTTCCCCTTTGCATGGCCCAGGTCCCCACGCCGGAATCGGTGCTGGGGCATAAGCCCGGCGACGATTTCTACCTGGCGAATTATCAGGAATCGCGCAATTATTTCAGGAAGCTGGCGGCGGCAAGCGACCGGATTAAGCTGATCACGGTCGGCAAGACCACGCGCGGCCTGGATTGGGAGATTGCCATCATCTCCTCGCCGAAGAATCTCGCGGACCTCGACCGCTATAAGTTGACTTCGCAGCGCCTGGCACGCGGTCGCGGTCTGGACGATGATACGGCGCACAAGCTGGCGCGCGAGGGCAAGGCCATCGTGCACATCGATGGCGGCCTGCATTCCACCGAGGTCGCGGGCGCGCAGCAATCGATCGCGCTGGCTTACAAGCTGGTCTCTACCCAAGGGGATCCCGAGATCGATTCCATCCTGGACAACGTGATCCTGATGCTCTGGCCCACGCTCAATCCGGACGGGCAGGACGAAGTGGTCGGTTGGTATCGCAAGAATCTGGGCACGCCCTATGAAGTTTCGCCGCTGCCCGATCTCTATCAGGAATACGTGGGACACGACAACAATCGCGACGGGTACATGAACAACATGCTCGAATCGCGCGATGTCACCAAGACCGAGCTGGAGTGGGATCCGGTGGTCTTCTACTGCCACCACCAGACGGCGCCGTTCCCGACGCGCATCTTCATTCCGCCGTTCACGGAGCCGATCTCGAGCAACATCAACCCACTGATGGCGCGCTGGTTGAACGTGATGGGAATCGACATGGCGGCCTACCTGGACGGCCACGGCATGCCCGGCGCGGTGCATCGCGTGGGCTTCGACAACTGGTACCCGGGCTTCCTGGACTTCACGCACATCTTCCGTAATTCGATCGCGTTCTTCACGGAGACGGCGCTGTATGCCTACGCCACTCCGCACTTCTACACGGTCAATGATTTTCCCCGCGACCGCCAGCAACTGCGCAGCGAGATCTTCTACTCCAGCCCGTGGAAGGGCGGCTGGTGGCGATTGGGTGATGCGGTGCGCTACATGCTGGGTGCGTCGATGTCCGTGCTGGATACGGCGGCGAAGCATCGCGAAACGCTGCTTTACAACCGCTACCAGGCGGCGCGCGACAACATGGAGCGCTTCCGGCAGGAGCCGCCGTACGCCTACGTGATCCCGCAAGAGCAGCGCGATCTCCCGGCGGCCGCGATCCTGGTGGACAAGCTGCTGATCAACGGTATCGAAGTGCACCAGGCGTCGCAGCCCTTCGCCGTCAACGGCCGCGAGTACAAGAACGCGTGGGTCGTGCTGATGGATCAGCCGTTCTCGCCGCTGGTCAAAGAGCTCTTCGAAGCGCAGCAGTGGCCGGACCTGCGCACCACGCCGAATGGTCCGCCGCAGCGTCCATACGACGTGTCGGGTTGGACGCTGCCGATGCAGATGGGCGTGGAAGTCGCGACCGTGCTGCAGCCGTTGACGGCGCAGCAGCGCGCGACCTTGAAGCAGATCGATGCGTCGCCCACGCCTGCCGGCGGAGTGCAGGGCACGGGCGCGGTGTTCACCATGAGCCGCAATTCGAATGCGAGCTTTAAAGTGCTGAACCAGGCACTGGCGGCCGGGGGACAGGTCAGCTTCGCGAAGGGCGACGTGGTGATCGCCGGACTGGAATTGAATCGTGCGACCGAACTGGCGCGCAAGAATGGCGTGACGCTACAAGCAGCCGCCAAGGCGCCGGCGGAAGCGGTCGCGATCAAAAAGCCGCGACTGGGGCTGTATCGCCCGTGGTCGGCCTCGATCGACGAGGGCTGGACGCGCTGGATCCTCGAAGAGTACGGCTTTGCACCAGTCACCGTGCGCAATGGCGACGTGCGGGCCGGCCACTTGCGCGAGCGGTTCGACACGCTGATGATCGCCGATGGCTCGCAGCGCCAGTTGATGGATGGCTTCGCGGCCGGCACAGTGCCCGGCGAATATGCGGGCGGTCTGGGCGAGGCGGGGGCGGCGGCGCTGCGCGATTTCGTGCGCGAAGGCGGCACGCTGATCGCGTTCAACAACGCCTCGCAGTTTGCCATCGACCAGTTTCATCTGCCGGTGACCAACGTGCTCGCGGCGGCGACGCCCGATCAGTTCTACTGTTCGGGTTCGCTGCTGCGCGTGGAACTGCGCGACACGGCGCACGCGGCGGTGCAAGGACTCCCGCGCGAGCCCAGTGGTGATGTTCGAGCGCGGCCCGGCGTTCGACACCAAGGCCGGATTCCGCGGCGCCGTGCTGGCCGGATATTCGCGCGATCGCAATCCGTTGGAGAGCGGCTACATTCTCCATCCGGAGCGGATTCAAGGGAAGGCAGCGGCGCTCGAGGTTTTCTATGGCGATGGGCGCGTCTACCTGATCGGCTTCCGCCCGCAGTGGCGCGGACAATCGCACGGAACGTATAAGTTCTTCTTCAACGCGATTTATGATTCGCCGGCTTCGGCCAAGCCGAGCGCTCCGGCGCGCGCGGCGGGCGGTGCGGCGGCACCGGACGCGGTGCGGGCGATGTCGGCGAGAGTGCGTGCCGACCTTGGAGCGATGCTCTCGCAGAATCGCAGCTTCTTTGCGGCGCGCGGGCAGGCCGCGGTGGAGGAGCGAGCCAAGTTGAACACGGCGGTGGATGCGTTCGAGAAGGATCGCATTCAGGAAGTGCAGGACATGATGGGCGGGCTCGACGAAGCCGGTCGGAAGAAGGCGAGCGACCTGGTCCGTGCCATGCGGCGCGCGGCGGCGGACCTGCGGACCAAGGAAGTCGAAGCGGGCCTCGATGCCGATGGGCTCGCGGAGAAATACGGGATTGAGTAGGACGGGCCTCCTGGCCGGTCCAGACAGGCCAGGGGGCCTGTCTTACTTGAGGAGTAAGACTATGACGCGGATTGCCACTTTGTTGATGATCGCGGCGGCGCTCGGAAGCGCGCAGCCCAAACCTGCAATTACCCCGGCGGATTACGGCAAGTTCGAGACGGTGGGGCAGACGCCGCTCTCGCCCGACGGCAAGTGGCTGGCAGCGGTGATCCGGCGCACCAACGGAACGTCCGAATTGCGCATCCATCCGACCGCGGGCGGCAAAGCGTACGTCGCGCCATCCGGCAATGATCCCGCGTTCTCCGCCAATTCCCACTGGGCCGCCTACGCGATTGGGTACACGGAAGCCGAAGAGGACAAGCTCAAAAAGGCGAAGAAGCCGGTGCAGTTGAAGCTCGGCATCATGGACCTGACCACCGGCGCCGCAGTCACGATCGACGATGTCGCGAGCTTCGCGTTTTCCGATCAGGAAGGCTACCTCGCGTTCCGCCGCTACGCTCCGCTGAAGACAGCACCGGCGGAAAATGCGGATCCCGCGGGAGCTCCGCTGACGGTGCGCGACCTGAAGACCGGCACTGACACGACCTTCGGCAACGTGACCGGCTTCGCGTGGCAGGACAAGGGCACGCACCTGGCGATGACCATCGGCGTGGATGGCCGTGAGGGCAACGCGGTGCAGTTGTTCGACCCGGCGCGCGGCGAGTTGAAGGTGCTGGATTCCGGTAACGCCGTGTTCACTGCGCTCGCGTGGCGCAAGGACTCCGCCGACCTGGCCGCGCTGCGCTCCGTGAAGAACAAGGACTACGAGGGCGAGTCGCACGCGGTATTGGCGTGGAAGAATCTGGGCGCGAAGACGGTGGGCGAAGTCGCCGCGCCGAAGCGCGTGGTAGGCTCGCGCACGCCGCAGTGGAGCGAGGATGGGAGCACGCTGTACATCGGGATCGCCGATTGGGACCGGAAGATCGAGTCCGCGAAAAGCGACGACGAGCCTTCGAACGTGGAGGTCTGGCATCCACGCGATACGAATGTTATCTCCGAGCAGAAACTGCGCCTGACGCGCGATCGCGACCGGCACGTGGTGGCGGCTTGGCACATCACGGAGAACCGTATCGTGCCGCTGGGCGCCAACGTGAAGGAGACGATGCAACTGCCGCGAACGGGAAACCGTGCGGTGGCGCTCGACGACACACCGTACGAAAGCACCGGCATGTTCGGGCGGCGCTTCACGGACGTCTACAAAGTGGATTTGAATACGGGTGCGCGCGCCAAGGTGGCGACCAAACTTTCGCCGCCGGTGTGGCCCAGTCCTGGCGGGAAATACGCGCTGAACTTCAAGGACGGCGAGTTCTGGATCTACGATCTGGAATCCGGCGAGACGCGCAACGTGAGCAAGGCGGCGGGCGTATCGTTCATCGATAAGGAGGACGACCATCCCAATCCCGCGCGCCCATCCTGGGGAATCGCGGGGTGGACGAAGAACGACGCCAGCGTAATCGTCAACGGCGAATTCGATTTGTGGGAACTCTATCCCGACGGTTCGAAGCCCAAGCGGCTGACGGATGGCGCGACCGAGCAGGTGCGGCACCGCTACGTGAATCCGGAAGCGCCGGCGTTGGGGGGACGCGGCGGGCGCGGCGGCGGATCCACGGAACCGATCGACATGGCCAAGCCGGTATACGTGAGCGTGAACGGAATCTGGACCAAGAAGAACGGCTATGGGCGTTTGAGCGATGGCAAGCTCGATCGCACGGTCTGGCTGGACCGCAACGTCAGCCGTCTGGCGAAGGCGAAGGGCGCCGACGTCTACGGCTACGAGACAGAAGACTTTAGCGCCGCGCCTCAAGTCTTCGTCGGCGGCAGCGATCTGCGCGACGCGAAGCAGGTGACGGAGGTGAACGCCTTCGCCAAAGATTATGCTTGGGGAAAGTCGCAGCTGGTGGAGTACAAGAGCCCGAAGGGCGAGCGGCTACAGGGCGCGCTGTTCTATCCGGCGAACTACGATCCGGCGAAGAAATATCCGCTGATCGTGCACATCTATGAGCGCGAGAGCCAGTTCCTGCACCGCTATTTTCCGGTGACGGACCGTTCGCCTTACACAGAGGCGATCTGGAGCGCGAACGGATATTTCATCCTCATGCCCGACATCGTCTTCCGCCCGCGCGACCCGGGCATGAGCGTGCTGGAGTGCGTGACAGCGGCGACCAAGAAGGTGCTGGAGACGGGCATGATCGACGCCAAACGCGTCGGGCTGATTGGACATTCGTGGGGCGGTTTCGGCACCAGCTTCGTGATGACGCAGACCGATTTGTTCACCGCCGGAGTCGCGGGCGGTCCGCTGACCGACCTGGTTTCCAGCTACGGCGAAATCTACTGGAACAGCGGCACGCCGGAGACCGATCACGCCGAAGTGGGGCAGGAGAGGCTCGAGGTTCCGCTATGGGAAGATCCGGGCGCGTATATGCGCAACTCGGCGGTCTTCCATGTGAACAAGATGAAGGGCGCGCTCCTGCTGAGCGTCGGCGACAAGGACGGCGCGAGCGACTGGCATCAGGATATCGAGATGTACAACCTGGCGCGGCGCGCGGGCAAGCAGTGCATCATGCTGGTTTATCCCGGCGAGAATCACGCGCTGGCGGTGAAGGCGAACCAGCAGGATTATCACCGCAGAATCCTGGAATGGTTCGATCACTATTTGAAGGATGCGGCGCCCAAGCCGTGGATCGATAAGGGCGTGACGGTGCTGGATCGCGAAAAGGAATTGAAGCGGGTCAAGAAGGAGACGACGCCCGCCCCCGCGCAGTGAACGCAAGGACGGGCTCAGATCTGCGCGAGGCCGCCATCGACAAAAAGTTCGATGCCGGTAATGTAGCTGCTGTCGTCGGAGGCCAGGAATAAGACCGCCTTGGCGATCTCGTCCGGCGTGCCGGCGCGGCCCAGCGGTATAGTGCCGGACGCGCTCTCGACGTATTGGTCCACCACTTCCTTGGTCATTCCAAGACTGGTGTTGTAACCGGGCGTAGGCACAACGCCGGGGCTGATGGCATTTACCCTGATCTTGCGGTCCTTCAGGTCCACCGACCAGGTCCGCGCAAAAGAACGGATGGCCGCTTTGGTGGCGCTGTACACGCTGAACGCCGGATTCCCCTTGATCGAAACGATGGAGGCGTTCAGCACGATGCTGCCACCATCCCGGAGCAAGTGCAGCGCGTTCTGGACAGTGAACAGTGTGCCGCGCACATTCACGTTGAACTGCTTGTCGAAGTGCTGCTCCGTGATCTGTCCGAGCGGCGCGAATTCGCCGACGCCGGCATTGGCGAACAGAATATCGATGGCGCCTTTCTTCTGCTTCACCACAGCGTAAAGTTTCTCGATATCGGAAACCTTAGCGATATCGCCCTGAATGCCGGTCGCGTTCTCGCCCAGTTGGCTCACGGCGGTATCCAATTCACTCTGCCTTCGTCCGGTGATGAAGACATACGCGCCTTCGTCAATGAATCGTTTGGCGGTCGCGAGGCCAAGGCCGCTGCTGCCACCGGTAATGACGGCTACCTTACCGGCCAATCTCTGGGACATCGTGTCTCTCCTAGCTCATCGGATGGCGGATTGACTACGCGGATCGCAATTTTTTTTAGGCGCGGCAGGACCTTCTAGAGTCGAGAGCGCGAAGGTTTCCTAAACCGCCGAACCTGGGCGACGCCAATCAACAGCCAACCGGCGAATAACAGAGAACGAGCATCGGGCTCGGGAACTTCCGGGGTTGCCAGATCGGATTGCAGCATGATCGTGAAGGCACCGCTGCCCAGGAGGGCTGAGACATCCTGGAAGGCTCCGTTCTCGAGCAGCGTTGGCGTACCTGGCGGGAGTGCCGCCACGTCCCTCAGAAAATTCACCGCTCCATCCGATTCGAAGAGAAGAGTGAAAGTCGGGGCGGTGGCGCCGATGGTCAAGGTGACAAAGTCACTCTGAGGCGGACCAAACGGGTCGGAAGCCGGTTCGGTGAGTATCACCGAGTGTGTTCCGGGCGGGAGTGTAAGGTTCGGGATGAGACCCGTAATGATCACTTGCTCATTGCTAAATGCTGTTGACGTCACGCCTATGTCTGGACTGACCGTAATTATCGGGAACCCATCGGTCAGGTCCGAGATGGTGATGGTTGCGGCTGGCAAGGTACCTGCCATCACTGTGAGCACGGTGAGACAGAGAGTCGCGCGGACCAACTTCGTCATGATAAACCTCCATTCCAGTTACCAACAAGGGAGAGCACCTATGAACTTCGAGGGCAGCAGGATGCACTACGTGTGAAAGGAGCCCATTCCCCAATGAGCTAACTCTTGTTACTGAACCGGATTCTGTCATGGACCAGGTTACGTGTAAAGCAGATTTGTAGAAGCCGCCGGTGGTATTGGTGCGATTGAAACCTCTTCTCAGTCGCGATATTCCTTCAACGGTCTGCGGGTACGGAGTTCGGCGCGGCGGATTTTGCCGGAGATGGTTTTGGGAAGCTCACAGAATTCGATGCGGCGAATTCGCTTGAAGGGGGAAAAGGTGTGGCGGATGAAAGAGAAGAGATAGCGGGCCATTTTTTGGCCGGGCTTGTAGCCGGGGATCAGGGTGATGTAGGCCTTGGGCACGCAGCCGCGCACCGCGTCATCACACGGGACCACGGCCGCTTCGGCGACGGCGGGGTGGCGGAGCAGGAGGCTCTCCAGTTCAAAAGGACTGATGCGGTAGTCCGACGACTTGAAGACATCGTCGGCGCGGCCCACGTAGGTGAAGTAGCCATCTTCGTCGCGGGTGGCGACGTCGCCGGTGTGGTGAAGCCCGGCGTCGGACGATCCGCAAGCACCGGCGTAGCCGAGCATCAGACCGGTAGGGCGCGCCGTGAGGTCCACGCAAATTTCGCCATCGTCGGAGAGTTCGATGCCATAGCCAGGTAGCGGACGGCCCATGGATCCGGGCTTGAGCGGCTGGCCGGGGGGATTGCCGATCATGGCGGTGGTCTCGGTCTGGCCGTAGCCGTCGCGGATGGTGAGGTTCCATTCGGCCTGTACGCGCTGGATGACTTCCGGGTTGAGCGGTTCCCCGGCGCTCATCAGTTCGCGGAGTTGCACGGGATGCACGGCGAGATCCTCCAGCACAAGCATGCGCCACACCGTGGGCGGCGCGCACAGCGAAGTCACGGGCTTGGTGGCGAGAACGCGCAGTACGTCGGGCGCGCGGAAGCGCTCGTAGTTGTAGACGAAGACCGCGGCGCCGGCATTCCACGGCGCGAAGAAGCAGCTCCAGGCATGTTTGGCCCAGCCGGGAGAGCTGATATTCCAATGGACGTCGCCGGGCTGCAGGCCGAGCCAGTACATCGTAGAGAGGTGACCCACGGGGTAACTCTCGTGGGAGTGCTGCACGAGTTTGGGCTGGGCGGTGGTGCCCGAGGTGAAGTAGAGCAGCAGAGGATCGGAAGCGGGCGTGGGACCGTCGGGTTCGAAGAGCGGCGATTCGCTGGGGGCGTCGTCGAGGCTAATGCGGGAAAAATCGCCGGCGATGTCAGCGAAACTATCGATGTACGGGCCGGCGATGACATGGCGGACCTGGCCGCGTGCGAGCCGGTCTTGGAGATCGGCGGTCCCGAGCAGCGTGCTCGCGGGGATGACCACGGCGCCGAGCTTGAATGCGGCGAGCAGCGTTTCCCAGAGCGCGACTTCGTTGCCGAGCATGACGAGGATGTGGTCGCCGCGCCGCACACCGCGACGGCGCAGCAGGTTGGCGGTGCGGTTGGAGCGGGCGGAAAGCTCGGCGAACGAGAGACAAAGCTCAGAGCCGTCCTCTTCCACGATCCACAGGGCGAGTTGCCCGCCGGGAAGCGAATCGAAATAATCCAGCGCCCAGTTGAAGTGCGTCAGGCGCGGAAAGGCGAAGTCGCGATACGCCTTGGCGTAGTCGGTGCGGTGCGAGAGCAGGAAGTCGCGAGCTTCAAGGAAGGCGGACATGCCTATACAGGCTGGCGGGTCTGCCACTTGCCGCGGGTAAAATCGGGGAATTTTTGCGGGAGCGCTGCCGTTGGCAACGCTGGCTTCGCTGAGCGGACCGGGGGCGCTCCAGGCAGCGGCGTCGTAGACATCGATATCGGGCGGCGTGCCTTCCTTCATGCACTGGATGAGACGGTAGGCCATCACGAAATCCATGCCGCCGTGGCCGCCGAGTTCCTTGGCGAGCTCGCCGACCTTCTTCCACAGAGGATGCTCGTATTTTTCCTTGTAGGGATCGAGCGTCTCGAAGGCCTCGCGCTTGGCGCCGTCGAAATAGATGCGCGGCGGATAATCGCGGAAGATGCCCTTGGTGCCGGCGATCAGGTTGATGCGGTCGTAGGGTTGGGGGCTGCTCACGTTGTGCTCGAGTTCGATGACGCGGCCCTTGACGGTACGGATCAGGCTGACGTTGAAATCGCCTTCCTTGTAGACTTCCTTCTGGCGCGGATCGCCGGCGGGGATCTTCTCCTTGCGGTATTGCTGCAGCGAAGCGGAGATCGAACTCATGGAGACTAACGTATCGAAGCGGTCGCCGCGGTTGACATCCATATAGTGGGCGACAGGGCCCAGGCCGTGCGTGGGGTAAAGGTTGCCATCGCGATTGAGGTGCTCGAAGCGGCGCCACTCGCCTTCGCCCTCGGCGGAGAAGAGAATGCTGCGCAGATCGTGATTGTAGGCGGCGCCGCCATGCGTGAGTTCGCCGAACAGTCCGGCGCGCACCATGTTGAGCACCATCATTTCGTTGTAGCCGTAGCAGCAATTCTCCAGCTGGACGCAGTGGCGCTGGGTGGCTTCGCTGGTGTTGACGAGTTCCCAGCATTCTTCGATGGTGCGTGCGGCGGGCACTTCCACGGCAACGTGTTTGCCCTGTTTCATGGCGGCCACGGCCATCTGGGTGTGCCAGACCCACGGGGTGGAGACCACGACGAGATCGATGTCGTCGCGCTTGACCAGGTTTTCAAAAGCGTGATCGTCGGAATGGTAGAGGGCGATCGGGTGCGAGGCCTTCCCGGCCTTGTCGAGCTTGGCCTGCTGCTTGAGGACTTTGTCCTTTACGGTGTCGCAAAGGGCGGTGATCTGCACACCCTGGACGGCGGAGAAGTTTTCGATCAGGGAGTCGCCGCGGCCGCCGGTGCCGATGACGCCGATGCGCACGTTGTCTTTGGGTTGGAAATTCACTCCCGCCATGCTCTTGGCAGGAGCTCTGCGAACGCGCAAGTCCGGCCCCGATTCCAGCCAGAGACGCCAGCTTCAATAAATCACGCCTTGAAGTCTTGTCCATTTTTCCTGTTCCTACTTCCAGAGTTTCTTGACCACCTGAATCACGATGGAGCCGCTGATCACAAAAATGACACCAAGTATGAGTGCGTAGTTGGTGCGGCCATAGAGGAAATTACCCACGGTGAAAAGGGCTGACCATATCATGGTAACGCCCATAATCCATCCGAGGAGGGCCAGGGGATAATTATCCCCTTCCACAACGGGCGCGCTCGATTTGGCTTGAATGCGCCGCCAGCCGGGGCCGAACGGGCGAACCTTCTCATAGAAGCCGATCAGCACGCGGTCATCGGTTTGGGGTGAAAGGTAGGCGGCGGCGACCCAGCTCACGGTGGTAAGAGCTACGCCGATGATGAGCTGCTGCGAGAAGCCATAGACAATGCCGTTCTTGGCCAGGATGAGGAAGATCAGCGCGACCGCGAAGGAGCTGATCATGGCGACGATTTCACACCAGGCATTGATGCGCCACCAGAACCAGCGCAGCAGATACAGCAGCCCGGTGCCGGCGCCCACGGCCAGAAGGAGGTTAAAACTATCCTTCGCGGTATCGAGCGCGAAGACCATCGCCGAGGAGCAGCACGAAGAGCAATACGGTGGCGTAGCGCCCGGCCTTCACGTAGTGTTTCTCGGTGGCATTGCGGGTGATGAAGCGGCGGTAAAAATCGTGGACCAGATAGGATGCGCCCCAATTCAGGTGGGTCAGGATGGTGGAGGAATTGGCGGCGATCAGGCCGCCAAGCATGAGTCCGATCCAGCCGATGGGCAGGAAGCGCAGCATCGCGGGATAGGCGATGTCGTGGCCGAGCAGTTTGGGGTCGAGGTTGGGGAATGCCTTCTGGATGTCGGAGAGTTGGGGATAAATGATGATGGAGCAGAGACCGACCAGGATCCACGGCCAGGGCCGCAGCACGTAGTGGGCGACGTTGAAGAAGAGTGTGCCGCCGAGCGCGTCCTTTTCGGATTTCGAGGCGAGCATGCGCTGTGCGATGTAGCTGCCGCCGCCCGGCTCGGCGCCGGGATACCAGACGGCCCACCACTGCACGGCGATGGGGATGATGAAGACGGCCACGGCGAGATCCCAGTTGTTGGTGAAGTCGGGCAGCATGCTGAGGTAGTTAAGGCCGCCGGGCCCGTGCACGTGGGAGAGCTTGTCGACCAGGCCGCGCAGAGTCCGCCGACCTGGGGCAGCGTGACCGCGAAATAAGCCGCGGCGATGACCGCGGACATCTTGATGAAGAACTGGATCATGTCGATCACCAGCACGCCCCAGAGGCCGGAGTGAGTGGCGAAGATGACGTTGAGCAGTCCCACGGCGAGCAGCGTCTGCCAGCGCGGCAGGCCGAAGAGGATGGCGGCGATCTTGCAGGCGGCCAGGTTGACCGTCGCCATGATGATGCAGTTGAAGAAGAGGCCGAGATAGACGGCGCGGAAGCCGCGCACCGCGCTGGCCGCCTTGCCGGAGTAGCGCAGCTCGTAGAATTCGAGATCGGTGAGCACGCCGGAGCGGCGCCAGAGGCGGGCGAAGAAGAAGACCGTGGAGACGCCGGTGAGGGTGAAGGCCCACCACTGCCAGTTGCCGGCCACGCCCTGCGTGCGCACGAAGTTGGCGACCAGGTTCGGCGTGTCGCTGGAAAAGGTGGTGGCCACCATGGAGATGCCGGCGAGCCACCAGGGCACGGAGCGGCCCGAGGCGAAGAACTCCGCCGTGCTCTTGCCGGAGCGCTTTCCGAAGAACAGCGCGGGGACAAAGCAGATCGCAACGGATAGGAACGCGATGATCCAATCGAGCGTATGAAGCTGCATATAGGAAACTATGAGTTTACAGCGCCGGGACCCGCTTCGGCCTCGATAATGTGATCGCCGACTCCGGAATAGAACCGCTCGATGAGGCCGTCGCGGACTTTGGCGAGGTCGGCGCGGGCGCAGAAGACCACGGCGCAACCGCCGAAACCGGCGCCCGTGAGGCGCGCGCCAATGGCGCCGGAGGCCATGGCGGCGTCCACCAGGCGGTCGAGCGCGGGGCAACTGACGCCGAGCCGGTCGCGCAGGCTGGCGTGGCCCTCAAGTAGGATGTGGCCGAAGCGCGCGGGCTGATTTTCGCGGCAGGGCGCACACCGCGGCGCGGACACGGTGCGCCTCGGTGACCACATGGAGGAAGGTGTCGCGCATGAGGGGCGCGAGGGGTTCGGCGAGACGCGCTACCTCGTGTTCGTCGCAGGCTTCGATCGCGGCCGTGTACGAGGGGAAGCCGGCTTCGCGAGCGCCGCTGCGCCGGCGGTGCGGACCGCGTTATAGCGTTCGCGTACAGCGCCCGATTTTTCGGCGGTGTGCAGGCTGTGTGCCACCAGGAAGGCCCAGTCGGGCGGAATCGGAATGTGATGCACTGCGAGCGGTGTGAACTCGATGAGCGACGCGCAGCCGGCATGGGAAGCGAGCGACGCGGCATGATCCATGCCGCCGCCGCGCGTGCCGACGAACTGCTCGCCATCGGGCAGGATGCGCATGAGTTCCTCGAAGCTGGCCTCGATGTGGTTGGCGCGCAGCAGGGCGAGCGTGACGGCGACGATCAGGGCGGACGAAGAGGAGAGGCCGGCGGCGGGCGGAAGGTCCGATTCGATCGCGGCATCGATGCCGTTCAGCACGCCCCACTGTCCGGCAATGGCTTGGGCGGCGGCGCGCAGGTAGTTCTCCCAATCGCCGCGTGCGACCGGCGTGAGGTTGGGCGTCCATTCGAACTCACGCTCGCCGAAGGGCTGGCTGACGGCGTGAATGCGGCGGTCGGCGCGCTCTTGGAATTGCACGCGAATGGAGCGGCGAAGAGCCATAGGGAGGACGGGGAGGCCGTGATAGTCGATGTGCTCGCCGATGAGGTTGACACGCCCGGGGGCAGAGATCATTGACTCATGATAGCTGTGAGGACGCGAATGAGCGCCTCCAAACTGGAGTTGATTCTTCTTATCCGCGTTTATCCGTGTTCATCCGTGGCCCATATTTCTCTTCAGAAAAGCAGAATGGGCCACGGATAAACACGGATAAACGCGGATAAGAAAAGGCAAGAGTGCACATTATTCATCGCGCAAAGCGATGGCGGGGTCAACACGGGCGGCGCGCCAAGCCGGGATGGCGGCGGCAGCGAGCGCGATAATCGCGAGCAGCGCGGCGGTCGCGCCGAAGGTTCCGGGGTCGAGCGGGCGCACGCCGTAGAGGAGCGTGGCGAGGCTGCGCGCGAGCAAGGCGGCGCCGAGCAATCCAGCGGCGACTCCGGCGCAGGCGATCTTCAGGCCGCGGGTGAGAACGAGCGAGAGCACGTCCGCGATCTGCGCACCGAGCGCCATGCGGATGCCGAATTCGCGCTTGCGCTGGGCGACTGAATAAGCGAGCACGGCGAAGACGCCGACGGCCGAGAGCAGCAGCGAGAGCAGCGCAAAAGCACCGAGTAATTGAGCGCGGAAGCGCGGGCGCGCCACGGACGCGGCGGCGATTTCGTCCATGGTTCGGACCTGGGTCACGGCAAGATCCTTGTCGATCTTCGCGATGGCGGACTTCAGCGCGGCGGTCAGCGCTAGTGGATCCCCGGTGGCGCGCAGCGCGATGGACGCGGAGAACCACGGGTTCTGCGTGATCGGAACATAGATCTCCGCGACGTTCTCAGCTTCGCCCGGACTGGTGACTTTCACCTGTCCGGCGACGCCGACGATTTCGCGATCGATGATCCGCGGGCCTGCCATCTCCATGGCGGCGACGCCGATGTGCCGGCCAATGGGCGACCGGCCGTTGAAGTAGCGGCGCACCATTTCCCGGTTGACGATGGCGACCGGCGGGGCGGCGGCCGTGTCGCGACGCTCGAACGCGCGGCCGGATTCGAGCGGAATGCCGAGGGCTTCGAAGTAGCGCGCGCCCACGATCTGATAATGCGCCGAGCCCTTTTCCGCTCCTGCGATAAAGCCCTGGCCGATGTCGAACCCCGTGAGCGGCAGGCTGCCGCCGAAGGCCGCGGCGCGCACGCCCGGCAGGCTTTCCAGTTCGCGCTGCGCGGCCTGGTAGAAGAAGAGCGCGCGCTCCGGGTTGGGATAGTGGGTGAGCGGGAGAAGGACGTTGGCGGTGAGGACGTGGTCGGCGTGGTAGCCCGAATCGACCTGCGTGAGACGATCGAGCGTGCGCAGGAAAAGACCCGCGCCGGTTACGATGATGACGGCGATCGCGATCTGCACCGTGGCGACGGAGCTCAACATGCGGGCATTGCCGGCGCCGACGGAAGCGCGCAGGCCCGTGGAAAGCGCGGCACGGGAGGACTGCCAGGCGGGCGCAAGCCCAAAGAGGATGCCGCAGGCGAAAGTGGCGAAGGCGGCGAACACGAACACGCGCGCATCGAGCGTGAGTTCCACGCCGGCAGGAAGAGCGTCGGGCGGAATCAGGCGCGGTGCAAGGCGGATCAACACCGACGCCAGCGCCAGTCCCAGGGCTCCGCCGAGCGCGGCGAGCACCAGGCTTTCGGTGAGCAACTGGCGCGCGAGCTGCCCGCGGCCGGCGCCGAGCGAGACGCGGACCGCGATCTCGCGAGCGCGCGCCGATCCACGGGCCAGCATGAGGTTGGCGACATTTGCGCACGCCATGAGGAGGACGAACGAGACCACGCCGCCGAGGACGAGCGAGGTGCTGCGCAGTTCGTCGCCGACCAGCGCGCGATGCAGGGGCTGGATGGCGATGCCCCAATTCCTGTTGGTCTCGGGCGCGATGCGCGCGATGCCCGCGGCGACACCGTTCATCGCGGCCTGCGCCTGTTCGAGCGAGACGCCGGGCTTGAGGCGGCCGATCACCTGCAGGTAATGCATGCGGCGCTGCTCGGGGCTGCGCTTGGGGACATAGAGCGTCCAGAGATCGCTGGGATAGAAGATCTGGAAGGCGGCGGGAACCACGCCCAGGAGTGTGAAGGGCTTGCCATCGAGCGGGATCGTGCGGCCAATGAGCGCCGTGTCGGCGTGGAAGCGGCTGCGCCAAAGGCGCTCGCTGATGACGACGCAATCGGGATTGGCGCGCGCGTCGCTGGCGCGGAAGGTGCGGCCGGCGATGGGCGGCACGTCGAGCAGGGAGAAGAATTCGCTGGTGACGGCCTGGCCGGGAAGGCGTTCGGCGCCGCCGGGTCCGGCCACCGTTCGGGGGCCTCCGCTGATGGCGGCTGTGGCGGTGAAGACAGCGTTTTGATCGTGCCAGTCCGCGAAGTTGAGTGGGGAGACGCGGTTGTTTATGCGGCTCGGCGACAACTCCCAGAGGACCACGATCTCGCCGGGCTGGTGGTAGGGCAGCGGGCGGAGGAGCACGGCATCCACCACGCTGAAGATCGCGGAGTTGGCGCCGATCCCGAGGGCGAGCACGATCACGGCGGCCACCGTGAATCCCGGGGCTCGGGAAAGGACACGGAGGGCGTAGCGGAGGTCCTGCATGGACGGTTGGACGCAGCGGAGGCCCGCGGGTTAGGCTGGGAAAGTTGATTGCGCGGATTCATACGCTCGCCGGACTGCTGACCTTCGCGAACCTGGTGCTCTATGGGATTGTCGGGATTGCGGCGTTGTGGGATACGCGCGGCAAACCGGCGGTCGTGGTCTGGGAGCAGCCGTTCACGGCAACGGCGAATGAGCGCGAGACCGCGGGGCGCGTGGTGGAACTGCTGGAGCTTTCGCTGGCCACGCCGGTGCACGATTTCAACATCGGGCACGACGCGCAGCACCGGCTCGTGCTCGATTTCTACCACGCCAACGGGCGCCACAAGGTCACGGTGCTCGATGGGCGCATCCGCGTGGAGCGTACGCGGGCCGGGTTGTGGAAGTATCTTTCGACGCTGCATGTGACCACAGCTGCGTTCCGTAGCGGCGATTGGCGCATGCAATTGTGGGCCTGGTGGAACGAGTTTGCGATGTGGTGCCTGCTCGCGATGACGGCATCGGGCGTGTGGATCTGGCTGCGGCGGCGCGGGGCCGGCGGCACATGGCGGCGGGTCCACCGGTACAGCGCACTCGCAATGCTCGCGCTGCTCTTGATTTACGAAGTGAGCGCGATCCAGATGGCGCATCGCACGTGGATGAAGGCCGGGGTATGGATGCAGCGGGTGCATCGCATGCGCGGCATAGGTTTCGCGCCGCTGCTGGGACTCGGGCTGTTGGTGCTGGGCGCGAGCGGAATTTATCTCTGGTGGACGCTGCGGCGAGACCGGGGCGCGGGAGTGGCACTAATCGCATTGGGATGCGCAATCGCGGGCATACTGGCGGTGTGGATGCGGCTGGGTTGACCGGGTTGCGATAGAGTAGCGAAATGCATCGCCAACTGATCTGCCTGCTGACCGTGGCCGCGGCCGCGCAGGCTCCGCCCAAGACCTACGAATACTACCTGACGGGCAACGCGGCGGACGTGAAGCCGGCGACGCGGCCGGGCTTTGTGCTGATGGGCGGCGGCAAGGATGTGGATGCGGCATTCCGCTGGATGTTGGGCAAGGCGGGCGGCGGCGACGTGGTGGTGCTGCGCGCCTCGGGCAGCGACGGGTACAACAAGTACATCCACGAGATGGGCGCGGACAGCGTGGAATCGATTGTGGTGAAAACGCCGGAGGCGGCACGCGACGCGTTCGTGCTGGAGAAGATCCGCCACGCGGAAGCGCTGTGGATCGCGGGCGGCGATCAGTGGAACTACGTGCGCGTGTGGGGCGCGTCGCCGATGCGGGAGGCGATGCAATCGCTGATCGATCGCGGCGTGCCGGTGGGCGGGACCAGCGCGGGGCTGGCGGTGCTTGGGCAGTTCGTGTTCACGGCGGAGAAGGACAGCGTGACCTCGGCGCAGGCGCTGGCCAATCCGTACGATGAGCGGGTCAAGATCGGCGAGAACTTCGTGAAGATTCCGGCGCTGCGCGGGATCATCACGGACACGCACTTCGTGAAGCGCGACCGGTTGGGGAGGCTGCTGACCTTCCTGGCGCGGATAGTGGAGGACGGCAAGGCGGCGGAATCGCGGGCAATCGCGGTGGACGAACGCACGGCGGCGCTCGTGGAACCGGACGGGTCGGTGACCATCGAAGGCGACGGGCCGGTATACTTCCTGCGCGTCGCGGGGAAAGCGGAAGTCTGCAAAGCGGGCACACCGCTGACACTCGCAAAGATCAGCGTCTATCGCGTGAAGGCCGGCGACACCTTCGATTTGAAAAAGTGGACCGGGCACGGGGGCGCGGCGTACGAACTCTCGGTGCGCGATGGTGTGATCGCGTCAACGCAGGCGGGCGGCGCGATTTATTGAGACGGGCAGCCTCTACATTGGTGGGGCATGCTTTAGCTTGCCCGGACCGAATCTTTCGGAGGTACGTCGGGCGCAAACTCCTGTCAAATCCGCCCGGTCAGCGGAGTCGGCCATGCCGTGCGCCGGTCACTCGTAGCGCAGCGCGATGATCGGGTCGATCTTGGTGGCGCGGCGCGCGGGGACATAGATGGCGATCGCGGCGGCGGCCAACAGGGCCAGCGTGATCGAGATGAACGTCGTGGGATCGTTGGCGGTGACGCCGAAGATGAGCGACGACATCAGGCGTGCGAAGGCCCACGCTACCGGCAGCCCGACTATCAGGCCGGCAGCGATGGTGGTCATGCCCTTGCGGAAGACCATGGCGAGAACGTTCTGCTGCTCGGCGCCGAGCGCCATGCGGAGGCCGATATCGTGGGTCTGCTCCGATACCATGTAGGCCATGACGCCATAGACGCCGATAGCGGAGAGGCAGAGCGCGAGCAGGCCGAAGATGCCCATGAGGACGGCCATGTAATTCAGCCCGATGGCGCGATTGAAGATCTGGCGTTCCATGCTGCGCATTTCGTTGATGGGCTCATCGCGGTCCACCGAATGAATGGCGGCGGTAATCGCGGACGCTACCGCGAGCGGGTCGCCCGCGGTCCGGACGCCGACATCCAGATTTAATTGCGGCGCCTGGGGCAGCGGCACGTAGATAGTGCGGCGCGGTTCGCGGTCGTAGGGATTGTGCATGATGTCGCCGACCACGCCGACGATGGTGAGCCAGGGATTCTTCGAATCGGCGCCGCCGAGACGGATTTTTCTGCCGAGGGGCGATTCATTTTTCCACCAGCGCTGTGCCATGCGCTCGCTGATGAGCGCGACCTTGGGCGCGTCGGCGCCGTCGCTGTCGGTGAGTAAACGGCCGGCCCGCAGCGGCACGTTCACGGTCTCGAAATACGTCGGGGTCGCCACCTGGTACATACCGACCGGAGTTTGCCCCGGATCCAAGGGGCGGCCCTCGATGGTGAAAAGTCGCGAGCTGGAATGATCGCTGTAGGGCAGCGCGCTGACCGCCGTCACGGAGCGAACACCGGGGACGACGCGGATGCGGTCGAGCACGTCGCGATAGAAGGCGGCACGCTGGAAGGGCTCGTGATACTTGTTGTCGGTGATGGCGAGGCGCATCGTCAGCAGCGTCCCGGGGTTCAGGCGATTGCCGTAATCGACCAGCGTACGGAAGCCGCGGACCATGAGCCCGGCGCCCACCAGCAGCACCACGGCGAGCGCGACTTCGGCGCCCACCAGGAAGTTGCGCAGGCGATGATGCGACCCGCCCGATGAAGAGCCGCGGCCGCCATCCTTTAACGCGCTGGTGAGATTGGGCCGCGAACACTGCCAGGCGGGCGCGAGTCCGGCGAGAATGCCGCTGCCAACGGCGGCGCCGAGCGCGAAGACCAGGGTGCGGAAGTCGAGGCTGATATCCTTCCAGCCGAGGATGTAGCGCTCGATCTCGGGCGGCATGCCACCCTTCATCATGGCGACACCCCAACGCGCGATGAGCAGGCCGAGCACGGCGCCGGCGAGGGAGAGCAGTACACTTTCGGTGACCAGTTGGGCGATCACGCGCCAACGCGAAGCGCCGAGCGCGGTGCGCACCGCGACTTCGCGCAGGCGTCCGGTAGCGCGCGCGAATTGCAGGTTGGCGACATTGGCGCAGGCGATCAGCAGGACGAAAAGCACGCTCGCCAGCAGCATGACCGAGTATTGCTGGGTTTCGTAATCCACCATGAAGCGATGGATGGGCCAGATGATCAGGCGCCTGCCCTTGTTGGTGTCGGGATAGGCCTTTTCGAGGCGCTCGCCGATGCCGTCGAGTTCGCTGGCGGCCTGCTCGATGGTGCGGCCGGGGCGGAGGCGGGCCACGGATTGAAGATCTGAACTACGGCGCGAGGCTGCCTGCGCGGGGGTGAGCGCCATCGGAGTCCACAACTCGGTCGCCATGGGGAAATCGAAGCTCTGCGGCATGACGCCGGTGACCAGGAAGTTCTGGTCGTCGAGACGGATAGTCTTACCGGCAATCTCGGGGTCGGCGGCAAAGCGGCGCTTCCACAGGCGGTCGCTGAGCACGACCTCGCGCTCGCGCCCGGGCTGGTCTTCGCCGGGCCGAAAGCCACGGCCGATGGCGGGCTGCACACCGAGGGTGTCGAAGAAATTGGCCGTGACCAGGGTCTGAAAGACGCGCTCGGGCTCGCCGCCGGCGCCCACGATGTTGGCGCTGCCACCCTCCCAGCTCGCCAGGTTTTCGATGGCCGTAGCCTGGCGGCGAACGTCGGCGATATCGGCCGAGGAGGCGCCGTCCCAACTGTTTGCATTGCCGTTATCTCGCTGCAGAACGGTGACCAGGGTATCGAGGCGCGGCAGGGCGACCGGCTTCCACAGCAGGGCGTCGCAGACGCTGAAGATGGCGGTGGTGGCGCCGATTCCGAGGCCGAGAGTCAGTATCGCGATGGCCGTGAAGCCGGGCGATTTGCGCAACATGCGCTCGCCGTAACGAATGTCCTGCCACAAGCTCATGAATTTGTCCTTAAAGGAAATACGCGTGAAGCGGCGGCGGAGTTCGCATTTTCTTTTAGGCGGCGTGGGCGGGGCAGTCCCGGGCACAGGTACAATACGAATACCAACAATGTCGCGCCCCGCCGTGTCGGTTGTTATCCCGGTTTACAACAGTGAATCTCACTTGGCGCCGCTCGTGGAGAGACTGGCCGCAGTAATGCAAGAACATGCTTCCTGCTTCGAAGTAATTCTTGTTGAAGACGATGGGCGGGACTCCAGTTGGAGTGTCATCCAGACGCTGGCTAAGAAGTATCCATATCTGGTTGGCATCAAGTTGATGCGGAATTATGGACAGCACAATGCGCTCTTGTGCGGCATTCGCAATGGGCGTTACGAAGTGATCGTAACCATCGACGATGACCTTCAGAATCCCCCGGAGGAGATTCCCGCGTTGCTGAAAAAGCTGAGCGAAGGAAACGACGTCGTCTATGGCACGCCGAGAGAACAGCAGCATGGCTTTTTGAGAAACATCGCCTCCACAGTCACTAAAATCGCATTGCAGAGCGTGATGGGAGCCGAGACGGCGCGCAGCGTCAGTTCGTTCCGCGCATTCCGTACGCAGCTGCGCGATGCATTTGCAGACTACCGCGGACCACATGTTTCGATCGACGTTCTGTTGACATGGGGAACGAGGCGGTTTGGGTCCGTGAGCGTCCGCCACGATGCGCGCCAGGCGGGAAGGTCGAACTACACGTTCCTGTCACTGGTTCGGCACGCGGTGAACATGCTGACGGGGTTCAGTACCATTCCCTTGCGCGTGGCCAGCATCATCGGCCTGATTTTCACGGCATTCGGCGGGGTCCTGCTGTTCTTCATCCTGGGCCGCTACCTGTTGCACGGGGCGGTGGTGCCCGGCTTTGCCTTCCTCGCGTCGACGGTAACGATACTCTCCGGCGCTCAACTGTTCGCCCTGGGAGTGATCGGTGAGTATCTCGCAAGAATGCACTTTCGCCTGATGGACAAGCCGAGCTACGCGGTGATGGAGTACGCCGGTTCCGGAGGACATGGATCTTTGCACGCCGAAGCGGCGCATCGCGACAAAGGGGCCTTCCGGCTATCGTAGTTACTCTTCCCGGTCCGGTTCCGGGCGCCACCAGTGGAACCAAAGCTGGACCGTTTCCACGTAAAATCCGGCTCGCTCATACATGCGTAGCGCCGTGGTATTCGCACCTTGTGTAACCACCTGTACGCGTGAAGCTCCCTGGCCGCGGAACCAGGCATGAGCCTGTTTCAGCAATAACCCGCCGAGCCCGCGGCCGCGATGACTCTCATCGACCGCAATCAGCCCGATGCTGCCAACTCGCAAGGTATTGGCACAGGTGATGTATGCCACAGGTTCTCCGCCTACGTCGGCCACGAATACGACCCCGGCAAAGTCGCGGTCGGTGCAGCTACGCTCCATCCAGGCGGCGAAAAGCGCATCGCAACGATCCGCGGGAAACTTCCCGTCGGCGTAAAATCGTGAGTTTCGATGCGATCGCGCGGCCAGGCGTGACAGGGGCGGGACATCGCCGGCGACAGCAACGCGGATACCGGCTTCATCGTCCGCGCGGGCAACGTCCGCCGAAAGCGTGACGCGTATGTCTACCATCCGGAACCCGGCATCCGCCGCCGATCGCAGCGTCGCAGCGTCCCGGGCATCCGCCAACAGATACACGCAGTCGAGGCCCCTGGCAATGGCCCAGTCGGCAGCGCGTTGGGGGGTGTCCGCACTACAACTTGTCGCCCTGCCGATCTTCAACCCGAAATGGTCGGAATCCCAGGCGAGCTCCTGAAAGCTCTCGCCGCCGCTGGCATCCATAGTAGGCTCGGTCTCTGCTGGCTCTCATGTTATCGTATCGGCTAGGCGAGTCTCTTTGAGTTTCATTCCTTTCAACCGGCTGTGTCCGGTTGGCACAGAATTTCGGTATGTGCAGCAGGCGATCGACCAGATGCACACGGCGGGTGACGGCCCCTTTACGAAGAAGTGTCAGATTCTTCTGGAGCAGGAACTCGGAGTGGCCAAGGCCCTGCTGACCACTTCTTGCACGCACGCGCTGGAACTTGCCGCCCTGCTGCTCAATATCGAGCCAGGCGACGAGATCGTGATGCCTTCGTTCACCTTCGTCTCGACAGCGAACGCTTTCCTCCTCCGGGGTGGACGGCCGGTATTCGTCGATGTTCGCCCCGACACCTTGAACCTGGACGAGTCGCTATTGGAGCGCTGCCTCACTCCGCGAACCAAGGCCATCGTGCCGGTACACTACGCAGGAGTCGGCTGCGAGATGGACGGGATCATGGAGATTGCAAATCGTCATGGCGTCGCGGTGGTTGAGGACAACGCACACGGCCTGTTGGGCCGGCATCGAGGCAAACTGCTGGGCACGTTCGGCGCCTTCGCCGCGCTGAGCTTTCACGAAACGAAAAATTTTACGTGCGGCGAGGGCGGAGCGCTGCTGATCAACCGGCAGGCTGACGTGGAACGGGCGGAGATCATCCGCGAAAAAGGGACCAACCGCAGCCGCTTCTTCCGCGGGGAGGTTGACAAGTACACGTGGGTGGACATCGGCTCGAGTTATCTGCCTTCCGATCTCCTGGCCGCCTTCCTGTATGCCCAACTGGAGGCCAAGGCGCATATTCAGGGGGCGCGTCAAAGGATATGGGAGTGCTATTATCGGGAGTTGAATGCATGGGCGTGCCAAAACGGTGTTGGCTTGCCTCAGGTGCCCGCGCACTGCGATTCTTCCTATCACATGTTCTACCTTCTGCTACCATCGTTCGAATCGCGTCAGGCCCTGATCGCCCACTTGCGGAACCGCGATATTCTCAGCGTTTTCCACTACCTGCCTCTACACCTCTCCCCCATGGGACAAAAGTTCGGCGGAAAGCCCGGGGACTGCCCGGTCACCGAATCGGTCAGCGACCGGTTACTGCGGCTGCCGTTTTACAATGATCTCGACGAGGCGGCGCAGGAGCGCGTGATTTCGGCGGTGCGGGAATTCAAAGTGCCGGGGTCAACTACGGCTTAGCACGAATCGGCTGGGCCACGGGCAGGAATCTATTGGCACTGGTTGATGCCTTGAAATATGAAACGCGCAAGACTGGATCTGAACACAACGACTGGTGTCGCGAACAGGACGCCTCCAACGGTGACGGGCAACACCGCGGTTGACGAGGCCGCCGCGGCTTCCATTTACGCTCCTTCGCCGGGCAATCGTTTTGTGAACGATCGAACCACGTGGATCTTGTTACTGCTGCCGGCATTGCTGGCCGCACTGAATTCGAACTGGATGTACTCGCCCGCCGGTTCCATCGACGCGTGGGTCTACGTCGGCTATTTTCGTCATCTCAGCGCTTTTAAAGCGACACTTTTTCCTGGTGAGTACTATGGCAGCCGCCTCCCCTGGCTCCTTCCGGGTTATCTGGCATACCGTTTCTTCAGCCTGTATGTGGCTAATTATGTCTTGCATTTCACCTTCTACTACGCCGCAACGTTTTCGTTTTACTCCCTGCTGAAACGTGGGTTTGGCCCAGGGAATGCGTTGCTGGGCACTCTTTTGTTCGGAACACATAGGCTGTTTCTATCAGCCATCGGTTGGGACTATGTGGATGGAGCGGGCATAACCTACAATCTGTTGTACCTCGCCTGCATTGCACAGGCGGTGGAATCGCGAAGGCGCCCTATCTGGTTGCTGCTCGCGGGAGTCGCCGGATTCGCCATGGCTTATACGAACCTGTTTCTGGCCGCATTCCTGCCTTTTCCAGTCGTCTATTTCCTGATCCTGACCAACAGGGGCATCTCCCGGCACTTGTACAAGTCGATGGCTGAGCTGCTGTTGTGGTTTGGCGGCGGGGCCGCCCTGATCACCGCGCTGCTGGGCACGATCAATTATTTTCTCGACGGCCACTTCTGGTTCTATGCGCCATCGTTTCGCATCTTTTTTGCCCTTAGTTCGAAGGGGAATCAGTGGCGGATCGAAGGGCTGGATTGGGTCTCGAGCGCGTATTGGCTAGGCATCCCGGCCGCCGTAGCAGCGGTTTCCGTAGTATCCGCGATCAGGAGTTTCCGAAGTGCGCCGGCGCCGGAGCTCATCCACAAACGGTTCTTTACCTGGCAGTATCTCGCCGCGGCCGGGGTCATGTTGGCCTGGCAGTTGAAAGGCGGGGTCGGTTTGCAGCTTGCGTACTATACATCCTATCTGATCCCTTCGATGTTCCTGGCGGTTGGGGCAATGATTGCGGTCCCAAGGGATGAGTGGCAGCCACGGATTTACTGGAGACTGGCGGCAGGAACGCTGGCCGCGTTCGCCTTCTCGATCTGGCTTCCCGGAGGCGCTGCAATCGTCATGATTCGCAATGCCGGATTCGGCGCAATCGCCTTAGTGGCCGCGATTGGCTTGATGATCAGGGTGCTCTTCTTCCGGTCCTGGCTATCACTAATTCCTGCATTGTTCGGTCTTTTCCTGTATCAATTTGTTCCCCCGATGCAGAGCAGTTCGCACCCCACTTCGTATGCATGGGAACGCATCATGAAGGGCGCGGAGGCTGCCTGGCCTTGCTTCCAGAAAGGGCCTGCCTACTTCTGGTACGACGAAAACGAACCACATGCGTGGGAGTTCACCAGCATCGCATCCAACTACTTATGGGGGTTTAGTTACGTTGGATATCGCTTTCCCGAAGTGGCGGTGCCGGGCAACCTTAGGCCTGATACAACAACGATCTTAATTTCCAATTCCGATCGAGCGGCGCAGGCCGCTCACGTGATGGCCAAGAACCACCTGCTGAGTAACTCCGTGCAAACCAATACCGTCTCGGCGGGCGGCGTCACTTACAAACTGACGGCTTTCGAGCTGGCAAGCTTTACCGGAGAGAACATTGCAGTCGAGCAACGCGGAAAGAGCTACGATCTTGTGCCCGCGAAGCCGGGTGAAGCCCCGGAACTCCCCTCCTCGGGATGGGAGTCGGGAGTGTACCCCGACGGCAGGCCCCGCATGGAAAGGCAGCGCGACGGAATTCTTGTGACGACCGCCGAACGCCCTTATGCGTATGGATCCTGGTACGGACCGCTGGTGGCGAAGCGCAGCGGGAGTTATCGATTCATTTTGCGGTACAAGCTCCTCTCAGGCGGGATCCGCTGGGGAGGAATGGCTGGCGATACCAGTCGCGACCTTGGCCACGCAGAGCTAGCTCCCGGCAACGCCAGCACGCAGGTTGCAAGCTATACGGTGAAACTCGAGGCCGGGCAGGATGTCGTCCTGGTGATCGCCAACGACCCTCATGGCCAGGACGGCCCGGCAACTTACCAGATTCAATCGGTACGCGCCAGCGCCCTGTTCTGAGCCGCCGGTGCGCCAGTTCTCAGCACTTTCGTGCCACCGCCAAACAGCTTCCGCCCGCTCCCATCGGACGCTGCCGGGCTATCCTGGACAGTTCCCAGTTGGTCAGAACCTGGAGCATCCGGCGCCCCGTCCGGCCGCGGAGTTCGTGGTCGGACCGAACAGCTTGCTCGGTCATCGCACGCGACCCAAAACCGAGACGATACGGCAGGGCACGGAGGAATAAGATGGGTAGCGGCAGAAACCAAAAAATGTAAGTTGCAAAGTCAAGGGCAAAGCCGCAGTTCCGCAGGAGTTCTACGATGGCCTGGAGATTGTACCTTCGCCAGTGCCCCGCCAGTTTATCTTCGCCCGACCACAGCCATTGGTACGCAGGGACCGTGACATATATCCTGCCTCCGGAAGTCATAAGCCGGTTCGCAGATTTGAGAAACTCGCCGGCGTCTTCGATATGCTCGATCACATCGAACAGGCCAACAGCCGGAAGCGTTCCAGGCAATACGCCGGCGTCCTCCAGGGTCGACCGCACTACCTGACGTATGCCGCGCTTGACAGCGTTTCTCACGCCCGAAAGCCCGGGCTCCACTAGGACGACTTGCAGGCCGGACTGCTGGAGGGCAAACGCGACACATCCATTCCCGCCACCAACATCAAAGAACGCGCCGGCGGGGGGGAAGCGTCTCACGGCTTCCAGGATGCAGCGGTTTCTGTGCTCGAACCAAAATGACGACTCCTCCACCGAAAAGCAAAGGGCGTTGCCTTCTTCAGGGTACGAGACGTCCGAAACGGTGGAGGAGGCCCACCACCCGCCAGGACACATTTCAAGGTTTGGCGCGATTTCCTGAAGACTCACCGGCGGCCTGTGGAACATACAGTAGTCGATGATATCACCTGGTCCAAAACGGCCCTGGGAGTCTGTCGTTGGAATGAACGCGCGCTCCAATAGGAAGCCGAGGCGAGTTTAGATCACACGAGCGATCACCAGGGTCATGTCGTCGTGTTGAGGGGCACCGGCGGCGAAGGTGTCGGCGGCGGCCATGATGCGAGTGATCATCTCCATGGCGGGCTGCTCGCGACAACTAACGGCGGCGGCGATCAGGGCCGCCTCGCCCCATTCATCTTCGATCGGATTTTCGGCCTCGCTGATGCCATCGGTGTAGAAGACCAGAACGTCGCCGGGCTCGAGCTGGATTTCGGCCTGCTGGTAGCACGCGGGCCGGAAGAGGCCGACCGGGGGACCGCCGGTTTCGAGCAGGATCACTTCCTGCTCGCGCAGCAGCATGGGCGGATTGTGGCCGCCGTTGGTGTAAATCAGGCGGCGCGTGGCCGGGTCGAACTGGGCATAGAAGAACGTGGCGTAGCGGTTCTCGGGAGACGCGTCGTAGACCAGCTGGTTGACGTTGGTCACGAGACCGGCGATGTCGTCGCCGCCGCCGAGCGATTGACCGCGCACTGAAGCCTGCAGGCTGGCCATCAGAAGGGCGGCGGGTATTCCCTTGCCCGAAATGTCACCGATGGCGAGGCCGAGGCGGCCGCTGGAGAGCGCCAGGAAATCGTAGTAATCGCCGCCGACTCCGCTGGCCGGACGGCAATGGCCGGCGTACTCGAGCGCGGCCACGTGGGGCAGATTTTGCGGGAAGAGGCGCTGCTGCACTTCGCGGGCGATTTCGATTTCGCGGTGCAGGGTCTCGCGCTTGGCTACCTCGCCCGCGAAGGCCTCGGAGAGGCGGCTGTTCTCCAGCGCGAGGCCGGTCTGCGCGGCCACGGTGAGCAGCAGGTTGGTGTCGCCCGGAGAGTAGGGCTCCTCGGATTTCTTGGGTCCCAGGCTGATGAAGCCGAGCAGCTCCTTGCGCGAGGCGAGCGGAAACACAAGTTGCGCGTCGAGCGCAGCGAAGTCCTTCTGGCCGGTGGCGTCGATGGGCGCGCGCGAGAGGCGGAGCCGGGCAATCGAGGGCGCGCTGGAGGATAGTTCGTAGCCGTCGGGAAGCTCGTAGCCGGTCGCCAGCGCCGGACGGAAGGCGCCGCCCTCCTGCAGCATCACCGCGATGTGGCGCACGTGGAGCGATTCGGAGATCTTGCGCGCTACGGTTTCCAGCAGCTCGTGGGTATTGAGAATGGAGCGCACCTGTTCGCTGAGCTCGCTGAGAATCTGTTCGGCGTTGTAGGCCTCGCGGAAGAAGCGTCGATCCACCCAGCGGCGCAGACGCTCGCCGAGGTCACGAATACGCACTACCAGGATGACGGCGAGTCCGATCTGCGCCATCTGCGCGGGCCGGGAGAAGTGTCCTTTATCGGCCATGGACACGAGTAGCAGGACGGTCGTGATCGCCAGGCCGGCCTGAATCATCTTGATGCCGCCGCGCGCGAGAGCGTACTGCATGCCGGTGCGCACGATCATGCGCACATCGAGCGCGCGGCCCACCACGATCACGTAGGCCATGGTCACCGGAAAAATCGCCATCGCCATGATGCTGTAGGCGAGCAGGTCGCCATCGCTGGCTTCGCGGTGGAGGACGATCAGCGAATACAGCAGCAGCACGAAAGACGGGCCCATAGCGACCGTGGAGCCCCAATAGAGGAGTTTGAGGCGGCGCTTATCGTCCGAAGCCAGCGCGGGATCGTGATATTTGTGGGCCAGCGCCATGAAGAAGATGCCGACCGCCGTCATGATGAGCGCGGTGTTGAGGGCGCCGGGTAGCAGCGGCGGCCATTGGGCGGCGGCAGTGAAGTTCGAACTGGCCACCACGTCGCGCGCGGCGTCGTAGATTCCCTCCAGGGCGAGCGGCGTGATCAGGATCCACTTGGCCCATGGCAGGCGCCGGTCCACCTCCCAGCGCTGCGGGAAATAAATCCCGAACAGCATCATGCAGATTGCCCACGCGGCCGCCGCCAGCGGGCGGAAGACAAGCGCGAGGACAGCCGAAATCGGCGGCCCATCCGCGCGGGTCGATCACGCCGGGGCGCACCAACTGGCTGAGGCCGACCAGAATCCCAAAGACCAGCCAGGCGCGGCCATCGCGCGGCCGGACGGCGGCCACCCAGAAGCCCAGCAGAATCGAAAGCCAGGGCATGAAGATCAACGTGATCAGTGCGAAGCTCCACCACGTGCGGTAAGGTTCGATGGGCGCCTGGATTTCGACCGGCCGGCCGTCGCGCTCCACCGTGACCGCCAGGCGGCCGCCGGGTTGCCTGGCGGGGTGCTTGCCGTGGACCGCTCGCGCCAGCTCGGATTCACCGGCGGGCGCGCGGCCCTCGATCGCGATCACGCGATCGCCGCGGCGTAGACCGGCGCCCGCTGCGCCGCCCGAAAGCCGGATGATGGTGGGCCAGGGAGAGCCGAGTGCGAACGGCTGGACCGGATAGTCGCCGGCCAGAGTGCGGATCACGTCGGTCGTAAAAGTTGCCTGGCACGCGATGGTCACGATGAAGAGAGCCAGCAGCAGACGGTAGTGCCTGGGCATTTTCAACACACTATCAGATCCCGGCCCGCCGGATTTGGGCGCGGATTTGGGAAGTTGCGCTCTGTACAATGGGAGGTACCCATGTCGCGAGTTAGAAATACACCCACACGGATTGCGCTGGTAGTCGCGTTCCTCTTTCTGGTGGCGATGCTCAGCTCACAACCGGCGCCGCGCGAGCAGGTGGGACCGCTGCCGGGCGGATCGTTCCTGTTGAGCAGCGGTTGGCGGGTGGACCCGGTGGGGCGCCAAGTGCCGCTCGACACGTTCCCAATGTCCTCGGCCCTCTCCCCGGATGGCAAGTATCTGCTGGTGTTGAATGGCGGCTACAAACCGCCGACGGTCAGCGTAATCGACACGGCCAGCGGAAGCGTTACCGGCAGTGTCCCGGTGGCCGATGGCTGGCTTGGCCTCGCATTTTCGCCCAAGGGCGATATGGTCTATGTGGGCGGCGGGTCGCAGGCTTCCATTTTCGAGTTCGCCTTCGCCAACGGAAAGTTGACCCCGGCGCGCACCTTCCTGACGGTGCCCAAGGAGCAGCGCGCCGACGCGGATTTCATCGGCGACGTGGCGCTGTCGCCCGATGGCCGCCTGATCTTCGCGGCCAGCCTGTATCGCGATACGGTCATCGTGGTCAATCCGCAATCCGGCATGGTGATCGCGCAGTTCAAGACGGGGCGCCGCCCCTACCGGATTCTGTTTCATCCGGACGGCAAGAGCTTCTTCGTGACCCACTGGGCAGACGGCACCATCGGCCAGTACGATACCGCCGGAGGCAGCCTGATGGGGGCGCCGACGCGCGTCGGCGCGCATGCCAGCGACATGGTGTGGCACGCCGGCGCGGCCGAATCCGCGGACGGGCAGCCCCCGGCGTACACGGCGCGCATTTTCGTGGCCGCGGCCAGCACCAATAACGTGTTCGCCGTAGGCGTGAGCTCCGGCAAGGACTTGAGCGTGGTGGAGAGCATCAACCTGGCGATGACGCCGCGCCAGCCGTTGGGCATGACGCCCTCCGCTCTCGGCGTGAGCCCGGACGGCAAGCGGCTCTTCGTGGCCTGCTCGGACGCCAACGCCGCCGCCGTGATCGATATCTCGCAATCGCTCAGCCGCGTGGAGGGCTTCATTCCCACGGGCTGGTATCCCACCGCCGTGCGAGCGCTGCCCGGCGGCACGCTGGTGGTGCTGAACGGCAAGGGGCTGCGCTCTTTCCCGAACGCGGAGAATGGGCCCAACCCCACGAAGCGCCCGAGCCCCGTGCATGCCGGCGAGCCGGCGCCCGCGGCGGTGCAGTTCGTAGGCCGCATACAGACGGGGACCGCGTCGTGGATCGACGCCTTCACGCCGGAGCAGCTCAGCGCGTGGACGGCAAGGACGCTGGCCAACTCGGCGTACAACGATGCCAAGCTCGACATTCCGAACCCGCTTCCCAAGATCGAGCACGTGATCTACATCGTCAAAGAGAACCGCACTTACGACCAGGTTCTGGGCGACATGAAGGAAGGCAACGGCGACGCCAAGTTGGTGCTGTTCGGCGAGAAAGTGACGCCCAACCTGCATAAGCTGGCGCGCGAATTCGTGCTGCTCGATAATTTCTATGTGAACAGCGATGTCAGCGCGGACGGCCACAACTGGACCACCGCCGCGATCGCGCCGGACTACGTGCAGAAGATGTGGCCCAACAAGTACGCCAATCGCCGCAAGCTTTACGATTTCGAAGAGCAGGATCCGCTTTCCGTGCCGCCCGCGGGCTACATCTGGACCAATGCCGTGGCCGCCGGCGTCACGGTGCGCAACTTCGGCTACATGGTAAACAACCGGGCAGGCGCCAAGCCGGGCGAGCCGCAGATCAGCGGCGTGCGCGACCCCGTGCTGGCCAGGCTCACTAACCCGATGTATCGCGGCTTCGACCTGGACTATCCCGACGTGGAACGCGTCAAGATTTTCCTAAGTGAGCTCGCCGAGAACGAGAAGACCGGCAACATGGCGCGTCTCACGGTGATGCGCCTGGGCAACGATCATACCTCGGGCACCGCAGCCGGCAAGGTGGCGCCGCTTTCCGCCGCGGCTGATAATGACTACGCGGTAGGCATGCTGGTGGACGGCGTTTCCAAATCGCGATTCTGGAACAGCACGGTAATTCTGATCGTGGAAGACGACGCGCAGAACGGCCCCGATCACGTGGACTCGCACCGCTCACCCGGCTTCGTGATTTCGTCCTGGACAAAACGTCATGCGGTGGACAGCACTATGTACAACACCACGTCCATGCTGCGAACCATCGAGTATCTGTTGGGGCTGCGGCCGATGACATCTTTCGACGCCGGCGCGCGCGCGATGTCGACGGTCTTCCTGAGCCAGCCCAATCCGGCGGGGTACACGGCCGAGAAACCGCGCATCGCCCTGGACGAGAGAAATCCGGCGGCGACACCGGCCGCGGCGCGCGCCGCGAAACTGAACTTCGAGGAGGCTGACGAAAACGACGACGATGAGATGAACGATATCCTGTGGCGCGCGATTCGTAAAGACGCGCCGCCTCCCCCCATGCGCAGCATCTTTGGGAGGTAGTACGACGGAGATTCATCTCTCGCCACTTGCGCCGTGAAACCAACTAACACCTAATGCCTCAAATTCATCTGTGCTTCTTATGGCACATGCACCAACCGTTTTATAAGGACCTGGGTTCCGGGGAGTATAAGCTGCCCTGGACGCGCATGCACGCGCTCAAAGACTACTACGGGATGGCGCACATCCTGGAGGAATTCCCGAACGTGAAGCAGACCTTCAACCTGGTGCCGTCGATGATGGCGCAGGTGGAGGAATACGCTTCGGGCGAGGCACGCGATCCGTTTCTTGCCGTGGCGCTCAAACCCGCGGAGACGCTGACGCCGGAGGAGATCGGGTTCCTGATGCAGCACTCCTTCTACTCCGACCCGGGGCACATGATCTACCGGTATCCGCGCTACGGGCAGTTGTTCGACGCGCGCAACGCACAGAGGAGCGCGGGCGGCCGCAGCCTGTTCAACGCCCAGGAATTGCGCGACCTGCAAATGTGGTCGCAGCTGGCGTGGTTCGACGAGGAATTTCAGGCCAACGATCCCGAGGTCCGCGAGTGGATTGTGCGCGGCAGCAATTTTACGCTCGAGGATCAGCGGCGGATGGGCGTGAAGCAGCGCGAGATCATCGGGCTGGTGTTGCCGACGTACGCCAGGCTGGCGCAGAGCGGCCAAATCGAAATCTCCACCACTCCGTACTACCATCCGATTCTGCCGCTGCTCTGCGATTCCAATATCGCGGCCGTGGCCCACCCGAACGTTCCGCTGCCGCCGCGCTTCCGTTATCCGGACGACGCGCGCAAGCAACTGGAGCTGGCGCGGAATTACGTGGAGCAGCATTTCGGCGTGGCGCCGGTCGGGTTGTGGCCGTCGGAGGGCTCGGTCTCCGACGAGGTCTTCACCATTGCGAGCGAACTGGGCTTCGAATGGTCGGCGACGGATAGCGGAGTCCTGGACCGGACCAAACAGCGCGCGGTCCCGGTGGAAGGACTCTACCGGCCCTACGAGTGGCGGCAGGGAGAGCGCTCGCTGCGCCTGATGTTCCGCGATCACTTCATGAGCGACCTGATCGGGTTCGTCTATTCCAAAATGGAAGCCTCGCACGCGGCCGCGGATTTTCTGCATCGCATCCAGCAGAACTGCGCGGGGATTCTGGCGAGCGGCCGCGACGCCCTGGTACCGATCATCCTCGACGGCGAAAACGCCTGGGAGTATTACGATTTAAACGGACGCCCGTTCCTGCGCGAGCTCTATCGCCGCATCAGCGACGATCCCGGAATGCGCGCCGTGACGGCGAGCGAGGCCTTCCGCCTGACCGCGCCCGAGCCGCTCGATCACATTTTCCCGGGCTCGTGGATTAACGCGAACTTCGACGTGTGGATCGGCGCGGAGGAAGACAACCAGGCGTGGACGCAGCTATTGCGCGCGCGGGCCACCTACGACGCCGCCACCGGCGTGCCCGAAGAGCGCCGCCGCATCGCGTTCGAGGAGTTGATGATCGCCGAGGGCAGCGACTGGTGCTGGTGGTACGGCCCGGAGCACGATTCGGCGAATCGCGTGGAGTTCGACCAGCTCTATCGCAGCCACCTCGCCAACGTCTACCGCTTCTTGAACCTGGCGCCGCCGGAAGAGCTTTCGCGGCCGATCCTGAAGATCGCCACGCCGGACGTGCGCATCGCGCCGACGGGCCCGATCAGCCCGACGATCGATGGCGAAGTGACGTCGTATTTCGAGTGGCTGGGCGCCGGGCTGTACCAGGTGGACGAGCGCTCCGGCTCGATGCACGGCAAAAAGGTCCTGGTGAATGAAGTGCTGTTTGGCAGCGACGGCAAGCGTCTGTTCGTGCGCGTGGATTTCCGGCCCGGCGTGGAGGGCGAACTCTCCGGGATGGAGGCGCGGATCGCGGTGCAGTCGCTGGAAAACACCCCGCCGCAGCACGTCACGATCCGCTTCGCCGATGGCGGCGCGTGCACGGGCGACGCCCTGGAGTGCGCCTACCGCAACGTGCTGGAAACCAGCTTCGACCTGGCTGCGATCGGGGTGAAGCCGGGGAGCGGCGTGCGCTTTCAGCTCTCGCTGTGGGCATCGGGGCTGCCGGTGGATGCGGTGCCCCAACAGGGGTGGCTGGAAATGGCGACGACCGACCGCGAAGAAATGGCGGGATAGCCGTGTTAAACTGTAAAAGTTATGGCAATTCCGAATGTAAAGCGGTTCCGGCCCTTCTGCCCGACCTGCAACGACACTTTCACGCTGATGGCCGTCCTGCCGAAGGATGCCAACGTGGACAAGTACTTGACGGACGCGGTGGCGCGCCACGATCACAAGGCATTCAATGATGCCAAGGTAATGCAGTTCAAGGTCCGCGTCGGTCAGCAGAAACAGCAGAAGAAGAAGTAGTTTTCCTCTCCACAAGATTGCGGGCCGGGCAGGTGCTCGGCCCCTACAATCTGGCCTGCAGATTTCTCATCGCGCGCAATCCCTCTTGTGCCACCTCTGTATCCGGGTCGCGGCTTAGCTTCTCCAGATACCCTACGCTCTCTTTGTCTCCGCTGACGGCCAGCACCTTTGCCAGGCCGATTTTCTCGTCTTTCGTCGCTGTCCCCAAAGCGGTGTAGAGCGATTTGCGCACGGCCGGGTCGCGCGCCACTTCGGTCAGGAAGGGCACGGCTTCGCCCTTGTAAGCCGCGGAATTCAAATTGTTGATCAGGGACTGGAGCGGGCTGAATTCGCTGATCTCCGTGCGTCCCAGTTTGACCAGCGCGAAGGCCATGGAGACGCGCGGCGAGCCCTTGGTTTCGTCCTTCCACGCCTGTTCGATCGTTGGCAAGTCGGCCGGATTGCGCAAGCGCCCGAAACCCTCGGCGGCGGCGGCACGCATCTTATCGTCCTTATCGGCCAGGTATTGCTGAAAGACGGAGCGCGTCTGTTCGTCGGGCAGCATGGCGAGCGACTCGAGGGCGGCGCGGCGCACCTTGGCGTCCTTGGCGCGCTTCATGACTTCGATCAAATCGGGTACCGCCTCGCGATTCTTCAGCAGGCCGGTGGTCTCGATGGCGGCGATCTGTACCTTGGCATTCAGATCGCGCAACAGGAAGGCGATCTTCGGGCCGGCCGACTCGTCGCGGATCTTCTGCAGCGCGACCAGCGATTCGTAGAGCACGTCGGTGTCTTTGGTGCGCAGCGCCGCGAGCAGGTCCGGGACGGCCTGGCGGCCGTGCAGGATGCCGAGGGCGTGGGCGGCGTTGGCGCGCGATTCCATCCCGTTGCCGCCGCGAACCAGGACGCCGAGCGCCGCGATCACGTCGGGACGGACGGTGATGTACGGGTCGATCTCCAGGTCGTTGGTATCGGTGAAGCGGCCTTTGATGCTCGAACCCACACGCTTGAGGGAGGCGGTGACCCCGCTCTGCACGTACCCGGGGATGTAGAAGTTCACCAGGCCATCGGTAGCGCGAATCTGCACTTCGGCATCGTTATCGCGGGTGGCGAGAATCAGAGCGTCCAGGGCGCGCGCATCGGTGAGCTGTTTGACCGCTTCCACGCGCACATCCCTGCTGGGATCCTTCAAAAACTCGGTCAAGTGCGGGATTGCGGAACTGCCGCCCTTGCCGACCTCGCGGACGTCTTTGGGACGAACGCTCTGTGCGAAAGCGGTAGCTGCGAGAAGGAGAGCGGCAACGTAAGTGCGCATATGCGTATTATCTCGTGAGATAAGACGCGGCGCGACGCCCGAAAGACGAGATGTATTATTGTGCTTCTGTTTGCTCGCAGGCCGCGAAGATCCGCTACGGAGAATTTGCCACCCATCAGACCCGCGACCGTAAGGGAGCGGTCGGTAATCGTGACCTGCGGCTTGCCCCACAATACAAAATTACCTGACGAATTCGAGTTCGACGCGGTGGGGAATCAGGCCCGCTTCGAAGCCCATGTCGAGGAGCTTCTGCGCGGCCACCGGGATGATCTCGCCGGCATCCACAGTGTAGTGGTTGACGTACATGCCGACGAATTTTTCGGCGAGCCGCGGCTCCATATCGCGGGCGAACTGCATCGCGTACTGCAGCGCTTCGTCGTGGTTATCGAGCGCGTATTGAATGCTCTCGCGCATCATGCGGCAGCATTCGCTCTTCACGTCGGCATCGAGCGAGCGCAGCAGGACATTGCCGCCGAGCGGCAGCGGAAGGTCGTAGGTCGATTTGAACCAGCGGCCCAGATCCACGATACGGTGGAAGCCTTCGCGGTCGAAGGTCAGCTGCGCTTCGTGGATGATGAGCCCGGCATCCACCGTGCGTTCTTTGACGGCGTCGGTGATTTTATCGAAGCGCGTCACCACCGGCTCGAAATCGGGCTGGTAGAGTTTGCAGGCCAGATAAGCGGTGGTCATGGTGCCGGGAATCGCGATGCGCTTTCCCTTGAGTTCTTCCGGCTCCATCGGGCGCGTTGCGACGATCATGGGGCCGTAGCCATCGCCGATCGAAGAACCGCTGGCCATGAGCACGTATTTATCCGCGACGTAGGGATACGCGTGATAGGAGATGGCGCTGAGATCGTACTCGCCGACCATCGCCTTGCGATTGAGAGTCTCGATATCTTCCAGCACATGCCGGAAGGTCACGCGCGACGAGCGCACCTTTTTCGTCGCCAGTCCATAAAACATGAAGGCGTCGTCGGAGTCCGGGCTGTGGGCGCTGACGATTTCCTGGGGAGCAACCAATGTCATAAGAAGGGATTGAACTTCCAGTTTACACTACCGGGGGGTTGCAGCCTGTTACAGGAGTGCGAGGAGAGAAGAAATATTGGGAAGCAAATAGAAAAAGGGCGGTCACCCGTGGGAGATGGCCTCGAAGCAACTGTTGGCGATCATCCGATTGCGCTACAGCGCGGGGCCCCAACATCTGTTAGGGGCGTTCGGTAATCCGACCGTTCGGCGCTTCGATACTACCTGGTCACTTCCCCCGGATGAGGCCGCCCTCATCGTGATCCGGCTCTATATGGCACCTCCCGCCGATCCTGGGAGGATCGACTAGAAAGATCGACGTTTCACCTACTTTTACATCAGAATCAGAACCGGCCTGATTCCAATTTCAGTGTGCGCCCGCCTGCTATTCTTGTCAAGAGTTCTTCGGGTAGCGAGTGTCTATTAAAGGCCTTAGAAACGGTTGCGATGTTTAGTAAGTTCTTCAGCAAAAAGCCCCTACCGTTGAGCGGCGCACCGGCCGTCCGCCGCCAGAAATCCTACTCCGCCCAGAGTGGCTATGTGTACCAATATTTCTACGAAGGCATGCGCCCCGTTTCGGGCGGCACGGAGTTCGTTTTCACCTTTAGCGCAGACCGCAAAACCTCGCATCCCGCGAGCGTGCTGGTGAGCGAAGAATCGCTCGTGCAATGGCAGCAGTCGCACGCGCGCGCTCTCTCCGCCACCGAGCGTTACGCGATCGCCAAGATGGCCCTCTTTCAAGCCTTCGACGAACGCGCCACACCGGAGCTCATGAAGCAGGCAGTCCAGGTGCGGGCCGCCGACGTCACCGCGATACTCGACACCCTCGGCTTGGAGTAACACTGCGTTGTGCTATCCGCGTTTATCCGTGTTCATCCGTGGCCAATTCTGTTTTTCTGAAAAGCAATATGGGCCACGGATGAACACGGATAAACGCGGATTAAAAAACTGGCCTCCTGCCGTCCATTCGTGCGCATTCGTGGCGATTTGTCTTCTACGCCAGGTCGGCGGCGCGGATCGGAAGCTGGCGGATGCGCTTGCCTGTCGCCGCGAAAATAGCGTTGCAAACCGCCGGTGCGATTCCGGGAGTGCTGGCTTCCCCAATTCCGCCCGACGCGTTCTGGCTGGCCACGATGTGCACTTCCACCACGGGCATCTCGTCGATGCGCAAAACATCGTACTGGTGGAAGTTGCTCTGCTGCACGCGTCCGCGATCGATCGTGATGCCGCCCTTGAGCGCGGCGGCGAGACCGAACGCGATACCGCTCTGCATCTGCTGTTCGAGGATCGCGGGATTGACCACCCGGCCGCAATCCACCGCGCAAACCACGCGATGCACGCGCAACTTGCCACCGGTCACGGAGACCTCCGCCACCTGCGCTGTGAAGCTGCCGATGTTGTTGACCAGCGACACGCCGCGGCCGTGGCCGGCGGGGAGGAGCTTGCCCCAATCGCCTTTGGCGGCGGCGAGTTCGAGCACAGCGAGCAGGCGCGGCGTTTTGGCGAGCAGGCGGCGGCGCACCTCTACCGGGTCTTTCTTCCCGGCGGCAGCCATCTCATCCAGGAAACTCTCCGCAAAAAACGTATTCTGCGAGTAGCCCACGGAGCGCCAGTAGCTGACCGGAATTCCGGCTTCGATGGCGTGATAATCCACCAGCATGTGCGGGATAGCGTACTGCAGGTCGGCCACGCCTTCCACGCCGGTTCGCGATAGGCCGTTGCGCACGCCTCCGAAGGGAGGGCAGGCTACGCGACTGGTGAGTACGGCCGGCCAGCCATCGGAATCGAGCGCTCCCGTGAAATGCGTGTAGGACGCAGGCCGGTAGAAATCCTGCTGCATATCGTCTTCGCGCGACCAGGTCAGTTTCACGGGAACGCCGGCTGCCTTGGAAACCTCCACCGCCTCGCCGATGTAATCCGGCGCCGCGCGCCGGCCGAAGCCGCCGCCCATGTAGAGCGTGTGGATTTCGACCGCGTCCGGCCCAAGGCCGGTCACCTTCATCGCGATCTCCTTGGCCGCGCTCTGGCCCTGCGTGGACGCCCACACGGAGCAGTGATCGGGCCTCACGTCGGCGGTGCAATTCAACGGCTCCATGGGAGCGTGCGCGAGGAACGGCACCTGGTACGAGGCCTCGATCTTCTTCGACGCGGACGCGAGGGCCGCCTCGGCATCGCCTTCCTTGCGCGCCACCGCGCCGGGCTGCGACATCTTCTCGATGAACATCCTGGTGAGCAGAGGCGTGCTCATCGCCGCCACCGGGCCTTCGTCCCACTGGATTTCGAGCGCGCGGCGGCCCTGCATGGCGCTCCAGGTGTTATCGGCAACCACCGCGACGCCGTTCGAAATCTGCACTACCTGTTTGACGCCGGGGACGGCTTTGGCCTTGGCGGCGTCGAAGCTCTTCACCTTGCCGCCGAATACCGGGCAGCGCTCCACCACCGCGTATTGCATCCCGGGCAGGCGCATGTCAATGCCGAACTGCGCGCTGCCATCTACCTTCGGCGGCGTATCCAGGCGGGGTAGCGGCTTGCCGAGCAGACGGAACTGCGCGGCGTCCTTCAAGGCCGGGTTGGCGGGCGGAGTCAACTTCGACGCCGCATCGGCCAGGCTGCCATAGCTCAGGCGCGCATTAGTCGCGGTGTTGACCACCGTGCTGTTTTCCGCGCGGCACTTCGCGGCGTCCGTCCCCCACTGGCGCGCGGCGGCCTGTACCAGCATCTCGCGCGCGGCCGCCCCGGCCTTACGCAGCGAATCGTAGGACGTGCGCACGCTGGCGCTGCCGAACACGCCCTGCATGCCGCCATACTCGCGGTTGACGCCGGGAAATTCGGTGCGCACCTTCTTCCAATCGCACTCCAGGTCTTCGGCCAGCAGCATGGAAAGCGATGTCACTGTCCCCTGCCCCATCTCGGCCTTGTGAATGAAGAGCGTCACCAGATCGTCCGCACCTACGTGCACGAAGGCATTCAATTTGAATTGCGATGCCGCTTCCACGGCCTCGGAACCCAGATGGAAACCGATCATCAATCCGCCGGCGGCGGCGGCTCCGGCGCGCAGGAATCCGCGGCGGCTCACATTTTGCGGGGCGCTCACTTCGCACCTCCCTTGCGGCGCAATTCGGCCGCGAGATGTACCGCGCGGCGGATCGATTGATACGTGCCGCAGCGGCAGATGTTATTGCGCATCGCCTCGTCGATATCGGCGTCGGTGGGGTTGGCGGTCTTCGCCAACAGGGCCGCGGCGGTCATGATCTGGCCGGACTGGCAATACCCGCACTGCGGCACGTCCTCCTGAATCCACGCCACCTGGATGGGGTTGGCCCGATCGGCGGAGAGACCCTCGATGGTTGTGACCGTCTTGCTCGCCACGTTGGAAATGGGCGTGACGCAGGCCCGCACAGGCTGTCCGTTGAGATGCACGGTGCAGGCGCCGCAGAGCGACATTCCACATCCGAACTTGGTCCCGGTCATCCCGAGCGTATCGCGAAGAACCCACAACAGCGGCATCGCCGGCGCGACGTCCACGGTTTGCGGCTTCCCGTTTAGAGTGAATTTAACAGCTGCCATTCCCGAACCCTCCTCAAGTGCAACGCTTGGTTCGAGTATAGCCAATTCGTGGTTTCAGTTGATTAATAACGAGATGCAGTAGACGCTGGCAATCCATTGACGACTTGTGAGATTGTGCGTTCGACTTCTAGCATGCAGTATGGCTTGTCGGGAAAGAGACGGCATCATACTGGCATTCGCCCTCGCCGCCAACGAGCGCAATATTGCCGCGGGTGACTTGGAAATCGCTGCTACCGATTCCGAACGCCACCACGCACAGGTTTCGATCGAACGGGCGAGGAACTGCTGCTTCGAGCTGCGCGACCTCATTCTGCGCCATTGCAGACAGCACGGCTGTTAAGGCGGAGCCCGTCAACGAGCCGCGACCGTGAGGGAGCGCAACGAACCTCCGATCCTCCCACATCGCCCTCAAGCCGCGTCGGAAAGCCCTGCCCCACTCACTGCTTCGACGGCGTCTTGGCCGGATCTGCCGTGTCGTGCTTCGCTCCCTTGTGGAAGGGGTTGACTTTGCCGAGCGCTTTCACCAGCCGGCTTCCGACGCTCGGTGCTTTCGCCGGCGCGGCTTCCTGAGGTGCGGGAGAGTCCGGAGCGGCGGGTACTGCGCTTGGCGGTTCCACGCTCTCGGCGACCGGCGGCGCGGCAGCCTCTTCCACACGCGGAGCCGGAGGAGATACGACCGGCGCGCCCACGGGAGGAATCGGGTCTCCCCCGGTGACGCGGATGGCGAAGTTGCTCTCGGGCTTGCGCCTCGTCTGCGCCGACG
Source organism: uncultured Solibacteraceae bacterium (assembly GCA_963791985.1). Taxonomy (GTDB): domain Bacteria; phylum Acidobacteriota; class Terriglobia; order Bryobacterales; family Bryobacteraceae; genus Solibacter. The sequence goes on along the minus strand of CAWBUN010000003.1, from coordinate 193,250 downwards.
ACGCACCGCGCCGGCGCACAACCGCCACGGGCTTTTCGACCTCTGGCAGCGGCGCCGGGACTGCGGGAACCACAGCCTCAGGCGTTGGCAGCGGCGCGGGCGCGGGCTCCTGCTTCGCGACCGGCGTTGCCTGCGGTGGGCGCGCAGGCACTTGCGTCCGCCGCGACAGCGGCAACTCACGGACTATGATTACCGAGGCCACCAGGGCCGCCGGTGCCAGCATCATCAACGCGGTCACTCCGCGCCGGCGGACGGAGGGCACGGGCATCGGCAGGCTCGCCGGAACAGTTTGCTGGAGCGCCAGCCGGAATTCGTCAGCCGACTGGAAGCGCGACGCGGGATCTTTTGCCACGGCCTTCGCCACAATTCCATCGAGCGCCGTGGGAATCGCGGGGTTGCGCGAACTGGGCGGCGCGGGCGTGGCTTCCACGTGGGCGCGCATCACCGCAAAGGCTCCTTCGGCATCGAACATCTTCGCGCCCGTGAGCATCTCGTGCAGCACCGCGCCGGTTGCATAGATGTCTGTGCGCGCGTCCATGGGCCCGGTCGCCTTGACCTGTTCGGGCGACATGTACCAGGGCGAGCCGATGGGCACTCCGGACGCGGACAGCCGCAGGTCGGCGGCGCCGCGCGCCAGGCCGAAATCCGTCAGCTTGGCCACGCGCTCCGGAGTAATAATGATGTTGGCCGGCGCTACGTCACGGTGAATCACGCCGTTATCATGGGCGTAGGCCAGGGCGCGCAGCACCTGGATGGCATAATCCACCGCGGTCGCGACCGGCAGCGGACCCGCTTCCAGCTTGCGCTGCAGGGACTCACCTTCCACGAACTCCATCACCAGGGCGATCGAGGCGCCGTCCCGAACGGCGTTGTAGAGCGCCACGATGTTCGGATGGTGAAGGCGAGCCTGCACCTGGATTTCGCGCTCAAAGCGCTGTATCTGCTCGGGGTCGCTGCTCGAGGACGGCGGCAGAATCTTCATCGCCTCGATTCGCCGGGTGATGATGTGCTCGATCTTGTACACCGCGCCCATGCCGCCGGCGCCGGCGATCTCAATCACCCGGTAATCACCTACTATGTCGCCAATCTGAATCGGTTTCATACTCACTGAGTAACCATGCGGATGAGAACGACCAGGCCGAGTGCAATGCCCACGAAGGCGAGCACAAACGGCATTTTGGAATGCTTTTCGGGTTGCGCGAACACGGCCCACGCGAGAGGCTCATCGACCGCCGGCGGGTCCGGCTCCGGCACCATGACGTGGACTGTCAGGGCGGCCAGTGCCGCTCGGAAATCCGCAGCGCTCTCGAAGCGGTCTTCGCGCTTCTTAGCGAGAGCGGTCAGCACAATTCCCTCCAGTTCCGGCGAGATGCCCGGATTGATGGAACTGGGCCGCGGCGGCTTCGCATCCACTTGCGCCACCATGACGTCGAAGTCGTTCGCGCCATCGAATGGCACCCTGCCGGTCAACGCCTCGAACAGCACGATGCCGACGGAATAGATATCCGCGCGGCAATCCAGCGGGGCGGAGGCCATCACCTGCTCCGGCGACATGTATCGCGGGTCGCCCAGTACGGCGCCTGCCTGGGTCAGGCCGACGTCCGCGGCCGACTTCGCCAGGCCGAAGCCGCCCAACTTGACCTGGCCGTCGTTCGCCACCATCACATGTTCGGCAGTGATGCCGCGGTGCACAACGCCCAGGTCGTGCGCCTCCTCGAGGCCCGATAGTACGGCGCAGATCACCCGTATGGTTTCCGGCGAGGTAAGCCATCCGCGCCGGCATAAAGCGGCCAGGGTGGCGCCCTCCACGAACTCGGCCGTCATGACCAGTTGGCCGTCGAGTTCCAAAGCATCGTGGAACGCGACGATGTTGGGATGCGAGAGCCGGGTGTGGATTTTGATCTCGCGAAGGAAGCGCTCCAAGGACTCCGGGTCGCCGTAAGAGGCCCCCGGTAGCGTCCTCAGCGATTCAAACTCACCGGTCGCCAGGTTTCGGACCTTATAAGTAACCCCCGCTTTTGGCTTGTCAATGATGCCTAGAAACTCATAGTTACCGGTAGTTTCCGTAGGTTCGGTCATGATGAGACACACAATCCAGAGCGATTCTACGTTCACCGGGGACCCTCAGTCAATTACCCATTGCTAGAACGCACAGGACCTATCGGAAGTTAATGCCTGCCCCTAAAACCCGGGGCGCCGTGTGATACCGTTGCGTTGAAGTTTCCCGGCTAATGGGTAAGAGCAAGCTCGACCGTCGCCGGTTCCTGGGAAGCGCGCTGGCCGTTTCCACAACCGCAGGCTGCTCGAAGAAAGCAGCACCTCTTCTTTCCGAAAGCGAGATGAGGACCCTCGCAGCCATCTGCGACCAGATGATCCCGCCGGACCAGGATCCGGGCGCAGCCTGGGCGGGCGTGCCCAACTATATCAGCCGCCAACTGCGCGGTCCGTTCCAGGAACATTTCGAGGCGTACCGCGCCGGCATCGCGGAGGCCGACCGCCGCGCCGGCGGCAGTTTCGCGGCGCTCTCGCACGAACAGCAGCTCGACGTACTGACCGCGATGGATCGTGACCGGGCGGCCAAGACCTTTATCTCGCTGGTGGCCGCGCATTCCGCGCAGGGCTATTACGGCAACCCGCGCCACGGCGGCAACCGCGATTATTGCAGCTGGCGTATGCTCGGCGTACCGGCATCCCCGGTGCGTGGCCGCGATCAGTACGACTTCACCAAGGGCGGACGATCGTGAACAAGGCGGACGTAATCGTAATCGGCGCGGGCGCGGGCGGCGGTGTGGTCGCGAAAGAACTGGCGGTCGCCGGACTGCACGTCGTGCTGTTGGAGCGCGGCCGCTTCTACCACGCGAGCGATTGCCGGAAGGACGACCTGCGCAATCAGCGCACGTCGATCCTCGGCAACAACACCGGGCCCGACGACGAAGGGAATCCGCGCGTGGCGGTGGATCTGGCCGGCAAATCGCACATCGTCCGTCCCAGCCAGGGCGGCTATTCGAATAACGCCGCCTGCGTGGGCGGCGGCACCGCCACTTATGGCGCGATGGCCTGGCGATTCCACCCCAAGGACTTCCGCATGAAATCGGAATACGGATGTCCGGAGGGCTCTACGCTCGACGATTGGCCACTCTCCTACGACGATCTGGAGCCTTACTACGAGAAGGCCGAAATCGAGATCGGCGTTTCCGGCGAAGATTCCAACAATCCCTTCAAGGGTCCGCGCAAGAAGCCGCTGCCCATGCCGCCGCTGGCCCCCACACGAGAGCACCGCATTCTCGAGGCGGCCGCCACACGGCTCGGGCTGCACCCGTTCCACATCCCGATGGCGCGCAATACAGTGCCCTACAACGGCCGCCCGCCCTGCATGCGCTGCCGCTGGTGCGTCGGCTTCCTGTGCGAGGTCAATGCGAAAGGCGGCACGCAGAATACCGTGGTGCCGGCCGCGCTGGCCACGGGAAATTGCGAACTGCGTACACGGGCGATGGTCCGCGAGATTCTGCTCGATGATCGCGGCAGCGCCACCGGCGTGGCCTATTTCGACGAGAACGATCGCCTGCAAACTCAGCTCGCCGACCTCGTGGTGGTCTCCGCCTCCGCCGTGGAAACGCCGCGCCTGCTGCTCAATTCGAAGCACCGCCTTTTCCCCGCGGGCCTGGGCAATCGCTACGATTGGGTAGGCCGCAACTTCCAGGGCCACACCTACTCCGGCGCGGTGGGGAGGTTCGAGGAAGAGGTCTACGACGATCTCGGCCCCGGTGCCGGCATCGCGATCAGCGATTTCAATCACGGCAATCCGGGACTGCGCGGCGGCGCGGCTTTGTGCAACGAATTCATCCGCCTGCCGATCCAACTCCCCGGCTTTCTGCCGCCCGGCACACCGCGCTGGGGCGCGGCCAATAAGAACGCGATGCGCGCGTTCTACAAACACACCATCGCCATCCAGGGGCCGACGCAGGAAATGCCGAGCTTCACGTCGCGCATCGATCTCGACCCCGGCGTGCGCGATCGCTGGGGCATTCCGGTGGCGCGCATCTCGGGCGGACGGCACCCGCACACGATTGAGATCGCAAGCGTAATGGCCGATAGGGCCGCGGCGTGGCTGACCGAAGCGGGCGCCGTACAGGTCTGGAAGCGCATCCCCGGCCCAGGCGTGAGCGGCGGACAGCATCAGGCCGGCACGTGCCGCATGGGCAACGATCCGAAGACCTCGGTGACCAACCAGTACGGGCAGATTCACGACGTGGCGAATGTCTTCGTGGTGGATGGCAGCCTGCACGTCACCAACGGCGGCTTCAATCCGGCGCTGACCATCATGGCCAACGCCTACCGCGCCGCCGCCCACATCGCGAAGACGTGGGCCGGCACGAGGTTCCGCTCATGAGAGCGCGGCTGCTCTTGGCGTGCACCTTGCCGGTGATCGCCGGACTGCTACTGATTCCTTCGGCCGACGTATATTACAAATCTTCGCGCGGCGAAGGTTGTGCACGCTGCCACGAAATTCGTGCGAATTTCGATTCCTGGCGCGGCTCCACGCATCGCAAGCTGAATTGCACGGAGTGCCACTCCAGCACTACGCAGACCAATCTCCGCCGCGTCTCAACACATCTATCCGGCGACGCTCCGGAGCAGATCCACCTGCAGACGGACGATGTCTTTGCGATGGCCGATAAATGCCGCGGCTGTCATCAGCAGGAATTTGCGCAGTGGAGTTCCAGCGCGCACTCGGCGACGTATGCGCGCATCTTCGCCACGGCCGAACACAATCGCAAGCGCCTGCTGATGGACGATTGCCTGCGCTGCCACGGCATGCATTTCGAAGGCTCCATCGCAAATGTGGTGCAGCCGCTCGATACCAAGGGACCGTGGAAGCTCGCCGACCCGGAATTGGCGAACCGCCCGGCGATCCCGTGCCTGGCCTGCCATGCCATGCACCGCGAGGGACAGCCGCTGGTGAAAATGGCAGAGCGTGTCGCGGGCAAAGAAGAGATCGCGCGACCCTCGCTGGGGTTTTTCGATCGCCGCTCGCGCACCAACATCCGCATGGATGTGCTCGCGTTGCCCGTGATGTACGATGGCGCGCGGGCAGTCCGCATCAGTCCGGACAATCGCCAGGCGCTCTGCTATCAGTGCCATGCGGCGCTGGCCGCCGCGCAGGTGGGCAGCGGCGACGATCGCACGCCGGTCGGGGTTCACGAAGGCATCAGCTGCCTGGGCTGCCACCAGACCCACAGCCAGAACACGCGCCAATCCTGCGCATCGTGCCATCCGCGGCTCTCCAACTGCGGCCTGGATGTCGCCAAAATGGACACCACGTTCGGCAACCCCAAGAGCTCGCACAACATTCACACGGTGAAGTGCATCGATTGCCATCCCAAGGGCGTGCCCAAAAGGCGCGCGGAGCGAAATCCATGAACACCAGACGTCAATTCATCCAGCTCTCGGCGGCGGCCGCGGCAGTTCCGCTCGCGACGGCGGCCGTGTCGCCGATGCCAATGGCGAAGCTCGGCAAGCACGAGATCAGCCGCCTCATCATGGGGTCGAATCCCTTCTACGGCTACTCCCACGCTTCGCGATTGTTAGACCAGCACATGCGCGAATGGGGCACGCCGGAAAACGTCTGCGCGGCGTTGGCGGAGGCCGAGCACAACGGCGTCACCACCTTTCAAACCAACGGCGACGCTCGCGCGATCGCCGATATCGCGCGGCACCGTGAGGGCGGCGGCAAACTGCACGTGGTCGCGCTCATCAAGGCGAATCCCGAAGATGCGGTGAAGAGCATGGCGCCGATCGCGGTCTCCCACCACGGCGAGAATACCGACGCCTTATTCCGCCAGCAGAAGATGGACGAGGTCCGCGAGTTCACGAAGCGCGCACGCCAGACCGGCGTGCTGGTGGGCGTTTCGACGCACAAACCGGAGGTGATCGAGTACATCGAGGAGCGCGGCTGGGACGTGGATTTCTACATGGGCTGCGTCTACAACCGTACCCGCACGCCCGACGAGATCCGCAAGCTCCTGGGCCAGGTTCCGCTGCCGGCCAATGAGGTCTACCTGGAAAAGGACCCCGAGCGGATGTTCGGCGTGATGCGGCAGACGAAGAAGACGTGCTTCGCCTTCAAGATACTGGCGGCAGGACGGTTGGCAGGGTCGCCCGAGTCGTTGGACGGGGCGTTCAAGACGGCGTTCGCGGGTATCAAACCACAGGATTGCGTGATTGTGGGCGCCTATCCCCGATTCAAGAACGAGATCACGGAAAACGCCGAGAGGGCCCGCAAATTTGCCAGGTGACCGAAGTTCGGTCACCTGAGGAAATCTCACTCCTTTGGAATCAGTAAGAAGATTCGGCTGGTGACCGAAGTTCGGTCACCGACTCCTAATTGCTCACCGCGATCGTGATCGAGGCGCTGGTGGTTACGCTGCCCAGCGAGATCTGTATCGGCACGGCATCGCCGGTTTGAGTGCCGGCGGGAATCGCGATATTGATCTGGTTGACTCCGACGAACTGCGGGGATAACCCGGCGAAAACCACAGTCGCCGCCTTTCCGCCGATCATCACCGTAGGCGTAGTAGTGGCAGTGCGGAGTTTGTCGAGCGAGGCAGCGCCGTTGGCGGGGGTCGAATCGACCGCACCGAGTCCGGTGCAGAGAATCACCAGGCCGCCGGGATCGCCGATCTTCGCGGGCTTGGTCGCGATTCCGGGAATGGCGCCGGGCGGCGCGGCGATGCTGCCATCGGGGTTGATCGCTACCGCGATCGTGCCGATCGCGAAGATGCCGGGCGAGAAGGGTCCGACGGGGAGCGACTGCGGAGTCGAGGCCTGTTTGTTGCGCGTAACCACCACGTTCGCCGTGCCGGTGGTGCCGCTGGAGAGCACGTTCCACGGCAATTGCGCGTTAATCTGGCCGCCGGAGATGAAGAGGAGCGGCGCAGCCACTCCGTTGAACGTCACGCTGACATCACTCAGGGTGGTGGATAGCGGAATCGAATCGGCCTGCGCCAGGCCTGCGGCCAGGTTGGTTCCGTAGATGGAGACCAGCGAGCCGGGCGACACGGGGGAGAGTCCGTTGGCGGCATTGCTGATGCCGCCGGCGCTCACCACCGGCGTTTGCGCATACGCCGCGACGGATGCGGCGGCTACAAGAAATAATTTCGGGATGTAAGTTCTCACGCGGTACCCTCTTGCTTCGATTCTAAGTGCCGCAACCGGCGGGCATCAACGATTCGCGCCAGAATTTACTTCTGCTACCGTGCGAGCGAGCGGGCAACTTCGGGATGTTTGCCGCCATCGAGGTCCAGCGCGAGGGCCGCTTCACGCTCTGATTCCTCGCGCCGCGATTCGAAACGCAGGACTTGTGCCAGCGTCCAGTGCGGTTTGAACCAATTCGGATGTGCCGAGATGGCGGCGCGCAGGCAGCGCTCCGCACCGGCGGCGTCATTGCGAGTGGCGTAGATCTCCGACAGGCTATACCAGGCGTTGAAGGGATCTTCCGCGGTTTGCGTGGCGCGCTCCGCGGCGGCGGCGGCCATGGAGAAGGACTCGATTCGCAGGGCCGGAGTGGGAGCTTTCCGCCAAACGCCAAGCAGTGCGCGCGAGTACCAGAGGTCGTTGTTCTGGCCGGAAAGGTTGTAGTGCGTGGCGGCGTTGGCGAGATTGTAAGTCTCCAGATCGCGCTGGGTGAGCGCGAGCGCGTGATCGGCGAAAGCGATGCGCGCGGCGAAATAGAGCAGCGGGAGGCCAAGCGGCAGGCGGCGCACGGGCGCCGCAGGACCATCCGCAAGTGCCGGCGGCGAGGGCGATGGTGGCGAAGAAGATCACCGCCGTCGGAATGGTGAAGGCGGTGAACTGCTGGCTCACGATACCGGCGGCAAGGGCGGCCGCAAGGCAGGGCGCCAGCACCGGATGCGTGGCACGAATCTTCCAGGCGGCGGCGAAACCGAGCGCGCACCAGGCGGCGAGCAGCAGGAGACCCGGGATGCCCTGCTGCACCAGCGCGTCCAGGAAAATGTTGTGCGGCGATTCGTGCGCGAAATCGGGATACGCGCGCGCCAGCGCGGCGGATTCGTAGTGCGGGAATGCGGCGGTGAAAGTCTCCGGTCCGTGCCCGGTCAGAGGGCGGGCGAGCCCCATCATGAGACTGTCGCGCCAGAGCAGCGGACGCGCGCCGCCCCATGGATCTTCCGCGAACCAGCGGGCGCGGCTGCGCAGTGGCTGCCCGAGCGGCGAGATGTAGAGCGCGCCGATGGCGCAGGCCGCGGTGGCGGCGGCAAGCAGGGTCCGCCGCGGGACGCGAAACCTACGCCAGAGTAGCCACACGATCGCGCCTGCCAGCAGCCCGAGGAAGGCCGCACGAGTGCCGGTCAGCAGCATCGCGATCAGCGCCAGTACGGCGCAGATTTTGGCGAGCCGGCCCGGCAGGGCCAGGCTCAGGAAGAAGACGAAGAGCAGCCATGTGGCGAAGTAGCTGACGTAGCCGAGAGTCGAAGGCGGGCGCACGATGGTCAAGATGCCTTCGCCGATGTGATACGCCGCGGCCGGCAGAATCGGATCCCATCCCAGATACTGCGCGACTCCATACAGCGCGGTGATTCCGCCCGCTGTGCAGACGGCGTAGAGGATGGCAGTAGTGCGCTTGGCCTGCGCGGAGAGGGCGCAAGCGAGCACCAGGACGGCCGCCTGCGCCAGCGCTCCATACTGACGCCAGTGCGAGCCGTAGAAGGAGAGCGCGGGCCTGGGACTGAGCGCGGTGGAGAAGGCGAGCGAGGCGAGGGTGAGGACGGCCAACATCGTCAGCCGGGAGCGTCGCAGCGGTACCAGGGCCACGCCGGCGGCGAGCAGCAGAACGATCAGTTTTGGCGTAATGTCGAAGTAGAAGAACCAACCCGGCGTTAAGAATTAACGCAATAAGTGCGATGGCCGCGGCCTGGATCATCCGAATGTCAGGGTACACTATCTCAGGAATTCGGGGATGAGCGAATCGTTCGACGCATATCGTTACATTAGTTACCTGCGCTCGCGCTGGCGTTGGATCGCGGGCAGTGCGGCGCTGGCGGTCGGACTGGCGGCGGCGGTGAGCCTGCTGATGACGCCGCAATACACGGCGACGGCGCGCATCGTGATCGATCCGCCGGCGGGTGCCGATTTGCGCTCCGCGATGGCGGTGAGCCCGATCTACCTGGAATCGCTCAAGACCTACGAGCATTTCGCGGAGAGCGACAGCCTGTTCCAGAAGGCCGTGCAGAAGTTCGGACTTCACGGCGGGTCAATCGAATCGCTCAAGCGGCGCGTGCTGCAGGTGCAACTGGTGCGCAATACGCGCATTGCTCGAGATCTCGGCAACGCTGCCGGATGCCGCAAAGGCGCACGCGCTGGCCGATTTTCTGGCGGAATCCACGGTAGAGATGAATCGGACGTCGGTTTCGGAGAGCGATCAGGATCTGATGCGCGGGATCGAAGCAGCAGGCGCGCGAACTGCGCGCGCGCCTGGAGGAAACCGACGCAACCTGGGCCAAAGCGGTGGCGGCCGAGCCGCTGCAGGGACTGGTAGGCGGCGTCGGAGCAAGCGGCGGATTTGCGCGGCAAGATCGAAGAGCAGGCGCGGAGCGTCGAGTTGGAAATCGCCGATCTCGGCGAGCGCGCCAAAACCGCTCCCGACGCGGTCGAACTCGCGTAAGCAGGAAAGCAATGAGCGCGCGCGCCTAGCGGAGATGCGCAAGCAACTACAGGATATGGACCGGCAGGGTGCGGAGCGCGAGAGGCTGCTGGCCACGCGGCAGGCGCATCGCGATCAATTGGATGCCGATCGCAAGGCGCGGCAGGCGGCGCTGGTGGCGATGGAAACGCGCTTGCGCGACGCGCGCGGCGAGAGCGGTTTTCGCGGAGAGCGGTTGAAAATGATCGATCCTGGAATCGTCCCGGAGCGGCCCTCGTCGCCCAACCTGCCGCTGAATGTGGCGGCAGCGCTGCTTGCGGGCCTGGTGCTGCCGATTTTGTATTTGACGCTGGAAATGAATTTTCAAGGGACGGCGCGCCGCGTCCGCGCGGAGCGGCTTTCGCGCGGTAGCCGAAGGCGCGGGATGAATAGCAGCGATGGGAGCGGCGTCGCGGCGGTTGGTGGGCGCCGGCGCTGTTCGGGGTGTGGGCGGCGGCAATCGCGCTCGCGCCCAGCCTTCCGGCGAAAGCCGCTGCTGGCAGCGCCGGCCGTGATCGTGCCCGGTACTCTGGTGGACCCTGCAGAATCCGGCGCGCTGGCTCGCGCTCTTCTTCGGCGCGGTGCTGCTGCTGCCGCCGCTGCCGATTCCGATCGGCGATTCGGGACCGCACCCCGGCCTGGTATTTGCCGCGCTCGGACTGTTCGCCGGGCGTGCTGTGGCTGGCGGAGTGGCGGATCGTCCCGACCGGATTGAACGCCGCATTCGTGACGCTGTTCGGCGATCCTGCTGGCCAGCGTGGCGCCGGCCGCGATGTACTCCGGCGGCATCGCGGCGGCAGGCAGCGCGGCGCGCGTCCTGCTCTTCGGCATCTCGGTCTACGTCTTCTTCTACGGCGCGTACGGGCCGGGCCGGCAGGCGGACGCGATGCGCAGCGGACGCGCCTGCTGTATTGGGCGGCGGCAGCGGCGGCGCTCTTCGCCTGCGTCGATTTCTACTTCCAGTTCCCCGCGCCCGCGGGCTACGGACCGCAGTTCGTCTGGCTCGATTCCGGCGTCTACCGGCGCGCGCAGGGACTGTTTTACGAAGCCAGCACGCTCGGGCAACTTCTGCGCGTTCTTCCTGGTGATGATCGCGGTGGCGTTCACGCGTCCGCGCGAGGAATCGCCGGTATCGCGCAAGGCGCTGGTGGCGGGCGGAGCGGTATTCTTCGCGGCGCTGGTGCTTTCCTATTCGCGCGCGTCGCTGATCAACGTGGCGGTGGCGCTGGCGGTCCTGATGTGGTGCAACCGCCGGCGCGTGCGCCTGGCTGCGCGTCGCGCTCCTGGCCGGTGGCGGCGCCTGCTCACCTGGTGGATCTTCCCGACCTTCGCGCAGATGTACTGGATGCGGCTCTCCGATCAGCGCCGAGTTCTCTGTTCACGCGAACCGAAGGCGTGCTCTCCGGTCGCGTGGCCAGTTGGCAGACGCTGGCCGGCTGGATCGCCGCGCATCCCGTGGCAGGCGATGTTCGGCATCGGCTACAAGACGCTGCCCTACACGAATTTTCTGGGGACGCCGGTGGTGGCCGACAACATGTACCTCAGCCTGCTGGTGGAAACCGGCGTGGCCGGACTGGCGGCGCTGATCTGGCTCAATGTGGCGATTCTGCGGGCGGCGGCGCGACGTTCGCAGCGCTCCTTCTTCGGCATGTGGATGCTGTGCTTCTGGGCCGGGCCAGACGGTGCAGATTGGCGTCCGGCGACCTGCTGACGTACTGGCGCGTGCTGCCGGTGTATTTCTGGATTCTGGCGCTGGCCCTGCGCGTATGAACCTGCTGCTGCTGGACCAGTTCAGCGACCTCGGCGGCGCGCAAAAGAATCTGCTGGAACTGCTGCCGGCGATCCGCGACGCGGGCTGGCGGACGCTGGTCGGCCTGCCCGGCGAACGGCGAACTCTTCGAGCAGGTGCGCGCGCTGGGATTCGAAGCGGAGCGCATCGAGTGCGGACCGTATGAATCGGGGCGGAAATCGGCGGCGGATTTCGCGCGCTTCGTGGCGGACACTCCGCGGCTGGCTGGTCAGATACGCCGGATGGCCAAGCGGGTGGATGCCGAGCTGGTCTATCTGAACGGTCCGCGCCTGCTGCCGGCGGCGGCGATGGCGTCGATGGGCCGGCCGGTGCTGTTCCATTCGCACAGCTATCTGGGTCCCGGAGCGGCGCGCCGAATGGCGGCCGCTCGCGCTGCGGCGAATGAACGCGAGCGTGGTGGCGCAATGCGAATTTGTGGCCGCGCCGTGGCGGCCCCGTGCGTCCGCGCGTCGGTGATCTACAACGGCGTGGCCGGGCCGGCGCGCGACTGCCGCGTGCGCGGCGCCCGGCCGCGCGTAGGATGCATCGGACGCATCGCGCCGGAGAAGGGACAGCGCGAATTCGTGGCGGCGGCGGCGAGGATTCATCGCGCGCTGCCGGAATGCCGCTTCGCGATTTACGGGGCTCCGCTATTCGGCGACAGCGCCGCCGAACGCTACGCGGCGGAGGTGCGGGCGAGGCCGCGGGACTGCCGATAGAGTTCGCCGGCTGGGTGGACGATGTCTACGCCGCGATGGAGCAACTCGATCTGCTGCTGGTGCCTTCGGCGGGGCACGAGGCGACCACGCGCGTGATCCTGGAGGCATTCGCCGCGGGCGTGCCGGTGATCGCATTTCCCTCGGGAGGGATTCCGGAAGTGGTGGACCACGGAGTCACGGGCATGCTCGCGAAGGGCGTCGAGGAGATGGCGGAGTTTGCGATCGAACTGCTGACGGGCGATCGGCGGGCAGCGATGGTCGCAGCGGCGCGGGAGAGTTGGGAGCGGCGCTTTACGCTAGAGCGATACAGGCGGGAGATGATAGCGGCGATGGAGAGGGCGGCGTTACGAACGATACCGCGCGGGTAGCGCTCCCTAACGGTCGCGGCTCGTCAGGCGCCACCAGCGGAAGGCGCTGGTGAGGGTAGTGCCGAGGGAGATGGTGTGGTGGCGGAGGCGGGTCCACAGCCACGCGGCGTAAACGGAGTGGCGGCTCGCGGTGGCAGTGGCGCGAGCGGGCGGGGGGAGATTCGACGGGATCAGGCGGCGGCGCACGGTGCGGAGTTTGTCGCAGCTTGGAATCCAGCAGGCTCAGGTGCAGCCAGAGTTCGTCCTTGTTGGGGCGGAAGCGCTGCACGGCGGGCGACAGTGGCGAAGGCTTGAAACCATACGCGCGTTGCGCGGGGCAGGCGCTCTGCTTCCGCGAGAACCGCGGGAGCAAGGCGGCAACCGAACCAGGATTCGGCGAGCAGGAAGCTCACCGTCTGGAGACGGCGCAGGCTCGCGGAGTGCAGCGTGCGCCACTCGGCCCAGAACGCGGAGTCGTCGGCATGGCGGTGGAGGAAGCTCGCGATTTCGTAGACGTGGAACGGGCGCGTATCGCCGTGCAGGACGTGCTTCAAGCAGATGCAGCGCGGCGTAGGCCACCGCGTCGGGAGGGCTGAGCACCGCCGTCAGCCCCGTCAGTGCGGCGCACGCGGCGCGTCCAGAACTCGTCGACGCCTTCCGCCGGCAGACGCTCCAGATCGGGATTCCAGAACTGGAAATGGAGTTCGATGGCGAGCGGCATTTCGGGGTCGAAGAAATCGCCGCGCCACTTCCAGGAATGGGGGCGCAGCAGCGCCGGCAGATGGTCGGTCGGGAAAGCCTCCAGGCCGGCGATGGGAAGGTAGCCGGCGGCGACCAGGGCGTCGCGCGCGGCCTCCACGGTTGCGCGCGGACAGTAGAGATCGATATCGGACTGCGCGCGATCTTCGGGACGAATACCGAACAGCTCGCACTGGGTGATGCCCTTGAGCGCGACGAACTCCACGGGGAGCGCAGCCAATTGCCGGTAGGTCTCTTCAAGCGTGCGCAGTCGCAGCAGATTGTTGGCGGCATCGCGCGCGGTGGCTTCGGGGAGGACGTCGCGCACCAGCAGCGTCAGACCGGCGTGATGGCAGAAATCGAGCGCGGCCAGGCGCTGCGCATGATCGAGGCGGGCGAGCGCTTCGGGACGCGGTTCGGTGAGGTGCAGGGAAGCGAGGGCGGCCGCCGCGCCCGCGGGCAATCCCGGACAGTTCAGCCAGGGGTTCGACAAACCAGAATCGTACCGCACTGTGTAGCTGGTAGATTGAGAGCAACGGTGATTGACGAAACCTCTACGCCGCCGCGTCCTGAAGCGGCGCGGTTCGACGCGGCGCAACAGGCCTGGATCTTGAGCCGGTACGCGGATGTGTGGGCGGCACTGCGCGAGCCGAACCTGTGGCCGGTGAGCGGGAAGCGCGAAATTGTGCGGGAGGGCCGCGAGAGCGATGGAAGATTGCAGCAGCGCGCGCCGATGCTGGAAGCGATCGCGGGCGCGCGGGTGGAGGAGTGGCGGCCGCGCCTCGAGGCGGTAACGCACGCGCGCGATGGAGAGCCTGGTGAAGGAGCGCGAGGTGGAACTCCTCGGCGATTTCCTGCTGCCCTGGGGACTCTCGCTGGCGATGATGGTGACGGGCGCCGAGCCCTGCCGAGCGCACACGCCTGGCCGACTTGAGCACGCGCGTCTTCGCCGCCACCGGCGCCGAACACGAGGACGCCGCCCTACGCGCCGATGCCGCCGCCGCGACTGCCGAACTCGAGCGGATCTTCGAGGGCGGACCGATCCCGATGGGCGAGCCGGCGTTCGTGGCGCTTTCCCAAACGCTGCCGCGATTGCTGGCCAACGCGTGGCTCGCCCTGGTCCGTCATCCCGCAGAGTTCGCACGGCTGCGCGCCCATCCGGAACTGCTGCCGGGCGCGATCGACGAGCTGCTGCGCTACGCCGGAATCGTGCGCCGCGTCTTACCGGCGGGCCACCGCGGACGTCGAGCTCGGCGGCGTCACCATCGCCGAAGGAGAACTCGCGGCATTGATGCTGGCCTCCGCCAACCGCGATCCGGAGCAGTTCCCCGACCCTGACCGCCTCGATCTGGCGCGCCCCGTCACCAGCCACGTCGCGCTCGGCACCGGCCGCAATTCCTGCGTCGGCGCCGATGCTGATCCGGATGGCGGCTTCAGTGGCCACCGGCGCGCTGGCCGCGATGTTCGGAGAAGCACGGCTTTGGCCGGGTGGGCGAGTGGCGCACGGGTTCCGGCTTCTGCTTCCCCGCGTCGGCGTTTGTGACCCTGCGACCGGACGCGAAACACTTTTGACATACTTTTTACATTCTCGCGACACTCTGGGGCTGCCGGCGTGGATGATGCTAGTAGCATGGGCGGAGCTATACAGCGGAAAAAGGTAGTTTTCTTCTTCCCGGCCTTTTCCAGCCAGGAAGCGACTGCGCCCTTGGGAATTCTGGCCGTTTCCACGCCTCTGCTGAATGCCGGCTACCAGGTAAAGATCATCGATTCCACGATCACGCCGAATTTCCAGCGGCGCGTGATCGAGGAACTGAAAGACGCCATCTGCCTGGCGGTTTCGCTGGTCACCGGACCGATGATCCGCGAGACCGTGCAGATCGCTCGCGAAGTGAAGCGGCTCTATCCCGAAGATGCCGATCGTGCTGGGCGGATGGCATCCCTCGCTGCTGCCCGACCAGACGCTGGCGGCCGAGTTCGTCGACGCCGTGGTGGTGGGGCAGGGCGAGGAAGCGCTGCTCGAAATCGTGCAGCGGCTCGAAGCCGGCGAATCGCTGCGAGGGCATCCCCGGCGTCGGCTACAAGGAAGAGGGGCGGATCCGCTTCAACACCGCGCGCGCCGCTGCGGCCGCTCGCGGAGATGCCGCCGAAGGCCTATCACCTGGCCGATTTCGACGCCTATCAGCGGGTCTGCGGACGGCGTTGGGCGATGTACACTTCGAGCCTCGCCTGCCCGTACAACTGCGGCTATTGCACCAACGACGGCGTCTACGGCCGCAAGTGGAATGCGCTCGAGCCGGACCAGGTGGTGGAAGAGACCACCGACCTGGTGAGCCGCTACAACCTGGAACTGCTGTGGATCGTCGACGACAATTTCCTGGTGGACCGCGAGCGCGCGGTCGGCGATCGCGGAAGGCCTGGTGCGGCGCGGCGTGAAGTTCGATTGGAGCATACAGGCGTCCACCAACCTGGTGATCCGGCTCACGGTGGAAGAGCTGAAGCTGCTGCGGCGCGCCGGGCTGACGCAGATGTCGCAGGGCGCCGACACCGGCTCCGCGAAGATGATGCACCTGATGGGCAAGGATTTTCAGAATCTGGACGACATCTATGGGGCCGCCGAGAAGCTGACGCAGGCCGGCATTCGCCCCAGCTTCAACCTGATCTTCGGCTATCCCGGCGAAGGCGAAAAGGAGCGGCGCGAATCGGTCGCGCTGATGATGAACATCTGCCGGCGCTATCCGGGCGCGGAATTCTGGACCAACATCTTCACGCCGTATCCGGGGTCGCCGATCATGAAGCGCGCGTTCGAGCTCGGCATCGAAGTCCCGAAGACGCTCGAGGGCTGGGCGGATTTCTTCCCGCGCTACACCGTGCTGCCGTGGCTGAAGGGCCGCGAACACGAGCGCCTGCAGAACATGCGCGAGTACATGCGCGTGGCCTTCCACCGCGTGCCCATCGGCAAATACCGCACGCCGGCGCTGAACCGCCTGCTGTTCGAGATGATCAGCGTCCCGGCGCGCTGGCGGCTGGACCATCACGTCTACTCCTTCCCGGTGGAACTCTGGGCGCGCAAGACCGCGCAGAAGATGCTGACGCCGCCCAAGCCGAAGGTGGACGCGCACCAACTCTCGGCCGAACCGGTGACCTGCTAGGAGGAAGCCATGGTAGACATCCTTCTCACCCATTCCAACCACGTCTATAGCGACCGCAAACAGGTGCGCAAAATGCAGCCGTATCCGCCGCTGCAAACGCTGCTCGCCGCGGCGTGCCTGCGGCGCGAAGGGTATGACGTGGCGCTGTTCGATCCGGCGCTCGCAGCATCCCGAGGCGGGGTTCGCAGCAGGCGCTGGAGCGCCACCGGCCGCGGCTGGTGGCGGTGTGCGAGGACAATTTCAATTTCCTGACCAAGATGTGCCTGCTGCGCAATCGCGAGCTGGCCGGTTGGATGGCGCGCACTGCGCGCCGCGCCGGAGTGCCTGCGATGGTCAACGGCTCCGACGCTTCCGACCGCGCCGCCGAGTATCTGGCCGCTGGCTTCCGCTACGTGCTCGAGGGTGAAGTGGAAGAAGGCATCGTCGAGGTCGCAGGCCTGCTGCTGCGGGGTGACGGTGCGATGCCGCTGCGCGGGATGGCGTTTCGCGATTCGCACTCCGGGGAGGTTCGGCACACGCCGCGACGCGCGCCGATCACCGATCTGGATTCGCTGCCGATGCCGGCCTGGGACCTGATCGATGCCGAGCCGTATCGCGCGGCGTGGACCGAGGCGCACGGCTATTTCTCGATGAACATGGTTTCGAGCCGCGGCTGCCCGTATCGCTGCAACTGGTGCGCCAAGCCGATCTGGGGCGACAGCTACCATTGCCGCTCGGCGCGCCTGGTGGCGCGAAGAGATGCTGGAAATCAAGACGCGCTTCCAGCCCGATCACCTCTGGTTCGCCGACGACATCTTCGCGCTCTCGCAGCAGTGGACGCTCGAGTTCGCCGACGCGGTGGAAGCGCTGGGCGCGCAGATTCCGTTCAAGATGCAATCGCGCTGCGACCTGATGACGCGCCCCACCGTGGGCGCGCTGCGCGCGCGCGGGATGCGCCGAAGTCTGGATGGGCGTGGAATCGGGCGCGCAGGAGGTGCTCGACGCCATGGACAAGGGCACGCGCCTCTGGCAGGTCTACGAAGCGCGCGAAAATCTGCGCCGCCACGGGATTCGCGCCTGCTTCTTTCTGCAATTCGGCTATCCCGGCGAGACGTGGGAGGAAATCGAGAAGACCATCGCGCTGGTGCGCGAGACGCGGCCCGACGATATCGGCGTCTCGGTCTCCTATCCGCTGCCGGGCACGGCGTTCCACCGCATGGTCTCGAGCCAGTTGGGTCCCAAGGAGAATTGGGCCGACAGCGACGACCTGGACATGATGTTTCAAGGCGCGTTTACGACCGGACTTCTATCGCGCCCTCGCCGACGCGCTGCACTCGAAGTGCGCGACGGCACGCGAGGCTGCGGAAGAGGCCTGGGCCAACGTGCTCGCGCTCAAGGAAACCTGCGCGCGCAAGCATGCCCATATGGATCTCCTGCTAACTCACGGGTATTTCCTGCACGAAGATCCGAAAGAGCTTCAGATCATGAAGCCCTACGCGCCGCTCGGGCTGCTCTACCTCTCGTCCTACCTGCGCGCGCGAGGGCTTCGATGTGGAGATCTACGATTCCACCTTCGGCTCGCGCGAAGAGCTGTTCCGCATTCTGGAGACGGAGACGCCGGCGACCCTCGGCATCTACGCCAACCTGATGACGCGAGCCAATGTGCTGGCGATTCTGCAGCGCGCGGTGGCGTGCGGCTGGAGGGTGGTGGTGGGCGGGCCGGAGCCGGCGAATTATGCGGAGCAGTATCTGGCCGCCGGCGCGCACGTGGTGGTTGCCGGGCGAAGGCGAACTGGCGCTGGAAGCGATTCTGCGAGGCGTGCCGCGCGAACAGGTGCCCGGGCTCATTTTCGGGGCCGACGGCAGCACGGTCAACACGGGTCCGGCGCGACTGCTCGCGGATCTGGACGCGCAGCCCTGGCCGGATCGCGAACGCATCGATATCGACCGGTACCTGCGCGTCTGGCGCGAACGTCACGGCGCGGGGTCGGTCTCGGTGATCACGGCGCGCGGCTGTCCGTACCATTGCCGCTGGTGCAGCCATTCCACGTTCGGGAAGACGCACCGGCGTCGGTCGCGCGATCGGCGTGGTGGATGAGGTGGAATGGATCCTCAACCGCTACCAGCCCGAGCAGCTCTGGTTCGCCGACGATGTGTTCACGATTCATCATGGCTGGCTGGATCAGTACGCCGCGGAGATGAGGCGGCGCGGCCTGCGCATTCCGTTCGAGTGCATCACGCGCGCCGACCGCATGAATGCGCGGGTGGCGGCGCAGCTTGCGGAACTGGGCTGCGACCGGGTGTGGATCGGCTCGGAGAGCGGCTCGCAGCGGCTGCTGGACGCGATGGAGCGCGGCGTCACCGATCGCGCAGGTCCGCGATGCGGTGGCGCAGCTCAAGCAGAACGGCATTCGCACCGGCATGTTTTTCATGTGGGGCTACGAAGGCGAGGAACTCAGCGATATCGAGGCGACGTACGAGCACGTGAAGGCCTGCCGGCCGGACGTCTTCTTCACCACGATCTCGTATCCCATCAAAGGCACGCCGTATTACGACGAGGTGGCGCCGAAGCTGGTGCAGTTGGGCGAGTGGCAGTGCCACCACCGATCGCGAGGTGAAAATTCGCGGCCGGCAGTCGCGGCGGTTTTATCAGCTTGCGGATCAACTGCTGCGCAGCCAGACGGCGGATGAGGCGGCAGCTGGTGCGGGCACGGCTCGCGGAAGCCTACAGCGAGGTGGAGGCATGAACTCCACGGCGCTCTTCGACCGGATGGCGGCCAGCTACGACGCGCTGTGGACCACGACGTGCGATCGGGCGGGCGCAGCGCGATCTGGTGTGGCGCGAGATCGACCCGCTCTTTCATGCGGGCGAGCGGATTCTCGATATCGGCTGCGGCACGGGCGAGGACGCGGCGCATTTCGCGGCGCGCGGAATCGCGGTGCATGCCATCGACGCCTCGCCGGCGATGGTGGAGGTGGCGCGCGGCGCGGGGAGTCGCGGCCAGAGGTCTGCGGCGCGGAAGAACTCGGGCGAATTCGACGGGACGTTCGATGGCGCGATCTCCAATTTCGGCGCGCTGAATTGCGTAGGAGATCTGCCGCGCGGTGGCGGAGTCGCTGGCCGCGCTGGTGCGTCCGGGGGGCCGCGTCGCGATCTGCCTGTTGGGGCGCTTCTGCGCGTGGGAGACGCTGTACTACGGCGCGCGCCTCCAGTTCGGCAAGGCGTTCCGCCGGTGGGCGGCAGCGCGACAACCGTGCCGATCGCGGTCTACTATCCAACGGCGGCGGAGATTCGCGACGCCTTCGCGCCCGACTTCGAACTGTGCAACGCTGGACGGGGATCGGCCTGCTGGTGCCGCCGTCGTACGTCAAACTGCCGGCGGCGCTGGTCGCGCGCGCTGGCCGCATGCGATCGCGTGCTGGCACGACTGCCGCTCCTGCGCGCGCTGGCCGATCATCGCCTATTCCTTCTGGTGAGGAAGTGACATGCTAGCCGCCACACGACAGCGCTTCCTCGACGACTACATCAAGATCCGCCACGCGGAAGGCCGCGGCTCGCAGGACGCCGACTACTATCTGGCGCTGCCGTACCGCGATATCACCGGCCGCCTGCAGGACCAGTGGACCATTCGCGCCAAGAGCTATCGCTACCTGGAGCGCCGCGTGCTGCCGCGCGATCGAGAAGCAGTTTGGCCGCCCGCTGCGCATCGCCGATCTGGGCGCGGGCAACTGCTGGCTGTCTTACCGTCTGGCGCTGCGCGGCCACCGGCCGATCGCCATCGATATTCTGGGCGATCCGCTGGACGGACTCGCCGCCGGCCGCCACTATCAGAAGCACGCGGCCTTCCCGCGCGTCAACGCGGAGTTCGACGATCTGCCGCTGGCGGCGGGCAGCCTGGACGCTGGCGATCTACAACGCCTCCATTCACTACTCCACGGACTACCGCCGCACGCTCACCGAAATCCGGCGCGTGCCTGCGGCCCGGCGGCTGCTTTCTGATTGTCGATTCGCCGGTCTATCAGCGGCGCGAGCACGGCGAGATGATGGTTCGCGAGCGCCACCAGCAGTTCCAAAAGACGTACGGATTCGCTTCCGACACGCTGCGCAGCATCGAGTACTTCGACACGGAAATGCTCGCCGAACTGGGCCGCGAGCTGGGGATCTCGTGGACGGTCTACCGTCCCTGGTACGGCTGGCAGTGGGCGATGCGGCCGTGGAAGGCACGCTGGCGCGGCAAGCGTCCGCCCTCGCAATTTCTGGATTCTGGCCGGCAGGTTCCCCGCATGATCATCCTGTTCCATCCGCGCAGCACCAAGCCGAAGAACCGGCGGCTGCCGCTCTCCGTGCTCTACCTGGGGGCGGTGCTGGAAGGCCGCGAAGAGTACGAGATTGTGGACGGCAATGCCGACCCCGATCCGTGGGCGACCATCGACGCGCTGATGCGGCAGCACCAAGTGGAGCTGTTCGGCGTCTCCGTGATGCCGGGTCCGCAGTTGCGGCAGGCGGTGGCGGTGTGCCGCGCGTTCCGCGAGAAGTATCCGCGCGTGCCGATCGTGTGGGGCGGCTACTTCGCGTCGCTCTATACCGAGGCGTCGCTCAACGCGCGGTACGTGGATTTCGTGGTGAAGGGGCAGGGCGAAGATACGCTGCTCGAACTGATCGACGCGCTGCGCGGGCCGCGCGATTTCCCGCGATGTTCGCGGCATGGCGTTCAAGGACCAGTTCGGGCTGCATGTGCACACCGCGGAGCGGCCGCTGAAAGCGCCGGACGATTTTCCGTGGCCGCCGTATCATCGGCTGGACCCGGCGAAGTACATCGCGCGCACGTTTCTTGGGCACGCGCACGGCGGTCCACCAGGCGAGCATCGGCTGCCCGTTCCGCTGCAATTTCTGCGGCGTGGTGCCGGTGTACGACCGCGAGAAGATGGAATCGGCCAGCACGCACCGCGTCGATTCTCGGACATCTGCAAACACGCTACGGTGTCAACGCGGTGCAGTTCTACGACAACAACTTTTTCCTGCGCGAAGAGCATGCGCGCGAACTGGCCGACCGCATCGCGCCGCTGAATCTGCGCTGGTGGTGCGAGGCGCGCGTCGATATCGTGCTGGGCTACTCCGACGACACGCTGCGCAAGCTGCGCGCGGCGGGCTGCGTGATGATTTTCTTCGGCGTGGAATCGGGCAACGACGCGGCGCTGCGCAACATGAAGAAGCAGCTCACCGTCGGAGCAGACGCTGGAACTGGCGCGGCGCATCCGCGAGTTCGACATCGTGCCCGAGTACTCCATGATCTTCGGCAATCCGGACGGACGCGGAGCGCGACCTGGAGGCCAACATCGCGTTCGTGCGGCGCATGAAGAAGGTCAATCCCGGCGGTGGAGATCGTGGTGCAGACCTACGTCCCCACGCCGCAGCGCAATGGCGCGTGGGGCGATGTCGACGTGCGGTTTCCCGTCGACGCCCGACGAGTGGATCACCGACCGCTGGTATCCCTACCTGATTCGCACCGACCCGCAACTGCCGTGGCTGCCGGAGCACGTGAAGCGCCGCATCCGGAATTTCGAAACGGTGATGAATTCGCGCTGGCCCACGACGCAGGACATGCGGCTGCCGGGGTGGGGACGCACGCTGCTGAAATCGCTGAGCAGTTGGCGCTACGCGGTGGGCGCGTACGATTTTCCCGGCGAACTGCGGCTGGCGCAGAAGCTGGTGCGGCTGCGGCAGCCGCGGCTGGAGAGCCTCTGATGTCCGCGATCCGCGTATCGGCGCGTGAGGGCTACGGCCTTTGGGCCGATACCTGGGACAGCACGCCCTCGCCGATCGTGGCGCTGGAGCATCGCGCGCTGCTGCCGTGGATTGCGCGCACGCGCGCCGCGCCGCGCGATCGACGTGGGATGCGGCACGGGCCGGTGGACGGAGCGGCTTGCGCGATCGGCGTGGATGCTTCGCCAGCGATGCTCGCGTTGCGGCGGCGGGAAGCCGGGGCTGCGCGGCCGGCTTGCGGTGGCGGATGCTACGGCGCTGCCAATCGCGAGTGGCGCGGCGGACCTCGTGCTGTGCGCGCTGACGCTCGGGCATGTGCGCGATCAGGCGGCGGCGATGCGGGAGTTCGCGCGCATTCTGGCGCCGGGCGGCACGCTGCTGCTCACCGATTTTCATCCGGACGCGGCGGCGCTCGGCTGGCGCCGCACATTTCGCCGCGACGGGCAGCGTGTACGAAGTGGAGAATTATCCGTACACGGTCGAACGAGCTGCGGTGCGACGGTCTGGCGCTCGGCGAGTGCACGGATGCGACGATCGGGGAGCCAGAGCGAGGGCTCTTTGACGCCGCGGGCAGGCCCGAACTATTTGCGGCATGCGTGCCGGATTCCGGCGGTGCTGCTGACGCGCTGGGAACGCGATATGAGGCTCGACCTCACCGGACACGTCGTGCTGCCCGGGTTGATCAACGCGCACGATCACCTGGAGTTCAACCTCTTCCCGCGACTGGGGCGCGGTCCGTATGCGAACGCCGGGCGAGTGGGCGCGCGACATTTACCATCCGGAGCGGAGTCCAATTCGCGAGCAGTTGCGCGTGCCCAAGCCGGTGCGGCTGTGGTGGGGCGCGCTGAAGAATCTGCTGAGCGGCGTGACCACGGTCTGCCATCACAATCCTTACGAGCGCGAAGTCTTCGGCGCGGATTTTCCGGTGCGCGTGGTGCGCCGCTTTGCGTGGGCGCACTCGCTGGAGTTCGAGCCGGACCTGGCGGCGCGGCTTTCGCAAGGTGCCGGCGAGCTATCCGTTTCTGGTGCATTGCGCCGAGGGCGTGGATGCCGCGGCGCGGCGCGAGGTGCAGGCGTCTGGACGAACTGGGCGCGTTGGACGAGCGCACGGCGATCGTCCATGGCGTGGGACTCACTGCGGCAGGAGTCGCATTGATGCGACGGCGACGCGCCTCGCTGGTCTGGTGCCCGACCTCCAACCTGGCGATGCTCGGCCGCACCGTCTCGCGCACGGTGCTGCGTTCCGGCATCCCGATGGCGCTGGCGACCGATTCCGCGTTGAGCGCTCCGGTGGATCTGCTGGACGAGCTTGCGGTGGCGCGAAAGTATCTGCCTGCGGAGCGGCTTTACGAGATGGTCACGAGCGAGCCGGCGCGAATCCTGCGGCTCGCGCGGCGTCGCGAGATTGGATCGCCGTGCGTTCGGAGGCTCGCACCGCGGCGGAGGCGTTGTTCGATGGCGCGATCGCGCTGGTGGTAGTCGCGGGGCGCATCCGGTTGATCTCGCCGGAACTGGCAGGCCAGCTGCCGGCAGCGGAGCGACGGCGGTTGCAACCGCTGCACGTCGAAGGTCGGGCGCCGGTACTGGTGGACGCAGATATCCGCGGCGCTGCGCCGCGCCGCGGTGAAGCATCTCGGTGCAGGACCTTCGACTGGCGGGGAAACGGATTCTACGATGAAGGCGATGTTGGAGCGGCTTCCCATTCTGGTGCTTGCAGCCGCACAATCGCTGCAACTGCCGCTGCGTGATGTGCGACATCTGGAAGCTCACCGACGCGCGAGGAGATCACCGCCGCCGAACTGGAGCGGCACCTGGCGGATATCGAACGGCTCGGCGTGGAATGGGTGGTGTTCACGGGCGGAGAGCCGTTGATGCACTCGGACCTGTTTCGGCTGGCGGCGACTGCTGCGCGACGCGCGGCATTCGCATCACCATCCTGAGCACCGGACTCCTGCTGGAACGTAACGCGGCGGCGATTGTTGCGGGAACGGATGAAGTCATCGTGTCGCTGGATGGCCCCGCGAGGATTCACGACGAGATCCGCCGCGTGCCCGGCGCGTTCGAGCGAATGGCGCAGGGCGTGAGCGCGGTGCATCGCTATGCGCCGGAGTTTCCGATCAGCGCGCGCTGCACCGTGCAGGCGCGCAACGCGGCGCACCTGCGCGCGACGGTCCAGGCGGCGCGCGGGATGGGGCTGCGCTCAATCTCTTTCCTGGCGGCGGACTTGAGTTCGAGCGCGTTCAACCGTCCGGTGGAGTGGCCGGCGGAACGGCAGTCCGAGGTGGCGCCGGAGTTGGAGGCGCTGGAACGCGAGATGGAATCGCTGATCGGCGAATATCCGGGGGACGGGTTCATTCTGGAGAGTCCCGAAAAGCTGCGCCGAATTGTGGCGCACTTTCGAGCGCACTACGGACTGGAGCCGCACCGCGCGCCGCGCTGCAATGCGCCGTGGGTCTCAGCGGTGCTGGAGGCGAACGGCGATGTGCGGCCTTGCTTCTTTCATCCGGCGATCGGGAACACGGCGGGCACTACACTGGAAGCGGTGTTGAACGGGCCGCGGGCGATCGCGTTTCGCGAAGGGCTGCGAGTGGAAGAGAACGCGATTTGCAGGAAGTGCGTGTGCTCGCTTTATGTGGAAGACGCCTGAAGGCGGCTGCAACGGTCGAAGACCCGACGGCGAACAAAGGCAAATTAGCAACCGCTTCCTTACTTACGGTCGCGGCTTCCATGAGAAGGCCCCTCTCTGTCAAGAAAATAATTACGCGGGTGGGGGTTTCAGGGGGCTTGCCCCCTGGTGGAGTATGAGGCAACGCCTCATGCGCGCGTAGCGCGCCGTTCCCCGCTGCCGATCCGTCATCATACTCTCTCGCCTTGCCGATGGCCCCCTTTCCCTCATCTCAGCTCTTTCCTCAGAACGGAGGGAATCGGTCAAGGGCGCGCCGATGTTGCGCGGCTTGCGAACCCTTGACCGATTCCCTCCGTTCTGTACAATCTGGTGCCCGAGGGAAAGGGGGCCGGGGGTCTCAGGGGGCTTGCCCCCTGGCGGAGTTTGAGGCAGCGCCTCATGCGCGCCTCCAGCGCGCCCTCTCCCCTGCGCCCATCTCTCTCCCTTCTGCGCATCACTCTCTTGGGATCGTTCTTCTGCCCGTTGACTTCTCCGCGCCTTGTCGCCATGCTTCCATCCGCACTCTGATTGCAGCTTCCGCCGCAGGTGCCTGCTGGTGTTCTCAATTCAAGGGGTGCTGCCATCTCAGTGCCGAACTGCGGGGTCCCAGTTGCCTGGTTCCCGTCGTTCTGCCGCGACCTCGCAGTCACCCCAACTCGGCGCTTTCGCATACTCCGCAGAATTCCAATCCTTTCCAAATCCGATTCCTTATGCGGCTCGCTTTCTTGCGTCCCTTTGCTTGCCTCTGCCGCCTTCCGGTTGTACTGCGGATCGTACACTTCCCCCGTCACCCACAAATGGTGCAGCAATACCGCCAGCTTCCGCGCCACTGCCACGGCCGCTTTCTTCTTCCGACTCTTGCTCCCTTTCTTCCCAGCCCCGGCCCCACTTTCGTCAGTCCCCACGCCTTCAGATCACTATCCGGTGCTCCCTCGCGCAGGATGCAGTGCGCTGCCTGTACCAACAGCCGTCGCACTAACTCATCCCCCGCCTTGCTGATCCCCAACTCCGGCGCGCTCTCCCCGCTTTCCCGCTGCTTCCTCGTCAGTCCCAAATACGGTCCCACATCCCGGCTGTGCTCGAACCGCTCCGCATCTTCCAGCGTCAAGATGAAGGTCAACGCACCAGCGGGCCCACTCCATGCACTTGCTTCAGCAACTTCGTCTCCGGGTACCGTTTCTCGATCTCCTGGATCTGCTGGTCGTACACCTTGATTTGCTGCGTGATCACTTCCACGCTCTTCAACAGCGGCCGAATCACCTTTTGCGTCGCCTCGCTGAGTCCCTCTGCCATCGATTCCTTTACGGTATCGGCGTCACAGCTCTTCAGCCGTTCGCCCATCGGCTTGGTCAGACCCCGCGCCGCGTTGATCAACTTCGTCCGCCCCTCCACCAATTCCGCCCGCGCCCGGATTACCGCCAGGTCGGCTTGTGCTTCCGGCCCCCGGTGCCGAATCGGCGCCAACAGCTGCGGATCGACTCGCGCCAGCCGCGCCAACTGCTCGGCGTCCATCCGATCGTTCTTCTTCACGCTCTGCGTGATCAGCCTTACCTTGCGCGGATTGGCCACGATCACTTCATGTCCCATCGCCGCCAGGTGCCGGCTTACCCAGGGCGAATGCGTTCCCACCTCCAGCGCGATCCGGCAGGGCGCCATCTTGCGCAAATAGCATGTCCAGTCCCGCCTTGGTCGTGGGCAGCTGATCTTCGCTCGCTTTCTCTCCCGCTTCATCCAAAATGCAGTAGCGGCTCGAACGATCTCCGAGGTCCAACCCTACGGTCAGCCTCTGTTTTGCTGCCATTCGACGGATCTGGCTCTTGCTCACCTGCAGTCTTCGCGATGCTATTCTTTTTCATAAGCCGGTCTCCTTTTTGCACCTCGATCGAGTGCGTCTTTCGGGATTTTAAAACATCCCGCGGGGGACCGGCCTTCTCATACCATCTCGGTTTGAGGGCGATATCGAGAATCGGGAGTTGGTTGCGCTCCCTCACGGTCGCGGCTCGTTGACTCAACACATCACAACCAGCTGGTGAGGTCGCGGTCAAGCAGGGTGGAGAGGCGGCGGATGTCGTCACGGTAGTAATCGACGAGGTACTGGCGGTCGGCGGGGTCCATTGTCAGGGAATGGCCGCGGCGGAATGCGAACTTTTTGAGAAGGGAGCGCACGCTGGTGGGGATTAGAGCCTTTGCCGGATACCAGAGACCGGAGCGCTTTAGGAGATAGTGCAAGTCCACGAAGCGTGGGGCACGGCGCTGGTGAGCCTGGCGTGAGAGGTCCGGGCGGAACGTGTCGTCCACGTTCAGGAATCGGAAGACATCGGCGAGCAGGGTCGCCGGTTCGCGCCAGGCTTCTTCGTACCAGTAGATGCGGATCTGGCCGCGCGGGAAGAGATCGAGGAAGCGTCTGACCTGCTCGTAATACAGCCCGATTTCGAGGAACGGGTATGTGGCGGAGAGCTTGCGCTCCCCACCGCGGGCGCAGGCCTCGAGATGCTGCCGGAAGGTGGCGCCGGTGAGGCCCACGGACAACAGGTGCAGGTATTGGGAAAACGCGCGCTCGGCGGGGTCGCGCAAGATCATGATGATTCGCGCGCCCGGCAGGCGGGCGTGAATGTTTCCGGCAGCGGTAGCGGACCACAGGTATGCTGCCGAGGCTTCCCCGATTGCTGTCTGGTCAGCGGCAGCTTGAAACAGGCGCTCGTAGTCTTCCCACTCGGCAGCGATCCAGCCGTATGGTTTATACGTGCCGCCATCGTTGAGCACCTTCGGGAGTTCGCGGGACTGCAAACCGACGTGACGCAGGAGGGGTCTACTGAGCGCTTCGGCGCGGATCTCGGAGGCGAAGTATCCGGGCTCCTTCACCGGGCTCATGTAGATTTCGGGATGCTGTCGCAGATAGCTGTAGAGCGAGGTGGTCCCCGCCTTGCCTGTGCCGACGATGAAGAAGTTCGGCAGTCGCAGGCTCATGGCGTGAGTTCGAACAGGAGACGAATTGCATCCTCGAGGGTTCGATAGCGCAGGCGCCATGCGGGCAGTTTCGCGAGGCTTTGCACGGTCTGCTCGTGTATCGCATTAACCTCCGGGCCGTAGCTGGGCAGGTCGGCGAGCAGGAGTTCCGCGACCTCGGCGGGGATCATGCGTTCGGCGCGCGCGGGTCCACCGCTCGCGCGATCGGGGAACACGAGGCGGCGAACGCGGGCAGCGGCCGGCGGTGCGCAGCGTGGGAAAGAGGCTGGTCGGGAGTTCGATGGAGCGCTTACCGTTGGGCCGCAGGCTGGCGAGATGGCCGGCAACTTCGGGGAAGTGCTGCGCGGCATCCTGGCGGAAGCGGACCTGGTGCGGCTTGCCGACGGCGATGGGCTCGGTGGAGTTGAGCAGCAGCCAGGTGCAGTCGTCGGCTACGTATGTGAATCCGGCTCGAGCGGCCGCGAAGGAAAGTGTACTCTTGCCGGCGGCCGACTTTCCGCAGATCAGGATGCCTTCGCCGTCGCGCTCCACACAGGCCGCATGCAGCGAGAGCACGTGGCGCTGCGTGAGCAGCATGTAAGCGAGGGCTTCGAGATAGAACCATCGCAGGCCGATACGATTGGCAGCGGTCGCCGCGGAGAGGTGGAACGCCGCTGAGAGAGTGTTGCAATCGCCGGTCGCGAAGTTGTACGCGTCGGAGACGAAGGAGAGGATATGGCCTTGCTTGCGAAACCTGGGCTCTGCCGCAACTTCGCCGGCCGGTTCGACGAGCACGCGAAATTCCAGGGGCGGGGTATCGAACAGGCGCGGGAAAAGGCTCCAGGATTCGGCGGCTGCCGCCACTACGTCGCGCGAATTGGTGGCAAGGTGGAGCGGAAAGCCGGCCGGATAAAAGGTGCCGGAGAGCGCAAGATCGAAATCGCAAAGCAGGGGATCAAAACGTTTGGTCTGCACGGCGCCCATCAACTCTGAATAGCACGTCTTTGAGAGTAACAATCGTAAAACTGGGATACGAGCGCCTGCGAAAGGCCTGCGCGCGGCGTATCCTGGAAGATCACATGCGTACGGCCATAGTGCACTACTGGCTGTTGAACCAACGGGGCGGCGAAAAGGTGATGGACGCGCTATGCCGGCTGCTGCCCGACGCCGATATCTTCACGCTGTTCTGCGACCCCGCTACGCTGAGCTCGGGGATGCGGACGCACCGGATTGTCACGTCGTTCTTGAATCCGCTGCGGCGACACTACCGCTCGATGCTCCCCTTGATGCCGATGGCGCTCGAGAGCTTTGACCTGCGCGGCTACGACCTGGTGGTAAGCAGCGAGTCGGGGCCGGCGAAGGGGGTGATCACCTCGTCGAACACGCGGCACATCTGCTACTGCCACACGCCGATGCGTTACCTGTGGGATCTCTACCCGGCGTACCGCAACGAATGGACGCACTCGCGCTGGAAGCGCGCGATGATGACGCCGATCGCGAATTACCTGCGGCTCTGGGACTATGCGTCGGCGGCGCGAGTGGATCAGTTCGCCGCCAATAGCCGCAATGTGCAGACGCGCATCTGGAAGACGTACCGGCGGGAGAGCCAGGTGGTCCATCCGCCGGTGGATGTCGCGTCGTTTTATTGGAAGCCGGCCGACGACTATTTTCTGGCAGTCTCGGAACTGGTGCCGTACAAGCGCATCGATTCGCTGGTGCGCTATTTCTCGGCGTCGGGCCGGCGCTTGAAGATTGCGGGCGCGGGGCCAGAGTACAGCAAGCTGCGCGCCATCGCGGGTTCCAACGTGGAATTCCTGGGCCGCGTGAGCGATGCGGAGCTGCGCGAGTTGTACGCGAGCTGCCGCGCCTTCCTGCTGCCCGGCGAAGAGGATTTCGGGATCACGCCGGTGGAGGCGCTGGCGAGCGGCAAACCGGTGGTGGCTCTGGGTCGCGGCGGCGCGCTGGAGACGGTGCCGGACTTTGGCGGCGTGTTCTACGACGATGCGGCCGCTCTGCCGGATGCGATCGCGCGGTTGGAAGCGAGGGAAGCGTCGATCCGGCCGGTGGAGTTGCAGTCATGGGCGCGCCAGTTTTCCGAGGAAGAATTTCTGCGGAAGATGGGGGCCATGCTGGAGTCGGGATCGGAGGCGAAGAATCCCGCGCCACACCGTGAATCGCTCCGCTGAAAGTTGGCAGGCGAAGCGCTTGTCCCATAGTGCGGCGTAGCCGCAACCAAAGTGGGATGGTTCACGCGTTTCGCGAGATCGCTCCCTGACAGTCGCGGCTCCAATTGAGGGCGCTGTGGCAGGCGGGAGTTCGTTGCGCTCCCTCACGGTCGCGGCTCGTTGGCGACGGAAGTTCGTTTGGTAGCACAAGAGCTACCAGGAGTTCTTGCCGCGGAAGACTTCGGGCAAGGTGCGTAGGAGGATGGTGCAGTACAGTAGAATGCTGCGCTCGCGGACCAGGCGCAGATCCAGGCGGCAGCGCTCCGCATAGCTCAAGCGATTGCGTCCGGAGACCTGCCACAGGCCGGCGAGCCCCGGCTTGGCCTGCAGGACTTCTTCGACATGCGAGCCGTAATAGCGATCGAGCTCATGCCGGGTGACGGGGCGCGGCCCAACCAGCGACATCTCTCCCGAGAGGACGTGCCATAGCTGCGGTAGTTCGTCGATGGAGTGGCGGCGGCAGAAGCGCGCGAAGGCGTTGGTGACGCGCGCATCCTCCGCGCTCTTGAGCGCCGGGCCATGCTCATCGTCAATGTACTCGACCAAACCTTCGCGCGGTGTGTCTTCGTCCCACATGGTGCGCAGCTTGAGCATCCAGAGCGGCGATCCCTGCCATCCCACGCGACGGTGCGCGATCAGCGGCGTGCGGCGCGAGAGCAGGCACAACACCAGCGCGCAAATTGCGAGCAGGGGCAGCACCAGTACGAGCAGGAAAATGGCGGCCGCGCGCTCGACGAATGCTATAGTCTGCCAGGTCCAATCGGTTCCGGCCGCGGTCTGACGAATGACAGGGAGAGATCCCAAGGCTGCACCTGATCCGATCTTAGCGATGGGTGCGGACGCAATCGTGCCGGCGATGTAAACAAGTTGTAAAACGAGCTATTCGTACTCTACGCCGAGTTCCTTCAGGCGGGCGCGCAGACCGTACATGTCGAGACCCTTCTCGCCGGCGCGCAGGCGTTCGCGCGAGCGTTCTTCTTTGGCGCGGCGCTGTTCGCCGAGCCTGGCAACCTCCGCCGCGTTCTCCCGCGGCACCACGACCACGCCATCCTGGTCGCCGACGATCACGTCGCCGGGGCGCACCAGGGCGCCGGCGCAGACCACCGGGATGTTGACCGACCCCGCGGTGGCTTTGACGGTGCCCTGCGCGGAGATCGCCTTGGACCAGACGGGGAACTGCATCACGGTGAGTTCGGAGACGTCGCGGACGCCGGCGTCGATCACCAGGCCGACCACTCCATGCGCACGGCAGGACTCGGCCAGCAGCTCGCCGAACATCCCATCGGTGGATTCGGCGGTAGTCGCGACCACCAGCACGTCGCCGGGTCGCACGACGTCGATGGAGGCGTGAATCATCAGGTTGTCGCCGGGCTGACAGGAGACCGTGACGGCCGGCCCGGCCACGCGCGCCGCGGGAAAGATCGGCCGCATGTACGGTCGCAGCAGGCCGCCACGCCCCTGCGATTCGTGCACGGTGGCGACGCCCAGTTCGCCGAGCAGCCGCACCACGCCGGCATCCGGCCGTTCGATGCTGCGCCTGACGGTGGGCCTCATGACAGCGTGTCCGTCACCTGCGGGTAGACGCGCTGGTAGGCCTCTGCGTAGCGGATGCCGCGGCGGCCCGAGTTGCGCACCGCCTGCACGCCGCGGCGTTGGCCGAGATCGGTGTAGTAACGGAGCAAGTGCTCCTGCGCGGCCATGGATTCCATGGCTTGCCGCTTCTTCTCCCACACCGACGTGACGTCCATCAGCACCTGCGGCTTGAAGTTGCACATCTCGGGTTGATGAGGTTCGAAGAGGAAGACGGGAGGCGCGTCGTCCTGGCGGCCCTTGCCTTTGGCGGGGTAGCCGGCGGCCTGCGCGTAGACGCGAGTCTTCAGCGTCAGGTCGTTCGCCATCGGATGGTCGGGATTGTACGGGTCTTCGTAGCTGTGGGTGAGGACGATCTCGGGTTTGCACTCGCGAAATTCGTCCACCATGTCGGCAATTTTTTCCGGCGTGGGAACGATCGGATAGTCGCTCATATCGAAGAAGCGGATCTCCGCTCCGAGAATTTCTGCGGCGCGGGAGGCTTCGGCGTGGCGATCTTCCTTCACGCGCTCGACGGTCATGCCATCGATCTTCCAAAGGCGCTCGGATTCCCCGCGTTCGCCGTAGGAGAGGCAGAGGATCCGGACGCGATAGCCGCGTTCGGCATAGACCGCGATGGTGCCGCCGGCGCGCCATACGAAGTCGGCGGCATGCGCGCTGACTACGAGAACTGTCTTCTTGTCTTCCATGGTTGGTTACGGCCGGAGTGGAGCCGCCTCTGATTGTAGCGACAATCAAGTGAGAGACGAACGGGGCCGGAAAAACTTGTAGAATCAAGCAGCGGCCCCGTGCGGCGGCCCGCGGATCATGGAGAGCTATATTGGATAGTTCCGTCTTCTATCTCATTTATTCGAGTTCCGCCACCCGATTGCTCAGCGACGAAGAACTGCAGGCGATTCACACGAGGGCGTCGGAAGGCAATCAGAGGCGCGGAGTCACGGGATTTCTGCTCTATCGCGGCGGAAATTTCATGCAGTTGCTGGAAGGCGAGGAGACGACCGTCCGGGCGCTATTGGAGAGGATCAAGGCCGACCCGCGACATAAAGATGTTTACGTGCTGAAAGAAGGGGCAAGGACGGAGCGCATCTTCCAGAAGTGGGCCATGGGCTTTGTACACATGGACAAGGTGCCGGGCATGACCACGTACCGGGAATTCATGAACGAGTCGCTCGATTCGCTGCGATTCCGGCGGGACGGCAAACTCGCGCTCAGGCTGCTGGAGTCGTTCAACGAGATGTCGGCTTGATTTAATGGAGCCGGCGGAGGGATTTGAACCCCCGACCCTCTGATTACAAATCAGATGCTCTACCAACTGAGCTACGCCGGCTCGAGGCGAATTCTTCCTCAGCTTAGCACGGTAGAATTGCAGCGTGGCACGCATATCCTCGAAACTCTGCCTTCTTGCGGCGTTCGCACTAGGCTCGCTGCTTGCGCAGGACGACGCCTCGCATTTCACCAAGCTCGATGGCAACCGGATTCATTACCTGAGCTTCGGCGAGGGCGACGAGGCGGTGGTCTTCATTCATGGGTGGACTTGCGACGCCACATTCTGGAAGGCGCAGGCGCCCGTCTATGCGAAGCACCGATCGCTTCTCATTGATCTGCCGGGGCACGGACTCAGCGACAAGCCGGAGATTGCGTACACGATGGAATTGTTCGCGCGCGCCGTGAACGCCGTCCTCGCCGATGCCAGGGTCCGGAGGGCGACGCTCGTGGGACACAGCATGGGCGCGGCCGTGGAGGTGCAGATTCTGCGCACGTATCCGGCGAAAGTCGCGGGCCTGGTGTTCGTGGATGGCTACGTGCCGCAGACCGCCGGCGAACGATGCCGAACGCGATCGAGGGAAGGCGCAGATCGACGGGCTGGTCAAAGCTCTCGGCGCGCCCGACTACCGTAGCTTCGCCACACGCATGATCGACTCGATGTTCACCAAATCCACCGACCCCGCCTTAAAGGACCAGGTGCGCGCGAAAATGCTCGCCACACCGCAATATGTGATGACGTCGGCGATGACGGGGATGTTCGCGATGGCGCCCTTGGCGGAAGGCTATCCGCATGTTCCGGCGGTCTGCATCCGGGTGAAGCAGGCCAGCAGCCCGGCGTATCGGGAATTTCTCGCGCGGCATTTTCAACTGGTCGAGTTCCGGGAATTCGACGACGCCGGCCATTTCCTCATGATGGAACAACCGGAGCGCTTCAACACACTCTTGCAGGAATTTCTGGATCGGAAATAGGTGAGGCCTGCGCCCCCCGTTTGGGAAGCGCAGGACGTGTGGTTTGCTTGGACGGGCCTGTAGTTATCAGGGAATGCGTGTGGCCCGCTGCCATTCCCTGTTTGTAGGATCAACTAGCAGATGCGGCTGGTCTCCTCCAGACTGGACCAAGGCGAGTGGCCTCCGACCACTCGCCCGGTCCGCCTCCGATAGGGATGATCCCCACCGCACCCATGCCTATTGCACGGAACCGGCCACTCCGTGAAATCTAACAAACTCAATGTTCTCAGCGGAACACAAATGTGTAGCTGGTTTACGGACCGTCCACGGCGTTGGCATATGTCCACTTCGTGGACACTACAATAGAGACTGGAGTAGACTGGAAGCCTCCCATGAGTTCGCTTCCCCAACCGGAATTGAATGAACGGCTGGCGGCTATTCTTGCCATCTCGCAGAGAATGAATTCGCAGCGCGATCTCAGCGAGCTGCTGGACCTGATCGCGCGCGAGGCCACCAGTCTGCTGGATTGCGACCGCGCGAGCATCTTCCTGCTGGATCGCGACTCCAACGAGCTGTGGTCGAAGGTCGCGCTCGGGTCCGACGAGATCCTGCGCTTCGACGCGAGCCGCGGGATTGCCGGCAACGCCGCGCTTACCGGCCACACCATCAACGTGCGTGATGCGTATAGCGACCCGCGCTTTTACACCGGCATCGACGGCAGGACCGGCTATCGCACGCGGAACCTGGTCGCGGTGGCGGTTCGCAACCAGCACGGCGAGATCATCGGCGCATTTGAAGCCTTGAACAAACGCGTGGGAGTCTTCACCGCGCGCGACGAGGAATCGCTGGTCGCGCTGGCATCGCATGCGGCCATCGCCATCGAGACCGCGCAGTTAATCGGAGAGTTACGGCGCAATCAGGACGAATTGACGCAGCAGAATGCGCACCTGTGGCGCGAAGTGGAAAGCCGCTACGCTACGCACGGCATCATCGGCTCCGGCCAGCGCATTCAACAGGTGGTGCGGCTGGTGGAGCGCATTCGCGACAGCGTGGTCAACGTGCTGATCACCGGGGAAACCGGGACCGGAAAGGAGCTCGCTGCCAAGGCGATCCACTACAATAGTCCGCGGGTTCGCAAGCCCTTCGTCGCACTCAACTGCGCCGCACTGCCGGAGACGCTGCTGGAGAGCGAGCTCTTCGGCATTGAAAAGGGCGTGGCCACGGGCGTCAATTCGCGCGTCGGGCAGTTTCAGAAAGCCGACGGCGGGACGCTCTTCCTCGACGAAATCGGCGACTTAAGCCTGACCGCGCAGGCGAAAATCCTGCGCGTTTTGCAGGAGCGCGTGCTGGAGCGGGTGGGCGGACGCAGTCCCATCGGGGTGGACGTGCGGCTTCTGGCGGCGACGAACAAGGATCTGGAAGCGGAGATAGCCAAAGGAACTTTCCGCGAGGACCTCTACTACCGGATCAAGGTCATCCACATTCACATGCCTCCGCTGCGTGAGATCCGCGATGAGATCCCGCTGCTGGCACGTCATTTTCTGAAGGAATATTGCCGCGAAACCGGCCGCGAAACCATGGAATTTGCGCCCGAGGTGATGCGCAAACTGGTGAATTCACCGTGGCCGGGGAATGTCCGGCAGTTGCGCAATGAAGTCGTGCGGCTCGCGGCTTGCGCGCGCCAGGCGCTGATCGAAGAAGAGGATCTGTGGGAAGGAGTTCCGGCCGCGATCCGGAATGTGCCCGCGACAGCGCCGGTCAAAGTGCAATCGCTCAAGAAGGCGGTCGCCGAGATGGAGGGCCGTATGATTGCCGAGGCGCTGCAGGAGACGAGGAACAATCAGCAGCAGGCCGCCAAACTACTGGGCCTGAGCCGTCAGGGCTTGATCAACAAAATGAAGCGCTACGCAATCGCGGGCTAAAAGCGGCACCGGCCGATGCAACCCTTTCCGATACACGTTTTGCAACAAGGGACCTTGCGCAGTTTCCCGATCACTGGTACCCGCGCCGGAGCTGTGGCAGTTGCCGCACCTCGACCCACGCTCCCGTGCGCGATTTGACTCTCGACCGCGTTTGAACTCGTCATAGGACCCCTCCTTGACTTGTCGTTTCAGGCGGTTAGACGAAACGCCGCCGTAGGAACAACTCAAGAGTTGCAGGTGAGGGGCCAGACGCCTGACTGGGATTCGGGGCAGGAAAAACGCGGAAACTACGCGACTTTCTGGACTTTGTTATTGCGGATGCACGACGTGCAGACCCGCATCCGCTTGCCCGCGCCGTTCACCAGCGCGCGAACCGACTGGAGGTTGATGTTCCAGCGCCGCTTGGTGACGTTGTGAGCGTGGCTGATCCGGTTTCCGAAGGCCGGCCCGCGACCACATAAATCACAAGTTTGTGCCATAAGACAGAAATCTCCCGTAAACTTTCGAACTCCAAGTATAGCAAATTCAGGTGGCAGCCGACTACCGCTCGAGCGCGATCGTCACCGCGCCGGCCACAATCAACAGGCCGCCGATTGCCTTCGCCCAAGTCAGCCGCTCGCCCAGAACCAGCGTGGCGAGCACAATCACGAACACAACGCTCAGTTTATCGACAGGTGCCACACGCGACGCCGGACCGATCTGCAGCGCCCGGAAGTAGCAGAGCCAGGATAAACCCGTCGCCACTCCGGAGAGCGCCAGAAAACTCCAGTTGCGAGTGGTCAAGGCTCCGATGCCGCCGGTGGAAGGAGTCACCCAAACCAGCAGCCAGGTGAAGACCAGCACGACCACGGTCCGCACGGCGGTCGCCAGGGTGGAATCGACGCCCGCGACTCCGACCTTCGCCAGAATCGCCGTCAGGGCTGCAAACACCGCCGACGCCAGCGACCAACCGAGCCAGTTCACTTCAACTTTTCCAGCTTTTTCCGGATTTCCTCGGCGTTCTTGGCCTCGCTCGCGAGGTCGAGATACTTGGTGTAGGCCTTGGCGGCAGCTTTGGGATCCTTGAGCTTTTCCTCAGCCTCGCCGAGGCGCAGCCAGGCTTCCGGCTCGCCATCGTTCCACTTGGTAGCCTCTTCGAAGCGCCCCGCGGCGGCGCGATAGGCGCCCTTCTTAAAGTAATAGTTCCCGGTACGGATTTCCTTCAACGCCTGCAGGGGGTTGAAGGCGTATTCCTTGACAGCAATGGACTTATTCTCTTCGGGCGGGAGTCCGTCCTTGTCCAGAACCTGCGGGGCGGGCGTGGTTTCTCCGCGTTTCTTGAGTTGTGGATCCTGCGCGAAGAGAGGGGACAGCGCCAGCAATAGCAGCGCCGCAATACAGCGTGACATAATTAATTATAACTTCCCTCCATGGAACTCCGTGACAAGGTAGGTCAACTCCCCTTCTCGCCAGGAGTGTACCTCTACAAGGACTCCGGCGGCAAGGTGATCTACGTCGGCAAGGCGAAGAGCCTGCGTAGCCGGGTCCGCAGCTATTTTTCCGAGGACAAGCTTGGGGATATCAAGACCGGCACGCTGATCAGTGAAGCCTGCGACATCGACTACATCCTGGTCGACAACGAAAAGGAAGCCCTCGCCCTTGAAAACAACCTGATCAAGCAGTACAAGCCGCGCTTCAACATCCTGCTGCGCGACGACAAGACCTACCCGTACGTCAAAGTCACCAACGAAAAATATCCGCGTGTGTACGTCACGCGCCGGTTGCGCAAGGATGGAGCCCAGTACTTCGGACCATTCTTCCCCGCCAACCTCGCGCACCGCCTGGTGCACTTCATTCATCGTCACTTCCAGGTGCCCTCCTGCAAGGTGGATCTCACGCGATTCCATCCCAAGCCCTGCCTGCAATTCCACATTCATCGCTGCCTGGGACCGTGCGTGCAGGGGCTGACCACGGACGCAGCGTACGCCGCCGCCGTGCGCGACGTGCGCCTGTTCCTGGATGGCCGCCACAGTGACCTGGCGCGCGGATTGCGCGCGCGCATGGAAGCGGCCAGCCTGGAAATGCGCTTCGAGGAAGCAGCGGGATTGCGCGACCTGATCACCACCGTGGAAGAGATCGAAGAACGCCAGAAGATGGCGGCAGCCAAAGGCGACGATGTCGATATCTTCGCGGTCTATGCCGAACCGCCGCTGGTCGCGCTCAACATTTTCCACCTGCGCAACGGCCAGATCGTTGACCGGCGCGAACTCTTCTGGGAAGACCAGTTCGAGTACGACGAATCGCTCTTCCTTTCCTCGCTGCTCAAGCAGATCTATCTGGACCAGCAGTTCGTGCCCGCCGAAATCCACGTCCCGGTGGAGTTCGAAGACCTGGAAGCGCTGGAGGAACTGCTCAGCGAAAAGCGCCAGCGCCGCGTGGAAATCCGCACACCGCAGCGCGGGCAGAAGAAGGCGCTGCTCGGGCTGGTGGAGACCAACGCCAAGCACAGCTTCGACGCGCGCTTCCGCGTCCTGAAGCCGAGTTCGCGCGCCATCCAGGAAGCGTTGCAGGACGCGCTTAACCTGCCCGAGCCTCCTTCGCGCATCGAGTGCTTCGATATCTCGCACATTCAGGGCACCGACAAAGTGGCCAGCATGGTGGTGTGGGAAGACGGCAAGATGAAGAAGTCCGACTACCGGAAATTCATCATCCGCACGGTGGTCGGCAATGACGATTTCGCCAGCATGCGCGAAGTGGTCACGCGGCGCTATTCGCGGCTGCAGGAAGAAAAGCAGCCAATGCCCGGGCTGGTGCTGATCGATGGCGGACTGGGACAACTGCATGCCGCGGCCGAAGCGCTGGAGGCGATCGGGATCGCCGACCAGCCGCTGGCTTCAATTGCCAAACGTGAAGAGATCATTTACGTGTTCGGGCAGGAGGATGAACCGGTGGTGCTGGACCGTTTCTCGCCGATCCTCCACCTGGTTCAATCCATCCGCGACGAGGCCCACCGGTTCGCGGTCACGTTCCACCGTTCGCTGCGCAATACACGGCAACTGACCAGCGAACTGGATGCGATCCGGGGAGTCGGCGCCAAGACCGTACAGAAGCTGCTCAAGGAGTTCGGCAGCCTGGAGCGCGTGCGGGCCGCCACCGAAACTCAGCTTGCGACCGTGATCGGACGCGCCTCCGCCAAGCGTGTGATCGCGCATTACACAACTCCGGAGACTGTGGCTCCAGCAGCACAGAGTGAGGGCAGCGCGCCAGATGTTCCCAAGCCGCAAGCGTGAGAAAATAGGTCATATGCGTTTCCGACTTCTGGGAGCCGCGCTGTTTTTTTGCCTCCTGGCGACCGCCCAGACTACGCTCACCGTCGATCAGCTGATGAAGTTTCTGAACTCGGCGATCGAGATGAAGCAAACCGACAGCGAGATCGCGAAGTATCTTGCAAGAACCCGTCTCTCCGACAAGCTGGAGGATAGCGCGATCGAAAAGCTGCTGGCCGCCGGCATTGGGCCCAAGACGCTGACCGTCCTACACACGCTGCGCGATCAATCGCAAGCGCTGGCCAAGGCCAGGCCCGCGCCTCCGCCCCCCAAGGTGGAGTTGCCGCCGGTGCCGAGCCCGGAACAACAGGCCGCCATCGTGGAGGATATCCGCGAGTACGCACTCAATTACAGCAAGGGCCTGCCCAACTTTCTTTCCACGCAAGTGGTCCGCCGCTACCAGGCAGGCGTGCCTGGTAGCCGCTACGGTTCGCGTAGCAGCAGCGAACCCGGGTGGCAGGCGATGGACACCCTGACGCTCCGCCTCAGCTACTTCGAGCAAAAGGAAGACTACAAGCTGATCATGGTGAACAGCGCTCCGACCACGCAGGATTACAAGAAGCTGGGCGGCGCCACCTCCACCGGCGAGTTCGGCAGCCTGATGCGCGACATCTTCGAGCCCGCAACCCAGGCACGCTTTGAATGGGACGGCTGGGCGCGGCTGAATGGCCAGCTTGTAATGGCCTTCCATTATCAGGTGGACCAGTCACACTCACAATGGGCCATCGACTACGAACACACGAACCACCTGGTCCCGGCCTACAGCGGGCGCGTGCTGGTCGACAAGGATACGCACGTGGTGCTGCGCGTCACGCTCAATGCCGACGACATTCCGCCGTCGTTCCCGGTCAAACAGGCCACCACTATTTTGGACTACGAGTACGTGGATCTGAGCGGCCATCCCTTCCTGCTGCCCTTGAAATCGGAAACCGTCATGAGCGCCGATGGGATTCTGTCGCGTAACGACACGGAGTTTCGTCTCTACCGCAAGTATTCCGCGGAGGCCGAAATCAAGTACGACATTACACCGGACCCGCTGCCCGAGGAGAAGACCAAAGAGGTTCCCGCCGCGACGCCTAAGAAGGTGGATTGCAGCAACCCGAAGAACAAGCAGGATCCGACTTGTAAGAGCCCGCAGAAGTGATGAGCTGTTTTTGTCGTTATCTGCGTTTATCTGTGTTCATCTGCGGCCAATGCTGCTTTTCTGAGAGCAAATATGGGCCGCAGATTAACGCAGATAAGACAAGAACAGATCTTTCTTATTCCCGGCTCCGTCCGGCGGGATAGAGGCGCTGCAGTTCCTTCTTCAGCGGGCCTACGCTTTTGGCGTAGTACATTTTGTACGCGCCGCAGAAATAATCCAGGTCCTCGAATTTTCCGTGAGGAGCGTGGCGGCCTTTGGGGCAGCCGCCGTGACAGAGGCTCTGGAATTCGCAGGCCTGGCATTCGGGGTGCGCGATGGTCTTCTTTGCGGCGAATGAGTAGCGGCGCGTCCTGCGCGCGATCTCACCCCAGGAATCCTCGTTGACGTTGCCCAGCTTCCAGCCGCCTTCCACGAAGAAATCGCAGGGGTACACGTCGCCGTTGAACTCCACGACTACGTAGCTGTCGCAGGTCTCGTGCATCGTGCAATTGCCCGGCTTCTGGCCGGCCAGCGCCTCGGCGATGTTGTCGAAGGTGCGGATGCGCATCTTGCGGCGCTCCGGCCACCAAAGCTCGAAGATCTCGCACATAAAGCGGCCGTACTCCTCCGCGGTGATGGTGAACGGCAGGGGCGTTCCGTCGGGTGCGAATTCGGCGAGCGGGATGAACTGGATGTTGTCGATGCCCAGGCTCTTGTAGAACTTGTACAGTTCGCGCGGCTTGTGCACGTTGGCCTGGCTGAGCACGCAGAGAATATTGAACTCCACTTTCTCCGTCTTGAGCAGCTCCACGCTCTGCATCACGCGCTTCCAGGTGCCGCGCTTCTCCTTGTTGAAGCGGTAGAGATCGTTGACGTCCTCCGGCCCGTCCAGCGATACGCCGAGCAGCCAGGAATACTCGTGGAATAGATCGCACCAGTTCTTATCCAGCAGCGTCGCGTTGGTCTGCAGCGCATTGCTTACCGACTGACCGTTGCGCCCGTACTGCTGTTGCAGGCGGACCAGTTTCTCGAAGAACGGCAGTCCGGCCAGGGTGGGCTCGCCGCCCTGAAAGGCGAAGGTGCTGTTGGGGTAGGAGTAGAAAAGGTAGGTGTCGACCAGGCGCTCGAGCGTTTCGGCGGTCATGCGCCGGCCGGGCAGCGCGCTATACGGGTCAGCGTCGCGATCCAGGTAGAAGCAATACTCGCAATCCAGATTGCAGACCGCTGACGCCGGCTTGATGAGCAGGGAGGTGATTCGAGGGACCGGTCCACTTTCGACCAGTCCCTCGCCAAAAATGGGGAACTGTGACACTCCCTTTATTATGACGGGTGGACAGGCCCGGAGGCCTGTCCCACTCGGACTAGAACTCGAAGCGCAGCGCCGCTTGCAGAAGGCGCGGATTGCTGACAACGCCGCTGATCTTGCCGAAGGTCGAGGCATTCGTGAGGCTGAAGCTCGGATTGGCGAAGTTGACGTTGTTAAACAGGTTGTACGCTTCGGCGCGGAACAGGACCTTCTTACGTTCCGTGATGGCGAACGTCTTGACCAGAGAGGCGTCGACGTTGAAGAAACGCGGGCCGCGGAAGGTGTTGCGCCCAGCGTTACCGTAATCACCCATTCCCGGATACGCGAACTTCGAGAAGTAAGTGTTGGGGTCGAAGAAGTAGACGCCGTCATAGTTGGCCACTTGGCGTGACACCGAGCCGATGTCACGGGTACCGCTGTAATTCAGCCACGAAGCGGTGTTGTACGAAACGTTGGTATACCGTCCGGACCCGGCCGTAATCGCAGCGCCGCTTTCCCAGATGGCAAGACCACCGAGGTCCCATCCGCCCACCAGGGTGTTGGCCCAACGCGGCATGTTTCCGCCGAAGGCGTGCCCTTTGCCGATGGGCAGCGTGTAGGAACCCTGGAGGTTGAAGACATGGGCACGGTCGAAGTCCGAGCGGCCCTTGTTCAGACCCAGGTTGAAACTGTCGATCGGGTCGGTCGAGCCGTTGCCTTCCGCGCCGGAATTATCGAGGCTCTTGCTGAACGTATAGTTGGCGAAGAGTCGAATGGATTTGGTCTGATGCTTGACGCTGAACTGCGGCGGAATTGTACCAGGACAGACCGGCATTGGTTCCGTAGTACAACTGGAAGAATTGCGGGTAATTGCGCAGATAGAACTGGCTCACTCCCGCGTCGACGTACTTGCTGTTGTAGCTCTGATCCAGCGCATCGGTGATGTTGCGGAGCTGGTTCGTCTGCAGGTTGCTGGTTCCAACCGCGGTGGCTGCGGCCGATGCGGTCCCGAACATCTTCACCAGCACGTTGTTGGCGGAGACGTTGCCCAGGCTGTTCAGATTCGCGGCGAGTTCCTTCACGTCGCTGATGAAGCTGGGAGTCATGCGAACCTGGTTGAGGTCCTGGTTGAAGAACAGCTTTAGCCCGCGATTTCCCACATAGCCGAGCGTAACCACAGTGCCCTTCGCCACTTCGCGCTGCACGTTCAGGCCCCACATCTCGACGTAGCCTGTGCGCAGGTTGGGGTCGAACACGGAGATGCTGCTGATGCTGCGGGTTGCCGCGGGCGTCAGCACCGGCGCCGCGGGTTGTGCGGGCGGAGTGGGACTGTTAGCGATGCGGACATCGCTGCCGGCCGCCTGGTTCGGGAAAACCGTAAGCGCCGAGGAGAATCCGGGAGTGCTGCCGTCTACCGAACTGGCGGTCGCGCCGATCACGCGGTCATAGAAGATGCCGTAGTTGCCGCGGATCGCGGTCTTGCCGTCGCCCTTCGGGTCCCAGGCGAAGCCGAGGCGCGGTGCGAAGTTGTTCCAGTCGTTGTTGTACCACTGGCCGCCCTTTTTGATCGTGAAATTATCGATCTGGCTTACCGTGTTGAGGAGGGCCGCCTTATCCAGCGCACCGGCGAAGCCGTTCGCTTCGGAAGGAACGCCGCTGAAATCGTAGCGCAGGCCGAGGTTGAGGGTCAGGTGCGGGGTTACTTTCCAATCGTCCTGAACGAAGAAACCATACTCGTGGAAGTTGAACGTTGCGGACGCGCGGCGAACCCGGTGCCTGCCACGTGCTGAGGTCGCTGTAAAAGGTCTGAGCGATGGAACCGACGCGACCCAACAGGTTGTTGTACATCCCCTGGAAGGTCGTCAGCGCCGTGCCGGTAGCTCCGGGCGGGTTAGCGCTGGTGGGCGGCGTATTGCCGGCGGATGCCGTGCTCAGGCTCTCGTTCGGATAGATACCGGCGTCGTTCGTGCCCCACTGCGTAGTGAAGCGGACTGTTGCCGCCCACCTTGAGGGTGTGATTGCCGTAGATCTTGGTAAGGTTGTCCGTGTATTCGTTGACCGGAGAGTTCCGTCCTTGCGCGAAGTTGGTAAGGATCGGGTTAGTCCAGGTGTTGAACGTGTACATCGGCCCCGCGACGCGTGCCGGCCGGTTGAACGCCGTCGTAGCGCTCTGATGGCCGTAGCGCGCTTCGTTCACCATGGTTCGCATTGATGGTCCAATCCCAACCGCCCGCTATGCCCCAGCGCTTGCCGCCCTGCGTGCCTTGCGGCTGACCGGGGAACGAAGCGTCGGCGCTGTTCAGGGAGTCGATGGAAGAGTTGCGCTGCCAGCTCTGCCGGAAGAACACGTGCATCTTAT
This sequence comes from uncultured Solibacteraceae bacterium, assembly GCA_963791985.1. Taxonomy (GTDB): domain Bacteria; phylum Acidobacteriota; class Terriglobia; order Bryobacterales; family Bryobacteraceae; genus Solibacter. The sequence continues at coordinate 149,434 of CAWBUN010000003.1, read as the reverse complement.
CCTTGAGGTTGTAGTCGGCCTTGATGGTGAACTGGTCTTCCAGGCTGTTATTGGGGTTGTTGAACCGGTATCCGCCGGTAGTTCAGCCCATCACCCACCGAGGTGTCGTTGGGCGTCGGGATAGATCTTCAGCAGGGTCGCGATCGTCGGATCGATGCCCTTGTGCAGCGGATCGGCATTCAGCACGTTGTACTGCTGCGTCGCGCCATCCACCGTGTACTGGAAGATGCCCCGTCTTGGCCAGAGTCGGTGGGGACCGTGCGGACGCGCGAGATGGCCTGATGGGTGCGGCGTCCCTGATAGTTGCCGAAGATGAAAAGCTTGCTGCGCTTGATGGGGCCGCCAAAGCTGCCGCCGTAGATATTCTGGATGAACATCGGCTTGGCGACGCCGGATTTGTTGCTGAAAAAATCGTTGGCGTTGAGCGCCTGGTTGCGGATGTAATCGAAGAGCGAACCGTGCGGCGTGTTGGTGCCCGAGCGGGTGACGAGTTCGACCTGTGCGCCCGCGTTGCGTCCGTATTCCGCTTTGCCGCCCTCGGTCACCACGCGGAACTCTTCCACCGAGTCCGTATTGTTGGCCGTCAGCGAAAGTCCCAGGCGCGGCGCCACTGCGTCGTTGACATCGATGCCGTCCAGGGTGCTGTTGTTGCTGCCCTGCCGCAATCCGTTGACGTGCGAGTAACTCGTATCCGTGCCGGTGTTGGAGCCGTTCTGCGAGATCTGCACACCAGGCTGGAAGATCGCCAGTGTGATCGGGGTTCGCGCCAACTGCGGCAGCGTGTCGATGTCGCGCATCGTGACCGCCGCACTGACCTGTGCGTCCGTGGTAGCCACCGAGACCGCGTTCGCCCTCACCTCAATCACTTCGGTGAGCTTGCCGACTTCCAGCGTCACGTCCTGGGCGATGTTCGAAGAGACCGCCAGTTCGATTTCCGTGACCGTGGTTTTGGAGAACCCGGCCGCCTCGACGGTCAGCGTATAGGTTCCGGGCCGCAAGCGCCGGGAGAACGTAAAGTCCGCTGGTATTGGTGGTAGCGTCGCTCGCGTCTTTCGTCTGGTTATTGACGGCGACTACTTTGGCGTTGGGTACGATTGCTCCGCTCGCGTCATGAACGATGCCTTGCAGGCGTGCGGCTTGGGTTTGTCCGAAGCACAAACCGGTGAACAGAACCATTACCAACAGAGACAGAGCACAAAATGTTCTCATCGACCTAACCTCTTCCCGTAATCATCTAAACAGGTCCTTATATCTTATATATAAGGATGGCCCACCCCGGCAAGATTTCGCATCGCCGGGGATGCCGACACGTGCCACCCCTGTCAAGTGGCGGAAGCTTGATTTCTGGAGTATGCCATAGTCCCCACATTGCTTCAACGAAAAAAAGGATAAAAATATTCTATTCTCTACATCATGCGATTCATCAGTGTGGAACTATTCAACGCAAGTGTCGGTAATATCGACACTTTCTTGGGGTATTTCTCTGCATTCTCTGCGATTACATCGTCTTCGCGAGTCGCGTCCGACGACCCTCAACACTTGTAGTCCTGGTACGTCGAGTGCCGGTCCGAGCCGTGCTCCAGCGCAAGGTCGCGGCGTTCGTAGTCCAGGTGCAAGGCGGAGACGATCATCATGGCTTTCGCCACCTGCATTCGGATCGTGAACGGATGCGCCGGGTCGCTCTGCGCGCCCGGAAACAGATCGGAGACCAGGAAATGCCGGCAGGCCAGCGGCGGATACTCGCCGAGTTGCCGCTCCGCGACCAGACCGGCCGGGCCGAAAAGTTGCACCAGCGGTACTCCGGACTGGGTGCCATCGAACTCGATGTTCATGAATGCGAGCAGGCAGTCGCGCTTCCGGTTGGCGGCGCTACCGATCACGTGAACGCCGGAGACCACGTAATCGCTTGCCAGTTGGCCGCGATCCTCAACCGAGCGATAGTTTTGCGCGACGCTACCTCCTGGCCGAAAGTGCGTCATGGCGACCCGGTTCCAGTTGACCGCCCGCACCTCCACCTTATTCAACGAATGCGAGGTCTTGGGAATCGTGGCAGCCCCGAACCCGCCCGAGAATCCGGGCGGCAACGGAAGTCCGCGCGCGTCGATCATGCAGCTTTGGAATTCGCCCAGGCGCACCACGCCCTGGTCCACCAGCGGCGGCGCGATGCGCTCCGCGCACTTACTGTCCTGGTTCGAGGCCCAGGCGACGGAGCCGTCACCGGTCGTGGCGAACGGCAGCATCCAGAGGGCCTCCTCCTGCCACCTGCTGGCGCTCAGGAAGATGCGCGAATCCAACTCGACTCCGCCCACCCGCGCATGATGGAACAGCATTGGCGTGAAGACCATCGCCTGCGCGGGAAAGGACCGGTTGGGACCGTACGGCGTCGCGCGCGCCGGTTTGACGGGCGCGTCCGCGGCGAAATGCAGCGGATGCTCCACCGTGAAACTCGCCCCAGCCCGGCCTTTCATGAACGTGTACGCAAAGGCGGCACGCTCGCTATCATTACGCACGACGACCAACCCGCCGGCGGCCAGTTTTGGCTCATTCAGCGGCACGATGGCGAGCGCCTCCCCCGGCGTATCCTGCTTCTTCAGATCGGTGAGGCTGTACAGGGAACTCTGGTGCGGCCGCAACTGGTAGGCCCGCTGGATCACGTTCTTGCCCATCCGGTCCAACACCCGCACGACCCCAAAGGACTCCTCCTCGTTGGGGTTGAACAGTGCCAGCGCGCAGTGGTACTCGTTCAGCGGCGGCAGCGGCATCGAATAATTGAACCGCCCGAAGACGGCTTGCGGCGGCGCGGGATGCGCGTGAACGTTGTCGAAGTTCTCCGGCAGGTTCCATCGCACGAAGCCCGCGCTGAACAGATCGCCGGCGCGCGGCACCTGGTGCGGCGAGGGCGCGACCCGCACCTTGGCGCCCCCGAAGAAAGCGTCGCGCTTCGCCCATTCCGACATCTTCAGCAGAGTAGGACGCAGTGCCGGAATCTCAAGGCGTCCGTGGCTGTCCAGCGGAATCTCCTTGCCCGTGTGGTCGAACAGCAGAATCTGATACTCGGTGGCGTTGTGCGCGTCGCGGTAGCCCTCGATGCCGGGAAAGCAGGTGGCCGTGAGCAGTATCTCGGTGGAGAGATCCTGCGTGGGGTCGACTACCACGAAGGGTGCGGCGACGTCCAGCCAGCACGGAGCCGCCGTCACGATCGCGGTTGGCTTCTGAGCCCGTGCCTGCGCTCCGAACAACGCCCCTGTCAGACCGGAAAGAAACGCGCGGCGCTCGATAATTCTCATGGCCTTAAAACCAAAACGCCGCCGCCGCCCGGAATCCAACCGGACAGCGGCGGCAGGTCACTCTTGCACTTAGAAGTTGACGCGCGCCTGGAACTCCAGGATGCGTCCGCCCGGATCCACCGTGCCCGAAAGGTCGCGATAGGCCGAAGTCACATACCCAAACGTGCTCGACGTGTTGGTCGCGCCCGGGAGGAAGTTAGTCAGGTTGAAAACGTTCAGCGCGCGGGCGCTGATCAGCAAGTCCACCTTCTCGTGAATCTTGGTTCGCTTGGTCACGCTGAGGTCGAAATGCCGCTGCCAGGGCAGATGGACGTAGCCTTCCCATCCCAACTGTCCGGGACCCGCGGGGCTGATGTAAGGCGCATTCGGATCCACCTGCGAGGGTGCGAGGTTGCCCACGTTGAAGGCCGCCATCGTGTTGGTGATCAGATTGGTATTGTTGGTGCTGTTGAGCCCGGAAACCGAGGTGGTCGAGGGCGGAGGCAGCCAGTAGACGATGCCTCCGTTCGGTCCGGCCAGGCTGGTCTTGTAGACTCCGACCATGCTCTGCAGCTGGCTGGCGGTGACGTTGTGCAGCACGACGCCTTGCCCCACCGAAGTGCCGCCGTTGTTGTAGGTGCCCAGACCGTTGAAGAAGAGGGGCGTCCCGGATTGCAGACGGGCGACGCCGGCCAGTTCCCAGCCTTCCGTCATCTTCTTGACGACGATGTTCGAGGTTCCCGCGAGGAATTTGCGTCCCTGGCCGAAGGGTAGTTCGTAAATGCCGTTGATCTTGACGGCGTTGCGGATATCGAAGCCCTGGGGTATCTTGTCCAGGCCATAATTCCGTAGCGTGGTCGGCTGGCTGAAGACGCTGGAGCTCGCCGTGGCGCCGTTGGCAAGAGCCTTGGCCCACGTGTAGCTGCCCTGCAGCAGGAAGCCGCCGGACATGCGGCGCCGCACTTCGACCGTGCCCGCGTCGTAGTAGGAGGAGCCGCCGTTGGTCAGCACGTAGGAATTGCTGCCGGCCACGGTCGGGTTGACCACGAAGAAGTTGGCCGGGTATTTGGCCGCCGTCAGGTTCGACATGAAGGTGGCGTTGGTCGCAATTGTTGTGGCCAGCGCCCCGGCCTGACCCATCATCAGATTGGTGGCGTAAGTCGAGTTGCTCAAGTTGGCCGTGCCCAGTGATGCGGTCAGGATGGGGAGGTTCACCTGTCCGGGAAGGCCCTGATTGGCGAAGTTGTTGGTGCTCTGGTTGTTGATGCTGCCACCGCGCGCGATGGCCAGGTTGTTGCGCGCCGCATTGAACTCGTTGAGGAAGCCGTTCTCGAAGATGTTCACTTCGTCGAGAGCGAGCTGACGCCACTCGTTGACGCCGTGGTTGCCGGTGTAGCGCAACTCGAGTACCGTGCTGCGCGTGAGTTCCCGCTGATAGCTCAGGTTCCAGCTCTGCACGTAGCCCAGTTTCAGGTCCGGAGCAAAGCCATTGAGGCTGCAAGTGAAGCAGGGCGTAATCGGATACTGCGGAGACGATGGAGTCGGACGGCTGGGCAGCGTCGGATCGCTGAAATTGACGCTCCCGGGCGCGCCGAAATTCGCGGGGTAAGTGGAAGGGGAAACCGACGCATCCTGCGTGACTCCCTGGTTGGCGCCATAGATTGCGGTGTACACGTTCATGCCTTCGCGAATGCTGGCGATGGAGTAGCCGACGCGGATCACGGCAGCACCTTCGTGGTGGCCGGTAAAGACACCGAGGATGCCTTCATGCATCGGAAGCTGGTAAGCGATACCGACGCTGGGCGCCCATACTTTAGGCATGTTGTAAGTGTTGGCGCCGGTCAACGCCGTGTAGGTCGGGGCGACGCCGCCGCTGGCGCCCGGCTGGTAAAGGTTGCCCACGCCGGAAGTTCCCCACAACGACTGGTAACTCACGTTGGAGTAGAGGCCGTTGGTATTCGCAAAGGTAAATTCCTTCTCCATGCGCAGGCCGAGGTTGACTGTCAACCGCGGGGTGACACGCCACTGGTCCTGAATGAAAAGGCCGAGTTCGCGAATCCGGTCGCGATCGATTCCGTTGACGGTATTCGCGTACGTCTTGGTCGATTCACTGAGCGCCTGGGTCACGGTGGTGGAGGAGACGCGCCCCGTCAGGTCGGCGTACATTGCAGCAGCCTGGCTGAGCTGGGTGCTGTTCGCCCCGGGGAAGTTCGCAGTGTTGAAGATGTTGGTAGCACCGGTGAAGATGGGATCGTTGGAAGCGATGCCCATGGCGATGCGCGGAATCACGCCGGTCGCGCTGATCGACTGGAAGACGTTGATCTGGTCGAAAGAGCCGCCGAAGCTGAACTGGTGCGAACCCTTCACCCAGGAAACGGTGTCGCTGAAGTTCTTCACAGGAGCGTTGCGGCGCTGCGGAGCGGTGGTCGCTGTGATCGCGGTCAGCGAGTTGGGACCGGGCGCAGCGAAGGTCGGATCATAGCCGCGCCAGGGAGCGAACAATCCCGGGTTCACGGCGTCGAAGAACAGCACGGTGCCGCCGTTGAAACCGCCGCGCGCTTCGTTGGTCAGCCGCGAACTCAAGGCCGAACGAAGGCTGAGGGTAGAGGCGAAGCGGTTGCTGCGCTGGCCGGTGTTGACGTTGCTGAAGAGCACCGTTCCGCCGCCGGGCAGGATCGGGACGATGTTGTTGAGGAAGTCGGGGACGGATTTATACCCGTCGAAGTTGTAGACCAGCGACAGATGGTGCTTCATGGTCGCGTTGTAGTCGATGCGGGTGGTATAGAAATTGCGCGAATCGAGGCCGGCCGGAGCGTAGCTCACGGCTTCCGTGTTGTAGTCGCCATTGGCCGTGTTCGGCTTGATGATCCCGTTGGCCGCGAGCTGCGTTTCCAGCCCGAAGGTCTTGGCCATCGTCGGATCCAGCGTGGTCGCGAAAGGCCGCGTGCCCGCAGGCAGATTGGCGTTGCCGGCCGCCGCGACTTGCAGCAGGTTCACGTTGTGAAGCACGCCGGCGGTATCGGCATAGGTGTACATTCCCGTGTTCGCCGAAGGCGTGAATACATTGCGCGTGTATTGCGCGGTGCCGGGGTAGCGGTACAACTCCACGTTCCCAAAGAAGAACAGTTTGTTCTTGATGATCGGACCGCCGATGTGGCCGCCGTACTGCCGCAGGTGCACGATGTCGCGGGGCAGGCCCACCTGATTGTTGAAGTAGTAGTTGGCGTCCAACGCCGTGTTGCGCACCTGGTAGAAGCCGCCGCCGTGCCATGCGTTGGTGCCGCTCTTGGTGACGAACTTTATCTGTGCGCCGCCCTGGCCGGTGCTGTCCACGCCGCCGGCCGACGTGCTCAACGTGACCTCTTCCAGCGCATCCACGCTCGGCATAATGTAGCTGAAGTAACCGTCGCTCGACTTCAGCATGTTGTCCTGCGTATTCATGCCGTCGATCGTAACGTTCAACGCCCCCTTGGGCAGTCCGTTGACGGTGGAACTGCGAGGATTGGTCGGGGTCTGCGTGCCCGGCACATCCACCAGCAACTCGATGGCGTTGCGCGTGGCGAACGGCAGGTCGGTCAATTGCTTGTCGGACAACGTCTGGCTGACTTCGGCGCCGCTCGTCTGCACGATTTCCGCGCCACCGACTACCTCGATAACTTCCGACGCCTGGCCGAGTTCCAACTTCACGTTGACCACCGCCGCCACGCCGGAGTTGACCAGCGCCGCTGGCACAACGCCAGCCTTGAAGCCGGTTTTGGTGACGCTGACCCGGTATGTCGCCGCCTGCATGGAGGACAGCGCCCATTCGCCGCGTTCGTTGGTTACGGTTTTGAATACCGCGCCGGTGGCTGAGTTGGATACCGTGACTTCCGCACCGGGCACCGCGGCGCCCGTAGGATCGGTCACGGTCCCACTAACCGGGCTCGTGTTCATTTGGGAAAACGCGCATAGACCCAACGCGAGAAAGACAGCAAAGACCCTCAGCATTTCGAAAGTACCCCCTTTAAGCTTGTTAAAGTACCGACAACGATACACCAAAAGCCAAGAGCCCTTTTTGGCCCTGACCTCGAGGTGCCGCCTCTACCTGTTTTCGGCTGATGCCACGCGTAGGCAACCCAAAGAACGTTGCAATCGTTTCGTCGAGACGAGAACCAACCGAAACTCCGTTTTGGGAAAATGTACCACAGCCGCCTCGCCGGTGTCCAATCGCACGAATGCTACGAACCGCAACCGGAGGGGGAGAGGTACCCGCTCAACTTCGTGCGCGCCTCTGCCTGACGGTGGCAACTGGGGCGTATGCGTTCCTTCACCGCTTGACTCGCGCCGCGAGCGTCAAGCTCTCGTTGTCTGCCGGGATCGCGATCGAAAAGTAACGGAGCGATCGTTTTTTTCGGAAAAGCTACTGCTTCCTCCCACCACGTCCGGCCGGCGCGGTCAGGTCGACGCCACCAGCCTTCAACGCTGGTTGCGCGCTCACGTACTCCAGTTTCGCGGCCTGCTTACGCACGCCATCGAACACGAAGAAGCGCACCGATTCCTCCATCCCCACGCGCCCCACCGCGACGCCGCGATCTTTCATGATCTCGGCGATCCGCTGGTACGGGCTCTCGTCTTCCTGCCACACGCGGATATCGTCGTCCCGCGTTGGATCAGCTCGCGCGCGCGCATTTCCTCGAACCCCGGCAATACCCACGCCGGGTCGCCCTTCTGCGTGAACACCACGGCGAATGTGCGCTCGCTGCGCCCCCAGCGCACCCCCGTGAGATACATCATCGCCGGACCCGATTCCAGCACGATCGCTTGCAAGCCGAACTCCTTCATCGCCTCCTGCAGCTTGGCGATGCGCGCCCGATAGATCTCCGGCGATGTTTCCGTGGTCTGTGGTGCCTGCATCTCTTCTCCTATCCGAACGGCTGATCGATCGCGGGACTCTGCTTGGTGAACATGCGCGCGCCGCTCTGCGTGATGTACATGCAATCTTCCAGACGCACGCCGAACTCGCCGTAGATCGACGATGGTCGGCTCGTTGCTGAAGCACATCCCCGGCTCCATCTTCGTCTTGTTGCCCTTCACCAGGTAGGTCCACTCGTGCCCGTCGAGCCCGATTCCGTGCCCGGTGCGATGCGGCAGGCCGGGCGTCTTGTACCCCGGGCCGAAGCCCGCGTCGGTGATCACCTTGCGTGCCGCCGCGTCCACGCTCTCGCAGGTCGCGCCCGGTTTGGCGGCCGCCAGCGCGGCGTCCTGCGCCTTGCGCTCCAGGTCCCAGACCTCACGCTGGCGCTTGGTCGGCTTGCCGAACACCGTGGTGCGCGTGATGTCGCTCTGATAGCCCTCCACGCTGCAGCCATCGTCGATCAGCACCATGTCGCCCTCGCGCAATTGCTGCGGTTGGATGCTGCCGTGCGGGAACGCAGTGTACTTGCCGAAGATCGCCATCGCCCCGCCGCCGGTGCCGAGCGCGCGGAAGGCGGCCGAGATATTCGCGCTCAGGTCGCGCTGCGTCATGCCCTTCGCGCAGCGTCGCGAGCGCCGCCTTGTAAGCCTCGATCGTGATCTCGTTGGCGCGCTGCAGCAGCGCGATCTCGGCCGGCGATTTGATCACCCGGCAGCCGGCCGTCACCGGTGTTCGCGCTCACGCATTCCACCGCCGGCGCTTCCCTGCGCAACCCGTCGAAGGTGGCGAAGCGGACCTGCTCCTCCATCCCGATCTTGCCCGTCGCGACACCCAGGTTGCGGAGCGCCTGCGCCGTCTTCGCCGCGTCCGCGGCCGTCCAGACCGGCTCGGACTTGCTCTTCGCCGGCAGGATTACCGCCTGCCCGGGCGTGCGCTGCCCGGTGAAGTAGTACATGCTGGATCCGCTCTCCAGATAGATCGCGTCCAGCTTGTTCTCGCGCATCAGCCGCCGCGCCTTCTCGCGCGCGTGCCGCGCGCTCCTCGTCGGTGATCGGCTCGCACGCCATCCAGCATGGGCCGCAGCTTGCGGATCGGCTCCGGAATGTCGCGCTGCTGCGCCGCCGCCGACGACCCGCCGCCGCTGTCGCCAGGAAGACTCGACGGTTCATCGTCATACCTCCAGCACCGGATTTTTCTTGTGCCACTCGGTCACCTGCTCGTAGGCCAGCGCCACGCGCAGGGGCGAACCCTCGTCGTAGATCTTGCCGAGGAAGCTGATGGAGCGCGGCACCTGCACCTTCGTGCCATCGCTCTTGGCGCCTTCCGTGAATCCGCACTTCATCACCACCTGCGGATTGCCGGTCAGATTGGTGGTGGTCAGCAGCGAGTTCGGCGGCATCACGAGCACGTCCCAATCGGCCATGAACTTTTCGAACTTCGCGCACCAGCAGGGTGCGCGCACGCTGCGCGCGGATGTACTCCACCGCCGGAATCAGCCGCGACGTGCGGAACTGATTCGGCCAGTCGCCCGGCGACTCTGCCCGCGCAGATTACGCACCTGCCCGTCGCGCGTGATATCGTCGAATGCCGCCGCGGCTTCGGCGCTCAACAGGAAGCGGATGGTGGGGCCGTCTTCCACGAATTCCGTGGGCGTCATCTTCACGCCGGCCTTCTTGAGATCATCGAGCGCCTGGTCGTAGATCTTCTTCTGCTCGCCCGGTGCAGCGGTCGAAATCCTTCTGCAGAATGCCGATGCGCAGACTCGGCGAGCGGCTTGCGCGGCTCCCAATGGAACGGATCCGCGCCCACCGTGCGATCCCTGCCCATCCGGTCCGTACACCGCGTTGAGCACGATCGCGCAATCTTCCACGCCGCGGCAGATTGGGCCCGACCTTGTCCATGGTCCAACTCAGCGCCATGGCTCCGTAACGGCTGATGCGGCCGTACGTGGGCCGCAGCCCCACGGTCCCGCAGGCCTGGCTCGGCGAAATGATCGAGCCCAGCGTCTCCGTGCCCAGCGTGAAGCCCACCAGCCCCGCCGCCGTCGAAGATGCCGACCCGGCCGATCGATCCGCTCGACGTCTGCTCCGTAGTTCCACGGAGTCTTGGTCATGCCCTTGAACCACAGGTCGCCCTGCGCCAGCGCGCCCATCGAGAGCTTCGCCATCAGCACCGCGCCGGCTTTGTACAGGCGCTCCACCACGGTCGCGTCCTTATCGGCCACGCGCGTCTGGTAGGGCTCCGCGCCGAAGGTGGTCAGGATGCCCTTGGTGTCGAAGAGATCTTTCAGCCCGAACGGAATCCCGTGCAGCGGTCCGCGATAGTGTCCGGCGCGAATCTCGCGATCGGCGGCCGCCGCCTGCTCCAGCGCCTAGTTCTTCCGTCGAGCGTGATCAGGCACAGCAGCTTGGGCGAGTACTTCTTCATGCGCGCCAGGTACATCTTGGTGAGGTCGGTGGACGAGACCGCGCGCGATTTCACCAGCGGCGCCAGGTCTACCACGCGCCAGAATGCGACGTCCTCCAGATTCGACGGCGCCTTCACGGCGGGCGTCTTGGCGATCGTGGTGTCGAAGCGCTGCGGTCCTTTGATGGGCTGGCGGTCCGGCAATCCGGGATGGAAAGCGAACGCCGGTTCGGTGTCGCAGCGGCACATCGGCTTTGCGCAGCGCCTCGTAGCTGGAAAGCGCCTGGTTGACGCCGCGCAGCATCAGGTATCGATCTCGGCGTCCTGAAATTCCAGGCCCATCAGCTTGAGCGCGCCGATGACCTGTTCCTTGGTGACGCGCATCGGCTGATCCTGGAATCCGCCGCGCCCTCCGCGTCCGCCGCGTCCCGCCGCATCCGGCGGAGGAGTGGTGCCCCCGCGCTGCTGCGGGTAGGCTTCGCGCGCCGCCGTGAGAATCGTGATCAGTTGGAGCCAGGTTCGTCTGTCCATAAATTTTCTCTATGATACACGCTTCACCCTCCAGGCCTGTGCCACGACCGCATCCGCGCCCCGCTGCGCGTTATACTCACCGAACATGAGGCTATTTCCGCTACTTTTGTGTTTATCCCTATCTGCGTTCGCGCAGGACGAACCACCCGCCCCCGGCGGCCGCGGCGGTCGTGGTGGTCCGGGCTCCAACGAGCCCATCAACGAGAACACGTTTTCCGCTCTCCGGGCGCGCCAGATCGGCCCCGCCTTTATCTCCGGACGCGTCTCGCAAATCGCGGTCTTCCCGGACGACTCCAATCACTACCTGGTCGCCGAAGCCTCCGGCGGCATATTTGCCACCACTAATAACGGCACCACCTGGACGCCTGTCTTCGATAACTACGGCTCCTACTCCATCGGCTGGATCACGATCGATCCCAAGAATCCCTCCATCGTCTGGGTCGGCACCGGCGAGAACAACAACCAGCGCAGCGTCAGCTATGGCGACGGCGTCTATAAGAGCGAAGACGGCGGCCGCACGTTCCGCAACGTCGGCCTCAAACTCACCGAGCACATCGCCCGCATCGTGGTCGATCCGCGCGATTCCAACGTGGTCTACGTCGCCGCCCCCGGCCCGCTCTGGAAGGGCGGCGGCGAGCGCGGCCTCTACAAGACCACCGACGGCGGCAAGACCTGGTCCGCCAGCCTCATCAAAGTCGGCGATTACACCGGCTGCAGCGACGTCGTCATGGACCCGCGCAATCCGGACATCCTGCTCGCCGCCATCCATCAGCGCCAGCGCAGCTACTTCGGCATGATCCACGGCGGACCCGAGAGCGCGCTCTACCGCTCCATCGACGCCGGCAAGACCTGGAGCACGGTGCGCGGCGGCTTCCCCGCCGGCGAACTCGGACGCATCGGCCTCAACGCCGCGCCCGCGAATCCCGAGCATCATCTACGCACAGGTCGAAGGCCCCGAGGGCCGCGGCGGCACTCTACCGCTCCAACGATAACGGTGTCACCTGGGAGAAGCGCGGCACCTACGATTCGCAGGGCCAGTATTACTCCAAGATCCAGATCGACCCCGCCAACTCCGATCGCGTCTACATCATGAACATGAACATCATGGTGAGCGACGATGGCGGCCGCACAGTGACCGCGCTCGGCACCCGTAACAAACACGTGGACAATCACGATATCTGGGTCGACCCCAGGAACAACAATCACTACATGGTAGGCTGCGACGGCGGCCTCTACGAATCCTTCGACCGCGCCGCCACCTGGAACTTCAAGGCCAACCTGCCCACCGCCCAGATCTACGACGTCGCCGTCAGCGAAGACGCGCCCTTCTACAGCGTCTACGGCGGCACGCAGGACAACAACAGCTTCGGCTGCCCCGCGAAGAACAAGTGGACCAACCTGACCAACGCCGATTGTTTCGTCACCATGGGCGGCGACGGCTTCTACTCCCGCGTGGATCCCAAGGACCCCAACACCATCTACGCCAACATGCAGAATGGCGGCATGGTCCGCTTCGACAAGCGCACCGGCGAGCGTGTCTCCATTCAGCCTCAGCCTAAGCGCGGCGATCCCGCGATGCGCTGGAACTGGGACGCCCCGCTGATCATCAGCCCGCACTCCAACACCCGCCTGTATTTCGGCGCGCAGAAACTCTACCGCTCCGACGACCGCGGCGATTCCTGGAAGGAGGTCTCCGGCGACCTCTCGCGCGCGCTCGACCGCAACAAACTCCCGCTGATGGGCAAGGTCTGGCCCATCGATGCCATTCAGAAGAACGTCTCCACCGCGCTCTACGACAACATCAGCGCCATCGCCGAGTCTCCCAAAGTCGAAGGCCTGATCTACGTCGGCACCGACGATGGCCTGGTGCAGGTCACCGAGGACGGCGGCAAGAACTGGCGTAAAGTCGAGAAGCCCGCCGGCGTCCCCGCGGACGCCTACGTGCAGCGCATTCTCGCGTCCCAGCACGATGCCGGCACTGTCTACGTGGCCTATGAGAATCACCAGAACGGCGATTTCAAGCCCTACCTCATCAAGAGTTCCGACCGCGGCAAGATCGTGGAGTTCACATCGCCGGCAACCTGCCCGAGCGCGGCGGCGTGTACGCCCTCGCGGAAGATCACATCAACCCGAAGCTCCTCTTCGCCGGCACCGAGTTCGGCCTCTACTGGACCAACATCGGCGGCGAAAAGTGGATGAAGCTGAACGTCGGACTGCCCACCATCATGGTGCGCGATCTCGCCATTCAGAAGCAGATGGACGATCTCGTCATCGGTACCTTCGGCCGCAGCATCTACGTGCTCGATGATTACAGCCCGCTGCGCCAGGCCACTCCGGAGCTCATGCAGAAGGATAGTTTCCTCTTCGCCACCAAGCCTGCCCTCTCCTTTATTCCGCAGAGCCGCGGCGGCGATCTGGGAACTTCGTACTTCACCGCCCAGAATCCGCCGGTGGGCGCGCAGATCACCTTCAACCTGAAGGACGCCATCACCACCAAGCGCGCCGAGCGCCAGCGCAAGGATCGCGCGACCTTCGCGCGCGGCGAAACTCCTCCCTATCCGACGCCGGAACAACTCCGCGCCGAAGCCGAGGAAGAAGCGCCGGCCATCCTGGTCTCGATTGCCGATTCGAATAACAAGGTGATCCGCCGCATCGAAGCTCCCGCGACGCGCGGCATTCACCGCATCACGTGGGATCTGCGCGCGCAAAGCGCCAACCTCGCGCCTGCCGGCGTCGGCGGCGGTGGCGGCGGACGCGGCGGTGCCGGTGGTGGCGCGGGTGCCGGTGGCGGACGCGGCGGTGCCGGCGGCGGAGGCGAGGGAGGCGGCGACGAAGAAATGATGGCCATGATGGCGCGCTTCAACAGCGGTCCGCTCGTGGTCCCCGGCAAGTACACCGTTTCCCTCGCCAAGCGCGTGGAAGGCGTGGTCACTCCTCTGCCCGGCACGCAGACTGTGGAAGTGGTCGCCGAAGGACCCGCGACCAAAGAGGATCGCGTCTCCATGTCGGAGTTCCAGGACAAGCTCTCGAAACTGCAGAAGGCCCTGACCGCGACCACGCAGACCGCAACCGAGGCCGGCGCGCGCCTCACCGCTATCCGCCGCGCGATCGACGCCACGCCCTCGCTCTCACCCAAACTGCGCGAGGATGCCATCAAGCTCGAAAGGCAGCTCAACGAGATCACCATGGCGTTGAACGGCGACCGCGTATGGCGCGCTACCAACGAAGGCACCCCCGCGGGCATCTCCGAACACGCCCAGGCCGCCGCATCGCCCACGCGCGGCACCACCGGCCGCCCCACCAAGACCGCGATGGAGCAGTACCAGATCGCGAGCGACGCGCTGGCAGCCGAGATCCCGAAACTTCGCAAACTCTACGAGACCGACATCAAGGCGCTCGAAAAGCAACTCGACGCCGCCGGCGCTCCTCCGACCCCTGGCCGCCTGCCGGAGTGGAAGGCCGGCAAGTAGGACAGGCCTCCCGGCCTGTCCACTTGCTGCCGTAACTCTAGGGTGCACGAGCGCACTCCAGTTTGCGGCGAGCCGCTCTGTATTACCGTCGTCCGCTCGCAGGCCGCGAAGGTTCTACTCGGCGTTGCTTTGCGGCAAGAAGACAAGACAAGAAAGCGATTTTGGCTTAGCGTTGCCAAGCGCATGGGTGCCGTTCGAAATGGTTTCTCGAAGAGCACGCAGAGATCGCAAAGAAAACCGAGGAGACCCCAAACGTTCGTCCTGGTTTTCTTTGCGGCCTTGGCGCCTGCGAGAAACTATTCTTCCGAACGTCGACGACGCTGGCGCTCAGCACATCCGGACTCCGCTACCATACAGGCATGCTCCGGATTTTCGTCCTCGGCGCCCTTCTGTGCGGAGGTCTTATGGCGGATACCAGCTTCGATGACGCGCAGGCCGCACGTTTCGCACGCCTCGCGCTCGATTGCGTCCACAAGCAATACCCCAACAAGATCGCCCACTCCCTCAACTCCGATGCCGACGTCAAGCCGCCGCGCGAACTCACGCCCGCCTTCTACGGCTGCTACGACTGGCATTCCTCGGTCCACGGCCACTGGCTGCTGGTCCGCCTGATCCGCCTCTTCCCCGACGCGCCCTTCGTCGGCGAGGCGCGCGCCGCCCTGGCGCAGAGCCTCACCCCCGCGAACATCGCGCAGGAAGTGAAGTACCTCGAGGCCGAAGGACGCGGATCTTTCGAGCGGCCCTACGGCCTCGCGTGGCTGCTCCAACTCGCCGCCGAACTCGCGGAATTCGACGATCCCCAGGCGCACCGGTGGTCCCTCGCGCTGCACCCGCTGGAACAATCCGTCACCGCGCGCATCGCCTCCTGGCTGCCCAAGCTCGAGCACCCCATCCGCACCGGCGAACACAACAACACCGCCTTCTCCATCGGCCTCATGCTCGACTACGCGCGCATCACCGGCAACACCGAATTCGGGAAACTCGTCGATTCCCGCGCGCGCGATTATTACCTGAAGGACAAAGCCTGCCCGCTCAACTACGAGCCCTCAGGCGAAGACTTTCTCTCCCCCTGTCTCGCCGAGGCCGACGTGGTGCGCCGTCTCCTCCCCGCCGCCGATTTCGGCCGCTGGTTCACCGCCTTTCTGCCGCGCGTAGATCTCGAACCCACGCGCGTCGTGGATCCCACGGATGGCAAGCTGTACCACCTCGCCGGCCTCAACTTGAGCCGCGCCTGGATGCTCGAAGGCATCGCCTCCCACTTTCCGGTCGGCGACCCGCGCCGCACGCGGTTTAACGCCCTGGCCGGCACGCTATCGCAGGCCGGCCTGGAGAGCATAAAAAGCGAGCACTACGAAGGCGGCCACTGGCTGGGCAGCTTTGCCGTTTACCAGGTCAGCCATCGGGGCCTGGGTGCCCGCAGGTAAGCTCGTATGCGTCTCCTTAGCGGATTACTTCTCCCGGCCCTGCTGCTTGCGCAGGATGCGCCCACCGAAAAGGGCGCGTTCACGCTCCACCTCATCCTTCATGCCATCGGCGAAGAGCGCTACGAAATCACGCGGGCTCCCGATGCATCTCTGCTGCTGAAGACTTCCTCCGAACAATCCGACCGCGGAAACAAACGCACCGTCACGGCCAGCCTGCGGCTCAATCGCGACCTCAGCCCGGCGCGCTACGAGCTCAATTCCCGCACCGCCAGTTCCGTCGTGGTGGACGCGGCGGGCTCCATCACGGTCCGCGAGGATGATCGCGAACGCACCCTCACTGCTCCGCCGCGCTACTTCGTGGGCTTCGGCAGTGCGCCGTTCTCCGTGCAGATGATGATGCTCCGCTACTGGCTGGCTCACGGCAAGCCCGAACGCCTCCCCATTCTGCGCGCCGCGCCGGAAGCGCCCGACGCGCGCATCGCGTTCGCCGGCCGCGACTCCATCACGCTTGCCGGTAAGAGCGTGCGCCTGGATCGCTATACCATCGCGGAGCTTCAGTTCGGCCGCGAAATCGTCTGGCTGGATCCCGGCGGTAATCTGGCGGCCGCCATGACCTTCGCCGGCGGACTGCCGGTGGAAGCCATCCGCGCCGAGTACGAACCGGCCTTCGACCAACTGGTCCGCGCCGGCGTCGCCGAGCAGATGCGCATCCTGGCCGCGCTCGAACGTGAAGTGCCGCCAGTGCGCGCCGGCGCCTTCGCGATCGCCGGCGCGACCCTGTTCGATGCCACCGGTCGCGCTCCCGTCCCCGATTCGCTCGTCATCGTCCGCGAGGGACGCATCGCCGCCGCCGGTGCGCGCGCAGGCATCGCAATCCCCAAAGGCATGCCGGTGATCGACGCCACGGGCAAGACGCTCCTGCCGGGCCTTTGGGAGATGCACACGCACTATTCCGGCGTGGAGTTCGGACCTGCGTATCTAGCCGCCGGCGTCACCACCGCGCGCGATTGCGGCGGCGAATTCGATTTTCTCGTTGCCGCCCGCGACGCCATCGCCAGGCGTCACGCGCTGGGCCCTCGCCTGCTCCTCGCCGGCCTGGTCGATGCCGGCGGACCCACCGGCTTCGGCGCGGTCTTCGCCGACACAACCGAACAAGCGCGCGCCGTGGTGGCGCGCTACCACGACGCAGGCTTCGAGCAGATCAAGCTGTATACCTACCTCAAGCCCGAGATCATCGCCGCGCTTGCCGCCGAAGCCCATCGCGCCGGCATGACCGTCACCGGCCATGTCCCCGCGGCACTCAATGCGTTTGAGGGCGTGCAAGCCGGCATGGACCAGATCAACCACCTGAACTACGTCTCGCGCATGCTTCGCGAACCCGGCGCGATCGAGTTCTTCAGGGACCATCACACCGTGGTGGACCCTACCGCGGGATGGGGAGAGATGGCCGGCCACACCAAAGATCTCGACGTCGCAAGCTTCGAGCCCGGCATCGCCAAAGCTCCCTACGCGCTGTTCTCGAAATTCACCGGCATGGGAGCCGCGGCCGCCGGCAGCGCCGCTTTTCAAGCCCGCATGACGGAGACGCTGAAGACGATCGGCGCGCTCTACCGCGGCGGCGTGACGCTCGTCCCTGGCAGCGACACCGGCCTCATCGGCTATGGCCTGCACCGCGAACTCGAGCTCTACGTGCAGGCCGGCATGACGCCCGCGGATGCCATCCGCGCCGCCACCATCGTCTCTGCCCGCGCCATGAAACTCGACGCCGATTCCGGTACCGTCGAGCCCGGCAAGCGCGCCGACCTGATCCTCGTCGATGGCAATCCCCTGGAGCGGATCGGCGACCTCCGCAAGGTTTCGCAGGTGGTCTCCAACGGCCGCCTGTACGACACCGCGCCGCTCTGGCGGAGCGTCGGCTTCCGGCCCTGACCCTGCATTCGTTGTATGCTGATGGCGAACTCGTGAAACCCTTCTTCGCTCTTCTCCTGGCGGTCGTCGCTGCTGCGCAGCAGCCGCCCGTTCGCGGCATCCATCTCGCCGCTCCCATGCCCGACGAGATTCCCCTGGCCGAGCGCTTCATCAAGGAAGCCCTGCCCAAGGAGGGCGTCAACGTCCTCGTCCTCGAAATCAACTACCGCTACCAGTTCGCCAAACATCCCGAGGTCGTCGACCCCAATCCGCTCTCGCCCGACGATCTGAAGCGTCTCGTCGCCGCCTCGCACGCGGCCGGCGTCAAGTTGATCCCCATGATCAACCTCCTCGGCCACCAGTCCTGGGCGCGCACCACCTTCGGACTGCTGCGCGGCCATCCCGAGTTCGACGAGACACCCGGAAAGTTTCCCGCGAACCAGGGGACCTACTGCCGCAGTTACTGCCCCCTGCATCCCGAGCTTCACGGCGTGGTCTTCGACCTGATCGACGAGCTCCTGGCCGCCACCGACGCCAATGCCTTCCACGTCGGCATGGACGAAGTCTTCCTCCTCGGCGACGACGACTGCCCTCGCTGCAAGGGCCGCGACAAGGCCGCTCTCTTCGCCGGCGAAGTCCGCGCGCTGCACGATCATCTCGCTCAATCCAACCGCACCATGTGGATGTGGGGGGATCGCTTCCTCGATGGCGAAGTCACCGGCATGGGCGAGTGGGAGGCCGCGAAAAACGGCACCGCGCCCGCTATCCATGCGGTCCCCAAGGATATCGTCATCAACGACTGGCACTACGAGACCGCCCATCCCTCGGCCACCTACTTCGCCCTCGAAGGCTTTCGCGTGCTCTCTTCTCCCTGGCGCCGTTCCTCGGTCGCCCTGCGCCAGCTCGATCTGATTCGTCTCGCGCGCATGAACTCATCCCCGGCGGTCGCCGCACGCCTTGAAGGCATGCTGCACACCACCTGGTGCGGCTTCGGCCCCTTCGCTAAGGCCTACTTCGGCGAAGACACCCGCAACACAAACGCCATGGAAGCCGTCGCCACCTTCCGCGAACTCTACCGCGAGCTTCGCAAGCAGTAGCGCCATGGGCCTGCTGGAATATATCCCCGCCACGCGCCGCATCCTGCGCCACCTCTCGTCCGACCCACAGGATTTTGCCGCCGAGCACGGCATTCACCTGCACGAGCTATCGCAGTCGGTCGCCCAGCACAGCCTCGAGTTCATTCGCACGTTCTCGCTCGAGACCCCGGCTGATTGGTTCGGCTACCTGGTGGTGGAAGCCGAGTCGCAGCAGATGGCCGGCACCTGCAGCTTCAAAGGGCCGCCCATCGATCACGCGCTCGAGATCGCGTATTTCACTTTCCCTGGTTTCGAAGGCCGCGGGATCGGCACCGCCATGGCCAAGTTCCTCCTGGAGCGCGCCGCACAGCTCCCCGGAGTCACCGCCGTCATCGCGCACACCGCCCCTGAGCCGGGCGCTTCCACACGCATCCTCGAAAAGCTGGGGCTGCAACTGCTCGGCCCCGAGGAGGAAGATGGAGTCCCGGTGTGGCTGTGGAAGAAGGAATTCAGCCAGTAGCGGCCTACTGACCTCCGCGGCCTCCGCGCCCACGTCCGCCCGTCTGCTGCGTGGTGGTGCCACCTCCGCGGCCGGCCGGCGGCTGCGTCTTATCGGCAGCCTGCCTTTCGCGATTGATCTCCCACATATCGATACTCTGGTCGTAGTCGCCCAGCAGGTGCTTGGCGAAGTAATCCGCCCGCGACCACGCTACATACTCGCTGACCGTCGTATAGGGATGCCGCAGGCCGGGCAGCACCATCATGTCGAACCGCTTGTTCGCCTTGATCAACGCATCCGCCAGCCGGTACGTATTGCTCGGATGCACGTTGTTATCGATGTCGCCCGTGGTCAGCATCAAATGCCCCTTCAGGTTCTTGGCGATTTCGCTGTTCTTATCGATCGTGTATTCGAACGTGACCTTGCCGTCCTTGTCCGTCACTTCCTTCACGCCGTGGTGCTTCTCGCTCCACGTGTTGTTGTAAATGTTGTTTTCGTGATTGCCGCTCTCGCTCCATCCCACCTTGAAGAAATCGGGATAGATCAATAGCGCCGCCGCCGTCATGAACCCGCCGCCCGAGTGGCCCCAAATGCCGACGCGGTCGATATCGATAAATGGATGCCGTGCCGCCAGCTGCTCGATCGCCGCCTTCTTATCCGCCAGCCCGTAATCGCGCAGATTGCCGTAGCCGAAAGTGTGATACCACTTCGAGCGGTGCGGATTGCCCCCGCGATTTCCGATCTCGATCATGATGAACCCGAAGTTCGCCATGAACATCTGGTTGCTCGCCTTGGTGAACGTCTTGGTCACGCTCTCCTGCTGCGGCCCCGGATATACGTACTCGATGATCGGATACTTTCGGCTCGGGTCGAAATCGAACGGCTTGTACATCACGCCGTAAAGATCCGTGATCCCATCGTCCGCCTTCACCTTGAAGGGCTCGGGGAAGCGGTAGCCCGCCTGCATCATCGGCCCCAGGTCCACGCTTTCGAGCGGCATCGGGCTCGCGCCGGCCGCATCGTACAGCACGCTCTTCGGCGCCGAATTGACCTTGGAGAAATTGTCGATGAAATACCGGCCCGAGTCGCTCGTAATCACCGCGTGCGACGCATCGCCCGGATCCAGCAGTTTCATGCCGCTGCCATCCAGCTTCGCGCGGTAAAAGTGCATGAAGTAAGGATCCTCGCCGTCTTCCCGCCCGCTCGCCGTCAGGAACATCTCCCGGCTCTTTTCATCGATGTACGAGATATCCTCCGCCACAAACTCGCCCTGGGTAATCTGGTTCTTCAGCGTGCCGTCGGCGCCGTAAAGGTAGTAATGGCCCCACCCGTCGCGCTCGCTCCAGAACACCAGTTCGCTGCCGTTGTTGATCACCTTCAGCGGCTTGCTTTCGATGTAGACGTTCATCCGCTCCTGAATCAGCGGCTTCACCTCGCCGCTCGCCGCGTCCGCAACGCAGACATCCATCCGCTTCATGTCGCGGCTCAAACGCGTGAAGTAGAGCTTGTCGCTCCCCGGTCCCGTCCACAACGCTTCCGTCTTTTCGTGCTCCCGCTGCCTCGCATTGGGACGGTCCATCTCAATCGACATCGTCTGATCTTTAAACGCGTCCGTCTTCGCCACCACCTTCGCCTTGCTCGCGACATCGAAGATCTCGAGCGACGCTTGCGGCGTGTTCGCCTCACCCGGCATCGCGTAGTTGTACGTTTCCAGCGTGGGCCGCGGATTCGCCAGCGCGTTGATCACCCACAGCTTCGGAATCTTCCGCGAGTCGCGGCGCACCAGCGCGAACTTCTTCGAGTCGCGCGACCACGCGAGGTTCCCCACGGCCTGCCGCGCCAGTTTGTTATCCTGCCCGTCCTGCCCCTGCTGCTCGTTCTGCTGCTGATCCTGCTGGTCCTGGCCGCCCTGGCCGCGTCCACCGTATCCGAAATCTTCCACGCCATCGGTAGTCAGCTGGGTCTCTTTGATGTCCTTGTTGTTCGCATTCTTCACCGCCTTCGCATAATTCTCGGCGTCCATCATGTAAAGGTTGTAATTGCGCGCGAAGATCACGGTCTTCTCGTCCGGCGACACCGACGCCCACGTCGGCTTGCGCTTCGGCGCCTCGTCCAGCAGGGCCAGTTTGCCGGTCGCCAGTTCGTACTCGAACGCTAGTTGTTTCTGCGTGCGGCTCGGAGGCGGCGCGAAGTTCCCGCCGCCGCGTCCGCCGAACTGCTGCTGCGGTTCGTCGTTGCTCTGCTCCTCGGCGTCGTCCTGTTGGCCGTTCGCGTCCGTGGTCGCCGCGGCGGCCGGCGGCTTTTTCTCGCCCGGGATCACGGCCTCGCGCGGAACATTCACTTCGAACTGAATCGAGCCGTCGTTCTTCACGAAGCGGATCGCCGTGATCGGTAGGTGCTGTGAATCGTAGGGCAGACCCGTTGCCGTGGTCAGCGACGCCGCCAGCTTCGCCGGATCGTAGACCAGCGATTTTGTCTTCTTCGCAGGATCCACAATGTAGAACTTCCGCCCCCCGGAGTTCTCGAAGCTGTACCAGAACCGGTCCCCGGTATCCATCCAGTGCGGCGTCACCGCCACATCGAATACCAGCTTGTTGACCTTCGCGGGCGTCCAGCGCGCCGCGAGTTCGTAATTCGCCTTCACCGGTTTCGCCACCGGCGTGGGAACGCCATCGGCGCCCACTACGGGGATGGAAGTGAAAATCAACGCAAGCACGCTGCCTGCGGCAATCACGTAGCGCATTCGGTTCTGCATTCAGAAGACTCCTGTGTGAAACATTGTGTCATATAGTGGGGCAGCCAATCCTGGCTGCAGCCGGCTTTCAGCCGGCTCTCCACGTGCCCAAAGACAGTTCTCGTCATCTTTCATTACCGTGTAACATAGAGTTTTCCACCAGGAGCCTTCATGAAGCTGCTCGCCCTAATTGTGTTTGCCGCCTCTGCGTTCGCGCAACCGGCGCCATCCACCATTCCTAAAATCAAGTTCACCGACACCAAACTCGAAAACGGTCTCCGCGTGATCATCTCGGAGGATCACTACGCGCCCGTCTACGCCATCTGCGTGGCCTACAAAGTCGGGTCCAAGGACGAACGCCGCGGCCGCACCGGCTTTGCCCACCTCTTCGAACACATGATGTTCAAAGGCTCGGAAAACGTGGGCACCGGTGAGCTCGACTTTCTCATTTACACCAATGGCGGCAACTCCAACGGCACCACCAATACCGACCGCACTTCCTACTACGAGGTCCTCCCCAAGAACCAGCTCGATCTCGGCCTCTTCCTGGAAGCCGATCGCATGCACGGCCTGGTCATCACCAAGGACAACCTGGAGAACCAGCGCCAGGCCGTCAAAGAAGAGCGCCGGCTGAGTGGCGACAACCAGGCATACGGCCACACCTCCGAGAAGCTCGAAGAGCTCGTCTACGATAACTTCGCCTACCACCACTCCGTCATCGGCTCCATGGAAGACCTGGACGCCGCCTCTGTTGACGACGTGAAGCAGTTCTTCAAAATCTACTACGCGCCCAACAACGCCGTCCTCGCCCTGGTCGGCGACCTCGATACCAAAGAGACCCTCGCCAAAGTGAAGAAGTACTTCGGCGGCATCCAGCGTCAGCCCCCGCCCACTCCGGCCGACCTCGCCGAAGCTGCGCGGAACGGCGAGCGGCGCGCCAAGATCGACGATCCGCTCGCGCGGCTTACCCGCATCGATCTTGCCTATCGCATCCCGCCCTCCGGCACCCCTGACGCGCGCGCCCTCTCCGTCGCGGCCTCCATCCTCGGCGGTGGTGGCGGCGGATTCGGAGGACGCGGTGGCGGAGGCGGCGGCAACAACTCGCGCCTCTACCTCAAGCTCGTGCAGGAAAAGGAGCTCGTCACCAACGTCTCCTGCAATACCGATCGCCGCGTCGGCCCCGGCACCTTCCACATCTCCGCCACCCTCCGCCCCGGCAAGACCGTCGAAGAAGTGGAAGGCTTGATCGGCGAGGAGATCGCGCGCTTGCATTCCGAGCCCGTCACCGCGAAGGAGCTGGGACGCGTGCGCATCAACCTGCGGCGCAGCGCGGAATCGCGCATCACCGTTCTCAACCGCGCCCAGGCGCTTGCCGACGCGGCCGCGGTCTTCGATAATCCCGACAAAGTGAATACCGATATCGATGAGCAACTGACCGTCAGCGCCGCCGATATCACGCGAGCCGCCAAACAGTACCTCAACACCGCCAACCGCGTCGTCCTGGTCACAAATCCGGCCGCCGGCGCGACCCGTGGACAGACCCGGAGGAACCGGTAGTCATGAAGACCCTCGCTCTCTGTATTCTCATTTGCGCACGCGCCTTCGCGCAGGAGCCCGATGGCAACAGTTTCCGCGGCATGGTGCGGCTCAACCGCGCGCCCGTCTCCAATGAAGTGCTGAAGGTCAAGCTGCCGCGTCCCGTCGAGCGCCCGCTCTCCAACGGCCTGCGCCTAGTGATCCTGGAAAGCCATCGAGCACCCACCATCG
Source organism: uncultured Solibacteraceae bacterium (assembly GCA_963791985.1). GTDB lineage: Bacteria > Acidobacteriota > Terriglobia > Bryobacterales > Bryobacteraceae > Solibacter. The sequence continues at coordinate 125,459 of CAWBUN010000003.1, read as the reverse complement.
CGCTCAGCATTTCGTTGCCCTCTTCCAACCTGCGCGATGGCGCCGTCCCCGGCCTCTCCGAAGCCACCGCCGCCATGATGATGCTCGGCACCACCACCAAAACCGCCCGCCAGATCTCCGAAGCGCTCGCCGATCTCGGCGCCACCGTGAGCTTCGGCGCGGGCGGCGGGGGTGGAGGACGCGGCGGGGGAGGCGCGCCCGCGGGCGGATCAACCACCGTCACGGTCAACTCCCTCACCGAAAACTTCGATGCCGCCATGGCGTTGATGAGCGACATCCTGCTCCACCCCTCCTTTCCCGCCGACGAGTTCGAAAAGTGGAAGACCCGGCAGCGCGCCCAGCTCGAACAATCGCGCACCCAGCCCAACACGCTCTCTAACGAGACGCTGATGCGTGTGCTCTACCCCGGCGACGCCCGCCAGTTCACGCGCCTCACCGTGGAGGGGCTCAACAAGCTCACGCGCGAAGCCCTGATCGAGCATTACAAGAAGTACTACATCCCCTCCGGCGAACTGGCAGGTATTTCGGGCGACATCACGCCCAAAGACGCCGTCGCCAAACTCGAGAAATATCTTGCCGCCTGGAAGGGCGGACCGGTCTCGAAGGTCACGCTTCCCATCGCCGCGCCGGTCGCCGAAAAGAAGGTCTACCTCATCTCGCGGCCCGGCTCCGTGCAGACCAGCATCACGCTCGCCAACCGCGCCATCGAGCGCACCAGCCCCGATTACATCGCCTGCATGGTGATGAACCAGGTGCTCGGTTCCGGCCCCGCCGCCCGCCTCTTCCGCATCATCCGCGAAGAGAAGGGCTACACCTACGGCGTCAGTTCCAGCTTCACCGCCAGCCGCTACATGCAGCACTTTAGCTCCGCCATGAGCGTCCGCACCGAAGTCACCGAGCCCGCCCTCGCCGACCTGCTCAAGGAGTTTCACGAGATACGCGACGTGGCTGTACCTAAGGAAGAACTCGAAGGCGCCAAGCGCACTCTGGTCGCCAGCTTCGCACTCGGCCTGGAGAATCCCGCGCAGGTCCTGCAGCGCTGGATGCAACAGCGCGAATTCGGACTCCCCGAAGATTACTGGGACACCTACTCCGAGAAAATCATGGCCATCACCGCCGCCGACGTGATGCGCGTCGCCAAGAAATACGTGCCCTACGACAACGTGCAGATCATCGCCGTCGGCGATGGCGATAAGATCCGCGACCTCCTCAAGAAGTTCGGCCCCGTGGAGGAGAAAGCGGTCGAGTAGCCGTGAAGATCGCCTGCATCGGCGGCGCCCACATCGATCGCCACGGCCTGCTCGCCGGTTCGCTCATCCCCGGCACCTCGAATCCCGGCGCCGTCACCAGCGATTTCGGCGGCGTCGCCAGAAACGTTGCCGAGAACCTCTCCCGCCTCGGGCGCGAAGTGTTCATGGTCTCGCGCGTCGGCGACGACGAGACCGGCCGCGCCGTGGTCAGTCACCTCAACACGCTCGGCATCGACACCTCCGCGGTGAGCATCTCCGCCCGCCCCACCGGATCCTACACCGCAATCCTCGAAGCCAACGGCGAACTCGTCCTCGGCCTTGCCGACATGGCCATCTACGACGAAATCACTCCCGAGCTTCTGGAGCCCGCGCTGCCCCGCCTGCTCGAATGCGAGCTCTGGTTCATCGACGCCAACCTCCCCGCCGCCACCATCGAGTGGATCGCCCGCGTCTCGTCGCATCTCGCGCTCGCCGCCGACGCCGTCTCCGTCGTCAAGTCGCGCAAGCTCACCGGCATACTCGACACCGTCTCGCCGCTCTTCCTCAACATCGCGCAGGCCGCCTCCCTTCTCGGCGTCGACCCATTCCCCGACGCCTCCACCGCCGCGCGCGCCCTGTCGCAGCGCGTGCTCGCCGGCGTCGTCACCGCCGGAGTTGCCGGAGTTGCCGCATGGCTGAAGGACGAAGTCCGCACCATCCCCGCGCGTCCCGCCACCGTGCGCGATGTCACCGGCGCCGGCGACGCCCTCATCGCCGGCACCCTCTTCGGCATCACCGGTGGCGTGCCCGGCTTCTTCCGCGCCGTCCAGCTCGGATTGGCCGCCGCTGCAATCACGTTAGAATCGGGATCGACCACAGCCCCGCACCTCACCGCGGACCTGCTCTATGCATCTCAAGATTGATCCCGAAGTTCGCCGCGCCCTTCAGGGCAAGCGACCCGTGGTGGCGCTCGAAAGCACCATCATCACCCACGGCATGCCGTACCCCGAAAACCTCGCGACCGCGCGGTCGCTCGAAAGCCAGGTGCGTGGCGGCGGCGCCGTCCCCGCCACCATCGCGGTCATCGGCGGCGTCATCTGCGTCGGCCTCTCCGACAAGGAACTGGAGTGGCTCGCGAGCGCGAAGAATGTTCTCAAGCTCAGCCGCAACGATCTCCCCTACGCCATCGCCACGCAGAAAATCGGCGCCACCACCGTCGCCGCCACCATGATCGCCGCCCACCTCGCAGGCATCAAGGTCTTCGCCACCGGCGGCATCGGCGGAGTCCACCGCGGCGCCGAAACCAGCTTCGATATTTCCGCCGACCTGGAGGAACTCGCGCGCACGCCCGTCGCGGTGGTCTGCGCCGGCGCCAAGGCCATCCTCGATCTCCCCAAGACGCTGGAGTATCTGGAGACCCGCGGCGTCCCGGTGATCGGCTACGGCGTCGACGAATTCCCCGCCTTCTGGAGCCGGCAGAGCGGCCTCAAAGCTCCCCTCCGCCTCGACACTCCCGCCGAGATCGCGCGATTCCTCGAAATCAAATGGAGTCTCAACCTCGGCGGCGGCGCGGTCATCTGCAACCCCGTACCAACCGGGGATGAAATCCCCTTCCACGAAATGCGCACCTTCATCGATAGCGCCGTGGACGAAGCCGAGGGCTACGGCATCAAAGGCAAGGCCGTCACCCCGTACATCCTGGCGCGTATCGTCGAACTCACTGGCGGACGCAGTCTGCGCACTAACATGGCGCTCGCGCAAAACAACGCGCACCTCGCCGCTGAAATCGCCGCACATTTGCAATCCCTATGAAACCCTTCCCTCTTCTCTTTGTGGCATCCCTGTTATTCGCGCAAGCGAAAAGCGAATGGGTCTACTTCGGCCCAGACCATCTGCTGCACTACAAGACCACGGAGCGCGGCGATCGCATCATGGATTTCTCCGGGGCTGGATATCGCGGCGGCGGCGTGACCCTGCCGTCCCTCCCCGTCGTCAGGAAGCTGGCACCAATCAAGGGCGACAACACCGCGCAGATTCAAGCCGCGCTCGATGATGCTGTCGGCGCAGTCCTGCTCACCTCCGGCGAATACGAAATCGCCGGCACCCTCGCCATCACCAAAAGCAACGTCGTCCTGCGCGGCGATCACGCCACGATTCACCTGACCGGCAAGCCCCACCGCTTCCTCGACATTCGCGGCAGCGGCGCGTGGAGTCCGGAAGGCGATCCCGCCAAAATCACCGACGCCTACGTCCCCTCCGGCGCCGATTCCTTCCGCGTCGCCGGAGCCGCTGCCTTCCACTCCGGTGATCGCGTCCTCATTCAGCGCCCCGTCACGGCCGAGTGGGTTCACTTCATGGGCATGGACACTCTGGTCCGAGATGGCAAACCGCAGACGTGGATCAAGCCAGGCTCGGTTATCCGCACCGACCGCGTCGTGAAGTCCGTCACCGGCGACCGCATCACGCTCGACGTTCCCCTTCCGGACCCGCTCGATGCCAGATTCACCGCCGCCACCATCGTCCGCTACACCTTCCCCGGGCGCCTGCATGAAGTCGGCGTGGAGAACCTGCGCATCACCGCTCCGTTCGAAGACATCCCGATCACCGGCCCGCAGTTCACCGCCTTCCGCGTCGATACCGTGGAAGACGCGTGGGTGCGCGACATCGATATCCAGGAGACGCAGAACGGCGTGACCATCGGCGCCGCCGCCAAGCGCGTCACCTTCGAGAACGTGCGCATCGCGCACTCCGCCGCCCACAGCGGAGCGGCGGCCCCCGCCGATTTCGCTATCCAGGGCACGCAGATCCTGCTCGACCGCTGCGCCGTGACCGGCGAAGGCACCTGGCCGGTCGTCACCCAGGCGCAGGTGATGGGCCCCAACGTAGTCCTCAACTTCATCGCCGATCACGCCGGCGTAGCACCGCACCAGCGCTGGGCCACCGGCCTGTTAGTCGATGGCGCGAAGCTGCCCGGCTCCACCGAGCGCAAACAGGGACTCGCCTTCTCCAATCGCAACACCGCCGGCAGCGGCCATGGGTGGGATATCGGCTGGTCCGTCGGCTGGAACGTGAACTCGCCCTTCCTGCTGCTGCAACAGCCGCCCGGCGCCATGAACTGGTGTATCGGCTGCACCGGCAAACCGGTCAAACTCGGCGACACCCCCACCGGCACCTTCGATTCCCCCGGCGCCCCCGTGGTCCCCGCCAGCCTCTACCTGGAACAACTCCGCGAGCGCCTCGCCCGGTAAAGCGCACGCTGCAAATTCCGTTTCCCCTTGACATTCTACCGGTGTCTACTTATGCTTTACCTAGAGTGTCTACCCGAGATGAAACAGAGCGCGTCGAGCTTCTGCGAGGCACGCTCGATCTGCTGATTCTCCGCACCCTGCAGCTGGGCCCACTCCACGGACATGCCGTCGTCAAGGCCATCGAGCGCAACTCCGACGACGTGCTTCAGGTCGAGCAGGGTTCGCTATACCCAGCTCTCCACCGCCTGATTAAACGCGGCTGGATCGCTGCCGAAGAGGGTATCTCGGAGAACAATCGTCGCGCGAAGTTTTACCGTCTTACCGCGAAGGGCCGTAGGCAACTGGCCGTCGAAACCACGAAATGGGAGAAACTCGCGCGGGCTGTCGCCGGAATCCTGCGCCCCGCGGGCGGGGAGGGCAAGTCATGAACTTCGATGAACTCCGGCGCGACATCGAGGAGCACATCGAACACGAGACCCGCGACAATATCGATCGCGGCATGACTCCGGAGGCGGCCCGCGCCGCCGCGCTGCGTAAGTTCGGGAATCCCACTCGAATCGCCGAGGATACCTGGTCGGTGTGGCACCCAGTCTGGATCGATCGCCTGTTTCAGGACGCTCGGTACGCATGGCGAGTGCTTCGCCGCAATCCCGGTTTTGCGGCGGTCGCGATCCTGACGCTGGCATTAGGGATCGGAATGAATACCGCCGTCTTTACAGTGGTGAATGCGGTGCTGCTGCGTCCCCTTCCGTACCCGGATGCCGACCGGTTGGTCTGGCTGGCCGAAGGGAGCGATCCGTCCAGATTCGACGCCGTACTCGCGCCGGACTACTTCGACTGGAAGGCACGATCTCATTCCTTCGAGAAGATGGTCCCCTATGGGTACCTCAGCGCGCCGATGGATTTCGGCTCACAGGCCGACAGGGTAGGCGCCGTCGCCGCGTCTGACGAATTTTTGGCGGTCACCGGCGCCCGGCCAGAGAAAGGACGCCTGTTCACCCCCTCCGACACCGATGTCATCCTGATCACTCACAGGCTGTGGGTACGCCGTTTTGGCAGCGATCCGGATATCGTCGGCAAGCCCATCGTTTTCGGTGCCCAACCATATACTGTCTGCGGCGTGCTTCCGGAGACCTATCGCTTTGCCCTGCCGGTAGAGGGCCCGGAACTCGACACTCGGGAGGTCGAGGCGTACATCCCCGAGTTCCTGAAGCCGGGGGTCCGCGGAACAGACCACAGAGTTCTGAGCGTCTTGGCGAAACTGCGGCCGGCTGTGCGCCTGTCGCGGGCTGCCGCTGAAATGCAAGCCATTCAGAGCGATATCGCGCGCCATTATCCCGCCACCATGTCCAACATGGACATGAAGGACCTTCGGATCGTTCCGATGCGGGAACGGCTGGTCGGGGAGTCGCGGCGGGCGTTGTTGGTGTTGCTCGCGGCGGTGGTGTTCGTCCTGCTGATCGCCTGCGCCAATATCGCGAACCTGACGCTGGCGCGCGCGACCTCCAGGCAGAGGGAGATCACCATCCGCGCCGCCATCGGCGCCGGCCGGGCCCGCGTGATTGCACAGATGCTCGCCGAGGGAATCCTGCTTGCGCTCATCGGAGGTGCGGCCGGACTGCTCTTCGCGCGCCTCACGCTGGGCGCCGTGATTCAGTTCGGATCGCATGCCGTTCCCCGTCTGAGCGAAGCGACGATTGATGTCAGGGTCCTCGGTTTCACCCTTCTCGTGTCGGTGGCTACAGGCATCCTCTTCGGTCTCGGTCCGGCGGTCTCGCTATCCCGCGCCAATCTCGCAAGTGTGATGAAAGAAGGCGGGTCAACGGTGTCGTCGGGTGCTGCGGGAATCGCCGTTCGGCGCTTCTTGATGGCGGGCGAATTGGCCCTCACGCTGGTGCTGTTGGTGGGCGCCGGTCTGATGATCCGAAGCTTCTGGCGCATGAGCGACCATCCGGCTGGCTTCGCGCCGGAGAGTATCGTGACCATGAAGGTAGCACTCTCGGGTCCGTCGTATCGGAGCGGCGAAGCGCCAATCGACTATTTCGACCGCCTCCTGAGCCGAGTCAGCACGGCGCCCGGTGTGTCCGCCGTGGGCATTACCAATGTGCCGATTCGCGGAATCATCAAAGCGGAAGGTATTCACTTTCGCGAGCAGCAGACTCCCCGGACAACATACCACTCGGTATCGGCCGGCTACTTCCGGGCCATGGGAATGCGCCTGGTGACTGGGCGCTGGCTGACCGACCGCGAGCCCTCGCCTGCCGTCCTGATCAATGAGAGCTTCGCCCGCGCCGTTTTCGGCAAGGCCGATCCGCTCGGCCGCCGGATCATGGTGCCGAACTCTTCCCCAACCCAAGAGCCCTTGGCAACGATCGTGGGAGTGGTCGCAGACCTGCGATACGCCAAGCTCGACGCGCACCCCGCTCCCGAAACCTACGTGCCTTATCGTCAGGCCATCTGGGTGCGCTCCATGGACATCATGGTGCGCACCGTTGGCGACGCCTCCGCGATGGCCGGGACCATTCGGAAGCTCATCGTAGAGTTGGACCGCACGCAGTCTGTCTACGATGTCCAGACCGTGGAACAGGCACTTGCCAATTCCATTGCCCCGCGACGCTTCAACCTGCTGCTGCTTGGCATCTTCGCTGCCGTGGCGCTCGTGCTGGGTGTGGTCGGAATCTACGGAGTGATGGGATACGCCGTCACCCAGCGCACGCACGAGATCGGTGTGAGGATGGCGCTCGGCGCGCGCCAGGGCGAAGTGGTGCGTATGGTAGTGCGGCAGGGAATGGCGATGGCGGCGGCCGGAATTGCCGTTGGCCTCGTAGCCGCCCTCGGGCTGACGCGCGTGATGCGGTCGCTCCTCTACGACATCGCTCCGACCGACGGGCCCACCTTCGGCGTGGTCTGCAGCGTTCTGGCCGCCGCGGCATTCCTGGCCTGCTGCCTCCCCGCCTTGCGCGCCTCTAAGGTCGATCCGTCTGTAGCCCTCCGCTACGAATAGCAAATCCGGCCCGTCGCGAGAGGTCTTAGCTACACCCGTTCACGGACGTTGAATTCCAGCTTCCAGCGGCGGCCGTCGCGGGCGACGCACCAGAGTTGCAGCATGCCGGTCTCGGTGACCACGCTCTCGAACGCCACCGGGACGACCTCGGAAGTTTCGCCGGATTCGAAGGCGACTTCCATCGGCGAAAGCTCTTCGAGAGCGTCGCCGTAATCTTCGATGAGGTCGCCGGGCTGATCGTTCTTGCGCGACGCGCTGGTGAAGAAGCGGAACTCGGCGGGCTGCCCGATCACGAGCCCGAACTCACGGCCGGGAATCCGCGTCTCGGTGCCTTCTTCCATCCCGAACGGCACCACCGCCAGCGCCTTGAGCGGCGCGGGGAAGCCTGGGATGCTCGGCATCGCGCTTTCCACGCCGACATAGTACGTGCGCGGCACGCCGCCGCGAATGCGGACGCCGCGGCCGGTGCGCGCCAGGCCGTAATACGCCGCGCCGCGTGAAACGGCGTGCATCAGATCTTCGCCGCTGAGCGGCTTCACGGCCGGCAGGCCCTCCGCTGCCAGCCACGAATCGAGCGTGGCGAGCACGCGCTCCCGCACCAGGGCCGCATTGAGGACGCCGCCGTTGAACAGCACGTGCGTGGGCGCCGCGATGCCACTGGGGCCGCGGCGCACGGCGCCGTGTTCCACGCTCGCGGCCTGCTGGCGTAGGAAGCGCGCCATGTGGTGCGTGATCGCCGGATCGGCCGCATAGGGCAGACCGAGTTCCTGCAATCCGACGCGGCGTTGTACCGCGGGCATCTCCGTGCTCGCTGTGGTCGGGAGGAAGCCCTCGCCGAGCACGCGCTCGATATCGTCGGTGAGCAGTGTCGCCTTAATCGTGCCGCCGATCAGTCCGCTGCCTTTGCCTAGAATCGTGACCGGCTGTTCCCTCGTCTTCGCGTCGGGGTCGAGCAGCTTCTCCTTGGCGACGCGGCAGTTGGCCCACAACGCCTGGTGCTGCCGGCTATCGATCTTGGTGCCCTTCTCGGCGAGGCGCTGCGCCACCACTCCGGCGAGCGCGAGATCGATGTTATCGCCGCCGAGCAGAATGTGATCGCCCACGGCGACGCGGTTGAGGCTGAGTTCACCGTTGGCTTCGGTGACGGCGATCAGCGTGAAATCGGTGGTGCCGCCGCCGATATCCACCACCAGGATCAAGTCGCCGACCGTGACGCGCTGGCGCCAATCCGGATGCCGCTCGATCCAGGCGTAGAACGCGGCCTGGGGCTCTTCGAGCAGCGTGATGTTCTGATAGCCGGCCTGCTGCGCAGCTTCGAGCGTGAGTTCGCGCGCCACCGCATCGAAGGACGCGGGCACGGTTACTAGGATCTGCTGCTGCTGGAAGGGCGCGTCCGGCATCTTCGCGTCCCATGCCTGGCGCATATGCTCCAGGTAGCGCCGGCTGGCGGCGACGGGCGAAATCTTCTCGACCCCTTCGGGCGCGCGGAACGGCAGCAGCGGAGAAGTGCGATCGACACCCGAGTGTGAGAGCCAGCTCTTGGCCGAAGAAACCAGGCGGCCCGCATTTTCGACGCCGCGCTTTTGGGCGAGGCGGCCGGTAACCGCGGTAGGCGCGTCATCCCAGGGGAGCGCGATACTGCCCGCGGGAAAATCGCTCGCGCCGGGCAAGTAGAGGAACGAAGGGAGTAGGTCTTCCTCGCGCACCTCGCCGGGATTGGTGAGCTGCGGAATGGCGAGCAGCTGCACGTTGGCGGGCGCAAACGGGTCGGGGTCGGCGAGGATCTCCGCATAGGCCACACCCGAATTGGTGGTGCCGAGATCGATGCCGATCACATACTTGGGTACTGCGGCTCTCTTACTCAATTTCGATTTCCGCGGGAGCGATGATGGTGGCGTCCTGGCGCGCGGGCAGGGCGGGCAGATCGACCTTGGTGGCGCGCCATCCTTTATGCAGCAGTGTCCCGCCGGCAGGCGGCTTGGCGGGCACGTTGCCCACAAACTTGACCAGGCTCGCGTCCTGCGCGGGAGCTTTGGCGTAGGTGCCTTCCACTCCGTCGATCACTGGGCTGAGGGTGAAATAACGCGCGATGGCGTCGCGGCTCTGGTCGTGGATCTCGCGCACGGCGGCGCCAATCTGGTCGTCGGAATAGGCGCTGATGTCTTCCTGGAGAAAATCGATGAGGCGTGAATCGCGCTGCAGGATGGCGAGGAGCTGAAGCGCCCCATCGGCGGTACGGACGGTAGGAGCGGCAGCGGGTGTGGGCGCGGCAGCTTTGGCGGCAGGCGCGGAGGCGCCGCGCTTCGTCAAATTGAGCGAGGTGATCACTTCCGGCGAAAGCTCGCCGGAAAACAGCAGGCTGAAAAAGCTCTTAAAGGCAAGAACGATACGATTCAATGCGTGGCTCCAATCTCCTAGGATAGCAAGGCGCCTCAGGCAAGCAGGTCTTTCACCACCGTGCCGTGGACGTCTGTGAGGCGGAAATCACGCCCCTGGTAGCGATATGTGAGTTTGGTGTGGTCGATGCCGAGGCAGTGGAGCATGGTGGCATTCAGGTCGTGGACGTGGACCGGCTTTTCGGTGATGTTGTAGCTGTAGTCGTCGGTCTCGCCATAACTTATGCCGGGCTTGATGCCGCCACCCGCAAGCCAGACGCTGAAGCAGCGGGGATGATGATCGCGGCCGTAATTCTCGGGCGAGAGATTGCCCTGGCAGTAGACGGTGCGGCCGAATTCCCCGCCCCAGATGACCAGCGTATCGTCGAGCATGCCGCGCTGCTTGAGGTCCTGGATCAGCGCCGCGGAAGGCTGGTCGGTATCGCAGGCACTGCGGCGGCAACTGGCGCGGGACGCCTTCGTGGTGGTCCCAACCCATGTGGTAGAGCTGGATGAAACGCACGCCGCGCTCGGCCAGCCGCCGCGCCAGAATGCAGTTCGCGGCATAGGTGCCGGGCGTGCGTGCGTCGGGACCGTAGAGCTCGAACGTGGAGGCTGGCTCGCTTCGAAAGATCGGTCAGTTCGGGGACCGAGGTCTGCATCCGGTACGCCATCTCGTACTGCTGGATGCGCGTCGAAATCTCGGGATCGCCGAACTCCTTGAGGTTGGCCTGATTGAGGCTCGCCGATATCGTCGAGCATGGAACGCCGCACCGCGGGGTCGATGCCGGGTGGGTTGGAGAGATACAGAACGGGGTCGCCGCCGGAGCGGAATTTCACGCCTTGGTACTCGGTGGGCAAAAAGCCGCTGCCCCACAGGCGATCGTAGAGCGGCTGATCCACGCGCCGCCCGGTGCCGCGCGAGATCATCACGACGAACGCCGGCAGATCCTGGCTCTCGCTGCCCAGCCCGTACGATACCCACGACCCGAAGCACGGGCGGCCCGCGACCTGGCTTCCGGTCTGGATGAACGTGATCGCCGGATCGTGATTGATGGCTTCGGTGAACAGGCTCTTCACCACACAGATCTCGTCGGCGACCTTGGCGGTGTGCGGCAGCAGTTCGCACATCCACGTGCCGCCGGGGCCGTAGCGCGCGAACTTGTACTTCGAAGGCGCGACCGGGAATTTCTTCTGCCCGGAGGTCATGCCGGTGAGGCGCTGGCCCTGCCGTATGGAATCGGGGAGCTCTTCGGCGAAGCGTTCCGCGAGCTTCGGCTTCGGGTCGAAGAGGTCCATCTGCGAAGGCGCGCCGGATTGGTGCAGGTAGATGACGCGCTTCGCCGTCGGCTTGAAATTGGGGAAGCCGGGGAGCCCTTTGGCCGCGAATGCCTCGGGCGCACAGAGCGACGCCAGCGCGGCGGTGCCGATGCCGCCCACCGCGCGGCCAAACAACTGGCGGCGGGTGAGCATCAAGTCGCGCTCGCGGAAGGGATTCATTGGCGCGTAATCACCTCGTCCAGATTCAGGATGACGCCGGCCGCGGTGGTGTACGCTGCCAGTTCCACCGCGTCGAGCTGCCTGTCGCGCGGCGATTCGCCGGCACTGAGCAGCTTTTCCGCCGCGGCCGGGGCGGCGCGATATTGCGCGAGCCGCTGCCCGAGCCCGCGCTCCAGGATGGCGACCTCCGCGGCGGCGGCAGGGCGCGAGGTCGCGAGCCGGACGGCCCACGCGAGGCGGGCGGCTGGAGTGGCGCCGCCCTCTTTGATCATGCGCTCGGCGAACTTGCGCGCGGCCTCGATGTACATTTCGTCGTTGAGCAGCGCGAGCGCCTGCAAGGGAGTCGAGCTCGCCTGGCGGCGCACCACGCAGAACTCGCGCGTGGGAGCGTCGAAGATGGTGAGCGAGGGCGGCGGCACGGTGCGCTTCCAATAGGTGTAGACGCTGCGGCGCCACAGGTCGGGGCCCGTGGAGCGCTCGAAAAGTTTGCGCCCCTGGAAGGCGGAGAGCTGCTCCCAGAGTCCCTCGGGCTGATAGATCTTGACCGCGGGGCCGCCCATCTTATCGTTGAGCAATCCGGCAATAGCGAGCGCCTGGTCGCGGATCATTTCGGCGGCGAGCCGCACGCGCGGTCCGCGCGCCAGCAGGCGATTCTCGGGATCGCGCTCGCGCAGTGCGGTGGAGGCTTGCGATGCCTGCTGGTAGGTCGCCGAAGTCACGATAAGGCGCTGCATGGCCTTCACGTCCCAACCCGTGCGCACGAACTCCGTGGCCAGCCAGTCGAGCAGCTCGGGATGGCTGGGCGCCTCGCCCTGCGAGCCGAAATCTTCGGCGGTCTTCACCAGGCCGGTGCCGAAGTACAGCTGCCAGTAGCGATTGACCGCGACGCGCGCGGTGAGCGGGTTCGCTGGAGTCTACCAGCCAGCGCGCCAGCGTCAAACGATTTGCAGGTTGCGCCGGCGGGCAAAGCCGGCAGGAAGGCGGGGACGCCGGGCGTGACCTTGTCGCCGGGCTTATCGTACTGGCCGCGCAGCAGCACGAAGCTGTCGCGCGGCGTTGCCATCTCCTCCATCACCATCGTGGTGGGGATCTTGTTTTCGATAGCGCGCTTCTCGGCTTGGAGCCGCGTGACCTCTTCGTTAGCACGTCGCCGCTCGTAAGGATGCGCGAGGAAATAGCGGCGCAGCTCGGTGCGGTCCGTATCGGTGCGCGCGGCAGCATCGGTGCGCAGGATCTTGTCGATGGCCCCCGGCATCACCTCGGGAAATTCGTCGCTGGTCACGGAGATGCGGAAGCGTCCTACCGGAGCGCCCTCGTACTCGTTGCCGATGCGGATGGTGAACTCGCCTCCGGGCATCATACGAGCGGGTTCGATCACAGCATAGTGCGGCTTGGCGGTTTCGGGATTCACGCCCCAGCCGCGCTTGAGCTGATCGGCCGGGCGGAGAACAAGATCGAGCTCGGATTCCTCGCTCTTGAAATCGGCGGTGATGCGAGAGAGATCGATTTTCCGCGTGCCGGCCTTCACTTCGAAGAGCGTCACCACAGCCTTTGCCGTCGGCGCCGCGGCCGGAGCCGCCCGTCGGGCAGCGATGGCGTCGGGCAACAGTTCGAGGCGGAAGGCCGTGATGTTGTCGCAGCGTGGTCGCCGCAGTGAATTCGTAGATCGACGACGCCGGCAGCGCGCCCGCCGCCAGCACCGAGCCATCCTGCTGCTGCGCCAGCGTGACGCCGCCATCGGCAGAAAGCCGCGTGGGCCGAAGTACTTCCCAGTCCGGCTGGTGCGTCAGCGCGCCGCGCTGCCACTCCGCGAGTCCCGGCGCCAGGCGATTCTCCACCGCGGCCAGCGCGGCGCGGGCTGCGGCAATTTCCTTTTCCTTGGCACCCGCCTGCGCTTCCAGTTCCGGCGCGGGCAATCGCAGGTAGGGCTTGTGATTGCCGCGGCCGTCGCGCGGACCGCCGTTGCCGGCTTCGTCCACGTTATTGAAGAAAGCGTACAGACTGTAGAATTCGCGCGTGGTCAACGGATCGTACTTATGGTCGTGGCAGCGCGCGCACCCGACCGTCAGACCCAACCAGACGGCACCGAAGGTGCTCACGCGGTCCACCAGGTTCTCGGCCTGGAACTCCTCGGCGATGCTGCCGGTTTCGGAATTGATGCGATGATTGCGCTGGAAGCCGGTGGCGATCTTCTGGTCGAGCGTGGCGCCGGGCAGCAGGTCGCCGGCGATCTGTTCCACGGTGAATTGGTCGTAAGGCAGGTTGCGGTTGAAGGCGTTGATCACCCAATCGCGCCACGGCCACATCTCCTTTTCCGGGTCCACCTGGTAGCCGTGGGTGTCGGCGTATCGAGCGGCGTCGAGCCAGTCGACGGCCATGCGCTCGCCGTAGTCGCGGCGAGGCGAGCAGGCGGTCCACCACCTTCTCGTAGGCGTCGGCGGAGTGGTCGGCCAGGAAGGCATCGAGTTCGGCGAGCGTGGGCGGCAGACCGGTGAGGTCGAAAGTGACGCGACGCAGCAGCCGGGCGCGACCCGTCGCCGGCGAAGGTGCGAGACCTTCCCGCTCCAGGCGGGCGAGGACGAAGCGGTCGATGGGGTTGCGCGGCCAGGCGGCGTTGCGGACCGGCGGCGGGTCGGGGCGGGCCGGCGCGGTAAAGCTCCAGTGCGATTGCCACCGGGCGCCCTGCTCGATCCACGTGCGCAGGGTGGCGATCTCCTTTTCGGTGAGCGGCTTGCGGTCGGAGTAAGGCGGCGGCATGCGCATCGCGGGCCGCTCGGGCGCCACGCGCTTCATGACTTCGCTGGCCGCAGGGTCGCCGGGCACGATCGGGATATGGGCACCGCGCGCCTGGCGGGTGCCGGCCTCGGTGTCCAGCCGCAGACCGACCTTGCGGGCGGCTTCGTCGGGGCCGTGGCAACTGAAGCAGCGGTCGGAAAGAATAGGGCGCACGTCGCGCGAGAAATCGACGCGATCGGCCGCGGGCGCAGACACCGCGAGCACTACCCAGATCGCCACCCTCCCAGACAATCGCACCACGGCACGATGATACTTCATCTGGATGTAAACTAGCGTGCGGAGGATATCTCTTTGGGCCGGATCGCGACAGGCGCGGGTTATGGGGCGTTAGCCCTTGGGGCGATTGGATTTGCGGGCGGCTTCCTCGGCCCCATGATCTTCACGCCGGAGGCCAATCAAGGCCCTATGCTGGGCATTTTCATCACTGGCCCCCTGGGGCTATTGGTCGGGGCGATTGTTGGCGCGATCGTCGCAGCCAGTCGGGGATAGAACAGGAAGGGGTGGCTGGGACGCAGGGATTCGAACCCCGATACGCAGCTCCAGAGGCTGCAGTCCTACCGTTGGACGACGTCCCACCAACAGACATTAGTCTAGCAAAAGTCCGTATCCGGAATCCAGCGCACCCCGCATAGTAAACTGGAAGTAGAAGATGCGAAAGTATTTGCGGGTGAGCGCGCTGCTGTTCCTGTTCGCTTCGGCGGGCTTGGCGGTCGATTGGACGGCGCTCAAGCCGCAGGGTTACGTCAGCGATTTCGCGCACGTGATCGACCCGGCCAGCAAGGCCCAACTGGAAGCCTACGGCGCCACCGTGGAGCGGGCTACCGGGGCGCAGATGGCGCTGGTGACCATCCCGTCGCTCGAAGCCGAGCCGATCGAGGATGTCGCCAACACCATTTTCCGCGCCTGGGGCGTGGGCCAAAAGGGGAAAAACGAAGGCATTCTCCTGCTCCTGGCGATCGGCGACCGGCGCAACCGGATCGAGGTCGGCTACGGCCTGGAACCCATCCTGCCGGACGGCTTCGTGGGCAGTGTTTTGCGCGAGATGCGGCCGGCCCTGCGCCAGCAGCAGTATGGTGAGGCGCTGATGGCGGCGGCCGAGGTCATCGGCAACACGATCGCCAAGTCCAAGAACGTTACGCTAACCACACAACTGCCGCGGCACGTCCGCCCCACCAGCGGCGATTCGATTCCCTGGCCGCTGATCATCGGCGGAATTTTCCTGCTGATCTGGCTTTCGCGGCTCGGCGGACCGCGCGGTTATGGCGGCGGCGGGGGCGGAGGTTTCCTGCCCGGCCTGATCCTGGGAAGCGGGATGTCCCGCGATTCCTGGGGCGGACGCGGGTCGGGTGGCTTCGGCGGCTCCGATTCCGGCGGCGGCTTTGGTGGTTTCGGCGGCGGCGATTCGGGGGGCGGGGGCGCCTCGAGCGATTGGTAAGCACCTGTTGGTAAGCACTTATGGACAAGCTACTGGCTCAACTCGTGGAGAGGCTCCAAAAGGCTCATGGGGAGCGCTTGGTTTCCGTGATCCTCTATGGCTCGGCCGCGGTCGGCGATCACCAGGAGAAGTTCTCCGACTACAACATCCTCTGCGTGCTCAGCGAGATCACGCCGCGCGAGTTGGAAGCGGGAGAAGATATTTTCCGCTGGTGGCGGGAGCAGTGCAGTCCCGCGCCGCTGCTCCTGACGGAGCACGAAGTGGCGACTTCGACCGATTGTTTCGCGATCGAGTTTCTGGATATTCAGCGCCACCATCGCATCCTGTTCGGCAAGGACGTGATCACGCCGCTCCAGGTGGACCATTCGTTTTATCGCGCGCAGGTAGAGCACGAGTTGCGCGCCAAGTTGCTTCGCCTGCGCCAGAAGGCCGGCGGAATGCTTTCCAATCCCGACCTGCTGCGGCGCCTGCTGCTGGATTCGATTTCGACCTTCTGTGTGCTCTTCCGCCACGCGCTGCTGTTGGGGGGCGCGGAGGCCGGGGCGCATAAGCGCGACGTGATCGTGCGTTCGCGCGAAGCGTTCGGAATCGACACGGCGGCTTTCGAAATTCTGCTCGACGTTCGCGAGGGAAAGCGCAAGCCCCGCGACTTCGAACCGGTGGACACTTTGTCCGCATGCCTGAAAGGGATTGCGCAAGTAATTGATGCGGTAGACCAACTCGCAAAATAGGAGAACATCCATGAAAACCGGACTCATCATTCTCGCTGTTGTGCTGCTTGTGGGGATGGGCGCCTGCAGCAAATTCGTCGGCGTACGCAACGAACTGGTGACGCAGCGCGAGGCGGTCAACAGCGCCTGGAGCAGCGTGGACGTGGCGCTCCAGCGCAGGTCGGACCTGATTCCCAACCTGGTCTCCACCGTGAAAGGCTTCGCGGCGCACGAAACCGAAGTCTTCAAAAACATCGCGGACGCGCGCGCCGCATTGGGCGGCGCACGCACGCCCTCGGATAAGATCGCCGCCAACGACCAACTCTCCGGTGCCCTTTCCCGCCTGCTGGTGATCGCGGAGAACTACCCGCAGCTCCGTTCGAACGAGAATTTCCTGCGCCTGCAGGACGAGTTGGCCGGCACCGAAAACCGCATTGCCGTGGAGCGCCGGAAATACAACGAGACGCTGCAGCGCTACAACACAACCATCGAGTTATTCCCGAATAACATCGTGGCCGGCATGAGCGGCTTTACCCGCAATGACGCGTACTTCAAAACCGAGCCCGGCGCGCGAACCGCGCCCAAGGTGCAGTTCTAGTCACGGATTGCCTTGCCATTTTTTATCCGCGTTTATCCGTGTTCATCCGTGGCCCATTCTGTTTTCTATGAAAGCAATATGGGCCACGGATGAACACGGATAAACGCGGATAAGCAAAACACCATGCGCCTCATCGTCGCCTTCGTACCCACAGCCACCGTAAAGGGAGCGATGCCCAGCGATATAATACGGCAGTCGAAGTATTTCCCAAACAAGCTTGACCCAAGGTGCAAATCTGAATGTTCGCTAACTACATCAATGGCGAGTGGATCGCCGCAGGCGCCACCTTCGAGAATCGCAATCCGGCAAATACGGATGAAGTCGTCGGCGTCATGGCCAAAGGCTCCGCCGCCGATATCACCGCCGCCGCCGACGCCGCCGCGGCGGCCTTCCCCGCCTGGAGCACGATGACCGGGCCGGCGCGAGGCAACATCCTCTACAAGGCCGCCGACATCCTGGACAAGACGTTCGATTCCGTCGCCGCCGATATGACGCGCGAGGAAGGCAAGACGCTGCCCGAGGCCAAGGGCGAGCTGCGGCGCGCCATCAACATTCTCCGCTACTTCGCGGGCGAAGGCTCGCGGCTGCCGGGAATGCTCGTGCCGAGCGAACGCGACCGCGTCCACATGTTCGCGCTGCGCAAACCCGTCGGTGTAGTCGGTCTCATCACTCCGTGGAATTTCCCGAGCGCGATCCCGGCATGGAAACTGGCACCGGCGCTGATCTGCGGCAACACGGTCGTCCTAAAACCGGCGTCGGCCGCGCCGCTGAGCGCGTGGCGCATCGTCGAAGCGCTGCATCAGGCCGGCATTCCGAAGGGCGTGGTTAACTTCGTCGCCGGGTCGGGCGGCGAGCTCGGGCAGGCCCTGGTCAACGCCGCGCCGCTCAAGGCAGTTTCGTTCACCGGCTCCTGCGAGATTGGCGACTGGCTCCACGGCGAGGCCAGCAAGCGGCGTCTGCGCATCCAGCTCGAAATGGGCGGCAAGAATCCTACCATCGTGCTCGCGGACGCCGATTTCGGTCCGGCGGTGGAGAACGTGGTCAACGCCGCATTTTTCTCCACCGGACAGAAATGCACCGCCACCAGCCGCGCGATTGTGGAGGATGCGATCTACGATAAATTCGTAGCCGCGGTGGTGGAGCGCACGCGCAAGCTCAAGGTCGGCGACGGCATGCAGCCGGGCATCGACATCGGGCCCTGCGTGGATCAGTCGCAGATGGAGACGGTGCTGCGCTACATCGAAATCGGGCGCAAGGAATGCGGCGAGCCGGCCTGCGGTGGAAAGCGGCTCACCGAGGGCGCGTTGGCCAAGGGCTACTTCGTAGAACCCACGGTCTTCGCCGGCGTGACGCCGGACCAGACCATCGCGCGCGAAGAGATTTTCGGACCGGTGCTGGCGATCATGCGCGCGCGCGATTTTGAAGATGCCATGACGCATCGCGAATGCAATTCCCTTCGGCCTCTCCTCTTCCATCCAGACCACCAATCTTTCGCGCGCCTTCGAGTACATCTACCGCGCGGAAGCCGGCCTTCTGACGGTGAATTTGCCGAGCGCCGGCGTCGAATACCAGCTGCCGTTCGGCGGCACCAAGGACTCCAGCTTCGGGCCCAAGGAACAGGGTCCGGCCGCACTGGAATTCTACAGCGATTACAAGACCGTCTATCTCAAATACTGAAATGAAACTCGGACAAGTTCGTGTCAACGGCGCCCCAACGGCAGCCATCTTCGAAAACGGGCAGGCCCGCATCATTCCCCGGCACACCGCGCTCGACGTAATCCTCGACCCCTCGCTCGCCAGGCGCGCATCGTCGCCCGTCGACGCGGAGCCGATTCTTCCCATCCACGCGCCCGAAGTGTGGGGCTGCGGATGCACGTACGAAACCAGCGCCAGCTTCCGCGACGCCGAGCACGGCACCCGCGAGGGTATGTACGCGCACGTCTACCGCGAGGCCCGGCCCGAAGTCTTCTTCAAGGGCACCGCGCGGCATTGCGTAGGTCCGACGGACGCCATCGGCATTCGCTGCGATTCCGTCTTCACCGCACCCGAACCGGAACTCGCGCTGGTGCTGGGACCAAAGGCCGCGATCTTCGGCTTCACGCTCGCCAATGACGTTTCCGCCTGGGATATCGAACGCGAGAACGCACTCTACCTCACACAGTCGAAGGTCTACGAGCGCTGCTGCGCGCTGGGGCCGGTGATCGTCAGCGCCGCCGCCATCGCAGACCCTTACCGGCTCGAGATGACCTGCACGGTAACGCGCGCAGGCAAGACGTTGTTCGAGGGCTCGGTCAATACAGCAAAACTGCACCGCCGCCTTGAGACGCTGGTCGAGTTCCTGACGCGCGCCAATCCGGTTCCGGCCGGCACCGTGCTGTTGACCGGCACCGGCATCATCGTGCCGCAATCCTGCGCGCTCGCGCCCGGCGATATTGTGCGCATCGCCATACCGGAGATTGGGGAACTCGCCAACCCAGTCGAAGTCGTGAGCTAGGCATGGCGGATAACGAACGACTGGTGCAACTCGCCGCGGGCCTGAACATCCCCACCATTCAACGCCATATTTTCCTTTGCGCCGAGCAGAGCAAGCCGAAATGCTGCAGCCTGGAAGAGGGCGAGGAATCGTGGAAGTATTTAAAACGCCGGATGGCGGAGTTGGGCATCCTCGACCGGGTTTATCGCACCAAAGCCAATTGCCTGCGTATTTGTGAGCAGGGGCCGATCGCGGTGGTTTATCCCGAAGGAGTCTGGTACCACTCGGCGACGCCGGAAGTGCTGGAACGGATTATTCAGGAGCACCTGATCGGCGGGCGGATCGTCGAAAAATATCGTTTCGCCAAGTCGGATACAGGCGGCTAAGAACCAACCTACTCTTCTTCGGTTTCTTCGGGCGGCTCAAAGTTCTCCAGTAACTCCGGATTCTTAGCGAACTTCTTAAGCACGCGGATGATCTCTCCCGTGCGGAAGCCGGCGCGCAGCAGGCGGCGGTAAGCCGACGCCAGATCTTTCTTTTCCTGAAATAACCCTTCCCGCGGCACGCTGCGGTATTTGCGCCGAATCCAGTCTTCGATCAACGCCGATTCATCCACCTCCTGATAGACCTGGCCCACGGTCTTTTCGGCGAGCGCGGCTGCCACCCGCCGCTGCCTCAAATCCTGCAGCACGCGGGTCTTACCGAAGCCTTCGTTGGAGAGGCGGGCGGTGGCGAAGCCTTCGGCAAAGCGCTGGTCGTCCAGGTACCTGCTTTCTTTGAGACGCGTCAGCACGTGCTCCACGTCGTCGAGGTTCTCAGTACGGCGCTTCATCTTCTCGCGCAATTCACCGGTAGAATGCGCGCGTCCGCCGAGAGCTTTTAGTGCGTAATTGAACAGACCCTCCCGGTCCAGGTGTCGGGGCTTACGTTGCTGCATCTTAAGGATTCCCATGGGGAGTATACTGGAAATTGGCAGCGGCCGAAGGAGAAATTTCATGGACAAGAATGGTCTTTCCAGCTTTTTGCTCGGACTGGGAGTGGGTGTCGGGATCGGAATGTTATTCGCACCCAAGTCGGGACAAGAGACGCGCGAACTTATTAAGAATAAGGCAGGTGAGAGCGGCGAGTTCCTCAAACAGAAGGCTGGCGAAACCGGTGAGTTCGTCAAGCAGCGGGGCGCTGAGTTGAAGGATACCGCGACCACATGGGTGGATAAGGGCAAGGAAGCCGTTACTCGCCAAAAGGATACGTTGACCGACGCAGTGGAAGCCGGCAAGCAGGCGTACCGCGACGCGGTGAGCTAAATACTTACCAGGACTGATTTTTGTTATGTCAGAGGAACTCTTTCGGATCGTCGTCGCGGTAGGGGTGGGCCTGGCGAGCATCGCGTTCGTCATTCAGGCTTGCATTGTTTTCGCCCTGTATCGCGCCGGCCGGAAGATGCAGGCCGAGACCGGCGCTTTCATGCGCCGGGTTGAGCCTGTAATCGCGAAAGTGGGACCTACTTTGGATAAGGCCGGCCCGCTCATCGATAAGATCGGGCCGGTAGTTGAGCGGATCGAACCCGTGCTGCAAAAAGCCGCTGTTGCGCTGGACAAGGTGCCCCCGGTAATTGAAAAGGCACAGGTAGTGGTCGCACAGGCCGGCGTGCTGACTCAGCGCGTAACAGAGTTGACCGCGTCCGCCAATCAGGTAATCCTCACGGCCAACAACATCATGTTGGATGCGCGTCCCGACATTAAGGAGATCGCGGACGAAGCAGCTGCGATCGTTCGCACCGGTCGGGAACAGGTGGAGCGGATCGGCGAACTGCTGCATGAGGCGGGCGAAGTGGCGCGCACCCGGATTCAGCAGATCGATCAGGCCGTGACCTCTACCGTGGAGCAGGTGGAACACGTAAGCGAGACCGTGAAAGGCGCGGTAATGCGCCCGGTCCGCGAAGTCAACGGCCTTGCGGCCGGCATCTCGGCGGCAGTTTCGACGCTCGTCCGCGGCCAGCGCAAAAGCAGCGTGGATGCCGCGACCCAAGACGAAGAAATGTTCATTTAGGGTCCCCGCCCCCCCCCCGCACAACCAGAATTCCCAATTAAGTCCTCATTAAACCCCGGCTTTGTGGGTCATGGGGGGCTGGATTTAGGCCTCGTTAAGATCTACCCTGAAAGTGCGTGGAAGATTACATTTTCCACCGTTCGGCTTCCCTGACTGTAGCGGAGCCCCGATGGAGTTGACTTCATGAGAGTATCCCGCCGATCTGCCCGTTGTGTTTTGTTCTCTTTCGCACTAGCGGCTTCCGCCGTGATGATGCAGGCGCAAGAGGAAAAAGAGCCCCCGAAGAAAAGGAACACGGAGACTAAGGCCGAGCCGAAGCAGCAGCGAACTGAGCGGAAACAGGAGCAGCCGCAATCACAGTCCCAGCAGCAGCGGACCGAGCGGCCCCCGGAGCGCCAGCATACGCCGCCGCCGGTTCAGCAGCAACAGCAGCCTCAGCATACGGCGGCGCCTCCGGTACAGCGAACACCTCCCGTGAACCAACCGGCGCAACAGGCGCAGCCGCAACAGCGCCAGGACAGACCCGCACAAACGCCACAGGTTTACCAGGGGCAGCCAAATAACCAGCCTGGACGGACTGTTGGCAACCCGCCCGGCGGACAGCCGGGACGTACCTTTGGCGGCAACCAGCCAGGCCGTGTATCACCTTCCATGGAAGCGCGGCCGGCGACTCCGGGTCCGCGGACTTACACCACGCGCGGCGGCGATGTCATTCATCGCGATGCCGGCGGCACGGTGCGGCGGGTTCAGATGCCGAACGGGACCGTGGTCTACCATCCGCCAAACGCGCCGCGCCGAGTCGAAGTGGTGCGGCCGGGCGGCCGGGTCGTGGTTGCCAGCGCGCCGGGGCACGGCTACGTGCAGCGCCAGGTGGTGGTCAGCAACACGACCATCATCAAGCGCACCTATATCTTTAACGGCGTTCCGCAGGCCAGAATTTACCGGCCGCGCATGTTCAACGGGGTTTCGCTGGTGGTCTACACGCCGGTTCGCTACTACCGGCCTGCCTTTTACGTATATGCCTTCAATCCCTGGCCGCGGCCGATCGTGTTCGGGTGGGGTTGGGCAGGCAGTCCGTGGTACGGGTATTACGGCGGATATTTCACTCCCTATCCGGTTTATGCGAGCCCCTCGCTGTGGCTGACCGATTACCTGATCGCTGCGACTTTGGAGAACGCCTACCAGGAGCGAATGGCGGCGCGCGCCGCGGCGGCGAACAGCTACGCTGCGAGCGGCGGCCCTTCGGCGCCGCTGACGCCCGAGGTGAAGCAGGCGATCGCCGACGAAGTCCGGCGTCAGATCGACCAGGAACGGGCGCAGCAATCGTCGAACAACATGGCGACGCAGGATCCCAACATCTTCGCGGATAACTCCCCGCATGTGTTTGTGGCGAGCACACCCATCATGGTCAGCTCGAACTATGGCGACTGCGCGATCGGCGAGGGCGACGTTCTGCAAATGAACCAGCCGCCGCTGCTCAATTCCCCGACTGCGGAGGTCATCGTGCTTGCCAGCCGCGGGCAGGATTGCCGCAAGGGCAGCCGCGTAAATGTCGGCCTGCAGGATCTGCAGGAGATGCACAACCAGATGCTGGCGACCATTGATCGCGGCATGGGCGACCTGCAAAGCAAGCAGGGACAGGGCGGCGTGCCCCCCGCACCCCAGGGCAGCACCGGCACCATCGATTCCCCGTACGCGCGGGAAGCGCAGCCGGATGCGAACGTGGCCAGCGAGTTGACCACCGTGAGCCAGGAAGCGGACCGCGCCGAGCAGCAGGCCATCGGTCAAGCCGGTGACGCGCAGTCTCCCCCGACGCTCACGCTCGGGCTCTCCATCGAGGACGTGAAGGCGATCCAGGGCGACCCGGAAAAGGTGGTGGACCTTGGCGCGAAGAAGATCTACGTGTACAAGGACCTGAAGATCACGTTTCAGGACGGCAAAGTCATCGACATCCAGTGATTCTGAACGCGTTCAAATAGACCTTGACAGGCACGCCCTGTCAGGCGCAGACTAATTTTTGAACGCGTTCGGAATTCTATGATACGGCTGGAAGAGACCACCCGGATTCGCGCGCCGATCGGACGATGCTTCGACCTCGCGCGCAGCGTCGAGGTGCATCTCGCGGGGAACGTTCATTGCGGCGAATCCGCTGTGGCCGCCGGTGGCGTCACGTCAGGTGGAGTCACATCCGGCCTGATCGGCGTGTCGCAGCGCGTGACATGGCGCGCGAAGCACTTCCGGGTGTGGCAGACGCTTACCAGCGAGATCACCGCGATGGACCGGCCTGCGTATTTCCAGGACGTCATGATCCAGGGCGCGTTCCGGTCCATGCGGCATGACCACTTCTTTCGAGCGCTGAGTGCCGGCGAGACGGAGATGACGGACGTCTTCTGCTTCGAAGCGCCGGTTCCCGTCCTGGGGCGGATCGCCGAGATCGTGGTGCTGCGGCGCTACATGCAGGCACTGCTGCACGAGCGGAACGTGGTGATCCGGGATTTCGCCGAATCCGAGGAGTGGCGGAAGGTTCTGCCATGAAGATCGTGATTCCCGGAGGCAGCGGACAGATCGGCCATATCCTGACACGCCACTTCCACGCACAAGGGCACGAGGTCACGGTGCTCACGCGCAATCCACCGCCGGCGCCTGGCGACCTGGAGGGCAGCGATGTCTGCATCAACCTCGCCGGACGCAGCGTCAACTGCCGGTATCATGCGGCCAACCGTCGCTCGATCTACGACTCGCGCGTGCAAACCACGCGGCGGTTGAACGAGGTGATCGGCGGTCTCAAGCAGCCGCCGCGCTTGTGGATCAACGCCAGCACCGCGACGATTTACCGCCATGCGCTGGATCGCGCGATGGACGAGGCCACCGGCGAATTGGGCGGCAATGAACCGGGCGCGCCGGACACCTGGAACTTCTCCATCAGCGTGGCGAAGGCGTGGGAAGAGGCGTTCTTCGCCGGCAGCACTCCTCGAACACGCAAGCTCGCGATCCGCAGCGCGATTACGTTCAGCCCCGACCGCGGCGGCGTGTTCGATGTCCTGCTCGGCCTGGTGCGGCGCGGCCTGGGCGGCACCCAAGGCTCGGGCGATCAATTCGTCTCGTGGATTCACGACGCGGATTTCGTGCGCGCCATCGATCTGGTGATCGCGCGCGAAGAATTCGAAGGCGTGGTCAACCTGGCGTCGCCGAACCCGCTACCCAACCGCGAGTTCATGCGGGCGCTGCGCGAGGCGTGGGGCACGCGGATCGGATTACCGGCGCCGGCATGGATGATCGAGATCGGCACGTGGCTGCTACGGACGGAATCGGAGCTGGTGCTCAAGAGCCGTCGCGTTGTACCGGGACGTTTGCTGAATGCAGGCTTCGAGTTTCTGTTCCCAGAGTGGCCGGCCGCCGCTCGCGATCTGGTGTCGCGCTGGCACGCGAGATAGGCCTCCCGGCCTAATGCCGCAAACTTTTCCCATTGCCGTACATCTGCGTTAATTGTGGGGCGGACGCCTCGTCCGCGCGGGACGCCCGCCTCCCCTCTCGCCGCTCGTAGAATCAAGGCCCTGCCCTGGTCCCAGCGCCGACGAGCGGAGGCGGTGCGCAAAACGGAATTGGAAGGCGGTACCGGCGAACGCGCTGATTGAGGGTTCTCCGCGACGACATCGAGAAGCCGCCTGAAAGGCGGCTGCAGCCAGGATTGGCTGCCCCACTGAAAGGAGGCGTGTCCCACAGTTTACGTAGATGCGCGGCAGTGGGAAGACTCTGCGGCATTATAGGCCTTCCGGTCGGTCCATCTAATCAAGGGACACCGATTTCGTTGGACGCAGTTGTGCCATTAGTTTGGGTGTTACTTGTTCGTTGCGGCGGCCGGGGACATCCGGGCTTATCGCCGGGTGGGGCCCGGCCGCCAGTGATTTGACTGCACGCTACGAAGACGTAAGAACTCGGCTGGATGGCCTCTCGATCGTCCCCTCGTTTCGCGTATCAGTCTCTGTATCCAGGGGTGCGGCAATCAAACGCTATCCGCGACGGTCCCCCGGGTATTATCGGTTCGAACCGATGATCTTTCCGCCGGTCTCCTCCACGTAGGGGAACCACCGTGCAGCCGTTAACGGGCTTACGGAAAGTCAGCACCACCTCAGGTCAACGTATCCTGGCCAGGATAAAAACTGTTGGTGTCGCGCTGTGGTTTGCGCAACTCTCTACCTGATTGGACTCTAGCACGAGGGTTTCGGAGTATAGGGTGATCAACTCCGCTAAGTGATTTATGACGTGGGCAAGATAAATTATAAGTTTGTGTGAATGGCAGATTGCAATAGGGTCAGCTTTGGGCTTCGCGGTTGCGGACGTAGGCTACGCCGAGGCGGATCTGGTCGTAGGTGATCTCGGGCGGCAGGACTTCACGGAGTGGCTTGAGCCGCTCCGAGCCGAGCCGGCCGGCGGCTTCGACGATCCTCTCATGACTCTCCTCGCCGAGCCAGTCCACGCGGTAGACGAGGCGGCCGCTCTCGACGAGTTCGGCGACCTGGCTCACTACGGTGCTGAGCTGGCGGCCGCGTATTTGGGCGATCTCGTCGAAAGACTTGCCCTCGTCGAGCAGGCGTAAGGTCTCGTCGGCGGGAGACACGCGCGTGGTCTCGCGCACTTCGGCACGGGCGCCCCGGGTATAGGCTTCGAAGACGGCGAGGATCTCGGCGCCGTAGAGCTCGGCTTTGCGCTCGCCGATGCCGGTGACGCTGGTGAGGTCGGGCAATTGCGTGGGACGCTTGCTGCAGAGGTCCTCGAGCGAAGCGTCGTTGAGCACGACGTATGCCGGCACGCCCATGCGCTGCGCGGTCTTCCAGCGCCATTCCTTGAACAATGCCACCAGGTCGCGATCGCCCTTCGCCAACTTCACGGGCGCCTCCACGGGGGCCGAGAGCCACTCGGGCACGTTGCCGCAGACGTCGCACATCTCGCAGCGGGTCCACTTGGGGGCCTGGCCGAAATGAGTGCAGATCTGCAGGTGGCGGCAGGTGGCGCTTTCCACAAAGCGGCGGACGGTGCGATAGCGTTCCCAACCCCGCTCCTTCTCGACGACGTCGTGCAGTTGGTTGACGAAGTAGGCGAGCAGGCCGGCATCGCGAGCCTGCCACAAGGCAACGCAATCGGCCGGAAGCCCGTCGCGTCCGGCGCGTCCGGCCTCCTGGTAATATTGCTCGATCGATTTGGGCAGCGAGGTGTGGATCACGGCGCGCACCGCGGGCTTGTTGATGCCGAGCCCAAAGGCGATCGTGCCGACCATGACGCGAACTTCGTCGTTCATCCAGCGTTCCTGGTTGCGGCGCCGGATGGCGTTGTCCATCTGGCCGTGATAGGGCACAGCGGGAATGCGCTCGCCTTCCAAAAAGTCCACGGTCTGTTCGACGGCGGCGATGGTGGGCGCGTAGACGATCACGCTCTCGCCTTCGTAGGCGCGCATGGCCGCGAGCAGGAGCTGCTGGTGCGTCTCCTTATCGCACTGGTGCATCACGTAGCGCAGATTGGCACGGTGGAAGCTGGCGATGAACTTGTGCGGTTCGCGCAGGCGAAGCTGGGCCAGGATATCGTGGCGCACGCGCTGCGTGGCGCTCGCGGTGAAGGCCGCGATGGGATGATCGGGGAAGTTCTCGCGCAGGGAGCTCAGCTGCCGGTACTCGGGCCGAAACTCGTGGCCCCATTCCGAAATGCAGTGCGCCTCATCGATAGCGAAGAAGGCCAGCGGAATGCGCCGCAGCCAGCCGATGGTGTCCTGACGGGCGAGCCGCTCGGGCGAAATGTAGATCAGTCGGTAGGCGCCCTGGGTGGCGGCGCGCATCACCTCGCGCTGTTCCTCCGGGGCCTGCGAGCTGTTGACGAGGGCCGCGGGAATCCCCATGTCGGCGAGTTGCGCGACCTGGTCCTGCATCAGCGCGATCAAAGGAGAGATGACGACCACCGTCTGCCCGAGCGCGAGCGCCGGCAACTGGTAGCAGAGCGATTTTCCGCCGCCGGTGGGCATGACGACCGCCACATCCGCACCGCCCATCAGGCTCTGAATGATGCGCTCCTGCATGGGGCGGAAGGTGTCGTATCCCCAATAGCGTTTCAGGGCCGAGTGAAGATCTTCCACTTGATGAACTAAGAGTGTAACAGGCGCACCGCCGCGGGCGGCGCATTTTGCAGCATCTCGCGCACGCTGCGATGGGTCGCGGGATGGCGCAGGTCGGGCGCAAGGTCGGCGAGCGGCGCAAGCACGAAGCGGCGCTCGGCGAGGCGCGGATGAGGGATCTCGAGGTGCGCGGTTTTGACCATCGCGGACCCGTAAAAAAGGATGTCGATATCGATGGTTCGCGGACCCTTGGGGACTTTGCGGACGCGGCCGAGCGCGCGCTCGATGCGGCCGATGCGGGAGAGCAATTGCACAGGAAAGAGCGTGGTCTCGGCCTCCACGACGAGGTTGAGGAACCAGGCTTGGTCACGATAATCGACAGGCTCGGTTTCGTAGACGGGCGAACTGCGCAGGACATGCACGCCCCCCGCGTCGAGCGCCTCGATTGCGGCGCGCAAGTGGGCGTCACGGTCGCCGATGTTGGAACCGAGGGAGAGATAGACCTGCTTCATGCCTCGAACAGGCTCGGGTGATCGCCCTCGCGCAGCTTGCGTTTGACCTTGAAGTATTCGTAGGCGAGTTCGGTGGCGACGCGGCCGCGCGGGGTGCGGTTGAGAAATCCGAGCTGAATGAGGTAGGGCTCGTAGACCTCCTCGATGGTCTCCGACTCCTCGGAGATAGAGGCCGCGATGGTGTTCACGCCGACGGGGCCGCCGCGATATTTCTCGAGGATGGTCATCATGATCTTCTGATCGATCTCGTCGAGGCCGTAGCGATCCACATCGAGCAGGTTGAGCGCGGTCTGCGCCACCTTCTGGTTGATCCGCCCATCGGCACGCACCTGCGCGTAGTCGCGGACGCGGCGGAGGAGCCGGTTGGCGATGCGCGGTGTCCCGCGACAGCGGCGCGCGATCTCTTCCGCGGCGCCGTCTTCGATCTCCACCGTGAGCAGGCGCGCCGAGCGCTTGACGATAGCCTTGAGTTCCGCAGTGTTGTACGGATCGAGGCGCAGCACGAGGCCGAAGCGGCCGCGCAGGGGAGCGCTCACCAGGCCCTGGCGCGTGGTGGCGCCGATGGCGGTGAACTTTGGCATGGGCAGCGAATGGGTGCGTGCGCCGGGACCGACGCCGACCAGGATATCGACGCGGAAATCTTCCAGCGCGGAGTAAAGCATCTCCTCGACATCGGGCAGCAGGCGGTGAATCTCGTCGATGAAGAAGACCTGGTGGAGGCGGATGTTGCTGAGGATGCCGGTGAGATCGAGTTTCTTCTGCAGCACGGGGCCGGAGGTGGGCGTGAACTGCACCTGCAGTTCCTCGGCGATGATGGAGGCGAGCGTAGTCTTGCCCAGGCCCGGCGGACCATAGAGGAGCACGTGGTCCATCGCCTCGCCGCGCATGCGGGCGGCTTCGATGGCGATCGAAAGATTTTCCTTCAGCTTGCTCTGTCCGGTGAAATCGGCCAGCCGGCGCGGGCGAAGGCCCACTTCAAACTGCGCATCTTCGGCCTGCCGATCACCGGAAATCAGTTCCCGGTCGGGCATGTGATTACCAGCTTACCGTACCAGTTCCAAAGCGCGGCGGAATAGAGGCTCGAACTCGAGCGCGGCGCCTGCGGCCTTAGCCTTGCGCACCGCCGCTTCGGCTTGCGGGCGGGCGCAGCCGAGGTTGAGGAGTGCCGAGAGCACGTCCTGGTCGATGGGCGAGAGCGCTTCGGCGGCCGGCACGCCGGGCTCTTCGCCGGTCACCGCGGGGAGTTTGTCGCGGAGCTCGAGCACCATACGCTCGGCGGTCTTCTTGCCGACGCCGGGGACCTTGACGAGCTTTTCGACTTCGCCGCGGCGGATGGAGAGGATGAGGTCCGGGGCGGCGAGGCCGGAGAGGATCTTGACGGCGAGCGTGGGACCGATGCCGCTGACGGAGATCAGTTTTTCAAAGAGCGCTTTTTCGTCCTGGGTGAGGAAGCCATAGAGGGCGAGCACGTCTTCGCGCACGTGGGTATAAATCCGGAGGCGGACTTCGCCGCCCAGATCGGGGAGCTTGGTGAAGGTGGAGACGGGGATAGTGACGTCGTAGCCCACGCCACCGGTCTCTACCAGAACCTGGTTCGGATGTTTCTCCACGACTAAGCCGCGCAGTAAGGCGATCATCAGTAATGATTGTAGCCACTCGGAGCCGCTACAATAAGTGCCGTGGCCCGACGTAGATTCTTTGTAGACGCGATCCGCAATGGCGCCGCCGAACTGCGCGGCGACGAAGCGCGGCACCTGACGCGCGTGCTGCGGGTTGAAACCGGGCAGCGATTCGAGATCTCGGACAATCAGCATGCGTACCTCGCCGAGATCGCGGAGGCGAAGGGTGAGCGCGTGGTCTTCCACGTGCTAGAGGCAATTGCACCGGTGCCGATGCCGGTACGAATTACGCTGTGCGCCGCGATCGTGAAGTTCGACCGCTTCGAGTGGATGATCGAGAAGGCGACGGAGCTCGGCGTGGAGCGGATCCTGCCGGTGGAGGCCACGCGGACAGAACGTGGGTTATTCGAGGCGTCGCGGAAGCGCAGCGAGCGCTGGGCGCGGATCGCGCGCGAGAGTAGCCAGCAATCGCGGCGCGTGCAGATCCCCGAGATCCTGCCAGCGGTGCGTCTGGAGGAGTGCCTGAGAGAGACCGGCGAGCACCGATACTTCCTGGATGAAGAGGCGGCGCCGCCGCTGGTGCGCGAGATTCCGGCGGAGCGTTCGGACACAGTGGTGCTGCTAATTGGGCCGGAAGGCGGATGGACGGAGGCGGAACGCGCGTCGGCGGTGGGCGCGGGGTGGTGTCCGGTTTCACTCGGCCCGCTGGTGCTTCGTGCGGAAACAGCCGCGGCGGCTGCGATTGCGGTGGTCATCAACACTTGGATGGCGTGAGAAAATAATAAACGACAGTGGCCAATTATTCCCTGGATCTCAGTCTCATCGTCATCTTTGCCTTGGTACAGTGGCGAATTACCGCGATCATTCTTACGGCTATCCCGCTGCGCGCAGTGCGCTACGGCATCTTCCTGTTTGACGCGTTCGCGGCATTCAGTTATACATTCAGCTTGTCCGAACTCAGTGCACTTACGGGGGTCCCGAGCAGGATGGGGTCGGTACTCGGCGCGGGGTCGCTGGCTTACTTCATGGCTGCGAGCAGCGTGCTGGTGATTTACTATGTGCTGGCCTTTGTGCGGAAACAAGTGCATGCGGATGTAAACCGGGGGCGGCGGCAGGTTCTGAACGTGACGGGCAGCGCGCTGCTGGCATCGCCGTTCCTGGCGATGGGGTACGGGGCGTTCGTACAGCGGACGGATTTCCGGGTGAAGGAAATCGATATCGAGCTGGAGGGGCTGCCGTTGGATCTGGTGGGCGTGCGGATTTTGCAACTCAGCGACATTCACCTGAGCGCGTTCCTGAGCGAGGGCGAACTGGCGCGCGTGATCGACGCGTCGCTGGAGTTGCGGCCGCAACTGGCGGTGATCACGGGCGACCTGATCAGCGGGCGCGGTGATCCGCTGGACGCATGCATCCGGCAACTGGCGCGGGTGAAGGCGGATGCGGGCGTGTTCGCGTGCATGGGGAATCACGAGCGCTATGCGAAGGTGGAGGCCTACACGGCGCGCGAGTCGGCGCGGGTGGGGATCCGCTTCCTGCGCGGGGAGGCGGAGGCGCTGCGATTCGGCGAAGCGACGCTGAATGTGGCGGGGCTGGACTTCCAATCTTCGCGGCAGAGGCGCACGTATTTGCGCGGGGCGGAGGGGCTGATTTTGCCGGGCGCGACCAACATCCTGCTGCAGCACAATCCGGACACCTTCCCGGAGGCGGCCAGACAAGGTTATAATTTGCTGCTTGCGGGTCATACACATGGCGGACAGGTCACGGTCGAGATTCTGGACCAGGCGATCAACCCGGCGCGCTTCTTCACACCCTACGTTTACGGTCTCTACCGCGCGGGGAATTCGGCGGCGTACGTTACGCGCGGCATTGGAACTATCGGTATTCCGGCCCGTCTCGGAGCGCCCCCGGAGATCTCTCTCCTGCGGCTCAGAAAGGCATAGAGCGATCTCCCCGTGCGCTATCTCATAATCAGCGATCTGCACGCCAACCTCGAAGCGCTGGATGCGGTGCTGGCGGAATCGGCCGGCAGCTACGACCGCGCGATCTGCTGCGGCGACCTGGTGGGCTATGGCGCGGACCCGAACCCGGTGTGCGACTGGGTGCGGGTGAACTGTCCGCTGGTGGTGCGGGGCAATCACGACCGGGCATCGACCGGGATGGACGACCTGGAGTGGTTCAACCCGGTGGCGCGGGCGGCGGCGGTGTGGACGCTGCAGAATCTCTCGGCGCAGAACTGCGAGTACATTCGCGCGCTGCCACGGGGTCCGGTGACGATCGACAGCTTCCAACTGTTTCACGGCTCGCCCTACGACGAGGACGAGTACATGATCGCGGCTTCCGAGGCGGGGCAGGCGTTCGGGTACATGGAATCGCGGCTGGCGTTCTTCGGGCACACGCACGTGCAGGGCGGGTTCATCTGGAACCAATCGCGGGTGGAGACGATCCTGCGGACTTCGAGCCACGATGCTTCGCAGGCGATGGAGATCGATCCGGAGTGCGCGTACATGTTGAACCCGGGCTCGGTGGGGCAGCCGCGTGACGGCGATCCGCGCGCGGCGTATTGCGTGTACGATTGCGACGCGTGCTGCGTGACGTATCACCGGGTGGTCTACGATGTGACGGCCGCGCAGCAGAAGATCCACGCAGCCGGGCTGCCGACGATTCTGGCGGACCGCCTGGCAGTGGGCCGCTGAAGGGACACTGATCGCGACTGGTTGGTCGCGACGGCTGGGATCGAGGGTAAGATCGGGCATTTCCGCGCCGATTTCAGCGAAAAACTCGGGTTTGACGGCGAGGAACACCCGCACGCGGCAGCCCAGCGCGGTCGAGATATTCACAAGCGCGTCCAGCGAGAAACGCGAAACACGGCCACGAAGCAGATCGTTCATCCGTGGCTGCGTCACGCCGCAGTGGCTCGCGGCCTCGACCTGGGTCCAGCCCTGGCGTTTCACCAAGGCCGCAATCTGCTGCATCAGTTCGGCCCGCGCCCGCAGGTTGGCGGCCTGCCCGGGCGTATCCGCAATCGCATCCCAAACGTTGGCGTAGCTTTCGGGTTTCCTCATTTCCCACCTCGTGATAGTTGAGCGAATCGGCTCTTTGCGGTTTCGATATCACGCTTCGAAGTCGCTTGCGTCTGCTTCTGGAGAGCGTGGAGCACGTATACGGCCTCCGCGCGCCGGAGCGAAGGGATCCGCGTCGAACCGACCTGGTCCGCGATCGGATAGTGCGTCGCCGCCGTCGTTCCCGTCCCACCGTGCTCCGCCATCAACTGCCCCTCGGCGTCGTGCACGTACCACATCGCCACCCGTTGGCGTCCATCCGCTTCACCCGCCGGCCATCCGCGTCATAGTCATACGCAACCAGCGTCGTCCCGCCCACCTTCACCAGCCGGTTTTCGGCGTCATAGGTGGCGTTGGTGCCCCCCGACCGAGATCGATAGCTGTGTCTGATTTCCCGCTGCGTCGTACGCCGTGTTGACAAGCCGGTTGCGCACGCTGTTGTCCGGCAGCAGATACCATGACGCCCAGGTAGATGGGTGAAGGTGCGGGTCTGGCCAGTGGATCCGGCCGGTGAGCAGGAATACGGCGATCTGGCGGGCGGGGCAAGCAAGCGCGCGACGGGGGCGGCGTTGGCCGAAATTGCGCAGGAAACACCCTGCCACCGCCCACTACAATCGGTTATACTAAAATATAACTCCTGGAGGATTGGTATGCACACAACGAACCTGCGCAAGGTCGGCGGCTCGATCATGCTGGCGGTTCCACCCGCGCTGCTGGACCTCCTGCGCCTGCGGCCGGGAGTGAAAGTCGGCATCGCGGTCGAAAGCGGCCGGCTGGTAGTGGAGCCACAGCGGCGGCCCCGCTACACGATGGAAGAACTCCTTGCCCGGTGCAAACCCTGCGCGGCGGGCAGTAAGGAAGACCGGGAATGGCTCGGCGGCAAGCCGGCGGGCGGTGAACTCATCTGATGAAGCGCGGTGACATCTGGCTGGTCGGGCTCGATCCAACCGCAGGCCATGAGCAAAAAGGACGCCGTCCGGTCCTGATCGTCTCGCCGGAGGCTTTCAACCGCGTGACCAGAGTGCCGGTGGTCCTCCCGATCACGAGCGGCGGAAGTTTCGCGCGGACGGCCGGGTTCGCCGTGGCGCTGGCGGGCGCCGGAACCCAAACGACGGGAGTTGTCCGCTGCGATCAACCGCGCGCGCTCGATCTCGCCGCACGCGGCGGCAAGAAACTCGAAAGGGTCCCCGACGCCATCATGGACGAAGTCCTGGCCAGACTGACGCCGATCTTTGAGTGAGGCGCGTGACGGCAGGCGGCTCGCTCCGGCGGACATCCGGCATTTGGCGTCGCGAGTGTACGCCGCATTGCGCGCCGTGAGTTAATCTACCAGGCATGCATCGTATCGCCGCACTTTGCCTGCTCGGTTGCTTCAGCCTGCCGGGCCAGATCCAGTACATCGAATCGCGTAAGCTCTGGCTGCTTTCCACTAGCAAGAGCGCGTACGCCATGGGGGTGGGGGCGGATGGCGCACTGCGGCATCTGTACTGGGGGGCGCCGATCTGGCGGGCGGAGGATCTGGCGGCGGCGCCGGCGCGGCGCGATATCTCTTCGTTCGATCCGCGGCAGATGCTGGAGGCGGAGGAGTTTCCGGGGTGGGGTGGGCCGCGGTATTACGAGCCGGCGCTGAAGATTGCGCGCGAAGACGGCAATCGCGACCTGGTGCTGCGCTACGCGTCGCACCGGATTCAGCAGAACGATCTGGACATCGTGCTGAAGGATATCAACGACGCGATCGAGGTCACGCTGCACTACCGGGTGTATCCGGAGCACGGGATTCTGCGGCGGTCGGCGACGATTCGCAATGGGACGGCGCGGACGGTGACGGTGGAGAGCGCGCAATCGGCCACGTGGAATCTACCGCCGGGCGAAGGCTACCAGCTCACGTATCTGACGGGGCGGTGGGCGGCGGAGACGCAGGTGAATCACGAGCCGATCCACGAAGGGCAGAAGGTGATCGAGAGCCGGAAGGGTCACACCAGCCACAATTTCAATCCGTGGTTCGCGATCGATGCGGGGGACGCGGGCGAGGAGCACGGGGCGGTCTGGTTCGGCGCGCTGGGATGGAGCGGGAACTGGCGGATGGCGATCGAGCAGACGCCGTACCGGCAGGTGCGGGTGACCGGCGGGCTCAACAGCTTCGATTTTTCCTATCCGCTGAAGCCGGGCGAAACCCTGGAGACGCCGCCGTTCTATGGAGGCTTTTCGAGCGCGGGATTCGGGCCGGCGTCGCGCATGATGCACCGGTTCACGCGGGAGCAGATTCTGCCGGGGGGCGCGGGGGCGCGGCTGCGGCCGGTGCTTTACAACTCGTGGGAGGCGACCACGTTCGCGGTCAACGAACCGGGGCAGCGGGAACTGGCGGCGAAGGCCGCGAAACTCGGGGTCGAGTTGTTCGTGATGGACGATGGATGGTTCGGCGCGCGGAACAACGATCGCGCGGGGTTGGGCGACTGGACGGTGAATCCGCAGAAGTTTCCGCAGGGGTTGAAGGGGCTGATCGATCACGTGCACGGCCTGAAGATGGATTTCGGACTCTGGGTGGAGCCGGAGATGGTCAATGCGGATAGCGACCTCTACCGCGCGCATCCGGATTGGGTGATCAACTTTCCGGGGCGGCCGCGGAGCGAGCTGCGCACGCAGATGATTCTGAACCTGGCGCGCAACGATGTGAAGGAGTATGTCTTCGGCTTTCTGGACAAGCTGGCCACGGAAAACGACATTCGCTATTACAAGTGGGATATGAACCGCAGCTTCAGCGAGCCGGGCTGGCCGGAAGTGGCGGGGACGGAGCAGCGCAAGATCTGGGTGCAGTATGTGCGCAACGTGTACGAGATTATCGACCGGCTGCGGGCGAAGCATCCGAACCTGGAGATCGAGAGCTGCTCGGGCGGCGGGGGCCGGGTGGACCTGGGGATTCTGCAGCGGGTGGACGAAGTCTGGCCGAGCGACAACACGGACGCGTTCGACCGGCTGCGGATACAGGAGGGCTTCTCGCTGGCATACCCGGCGAAGATCATGTCAGCGTGGGTTACGGACGTGCCGAATATGAACACACGCAGCACACCGCTCGCGTTTCGGTTTCTGACGGCGATGCAAGGGGCGCTCGGGATCGGCTCTAACCTGAATAAGTTCACGGAGCAGGATTCGGCGCTGGCGGGGAGCATGATCGCGGCGTATAAACGGATTCGCGCGACGGTGCAGACGGGCGACTTATACCGGATCGCGAGTCCGCGGAGCAGCGACGTCACGGTCAACGAGTATGTGGGAGCGGACGGCAGGCAGGCGGTGGTGTTCGCGATGCGGCATTCGCAGGAGTACAATACGGCGGCGCCGACGATCCGGCTGCGGGGGCTCGACGAGCGGGCGATCTATAAGCTGGAATCGGTGAACAATAAACTGGTGGAGCGGCAAGCGCAGTTCAGCGGGGCCTACCTGATGAACGCCGGGATGAACGTTAACTTGCGCGGCGACTTCGATGCAACGGCCATTATTTTAGAACGACAGTAAATGGAAATTGCTGAAAACACGTAGCGCCAGCCGGCAAACGTAAATTTCTAGCGCTAGCCCTATTGACTTTACCGCTACATATGCTCTAATCAGGCACATAGCTAGTCTCACAGCTTTTGGGAGGTTTTTGTGTTGAATAGGTGCCTACGTAGCCATCTCACGCTTTCCGCGGCGGTCCTTAGGAGCCGTATGATTAAACCAAGTAGACTTCTGGCGCCAATCGCGCTGCTTTTGCTCATCGCGAGCACTCTCTTCGGACAAACCTCCCTCGGCACGATTAGTGGCCGGGTGGTAGATCCCGCAGGCGCGTCGGTGCCCGGCGCGGACGTCCGGATTCAGAATGAGACGATCAAGGACACTCGAACATTTACCACCAACCAAAACGGGGACTTCGTGTTCCTGCAACTCCAGCCGGGCACGTACACAATCACCGTAAAGGTATCGGGTTTCAAGCAGTTTGAAAAAACCGGTTTGCGGTTGAGCGCCAACGACTCCCTGGCTGCAGGCGAACTCCAACTCCAGATCGGTGCCACCACCGAAACCATGGAAGTGAAGGCCGAAGCGGCTGTCGTGCAAAGCACCAGCGCCGAGCGTTCGGCGTTGCTGGACAGCAACCAAGTCGGCGAACTGATGGCACGCGGCCGCGACGTGATGGCCATGCTCCAGATTCTGCCCGGCGTGATCAACGACAATACAGGTTCCGATGTTCTCGGCCAGTTCACCACGCCCACCATGAACGGGACCCGCGCCGAATACAACGCGCTCAACGTCGATGGGATTTCGGGCAACACCGCCCGCGGAAAGAACGCACAATCCCCCATCAACCTGGACTCGATATCGGAAGTGAAGGTGCTGAGCAGCTCCTACACCGCTGAATACGGCACGGCGAGCGGCGCGGTGATCAATCTGGTCACCAAGAGCGGGACCCAGAGCTTCCACGGCGGAGCCTATTATTACGTCCGCAACGAAGACCTCAACGCCAACAACTTCTTCAACAACCGGGCCGGCGTAAACGCCAGTGGCGACATGAACTCGCCGCGTCCGCGCTACCGCTACAACACCACGGGCTCTTTCCTGGGCGGCCCCGTCTACATCCCGGGCCACTTCAACACCAACAAGCAGAAACTGTTCTTCTTCTTCTCGCAGGAATACGACCCCAACGTAACGCCCAATTCCACCAGCAACTTTACGGTGCCTACGGCGCTCGAGCGGCAGGGCAACTTCTCGCAGTCGTTCAAGAACGCCACCACGCTCTACGCCGTGAAAGACCCCACCACCGGCGCGCCGTTCCCCAACAACATCATCCCCACCAATCGCATCGACCCGAATTCCTCCAAGCTGCTCGGCATCTTCCCGCTGCCCAACGCCACGAACACCGCGATCACGAACTATGCCTATAACTTCCAGATCGCCGGCAGCGAAGATCAACCGGTGAAGACGGAGACCCTGCGGATGGACTATAACGCCACCGAAAAGGCCCGGATGACGTTCAAGGCGTCGGGCTACAGCAGCCACAACAACGGACTCAATAGCCCGGCGATCAACAACAAATGGGGTCCCGCGCCGGTCGACTACGCACAGACCATGCCGCAACTCGGCACTACCCTGACCTACGTCTTCACGCCGACGCTGGTCAACGAAGTGACGCTGGGCATGAACCTCTGGACGGAAGATCAACTGTTGGGGTCCGGCGGGCTGGCCGCGTATCAGCGCTCCACCTACGGCATCAACATTCCGCAGACCTATCCGAAAGATAACCCGGACGGACTCATCCCGGCCTTCAACTTCAGCAGTATCACGGGCTCTGCCGCGGTCAGCTACGACGGCCGTTTCCCGATGGTGGACGATTCCACCGCCTACAGCGTCGCCGACAACCTCAGCAAGGTGTGGGGCAACCACCTGATCAAAGGCGGAGTTCTGTACCAGCACATCAAGTACAACCAGTATCACCAGGCCGGCGGCAACAGTTTCCCAGGCGCCTTCGCCTTCGGAACCAACTCGAGCATGCTCAAC
Organism: uncultured Solibacteraceae bacterium; assembly: GCA_963791985.1. Taxonomy (GTDB): domain Bacteria; phylum Acidobacteriota; class Terriglobia; order Bryobacterales; family Bryobacteraceae; genus Solibacter. The sequence continues at coordinate 87,229 of CAWBUN010000003.1, read as the reverse complement.
GACAGCGGGTATGGCTATGCCAACGCGATGCTGGGGAATTTCTATACCTACGTCGAAGCCACCAACCGGGTGGATTACGCCCCCATCACGCTGGTGGAAGAGGGCTACGTCACGGACCACTGGAAGGTGGCCAACCGGCTGAGCCTGGACATCGGCGTTCGCGTCACCAACTCCCTGGCGCAAAAGCCCGCCAACAACAATGCCGGAAATTTCGTTCCGGCGATGTACAACCCGGTGCAAGCCCCCGCCCTCTACCGGCCGGCGGTAGTCAACGGCGCCAAGGTCGTCATTGACCCCCGTACCGGCGCAGTGGTTCCCAATCTCTATGCCGGACTGATCGTGCCGGGCTCGAGTTCCAATCCCATCAACGGCATCGTTACACCCACCACAGCGGGATACCCCTCGTCGATGGTCTTCAATAACGGCATCATCTTCGCGCCGCGTTTCGGACTGTCCTGGAGTCCGACCTCCGACAACAAGACGGCCGTGCGTCTGGGAGGCGGAATCTTCTATGCCGGACACCCGGATGCCGGGACGTTGGGGAATCTCTTCTTTAATCCGCCGGCCATCTACACACCGACGGCTTATAACGGAACCGTCGCGACGGCTGCCAACACCACCGGCCTGCTTTCGCCCAGCAGCTTCTCCCGCGATATCGATCCGCATGCCAAAGTGGTCACATCCTACCAGACCAACTTTGAAATCCAGCGGGAAGTCGGCTTTGGAACGATCGTCCAAGCCGCTTACGTAGGCAGCTTCGGGCGTCACCTGGGCGAGAAGTGGGACCTCAATACCGTACCCTACGGCTCGCAGTTCCTGCCGCAGAACCAGAACCCGCAGTCGGCAACACCCACGCCGCTGAGCGATAATTACTTTGCTCCCTACCAGGGCTATGGAAGCATCCCCCAGCAGATCTTCCAGGGGAATTCCAGCTACCACTCGCTGCAACTTCAGGCCAACCGCCGGTTCGCAAAGGGCCTGCAGTTCGGCGCGGTCTACACTTTCTCCAAGGCGATGAACTATTCCGAAGGCGACAGCACCACCTCCGGCGGCGTCGCGCGGTATCTGAATTGGAAGACCTGGAACTACGGCCTCGCGGGCTACGACCGGCCTAACGTCCTGACCTTCCACTTCTATTACGACATTCCCAAGCTCAGCGCGGTCCTGCCGAACCGGGTCGTCAAGATACTGTTCGATGGCTGGCACCTCTCCGAAATCACCAGCTTCATCAGCGGCAGCATGATGTCGGTCAGCATGGGCACGAGTCCGAGCGTAAACTTCACCGGCGGCGGAGATGGCGCGCGCCCATTGATGGTCGGCAATCCGAACAACGTTGCGGGCGGACGCAACTTCTACAGCTGGTTCAACGCAGCGGCCTATGCTGAGCCGGTCCCGCTCGTTGCCGGGGGCGTCTGTCCGGCCACCGGATGCCCTGCCATCTCGATCGCCAACATCGGCGACGCTCCCCCCACGCAGTTCCGCGGACCTGGCGTTAACAACTGGAACACCACGCTCTCCAAGAGCTTTGGCATCGCCAAGGAGGGCCGGGTTCAGGGCACGTTCCGCGCGGAAGCCTACAACACCTTTAACCACACCCAGTTTTCGGGCGTGGATACCACCATCACATACAATGCAGCCGGCGTGAACACCCGCGCTTCCACGGGAAACATCACTTCGGCCCGCGATCCGCGGTATGTGCAGCTTGCGTTCCGCCTGACGTTCTAAGTTGGTGGGGCGGGCGACACCGTCTGCGTTGCGCTCCCTTACGGTCGCGGCTCGTCGACGTTGGAATACTCGACTTTGAGGGTGGTGCTACCAGCGGATTTCTTCGCCGCCGATGAGGGTCAGAGCGAGGATGTCGGGGCGGGTGCGATCGAACTCGACGGGGGCGAGGGCGCCTTCGTAGGGTCGGAGGACCTGCAAGGACTGCACGACGGTTTGCGGCTGGCGGACGCCGGCAGTGCGGAGCAGTTCGCCGACACTGCCTCCGACGGCTATGTAGGCGGGCTTGCCGTTGGCGCGGAGTTTCATCTCCGCAGTCAGGGTCATCTCCATCGGCACGGAAAGACAGGTGGCGCGATTGGGGTTGGTGTCGCGGCAGAAACGCTCGGGATCGGATTCGAACTCGGCGGTCATGGCGTCGAGCGTTCCGGTTTCGCGGGTAGCGAGGAGGGCGATGCGGTAGTCACCGGAAATGCGCCAGGCACGGAAGAAGAGGCGGACGTAGCGGGCCGAGTTGGCGATGTGCAGCGGGGCGCCGGTAGGGCGGGATTTCTTAGTGGTGGTGCGGCCGATCAGTTGATCCACGCTTTTTAGCGAGAGGCTGAGGCTGCCGTCGCCGCGCTCGAGGACATCGTAATAGACGGTCTCGTAGCCGGCGACATCCGCGGGAGTGCGGTACTTCTGCACGCCGGGCTTCAAGAGGGGCGACACCGATTTCAGCGCAAACTTCGGACCGAGATCGAGGTGACCATCCATGAGATAGTCGCCGTAGCGGAGCTTGTAGGCGAGCATCGGGGGGAGCGGGAGATTCTGGACAATGCGGCCGGCGAGGAGTTCGGACTCGCCATGCGCGAGACAACCCTGCTGCTCGCGGCGTGCGAGCTGCTGCCGGAAGTTGGGCCACCAGGAGAGATCGCGGACCTGCTCGCCGGTGGCGGCCTGAGGTCCTTTGAGGGCAATCTCCGGCGCGGCGGCTACGGCGCGCTCGTCGACGGTGACGCGGGCAGTGCGGCCTTTCCATGCGAGTTGGATTTGGGAACCGGAGACTTCGCAGCCGGTGTCGCTGGAATGCACGGAGCGGGCGTTTTTGAGTTCAAGAGCGGTAGTGCCGGGGCGCGGCGGGAGGAGCATGAGGCCATCGCGCGCGGGCTGGAGACGCCACGAGCCGAGGGTTGACTGGCGCACGGCGCAGGCGGTGAGGAGAGCGAGCACCGCGAATGTAAGGGGACGCATCTTACCGAATTATAGTAAGAAGAAAAGGCGGATTAGTGGACAGGCCAGGAGGCCTATCCCACCAGGCCGGGGAGGCGCTGGTCGGTATCGCCGAAGCGGTCGAGGCGGACGCCCATGCGGTCCATCAGGGAGAGGTAGAGGCTGCAGGCGCGGCGGTTGTCGTTGCCTTTGTCGAGGTAATCGAGAATGCGGCCGGTCTTGAGAGCGCCGCCGGCCTGGCCGGCGAGGACGATCGGCATCTGGTCGGCGCCGTGGGCATCGCCATCGTACAGGTTGGAGGCGAGCATGAGGGTGGAGCTCTGGAGCAGCGAGCGGCCGCCCTCGTCGATATCCTTGAGGCGCTTTACCAGGTAGACGAATTGCTCCATGTGGAACTGGTTGGTCTTGAGGTACATCGCCTTCAACTCGGGAGCTTTGCCGTTGTGGGTGAGGTCCAGATGCAGGGCGCCGCGGACGCCGGGGATGAACTTGAAGTTCATCTGCGACAGATCGTTGTTCAGCATCAGGGTGACGATGCGGGTCTTATCCATCTGGAAAGCCAGTACGGTGAGATCCATCATCAGACGCATGTGATCGGGCACGTTCTGCGGAATCTCGTCGGACGGGCGCGGCATGTTGGGCTTGGAAATGGTGGGACGCCAGCCCTCGAGGCGCTCCTCTTTGGAAGCGCGGTCGATGCGCTTTTCGATGTCGCGCACGGATTCGAGATATTCGTCGAGCTTCTTGCGATCGCCCGTGCTGATCTTGGGCTGAAGATCGTGGGTGTCCTGGAGCACGGCGTCCAAGATGCTGCGGTCCAGTTTGCGGCCCTTGCCATCGCCGACGAGTTGATCGAAGACGCGCGCGGGGTAAATTTCCTTGGCGGTGGGCTTGGTGGGCGACGACCAGGAAATGCAGGAACCGTACAGCATGGAGAGCCCGTCTTCGAGACGCAGTTCGTTGGGCTCGATGCTGAGGGCGAGGCTGGGGACAGGCGTGCGGTTGCCGATCTGCCGCGCCATCACCTGGTCCATCGAGGTGCCGACGCGGATGTTGTTGGGGTCGAGGCTGACGGTGGCGCCGGAGAGCATGTTCATCCGGCCCAGATGCGGGCTGGTGGAGGTGAGGGCAGTCTGATTGAATAGGCCGCGGATGAAGACTAGGTCTTCGCGGAAAGGGGTCAGCGGCTGGGCGGCCTGGCCGAACTCGATCGCGGCGCCTTCGCCCTTGGCCCACCAGTGGGCGGGGTCGACGCCATTGGAAAAGTAGATGCAGGCGAAGCGGAGGGGCGGCTCATTGGACACGACGGGGGCGCCATCCTGCGCGCGCAGGAGTTGCATCGATTCCAGCCAGGGGAGTGCGAGCGCCACGCCGGCCCCGCGCAAGAAATGACGCCGCGATTTCAGTTGATCGATATTCATCTTCCACCTGCCTTTCCGGACATATTCTGCGCGACCGCCGCGGTTTTGACGACCGCGGGTGGGGCGTCTTCGCGGCCCAGGCGATTGCGGAACTGCTTGCTGGTGACGATCTCCGCCGCCAACTGCGAGAAGGTAGCGTTGCCGCCGGCTTGGACCATGCGTTCGATGAGCGCCTCATCGGAGGGCTGCACGGTGCGGCCGAGGGCGTAGCCAACCAGCTTGAATGCGAGGGTGCGGCGGACCTGGTCGTCTTTGGATTGGAGGTACGCGAGCAGGCCGGGAATGCCGGCGATTTCCTTGCCGTCGGAGAGGGCGCCCGAGTCGTCGATGGGCTTGCCATCGGCATACTTTTCGCGCCAGCGGCCGGTGGAATCGTAGTGCTCGAGCGAGAAGCCGAGGGGGTCGATGCGCATGTGGCAGTTGGCGCAAGTGGCGTTGCGCTTGTGGACCTGGAGGCGCTCTTTGACGGAGAGGCCGCCGAAGAGTTTGTCGTCGGCGGGGATGGATCCGGCGTCGGCCGGAGGAGGCGGCACTGGCGTTCCGAGAATGCGGCGGAGCACCCAATCGCCGCGCTTCACGGGACTGGTTCGGAGAGGCGCCGAGGTGGCCGTAAGGACGGCGCCCAGGCGCAGCAGGCCGCCGCGCTGAAAGCCGCTCGCGCCGTCCACTAACTCGACCGCGTCCTTGGAGCGGACCGGCTGCTTGACGCCGTAGAACTTGGCAAGCGGCTGGTTGAGGAAGGTGTAATCGGCGGAGAGAATTTCGCGCACCGGCCGGTCCTGGCGCACGATGTGCTCGAAGAAGGAGACGGCCTCGTCGTACATCGAGGACTTCACTTCGTCGGTGAATTCCGGGTAGCGGGTGGTATCGACGCCCTTGAACTGATCGAAGCGGTAGAAGCCGAGCCACTGGCCGAAGAACTCGGCGGAGAGACGGCGTGCCTTGGGGTCGGCCAGCATGCGTGTGACCTGGGCCTGCAACTTGGGCGCGCTACCGAGCTCGCCGGCGGCCGCGGCGCGGCGCAATTCGTCATCGGGGATCGACGACCAGAGGAAGAAGCTGAGGCGCGAGGCCATGTCCCAGTTAGAGAGCGGCTTCACGGTAAGCGCGTCGACCGGCGTTTCGGCGCGGTAGAGAAATCCGGGTGAGACCAGGATGCGTGTGAGCACCGCCCGGATGGCCGTGGTATGGTCTTTTTCCGACGTGATCGTCTGGTCGTAGAAGGAGCGCAGGCTCAGGCGCTCTTTCGCGGTGAGGGGGCGGCGCCAGGCGCGGCTGGCAAATTTCAGGCAGTCCTCGAGATGGCCGGGGCGGGCCGCTGCCTGCGCCTTGAGAACGGATTCATACTCGGTCTTGAGACCGATGGCGTACTGGCGTGCTTCGGCCGGCATGGCGTTGAGCGAAGCCTGGTCGAGATCGCCGATGTGCTTGCCTTTGAGGTCGAGGTTGTAGTGCTTGGCGATCAGGTCCAGATAATTGTCGTGGTATTCGAAGGAGGCGTAGAGATCGTTCCAGGCGTGGTCGAGACGGGCGCGCGTGGAATCATCCAGCATGTTGCGGTAGACGAAGCGATCGTCGCGAATATACTTGACGCGCGTATCGAAGTCATCGTGCTCGGGCACGTTGTAGGTAATGTCGAAGGGCTCTGGGATCGGGTCCTTGTCGGCAGGCGTGGGCTCGCCCTGCGAATTCGGGGGCAGGAGGGCGGCCAGTTCGAGCACACCGGCCTTGAATTTCCGGGCGCCGTTGCTGTTCGGATCGCCGATGAGAGCGCGCACCGGAATGCCGCGTGAAGTGCCATCTTCGCGATCGGTGACGACGATGCGGTAGACCTGATCGCGGGCGCTGCCGACCTCGGCATCGAACTGCAATTCGAAGCCCGCGAAGCCGGCGGGCACGGGCACTTCAAAGGACACGGAGAGCTCAGAAGCGAAATCGTCGGGGCCGATCGCGGTGCCGTCGGGGCTGGTTCCGAAGTGAAGCTTCGCGGCGGTTTCCGCGCTGACTACTTCGCGCAGCGATTGCCTGGGCCCGGTGGGGAGCCCTTTCACGGATCCGTTGCCGGCAACGTCGGTAGGATCGATCACCTGCCCGCGGCCGCCGGGTTTGCGATAGGCTACGCTGGCGTTGCGCCACAAGACTACGGATTTTCCAGAGGCGCCAGGATTCACGGTCACGACGTTGAGAAAGATCTTCGCGGGACCGGCAGTCGCGGGCGCGCGACCGCCGCCGCCACGTCCGCCGCGATTGAACGTGAAGTGATGCGTGTTTTTCAGGGTCAGAGATTTATCGTTGATGATGAGGGGGCTTTCGTCGCCCGCGCCGGCGGCGGCGACATCGCCCCTGGCGAACAACCACAGGGGCCACGTGGTCACATACTTCTGGAGTTCGTTGCAGCCCTCGCGCGCGGCCGCGTCGCCTGCTTTGAGGTCGGCGCCGGGGGCAGGCAGTTTGGTCCAACGAGCCACCATGTCCGATGTCGGATAGCCGAGCGCCGCCGTGTGCATGACGGTCCAGATATGTTGTGCGAATCTCGGGCTGACGCCTTCGCGCAGCGCGATCTCGTTGAGCGTGGCGTTGGGCTCGCCGCGCGCGGCGCGATGCCGGTAGAGCCAGGTTACGAAGAAGACCTTGCCGTATTTCTCCAACCCGTAGGAGATGCCGCCCTCACCGGAGACGGTGCGGAAGCCGTATTCCGCGTAGATATTCTTGATGCGGTTCGCTGCGGAGAGTTCGAAGCCGGTTTTTCCGGGATCCGCGAAAAACTCGATGGGTCCCGACCCGATCACGGCGTGGTCGGCGATCTTCTTGGCAGCCGCCAGGTAGTATTCCAGGTTGGCGTCCTGCATGAACTGCACGTCGCCGAAGTTGGTGAAGCCCTCGCCGCCTACGGAGTCGCTGGAGGCGTCGATGCCGGTCTCGATATCAAGTCCGGTGAGATCGCGGACTGCATAGCCGTATTCGCCGCTGGTCAGGCGGCGAACCGTGACTCGTCCCGGTTCGCCATCGTGAGCTTTGACATAGACACTCAACTCGGAGCGGATCCAGGAGGCGACCTGGTGGCGCTGATCGTCGGACGGTTGGGGCATACCTTTGGGCGGCATGCGGCCTTGTTCGAGGGCAGCGGCGACGCGTTGCCATTGCGGAAAATTCTCGCCGCCGGGACCTTTGGCGGCCATTTGTTCGAGGCGGATTCCGCCCATTGCGGCGGCATTACCGTGGCATTGGAAGCAGTATTGCCGGAAGGTCGCCTGCGACAACGCAGCAGCATCGTCCGCGCCCCAAATGGTCCCGCCGACGAGGAGGGACACCACTAAGCATCGCCCTATGAGTTGCATTCCTTGCAAGTAATTCTATACTTCCCGGACAATCTTCGCCACTACCAGTCCGGCGAGCAGGCGACGAACAGTGCGGCGCCAGGATTCGGGCCAGCACAATTTACTTCAACATCGTTGGACCTCTTGAGGGATTATAATTCCGCCATAGGATAGCGGAGCGACCAAAGTGATATATCGCACTTTTTATACTTTTGGATATAATGACAGCGCTGCTGCATGAAGCGATACTTTCTGCTCCCCATTGTCGCGTTTAGTCTGCTCCAACTTGGGGGCCTCGCATCGCCAGCTTTCGGGCAGCAAAAGAAGAAGGCAGCATCGCGCAAGAAACTCCCTTACAAAGCCAAGGTTCCGGGCGTGGACCCCACGGTCGGAGATAACGTGGATGGCGACGATCTGGTAATCCGGCGCGCCTCGGTGGCGGCGCTCGGCACCTTCGCCGGAAGCGTGGTGGTGGTGGATCCATCCAACGGCCGGATTCTAACCATGGTGAATCAGAAACTGGCCCTCAAGACGGGGTTCGTTCCCTGCTCCACGATTAAGTTAGTCACCTCGCTTGCGGCGCTCACCGAGGGGCTGGTCAGCAAGAACACAACGGTCTATACCAGCCGCTACGTAAGCTACAACATGACGCAGGCACTGGCGCGCTCCAATAATCAGTACTTCCACATTCTGGGAACGCGGCTCGGGTTCGATCGCGTTCATCACTATGCGGAGATGTTGGGCTTCGGGGAAAAGGCGGGGGTGGATATTCCCGGCGAACAGCCCGGGTATCTGCCGCTGGAGGCGCCTAAGACCGGCGTCGGCCTGATGACGAGCTTCGGCACCGGGATTTCGATGACTCCGCTGGAGCTGGCGGCGCTGCTCGGCGCGATTTCCAATGGCGGCACTCTCTACTACCTGCAATACCCGCGCAACCAGGAAGAGATCGACCACTTCACGGCCAAGATCAAGCATCCACTGGAACTGGCGCCGACAGGGCTCGAGGACATCAAGATCGGCATGCGCGGCGCGGTTGATTTCGGCACGGCGCGGCGGGCCGGGTACGATTCGACCGAGCCGATTCTGGGCAAGACGGGAACGTGCACGGATTTCCAGACCGCCAGCCACATGGGTTGGTTCGGTTCTTTCAATGAGGTGGGGGCGCATCGACTGGTAGTGGTGGTGATGCTCACGGGCGGGCGGAATGTCAGCGGGCCGATCGCGGCGGGAGTTGCGGGGGCGATTTACCGCAATCTCTCGGGGCAGCGCTACTTCGTGGCGGACGGGTTACCGGCGAAGAAGAAGTCGGACCTGCCGGACATTATCACTACGATGCCGTGCTGCGGCACGGGGCACTAGTTTAGATCGCTCCCTGACGGTCGCGGTTCGCGCAAAGCAGGCGAGTGGCCGGGTCGGGTACACTATGCCAATGCGGAAAACACTGCTCGTCCTGCTTTGGGGCTCCATTGCACTGGTCGCCCAACCTAAGATTTCTCCCGAGAAAGAAGCTGCCATGAAGGCCGACCTCGCCGGCCAGATCGACGCCATGAAGAAACAGGCGCAGGTCATGGTGGATAGCGTCTTCAGCTTCGGCGAACTGGGTTTCCAGGAATTCGAAACCTCCAAATACCTCACCGGCATGCTCGAGAAGGAAGGCTTCAAGATCGAGCGCGGCGTCGCCGGAATTCCCACGGCCTGGGTGGCGAGTTGGGGATCGGGCAAGCCGGTGATCTCGCTGGGTAGCGATATCGACGACATCCCGCAGGCGTCGCAGAAGCCGGGCGTGGGCTGGCACGAGCCGATGATCGAAGGCGCGCCGGGCCACGGCGAAGGTCACAACTCCGGCGTGCCGCTGAACATTCTGGCGGCGCTGGCGGTGAAGAAAGTGATGGAGCGCGAGCACCTGCAAGGCACGCATCCGGCTGTGGCCGGGCGTCGCCGAGGAACTGGTCGGCACCAAGGCCTACTACGTGCGCGCGGGCATGTTCAAGGACGTCGACGTCTGCCTGTTCACGCACGTGGCCGCCAACCTGGGCGTCTCCTGGGGAGCGTCGCTCAATCAGAACGGGCTGGTCAGCATCGAGTATCTGTTCAAGGGCGAGAGCGCGCACGCGGCCGGGGCGCCGTGGCGCGGCAAGAGCGCGCTGGACGCAGTGGAGCTGATGGACGTGGGCTGGAACTTCCGCCGCGAGCATCTGCGCCTGGCGCAGCGTTCGCATTACGTGATTACCAATGGCGGCGATCAGCCCAACGTGGTGCCGCCGACCGCCGCGCGTCTGGTATTACTTCCGCGAAGCCGATTACGACCACATCATGGACATGTGGCGGATCGGCGACAACATGGCGCAAGGCCGCGACGCTGATGACCGACACTATCGTACACCTCGCGCCTGCTGGGCAGCGCGTGGCCGGGCCATTTCAATAAGGCCGATCGCCGAAGCCATGTACGAAAACATCAAGAAGGTGGGCCTGCCGCAGTGGTCGGAGGATGACCAGACGCTGGCGAAGGGACTGCAGAAGGAGTTGAAGCAGCCGGTGCGCGGGCTTCCGAGCCAAGCCTTGCAGGAGATGCGACCGCCGCGCGCCGAGACACCCGCGGGCGGCGATGGAGCGGAAGGTCCGGGAGTGGGGCCAACGGGCGGCGGCAGCGACGATATCGGCGACGTCTCGCTGGAACGTGCCGACGGTGACGCTGCGCTATCCCCTCGAACATCCCTGGCGGTCCGGGACACAACTGGGCGAACGGCATCGCGATGGCGACGCCGATCGCGCACAAGGGTGTGATCGCCGGCGCGAAGGTGCAGGCGATGACGATGCTCGATATCCTGGTGCATCCCGAACTGGTCGCGAAGGCCTGGGACTACTTCAAGAACGTGCAGACCAAGGACGTGCAGTACAAGAGCTTCCTGCGTCCGGACGACAAGCCGGCGATCTGGCTGAACAAGGAGATCATGGAAAAGTATCGTGCCGCAGATGAAGAAGTTATACTACGATCCGGCGAAGTACGATACTATCTCGAACAGCTCGGCATCAAGTATCCGACGGTGCGGTAACCGGAGTAAGGCTAGCCTTTCTCCGCTCCCAAGCCGGTGTTGGCGCGAACTTCCAGTTCGGTGAACTTGTGCTCGGCCGCGGTATCGCGCGGGCTGAGCAGGGTTCCGAGAAACGCACCAAGGAATCCCAGGGGGATGCTGACGATGCCGGGGTTCTCCAATGGGAACAACGGCGCGGCGTGAATCAGATGGCCGGCTCCCATCCCCATGATGCTGGGGCCGGCGACGATCAGGGCGAGGGAGCTAAAGAGGCCGGTGGCGAGTCCGCAGACCGCGCCCTGGGTTGTGAACCTGCGCCAGAAGATGGAAAGCAGAATCACCGGAAGGTTGGCCGACGCCGCCACGGCAAAGGCCAGCCCGACCAGGAAGGCGACGTTGAACGTGGGACCGAGTAGAATCGCGATCGCGATGGAGACGGCGCCCACGACGAAGGCCGTGATGCGCGCCACGCGCACTTCCTGGTAGGCGTCGTAGACCTTGCCGTGCCGCAGCACGTTGGTGTAGAAATCGTGGGCGAACGACGTGGAGGCGCTGATGGTGAGCCCGGCGACCACGGCGAGGATGGTGGCGAACGCGATCGCGCTGATGAAGGCGAAGAAGACGTCGCCGGCCAGCCGCTGCGCAAGGAGCGGGGCGCTCATATTGATACCACCGTTCTGCGCGATATAGGCTTTGCCGACGATGGTCGCGGCGCCGAAGCCGAGGAAGGTCGTCATGATGTAGAAAGTGCCGATGATTCCCATCGCCCAAACCACGCTAACGCGGGCGGTGCGGGCGTCGGGGACGGTGTAGAAGCGAACCAGAATGTGCGGCAGCCCGGCGGTACCGAAGATCAGCGCGAGACCGAGCGAGATCAGATCGAGCGCGCCGTAGGGCGGCTTGTAGCGAAGGCCTGGGGTCAGGAAGTTAACGGTCTTGCCGTTATCGTTCACGTGCGCGATGGCGTCGAAGAACTCGGCGAACGAGAAGTGGAAGTGCGCGAGCACCAGAACGCTAAGCAGAATGGTTCCACCCATCAGCAGGACGGCTTTGACGATCTGCACCCAGGTGGTGGCCAACATTCCGCCGAACACGACGTAGGCGATCATCAGCATGCCGACCATGGTGACCGCCCAGTTGAAGGTGATCCCAGAGTCCTTGAGCAGGAGGGCGACGAGCGTTCCGGCGCCTACCATCTGGGCGATCATGTAGAACGTGCTGACGGTCAGGGTAGAGAGCGCGGCCATGGCGCGGACCGGCTTGGGATGCAGGCGATAGGCGAGCACGTCCGCCATGGTGTATTTGCCGGCGTTGCGCAGGGGCTCGGCGACGATGAGGAGTACGGTGAGGTACGCGACCAGCCAGCCCACGGAGTACATAAAGCCGTCGTAGCCCTGAAAGGCGATGATGCCGGCGATGCCGAGGAAGCTCGCGGCGCTCATGTAGTCGCCGGCGACCGCGATGCCGTTCTGCCATCCGGTGATGCGCCGTCCGGCGGCGAAGTAGGCGCTGGCCCCGGAGGATCGGCGCGCGGCCCACGCCGTAATGCCGAGGGTCGCCAGGATGAAGAACAGGAACATCAGGAGCGGCATCGACATTAGCGCGGCTCTCTGCCGGCATTGTGCCGGTCCAGGTGCTCCAGCACGCGGCGGCCCTGCCGATCGAAGCGTTCGGCGGCGCGCACGTAGAGGAAAGCAATCAGCCACGCGACAAAGAACTGCGAAAGCGCAAACAGGTAGGCGATGTTAACCGGACCGATGACCGGCGTCGCCATGAATTCTGGCGCGTATCCGACGAGGACCGGCAGCGCGAAATAGTAGGCGATGAAGGCAATGGTCGCGGGCACGATGAAGCGCTTCTTGGCGCGCATCAGGCTGCGAAATTCAGGATTCGTCGCTACGACATCCCAGTCGGTTGGTTTGAGCATGAGTAGCGATCATACTTCAAATGACGCATCAGGCAAACGAGAAGCGATTGCGCACTCCGCAGGCGTCGGAAGACCAGGAGCGAAGGGAGCACAACTTTTTGAGTGCCATGAGCGCGGGTGGTTTCCGGAGAGTCTCAAGAACACCATCACGGTGCTCCCGCGTGATGTGCTTCCAGTTACGGGTCCATAACGTGATCCTGACGGTAATCGAAGATCTCCTCGGTAGGGGTAACCTAACTCCCGGCGACCCGAACGCAGGTTTCATCGACCCTCCAGGATCGGTTCGGGCGGTGCAACTCGCGACGAATGCGTTGATCAAAATGGAAGCGTAGCGCTGCACTCAGCGCCAGATCGTGACGTGGTGACGGCGAGCCGGCGTTCTGCCAGGATTTCTTCCAGATCCCGGTAACGGAGCGAATATCCCAGATACCACCGGGCACGATGATCACGTCCTCGAAGTGTCGGCCAAGGAATAGCGGTAGCCGCTCTTGACTCACCGTCTCACCCTATCAGACCGCGGCCATCGCTGTTTGCAACATAGCCCTTAGTTAGTCGCGAGCTTCAGAATCGCTGAACTCTGTCGCATGATCCTGACCGCCATTGTAACCATTCGGACTACGTTATCAGGAGAATTGAACGCTGGCCCAAATTATGTCTTAATTCGGACCGATATCCTTGTAATAACTTTGTCCTAGTTAGCGTAATGATGGGTTCGGGGTCAAACGCCCATGGACCGAGGAGAGTGAACAATGAAACGCTTATTCTTTGGAACGCTGGCAATGACTGCCGCGTCCACCTTGTGCTTCGGGGCCGTACCCGGAGCTAACGTTTGCCCGCAGGCTTCAGCTTCAGGGAATGCAGCTTACCAGGCGCTTGTAGCGACGCTCGGGACGTGCAATCTGTCGATTGTAGTGACCAACTCAAGCACCACCAGCACGATCGCCAACACTGCGCCATTTGACGGGACTGAGGATCAGCTCATCGGCGTGACGAACAACAGCACCGGCACGATCACGAGCATCGTGGTGAGCAATCCGGCGGCTTCGCCGGCGATTTTCGCGCTGGACAACGATGGCATCTGCCTCTTTCAGCCATTCCTCGCCAATTCCCAGCCCTGCAACAGCGCAGCTCCCGGCGCGCAGAACTATGCAGGCAGCGCCTCCAGCTACACGGGGATTAATGTAGCGCTGGATACCGGAACGATTAACTTTTCGCCGGGGATTCCTCCCGGGGGAACAGCCTACTTCAGTTTGGAAGGGCCGGCGTCGCCGAACGTGATGTTATTGTTTCCCTTGACGCTCAGTAAGGCATTTAGTCCGAATCCGATTGTTGCGCCGGGCACGTCGACTCTGACGTTCACCATCACTAATCCGAACGCGGCCACCGCGACTGGCGTGGCCTTTACGGATGCTTTGCCGGCTAACCTGGTTGTAGCCGCTACTCCGGGCCTGGTAAATACCTGCGGCGGTACCGTGACTGGGGCTACCGCAAACTCCACCAGCCTGAGCGTAACAGCAGTCTCTCTCGCCGCGGGGGCAACTTGTACCATTAGCGTAAACGTGTTTACCGCCATTGCGGGCACCTACAACAACACGACCAGCACGATCACCTCTACCGGTTTGCCGACCGGGTCTGCGGCGACGGCCACGCTGGTCGCCAGCGTGCCGGCCCCGGGGTTCACGAAGTCATTCTCTCCTACGATCGTTAACATTGGAGGCACCTCGACGCTGACCTTTACCATCACAAACAGCGATGGTGTCCCGGTCGTCGGCCTGGCCTTCACCGACAACCTGCCGGCGGGTGTGGATTCGGCGACCCTCTTGTCCAATACATGCGGTGGAACGGTCTCAGCCTCGGGGGGTACCATCAGCCTGATCAACGGCGTTGTGAACGCTCCCCTCGGTACAACCTGTGTCATCCGTGTGAGCGTCACCGGACGCACGGAAGGCTTCAAGAACAATCTCACTGGCGTGCTTACCTCGACTAACGCTCCTAACGTACCTGGCGCGGCCGCTACCTTGACGGTCTCCACGCCGGCGAGCATCACCAAGAGCTTCGGGGCGCTGGCGGTTTCACCGGGCGAACCGGTCACCCTGACCTTCACGATCGCCAACCCGAATAACCTAATCACCTTGCACAATGTGTCCTTTACGGACAACCTGCCGACTGGTCTGCGGATCACCAACCCGAACCAGTTGACCGGTTCCTGCGACGGAGGCACAATTACGGCAACCCCGCTCACCAACACCATCAGCCTGTCGGGAGCCACACTTTTGCCCGCCACATCGTGCACGTTCAGCGTGAACGTCTTCGGGCCCACCGGGTACTACGTAAACACGACTTCCACCGTCACCTCGACTGAGGCGAACCCGGGCGCTCCGGCAACGGCAGTCCTGTCCGTGGGCGACGTGTTCCAGATTCACACTATCGCGAACGTGACTCCGCCCGCCGGAACGACGTTCCCAGCAGGCTCCGGGTACGTCGACCTTACCAACGCCGGCGACTTGGGTGCGGACCAGTTTGGTCCTGGCCTAGGGGGCCATATCGGCAACATTTGCGTGAACGTTTACGCGTTCTCTTCGGACGAGCAGGAGATCGCATGCTGTTCCTGCCTCGTAACGCCCAATGCCGCAATTCACCTGAGCGCCTCCTCGATCGTCCAGAACACCCTGACGGGCGTGGTTCCGACGAACATTACGGTAAAGCTGCTGGCAACGATTCCCACCGGCACCGGCGGGGCCGGTACGGTGGCCGGGCCATTCACCGGACAGACCTGCAATGCCGCCAACCTCACCCTGGTCCCAGCGAACTTCGCACCGGGTCTGCGGGCGTGGGCGGCGACAGCCCATACGCTGCCGACCTCCGGCACCACGTTCGGAGTCACGGAGAGCCAGTTTGAAGGCGCACGGCTTAGCCCGGGCGAGCTGATTAGCTTGACGCAACGCTGCGCCAACATCGTCGGCAACGGGAGCGGCTCGGGATTGTGCACCACCAGCTGCGCTGCCGGCGTACTGGGGGCAGCACAGCGCTAGACGCCCGCTACGAGTAGATCGCTCTGCTGAAAACGAGCCGCGACTGTGGGGGTTAGCGTTCCCTCAGGGTCGCGGCTCGTTGTTTGAGATCGCCTCCCTGACGGTCGCGGTTCGTTGGGGAAGGGTAGACATTTGGTAGGAGAATTGTTTGGGTTTTCCCACGGCGCCTGCATAAATCCTAGTGGGCCATGTCGGACTGGCCGGGCTGTTGCTTTCGGGCGAACGGCGTTGTCGAGGGCCTGAACAACAAGGCCAAAGTAAGTCGCCATGAGAAAATCGTATGGCTTTCGCACCTCGCGAATGCTGGAACTGGCCCTCTTTCACTCACTTGGCAAACTGCTCAAGCCGGAATCAAACCACGCTTTTTTCTAACGAATCTGAAAGATAGCGCGCCCTTCCACAAGAAATACATTTCGTCCAAATGCGTAGCCGGTTCGGCTAACCGCTAAATTTGGCCGGACAAATCTGCCTGAGAAGGTGAGCTTCGTTAGTTCCTACTGCCGCTGGCGGTGGAGGCTGGAGGATTAGGTCGGATGGCGGGGGCCTGTCTCAATGCCAGCTCGTATTTTCAATTGTTAATCTACAAATGGATAAAAACGTCTTGGCCGCACGGAAGACCGAAAGCTCGAGCGCCACTAATCGTCTACACCGCTTTGTTATCGCCTGGCGCGCTGAACTGGGGCCCCGAGTCGCCGTAGTGCAGTGTTGCTTTTAGCGAGAACTCGTACCAAGCAGGCAGTTCAGGTTCAGGAACCCGCCGCACTGTCCGCTGCCGCTTCCATTGCCGATGATATTGGCGCAGCGCTGCGTGATGCTGGTGAGCTCGCCCTGGCTCAATATCGCCGGCGAGAACTCGCTTTCGGTGACACCGAAAGTGGCAGCAGAGGACGGCAAGGTATGAGCAGTAATGGCCCAGGCGCGAAGCCCGGGAGCCAGGTTTAGGGGTGCATACGCGATATTGGCGGCATTGCAGAAGCCCCCGGTGAAGGGACCGATTACAGTGCCGGCGATTATGCCCGTCGGAATCGTCGCGAGCAACTTGACCGTGATGTTGGTCGGAACCACTCCAGTCAGGGTGTTCTGGAGGATGGTGGACGCGTTAAGGTGAATGGCTGCATTGGGCGTGACGAAGCAGGAGCAGCAGGCGATCTCCTGTTCGTCGGCCGAGAAAGCATAGACGTTGACGCAGATGCTGCCGGAATGGACGAAACTCAAGCCCGGCCCGAACTGATCGGCTCCAAGCAATCCCGCGTTGGTCATGTCGATGTAACCGGAATCGGCCGGAAAGGTAGTTCCAGAGGGTGGGGTCAGATTAGGGAAGGTGTGAACTTGGAAGGCGTCGCTTACCGAGAGACTGGCGAGTGCGAAGTTGCCGGGAAGGAAGCTTTCGGCGGCAGTAACGAAACCACTGACGTTAAGGAAGAAGCCGGTGATATTGGACATGACGTTCGCACTAACGGTACACGTGGCAGCCTGCGGAATCTGACCTCCGGTGAGGCTGATCGAGTTGCTGCCGGGAACAGCGGCGATAGTTCCGCCGCAAGTGTTGGTCACGCTGTTGGGGGAGGCCACCAGAAGGCCGGTGGGGAGGTTGTCAAGAAAAGCAACAGAGGTGAGTGGCGTAGCCGGGTTCGGATTCGTGATTGTGAAGATCAGGCTAACCGCCTGACCCTTGGGAACGGCGACCTGGCCAAATACCTTGCTGATAGAAGGAGGCTGCGTGGCCGCGCCCGCGACGGAGGCGACCCCTGCCAGAATCGCTAACTTCACAAGGCTTTTGTTCATTTCGCTCCTGACAAACCGTTAAAATTTGTACGCGACTCTGCTGCATGTCCCGGAGTCAAAATTCGGGTGTCAGGAAATATAGTGCTTGTTTCCACATGGAAAAAACAATTCTTCGTACTGGCTAATCGGTACGGCTAACCGCTCGTTGGATGTGAGATTAATTGCTGTAGGGGCGGGACGCGAGCCCCACCCCCGTCGGGAACGCTCGACTACCCGATACCGCCCGCGGCAGCAAGAGCGCCGGTAGGAGCTTTGCGCCACGCCGCGGCATAGGTGGCCTGACCGTTTTGCTCGTAGCCTGCGATCACGCGAGTCAGCAAACCGGCGCCAAGGTTTTGGTCGTAGTTGGTTTGCATCTGCGCGGCGGTCAGGCCATGGTGACCGACGGTTCCCCCGGTGCCGGCAACCTTCTGCTGGAAGATCGCCGAGAAGCGGGGGCCATCGGAATGGTTGTAAGTGACCAGGTAAGCAAGTTGGCGTCCGGCCGCATTATTGTCGTTCCATTCCTGCTGATACTCGGCAGGAGTGAGGAAGCTTTTCAGGATGAGCGAACCGGCGTCCACCTTCTCGTAGAAGGCTGCGTAGGTACGGTTGCCGCCTTGCGAGACCACAGAGACATTGATGGGCATGAAGCCTTGCTTGTAGAACTGATCGAACAGGGCCTGATGCTCGGTGGCGTTCTTGCCGTGATAGGCCTGAAGGCCGGGCGTCGGCGTGTCCACCCAGATTCCAGCGTAAAGGATATTGCCGTTCTCGATGTAGTTATTGACGTTGAGAAGACGCCGGCCGGCCTTTTTCTGCGCGTCGAATTCCTGCTGGTACTGGTCCGCGCTGAGGCCGTGCCGGGCGCTCCAGGACACAGTATCCGCAGGTCGGAAGATCACGTTGACCAGGGTCTTTCCACCGGCCTGGAAGCCGGCGAACCAGACGGGGCGATAGCCCGACGAGGTGACGTGATCGAAGAGGGTCTGGTAATCCGCGACTTGGATGCCGAAGTAGGCAATCTCGCCCCAGGCCGGCGGATACCACGCGGGCTTGGAGGCAGCCGTCCAGATGCACACCGGATCCTTCGGCACGCCCTGATCTTTGACCAGCACCCACGGGCCGGCAGGATCGGGCGGATTGATCTTCGACGACGGAACCACCCACATATCGCGGAATTCGAGCATGCGCAGCGGACCGCTGGGACTGGTCTTCTGGGCGTGAATATGAGTGTGGGGATTTGTCGAGTTACCCGAGTTACCAGCCAGCCCTAACTGATCCCCGGCCTTGACCACGGCACCGACGTGCGCCAGGGTGGGATTGAGGCTGCCGGGCTGCATGTGCGCATAGAGCACGACCACGTCGCCGTGCTTGATGAAGTAGTGATTGCCGGCCCCATCGATCACGGAAGACGGGAACTGACCGATCACCGTATTGGAAGGAACCCCATCGACGACAGTCACAACAGTGCCATCTGCGACAGCATGGACGGGCTTGCCCCAGATGCGCCAGTGCTCATTCTTCTTGCCATCGGTGCCGGGAAGAATCTGGCTCCACTGGTGAGTGTTGGGGTCAACGGCTTGAACGCCGATATCGTGGGCGTTGATCTGCGTGCCATTGCCGCCATCGGCCCAGTGGATGGCGCTGGCGACGATATACTCGCCGATCCTGAAATCGGTCTGGTGGAAGGGGAACAGGAAGCCCGCCGGGCTACCCGTGGTCGCGTAAGGAGCCAGGTCGTAAGTGACGGTAGCTGGGGAAGCGAAGTTCGTGCAACTCACGCTGACCATCACCTTGGGCGGGGCGGGCGCAGGCAGGAAGACTTCATTATTCGAATTGTTATTGACGATGCCGTTGGCCCAAAACTGGGATTTGCCGGCCGGAATATCAAGGCCGGGAACCTGCATGACTACAGGAGCATTGGCCGAACCGGGGAAGGAGAAGGTTACGCCGCTAACGTGGACAGAAGCAGCCTCATTGTTCGTTATGGTTAGAGCAAGAATGAGCTTGATCGAGGAATTCTGACCGGCAATCTCGGCGGCGATGGGCAGGTACAGGACTTTGCCCGATTCGCTCGGTTCGACGGAGAACGCCAATTTCGGAGCACTCATAGGTAGATGTTTTCCCTTTCTCTCTGAGAACTAACTAACACCCGCTTAGTGGCATCCCCGGGTGAATCGTTGCGGAATGCTCCGATCCGTAAATCCCTTAGTACGTAATATCAAGTACAGTTGTACAAAAGACAATAAAAACGGGCCATCGCGGAAGGAGTCGCGATGGCCCGTAGGTGTCCGAGAAACGAAGGGTTGCTAGTCGCCGCTTACCCTGGCCGCCGGCGGGTTGCTGGCTGCCAAGGCGCCGATGGTGACGTGAATCTGCGGCATGGAGCCGTGTTCGAAGCTCTCCTGCACACGCGAGTCTTCGAGCTTATCGCGCAGCATCTGACGTCGAAGTTTGGCCTCGAATTCCTTCAGTTGCTGGTCGATGTTGGTCGACTTGTTCTTGTTGCGCACCATATCTTCGCGATAGCGCTTGAGGAAGTAGCCGATGGTCTCCACGCGGATCTTGATGGAGCCGGTGGGCTTGT
Organism: uncultured Solibacteraceae bacterium; assembly: GCA_963791985.1. Lineage (GTDB taxonomy): Bacteria > Acidobacteriota > Terriglobia > Bryobacterales > Bryobacteraceae > Solibacter. Next base: position 67,212 of record CAWBUN010000003.1, on the reverse strand, counting down.
TCTCGTCGATATCCTTGAAGCAGAAGTAAGGCGTGCCGGAGTGCTCCACGATTTCTTCGACCACCGAATAGATGGGCGCGTCGTGGCCGCACTTGAAGCTGGAAAGCTCCAGCGCCACCAGGTTGGGATGCCGGGCGACATACTTCGCGGCCCAGACCTTGCGGCTGGTGTTCTCGCTGTAGCTGTTCTTCCAGACGTCGTTGATGCAGAGCGGATCGGGCGTTTCGCCGGAGAGGACGTCCTCGCCGAAGAGGCGCCAGACCATGTCGTCGTCGATCGGCAGGCAATCCTGCGCGAACACGGGGTAGCCGAGCTTCTGGAACTCTTCGAGGATCTCGTGATTGACGCCGGGGTCGTTGTGATAGGGGCGCCCCAGCAGGACCACGCCCAAGCGGTCTTCGCGCTCCAGTTGATCGAGCACTTCGCGGGCGGCGCCGCGCATGGTCACGTTGTCGAAGTAGTTGAGCGAGCGGTAGCCCTGGTCCACCGCTCGCTTGTTCTCCTCGGGGGTGAGCCCGAGGATGTCCTGGAACTCCTCAAACATCTGACGTTCGAAGAGGTCGGGCTTGGACAAATTCACGAAGGTATCCAGGAAGCGGATGCCCTTCTCCTTGAAGAGATCGCCTTCCTTGATGAACGCGGCCTTCACTGCCTCGGGCGTAGTGGCCACGGTGGGGCACGTGCGGCTGGCCTGAATGTGGGTCAGGGGGCTGGTGAGGCAATCGATCATCGGGAAGAAGATGATGTCGAGCGGCTTTTTGGCATGCACTTTGTAGAGCAGGTTGTGCACGTGCGGGATGCCGAGTTTGCTCGGGAAGCAAGGGTCGATGGCGCCGCGCTTGGCGCCTTCCTTGTACATCTCTTCGCTGGTGTAGTCGCTATAGACGATATTCTCGGCCTTGATGCCCAGGCTCGCGAAGTAGCCGGTGAAGATGGGCGTCTGCGAGTACATATTGAGCACGCGCGGCATGCCGATGCGGATTTCGCCGCGCTTCTTGAGTAATTCGGAGCGGCGCTTCTGTGCCGCCGTGATCTGGAATTTCGGCGCGGGGTCGGAAACGTTGGGAACGTCGGGGACGCGGAAAACGCCCTTGGCAGCGATCTCCACGAAATTCGGGTTGGCCTTCTTGACCTTGTCGAGCGAGCCCTTGATGCCGCGCATCTCTTCGATGTTTTCGACGGTGCCCTTTTCGCAGGTGGCGATGATCAGGCGCTGGGCGCCTTCTTCCAGCGGCACCTTGGTCTTCACAGGACGCTTGTAGTCGGCCGGGATCTGATTGGTCTTAACGTCGATGAAGGTACGCAGGCACTTGTTCTTGCAGAAGTAGCAGCGAGTAGCTTCTTCGCGCGTGGTCTTGTACTGGATATTGGCGCAGGCGTCGAGCCCTATGAACGTGCTGACGCGTCCGTTATCCCAGAGGCGCCCGGCTTCGAGCGCGGCGCCGATGGCTCCGGCTTCGCCGCAATGCGCGTGAACGATGACGTCGGCCGGGTGTTCCTTACCCTTGAAGCGCGACTCGATAAAATCGACCTGCGCTTTCACGGCGGCCAGATTGTATTGCGTGCCGCCCTGGAGCAGGAAGCGGGTGCCGATGGCGCTCAAATTGGGGATCTGCGAGACGTAGAGCCAGATGTTCTTGGGCAGCACGTTGCAGAGGCCGGCCATGATCTCTTCCGGCTTCCAGCCCTGGCGCTGGAAATCCACGATGTCGCTCTGCATGAACACGGCGCAGCCATAACCAAAGCTGGGGAAGCCCTTGGCACCGAACGCTGTATCGGCGTACTGTTCGACGGGGACGTTGAAGCCCTGCGCGGTGGATTGCAGGAAGTAGCCGTTGCCCGCCGAGCACTGTGTATTCAGCTTGAAATCCTTGACGCGGCCGTTCTTGAGGATGATGATCTTGATGTCCTGGCCGCCGACGTCGCAGATCACGTCCACATCTTTATAGAAGTGGAGGCCGGCTTCGGTGTGCGCGACGGTCTCGACCAGCGCCGCATCGGCGCCGACCACGTCCTTCAAAATGTCCTTCGCGTATCCGGTGGTGCCCACGCCGAGAATCTTCAGCGAGGCGCCCTGGTCCAGAATCTGGCGGTTGAGCTTCTGCAGCACCTCCACCGTGTCTTCGATCGGGTTGCCCTTGGAAAGCTGGTAAGTCTTGGCGAGGATGGTGCGCTTGCCGTCCTTCGAAAGCAGGACCGCTTTCGTGGAGGTGGAGCCGCCATCGATACCGACGAAGCCTTCCACCATTTCCCCGGGTTGGAAGGTGGTGGGGGTGAACTTCGGAGTCTTGTACTTTTCCTTGAAGGCCGCGAGTTCGATATCGTCCTTGGCCAGTCCCACACCGCCGCCGCGCTTTTGCTTTTCTTCTTCGCGGCCGGTGGTGACGTACCATTCGAGCTTCTGCCAGTTGGCGTACTGGCCGACGCTATCGTCTTCGGTCTTGCCGAACTCCACGCTGCCGATGGCGGCGAAGTATTGCGCGTTATCCGGGGTCTTGATCAGGTCCTCGGGCGGAACGCCTTCGGGGAGCGGAGTGCCGCGCTCTTCCCAGATCTTGGGAATGTTGGCCTTCCAGCAATCGCGCATGCCCTTGATGTAGCAGTTGGGACCGCCCAGCAGCAGCACGACGGGCAAGCAGAGTGTTGCCGCGCGTGAGCACGCTGAGGTTCTGCATCACGATGGCTTCGAAGAGCGACGCCATCAATTCATCAGGGCGGAACGCCCATCTTCTGCAGACCGTTGATATCGGTCTCCGCGAAGACGCCGCACTTGCCCGCGACGGGATGGAGCTTGATACCCTTATAGCCCATCTCGCAGAGCTGCGCGGAAGGAATGCGGAGCTTGGCGTTGATTTTGTCGATGACCGCGCCCGTGCCGCCGGCGCACTTATCGTTCATCGAGGGCATCTTCTTCTTGCGACCGGTTTCGGGGTCGGTCTTGAAGATGATGATCTTGGCGTCCTGTCCGCCAAGCTCGATGACGCTGCCGCATTCCGGGTACATCTTTTCCACGGCGAGCGAGACTGCGTTGACTTCCTGCACGAACTTGCCGCCCAGGAACTTGGTCAGGCCATTGCCGCCTGACCCGGTGATGAACATGCGCGAACGGGAAGCTTCGAAGCCTTCGATCTCGGTTTCGAACCGCTTGCAGAATTCCAGGACCTTTTCGGGTTGCTTGGTGTCGTGACGGTGGTAATCGCTCCAGAGAATCTGGTCGGTCGCGGCATCAATCACCACAGCTTTTACTGTGGTGGAGCCGACATCCATGCCGATGAGGAAGTGTTTGTCCATGGTTTGCTCGTCCCGGTGACGGGTCAGTTAGTTGGCTTTCGCGGTCTCCGCGGTAATGCGCTCGCGGATGTGATAGACGAAGTTGGCGGCGTTGCCGACGATGCCCTTGTGGTGCGGCACCTGATAGAGCGGGCGTTTGGTTTCGGGATGCGCTTCCACGAAGGCGCGGCACTCGTCCAGCGTCAGGTTGTTGGCTTCGAGCGCGGCGGCGAATTCCTTCTTGGCCTTGCTCTTGGCTTCGCCGAGCGCCATCTGCACGCGGCTGTGCGCGTTGATCTCGCCCTCGCCCGAGGTTTCCACCGGAAGGTAGATCATGTCCTTGTAGTTCGAGACTACGGCGGATTGCGCGCCATCGGATTGCGTGCTCGGCATGCAGCCGAAAGGCTTGAGCGAAAGCACCATGTGCGCCAGGTCTTTGTTGGAGTAGTAGATATTCTTGGCGACTTCCAGGTGGCCTTCGCCGCCGCCTGCGCGGCTGTTATAGAACGGGTGACCCAGGCGCTGCAGTTCGTACTGGTCAGCCAGGTGGTGCGCGATGCCGCCGAGCGCGTCCACGATCTTGTGGTACTCGCCCTTGAAGATGGCTTCGGCGAGCTTCAGCTTGGCGACCTTCTGGCGGAAGCCGAACTCGATCTTGGCGCGGGTTCCCACTTTCCAGATGGGGGGCAGGACGGCGCCTTCTTCGAGGCCCTTGAAATCTTTGTACTTCTGAATCACCTGGTGGATCATGTACATGATCCAGGTGCCGATGGGTTCGACCAGCACCTGCGCGCCTTCGCGCTCCAGGAAGTTGAACATGTTGAAGTTGCCGTCGCCTTCGGTGGTCTGAGCCCAGAATTCGCCGGTGATCTTGACGATCGGCTTGACGCGCAGGCGATCGATATCGACGCTGTTGAAGCCGTCGCGGCAGCGCTCCAGCGCCGGGACGTACTCGTCGCCCTTGAGCTGCTTCACGAACTTGCCGACGTATTCGGCGGTGTCGCTGAAGCCGCCCAGGTACTTGGACATGCCTTCATCGAGCTTCCACGGACGCTTCTTGCGGAAGACTTCGTGCATGTAATCCATGCCCTCGTCGAGGAGACGGTTGGTTTCGCCGGCGTTGACCTCGTAGGGGCGGATGGCGTAGGCCACCTCATTCATCACGTCGCCGCAGTTGAGGGCGTTGAGGATGCCGAGGAAGAAATCGAGGTTCATTTCCAGGCCGGCTTCGGCGTCGGATTGCGAGAGGCCGCCGGACTGCTGGAACAGAAGCACACGGAAGCCATCGAACCCGGCATTACGCAGGGCGAGGCGGTATTCGGCTTCGTACATACCGAAGCGGCACGGTCCGCAGGCGCCGGCGGTAAAGAACACGTAGCGGTCGATGATTTCCTGCTTGGGAATGCCCTGCTCTTCCAGAGACTGTAGGTACTGGACAAGGTTTCCGACCGTGAAGTAGGTCGGGTTGCACTGGCCGTTGTTGCCGTACTCCTTGCCCGTCTGGAAGGCTTTGACGTTGGGGGTGGGAACGGCTTCGGCGCGGTAACCGAGACCCTCAAGGGCGCCGTGAACCAGCTTTTCGTGCTTCCAGGTCAGGCCGCCAAAGAGAAGGGTCGTATTCGGGCGCTGGCCAGCGGTAAACTTACGCTCGGCAGGCCTTTTGAAATGATGGACTTCGCGCTTGACGAGTCCGGCTTCCTGCTCCAGCCGCGCGCGCTCTTCTGCGAGCCTCTGCTGAATGGTGTCTTCAATGGAACCACCGATCTGGACAAGGCCGGCAGCGGTTGCGGGTTTCGGATCTACAGTCTGAGTGCTCATTAGAATACTTCCTTCCCAGTTTGAGGTCATATTGCCGCTTTAACCGATTGAAAGAAATAGCTTTCCATCGAATGGCGCATTTCCAGTTGGAACGGGAGAAATAACGGGCTGAGTGGGACCGTGTCAGGGTCGACAAATGGCTCGTGGATGCGGGAAAACGCGACACAGGGGATTACCCAGGGAAGCTGGGCACGCCAGAGATTTCATCTGAAACAAAAAGAGTTACGTGTTCTTTCACACCAGACTGACGGGGCGCCGTAGAATGCTCCCCACGAGTCCAAGGGCGAGACCGACGAATAGTCCAACGGCGGCGATGTTGAGCCGGTGCGGGGCGCTGGGCCACTCCGGGAGCGTCGGCGCATCGACCACGTCAAGGCCGCTCGGGACGGGCGCATCCACAAACTCCACGACCAGTTCCTGCACGCAGCCCCACGCCTCCTGCCGGTCCGGGTTTTCGCAAGCGATCCGAAACGCGGTGGTGCGGCCGCCAGAGGAAACTTCGAGGGATTCGAATCGAAGGTCTTGTTCCCGCATTTGCCGAACCACCAGCGCTCTCCGGGACACGTCGAGCATGGTCTGCTGGAGGCGTTCCGCGGCCGCTTCACGGGTGGCTGCTGGAGTTCCGAGGCGCAGTACGGCGGAGGAGACATAGCGGTTGGGAAGTCCAAAAGAGACCAGCAGGGCGACGGTCGCGCCCGCCGCTCCGGCGACCAGGGTGTATTTCAGGTAGGGCCTGGCCGGCGGATATTGGGCCAGCGCGATGGCGAGTCCCAGGAGGACTCCGCCGATTAGCCCGGATGCAGCGAACGCGAGGCGATTCGGATAGACTGCACTCTCCGGCAAACTGGCGGGTCCGAGGACTTCGATCACGATGGCACTGGTGCTCGCGGACTCCCGTTCGAGGTTGGCATTTTGTTCAATGAACTTAGTAACGAATTCCCGCACCACGGCCTGGGCTTTGTAACGGTCGGCATATTCGAAGGAGATCCGACGGCTGGCGCCCGGAGCCAAGCCGGTAAGGCCGGGGACAACCGTCGGCTCGATTCGGACAGCTCGCTCGCGCATCTCCCGAACGATATCCTCCATCGGGCGGCGACTGCGCTCGGCGCGATAGAGATCGAGCGACGGCCGCTGGATCAGTTCGGACAGACTGGAGCGACTGAGGATCCGCACCGAAAGCTCGTGCAGGCGGTCGGCCGCCTCGGTTCCGGATAGAGTGCCCCCCACCTTTACGTCCGCGCGGATGAGTGCGGTGGAAACGTAGCGGTCGGGCACGGCGAAGCTGGCGAAGCCGGCTAAGATCGCTGCGGCGCATCCGCCGGCCAAGGCGAGACGCAGATATCGATTGCCGGCAGGCGTTCGGGTACGCAGGCGGAAGGCGCCGATGCCGAGACCGCTCAAGCCACCCAGAACCACGAAATCCAGCAGCTTTTGATCCCACTCGAAGCTATCCGGCAGGAGAAGAGACACGCCAAAGGCGCCGCCGCAGCCGGCAACCGCGGACGCCGCCATGACCAGTGTCCAGCGGAGCGGCCGCGTTCGCAGGAAGGCGATGAGCAATCCGAGCATCAGCCCCGCGCCAAGTCCGATGGCCGAAATTCGCAGCCGGTCGGGTTCACTAGGGTGATCGGGGAGGGTTGGCTGAGTCACCACTTGCAGGCCGCCCGCCGGCATGATTCGGGCTACTATCTCCCTAACGACCGCCCGCGCCTTGTAGCGGTCCGGGTATTGGAAGGAGATCCGAAACGAAGTGGCGTCCGCGGGCTCGATCTTGAAATCGCGATCTCGCATTTCCTGAATCACGTCTTCCATCGGGAAGCGTGAGCGTTCCGAAGGGTAGAGATCGAACACCGGCCGGCGGATGATTTCTGCGAGGCTGGCTCGGCTCAGCAGATCTTGCTGAATGGGACTCAGGCGGGAGCGTAGATCGCCCCCGGGCTGGAGATGGACCATCGCGATGGATTGATACCGCTCCGGCAGCGCGAAGGACGCGCCGGCGGCGAGCACCGCGCCCAGGATCGCGCAAGCGCCTCCGAATTTCAGATACGAGATCACACCCGTAACCATATGCCGCCGCGCGGATGATGTCCAGGGGGATGATAGGAGTGATCAGCGAGAGGCGGCAACGCGGAGGGCAGTTTCCAGGGCGCGATCGTGGGCGGAGAGGACGTCTTCGATGGTGTAGGCCACCGGGTAGTCGGGGCGAATTCCGCGCGCGCCTTGTGCCGTTCCTTGAACGGCCAGGTAGTAGCCCACCAACTGCACGGGTAGAGTGAGCTTCGAATTCGGGAGCACCAGCGAGACGGCGGCGCCCGACGTGTTGCCGTAGTAGCCGCCCGCCGTTTCTTCGCCAACGAACGCGGCGCCGCCATGATTGTGAAGCGTGGCGAGGAACTCGCACGTGGTGGAGAAGCTGCCGCCGTTCATCAGCACAACCGTCTTTCCGGCGTAGTGCGGAACCGCCGGCTGCTGCATTCCCCAGTTGGGGTGGCCCACCATATGGTACTTGTGATCGGAACCAGGCTTCATCAGGTCTTGAACGTTGGGCGGCAGTGGATCGCGGTCCGTTACGTACTGAAAGAAGCGGAAGGAAAGCTTGTTGACGATCAAATCGCGATAGTAGAGAAATGGTTGGTCGGCGAAATATGCGAAGAGGTTGCGGCCGAGTTCGTCATCGCCGCCGCCGTTGTCGCGCAGGTCCAGAATCAATCTGGTCACATTTTTCTCGCGGATCCGGGTGAAGACTTGCTGGAAGAAGGCACGCATGGGGACGTCGCCTTCGGCTTTCCCGCTGAATGCCCGCACCTTCAGCAGGCCGGTGGAGCCCCCTTCGAGGAACCGCCAGGTAGCATTCCCAGGGGGAGGCGCCTGACTTTCGGGCATGGTGTTCAGGGTGAGCCCGTTCAACACCGTCTCCGCGGTCTTGCCGGCGAGCGCGTAGCGTAGATGGAAGGGGCTCTGCAATCCCGCGATCAGGTAGAGATTACGGGCGAAGCCTCGCCGGTTGCTGAGCTGGTATGGCCCAGCGGTGGGCGAATCGCCGTCGCCGTGGACCACTGTGAGCATCGACGCCAGAACGCTCGCGGCATCGACGCCGTTGATTGAAAGAATCTCGGCGCCGGCAAGCTGTCCGTCCGCGGAGAAATCGTGCGCAACATAAATCTTGCCGTTCAAGATGGCCGCCTCGAACGGGATCAATGGTTCGGCGGCCAGGCGCTGCTGGATCGCTCCGGAAGGCCGCAGCGCTGTGTGCCCGCACTTAATGCCGGCGACCACGGGAGCCAGCAGACGGTAGAATTGCAGCGCGGTCATCGGGCGAACGAGTTGCGCATCCGCGCGCAGAAAAGCGCGGTCCAGTTCCGGCTTGGGTACGAAGCGATAGATTCCGGGGTGGCCTTCCTCAAGCGCGTCGCGCAGCACCCGCAGGTCACGGCGAAGCTGCGCGGGAGTGTAGGTGACCGAGGAATCGGGCGCGGCAGTGGCGGGTTCGGGGGGCGCAGTGGTCTCCGGCGCAGCCGGATCACGCGGTTTTTCGACGCGGTCCACCATCAGGTATTCCTGGAGCTCCGTTTTCTTGACCAGTTCGGCGCCAAGCTGGTTCTTGAGCGCGGCTGTCAGCGACGCATCATCCTCGCTTTTCCACGTGAGCTGAAAATCGAAGGTCCCCTCCGGGAATGCGCCCGACACGGTGACCGGAGCTTTCAGGTGGCCCTGCAGCCAACTGCCGAGAGTCCGCATCGTGGTGCCGTGGGCATCGAGGGTGCTGTTGTGCGTCAACGCAGTGTCGCTGAGGGTGATCCGTTCGCGTTCGCGCGGCATGGCAGGCCGAAGTGTGATTGTCTCGCCATCCACCGGCTGCAGGGTGTATTCCACCGTATCCCGCGTCTCGCGGTGAAATTCCAGGTGGAAGCGTTGAACCAGCTCTTGCGTCAGCAGCAGCCGGAACTCGTCCACGACACGCGCGTCATCGGCCGACCGGATTCGCAGGCGGAGGCGCGAGCTTTCGGAAAGAGTGGCGGAGATTCCGTAGTGCTCACTATCAATCCAACCGGGTCCGGCGACGTGAGCGGGAGTAATCCCGGTGGCCAGTGATATCAGGGACTTCAGTGAGATCGAATTGGAGTGAAATACGCCCTGGCGGATGTTGTTGGTGCCGAGCTCGAGCTTGCCCCGGGGTGGACCGAGTGAGAACTCCTGCCACTCGGGTGCTTGAGCAACCAGCGAGGCGAGAAGGAGCGGTAACAGCGCAAGTCGTCGAAGCATCGGCGGCAAAGGTGAAACGCAGCAATCCGAATACCGCATATCATTTCACCTGGGAATCAGCGGCACAAGCGGGGTAAGGTGTGGCCCAAAATTCCCAGCTGTCGACAAAATGCGAGCGCGGGAAACCGATGTTTGGAAAACCCACGTATCGCCGGCGCCAGGACATGCTAGACTGAGACTGGTCTTAAATCCTCTCACGTCGTTTGAATCTGCTGAATGTGGTCCAGTGCTTTGTTGTCACGTCGGAAGCATCATCCTCAATCGATAGGTCAGGAGTCTAGAGATCGGAAGAAAGAGGAAAGATGAGAGAAACAGGTACAGTAAAGTGGTTCAACGCCGGGAAGGGATTCGGCTTTATCCAGCGTGAGAATGGCGAGGATGTCTTCGTTCATTTCTCCGCCATCTCGGCGAGCGGCTATCGTTCGCTCGATGAAGGCGCGCGCGTCTCCTTCGTGGTGAAGAAGGGCCCGAAGGGCCTGCAAGCCGAAGATGTTAGCCCGGCATAAACCGGCACAATTAATTTTGAAACATCGGAGAGGCGCTGCTTAACGGCAGCGCCTCTTTTCATTTGTGGGCACGAACATACACGAATGTGTGCATGTGAGTGCCCAGTTTTGTCTACTCTCTCGGCAGATCACTCTCTGGGCAGATCACTCTCTGGGCAGATCACTCTCTGGGCAGATCCATGGCCGGGTTGCGGGCGAAGAAGCCCCAGGGGACGAGTCTGAAGCCGGCGGCATGTACGGGCATCACGGGCCAATCCTCCGGGCGTGGATTGTGGGTGATGCCGAGCGTGTACCAGAGGACGACGTCGTGGTTGTGGATGTCGCGATTGGCAGCGGTCCAGCGTCGGTAGGCCATCGCCGCCGCGGCTCTGGTTGGGATAGTCGCCGCCGGCATACATCTCACTGGCACGGTACGGCGTCACCCAGATGTGCGAGTCCAGGAAGGCGGCCCGGCGGCGCACCCAGCTATCGGGTTGAGCGAAAGGCACGGCGTTCTCGCCGGGGAGCAGGGCGTATCCGGTGGGGTGGCCGAGCGCATTGCGCGCTTTCGGATTGATCACGATCCACTTGCGGCCGGTGGAAAGGTCCAGATTGCGCTGCGCCTCGCCTTCGGTCCGGAAGGGAGTTTCGTCCATCTGAAAGGCGCCGCCGTAGGGATTCCCCGGACCGGCAGGCACCGGCACGGTGTTCATCTCGACCACTCGATTGGGCATGGGACCGTCCACATCCAGATCGAGCCGGAAGGTGAAAAAGTGCTGGTGGTGGGGCGCCGCGAGGTTGGGTCCGACTCTGTGGCTGTACGGGTCGTGCGCATCCGTCGGCGATGGCCTTGGCGGCCATCACGCCGGTCAAGGCCACGCGCATCTCGAGCGTGCCATCCTGGTGGAAGATCCAGTCGAAGCCATAATCGTAATTGCCTACGGTGGAGACGAAGCCGAGCACCAGGTCGCGGGCGCGCCGCGCTTCTTCGTCGTGCTTCCACGCGATACCCGCCGTCGCGTTCGTAGAGGGCGATGGCGCGCGGGAATGGCAGCGGGGCGGCCTTCGGCATCGGATAGGACCGCGTCGTAGAGCGTACAGTTCTCGGGGACAATCCACCCCGGGCGCGGAGTGATGTGGCATTGAGTCCGAGCCCCAGTTCGCCGGCATCGAAGCTGTTGCGGAAGAACCAGCCGCCGGAGGGATCGCCGTAGGGGACCACCATTTCCGAAAGCGATCCGCGATAGAGAATCGGGCGCACGCGGCCGCTATCCTCATAGCCCACCGTGTAGAGCACAAGTCCCTCGCGGGGGTGGAGCGCGAAGCGGAAGCGCCACTTCTGCCAGCGGACTTCGCCATTTTCGATGCGGAAGCCGGGGCCGGAAGTTTGCGTGATGGAGAGCGGCGCAGGCAGAGAGGCGCAGGGGCGCGTTGAAGAGCGGCCCGAGTTCGGCCGGTTCGCGGGGCACCGGGACGTCGCGATCGGTATCGAGCAGTTCGAGGATTGTGCCGGTGGTGAGGTTGACGTGAGCGACGACGCCTTCGATGGGGTGCGCGTAATAGTTGCGCGTATTGCCCGCCGGAGTAATAGGGGATGGCGCGAACCACGCTGGCCCTGCTCGGTGCCGGGAAGGTCGAAGTACCCGGCCGTCCAGGCGACGATGATCACGTTGTTGAAATCGTGGATGCCGCGCGCCTCCATGGCGGCGCGCCAGCGCGGGTCGGCGCGCACGATCTGGTCGGCGCGGGCGGAATCCTCGCCGGTGACGCATCGGTTGCGCGTCGGGGACCTCCTGCAGCCGGTCGACGCGGCGCGCGTCGAGATTGGCGACGGCTTCCCAGGTGCGTGTTGGAATCCGGTCGTAGAGCACGGCGAAGGCGCGGCGCGGCGTGGCGATCTGGCGGCAGGACGATCTCCTTGGGCGGCTCGTCGAGCGTGATCAGGCTGAAGCGCGCGGTGGCCGGGACGCGCGGGCGCATGAGTGCCGTGGCGTCGCGGATCTCGGCGGCGCTGAGCGGAGCGAGCGGATGCGGCGGGGGCGGCGCGGTGCGACAGGCGGCGAGCGCGGCGATCAGGATGACAAGGACGGGGCGCACCGCTCTCAGGGTATCGCAGTGCAGCCTGCGCAGTACTCCGGACGGTCAGGCGCCCACGATCTTGAAGCAGATGGCGTGTTCGCTGGGCTTCTCGGGCGGCAGCGTGACGCGCAGCGACTGCTCGTCCTGGGTGAACTTCAGTTTGCCGCGATGGCCGAGCAGGTCACGCCGCGGATCTTGCCGACCTGGTTCTTGCCGCCGAGGGCGAGGGTCGGGATCACGGCTTCGCGCTCCGGCCAGCCCATCACGAAGGCGTACGAGCGTGCCGTTCTTCGTGGTGTAGCGGACGTCGGCCGGCGGTCAGGTCTTTGCGATTGCGCTCGTTGAAGGCGGTGTTGCCGGCGACGGGCGGGGCGGCGCTGCCGGCGATCTTCCAGGGACGCGTGCCGTAGATGCCCTCGCTGTTCACCGCCATCCATTTGGTGATCTCTTCCACGGTCTTGAGCTCGTCGTCGTCCGGCTTGCCGCTATTGGGCAGCGGGACGTTGAGCATCAGGTTGCCGTTGCGGCTGACGATATCGCACAGCAGGTCCACCACGTTCTTGCCGGTCTTGTACTTCTGGCCCTTCTTGTAGTGCCAGCCGCCGATGCAGGTATCGGTCTGCCAGGGGTTGGGCAGGATGTCGCCGGCCACGCCGCGCTCGATATCGAGCGCGCAGGTGCCCTCCTCGCAATCCTTCTTGGTCTTGCTGGTGTAGAGGCCGTTGGGCACCTGGTTGTAGTAGTGGGAGACCAGCTTGTAGCCCCACTCGCCGAAGGGAATGCCGCCATCGGTGTAGAGCAGGTCGGGCTTGTACTTGTCGATCAGGTCCTGTATGCGGAGGAAGTAGAGGCGCTTCCAGGAATCGGGAGCCTCGCGGCTCATCGCCTGCGTGGGGATGGGCTTGATCCTTGGGGAAGGGATGGTAGAGATCGGCGTAGGCCGGGTCGGTGCCATCGTAGGGCACGCCGGCGAGCGGGCCGGTCTTATCGGCGCCGTGGCTAACGGCGAGCCAGTTGTAGCTGTTGGAGAGATGCTCGCTGACGGCGAACTTCAGGCCGTTCTTGCGGGCCGCGGCGGCGAACAGGCCGACGATATCCTTCTTCGGGCCGGTGGCCACGGCGTTCCAGCGCGGCTGGTGCTTGGAGTTCCAGAGATCGAAGTTGTCGTGGTGCACGCCCATCGACATGAAGTATTTGGCGCCGGCCTTTTTGTAGAGCTGGATCAGGTGGTCGGCGTCGAAATCGCGTGCCGTGCCAGGTGAGCGCGACGTCCTTGAAGCCGACCTTGGAGGGGTGCCCGTAGATCTCGACGTGATACTTGTTCTGCGGGCTATCCTGCATGTACATGTTGCGGGCGTACCAATCGCCGAATTCGGCGGCGGATTGCGGCCCCCAATGGGCCCACATGCCGAACTTGTAGTCGCGGAACCACTCGGGAATGCGGTACTGCTTGAGCGATTCGGCGCCATTATACGGGCCTTTGGCGATTTCGGGAATGCTGTCCTGCGCCTGGGACCGGCGCGGTAAGAGCAGTGCGGGCGCGGCAGCGGCGAGCCCGAAAAGGGTGCGTCTGGTGATCGACATGGGCAACCTCGGTCATCGTTTACTTTAGCGCAAAAATCAGATACTCCGAATCGTGGAAGAACCTGGACGTACGCTCGCTGGGCGATTTTGTCTTCCAGCGCTGCGATCCCCAATGGTCGTTGCCTCCATCGGTTTTCGGTATCCAGACTCTCCGTGACGGTTGCGCCCGATATCCCCACTATGAATTCGCCCATGCAGGTCGGCTAGCCGCTCCTCCAGGTCGCCCCCATATTCTTGCCACGTCATCTCATCCACTCCCGCCGCCGCTCGCCTCTTCAGGCTCTGGTAGCTGCTGCGCAGCAGATCGATATCTGACAGTGGTGCACGCTAGGGCGCCGTACGTCCGCCCGCTGCCCGGCTGTCCGGTTCGAGTTAGGCTCTTCCGCGTTCTCCTGGATCAACGGCCTTCCCTCCACAGTCTCCTTCGGCCCTCCCCTGCCTTCGTTCCCCTGCTTCGCCGGTACTATGCCGTTGTACGACTCCCCGCCGCCGTTCATCTGGGCCTTATGGCTCATCGCCTTCTCCCAGCGCTCCCTGTCCTATCGACCAAGGATGGCCGCGGGGCCTCTCGGTTCTCGCGCGTGAAGTTTCTATGCATGCATGGGGTCTTCGACTCCGCAGGGCAGGTTCGCACTCGCGCTATCGCGCAACCCTCTATTGCCTTCCGTACTGCTTGACGCCGTCGGCCCTCTGATTCTTGCGATTTCGGAGCTCACTACTTCGGGATACCCAGCCTACATCTGCCCCTGTCCCGGCTTCCCTACGCCCCTATTCGGTGGCTCTGTCGGGTGTTCCCTTTCCAACGCTTCAAGTGCGCCCTTGCCAGTGCGCCTCGCATGGCTCGGGGTCAGGATGGTCGCTACTCCTTTCCCGTATGACTCTTTCATTCACGACTTCACGCCGGTTTATCCCGACGCTATCCAAGCTAGAGCATGCGCCACCAATTTAGCCGTTGCCGGAAAAATGTCCAGGTTTCAGGGGACCGGCCAGGAGGCCGGTTCTAGAGAACTTCCTCCGACCAGTTCTCGAGAACCTGCTTCACCTTGGTCATGAACTGATCGGCCAGCGCGCCATCGATCAGGCGATGGTCGAAGCTCAGCGAGAGGTGGCAGATGCTGCGGATCGCGATGGCGTCGTCGATCACCACCGGAGTCTTGTCCACCGTGCCGACGCCGATGATCGCGACCTGCGGTTGATTGATCACCGGCGTGCCGATCAGGCTGCCGAAGCTGCCGAAATTGGTGATGGAGAATGTGCCGCCCATGACTTCGTCGGGCTTGAGCTGGCGCGACGCGGGCGCGCGCCGCCAGGTCCACGATGGAGCGCTGCAGGCCGAGCACGTTCTTCTCGTCGGCGCCGCGAATCACGGGAACGATCAGGCCGTTTTCCAGCGCGACCGCGATGCCGATGTGAATCTCGTTGTGGTAGATGATGTTGTTGCCGATCGAGCGAGGCGTTGAGCAGCGGGTACTGGCGCAGGCCGGCGACCGCGGCGCGCGTGATGAACGGCAGGTAGGTCAGGCCGAAACCGTAGTTGGCCTGGAACTGCGCCTTGTAGCGCTCGCGCATCTTGGCGACCTTGGTCATGTCCACGCGATGGACGGTGGTGACGTGCGGCGAGGTGCGCTTGGACATCACCATGTGCTCGGCGATCTTGATGCGCATCGTGCTCATCGGCTCGATGCGGGTCTTGGCCTGGCCGGCGGGCGGCAGCGGCGCCATGGCGGAGCGCGGCATGGGTGCGGGGGCAACCGCCTGGACGGGCGGCGCGGCGGGAGCGGCCGGCGCCGGGGCCGCGGCTGCGATTGCCGGCCGCGACATAGGCTTCCACGTCCTGTTTGGTGATCCGGCCGCCGGCGCCGGTGCCCTTCACCTGCGCGAGATCGAGATTGATCTCGCGCGCCATCTTGCGCACCAGCGGCGAGAGAGGTCCGGCAGGCTCCGCGGATTCGGCGCTCGGCGGTGCCGCCGGAGGAGCAGCCTGGACGCGGCGGCGGCGGGCGGCGCCGCAGGAGCAGCCTGCGCGGGAGTGGCGCGGCGGAGCGGGCGCGGCGGCAGGCTTGGCTGCGGCGGCGCCTGCATGCGGCGCCTCCCGCCTTCACTCGATGCGCGCGACCACGGTGTTGATGCCGACCGTCTTGCCTTCCTCCACCAGAACTTCGGAGAGCGTGCCGGCGGCCGGCGACGGAATCTCGGTATCCACCTTGTCGGTGGAAATCTCAAAGAGCGGCTCATCGCGCTCGATGCGCTCGCCGGGCTTTTTCAGCCACTTGGTCAGCGTGCCTTCGACAATGCTTTCGCCCATCTGGGGCATCACGACGTCGGTCATATCAGTTCTCTCTTTCAGGCCGCCGCGAGGGAAGCTCCGGGCAGCATCTCGCAATCGAAAATTCGGGCGAAGTGACGGCGAAGTTTCGCGCCCACTTCGTCCAGGCTTGGCGCGGACGCCGAGCGCGGCCATGGAGGTCACAGGCTTGGTCAATCCGCAAGGCACGATGTACTGGAAATAGCTCAGGTCGGTGGACACGTTGAGCGCGAAGCCGTGCGAGGTGACCCAGCGGCTGAGGTGCACGCCGATGGCGGCGATCTTACGCTCGCCCACCCACACGCCGGTCAGTTTGGGAATGCGCCCGGCCTCGATGCCGTACTCCGCCAGGGTATCGATGATGGTCTGCTTCGACCGCGCGCACGTAGGCGCCCACGTCGCGCTTCCAATCGCGCAGATCGAGAATCGGGTAGCCCACCAGTTGGCCGGGACCGTGATAGGTGACATCGCCGCCGCGGTCGGTCGGGATAGAATGCGATACCGGCGCGCGCCAGGATGTCGTCGCTGGCCAGCAGATTTTCCATGTGGCCGTTGCGCCCCAGCGTGATGACGTGCGGATGCTCGAGCAGCAGCAGGTGATCGGGGACCAGTCCCCTGCTTGCGGCTCGCCGGCGAGCTGCTGCTGCAGTTCGCAGCGCGCTCGCGTAGTCGATTCGCCCGAGTTGGCGCAGGCAGCAGTTATCGCATTGATGGAAAGACCGTAGACGGCGTTGAAGGCTTCGCCCATGGCTTCGTAAAGCGTCGGATGGGCGTGAATGGTCTGCATCATGACGTCGACCGTGGCCTCGGCTTCCATGGCGGCGACGGCTTCGGCGATCAGCTCGAAGCCCTCGGGCCCGATGATGTGCACGCCGAGAATTTCGCCGTAGTTTTCGTCGGCCACCACCTTGATGAAGCCCTCGTGATGGCCGAGAATGGTGGCGCGGCTATCGCCGGCGAAGGGGAACTTGCCCACCTTCACCTTGTAGCCCTGGGCGCGCGCCTGGGCCTCGGTGAGTCCGACGCTGCCGATGCCCGGCTGGGTGTAGGTGGCGCCGGGAATGCGATTCCTGTTGATCGGGACTGGCGGGCTTGCCGGCCATGTGCGCCACCGCGATCATGCCTTCGCGCGTGGCCACGTGCGCCAGTTGCGGCGTTCCGGCCACCACGTCGCCGATGGCGTAGACGCCGGGTTCGGCGGTCTGCTGGTACTGCATCCACCTTGATGAAGCCGCGGTCGAGCTGGACCTTGGTGTTTTCCAGGCCGATCTTGTCGGTGTTGGGCTTGCGGCCCACCGCCACCAGCAGCTTCTCGGCTTCGAGCTGCTCCTGCTTGCCGTCCTTGGTGGTGAGCGTGAGTTTGACGCCGGTGCCGGTCTTCTCGATGTTCTCGGCGCGCGCGCCGGTCTCCACGCGGATCTTCTGCTTCTTGAAAACGCGCTCCAGTTCCTTGGAGATGTCCTCGTCTTCCACCGGCACGATGCGCGGCAGCATCTCGATCACCGTGACGTCGGTGCCGAAGCGCTTGAAGATGGAGGCGAACTCCACGCCCACCGCGCCCGCGCCGATGATGATCAGGCTCTTGGGCACCGCGGTCAGGTTCAGAATCTCGATGTTGGTGAGGATGAACTCGGGGTCGGGCTCCAGGCCGGGGAGCATGCGCGCTTCGCTGCCGGTGGCGATGATGATGTTCTTGGCTTCGAGCGTCTGCACGCCGGCATCGGTCTTGACTTCCACCTTGCCGCCGCCCTTGAGGGTGGCGTAGCCGGAGATGCGCTCCACCTTGGCGCGCTTCAGCAGCATCTCGACGCCCTTGGAGTGCTTGGTGACGATGCCGTCCTTGCGGTCCTTGCACCTTGGGATAATCGAGGCGCGGGTTTTCGACGATGGATGCCGTCGGCTTCGGCATTGACGAAATGCTCCCAGACATCGGCGGTATGGAGCAGGCTCTTGGTGGGGATACATCCCACCAAAAGACAGGTTCCGCCGAGTCTGGCCTGCTTTTCGACGAGCGCTGTTTTTAATCCGTACTGGCCGGCGCGGATGGCTGCGGAGTAGCCGCCGGGACCACTCCCGATGACGATGAGATCGTAGGGCACTTTTATTATTCTAGCGGACGAATGGCCAATTGCTGAATCTCGGACCGTCTTGAAGGGCGCCGGCGGACGGTTGGAGCTCAAAAAAGCTCGACGTTGTCGCCGAAATCGCCGCCTTTTGGAGTCACTTCTGCCAGTCCGGCAGTTGCGGCGTCGATCGCCGCACCGCGTGCCACCGAATCGTGAACGTCGCGCTCCACCTGCATGGTGTAGCGCTGGGCGAGGCTATCGAGCTGGTTCAACGAGCTAGGTTCGACCGCTGCGAGCGTTTGGGCGCCGGCCAGGGCGGCGATCCGGTCGAGTTCGGCGCGCGCCCGCCCCACGACCCGGGCGAAGAGAGGGCCGGCTGTGAAGCCGCCGCGCAATGCGTTGACTTCGCCAACCAGAAGCCCGCCCGATTCGGCGATGTGGCTGACCTGCGAAAAGCTACTCTCTCCCAACGTGTGCAGATCCAGGATCGTGCGCTGCATTTCAGCGATCACCCCCTCCGGCCGGGAACTGGCTGCGTCTGGAATATCGGCGGGTCCGGAAAAATGCTGCAGGGCCCGCTCCATCAACCCGATCGCCGCGGCCGCTTCTTCCGTATTCCGATTGGAATCGAGGGCCAGACTGCCCATCATCTCGGCGATCACATTTAGCCCGCTTCCCGCGTCCCGCAGATGCAGTGCCCGGATCACGGCATTGATGGCAATCCGCTGGATCCGAATCTCGATGCTACGGATCTCGGCAACCGAATCCAGCATCCCACGCCTGGTTTCCTCCAGATCGGGAACCCGCGATGCCATCTCCGCCTGGGCCGTCGTGCAGGCTCTTAACATCCTGAGAATCGCGGTGAAATGACCTTCCATAGTCAGAAAGAACGAGTCCTGTTCGTTCCCCGAGACGCCCATCAGCGCCTGGCTCGCCGCCGCCATATTCTGGACCCGGCCGGCGATGCCCTCGAGGTCCCGGCTGGTGCGTTCGATCGAGGAAGCAAACAGTTCCGACGCGCCAGCCAGTTGCGACGATTGCAATGTCAGAATCGCACAAGCCTGCGGGGACAAAGGGCGCGTGCCCCACGCGCCACTGGCCCACTCCCCGGAAAGCTGACGAAGCGCCTGCACGACGTGCTCGATTTGTTGCCGCGTGATGTCGTGAAATTGCACCACTCTGACCACGTCGTCGATTTCGCCTGTGAGGGACGCATACTCCGCAGCCTGCCGGGTCGAGGTTGCCAATCCATGCTGGCAACGCTCTTCAAAGGCACGCAGGCAATCATTCACTGCGGCGACCAGGGCGGGCAATTCGTTGAGTTCCCTGGCGCGAAGTTCGGAACCCCGCTGCCTGGCGGCCTGGATGCTCTCATCAAGGCGGGATGCGGCCTCCAACACACCCTCCCCGCCGGCTTTCATGCTTTCCGACAGGGATTTGGTCTCGGCTGCTAAGTCGCCGAAATCCCCGCCTGTATCGCCGAGACGGGAGGTTTCAATCCGCGTGAGCGTACAGAGGTTTCGAAAGATCGCCACCGTGTTGGCAAGCCCGGCGAAGGCAACCTTGATGCACGACGAGTGGGTCCGGACGTCCTCTAGCACCTGGCTGTTTTGCTCGACTTGGGCTTTCAATGCGTTCGACAGTGCCAGGATTCTGGTGAGCGCCAGGGCGGCATTGCGGCCATGGTCTCCGGAGAAGAGTTGGGTAATTGCGGCTGTGTCCGAAGAAATGCGGCGCGACATCGAACGAAACTGAAGCAGTTTCTCGCCGACCTCAAGGAAATCGCTTTCGGTGCAGCCATTGAGATCTTCGAGTTCCTTGATGACCTGGTTAACGGCGGCGCCCCACTCCGTGTCGAATGCATGGCCGGCAAAGGAGCGCCCCAGTATGGTTAGGCGGCACTTGACTGAATCCCCGAGACTTCGCATAGTGGCCGAGGTCATGCCGCGCTCACCGGCTGGCAACCGGCTGGATCTGACATCCCCTGGGTCGGGCGGATTCCGGCTAAAGTGTCCTGGACGGGCGACGCCATAGACTTCTCATCGGCCGAAATGAGGTTCCTTGCAGGCTTCAAAAACTGTTGCCCAAGTGTAATGCTACTTCGCCATCCTACCGATATGTGCAGAGAAGGAGCGAACGTGCCGGTAATTAAAGAACAAATCGACGACAACACGGTCCTTCGGCTGCAAGGTGCGTGCAACGTCACGTGCGTGGCGGAGATGAAGACCCTGGTGCTCGAAGGGCTGGCCACCGGCAACCCACTCACGGTGGATTTGGTGGCGGCAGAGGAAATCGACATCACGGTCCTTCAATTGTTATGGGCGGTTGAGCGCGAAGCCGGCCGGACCGGCGCAGAGGTAGTCGTCCGCGCGCCGGAAGCGGCGCAAAGCGTGGCGCGGGAAGCGGGTTTCGACGGATTTCCCGGAACGAAGGCTGAAGGGTAACGGATGGCGAAAACAGTCCTCACGGTCGACGATTCGGCCAGTATCCGGCAGATGGTCAGGTTCACGCTTGCAGACGCCGGCTACAGCGTCATCGAAGCGGTCGACGGCAACGATGCGCTCGGCAAGCTGACGGTCCCCGTCAACCTCGTGATCACAGATTTGAACATGCCGAATCTGGACGGAATCGGGCTTATACGGAAGGTCCGCGCGAACCCGGCGTGTAAGGGCATTCCGATCGTCATGCTGACCACGGAGTCCCAGGAGGCACGCAAGCTCGAGGGCAAAGCGGCCGGTGCGACCGGCTGGATCGTGAAGCCGTTCGCCGCCCAACAGCTTCTGGCGGTAGTGAAAAGGCTGATTGGCATTGGATGATCGGCATTGGATGATCGGCATTGGATGATCGGCAAAATGATCGGCATTGGATGATCGGCAAAATGATCGGCAACATGATTGACAAGTACAAACAGTCATTTCAGGAAGAAGCACGCGAGTTGCTCGCGGAGTTGGAATCCGCGCTACTGGAGTTGGATCAAAAGCGCGAAGACCGCGAGGTAGTCGCGCGCGCATTCCGGGCCCTGCATACCATCAAAGGATCGGGTGCGATGTTCGGTTTCGACGACATCGCCGGTTTTGCCCACAACCTGGAGACGGCCTTCGACCGGCTGCGAAACGGAGAGCTTACTGCTACCTCGGACCTGATCAATCTCACGCTGGCGGCCGGCGACCAGATTCGAAACATGCTGGACGAGTCCGCCGGCCGGGGCAGCGTGGACCCTTCCCGCTCGGCAAGCATTCTGGAGGAACTGCGGCGACTGACTGGCCTGACAGACTCCCGCCCGGAAAGTACGGACTCCGCCCCCACATTGGACAAAACGGCTCAGGGTACGGTGCAGGCATGGCGCATCCGGTTTCGGCCGGGGCCGGACATAGTGTTGAATGGGACCAATCCCCTTCTCCTGCTCCACGAGTTACGTGAACTCGGACAACTTGAGGTTTCTCTCGACACGGTCGCGGTTCCACCACTGGAACAGATGGACGCGGAGCATTGTTACCTTGCATGGGATATGGTTTTGACAACCCCGGCGGCAGCCGAAGCTATCCGCGACGTCTTCATCTTCGTCGAAGACGAATGCGAGCTGACGATTGAACGAGCGCCGGACCGGTTGGTGGAAGCACGCGCGATCCCGCCGGCGCCGGCCAGGCAAAACACCGCCGACGCGCGGGCTTCGCTCGCGGGAGGCGCATCTAGCATTCGCGTGTCGGCCGACAAGCTGGATCAACTCGTCAACCTGGTGGGTGAACTGGTGACGGTACAAGCGCGGTTGAGCGAGATCGCCGGCCGCAGGGATGATGCGGACATCCTGGAAATCTCCGAGTCGGTCGACCGGCTCACAGCGGCCCTCCGGGAAAACTCGATGAGCATCCGCATGCTCCCGCTCAAGGCCACCTTCGAACGATTTCGCCGGTTGATTCACGACCTGGGAATCGAGTTGCACAAAGAAGTCGAACTCACCATTGAGGGCGCGGATACGGAGTTGGACAAGACCGTGATCGATCAGCTGAACGATCCGCTGGTCCATTTGATCCGCAACAGCATGGACCACGGAATCGAAACGCCGGAAGCCCGGCTTGCGTCGGGAAAGCCCGCCACCGGAGTCATTCGCCTTTCGGCGCGCCACTCCGGCGCGAATGTGCTGATCCAGGTAAGCGACGACGGGCGAGGCCTCGACGTAGAGGCCATACGCGAGCGGGCGATCGAAAAGGGCCTGATCGATAGCAGCGCCCAGCTCACGCAAGCCGAGATCTTCTCATTGATTATGGCCTCGGGGTTCTCCACGGCGCGCGCCGTCACTGAAGTATCCGGGCGCGGGGTGGGCATGGACGTGGTCCGGCGAAGCATCGAAGCCTTCCGAGGCTCGATCGAAATCGGCAGCCAGCCGGGAGCCGGAACAACGGTGACGCTCCGCCTTCCGTTGACCCTGGCGATCATCGACGGGTTGTTGGTTCGTGTAGGACAGGCCCATTTCGTGCTGCCGCTAGCCAACAGCCTGGAGTGCGTCGAACTGACCGCGCGCGACATTTTGGACGCGCACGGCAAACACATTGCCAACGTACGGGGCGAACTCATTCCCTACATCCGGCTCGCCGAGCATTTCCAAATGGAGGCAGAGCGGCCGGAACGCGAGCAGATTATGGTCGTCGAGACCGAGCACGGGCATTACGGGTTCGTGGTCGATGAGGTACTGGGCGATCACCAGACGGTAATCAAGAATCTGGGAAGGCTATATCGAAGTGTACAGGTGGTCTCCGGGGCCACCATTCTGGGAAACGGTACCGTGGCTCTGATACTCGATCCGCATCGCCTCGTTCAGAACGCGGTCCAGGCAAAACGCTCCGTTCGAAAAGCGCCCCGGCATCACGGCGCAGAGCGGCCCGAGGCAAAACCGACAAACGAAATCTCTGATAAAGGAAGACAGCTCGATGGTAAAGAGGAGTAAGAAACAGCCGCGAAGCTCCGGCAATGGGCGTGCTGCCCTCGCGGATCTCGGTGCGCAGTCTGGGCGCGCCGGCACTGGCAACAATCGCCACGCCGCAGATTTGGAACTGCAGCGCGTGTCGGAAGAGATTCGACGCCTGGTGGAGGCGTCACGCCAGGGGCATCTGGAAGACCGTGGCCAGGTCGACCAGTTTCAGGGTATCCATCGCCAGATGGTTCAGGGGATCAACGAGATGTTGGACGCGATCCTGCTGCCGATCGGTGAGGGCAACCGAATCCTGGCACAGATCTCCGACGGCAAAATCGACGAACTGATCGCACACACATATAAAGGCGATCACGAGAAGATGAAGCAGGCCGTCAACAACGTGGGCACGGTGGTGCAAAGCCTGCAGAAGGAGTTGGCGCGCCTGACCGATGCCTCCAGGGATGGTCAACTCTCCGAACGCGGCAAGCCGGACCAGTTCCGCGGCGCCTATGCCGACATTGTGCGCGGCGTGAACGGCATGTTGGACGCGATCCTGCTGCCGATCGGTGAGGGCAACCGCATCCTGGCGCAGATCTCCGACGGCAAAATCGACGAATTGATCGCACACACATATAAAGGCGATCACGAAAAGATGAAGCAGGCCGTCAACAATGTAGGCACGGTGGTGCAGAGCCTGCAGAAGGAGTTGGCGCGCCTGACCGATGCTTCCAGGGATGGTCAACTCTCCGAACGCGGTAAGCCGGACCAGTTCCGCGGCGCCTATGCCGAGATTGTGCGCGGCGTGAACGGCATGTTGGACGCGATCCTGCTGCCGATCGGTGAGGGCAATCGCATCCTGGCGCAGATCTCCGACGGCAAGATCGACGAATTGATCGCGCAGACATATAGGGGCGATCACGAGAAGATGAAGCAGGCCATCAACAACGTAGGCACGGTGGTGCAAAGCCTGCAGAAGGAGTTGGCGCGCCTGACCGATGCTTCCAGGGATGGTCAACTCTCCGAACGCGGCAAGCCGGACCAGTTCCGCGGCGCCTATGCCGAGATTGTGCGCGGCGTGAACAACATGTTGGACGCGATCCTACTGCCCATCGGCGAGGGCAACCGGATTCTCGCGCAAATTTCCGACGGCAAGATCGACGAATTGATCGCGCAGACATATAGGGGCGATCACGAGAAGATGAAGCAGGCCGTCAACAACGTGGGCACGGTGGTGCAAAGCCTGCAGAAGGAGTTGACGCGACTGACCGATGCCTCCAGGGATGGACAACTCTCCGAACGCGGCAAGCCGGAACAGTTCCGCGGCGCGTATGCCGAAATTGTGCGCGGCGTCAACGGCATGCTGGACGCGATCCTGCTGCCGATCAGCGAAGGCAACCGGATTCTCGCGCAGATCTCCGGCGGCAAGATCGACGAGCTGATCGCACACACTTATAAGGGCGATCACGAGAAGATGAAGCAGGCGGTCAACAACGTCGGCTCCGTTTTGCAGGACCTGCAGAGAGAACTGGCGCGTCTGACCCATGCTTCGAAGGAAGGACAACTCTCCGAGCGCGGCAAGCCCGACCAGTTCCGCGGCGCGTATGCCGACATTGTCCGGGGCCTCAATGCTGTGCTGGACGCCGTGATTACGCCGCTCAACGTCGCCGCCGATTACGTCGACAAGATCTCGCGCGGCGTCATCCCCGGCAAGATCAGCGATACCTACAACGGCGATTTTAATACCATCAAGAATAATCTTAACAACTGCATCGACAACATCAACGCCCTGGTGACCGATGCCAACATGCTCGCCAAAGCGGCGGTAGAAGGAAAGCTGGCCACGCGCGCCGACGCCGCAAAGCATAGCGGCGACTACCGCAGAATTGTCGAGGGCGTCAACAGCACGCTCGATTCCGTGATCGGTCCGTTGAACGTCGCAGCCGAATATGTGGACCGCATCAGCAAGGGCGACCTGCCGCCGCAAATCACGGACACCTACCAGGGTGATTTCAATGCGATCAAGAACAACCTGAACACGCTGATTGTGGCCATGAACGACGTCACGCGGGCCGCCGAAGAGATCGCCCAGGGCAACCTGACTGTTACGGTCCGGGAGCGCTCCGCTGAGGACAAGCTGATGCAGGCGCTGAGCGCGATGGTCGGCGGCCTGACGCGCACGGTGACCGAAATCCGAACGATAGCGAGCGAGGTATCGTCCGCCAGCCAATCGATCAGCGCGGCTTCCGTGCAGGTCTCCAACGGAGCCAGCGCGCAAGCCGCATCCGCGGAAGAAGCATCTTCCTCCATGGAGGAGATGGTTTCCAATATCAAGCAAAACGCCGATAACGCGCAGCAAACGGACAAGATCGCGACCAAATCGGCGAAAGACGCCCAGGAAAGCGGCAAGTGCGTTCTGGAAGCGGTCGCGGCGATGAAAGAAATCGCGACCAAGATCTCCATCATTGAGGAGATCGCCCGCCAGACGAACCTGCTCGCGCTCAACGCGGCGATCGAAGCGGCGCGCGCCGGAGAGCATGGGAAAGGTTTCGCGGTGGTGGCCGCTGAAGTCCGCAAACTGGCGGAGCGCAGCCAGAAGGCGGCGGGGGAAATCAACCACCTCTCCGGTACCACGGTGAAAGTATCCGAGAAGGCCGGAGAGATGCTCGAAAAGCTGGTGCCCGATATCCAGAAGACCGCCGAACTCGTTCAGGAGATCACGGCAGCCAGCAAGGAACAGGACACAGGCTCCGAGCAGATCAACAAGGCCCTGCAACAACTCGAGAAGGTAATTCAACAGAACGCATCCGCCGCCGAAGAGATGGCGTCCACAACGGAGGAACTGACGGGCCAATCCGATCAGCTCATCAACTCGCTGGGATTCTTCAGAACGGGCGAGTCCGGACAACCTCAGGCAACCGCGCGCATCGCCGGCAACAAGGCTGCCGGATCGTTGACGAGGCTGCAGGAAGCAGTCGCTCACGGCGGCACGCAAAGCAGCGCCAAAAGGGGTGGTAAGGCCGGAGTTGCTCTCAAGATGAGAGAGACCGGTGATCGGATCGATAAGGAGTTCGAACGCTTCTAGGAGTCGCCGGGGAGCGGGTACAGATATCCGCTCCCTGGCCCTGCCAGGCGCGAAAGGAAGCCAATCATGAGCGTTACGGAAATCACTGATACACGGCAGTACCTCACATTCAAATTAGGCGAAGAGGTGTTCGCAACCGACGTCTCTAAAGTAAGGGAGGTCCTGGACTTCACGACGATCACCAAAATACCTCGCACGCCCGACTTCATGAGCGGCGTGATCAATCTCCGCGGCAACGTGGTCCCGGTAGTCGATTTGCGGCTCTGTTTCGAAATGTCGAGAACCGAAAAAACCGTCAACACCTGCATCGTAGTGGTTGAGATGTTGCTCGAAGGAGAGTCGACTGTGATCGGCGCTTTGGCCGATTCGGTTGAGGAAGTAATCGATCTGGAGCCGGACCAGATTCAACCTCCGCCGAAGATCGGCACTCAGATCCGAACGGATTTTATCAAAGGCATGGGGAAGCGCGATAACCAGT
This sequence comes from uncultured Solibacteraceae bacterium, assembly GCA_963791985.1. Lineage (GTDB taxonomy): Bacteria > Acidobacteriota > Terriglobia > Bryobacterales > Bryobacteraceae > Solibacter. The sequence goes on along the minus strand of CAWBUN010000003.1, from coordinate 40,873 downwards.
TCATCATGATCCTGGACATTGACCGCGTCTTCTCGGCCGAGGAGTTATCCATGGTGCGCGCCGCCGACGCGAACAAGGCACAAGCCGAGACGCAGATGGCGGAGTGCGGCGTCTGATCCGCCGTTTCGCGGCCTCCATCTAAAATGAGCACGCGCAACGAAGCGATCTCGAATGCCAATTTTGACCGGCTGCGGGCTCTGATTCAGCACGAGTCCGGCATTGCCCTGAGCACGGATAAGAAGACTATGCTGGAGATCCGGCTAAAGCGCCGGCTTGGCAGCCTGGGGGTTTCGTCTATCGGCGAATATTGCGACCGGTTGTTTTCCCCTGCAGGGATTGAGGATGAACTGGTCCACCTGATCGACGCGGTGACCACTAACAAGACCGACTTCTTTCGGGAAGCGGGCCACTTCGAATACCTCGTCTCCAGAGCGCTGCCGGACCTGTGTGCGCGTAATGGAACCGCGCGCAAGTATTTCGCCTGGAGCGCCGGTTGTTCAACCGGCGAGGAGCCCTACACGCTCGCGATGGTCTTGAGCGAATACTCGCAACAGGTCCCGGCGTTTCGCTTCAGCCTTCTTGCGACTGATATCTGCACGGAGGTCTTGGCCAAGGCTGCGGCTGGAATTTTCAAATCAGAGTTGGTGCGTCCAGTGCCCGTTGACCTTCGCCGCAAGTACTTCATGCGCAGCCGCGACCCGGAATCCGATTTGCTGCGGATTGTCCCCGAATTGCGCGCAATGGTCGAGTTTCGCCGCGTGAACTTTATGGAGGCCGACCTCGGCGTGGTAGACGCGCCAGAGATCATCTTCTGCCGGAACGTGATCATCTATTTCAACCGGCCCACACAGATTCGAATACTGCAAAAACTGACGCGTCAACTTGCGCCGGGCGGGTATTTTTTTGCCGGCCATTCGGAATCTCTTCAAGGCATGGATCTGCCACTGATTGCCGTCGCGCCATCGGTCTACCGGAAATGTGAATGATCCGACCAGAGCTCGTACTTCCCGACCTGGATCTGCCAACCTGGGGAGTTGTTTCTGGCGCGCTGCCCCGCCATCCTGAGAACCATTCTGGGGTCGTGCATCGGGGTTACGTTCTGGAGCCGGCGGCTTGGCGCCGGCGCGCTGTGCCACGGGGTTTTGCCACGATGTCCGAGACCCTGGCCCGCGGGGTCCAGCCTACGCGAGGGTTACCGCTATGTGGACTTTAGTATCCGGCACCTGGCTGAGCAGTTCGACAGCCTCGGGGCCTCCCGGCGGGAACTGGAGATCAAGCTATTCGGGGGAGCTGACGTGCTTGCCTCCTGCGATCGCGGCGGCAAGCCCACAGTGGGCCGATTGAACTACATCGCAGCCGAGGAAACACTGGTGGAAGAAGGTCTGACGATTTCAGCATCCGACACCGGCGGAACCCGCGGACGAAGGATTCACTTCCACACCGGAACCGGTGAAGTCCTGCTTCACCGCCTCAGCCCCTCAGACGGACTCAAGCCATGAGCAAACCATGAGCAAACCAAGAATTCGTGTCCTCATAGTCGACGATTCCGCAGTCGTGCGGCAGACTCTCAGCGATGTGCTCTCCGCCGACCCGGGAATCGAGGTGATCGGTACCGCGAGCGACCCCTTCGTCGCCGCGGAACGAATGCGCGAGCAGGCGCCGGATGTGATCACCCTCGATATCGAGATGCCGCGTATGGACGGGCTGACCTTCCTGCAGAAAATCATGTCCCAGCACCCGATACCGGTGGTGATTTGCTCGACCCTGGCGGAAGAGCGCGCGGTCAGCACGCTCAAAGCCCTCGAGTATGGGGCTGTGGAGATCATCGCCAAGCCGCGTCTGGGCTGCAAGCAGTTCCTTGAAGAGTCGCGCGTGATGCTCTGTCAGGCGGTCAAAGCAGCGGCTCTGGCGCGGTTGCGGGGGGTTGCTCCAAGCCGTGTCGTAGAACCGAAGCTCACGGCCGACGCAATCCTGTCCCGCGCCACGGGAGCCATGGTCGAGACCACCGAAAAGGTGGTCGTGATCGGCGCGTCCACGGGCGGAACCGAAGCCTTGCGAGCACTGCTCGAAGTACTGCCCTCCGACGCTCCCGGGATGGTGATCGTGCAGCATATGCCCGAGGTCTTCACGCGCGCGTTTGCCAACCGTCTGGACACCTTGTGCCAGATCTCCGTGAAGGAAGCGGAGAGCAACGATAGCGTCTTGCGCGGGCGAGCGCTGATTGCGCCCGGCAATCACCATGTGCTGTTGAAGCGCAGCGGCGCGCGATACTACGTGGACATTAAAGACGGGCCGCTGGTCTGCCGGCACCGGCCTTCGGTGGATGTTCTGTTCCGGTCCGCGGCACGCTACGCCGGAAAAAACGCTGTCGCCACGATATTGACCGGTATGGGCGACGACGGCGCACGCGGGATGCTGGAGATGAAGCAGGCTGGCGCCTATACCATCGCGCAGGATGAAGCCACGTCCGTGGTCTTCGGCATGCCCAATGAAGCCATCAAACTCGGCGCCGTCGACCAGGTGCTACCGCTGCAGGCGATCTCCGCATCGATTCTTACTCACGCCCGATGAACCGGCGGGATCCGCGTAATCCGGCGGCCATGCCGCGCGTCTAACATAAGGATTATGAGGTTGTGCGCGTTTCTGTTGGTGCTCTGCGTCCCCGGGCTGGCGCAGGCTCCTCCGCAAAGACCAGTGGCGAAGAAGAGCTCGGCCCCGAAGCCGGAGGCGCCGGCTGCCGCGCCGGCTGCCGCGCCGGCCAAATGGCCGATCGAGAGCATCGTTGTTGAAGGCATTCGCAATTACACGCGCGAACAGGTGATCCAGGTGACGGGCCTGAAGACCGGGCAACTCGCGGGGAAAGCCGAATTCGAGGCAGCACGCGACCGGCTCGTGGCCAGCGGAGCGTTCGAGACCGTAGGGTACAAGTTCGAGCCCGGCCCCGCGAAGCAAGGCTATGTCGCGACCTTTCAGGTGACGGAGGTCGACCCCGTCTTTCCGGTGCGCTTCGAAGAACTGGGGGTCCCCGATGCTCAGCTCGACGCCGTGCTGCGCGCCCGCGATCCGCTGTATTCCCGCACCAAATTACCGGCCACCAAAGCGGTGGTGGACCGCTACACAGCGTGGATCCAGGAGTTCCTGGGCTCGAAGGGGTTTTCGGAGAAGATCGCCGGGAAGGTGACGCCGGTGACCAGCGACGAGTTCGCCATCGTCTTCCGGCCGGCCCGCAACCTGCCCGCAGTGGCGCAGGTGACCTTCCAGGGCAATCAGGTAATTCCGCAGGGCGTATTGCGCGAGGCGATCCACGGCACCGGAATCGGCTCGGCGTACACCGAAGCCGGTTTTCGCGAGATCCTGAATAATGCGGTGCGGCCGCTCTACGAGCAGCGCGGCCGCGTGAGAGTGGCATTCCCGGAGATCCGTTCGGAACCCGTGGACGATGTGGCGGGCGTCCACGTGTTCGTCAAGGTAGACGAAGGACAGAGCTACGAACTCGGGAAGGTGACGATCGCGGGACAAAGTCCGGTGGACGCGGCGGTGCTGATCAAGACGGGCGATTTTAAGACCGGGGACGTGGCCAACTTCGACCGCGTCAACGATGGCATCGAAAAGATCCGCAAGGCGGTGCGCCGCGCCGGATACCTGGACGTGAAGGTCGCGCCCGAACGCAAGATCAACGACGCGAAGAAGGCGGTGGACGTTGCGGTGCGTATCGAACCGGGAGCCCAGTACCTCATGGGCAAATTGACCATCGCCGGGTTGGACCTGAACGGAGAAGCGGAGATCAACCGCATCTGGACGATGAAGGAAGGCAAGCCGCTGAACCCCGATTATCCCGACTATTTCTTGAACCGGATCAAGGAAGAGGCCCTGTTCGAAAACCTGGGCGCCACCAAAGCGGACTTGAAAGTGAACGCGCAGGCGCACACCGCCGACGTGACCCTCACGTTCGGCGGCGAAGATCCGACCAAGAAGCCGGGCCGCCGTGGACGCGGCGGACGGGGAATGAATCCGTGACGCTGAACGGCGCCGCGCTGCTCGTGATCGATGTACAGAAGGCGATCGATCACCCCAGTTGGGGCGTGCGCAACAATCCTCAGGCCGAGTCCAATATCGCGGCGCTGCTGGCCGCGTGGCGCGCATCCGGCCGACCGGTCTATCATATCCGCCACGATTCTTGCGAGCCCCAATCGACCTACCGGCCAGGGCAGCCCGGGCACGCCTTCAAGCCCGAAACCCTCCCGCTCCAGGGCGAACCGGTGATCGCCAAGCGGACAAACAGCGCCTTCATCGGCACCGACCTGGAAGCGCGCCTACGCGCGTCGGGCATCGCGACCCTGGTCATCACCGGTGTGATCACGAATAATTCGGTGGAGGCCACCGTGCGCATGGCCGGGAATCTGGGCTTCACGACGTTCCTGGTGGAAGACGCCGCGTTCACCTTCGGCCGCAAAGACTGGAACGGTGCGTGGCGATCGGCGAGCGAGGTCCACGCGATGAGCCTGGCCAACCTGGACGGCGAATATTGCACGGTGACGCGGACGGCAGACGTGCTGGCCCACCTCGCCTGATACCTGGTCAGTTCTCCAGCTTCCACAAAATCTGGCGCAGCATTCCCAAAAGGACTTTGGTGTCGCGGCCCGGAATTTCCAGGCGGCGCACCAGGCGTCGAACCTTCTCGTCGGTCGAGATCGAGGTCACGGGGTTGACGTAGCCGCTCCGATTGAGCACCTCGAGCAGCCGGCTGGTAATCTGTTCGAACTCGGCGGCGCTGGCGGAGCGGATTTTCTCCGGGCTGGCGAGAGCAGCCTTCGGATCGCGCGCCAATTCATAAAGACACAGCGCGACCGCCTGCCCAAGGTTCATGGAGAGGTCCTGGCCGACGGTCGGGATGCGCATCAGCCAGTGGCAGTGACTCAGGTCCTCATTGGAGAGGCCGAATTTCTCGCTGCCGAAGAGCAGCGCGGCGGGGGCCTCAGGCAGCCCTCGCAGCATCAGCCGCGCCCCATACTCCAGCCGCCGGATGGGGTGCTGCAGTTCGCGATGGCCGACGCTGGTAGTGCCAACCACCAGGCGGCACTCGGCGACGGCGGCGGCGACCGTGGGGAATTCCTCCGCCTTCTGGAGCAGGGGCGCCGCGCCGACGGCCGAGCGGGCCTCGCGGAAGGCAACGTCGTATGGCGCGACCACGCAAAGGCGTGAAAATCCGAAATTGGCCATGGCGCGGGCGGCGGCGCCGATGTTCAGCGGATTGCGCGTGGAAACCAGTACCACGCGCAGGTTGTTTTTCCAGTTGGCGTTGATGTTTAATGGTAGCGCAGGAATCAAAAAGGCGGCATCGCGCGACGGGTGCGGGGTAGGTGTGCGCCGTTCAATCTTTGTAACCCGATTTGACAACGAATCCCCAAACCCATTAGACTAAATATTTTGCAACCGCGAATAGTTGGAGACGTGTGTGCAATGAGTACCGAGTTCCCCACAAAGAATGGGATTAACCGCGCAGTGGCATGTGATCGATGCCGAGGACGTTGTGCTGGGCAAACTGGCCAGCAAGGCGGCCATGATGTTGATGGGCAAGACACAAGCCCACCTACACGCCGTTCATCGACGCCGGCGATCATGTGATCGTGATCAACGCCGAAAAGGTGAAGGTCACTGGGCCGCAAGGAAGAAGACAAACTCTATCGCCATTTCACCGGATATCCCGGCGGATTGGTGGAGAAGAGCTTGAAGCGGGTGCGCGCGGAAAAGCCCGACCCGCATTGTGGAAGACGCCATCGTCGGCATGCTTCCCAAGAACAAGCTCGGCAAACAGATGTACCGGAAACTGAATGTCTACGCGGGTGACAAGCATCCGCACGCGGCGCAGCAACCCGTCGCGTTGACGGTCAAATAGCGAGCAGGAAGGTAACGGTTAGTGGCAGCGACGATAGTTCAATATTTGGGTACGGGCCGCCGGAAGACTTCGGTGGCTCGCGTGTTCTTGCGGCCCGGCAAGGGCGAGATCAAGGTCAACAACCGCGCGTTCGAGAATTACTTCCCCACGGAAAGCACGCGCGCCGTGGTGCGGCAGGCGCTGGCGGCCACCGAAACCATGGACAAGTTCGATCTCCTGATTCTCGCCGACGGCGGCGGCGTCGCCGGCCAGGCGGGCGCGTGCCCGTCTGGGTATTTCCCGGGCTTTAGTGGAGTTCAACGCGGAACTGCGGTCACGGTTGAAGAAGCTTGGCTTCTTGACCCGCGATCCGCGGCAGCACGAGCGCAAGAAGTACGGCCAGAAGGGCGCTCGCAAGCGGTTCCAGTTCTCCAAGCGTTAAGTCCCCGCGAAGCCTGGAAGGAAAAGTTGTTTACACCTTCCGGGCTTTGCTATCTATCAACTAACACCCTGGGCTCCTGTCGCACCGCGTAAATCTCGCTTTGGACCGCGCGGCTGCGCATTGGAGCGCGTTAACTTTTTAGGAGGTATTTTGCCTGCAATTTCGATGAAGGAATTGCTCGAAGCTGGCGTTCACTTCGGGCACCAGACCAAGCGCTGGAATCCGAAGATGAAAGAATACATCTTCGGCGAACGCAACGGCATTTACATCATCGATCTTCAGAAGACCCTGAAGATGTTCAAGGACGCCGCCCGCTTCGTCGGCGAAATGGCCGCACAAGGCAAGAACGTGCTCTTCGTGGGCACCAAGCGCCAGGCGCAGGAAGCCATCGCCGAAGAGGCCAACCGCTGCCAGATGTACTACGTCAACCAGCGCTGGCTGGGCGGCCTGCTCACCAACATGCTGACGGTTCAGAAGTCGATCAAGCGGCTCAAGGAACTGGAAGCCATGGCTTCGGTGGAAGGCGGCTATGCCGGCCGTCCCAAGAAGGAAGTCATCCGCCTGGAGCGCGAACGCAAGCACCTGGACCAGAACCTGGCCGGTATCAAGGACATGCCCGGCCTGCCGGACGTGCTGTTCGTGATCGATTCCAACAAGGAAGCGCATCGCGGTGAAAGAAGCCCGCCGCCTGGGCATTCCGGTGGTCGCCATCGTGGATACCAATTGCGATCCGGACGAAGTGGATTGGGTGATTCCGGGCAACGACGACGCCCTGCGCGCCATCCGCCTGTTCGCCAGCAAGATCGCCGACGCCGTGGTCGAAGGCCGCGCCCTGGCCACCGAGCAGGATTTCACCGCCGACAAGATCGTCAGCGACGAAACCCCGGCCGAAGAAGGCATGATGGAGTACACGGAATACGTGGACCCCAAGTATGCCGAGAAGATCATGGCGGAGAGCCTGAGCATGGCCGAAGAGCCGGCTCCGCCCTCGCAGCGTAAGGGTCCCGCTTCCGAGACAGCCGAACCGGCTGCCGAGCCGGTGGTCACCGAGAGCGGCAGCTAGCAGATTCCCTTGGGGCGCGGCGTCGCAGACCCGCCCCGTACAGGCCGGTCCGGGACCAGCCTCACGAAAAGGAACACGAGGTCAAAGTTATGGCGGAAATTACCGCGTCACTAGTCAAACAACTCCGCGAGCGCACCGGCGCGGGCATGATGGAATGCAAGAAGCGCCCTGGTGGAAGCCAAGGGCGACCTCGACCGAAGGCGGAAGTCGTACTGCGCAAGCGTGGCATCGCGTCGGCCGGCAAGAAGGCGTCGCGCGCCACCAAGCAGGGCCTGATCGGCACCTACATTCACCACGGCGGCCAGCTCGGCGTGATGGTGGAAGTCAACTGCGAGAGCGATTTCGTCGCGCGCACCGACGATTTCCAGGAACTGGTGCACGATATCGCGATGCACATCGCGGCCGCCGACCCGCGCTTCATCCGCAAGGAAGACGTCACCGAGGACGTGATCGAGAAGGAGAAAGATATCCAGCAAGGCGCGCGCCCTCGCCGAGGGCAAGCCCGAGAAGATGCTCGATAAGATCATCGAAGGCCGCATGGCCAAGTTCTACGAGGAGATCTGCCTGCTCGAACAGCCGTTCGTGAAGGAAGCGACCCTCACCGTCGGACAACTCGTGAAGACCAAGATCGCCAAGCTGGGCGAGAACATCAGCGTGGCCCGCTTCGTCCGCTTCAAAGTCGGCGATGCGCAGGCGGCGGACTCCGGCAGCGAGACCCCGGCAGCCGAGTAGGCAATGCCGGGCTATAAGCGCATCCTGCTGAAACTGAGCGGCGAAGCGTTGGCCGGCGGCGGCCACCTTCGGCATCGACGCGGACCGGGTGCGAGTCGCTGGCGCCGCGAAGTGGCCGACGTGGCGGCGGCCGGCGTTCAAGTCGGCGTAGTGGTAGGCGGCGGCAACATCTTTCGCGGTGTGGCCGCCGCTGCCCGCAGTATGGACCGCGTGACCGGCGATCACATGGGCATGCTGGCCACCGTCATCAATTCGCTCGCCCTGAGCGATGCCCTGGAACAGATGGGCATTCCGACGCGCGTGATGAGCGCGATCGAAATGCACCAGGTGGCCGAGCCGTACATCCGCCGCCGCGCCATCCGGCACCTGGAAAAGGGCCGCATCGTGATCTTCGCGGCGGGCACCTCCAATCCTTATTTTTCCACCGACACCGCGGCCACCCTGCGCGCGCTCGAAATCAAGGCCGACGTGATCGCCAAGGCCACGCGCGTCGACGGCGTCTACGACAAAGATCCGCTGAAGTTCCCGGACGCGGTCAAGTTTCCCGAAATCAGCTACCTCGAAGTGCTGTCGCGGGCGCTGGGCGTGATGGACGCCACGTCGATCGCCATGTGCCGGGACAACAAGCTGCCCATTATCGTTTTCAATTTGAACACGATAGGCAATATAATGCGTATGTCGATGGGTGAGACCATCGGTACCGTGATTCACTAGCCGCACCAGAGCACGGAGACACTTCGCTATGAAGACAGAACAGCCTGCAGCACCCAGCGGTCCTGCGTTCAACTCGGTGAAGGAAGTCGAGGCGAACCTCAAGACCCGAATGGAAAAGGCGGTCGCGGATCTGCAGCACGAAATGGCTGCCATCCGCACCGGCCGCGCCTCGCTGAGCCTCCTGGACCACATTCGTGTGGACTATTACGGCACGCCCACGCCGCTCAACCAGGTGGCCAACCTGCACGTTCCCGAACCGAACCTGATCACCATCCAGCCGTGGGATGTCTCGCAGATCGGCGCTGATCGAAAAAGTCGATCCGCACCAGCGACCTGGGCCTGAATCCGGCCAACGACGGCAAGATCATCCGCCTGCCGATCCCGCCGCTGACCGAAGAGCGCCGCAAAGACCTCGTCAAGAAGCTGCACGCCGTGGCCGAGCACCATCGCGTGGCCGTGCGCAACATCCGCCGCGACGGCAACGAAGCCGTGAAGAAGCTGTCTCAAAGACAAGAAGATCACCGAAGACGACGACAAGAAGGCCCACGACGAGAATCCAGAAGCTGACCGACCTGTACATGGGCAAGATCGACACCGCGTCCAAGACCAAAGAAAAAGACATCCTGGAGATCCGCTAGGCTGGAGATCCGCTAGGCTTGGAGATCCGCTAGGCTTGGAGATCCGCTGGCTTGGAGATCCGCTGGCTTGGAGATCCAGTACCCGTCCCGGCGTTGGGATTGGGAATTCGTTGATCGCTTCCTCGCCCCGGTACCGCGAGGTTTAGCCGACTCGTTATGAGTGTGTCCGATTCATGGTTTCACCCTCGGGTGCCGGCCTCCAGCGCCAACCTGGGGCCGGGCTTCGACGCGCTGGGGCTGGCGCTGGGCGTGTATCTGACCTGCCGCTTCCGGCACAGCACAGGCACTCTCCATTCACGCCGCCGGCCGCGATGCCTGCGGCATCCCCGCAAATCGCCGACAACCTGATCTGGCAGACGGCGCTCACCGTGGCACGGCAATCAGCGCATGACGATGCCGCCCATCGAGCTGCAGATCCACAACGAAATCCCGCTGGGCAAAGGCATGGGGTCGAGCGCCGCGGCGCTGACGGCGGGCGTCGTGATCGCCGACGAACTACTGGAGCTGGGCTGGAAGCCGCTCCGCATCCTGGACGAGGCAGCGCGCCTCGAAGGTCATCCCGACAACGTGGCGCCATGTACCCTCGGCTCGATCGTGGCCAGCGCGATCGATTCGGGCGGCGTCACGCGCGCTGTCCGGCTACCCCTGCCCGAAGAGTTTCGACCTCGCCATCGTGGTGCCTGATTTCGACCTGCCCGACCGCAAAGGCGCGCGCCGTGCTGCCCTCCGGATATAGCCGCGAGGACGCCGTCTTCAACGTGCAGCGCGCCGCTCTCCTGATCGCGGCGCTCGCTACCGGGACCACTAACGTCTTCCCCGCCGCCATCGAAGACCGCTTCCATCAGCCGTACCGGGAAGCCCTGGTGCCGGGCCTGCACGAAATTCTGCGGCTGCGTGCACCCGGTCTGCTCGGCTGCGCCTTGAGCGGCGCCGGACCTTCGATTCTGGTCTTCTTCGAGCGCGGCTATGAAAGCGTCTGCGAGTCTGGTGCAGCAGATCTTCCGACTGAACGGCCACGCCTCGGAGACACTGCATTGCAGCATCCCGGAGCGCGGCTTCGAACTAACGCGGGAGTGACGACTTTCGCGCCCGCTTCTCCAGGTCGCGCACGTTCACGCTGAGCCTTTCCCATCGATACTTCCAGACCACCAGGGAGCACATTTCCAGCTCTCCGCTCCGCGACAGCAGCCGGGCCGCGTCAGGACTGGCGTTGGCCGCCTCCGGCCACAACCTGCCGTGGTTCTCCGCGTTGCAGGCAGGCTTCCCAACTTCTCCGGCAAAACACACGGCCCCAAGCACAACCAGAAGCGCCACTGTTCTCATAAGTGTATTGTTGCCTAGGCCTGCCCGGCTGCTTCCCCTATAAAGTCCCAGCAAGAACCCCAGACCCGTACTGGTACGGGCTCCCAAACTTCACGCTCCCGCCTTCCGGGGCGATAAGACTTTTGGGGCATCGTGAAAAAGGATTTACAGATCTTATTATGTATTTGCGCCGCGATTGGCCTCACGCAACGCTGCGCTACGGGTCAAGGCCCGGCAGCAACGGAAGGCATCGTCTCCGGCTATCTGAACTCGAAGTTGCCGGCCTGGTTGCGGCTCGGCGGCGAGGAACGGTTGCGGCTGGAGGCCCTGGGTGGCGTCGCCTTCAGGCCCGACGGCAACAATTATCTGCTGCAGCGTCTCCGCATGAACCTCGAAGCCGCGCCCCTCTCCTGGCTAAAATTCTATGCGGAGCTGCAGGATTCGCGAGTCTTCTTCTCCAATGTATCGCCCGCACCCTCCTCGCAGCAGAATCCCCTGGACCTCCGTCTCGGGTTCGTGCAGGTTGGCAATTCGGAGTCCGGACCCGTCAGTGTGCGAGCCGGGCGCCAGAGCCTCGCCTTCGGGGAAGGGCGCCTGGTTGCCGACCCGAACTGGTCCAATGTGGGCCGCACCTTTGACGGCATCCGTCTGACGCTGCGCTACCGCGGGATCCGTGTCGATACCTTTACGGGCGCGTCCGACAAGGTGAACGTCGATGGCTTCGACATGCCGTCGCCCGCCCAGCATTTCCACGGAGCGTACGGATCGGTAGAACGGGTGATTCCGCGTGCCGTACTGGAACCGTATCTCTTCTGGCGACTGGAACACAACGTCAAAGGAGAATTGACAAAGGCCGGGAATCTCGACGAGAAGACCTTGGGAGTCCGCTGCACGGGAAAATTGCCTCTCGGCTTCGACTATGGGTGGGAAATCGCCACCCAGCACGGGCGGCAGGCGAATGAAGCCCTCTCCGCCTGGGGCGGTCACTGGGCGGTCGGCCACACACTGGCCGATACCCGGCACCGGCCGCGAATCTTTGCGGAGTTCAACCGTGCCTCCGGCGACCAGAACCCGCGCGACGGAATCCACGGGGCGTTCGACCCTTTATTTCCCAGTTCCCACGACAAGTTTGGCGCCGCGGACCAAATCACCTGGACCAACATCTCCCACGCGCGCGCGGGACTTCAATACGGCGTCCGGGCTGGCCTCGCAGTCACCGCAAGTTATAACTCCTTCTGGCTGGCAAACCGGCGCGACGGGCTCTACAGCGGCGGCAGAGTGTTGATCGCATCGAATGCGTTGGAGGGCAATCACATCGGACAGGAAGCGGACCTTCAGGCAAAGTGGAGCGCCACCCGGCACACCCTGGTGGATCTGGTGGTGGGACACATCTTCCCGGGTGAGTTCCTCCGCAACGCGGGTCGCGGCTCGGCTTACAATTGCCTCCTCCTGGGAGTTACGCAGCGCTTCTAAACCTCTAATGGTTCGTCCAGGACAGCCGATAGTATGGTTGGCTGACAACGCGAAAGGGTTACAGCGCAAACGAAGGCTTTCACGCTTTCTGTCGAAAGAGGTACCGCAAGATGAAGGTCTCCACCAAGCTCTATCTGACCGTCGGAATACTGGCGCTGATCGGAATGACTGTCGCCGGCTCCGGCATCTGGTATCTGCGTACTCTTGGCCGGGAACTCGGCGTCGCGACCGGGAAAACGGCCGTGAAGCTGGACTTGGTGAACGCCACGCGCGCCCGAGCCTGGGAAATGGTGGCCGCGCTCCGGGGAACATTTGTTTTTGCAAGTCTCAAGAATCAAACCGAGTTTGACTCCAACGTCCAGCGCTGGCAAGCCGCTTTCAAACGGACGCGGGAACAGATCGCCGAACTGCGCCCCTTAATGGACACCGATGAGGGCAGGCGGGAATTGGAGAGGTTCGAATCGGGAGTTGGGGAATTCGAGAGTACCTCCGCCGCTTACATCCGTTTCTGCGGAGAAAATCAGATCGAACAGGTAGCTGGCCTTACGCCGAAGATACAAGACTTCGCATCCCTGGCGGAAGACGCCCTGAATCACCTGAAAGATCAACAGCGGAAACTATTGAAGGAATCCCAGGCGACCTCGGATTCCCTGCGCTCAGCCAGTCTCTGGATCAGCCTCGTGCTCACCGGCGCTCTCCTGATGGTGGTGCTGCTCTCCGTCTTCGTGGTCCGGGGCATCAGCCGGACCTTGGTGATCGCCGCGGCCGAATTGTTCAAAGGCGCCGAACAGGTAGCTGCACAGGTTTCCAGTGCCAGTCAATCGCTGGCGCAAGGATTTTCCGAACAGGCTGCGTCGCTGCAGGAAACGTCGGCGTCAACCGAAGAAATCAATGCCATGGCCAGAAGGAATGGGGAGAACTCCGGCAGCGCCGCCGGGTTGATGGCTCGCTCGCAGCAGAACTTCGTCCAAGCCAATCAGTCTCTGGATGAGATGGTCCAGGCAATGGAAGACATCAATGGCCAGAGCGAAAAGATTTCTAAGATCATCCGGGTCATCGATGAGATCGCCTTCCAGACAAACATTCTTGCCTTGAACGCCGCCGTGGAGGCGGCCCGGGCGGGCGAATCGGGAATGGGTTTCGCCGTCGTCGCTAACGAAGTGCGCAACCTGGCCCAGCGCTGCGCCCAGGCGGCTCGTGACACCACCGCGCTGATCGAGGAATCGATCGCGAAATCCGCGGGCGCCAAATTAAAAGTCGATCATGTGGCCAACGCGATCCGGACCATCACTGGAGAATCCGGCCACGTGAAGATGCTGGTGGAGGAAGTCAGCGTTGGCAGCCGCGAACAGGCACGCGGTATCGAACAGATCTCTTTGGCGATTAATCAGATGGAGCAGGTCACACAGACGACCGCCGCCGGCGCTGAAGAGAGCGCTTCGGCAGCCGAGGAATTGAACGCCCAGTCCGAGGCCCTGAAATCCATCGTGACAAAGCTCAGGGCCCTGGTCGGAGGCGAAGAGACGAGCACTGCCGCACCCGTCACGTGGTAGCCGGAATCATCCTGCGAGAGCGCACTCCTCCGCGTGCGCCCTCGCTCTCGACCTCACTTCTCCGCGATCATCCGCAGCAGCCACAAGCCGCCCAGGAAACCACCCGAAAGCAGGATCACCTTGATTGCGTCCTTTGCTCGATTCATGCGCTCCTCCCAGCGGCGAACTCGAACTCCATCTCGGCTACCTGCTCCTGGCATCCGGTATAGAGCACCGCACATTCGCCCTCCGCCGCCAGCAGCACCTCCCGCGAGCCTCCGGCGACCAGTAGACCTGCGCCATGGAACCGAAGGGCACGCCGGATCACCGCTCCCGGATGCCCGGCCTCCACCTGCAGTTCGGCGCCCGGAGCAACGTGGCGAAGGAACTCCCCCGCGCGTGCCCTAAGCGCTACGGCGTCACCTACCCGCGCGGCCACACCGAGTACGATCAGCGGCGCCCCACAGGACTCCGCCACCCGCACCGCCTCGCGCATGACTCTGGCTTCGTTGCCGTCCCACTCCACCGCACAGCACACCGGCTGCACGCGTGCCTGGTTCGTGGGATGAGCGGCCGGCCAATCGAGCAGCACCGGGCATGGCGCTTCGGCGAGCACCTCGTTCGCCACCGGCCCCACCGGGTCGGCGCCGACCGGCGCGGCCGTCATCAGCACCACATCCGCGCCTCCCGAGCGCAGCACCCCCAGGATGCAATCGGCGGGACGCCCCCATTCGATGCGCCGGACCAGGCCCGCACCGCGGTACACGCGCTGCTCCAGAATCTCCAGCTCGTTCATCAACCGCAGCGCATGCCCGGCGCGGCCGGACCATGGCCGGGCCTCCACGACGTGCAGCAACGTAATTTCGGTATCACCGCTGTCGATGATCCGGCGTACCGCCGGCGCCATATCCTGGCCTCCCGGCGTCAAATCGATCGGAATAAGAACACGACGATAGACAGACATACAGTTCTCCTCATTTCCTGATTGGTAGTTGTGTCAGAGCGGGAACTACAGGAAACGAGGAGGCGAACGGCCGCTGTGCGGAGCCGCCGCCACGCTGCGGGGGAACTCCGGGATTTGCAGTGTGTACGTGAGTGCCGAAGCCGGTCGTGGCAAAGCAATCTGCTGCGCTGGCCCGTCGGCCTGCACACGATGCGAGGACACGGTGTGAACCCGGGCATGCCGCGGAGCCGCAGCGAGGGTCTCGTGATCACCGAGCGATCTGACCGATTCCTGCCGGCGCGACGGTTCGAATCCAGCACCAGTCGAAGACGCCGCCTGAGCGACCCCGCCGAGAACAAGGCCCAAGGCGAGAATCAAAGCGGCACAGCTGCGAACTGGAGAGAAGCGACGCACGTGGAAAGATTAAGCTCTCTTAATATTTACCACGCGCGCCCATCGATTGCAAGCTACTTCACGGTGAAGCTGGTGGTCTGCTCAAACGTCTTCCCGGTTACCAAATCCTTCATGACGATCACTAGCCTGTAATCACCCAACGCTACCGGGACCGTCCTGAGGACGTTTGCGGCCCCCTGGGCGGTATTTTCGAAGGCGCCTATCTGCGCGCCCTCTTTGCTTAGAATCCGACCGGAGATGCTGACCTGGTGATTCTGGAACGCGCGCGGCGAAATCGAGATCATCGCCTTGCCACCGAGCACCTGCACGGTCGCCACCCCCGAAGGAGGAGAGGGCGGGAGCGTGACCAGGGCAGCGTTGGGATCGCTCGTCATCCGATATTCCCCCGTCCTATCGGGGTCGACGAACTCGATGATGATGTTCTTCCCCACCCCGTCGATGAAGTGGTACATCCACTGCTCGTAAGGGTAGGCATACGACGAGCCGCCCGTGGGATGCGTTTCCTTCTCGTCGGGCGGACCGTAGGTGATGTAGACACGGCCGCGATCGGTCTTCCACCCCGCGATGCCCGACGAAAAATTCTTGTTGGTGTACGCGATCCGGCGATAATGCTCCTCCTTGAATTCGTTGACCGGCGTGCCGGGAGTCGGATCGCGGCGCTGCCAGAACTGTTCGATGAAGTGCTCGCGCTCCTCGTCGGTCGGCAGGCGCTTGAACGCGGCGCGCTCGGCATCCGTGATGATGTAGGCGACGTCCTCTTTGACCCACTTTGCGTAACGAGTTTCCGCTGGCACGGCCTCGGGCGCCTCCTGCGCTTGCGCGAGCGGCGGTGCCGGGGGCGCGGGCGGAGCGGGCGGATCGACCGCGGCCGCATCGGCCGGAATGGCCGGCGGCGCCGGTGGCGCGGGTGCCGCCATGGGAGCAGGAGGCGCGGGCGGTGCCGGCGGTGCCGGCGGCTCGGTCTGCCATGCCGCCAGCGCCGCCACTACCGTGACGGTCAATATTGCGGCGGAAAGCACGGGCGTGAGAGCGGAGCGCGGAGTCTCCGCTTGAATCAGCAGGCGGCGAATACGTTTCACAAGACTTCCTCCGTTGGCGGCGAGCGCGGGTTGCCGCGCATCTCCGCGGTTATCTTCCAGCGCGGCGAGCGCACTGGCGTACACGTAAACGTCGCCTTGAGTGGCGACCACCAGATCGTCGCAGCAGTGTTCGCGCTCGGCCCGAATCACCGAGGCCATCCACCAGACCGCGGGATGGTAGAAGAGCAGGCCCTCCACGAAGACCTGCAGCAGGTTCACCAGATAATCGTGGCGGCGGATGTGCGCCAGTTCGTGCAGCAGCAGCGCCTCCACCTGCGCCGCGGGCAGACCCGCAAGCATGCCCACCGGAATCAGAATTACCGGACGCACAAAGCCGATCACCAGCGGCACATCGGCCAGGCAGGATTCCCAAAGCGTCACCGCACGTGCGATCCGCAGTCGGGCCGCCAGCCGCTCCAGCATTTGCTGCCACACTATTGGCGCGCAACAGACACCGGTGCGCCGTAGGCGCCGCGCGCCTAGCCAACCCGCCAAACTTCGCAGGTGGAAGATCACCACGCCTGCAATCCAGAACGGCGCGATCCACGGCAGATATTCCCCGAGCCCTCCAGCGTGCGGAATCGCGGACAGATTCCCGGCATCCGCATCGAGCGGCACGAGCCGCAGCGGCCCGATTTGCGTGGCGGCGTTCAGACGCTCCTGACGGGCCAGCAGGTTGGCGAACGTGAGCCCGAAACCGGCCAGCAGGATCAGCAACGCCAGACAGCCCGCGGCATAACGCGCACGCGACCCGCGCAACACACAAAGCGCCGCGGCCAGCATCAGGGCAACCGCAGCGCCCTCCCACAGGGAATGAATCAGCGTCCACACCAGCGCCGTCGCGCCCGGCGTTTCCACCCAGTTTTGCAGCAGGTTCATCGCGCCCCCTTTTCGTATTCCTCGAGTAGTTTGCGCAGTTCCGCAAGCTCTGCCTTCGACGCCTTGCGCGCCGAGAGCGCCCCCATCATGAGCGTGCGCGCGGACCCGGCGAAGCCGCGCTGCAGCAGATCCCCCGCCAGTTGCCGCTGCGTCCACTCGCGCGGTTTGGCCGGCTCATAGACATGCGCGCGCTGTTTTTCATTGCGCCGCACAAGCCCCTTCTCCGCCATGATCTGCAGCAGCTTGAGCACCGTCGTGTACTGCGTGGGCTTGCGCGCCGCAATCACCTCGTGGACCTCGCGGACCGTGGCCGCCCCGCGGCTCCACAAGACAGTCAAAATCTCCAGTTCCGCTTCCGTCGGCTTGGGCAGATCTTCCATATACGAAGAAGTTACTACGAACTACTTCGTATGTCAAGTGGCTATTTCGCACGCCGCGATGGTAGGATGGTGTATCGCTAAGTCTCTCGAATCCGAGTGCTTATGCCGTCAATCTCATGGCAGTGATTCCTGTGGTTCATCCGCTGGCCAGCCTCTCGGCAGTGACGTTTTGTCGCTAGGAACCACCAATATGGGCCAGCAGATTCAGGATCACTGCCGATATAGTGATGCGGTCGTGGATGCCCACATACTTTCGGATCATGGGAGTATTCTTCTGCTTGTGCACACCCAAAAGCGGTACGCGATCCTGCGCGAGCCTGAATCTACTCTTCGATCGCCAGTTCGACCCAGCCCGGTAGCGTCGCCGGTCGATTGTCCAAAAACACGATCCTCCGCGTCTTCGGGAACGGGAGATTCGTCGCCAGCGCGCGATTGTAGATCGCGAATTGCTGCAGAATCGTGCGGTAGTCGGCGTTGGTGGTGTCGAGCCAAGCGCTCTTGGCCAAGAGTCCGCCGCCCCAGCCCATCGAGAGCAGGCACGTGCCCTGGGCGCGCGCGGCCGCCAGGCGCTGCTCCAGTTCATCGAGACTGCGATCCAGCAAGCCCATGCCGGCCTGCGACGCGTACTGCCGCTGCAGTGCGAGGCAGCCCGCCGCATAAACATTCGCAGCTTCGAAGATCTTGGCGCGATTGAAGCCTTCCGGCCAGCGCAGGCTCTTGCGCACCTCGGTCTGCAGGAAGAAATCCTTCTCGCTCCAGTCGCCGCGGAACGTGGTGCCGGGCGAAGCCATCTCCGCGAACGTGGGAGTGCTATCCTCGGGACGCGCGCCATCCACCGCCCCGCGCGGACTCTGCTTCCACCCGAGCGCGAAATTGCCGCCGCGAGGCTGCAGCGTGGACGTTCGCAGCAGGTAGATCTTGAACTCGCCGGTGGTCACCGACGCCGGAATCGCCCGCGCTCACGAACCGCATCCGGTTCGTGCCGCCGCCGCCGAGCGCCTGCTCTTCCACGCTCTCCGCCGGACGCCGCGGCGGACGATCGCCCTTCACCCGGCCCAGCACATCCTGCAGCATGCCGTCGCGCCACTGTGAGAACACCATGCCGGTGCGCAGCGCGCCCTTGATCGCCGTGCCCGGCAGATATTGCCCGCTTGCCCCCGACGCAAACGTCGGAATATGCAGGCTCTCCCCCGCCGCCCGATTCCAGTACGCGGAGTACGCCGCATTCTCGAACGGCACGCGCCGTCCCGCGAAATTCTGCGCGAACCCGCCCCAGCTTGCGAAATCCAGCTTCTCGGCATTCTTGAGCTGCGTGAGATAACTCTCCAGCCGCGGCCCCTTAGCCAGCAGGCGGAAAATGCGCCACTGGTCGAGCACATTCACGTGGTCTTTCCAGACCATGTAATCGATGGGGCTGAGCTTGCGCCCGTCACCGACCAGCAGCGGGGTCAGGCATGTGAGGCGGTAGCGCATCAATGCACCTCGGGCAGCCGGATGGAGAGCGCGAAGCCGGCGCGAAACACCGGGTGCGCAAAGCCATCGGGCGCCACGTCGGCCGCGGAACCGCGCGGCACGCCATCGGCGTACAGCACGGAGCCCTCGGCGACCATCTGAATCTGCTTCTTCAATTCACCACTGCCCGACGGGCTGTCGATCCGCCCTCCGCGAGCCAGTACGGTGTAACTGCCGCGCCCCCAATCCACCGCATCGGCCGGCTGCCGGCGTGAACAGAGAGAGCAGCCAGTGCGCCTGCAGCGGAGGACCGCTCGGCCTTCCGGCAGCCAGTGCCGCAAGTTCGTGAGCCTCGGGTTCGGGCTCTTCCTCGGCTACCGGTTCCACCACAGGCTCCACCGCGATTTCGTCGGGCGCCGTGGCGACTTCCTCCGGCGTTACGAGGGGTTCGGGCTGCGGCAGCGTCGGCGCCAGTCTCCTCGGCCGCTGGCTCGACACGCATCTCCGCGATACTCTCCGGAGCGCGCACCTCAGCCTCCACCGGCACGTCCGCTAACTCAGCCTCGGGCTCCTCGACCGGTGGCTCGGACGGTTCCGGATTCGGATCGGGTTCCGGTTCTTCGCCCGGCGGATCGCTTGCCGGCGGAGCTTCCGGCCCAGGTTCGGTCTCGGGCAGAGGATCAGGTCCTGGCTCAGTCGCCGGCGGTACTTCTTCCGGCGGCTCCGGCACCGGCGACCCCGCCGCTTCCACCACGGGCACAACCGCGGCCTTAGCCCGCTCCTGAATGATCAGTTCCGGCAAGCTGCCTTCGATAAATTCCGGAGTTTCCGCCCGTCCCCAACCGCGCGAGCGTTCGCCCCCAAAGCCGGTGTCGGCGAGCAGCCGGAAGGCAGCCTTGACGGCATCCTGCCAGCGATCCCGTGCCGCATCGTCGGCGAAGCCGACAATCGTCCACAACCCGGAGCCGGGACGAAATTCGGTACATGCCGTGGCGTGACGCTCGCTCGCGCCGCTCAGGCGGTCCACCGCGGCGTTCCAGCGAACTCCGCTGCGGAACGGTCCACCGCGTCCGTTGGGCACCAGGCACCCGCTCGCGCCATCCACGCTCCACTGGTTGGCGTTCAACTTCTCTCCGGAGAGTATCGCCTGCACCACGGTCAACGGCACAAAACGCGCGCTCTTCCAACGCACCCGCGCCGACATCAGCGCCGGAGATGTGGGCGGCCAGATCGTCCGCGGCGGCACCACAAATGCGATCTCATCCAGGAACGGAAAGCACGAGCTGAAACACACGGCCGGCGTCTCGGTGCGCGCCGTCGCCGTCAGCCAGTCTTCGAGCATGCCCATGCGCGACATCGCGCTCGTGACCGCGCTGTACAGCGAGTCGCTGTGATAAATCACATCGACGCGATTGCGCGCTCCCGAATCCGGGCCGATACGCCATGGCCCGGCAGGACGTAGTTTGACGACCAATCCCGGGTTCATTACTCCTCGCGCACAAAGCCGAACGCCGATTCGTTGACGGCCGATTGAATCGCCGCCAGCGTCGCGCCCGCGCTAATCTCCTTCTCGGGAGCCCCGGTCGCGTAGTAGTTCTTGCTGCGCCACGCCAGGCGCAGGTTAGAGAAGCTGACCCGGCCGCTGCCGCGCGAGCCGCCGCCGCCCAGCGCGTCGTCTTCCAGCAGGCGCAGACCTTCGAGTACGCGCATAAACAGTGGCGCATCCTCGTCGCACAGCACATCCATCACGAAACGCGTCTTGAAGCGCGCGCCCATCGGTACGCGCTCCAGCGTGCGCGGATTGGCCTGCGACGTGATACGGTCGATCGCGTTCTCGCTCTTCACTTCGGTGAGTTCGTCGTCCAGGTTCTCGCGCATCGCCGCCGTGATGCTGTCCACGTCGAGCGGCGCATCGAACACCGCGAGCCGCGCTGGAGTCGCCTGCGATGTGTCCAGCGATTCGCCCTGCACCCGCTCCATCCGGCCCGGATTGCGTCCGAACAGCAGGCAGATTTCATCGTCGGGACGGTCGCTCTGGTGAATGCGCACTTCCTGCCCCTTGCGGCGGGAGAGGTAGACCAGTTCGCCCGGCACCGCCAGGCCGCTCGATTGCTCGAGCAGGGAACGAATCTTGCCGCGCAGCGAGCTGCCCGGCACATACGGCCGGCCGAACGCGTCTTTGACCACGGGGTTGTCGCTTCCGCCGATCTCCAGCGAACCCTTGCCGGCGCCGACGTGCAGGCCGGTTTCGCAGAGCATTTCGCCTTCGAGAATCAGCTTCCCGATCAGTTTCAACTCGGTTTGGGAGGTGTGTGCGCTCATGCTTTACTCGTTGTAGGCCACGATGGCCTCAAATAGATCCTTGAACCGTTCGTAACCCTTGATGTCGTTGCGGCGCGTGACCTGCAGCAGCAGCTTTTCCAACTGATCCAGGCTGCGCAACCCGTGACGCGCAATCGTATACGCCAGGCGCGCGCGCAACATCACGAATTCGTGCTGCCGCTCGCCCTCGGGCGCCCGCACCGCGCGCCGCACGGAACTGTAAAGCCGGCGCAACTGGCTCTTGGTGCCGCTATCCATATCGCGCATGCGGCTGACAATGGCGTGCGCCTGGTTGTCCAGGTAGAGGCTGTCGTTGATCAGCTTTTCGAGCTCGATTTCCGGGGGCCCTTCGGGACGTCCGCGATCGAAGCCGCGCCGATCACCGCCACGGTCGCCGCCGCGATCGCCGCCACGCTCGCCTCCGCGGTCCCCGCGTGGGGGTCCGCCTCGCGGCGGCCCGCCCTGCGGCGGTCCACCCTGCGGTCCGCGGCCTTCGCGCGGCGGACGGCTTTCCTTCCGTTGCTCCTGCTCTTGTGCCATTTCTAAACCTCTGTCACCAATCTGGCCCATTCCAGGGCCACCAGGCCCGCGGGCCGCAGCTTCACTTCCGCCGATTTCTTGCCGATCATTTCGCCGATCAGGTGGGCTCTCAGTTTCTGGAATTCACGGTCGCGCGTGCCGCTCAGAATGCGGTTGAAACGCCGCTGGAATCGCCACGTGCGCTGCACATCGGCCTGCTCGCCATAGGCATCCCGCCGGTAGAAACTGCGCAGTTGATATAGAAACTGCTTGGACATCCGGAAATCGTGAATCAGGCGGGTGACGGTGTCCTTCAATTCGGCGGCGTCGTTGAGATGCCGCCATTCCAGAATCCGACCCAGCAGGTAAATGCAATCCCGGTCGGCCGCCTTTGCCAGGTCCAGGTTCCGCCCGGCTTCTTCGTAAACCGCCGCCAGCGGGAAGTAAGTCTCCGGCGCCAGCGCGATCGCCATCGAAATCGTCTTGCCTTCCGCTCCCGGATATTCCTTCAGATTCTCTTCGGTGAAGCGGTGGAACAGGCGCTGCACCTCGCGCGCCAGCGCAATCAGCGCGTCCCACGATCCATAGACCGCAAAATCGTCGCCGCCCGAATAGATGATGCTCACCTTGCGCCAGAATTCCGGCAGCGAGCACAGCACTTCGAGTTCACCCGCGAAAAACTGCTTATACAGTACCGAGAGCGGAACGTGCTCTTCGATCGAGTGCACACGACGCAACCGCAGTCCGAAGTGGTCCACATCGCCCCGCAGCACGCCCCAGATAGATCGCCCCTGCGCGCGGCGCGCCAGCGTCTGCACCGGCGCCGCCTGTTTGCCATCGTCGCTCGGAGCCGCATGCCGCGCCAGCAGAATGCCGTCCGGCGAAAGATTGCTGCTCACATTCCAGGTATATTTGCCCGTCCCCGCGATCACTTTGCCGGGATTTTCCGGCGACCAGCCCAGCGTCGAGGCCTCGCGCACCTTGGCGCCCAATTCCTTGGCGAAATATTGATCGGCGGTATTGGCCGGCGCGGCCACGAATGGCACGAACGCCGCATTGCCCACCTGTTGCAGCGGAGCGTTGCTCTTCCCCTGCAGTTCATCGTTCATGCGCCGCCGGATGACCGCCCAATCTCCCAGGTTCGGAGTGACCGCCCACACCAGCGTGACCCGTCCGGCGCTAAGTTCGGCAATCTGCGCCGCCGCCGCTTTCAGAAAGGTTTCGGCCGCTTCGCGGACCTCTCCCGGCAGCACCAGCAGGAACTGCCCGCCTCCGCTCGACCCAAGCAGAATCCGCGCCAGCCCCAGTTCGGCCAGCAGCGCGCGCGGCAAGACCTCGCAGAGCAGAGTAATCCACTGCGATTTGCCGGCCAGCAAATCTTCACCGGCGGAACGCACAGAACGCCCCTCGGCGGGACCCGCCAGCAGGAACTCCTCTGTGCCCAGAATTTTACCTTGCAGCAGGATCTGTTCGGGCATCGAACTTTGAAAAGCCTTTAAGAACCCCTCACTTTAGCACAGAATTCTGAGAGTAAGCCGGATTCCGGACAACTGTATAGATTATGAGAACCATAGGATTGTGCGTCGTCGCGCTGGCCCTGGCGATGACGGGAGCAATGGCCGAACCCCAGTCGGCCGCCAGGAAACCGCCCGCCGCGACCGCCGCGAAGTCGCAACCTAAGTTGACCGACGCACAACTGGAGGCCGCGATCCGAGCCAAATTTGCCAAATCGAAAATTCACGAGGACAAGTTCACCGTCCGCGTCCAGGGCGGCGTCGCCCATATCGATGGCAAGACCGACGTGTTGCAGCACAAAGGCGTCGCCACCCGAATGGCAAAAACCGCCGGGGCCGTCATGGTAGACAATCGCATCCAGGTAAGTCAGGCGGCAAAGGACAAGGCCGCCGGCAACCTGGACCAGGGTCGCCGCCGCGTCCAGGTAAAACGCAGCGACGCCCGCAGCGACGAGCGCGCACCCAAGTGACGGAAAACGAGATTTCCAGGCACGTCATTGATGTGGCCTTCCGCGCCCATTCCGTTCTCGGACCGGGTCTCCTCGAGTCTGTTTATCAAGCCGTGCTTGCCTGCGAATTAAAGAAGCGAGGCATGAAGGTCACACAGCAGCAGGTAATCCCCGTTGTCTACGAAGACACGCCGATCAAAATGGGTTTTCGCGCCGACCTGATAGTCGAAGACAGCGTAATCGTCGAGATCAAGTCGATCGACGCAATCTCGGCAGTCCACAAAAAGCAGTTACTCACGTACCTCCGCCTTTCAGGAAAACGTCTCGGACTCCTCATCAACTTCAACGTGGCGCTGATCAAAGACGGGATGATGCGAATCGTCAACGCCCTGCAAGAGTAGTTTCTTCTTGGCGTTACTTTGCGGCTTTGCGGCTTTGCGAGAAAGGCAGGCACCGTCCATCACGCCCCCTTTCTCGCAAAGCCGCAAAGTAACGCCAAGAAAACAAAACCTTTACAACGAAATTGGCTTCGTCTTCGAATGACGCTTAACCCATGATAAAATAATCCAAGCAATCCTCATGAAAGCTCCTTTCTTACTTGCCTTCCTTTGCCTCGGCGCAGCTTGGGCTCAACCTGCCGCCGGCCCCGTCGCGCCCCCGGCAGCCACCCTCCCCGACGTGCCCGACGATACCGTGGTCGCCATCTTCGGCGACGGCACCAAGCTCACGATGGCCGATTTCAAGCGCATCTATAACGCCCTCCCCCCGGCTAACCAGCAGATGGCGCTTCGGGATCGCGCTCAGTGGCTGCATCAGTGGGAGATGATGCGCAAACTGACCAAGATGGCGGAGGAGGCGAAGCTCGACCAGGAGAGCCCTTACAAAGAAGCCATCGATTACGGACGCATGAATGTGCTGGCCACGGCGCAGATCACCGCCGCGGTCAATGCCATGACCGTCGAACCAGCCGAGATCGTGAAAGCCTACGATTCCAACAAGAAGAAATACACCCAGGTGAAGGTGAAGGCCATTTACGTCGCCTTCAGCGACGATGCCGCCGCGTCTACCACCAAGGGGAAAAAGCCGCTCACCGAAGCCGAGGCCAAAGCGAAGGTCGAGAAACTCAAAGCCGCCCTGAAAACCGGCGCCGACTTCGTGAAACTGGCGAAGGAAAACTCGGACGACGAGACCTCCCGCGAAAAGGACGGCGATTTCGCCACCCTGCGCTATACCGACAACATCCCGGACGCCTTCCGCGCCGCGGTCTTCGCCCTCAAGCAGGGCGAAGTCAGCGATCCCCTCAAGCAGCCCAACGGTTTCTATCTGCTGCGCGCCGAGGGAGTTACGGTTAGCCCCCTCTCCGAAGTCCGCGACGATATCTACAACAACCTGAAGAACGACCGCGCCACCCAATGGCTGGACCAGGTCAATCGCGATTCCAAGGTCCAGATCATGAGCCCGGAATTCGTCGGACACCCGGCAGCAACTCCCCCGACTCCGCCAAAAAAATAGGACTCGCAAAAACCCGTTCACGCCAACTTCAAATTTATAATCGCTTTAATTTGAGTCACTTGATTTTTTCAAGGGCCTTGCGCTCGAAGCGGGTCTCCTAGTCTGGAAACCAGGAGACACTTTTATGAGCGAAGTACCAGTGAACAACTTAATGGACGAGGCGCAGGCGAATACGCTCGCCGCTGTCCAGCGCCAGGTCCACGATTGGAATGAAGTCCTCAAATCCAATTACCTGACCGCTTTCGACAATTGGTCGCAGTCCGTGCTGGCGGGACGCACCGATAACAGCAACCCGCCCAAACCGCCGAATGGGTACGTCCTCGGCTACTTTACCGATCCCACCTCCGGCCCAGGCAGCCTGGGGCCCTACGGCGACACGCCCATCCAATGGCCGTATCCCGCTCAAGGCACCCAACCGGTGTGCCCCATGCCCCCGGTTCCGCCCTCCATCAAACCTTACACGCCGCCCGTGCTGCCGGAACCCGACAACCTGCGCAACGCGGTCCCTGGCGACACCATGCCGGTCGGCTACCGTATCACCACCCCCGATGGCAGCGTCTGGCAAAAGCAGGCCAGTCCGACCCCGTTCGGAATCGAGTACTACTACACGAGGCTGTCGTGAATATCGGAGTCTGGTTGAAAGGGCTCTTCGCAGCCCTGGCGGGTGGCGCCATCGCCAGCGCCGCCCAGACCCTCGCCACGGGCAATGCCCGTCCCGCGCAGTTGAAAACCGCAGCCATCACCGGCGCCGCACTCACCGTGGGCGCCTACCTCACTAGATCGCCCAGCGAACCGCGACCGTAAGGGAGCGATCTAAAGGGAGCGATCTCCTTACCGGGCGATCGCTCCCCACTCTACTCGACGATCTTCACCTGAATCGTCAGCACCTGCGTCGTTGGTTCCACTGCCACCGTCAGCTCGCCCGACTTCGCACCCTTTACCGCACGCAGGGTCAGCGTCGACTTCGCTCCCGATTTCACGTTCGACTGATCGAACTTCGCCTCGATACCGGCCAGGGGTCCGTTGACCACCAGGTCGACCGGCCCGGGAGCCCCGTTGGTCATCATCACGTCTGCCGTCTCGCCCACCTTCAAACGCACCGACTGCGGCTCCATTTTCACCTGCTTCATCAGGAAGTCGCCCGTGGTCGGGATGTTGGTGATCGAAGGGGGCGGCGGGGTCGCGCCGTTGTTCGGAAATGCTCCGGCCTTCATCCTGCCAAACGGGGTATTCAGCAGCGCATCCTGGTCCACGTACCAGACCCACTTCCCGTTCTCCAGCTTGAATGTGTTCGTGCCCGGCACCTTCATCGGCCGGTCACTAAAACCGGGCATCATAATGTAGCGCTCGCAGGTGACCACCGCGACCGCCTTCGTGAAGTTCTCCAGATAATCGATCTTGCTGATCTCGCACGACAGGTACTTGGGTTTATCGCGCGTGTAGAAGTAGTCCTTGGTATCTTCCGCGACCAATTCCTCAGCCTTGCGGTATTGGCCTTTTATATGAAGGTCGAAGAACTCCTGGATGCGGGCGCGCAGGGCCTGGTCGACCTCGGCGGGCGGCTTCGGCTTGAAAGGATCGTTACCCTGCGCAAAGACCACGCCGGCGAACAGAAGGATTACAGAAAGACGTCGCATGCTGTTCTTCAATTATAGTTGCTTGCCACCCACTCTCAGTTCGACGCTGTGTTCGCGCCCGTCATCCTCCAGGGGAATCGGGCCCGCCTCGTGAACCTCGCCGTCGATCGTCAGCAGCACCTCGACGTCCTGCACGACCGTGATGTGATACACCGTCTCGCGATAGCGATAGTGGACCTGGAAACTCTCCCACCCGGCGGGAAACCGTGGCTCCAGATGCAACCGGTTCACCTCCAGCCGCAGCCCCAGCAGGGATTCCGTAATCAGCCGGTACATCCATCCCGCCGAACCCGTGTACCAGGTCCAGCCTCCGCGGCCGGTATGCGGCGCCAGCGAGTAGACGTCGGCCGCGATTACGTATGGCTCCACCTTATAAATCGCCGCGGCGGCTGCGGACTTGGCATGGTTCACCGGGTTGATGATCCCGAACAACTCCCAGGCGCGCCGCGTGTCGCCCATGCGCGCAAAGGCCATCGTGGCCCAGATCGCCGAGTGGGTATACTGCCCGCCATTCTCCCGCACTCCGGGCAGATAGCCCTTGATATAGCCGGGATTCAAATCGCCTTTGTCGAACGCCGGATCCAGCAACTGCACCAGCCCGCGATCGCGCCGCACCAGGTGTTCATTCAGCGATCGCATTGCCGCTTGCGAACGCTCCGGTTCGCCGGCGCCCGAGAGTACGCTCCAACTCTGCGCGATCGAATCGATCTTGCACTCGCTGTTCGCCGCCGACCCCAGGGGCGTGCCGTCATCGAAGTACGCGCGCCGGTACCACTCCCCGTCCCACGCACCGCGCTCGATGTTCTCGCGCAGCGTCGCAGCCTCGTGCTGGCAGCGATCCGCAAACCCGCTATCGCCGCGCAGTGTCGCCAACGCCCCAAACTCCTCCAACACCGCGTAGAGGAAGAACCCCAGCCACACGCTTTCGCCCTTGCCGTGAATGCCCACCAGGTTCATGCCGTCGTTCCAATCGCCCGACCCCATCAGCGGCAGTCCGTGCTCGCCGAAACGCAGGCCGTGCAGGATGGCGCGCGTGCAATGGTCGTAGAGACTCGCAGTCTCTTCGGAACGCAGCGGCAAATCGTAATACGAATCTTCCTCCGGCGTTTACCGGGCGCCCTTCGAGGAAACGTACCGATTCCTCCAGCACTCCCGTATCGCCGGTGCTGAGCACGTAGCGGCATGCCGCCAGCGGCAGCCACAGATAATCGTCCGAGCAATGCGTACGCACACCGCGGCCCTCGGGCGGATGCCACCAGTGCTGCACGTCGCCTTCGCGGAATTGGCGCGACGCGCACAGCAGCAGGTGTTCGCGCAGCAACCGCGGCTCGGCATGAACCAGTGCCATCGCATCCTGCAACTGATCGCGGAAACCGAAGGCGCCGCCCGATTGGTAAAACCCGCTGCGCGCCCACAATCGGCAGGCCAGCGTCTGGTACAGCAGCCAGCCGTTCGCCAGTACATTGAGCGATGCATCCGGCGTCTGCACGTTGACGGTCCCCAGCGTATGTTTCCAGTACTGCCAGACCTCCTGAAGCGCAACTTGCGCGGCATCCAGGCTGCGGAAGCGGTCGGCCAGTTGGCGCGCCTCCTCCGGACTTGCGGCCGCGCCCAGCGTGAAGGCAAGCTGCCTTTCCTGTCCGGGTCCGAGTTCGAAGGTGGTCTGAAATGCCGCGCACGGGTCCAGTCCCGCGCCGGTCCTTCCGGAGAGCCGCGCACGCCTCATTGCCGCCGGCGCGTCCAACCCGCCATTGCGTCCCAGGAATTCGCGCCGGTCGCCTGTCACGGAGCTCGCATCTTCGCTGCTCTCGAAGAACGCCCACCGTCCGGGAACCTCGGTGTTGTAAGGATTGCGCGCGAAGATCGCCCCCAGCGAAGGGTCCAGTTCCGTCACTACGTGCATGGCGGATTTCGCGCGCAGGTCACCCAGCACCCATTCCACGTAGCCGGTGACGGAGAGGCGCCGCGCGCGGCCCGAGTCATTGCGGACCTTGATTACCGTGAACTTCACCGCCGCACTCGTGGCCACGAAGACGTAAACCTCCGTCCTGATTCCGTTCTCCGTATGCTCGAACACGCTGTACCCGAAGCCATGCCGGCTGACATAGGGCTCGGTGCCGCGCCGCGGCATCGCGGTGGGCGACCAGTAGTGGCAGCTCTCTTCGTCGCGGATATAAAAGGCTTCGCCGCCCGTGTCGCTCACCGGGTCATTGCCCCACGGCGTCAGCCGGAACTCGTGCGCATTTTCCGACCAGGTGTAGGCCTGCCCGCCCTCCGAAACTACCGTCCCGAATGTCGGGTTGGCCAGCACGTTGACCCACGGAGCGGGCGTAACCTGAGTCCGGGTGGTGGTGATGATGTACTCACGCCCGTCGGACGTGAAGCCGCCCAGGCCGTTAAAAAATGCCAGGTCGGTGCGCGGCGATAGTGGCGCCGCGCGCTCCGGCCGGTAGCTGCGCAATGGCGTGAGGTCCGGCGCGGGCACATCCAACCGTTCCCCGATCGCCAACTGCTCGGAGAGCGACCCGCGGCTGTCGCTGAGGACAACGCGCGCCACCGTCAGCAACAGCACGCGATCTTCCGCGGCAATCTGGTCCGAGGGTCTCACGAAGATGCCCCCGGGCTGGTCCTTGACGATGCCATCGGCGCCTGCCGCCACCATCCCCAGGATCTGATCGTGCAACTCCTGCCGGTAGCCGGAGTGATCCTCGTTCCAGATCATCAGGTCCACCGGCAGTCCCTTCAGGCGCCAATAGGACTGTGCCTGCACCAGCTGGCGCACCAGCTCGAGATGCGCCGCGTCGGCGATCTGCAACAGCACGATGGGCAGATCGCCCGAAATCGAATAGCCCCAAAGGCCGGATTGCCCGCGACGGTTCTGCGCCAGCACCGCCGGGTCGGCGCGTAACGCGGGGTTGACGTAGACCACCGCGCTGCCCAACTGCCCGTAGAGTTGCGCGTCTCCGTCGCTGGCGTTGAGCTGCCGCAGCAACACCTGGCTGTGCGTCCAGGCAAGTTCGAAGACGCGGTCGGCCAGCCGCCGGTCGCGATACTTATCCACCAGCCCCAGGCTCGCCTCACGCGTCTCGGTCATGCCCGTGACAATGTCCACCGTTGCCGATTCCCCGCCCTCGATCACAATCTGCCGCCGGATGGCCACGATCGGATCCAGCACGCCGCCCTCACTATTGGACAGCGCGGCGGCGCTCACCATCGCCTGCGGATTGGCTACGGTATTCCCGCGGCCGATGAAGCGCAGGCGATCGGTTTCATAGGAGCTCTCCTCCGTTTTCGCGCCGTGCACCGCCATCAGGTGCAACAGCCACGGCGGCCGTTCCTCGGGCGCACGCGGCCGACGCGTGCACAGAATCGCGCGCTGTTCGCGGAGTATTTCCGTCTCCACGAAAAGATTGCTGAAGGCGGGATGCAGCGCATCGCCCACCGCCGAAGCCATTACCACCTCGGCATAGCTGGTGACTTCCACCGTCTTGCGCGAACGCGATGTATTGGTGATCGTGACGCGACGCAGCTCGATATCGTCTTCCGGCGAGACCGCAATTTCCGTGTGCGTGTCGAAGCCTCCGTCGCGCCGCCGAAACTCCGCGCGCGCATCGGAGAAGATCGCTTCATAGCTTTCCGATTGCTCTAATACCGGTTGGAACGCGGCCGACCAGGTATCGCCCGAGGGCAACGCCCGGATGTAGCAGAACGTGCCCCAGTTATCGCAGGTGCCATCCTCCCGCCAGCGCGTGACCGCCAGATCTTTCCACCGGCTGTACCCGCCTCCGGCATTGGTGATCATGACGTGATAGCGGCCGTTGGAAAGTAGCTGGATTTGGGGCGTCGGCGTGTCTGGGCGAGTGATCAACCGAATCGAAGATTCGCCGCTCTCCGTGGGAGCGCGTAAATCGGAGACCTCGGCCAGGCGCGAATAGACTGCCACCGCGCGCGGCACCCGTTCCTGCAACAGCAGCGTAGTCGCCTGGAACAGCGGGTCGGCGGCAAAGCGTCTCTGCATCGGCCGGTCCAGCAGCAGGTGTCCGAAAGCCAGCAGGCTCATCCCCTGGTGATGCGCCATGAAGGAACGCACCGCCACGCGCTGCTGTCCCCGCGGCACACGCGTGGGCGTGTAATCGATCGCTTCGTACAGGCCATACTGGCCTTCGAAGCCTTCGCTGGAGAGTCTCTCCAGGTTGGCGCAAGACTCTTCCGGCGCCACCATCAGGGCCAGCGCGGAAGCGTACGGCGCGATCACCACATCGTCGGCCAGCCCGCGCTTCAGGCCGGTGCCGGGCACTCCGAAGGCGCGGTACTGATAGTTCAGGTTCGCGTCCACCGAGTTGTATCCCGATTCCGACACGCCCCACGGCACGCCGAGCTGGTTGCCGTATTCGATCTGCCTGGCGACCACCGCTTTGTAAGTCTGGTCCAGCAAAGTGTTCTCATAAGTGGGCATCACCACCAGCGGCATCAGGTATTCGAACATCGAGCCGCTCCAGGAGAGCAGCATCGGCTCGTGCCCGGCCGTAACCAGCAGGCGTCCCATGGCGAACCAGTTATCCTGCGGCACGTGCCCCTGCGCGATCGCCACAAAGCTGCACAACCTCGCCTCCGAGGCCAGCAGATCGTAGTAACTCTGGTCTGCGCGGTGCTCGGCCACGTTGTAGCCGATGGTCAGCAGATGACGCGCGCTGTCGTACAGGAACTCGTATTCCATCTCCGCAAAGATGCCGGCCTGCGACGCGAGTCCTTCAGCCGCTGAAACCCGTCCGCGCGCATGCACGGCCTGCGGCGTCTCTCCCATCGCCGCCACTTCGCGCAGCGTCGGGATTCCCGCCGTGCCTTCGGGCGCAAGCGCGTCGAGATCCTCGAGCGCCGCCCGGCATTGGCCCGCGAGTGCCCGCGCCCAGCGCCGGGTTTCGAACCGGTACGGACCGTTGACCGCGCTGCTGGCCGCCTTCTCCACGCGGGCCAGCATTTGACGCGTGGCCCCGAGAGTCGTAGGAGGCGACCCGACCGCGACCTTCAGTTCCGTCTGCGCGGCCGTCAGTTCCGGGGGCAGCGTGCCGTCGTTGCCCTCCGCTACAATCCCGAGTGTGTCGCAGAGCCCGTCGGACAGACGCGGGTTGACGATCTTCTGATCGGGCAGCGCCAGCAGGCCGGGGCGCAAGGTGAGCAGGTGGCCGGCCAGATTGCCGCTGTCCACGGTGGAGATGTAAATCGGCAGCAACGGCTTCAGCGTCTGTGTGTCGTACCAGTTGTAAAAGTGGCCGCGATGCCGCTCCAGCGTGTTCATCGTTTGGAAGGTGTTCGCCGTACGCTCCGCCAGTTGGCCCGCGGTGATGTAGCCGTGATCGTAGCCGGCCAGGTTGGCCAGCAGGGAGAGCCCGATATTCGTAGGCGACGTGCGGTGCGCGATGCGCGCCACCGGATGCTCCTGATAGTTATCCGGCGGCAGCCAGTTGTCCTCCGGCCCCACGAAGGTCTCGAAGAAATTCCAGGTCTTGCGCGCCAACTTGCGCAGGAAAATGGTCTGCGGCACGGTCAGGCGCGCCGGCCGGTGCACGGCCGGACGGCTGATCCACCACGCGAAGCTTGGGGACATGACCCACAGCGCCCAGACCGGCCACGCCACCAGGAGCGCCATGGGCCGCTCCGCCATGAGGTACACCAGTGTGGCCAGCGCCAATACCGGGCCAATCCACATCGTCTTCCACGAACCCAACAGGCTGTTGCGCGGATTTCGATCCGCCTCGCCCGCAATGCTCCATTGCAGCAGCCCGCGGCGCGAGATCATCATTCGCCACAGCGTGCGCAGGATCGCGTCCAGCGTGAAGTATGCCTCGTAAGGCAGACAGGCCAGCGTAAACCCGGCCTGCGCGAAATAACTGGAGACGGAACGCAGGGTAGAGCGCAGGTGTTGGCGCCACAACACCTCCTTGGGTTTGCGCGCCAACTCCAGAAAGCAGGTCAGCAGGGCCGGCCCCGCGACGATACCGGCGATCACCAGCGTCCAGATCCCCGGATGCCTCAACAGGGCCCAACTCAGCGGCAGTAAGATGGCCTGCGCCACCGGCACCAGGCTGCGCCTCAGGTTGTCGAAGAGCTTCCAGCGGGAAAGCCCGCTGATCGGGTTCCTCCGGGTTCCCGTCGGCCCAGGAACCCAGGGCAGCAGCCAGCGCAGCAGTTGCCAGTCGCCCCGGATCCAGCGGTGGCGGCGGCTCACATCGGCGCTATACCGGGCCGGGTATTCCTCGAACACCTCCACATCGGTGACCAGGCCGGAGCGGGCGTAGCAGCCCTCCACCAGATCGTGACTCAGAATCCGGTTGTCGGGGAACCGCCCCTGGAGCGCGCGCTCGAAGGCATCCACATCGTAGATGCCCTTGCCGATGAACGAACCCTCGCCGAACAGATCCTGATACACGTCGGAGACGGCGCGGGTGTAAGGGTCGATGCCGGGTTCGCTGCCGAACAGCCGCGCGTAACGCGTTTGAGCGGTGCGCGGAAGGCTGGCGCCGACTCGCGGTTGAAGAATGCCATATCCTTTACAGACACGCTCGACCGGTTCGCAATACAGGGCCCGGTTCAACGGATGCGCGATCGCACCTACCAGTTCCCTTGCGGCGTCGCGCGGCAGTTGGGTATCGGTATCCAGCGTGATTACGTATTTCACCGAACCCAGCCGCGAGGTGTCGCCCTCGATCACCGAGAACGCTTCGGCCGCGCGGCCGCGCAGCAGGGCATTCAAATCGCCCAGCTTGCCGCGCTTGCGCTCGTAGCCCATCCAGAGGCGCTCTTGCGGATTCCAACGCCGCGGGCCGGTGAAACAAAAAGAACGATGCGCCGGTGGAGGAGTAGCGGCGGTTCAGGTCCTCGATGCCTTGCCGGGCCGCGCGTACCAGCGATTCGTCCTCGGGCATCACTTCCTTGTCGGCATCGCGAAAATCCGTCAGCAACCCGAAATCCAGGTTGCTGTCGCGGTTCGCCAGAAATCGGACCTCCAGCCCCTCGATCAGCTCCTCCACATTGGCCGGGGTGGAAAGCATCGTGGGCACCGCCACGAGGGTCCGGCTTTCCGGCGGGATCCCCGTGGAGAAATCCATGCGCGGCAGCAGGTGCGGCGTCACCAGCAGCGTCACCAGCCAGTTCATCAACGACACGGCCAGTTGACTGGTCGCGACCACGGAGAGCAGGCCGACCAGCGCCAGCACCCGCGGGTCGAGTTGGCTGTAGTAGGCCTTCTCCACCAGCAGGCCGGTGAGGGTCAGTGTGATCGTGAAAATGCCGCCCACATACAGCAGCGCCGGCGACCGGCGGCAGAACCGGGCCAGGCGGTCTCCCACGGGTAGCCGGGCATCAACGGCGCGTTCCAGCTGCCCCCGGCCTTCGCCAATCAGGTGGTAGCCCACGTGCGCTGTGCGGTCGGTTGAACCCTTGGAGGCCGCCGCCTCCTGGGTCGCGGCAATCACCTGCCTTGCCACGACCGGTTCGGAATGGGGGCTGTGTTTGGCGATCTTTTCCACCATGTGCCGGTATCGGTCGCGGGTGGCAAACTCCATCCTGCCGTAAACGCCTTCCGGGTCTTCGCGCAGGATCCCTTCCACCACGCTCATGCTCTCGACAAACTCTCGCCAATCGAACGCGCTCAGATAGCGCAGGCTGCCGATGCTGTTGCTCAGCGACACCTGGTTGGCGGCCTGCTTCTGGTTTTCCGCCTGCACCATCCGCTGGATCGTCCAGCCGGATTCGGAGAGATGCTGCTCCACCCAGTTGAGCGGCAACGTCAGCGACGGCCCCTGCCCCTGCAGGCGGCGCGTGAGCTCGGCCACAAAGGCGCTCTCCATCGGCGGATTCGATCGCGCCATGTCGGCGATCACCAGGATGAGATTCTTCGGATCCTTCTCCACCTTCTCGATTAGCTCGTCCGCCCATCGATCGGCAAGATTGCGTCCGATCCGGTCGGCGGCCACCCGCGCCGCCACGCGCCGCAGGTTCTCGATCAGCGCCAAACGCAGCATGATCGGTAGCGCCCACAACTCGCCCAGGTTCAGGGACGTCACGGTCTGGTAGGCGGCCACAAAACTGGTGAGGCTCTCCGGATCCACGCGCCCGTCGCCGTGCGAGATGATCTCGAGCGCAATGTCGTAGACCCGCGGCAATCCGGCGGAAGGCCCGCCCTGCAGGCGCGGCAGTTCGCGGCTGTAAGCCTTCGGCAAGTGACGCTTGGCGGTCCGGATCTGCTCTTCGATCAGGTAAAAATTATCGAGGAGCCACTCCCCCGCGGGCGTAATCTGGCGGTTGGCGGTCACCGCCTCCGTCATCAATTTGTGCACGCCGACCAGGACCGTCTCGTTTTCGGCGAGCCGGGTCAGCAGTTGGTCGGGGAGCCGTTCGGCGGAGAGTTTGTGCTGGGCGGCTAAGTCCTTGCCGTGCTGCTTCATCTGCTCCGCGCTAAAGAGTTCCGAGCGAAGCGGCGGAGCATCGCCGTACTTGCCGGTATACCCGTTTCGCGACAGGTGCAAATGCAGCAGGTTCTCTACGATTGCTTTGCTGCTTTCTTTGATTTTGAGATTTCCTTTATTTAGCAGCACGATGTGAGGTCCGGTCCAAGGATAGCCTTAATCGCCGCCCCGCAAACGAGCCGCGACCCTCCTCGCCGCAAGGGCAAGGGAGCGATCCTTTGGGAACCGATGCAACCGCGGGGCCGAAGGATGGCGGACTCCGCAGGCAAAGGTACGCAGCGATACCATTCGCCTCGTAAGTGTTTATTTTCTGGCCTTATCCGGATACCGCACGCGATGCTCGAGGTACACCAGGCCGGTGGGCATGCTCCGGCTGTAATCGACGCGGAACACAATCTGCGCGCTCTGGTGCGCGGGCCGGTTCCGTCCGAAGACGCGCGCTTCCATATCTGCGACGAAGACCGGGTCCGTGAGTTTTCGGGTGATGTAGGCACCGGTTTGGGCCCGATCGCCAAAAACGTTCAGGACCTCGCCGCCGTTTTCCAGGCGGATGCTGGTCACCAGGGCGTAGTCCGGATTGCTTTCATCGGTTTGCATCATCAGGGTGCCGTTGCCCCCCGGATAACGCTGCTGCTCGCCCGCCTTCGCACGGGCATTCACAAACCCGCCGAACATCTGCCCGGGGGTGTGCGTCCCCGGCCGGAAATCCTGGTCCGCGAGCAATTCGATCAGCAATGGGGCGCCGCGCGGCTGTCCCATCACGATAGTGCGCTTCCCCACCAGCCCGCCGTAGGAGATCTGGCGCGCGGAAACAATCGTGGCTGTGGATTTCAGGCTGCGCAGGAACCGGTCCAGATTGACCGCCGCTCCCACATCCTCGAACGGCGCCCACAGGTTCCAGAGCGGATAGGCAGGCCAATGAGCCAGCAGTTTGTCGGCGACCAAAAGGTCGTCCGGGAGGTTGGCGTGAAAATTCCGCTCAAAGCCCTCCTGCGAACGAAAGAAAAGCGGGGTGCCGACGGCCACCACCACGTTGCTGGAACGAAATCCGGTCCAGATTGAGCTTTCGGAAAGTTCGCGCGGCGCTTTATCGGCGGGCGCGAAAGCCTGCCACAGGACGGCCGCTATCAGCAGCAATACCGCGACTCCGCCGGCACCCCAGACTACGCCGTCCCGGAAAGACCGTCCCTCTGCCGTAGACGGCAAAACCGGGGGAGGCAAGACCGTCAGCGCGGGCTCCGCTGCCGGTTCCGCCACCGGTGGAATGTGCGGCTCTACATAAGGACGGTAGGTATTTCGCTCAAACCGGAGTCTGAGCGTCGATGCAGCGCCCTCGCTGGCATAGTACTCGTCCAGCTTTTGGCGGAGACGCCGCATCTCCACCCTGACGATGGTATCCAGCTTGGGATTGAAATCCCTTCTGCCGAAAGCAATTGCCCCGATTGAGGTCTCCGACCAGACTGCGGGATCGGTACTGACGGTGGCGTCGCGCAGGTAAACCAGCAGCCTTTTGAGCTGGCCGCTGCGGCTAAAAGTCCTGCTGGCAAGTAATTGGTCGAGCGTCTCGGTCAACAGCGAGGAGGAGCTTTCCGGGCCGGAGCGCACCAATGCTTCCTTTTCGGATTCTGTGGGTGAAATTTCGCTCTCGTTAAATCCCACAATTAAACCTTCATAAATCAATCAGTTAGCGAGAATTTCTCACGTGAATGTCACGTTTCAACCCAACATCATACCCTATTATCACTTCCCGGTTGCGAAACAGCGATAGATAATGGACCACATTGGTCTTTATTGTTTTACCCGGTCGCAGCCCAGGTTCGCTGCGGAAATAAACATCAACTCAACGTTGGAGGGAAACACATGTCTCGCAGGCAAAACCTCGCGGTCCTAAGTGCGCTGGTCTGTTGCGCGCTCGCCGGATCCACGCTCTACGCTCAAACCAGTTTCGGCCGCATCTCGGGGTCCGTAACCGATCCAACCGGGGCCGCCGTTCCCGGAGCCACCATCAAGATCACCAACATGGAAACGCAGACTGCGCGCACCGTGGAAACCGACGGTAACGGTCTTTACGCAGTCACCAACCTTCCGGTCGGTCCTTATACATTGGAAGCAGCACAGAAGGGTTTCCAAACCAGGCAGCTCACCGGAATTTCGGTAATTGCCGACGGCCGCCTCACGGCGGATTTCAAACTCGCAGTAGGTGATATCAGCCAAACCGTGGAAGTCACCGCGCAGTCGGGCGAAGCCCTCAACACTACCTCAGGCGATCTCTCCCGAGTGATTGAGACCAAGCAGGTGGAGAATCTGGCGCTCAACGGCGGTAATTATGTCGAGCTCATGACCCTGGTCCCCGGCGCGGTGGTCACCAACCCCGACCAGTTCAGCGTGACCACGAGTCTCTCCGCCACCAACCAGAACATCAACGGCAATCGCAGCGATTCGCAGAACCTGACCGTGGACGGCGCTTTCAACCTGGTCGCCGGCAGCAACGGCAGCCTGATGAACAACGTCAACTCGAACTTCATCCAGGAAGTCAAAATCCAGTCGTCGAATGCGGGCGCCGAATATGGCCGAACCGCCGGCGTGGCCTTCAACATCGTCACCAAGAACGGTACCAATCAGTTCCACGGCTCGACCTTCGAGACCTTCCGCAACGACAAGCTGGATGCGCGCAACTTCTTCTCCGTGCAGAAGACCAAGCTGCGCTACAACGATTTCGGCTACACCATCGGCGGTCCGATTAAGAAAGATAAGCTGTTCTTCTTCTGGGGACAGGAATGGAAGCGGCTGCGCCAGAATGCGAGCCCCTCGCGCGTCACGGTGCCTTCCACTGCCATGCTCAACGGCGACTTCAGCTCGGTCGCGCAGATCTTCTTCCCCGGCACCAAGAATCCGATCCCGGGCAACAATATTGCTTCCCTGATGACTCCCGATGGCAAAGCCATCGCCGCCGTCTTCAAGGGACAGGAGAAGCTGGCATCCGCGTTCACCGACGCCAATGTCGCCAACAACGCGATCCTGCAGCCGGACAATCCGTTGAACTACAGCCAGCACCTGGTCCGCATCGACTATCACATCAACGACAAGCACAGCCTTTACGGCCGCTGGGTCTCGGATCGTAACAGCCTGGTGGATCCCTTCGGCACCTTCTCCAGCTCCAACCTTCCGACCACGCCGACGCTGCGCGGTCGTCCGGGCGAGAGCTTCCTGCTGGCCGAGACCTGGCTGGTGAGCCCCAGCCTCGTCAACGAATTCCGCATCAATGCCAGTTGGGCTTCGCAGAACATCCCGCCCTACGGCGACACGTGGGAACGCGCCACTTATGGCTTCCAGTTTCCGTATGTGTTTCCCGCCGGCACGGGTAATTTCCGCAACGGCATCCCCGATGTCTCGGTTTCCGGATACTCGAATTTCAAGGGCCCGTCGTTCGCCCTGCACTCGCCTTCGACCGACTCCCAGGTGGCCGACAGCATTTCCTGGATCCACAGCCCGCACATCGTGAAGGCAGGGTTTGTCATGATCCGCGACCGCGTGGATCAGAACGGCCGCTCCTCCTACACCGGCAACCTGACCTTCAACAGCAGCGGAAACACCAATACCACCGGCAACTCGCTGGCCGATGCGCTGCTCGGCAACTTCCGCACCTACGCCGAAGCCAGCGCCGACCCGATGGGCTTCTTCCGCTTCTCGCAGCCCGGCGCGTACATTCAGGACAGCTGGCGCGTCAATCGCAAGCTCAGCCTGGATTTCGGCGTCCGCTGGGAATGGCTGCAGCCCTGGTACACGCAGGCCAACAACATGGCCAACTTCGTTCCCTCGCTGTATGACCCTTCCAAAGCGGTCACGGTCACCAGCGCAGGCACAGTGGTTCCCGGCTCCGGCAACCTGTATAACGGGCTGATTCGCGCGGGCGACGGGATTCCGTCATCCGAAGTCGGCCGCGTCCCCGGCAGCACCAGTTCTCTGTTCGCTTCGATTCCCGCCGGTGCGCCGCGCGGCTTCTTCCAGGCGCAGAATATGTTCTCGCCGCGCTTCGGTTTCGCCTATGCGGCCACCAGCAAGACGGTGGTTCGCGGCGGTTACGGCATCTTCTTCGCACGTCCCCAGGGCAACATGATCTTCTCGCAGCTCAATGTTCCGCCGATCCTGCTGCTCTCTCAGTTTGAAAACGGCAACCTGGCCAACCCCGCCGGAGCCGCGGGAGTCACCGCAGTGAACGGCAACATCACCGCGATCAACCCGAACGTGGTCAACGGCTACTCGGAACAGATGAGCCTGGGCGTGCAGCGCGAACTGCCGAAGG
The DNA here is from genome assembly GCA_963791985.1 of uncultured Solibacteraceae bacterium. GTDB lineage: Bacteria > Acidobacteriota > Terriglobia > Bryobacterales > Bryobacteraceae > Solibacter. Next base: position 1,234 of record CAWBUN010000003.1, on the reverse strand, counting down.
GCATCTTCGCGGAAGTCTCCTACGTCGGCAACCTGGGGCGGCACCTGCTGCGCCAGCCCAACATCAACCAGGTGGACTTCGCCCTCAACGCTGCCAACGCGGCTCTTCCCACGGCTCAGCGCGCCACTACCGCGACCCTGGTGCCGTACAAGGGATACTCGAACATCACTCAGTACAATAGCGATTCGACCTCCAACTACAACGCCTTGCAGGTCTACCTCAACAAGCGCAAGGGCAGCGTCTTCTTCACCGCCGGCTACACCTATTCGAAGGCGCTCGGCGATTCCAGCGGCCAGGGCGACAATCCGGAAAACTACCTGGATCGCCACTACAACTACGGTCCGCTCAGCTTCGACCGCCGCCACGCCTTCATCGGCACGTATGTCTGGTCGCTGCCGCGCCTGGGCACGGCGAACCCGATCGTGCGCACGGCCTTCGGCGCCTGGCAGCTCAACGGCGTCATCCGCCTGCAGACCGGCCAGTATTACACCGTCACCGGCAACACCTCCATCGGCGGACGCCGCGCCGACTACGTAGGCGGCGACGTCCTGGTCACGGGCAGCGCGCAGACCATCAATAACTGGGTCAATCGCGCGGCCTTTGCCAACGCTCCCGACAACCGCTTCGGCAATGCGCCGGTCGGCAATGTCGAGGCGCCCGGCTTGCAGACTTACAACCTTTCCGTGAGCAAGAATTTCCAGATCAAGGAAAAGTTCAGACTGCGCTACCAGGCGGATTTCTTCAACGCCTTTAACATCGCCAACTTCACAGGGTTGAACACCAATCTCGCCAGTTCCGCATTCGGGACGTTGCCCACGGCCTACCCGCCCCGCAACATCCAGATGCAGCTGAAATTGACGTTCTAACTACGAGTAAGAAGTAATATGGCCGGTGTGCGGAGGGATAATCCGCGGGCCGGCCTTTTGCTTTTTGGGATGACATCTCCCCCGAAAATGCGCCGTCAACCGGCCGCGACCTTAAGGGTAACCGTAAGGGAGCGTTACGGTTGGTGGTGTGCGGGCAGCGCTCCCTCACGGTTTAATGCCACATAGTTTTCCCAGCATTGGGAATGCTGCAAAATTTGTCGGGCAGACCCCCTGGTCTGCGCGGGACGCCCACGTCCCGCTCTCCGCCCGCAGAATCACGGCCCTGCACACGACGAAGGCCGACGAGGGCGTCGGCCCTACAATTTACGCAGATGTTCGGCTATGGGAAAACTATGTGGGCGTTACCC
>CAWBUN010000002.1:0-1581874 GCA_963791985.1 uncultured Solibacteraceae bacterium | reverse complement strand
TATTGACCCAGGTCGCGTCAGGCTCAAACACTGTCGATGAACGCTACTTCTAATTTGCGCTTTCGTACTTGTGTTTTAATGCCCGTCAATATTCAGTTGTCAAAGATCTCGATTGCCTACAGCAATCAATAAGCCCAAAGGAAGGCTTACAAATTGCTGCAATAGATTGATTTTTTGTGTGGTGGGCCCAGATGGAATCGAACCATCGACCTCACCCTTATCAGGGGTGCGCTCTAGCCATCTGAGCTACGGGCCCGGCCCGCGGTTTTACGCCTGACGCCAACCACTTCTTACACCTACCGGCTGACCATCGCGCTCCGCTTTCTCGGTTGCCCCCGCTTTGCCCAAGCCTTCCGAACGACAAGCCTGACTAGCACGGCTTCGGAATCCATCGGCTTCGCAGCGGCTTTCCCACTGGTGGAGCTGGTCGGGATCGAACCGGCGACCTCCTGAATGCAAATCAGGCGCTCTCCCAGCTGAGCTACAGCCCCTTAGCTTGTTTTCAAGCTTTCAGACCCCGGCGCTTTCCAGCGCCGGGCCTGTTTCTATAATCAATCGAGGCCAGTTGGATACAGGGACCAAAGACTTAAAGCCCTCGGCCGCTTTGAAAAACACTCCCATATTCTCCAAGTGGAGATCCGGTAGCGGACTCACCAATCGCTCCGAAGAGCTTTCGGCGGTTTATGGAATGGAACGACTGCCCCCTACTCGCTTGCGCTGTACACTCAAACGCAATTTGCTTTCGGAAACTCCACCCACGGTCTCTCTTAGAAAGGAGGTGATCCAGCCGCAGGTTCTCCTACGGCTACCTTGTTACGACTTCACCCCAATCATGAATCATACCTTGGGCCGCTGCCTCCCTTGCGGGTCAGCGTGCAGACTTCTAGTGCAATCCACTTTCGTGATGTGACGGGCGGTGTGTACAAGGCCCGGGAACGTATTCACGGCAGCGTGCTGATCTGCCATTACTAGCGATTCCAGCTTCATGCAGGCGAGTTGCAGCCTGCAATCCGAACTGAGAACGGTTTTTTCCGATTGGCTCCCCCTCGCGGGTTTGCTGCGGTTTGTACCGTCCATTGTAGCACGTGTGTAGCCCTGGACATAAAGGCCATGAGGACTTGACGTCATCCCCACCTTCCTCCAGCTTATCGCTGGCGGTCTCCTGCGAGTTCCCAACTGAATGATGGCAACACAGGACAAGGGTTGCGCTCGTTGCGGGACTTAACCCAACATCTCACGACACGAGCTGACGACAGCCATGCAGCACCTCGACTCCACCCCCTTGCGGGGTACCGGTATTTCTACCGGCGTTGAGAAGCCGTTCGAGCCCAGGTAAGGTTCTTCGCGTTGCGTCGAATTGAACCACATGCTCCACCGCTTGTGCGGGCCCCCGTCAATTCCTTTGAGTTTCAGCCTTGCGACTGTACTCCCCAGGCGGCATATTTAACGCGTTAGCTCCGGCACGGATCAACTGAATGACCCACACCAAATATGCATCGTTTAGGGCGTGGACTACCAGGGTATCTAATCCTGTTTGCTACCCACGCTTTCGTGTCTCAGCGTCAGTTATGGTCCAGAAAGCCGTCTACACCACCGGTGTTCCTCCTGATATCTACGCATTTCACCGCTACACCAGGAATTCCACTTTCCTCTCCCACACTCTAGTCCCTCAGTATTCGGCGCACCCTCCCGGTTGAGCCGGGAGATTTCACACCAAACTTAAAGAACCGCCTACACACCCTTTACGCCCAGTAACTCCGAACAACGCTTGCTGCCTACGTATTACCGCGGCTGCTGGCACGTAGTTAGCCGCAGCTGCTTCTCCAGGTACCGTCATGATCTTCCCTGACGAAAGAGCTTTACACCCCGAAGGGCTTCATCGCTCACGCGGCGTCGCTGCATCAGGGTTTCCCCCATTGTGCAAGATTCCCCACTGCTGCCTCCCGTAGGAGTCTGGCCCGTGTTTCAGTGCCAGTGTGGCCGTGTGCCCTCTCAGGCCGGCTACCGATCTCTGCCTTGGTGGGCTCTTACCTCACCAACTAGCTAATCGGCCGCGGGCTCCTCTCTCAGCGCATTGCTGCTTTCCCTTCTCAGGCTTATGCGGTATTAGCCCCGGTTTCCCAGGGTTATTCCTCACTAAGAGGTAGATCACCCACGTGTTACTCACCCGTACGCCACTGTACTCATGGATTGCTCCACTTTCTCGTTCGACTTGCATGTGTTAGGCGCGCCGCCAGCGTTGATTCTGAGCCGGGATCAAACTCTCGTTTGATGTTTTAGTTTAAATCGCTCCGGTTTACTCAGAGTTCTGACGAAGTGTTTCTGTTACTGCATCCAACCAGATTGTCAATGATCTGCGCACACATCCTGCGACATCGAAATATCGCAAAACATGGCAGGCCTCGAAACTTGTTTCGGCCACGGTCTTCCATCGGAAGGGTCCCGCGACCAAGATAAATTTATGAGAGCTTTGAAAGAACCAAACAGGAAGGCCGTTTTCCGCTCTACCCGGTGGCCCGGGCGGAGTTTTGTTACCATTCCTTGCAAAGGGCCTGTTGTTACTGTATCACCGTCGCAAGCTCCGGGCAAGTTGCCCGACACACGCGTTTTCTGCAGACCCTCAATTCGGCGACTTGTCCAGAATAACAGAGGCATCGAGACGATGCAAGCAGATTGTCATAGTTATTTCGCCTCCGGCTATCCGAAATCCCTGCAACAGTTCAGTAACTGTTTGATAACAAATGGATAATAGATTTCTGCAGAAAGTTCAACCCGGGCTTAAAATGGGATGAATGGTACTCTTCGCCGTAGCCTTCGCTTTCCTTCAGGATTCGGCGACCCCACATATCCCGGAGTTGCTCTCCCGTGCTGCGGAGGAAGCCGAGATCTTCCAGCAGAACGCCCCTAAATCGCTCACACAAGAGACCTTAGAGCAACGCGCCCTGATGGCTGCCTCGCGCTTTCGCCCGCGCATTGGCAACAAGCCTCCGCCCGATCCCCCTAAGCCCCGTCTCGTGGTGCGCCAGATCGTCTCCGAATATAGCCTCGCCCCTTTAAAGGACTCCGCCGATGGCAGCCTGATCGAACTCCGCCAGGTGGTCACCGTCGACGGACGCAAGGTGCAAAGTGTCGAGACCGCCCGCCATGCCCTCTCCCTGGGCATCAAGTCCCCCGACGAGCGCGTCCGCAAACGCATGCTTGAGGATTTCGCCAAACACGGGCTTGTGGATGTCGCCACCGACTACGGCACCATCCTGCTCGCCTTCGGCAAGCGCAGCCAGCAAAATATGCGGATCGCTCTCGCCGGCGAGGAACAGGTTGGCACCGACCCCGCCTGGGTGCTCGTCTGGCAGCAGACTACGCCCGCCGGAGGCATCCTCGAATTTATGGGGAATCAGACCGATCGCCACGCCCTCCAAGGCAAGCTCCTCGTGCGCAAATCCGATGGTCTTCCACTGCGCATTCAGGCCTGGAGCGAGCACGCCGTCAACCGCCAGGTGATCCGCGATGAGGCCACGGTGGACTACGTCCAGTCCGCGCACGGATTCCTCACCCCGGCTTCCGTGCTCCACCGCCATTTCGTCGATGGCAAAGTGATGACCGAAAACCACTACCGCTACGAGCCCTTTAAGATGTTCGGTGCCGACACGGAAATCAAATTCACCGAGTTCACCGACATGCCCCCGCCGCCACCGGTCAAGAAATGAACCGCATCATCTATCTCCACGGCTTCGCCTCCTCACCGGCCTCCAGCAAGGCGCGCTTCTTTGCCCAATACCTGCGCGACCGCGGCGCTACCGTCGACATCCCCGACCTCGCCGCCGGCGATTTCGAGAATCTCACGCTCACTTCCCAATTGGATATGATCCAGCGAGCCGCGGCCGGTCAGCCTGTCTCACTGATTGGCAGCAGCATGGGCGGATATCTGGCGGCGCTCTACGCGCAACGCCACTCCGAGATCGACCGCCTTGTCCTACTCGCTCCGGCATTCTGTTTTGCCCGGCGCTGGGCCGAACGGCTGGGGGAAAAGGCAGTCGGAGAATGGCGCGACAACGGCACCATGGACGTCTTCCATTACGGCGACAATCGCACGCGAAAGCTCGGTTACGCGCTTCTCGAGGACGCCCGGCAGTTCCCCGACTATCCCGATGTTCGCCAACCCGCCCTGGTCTTCCACGGCGAGCACGATGACATTGTGCCGCCTCAATTCTCCGTCGAATTCGCCGCCGCCCACCCCACTGCGAGCCTCGAAATCCTCGACTCTGGCCACGAGTTGATCAACGTCCTCGACTACATGGCGCCCAAAGTCGCCGAGTTTCTCGGCGCGGAGTAGCTCGGTCTCGCCGGCCTGTGCCGCGAGACTGGTCCGCGTGAGCCGTCTTTACAGCCCGTGTTCACTCCCGCAGATGGAAACTTCCAGGCCCATCTCGCGGAACATCGCCGCCTTCGCCGCCAGCGCCAGGCTCGCTCCCGCCGCGTCCGGCGCGTATGCCACCTGCACGTGGTTGGATTTGTGGCGCGCCATCAGCTGGTCCCGCGTCACGCCATACAACACGGCGTGCATGATGGGCCATTGCGGCGTGGTAATCTGCCAGCGGCGTTCGGTCTCCGCCAGCGGCAGTTCGATCGCCCGCGCCCGCCCGATATCCGCCTTCAACTTGCCGCCATCCACGAAAATCCGGCTCCACACAATCTCGCCCGGTTTACTGACACCCTTCAGGCTGCCCCCGCCCAGGCGGAAATACATCGCCGGCTGACGCTCGCTCACCGATCCCGCATATCCACCCACCAGATGCGCCGGCGGAACGGCGCCCGAAATCTCGAGGACCCAGACGAACTCCTGGTGCCCGTTTACCTGGTAAGGCTCGCCGTATCGCACATCGTGCAGCGTGGTCTCCGGATCGTAGCCCAGCGCGCTCCAAATCCGGTTGGTAACCAGGGCGTCCAAACCCGCGCATTCATCCACTTCGTTGAAGTGCGGCAGCGGACACCCCTCGTAAAGAACGCGGCCGTTATTGCGCGCTTTCACCGGCGGGCGGTCCGAGTTATTCAGCAACCCCTCCGCCAGGTCCGACGCCGGAGCCAGATCTTTCAACCCCTGCTGATACTGAATGCCGATCGTGTCGCAGCCGAAATCGTCCGCAATCCGCAGTGCCGCGATATACATCTTGCACTGGCTCAGAATCTGATCGTCCGTCAAGTCCGTTTCCGGATTGCTGCCGGTCACAAAGCGCATTCCCTTATCGTCCAACCACTGCCGCACGGCCCGCGCTTCGGCGTCATCCACCTGCTCCATCTCGGCGAACAGGGCGGACTGGCTCAGGCGCTCTTTAAAGACTCCGGTCGCATGCAGCAATTCGTCCGGGATGATGGCGTTGTACATACCCATGCACCCCTCGTCGAATATGCCCATGATCGCTTTGTCGCGACGCAGTTCCTGCGCCAGGCGCGTGCCCAACTCCGCGGCCTTCGGCGGTACTTGGAACTCGCCGAGCGCGTGCACATGGCTCGTATCGTGCTTTACGGTTTCGCCGGACAGCCACTTGCGCAATCCCGAGAGAAAGAACTCATCGGTGAAATCCTCGCTCCACAACGTGCTGTAGTTGATCCCCGCCTTTGTCATCGACGCGTTCAGGTTCAACATGCCCACCAGCCCCGGCCACTGCCCGCTCCAATTCGCCACCGTCAGGATCGGCCCCTGGTGGGTATAAAGCCCGTGCAGAAGATGGTGGCTGTATTGCCAGACGGCTTCCACCACCACCAGCGGCGCGTTCGGAGGCAAAGACCGGAAGACTTCCATTCCGTACTTCTGGCTGTCGATGAACCCATGGCCCTTCGCGGGATCACAGGCATGCCCTCTCCGCACTTCACGGCCTTCACGGCGGATGGCGTTCATGACCGTCTCTTCGGCCTGGGCCTGCGCGGGCCAGCACCTCTGGTTGGCCGATAAACGCAGGTCCCCGTTCGCAATCACGACTACAGTGTCCGGCATGTTCCACATTGTGACATGCGGCTCTCTCGGCGTCTAGCCCCGGATGATGAAATTCGGTCCATTTTAACGATAAATAAAGTACGCCGCGAAGGACGATACCATAAGATTAATGACCTGTAAATTCTGCCGGTACGTTGCGGGATTTTCCCTCGGTGCGTGCCTTCTGCTCGCGCAAATGACCCCAGCTCAGAGGCTGGCCCAATGGAAACCCGTCGAGATGCCGTTCGCCGCGTCGAATCTATCCCCTAACGAGCGCAAGATGATCGATCGCCTCGCCGACGCCTGCCGCCTGCTCGACGAGGTCTACTGGCAGCAAAGCGACAAAACCGGCTACGCCCTATACCGGTCCACCAAAGACCACGACCTCAAACGTCTCCTTCAGATCATGGGCAGCCGCTGGGATCTGCTCGACGAGAATCGTCCTTTCGTCGGCAACGAGCCGATGCCGCCCGGCCACGAACTCTTCCCCCACGACATCACCCGCGCGCAGATCGAGCAGTACGTCCAACAGCACCCCGCCGAAAAGGCCGCGCTCTACGACGAGCATTCGGTGGTCAAACGCCAGGGACAGCGGCTCATCGCCGTGCCCTACCACGTCGAGTACAAACGCTGGCTGGATCCGATGGCGAAGGACCTCCGCGATGCCGCCGCCCTCAGCCCCGACCCCGCCTTCGCCAATTTCCTCCGCCTCCGCGCCGACGCCCTTCTGAGCGACGACTACTACCCGAGCGACCTCGCCTGGCTCGACCTCAAGGACCCCAAAATCGACGTCATCTTCGCCCCCTACGAAACCTACACCGACGATCTCCTGGGCATCAAGACCAGCTACGGCGCCTCCATCCTCATCCGCAACGAACCCGAGAGCGCCAAACTCGCCGTCTACCAGAAGTACGTCCCCGAAATCCAGGATGCACTCCCGCTCGACCCCGCCGACCGCCCCTCCAAGCGCGGCCACCTCACGCCCATGGAAGTCATGGACGCGCCCTACCGCACCGGCGACCTGCTCCACGGCTATCAGGCCGTCGCCGACAACCTGCCCAACGATCCGCGCATTCACGAGAAGAAAGGTTCGAAGAAGATCTTCTTCAAGAACTTCATGGATGCCCGAGTCAACTTCGTCATTCTGCCCATCGCGCAGAAGTTGATGCAGCCCGCGCAGGCCGCCAAGGCTTCGGGCGAAGGCTATCTCGCCGGCACCCTGCTCCACGAAATCTGTCACGGCCTCGGCCCCGCCTTTTCGCGTAAGGGCGGCAAGCAGGTGGATATCCGCGAAGCCATCGGTCCCGCCTATTCCGGCCTGGAAGAGGCTAAGGCCGACGTGGTCGGTATGTTCGGCCTCAAGTGGCTGGTGGACCACAAGGCTCTCCCCGCCGACCGCCTTGAGGAATATTACGCATCCTACGTCGCCGGCCTATTCCGCACGCTGCGCTTCGGCACCGGCGAAGCGCACGGCCGCGCCGAGATGATGGAGTTCAACTACCTCCTCGAAAACCGCGCGCTCTCCCATGCCAACGGCCGCTACACGATCGACTATTCCCGTATGCCCGCCACGCTCGCCCAACTCGCCAAAGAGCTGCTGCAGATCGAAGCCACCGGCGATCGCACCCGCGCCGAGACCTGGTTCGCGAAGTACGACAAAATGCCCGCGGCCCTCACCGCCGCGCTGGCCGCCACTAAGGGCATCCCGGTCGATATCGAGCCCATTTACGCGCTGCACTAGAGTGTGGAGTATACTGTGGAGTAGGGTCCACAACCATGGAAACCATCCAGGTCGTTCTCGATGCCAAGCTCTTAAAGGCGACGGACCGCGCAGCACTGCGTACCAAGCGCAATCGCTCAGCCTTGATCCGGGACGCGCTCCGTGAACACCTTCGGCAATTGGAAATCCGCACCCTGGAGGCGCGTGATCGCGAAGGCTATGCGAAGCACCCTCCGAACCATGAGGAAGCCGCCGCTTGGGAAGCCGAGGCAGCGTGGCCAGCGGAATAAGCCGGGGCGACATACGCCTTTACCAGTTCGCTCCTCCGGACAAGAAGCGACCCGTTGTGGTCCTTACGCGCGATAGTGCGATTGGCTATCTGTCGAACGTGACCGTAGCGCCAATCACCTCCACGATTCGGGGGGTGCCAACCGAGGTGGCGTTGAACGAAGATGACGGGATGAAAGGTCCTTGCGCCGTCAACCTACACAATCGTGATTACGATCTCCCAACAGCGCCTGGGTAGACGGGTAGCTCGACTGGGAACGTCACGCATGAGCGAAATCTGCTCTGCGTTGAGCTTCTCTCTCGGCTGCGATACGAATCAACGAGATTAGCGCCGCCGCGACAGCCCTCACACCACCGTCACCCGCGTGAAGCCTTCCTCCACCGCCGGCGGCACCAGCTTCGCCGCCATCTTCGCCAGCGCCTCCGCCGGCACCACGCGATGCCGCTGCGCATTGCGCTCCATGCACACCGCCAGCGGCACGTCGAAGAACACTGCCTCCACCTCGCACCCGTGCGCGCGCCCGATCTCGATATACGGCGCACGCTCCTCCGGCGTCAAACTGGTCGCATCGATGTACGTCACCGGCCGCCCGATCTCCAGGCGCTGCTCCAGCAGGTACCGGATCGTCTGGAACACGCGCCCGTGGATCGTCTGATCCGTTTCGTCGTCCGCCAGCAACTTGCGGATCGCGTCCGACGAGAGCCCGGCCGCTCCCATCCGTTCCAGGTATGTGGACTTGCCCGAGCCGGGCAGCCCCACCAGCACCACAATGCGCATTCAGCCATCAGGATACCGAACTCACCCAATGGACCTGCTACCGTATTCTGAGTGACCGAACGCCTCACCACCAATCAGATCCGCGGCTTCTGGGCCGCCTGGGCCGGTTGGGCGCTCGACGGCATGGATTCCTTCCTCTACGCCCTGGTCCTGGTGCCCGCCCTGCGCGAGCTGCTGCCGCGCTCCGGCATCGCCGCCACGCAGGCCAACATCGGCTACTACGGCGGAGTGCTCTTCGCCATTTTCCTGCTGGGCTGGGGCTTCGCCTTCCTCTGGGGCCCCCTCGCCGATCGCTTCGGCCGCGTCCGCACCCTGGTCCTGACGATCGTCTGCTACTCGCTCTTCACCTTCCTCGGCTCCGCCGCCGCCAACGTCTGGCAGCTCGCCGCCTTCCGCTTCCTCGCCGGCATCGGCATCGGCGGCGAATGGACCATCGGCGGGGTCTTCGTCGCCGAGGAGTGGCCCGAATCCCGCCGCCACAAGGGCGCCGCCTGGATGCACACCGGCTACTACTTCGGCACCTTCCTCGCCGCGATCGTCAACTACACCGTGGGTGCGCACTACGGCTGGCGCGCCGTCTTCGCTGTCGGCGGAACCCCGGCACTGCTCGTCGCCTTCATCCGCTACGGCGTCCGCGAATCCAAGCGTTGGGAACATCGCGCCGCCACACGCGAAGATCGCTGGACCGCCCGCGACGCCTTCTTCGCGCTCTTCTCCGCCGAGTATCGGACCCGCACCCTGGTCAACGCCTCGCTGCTTTTCATTTCGATGGTCGGACTCTGGGCCGGTTCCGCCTACGTGCCGTCCTCCATCACCTATCTCGCCGGACGCGAGGGCTTCACCGCCGGCGATGCCGCGCGCCTCGCTTCCTGGGCCACCATGCTGCTCTCCGCCGGCACCATCCTCGGCTGCCTCATGCTGCCCGCGCTCGCCGAACGCCTCGGCCGCCGCGGAGCCCTCGCGCTCTATTTCCTTATCATGTTTCTCTTCATCGCGGTCGGCTTCGGCTGGGTCTTCTACCGAACCTCCAACGCGCTCCCCTGGTTCATGACCTGCCTCTTCTTCCTCGGCATCGGCGGCGCCAACTTCTCGGTCTATACGTTGTGGCTGCCGGAGCAGTACCGCACCGAATGCCGCGGCAGCGCCTTCGCCTTCGCAACTTCCTTCGGCCGCTTCCTCGCCGCCGGCATCACCTTCCTGGTCGGCGCCGGAGTCGCCCGCATGCACACCATCGGCACCCCCGTCGCCCTCACATCCATCGCCTTTCTCGTCGGACTGGCGCTCTTGCCGCTCGCCGTGGAAACTAAAGGCAAGGAGCTACCCGCGTGAATCTCACGCATCTCTTCGACCTCTCCCTCACCGGCCGCCGCGACACCATCGCGCTCGAATTCGACGGCCGCTGCTTCACCTTCGGCGAACTCGACGCCCGCAGCAACCGCCTCGCCCACCTGCTGCTCCACCGCGGACTGAAAACCGGCGACCGCCTCTGCTGCTACCTCGCCAACTGCGTCGAGATGATCGATCTCTACCTCGCCTGCGTCAAGCTCGGCGTCATCTTCGTCCCCATCAACATCCTCTACCGCGATCGCGAGATGCACCACATCCTCTCCGACGCCGACCCCGTCGCGCTCGTCGCCGCCGAGCCCTTCCCTGCCCCCGTCCCCATCTGGCGCCCCGCCGACCTCTCCGCCGAAGCCGCGTCGTTCCCCGCCGACCGCCCCGCCGTCGCGCTCGATGGCGATACTCCCGCCGGCATCATCTACACCTCCGGCACCACCGGCGCATCCAAAGGCGCCGTCCTCACCCACAACAACTTCGCCGCCAACGCCATCACGCTGCTCACCTGCTGGCAGATCACCGCCGCCGACCGCTTCCTGCTCGCGCTCCCGCTCTTCCACGTTCACGCGCTCGGCAACGGACTCCACTGCTGGCTCGCCAGCGGATGCCGCATGCGCCTCCTCGAACGCTTCGAGCACCAGAAAGCCGCCGCCGAGTTCCTCGCGTTCCGCCCGACCCTCTTCTTCGGCGTCCCCACCATCTACGTCCGCCTGCTCGACATCGCGCCCGGCACCGCCCGCGAAATCGGCGCCGCCATGCGCCTCTTCGTCTCCGGCTCCGCGCCGCTCCCCGCGCAAGTCCTCGAGTCCTTCCGTGAACGCTACGGCCACACCATCCTGGAGCGCTACGGCATGAGCGAAAATCTCATGAACATCAGCAATCCCTACCTCGGCGAACGGCGCCCCGGCAGCGTCGGACTGCCGCTCCCCGGCGTCTCCGTCCGGCTCGTCGATGGCGAAATCCAGCTCAAAGGCCCCAACCTCTTCGCCGGCTACTGGCGCCGCGACGATGCCACCCGCGCCGCCTTTGTCGATGGCTGGTTCCGCACCGGCGACCTCGCCGAATGCTCGCCCGATGGCTACTACACCCTCTCCGGCCGCAAGAGCGACCTGATCATTTCCGGCGGCTTCAACATCTATCCGCGCGAGATCGAGGAGTTCCTCCAGGAACAGGAGGAGATCGCCGAAGCCGCCGTCATCGGCCTCCCCGACCCCGTCCGCGGCGAAGTCCCGGTGGCCTACGTGGTCTGTAAATGCGCCGTCGAGCCCGCCGATCTCGAAGCTCGCTGCCGCGCCCAGTTCGCGTCCTTCAAGGTGCCGCGCACCTTCCGGACCGTGTCCCTGCTGCCGCGCAACGCGATGGGCAAAATCCAGAAGCACCTCCTGGAGCGCTAGCCGTGGCCCACGATCTTACCCCGTCACGCCTCCTCGTCCAGGTCGCAGACCTGCGGCCGCGGCCGCAACGCACTCTACCTCGCCGCCCTCGGCTGGAAGGTGACCGCCGTCGATTCCAATCCCGCCGCCATCGCCGCCCTCCGCGCGGCAGCCCCATCCGTCGACGCCCGCATCGCCGACCTCGAGCGCCACGAATTCGCCATCGAGCCCGCCGCCTACGATCTGATCTGCGATTTCTACTACCTCCAGCGCGACCTCTTCCCCGCGATCCGCGTCGGTGTCCGCCCCGGAGGCATGTTCGCCGGCACCATCCTCCTCACCGGCACCTATGCGCTCGCTTCCGGCGAACTCCGCACCCTCTTCGCCGGCTGGAAGATCCTCTACTACTCCGATCCTCGCCCAGTGGGACAGGCCTCCCGGCCTGTCCATCTAATTTGCCTTTGCCTCTCTTATGACCTTCTCTTCTTCCGCCGCCACCTGGAGCAGGAATTTCGCGTCCGCCGGACCCAATAGTCCGCGAGCGCGCAACTCGCCATAAACCGCCCGCCCCTTGTCGAATTCCGCGACCGCCCGCGCCGGATGCTTCATGTCGGCCAGCGTCTCCGCGATATCGATGTGGAGATCGGCAAGGTCGCGCTGCGCCTGCCAGTCCGATGCCGCGCGCTTTACCAGTTCTTCACGCAGCGCCAACGCTCGCTGCAACATTTCCAAAGACCCGGGCAAATCGCCCATCTTGCGCAACAACGCCCCGATTCGATTCGTGCTGCTCGCCACCGCGCTCGCCGCCCGGCGATCTTTCGGATCGGCCTGCGCGGCAGTTGTCCTCAACGCCAACGCCCGCCGGTGCGCCGCCAGCGCTTCCGGATAGCGCTGCATCCGCGACGCCACCCACCCCAAATCGCTGTAATCGTACGATAGGTCGAGCGCCACCCGGCTATCCTGCGGGCTCGCCGCCGCGCGCCGTTCGTCGATCTCGCGCGCCTGCTCGTACTCCGCGCGGCATTCCTCATAGCGCTTCATCACGCCATAGAGGGCGCCGAGCCGTTTCCTGGCCAGCGCCAGGTTGCGCCGCGTCTCGTCGCTCTGGGGTCTCATAGCGGCCAGTTTCGCGGTCAACTGCTCCACTCGCAGCCGCACCGGAATCGCCTCGGCGTACTGCTGCTGGTCGGCATACCCGTCCGCCAGCGCGGAAAGCGTCGCCGAAAGATCGGCCAGCGCGGTCGTGTTGCCCGGGTTCGCCTGCACGCTTGCTTCGGCGAATGCCACGTTCTTACGCGTCAACTCCTTTGCGCCATCCAGGTCCCCGGTCACGCTCAATTGCCCTGCCAGGTGATTCGCCACCTCGTTGTACTCGTGCCGCAGCCTTGCATCCCCGGGCGACCGCCGCACCAGCCGGTCCAGCATCGCCTCCGCCTTGCGAAAGCTGGCCAGCGAAGCCTGCACCCTGCCCAGGTTCGACTCGCCCATGAACCCCTGCACCTCGGCGATGCGCGCGTAACCCAAAGCCACATCCAACTGCAGATCCGGCCGGTCGCCGGCCTCGCGCGACAGGCTCTCCAGGTATTCCAGCGCGCGCCTGACCAGCAACTCGCGCGCCGTGATCGATCCCGGCAGCCGCTGAATGGAATCGTGCAGTTCGAACATCACCGAAGCGGCCAGCGACCGCACCTGCTGAAAGCGTCTCTCGGCGCGCCGTGCCTCCCACCAGGTGGCGCCCGCGAACCCCAGGATCAATACCGCCGCCAGCGCCGCCGCCGGAATCGCTACCCGGTGGCGCCGCAGCGCCTTCCCCATTCGATACCGGAAAGTCGCCGTGCGCGCCTGTACCGGACGTCCTTCCAGGTGCCTCCGCAGGTCTGCCGCCAGTTCGCCCACACCGGGATACCGGCGGTGCGCGTCTTTCGCCAGTGCCTTGGCAGCAACGTTCTCCAGATCTCCGGCCAGCCTCCTGGCCAGCGACCCACTTACCGCCTGGCTGAGCGGCACCGGCTCCTGCTCACAGATCGTACGCGCCATCTCCAGCAGGGAACCGGTCTTTACTTCGTAGGGCCGCTTCCCCGCCAGCAGTTCGTATAGGATTACTCCCAGCGAGTAGACATCCCCCGCCACCGCATCCGGTTCGCCGCGCACCTGCTCCGGACTCGCATAGGCGGGCGTCATCAATGGAATTCCCTGTGTGGCATCTTCGCCCGCGGCGTCGCGCTCCAGCACGCGCGCCAGGCCGAAATCCAGCAGCCGCGGAGTGCCCTCCGCCGTAACCAGGATGTTGCCCGGCTTCAGATCGCGGTGGACGATCAGCCGCTGATGCGCGTATCCCACCGTGTCGCAGACCGCCAGGAAAAGCGTCAACCGCTGCTTGACGTCCAGTTCATTGCGCGCGCAGTACTCCAGCAGCCCGAGTCCCTCGATGTACTCCATCACGAAGTACGGCTGCCCGTCGGCGGTCGAGCCCCCGTCCAGAAGGCGCGCGATCCCCGGATGATCCAGCTGAGCCAGAATCTGCCGCTCGCGACGGAAACGCCGCTCTAATCCCGCGTCCCGCCACCCGCTCGTAATCAACTTGATCGCGACCTGTTTCTGATATTCCCCGTCGGCCCGCGCACCCAGATACACCACGCCCATGCCGCCGCGCCCGATTTCACGCAGCACGCGATACGGTCCGATCGCTTCCGGAACCAGCTCGTCGGCGCGCAATGCCGCGCCTGGCGCCGCACCGGTATTCAACAGGTCGCCCGCGCGCGTCTCCAGCGCCACCAGCGCTTCCACGCTGGCACGCAACTCCGCATCGTCGCCGCAGAGTTCGCCGAGCCGCGCCGCGCGCTCGGCCGCGTCGGTCTCGAGCACGCTGGACAGTATCGCCTTGACGTCGCTCCAGCGCTCACCGGTCATTGGATCGAGGGGCCCTGCATTTGGTGCAACAGCCAGAGTTTGGCAGTGCTCCACTCGCGCTTCACCGTCGCCGGCGAAATGCCCAGCACCTCTGCCGTTTCGTCCACCGAGAGTCCGCCGAAGTAGCGCAGTTCCACCACCCGCCCCTGCTGCGGATCCAGGCTCGTCAACACCTCCAGCGACCGGTTCAGCTCCAGCAGGTCTACCCGCGGATCGATGAATACTCCCAGCACATCTTCCAGCGCCAGCAAATCCTGCCCGCCATTCCGCTTAGCGGCGTTCCTCGCCTCCGCATGGTTGATCAGGATGCGCCGCATCATGCTCGCCGCTACCCCCAGAAAGTGCGCTCGATTGCGCCAGTCCACCGACCGCTGGTCGATCAGCCGGAGATACGCCTCGTGCACCAGCGCCGTCGGCTGCAAGGTGTGGTTGGAACGCTCGCCCGCCAGAAAATACCGCGCCAGCCGCCGCAATTCCTCGTACACCACCGGCGTCATCTGGTCCAACGCCGCTTTATCCCCATTCCTCCACTGCACAAGCAGTCGGGTGAGATCCTGTGGCCCTGGTACGTTATCTTGCAAATCCCTTCCATTCTATCCTGGCACCTCAACCGCCCGCTGCTCCCAAAGGTGACCAACTCGCGTTCCGCGCCGCTACGCCCTCAATCCGAGCCGTGACCGTCAGGGAGCGGTCGCTAATCTGTCGCTTGAATCCACTTCGTGGTCGTCACCCCTCGGCTGATTACTATCGGAAGTAGTAGCCAACCCCGGCATAGTATCGTTGATTAAATCCATGCTGTTCGAGGTCAAGGGCCTTTCCAAACAATTCGGCCGGATTGCCGCGCTGTCGGACGTCGCTTTTCACGTCCGGGAAGGCGAAGTGCTCGGACTCATCGGTCCCAACGGAGCCGGCAAATCCACCCTCTTCGAATGCCTCGCCGGAGTCCTCCCCTCCGACGCCGGCTACGTTACCGCCGGCGGCCGCACCGTCGGCAACAACGAACGCCGTTCCCTCCTCTTCTACGTTCCCGATGGCATCGCTCCCTGGCCGGCTCAATCCGTGGGCTGGGCGCTCGATTTCACCATCGGCTTCCTCCGCGGCCGCGCCGACCTTCGCGAGGAAGTCGTCGCCCAACTCGATCTCCTCGGCCTGCTCAACCAGCCCATCGGCACCCTCTCCAAGGGCCAGCGCAAACGCGCCCTGCTCGCCATCGGACTGCTCACTCCGCAACCCGCCCTGCTCATCGACGAACCCTTCGAAGGACTCGACCTCCGCCAGGCCCGCGACATCGCCGCCGCCCTGCGCGTGCACGCCGCGCGCGGACGCACGCTCTTCCTCTCCATTCACCAGATCAGCGACGCCGCCCGCTTCTGCGATCGCTTCGTCCTCCTCAGCAGCGGCCGCGTCTGCGGCGAAGGCACCGTCCTCGAACTCGCGGCCCTGGCGGCGTCCCACCACGCGTCCGTCCCGTCCGAAGATCTCGAAGAGGTATTCCTTGCGCTCACCTAGGCCGCCATTCCTGTGGCTCCTGAACAAGGAATGCCGCGAACTCATCGTCTCCCGCGCCTGGTGGGTGCTGCTGCTCTGCATGGGGCCGCTGGTCGGCGTGTCCTTCATCAGCGCCGTGCGCACCTATGGCGAAGTCAGCGGCCTCAACGGAACCTCGGCCGGCGTGGGCGAGGCGCTATCTCCCCTGATCGGAGTTTGGGCCCCCACCTTCAGCGCCTGCGAACTCGCCGCCGTCTTCCTGCTGCCCTTCGTCGCCATCCGTCTGGTCGCGGGCGACCGGCAGAGCGGCGCCCTCAAACTCGAACTGCAACAAGGGATGTCCCCCTTCGCGCGCATCACCGCTAAGGCGCTGGTGCTGCTCGCCGGCTGGGTCGTCGCCATGCTCATTCCGCTGAGCGCGATCTTCCTCTGGAAGAGCTACGGCGGCAGCGTCTACGCCCCCGAAGTGATCACGCTCGCCTTCGGACACCTGCTCAACGCCGGCCTCACCATCGCCCTGGCCGCCGCCATGTCCTCTCTCACCGAGCATCCTTCCACCGCCGCCATCCTCACGCTCGGCGTCACCGTCGGCACCTGGATCGTCAACTTCTTCGGCGCCGTGCAGGGCGGATGGTGGGAGCGCGCCGCCGGATTCACTCCCGCCGCCATGGTGGCCGAATTCCAACATGGGCTCCTGCGCCTGGACACCACGTTCGTTGCCTTCGTGCTGATTCTCGCCGGACTCGGACTCTCCGCCATCTGGATGCGGCTCGGTACCGAGGTCAGCCGCCGCGCCTACCAGTCCGTCACCCTCTGCCTGGTCGCCGCCGCCGGCATCTACGCCTGTACTTTCCTCAACGCAAGTTGGGATAGCTCCGAGAGCCGCGCCAACTCCTTTCCGGAAGCCGACGAAATGGCGCTCCGCAAAATCCACTCACCGTTGATCATCGAAGCCCACCTCGCGCCCGAAGATCCGCGCCGCCTCGATCTGGAACACCAGGCCCTCTCCAAGCTGCGCCGCGTTCTGCCGGCCGTGCAGGTCCGCTACGTTTCCAACACCTCCATCGGCCTCTTCGAACAGACTCGCGCCGGTTACGGCGAAATCTGGTACAACCTCGGCGGCCGCAAGAACATGAGCCGCATGACCACCGCCGAGGGCGTCCTCGAAGAGATCTACGCGCTCGCCGGAGTCACTCCACCCCAGGAAAATGAGGCCGGGATGTTTCGCGGCCACCCCCTCGCCGTCCCCGCAACCGGGGCCGGCACCGTTTTTTACGCCCTCTGGCCGGGCCTGGTTCTGGCCGGCGGAATTCTCGCACGCAGGAGATTTAAATGAAGCCGCTCACTCGAACAACTCTCACCCTCCTCGCCTTGACCGCCTCCGTCTTCGCCGCGGATTTCAAGGTGGACCTCAAAGCCGAACAGGTCGGCAAACCACCCGTCACCTTTGAACCCATGGTCGGCACCTGGATCGTCGCCCAGGATGGCCCCGACAAAGTCATCATGGTCGACGGCCGCCCCTGGGTCGCAAGCAAGGACAACCCCACCAAGCTCTTGCTCCAGACCGCGCGCAAACTCTACGGCACTTCCAACGAAGAGCTGATGGATAATGCCAAGCAGTTCGCCTACTATCCCGTCGCCGTCCTCAAAGGCGTCGACAACTTCTCCAACGGCACCATCAGCATGAAGTTCAAAACCGTCGCCGGCGATGCCGACCGCTGCTCCGGCATTCTCTTCAACGTGAAGCCCAATGGCGATTGGCTCGCCGTCCGCTTCAACGATACCGAGAACAACGTCGCGCTCTGGGAATTCCACAACGGCATCCGCCGCAACGTCAAATTCAGCGACCGCGCCAAGCCCTTCCCGCTCGATCGCTCCGCCTGGCATGAGCTCAAACTGGTCGTCGATGGAGCCGACCTGAAAGCCTACCTCGATGGCGCCCTTGCCATCGAACACACCCTCGGCAGCGAACCCACAGCCGGCCGCCGCGGTCCCCCCAATGAGGACCTCTACCCCAAAAACAACCCGGTCCTCCGCCCCCCCGTCGCCGGCAAAGTCGGCCTCTGGACCAAAACCGACAGCACCAGCTATTTCAAGGATTACGTCGTCAGCCCCAAGTAGGACAGGCCTCCTGGCCTGTCCACTAATCCGTTTTTTTTTGAAACGCATGACCCGATTTCCCCTCGGTTCCTGCGTTTCTCAACATGAACACGAAGTCACTGGGTACCCTGCTGTTCGCGGCTGCGATCGCGGGAATTCCAGCCTGGGCGCAAGCCCCCACGGCACTCGCGGTCAAGGCCGCCACCAGTAAGAAAATCGATCTCGCCTGGTCCGGCTCCGCCGCCGGCTACACCGTCCAGCGCCGCACCCTCGGCGGAACCTACAGCAACGTGGCCACCGTGACCACGCCTGCCTACTCCGATACCTCGCTCGACGCCTTCACCACGTACCAGTATCAAATCGTCGCCAACCTGGCCTCCGGCGCCTCATCGCCCTCCAACCAGGTGACCGTCGGCCCGCCGCCCTCCGGCTTCACCGTAGCCGCAGCCGCCCCCGGCGCCGCCGGTAGCGATCAGGCCGACAACTACGGCTACGACCTCAGCATGGCCCTCGATACCAATGGCGACCCCGCCTTCGCCTTCCTTCAACAGGATCCCAATAACGACAGCGACTACTCCGATACCCAGATCCTCTTCCGCTCCTGGAATCGCGCCGCCTACGCCTGGAACCCGATCGTCAAAGTGGCCGCCACCGGCGACACCGCCACCTACTTCCACAACACCCTGTCCCTGGCCGTCGATTCCAGCACCGGCGTCTTCGCCATCTTTTCCGAGTTCGAACAGGCCGGCGCCGTCAAGCTCTACACCTCCCCCGACGGCGCCGCCTGGTCGTTGAAGGCCTCCTATCCCAACTCCGACAGCCACGCTACTTCACCCGTGGTCGCACTCGCCGGCGGCAACGTATACCTCGCCTCCATCATCGACTACGTCGGCGTACGCTACGTCAGCGGCAAGCTCGCCGCCGACCCCGCCACCTGGCAATCCAAGACCGCGCCCGTCCCCGCCGGAACCACCACCGCCGATGCCGGCGTGACCCTCGCCATGGCTCTCGATAGCGCCGGCAATCCCGGCATCGCCTATTGGGTGGACGACACCGTGGATGGCTACAACCGCATCCTCCTTTACTGGCGCCCCGCCGGCTCCTCCGCCCCCACCCGCGTGCTCGATAGCCAGGGCCACCAGAGCGACGGCATCTCCGTGCGCATGGTCTACCGCAACCTCAATCCCCGAATCCTCGTCTCCGTACAGCGCGCCGATGGCGGCTTTGGCGTCACCGTCCACTTCGTCAAATCCGACAATGGCGGCAGTTCCTGGTCCAACGTCGTCCTGATTCCGGCCGATGGCGATTCCAGCACCGACTACCCCTTCGATCTCGCCATCGATTCCCAGGACCACGGCGCTGCCGGCTTCGGCCAGAATGCCGGCTCCGGCAACAACGCGTGCCTCGGCCCGAAGCTCGCCCTCTCCACCGATCTCGCCACCTGGAAGACCTGCGGCCTGCCCAATGCGGCAGCGGCCGGAAGCTTCCAGGGCTATCCCGGCGCCATCAGCATCGCCTACGGCGGCAATGACAAACTGCTCTTCATGTGGTGGGATACCGAGGCTTCGCCCGCCGGCATCTACCTCTACCGCGAACCGCCCGCCGGCGCCAGCACCGCTCCCTCAATCTCGAGCGTGGTCAACGGCGCAACTTTCCAATCCGGCATCGTTGCCGGATCCTGGGTCACCATCACCGGCGCGAACTTCGCCGACACTTCCCGCATCTGGGCCGATTCCGATTTCAATCGCGGCACCATCCTGCCCACCAACCTCAACGGAACTTCCGTGAAGATCAACGGCCTCGATGCCCCGGTCTATTACATCAGCCCCACCCAGATCAACGTCCAGGCGCCCGCCGGCATCAGCGGCAACGTGAGCGTAGTCGTCACCCACAACGGCGCCAACAGCAACACTGCCACCGCCGGCGCAGTCGCCACCGCCCCCGGACTCTTCACTTACTCGCTCGGCGGCAAGACCTACCCATCCGCGCTCTACAACGGCACCTACACCATCGTTGGCGATCCCGCGCTCTATAGCGCCGCGCAAAAGGCCAAGCCCGGCGACATCATCCAGCTCTACGCCACCGGCCTCGGCTCATCGCCCGCCGGCAACATCATCCAATCGCCGATCGCTTTCAGCAGTCCCGTGACCGCCACGCTCGGTACCACCAACGTCCCTGTCCTCGGCACCGCCCTCGTCGCCGTCGGCGAATTCCAGATCAACATCCAGATCCCCCCAATCGCCGCTGGCGAATATCAGTTGCTCCTGAAGGTCAACGGCGTCGCCACCCAAACCGGAGTCATCATCCCCGTGGGATAGGCCTCCCGGCCTGTCCGGCCGCCGGCGCCAGCCGCGGCCCTTTCACCCGCGCCCGCGCGGCCTTCACCCACGTCTCATACACGTACTTTTCCCGATCGCGCTGCCACCGATCCTCCGGCAGCGCGTTCAACCGGTCGTGCGCCACCGCCGGAACACCCTCGCCGAGCGCGCGCGTCCCGCCCTCGCGCAACTCCGTCGCGTAGGCCTTATCCATCGCCACGCCGCCCTTTTCCGCCCACTCCAGAATGTGCGTCTCCGGCATCTTCGCGATCGATTCCACCGTCCAATTCGGAAAATCCAGCCGCTTCTCCAGCCACAACGCCACCGGCCGCGTCACGAAGTACGGACGATGCCCCGTCCCCTCCGTGAATCCAAACTCGAAGACGTCCTTCGCACTGCCGTGCACCGCGATCGTCCGCTTTCGCAGATCGTCGAAGAAGCCCGCGCCCATCCGCTCAACCGACACCACATCGTCCGCCGTCCCGTTCCACACCAGCGTCGCGCCGCGGTCGGCATGCAAATCATACAGGGCCGCCCCGCGATCCCCCAGGAACTTCATCGCCCCATACGGAATCGCCTGGCACATCCTCTTGCTGCTCGAATCCCAATACCCGCCTTCGCCATCCAGGTTTCCGCCGCCCACCAGCACGCATGCATTCAACCGCGTCTCCGCCGCGCACGCCAGTCCCAGCACGAACGATCCCATCGAGTAGCCCATCGCCGCCAGCCGCTTCGCGTCCACGTCCGGCCTCTGCGCCAGATAGCTGACCGCCTGCATGACATCGGTCATCATCAGACCGCCCATGCGCCGGCCCATCTCCTCCGGCTCCACGTTCCGGTCGTGCTGGCGCGTGCCGTTCTTGCGTTGCGCATTGCGCTCGCCCTCGCCGATCGGGTCGTACGTCAGCACCGTGGCTCCGGCGCGCGCGTACAAAATCCCGGAGTAGAACGCGTACCAGCTATACTTATCGCCCCCGTGCCCGTTGACCACGATCAGCCCCGGCATCTTCCCCGCGGGCCGTTGCGCCGGCCGGTACACGATCGCCGGCACGCGCAGCCCGTAATCCGTCGCATAGCTCACGCGCTCCGCGATCACGCCCGGTGCAATCTCGCTCTCCCCGTACTTCTCCGCCGCCAGCGCTGGCAGCGGATCCAGCACGAATAGCGCCGCCCGAATCTGCTTGCGCTTCTCCTCCTGCCTGGGCGCCGCCGCCAAGAGCATTACCGCAAGACACACCACTCCGACTCGCATTTAGCTCAAGAGTCCCGCCAGCCCCGCCGCGCAGAAGATCCAGATCAGCCACGGCACAAAGGCCGTCGCCATCGCACCGCCCATCGAGATCTTCTTGCCGCCCGCTGCCTTCAGCCCGATCCCAATCAGCACCAGCGTCCAGATCCGGAACAGATCCAGCGACGAAGCCAGCGAATACACGAACTTCGAACTCGTGGCCTGATCCAGCAACGCTCCCGGATTGAACACCAGCGGATTTTGCAGATTGAAATCGTCGGGACTCTTCAGGAACATCACCGCAATCGCCAGCGCCATGAATATCAGCCCCGGCAACCCCCCATAACAGACAATCGCAAAGACCTGCTTAAACTTCAGCGGCACCGACATGATGCCCTTGACGATCCCCAGCAGTACCCCGGCCCAGATCACTAGCGTCAATGGCACGCCCACCAGAATGCCTACGTATCCGAAAATCGGCGCAAACTTCGCACCCATCTGCACGCCCTGCTCACGCTGTTCCGGCGTCAGCTGGGCCGCGCGCGAGCTCGTCTCCTGCTGGTGGCGAATCATCCGCTCCCATCCCACCCGCTGCGAGAACAGACTCATATACGCCACGCCGAAAACCAGTGCCAGGACCAGTGGCACCAGGAAACTTGGCCGCGCCGCAATGTCCGCAAACGCCTTGGATGGCTCGAAGAAAACGCCGCTCAGCCGCGATACTTCACTCATCCCTTGCGGTTGAGGTTCCTGGTCCGAAATTGTTTCGGGGGTCATATCAGGTCGATTGTACTCCTGCCTGCTCCGATATGATAGGTGGTTCATGCCGAAACGCGCTCTTCTCGCACTCGCCCTGCTTGCGTCGTGCGCCTGCAAGGCCCCCGAAGAGGGCCACATGAAAGTGATCATCGGCGCAGTCCTCATCGATGGCCTCGGCGGCCCGCCCCTCACCAACTCCGTCGTCGTCATCTCCGCCGACCGCATACGCGCCGCCGGTCCCGCCTCCACCGTCCCCATCCCCGCCGAGGCCGACAAGATCGATGGCTCCGGCCGCTTCCTGGTCCCCGCCCTCGTCGCCATCTCCCCCAACATCCAGGGCCAGGACGAGTCCGCGCTCACCAAGGCCCGCGAGGCCCACCAGCCCGCCATCGGGCGTGCCTCAACCCTCGCCGAGACCGTATGGATGGTCGATCACGGTGCCTCCGCTATCGTTGGTATGATTCAAGACACCGAAACCCTCGACCCCGACTTCCTCGCCAAACTGCGCGACCTCCGCATCACCTTCGCCCCCGCCCTCGTCGCCGGCGTCAACGAGATTGCCAAACGCAACACGCTCCGCCTCTTCCACGCCGGAGTCCCCTTAGCCCTCGCCGCCGGCGTTGACCCGCAGCGCGAACTCGAACTCCTCGTTGACGCCGGAATCCCCCCGCTCGACGCCATCGTTGCCGCCACTCGCAACAGTGCCGCAGCCCTCCAGGATCCCGAGCGCGGCACCATCCAGCCGGGCAAACTCGCCAACCTCCTCGTCCTCTCCGCCCCGCCCGGCGAAGACATCCGCAACCTCCGCCGCGTCGCCCTCCGCATCACCTCCGGCACTTTCTGAGGGCTTACACTGTTTTCTCTTCAGGTTTTCTTTGCGTTCTTAGCGTCTTGGCGAGAAATATGTTTTGCTTTTTCTCGCTAAAATTGGAGTTTGCCCGACGCCCAGTCCTTCTCCGTCAAACGCGCCCAGGTCGAATTCCACAACTTCGCCTCCCTCGGCGATACCGACCGCGCCATCGCCGGCTACCTCGATGAAAACCTCCGCCGCGCCTCCGTCATCCGGAATCACCGCGATTTCATCGGCCCGATGACCCCCTTCCTCGAAATCGGAGCCAACGCCGGACACACCAGCTACATGCTCGCCAACCAGTTCGCTGGCGAAGGCTTCGCCCTCGATATCTCCGCCGACGCCCTGCGCCACGGCATCGCCCTCATGGACCGCTGGCACCTCGCCCGCGCCCCCATACGCGTCGCCGGCGACGCCGTCAACCTCCCCTTCCGCGATAACTCCCTCCAGTTCGTCATGGCCTGCCAGCTCCTCAGCCAGTTCATGAACATCGAGAGCGTCTTCCTCGAAGTCAAGCGCGTCCTCGCCCCCGGCGGTGTCTTCCTCTTCACCGAGGAACCCCTCCGCCGCCTTCTCAGCCTCCGCCTTTACCGCGCCCCCTACCAGGAGCGCATGAAGCCCTGGGAACGCAAGCTTTACGATTGGGGCCTCCTCGGCTACCTTTCCCAGGACGTCATCGGTGCCGAGCAGGAGGAAAGCTTCGGCATCCGCCAGAACCACAGGATGTATCTGCGCGATTGGGACCGCCTGATCACCAAACACTTCGCCGGTCACCGCTACCAGGCCTTCGTCCCCGAACGCGGCTGGGGCGAACGCATCATCACCCGTACGCTCCGCAACGATGGCCGCGCCGCCCGCCTCCTCGGCGGCACTCTCGCCGCCATGTGCAAAAAAGAAGGGACTTCCCTTCCCCTCCCCTCCCTCGCCCGCTTCGAAACCCTCCTGCGTTGCCCCGATTGCCATCGCGATCTCACCCGCGATTTCGACGACACCCTGACCTGCCCCTGCGGCTACCGCGCACCCAACCAGGGCGGCGTCTACAATCTGCTCCCCGCCGCTCTCCGCGCCGAACTCTACCCCGGCGACCGCGCCGACGTGATCGATTTCTCCCTCCCCAGCCACGCCGGCCGCCTGCGCGACGGCTGGTACGACCTGGAAGGTGACTTCGGCAACAAATTCCGCTGGATCGGCGCCCGCGCTTCCGCTGTCCTCCACCGCATTCACACCTCACCCCAGCGACTCCGCGTCCGCGGCTTCTGCCATGAGTTGCAGTTCGCCGCCGGCCAACCCGTCGTCGAAATCCATGTCAACGGCGCCCGCGTCGCCCGTCAGCCCATCGAGCGCGTCGGATTGTTCATCATCGAGGCCGATCTTCCCGCCGCGGATACCTACACTATCGAGATCGCCGCCTCCCCCACCTTCACTCCCCCCGGCGAAGATCGTACTTTCAGCGTCAACATCAGCATGATCCGCCTCATCGACGCGGAAAAGGACGCAAGAAACTGAAACAAATTCGGCCCCTCGGGCGTATTTGACTGATCGAGGGACATTTTTATGCGCTTGAAGCACTTGATTCCTGCAATTGCCGCCGGCCTGCTCCTCCTCACTGGCTGTGAGTTTGAGGACTGGGGCGGTATGGAGCGGTACCACGAGGATTTCCATTACAGCTATCCCATGAATACCGGTGCCCGCCTGGCCGTGGAGAGCTTCAACGGGTCGGTGGAGGTATCTACCTGGGACCAGCAGACCGTGGACATCAGCGGCACCAAATACGCCCGCTCCCTGGAAGAGGCCCGCGATCTCAAAATCGAAATCGATCACGTCCCGGCCTCGGTCTCCATCCGCGCCGTGCGCCCCACCATGCGCCACGGTAATTACGGAGCCCGCTTCGCCATCAAAGTCCCGCGCGGCTCCGTGCTCGATCGCCTCGTCACTTCCAACGGCGCCATCCGCACCGCTGAAGGCGTCGGCCCCTCACGCATGAAGACCTCCAACGGCCACGTCGAGGTGCGCGGCTTGAAAGGTTCGCTCAACGCCGAAACCAGCAACGGCCCCATCGACGTCCAGGATATCGAGGGCGGCGTCGAAGCCCACAGCTCCAACGGCCACATCCGCCTCGAGAACATTCACGGCGCCGTCGATGCTACCACCTCCAACAGCGGCATCAACGCAATCCTCGAAAAAGTCGAGGGCACCGTGCGCCTGCAGAGTTCCAACGGCCCCATCGAATTGACCCTGCCGCAGAACTCGCAAGCTGCCGTCCGCGCCCACACCAGCAACAGCGGCATCACCCTCCACCTGCCCGGCGAGGTCAACGCCCGCGTCTCCGCCGACACCAGCAACGGCAACATCTCCACCGATTTCGAAATGCGCCTCCGCGGCGAAATCAACAAACACCACATCGAAGGCACCCTCGGCTCCGGCGGCCCTTTGATCGACGTCAGCACCAGCAACGGCAGCATCCGCATCGTCAGATAAGTGGGATAGGCCTCCCGGCCTGTCCACTAATCAGTTTTTCTTTGTATTGACCGCAAAAACTCTCGTCTGCTGGTGGAGTTGCTGGCTTGCGGCGTGCCGTAATGTGGGCCAGCCTAGCTTAGCTAGCCCTCAACTCCTTCACGAACGCTTCCACATGCTCAAGCGCACGCCCTCCCCGTCGCCCATGATCCATCCTTCTCCTCACCATGAGTTTTCTGAACTACAACTTTAAATTTCTCAACACAAAAAATAAGACACACGACTGCGCACGGATACGCACAGCCTGGAATCCCCTGCTTGGTTTTATCTGCGTTTATCTGCGTTTATCTGCGGCCTGTAGGTTTTCTTTAAACCAGGATGGGCCGCTCCCCGCTAGCTAGAAGTACAACTTCACCCCGAATTGCACGTACCTCGGCGTCCCGTTGTTATACAACGTCCCGAAGTTCGTCGCATACGCATTCCGCAGCCGGAAGTTCTTATAACCCGCCACCGTCGTAATGTCGTACGACGTCGCCGGCGTCCCATAGAAATTCGCCGGCAACGGCACCGTGAAGAAATTCGTCGGCAGAATCCCCGACGAATTCCGATACTGCGCAATATTCGCGTTGATCTGATTCAGCAGCGCCGTCCCCGCCGTCGTGGCCGCCAGCGGTTGATTGTTCGGCGTCGCCCACGTGTTGTACTCGGCCGCCGTCATCGCCGTCGTCACCGGCGCTCCCATGAAATCCGCGCCCCCCGCGTTATTCGGGTACACCGCGAAAGTGGGATGATTGAACGCGTTGAGCGCGTCCACGCGGAACTGCAGCTTCCGCTTCTCCCCGATCGCGAAGTTCTTCTGAATCGACACGTTGAAGAATTGCGACCATGGTCCCCGGACTCCATCCAGCGTCCGAGGCGCCGACCCCAACACTCCCAGCGCCGGCCGCATAAAGGCCGACGGATTCACGTACGGCTGGCACCCCGTGCCCGTAGGACAATTGCGATCCCACAGCGGATTCACCAGCGGCACGCCCGCCACCAGGTCCGGCCGCGCCGTATGCGTCACATCGCCTAACTGGTTCGTGTCCGAAAGGTACGGCATATACGGGAATCCGCTCACCCGCTTCAACGTCCCCGTCATCGTCCATCCGCCCACCACGAAATCCAGCGGCTTCCACGCGTGATTCATCAGCTGCCGCCCCTTCCCGAACGGCAGGTCGTAAATGTACGTCCCGTTGATCACGTGCCGTTGATCGAATGTCGATACCGACCGGTCGTTCGCGCGCGTGCCGCCGAACGCAATCTGCCCGTCCGTCTGTCCGCCCACCGGTGTCAGGATGTTCTTATCTCCGCCCGCGCTCGACGCGTCGTCGATCGATTTCGCCCACGTGTAGTTCGCCGTGAACGTCAGCCCCCGCCGCGCCCGATGAATCACGTTCACATACCCCGCGTGGCGAATGCTGTTCGCGGCCGAATCGTACAGCACATACAAGCTCGAAAAGCCCAGGTACGGACTCCCCAGCGTCCCGTTCTGCACCGTCAGGATCTTGCCCGTAAACGGATTCACGCGTCCCAGTGGATCGTTCACCGTCGCCGTCGTATTCACGTTCGCCGCAATCTGAGAATTCAGCAGGCTTTGGTCCTTGAAGTTCACATTCTCGTGCGGCAGGAACAGGTGCGTTCCCTTCGCCCCCACATACGAAAGCTCGATCACCGTGCTGCCGGTCGCCTGCCACGACACCGTCAAATTCCAGTTCTGCACGTACGGCGTGTGATAGTTCGCCGACACCGCGTACCCGCCCAGCCCCTGCTGGTAGTACAAACTGTTCGTGGTCACGATCCCGTTCGCCGGAGCCGCGATCGCCTGCGCCGGCGTCGAAGGCGTCAGTATCGGCGGATTCTCGCCCAGCCGCATCACGTAATTCGGATTCGCCGTCGTCGAAGGCACCGTGGTCGCAAAGCCCGACGTCGCGCCGAAATCCGGATTCGGCAGCCGCGTCGCTCCCGTCACCGGAGCGTGCGACAACCCGTACCCGCCGCGCAGCGTCACATGGTGCGACTGCAGCGCCGTCGGACTCCACGCGAACGCGAAGCGCGGCTCGAACTGCCGGTAATCCGGCGGCGTCAGGTACCGCGAGTTCCCCCGCCCGCTGAACACAAACGCCGGCACCTGCACCGACTTGATCACTTCCCCGTCAATCAGCGTCAGCGGACTCGGCAGCGCCGCCGACGACGTCATATCCAGCCGGTACACGCCCTGGTTGTCGTACTTCTCCGTGCGCGGCATCTGCAGGCTGTACCGTATCCCCAGGTTCAACGTGAGATTCCGCTTGATCTTCCAATCGTTCTGCACGAATCCCGCGATCGCTTCCCACCGGTAGTAATACGGAATCTCCGTATTGCGCAGCGTCACCGTCCCATTCGCCACGCCCAGCATATAGCTCGCCCACGGACTCCCGCCCGTCGTCAGCGCCGTGCCCGACCCCGAGGAATTGGTCTGCGTCGCCGCAAACGCGTACGATCCACCCAGCGCCGCGAACAACGGAATCACGTTCTGCAGCGAATGCGACGCGTCCACCCCGAACTTCCAGCTCATCGCACCCGTGTTCTTGTAGAGGATATCGGTGACCGCGTACCGCTCTTCGCGATCGTCCGCGCTCGTCGACCCGCCCGAGCCCAGCCCCGTCGCCGTGCTCCCGCCGCCGCCCACGCTCGATCCCGGGAACAGCCCGCCCAACAGCGGCACGCCGCCCTTGGTCAGGTTCGGCAGTCCCAACTCCGTATTCAGGTTGCTGCCCGTCTGCGCATCGTATTCCGGCGCCGCCGTCGTGCTGAACCGCCCGCGCGTATAGTTCAAGCGCAAATCGTTGAACGTCGTCGGCGAAAACGTGTGCGTGTACGCCAGCATCGCCTGCTTCGCCCAACTGTACTCCGCGCCGTTCGTCGTCGGACTGATCGCCGTACCCTGAATCTTCACGATCGGTGTGCTCGTCCATCGCATGTTGAGCCGGTTGCTCTCGTTGAGGTTGTGGTCCACGCGAATCGTGAATCGTTTCTCGTCTTGCGACAGCAGTCGCGGCGTAAAAATATTCGAGATCAGCCCGTTGCTGTTCAAGTAGTACGAGGACGCCGGCACAATCAGCTTCAGCGATTTCAACGCCGTCGCATCCAGCATGCTCGTCGGAATCTTATTCCCCGGGAACGGCGTGTAAGACGTCGTCCCCGCCGGCAGCGTGATCGGCGTGAACTGCCCGTTCACCATGTTGTACTGCTGGTAAATCGTGCTGTCGTTCGCCGTCACCGCGTTCGGCGCGATGTTCTTGTATTGGTCCACCACGCTCTGCGGCAGCCATCCGCTCGGCGTATTCACCAGCCCGCTGAAATCTCCCGTGCGCATCCCATCCGTCGGCAAGAGGCCGTACTGGTCCAGGTGATCGCGCCGGTAGTTCGGCTCGAACGCCGCGAACCAGAAAGTCTTGTTCTTGCCGTTATAGATTTTGGGAATGTAGACCGGCCCGCCCGCCGCCAGCGAGAACTGGTTGCTCTTCAACGTCGGCTGCGGCCGGTTCGCCGCCGCCTGCGTGAACGGCGCCGCCGCCGCCGCCGGATTCCGGTTGTACCACAGCGCCGTCCCCGCGAACCGATTCGTCCCCGATTTCGTGGTCGCGCTGATAATCCCGCCGCCTGTCGTCCCGTACTCCGCCGAGTACGCCGTCGTCTGCACCGTGAACTCCTGCACCGTCTCCGGCGAGAAACTCACCATCGTGCGCCCCAGGCTCACCCCCGTATTGTTCGTGCCGTCCGCCATGAACGACGTGTTCAGCGGCCGCCCGCCGCCCACGCTCAGGTTGCAGCCCGGGCACGTCGTCACGCTCGTGATTACCGGGTTCTCGCTTCCACCATCCCCCGAAATATTCGGCAGCGTCAGCGCCAGGTCCAGCACGCTCCGGTTCAACAGCGGCACATCCTGAATCTCGCGCTCCGTGACCGTGCTGCTGGTCGCGCCCGAGTCCACATTCAGCATCGCCGTCTCCGCCGCCACCGTCACCTGCGTGTCCACCGCGCCCGCCTGCAGCACCACGTTCACCGTGCTCGTGGACGCCGTATCCACCTTGACGTTTTCGATGATGGATTTCTTGAACCCCTGCACCTCCACCGTCACCCGGTACAGCACCGGATCCAGGTCGGCCGCGGTATACGCGCCCGTCGGCCCGCTGGTCAGCTTGCGGGCATCGTTGGTTCCCTGGTTGGTGATCGTGATCGTCGCGCCCGGCACAACGGCTTGGCTCTGGTCCATGACGGTACCCGTAATGGCGCCACGATTCGTCTGGGCAAATGCGGCAAACGCGCTGCACAGCGCGATCGCGACTGGGCGATTCAGTTTCATAGATGTGGACCCCTTCGATCCTAAAGCTTTGTAAAGCCTGCGCGATCTTAGTCCGGTCCAGCACCTACATGCAAGTAAATTCCTAACTTCTCTATATTTGTTTCGCCCTGCGAAACGGTGAGACAGGCCTCCCGGCCTGTCCACTAATTGGGAGACGCCGTGCTGCCGCTAGAAGTACAACTTCACGCCGAACTGCACATACCGCGGAGTGCTGCTGTTGTACAACGTCCCGAAGTTCGTCGCATACGCCGTCCGCAGCTGGTACAGCTTGTACCCCTGCAGCGTCGTGATGTCGTACGAGGTCGCCGCCTTTCCATAGAAGTTCTGCCCCAGCGGAATCCGGAAGAAATCCGCCGGCAGCGCGCCACTCGTCGTCTTTTGCGCGTTCACCATGCTCACGATGTTGTTATAAATCGTGTTCCCCGGCGTCCCCGCCGTCGCGCTGTACTGCGGCTGATTGTTCGCCGTCGCCCACGTGTTGTACGCCGCGGTCGTCAGCGTCGCCGTGCTGGGAGCCCCCATGAAATCAGCGCCACCGCCCGAATTCGGCGACACCGCAAACACCGGATGATTGAAAACATTCAGCGCGTCCATCCGGAACTGCAGCCGCCGCTTCTCACCCAGCCGGAACGTCTTCTGAATGTTCGCGTCCACAAACCGCTGCCACGGACCCCGCACGCCATCCAGCGTCCGCGGCGCCGTCCCCAGCGTCCCCAGCGCCGGCCGCATAAACGCCGACGGATTCAAGTACGGCTGGCATCCCGTCCCGGTCGGACAACTCCGGCTGTACAGCGGATTCAGCAGCGGCTCGTTCACGTTCACATCCGGCCGCGCCGCGTGCGTATAATCGCCCAGCTGATTCGTATCCGAAAGGTAGGGAGTATACGGGAACCCGCTGCTGATCCGCGCCAGGCTGCTCATCGTCCACCCGCCAATCAGGAAATCCAGCGGCTTCCACGTGTTGTTCAAGAACCGCCGCCCTCTCCCCACCGGCAAATCGTAAATCACCGACCCGTGGATCACGTGCCGCTGATCGAACGTCGAGACCGACCGGTCGTTGGCGCGCGTTCCCCCGAACAGAACCTGCCCGCCCACCGCTCCCCCCACCGGCGTCACGATCCCTTTATCGCCGCCCGCCCCCGACGCCGTGTCGATCGATTTCGCGTACGTGTAGTTCGCCGTGAACGTCAGGCCCGTCGCCGCGCGGTGAACGATGTTGTAGTACCCCGCGTGCCGGATGCTGTTCGCCGACGAGTCGAACCACTGGTACAAGCTCGAGAATCCCAGGTATGGACTCCCCAGGCTGCCGTTCTGCACCGTCAGCGCCGCCCCCGTGATCGGGTTCTTGCGCCCCAGCGGATCCGCGATCGTCGCCGTGCTGTTCACGTTCGCCGCCAGTTGCGCGCTCAACAAATCCGAATTCTTCGGATTGATGTTCTCCTGCCCCATGAACAGGTGGATTCCCATCGCCCCGCTGTACGCCACTTCCATCGTCGTGCTCCGCCCCGTCTGCCACGAGATCGTGAAGTTCCAGTTGTTCACGTACGGCGTGTGATAGTTCGGCGACACCGCGAACCCGCCGATCGACGCCTGGTAGTACAGGCTGTTCAAATACGTCAGCCCGTTGGCCGGCGCCCCGGCCGGTCCGTACACCGATTGCGAAGGCGCCACCGCGTTCAACAGCGGAGGATTCTCACCCAGCCGCATCACGTTCGTCGGGTTCGCCGTGGTCGAAGGCGTGGTCGATGCGAACGCCGCGTTCGCCCCGAAATCCGGTTGCGGCAACTGCGTGAAGCCCCCGATCGGCGCGTGCGATAACCCGTATCCCCCGCGCACCACTACGCTGTGCGTCCGCAGGAACTTCGGCTGCCACGCGAAGCTGAACCGCGGTTCGAAATCCCGATACTGCGGCGTCGTCAAATACTTCGAGTTCCCGCCGATTCCGCTGAACGCGAACGCCGGCACCGTCACCGACTTGATCACCTCACCGTCCGTCAGCGTCAGCGGCGACGCCAGCGGGAACGTCTGCGCCAGGTCCGGACGGAACACGCCCTGGTTGTTGTACTTCTCCGTCCGCGGCATCGAGAGGTTGTAGCGCAGTCCGAAATTGATGCTCAGATTCGACCGGATCTTCCAATCGTCCTGAATGAACGCCGCGCCCTGATTCCACCGATAGTAATAAGGCACCTGCGTATTCCGCATGGTCACGTTGCCGTTGACTACGCCCATCATGTAGCTCGCCCACGGCGACCCGCCCGTGCCGCTCGAGGTCCCCGTCGAATCCGTCTGGATATTGCTGAACGCGTAAATCCCGCCGAACGCCCCGTACAACGGCAGCACGTTCTGCAGCGAATGCGATACGTCCACGCCGAACTTAATGCTCATCGAGCCGTGGCTCTTGTACACGATGTCGGTCAGCGCGTACCGCTCTTCCCGATCCTCTGCATTGGTCGATCCCGCGCCGCCAAATCCCGTCGCCGTGCTGCCGCCGTTGCCAGGCGACGATCCCGGGAACAATCCGCTGAACGTCGGCAGGCCGCCCTTGGTAATGTTCGGCAGCCCCAGTTCCGCATTCAGGTTCGCCCCCGTGTACGGATCCCATTGCGGATCCACCGTCGAGCTGAACTTCCCTCGCGTGTAATTCAACCGCAAATCGTTAATCAGCGTCGGACTGATCATGTGCGTGTCCGCCAGCATCGCCTGCTTCGCCCAGCTGTAGGACGCCCCATTGTTCGTCGGACTCACCGGCGTCCCCTGGATCTTCACGATCGGCGTCGCCGTGTACCGCAGGTACGCCCGGTTCTTCGCGCTCACCGCATGATCCACCCGGAACGTGTACCGTTTCTCGTCCTGGCTCAGCAGCCGCGGCGAATAGATATTCGAAATCCCGCCATTCGCATTCAGATAATAAGGACCCGCCGGAGCAATGTACTTCAGCGATTTCAGCGCCGTCGCATCCAGCATGCTCGTCGGGATCTTGTTCCCCGGGAACGGTACGTACGAGGCCTGGCAGTTCGTGGTCACCGTCGCCGTGCACAACGTGATCGGTGTGAACTGCCCGTTGTTCACGTTGTACTGCTGGTAAATCACGCTGTCGTTCACCGTCAGCGCCGAGGCCGGCGCAATCCCCGTGAACTGATTGACCACGGACTGCGGCAGCCACCCGCTCGCCGTATTCACCAGCCCGCTGAAATCTCCCGCGCGCATCCCGTCCGTCGGCAAGAGGCCGAACTGATCCAGGTGGTCGCGCCGGTAGAACGGCTCGAATGCCCCGAACCAGAACGTCTTGTTCTTGCCGTTATAAACCTTCGGTATATACACCGGACCGCCCGCCGCCACCGAGAACTGGTTGTACTTCAGCGTCGGCTGGCTCCGGTTCGTGGTCGCCAGCGTGAACGGCGCCGCCGCGAAATCCGGATTCCGGTTGTACCACAGCGCCGTGCCGTGGAACTCGTTCGTGCCGCTCTTCGTGGTCGCGTTGATCACGCCGCCGCCCGTGTTCCCGTACTCCGCCGAGAACGCCGACGTCTGCACCGTGAACTCCTGTACCGTCTCCGGCGAGAAGCTCACCATCGTCCGCGCCAGGCTCACGCCCGTATTGTTCGTTCCGTCCGCCATCATGAGCGTGCTCATCGGCCGGCCGCCGCCCACACTCAAGTTGCATCCCGGACAAGTCGTCACACTCTGCAGCGCCGGATTCTCCGTGCCCGCGTCGCCCGACACGTTCGGCAGCGTCAGCGCCAGGTCCAGCACGCTCCGGTTCAGCAGCGGGACATCCTGAATCTCCCGCTCCGTCACCGTGCTGCTCAAACTCCCCGACTCCGTGTTCACCGTGGTCGATTCCGCCGCCACCGTCACCTGCGTGTCCACCGACCCCGTCTGCAACACGATGTTCACCGTCGTGTTCGTCGCCGTGTCCACCTTCGCGTTGTCTACCACCGTCTTCTTGAAGCCCTTGGCTTCCGCTTCCACCCGGTAACTCACCGGCTCCAGGTTCGTAACCGCGTAACTTCCATTGGCCGACGTCGCGACCTTCCGAACCTCGTTCGTTCCCAGGTTGGTAATTGTGACCGTCACCTCAGGCATGACTGCCTGCGATTGGTCGGAAACCGTGCCGCTGATGCTCCCGCGATTGGTCTGCGCAAACACAGCAGTGGCGCACAGCGCCAGAATCGCGACTAGGCGATGCATAGACATAACCTCTTTCTTTTGCCCCTTGCGGCATAGTAATCGGGCGCAATCGCGCACCGCCACAAGTTTCCTCCCGGCTCTCCACGTTTCACAATGCAAAACGAGAGGAAAGCGCAATATCCTGATAACACGTATCTTGTGCGAATAGTACCAGAGAGTTTTTCATTGGCGTGTTGCAACTGACAAAACAGATTCAAAGGCGGTCGGATCCGTCGATTTCACTCAGTAACTGCGCGGTGAGCGCCGTCCATCCAGCCTCGAAATCCGGCTCGCCGTCCGGCGGCATATGCGCCAGAATCCAGGCCCGCAACATCTCGGTAACCGGCTTTGCCACCGCTTCCCCCGCCCCCGGTTCGAACCGCAGCGGAATCTCCGCGCTCTCGATCGCCGCCAGCAGCATTTCCTGAAAGTTCATTCCGCCTCCGATGGAGCGTGATGGTTCACCGGACCGCACCCGCTCCCCAACCCTGGATTTGTCCGGATCGCCTCCTGGATAAATCGCTTCGCCTTCCCCACCGCCTCCGCCATCCCCAGTCCGCGCGCCAGCCCCGCCGTGATCGCCGCCGAGTACGTGCACCCGGTCCCATGCGTGTGCCGCGTGTCCACCCGCTCGCCCTCGAACACGTACCAGTCCCCGCCATCCAAAAGCAGGTCGATCGCCTCACCCTCCAGATGTCCGCCCTTGATCAGCACTGCGCGCGCCCCCATCTCCCGCAGCCTGCACGCCGCCGCCCGCATCTCGACAACGCCGGTGATCTTCATTCCCGTCAGCGCCTCCGCCTCCGGAACATTCGGCGTGATCAGCGCCGCCCGCGGCAGCAGCAGCTCTCGGATCGCCCCCACCGCTTCTGCCGGCAATAGCGGCAGCCCGTGCTTGCTCACCATCACCGGATCCACCACCAGCGGAAACCCGAACTGGGCCGCCGCCCCCGCCACCGCCCTCACCATCCCTGCCGACCCCAGCGCCCCCGTCTTCGCCGCCCCCGGAGGAATGTCTTCCAGCACCGCCGCGATCTGCTCCAGCACCAACCCCTCCGGCATCACTTCTACCCGCGACACCCGCACCGTATTCTGCACCGTCAACAGCGTAATCACGGCCTCGCCGTAAACCCCAAACTGGTGAAACGTCTTCAGATCCGCCTGTATCCCCGCCCCCCCGCTCGGATCACTCCCCGCAATCGTCAGTGCCACCGCCTTCATCGTTCTCTCAGCTTATCAGCCACCGGTCAATCGCTCTTTATTGTCTTATCTGCGTTAATCTGCGTTTATCTGCGGCCCATCCTGCTGTCCTTCCCTACCGCAGCCAGATCGTCGTCGCCGGAGCCGTCACGTCGCCGACCGTCAGTTCCACCTTCGCCGCGCCCGGAGCCACGAAGCCCGCCGGAACCCGCGCATTCACCTGCATCACTCCGACCATTCCCGGCGCGCTCCCCGCATACAGAATCTCCGCGTCCACTCCCGCGATCTTCAACGACACCGGCAGCAGCGGATGCGCGTACGGTGCCTGCGCCGCCATTCCGGCCACCAGCGCACCATCGTTCATCCCCTCACCCGTCGCGTAGAACGTCATCCACGATCCCCGCGCCGCCGCCTGCACCTCTGCGTTCGCCGCCCCATCCTGATTGACCGCCAGCGCCAGCAGCGCCGGAGCCGACGGCGCCGTCGCCACCTTCGCCGCGCCCACCACCTTCCCGCCGTACACCACCGTCACCGCCACCGCATCGTTCGCCACGATCGCATACGGAACCTGCGCGTTCACCTGCCCGCTCTGCACATAAAACAGCGGCGCGGAAACTTCGTTGACCCGTACCTCCACACCGGATAGCAGCGTCGGCAGCATCCCGCCCGCATCGAACCCCGCCGTGACCCCCGCGTCCGGTCCCAGCCCGCCACCGAAGATGCTCACGATCTCTCCGGGCGCCACCGGCCCGCCGCGCAGGCTGATCGCATTCACCACCGCGATCGCAGACGCCGCCGTCACCGGCGCCGCCACCGCCACGTCCGGCGTCAGCCGCCGGATCCGGTTATTATTGCTATCCGCGAAATATAGCGCGCCCGACCCATCCAGGAACAAGCCCGCCGGCCCGTCCAGCACCGCCTCCGCCGCCGGACCGCCATCCCCGCCGAACCCCGCCGGACCCGTGCCCGCGATCGTGTGCAGCATCCCGTCCGCCGTCATCTCGCGGACCCGGTTATTCCCCGTGTCCCCGATGAACAGGTCCCCGTTGTCGTCTACCATCACGCCGCGCGGCGATGCCAGCCGCCCATTCACCGCCGGCCCTTCGTCTCCCGACGCTCCCGCCGTCCCGTTCCCCGCCACCGTCGAAATCACTCCGCTCGCGGTCACTTTCCGTATGCTGTGATTCCCGGTGTCGGCGATGTACAGATTGTCCTTGCCGTCGAACGCGCACGCGCTCGGCACCCGCAGCTGCGCGAACCGCGCCGGCCCGCCATCCCCCGCGTACCCTCCCGAGCCGTTCCCTGCCACTGTCTGTAGCGTGCCGGCCGCCAACAGCCGCAGTACCCGGTGATTGCTCGTGTCCACAATGTACAGCGTGCCTCCGCGATCCAGGCATACCCCCTTCGGCCCGCGCAGCGCCGCCGAAAGCGCCGCCGTTCCATCCGCGCTCACCCCGCCCGTCCCCGTCCCCGCCACCGGACGCAGTACGTGCAGCGCATTGATCGCCACCACTCGATGGTTGTACGAGTCTGCCACCACCACGTTACCCGCCGCATCCACCGTCAGCCCCATAGGAGAACTCAGCGGCGCTATCCCAGCCGGAACCGCGTCGCCCAAGTCCCGCCCCGCGATTCCCGTACCCGCCAGCGTCGTCATCACACCACTGGGAATCACCTCCCGGACCCGCTGCGTACCCGTGTCCGCGATGTAGAGGTTGCCTTTCGAATCCAGCGCAACCGCCGAAGGCTGGTGCAGAATCGCCGACGTGGCCGTCGCGCCGTCGCCCACCGAATGCACGTACCCATCCCCCGCCACGCTATCGATCATCCCGTTGAGCGCCACCCGCCGCACCCGCACCCCATCGGCGATGTACAGCGCGCCGTTCACGTCCACCGCCACGTCGTTCACCGACGTGAGCCCCGCGTCCTTCGCCGGCCCCCCGTCGCCCGAGAAAATCGGCGCCCCGCTGCCGGCATACTGCAGCCACTTCCCGGTCACCGTGTACGCCGCCACGCGGAAGGTCGCATCTCCCACGTAAATCGTCCCCGCCCCGTCCACCGCCACTCCCAGCGGATTGAAAAGCTGCGTTCCCTGCCGTCCCAGCACCGTCCCGATCGTGCCGTCCGCATAGATCTTGCGCACCACGCTGTTCCCGGAATCGGCGATGTACAGCGCTCCCGCCCGGTCGAACGCCAGCCCCGCCGGAAAATTGACCTGCGCTTTCGCCGCCGCATAGCCGTCGCCGCCCAGCCCCGCGATGCCGGTGCCCGCAATCGTCACCAGCTTTCCGTCGGCACTCAACCGGCGTACCCGATGGCCTTCGAACTCGGCGATGTAAAGGTTGCCCTTCCCGTCGACCGCCACATTGCGCGGCGAAAGCAGCGACGTATCCAGCGGCCCCGCGCCGTCCGGAGACGACGCCTTCCGCCCATTTCCCGCAATCGTCACCATCACGCCGTCGCTGCCGATGCGCCGCACCCGCTCGTTCCCGAGATCGGCCACATAAAGGTTCCCGAAATCGTCCAGCGCCAGCCCGTATGGGGAATTGAGCTGGGCATTCACCGCCGGCCCACCGTCGCCGCTGAAACCTGCCATCCCCGTCCCCGCAATCGTGGTCACCGTCCCGCCCAGCGATACCTTGCGCACACGGTGATTATTGGTGTCGGAAACGTACAGGTTGCCCAGCCGGTCTACCGCGACCCCGGAGATATCGGAGAATTGCGCCGCCGTTGCCGGTCCCCCGTCGCCGATCCGTCCGCTGCCGGCCACGGTGTCGATATGGTAGAGCGGCCGCGTGGAGTCGGCGCCCCGCGCAAGGCTGCTGCAGGCCGCGAGCAAACAGGCGCACCAGTAGAGTTTCATCCCTAGTCTTTGTTCAGTAAGTGCCCGGAGTGCCGAAATAATCTCACCTAACGCTCAAATTTTGCCGGATCGCCGGGGATTTCGCCGAGTCGCGACCGAAGAGACTTCTAGAGCTGAATCCATGAGATCCTTCGCACTCGCTATCGCACTGGCGCTCGCGGCTCCCTGTGCCTGGGGCCAGCCACCCCTGCGGCTGAAGGCTCGCGCCCTGACAACCAGGTCGCAGTCCCGCGCGGACGGCGGCACGCACTACATCCTGCAGTTCGCGACCGAGCCCGGCCCGGCGGAACTCGAGGAACTGGAACGCCGCGACATCCGGGTGCTGCAGTATGTGCCCGACGCTGCGCTGATGGTGGCCAGCCTGACCACGCCGGATCTGCAGGGCCTCAATGTCGTCTCCCTCACCACGATGGACGTATCGGACAAAATCAGTCCTCTTCTAGGGGAAACGGTTTCGGGTGCCCTCCTGGTCTTCTTTCACGCCGATGTTGCCGACGCCGTGGCACGTGCCGCGGTTCGCGAGCTGGGCTTCGACGTAATCGAAAACGCTTCCCTGCTCCCCGGACAGCTGATCCTTCAGGGCGCGCACCGCGGTATCGAGGCCCTGGCGGCGCGCGACGAAGTGGCCTATATTATTCCCGCTTCTCCCGAACTCGCTGCCGGCGTTCCGGCCGCGGGCTGCGTCGGAGCCGCCACCCAGGTGGCGCCCGTGGGCCAGTATGTCCTGATGGGTGCCGGCTGGCCCAGGGACTCTGCCGGCAAGGTCGCCGTGCAATATTTCATTCGTTCCCTGACCGACCAGCTGGATCCCGCCACCAGCCGCTCCGAAATCGAACGCGCTCTCCGCGAATGGACGCGCTATGCCAACTTCACCCTGACCCCCGCCGTCCAACAGGGCGCCAACCGCACCATCGACATCCTCTTCGCCCGCGGCACCCACGGCGACAGCTATCCCTTCGACGGCCGGGGCGGCGCCCTGGCCCATACCTTCTACCCCGCGCCCCCCAACCCCGAACCCGTCGCCGGCGATATGCACTTCGATGGCGACGAGCCCTGGGCCGTCGGCACTACCGTGGATCTCTACTCCGTGGCGCTTCACGAGGCCGGCCACGCCTTAGGCCTGGGTCACTCCGATCGCCCCGGTGCGGTGATGTATCCCTATTACCGGCTCTCCACAGGGCTCTCCGACGACGATATCGCCGGCATTCGCGCTCTCTACGGCAGTAATGTGGCGACGCCGCCCGCCACACCGCCCGCACCACCTACGCCCACGCCGCCTACGCCCACGCCGCCTACCCCACCGAAGCCCACCCCGACGCCTCCGGCGACTGACACCGTCGCTCCTACGCTGTCGATCGATTCACCGGGATTCACCATCGGTTCCACCACCGCCTCGTCCATCGCCATCGCAGGCAAAGCCAGCGATAACGTGGCCGTCGTCTCAGTCAAGTGGACCAACTCCACCGGATCTTCCGGTACCGCGTCGGGCACCACCGCCTGGTCGGCCAGCGTGCCTCTGCTGGTGGGCACGAATGCCATCACCGTCCGCGCCTACGACGCTGCCGGCAACTCCGGCTGGCGGACCATCACGGTGGTTCGCCATTGAGCACATTTATTTCACCGCGAATGTGATGTTTTCGAAAAATCTACCGATATAGAGTACAGCGTCAAATGGATCTGACTGGAGAAGAATACGTCATGGGAACTGCCCACGGAACCTGCAAGCCTGCCACGGTCTTCGAACCCATGCAAGGGAACGGCCTGGCAAACCTGCGCAGGGTCGACTTCACCCCAACGGAACATGTACTCCTCTCCCTGGCAAAGATCGTCGAGCAGCGCGATAAACATACCGCCGGCCACTGCGAACGCATTGCAATAACCAGCGTGGCACTCGGCATGGCGATGAAACTTGAACGTTCCAGCCTCCTCGCACTCTACCTCGGCGGCTTCCTCCACGATGTCGGCAAGGTAGGCATCCCCGATTCCATCCTCTTTAAGCCCGGCAGGCTCGACGACGAAGAATGGGAAATCATGCGCGCGCATCCCGTGCGCGGGGAGGAAATCTGCAGGCCGCTCGTCACGCTGTGCTGCGCGCTTCCCATCATCCGCCACCATCACGAACGCTGGGACGGCACCGGCTATCCCGACGGCCTCACCGCCACCCAAATACCGCTACTCGCCCGTGTCCTACAGGTGGCCGATATTTATGACGCGCTCACCAACCCGCGGCCGTATAAACACGCCTTCTCCACCGCCCGCGCCCTCGAAGTCCTCGAAGAAGAAGTCGCCAGGGGCTGGCGCGACCCCGATATCACCGGCCTCTTCGTCCGCCTCCACAAACGCGTGCTCTCGCAGATCGCCGGCTACCGCCCCAGCACCACCACCGACCCGGGCTCCATGCAGGATTCCCTGA
Source organism: uncultured Solibacteraceae bacterium (assembly GCA_963791985.1). GTDB lineage: Bacteria > Acidobacteriota > Terriglobia > Bryobacterales > Bryobacteraceae > Solibacter. Next base: position 1,541,263 of record CAWBUN010000002.1, on the reverse strand, counting down.
CACACCTCCAGGATTTCCTCACCCACTGACGAGCACTGCGCCCAACGAGCCGCGACCGTCAGGGAGCGCTACCGCATCTGCACCGCGAACCGCGACCGTAAGGGAGCGATCTACAGACCTCAGTGGTCGTCGTACTTCTTCTCGCCCGCTTCGATCCGCAGCGGCAATTTATTCTCCGGCGGAGGCAGTGGGCAAGTGGCGAACGGAGTAAACGCGCAGGGCGGATTGTAAGCCTTGTTGAAATCCAACTCTACCTTCCCGTCCTTAGGCATCGCCGAATAGAAGAAACGCCCCGCTCCATACGTCTCTTTCCCGGCCGTTTGATCGCGGAAAATGTAGAACAGCTCCTTCGCGTCCGCCGTCTCCAGCACCGGCCGCAGCCGGTACTCTTTTCCGTGAAGTTGAAAGACCGCGTACCCCGGACTGACCATTGGCTCCGTCTGCCCAAGGATGTTGAGAATCGGGATCTTCTCCTCCGCCGTCACCCACTTTGCCGTGACCTTGAACTCTTCCTTCGCCGGATAATACTCGATCCCGTGGAACTTGCGCCGGTACTCGCTATCCGGATCCTTCAGCCGGATCGCAAACTTGTCCGATCGCTTGATCACGAACAGGCTCAGCCGCCCCACCTTGGCCGCGTCCAGCGAATCCGCCCACAATTCGCGCTCGGCGCCATCCATGCGCACCGTGATCTTCCCGTTCTTCAGCTCGAACGTCCCCGCCCGCGCGGGTCCGTCGGGCAGCACGATCTCATTCCCCGCGTCGCGCCCGAACGTGTTCGATCCTTCGTGCAGCCAGAAAAGCCCGGCCACCGTCAGCCACCCGCCGTCGCGCTTCAGGTTCTCTTCCCGATTGCGCCGCCACTCCGCGATTTCCGTCGGGTACGAGGAGGCCGCAAACAGGGCCGCTCCGGCGATCGCCGGCAATATCACACGCCAAATCATGAGCGTTCTCCAGCTCCTTCGATGATCTGTTCCAGCATGCCGGCGAACTCTTCGCTCTTCCGGTCGACACGCTCTTTCAGTTGACTGAGATCGCGCTCGATGGCACGCAGTTTGTCCGCCAGGTGCAGGCAGGCCAGTACGGCAATACGGGTGGAATCGGCGTTGGGCGCCTTGGACGCGATCGAGAGCATCAGCTCGTCGACGCTCGCAGCCACCTGCTCTACCTCCCCCGGATCGCCGCTGGTGAGCAGCGTGTACGGACGGCTGAGAATCGTGACGCGAACTTGCTGTTTTTCGGGAGTGCTGTTGTCCATGCGGAGCCCCCCGCCCAAAAAAATAAGCGCCCCGGTTAGGAGGCGCTCAATTGATCGATCTGTCCCAGCAGCTTTTCGATCCGGCTGCGTACCTGCTTGCGCTCGGCCTGCAGGACTTTCACTTCATCGGCCAGAAGGGCCGCCTCGCGCTTGGCTTCGGCGGCCTCCTGAACAGCGGCTTCGCGCTCCTGGCGGAGAACGGCTACCATTTGCACGGCGCGCTGGATGCGATCTTCAAGACTGCTGAGGGAATCGTTTTCCTGCTCGGCTGGGCTCATTCTTTCTCCAGGGCAAGCCGGGCCGACTCCTTCACGGCCAGGGCCGATTTTGCCAGCTCCGCCAGGTTGCGGAACGCGGCGTCATCATGCAGCGCGACATCGGCCAGCACCTTGCGGTTCAGGTCGAGTCCGGCGGCCTTCAGCCCATGCACGAACTTGCTGTAGGAAAGGCCGGCGGCGCGGCACGATGCGTTGATACGCACGATCCACAATCTGCGGTAATCGCGCTTCTTGCGCTTACGACCGACATACGCGAACTTCAGTCCGCGATCCACGGCCTCCATCGCTGCGCGATACAGTTTGCTTTTGGTGAGAAAATATCCGGAAGCGCGGGCTAAAACCTTCTTCCGGGACGCCCTTCGGTGGGTACCACGTTTTACTCTGGGCACGTTTGTCTCCTTAATTTAACCTTCTGATTATCGGCGGAATCGGGCACGTGCCACGCGCACCGTCCGCGCAATCGACCACTCCAACCAGCCCGAGGCTAGTAGGGGATCATTCGCTTCAGAACCTTTTGGTCGGCCTTGTCGGCGACCACGCTCTGATGCAGTTTCTTCTTGCGTTTGTGCGGTTTAGAGGTCAGAATATGACGGCCAAAGGCATGGTTGCGAACCACCAGCCCCGTGCCCGTCTTCTTGAACCGCTTAGACGCACCTTTGTGAGTCTTGAGCTTTGGCATAATTATTCCCTGGATCTTTGCAGGAAAGACTTAAGTATTGTAGCACAGCGACCACCCGCGCTTCGCAGACGAGAGGATCGCAATGCCGGTGCCTGATCATCAGCATTCACAGTTCGGAAAAATGAGCTTGGAGGGAATCCGGGATGAGGCGGAGAGGCAGACACTGAAGATGCCGATGCGAACCGCGACCGTCAGGAGCGATCTAAAATTATCGGTCCGCCACATTAGATTAGACAGGGGCGATGCCGCTCTGCCTCGCCCCACGAATCTTTGGCCTCTAAAGTGACCGCGCTCGACTTCCGCGACGCCTCGCCAACAGCGTCAAAGACGCCAGGCCGAGAGCCAGAACTCCGTAGAACCCGGGCTCCGGCGTGGCAGTCAGCGTAGAGATAAGAATATTGGCGTCTGGATGGCTGCCATCCACGTTGGCCGCCTGAATCGCGATCGCCGTGGTAGTCGACGATTTGGTGAACGTGTACGATCCGGCGAGTGGGTTCGGGACAACAACCGCGGTATTAGTCGCTATGTCCCCGCTACTGGCAGCGCTACTCTTCTCGTAAAAATTGAACCCCTCACCGGTCTGTCCGGTCAAGCTGCCAAAGGCGATCGTGACCGAAGCGCCGTTGCTGATTTGGCTCAGGTCCAGAGCGATAAAATGCAAGGTATCGATCTCGTTATCGCCTCCCTTATCATCGACCATTCCCAGACCCCTCTCATTCGTGTCGGTGCCGTCATGCTTCCCATACAGGTCAGCAGGAGTCCCGTTGTTCATGCCAAGGAATCTATAATGCCATTACCACGAGCGTCCACATACGATCATGAGATAGGTACCGGTGCTCTTGACAAAGCCTGGCAACTTCCTGGCATAGATCAGCGCCCGCCAATAAGTTACCAATCTTACAGATATCGACTGGCCCCTCACACCGGAGCTTCCGCGCGCAGCTTGCTCACCACTTCCACTACCCGCCCCGCCGCGTAATCGATCTCTTCCTCCGTCGTGAACCGCCCCAGCCCGAAGCGCGTGGCCGATTGCACCAGCGCCGGACTCAGGCCGATCGCCTTCAGCACGTGGCTGCCTCCGCCGCCATGGGAATTGCACGCCGATCCCGCCGAGACCGCCAGTTCCGGCAGCGCCACCAGCAGCGCGTCGCCCTCCACCCCTTCGAAGCTCACATTCAGGTTGCCCGAGAGACGATGCTCCATCGATCCGTTCACGTGCAGCCCTGGAATGCCCTCCTCCAGGCGCCGCTTCAGCCGGTCGCGTAGTCCGCGCAGCCGCTCGCACTCCGCGCCCATCTCCAGCGCCGCGATCGCGCAGGCCTCCCCAAAGCCCGCGATCCCGGGCACGTTCAAAGTGCCCGAGCGCAGTCCGCCCTCGTGCCCGCCGCCATCCATCTGCGCAACCAGGTGCAGTCGCCGATTGCGCCGCACATACAGCGCGCCCACTCCCTTCGGCCCGTACATCTTATGCGCGCTCACCGACATCAGGTCGATCTGATCGGCCTCCACGTTCACCGGAATTTTGCCGAATGCCTGCACCGCGTCGCAGTGGAACAGCACCTGCTTCTCGCGGCAGATCGCCCCGATCTCCCGCACCGGCTGGATCACGCCGATCTCGTTGTTGGCGTACATCACGCTCACCACCACCGTGTTGGGGAGAATCGCGTCGCGCAGTTTGTCCAGGTCAATCAAACCATCGCTGCGCGGCGCGAGGATGGTGACCCCGCAACCCGATTCGGCCAGCCGCTCCGCCGTATCGAGCACCGCCTTGTGCTCCGTGGCGACGGTCACGATATGGCCGCCGCGCACGCCGGCAGCCATGAGCGCGCCTTTAATCGCCAGATTGTCGGATTCGGTGGCGCCGCTGGTGAACACGATTTCGTGCGCTGCAGCACCGGCGAGGCTGGCCACGCGCTTGCGCGCCACTTCCACCGCCCCCTCCGCCTCCCATCCAAAGCTATGGCTCGTGCTGGCGGCATTGCCGAATTTGGCTCCGAAAAACGGCAGCATCACATTCAGCACGCGCGGATCCACCGGCGTGGTGGCGTGGTAATCGAGATAGATGGCTTTTGTCACAGTACAACCAGTAGTGGATTGGGAACGCTCCCAACTACGAGTATAATTAACCTTTCGCGCCTCGGTCCCTAGATGATTCGTTTGTTCAAGGTCTTCATTCCAGTTGGAACACTGACGCTGCTGGTTTCAGAAGCCGTTCTGGTGACCTCCGCGTTCATTTTCGCGACGTACCTCGCGCTCGAGGTCGATCCGACGGTTTTCTTGCTCTACGATGGCGGGCTGACCAGGATTCTGCTGGTGCTGCTCAGCATCCTCATCGGGCTGCATTTCCACGATCTGTATTCGCAATTCCACGTCAAGTCTCGCATCGTCCTGGTCCAGCAACTCTGCCTGGTCATGGGCGTGGCATTCCTTACCCAGGGCTTGATCGCTTATCTGAACGCCGGCCTCCGCGTACCGATCCGCGTGATGGTCGTGGGCAGTAGTCTCGCCGTCATCGCAATTTTCTTCTGGCGCGTCTTCTTCAGCGCCTACGCCCTCCAGGTGGTGGGGCGCGACCGCCTGCTGCTGGTCGGCGGCAGCCCGCTGCTCGAAGACATCGCCAAACACGTGGTGGAACATCCCGAAGCCGGCTTGATGATTGCCGGGTACGTGGACGATCGCCATCAGGTCGACCAGTCGCTGCCCGGCGGTAAAAGCATCGGAAATTTGTCGCAGTTGCGCGATATCGTACGCGCCACCCAGCCGCACCGCATCGTGGTGGGCATGTTCGAGCGCCGCAACCGCATGCCCATGGGCGACCTGCTCGAACTCCGCTTCGCCGGCCACATCATCGAGGAAGTCGCCAACACCTATGAACGCGTCTGCGGCCGCGTCTGCCTCAAAGAGATCCGCCCGTCGCAACTGATCTTCTCCGGGGAACTGGGGCCTCGCCCGCAAAATCTGGTCTATCAGCGGTTGTCCAACATGGCCGTGGCCGTGATTGGCATCGTGCTGGCGTCGCCCTTGATGCTGTTGACCGCGCTCGCCGTCAGGCTCTCCTCGCCCGGCCCCGTGCTCTACCGGCAAACCCGCGTGGGACTGGACGATTCCCTCTTCACGGTCTACAAATTCCGCTCCATGCGGATGGATGCCGAGGCAACCACCGGCGCCGTCTGGGCGCAGAAGGACGATCCGCGCGTGACCCCGGTCGGCCGCGTCATCCGCCGTATCCGCTTCGACGAACTGCCCCAGTTGTTCAACGTGCTCAAGGGCGAGATGTCGATCGTGGGCCCGCGCCCGGAACGCCCCGAATTCGTCAAGGCGCTGAACGAACAGATCCCCTATTACCGCCAGCGTCACTGCGTCCGCCCCGGCATCACCGGATGGGCACAGGTCAACTATAAATACGGCGATACGCTGGAAGACACTATCACCAAGCTGGAATACGACCTCTACTACATCAAGAACATGTCCATGGCGCTCGACAACTACATCATCTTCCATACCCTGAAAGCCATGCTGTTGTCGCGCGGCGCGCAATAGAGCATACTGTTCAGTGCGGCGGCGTGCCGCTCACATGGCAAACCCCGCGATTGCCCCCGAGACCGAGATCGTCGAACGGGAGCAGCATGTCCCGCTCTATCGCGTCGTCCTTCTGGACGATAACGATCACACCTACGACTACGTCATCGAGATGCTGCAGAAGATCTTGATCTTCACCCTCGATCAGGCCTACCGGCACGCCGAAGAAGTGGACCGCGCCGGCCGCACGGTGCTGATCACCTGCGAATTGCGCGAGGCCGAGTACGCCCGCGACCAGATTCACGTTTACGGTCCGGACTGGCGCCTGCCGCGATCCAAGGGCTCCATGAGCGCCGTGGTGGAACCTGCGCAGTAGAGGTTCGTTATCATAACTGGTATGAGGTTTCCCTCCGTTGTATTCCTGGCCGCGATCAGTGTGTCTGTGATGGCACAGGAACCCCCGAAGCCACAGGCCCCGGCAATGACCGGTCCCGATGGCGTCACCATGCCGCTGGAAGTGGCCCCCCCGGCCCCCGCTCTGCCCCCCAACCGCGTTGTCCTCCAGGTGGGCGAGATCGCTCTGACCGCCGGACAACTCGAGCAGATTCTCGAGGCCTATCCGGAGCCCCAGCGCGTCTACGCGAACGGTCCCGGCCGGCTGCAGTTCATTGAACAGCTCATCCGCGTGCTGATGCTGTCGCAGGAAGGTAAGCGGCGCAAGCTCGATCAGACCGATCGTTACCGCAATCAGCTGAGCTACTCGGCCGCCGGAATTCTCTCCAATCACACCGAGGAAGATATTCGCAAGAAGATCAAGATCGACGACGCCATGCTGCAGGATTACCTGAAGGCGCACCCGCTCGAATACATGCAGCTCCGTGCACGCCACATCCTGATTCGCGCCCAGGGATCCTCCCTCCCGCTTGAGCCCGGGCACAACGAGTTGACCGACGCGGAAGCGCTCGCCAAAGCGCAGGAACTCCGCGCCAAGATCGTGGCCGGCGCTGATTTCGCGGACGTGGCCAAGTCCGAATCCAATGACATCTCCACTAACGAAAAAGGCGGCGACCTTGGTTTCTTCAAGCGCGGCCAGATGCCGCCGTCCATTGAAGAGGCTGCCTTCGCGCTGAAGCCCGGCGAAATCAGCCAGCCCGTGAAAACCTCCATGGGCTACACGGTGATCAAAGTGGAGGAGAGCAAACCGGTGAAGAGTTTTGAAGAGCTGCGCCCCGACCTGGAGCGCAACCTGCGCAACGAAATGACTCGCAAATACCTGGAAGATCTCAAGGCCTTGACGAAAATCGAAATCGACCCCGAATTCGCCGCACCGCGCAAGGGAGCCTTCCCGGTGAAGCCGCCCCAATGAAGACCCGCAAGCTGCAGATCGCCTGCCCGCAGTGCGGTTCGAAGGAGGTTTTCTATAGCTGCACACCGGGTTGCTGCTTCAACCACGTGTGCAGCGATTGCGGCACCACCTTCGAGCCAGCCACTACGGCCGCCGGCGGCATCGCGAAGGGAATTGTACCGCCCGATCCCCTTCCCGATGCCACCGACCCCACCGCTGAATGCGCGCGCTGCACGTCCACCGAGGTCTACATGACCGGCGATGGCGACACCGCCTGCGTCTGCGCCAAGTGCGGCAGTCTCCTCACCCTCGAGCTCACCGAAATCGCCCCCGGCTAGCCGGCCGGCCGCCAACGAGCCGCGACCGTAAAGTAAGGGAGCGCTACCCGCACACTACCTGCCGTAACGCTCCCTTACGGTTCCCTTACGGTCCCTTACGGTCGCGGCTCGTTGGTGTATTTGTTGGGCGCCGCTGGCGTAGCTGAGCGCCATCGCGCCCCATGCCGTCGCGGAGGCGGAGATCCACTGATCCGGACCGTACGGGAAGATAGTGTCGAAGTAGGGTTGAAACTTCGGCGCCCGGCTCTTCACCAGCCAGGATCCATCGGATTGCTGGGTCTGCAGGAGGAACTGCACACCCCGGCGATAGACTGCGTCGGTCGCGGGCATACCGAGCTCATGCAGTACGTAGAGCGCCTGGCCGGTCGCGTAGGCGTCGCTGCCGAGGTCGGCGGTCTGGGCCCAGCCGCCGTCTTCGCGCTGCCGGGCGGTGAGGCGCTGCACACCCTGCTCCCAGGTGCGGCGATTGGAGCCGGACCACTTCAGGCCGAGCAACTGCATATCGAGGTCCTCGGTGGTCTTGGGCTGGGCGGCGGCGAGCCAGGCGGCGGCGCGCGCCACGCGCTTGTCGAAATCCGCCTTGCGCCCGGGGGCGCCATAGAGGCGAAGCAGCCGGATGGCCATCGCGGTCCGCGAGAAATCGCCGTCTTCCATTGGCGGCCGCGCGACCCAGGCGACATGCCAATTGCCGCCGGCGTTCTGTTGCGCGGCGATGTTGTGGATCATCGCGTCGGTAGTCTCGCCCGGCTTGCACATTCTCGCTGGCGAGCTGGAATCCGGCGTACATCAGGATGTCCACCACCGGCGGGTCGCCGCGCTGCAGCAGGGGCTGCACCAGGCCGCCGAGGAAGAACTGCGCGCCCTTCAACTCTCCTGCGCGGGCTTCTTCCTGCACCGGGATATGGCGCGCTGCTGCGGCGGTGACCGCCATCGAGGTCAGGTTCGCCGAATGGCAGGCGCCGCAGCCGCCTTCCTTGAAGAAGCTCGCGCTCCCGCGCTGCAGAAGTTCGACCGAGCGCGCGGCGGCGGGCTTGGGATCGAGCTTCCCCAAAATCGCGGTCGGGATGATGATGCGGGGCGTTTCCACCTTCTGGCGGGGAAGTCCCAGTTCGCGCAGGATGGCCGGCGCGTTGAACTTCCGCGCCCAATCAAGCGCGCTCTGCCCGTCGCGATCTTTCAGCGCGGGGTCGGCGCCGCGATCCAGCAGCAGGCGTACGCTGCGCGCATCGGCGTGATCGGAGGCGATGGCCAGCATCAGCGCGTTCATCTTTCGCACGTCGAGCGCATTCACCTTGGCGCCGGCATCGAGCAGCGCCTTCAGCACATCGGGACCCGCGGCCGGGGCGGCCATCATCAGCGCGGTCAGATTGCCGAGCGCGATGGGACCGTTCTTCACGGTCTCGCTCTTTTCGGCGGAGACCGCATTGACGTCCGCACCGTGCGTCAGAAGGTATTCGACGGCCCGGAGATTGCCGTTACCGGCCGCGAACATCAAGGGCGTCCGGCCGGCCGGGTCGGCCGCATTCACGTTGACGCCCTTCTCCACCAGCAGACGAATGCTGGCGAAATCGCCGGCCGCGGCGGCCATCACGAGCGCCTGGTCTTCGGGCTTGGCGCCGCGATCGAGCAGCAGCTTTACGGTGGCGGAAGAACCGTCGTTGGCGGCAGCCAGATAGAGCGGAGTGCGGCCCATCTTTGATCGCGCGTTCACATTCGCGCCGGCGCTCACCAGGATGCGCACCTTTTCGGGTTCCGTGATCGCCCACATCAAGGGCGTCGCTCCGAAATCGTTGGCGGCATCGATCTCCGCACCGGCGGCTACCAGCAGGCGAACGGATTCGGCGCTGCCGTTGGCCGCGGCCTGGTGCAGCGGAGTGGTGCCGTGTTTATCCTTCGTCTTAACCCCGGCGGTCTTGATCAGGCCTTGGAGCATCCCCAGATCGTTGCGCCGGATACAATCGTAAAATTGGTCCGCCGGCTCGGGTGCATTCCCGAAGGCGTAAACAGCGAGCGGACAGCAGCCCGGCCAGCAGTTCATTTCTCATGCATCTCTCCTCTGTCCGAGTTACGCGTGTTTCGGGAAGAAACCGGCTCAGAATAGCTATGGCTGAGTGATAATGTGAGAAAGGTTTTATGGGATCTGGACCCGCCCCGGATGTAACTCAACTACTGGTCAACTGGAGTCAGGGAGACCAGGACGCGCTCGAAAAGCTGATGCCCCTGGTGTACGGCGAGCTGCGCCGGCTGGCGTCCGCCTACCTGCGGCGCGAGCGTCCCAACCACACCCTGCAGAGCACCGCACTGGTGCACGAAGCCTTCATGCGCATGGTGCATCAGCAGGAAGTGCAGTGGCGCAACCGGGCGCATTTCTACGCGATCGCCGCGCAGATGATCCGCCGCATCCTGGTGGATTACGCACGCTCGCAGCATGCCGAGAAGCGCGGCTCGGGCGCGATTAAACTGGAGCTCGATGAAGCCATGGCGGTGGCGCAGACCGGCGCCCGATGTCGACCTGCTCGGCCTCAACGACGCGCTCGACCGCCTGGCCGAACTCGACGAACGCCAGGGACGCATCGTGGAGCTCCGCTTCTTCGCCGGACTATCTATCGAAGAAACTGCCGAAGTGATGAACCTGTCTCCGGCGAGCATTAAGCGCGAGTGGCAGACAGCGCGGGCCTGGCTTTTCCGCGAGATGACGCGGACCGCTGCGTATGACGCGTGAAGAGTGGCAGCACGTAAAAGAGATCCTGCACAACGCGCTGGACCTGCCGCGCTCGGGGCGCGCGGCATTTCTGGACGGGGTCTGCAACGGCGATCTCGCGCTGCGCGGTGAGGTGGAATCGCTGCTGGCTTCCCACGAAGAGGCCGGCACCTTTATCGAGGAGCCGGTGGCGTCGGCGCCAAAGCTGACTCCGCCCATGCCGGAAAACCTGGGAATCGGCAGCGACCTGGGACCGTACCGGATCGTCCAGTTGATCGCCGAGGGCGGCATGGGCGCGGTATACCAGGCGGTGCGGGTGGACGATCTATACCGCAAAGTGGTCGCGGTGAAGATCATACGCCGCGGCGTATTCGGCGAGTTCGCTCTGCGGCGCTTCGACATGGAACGCCAGATTCTGGCGCACCTGGATCATCCCGAATATCGCCAAGCTGCTGGATGGCGGCACCACCCCCGACGGGCGTCCCTACTTCGTGATGGATTTCATCGCCGGCACGCCGATCGATGAATACTGCGACCACCACAAACTGGGCATCCGGGAGCGGCTGGACTTTTTCCTGACGGTTTGCTCGGCGGTCCACTACGCGCACCAGAACCTGGTGATTCATCGCGACCTCAAGCCGGGCAACATCCTGGTCACCGAAGAAGGCGCGCTCAAGCTGCTCGATTTCGGAATCGCCAAACTGCTCGACCCCGACGCGCTGGGCGGCGGCGGACCGGAGCCCACGCTCACCACCATGCACGCGATGACGCCGGAGTACGCCAGCCCGGAACAATTGCACGGCCTGCAGGTGACGACGGCCAGCGACGTGTATTCGCTGGGCGTGCTGCTCTACCGGCTGATGACGGGGCACCGGCCGTACGCCGGGGACTCGCGCTCGATCGAGGAATTGTGGGAGCACATTCGCAACCGTCCGCCGCGGCGCCCGAGCACGGTGATCGCGTTCCACGATGACGGCGTGACGCCGGAATCGGTCTGCTCGGCGCGCAATACCAAGCCGGAGCGGCTGCAGCGGCAGCTCGCGGGAGACCTGGACAACATCCTCATGATGGCGCTGCGCAAGGAGCCGGAACGCCGCTATTGCAGCGTGGAGCAGTTCGCCAACGACCTTCGCCGCCACCTGCAGGGGCACCCGGTCACGGCGCGGCCGGACACCATCCGGTACCGCGCGGGAAAGTTCATCCAGCGGCATCGCGGCGGGGTGTTCGCGGCGGCGATGGTGCTGGTCACGCTGGTCGCGGGAATCATCACGACCTCATGGCAGTGGCACGTGGCCAATCGCGAGCGGCGGCGGGCGGAGCAACGCTTCCAGGATGTCCGCGGGCTGGCCAACTCGGTGCTGTTCGAACTGCACGACGCGATCGTGCCGCTGCCCGGCTCGACGCCGGCGCGGGAACTGCTGATCAAGCGCGCCCAGCGGTATCTGGACAACCTTGCCACTGAACCGGGCGTGGACGATTCGCTGCAGCACGAGAGGGCGATGGCCTACGAACGGATCGGCGACGTGCTGGGACTGCCGATGCAGCCCAACCTGGGGCAATCCACCGAGGCGCTGGCCAGCTATCGCCAGGCGCTCGAGATCGAGCGCCAGACTGGCGGCGCGCGACTACGCGAACAGCGCTGTGCTGCGGCGCGATATGGCGAGGATTTATAACCACATCTGCCGCGTGCAGCAGAACACCGGAAAATTCAAGGAGTCGCTGGAGAACTGCCGCGAATCGAGCCGGATTCAAGAGGAGCAACTGCGGCTGCATCCCGACGACGTGTTGTTGCGCGCGGACCTGGCGACGACTTACGGCAACATGGCGGGCGCCTATTTCGCGCTGGGCGATTGGGCGCACAGCGAAGAGCAGCGCAACCAGGTTTTGCGCGAGTTCCAGGAACTCCACCGGATGCAGCCGGACAACGAATCGTTCCTCTACGGGCTCGCCAACGCCTATCTCCGGATGGCGAACCTGCAGGAGCAGACCAAGCACTACGCGGCTGCGCAATCCAGTGCGCAGCGGGCGATCGAGCTATTCGACCAGATCTCGGCGCGCCATCCGAAAGACAGGTTGAAGCGCGCGGACTGGACCTTCGCGCAGCAGCGGCTGGGGAGCATCCTGATCTCGACCGGCGATTTGAGGGGCGCGCTGGCCGCCTTCGAGCAAGTGCTGCCGATTCGCGAGCAGTTGCGGGCGATGGACCCGAAGGACGCGCGCGCGCAATTGAACCTGGCCAATAGCCACGCGTCGATTGGCTACGTGCTGCTGGAGATCGGGCAGCCGCGCGCTGCGCGCCCGCACTTCGAACAGCAACGCAAGCTCGACGAGGAATTGATCCGGCTGGATCCGATGGGGGTGGCTTACCGCTACAGTTTGTCGGAGGCGCTGGAGAATCTGGGACGGGTGGCGTTGCGGATGGGTGAGAAAGAGCGCGGGAATAGCTATCTGCGGGAGGCGCTCAAGGTTTACGACGAGCTGAGTGCGCGGGGGGCGATCTCCGCCGAGTACGCCGGGGTGCCGGCGCGGATTCGGGGGGAGATCGAGGGGAAAAACTGATTAGTGGACAGGCCGGGAGGCCTGTCCCACATTTACTGGCGGCGGGCGGCCATTACTTTTTGGGCTTCGGCGTGCATCGCTTCGGCTTGCGGCAGGCTGTCGACGGCCTTCTGGACTTCGGGGTCGTCGGCGAACTGGGCGCGGTCGGAGGTCTTCTTGTCGAAGGCGCGCAGGTAGAACTCGTCGCGGATTTGTTCCGAGATCCACTTCTTGTCGCGATTGAATTCGGCATCCGTGAAGGGGACGTTCTTGGTGTGCAGGAAATCCTTGAAGCGCGCCAGCAGGTCGGCGTCGGGAGCCCAGTTCGCGGGCAGGGACGGCTTGGCCGGTCCGAAGTAGGTGTTGGCGAAGCGGTACATGATCGAGGAATTGAAGACGCGCCGCTCGAACATGGTGGACTTTTCGGGATCGTACTTTTCGTCGGGCGTGATGCCGCCGCCGCCGTACATCTTGCGGCCGGTGTCGGTGGCCTTGATGTCGTCGCTATTCTGGATGGGCTTGCGGGCGTAGTAGTAATCGAAGAAGGAACCCTTCGAATAGTCGCGCTGGATGAGACGGCCGCTGGGGGTGTAGTAGTGGGCGATGGTGAGCAGCAGGGCGCCCTCGGAGAGCGGGAACTGGGCCTGCACGAGACCCTTGCCGAAAGTGGTTTCACCGAGGATCAGCGCGCGATCGTGATCTTGCAGCGCGCCGGAAACGATTTCCGAAGCGGAGGCCGAATTGCCGTTGACGAGGACCACGATGGGATATTTCTGCGCGGCGGGGTTGGCCTTATTGGCGCGGAAGACCTGCTCCTTTTCGGCGCGGCCACGGTGGGAGACTACGACCTGGCCATCGCGAAGGAAGCGGCCGGCGAGCGAGACGGCTTCGGTCACGAGGCCGCCGCGATTTTCGCGGAGATCGAGGATGAGACCTTTGACGTTGGCTTCGCCGAGTTTCTGCATGGCGGCTTCGACGTCGCGCGCCACGTTCTGGGCTTCGAAGCTGGTGACCTTGAGGAAGGCGATGCCGGGTTTGATCCAGAAGGCATCGACGAGGCTGGTTTCGATTTCACCGCGGGTGACGGTCACGGTGACCGGCTCGGGGGCGCCTTCGCGCTGGACGCTGACGCGCACCTGGCTGCCGCGCGGTCCGCGGAGCAGATCGGCGACGGCGGCGGAATCTTTCTTGGTGACATCGTTGCCATCGACGGCGACGATGACGTCACCGCGACGGAGGTCGGCGCGCCAGGCGGGAGAGCCGGGGAAAGGCTCCATCGCGATCACCTTGGTGCCGTCCATCGAGATCAACATGCCGATCCCGAAATACTGGGCGCGCTGTTTGCGCTGCATGTCCTGGTATTCGCTGGGATCGAGGAAATTGGAGTGGGGGTCCAGGGTGCGCAGCATGCCGGGGATGGCGCCCTGGTAGATCGCCTTTTCGGAGGAGATCTTGTCGGCGTAGTTGTCCTCGAGAATCGAGAGGGCGCCGGCGAGGGACTTTATGTTTTTATCCAGGTCGTCCTGGGTTGTGGCGGCACTCGCGCTGATGGCAGGGCCGTAAAGGGGAGCCAGTACGGTGCAGCCGCCGACAATTAGGGCGAGCTGTAAAGAAGTCCGAATTTTCATCAATTACCCCCGGGCGGCGAAAACGCTTCCCTTAACACTATAGTAGACTCACAATCCCCCTGGAACGGTTGCAAATTTTCAGTTTAATGAGGGGGCTCGTGGTGGCCACCGAACTCAGCGCGCATGGCGGAGAGGATTTTGTCGGCAAACCCACTTTCCCCTCGGGAATTAAAGCGCTGGAACAGGGCGGCGGCGAGAACGGGAGCGGGGACGGATTCGTCGATGGCGGCGGACAGGGTCCAGCGGCCCTCGCCGGAATCTGCGACGCTGCCCTCGAAGCGGTCGAGTTCGGGACTGGCGAGCAAGGCGGCGGCGGTGAGATCGAGCAGCCAGGAGGCGATGACGCTGCCGCGGCGCCAGACCTCGGTAATTTCGGCGAGATCCAAGCGGTAGCGATAGAGCTCGGGATTGCGGAGGGGGGCGGTTTCGGCGTCGGCGGCGCGGGCGGACTCGCCGGCGTTGGCATGCTTGAGGATATTCAGGCCTTCGGCGAAGGAGGCCATCATGCCGTACTCGATGCCGTTGTGCACCATTTTGACGAAGTGTCCGGCGCCGGCAGGGCCGCAGTAGAGGAAGCCCTCCTCGGCGGGGGTGGCGGACTTCTCGCGTCCAGGGGTGCGTTCGACGTCGCCGAGGCCGGGGGCGAGGGTGCGGAGGATGGGGGCGAGGCGATCAAAGACGGCGCGTTCACCGCCGGCCATGAGGCAGAAGCCGCGCTCCAGGCCAAAGACTCCACCGCTGGTGCCTACGTCCATGTAATGAATGGACTTAGCGGCAAGTTCGGAGGCACGGCGGATGTCGTCGACGTAGTAGGAATTGCCGCCATCGATGATGGTGTCGTCGGGCTGGAGCTTGGGGGCGAGGTCGTGGAGGGCGGAATCGACCGCGACGGCGGGGACCATGAGCCAGACGGCGCGGGGCGGCTGGAGGCGTGCGACGAGGTCGTCGAGAGAGTTGGCGCCGGTGGCACCTTCGGCGGTGAGGCCGGCGACGCCGGCGGGATCGCGGTCGTAGACCACGCAATTGTGTCCGCCGCGCATGAGACGGCGTACCATGTTCGAGCCCATGCGGCCCAGACCGATCATTCCCAGTTGCATCGTCCCTCCATGTTGATATTTTCAGCGGAAGGAGGCGGGGAACGGGGTTCGCTGGAGTACATTTCGGCGAAACGGGACAAATATGTCCCGCATTCTGGTGAGGCCGTATTGAGAATGAACGAGTTATCGAAAAGAGGCGGGACATTTGGCCCGCCTGATGGACGAGGACGGCGTCGAAGCCTGCTCCCTGACCGGAGATTACCACTGCGGTGGGGAAAGCAAGGGGGTACGGGAAGGGATGGCTTTTGTAAGTGATTCGAACGGAAAGGGTTGTGGGTTGGAAATAAATTTAGTGTTGGCGTGAACGGGTTCTTGGAGATCGCTCCCTTACGGTCGCGGTTCGCGGCGAGGAGCACAGGAGCGCGCGGGGAGGAGCACGCCGGACGGGCGGCGAGGAGCACGGGAGCGCGCGCGGGGAGGAGCACGCCGGGCGGGCGGCGAGGAGCACGGGAGCGCGCGCGGGGAGGAGCACGCCGGACGGGCGGCGAGGAGCACGGGAGCGCGCGGGGAGGAGCACGCCGGGCGGGCGGCGAGGAGCACGGGAGCGCGCGGGGAGGAGCACGCCGGACGGGCGGCGAGGAGCACGGGAGCGGGCGGGGAGGAGCACGGCGGGCGGGCGGGCGGGGAGGAGCACGGGAGCGGGCGGGGAGGAGCACGGCGGGCGGGCGGCGAGCAGCACGGGAGCGCGCGGGGAGGAGCACGCCGGACGGGCGGCGAGGAGCACGGGAGCGGGCGGGGAGGAGCACGGCGGGTGTGACACAGGAGAAAGGGGCTCGGCGACTCCCTTACGGTCGCGGCTCGTTGCGGGCGGTGTGCTAGATTTCAGGTCTGGTGACTGGGGAACCGATTCTCGAGATCCGTGAGCTCTCCTGCAGTATCGGAGGGCGCGAGATTCTGCATGACATCCGGCTGGAGGTAGCGGGCGGGGAGACGATCGTGCTGCTGGGGCGAAGCGGGTCGGGGAAGACCACGCTGCTGAAGACGGTGAACGGGCTGATTGCGCCGAGTTCGGGGAGCGTCCGGTTCGAAGGCCGGGCGGCGGCGGAATGGGATCCGATTCAACTGCGGCGGCGGATGGGGTACGTGATCCAGGATGCCGGGCTGTTCCCGCACTGGACGGTGGAGCGCAATATCGGATCTGGTGCCGCGGCTGGCGGGGTGGGATGCGGAGCGCATCCGGCTGCGGGTTTTGGAATTGCTGGCAGCGGTGGGGATGGGGGAGGAGTACCGGGGGCGGTATCCGCGGGAGCTTTCGGGGGGACAGAAGCAGCGGGTGGGGATTGCGCGGGCGCTGGCGGCGGATCCGCCGCTGCTGCTGTTTGACGAGCCATTCGCGGCGCTGGACCCGATCACGCGGCTCGAGTTGCAGCGGCTGTTTCTGGAGTTGCGGCGGACGGTGGGGAAGACGTCGCTGTTTGTGACGCACGATATACGGGAGGCGATGATGCTGGCGTCGCGGATTGCGCTGCTGAAGGATGGGCGGGTGGAAGTGGTGGCGGCGCCGCGGGAGTTTCTGAAGGCGGAGAGTGAAGAGGCGCGGGCGTTTCTGGCGGGGCTGGAGCAGAGAGTTGGAGGCAGGATGGGATGAACGGCGACCTCGCAGGGGAGATAGTTTCGCTTTCGCTGGAGCATGTGGAGATGGTGGCGATCACGATTGCGATTGCGGCGGCGCTGGCGCTGCCGGCGGGGGTGCTACTGGCGCGGCGGAAGGGCGGGCAACGGTGGGCGGTGGGGTTCGCGAATATTGCGCAGACGATTCCGAGCCTGGCACTGTTCGGGTTTCTGGTGCCGCTGCCGTGGATCGGAGGGATCGGCAAGCGGACGGCGATTGTGGCGTTGTGCCTGTACGCGCTGCTGCCCATTTTGCGGAACACGCTGTTGGGGATTTTGGGAGTGGACGCAGGGGTGCGGGAATCGGCGGTGGCGATGGGGATGACGGAGCGGCAGATTCTTTGGGAGGTGGAACTGCCGCTGGCGGCGCCCTCAATTGTGGCGGGGCTGCGGCTGGCCACGGTGGCGACGATCGGGACGGCGACGATCGCGGCGGCGATCGGAGGCGGAGGGCTGGGAGTGTTCATCTTCCGGGGAATTTCGATGGTGGATACGCCGACGGTGCTGGCGGGGGCGCTACCGGCGGCCCTGATGGCGCTGGCCGCGGACGGGGGACTTGCATGGATCGAACAAAGACTCTCGCCGGGTTGATCGCGCTGGCGGTGGGGTTGGGCGGATGCGGAGCCAAGCCCGAGATTGTGGTGGGGTCGAAGAATTTCACGGAGCAGGTGCTGCTGGGGGAGATTCTGGCGCAGCACATCGAACGGCGGCTGCACGTGACGGTGGGGCGGAAGTTCAACCTGGGCGGCACGCTGCTGGCGCAGGCGGCGATCACAAGCGGCGCGATCGACCTGTATCCGGAATACAGCGGGACGGCATTGACGGCAGTGCTGAAGCTGCCGCCATCGAAGGACGCGGCCAGGGTGATGCAGCAGGTGCGGGACGGTTATCGACGGCAGTGGAGCTTGGAGTGGCTGCCCCCGCTGGGCTTCAACAACACGTTCGCGATGATGGTGCGCGGCGATATCGCGCGGCGCACGGGGATCCAAACGCTGACGGACGCAGCGCGGCTGCAGGCATGGAAACTGGGCGCGGGGTATGAGTTCAAGCAGCGCGCGGATGGGCTTGCGGGGCTGCTGGCGACGTACGGACTGCGAACCGACGGGGAGCCGGTAACGATGGACCTGGGGCTGCTTTACGCGGCACTGAAGAGCCGCAAGGTGGACCTGATTGCGGCGAATTCGACGGACGGGCTGGCGGCGGTGCTCGACGTGAAGATGCTGGAGGACGACCGGCACTACTTTCCGCCGTATGAATGCGCGGTGGTGGCGCGTGAGGAATCGCTGGCGCGGCATGCGGGGCTGCGGGAGGCGATCGAGGAACTCTCGGGGAAGCTAAACGACACGACGATGCGGAAGTTGAATTTCGGTGTGGATGGCGAACATCGTCCGCCGGCGCAGGTGGCTGGGCGGTTTCTGGACGCGACATTCGGGGCGTCACATTCGGCAAAATCAAGGTAACCCCTGATATCGTTACCTATCTGGTACAAATGAACCTCACGGGGTTATATTTGGCTGGTGCACAATCAGGGCAGTTCCATGCTACGTGCCTTATCCATGTGCGGCCTTGGCGGGCTGTTCCTCGCGATCTCGCCGAAACTGCGCGCGAATGTGCAGGACGCTATCGGCAGCGTCTATACGGGGGTTCAGTTTTATGCCCCGTTCTCGTATGTCGCGCTGGGCGTGCTGGTGATTATCGCCCTGATGACGGCCATGTATCGCGGCGCCCAGCCACGATAGGAGTGCGGGCTGGTTCATTGAATCGCTAACGTGACCCCGGTCTGCGTATTGAAGCCACCCACGACCAGCCGGAGAGGAACCGAAGGACCCGCCGGCGAATCCGAAGGAACCAAGATGTTGATCTGCTGCAATCCGGACGTGTACCCGGGGGCTTCGCCGGCATAGAGCACCGTTGCAGGCTGGCCGCCGACGAACGCAGAGACGGGCAGTATGGTGTGCGCCAAGCCATCCTGACCGGCATCTCCCAACAAGCCGAAGCCGGTTCCGTACAGCGTGACGATGTTGCCTGACGGCGAAGGTGTACTCAGGCTTGCCGCCTGGCCGACGCCATTCTGCTGCGCGGTGAAGATAGCGGGTGATGCAGCGGCAACGGGTAGGGACACAACCTGAAAAGTGAGGCCGGCGCAGGTGATTTGCACGTTGACGGCCGGCTTCCCGGACACTGCCGGCGGAAGCAGAAAATTGATCTGGGTGGGGGAACTGGCGAACACTGTGGTGGGCGAATTCTCAATGGAAATGCGGGCGCTGGAGGTGCAGCCGGGGAAATTGCCGAACGCGGCCATCAGTGTATTGGGAGCACCGGGTCCGGTGGCATAACTGGCCGCATTGGCAAATGCGGTTACGCCAACCGGCGCCGCAACGACTAATGTCACCGGCACGCCGAAGGTTCTGCCACCGGCGAATGTGAGGGTGATCCTAGTGCTTTGCGAGCCGGGGACGAGCCCCGTTGGATTGGGCCTGACAGTCAAGGTAACGGGGGTGGTACCGGAAGCGGGCGACAACGTAATCCAGGAATCCGCCGCAGAGGCTGTGAACGAGATGGGGGCCTCGGCGGATACGGTAAGAGTGCCCGGAACGGTGGTAGAGGGATCGCTCCCCTGGGTGTACTGGAGGGTGAGATCGAGGGGTGAGATCTGGACGGCGGGCGCCCGAACCGCGATCGTATTCGACGTTCCGACGACCAGCGGTGCGGGGACGAAGTTCGCGGAGATGGTCTGCAGACCTGGCGTGTTGAAGGTCGCGACAAAGGTTCCGGCGCTGTTGGTAAGGGCCGCGTTCTGCGGCAAGACAGCCTGCGGGTCGCTGCTGGTGAGGTTCACGCCTCCGTAGTAACCTCCGCTCACCGCGTTATTGGGCCCTACCACCGAAAGGCCGAGAGTGACGGGAAGGCCGGCCACGGCTGACGCGGGCGCGGTGAATTGCAGACTGTTTCTGACGAAGATCCAGGCTGCGCCGATGCCCCATCCGTTGGGACCGGGCGCATTATCCTGCGGGGCGCCGGCGATCATGGTATTCCCATCGGCGGAAATCGCAATACTACAGCACTGTATGCCGGTGCCGGTCCCGCCAGTGCCATAAAAGTGGGGCCCGCGCTGGGTCCAGACTCCGCCGGTGCGTCCGAAAACCCATAGGGCGCTGTTGAGATTGGTTGGGGAATACCCGGCGATGAAGGCCGTATTGCCGTCCCCGGATAGAGACACGGCCGAACCAAAGATCCAGGGAGTTGTGACATCCGAGGGGACGATCTTGCCACCCTGCTGGCTCCAGACGCCGGCGGTCCGCGTGAAGACCCAGGCCGCACCGAAGCTATCGTGGTCGGCCGACCCCGTGACCGCGAGGGTATTGCCATCGGACGAGAGTGCGACTTTGAGCCCTTGCAGCGCCTGTCCGATGGCGCCGGAGCCGACCAGCTTGTTCCCCTGCTGAAGCCACTGGCCGTTGGCCCGGGCAAAGATCCAGGCAGCCCCTACGCGGTTCCCGTCGGTTTGTGCGCCGATGGCTATGGTGCTGCCGTCGCCTGAGATCGAGACAGCGGAACCAAAGCTTACATCGAGAGTACTTCCGGTCATTCCAGTGCCTACCAGGAGGCCTTGCTGCGTCCAAACGCCGCCAGAGCGCGTGAAGACCCGGGTGCCCAAACCGCGTGAGCCTGCCACGGCGGTGTTGCCATCGGCGGAGAGCGCCACTGCGCTAAATACTGCCTGGGAGCTTGTAAAAGGCGGGGGGACGATGAAGGGCAAAATGATTTTGGGCCCCTGTTGGCTCCAGACGGTTCCGGAGCGGGTGAAAAACCAGAGGTCCCCCGCGGACCCGACGCCTTCCGATCCACCGATGAGGGCGGTATTGCCATCGGCGGAGAGCGCGACGGAGTAGCCTTGCGAGTCGGATTGGCCGGGGCCGGACCCAAGCAGCTTCGGCCCTTGCTGGCTCCAGGAAGCGCCGGATCGGGTGAAGATCCAAGTCGCGCCCTGGCCGAGGGCAAAACCGGCAAACGCGGAGGTGTCATCGTTGAGGCCGCCGACGATGGCCGTGTTGCCATCGGCTGATAGAGCGACGCCAAAGCCTTGGCCAGGAAGGCCGAGATATCCGGTGCCGACGAGTTTGGCGCCCTGCTGGAAGAATTGCGCCTGCGCGGGCAGGGAGAGCGCCAGGATAATGCCGAGCGACAAATTCACCTTTTCAGTTTACACATATGAGGGCCTGATTATCGGATCAAGAGATCGCTCCCTGACGGTCGCGGTTCGGTGCGAGGGGAATGCTTAGAATCGGGAGCTCGTTGCGCTCCCTCACGGTCGCGGCTCGGTGCGAGGGGAATGCTTAGAATCGGGAGCTCGTTGCGCTCCCTCACGGTCGCGGCTCGGTGCGAGGGGAATGCTTAGAATCGGGAGCTCGTTGCGCTCCCTCACGGTCGCGGCTCGGTGCGAGGGGAATGCTTAGAATCGGGAGCTCGTTGCGCTCCCTCACGGTCGCGGTTCGGTGCGAGGGGAATGCTTAGAATCGGGAGCTCGTTGCGCTCCCTGACGGTCGCGGTTCGGTGCGAGGGGAATGCCTAGAATCGGGAGCTCGTTGCGCTCCCTGACGGTCGCGGTTCGGTGCGAGGGGAAGGCCTAGAATCGGGAGCTCGTTGCGCTCCCTCACGGTCGCGGCTCGTTGAGGGGTGCGGGGTGTTATGCTCGGGGCGGTGGCGGCCGGGCGAGGCCGCATCAAACTCATCATCCGACGTTTTGATGCTGGAGGACCACGCCGTGAAGATTGTAAGAGCGTCTATTGTTTTGCTTTTCGCCGCCGGCCTGCTTGCTGAAGAAGGCATGTGGATGCCGCAGCAGATACCCGAAATGGCAGCCAAGCTGAGAGCGCTGGGATTTCGAGGCGACGCGAAGGCGTTTGCCGACCTTTCGGGACAGCCTATGGGAGCGATTGTGTCGCTGGGCGGCTGTACGGCGTCGTTCGTGTCACCGGACGGACTGATCGTGACCAACCATCACTGTGTGACGGGGGGACTGCAGTTCAACTCCACGCCGACGCGCAATCTGCTGAAGGATGGCTACCTGGCAAAGACACGGGCCGAAGAGTTGCCGAACGGTCCGGGTTCGCGCGTGTTTGTGACAAGCGCCGTCACCGAAGTCACGAGCGCGATCACGGGGAATATCGACGCGAAGGCGACGGACCGGGAGCGTTACGAGCTGATCGAGCGGAGGGTCAAGGAGCGCATCGCCGCGTGTGAGAAGGGCGGGCAACGCTGCAATGTGGCGTCGTTTTTCGCGGGATTGAAATATTTCGAGATCGCACAGATGGAGATCAAGGACGTGCGCGTGGTGTACGCGCCGGCCGAGGGAATCGGCGTATTCGGCGGCGAGACAGACAACTGGCGATGGCCGCGGCACACGGGCGACTGGAGTTTTCTGCGCGCCTATGTAGGCCAGGACGGGAAGCCGGCAGCTTTCTCCAAGGACAATGTTCCGTTCCACCCGAAGCACTGGCTTAAAGTCTCGACGGAAGGAATCAAGCCGGGAGAGCTGGTTTTCGTGGCAGGCTACCCGGGACGCACGCAGCGACACCAGACCTACGCGCAGGTGAAGGAGACGACGGAGTGGAGTATGCCCCGGTCGATTCGAATCGCGCAGGAACAGCTGGCGATTCTGGAGCAACTCTCCAAACAGGACAAGGCGATCGCGCTGAAGGTCGCCGGCCGTGTGCAGGGGCTGAATAACGGTCTTACCAATCAGAAAGGCATGCTGGAGGGACTGGTCAAGGGCGGAAGCCTGGGAATGAAGCAGGCGCGGGAGAAAGAACTCGAAGCGTGGATCGCGGCCGACCCGATGCGGCAGAAGAAATATGGCGACGTTCTGCCGGCGCTGCGCGCGCTGCAGGCAGAAAGCGAGAAGACGCGGGAACAGGCCGCGACCATGATGATTCTGACATCGGCATCGAGCTACCTGGGCGCAGCGCAGACGATGTATCGACTCACGGTGCAACGTCCGAAGGCGGACCTGGATCGCGAGGCGGGTTTTCAGGAGCGCGACTGGCCGCGGATTCGCGATGGCCAGGATCGCATGCAGCGGACGATGGATGCCACGGCCGACCGGGCGCTGCTTCGCTGGGCGCTTGGTCTTGCGGAGGCGCTACCGGCCGACCAGCGGCTCGCCGCGGTGGACCAGGCGGCAGGGCTGAGGCCGGGAATGGCGAAGGCCGAAGCGGATCTGGCGATCGACGCGTTTTTGCAGCACCTGTTCGCGGGCACGAAGCTCGGCGATCGCGATTTCCGGCTGAACCTGATGGAGAAGAACACGGCGGACCTGCTGGCGACCAGGGATCCGTTCATCCTGCTGGCGGCGGCGATGGAGCCGCTGGCGGAGGCCAGTCGCGAGGCGGCGAAGAATCGCGGCGGAGCGCAGTCGCGCCTGATGCCGCGTTACATGGAAGCCTTGCTGGCGAAGTCGGGCGGCCTGGTGGCTCCGGACGCCAACAGTACGCTACGCGTGACCTATGGCCAGGTGAAAGGCGTGGACGCGAAGGACGGGCTGTACTACAAACCGCAGACCACGCTTGGCGGCATTCTCGAGAAGAACACCGGCGAGGGGGATTTCGACGCGCCGAAAGTTCAGCTCGACGCGATCAAGGCGGAGCGGTCGGGCAAGAAGACGCCGTACGTCGATGCCGCGCTAAGGGACGTTCCGGTCAACTTCCTTTCGACGGTGGACACGACGGGAGGGAATTCCGGTTCGCCGACTCTGAATGGGAAGGGCGAGCTGGTGGGGCTGCTGTTCGACGGGACGTACGAGTCGGTCGCTTCTAACTACGTGTTCGACGCGACGACTACGCGATCGATTCATGTAGACAGCCGGTACATGCTGTGGAACATGGCGGAGGTGGACGGCGCGATCCGTTTGCTTCAGGAGATGTCGATCCCGGATTCGATGGCTGGTGCATCGGTGCGTCCGGTGGCTCCGGGCAAGGCGGCCGCGGTTCGCTGAGGTAACGGGCATCGAGGACGAGGTTCGACTCGACGATTCCGAAGGATTCGCGGCAGGAAGATGGCGACGGGTGATGCGGCAGCACGGTCAATGAAGGACTGTGGTTTTCGCTGTTGCCGTATATCGGCCCCTCCCCGCCCGAGCAACGATCTTGGGATGGAGTAGATGCCTTTGAAAGTGCGCGAAATCATTCGCCTGTTGGAGCAGCACGGCTGGGTGGAGATGCGCTCCAGGGGAAGTCATCGACACTTCAAGCACCCCGACCACAAGTCCGTCGTCACCGTTCCAGGCCAGGATGGGAAGGAACTCGCGCCGGGCACGCTCAACGCTATACTCAAATTAGCAGGGCTAAAATGAAACGCTACCCCGTAGTCATCGAGCCAACTTCCACCGGATTCTCCGCGTATTCACCTGATGTTCCAGGGTGCGTCGCCGTTGGTGATACCGAAGAGGAAACGTGCCGGAACTTTCGCGAAGCGCTAGTGGAACACTTCCAAGCGATGCGCGAGATCGGCGCGGCCATCCCGGAACCCCACACCTCCGTTGAATACGTAGATGTAGCAGCATAATCACGGCGCCATTCCCAGCCGACTTCGGAGCACTTCTCCGGTGAGGCCGTTTCACAGCCGTTATCGGAAACGCCGTCACCACACCCAGGACGAGTGCGCGAAGGTAGGAGAATGGCCTGATATGGGTTTTGCTGCCCTTCGGCGTGCCGTCGAGAACGAAATCAACACTTACGAGTATGCGACTCCGTCAGGAGGCATAGGCAGTCCGACGCCTGCCGACCGCGTCGCAGCGGAGCTTACAGCGATGCGCTCAGCCTTGGTTACTCCGTATTGGGCGGACGTGGATATCCGAGACACGCTCCAGCAAGTTTCTGCTGACAAGGGTCCTCGTCTGAGGTGCGCTGTCGTCGCTGACGACGGTCGAGGCTCACTGCTGTTGTTCGACCCGACCCAGAACGATTTCCTGGTCGCATTACGACACGACGGCGGATTGCGGTCTGTCGGACTTCAGGGTGACGCGGTCGACTGCTTCATGGCGCGGTAGTCTTCCGCCTGGAATGCTCCGGCCTACTTACCGCTATCGCCGTATATCGGCCGCAATGAGCTTCGTCCGCGAGACCGACCACTCACAACAACGGCGACAAACCGGCAATTTTGAATGGTAAACACTGCGCCGTTTTCGGCGGCGCATTGCAGGAGCGATGCCACAAGCGGCACCGCTGTACCCAGACGTTCTAAAAACCCTATCGGTATCGCCGCCGACCTGTGTAGGCCCGCAGGCGAATCCCGCTGAATTCAAATCCCGGGTGGAGATGGGCGTACGGCTGCTCGGTTATGATACGAAACAGCCTGACTTCGGCTGCATCGACGAACGGCGCCTGACTGGTGAACCTTTCGAGGGGCGCGAAATCAAAAGAGACTGGAAAGGGCACATCGGCGCTGGATCGGGCCACCATCCACTGCCTGCCACCGCCGGGGAATTCCAGCGCTAGAGCAGCCTGTCGGGCGGGCGTAAGACACTTCAGCCACACGGCACCATCGGCATCAGAAGTCGGTGAGCACACCCCGATTCCGGGCACGGCGGTGCGACCATCTGCCGGAAGCGAGGCCGCTGGCGCGAAGAGCGTAACCTTGATAGCTCCACGGAGATCGAGGTCAGAATTGGCGTACTCGGCGACGAAGAACGAGTCCATATCGACGGACAACCAGAGTTGCCCAGGCGGAGTTTCATCCACTTCGGCGTAGAACTTGCGACCCATGCACCAAAAGTCGGCCGGGCGCCTGTCAGCGAGCGTTGCCAGACCGGGCGGAATGCCTTCGATTCGAATGGGGATCTCGACGTGGACGATACCCGGCAAGCGACGCTCGCGCCCATAATAATACGAACGGTTTTCGCGGCCACCACGAGGATCGAGCTCAACATGCACTCCTCGGCAGCCCGAACAGAGCGCGAATAACAGTTCCTGCACGGCAAATTGTTTGGATGATGGGGCCAGCACATTGGCCAACAGGGTGGTTGCGATGCCCGCGGTGAGAGCAACGCGCGCGAGCCAAGTCGCGCGGCGGAAGTACTGGAGATATAGGATCGCCGCGCCGACCGATACTGCTACAGCAGCGGAGAATGTACTCTTGAGCCAATATGAGGCCGTCCACTGGGGACTGAGCATAAATGCCGGAAGCCGCTGGACGAAAAGGGCAAAGCTCAGCACGAACAACGGTACTATGATCGCCAATACCGCGAGAATCGCCTGTTTGAGATTGCTCGTTACCGCCGCCAGCGCCGCCGCGGGCAGGACGAGAAACGCAGTGATAAAGAGTTGGCGCCAAAGCAAGGCCGAGAGTCCTTGCAGCGGGGGAATCCCGACTACGGCCAAGACGCTCCACTGCATCAGAAACACCGGCAGATTGACCGAAAGCAAGATAAACACGGCCTTGGCCGCAAGGAGGCCACCGCGGCCATAAGGCTGCGTGAGCCAATGTTGACGGTCGCCGATGAGCGGCTCTTCGTGAATTACCGCAATTACTAGATTCCAGCAGGCGAACAGCGCGACGTACCAAATCACGGACACTGTGGCGGGAGCTGGCGGTGTGGGTGTAGGTGGGGTCGGTGAACGCGCCCACTGCCAGCAGTCCTGCGAATATCAGAATGTACGGCCATAAATGCCGCACGTCCTTGCGGAAGATCGCGATTATTCTGGTCATCGGCTTCCTCCGGGTGACTCCCGGTACGCCGGGAGTCGGATCGAAGGGATGTCGAGGTCTATCTCGAAATGCGCTGTTGCGTTGCGCGCTTCGATCACCAACTCACATCCCAAGACGCCCGGGAACAACATCATGTCAATATCGGTTTTCCAGAGACCAAAGCCCAAGCCGCTGGAATATGGTGCGTAAGAGACCTCGGGACGAATGCCGATGTCGCTGAGGTCGCCCGTGGCGCAGGAACGCGAGCGGATTTCGACCTGTGCGGCGTGGCCAAACGGTGAGAAGCACAGCACGCGATTAGGCATGGCCCAGCAGAAACCGACATCGGGAACGAAGAGGTTGTCGGTCGGTACAGACAGCCGCGAAACGCTTGCCGGGCCGAGCAAAGTGATAGCGGTGCGCGTATGTAGGTGAATGTCACGGTTGCGCAGTGTGTCAAAGAGCGCACTCTCAATATCAAGCTCCTGCCACCAGCCGCCGTGTTGGCGGAATATTCCACCTTCGGCGCTCCAGCCCGAGCGCCATGAAGGCCCCTCGACTCCGTCAATGGTCGTTTCAGTTCGTTCGCTGAGAACTTCCGTGCCGGCGGGAAGGTCTGTCAGTTGAATCGGAATCGCCACCCGCACGTACTCTGCGCGACCTCTCCGCATCAGGAGGCCGCGGCCCAAGTTAGGATCGCGAGCGGCGTCGAAAAACAGGTGCACGGATCCGGCGGTGAGTGACTGCCGGGCGACACGCTTCTGCACTTCGA
Source organism: uncultured Solibacteraceae bacterium (assembly GCA_963791985.1). Taxonomy (GTDB): domain Bacteria; phylum Acidobacteriota; class Terriglobia; order Bryobacterales; family Bryobacteraceae; genus Solibacter. The sequence goes on along the minus strand of CAWBUN010000002.1, from coordinate 1,513,815 downwards.
AGCCGAAGTGCCACAGTCTGACGGAAGGCAGCAGGCCACAAACCAAAACTCCGCCGGCGAGAATCAATCGCGCCTGCCTGATTTGCCGTGGGAGATAGACAAGTAGCAGGACGGACCCCGAGATTACCAGGACCGGAGCGGCGCCAGCAAATGTCATCATCCAGGAGATACCGCCCCAGTGGAGATCTTGCGTCGCTAGAGTCGCCGAACTCAAGCCGAGCAACAGTACGGCGCTATAGCCGCAGAGCAACGCGACAGCGAATTGTGCAAAATTTCCGGTCACGGCAGCAAAGGCCGCCACGGGCATAATGAACAGCGCGGTGAAAAGGAACTGGCGCGAGATCAGGCTGCCGGTGAAGTCTTGAAGCGAGAGGCCATTTGCCACCAAGCCCAGCACCTGTGAGAGCGCGAGGGGCAAGTTCAAGAATACGACTACGAACATGAGTTTTGCCAGCAACAGGCTGGAGCGTGGAATTGGCTTGGTCAACCAGTCCTGACGGTCCCCCGGAAGCAAGTCTTCATGTATTGTCGCCAGAGCTAGGTAACACGCCGCCGGCGCTAGGATCAGTTCCCATATTCCGAGGGCCGCGAGCCAGCCAGGGCGCGCCGGCAACACCGCTTCCATCCACGAGTAGATGCCCATGAGCAGGGCCCAGGCCGCAAGCTCGAGACGCAAACGGAACACATCCTTCCGAAATATTAACAGCGCCTTTCGCATAGCCCGTCAGACAGTCTCGCGCGAGGACTTGGCCAGTGCCACGAAAATGGATCGAAGCGAGGTGGGACTTTGCGAAATGTCGGTGAGCGTAGGGAAGAGACGGCGGGCGTCATTTACGGTTCCGTCTTCTCGAAACTGCGTTTCCATAAAGCGCAGAGTAGGCCCGTTTCGTTGTGGACGCAGCCAACTGGTGGGCCATGCGAGCTGGTAGCCCAGGCGCCTCACTAGCAAACGTGACAATGATCTCGCGAAATCGCGAATTCAGCGATGTGAGTTCCTCAGAGAACTGGAGGCGGCCGTAGTCTAGGAAGCCGACATGAGTCGCAAAGCTCTCGACCTCGGTTAGATCGTGCGAGGAGATGAAGATTGTGGTTTTTGGGTCACGGGTCAGGATGGCATCGATCAGCTCGTCGCGTACCATGGCATCCAACCCGGTGAACGGTTCGTCAAGCACCATCAGGCGCGGCCGAAAGGCGAGTGCGGCCGCAAGCGTGGTCTTCATCCGCATACCGTGCGAGAGGTGACGAAGCTTGCGCTCAGGCGGGAGTTGGAACTGTTGGAGAAGTGCGGCGGCGAGGGAGTGGTCCCAAGTGGGATAAAAGTTGCTTAGATAGCCGAGGTAGTAAGCGACGGTCATCCAGTTGGGGAGTTCTTGGTTTTCGGAGACGTAGCCGATCTCGGCGAAATGGCGGGCCGAGAGGTGGCGCGAGTCAGTATCAAGGATCAGGCTGTGGCCCGCGCTCGGCGGCAGGAGGTTCATGAGTATTTTGATGGTAGTGGTCTTGCCGGCACCGTTCGGTCCGACCAGAGCGTAAATGCTCCCGGCAGGCACTTCGAGGTTCAGGCCATCGAGTACAACCGTGCGCCTATAGCACTTTGTCAGACCGAGAATCCGAATCACAAACGATGCGTTAGGTTCCATTCCATGGCTTCTTACAGCCAGCCCGACCACCCTATATCCACCGTAAGGCGCGCGCCAGCCTGTTTCCGTCACAACGATCAATGGTTCGATCGTCGATTCCACCATTGTGCTCCGCAGGTTGGCCACTCAACGGCTGCCCACCCGCTCGAACCTTCAGCGAGATCACGCGCAACCGCCTGAACCACCAAGCGAGCGTCATGGCGCAAAATCGTCCCTGTCGATAACGATCGTAGCTTTTCTCGTTCCCAATATCCCCCGCGAACTCGTCTTCAACCTGCATCGCAACTAAAAGACCGGCTCACGAACACGTTCGCTCCTGGCTTGGCAGTGGACGTCCCGGGATATGTCGCGGAGCGTTTAGGGGTCCCGCAGTGCAATTGCAAAGCCAGATGGACGAATCACGTGCTACCCGCGCGGATTAGCGGTACGAGCATGCTGGGGGCGTCTGTCGCACGTGGACAAGTGGGGTTACCGGAGATTGACCCGCCAAACGGGACTGGGATCGTCCATTTTCCTGTAACGCCGTTTTTCTGCCGGAACTCGGCTTTGCCGCCCGGCAAGCCTCTTAATTGCATCACTAGATCGCTTCCGCAATTCGCATAATCAGAGCAGCGGACGGGAGCAAAAGAATTTGCGCCAGAACAGTGCCTGCCAACCTCGCGCCAAGTAGCGACGTTATTGCTCGACGGAACCGCCCGTCTGATATGCGTCCCTCGATCACGTCGTCGGTCATCACTGAGACCTGCGGATCGATAAAGACGAACATCAGGATAGTCGCCACGCCGTTTACGACGGATGACAGGTTGCTACAAGTCACCCGAAGCTCCGGTTTGAGGTAGCCCGCATATAGGGAAGCGAATACCCCGAGCGTCCACAGTGCCATTGCCATGACGTTCAAGCCGATGACGGGCATCGATACACCCGTGCCAGAACCAAGCTGTTTGAGGTTCTGAGGGGATGGAATGCGCACGTTCGTAGCGAAGCTGGAGAGGCCACGTCCGCTGAATGCCCTTGCGATCAGCCGCGGCATAGATCGGTTTGCCTGAAAATGACCAACTGCTGAACTGAACAGCCGCTGGAACGTTGGAATCGAGAGAGCACCGACCGCTGTCGCGATTGTCGCGGGAGGCTAAGAGCCACCGAAAATCGGCGAGCATCGATGAAGATGGTTGCGCCACCCCCAGCAATCGGGATTCGATGCGCTTCGCAAGGAACGGCCCCTGGAACGAATTCGACGTTCGCGAAACGAGTGCGAGGATATTGAACAGCGAAAACGAAATGGCAATCCGCCGCGTCCTGATGCCAGCGATACGAACGGCGTATGCAAGAGTCCCGACGACATGGATCACTAGTGTCAGGAAGCAAATGAAGAGCAGGTTGGCGTCCATGGCCTGCTGCCTATTCTCGCTTAATTGCCTGACAATACCAAGGGCTGAGGCGAAGTTGAACAGCAAGCTCCCGATATGTGGGGTTAGCGGAAAAGTGCCGCCCAAGTTGGACCGTCCCGGTGTTGTTTCCCCAAATGCCGTCTAACGTCCGCAATGCTCCATGTCGGCGTAATTTCCTGATTGCGGAGAATAGCCGGGAAGCGCGGGGGCGGTGTGCCTCGTTGTCTTGGAGTCGTTCCTGGTTAGAAAAGTCGGTATTTTATACTGGCGCAGGTGCTATACATAGCTCTTCCGTCCTGGGTCGAAGACCAGCGGATGGTTCCTCTGCTGGAACACATCCATTAGGGCCCCGAAGCCGCGCTCCAGTTTGAAGTGGCACTCCGCGGTCGTTAGAGGTACAACCCACAAGAAATGCACGCCGTCGCCATCCAGCGTCAGCTCTCGGGATAGCGTGGCATCCTTGCGCAAGATGGGTGGCATAAAGAGAACGGTGTCGAGCATATCACTTCCCCAGAAGGGCGCAGGCGGATCGCCGTTAGGTACGGTGTGTCCGTCTCCCACCCACGTCTTGGCGCTGTGCGGAAAATGCGCTAACCACCGCAGTGTGGCGATATACTCGTCGCTCGGTTCATCGCAGTAGAAAAGCAATTCCACACGACGAGGGGCATCACCTGCTCCTCGCGGCATGGTCATTGGCAGGTCGCTCATGCCGCCCGTCACCAGCCGGTAAATGGAACGGTCCTTCATCTTTGGCCGAAACTGATAGACATCAACGTGCGGTACCAACGGAAACACTTCGTGTGACACGCTGACTGGTTGCTCATACAGCCGCTCGTACGCTGCTTCGCGCGCCTTGATGAATCCTGTCGTCTCCGGCGCGGTTCCCAGGCGCGTTTCTATCTTGCTGTGGCGAATAACGTTAGTCCCATCGGGCGTCTTCGTGTTACCAAATGGCCAGTTCATCGTTCACCAGCCTACGACGGATCTAACGGGGGACAGCAGTTGCCTTCGGTTAACCGTTGTTTCAAACAGCGCGAGTCTCCCTTCCACAATATGTGTCCTCTGTTCCTATTGTCATCGTGAAGTGGGTTCTCGTTCCATTACCGAACCGATTGTGGATAGCACGAGCGGCTCCGGAAACGCTGGGTACTTCTCTTGTCGGAAAATCCGAGTGACACAGGACAGCAAGCCGCAAACTGAGATCGAACGTCACGATTACCGACCGCTCCCTGACGGTCGCGGCTCTGCTTGAGGGCGATGTGAGGGCGCAGTTCGTTGCGCTCCCTCACGGTTTTTCCCTCACGGTCGGGGCTCGTTAGGGGCGGCGAAATCTTCGCGGCCTGCAAAAAGACCAATCTATCTTTCAATGCGCCACGTACGTTCGATCGAGCGTCATGCCTTCAGCGTCCAGCGCAAGCCGGTAGGCGTCGTGGCCGGGGTTGGCTCGGGGGCCGAAGAAATCCGAGTCCTCCGCAGCAATTCGGCGGTCATGCTGGGTGAGGCATCCACGCCATACACGGTGAAACCGCGTGCAGTCGAGGATGGATGCGCCCGCAGGCAGCAACTGCGACCAATCCGCAACGACCTTGTCCGCTGACGCCACAAAGGGAGTCTATCATTGGCGCATCCGGCGCTCCATTGAAAACGCATTTGCGACGGTGGCCGGGAGCGGGACGGGGGCTCGTGGCGCTCCCTGACGGTCGCGGCTAGTTAACTTAGAGGCCGGCTAACCTGGCGCTGGTGCGGTTGGCGTGGAAGGGCATTTCCATCGATTGGTACAACGCCAATGCCTCGCTCAACAGGGCGCGCGCTTTGGATGGGTCGCCGGGGGCATTCCGGTCGAGCAGCATGAGGGCATACCATTCGCGCGCCATGGGGCGGGAGACCCGGTAGGGAGCGGTGTCGGTCTGGTGAATCGCCGTCAGGTGGTGTGCTTCGGCCGCCGGCCAATCGCCCGCGCAGGCGGCGGCGATGCCGGCGGCGGAGCGGAAGGGAAAGAGGTTGCGAGAGACCCAAACGCCGAGGCGTACCAACTCCTCGGTGAGCGGGCGCAGCGCGGCGACCTCTTCTTTCCTGCCCATCGAAGCCAGACCGGCGACGGATCGCTCCAGCGCCTGCCAGTCACCGACTGGATTCAATTGCCCGGCCCGAGGCAGGTTCCAGCGGCGACCCGTCCAGGCGTTCCCGGCGCGGTCATCCTTCGATTCGGCCCAGAGCGCGAACAGACTGGCGTCCTTGGCTCCGAAGAGGTGGGTCTGCGGCTCTTGACGATAGGAAAACCAGCGTTCCGCCTCGCTCAGGTTCCCGCGCAGAAACGCAAGGCCTCCGCGCAATGCATCGGTCAAGAAACTATAGGCTAACTGGTGCGTCTCCCCAAAGGTCCACGCCTCTCCGACTTCGCGTTCCGCCTGGCGCAGATCACCGCGGGCGGCAGTCTGGGTGGCCGAATACCACTTCATGGCGAGGAGCGAGTTATGATGTCCGACCTTTCCGGCCAACTGCATGGCGGCGGGGAGATCCCGGGCGGCTTCGGCCGGGCGTCCACAGTAGATGGTGTACAGGGCGCAGAAGTCCGCCTCCGCGGCACTCCACAAATCGCCATTCGCCCGGCATGCCGCTGCCACCAGCCGGGCGGCTGCCACTCCCCGTTCCCATTGCATGGAATAGAGGTAGAAAGCCACCGCCGAAAAGTCTTCGGGCGCGCCCATTTCCGCCCGCTGCCTGGCGGCGCCCACGACATCGCCGCTGCCACTCACGATGCCCGCACGCAAGCTGAGGAGTTTGAGCCGTAAACCCTGGTCGGCCGATCCCAGGCATTCGAGCGCCCGTTCGACGATTCGATTTGCCTCGGCATATTCCAGCCGCCACGTGTGAATGACGGCCAGCATGATGCTCGCCTCGGCCATCTTCGCCACGGCGCCGACCTTCTCAAAGATCGCGATGGCTTTCCGGAAGCTGTCAATCGCCTCGTCTCCGCGCCCGAGACTGCGCAATGCCGCGGCCTTCTGCACGGTGAATTCCGCGACGCGCAGGCTTTCGTCATTTCCGGGCTGGCCTTCCCATAGCGACAGGGCATTTTCGAGGTGCAGCAGGGCTTCCTCATGCGCCGCGCCCGCGCGGGCCTTTTGGGCGGCCATTACGAGGTAAGTCGCAGTCTTTTCGGGATCGGCGGCGGCGCCGGCCTGGTAGAGGTGGTGGGCCAGGGGCGATGCCTGCGCCTCCAGGTTTGCCGCATAGACCCGTTCGATGGCATCGGCCACGCGCGCATGGAGCCGCTGCCTGCGCGGGAGCGAGAGAGTTTCCGCCAGCGTCTGGCGCACCAATTCATGCACAAAGCGGTAGCGCATTTCGCGGCCCACCACCGGCTCGGCGGACGCCAGATGCGCGCGCTCGGCTTCTTCCACGGCCTCCAGCGCGGCATCGGGTTTGGTTTCGAGCTCTTCCAGCAAGCGCAGGCTGAAGCTGCGCCCGATGACGGCGGCCGTGGTGAGAATGCGGCGTGCGTCGGCGCCGAGCCGGTCCAGCCTGCGGCCCAATACCAGCCGAACGCCTTCGGGGACCTGCAGTTGATCCGCACGCAGGCCGAGCCGCCATTTGCCGGCTTGGTCGAAGAGCTTACCTTCCTCGGCAAGGTGGCGGAAAACCTCCTCGACAAAGAACGGATTGCCCTCGGTCTCGTCGAACACCACGCGTGCCAGCGAGGGCGGAGGCGCCTGGCCGCTTAAGGCGGCGAGCATGCTTTCGACGCCGCCTACCGCAAGCCGCTGCAGGGGGATTCGGGTGGCCTGCTTCTGGAGCAGCAGCGATTCCAAGGTCTTGGCGAATGGCCGGGTGACTTCGAGTTCCACGTCCCGGTAGGTGCCGATCACGAGTATCGGCGTGGTGGAGAGTATTTGCGCGATGTGCTGCAGCAGGAGCAGGGTCGGCTCATCGGCCCAATGCAGGTCTTCAAACACAAGAACGATCGGGGTACTCTTTGCCGCGCGCTCGATAAATTCGCAATAGGCGTTGAATAAGAAGCGGCGCTGCTGTTCGGGCGGCAGTTGGATCGGCGGAGGCATGTCCGGATACATGCGCCGCAACTCCGGCATCAGTTTTGCGATTTCGGGCGCAGCATCGCCAAGCGCGGCGCGGAAGCCTTCTTTCGGCGCGACTCGCGCGGTGCGCTCCAGCATTTCAATGAAGGGCACATAGGGCGGCGAGCCTTCCATCTCATAGCAGTGCCCGATATTGGCATAGGCGCCGCGATGCCGCGCGGCTTCCAGAATGGCGGTGATCAGATGGGTCTTGCCGATGCCGGGCTCGCCCCCGATCATGACCATGGAGCCGCGGCCGGCGAGGGCTTCATCGAGGCGCCGCAGGAGTTCCTTCCGTTCGGTTTCGCGCCCGATCAGGGGAATGGGCTCTTCGCGCTCCGGTTGGGGCTCGGGCTCGAGCGCGCTGGCGGTCAGACGGCCGAGATCCGCGCGGACCTCCGCCATCGACTGATAGCGATCATCGCGCGACTTCTGGAGAAGGCGGCGGATGAGGAGCATCAGCCCCTGTGGAAGATTGCCCCTCAGGTTGGGCGGGTCGCGCAGAATTGCGGCCATGGTCTCGGTGGCCGAAGGGTGGCGGAATGGATGGGGGCAGCCCAGCAATTCGCAGAGGAGGAGACCGAAGGAAAACAGGTCGGAACGCTGGTCGAGCAGTTCGCCGCGGACCTGCTCGGGCGACATGTAATCCGGGGTACCGATGGCGGCGCCGACTCCGGTGAGCGGCGGGCCTACGCTCGTCCGGGTAGCATCTCCGGCGAGCGCGGGTTTTCCGAACTGCTTGACGAGTCCGAAATCCATCACCTTCGCATGGCCGTGCGCGAGCATTACGTTGGCGGGCTTGAGATCGCGATGAATGAACTGCTTGTGGTGGGCTTCCTCCAGGGCTTCGGCCACTTCGCCGGCGATGCGGAGTGCTTCCGGGCAGCGGCAAACTGCCGGAGAGCAAGCGGCGAAAGAGCGTGTCCCCGGCAGATAAACTCCATCACCAGGAAGAGCACGCCGTCCACTTCGCCGATCTCAAAGACCTTGCAGATGAAGGGGTGATCCAACGCGGCGGCAGCGATGGCTTCGAGGTGCAGGCGCTCCCTGGCGGAGACATCGGCCGCCAGATGGCCGGGAAGGACCTTGATGGCGACGTGACGGCCGAGTTTGGGATCCTTGGCCCGGTAGACTTCGCCCATGCCGCCCGTGCCGATGGGCGCGAGGATTTCGTAGGGGCCGAGTTTGTCACCGGCAGTGAACGGCATCGGAGATCGTACTGAGTGTACTCGATCTGCGTGGGCCGATTATAAGGCAGTATTGTTCAGGAGGTGCCTCATGGTGATCAAGGCGACGCTCTCTGCTTTGTTGGGGGCCGTGCTCGGGTTCCTGGCCACCGGGTTCGTCGCCGCGACGGTGCTGGTAAGCGGCTCTGGGCCAGCGGGACGGCGGTCCGGGGATGAGCGGATTATTCGGCTTCGGCCCGATCGGAGGAATTGCGGGGGCGCTGCTTGGGGTTGGCCTGGTGCTTCGATTCGGCGGCGGATCGGCGGGCTGGGGCAGGGGCTTGATGGCCGGCGCCGGCGTTGTGATCGCGATTGGCGGGATCTTACTGGCGTCCAGTTTACCGGACAGCGGGCCCTCCTATTCACACGTGATCGAGTTCCAACTGGAGTATCCCGCGGCGACACTCGCAGGCGTGGAGATCCCGAGTTCGAAGGCCATGTGGGGCGCGGCGGGGGCGGATTTGGACGATAAGCCGATTTCGCAATTCTTCGAAAAGGAATGCAAGGGCGATGTATGCGTACTGAATGGTTCCGTGGCGGCGCTGGGTCCAATGAATAACTTTCGGATTGTCGCGGCTGTCGGAAAGGGAAGATATCGATATCCGTTGGATTTGCCGGCTGTCATCGGGCCGGTGGATTGGTCGGAGTGGCGGTTTCGATGGAGGATTGTGAAGAAGTAGGCGGGGGGATCGCTCCCTGACGGTCGCGGCTCTGATTGGGGTCTTACTCGAGGAGGGCCATGCGGGCGAGCCAGGCGAGGGTGGCGCGGTGGGCGGGGGTGGAGAAGGCGCGGGTGCCATCGAGTTTGAGGAGGAGGCGGCGGGCGGGGTCTTCGAGTTTGACGGGGATGTGGCAGGCGTTGGTGACGATGTTGGAGTGGGCGGCCTGATAGCGGGCGAGGCGGCTGGCGCGGGGGCGGCGGGTGACCTCCTCCTGGCAGGGGAAATTGTAGACGTGGAGATCGACGCAGCCCGCGATCAGGAGTGAGAAAAGGATCTCGCGAAGGGCTTCCGCAGTGCCGGCGTAGTGGATCAGCTCGTCGAATTCCACGGGGAGGGGGGAAGCGTCGAGCAGGGCCCGGGTGACGGCTTCGACGATGGGGTCGGCGCCGGGGAGGCGGCGGCCGTGGGGGTTGTCGGAGAAGAGGAATTGATCCATGCGGCGGGCGTCGGCGTCGTGCGAGAGCTTGAGTTCGGAGCGGCAGAGGAGGGTTTGGCGGAAGCGGCGGAGCTTGAGGAAATCGAGATACTGCTCGCGCTGGAGCAGGTCCTGGTGCGGGATTTCGCGGGGGTCGAACATTTCGTGGGGGTCGGCCTCGCCGAGGTATTGGAGGTTGTGGCGGGCGGCGTGGGCGGCGAATTCGTGGAACCAGACGGGGTGGTTGATGGGGGCGAGGTCGTCGTGGAAGAGGATGTCGTCCTCCTGTTCGAGGAGGGCGGCGGCCTCTTCGTGGGGCAACTGCGCGAGCAAGCGGCGGGATTCGGCGAGGAGCGCGGCGGGATCTTCAATGCCGCGGGTGTGGCGAAGGAGAATTTCGCGGAGCATGCGGCGGGGGTAGCGGCCGGGGTAGGCGTTGTAGCTGACGAAAGCGACGCCCTGGGGCGCGAGGCGTTGGCGGCAGAGGGCGAGCAAGGCGTCGCGGACGTCGGGCGGGATCCAGGAGTAGAGGCCGTGGGCGAAGATGTAGTCGAAATCGGCGGGTCCGGAGGCGAGGTCGCGGAGGTCGGCGACGCGGAGGTCGAGGTTGCGGAGTTGGAGATCGCCGGCTGCGCGAAGGGCGGCGGCGATGGGCTGCGGGGCGAGATCGATGCCGGTGAAATGGCTCTCGGAGAGGTGGTAGGCGAGGGGGATGAGATTGCCGCCGGAGCCGCAGCCGATCTCGAGCACGCGGCAGCGGGCAACCGGGGCGGGCGACATGCCGAAGAGTTTCGCCACAGCGGCCAGGCGGTTGGGATGGGTCTGGCGGCGGGGGAAAGTCCTGTAGGGAACCTGGTCGTAACTGTTTAACCGCACAAAAAAAAGCCTACCATCCCGCAGGGCGGCATCAAGCTTGCTGTTGGGGGAAAGGGGCGACGGATCATGGAAAGCGCACTGATCGCATTGATCGTGACTGCAGGGCTTACCTTCGGGGCGGATCCTAAGATTAAAACCGAGCCACAAAGCGCGGAGCTGCGCCGGCTGGAATCGGTAACCTGGGACCTCAAAACACACACGCTGAGCTGGGTAGTGGTAAAGGGCACCGAGGAGAATGGCGAATTTGTGCCAAAGGGCTCAAAGAGCTATCAACTGACGCCGGATGACGCGACGATGGGAGTTGCGAAAGAGGCGCGGTCGATTAGTGAAGAAGAGGCGGCGGTGCTGCATCGCCTGTTGGACACGCTGAGCATTTATTGCGCACGGAGCGTAGTGTGGTTCGAGAGTCCGGCGGACCCGACGCCACCCAGCGACGGTTCCACGCCGAGTTTGAAGCCGGCGCCGAAGAAGGAAGATGAGGAATTGAAGACGAAGCCGACACCGGCGAGGCCGGTGAAGGTGGGGTTGGCGGCAGCGGCGGGGCCGGTGGAGAAATAAAAAAAAACTGATTAGTGGAGAGGCCGGGAGGCCTGTCCCACTGGTTAGAAAACCATGTCGGTGGGCGTTTTTTCGTGGGCGGCGCACCATTCGAGGTAGAGGCGGGCGTAGCTGGCGGTGATGTAGGCGTCCTCGTCGAAGCCCAGTTTGCGAGCGGTGCGGTCGATCCAGGATGGGGAGCCTTCGAGCTCGATGAAGACGCCGACGGGGGTTTCATCAAGCATGACCTCGCCGGAACGGCCGGGCTGGTGGAATTCGGTGCGGTACTTGTCGTAGCGAAAGACCTGCTGATAGCCGAGGCGGCTCAGGATGGAGGACATGGCGTGGAGGTCGGCGACGTGGACTTCCAATTCCTCGCGGCTCTTGTGTTTGCCGGGCAGCGGGACGCCCTTGTAGGTCAGAGTGACGGTCTTACCGGCCTGGCGCAGGCGAAGCAAGCGCGACGACCGTCGAAGCGTCATGTTCGCGGTATCGAAGACGAGATTGGTTTCGAAGGTGCGGCGAGCGGAGACCTTGAAGCCGGCGGCAAGCAGGCGGCGGCGGGCGGAAGGCGCGTCGCGGACGGCGAGCTTGACTTCGGTTTCCTTCTTCATTGACTGGGATCGCCCTGGTGGTTATCGAGGAAATCTTTGTCGATGGGCTTACGGCCACGGAAGCCCTCGTCGACGCCGTGCCAGAAACTGATGCCGGATTCGCCGAGTTTCCAGCAGAGGTAGACTTCGACACCGCGAAGGGACGTGGGGAAATCGACGAGGCCGATATCGATATCCTTGATCAGGCAGCCGGTTTCCTGCACGGCTTCGACGGCGGCGCGAAACTGGGCGGCGGCATTATCGCGGCGGGATTTGTTCTCGATCGCGCGATGTCGATCTACGGTGACGCCGCCGAGCATCATGACGCGCTGGTTGAAATCGTGAATGGCGCGCTCGGCTTCTTCGTAAGCGGCCTTGCTCTCCAGGGCCTGGCGGAGCAGGCGATCGACTTCGGGGATGAGGCTCTGGGCCTCGGCGAGGGTGAAGCGCTTGGACATGGCGCGGGCTAAACGCCCGACACCAGTTCGGGCTCGCCGGCGACGGCGTAGTGGGTATCCACGTACTCGTTCAGAATCTCTAAAAACTCCGCGACGATGCGATCGCCTTTGAGAGTAGTCATGAGGCGGCCATCGACGTAGACGGGGGCTTTGGGTTCCTCGAAGGTGCCGGGGAGCGAGATGCCGATGTTGGAGTGTTTGGATTCGCCGGGTCCATTGACGACGCAGCCCATGACGGCGACCTTCATGGTTTCGACGCCGGGATGGGTGGCCTTCCAGTTGGGCATCTGCACGCGCAGGTAGGTCTGGATCTGGTCGGCCATTTCCTGGAAGAAGGTGCTGGTGGTGCGGCCGCAGCCGGGGCAAGCGGTGACTTGCGGGGTGAAGCTGCGGATGCCGAGGGATTGCAGAATCTGCTGGCTGACGATGACCTCTTCGGTGCGGTCGCCATTGGGCATGGGGGTGAGCGAGGTGCGGATGGTATCGCCGATGCCGTCCTGGAGGACGGGGGCGAGGGCGGCGGTGGTGGCGACGATGCCTTTGCTGCCGAGGCCGGCTTCGGTGAGGCCGAGGTGCAGGGGGTAATCGCAGACGGCGGCTAGGGCGCGGTAGACATCGATGAGGTCCTGAACGCCGCTGACTTTAGCGCTGAGGATGATCTGGTCGTGGGCGAGGCCGTGGCGCTCGGCGGCCTGGGCGGACTGGACGGCGCTGGCGACCATGGCGTCCAGCGTGACTTCGCGGGCGTCCTTAGGTTCGGGGAGGAGGGAGTTCTCATCCATCATCCTGGTGAGGAGAGCGGAATCGAGCGAGCCCCAGTTGACGCCGATGCGGACGGGTTTGCGATTCTCGATGGCGACTTCGATCATGGTGCGGAAGTTGTCGTCGGTCTTGCGGCCGATGTCGGAGTTGCCGGGGTTGATGCGGTACTTGGCGAGGGCGCGGGCGCACTCGGGGTACTTCTTGAGGAGGAGGTGGCCGTTGTAGTGGAAGTCGCCGATGATGGGGACGCGGACGCCGAAGGCGGCGCAGGCGTCGACGATTTTGGGGACGGCGGCGGCGGCGGCTTCGGTGTTGACGGTGACGCGGACGAGCTCGGAGCCGGCGCGGGCGAGCGCCATCACCTGGTTGACGGTGGAGGCGACGTCGGCGGTATCGGTGTTGGTCATGGACTGCACGACGATGGGGTGCGTGCCGCCGACTTTGACGCCTCCGACATCGACGACGACCGCGTTACGGCGAGGCTTGACTGCCATGAAGATCCCTCCAGGATGGAAACTTTGATTTTAGCAGGGTAGATCGCTCCGTTATGGTCACGGTGCGGCGGGGACGGGGAGGTCTTTGCGGAGGTAGAAGCGCTGCCGGTCCTTTTCGGCGACCAGGGTGTAATTTGCCTGGACGTAGGCATCGATCGCGGGGACGGCTTCGAAGCCGAAGTGTTTGCGATCGAAGACGTAGCAGCAGGAGATATCCAGGGCATCGACGATCAGTTCGGGTCGGGCGCGGGTGAGGCCTAGCAGCACGTAGTCGGCTTGGGCGCCTTGGTAGAAGAAGTTGGATTCGCGCGTGGCGGGAATGCGTCCGGCGGCGAGGTAAAGTTCGGGACGCCATCCCCAAACCACGACGCTGGGGCCGGAGTGAGTGAGGCTGCGGATCAGGGCGCCACTGGGAACGGCCACTTTTTCGTGTGCCTGCGAAAGGTTCGCCCTGACGCCGTGGAGAAGGGTAGTTTCGGCGGCGACGATCATCGCAAGGGCGACGACCACGGTGGAAAGCCTGGGGCCCTGGCGCATGAGGAGCCATCCGATCAAGGTCGAGATCGGAACGATCAACAATTCCGTGTAGTGAGGGAACTTCTGAGGCGACAGGTAGAGGGCGAAGAAGGTAGCGCCGAGAAGTACAAGAGTGAAGATGCCGAAGGTGCGCTTGAAGGTTAGCCAGGCGAAGGCTCCCAGAGCGGCGACAAAGATCATCATGCATAGGGATTGGCTGGCGGGGGAGTGGAGAAGGGGCAGGACGCGGGCCAGGCCGAAAAAGGCTGCGGCGCCCAGTGCGGCGCACCCGGCGAAGCGCGGCAGATCGCGCTCGCGGTCTCCGCGGATAGCAGCGTAGGTAGTGACAGCGGCGAGCGAGAGGAGGATGAGGACAAGGAATTGCATTTCGGTGGTGACGACGATGGAAGCGACAATCGCGGAAACGTCCGGCGTCCAGTGGCCGGCGGAGCGGGAGAAGTGCGCATTGCCGGCGAGGTACCCGACAGAGGCCTCGCGCACCACGCCCGCGGCGGCAGCGATCAGCAGGTTGAGCAGTTGGAGCGGCGCGAAGCCGGCCGCCAGCAACAGGACCGGCCGCCACCAAGGCCGGACCTGGCGGCATCGCCAGACCGTAATGGCGGCGAACACGGCCGCCGCGGCCAGGATGGGGACGGATTGCATCTTGGCAAAGAAGGCCGCCGACACCAGGAAGCCCAACGCGAGGAGCGGCCCTGTGGAGTTCCCGGGGTGGCGCACGACGCGGCCGCAAGCCAGCACGGCGAGGGCGGTGAGCAGCATCGGGATCAACTCCGCGCTGTAGCCCAGAAAATCGGTATGGGCGGCGAGGGAGAAGAAGCCCAAGGCGGGAAGAATGGCAACGCGCGCCAGTACGTCCGACGACATTTCGCTGAGCACACGGTGGATGAAAAACAGGGTCAGGAACATGACGATCAGCGCGATGGAGCGGGCAGTGGCGTAATCGGGAGAGAGGCCGAACAGCGCGGGCAGTGCGAGGGGAAAGATATTGAGCGGCCCGCTGGTGCTGACATTGGTGGTACGGAAGAAGACGGGATCGCTGAGCAGCTTGGTGGCGGAGACGCTGAATTCCGCCTCATCCACGTTGGCTGCGCCACCGAGCAAGAGTGGAAATCGCCAGTAGAGAAGGCAGAGCGCGACGCTCACCCAGAATAAGGCAGGTGAGCACAAAACGCGCCGCAGCGGGGGCCGGAGCGGCACAAAGGACAGCAGGATCAGGGCGAAGGGCAGCAAGAGGAAGATCTGGCCGCGCAAGACCCAGGTGGGCGCGAAGTTGTCAAGGGACAAATAGGGGAGTTGAAGGTACTTGAACAGGGGCCACAAGATGGCGTGCAGGGTGCCGGGGGAATCCAGGGGCAGCAGGCGGAAGGCGGCGAGGCGCACGGTCCAGATGGCGGCCAGAGCTGCGGCGAGGACAGTGCAAAGGAGAGCCGCGAGCAGGTGGCGGCGCCACGTCCGGGAACGAACGCGTTCGATGTGAATGGAAGAGGCCGGCTGGGCGCCTGAGGGAGTTCGGTTCGCAACAGCAGATATCGCCGGACGCCTTCCGGGCGGTGAGTTCTTCCGCGCGAAATTCGTTTTCATTCCGAGGCTGAATTTTTATTAAACCTTGATCCAGGCAAGGACGGCAAGGTTCCGGCAAGCGTAGCTGTGGCGTAATGCACACGGGGTAAGTGCGCAAAGAACCGCTTATGGTAGCGATTCCGCGGGAAGCGGGAGGTCTTTGCGAAGGTAGAATTTTTCGCGGTACTTTTCGGCGACGAGGGCGTAGTTGGCATGGATGTAGGAATCGATCGAGGGGACAGCTTCGAAGCCGTAGAGCGCGCGATTATCGATGTTGCAACAGGAGACGTCGATGGCATCCACGATCAGGTCAGGGCGGGTGTGTTTGAGGTCGCGCAGGATGCGGTCGGCGTCAAAGCCGCTGTAGAAGACGTTGGATTCGCGGGTGGCGGGAAGGCGTCCGGCGCTGAGGTAGAGTTCGGGGCGCCATCCCCAGACCACGATGTGGGAGCCAGGGCGAGTGAGTGTGCGGATCAGACTGCCGCCGGGATAGGCCATGGTTTCGTGGGCCTCCGAGAGGTTCGCCTTCGCTCGGTTCCAGAGGGAGCTCTCCGCGGCAAGGGTCAACGCAAGGGCGATGAAGGCTGTGGAAAGCCTGCGGCCCTGACGGATCAGCAGGAATGCGATCAGGGTCGAGAAGGGTACGATCAGCAATTCCAGATAGTGAGGGAACTTTTGGGGCGATAGATAGATGGCCATGACGGCTGCCCCGATGAGGGCCAACGAAAAGAGGCCGAAAGTGCGTTTGAAGGCCAGCGCGACGGCGATGACCACGGCCGCGAGAGCGATGAGGGTGGCCGCGATATGCGAGGTGGGTTTGAAGCGGATCAGACCGGCAAATGCGGCGGCGGCCACTATGCCGGCTCCGACGAAGCGCAGCAGTTCCCGTTCGCGATCACCGCGGAGTACGGCGTAAGCTGTGACCGTGACCAGGGCCAGGAGGGTCATCACCAGAAACTGCATCTCCGGCGTGGCGGAGAGGGTGGCGGCGAAAACCGGGGCGTCGGCGAAGAAGTTGTTGGGGGAACGGGAGTAGCGCGCGTTGCCGACGACGTACCCAAGCCAGGCTTCGTGTTGCACGCCCGCGGCAGCGGCGACGAGGAAGTTCAGCAAGGGAAGCGGCGCGAATCCGGCGGCCAGCAGGAGGGCCGGGCGCCACCAAGGCCGCACCTGACGGCTGAGGTAAACCGTGATGGCCGCAAAGGCAGCGGCGGCCGCGAGGATCGGCACGGACTGCATTTTGGCGAAGAAGGCGGCCGACACCAGGAAGCCTAAGGCGAGCAGCGGCCTGGTGGCGTTCCCGGGATTACGGAACGTACGGACGCAGGCCAGGACAGCGAGCGCGGTGAGCAGCATGGGAACCAACTCCGCGCTGTAGTGGACGAAATCGGGAAAGGTGGCGAGCGAGAAGAAGCCGAGGGCGGGGAGAATGGCGACGCGGCCCAGCTCGTCGGAGGCCAATTCGGTGAAGGCGCGGTGGAGGAAAAAGAGAGTCAGGAAGATGATGACGAGCGCGATGGCGCGGCCGGTGGTGTAATCGGGAGAGAAGCCGAATAAGGCCGGCAGCGTGAGGGGAAAGATATTGAGCGGCCCGCTGGTGCCCACATTGGTGGAACGGAAGAAGACCGGATCGCTGAGCAGTTTGGTGGCGGACACGGTGAACTCCGCCTCATCCACGTTGGAAGCGCCACCGAGCAGAAGGGGAAAGCGCCAGTAGAGCAGACATGCCGCGACGCTGAGCCAGAAGACGGTGCGAGAGCAGAGAACCCGGCGAAGTGGGGACCAGAGCGGCACGAAGCAGAGCAAGACCAGGGCGAAGGGGAGGAAGAGGGTGACCAGTCCACGGGAGACCCAGACGGGCGCGAAGAATTCCGGGGACGAGTAATAGTTGAGCAGCAGGCTCCTGAAGAACGGCCAAAGAATCGCGTGCAGAGTTCCGGGGGAATCCAGAGGCAGCAGACGCCATGCGGCGAGGCACCCGGCACAGAGCGCGGTTGCGGCGGCTACCGTGGTCCCGAGCAGGGCGGTGGGCAGACGGCGCCGCCAGGGCGGAACGGGTTCGGGTTCGATGGGGGCGGAAGGGGCCGGATGGGAGCCTGAGGGCTTTTGATGCGGAGAGGCAGAGATCGCCGGACGCCTTCCGGGCGGAGACTTCGTCCGCACGGACTTCGTTTTCATTGCTTGGTCGAATTCTTATTAAATCAGACGGGGGCCCAGTACGTATGGTGCGCGATACGAATGAGTGTGGTCCACGCCACAGCGGCGAGGTAGCCGGCGAGGACATCTGTGGGGTAATGTACGCCGAGGTAGGCGCGGGAGAATCCGATGGCGAGGGTGAAGAGGGCGGCGGAGGCTAAGACAGCGAGGCGCCGGGGCCAAGGCCATTCCTCGCGGATCAGGATCTCGGCGAGGGCGAAGTAAAAGCAAAAGGAGACGAAGGAGTGGCCGCTGGGGAAGCTGTAGGTGCGCGGGAGAGGGTAATCGAACCAGGCGTCGGGGCGGGTGCGGTGGAAGACGAGTTTCATCGCCTCGTCCAGAATATTGGCACCGAGGACGGCGATGGCGAAGAGCGCGGCGTCGCGGCGCCGGCCGGAGAGGTAGAGAGCGAGGACGATAAGCGCGCCGACGGGGAAAAGGAACCAGCCTCCGCCGAGTTGGGTCACGACTTCCATGGCGGCGGTGAGAGCGGGGCCGGCAAAGGAGTGGATGAAGGCGCGGACGGTGATATCGAGCCCGGTGGGACCGGTATCCGGAACGATGATGGCGATCCAGGCAAAGAGCACTGCGGCGAGGGCGGCGAGGGTATAGTCGCGAGTGGGGTGAAACTTGAGCCGTATCAACTACTTCTACTTTACAATTCAATAAACTGAGGTGTCACGCAGTATGGCACAATAGACGTTTCCCTATGAGAATCCGGCTTTTTGCGCTCTTTTTTTGCGTCTTCGCGATGTACGGGCAGACGCCGCTGGGCACCGTGACAGGCTTGGCGGTGGATGCGTCCGGCGGCTCCGTGGCGGCAGCTTCGGTGACGCTGACGAACAACGATACTGGGGTGCGCCGGACGGCGCAAACGAACGCCAGCGGCGCGTACTCCTTTCCCGACCTCCCGCCGGGGACGTACCGGCTGGGCGCGGACGCGAAGGGCTTTCGCCCACTCGAAACCCGCGCGTTCGCGGTGGAAGCTTTCCGCACGGTGCGGCAGGATCTGAAGTTCGAAGTGGCGACGGCGACCACGGAAGTGGTGGTGACGGACGCGGCGTCGGCGGTGGTGCAACTGGAATCGCCGGCAGTGGGCAGCGAACTCTCACCTCGGCTGATCATCGAGACGCCGACGAACTTGCGCAGCGTGTCGAAGAACTCGGGCGATTCGGGGCTGATCTCGGGGATTCTGCCGTTGACGGTGCCGGGCGTGGTGCAGGTGGGCAACGGCGCGAAGTGGCTGACACCGGGCGCGGGCGCGACGAGCGTCAAAGTGAAGGTGGACGGGATCGAGACCACGTTCGGCAATTTCGGCAGTCCGGACAACGTGTCGCAGCCTTCGGTGGAAGCGGTGCAGGAATTCACGGCGAGCGTGCTGACGACGCGGGCGGAATTCGGCGGGATGGGCACGATCACGACAGCGACGAAATCGGGCGCGAACCAGTTTCACGGGGGCGTGTTCTGGTATCTGCGCAACAGCGCGACCGACGCGCGCAATACCTTCGCGACCGTGAAGCCGTTTCAGAACATGCACAATTACGGGGGAACGATCGGCGGTCCGATTCGAAAGGACAAGACATTTTTCTTCTTCGATTTCGATGGCTTGAAGGGCGTTTCGGCGACGCTGTTCACACCCAATGTGCCGACGACGGCAATGCGCGCAGGCGATTTCTCGGCATTCGCGGCGTTGAAGAATCCGTACACAAACCAGAACCCGTTCATCGGGAATTCGATTGCTCCGGCGTTCTTGAGTTCGCAGGCGCTGAACGCACAGGGACTGCTGTTCCCGGTGCCGAACTTCGGCGCGCCGACGCTGACGGCGGCGAATTATCGCGCAGCGTTCGACGGGCCGGAAGTGCATCGCACCGAAGAGATCAAGCTGGACCAGAATTTCAGCGAACGGCATCGCGCGTTCTTGCGATACGAGAATCACAAGGACAATTACGACATCCCGGGGGCGCGCTCGGCGCTGCCTCCGACGACGGTGGGGACATCTAATAACGAGCGCCGGGTGAATTTCTGGACGGTTGGCGACGTGATGACGATCCGCCCGAATTTGCTCAATGAAGTGCGCGCGGGCGTGGTGATTCTGGTATCGGCGAGCAGCTCCAATTTCCTGGGGCAGCAGTACATGCAGCAGATCGGGATCCAGGGGCTGCCGGACCGCGGACCGATTCACAACCTGCCGATTTTCAGCGTGAGCGGATTTGCGAGCGACAACATCAACCTGCTGAATCCGGTGAACGACGGGCACGCGCAGGTGGCCGATAACCTGAGTTGGGTGAAGGGGCGGCACGCGATGAAGTTCGGCGTGGAGAACGTGGACTTCTTCGTGAACCGATACATGCCGAACACGTCGGGGATCCAGGTCTTCGGGGCGTACGCGTTCACGGGCAAGTTCACGGGCAACGCGTATGCGGACTTTCTGATGGGGCTGCCGGCGACGGTGACGCGCCTGGAGCCGTTCCCGGCGCAGTACAACCGTTTCCGCGACTGGTCTTTCTACGCCCAGGACGATTTCAAAGTCACGCAGCGGCTCACGCTGATGTACGGACTGCGCTGGGAGTACAACGGGCCGGCGTATGCGCTGAACGACAACCAGTACTCATTCGATTTGGCGACGGGAAAGATCGTGGTGCCGAACCAGAATTCGATCAAGCAGTTCAGCCCGTATTTTCTTTCGACGTATCCGGTGGAGACAGCGGACCAGATCGGGACGGGGCGTTCGCTGCGGAAGGCTGACAAGAACAATTTCGCGCCGCGGTTTGGATTCAGCTGGCAACTGGACGGCTCGGGCAAGACGGCTCTTCGCGGGGGTTGGGGTGTTTATTATTCGCACTACTCGGGGAACATTCCGGGCGATCTTTCGCGCGGGCCATACGCGGCGACGTCGGTGACGACGAACAACATCGTGAACAACGTGCCGCAGGTGACGCTGGCGAACCCGTTCACAATCGCGGGCACGCCGGGGACCGTGGCGCTCTCCGCGGTGACGCCGAATCTGCTGAACAGTTACGTGCAGCAGTACACGATGTCGCTGGAGCGGGAAGTGACGCGCGACATCGGAGTGCGGGTGAGCTTCATCGGGTCGAAGGGCTCGCAGTTGGCGTACCGGCGCGATGTGAACCAGCCCGTGGCGTCGACGGTTGCGTTCAGCAATGCGCGGCGTCCCTACCCGCTTTTCGGCAGCATCAATTACGCGGACAACGGCGCGAACATGCTGTACAACGGGCTGCAGACGGCGGTGCAGAAGCGGTTCGCCCGCGGGCTGATGTTCCAATCGACGTGGACGTGGGCGAAGGAATTGAGCGACACGGACGATACCGACGATTTCGAATTGAACAACACGATCGAGAACAGCTACAACCGGCGGCGGGATCGGGGGAACGTGTACTCGGTGCCGCGGCATCAATGGATGAACCAGGCGTTGTACGAATTGCCGCTGGGCAAAGGTCCGCTGCTGGCGGGCTGGCAGGTGAACGCGCTGTTCAACATGAGCACGGGGAACTGGTTCACGCCGCTGATCAGCGGGCCGGATCCGAGCAACACGAACACGACGTCGTTAAGACCGGACGTGACGGGAAAGATCGCGCTGCCGCACACGGTGAATCAATGGTTCGACCCTTCGGTGTTCACGACGCCGGCAAACGGGAGTTTCGGGAACGCGGGACGGGGAATTATCCAGGGGCCGGGGTTTGTGCTGCTCAACATGGGGCTGCAGAAATCGGTGCATTTCGAGAAGGTGGGAACGCTGCAATTCGTGGCGAGCTTCCAGAATGTGTTGAATCACGTGAACCTGGGCGAGCCTTCGGGCGGCGGCGGGGGCGCGCTGGGCGTGGTGGTGAACAATGCCAACGGGGGCAAGATCACGTCGACGCATATCTTCCCGGCGGCGGGGTCGCCGAGGACGGGGCAGTTGGGGATTCGGTGGAGTTTCTAGGGTAAGACGGAGTTCGCTTCCAGTTACGCCCGCACCGGGGCTACTGGGGACGTGGCTCGGTAACGCCACTTCACCGACCGCCTATTGGGAACAGGCCTATTATGTTTGGAAGCGCGACCCTAGCGTTTCATGATTAATCCGCGACCCAGGGTCTACTGCGCAGCGGGAAAGATCCGAAAGAGCCACAGCCTGTTCGAAAATGACTGCGTATCTGACGCTCATCACTTCGTCTCCAATCCCCGCCGCCTTTAGGATCGACTTCACCGTGCCAGCGGGTATGTCGGTATTGGCGATGGCTAGCGGGCTCCACGAGTTTCATCAAGTCTCGAACGTTCACTCCGCTTCATCGTAGCTCCAATCCTAATTGAGCGCGGACAGACTGGTAGGCGGGGGTGCGTGTCGCACAAGAAGAAAAAAGCTGATTAGTGGACAGGCCGGGAGGCCTGTCCCACTCTGCTGTATAATTCGCGCATGGCGGCCAGGCGCGCATTGCCACTCGTCGTCGTGTTGATCAGGCTGGTCAACGCACAGCAAGTGATCTCGTTCGCCAGCGAAGACGGCGGCCGGGTTTGCGCCGAGCTCTATGGTCGGGGCGGCCGCGGCGTTGTGCTGGCGCACGGCGGCAGATTCACGAAGGAGAGCTGGCGGGATCAGGCGCGGGCTCTGGTAGCCGAAGGATTTCGAGTCCTGGCGATCGACTTCCGCGGAACCGGCTGCTCGATAGGGCCCGGCCAGGCGGACTTCGATGGCGCACCCTTTGAGAAGGACGTGCTGGCCGCGGTTCGCTACTTGAAAGCGCATGGCGGCAAGACGGTGTCGGTGATTGGAGGTAGCTTCGGGGGCGGAGCGGCAGGGGATGCGTCGATCAAGTCCGCGCCGGGGGAGATCGATCGCATCGTGTTTCTGGGTGCAAGTCCGAACCTCCCGGCAGAAAAGCTGAAGTCGCGATCGCTATTCATCGTCGCGCGCGACGATAGCAACGGCGCGGGCCCACGGCTCCCAGGCATTCGCGCGCAGTACGAAAAAGCTCCGCAGCCGAAGGAACTAATCGTTCTGGATGGTTCCGCGCACGCTCAGTTTCTTTTCCAAACGGACCAGGGGGCCCGGGTCATGCGCGAGATTCTGCGATTCCTGACGATGCCGTGATGGTTCACCGGTGGCCGTTCACCGCATCGCGCACCGAAGCTGCATCGCGTAATCGCTCGGCTGAGAGGGTCTGCTTCGAACGAATCAGCTCGGGCGGGAGTTCGCGCTCCTCATCAGGGCGGTTCATGACGAAGGCGGCGACCAGGCGGTCCTGTGACAGCCACCAGATACTGGAGCTCCGCGTCTCGAGATCTCCGCGGTGCACGATGCGCTCGGCTTGCGCCGGATCACCCCAGAATTCGTACGAAAGATCGAAGACATCCGAGAAGAAGTACGGCACATGGACGAAAGGTTCGCGGCTTCCGAGCAGAGCGTTGGCCAGGTATTGGCCTTGCGAGACGGCGTTGTCCCAATGCTCCACGCGCCGGCGTTTGTTGCCGAAGAGAGAATCCGGATAGTTGGCGACGTCCCCCGCGGCGTACAGATTCGGGTCGCTGGTTTCAAGACACTCGTTGACGAGAATGCCGTTGTCCACCGGCAGACCGGCGGCTTCGGCGAGGCCAGTCACCGGTCGCACCCCAGTACCGGCAGCAAGGAGCTCAAAATCGACCGCCTGCCCGTTTTTAAGCCGCGCTCTGGAGCCGTTCTCGATTCCTGCGATTTCGGACTGCTTGAGTATTCGCACGCCCCGCTCGACGTAATACCGTTCGAAAAATGCGGACATCTCCGGCGTGAAAAACGCGACCCCAAAGCGGTCCTGGCGCACCAGTATCGTGGTCTCGATTCCGCGGGCCGCAAGGACGGAGGCAACCTCCATCGCAATAAATCCGCCTCCTACCACGAGTGCTTTTTTGGCCCGGGCAGAAGCGCTGCGGAGCCGTTTCGAATCGGCCAGCGACCGCAGGTACAGCACATTACTGGAATCGGCGCCCGGTACGTCGAGCGGCCGCACCTCAGCGCCGGTCGCAATGATCAATTTGTTAAAGCCGTATTCTCCGGCTGAGCTTGTCACAAGGCTTCTGCTGAGCGCATCGATGGAATTGACGCGGGTGTTCAACTTCACCTCGAGTCCATTCCTGGCGTAGAAGTCCGCGCTGTTGATCAGAAGTGCATCTTCGCTATCTTTGCCTGCAAGGAAGCTCTTGGAAAGTGGCGGGCGTTCGTAGGGCAACGCATTATCGGCGGACACGATGGCGAGCTCCCCCGCTCTGCCACCGCTTTCCATGTAATGCTTAGCACAGTAGCCGGCTACCATTCCCCCGCCGAGGATCAGGTGCTTAAAGCTAGCCATGGTGCTATGGTACGCCGGGGCGGGGGCGCGCGGGGTTCAGAGCGCGGGTAGTGCCCCCCAGGATCCGATCTATTCCGATTCCAAAGAGCCCGCTCCCCTGCCGCTTCCGACCGGCGCCGAAATAGCCATCCTGGCGGTGCTGTGGCGTCAAGGCGCCAGCACCGTGCGCGAGGTGCATGAAGCGCTGGGTGATTCTCGCCCCGGTGGGCGTGCTGTGTGGGCTCGCGCCCGAGCAGGTAGAGGCACTGCTGACGCACGTTGGGCGCCCTGCTGCTACCTAGTGATGGATGACGCTCTGCCGCCCGGTATCAATCTGCAGGAACCGGTGGACGGGACTATTACGATAGGGGGGGCTGACGAACGTGGTGTACGTGGGCAGGCCGGTGTTCGGCCGATCCAACGGCCGGGTTATGCTCTTCAAGCTCGAACCCGACGGCCATTCGGCGAAGAAGGTTCCGGTGCAGTTCGGCGCGGCCTCGGTGCAACTGATCGAGATCAAGAGCGGTCTGCAGCCGGGGGACAAAGTGATCCTCAGCGATATGTCGCAGTATGACGGGGTAGCCGCGATTGTGTTGCGATGATGGCTTCGGTGTTCTTCGGGTGCCCAGGCCCAGAGCGAGTGGCGGGGGAGTGCGCTTCCCACGTTGCGCCGACTAAAGCCGGCGCGCAGGCAGGATGGCTGCCTCGCAAGAGGAAAAACTGATTAGTGGACAGGCCGGGAGGCCTGTCCTACTGGGTTAACTGGCGGCTTTGGTCAGGCGGTCGTGGCGGCGCTGGCAGGCGGTGACGAAGGCGCCGATCAGGGGGCTTGCGGGGGTGCGCATTTCGGGCTGGAAGAGGGTGGCGACGAAAAAGGGGTGGCCATCGAGTTCCACGGCGCGGACGTCATGCTGGTCATCGATTGCGGTGACCGTGAGGGGACCGCTTTCGATGAGGCGACGATAGCGGCCGTTCAAGCCGAAGCTGCAGTGATACTCTTCGACGGATTCGGGGGCGCGATAGGCGTTGTGCAGATGAGATCCGCGCGTGAAGCGAACTCGGGACTTGACGCCGGCGAGGCCGGTGTCCAGGGGTGTGATCAGCGGCATGGATGCGCGCGGATTGCTTTTCTGGTGGTCGGCATCGGTGAAGCCCATGGCATTGCGGGCGTACTCGATGAGGGCATATTGGAACCCGGCGGAGGTGCCGAGGAAGGGCATGTTGCTGGTCCGCGCGAAGCGGATAGCGGAAATTGCGCCGTCGGCGCTACGATAGGGCATCCCGGGAACGCACCAGAGACCGTCGAAATCAGCCAGCGAATCACCCCTGGCGACCGAATCTGTTGAGATCCACACAGTTTCCACTCCGCCTTCCATGGCAGCGGACAGGGCCCTGGGGATGGCTTGGTGAGCTCGTTGGAGCTCGTTGAAATCGCCGACGAGGGCGACTCGAATGGCTGAGTGCATGCGCGGGATTATGTCACAAAAATCCGACGAGCGTACCCGGAAAATCGTAAATATTTGGGTGAAGTCATACCTGAGATAGCGCCAAAAGGGGAAAATAATCCCGGTACATGGCGTAAGTCAGATAGAAAACGTTCGGGAAGCCGGTGCCGGTGGTAGCCCCTTCGGGCCATTTTCCATCGGGGGTTTGGAGAGTAAGCAGATAGTCGACGCCACGGCGGAATTGAGCCGATTCGCGGTCGCCGGCGGCGCAGAGTCCGAGCAGGGCCCAAGCGGTCTGGGATGCGGAACTGGGCGCGGCAACATAGCCATCGCGGGCATAACTGGCGCAGGATTCGCCCCAGCCGCCATCGTGATTCTGGATGGCGCGGAGCCAGCGGGCGGCGCGATCGACGGCGTCCTGGCTGCCGGGAGCGCCGCTGGTAGTAAGTCCGCGCATGGCGAGGAAGCTGCCGTAGATGTAATTGACTCCCCAGCGTCCGTACCAGCTGCCGTCTTTCTCCTGCGCCTGGAGGAGGTAAGCGACACCGCGGCGGGCGGCCTCATGCCCGGCCATGCCGCGGCGGCAGAGACACTCGAGCACGCGGCCGGTGATATCGGGGCAGGTGGGGTCGAGCATGGCGTTGTGGTCGGCGAAGGGGACCTGGTTGAGCATGGCCCAGTTGTTATCGACATCGAAGGCGGCCCATCCGCCGTCGCTCGATTGCATGGCGAGGAGCCAGTTGACGGCGCGGCGCTCGGCGGCGGCCTGGGCTTCGGGATTGGAACCCTTGGCGTGCATGAGGGCGAGCAGCACCATGGCGGTGTCGTCGATATCGGGGTAGAACTCGTTGGCGAACTCGAAGGCCCAGCCGGAGGGTTCGGTATCGGGGCGCTTGATGCTCCAATCGCCCTTGCGGCGCACCTCTTTGCTGATCAGCCAATCGGCGGCGAGGGTCATGCGCGGGTCGTCTTTGACGCCGGCTTCGCCGAGGGCGAAGGCGCAGATGGCGGTATCCCAGACGGGGGAGACGCACGGCTGGAAGAGAAAGCGGTCGTCGGTTTCGATGAGGAGGGATTCGAAGTGGCGAATGGCTTCGGAGCGATCGGGGTGATCCTCGGCGTAACCGAGGGCGTCGAGGGCCATGATGAAGTACATCATGGCGGGGTAGATGGCGCCGAGGCCTTCGGTGTAGTGGGTGCGGGCGATGAGCCAACGCTCGGCCTCGCGGATGGCGGCGCCGCGAATGCGCTCGCTGCCGCGTTTTTCCCAGACCTTGAACATGCGGTCCAGGTGGTGGAAGAGGACGGCGAGACCCTTGCGCTTGGGGAGGGCGAGCTTGACGCCGGGGAGGAGGAGTTCGTCCAGGTTGAAGCCGTTGGGGGCGCGCCGGTTGGAGCCGCGGGCCTGGACGATGGAGAGCGGCACCAGGATGGAGCGCGTCCAGGAGGACATTTCGTAGAGCACGTTGCCGGGCAGCATGACGATTTCGGGCGGCACGGAGGGGACGTGCTTGCGGGGATAGAGGCCGAAGAGGCTGAGGTTGATCTTAACGTAGCTATTGGCGGCCTGGAGGCCGCCGAGCGCGAGGATGCGTTCGCGGGCGCGGCGCAGGGGCGCGCTAACGGGATCGAGGCCGGCGAGTTTGAGGGCGCAGTATGCCTTGATGGTCGCGCTGACCTCGGAGGGGCCGCCGGCGTAGATATTGAAACCGCCATCGGACAACTGGCGATCGAGGATGGAGCGGGCGGCGCGGTCGATGCGGGGGCGGGTGGGCGGGTTCCAGCCGTGGTCGTCGGGTTGGTTGAGCCAGAGCTGAAGGAGGATGTAATCGGACTCGAGGGTAGTGTCGGCGGTGAGTTCGCCGCACCAGAAGCCATCGGCGGCCTGCTGGGTGAAGAGGGCGTCACAGGCGCTTTGGATCGCGGGGGCGAGCGCCTGGCGAACATTTTGCACGGAGCTGACCGCGTGGCGGCGGCCCGGGCGGACGGGTTCGATCCATTCGTACGACATCGCTGAAATCACATAGTAACAACGTACACTGAAAATATGGACTGGCAACTCGACGCCGCGGAGCTGCGCGTGCTGGGCGCACTGATGGAGAAGGAGGCGACGACTCCTGACTATTATCCTATGTCGCTGAACGCTTTGGTGAACGCGTGCAACCAGAAATCGAACCGCGAGCCAGTGGTGAACTTCGACGAGGAGACGGTGGAGACGGCGCTGCACGAGCTGCGGGCGAAGGGATTGAGCTCGCGGATCTCGGGGGAGAGCCGGGTACCGAAGCACGAGCAGCGATTCGTGGAGAAGTTCAACCTGGGTCGGCGCGAGGCGGCGGTAATGTGCGTGTTGATGCTGCGCGGTCCGCAGACGGTGGGTGAGCTGCGTGGGCGGACGGAGCGGATCTTCACCTTCGACGATCTGGAAGGCGTGGAATCGACGCTGCAGCGGCTGGCGGAGATGGGGTTCGTGAAAAAGCTGCCACGGCAGACGGGGTATAAGGAGCAGCGCTGGGCGCAACTGCTGGCGGGGGATATCGAAGTCGCGGAAGAGGCGGCGCCGGCAATGGCGGAGCGGGGTGCGAGCGATCGGGCAAGCGATCGGGAGAGGATCGCGGCGCTGGAGGAAGAAGTGGCGGGGCTGAAGAGGGCGTTCGAGGAGTTCAGAAGGAATTTCGAGTGAGAAAAACTGATTAGAGGGACAGGCTGGGAAGCCCGTCCTACCGGGCTGCTTTTTTGTGGGACAGCAGTGGGGCGGCGACGGGGACGGGCTCGTCGTGGGTGGCGAAGAAAGAGTATGCGATGCCGGCGGCGGCGGCTCCGGCGAGGGGGGCGAGCCAGAAGAGCCAGAGTTGCTGGAGGGCCCAGCCGCCGACGATGATGGCGGGGCCGGTGCTACGCGCGGGGTTCACGGAGAGGTTGGTGACCGGGATGCCGATCAGGTGGATCAGGGTGAGGCCGAGTCCGATCGCGACGGGAGCGAAGCCCTGGGGGGCGCGCCGGTCGGTGGCGCCGAGAATGATCATGAGGAACATGAAGGTGAGTACGATCTCAGCGACCAGGCAGGCTTCCAGCGAATAGCTGCCGGGGGAATTTTCGGCGTAGCCGTTAGCGGCGAAGTTGCCCATTTCGAAACCCACCTTGCCACTGGCGATAAAGAAGAGCACGCCGGCGCCGGCGATTCCACCCAGCACCTGCGCGATCACGTAGTAGGGCAGGTCTTTCATGGGGAAGCGCCGGGCGACCATGAGTCCGACGGAGACAGCGGGGTTCAGATGGCAGCCCGAGATGTGGCCGATGGCGTAGGCCATGGTGAGGACGGTGAGGCCGAAGGCCAGCGCGACGCCGGCGAAGCCGATCCCCAGGTTGGGATAGGCGGCGGCAAGAACAGCGCTGCCGCAGCCGCCGAAGACCAGCCAGAAGGTTCCCATGAATTCGGCGGCGGCGCGTTTGGATATCGGCATGGACGAGGCTCCTAATGAACGAGGATGGTCTTCCCTGCCTCGATATTGACCTTCTGCGTGATGGGCGAACCGGTAGTGGGCTGGATGCGTACGGTGTACTCGCCCACGGGGAGCATCAGGAACTGGTGGGGATTGTTGAACTCGCCGGCGTGGCCGTAGTAGTGGTCGTTGACGTAGACGGCGGCATATTTTTCGGGATATGGCGTGCGCAGGCTGCCGAAGGGGCCCTTGGGCGGGGGCAGGGCCTTGAGCTTCTCGGCGAGCTTGGTGGTTTTGCCGGCCTTGATCTCGACGGTGGTAGTGAGCTCCTCATAACGCGGGTCGATCAGCTTGACCTCGTGCTTTCCCGGGGTAAGCGCGTATTTCTGGCCGATACCGAAATTGCCTGCGGGGCCGACGAATTTGCCGTCGACGAAGACGCCGGCGCGTCCGGGATCGACATTGGTTTTGAGCCAGGCGGATTGAGCGAAGAGGGCAGTCCCTGTAGAGAGCAGGGCAAGGACGCCGATTCCAAAGACTGTGTGCTTCACGAGATAAGCTCCTTGAGTATTGGGGCGGTTCAGGCCAGCCCATAGGCTAGCCCATCCGGAACAGCGTGGCAAGCCGGTTTGCGACCGGTTTGCGACAGCCGGTTTGCGCACAAAGGGCATTGACGTGCTTCGAGAGGCGCATGGGCATGCGCGCGGCGATGGTGTTCGGAATCGTGATGCGGATCGGGGTAGCGCAGCAGGGTTTCGCGGATCGGGCGGTGGAGTGGATCTCGCCGGCGGAGAACACACCGTTGACGGCGGGGCAGCGCTGGCACGACTACTGGATGCAGACGGCTGGGCCGGGAGCGGTATTGAGCGAAGCGGTGTCGGCGGGATTCAGCCAATGGGAGAACAGTCCGCCGGAGTGGGGACAGGGCGGGAACGGATACGGCAAACGATTCGCCAACAATCTGGCCTATAACGGGGTGCGCAACACGCTGCTGCACGGGACCGCGGCGCTGATGCACGAAGACATCCGCTATTTCGCATCGGGGAGGCAGACGGTGGCGGGGAGGTTTGTTTACGCACTGGCCAGCCCGGTGACGGCGCGGCGGCGGAGCGGGGCGCGATCGATCTCGATCTCCGGCGTGACCGGCATCGTAGGAGTTAGCCTGATTTCACGGGCCTGGTCGCCTCCGAGCTGGCAGGGCGCCGGCGATGTGGCAGTCAGCGCGGCGCTGACGTACGCGGGCACGGCCGGGGTGAACCTGGCGCGTGAGTTTGTGCCGGGAATTGTCCGCCATTTTCGAAAGTGAAGCGGCGAAAGTACGCCGCAGGTCGCGATATAGTAAGTCGACATGCGCACTGTTTGCCTGGCGTTGGTGCTGTCGACGTTATCGCCGGTCTGGCCGCAGGCGATTCCGCAAGCGGGCGATTGGCCGATGTACGGGCACGACGCAGGCGGGACGCGTTATTCGCCGCTGGACCAGATCAACACGAAGAATGTCGCGAAGCTGGAGCGCGCGTGGACCTTCCACACGGGCGAGCGCGGGAGGAGCTTCGAGAGTACGCCGATCTTCGTGGACAACGTGCTGTATCTCTCGACGCACACGCAAAAGGTGATCGCGCTGGATCCGGAGAGCGGGCGCGAGTTGTGGCGGTACGACGCGCAGGGAGCGGGCCGGGAGAATCGCGGGGTAACCTACTGGCCGGGCGATGGGCAAGAGGCCGCGCGGATTTTAGTGGGCACGGGAGACGGACGGCTGATCGCGCTCTCGGCAAAGACGGGAGTGCCGGTGCGGAGTTTCGGCGACAACGGGGTGATCAACCTGCGGGCGGGGATCACGGACAAATACCCGAAGGCGATGTACGCGATCACGTCGCCGCCGACGATTTATCGCGATGTGGTGATCGTGGGACCGGCGACGCAGGAAGGGCCGTCGAGCGGTCCGAGCGGCGATCCGCGGGCGTTCGACGTGCGGACCGGGAAACTGCGCTGGAGGTTCCACGTGGGGCCGCAGGCGGGCGAGGCGGGCAGCGAGACGTGGGGACCGGAAGGATGGAAGGACCGGTCGGGGCCGAGCCAGTGGGGCTTCGCGACGGTGGATACGGAGCGCGGGCTGGTGTTTCTTCCGGTGGGGAATCCGGCGGACAGTTTCTATGGGGCAGACCGCAAGGGCACGAATCTGTATGCCAACTCGGTAATTGCGCTGGATGCGTTGACCGGGAAACTGCGCTGGTATTACCAGGTGGTGCATCACGATATCTGGGATTACGACCTGGCGGCGCCGCCGGCGCTGATCGAGGTCAAACGCGACGGCAAGACGATTCCGGCGGTGGCGCAGATCACGAAGATGGGCCTCTTGTTCATCCTGGACCGAATGACGGGCAAGCCGGTGTTCGGAGTGGAGGAGCGGGCAGTGCCGAAGAGCGACGTGCCGGGCGAGGAAAGCTGGCCGACGCAGCCGTTTCCCCTGAAGCCGCCGCCCTTGGCGCGGATGAGCCTGACGGCGGCGGAACTGACGACGCGGACTCCGGAGGCACACAAGTTCTGCGCGGAGTGGTTCGGGCGGCTGAGGCACGATGGCGCGTTTACGCCGTTCGGGATGTCGCCGACGCTGATCATGCCAGGGACGATGGGCGGCGGCAATTGGGGCGGCGTGTCGTACGATCCGGGGCTGGGATACATCTTCGTGAACACGAGCAGCCTGGGCGGGACGGGGCGCATGGCGGCGGCTCCGGCGGGATCGCCGATGCGCTACCGCAATGAGGGCGGGTATACGCGATTCCTGGATCAGGACCAGTTCCCGTGCCAGCAGCCGCCGTGGGGCGAGCTGAGCGCGGTGAATGCGAATACCGGGGAGATCGCGTGGCGCGTCCCGCTGGGGAGCTACGACCAGGTGGAGGCGATGGGGCTGAAGAACGCGGGCGCGTCGAACATGGGCGGTTCGATTGCGACGGCGGGAGGGCTGGTGTTCATCGCGGCGACGACGGATTCGAAGTTCCGCGCGTTCGATTCGCGGACGGGCAAAGAACTGTGGATGGGGCGGTTGGACGCGACAGGCGACGCGGTGCCGATGACTTATCGCGCGAGGAATGGGAACCAGTACGTGGTGATCGCGGCGGCGGGGACGAATCGCTTCCGCATGATCGCGAACACGGCAGACGCGACGGCGGATTCTTTGATTGCGTTCACGCTGGGGAATGGCGGAGCGGCGGAGGAGGTGCGGGCGCCGCGGACACGATTGAGCTCGGCGCAGATGAAAGCCCCGGGTCCGGCGCTGCCCGAGGGCGAGGGCAAGCAGGCGGTGACAAAGATGTGCACGAGTTGTCACGGGACGGCTGTATTTACGGGGATGCGGATGAGCCGGGACGGGTGGGATGCAGAGGTCGGGGCGATGGTGGAGAAGGGCGCGCAGGGGAGCGCGGAAGAGATCCGGGCGGTGGTGGGGTACCTGGCGAAGAACTACGGGCGGTGAAGTCAAAGGAGCCTGGTGGACAGGCCGGCCGGTCTGGCCTACGCGACCATGGCGTAGGATTTCATGAAGGCGAGCAGCCTGGCGAGATCGATGGGCTTCATGAGGTATTCGTCGCAGAGCTCCTTGAAGCAGAGGATCACTTCCCGGATATCGTCGATGGTGGTGGTCATGATGATTTTGGCGCCGTAGTCGGGTAGGACGCCGCGGGCGTGTTCCATGGCGCGCACTTCGCGAACGGCTTCGTGGCCGTCCATTTCGGGCATCATGATATCCATGCAGATCAGGTCGTAGGGCACGTGGCCGAGAAAGCCGCCGCACGCGGACTTCGATACGGAATTGGCGGAACGGTCGGGCGGTACGAGGAGAGCGGCGTTCCTGCCGATAATTTCCTGGCTACTATAGCCGAACAGGGCCTCGGAGCCGCTATTCCAGCTGACGATCGTGCCGTCGAGCGTGACGGCCTGTATGGCGTCGTTGGAGGATTCCACGATCGAGGCCAGCAAGGCGCGCGTGTGTCCGGCCTCGTGGCGTTCGGAGGTATCGCGCAGAATGGCGGCGATCGCGGCCACTTCACCGGAAGAGTTGCGGAGGGGGCAGCCGGTGACGGAGACGTGAATCCTCCGCCCATCCTTGTGCAGGCACACGCCCTCGTACTGGGAGACGGACTGGCCCTGAAAGGCGCTCTCCGTGAGGCGCGCGAGCGACTGGAACCGGTCCGGAGGAACCAGCATGGTGACGGGCTTGCCAATGGCTTTCTTCGGGGGTATAGCCGAGGGTGGTTTGGGCACCGCGGTTCCAGGTAAGGATGTTGCCAGCGGAATCGCAGGCGACGATGGAATCCTCGGTGCTCTCGACGATGGCCGCGAGCAGGGCCTTCGCTTCCTCGGCCGCGCGGCGGCTGGTGACGTCGTGCCTGGTCGAGATATAACCGACAATCGCACCACCGGGGTCGCGGACCGGCGTGATGCGCATTTCCTCGTGATAGAGGGTGCCATCCTTGCGGCGGTTCACCATTTCTCCGTGCCAGACCTGTCCCGACTGGAGGTTGTTCCAAAGATCCCGGTAGAATGCAGCGGATTGGCGACCCGATTTGAGGATGCTCGGGAGCTGGCCTACGGCTTCCTCGCGGCTGTAGCCAGTGAGGGACGTGAAGGCGGGATTTACATACTGGATTCGGCCCGTGGCATCGGTGATGATGACGCCATCTGCGGCCTGCTCGACGGCTGCCGCCAGGGCAGCCTGTTGGACCGTCGGACTTTCCGATTGCACCTTGGGACCTCATTAATGCATATCGTCCGTATTGGGAGATTCCTGAGGTAAGGCTGATTAGTGGACAGACCGGGAGGTCTGTCCTACTGGAGCTTGGATTCCAATTCGGCCCAGCGGGCGAAGAGTTGGTGGATGACCTCGTCGGCGGCCTGGAGGCGGGCGTAGCAGGATTGTAGGCGGGGGCCGTCGGAGACGACTTCGGGGGAGTGCATTTCGGCGTTGATGGCGTCGCGCTCCTGTTCGGCTTCGAGAATGCGGGACTCCATTTGCTCCCACTCGCGGGCTTCGAGGTAGGAGAGCTTCTTCTTGGCTGGGGCGGCGGATGCAGGCTGGGCGGACTCCTTTTTGACGGCCTTGGGGGGATCGATTTTGGCCTGGTCCCACTGCCAGTAGTCGGAGTAGAGCTGGGCGGAGCCTTGCCCATCGAGGCCGAGGACGGCGGTGGAGACACGATCCAACAGGTAGCGATCGTGGGTGACCAGGACCAGGGCGCCGGGGAATTCGGTGAGGCTGATCCTCGAGGACCTCGAGGGTCGGGATGTCGAGATCGTTGGTGGGCTCGTCGAGCAGGAGGACGTCGGCGGGCTGGAGCATGAGGCGGGCGATGAGGACGCGGGCCTGCTCGCCGCCGGAGAGGCTGGAGATGGGGCGATCGAGCTGGCCGGAATCGAAGAGAAAGCGCTTGGCCCAGCCGGCGACGTGAATGGGGAGGTCCTGGAAGATGACGTTGTCGCCGTGGGCGCCGAGTCCCTGGCGGAGCGTCTGATTCTGGTCGAGCTGCTCGCGGGCCTGGTCGAAGTAGACCACGCGGAGGGCGGCGGCGCGGTCGACGGTGCCGGAATCGGGCGTGATTTCGCCGGAGAGAATGCGGAGGAGCGTGGTCTTGCCGGTGCCGTTAAGGCCGAGCAGTCCGAGGCGAGTGCCGGGAGTGAGCGTGAAGGTGAGGTCGCTGAAAAGCGTCCGGCCGCCGAGGGTCTTGGAGATGCGGTCGACGGAGATGAGGCGCTTGGTGCGGCGGTCGGTGGCGGTGAAATCGATCTGGGCGGCGCCTTTGGCGGTGCGCGATTCGAGGTCGCTCAGTTCGCGCATGAGGCGGCCGGCGTCGTCGATGCGGGCCTTGGATTTGCGGGTGCGCGCCTTGGCGCCGCGGCGCAGCCATTCCACCTCGCGCGGCACGCGGTTGGCGAGCGCTTCCTGGCGGTTGGCCTGGGAGAGGAGGAACTCCTCCTTCTTCTCGAGGAAATGGCTGTAGCTGCCTTCGACGCGGAAGATGCCGTCGGGCTAGGCGCGATCGATCTCCGCCATATCGTTGACCACGTTGTCGAGGAAGTAGCGGTCGTGGCTGACGACGACGCTGGCGAAGGTGGCGTTGGCGAGGAGCTTCTCGAGCCAGGCGATGCCTTCGAAATCCAGGTGGTTGGTGGGTTCGTCGAGGAAGAGCAGGTCGGGCTGGCGGACGAGTCTCGCGGGCGATGGCGAGGCGGCGCTTCCAGCCGCCGGAGAGGGCTTCGGTGCGCAGCGAGCTATCGACGAAGCCGGCGCGGCCGAGGGTCTGGTTGATGCGCGCGTCGCGTTCCAGATCGTCGAGGTGCTCGCCGGCGATCGCGCCGGCGATGACCTCGTGGACGGTCTGGCCCTCGGGAAATTCGGCGTCCTGGGGGACGTAGCCGATGCGCGTGTTGCGGCGCATGGAGACGGACGCCGGCGTCGGGTTCGATCTGGCCGGCGAGGATGCGGAGCAGGGTGGATTTGCCGGCACCGTTGCGGCCGATCAGGCCGAGGCGTTCGCCCTCGGAGATGCCGAGGGCGATGTTCTCAAAGAGCAGGCGGGAGCCGAAGGATTTGGTGAGGCCGGTACAACTTTCGAGGAGAGCCATGGAATCTTAGATCGCTCCCTGACGGTCGCGGTTCGCGGGGGCGGAACACTGGGGGCGAGAGGGAAGTGCGGCAAGTCGGAAACGGACGTCGGCGGCGCGGAGTTCGAGGCACGCGCGGGAAGCCGGCTGAAAGCCGGCTGCAGCCAGGATTGGCTGCTCAGTCCGGCGAGCGGCAAACTCGCCTTCGTGCACCCGAAAGTTAAGGCAGCAAGTGGACAGGCCGGGAGGCCTGTCCCACTGGCCACGGAACATTTGGGGGCTATTCGTACCGGAGGGCCTCGACGGGGTCGAGTTGGGCGGCTTTGACGGCGGGCCAGACGCCGAAGAAGACGCCGACGACGACGGAGACGGTGAAGCCGGTGATGAGCGCCCAGGTGGGCACGACGACGGGCAGCGACGGGCACGAGCGCGCCGACCAGCATGGTGATGAGGACGGCGATGACGATGCCGAGCACTGCCGCCGGCGCCGGTGAGCGTCATGGCTTCCACGAGGAACTGGCCGACGATGTCGCGGCTGCGGGCGCCGAGCGCCTTGCGGACGCCGATTTCGCGGGTGCGCTCGGTGACGCTGACCAGCATGATGTTCATGACGCCGATGCCGCCCACCAGCAGGCCGAGGGCGGAGATGGCGATGGCCACGAGGCCGATCAGGCCGGTGATGCGGTCGAACTGCTGGATGATCTGGTCGGGCGTGGAGATGGCGAAATCGTCTGGGCGCGTCGGTGGCGAGGCGGCGGATGCGGCGCATGATGCCCTCCACTTCGGCGAATGCGTCCTCGCGCTTGCCGGGCTTGGCCTTGGCGGTGATCATGAAGCGATCGACCTGCGGATAGCGGCTTTCGGCGGTGCGGAGGGGGATGACGATGGCGTTGTCCTGGCCGTTTTCGCCGAAGAAGCCGCCTTTGGCCTTGGCGTAGACGCCGATGACGGTGTACTCGGCGCCATCCATCATGAAGGTGCTGCCGACGGCGTTGCCGTCGGGGAACAGCGAGTCGGCGACGTTGGCGCCGATGACGGCCACGTGGGCGGTGCGCTGGTCCTCTTCGGGAGTGAAGTAGCGGCCGGAGGAGAAATCGCGCGGCGAGATCTCGCCCATGTTGGGCGATTGGCCGGCGACGTTGATGTTCTCGGATTCGAAGCCAGGGACATGCGCGGTGATCGGCTTGCCGTCGACGACAGGGGGAATGTAGAGCTGCAGGCCGACGTCATCGACGGAGGTGGTCCAGCGGCGGATGAGGTCGGCGTATTCGGGCTTCATGGGGCGGCGCTTGCGCTCTTTCGGTGGTTCCTGGCTGGGATCGCCGGAGGTCTTGTAGACGAAGATGTTGTCGGGACCGAGTTCCTGGAAGAAGGTGACGACGCCTTCGCGGAGGCCGGTGAGCAGCGAGGCGACGGTGACCACCGTGGTGATGCCGATGACGATACCGAGCACCGTGAGCAGCGAGCGGAAGCGGTGGGCGCCCACGGCCTGAATCGCCATCTTCATGTTCTGGGTGGCGCTGATATTCACGAGTTACTCCGCACGCAGGGCCACCACCGGATCGAGCTTGGCCGCGCGCGACGCGGGATACCAGCCGGAGACCACGCCGACGACGCTGGATACGACGAGCGAGAGCAGCCACGTAGGCCAGCGGTGATGTGCAGGGAAATTTCGAAGATGCGGCCGAGCAGGGCGGTGACCAGCGGCGCCGGCCGCGACGCCCATGGCGCCGCCGACGCTGGCCAGCACGACGGCCTCGATCAGGATCTGCATCATGACGTCGCCATGACGCGCGCCGATGGCTTTGCGAATGCCGATTTCGCGGGTGCGCTCGGTGACGCTGACCAGCATGATGTTCATGATTACGATGCCGCCGACCACCAGCGAAATGCAGGTGACGGGCACGACGATGGCGGCGATCATGCCGAGCACCTGGTCGATGAAGCCGCGGATGGCGTCCGGCGTGAGCGTCGTCGAAATTATCGGGCTGGCCGGGGCGCGCGTGGAAGCGGGTGCGGAGGACGACGCGGGTTTCATCGAGCGCGCCATGAGATCGAGGCCGCTGCCGGGCCTGGGGCGGCCGAAAAGGGCGAAGCCGGTACCCGGGCCGTACATGCGGTTGAAGGCGGTGATCGGGATGTAGACCGAGTTGTCCTGGTCGCGGCCGAAGGCGGAGCCGAGACGCTCCTGCACGCCGATGACGGTGAACTCGATGCCTTCGATGCGGACGATCTGGTTGAGCGGCGAGGCGTCGCCGGGGAAGAGCGTGGTGCGCACGGTATCGCCGATGACGGCGACGAAGGCGCGGGACGTGCTCCTCCTGCTCGGTGAAGAAGCGGCCGTCCACGACGCCGATATCGCGGATGCCGGCCATGGCGGAGGCAGCGCCGAGAATGGAGCTGTCCTCGCAGATGAGGTTCTCGCGCTTCACGTCCGAGATGTGCTGGCGGTAGGGGCTGTAGAGGACGTTGTCGCCGGCCAGGGACTCGACGAAGCGCGCATCGTCGGTGCGGATCGGCTTGTTGCGCTTGAGTTTGTCGAAGAGACTCGCGGCGGCTGAGGCGACCGGTGGCGGCGATCTGGGCGACCATGAAAGATTCGGAGCCGAAGGCTTTGGCGGTGCTCTGCTCGGCGTAGACGCCGAGGCCCTCGATGGCGGCGCCCACCATGATGACGCTGGCCACGCCGATGATCACACCGAGTAGCGTGAGGAAACTGCGCAGCTTATGCGCGCGAATGGAATCCATCGCCAGGCGGAATGCGTTTTTGAAATTATGCCAGGAGCGGGACGCACCTGAGCCGTTGTGAGCCATGTGTCTTTCTTTCAGGATAACGTAAGATGAAGGATCGCCCCGTCATGCCGATACTTCGTCTGGCTTATACGACGCTTTTCCTGATCGCTTTGATCGCAATTTTTGTGCTGTGGGCACAGGTGGGCGGACAAAGCCACCTGGACCTGCTGCCCTGGTTCGTCAAACTGGGGCTGGGAGTGGCCGCGGCCTGGTCGATTGTGCGGGCAACCTCCGCAGCGGTGGCCGGGGAGCGCGGATGGAACGGACAGAGCATGCGCTGGTTGGGCGTCACGCTGGCCGTGATGTTCCTATGCGGGATGGCGACGTACTACGCGCACATGTACCTGGAAGACGAGGACGAGCAAGACCAGCAGCAGGACACGACGGTTTCGCGGATGGTGGGGCAGAGAGAGACAGGCCCAGGAGGCCTGTCTCATGGTTAGCGAAGCGTCTTGATGGAGAGAGTGCGGGACTGTTCGTGGCCGGCGCTATCGCGGGCGGTCAACTTATAGCCGGTATCTTTGGCGCCGGTAACTTCCACGCAGCGGGCGGTGGAAGGCCAGGTTTCTCCCACCGGGGGTTCGATGCGGACGGCCGCTGCGTTGGAAACTCCATAACATACCAATGCGTGACCGCCGCGTTTGACTTCGACCGGGCTCGCATAGAAAGACAGCACCTTCAGTTGACCGTTACCGTAGAAGGCCAGGGTATCGGCATTTCGTTGCGCGCTGGCCGGCCGGGCGGCTTCAATGGTTGGGGTCGCAGACCCGCGGGCGTAGAGCACCCAACCAAGAAGGATCAGGCCGACAGCGGTGGCGGCAATTACAAACGGAGCGTGGCTCCGCGGTTCATCGGAGGGACCCAAGTTAGTTTCGTTTTGGGTAATCATAGTGGGCCAAGTCTATTTCCGATTGGCAATAAGACTTAGCCACTTTAGTTAAGGGTATCTCCGGCGGGGTACTATGGCAGTACCAGGGCCGGCGAGCGACTTGAGCATGTCGAGATTGCGTCGATCGTCGCCGGGTTCGTCGATGGGGGTCTCGAGAATGAAGGGTTTGCGGCGCAGTTTGGGATGGGTAAGGATGCGGCGGAAGGCGTCGGCGCCTATGTGGCCCTGGCCGATGTGGGCGTGGCGATCCACGTGGGATCCGAGCGGAAACTTACTGTCATTGGCGTGAAAGACGTGGACGTTGGCCAAGCCGAGGATGTCCTCGGCGGCGCGAAGAGTGGCGCGCAATCCGGGGGCAGTGACGATATCGAAGCCGGCGGCCAGCAGGTGACAGGTGTCGAGGCAGTAGCCGATGGGGAGATCGGTCAGCTCGGCGGTGAGATCGCGGATGGAGCGGAGTTCCTCGAACTTGCCGCCCAGATGGCAGCCGGCGCCGGCGGTGTTTTCCAGCAGGACAGTCAGTTGGTGGGGCGGCAGACCGGCGGCGGCGTCGTGGAGTCCGAGGGCGAAGGCCGCGATGCCTTCCTCAACGGAATGGCCGCGGTAGCTGCCAGGGTGGACGACCAGATATTCGGCGCCGATGGCGATGGCACGCTGCAGCTCACCGCGGAAGGCATCGATGGATTTTCCGCGGATTAGCGGGTCGAGCGATGCGAGGTTAACCAGGTAGTTGGTGTGGATGACAAGGGGCGAGAGGGCGAAACGGTCGCGGGCGGCGCAGAGAAGCTTGATCTGCAGGGGGTCGGGAACGCGGGCGCGCCACATGCGGGGACTGGCGGAGAAGATCTGGAAGGTGGCAGCTCCCAGATCACCGGCGGTGAGCGCCGCGGTTTCGAGCGATCCCGAAGTAAACGTATGGATGCCGAGGCGCAAGCCTTCATGCTAGCAGGCCCTTGGCAGGGCGGCATTGCGCCTCTGGCGCAGTTGGCTTGGCCCGAATCAACCGGGAAGTCCGGTCAAACGACTTTCCCGGAGAGGCGTCACCGGACGGGTACGTAGAACACCGAGCGGGAGCTTTGGCGGTCGATGCGGTAGTGCGCGTTGAGGGCGTCTAGGATGGGTCGGGAAAAGTATATAATTCCCTGATCCGATTGGATGACGGCGTATTTCCGGTTGGCCAGCTCGGCGGCCACCACAGCGGGGTCGAGGTGTCCGGTGGCAATCAATTCGCCGGTGACGAAAGGTTCGTAGGACAGGGTCTTGCCGGCCCGGTAGCAGAGCAGGAGATCGAAGCAGATGGCGGGACCGGGTCGGCTCTTCAGGTAGGCGACATCTTCGGCGAAGACACGGTCTTCGCGGGCCAGGACGTCGGAGGGCGGGACCGAAGTGTAGAGGCCGGCGGCAACGGGAAGGGCCGAGAAGAGCAGGGGGACGACGAGCATCGCGGCGTACCAGCGGAGGGAGCCGGGGGCGCCTTTGGCGGCGGCGCCGGCGAGCACCAGGGCAGCGATGATTGCGGTGACAATCCAGGCGTCGTAGAAGATATTGACGGCGACACCGGAACCGCCGGCGAAGATCGCGCCCGTGAAGAGAGAGAGGGGGAGCGCGAAGGCAAGGCAGCGCGCCTTGGAGCGTCGCGCGTCGGTAAAGCACCAGATGGCGCCAACAAGCAGGCCGGGGATGTAGATACGGAGGAAGGTCGTGGTGATGAAGGCGGCGCGGGAAACGAGATAGCGCCGAGGACTGAATAGATGCTGCAGCACGTAGGGGCCATCGACCCACAGGGTCAGGGCTGTGAGCAGGGCAAGGGTGGCGGCGGCGGTCGCGGCCCAGAGAGCGAAGCGCCGGCGGGAACGCAACAGGATATCCAGCGTGACGGCCACGGGGAGGGCGAGGAGGCTATGTTTGGTGAATCCGCCGAGGCAGAAGAAGACACACGAGGCGGCGAGCAGGGGCGTGGAGCGATCGGCGGCGAGGTAGAGCACCACACCGGTCAGCATGAGGGCGTGGCCGAGCATCTGCGGATCGTTGACGCCGACGTTGTAAGGCGCGAAGGGCGCGAACCAGGCGATACAGAACAGTACGGCGAACATAGCGGCCGCGGAATCGCCAGTGGCGAGCCGGACGGCGAGTCCACAGCACAGGGCAACCCAGAGGAAAGCGGCGATGGAGATGATGCGGCCCGCGAAATTGAAATCACCGACGAGGCGGCCGAGGGCGGCTTCCAGGTGAAAGGAGAGAGGCGGATAGTTGGTGGCCAACCGGACCGGCGGGTCGCCATAAAGGCGGCGTCCGGCCGCGACGTTGTGCGAGTAGTAAGTGTTCCAGCCCTCGTTGTAAGAGATGGTGTGGTTGTAAGACGTGGAGCGGACGATAATGCTGGAGATGCGGAGAGCGGTGGGGATAGCAAAGGCGGAGAGAATCAGGACGAGGAACCACCGGCTGACGCGGGGCGCGGCGCGAGGAACGGGATGGGCGAAGGTGGAGGCAGAAGTGATGGCTTACAGGATAGGAATGGCGTTGGCAAAGCGCAACTTCACTTAGGTTATCTGAACTCGCAGGCATACCGGATCGCTCCCTCACGGTTCCCTACGGTCGCGGTTCGCTGTGGGCGCGAGGCGTTGAAGGAGCGCCGGGCTGAGGTAGAAGCCTAGCAGACGCGTTGTTCGACGGCGGTGTAAGGGACAGCTGGGTCGGCGTGCCTCAGGGCTGGGTCAGGATAGGCGGCCTTAGTGACTGGCGCTTCCCAAGCGACGGGGTATTCCTGAAGACACTGCGGACAAATATACTTGCCGTGTATTGGCCACATAGCCTGATTGTGCATGCTCTTGCACCAGGTAGTTCGGATCCAGTGAAGCATAAGGTTGACTCCCTCCGTATATAGCTACGCGTAAGAAACCGGCGCGCAGGCTTATGGCTTTCTCCTAGCAATCGGCGTTCCGAAGAGTAGTGTCGGATATTAGAGGGACGTTGCAGCAGGGTGGTGCCGCTGCGCACAGTTCCTATTGACAGGCGTTTTGTTCAATCGTATGATTCAATCAACTGATTGAATCATACGAATGACAGAAACACAGGAAAAGATTCTTGACACTGCGGAGCGGCTCATCGGCGAGCAAGGCTATTCCGCCACTTCGCTGCGCCAAATCATTAATAAAGCAGGAGTTAACCTGGCGGCGGTGCACTATCACTTCGGGTCTAAAGAAGATCTCCTTGACGCCGTGGTGATGCGCAAGGTGGGACCGGTTAACGAGGCCAGGCTGGCGGCGCTGACCCTCGTGGAAGAGGAGGCGGGAGACGGAGCGCCCGAGGTAGATAAGGTGTTGGACGCCTTTTTCGCGCCCACGTCGGTGGTGGCGAGCCGGAATCCGCAGTTCGTACGGCTGATGGGGCGGATCTACTCGGAAGGGCTGATGCCGCAGATTGTGCAGAAACACTTTC
Organism: uncultured Solibacteraceae bacterium; assembly: GCA_963791985.1. Lineage (GTDB taxonomy): Bacteria > Acidobacteriota > Terriglobia > Bryobacterales > Bryobacteraceae > Solibacter. The sequence goes on along the minus strand of CAWBUN010000002.1, from coordinate 1,471,437 downwards.
GTCCGACGACCGGACGGTTTCTAGCAGCGCTGCGACGGTCTCTGCCTGGTCTGCCGCAGGAGGAACTGATGTGGCGGGTGCACTTCATGGTGGGCGCGATGGCACACACGATGTGCGGCGAACCGGTGTTCCCGGGATCGGTGGACGCTAACGCGGAGTTTCCGTTGCGGATGAAGCGGCTGGTGACGTTCTTGAGCGCTGGTTTTCGGGCTCCGGTGACGGGCGAGGAGAAGTAGATGCGACTGGTTTGGATATTGTTGGCGGCGGCGCCACTGACCGCATCGCTGGCGGCGGCTCCGGTGGAGCTGAGTTTGAAACGGGCGGTGCAACTGGCGGTCTCACCGGAGGGCAACACGCGGGTGCAACTCTCGGGAGAGGCGCTGAAGCAGGCGCAATCGAAATCGCTCGAATCGCGCGCTTCGCTGCTGCCCGATTTTTCGGCGGCGTACACGGAGCAGAACCTTACGCGCAACCTGGGAGCGATGGGAATCCATTTGACATCGCCGATCCCGGGGTTCCAGATTCCGCAATTCGTAGGGCCGTTCACGACCCTGGACGGGCGGGTTTCGGCGACGCAGAGCGTGTTCGATATCAGCGCGTACCGGCGGTATCAGGCATCGAAGGCGGCGGTGGGCGCGGCGCAGGGCGATTTGAAATCGTCGGGAGAGCAGGTGGCGGCGCTGGTGGCCCGAGCCTACCTGGCGGCGCTGCGCGCGGACACGGACGTGGAGACGGCGAAGGCGAATGTAGCGCTCTCCGAGGCGGTACGGAAGCAGGCGGAAGACCAGAAGGCGGCGGGCACGGGAACGGGAATTGAGATCACGCGGACGCGGGTGCAGCTGGCCAACGACCGGCAGCGCCTGCTGGTAGCGGAAAATGCGCGGCGCAGCGCGGCGCTGCAGTTGTTGCGCGCCATCGGGATGCGGCTGGATACGGAACTGGTGCTGACGGATAAGCTCGAGGCCACGCCGGTGGATGCGATGACGATTCAGCAGGCCAAGGCAATGGCGCTCGAAAGCCGGCCGGATTACCAGGCGCAGCGCGAGCGCGAGGCCACGGCGCGGATTTCGGCGGACGCGGTGAAGCTGGAGCGGCTGCCCACGGTGGCGGCATTCGGAGATTACGGAGAGAGCGGCACAGGGTTCAACAGCTCGCTGCCTACGCGCACGATTGGGATCACGGTAAGGATCCCGGTGTTCGACGGCGGGAAGCGCGAGGCGAGGCGGGCGGAATCGGCGTCGCAGGCGCGGGCGGAGAAGGTGAAGACGAGCGACCTGAAGGAGCAGATCGAACTGGACGTGCGGTTGGCGCTGGATGCGCTGCGTTCGGCTGATGAACAGGTGAAGGTCGCAAAGGAAGGGTTGGAGCTGGCCGAAAACGAGGTGACGCAGGCGCGCAGGCGCTACGACGCGGGCGTGGCGGCGGGGCTGGAAGTGACCGACGCGCAGACGCGTTTGGAGCGGGCGCGGGACAACCAGACGGCGGCGCTGTACAACTACAACGTGGCAAGAATCGACCTGGCGCAATCGGTGGGCGCGGTACGCAGGATGGTGGAGTGACGAGATGAAGAAACGAATTCCGATTCTATTAGTCGCGCTGGCGGTGATCGGAGCCGCGATTTATTGGTATCGAGGTACGGGCAAAGCTCCCGATGACCGGCTGGTGATTTCCGGGAATATCGAGCTCGATGAAGTCAACATCGCATTCAAGACAGCCGGGCGGCTGACGGAGCGTTCGGTGGACGAAGGCGATGGCGTGAAGAAGGGGCAGGTGGTGGCGCGGCTGGATCGCGACCAGCTGGCGGCGCAGCGGGAGCGGGAGGTGGCGGCGCTCGCCTCGAGCGAATCGCAACTCCAGCAGGCGCAGACGGCGGTAGAGCTGCAGCGCGCGAGCCTGGCGGCCGATATCGAGACGCGACAGGCGGAACTGCAATCGACGGAAGCGCGCCTGGCGGAGTTGCGCAACGGAGCGCGTCCGCAGGAGAAGCTGGATGCCAAAGCGGCGGTGGATGCGGCGGCGAGCGAGCTGGAGCGCGCGCAGAAGGATTGGGTGCGCGCGCAGACGCTGCACAAGAACGACGATATCTCGACGGCGCAATTCGACCAATATCGCAATCGCTTCGAAAACGCGCAGGCGATGCTGAAGCAGGTGCAGGAGCGCGAGGCGCTGGTGCTGGCGGGTCCGCGAGTGGAGCAGGTTAACGCGCAGCGGGGACAGGTGGCGCGGGCGCAGGGGTCGGTGCGGATGGCGGAGGCGAACGCGCTGGAGTTGAAGCGGCGCGGGCAGGAGGTGACGACTCGGCGGGCCGAGATCGCGCGTTCCCAAGCCAACCTGGCGCTGATCGATTCGCAACTCGCCGACACGACAGCGGTCTCGCCGGTGGATGGCGTGGTGCTGATGAAGGCGGTAGACGTGGGCGAAGTGGTGGCGCCGGGGACGACGATCGTCACGGTGGGCGATATCGATCATCCATGGGTGCGCGGGTACATCAACGAGACCGACTTGGGGAAGGTGAAGATCGGGTCAAAGGTACGGGTAACGACGGACACGTATCCCGGCAAGGTCTACAACGGTCGCGTGAGCTTCATCGCATCGCAGGCCGAGTTCACCCCGAAGCAGATTCAGACGCAGCAGGAGCGGGTGAAGCTGGTGTACCGCGTCAAGATCGAGGTGGAGAATCCGAGACGCGAGTTGAAGTCGAATATGCCTGCGGACGCCGAGATTCTGTTGGGCCAATAGATGCAGCCCCAGGGACCGATTATCGAAACTCGCGACCTGACGCGCCGCTTCGGGCAACTGACGGCGGTGGACCACCTCAACCTTTCGGTGGCGCGGGGGGAGATTTTCGGTCTGGTGGGCCCGGACGGCGCGGGCAAGACGACCACGCTGCGCATGCTGTGCGGCCTGATGGAACCGAGCGAGGGCAGCGCGCGCGTGGCCGGGCACGACGCGTCCAGGGAATCGCAGGCGGTGAAGGACCAGATCGGGTACATGGCGCAGCGCTTCGGGCTGTACCAGGACCTGACGGTGGAAGAGAACATGGTGTTCTACGCCGACCTCTTCGACATCACCGGAGCGACGCGTGATGAGCTGACGGCGCAATTGCTGCGCATGACGCGGATGGAGCCGTTTCGCGCGCGGCAGGCCGGGCGGCTTTCGGGCGGGATGAAGCAGAAGCTGGCGTTGATGTGCACGCTGCTGCATCGTCCGCAGATCCTGTTCCTGGACGAGCCGACCAATGGTGTGGATCCGGTTTCGCGCCGCGATTTCTGGGCGATCTTGTATCAACTACTGAAGGACGGGATCACGATCTTCATGACGACGGCGTACCTGGACGAGGCAGAGCGGTGCAACCGGGTCGGCCTGATGAGCAAGGGCAAGCTGATCCGCTGCTCGACGCCGGAGGTGATGAAGGCGGAGACCGGCTCGGCGACGCTGGAGGGTGCGTTCATCAAAACGATCCACGAAGTGGAAGGAGTGGCGCGCTCATGAACTCGGTGGAGATCCATGACCTGGTGAAGACCTTCGGCGCCTTCGTGGCGGTGGACCACGTGTCGCTGGAGGTGGAGAAGGGCGAGATCTTCGGGTTCCTGGGTCCGAACGGCGCGGGCAAATCGACCACGATCCGGATCCTGTGCGGCCTCCTGACGCCGACTTCGGGGCGGGCTTCGGTGAACGGGTTTGACGTGGCTACTCAACCGGAAGAGATCCGCCGCACGATCGGGTACATGTCGCAGAAGTTCTCGCTCTATGACGATCTTACGGTGGAGGAGAACATCGATTTCTTCACGGGGATTTACGGCGTACCGCGGGCGCGGCGCGCCGAGCGCAAGAATTACGTGCTGGAGATGGCGAACCTCACGGACCGGCGAGCGGCGATGACGCGCACGCTTTCGGGCGGATGGAAGCAGCGGTTGGCGCTGGGCTGCGCGATTCTGCACGAGCCGGCGGTGCTCTTCCTGGACGAGCCGACCTCGGGCGTGGACCCGTTGGCGCGCGGCGCCTTCTGGCACCTGATCCACGATCTTTCGGAGGCGGGCCACACGGTCTTCGTCAGCACGCATTATATGGACGAAGCCGAGTACTGCCACCGGCTGGCGCTGATGTATCGAGGCAAGGTGATCGCGCTGGGAACACCGGCGGAGTTGAAGAGCGGCTTAGAAGAGCACAGCCTGCTGAACCTGGAGGCGAGCGACCCGCTGGCAACGATGCGCGCGCTCGAGGGGGTGCCGGGGGTTCACGATGTGGCGGTGTTCGGCGGCGGGCTGCACATCACGGTGGACGATGCGGGGACGTCCAGCGCGCGGATCCGCGAGAGGCTGGCCGCGGCGGGGATCGAAGTACGCAGGCTGGAGCGGATTGAGCCCTCGATGGAGGATGTGTTCGTGGCTATGATCGAGGCCGAGGAAAGGAAAGCGGCATGAGTTACCGGCGGCTGCGCGCGATCTGCGTCAAGGAACTGCATCACATCACGCGCGATTCGCGCAGCCTGACGATGGCGCTGGCGGTGCCGGTGATGATGCTGCTGCTGTTCGGGTTCGCGCTCAGCCTGGACGTGGACCGGGTGCCGACGTTGATCCACGACCAGGACCAGACGTCGGCCAGCCGGGCGCTGGTCCGCGAATTCCAGGGCTCGCGATATTTCGATGTGCATATGGTGAGCGATGACTCGACCATCGAGCGCGCGATCGATCGCAGCCGGGCGCTGATGGGCGTGGTGATTCCGCGCGATTATTCGCAGCAGCTCGGCGCGGGACGTACGGCACAGGTGCAGATCCTGCTGGATGGCAGCGATTCGAACACGGCCTCGATCGCGCTCGGTTACGCGGAGTCGCTGGTGCGGGGCTACTCGCTCGAACTGCGCACGGAGGCGCTGAACCGGCGGGGCGGGGAGCACCTGGTGCCACCGGTGGATGCGCGCATGCGGGTCTGGTACAACAGCTCGCTGGAATCGAAGAACTACGTGGTGCCCGGATTGATCGCGGTGATCCTGCAGATTATCGCGGCCTTGCTGACTTCGCTGACGATCGCGCGCGAGTGGGAGATGGGCACGATGGAGCAGTTGCTCTCCACGCCGCTGCGTCCGGCGGAACTGGTGCTCGGCAAGATGATGGCGTATTTCGCGGTGGGTGTGGCGGACGCGGCGATCGCGGTGATGGTGGGAATCCTCGTGTTCGGCGTGCCGTTCCGCGGGAGCTACCTGCTGCTGGCGGTCTCGACGTGCGTGTTCCTGTTCGGCGCGCTGTTCTGGGGAATTTTCGTTTCGGCGGCGGCGAAGACGCAACTGCAGGCCTACCAGATGGGGATTTTGAGCTCGTTTCTGCCAGCCTTCATGCTCTCGGGATTCATCTACTCCATCGAGACCATGCCGGCAGCAATCCGCGTGATCACGCACATCGTGCCGGCGCGATACGTGGTCACGATTCTGAAGGGACTCTTCCTGAAGGGCGTGGGGCTAAGCGTGTTGTGGCAGGAGCTGGCGTTCCTGACACTGTACGCGCTGATCGTGTTCTTACTGGCGACACGCAAGCTCAACCAGAAACTGACATAACGATATGTGGGAACGAATCTCGGTCATCCTCCGCAAAGAGTTCCTGCAGGCGCTGCGCGAACCGCGCATGCGCGTGCTGCTGTTCGTGCCGCCGGTGGTTCAGTTGATCGTGTTCGGCTTCGCGGTAAACCTGGACGTGGATCACGCGCGGATCGCGTGGGTAGACCAGGACCGCACGCCGGAGAGCCGCGACCTGCGCGAGCGATTCACGGGGTCGGGCAGGTTCGACATCGTGGCGGAGCCGGTGGGGGAAGAGGGCGTGCAGCACGCGCTGGATAGCGGCGAAGCGCAGGCGGTGGTGCGGATTCTGCACGGCTTCGCGCGCGACGTGGCGCGGGGGCAAAGCACAGAGGTGCAGGTGCTGATCGACGGCACCAACTCCAACACGGCGAGTTTGGTTTCGAGCTACGCGGGCGAGATCATCGCAAACTATTCGGCCGACGTGATGGCGGGACAGCAGCGGGTGCGGGTGCTGACGCGCAGTCCGGGCGCGGCGGTGAGCGCGTCGGTGCCGCAGGTGGCGGCGCGCAGCCGCGTCTGGTTCAATCCCGACCTGTACAGCCGCAACTACTTCGTGCCGGGCGTGATCGCCAACATCATCATGCTGGTGACGTTGATGCTGACGGCGCTGGCGATCGTGCGGGAGAAGGAGATCGGCACCATGGAGCAGTTGATGGTGACGCCGGTGCGGCCGGTGGAGTTGATGTTGGGCAAGACTCTGCCGTTCGCGCTGGTGGGGCTGCTGGATGTGGCGGTGGTCACGGGGGTAGCGCTGTTGCTGTTTCACATTCCGCTGCACGGGAGCTTTCTGCTGCTCTTGGCCTGCTCCGTGCTGTTCCTCCTGACCACACTGGGGGCGGGCTTGTTTCTTTCGACGATTTCGCAGACACAGCAGCAGGCGATGATGGCGTCGTTCTTCTTTTCCACGCCGGCGTTCATGCTCAGCGGCTTCGCATTTCCAATCCGCAACATGCCGACGGCGGTACAGTACCTGACGTATTTGAATCCGGTGCGGTACTTCATCGAAATCGTGCGCGGAATTTTTCTGAAGGGGGCGGGGGTGGCGGTGCTGTGGCCGCAGATGTTGAGCCTGGCGGTGTACGGCGTGGCGATTCTCGGCTTGAGCGCGGCCCGTTTCCAGAAGAAGCTGGACTGATTACGGGAGGAGTCTGGCGAGCGCTTCGGGCGGGGCGGAGAGCGCTGCGTGCACGGTGCCTTCGTCGCGGCGCAGTTGGACGGAACGCAGCAGGGCGGCGATTTCGGACTGGCGGGCATTGGCGGCGGCGGCGAGCGAGAGGAGCGCGCGCAGGCGCCGCTCGAACTCGGCGGCGGCGGCGGGCGAGGGACAGCGGGCGGTGAGCTCGAGATCGACGGCGTCGCGCAGGGCGAGGGAGAGCGTCACCGATTCGGCGAGGGTCACGAGGTTATTGGCGTTGGCGAGATTGCCCTCGAGCGGGAGCGGGGCTCCACCGCGGACGGCGATCCAGATGGGATGACCGGCGGCCACGGTTTCGGCGGCAGCGAGGATGGCGGGGGCCGGGTGCGGCGCGGAGGCGGCGGCGATCAGTCCTGGCGAGCCGAGCAGCGCGAGATCGGGTGCGGCCTGAGTCGCGCCGGTCACCACGCCGCGCGCGATGGTGAGCAGTTCGGCGCCGGTGTAGGCGATCAGGAGGGAGTGCGCGCCGCGGAAGGGCTCGAGGAACGCGCTCGCAGCGGGGGGCAATTTGGCGTAGAGCGGAGAGGCGCGGAGTTGATCGAGATTGACGCCGGCGATCGCGATCGCGGATGCCGGCACGCGGGAGGCGAGCGCGGGATCGATGGCGGCCAGGGGCGCCGGCGCGCGGCAGGAAGCCGCGATAACGGCAAGGGCGAGGACGCGTATTGCGGGACTCGTCGGCAAGTTGTTATTATTACAGGGCGGGCCACCCTAGCTCAGCTGGTAGAGCGGCTGATTCGTAATCAGCAGGTCGCCGGTTCAATCCCGGCGGGTGGCTCCATTTTTCCAATCTCTTGCCACTCCTTGTCAGTTCCTTACTTGTTTAGAACCTGACCGAATCCTTTCACTCCCGCGTTGCGGTGCGGAATTACTTCAAATCAGCGCGCCGCCATTTCGGTCGCGCGCGGCTTGGCCAGCACGTATGGCCCTTCGGGAATTACGGCGATTTTCGCGCCTGGCGATAGCGAAGAAACCAGCGCCGATACCGCCGACTCGATGGTCGCGTGCGACTGGCCCCACAATCCCGCATGGTACTCGGCGGGCAGTCCAGGCACATACCAGAGAAGCCGCTGCCGCGTCGTGACCATCGCCAGTTTCTCCAACTGCCATTGATCGATCGTGACTGGAGCGGAGCCTATGCGCTCCAGGAATTCGACGTCGGAAACGCCCTCCTGCAACATGCGCGCAAACTCCGCTGCGCCGGCGCCTTCCGGGCAGGCCGCGGCCAGCAGAATCGAGCCTCCCGGCCTCACGATGTGGGAGGCCGCGGTCACGCCTTTGATGCACTGGTAGAACGTCAGGTCAAGCGGGTATCCGGCCGAAGAAGTGATCACCGCATCCACAGGTTCGTCGAGCGTCTCGAGCAGCACACGCGATACGAATTCGACGCCGCTCGAGTGCGCCGCCTCGGGATCTCCGGCGAACACGCCGGCGATGGAGCGGTCGCGCGCCAGGGCAACATCGAGCATGAAATCGTGGCGCACCAGCCGTGCGATCTCGAGCAGTTCCCGATGCAGCGGGTTATCCGCAATCGAGCCCTCCACGCCCCGCGGATCGCGCATGAATTTCGGGCTGTGCAGCACCTTGATGGTCTCCTGCGCGGCCAGTCCCGGAGCGATCAGCTTTCTGCCGCCCGAGTAACCCAGCATGAGGTGCGGTTCGATGAAGCCGAGCGTGAGGTGGAGGTCGGCATCTACGAAACGCTGGTCGACATATACCGGCGTGCCCGATTGAGTGGTTCCAACGTGGCGATGCGACGAGAGATCCCGGGCATCATGGTTCACCACGCGGTATTGCGCCGCGATTTCCTCCCCGCATATTTCGCGAATCTCGCTGTCGGTTGCGGCGCGATGTAGTCCCGTGGCGATCAGAATCGTAATCTGCTCACGCGGGATTCCCGCCTGCTGTAACCGTCGCAGTACGGGAGGGAGGGTCAGGCGGTTGGGCGCGGGCCTGGTGATATCGCACACGGAAATGGCGGCGCTGCGCTTGCCGCGCGCGAGTTCAGCCAGCGGCAGCGCGCCGATTGGGCGGTCGAGCGCCGCCGCAAGTGCGCCCTGCCAATCAGGGAGCGCCTTTGCGCTCCGGGCCTCTAAAACACGATACTGGAAACCCTCCGGCAGTTCGACGGTAATTCCGGTCTTCCCGAATGCGAGATCGATTTGCATCACCGTCATCGTACAATGTCCAAGGTGTCTATGCGTGCGATCGCCGTTGCCGGACTCCTGAGCGCCGCGCTCTACGCACAACCTGCCTACTTCCCGGGCGCGCAATGGCGAACCGCCACACCCGAATCGCAGGGGATCGACTCCGCCGCGCTCGCGGCCGTGCTCGATCAGGTCACGGAAAAACATCTCGGCGTCCACAGCCTGCTCGTCATCCGCCATGGGTACGTCGTCGAGGACGCTTACTTTTTCCCCTACGCTCACGATACCCTGCACGACCTTGCCTCGGTGACGAAAACCATCACGTCTACACTTACCGGGGCGGCAGTGGGCCGCGGCCTGGTCACTCTGAATGACAAACTGGCCACGTACTTTCCCGGCCGGGTCCCCGACAATAAGGAGCGCATCACGATAGGCGACCTGGTACGGATGGAATCCGGCCTCGATTGCGGCTACGCTCCGGGCGAGCAGGAACTCGAACAGATGAAGCGCTCGGCGGATTGGGTGCGGTTCGCGCTCTCTTTGCCGGTGAAGTACGATCCCGGCACGCACTCCGCGTATTGCAGCCCCGGATATCATCTGCTGGGCTCGGCGCTCGCCGCCGCGGCGAAACAGACCGAGCAGGAGTTCGGAATGAAGGCACTGTTCGAACCCATCGGCATCCGCAAAGTACTTTGGGCCACCGACCCCCAGGGCCGCAATCACGGTTGGGGCGACAGTCATCTGTACCCCGCCGACGTGGCCCGCATCGGCTATCTCTACTTACACGGCGGCGAGTGGAACGGTCAGCGGATTGTGCCGCGCGACTGGGTCGCGATGTCGATTTCGCCGCCCACCACGGCACGCGGCGAGGCCGGCGGCATGGGCTACGAGTGGAACGCGTCCAACGGCCCCAACGGTCGTCAGTATGGAGGAACCGGACGCGGCGGACAAAGCCTGATCGTCTGGCCCGATCTCGACATGGTCGTGGTCAGCATGGGCGGCGGCAACACCGGCCAGATCGCGCAATTGGTGCGGCAGGCGGTGAAATCGGAGATGCCACTGGCGGCCGATCCGGAAGCAGTACGGCGGCTGCAAGCGAAAACTGCCGGTGCGGCTCGCCCGCCGGCGCCGCAGCCTGCGGTGCCGCTGCCGCCGATCGCCGCGGTAGTCTCGGGAGCGGTCTACGAGTTGCCCGTCAACCCGTCGCGCCTCGACAGCATTTCGCTCATTTTCCAGAACCGGAGCGAAGCCCGCGTGACTGTGAAGTATTACGACGAGCCGTTCAGCTTTCCCGTTGGCCTGGACGGCGTGTATCGTGTCAGCCCCACCGGCCCGATGGGATTGCCCGGCGGTGCATTGGGCAAGTGGACTTCAGATCGCGAATTCCTTCTGGACCTGAATTTCGTTGCCAATATCAACCATTACACGTTGGCAATCCGCTTCCAGGACGACCGCATCGAGGTCACGGCCAATGAAGCCTCGGGCCTGGTTCGCAACGGCCGCCTCACGGGAACGCGCAAGTAGCCGCCGCTGATTCGCGATTTCAGACCGCAGTTCTGCGACGCTCGGGATTTCGAAGCGATGCAATCGTTCTGCGAAATCCTGATCCCCTACGATTGGGATATGTCTGTGTAAATATGCCCCGTGATTGCGCGGAAGATACCCGTTCGAGTTACCGCTTGATGGCTCGGGAGGGCCGGTCGCACGCCTGGTGGTGCGATGCAGAACGAGTAACCGCTCCTGCCCGGCGTTACGTCTAAAAAGGCGAGGGTTGTGTGCCACTCATAGCGCGTCCATCATCGTCCGATCGGGTTGTGGTTGCGGGATTTGCCGGGCTGCTGATCCTGACGAGCGGATTGGTGATCGATTCCGCGCGGCAGATCCGCGATGTCTCCAAAACCAGCGCCGCGCTGCGCAAAGAATCACGTGAACGCGACGCGGTGCTGGATCAACTGCGCGCCGACACTTACCGCTCCGCCACTCTGGTGCGCGATTACATGCTGGAACGCGATGATACCCGCGCTTCGAACCTGAGGCGGGAACTCCTCGCCAACCGGGCGCGCGCCGCGAAGGAGTTGCAGCGCTTCGAAGAGAGCGCCCCCCAGGAAGAAAGAAGCGCGGTGCAAAACCTCAAGCAGCACTCCGATTCCTATTGGGGCTCGCTGGCGCCCACGCTGGGCTGGAGCCGCCTGGAGGTACGGCAGCGGGGCGAAGCGTATTTGCAGGACACGATCGTTCCGCGGCGCGACTTAATGGTGCAATTCGTGGGCCAGGCGGGCGTTCTGGACGAACAGATACTGGACACGGCCGAAGCGCGGATTCAACTGGTGCAGGCGCGGTTTGAACGCCGGGTGGTGACCATCTCGATCCTGGCACTGCTGCTGGGCAGCATCCTGGCGGCAGTGGTGGTCCGGCAGGTTCACCGTCTCGGCGTCGAAGCCGCGGGGCGTCTTAACGAAATTCTGCGCGCGAGGGAGAACCTGAAGCGTCTGTCGGACCGGCTGGTGGAGGTGCAGGAAGAAGAACGGCGGAGCCTCTCCCGGGAACTGCACGACGATCTCGGCCAGTCGATGTCGGCGATGCTCATGGAGTTGGGAAAGCTAGAATGCTCACGCGCTGTTCGCGCCGAGTGCCTGGACCAGTTGGAGACGATCCGGCGGCTGGCGGAAGAGAACGTCGTCAAGGTCCGGAACATGGCCCTGCTGCTGCGCCCTGGAATGCTCGATGAGCTCGGATTGGTACCGGCGCTGCGCTGGCAGGCGAAAGAAGTGGGACGCCGCACCGGTCTCAGGGTGAAGGTGATCGCCGATGAATTGCAGGATGGCTTGCCCGACACATACCGCACCTGCATATACCGGGTAGTGCAGGAAGCGCTCAATAATTGCGTAAAGCACTCGCAGGCCAGGGAGGTGCGGGTGGTTATGCAACGGGATGAGCGCGGGCTCTCGGTTTCCGTGCAGGACGATGGAACGGGCTTCGAGCCGGAACACAATCGCGGGCTGGGTCTGCTGGGAATGGCCGAGCGCGTACGTGCAGCCGGAGGCCGGTTCCACGTCGAATCGCAGCCAGGCCGCGGCACCGCCCTCTCCGCCTACTTCTCGCTCGATGGCGATCGGGACTGGATGTATGAGGAGAGTCTGGCTTGATCCGGATCATTCTTGCGGACGATCATGCGGTGATGCGGCGCGGCCTCAGGCTGGTACTGGAGCAGCAGACGGATTTCGAGGTGGTGGGCGAGGCCAGCGACGGACGCGGGGCAGTGAGCCTGGCGGAGAGCACCAGACCCGATATCGCACTCCTGGATATCACCATGCCGAATCTGAACGGCATCGAGGCGGCGCGCCAGATCAGCGAAAAACTGTCCAGTGTCTCCGTCATCGTATTGAGCATGCACGCCGACGAATCGTTCGTGCTGCGCTCGCTCAAAGCCGGCGCTCGCGGCTACCTGCTGAAGGAATCGGCCGAAGCCGACCTGATCAACGCCGTGCGCCTGGTCTCGGAGGGCAAGTCTTTCTTCAGCCCGAGCGTCAGCCGCATGCTGGTGGAAGATTACGTCCGGCAACTGCAGGAGAAGGACGTGGAGGATAGCTACGAGCTGCTCACCACGCGCGAGCGCGAGCTGCTGCAACTGATTGCGGAGGGAAAGAGCAATAAGGATATCGCCAACATGCTCAACCTCAGTCTGTACACCGTGGAGACTCACCGCAGCAATATTCTGTCCAAGCTCAACCTTCACAGCGTACCCGAGTTAATCCTCTATGCCGTCCGCAAGGGGATCATCGCGTAACGCCGCATCCGGCGGCCGCACGTGCCGGAGGGAACGCCAGAGCTGCCAGGCGCGCTGGACCGCTCCCAGCAGCGTCTCAGGATCCAGCGGCGTGCGCAGAATATCGCAGCCTCCCACACGCTGCAGTTCGTCCCAGAGGTTGGCATCTACGCTGGACGACAGGAGGATGATGTAGGGCCGGGGCGATTTCCTGGCCAGCGCATGAATGCTCTCCGGCCAGTGCATCGGCGAGAGTTCCCGGTCGTAGATGATGATGGGCGCGATCTCGAGTCCCTGGGGAAGCCGTCGTCCCCAGCACGTCAACGCCAGTCCCGTCTCCCTGGAAATCTTCTGCAGAGCCACGCGGTTCGGTCCTTCCAGCACCAACGCCAGCACCTGGGGAGTTTCGGGCTGTTCGCGCTTCCGGCGAGGTCGCATCAAAAACAATAAACTCGCGACTCCGAACAAAGTGACCATATGTTCACTTGAGACCATCGGCTTTCCCGGCTCTTCGGAGCTTATAGCCATTTCGGACTGTCAACCATACTGCCCGGCCAGTATTCTCCACCGCCCCGACACACCGTTCGTTTCCAAAATAGTTCCATCATTTGTTGAGACGGGCGGGCTGGAACTTACGCAACTACCGTCTCGGGGGCATTGTCATGCGGAAAAAACGGGAGGACACCGGGACCGGCCTCGATGTCCCCCAGTCATGCGACGAAATATACCCTCGCGACGGTAGGTCGAATCCACGTGGAGGGGCACTAAGCTGGAGACATAGTCCGATGAGCCGTCCTTTCCGCACCTCGGCCACACAGCCGGAGAGTCTTCTCGCCGTCAGTCTCGCCACGGCCGACCGCCGGGCCTTAGTCCGGCTCTGCGCGGCCATGTCCTGGAATCCGGTCTTCGCGTGCAGGCCGGCCCCGGCTCTACGTAAGGCAAAATTTGAGGCGGTGCGAGTGGTACTTTGCGAACGCAACCCGCCTGGCGGGGACTGGAAGATCCTGTTCGATCAGGTACGGGGCCTGCCACGTCCGCCCAGGTTCATCGTCACTTCGCGGCTGGCCGACGAAGGCCTGTGGGTCGAGGTGCTCAACCGCGGCGGATACGACGTGCTGGCCACGCCGTTCCGCGCCGAAGAAGTCCTCCGCGTAATAGCTCACGCGATGGCGGACGCTCCGGCTCGACGCTTTGGAGATGCTCCATGATCGTGAGCCAGTTCCCCAAATCGGGATCAAACCGGCGGTTGCATCTCTCGCCGCGATTCTAGTTCTGAAGATTGTCGTAATGGGAAGTTGGCTCGTGACCGGAATTCCCCATCCGGTCACGAGCCGTTTTTCGTCGGCTCATTACCGTCCATCACCCCCCTCGAAATACCTTCCGGACGGTAGTTGCCAATCCAGCCCTGGAGAGCGCCCAACTACTGTGAGGTCTCAGTGAACGTGTCCAACGGATCGAAACACAGAGTCCACATGTGTCGGCTTATGGCGAGCCTGATCGCGGTTACCGGACTGACTGCATCGGAGCACCACGGTGCTGTAGAGTCCGGCGGCTCCCCGATCCCCGGGGCGACGGTGACGGCGGTTCGAGGAGACAAGAAGTTCGTCACCAATACCGACGAGAAGGGAGCCTACACATTCGCGGACCTGCCCGACGGTATCTGGACGATCCACGTGGAAACCATGGGTTTCTCTGAGTTATCGCGCGAGGTCGCAATTTCGCCCGATGCGCCAAGCCCCACCTGGCAACTGAAGCTGTTGACTCTCGACGGTGTCAGACAGGAACTCTCCCCTCGGGCGGCCGGCCAGGAAGCGGTGAAACCAACCCAGCCGCTGCCGGCCCAACCGGCGTCCTTGAGCAAAACGGCAGACCGGACTGGCGGTAACGTCGATGCACGCGCCGGTTCGGCGAAGATCAACCGGCCTTCCTCAACCAGGCAGGCGCGCGATCAAGGAGGCTTTCAGCGCTTGGACGTGAACCGAACCGCGGAGAGCGCCGCCTTGGATGGCAACGGGGAGGCGCCTGCGATGAACAACCCGGACACAGCCCAGAGCTCCGATGCGCTATTTGTGAATGGCAGTGTCAACAGCGGTTTGAACGCGCCGCAGCAGAACGACTGGTCGATGGGCGGCCGCGGCGGAATCGCGGGCTTCGGCGGCCCAGGCGGTGTCGATAATCCGGCTGCGGCCAACGGTGGTGCGCCCTTCGGTGCTGGGGCGCCGGCCGGCGGTCGCGGCGGCGCGATGGGCGGGGGCGGCGGCCGTGGCGCCGCGATGATGGGTGGAGGTGGGGGCCGCGGCGGTGGACGCTTCGGCCCGAACGGCCCCCGCGGCGCTTCGGCGGACCAAGGTTCTTTTGGTAATGGCCGGAGAGATCCCCGCAAGCAGTATAACGGCAACGCGAACATCAGCCTCGACAACTCGGCCCTGGATGCGCGTCAGTTCTCGCTCACCGGCCAGGAAACTCCGAAAGCAGCCTACGCCAAGATCCGCGCCAGCCTCATGTTCGGAGGGCCCCTCAAGATCCCGCACCTGCTGGACGGCTCCAAGACCTTCTTCACGTTCAACTATCAGCTGTCGCGCAGCCGTACCGGAAGCATCTACACAGGCTTGATGCCAACCACTGCCGAGCGGGCCGGCGACTTCTCCCAGGCGGTCAACGCAGTCACCGGACAGCCAGTCGTCGTCTACGACCCGCTCACGGGTCAACCATTTCCCAACAACACGATTCCCCAGAACCGCCTCAATCCGCAAGCTCAGGCACTGCTCAATTACTATCCGCTGCCCAATTTTGCGTCGTCCCGCTACAACTATCAAATTCCCCTGACCGCCGTCGGCAATCAGGACAACGTCAACACCCGGGTGAACCACGTCTTCGACAGCAAGAATCAGATCAATGGAGGGTTCAGCTACCAGCGCAGCAACACCACAACTCCCAACGGGTTCGGCTTCATCGACGGCAGCGGCGTGACGGGCATCAACACGAACGTGGCGTACATCCGCCACTTCACGACCCACGTGATCGACACGCTGCGGTACAACTTCAGCCGCTCGTCGACGTTGGCCACGCCCTACTTTGCCAACACCGTGAATGTTTCGCAGCAAGCCGGCATTGCCGGCAACAACCAGGATGCCCTCAACTGGGGCCCGCCCGCCCTCTCATTCAGCAGCGGTGTTTCCGGGTTGAATGACGGACAGGAAGCGTTGAACCGGAATCAGACGAGCGCCATCAGCAACAATCTGTCGTGGGTCCGCGGCGCCCACAACGTGACGGTGGGCGGCGATTTCCGGCGACAGCAGTTCAATCCGCTCTCACAGCCGAACGCACGCGGCTCCTTTGTGTTTAACGGAGGTTTGACCAGCCAATACGTCAACGGGGTTACGGTGCCCGGCACGGGCTTCGATCTTGCGGATTTCCTGCTCGGCTACCCGGACACGTACTCCCTCTCGAGCGGTCAGCCCGACCGGTATTTCCGCACCTCCTGGTACGACGCTTACGTCACCGACGACTGGCGGATCACTTCCCGATTCAGTCTGAACGCCGGCCTGCGCTGGGACTACGCGGCTCCGGTGACGGAAGCCTACGGGCGCCTGGTCAACCTGGATATCGGTGGTTTCTATTCGGCGGTCACGCCGGTCTGCGGAGCAGCCCTGAATGGCTGCCCTTCAGGCGCTGGCCCCCTGAGCGGTGCGACCTACGGAGCCTCCCTGATTCATCCCGATAAACACGCCATCGCGCCGCGAATCGGTTTTGCTTTGCGGCCCTGGTCGAAGCACTCCACGGTAATTCGCGGCGGGTACGGACTCTACTACAACACCTCGGTCTACAGCGGCATCGCCAACCAAATGGCGCAGCAATCGCCGCTGTCGCGCACCTTTTCTCTTTCGAACGGCCTCAGTGATCCCGCGACGTTGGGCAATGCCTTCCTTACGACGCCCGACACGGTAACCAACACGTTCGCCATCGATCCGAACTTCGAAATCGGATACGCGCAGGTCTGGCAACTCTCGGTGCAACAGAACCTGATCTCCGGACTGGTCCTGACCGGCACTTACATCGGAACCAAGGGCACGCGCAACCCGCAACTCTTTCTGCCCAATTCGACACCACCGGGTTACGTTGGCCCGGCATTGGGACCTGCCGGATTCATGTACGAGACCTCTACCGGAGACTCCACGTATCAAGCCGGCCAAATCCAATTGATGCGTCGTTTCCGCAGCGGGTTCTCGGGAAATCTGATGTACACCTATTCGCACGCCATCGACGACGCGGCGGGAGTCGGCGGCCGCGGACAAGGCGGCACAGCGCTGGCGCAAAACTGGCTCGACCTGGATGCGGAACGTTCTGATTCCAGCTTCGACCAGCGTCACCGCCTGACCGCCTCGATGCAGTTTTCCACTGGCCAAGGCACGCGTGGAGGCGCTTTACTGAAGGGACTGAAGGGCACGCTCCTGAAGGATTGGACCCTGGCGACCAATCTCACGGTCGGCAGCGGCCTGCCGGAAACTCCGGTAGTGCTGAATAACCGTTCCGTGGCGGGTGGGACCGGAGTGACCGGGACACTGCGCGCGGATCTCACGGGTTTGAACATTGGGGCCGCACCCTCGGGCCTGGCCTTCAACCCGGCGGCTTTCACGGCACCGGTCGCCGGACTCTGGGGCGACGCCGGCCGCAACATACTCCGCGGCCCCGCGCAGTTCAGTCTGAACGGGTCAGCGGGCCGTGTCTTTCGCATCGACGACCGGCGCAGTTTCGATCTTCGATTCGACGCCACCAATCTGTTGAACCATGTGGTCATCTCGTCCTGGAACAGCACCTGGGGATCGCAACAGTTCGGCCTGCCGTCGGCCGTCAACCCGATGCGTAGTTTCACGATCAACCTAAGGTTCAGGTTCTAATTCTATGCGATCGATTATCGCTTCATTTATGGCCTGTCTGATGGCGGCCTTCGCCCAGCAACAGGGCTCCCAAACAGGGACCAACACTTCCGCCGGGCAAAGACCTTCGTTCAGTTTCGAATCCACCACTCAGTTGGTGGTCGAGGACGTCATTATCCGCACCAGGGATGGCAAGCCGGTACCCGACTTGAAGCCCGATGACTTCACCATCTTCGAGGACGGCAAGCCACAGAAGATCAGCGTCTTTGAATTCCAGAAGCTCGAGGATGAGGCGCTGGCCGCACCTGCGTTGCCCGCGCGGCCCTCTGCGCCGCCGGTGGCAGAGCCGGCACAGCCCGCCGTAAGATCTGTAGTTGCCAACCAGATCGCGCCCGAAGTCGCCGGGGCAACGAAGTACAGGAATAAACGCCTGATGGTCATGTTTTTCGACATGACCTCGATGCCGATCCAGGACCAGATGCGCGCCCAGGCAGCCGCCAGAAAATTCCTGCAGACCCAGATGACGGCCTCCGACCTCATGGCGATCATGACCTTCTCCAACGAAATTAAAGTGGTCCAGGATTTCACCGACGATCGCGACCTGCTTTCCAAAGACATCCACAACCTGATCATCGGCGAAGGTCAGGGCTTGGACGAAGCCACCAGCGACGATAGCACCTCCGATACCGGCGCCGCCTTCACGCAGGACGATTCCGAATTCAACATTTTCAACACCGATCGCCAATTGTCTGCTCTGGCCACCGCCGCGCGCATGCTCGGCACGCTCAATGAGAAGAAGGCGCTGGTCTATTTCGCCAGTGGCATGCAGCGGAACGGCATGGATAACCAGGCCCAACTGCAGGCCACCATCAACGCCGCGATCCGCGCCAACGTATCCTTCTACCCCATTGACGCGCGCGGATTGGTGGCAACGGCGCCGTTGGGCGACGCCACTAAGTCCTCGCCCGGCGGCCAGGGCATGTATTCGGGCAGTTCGGCGCGTGCCGCAACCAGCAATTTTCAAGGCCAGCAGGAGACACTCTACACACTGGCGTCCGACACGGGAGGCAAAGCTCTGCTCGATAACAATGACCTCTCGGCGGGCATTGTGCAGGCGCAGAAAGATATCCCGAGTTACTACATCATCGGCTACTACTCATCCAACAACGCATTGGATGGTCACTTCCGCCGCATCAAGGTGTCGGTGAATGGCAGCGCGCTCAACTCCCGCATTGCGAAGCTCGATTTCCGCCAGGGCTATTATGCCGGCAAGCAATTTTCGAAATTCACTTCCAGCGACAAAGAACGCCAGTTGCAAGAGGCGCTGATGCTGGGTGATCCTCTTACCGACATCTCCATCGCCATGGAGATCGACTATTTCCGTATGGCGCGCGACCGCTACTTTATTCCGGTGGTTGCCAAGATCCCTGGGAGTGACCTGGAACTGGCGCAGCACGGCGGCTCCGAGAGCACGCGCATCGATTTCATCGGCCAGGTGAAGGACGCGCAGGGGAAAGTCGTGCAGAACGTCCGCGATATCGCGGAGGTCAAGCTGAAGGGGGATGCCGCGGCTGAGTTGGCCAAACATCCGATCGCTTACGATACCGGGTTCATTCTGGCGCCGGGACGCTACGACCTGGTTTTCCTGGCTCGCGACAACGAGACCGGTAAGATGGGTACCTATCAAACCAGATTCGTGGTCCCCGACCTGACCGCCAATCAACAACTCCTTCCCATCAGTTCCGTGATCTTGAGCAGTCAGCGGGTCGATCCCAAAGCAGCCGTCTTCAGCGCCGAGAAAGATACCAGGCTGCTGGCTGAAAACCCTTTGGTGCAGGATGGACAGAAGCTGATACCCAGTGTAACTCGGGTGTTTAATAAGAGCCAGGTCATGTATGTCTATCTGGAAGCCTATGAGCCTGCGGCCGAGATCACAGAGCCGGTTTTCGCCAGGGTGAGCTTTTTCCGCGGCAAGAGCAAGCCGTTCGAGACCGCGCCGTTGGAAGTTGATAATGGAATCAACCCAAAATCCAAGGCGGTAGCGATGAAGTTCAGCGTGCCACTGGCTGAACTGCAACCCGGCCGGTACACCTGCCAGGTCAGCGTGGTAGACCCAACAGCGCAGAAGTTCGCTTACTGGCGTTCAGCCATCGTGGTGCTGCAGTGATCGTAAATCCGGGACGCGTTTGGCCTCTATCGTCAGACCACAATTGCGATAACCAGAAGGGCAACGCCGGCGAACCTGAAGGCTCTCCGTATCCTGCGGGATACATCGGTGTCCTCGGGTTCCACGATCCCGGAAGGAAGTCCACCCAAACGTTGTAGGAAATGTTTGAACACCCGTCGAAGCCACAGGCAAATCGTCGGGATTCCCGCCGGATCAACTGCCATCAACAAGCCGATGTAGAAGAGTGGGCCGGACAAGAAGAATATGGCGGCTAGATGATCCAACACCATGCCGCCATCCTATCATTCGCACGCAATAGAAGCTGTGCAAAGTTTCACCGAATGCCTGGATGGATGAGGATCCAGGCAGGTCCGATTCCACAGCCCTACGCTGCTGGTTTCTGACGGTAGGCCAAGATCTCATCGATCGTGGATACCACGTCCTTCGGCACGAACGGCTTCACGACGATGTGGCAGCGGCCCGCGATAGGGCAGTCCTCACAGCCGGTATCCCAACCAGTCATCAGGATGAAGCGTGCTGCTGAGCGGTGCTGGGCGAGCCAGCGCGCAAGTTCGTGCCCGCTCAGGCCGGGCATCCTTACGTCGGATAGCACGGCATCGAAGGATTCGGCGCGGCATCGCGTCATCGCTTCAAGCCCGTCGGCCGCGGTACGAACATCATATCCGGCATTCGCAAAGCTCAGTTCGAGCAGAGATCGAATACCGGTCTCATCGTCTACGATTAAGATGCTTGGTTTGATACTCATCGCGTTTGGCAAGTCGGGTGACCAACGCGGCGGGTTGGACAACGCGAGAGCGGGGGACTCGCTTTCGCGCTTCACCCACACATTAGCACTGGCCGTTCCAGTCATTTGATGGAATTGGGGATAATATCTTCGCGGATTAGGGAATTACCGCAGGGAATGGCGGCGCGGCGATGATGCCGCCGCGCCGCCTGCTGATGGACTGCTACTGCCAGGTGAGGTGGGCGGAGGACCAACCGGTGCTCTCGTAGTATTCCAGCGTGATCACGTGCTGGCCCTGGGCGAGAGTTTGTTGCACCGTGTATTGCGTGGCGGGCTCATCGATCCACTTGTCGAGAACGAGGCTGCCATCGATATACAGGCGGACTCCGTCGGAGGCCAGCACGGTGAAAGCGTGGGTCCCTTGAGAGAAGTTGAAGGCACCCTGCCAGCGGACCGAGAAGTTGCGGCGGTTGACGGAGCGATCGGGAGGATTACCGCCCCAATCAAAGTTGATCTCCGGATCGGTTCTGACAAACACCGCCGCTCCGTCCAGCCACGTATTGCCGTAGTAACATCCGGTGAACGCGCCGACCGCGGGCGTCCCACAGGAGGCTCCTGAGAACGGGACCGTCGGAATGGCGACTTGGATGCTGTTGCTGAACGCCGAGTAGTTGCCTGCCGCGTCGTAGGCCCGGATGGCGTACGAGTAGGCGGCTCCCGGGGTCACGCTGGTGTCAACGAACGACTGATTGGGGAAGGGCACGGCGCCGAGCACCCCACCGTCCCTGACAATCTGATACCCGACCACTCCGACATTGTCCACGCTCAGCGTCCAGGCAAGGTCAACTTCCGTCGTGCCCTTGGCCGCGGCCGAAGTCAGCGTGGGAGTGCTGGGCGGCTGAGTGTCCTTCGGTTGGTTCGTCGACACCGTAACCGTTACGCTCGCAGTGACCGAGCCCGCAGTGTTGGTAGCCGTGAGCGTATAAGTGACGGTTTGGGCCGGCTGAACGGTCGTCGAAGTGGTGCCGGTGACGTTCCCGACACCGTTATCGATGGTGACGCTGTTGGCGGCGTTGACGCTCCACGCGAGCGTAGCGGACTGACCCGCGGCCACAGTGGAGGGATTCGCGGAGAAGGAGAGGATGGAGGGTGGCTGGACCACGGGGGCGCTGCCCTGCCAGGTCAGGTGAGCGGTCGCCCAACCGCTGGCCCGGTAGTATTCCACAGTGATGAGATGAACTCCCGCGGAAAGCGTCTGCTGCACGTTGTACGCCGTGGCGGGCTGATCCATCCAGCGGTCGAGCACCAGGGCCCCATCGACGTAGAGGCGCATTCCGTCGGAGGTGACGGCCGCGAACGTGTAGACCCCCTGGGCGAAGGTAAAATTGCCCAGCCAGCGCACCGAGTAACTGCCGCGGGCGACCGCCCTGTCGGGCTGGTTTAGGCCCCAGTCGAAGTTGATCTGCGCATCGGTTCTGACTAAGGATGGGGCGCCGCTGAGCGTGGTGTTGCTGTAGTAGCAGCCGGTGAAGGCTTCCGTGGCGGGCGCGGCGCAATTCCCACCGCCTGCCGGTGCGCTGGGAGTGGTGACCGGAATCACGTTGCTGGGGGTCGAGATATTTCCGGCAGCGTCGTACGCGCGAAGAGCATAGCTATACGTGGTGCCGGCCGTGACGGAGCCATCCGCGTAGGTGAGAGGCGACGCCGGGACAACCGCAAGCACGGCTCCATCGCGCAGAATCTGATAGCCGGCGACACCGACGTTATCCGTGCTGGCGCTCCAGGCAAGGTCCACCTCAAGGGAACTCTTGGCGACGGCGGATGCCAGAGCGGGCGCGGTGGGAGGCTGGGTATCTTTCGCGGCGGAGACGGTAACGGTGACGCTCGCCGTGGCGCTTCCCGCGCCGTTGGACGCGGTCAAGGTGTAGGTTGTGGTCCCGCTGGGCGTCACGGTCACGCCGATGCCGGTCACTGCGCCAATTCCGTTATCGAGGCTGAGGCTGGTGGCTCCGGTCACAGTCCACAATAGATTCGTGGATTGTCCGGCAGTGATGCCGGCTGGATTGGCAGTAAACGAAGCAATCGACGGGGCACTAGGGTTGCCCGGTCCCGGAGGCGAAATCACCTGCTCGAGATAGCCGCCGAAATCGGTAGTCCAATACCAGCCGTAGGCGGCGCCGGGTGCGGTGGCGCGGGCGATCCCGATGGCGGTGAAACCGGCCCCCAACATGTTTTGACGGTGGGCATACGTGCAATTGCCGGAGCCGTCCGGATCGCACGCGGTTCTAAAACCATCGAATGCGCTCTGTGCATCGGGAAAGCCGGCGGCGAGGTTTTCGCCCCACGGACTGTAGGTATACCCGAAGGCTGCCAACCGCGCACCGCTAGACCTGCCCAGGCTGTCGGTATGGCTGAAGTAGTTCTTGGTCGCCATATCGTTACTCATCCACGCTGCGGCGGTGGCGAGTTCCACGGAGACCTGAAGCGGGCCGACTCCGTTCTGCGCGCGGTAATTGTTGATGAGTGTAAGGAAGGCCCAGTCCTCGCTATCCAGCGTAGGGGTCCCGGGCGGGGGTGGGGACGGCGCTCCGCAGGATGCGCCGCTGCAGATTCCCGGCTCGTAGGTCCAGTAGGGGGTGCCGCCGTCGTAGACGCAGGAAACGCCCATGACATTGGCATTGGTGGAGAGCATCGCCGCGAGGTGGAGGGGGTCCTGCCACACGGCACCGACGATGTAGACGGGGTCGGTCGTGATCCACGCCAGGTTCTCGCTCACCAGGCTGTAGCCGAGAGCGGCGGCGGTGGTGTCGTAGCCCTGGTGGGGGTCGTAGCCCGGCGTGCCCGGACCGTTGGTCCGAAAGTAAATTCCGACCTGGTTGGCGCGCACCTCGGCATCCTTCATACCGAGCGTGGAGATGTTCAGGGCGGGCCTGCCGTTGTTTACGCGGAAGGCGTTGATCTGGTCGATGAGGCCGTTGATCATGGTGTCGCTGCACCATGATTGTCCGGGGGGCAGGGTAATCTGATGGGTGATCGGCGAATCTGCTGCAAAGGCCACGCCAGCCGGCAAAAGGACAAATGCCGACCAAAGCGAAATCAGGGATTTAGAGCGGCGCAAGGTGGTTTTCATAGGGGCCTTGTGATTCATCGCACATTCAGGGCAGTCAAATCGTGTAGTTTCTACCCAAGCTGTGCAGCGAAACGTAACCCCGAGCAATTCTCGGACCTTGCGCCTAAAGTTCTGAAAACACAGAAAGACCGAATAGAGCATCGGTACTAGTTACCGGGTTGTGAGCGCCTTAACGCCCTACTGGGCGTCAGCAGCGGCTTTTCGGGGTTTCTGCGAGCGGGCTGCGGCGTTCGCCGCCCGATCCAGCCAGGTCTTCATGGGATCGCGATGGATGACGATCATCTTGCGCGAATACTGCAGGAATCCCAGGCGGCGGAGGTTGGTCATGTGGCACGTCACCACCTCGCGCGATGTCCCGATGTACTGGGACAGCAGTTCATGGGTCAACGGTTCCATGAGTACGGTGCCGTCTGGCTGTGCGGCACCCAAATGATCGGCGAAGCGGATCAGGGATCTTGCCAGCCGGTGTTCGATTGACTCGAAGCACAGGCTTTCGACGCGCTGAATGAAACCGAGCGAGCGCTGTCCGAAGGACTGTAGCAGCGCGATGCCGAGCTTGGGCCGCGCCATGACGATCTCCTCAATGTCCGAAGTCCGCCAGATCATCACGGACGACGTAGCATAGGCCACTGCCTGCTCGGCGGTGACCGATGGGTTCAGTAGCGCCAGATCTCCAAAAAAATCATCTGCCCGGTAGAGATCGAGGAGCAACTGCCCGCCCACGTCGACCATGCGGGAGACCTTGATGGTCCCCGAGAGAATCAGATAAAGATTCTCGCAAGGCTGGTCGTATTCATAGATGATCCGTCCCTTCTTAAATTCCGCCACAGTGGAACACGGCAGAAACGCCAAGGGATCTACCAGAGCTTTCTGAGTTGCACTGCCGCCTGAGCTGGATGTCATGTTGAAACTCCCTTTTCGGATAATTGAGCAAGCTAAAAAATGCCAGGAGCCAAGTGACCATGCTTCGCCTTAGCTGAATGGACGCCGCAACAAACTTAAGTGCGGTGAATCGTTCCCGACCGGGTGGCGGAGTGGCCAGAGCGGCTGCCGAAGAGGAGGCGTGGGGCCCGGTCCGGAATCGATTAACTTCCCAGCATGATAAAGCATACGCCTGAGTAAGTGTGTTTAGGAGCCATTTTTCTTGGGAAACGCCCATTTAACAGCGGCTTTGGTGCGGAAGCACACCGCCCCGACTAAGAATCTGTTGGTTTCCAGGTGTTACGGAGCAAGTCCCCAGTTAGCACGCCATCATACTCGATATTCCCGCTATTAATCCAGACCATTTCACCCCTTAGCGAGACGCTTTTCGACCCGCAACGGCCGCAGGTTTAGAAGAAGCAGTTGGCCTCGGCTTTGTTGCATTGAGCGCGACGCCGATCTGCTGTCCCGAACGATCGTCGAGGAATAGTACATCGGGTCTTTGATCTCCATTGACGTCGACCAGGGCGAAGGAATAACGCGGATAATTGCGAGACTCCGCTGGATTTCGAAACTCGACGGGCGCAGTAAAAGTACCATCTCCGCGTCCAGGTAGTACCATCCAGCGCATCAATGGCAATGTCGTTTTGAAGGAATACTGCTGTTTGGTGATGACCAGGTCGGGCACATGATCGCCGTTGAGATCGGCGATCTCGAGGTGATAAGGGAAACCTCCGTCCTCCACGAAATTGGAAAGTGTTGCGGAAAACGGCGGCAGAGCTTTGAACCCGCCTTTGCCATCGCCAAGGAAGACGCAAACATGGTTGCCGGCGGACCCCAACATTGGAGCCGGCTCCATCTTGGGGTCGGCAGGGAGAACAACGAGGTCGGCGTTCCCATCTCCGTTCAGATCGGCGGTCGCAATTTTCATTGGGAACCCGGTGGTCAGGGAGAGGGGTGCGGCGAAAGAGCCGTCCCTATCTCCGAGCAATACCGCGACTCCGGTCATGGTGCCGACGGCTATATCGGGGAACCCGTCATGATTGAAATCCGCGACAACCATGCTCTGATCCACGGAGTGGTTCAATCCGGGAACCTCGATCTTCCGCGGCGATGAGAACGTGCCATCGCCCTTACCGGGGAAGATCGCGATGCCGCCGCCGCACTGGTTGGCGACGATATCGAGTTTCCCGTCGTGATTGAAATCGGCCGCAAACAGCGGTCCCGGGCAATCGACAATAGGACCGACCCTTTCCAGTTCGACCGCGAATTTGAAACCGCCCTTGCCGTCGCCTTTCATGACATGCAAGGGGCTGTTGTTCATGGAGATGGCCAGGTCAAGGTGGCCGTCGCCGTCGAAATCGGCGGCGGTGGCGTTGCCTCCGGAATAGACGACTCCGCCGATGTCGGAGTCAACCCGGTCCTTGAACTTGCCCGAACCATCGCCGAGCCATACCGTGATTATCGAGCTACCAGGTGCGACGACAATGACATCGGCAAAGCCGTCGCCGTTGACATCGGCTACCTTGAAAAAGGTTCCGATGCGGTAGTGTGCCGGAGCGATCTTGTAAAACGTCGTGGGCCCAAACTGCGGAACAGCACGGTTCTGATCCATTCCGTTCAGCAGGAATGCGAGGAAGACCAAAGTGAATCGAGCAGTTTTCATGGCATTTATCTATTTATCTTTGGTTGAAATCGGAACAGCGCTCGAATCGACTCCCTACGTTTCGCGGGCCTTGAGCTGCAGCCTTCTTCGAAGCGCCCAGCACGCCATGCCGGCGATCAGGGCGAGGGCGAAGACTTGGCCATTCGAAGGCTCGGGCGTCGTCGACGTGCCCGCAGTCTGGCTTGACCCAGTGAACCCGGCCGCGACATTGAAGAGGATGTTCCCATTCGCATCCAACTGGTTGAGGAAGAACGGCTGAGAACCGGGTTGAGCGGAGCCGATCATGACCACATCCACACCGAACACACCGGTGGGAGTGGCGATATTCGACAAGGCCAGAATGGCGTAGTCGCCGAAAACGCCTGGAGGATTGTTCGGCTGGCAACATGGGATCACAAAGAAACCAGCGCCGGCAGTTGGATTCGCCAGACTCGCGAAGATTGTGGGGTCGAACCGGATGTCGAGCTCCTGGTTGACCAGGAGTGGGAAGCCGGTGAGAGTGTAGTCGTAGTGGAAAGCGTTGGGACCAGTTGGGATTACCGAAAACTCAACCGTGCCGCCGGACAAAATCGAGATCGAGAGGCAGGCACACAATGGGAATAGAATCGCTACTCGCATACTCAGTTGTTCTCCTATAGGATTGTTTGAAGATGAGCGTACATGTGATGTGAAGAAGAGCTGCGGACAAGAGAACGGCGCGGGTCGTGAATTCACACCCCGCGCCGTAACCGCAGATCGGCTGACTTTCAGTGTTCCTACTGCTACCTCATCTCTTAGTTGACGGTGACCCCGACGGAGCCGAACCCGGGATAGATGCTGAAGTTCGGCGGCACCGAGACAATGCCAATACTGGTGTTACCGGTTTGTACCGGTGTGAACGTGACGTTCAATAAGGAATCGTTGCCATTGAATGTCACCGATGTCTTGTCAATGGTTCCGGTAGCCGGGTTGCTGTCATTTAACTGCACCAGGAGGGGGAACCCGCCCGCCGCCGCTCCGAACCCGGAGAAGAGGCCCGTGCCCGGGTCGAGGGATATGGTTGCTACGGTAAGCGGCGCAGGTCCGTTCGCGACCGATGTAACCAGCGTCGGCAGGAAGCTTGGGCCGTTGCCGATTACGATGGCCGAGGGCGTGAGTTGTATCGTGCCGTTAAAGGTCTTGTAACCCGGGGCTGAAGCGCTGAAACCCGGACTACCGGCGGTCGCGAGTCCGTACAGGTTGACCAGCACGTTTTGATCGCCGGCGTTCAGGGTTATCGTAACTTGGCCCTGACCGGGCTTAGTCGGATCGGTGGAGGCCAGCAGGTTCGAGGGATCGTTACTGGCGAGCGTGAACACCAGCCCCGCACTGGCCGGCACTCCCAATGTGCACTGAGCTTGCACCTGCAAGTGGTAGCCAACACCGCCCGGTGTCTGACAGTTGATACCGGGCTTGACCACAGTTGCGGTCACGGTAGCATATTGGTTCGGCGTGGTGAAGCCCGAGGGCTGTACCAGGCCGAGCACTGTGGAACCGACATTGTTGGGGTCGGGTTGGAACGTAGTGAAGCCGGAGCCGCTTCCGCCCGCAATCGAAACCTGCGCGGGGACGAGCGAGCCGACGTTGACCGCGGGCGGGATCGGAGTATTGGTTGTGCTTACCGTGATGGAGCCGTTGCCCGCCACATTCTGCATGGCGACAGCGTCCCCAGTGGACGTGAGCATTACGGAGGAGATGCTAACTGACACATTGACCCCCGTTTGGGTCTGGAAGTTAACACCGAGATTCGGACCGCTGATGATAAACCCGGACGGTGCGAAGGTTATGGTGCCGTTAACGGTTCCGAGATTGCCTCCGCTGGCCGAGTAGGTGCCCGATCCTGTGCTGGCGAGACCGTACACATAGAAGTCCGAGCTCACACTGTGACCCGGTTGCACCGTGACAGTGATCTGGTTCTGGCCGACCCCAGTGGGCGAGTTGGAAAGCAGCAGGTTCGGCGAATTGCTGACCAGGGTAACGTTGAGCAGGGCGGTTGTGTTTCCGGTCAGCGTGATGTTGCAAAGGGCCTCCAGGCCTTTGCCAACCGTGGCGTTGCAGGGCAACAGACCCGCACCGGCCACGAATGCAGTCAACACGTTCGCGCTCTGACTCGGAATCACAAAGTTGCCGATTGCGGGAACATTCGCTGTGATGCTGGTGCTGGCCGGGTTCAAGTTACCGGTTATGGCCGCGAGGAAGCTGGTCGGGACGTTCATATCTCCGCCGTTGAAGGTCACCGACGTGGGCGAAACGCTGCCGACCTGCGGACTGGAAAGACTCAGCGGCACGGTCACGGTCAGGCCGGTACGAACTGCCTGGGCCTGAACGAAAGTCATGGATGCATCGAGCCGCGCGGAGGACACCGTAACCGTCGTGGTGGCTCCCTGGGTCGTGTTGAAGCTGCCGCCGGGATTGAGACCCGCGGCCACAACAAAGCCAGAGGGGAACAGGGTGACATTCCCGACCGCCTGACTGCCGTTCGATGAAACCGTAAGCTGGACCACGCCGCTGTTGGCGCGCCCCTGTACCACGATTCCGACCGAGGACTGGCCTGCGCCAATCGATGTCACGAGTTGCGCAGCAGGGCCGGACGCCGCGGAGATCAGCAGTTTCGTCGGATCGCCGCTGGTAACCGTGATCGGCACGCCGGCCGCTCCGGCGGGCTGTGCAAGCGTGATGGTGACCAGATCTTGCAGATCCTGACCGAGCGAGAGATTAGTCACTGCTATGCCTACAGTGCCCGAGACCAGCAGCGTGTAAGTGGCCGAAGCCGTTTGCGGGGGATTCGAGGCGTCCGTCGCCGTGACCACCACGGTGTTGGAAGGTTGCGCCGAAGTGCTCGGAGTCCCGGAGATGGTCCCGGTGTTGTCGATTGTCAGGCCAATGGGCAGGCCGGTCGCCGACCAGGTCAGCGGCGTCAGGCCACCGTTGGTAGTAAGCGTGACGCTGTAAGGTGTTGCCGGATTGGCGACCGCGCCAGGCAGGGACGGTGTGGTGATGCTGAGCTGCCGGACGATGCGAATCTGCAGGGTTGTCGTCGCCGTCGCGCTGAGCGAGTCGGTGACCTTGATGACCGCGCTATAGGTTCCCGGCGTTCCCGGCGTGCCTTGAATCTGACCAGCCGGAGTGACCACGAGGCCGTTGGGCAAACCGCTTACTCCCGTCCAGGTGTATGGCGGAGTGCCGCCGGAAGCAGCCAGTGTCGCCGTATAACCGACGCCGGCTATGCCATCCGGCAGGGATGTGGTGGTGATGACCGGTACGGAGACGATGGTGAGCGTGAGGCCCGTGCTGCTAGCAGACTGCGCGGGCGTACCGGTATCGGTCACCTTGAAGGTGAGCGCAACAGCGTTCGCGGTGGCCGTCGGAGTACCGGTGATGGCGCCGGTCGAGACGTTGAGCGTGAGGCCGGCGGGCAGAGTACCGGACGTCAGTTGCCAGCTATATGTGCCGGAGCCGCCCGTAGCCGCCAGGGTCCCAGTATAGGCGACACCCAGAGTGCCGTTCGGCAGAGACGAGGTGGTGACCACGAGTTGCTGGATCACGGTGAGCGTAAGGCTCACTGTGGCGGTCTGGGCCGGCACGTCGGAGTCGGTGACTTTGAAGGTCAGCGGTGTGGCGTTCACGAACCCCGTGGGCGTTCCGCTGATCTGGCCGCTCGACGGGTTCAGCGTCAAGCCCGCGGGCAAGACGCCGGAGGCGACCTGCCAGTTGTAGGCGCCCGTGCCTCCCGTGGCCGCAAGAGTCGCCGTGTACGGCGAATTCTGCACTGCATTGGAAAGCGTGGAGGTGGTGATCACCAACTGCGGTGCGATGGTGATTGGCAAGGTCACGGTGGCTGTCTGCACGGGCGTGCCCGAGTCCGTCACCTTGAAGATCAGGGAGACGGCGGTGGCCGCGGCGGTTGGGGTCCCGCTGATCACACCGCTGCCGCTCATTGTAAGCCCGGCGGGCAGCGTGCCGGAGGTGATCTGCCAGGAATCCGTTCCGGTGCCGCCGGTCGCGGCCATGTTCTGCATGTACGGTGTGCCGACCACGCCCTTAGCCAGTGAGGAGGTGGTGATCGTCAACACCGGCGGGATGATGGTCAGAGTGAGATTCGCAGTCGCGTTCTGCACCGGCGAGCCAGTGTCCGTGACCTTGAAGGTTAACGGTGTGGCGCTCACCGCGAGTGTCGGCGTGCCGGAGATGGTGCCGCTGGTCGGGTTCAGCGTCAGGCCCGTGGGCATCGTGCCCGAGGTCAATTGCCAGCTATACGTTCCGCTTCCGCCGGTGGCGGCGAGGGTAGTCGTATAGGGCGTATTCTGATTGCCGTTCGGCAGCGAGGTGGTTGTGATGACGAGCTGCGTGGCGATGGTCAAGCTCAGGGTGGCGGATGCGGTCTGGACTGGAGAGCCGGTGTCCGTAACCTTGAAAGTGAGCGGTGTGGCGGTCGCGGCGGCGGTGGGCGTACCACTGATCTGACCGGCAGCATTCAGCGTCAATCCAGCGGGCAGCGCGCCCGCGGTCAGTTGCCAGCTGTAGTTGCCGTTACCGCCCGTGGCGGCGAGAGTTGCCGCGTAAGGTGTCCCGACAATGCCGCTGGTGAGCGAGGACGTTGTAATCACGAGTTGCGGCGCGATGGTCAGGGTCAGTGTCGTGCTCGCGGTCTGCGCGGGCGAACCATTGTCCGTCACCTTGAAGGTGAGCGATGTGGCATTGGCGGTGGCACCCGGAGTTCCGCTGATCAGGCCGCCCGAAGACAAGGTCAGGCCTGCCGGAAGTGCGCCGCCGGTCAATTGCCAGGTGTACCCTGGGGTTCCACCGCTGGCTGCCAGCTGTAGCGAGTACGGAGTGCCGACTGCGCCGTTGACTAGCGCCGAGGTAGTGATAGCCAGGCCCGGAGGACCAATCGTCAGGGTCAGGACGTTGGAAGTGGCGGACTGCGTACCCGCGTCCGTCACTTTGAAGGTGAGAGACGCCGTCACCTGCTGCGTCGGCGTGCCGGTGATCGCGCCGGTGGTTCCGTTCAGCGTGAGACCCGTGGGCATCGTGCCCGATACCAATTGCCACGCGTACGGCAAGGTTCCACCCGTGGCGGCCAGCGTCGCCGAATAGGGCGCGTTGGCCGTGCCGTTGGGCAGAGACGTCGTGCTCAAAACCAGCGTCGCGGGGTTAATCGTCAGAGTGAGCGTGACGCTTGCAGTTTGGGCCGGAGTTCCGGCATCCGTAACTTTGAACGTCAGCGAAGGCGCGGCCTGCGCGCTCGGCGTGCCCGTGATCGCGCCCGTGGACGCGTTCAGCGTGAGTCCCGTGGGCAGCGTGCCCGTCACTTGCCAGTTGTACGCACCGGTTCCGCCTGTGGCGGCCAGCGACTGGGAATACGGCACGCCCACCTGTCCGCTGGGTAGCGTGCTGGTGGTGATGACCAGCACAGGCGGAGCGATGGTCAGAGTAAGGTTGGCGGCGGCCGTCTGCGACGGCAGGCCGACGTCGGTCACGCTGAAGGTAAGGGGAGTAGCAGTGGCCAAAACGGTAGGAGTGCCGCTAATCTGGCCGGTCGACGTATTGAGCGTCAGCCCCGTGGGCAGCGTGCCCGAAGTGAGATGCCAGGTGTAAGCCCCAGCTCCGCCGGTTGCCGCCAAGGTCGTGGAATAGGCTACGTTGATCGTGCCGGCGGGCAACGACGACGTCGTGAGGATCAGCTGCGGCTGAATGGTCAGGGTCAAGCTCGCCGTCGCGGTCTGCACGGGCGAACTGGAATCGGTCAACTTAAAGCTCAACGGAGTGGCGGTCGCGGTTGCCGACGGCGTGCCGGTAATCGCGCCGGTGGAGGTGTTGAACGTGAGTCCGGCGGGCAACGCGCCCGAGGTTAGTTGCCAGCCGTAGGGCAGGGTACCACCCTGTGCCGCGAGCGTCAGCGAGTAAGGGGTGCCGACCGCGCCGTTCGGCAGCGCCGATGTCGTGATCGCCGGCCCAGGCGGCAGGACGGTCAGGCTGATGGTGCCCGATGTTGCGGTCTGTGCGGGCGAGCCGGCATCGGTCACCTTGAACGTGAGCGCCGCAACGATGGCCGTGGTCGGAGTGCCGGTGATGGCGCCCGAGGTAGCGTTCAGCGTCAGTCCGGCGGGGAGGGTGCCGCTAGCCACCTGCCAGTTGTAGGCGCCGGTTCCACCGGTGGCCGCCAGCGTCTGCGAATAGGGGACGTTCACCTGCGCGTTAGGCAGCGGCGACGTCGTAGTGATGATGAGCAGCGGCGGTTGAATGGTCAGCGTGAGGTTCGCGCTGGCGCTCTGTGCCGGCGTGCCCGTGTCGGTTGCCTTGAACGTGAGCGGAGTGGCGACGACGGCCGTGGTCGGCGTGCCCGTGATAGCGCCGGTAGAAGTGTTCAGCGTCAGCCCGGCCGGGAGCGAGCCCGAGGTCAACTGCCAGCTATACGTGCCGGTACCACCGCTGGCGGCGAGCGTCTGGGAGTAGCCGACACCCACGCGGCCATCGGGAAGCGATGACGTGGTGATGGTCACGGGCGGGAAGAAGATATTGAGCGTGATGGAGCCCGAAGTCGCCGTCTGCACCGGAGGGCCGGCGTCGGTGACCTTGAACGTCAAGGCGCTGCTTGCCCCCGCGGTGGGCGTGCCGGAGATCAGGCCGGTGGAGGCGTTCAGCGTGAGGCCGGCCGGCAAGGTGCCGGTTGCAACCTGCCAGTTATACGGCGTAGTCCCGCCAGTCGCCGCCAGACTCTGCGAGTAGGCAATGCCGACCGTGCCGCTCGGCAGCGTGGTGGTGCTGATCGTGAGCGTGGTAGGTGCGATGGTCAGCGTGAGGTTCGCGGTCGCATTCTGCACAGGCGTGCTCGCGTCGGTGACCTTGAAGCTCAAAGCAGCAGCGGTGACGGCTGCGGTAGGAGTTCCGGTAATCGCGCCTGTAGTGGTATTGAACGTGAGTCCCGCGGGCAGTGTGCCCGAGGTCAACTGCCAGGCGTAGGGGCTTGTGCCGCCAGAGGCGGCCACGCTCTGTGAGTAGGCGACGCCGACCTGGCCGTTGGGCAGCGATGAGGTGGTGATCGTGAGCGGACTATTCGCAATTGTGATCGTGAAGGACGTGCTCAGGGTAGCGGCCGGCGACGCGGAATCGGTCACCTGGATGGTCACCCGGTCGTTCGCTATTGTCAGGGCCGGAGTTCCGCTCAGAAGACCAGCTGTGCTCAAGGTTAGTCCTGAGGGCAAACTGCCGGACGTGACCTGCCACGTATACGGCGAGGTTCCGCCGGCGGCGGTGAGAGACAGGGAATACGGGACGCCCACGGAACCGCCGGGAAGCGGCGAGGTGGTGACGATCGTCAGGCCCGGAGGATTGATGTCGATCGTGAGTGTGGTACTGAGCGCTTGAGCAGGTGAACTGGAATCCATCACCTTAAACGTGACGGAAGTGGAAGTCGCACTCTGGGGAGTGCCGCTGATGACGCCGCTGGGACCGTCCAGAGTCAAGCCGGTGGGCAGCCTGCCGGAGGTGATCGACCAGCTGTAGGGCGTGGTGCCGCCGGTCGCCGCCAGTGTAGCCGTATACGGGCTATTGGCTACGCCAAGGGGCAGCGAGGTGGTGGTGATGTTCAACGGCGGACCGGTGATGGTGAGCGATAGGCTCACCGTGGCGGTCTGCACCGGCAAACCGGTATCGGTCGCCTTAAAGGTCAGAGGCGTGGCGGTCGCGCTCGCGGTGGGAGTCCCGCTGATCAGACCGGACGACGCGTTGAGCGTCAGGCCGGCGGGCAGACTCCCGGAGGTCAGCTGCCATGAGACAGCACCGGTGCCGCCTGTGCTCGCGAGACCCTGCGAGTATGCGGTGCCGACCGCGCCGTTGGGCAGCGAGGTCGTGGTGATCACCAGTTGCGGCGCGATCGTCAACGTCAGATTGGCCGTGGCGGTCTGCGCCGGCGAACCGGCGTCCGTTACCTTGAAGGTCAACGGAGTCGCCCCCACCGCCGCGGTGGGAGTTCCGGTGATCTGACCGTTGGAAGCGTTCAGTGTCAATCCCGCGGGCAGTACGCCCGAGGTCAATTGCCAGCTATCGGCGCCCGTGCCGCCAGTCGCGGCGAGAGTCTGCGAGTACGCCGTGCCGACTGCGCCGTTGGGCAGCGAGGTCGTGGTGATCACGAGCTGCGGCGCGATGGTCAGCGTCAGGTTGGCCGTGGCCGTCTGTACCGGCGTGCTGGTGTCGGTTACCTTGAAGCTCAACGGAGTCGCCGCGACGGCCGCGGTAGGAGTCCCGGTGATCTGACCGCTCGAAGTGTTGAGGGTTAATCCCGCGGGCAGTGCGCCCGAGGTCAGCTGCCAGCTGTACGTACCGGAGCCGCCGGTGGCGGCGAGAGACTGCAGGTATGCGGTACCGACCACGCCATTGGGCAGCGATGTGGTGGTGATAGTCAGCACCGGCGTGCCGATGGTCAGCGTGAGATTGGCCGTGGCCGTCTGCACGGGTGTTCCGGTATCGCTGACCTTGAATGTCAGCGGAGTGGCGCTGATGTTCGCCGTGGGCGTCCCGCTGATCAGACCGCTGGTCGAATTCAGCGTCAGTCCGGCGGGCAGTGCGCCCGAGGTCAATTGCCACGAATAGCTGCCGGTGCCACCGGTGGCGGCGAGCATCTGAGAGTACGGCGTGTTAATCGTGCCGTTCGGCAGCGACGTCGTGGTGATGGTCAACGTCGGCGGTGCAATCGTCAGGAAAAGCGTTGCCGACGCGTTCTGCGCCGGAGTGCTCGTATCCGTCACCTGGAAAACCAGCTTGAGGTTCGAGACAGCGACTGTCGGTGTGCCGCTGATCATCCCCGTGGAGGGGTTCAGGTTCATTCCGGCCGGGAGTGTGCCCAAAGTGATCGTCCAATTGAAGGGCGTAGTTCCGCCGGCGGCCGCCAGCGTCAACGAGTAGGGCGAGCCGACCTGGCCGCTGGGGAGCGTGGTCGTGGTGATCGTAAGGACGGGCAACCCGATCGTAAGCGGCAGTTGCATCGTGGCGGTTTGCACCGGCGAGCTGGTATCTGTCACCTTGAATGTCAGTGAACTCGAACCCGGTGTCGTGGGAGTGCCGCTGATGATGCCGGTGGAGGGGTCCAGGGTCAGCCCGGCAGGCAGCCGGCCCGACTGCAGCGACCACACGTATGGCATCTGTCCGCCGCTGGCGGTGAGCGTCTTCGAGTACGGCACCGTCGCGATTCCGTCAGGTAGCGAGAGCGTCGTGATGGTGAGAGGTCCGGGCGCAATGGCCAGGCTGAGAGTCGCCGTCGCCGATTGCGCGGGCGTACCGGTGTCGGTCACCTTGAAGGTCAACTGCGTCGCGGCCGTGGTAGCGGTGGGAGTTCCACTGATCTGACCCGACGTATTCACAGTGAGGCCGGCGGGCATCGTGCCCGAGGTCAATTGCCAGCTATACGGACCAACGCCGCCGGACGCCGCAAGCGATTGCGAGTACGCGACGCCGACCTGGCCGCTGGGAAGCGTGCTGGTGGTCACCACCAACTGCGCATTGATCGTCAGCGTGAAGTTTGCAGCCGCGCTTTGGGCGGGTGATGCGGAATCCGTGACCTTGAAGGTGAGCGGAGTAGCGCTTACCGCGGCCGTCGGAGTGCCGCTGATCAGGCCCGACGTGTTCACTGTGAGGCCGGCGGGCAGTGCGCCCGAGGTCAGTTGCCAGGTGTCCGAGCCCGTGCCTCCGGTGGCACCGAGTTGCAGCGAATAGACAGTGCCGGTCACGCCATTCGGCAGGCTGGTGGTGGTGATGACAAGTTGGGGAGCGATCGTCAGCGTCAGGCTGGCGGTGGCGCTCTGCGCGGGCGAGGCGGAATCGGTGACCTTGAAGGTGAGCGGAGTGGCGCTAACCGCCGTGGTCGGAGTTCCGTTGATCAGGCCGGAAGTGTTCAAAGTGAGGCCGGCGGGCAGCGCGCCCGATGTCAACTGCCAGAAGAGGGTGCCGGTGCCATTGGTCGCCGCCAGCATGGTGGAGTACGGCACGTTGACCGCGCCACCCGGCAGGGACGTCGTAGTGATGGTCAGCGCCGGGGTAATCGTGAGCGTGAGATTTGCGGTCGCCGTCTGGGCGGGCGAGCTCGAATCCGTGACCTTGAAGGTCAGCGGAGTGGCGCTCGCCGCCGCCGTCGGAGTTCCGCTGATTGCGCCGGTAGACGGGTCCAGCGTGAGTCCCGCGGGCAAAGCACCGGAGGTCAACTGCCACGTCAGAGGAGCCGTGCCGTTGCTTGCCGCCAGCGTGACGGAGTACGCCACGTTGACTTGGCCGTTAGGCAACGATGACGTCGTGATGGTCAGCTGCGGGGTAATCGTGAGCGCCAGGTTCGCCGACGCCGTCTGCGCGGGCGCGGAGGAGTCCGTCACCTTGAAGGTCAGCGGTGTGGCGACCACTGCGGCGGTCGGAGTTCCGCTGATCAGGCCGGACGTGCTCATTGTAAGCCCCGCGGGCAGGGCGCCGGACGTCAATTGCCAGCTCAAAGTCCCGACCCCTCCGCCCGCCGCGAGCTGCAGGGAGTACGGCGTGCCGACTACACCATTTGGCAGCGAGGTGGTGGTAATGCTGAGCTGCGACCCGATGGTCAACGTGAGGGTTGCCGAGGCGCTCTGACTCGGCGTACCGGTATCGGTCACCTTGATGCCGAGCGGTGTCGCCGTGACCGTGGCAGTCGGGGTTCCGCTGAGTTGGCCCGAAGTCCCGTTGAGTGTCAACCCGGCCGGCAAGACGCCCGAAATCAGCTGCCAGGAGTATGTCCCGGAACCGCCGGCGGCGGCCAGAATCTGAGAGTAGGGTGTGTTCACCACCCCGTTCGGAAGCGAGGTCGTTGTGATTGTCAGTTGCGTGGCAATCGTCAACGTGAAGTTCGCGGAGGCGCTCTGCGCAGGCGATCCGTTATCCGTCACCTTAAACGCGAGAGGAGTAGCGGTCGCTGCCGCGGTCGGCGTGCCGAGGAGTTGCCCGGTGGTCGGGTTGAGCGATATCCCGGCCGGCAGGGCGCCCGAGGTCAATTGCCAGCTATAGGTCCCGGTGCCGCCGCTCGCCGCGAGCGTCAGGGAATAGAACGTTCCCACCACGCCGTTAGGCAGGGATGTGGTGGTGATGGTCAAGGCCCCGTTGATCGTCAAGGTCAGATTCGCGGTGGCGGTCTGCGCCGGCGAGGCCGAATCCGTGACCTTAAAGGTGAGCGGAGTGGCGTTCGCCGCGGCCGTTGGAGTACCGCTGATCTGCCCCGTCGTCGCTCCCAAGGTCAAGCCAGCGGGTAACGCGCCGGAGGTCAGCTGCCAGTTGAACGGCCCGACCCCGCCCGCGACACCGAGAGTCTGCGAGTACGCAGAGCCCACAACGCCGTTCGCCAGCGATGCCGTAGTGATGGTCAACTGCGTGCCGATCGTAAGCGTGAAATTCGCCGTGGCGGTCTGCACCGGAGAACCCGAATCCGTGACCTTGATGCCCAGCGGAGTGGCGCTGACGGAAGCCGTCGGCGTCCCGCTGATCGTGCCCGTCAAGGGGTCCAACGTCAGGCCGGTCGGCAGTACGCCAGAGGTCAACTGCCAGGAGTATGGGCCGGTGCCGCCGGACGCCGCAAGCGGCTGCGAGTAGGCAACGTTGATGACGCCGTTGGAAAGCGCCGGCGTGCTGATGGTCAATTGAGTAGCGATCGTCAGCGTGAAATTCGCGGTAGCGGTGAGCGCGGGCGCGTTCGAATCCGAGACCTTGATGGTGAGCGGTGTCGCATTCGCGGAGGCCGTCGGCGTTCCGCTGATCGTCGATCCATTCAGCGTGAGCCCCGCAGGCAGCGCGCCGGAAGTGATCTGCCAGGTATACGGCCCCGTGCCGCCACTGACGGCAAGCGACTGCGTATAGGGCGTCCCGACCGCGCCTTTGGCCAGCGAGGCAGTCGTGATCACGAGCCCGCCGACCACGTTGATGGTGCCCGTGGCTCCGGTGAATCCGCCCGCGGACGCCGACATTGGCGTCGAGCCCTGCTTGAGTCCGTTGACTACCGGAAGAGTACTGGGAGTCGTCGCCTGGGCGGCGATGAAGACGCTCGAGGGCGTGATGGTGGCTACCGTGTTATCGGTAGTCTGGAGGTCGATGGTGACGCCGTTGACAGGAGCCGGCGATGCGAGGCTGACCATCAGGGGAGCCGACTGCCCAACCGCGGCTGTCACAGTGGGCGGCAACTGGATGGTGCCCAGCAGACCGACATTCAGGCTGGCTGAGCCGCTCGAATATTGCTGCGCTGTGGCAGTGATCGTGGTGGTGCCAGTGGTGGCGCCCGTCGCGGTGAAAGTTCCGGTGCTGCTGCCCGCGGGAATGATCACCGTGGTCGGCTGCAGAGTGACTACACCTCCCGGGGAAGCCGACAAGGCGACCGACAGGTTCGGCGAAGGGGCCGGGGAACTGAGCGTGATTGTGCCGTTCGCCGCGCGCGTCACACCGATGTTGGAGGTATCGAAACTAAGCGTGATCGTCGCCGCGGTGACATTCACGACTGCGCTGCCCGGTTGATAAGCGCACGGACTCTGGCACGTTGCAATCACCGTGGTGTTGCCCGCGCCTACCGGCGTAACCGTAACGGTCGCCGTTGTACCCCCGGCGGGAACAGTAACCTTTGACGGCACTGAGACTACATTGCCGTTGAGGCTGGAGAGCTGAACGTCCTGGTCGGCAGCAGCGGCGAAAGGTAGTGTGAGCGTCAGGGAGGCGGTACCTATGGAGCCGGCGCCTGTAGTGGTGATGTTCAGCGGGTTCGGGCTCAGGCTCATTCTCAATGAACTGACCACCGTAATCGTCGTCGTGGATGGGGCGCTATTCCCAATGCCATCGTTCACGATCAGCTGCACCACGTACTGCCCGGCCAGATCCGGAGTAAACGTCGGAGACACGCCGGTGGGGTTGTTCACCTGCGTGATGATGCTGCCGGCCGGGGCGTGGAGTATCGACCAGGAGTAAGTCAGCGGATCGTTGTCCGCGTCGGTCGAGCCGCTTCCGTTGAGTTGAACCGTGGTCCCCACCGTGCCGTTCTGGTTGCTGCCCGCATTCGCCACCGGAAGGTTATTCGTGGTGGTGATGCCCACCAGGGAGGGCTGGCTGCTCAGGAAGCCGTTGTTC
This sequence comes from uncultured Solibacteraceae bacterium, assembly GCA_963791985.1. Taxonomy (GTDB): domain Bacteria; phylum Acidobacteriota; class Terriglobia; order Bryobacterales; family Bryobacteraceae; genus Solibacter. The sequence continues at coordinate 1,432,123 of CAWBUN010000002.1, read as the reverse complement.
ACCACGAGTTGCGCGGAATACGCACCCGGAAGGTCGGCGAAGAAGCTCGCATTCTGAGCAGTAGGATTTAGGATCGCCGCCGCGCTCCCTTGGGGTTTGCCGGGCAGTGACCAAAAGTAGGTCAGCGGCAACCCTTGGGGATCTAATCCGGAACCGCTCAGGGAAACCGTTCTCCCGTGGACGATTGTCTGGTTTGGGCCCGCGTTGGCGGTGGGCTGCAGAATCGAGTTTGTCGTAATCGTCACGGTGGCAGTGCTGCTCAGTTTGCCGTCGCTGACGGTCAATTGAATCATGTAGGTCCCCGGGAGATCGACTTTAAAGGTCGGCGACACGCTGGTGGGGTTGGTCACCTGCGTGACCGAGCTGCCGTTCGGCGCGTTGAGTACCGACCACGAGTAAGTCAGCGGGTCGCCATCCACATCGGTGGAACCGGAGCCATCGAGTTGCACTGTGGCGCCGACGGGAACCACCTGGTTCGGACCGGCCTTGGCTACCGGAGCCGTATTTACTGTACTAATAGTTATCTGCACCGGCGCGCTGCTGGAGGTGGGATCGCTGACCGTCAACTGAACCGTATAGACGCCTGGTTTGTCGGCAACGAACGTCGGCGATACGGTGTTTGCGCCGGTGAGCACGGCCTTGCTGCCGGACGGCAGACCCATGAAGGCCCACTGATAGGTGAGCGGATCGCCATCGACGTCGGACGAGTGACTGCCGTCGAGCACAACGGTGGACCCGAGGGCGACGGTCTGATTCGGACCAGCGTTTGCTACCGGCGGGGAATTGGCGGTGCTCACGGTAACGCTGGCGCTGCTGCTAGCGAGGCCATTACTCACCGTCAGGGTGATGACGAAGTTTCCGGAGACGTCCAAAACGAACGTCGGCATGACGGCATTCGGATTGGGTATGGTCGCACGCCCACCGGGCTTATAAGTAAAGGCCCAACTGTAAGTCAGCGTACCTACGCCGCTCGGGTTGGTCGAGCCGCTGCCATCGAGAGTTACCGTATCCCCGACCTTGGCTGTCTGGTTCGGGCCGGCATTGGCAACCGGTGGCAAGGGACTGCTCTGGAACGTCCACTGCACATTCGCGAAATCGAACGGAATGGCGCGGTTCACCCGCAGGGTAAACGTATTACTGCTGGTCACTTTCCCGTTGCCGGGAACCGGGCCAAACAGAAGCGTGTCCTGCCCGGAAACAACTGTAAAACTCGAGGGGTTGAGACTGGTGGCGACGGCACTGACCGTGGCCTCCGGCTTTCCCGTATTTACGAGGTCGGCCTTGTACGTCACGTAAGACTGCGTGATCGAGATCGTCTGCTCACTGACGAATACGTAATTATTAACGGAATATGTCCCGCCCTGCGCCAGAAGAAGATACGGCGCAAGCATCGAGAGGCCGAGGACGTGAATCGGACCCATGTATCTCATTATTGCCTCGCTGAAAGATTAGCCTAGGTTTGACCTGCGTAAGTGGTGAGGGGCCGCCCCCGCCAGTCTGGCGAGGGCGGCCCTGGAAACGAAACTGCTGCGGCTGGATGGCGCTTACGGCTGATTCGCCGCGTGGCGTGTGGGAACCAGGGCCAGTTCTTCTTCGATGATCTGGCGGAGTTGTTCGTAGCTGAGGTTCCCCTGGGTAAAGCGGCCGTTGATGAAGAAACTGGGGGTGCTGTTCAGACCCAGTTCCTGGGCTTCACTCAGTGCCGACTTAATGGCCTCGGACTTGGCTCCGGAATCAAGGCACTGATCGAAAGCCGTAGCATCCAGCTTAAGAGTCCGCGCGTGTCCCTTCAGGTTCGCCGGTTCAAGCAGCTTGCTGCTGAACAAGAGATCGTGGTATTCCCAATATTTTCCCTGTGCCTGGGCGCAACGTGTCGCTTCAGCGGCCTTGAGGGCGTTGGCATGCATCGGCAGCGGAACGTCCTTAAACGCGAAAGCCACTTTGCCTTTGTACTCGCTCAACACCTTGTCCAGCGCGGGCTGAACCATCTGGCAATACGGGCACTCGTAGTCGGCGTATTCCACCAACACAACGGGGGCATCCGCCGCGCCGCGAATCGGAGCGCCGCTCAACGAAACCTTGGCGCGCGGCGCCGGAAGCAGAATCGCCACATTGGATTTGGCGCGCAGGGATTCTACATAGGCTGCCTTCAACTTGGCGATTCGCACCTGGCGAATGCGCTCGACGATCTGCGGCCGGATCTTCTCATACGGCTCCGCCGTGTTGACGACTTCGTAGTAGATCCGCAGCGTTTCTTCGCTGGGGTCCTTCGCGATCGCACTGTTGACATGACGCTCCAGTAGGGCGTCAACAGTCAGGTTTTCTGCTTTAGCCGCTCGCTCCAGCAGGTACGCCTCAATGAATTCGTCAACAGCTTTGCGTTCGGTCTGGTAGTATGTGGCGCGCGCTTGCAGCAGGCGCCCCGGAAGTTTTTGCTCGACATCGTCCGCCGTCAGCTTGACGCCGTCAATATCGACGACGACTGGGCTGCCGGATGGCGTGCCGGTGTCGCTTGCGCGAGCGGTGCTAAGAGCGCAAACAACCAGCGGGATCAGACTTAGAGTTACAGATAGCTTCATATACCCAAGGTCTCGCTTTCGTTAAGGTGAGTGGCGGAAGGTGTGCTTCAAAATACCTCGGGTAACCGGATTAGGGTTCCGGTTACCCGAGAATGGAATCCTAGCTTGATAGCGGTATTTACATGCGGGCCGCGCCGAGTACTCCAGCTGCGCAGCCGGTTCCGCAAACGCCGGATCCGCTGCCGTTGCCGACGATGTTGGCGCAGCGCTGGGTCAAGCTGGTCAGCTCGCCCGGGCTAAGGTCTGCCGGCAGGAACGCGCTTTCGGTGATTCCGAAAGTCGTGGCGGACGTGGGCAGCGTATGAGCGGTAATCGCCCACGAGCGCAGTCCGGGGGCCAGGTTGGTGGCGCCCAAGGCGACGTTAGCGGCATTGCAGGTCGTCCCGGTAAAGGGACCTGCGTTCGTGCCGCCAGGGGTCGGGATGGTCGCGAGCAACTTCACGGTGATGTTGGTCGGAACCACGCCGGTCAGCGTGTTCGACACGATCGTCGAAGCATTGATGTGCACTGCGGCGTTGGGCGTAACCAGGCAAGAGCAGCATGCGACTTCCTGCTCATCCGAAGAAAACGCGTAGACGTTGACGCAGATGCTGCCAATGTGAGCGCCAAGGCCCGGACCGAACTGATCCGCGCCCAGTGCGCCGGCATTCGTAAAGTCAATGTAGCCGGAACCAGCCGGGAAAGTCACGCCGGCTGGCGGGGTTACATTGGCGATCGTGTGGACCTGGAAGGCATCGGGCACCAGGGCGTTTACCGTAGCTGGCTGTACGCCATTCACGGCGCCACCGAACCCGGCGATACCTTGGCCAAATGCGACCGTCGTCATGGCGAGGGCCGCGATAATGAGTGTTCGAACTAGCATGTTTGGAAAAACCTCCGCTGCAACACTACCAAGGCGGTGTTAGTGATTCAATTCTCTTGATAGCGTACTCTGAAGGGTTAAACCCGAGTAATTACAACTCAATTGCGAATAGATTACCAAGCGCGCACTCACGGCGGGACTGACGTTTCGACGATCAATTCTTAAGCAATGAGTCATACCGGTGCTCCACAATTTGTGGCGTATTTCTAATCCCTATGCCTGTCCGCTATCTGGTTTCGCTAATTACCCTCGCTAGACCTTGCAGTACTTTGGTCCCAGCGTCAAACCATCCCGCGTCAGACCATCCCGGAGCCGGCCGCGGATTGAGTACTATCGTCGGAACCCTCCCGGCTCCCCAGCACCTTGGCGATAATCCCCCACCGCGTGGTGACCCCTAGCTTGATCATGATCAGACGCGTAAATGCCTTTACCGTGTTTGGACTAATGCTCATCTGGTCGGCGACTTCCTTGGTGCTGAGCCCCATCAGGATTCCCTTAAGCGTCTGCTCTTCGCGCTCCGTCAGGTTATACATCGCGATCGCGTCCTGAATCGCTTCCTGTGCGCCGGCAATCCGCTCCAGGTGGAGCGCCATGAACGAAAGCTCCGTCAGTTGTCCGCTACGTGTTTCCAACAGGTAGGACCGGCATAGGTAGACTGACGCCCCGACGCGAAACTGCATCTCGCAGTTCGTCGCTCCGCTGCTCTTATGCTGCTGGATTCCCTCCAGGATTTCCCTTGGGACCTGGAAGACCGGCTCGCTCTCGCCGGCGACGGGATTCGTCGAACTAAGCAGCGCCGCGGCCCCGCGGTCACACGCGATTACATTGAAAGACTCATCCAAAAGAACCATCCCTACTTCGGGCATCCTTCCGGGCTGTGTTGGAGGGTTTTTGGCGTTTCGCATTTGCCCGTTTCTCGGCTCCTTCGCCCGCCCGTCAGTGACACTGGCGGCGGCGACTGCTGTCATAAACCGCTCATTCGTAGGTGAAGTCGAACCCGTTCGAGCAATCCGGGCGGACGTGTTGGTCCAGGACATTTCGGTATGCCATCTTTCACTGCGGTGGAATTCCGATGAGGGCAGTACCCCAGTTGGCGAACGCCGTACGCGGCCCGGCCGGGATGAACTCCGTAGCCATATATATTTTGCCGTCATCCCCTACTACGGCGGCTGAATAGTCGCCCCAGCGGGCCACGAACGGATAGTCGTATGCGGTAAACCCGTCCTCCGGAAAAGCCCCGGCCGCGGCGATCTGGATCGTACCCGCCGGCGCAAAGGAAGAGAAAGGCACGAAGGCCGCTGAAGGATAATACCCGGGTCCCACCAGGGTGAAGACGATCGCTCCGCGTCCCTGGGCGTCGACCGCGATCGAGGGCCGCAAAAGGTGATTCTGTTCTACCATCAGGTACCCTTGCCGCAAAGCCGATCCCGTGAGCGTGCCCACCCGGTAGGCCGGAGAGATAACTACGAATGCTCCCCCTGCGAGCCCGGTGCCGTGGCTGTCTGTGACTTGTGTAGCGAATGTTACGTACAGCCGGCCGCCCGAATAGACTACGGACAACACTCTCAGATCGCCCCCGTCGATTGCGGGAGGCACCGTGGCGCCCACGGTACTGCCGTACGGGAGTGGGCCGGGAGGTTGGCGCGCGACTGGCGGATAGTTATAAGTGAGGGCAGGAATAACAATTTCGACAAGGGCAAGGTCGGGGCTTGAGGTCCCAAGGCTGGCCGTGTTGGTCATTGCCCAAAGACCCAGCGCGCTATCGCTGATCAGGTTCGCCTGGCTACTGACGAAATACTCAAGGCCTCCGTTCGCAGTGAAGTAGCTGCCGCCTGGCGGCGTCGTGGCGGGGGAAATGGTGAACTCATACCCCAGGCCCGGCGGGATCACGAATTCGGCTACGGTCGGCGTCGCCGCGCCGGCAGCCAGCCCCGCCTTGGAGATCGCCAATATGGATACATCCCGGTAATCAAACGCGAAGTCGAATTCATTGGAACTGATGTAGAATCCGTTCTTGTCGGCCCCGATTTGAGGATAGTCGGATATGCAGGGGCAGCCGGGCCGCGTCACATTCGTAGTATCGATGACGTAGATATTAAAGGTTCCGGTGGGGACGTCCGTCTGGCTGACGGCGAGGTAGATCTGAGACTGAAACACCGGGTTGCCGAGACTATCGTTGTCGGCGACCCGCTGCAGGATGAACCAACGGCGAATGTCCGCATCGTAGAAGACCCGCATATCGGTTGGATACGGCCCGTAGATATTCGTATTACGATCGATCGCCGGCGGCAGTCCGAATACCTGATTGGTCGAGAGGACCACCGGCAGGAGAGGCGACCCGAAGAGATTGTAGACCTGAAAGGCGTTGTTTACCCCCTCGGCAATGTACCCGTTCCCGACCGCCAGCGCCGGGTTGGGCGGTTCGACGCTGAATTGATTTCCGCCATTCGCGTTTCGCTGGTCGTAGTGGCTCACGCCGGCAACATGCAAAGGCGCCGTGGTGGATGGGTTGACTAAAAGGCTTTGCATCTGCGGGGCGGCCGTCAATCCGTTTTGCCCGCCGACCGCGCGTTGCGCCCCGAAAGGACGCAGCAGGGTTGGCGGCGCGTTCCGATTCCAATCCGGACCCCCGCTTGTGGTCCCGTTCCCCGGCAACGAGGTAGAGGTATGCGACTGGTTCGCTTGTGCCAGCTGTAGCAGGTTCACCTGGCCCGTCCGCACTAACCGGCCGGTCGCGTTCGTGCCGGAATAGTGGACTTGGGCCGTCATGGAAGCCGCGGCCAGCAGTCCCACAACAAGGACCAGGAGCGCGGGACGCGTCTGTGCCCTGTTAAGCCCCGGACTTGCCGACGGTCTCTTTAGCTTCATCCCGCGGCAGAACGCTCCGGCCGCCGCCATCGCCAGAAACATCATTCCCGCCGTTCCAGGCTCCGGTACGCCGGGAGGTGCCTGGACAACTGGTTCCGGTCCGGAGAATTCAGAGACCGTCAGAATTCCAGGGTCGAACTGATTGTCCAATGTTGCCACGCGGAAACCGAAGGATTGGCCGGCCACAACGGGGACGCTCTCATTCCCGCCATCGGGGGACGTGTCCGTCAAGACCGTGTACACTCCGTCCAACAGAAATCCGGCGTTGTCGAACGTGGGCAGGTCCAGGGAAAAATAGGACCAGGAAAACGTGACCAGGCCGGCTGCGGGCGTGTTGATCAAGAAATCCGTGGCTCCCATATCGCCGCTTCCGGTATTACCGCCTGTAAGCACGATTCCGTCCAGCGTCGGAGCAACTGTTCCGTCCGCGGAGTGATTGATCAGTGTCCATTGCCCGAAGTCATAGCTGCCCACAAAACCCGCGTGAGCCGGCGACGCGAAAGTAAGGGCTACCGCAAGGACCAGGCCACCCACGAAGGCGGATTTCCACCCGGAGCGCCGCCCGCCATCTGCTTCTTTCCTCTTAGCCTGCCTCGTGGACCTTCTTACCTCGTGTTCCATTTCTACCTCCATTAGATTTAGTCCGCCGTAAGAACACTTACAAACGTTGAGCCTGATCGGACCACCCGGCGCAGAGCTTCCCTTAAGATCGGAGCTCCGTCAGTCGAGATTGCAGGCTGGTTGATCCGCGAGTCGCAAGCTGGCTCTCGACCCGAATGCGGATTTCACGCCAAGTCACGCGTTTGAACCGTCCGCTTAGAAATATCCCTGTGACGCGCTCAGAACGCGGCATGCGGGCTCGGTATCCAACGAACGCACCCAGGCCGAATCCACATCCACGGCCAGCGCCTGGTTGATCAACGTGACCTGCACCAGGACACGGTTTGCGCCTTTCTGTTTGATTAGCAGGCCGGTCAACCCGCTCAGAGGGCCTTCCACCAGTTGCACCCGGTCTCCGCTCCGCAAGTAGGGGGCGGATTTGGCGGGGAGCTGCGACTGCATTACCCGCCGGAGCGCAAAAATCTCGCTGTCGTCTACCGGCGCCGGCTGCCGGCCGTATCCGACGATGCCCCGCACTCCCGGTGTCACCAGAATCGGCAACCGGAAGCGCACGTCCACGCGAGCGAAAACGTAGCCTGGAAAGGCGGGCACCTGCACGTCGGACGCCTGATCGCGCCTCTTTCTGGTAGTTGACTGCAGGGGTGTAAAGCAATCGTAACCCTTGTGCTCGAGAGCCGTCAGGACCAGCTGCGTGAGCTTGGGCGTCACCGAAAGCGCAAACCACTGGAGCCCGCTATTTGACTGCGCTTGATCGTCAGGCAAACCATAAATCGACATAGTTACCACACATGCGGCCTCTAAGTTGTCGTAAGCCGGTTGGCTAACTCGAAATTCGCCGCAAGAGCAGAATAAGCGGCAACCGCAACAGAGTCAACGCCGTGCCACCCTATCTTTCGTTAGCTGGGCGAGATTCGGTAATACAACACAGCTAACCGCATGCCACTAATCCGTTAGGACTAGCCATTTGGGTTAAAAGGCCTCGACTAACACCATCTTTAGCTCAGTTCTTATCCGAGAATTCTGCCATGCGGAAAGGTCGCCCCGCAATCCCTCATCTCTTCCCGTTTGGCGATGAGTGCCGCACCGCACAAATCCGGCGGTCTCACCGGTTGATGCTCGTTTTGGGGCTCCTGTCGGACTTCTTTGTCCTGGTCGTCGCTGGATCTGGCCCAGTGACGGCCCCACGCGCGCAGCAATCCACAAGTGCTCTTCAGAACGAACGAAACATTACCTTGGTTCGGACTTCCCCTTCCCTTCGCTTCTTGACAGGGGATACGCCTTCGGGATACTTAAGACTAAGGTGCAGTTCTGCACGATCGAGCGGCTTGATTTCGGCCTCTAGGAGACCTTGTCACTTCCCACCGAGTCAGCTCTCGAGTCCGAGGCTCGCCCGACTGGCTGGATGGGCGTCCCGGGGTGGCTGAATTCTTTCATAGTGCGGTTTCGCACTGAATGAGGCGGCGAGCTGGACGGTGCTCTGGGGTCGCGCGTTGGCGGGTTTTCCGGTCCGCGCAATGTTAGAGTCGAGGAATACTACTTACACAATAACGGCTCAGGGTATCGGATTATAAGATTGCTTAATTAACGCCTTAAACGCGCCTTTAGCCCATCTAACTTAGTGGCGAAAGACGCAGCTTGGTACTAGACTTACCAGTGCCGGCATGGGTAGTCCTCTATGAACGAAGATTTCGTCGCCGTTTCCTCTCCGTTTGTGCCGGTGTACCGGCTCACTGACAATATAGGGTCGGAATCTCGCGGCGTTCCGCTGGGGATCGATATGCCTGGCGGTTCGATGGTCACATTTTACCTAACCAGTTTTTTTTGGGTTTGCTTGGGAAGAATCGGCGGCCCGCGCCACTTCGCAGTTCGTGGTGCGGTACAGGATAACTGGCCAGGAGACGCGGAAAGTTACGATGTGCAACACCCCCAATGCTCTCGGGGGAGTTTCGCCGTCGTAGTAAGGTCTCTCGCTGTTACCCTTTGGCATATGCAAGTAAGCGAACGCTTGGCCGGACTTACCGGTTTGCATCGCACGCTACGGATGCTATGCTCAGGTTCTTCGCTAGCGTAGACTCACACTACCATTCTCGGAGGGATGGCAGAACATGTCGGCGGGCTATCACGTCCTAATTCTAGATGGGTATGCGCTCATGCGCGATATTTTGACCGACTTTCTCTTGAAAGAGCCAGCATGCTTGTCGGCCAAAGCCGTGCCTGACGTCGTATCGGCGATCAGGCACATACAACAGGCCCCGGTTAGCCTGGTGCTGCTCGATGATAACCTGCCGGGCGAGCCGGCCAGTGCGTTCATGGAGCGCCTCGCCCGGCTTCCTTTCCACGTGCCGGTATTGGTCCTTTCCTCTGGAATGAACCACTGCGCCGTCAGGCGGCTGCTCGGGCTCGGAGCCGCCGGAATCGTCTGGAACACCTCGACCATGAAAGACCTTTCCGCCTGTGTTGTCGAGGTCGCTCGTGGCGCCACCTGGAAGGAAAGCGCGTGCCTGGAACGCGCCCTCGGCGGTGCGCCGCGCCAACTGCCTTCCTGGGCAATCCCCTTCTCGGAACGCCAGGCCCAGGTGCTCAAGGGCATTGCGGCCGCACAGGCCAACAAGGAAATCGCAGCCCGCCTTGGAGTGTCCGAAACCTCCGTGAAATGCACCGTCCAGCAGATCTTCGGAAAGACCGGTGTCCGTTCGCGATCGGAATTGGTCCGAGTCGTGATGGAGCGCTTCCCGGAGACCTTCGTCCCCGAAATGACCGACCCGATTAGCGGCTGACACCGCGTGGCCTCGTCTACGTGTTTGCGGCGGTAATAAATAGCGGGCATCCACAACCTTCAACCGTACACTTGTCAAGAAATCTAGTCTGCCTGTACCGATGAAGAGTCTCGCTATGCCCGCAAAAGCGGCAGGGATTCACCGCCGCCAGCCTGTCCAGGACCAAGGTCGTGGCCCTGTTCAACTTGCGCGAATGGCATTCGTGACACATGTCCATCAGGGCCGGATCGGACGGCCCTGGCGTAAATACGGCTCCGCACCGTTTACACCTATGGTTAGGCATGGCTCAAGGATTAACGGTACCAGTGGCGCTCCCCTTACTCAAGTCTCCAGATAGCATAGTCCAGTCGCTTAACGTTCCCCCGCTCTTGCCTCGCCACCGCCGGCATTCGACGCCTTTGCAAATCTTAACCATTCGGGCTAGACCCAAGAGAGACTTGAAGCGGGTGGGGATCTATGACGTAATAAAGTGCTTCCTGGAGAGTTCACCGTTCGGGGAGGCAACTATTACTTCGGTCGTGGAGGGCCGCCGTGTGACCGTGTTGTGCGCTGCCCTCGTCGCCATCAAGGACGATCGGGGTGTCGGCTTGTGCCAGGGCCCGGCCTTCGGCCAGCGCACAAGGTTTCAGTGAGCCGATTGGGTTTCATCAGGCTTAAGCCCCGCTTTCCGGGCCGCTGTTGCAACAGTGGGTCCGGGTGGTCGGCTCGACAACTCTTCCTCCGAAGTTAGTCGGGCCGACCTACTACCCACCGAATGCGTCGCGTGGCCTGCTGCCGAACTTCCGTGCCGGTGGAATTTGGAACTCGTCGGGAAGTTACTTCTTATCGCAGGATGGGCGGCCAAGGGCGAGCCAGGCACTCGATTCCACGGCCCGGTGAGCGCAGTTGCTGCTACTCGCCGGAAGCCTTCTCGGCATCGCGCCCTACCGGCCCGGTGCCCTCACCACGCGCCTCGTCACGCCGCGGTATGACCCTGGGCCGGCCGGGTCCTCGCTTTCGGGCGTCCGCCAGAGACGTCATCTCTTCGATCACCCGGTCCAGTAGATCTCGTTCCTCGCGCAGCTGCTTTAGCATTCCAGGTATGTCCATCGCATATGGCCCTTTTCTCACTCCGGCATGTGGAGTGTAGCGAGTAAATGTATCGCCACTGCTCACTGCCGGTCTTCGCCCCTCACTTCGGGCACCTGATACCCGGCCGCGAGTTCTTAAACGCCTGGATCTCCCTCAATGGAACGGCGACCGGCGCTTAGGCGACTGATCAGCATGCCCACAACGCCAAGTCCTATGAGCCAGCTGGTACCCGGTTCGGGAACCCCGCCGCCTCCTCCGAGTTCCAGCATACCGTTCGCGCACGTGGCCGATGACATCATTACGAGGAAGGGGCTGTTGATGTCGATTAGCACAATACCTGGGTTGAGCGTAAACGTCTCGGTGACTCTGAACTCGGCGCAATTGACTCCATTGCAGCCGAGATTGGGAGCGGCGGCCACGGTTCCGCTACCGACCTGCACACCGCCTGGAACTATGGAAACAGGTAGGCCCCGGTTAAAGAAAATGGAATTCTGGAACCCGTCCGCCTGATAAACGTCGCCGGCCAAATAGCCATCGTGAGGGGACAACACGACACCGAAAAAATTGCTTCCTTGCTGGATTAAGAGATCGCCCATCTGCAAAGTGGCAAATCCCTGCTCCACGAAGCTCGGGATCACATCCGGGGAACCCGGCAGCGGAACGCCGTAATTCGTGTTGATGACCAGTGTAAACAGCCCCGGACCGCTCGAGGGGCCCTGCAATGAGAGATCCTGGATGGCATACTTCAATGGGTCGCCAAAGATCGGGTCGCTCGGCAGTCCGAAGGTGGGATCCTGGATCAGTATGTTCAGAGCAAATACCTGGCAAGGCAACCCCAGGACCAGCAACAGCCTTCCGATGAGCGACATTTGTTGTCCTCCTGGATCGTCCTAATGCCTTACTTCGGACTTTAGATAGCGCGACCCTAATTGTTAAAGCATAGCCTCGCTAATTGGCAAATACAATACATGACGCCCCGCCGGTGGCTATGTGAATGTACCGTCGCTTACCCCGGGATCATACGAATCGGAAGTTAGTCACCGTCTCACGGAACATTGAAACCGGGCTCCTGCCGCGCGCTTTATCGGCTGACCGTCCGGGCTACGCCATTCCGCGATGGCCGGGGACGGCTTTGCCAATGAAAGCTTAAGTGAGGTCGACTTAGACGCAAGGCCGGGCGCCAGACCCTTCAGACGGCGTCCGGATGCAGCAGGAACGCGCTGAACGCGTTCAGCGCCCGGAAATATCGGTCCCGGGCTTGCGCCTTCTCATCGGCGCCATCGGCAACCTGAAAAGCCCTGCCGGCGGACTGGACATCGGACAACAGCTCGCACTCCAGTAGGTGGCGAAGTTCAACGTGATAGCGTGCAGTGCACGGTCTTGGCGAAATACAGTCGGTCATTGTATTGAAGCTCCTGCTCGGCTCGCCCGGATGGGGTTACCGGAAACAGCGAGACCCATTGCTATGTGAACATCGATAACTCTACGGCCAAATTTTGTGATATTCAAGGCCCTTTTGGAGGGCGTTGTGAGGTTTCACAATGACTAGTACAGATGCTTAGAACCATTGGCCTTATGGATAGGGCCAGGCGTGTGTGCGCCTTCGTACATTTCATCCGGGCTCCGATTGACCGGCCCCGCGCCGGCCATCGCTCCGGAGAAGTCTATCTTTGGATATGCGGTTTTCTTCGATGATCCTCACAGAGTAGTGCAATCAAAGAGGCTAACTTGGCAACGGCATCTTATACCTGTGCCGCATTCGCCCGCAACTTGGTACCTATCTTTAGAAGGTCCCTATGGCCGCCTTGGTCGAAGTGTGTATGATGCTAAAAGAAGGTAACTAGTGTCCAGACTTATTGTAGAGGTCTTATATGCGCCTGCGCCCGACAGCAGTTAGAACGGCGGCCCCCATGTTAGTTTTGCTGGCGACTGCTTTGTCTGCCGCGCAGCCCCCGGTGCTAGCAGTCTCTTTCACTGCTGATGCCGTTCCCGTAAGGCAGCCGGTAGCTCTCACTTTCACCATCACCAATCCCAACGCGCTTCTTCCGTTGACACAAGTGCAATTTACCGCTTCGCTCCCCTCGGGAGTCCAGGTTACCGCGCCCAATAGCCTTTACAGCTCGTGCGCCGGAGCTACGATCGTCGCAGTGCCCGGCAGCGGCAGCATCGCCTTTTCGGGAGCAACGCTCGCCGCCGGCGGAGCCTGTACATTTGGTGTATTTGTAACTCCGTCCACCGCGGGAGTGTACACGGCCACGACCAGCCCGGTTACCGCAAATGAGAGCGCGGCCGGTAACTTGGCGTCCGCGGTCTTCTTCGCCGGCGATGCTTTCCAGGTCCATGTTTTTCCCAACCTGATTTCTGCTGGACTGTCCAAGTATCCCGGTGGATCCGGATATATCGATCTGAGCAATATCGGCGCACTCGGCGCCGATCCCTTCGGTCCGGGCCTCGGCACTCACGTCGGCGGCATTTGCGTTAACGTTTTCGCCTTTGCCGCCGGTGAACAGGAGATCGCCTGCTGCCAGTGCCTGGTGACTCCGAACGGCGCTGTACACCTCAACGCCTCCGACATCGTGCAGAACAGCCTGACCGGCGCGCTCCAAACCAACATCACGGTGAAATTGCTGGCTACGATTCCCGGATCCGGCGTGAACACCCAGGCCAACTTCACAGGCCAGGCCTGCAACGCCGGCTTTTTGGGGTACGGCGTATCGCCGGCGAACATGGCTCCGGGCATGCGTGCCTGGGCCGTTACAGCGCACACGCTTCCTACGTCCACTTCGGACTTTGGAGTCACGGAGAGCGAGTTCATCCAATCCCCGCTGAGCCACGGGGAACTGACCAGCATCACCCAGCGCTGCGCCTTCATTGTCGGCAACGGCAGTGGCGCCGGTCAGTGCCCCGGCTGCACCGCCGGCGCTTTGGGCGCCATAAGGCGCTAGGCCCTTTTGACCATCTGATGTTGTGCTTTTCACGGGCAACTGCTGCCGCACGGTCGCAGTTCTGTTCCGAGCCGCGCGCGCCGGCAAGCGGTTGGCAATTCGCATTCACTCTCGCGGATTTCGTACGAATCGCCGACCAAAGATAGGCGCACCAACCGTTGACAGTGCTTCACTACGCGGCTATTCTCCATATACCTTACTGGAGTAATAGCATGATAGCTTCCCACACTTATCCAACCCGCGCTCAAGTTAGCAACTCGATGCTGCCGCAGTCCTCCGATACGCCCCCAATGATGCCGGTCCAGCAATTGATGCACTTTGAGGGTGCGGTACGCTTGTTCAATTCACGCGACTTTCGCGGCGCGCGCGACCGCTTCCGCGACGCCGCAGCCGGCCCTAAGCGCGACATCGCTCATCGCGCCGGCCAGTACCTCAGCATGTGCGAACAACGCCTGCGCTGGCCGGACCGCGGGCAATAATCCCAACACGCCGCCGGAACAGCCCTTGCAGAGACCGGCACCGCCCCTTGCCGACGATGCGTCACACTCGCCAACTCGCCCTGACTAAGCGGCGCTGCCCAAAATGGGCTCTCGGTAACTCCGAGCGCTGCCGGGCCGGTCGGCGGGGTGAACGCAGTTACTGCCCGCCCACGCATGCCGGGATTACAATATTGGCTGGTAAATGCCCCTTGCGAATTTCATGCCGGGACCGGAAATCGTCGCCAAGAGCTTGATCGTGATGTTAGCCGGAGTTACCCCGGTTAAGGTATTTGCCACGATGACGAAGCGTCGATGTGTTGCGCGGCGTTGGGTGTGACCGGCCACGCGGGAGCAGCACGCCGCTTCCTGTTCGCCAGAGGAAAATGTGCGCAAGTTCACACAGAAGCTCCCGCATTCGTTCCAAGTCCCGGTCCAGCTCAATCCGCCCCGAGAGTGCCCGCATTGGTTAGGTCGATGTAGCCCGACCCCGCCGCCGGATCGAATACATACCGGGTTGCGGTCCTATTGCTTTCAGTTCCATCGAAGACGTAGCCTCCGCGGTTAATTGCAGCAGTCGGGTACCCTCGGACCTCCGCCACAGGGTAGACTCTTGTTTTGGAGGCTGCCATGTCCATCCGACCCGTCAAACGGCTTGTTAAGTCGAAACCCACCCGCGAGGGGGCCGGCGTTCACCTGCGCCGCGCCTTCGGCTTCGGCAATACTTCCGACTTCGATCCGTTCCTGCTGCTGGACGACTTCCGCAATGACATTCCCGAAGACTATCTCGCCGGCTTCCCCTGGCACCCGCATCGTGGCATCGAGACCATCACTTACGTCCTGGCCGGCGCCGTGGAGCACGGCGACAGCATGGGGAATCGCGGCGCCATCGGCCCCGGCGACGTTCAATGGATGACCGCCGGGCGCGGCATCATTCATCAGGAAATGCCCAAAGGCGACGACGCCGGCCGTATGCACGGCTTCCAGTTATGGGGCAATCTTCCCTCATCGCTCAAGATGACCGCGCCGCGCTATCAGGAAGTTAAAGCCGTCGAGATTCCGGACCTTAAGGATGACGACGGCACTCACGTTCGCGTAGTCTGCGGAAATTTCTGGGGAATGAAAGGCCCGGTGGACGGCGTCGCCGCCGACCCCATCTATCTGGATGTCTCCGTGCCTCCGGGCCGGCGAAAGAAATTGCCGGTCGAAACCACTCGCCACGCTTTCGCCTATGTATTCGGCGGGAACGGGAAGTTCTGCAACGCCTCGGGTCCGCTCGATGTGCCCACCGAGCCCGTGAGTTGGTCGGACACCTCGCCTCCCACCAGCGCGGACAATCGCTCGCTGGTGCTGTTCGATCGTGGCGATGAGGTCGAGGTACAAGCCGGTGAGGATGGGGTACGCTTCCTGCTCGTCTCCGGCAGGCCGCTCGAAGAGCCGGTGGCCTGGTACGGCCCGATCGTGATGAATACCCAGGAACAACTCCGCCAGGCATTCGCGGAACTTGAACAGGGAACCTTCCTCAAGTCCAAGGAATAGCCGTTAGAGCGTGGGCGTGGACCCGAGCCCTTTCACTTTTTCCAGCTTTTCCTGATCGGCTTTGCAGTAAGGCGTCCACGGAATCGCTTCCAGTCTTGCGGGCTCGATTGGTTTTCCGCAGATGACGCATTTGCCGTAGGAGCCCTGCTCGATGCGGCGCAGCGCGTCGTCTACCTGCTCGAGCGTTTCCGAGTCCACGCTGCTGGTGTGAAGCCCTTCGTTCGCCGCCGTATCGTCAACCGAGCGATCCAGCGGGTCGCCGACCTCGCCCTCGGATGCCGTGAGAACTTCCTGCTCGGCTCGCGCGATCGCTTCTACCAGTTCGCGCCGCTTGGTCAGCAGCTTTACTTTGAAGTGTTCTACGTTCACCGACCACTCCTCCCCCGAGCCTGCCGACGGGAGGCGGCTCCGACAAACCGCCTCCCCTCGCCGGCCGGCGTCTTCTACTGGATGGCCAGCGTCACGCCGGACTGTGTGCTCGCGGTACCGACCGTAATCACGATCTGCACCGCACCTCCGGAAGGCGCACCCGCCGGAATCAGCACGTTAACCTGCATGACCCCGTTGACGATTCCCGGCGACGTTCCGGCATACAGCACCTGCGCCGGAACTCCTCCTACGGTCGCCGTTACGTTAGCCACCGGACTCTTCAGGCTGGTTGCGATCGCGCCATCCGCGTTACCGATGGTCAGGCCCTCGCCAGTCATGTAGACCGCGACCGCCGAGCCCTTCGGAGCCGGAGTTGCCGGAGTCGGTACGGTGAGCAGGTCCTGGTTGAGAATTGCCCCTGGACCCGTGCCCGATTGATTCAGTGTGTAGATTCCCGGAGAGGTCGCGACCACATTGAAGGTCACGCCCGCCGACTTCACTCCCTGATAGGAAACCACTACCGTGGTGGTGGCCCGTCCGGCGACGCCGTACGGCACCATCACGCTCGTCTGACCGGCGGAAGCATACAACACCGGAGCCGCCACGCCATCGAACAGGACCTGTGTATTTCCGGCGACGGTGGTGAACGCCCCCGCCGTGACAGTGCCGGTAGCCAACGGGGTCGGACCCACGTTGGTTCCGAAGATCACGATATTCTCGCCGGGGGAAACCGCGCCTACCGCGTAGCTGGCGGCATTTCCGATCGCGTTGATCACCGGCGCCGGGATCGCGGTCACTGTCAAGTTCACTGGGATCGAAAGCGGAGTAAGTGAGTTAGATGAGGTAACCGTCACCGTCCCCGAGTAAGTGCCCGCGGCCAAGCCGGACGGAGTTACCTGCACGGACAAAGTCGCAGGTGTGGTGCCGCTCGTCGGTGTGGCCGCTAGCCAGGCAGCACCGTCGTTGGTCTTGGTCGCGACTGTGAAGGACGTGTTCGAGCCCGACGAACTCACCTGCACCGTCTGCGCTGCCGGGTTCGTCGTCCCGCTGATGTAGCTGAAGTTGAGCGAAGCGGGCGAAGCGGACAGCGTCGCCGAAGCCGTCACCGTGAACGTGACCGGGATGCTCAGCGGACTGCCGCCGGCTCCCGCCGAAGTAATGGTAACGGTCCCCGAGTAAGAGCCGGGAGCCAGGCTGCCCGCATTCACGGACACCTGGACGTTGCTGTTGGTCGTCCCGCTTGCCGGGGTCGCGCTCAGCCACGTACCGCCATCTTTGGTAGTCGTAGAGACCGTGTAGGGCAGTGAGGACGGCGTGGAGGAGACCGCCACGCTCTGCGCCGCCGGAGCCGTTCCACCCGCAATCTGCGAGAAGTTGAGGCTCGTGGGCGACGCGCTGATCGTTCCCGGAGCCACCGTCAGCGTAACCGGCAGTGTCAACGGCGTGTTCGAGGCGCCGGGCGCCGTCACCGTGATGGAGCCGTTGTAAGTGCCGGCGGAGAGCTTGGAGCCATCCACCGCCACGGTCACCGACCCCGGAGTCTGCCCCGTGATGCTGCCGCTCACCGAGAGCCACTGGACCGAGCCCGGGTTCGCGGCCGCCGCCACGTAGTTCAGCGCCTGGCCGTTACTCGTGATCTGTACCGTCTGGTTCGCCGGAGCCGAGCCGCCCAGTGTCTGCGTGAACGCGAGGCTCGTCGGATTCACCACCAGGGTTCCCGCCGTCAAAGTCAGAACCACCGGGATCGTGAACGGAGCGGCCGCCGTCGCATTGGCTGCGGCGCCCCCCGGCCCTGTGGCTGTGATTTTCAGCGAGCCCGTATAAGTACCCACCGCCAATAAGTTGGAAGGCGTCGCGGTCAGAATGATCGAGCCGGGAGTTGCCCCGGCCGTCGCATTCAGAGATAGCCAGTTACCACCCAGGTCGGGAGCAAAAGTAATCGCGTAGGTCAATTGATCGCTACCCGTGCTCGCCAGGTTCAGCGGCTGGGAAGGCGAGGCCTGTCCGCCCACCGGTACCGAGAAGCTGTAGCCGATGCTCGGCGTTACCACCAGTTGCGCCGCGCTGCTCACCGTCAGCGTGACCGGAATCGTCACCGGGCTGTTCGGCGTCGCGAGGCCGGTGGCCGCATTTGTTGCACTAATCGTGACCGCGCCGGTGCAGCTTGTGCCCGCCGCAATTCCAGAAGTGGCGGCGCTCAGTGAGACCGAGCTCGCGGTCACGCCGGAAACACCGCTCGTCGATCCATTCACCAATAGCCAGCTCCCGCCGCAACTGGAGGTCGTCGGCGTCACCGTGTAGTTCAGCGTAGCGCCCGTGCTGCTATTCACCGCCAGCGTCGTCGCGCCGGGGTTGTTCGTACCGCCAATCTGGAACGGGATGGAAAGCGCGCAGTTCTGCGCCGGGATCGCACATCCACCCAGGTTCGCCGTAATGATCGGGTCGTTGGTCACCGTAAGATTGACCGGAATCTGCTGCGCGCCGTTGCCTGTGCCCACGCCGGTGACCGTAACCGTGCCCGTGTAGGTTCCTTTGCCGAGCCCCGTCGGGTTCACCGTGACGTTGAAGGGCGTCGGCACCGTGCCTGCCGCCGAGCTCACACTGAGCCACCCCGCCGGAGTCGATGCCGCGGCGATCGTGTACGTCGGCGTCCCGCTGGTCGCGGTAACCGTTACCGGTTGGGCCGTCGGCAGCGGGCTGCCCACCTGATACGTGAAATTCAGCGCCGCGGTGGGCACGTTCAGCAAGGGAAGATTGGAAACCACCAGCGTGATCGGAACATCCAGCGACGAGGGATTGCCCTGACTGATTATTGTGACCTTACCGGTGTAAGTGGCGGGAGGCAGACCGGTGGGATCCACCGACACCGCGAACGTCGCGGTTCCGAGCGTGGAGGTAATACCGGACGGAAGCACCGCGATCCAATTCTTACCCGCGGGATTCGCCGTTACCGTGCTTGTCACGGAATAGGCAAGCTGCTGCGCGGGAGTTAGAGTAATCGTTACATTTTGCGATCCGGGATTTGACTGTCCGGTCTGGAAATTGAACGTAAGTGCCGCGGGATTCACCGTAACGGCTGGGGGCCCGCTTACGGTCAGGGTCACCGGCACTGCAATCGGGGCCTGATTCGTTGCCGTGATCGTTATGGTTCCGTTGTAAGTGCCGGCCGCCAGGTTGGGCAGCACGGCGGTGTTCACGATGACCGAAAGCGTCGTGGGCGTCGTGCCAGTCGTGGGAAACACCTGCAGCCAGCTACCGCCGCTAGTCGTGCTCGGCGTTGCCGTGAACCCGACCAGGTTGCCGGTAAGCGACAGGCTTTGCGCGGTCGGGAAGCTCCCGTTGAGAGTGTAGAGGAATTGGATCGATTGCGGGCTCACTCCCAGCGCGCCGATCGTGAACGACACGGGAATCTGAATCGTGTTGCTGCCGGTAATCGTCAGCGTGGCGTTCAGCGAGGCCGCGCCAAAGCCCGTCGGGTCCGCTGTTACCGAGAGCGTGGTCGGCGTGCTCCCGCTCGTCGGGCTTACTTTCAGCCACGATGCGTTGGTTTGCACGGTAAAAGGCTGTCCGTTGGTTGTGCTCGAAATCGTTACCGTCTGCGCCGCCGTCACCGCCCCGCCCACCTGGCCGATAAATGCCAGGGAAGTCTTATCCGCGGTCAGCGTCTGCCCGGTTACCCCCGAGATCGTAAACGTCACCGGGATGGTCAGCGAGTTGAAACCCGCGATCGTGATGTTTGCCTGCACTACGCCCACACCCAATCCGGTCGGGTCCGCAGTCACCGTGAGAGACGCCGAGGTAGTGCCGGAAGTTGGGCTGACCTTCAGCCAGGAGGCGCTCGAGCTTGCATTGAAAGCGAGCCCGCTGCTGGATCCGGTCACCGTCAGAGTTTGGCTGACCGCCGCACCGCCCTGCTGCGCGGAAAATGAGAGAGAAGACTTATCGACGGCAAGCGATTGAGCGCCGAGCGAGCTTAGACTACCGATAACGAGCAATGACAGAATTGAGCCGACGAATGCGGACTTCAGTTTCACAATTTCCCCCAATCAACTTAGGCCGGGCGGACGCCCTGCAGCCAACCTGTCTGCAGGCGGATAGCCACATGAAGGCTCCCTCATGTTCGATACCATACAAATGCAACTTATCTTGGTGTCTAATAAGTCTTTGCACCGCTCCGCCCGAGATGAAATCCGACGCCGGCAAGTCTCATAAGGCGGGGCATAATGCCTCGCGCTGTAGTTCAAACGCCCCGCTCACTCGTTTGTTGCATGTCAACGCAATTTCGCAGAGACAGGGCATAAAATTGTGAGTGGCAAAACAGTGCCCGACATTCTACGAGCCGAAGAAATCACAAAACACTACGATGGGGTCTATGCGCTGAAAGGCGCAACCTTTTCGCTGCGCCCCGGCGAAGTCCATGCCCTGGTGGGCGAGAACGGCGCCGGCAAGAGCACCCTCGCCCGCATCGTCGCCGGGTCGGCCCGCGCCGATGCCGGCAGAATCTTCGTCAACGGCTCTCCCGCCGCGATCGCAACTCCCCTCGACGCCCAGCGCCTCGGCATCGGCATCATCTACCAGGAGCTCGATCTCTTCCCCAACCTCTCGGCCGGCGAAAACATCGTGATCGCCAACCTGCATTTTCCCGAAGGACCGCTTCGTCGATTTCCGGAGCATCGAAGCGTTCTGCCGCCCCTTTCTCCAACAGGTCGGCCTTACCTGCGATGTCCGGCAGCCGGTCGCGTCGCTCTCCATCGGACAACAGCAGTTGCTCGCCATTGCCCGCGCCCTCAGCATGGACGCGCGCATCATCCTCATGGACGAGCCCACCAGTTCGCTCTTCGACGACGCCGCCGAACGGCTCTTCCGACTCATTGCCGGCCTCCGGCAGCGCGGCGTCTCCATCGTCTACGTCTCTCACAAAATGGACGAGATCTTCCGCATCTGCGATCGGGCCACCGTACTGCGCGACGGCGAGACCATCGGCACCGTGGAAACCGCCTCCAGCAGCGTCAACGAGCTGATCCGCATGATGGTCGGCCGCGAGTTGCTTCCCACGCAGCGCACCGTTCGCCGGCCGCCCGGCGAGATCGCGCTGCAAGCGGAAAACCTCAGCACCGCCAAACTGAAGAGCGTCTCCTTCGAACTCCGCCGCGGCGAAGTGCTCGGCGTCGCGGGCCTCGTCGGCAGCGGCCGCAGCGAACTGGGCGCCGCCCTCTTCGGGCTCGATCGGATCACCGCCGGCGCTCTGCTGCTCGCCGGCAAGCCGTATGCGCCCTCGCTCTCCCGCGCGCGCCATCGCCGCCGGTATCGGCCTCCTGCCCGAGGATCGCCGCCTGCAAGGACTCATGATGCGCATGAGCGTCCTCGAAAACGCGACCCTTGCGGTCTTGCCCAGCCTCCGCCGCTTCGGCCTGCTCCGCCGCGGACTCGAGCGCGCCAGGCTCGCTCCTGTCGCGCGCCGGCTCGCGCTCCACTGCCCTTCCCCCGATTCCCCCGTCAGCCAGTTGAGCGGCGGCAATCAACAAAAGGTCCTGCTGGCGCGATGGCTGCTCCTCAACCCCGATGTCCTCTTCCTCGACGACCCTACGCGCGGCATCGATGTCGCCGCCAAGCAGGATATCTACCGCCTCATCGCAGAACTCGCCGCCGAAGGCAAAGCCATCCTGCTCGTGAGTTCCGAGCTTGCCCGAGCTGCTGCGCTGCTGCCGATCGCATTCTGGTGCTCAACGAAGGACGCACCGCCGCGAGTTATGATGCCAGCGAAGCCACACAGGAAATGATTCTATCCGCGGCCACGAATGCCGGTCCCTCGTCCGAGGCGCCTTGCTGACGCTCGACGCCAAAGTGCTGCGCCGCGCACGGAGCCTGGCCGCACTGCTCGGCATTCTGCTGCTCGCCATCATCATCAGCCCGACGGCCGCCGATGGTTCGCGCATCTTCCTCCAGGCCGGCAATCTTACCGACATCCTGCGCCAGATCTCCCTGATCGGCATTCATCTCGCTGGCCATGACCTTCGTCATTCTGACCGGCGGAATCGATCTCAGCGTAGGCAGCATCCTCGCGCTCTCCACCGCGATCACCGCCATGTTCCTGACGCGCGGCTACACTACGCACATCGCGGTCGCCATCCTGGCGGCGGTCGCTCGCCTCCGCGCTGGCCGGAGCGTTGAACGGCGTCGTCATCGCAGCCACCGCGCATTCAACCGTTCATCGTCACCCTGGCCTCCATGATCGGGGTACGCGGACTCGCCAAATGGCTCACCAACAATCAGAACATCGATATCGGTTTTGGCCGCGACCTGGCGGCGGAATTCGCCGCCATCTTCCGCGAGAAGGCCATCGTCATCGGCTCCTACGCCGGTGCCGCGGCGCTCTTCTGGTTCGCCCTCTCGCGCACCGTCTTCGGCCGCCACGTGCGCGCCGTCGGCGATAACGAGAAGGCCGCCGAATACGCCGGCCTGCCCATCGCCGCCACAAAGATCTGGGTCTACACGCTCTCCGGCCTGTTCAGCGGTTTGGCCGGTGTGCTCTACGCGGCCGAGAATCATCAGGGCAATCCCAATGCGGGGGTGGCCTACGAATTGGACGCGATCGCCGCCGTCGTGATCGGCGGCACCCGCTCTCCGGCGGCAAGGGTTCCATCTCCGGCACCATCGTCGGCACCCTGATCATGGGAGTTCTGACCAACATGCTGCGCCTCAACAATGTGGATAGCAATGTGGAGATGATGATCAAAGCCGTCATCATCGTACTAGCCGTGGCGGTTCAACGCGGCAGGAATGGAAACTGAATGAAGCGTCGACTTTGCATGACTATCGGACTGGCCGCCGCCATCCTTCTGGCCGGTTGCGGCGGCGAAGTGAAGAAGAAGCAGTTCGTCGTGGCCTTCAGCCAGGCCAACAACGCCGAGCCCTATCGCGCCGCGCAAAACGCGTTGATGGCCAAACTCTTCGCCGCGCAATCCGACGTCAAACTCGTGATCAGCGACGCGCAGCAGGACAACAGCAAACAGGTCGCGCAAGTGGAGACCTTCATACGCCAGAAGCCCGACCTTCTGATCGTCGCCCCCAATGAGCGCGCCGCGCTGACCGCCGTCATGGGACAGGCTATGGAGGCGAAGATCCCCGTGATCTGCCTGGAGCGCGACATCCTCCAGCCCAACTACACCTCCTACGTGCACAGCGACAACGTCGCCATCGGCCGCCTCGCCGGACAGTTCATCGTGGACCACCTGACGAAGAAGTACGGCAAGCCCGCCGGCAACGTAGTCGCCATGCGCGGCCTGCTCGGCGTCGAAGGCGAAATCAATCGCGATCGAGGCGCGAAAGAAATCCTCGACAAATATCCCGGACATCAAGATCGTCGCCGACCCCGTGGCCGATTGGATCCAGGCCAAGGCGAAGGACCGCATGACCGAAGTGCTGCGCGCGCAGCCAAAGATCGATGTCGTCTATGGCCACAACGACCCGATGGCGGTCGGCGCCTATCTGGCCGCCAAGGAACTGGGCCGCGAAAAGGAGATGATCTTCGTCGGAGTAGACGGTCTCGGCGGACCGGCCGGAGGAATCAAGAAGGTGATGGACGGGATTCTCGCCGCCACGTTTGTTTATCCTCTATGCGTCGATAAAGCCGTCGAGGTCGGCCACTCGCATCCTCCACGAGCCCGGCTTCGCTCCCGCCAAAGACTACGTGCTGGAATCCGTCATGGTCACTGCGGAAAACGCCCCGCAGATGTACGAGAAATTCACCGTCAACGAGCCGCGACCGTAAGGGAGCGCTACCCGCTGACCACGTGTCGCAACGCTCCCTCACGGTCGCGGCTCGTTGGCGTCCCCAATACCCAAAGTTAGTATTTATGATAAGCAGGCCTGATTGTCGTAATATCATCTACAATCAAAAAGTGATGCGCATCTCCTGCCTGCTCGTCTTGCTCCTGGTCGGCGCGGAGCAGCAAGCTCGCGCCTATGCCGACCCCGGCTCCGGCGCCTTGCTCTGGCAGATGGCCCTAGCGGCAATCGCCGGAATTGCATTCTACTTCCGGCGCATCATCTCCTGGTTCAAGGACCGCAAAGCCTCGAAGAACTGACTAGATATCCAATCCGGCATCGATATAACCGATACCCCGGATCTTGCCGGCAGCCGCATCCGCGGTGTCGCCCTTTTCCGTCTTCACTAACTCCCGCTCGATGACATGCTGCACGAATTCTTCGGGAGAGCTGTACCCCGCGGCCGCGACGTGCTCCTGCACCCTGACCCAGAGCGCTTTATCGAGTTCGATTTTTGGTCCGCCCATCTTTTACCTCGCTCGTCCTCGCTAATCCAAATAGCCCAGACCCTGCAGCTTCTTGGCGATCTCCTCGTCCGAAGCGGAGGTCTCTACCTTTGCCAGTTCCTTTTCCAGCACGTGTTCCACGAACTCCTGCGGAGAACTGTAGCCGCCGGCGTCGGCGCACTTCTTCACTTTGGCCCAGAGGGCCTTGTTCAATTTAATCGAAGGTCCCAGCATATGCGTTTTCTCAGATCACCACACCAAATCGTTTCTTGAGCAACAAGGCCGCCACCACCGAAACCACAAAGAACCAGACCAACCAGTTCCACTGCAATCCCAAAATCGGCAGGCTGGCCTCAGGATACCGAATCTCGATCCACTCCACATGCGGCGAAGGAATCGTCTTCTCGTCGGGCGTCCATATAGCCTGCATCGCGGAGCGGACGCTCCGCCCCGCGACGAAACGCTGCCGCGTACCGGCCTCGATCGCTTTCTCCACCGGCTGCCCGTCCACCATGAACGTCAGCTTGCCCGAAACTTCGCTGACCGGTTGGATCCGCCAGCTCACCTCGCGCGCATCCATCGCGCGCACCGGACCGGCACTGACCTTCACGCCGGCCGGCGCCGTGAGTTCGGGCGCCGGAGCGGCCGGGTTCCAATCCGGGCTCATCCCCATGGTGACGATTGCCTCGCGTCCCACCGCGAGTGGCGCGCGCGCATAGAACGCCTCCAGGTGCAGCAATAGAAGCCCCATCGGCACGATCATCCACAGCGCGGGACGCAGCGCGAGCCCCATGTATTTCAAGTTGGCGACGAACAGTGATTTCTGCGCGCGCCAGGTCACCCGCGGTTCGTCCACGTATACCCGCAACTCGAACAGCGCGGCCCACACCTTATTCTTTACGGCCTTCATGCGCGCCTGGTCGGACGTCTTGCTGAAGACCCACAGCATCGCCACGCCCACCACCGCCGAAAGCACCGTCAGCCCGACCACCGGCGGAGCCCACGAAAAAGCCGCGTAGTAGACCCGCAGCACAGAGCCGAAAATGGAGTTGAATAGATCCATATCCCCGCCCTCAGAATACCGTCTGGCCGATCATGTTGGCTGGTTTTTTCACCCCGAATTCACTAAGGATAGTAGCCGTCACGTCGAACAGCTGCGGAGCCGCCGCCCGCACTTTGCGATTGCTCAAGAGCACTCCCGGCACTTCGTCCGACGCCATGCAGTGGTCGCCGATCCAGGCCTGCGTATTGTCCTCCAGCGACACACCGGGAACCGCGCCCAGCGCCGTCTGCCAGGAGGCCCGGTAGCCGCGCCGGAATCCCACGAACAGGTCGGGCGAATAGCGCAGGTTCTTGCCGCGGAATGCCTGCTCGGGGAAATAAACCTGATCGACCACGTTTTCTCCCGTCACCGGGTCCTTGAATTCCTTCAGCCGGGCGGCGATCCGGTCCAGCACCTGGCGACGGTCGGCCTCCGGCACCACACCGCCGTTCTCGCGGCCTTCCTGATTGAGATAAATTCCGTTCAAGCCGATCGCGTACGCCATCGTCTTGCTCCAGTCCACGTGTGCAAACAACTTCGTGTCGCCGACGTTCGCCGGGTCGTCCAGCGTCAGCAAGCCTTCGTGCATCAGGAACGTGTTGAGGTGGACCGCACGATCGAAGCGCGCGAAACCATGGTCGGAGAGCACCACCAGCGTCGTATCGCTGCCCGCCTTCGCCATCGCGTCGCCGACCGCGGAATCCACACCGCGATAGATCTCCAACAAGTCGGCTTCGTACTTGCCCCAGAGCATGTGAGAGTTCTGATCCACGCTCGAAAAGTAGTAGAAGAGCAGTCCGCCCTGGTAGCGGTCCAGCTCATAGCGGAACATCCGCAGGCTGTCGGCCAGCACCTTGTGGCTTTGCGTCAGAAACTCCTGGCGCGAAAACAGGCCCGCACGGAATGCCGAAGTCTCCTCGGCGATTCCCTGGGTGTAGAACGGACCCAAGGACTGCGCCAGCTGCTTGCTGAATGCGGGCGGCGTCGAAATCGGCAGCGCCGGATCCTCGGGATCGATGTTCACCGGACTCACGTAAATCCGCAGGTACGGATGCACCTGCTGCAGGTAAACCCGCAGAATTCCGGACGCGCTCTTCACGCCGGGAAGCAGCCGGAAACTCGCATGCACCCAGTCCGACCACTCTCCCTGCCGGAGGATGAACTGCTGGCCTTCGATATCGAAGCGCGCGGCCGGTTCCTTCGGATCCACATGCACCGTCAGATCCGCCACGGTGATCGCATGATCTTTGCGCAGGCTGTTGGCCGGACCTTCGATGTGCAGCGTGGCCCGCCCGTTTTCGAGTTTCGTGCGCACGATGCGGTTATCCGCGAACTCCGTTCGCGTCTCCCCGGGATCGTTGTGAAAAAAGGTAAACGTGCCGAACGAGCCGGTCATATCCGGCGTACCCATGCCGGAGAGCGATTCCTCTTCGCAATCCGCGGGAGGGAAATTGGCCGGCATACGGATCACGCGCGAAGTCACCTTCTGGTCCGCCAGCACCTGCCAGAACGCTCGGCCATCGCGCAGGCTGCGCACGCCGCCGCCGGCCAGCGGGATCAGATACGGCCCGATCCCAAACGTCTTGGTCGGCTCCGTCACTTCCGCCATCGAGGACATTGGCATACGCGTCGCAGGGTTGCGGTGGACGAAATCGAAGATGCCGTGGCCGCCCGGATCCATGCCCGTGATCACCGTGCTCCACGCCACCGGACTCTGCGGTGGCACTGTCGTCCCCAGCCGCTTGAAATCGCCCTGACTCCGCAAGCGGTTCAAGTTGGGCAGAGAACTCCAATGCGCTTCCAGAAACACGGGGTCCATGCCATCGATGCCGAGCACGATCATGCGCTTGCCCGCCGCCTGCGTGGCATCGTGCGAACATCCCGCCAACACGATTGCGGCCAGCAGCGGAACTATCGCCAGTCTCAAGCCGCCACCCCGCGCTCCACCGCCTGTTTGCCTGGCTTCAATACCGAGCGGCCCTCCATGTAAGGCGGCGGCTGGATGCCGAAGAGATCGAGCGCCGTCGGCGCCATGTCTTCGATCCCCGGGTTCTCCGCGAACATTTGCCGGTTGCAGAAGATGACTCCGGGAACCAGGTGCGGATCGATGCAATGATCGCCGCTCCAGGCCTTCAGATTGTCGCTGAACACAGACCCGGTCACCTTGCCGACGGCCGCATCCCAACTGGCGCGGTAGCCATCCGCGAAGCCGATGATCAAATCCGGCGCCGCGTCCAGATACGGTCCCGTGTACAGCGATTCGCTGGTCCAGGCCTGCCGGATCGCCACCCGGTCGCGCTCGTCATCGCGGAGGCCGGACAGCTTGGCGGCCAGTTCGCGCTTCAACGCGAGAGCCTCCGCCCCGGACTTCACGATGCCCTGCGATTCCCTGCCCTGCTCGTTGATGTACACGCCGGCCAGCCCGAACGTATAGGCGCGGGTCTTTTCCCAATCGATATCTTTCAGGTAACTCGCGCCGGTCGCGCCAGGTTTCAACGTCAGATACCCGTTGTGCAACAGCCAGGAATTTAGATCGACGCCGCGCTCGAAAGAGGCAAACCCGTGATCGGAAATCACGAATAACGCCGTCTCCTCGTCCACATACTCGAAGGCCTTGCCGACCAATTTATCGGCCTTCATGTACAGCTCTTCGATCACTTTGCTGTACGGACCGCCGCGATCTTTCTGCGCGAAGAACATGTGCTGCACGCGGTCGGTGGTATCGAATACGCACGCCACCACGCCGCGCCGCGTCCGATCCAGCGCACTGAGGAACATGGCCTCGCGCTCGTCGTAGGTCAGGTACGCCTGCTTCAAAAACGCGTCGCTATCGATCGCGTGTTCGTTCAGCGCCCACGTATCCTCCGCCATGCCGAGCGTGGAATACGCGCCCAGCAGCTTGGCGAGATAGGTCGCGTAATAGCTCGGGTGCGAGATCGGCAGCGCCGGATCCTCGGGATTGATGTTGATCGGCGTCGAGTAGAGCGAAACCTCGGGTTCGCTCTCCGTCAGCAGAAAACGCGCGATGCCGCTCACCGTGATACCAAACTGAAGCTTTGAAGGTCAGCGTGACCCACGGCGTATATTCGCCCTGCTCCAGATCGATACGCTCCTCGCCGATGGTCAGGCGCGCGCGCCCTTTTCCAGTCCGCTTCAGCGTGAACGGGATCTTCATCGCGCCCGCGCCTTCTTCCATGTGATTCGGCGGGCCTTCGATCTCGCCCTGGTGAACGCCATCCTTCAGCGCGAGCGGATAGCGGTTGCCGCTCTCCATTTCGCCGCTGGTATTGCGCGTGGTATACAGGGCGAACGTACCCTGCGTGCCCAGCAGATCCGGCGTACACATTGCCGAGAGCATACGGCCGTTGAACTT
This sequence comes from uncultured Solibacteraceae bacterium, assembly GCA_963791985.1. Classification (GTDB taxonomy): domain Bacteria; phylum Acidobacteriota; class Terriglobia; order Bryobacterales; family Bryobacteraceae; genus Solibacter. Next base: position 1,403,328 of record CAWBUN010000002.1, on the reverse strand, counting down.
CTCCGGCGGAAACGTGATCGGCACGCGCAGGATGGTGGATGCGATCTGGTGCTCGCCCAGGATCTGCCAGAAGGTGCGGCTCTTGCGCCGCATCTCCACAATCGGACGGCTCAACGGAATCCGGTACTTGCCGATGCTGAGCACGCGCTCCGCGTCGCGCACCCGCGTGGAGGAAAGCTCCGGCATGTACGAACGCAAATTGCGGTTCAGGAAGTCGAACATGCTGTGGCGCGCCGGATTCACGCCGGTCGCAAAGGTGGACCATGCCACCGGCGAGAGCGCCGGGAACGTGGTGCGCAGCCGGTGAAAGCCGCCTTGTTCGCGCAGCTTGCTCAGGTTGGGCAACTTGCCCTCCGCCATGTAGCGCTCGGCCAACGCCGGATCCAACCCGTCCAGCCCCAGGAAAATCAGCTTCTGTACCTTTGCCTGCTTGTACCCCTGCTGCCCGCGAACCGCGCGCCACGCAATCCGGAACGGCCACAGAAACACCGAGATCAGTCCCAGGAGCAAGCCGCCCAACAGCGTCAGGAACGATCCCAGGAACGCAAACCCCGCGCCCGGTCCAATGTACATCATCTAATCTTGCCCTCGACGAACGGAACTTCGAAGACCTTCTTGTGCATGATCGGACCATGCCCGAAGAACCCGCCTTCGCCGAATAGTTCGCCGTGGTCCGCCGTAATCGTAATGTAGGTGTTCTTCGGAGCGATATCGAAAAGCTCTTCCACCACGCGGTCCAAATACTTCACCGCCTTCACCTGACGATCGCGCAACATTTTCATTTTCGCGGCGTTGAAGAACTTGTCGCCGCCCTTGACGAGTTTTCCACCGACGATCTGATCGTCAAGGTGCTTGAAAACGCCGTGAATTCCACTGATGCGCGGCCAGTCTTCCGGCGGTTCGTCGGGCAGCGCGTAGGGATAATGCGTCTCGCCCACGTTGAGCAGGTAGAACGAAGGCTTGTCTTCCGGAAAACGCATCTCCTTGACCATCGCCCGCATATCGTTGTGATGATCCATCAGGCGGTAGGTGTCGAAGCCGTTATTCAGAATGGTGCGCGGGTTCAGCACCGGCAGCGATACCATTGCGTGCGTGCGATAGCCCAGGCTCTGTTGCAGAAACGCCGGAAAGTAGAGTTTCGGAATCAGCGATTTAAAGCCGACGCCTTCCACGCCCAGCCGCTCGGCGTATTTCAGAAAGTCCTTCTTGTAGTACTCAGAGGCGAAGACCTGCTTCGGACTGTCATGCGGCAGTAATCCTGAAAGCAGATTGTAATGCGAGGGCGCCGTCCACGACGCATACGACCAGCGCGGCTCGACCTCCCCCAGGCGGGCGATCGTTTTTGGCTTCGCGGCCACGAATGAATCGTAGCGGCAACTATCGAAGACCACAATGATGTAATTGTTTGGTTGAGGCCCGGCCGGCTTAGATTTCATTTCCCACCTTATACACTGCGTGATTGCCTGGGTTCACTGAGGTGCGACTTGAGGGTTTCCCCGACATCCGTGGCGGTGGACACAGCGGCGATGGTTTTGCATCTGCTGGTTCCGCGCTGTATCATCATATAGTATCATCGCCTTACGCGCAATCCGGGTACTATCGCTTGATCACCAAAATGCCTCGAATCAAGACTTGCGCGGACTACGTCCTGCGGGGTGCCATTCATGGCATTGCCGCGTGGTCCGCTTATGCGGTAGTTGAGTTTGTCTTCACCTCGGTTCTCTTCCGGCTCACCCGCCCCTACTCGGTTTTCACGCCGTGGCATTGGCATCTCACCGGCCTGTTGCTGCTCGGCTACCTGGTCACCGGCCCCGCACTGGGCGCGCTCGCCGGACTGGTGGTCTGGCGCTTCCGCGGTGCCGAAACCGTTCGCGCGCGGCCCGATCGCGTTCTCGAACTGACCGCCTCCCTAAGCCTCGCACTGGCCTTTCTGATCAACGAAATCGTCTCGCAGGGCATGCTGCACGATGGACTTTATCTGCAGTTGTCCGCCCTCGCCTTCATCGCGCTGATATTGGCTGCATTCCGCTCTCTGAGCTGGATGGACCTCCCCGGCCTGCTGACCAACTACTGGCTGGTCAGCGGCCTGCTGCTCGGCCTCGGCCAGCTCTTCACCCTGATGGAGACCGGCACCGCTTCGCAGCTGGGCGCCAACGTCAGCATGGGAACACTGGTGCTCCGCGTAGTCCTGGTTGCAACTCTGCTGCTCGCCTGGTGGGCGGGCCGCGGCGGCCGCTTCGCCGCCAATCGCTGGATCACCACCGGCTCGATCGCGCTCGGCTTCGCTCTGTTGATCGGCAGCTTCGCGCTCTCCATGGCCGGACAATCCGACGTGCAGGCCGCCTCCCCGACGCTCGCCGGCGCGTCGCGTCCCAATATCGTGCTGATCGTGATCGACACGGTTCGCGCCGATCACGTCTCCGCCTTCGGCTACGAGCGCGACAACAGCCCCAATCTCAAACGCCTGGCCGCCGATGGCGTGGTGTACTCCAACACTGCGTCCGCCGCCGACATTACGCTGACCAGCCACGCCTCCCTCTTCACCGGGATGTATCCCAGCTGGCATGGCTCCTACTGCCAACCGCCCGAGGCTCTCTATGGGCGGGAACTGAGCAAGCAATATCCCACCGTCGCCGAACTGTTGCAGACCGCCGGCTATCAGACCGTCGGCGTCGGCGCCAACCTGTATCTGCGCTCCGATTTCGGACTGGAGCGCGGCTTCGATGAGTTCCGGATCCCGCGCCCCGTCCCGATGCTCCCGGACCTCACGCACTACCTGCTTCGCCGCACCATGCGCCGCGGAATCAGCTTCGCCGTCGATACCGCCCAGTTCGATCGCCTCTACAGCCTCGGCGAGGATATCGATACCAGCCTCTTTTCCACGCTCCAGCATCGCACCAAGCCCGGCGCTCCGCTCTTCGTCTTCCTCAACTACATGGACGCGCATTTCCCCTACGTCCCGCCCGCGCCCTACAACACCGCCTACCCCGGCAAGGTCGCGCGCATCACCCAGGACGATCTGGATGAAGAGCAGTCGCAGATCAGCCACGGCCAGGGATTGCCCGCCAGCTACGGCCCCCACTGCGTATCGCAATACGATGGCGGCATCGCGTATATGGACGCGCAAATCGGCAAGGTGGTCGACTGGCTGAAGCGCGAGAATGCCTACGACAACACCATGATCGTGGTCGCCAGCGACCATGGCGAGTCGTTCGGAGAGCGCGATCGCGTCGGGCACGCCAATTCTCCCTATCAGAATTTGCTGCACGTCCCGCTGCTGGTCAAGTACCCGCGCGGCGCCAACCACGGCGTGGAGAACCGGGCCGTCAGTTTGATCGACGTTGCCCCCACCATCCTCAGCGTGGCGCAGGCTCCGATTCCGAAAACGATGCAGGGCCTGCTTCTGACCGGCGGGGACCAGTCCCGCTCCATCTACGCGGAGACGTACCCGTGCCCTGTCATGCAGCCGCCGGCTTGCCCCGGAGGCTGCACCACCAAGGCCATCTTCTCCTGGCCCTATAAGTACATCAGTTCCAGCAACGGCAAGCGCGAGCTCTTCGACCTCAGCACCGACCCGAACGAACTTCACAATCTCTACATCCAGCAACAGGAGCGGGCCGTCCAAATGGACGCCGCGCTGACGGCTTGGAAAAAGGCACTGCCCACACAGACGCGCCAGACCAAAGAAGTAGATCCCGAAAAGCTAAAGCAGCTCAAAGGGCTCGGGTATATTCAATAAGCGTAAGCGTCTAACGCTTACCAATAAGCAACGTATCACTCCCCGGGGAAGCCGCCTCTAAGGCGGCTGCAGCCAGGATTGGCTGCCCCACAGAAGGCACTTCTCCGGTTTCAAGAACGAAGCCAATTTCGGGTAAGGGGTCCTCGATTGTTGGGGTTGCGGAGGGCTCGGGGTCGGGGATGGGGTGGAGGCGAAGGTCGCGGAGGCCGTCGATTGCTTCCTTGAGGGCCTTGCGGGTGGAGATGCCGCGCCATTGGAGCGAGTTAAAGAGCCTGGCATGCTCGGCGGCGGGTTGGCCGAGGGGGCAATCGGGGTGGATGGTGCCGGCGTTTTCGTGGAGGTAAAGGAAGAGCTCGGTTTCGGCGCGGACGAGGCGGCGGAGGGTCCACTCGCAATAGATGATGTCGTCGACGAAGCTTCGTTCCTCGGGCGTGGCGGGGTTAAAGCTGGCGTGGTACTCAGCGACGAGGAGTTGGTAAGCCGCGAGGTCCTCCGAGGGGAGGACAGAGTGGTGAACGGGCGGGACGGGATCGGGGAGGTGGTAGCGGGCGCGCTTTTCTTTCCACTGGTTGGCGTCGTATTGGAATTTATTCATGAGTCTCTTCCTGGTGCGATTGGAGCACGGCGGGTTGGGGAGATTCGGGGCTGAAAATCGTAAGAGCTTGAGGGGAAGGGAAATATAAATTTAAAGTTGAGGTGAACGGCGATTCGGGCACGCGAGAGTTACGGCAGCAAGTGGACAGGCCAGGAGGCCTGTCCCACTAGTTACTAGTACACGGGGATCACGACCGTTTCGGTCACGGTTCCGATTGTGAATGTGAGTTCCATGTTCGCCGTGCCCGTGCGAATATCCACCGCGTATGTGCCCGGGATCGTGCCGGTCCGATAGAAACCGCGCACGCTCCCCGACCCCGCCAGCGTAATCGCGGGACGCAGCGCGCCGTTGTACGGCAGCCCGGCCGCATCCACGATCCGCATTACCACCGCCTGCGTCGAGCTCGTCCGTACCGCGTCGTAGTAATCCTGGTAAAGCACCGAGATTCCCACCGGATCGCCACCCGGCACCGCGAACCAGTACGGAATCTTCGCCACGGTCGAACTCGCCGTCCCCGAGACTGTCACGTAACCCGAGTACTCGCCCGGTGCCAACCCCGCGGCATCCAGCGTCATGGCGACCTGCTGCGACGCGCCCGCATCCAACACCACCGTATCGGTGCCCGGAACCGGAGCCGGGGCATTGCCCGCCGGCACCAGCTGCAGTGTAAATGTATCCAGCACCTGGCCCACATTCGATAGGGAGAGCGCCACCGTGCTGTGCCCCGTGCCGAAGTTCAGGGACGTGGGATACGCCGCCACGGTCCCGCTGACTGCGGCGAGCAAATTCAGAATCCCCGACCCCGACTGCGACACCGTCGCCGCGACGCCCTCCGACACAGTCGCACCCGCCGCGCCATTCACCAGCAGCGAGCGATACTGCTGCATGGTGAGCCCGGGACGCGCCCCCTTCAGTACCGCCGCCGCTCCCGCCGCCAGCGGCGCGGAGAAACTGGTGCCCGCGGTATCGATGAAACCCGACGCGCTATACGACTCCCCGCTGGTGTACGAATTCTGCGCGCCGGTCACAATCTCTTCCCCCACGGCCGCCAGGTCCGGCTTCAGCGCGCTGCCCACGCTGGGCCCGCGGCTCGAAAAACTGCTGACGTCCGTGCGCGCCGGGAACGCGATCGCGCCCGAAAAATCCAGCGTCACCTGCAGCCCTGAATCCTGTGCCGCGCGCGCCTTCAAATCCAGCCCATCGGCCTGGTTCACGAACAGCGCCGGCAACGTCGCCGACCCCACCGTCACGCCCCCGGACGAAAAGCTGCTGTTCCCCGGATTGTTGTAGACCACGATCCCGAGCGCCCCGCCGGCCGCCGCGTCGTTCAACTTGCTCTCGAAGGTGCACGTGCCGCGCAACACCAGCACGATTTTGCCCGCCACAGAGCCCGCCGGCAGCGCCGCACAGGCGAGCCCCGTGGCATCCACCGCGGTCACATCGAACAGCGTGCCGCCGATCGCCTGCCCCGGGTTCGGCCCATCGCCCGCGTACGCCGGGTACGGCGCCACGCCGGTCACATCGATCGCATACCCCAGCGACCGGTCGTTGTGAATCGCCGCCATCGTGATCGCATCCGGAGCGCTCGCATAATCGCCGATCGTCCCGGCACCAGGCCCTTGATTGCCCGCCGCCACCACCACGATCACGCCCGCTTTCGCGGCCCGCGCGATCGCCGCCATGCCCACCTCGCCCGGGTCGATATCGGAGTACGAAGTCACGTACGACCCCAGGCTGATGTTGATCACGTCCATCCCGTCCGCCACCGCGTCGTCGATCGCCTTGGCGATCACGTCCGACGTGGCGCCGTTGGCGTCCAGCACCTTATAACTGCCGATGTAGGCTTTGGGCGCGACGCCGGTGAGCACTCCGTACGGTGTGCTCGCGGTTCCGCCCGCCGCCGCGAGCGCGGTCCCCGTGCCATGCCCATCGTGATCGTTCGCATCCGCGTCGCCGCCGTCCGGCAGGAGCGGCGTATAATTCCTGGCCACGATGATCTTGGCGTTGGTGAACCGGCTGTCGCTCGCCGCCCTCACCTTGGGAAATCCATCCAGCGGCGGCAGCGCGTCGCTGAACGCCGGGTTGTTGACGTCCACGCCGCTATCGATCATCCCGATCTTGATTCCCGCGCCCGCTCCTCCCTGTCCCAGCGGCAGGAGGTTCCAGGCATCGGGAACTTTGTGCAGCGGCAGCGCGTGACTGAGTAGCGGACGCACCCGCCGCACCGCATGCAGCTTCACCGCACCTGGAATGTTGAGCAGTTCCGCGGCCCGCGCATCCGGGATGTTGACGATGAGGCCGTTGAACACGGTGTCCAGGCTCTCGATCACGGCGCCGCCTTTGGCCGCGACCGCGGTCCGCGCCGCCAGCTGCGATTGGCGCACCACCGCACGCGCCGCGATGCGCGCCCCGGCACGTGCGCTTGCCGGTTCGCCCGAGAGTTCCAAAACGTACCGGTTGGGAACAACCTGCCCCCACACCGCAGCCGAAAGCAGCCCGAGCATCGAGATCGTTTTCATAGCCGGAATTCACCACGCGGCAGCCTGCCGCCAAAAGAAAATACGTCCTGCGACAGAGTGCCGCCGTCCGTACCGCTAAGTGCTTCGCCTTCGTGCCTGCCAATCATATTATGCGTTTGCATGGCAATTGTGGTGCCGCAGCTCCCTTGGCCCACAGGTTCAAGGTGCTCCGCTGCGGGTCGCGGCCTTCGGTCGCGGTTCGCGGTGGGGGGGGATGCATTTGGGCAGGGCTCGTTGCGCTCCCTTACTTTACGGTCGCGGCTCGTTGTGAGGGCGCGATGTAAAGCGGGGGATTGTAGATCGCTCCCTTACGGTCCCTTACGGTCGCGGTGGGGGGGGCGCGATGTACTTGGGCAGGGCTCGTTGCGCTCCCTTACATTACGGTCGCGGCTCGTTGTGATGGCGCGATGTAAAGCGGGGGATTGTAGATCGCTCCCTTACTTCTACTGTGTCATAAAAAACAAATCTGTCCTATAATGTTTCCGTGGCTGCGAAAGATCCGGCGCCAGCACCACAAGAGAAACGACTCACGGCATATATGGACTGGCTGGCGCAAGCCGTGGGACATGCGGACCGCATACTGCCTCTGCGGAACTACTGTACCGGCTTGTTGCTGGGTGGTGAACGCAAGAGTGTCGAGCCGATGGCTGCGCGCCTGGCTCCCGACCATGTGCAGCGTATGCACGAATCGCTGCATCACTTTGTCGCCGAGTCGCCCTGGAGCGATGCCGACATGTTGGCGCAAGTGCGGAATTACGTGCTGCCGGCGATGCAGAAGCAGGGAACCGTGACGGCATGGATCGTGGATGAGACCAGCTACGTTAAGAAGGGTACTCATTCGGTAGGAGTGGCACGGCAGTATTGTGGTCGCTTAGGGAAGAAGGAGAACTGTCAGGTGGCGGTGAGTTTATCGGTGGCCACCGCGACCGGAAGTCTGCCGATTGCTTGGCAACTCTATCTTACGGAAGACTGGGCGGCCGACCCGGAGCGACGCACGGAAACCGGGGTTCCCGAGGGGATACGGTTTCAAACCAAGCCGCAGATTGCGTTGGCGCAAATTCAACGAGCAGTTGAAGAGAAGGTGCCTGTCGGTGTGCTACTGGCAGACGAAATATACGGATCCAATCGCGAGTTTCGGGACGGCGTGGCGGAACTGAAACTGGACTATTCGCTGGCGGTAAGATCCAACACCACGGTGTGGGCATTGGATCGGCAACCTTTACCCCCGAAGCCTTGGAACGGCAAGGGGAAGCCAGCCAAACGAATGCGACGGGATCAGACGCACCAACCGATTACGGTGAAGCAACTGGCGCAGGAATTGCCGGAGCAAGGATGGAGTGAAGTCGCCTGGCGCGAAGGGAGCAAGGGAACCTTGCAGTCCCGCTTTGCCGCGTTGCGGGTTCGACCAGCGTACGGAGATGATCGCAAAGGGAGCCTGCGGCCGGAACAGTGGTTGCTGATCGAGTGGCCGAAAGGAACCGATGAGCCGAGCGCATACTGGTTGTCCAACCTGGCAGAGAAAACCCGGCTGAAGAATCTGGTCGGGACCAGCAAGCATCGATGGGTGATTGAGCGCGATTATGAAGAGCTCAAATCGGAACTCGGCCTGGCACACTATGAAGGCCGCAACTGGCGGGGATTTCATCATCACGCCACCCTCTGCATTGCGGCTTACGGCTTCTTAATTGCAGAAAGGAGCCGTTTTTCCCCCTCAGCCCACGTCGGCCATCTTGGGCTACGCGCCAGACCTTTACCTCCCCAGTTCCGGCCGCGGGGGGCAAAGGACGCGCGCACAACGGCATAACCCGAATTCGATCGCCACCCTCCGTATCCAGATTGCTCGATTCCTTGTCCAGCATCTTCCATGCTGCCCCTTGTGTTGTGCTTTGCGATGACGATTTATGACACAGTAGAATTACGGTCGCGGTTCGCGGTGGGGGGCGCGATGCATTTGGGCAGGGGTCGTTGCGCTCCCTTACGTTACGGTCGCGGCTCGTTGTGAGGGCGCGATGTAAAGCGGGGGATTGTAGATCGCTCCCTTACGGTCGCGGTTCGTTGGCGACGGACGTTTTTGGCGGCGCGAGATATACTGAGGGAACGAGAGGGGGACTCGTGAAGGCTGCAATTTACTTCGTGCCCGTCCTGCTGGCCGCGCAGGGTGCCCCTACCCCCGACGGAATCGCCTACTTCGAAACTCACATCCGCCCCGTTCTCGCCGCCAACTGTTACGGGTGTCACAGCTCCAAACTCGCCAAGCCAATGGGCGGCCTGCTGCTCGATTCCCGCGCCGGCATGCTGCGGGGCGGCAAGTCCGGAGTACCCGCGATCGTCCCCGGCAAGCCCGAGCAAAGTATCCTTCTCGGCGCCGTTCTTGGCAGCAACAAAGACCTACGCATGCCGCCCGGCAAGACCCTCGCGCAGGCCGACATCGAACACATCGCGGAGTGGATCAAAATGGGCGCTCCCGATCCGCGCACTGAAGCCGCGCCTCCGCCGGCGCCCTCCGCTGCCTACGATTGGGAGAAGGCCAAACAGCACTGGGCCTTCCGCCCGATCCAGGATCCGCATCCCCCGGCCATCGCCTCTGCCGAGTGGAACCACTCCGCAATCGACGCCTTCATCAAGGCCAAGCTGGACGAGAAGGGCCTCACGCCGCAACCCCGCGCCGGGCGCGCCGCCTTGATTCGCCGTGCGACGTACGACCTCACTGGCCTGCCCCCGACCCCCGAAGAGACCGACGCGTTCCTCAAGGACGCATCGCCCAAGGCCTTCGAAAAAGTGGTGGATCGCCTGCTCGCGTCGCAGCAGTACGGCGAGCGCTGGGGCCGCCACTGGCTCGACGTCGTGCGCTACGCCGATACCTCCGGCGACAATTCGGATTTCCCCGTCCCCTCGATGTCCCGCTACCGCAACTGGGTGATCGCCGCCTTTAATAAAGACGAGCCCTACAATCAGTTTCTGCGCGACCAGTTGGCCGGCGACATCCTTGCGTCAAAACCAGGCTTGGCGGAGACCAACAAGGAGGAGTGGCAGGCCAAAATCATCGCCACCGGGTACCTGGCCAACTCGCGCCGCTTCGGCTCGCGCATCCAGGAATTCCACCTCACGATCGACGACACCATCGACAACCTGGGTAAGGGCATCCTCGGACTGACCGTCGGCTGCGCGCGCTGCCACGATCACAAATTCGACCCCGTCCCCACCGCCGATTACTACGCGCTCTACGGTATCTTCAAGAGCACCAATTATCCGCACGCCGGTACCGAGATCTATCCGCACACTTACGGCTTCGCCGCCCTCAATCCCCAGCAGGCGGGGGAACTGAAGCGTTACGAGACGCAGCTCTCCGGCCTCGACAATCGCATCGAGGACATCAAGGCCAACAAGATCAAATTCGCCACCGATGAGGAAAAGCGCAAGGCAGAAGCCGAGAATCAGGATAGCCTGCGCCGCCTCAGCGCCCGCTATCCTTACTTCGCCAAGGCCTACGCGGTCAGCGAAGGGAAGCCCGTCAACGCGAAGATCATGGTGCGCGGCGAGCCGGCTACGCTCGGGCCCGAAGTTCCGCGCGGCTTCCTCACCGTTCTCGGCGGCGCCAAAGTTCCTCCCGAGGAAACGGGCAGCGGCCGCCTCGAACTGGCCGATTGGGTCACCGACCCGAAGAATCCGCTGACCGCGCGCGTCATCGTCAACCGCATCTGGCACTGGCATTTCGGCCAGGGCATCGTGGCGACGCCCGACGATTTCGGTGTTCGCGGAGAGGCCCCCACGCACCCCGAGCTGCTCGATTACCTGGCCAGCCGCTTCCTCGAGAGCGGCTGGAGCATCAAGCAACTCCACCGCATGATCCTGCTCTCGCGCACGTATCAATCGGCGAGCGGCAACGACGCCAAGAACGCCCTCAAGGATTCCAAGAACGCCTACCTCTGGAAGTTCAACCGCCGCCGGCTCGACGCCGAAGAGATCCGCGATTCGCTGCTGGCACTCAGCGGCAATCTCGACCCGGCCCCGGGTGGCGAGCCGCCCTTCACCCCGGAGATGAGCTGGAGGTACACCCAGCACCAGCCCTTCATCGCGGCCGACAAGGATTTCGCCACCAACAAGCGCAGCGTCTACCTGATGCAGCAGCGCATCCGCCGCCAGCCCTTCCTCGACCTCTTCGATGGCGCCGATCCGAATGCCGTGACCGGCGTGCGCCCCGCTCACCACGACCGCGCTGCAGGCCCTTTACACCATGAACGACCCCTTCTTCCACGAGCAGGCCGACGCCCTCGCGGTCCGCGTGGGCATGGCCTACGGCACCGATGCCGCCCGACTCAACTACGCTTTCAGCCTGCTCTTCGGCCGCGTGCCGACGCTCGACGAAGTGCGCGACGCGCGCCAGTTCCTGGTTGCGGCGCGCGCCTCCCTCTCCGCCACGGCCGTGCCGGAGTACAAAAAGAACCGCGAGGCCCTGGCTTCGCTGATGCGCGTGCTGCTCAGCAGCAACGAGTTCCTGACTCTGGATTGAGGTGATGCATGCCCTGTGAATTCAACCGCCGCCAGATGGTGCGATCGCTTTTGCTCGGTTCCGGAATCTTCCCCGCAGTGCTCAGCGACCTTATGGCCGCCGAGGCTTCCCCGCTCGCACCCAAGGCCCCGCACTTCCCCGGCACCGCCAAGCGCGTGATTTTTATCTACCTCAGCGGCGGCGCCTCGCACGTGGATTCTTTCGACCCCAAGCCGAAACTCGCCGAATACCAGCGAGAAGGCAAGACCGGGGAAAACAATCGCAAAATGCTCGGCTCTCCCTGGGCCTCCAAGCCGCGAGGCAAGTCCGGCATCGAAGTCACCGACCTGTTCCCCAACATCGCCGAGTGCGTGGACGATCTCTGCATCGTGCGCAGTATGCGCGGCGATCACAACGATCACTTTCAGGCCACTCTCGGCATCCACACCGGCTCCGTCACCTTCAAGCGCCCGAGCGTCGGCTCGTGGGTCACCTACGGCATGGGCACGGAAAACCAGAACCTGCCCTGCTACGTGGTGCTCGCCCCCGAGATGCCTTATGCGGGCAGCCAGATCTGGTCCAGCGATTTCCTGCCCGGCGTCTACTCCGGCACCCGCATCACCAGCGGACCCGAACCCGTGCCCGACCTCAACCGCCGCGCAGCCTCGCCGGAGATGCAGAAGCTCGAACTCAGCCTGCTGGACCGCTTCAACCGCAAGCACGAGACCCGGCACCCCGGCGACCCTATGCTGGACGCCCGGATCAAGAGCTACGAGACCGCCTTCGGCATGCAGATGACCATGCCGCAGGTGCTCGACCTCTCTAAAGAGACCGACGCCACGCTCAAGCTATACGGCATGGAGCGCGGCACAACCACCGGCTTCGGCTGGCAGTGCATCGTCGCCCGCCGCATGATGGAGCAGGGTGTGCGCTTCGTGGAGCTCATCGATGTCGGCTCCAGCAAGAACTGGGACGCCCACGGCGACATTCACACCCACGCGCCGCTCGCCAGGAACATCGATCGCCCTATTGCCGGGCTGCTTGCCGATTTGAAATCACGCGGCCTGCTCAAAGATACGCTGGTGGTCTTCACTACGGAGTTCGGCCGCTCCCCTACCCCGGAAGGCCAGATGGGACGCGGCCACTACAATCGCGCCTTCTCTTCCTGGCTGGCCGGCGGCGGCGTCAAGGGCGGCATCACCTACGGCCGCACCGACGACTTCGGCGTCAAGATCGTCGAGAACGAGTGCCACGTCCACGATTTCCACGCCACCATCCTGCACTGCCTCGGCTTCGACCACACCAAACTCACGTTCCGCCACGCCGGCCGCGATTACCGCCTCACCGATGTCGCCGGCACCGTAAAGACCGAAATCCTGGCGTAATCAGGCCAATGTGAGATTTGCCTGCGCTCCGATGTCCAGCCCGGAGAACTCGCCGCGCGCCAACTTCGGGAAGGCCGCCGCCGCGATCATCGCCGCATTGTCCGTCGACAGCCCGAAGGAGGGAAAGTGTACCGGGTACGGCAGCCCGCTTGCGTACGCGGCCGACCGCAGCCCCGAATTGCAGGCCACCCCTCCCGAGACGATCAGGCTCCGCGCGCCAATCCGTTCCGCCGAGGCCGCGGCCCGCGTCAGCAGCTCATGGATCACCGCGTGCTGAAACGAAGCCACCAGGTCCAGCGTCCGCTTCGGCGTCAGCGCCAGCCACTCGGCGACGCTCGGCCCGGGATTCTCGCGCACCAGCGCCTTCCGCAGCGCGATCTCGGCCTCCATATCGTGCGCCTCCACCCACCGCAGCACCGCGGTCTTCAAGCCGCTAAAGCTGAAATCGAGCGCATTCCCCTTCATCTTCGCGAAGGTGAACCGCACCGCCAGCGGATCCCCGTGCGGCGCCAGGCGGTCGATCACCGGCCCGCCCGGATAGCCGAACCCCAGCAGCTTGCCCACTTTATCGAAGGCCTCTCCCGCCGCGTCGTCGCGCGTTTTTCCCAGCAGCCGGTACGTGAAATCCGCGCGCACTTCGAACAAATGGGTGTGGCCGCCGCTGGCCACCAGCGCCAGCGCCGGGAACTCCACCGGCGTGCCGTCGCGCCGCGATTCCAATATGACGGCGTGGATGTGCCCCTCGATATGGTTCACGCCGATCAGCCCCACTCCGCTCGCCAGGCTCAAACTCTTGGCGTACGTCAGCCCCACCAACAGCGACCCCACGAGGCCGGGCCCCACCGTCACGCCGATCGCCGCCAGATCCGGGAGCCGCGTGCCCGACCGCTCCAGCGCCTCCCGCACCACCGGCACAATCGCCCGCAAGTGTTCCCGCGACGCCAGTTCCGGCACCACGCCCCCGTAGCGCCCGTGCGTGCTCATCTGCGACGCGACCACGCTCGAAAGGACACGCTCCCCGTCTTCCACCACGGCCGCGGCGGTCTCATCGCACGAAGATTCGATGCCCAAAATTCGCTGCATTGCTTTCACCTCACCGATGGCGGCGAGCTGCGCTCGACTGCGCGCAAGCTAAAGCATGCGCCACCCGCTTAGTAATACCTTAGCGCGGGTTCGTCGGCCTCCAGCACGAGCCGCTCCATGGGCACGTTGCCCGGGCGAGCTCCCCGCCGCGCGCTGTAATTCAAGAGCCCCGAGGTCTTCCAGACGCAGCGCTGCACGGCGGACTGCGCCTCCAGCAACAACAATCTTACCGGATCCCCGCGCTCCAACATTTCCAGCGAGCAGGAAACCGAATTGACGATGACGGTCAACTCGTCGTTCAAATCATGTGCGGCGGCCGCGGCTACTGCGCAGGCGCGGTCGGCTTTCGTAAGTCGTTCCACGCCCGCGATCGTAGCCCGGCGTCAACGCCGTCTCCGCGCAGAATACTCGCAACCCATTTGCTTTCAGCGAAAAATTTCTCTCATGTTGACGTGACTGGCTTTCGCACTCAGTCGATAAACCACATCACCGGCCACCGCTCGAACCGGCGAGGGCACGGCATCCGGCTCAGGCTTTTCCTCCTCGTTCCGGGCGGGACGCGGCCTCTCCGACGGCCGCGCTTTCGCGGTGCGCGTTTTTCCCATGGAATTGCTCCTTCATAAGTAAGAAGCGCAATCCGCGGCCGTTTACCGCCAGAATGTTAGGCTGAAGATTCATGAAATTCCGGCTGAATCCCTGGTGGGTCGCGCTAGCCCTCTGCCTGCTCACCCTGATCGCCTGGTCGAACGCATTCACCGCCGGATTCGCCCTGGATAATCGCGGCCTCATCCTGGAAGACACCCGCATCCGCGACGCCTCACCCGAAAACCTCGCCCTTATCTTCCAGCACACGTATTGGTGGCCCTACGGCGAGAGCGGACTCTACCGGCCCCTCACTACCCTCTCCTACCTCTTCAACTACGCCATCCTCGGCAACGGCACCTCACCAGCCGGTTACCACTGGGTCAACTACCTCCTCCACGCCGCCAATGTCCTGCTGGTTTTCGCGCTTGCCCTGCGCTTTGCCGGCCCGGGCTGGCGCCCGGTCTGGATCGCCGCTCTATGGGCCGTCCACCCCATCCTCACCGAATCCGTCACCAATATCGTGGGCCGCGCGGACCTGCTTGCGGGCTTCTCGCTGCTCGCCGGCTTCCTCGTTTATCTCAAGAGCACCGAGTCCGAAGGCCCGCGCCGCGCCGCATGGCTCGGCCTTCTCGCTTTGATCACGGCGGCCGGCGTTTTCTCCAAGGAATCCGCCGTCACCATCCTCGGCGTGATCGTACTCTACGAAATCCTCTGGTGGCCGGAGCGCCGCCAGGCCCGCGGACTCCTGCTCGGCGCCGTCGCCATCCTGATCCCCATCCAGTTCATGCTCTACCAGCGCGCCGCCGTGCTCTTCTCTTCGCAGCCCACGAATTTCCCCTTTTACGACAACCCGATCACAGGCGCTCCCTGGCTGCCAGGCCGCCTCACGGCGCTCTACGTCATCGGGAAGTACCTGCTCCTCCTCGCCTGGCCCGCCTCCCTCTCCTGCGACTATTCCTGGAATCAGATCCCGACCGGCATCTCCGCCGCCGCCGCCGGACTCGCACTCTTCCCCATGCGGCGCCACCGCACCGTTCTTTTCCTCGCCGGCGCCGCCTTCCTTGTTTTCCTGCCGACCTCGAACCTGCTCTTCCCCATCGGCACCATCATGGCCGAACGCTTCCTTTATCTTCCGTCGATCGCCTTTGCCGCCGCCCTCGTCGCCGCGGCCTACGCCTGGGTGCCGGCGCGCTTCGTCCCCGTCGTCCTCGGCCTGATTGTCGCCGCCTACACCGCCCGCACGTTCGTCCGCAATCGCGACTGGCAGAACGATCTCACGCTCGCCACCGCCACCGTCGAAGTCTCGCCGGCGAGCTATAAGAGCCACCTTATGCTTGCTAACTCCCTCTACGGCGTCGACCCCGGCACCGCCAGCATCGACCAAGTCCTTGCCGAAGGCGAAAAGGCCCTCGCCATCCTCGCCCCCATCTCGCCCGAGCGCAATAATGCCGGAGCGCTCCGCCGCGTCGCGATGTGGTACCTTGCCAAGGCCGACCTGGCCGGCCAACCCGCGGGCGCGCCCGCTTGCCGCCGCGCCATCGAGCTGCTGCAGCGCTGCCGCACCATGGTCCTCGCCCAGTCGGAAGCTGCGCGCCGGCGCCCCGGCTTCGACCCCAAGGCCGACCCGCTCGCCGCCGCCCCGGCTGAAATCGACCGCCTCATTTCCGCCGCCTACCTCAAACTCGGCGACACCTCCCGCGCGCTCGATCTCTCGGCAGGCGCGCTCGAAGTCGACCCTGGGAACCCCGAAGTCTACCGTCAGTACGCCCAATCCCTGATGGCCGCAGGGCGCACCCAGCAGGCCCTCGCCATCCTCATGGAAGGCGTGATGCTGACCATGGACACGGGCCTCCGCGAGAATGTCGTGCAGCTCTACCAGTCCGGCGCCGACCGCGGGGGCTGCGCTCTAATGCCCGGACAGAACGGTTCCATGGCGCTCAATCCCCGCTGCGAAGCGGTCCACACGCAACTCTGCGCCGCTACTCTCGCCGCGATCGAACTCCGTATGAAGACCGGCCGCCGCGATCTCGCCGAGCAACTCAAACACTCCGGCCTCAGCGATTTCGCCTGCCCCGCCCCACCGCTCGAAGCTCCGTTCGCCCAGTAGCTGTTTCCCGTCTACGCCACAATACCTTTGCGCACCGCGTATAGAATCAGGTCCGCGGTTCCGTGCAAGTTCAGCTTCTCGATGATCTTCTTGCGGTGCGTTTCGACCGTGAAGACACTCAGGAACAGGCGTCCGGCGACTTCCTTATTGCTATTCCCCTCTGCAATCAACTGCAAGACTTCGCGCTCGCGGCCGGTCAGCAGGTCATAACTGTCTGCGAGGCCGGCGCGCCGCAGCCGTTCCACGTGGTCCTGCTGCAAGATCCGCTTGACCTTCGGGCTGAAGTACGACTTGCGCGCAATCACCGCGCGAATTGCACTGACCAGCTCGCTCTCGGCCGATTCCTTCAGCACGTAGCCCAGCGCCCCGGCACGCAAGCATCGCAACACGTACGTTTCGTCGCTGTGCATGCTGAGTATGATCACCGCGGCCGAGGGACACTGCCGCAGCAGTTGGGCGGTAGCCTCCACGCCATTCAGCCCGGGCATGGCGACATCCATGATCACCACATCGGCGCACTCTCGCGCCATGGCATCCAGCACGCCCCGACCATCCGCGGCCTCGCCCACAACCAGCAGGTCGAGCTCGCGCTCGAGCAGCAAGCGCAGGCCGCTCCGCAATATCGCATGGTCGTCGGCCAGGAAGATGCGAACCGGCTTCATAGCGGGATCTCCGCCGTCACGCAGGTCCCATGCCCCGGCTCCGATTGCACGCGAACCCGACCGCTCAACTGCGCGGCCCTTTCCTCCATCCCCAGCAGACCCAGCCCGCGCGTTCGATTCGCCGCAAACCCCTTCCCGTCATCCTCCACGCGGAGGATCACGACACTCACCGCCCGCTCCAGCCCGACGCGAACGTGCCTGGCAGATGCATGGCGCGCACAATTCTGCAGCGCCTCTTGAGCCACCCGGTAAATACACGTGCGGTGCGCCTCCGGCAAGTCGCCGGCGCTGTCCTCGGCTTGCACCTGGACATCCAGCCCGCTCCGCTGCCCGACCTCGCGCGCCTGCCATTCCAGCGCTGCCACCAATCCGAGATCGTCGAGCATGGATGGCCGCAGCGAAAGCGCCAGCCTTCGCACGGAATCCACCGTCCGCTCCGCCCGCTCCGCGATCGCGTGCAGCTGGACCTGGACTTCCGGGGAGCCGCCGGCCCGCGCAGCCTTTCCGACATCCAGCAGTATTCCCGAGAGCGACTGTCCGATTTCGTCGTGCAGTTCCCGGGCGATCGCGCGGCGCTCCTGCTCCTGCGCCTGCACCACCTGGGTCGAGAGCCCGCGTGCTTCCGCTTCCAGCCGCATCAGGCGCCGCCCGGTCAGCAGCGAGATCGCCATCGCCAGCCCGATCACCACCGCTAGCCCGGCCAGCAGCACCCAGCGGAAGTCCGCGTACACGCGGGTGAGTTCCGCCTCGCGCCGGCGCGATTCACCGTCCAGGCTCTTGCCGATTTCGCCCGCGATCCACAACATGCTCTCGCGGCGCTGCGCCAATTGCCTCCGAAAGTAGGCATCGGTCCCGGGAGTGTGGCGGCCGTTGGCGACGTCGACCATCAGGTCAAGCAGCTTCCAGTACGTCGTGACCTCGCCGCGCAGGTTGGCGGCATCGCGGCTCGCCGAGTACCGGGATACCGCGGTCAACGTGCCGGCTTCGAGCGCTTTCAATTTCTCCAGCAGCGCCGGGGCTCCAGGGTCGTTCGGCGCCGCCAGATAATCGCGCGCCAGGGTGCCGGAAAGATAGATCCCGCTGCGCAACTCCTCCAGCCACCCGCTCCGCTCCACGAAACGAGCCCTCAGTTCGGCTTCGCCGGCGCGGATTCTGTCCAGCACCATCAGCGCCGCGACACCCGTCACCACGCTAAGTAACAGTAGACCTCCCAGCCACCAGGCCAGAAGGGGCCGTGTTTTCGAACTCACGCCCTTCAGCATAAGTGGTGGCGCGATGTAAAAGAATACCCACTGTTGGGTATCGATTCGATCGCGCAATGAGCGCTCAATGGAAACATGAACCGCCGATATTCGATCCTCATCTTGATCGTTTGCGCGTCTTGCGCCTGCGGCGGCCGGCGTGGCCGGATCGATCCCACCTGGACACCGTCTCATCCCGCTGGGGATGCACCAGTTACAGGGGACAAACAGCCCGAACCCAAAGCGTTTGACCCGCCTGCACCGTCCACCGGCCCGACCACTCTGGCCGCGCCGCCATCCGTGATCCTGACGGACGGCCTCCCGGAAGTGAACCGCCGCCTACAGGACGTATTCTTCACGTACGACCACTCCGAGATCACGCCCGATGGCCTCACCGCACTCCGGCGCGACGCCGAGCTTCTGGCGTCCGTCCTTGTCGAATTCCCGCAAGCGAAGTTGGTCGTGGAGGGGCACTGCGATGAGCGCGGTTCCGCCGAGTACAATCTCGGCCTGGGCGATCATCGCGCGGTTCGCGTCGCGGCGGCGCTTCGCGAATTCGGCGTCCCACCGGGCCAGATCGAAATTGTCAGCTACGGCAAGGAATTCCCGCAATGCACCGAGCCCGCGGAGTCCTGCTGGCGCCGCAATCGCCGCGCCCACCTGGTATTACGCTAGTTCCGCGCTGGGGATGGCAGGCCAGCCCCATTTCCATCGCGCTCATGTGCCAGCCGAGGATGATGTCTCGATACCCTTTGCGGGTTGTTGGTTCGATCGAGTAGTGGAAACCTTGAAAATCGTCCTCAGGGCTCGCAAGAACGATAGGCTCGCGTCCTTCGAAGCGAATCAGCCACATGGCCCCGTTCGAGCCTTGGCCCCCGCGACCACAACCGGGGCCCGCTTCGACAAGAAACACCTAGGCGGATGGCGAGGCAGGGATTGTTGCAGGCCGGCCAACATGACGCGAAGCTGTTGCCAGGCCGCCTGACGTGCGAACCTCCACGGCGCCGCACGTCAATGTAGGGGAATGCCGTCTTACATCCACTAACGCCATTACCGGCCTTAACTCGGGCTACATTTTGTCCCTGTCGTTGCGCCGTAAGGTACCATCGAGCTGGTGCGATTGGATTGACGGGCATTGGGATTCTTATGTTTCTGCCGGCGGCGTTCCTTGCGTTTCCGTTTCGCCGAGTTGCGTCGGCAATCGCCCTTCAAGCCTGTCTGCTTTGTTTACCGCTTTACCTGTTATTGACGGCCCCAGGCCCCTCCTGCTGGATCGTTTCCAAAGGGTACTTGTGAGATAGACAATAACCGAGAGCGCGGGCTACATGGAACTCGAAGGGCGGGCAGCCGGTAGTTCGACATAAGCCCGCCTCAGACTGGTCCAGGCGGGTCAAAGTAAGCGGCTTCCCGCCGCTTCCAAACGGAGGTAGTTTTGGGGTATAAGTCATAGAGGAGCTTCCGACCAATGCCAATGCACCGCCGTCGAGTCTACCTAGAACGCGGTTCTACCCGAAAAGCGCGGATGGAAAGTTGGCTTTCCCTTTCAATCTATCTGTCGGCGGCGATTCTCCTGCTTAGCCTAATTGGTTGCTTGCCAGAATTAAGCTCCTCGATCCTTGGTTGGCTCCTGCCTGATAGGCCATCCCATCGAGTCGCAGCCGCTTCGCCGACGGAACCGTCCTCCGCGGTCACTATGTTCTGCGAGACCATGATCGCGCTCGCTGGGGCTTACCTTGTTGTGGCCGTGTTCATCCAGTCCAACACCAGACAAGGGCCGCGTTAGCGTCACGCTTAACTCTGCAGAGGTAGCTCATGCCGCGCTGAAGGACGATCGCGCCCGGTGCTCGGGGAGAATGACCCGTCAAACGGGACCGCTGCCGTCCCGTTTCCGGTATTGCCGTATGAACGCAGCCACTGACGGCGCCGCATTGCTTGCCCTGACTATTCGCATCACTTCGCTCGCCGCGTGTAGTTGAAAAGCGCGCTCACGGGTCTTTATGGATAGGTGGCGTTCTCGATCGTAGGGCACTAGCGGGAGCCGCACGGGCGCGCCGTGGTGGCTTAGCGCTTCTCGCTTGATTCTGATCGGTATACCATGGCAACGTCCGCATACGAACCATCGGCAGACAGACGCTCCGGATTCCGTTCTTTGACATCCGACGATTACGTACTGCTGTTGTTCGCTGTCTTTGCCATTCTCTGGGCGGTGATGAGAGCCTGCCACCAGTCCATAACCATGGACGAAGCTATGACGTGGCGGTCCTATGTAGCGCCGGCTGACCCGAATCATTGGACCGCGCACTCCAACAACCATGTACTTAACTCTGTTTTGATGCGTCTGGCCATTGCGACTTTCGGCCTTTCGGAGCTGAGCGTGCGACTGCCCGCGCTAGTAGGCGCCTGCGTCTATATCGGCAGCTGTTTCTTCTTGTGCCGACTGCTGTTTGAAGAGGCGCTTGCCCGAGTATTGGTGTTCGTATGCCTGGTTTTGAATCCATATCTAGGAGATTTCTTCGCCGCGGCGCGCGGCTACAGCCTGGCATTCGGACTTCTAGTCTGCGCCATTGCATTGGTTGCCGATCTTCAGCTCCAACAGCCGGTAGCTCCGCCAGGCAAGGCCGTCAGAGTCTGCGCGGCAGTTTCCGCAGTGCTTGGGCTCTCGTTTGCGGCCAATTTCTCTTATGCCATCATCGACGGTACAACCTGGGCCGCTTTGTTGTTGTGGATGCTCGCATCGCAGTGGCCTTCTACCAGCCGGCGGGAACGCCGGCAGTTACTTGTTTCGGGCATTCTGCCGGGTGCCTTCATGGTATTCGTGCTGGCCTCATCGACCTTGCTGGACTGGAACCGCGGCCATTTATTCGACGGGGCGCGCTCGCTAGCGGAAATGTTCGGCGGGCTCGCAACCGGGGCGCTCGCTGAACCCAGTCCGGAGTTCGCAAACCGGCTGGTCCTTTCGGCAGCGGAGCTCGTGCGGCCCTATCTGATCCCGGCGCTGGCTTGCGCCACGATCTGGCGCCTCGCAGTAATACTCGGATATCCCAGGCCGGAAGAGATATGTGCGCGCAAGAGGCTGGAATTCTCCATTGTGGTTGGATCGGCTCTCTTGATCGCACTGCTGCTTCACTGGGCTGCCTTCCACCTGCTCGGACTGCTTTTGCCCAGGCACCGGACGTCGATCTACATCATTCCGCTGGGCACGCTTGCGGTCGGGTCGCTGTATGCAATTCCTGCGCCGAAGGGTTTGGGCGGACTGAACGGCAGAGCCGCTCTGATCGGAGTCTTTGGCGTCCTCGCGTCTTATTACGTGTTGTGTCTTCGCGCCAACTACTTCTGGGAATGGCGACTCTGCGCAGAAACCAAAGATCTCTACTACGTACTGGCCTACTACAACCGCACCTTCCAGGTTATCGATGTGCCGGCGCGACCTCCCCTCGGGGACTGTCTGGAATTCTACCGGAGGGCTTCCGGCCGCGAGACGTTGGCGGAGTTCAAAGATCCTGCGATACTTGACGCCTTCCCGCACGGCAAGAAAGCGTATGCTTTATACGAGCCCCAGGACCATGATTTGATTGCGTTGCAGGGGTTGAAAATCGTCTATCGCGGACGGCTTAGCAATGCAGTGATAGCCGTGCAACCCGACCTTGACGCCTTTGACTCCCGACCCAAAGCAAATAAGATGGGCGAAACGGCTTATGACGATACATATTATAGCGTCTTGTACCACGGGAGTTGGCGAGCCGACAATCAGTTTATTCAACCATACGAACACAGCGTAACCTACTCCAATACCCCGGGGGACAGTTGCCAATTCCTCTTCACCGGCACTGGTGTTCGCTATGTTTATACAAGAGCAGCCAATCGGGGGACCGCCGATATCTATCTGGACGGAGCACTTCAGCGAACGATCGACCTTTACTCCCCGACTACCCGATGGCAAAGCAGTACTACATTCAAAAACCTGAAGAATGCCGCGCATCTCATAGAAGTTCGGGTCGGGCAAGGTCGAAACGCCGCCGCGACCGACCTCTACGTCGATGTGGACGCATTCGTGACGTTGGGCGCCCACCCCGGGGACGGTCGACGCCCGAAGATTTCAAAGGTCAATGAATGACGTTCCACCGTTTGTCGCGCACCTTCGATTCATTGTCCTCACGCGCACACGGAATCTCATCGTCCGTTTTGGCGACTGTATCGGCTCCGGTCTCGAAGTCGCGTTTGTGGAATGGAAAGCAACCGCGGGCGGGAGCGGGCGGCCGGATGACGTCCGGTAAGGCCGTTCACGACAGCGAGGCCCTCAATGCGTCACCGTCAGCTGCGTTGCGACTTGTTTCTCGGGGATTTGCCGTTGAGAACCGATAGCAATTGCCTGGCGGAAGCTGGCGCGCGAACCGCTTGATGCAGCACGATGTCGCTGGCGTGGAGGTCCTTCTTGTACAGCTTCCTGTTGGCTTCGTTATCCGGTCGCAGGGTCGAGCCTTCGAGCGACACGCCGGCAAAGAGTCCGCGCGAACGGGAATAGGTCAGGATCTCCGCTCTCATCGTAACGTCGGTTGCGGCGCCGGCATCCCGCCCTTTCGGCCCGGCGGCGGCGGACGCATCGGCGCCGAGTTTGACCTTGCTGCTCAGGATGCCCTGCGCACCGCGACGGTTCATCACCAGCAAAACGAAATCTGTGGCCTGCCCTCCAAGTTGGAACCCGAAGCTTCCCCCTTCCAGGGCAATCATCGAGGGAGCGCCCCAAGGCCCGCTGAAACTATCTCCGCCCCGGCAGACCATCACGCCACGGCCGTAGCTGCCGCCGACCCCCACCGCAAACTTCAGGACCGAAGGCAGCACGATCACGCATTCGGCCTTGTGCAGCAAGTCCGAGGGGATGTTATCGGGAATCCGGAGTATCTCGCTCATCACCCGGCCGGCGCTAACTACCCTCTCGTTTTCCTTCTTCTGGGCGCAAACCGGCATCGTGCAGCACGCAAGCAGAATCGCAATTGGTGTCCATCGCCTGATCATGATGTCCCTATGATACGAGACCTGATAGGGGAGCTGCTAACGTGCGTTGCGTGGCAGTCAGGCAAGGTCGTTGTCCGCCGCAGTATCGTCACCGGAGAATTAGACCGCGCCTTCGCCAAATCGGTACGAGCGACCGCGTGTGCCCGCTCAAAACAAAAAAGCCCCACTCCGCACACGGCGGAATGGGGCCTCTTACTAACTCGCCTCTAGAAGTAGAACTTCGCGGCTAACTGCACCAGGCGCGGGAAATTCAACTGGCTCTTCGGCAGTTGCCCGAAGGTCGCGCTGGTGAAGCTGGTGTCCGGTCCGGGGCGCTGCGCGTGATTGAAAAGGTTGAAACTCTCGCCGCGGAACTGGAGCTTGTAACGCTCGCCCATCGGAATCGTCTTTTCGAGCGCGAGGTTGATGAACGGCCCCACGCTGGGGTCGCGGATATCGCTGAAGCGATCCGGGTTGGTGCGAAGCTGATTCGTAACCAGCTGCGTATAGCATGCCTTGTTGTTGTTGAACCAGGCATTCTCGTTCTGATTCTGGGCATGCCAGTCGTTGCACAGGTTGTTCAGGTTCGCCATCCCGGTCGGGTTGCCCGACGCGTAGCTCAAGATCGGCGTCAGGCGCCAGTTGTCCACCAGCAGCCGCGCCGCCTTGTTGTTGACGTTCAGCATCTTCCGGTCGTGACCGAAAGGAAGATCCCAAACGCCGCTGAAGGTCAGGTTCTGCGCTTTGTCGGTGTTGTCGATTTCCTTGATGATCGGTTCATTCGTGTTCCAGTCGTTCAAGCGGTGATTGGCTTCAAACGCCTTGCTGAACGCGTAGGAAAGCACCCAGGTCAGCACGCCCGCCCGGCCGTTGCCCGTAGCGCTGCCGAACGCGCGCTGTTCCACGCGCACCTGCAACTGGTCGGAGCGATACCAGCCCTGCTGAATCAGGTTGTTGGTAATGCCCTGGTAGATCGGGTCCGGCCGCAACAGATTGTTGGCCGCGATGGTCGCGCTCGATCCCTGGCTGCTCGTCAACGGCACAAAGCCGAAGAATGGATTCGCCAGCGTGCGGCTGTAGTACGAGGGGTCCGCAATCGCGATCTGTTGTCCCGCGAACGGCTCGTGGTTCAAGTTCTGAGTGAAGTTGATATGGTTCTGGTAATTCCCCGCGTACGAAACTTCGGCCACCATCCGGTGCCCCAGTTCCCGCTGAATCCCGAAGCTGTACTGATATGTGCGGGGAATCGAGAACCCGGGCGGATCGTAGCTCACACCGTTCCCGACGTTTGTCTGCGCACCCAGCTTATTGCCAGTCGGAGCCGCAAACCCGTTGGGGAAGGGATTCACCAGCGAGTACGGTCCGTTCAAACTCGCGCCCGCCGCCGGGGTCACGCCGCCATCGAGCGAGCTGGTGAACGATGTGCCCTGCGTGAACCCGGTAGTCGTGCCGCTCTGCGTCGAGGATTGGTAATAAATACCGCCGCCCCCGCGGATTACCGTCTTATCGCCGAGCCGGTACGCGAAGCCGATGCGCGGCTGGATGTTGGTCCAGTCCGTGTCATACAACCTTCGCGGAATGCCGTTCACGCCCGGGAAGACAAAGCCGCCGGTGAGCGACGTTGGCACTGCCGGATAAGGATACTTCGCATTCGGATTGGCCGTATCGTAGGCCAGCTTCAACTTGGCCCAGTTGGCCAGGATGGCGTCGCTGTTCGGCTGTTTGTAATTCGGATCCCACCCGCGGTTCTCGCGGTTGTAGCGTTCCAGCCACGGAATCTGCACGTCGTAGCGCAGCCCGAGGTTGACCGTCAGCCGAGAGGTGATTCTCCAATCGTCCTGCGCGTAAAATCCGTAGTAAGGACGGCTGCGATACTGCGTGTCGTTATAGGAGATCGATCCGCTGTTGGGATAACCCAACAACAGCGTGGCCACGCTGCTGCCATCCGTCGGCGTCTGCTGGCGCGCCGGAAGCTGCTGGGTCCAGGAGGCGTTGAACGTGAAGATGCCGTTCGAAGCGCCTGTGCTCACGTTGCCGTTGGTCACATAGTTCATTTCGAAACCGGCGCGGAGCGTGTGGTTGCCCCGCGTCGCCGTCACACTAGGCGTGAAATTGTACTGATTGTACGAATTCCACGAGTATGCCGTGGAGCCCGAGAGAATCGGCGCGCTGTAGCTGCCCAGCGTGATCGAAGGCGCCACATCGCCCGGCGAGGTCGGCGCCGGCACGAAGCCTGTCATGCCGAGCGTCTTCGCATTGATGCTGAAATCGCTGAAGCCCGGTGTCGTCTGAACGAACCGCCCGAAGGAAGCTCGCACGTCGAGCACCGTGGTCGGCGAGATCACGTGCGTCCAGTCGGCGATGATGTTCTTGTCGTTGCGCTCGTTATTCGTATTGCCCGTCGCCGCCGGTTTGGGGAAGCCCGTCGAAGAGCGGTATTCGTGCCCCTGCTGAAATGTGAATAGCGAATAGAACTTGTCGTTCTGTCCGAACACGTGGTCCCAGCGGAACATCGGCTGCTCGTAGTAATAGCGCCCCAGGTTGCCCGCCGCCACGTAGTTATTGTTGATCCCCGGCGCATTCACATCCGGATAGTAGGAGAGAATCTTCGCGCCCACCGGGCTGATCCGGCTGGTAGGAATCACATTGTTGGGGAAGGGATTGGAGATGTACGTCTGTCCCTGGCACGGCTCCGTGGCCGCGTTGCAGGTGTGCGTGGTCAGCGGATCGAAGATCTTGTAACCCAGGTCGCTGAAGTGCTGCCCGTCGCGCAGAATCGCCGGCGGAGTGCTCGAAAGCGTCGGGAACGGAACCACTTCCTGCCAGCCTTCGAAGCTGCCGAAAATGAAATCCTTGTTCTTGCGGATCGGGCCGCCGGCCACGCCCCCAAACTGGTGCTGGTTGTGGAAGCCCTTCTTCTGCCCGCCGTAATTGTTCTGGAAGAAATTCGCATCCAGGACGCTGTTGCGCCAGTAATCGAAGACGTCGCCGTTCCAGGAATTGGTGCCGCCCTTCAAAGTCGTGTTCACCACGCCGCCGCCGAAACGCCCGTAGGACGAATCGTAGGTGTTGGTCATGACCTTGAATTCCTCCACCGCTTCCACGTTCGGCGCCAGTTGCCAGCTGCCGCCGTTATTGCTGATCGGCGCGCCGTTCAACAGGAAGAGGCTCTCACCGGTGCGCGCTCCGTTGATCTTGTAGCTGGAGTTCACGTCCCATCCGCGCGTGCCGCTGAAGCCGCTCGCGCCGAACTGCTCCTGCGTGAACACCACGCCCGGAGTCAGCGCCATCAGCATGTAAGTCTGCCGGCCATTCAGCGGATACTCCTGCGTCTTGATCGGGTCGAACACCAGCCCGCGATTCGCATCCGAAGTTTCGATTGTTTCCTGTTGACCCGTGACGGTCACTTCCTGCGTCATCTGTCCCACCGTCATCTTGATCGGCAGGTTCAGCTTCATCGCAACTTCGAGTGTGATGTCCGTGCGCTTCATCAGCTGGAAGCCGTGCGCGCTCACTTCGACGTTGTAGACGCCGGGGTCAAGGTATGGAATCGTGAACGCACCTTCCGAGGTGCTCTTGGTTTCCTTGGTGGCATTAATCGCGACATTGGTCGCTTTGACCGTCGCATTTGGGATCGCGGCCCCGCTGGGGTCGGTCACCGTGCCAGTAAGCGTGGCACGAAAATCCTGGGCGTACAGCCCCGCGGACACAAGTAGAACCGCGAGAACACTTCTTGGTGTCATTAATTACAGTTACCCCTTACGACTTAGTTGGAAATCCCCTCGATCGTAGCGGATAACTTAGCCAAAATCCAGAAAATTAGTGGCTACAATTTCACTACTGTCGCCTATTTATCACACCTTTGCGAGGTGTCATATGGCCCCGGCCGACCGCCGGTGTCGGTTAGAAATATGAAACTCGGAAGATTGAAATGCCCAATCCGCCTGAATTTTACAAACGCTTACACGGCAGGGCAGCTTATTCCCGTTTTTCATAGGATCCACTAGCCCAAAGTGGCTACCAGTTGTGAAAAAAACTGTCCAGATCGGCAAAAGGGACATTCCCCTCGAATCCTGCGAAACTGCCCTCATCGGCGATCGCCTTCGCGGCCCGGATGAAGCCCGTCCAGGCACTCCGCGCCAGCGAGGATCCGACGCTCACCCGCCGCACTCCCAGTTCCGCCAAGTCGCTTACCCGCAGCCCTGTGTTGGCAAATATCAGCACGTTCACCGGCTTCGGATGGACCGCTCGAACCATCGCCGCGATCGCTTCCCGATCCCGCACTCCGGGGGCATACAAGACGTCCGCCCCGGCGGCGGCGTATGCCGTCAACCGGCGGAGCGCTTCCCGCAGCGGGTCCTCATGCCCCGTCAGGTAACACTCCGCCCGCGCCGTCAGCAGTACCCCGGTGCCGGAGCGATCGATCGCGCTCCGTGCCGCTGCGATCCGATCCGTGGCGGCGCCCAGTTCGTAGAGCGGAGCGTCCCCGTCGCCGGTCGCGTCCTCGATCGAAAGCCCGGCCACCCCCGTCTCCACGCAGCGACGTACGCTCTCCGCCACATCCTCCGGTTCGTCCGCGTAGCCATTTTGGAAATCGGCGTTCACCGGCAGGCCGGCCGCCTCGACCATCTCGGCGATGTGCCCGAGCATCATCTCGCGCGATACGGCCTTCGGCGAGTCCGGCAACCCGCGCGAAAACGCGAACCCCGAACTCGTCGTGGCCAGTGCCTTAAAACCCAGGTGCGCCAGGTAGCGCGCGCTGCCGATGTCCCACGGGTTCGGGATCACGAAGCAGCCGCTTTCGTGCAGTTTGCGAAAGGCCGCAATCATTGCAGCACTTCTTTCACGAATTCCTTGTCGTCGAGAATCGCGCGCAGCCGCTGTCCGCGCCCACCCTGGGCTTGAGGCTGCGCCTGCGCCTCGAACTGTCGCTTCAGGTTCGGATCCATCGCCAGCGCCTTCTTGAAATCGGCCAGTGCGGCCGGCTTATCGCCCAGGTCGTAATCCATCACGCCGAGCGAGAATTGCGCGTTCGCGCTCGGCATGTACCTCACCACCTTGGCCGCCGCATCGCGCGCTTCCTTGCGCTTTCCGGCGGTCCGCAATTCATTGCCCCACTGCTGATACAGGTACCCGAGATTGATACCCAGCAGCCGCCGCAGTTCCGGAATCGGCGCCGGACTGTCATCGACGTTGATATAAATCAGCCGGTCGTTATTGATGTTGCGGCCGCGGCCTTTGCCCACCACCAGCATGGAGGCCGATTGCTTGCCGCGCGAATCCCCGCCGGCATCGTCGCCCGCCTTCAGCGCGGCGTACAACTTCTCCGCCAGGTCGCCCTCGGTCGCCTCGAAGGCCTTGCCCATCGCATCCGGCACCTGCGCTCCTACCAGGATGTTGCCCTGCGCCGACCACGTCTTCCCCTGACGGTCGCCGGCCCAGTTGGGCGCCGCCGGACCCGTGTAGGCCGCGACGTTGCCCTTGCGATCGATCACCGCCATCTGCCGCCCGTCCTTACCAGGGAAGGTATCGTCGGCGAGCAGCTTGTCGATCACCTGCTTGGCGGTCAGCCCCTGCCGCAGCAGTTCCAGCCCGCGCGGACCGTAGCCCACGTTGACGTTCGCCTGCGT
This sequence comes from uncultured Solibacteraceae bacterium, assembly GCA_963791985.1. GTDB lineage: Bacteria > Acidobacteriota > Terriglobia > Bryobacterales > Bryobacteraceae > Solibacter. The sequence goes on along the minus strand of CAWBUN010000002.1, from coordinate 1,374,301 downwards.
CGCCACGCAGCCGGTCCCGGCCTCCGCCCATGGCACCACCGCGCCGACGGAAAAATACTTCGAGGCCACCGTCACGCCGCAATCACCGGTAGCCGGATCGTAAGCCACAATCGAAAACGTGTTGACGTCGGCAGCGTGCAGAGTGGCAGCCGCGAAAAGGGCAATCAGGATTCGAGACATAAGGTTGTTATATAACGGAAGGACTCACCTATGCCCAAAGTGTACCGAGTCAGCCTGGCCGCGATCGCGGTCGTGATGTCTGCTTTTCAACAGACGCCCACGCCGCCCGCCTCCCATCTTGCCGATCCCTTTGCGACTGGCTGGATGCTGGTCGATACCAACGGCGACGGCATCGCGGACTTCATCGAAGGCAAGATCGTGGTCGCGCCACGGTCATCCGAGGCGGAGAACGCCGCCGCCGCCAACCTTGCCGCGCGCCTCGGCTATGGCAGCACCGGCATCACCCTCCCGCTGGTTGTAACCTCGTCCGATGGGACCGGCCCGCGCATCTGGGTCGGCAAGGATGCCCTGCCCTCAGCCCTCTCCGCCGAGGCCGCAGCGTGGATCGCAAAGCTACAGAAGGAGGAAGGCGGCATCTTCGCCCTGGGCAACGGACTGGCCGTGCTCGGCGCCGATGACGAAGGACTGCTCGCCGCCGCCGAAGCCTACTCCGCGCGCGCTCCCTACCAGTGGAAGCTGGCCGGCGACAGGCTCGCGCAGCTCGGCGAGATCGCGGGCGTGACCTACGCGCGCGGCAAGGCCGGAGTCAATCGCGCCTTCCCGCGCACCGGCGACGCGGTCGTGTTCTCCCCGCCCGCCGCTCCGGCTGCTGCGCCGCCCGCCGCACCGGCTGCCGATGCCACCGGCAATCCGCCACCGAAACTCGATCTCGCCACTCTCTACACCAGCCGCGGACTCTTCACGGGCACGCCGCGCATGCCGGTGCCTTCGACGCTGGACGCACACCTCTACGTCCCCGCGGGAGCCGCCGGTGTCGCGATGGCCAATCTCGCCGCCCGCATGGGCATGGAGACCACCGGCATCAGCCTTCCGCTCGCCTCACCGGCGTCGAAAGCCGCGGTTCGCGATGTGCGCCTGAAGGCCGTGATCGCCGGCAATTCGCCGGTCGCGCAGGAGGCCGAACGCAAGCTGCACGCACCCTCGGAGGCGGCGCTCGGCCCGGGCGAGGGCGAGCTCAATATCGTCGACGACGCGTTCACGCGCCGCCCCGCCGTCCTGGTGCGCGGCGACGAGAACGGCTCCGCAGCCGCACTGCAACTGCTCTCCGGCCACATGCCCAACCTCTGGGAGACGGGCAAGCAGCACGCCGCGCTCGAAGAGCTCCGCTACGATCTGCACCGTTTCTTCTCCGCCCGCTCGAGCGTTGGACAGGTTTCGGCCGCCATGTATCACCTGGAGCGCTGGTCGAAGGAGATCGGCGCCGGCGCGACCAATGTATCGGCCGAGATCTACGCCGATATCGCCGACCCGAAGCTCGCCGGCCTGGTGCGCCAACTCGTTCCCAACGCCAGCGTGAAGACCGGCAGCCTGCACGCCGGCACGCGCTGCTGCGACGATTTCCACTTCCGGGCGCCCGGCGTCGAGTACCAGAAGCAGCAGGCGCCGAGCTTCGTCGAAGACATCGTGATTCCCTGGGAAGGCAAGCGTTTGACCGATGCCGTGCGCAAGGCTTCGCCGAAGATCGTCCGCGGGCAGGAGGTCAAGCTCGTCGCGCGCGTCAGCGAAGGCCCCGAGCAGCGCCGCAAGCTGCAGGCGCAGTTGAAGGACATGATCGTGCGTGCCGGCGCGGATGCGCAGCACAGCGCCGTCGAAGTGCTCTGCGCCTACAAGCCCGGCTATAGCTGGCTGATGGACGAAATCGCGCCCGCGCTCGCCGGCAAGCCCGTGGCGGAGGTGAAGATCGAATTCGCCAGGAACATCGACCCCACCGGCATGCGCGCCATGTGGAGCGAAGCGCGCTGGGTGCAGGAACTCTATCCCGTCGACGAGATGCTGGCGCGCAAGTTGAACCTGCCGCTGGCCAAGATCACGCTGCACCAGATCGAATCGCCGGCCGGCGGTCCCACCTACCGCGCCCGCGCCTTCGATGCTGCCGGCAACGCGCTGCTCACCCGCGAGTTTACCGTGCCCACGGTGTCCCAGCCCTACAACGGCGTGCTGCCGCGCTACGAACAGGTGCAGGTCGATACCGGCTGGGTGCGCATGGATGCGGGCGGCAAACCGCTGCTCGACGAGCGCATCAAGACCGATATCGAAGAGTTCTGGGACCACTATCAGAATCAAACGCTGCCCAAGGTCTGGCAGTTCGTGATGTCGCAGGTACACGGCGAGTTGCGCGCCGAATTCGCGCCGCCTTTCGACACCCTCAAGCTCGATATCCACATGAGCGAGCCGGACTACAATCTCGATCTCGATAAAGAACGCATCTCCTCGCTCGAAGCCCTGCAGGAAGACACCTTCTACTCCACCGACAACTTCCTGGCCATGATGGGCGATCTGGAAACCGGCCGCCCGATCGGCTACATCGGCCGCGTGATCCCGGTGGTCCACGCGAGCGCGGAAGGGCAGGACGGGCGCGTACACATCGCCTTCTACGGCAAGCCGGAGGCCAACCCCGTCGTGCGATTATCGTGGACCGACGCGCAGGGAAAGGCGCACAAGCAGGAACGCAACTTACCGGCGATGACGGGCGAGATGATGCCGCGACTGATTCAGGCGCGTGTGAAATCGGGCGCCACCGGAATCGAACGGCTGGCCTGGACCATGCAGGCCGATTTCCTGGAGGACAAGTACGACGACTGGTTGAAGCTGGAAGCGCAGGACCAGGTGGATCGCAGTCTCTTCTCCGTGGAACGCGCGCGCGGCCAGTTGCGCTGGCTGGAGCGCCTGCATGCCGCCGGACTCTACTCCAACGAGCTCGCCTACGATCATCTGGGCGCGATGTCGATCGGCTTCGAGTTGCCCGACACGCCCGCCGAGCGCGTCTGGGCGTCGTGGAAAGTGACCGCGCCCGTGACGCATCGCCCGCAGATCACCGACGTGAAACCGATCACGACCGACCCGATCGTGCAGTGGAGCGAAGCCATCAGCCCCGCCGAGAACGCGGCGATTCTCGCGAAGCTCGCCACCTATCCCGGCGTCGGCGTGTACTGGATGGGCCGCAGTTATTTGGGCGAGAACATCTGGGCGGCCGACATCATGCTGCCTTCGCCGGCCGCGCTTCGCTCCGCCGCCAAGGAGAGCACCACCAAGGCCGTGATTGTCTACTCCGGCCGCCAGCACGCCAACGAAGTGTCGAGCACCAGCCACATCGATAAACTCGGCGAGCAGCTGGTCACCGACCCTGCGGCGCGGGAGCTGCTCAAGAAGGTTAACGTGGTGCTGCACCCGATCACCAATCCCGATGGCGCGCAGCTCTCAGTCGACCTGGCCAAGATCACGCCGGACAACATGCTGCATCCCGGTTATCACGGCGCGTTGAGTGCGGATGTCTCCGCCGGCCAGACCGAGACCGACCCGGTCTATCCGGAATCGCGCACGCGCAAGCAGTTGATCGACGCGTGGCTGCCCGACGCCTTCCTCAATCCGCACGGCTATCCGTCGCACGAATGGGTGCAGCCCTTCAGCGAGTACTCGGGTTGGGTGCAGAGCCGGCAGGGCGCGAACGCAGGCCGCGCCTGGTGGATTCCGCGCGGCTGGTTCACCAGCCTGGGATATCTGCGCGACGAGACGCATCCGAATAGTAAAAAGATCGCCTACGCGATTCAGGATCGCATCGTCGCCGCCGAGCGCGAAGTGCCTGGCCTACTGCCTTTGGAGCAGCGCATGAACAGCCGCTACGAACGTTTCGGCCAGCGCTGGCAGCCCCGCAATATGTTCCAGCCGCTGGTCAACGACATCCGGATTTACATGTCGCTCAAAGGCTCCGCAGGCGGCCGCGGCGGCGGCGCGGCGGGCGGCGAAGGCGGGGCGCCGACGCCGGCTCCCGGCAGTGGCGGCGTCGGCGGCCTCTCGCCCGATATCACGTGGGATGCCGCGTACACCGAAGCTCCCGACGAGACGGCGCGCGGCGAGTACATGAAGCTCATGGCCTCGGCCGGCCTGGCTTTCGACTACGTGCACCTGCGATTCCTCGCCGAGGGCGACCAGCGCGTCACGCGCACCGAGCGCGAGCAGGGCGGCGCCGTGCAATGGCGCGTCGAGCGCGCCCGCCCCGTGCTGCCGAAGTAGGACGGGCCTCGTGGCCGGTCCGGCCTTGGGAGAGCGGGCTGAAAGCCGGCTGCACGGTCGAAAACCCCGGGGCGAACAAAGGCGCTTCGCGGAGGATGCAAAGGCAAATTAGCGACCGCTTCCTGACGGTCGCGGCTCCGAAGAGGCTCGTACGGGGGAGAGGTAGTTCGTCAGCGACATCGGTTTTCATCGCCTTAAATGGCGCACAGCGCCATCGTAACAGGCAGGATGGCCCACAAAAAAGCGCCACTGGCAAGCAAGCAAAGTGCAAAGAAACAGATTCACAGGAATACACTGCGGCAAATTTCGTGCACGCGAGAGTTACGGCAGCAAGTGGACAGGGTCGAAAGACCACCCCTCAAACTCGGGGAATCCCCGGAATCGGCGGTGGTCTTTCATCAAAGTTTCGCGGGCGGAACGCCCATCAACAACAGGCCAGGAGGCCTGTCCTACTTCATTGCCTTGGCGAGCTCTTCGTATTGATTGCTGGCGATCAGGTTGACGCCGGCGGCGATCGAGGCTTTCCAGCGAATGGCGGCAGCCTCGTGGGTGCCGAAGTTGTAGGCGTTGCCCCAGCCTTTGTCCTCGCCGGGGAGGAAACCATCGATGGTGTAGAAGCGGATCCAATAGCCTTGCTTGTGAGCGTGATCGACCAGCGCGCGCAGGCGGCGATCGTCTTCGGGAGTCCAGTCGCCGGCCTTGTGCTGGCCGCCTTCTTCCACCGTGAACCAGGAGTTATTCCACCAGCGGCGGTAGTTGGTGGCGCGCGTGGGCAGGAGCTTTGCCGGAGGCAGAGTCGCCGCCAGGTGTTCGCGTTCTTCGCGCGTGTCGGCCTTGATGGGGGCGGTGTGGGCGGAGCCGAAGAGGCGCAGCTTTTTCCCTACCGGCACAGCCTTGAAGAAGACGGCTTCCTGCTCGTCGGATTCCTCGGTCAACACAAGCAGCGGCTTGGGCTCGAATTTGGCGATCTGGCTGGGGTCGGCGGTCTGCGCGGCGGTGGTAATCCAGCCTTCGTATTCGCCGAGCAGGTCCCACACGGCGTGCAGCAGCTCCGGCTGAACGCTTTTGAAATCGAAGTGGACGACGATGATCGGCCACTTGGCGCGGTCGTTGTCCTTCAAAGCCTTCTCCACGATGGGGCGGACGCGTTCGAAGAAATAGTCGCGGAGCAGGGGCTCGGCGCCGGTGGTCTTGGCTTCGTGCGTGACTACGGGTTTGCCGTTGGCCAGCGCCAGGTCCTGCTCGATGCCGACCGGGAAGCCGGTCGCGAGAGCGCGCTCGATGCGGTCCTTCCACTCACCTTTATACGGATAGCAATTGTGAGCGTCGAGGACCGGACGGTTGTGGTTCAGGAAATCCAGATCGACCTGGCCAGACCCCTGGGCAAACAGGGGCAGGCCGGCAAACAGCACGCATAGCGCAAGTCTCATCACCCAGCAGAATAACTCACTCCACGCCGTGGATCTTCAGCTTGGTGATCTGCTGGGCAGTGAGATTGCGCATTCCGGACTCCTGGATGTGGCGCAGATACTCCGCGCTGACCCCGTGAATTTTGAGATCGATCAACTCGCGCGGGGTGAATTCGTAGCCCAGGTCTTTGGCCGCCTGCATGAATTTCGGATCGAGCCCATGGTTCTTGAGCTCGGTGATCTGGTTGGCGGAGAGATCGCCATAGCCCGCATCTTTCAGCCCTTTGAGAAATTCCGGACTGACGCCGTGAATCTTCATTTGGACCAGGTCCTGCGCCTCCGGACGCAGTCCGTAGATATTGAGATCGCGCATGTAATCCGAACTGACGCCGTGGATCTTGAGTTCCGAAATCCGATTGGCGGGGAGCTCGTAGCCGGCATGTTTGAGAGCGCGCAGGAAATCGGTGGAGACGCCGTGGATCTTCATCTCGACGAAGTCGCCGGCTTCGAAGGTGGTGTAACCGGCGTTCTGCGTTTCGCGGATATAGGGTAGCGTGATGCCGTGGACACGCAACTCGACGAGTTGGGCCGTGGTCGCCTTCACGCCGGCATCGCGCACGCCGCGCGCGAAATCGAGCGTCACGCGCATGAGAAGCAGGCTGAAGGACTGCGCTTCGGTGGGCGCGTCGTAGCCGAGGGCTACCAGCCCCGCGGTGAATCTCGGGTTGGGTTGGAAGGTGTAGTTCCCGGAACCGGCGCCGAAGGAAAAGCGGCCCTGGCAGAGCAGCGAACCGGCGTCTTCGATGTATTCGAACTTGGCGGGTCCGCTCTGGCTGGTATTCAGGCCGTGGAAATTGGCCAGCGGCACGTCGTTGGACTGCGACCAGTGGTTGCCCTTGGACGAGTGCTCGATGCGAAAGTGGACCATGTCGGGTGAATCGCCGCGGGTCAGCGTCCACTGGTTGCGCGGCTCCTGTGCCGCCAGCAAAGCGGCCAGCAGCACGGCGGCGATGACGATCCAAGTCTCCGATGATAGCTTCATGGCTGCTCCCTAAATGACGCCTGCCTGTTTCAGGCGGATGATCTGTTTGAGGGTGAGGCTGGCGCTATACCGCTTGGCTTCGCGCAAGCTGCCAGGGCCGACGCCGTGAATTTTCGCCTCGCGGATTTCGCCCGGGTCGGGGTTGGTAAGGCCGTACTCTTTGAGCGCGGCGAACAGTTCGACGGGCACGCTTTGGTTTTTGAACTCGATGATCTGGCGGACCGTATAGGGTCCGAAGCCGAGCGCCAGAATGTCGCGCACGTAGTCCGGGCGCACGCCCTGCTGCTTGAGCTCGATCAGCATGCCGGCGCGCAGCTTGCCCATGCCGGAGTGGGCCATCCCGCTGATGAAATCCGGCGAGACGCCCTGCTGTTTGAGCGCAATGATTTCGTCCACCGAGAGATCGCTATAGCCGTTGGCGACCAGGGAAGCAAGCAGCGAATTGCCGGTTGGCCCCGTGGTTGACGTTGGGACGGGCTCGGGACCGTAGCGCGGCGCGGGCACCTTGGAGGCGGCTTGCGCGAAGGCAATCCACGCCGGTGCGCAGGAGGCGGCGACCACGAAGAGCACGAGCGGAGCGGTGCACAGCGAGACGCCGAGCGCCGAGGCGCGCGGCGTGAATTGGCGCCCGCGTCGGAGCAGCAGGGCGATGCGATTGCCGAGCTGCGAGCCGCCATCGGCCATGCCGGAGGCCAGCAGGATGCCGCGCTGGTTGGCGCAGAGCTCGAAGACGCGCGCCAGGCTGGCGGCGTAGGGACGGGCGGCGCCGGTGGCAGAGACCACCCAATCGTCGCAGGCGAGTTCGCATTCGCGATCGATCTGGCGGAGCGCGAAGGCGGCCACCGGGTGGAGCGCGAAGACGGCCCAGGAGAGGCGGGTGAGGAGGTTGGTCCAATCGTCGCGCCGCGCCAGGTGGGCGAGTTCGTGGAGCAGCACATGCTCGAGTTCCACGGGCGTGAGTTCGCTCAGGAGAGATTCGGGCAGCAGCACGGCGGGTCGCAAAAAGCCGACAGCGACGGGCGCCGCGATGTCGCTCGAAACCAGCAGGCGAACGGGACGGCGCACGTCCGGCAGCCAGGTGTTGAGGCTGGCGCGCTCTTGCGCCGCGGCGGGACGCGCACCGCGCTTGATGCGGCGCAGATGACGGAAGCTGAGGCCGAGACGCGCCAACTGCGCGAGGCAGATTGCGGACCAGAGCGCCAGGAAAAACGCGGGCCAGGATCCGGCGCGTAGACGCAGGGGCGGCGCAGGGCCATTCGCCACCGGGCGCGGGCGCGCCGCGATGGGACGCGGCTGCTCGAACCCGGGCGCGGCTTCCACCGGGAAGGCGGCGCGCCGGACAGCGGGCTGAACGGCGGCGCGGCGCGGCAGGCGGACCACGCGCATCACGGGCAGCAAGAGAACCAACGCGAGGACGCTCCACCAGACGGCGCCCCGGGTGGCGGCGTTGACGCGCGGCATCCAGCGCAGCGCGGCCCAGACGAGGACGGCGACCGCGGCGGCCTGCCAGAAAGTATTCAGGAAAACTTCGAGGATGGTGTTCACTGTTCCTCCCCGGCGAGCAGGGCGCGGATGCGGCCGAGTTCCTTGCGGCTCAGCTCTTCATCTTCCAGAAGATTGAGGACCAGCAGCTCCGGCGAATTGCGGAAGAAGCGGCTGACCAGATAGCGCAGCGCGGTGCGGCTGGCTTCGTCGCGGCCGACCACGGCGCGGTAAAGAAAGGCGCGGCCTTCCTTGGATTTGGTGTGGCGGAGAAAGCCCTTTTCCTCCAGGATGCGCATGGTGGTGAGCACCGTGTTGTAGGCCAGGCCGAGGTCGCGGGGCAGGGCCTCGGCGACTTCGGAGACGGTGGCTTCGCCCTTCTCCCAAACTACGTCCATGAGGCGCAGTTCAGCTTCGGTGAGATTCGGAGATTTCTTTCGCGCCAAGCGCCGGCCTCCACAACTAAGGAATTAAGTGTTGCTTTCTCTTTTGTACGCCCTGCGAAGGAGGTTGTCAACTATAAAATTAAGAGTCGTTTCAGAGCGGAAAGAGTTCGAGCTGTTCCTCCTCGGCCCAGAGTTCGGGCCGGTACTCGATAGGGCCGCCGGCAGCCCGTAGCGGTCCCGGATGCGGCGACACGTTCGCCGAGGGCATCCTTGTAGGCGCGGCTGAGGTGGATGTTGTGCTCGAAGGTCTCGCGATAGCGCGCGGCCAGGTGCGGGAACTCCTGGTCCAGGAACGGCAGGAAGACCTTCTGCGCGGCGCCCGGCAGATAGAGCGCACCGCCGCCGAAGGTCATGGCGCCGTGATCGCGCGCGGCACGGGCAACCGCATCCAGCGAGGCATCGGAATCCGTGATGCCCGGCATGATCGGGTTGGGATTCACGCCCACGCAACACCCGCCGAACGCAGCTTCTGCACCGCCTGCATGCGCAGTTCGGGACGCGGCGCGCGCGGTTCCAGCAGGCGGGCGAGTTTCTCGTCGACCGTGGTGACGGTGATGTGAACGCTCAGCACGTTGCGGCGCGCGATCTCGCGCAGCAGCTCGAGGTCGCGCACGATCAGGTCGCTCTTGGTGATCAGTCCCATGTGCCAGCCGCGTTGCTCTGGCGAAGACCTCCAGGATGGCGCGGGTGCGCTCGAAGCGGCGTTCGGCCGGCTGGTAGGGATCGGTCGCGGTGCCGATGGCGATGCCTTCGTCCTTGTTCTGCACGCGCGCCAGTTCCTGGCGCAGTAGGTGGCCGGGCGCGCTCTTGGCGTAGATTTTGTCCTCGAAATCTGCCGGCTCGAGCTCCATGAACTCGTGGGCGTAGCGCGCATAGCAATACTTGCAGCCGATCTCGCAGCCCCGGTACGGGTTGATGGTCCAGCGGAAGGGCATGTTGGGTTTGGTGCGGTTCAGAATGCTCCGCGCCGGAATCTCGAAATACTCCACGCTGCGCTTGGCTTCGAGCAGTTCGCTTTGGGCAGCCAGTCGGGCGATCCCCACGAGTGCCATGCTTTATCTTCGCCTTTTATTCGCCTCGGCGCAAGGGGAAAATTCGGCCGTAGGTGAGCGACCGCCAGAGCCACTCGGCCGGGCCGAAGCGGTAGTGGCGGAGCCAAACGAGGCTGGCGGCTAGTTGGAAGGCATATAAGACGAGGGCGAGGGCGAGGCCGGCGGTCGGGTCGAGGCGCCCGAAGAGGCCGAGACCGTATCCATAAAAGATGAAGCCGAGCACTACCGATTGGGTGAGGTAATTGGTCAACGCCATTTGGCCGGCGGCGGCGAAGGCCTGAGCCCGCCCGGGGCGGTACCACAACAGCACAGCGCCGGCGTAGGCGGAGGCGAGCGGGATTATGGAGAAGATGTCTTCAAAACGGGAGTGCAGCCGCGAGGTTACGCCGCCGAGCACAATGCCGACAACCAGTAGCGTGCTGAGCAGTCCGCGGTGATGTTCGGGCTGGAGCAGCAGGCCGGAGCGCCATGCGGCAACGCCCCACCACATGAGTCCGACGGTGCGGGGAAGAACGCTCCACAGCAGGGGGAGAACGAGGCGCACGGCTTCGCTTGAGCGGAAGCGCAGGATTTCCAGAAAATCGCCTTGGGCGTAGACGCGGTTGGCGGCTGCCACGTGGGCGCGCATGGCCTCCCCGGACGGGAAGGGGAAGTTGAACGACACGAAACTGGGGAGCAGGATGGCGGCGAGTCCGAGGATCGCGAGGGTGCGCGGGGAAAGGCGCAGGGTGGGGGCGAGGAGCAGTCCGCAGACCGCGTAGAGGAGCAGGATGTCGCCATTCCAGAGGAGGAACATGTGGGCCAGTCCGAAGGCCAGGAGAACCAGGAAGCGGCGCAGGAGAAAAGGCGTGACGGGTACGCCGCGCGCGGCCGAACGCTCGGACTGAATGGCCGTGCCGACCCCGAAGAGGAAGGAGAAGAGGGTGAGGGCCTTAAACTCGACGAAGGTGGCGACCAGGGAGTCCACCAGGAAGTTGGCGCGGCCCGGGTGGGTGTTGAATTGCGCGAAGTGCTGGAACATGGAGACGCGGAAGGCCGAGAGGAGATTGACGAGCAGCACGCCAAAGAGGGCGATGCCGCGGAGCACATCGAGATAGCGGTATCGGCCGGTTTCGCCAACGGGCTGAAAGATCAAGTGGTCCCGATTATACCTACTGAAGAATGGCCCTGCGTCCGATATGTAAGGCGGAGGCCACATGGACAATCAGTGCATCCTTCAGCTTTGCGATCCGGACGCGCGCTCGGCGGGCGATGCGATCCGGCTGGCGCGGCAGGTATCGCGCGTGGAACCGAATTTGGCGCCGAGTCTGGGCGCGTTCGTAGGGCACCTGAGCCACGCGCCGGATGTGGACGCGAGGGCGATGCGTCGGGCGCTGGAGCTGCTGTACGCGGTTTCCGACGCGCGGAGTTTCGCGAAGACTTGCGAGCGGGTGGTGCGGAGCGAGAGCCCGGTTTCGAGTTCGCTGCTCCGGTGGCTGGCGGCGGAGACTCCGCGGCGCATGGAGAAACACGAGTAGAGACGGATACGAAACGGCAAGAAGGCGCGAGCAGTCCCGGATCGCTTGTACACTAGTCGCATGGTCAGTGGAGGGCGATTGGGAATGCGAAGCTGTATTTGGGCAGCCTTGTTGCTGCTGGCGCCGGCAGGGAGCATGGCGCAGCCTCCGGCGGGGGCGAGGGAAGCGTTTCAAAAAGTCTGCAGCGGGTGTCACGCGTTGGAGACGGTGACGTCGCAGCGGCGCACGCGGGCGCAGTGGCAGGAGAGCATCAACTCGATGATCGCCAAAGGCGCCAAAGGCACCGAGGCGGAGTTCGCCTTGATTCTGGATTACCTGACCGTGCAAAACGGCCCGGTGCCCACGAGCGCAGCTCCCCCGGGACGCGGGAGCGCATTCTCGCCCGGGCCGGCGGACAGACAGGTGGTGGATGCCGCGGCCGCGGATCGCGGGCGCAAGGTCTACGCCGCGGAGTGCATCAACTGCCACGGCACGCACGCGCGCGGCGGCGATAATGGCGCGGACCTGGTCCGTTCGGAGGTCGTGCTGCACGACCGCTACGGCAGCACGATCGGTCCGTTCCTCAAGAAGGGGCACCCCACCCAGACCACACCTCCCGCCCAGTTGACCGCGGCGCAGATCGAAGACCTCTCGCACACGCTGCACCAGGAGGTCTACAATACGCTGCGCTCGGCACTGCAGATCCAGAACGTGTTGACCGGAGATTCCAAGGCTGGGGCGGCATACTTCAACGGCGCAGGGCGCTGCGCGACCTGCCATTCGCCAACAGGCGATCTGGCGCACATCGCCTCGCGAATGGATCCGCCCGCGCTGCAGCAGCGCTTCCTGTTTCCCGGTGGCGGCGGACGGCGCGGAGGGCGCGGAGGTCCGGCGCCGAAACCCGTGACCGTAACGGTTACCCCGCCATCCGGCACGGCCATCACGGGCACGCTGCTGTACCTGGACGATTTCAACGTCGCGCTGCGCGATGGGGCGGGCGAGTATCGCTCTTTCAAGCGCACACCGGCCGTGAAGGTGGCGAAGAACGACCCGTTGCAGGCGCATCACGAACTGCTGGACCACTACACCGATAAAAACATGCACGACATCGTCGCCTACCTGGAGACCCTGAAATGAGAGCCCTCGCCATCCTGATTCTTGCTTGCGGCGCTTTGTCGGCACAGGGCGGCCTGAATCCCGCCAAGCTGGGCGCGCCGCCCACCGATACCTGGCCCACGTACAACGGCGACTATACGGGGCGGCGTTACAGCACGCTCTCCAAGATCAACCAGGGGAACATCAATTCGCTGAGCCTGGCGTGGGTCTACCGCGCCAATGGAGCGCTCGGCGGGGGCCCGCCCGGAGGCCGTATTTCGTCGACGCCGGTGCAGGTGAACGGCGTTTTGTACTTCACGATGCCCGACCACGCGTGGGCGGTGGATGCGCGCACCGGCCGGGAGGTTTGGCACTACCGGTGGACGTCGCACGGCGGCGAGCACATCGGCAATCGCGGCGCGGGCGTCTACGGCAACTGGCTGTATTTCCTGACGCCGGACTGCAACATGGTGTCGCTGAATTTGAAGGACGGCAACGAGCGCTGGCGCACGTCGGTCTGCGATCTGGACCAGTATTACTTCGGGTCGATGGCGCCGCTGGTGGTGAAGAACCACATCATCACCGGGGTCAGCGGCGACGATCTGGACCGGCCGGGCTACATCGAATCGCACGATCCGGAGACGGGCGCGCTGCAATGGCGCTGGTACACGGTGCCGCAGAAGATGGGCGATCCCGGGTTCGGAGAGCTGGCCGAGCGAAGAGGCGATGAAGCACGGCGGCGGGATGACGTGGCTGACGCCGACGTACGATCCCGAGCTGAACATGATCTACGTGCCGACGGGCAATCCGCAGCCGGTGATCGCGGGCAAGGCGCGGCAGGGCGCGAATCTCTTCACGGCGTCGGTGGTGGCGCTGAATCCCGATACCGGCAAGATGCAGTGGTACTTCCAAAGTTCGCCGCACGATACGCACGATTGGGACGCGACGCAGACGCCGGTGCTGTTCGACGCGGAGATCGACGGGAAGAAGCGCAAGATCGTGGCGCAGGCGAGCCGCAACGGCTACTTCTTTGCGATCGACCGGGCCACCGGGAAGAACATTGTGAGCACGGAGTACGTGAAGGGGAACTGGTCGAAGGGCGTGGACGCGAAGGGGTCGCCGATCCCGAATCCGGCGAAGGAACCACAGCTCGATGGCGCGCTGGTTTCGCCCAATCAGGGCGGAGGCACCAACTGGCCGCCGCCGTCTTACAATCCCGACACGGGACTGTTCTACGTGAACGCGTCGCGCGCGTTCAGCGTGTACTACATTTACGATCCGAGCGATAAGCCCGAAGGTTGGGGCGGCAACGACCGCGGCGGCTGGGGCGAATCGATGACGCAGGCGATCGACCCGAAGACCGGGAAGGTGAAGTGGAGCCACAAGTGGGAGGACGGCGGTCGCGGGGGGCTGCTTTCGACGGCTGGGAAACTTGCTGTTCGCGGGCGACGGGTCGGGCAACCTGGTGGCGATGGATCCGGCGAACGGCAATCCGCTGTGGCACGCGAATTTGGGAAATTCGGTGACCAACGGGCCGATCACTTATGAGTTGGACGGGACGCAGTATCTGGTGGTTGGGGCCGGGGATACGCTGTACGGTTTCGCGATGCTGCGGTAGATTCCGCAGTAGAATGGGATCGTGACATCACCACACGTGGTCGCGCTTCTGGTCCCTGTCATCGCGCACGCGGTTGCGGTCTTCGGCGATGAGCAGAAGGCGACGCACTGGCTGTCCACGCCGCTGGCGATTCTGGGGAATCGTACGCCAAGCGAACTGCTGGTCAGCAGTGACGGAATCGCGCTGGTCGAACAGACGTTGACCCGCATCGAACATAACATCCCATCCTGATGGCACGCACGGTGTACCGCGTCTGCCGGGCCCGATACGCCCGGCTAAATGGTGAAGGCGCAAAGATCGCCGGCGGCAGGTGGAACTCGCCTGGTCGCGCGGTAGTGTATATGGCTGAAAGCGCGTCGCTCGCCGTGCTCGAGAACTTGGTGCACATGTCTGCGCAAGATTTTCCGACCGGCTACGTCTGCGTGGCGGCGGTTCTGCCGGATCACCTCGGAATGACGACGGAGCCGGAACTCCGCCTTCGAGCCGATCTGAAGGAATTGAGCCCTCAAGCGTTGGGCGATTGGTGGCTCGAATCCGAAATCTCGGCAGTAATGGAAGTGACATCGGTCGTGATACCGGGTGAACACAACTACCTGCTCAATCCAGCTCACCCGGGCTTTGCAAGCATTGCCGTCGATCCGCCGGCGCTCTTTCACTTTGATCCCCGGCTGTTTCGGTAGGCATGACAACAGGAGTTTTTCGTTATACAAGAGCTAACTGCTCTTCGGTTGGCTCCGCTCAACAGTACCAGGGTTCGGTCAAATACGGGATCGTCGACCGATCCGGCATGGGGGCATCGGGGAAGGCGCCGGCGCCGGCGAGGTCCCAGATCTGGCGGAAGATTTCGGCGCGGGGGGTGCGGTGCTTCTCCTCGCGCTTGATGGTCTCCTGGATCGTGGCGCAGAGGCGATCGAGCGCGGGGTCGGGATTGTGCCACGGGTAGTAGAGCGCGCGAGCATCGAAGAGGCCCACCAGGGAGCGCACCTCCGGCAACTCCATCAGCAACGAGCCTTCGGGAATGAGCAGGCGGATCGCCAGTTGGATCGGCGTGATCTGCGACGTGAGGCCGCATTCAACCAGCGTCCTCAGAAAGTCGCGATAGCTCTCGACGGTCGTCCAGGGGTGAAAAGGGATAAACGTCGGCGACATCGATAGGCCCGCCGCGCGCATCAGCCCGAGCGCCTCGAGGAAATCGGCGCGGGTGTGCCCCTTCGCCAACTTCGCGAGCACCGCGTCGTCGAGCGATTCGATGGCGCTGGTGACGAAGGCGCAATTGGTGTGCTGCAGCACCGGGAGCAGGTCGCGATGCTTGAGCAGGTGCTCGACCTTGATAGTGACGTCGTAGCTGAGCCACGGCCATTCGCGATGGAGCGCTTCGACGATCGGGATGGCGTGGCCCGGGCCGTTGAAGAAATCGGGATCGCCGAACGTGATGTGCGCGGCGCCGGCGGCCACCTGGCGGCGGATGTCCTCCAGGACGATATCGGCCTGCACGATGCGGAAGAGCCCGTTATAGACGGGGACGACGGGGCAGTGGCGGCAGAGGTGCTTGCAGCCGCGCGATGCCTCGGTGTAGCCGACGCGGCGGGTGCCGTTGCCGACCACCAACTGCGCGTAGGCGCCGAGCGGGGGCAGGCCCTTGCGGTCGGGGACGAGGAACTGCTGGCGGCCGGTGGAGATCACGGGCGGCAGCGAGGCGGGGGCGGGAGTGCCGGCGGAGAGGCGGCGGGCCAGGTCGCGGAGGCCTTCCTCGAATTCGCCGCCGAGAATGGTGCCGACACCGGCGACGCGCAGGAAGCGTTCATTCAACGGGGCATAGAGGCCGTACGCACAGAGGTGGGCGCGGGGATTCACGGCGCGGACGCGGTCCACCAGGCGGAGGAAGAGCTTGGTGGCGGTGTGCATAGGGAGGAAGAAGGCGATCAGTCCGGCGGTCTCGACGGCATCCTTCGGCATCGGCGTGCAGCTGACGTCGGCCTGGGTGACCTCGTGGCCCTCTGCACGCAGCCACGCGGCCGGGGAGGCCAGCCCGAATGGCTGCCGTCCCATTTCGTACGTAGAGACCAGGAGGACCCGCACCTCTTCATTATGGCTGGTAGACTGAAGATGTAGACCCCATTTCCCCATGTTGTCCGCTATTTCTATTGCCGATGAAATCCTGGAGCTGAAAGAGCAGCGCAAAGCGATTCTGCTCGCGCATCATTACCAGGAGCCCGAGATTCAGGAACTCGCCGACGTGGTGGGCGACAGCCTGGAGCTGGCGCGAAAGGCTCGCGATTTCGAGGGCGACGTGATCGCATTCTGCGGCGTCTGGTTCATGGCGGAGACGGCCAAGGTGCTCAACCCGAAACGTGTGGTGGTGGTGCCGGACCGCGAGGCGAGCTGCAGTCTGGTGGAGAGCTGCCCGGTGGAACCGGTGCGTGAGTTCCGGCTCAAGCATCCGGAGTACGTGGTGGTCAGCTACATCAACACGTCGATCGAGGTGAAGGCGGAGAGCGATATACTCTGCACCTCGCGCAACGCCGTGAACATCGTGAATTCGATTCCCGCGGACAAGCCGGTGCTGTTTCTGCCGGACAGCAACCTGGGAAATTACGTGCGCAAGGAAACCGGCCGGGAGAACATGAAAATCTGGCAGGGAACGTGCATCGTGCACGCGACCTTCCCGGCACGGCGGCTGGCGCAGGCCAAGGCCGAGCATCCCGAGGCCGAAGTGGTGGCGCACCCGGAGTGTCCGGAATCGGTGCTCGCGATGGCGGATTTCATCGGGTCTACTTCGGCGCTGATCGATTACTGCGTGGCCGGCAAGGCGCGCGAGTTCATCGTGATGACGGAGAGCGGCGTAAATTATTCGCTGCGCAAGCTGGCGCCCGAGAAGCAGTTCTACTACGTGGCCAACGAAAACTGCAATTGCAGCGAGTGCCCCTATATGAAGCTCAATACGCTGGAGAAGCTGCGCGATTGTTTGCGCAACCTGGAACCGCGGGTCGAGCTATCGGAAGAGGTAATGCGGCGGGCGCTGGTCCCGCTGGAGCGAATGCTCGCGGTGAAATAATGAACGGCACTCCCCTGGTCGATTCCTTTCACCGGGTCCACGATAACCTGCGCATCAGCGTCACGGATCGCTGCAACATCCGGTGCTTCTACTGCATGCCGGAAACCGGCGTTGAGTTTGTGGAGCGTCGCGAGATTCTGGATTTCGAGGAGATCGAACGCTTCGTGCGGGTCGCGGTGGGTCTGGGGATCCGCAAGCTGCGAGTGACAGGAGGCGAACCGTTGGTGCGGCGCGATCTTCCGGTGCTGATCGAGCGGCTGGCGCAGATCCCCGGGATTCAGGATCTGGCGCTGACCACCAACGGCGTGTTGCTGGGCGAGCAGGCGGAGGCCCTCTACGCGGCGGGCCTGCGACGGCTCAATGTCCACATCGACACGCTGGATCGCGATCGCTTCTTCGAGATTACGCGGCGCGACGATCTGGACCGCGTGCTCACCGGCCTCGACGCGGCAAAGCGCACCGGGTTCAAGATCAAGCTGAATGCGGTGGCGGTGAAGAATCTGGTGGAGCCGGACATCGTGCCGCTGGCGCGGTTCGCGCGCGAACACGGGTTCGAGGTGCGGTACATCGAGTTCATGCCGCTCGATGCGCAGAATCTTTGGGACCGCAAGAAGGTGCTGCTGGCGGATGAAATGATCGAGATGCTCTCGCGGGAGATCTCCCCGCTGACGCCGGTGCCGGACCCCGACCCGCGGGCGCCGGCCACGGAGTATGTGTACGCGGATGGCGGCGGGATGGTGGGATTCATCGCGTCGGTGAGCCGTCCGTTCTGTTTGAACTGCAACCGGCTGCGGCTCACGGCGGACGGGAAGCTGCGGTACTGCCTGTTCGCGATCCAGGAAGACGATGTGAAGGGGCTGATGCGCTCCGGCGCGTCTGACGAGGCCATCGCCGCCTTGATCCGCCGCAATGTCGCCGACAAGTGGGAAGGTCACGAGATCAATTCCTCGAAGTTCGTCGCGCCGCCGCGGCCGATGTACTCCATCGGCGGGTAGGTTCGCGCAGAGTAAGTCTTAGAAGTTGTTCTTGGCGTTACTTTGCGGCTTTGCGTCTTTGCGAGAGATACTCAATTTCTCGCAAAGCCCTTGGCAGGGCGGCATTGCGCCGCTGGCGCAGCGGCCTGCCCGAAATCAACCGCGAAGTCCGGTCAATCGACTTCCCGGAGAGACGCAAAGCCGCAGAGTAACGCCAAGAAGACCAACAAGCCCTACCTCCCCAGCAGACCATACACATTCACCGCATTATCGTAGTTCGGCACGTAGACGCGGCCGAATTACGGTTGGCGGATTGAACTTCACCAGGGTGCCGAGGCGGTCGCGCTTGGGCTGCTGTTCGCTGTTCCAGAGTTCCTGAAGTCCATCGGCGTCGAAGGCGCGGACCACGCCGGCGGCATTGCCGTGGTCCGCGCTGCGGGAGACGGTGAGTGTGCCCCAGACAATGCCGGTGGCCGGCTTTTTGCCGTCGGCGGAAATGGTGAGCGCGCCGCCGGGGGAGCCGCGGGAACCGACGGCGCCTTTGGCAACAGGGGTGGTCGCCAAGCGGTCGCCCTCGAAACGGTAGGCCTTGAGGACATCGGCCTCGCACCACACGTAGAGCATGCGGCCGAGCGGGCCGTCCCAATACGCGGGGCCGGCGAGCAGGCGGCCTCCGTTGTTCTCGAAGGACTGCAGCACGCCGGAATCGTCGGGCGTGAGGTGGCCGAGTTTGCGGGTGTCGAACAAATAGATGATGCCCTTCTTGCTGCCGGCCACGAGGAGATTGGTGCCGGGGACAAGCAGAGGGCCGGTGGAACCGAGGTCGGCGTCGCGCGCGTTGAGGGCCTCGTAATCGTGGGGCGTGAAGTAATCGTCCACTGCAATGGCGCCGTCGCGGACAGAGAGTTTGATGAGCGAAGTGCCGAAATCGCGCGTTGCCGTTGAAAGATCCGTTGCCGACTTCGTAGTAGATGGCGCCCTCGGCATCCACGGCGGGGCCGCGGCCGGATTGCCAGATGCCGCCTTCGGTGCCGTCGGGCGACATGCAGAGGACGGCGGCCTGCTTGAGGTTGGTGGCGTCATAGGCCATCACCCAGCCGTGATACGGGCGTATGTCCTCGTGGGAGGCCCAGGCGATAATCACTTTGCCGCGGACCAGGACCAGGCCGGGGCGCTGATTGCCGCCTTTGGGATCGAAGTGGAGCTGGCCATCGACGGCATCCTTAGCGGCGCTCTTGACGGCGGCGGCGATCACGACGGGCGGGACGAGGTCGGCGCCGGTCGCGATCGACATCTTGTAGAGGCGCTGGAAATATTTTCCGTTCTCGCGGGTGCGCGCCACCAGGTAGAGGGCGCCGGCGGCGCGATCGATCACGGGCGTGCCGAGGATGCCGACGTTGCCGACCACGTTGAGATCGGCGTTGTTGGTGATGTCGGTAACCGGGACCGGCGTGATGCCGGCCATCTCGTCGGTGAGGTTGCGCAGCCACAGCGGGGGGCCGGCGACGGTCGGCGTCGAAGGCATAGACGCGGTCGTTCATGGTGGCGACGAAGAGCAGGTTGTGGACGCCGCGGCCGGGCACCTGCACGGCAGGAACGTAGAGCGGCTGCGCGAAGACCGAGCCATCCACGTAATAGCTGTAGAGCTTGCCGAAGGTCGCGGGCCTGACGTTGGCCGGAGTGAGGACGGTCTCGTGCAGGTTGGCGCCGGTGGCGGCCTCGTCGTAGCGGTTCATCAGCAGCGCGGGCTGCGCGGAGAGGGCGGCTGCGAAGACGCACGGCAGCGCAAATCGGGGGTAAATAGTCAGCATCCTTTACTCGCATTATCGCGGGTAGCGACGGCGAACGACAAGGTGTAGGGTGGTGTTTGAACGCCATGTATGCGAAGTCTCTGATGCTGCTTGCCGCCTGCGCCGTGGTCGCGCCGGGGGCCGATTTGTTCCACGACGATTTCTCGCGCCTGCCGCCCGGGTGGCTGACCAGCCCGGTGGGGACGCTGAACGGCGCGATTCAGGAATATCACTACCTGCCGCATCGCGGCGTGCCGCTGGGAGCGTGGGCGAGCCCGATCGGTCACCTGGATTCCTGGATCGCGGGCGATGAGAAGGGCGTGCCGTATCTCGAGGAGCAGCTCGATTCCACCGCGAGACAGTGGACGCCCCCGCTCTTCATTACCGGCGACCCGGAGTGGAGCGCCTACGCGGTGGAAGTGAGCGTGAAACTGCTCTCGCTCAATGAATCGGCGGGCGTAGTGTTCCGCTATCACACCAATCGCCACTATTACCTGTTCTCGCTGGGGGAGGGAAAGACGGCGCGGCTGGTGCGGCATGATGCGCTCGAGCCGGCGCTGCGCGTGCACGGCTGGAAGCAGTTGGCCGCGGCGCCGTTCACGTACGACACGCTGCGCTACTACCGGCTGCGCGTGGAGAACAGCGGGCCGCGGATGCGCGCGTACGTCGATGGCAAGCTCGTGCTCGAGGCCAGCGATACCGATATGGTGAAGGGTAAGGCGGGCGTGTTCGCGGCCACGCCGTCCCGTTTTCAGGATTTTCGCGTGTCGGCGAGCGATGCTCAGGCGGCGGCGATCGAGGCGCGGATTCGCGCTCGCGAGGCCGAGCTGGCGCGCCTGCGCGACGCCAATCCCAAACCGAAACTGTGGAAGAAGTTCGATACGCCGGTGTTCGGCGCGGGACGCAACGTGCGCTTCGGCGATTTGGATGGCGATGGCGTCCCGGACATGCTGATCGCGCAGAACATCCCGCGTATTCGCGGCGACGGCTTCGACCAGATCAGTTGCCTCACGGCGGTCACGTTGGATGGGCACGTGCTGTGGCAGCACGGTCGTCCGGACGCGCGCAACGGGCTGCTGACCAACGACACGCCGTTTCAGATCCACGATATCGATGGCGATGGGAAGAACGAGGTGGTGGCGGTCCGGGATTTCGAATTGCAGATTCTGGACGGTCGCACCGGGGAAGTGCGCAACCGCGCGTGGATGCCGAAGGCGCCCGTCGCCGACAAAGAGCGTCCGTACCAGATGGAGACCGGCGACTCGATCTCCTTCGTGAATTTCTCGGGCGACCCGGCGCGGCACGAGATTCTGGTGAAGGACCGCTACACACATTTCTGGGTCTACAACAACAAGCTCGAGTTGCTGTGGAAGGGCGATGGGCAGACCGGGCACTATCCGTATCCGGTGGACGCGCGCGCCAAGGGCCGCGATCTGCTGATGATCGGCTACGCGCTGTGGGACCACACCGGCCAGCAGTTGTGGAGCCACGATCAGGAGATCAAGGATCACGCCGATGGCGTGATGGTGGCGAATCTCTCGCCCGATCCGAAGGCCGAGCCGCGCGTTTATGCAAGCGGGAGCGACGAAGGCTTCCTCATGTTCAATCTCGCCGGGAAGCTGCTGAAGCAGGTGCGCGTGGGCCACAATCAGAGTCCCGCGGCAGGCAAGTTCCGGATGGATGCCCCGGGGCTGCAATATTTCAGCGTGAATTTCTGGAAGAGTCCGGGGATCGTGACGTTGTTCGATTGGGACGGCAACATTCTGGCGCAGGACGAGCCCATTCACTCGGGGTCGCCCATGCTGCCGGTAAACTGGCGCGGCGACGGGCAGGAGTTCGTGCTGCTGAGCGGGAATTCGAAAGAAGGCGGCATGATCGATGGCAACCTCCGGCGCGTGGTGATGTTCCCGGAGGATGGGCACCCGGACCTGGCGGCGGCGGTGCTGAACCTGACCGGCGATGCGCGCGATGAGATCGTGCTGTGGGACGAGAAACGGGTATGGATCTACACGCAGGATCGCCCATTCACCGGGCCGCGGATTTACGCGCCGCTGCGCAATCCCGATTACAACGATTCCAACTATCGGACCAGCGTGTCCCTGCCCGGGTGGGCAGAGGTGAAATAGCGCATGTCAATCCCGGATCGAGTGCGCTAAAATTTCGATTGATCCCCTCCCCCGGGCCATCGAGCAGGTCTGACTATGTCCAAGAAATATACAAGACTGGCAATGGCGGCGGCGACGACGGACGTGGATCCCAAAGAGCGGGAACGCGTCGCTCAACTGATTGCTTCGAACCGGTCAGACGCCGCGGTGGATGCCGCCAAAGCGATTCACAAGCGGTGCGGCAACACCGAATCGGAATCCCTGTTGCTGGACGCTTACGCCGCCCGGGTGCGGTCGCTGATGGAGCGGCGGTTAGACCGGGAGGCGGCGGCCCTGATGGAGCTGGTGCGCGAGCGCTACCCGTCGTCGGGAGAGCGCCTCAAGGAATGGGGCGCATTGATGGCCGCCCGTAACGGGGATCTGGGCGAATTGCTGCGGCCGTTGAACGATCCGGCGCTGCCCGTCGAACAGCAGGCGGCAATCGCGGCTGCGATAAGGCGCGAGGTGGTCGATTTGCGCGCGCTGGCGGAGTGCCCTGCGCTGGCGGCGGAACATCCGCTGCGAATTGCCGCGGCGGCGCTTTGGCAGGCATTTGACGCGGTGACCAGCGGCCCGGTCGCGGAGGAAACCCTCGCACTGACGGAGGTCTCGCGCTCAAGCCCGCTGGCGCCGTGGAAGATGCTGGTGCGCGCAATTGCGGCGTTTTATCGCCGCAACGATGAGTTATGCGCGAAGTCCCTGTCGGCAATCGAGGCGGATTCGGCGGCGGCTCGACTGGCGCCGCCCTTGCGTAAGCTGATCCACCTGCCCGAAAATCTCACACCGGCCGGCCTCGAACTGGTGAAACAGGTGGATGGGAGTGGCGGTTCCCTGCACGCCAGTTTGAAGGCGCTGGACACAGCGCTCGGTCGCCGGAACCGGCCGCTGATCCTGGAGGAAATCCGCAACGCGGTAGCCGCGTGCCGCAGCGCGGCGCCGGAACTGATGGATCGCTTGAGGCAGCATATCTCCGTCCGCAGCCTTCTGGAGGGATTGAATGCTGGACCGGTGGCAGGCGCCATGGGCGGGTCCTCCGTGAAAAACGCTCATTTCTGGCGCCTGCGAGCACGGGCACATGAGGAGGAGAAGGGAAATCCCATGACGACGGCACTCGCCTGCAGTTGTTGGGAGGAGTTCCGCAAGCACGCCCTGCGCGAGGGCTGGTTCCCGGCCAAGGGACCCGAAGTGGCCACCTTGTACCTGCATATGGCGGAACTCCTGGAACGCCTGGACGAGGAGAGCATGCGCGACGTTCGCTACCGTCTCCAGCGTCAATTCGATTTTCATAAGGCCGACTATCGCGACCAGCCTCCGGTGTTGAAGATACTCATGCCAACGCCGGGGAATTTGTCGTTTCTGGATTTTGAGCTGCTGCTGGAGCGGGCCTGCCAGGCCGACCCGTGCCGGGAGAACTTCGCGCGCCGCCTGCGCCACTGCATGAGCGCCTCGCCGGAGAGTTGCGACGCGGTGGCGGAACAATGGGCGGCGGCCCTGCCTCGGGACAGTGCGCCGCTCCTGCACCTGATGAAATCCGCGGAGCAGCGTAACGCGCTGCAAAAAGCCTTTCGTTTGATGGAGCGGGCCGAAGAGATCGACGGTGTAAACCCCGAAGTGCGGCGCGCGCGACTGCGCCTTCTGGTCGCAATGGCGGTGCGGCACCTGCGCGAAAACAAAGCCAAGCTGGCCGCCAGGGAATTGAGCCAGATCGAAGCGCTGCCGCAGGCGCAGCAGGGCGACCGGCCGGCCTTCGTGGCGGCGCTGCGCTTCGTCTGCCGTCTGGCACAGGGCGCGCAGCAGGAAGCCGATGCAGCCTACGCCGAGGCTGTGCGATTTCTCGGAGACGAGCCGACAACGCAAATTCTCTTCCTGCAGATGGAACGCTGGTGCGGGCGCAAGCACTCCGCGCTGGGCAAATCACGGAGCCCGAAGACTACGCTGCTCGCGGCTTTCGGGCGCGTCTGTGCCCTGGCCGAAGATATGGCCATGGAAGTGGGCACCACCCAGGACGTATGGAACCAGGTGGAGAATGACCTATCGGCGCGGAAAGTCTCCGTGAACCCGCGGGCGTTGGAGGCGCTGGGCAACCTGGCGATGGCAACATCCCAAATCCCCATAGCCTATGCGCTGGCCGGAGCCGGGCTGGCACAGGGCGTCGAAAGCCAGGCGCAGTTTCTCTTCCTGCGGGCACAATCGCTGCCGCCGTGGGAAGACGAGCGCCGGGAGCGCTGCCTGGCCGCGGCGGCCGAACTGGCGCGGCGCCGCCACGATTCGGAACTGTTGACCAAAATCGGATTATGGCGCCAGGCAGTGTCCGAGTGGATCGACTTCGCGGAGCAGGCCACTGCGGCACCCGGCACGGAAGAGATCGGCCGGCTCGTGGAGCGCGAGATCAAGGATCGCAGGTATCCCGACACGCCGCCGGAAGAGGACGATGAGGACTTCATCGACGATGACGAGGACTGCCAGTGCCCGGCCTGCTGCGCCCAACGCGGCCAACTGCCGCCGGAAATGCGGGAAATAGTGGAGCAACTCGGGCCGGAGGCGGTGATGCAGGCACTGGCCGAGATATTGGGTGGCGGCGGCAAGAGGAAGAGCCGCCGGAGGCGCCCCCCGCTGGACGATCGAGACGTTCCCTTTTGAGAAACGGCCATGACAAACGAAGATCCCCGACAGGTGCTGGAACTACCGCCCGGTGCGGGCGACGATGAGATCCGCGCCGCGTATTTGCGCAAGGTTAAGGAATTTCCGCCGGACCGCGCGCCGCGCGAGTTCGAGAAGGTTCGCGATGCCTATGAGAGCTTGAAAGATCCGCGGCGGCGCACCCTCCAGATGCTCGCCGTGGATCCGCACCAGCCGCTCTCTACGCTCGTGGAAGGCCGGCCGGCCGAACGGCGCTTCACTGGTCCGGAACCCTGGCTGGCCGTGCTGCGGGAGCCCAGGCGCTGATGGATCGCGGCGAGATTCTGCAACGCTTCGAACAGTGGCTGGATGCGGCCACGGCCAGGACGAAACTCCGCCGGCGGGCATTCCGCCGGAGATTCTGTCGGCGGATGCCGCGACCGAAAGCGCAGCCACCGACTGGTACGCGATGTGGGCGGCGATGACTGCGCTCACGCAGGAAGTCAAGCTGCAAGGCCGCGCCTTCAAACAATTGAGCGAGACGCTCATGGCCGAGGGCGAACGGCGCGGGCGCAAGCAATCGCTGGGCGCGCTGCTCGAAATGCGCGAACGGCTGGCGCGCGGACTGGAAGGGCTGCGCGGTGTGGAGGAAGTGCGGCCCGGATTTTGGGACCGCATCTTCGCCGCGCGCTGGCGCAAGGTGGAGCACGCGCTGAGCGTGGTGCGCGCGATCGAAGAAGGTTACCGTCTGAGCCTGGGCCACCTGGACGATTTGCTCGCTGAGTTTCAGGTGCGGCCGATCGAGTGCGAAGGGCAGCAGTTCGATCCGCGCCGCATGAACGCGGTGGATGTCGAAGAGACCGGCCGGGCGGCCGAGGGCACCGTGCTCGCAGTCTACCGCGCGGGCTACGAATGGAATGGCGAGTTGTACCGTCCGGCGCAGGTCCGTGTGGCGAAGCGGCCGGGGAACGGAGGAGCGTGATGAGCGATCTGGTGGTAGGAATCGACCTGGGGACGACGAACTCGGAAGTCGCCGCGTTCCTCGATGGACGCGTGCGCGTGCTGGGGACCGAACGCGAGCAAGATGCTGCCTTCATGCGTGGGCATGTCTCCTTCGGGAGAGCTGCTGGTGGGGGAGGCCGCACTCAACCAGCAGCGGATCTACCCGGAGCGCACGGTGCGCAGCATCAAGCGCAAAATGGGCAGCAGTGAGACCGTCATGATGGCCGGCAAGGGTTTTTCGCCGCAGGAAATATCGGCGCTCATCCTGAAGGAACTGGCGGCCTGGGCCGCGCGCGATTTGGGACAGCCGGTAACGCGCGCCGTGATCACGGTGCCGGCCTATTTCTCCGACGCGCAGCGCAACGCCACGCGGGAGGCCGGTACGCTGGCCGGGCTCGAAGTGCTCCGCATTCTCAACGAGCCCACCGCGGCGAGCCTGGCCTACGGTTTCGCCGACGGCTCGCGCCACACCGTGATGGTCTACGATCTGGGCGGCGGAACTTTCGACGTCTCGGTTGTAACCATCGAAGGCGAAGTGACCGAGGTCTTGTCCAGCCACGGCAACAACCGGCTGGGCGGCGACGATTTCGACGACCTGCTGGTGGAGCGTTTGGAGCGTGAATTTCACCAGCAGCACGACATCCGGCTGGGCCCGGAGGATCAGGCGGCGCGCGCGCGGTTGTGGTGGGCGGCCGAAACCGCGAAGAAGCAATTGAGCTTCGAACCCTACGCCCGCGTGCGCGAAGAGGCGCTGGTGGTGCGCAACGGGAAGCCGCTACCACCTCGACCTGGAATTGTCGCGCGAGGAGTACGAAAGCATGATCCTGTCGCTCGTGGAATCCACGCTGGACAGCGTTTCCAAGGCGCTGGATGACGCCGGCAAGGCTGCGAGCGAACTGGACGCCATCCTGCTGGTGGGCGGTTCCACGCGCACTCCGCTGGTGGCCCGCCTGCTTCGCGAACGTACCGGCCTGGATCCGCGGCAGGACGTGCATCCGGACCTGAGCGTGGCGCTGGGCGCCGGCGTACTGGCGTCGCGCCTGGCCGGCCGCGAGGTGGAGCGCGTGCTGGTGGATGTGTCGCCCTACTCGTTCGGCCCCTCGTATCTGGGCGAGCGCGGCGGCGTGCCCTATCCGCATTGCTACCACCCTTTGATTCGCCGCAACACGCCCCTGCCGGTCACACGGACCGAAAGCTATTACACCAGCCATCCGGGGCAGACGGCGGTCGACATTCAGATTTTTCAGGGCGACGACGAAGATGCGTTGAACAACCTCCTGGTGGGCGATTTCAAGGTGGAGGGCTTGACGCGGACCGAAGGACTCAACGAAGTATTGTGCCGCATGAGCCTGGATGTGGAGGGCATCCTGCACGTGTCCGCGATCGAAAAGCGCACCGGAAAATCCAAGCAGATTACGATTGCCGGCGCGCTGCAGGCCAAGAACGCCGCGGAAATCGCTGCCGCGCGGCGGCGCGTGGAGGAACTGTTCGACACGCGCGAAGACCGGATTATTGACGACGAGCTGGACGAAGAGCTGGATGACGAGGGTGATGACGAGGGTGTGATCGAGATCGACGCCGCGCCGGTGGAAACCCAACACACCAACGGCAAAGCCATTCCGATCGACGATAATTGGGCAGCAGTTCGTCACGAGGCGATCGAGCTGCTCCAGCGCTCGCGGACGCTGCTCGACAGGATGCACGCGGAGGACCGGGAAGAGACCACCACGCTGCATCGCGCCATTGAGCGCGCGGTGTCGGAGCATGATCCGAAGGCGCTGGGCGAAGCCGTTCGATCGCTGAAGGAATTGCTGTTCTTTGTGGAGGGAGCCTGATGTGCCCGGTCTGCCGTGCGCGGTTTCGCGGCGCGAGCCTGTGTTCCCGCTGCGGGGCGGATCTGACGGCGGTGATGACGCTGGCGGCGGCGGCGTGGCGATTGCGCCGGGCGGCGCGGCAGGCCCTGGCGGCGGACCAATTCGCACGCGTCCAAGAGTTGGCGTCACAGGCCCAGCAGGTTTGTTCCACGCCCTCCGGCAGGGGGCTGGAGGGCCTCGGAAGGTGGCTCGCAGGGCTGGATTTCGAGCCTTCTGGGAAAGTGGAGTTGCGGGAAGAGGCGATCTCTTAGTAGACTTGTAGTTTCCCCGTAATGTGAAACTCGCTTTGGGTGGGAGCATTGTGGGTGAATGGCGATGGACGGGTGGCCGAGCGGTTAATGGCAACAGGCTGTAAACCTGTCGCTCCTTGGAGCTACGGAGGTTCGAATCCTCCCCCGTCCACCAGAAAATTTCGTAAACTGTTTGTTAAGGGTCGTAAAGCAGTTCGGTCCTTTCTGACAGAAGTTGTTGAATAGGCCGTTGTAGCTCAGCTGGTAGAGCGCGTCCTTGGTAAGGACGAGGTCACCGGTTCAATCCCGGTCAACGGCTCCAGATTTTTGGCCGGCGAGCGGTAGCGTGAAAAACGCTGCTGTTCCAAGGCTCCCTAAGGTTTCCTCCTGTAGCGAAATCCGTACAGAGAAGGCGTGGAATAAAATGGCTAAGGAAAAATTCGACCGCAGCAAGCCGCACGTAAATATCGGGACGATCGGGCACATCGATCACGGCAAGACCACCCTGACGGCGGCGATCACGAAAGTGCTGGCCAAGCACAATCCGAAGAATAAATTCCGGAGCTTCGATTCGATCGACAACGCCCCGGAGGAAAAGGCACGCGGAATCACGATCGCGGTGGCGCACGTCGAGTACGAGACTGCCAAGCGCCATTACGCCCACGTGGATTGCCCGGGTCACGCGGATTACATCAAGAACATGATCACCGGCGCGGCGCAGATGGACGGCGCCATCGTGGTGGTGGCGGCGACCGACGGACCGATGCCGCAAACGCGCGAGCACATCCTGCTGGCGCGCCAGGTCGGCGTGCCGTACATCGTCGTGGCCATGAACAAGGTCGATATGGTGGACGACCCCGAACTGCTCGACCTGGTGGAACTGGAAGTCCGCGAACTCCTGAAGAGCTATCAGTTCCCGGGCGACGATCTGCCGGTGGTTCGCGTGAGCGCGCTGGGCGCGTTGAACGGCGAGCCGCAGTGGGAAAAGACGGTCGATGAACTGATGGAAGCGGTCGATAGCTACATTCCGATGCCGGAACGCGCGATCGACAAGCCGTTCATCATGCCGATCGAGGACATCTTCTCGATTCAGGGCCGCGGCACGGTGGTGACGGGCCGCATCGAGCGCGGGATCTGCAAGGTTGGCGAGGAAATGGAAATCGTCGGCTTCCGGGATACGCGCAAGACGGTGGTCACGGGCGTGGAAATGTTCAAGAAGCTGTTGGACGAAGGGCGCGCCGGGGACAACGTCGGGTTGCTGCTGCGCGGAGTGGAAAAGGACATGGTGGAGCGTGGTCAGGTGATCGCGAAGCCGGGTTCGATTACGCCGCATACGAAGTTCAAGGGCGAAGTCTACGTGCTGAGCAAGGAAGAAGGCGGACGTCATACACCGTTCTTCAAGGGATACCGGCCGCAGTTCTATTTCCGCACGACGGACGTGACGGGAGTGGCGCAGTTGCCGGAGGGCACGGAGATGGTGATGCCGGGCGACAACGTGAGCCTCGAAGTGGAACTGATCACTCCTGTGGCCATGGACAAGGGGCTGCGCTTCGCGATTCGCGAGGGCGGCCGCACGGTCGGCGCGGGTACGGTTACCGAGATTTTGAAGTAGGACAGGCCTCTGGCCTGTCCATGTTGAAGCATGTTGAAGCGTTAGGAGTAAACTGCAATGCCTCGCGATATCATTACGTTCCAGTGCACGGAGTGCAAAAACCGGAACTACACGTCTACTAAGAATAAGAAGACGACCACCGAGCGGCTGGAAATGAAGAAGTTTTGCCGGCACTGCCGGAAGCACCAGGGCCACAAGGAAATCAAGTAGAATTAAGAGTGCCCCCCCTCCAAGGGGGGTGCGACTCAGGGGCGTAGGTTTAACGGCAGACCAGCGGTCTCCAAAACCGCGAGTGGGGGTTCGAATCCCTCCGCCCCTGCCAAACACCCCACAGAACAGTTGGGAGTACGCTCGAAGGAACGATTATGGCTGCCGATGTAAAAGTTTGGGTTGCGGGCACGAGGGATTACTTCAACGATCTGAAGCTGGAGATGCGCCGCGTCACGTGGCCCAGCCGGAAGCAGGTCGAAGGCACCACGGCGGTAGTGATCTTCAGTGTGTTCGCGTTCGCCGCGTATTTCGCGGTGGTGGATTCGGTGCTGACCAAGGGTGTGAAAGCGGTCCTGGAGTTCTTCACTAAATAGGCAGGATATGGCCGACGAGAAGGATTACCTCGAAGAACAACCGGAAGATGACAACCACGCCGGCGACGGCGAGGAGAGTGCTCCGCCCATTGAAGTGGAAGGCGCAAGTTCCGAAGTCGGCGAGACGCCCGCCGAGTTCCTGGAAGCGCCGGTTGCGGAAGCCGCGGCCGGGCAGGGCGGCTACGACGAATCGTCGCCGAAGAAGTGGTACATCATCCACACCTATTCGGGCTTCGAGAACAAGGTTCAGGAATCGCTGCGCACGCGCGCCGATGCCTTCGGGTTCGCGGACAAGATCGGGCAGATCCTGATCCCGACCGAAGAAGTGGTGGAGTTGCGCAACGGCAAGAAGGTCACGAGCAAGCGCCTGGTGTATCCGGGCTACGTGCTGGTGGAAATGGAAATGAACGACGCGCTCTGGCACGAGGTCAAGAACACGCCTCGCGTGACGGGCTTTGTGGGCGGCGGCAATTCGCCGGTGCCATTGAGCGCGGATGAAGTGAACTCGATTTTGTACCGGCAGGCATCGAGCGCGGAGCGTCCGAGGCCGAAGATGACGTTCGAAAAGAACGATTCGGTGCGCATCATCGACGGACCGTTCGCGAACTTCTCGGGCAAGGTGGACGAGGTCAATCCGGAGCGCGGCACGCTGCGCGTCATGGTGACGATTTTCGGACGCGCCACGCCGGTGGAACTGGAATTCTTGCAGGTGGAAAAGGTTTAACGTATGGCGAAGAAAGTTACTGCGCAGGTCAAACTGCAAATTCCGGCGGGTAAAGCAACGCCGGCTCCTCCCGTGGGTACCGCTCTGGGCCCGCAGGGCGTCAACATCATGGATTTCTGCAAGGCGTACAATGCAAAGACGTCTGGCAAGGACCAGGAAGGCCTGATCATCCCGGTGGTGATCACGATCTACTCGGACCGTTCCTTTACCTTCATCACCAAGACCCCGCCGGTGCCGGTGCTGATCAAGCGCGCCGTGGCGATCGCGAAGGGCTCGCCGGAACCGCACAAGACCAAGGTCGGCAAGATCACCCAGGCGCAGGTGGAAGAGATCGCGAAGATTAAGCTGCCCGATCTCAACTGCTTCGACCTGGAAGCCGCCATGCGCTCGGTGCGCGGCACCGCCCGCAGCATGGGCGTCGACGTAGTTTAAGCCTCCAGTATCCGCGATCGGTTGACTCCCGGTCCGCGGTCTGGAAAAATGAAGTTTCCTGCCTGCAGTTAGGATATGCGGATGTGGCGGAATTGGCAGACGCGCTAGATTCAGGTTCTAGTTCTCGCAAGGGAGTGGAGGTTCAAGTCCTCTCATCCGCACCAAAGAAATCAATAGTTTAGAAAACACGAGCTACCTGTAAGGGTAGCTGCGCCCGCCGATGGTAGCGCAAAGGGCAGCGCAAATCAGGGAATATCGGGGGTCTTTCGGGGAGAACGGCGGGCAGGGTGAGCACCTTTCTGTTTCGTTGACTGCTCCAGGCGGCGGATTTCGGCCCGCAGTTCCTTAATCCGCTGCGCTGCATCCGTCGCGCCGATCAGACCGCGACCGGCTTGGAAGGCGTCGATTTTCCGCCTCGCGTCCTCGACGGCTTCGTCATCGATCATCGTATATCGGTCATCCATCGACGTGCTCTCGTGCCCCATGATGTCTCGCCGGGTTTGACCATCGATACCGGCTTTCCGCATCTGGTAATGGGCCGATCGCCGGAGGTCATGAAAGTGGAGTTCGATGGGGTCAACGCCCTCGCGCTTCATGCGATCACCCAGTGCGGCCACGGCTTGAGCCCACAGGCCGTCAAAGCGGGCGATTCGCTGCCCGTCCTTATCGGCCCGGTAACCGAACCAGAAGAATACATAAGGGCAGTCCGGGCACGTCCGGTCTCGCTTCTCACGCTGGCCTCGAATCAGTGCCTCCATCTCCCCCATAAACGGCGCCTTGCCGGCACCGAATTTGGTGGATTCGAAATAGATGCATCGCTCCTCGAAGTCCACTCTTTCCCAGCAAAGGCCGAGGAGTTCGCTCAAGCGTCTGCCGATGTTGTAGGCCACGACGAATAGGCACCGCAGCGCGGGATGAAGCAGGTCCCGGAAGACGCTGTAATAGCGGTCCGGCAGTCGCACGCGGCGGGTGTTTTCCCTTTCCGGCCGCTTGTGGAAATCGCATCCGCCAGCCGGCATGGAATGAACCTTGCCGAGCTTGATTCCAACTTTGAAGGCTTTACTCACTGAGATTCGGGACAGGGTATTGGAAAAAGGTAAACTCCTGGGAACCGGGAACACTCGGGCGCAATCGGATACAACGCGGCCTGTACCTGGGATACGCTGTCGCCGGTTTCGATTCAGGCCACCAGGGCGGCGACCTGAAGTTCGGCGAGGGACACCTATACGTAGCCAATTTCGAGAAGGTCTTCACCTGCTCGTGGGTAACCCTGTCTGGAATGAAGTCTCCCAGATGCGATGAGGCCGTCACCGGCTTCTTGCGGGAAAGCAGCATCCAGCCCGTGAAGGCGCCCTTCTTGCCCGATGCGCTGGGCGCGTAGTGCGGATAGTCGCCGAAAACCGGTATCGGCATACATCACTCTGTGAAAACATAAGCATTTTGGAGCAGTCATTTTCGGCCGTCGGGGCGGTGGACGACCAAACCTACCTCCCTCGAAAAACAATGAGTCCCCACAACTGCGAGCGAATCCTCGTCAAAAAGGGGCAAGCGAAGGTGCGAAAAACTTGACGAATACCAGCCGGGACTGCCAAGCTGCTCCGGCATGGCGACATTCCGCTCACCATGCCGCTGGCACTCGGCTGGAGGTGGCAGGACTGGAAACGCCCGTCGCATTGACGTGGAATGCTGCCAAGTGAAAAGAGAAATGGTACGACTATCCTCTCCGCCGGATACCTGTTTGCTATCCAACGACCGTTATCGTGTATTACTGACGGCGGCGGGGAGCGGTTATAGCGCTATTGACGGGATGGACGTGACGCGCTGGCGCGAGGATGCGACCTGCGATTGTTGGGGCCAATACTGCTACATTCGCGATCTGCATGACGGCCGTTTTTGGTCCGCGGGCCGCCAGCCGACAGGCCGCGTCGCCGACGAGTATCATGCCGAACTGCAGCCTCACCGCGTCGCGATCCGGCGTCGCGACGGAGAGCTCGAGACCTGTTACGAGGTAGCGATCGTCCCCGGCGCGAACGCAGAGGTTCGCCGAGTCAAGTTGACCAACCGAGGAAGTCGGGTACGCATTCTGGAGATCACCAGTTATTTGGAAGTAGCTCTCAATCAGAGAGGTGCAGACCAGGCACATCCCGCTTTTGCCAAGCTGTTCCTGGAAACCGAATATCTGCACGAAAGCGGCGCTTTGTTGTGCCGCCGCCGACCGCAAGCCCAGGACCAACAGCCGCTCTGGGCAATGCACGTCCTGTCACGTGCCAAGGAACCTGCGACCGCCCACGGCGGCATCCAGTTCGAGACTGACCGGTCGCGGTTCCTGGGACGAGGCCGCACCACCGCGAATCCGGCCGCTCTCGAGAACAGAGCCCCCCTCTCGAGTACCGTGGGCCCGGTGCTGGACCCGGTCTTCAGCCTCCGTTCGATTGTCCAACTTGCGCCCGGCGCTTCCACAGTCCTGGCGTTCACCACCGCGGCGCCCCGCGATCGCGACGAGGCTCTTGCTCTGGCGAGCCGGTTTAGCGACCTCCGGGAAGTAAACCGCGCATTCGACGACGCGATACCTGCAGGACAGGCGCTGCTCGCGGAAATGGACCTTAGCCTTCAAGAGGCCCACGTGTTTCAGCGATTGGCGGCCCATGTAATCTTTACGACTCCGTTCCTGCGATCCCACGAATCCGTGATTGCCAACAAACTGGGACAGGCGGACTTGTGGCCGCACGCGGTCTCGGGCGACCTGCCTATAGTGCTGCTGAGGATCGGCGAGGACATCACGCTTGCGCGAGAAATCCTAAAGGCGCACAGGTATTGGCGCCGGATCGGTCTGGTGACGGATCTGGTCCTGCTGAACGACGGGAGCGCCGGACTGCGCCAACGCCTCGAAGCTTTGGTTCAGAGCAGCCCGTCGGCCGAGTTGGCCGGCAAGCCGGGTGGCATCTACCTTCTCGACGACGCCGCCCTCTCCTTGGAAGAGAAGACGCTTTTCGAAGCGGCTGCTCGTGTGATACTTCGCGACTGTGACGGGAGCCTAAGCGAGCAATTGTTTCGTGGCGTTGCAGCTCCCGTTGTTCATGAAGGTATCGGCGGCAAGACAGATCGGGATGATGGAGGGAGTAACGCGTTACTTGGTCACCGGAACTCCTCCGTTGGCGATCTGCCGGCCGGCGGCTAGCGAGCCTCTGCTTTTCGATAACGGCCTGGGTGGGTTCACGCCGGACGGCCGCGAGTACGTCATATCACTGCATGGCGGCGAGCGTCCACCCGCACCTTGGGTCAACGTACTCGCCAACCCTGATTTCGGTTGCGTCGTCACTGAGGCCGGAGGAGGCTACACCTGGGCCGGCAACAGTCAGATGAATCGTCTGACGCCCTGGAGCAACGACCCTGTCAGTGATCCGCCCGGCGAGGCCGTCTATCTTCGCGACGAGGAAACCGGCGAGTTCTGGTCGTCCACACCGGCTCCTTGCGGAAGTCAAGGGACAACAGTCGTCCGGCATGGCCAAGGCTATAGCCGGTTCACCTGTACCAACGTTGGGCTGGAGCAGGATCTGATCGTCCTGGTTTCGCCCGAGGCTCCAGTTAAGCTGTTCCACCTGCACATCACAAATCCAGGTAACCGGCCGCGCCGTCTTTCGGCAGCGTTCTACGCTGAGTGGGTGGTCGGAATTCAGCGCGACCGCGCCCCCCTGCAGGTCGTGTGCGCCGCCGACTCCGAATCGGGTGCGTTGTTCGCGACCAGCGCGTGGGCCGGGGAGTTCGCCGGCCGGGTCGCCTTCGCTGACGTAAGCCGCAGGCCACGATCGTTCACCTGCGATCGTGCGGAGTTCATCGGTCGAGAGCGGACGACCGCGAATCCGGCAGCAATGACACAGAAACAGCTGTCCGGCCGTTCGGGCCAGTTAGGAGACCCCTGTGCCGCGATCATGATCGACTTCGAACTCCCGCCAGGTGGGAACGACGACATCGTCTTCCTGCTCGGCCAGGCCGCGAGCCCGGAAGATGCCCGCAGGCTCATAGCCGCATATCGCGACCCGGTGCGCGCCAGGGCGGTGCTGGAAGATGTGCGCGCGCTCTGGAGCGGCGTCCTGGGGGCAGTCCAGGTCCGTACGCCTGACACGGCGTTCGATGTGCTGTTGAACCGATGGCTGCTGTATCAGGCGCT
This sequence comes from uncultured Solibacteraceae bacterium, assembly GCA_963791985.1. Lineage (GTDB taxonomy): Bacteria > Acidobacteriota > Terriglobia > Bryobacterales > Bryobacteraceae > Solibacter. The sequence goes on along the minus strand of CAWBUN010000002.1, from coordinate 1,339,202 downwards.
CGCCTGCCGGATGTGGGCACGCTCGGGTTTCTATCAGTCTGGCGGGGCATATGGGTTCCGCGACCAGCTTCAGGATGCAATGGCGATTGTCTACGGCGCTCCACACGAGACCCGCGCGCAGCTCCTCCGGGCGGCGGCCCGGCAGTTCGAGGAGGGCGACGTTCAACATTGGTGGCACCCGCCGGGCGGACGGGGGATCCGAACCCGCATTACCGACGACCTTTACTTTCTCCCATTCGTCACCTGCCATTATGTTCGCGTCACCGGTGATACAGCCATTCTTGGCGAACTCGTTCCGTTCCTGCACGCACCAGTCCTGAAAGCGGATCAGGCGGATGACTTCAGCTTGCCGCGGGTGAGCGACCAGATCGAAACCCTCTACCAACACTGCGTTCGGTCGTTGGAACATGGTCTGCAGCTCGGGCCTCACGGGCTCCCCTTGATGGGCACCGGCGATTGGAACGACGGCATGAATAAGGTCGGCGCGCACGGCCGCGGCGAGAGCGTGTGGAATGGATGGTTCATGCTGACAACTTTGAATGAGTTCGCTGCTGTGGCTGAGGGCCGCGAGGACCCGGAGAGGGCTGGCTGGTGCCGGGCGCAGGCTGAATCCCTGCGCGGAGCACTGGAACAGCATGCGTGGGATGGCCAATGGTATCGGCGGGCCTACTTCGATGACGGGACGCCCCTCGGTTCGGCGGCCAACGACGAATGCCAGATCGACTCGATCGCCCAATCGTGGGCGGTGATCTCCGCCGCAGCCGACCCGGTGCGCGCTCGCGAGTCCATGGCCGCCGTGCAACAGCGGCTGGTCCGCCCGGACGACGGGCTCATACTGCTGCTCGATCCGCCATTCGACAAGGGAACCTTGGAGCCCGGTTATATCAAGGGATACGTGCCGGGCATTCGCGAGAACGGAGGGCAATACACGCACGCCTCTACCTGGGTCGTCCTGGCAAACGCTCTCCTGGGGCAGGGCAAGCGGGCAGTGGACCTCTTCGGGCTATTGAACCCGATCCACCACGCAGATACCCCAGAGAAGGCGGCCCGCTACAAAGTGGAGCCCTATGTCGTGGCGGCCGACGTCTATGGGGCGCCGCCACACACCGGTCGAGGCGGCTGGACCTGGTACACGGGCTCGGCGGGCTGGTTGTATCGGGTTGGTTTGGAAGCGATCCTCGGTTTTCATCTGCAAGGAACCCGTCTGAAGATCGAGCCCTGCATTCCTCCGGACTGGCCCGGTTACGAGATCACCTATCGTCACGGCTCAGCCAGTTATCACGTGACTGTCGACAACCACAACCGGACCGGCCGCGGCGTTTGCCGCCTGACACTCGACGGGCGGGCCGTTAAGGATGGTGCCATCGACCTGGTTGACGACGGGAAGCGGCACGAGGTCCTGCTGATGACCGCGGTGCGGGAGAAGCAGCCTGGGAAGACGCCGCTGACCGACGCCGCTGACTGATCAGGCTATGGATCCTCTGCTTGATGCGGAAGTCGCCGCCGACCGACCAGGATCTGGATCGGCTCCGGCTGACTACACTCGAGTACTACGTCCATGAGACCAACCCAGCCAACGGCTTAATCCGGGATAAGACCGACCCCGCGGCGCCATGCAGTATTGCCGCCGTCGGACTCGGTCTGGCGGCCATCCCGGTACTTGTAGAACGCAGCGTGATCTCCCGCGAGTTCGCTCCGGAACTCGTTCTACGGCCGCTGCGCTTCTTTCACAACAGTCCGCACGGCCCGGAGCCAGATTCCACCGGGTACAAAGGCTTCTATTACCACTTCCTGGACATGAAAAGCGGGCGCCGGGTTTGGGAGTGCGAACTCTCTACTATCGATTCGGCTCTCCTTTTCGCCGGGATGCTCACTTGTGCCTCTTATTTCGACGGGGAGTCGGAAAGCGAGGCCGAAATTCGGCGGCTGGCTGAGACGCTTTACCAGAGAGCCGATTGGCAGTGGGCACTGAACGGTGGCGCGGCTCTCTCGCATGGATGGAAACCGGAGACCGGCTTCATCCCACATCGTTGGACCGGTTACGACGAGGGATTACTGCTCTACCTCCTGGGCCTCGGTTCGCCGACCTTTCCGCTGCCCGCTGAGAGTTACGCTGCCTACTGCTCTACCTACCAGTGGAAAAAGATCTACGGCCGCGAACTGCTCTACTCCGGTCCGCTCTTTACCCACCAACTCTCACACCTCTGGATCGACTTTCGCGATCTGCGCGACGCTTTCATGCGCGAGCACGGCACCGACTATTTCCAGAACAGCCGCCAGGCGACCTATGTCCACCAGGAGTACGCAATGCGCAACCCGCTGGAGTTTGCTGGTTACGGCGAATTGTGCTGGGGAGTTACGGCGACCGACGGTCCTGGTTGGAAAAAGCGGATGGTGGACGGGATTGAGCGCCAATTCTACGACTATTATGCTCGAGGGGCGCCATACGGTCCCGATGACGGCACCATTGCTCCATGGGTGGTCGTCGCCTCTCTTCCATTCGCGCCGGAGATCGTCATACCGACCGTTCGCGCCATGGCCAAGCTCGACCTCGGCGCAACGGAGCGCTATGGCTTCAAGCCGTCGTTCAACCAGACCTACAAAGCGCCGGAGCGCCCTACGGGCTGGTGGGTCACACCACATCATTTTGGCATTGACCAGGGTCCAGTGATCCTGATGATCGAGAACTACTGCACCGGCCTGATCTGGAACATTATGCGTCGGTCTCCATATGTCTCGGCCGGTCTGCGTCGAGCGGGCTTTCGGGGTGGCTGGCTCTGACGTTGCGGAGATTGCCGTTCCACCTCGAGTTGTCTTGGCCGCAATGGGATCCGGTGAATCCAATGTGTACCGACGCTCCTTGGAACTCTATATGACGCGCTATTTCTCCCTGGACAATGCGTCTCTTTTGGGCTGTCACGCGGTGCGTAGGCTTAGCGCGTTTTCTGTTGACTCTGGACAAAAGCTTGTCGCAGACTGACTGAAGCGGCGAGACCACACTGGCGCTGTTAAAGCGACAGCACGATGGTTCCACCGATTCCTTAATCAATCGACGATCTAAACCTCGCAAGTTATTCACAGATTCCCCAGGCGAGCGAAAAAATTAAACCGTCCGGTCCTGCGGAAACGTCTCTCAATCTAAGCATGAGGCCATTGCCGGCGCAGATTGCTCCTGCCGATTGAAAAGTCGGCGTCGGGGCCCTCGTCCCTCGGCATGACAATTACCATCACAGCGCTGCCCATTGCGGCGCGGAGCGAAAAGGAACACAGAGCGATGCCACTCTTGAGTAATCAATCGGCAGCGGTCCTCGAGGCCGAGGATCTCACCGCTTACGGCCCCGCCCGTGCGACGGTTCAAGGAGCGCCGCTTAGCCGCGAAGAGTTGGGCAACATCGATGCTTACTGGCGGGCCAGCCTCTATCTATGCCTGGGGATGCTGTACCTCAAGGACAACCCGCTACTGAAGGAGCCTTTACGTGCCGAACACATCAAGGAGCGACTGTTGGGGCACTGGGGTTCGGATGCCGGCCAGTGCTTCACCTACATCCACTTCAACCGGCTGATCAACAAATTTGACCTGAACGCGATCTTCCTCTCTGGACCTGGGCATGGCGCACCGGCCGTGCTGTCTCAAGGGTATCTCGAGGGGACATACTCTGAGGTCTACCCGGATAAGAGCCAGGACGAGGCGGGAATGCAGCGCTTCTTCAAGCAGTTCTCCTTCCCCGGCGGCATCGGCAGCCACGCCACGCCAGAGACGCCTGGCTCCATACATGAGGGCGGCGAGTTGGGTTATTCGGTCTCGCACGCCTACGGAAGTGTATTCGATCATCCGGACCTGATTAGCGTCGTCATGGTGGGAGACGGCGAGTCGGAGACCGGACCGCTGGCCACATCCTGGCACTCCAACAAATTCCTCAACCCGATCACCGATGGGGCGGTGCTACCTGTCTTGCACCTCAACGGCTACAAGATCAACAATCCAACCATTCTGGCTCGCATTACCCACGAGGAGCTGGAGCAGTTGTTCCGCGGTTATGGCTACACTCCGTACTTCGTCGAGGGCTCCGAGCCCGAGAGCATGCATCAAGCTATGGCTGCCACTCTCGAACACTGTGTTCAGGACATTCAAAGAATCCAGGAAGAAGCTCGGCGGAGCGGCATTGCCCTGCGGCCCCGCTGGCCGATGGTCATCCTACGCAGCCCCAAGGGCTGGACTGCGCCTCGGAAAGTCGATGGGCATTATCTGGAAGGATTCTGGCGGGCGCATCAAGTCCCGATTGGCGACGTCCGGACCAACGAAAGTCACCTCAAGCTACTAGAGGAGTGGATGCGCGGTTACAAGCCCGAGGAACTCTTTGACCAGAAGGGACGGCTCGTCCCCGAGCTGCAAGCCCTGGCTCCGAAGAGGGAGCGGCGCATGAGTGCCAATCCGATCGCCAATGGCGGCCTGTTGCGCAAGGCTCTCGAGATGCCCGACTTTCGCCGCTACGCGATTGAAGTCAAAACGAGCGGGGTTACGCAGGCAGGAAACGTTCCCACACTAGGCCCATTGCTCCGCGATGTGATGCGAAAGAACCCACATCACTTCCGAGTTTTCGGACCGGACGAGACTACGTCCAACCGGCTAGACGCCTTGTACGAGGTCACGAAGAAGACCTGGCTGGCGGCGTCCTTTCCGGAAGACGCCGACGAAGGAGAACTGGCACCGGATGGACGAGTGATGGAGATGCTGAGCGAACACACTCTGGAAGGCTGGCTTGAGGGCTACCTCCTCACCGGTCGGCACGGTTTCTTCGCCAGCTACGAATCGTTCGTCCACGTCATCGATTCCATGATCAATCAGCATGCGAAATGGCTCGAGAAGTGTAACGAACTGCCGTGGCGGGCCAAAGTGTCGTCGCTGAATCTGCTGATCACTGCGCTGGTGTGGCGGCAGGACCACAACGGTTTCACTCACCAGGATCCCGGATTCCTCGATGTGGTTGCCAACAAAAGCCCGGACGTGACGCGCATCTATCTTCCGCCGGACGCCAACTGCCTGCTGTCGGTAGCCGATCACTGCCTACGCAGCCTCAATTACATTAATGTCATTGTCGCTGACAAACAGGTGCACTTGCAGTTTCTGGGCATGGACGCTGCCATTCAGCACTGCACCAAGGGCGCCGGCATCTGGAACTGGGCCAGTAACGACCAGGGAACCGAGCCCGACGTCGTCATGGCAAGCTGCGGCGACATCCCGACGCTCGAGTCGCTCGCAGCCACCGCCCTGCTGCGCCAACACCTGCCGGACGTGAAGGTGCGCTTCGTGAACGTGGTGGACTTGTTCAGGCTTCTACCGCAGTCCGAGCACCCGCATGGCATGTCGGATCGCGAATTCGAAAGCTTGTTCACATCGGATAAGCCGGTTGTCTTCAACTTCCACGCCTACCCATGGCTGATCCACCGGTTAACCTACCGGCGGTCTTGCCAACACAATCTGCACGTCCGCGGGTACAAGGAAAAAGGCAATATCAACACACCGTTGGAACTCGCCATTCGCAACCAGGCAGACCGCTTCAGCCTGGCAATCGACGCCATCGACCGAATGCCCCGCTTCCGGACAACGGGAGCTCACATCCGCGAGGCCCTGCTCGATCGTCAGATCGCCTGCAGTAACTACGCCTACGAGTTCGGCGTCGATAGGGCGGAGGAGAGGGACTGGAAGTGGCCATTCTAGTCCAGAGTCATGATCGAAAGGCTTCCAATCACTTACATGCCCGCCACGGCGAGACCGCGTGGACCCTGTCCGGCCAGCACACGGGGCTGACGGACCTGGCTCTTACAGAGCGAGGCGAGCTTTCACCAAGGTGTTTGGGAGCCCTTTGCGGCGCGCAGTCCGGACATGCGAATTGGCCAGCTTCGAAGCGGTATGCGAGATCGATCGTGATTTGGTCGAATGGAATTACGGCCAATATGAGGGACACCTGACTACCGATATTCACGAGGAACGTCCCGGATGGCGACTGTTCCGCGACGTCTGCCCTGGAGGTGAAACTCCGGAACAGGTTGCCGCCCGGGCCGACCGGGTGATAGGCCGAGTACGAGCGATTGCTGGGGATGTTCTCATCTTCTCAAGCGGGCACCTTCTGCGGGTGCTGGCGGCCCGTTGGCTGGGACTGGAACCGGCGGGCGGCAGGTACTTCCTGCTGAGCACTGCGAGCTTGAGTGCGCTGAGTTATGAACACAACCTATCGCAACCGGCCATCAGGGACGACACCCGTCACGTGGAGGTACTTGCATCCGCACCGCGTATGGGTCGTCACGCTTGAATAGATCACCCCGGCAAGACGAGTGTCTGTCGCGCGCCCGTATTTTTGCTGTGAACGCCGGCACCGTGAGGACCGCTACAGTGCGGAAATCACCCCAGCGAATTTTATCAATCTGACGCCCGCCTGAATCATCTTGAACTTCGAATTCGATTGATGTACCGGGGGCGGGAGCACGGTAGGGTTAACGCGGCGTATTTGTTGTATCTTTCTGACCGCGAGAAATACCGAATGAATATCACGAGGGCCGCTGCCGTTGTCGGCCTCTTAGCGAGCGCGGCTGCCGCCAGCGCGCAAACCGCGTCGCAATTAACCATCGAAGATGCGGTCGCCCTTGCGTTGAAAGGAAACCGCGAAGTACAGTCGGCCACACTGGGCGTCGATCGTGCCCGGGAAGAGACCGCCGCCCTCCGAACCACGCGGCTTCCGCAGTTTCAGATTTACGCCCTCGGCGGCGAACTGCTGCGTCGGGTCACGTTCACCGTTCCGCAGGGCGCCGTGGGTACCTTCGCGGCCACCGGACCGATCCCCGCTCAGGATCAGACCGTCACCCAGGGACGACAGTTTGCGGGCTTCCTCCTGGGGCAGGTGATGCAGCCGGTATCTCAGCTCTGGAAAATTCACCTGTCATTGATCTCGTCGCGGATCCATGAGGAGCTCGCCCAACAGAGACTGCGACAGAAGAGACAGGATACGGTGCAGTCCGTCCGCGAACTCTACTACGAGATCGTGCAAACCCAGACGCAGATCGAGAGTGCGGAGGCGAACGTGAAAACCCTCCTCGCGCTCCAACCTGAGATCGATCGGAAGCTGGTGGAGCTGGCTGTACTGAAATCGGATAGTCTCGCGGTCCGGGCCAGGCTCAGCCAGCAGCGATATCAATTGGTCAAGTTTCGGGACGCAAGCAAGACGCAAAAGGAATCGTTCAACCGGCTGCTGGGCCGCGATCTCAAAACAGAATTCTCCATAGAGGTGGAACCGGTTCCGGCAGTCGAGGAGATCGATCTGGCGGCAGCGCAGAGCCTGGCGCTTCGCCAGCGTCCCGAAATCCAGGAAGCCCGGCTGCAGACGAAGGAGGCCGAAACGGAAGTGCGGCGCCAGCGCGCCGAGTACATCCCCGACATCAGCGCGGGTTTCACGTACGCCTCATTTCCGAATGTGAGCTTTCTCCCGCAGAACTTCATGAGTACGGGGTTTCTGGTGCAATGGGAGCCCTTCGACTGGGGACGAAAGCGCCATAAAACGAATTCGCTACGCGCCGCAACCAAACAGTCCATGCTCGCCGAGCACGACACAGAACAGCAGATCCTCCTCGACGTGAACAAGAAATTCCGCGCCTTGGCCGAAGCCCGGATGTTGCTGGATACGACGGCGCTCACGCAGCAGGAGCAGCGCGAAAAGCTTACGGGAAACAATGAACCGCTATGCCGAAAAAGCCGTGCTGCTCTCCGACGCACTGCAACAGCAAAGCGCCTTGATCCAGTCTGACTCGGAGTATCAAAGCGCCTTGGCGGGCTTCTGGAAGGCAAAGGCCGATTTCGATCGGGCATTAGGGAGGGAATACTGATGCGGCTAAAAGTCTTCCTGGTAGGCGCGGCATTGTTCCTGGCGAGTTGCAGTAAGCAAAAGCATGTCGAACCCGTGGTCCAGGTTGTGCGGGCAGGCGTGGCGGAAGAGATACGGCCCAGCCCCGAGGAGCGGTATTCCGTGAGCATCGAACCCTTCGAGAAGGTCGACCTGGCATTCAAATCCGGTGGAATCGTTGAGGGAATTCTCCAGGTGCGCGGCGCCGATGGTCGTATGCGCAATGTTCAGGCGGGCGACAAAGTGGCCCGAAATGCCGAACTGGCCCAGGTGCGTCCGCTCGACTACCAGCATGCGCTCGAGCAGGCCGAGGCACAGCATGCCCAGGCGCAGGCGCAATTTGCGCAGGCGAAGGCGCAATGGGCGCAGTCGCAGGCGGAGCTTGCACGAGCGCGCGCAAACTTCAACACGGCCCAGGTTGAATATGTACGCACGACTAATCTGTTCCAATCGGCGAGCCTGGTCAAACAACAGTACGATGAGGCGAAGGGACGCTATGAAGCCGACTCCGCAGCTGTAGCCGCCGCCGAAGAGGGCGTGAAAGCGGCGGAAGACGGCGTGAAAGCGGCGGAGAACGGCGTCGCCAAAGCGGCCGCTGCAGTCAAAGAAGCCAAGCTCTCGCTCCAGGACACGACACTGAACGCTCCGTTCGCCGGCTGGATCACGGCGCGAAACGTCGATCGCGGAAGTCTGGTGGACGGCAAGACCGTCGGCTTCACCATCGAGGATACGCATCTGGTCAAAGCGACCTTTGCGGTACCGGATTTCAGGCTTGCGGGCATTCGCCGGGGGCAGAAGCAGTCCGTGCTGCTGGAGCCCCTTCAGCCGCACTGCGGCAGGAGTGGTCACGTCGATCTCCCCGCACGCCGATCCGCAGAGCCGCGTTTTCACGATCGAAGTGACACTGGACAATCCGCGCGAGGACATCAGACCCGGCATGATCGGATCCCTGATCCTGGGACGGACCCGCGATTCGAGGCCCCGGCTCGTCGTGCCCCTCACCGCGGTGGTGCGCGCGCCCGCCGATCCAAACGGATTCGCGGTTTTCCGCTTAAACGAGCGCGGCGGAAAATCGTATGCTTCGGCGCAGACCATCGAGATCGGCGAGACGTATGGCGATTCAATCGAAGTGACGCGCGGCCTCTCGGCCGGGCAGAAGATCATTTCCCTCGGCGGCGCGCAACTGCGCGACGGTCAACAGGTGAGTGTGATCCCATAAGAGGCGCTCCATGCCGCATCTGACCGATCAGGAACTGATTGAACACACGCACAACACGTCGCGGTTCTTCGTCGAACACCGTCAGATCGCCTGGGCGGCGCTGGTGGCTGCGGTCGCGTGGGGCGCGTACGGGTATTTCTCGATGCCCCAGCGCAAAGATCCGGACATCCCGGTGCGCGTCGCGGTCGCGTCCTGCATGTGGCCCGGCGCGACCGCCCAGGAAGTAGAGCAGCTCGTCACGCGGCCGATCGAGCAAACGATCGCCGAAAACAAGCACATCCACCCGGCGACCCCCGACGAATACGGCATTCGGTCGATTTCGCTGCCGGGCGTCTCCATCGTCTACGTCCAGCTCGCCGAAGATGTCTCTGATACCCGGGAGCAGTTCAGCGATATCAATCTGAGGCTCCATGCGCTCACTCCGAAGCTGCCGGCCGGCGCATCGGGTATCCAGTTTCAAAGCGATTTCAGCGATACGGCCGCCCTAATGATGACGGTGGCGAGCCCGCCCATAGATGACCTCGAAATCCAGATGCGTTCGCGATCTGTGGAGGACGCGATCCGGTCGGCGCGTGCGGAGGCAGGCCCGTCGAAGGCCCCGCGCATCAGCATTGTCTTTACGTTTCCCCTGACGCTTTCGAAAACCGGTGTGGCCGAAGCGACGGAAGCTATGCGGCTGGATGCCGAGCGCGCCGGTGTGCTCCGGCGCTCCCGGCTGATCACCGGACGGGGATTTATGGCCATTGACGGGGAAACCGATCTCAACGACGAGTGCATTGACGCGTACGTCAGGAGCTTTGGCAGGACACACCTGCACGAATCCGAATTCGATCCCGACGTGTCGTATCCGGTCATCATTCACGATGCCCCGAAAACGCAGCAGAAACTGGCAACGATTGCGACCCCGAAATATACCTACGCGGAGCTTGACGATTTCACGGACCTCATCGGCCGCGCGCTGCTCGGCGCGCCGGAGACTTCGAGGGTCGAACGCAAAGGCGTCCTGCCGCAAGCCGTCTACCTTGATTATTCGCAGGAACGGCTGGCGTCCTACGGTTTGCAGCCCGCCGATTTGAGCCGCATCCTGAATGCCCGCAACATCACCCTGCCAGGCGGCTCCGTCGAGGCGGGCGGGCGGCGGATTCAGATCGACCCCTCCGGCAAGTTCGAGGCCGCCAGCGCCGTTGGCGATGTCCTTTTAACGCCGCCGAAGGGCGCCTTGCCCCTGTATTTGCGCAATCTCGTTCAAATCAGCCGCGGCTACCAGGCTCCGCCAGACTACCTCAATTTCTACACGAGCATCGGCAAGGACGGAAAGCAGCGCCGCTACCGCGCAATTACGCTGGCGGTTTACATGCGATCTGGAGAGCAGATCCGGAAATTCGGCGCCTCGATCGATGAGAAACTTAAGCCAGGTACGCGCCGTTCTCCCATCGGACCTCATCATCGCGCGCACGTCGGATCAGCCGCTCCAGGTGAAAGAGAATATCGACCTGTTCATGGAGGCGCTGTATGAAGCCATCATGCTGGTGATCCTCATCACGCTGATCGGTTTCTGGGAATGGCGATCCGCCCTGCTGATGGCTTTGTCGATGCCGATCGCGCTCATCATGACCTTTGGCATGGCCCATCTGGTGCACATCGACTTGCAGCAAGTCTCGATCGCCACTCTGATCATCGCCCTGGGGCTACTCGTGGATAATCCGGTCGTCGCCAACGACGCGATCAAGCGGCAACTGGCGGCTGGGAATCCCCCGCTGATCGCCGCCTGGCTCGGACCTACGAAGCTCGCGCGCGCCATCCTCTATGCGACGCTGACCAATATCATCGCGTATCTGCCGTTTCTGATGCTCACCGGCTCGACGGGCGATTTCCTGCATAGCCTGCCGATCGTCATGGCGGGGGCGCTCATCTCCTCGCGGCTGGTTTCGACGATGTTTACGCCCCTGCTCGGCTATTATCTGCTACGTCCCCCGAAGAAGCCGGAACCATCGATCGAAGAGCGGCGTACGCGCGGATTCTACGGCGGGTACTACCGGCTTGCGCAAGGTGCGATCCGCTGGCGATGGGCCGTGATCGGCGTATCGCTGCTCTTTCTCGCATCGGGCGCGATCGTCGCTTCCAGATTGAAGAGCCAATTTTTTCCCGATGACGTCCAATACTGGTCCTACGTTGACGTCTGGCTGCCCAATGACGCGGCGCTTTCCGCCACGGATGATGCCGCGTCCCGCGTCGAATCCATCGTGCGGCGCGTTTCCGGCGAGTATGCGCGCGCCCACCCCTCCAAGGAATCCGGGGAGCTTCTCGAATCGCTCACGACGTTCGTGGGTGGCGGCGGGCCGCGCTTCTGGTATTCCGCCGCTCCCGAATTGCCGCAGCGCAACTATGCACTGATCCTGATTCGGCTGCGCGATAAAGAAGCCACTCCCGGACTCATCGGACCGCTGCAATCCGCCGTGAGCAAGGAAGTGCCGGGCGCGTACGTGACGCTTCATCAACTGCAGACGAATCCGGTCGAGTTTCCGGTGGAAGTGCGGATCTCCGGAAAGTCGGATGTCGATCCGAAAGACGAACCGGCTGACATCGAGACTCTTCGCAACCTGGCCGGAGCCGTCGAAAATATCTTCCGGCCGCTCCCCGGGGTACACGTTGTGCAGAACGACTGGTTCGCGGAGAGTCCTGAGGTGAAACTGAAGGTCGATCCGGACCGGGCCAATCTGGCCGGCATCACCAATAGGGATGTCGCTGATTCCGCGGCCACCGCCATGCAGGGAACTACCGTAACCACGCTACGCGAGGGCAATCAGCAGATTCCCGTGATCGCCCGCTTAAGCGCCCTCGAACGCGGGCAGCTCTCCGATGTGCAAAATCTCTATGTCTACTCCTCCTCCCCGGGATCGCAAAAAGTTCCCCTGCGGAGCGTCTCGTCGGTCGTCAACCGAATGGTGACCGAACGGATCCGCCGTCAGGAGCACTTCCGGACCATCGGTGTCCACGCCTTCCCGCAGGCCGGCGTTCTCCCGTCGGAGGTCCTTGAGAAGGCCGGCCCGCAGTTGACCGAGTTCCAGAAACACATGCCACCCGGCTATCACATGCAGATTGGAGGGGAAAAGGCCAAGCAGCAGAGCGGATTCGCAAATTTGACGGCGGTTCTGATGATTTCGATCCTGGGAATCTACGCCGCGTTGCTGGTGCAATTCGGCAACGCGGTAAAGCCGCTGCTGGTCCTCGCGGCCGCTCCTTATGGAGTCGTGGGCGCACTGCTCTGCCTCGCGCTCATGGGAGCGCCGTTCGGCTTCATGGCATTCCTGGGAATTATTAGTCTGATCGGCGTCATCGTCAGCCACGTCATCGTGCTGTTCGATTTCATCGAAGAGATGCACGAAAAAGGCGAACCCTTCGAGCAGGCGGTCTGCGACGCGGGAATCCAGCGGCTGCGGCCGGTGATGATCACCGTGGCGGCCACGGTTCTGGCGCTGTTTCCGTTGGCGACTCATGGCGGCCCGCTGTGGCAACCCTTGTGCTACGCGCAAATCGGCGGTCTGGCCGTGGCCACGTTCATCACTTTGTTGTTAGTGCCGGTGTTCTACAGCATCGCCGTGCTGGATCTCAAGATCGTGAAGTGGACGACAGCGAGTTAAGGGGCGTCTGTGTAGCGCTCGCGAACTCGACCAAAGAAACTATCGGCCGATCTTAGACCGGCAAACGACCATGCTGCACTATGTTACTCCGGGGTACGCTAACACCAGACTCAGGACCGCGAATTGTCTGAGCCGGCATCAAATAGCACTGTCCGAACATAGAAATCCATGGCCCGCTCGAGCGCAGAATTCTATGAATGGCTGATTCGGGTCACGAACTTGATCCGGGCTCAGCAGGATCCCGAGGATGGGGAGCCGTTCGAACTTTTTGTCCGCGAGCTCGGCGAGGTTCTTTCGTTCGATACGCTTTCGAAGTTCGACGCAACCTCGGCCACATTCCATTGGTATGCCGGTCCCGGTTTCGAAAAGCTAGGTGAAGAGCTGAAAAGAATCTATGCGGAGAACGTCGAACGGAATACCGCAGAATCTCAGATCCTCGCCGTTTGGGTGTACGCTCATCAGGAAACGATTGTCTTAGGAAGCCTGGATAAGGAAACGCGCTTTTCCACGATCCCCTGCATGCGCGAGGCTGGGCTGCAGTCCGTCTGCGCGATTCCCCTGAGTGACCCGCACCGTCGTCTGGGGAGTCTTGTAATCGCCAGTGTCCGCCGCGACGCCTATTCTCCCGAAGATGTTCGATTCGCTACCTTGGCCGCAAACCAGATCGCTCTCGCGATGGACGATGCGATCAACTTTCGGGAGGCTCAGCGCGCCCGGGACCGTCTGGCGCTGCTGCTCGATCTGACGAATCGGGTCGTTTCGAAACTCGATCTGCGCGACGTGCTTCGCGAGATCTGCGCGAACATCCGCCGCGTGATGGAATGCGACGCGGTCGGAATCACTTTGCCCGGCCCTGAAAACCGGAAGCTCTATATCTATGCCCTCGCGTTCCCTGAGGGACCGAGCATGATCGAAGAAGGTCGCGAGCTTCCGCCCGGCGTGAAGGCGCTTGTGGAACGAGTGTCGCAAAGCGGCGAGGCGATGATTCTATCCGGCGAAGAGTTTGAGCCTGAGCCTTTGTGGGAGCCCGCAGCGATTCGGTCGACTGCGCATGTCCCGCTGAAAGGCACCGGGGGAGTCGTCGGCGTGCTCGCGATGGGGAGCCGGAGCAAGGCCGGGTTTGCGAATGAGGACCTTGGCTTTCTGACTCAGATCGGCCGCCAGCTGGCGATCCCGATTGAAAACGCAATGGAAGTTACCAATCTCAAGGATAAGTTCGCCCAGGAGAAGCTATATCTCGAAGATGAGATTCGCACCGGGCAGAACTTCGGGCAGATCGTCTTCAAGAGTGAGACGATACGCCGCATCCTGCACCAGGTCGAAACGGTGGCCCCAACGGATTCCGCGGTGCTCATTAACGGGGAGACCGGGACCGGAAAGGAATTGATCGCCCGCGCGGTACATGACCTGAGTTCACGCCGCTCAAACGCTTTCGTGAAGGTAAATTGCTCGGCGATTCCGGGCCCTCTGCTCGAAAGCGAACTGTTCGGACACGAGCGGGGTGCGTTTACCGGCGCGATTTCGAGCCGCGTGGGCCGTTTCGAGCTCGCCAACCACGGGACGATATTCCTTGACGAAATCGGCGAGTTGCCTCTCGAACTGCAGCCGAAGCTGCTCCGCGTGCTGCAGGAGCACGAGTTTGAGCGTCTCGGGTCGACTCGCACCCTGCACACCGATGCCCGATTGATCGCGGCTACGAACCGCGATCTCGAAGAGATGATCCACGAGAAGAAATTCCGCTCCGACCTCTATTACCGCCTAAACGTGTTTCCGGTCCGCATACCCCCGTTGCGCGAGCGCCCCGAAGACATCCCTCTATTGGTTCGCCACTACGTGCGACAGTTCAGCCGCCGTCTCGGCAAAAGCATCGACGTGATCCCGCCGGAAACGATGGACGCGCTCGTCCGGTATCCATGGCCGGGGAATGTCCGCGAACTGCAGAACGTGCTGGAGCGCACCGCGATTCTCACGCCAGGCCCGGTTTTGACGATCTCCAGCGAAGATCTGTCGACGCCGGGTTGCGCGCACCCACTTCAAACCGGTCTGAGCAACCACAAGCGCACCGCGCTCGATGAGGTTGAGCGAGAGCGGATTGTTGCCGCGCTCGAGCAGGCGAACTGGATCGTCGCTGGACCGAATGGTGCCGCTGCCCGTCTGGGGATCAAGCGATCGACGCTGCAGTGGAGAATGCAAAAGCTCGGGATCCAAATCTTGCGGAGAGGCGCCTAGGGCTTGAAGGGTCGCTTTTGCACTTTGGGGTGAAATGCCCGATCGCATATACATCGGCGCCGGTGCCGGTGGGCAGGTGTTGGGTAAGTGCCGGCCAGCCACTCCAGTGCGCGACAAACAACTCGGCATCTATCTGATTTCATTGATTCCGGCAGTTGGCACCCTCCTTGCGTTAATCAGGGCGTACCTAAACAAAGGAGCCCAGAGCAATGTTAGAAAACCGCGTTGAAAAGCAATTCACCATCGCAGTCGTGGACGACAATCCGACCATCCTGCAGTTGGTGGCCAAGGTCTTACGCATCCAGGGATATCGGGTGCTGGAAGCCGGATGCGGAGCCGAGGCGTTGGACGCGGCGAAACGGCACGAAAAACCGGTAGATCTGCTCCTGACCGATATCGACATGCCGGGAATGGATGGAGTTTCGCTATCGCGAGCGGTGCGCGAGCGGTGGCCTGAGACCAGGGTGGTCTTCATGTCCGGGGGCAGGACGCCGGATAGCGTTGGCGGTGAGCCCTTCCTGAGTAAGCCCTTCGCACTACGCGAGTTGGTGGCGCTTGTAGACGATGGTCTGAACTCTTCGTGCCGGCCCAGTGCCGTTGAGCTGAACAACATCCCGGCAACGCGGATGGGCCCAGTCGCCCTGGCCGCACTGAATACGAGCGGGGGGTAAGCCAATGAAACCACAACTTGTACCGGAAGAATCCGCGGTAGGACGGCTAACGTCCTCAGTGGTCGAACCGACGTTCCTGAAACTCACCCGCCAGGTGCCCGATAAGATCGGTCTCGGCGGCCTACATACAATGGTTCGCAATTTGGCGGAAGCCCTCCAGGCCGACGGTGTGTTCGTCGGCGAGTTCACGCTCAACTCCGTAACGCGAATGACCATACTGGCCGCTACTCCGGAGTCCGAACTGGCGAATCCGCCTTTCGCGCTGGCTGGAAGCGCCTGCGCGGGTATCGCGGTCACCGGCCACCCGGTCCTGTGCCGCATGAATGCCCTCGACCGCTTCCCCGCTGATCCGCTGCTCGCCAGGTTGCGCGCTGAGGCCTGCATCGCCGTTCCACTGAAAGACACGTCTGGAAGGCCGATTGGCGCAATGCTGGCTGCATATCGCTTGCCGGTCGCAAGCTTCCGCACCGCGCAATCCATCCTGGGCGTCTTCGCGCCTCGCGCGGCCGCCGAACTGCTTCGCAAACAGGAGAAGGATGGGATTTGCAAGAGCGAGGAGCGGTACCACGCCTTCGTCAACCGGAGTGAGGATGGGATGTGGTGCGTCGAATTCGACCGGCCGATTCCCACGGACCTCCCGCCGAAGAAACAGCTCGCTCTGGTTTACCGGCACAGTTACTACTCCGAATGTAACGATGCGGCGGCGAAACTGCTGGGGCTGGGTGCCACTGCGGAGGTGGTGGGGCGGCACACGGTCGACGTCCTTTCAAAGAACGCTGTTCGTGAGGCGTTCTTGGAGCTGATCCGTTCGGCTTATCGCTTCACAACCTCCGAAACGGCGAGACCCTTGCCGGATGGCAGGCGTCACTTTGTGCTTCGTAAGCCAATTGGGCATCGTCGAAGATGGCATGCTGCGGCGCGTTTGGGGCGTGACGCGCGACATCACGGACTTTAAGCGGGTCCAACGCTCCCTGGATGCCTCGAAACGGCACATGATCGACCTGCTCGAGAGTATTCAACTTTTCGCGGTCGTGTTGGATCCTTCTGGGGCGATTGAGGCATGCAACAACTACTTCACCGAGTTGACCGATTGGCGCCTCGATGACCTGAAGGGCAAAAACTGGTTCGAGCTGACGGTCCCTCCCGAGGAGCGCGCCGGCTTGCAGGAGAAATTCGCGGTCCAGCTTGCGTCCCCGGGGAAGCCGATACATTTCGAGAGCACGCTTCTAGGTCCCAGTGGCCGGCGCTGGCACGTCGCATGGGACAGTACGGCTTTGCGCGATGACAAGCTTAACGTAAACGCAGTCGCCAACATCGGCCGCGACATCACGCAGGAGAAGGCGGTTGAGTCCCACTTACGGCAGGCGCAGAGGGTCGAAAGTATCGGGAGACTAGCCGGAGGCATCGCCCACGATTTCAACAATTTGTTGGCGGTGATCGGTGGTTATGCCAGCCACCTCCTGGATCAGCACGCCCCTGGAGACCCGGGATACCCCGAACTCAGCGAGATTCGGAATGCGGTCGAAACAGCGGCGCAGCTCACTCAGCAACTCCTGACTTTTAGCCGCCGGCGCACCACCAACCCGGAAGCGCTGAATCTCAACCGGATTGTAGAGCGCGACTGCTCCATGCTCCGGCGTACCTTGGGGAAGAACATCGACCTGGTGACCCGTCTCGACCCGTCGTTGGGCCTTGTCAGGGTAGATCCGGTTGAGATGAGCCAGGTACTATTGAATCTCGCAGTGAACGCTCGCGATGCCATGCCGGGCGGGGGCGCGCTGACGATTGTTTCTTCCAACGCAACTATCAGCGACGGGCAGGGTTCCGTGGCTCCCGCCGTGCCCGCCGGGCAATATGTGCAGTTGACCGTCGCGGACACCGGCACTGGTATGACCAAGGAAGTTCTCGATCGTCTGTTCGAGCCGTTCTTCACCACCAAGGAAGTAGGCAAGGGAACGGGCCTTGGCCTGTCGATCACCTTCGGCATTGTGAAACAGAGCGGCGGTCACATCAGAGTGGAGAGCGCACCGGGGCGCGGCACGTCCTTCAGGATCTTCCTTCCGCGCACCTAGCAGCGACCGCGCGCCGGTGGCCCGGCCATGGTAGCTGTCGATCGAGGGGAACTCACCGGCCGCCGCCCGCCTTTATACCCAAAGTCCTGAGTTGCTCCTGCAATTTCTGCAGGGTGCACTCCTCTGCCGGCCCGGCGGGCTGATCGAGCCCGCGGGAGTGCGCAATCCTGATTCGGAGCGTGGCCTCCTGCTCGAAATGCAACTTGGGGTCGAGAATAACCGTAGAGGCCAGGGAAATCACTTCGATCGAGCAGCCATCGCTGGTATGGGGTCGAATCGCCTCCGCCAACCGTGATAGCGCCTGATAAACGAGTTCATACTCCGGGGAAGGCTCCGGTGCCGGACCTTTCACGATGCCGAAGACGTCGACATCGAAGCCGGCCTGAATCCTCCGGCTGCTGGGATGACCTCCTGGAGGCCGCTCCTCGAACACGACATAATACGGCGCTACCTCGTAAAATACCTGGTGATCTTCAATCACGCGGCGGACCTCGAGATCGAGACTGCCGGTCGCAGTTTGAGACATAGGCTCCTGGTAAAGCTCGATGCGCCGGCTAATACGCTTGTTGGAAACTTTGACGCTGCGTCTGGCATGCGGCCATTCCTTTCCAGTAACCGTCCGGTTGAGCAGCGGTCAAGGCTCGCCTTGGTATGGGATCAGAGTTACGCTTGGGGTAGGATGATCGCTAAAGTTCTCTTCCCGGTTGATTTTTCGCCGGCGTGCGTGGCGATGGCTCCTTACGTGAAACGCGCCGCGGACCTGTTCGACGCTCGCGTGACGATGGTGCACGTCTGCGACCTGGCCAGCCACAACGGATTCGAGCTGTGCGTGCGTGTGCCGCAGGAGATCGCCGAAGAGCATGCCGAAATTGCCAGGAAACGGCTCGGGGCCTTCCTCAATACCGAGTTCCCTGGCTGTGAAAGGGTTCTGCGCTGCGGCGACGCGGCGGAGGAGATCGCCGAGGTCGCCCGAAGCGGCGCCTTCGATCTCATCGTCATGCCGACGCACGCTGGCCGGTTCCGTCGCATGCTGCTGGGCTCAACCACGGCCAAGGTGCTGAACGACTCCGAGTGCCCGGTGATGACCACCGAGCATGCGGAGTCGACGGTTCCGCAGCCGTTGGAGCATCTGGTGTGGGTGTGCGCGATCGGGCTGAGCGACGATTCGGAGCGGGTGCTGGGCCTCGCGACTTCGCACGCGGCCGCCGTGGGCGCCAGGCTTTCGATGGTCCACGCGACGGAAAAGGGTTCCGAGGACGAGGCGCGGCGCCGACTGGAGGATCTGCTGCAAGCTGTGGGCTGCGAGGCCGAGATCCAGATCGCAACCGGCCGCGTGAAAGACGCGATCCTGGGGGCTGCCTCTCGCTCGGCCGCCGACGCCCTGATTGTTGGAAGACAGCCCTCGGGCGGAAGTTCCGGGCGCTTAAACGACCTTACTTATACCCTGGTCCGGGATTCGCCGTGTCCAGTGCTGAGCGTGTGAGAGCGGCATTAAAGCTCGATGATTCCGCGCTCCAGTCCGATCGTGACCGCATGTGCAGTCCTTCGCCCGCAGGTTGGCCATGACATTCGTAACGCGCTCTCCCATGGTGTGCTTGGAAAGCGAAAGCTGCGCACCAATCTCCTTGTTCGCCTCGTCGGCGGCAACGAGTCCGGCACCTCGATTTCGCGCTTGGATAAGGTAGACGCGCTCATCCTCGTCCGCGCCCGTCGTATGAATGGCCTTCGCTGCTTGCTCTCAGACATCAATGGAGCGACGCCGATGGCCGCGACCACGCGCTGCAGGTTTTCATCAGCCCGCCGCGTTGCGGATGATTCAGCCCGCACCGGTCCTTTTTCACCTCGTCGATGATCACGTACGGCTTGCCCGCCGAAAGCGCGGATCATCCGGGATGGGTTCTTGAGTGACTCCGCGCGATTCGGGATTTGAGCTTGCCGAACCTTAGCTCTTTCGGTGTCGCAGCCTACTCGCGCGTTCATCCCGCTCGGGCCTCACAGCTTCGCTGGCGACGAGGATCAAGGCCAAATTCCGAGAATGTCGGCCCCCTTATCGTGCGGCTTCGGGGGGTCGATAGAATCGCGGGTTCGCCGACGAGAACGTGAGCAGGAAGCTTCCCCTGCAATTTCCCCCGCAATGTCTCCGTCGGGTAGTCTGAAATGCGGTTGAACTGTTGCATAGCGTGTCGTGAAATCAAGTAGTTACGTGTGGCCGCAATGCCTCCGGAGCAGAAGGTCGTAGGTTCGAATCCTACCGGGCATACCAAACTCCATCATAATGAGCTCTCTTACGGTGGCTCGATATTTCCTGCTTTGAGATTGACCTTTTGCTTCTGGGGCAAAAAGTCGGCGTTCGAATCCGCGGCATTCCTCGCGGTCTTCATTGACCTTCTTCCCCAGCAGTTTCGATTTCCCTTGGCCGCATGCGGTGGGCCCATCTTGAGCAGTTTGGCCGACCCTAGCTAACTAACAAGGCGATGTTCGGCAAGTTTTTCGGTGGAATCGAGACCGCCCTTTTTCCGATCTTCATTGGGCTGTGACGCCGACAGTCGTGTTCTGGCCCGTATCGAAATCCGGCAAAAGCTGAAAGAGAGCGACTCCGATCGGGCGTTTCCCTGAGAGCGCCGTGCGGGTCGCCAAGCGTGTCTCGACGACGCACACGAGGAGTTTCCAAACATCGCTTGCTGGTCCGAAATGTAGCATTTCTCACCAAACGGCGACTCAGCTCCTGCGGATTCCAACGGTCCGAACAGTTAGGGCTAACAGTTAACGGAGAGCATCAGAACCTCGTCAGTGGATCACAACCTATAGATTGCATTATAGTTGTACGCCTGACACCGTACCGAACCTAGCCGTAGTCTACACCAAGCGTAAACTCAATCAGGTTGAGCTGTCCAACTACGACGACAGCTGTCACAGGTGGGAATTGAAAGGAATGACAAGAATGCGAAAACTACTCGCGACGATATTGCTCTTCGTGTTCGTACTCGCGGTTCAGGGTTACGCGCAGAGTATTACTGGCTCGCTGAACGGACGTGTGGTCGATCAGCAGGGCAGTGCGGTTCCGGAAGCCAAAGTTACCGCTTTCGAGCCAACCAAAAAAGTCACGGTCGCCACGAATTCGACAGGTGTAGGAGATTTCTCGATCGCCGGATTGGCGCCGGGCACCTACACCGTCACGGTGGAGGCGTCGGGATTCAAGAAACTGACGCGTGCAGACGTTGTTCTGAACGCCAGCGACAAGATCGCCCTGGGCGACGTGATCCTTCAAATCGGGGCTCTCACCGAGACGATCGAAATCAGTGCCACGGCGATGACGCTGCAGACGCAAAGCAGCGAACGCGGCTCTGCCGTCACCGGCACGCAGATTGCGAACATTAACGTGGACGGGCGCAGTCCGCTCGATCTGGCCAAGCTGATTCCGGGAGTCCAGTTTACTACCGGAGCTACGTACGCCGTCGGCAATGCAGCCACCGGGGCAAACAACTTTACCGCGAACGGCACGCGTCCTTCGCAGAACCAGGTCACCCTCAACGGAATCGGCGATGTCGACACCGGCAACAATGGCGGCATGAACGCCAGCGTGAGCAACGACTCGATCGCGGAATTCAAGGTCCTCACCGGCGCCTATCAGGCCGAGTATGGCCGCAGCGCGGGCGCGCAGGTTCAGTTGGTCACCAAGAGTGGCACCTCGCAGTTCCACGGCTCCGGATACTTGTATCATCGCAACGAGGGCCTCAACGCCAACACCTTTCTGAACAACATCCGGCCCCAGTTCGGATTGACCGTGACTCCGAAGCCTCTGTTCCGTTACAACGATCCCGGTTATACCATCGGCGGCCCCATTCCGCTAAAAAAATGGAATCTTCGCAATAGGTTGTTCTTCTTCTGGAGCCAGGAATGGCAGTTGCAACTGGTGCCGAACACCGCGCGTAACGTGACGGTGCCCACGGCGCTGGAGCGGAAGGGCGATTTCAGCCAGAGCGTTAGCTCGGCCAACCACCAGCTGGTCAAAGTATATGACCCGACCACCGGGCAGCTCTTTCCCGGGAACGTGATTCCAGCGAGCCGGATCTGGGCGCCGGGCGCGGCATTACTGAACCTCTATCCCATGCCCAACCAGACGCTGGCCGCCAATGCCAATCTTCCTTCGGGCGCCACGTACAATTACCAGACGCAGTTGCCGGGTACATCTCCCCGCCGGGAGGATTTGCTGCGGCTGGACTACAACGTGACCGAAAAGATCCGCGTCTTTGGCCATTACATCAAAGACATATCCAACGCCGGAATTCCTTACGGCACTTGGGTATTGGGGATCAACCCGCCGATCGCGCCCATTTCCGAGCCCATCCCGGGCAACAGTCTGGCGGGGGGCATGACCTTCATGATCAACCCGACCATGACCAACGAATTCAATCTGGGCTATACCAACAACAGCATCGGTATCTTCGCCCCAAACGCCGGGTTGAGCCAGAAGACCCTGATGGGATCCAATCCCCTACCGGTGTTGTACCCTGACGCAGTGCAGGAGAACTATCTGCCTCAGGTGGGTTTTGGCGGCAACAACCTGGCCAACTCACCCACGTTCGGGAGTTCCGATGCGCCGTTTATCAACTACAATACGACCATCGATCTCACCGACAGTCTTTCGAAGGTCTGGCGGAATCACGTGTTCAAGGCCGGCTTCTACATGCAGCGCAGCCGGAAGGATCAGACATCGTTCGGCGCCTTCAACGGCAGCTACAACTTCGGCGACCAGGGTGGACCGACAGGCTCGAATCCGCTCGATACGGGCTACGGGTTCTCCAATGCGCTGCTCGGCGTTTACCAGTCCTTCAATCAGGCGCAGCATCATATCAACGGCCTGTACCGTTACTGGAACATCGAACAATATTTCCAGGACACCTGGAAGGTCACTCCGCGCCTGACGCTCGATTACGGCCTGCGCGCTGCCTGGTACCAGCCACAGTACGACGCCGGCTTGCAGGCATCCACCTTTGAGCTTTCGCTGTTCGATCCGACCAAAGCTTCCAAGTTGTACCAGCCGGCGGTGAACCCGGCGAACAACACGCGAAGCGCCTACGATCCGATCTCCAAAACCTATCTCCCCGTGAACTACATTGGGCTAATGATTCCAGGGAGTGGAAGTACCACCAACGGCATATGCCAGGCTGGCGGTTGCATCAGCAAGTATTTGACCAAGGACCGTGGCTTACAATGGGGTCCCCGCTTTGGAATTGCCTGGGACATCACCGGCAAACAGGACTGGGTAATCCGTACGGGCGGTGGAATCTACTATGACCGCATCCAGGGCAACCGCACCTTCGATACGGTAACCAACCCGCCTGAGGCGTTCAGCGTCACCAGCCAATACGGTTACGCTCAACAGCTCAACCCCGCCACGGCGGTGCTTTCTCCGCCAAGTGCCGTGGAAGTAGACCCGACCGGCAAGATTCCGACTACCTACTCGTACCAATTCAGCGTACAGAAGCGCCTTCCGTGGAACATGATGCTGGATGTCGCTTACGTCGGGTCCGCATCCCGGCATCAGCAGGACAACCGCAATCTGAACTGGAGCCCGTTCGGGACCACGTTCACGGCAGCGGCGACCGATCCCACCGCCGGCACCGGATGCATTGGATGCTCGGCAGCGTTGGGAACGGGAAGGCCCCTCGGAAGCAACGCCCTCCCGCAGAACTTCATGGCCCCAATCCAGGGCTATGGCAATATCAACCTGTACGAGAGCGCGGCCACCGCGAACTACAATTCACTGCAGGTACAGGTGCAGCGGCGCGCGGCAAGGGGTCTGTTCCTGGGCGTCTCTTACACCTGGAGCAAGGCAATGGCAACCGCGCTGTCCGGCGGCACGAATGATAATTCGTTCGTCCGCCCCGATCAGTACAACCGGCTGGCCAACTACTCGCCGGCCTCCTTCGATCGCCACCAGGTACTGGTAGTCAACTACGTGTACTCCGTTCCGGGCGCGAAGTTTGGCAACGCATGGACGAAACTGATCACCAACGGCTGGCAGATCTCGGGCGTCACCATGGCACAGACTGGCGCGCCGTTTACGCCAGGCGTCAGTGTCCAGAATTCGTCCAATCAAGTCGTCACCGGGTCCTATACGGAAGGGTGGCGGCCGGCAATCGTGGCGGGCTGCAATCCTTACACGGGATCGGGCAATTGGACCACGTATTTGAACCCCTCGTGTTTCGTACCGGCACAGATTGGGAGCAAGGGGCTCGAATCCGGTATCAACTATCTCCGCGCTCCGGGTGGGTTGAATTTTGACATGGCACTCCAAAAGGAGTTTGCAGTCATCAAGGAAGGAAGGGTCCGCTTCCAGTTCCGCGCGGACGCATTCAACGTGTTCAACCACACCATCTTCACGGGTGTGAACAGCTCGTTGGCCTTCACGGCGTTTCCGGCCAACAGCAGCGGCGTCATCACCGGCCCACCGGCGGGATACACCTCGACGGCGCTGGCAGTCAACAATCCCGCTCAGGGTTGCAGCGGAACCAGCTGCAACCAGATTGGCGGATTCGGCAGCCTGACGCAGTCGGGTCCCGGGGCCTTTGGATACTCCCGAATCCTACAGCTGATGGTTCGGGTGACCTTCTAAAGAGAACGGGTCGCAGGTCTTGAGACGCCGGGCCGGGCTAGTCCCGGCCCGGCGTTTCATATTTTCGGGGGCGTTCAACGTCCCAGTTGTTGGAGCAGCGCCTGTGCTTCCGGGTAGTTCGGGCGCAATCGGATGGCTTCCCGCAGTGCCGCGACAGCCTCTTCCCGCCTGCGCTGGACGGAAAGGGCGGAGCCCAGACCGTAATGGGCCTCGGCTTCATCCGGCTGGTAGCGCAGCCCCTCGCTAAAACTCGCAATTGCTTCCTCGATTCTCTTCGAATACAAGAATGCAAAGCCCATGCAGAAATGCGTGGCTGCGTCGTGCGGCTTGAGGCGGAGTACTTCGCCAAGCTCTTTCAAACCCTGAGTGTTCTTGCCGCGCTGCAACAGGGCAACGCCCAAGTTGAAACGGGCCACGGTATTGGTTGGGTCGAGTTGGAGGGACTTTTGGAAATACGCGATTGCCTGGTCGAACTTCCCTTCCCTGTCGCAGACCAGACCGAGTTTGATATAGACCGCGGCATTGTTGGGGTTGTTCTTCCGGGCAGCTTCGTATTGCGAAACCGCTTCGACGTTTTGTCCCCGCGCGTCGGCCACCATGCCGAGAAAGAAATGGGCATCGGCGCGATCGGCGAACCGGCCCAGAAGGGCGCTGAGCCGCTCCACTGCGGCGGGTGATTTAGGAGTCTCGAAGAAGACATTCGTGAAGCCCCACAAAGGGACCGGATCATCCGGCCTGAGCCGGAGATACTCGCTGATCTGCGTGAGGGCTTCATCCACCGCCTCCGGTTTGTTGGGGTAGGCGGTAAGCAGTGTGCGAGAGATAAAATTCCGGATGTCCGGGTCCCCGGGGTTGGCTTCGGCTGCGCGACGCGCCACCTGAATCGCCTGGTCGGGATATCCGAAACGGCTCAGCAGGCCAGCTTGCTTGAGCAGACGGGTGGAGTTATAAGAGAGAGCAATCAACTGGTCGTTCAGAGGATCTTGCGGCGGGGGCACGGACTTGGATTTGCTCAACGCAATGCCCTGACGCGCCTCCGCGGCCTGGTCAGCCTGACCGAGCGCCTCATAGGCTTGCTGCAGCAGTTCATACGGCGGCTGCAGATAGGGGTAAGTGCGTGTCAGGGGAGCGACCTGCGCGATCACTTGGTTCCACTGCTGGCGGCGCGCCGCAACGCGTCCTAGTCCGAAAGCCGCTTGCAGAGAGGAGTGGCCATCGGAGGCACTGGCCGCCCCTTCGTAGTAGTGGGCGGCCTCGTCCAACCTGTCCTGCTTGAACTCCCCGTCGGCCAACCGGAGCAGAGCCGGAACGTGATCGGGCTTGAGGCGCACGGTCTGCCGCAAGAACCGGACCTGCTCCTGTTCGTTCCCGTTCTCCTCCTGCAGGAATGCCTGGCAATACACCCAGCGATAGTCGTTGGGAGCCGACCGGGCGGCAATCCGATAAGCGCCCTCTGCTTGCTCAAGGAACAGGTTCGCATGGTAAGCCATGCCGAGTTTGCCAACTGCTTCGGCTGAGTCGGGCCGGCGACGGGCCTCCCGATCCGCATCCTGCAGCAACGCACGCATGCCCGGGTTCACCGTCCCCAGTTCCGGCAGCTTTGGGAAATCCCCCGGCAATCTCGCCGAAAGCAGCAGCGGCGCAAGCAGCCATGTGATCGCGGCAAGCGCCACGGCAAGCGCTCCGGTTTTTAGCAGCGGCCTCTTGTCGTACCAACGATGGCCGTCTTGAGGTTCGGATTTCATGGTATTTTGCCCGCCGGTTGCCCCCAGTGGTTGAGCCAGAGCACAACGCGCCCCTCAGGCGTAAATGGCTGGTAAACGTCCATCCGCACGGAAACTAAATCGGGTTTTCCATCGCCATTCATGTCCGCCGCTTCCAGGCTGATGAGATGAGTCGGAGAGTGGCTGATGTCATGCTGTGTGAAGTTCATTTTGCCGTCATTCTCAAACCAGACGATGCTCTGCGAATCCGGCTTCTCCCAGAAGTTGTAGCAACTGACAGCGGCGACATCGAGATCGCCATCGCCGTCCAGGTCGACGGCAACGGCGGCGCTGGCGCCCGGGAAAAGGCCGATGGGATGATGCTCAAACTTGAAATTGCCCTTATTTTCGAGCCATTGGACGCTATGCCAGGGCCGCGGGCGTGGGGGCAGGTAGTCAAAGGCATCCCCGTTGGTGAGCAGGATGTCCATCAATCCGTCCCGGTTTAAGTCCACCAGTCTGATGCCGCTGCTCCCATAGTCTTCGTTGGTGCTGCCCCAAACCAGGTGCGACTTGAAATTCCCGTGCCCATCGTTCTCGAAGACATAGAGTTCCTCCCACTCCTGACTCACCAGACTGACGATATCCATGTCACCGTCGTTGTCGATATCGACGGGAATCGCGTGGATCACACCGGAGAGGCTCTGCAGGATGTGCGAGCGGAATTGCCAGTTGCCGAGGTTCTCCATCCAACGGGTCTCCCCGTCGTCATAGCCGAATTGCGCCCACGATCAGGTCGAGGCGGCCGTCGCCGTTGAAATCGGCGGCGCGCACGTCGGTGACGCGGGCAACGTGCTCGATGATCGTATGCGGGGTGAAGTTCTGTTTGCCATCATTTTCCAGGATCACCACCGAGCCGATCTTGTCATTGCTGGGGAAAAGCTGACCCATGCAAGCGACCAGAATGTCCAGGTCGCCATCTTTGTCGATATCGACGGCGCTCACATGGGCGGGGGCGGGGAGCACGGGGCTGATCCACTTTTCGGTATACACACCTTTCGGGAATTGCCGGATCCAGCCAATGCGATTGGCCAGCATGTCCGCCACCAGAATGTCCGGAAGGCCATCCTTGTCGAGATCGACGATCTGGAAGCTGCCGATGCGCGGCGGATCGACGGATGGAAATCCGATCGGCATCGGCGTGAGAAAATCGACCTTCCCGCCGCGCAGGCTTTTCGCCGCGCCCGCTTCGGTGTCCGCCGGGCGGGCGCCTTTGAAAATATGCTCGAAAACCTGTGCCAGGGAGAGGCCTGAATGTCGCGCCTGGTAGAACAGAACCAGCAGGGGGACACCCAGCATGACGGCGACGATGCGGAGGCCCGGCAGCACGGACGAGCGTCTTTTCCCTGGTGATTTCGGCCTGTCCTTTTTCATCCTTCTTACTTCCCCTATCCCGCAAAAAACCAGATCATACCGGCGGCAGCAGTCCACAGGAACGATCCGAGCGGAAGGGATCCCATGATTGCCCGGCGCCGTTGCGGCGCGTGGCCGAGCGAGTAATGGTAGAGCGTCTGAATCGAATATGCGGCGCCGATGAGAACACAGGCCACTTGCAGCCATGGGATGGCCGGCGACCAGATGATGTGCCAGCGGCTACCCGCCATGCCTAAGAGGTCCCATCCCCAATTGAACGGGTCCGACAGGCTCTGGAGCAGGAAGGTCATCATCGAAAGCACGGTCGCCAGGGCAAAGGCGATCCAGCAGGCCAATCCGATGGGTATGAGCGCCGCGGTGGTTTCCCGAAACTGAACTTTCGCAGGCGTAGTCGATCGGCCGAGACCCATTCCGGCCCGTGTCAGCAGATACCACACCAGGGGCAGAACTCCCAGGCATACCACCCACACGACCAGGGCGTAGACGGAAAACGTTCCCCAGTTCTTTTTATCGACGAGATCGATCCAATCCCGAATCCTGTCCCAGGCGCCCAGGTTGATGATGCAGTACAGGCAAGCCAGGGCAAACATCACGATTGCCTGCCAGGCCTCGCCGTAACTGGCGACTTCTTTGTCCCATCCGTCGCTGCGCCAGAAGACCGCGACGTTGTCATAGGCGCACGTCTTCACGCACTCCATGCAGGCCCCGCAATCGTTGTTGCGATCGATTTCACCCACACAGAGCCCGTACGGGCATCCCCAGCCTTTGACGCTGCCGGTAAGGCAGAACTTCTCCGAACAGGCGGAGCATGTTTGGGAAGAGACGGACCGCACCGTGACGCGCCCGGTGGTGGAGTAGAGGCTGATGTAACTATTAATCGGGCAAAGGTATCGGCAAAACAATCGTTGCTCTGGAAAGATGGAAGTAACTATGGCCAGAATGACCAGGCCGATCAACATCCAACTGGTGGCGGGAGGCAGTGCAACGATGGTGGTGCTGAACGTCCCCAACAGAAGAAAGAGCAGCACGCGCGGCCATGCATTGCTGAGCCATGCGGGCCAAATCAGCGGCACGCCGAATATCCGGCGTGGGGATTTGCTTTCCAACTCCTCCGGATTCCGAGTAAGGCGGAGCCGTTGCAACCACTCCCCCAGCAGGGGTAGAGGACAAACCGTGCACCAGATCCTGCCCCCAAGTGGCACCAGCAGGATGATCAGCGCCGAGAGCCAGAGAACCCATATGATCATGGGGCCCGCATTGCGTCCGGCCACTTTGGTGCCGAACAGGCCAGTGAGGATGATCAGCCAGAAGACCCCCAACATCGGGAGAGCCAGGTTGAATTGGAAGGAAGGTGCCTTCACGACTCGCTTGAGCCAGGGAAGCACTCCGAACAAGTTCATCGGGCGGCGCTGGGAGCCGCCCGCGGTGCGGCGGCCAGTCACCAGCAATCCAGCGAACGGGATGGCGGCCAACAGCCCCAGAGCGCCGAAGAGCAGGAAATTGGGGCTGACGATCAGTTCCCCCCGCTCGGTTCCATGCAGCGGGCCGTTGTAGGTATGATTGCGAAACTGAGATTTGGAAACCAGCCATCCCTGCCATCCCGGAAGCCCGGCGACGATTTCCACCGTCTCCATCAGCGCCGGGGGATCGTCGGGATGGGAAAGCCGCTGCACCGACACCATCTTGTTGCCCGGAGTGATGGAGACGTGAAGATCATAGTCCTGGAAGAAGAAACTCTGGCCCGTATCGCGAGTCGAAAAGGTCAACCGCAGGCGATCCCCGCGATTGGCCTTGATGCGCGCGGGGCTGAAACCGTAGCGATAGGCCTCGACATGGATATCCCGTGTCTGCGGAGCCGGCGCGAGGACACCGGCGATCCAGGCAGGAATGGCTGCGCCCGCGATGAGAATGGCCAGCGCCAGAAGGCGGCGGATCGCAAGATTACCGGATTCCGCAGCCGGGTGCTGTCCCTTTTCGCGGAGAACGTGCGGCGGGTTTCCGAGGATGGGAAAGAGATCAGCGTCCGGCTTCATGCTAGAGAGATTCTCCATTGTCCCACCCAATCAATCCGGCATCTTCCCAAGTAACCGCCCCAGGTATTTCTCCGCGTAGACGACGCTGCGCTGTCGGACCAGCCGTTCGGGCGGATGCCGGAAGAGGCCCAATTCGGGGGCCTTCGTAAGAGTCAAGCCATCTTCGGGGCTGAGGATGATCCAGGCAAGACCTTGACGTGCCACCGCGGGTTCGAACGCCCTGCTGAGTTGCCGGAACACCAGACGGGCAATCTCCGACTCTCGCGGATCAGCACAAAGATCGGCCACGGCCGCGATGGAGACAAGATTACGAATGCTCTGCCCGGGGTCCTCGAGCTTTCCCTTTTGCCAGAGGTCGAGTTTGGCGGCAAACTCCCCCGGGACCAGAGTGACAGGAGCCACGGGAGCGATCAGGTCATGGTCGCCCGGCAGAGCGTCGAAACGGATTTCGGCTATCTGGGCTTCCGTGATGTTCGTCCAGGCTGCTGCTTCGGGCAGGATTGGTTTCAAACGGCCGGTTTGCCAGGCGACGGCGCCCACCGATATCCATGCGGTCAAGGCAGCCCCAACCCACAGGCACGCGGGACGGCCGATTCGCGCGCCTGCTTCCCAGCGGAAAAGCCTGGCCGCAGCAACCCCCGCCGCCATGGCGATAACGCCCAACGCCCCCAGACGGAAGGCAACTCCGGGGATGCCGTTCCGCCCATCAAAGCAGGGCTGGAGAACCTCAACAGCGTAACGGCCCGGCATAAAGCCGGCGACATGCTGAGCCCAATACGGAAGGGCCATTAACGGTACTCCGACCCCCCCGATCATTATCATGGGGAGGAAGATGCACTGGCCAAGCGCCTGTACCGCGGGCACCGTGTCGGCCAGCGCCGCTATCAACAGCCCCACTGTCAGAAAGGCCGCGGTGACAAAGAAGAATGCAAGCACTGCGGTTCCGGGTTGGGTGGGGAGAGGCGTGCCATAAACTGCCCGGGCGATGGCAATTTGAATCAGAACGGCGGAGGCGACAATCAGCACACGCGCGATCATCGCACTGAAGACCAACCACGCTACCGGGATCGGCAATAGTCGGTAACGGCGCCAAACACCCTGCTCGCGCTCGGAGACCAGCGCGGTCGGCAGTCCAAAGCATGCCCCGCCGAGAATGGTGATCGTGAGGATCTGGCCCATATGAGCCTGCAACGGTGGAGAATCGGACCTGAACACGCTGCCGAACGCAAGTAGAAAGAACACGGGCACGAGATAACCGTACACGATTGCCTGTGGGCTTGCGAAACTCAAAGCAATAGTGAGAAACAGATGCCGGAGCCATCCATTCAGGTTCGGGATCGGGATCGTGGTCACGAGACCTCTCCGTGCGATTCTGGGGCAGACCAAGGGCGGCCTGTGAGTTCGATAAAGACGTCTTCCAATGACGGTCCGCGCAACTCGACTTCGAGCAACCGGGCGCCCGCTTCGTCTGTGCGCCGCACCAGTTCGGCCAGAACACGATTCGGCGCGCGCGTTTCCAAAATCCAACCGCGTTCTCCGTGAACAGCCCGCATGATGCCAGGCAGGGCATCCACGACCGTGCTCGCCAAACACGGGGCCGTACGCACGATCAGCCGCGCCGGGGATTCCGAGCGGCCGATGAGTTCAGCTGGCGACGCGACGGCGACGATTCGCCCGCGATCGAGAATCGCTATCCGATCGCATAGCTCATGGGCTTCCTGGAGATCATGAGTGCTGAGAAGGACTGTCCTGCCCTCCGACCGCATCTCGCGAATCAGGGTGCGCAGCTTGCGGCGGGCTTGCGGATCGAGACCGGCGGTGGGCTCGTCGAGCACCAGCAGAGTGGGCCGGTTGACGAGCGCCAAGGCAAGAAACAGGCGTTGCCGCAGACCTCCGGAGAGGGTTGCGAAAGGGACATCGGCTTTGGCCTCCAGGTCGAAACGCGCGAGGAGCTCACTGCTTCCTAATGACTGAGAGTAGAACGAGCCGAAGAACTCCAGTGCCTGGCGCGGAGTAATCCTGTCCTGCAGAGTGGCCGCCTGGAGTTGAGCTCCCACGAGCCGTTTCACTTGGGCCGCTTGAGCCCGAAGGTCCAACCCGTTGATCTGAATCGAGCCACCATCGGGCTGCCGCAATCCGAGGATACATTCGAGGGTTGTGGTTTTTCCGGCGCCGTTCGCTCCCAGCAGCCCGAAGATCTGGCCCTCGCCCACCTCGAAACTGACATCGCAAACCGCCGCAGCCGCACCGTACCGTTTCCACAAGCCCGCTACGGAAATCGCTGCGGCGCACGATGGATCGGGCTTGTCATCGGTGTGGTTGTTCAGCCGAGTGCGGTCGGCGCCCTTAGTCATTGCTGTCCCGTCATAACCGTAGCACGGCGCCTCGGTCTGATCCGCGCCCACGAGTTGCGACTTCACGTGGACTATTTCACTTCAAATTCATAAACGCTCAAACTGCTGGGCGGTAATGCGATTCTGCGTGGCGCTTGTGGCAACGAGGTTTCCGCCATCGTAGCCGGCGCGCCAAATCCGAAGCCGCCTGGTCCGGGCCCGGGCGATGGCACCACAGCCCCGGCGGGAGCGGTCAATTGCCAAAGCCGGGCACTACCACTGGGCTGGACGGCGGTCAGATTCAGTTCGCAAGCCTGCGTCGTTTCCGTAGGGTTCACCACCGAAATCGCAAGTTTCTTGTGATCGGCACTCAACGCCGCAAACACGTCAAGCGGGTAAGTTGGACTTCCCGACGCTCGCGCCGGGAGATCCACCCCGAGAGTCCCCTTGACGGCATGCTGGGGTGAATTACCGGTGACGGCAACCGGCGTGCTGCCGGCAAAGTGGTCGTGCAGTACCTTGATGACCAGCCCTTCCAGGCGGTACCCGGCGGCGTCGCCGTGGGCGTCCATCGCAAGCGTTCCCATTCCTCCCGTGGCCACACCCAACCCGACCATGTCCGAATGCCGGAAGAACTCGTGGTAAACCAGGGCGTTGGTCAGGGGATTCAACATCGGGTTGCTGACGGCGGGAGCAGCGCTCGACGGGCTCACCGGCCGGTTTCTTGGCGCCCATTCGTCAAAAGCGAATTTGATTTCCTTCTCTTTCAGCGCCGGCATCCTTTTCAGATACTCCTCCCAAGCCTCAAACTTCATCTGCACCTTGTTCGACATCCGGCGCACTCTGTCCGAGAGCGGATCGTTCGCCTCCACGAACGCCTGCTTCTCGACGTCGATCGCCAGGTTCGGGTATCCGTAGAAGTGCTCACCGAGATAGTCGATATAGTCGGCGGAACGCTCCAGCAGCGCTCCGGTCCAGTCGTACTTGGTGCCGAAGCCGAACGGTACCTTATCGTTGACCTGCTCCCGTCCTGGGAAGGTTCCAAGCTGCCGGTTCTCGACGTAGGTCCACGATAGTTCCTCGGGAGTGGCGCTGGAGGCGATCACCTTGAGCGTCGGGTCGACTTTCCTCATCGCCTTCACAATCAGGTTGTGCTTATCCGGATACTGAGTAACGGCCATGTGTCCCCACTGCCACGGACCGTACATCTCATTGCCGACTCCCCAGATCTTCACGCCGTAGGGCGCTGGATGTCCGTTGGCGGCACGCAGTTGGCCCAGCCGGCAGGTGGTGGGTCCGTTTACATACTCGACTTCCTCCGCGGCCGAGTAGGCGTCGCCGAGTCCCGAATTCACCGCGATGTAGGGCTCCGCGCCGAGCAGGCGGCAGAAGGCCATGAAGTCATCGATGCCCATATCGTTGGACTCCAGCCCGTTCCACGCAAGCTCGCGCCGGGGCGGCCGCTTGTCGGGGTCGCCGATCCCGTCACGCCAGTCGTAGGCGGAGACGAAATTGCCGCCCGGCCAGCGCGCGATCGAGATTCCCTGCTCCTTGAGAAGACGGATGCTCGCGGCCTTGAAACCCTCGACGTTGTCTGCGGGCATCATGGAAACAGCCCCAATGTGGAATGTGCCGCTGCCGGTTCCCACGACCTCGAAGCGGCCTTCGCTAGTGTCCGCGTTTGCCGTAAACTTCAACGGAAACTTGGCGTAGTGGCCGGTAAGCGTCTGGATGTTGATCGTCTGGCGATCGCCTGGATTCGCACCCCAGACCAAGCTGACCTCCACCTTCGCGCCGGGGCTGCCCGATATCAGCACGCGCCCTGTGTAAGCCCGGCCGGCGCGCAGCATGATCCCCGACTGGCTGATGCCATGTGGTGTTGCCGCTTCCAACCGGATGAGCGGACTCCACTCTCCGACGTACGCGTTCTTGCTGTCCATGACGACAAACTCGTCGGCGCCGACGGGCACCCAACGGCGTTGCGGTCCCCTTCGGCCAAAGCCGCCGGTCAGTGCCGGGGCAGGCTTCGAATTGATCTCGTTAAAGAACTTCCGGTCCGCCAACATTTCGGCCCAGACCTGGGTGGTGGCCGGCTCCATAAAGCCGCCGAACATCAGCTTCGTGATGGGTTGACCTATGCGTGTGGCGTCGATGGTGACCGACACGGGTTGGGCGGCGGACGTTCCGGCGAGAATCGCGACTTGCCCTGATAACACAAACCACTGCCTGATGTTTCGCATGCTTGACTTCTCCAAGAAAGCGTTAACGATTCGGCCTACCTGAAAAGGCGCGGCGCGAAATCGTTCAAACATCGCCGCCACGTCAACCATTCGTGCGCCGTGCCGGGCGACTCGAAGTACACATTGTGAATGCCGGCGGTGGTCAACGCTTCACTGAAAGTCTTGGTCCCTTGTCCTTCAGCGGTGCCGATCCCCAGAAACAGCACTTTCACTTTCTTGTTGAACGCAGCGGGTTCCGCAAACGCGCCGCCGCAGGTAGTTTTCGGATCAAACGTTCCACCCCTGCCGCCGCAGCTTCCACTGAATCCTCCGAGGTACGCGAACTTGTCCAGATTGTTGAGTGCGGTGGTGAAAGTCTGCATGCCCCCCATTGAGAGCCCCGCCATCGCGCGGTTTTGGGGTCCCGGAAGCACCCTGTAGGTGCGTTCGGTCGCAGGAATCAGATCGGCGAACATCATGTCGGTGAACGCTGAGAGGTTGAACCCTCCGCCTCGTCCGCCGGGCGCCGCGCCGCGACCCGCCTGCGCACCGGGCGTACCGCCGCTCGGCGCGGCTCCGGGGGCCGGAACCAACCCGCGGGCGGCAAATAGCGCCGCGCTTTCTCCGGGTTTGACGGCGTTGAGGTTGTCCATTACGATGATCATCGGTTTCGCCTTCCCGGCCGCGATCAGATTGTCCATGATGAAATCCACGTGCCCCTGGGTGTACCAGCCGGTCTCGTCCTCGCCCCAGCCGTGCAGCAGATATAGCACGGGATATTTCGCCTTTGCGTTGGTCCCGTAGTCCGGCGGCGTATAGACGAAGCAACGTCGCCATTTGCCCGTTATCTTGGAGAAGTACCACTGCTGACCTACATGACCATGGGGGACATCTTTGGCGCGGTAGTAGTCTCCGTCGGCCGGCTCGGGGATCTCGATGCCGCTATTCTGCCAGCCGGATCCGAAGTACGTCATAGTTGAGGGATCTGCAACCGTGGCTCCGTCGATCTGAAGGCTGTAGTAATGGAACCCGACAACGAGCGGAGTCGTAGTCACGGTCCATACGCCATCGGGTCCTTTCGTCATTTCGAAGCCGCGCCCGATCCGGACGGTCACCTTTTGGGCGTCCGGCGCCACGACGCGGAACATTGCCCGGTTATCCGGATAGACGCATGGGTATTTCGCCTCCGGAATATTCAACGTGCTGGGTTTACACACATCCGCAGCCTGTCCCCAACCCAATCCGCAGCCTACTGCCGTTATGATCAGTACCGATTTCATGAGTCCTCCAGAAGTTAAGGCCGCGACGCGCCGTCGCCACCCCGAGTGAGCGGTTCGCCATAGCCGACCATGGTCGTGGCTGTTTCAAAGTTCATTTCCGTCTGGGTCACGGTGCCTTGTGCCGTAACGATTGCTGCACCGGCAGGATCGATTACGCGACCAGTGATATTGCCGTTGTCGATCTGCGCTTGCAGCAGCGACGTGGCTGAGAGCAATAATGCCAAAACAGCGAACCGCATTCGATTACCCTCTTTCTTACGAGGAAGATCCGTGAGAACGCGACTCCCAAGTTGGGGTTTTCGTCAGTCTAGCGCACAGATCCCGCAGGCAGTAGGTTTGCTACGGTGTCCCCCTCTCAAGCTCAATGGAATGATATGGTTGCGTTCGCGGCGAGAAGCCGGGTCTAACCGTTAGCCTGGATTTGTCTCCCAAGGTTAAGTCCTATCGCTGCCTGCGTCCGAGTGACAGCGGTACGCCTCTCCTGGCTGGCGGTCGGCCAGTCCATCTTGTTGTGCCCGACGCCGCTAATCGCGGTTTCGGCGGCCTTCAGCTTGCGAACCAGCTCGACCCCGCCCTCTCAGGTTTGGCTTCGTTTTCGAGATGGTAGTTGTTTGAAGTAGAGTTCCGCCTGAGGATCGGATTCATCCGCGAACTGGAACGCCTTGACCAGAATTCTTCGCCGATGATACGGTCGAGGAGGGCTCACGGGTCAGCGGCTTGCTAGGAATCAATCGGGCGGGGAGTTTGAGTTGGTCCGGCTAACCGTTAGCCGGACCGTTAAGGACCGCCATCATCGATTCCGCTACCAGTGGTAACCATAAGATTCCATTCACGTTGAAAGCACGACACCGTGCCAAACCTAGCACACGCCCACTTCGCGTGATAGGGTTAGTTCCGGGAGAAGGACTGACTGGTAGCAGAAGAGGTGGAGCGCCGATCGCGCGCCTGACCTTCCGCCAAGCCGGCCCCGGATCCCCAGGAAGTGAAAGCGGTGGCGGCGGTCCGGCTGACGCCGCCTTGTGTCACAGTTTGGCCGAGGGTTTCCACAATTAGGAGGCGCGTGGTGCAGGATCATCGATTTTCCAGACGCTATTTCTTTTACGGTTCGCTGCTCGCGGGAGCCGTCCCGCGGGGCGCGTTCGGCGGCCCACAGTCGCTTTCCGCAATGGGCTACAAGTCGCCGAACGAAAAGCTCAATATCGCGGCGGTGGGGGTCGGCGTGCGAGGTCCCGCGATTCTGGTGGGCGCCGCCGCCACGGAGAACATCGTTGCGCTGTGCGACGTGGACGAGCAGCGCTCGGCCCACGGCTTCGCGCAGTACCCCAACGCCAGGAAGTACAAGGACTATCGCAAGATGTTCGAGACAGAGGGCAAGAACATCGATGCGGTGATGATCGCCACCCCCGATCACATGCACACTCCTATTGCCCTGCTCGCCATGCAGCACGGCAAGCACGTCTATTGCGAGAAGCCCCTGACCCGAACGGTTTGGGAGGCGCAACTGCTGGCGGACGCGGCGGTGAAGTACAAAGTGGCGACCCAGATGGGCAACCAGGGCTGGAACCACGAGGGCACAAAGACTGCGTGTGAGATCCTCTGGTCCGGCGAGATCGGCGAGGTCAAGGAACTGCACGCCTGGACCGGCGGCATTTATGGAGGTCAGCCCAACCTTCCGGCGACCGGTCCCGAGGCAACCCCCGTCCCGGGCACGCTCGATTGGGACCTGTGGCTGGGCTGCGCCGAACCGCGCACATTCAATCCGCTAATGACGAATCAGTGGCGCGCCTTCATCGACTTCTCCACCGGCGGATCGCTGGGCGACTGGCTGGTGCATAACCTCGGACCGGCGCACCTGGCGCTGCAGCTCGATAAGGCCAGCCCGACCAGCGTCGAATGCGTGTACGTGGAAGGCAAGAACCAGTGGCTGTGGCCGCTGCGGGCGCACATGGTATTCGAATTTCCGGCGCGCGGCAGCATGCCTCCCGTGACCGTGCATACCTACCAGAACATGCGCGGCGACTTCCAGGATCCCCTCGGCATGGCCGAAGGCGAGCGCCTCTTCCCGCCGATGAACAATCTGTCAGAGAAGGGTCGACCATTCGTGCAGGGCGGCGACGGCATGATGCTGGTCAGCACCCAATTGGGGGTGGACGGCAAACCCATCGCGCAACAGGGCCGCGGCGGAGCGTTACCTGGCGGCGGGCGCGGACCGGGCGGAGGATTTCCGGGTGGTCCGGGTGGACGCGGTCTTCCTCCCGGCGCTTCTCAAGATCCCAAAATGCGCGCTCCCGGTAACGGCGCCGTCTTCGTGGGATCGAAAGGGCACATGGCAACCACCTCCCGCGGCGAAGGCGTCTGGCTGCTGCCGGCGTCGCGATGGGCGGAATACAAACTGCCGCCGCAATTGCTGCAGCGCGGCATCAATCACCAGCAGGACTGGATTCGCGCCTGTAAGGGCGGCGCACCGGGCGTGTCGGAATTCGCCGTCGCCACCAAATACATCGAGTGGCTGGCCTTGGGCGCGATCGCGCTCCGTGTCCCCGGCAAGCTTATGTGGGATGCGAACAAACGGCGCTTCAGTAATAGCGACGAGGCCAATCGTTATGTGAAGCCGTTCCTCCGCAAGGGATGGGACCTGAAGGTATAGGAAGGAGCGCCAAACTAAGATGAGAATCAGCCTAGTCGGAACGCTATTGGTATCGGCCTTTGCGTGCGCCGTACCGAGCTCCGCTGCCACTCCGATCCGCGTCATGCTGCTCGACGGAGAGCAGGCGGGCGCTTACCATGCCTGGCAGGAGACCACCCCCTATCTGAAACGGATGTTGGACGACGCGGGTATTTTTCAAGTGGATGTGGTCACCGCGCCGCCGCGTGGCGGCGATTTCAGCACGTTCAAACCCGAATGGGGCAAATACCAGGTGGTTGTCTCGAATTACGACGCTCCCGACGATCGCTGGCCCGATAGTGTAAAGGCCTCTTTCGAACAGTACATTCGCAATGGCGGCGGGCTTGTCTCTGTTCACGCGGCCGATAATGCCTTCGCCAACTGGAAGGAGTACAACCTGATGATCGGGGTGGGCGGCTGGCGCGGCCGCAACGAAAAGTCGGGACCGCATTTTTATTATGAGAACGGAAAACTGGTACCCGATACCGCTCCAGGCATGGCCGGAAGCCATGGCGCGCGCAACCCATTCCAGGTGGTCAACCGCGTTACGGACCACCCGATCACCAGTGGCCTGCCGAAGGCGTGGATGCACGTAGGCGACGAGCTCTACGCCAACCTACGGGGACCGGGCGAAAACATGACCGTGCTAGCCACGGCGTTATCGGAATCGTCCAACCACGGCACCGGCCACGACGAGCCGATCCTGATGGTGATCGCTTACGGCAAGGGTCGGATCTTCCACACCGTGATGGGCCACGATCTGGCAGCTCTCAACTGCGTCGGCTTCATTACGACCTATCAGCGCGGCACGGAATGGGCCGCCACCGGCAAGGTCACGCAGAAGGTTCCGCGCGACTTCCCGACTAGCGACAAGACCAGTACGCGGCCGGCGTACGATCCGCCCGCGGGTTGGACCTCCCCTGGCGCCAGGCCTCGTCCCCAGTCCAAGTGAGTGCGCAGAGCTGCTGCTGTAAGAGAGGATTCAGATGAAATACGTACTTCCGGCAACCGTTTTCGCGCTGGCTTCGCTGGCGGTGGCGTTGGACGGCCAATTCGGGATCCACGACCCATCCACCATAGCGTTGTGCAACGGCAAGTTCTACACCTACGGCACGGGCGGTGGGTCTCTGGTTTCCGATGACGGCTGGACCTGGAAACGCGGTGCCACGCTGCCGCGCCGCGGCTTGGCCCCCGATGTCATTCATCTCGGCGACCGCTACTACGTATATGTAGCCGCGAATATCGGGGCGCAACCCAAAGCCGCCATTAATATGATTTCGAATAAAACCCTCGACCCTGATTCACCGGACTACAAGTGGGAAGAGGGCGGCGTGGTCGCGTCGTCGGACGGTGTAGAAGACTGCAATGCGATCGACCCGGGCGTTTTTCTGGATCCTACCGACGGCAGGCTGTGGCTGGTGTATGGCTCGTATTTCGGCTACATCCGGCTGGTCGAGCTCGATCCCAAGACCGGTAAGCGCAAAAACCCGAATGACAAACCGCGCGACCTCGCCATCAACTGCGAAGCGTCCGACATGATCTATCACGATGGCTGGTATTACCTGCTGGCCACGCACGGCAGTTGCTGTCGCGGCGCCGACTCCGGCTACAACATCCGCATGGGACGCGCGAAGAAAGTCACCGGCCCATTCCTCGACAATGAGGGCGTCGATATGATCCAAGGTGGTGGAAAGCTGTTCGTGGGATCCGGCGGTCGTGTGGTTGGGGCCGGCCATTTCGGCCTCCTCGATCTCGGCGAGGGCGTGCAGAAGTTCTCGATGCACTGGGAAGCCGACCTGGACAAGGGCGGCGCCAGCGTGCTCGACATCCGTCCGCTGCAGTGGAAAGACGGCTGGCCCGTTGCTGGAGAGAATCTGAAGGAAGGCACCTTCGAGATCGAATCCGTGCGCACCGGGACGGCGCTCGAGCTCGCCGTGGAGGGTACACCCGTCGGAGGCCGGCGCGGCAGGGGCGCCAGGGGCGGTGGTGGACCCGGAGTCGGCCCCGCGCCGGGACGTGGAGCGGCACCGGGAGCAGCCCCAGCCGGCGATGCGGGAGGGCGAGGAATGTTCGGCGGCACGGGCGCCCCGATTCCGCCGCAGGATGTCGCGGAGGTCTCGAAGAACTGGCCCGCGGGCCGCATCGACGTCCGCATGGCAAACTACCTGTGTCAGGCCCAGCAAAAGTGGACGATTGCCGCTGTTCCCAACGCCGGCGGCTACCCCGGCTCGCCGTATTTCAAGATCACCATCGCCG
This sequence comes from uncultured Solibacteraceae bacterium, assembly GCA_963791985.1. Taxonomy (GTDB): domain Bacteria; phylum Acidobacteriota; class Terriglobia; order Bryobacterales; family Bryobacteraceae; genus Solibacter. Next base: position 1,298,936 of record CAWBUN010000002.1, on the reverse strand, counting down.
GCACGGACCGTGCGCTGGCCGCCACCGAGGACGCTGAGTTAATCGTCATGCCCGCCTTCACGGGCGGACCTGGACAGCTTTGGCGCATGGACCAGCTTGCCGACGGGTCGTGGCGCGTGATGCCTAAGTCGATTCCCAATTCGAAAGAGGCGCTGGTTCTTTCGGCCGTGGGCAGCAGTTTTACAACCCTCGCGAAGTTCGATCCCAAGAATGAGAAACAGCGCTGGCTGTTCAAGACCCCATGAAACTCGAACGAAGATTACTCTGCATCATTTTGGCGATGGCCGCGGCCGTCCCGGCTCAGGTTGCGCCGGTCACGCTGACACCTCCCCTCTCGGCCGAGATCGCGCCTGGCGCCGACGGCTTCATCTCACGTTGGCTCCTGCTGGAGCCGATCGAGAGTAACGGACTCACTGATAGCGCGGTGCAGGCAGCGGTGAAGAAAGAGTATTTCCCAAGCCAGTTCACCGTCGTTCCGCGCGATGGCGACAAGGTGACCGTCGGCGATGCCCAACTGACCTGGCACGCCGTGGATACCAAGCTTTACAACGTGAACCTCTATCATTTTGCTCATGCCCTGGGAAAGCCGACGTCCAACGTCCTGTTCTGGGCGGTCACCGTGATCAACGCACCACGGGAGATGACGGGGGTGCGCCTCGCGATCGGGTCTAACGCAGCTTCGGTGTGGTGGGTTAATGGGCAGGAGGTCATCGGGATTTACGGCGATCGCCAGACCGTCATCGACGATGGCGTCTCCAAGCGTCTCACGCTCAAGCGAGGGGCGAACGTGGTGCGTGCAGCCATCGTCAACGGCGGCGGGGCCACTGACTTCTGCGCGCGATTTCTGGATGCGGATGATAAGCCGCTGAAGGGTTTCACAGTGCGGCTGGGCGGCGCGACGTCCGCCGTGCCGCCCGGTTTTGCCCAGCGTACGCCGATTCCGGAGCAGCTCAGATTTACGCCATACCATGCCAGTGGAATCTATGATGTTGGTGAGACAGTAGGCTGGACCGTGACGCCTGGTCCGGCGACACCCACCTATGCATACAAATGGACCATCCGGCGAAATAACGCAGTGGTTCTCAAAGAAGGCAAGCTCGACCTTTCCTCGGGCAAAGACAAGATCGAAATCGCCGCCGACCAGTCGGAGATGATCTACGTCGCGGTGCAGCCGTACGCCCCCGCCGCTGAGTCTTCCGGTTATGCGAGCGGCAACACCGGCCGCAACAACGGACTCTACGCGGTTGGCGCCGCCGTTGCACCGGCAAAGATCGGGATGTCCACGCCGCGGCCGGCCGATTTCGACGCATTCTGGGGCAGCAAGCTGGCGGCGCAGGCCAAGGTTCCCATCAATCCCATCCTCACAAAGGTCGAAACCGATGTGCCGGACGTCGAGCTGAATATGTTCGTGCTGGACGCGCTCGGCTCGCAGACCCATGGATATATCGCCAAACCGGCCAGGGAAGGCAAATTTCCAGCGCTGATCCAATTGCAGTACGCGGGCGTGTACGCCTTGAACGCCCGTGCCGCCGCGCAGCGTGGCGCCGAAGGCTGGCTGTTTATCAACGTCGATTCACACGACAAGCTGCCGTCGGATCCGTCCGGAACCATCCCTCGAGCCTATCAGGCCGTCGGCAACATCGATCGCGAGAAATCGTATTTCCTGAACATGTACCTGCGCGACTCACGGGCGCTGGATTACCTGCTGACGCGGCCGGACTGGGACGGCAAAACCATCGTGCTCACGGGCGGCAGTATGGGCGGACAACAGAGTCTCGCGCTCGCCGGCCTGCGGCCCGACAAAATCACGGCGGCGCTGGTCTGCGTGCCCGCCGGCGCGGACGCCAACGGAGATCTTCACGGCCGCAAAGCCGGCTACCCCAACTGGCCGTCGGACAACCCGGACGTGATGAAGACCGCCCTCTATTTCGATACCGTCAATTTTGCATCGCGCATCAAAGCGCCAGTTATGGCGGGAATGGGCTTCATCGACACGATCTCGCCCCCCGCCGGAGTCTGGACAGCGCTAAACCAGATTCCCGGCCCCAAAGAACCGCTGCCCATGATCGAATCCGAGCATGACAACCTGACGCCTCAAAAAGGAAGGGCCTGTCCCGCGAGAACCCGCGAACTCCTCGATGTTCTGGTGAAGGGCGGCGAGTTCAAACCCCACGGGATCAGGCCATAAAGGACGTATTCTATGCGATTACGATTCGCCGCCGCTCTGTGCCTGATCACCGCCGCCACGGGCTTCGGACAGCGAGGTCCAGCGCCCTATTACGAGGACACCAACAATATCCCGGTCTCGCCCGAGGTACACGCCGACCGGAGCGTCACGTTTCGGCTCTTCGCCCCCAAGGCCAGCGAAGTCGTGCTGATGGGATCTCCGGGTATCCTGGAGGTGATCAAGAAACCCATGCCGCTGCAGCGGGACGACAAGGGAGTGTGGAGTTTGACGGTGGGCCCGCTGGCTCCGGGTTTCTACACATACGGGTACGCGATCGATGGCGGGCTGCGAATGCCGGATCCGTCGAATCCAAACCTGGAAGTGCGCCGTTGGGGGGCGACCAGCCTCTTCATCGTGCCAAGCGGAGAGAAGACGGTTATCGAAGAACGGCGCGTGCCGCACGGGACGGTTCACGTGGAGTTCTACGATTCCGCCAAGCTGGACACCGAGCGCATGGTCTACGTTTACACTCCGCCAGGTTACGAATCCGGCAAGCAGAAGTATCCGGTTCTCTACCTGCTGCACGGCAATGGGCAAATCGAAGCATCCTGGACCTGGACCGGCCGGGCCAACGTGATCCTGGACAACCTTCTTGCCGAGGGCAAGGTCAAGCCTATGGTGGTCGTTATGCCTTACGGGCACGTGCCGCGCGAGATCAAGACGGCGTCCGCTCCTGCCGCCCCAGTCAATGACCCGGCTGCGATCGAGAAGGAGTTGCTCACGGCGGTGAAGCCGCTGGTCGAAAGCAAGTATCGCGTGTTGACCGACCGCAATCACCGGGCGATCGGGGGATTGTCGATTGGCGCGGGCCAGTCGATGTCCATCGGGCTTCACAACCTCGATCAGTTTGCATACATCGCCGCGTTCAGCGGCGGCGGCAATCGCACCGACTGGGAAAAAGCGGATGCGGCGATGCTCAACCAGAAGCTCAAGGTACTGTGGATCGGTTGCGGCACCGAGGACCCTGGCTATAACGGCGTCAAAGCGATGGACGAGTTACTAACGAAGAAGAACGTGAAACACATCTGGAACCAGTCTGGCGGCGGACATAGCTGGCCAAACTGGCAGGTGTACCTTTCCAAGTACGCACCGCTGCTCTTCCGCGATTAGAGCAGGAGGATCGTTCGTATGTCATGCGTACGCTTTGTGTTCGTAATCGCGAATCCGTGATATACCAGTGGGCACTGTGAGAAACCTAGTTTCACGGACCAGTCGCACAGTCATCGTCTTGCTGCCCTGTCTGGCCCTGATGGCGCAGGATGCCCAGGACGTGCCGCGTAAAATCGCGGCCCTGGAACAGCAAGTACAGCAACTCCTTAAGGAGCAAAAACCCCAGCTCGCCATTCCGGTGCTCAGCGAACTCGTTTCGCTCGACCCGAAGAATCTCAACGGCCAGGCAAACCTCGGCGTATTGCTTTTCTTTCAAGCCAATTACGCGGGAGCGGCTCCGCACCTGCGCACCGCCCTCGAAATGAAGCCCGATCTTTGGAGAATCGAGGCGCTCTTGGGAATCGCGGAGAAGCGGAGCGGAAATCCGCAAGAGGCACAGAACCACCTGGAGCGTGCATTCACCAACCTGGACGACCAGAAGATCCAGATTGAGGCGGGTCTGGAACTGATCGAAATCCATTCGGCTGCGGCACAATTCGACAAAGCTCTGTCGGTGGCAGGAAAGCTGCAGGAGCTAGCCCCGCAAAACCCCCAGGTCCTGCTCGTCGTCTACGAAATCTCGCGGCAGCTGATGGACCAGAGCTTGCTCAACATGATGACGGCCGCGCCGGATTCCGCCGAGATGCATATGATCATGGCCGGCGAACTCGGCCGCCAAGGGGACCACCCCAATTCTGTCGCCCAATATCGCGAGGCCCTGAAATTGAACCCGGCGCTCCCCGGCGCGCATTTCGAGATGGCCGAGCAATTGCGCACCTCTTCGGATCCTGCGCTCAACGCGCAGGCCGAAGACGAATACAAAGCCGCGATCCGGGTGAATCAATACGATGCGTTGTCATGGCGCCAACTCGGCGGAATCATGTCGGCCAAGGGCGATTTCCGCGCGGCGGAGGATGACTACCGGAAGGCTCTTGCCCTGCAGCCGGGGGATTCGGACGCAAAAACCGGTCTGGCGATCGTTATGATTTCGACCGATCGGACGAACGAAGCCATCTCCCTTCTCGAAAGCGCAGTGAAGGACAATCCCACCAATCTTGTGGCGCATTTTCGCTTGAGCACGTTGTATCGACATGCCGGCCGCACTGCAGACGCTCAACGTGAGCTGGATACGTTCAATCATTACCAGGACGTGAAAAACAAATTGGGCAAAGTTTTCAAACAGCTGGCCGGGCAGTCCGGCCGCTTGTAAGATGCCATCCAAGGGCCAATGCGTCACGCGCGTGGGCGCCGTCCTCAGCGTCTCTATCCTTGGGCTCTGTCTCTACGCCCAGCGGGCCGGGCAGGCCCAAAGTCGGGCGACCCTTCCACAGCTCAAAGACATCACGGCTTCCAGCCGAATTCGCTTCAATCACCTCGCCTCACCCGACAAGAAATACATCGTCGAATCCATGAGCGGCGGGGTGGCCCTGATCGATTACGATCGCGACGGCTGGCCGGACATCTACTTCACCAACGCGCCGGATGTCGACATGCAGTTGGCCGGAAAGAAGGCGCGCAGTACGCTTTTCCGCAACAATCACGACGGCACCTTCACCGATGTGACCGACAAGGCAGGCGTAGCCTATCCCTGTTGGGCGAATGGCGCCGCAGTTGGCGATTACAACAATGACGGCTGGCCGGATTTGGTGGTGACTTGTTTCGGAGGCGTGGTTCTATACCGCAACAATGGCGACGGGACGTTTACCAACGCCACCAAGGAAGCCGGACTGGCCGGCGATACCATGTGGGCCATGGGCGCCGCCTTTGGAGATTACGACGGCGACGGCTTTCAGGATCTGTTCGTCTCCCACTACGCGGCCTTCGATCTCCACGACCTGCCCGCCTTCGGCTCGATGGTGAACTGCACGTATCACGCCATCAAGGTTCAATGCGGCCCCGCCGGACTGAAAGGATCGCCGGACAACCTCTATCACAACAACGGCAATGGAACCTTTACCGATGTTTCCAAACAGGCCGGTGTCGATGATCCACGGAATCTGCTTGGCCTGACCGCCGTCTGGTCAGACTTCGATAACGACGGAAGACTCGGACTTTTTGTGGCCAACGACGGCGGGCAGAATTATCTCTATCGCAACGATGGCAAGGGTCGATTCACCGAAATGGGCTTCGAGGCCAACGTGGCTCTGGATGAGAACGGCAATGCACTGGCGAACATGGGGCTGGCACTCGGGGATTATCTGCACACCGGGCTCCCTTCCATCGCCATCACTCACTTCAGCGAGCAATACCTGGAACTCTTCCGTAACGACGGCAAGTTGAGTTTTACCGACGTCTCGAATATTTCACGCATCGCGCGCGCAACCACTCACGTTGTGGGCTGGGGAGATGCCTTCTACGATTTCGACAATGACGGGTGGCTTGACCTGATTGCGGTCAACGGTCATGTGTACCCGCAGGTCGATCAGGCCAACATCGGAATTTACTTCCGCGAGCCGGGGCAGCTTTTCCTGAATCAACGGGACGGCACGTTTCGCGACGTCAGTGATCAGGTGGGAGCGGCCCTGAAGGTTCCGCGAGTGGGGCGCGGCCTGGCTGTCGGCGATCTGTTTAACGACGGCGTCCAGGAAGTTGTGGTCGAAAATCTCGAAGGTGCGCCGGTAATCTTCCGCCCCGAAGGTGGAGCGCGCAATCACTGGATCAGTCTCGAACTGGCCGGAACGAAAAGCAACAGACTGGCCCTGAACGCCCGCGTAAGAATCACCGCCGGCGAACTCGCCCAGACCGACGAGGTGAGGAGTTCGGGGAGCTATCTTTCGCAAAGCGATCTCCGCCTCCACTTCGGCCTCGCCGATCACCTGCGCGCCGACAAGGTAGAGATCTTCTGGCCATCGGGGGCAACCGAAGCCCTGACCAACCTCGAATCCGATCGCTTCTATTGCGTCAAAGAGGGTTCAGGCGTAGTCCCCTGCGCCGCCATCCGGCCCAAGGCTATTCCGACGGCAAAATAGAGGAAGTGGACGCTTCAAAGATGCTGCCGGCAGATGTCTGCTCTCGAGGCGGCCGCGATGTCGTGCCAAAAACCCATGCTCCATGTACCGAAACGAACAGGCATCATGGCCGTCGAACGCAAGATGCCCCTTGAATCCGATGAAATCACTGTTTGTGTTCACAGGTGTTTCCGGGCCGAACCTGAACCTTATCCGCTTCGAAGTATATGGATTTCGGAATAGGCCGCGCGCGATCGTCGCTTATTGAAGAAACTGTATGCATTGCCTCGTTAAACGGAGGGGCTAACCGTTAGCGCCGAGAGCCAAACGGTACGAAACTTGATCGTGCCGGTCCTGGATAGTAGTCTCAACCAGTCCGTCCCGCGCATCCATGTCTGAGCATTCGGAGTACTCTGGGCGGTGCTCCGTAACGAGGAGGGGTCAATGAAAACGAGATTCCTGGGAAAGCTACTGCCGCTGTATGCTTGCCTGATTTGCTTGTACCCTGTTGTGGTTTGGGCGCAAGCTACGAATTCTGGAGACGTCACCGGCAGCGTAACCGATCCTTCGGGCGCGATTGTGCCCGGAGTAAGGGTGATTGTCAAAGATCTTGACAAGAATACGGAGCGCACTTTCGTCACGAACGATGCCGGCCTTTACGACACCGGTCCGCTCGTACCTTCCGATCAGTACATGATTACGTTCTCAAAGGAGGGCTTCGCGACGTTGCAGCGCGGGCCGATGACCCTGAGATCCGGTGTCACCGGGCTAAACGTTCAATTGACAATCGGGCAAGCCACGCAACAGATCAGCATTATGGAAACCGGGGCGCCCCTGCTGGAGACGACCACCGCGGAAATCTCCTCGACGGTGCCGCAGGAAACCCTGAAGCTCCTGCCGCAAACCGGCGGGATTCCGGATTGGCAGGCGTTCCTGACGTTTTTGCCGGGCACTCGCGGCAACGGGACCAACAACAACAGCCCCGGAATGGGAGGCGTCTCGGTCAATGGAAGTATGCCCTTTTCCAACGCGCTGCTGGACGGGGCGTCGACCAGTTCACCGATGAGCAATAACGTCATCAACACGCCGATCTTCGACACCCTGGGCGAAGTGAAGATGAGCAGTTCGGCCTTCTCCGCGCAGTACGGCGGCGGCGGCATGGTTTATAACCAGATCAGCAAGGGCGGCTCCAATCAGTTCCACGGCATGGTGTACGACTACTTTAAGAACACCGCGCTGAATGCCGCGCCCTTTGGATTTAACGGCGTTTCCTTCAAGACGCCGCAGCACTTCAATGATTTCGGCGCCAATATCGGAGGTCCGGTGATCAAGAACAAGGTCTTCTTCTTCTTCGGCATCGATCACACCATCAACCACACAACGCCGGCCGTGAGTTTCGCCACGGTGCCCACTGCCAACATGCGCGCGGGAAACTTCGCGGGGATGAGCCCGATCTACGACCCGACGTCGCAGACCGTGAATCCGACAACTGGCGTAGTAACCCGCCAGTTGTTCCCTAACAACCAGATTCCAGCCGCGATGTTGGACACGGTAGCCAAGAACATCCAAGCGTACTACCCGCAACCCAATCGGGCTGGGCAATTGGTGAATGGCATCGCGACCAACAACTATAGTTACCTCGCCCCGGGAAATACCCCCAAGCGCAAGTACTTCGGCAGATTCGATGCCGATGTCACCAGCAGCAACCGGATCACTGGCTCGGCCGCCTGGAACGACGGCCCGATGCTCCCGTTCAGCCCGGTAGACCCGATCAACAAAGACCCCGGGGACGTAATGAACATGAGCGGTCAGCTCTCCGATTACTGGACCATCAGTCCAAAGCTGATCAATGAATTGCGGATCGGCTTCATGGGCGAATACGATGTGTTCCACCCCGCTACTATCGGACAGGGCTATCCGGCGAAACTCGGCCTGCAGTTCTCCCAGGCAGACATTTTCCCGAACGTGTCAATCAGCAACTATTACGGCCTCGGCCCGGGCTCCCCCTCGAATACCGAGTACAAGGAGAATACGTTCGATATTTCGGATCAGGTGACGCTGATCCACGGACGCCACCTCCTCCACTTTGGAGGCGGGGCGCTCATCTTCCGTGCGGACTCCACCGCCTGGGGCAATCTCAAGGGTGCGGAAGTCGGGTTCACCGGCGTCTATACCGCCGGCAGCAACACCGGTGCGCTCGCCTCCGGTTCGGGCTCTGCCTATGCGGACTTCCTGTTGGGCTATGTGCAGAACTGGAACGCTCTCAATTCGCCTGAATACGGCGGCCGCCTGAAGAACCCCGGCGCCTTCATCCAGGACGACTTCAAAGTAACCCCCAAACTCACCCTGAACCTCGGTTTGCGGTGGGAAGGCAACACGGGCTGGACCGAAATATACGGCAACGAGCGCTCGTTCGATCCGAACGTGATCAATCCCGCCACCAATGCTCCCGGCGCGCTGTGGTTTGACACGACCAAGGCCAACGGCCGCGACAGGCTGCAGAAAGGCGTGTATAAGAACTTCCTGCCGAGGTTCGGCTTTGCCTACCAGCTTGGCGACAAGACTGTCATCCGTGGCGGCATCGGCCTCTACACCTTCCCCTGGAATGTGGACACCTATGGCGGCGGTTTGGGCCAGGCTTCGGCAACCTCGGGCAACCAAACGGATTCTACCGGCAACGTGAGCCCCGTGGTGATTCTCTCGTCCGATGGAAACACCAACTACCAGGGTGCGAAGGGCGCGGCGATTAATTCGATTTACAAACACGCTTCCAACACCCCGGATGCTCTCAACGGGCAGTCAGTGGGCTTCTTCCCCTACACGGCGCCGTCCCCGCTACTTCGCTCCTGGAACTTGACCATTCAGCGGCAACTTACCCAGAGCATGGTTTTCGACATCGGTTATGTGGGCAGCAACCAGTCGCACCTGCCGTTCACGACTGATCTCAATCAGGTACCGGAAAACCTTCTAGGGCCGAACGATGCGGCGTTCCGTCCGTATAAATTCCAGAGCGTCACCGGCAACACTACCGATGGCATTGCCAACTACAACGCTTTCCAGACGGGGCTTACACGGCGTTTCTCTCAGGGATTAATGTTCAACGCCAACTACACGTGGTCGCATATGCTGTCGAATCAGGATTCCTCCGGCTGGGGCTCGCTGCAAGGCGCTACCCCCTACCAGCGGGCCTACGATCCGCTGGCGAATTACGGCAACTCGAACTTTGACATTCGCCATATGTTCAAGGCGCACGCGGCTTACGATCTTCCGATTGGCCGCGGCAAGCGGTTTGTCAGTAACAGCAAGCCTCTCGATTACGCGATCGGCGGCTGGACGCTGTTTGGCGACTTCATCAAGCAAGGCGGTAGTCCGTTTACGCCATCCATGCTGGTCAACAACAGCTACTCGCTGTCGTCAAATAATCTGTGGTACCCGAACCTGGTGGGTGATCCCAAGGCAGTGGCCGGGGGGCAGAGTATCGATTCGTGGTTCAACGTCAGTGCTTTTGCGGCTCCCACGCCCGGAACATTCGGGAACCTGGGCAGAAACACGCTGTACGGACCGGGATTGACTGCCGTCAACATGTCGCTCCACAAGGTGTTCAAGTTTACGGAGCGCATGAACCTGGACTTCAGCGCCAATGCCACGAACCTGACCAATCACCCATCCTTCGCCCTGCCGGATAAGTCGATCGGACCGGGTCACGTGGGCCGCATCAGCGGAACCAGCGTGGGTTCTCGCCAGATGGAGCTGGTCGCGAAGTTCCGGTTCTGAACCCGGATCGAGGGTAGCGGCCTTAAAGGAGAACTTATGTCCCAATCAGAGGATCGCACGAGAATGAATCGCCGTCGGGCGCTGCTCCTGCCGGTGGCGGGAATGGGCGCCGCCCTGGCAATGCCCGCCGCGGCGGCCGATGGCACCAAGACCGCCGCACATCAGGCTCCAGGCAACTGCTCGACGCCGCGTTCGGCGGTCGCGAAAACACAGTACGGGAAAGTCCGAGGATACGTTGATGGCGGTGTCATCACATTTAAGGGCATACCGTACGGCCAGGATACCAGCGGAGAGAACCGGTGGCTTCCGGCCAAACCTCCCAAAGCGTGGGACGGCGAATACCCCGCCCTGATCTATGGGGCCAACTGTCCGCAGCGCCTGCACGACTACACGGCGATCGAACAATCCTTTCTGTACGACTGGGACGACGGCTACATGAGTGAAGACATGCTCAAGCTGAACGTCTGGACGCCCTCTCTGACCGGCAAGCGTCCGGTGTTGGTCTACTTTCATGGCGGCGGTTTTACCTTCGGTTCCGCCTACGAGTTGCCGTCGCAGGAAGGGGCGCAGTTGGCCCGCCAGCACGATGCCGTCTCCGTAACTGTGAATCATCGGCTGAACCTGCTCGGATTCCTCGATCTATCCGAGATCGGCGGATCGGCATATGCGGAGTCGGTGAACGTCGGAATGACTGACTTGGTTGCAGCGCTTCGCTGGGTGCGCGAAAACATCGCGAATTTCGGCGGCGATCCCGACGCCGTGATGATCTACGGGCAGTCGGGCGGAGGCTCCAAAGTCACCTGTTTGATGGGTATGCCCTCGGCAGCAGGCCTGTTTCATCGGGCATCGGTGCAATCCGGCGGAGGCAGCAATCTGCCCGGCGCCGATCAATCCAAAGAACTGGCCCGCCAATTCATGAAGGAACTGGGGCTGCAGCGCAACAACTTGGCGGCGCTGCAAAAGATGGATTGGGCCGCGCTGAACGCAGCCGGCAATGCCGCCATAGCGAAGCTAAGTCCGCCGGCGCGGGGCGCGGCCGGTCCGGGCGGGCCTCCGACCCGCACGCCGCGCGTCGGCTGGTCGCCCACCATCGATGAGCGAGTCGTGACGGTGCGCTCCTTCTATGACGTAGCGCCGGAGATTTCAAAGAACGTGCCCATGTTGATCGGCAACGTCAGTGAAGAAGGGAATTCGATGAGATCGCGTCCCACTGAAACGCAGTGGCACGCCACCCTCGCCAGGACCTGGGGAGAAACCAAGGCAACGGCCCTGATCGCGGCGATGAAGAAGGCGCATCCGGAGAAGAGCATTCGCACACTCTCTTATGGAGTCAACGGCCTGACTTCGCGCAATAACGTCCAGCGCATGGCAAAGCTGAAGTACGAACAGAAGGGAGCCCCAGCTTATCAGTACTACTTCACGTGGCAGTCACCGATGCTGGAGGATGCGGGCGCGTGGCATACAGCCGAACTCGCGTTTTGTTTCGACAACACGAAGCGTTGCGAGCAAGGCACGGGCAACACAGCGGAAGCGCAGGCACTGGCGAAGAAAATGGCCACTGCATGGGTGAACTTCGCTCGCACCGGTAATCCCAGCCAGCCCGGATTAACCTGGGCCCCGAGCGATCCGGATCGCTGCCGGACGATGGTGTTCGACAATCACTGCCGCATGGTCGACGATCCGGAAGGTGAAATACGGAGGATCCTGCTGACTTGACGTCATTCCGCCCGGATCTCGACCACGGCAACCGTGTAGGGGTCCAAGTCCACAGTGAGGTCCTTCGCGTAATTCAGCGTTCGACTCACCGGGGCGATCGCATCCGGATGCTCGAGGGATGCGGAATCCGTCGGCGCGGCGCTCAGCGTGTGTAACCTCGCCATAGCGGTCTTGGGAACGCTGGCGCCCTGGAGTCGCACGAGCAGGGTATTCCGCTCGGCTCCATAGTTGACGGCCTTGATCACAATCCGGCGACCGTCGGCGCTCCCGGTAGCGATGGCGTCGATGGTACCGGGCCGCCAGTCTTCCGGTCTCATGGTCGCGATCTCATTAAAGAAGGCCGCCCGGTTCGGAATATCCCGGAAGGTGCCGGTCGTGGAGGAGAGGCACCGTTCCGCATAGTGCTGGCGGAAGAGCTTCTCGACCGGGTAGGCCGCCCCCGGGAACCAGGAGACGTGGTCGTGGTAGATGAACGACGTCCACGTCGGATCGTCCGTTGTGTTTCGCATGAGCAGGGCCGGGCAACTCATGGTCAAAGCGGGGCTGAGTTCCTCGTAGAGGATCAGGCTGCCGGCCGCATGGAGTCCCGCCCGCCAATCATAGGTGCGTGAGAGGTTCCACTCCAGCACGCCGATCTCGATTTTTGGGTGGGGCGAAGCGCGAACGTAGTCGCTCAGCTTCGAGAGGTAGTCGCGGATGCGCCTCAACCCGGTTTCGAAGTTTTCGGCCTCGTACTCGTAGTTGTGACATCCGAGGACGTCGAAGTTCTTCCCCGCGAGGTCGATGACCTTCTGGCTCCAGACCATGTCGTTGGACCGCTTCTGTCCGCACGCCACGATTCGCGCACTCGGAGCAATGGCCCGCAGCCGGCTGCCGTAGGCGTTGACGACCTCGGAGTACTTCTCCGGCGTAAAGCCGTTATTCATGGGCTCGTTGTCGATCTGGAAGTGCCGGACGCGGTAGGGTTCGGGATGCCCGTTGGAGGCTCGCAGCCTTCCCCATTCGGTCGTCGGCGGGTCGTTGAGGTAGTGAACCCAGTCCATCGCGTATTGAATCTGCCCGGAATCGGTACTGGGCGCCGGCAGCACGATCAGGGGCTCGGCGTGGAGTTTCCGGCAGAGCCCCAGGAATTCGTCTGTCCCGAAGCCGTAGTAGTCTGAGTAACCGCCCCAGATCATGTTGGGGTGGTATCGGCGCGCGACGTGCGGGCCGATGCCGTCCTTCCACTTATAGGTGGACGCGAAGGAGCCCCCGGGCCATCGGATGAAGGGCGGAGCAAGATCACGCAGAGCCTGCAACAGGTCGGGGCGCAGCATGCCGTCGCGACGGACGTCCGCGCGCATCATCGAGACGAAGTCGAGCAGCAACGTTCCACTGCCCATCGCCACGATCTCCACCGAAGCCTGCGTATCCCGTGTGGGACTGGAGAACCCATAGCGGACCTCCTGCCAGCCCGGGCCTGTGAGGGCGAGCGGTACCGACGCAATCGGGTCGCCCTTGGAACTGACGACGCGCAGCATCAACTGCGGCGAGCCTTCCTCGTGTTTGACCCAGACCGAGCCATCGTACTCGTGCGCCGTCTCAACGAAAAGGCGACCTTGGCGGATTCCGGCGCGGCCGCCCTCGACGTGAAGGCGCACGCTCTTCTTCCCGTTCTGGAACTCGACGTCCGCGATCTCGACTTTGCCGCGCTCCGAGAACGACTCCCAGTAGGTGTCGAAGTCCTTACCCTCGAATCCGCAGCCACGAATCTGTTCGGCGAACAGCCCATCGACCACCGAATGGTTGATATGTTCGAGGAAGTGTCCGTATATCCGTTCGTCGATGGAAGCCATGACCCTGTCCGTATCGACGAGCAGGACGGCGACTCTTGGCCCGCCTGGTGCCGGAGCGTCGCTCGAATCGAGCGGGCTCGACCGGGCGATGGAGGGCGCGACGGCGGCGGTGGCCGCTATCGAACTCATGAGAAAGTGGCGTCTGTTCATCGGCGCTTCTCCATTTTAGGTCTACGGCTCGCAATTAGTACGGAACAGCCTTCCAGCTAAGACACGACCCGTCCCTGCGGTCGGGCGCGGGTCCTGGATGGTCGGCCGCCACCGCTCCGGGTGTTTTCGGGGCAACGATGTAACGATGGGTCGCCAACGACAGGAGCAGGGTCTCGCCGCGTTGGAGATCCACCCATTGGAAGGTCTCCGCGTCGCCGGGCTTGCCGGACTTCAACGTGACGTCGCCGGCTTTTCCAGCCGCTCCGACCGAGACAAACTGCCCGCCCGCGGTACGGAGCCCGATGCGGCCGCGTCGCAGGTTCACCACCCGGAAGGGCGTGGCCTTTTCCGCGCCACTCACCGATTGCAGTCTTCCATCCACTGCGGCGAGGGCGTTTCCGGTGGCGAGGTCGGCCAGCGTGATGGATTGGGAAACCGGAATCGGCTTGGTCAACCCTCGGGGCCTTGGCTCATCCACGGTGAAGAGGTTGAAGTCCGCTTGGCCGCCGGATTTTCCTCCCGTGTTGTAGTTGAATAGGGCAAATCGGACGCCTTGAAATGTCCGGAGCTGGAAGGCCGTGATGAATTCGGGGCCGAGAGGCTTGAACTCCTTCCCATTCAAGCTGTAGCTGAATTGCGAGATCTCGGTGTCGAAATCGGAATGCACGCGAAGCCAGACGTGCGGGCTGGCGACCGCCTCGCGGACGGTCTTTCCGGTGATATGGTCGTACTGCGCCATCGCATAGCCGTTGCCATCGTGCAGGAGTCCGATCCACGCATAAGGCGAGTTGAGCAGCGCCAATCCCGCGACGTCGCCGCTCTTGAGACCGCTGCCATCCAACTCCGTGGTGGCGGTGGATTCCGGCCCGATGGCGCGCTGTGTCAGAGAGTTTCGCGCCCACCAGAAATCGGTAGCGGGGAGGGAATGCAAACGGAGATAGCCGGGACGCTCGGAGAGCGACCACTTGGAATCGTCCGGCAGATGATTCCACTGCCACACCGGAATCAGCTTCGGACCCGAAAAGTCGTCGCTGCGCTGGTAGGGAGAAGTGATTGGTGATGCCGCTCCGGTGTTGGGTTTCACCCAGATCGAAGGTGTGCGCTTGAGGTTCCCGGGCAGGCCGAAATAGGGCCAGCCATCCTGCCAGGTGACGGGAGAAAGAGACGTCAGCCGTCCGACGGAGTTATGGTCCTGCATGGAAAACCCCCACCACTCGCCCGACTGCGTGTCGACGATTCCACCCTGGTGCAGGTCGAGGCTGCGGCGCGCGGCGGGATCCGGCGGATTCAGTTCGAACGGCGGGTCCTGGCGGCGGCTGTCCTTCAACCGGTAACCCTGGCCGATTCCCAGGCTCTCTTCTTCGCTGATCGTGGTCACCTCCCACGGCCCCGCAAGTTTGTCGGCGCGGGCGCACTTCATGGGCACGTGCGCTCCCGGAATCGCGCTGACGATGTAGTATTTTCCCTTGATCTTGTAAATGTGCGAGCCTTCGCCCATGCCTTGGGCGGGTTCGATCAGAATGCGGTCGGTTCCGGGCACCAGAGCGGTGAGATCCTGGTTCAATTCCACGATACGGATGGTTCTGGCTCCGTAAACGGCGTATATCTTTCCGTCATCATCAAACAGAACGGAAAGATCATGCAGGCCTTGCTCGATCCGATTGTGCTTCCAGGGACCGCGCGGATCGGAGGCGCGATACACCTGAAGGCCGAAGCGGTTCACGTTGGCAAAGATGTAATAAGTTCCGTCGTGGTAGCGGAAACTCGGGGCCCAGATACCGCCACCGTAAATGTTCTTGCCACCTTCGAGGCGGAAGTCCGGTCCGAGGTCCAGGCGTTCGAAGGCATAGCCGATGATCCGCCAGTTCACCAGATCGCGGGAATGCAGGATCGGCAGCCCGGGCATGGTGTGCATGGTTGTGCCGGTGAGGTAATAATCGGAACCGACGCGGATCATGTCGGGATCTGAAAACTCGTCGTAAAACAGCGGGTTCGAATAGGTCCCATTGCCATTGTCGGCCGCCCACGAGGCGGATGGTTTCCGGATGTCGCTGCCCGAGGCGACGAGCGCAAGAGACACAAGCAGCGCCGCGAGGCCGCTCATGCGCACTTCAGAGATACCTGCCCAAAATATTCTCGATCAGTTCCTGCCTTCCGGACCGAGGCCGCGGCGTGATGCCTTCGGCGACCGCTCCATCCGCCAACGCCCCCAGGGTCATCTTGCCGTCGAGGATCGCACTGCCGAGTTCGCCTCGCCATCCGGTATATCGCTCCGTGACGATTGCCGCGAGTTCGCCGCGCTCGATCATCGCGGCAGCGTTGAGGAACCCGCGCGCCACCGTATCCACGCCTCCGATGTGCGCGTAGAAGAGATCGGCCGGGTCGATGCTTTGCCGCCGGAGCTTCGCGTCGAAGTTGTTGCCTCCGGTCGTGAAACCGCCGCCCTGCAGGATGTAGTAGAGGGCCGTCGTGATTTCGCGCACATCGTTCGGAAACTGGTCCGTATCCCATCCGTTTTGCGGATCGCCCCGATTCATGTCGATCGATCCGAAAACGCCCAACGCCACCGCGGTCGCGATCTCGTGCTCAAAGCTGTGGCCGGCCAGTGTTGCGTGGTTCGCCTCGATATTCAGCTTTACTTCCTTTTCCAGCCCATTGGAGACCAGGAAGGCATAGACGGTCTCGACATCGTGGTCGTACTGGTGCTTGGTGGGTTCGTGCGGTTTCGGCTCGATCAGAATGGTTCCGGAAAAGCCGATCTTGTGCTTGTGCTCCACGACCATCTTCAGGAAGCGGCCGAGCTGCGCCTTCTCCTGCTTGAGATCGGTATTCAGCAGGGAATCGTAACCCTCTCGTCCGCCCCACAAAACGTAGTTCTCGCCGCCGAGTCGCTGCGTCAGTTCGATGCAGTGCCGCACCTGAGTTGCGGCAAACCGAAATACATCCGGATCCGGGTTGGAAGCCGCGCCGGCCATATATCGCGGGTGGCTGAAGAGATTCGCCGTGCCCCAGAGCAGCCTCACTCCAGTGGCCGCCATCTTCTCCTGGATGCGATCGCCGATCCGCGCGAGATTCTCGACGTGCTCGCGGATGGTGTGAGCCTCTGCCATCACATCCGTATCGTGAAAGCAAAAGTACGGCAGGCCGAGCCGGGTGAAGAACTCGAAAGCTTCGTTCAGCTTGAGTTCCGCATGTGCCTGATCCATTGGCCCACTGTTCCAGGGACGGTGGAACGTGCCGGGGCCGAACATGTCGGCACCCTCGTTGCAGAACGTGTGCCAGTAGCAGACCGCCATTCGAAGATGGTCTTCCATCCTCTTGCCGAGGACGACGCGGTTCTTGTCGTAGTAGCGATAGGCAAGCGGGTTCTCGGACGTGGCGCCTTCAAACTCAATCGGCGGGATGCCGGCGAAGTAGGACTGTGACATTCGATAATCTCCTCAATGGACCTTGTTCCAGGCTTCGAAACTACTTCAGATCGATTTGAATCACCTGAATGGAGTACGCGGGCATCACGTGCTGCAACGCGCTCGCCCTTGATGCTGGTGTTCGATTTGACGGGCACGATCCGCTCGGGATGAGTGATGGTGTTCGTCGCCCAAGTGTTGTTGGCCTTCATCGTGTCGATGCGCGTTGCATGCGTACCTGCGCCGAGTCCGTTCAGCGCGATCGCGACCGGCTGCTCCACCGAACTGGCGTTGACCAGCTTCAGGCACACCTTATTCGGCGACGCAGTGACGGAGTAGAAGAACTTGCCGCCGGCGCCTGAAGCGGAGGAGTTCAGCGTGTGATCGCCCAGACACGAAGCAAACATCACCTGCGTGTAGTAGCTCGGCGAGCCATAGCTGTTCATGGCGTCGTAGCCGATCAGGTCGGAACTCCACTGCATTCCGCCGGGATTCACATTGACGAACAACGGCGCGTATGCCGACATCACGACCACGTCGCTGTTCCGTTCCAGGCCGGTCAGGAACGCGGCGTCGCCCAGGGCGGCGCCGAAGTTGGGAGTCGGCGTGCCTTCGCGCGTGGCCCATTCGCCGACGAAGATCTTCGGGCCGTTGCGGTCGGTGTTGTCGTAGTGGCGCGCTTCCTCGAACATTCCCTGCTCGCGCTTGTAGTAGTGGTCATCCACGACATCGGGGGTCATGCCGTTCACCGGCATGGTGGCGATCACCTGGATGTTCGGGTACTTCGCCTTGATGGCCTTGTAGAACTGAGCGTACCGGCCGTCGTAAGTTCTGGCGCGGTCGAAATTGTCCTCGTTGCCGATCTCCACGTAGCGCAGGGTGAACGGCGCCGAATGGCCATCGCGCGCGCGCACAGCGCCCCACTTCGTGTCAGCTCCACCGGTGACGTACTCGATCTCCTCCAGCCCCTCCTGTACGTAGGGTTCAAGATCGGGCCCCGGCTTCACTACCTGCCCGCCCAGCGAGTACCCGGCATAGATGCCAATCAGCGGCTGCATGTGCAGGTCCTCGCACCATTCCAGGAATTCCAGCAATCCCATGCCATCGGTGGAGTGGTAGCTCCAGGTAGTGGGGTGCGTCGGACGGTCGGCTAGCGGGCCGATCATCTTCTTCCAATCGAAGCGCGTCTCGATCCGGTTGCCCTCCAGATAATTTCCCCCGGGGAAGCGAAGGAACGAGGGACGCATGGCGGCCAGCTTCTCCATAATGTCGATGCGGTTTCCGTTGGCCCGGCCGTGATAGGTGGGCGGGAACAGGGACACCAACTGCAGCCACAGCGTCGCGGGCCGCTCGATGGTCAGCTCGAGATGGTTCTCGGAAGACGCGGCGCCATTGCCCGACTGCATCTCGAACTTGTACTCCTTCCAGCCGCTGCCGGCCACGGAGACCGACGTCTTGGCCAGAACCTGCCCGGATTGATCCGCCACCAGCGCAATCCGCACGGGCAGCGCGCCCTCGGAATCGCTCTTGGCGAATAGCGAACCCGCGTACCGCGAGTTCGGCCGGACGGCGATTCCCCAATAGCCTTCGTTGAGGAGGCCGGCCGGGCTGTTCGCGTCGGCCTTCGTGACTTCGAGTTTCGCGCTGGACGGGAGCGCTGTCGATGGCCCTGCCTTCGAATCGACGCTCATTTTCGCCGACGCCGCGCCTTTTTCGATCAGGAACCAGTTGAGGATGCCCGACCAATCGGACCGGAACGTGCGGTTGCGGACCAGTTCCGCGTACAACCCGCCGTCGTAGGAGTAGTTGATCTCTTCGGTCATCAGACCGTACAGCGTCGGGCTCACCGCCGCCTTCGGCCGGCCTACCTCGATGTTCAGCGTCGCCGTCGCCTGTCCGTGCAAGATCGGTGATGCCAGAGCGGTCAGAAACAGGGTAACCACAGTAGAGCGATTTTTCATGATGTCCTTGTCAATGGTGCTCAGATTAGCGCACGGCGCTCTCTCATGCCGTGGGATTATCGGGAATCCAGAACGGTTCCGGCGCGGCGATGAACTGCACCGGGACCTGCTGACAGTCAGCGCCTTCCTCTGACCCGCGGCGACGCAATCCGGGATGTACTCGACCACCTCCCGCTCGCTCGTCTCGCCGGCCCCGAGAACTTCGATCTCCGGCCGCGCAGCCATGGCAACCGCCGACATAACCCCAGTTGGCCGTGACCTTGTTCACCGGCATCTTCGGATCTCCGACCAAGCGCAGCGTACTGGTCGCGCGCTGCCCAGCACGATGTTGCCGGCGGTTTGCGTCCGCCACGGCACGTCCACATTTTGGCGGGTTCTGTCGATCACCTGGTCTGCCGTAAGGGTTCCGGAAGGCTGAGCTGCAGCGCGGTTCGCTGCGCTCAGCGCGAGCGCTCCGCCGATGACCGCACGCCGGGAAGGACTCTCAAAAACCATTCATGATCCTTTCTTCTCGATTCTCGCCGTTGCCGGCATTGTCTACCACTCGGCAACGGATCCATCCTTGTGAAACACGCGAGCCATCGGCCGGCTTCCCGCGAACGGATATTTCTTCAAAGCCTCTTCGGTGAGCTCAAATCCCAGGCCCGGCTTGTCGGGCAACGGGTATTTGCCGTTGACCATCCGCATGACCGGGAATCCGAACCATTCCTCCCAAACCTTATCGCGCACCTGCGGCACCGCCTGGCCGCAGCATTCCTGTATGAGGAAGTTGGGAATCGATGCATCCACATGCAGCGAGGCCAGCATTCCGATTGGCCCCTCGCAGGCGTGCGGCGCCATGGAGATGGACGAGACATTGGCCAGCGCGGCAACCTTCCAAAGCGCGGTAATACCGCCCACGTGGTTCGCGTCGGTCTGAATGATGTCTACCACGGACTGTTCCACGAGTTCACGCACGCCATAGGCAGCGACCAGGCGTTCACCGGTAGCGATTGGCGTATTCACCCGCCGGGCGATGCGCGCCATGGCCGAGACGTTTTCCGGCGGACAGGGCTCCTCGACCCACAGCAGGTGCAAGGGTTCCAGTTCCTTAATGATGACGGAGGCGACGGTGGGACTGGTCTTGGCATGGAAGTCCACCGCGATATCGATGTCCGGACCCAGTCCTTCGCGCAGAGTCTCCACGTGGCGAATAGCTTCGGTGATCTTCTCGTTGGTCTCGATCCATTCGTAGTAATTCGGCAGTCCGCCCTTGAACGCCGTGATCCCTTGAGCCTGTGCCGTCTCGCGCAAGCGCTTCAGTTCGTCGAGCGTCCGGGCATTGGCAACGTAATAGCCGCGCACGCCCTCGGGATCGTTAGGACCGCCGAGCAGCTTATAAACGGGAAGACCCAGAATCTTCCCGCGCAGATCCCACAGCGCCTGGTCGATCGCGGAAATCGCCGAGCCGATTACCGGGCCGGCGCGGTAGAAGCTGTGGACGTACATGGATTGCCAGTGGTGCTCCACCGCGATCGGATCGGCGCCGATGACGAACTCCCGGAAGTCGTTGATACAGGCCAAAACCGCGCCGGCTTTGCCTTCGAGCGTACCCTCACCCCACCCGATCAGGCCTTCGTTGGTCTCCAGTTTCACGAATACGTAGGGCCGGTCGGGCGGCGCTCCGGGTATGGTCACGCCGAAGGTCTTCAGGTTGGTGATCCTTACCTTGGAGCCCACGGACGCAAGAGCGCCCGCACCGGTCGGCATCGCGGTCTGAGGCTGCAACGCGCAATCGCAAGACGAAAAGGATTGGCGGCGCGTGGGCGAGCCGGCCAGTTTGCCTGCGGCCACAGTCCCCCCGGCTCCCGTCAGAAAATGACGCCGGTTCATGGTTCACGCTCCCGATATTCCGTAAACGCTGCTTCGTTCACACTGATGCCCAATCCGGGCCCTCGCGGCAGTTGCAGAAAGCCGTCTTTGACGGTTTCCGTGGCGTCTCCCGCGAGGCGCGCCCGCATGCGGCGATCCTCTTCGGCCGCCGGGAAGGGAACCTGCTGGATGAAGAAGCTCGGAAGGCTAGCCGCAAGATTCAGCGCAGCGGCTGTTGCAATCGGGCCGCCGTCGTGGAACGGAGCCACTGCCACATAGTACGGCTCGGCGACGGCTGCGATGCGGCGCGATTGAGTAATGCCATGCACCGCGAGGTCGGGCCGAACCACGTCTATGGCATCGCTGCGCAGCAGGTTCTGAAAGACGCCGGCTTCCGTGGCGAACCTTCCGAAGCCCACCGGCGTCACGTTCTCGCCGGCGATGCGGTATGCCGCAGTCAGGTTCGATAGCGGGCAAGGTTCGTCAAACCAAAGCAGGTGCAACCGTTCAAACGCGGCGGCGAGACTGGATGCGTCACCCGGAGTCAGTTTGCCCGCCGCGTCTAGGACAAAGTCGCTGCCTTGGCCTGCCGCCGAGCGGACCCGGTCCAGTCGCTGGCGTGTGGCGTTAACGAGCGTCGCGCTGTGGTTTGAAGAATGCGTAGCGGGAACCGGAATCAGGAAGGCCTTGTGACCGGCCGCGCGTGCCTGCAGAACGGCCGCCACTACGGTATCGTCCGTGTCCCCTTCGATTCGCGCGAGCGCGCGCGCCTGATTGCGGGTGGGCCCACCAAGCACCTGATAAACGGGCGCGTTCGCGAACTTGCCGACCAGGTCGAGCATCGCCATGTCCAGCCCGACCAGCCCGACCAGCGCGCCCGGCGCCGCCGCCAAGCCGCGGCGAATGCTCTCAAAACTGCTGGCTTCCCTGCCTTGGATCACGGCGCGCAAGCTGGCAAGATCGGTTGAAGAGATGCGGGAGCACTCTCCGTACCCTGTGGCCCCCGAACGGGTGCGCACACGCAGGCACGTGTACGCACGCTTGGAAACGGGTTCCCGCAAAGGGAACCCGTCGATAGCGACCATTTCGAGTCTCGGATTAAGTGCAGCCGGCATGTCGACTTGAGGTGACCCCTCGCTAGAACGAATACTTCAGCCCAAGTTGAAGCTGACGCATGGCGGTTTGCGTGCTGCTGATGACGCCGAAATTCTGGTGCGCATTGGTGCCGGGCTGGCCGGGAAACGCGGCTCCTGACAGAATGTTGAGGCTTGGCATACCCCAATTCGGATGGTTCAGGACGTTGAATGCTTCCAGCCGGAACTGCAGCGTGTGACTTTCGCGGTACGGCATTCGGAATTGCTTGTGAACTTCCATGTCGAAGCCAAAAATGCCGGGGCCTTGAATGGTGTCGCGCCCAACGCTGCCGAAATAGCCCGGCGGCGCTTCGGTGAACGCGGCGGGATTCAGCCACCGCGAGGGCGTCCGGTTGTCGGCAAATATGCTGGCTCCTGTGGAATTCGGCCGGTCGTACCCACCATCCGACGTAGCTGCGTTGTCCACGCCGCCGATCGACAACGTGCCGGGGACCCCCGTCTGCATGGTAATGATACCCCCCGTCTGCCAGCCGCCGGCCACTGCGTTCAGCACGCGGTTGTCGATGTTGAGCGGCTTGCCTTTACCGATCGGCAGGTCGTAAAGGATCGACGTCACCGACCGGTGCCGCACGTCGAACGACGAAAGGCCGCGTTCGCAGCGGATGCAGTCGCTGTTCTGCGGGAAGAGCGTGTCGAAGCCCTGAGTGCGGATGCCGCTAGTGTCGTCGATGGACTTGGCAAAGGTGTAAGAGCTGACGATGCTGAGCCCCTCGCCGAAGCGGCGCGTGAGCTTCAGACTGAGCGCGTGGTAGGCGCCGTTGCCGCCGTCCTGCACCAACTGGATCACGCCGTAGTTGAGATACGGCAGCCGCGTCGAGACCGGCGTCGAGGTGCCGTTGCCGAGATATCCGAACGGGATCGCCTGGTTTGCGTCCTGGAAGCCGTAGAGATGGTGGCTCTGGTTGCCCAGGTAGCCGGCCTCGATCACCGTGCGCGATCCGAACTGCCTCTGCACGTTGAGAAGGTACTGCATGGTGTAGGAAGTGCGGTGGTCGTATGCATCGACATAGGCGTACGGCGGCGGAATCTGCGCCACCGCGCCGCTGCCGCCCGGGACGGCATTGCTGTAAAACAGGTTCGGCACGCCGACCGTGCCGCCGTTCTGTCCCGAGGTCTGGGTCACGCGGCCGGCGATGTTGCGCGCCATGTCGAAATACGCGTTGCCGATGTCCTGGTTGTAGAAAACGCCGAAGCCGGCGCGGACCACGAGTTTCGTATCCGGCGACCAGGAGACGCCCACGCGAGGCGCCCAGTTGCGATGGTCGGTCTTCATCAGGGCGTCGGGATACGTGCCGTTGCTGCATACCGGTGGCGGCGAGGCGTGCGTGCCGGCGGCCCCGGTAGTGTCGGTCCAGTTGATGGCGAGGCCCTGGTAGGGATCGGTGCAGTTGCCTTGGCGCACGAAGTAGGGCCACTGCGACCGCGGCGCCTGCGGACCGAAATAGAGAGTCGGAAGCGCCACCGTGAAATCGTTCCCGGCCTGATCCACCCACGGCGGCGTCAGTTCGTAGCGCAGTCCCAGGGAGAGCGTGACCCGCGGCGTGATGCGGTACGTGTCGTCCACAAATGCCGCCATGGTATTGCGCTGGTACTGTGCGTTGGCGATGGCCACTGCCACGGTGGATTGGTACAGGTCGCCGAGCAGAAACTCGGCGAAGGCGTCGCCGCCCGTATGCGTGGCGCTTTGCGTGGCGTTCGGCTGGAACACGAAATTGCCGCGCGAAAACTGGTTGCCCACCTGGTTGAAGTTTTGGCGGTTGAACTCGAAGCCGACGCGGAAACTGTGCTTGCCGCGCGTCCAGGAGACGTTGTCGACGAGTTGCAGCGAATTGTCCTGAATGACGTACGGCCCGTCGGTATTGTCGCCGATGCCGCTGAAGCCGTCGCCGTTGAGCGAAATCGCGGGGATGCCCCAGGTGGCCGGGTCGCCTGGATTGAGCCCTGGAATTCCGAGCGTCCCCACCACGTTGTTGGCGCCGGCGGAGAGCGTACCGGTCGAGTTGTAGATCCGCGTGTAGCCGAAGCGCGCTTCGTTCACCAGGCGCGGTGTCAGCGTGCGGGTGTTGGAGCCGAGGTACTGCTCGTAGTTTGTCAGGATCTTGCTGCCCAGTCCGCCGAGGCCGTTGGAGGACTGGTTCTCGTCGCCCCAGCTATAACGGCCGCTCCACTGCGACTTGGAGGATTCCACGAAATCCATCCGCAGTGTAAAGCCGTCGCGGTTGTTGGGAGCGTTCACGATGAACGGGTAATTGTTGTTGGTGGTGGGCAGCGTGGCGGCTGCGTAGTAGTTGAGAAACTTCTGCGAGATCGGATCGAGCCGGTTGGTGGGGATCACGTTGCCGGGGAAGGGTGTCTTGGTCGCGCCGGTGGCGCCGCCGGTCGCGGGATCGTAAATGGTCGTCGAGAGCGCGCTCAAATTGCCACCTTCCATCGCTGCAGTAGGCAGCGTATAGTTTGCCTGGCTGTGCGAGCGCTGCGTCTTCCATTCATCGTTCGCCATGAAGAAGAGACGGTTGCGGCCGTCGACGATTTTCGGGATGCGGACCGGGCCATCGACCTCGAATCCGTAATCGTTCCACTTGAACGGCGATTTGATGGGGTGGACCGTGCCGAACGCGTACGGCACCGAGTCGAACTTGTCGTTGCGGATGAAATCGAACAGGGCGCCATGATAGCTGTTGCCGCCCGGACTTGGTCACGACGTTGATCTGCGTGGCCTGATGGCCGAACTCGGCGGGATAGATGCCGGTCTGCACTTTGAATTCCTGGATCGCATCGATCGAAGGCAGCGTGACGTAGGTGTTGAAATCCGGGTCGGTGTTGTTGACCCCGTCCAGCGTGAAATAGTCGAACATGATGCGCTGGCCGGCCGCCGAGATCGACTGTGAGGCGCGGTCGCCGCCCTGGCGCGAACCGGCCTGGCCGGACGATGGCGAGAGCGTCTCAACGTTCGAGGATAGGGCGACCAGGCTCAAGTAATTGCGCCCGCCGAGCGGAAGTTCGGTCAACATTTTGTTTTCAACCACTGTGCCCATGGCGAGATTCTCTGTCTGGAGTAGGTCCGCCGAAGCCGAAACCTGTACGGACTCGTTGACTTGTCCAACTTCAAGCGAGAGATCCTGACGCACGGTCTGCTGCACCTGCACCTCAACGTGGTTGGCGGCAGCGACACGGAAGCCCGAGTGCTCCGCCTTAACGTCATAAATGCCGGGTGGGATCGAGGCGAACGTGTAGTCACCGTCGCCCGTGGTCACGGTGCTCCGTGATGCGTTAGTGGCGATATTCACAAGAGTTACGTTCACTCCGGTGACCGCAGCGCCTGAGGAGTCTGTGATTCGCCCGGTGAGTTGGCCGAGAGTCTGGCCGATGGCCGGAAGACTGGTGAACGCGAAGATCGCGCAAGTCAATAGCGAGCAAGAGGCGAAGCCTCGCACGTGGCGGCGACGCATAGGTCGTTCCCTCCTAAAGACAGCAGAAAAGCGCCCCACTTCCCGGTTGGATTGCCGGGGGTTGGATTTGAGGGCGCGATACCCCTCTGATCTCCGGTATCTTAATGCCGGAGTCCATCCCGCGCTAGGTTTGGTACGGTGTCTGCCGATCAAGTCTAGTGGAATCTTGTCGTTGCGGTCCCTGAGAAAAGCCCGCCATCCTGCCCGGCTAACAGTTAACCTGGCCGTTAAGAACCCTCGGCCCCCGTCAAGATGTGTTGTGTTATTATGCGCGGAGGGCACCAGGATGTGCGAAAGCGAGAGCAGGGGACTCACCGAGTCGCGCGAGCAGGATGTACGGGCGGAACTCAATCGTCTGTTGGAGAGCTCTGCTTTTCGCACGAGCAAGCGATGTAGGGAGTTCCTTGAATACATCGTCCAACACACGATTAATGGGCCGACCGGCGCGCTGAAAGAACGCTGCATCGGCGTAGAACTCTTCCAACTTTCGCAGGACTTCGATACGGGCCAGCACACCATAGTTCGTGTGACGGCCAATGAGGTGCGAAAGAAGCTCGCTCAACATTACCAGGCTGAGAATGGCTCGTATCACCTGGTCAGGATCGATCTGCCGCCAGGGTCCTACTCCGCGGCATTCAGGTGGGAGGTCCCGGGGGTGGAGACGCCCGTTGCTGAGACGCAGCCTGCGGACGCGCCAATCGCCGACATTACGCCTGCGGAGGCGACTGCCGCCGGGATGCCACCTGCAGAGACGCATCTTTCGGCACGCCCTAACTGGCTCACGCACCGGATGATTGCCTGCACTGTAGCCGTTCTGGTACTCGCGGGCGCCATTTCTGCGTGGCGGTGGCGGCAGGTGGGTCCTGCCTCTGTTGATGCCAAGTCCACGCCCGTCTCCAACCCGGTTTCCGCAGCGGCATCGTCCGTCGAGAATCTTCGAATGATCGCGGGTGCTACCGGCCCTTACGTCGATCGAGACGGGCGCACATGGGGCGCGGATCGTTTCTTTTCCGGCGGCACGGTGCTCGTCCGTCCGTCCGAGAGAATCTTTCGAACACTGGACCCGGATATTTACCGGCACGTGCGGAACGGCGACTTTCAGTACGACATTCCGCTGCGGCCAGGCAACTATGAACTGCACCTGCATTTCGCCGAGACTGGTCTAGCAGATTTCATCAGTGCGGAATCCAGCGGTGAGGGGCAGCGTGTTTTTCGGGTGTCCGCCAATGGGAATCGGCTCCTGGGCGGATTCGATGTGGTAGCGGATGCTGCCGGCTCCAATGTCGCGGATGAGCGGGTCTTCAGGAACATCTCACCTGCCGAAGATGGCTTCCTTCACCTGAGCTTTGCCTCCCTGAGAAGCACAGCGATGCTGAGTGGACTCGAGGTGCTGCCCGTCAGTGCAGGGAAAGCAAAGCCAGTCCGAATTCGAGCGGGTTGGACCTCATCGTGGCAGGATTCCGCCGGGCAGGAGTGGCAGGCCGACTCCTATTTTCTAGGCGGAAACGCATTGGTCCGCAATACCAATCCCGCTCAGGAGAGCAACTCAATCGCACCTGGAATGGCGATCTACGCGAGCGAGCGATGGGGCCATTTTTCCTACGCTGTGCCTGTGGCGGAGGGCCGGTATCGAGTCACGTTGAAATTCTGTGAAGGGCACTACGGAAAGCGCAACAGCGGCACGGGGGGGCCCGGCAGCCGCGTCTTTGACGTCTACTGTAACGGCGTGGCTCTGCTGCGGGGCTTCGACATCATGAAGGAGTCCGGCGGAGAAGGGCGCCCCATAGACCGGAGCTTTTCCGCGATTCGACCCAACGCCCAAGGCAAAATCCAGCTCACATTTGTACCTGTTGCGGGAATGGCGTGTGTGAATGGCATCGAAGTCGTTGACGATTCCAAATAACCACTCAGCCTCCGCGTCCATCATCGCTGGCGTCGTTTCAGTATTTCCTCGATCTGCTGTCTCGCCACCGGCAGTTTATCGATGTTCTCGCGCAGCCAACCGGTGAAATCCGCCTCAATGGGTGCGGACCAGCCAGTGTCGATCTGGCCTGCCGTGTACTTCTTTTCGCGCAACCGCTGGTGGCCGAAGAGGTCGCGCAGATGCGTAATCTCCGAATACTGGACCACCTGTTCAGCCACTTGCGGCGGGATAAAAAGCACTCCGCCGTCGCGACCGAGCACCACGTCGCCAGGCATCACCGTTGCCGGCCCGATACGAATCGGGATGTTGATGCCGATCATGGTGGAATTCAGACGCGCCCCCGTGCCCAGCATGCCGAAATGGTGCGACGGATCGTAGAAGCGCACGAAGGCCGTGAAATCCTCCAACTCCTTCAGACCGTTGATGTCGCGCACCGCTCCCTCGTAAACGATGCCATTGTGAGTCCTGGCGTAGATCGCGTTGCCGACGTTATCGCCGATGGACGGTCCGTCCTGCTTCAGGTCGAAGTGATCGCAGACATAGACGTCGCTGGGTTGCAGCATGTCGACGGGCCAGGCGTTGGTGCCGCCGACGCGCCCGTCCTTCTTTCCCTGCTCCTCGATCACCCGCTCGATGTCCGGGCGGCCGGGGAGCCATTGCGCCGTCAGGGCGCGACCCACCAGCACCTTTTCGGGATGAATGACGAGCCAGCCGTCGGCGTATTCGTGGTTGAAGCCGGCGGTCCGTAACTGCGCCCACGCTTCTTCGAGCGTCACCGATTTCATGCGCTGGAGTATGCCGTCGGGCACTTTCGGACGGCCGTCCTCAAAGCGTTCGCCTTTCCAATCGGGCGTGTACTTGATGAGCAGTTCGCGCGTGAGGATTCCAGGCTGCGCGAACGCCGAAACGGTACATAAGGCCGCGAGACACAGTGTCGCGAGACGCATGGTTATCCTCTCCTCCTCGGCTCGAACCACGGCGTGCCGGGCACCTGCGCTTTGCGCGCGGCTTCATCATTCATTTCGACTCCGATGCCTGGCCGTTCCGGCGGGACGATGTAGCCCTTCTGGATGATTTCGCCTTCCTTCACCCAGTTGCGCCATAGCTCGAGTGAATCGATCCAGTGCCATTCCTGAACCAGGAAGTTCGGAATCGCTGCGCAGACGTGCGCTGTGGCCATCATGCCGATGGGCGAAGTCACGGCGTGCGGCGCAACCGGCACATAGTAGGTGTGGGCCATGTCGGCGATCTTGCGTGCCTCGAGCAAGCCTCCGCATTTCTGGAAGTCCGGCATGATGATATCGGCGGCGCGTTTTTCGAGAATCTCGCGGAAGCCCCAGCGCATGTAAACGTTCTCACCGCAGCAGATGGGTGTGCTCGTGGAGGCACGTATGTCCCGCATGGCATCGATGTTTTCGGCCGGCACCGGTTCCTCCAGCCACATCAGCTTGAACGGCTCGACTTCCTTGGCAACGCGTTTGCCGGTACCCGCGTCATAGCGCCCGTGCATGTCGACGGCCAGATCGAAATGCTTGGGATAAAGCTCGCGCGTGAAGGCGACCTTCGCAACCATGTGTTCGATCTCGCCGTTCGACGCCGTCCAGTTCACGCGGTCGAAGCGCGCGGGATCAGCCGCATCGTCGATATCGATCTTGGCAGCGGTGAAACCCATCTCCTGGATCTCGCGGATGCGTGCCTTGGAGCCCTCGTCGCCAGGGATCATTTCCCGCGCGCCGGAATCGCAGTAAAGGCGGACGCGCTCACGAACCTTGCCGCCCAGCAGTTGATAGACCGGCAAGCCCAAGGCCTTACCCGCAAGGTCCCAGAGCGCGATTTCGACAGCCGTCAAAGCGGCGACATACTGGCCGGACTGCGCGCCGGCGAAGATACCGGACGTGCGGATGCGTTCGAAAGCAGCCTCGACATTGAGCGGGTCTTGGCCGATCAGCATGCGCGAGAATGAATTGATAAGCGGCACATTGCCCATCGACGCATCGGTAGACTCGCCCTGGCCGATGACGCCCTGATCGGTGTAGACCCGCACATGGACCTGATAGCCGTGCACCCGGACTTCAGCAGTGCGGATGTCGGTGATCTTCAACTTAGGACGCCTGTATGGAGTGGTGGCATCCTGCACCGCCCGCGCTAGAGATGGCAGACCCGCCATTCCCGCGATCGATAGCAGCCCGCCTTTCAACAGCGTTCTGCGATTCGGTTCTTTCATAAAGTTCTTCGTCTCTCCAAGCCAATTTGAAGTCCCCTCAAATGCAGCGAACCGAAGACGGTTTGGTCAGGGTGGCCGGGACAAGCAAGGAGGCAGTTCCAGTCCTCGGAGGACAACCCCTTGTTCGAGACTGAACCGGGTGGGCAAGAGCCTTCGTCGCTTACCCCGAATAGTAGCGCCGATTGCGCGAGAATGCCACGTTGCATACGGTGTCTTGACGGACCAACACCTCCCTGCAAGCGGTTAGCCCGGCACGATGCCGTACCTTATGCCCGGTAGCGTCTCCCAGGTCTTGCCGAGAGCTGCCTATGTCTATTTTTGATCCCGGAACAGCAACGGCGCGAATTGATACAGGCTGCGCCGCCAGGTCAACCACTCATGAGCGGTCTCGGGTGACTCATAAAACACGCTCTTCACTCCGGCTTGTTGCAGGGCTTCCACGGTCGCCTTGCCCGCCGCCCCTCTCTCGCGGCTTCCGTAGCTGACAAACACCACCTTGACCTTCTTTTTGAAGCTGTCCATGTCGGTTATCTCCGACGGCGCGATGCTGCCTCCGCTGAAGATGCCGATGTGAGAGAACTTGTCCAGGTTTGCCAGGGCGATCTGCCGTGTCTGCATTCCGCCCAGGGAGAGACCGGCCATGGCCCGATTCCGCTGATCGGCCAGAGTGCGGAAGTTGGCATCGATGAAAGGGATCAGTTCGTCAATCAGCACCCGCTCGAACGCGCTGAAATTGAAGCGGGGTCCGCCAGGGCCGCGACCGGGGGCCCCGGCAGCAGCGGCGCCAGGAGCCGGCGCGGGCGGAGGTCCGACCTGGGCGCCAGGAACATAGCTGCTGGCCATGACGATGATGAACGGCTTGACCTTGCCGGCGGCGATCAGGTTGTCCATGATCGGGCCGGTCTTCCCCTGGCTGCCCCAGCCCGTTTCATCCTCCCCTCCGCCATGCTGCAAGTACAAAACCGGATACCGCTTCGCAGGGGACTTTTCATAGTCCGGAGGAGTGTAAACGAAGCAGCGGAGGACGGCATCGGAGCGTTTGGAATAAAAAGGGGTCTCCCGTAACTGGCCGTGAGGGACGTTCTTGAGAGTATAAAAGTCCTGATCCCGGGCGGGGACTTCGACCCCGCTGCCCCACCGACTCGCGCCGTAAAAATACAGACTGTTGGGATCCGGCACCTGAGCGCCATCGACAACAATCTGGTAATAGTGGAAGCCCTCGTCCTGCGGGATCGAAGCCCCAACCCATGCGCCGTCGTCGCCCTTGGTCAGCGGGTACTTGACGGCTCCGATGTCCAGCGCGACGCTCTGAGCGCCTGGCGCGACGACGCGCGCCCGAATACGCCTTTCAGAGTTGACCGCGGGAAACTCCTTGCCCTTCTGGTTCAGCGTTGAGGGCTTGAAGTCTTCCACCGCTGGGGCTTTGGCAGCCTCGATCGCCACTTGAGCCTGGGCCGCCCGCTCGGCGGCCGTGGGTTGCGGCGGGGGCGCTTGCGCGGCTGCCTGGAATCCAAACAGCACCGGCGCGGCGGCGAGAATCATTGTCAATTTCTTCATGAGGAAACTCCTTGTGTATTCCGATCGACTACTTGCCGTTCCGTTCGAGAACGAGAGCGCCCGCGGCGTTGGCCGCCAAAACCCAACTGGCCGACCCGGCCACGACGGCTTCATGCTCGAACCAGAGGAATCCGAAGTCGTCGATGCACTCCGGGAAGTCCGGCTTGATGATGATGTATCCCGGAATCACGGCGCCCGGGATGTAGGCATTGTCGGCGCGGTTGTTGCTGTACGTTGTCGTTTTCGAGACCGTGCCGACCCCGGCGACGTAGGAAGTGCTGGAGACCGGGTGTGTGCCGAGGATGTAATTGACGGCACGAAGTGTGTATTCCGGGCTTACAAGATCCGGAAACGCCCGGTGCAGGAAGTACATCCGCGTGGCCATGTCAACCACGCTGCCCGATCCGCCCCAGGTCCCCATGCTCGGGGGCACGCCGAACGGCGTGGCGTCCAACTGCTTGTCGAGACCAGCCATGTATGTCTTTGTTGCTTCCCGTAGCTGATCTTTGGCGCTCGCGTCCAGATAAGGCAAGGCGCGAACGGAGGTCCAGCCGCGGGCGCCAATCTGCTGCGGGGTGATCATCTGGGGGAACAACTCCTTCAGGCGGGACTTGTAGGGCTCGGCGCCATTGGTGGCGATGGTCAATTCCAGTGCCGCGGCCCAGTCCTGCACGGCGCCGAAGCCGCCACGGCCGCCGCCTGCCGGAGGCGGCGCCGGAACCGGCGGGGCGCCAGCCACCACACCCTGAGACGCAGCCAGCACTCCCTGCGCTGGAGCATTCGCGGGATTCCCTCCGCCCAGCCCGCCGCGGCCCACGGTTGGCGTCGGGTGAGCCTTCTCGTCGTTCCACGCTTTGATGGCGGTGTCGAGACACTCTTTGGCTAAGGCATCATCCCATCCTTTCAGCACATCGGCCGCCGCTGCCAACGCGGCGATACCGCCCCATTGGTTCATCGGGTTCGTGGTGGAGAAAATCCAGCGGTCGTCCGGCGTGCCGGAGTACTCGCCCTTCACTTCATTCGGACCGAGCTTCGGGTCATAGATACGGCCGTCGGTTTTGGTTGAGCCGTCGCCCAAGTGCGTATACTGACGCAGATCAGGTTCATGAGTGCCGCGGATCGTGTGGCCGATGTTCTTGAACTGCGCCAGGATTAGGAGTGCGCCGTGCTTGACTTGCTGCACCGCATCCGGCACGCCATCGGGACGGTGCATCTCAACTTCCCGGGCGACTTCATCCACCGTAAGCTGGTCGTACTTGAGATTGAATTCGCGATACGCCAGGGCCAGGTTCTGAATGACGTTTAGCTGGGCAGGCTCCTCGAGGTCGAAATCGC
Source organism: uncultured Solibacteraceae bacterium (assembly GCA_963791985.1). Lineage (GTDB taxonomy): Bacteria > Acidobacteriota > Terriglobia > Bryobacterales > Bryobacteraceae > Solibacter. Next base: position 1,266,275 of record CAWBUN010000002.1, on the reverse strand, counting down.
CGGCATCATACCAGCCGCCCACGTTCATTCCAGGGATGTGATCGCCGCCTTTGTACTTACCGTCCGTTGCCGTACCCTGATTCCAGCCGTCGAATTGCTCCCCGACGACGGGTGCCAGGCGGCCATCGTCGAGGTGCGAAGCGCCGTGCCATACGCGGTAGCCTTCGCGAACCGAAACGTGATCCATCTGCACCGCGATGTGATGGTCCAGGCTATCCTGCCAGATGTTGGCGTAAGCGTCCTGGGAGATGGGGAAGGGCGCCGTACGCTGGCCTGCGTATTCGATTACATAAAGGCCGGGGTCTTTCACCGCGGTGAAGTCGAATTTTGAATAGACGTAGCGCAGCCAGGGCGTTGAAGCCGTGATCGGGCCCTCGAACGCTTGCTTGTAAGAACCGTCTTCCGTCAGGCGCAGCACTTTGGCCGTCTTCGGCCCGTTGTACTTCGGGTCGAGTTCGAGTACCGCCACCTTGGAGAAACCCGGCGCATAACCGACCTGGCTGTGCGCGATCACCGGCGGCCGCGTCCAGTTCGGAATCACGTCCGGGCGGATGTGCCACACGATCGCGCCCGTGGTCTTGCCCGAAGGGATCAGCGAACGCAGCACGAACCAGCCGTTCTGCGCGCGGTTGCGTCCGTCGAACAGCATGAGGTTGGCCGTATCCGACGTAACGTTGACCCGGGCCAGCGGGTCGTCGATCCCCAAGGTGATGCGCTTCCCCTCGGCAAACGCCAGCGGCTGCGTATATCCCTTGGCCTTATCCCAGTCCTCCAGGTAGTAGGCTTTTTTCGGTTCATCGGCAAGCGGCAAGACCTTGACCATCGGATCGTTAGGCGTTCGCGGGAAGATGCCGGCTTTGGTTCCATCCACCAGGTACGCCTTGCCCATGTAGATCGAGGGCAGGAACTCCAGATTGAAGCCCGCCCGCCCGGCCAGTTTTTGCGGCAGCGGCCGGTCGAGATTGATGCTGACCTTCACGCCGCCCGGTTCCGCCGCGACCTCAAGGGTGTAGCTGAGATCGAAGGTCGGGAAGTCGAGGTTGGCGGTGAGCCGGTTGTTCGTTTTATCGGGCTGGCGCCCTTTGAGCGTTGCCACCAGGTCCCACTGCTCAGGAGTGGGCATCAGGCGCAGGTCGCCGTTGGTGGCGATGCGCTGGCCGTGGAGAATCATCTCCATGGCCGTGTTCTTCTGGTCAACGAAAACGGGGTGGTAGGTGCTGTTATAGAGAATGACGCTGAAACCCTGCGTATCGAGGTAGCCGCTATCGGTTACCTTCATAGTAAAATCCGCCCCGGTCGCAGGCAGAACGGACAGCACGACGGCCAGCAGGACGGCTTGCGGTCGTGCGGACAAGATTCGAATCAACATAAGAAATAACCTTTCAATGAATCCGCGGATTCCCAAATCCACAACTCCGAGCCGGTCCCGTTGAGTCTCTTAAGATCAGTTCGGGATCTATCACGAACTCGCGCTCTGGCAGTGTCGTCGGCCCGAAAAGACAATCGCATATGATTCGCCCGATCTCCTCGCGGGAGATGTGGACCGACGTCAGTTGAGGGTCGCTGAACTGAGCCAGCTTGATGTTGTCGAAGCCCGTCACTGAAATATCGTGCGGCACGCGCAGTCCTCTATCGCGAAGCGCACGAAGGACCCCCAGAGCCATCAGATCGTTTGCGCAGATCACCGCCGTGATGGCCGGATTCGCGGCAAGCACCAGCCCTGCGGCGCGGCGCCCGCCTTCGAGAGTATCCTCGCCCGCCGCGATATCCACGCGGAAATCGGAGTACTGTCCTACCGAATCCAGCACCGCTCCCTGGCGTTCGTGGATGGGCCCCAAAGTCGCGTGATGTCCCACAAAGCCCACGCGACGATGCCCCAGGCTGTAGAGATAAGCGACCACCTTTTCAATGCCGTGCCGATAATCAACTCGGATATTGGCGATATTGGGACCCGGCGCGCCAACATCGTAGAACACAGTCGGGATTCGATATTCGTTCAGCTCCGCGATTAACTGCGGATCCATCTCGGACACGATGGCGGCCAGCCCAGCGACCCGCCGGCCGATCATCGAGCGGACGCCGGCAATCAATCGCTCCGGGCTGTACCTGGTGTCGGCCATGATGACGTCAAATCCGGCAATGCCGGCTCCAGCTTCGACCTCCTTGTAGATGTCCAGGAAGAACGGGTTTTCGAAGTTCGAAACAATGACGCCGATGCTGCGGCTGCCTCCTGCCAGACCGCGCGCATGTAAGTTGGGGCGATATTTGAGCTCCTCAACGACCTTCATTACGTGGGCGCGCACGCAGGTGCTTACAGCGCAACTGTTGTTCAGCACTCGAGAGACAGTAGCAGTTGAAACCCCCGCGCGCCGGGCAACTTGTTCCTGGGTCATCGTCTTTACCGAAATACTCGAGGGGCGAAATCGTTGAGGTCCCTTCGCCACGTCAGCCACTCGTGAGCGGTCCCCGGCGACTCGAAGTAGACATACTTGACGCCGGCTTTCTCCAACATCGCCCGGAAGGCGCCAATGGCGCCTGGGAACGGGTTCGGCTCGGCTGTGCCCATTCCGATCCAAAAGAGTCTGATCTTCTTATTCAACGCCGCTCCATCCTGGAACATGCCATTGAAAGCTGTGGCGGGCTCGAGCGGGCTGGTGCTCAGCCCGTTCATGGTTCCGCTGAAGGCGCCTATGTATGCGAACTTGTCCAGGTTTCGCATCGTCACCTGGCAGGTTTGATTGCCGCCCATCGAAAGCCCGGCCATGGCCCTGTGCTCGCGGTCGGCGATCGTGCGGTAGGTGGAATCGATCAGTGGGATGAGATCCTTGACGATGACGTCTTCGAATGCGGACGTACCTCCCGCGGCTCCTCTTCCCGCCACTGCGGCGTCCGGTGCAGGCACGCCCGGCCTGGAAGCGTAGCCGTTATCCATCACGATGATCATGGGCACTGCCTTCTTCGCCGCGATCAGGTTGTCGAGAATGAGATTCGCGCGGCCCTGAAAGGTCCAGCCCGTTTCGTCTTCCCCGCTCCCGTGCTGCAGGTACAGAACCGGATAACGCGCCTTGGTGTTGGCATCGTAGTCCGGCGGAGTGTATACGAAGGAGCGACGCCACTGGCCGGTGACCTTGGACAAGTAAGGCCGGATTCGCACCTCGCCGTGCGGCACATCCTTGTAGGAGTAGTAGTCGACGCCCGTCTCCGGCACTTCGATTCCACTTGCATCCTTGCCGGTGCCGTAGAAGGCGTGACTTGCCGGGTCGTTCATCGACACACCGTCGACGATCAACTGATAGTAGTGGAAGCCCGGAACCAGAGGCGGAGTGGTGACGCTCCACACTCCATCCGCCCCTTTGGTCATGTCATGACGGCCGGCCAAAGAAACCTGGACCTTCAGCGCATCGGGGGCTTTGAGTTGGAATGTCACGCGGTTATCCCCGTGGACTCGGGGGTATTGGGCGCCCAGGACGTTGGTGGGCGCGGGCTGCCCATCGACAGGCGGCTGTCCCCAAACCGAGGCCGCCGCCAGGAGGGTGATCAGTAAAAACGGGCTCCTTCGCATGTTAGTCTCCACGGGCCGGTTGCCAGCCATTCGCATACGGCTACTTACAGTCCTTGCCGGAGCAGAGGTTCTTGGCGAAGAACGGCATTACGTAGTTCTGGAAACGGACCGCGACAGCGCTGGTGTGAGTGCCAGGATAGATCTCGAAGGTGTTGGCAATGCCGTAGCTGTCGAAGATGTCGTGCAGTTTGCCCGTATCGGTCCGTAAGCCATCCTGATCGCCGACATCCAGGGCGATCGCCTTGTACTGCTTCAGATTGCCGATGTACTGGTGAACGAATACCAGAGGCGCGTTGGCCGCCCACTTATTGAGGACTTCCTGCTGAGCATCTCCGAACGGCATGTCGAAATAGAGCGGCGGCTTCTTGGGATTCGGGGACCACGCGGCGGCCACCGCAAGCTGAGTGGCCAGACCCGGCAACTTAGCTGCTTCGGCGGGTGTCTTGGCCTCCGCCACGGCGGTTTCCATATTGGCGCCGCGCCCGCCGCCAGGACCTCCGCGCCCGCCGCCTGCGCCCCGGGCGGACATGCAGCAAGGGCTCATGATGTACAGGCTGCCGAAAACGTCAGAATGCTTCATACCGATCCGGCTTGCGCCGTAGCCGCCCATCGAGTGTCCAACCAGACCCCGGCTCGTCCGCTTGGGGATCGTCCGGTAATGAGCGTCCATATACGCGACGACGTCGCGCGCGACGTAATTCTCGAAGTCTCCCGTCGTAACAGAGCTTGAGTACATCGAGCCGTTGTACACGGTCTTCGAATCGGGCAGCACCACGATCATTTCCTGCGCGCCTTTCGCGAAGGCGCCCTCGATCGTCTGCGGCACATGGATCTCCTTCGACCACTGCTCAGCCCCGATGGAATAGCCGTGCAGCGCATAAACCACCGGATAGCGGCGGGACTTGGCCGTAGCGTAGCTGGGCGGCAGAAAGACGAGGGCGTCGCGGTCAACCGCTTCGCCTTCCAGATTGCCCTCCAGAGACGCGCCATGAATCTTGATGGGTTCCACCTTGACTGGCTTGGCGGCAGGCTCGACTGGAGGAACTTCGGTCTTGACCTGCGCCGCAGCCGGCAGCGCCAACCCGAGTATCATTACTAATAGTCTCTTGTGCATCGCAAACCTCTCCAGTACTTTTGTTTATCCCCTCGATCACGCTACGGATCTTTCAAACTCCACTGAGTATTCGTGCCCCCTTTGACGCTCAGCTGGGGCGTTCAACCGGCCTGTGCGGGCGCGCGCATCGGACACAAGGAACCTCGCCGTCCTAGGGCGGACTTGGGTTGTCTGGCGCGTTTGGACCAGGATTTCCACGTTCTGGGGGGCTAGCGTTGAGAGCCCCTACACGAGTTCCAAGGGGCGCATTCCTCCGTCCAACATCGCTGATTAGCCTAGATGGGAATCGTAGCGCGCAGTGCCCATGTGGACTAGGTTTGGTACTGTGTCCATATTATAAGAACATCAGAATCTATAGCTTACGTGGTGTGATCGGACCCGCCGCCTGCTCCGGCTAACGGTTAATCAGGGATGTTGCCGCGCGTTAACCGCGACTTTGTCCGGTCTCTCAGGCCAAAGTCCCGCGGTGTCGGACAGCGTTTGGCAGGCAATCGGCGTAAACGCTTCCGATCTGGAGGCAACTGCATCGGGACCGATCTCGGCTTGGCTCCGGTCTGACGCTTCGGTGCTTGTATTACCCTATAATGCAAGGACTTGTAAGTCCTCTCATCCGCACCAAAGAGATTAGAAAAGACTTAAACGCAAATCGGCCACCCCCAAAGGGTGGCCGAAGTTGTCTTGGGGTACTGCCGCACCGCCATGCGACTCATCGTTCGACACCAAACTCCTACCTGGTCACCGTGGCTCTCCCGGACTCGAGCGGCTAGCTCCTCCACTCCCCTTCGGGGAAACACGCGCAGATGACGCAGGCGCGCAATTGCATCGTTTGCGTGCCAAACTCGCAGTACGGTGGGCGATGGTTGCCTGTGCCACCACTTTTCGTTGCTCGGGTGGGAGGTAAAATGCCACGTCCCTCTCGCTGTTCAGTCGCGTGCTGAGCGTACGATCCACACTGCTTACCGGCGCTGTCATCTTCTCATGGTCGGTCGTCACATAGTACAGGGTGTTCCCGCTCACCCAATACTGGTTGGCCAGCCGGACTACACTATCCTTGAATGCGATCATAAAGGTGATCTGGCGCGCAGGCGCCTGGAACTCGGCACGCCGCGGTACCGGGGCCTCTATTACCATTACCGATGGAGTCTGCGGTGGATACACCACGGTCACATTCGTTTGGCCGCGAGCGCTGGTCGCCAGCACGCAGCACACAAAACCACGTACAAGCAATCTCATAGGAACAGCCTTTCTCCTAAGACTTACGCTTCCTCCCCAAAAGCATATGCCCCCCGGCGAATACCAGACCGTCCTCTACTGGTGATGATGATTACCGGTCGCGGGCGAGTCAGAACGAGAGGTGTAGCCCCTCCGCGAATCGCCTCCGCCCAACCAAAGTTAACAGGCCGACCCCTCCCAAACTCCTGGTACTAGTTGCCTTGCCAGTACCATAGACGCTGCGGTACTCTTGTCCGAAAGCTAACAATTACTGAGGGGACAAAGTACTAAATGCAACGACGAGTGATCTTACTGGGTATCTCCTGCACCTTTCTTGCTTCCTCCGCGTTCGCCCAGGCGACACGCACGTGGATTTCCGGCGTCGGCGACGACGCCAATCCTTGCAGCCGGACTGCACCCTGCAAAACCTTTCCTGGCGCCATTAGCAAGACCGCGGCCGCCGGAGAAATCAACGTGCTCGATCCCGGCGGGTTCGGAGCCGTCACCATCACCAAGTCGATGACGCTACTCGCGGTCGGAACGCCGGCCGGGATCCTCGTCAGCGGGACTAACGGCATCGTGATCTCCAACCCGAGCTCGTCACCGATGAATGTGACCATTCGCGGGCTGGACATTGACGGGCTGGGCACTGGCCTCAGCGGGATTCTGGTTGTCGCCGGCAGTGGTCCGGTGAACCTTCACGTCGAGAATTCGATCATCTATGGCTTCACCCAGGGCGGCATCACTGTGAATGGGAACGGCCCCGGCAACCCCACAAACGTAACGGTCTCCAGCACCCGGATCTCCGAGTGCGTGGGCGCTTCCAATGGAATCAACGCGGATGCCACGAATGGTCCAGTGACGGTTGCCGCGATCGGCTCCGAAGTGCACACCTGCAACTTCGGACTCAGCATGGCTAACGGCGCGAAATTCAACGCGAAGAACTCGGACTTCTCCCAGAACACCACCGGCGTCGATCTGGCCGGCGCTACCACTGTCGGAACGCTGGATTCCACCACCATCGCATTCTGCACCACGGGCGTGAATGTGGAAACGTCGGGCGCAACCGTCCGCCTCACGAACAACACCATCGCGGACAACACGACCGGTCTGGCGACGGTCGGCGGCGGCAACATCGTCTCGTACGGCAACAATCGAATCAAGGGCAACGGCACCAACGGCGCGCCGACCGCTATCTTGGTTCAGAACTAACGAGGAACCCATGCCGAAACAAGATTCGCACTCGATCGAAAGCCGCCTCGCCAAGTATGGCAAGATGTCCCTCGCGGTCGCTTCCGGTGTGCTGGCGACCTCGGCGCAGGCGAGCGTAATCGTCACGTCGGCGGCCACGGCCTGCCCGGGCGCCAACAGCACTACCGGTGGCCCCGTCTATTTCAATCCGGTGACCGGCACGTGCGGGCACTCGAGCGCCGGCGCACCGTTCAAGATCGAGAACATCACTGGGTTCTCGGGAACGATGATCCTCCGCGCCGTGGGCATGACCAGTCACGCACTGCTCGGGGGCGATGGCAATTTCCTGACCAAGCTGGCGACCAGCGGAACCGCGGGGTTCAGCAACGGGCTGTTTCTCGGCGGCGCCCTGGAAGTCAAAAGTTCCGGCGGCGCGCACTCCGGAAACTGGGCCGACGGCGATACGGCATTCATCGGCCTTCTGATGAATGCCACCAGCTTTCATTACGGCTGGGCGCAGGTCCAAATCACCAAATACGATGCGACCCTGATCCAGTTCGGCTATAACGATGGTACAGGCTCAGCACCGACCACGGCCGAAACTCCGGAGCCGGCCTCGCTGGCGCTGCTGGCGTTGGGATCGGTCGGCATAGGGGCGTATCGCCGCAAACGCGCGAAAGCGGCTTAGGCGCGGATTGGGCCCCAAAGTACTCCTCATCGGCTGGGATGCAGCGGATTGGAAGGTCATCAATCCGCTCATCGAACGCGGGCAGATGCCTGCTCTCACCAGCCTCGTCGAACGCGGCGTCATGGGCGACATCGAAACCCTGCAGCCCGTTCTGTCTCCCATGCTGTGGAACTCGATCGCCACCGGGAAACGCGCGGACGAGCACGGCATTCTGGGTTTCACCGAGGTCGATCCAACCACCCAAACCGTTCGCCCGGTCACCAGCACCTCACGGCGTGTGAAGGCTCTCTGGAACATCCTCTCTCAGCAGGGGCTCCGCACTAACGTGGTGGGATGGTTCGGCGGCCATCCGGCGGAACCCATCCGCGGCGCATGCGTGTCGGACGCGTACGCCCGCGGCTTTCCCCGCGAGGGCGATCCATGGCCGTTGATGCCGGGTACGGTCTGGCCGGAGCGATTGTCTGAAGTTCTTGCGGACCTCCGCCTGCGGCCTTCGGAGATCGATGGCGACATCATTCGCATGTTCGTCGACCGGGCCGCCGAGATCAATTACTCCAAACCGCACCTCATCCACGCGCTCGTAAACGTGCTCGCGGAGTGCTTCACCACGCACGCGGCAGCTACCCATCTGATGGAGCACGAGCCGTGGGATTTCATGGCCGTGTACTACATCGGCATCGACCACTTCAGCCACTCGTTCATGAACTTTCACCCGCCGCGGGAGACTTGGGTGGCGGAAGCCGATTACGAGATGTACAAGGACGTGGTGAACAGCGGCTACCGGCTGATGGATCTCTTCCTCGCCCGCCTGCTCCACCTGGCTGGTCCGGATACGTCGGTGGTGCTGCTCTCCGACCACGGTTTTCACAGCGATCACCTGCGTCCGATGAGCATTCCGGACATTCCCGCGGGCCCCGCCACCCAGCACCGTAACATGGGCATCGTGACAATGGCGGGTGCCGGCATTGTGCGCGACGAACGGATCTACGGGGTCACGCTGCTCGATATCGCGCCCACGGTGCTCTCGCTGTTTGGCCTGCCGGCGGGGCAGGATATGCCCGGGCGCGTGCTTGCCGAGGCTTTTCAAACCCCTCCGCCGCTGGATCGGATTCCCTCGTGGGAAGACGTGCCCGGCGATTCCGGCATGCATTCCGCCGGGTATACGATGCCGCCTTCGGACGCGGACCTGCTCCTCCGCCAGTTTGTGGATCTCGGCTATGTGGAAGAGCCTCGCAACAGTCCCATGGCGGCAGTCGATTGCGAGCGTGAGCGGCAGTGGAATCTCGCCCGCGTCTACACCAGCAGTCTGCGCTTTGCCGACGCCCTGCCGATTCTGGAAACGATTCACGCCCAGGCGCCCGAGCGCGGCGATTACGCCCTCGCGCTGGCGGAAGCGCAGCGGCGCGTGGGACTGGCCGACGACGCCGCGGCCACCGTGGAGCGCGCCATCGCGGACCACCGCGACACGCCGGCCGCCCACATGATCCTGGGCAACATCGCCTACGAGCAGGGACGCCTGCGCGAGGCCGTGGAGGAACTGCTGATTGCCGGCGAGGGCGATTCGCGGCTTCCGGATCTTCAGACGTCGTTGGGCTTTGCCTGGCTCGCGCAGCGCAAGTGGCGCCCCGCCGAGGAAGCGTTTCGAAAAGCCATCGGAATTGATCCGCATGGTGCGGCGTCCTGGCAGGGGCTGGCTTTCGCACTCCTGAAACAGGCGCGGCTCGAGGCAGCTGTCGACGCGGCACTGACGTCGGTCGGCTACCAGCACGGCTCGCCGCAGGCGCACTTCGTGCTCGGGATGGCGCTGTTGCGCCTGGGCCGGCGCGATCGCGCCATTCAGGCGCTCGAAACCTGTCTCGCCCTGCAGCCGCCCCTGCAGGCCGCACATCGCGTGCTGGCACGGATACACCCTGACCCCGTCCGCGCCGCCGGGCACCTGCGCGCATCGCGGGAATTCGTCCGGCACCGGCAGGCGGAGCTTCGCCGCGCCGAGACCATCCGGCAGGAGGCGCGCCATCGCGCCATCGACCGCGCCGAGGCTCGCGAGCAAGCCGCCGCCCCGGAAGCGCGGCCCGACCCCGGCCCCGCGCTCGAACTGGTCGTGGTCTCCGGCCTTCCGCGCTCCGGAACGTCTTTGATGATGCAAATGTTGGCGGCCGCCGGCGTCCCCGTGCTCACCGACGGTGAGCGGGCGGCCGATTCCGACAATCCCGAAGGCTATTACGAATGGGAGCGGATCAAACAGGTTGGCCGCCGCCCGGAGGTCCTGCGTGAGGCCGCCGGCAAAGCAATCAAAGTGATTGCACCGCTGTTGGCGCAGTTGCCCGCGCGGCACCGCTATAAGGTCATCTACATGGACCGGCCGGTCGAACAGGTGGTCGAATCGCAGCGGCGCATGCTCGCCAATCGCAACCGCGACGGCGCCAGCGACCCCGAAGCCATGCTGCGGCTGATGAGCGGTTTCCGCGAAGCCACGCTGCGCCTGCTCGAACGCGCCAAACACTTCGAGCCCCTCATCGTCAATTATCCGGACCTGGTGCGAAATCCCGGCCCTTGGCTGGAGCGGATCGCTACGTTTCTCGGAGACGTGGACCCGGCAGCCATGGCGAGCGCGATCCGCCCCCAACTCCATCGCAATCGAGTTGTGGGATAGGCCTCCTGGCCTGTCCATCTTACTGCCGTAACTCTCGCGTGCGTTCACCTCAACTTCAAATTTATATTTCCCACGCCTTCAATCATTTACGATTTTTTCACCCGAATCTCCCCATTCCCTCATGCTCCAATCGCACCAGGAAGAACCATGAATAAATTCCAATACGACGCCAACCAGTGGAAAGAAAAGCGCGCCCGCTACCACCTCCCCGATCCCGTCCCGCCCGTTCACCACTCCGTCCTCCCCTCGGAGGACCTCGCGGCTTACCAACTCCTCGTCGCTGAGTACCACGCCAGCTTCAACCCCGCCACGCCCGAGGAACGCAGCTTCGTCGACGACATCATCTATTGCGAGTGGATCCTCCGCCGCCTCGTCCGCGCCGAAAACGAGCTCTTCCTCTACCTCCACGAAAACGCCGGCACCATCCACCCCGATTGCCCTCTCGGCCAACCCGCCGCCGAGCATGCCAGGCTCTTTAACTCGCTCCAGTGGCGCGGCATCTCCACCCGCAAAGCCCTCAGGGAAGCAATCGACGGCCTCCGCGACCTCCGCCTTCACCCAATCCCCGATCCCGTCCCCCTAACCCCCACAATCGAGGACCCTTTACCCGAAATTGGCTTCGTTCTTGAAACCCGGCAAACACTACTTCCGCAGCAGCGTGTAGGTGAACACGATGATGAGCGCCAGGGAGAGCAGCGGGCTCTCGATGTCGTCGAACAGGACCAGGGCCAGGTAGGCAACCGCGAAAACGCCCAGCAGGACGTCCCACAGTAGCCGCGGGCGCCTCTTAGTGAAGGACTCCGGTCTGGTAATCAAGGATGATCCTCATCGTCTGGTAATCGTAATGCGCGCTGGTGACGGCGATCTGCGCCGACGTCAGGTTGAGTTGCGCGGTACTGAGCTCGACGATGTTGCCGAGCGCGTTATCGTAGCGGGTCTGGGCCAGGTCGAGTGCCGAGGTGGCTTGCTGGAGCAACTGCTGCGTGAGGGCTATGCGATCGTATGCCGTGGTCGCGTTCAGCCACGCGACACGCACGTCGCGGGTGACGCGGATCTGCAGGTCGTTCACGTTTTCGTTGGCCGCCTTGGCCTTCATTTCCGCCTGCGTCTGCCGCGCTTTGAAAAGTCCGCCGTTGAATATCGGGATCGAGACGTTCATGCCGATGGCGCCGTAGCGGCCGGGAACGTTTTCGACGCCTGTGGGGACGAAGCCGGCGGTGCCGACCACGCCGATGTTGGGGTAGTAGAGATCGTGCTCGGCCTTGGTGAAGCGCTCGGCCGCGCTCTGCTGCAGGCGCAGGTTTTTCAATTCCGGGCGATTCTGCATGGCTTCCCGGATCAGTTCTTCCGCCCGATCGGGCATGGCCGGCGGCATGGGTTCCTCGTCGAGCAAAAAGCCGGCTTCGTTGGGCAGGCCCATCGCGGTGGCAAGGTCGGCCTCGGAGGCCTTGAGATCATTCTGGGCCTGGGCGAGCAGCAGTCTGGCATCGGCCAGGTTGACGTTGGCAAAACTCACGTCCAGGGTCGATTTCAATTTGCTCTCGGCGAGCGCGGTCACCTGGTCCGCCACCGTCTGGCGGGCGGCCACGGTCTGCGTGGCGACCTTCAGCATCGACTGCGCACGCAGCACCGCGAAATAGGCGCGGCCGGTATTCAGCAGAATCTGCGCGCGCGTGGTTTCGGTGACCTGGTCCTGCGCGGAGGCCTGCAATTTGGCCATCGCGATCAGGTTGCCGGTGCGGCCGAAATCGGTGATCATCTGTCCGATCGAGAGGCCGCTCCCGATGCGGTTGTAGACCACCGGATTGTTCAAAGCCCCGGCGGCGAGCCGGCTCCCGTTATCCGCGCCGACTCCGGTCAGGTTGCCGGAGAAACTCGGCTCATAAGCAGCCTTATATTGCGGGGCCAACTGGTAGGCTGCGGCGGCGTTGTAGCGCGCCGCGGAGAACTGCGGATTGTTCTGAATGGCGAGTTGCTCCGCCTGTGCCAGTGTGAGGTGCATCGGAGGCTGGGCTCGCGCCAACCCGCAGGCCGCTAAGAAGAGGATGAGATTGCGCATGATTAGTTAGTCCTCCGCAGTCGCAGCCGTCCGAAGCCGGGTCCGCGGTCTCCGTAGACCAGAACATATGCTGCGGGAACCAGGAAGACGGTCAGCACCACCGAGACGCTGAGACCGCCGAGAATCGCGCGCGCCAGCGGCGCGTACGCCTCGCTGCCGGCGCCGAGTTTCAGCGCCATCGGCAGCAGGCCGATGATGGTGGCGAGCGACGTCATCAGCACCGGGCGCAAGCGGACGCGGCAGGCCATCGCCACGGCCTCGCGCACCGCCATGCCTTCGCTGCGCAGGTGGCGCGTGAACTCCACGATCAGAATGCTGTTCGAGACCGCGATGCCGACCAGCATCACGACGCCCATCAGCGACATCACGTTCAGCGTGGTGTCCGTGAGCCAGCAGAGTGAGGATCACGCCGGTCAGTCCCGGCGGCACCGCCAGCAGAATGATGAACGGATCGACGAACGATTGGAACTGCGCGACCAGAATCAGATAGAGCAGCACCACCGCGAGACACAGGCCGAGCGCGAAGCTCTGGAAGGAAGCGCGCATGCCCTGCACCATGCCGCGCAGCGTCACGGTCAGGCCTTCGGGCACCTTGGTGTGGGCGATGATGTCGTCGATGGAATTCGCGATCTTGCCCAGGTCCTCGTTCAGCGGGCGCACGTAGATGTCGATGGTGCGCCGCAGCTGGTAGTGATCCACCTCGGTGGGCGACTTGATGCGCGTGATGCTGCTGATCATGTCGAGCCGCGTGGGCGTGGGGTCGCCTGGCGCCGCGCAGGGGAATCGCGCGCAGATCGCCAAGCGTCTTCACCTGGCGTTCGGGATACTGCACGGTCAGCATGTAGTCGTTGCCGGTTTTCGGATCGATCCAGAAGCTCGGGCGCGATCATGCCGTTGGAGGTCAGCGCGGTGATGACGTTGTCGACCACTTCCCGCTGGTCCAGGCCCAGTCTCGCTGGCGCGCATGCGATCCACGTCGAGTTGCAGCGCCGGGATAGTCGATGTCCTGCGGAATGAAGACGTCGGCGACGCCGGGGATCGCGCGGATCTTCGCGGCAGAGCTTGAGCGCCGTGTCGTAGCTGCGATCCATGTTGGTGCCGGCCACCTGGACGTCGATCGGCGCCGGCAGGCCCAGATTCAGCACGGCGTCCACCAGGCCGCCCGATTGGAAGTAGGCGGTCAGCTCCGGCAGCTCCGTCTGCGATGCGCTGCTTCACGCGCGCCATGTATTCGTAGCTGCCGATCTTGTGATCTTCCTTCAGGCTGACCTGCACGAAGGCGGTGTGCATGGCGGAGTTGGTGGTGTAGATGGCCGAGAAATCCGGCGTGGAGCCGATGTTGGAGACGATCATGCCCAGATCTTCGGGCGAGACCACCTTGCGGATCAGGTCCTCGACCTTGGCGACTTCGTTCTCCGTGACGGCGAGCCGCGTGCCGGTCGGCGCTTTGAGATTGATGACGAACTGGCCGGCGTCGGTGCGCGGGAAGAAGGAGAGGCCGAGCAGCGGGAAGAGCAGCAAGGCTGGCGCACGAAGGCGACCGCGAAACCGGCGAGGGTCAGCGACGGGCCAGCGCAGGACGCCGGCGACCATGCGGTCGTAGAAGTCGAAGGAAGGCCTCGAAGCGGTTGTTGAACCAGACATTGAAGCGGTCGCCCGAGGCCGCGCTTCGGCCGCGCATGCTCGGTGGTCACTGTCGTGTTCGTCGGAAGGGCGTGCCGTGATGCGCGGGAGCTTTGATGAAGCGCGCGCAGAACAGCGGCACCACCGTCATGGCGACGGCGAAGGAGGCGAACAGCGAGAGCGCCACGGCCAGCGCCAGCGCCGAGAAGAGAAACTTGCTGACGCCGTAGAGGAAGGTCACCGGGAAGAAAACCACCACCGTGGTGAGCGTGGCGGAAAGCACCGGCAGCGCGACTTCGCGGCCGCCTTTTTCCGCGGCCACCGCCGGGCTTTCGCCCAGTTCCAGGTGGCGGTAGATGTTCTCCAGCACCACGACCGAGTTATCGATCAGGCGCGAGAAGGCCAGCGCCAGTCCGCCCAGCACCATGCTGTTGATGGAGCCGCCGCCCATGCGAGAGCGCGATGAAGGCCGCCAGCGCGGAAAGCGGAATCGAGAAGAACACCGCGACCGTGGCGCGCATGCTGCCCGAGGAAGATCAGAATCATGATGCGAGGTCAGCAGCAGGCCGATGCGCGCCTTCGTGCAGCAGCGTCTCGATCGCGGTCTTCACGAAGACGGATTGGTCGAACACCACCTTGCGTCACCAGTTGCTTGGGCACGTCGAACAGATGCTGCACTGCGGCCTTGATGCCATCCACCACCGCGATGGTGTTGGTGTCGCCGCCCTGCTTCAGCACCGGCAGGTAGACCGAGCGCTGGCCATCCACGCGCACGATGTTGGTCTGGATCTGCTGCGCGTCCTTGGCGTAGCCGATGTCGGAGACGCGTACGGGCGCCTCGCCCGACGGTCTTGAGCGGCAGGTTGTTGATCTCGCTGACAGTGCGCAACTGGCTGTTGGTGTAGATGTTGTAGTCGAGCGTGCCGATCTGCACGTCGCCGGCGGGCAGGATCAGGTTGGAGTCGTTCACCGAGCGCACCACGTCCATCAGGCTCAACTGGTGCGCTTCCAGCTTGTAAGGGTCGGCGTAGACCATGATCTGGCGGTAGCGTCCGCCGAAGGGCTGCGGCACGCTGGCGCCCGGGACGCTGGCGATCTGGTTGCGCACCTGAAACTGCGCCAGGTCGCGCAAGTGCGGTCTCGTTCAAGCCCTCGCCTTTGAACGTCACCAGGCAGACCGGCAGGCTGGAGGCATCGAACTTCAGGACGACCGGCGGCAGCGTGCCGGGAGGCAGGCGGCGCAACTGCGCCATGGCCAGGTTCGAGATGGTGGTCACCGCCGAATCGGGATTGGTGCCGGGCTGGAAATAGACCTTGATCACGCTCACGCCCGGCAGCGAGCGCGATTCGATGTGGTCGATGCCGCTGCCGAGCGTGAAGAAGCGTTCGAAGCGGCTGGTGATATCGGTCTCGATCTGCTCCGGCGGCATGCCGGAATAGAACGTGGCCACGACCACCACCGGGATGTTCATCGAGGGGAACATGTCGACCGGCATGCGCGCGAGGCTGGTCACGCCGACGACGGCGATGATCAGGCAGATGACGACGATGAAATAGGGATTACGAATTGCGAAGCCAGACATGATGGATTCCTATTGAGAGGCGGCGGCGAGCGTTGTGACCTTTGGCCGCACTTCCTGCCCCGGCTGCAATGCCGCCCGCCCGCTCAGCACGACGCTATCGCCCTCGTTGAGTCCGGAGCGGACTTCGACGACGGTGGAGGTTTCCAGTCCGAGCATCACCTTACGCTTCTCCACGCGGTTGTTCGGCGTAACGATCATGACCTGGCCGGAGAGCGCGGCACCCGGAGCGTCGGCGGTGGAATCCATGTCCACGGCCATCACCGGAATCGCAAGCACCTTGTTGCGGCGATCCAGCGTGAGGTTGACCTCGGCATACATCCCGGGCATCAGCAGCAGGCTCGGATTGACAACGTCCACCTCGGTATCCATGGTGCGAGTGGAGAGCGCGACTTTCCCCGCAAAGCGCTCGACCTTGCCGGGGAACGTGCGGTTCATCGTGGGAACCTTGACCTCCACCTGCTGGCCGATGTGGACGGTGGGAACGGCGGATTCAGGCACCGGGAGGATCAATCGCAAGAGGTTGTTCTGGGATAGTCTGACCACCGGCATGGCCTGCGTCTGCGACGCGGTGCCGGCCTGAATCATGGAACCGGTATCGGCATATCGCTTTGTGACTACGCCGTCGAACGGCGCGGTGACGCGGGTGTATTCCATCAGGGTGCGCACTTTCTGGGTGTCGGCCGAATTGACGTTGACCTGTTCCTGCGCTGACGCCAGTGCGGACTTCGCTGCGGCGACCTGGGCTTCCGCGATCAGGTCCCGGCTGTGCGCTTCATCGATATCCTGCTGAGCGACCAGGCCGGGCTTCTTTTCGGAGACGGCGAAGAGGCGCTGGTAGGAGAGGTGCGCCATGTCGTGTGTCGATTCCGCGCGGCGCAATTCATCTTGCGCGCGGGTGACTTCGGCGCGGGAGCGAACGGTGGCGGCGTCAGCGCGTTTCAGGTCGTCCTGCATCTCGGGGATTTCGAGCGTGGCGAGGAGCTGGCCTTTCTTCACGCGGTCGCCGACATCGACGTTGATCTCCTTGATGAAGCCGGCGACCTTGGCCATGACGTCGACGTCCTGGTAGGGCCTGAACTCGGCGGTCAGCACCAAGCCGTGCGACAGGTCTTCGGGAGACGCTTTGGCGACGGCCACCGTGGGGATGTCGGCAGCCTTGGAGTCGCTAGCCTGCACCGGCTCGTGTTTGGAGCAGGCAGACGTCAGGCAGGCTGCCGCCGCGATGAGCAGCAGGGCACGGGGTTTCGAAACAACGTTCCGCATGGTGATCCTCATTGCTTGATTTGAGCCGGTTTGGTCTGAACTGCATTCAGTAGTTTCGGCAGGGAAAACTCGGGCGACTGGCACAGGCGTACGATGTTCTGCTCCTGCGCGCGGATTTCGGCCGCCACGCCGGGAATGCGCGCTACAATGCCGTGGGGAATGGAGACCACGCCGTGGAGGTCGGCGTAGAGCAGGTCGCCGGGTTGCACCAGCAACCCGAAAATTTCGACCGGGGCTCCGAAATCCACGATGTGCATGTAGGAGTGGGAAACCGAGACCGCGGGCGCAAACATGGGGAACTGCATCCGGCTCACACCGGGGATATCACGTACCGCGCCGTTGGTGACCACGCCTTCACAGCGGAAGGCCTTGAGAATCGCGGCATGGACTTCGCCGATTGTCGACGCGCCGCTATCGGCCGCGTCCAGATCCTGAATGACCGCGATCCGCGGCACCGGAAGCGAGCCGATGGTCTCCCACCAATCGGTGCGGTCCACGTAGGTATTGCCGGACATCGGCGGATCGGCGGAGCGTACCCGGCATGTAGCGGCGTAGCCCAGGATTCGCGGCGACCCGCCAGTGACACAGCGCAGGCCGGGACGCGTAAAGCCTTCGTTGCGCAGGCGTACGCGGAAACGCTCGATGACATTGGCGATCGTGCAGGTATCAAACTGACGGATAGCCTCAAAGATTTCGGGGGATTCCATTTACCTAGAACGATCGTACGGGTCGCCCCAGCGAGGCGACATCCCCGGAATCGGGTATTTTGTCGGGAAGTGCGCCGTACGGTGCCAATGGAGACCCCTTGACAAGCTGTAACGACTCCGTCATAGTGAACGACACCTGTTTTACGCGAGCCCCTGTTTGGTAGCGTAGTTTTCTCCTCGTTTGAGTCCAACCGTTAGACCGGAGGGCAAATGAGGTATCTTTCCGCGCTCGCTATCCTTCTTTTCTCCGCTGCCGGACTCTCCGCGCAAGCGCATCCGACCGCCGATCTTCTGGCGGAAATTATCCGAGTCAACACGAGCAATCCGCCCGGACAGGAAGGAGCATTGGCCGCGCTGCTGGCCGCCAAACTCAAGCCGCTCGGATTCGAGATCGATATTTATCCCACGCCTGAAGCGGGCAAGGCGCACTTTATCGCGCGACTGCGCGGGGACGGCACGCGCAAGCCGGTGCTGCTGGCGGCGCACGCGGACGTGGTCGGAGTCGAACGTGAGAAGTGGTCGCTCGATCCGTTCGCGGGAGTCATGAAAGATGGCTACGTCTTCGGCCGCGGAGCAATCGACTTCAAGGGAGGCCTCGCCGTTTTCATGCAGGCGGTGATGCTGCTGGCGAAGAACAAGGTGCCGCTGCATCGCGACGTGATCTTCATGTCCGAGGCCGACGAGGAGGGCGGCAAGTACAACACCAACTGGCTGGCCGAATCGCACTGGGACAAGATGGAGTGCGAATTCGCGCTCAACGAAGGCGGCTGGGTGATCAAAAACGACGCCGGAAAAGTTCAGTACATCAGCATCTCCACGGCGGATAAAAGCGGCGTCAACCTGCTGGTCACGGCCAAGGGCACCTCGACGCATTCCTCTATGCCGCGGCCGGACAACGCAATCTTCACGCTCGCCAAGGCGATGGCGAAGATCGCCGATTACGATACGCAGCCCAAGCTGATCGATAGCACGCGCGAGTTCTTCCTGACGCTCGCCAAGACGAGCTCGGCGCCGATGTCGACGTACTTTTCCAACCTTGTCAACAGCAAGGATCCCAAGCTGGTGCATCAAGCCGATGTCGAAATCAGCAAGAATCCGCTGCTGCACGCGATCATGCGCAACACCATCGCGCCGGTGTTTCTGAACGCCGGTTTTCGCGGCAACGTGATTCCGGGGTCGGCACAGGCGACGCTGAACTTCCGCACCATCCCGGGCACGGATCCGCGCGAGTTGGTTTCGGAAATCCAAGCGGTGGTCAACGATCCGCGGGTGGAGGTGTCGCTGCCCCCGGCGAACACGCCGGAAGGCGCGCGCATGGCGGACTACGTGCGCATGTCGGCACGCTCCAAGCCTTCGACAACTGACACCGATCTCTATCGCGCACTGGCGGCCGCGGCGAACTCGGTCTGGTCGGCGCCGGTGACCACGTACCTGTTTCAGGCCGGGACGGACGCGATGGCCTGGCGCAGCCGCGGCGTTCCGGTCTACGGCATCTATCCGTATCCGATCTCCGCCGACGACCTGACGCGAATGCATGGCAACGACGAACGCGTGCCGGTGGATTCACTGGAGCAGGGCACGCAGGTGATTTACAAGACTCTCCTCGAGGTGGCAGCAAAATGAAACTCTCCTTACTGGCTTTGACAATGGCTCTCTGCGGCGCGTCCTTCGCGCAGCAGACCGGGATCAGCGGCCGCGTCAGCGATAGTTCCGGCGGCGTGATCGTCAGCGCGCGCGTAACCTTGAGCGAAGAGGGTGGCGCGAAGCTTTCCACCATAACCAACAATCTGGGCATCTACCAATTCCCTTCCCTGCGCGCGGCGAGTTACCTGCTGCGCGTGGATGCCGCCGGCTTCACGCCGGTGGAGAAGACAGTGCCGCTGCTCCTGGGTCAATCGATGGCGCTCGACCTTTCAATGCGCCCCGCGGCAACAACCTCGACGATCGACGTACTGGCGGGCTCGGAGCTGGTGGAGACCACGACTTCGCAGGTGGGCGGCAACATCAATCCGACGCAGGTCAGCACGCTGCCGTTGAACGGCCGCAACTGGATGGAGCTCTCGCTGCTTGCGCCCGGCGTGGCGCGCAACGATGTCTCGTTCACACCGTTGGGCGGCGACAACAGCGGCAAGTTCCAGATTAATGTCGATGGCCAGCAGGTCACGCAAAACACCGCGGACCAGAGCTTCGGGCAGCCGCAATACAGCCGCGACGCGATGGATCAGTTCCAGGTGATCACCAACCGTTTCGACGCCACGCTGGGGCGCTCCGCGCAGATGCAGCTCAATGCGCAGACCAAGGCGGGTTCGAATAATTTTCACGGCACCGCGTACGGCTACTTCCGCAGCGACAGTTTCAATGCGGCGGACCCGATCGCGCAAAAGGTGCTGCCCTTCTCCGACAAACAGTACGGCGGAACGCTCGGCGGGCCCATCAAGAAAGACAAGCTCTGGTTCTTCGGCGCCTATGAGGGCGAGAAGCAGCCGGCCACACTGTTCCTGGTGCCGATTGGCTTCGCGGGACAGACCTTCACATTCCCCTCGCCACTCAGCACCAACAGCTACCTTTTGCGGATGGACTGGCAGATCAACGACAAGAACCGGCTTTCGATACGCGGCACGGGCTACACCTGGGGCAACCCCTTCACGGGGCCGACCGGCACCCAGCATCCTTCGCGCGCCGCCAGCCGCACTCGCGAAGCGTATGCGGTGTTCGGGACCTGGACGAAGACCATCGGCACGGCGCTGGTGAACGAAGTGAAAGCCGGGCTGAACCATTTCGATTGGGACAACGAGGCGCTGGTGCCCAGCCAGGAATACCGGTTCACCACGAACACGATCGGGGGTCCGTACAACTACCCGCAGAATTTCATCCAGAATACCGGCCAGTTCCGCGACGATCTCTACTGGCTGAAGGGCCGGCACAGCGTCAAGGCCGGGGCGGAATACCTGCGCACCAGCTATACCGGAATCTTCCAGCAGAACCTGCGCGGCACCGTGACCTCGTTCTCATCCGACCCCGCGAATTTCGCGGCGACCTTCCCCACGTGGAACGATCCCTCGACGTGGAACCTCGGCGCGATCTCGCCATTAGCGGTGACGTTCGTGCAGGGCTTCGGCAATTTCAACATCGCGGTGCCGACCAACGCGATCGGGTTCTGGATGCAGGACGATTGGAAGATCAGCGGGCGGCTGACCTTGAACCTGGGGCTGCGGTATGACAACGATCTCGGCGTCTTCGATCCCTCGCTGAACCTGAAGAGCGGCATCGTCACTCCGCGTAGCGGGGACAATCGGAATTTCGGCCCGCGCATCGGGTTCGCGTGGGACGTCACGGGGAGCCGCAAAACCGTGATCCGCGGCGGCGCCGGGATCTATTTCGGCGACATCGCGGCCAACCAGGTAATCGATCAGCAGATCTTCAATGGCGAGCAATCGCTGCAGCCTTCGGTGAGCGCCAAGCCGGGACTTCCGATCAGTCTTTCCGCGCCATTCGGCACCACGACCGGCGACGATTTTATTTCCGGCAAAGTGCCCGCCTCGGTGCAGGCGGTGCAGATTCTAGGACACAACGCGCACACGCCGTATTCCATGCAGAGTTCCATTGGAGTGGAGCACCAGTTCGCGAAGGATTGGACCTTGACGGCGGACTTCGTGCACTGGCGGGTCTATCACGATTGGGTGCGCGAAGACGCGAACCTCTTCTACAATGCCGCCACCGGGTACAACATGAACCCGGCGACCGCGGGACGGCCGAACCCGAACTTCACCACGATCCTGACCTTCGTCACACCGGACGCGGCGGGTTCGATTTACGACGGGCTGCAGATGGGCCTGCAGCGCCGGCTCGCCAAAGGCTTGACGGCGGGCGCGGCGTACACTTTCGCGCGCTTGAAGGATTCCAGCACCGGGCCGTTCTACGTGCCCAACAATCCGGAGAACTTCACGAGCGAATGGGCGAATTCCCCGGACGATCAACGCCATACACTCGCGATCAACACCAACTACCAATGGAAGTGGGGCTTGCAGGGCAGCGTGTTCTATCACTTCGGCTCCGGACAGGCTTTCGCCACCACGGCAGGCGGCAATCCGTTCGGCAATTCGTCCAGCGCGAACCGGACGTTCCTCGCCACCACCAAGACGTACGACCCGGCGGCCAACAACACTGCATCGCCGACCGCGGCGGGCTACCTGGTCACGGCGCGCGATGCCTTGTACGGCCGCAACGTGCATCGCGTGGACGCCAGGCTTTCCAAGACATTCGCGGTCCATGAACACTACCGCATGATCGGCATCGTGGAGGCTTTCAATCTGCTCAACCATCCCAATTACGGCGCGTACAACGGGGTGATCACCAGCCCACAGTACGGCGCGACGGCGACCAATTCGAACCTGGCGTACGCGGCCCGCATGCTGCAACTGGCGGCCCGCTTCGAATTCTGATGCGCACCGCGATACTGATGGCGCTATGCGGAGCGGCCCTGTTCGCGCAAGAGAACGAGCGCGCACAGCGCTCCGCCTATGTGGATGCGCAGTTCGGATCCGGCAAGCAAGGCTCGGGCGCGAATACCGATCGCGGACGCGTGTACCTGAACCTGGGTGCGCCGAACGCCGTCACACGGCTCGCTTCCAGCCGAGTCTTCTTTCCCATCGAAATGTGGCGCTATGCGGAGGCACCCGAACTCGGTATCCGCTACGAGCTCCAACTGCTCTTTTTCCAGCCGAACGGCACAGGTGAATACAAACTCTACTCGCCGAACCTCAACTCGATTCGCGACCTGATGAATCCTCAGACCTCCACGCGCGGCCTGTTCCCGGTCAACGATATCGTCACCGAAGCGGATATCCGCACGCGACTGACCTTATCGCCGGCCGAGAGCGAGGTGATCGACGCGGCCGTTTCGGTGGCGCGCGGCGTCAAGGGCATGGGGAACGACGAGGTGCTGGCGCTGGTGGCCGCGCGACCCGGCGCAGTGCCGCGATCGCTGCGCGCCGAGGTCAGTTCGCGCATGCTGACGGATCGACCGCCGCTCACGGTGTTTCAGACCACGTCGCCGGAGGGAGTGCCGCAAGTGGACATCCTGCTGGCGGCGAGCGTGAGCGACCGCATCGCGCTCGAAGTGCAGGAGGGCGATGCGACGCTGGCGCGATACGAGACGGCATTGCATTTCGGCACGGCACGGCAGGTTCGATACGAGCAGCGCCTGGTGCTGCTGCCCGGCGAGTATCGGTTGTTTTTCACGGCGGATCAGCGCACCTATCCCTACACGCTTTCGGTCACGGCGGGTGCAGCCATCTCCGGGCTGATGGTCGGATTTGCTTCCGACGCGCAGCGCTCGCGTACGCCGTTCGAATTCGGCGGATTGCGGCTGGAGCCGGCAAGTAACGGGACGATCGCCGCGATTCAACTGGCGAAGCCGGGGCGCGTGACCTGGCGGCTGCGGCGCGGGCTGGAGACCATGTGGATCGCGCGCAGCGAGGGTGAGGGAATGACGACACACGCGATCGGCGACGTGACTGTCGCGCCGGGCGCGTATACGCTCGAGGCGACCGCCAATGACGAGACGCGTTCGATGGCGGTACAGGTGGGCGGCGACCGGCCATCGGCGGTGACGGTGTCTTACAACGCCAACCTCACGGCGGCGGAGCGCGATCGCTCACTGGGTCATCAGTATCTTTCGCGCGGCAATGCAGCCGAGGCGCGCCGGTGGCTGGAGCAATCGTGGAAGGCGCAACCGAGCGACGCGACGAAAATCGAGCTATGCCGGATCGCCGCGCTCACCGGACAATACGATGCGGCGCGCACGGAGCTGAAGCAAATTCTGGATCGCGATGCAAATAATTTCGAAGCACTCACAACCCTGGCGTACGTGGAGGCGCAACTCCAGGACGACGCGGTGGCGGAGGGGTTGTACCGCCGCGCCCTGGAGATTCGTCCCTCACCGGCAGTGGCGAAGGCGCTGGAGAGTCTGACTACTGCGCGGGTACGAAAGTGACGCAGACCGGATTGCCGGCCTCGAGAACGTCGCCGCTCGGGGTCAGTTTGCCGGTCTTGGCGTCGATCTTGAAGACCACGATGTTGTCGGAATCCTGGTTGGCGGCGAAGAGATAGCCGCCCGTCGGGTCGATGGCGAAGTTGCGCGGCGTCTTCCCTTGGGTGGGCGTACGATCCACGAAGGTGAGCGTACCCTTCGCGGGGTCGACGGCGAAGACCGAGATGCTGTTGTGGCCGCGCGTGGAGCTGTACACGAACTTGCCGTTGGGATGCACGGCGATTTCGGCGCCGCTCTTCCCGGGGACATCCTCGGAGAGATTGGGGATGGTCTGCAGCTCCTCGAACTTACCGCCGGAATATCGGAAGGCGACCACGCTCGCGGTCATCTCGGTGATGGCGTACGCGTAGTGGCCGTTGGGCGCGAACGCCAGGTGGCGCGGGCCGGAGCCGGGCGCGATCTTGGTGAAGGGCGGATCGGCCGGCTTGAGGCCATCGACTTTGTAGGAGAGAATCTGGTCGAGCCCGAGATCGTTGACGAAGACCAGCTTGCCATCGGGAGAGAGGACAGTGGAATGGGCGTGCGGTCCCTTCTGGCGCGCCGGATCCACGCTGGAGCCCGTGTGCTGGATGAAGGTGGACGCATCCCCGAGCGTGCCATCGGCGTGCACGGGGTACTCGGCGACGCTGCCGCCGCCGTAGTTGGCGACGATCAGCCATTTACCCGTCGGATCGATCGCCAGGTGGCAGGGTCCATCGCCGCGCGACGAGACGGTGTTCAACGTCTTGAGCATGCCGGTCTTCGCGTCGATCGCGAAGGCGGTGACGGAGCCGGCCTTCTCGCCTTTGTAGTTGCCAATCTCATTGACCGCGTACAGGAATTTCCTGTTCGGATGGACGGCCAGGAAAGACGGGCTGGCGGTCTCGCCGACGAGGCCGATCGACGTCAGTTTGCCGGTGGCCGGCTGGAAGCGCCATGCGTAAATCCCCTTGCTCTTATTGGGGCGTGTATAAGTGCCGCCGTAGACGAGGTAGCCGCCCTTGCTCTGGGCGAACATTGCCGAGAGCGCGAGAACGGAGAGAAGAAGTTTGGTGACGAGTTTCATGGTTTTAACGTGTAGAAATCATAAGCGATGCGCCAGGTGAACTCTTTGCCCGGCTCGATCTTCATATCGATATAAGCTTCGGGGCACACGGTGCTGCGAATGGACCAGAAGACGAGCTTGGAAAGCGGGCGGTCGCTGGTCTGCCGCACTCCCGTACCGGCCGCGCGATTCTCGACGCGGATATCGTAGTCTTTGGAGGCGGCGCCGTAGCCTTCCAGCATGGTGTAGACCGACTGGCCCTTCTCCAATTCCTTGAGGTAGGTGAACTGATCGCCGCGCGCTTCGGCAAGTCCTTTGAGGTCGCGATCGGCGCGTACGGCGAAGGGGAACTTGACAGTGTAGTCCGGGCCGGCTGGCTTGTCATCGAGCATGTAGAAATTGTGCTCGTAGACGCTAGTCGCGATGACCTTGGAGCCGGTGTTCTTGAGGCTGTGGTCCAGCACGAGTTGCGGCTTGTCCGCGGCAACGCGCACGGTCTTCTTATAAAGGTAGGCGTAGCCCGCGGTATCGCGCAGTTCCTGGGTGAATTCGACGCGATCGGGAAAGGTCTTGACGGTCCACTTTCCCGGGTCGGTGATTTCGTAAGTGTGGAACTGCTGGAAGGCGTTCTCCTGGGGCTTGCGCAAGGCGCCGACGCCGATCTTGACGAAACTCTCGCCCACCTTCACATCGTTATAGCCGAGGCCGATGCCGTTGGTGAGGAACTCTTCCACCGGGCCGAGGATCGCGTCGTGCAGCTTCGGATCGTATTTTTCGAACCACTGTCCGAAGTAGTTGTGGCCCTTGTATTCGAGGCTCGAGATCTGGCCGGACCAATCGAAGCGGGTAGCGCGATAGTAGCCCTCCTGCGCGTCCGGCAGGTAGAGCTTGGCACGGATGGGACCGCCGGAGATCGCCGCCTGGGGAAAATCCGCCGCCCGGCCGGATAGTGTCAGTGCGAGTAGGAGAGAAGCAGTTCGTGGCACGTTAGCCCTCCAGGCAAACGTATCACAAGTTGGGGTAGACGATCGTCGTGCCCGGCGGCAGCCAGGATTGGCTGCCCCACAATACGGCAAAGCGCAAACTGGTGGTCCCGAAGTGGAAAGAATAATTTCTCGCAGAGGACGCCGAGATCGCAGAGAAAACCAGAAAGAAACGATCTGGGTTTCCTCCACTCAGATGCACAGGAGTACAGTGCGGCGAGGCGCAAACTGAAAATCGAAGGTCACGATTACCGACCGCTCCCTGACGGTCGCGGCTCTGATGAGGCGGCGAACTCTCCGGCGGGACAGGAATACAGGACTAGTCGTCGTCGGAGGACTGGCTGACTTTGAGGACGCTGAGGAAGGCTTCCTGCGGAATCTCCACGCGGCCGACGCGCTTCATGCGCTTCTTGCCTTCCTTCTGCTTTTCGAGCAGCTTGCGCTTGCGGCTGATGTCGCCGCCGTAGCACTTGGCGATCACGTTCTTGCGCATCGCCGAGATGGTCTCGCGCGCCACGATCTTGTTGCCGATGGCGGCCTGCAGGGCGACCTCGAACATCTGTTTGGGAATCAGCTTGCGAAGGCGCGAGATCAGCGTCCTTGCCGCGCTCGAAGGCGAAATCCTTGTGGACGATGATGGAGAGCGCGTCCACCGGTTCGCCGGCCACCAGCACGTCGAGCTTCACCATGGGCGATTCGCGATAGCCGGAGAGGTGATAATCCAGCGACGCGTAGCCCTGCGAAGCGATCTTCAGACGGTCGTAGAAATCGAGCACGATCTCGTTCAGCGGCAGCTCGTAGATGAGCATGACGCGGCCGCGCGCCGATGTGTTCGAACTTCTTCTGCGTGCCGCGCTTTTCTTCGAGCAGCGTCAGAATGCCGCCGAGGTAATCTTCGCGCGTGATCACGGTGGCCTCGATGATCGGCTCCTCGATCGGTCTCGATGTAGGACGGGTCGGGGAACTTGGTCGGGTTATCGACTTCGACCAGGTTCGCCGGAGGTGTCGGTGATGCGGTAGCGGACGCCCGGCGCGGTGGTGATCAGGTCGATATTGAACTCGCGCTCCAGGCGCTCCTGGACGATTTCCAGGTGCAGCAGGCCGAGGAAGCCGCAGCGGAAACCGAAGCCCAGCGCGACCGAGTTCTCCGGCTCGAAGTTGAAGGCGCTATCGTTGAGGCGCAGCTTTTCGAGGGCGTCGCGCAGCAGGCCGTGCTCGTGCGACTCCACCGGGTAGAGGCCGGCGAAGACCATCGGCTTGATTTCTTCGAAACCGGGGAGCGGCTCGGTGGCGGGGTTTTCGCACCTCGGTGATGGTGTCGCCGATCTTGGCGTCGCCCACGGTCTTGATGTTGGCGTACAGGAAGCCGACTTCGCCGGCCTGCAGCTCGTTGCACGCGGTGGCCTTGGGAGCCTGGTAGCCGAGGCCTTCGACCTCGAAGACCTGGCCGTTGGCCATCAGCTTGATCTTCTGGCCGAGCTTCATGCGGCCATCGATGACGCGCATCAGGATGATGACGCCGCGGTAGCTATCGAACCAGGAATCGAAGATCAGCGCGCGCAGCGGCGCGTCGGGCGAGCCCTTGGGAGGCGGCACGAGGTGGACGATGGCTTCCAGAATGTCGTGGATGCCGACGCCCTGCTTGGCGCTGCACAGCACGGCGTCGCGCGCGTCGAGGCCGACCACGGTTTCGATCTGCTCGCGGATGCGTTCGGGTTCGGCGGCGGGCAGGTCGATCTTATTGATGACGGGGATGATTTCGAGATTGTGGTGCAGGGCGAGATAGGTATTGGCCAGGGTCTGCGCTTCCACGCCCTGGGAGGCGTCGACCACCAGCAGCGCGCCTTCGCAGGCCTGCAGGCTGCGCGAGACCTCGTACGAGAAATCGACGTGGCCGGGGGTATCGATCAGGTTGAGCTGATACATTACGCCATCGTCGGCGCGATAGTTGAGGCGGACGGCGTGGGCCTTGATGGTGATGCCGCGCTCGCGCTCCAGGTCCATGGAGTCAAGCACCTGCTCCATCATTTCGCGCTGGGAGAGGGCGCCGGTGACTTCGAGCAGACGGTCGGCCAAGGTGGACTTGCCGTGATCGATGTGCGCGATGATAGAGAAATTCCGGATGAATTCGCGATCCATGTAGTAGGGGGACTGGCCTGAAATTCAATTATCCCACAGGGGCGGGTATTGAATGGAGTCTGGCGCTTTCCGCGACCAGCAATACGAAAACCCCGCGGAATCCGTATTTTGGCGTACCAGATTGATAGGACTGCCGTTATACTGGAGGTCGCGTCGGCGACCGGCTCGTTTTTTCGGCCAAATTCGCTGCCCGATGAGGAGATTAAGCCGCCCATGTTCACACGCTCGAAACTGATAATCGGTCTGGCAGTATTGCTTCTGGTGGTATCCGCAGCCTTCGCCGCGATCCTGATCTACGCTGACCGCACCTACGTCCACCGCGACGGTTGGGGTTCCGTATAACTCGACCATCGGCGCCTCGGGCGGCAATGCACCCTACGTGTTCACGATCACTGTCGGTTCGCTGCCGACGGGACTGAGTCTGAATTCCAATACGGGAGCGATTACCGGCACGCCCAACACTGCCGGGGGATTCACCTTTACGGTACAAGCCACGGATACGCAGATTCCTACCGGCGCCAACACGGATAGCATAACTGCTGCCCGGCGCCGGAGAATTTCGGCAAGCGGCGATCCTCTCTCCTCCGAGTCGTCGTCATTCACGATTACGGTCGCCGGATCTCCGAGCCCCACTCCCGTGCCGCCTTCCATCTGGATGGCGATGATGGGCCTGGCGGGCGCGGGCCTGTTCCGCATGCGCCAGATGCGCCGCGGGTAAGCGCAAGCCTCAGCGCGGCAGATGATCGCGCAATAGAGGGTAGAGAGTTCTGGTAAACCTGGCGGCGGCTTCGGTAGCTTCGGAGTCGCCGCCTTTTCCATCCCACACAAAGATGCGCACCAGGGTGGTATCGCTGCGCCGGTCGCGCAAGGCGTCGGCCGCCAGCCAGAATTTGGCCTCCCATTCGCCGGCCATTACGCGGCGCGGCGTCTGATACCAGTAGGTGACCACGGCGCGCTGGTTGCTGCCGGCGAGCACGAGGCGGTTCACCGTGATGTCGCCTTCGGGAAAGCCGAGCGTGAGATCGCCGGATTCCTGCGGCACCCATCCCGTCGCCGGCAAGCAGACCTTGGGAGAGTGCGGCTGGACTGCGCCGCCGCGCTGCGATTGGAACCAGGCGACCAGAAGATCCGCGTACAGGCCGGTGCGCTTGTCCTGATAAGTGCTGGTGATGCGCGCGTCGGCGCCCAGATTCTTCACCACGCCCTCGGCGAGCACATCTTCGCGGACCTTGGTCCAATCGCCGATGGTGTTGGAGAAGCTCGCCAGGTCGGGAGCCGCGGGGACGTGCTCGACGCCCGATACGTAGCCGATCGCCACGGCCTGCAGCGCGAGGGCGACCGCGACACTGAAGGTCCAGCGGCTACGCATTGCTGGCGCCCCCTCATTTTGGCGAGCGCCGTGTGAATCAAGTAGATCGCCGCCATGCTGACGGCGAAGAGCACCCAGCCCGCGATGGTATGGAAGGCGCCCTCGGAGAGCGCGGGCACCCAGGCGCTGGCCGCAACGCGGACGGCGTTAGCGGACATCGCCACGGGAACGGCCGCGAGCAGCAGCGCGACGCGCATCCAGGGGCGGTCGTCGGCAAGATAGGCGAAGACCACGGCGGCGAAACCCAATGGGATGAGATAGCGCAGTCCGTTGCATGCCTCCACCACCGCGACCCGGTGAGCGCCCACCTGGAGCACATTACCCTCGCGCACCACGCTCACGCCGGCAGTCCAGAGGAGTGCCGCCGCCTGCCGTGTCGCCAGCAGTTGCAGTGGGAGCGTGACCTGGTTATAAACGATGGCCAGCTTGGGCAGCATGAACAGCGAAAGCAGGATGGGGAAGAGCCACGCGCGGGCGCGGGCGAAGCCTCCGAAGCAGATCACCACGCCCAGCGCGGAGCAGAGAAAGCCGACCGCCCCGGCGAAGAGGCCGACCCCGACCGCACCCACCAGTTGGAGCGCCGCTCCGGCGGCGATCCAGGCGAAACCCCAGAGGCTGGGCGCGGCGGGGACCTTGCGCCACCGATTGCGCTCTCTCCAGATAATCCAGAGAATCACCAGCGGGACCAGGAAGCCGTGGCCCATATCTTCGTCGTTCCACCACTGGTCGGCCATGCCGCGAAGCACAGCGGCATAACACACCAGCAGGGACAGGGCGGCCAGCACCACGGCTGCCGGGAGTTTGCGATTCATGTCGAATCTCCAGTATAGGGCTTGATAGAATACACAGCATGAAACTGTACAATTGGGACCAGTTACCCGCCGAGCAGATGAATGCTCACATCGTCCGCAAGGTGGTGCACACCGAGCAGATGACGATCGCCCGGCTGAACATTCAGAAGGACGCAGTGGTCCCGGAGCATGCCCACATCAACGAGCAGGTCGCCAACGTAGAGCGAGGCGCGCTCAAATTCCACATCGGCGGCGTGGATTTGGTGGTGAGCAGCGGCGAAAGCCTGGTGATTCCGCCGAACGTGCCGCATGGCGTGGTCGCGCTGGAAGATACCGTGGTGACCGACGTGTTCACCCCGCGCCGCGAAGACTGGATCCAGGGCGACGATTCTTATTTGCGCAAGTAGGCATCGCGTTGCAGCGGGGCGAAAGCCGGCTGCAGGCAGGATTGCCTGCCCCACAATGCGCGGGATCGTCTTTGGTGGCGTATGCTTTAGCTTGCGCGCAGTCGAGCAATCAGTAATCGAAGTTCACAGGCACTGACGGCTTTCATCCCCTTAAATGGCGCACAGCGCCATCGCGGCAGCCAAGATTGGCTGCCCCACAATGCGGCGAGGCGCAGACTTGAAAATAGCGCCTCGTGCACGCGAGAGTTACGGCAGCAAGTGGACAGGCCAGGAGGCCTGTCCCACTGGAAAGCGGAGATTAGCGGCGGCTTTCGAAGAACTCCCGCAGGAGTGCAACACACTCCACGGCCAGCACGCCTTCCACGATCTCCACGCGGTGATTGAGCAGGTCCGAATCCGCGAGTTGGAATTTGCTGCGCACGCCGCCGAAGCGCAGGTCGCGGGCTCCGAAGACAACGCGCTCGACGCGCGCCGCCACCAGGGCTCCGGCGCACATCACGCAGGGCTCGAGCGTACAGTACAAGGTGGCGCCCGTGAGGCGGTAGTTCCCGATTCGCAAGGCGGCCTCGCGGATCGCGAGGATCTCGGCGTGTGCGGTCGGGTCCATTTGCGCTAACGGGGCGTTGCTCCCGCGGCCGATCACTTCGCCGGCGAGGACGATCACGGCGCCCACCGGAACCTCGCCCGCGATGGCGCCGCTTCGCGCCAGCGTCAGGGCCTCGTACATGTGTTGTTCGTCTGTAATCACCGAAGCCTCTATAATACGGAAATCCTCTATGGCCGAACTTGAAATTCACCACGAAGCCGAACACGAAAAGGACCCGCTCGGTCAGAAGATCGGCGTTATGGCCTCGATCCTTGCGGTCCTGCTCGCCGTTGTCACGATTGCGAGTCACCGCACGCATACGGCGGCGATCATGCACAAGTCGGCATCCAACGACGCGTGGGCGCACTATCAGGCGGAACGCCTGAAGCTTCACGGCGTGGAGATGGGGGAGAACATGGTGCGCGTGTTCGCCGGAAAAACCGAAAACGCCGATAAGATTCTGGCGGACTACGCAAAAGAGAAGGTGAAGTACGAAGCGGAGAGCAAGAAGATTCAGGACGAGGCCAAGGGCGCCGACGAGGGCGCCGAAGCTGACGAGCACAAGGCCCTGCGCTACGATATGGGCGAAGGGCTGCTCGAGATCGGCCTGGTGCTCAGCTCGCTGTACTTCATCTCCCGAAAGACGCTATTCCCCACGATTGGCTTGATCGCCGGGGTCGCGGGGATCGCGATCGCGGTTACCGGCCTGATGATCGGAAATTAGCGGACCTGTGCTCCGACCATCGCGACAATGAGCGAACCGGAAAGAGCCAGCAGAATGTTCCCGATGGCGTAACTGACTCCGTAGCCGAGTGTGGGAATCTGACTCTCCGATGCCTCCTGGACTGCCGCGAGTCCGGACTGTGAGGTGCCGGCGCCGGCGCAAATCCCCAGCACGATCCCGGGATGCAGCTTGAGCAGATACGTGCCGACGAGCGCTGTGGCGATGTTCGGGATCGCGCAGACCAATACGCCGGCGATCAGGAGCGGAATACCGGCTCTTTGCACGCCAACGATAAACATCGGTCCCGCGCCGATTCCGACGACGGCCAAGAAGGCGGAGAGGCCGATCGAACTCAAGAAAGACAATGCCGCGTCCGGCACGCGGCCGAACAATGGCCGCCGCGCATGCAGCCAACCGACCACGAGTGCGCCGGCCAGGATTCCGACGGGTGCGCTCAACCCGATATCGACGCCGGCAAAACGCAGCGCAGGTAAGCCGATCAAGCCGCCGATCGCGATGGCAAGGCCGAGCACCGCCATGTCGGTGACGATGGATGGCCAGGCCGTGGATCCCAGGCGGGCGGCTAACCGCTCGACATGCCTTTTCGCGCCGACGAGTCGAAGCAGATCGCCTCGTTCCAGAACGAGCCCGGCGCCGATTGGGAGTTCGTGGCCCCCACGGGAGACTTCCTTTACGAAGACACCGCGAGTGGGCGCTTCACGTTCCAACGTTTGGGCAACTTCCGCCAGGGTTCGGTGACCCAAATCGCCTCGCGTCAGCGCATGGTCGACGGTCACGACAGGTATGTCGAGAAGGTCGGGGTCGTTGATTTCGTATGTGCGTAGCGGATTCGCCGTGGAGGCGAGTACTTCGCCGCGCCCGGTAAGCGCCACCCGATCGCCGCGGTGCAGTACGGTCTCCGGGCCGGCGTCAGCCGGACTGTGCGAGTTGGCGACCCGCTCAACGAAGACGCGTGCCGGGGAGAAGGCCTGTTCGAGCGTCTCCGCGGTCTTGCCGTTAAAGGATTCCGGTACAGAATACGATCGGGCAACGAAATGCTGGTAGGCGGAAAACACGCCAGGCTCTTTCTTGTCCATCCCGAGGTCGGCCTCGAGCTTGCGGCAGGCGGCTTTCAGATCGACTCGCAACAGCCAGGGGCCAAGCTTACCGATGGTGAAGATGCTGGTAAACAGGCCGACCAGGTAGGTTACGGCAAAGGCGACGGCTGAGCTTGACGCGAGCTGCTCCCGGACTGCGGCGGCGACGGGCAGCTTGTCAATTGCGTCGGCGGCGGTGCCGATCGCAGCCGAGGCTCCCAGCCCGCCGGCAATGAGGCCCGCGGCGCCTCCCGCGTTGAATCCGAAAAGTTTGGCAAGGAAATATGCGCTGGCGAGGCCAACGGCGCAGAAGAACACCGACAGCCCGATCTGCGGGAGGGCGCCGCGTCCCAATCCGCCGAAAAACTGCGGGCCGGTCTCGTAACCCACTGCGAAAAGGAACAGGGCAAAGAAGGACCATTGCACCGCTTCCGGAGGCGGCTTAATGCCGAGTTGGCCAACGGCCACGCCAGTCAGGATCACGCACACGACAGCATTCAGCTTGAACGACCCAATGCGCAGCCGGGCGAGGGCATGCCCGACCCCGAGCACGAGAAAAAGAGCAATCTCCGGGTGGTTTTGTAATGATGCGGCGAACCAGGACATGGTTGGTTTCCTAGTCCTCTTCCTTCGAAACCGGCGTCCAGGATGAATCGGGGTTGAAGCGTTCCATCTTCTTGAATTCGTCCAGGGTATTGGGTCCAAGGTCCTTCTCGTAAACTACGCCGTCGTGGCTGACCATGAAGGTCCGCACGCCGGTCACCTTGTACTCCGCCGGTGCTGCGACAAGCGCAAAGCCGCCGATCATGGCGCCTTGCACCACAAAGTCCATCTTGCCGAGCGGCGCCGCCGGGCCTTGTCCTTTCAGGATCTTGAAAAAATACCCATGGTAAGGCTCCGCGCCGGTCGTATAGCCCTGTTCAATGGCCCGGGCGATGTTTTCACCGATCGGACCACCCCACGTGCCATCGGAGTCCCGCCACGCCAAGCCGTCCTGTTTCCCGGGCGTGCTGACGATCCGCTGGGCGTATTGGTTGACATCGTACCCAGTGCGCGGCTGAACAGCATATTCGTCTTGCGCCTCCACATACCCGCGGCAAATTGCAATTGCATCCAGCTCGTTCGCGCCGATGCGGCGATACGACAGTTCCTGCCGGCCGGCCTTGCTGTCGAATCCCCATTTGTCGCCTCTTTTCACTAGCGGCACGGGGAAGGGCCAGCTTTCATTTCCCACGAGCACGAACGCGCGAGTCCCGCTCTTTTGAACGGCGACCTTTGTTTTCTCGCGAGCCTCGGCGGCGAAATCGGCAGCACGCTTGCGGTCTTGCGCCAATTCACCGGTGAAGACTACATCGTGGACCCTCCGGGCCAAAGATTTTCTTGAGCGCGGCGACGTCGAACTTTTCGGCCGCATTGACCAGCGCATCGGCAGCCTGTTGGGGAGTGTCGAAGAGCCTGGCACCAGCAGATGACGCCGCGGAAGTCCGCGGAAGCGGTTTCGCCGTCGTTGGCTGGGCGGAACAGAGGAGGGTCGCGGAAACGCATGCGCAGACCACCACACACACAATGGAAACCTGCTTCCAGGATCTTGTGTTCGCGAGTATCGATTTCATATCCGTGCTCCTGTGATTTTCGTACTACGATTCCGGGCGCTTACCTGCGACGACCGCCGCCACCGCGACGACCGCCGCCGCCACCTCGGAAGCCTCCACCGCCACGGCTGAAGCCACCGCCACGACTGAAGCCACCACCTCGAAAGCCTCCGCCGCCGCGATTGAAGCCGCCACCGCCAGGTCGCATGCTGGAAGATCCACGACGACTATTGGTGCGTGCACTGGATCCATTGAATCCCCGGGAACCACCTCCGAAGGCACTCCGGTCACCCGCACCGCCGCGCGAAAGGTCACGACCGCCGATGCGATTGGCTCCGCCCGCACCTGGACCGCCGCCACCGGCGCGACTCGCGCTGCCAACGGCGCCTGCACGGTTGCCGGGACCCGCACTCCCGGCACGGCTGGCTAAGCCACCACCCGGGGCAGGCTTACCGGTCAGCTTTCCACCTTGTCGGGCGATCTGTTGCCGGGCACCGGCCTGGCGTTGGGCAAGTGAATCACCGCGGGCGCTACCGCCAAACCGAGCTGCCGTAGCCCGGTCCGAATAAGGTGTGCCACCGCGATGTACCGGGTTGTGCGTCCAGTTGCTGAGGCCAGCCTGCGCCGGTAATGTCGAAGGCCGGTTGCCGGCTACGCCGCCGGGGCCGCCTACACCACCCGGCCTACCCGCACCACCGATGCCGCCGACACCGCCGACACCACCCGGGCCGCCTACGCCTCCCGGCCTACCTACACCACCGACGCCGCCGACGCCGCCCGGCCTGCCTACGCCGCCGACGCCACCGACACCGCCCACTCCTCCCGGCCGGCCCACACCACCGACGCCGCCAATGGCGTTGCGGTTGAAGTTGTTGTAGTGGTTGACGTAGACATTGCCGCCACCCCAGCCGCAACCCCAGCCATAACCGCCGCCCCACCACGCTCCCATCAGCACTCCGGTGCCGAAGGCGATCGCGGCACCCGCGGCGTAGTAGCCGGGCGGATAGGAGATAGGCGGATATGGATACTCCGCCGCACCGTATACAGCTGCCGGCTCATAAGCAGGCACGTACACGACCTCGGGGTTGGCCGGCTCCACCACGATCACGTTCTTGTTCTCAATTACCTTCGTTTCCACTGTCTGCTGCGGAGTGGTGCTCAAAGCGCCATTGTCCTGGGCCTTCCTGCGCATGCGCTGGACGGCATCCATCAGGTCGCTCTGTTGCGCCAGGAAGGCGTTGCCGAGATCCGTAGTCCACGGAATGTTATCGCCCAGGAGTTTCACGGTTTCCGGTAGCGGGGCCAGAGCCTGGACGCTTGGATCCCAAGGTTGTTTGGCCACGGCATCCGCGAGCTGCTTGTCCTTCAGGTTCTTATTGGTCTCCAGCCAGCGCTGGAGGAGCACGATTTCGAGCGGATATGTGGACGCGGCCAGGACCTGGGCCAGCAACGGGTCCGGATAAAGCGCTATGGGTGCGACGAGGGAGTCCAGTTGCTCCGGCGGAAGTTTGGCAGCCTGAGTATTTGGCGGACGCCCCTGAGCCGCCGATGCTTGCAATGCGTACACCAAGGTGTCGCTTGAAGCCAAAATGGCTGTGCAGAGAATGGCTACCCGAGATCTGAGCAGTGAAGCCTTCGTGTCGAACCTCATTGATTACCTCGCTTTGCGCACTAGTTGGGCGCGGCGATCGAAAAGCCGTTACTCACAAATGCCGATGTGATGGAAGAGGGAAGCGCTTCTTTTGGCGGGTTATATGAAGGCTTTGTCGACTGCCCAACGCTGCCGGTCAGCATGTGAAATCGATTTGAGAAACATCTACCTTGACAGGCAGAGCATCATGGTAGATAGATCGAAAACATAGGTGGTGCCCCCGCCGGGCGCGCGTGGCAGATATCGCAGCACCGGGACATAGGGGGCCTGCCAAAAGGAAGCCATTATGAAATACTCAGCCAGGGTTATGTCCCTTCTGATGGCACTCTCCGGTGCAGTTGTGCCCTTAGCATTGGCGCAAACACCACCCCCCGCACATACGCCACCGGCGGCAACGCAACCTCCGCCAAAGGAAGCCGCCCATCCTAAAGCCAGCGGCGCGGCAAAGGGCGCCGCAATAGGAGCCATGGGCGGGAACGCGGCCAAGGGCGCGGTCATCGGAGCAGGCCACAGCCGCCGCGAGGAAAGGAGAGCCAAGAGGTAGGCCGCCGCGCGTAAGCGTGCGGGTCTATTTCGGCCGAATCTCCTCAGTCAGCGACGAATTACCACGGTCCGGCGAGGTGATTTCCCAACACCTCGCCGGACACTCAGGCCGGGGCACCAGAAAGCGGGCACGTGTGAAACAGTTCCGTAAATCTATCACGCAGGCGCTCATTGCGGGCGTACTCTTTATCCTTCCTGTCTATCTTGCAATTCTGCTGCTCCTCAAGGCAGCGAAGTCGCTTGGCGGGGTGGTCAAGCCATTGACCAGACTCCTGCCGGAATGGTTCCCAGCCGAAAACCTGCTTTCATTTCTGCTCGTGCTGGTTGTTTGCCTCCTGGTTGGGATGGCGCTTCGTACCTCATTGGGCCGAGCCGCACGGACCGGAATCGAGAATTCGCTGCTCCAGAAAATTCCGGGTTATAACATATTTCAGAGCATGACCCGCCAAATGGCGGGAGACAGCCGGGACAACGCGTGGAAGCCGGCTTTGGCTGAGATCGAGGACGCGCTGGTTCCTGCTTTCATCGTTGAAGAACTTGACGACGGGCGTTTTACCGTGTTCGTTCCCTCTGTCCCCACCCCGCTGGCCGGCGCGATCTATATTCTCGCCGCGGCGCGAGTGCATCCGGTAGATGTGCCATTCACGCAAGCGGTAAAGGTGATCACGCGCTGGGGATCGGGCGCCAAGGAACTGGTCGCCGCTATGCAAGAAAGTCGAATGGGTCCGGTGCTCAGTGGCGGAAGTGGCGCACGCCGGTGAAGACCATGGCGACGCCCAGGCGGTCTGCGGCGGCGATCACTTCCTCATCGCGCACGGAGCCTCCGGGCTGGATGAATGCCGTAGCGCCGTTCTTGGCGGCCTCCTCCACTCCATCGGGGAACGGGAAGAAGGCGTCCGACGCGACCACCGTGCCGGCCACGCGGGAGCACGGCCTTCATGGCGCCTAGTTTGACGGAATCGACGCGGCTCATTTGCCCCGCGCCGACGCCGACCGTCTGTCCGGCGCGCGCATACACGATGGCGTTCGACTTCACGTGCTTGGCCACCTTCCAGCCAAATTCCAGTGCCACCCATTCCTCCTCGGTAGGGGCGCGCCTGGTCTTGACCACGGCCTGCGCACGCTCCAACTTCGCGGTATCAGCGGTCTGCGCCAGGTAGCCGCCGGAGATCGATTTCACCACCAGCGGGTCGGCGCCGGGGGCCACGCGCATGAGGCGCAGATTCTTCTTGGCGGTCAGGATGGCAAGCGCCTCGGCCGTGAAATCGGGCGCCGCGATGGCCTCGAGGAAGGTCTTGGCGAGCTCGCGCGCGGTTTCTTCGTCCACGGCGCGGTTGATGCCGATGACGCCGCCGAAGGCCGAGACCGGGTCGGCTTCGAAGGCCTTGCGGTAAGCCACCGCCAGCGAATCCTGCTCCGCGCAACCGCAAGGGTTGGTGTGCTTGATGATGGCCACGGCCGGCCGCGCAAACTCGTTGACCAGCTGCCAGGCAGCGTCCAGGTCCACCAGGTTGTTGTAGCTGAGTTCCTTGCCGTGCAGTTGCTCGGCGCCGGCGATGCCCTGGCCGCGGTGTCCGTAGAGGGCCGCCGATTGATGCGGATTCTCGCCGTAGCGCAGGTCCAGCAGTTTGCCGGCGCGTAGGGAGAGGTGGGCAGGGAGCGCGGCGGAGGCTTCCACCTGCTCCAGGCGCGCGCTGATGGCGGCGTCGTAATCGGCTGTCGTGCGGAAGACCTTTTTGGCGAGGCGCCACTTGGTCTCGTGCGAAAGCTCGCCACCCGATGCGCGCATCTCCTCGATCAGCGCGGGGTAATCGGCGGGGGAGACGACGACGGCGACGTCCTGGTAATTCTTGGCGGCGGCGCGGAGCATCGTGGGACCGCCGATATCGATGTTCTCGATCAGTTCTTCCAGGTGAGCGCCGGCCTTGGCGGCGACTTCTTCGAAACGGTAGAGGTTGACCACCACCATATCGATGGGCGCGATCCCGTGGGCGCCGATCGCCGCCATGTGTTCGGGATTGCCGCGCATGGCGAGAATCCCTCCGGCGATCTTCGGGTGCATGGTCTTGACGCGGCCGTCGAGCATCTCGGGGAAGCCGGTGACGTCGCTGACGTCGGCTACGGGAATGCCGGCTTCGCGGATCATGCGGGCGGTGCCGCCCGTGGAAATCAGCTCGGCGCCCATTGCGGAAAGCGCGGAAGCGAATTCGATGATCCCCGTTTTGTCGGTAACGCTAATCAGTACACGTGCGATGTTTGCCATCTATTCGCACGATAGCATCAAAGTGTTGTAGATCGCTCCCTGACGGTCGCGGTTCGCGGGCGTCACACGGCGGCGAGCCTTTCGCGCGAGGCGCGATTCGGAAACTAATTAGTGGACAGGCCGGAGGCCTATCCTACACGGCGCATTCGCCGCGGCCGAGCTTCAGCGAGTAGGCTTCGGAATCGCCCCAATCCTGGTAGATTTCGGGGAAGAGTTCGGCGGGCTTGGCCAGGTCGGCGGTGAGCTCGCGGAAAGTCTCGATCTTGAAGCGCAGGACATAGTCGCGGAAGCGCTCGCCGGGCAGGCGGTTGGCCTGGAAATGCTCGATAACGCGACGCACCGCCTCGGGCGCAAGGCGCGCGGGCAGCGATTGAATGGCGAGGCCGAAGCGCATGATGCCCTGGTCGTCGTAGCCGCCGCCGAGCAGCATCTGGTAGTAGGGAATCTCGCGGCCATCGAGCTTGCGCGCGTTGCCGTAGAAACCGAAATCGCCGATCCAGTGATGGCCGCAGGCATTGGGGCAGCCGCTGGCCTTGATGGTCAGGCGTCGCACCTCGGGGTCGTCGAACTGGCGCACGGCTTCCTGCAGTGCGGCTCCCAGGTTCATGGTCTTGGTGATGCCCAGGTTGCAGGTGTAGGCGCCCGGGCAGGTGAGGACGTCTTCGATCTGGCCGGCGCCGGCGCCGCCGAGGTTCAGTTCACGGAGCGCGTGGTGGACCTGCGGCAATCGCGCCAGCGGGATGAAGCCGAGCACCACGTTCTGGTTGATCGCGGTGCGCAGCAGGCCATCGCCGGCGGTGCCCGCCAGCTTGGCGAGGCCGCGCAACTGATCGCCCGTCAGGTTGCCCTGATCCACCGTGACCGTGACTGCGGCGTAGCCGGTCTG
Source organism: uncultured Solibacteraceae bacterium (assembly GCA_963791985.1). Taxonomy (GTDB): domain Bacteria; phylum Acidobacteriota; class Terriglobia; order Bryobacterales; family Bryobacteraceae; genus Solibacter. The sequence goes on along the minus strand of CAWBUN010000002.1, from coordinate 1,226,513 downwards.
CTTCTGTTCCTTGACATTCGTCTCGAGCCAGCGATCGTAGGCCGCGTCTCCGCTGGCGGCCTGATTGACCACCGGTAAAAGCGCGCCGTTGCCCAGCGGCTGCGGGTTGGATTCATAGCCGCCGAAGCCTTCGGGGACAATCGCAGGCCACGCAATCCCGCCGTTCTGCAGAATGTCCTGGTAAGCCAGCTCGATCTGCTCGCGCATCCATTCCAGGCCGCGATTGCGCATCACGAACTTCATGCGCGCCGTGTTCTTGTTCTTGCGGTTCCCGTACTGGTTGAACACGCGGACGATCGCCTCGCACTTATGCAGCAGCTGTTCTTCGGGGACGAACTCCTCGAGCAGTTGCGCTTCGGTGGGCAGGGGGCCGAGGCCGCCGCCGATGACCATGCGGAAGCCGCGCTTGCCGTCGCGGACCACGGCGCGCAGGCCGACGTCGTTGATGGCACCCTGGATGCAATCTTCGTGCCGGCAGCCATCGAAGGCGAATTTGAACTTGCGCGGCAGGTTGCCGGTGAGGTCCTTGCGGAGGAAGGCGTAGGCCAGGCGCTGCGCGTAGGGGCGCACATCGAAGACTTCGTCCTGCGCGATGCCGGCCCAGGGGCAGGCGGTGACGTTGCGGACGGTGTTGTAGCAGGCTTCGCGATTGGTGAGGCCGACATCGGCCAACAAGTGCATGAGGTCCGCCACCTGCGCCAGGGGAACGAAGTGGTACTGGATGTTCTGACGGGTGGTGAGGTGGCCGCGGCCGCCGCCGAATTCGTCTGCGATGCGCGCCAGTTGCCCCACCTGATCTGCGGTCAGTAACCCGCTCGGGATCTTGCAGCGGACCATTTGGACACCGGGCTGGCGTTGCCCGTAGATTCCGTGCTTAAGCCGGAAGGGTCGGAACTCAGCGTCGGTAATCTCCCCAGCGAGGACGGCCATTGCCTTTGTCCGAAAGGCTTCGATTTCCTCACGGACGGTTTTAACATGTTCATTCTCAAGCTGTTCACGCTGAGAAAGTGCTTGCTCGGTGGAAGTCGCCATAATCACCTGCATCCCGATGGGGATTAATCCTCTGATTATATATAGAGATTACCCTAATTCACCCGGGGGTGCAAATGAATGAGACGAGCGGGGAGCCAGGGCCAGCATGGCTCCCCGCAATTCTGGGGCCGAATTTCGGATGGCAAAGTCTGCTACTGCTTCTTGCTGCTGAGTTTGCGGTAGTACTCGGCGACCTTGTCCTGATAGCCCTGCGGCACCTTCTCGCCGCCTGCGCTACGCACGCTGCCGGTGCCGTTCGCGTCCTCCACCTTGCGGCGAAGTTCCATCTCCACCTGCTGGACGCCGCCCATCAACGTGGCCTGAATGCGCTCGGCCAGCAGCGGATCGTTGGCGTAGGTGTTGGGATTCAGCCGCTGCATGTCGCGGATCAGGTTTTGCAGGTCCTTGACCATCGCGGGGTCATTGCCTGCCTGCTGCTCCAACTGGCGGAGCGTCTGCAGGGTTTGGGTGTAGTTGTTCTGGAAGTCCTCGCGCGCGCTGTTAATGCGCGGATCGCGCGGATCACCGACGCCGTTATAAGGGCCGACGTACGGGTTGCCATTGGCATAGCCGCCGCGATTGCCGCCACCGCCGCCGTTGGTCGGGCCGCCGTTCATCTGGCCGCCCTGTCCCTGCTGACCCTGTTGTCCGCCCTGGCCTTGCTGTCCGGCCTGTTGACCTTGGCCCTGTTGGCCCTGGCCTTGTTGACCCTGCTGCCCTTGCTGTCCCTGGCCCTGCTGGCCTTGTTGCCCCTGCTGGCCTTGTTGTCCCTGCTGGCCTTGTTGTCCCTGCTGGCCCTGTTGGCCACCCTGCTGTCCTTGCTGGCCCTGTTGACCGCGTTGCAGGGACTGCTGACCCCGCTGGCCGTTTTGTCCGGGCTGGTTGCCCTGACCGCGCTGCGCGTTCATCTGCTCCATCTGCTGGCGCAGTTTCTCCACTTGTCCGAGGGCCTGTTCGGCGAGCTTGGTATCGTCCTTGCCGCCGGCACCCTTGCCATCCTTGCTCATGGCCTGCTGCACCTGCTTCAACTGTTCGCGGAGTTCGTTGACGCCCTGCGTGATGGTGGCTTCCGACATCACGGCGTAGCCGCCCATGCCGCGGCGGATCCAATCCGCATTGCGCTGCATGTCGCGCTGGATCTCGGCCTGCTGCAGTTCGCCGAGCGCCTCGCGCATCTTGGTGGCGGCCTTGCGCTGTGAGCTCTGCAGGTCGCGAACCGCGCTCTGCATGCCCTGTTCCAGCCGCTTCAGGTCCTGCACCTCGCCCTCTTTTTCGCCGGCGAGCTGGTTGGCCTGCTCGCGCGTCAAGCCCTGGCTATCCTGCCCGAAGCTCTTGCGCATCTGGCCTTCGAAGGCCTGCTGGCGCCGGGCCAGGTCGTCCGCCTGCCGCGCCAGGTCCTCGACCTGGTTGGAGGATTCCTTGCCGCGCATTCCGGCGAGCATCTGCTCGGCTTCCTTCAAGCGATCTGCCGCGCGGCGCGCCTGCGCCTCGCCCTGCGGAGTTCCCGCCTGCTGCGAGGAGGCAGCTCCGCGCATGTCGTCCATCGCCTGGTTCAAGCGATCCAGCATCTGCTGCATCTGCTGCGGACTGGCGCCGCGGACGTTATTCTGCTGCTGCTGCATCGCACGCTGCTGCGCGTTCTGCTGCTGCTGACTCTGTTGTTGGCCTTGCTGGCCCTGTTGTCCCTGCTGCGAGCTTTGGCCCTGCTGACCTTGTTGTCCGGCTTGGCCGGCCTGGCCCTGCTGTTGTCCCTGCTGCTGACCTTGTTGCCCCTGTTGCCCTTGCTGGCCTTGCTGTCCCTGCTGCCCTTGTTGTCCCTGTTGACTTCCCTGTTGCTGCTGGCCATTGCGGCTGAGCTGGTTGGTCTGCTGGCCCCGGCTCAATTGCTCCAGTTGCCGCTGCAACTGCTCGGCTTCGCGGCGCAGCATCTCCTGCTGCCAGCGCTGCTGCGAGGTCTGCTGCTGACCCTTTTTCTGCTGGTCGGCAAGCTCCTGCTGGCGGCGCGCGAGCTGCTCCAGTTTCTGGAGCGCCTCATCCACCTGCTGCTGTTGCTGCTGCTGGGTGGAGGATTGCGATTTGTTGTTCTCGTACTGGTTCTTCTCGGTATCGAGTTCCAGGTCGAACAGGCCTTCCATATCGCGCGCACCGGCTCCACCGCCGCCGCCACCGCCGCCCTGTTGATTGCCGAAGGCCACTTGGATATCGCGCGAGGTCGCCTCGGCGCGCATCAGGTACTGCAGCGCCTTCTGCTCCGGACCCAGCGCGTCCTTCCAGCTGCCGCCCTTCAACTTGTCCGTGGCCGGGCCCATCGCCTCCACGGCCGTCTCCATATCTTTCACGAAGCTCTTGAACGCATCGCCGGCTTCGGTCAACTGGCGGGCCTTCATGCGCTCGGCGAGCGATTTCGCCTGGTCGCGCAGTTTCGATTGCACGCCCGCCAGGAAGGCCGCATTATCCGCGTCCGTGCCCTTGGCGCCCATCCCTTTCATCTGGTTCCAGGTGGCCGCGATGATTTCCTTCTGGCGCTGCGAGATCTTGTTCTGATCCTGATCGTCGCCGCCTCCGCCGCCATCGCCTCCGCCCGCCTGCTGCGATTGTGAATAGTTGCGCTCGAAGGGCTGGGCTTCGATGAAGTAGATATCGGTGCTGGTGGAACTCCGCGCGTCCTTCGCCACCGCGTACAGACTGACCACGTCGCCGGGCTCGATCTTGTAATCTTCCAGAGAGATCATGGAACTGCCGGTCGCGGTCTTGCCGCCCGCTTGCATGGGCACGACCTTCTCCGGTCCGCCGTTCACGGAATAGTGCAGCTCTACTTGCTTCAGGCCGAAATCGTCCTTGGCCTCCACCTGGATCGCCACTTCCTCGATCGGCGACGCCTTGTAGTCCCTGCCCGGCCGCGTCATCTTGATCTCCGGCGGTTTGTCGCGCTGGGCTTCGATGAAATAGTCTTCGCTCAGCCGGACATCTTCGCCGGCTTCGAGCGCGGCGATGTGATACACGCCATCCTTCTGAATCGGCACGGTGGCGGTGAGCAGCCCGTCGATACCCAGCTTCAGGGTCAGCTTGGAACCATCGTCCAGCATGAGGACTCCGCTGGCCAGCGGCTTATCGGTAGTGATCGCGACGTCGGCTTTGGTGCCCTCCACGGCGCGCAGATCGCCGCCCGGATCTTCCACGGCATCCTTCTCACCCAGCCACGAGGGGAAATGATAGGTCACGCGGATTTTCTTGACGCTGGGCAGATCCACCACGTTGAGCTTGAAGGTATCGCTCTTCACGCCGCCCGCTTCCACGTAATACTCCAGCGTCTCGGGGACGCCGGCGATCAGGAATTGATACGCAGTGCCGCCCGGTTCGGTGGCCATCTCAGCCTGCTCCCACTGGGACGCGCTGGCATACTTCGCGAAGAAGCGAACCTTCGGCGCCTGGAAGCCCATCAGGTGCGCGCTGATCAACTGATCGCTGCGCTTGCGGACGGTCCGGTTGCCCGGTTCCACCTGCACGGCATAGTACGGCTTGGCGGTGCCTTTCGGCAGGCCCGCCCACAGGAGCGAGGTCCCGTAGCCCATGAAGCCGGGCCCCGAAACGGCCAGCCAGATCAGCACCAGCGCCGACACTACGGCGGCGGAGGAGAATCCGAAAATCAGCGAGTTCTTGGCCACGGACTGCGGCTGCGCATCCTCCGCCACGCGGAGAGTGTCCGACGCCAACAGTTCCAGGAAGGGATCGCCGGGGTTCTTTTCGATGCGCTCCGTAAAGGTCAGCAGGCGCTCTTCGAACTGGGGATGATGCGCCTCGGCCTGGCGAGCCGCATTCCGGCGGTTGAGACGGATTACGGGTATGATGAGCGCGGCCCCGATGGCCAGCGCGATGCCGAGGAACAGGAATACGCGCGCACCGATCACGCTCGGATTCGAAAAAGCGAACTGGTTGATGACCAGCACCGCCACCACTGTGAGAGCCAGCGCCATCCCGGCCGTAACCGCGATGCCGCGCGTCAGCGCAAGCAGGCGAAGCCGCTTTTCAACGGCTCCCAAATACTCGCTCAACCGATCCAAAGGTTTCATACCGCCGCCTCTTTATCAACTGAAAGATGTTGATTCCCCAGCAAGGATTCGGCCACTGCCAGCAACAGTACCGCCAGCATGACATACCACCACAAGGACACCGGCTTTTGCTCTTCGCCGGACGCGGTCGCCGCGGTGGTCGCCCCTTGGGCTGTATTCTGCCACAAAGAAAGACTATCCGGGGAAACCGGCGTGAGATCGCTCTCCTGCCGGTCCGCGTTTACCGCCACCAGTTCGTTGCGCCCGTTGGGTCGCCGGATATCGTAAAAGCCCGATTGCGTGAACTGGATATTCTGCGCCTTGGTGGCCTCTTCGAGCGAAAGCACGCGTTCGCCCTTGGGATCCACCACGTCCACCGCCGCACCCTTCTCCTTGGTATCGCGAAGCTCGGCGAACGCACCGACCTGCACGCTGGCCGGACCCGCATCCAGCCGGCCCAGGTAGCGCGCCGTCTGTTCGATGAAGGGCACGAAGGAGGGATGAATCGGAAAATCGTTGGCCACGTTATCGAACGTGGACGCGAAGACCAGGATGTGGCCTTCTCCCAGTTGCTGATCGATCAGCAGCGGCGTCTGGTCGCTGAGTTTGGCCGCCACCCGTGAATTGCCCGTACCCACTTGAATCGTCTGGAAGAACTTCACGCCCTCCCACCGGTCGTCCTTGAGGATGGAGGGGTGCGACGCATCCAGCCACGCGGCGGTCTGGAAGCGATCGCCCTCGCGGCCCGCGTAGCGCGCCTGCTGAATGGTGTCGCCGCTCACCGGCACCTTGGTACGGCCCACGGAGAGGTGACCAAGCGCGATCAACACGCTGCCGCCGCCGCGCACGTAATCGCGCAGCGCACTCTCGAAGGTCGGCGGCACTCCGCCGATATCGCTCAGCACCACGAAGGCGTACTTGCCGGGCGCGATATTGGCCACCTGGTCCACGGTCACGGGGTCGATCTCGAAGGCCGCCTGTCCGGACGCCTCGAGCGCCGCCTTGAAGTAGAGCAGCCCGCGGCTTCCCTGCGCATCCTGTACGAACAGGGCATGGCGCGGGTCGCTGCGCTCCACCGAGAAATAGAAGACGTCGTCGGCGGCCAGGCTGTCGCCGGTGTCGATCCGGACCTCGCCCTTGTTGCGCCCGTAGGGAGCTTCCAGGGACATGAATTCCACCGTGGCGCGGCCGTGTTCCGGCACGGTCACCTGTTTGCTATCGATCACGCGGCCGTTCAGGATCAGCGATACGTTGCGCACCGCCTTCTGATTGTTGAAGCCCGCTACCGTAGCCAGCACGCGCGTCTTCTTGCCGTCGTACACGCGCCGCGGCGCGACCACGTTCTCCACCGTGAAGTTCGGGGCCGCGGTGGCATCCACGGAGTGCGGCGTCAGCTGGACGTCGGCACTCAGGCGCAGGTCGTTGAAGTTCGAGGGCCAGCCGGTCTGCTGCATGTCCGAGTAGAGATGGACGGCCAGCGGCAGTTTGAGCGATTGCGAGATGGAACGCAGCGAGCGCGACAGCTCGCCGTAGGAGGTGCGGGTGTCGCCCGGTTCGATGGAATCGATGGCGGCGTTCAGGGAGTTGTGGTCGTCGGTGACCTCGCTCATCACCTGCACGCGGGAACCGAAAGCCAGCACCTGCGCGCGCTGCCCTACGCGCAAGCCGGCGACGATCGATTTCGCGCCGGTCTTCGCCTGCGAGAGCTTGGTGCCACTGCGCATGCTCAGCGAATTGTCGATCGCCAGCACGTTGACTTCACCGGCGCGCTTGGAGCCGAGCACGGTCTGCCGCACATAAGGATGCGCGAAGGCCAACACCAATAACGCGACCAGGAGGGTGCGCAGCGCGAACAGCACCAGGTAGCGCAGGCGCCGGTGTTTGATCGAGCTCTGCGTGCGCTTCTCGAAAAACATTAGCGAGCTGAAAGGCAGCGGCGTAGTTTTGTGTTTGCGCAGCAGGTGCAGCCAGACCGGCAGCCCGACCGCTACCGCGCCTGCCAGAAACCATGGCGTCAGGAATCCCATTAGTTACAACCGCCCCTTGCGGACCTGCAGATACTCGCGAAGGCCTTCGTCCAGCGGCCGGCCGGTATCCATCAGGAAATAATCCATACCCGCGCCGCGCGCCTTGGAACTGAGCGCTTCGATGTGCGCGTCCATCTTCTTCCGGTACTCGTTGCGCGCATATTCCGGCGAGACTTCGAGCGAGCGTGTGGTCTCTTCCAGATCGAAGAGCAGCACCGGATCCTTAAACTTCGGTTTGATTTCCTGCGGGTCGAGCATATGAAAGAGAATCACTTCGTTGCCGCGATAGCGCAGCGGCTCCACGGTCTTTACGATCACTTCGGGGTCCGCATAGAAATCGGACATCACCACCACAATGCCGCGGCGGTGCAGGAAATTCTGGAAATGCACGAAGGGTTTGGTGAAATCGGTGTGGGTGCCGACGGCAGCTTCCTCGATGGCATGCAGCAGGCGGAAGAGTTGTCCCTGGCGCGTGGAAGGCTGCACGTAATTCTTCACGTCCTCATCGAAGATGATCAGCCCGGTAGCATCGCGCTGCTGGCTCGCCATGTAGCAGAGCGAGGCGGCCACGAAGCGCGCGTAATCCAGCTTGCTGACACCGGCGGAGCTATAGCCCATGGAGGCCGAGGTATCGAGCAGGAGCAGCAACTGCGAATTGGTCTCGCCCTTGTAGCGCTTGAGGTAGCAGCGGTCGGTGCGCGCGAAGACGTTCCAATCCACGTGGCGGAGATCGTCGCCTTCCGCGTAGGAGCGATACTCCGCGAACTCCTGGGAGAACCCGAAATCCGGCGATCGATGAAGGCCCGCGACGAAGCCATCGACCACCGTCTTCGCCACAAGATCGAGGCTGGAGATAGAGGCCAACGTCGCGGGGTCGAGGAAACGCTGTAGCATAAGATACCTTTAGATCGCTCCCTAACGGTCGCGGTTCGCGCTGCGGTACGCTGCGTTTTGCCGGGTAAATGGCACCGCGAACCGCGACCGTCAGGGAGCGATCTGCTTCATACTAGTCGCGCGGCGCCGGCATCCAGGCCAGGACCTTTTTCAAAATGTCGTCCTGCTTCAGGCGATCGCTTTCGGCGTGGAAGTTGAGCAGGATTCTGTGCCGCAGCACCGGGATATAAAGCGCGCGGATGTCTTCATACGTCACGTGATACCGGCCCTTCATCAGCGACCTGGCCTTGGCCGCGAGCACCAGGAATTGCGCGGCGCGAACGCTGGCGCCGTAGTTCACATACTTTTTGACGAAGTCGGGGGCATTTTCGTCACTTGCGCGGCTGACGCGGACCAGGTCCACGGCATGCCGGGACACGCTCTCGCCGATCGGCACCATGCGCACCAACTGCTGGAAATCCACGATTTCCTTGGAGGTGGTCACCGGGTCGGCGTAGGCGACGGTGGTGACGGTGGTCAAATCGACCACCTTCAGCTCTTCCGCGGCCGAGAGATAATCCAGCACGGTATTGAACAGGAAGCGGTCGAGCTGCGCTTCGGGCAGCGGATAGGTGCCCTCCAGCTCGATCGGGTTCTGCGTGGCCAGCACGAAGAACGGGCTGGGCAGCGTGTAGATATTGCCGCGCACCGTGCAGCTGCGCTCCTGCATGGCTTCGAGCAGCGCGCTCTGCGTCTTCGGCGGCGTACGGTTGATTTCGTCGGCCAGCAGGATGTTGCCGAAAATCGGCCCTTGCACGAAGGTCCAGGTTCGACGGCCCGTGGTGGGGTCCTCTTCGATGATGTCCGTGCCGGTGATGTCGCTCGGCATCAGGTCCGGCGTGAACTGGATGCGCTTGAACACCAGGCCGAGGGTCTGCGCCATGGTGCGCACCAGCAGCGTCTTGGCGGTGCCCGGAAGTCCGGTAATGAGACAGTGACCGCCGACGAACAGAGCGATCATGACCTGTTCCAGAACCTCCTCCTGGCCCACGATCACGCGCCGCACCTGGGTCACGATCTCGCTTTGCACCTGGCGAAAGCGCTCGATCCGCGCTTTGAGAACTTCCGGCTCCAACTGCGTCACTGTTGACATGTTTAGTCCGTTTCTTAGTTCTTAACTGCGGTAGTGCTCAATTCTAGCAAGAGCTTCTGGGCCGGACGGAAGCCGGGTGCGGCTTCCAGTGCGGCCAGCAACTCTTCTTTGGCCTGCTCGGTCTGTTTGTTAGCTTGATATGCCTTGGCCAGGTCGTAATGCGCCTGCGCCTGATCCAGCGGATTCTTGGCCAGCACCGCCTGATATTCGCGAATCGCGCCTGGGAAGTTTCCCTGCACCAGCCAGAGACCACCCAGGCTGCGATGCGCGGCGGCGTCCATCGGATAGATGAAGTTCAAACGGTTCAAGGCGTCGGCGGCCTCCGCCGTCCGGCCCATCTCTTCCAGGTTCCTGGACAGCAGCTTCAAAGACTCCGGATCACGCCCGCCGATCTTCTCGTAGCGCTGCAGCTCCTCGACAGCCGCTGCCTTGTTGCCTTTCGCGAGGTACGCCGTGGCCAGCATTTCATACACGCTGTGCTCCTCGACGTAGTCGGGATACATGTCGCGGATCTCCGTGCCCTTCTTGATCACCGCGTCCCAATCTTTGGTGGACGACATCTCGACGAGTGATTTCAGCGTCTTCTTCCACTCGTCGAAGTGCTCCACCGTATTCTTGGTGTCGGCCTCGACCCAGGCGATAAACTGCTTGTCGAAATCGGCCGGCTCGATCTTCAATTCCTTCTTGACCACCGTCACGGTGTCTTCGCCCGCGCCGAAATCGTGCAGCATGGCGAGCAGCGTGTCCCAGCCCCACTTCTGATTGATGTAATCGCAGATGCGGCCGGCCTGGAAGTAGCTGATGATCACCTGCTGCGGCGCCGTGGGATGCACGAAACCGCGATCCAGCTCCGCCACCGGCAGCAGCTTCTTGTTCTTGATGGCGGAGATCACGTCCGGCCCCAGCCGGTCGCCCCAATCCGGCGAAATCGCGGTCTCTTCGTGGACCGCCATGCCCTCCGTGAACCAGCGCGGCACGCGATGTCCCGTCGCGGTCAGCGTAAACACGTGGCTCATTTCGTGCCACAGCGTGGAGGCCCAGTGGAAGGTCCCGGGCTTGCGCCCCGAGGGACTATCCATCGCGATCGAGTAGCCGAAGGTGACGCCCAGCGCGCCCAGGCCGGGCATGCCCAGCGTGCGCACCGCGAAATCCTCGTGGTCGGGATAGACTTCCACCTGCACCGGCCTCTCGAGCTTCATCTTGTACTTCTTCTCGTAGGTGGCGATCGCCCGCTCCATCTCGCTTTCGATGTAGGGGTGCAGCAGCTCGGCTTCCTTCTTGTGCAGCTTGAGGATGGTGTGCGGGGTGGTGAAGGTGACGAAGTTCTTGTAGCTATCCATCAGCTTCAGCGAGTTGCGCGTGGCGGCGTCCTGAAACTCGTTCTTGAAGCAAAGCTCCAGTTGCTGATAGGCCTCGGTGTCCTGCCCCAGGCGCATCAGGTTGATGCCCAACTGCGAGCGCGCGCTGTACAACTGCGGATCCAGCTCGATGGCTTTGCGGTAATACTGAATGCCTTCTTCGTAGCGGCGGTTCAGAACGAAGAAGCGCCCGATGGTCTCGTAGCCCTTGGCCGTATGCGGATCGTAGGGCGAATCCTTCTTATCCGCCAGCAGGTCTATGGTCGCGAGAATCGCCTTGCCCTGGACCGAATTGGCATCCATGGCGATGGCTTTCTTGGCCTCTTCGGTGGCCTTGGGATTGTCGTTGTCTTCGAGCGCCAGTCGCGCCAGCAGTTCCTGTGCTTCGGTCAGTTTCGGGTCGCTCGCCAGCGCCTTGCGCGCCAGGTCGCCGGCACGGCCTTCGAAGCTGTCGGCGGCAATCAGCGCCATGCCCATCAGCGCGCCGGCGTGATCCTTCTTGATCGCAAGGGCTTCACCGAACAGGTCTTCGGCGTCGGAGGGCTGGGCGTGATCCAGCATCATCCGGCCCCAGCGCACCTTGTAATCCGCGTTCTTCGGGTCCTTGGCCTCCAGCGCCTTGAAGACTTCGTTAGCTTCCTTGAAGCGCCGGGCCTTCCACAGTTGCTCCGCCTGATCCAGCGTCTGCGCCGGCAGCGCCAGCGCGAAGAGGAAAAGAACTAAGGCGGAGCAGGCCAAACGCCCAGTGCCGCTTAGCTTTGCCATCGCCGAACCTCCGCGCCCCTCGTAGGTCTTCTCGGTGCCCAGGAGCTTGATTCCGCGGGCGAATGCGTCCCTCCGCCCCACAGTGCGGCATGCCGCAAGCTGAGTGGCCCGAGCGCGCGGAGGCCGCGTTGCATCGGGGCGAGCCGGCTGAAAGCCGGCTGCAGGCAGGATTGCCTGCCCCACAGTGCGGCATGCCGCAAACTCGTGGGCCCGAAGTGGAAAGAATAGTTTCTCGCAGAGGACGCCGAGATCGCAGAGAAAACCAGGAAGAAACGATTTGGGTTTCCTCGGTTTTCTCTGCGATCTTTGCGTGCTCTGCGAGAAATTGCTTTCCCTAGAATCTTCGCGGTTTGCGAGCAGGCGAATGCACTCCCCGATGGCAGGAAAACCAAGTCACATTGGGCCAAACGCCTGCCCGGAATCTGTCGCACTGAATGTTCCCTCACTGATCGAGGGCCTCCTGCGTCTTGGCGAGTTCCAGGAGAAGCGCGGTCAATTGCTGTTTGTACGCCTGGGCCGGCATCGCGGCCTTCTCGAACTTCAACTTTTCGATGGCCTGTTCGAGCTGTTCCTTCTTATCCAGCAGCGGCCGCTTCTTGGGGTCGCGCGCCGCGGCGGCATTCGCGCCCAGCCGCACCACGGTGAAGGAACTTGCCAGTTTACCCTGGCCGTTTGCCGCGGTAGCCGTCCGTTCGCCGCTTCCCTTGCCGGTATCTTCAATCACCGAATGCTCGGTAGCCAGTCGCTTCTGGGTATCGAAGAACTCCGTGGTCTTGGCCTGCGCGTAGCGGAATGCCTCGAGCGCGCTGATCGCTTCGTTCTTGTCCGTATCCGCCGCGGGCTCGCGCAGCGCCTCCGCGAAGTAGCGCGCGAAGTTGGTCGCGTTCTTCTCGGAGCCGGTCTTGGTCGCCGAAATCACGATCCGGTTGGGCCGCCGCAGCTGGTCGATGGAGCCGCCGCTGCAGCTCGTCATGTTGACCACCAGTTGACGCTGCGCCGGAATCTTGTCCATCAGCGCCGCCAACTCCGCCGCCGTGATGTCCGGCCCCTGGATGTTGAACTTGTAGTCCTGCCCGTCGTAGGTGCCGTGGCCGATCAGGATCACCACCACGGAATCGGTCGGCTTGGCCTGCCTGGCGATCTCGGCGAAGCGCGCGCGAACCTGTTCCCGGGTGGGAGCGATCAGGGTAGTGACCTGGGATTCGCCGCCCGCCTTCTTCAGGCTGCCATCGATATCCTCGGCCCACATCTTGAAGCGTTGAGTGTAATCCGTCTCACCACCGATGCCGGCCATGTTGAGGTAAAAGGTGGCGGCGGGAGCGGAGAGGGCGGAAATTGCGAGGAGGGCGAGTAGGCGTGGGAGGACGCTCCCTGACGGTCGCGGCTCGGTTTGCGATCCGAAGCTCCTCATACTACACCCCACTTCCGGCGCAGCAGCCATTCCGACGCCCGAATGCCGAGGGCCAGCAGGAAGACCACCGGCATGTCCCAAAGGTCGCGGGTCTCGCGGGTGGTGATCCCGGCCTCGGAGTAGGAAATCTCATTCGATAGCTTGGACGCCTCACCGCCCTTGTAGTACCGTCCGCCGGTCTGTTCGCTGAGCTTCTGAAGCAGTTCCTTGTTCTGCGATGTGTGGAAGTTTTCCGCCACCCCGTCCTCGCGGCGGAAGGTCAGCAGATCGTGCCCGGTCTCTTCCTGGTCGTGCCCGGCCAGAATATCCACCACGTACGAGCCCGGCTTCTCCGCCGTCCATTCCCCGCCGTATATACCTTCTTCCATCGGGACGGGATTTAGTTCCATCGTCGCGCTGCTTCCATCCGGCTCCAGGAAGCGGGCCTGCACCTTGGCGTTGGTCACCGGCTTGTATTGCTTGTCGCGAACCTCGACGCGAATCGGCACTTTGGTCTCATCGCTCAGCACGGATTTCGGCGTCGAAGCCAGCACTTGCCCGGGCGAATCCGCCACCAACTGGCGGAACATCTGCTGCCAGAACGTGGGATGGGTTTTGTCGGCATGATCCAGCCACATCTTCCAGCGCCAACTGCCCTCGGTCGCGAACAGCACGGTGCGCCCGCGGCCGTAGTTCTCGGTCACCAGCAGCGGCTGCACCCGCTTGGCCGGAGTGGTCACCTGTAACAGCGTGGTGGCGCCAGGCTTCGGCTCGCCGACATCCTGATAATTCGCGATCTGCGGAATCTTCTTCCATCGCTCCAGGTTGCGCGCCGGATTCTCATCCAGCCGGCAGAGAATGCTCTGCGCGCCCTGCGGCGTCAGCGATACGCTGGAGAAATCGCGATGGAAAGTGCCGCGCGATTCCGGCAGCTTCACCGGGATCAGGTCGGCCATCGGTGAATTCTGCCAGCCGCCATCGCTCAAACTCGCGCGCCCGGCGATGAACAATACGCCGCCGCCGCGCCGGTCCACAAAATCCTTGATCGCCTGCTGCTGCGCGGTGGTGAAATAGCTGGCCTCCACGCCGCCGATGATCAGGCCCTGGTAGGCGAACAACTCCTCGGGCTTGGTAGGGAAGCCGTCCTCCAACTCCTTGGCACTGCTGCCGCCCTGACGGTAAATCTTATTCTGCGTGGTCCGCAGCATGGTGGGCAGATCGATGCCGATATCGGGGTAGTCGTCGATCGCTCGGCGGATGAACTTGAACTCCCACACCGGCTCGCCCTGTATATAGAGGATGCGCGGCCGGCGCTTTTCGACGTTGACCACGCGCGTGATCTTGTTGTTGAGCTGATTTTCTTCGCCAGGAACCGGGTCTACCGAGATCTCGAAGGTCTTCGGCCCCGCCTGCCCGCCGTTAAACACCAGCGTCTCCGACTGCAACTGCCCGCTATCCTTTAATACGATTTCCTGCGACGTCAGAACCTTGCCGCTCTCCTTGACGTTCAACTTCGCCTTGCTGCCGGAGAGTCCCCAGCTTTGCAGGGTCACGGTCGCGGTCAGCTTGGAATCGGGTAGCGCGCGCGCCGGCGTCACGGCATCGGTGATTTCGATATCGCGATCCGGGTGTTCCTTGCCGAAGCCGATGGTGTGGATCGGAATCCGCTGCCGCCGGATGGCCGCGATGGTGGCCAGATCGATGCCGCCCGCGTTATCCGCGCCATCGCTCAACAGCACGATCGCACCCAGGGGCAGGCTCGAGCTTTCCGCCAATACGCGTTCCAGGGTATCGCCGATGCGCGTCGCCGGCGCCGCCGCCGTCAGTTGATCGGCCTTCTGGATGCGCTCAGGGTCTTTGCCGAACTTGTAAAGTCTCACCTGGAACTTGTCGGTGAGTCCCTTTAGCAAGCCGGAGTTGAGCGCCGCCTGCGCCGCCGCCTCGCGGGTCCCCGAGTCGTCGTTGATCGCCATGCTGCGCGAATCGTCGACCAGGACAGCCACCACGTTCTGTTGGGGCTTGAGTGTCGCGATACTCAACGCGGGATGCCAGAGCAGGAAGAGGATCAACGCGATCAGCCCACTTTCCAGCAGCCAGATGGCGATTGGCCGGGCTCCGCTGAGCATTCCGTGATTGCGCCGCACGTGCCAGAAGAGGGCTCCCGCGACGGCAAGAATAGCGATCGCCAACACCCAGACAGGCCACGGCGTCAGGAGGACGAACTGGCCCTTATGGAAGATGTTGGCCGGATATTTGAACAGGAATTCGAACATGAAGTCCACGTCAGAGACAGATCACGATAGGTATAGGGACGTGCTTGATGCAGGTTGGCGTTACAGACAGCTGTAAATTGGCGGGAAGTTCCACAGGCGCGCGGCCCTCGCTTGTCCGTAAGAATAGCACGCACATCCACCCTGTCTCAAAGATACCACCGCCAAATCGATGGGGCGGGTCCGGTAGTGGAGTAGACTGGTTCGACAAATGCTGCCGCGCGATTTCCCCAGTGTCCTTGCCGACGAGCTCAAGGACATCCGTGCCCGCCGCGCCGCCCTCTTTCCCGAACAGGCGCCGCTTCCCGCCAATGACTCGCCGCCGCGGTCCGTGGCCGATGCGCACCGCACGCGCGCGCTGGGGCTCTGCTTCTCCGGCGGCGGCATTCGCAGCGCCACCTTCAATCTCGGAGTCCTGCAGGGGCTCGCCGAACTTGGCCTGCTCCCCTACATCGATTACCTCTCCACGGTCTCCGGCGGCGGCTACATCGGCTCGTGGCTCCACGGCATTATTCGCAATAAGCATAACGGCAACCCGATCCCCGCGCAGGGCGAACTCCACCCACGGCGCGTCCCCGGCGAGCCGGAGACGGACCCCATCAGCTTCCTCCGCAAGTACAGCAACTACCTGGCGCCGCAGCCCGGCCTCTTCAGTCCGGATTTCTGGACCATCGGCTCGGTCTGGATCCGCAACATGCTGCTGAACCTGCTGATCCTGATTCCCTTCCTGATGGCAGTGGTGCTGACCGTCCTGTTGAGCGGCGTCCTGCAGCAGACCTACGCCAACAGCCTCACCTTCGAATTGGCGCGCAGGGTTTGGGTCGTGGCGCTCGTGTGCGCCGTCACGGTGGTCGCCGTCAATCTACGCCAGATCGTGTTCGTCCAATTTCCCATGCTGAAGCCCCGTTTCCGCCTGCCGGATCTCAGCGGCCGCTTCATCGTGGGCGGCGCCAGCAGTTGCATCGTGATCGCGTCCTACATTTTCGGCGCCTTCCGCTTTGACCCGCACCCGGTGCGCTCCGGTTTCGTCCTGTTCGTGCTATTTGCCGCGCTCCAATGGATCGGCGGCTTCCGCCTCTGTTATCGCGCGCGACACAACCAGGCCAACGGGTGGCTCTACCTGATCGCCATACCGCTGGTCTGCGCCGCGGTCACTGCCACCCTGCTGTGGGCGGTCTGGAAGCTCACCGGCACCTGGGACGATCCCGATGTGGAGTGGCTGCGGATCGCGTTCGGCCCGCCTCTCGTCCTGGTGGTGTGGATGTGCGGAGTCACGCTGCAGATCGGCCTCATGGGCTCCGATTTCCCGGATGCCGCGCGCGAGTGGCTGGCCCGCCTCGGCGCTTCCACCTCCATCGGCATGGCAGGCTGGATTGGCCTGTTCGTACTCGCCGTATTCGGCCCGTACTGGCTGGCCTGGGTCACGCTCGCGTGGGCGCCGGCAGGCGTTGCCCTTGCCGGCGGCTGGTTGGGCAGCGCCATCGCCGGCTACCTCTCCGGCAAGAGCTCGAAGACCAGCGGCCAGCCCAATGAGCGGCGCGATCCTCCCACGCGTGCCATGGAAATGATCGGCCGCGTTGCGCCGATCGTATTCCTCGCCGGCTTTCTTCTGTTCGTTTCGCTCGGAACCCACATGCTGCTCGGCCCGCTGGCTGGGAACGTGACGTTGGAAAGCAATTGCATCGACCCGATCACCACTCCCATCCCTTCCTGGCTGCTCTGGCTCGAACCCGTGCAGCGGGAGTACTGGTGTTCCCTGCACAGTTCCCACCAGGGGCTGATCGTCGCCATCGCCGGAGTGCTGGCCTCCTGCCTGGTAATCATCTCGGTGCTGCCGCTGCGCTTCAACATTAACGAGTTTTCGATGCACCACTTCTATAAGAACCGGCTGGTGCGCTGCTACCTGGGGGCCGGCCGCGGCGGCGATCGCCAGCCCAACCGGCTCACCGGCTTCGACCCTTTCGACGATTTCCCGATCGCCGAGCTCGTGCCCGAAGCCGGTCCAGGCGCTCCCTACCTGGGTCCCTTCCCGATCGTCAACTGCGCGCTCAACCTCAACACCGGCAGCGAACTTGCCAAGCTGGAACGGCGTGGCGCGTCCTTTGTCTTTACCCCGCGCTACTGCGGCTTTGAGCCGGCGCGCTCCCAGGAAGACCGTAACGTCACCGCCCGCAAGAATGACCTTAACCCCGATGGCTACCGCTCTACGCCCGGCTATATGGAACCGCGCGGCCCGGGCATAGGCACCGCCATGGCCATCTCCGGCGCGGCCGCAAATCCCAACTCCGGCTATCACACCTCAGCGCCCCTCGCGTTCATGATGACGATCCTCAATGTGCGCCTCGGCTGGTGGTTGGGCAATCCGCGACGCGATGCTCCCAGCGCGCGACCCGGCCCCATGAACGCGCTTGTCTCCCTGCTCTCCGAACTCTTCGCGCAATCCAATGGCCGCAGCCGCTATGTCAACGTCTCCGATGGCGGCCACTTCGATAATCTCGGCCTGTACGAGCTGGTCCGCCGCCGTTGCCGCTACATCGTGGTCTGCGATTCGGAAGCCGACCCCAATCTCACTTTCGAAGGACTCGGCGGCGCCATCCGCAAGTGCCGTGCCGATTTCGGCGTGGAGATCACGCTCGACCCCCAGCCCATACACAGCGTCCACGGCCGCAGCCAGTCCCACTGCGTCATCGGCACCATCGCGTATCCCGAGCCCGAAACCGGCTTCCCCGCCGATTCATGCGGGCGCCCCGACGCGCCCGCCTCCGCATACGCGCGCGCCACTGGCTGGATCCTCTATCTCAAATCCAGCCTCACCGGGGACGAACCGGAAGACGTGCGCCAGTATCACAGCACGTCGCCGACCTTCCCGCACGAGAGCACCGCCGACCAGTTTTTCAGCGAATCGCAATTCGAAAGCTACCGCCAACTCGGCCTGCATGTGGTGCGGACCACCTTCGAGAATGTCGCCAGCCGGCCCAGCCCGCTGGATCAGCGCGACATGCTCGTCATGTTCCAGGACCTGTGCCGCAAGTGGTACCCCGCACCCGCGCTGACCGCGGCCGCCACCAATCTCACCGAGCGCTACTCCGCCTTCGTACGCCGTATCGCCGAGGACCCGGACCTCGCCTTCCTCGACAATCAGCTTTTCCAGCGCATGCCGAAGGTGGCGCAACCCGAGGTCACGCCGCGCAAAGCCGTCTACTTCTGCATGGAACTGCTCCAGTTGATGGAGGACGTCTACTTCGAGCTCAATCTCCAGCACCGCTCCGATCGCGAAAATCCGGTCTACGCCGGCTGGCTCGACGTTTTTGAAGTCTGGGCCAACAGCCCCGCCGTCCTGGACGCGTGGAAGGTGGGCGGCACCGGCTATAACCCGATCTTCCAGGAGTTTTTCCGGGGGCTGACAAAGGCCGAGGACTAAGGACGCATGCAGCGCCACAACTTTCAACGCGATAGTCTGACCTTCTCCTACCTGGACGCCGGCGGTGAAGGCAACCCGTTGGTTGCACTTCACTCCCACCGGCTCGAGGCCCGGACCTTCGAACCGCTGGCCCTGGCGTTGGCGCCCCATTGGCGCGTCATTGCCCTGGACCAGCGCAGACAACGCCTACCAGTTCGCAGCGCGCCATCCGGAGGTGGTGCGGGCCCTGGTCATCGAGGATATCGGCGTCGAGATCGCCGACGACACCAGCTTCGCGCTGGCGTGGAGAGGAACGTTTGCTACGAGGGAAGAGCTTGAGGAATTCATCGGCGCGCGCTTCCTCCCTTATCTTCTGGATTCGTTTCGCCGCACCGAAAACGGATGGCGGCTCGCCTTCGACCCGCAGGACATGGGGGAGTCGCAAACTCACGTAAACGGGAATCACTGGCAGGCTTGGCTGGCGTCTCATTGCCCCGCCCTGCTGCTCCGTGGCTCGCGAAGCCGCGTGACGTCGCAAGAGCATGTGGAGCAGATGGCCGCTCGCCGCCCCAACACACAATTGCCGTGCATCGACGGCGGCCACGTGATCCACCAGGATAACCCGATGGAGTTTGCCGCGGCTGTGAGAGCCTTCCTGTCGGGCCTCCCTTGATCCATATGCATGAACAATGCATACTAAAGCATATGAGGACCACCTTGATCATCGATGAGGCCCTACTTGAACGCGCCAGGGAGTTGACCGGCATTAAGGAAAAGACGGCGTTGGTGCGCGCTGGCCTGGAGGCGCTCATTGCGCGCGAGGCCGGCAGGCGGCTGGCCGCGCTCGGCGGCACACAGCCCAAAATGCCAAGCATCCCGCGGCGGCGATCTGCCTAGTGGTTCTCACCGACACCTCGATCTGGATCCAGCACTTTCGGCACGGCGAGCCGAACTTGGCCGGCTTATTGTCTGATAGCCTCGTGCTCATGCACCCGTTCGTTTGCGGTGAACTGGCGTGCGGCAACTTGAAGAATCGAGGAAACGTTCTTTCCGACCTGCGCGCCCTACCGTCCGCAACCTTGGCATCTACCGCAGAAGTTCTGGCGCTAATCGAGGATCGAAAGCTCTGGGGGCGAGGCCTGGGGTGGGTCGATGCCCATCTCCTCGCATCCGCCCTACTTTCGCATTGCGCATTTTGGACTCTCGACAAGCAACTCGTAGAAGCGGCTACCGACTTGCGACTGACCGTGATTCGTTGAT
The DNA here is from genome assembly GCA_963791985.1 of uncultured Solibacteraceae bacterium. Taxonomy (GTDB): domain Bacteria; phylum Acidobacteriota; class Terriglobia; order Bryobacterales; family Bryobacteraceae; genus Solibacter. The sequence goes on along the minus strand of CAWBUN010000002.1, from coordinate 1,206,936 downwards.
AGCTTCACGCTTGCGGCGCCAGAAAAATCCGCACCGGGGCGATCATCTCGCGCGGCACTCAATCCGCGATTCCGGAGATCCTTCGCGGCCCCGGATGGCGAAATGCGCACACGTCCTCTACCGGACACTCGTGGCACGCCGGCCCTTTGTCGCGGCAGATCGTCTTGCCGTGTTCGCGCAGCAGCAGGTGCGCCTTCACGAGCGCGGGGGCGGATTTCGGCAGTTCGCCTGCGATCGCTTCCTGGACGCTCTTGTACATCGCGCCGTAATTCTTCAGGTGCACGCGTCCGTAGCCCACGCGCGTCAGCACGCGCAGCCCGGCCCACTCCATCGGCAGTCCTTGCGCCAGGCCGCAGAACAGCAGAATCTTCTCCGCGCCCGGCTCCCCGATGTTCGGGAATAGCTTGAGCGCCTTCTTCGCTTGCGCATACGGGAGTTCCAGAATCTGTTCCAGGTCGCCCGCGAATTGCTGGTTGGTAATCCGGGCGATCTCCTGCCAGCGGAAGACGCGCGTCTCCGGACGCATGCCCCCGAGCGTCGCCAGCGGCAGCAGCATTTCGCGCGGCGCCTTCGCGATCGCTGCCGCCGTGAGCCCCACCTGCGCGCGCAAGCCTTCGAAGACCTGCGCCCGACGCTCGTCCGGCAGCAGGTAGCATGCGTTCTCCCACAGCACCAGCTCGAAGGCCCCACGCGCCGGCGGCAAGGCCGGAGCCCCGTAGTGCTTCTGCAGGCGCGCGATCAATTTCTTGAACTCTGGCATCCCTCGTTATAATAGAAGTTCCAGTGCAAGATTATATTGCGATCCGCGGCGCGCGGGTCCACAACCTCAAGAACATTTCGCTCTCCATCCCTCATAACCAGCTGACCGTGATCACCGGTGTGTCGGGATCCGGCAAATCCTCGCTCGCCTTCGACACCATCTACGCCGAGGGGCAGCGGCGCTACGTCGAATCGCTTTCCGCCTACGCCCGCCAGTTCCTGGAGCGCATGGAGAAGCCCGACGTCGACGATATCGACGGCATCGCGCCGGCCGTCGCCATCCGCCAGAAAAACACCACGCGCAATCCGCGCTCCACCGTCGCGACATCCACCGAGTGCTTCGACTTCCTGCGCCTGCTCTACGCCCGCGTCGGCCAGACCTTCTGCCCCACCTGCGGCACGCGCGTGATCAAGGACACCGTGGACGAAGTCGCCGCGCGCGTGCTGCAGTATCCGCAAGGCTCGCGCTGGTACGCGCTCTTTCCCTGCGGCGAGCACGCTTCCACCGACGCCCTGCGCGACCATCTCTTCGAGCTCCGCAAGAAGGGCTTCAACCGCCTTTTCCAGGCTGGCCGCCTCTTCGAATTCTCCACGCCCGAATCGCTGCTCGATATCGATTTCACCAAGCCGCTCTTCATTCTGGTGGACCGCATCGCGATCGCGCCCGACCTGCACCAGCGCCTGGTCGACACCATCGAAATCTGCTATCGCGAAGCCGGCGAAGTGATCTTCGAGAATGCCGCGACAGGGCGAGCAGCTGCGTTTCAACGAGCGCTTCCAGTGCAAGACCTGCCGGCTGGAGTTCAGTCCGCCGGAGCCGATTCTCTTCAGCTTCAACTCGCCCGTCGGGCGCCTGCCCGCGCTGCCAGGGCTTCGGCAACACCATCGATTTCGACATGAACCGCGTGATCCCGGATCCCGGCCTTTCGCTCGACGAAGGCGCGGTCGATCCGTGGACCAAGCCCAAGTACCGCTCCTGGCTCGGCAATTTCAAGAAGCACCGCGCCAAGGTCCGCACCAACGTCCCGGTCTGCGATCTCACGGCGGCGGAGCGCGAAACGCTCGACGAGTTCATCCGCCGCTTCTTCGATCACCTGGAGACCAAGAAGTACAAGGTGCACGTGCGCGTCTTCCTCAGCCGCTATCGCGGCTACGCGCTCTGCCCGGATTGCAAGGGCGCGCGCCTGCGCAAGGAAGCGCTCTATGTCCGCGTCGACGGCAAGAACCTGGCCGATATCGTGCGCATGAACATCGCCGAGGCGCAGGAGTTTTTCCTCTCCCTGCAGTCTCAGCCCCGAAGAAACCGCCATCGCCGAGAAGATTCTGGTGGAGATCCGCCAGCGCCTGAAATTTCTCAACGACGTCGGCCTGGAATACCTCACGCTCGATCGCCTGGCCTCCACGCTCTCCGGCGGCGAGGCGCAGCGCATCCAACTGGCCACCTCGCTGGGCTCGCGGCTGGTGGGCGCCTGCTACGTGCTCGACGAGCCCTCCATCGGCCTGCACAGCCGCGACACCGGACGCCTGATCCGCATCCTGGAGGAACTGCGCGGACTCGGCAACACCATCGTGGTGGTGGAACACGATCCCGACGTGATGCGCGCGGCCGATCACATCGTCGATCTCGGTCCCGGCGCCGGCGAGCACGGCGGCGAGATCGTCTTCGAGGGCACGCTCCCCGCGCTGATCGCAGAGCGGCAACCGCTCGCTGACCGCGCATACCTGCGCGGCGAGCTGAAGGTCTCCGCGCCGCGCACGCGCCGCGAGGTGGATCCGCGGCGCATGATGCGCTTCAGCGGCGCGCGCGTGCACAATCTCAAGAACGTCGACGTGGAGATTCCGCTGGGCATGATGGTGGTGGTCACCGGCGTCTCCGGCTCCGGCAAATCCACGCTGGTGCACGACGTGATTTATCCGCTCGCTCGAAGCGCTGCACAAGGCGCGCGACGCCGAGCGACGATGCCGGCGCCACCGCCGAGCCTGAGACTCGGTGACGCGCCGGGTCCGCAGCTGATGTGCCGCAAGGTCGAAGGCGCGGAGCGCATCAGCACGCACGGTGATGATCGATCAATCGCCGATCGGCCGCACGCCGCGCTCCAACCCGGTCACCTACATCAAGGCGTTCGACCTGATCCGCGCGCTGTTCGCCTCCACGCGCGAAGCCGAGAAGCGCGGCTACACGGCCGGCCATTTCTCGTTCAACATTCCGGGCGGCCGCTGCGAAATCTGCCAGGGCGATGGCACGGTGACGGTGGAGATGCAGTTCCTGGCCGACGTGGAACTGATCTGCGAAGAATGCAAAGGCACGCGCTACAAGAGCGGCATCCTGGAAATCCGCTACAACGGTCGCAATATCCACGAGGTGCTGCAACTCACGGTGCGCGAGGCGATGGATTTCTTCCACGCCGCGCCCCGCCTGGTGCAGCGCCTGAAGGTGCTCGACGATGTCGGCCTCGGCTATCTGCGGCTCGGACAATCTGCGACGACGCTCTCCGGCGGCGAGGCGCAGCGCGTGAAACTGGCAGCGCACCTGGCCACCGCGAGCAATGCCGGCACGCTCTTCATCTGCGATGAGCCGACCACCGGCCTGCACTTCGACGACATCGCCAAACTGCTCGGCCGCCTTCCAGCGGCTGATCGAAAACGGCGGCAGCCTGATCGATCATCGAGCACAATCTGGACGTGATCAAGGCCGCCGATTGGGTGATCGATCTCGGGCCCGAGGGCGGCGCTCGCGGTGGCCAGATCGTGGCGACCGGCACCCCCGAGACCATCGCCGCGGCGAAGGATTCCTACACCGGCCATTACCTGCGCGAAGTGTTGTAATTTAACAACCGGCAAACGCACGGTCGAAAACCACACACGAACAGCAGAATTTGTGGGGCGGACGCCCCGTCCGCACGGGACGCCCACGTCCCGCTCTCCGCCCGCAGAATCAAAGCCCTGTCCACGACGATAGCCGGCGAGGGCGTCGGCCGCGGACGAGGGCGTCCGCCCTACAATTCACGGAGATGTTCGGCAGTGGGAAAAGTAAGCGCCTGCCTCACAGCGGCGAGCCCAAAGCTACAGGCGACAGGCAGCGAGACGGACAGGCCAGTAATGCACGGGAGATGAAGCGTAGAATCGGAAGTAGAGGTTCGCAATGCGACCGATTTCTGCTTTCATTCGCGATATCCGCGCTCGCCTTCGCCGCTCCGCTCGAGGTGGTGCGGCCGATCATCGCGCAGAGCGATGGCGGCGCGCCCATGCCGCCGGGCTTCGAACACGTGGCCGGAGAGACGTTGTTCTTCTCCTGCCGCATCGCCGGCTACGCCAAGACTCCCGAAGAAAAGGTGCACGTCGCCTACTCCGTGCAGGCCTTCGACCCGAACGGCGTGCCGCTCACCGAGATCTATAAGAACGAGTTGGTGACCGACGTGACGCCGCAGGACAAAGAGTGGATGCCCAAGATCACCACCGAAGTCCAGGTCCCGCCGCTGGTGGCGGCAGGCACCTACAAGCTCGTCATCAAGGCCGAAGACCTGATCGGGCACACCAACGCCGAGCTCTCTGTCCCCTTTCAGATTCGCGGCAAGACCGTCGAACCCAGCGACACCCTGGTGGTTCGCAATTTTCAGTTCTTCCGCGGTGAGGAAGATTCAGCAGCCGCTCGCCAAGCCCGTCTACAAGGGCGGCGATGCCGTCTGGGCCAAGTTCGATATCACCGGCTTCAAGTTCGGAAAGGCGAATCACATCGACGTCAGCTACGTGACCAGCGTCATCTCCCCCAGCGGGAAGGTACTCTGGACCCAGGATCCGCCGGCGGTGGAACAGAGCGAAAGCTTCTACCCCAAACGCTATGTCGCCGCTGCCATGGGCATCAATCTTCTGCCCAACACCAAGCCTGGCGAATTCACCATCGCGGTCACCATCAAGGATGCCGTCGGCAACCAGACGTTCGAGACCAAGCAGACTTTCACCGTGGAATAGGCGCTTACAACACCTCGGTCCACGTCGGCGACGCGGCGAAGGCGGCGTGGATCAAACCCACGTGGGAATAAGTCTGCGGAAAGTTCCCCCACATTCGCGGCGGCGCGGTGTCGTAATCCTCCGACAGCAGGCCCAGCGGCGACAGCGCCCCGTGAATGCGGTCGAACACCGCACTCGCTTCGTCGCGCCGGCCCGCCGCCGCCAGCGCCTCGATCAGCCAGAACGTGCAAATCACGAAGGCCACCGACGGCTTGCCGAACCCATCGTTCAGGCTGTACCGCTGCAGCCACGCGCCTCGTGCCAGATCCTTGTGAATCGCGTCGATCGTGCTTCCCAGCCGCGGGTCTCCGGTCGGCAGGAAGCGCAGGCGAACCATCTGCAGCAGAGAAGCATCCAGGTCCTCGCCGCCGTAGTGGCCCACGAAACTCCCTCTCGTGGAGTTCCACGAATGCGCCACGACCTCCGAGTGAATGCGGTCCGCCGCCGTGCGGAACTCCGCCGCGCGCACCGGTTCGTGGCGTTGCGCGATTCCCGCCATGCGGTCCGCGGCGGCCCAGCACATCAGGCTGGAAAACGTCTGCGGCTTCCATTCGGTGCGATACTCCCAGATGCCCGCGTCCGGAACGCCGGCCAGGGAAATCGCCTTCAGCGCCAGGCCCTCGATCAACCGCAGCGCCGCCGCCGAACGTTCCGCGCTCATTCGCTCGTCCAGAAAAATCGGCGTCAGCGCCAGTACCATCTCTCCGTAGATATCGTTCTGTAAATGCTTCGCCGCCCCGTTGCCGATGCGCACCGGCTGCTCGCCGTTGTAACCGGCCCAGTGATCGAGAATCGATTCCTCCAGGTTTGAAGATCCGTCCACGCGATAGAGCGGCGCCAGATTGAGCCCGGGCGCGCCGCCCGCCACGTTGAGCAGGTACTGCACAAACTGCTCGCGCTCTTCGAATTGGCCGAGCAGCCCGAAAGCGCTCAACACGTAATAGGAATCGCGCAGCCAGCAGTAGCGATAGTCCCAGGTGCGCCCGCTCCCCTGCGATTCCGGAATCGACGTAGTCATTGCCGCGATGATGGCGCCCGTGTCTTCGAAGCAGTGCAGCTTGAGCGTCAGCGCGGAGCGGATCACTTCCTGCTGGAACAATGGCGGGATGTCGCACTGTTTCACCCAGTTCTGCCAGTAGCGCTCCGTCTCATTCCAGAAGCGCTCGCAAAGGGGCGCGAGCGGCTCTTCCACCGGCGCCCCCCAGCTCAACATCAGGTGCTGCCGGCCGGTCAGGGTGAACGCCTGCCCACCCAGGTATGAAAGCGGCAGATCGGTGGTGAGCCGCAACTGGCTGGCGAATCCTTCGTACCGCACATGATGCGACCCCTGAGTCGCCATCGGCCGCGCCTTCGACCATCCCAGCCGCGGCTCGCACGTCACCACGATGCGCGGCGTGCCTTCAATCGGCTCGACAATGCGCACCAACTGCGTCGGCCGGAAGGCGCGTCCGAATTGCAGAAAGCGCGGCGCAAAATCGATCACGCGGAAGGATCCGGTCGCGGTGCGAAATGTCGTCTCCAGAATATTCGTGCTTGGTGTGTAACGCTGCGTTCCGCATTCCCCGCCGGCCGCCCCGATGCGAAAGCTTCCGCCCTCCCCCTCGTCCAAAAGTGTCGAAAACACAGGCTCGGAATCAAAGCGTGGAAGACAGCACCAAACCACTGCGCCGCTGCTGTGAACCAGGGCCGAAAACTGACAGTTTCCGATGACTCCGAGGTCTTCGAGCTGCATATTCCGCACAGTAACACAGCCCCCTGAGTGCTCTAATAAAGGAAGCGGGATGCGACGGACGATTCCATTCACTTTGGCCCTCCTGGTGGGTCTTGCATTACTGGCATGGGCTGCGTCCGGGGTGGTGCAGACTACCGCGCGCCGACTGGTTTGAGCGCGATATCAGCTCGCGCGCGAACCTGGTTCTGGTCGGCGCCGAAAAGTCTCTCGCCAACGTTGGAACAGCGAACCCGGCGAGCTTCAAAAACAACTGGCAGCCCTTGCGCGTGACGAGCGCGTGATGGGCGCGGCGGCTTGCGATACCGATTTCAAGACGCGCGCCGCCACCTCCGGATTCCCCGAGGAGTTCAGTTGCTGGGCTGTCGGGATCCGGGTGCGCTCGATCGATTCCAACGGCGTCGCCCACTTCCAGGACTGGAGCACGGTCGCCGACCTTCCCACCGGCCGCGTGCACGTGAGCGTGATGCCCGTCACGAATCCGGCGGGCCAGGAGCTGGGTTTCGCGATTCTGCTGCACGATCTGAGCTACATCGAGCGCCGCGAGGCCCAGGCGCGCACGTTCCTGATCGTCGCCTTCGGCATCCTGGCCCTCATCGCGCTTTTGGCGTCCCCATGTTGGTCGCCAAACGGGCGCGCTACGATTGGAGCCTGCGAGCTGCGCAGCCTGCTGCGTGGCGGCGGCAAGCAGCAGCAGAGCCGCGAATTTCAGCCCATCCTCAGCGACGTGCGCGAACTGGTCGGCCGCATGGCCAACGATCGCGAAGACGCTCCCGGACAGTGGACTGCCGAACGTCTGAAGCACACCCTGAACCGGCAATCTGCACGGCGAGAAGATCGTCATCCTCGCCAACCGCGAGCCCTACATCCACCAGTACACCGCCGATGGACGGATCGAGGTGCAGCATCCCGCCAGCGGCCTGGTCACCGCGCTCGAACCGGTCATGCGCGCCTGCTCCGGGGTCTGGGTCGCCCACGGCAGCGGCGGCGCCGATCGCGAAACCGTGGACCGCAAGGATCACGTGCGCGTGCCGCCCGGCGAAGAGTCCTATCACATTCGCCGCGTATGGCTCTCCGAAGAAGAGCAGCAGGGCTACTACTACGGCTTCTCCAACGAAGGCCTGTGGCCGCTCTGCCACGTGGCGCATGCGCGCCCCATCTTCCGTGCCGAAGACTGGCGGCAATATCAGGCTGTCAACCAGAAGTTCGCCGACGCCGTGTGCAGCGAAGTCGACTCCAACGATCCGATCATCCTGGTGCAGGATTATCACTTCGCCCTGGCGCCCGCGATGATTCGCAAGCGCCTGCCCGCCGCCACCGTCATCATGTTCTGGCACATTCCGTGGCCCAACGCGGAACGCATGGGAATCTGTCCCTGGCGCAATCGAACTGCTGGAAGGCCTGCTGGGCAGCAGCATTCTCGGCTTCCACACCCAGCTCCATTGCAATAATTTTCTGGATTCCGTGGACCGCTATCTGGAAACGCGCATCGACCGCGAGCACAACGCGGTCGTGATGCAGGGACACCGCACCCTGATCCGCCCCTATCCGATCTCGCTCGAATGGCCCGTGCGCTGGGTCGAAGACGGCGCCCAGTCCGGAAGAATGCCGCGCCCAGGTCTGGCGCGATTTCGGCTTGAAGCCGCGACGCGCTGCTCGGCGTCGGCGTCGATCGCCTGGACTACACCAAGGGCATCGAGGAGCGACTGCTGGCCGTCGAGCTGCTGCTGGAGCGCTACCCGGAGTTCCGCGGCCGCTTCAGCTTCGCCCAACTGGCGGCGCCGAGCCGCACCAAGATCGAGCGCTACCGCGAACTGAACGACACCGTGGAGCGCCTGGCCGAACGCATCAATCAGCGGTTCGGAAAAGCGGATTACCGGCCCATCATCCTGCTCCGCTCCCACCACGAGCCGCCCGAAGTCTTTCGCTTCTTTCGCGCCGCCGATCTCTGCTACGTGAGCAGCCTGCACGACGGCATGAACCTGGTGGCGAAGGAATTCGTCGCCGCGCGCACGGACCTGAAGGGCGTGCTGGTGCTCAGCGAATTCACCGGCGCGGCGCGGGAGCTGACGCGAAGCGCTGATCGTGAATCCCTACGATCTGGAAGCCAGCAGCGACGCGCTGGCGGCCGCGCTCGCCATGCCGGTCGAAGAGCAGCAGGACCGCATGAGGTCGATGCGCTCGCTGCTGGTGCAATTCAACGTGTACCGCTGGGCCGGAAGAATGTTGGTGGACGCGGCGCGCCTGCGCAATCAGGAACGAGTCGCCGGACGCCTGGCGGAGCGTTCCGGCGTGGGCTCAACGGTCTGAGCATGGAATACGTTCTCTCCCGCTCTGCCCGTCACGTGATGGCGCAGCTTGTCCGCGAACGCACCCTATACGCTTTCGATTTCGATGGCACCCTCTCGCCGATCGTGGAAGATCCGCAGCACGCGGGCATGCGTCCCCGCACCCAAACGCTGCTTACCTGCCTGGCTGCGGAGCGCCCTTGCGTAGTGATCTCCGGCCGCGGCCGCGCCGACCTGCTTGCAGCGTGTCGAAGGAATCGGGCTGGCCCAAGTCATCGGCAATCATGGGGCCGAAACCGGCGCTGCCGTCCGCCCACCGAACCCCGGCGTCGCGCAGTGGAAATCCGTCCTCGAACCCGCGCTCGCCGGGATACCCGGAGTCTGGGTGGAAGATAAGGAGCTCTCCCTGGCCGTGCACTATCGCCATGCCCCCAAAGACGTGGATGCCCGCTGCCGCATTCTCGCGGCCGCGCGAAACCTGCCGCATGCCCGAGTCTTCGGCGGCAAGCACGTGGTCAATCTGGTGCTCGATACCGCCCCCCACAAGGGCCACGCACTCGCCGCCGAACGCGATCGCCTCGACTGCGATTGGGTCCTCTACGTGGGCGACGACGAGACGGACGAGGACGCCTTCTCCCTGGGCGGCAATATCGTTCCCGTCCGCGTCGGCCTCAAGCAGCGCTCCCACGCCCGCTACTACCTCCGCACGCAGCGTGAAATCGACCGCCTGCTCGCGGTCCTGGTGCGCAAGGCCATGCCGGTCTCGACCGCCCTTATGGAGCATGGGCTTTCGCCTGCTGACCGGCCCCAAGGCCGACTCTGAAGTGTACTATTTCAGCGGAAGTTCTCGACCATCATCACATCGCTGGATGGGGTTGCGGAATCCGCTGGGCCGGCGAAGGCAAGCCAACGTCGATCGGGGGAGACGCTCAGCCCGACGCTAAAGGGCCGGTCAAGGTCGGCGACGCGGGTGAGTTGTTGGGTGGCAAAGGCATAGAACATCACGCCAGGCGCCGGCGAGTCCGCGGATCTACGGCTAAGGAAATAGATTCCCGACTCGGTGAGGTCATAGGTAAGGGGCTGACCGACTCCATCGACGAGTTTGACTTCGTCACCGCCATCGGCGGGCACGCGCCAAAGTGACGTGGGCTGCTCGTAGGCTCGTGTGAGGTAAACCCACTTTCCGTCAGGGGACTCGAATCCGCAAACGGCGCCGCCATGTGTCAATTGGATGGCCGGGCCGCCGGCTATTGGCATTTTCCAGACCTGTTCCTGGCCGAGACGATTGGAGATGAAGTAGATCCATTTGCCGTCATGCGACCAGCTCGGGCCGAGATTGTCGCCCGAGCCGGTCACGAGCGGCCGCGGCTTTCCTCCGGCCGCATCCACCACGTAGACTTCCGCGTTGCCTCGGACTCGTGTATCGAAAGCGATCTGCCTGCTGTCCGCGGACCAGCGCGGACTGCCGGTCTCTCCGGATCCGAACGACGTCAATTGCACAGGGTGCTCCCCATTCGAGTTGGCTACCCAGATCTCCCAGGAGCCGGCGCGATCGGACGGAAACGCGATCTTGCTTCCGTCGGGTGAGATGCGGGCATTCATCTCCGCGCGGGTGGAGGAGATCAGACGAACCGACGGAGGCGGCTTTTCCCCCTGTTGCGGCAGATCCTGCCGGTAGATATCGATATCCAAGGTCGTTTGAATGTACGCGAGCCGGTCGCCCTTGGCGGAGATCGCCACCTGACCTCCCACTGACGGGAGCGAGCTCACGGGGGTGGGCTTCCCGGGCTGACCCGAGGACACCCGCCAGAGCCGGCGGGCGCCGCCTTGATCGGCGGCGAAGAGCACACTACGGCTGTCGCCACTCCAGAGGAGCGCGGACATGGACCATCCGACGCTGGTCAGCCGCTTCGGCTCCGCGGCTGCATTCGGCACGACCGTCATCGGCTGAGTGAACACATCGACCACGGAGAAGGCCGAGACTCGCAGGAAGGCCAGATTCCGGCCGTCTGGGGAAACGCGCGCGAGGAGATCGCCAATCACGCCGGATGGAGGATGGGTGACTCTCCGTTTTTCGCCGGTTTCAACGGAGATCGCAGTCAGTTCGAAGGGGCCCGCGGTGGATGGCTTGTCGGGCGCGACGAGCCACTTCCCATCCGCGGTCCAGGCGAAGGGGATGTTTCCTGCCAGGTACGTGATGGGGGCTATGTCGGCCACTTTACGTTCCTGTCGGCCGGCGGCATCGATGACACGGATGGAAACGCGCGAGGACTCTCGCCGGGCGAATGCCAGTTGACGGCCATCGGGTGACCAGGCAGGATTGGCGCCGCCCGTCGTTAGCCGGGAAGGCGCCGAGCCCTGGCCGATCACCCGGATGAAGATGCCGATCTCTTCGCGGTCCGGCTTCCATACGTAGGCAAGCCTGGCGCCGTCGGGTGAAAAGGCAGGAGCGCCCTTGGGCCCCGGGTCGGTGATCAGCGGAATCAGCTTTGGTGCGGTCTCCGCTGGAATCCCGGCCGTACGGCCAAACCAGAAGGCGGCGCCACAGAGCGCAAGAGCGGCGAGTGCCGCGGGAAGGATCCAGCGCCTGCGAGGAAATGGAGGCACATCCTGGGTCGAAGAGATGGGTGTGCTGCCGGTGCTCACTTCGGCCATGTGATCGCGGAGGTTGCGGAGTTCGAGGTACAGGCCGCGCGTGGTGTCGTAGCGGTCCGCCGGCTCTTTCGCAAGGCACCGCTCGACGATCCAGCGCAAAGGCGGGGGCACGTCGGCAGGGAGAGGAGCGGCGGAATCGCGCAGGATCGCGGTCATCGTCTCCGGGGCGGTTTGCCGTACGAAGGGCTTCTTCCCGGTGATCATTTCGTAGAGCACCAATCCGAAGGCAAACTGGTCGCTGCGGATGTCGAGCGCAGCGCCGCGCGCCTGCTCGGGGCTCATATAGGCAACCGTTCCCACCACAACACCGGCCTGTGTCGCGGTCTGGGTTTGTGTGGCATCGCTCTCGAAGAGCCCGACGCGTTTGGCTAATCCGAAATCCAGAATCTTGGCGCGGCCGTCGCGGGAAACCAGGATGTTGGCCGGCTTAAGATCGCGATGGATAAAGCCGGCCGCGTGCGCCGCCGACAAACCATCGGCAATCTGTACCGCGAGATCAAGCAGCCGCCGCAAGGGTGTCGCGGGTATTGGAAGCGGGTGGCCATCCACCAACTCGGTGACGAGATAGTTTTCGCCCACATCGAAGATGGCCACGATATTCGGGTGGCTGAGCGCGGCGACTGCCTTGGCTTCGGCCTGGAATCGCGAACGATCGCCGTGCGGCGGGAGGAGTTTGAGAGCGACTTCGCGATCGAGCCGCAAGTCGCGAGCCCGGTAGACTTCCCCCATCCCGCCCGCGCCCAGCGGCGCGAGGATCTCGTAAGGACCGAGTTTGGCGCCCACGGCAAGTGACATAGGAAAGTGATCAGCTAAGTTTACCCGATCGGAAACCGGATAAGGGAATCAGGCACGGAGCCCACCCATGATGGGATTTGCTATCTAGGAAACCAACGCTTGCGTCACGCGCGATGCCAGTTGATCGAACGTGATGATCTCGTAGAGCGAGGGATCGCTCATGATTCGCGCCACCAGCGCCGCGTGCATCGCGTGGCCCGCGCGCTCCGCAATTACGTGGCCCAGCAGCGGACGCCCCAGCAGCGCCAGGTCGCCGATCAAATCCAGCGCCTTGTGCCGGCAGCATTCGTCCACCGCGCGCAACCCGTCGGGATTCATCGGACCCTCGGCCGTGAAGCAGACCGCGTTCTCCAAACTCGCGCCGCGGATCAGGCCCATGTTGCGCATCTGGTCGAGATCGTTCTGCCACCCGAACGTACGCGCGAATGCCAGCTCCGACGCGTAGCGCTCCGGCGTCACTTCGAGCTCGAGCGATTGCCGCCCCACCGGCGCCGGATAATCCGTGTCGCAAGTCAGCCGGAAAACTTCGTCCGGCAGAATGCTGATGCGCTTACCCTTGTCTTCCACCGAGATCGGACGCCGGATGCGCAGGTAGCGCCGCTTCCGCCGGTATTGGCGGATACCCGCCTGCTCGATCAGCTTCACGAACGGCAGTCCGCTGCCATCCAGAATCGGCACCTCGAGGTTATCGATCTCCACGTAGACGTTGTCGATCCCCATGGAGTAGAACACGCTCAGCAAATGCTCCGTGGTGGAGATCAGCACGCCCTGCCGCATCAGGCTGGTCGCGTAGCTCACGCGCGCTACGTGCCGCCAGCTCGCGGGAATCTGAAAGCCATCCAAATCGGTCCGCACGAAAACCACTCCGGTGGAAACCGGGGCGGGCAAGATGCGGATCTTTACGGGCACTCCGGAATGGAGGCCGACGCCCGAAGCTTCGACCGGGCGTTGTACCGTGGTCTCAAAGCGCAATGTGAATCTCCGGCATCTTGAACTCCTATTACACCAGTCGCATCAGGTCAGGTCAACTGTTTGATGCCGAAGGACTTGTTAAGGTTGCAGCGTGGCTAAAAAGCCACACTTTGTCGTCCATTTTGTGGTCCAAACGCGCCGGAGACCGCCTTAAGGAAGCGGCGTCTCCCGGTGCAGGAGGTGCAGAATGTTGCCGTCGGCGTCGAGGAAAAACACCGTAGTATTGCCTTCTACCTTCTGCACATCCGTGAGAAAACCCACCCCCTTCTCGACCAGGTTGGCGTGAACGCCGGCGAAATCGGCGACCGAAAGCGCCAGGTGCCGCAGCCCCGCCGCCTTCATCCCGGAGGCCGGCTTCGTCTCCGGCGCCGCCTCGATGATTTCGATCATCGACCCGTCCGGCGCTTTAATGAAACACGTCTTGCTGCGCGCGCTCTGGTAGTTGATGACGAACCCCAGGTGATCCACATACCACTGGGCCAGTCTGTGAGGATCGAGCGACGCGATCGCGGTGTGTTCAATTCCGGTGACCATATCCCCGAATTGTAGCGCCCGGCGGATGGTCCGTAGCGGCGGCGCAACCGCGCTATCATTGCCCTTGTGATACGTCGCCTCTACGTTCATAACTTCCGGTGCCTGGAGAACTTTGAGCTTTCTCTGGCAGGGATGCCGTCTGTCCTCCTGATTGGGAAGAATGGTTCGGGGAAGACAACGGTAGGACTGGCGCTCGAGATCCTCCAGAAAATTGCACGAGGCACAAATCGGGTTGGGGACCTGATAAAGCCTAAAGATCTCGCGGGTGGACGCACCGAAGTTCCCGTGCGTTTTGAGATCGAGGTCGAACTCAAATCGAGCAAGTACGAGTATGTGATCGTTTTCGAGCTCCCGACCGGCGAGAAGGAGCTTCGCATCCTCGAAGAGAAGCTTACGGTGGATAGCAGGCCTGTCTACACCCGGAGTGGGGCGCAAGTGGACCTGCCCCGAGGGTCCGGCTCGATACAGGAGTTGGCTCGTGCGACACGTTTTGGTATCGACTGGCACCTGGTAGCGCTGCCAATCGTGCAGGAAAAATCGCCGGCTGATCCCCTGTTCGTCTTCAAGCATTGGCTGGCCCGCATACTCATCCTTCGACCTATCCCCGGTTTGATCACTGGAGACTCGAACGAAGAGACCTTGGAGCCCGACCTCCAGGTCACGAATTACGGCGCCTGGTTTTCGGGTCTTCTGGCTTACGCGCCGGCCGCCTACGCCAACATCGATCAGTATCTCAAGCAGGTGTTGCCCGACTTGAAAGATATAAGGAACCCGGTAATTGGTAAGGATTCTCGCAGCCTTGCCATTCAGTTCTCCAACGGGCCAGGCAACATCAGTGTTCCTTTTGAGGAATTGTCCGATGGCGAGAAATGCTTCATGATATGTGCACTGGTGCTTGCTGCCCAGGTGCATTACGGGCCTCTCCTTTGTTTCTGGGATGAACCAGATAATTACCTTGCGCTTCCCGAAGTCGGGCATTTTGTCTTAGCCCTTCGGAGAGCCTTTCAGAGCGGCGGCCAGTTCATTGCGACCTCTCACAACCCCGAGGCCATTCGCGGGTTCTCCGACGAGAGCACTCTCGTTCTTTACCGGAAGAGCCACCTTGAACCGACGGTTATTCGCCCGCTCAACGAATTGCAAGTCAACGGAGATCTTGTCGGAGCCTTGATTCGCGGCGATGTCGAACCATGACCAACCGTCACCGTCCCCACGTCATGGTGCTCCCAGAAGACGATGCAAACCGCCAATTGGCGAACGGATTTCGTTTGCATTCAGAGATCACACCTCAGATCCAGGTGCTTGAAGTAGCCGGGGGCTGGTTGAAACTCCTGGACTGTTTCCGGAATGTTCATATCAACGAAATGGCAAGATTCGCGCATCGCAGGATAATCCTTTTGATTGATTTTGACGGGGATCCAGAGCGGCTTACCTGCGCACTGTCCTATATTCCTGACAATCTGAAGGAAAGGGTTTTCATTCTGGGGGCCTGGACCGAACCCGAAGATCTCAAAGCCGCACTTGGCAGCTACGAGAAAATCGGCCTCTCAATCGCGAAGGATTGCCACCAAGGAACTGCTACCAGTTGGGATCACGCACTTCTTCGACATAACGCCGGTGAAATGGAACGCTTGCGCCTCCAGGTACGACCCATCCTTTTCCGATAGCGCCCTTCATTTCGCAGGCAGGGCAAACGCCACGATGCTGCCGCCCGAAGGCGCGCCGTTCTTTCCGCCGCCGCACACGATCACCACGTACTCCCGCCCGTGAATCTCGTACACCGAAGGCGTCGCGTTGCCCGCCGCCGGCAGCACCGTCTCCCACAGCAGTTTGCCGGTCAGCTTATCGAACGCGCGAAACTTCTTGTCGAAGCTGGTGGCGCCGATGAACAGCAGACCGCTCCGCGTCACCACCGGGCCGCCGTAATTATCGCTGCCCGTATCCTTGATCCCCTTGGCCACCAGCTCCGGATATTCGCCGAACGGAATCTGCCAGCGGATCTCGCCCTTGTTGAGATCGATCGCATTGAGCGTGCCCCACGGCGGCGTCAGCGGCGGATAGCCCTCCGGATCGCGAAACAGAATGTAGCCTTCGTTGCGATATTTCAGCCAGCTCGGCTGCTGGGCCTCGGCCGCGGCATCCACTGCGCCCGTGTCTTTGCCGGTCATCAGGAACTCGACAATCTCGTTCACGTTGCGGCCCGAGGTCGTTAAAGCCCGGCATGCGGCCCGTGCCCTCACGGATGATCGCGGCGAGTTCCTCGCGCGTGCGCCGCTTGCCGATGTCCACCAGCGCGGGGAAGGTCGGCGGCGCGCCCTTCAAATCGTCGCCGTGGCAGCCGCCGCAGTTGTTCTTGTACAGCGATTTGGTATCGTGCGTGACCATGCGGATGATCCACGGCTGCTCGTTCGAATTCACGAACAGCAGCCCGCTCTCCGGGTCGTAGGCCGCTCCTCCCCACTCGCCGCCGCCATCGGTGCCGGGGAAGAGGATGGTGCCGCGCAGGCTCTGCGGCGTGTACATGCCGTTGGAATCCAGTTTGCGGAACTGCTCCAGCACCGCCGCGTGCGCCTCGGGCGTGCGGTTGGTGATCATTGCTTCCGTGAACGCCTGCCGCGTGAACGGCGGCGGCTTCACCGGGTAAGGCTGTACCGGCGACAGCTTCTCGCCATCCAGCTTGGACGCGGGCGCGCTGCAGCTCCTTCACCGGAAACAGGGGCTTGCCGGTCTTGCGATCCAGCACGTAGACGTAGCCCGTCTTGGTGATCTGCGCCACGGCCTCCACCGGCTTCCCGTCGCGCGTCACCGTTACCAGGCTCGGAGCCGCCGGAAAATCCAGATCCCACGTGTCGTGCCGGACTCCCTGAAAATGCCAGACCCGCTTGCCCGTGCGCGCATCCAGCGCCAGCACACAATTCGCGAACAGGTTGTCGCCGATCCGGTTGGCCCCGTAGAAATCGAAGGAGGCCGACCCCGTCGCCGCGAACACCATACCGAGTTTCGCGTCCACGCTCAACCCTGCCCACGCGTTGGCGCCACCCGATACCAGATAGCTCTCCTTCGACCAGGTGTCGTAGCCGAACTCGCCCGGCCGCGGAATCGTGCGGAAGATCCAGCGCAGCTTGCCGGTCTTCGTATCGAACGCGCGGATGTGCCCCGGCGATCCCGGCAGCGTCTCCGGCACCGTGCTGCCCAGAATGATCATGTCCTCGAAGATCACGCCGGGACTGCTCGCGCTCACGCTCATCTTTTCCACCGGACGGTCCAGGCCTTCGCGCAAGTCGATGTGGCCTTCGCTGCCGAAACCCGGAATCGGCTTGCCGGTTTTCCGGTCCAGCGCCCAGAGGAAATTGCGATGGGTGAAGAAGACGCGGTCCTGGTAGACTGTTACGCCGCGATGCCGGTAGCGGCGTTGCGGAGCCGCGCCACCCGCTGGATCGAAGGCCCAGATCTCGCGCCCGGTCTCCGCATCCAGCGCCACCACGCGCAACTTCGGCGTGGTCGCATATAGCACTCCGTCCACGACGATCGGGTTGCTCTGCATCTCAGAATCCTTGAAGGCGTCGTGCGAGTCGTAGCTCCACGCCACTTTCAACTGCCCGACGTTGTCGCGATTGATCTGCGTCAGCGGCGAGTAGCGGATATTATCCGGACCGCCGTTGACCGGCCATTGCACATCCGCCGCCGGAAGCGCGCCGGCTGCCAGCAGCGCGAGCGACAACCCGCGCAGCCTCACTGCGCCGCGCCCTTTTTCTGCTGGGCAAAAAAGTCCAGCATGCCGGCGAAAGCCGGCGCCGCCACGCCCACGTGGGTCCCGCCCGGAACTTCCACATACACGATATCCGTGCCCGCCTTTTTCCCCGCTTCCACCATGGTGCGCGATTGCGTGACCGAAACGGTGCGGTCGTCATCCCCATGCACCACATACTGCGGAATGTGCCTGATCTTGACCATTCCCGCAGCCGATCCGCCGCCCGATATCGGCCCGAGCGCCGCGAAAATGTCCGGATGATCCATCGCCGTGCTCCACGTCCCATACGCACCCATGGAATGTCCCATCAAGTAAATGCGCGCCGCATCCACTCGGTAGTTCTGCCGGACCTGCGCGAGTACGTCGAGCACGTCCTGCTCGGCCGCGCCGCGATACATGGAGGCCGCGTCGCGCCCCTTCGGACAGACCACCATAAAGCCCAGGCGCTCCGCTTCGCGCTTCAGCAACCCATTCGCGTAGGAATCGAACAGGCTGTTCTCATCGCCGCCCATGCCATGCAGCGCCACCACCAGCGGCGTGGGTTTGGTACCGTCATATGTCTCCGGAATGAAGAGGCGGTAGGGCTGAAGCGTGTTGTCCACAGCCGACCGGTACGCCCGATGCGAGTCGCCATGTTTGCCCGCGAAGGGATCCTTACCGGCATCCAGCGCGGTCACGATCGTTTCGGCCGCCGCAAACTCCTCGCGAAACTTCACCCGCGCCGGATTCAGTTCGCCCGCGTCCGCGCGGTCATACAACGCCAGGGCGTATTCCGCGGTCGCCAGCCCATCTTTCTTCGGCGCCTTCGCCAGCCGCGCCCGCAAGCGTTGCACGGGCTCCCCCAGCGTATCGACGTGTACCGGCAGGCTCTTCCCCACCCCGGTTCCCGCCAGCCGGACCTCGATTATATAATCGCCCGCCGCCACCCCCGTCAGGTCCACACGTTTGTGGAACGGCATCGCCGACGAGTCCACCTCGGCCGCGCCCAACTGCTTGTCCCCCGGAGTCAACACCAATGACGCGATCAGCTTGCTCCCGGTCACGGGATACAGCGCCGTGAGCGTGAGGTTCACGTGCGCGCCGGGTTCGACGATGGCGTGGTCCAGCTTGCCCTGCAGCGAAGACGCGAACTCGAACGCCGGCGTCCACTCCACATTCCGCATCACCGCGAGCCCGTGATACAGCGAACGCATCGCGTCGCCATACTGGGCCGCCTGGTTGGCTTGCTGCGCTTCACGCGACAAGTCGTCCGCCTGCTTGCGCTGCTCTTCCGTGAGCTGCAGCGTGGCCTTTTGTGTGTTGTACGTGACCGAAGTCCGCAACACCATCCCCGCATCCTGCGCGGATAGGCTCAGCCCCAAGAAATAGAGGAACCATTTCATGAAGCAGAGTATACAACTTCCCTGTTTCAGCTCTGATAAAATTCAACCTCGACCCTGGAGGTTTTCATGAGCAGCAACGATCGCCTGGCAGCGCCCCTGCGCGACTCCGAATCCCGCATGATCGGCGGCGTCCAGATCGATGTGGTCCGCGCCGGCGCCAGTCGCGTCAAACGCATCATTTACCCGGCTGGATTCCGTTGGTCCAAGAATATGAAGCCCATCACAGGCACTGACCTCTGCATGCACGCCCACGTCGGATTCCTCGCCTCCGGACAGGTCCACATTGAATACGCCGATGGCTGCACCCGTGAGTTCGCCGCGCCTCAAGCCATGGTGATCGAGCCCGGCCACGATGGCTGGGTCGTAGGTGACGAACCCGCCGTCGTCATTGAGTTCGATTTCGAGCGTGATACCGTAGACCGCCTCGGCATGCCCGACGCCCACCGGCATTAATTACGACAGCGCCTCGCGGATCACTTCGCCGCTGACGATAGTCGGCCGCTCCGACCGCCCGTTGTGCAGGTATGTCACCTTGACGTGGTCCAGGCCGAGCGCCCAAAGGATCGTCGCGTGCAGATCGTGCACGTGCACCGGGCGCTCCACGGCACGCAGGCCGATCTCGTCGGTGGTGCCGATCACCTGCCCCTTTTTCATGCCGCCGCCCGCCATCCACATCGAGAAGCCCCAGGGATTGTGATCGCGCCCGTTGCCCTTTTCGTTGAATGGAGTGCGCCCAAATTCCCCGCCCCACACGACCAGCGTGCTGTCCAGGAGGCCGCGCGATTTCAAGTCGGTCAGTAGCCCCGCGATCGGCACGTCCGTCTCCTCGCACCGCCGTCCATGATTTCTGTCGAGATCGCTGTGCGCATCCCAGCCGCTGCCGCTGCCGGAGTACAGCTCGATGAACCGCACACCGCGCTCCACCAGCCGCCGCGCCAGCAGACAGTTCGAGCCGAACTTGGCCGTGACTTCGTTATCTATCCCGTACAGTTTGCGCGTGGCGTCGGTTTCCTTCGTCAGGTCCACCGCTTCCGGCGCTGCCGCTTGCATCCGGTACGCCAGTTCGTAGGATTGCAACCGCGCTTCCAACTCCGTATCTTCCGGCTTGGCGTCTCCATAATGACGATTGAGCGCGTGCAGAAGATCCAGCCTGCCGCGCTGCTGCTCGCCGCCGATTGCAGCGGGCGGCGCCAGGTCGAGAATCGGCGCGCCCTCGCGGCGGAAGAGCGTCCCCTGATAACTCGCCGGCAGGAATCCCGAGCTCCAGTTCTTGGTGCCGCCCACCACCTCGCCCGCGTCCGTCAGAATCACGAACGTCGGCAGATTCTGATTGGCCGCGCCGAGCCCATAGGTCACCCACGCGCCCATCGAAGGCCGCCCCGCGAGGATCGAGCCCGTGTTCATCTGGCAGACCGACCCGACGTGATTCAACCCGTCCGCCCAGCAGGAGCGGAACATCGTCAGGTCGTCGACATGCTCCGCGATCTTCGGATACCAGTCGCTCACCCACATCCCGCTCTGCCCGTAGCGTTGGAACTTGCGCGGCGACGGCATCAGGGTGTTCGACGCCGTCCCCATCGCGGTGATCACTTTGCCGAACGAGGGCGGCAGCGGCTGCCCCGCGAGCCTCTGCAACTCCGGCTTCGGGTCGAAGATGTCGAGGTGGCTGGGGCCGCCTTCCATGAACAGCCAGATCACGGATTTCGCGGTCGGCTCGTGGTCCGGCTTGCGCGTCGCCAAGGGATCGCGATTGTCCGCGCCCTGCAACATCGCCGACACCGCCAGCGCCCCCAGCCCACCGCCGCACCGCATCAGGAATTCCCTGCGGCTCCGCTCCCGAAATTCGTCCATCTTCATTTACCTGCCCTCGCCACCTTCATACCCCACCGCGAACCGCGACCGTCAGGGAGCGATCTAAACTTCAGTTCCTGTACACAAACTCGTTCGAGTTCAGCAGCATCTGGCAGAAGTCCACAAACGCCGCCGCGTACGCCGGATCCACGCCATCCGCCAGCCCGACAGGCAGCGCCAGCTTTTCTCCCCGCGATGCCCGCGCCTCGATCACCGCCTTCTGCTTGTGGAAGAACGTCGCCACCGTGTCCTTCTCCCACGAATCCGGAACCCGCGAATACGCCAGCCGGTACGCCGTCTCCACCGGATCCGTCGTCGCCAGCGCCCGTCCGGCGAAACCGCGCGCCCACTCGAGGGCGACCTTGTCGTTGAGCATCGAAAGCGCCTGCGGAGCGGTCACGGTCACATCGCGACGCGAGCAGCTTTCATGCGTATCCGGCATATCGAAGGCTTCCATCATCGGGTAGCGCGCATTGCGTTTCACGAAGATGTACACACTGCGCCGGTTGCGCTCCTCGGCGCTCGAAAGCTTCCAGCCGCCGCGCGGCGCCGGCATGCCTTCCGGCAAATCCGGAAACACGCTGGGTCCGCCCGCCTTCGCATTCAGCAATCCGGCCACCTGCAAGCTGGAATCGCGAATCACTTCGCTCTCCAGACGATGCCGCGGGAAGGCCCACAAAAGACGGTTGTCCGAATCGATCTCCGCCGCGTCCTTGCGGAATTCCGATGCCTGCTGGTACACCGCCGAATTCATAATCAGGCGGTGCATGTGCTTTAGGCTCCATCCGCTGCCGACAAATTCCTGCGCCAGCCAGTCCAGCAGTTCGGGATGCGACGGCCGCTCGCCCATGATGCCGAAATCGCTCGGCGTCCCCGCAATCCCGCGCCCGAAATGGTAGTGCCAGATGCGATTCACCATCACGCGCGCGGGCAGCGGATTCTCCGTGCTGGTCAGCCACTTCGCCAGTGCCGTCCGCCGCCCGGTCGATTCCACGCCTTCGGGCGCCACAATCTTCGCCGGGCCCGGATCCAGCAGCGTCAGGAATCCTGGCTGCACCTCCTCCTTGGGCGCGTCGTACACACCGACGCTCAACACATGCGTCGCCGGCGCCGTACGCCCCAGATCGGCCAGTCCGATTCCCTCCGGAAGTTCGCCCGGGTCCAGGTCGCTGAACTTCGCCAGTTCGCCCTTCAACGCGTCGTAGGATTTCTTCGCGTCACCCTTCAACTGCTTCGCCGCATCGTCGTCGGCCATCCCGAGATACGGCTTGGCCTTGGCCCACATCTGCGTCTCGTAAGGGCTGCGCTCCGCCGCGGGCTTCAGGATCATCGCCTGAATTTCCGGCGGATACTTATCGAAATAATCCTGGACGGTGTTGTGCTTGATCGGCTCCAGCAGCGCCGCCATCTGCGCGCGGATCTCGCGGGTCTTTTCCGCCCACGACGCCTTGCGCTGCCGGTAGTCTGCCAACTGCTCGCGCGACAGCATCGCAATGTGATCGTCCGCCGCGGTATTGGCGAAGAAGGCCTGCAGCCGGTAGTAATCAGCCTGCAAAATAGGGTCGAACTTGTGATTGTGGCAGCGCGCGCAGCCGACGGTCAGGCCCAGAAACACGCTGCCCGTGGTGTCTGTGATGTCGTCCAGAATTTCCTGCCGCCGCTGCTGCAGGTTGCGCGCATTGCTCTCGTCGGGATAGTGCCTGCCGAAGCCGGTCGCGACCCGAGCCTCGGGACTCTCCGGCCAGAGCTCGTCGCCCGCGATCTGCTCCTGCACGAAACGGTCGTAAGGCTTGTCGCGGTTCAGCGAGTCGATTACGTAATCGCGATACCGCCAGGCATTGGGCCGTGCCTCGTCGCTCTTGAAGCCCTCGCTCTCCGCATAGCGCGCCAGGTCGAGCCAGTGGCGCCCCCAGCGTTCGCCGTATTGCGGCGACGCAAGCAACCGGTCCACCACTTTCGAGAACGCGTCCGGCGAATGGTCGGCGACAAAGGCCTCCACTTCGGCGGGAGTCGGCGGCAGGCCGACCAGGTCGAAGCTGGCGCGGCGCAGCAGCGTGACCTTATCCGCGGCGGGACCCGGCACGATGCCCTTGGCTTCCATTTTCGCCGCAATAAAGCGGTCGATAGGCGTCCGCGCCCACGCCGCGTTCTTCACAACTGGCGGCGTCTGCGGCTTTATCTTCTGGAACGACCAGAAGTCGCGCTGTCGCTGGGAAAAGGTATCGGCGGCAAACAAGGCCGCGCAACAGACGAAAACGCACACTCCGACACTTCGCATCCAAGCCCTCAAACTGCCTATAGAATGTGCCAAACGCGTTGAAAGGTCAATGGATAACTTGTGCCGTTCCTACCGTAAAGCACGGACCCGATGAGACTCGCTGTCGCCGATGTAAACCGCCCCCGCCGGGCTTACGAAAATCCCGTGCGGCCGCGAAAGCTGACAGAGCTTCGCGTCTCCGTCTGGTCCGTCGCCGCGCTTGCCCGTGCCGGCCACGGTCGTGATCACGCCCGATTTCAAGTCCACCCGGCGGATCGTGTGGCTCTCCGTATCCGCCAGGTACAGACTGCCGTCCGGCGCCCACGCGATTCCCTTCGGCCCCGAAAGTTTGGCCAGCTTCGCCGGACCCCCGTCGCCGCTATACCCGCTCTCCCCCGTGCCCGCGACGTGAAAGATCTTACCCGCCCGCACATCCATCCGGTACACCGCGTTGCCCTCGCGCAGCACCAGGTACAGATTGCCGTCCGGGTCGGACGTAATCGCACGCGGCCCGTTCAACGGAGTCCCCGCGATCGGCGCACCGTCCGGCGTCGGCTTGCGCTCGCCCGTGCCCGCCCACGTCTCGATCTTCCCCGACTTCAAATCGACGCGGCGGATGCGATGGTTGCCGATATCGCAGATCAACAGGCGCCCTTCGCCATCGAACGCGATGCTGTGCGGCTGGCGCAGTTGCGCCGCGGTGGCCGGTCCGCCATCGCCGCTGAATCCCGCCGTGCCCGTGCCTGCCACGGTGGAAATCAGGCGCGTCTTCACGTCCACCCGACGCACCACGTGATTCTGCATTTCCGCGAACAACATGTTGCCGGCTTTGTCGAACCTCACTTCGTAAGGCTCGTTGAGCGCCGCTCCGAGCGCCGGGCCGCCGTCGCCGGAATATCCCTTCTCGCCACTGCCCGCCGCCGTCGAGATCACTTGCGTCTTTAAATCCAGCCGACGCACTCTGTGGTTGCCGATCTCGCAGAAGTACAGCGCCCCGTCGGGCCCCATGGTCAGTCCGTAAGGGTTGTTCACCTGCGCCTGTGTTCCCGGCCCACCATCGCCCGAAAAGCCCGCAGTCCCGGTGCCCGCGATCGTCACCACAGACTGCGCGCACATCACCCCCGCGCACACCAGCAGCCAGCACGCAATTCTCATACGTAGGACAGGCCTCCTGGCCTGTCCCTCTAATCTAAGCTTTATTTTTCGCTCTCCGCCTCGGCCGCGTCCGCAGCGGCGGGACCGCCTTCCTGGGCAGCCGCGATCAAATTCTCGGCCTCGACTACCTTCCCGCGCGGCACGCGGACCTCAAACCCGAGGTTGGGGTACAGAGCCCCTCCGACGATCATGACAGGAATCCCATTTGACTCCAGGACTCCCTGGATGACTTCCGCCTCTACTTCGGCTGATACAGCGCTCGAGCTCCACAATGTGACCATATCGAGAGCATGCGATGTAAGCCCTACTTCGTCTGCACGATCGGGATCTTGCGCCATACTTCAAGGATATCGCAGAATGAAGAGAAGGAGCTCCAACGCATGCCGGACCAACGCGATGAAACAGACGAGACTCAAAGCCAGGGCACCAGCAACCTCGCATGGTTCCTGACCGGCGCCATGATCGGCGCCACTGCAGCTATCCTCTACGCGCCGAAAAGCGGTAAGGAAACCCGTCAATACATCGCCGACAAAACCCAACAAAGCCGGGACGCCGTGGAAACCGCCGGCGGCGACATCGTAGACGCCGGCCGTGAAATGTTCGACCGCGGACGCAAGCTCGTCGAGGACGCGGCCGATCTCTTCGATCGCGGCCGCAAACTGGTCAAAGGCTGAGGCGGATCTCCACCTTGAGTGACCGCGCCATCGTTGGCGATTTCGAAATTACCCTGATTCGCGACTCCACTTATTGGTGGGACGGCGGCGCTATGTTCGGCGTCGTCCCCAAGACCTTGTGGAGCAAGAAAACGCCCGTGGACGAACTCAACCGCGTCCCGCTCGGCTTCAATTGCTACCTGGTCCGCACGGGCGATCACGCCGTCCTCATCGAAACCGGCGGCGGCGATAAACTCGACGCCCTCTTCCGCGAACGCGCCAAACTTCCGCCCGCCGCCGACTCCCTGCCCGCCACCATCGCCCGCCTCGGCATCGACCCCGAGTCCATCGATATCGTCATCAACAGCCACCTGCACTGGGATCACTGCAGCGGCAACACCGTCCTCACTCCCGGTGGCGTCACCCCCGCCTTCCCACGCGCCCGCTACTTCGCCCCGCGCGCCGAATGGGGCCACGCCCACGAGCGCCACGTCCGCGATCGCGTCGCCTACAACGACGCCAACTACGATCCCCTGATGGAAGGCGGCCTGCTCACACTGGTCGACGATGGCGAGCAGATCGTCCCGGGAATCCACATGCATAGCGCCCCCGGCCACAATCGCGGCATGATGATCGTCACCGCCGCCAGCCGCGGCCAGACCTTCGGCTTCCTCTCGGATATGGTCCCCAGCGCGGCCCACCTCCAACCCACGTGGATTCCCGCCTTCGACCTCTATCCCCTGGAATCCATCGAGACCCGCACGCGCTGGCTCACCCGCGCCGTCGAGGAGAACTGGCTGTGCGGCTTCGGACATGACCACGAAATATCTTTCGCAAATATCATTAATGACCCTAAAGTACTCTTCCGCACCGCCCCCTCCACCGCGCTATAATTCACGATTACAGGTAATCCCGTACGGCAGTACTACGTCGAAATAAGTGATGCGACTATTCGCCAGGAGTTCAACCGATTGATATCGATCCTCGGACGTCTATTTGGCTGTCTTGCCGTTAGTAGTTGCCTGGCGGTCGCTCAATCAAACCTCCCTACCCCGCAACCGGACAATAGCCACTGGTTGGATCGCCTCCTCAAAATTCCCATCCCCAAATTCCCGACGTTCGTCCCGTTCCAGACATCCGCCACCGCCAATTGCTCCGTAGCTCCCCTCAGCCCCGTGTGGGATCCCCGCGCGGCCGTCTTCGAGGCCGGCGCCGGAACGATGGCGATGGTCGATACCACTGGTTTGACCGAGGCGACAGCCGGCGCGCTCGCCCGCCTGGAAGAGTTAGTGATTAAGATGGGCGGCCGTCTGGAACTCAAATCCGCATACCGGCCGGTAGCCTATCAGGAGCACCTGCAGGAAGTCTGGGACAAGATGAGAGCGTTGCGCCGAAATCGCCAGCCCGGCTGCCAGGCCATTCGCGCCGACGTCAGCGCGGAGTTTTCGCGCCACCGGCTGCTGGTCACGCAGCGTCCCGTAACGGACTCCGATCACACCCGCGGAGTCGGCATTGACGCCGCCCTGATCCTTCCCGCCGGTGCCCGCCTCAAGCGCCGCCGCATCAGCCTCGACCGCCTCGCCCGCTCCGTCGGTTTCAAGCGCCCCGACATCCGCCACGACCCGGTCCACTTCCGACTTCTGGCCACCGGCCCCATCGCCTCCACCGCCGCCACTCATTCCACGCCTTAAGGCACGCGCACCCGCTTGTGCCGGGGTTCGCCCGGGTGTAGAATCCGGCCATGAGTAAACCAGTAGTGTTCACTCTGATTTTCCTGTTGGCCCCAACCGCATGGGCGCAGACCGCGCCGGCGGGATGGAAAGTAGTCAAAGACTCCAAGAACGCCTGCCAGATCTCAGTACCGCCGGAGTGGGCGCCCTGGTCCGACAGCTCGGGTGCGGCGGTCTTTC
Source organism: uncultured Solibacteraceae bacterium (assembly GCA_963791985.1). GTDB lineage: Bacteria > Acidobacteriota > Terriglobia > Bryobacterales > Bryobacteraceae > Solibacter. The sequence goes on along the minus strand of CAWBUN010000002.1, from coordinate 1,180,240 downwards.
AGGACACCAGCACGGCCCTCGCGGTCGTCACTACGCAACCCGGACAGACATTCCAGGCGTTGACGCCGGCCATGCAGAGAATGTCCGGAATCGCCAAGGATAAGCTCTTCGAGAACACGCCGAAGCGTGTGTTCTATCAGGACAAGACGTCGACTCGCCCGGAGGAGACGAATGCGTACAGCTCAAGCGTGCCCGGGACCGGAGGCACGTGCAGTTGCCGCGTGGTTTTTCTGCCGACGATTCCCTCGGAGACGGCCAAGAAGATCGTGCTCAGTCTCGCCCCGGTGACCGCATCGGGCTCGTGATGCGGAACTCGAACAGCCGGCTCGGCGAATCTTCAGGCAGCAGATAAAGCCGGTCGCCCCGAACCGCCATCCCCTCGCTGGTGTAAGGCACGCCCCGGGTGCTTGAGGCCGCCGTCAACGAATTTGATGTCCTGGTAGGCATTCGGCGTGGGATTGGCCACCTTGCGCAGAAGACGCCCCTTCATGTCCCACACGTAAAAATCCCGGCTATCTCAATTGGCGCCGATCAATACGCGCGGACCCGCCGCGATACAGCCAATGTGATCCGCGACGTCGAACTGACGCTGCTGCTCGCGCGCCGGTACTCCGCCACCGGCAGCCAAAACGAGTCGCCATCGGCGGACATGCCGCCTGGATGAAACCGGACCCCCGCGGTGACCTCGATCGTACGCACGTGCTCGCCCGTGCCGAGTGCGAATTCCTGGAGGTAGCCCCGGTGCTGATCCTTGTCCACCGAAGTGACCCAGAGGCGCCGCTCGTCGAAGTCGATCCCTTGCACATGATGCGTGTCGGCTTTGAGATCGGTGGTGCGTACGAGAGTCAATTCGGACTGCGCGGCGACCGTGAGGGCGAGGACGGGGATCACGATGAGGGCACGCATGCACCGAGGATACCGTCTTGTGGGGCAGCCAATCCTGGCTGCCGCCGGCTTTTAGCCGGCGCTCTACCAGGGGCGTTCAAGCCTCCAACCTAGAACGTAATCCCGAACCGCCCGACAAAGGTCCGCGGCTGCAAGAAGTGAGTGCCGCTGAATGTGGATAGGAAGTTATACAGCGACACTTTGTTAGTCAGATTCGCGACTTCCAGCGATGCCGTGAAGTGCTCCCGCCGCTCCGTATGGAACAGGTTGTCGCTGCCTACTCCCAAATTGAAAATGTGCCGCGCCTTCACCCGATCGGGATTGTGGTCATCGTTCTCCTGCCCGGCCTGCGGCAGGGTGAGCAGCTTTGACGTGACCGGGCCGCTGCATGAAGTAATCGGTGTCGCGTAAGTCGCGAACACACCGCCGCAAGCCAGGCCGATCGACGTCTGCTGCGCGGCAGTCAGCGCCAGCGCGGCGTCGGAATCGGGTACGCCGCTGACCACCAGGCCGCTGTCGTAACGCCACGTGAGCGAGATCCACTCGAACTTCTTGCGCTGATAACGGAAGACTCCGGTGGACTGGAATGCCTGGTCATGATCGATGCGGAACACGCCGCCAGCGAGCGGCGCTCCCTGGGAGACCAGGCCGCCGACCTCAGGCGGAAAATAGCGCGCTCGCGTGTGGCCGAAAGTCCAGTAAGCCTGGAAGCCGCGCATATTCGTCGTGCTCAGGCGGCCGGTGACGCCATCGAGCTTGGAGTTATGCCACGAGATCGGGAACGTCAGTGTGGTATTCAACAGCGTGCTGAAATCGTAGGCGCTGTGCGTGTACTTCCAGAAATAGTCGGCGTCCAGAAGCAGGTAGCGTCCCAACGATTGCTGCAGCCCCGCATTGAACTGATTGCGGTGGCCGGGCTTGATCCCTACGGCATCCGCGCCGAAAACACCTTGCGCCAACCCGCCTGCACCGGTGGCATTGGCCAACAGCAGGTTTTCGTTGAACGGCGTTTCGAAGGTGCGGGCGTAAGCCACGCGCAATACGGTCCCGGTCTTCTTGACGTTGTACGCGATGCCGGCCCGCGGCTCCGCGCCGTTGTCGGCCGTCAGGCCATCGTAGTGCTCGCCGCGGAATCCGATCTTGAAGAGAAAGTTGCCTGCCTTGATCGCGTCCTGCACATAGAAGGCGTACTGGTTAATATTGTGCGCGGCGTGGAAGTTGAACGGGCTGCCGCCGCGAGTCAGATCAAACGGAATCAGGCCGGTCGAGACATTCGGGTTGGCAACGAATCCGGCAGGCGCGCAGTTCGCGGGATTGGTCAGGGTGGAAGGACCCGCGGGATCGCCGTTGCTATCCAGGCAGACCGGGTTGAAGGTTGAATCGGTGATACCGAAACCGAAATTCTCCATCAGGCGTGTCTGCTTCATGTCGATGCCGACTTTCAGATCGTGCCGGCCGGCGGCGACGGAAAGATCGCTCTTCACGCCCCAATTCATTAGTTGGCGGGATTGATTCTGCGTGGAGGGCGAATCGGCGAACGGGTCGCGGCTGGCGTAGTAAATGAACTGGTCTTTGCGGATATAGGGATTGATGGTCAGCAGGGCATGAGCGTTGAACGTGTGTTGAAATCCCGGAGCCAGGCTCCACGTCATCACGCGCTGCCGCTGGTCCTGCGCCAGACCGTCGTAGGTATTGGGAATCTGAATCCAGTTGCGTGCGGCGAACAGGTTCAAATGGAATACGTTCTGCCCGTTGGGCTGATAGTCGAAGCGGTCGAAAATACTCTGGCTGTTGCCCTTGTCGTGGAAAGGCGTGAACTCCGGAGTATCCAGGAAGCGGCCGCTGCGGATGCCTTCCATGGCGAGGAAATTACCGGCCTTCGCGCTGCCGAACCCGAGTCCCGCCGATCCGCCGCTGGTGCCGAAGGAGCCGTATGTGGCATCGAGATTGCCGAAGACGCGCGGCGCGCCCAGGCCGGAGCGCGTGGTGATGTTCGCGACGAGGCTGCTCTTATCGCCGAACTCAGCATCGGGAGTGCCCGTGACCACTTCCATACTCTGAATCGCGCTGGTCGGCAGCTGCGTCGAAAAGACTTTGCTCTGCTGGTCGCTGATCGGCTGGCCATCGATCACATAGCTGCTCTGCGCGTGATCGCCCAGGGGATGGAACAGACCATTGCCGTCGGCCGCGACGCCGCCAGTGCTGTACGTAATCGCCTGGCTCAAGCCGCCGGCCGGATCGACCGCCGGTAGTTTCATGATCAGCGAGCGGTCGGCATCCGTGTGCGCCGAAGGATCCACCTCCACCATGGCCGCGCCCGCGCCCGACACCGTGACGCTGCTTTGCGCGCCGACCACCGCCAAGGTTGCCTTAACCTCGACCGGTATCGCGCTGCGAATTCCAACATCCTGCGCGAAGACGGCAAAGCCCGACGCGTTCACTTGCAGATGGTATGAATTGGGCGGGATATTGGTGAAGCGGAACGTGCCCTCCGAACTGGTGACCGTGGACTGTCTATAGCCCGTCACCGCATTTTGAATGGTGACTGTGGCATTGACAACAACCGCGCCGGAAGGATCCGCGACGCTTCCTTGAATCGTGCCGGCGTTCCCTAATGACTGGCCGAAGGTGGGGACCGCAACGCCCGCGAGTAGCAGCAGGATCGCACCGGAAGCGAGAGTCTTCATGTTGTCCAGTATTCGGGCCCTGCGGTGCAAACACGAGCCTTAAGTCACGACCGGCCATGATTGAGCCATGAGCGGGCGATAAAACGCCGCCAGCGGACCTACGCTTGAAGCAGGTCGCGGATCTTGTGGGCCTGCCGCTTGCTCACCACCAGTTGCAGCCCGTTGCTGAGCGTGATGTACCAGCGCTGGCTGCTCAGCGCCGTTAGCTTGCGGACGTGGTCCACATTCACGACCGCGTTGCGATGCACGCGCTGGAACTGAGGTCCGCCCAAGCGCTCTTCGATCGCCTTAAGCGACTGTGTCGCGAACAGGCGCTGCTTCGCGGTGATGATCCAGACCAGTTCCCGCTCCGCCTGAAAGGCGAGCACCTCATCCGCATCCAGCAGCACGTAATCCGATCCGCTGCGCCCCACTACTTTACGGATTTTGTTGGGATACTCCGGCGTCGCCACCGAGGCGAGGGTGGCCACCTGATTGGCGATCTCGATAGGCCGGCTAAGCAGAACAGCCGCGCGCTCCACCGCCCTCTGCAAGCGCGCTTCGGTAACCGGTTTTAGCAGGTAGTCGATGGCTCCCGCCTCGAATGCCTGCAGCGCGTGCTGGTCGAAGGCAGTCACAATCACGATAACCGGCAAAGGCGGAGCGCCGAGACTCCGCACCACTTCGAACCCGGTCATCACCGGCATCTGCAGGTCCAGAAAAACCAGTTCCGGTTTCAGCCTGGCGATCTGCTCCAGCGCCTCTCGCCCGTTGGCCGCTTCTCCCGCGATCTCGATCCCCGGGATTGATTCCAAGCCTTCGCGCAGGACCCTGCGCGCCACGGGCTCATCGTCGACTATCAGAGTCGTAATCCGTCGCTGATCCATTTCTGAAAGGAAAGCCGTGCGATTCAGCGTCCCATATTCTAATGTCAGCGGGCAAGTTTTCCGGGATGAGTCGGTGAGCGGACCGTTTTTGCCGGTGAACGAACTAGACGAATTTAATTAAATCCTGTAAGCCGCAAAGCAAGTCCAGAGTGACATCGCTCACGGGCGGTCATGAAGCATCATGGAACAATCATCGGGCCTTCAGCGAGCAGTCGCGCTTTGTTGTGTGCTGCTCGTGCTCCACTTCACTCATCTCTCCGCTCAGTCCATTCACAGTGGAACTGTACTGGGTGTGGTCAAAGATCCAACTGGTTCCGTAGTGCCCGGCGCAAAGGTCAACCTGAAGAATCCCGTTACCGGTTATGAACAAAACAGCGTCACCGACAGCGCGGGATCTTACCGCTTTAGCAACATCCCTCAAAATAACTACCTCCTGACGGCCACAGTGCCCGGTTTTGCGCCCGCCAGCCGGACAATCGATGTGCGCAGTTCCCTGCCCATCACCGCGGATCTTTCGTTGGCCCTTCTGTCGAAAGCTACCACGCTCGACGTGACCGCCTCGTCCGCGCTGGTGGAATCCGATCCCTCCACCCACCAGGACGTCGACCGGAGCACGTTCCTCAAACTGCCGGCCTTCGATCCAGGGAACCAGTTGAGTTCGGCGATCACCGCCAGCAGCGGCGGTGTCGCCGCCGACGCCAACGGCTTCTTCCATCCGTTGGGAGATCATGCGCAGGTGAGTTACATGGTCGACGGGCAGCCCATCAGCGACCAGCAGAACAAAGTCTTCTCCACGCAGATTCCAGCCAACGCGCTTCAATCCATGGAGCTGATCACTGGATCGCCGGCCGCTGAGTTCGGCGATAAGTCGAGCCTGATTGTGAACGCGACCGTGCGTTCGGGCCTCGGGTCGAAGGCGTTCGGCAGCGTCGATGCGTCCTGGGGCTCATTCGGCACCTGGTCCGGCAGTATCGCCCTCGGCATGGGGAGCGCCAAGTTCGGGAATTTCTTCGTGATCAACGGCGTCGACACCGGCCGCTTCTCGGACACACCGCAATTTTCCACGTTCCACGGCCGCGGCAACAACTCGTCGATTCTCGACCGCATCGATTGGCAGCCCAACGGGCTGAACGCATTCCACCTCAACCTCTTCGTGGCCCGCAACTGGTTTCAGGTTCCGAACGCCTACGAGCAACTCGCGCAGGACCAGAAGCAGCGCGTCATGACGTGGATGATCGCTCCCGGGTATCAACATACGTTCAACGACCATATGCTGCTGACGGTCAACCCCTTCGTGCGGAGGGATCAGGTCAATTATTATGCCAGCCGCGATCCGTTTGCCGACAACCCCATCACGGTCGCGCAGAATCGCTTTCTCACGAACTACGGCCTGGTGGCCGACCTCACCTACCAGCACGGCATTCACACAGTGAAGGTCGGGACGCGGCTCCAGCAGACCCGTCTGCTCGAGAACTTCCAGTTCGGCATCACCAACCCGGCCTACAATCCCGTTTGCCTGAACGCCGATGGCAACTATCTCCTGCTTCCGGGCGTGACTAATCCCGACCAGTGCTCGAGCATCAACCCCACTTACATGGGGAATCCGAATCTTCAGCCCGGCCTGGTGCCGTACGACTTGACTCGAGGCGGTTCTATGTTCTTCTTCCACGGGAACGCCAACATCAACCAATACGGCTTCTTTGCGGAAGACACCATCAAAACCGGGAATTTCACGTTCAACCTGGGATTGCGCGAAGACCAGTACAACGGCCTCGCCTCCGCCAATGGAGTTCAACCGCGCCTCGCGATTTCGTATCTCATTCCCAAATCGAACACGGTGCTTCGAGCCGCCTACGCCCGGACATTCGAGACTCCATTCAATGAGAACCTGATCCTTTCGAGCGGCACCGGCGCGGGCGGGCTCTCGCAGAACGTCTTCGGCTCGCAATCCACACCCATCGAACCCGGCTTCCGCAATCAATTCAACACCGGATTCCAGCAGGGCATCAAGGGTTGGCTGGTTGTGGATGCCGACTATTTTTGGAAGTACACGCATAACGCCTACGATTTCGACGTCCTCTTCAATACGCCGATCACCTTCCCCATCGCGTGGCACAATTCCAAACTCGATGGCGTGACGGCCCGCGTGAGCACCACCACCCTTCACGGCTTTCAGGGCTACATGACCCTCGGCCACACCCGCGCCCGCTTTTTTCCCCCGGAAAACGGCGGGCTGATTCCGCAGGGCACGCCGTTGGCCGCCGGTGTATTCCGGATCGATCACGATCAGAAATATCAGCAGAACGTAGTACTGCGCTACCAGCGGCCTAACAAGGCCGAATGGATCGAGTTCACTTGGCGCTACGATAGCGGCCTCGTGGTTAGCGGTGTGCCCGACGTGGCCGCGGCCTTAACGCTGACGCCCGCGCAGCAGGTGACCATCGGTTTTTCCTGCGACGGAGTTTTCGCCACCTTCAATAACCCGATCACTACCTGCAATGGCGTGGGCAAGTCCACGCTGCTGACCTTACCCCAGACAGGAACCGAGAACGACGACCACAATCCCAATCGCGTAAAGCCGCGCAACCTGTTCAATCTCGCGATCGGCACGGATAACCTGTTGCACAAGAAAGAGGGCGGCCGCGTTACCCTCCATTTCGAGCTGGTGAATATGACCAACAAGGTTGCCCTCTATAATTTCCTTTCCACTTTCAGCGGCACTCACTTCGTAGCGCCCCGCAGTGTCCAGATCGGGATGGGCTACACGTTCTAGGTGGCGCCTTCCAACGCTGTACAGTAAAGAAGGCGCCGATTCACCCGGCGACTGGCAATGCTGGGACTGAACCAACCTCTGCTGATCAACATTCTCGGGCACGCGGCCGGCGCCTTGATCTTCGCCATTTTCCTGGTTCTTCTTTACAGCGGCCGTGGATGGTCCGGACTTCAGGGACGCTATCTATCGGGCCTTGCAGCGGGACTCTCGCTGGTTTGGAACCTCGGGTCCCTGGTGGCTCTGGCCTGGCCCGCCCTGCCCGCGCCGGTGCTGGCGCTGGTGGCCGCGACCAGTTTCTCCGTGCTCAGCCTGCTGCCCGCCGTCCTCTTACAAGTCTCGCTGGAAGGCACGTGGCCCGCTCTCGTGGGCGCCGGCTACGTGCTCAGTACAGCCGCCGTCATCATGCACTTTTGGGAAATCCTCGGCAATGGAGCGACGCTCCATCAGACCGCCCTCATGGTAATCACTGTAGGATTTCTGATCCTGGCCGCGGTGGCTGTAGCCGCGCCTGCGCTGCGCCACCGGCACGGTAGAATCCGAGTCCTTGCGTCCATGTGCCTGGCCCTCTTCGCAATGTCCTTCGTCCACTTCGGAAACGGTCACGCCGGCGAAGCCTGGTCCAGCGAGCTCGTGGTGCACCACGCCGGCATTCCGCTTGCCCTGTTCGTTCTGCTCCAGGACTACCGGTTTGTCCTGCTGGATGCCTTCGTGCGCTTCCTGACCAACGCGCTGCTGGCCGCGATCCTGACCGGTCTGGTGATCGCCGCCGCCTTCCGCCTGGTACTGGTGGAACGCATCGCGCAACCGCCCCTGCAGGAAGCCATCCTGTTGATCAGCATCTGTCTCTTCCTGGTCTTTTTTGCCTGGCTGCGTAGTTGGGTGCAGGCATGGCTCACGCGGGCGATCTTTCGCCGCGGCAATGTCGCCGGTCTGGCGAGCCGCGTGAAGGACGCTCCGGAATTCTCCAGCGAGGACCAGTACCTGGAGTGGGCCGCGGCCTTAATCGCGTCCGCCGTAAAGACCAAGGAGTACGCCGTGGTCCCGCAGTTCGAGTTGGAAGGCGCGACGGACCTGCATGCTCCCGTCCTGACCAATGCTCTGCCGGCGTCCCGCACCCCGGCGAAATGGAACTGGGCGGAGGTCGTGATGCCGGTGAGATTCGGCCACGACGATGTGCGGTTGATCCTGCTCGGACGCCGCCACGGCGGCCAGCGGTATTTCAGCGAAGACCTCGACACCCTGCGACAGGCAGCATTGGAAATCGCCGAGCGGGTGGAAACACTCCGCCGTCAGGAAATGAACCGCCTCGTCAGCCAGGCCGAGCTGCGCGCCCTGCAATCGCAGATCAATCCGCACTTCCTCTTCAACGCCCTCAATACGCTCTACGGCACCATCCCCCGCGAGGCCGCCGGCGCACGCCACATGGTGATCAACCTCGCGGAAATTTTCCGCTACTTTCTGCAATCGGACCGTACCTTCGTCCCGCTCGCGCAGGAGATGCAGATCGTGCGCGCCTACCTGGAGGTCGAGCAATTGAGGCTCGGCGACCGTTTGCGAGTCGAGTTCCAGGTGGACGACGCGGCGCTGGACGTTCCGGTGCCCGTCCTCTCCGTGCAGCCCCTCGTGGAAAATGCGATCAAGCACGGCATCGCGCAGAGCTCTGAGCCCGGCTACGTCCAAGTGCGCATCGAACGCCGCGGCGAGCAGTTGAACATCGTCGTGGAGAACAGTAACGACCAGCCCAGTGCCGCCGTGACCGGCGCCGGCGTCGGCCTGCAAAATGTGCGCCGCCGCCTGGAAATCTGCTACGGCCCCGCCGCCACGCTCCATCTCGCCCCGGATTCGGGGAAGACCACAGCCGAAATCAGCATCCCGCTTACGGCGCGGTGACACTCCGTGCGACCGGTTTCGCCGGCACCTTCGCTGCAATGTTTTGGGCCACGACCCATGCGGCAGCCGCGATCGCCCACGAGATGAAGAACCCCGTCCATGGCAGCCGTGCCTTCGGTGCGGCCAAAATCGCAGGTCCCCAAACCAGCAGCGTAAACAGGCTGAGCATGCCCGCTTCCGCCATCGCCGCTACGCGCGCAAGAATCGAGAACAGAATGCCGAGCCCGCAGGCGATTTGTCCCGCGCCGGTCAGGTATGCCCAACCGGTCCGGAAGGGAAGCCAAGCCGGCACAAACGCAGCCGTCTCCTTTGGATACACAAGGTGTGAGAGCCCGATGGGTAGCAGCGAAACCGCGAAGAGAATTCTCGCAAGGTGGACGCTGCTCTCGCCGGTCCCCACCAACTTCGCAAACAGAATCCATCCCCCGGCGAGAAGCGCGGTAAGCTCGCCGATGCCCAGCCACACAGCCTCCATCTTCGGCGCTGCCACTACCGCGGGCACCTTCAGCAGTGCCCACACGATGAGGTACGGAAACAGGATGCGAACCGACCACGCCGCGGTCCCGCTGAAAAGCAATCCGGCGCCGCAGGACAGCATCAGCAGGCCGGACAGGTAGGCAAGAGCAGTCCGCCCCGGGACCCATTGCGCGACAGGCTGCCAGACCAAGGCGAAATCGCCGTAGATCAGAGCAAGCACGCCGAGGCCAATCATCCCGAGAGCGAAAATGGTCAACCCAGGTTGCTGGCTTCGAGTCATTCGATACCGAATCTTAGGGGAGGAAGAGACTCATGTCAATCCGGCGCGTATCTGACTCGCGAAACTCGCTAGGGCATCACGACACGGCAGGCGCGTCTGAAAGCGCCGGCAGCGTGCCACCAGAGCTCGCAATGCCATCGAAAGCGATGGCATTGCGCGTGCAGCAGCAGACAGAATGCTTCGTGTTGGAATTCTCGCCGCACTATTCGCCGTAATAGGTTGCGCGCAGACTTCACTGGCCTACCTGGACCTCGGTGCCAGCGTGCGGCCTTGCTGCACCGCGATGGATGCGGAGGGAAACCTCTATGTCGCCGCGGCGATTTGGAAGCCCCAGCCGCCGGCATCGCTGACCACCGTGGTCGCCAAGGTGGACCGCAATCTCAAGAAGGTTTACCAGTACACCTTCTCCCAGCCGGGCGAGAGTTTCCCGACCGCCATCACGGTGGACAGGCAAGGGAACGTGTTTGTGGCCGGATGGGCCGACGCCGCCGGATTTCCGCTGGTGAATCCGATCTCCAGCACGTGGCATGCGCCGGTCAGCGGGTACATCAGCAAGCTCGACCCATCGGGCTCGACGCTGCTGTTTTCCACCTACCTCGGAGAGACGGTGACCGGGCTCGCGCTGGATGCGCCTGGCAATCTCTATGCGACCGGCTATGCTCCTCCCAACGACATCCCGGTCACCCCCGGCAGCTTCCGCGCGCCGGCCCCGTCCGGTACCGCTGCAACGGTGACGTTCATCGTCAAATTGTCAAATTCGGGCGACCGCTTGATCTATGCGGCGACCCTGGGAAGCGCGTATCCCGGCGGCATCGCGGTCTCGCCGGACGGCTCCGCCACCATCGCGGGCTCCACTTCCGACGCGTCCTATCCCACCACGTCCGGCGCGTTTCAACCCGTCTGCGGTTGTGCGGGCCAGCGCCTTGCCGGCAACGGGATCGTATCGCGGATCGGCGCCGATGGCAGTTCCCTGGTCTGGTCCACGTTTCTCGGTGGCCACGCGGGCATTGGCGACCAGCTCCAGTTCGTGGCCCTGGCGCCCGACGGTGGCGTCATTGTGGCGGGAACCGCCACCTCCGCCGATTTCCCGGTCACTCCCGGTTCCTTTCAGTCGGGCCACGCCACCGGCGACCTGGATCTCGTTATCGCGAAATTCAATTCCTCCGCTTCGCGCCTGGTCTACTCTAGCCGCTTCGGCAGTTCCAGAGATCAACAGGTCACCGCGCTTCAGGTGGATCCGCAGGGCCGCGCGTGGATTGCCGGATCCACCAACCGCTCGGACTTTCCGATTCTCCCAGGCACTCCCGCGCTGGGAAATTCGGTGGTTGCGGAACTCGAGACCGACGGATCCAAACTCGTCCGTACCCAGTTGCTCCCGGACGGAGTCGCGGTGCGATTGCTCCTCGATGCGAACGGGACCGAAAACTTATTCGGTGAAGACGCCTCGCTCCTGCGGATAGGGCCGGAGGGAATCTCCGCCGTCAGCGTGATGGCGTTCGGCAACTCGGCTCCCCAGGAAGTCCTCGGCTACGTGGTTTCCGGCTCGGTCGCGCCGGGCGAAATCGTCAGCCTCTACGGCGTGGGACTCGGGCCGCAGGCCGGCGCCGGGGCCGAGTTCGATTCCACCGGAAAAATAAGTGCGAAGCTGGCAGAAACGCAAGTCTTCTTCGATGGGATTGCCGCGCCCCTCTTGTACGCCGGCGCGAATCAGGTCAATGCTGTAGTGCCGTTCGCGGCCGGGGACAGGGCAACCACCACCGTGACCGTTCAGACGCCCGCGGGAAGTTCGTCCAGCACGGTGTTGAAAATCGTCGCCGCCGACCCAGCGCTGCCCGGCGTCTTTGACACGTATTTCGGCGCCTATATTTCCGTGGTCCTCAATCAGGACGGCAGCCTGAATTCACTGGCCAACCGCGCGGCCCCGGGAGATATCGTCACTTTCTGGGTGAACGGCGCCGGCCGCTTCCAGCAGCCGCTGGAGGATGGCGCGATCGTCGGCACGGAGCGCGCGGCGCCGCTGCTGCCGGTCAGCGTGCTCCTCTACCAGGCAAAGGCGCTGCCCGCCGAAGTGCTGTACGCCGGCACCGCTCCCGGCATTGTCGCCGGCATCATGCAGGTGAACTTCCGGATCCCGGCGAGCGCCACGACCGGGTCTTACAGCGCCATTGAACTCCATCTCGGCGATTACATCGTGTACGGCAGCGTAGCCATCCCATAACTCGCTACCCCACCCAGAATTTCAAGTAAGGCTTCTCCTCGATCAAGCGCAGCAAGTAAAGCGCGACCTCGCGCGCGTGGTAATCGCCCCACATGCTCGATTCGCCCGCCGGCACTTTGGCGCCCGCCGGGATCGCGTCCCAGCCATTGGGCCGGTGGTAGACCGAGTGAAGAATCAGCCCCTGGTGCGCGGGGTCCGTACTCAGATACGGCTCGGCGAAAAGCGTGTCGCACACTTTGAGCCCGGCCTTCCAGTAGCGGTCGTCCTTGAGCCGGCGCCCGAGCCGCAAGAGTCCCTGCGCGCCGATCGCCGCGGCCGAGCTATCCACGGGCTCGTAATCGTTGAACGGGTCCGCGGGACGCGCTCGCCAATCGCCCAGGTGCGCGAGCCCCGGAGCGCCGGTGTCCCAGTACGGAATGCCGTCCGGCGGGGTGTGCTCAATGTAGAAATCGCAGGTGGCGCGCGCAGCCTTTTCCATGATGGCCTTGGTCTCGGCATGCGCGTCGCCATCGAGCGTGTCGAACAATTCAAGCTGCTCGGCGAAGCCGCACATGGCCCACGCCAGGCCGCGAGTCCAGGTGCTGAACGGGCTGTAGCCCTGCTGCGAATTGGGGCAGCGATAGTTGCCGTCGTTGACGTTAAAGATACTCTCATGCGCCGTGCGTCCGCGCACGTCATAGAAATCGCGCCCTTCGCCGTACCAGACGGCGTACTTCGCGGTGGCCCTGGCATGCTGCGCCACGCGCTCGATCAGCGAAATCTTCTTATCGTTCTCGCCCATCAGCACGTGCCCCAGCAGGTGGCTCATAGCCGGAGCGCGCAGCGTGCGAATCGTGTCCACAAACAGCGAGTGCGGCCCGTTGAAGCTGTAAATGTAGCCGCCGCCATCGATCGTCCGCGACCAGCGCGCCGCCTGCACCGCGCCCGAAACTTTGAGCGCCATCTCGTAAAAGCGCCTCTCCCACTCGTTCTCCGGAATCCTCCCCTCGACCATCAGCCGCAGCAGATTGCCGTATGTGCTCACGTTGTTGAAACCGTGATCGTGAACGCCGATGTGGCTCACGTGCGGAGCCATCACGTCGACCGTGCGCTGCCGCCCGATCTCCAGAAACTCGCGGTCGCCCGTAGCATCGAACTGAAGAATTGCGCCCCCAAACTGAAAGCCCTGCGTCCATTCCGTCCAGCCCCGGCTGGTATATTTCCCTCCCACCGTGAACACCGGCGAGCCCTTATCGGGAGCCCAGCCGGATTCCAGAGAGCGAATCTTAGCGGCGGAAAGCTCGAACAGGTGGCGCACTTTCGGCGCAAGCGCGGAAAGCGTTGGGGCGGATTGAGTGTTTACCATTCCCGGTAATTTTAACTGCTGTTAGATCTCTTTGCGTTACTTTGCGCCTTTGCGGCTTTGCGAGAAATTCTCCCTCCCGCCAAACCCAAACACCGCCCACTACAACGACACGCCGGCGATGGGTGCGTATGCCCGACCGCCGGGCCGCATGCGCCGAATTTCCATGAAGGCGTCGAGGCACATAATCAGCGCGGTCGCGACCAGGGAGATCTGAATGCTCAGATTGACCCACGTCATCACCGCCGTGAGATCGTGCCCGGAAAGGTGCGGAGCGTCGATTTCCGCCCAGTTGCCTACCCGCAGCACGATCGCCACCGTGATCAACATACAGGCGTCGAGCCCAATGCGAACGCGCGATCGGACTTTCGCCCAGCAGGGGTACAGGAAGGCGAGCAGGTCTGCCGAGGCGCTGATCAGCGTAGTGACCAGGATGGGCCAATAGACATACCTCCAGACCGGTCCAAGAATGACGCGAACCCCGCCTGGGAACGTAAACGCGCTGCGCTGCCACAGGAAATAGAACCAGAAGATCGCCGCCAGCATACCGAAGATGCAGCCTGCGAGGTGATTCCAGCGCGCCGCCGTCTCGGGGTTCGACGGCACGCGGGGGAGTTTGCGCGGATCCCAATTCTCCAGGCCCCTGACATTCACGTGATACCGATCGAGCACCGCGAAAAATACGGTCACGATTCCCACCACGGTGAATACGGTACGCCACGCTTCCGCCCAGAATCGCACGATCACCTCTCCGGGATGAGCCGACGTGAGCAGCGGACCGGCGAATACAATCACGAACAGCGGCAGCATCACCCACAGCAGGGTGATCTTCAAAACCAGGCGATACACCGGCAGCATCGCGGGATTGATCAGGCGCTGCTCCGGCAGGTAACCGGCGGCAACCCGCATTGGAGATCCGCGTTTCTTCAGCAACGCGACCAGTTCGTCTTCCGTCAGCGGGCGTTCGGCCAACTGAGAGTGCAGGTCTTCGGCCAGCTCGGCGATGATGTCCCGTTGCTGGTTCTTGGGAAGCCAGAATTGGACCGCGTGCAGGTAGCGGCCCAGAAGATCGTCTTGTGAGTTGGCCATAAACAATCCTATTTCGCAGCGGCGAGGATTCCTTCCAACGCCGAATTCATCCGCCGCCACTCCTCCAGAAGGTCGGGCAGCACCTGCTCCCCGGCGCTCGAAAGGCGATAGAAACGTTTGTTCCGCTTCTCCTCTTCGCGCCACTGGCTTACCAGCAGGCCTTGTGTCTCCAAACGACGGAGCAGCGGATAAAGCGTGTTCTCATCGATTTCCAGTGCCTGGTCTTCCAGTGCCTTACGAAGCGCGTAGCCATAGTGCTCGGAGCGCAATTGCGCAAGCACCGCGATCACCAGGCATCCGCGGCGCAGTTCCAGGCGAATATTGTCGAAGGTGTTTGTCACACGCTGTTCCATACACACTGTATGGCAAACAGTATCGATGGGTCAAGAAAAATATCTTTAGTTAATGTGTGAATCGGCACATCCGGCAGCATTGAACGCGATCGCCCCTGCTGAGATTCTGGAGAGCGGAGCTCCATGAAAGAAGCCAAGCTGATCCGGGTCCTGCTGGTGGAAGACAATGCGGTCAACGCCAAATTTGTTCAGGCGCTGCTGATGAATGTGGAGTCACATGTCTTTGAGATCACGGTCGCGGAAAGTCTCGTCACTGCGCTGGATCTCTTGGTTCACGCCGCATTCGATGTCGCGGTAGTTGACCTGACGCTGGCCGATTCGCAGGGCCTCGAGACCTTCCTGACCATCAAACGCCACGCGCCATCCATTCCCATCATCATCCTGACGGCGACGGACGACGAGTCCATGGCGCTCGCCGGCGTGCAGCAGGGCGCGCAGGATTACCTGGTCAAAGGCAAGCTGAATAAGGACATCCTGATACGCGCGCTGATCTACGCGATCGCGCGCAGCCAGAAGCCGGCCGAGACCGCCGCCCGCGCGCTGGACCGGGCCCACGTCGTAGGCCTGCTCGGGTCGAACGGCGGCGTCGGAACCACCACGCTGGCCGCGCACTGCGCCGTGCAACTCAACCGGCAGACCGACCAGAAAGTGCTGCTGGTGGATCTGGATTGTAGCTCCACCGGCGCCTCTTTTCTGATGAAGGTCGAGTCGCAATACTCCCTGCTCGACGCCACGGAAAACCTGCACCGCCTCGATATCGGCTTCTGGAAGGGCGTGGTTTCCACCTGGCGCGAGGGAGTCGATCTTCTGCCCGGGCCTGGCGCAACTGGCATCCGCGAAGCACCCACGGTGGAGCGAGTCCGCCACGTCCTCCGCTTTGCACAGCCCCTCTATTCGTATATCGTGATCGATCTGGGAAGACTGAGCACTTCATCACTGGCGCTGCTCGATGAGACCCGCGATCTCTTTGTCACCACTACGCCGGACCTGACTACCCTCTTCGAGGCCAGCCGCATCCTCCGCCGCCTCCTGGAGGCCGGCTTCGCGCGCGAGCGACTGCAACTGCTGCTCAACCGCAAGGCCCGGAAGAGTTCCGTCGCCGTAGAGCACATCGAAAAGGCTCTCGGTTATCCGATCTACGGCTCGGTCCTCGACACTCCCGAAGAACTCGACGAGGCATACGCAGAGCGCCGCTTCCTCGATGAAAACCTCCAGGTCCATAAACAGGTAGCCCAGATCATCCGCAAATGGCGCGGCGTCGAAGAAAAGTCCCCTTCCACTTCCGGCCTCAACTTCTTGAAGCGCTTGCGAACCGCGTAGGACAGGCCTCCCGGCCTGTCCACTAATCAGCTTTTGCCCTAAACCGTCCCCCCGCCTAACAGCGATGCCGCGCTCGGCGCCGTCGCGCCGCGCAGCTTCGGAGCATCGGGGCTCTCCGGTACTTTGTCGCCCTCCCCGGGAGCCAGAAAAAGGTTAGAGTCAACGCCGTGCTGTCGCGTGTACAAGTCGTAGTAGCGCCCCCGTGCCGCGTACAGCGATTCGTGCGTGCCGCGCTCCGCGATGCGGCCTGCCTCTACCACCAGAATCTGTTCCGCGCGACGGATCGTCGAAAGCCGGTGCGCGATCACAAACGTCGTGCGCCCCTTCATCAGGTAGCCGAGCCCTTCCTGAATCGCTGCCTCAGACTCCGAATCCAGACTGCTGGTAGCCTCATCGAGAATCAGAATCCGCGGGTCGGCCAGAATCGCGCGCGCGATCGAAACGCGCTGCCGCTGTCCGCCCGAGAGCTTCACGCCACGCTCGCCGACGATCGTGTCGTACTGCTTTTCGAAGCGCTCCGCGAACTCATCTACGCGCGCAATGCGGCACGCCTCGAGAATCTCCTCCGTTGTCGCGCCCGGACGCGCGAAGCCTACGTTGTCGCGGATCGAGCCGTCGAACAGGAAGGTGTCCTGCAACACCACGCCGAGTTGCGAGCGGTAGGAATCGAGGCGCACGGTCGAAAGGTCGGCGCGATCCACCAGCACCTTCCCGTCGGTGGGCTGATGGAAGGCCGCGATCAGGCTGATCACGGTCGATTTCCCGGAGCCCGAGGGCCCGACCAGCGCGGTCACCGTCCCCGGTTCGGAAACGAAGCTGACCTCGTGCAGCACCTCCTTGCCGGCATCGTACTCGAAGCTCACATTCTGGAATTCCACGTAGCCCTGGATGACGCCGATCGCGTGCACGCGCTGCGGATCCTGGTCCTCAGGCCGCTCGTGCAGCACCTCTTGCGTGCGATCCAGCCCGGCGAGCGCCTCGGTCAACTGCGTGCCGATGCCGATCACCTGGAAGACAGGCGCCACCAGAAAGGCCAGGTACATCGTAAAGGAGAAAAGTCCGCCGAGTGTCAGCGTGGGCGGCGTAGCGAGAATCTGCCGCGCGCCGACCCACATCACGGTGCCGCCCACCACGCCCATCAGCACCGTGGCCGTCAGGCTCATCAGCGAGATTGTGGTCAGCGACTTCATGACGTTATCGAGCAGCCTATGGACGCCGCCGGCAAAAACTTGCGCCTCTCCGGCCTCGGCATGGTAACCCTTGATTACGCGCACGCCCGCCAGCGATTCGGTAAGGCGTCCGGTAACCTCCGCGGTGATCTTGCCGCGTTCCCGGAAAATGGGCCGGATATTGCCGAACGCCTTGCTGAGCCCCAGGCCGCACACCAGGATGAAGAACAGCGCGATGCCCGTGAGGCGCGCGCTGATGCTGAGCAGAATGACCAGCGAGAGTACCGCGGTCAACAGGCCGCCGACGAAATCCACCAGTCCGGTGCCGATGAGGTTGCGCACCCCTTCCACATCGTTCATGATGCGCGATACCAGCGCGCCCGATTTGGTGGCGTCGTAATAGCCCACCGGCAGCCGGCCGACGTGCTCCTGCACTTTCCGCCGCAGTTCCGCGATCAGGCGCTGGCCCTCTTTTGACAGCAATTGCGTGAGCGAGAAGGAAGTGACGCCCTGAATCAGTGTGGCGGCGAAGACGCCGCCAATCAGTGGATTGAGCAGCCAGATCTCGTGTTTGCCCACCACCCGGTCCACCAGCCAGCGGATCGATCCCGGCATAACCAGGCTGCAAACCCTGTTGATCACCATCAGCGCGAAACCCAACGCGAGCATGCCGCGGCGCGGGCGCACCAATTCCTTCAGCAGCGGCAGCGCGCTGCGTAAATGCTGAGTTGGCTTGAGCTTGGCTTTAGCTGGCGACAAGAATACCCCTTTCCTCCGAGTATACGGATTATTGGATGACGAGTCGTGTCTTACGGTGGCAATAACCTTGCTGACATTTAGGGTATGCCAGAAAAAAGAACGCTCGAAAGATCCCGCAAGGACGCCCAGGAAGGCAAAGCGCCGTCCACCCAGGCCGGCGAGTTCGTCCGCGAAGAAATGGACCACATCCGCGAGGGCAAGCACGGCGCCCGCTCGGCCAAACAGGCGATCGCCATCGGCCTTTCCAAGGCCCGCCGCGCCGGCGTCGACCTGCCTCCGCCCAAGAGCGGATCGCCGCAGGTGAAGAAACAGGCCGCACGCGACAGCGCGAAGGGTGCCACCAAACCGGCCGCGAAACCCTCCGCCAAACGTTCTCGCGCAACCACCAACGCGTTGAAGCGCGAAGGGCAATCGGCCGCCTCACACCAGGCGTTGTCCCGGCAGGCGCGAAGCGCCGCGGCGCGTCGCAAGAACACGGCTTCAACCGGTGGTGCCGGAGCCTGAAAAACGTCCGCGCAACAGCCCCGCGACTTCGGACGGGTGCCCTACCCGGAGTACCTCGAAGCCCGCGGCACGCCCGCTGGCAAGTCCAGCCTCGGAATCTTCCAGCACCAGCGCGTGCGCCACTCCCAGCCGCTCCGCCGCCAGCAGATAGGGATCGGGCGCCGGCTTGTGGTGTTGCACATTATCGCCGCCGACGATGGTTTCGAAGTGCTCGCGAATACCGCCCGATATCAGCAGCGGTTCGATCTCGGAGCACGAGCTGGAGCTGACTACGCCCAGCCGGTAGGTGCGGCGCAACTCCGGCAGCAATTCCACTAGCGCCGCTTCAAACGGCGGCGCGGTCATGCGTTCCTGGAACAGCTTTTTCTTATCCGGATAGAGCGCCCATAGCGTTTCCCACTCGCGCGACGGCTGTGCCGCGGAGGCAATGTTGCGCAGCATCACGCGGTCGTCGATGCCGATGCAATAGTCGCGGTAATACTCCCAAGTGAGCGTCAGGTCGAGCGTTGCGAGCATCTCCGCCCAGCACGCCCAATGGACTGGTTCGGTATCAAGAAGTACACCGTCAAAATCGAAGAAAATGGCTTGCGGTTCGGACATGAGTGGGGAAACTTCAGCGTAGCATGTGGTATCAAGGAAGTTGAAGATCATGCCTACAGAAGAAGAAATGCAAGCTGAGATCGAGCGCCTTCGCGCCGAGAATGAAAATCTGAAGAAGCCCGCCCGAGGACAGTTTGGCCTCAAGGTCAGCGAGAAGGGAGCGCTCTCGGTTTACGGAATGGGGCGCTTTCCGGTGACGCTTTATCGCGAGCAGTGGGAAAAGCTGCTGGCGATGTCCGACCAGATCAAAGAGTTCATCCAGGCCAACGACGACAAGCTGAAGAAAAAGGAATAGCCAACCATGGCGAAGGGGATGGCCCTGATCACCGGCGCGTCCAGCGGGATCGGGGCCGAACTCGCACGTTTGTGCGCCGCCGATGGCTATGGCCTCATTCTCATCGCGCGCCGTACCGACCGCCTTGTGCAGTTGGGCGCGGAGCTCGCCGGAGCTCATGGCGTGAAGTATCGTACCATTGCGGCGGACCTCGCCGCGCCGGATGCGGCCGCCGTCATCTATCAGCAAACCAGCGGCGAAACCGTGGACATCCTGATCAACAACGCGGGCTTCGGACTGCGCGGCCGCTATGACCAGACCGATTGGGATGCGGAAGCTCGCCTGATCCAGGTGAACATCACCGCGCTCGCGCAACTCACGAAGTTGTTTGCGAAGGACATGGTGCGCCGCGGCTCCGGCCGCATCCTGAATGTGGGGTCCACCGCGGCCTTTGTTCCCGGTCCGCTGATGGCGATGTACTACGCGAGCAAAGCCTTCGTGGTCTCCTTCTCGGAGGCGCTTTCCAAGGAGTTCGAAGGCACGGGTGTTACCGTGACGGTGCTGTGCCCCGGCCCCACACGGACAGAGTTCGATACCGCGGCGGGAATCACGGACAGCAAACTGTTTCGCGGCTCCGCCATGACCGCGCAGGAAGTCGCACGGATCGGCTACCGGGCGATGATGGCCGGCCAGGCGGAAGTGATCGCGGGCGCGCGCAATCGCTGGATGATTCTATCGACGCGCCTGGCGCCTCGCACAATGCTTGCCACGATCGCGAAACGGTTGAATTCCAGCGAACATTCGCTACAATAGTAGCCCCCCATGGAACATGCATTCGACGACGGCGGAGTTCGCGGCGTACTGCACCTTCCCGAAAAGCCAACCGGGGACGGCGTCGCGCTCACGCACGGAGCCGGTTCGAACTCCAACACAGCCCTATTGATCGCGCTGGCGCGCGCTTTCGCCGGCGCCGGAGTCGCGGTGCTGCGCTACGATCTGCCGTTTCGCGTGGCGCGTCCCAGCGGCTCTCCGTTCCCGGCCGGCGCGCCGCGCGACCGCGAAGGCGTGCGCGCGGCGGTGGAAGCGCTGCGCCGGTATGCGCCGCTCCGCGTCTTCGCGGGCGGACATTCCTATGGCGGCAGGCAGACCGCAATGACCGCCGCCGAGCATCCCGACCTGGCCGCCGGACTCCTGCTGCTGGCCTATCCGCTGCATCCGCCGCGCAAACCCGAACAACTGCGCACGGCCTTCTTCCCGGAGTTGCGCACACCCGCGCTCTTCGTCCACGGCACGCGCGATCCCTTCGCATCGGTCGAGGAATTGCGCGCGGCGATTTCACAGATTCCGGCAAAGACGGAGGTGCTGGTGGTGGAGAAGTCGGGCCACGAACTGAAGGCGGCCGAGCAGATGGGCGAAGAGATTCTGGCCCGCATGCTATCCTGAGAAATAATTCCCAAAAGGGCGTGGCTATGCGCGAATACCGCTATACGACTCCCCACGGGATCCAGGTCACCCGCACCGTTTCGAAGACCAATTTCCGGAAGGGGCTGACGCACCTTCTTAGCGATCTGGACCAACACCGTGGGATTTATCTATCTTCGGGATACGAGTATCCCGGGAGATACTCGCGCTGGGACATCGCATCCACCTGCCCGCCGCTGGAAATCATCGCCTATGACCGGCGCGTTGAATTCCGCCCGCTGAATGCGCGCGGCCGCGAGATCCTTCGCCTGTTCCATCCGCTGCTCGCGAAACATCCGCACTGGGAAGAGTTCGGCTATGAAGGCGAGATGCTCGCCGGACGGCTGAAACCGCTGGCGGCGCTGTTCTCCGAGGAGGAGCGCAGCAAGCAGCCTTCGGCCTTCTCGATTTTGCGCGCGCTGATCGAGGAATTCCGCGGCGAAGAAAACTCGCGCCTCGGCCTGGTCGGCGCCTTCGGCTACGACCTGCTGTTCCAGTTCGAGCCGATCGAAAAGAAACTGCCGCGCCACGGCCACAAAGATCTGCACCTGTTTCTGTGCGACGACATCTGGTACATGGATCGCAAGAAAGAGCAGGTGGAGCGTTTCCAGTACGAGTTCCAGGGCGATGGCGCCAGCACCGTGGGTCTGCCGCGCGATGGCGAACTGGTGCCGTCGCCGGCGCCCGCGCCGGCGGGGCCGATCACCAGCGACCACACTCCCGAAGAGTACATGGCCAACGTGGAAAAGGTGCGCGAGGGCATGCGGCGCGGCGATTACTACGAAGTAGTGCTGCGCCAGACCTTCCGTACGCCGTTCTCCGGCAAGGCCAGCGAGCTTTTTCGCCGCGTGCAGACGGCGAGCCCGAGCCCGTACGAATTCCTGCTGCAGTTCGGCGAAGAACAACTGGTGGGCGCGTCGCCCGAAATGTTCGTCCGGGTGGAAGGCGCGCGCGTGGAGACCTGCCCGATCTCGGGCACAGCGCAGCGCACGGGCGACCCCTTGCGCGATGCCGATAACATTCGCGAGTTGTTGGTCAGCACCAAGGAAGAGAGCGAGCTGACCATGTGCACGGACGTGGACCGCAACGATAAGTCGCGTGTCTGCGAGCCGGGCACGGTGAAAGTGATCGGGCGTCGCTTGATTGAAAGCTACGCCGGCGTATTCCACACGGTGGATCATGTGGAGGGAATTCTGCAGGAGGGCTTCGATGCCCTGGACGCGTTCCTCAGCCACATGTGGGCCGTAACCGTGATCGGCGCGCCCAAGAAGGCGGCGGCGCAGACCGTGGAGGCGCTGGAGAAAAACGCGCGCGGCTGGTATGGCGGCGCGGTGGGCATGATCTCACTCGGCGGCGACATCAATACGGGCATTCTGATCCGCACCACGTATTTGCGTGACGGCGTGGCGAGATATCCCGTCGGCGCGACGTTGCTGTTCGATTCGGTGCCGGTGATGGAAGAACGCGAAACCCGCCTCAAGGCTACCGGCTTTTTCCGCACGCTGGGAACCCCCGAGGCCAAGGCCGCGGCAGAGGCGGCGGAGCATGCGGCCAGCGGCGCTGGCGCACGCCTGCTGCTGGTGGATAACGACGATTGCTTCATCCACACGCTGGCCAACTACGCGCGCCAGACCGGCGCCGAAGTGGTCACGTACCGCGCGGGCTTTCCGGCGGAACTGATCGCTCAGGTGGCGCCGAACCTGATTCTGATCTCACCCGGTCCGGGGCGTCCGGTCGATTTCGGCGTACCCGATGTGGTGAAGATGGCTGTCCGCCTGGGTGTGCCGGTCTTCGGCGTGTGTCTGGGATTGCAAGGAATCGTCGAGGCTTTCGGCGGCGAGCTCGGCGTGCTGGATTACCCGATGCACGGCAAACCGTCGACCGTGCGCAATCGCGGCGTCGGCGTGTTCGAAGGCCTGCCCGCGGAGTTTCAAGTTGGCCGCTACCATTCGCTCTTCGCGCGCCGCGAAACCTTTCCCAGTTGCCTGGAAATCACGGCGGAAACTGAGGACGGCGTGATCATGGGCGTCCGCCATCGCGAACTTCCGGTGGAGGCCGTGCAGTTCCACCCGGAATCGATTCTGACCGCCGAGGGCGATCACGGGCTCAGACTCATGGCGAATGCCATGCGCCTCGCGAAAGCGGTCGCATCCGTGCAGGTTCGGAACGTTGACCGCTGATTCCGCGGACGTGTTGACCCTGCGCCGCTGTGCGCTCCTGGCTGCGCTACTGGTCTTGATCGGCACGCTGCGTATTGTTTCCAACTACACGGTGCTGAGCCACACGGTGGATGAGCCGGTCCACCTGGGCGCGGGAATCGAGTGGCTGGATCACGGCACCGTGACCGGCGACGCGTCGCATCCTCCGTTGGCGCGCGGGATGTCGGCAGTTGGCCCATACCTCGCGGGCGCGCGCTGGACGCACACCGGCAACACCATGCAGGACGGGCTCGACGTGCTCGGGCACGATGCGCATTACGACCGCATGCTGGCGCTGGCACGGCTCGGCATCCTGCCGTTCTTTCTGCTCGCCTGCCTGATGGTTTTTCTCTGGGGCAATCACACCGGAGGTCCGGTGGCTGCGTTGATCGCAACCTTTCTCTTCACCACGATCCCGCCGGTGCTGGCGCATGCCGGGCTGGTGACTACCGATATGGCGGCCACCGCATTCACCGCCGCGGGGGCGTATGCGGCGCTGTTGTGGGCGGAGCGGCCCGATCGAAAGCGCACGGTGCTGCTCGGACTGGCGCTGGGCTTTGGGATCATCGCGAAGTATTCGCTCGTCGTTTTTCTGCCGGCTATCTGGTTCGCAATGTACGTAGCGCACTGGCCGGGAATGCGTGCGACACTGGCCCACGTGCGCGAGCGATGGCTCTCTGCAGTAGCAGTGGCGTCGATTGCGTGCCTGGTGATCTGGGCGGCCTTCCGCTTCACGTTCGGGCCGCTGGATTTTGCGCACCTCTCGCTGCCCGCGCCGCGGTTCTTCGACGGGTTGAACATGATCCGCGACCACAATGATCACGGCCATTCCTCCTACATCCTGGGGCAACGATTTCATTTCGGCGTCTGGTATTTCTTCCCCGTTACGCTGGCGGTAAAGACGCCTCTGGCGATGCTCGTGCTGCTGGGGTGGAGCCTGTGGATTGCGTGGCGCAAGCGCCTGAAAATTGCCGCGCCGGTGGCGTACGCGGTGGTGATCCTGGCGATTGCGATGAGCAGCCGGATCAACATCGGAGTGCGGCACGTGCTGCCGCTCTACGCGAGCTTCGCCGTGATCGCGGGCGTAGGCGCGGCGGTGCTGGTGCGCGGCTCGCAGAGGCGCTGGACAACCTACGCGGTCTTCGCACTCTTTGGATGGCAGGTGGTGTCGGGCGCGCTGGCGCATGCCGACTACATCTCTTACACCAACGAGATCACTCGCGGCCATCCCGAGAATTTCGTCGCCGAGAGCGACCTCGACTGGGGACAGGACATGCACCGCGTCGGCGATTTCCTGCGGCGGGCCGGGGCCACCGAGGTCTCGTTCACGCCGTACAATGTCACGTACCTGGAAGCGGGGCACGCGTTTCCGAAGGACATGTTCAGCGATTGGTATCATCCGGCGCCGGGCTGGAATGTGGTGAGCCTGGGCGGCTGGAAGGTCTTCAATCATCCCGGCTGGATCGGCGACCGGCAGCCGCAGTTCCGCATCGGCAAAACGCATTGGGCCTGGTACTTCCCGCCGGGTAGCGAGGTGAAATGAAGACGCTCTCGTGCGCGCTGTTCGTGCTGGCGATGGCAAACGCGCAATCGCCCGTGACGGTGACCATCGAAACCGAACTGGGGGCAATCGAAGTTGACCTCGCCGCCGGCAGAGCACCCTTATCGAGCGCCAACTTTCTCCGCTACGTGGACGCGGGACTGTACGATAATGCGATCTTCCACCGGACCGTGACGCCCGCCAATCAGCCGAACAATACGGTGAAGATCGAGGTCATCCAGGCAGGCGCGGCGCCGGGCGTGAAGCCGTTCCCGGCGATCCCGCTGGAGCGAACATCGGTCACCGGACTGAAGCACCTGGACGGTACGATCTCGATGGCGCGCGCGGCACCCGATTCGGCGGACATGGACTTTTTCCTCTGCGTGGGCGATCAGCCGGCGCTCGATTTCGGCGGCAAGCGGAACCCCGACGGCCAGGGATTCGCGGCATTCGGGCGCGTGACCAAAGGCATGGAGATCGTGCGCAAGATTCAGGATTCCCCGGCGAAAGGGCAGCAACTAACCCCACCGGTGCGGATTCTGCGCATCATTCGCAAGCGGGCATAACGTTGTAGTGGGAAGGCACGTCTATCCTTCTTATGAGCACCGTCCTACAGAACGCACGATTTGCGTTGCGGGTATTTCAGCGCGCGCCCGGGTTCGCGGTGGTGGCGGTGATCACACTGGCGGTGGGGATCGGCGCCAACACGTCTATTTTCAGCGTGGCCGACGCGCTCTTGCTGCGGCCGCTGGCCTATGAGAAGCCCGACCAGTTGGTGCTGATTAATTCGCACCGTAAGAGCGCGAACCTGAGCCAGGGTCCACTCTCTTTCACGCGCTTCGAACAGGTAGATCAGCGCAGCCGCAGCTTCACGGGCGTGGGGGCCTTCACTTCCGACGTTTTCAATTTAACCGGCAACGGCGATCCGGAGCAGATTCTCGCAGCGCGCGTGAGCTGGAAGTTTTTCCCGGTGCTCGGAGTTTCCCCGGTGCTGGGACGGACCTTCCGCGCGGAGGAGGACAAGGCGGGCGGCGACCCGGTGGTGATGATCAGCGACGCGCTGTGGCAGCGGCGGTTCGCGCGCGACCGGGCGGCGATCGGCAAGACGATGACGCTGGATGCGCGCGACTACACCATCATCGGCGTCCTGCCGTCCGATTTCCGGTGGGCATTCCTCGGGCCGACGATTGACATCTTCGCACCGCGCGTCTTCGAGATGAATTCGCTCTCGCCGGGCATGGCGCAATCGGGCGTCGGCTTCCTGAACTTCGTGGCGCGGCTGGCGCCCGGCGTCGGAGTCGGCGGCGCGCAGCAGGAGATGGACGCGCTGGCCGCGCAGTATCGGGCGGAGAATCCCAAGCTGCCCGATACCGACCCGCAGCAGATTGTCCACGTGGGCAACCTGCGCGACGAGATGGTCTCCTCGGTGCGGATCGCGGTACTGGTGTTGTTCGCGGCGGTCTCACTGGTGCTGCTGATCGCGTGCGCCAACGTGGCGAGCCTGCTGCTTTCGCGCGCTCTTGGGCGCAAACGCGAAATTGCGGTGCGGACCGCGATCGGCGCCACGCGCGGCGAGCTGATCCGTCAGTTGCTCACCGAAAGCCTGCTGCTCGCGCTCTTGGGCGGTGTGCTCGGCGCGCTCTTAAGCTCGTGGGGGACACGCGCGCTGGCGGCGCTGGCGCAGGGCACGCTGCCGCGCGCTTCGGAGATTCACACCGATGGCGCGGTGCTCGCGTTCACGCTCGGGCTCTCCGTTTTCGCGGGCTTCGTGTTCGGCTTGATTCCGGCGCTGCAGGTGTCGCGGCCCGACCTCAATTCGGTGCTACGCAGCGAAGGGCGCGGGTCGACGAGCGGACGGCGGCACAACGCGCTGCGCAACCTCCTGGTGGTGTCGCAGGTCGGGCTTTCGACAGTGCTGTTGATCGGCGCCGGCCTGCTGGTGCGCAACTTCGTGCAACTCAGTAGCGCGAGTCCGGGCTTCGACCAGCGCCACATGCTGACGATGGCGATCACGCTGCCCACGTCGCGCTATCCGGATAGCCCACGCCGCGTGGCCTTCTTCGACGAACTGCTGCGCCAGGTGCGCACGCTGCCCGGCGTGACCGCAGCGGCCGGCTCGACTTCGCTGCCGGTGAATCCGACGCGCTTCTCGATGGCGTTGCCGGATGGGCAGCCGATGGTGCCCCTGGCCGAGCGCCCGATTTTCAACCTGGCACAAATCACGCCTGGTTATGCGGCGGCGATGAAGATTCCGATCGTCGGCGGCCGTGAGTTCACCGAGCACGACGACGCCAAGACGCCGCGGGTGGTGTTGATCAACCAGACGCTGGCGCGGCGCTACTGGCCGAACGAGAGCGCGGTGGGAAAACGGATTCTGGTGGGCCGGGCGACGGCGACATCGGAGATCGTGGGAGTGCTGGGCGACGTGCCGAACCTCGCGGTGGGCACGGACACGCAGGCGGAGTTTTACCTCGCCTTCGCACAGACTCCCTCGGCGACGCAGAATCTGATTGTGCGCACGCTGGGCGATCCGAGGGGCGTGGTGTCGGCGGTGCGTGCGCGCGTGCTCGCGCTGGATCGCGATCAGCCGGTGACCGGGATCCAGAGCATGGAAGAGGTACTCGAGAAGGGCGCGGCGCAACCGCGTTTCACCACGTACCTGCTGGGCGGCCTGGCGGGCACGGCGCTCCTGCTGGCGATCGTCGGCATCTACGGCGTGATCGCGTACTCGGTGGCGGAGCGCACGCAGGAGATGGGGATACGGATCGCGCTGGGGGCGGATGGCCGCGACATATTGCGGCTGGTGATGCGGCACGGCATGGCGCTGGCGGCGGTGGGAATTGCGATCGGCCTGGCGGCGGCGCTGGGGTTGACGAGGCTGATGGCGACGCTGCTATATCGCGTCAGCGTGACCGACCTGGCGACATTTGTCGCGGGCCCGGTGCTGTTCCTCGGGATCGCGGCGCTGGCCAGCTATGTGCCAGCGCGCCGGGCAATGCGGGTGGACCCGGTAATCGCGCTGCGCTCGGAGTGAAAGGGGCGGCGGGATGCCGTGCGTGAACGAGAAGCCGCAAACTGGAGGCCCCCGTTCGTGCATGCGAGAGTTACGGCAGAAAGTGGACAGGCCAGGAGGCCTGTCCTACCAGACGAACGGGATCAGGGCTTTGACGCGGGCGGCGTAGGCTGTGTAGGCGGGGCCGAATTGGGTGCGCATGAACTCTTCCTCGACGAGGGATTTGCGGTGCCATGCGAAGGCGAGCAGCGGGGGAGCGAGGAAGCCTCTCAGGTCGCCGAATGCGATGGCGGTACCAAGAGCGGCCAGCAATAACCCGGTGTAGATGGGGTGGCGGACGATGGCGTAGGGGCCGCTGCAGATGAGAGTGTGATCGCGCTTGAGGGTCACGGCGGCGCTCCAATTCCCGCCGAGGATGAAGCGCGCCCAGATACAGAAGGCAGCGCCAACGAAGGTGAGGATCACGCCGACCCATTTGATCGTGGAAGGGATCGGGAGTTCGCGCCACGCCGGCAGGTGAAAGAGCAGTCCGAAGGCGGCGGCCAGGAAGCAGAGTTCCATCATGCGGGTGCCTCTCGAACCGGTGCGCACGACCGGCTTGGATATCAGCGCACCGAACACCCACACGATGCCGATAGCGGCCCAGGCGTAGCGCGGCAACTGCGTGGTCAGGGAGGAGTCGTACACAAGACCCATGATAGCCGTGATCCGATTTCGGGCGGCGCCGCGCGTACTTAGGTGGAGGGTAGAAATAACAATGAAGAGTCAAATGATTCGCAGAATCGCCCTGGGTTTCGGAGTGACGGCGATGCTGGCAACGGGCGGTTTGCATGCCTCGATGTTTTACACAGAGAAGGCCAACATTCCGTTCGAGTTCCGAGTTGGCAAGCAAGTCTATTCGGCGGGCGAGTACAGATTGGAGCAGGAGTTCGGCAAGGATATCGTATACCTGGTGAATGTCAAGACGGGTAAAAAGCTGCAGATGCTGCGCCCGTTGAACGGCCGGGATTCGGGGAACAGCAAGCTGACGTTCGAGAACAATGGCGGCGTGCGGGTCCTGAAGGCGCTCTGGTAAAGCGGGCACACTTATCCCGTTAGTGTGAGCGGAAAGCGTTGCGGCGGCCGGGGACATTCGGTCTTATCGCCGGGTGGGGCCCGGCCGCCAGTGATTTGACTGCACGCTACAAAGACGTAAGAACTCGGCTGGATGGCCTCTCGATCGTCCCCTTGTTTCGCGTATCAGTCTCTGTATCCAGGGGTGCGGCAATCAAACGCTATCCGCGACGGTCCCCCGGGTATTATCGGTTCGAACCGATGATCTTCCGGCCGGTCTCCTCCACGTAGGGGAACCATCGTGCAGCCGTTAACGGGCTTACCGGAAGTCAGCACCACCTTAGGTCAACGTATGCTGGCCAGCATAAAAACTGTTGGTGTCGCGCAGTGGTTTGCGCAACTCTCTACCTGATTTGCAATTTAGCACACAGGTTTCGGAGTATAAGGTACTGATAACTTGTAAATGACTGATAACAGGGCGAAGATATTTTTCATGTTGGTGTGAACGCCTTAAGAGACAGGCTCCACGAGGATGAGGCCGGAGGGGAGTTCTTCGCCGAAGATGCGGCCCAAGGTGCGATCGTCTTCCTCGTCGCCATCGAGGGCGGCGAGGAGTCGATCGGAGTGCGGGAGCGCGGCCAGCTTGGCGCGGACTGAGTCGCGGGTGGCGGGCGGGAGGTCGCGGGTGGGATCCTCGGTACGGCGCGAGAGGGCGGCGAGGGCCTCGCCGGCGGCGGGAATACGGAGCAGGGCCTCGACCCAGCGGACGACGGTGGCCGGTGGGACCACGAGGTTGATGGGGCCGTAGAAGAGCTTGCGCGCGCCGAGGCGGGAGAGGCACCAGAGTTCGCTCTCCTTGAAATCGCCGGTCTTCACGCGCTTGATGAGGGCGTCACCGAGTTCGATCTTGGTTCCCAACGGGAGCAGTTCGAGGCTGGACGCGGTTCGCCACATCTCCCGCAGTAGCGAAGGATTGAGGCGCTGGGGTTTCTTGTTGCCGCGCGGCAAGAGGAACGCGGAGAGGCGCTGGTAAATATCGGTCTGCTGGTTGCGGTTGAGTCCGCCGGCGACGCGCCCCCAGAAGATCCACCAATCGATTTCGCACTGTACCTGGTTGCCGTAGGTAAGGCCGGACGCGTAAATGCGGCGGGCCTGCTCGATGCGGAAATCGTCGCCGGGATAGCCGAAGCCGGGGCGCAGGCAGAAGCCGGCGAGATTGAACCAGCGGATTTCGTAGGCCGGGCTTTTCTTGCGGCCGTCGGAGACGGCGAGGAAGGCGTCGGCCATCTGGCGGATGGCGGAGAGCGGCCAACTATTCTTGCCGAGTCCCATGGTCTGCTCGAGCCTGGCCGGGACTTCCTCCGGCGGAACGGGCGATTTCGCGGTGGGCGAGAAGACCGATTCGATGAGCTCGAGGCTCGACTTGAGCGCCTGCTCGCTGACGACAGCGGCGGCTTTGCGCTCGGCGGGCTGCGGCTTTTCTGCATGCGGGGCTGCCTTACGCAGTTCGAACTGCAAGCGCCAGCGATTGTCGCTGATTTTCGATTCGCACCAACTTTCAAGCGTGCCGATTTCGGTAAGGCGCGCGCCGAGCTTGACCGGGATCAGGCGCTCCTCGGCCTTCTTGCCGAAGCGGATGACGGCGTTAAGCGGAGCGTGCACGTGAAGGTTGGGATCCGCGACGTCGAATTCCAGCAGCTGGCCGAGTTGGTCGTCGGTGCGGGTGAGCGAGCTATAGAGGCGGAAAGAGACTGGGCGGTTGGCCACGAGCTGCAGCGCGTCGTTATCGATTTCGATGGCGGCGCCTTCTTCGGCGCCACGGGGCACAAGGCAGACGGCGGAGAACTTGCCCTGCTGGGGATCGCCGAGGCCGATGTAATACGTGCGGGGCAGACCACCGCGCACGAGCACGCCGGCACCGGTGGAGCGCACGTAGGAGTAGTACGCGGCGCCGCGCGCCACGGCGAGATCGAGATCGGAGTTCTCAAAGATCTCGGGACGGCGGCCGTACCAGTGACCGACCGCGTCGGCCACACGCTCGCGCAGAATCTCGGGGATAAAGAAGCCGCCGTTGAAGAGGATGGCATCGGGGATCTGGCCGGTGGGTTCGAGGAACTCGTTGAGGTGGCGGGTGACGGCGGGGTCGGAGACGTAGGGCAGGCCGAGTTCGCGGAAGAGGCTGCGCTTTTCGTCCTTGGGGAGTTCGCCGCGCTGGCTGACGGGGAGGAAGCCTTCGAGGGCGAGCTCCAGCGCTTCCTCGCGCAGGATTTCGGTCTTGAGCGATTTGCCGATCAGCGACGAGCCGGTGCCGAGCACGGTGATTTCGACGCTCTTGAGGGTCGCGTCATTGAGGAGCTTTTCCTTAGCGGAAGAACACTGGCGCCGGAGGCCGCTGCGCTGGCGAATGGAGAGCGGCACGCCGAGCTTGCTTTCCACGAGCCAGGCGAGAGTGAGATCGAGATTGTCGCCGCCAAGCAGGAGATGCTTGCCGACCGCGGTGCGGGTGAAGTTGACGAGGTCGCCTTCGCGGGAGACGCGGATGAGGCTGAAATCGCTGGTGCCGCCGCCGACGTCGCAGACGAGAACAATTTGTCCATCGAAGAGTTTCTTGCGGGACGTAGCGAGGTTGTTGGCGATCCAGGAGTAGAAGGCCGCGGCGGGCTCTTCGAGAAGAGTGAGCTTCTCGATGCCGGCATCGCGAGCAGCCATGACAGTAAGTTCGCGCGCCTCTTCGTCAAACGAGGCGGGGACAGTGAGAACGATGTCCTGTTCGGCAAGCGGGATGCCTTTGGCTTTGTCCCATTCGCTGCGGAATTTAGCGATGAAGCGGGCGGAGACTTCGACGGGCGACAGAACGCGGCCGGTTTCCTGGGAGTCCCACGGGAGGATTTTGGCGGTGCGATCGACGTCGGGGTTGGAGAGCCAAGACTTGGCGGAATGGACCAGGCGAGTGGGGACGAGCGCACCCTGTTCGCGGGCGTAGACACCGACAGGGTCGCCTTCCTCGAGGAAGAGGAAGGACGGGAGAGTGCGGCGCGGCTCCACGCGTCCGGCGGCCACGAGTTGAGGCGTCTCGAAAATATGGAGCGGCGGAAAATCGCGGTCTTCCGCCTCGCGTTCGTCGATGTAGGCCAGGGCGGAGTTGGTAGTGCCCAGGTCGATGCCAATTTTCATGTCTAGTAACAGCTTAAGCCACGAATGCTGGTGGACGCAGTGTTGCGAGCTTAATCCGTGATTGGAGCACGCGTGCAGGCTGAGCTTGCGGACAACGGGATCGAATCCAGCGGGTGGCAAAAGAAAAAGAATCAGGCAACAGAGGTGTCGAGTCCTAATGGTCCTAGCGGTGCATCGCGGCGCAGCCCTGCGTGGGTTAGCCGCCATACCTATTTCCGGCGCCGGACGCTGCGAGGGAATCCGATGGCGGCGCTGCATCGAAATGACACTTGCTCTTAAAGGAGGTTTTCTCAATGACCCATCCGCCCGTGGAAGAGCAGACCGAGGTCACCGCCGAATCCCAGCCGATTCGCGGCGACCGAGGCGCTTCGATTCTGGGGCCACGGAATATCCCCCTGGAATCCGAAAATCCCGATTTGTTGGCGTCGCCGTACACCGACGCCGGCACGATTCCAAATCTCAAGTTCTCGTTCGCGGCAGCGCGCAACCGCCTTCTTACGGGCGGCTGGGCGCGCGAAGTGACCGCGCGTGAGCTGCCCGTCGCGACGACCATAGCCGGCGTCAACATGCGCCTGAAACCGGGCGCCATCCGGGAGCTGCATTGGCACAAGGAAGCCGAATGGGCTTACATGTTGGCTGGGAGCGCACGCATCACGGCCGTGGATGCGCAGGGACGCAACTTCATTGACGACATTCACGTTGGCGATCTCTGGAACTTCCCGGCAGGCATCCCGCACTCGATCCAGGGACTCGAACAGGGCTGCGAATTTCTGCTGGTCTTCGACAACGGTAATTTTTCGGAGAACGAGACGTTCTTAATCACGGACTGGTTCGCCCATACGCCGCGGGAAATCCTTGCCAAGAACTTTGGTGTCTCTCAGTCTGCGTTTAGCAACCTGCCGAAGGATGTGGACCACACGAGGTACATTTTCTCCGGGAAGGTACCTGGTCGGCTCACCCCGGTCGTGTCGCCGGCCGGCGCCGTCCCGGTGAAGTATAGTCACCGGCTGCTGGCCCAAACACCGATCAGGGTCGCGGGCGGGCAGGTCCGCATCGTGGACTCCTCGAACTTTCCGGCCGCAACTACCATTGCTGCCGCGCTGGTAGAAATCGCGCCCGGCGGTCTGCGCGAAATGCACTGGCATCCCAACATCGACGAGTGGCAGTACTACATCAGCGGACATGCGCGGATGACGGTATTCGCCTCCGGCGGCAAAGCGCGCACCTTCAACTATCAGGCGGGAGACGTCGGCTACGTGCCCTTTGCGATGGGTCATTACGTGGAGAACACCGGCGATGAGACTGTACGCTTTCTGGAGATGTTCCGAAGCTCTTACTTTGCCGACATTTCGCTGAACCAGTGGATGGCGCTGACGCCTCCTGAGCTCGTGCAGGCTCATCTCAACCTGGACCAGCAGACGATGGCCGCGCTGCGCAAAGACAAGCCCGTGATCGTTTCGCCGGCGGGGAAACAGGGGTAGGGACCAAAAGCAGCGGGGAAAGGAAGTATGCAGGTCAAGGTGGCAGTGGTCACCGGTGCAGGCCGGGGTATCGGGCGCGCTGCGGCTGTGGCTTCCGGCCGCGAGGGAGCGACCATCATCGGGAAGACAGCTTCTAAACTAAGAGCCGATGGTTAAAGGTTGTCCGGGTGGTGGGGCGCGACTCACCACCCATTTTTCGTAGATGCAATGAAATACCATGTCGGTTGAACCGCCCGATATGAATCGCCCTCAGATGAATCGTTTATTTGCACTCTTGCTCCTGTCCTGCGCCGGATGGGCGCAGGTCAACCAGCCCGACCCGAAGCGGGCGGCGGAGTTTGTCTCGAATTCCGGGGAAGGATTGAAAACGCTCCAAGGATGGTACGCCGAGGAGACAGGTCTCTGGAAGACGACGAATTGGTGGAACGCGGCGAACGCCGTGACCATGATTGTCAACTACTCGAAGCTGAGCGACACGCCGGATTTCCGCGCCATTCTCTCCAATACGTTCGAGCGCAATTCCAAGAAGAATTTTCTCAACGAGTACTACGACGATGAGGGCTGGTGGGCGCTCGGCTGGGCCGGCGCTTATGAGTTGACCAAGGACGAGCGCTATCTCGCGATGTCTGAAACTATCTTCGCCGACATGTCGGGCGGCTGGGATGACACCTGCGGCGGCGGCATCTGGTGGAAGAAGCCGAAGCAGTACAAGAATGCAATCGCCAACGAGCTATTCCTTGCGGTGGCCGCGAAGCTCGCGAGTCTTACGCCGGACGCGGAGGAGCGAGCCAAGTATCTGGACTGGGCGCAACGCGAATGGAAGTGGTTCTCAGCGTCGGGCATGATCAACGCGGACAATCTGGTTAACGACGGACTCGATGCTACCTGCAAGACCAACCGTCGAACCACGTGGACCTACAATCAGGGCGTGATCCTGGGCGGTCTGACGGTACTCTCGAAGCAGACCGGCGATCTGAACTTGCTGGCAGCGGCGCAGGGCATCGCGCTGTCGGCGATCGCGCGGCTGACGGACCTCGACGGCGTCCTGCACGACCCCTGCGAACCCGCGCGATGCGGCAACGATGCCCCGCAATTCAAAGGCATCTTCGCACGGAATCTTGCCGTGCTGAACTCGGCGGCTCCGGTGCCGGGCTTCCGCGCCTTCTTCCGCCGGAATGCCGAGAGTATCTGGAAGAACCGCGATGCCGAGGGACGCCTGGGCCTCGTGTGGTCCGGGCCTGCCGACGTAAAAACTGCTGCCACTCAGGTTTCCGCGCTGGACGCACTGGTGGCCGCCGCCGAAGCCGAGGGCGCCGCGAAGAAGTAAAGCAGATTACACTCCGATCTCTGCACGGCTGCATGCTGCTTCGCGCTTCCGCATCGATCCGAAGACCGGCGGGCTGACGCAAAACGGGGAGCCGGTCCGGGTCCCGGCTCCCTGCTGCGAGCGAGTTCTCCCGGCAGCAAACTATTCAGGCGGCGCCTGCGATTTCCTTGAGGTCCCAGCCGCGTCGATAGTCCCGACGCAGATGCTGATTGGCCTCCTGGCAGTTGGTGATAGGCTTCGATGAACGGACCGGCGTAGCCAAAGTGGCAGGGCGCCTCGATGCCATCCTCTTCGTGCACGCCAACAAGCGATATCTTCCCGCCGACATCGAGGCGCGCCTCACCGACCGCATGGCGCGGACCGACCTGACCCCTCGCGAACACCAGACCCTGCAACTGGTGGCGAAAGGGCTTACTAATAAAGAGATCGGCCGCGTCTTCGGGATCAGCGACAAGACTGCCCGGAACCACGTAAACAACATTATCGAGAAGCTGGACGTTTCCGACCGGACGGAAGCCGCTACAATTGCCATGCGGCAGGGGTTGGTTTCGTTAATCGACTGATGCGCTTCGGGGGCTACATGGAAATAAGGTCGCGGCTCGGAGCCGCTTTCGTGATTGCGATCGCGGTTTTCGCACAACAACCGCCGCGGCCGCCGAACCTCGTCTTGGCCAATGACCGGCTGGAGTTGACGATTCAGGGCACAGGCGGCACCCTCGCCAAATTATTGCTGCTCGACGGAGAGCCGGTCAGTCCGCTCGCCGCGATGGGACACTTTCTCGCGTTGGATGGCTTCGGCGCGCCCTCGGAGCAGGAGCGCGCGGCCGGTATGCCCTTCCACGGCGAAGCGTCCAAGCAGCCAATGAAAGTCATCGCGTCGCAGAACTCCGGCTCGGTGCGCTCCCTCGTTCTCCAGTCCGCTCTGCCGCTCGCCCAGGAAACGCTCACCCGCAATATCGAAATGGTGGAGGGCGAGAACGTTGTCTACGTCACCAGCACGCTCGAAAGCGGGCTCACCGTGGACCGCCCTATTTCGTGGGCCGAGCACGCGACCCTCGGCCCTCCCTTTCTCGAAAAGGGCAAGACCGTGGTCGACATGCCCGCGTTGAGTTGCCGCGTCCGGCCGTTCAAGCCCGGGGCAATCCCGGGTCGGCTCGCATTCGAACGCGATTTCCAATGGCCGCTCGCTCCCACCAAGGACAACGGCCAAGCCGACCTGCGGCTCGTCCCAGCCGAAAACTATCTTGACCTGGCAAGCTGCCAGATGGACCCGAAGCGCAAACAGGTATTCGTCACCGCGCTCCACCTCGACCGGCGCCTGTTGTTCGGCTACGTCTTCCGCCAGCAGGATTATCCCTGGCTGATGAGTTGGATGAACTACACCGGCGACGCCAAGGCGGCGCGCGGCATGGAATTCTCCACGCAGCCGTTCGATATTTCGCACCAGGAAACCGTGGCCATGAGTCCGCTCTTCGGCACGCCCACCTTCCGCTGGCTGCCGGCGAAAGCCAAAGTCGAGACGCGCTTCCTGATGTTTTACGCGCGGGTGCCCGAAGGCTTCACCCGCATCGACGACGTTGTAGTGGAGGATGGAAAGATCACCATCGTCGATCGATCGGGGCTGCGGCTCGTGCTGCCCGCCTCGCGTGGCCTGTAGACAAAAAGTGGGGAATCGAACATACCTATGATGCGAAGTGTGGCGATCGGACTGATGCTGGCGGCAATGTGCCGCGGACAGGAAGGGACCGCGGTTTTTATCTCGCGCTGCATTCAGTGCCACGATCCGAATAGCGAAGCGCACGCGCCGCTGCCCGAAGCGCTCGGCAATCTGTCGTGGCAGGACATCGTGAAGGCGCTCGAGACGGGTTCGATGAAGGCGATCGGCGCGCAATTGAGCGCCGCCGACAAACTGGCCGTCGCGCGATACCTCGGCAAGGCCGGGCCCGCGGTACTTCCGGAGATGAAAGGCTTCTGCCCAGCCGGCGCCAAGCCCAAGGCCGGCGGCTCGTCCTGGAATGGCTGGGGCGTCGATGAACGGAACACGCGTTTCCAGCCGGCGAAGGCCGCGGGACTCACGCCGGGGGAGGTCGCCAAACTGGAACTGAAATGGGCCTTCGGATTTCCCAACGCAGTGACGGCGTATAGCCAGCCGACCGTGGTCGACGGCCGAGTGTATACGGGCAGCAATGACGGCACAGTCTACGCGCTTGATTCACACAGCGGCTGCATTTACTGGGTGTATCAGGCGAAGTCGATGGTGCGCGACGCGGTGGTCATCGGCCCCGGACCGCGCGCCTACTTCGGGGATCTCGAATCGAACTTCTACGCGCTGGACGCGAACACCGGAAAGCTGGTATGGCAGAAGAAACTCGATAACCAGGCCTTCACGCGAATCACCGGCACCGCAAAGCTGTACGACGGCCGCCTCTACGTGCCGATCACATCGCAGGAAGAAAATGCCGGCGCCAATCCCATGTATTCCTGCTGCACCTTCCGCGGCAATCTGGTGGTCGTGAAGGCCAGCGACGGCAGCGTCGTCTGGCGGACGTACACCTCGCCGGAGGCGCAGCCCACCCGGAAGAGCACCGCCGGCGTGCAATACTACGGACCCTCCGGCGCGACCATCTGGTCTTCGCCGACGCTCGATCTGAAGCGCAAGCTGGTCTATGTGGCCGCAGGGAATGGCTATTCCGGACCCGACATCAAGACTGCCGATGCCGTAATCGCTATGGAAATGAAGACCGGCAAGATCAAGTGGAGCCAGCAGACCGCGCCGGATATGTTCAATTGGGGCTGCGGCTCGCGCACCGCCGACAAAGGCAATTGCCCCGAGAATGCCGGCACCGACGTCGACCTCGGCGGATCGCCCGTCCTCGTCGACATCGGCGGCGGCAAGCAGATGCTGGTGCAGGGACAGAAATCCGCCGAGGTCCACGGGCTCGACCCCGACCGGAATGGGAAGATCGTGTGGTCCACGCGATTCGGCGTCGGTGGCGCGGGCGACGGCATTCAGTGGGGCATCGCGGCCGGCGACGGACTGGTCTTCGCAGGCCTCGGCGAATCGCCTCGCGGCGTGCAGGCCGCGACCTCGAAGTCGGGACTCTCCGCGTTCGATCCGGCGACCGGCAAGATCGTTTGGAACGAACCCGCGCCCGTCCCTTCCTGCGCCGGCCAGCGTGGCTGCTCGACTGCACAGAAGTCGCCGCCCACCGCGATCCCTGGCGTGGTCTTCTCGCCTTCGATGGACGGGCACGTGCGTGCGCACGATTCGAAGACTGGCAAGATCATCTGGGACTTCGACACTGCCCACGACTTTCCCACCGTCAACGGCATTCCCGCGAGAGGTGGTTCCATGGCAGCCACCGGCGCTACCGTGGCGGATGGAATGCTGTATGTGAACTCCGGTTATTCCAGCATGCCCGGTAATGTGCTGCTGGCCTTCGGTGCGAAGTAATGCGAAAACTTCTGCTGCTCGTTTCTTTGACGCCCCTGCTCCTCTTCCCCGCTTCCGCGGCGAAGACACTGGACATCTACACGATCGATGTGGAAGGGGGCAAGTCGGTGCTGGTCGTGTCTCCTTCCGGAGAATCTCTGCTCGTCGACGCGGGCTGGCCGGCCGCCGGCAATCGCGAGGCGTCCACCGAGCGGATCGTCGCCGCGCTGAAAAGCGCCGGCCTGAATCAGCTCGATTACCTGCTGATCTCGCACTTCGACATCGATCACCTGGGGGACGTCCCCGCGCTCGCCGCACGCTTTCCCATCCGCCACATCCTCGATCATGGACAGCCCGCAGCCGCTGACCGCAACCGCTTCAACGCCTACGACGAGTTGCGGCAGAAGATCGGCCACACTGTGCTCAAGCCGGGCGACAAGCTGCCCCTGAAGGGTGTGGACATCGAAGTGGTGACGTCCGCGGGGAAACTTTTGACCACTCCGCTGAAGGGCGCGGGCGCCGCCAACCCCTTGTGCGCCACGCATCCGCAGGCCGCGGCCATCGAGCGTGACGTCGAAGACGATCAGTCGATCGGACTGTTGTTCGAATTCGGCGCATTCCGCATGCTCGATCTCGCCGACCTGGAGGCGCACCTGAGTCACGAATTGGTGTGTCCCGCGAATTTGATCGGCACGGTGGACGTGTACCACGTCAATGTGCACGGCCAGTTCAAGGGCATGGCGGCGGAGTTGACCGGCGCGATCCGGCCGACGGTCGCTCTCGTCGGCAACGGCGCGCGCAAGGGAGGCGATCCGGCGACCTGGCCGATCCTCCGCGCAACCCCGGGCCTGGAAGACATCTGGCAGGTGCACTACTCCGCCGCGGGCACACACGACACCAACCCGCCGCCGGACTTCATCGCCAACCTGGATCAACCCGCTGATGAATTCGCCGTGCTCAAGCTCGCCGTGCACTCCGACGGAACCTATGTGATAACGAATACACGGAACGGGTTCACGAAGACCTACCGGGCGGGGATCGCGGGAGGGAAGAAGAAGTAGTCCGCATGAACCATGTCCGGCCTTCCGGAAAATACTAGAATGGATCAATGCACTCTGGGTTCTAAGCGCCGGGAAGCATCCGTATGGTCACCACAATTACTGCTCCGGTGCGCTTTTTCGGTCTGCTTGCCCTTGCCGTAGCTCCTGTCTACTGCCAGTCCGCAGAGGGCGTCGAACTCTTC
This sequence comes from uncultured Solibacteraceae bacterium, assembly GCA_963791985.1. Lineage (GTDB taxonomy): Bacteria > Acidobacteriota > Terriglobia > Bryobacterales > Bryobacteraceae > Solibacter. The sequence goes on along the minus strand of CAWBUN010000002.1, from coordinate 1,140,831 downwards.
GAAAAAGAGATCCGCCCCGTACTCGCGACTAAGTGTTACGGCTGCCATTCGTCGAAGCTGAAATCGCCGATGGGCGGTCTCGTGCTCGACACCAAAGTCCGGATTGAAACGCGGCGGTAACGGCGGTCCGATTCTAGTCGCCGGCGAACCAGCCGCCAGTCGCTTGCTCCAGGCCCTCACTTACAACCAGACGGAACTCCGCATGCCGCCCACCGGCAAACTGCCGGATGAGAAGATCGCGGCGTTCGAGAAATGGATCGCGGCGGGCGCGCCCGACCCTCGCGAGGACGTTCCGGAAAGCTCCAGCGCGGACGTCCGGCTACCGGCAAAGCGCGGCATGGATATCGAAACCGGCCGTAAGTGGTGGGCCTTCCAGCCGGTGTCGCCGCAGCCGCAGCCCAATTTTAAGGACTCCGCGTTCGCCACGCGCTGGATCCGCGAGAAGATCGACGGGTTCATCCTCGCCCGCTTGGAACAGAAAAAGCTTCGACCGTCGGCGGAGGCGGATCGGGCCACGCTCATCGCAGCGCGCCTCGCTCGACCTCACCGGATTGCGACCCTCCTACGAAGAGGTCGAGGCATTCGTCGCCGATCGGGATCCGAGAGCTTATGAGAAACTGATCGACCGTCTGCTGGCGTCGCCGCACTATGGCGAGCGTTGGGGACGTTACTGGCTGGACGTGGCCCGCTACGGGGAAGACAATCCCACGTCTGAAGCCACCAATCCCGGCCTACCCGTTTGCCTGGCGATATCGCGATTGGGTCATCGAGTCCATCAACAAGGATCTGCCGTACGACAAGTTCGTCAAGCTGCAACTGGCTGCCGACGTCGATGCCCGGGACGCCGCGCGGCGACCTTCGCGCACTGGGCTATCTCGGCGCCGCCCCGATTTACCATACGGATCTGCGGCTATCCAAAGAGGTCACGGAGACGATCTTCACCGATGCCTGGGACGAGCGGGTGGACGCCGTTTCGCGCGGCCTGCTCGGCCTGACCGTGAGTTGCGCGCGCTGCCACGACCACAAGTTCGATCCCATCCTGACCAGGATTACTACGCGCTGGCGGGCGTCTTTGCCTCCACCACCGCCGCGCCGCGCCCCATTGCCGATCTCGGCAAAGAGAACGAGCAGAAGTTCATGTTTGCGTCGCAGCGCCTGTTCTATCTGTCCTACATGGCGAATCTGATGAGCAACGAGCCGGGCAGCAAGCCCGAGGAGGCGGCGAAGAAATCCGCTCAGTTCACCGAGGAGATGCTGAAGATTCGCGACTCGATGGAATTCCTGAAGGAAAGCCATCCCGAGGCATGTCGCGTACCTCGACTCGCTGGCCCGAGTGCCGCGGAACAGACAAGGCGCCAGTGTCGCACCCGTGCCCGCACCCGCGACTGCGCCGCCGCTGCGGCGCGAGGCGGCGCCCGGGCGCTTCCGACCTTCCCTTCACTCAATCGGTCTTCGATGCCGGCATCTGGATCGACGGCAGCGATCCGGATCTGACCAAGGTGGACATCCGCCCCGGCGTGGCGCGCGACATGAACATCCTGCCGCACGCCAATGTCGCCAATCCCGGTCCGCTGGTGCCGCGCCAATTCCTGACCGTGCTCTCCAAGGGCGATACCACTTTCAAGCAGGGCTCCGGCCGCCGCGAGTTCGCGGACGATATCTTCGCGCAGAGCGGTCCGCTGGCCGCGCGCGTGATCGTCAACCGGGTCTGGGGCTGGCATTTCGGCAAGCCGCTGGTGGCGACGGAAAGCGATTTCGGCGTCCAGGGCGACAAGCCTACGCATCCGGAACTTGCTCGACGACCTGACCGCCCGTTTCATCGCCAACGGAATGTCGCTCAAGTGGCTGCATCGCGAGATCATGCTGTCGGCCGCATATCGCCAGGCGAGCCATCCGCGAGCGGAAGGACTGGCCGCCGACCCGACGAATTCCCTGGTCTGGCGCATGAATCCGCGGCGGCTCGACATCGAGGCGTACCGCGACAATCTCCTTCAAGTCTCCGGAGATCTGGCGGAGCAAGCCGCCTTCGCTTATCGCTCGATCTGGACGCCGCCGACAATCACTCCCGCACGGTATACGGACGTGTCAGCCGCGGGCGCCTGAATTCACTGCTCGCGCTCTATGACTTCCCCGACCCGATGATGACCGCGCCGAGCCGCGAACTGACCACTTCGCCGCTCCAGCAGTTGTTTGTCATGAACAGTCCCTTTCTGCAGGAGCGCGCAGCCCATCTGGTAAATCGGGTGACGGCCGTCCCCGGACCTGACGTCAAAAATCCGCGAGATGTATCGCTGCGCAGTGGACCGCGACCCGACGCCGAAGGAACTCGACACGGCGTTGACTTATCTGGAGAAAGGAACGCTATCTCAATTCGCTCAGGCTTTGCTGGCGTCGAACGAGGTGATCTTCTGGCCATGATCTCGACAGATGGACCAAATCGGCTTTCACGGCGCGAATGGATTGCGTCACTCTCAGGGGGACTCGGCCTGCTCGGTCTTGCGGGCGTGCTCTCGGAGGAGCAACTCCGCGCGTCCGAAGCGGCCTCTCCGAAGTTCCCGAATTTTCCCGCGAAGGCCAAACACAACATCGTGCTCTTCATGGTGGGCGGGCCTTCCCAGTTGGACATGTTCGATCCCAAGCCCGCGCTCCTGAAATATCAGGGACAGCGCCCGCCCTCGGTCGAACTGCGCACCGAGCGCACCACCGGCGGACTGCTGCCCTCGCCCTTTGAGTTCAAACAATACGGCCGCGGCGGCGTCCACGTCAGCAGCCTTCTGCCCAACCTCGCGTCCACGATCGACGAGATCTGCGTCATCAAGTCGATGTACACGTTCAATCCGACGCACACGCCGGCGCGCAGCCTGTTCCATACCGGAAACATCGCCGCCACGCGACCGTCCATGGGCGCGTGGCTCTCCTACGGGCTCGGCAGCGAGAACCAGGACCTGCCGGGCTTCGTCGTCCTAGGCCCCGGTCAGAACACCGGCGGAGGCCTTGCGCGCGCCGGATTCCTGCCCTCGCAGCATCAGGGCACGAGCTTCGACGATTCGGTGACCGCGCCCGACAAGATGATCCGCTACCTGCAGAACAAGGAACTCGACCGCGACGCGCAGCGGCGGCAGTTGGACCTGATTCAGTCGATGAACCGCGGGCACGAGCAGCAATTCGGGCAGGACGAGTATCTCGAGGGCCGCATCCAGTCGATGGAAACGGCCTACTCGATGCAGTTGGAAGCCACCGACGTCTTCGACATCAACAAGGAGCCGGAATCGGTTCGCAAGGAGTATGGCGACACGCCGTTTGCCCACGGCTGCCTGCTCGCCAGGCGCCTGGTGGAGCGCGGTGTGCGTACCGTACACGTCTACTACGGCCCGGGCCAGCCCTGGGACGATCACTCGAAGATCAACAAGAATCTGACCGCGCGCTGCCCCGACATGGACAAGGCCTCCGCGGCGTTGGTCAAGGACCTGAAACAGCGCGGCCTGCTCGGCGAGACGCTGGTGGTGTGGGGCGGCGAATTCGGCCGCACGCCCGTCTCCGAGAGCGGCGATGGCCGCGACCACAATCCCTACGGCTTCACGATGTGGATGGCCGGCGGCGGCGTCAAGGGCGGCATGTCGTACGGCGAGACCGACGAGTTCGGCTTCAAGGCCGTCGAGAAGAGCGTGTCGATTCACGACCTGCACGCGACGATGTTGAATCAGATGGGCATCGATCATACCAGGCTGACTTACCGATATGCCGGCCGGGATTTCCGGTTGACCGACGTTTATGGTGAAGTAGTCCGCGACATCCTGGTGTAACAGGACTGGTGTAACAGGAGAAAAGTGTAACAGGAGGAGAGCGCCCGATGAGCTACGCTGCTTGGAGACTCCCCGTGACGCTGGCGCTATGCTTGGGCGCGGCCTTCGGTTTTGCTGCGAGCGGAGATTATTTCCCGCCCGCCGACAAAGAAGGCGGTTGGCGCACCCTGCCGGACGCCGGCAAGATCCTGGCAGTGGCCGGGGTTGATCGTTCCCGGCTCGATCAGGCCTTCGAGTTTGAAAAAGAAACCAGTCAGCACGGCGGACTCGTGGTCGTGCGGCACGGTTACCTGGTCTACGAGAAATACTTCGGCAAGGGAAACCGCGAAGCGCATCCCGACATGGCGTCGATCGGCAAGGCCTTCACCAGTGTCGCGTCCGGCATCATGCTGCACGAGAATGCGCGATCAGTTTCCGGAAGGGCTCGAGACCAAGGTCTTCACGCAAAAGTATCTTCCCCAGGCGTTGCCTCTGGATGATCCGGCGAAGGCGGAGATCAAGCTCGGCCAGTTGCTCTCCATGTCCTCGGGCCTGCACGGCGAAGGCGGCAATCCGGGCTTCGTTAACGGAATCGCCCAGAAGCTCGACCCGCTTCCCCGCCCAGCCGGCCCGTTGGATCAGGACCTGAGCGCGCTGCGGACTCCTCTGTGGACCAAGCCCGGCGCGCGGATATTCGTACGCGTCAAGTTCACCGCACATTGCATCGATCGTCATCCGCAACATGACGGGTATGGAGATGCAGCAATACATTCAGGAGAAACTGGCCGCACCCATGGGCTTCGGCGCGTGGGGCTACGCGCTGCATCGCAACGGAACCACGCTGCCCCACACTCCCGGCGGCGGCAGCATCGCGCTGCGAGCCACCGACGCGGTGCGACTGCCCTACCTGCTGCTCCACGGCGGCAAGTGGGGCAACAGGCAACTCGTGCCGGCCGAGTATGTGGCAATGTGTGCCAAGCCTTCGCCCTACAATCCGCATTCCCCGATGGGCTTCATGTTCGAACAGAACGCCGATGGCCACGTCTTCGGCGCGCCGCGCGACGCGTACTTCAAATCGGGCGCGGGCGGCTCCGGCATCTACGTCGTGCCGTCGCTCGACATGGTGATCTACAAGATGGCCGCGTCCGACGCGCAGATCAATCCGGACCTGACCGGCCTCCCGTTGGGCTACGAACCCGATCATTCGCGCGACGACTGGAAGCCGGTGCCTCACGATCAGTTCCACGACGGGCCCGTCGGAGGCGACGATGGAGTGCGAAGACTGCTCGAGATGGTGGTGGCTGCCGTTGTCAAATAACTTCCGAGTTACGATGCGCAATCTTATGCCTGTCCTGATCTCTCCGCTGGCCTGTGCGCACGCTCAGCCGCCGGCGGAATCAGTCAAGGAACAGTTCGCAAAGAGAGCAGCCAGGCTCTGGTCCCTTCAACCGGTAACAAAGCCTGCGGTGCCAACCGGTGTCACGGCGTCCACCAATCCGATCGACGCCTTCATCGCCGCGGACTACAAGGACAAGGGCCTGCTTCCTGCCGCCAGGGCCGACAAGCTGACGCTGCTCCGTCGCGTCTATCTGGACCTGATCGGCCTGCCTCCGACGCCAGCGGAGCAAGAGGCATTTCTCGCCGATCCCGCGCCCGATGCCTACGACAAGGTCGTCGACCGCCTGCTCGACAACGAGCAGCACGGCGTCCGCTGGAGCCGTTACTGGCTGGACGTTCTCCGCTATGCCGATCTCGATGGCCTCGACGGTTCCGTGATGCCCGCCGCACCGGGCATTTATCTCTGGCGCGACTGGGTTATCCAGGCTCTCAATCACGACATGCCGTACGACCAGTTCGTGCGCGCGCAGATTCTGGGCAATCGCTACCGGCCGGAAATCGTCGACCGCGGCGAACGGCCGCCGTGCGCGGGTGGAAGGCAGCGTGGAGGATTCGTTCGCACTCGGCTTCCTCGCGCGGTCGGCCGTCACTCGCAATGATCGGGATCGCGACATTCCCTTCGCCGCGGTGGAGACGGTTTCGACCGCGTTTATGGGCATGACCGTAGGCTGCGCCAAGTGCCACGACCATAAATTCGACCCCATCACGCAAAAAGACTTCTACGCCATGAAGGCGCTCTTCGACCCCCTGGTGTTGAAGAGCGTGATGCTCGCGACCCCGGCGGATATTTTCGCGAACGGCCAGAAGCTCGACGAATTCAAGCGGAAAAGCGCACCGGTCAACGCCGCCATCGAAGCTCTGACCGGCGCCTATCAGAAACGGCTCTACGAGGAACGTGTGGCGCAACTGACGCCCGAAGTCCAGGCCATGATCCGCAAGTCGGAGCGCGACCGAACGCCGGAAGAACAGAAGATCTTCGATGACTACTACCCCGTCCTGCGCATCGATCCCGACAAAATCCAGGAGGTCATGACGAAGGAAGAGGTCGCCAAATACAAGGCGCTGCTCAAAGAGCAGCAGGCGATCGCGCGCCCCCCGGCGCTCGCCATCCTACTGGACCGTGGAAGAGGATCCGGCTCTGTTGAAACAGAAGAGCTACGTGCTCACCACCGGCGATCCGAAGAAGCCAGAAATGGACAACCCCGTGGAGCCGGGCTTTCCGTTTCAGCCGGCCGACATCGATTTCCGCGACGGCCGCCGCGAGGCCTTCGTCGAGTGGCTAACCGCGCCCGCAGAATCCGCTATTCGCGCGCGTGGCCGTCAACCGGGTGTGGGGCTGGCATTTCGGAGAGGGTCTGCAACGCGTGACCAGCGACTTCGGCCTGTTGGGCGGCAGGCCGTCCAACCCGAAACTGCTCGACTACCTGGCATCCGAGTTCGTGGCGCACAACTACAGCATGAAGTGGCTGCACCGCCTGATCGTGACGTCCGACTACCTACCAGCTCTCGTCGAAAGCCGAGCCAGCACAAATCTCGCGCAACACTCCGATCGACGCGCGCAACACTTATCTCTGGCATTTCCGTCTGCAGCGTATGGCTGCCGAGCCGATCTGGGATTCCATCCACTACGCCGCCGGCGATCTCGACCTCTCGGTTGGCGGCAAGTCGTTCCAGCTTTCCAATCCGGACCAGAAACAGCGGATCTTCCTACCGAAAGATGGCACAACCGATGCGCGCATCAACCGCCGCGGGGTCTATATGGTGCGCGGCTACATTCCGAGCACGGACGTGATGAACAACTTCCTGACCTCATTCGACGTGGATGACGGGAGAACTCCCTGCCCGGTCCGCACCCAGACCGTGACCGCACCGCAGGCGCTCTTCACGATGAATGGCGATCTGGTGGAGAAGGAATCGGAGAAGCTGGCGGCACTCGTTCTGAAGGAATCCTCCGGTGACATCCGCGCGGCAGTGAACGCGGCCTATCAACGCACCCTGGGACGCAAACCGTCCGCCGCGGAACTCGACTACTCCCTCACCTATATCGCGCAGGACCCGGAGCGCATGAAGGAGCTCACCTGGCTGCTTTTCAATCTGGACGAATTCATCTACGTACGGTGAAGCATGAGCGACCTTCGCAATCTCTATCCCTGCGGCAAGATCGAACGCCGCCGTTTCCTGTTCCAGTCCGCCGCCGGATTCATGGGCTCCGCGCTCGGATCTCTATTCGCGCAGGAAGGCAAGCTGATGCAGGACGCGCGCCTGCCGGGTACGCCGAAAGCCAAATCCGTCATCTTCCTCTTCATGTGCGGCGGCGTCAGCCACATCGACACCTTCGATCCCAAAGACAACAAGCACGCCGGCAAGATCATGGACGCCATCGGCTTCGGCGACAACAACGCCCCGATGAAGCGCCCCGTGATTCCGATCCTGCGCACTTACAAGCAGTACGGGAAATCGGGCATTCCCGTCTCGGACTGGTTTCCGAACGTGGGCGAAACCATCGACGATATTGCCGTGGTACGTTCCATGTACTGCCATCAGACCAACCACTTCCCAGCCGTGCTGGAAGGGGCCACTGGCAAGCCGTTGCGGCAGTTTGAGCATCCCTGTCTGGGCAGTTGGGTTTCCTACGCCCTGGGCACCGCGAACAAGGATCTGCCGACATTCGTCAATATCGGCCGGCCCTCGTCGCCCGTGCAGTTATCGGGCGGATACCTGGGTGCGAGTTACTCGGCGACGCCGTTTCAGCCGGGAGATATTCCCATCCCCAATCTCTTGCGGCCCAAGAGTTCCGGCAGCCGGCAGCGCGACCGCGAAATGCAGGCTCTCGCCGAACTCGACAAACAGTTTCGCGCGGACTACGCCATCGAAAGTGAAATCGCCGGCCGCACGCGAGCGTTTGAACTGGCCGCCAGCATGATGATGAAGGCGCCCGCCATCGTCGATTTCTCGACCGAACCCGATCACGTCAAAGACCTCTACGGCATCGGCGTAAAAGAGACCGATGATTTCGGCCGCCAGTTGCTGCTGGCCCGACGTCTGGCCGAGAACGGCGTCCGCTTTATCCAGATCTGCCACGCCGGCGGCGGCAACGGCGCCTGGGATGCGCATTCCGACATGAAGACCCACGAACCGCTCTGCCGCGCCGTGGACAAGCCGATCTCCGGTCTGATCCGCGACCTGAAACAGCGCGGCATGCTGGACAGCACGCTGGTGGTCTTCACGAGCGAATTCGGCAGAACGCCGTGGTCGCAGAACACCACCGGACGCGACCACAATGCGATGGGCTTCACGTCTCTGCTCGCCGGCGGCGGCGTCAAAGGCGGAGTTGTCGAAGGCGCCACCGATGAAGTGGGCTATCGCGCAGTGGAGAAGCCGCACTACATCAGCGACCTTCAGTCGACCATCCTGCAGCAGATGGGCCTGGACTACAAGAAGATGGACTTCGTGCTCAATGGCCGGCCATTTCACCTGGTGGAAGAAGGCCTGGGACCGATTAACGCCATCCTCCGCTAGAGGACACTTACGGGCGCCCGCCCCCAGTTCTCTTCGGCCCTTTATAACAAATTTGACCGCTGTCGTTCGATCACGTCGGTCAGTTTGTCCAGCGCGCTAGTCTCACGTCACGAGCCCACGGCACAAACCACCCTTTAGCAGTGAGGCTATCTGCCATGTCTTGCCTCGCCAACACCGCCACCAGACGCGGACTTCCGAGGCGAGTGTACAGCGGAGACGCTCGACACACTGGAAGGGAAATAGCGGCTCTGGCCGGAGTCGCTTTGGATCGATCCGGAAATGGGCCGGCGCGCCCGACGCCGGCGAGTAGACTCGCTCACCGGCGGCGAGATTGTGGGCCCCGAGGTCCCACAATCTCGTAGCCCAATGAGTTCCCCGGCCCCCTGTCGTCAGTCGTGTTGGGACGTGTGCAAAGACAATGGAACACTCCCGTCCTCCGATCCCCGGAACCTGGGAGTGGCAACGAGAACCACTTACGCTTTTTCGCCACAGTACTGTGGTCGTTGACGCGCCTCGCGGATTGGCCTATCGTTGGCACGTGGGGCACGTGGGGCACGTGGGGCACGTGGGGCACGTGGGGCACGTGGGGGCACATGGGGGCACTGGGGCGGAGGTCCGGGATTGCCGTCTCTCTGTTCGCAGTGCGGTGTCGAGTGTGTTGGGCCGGTTCAGAAGGCGGTGGGCAGTTTCACCGGATCCGGTCCCGCGAAGGTGGACGGTATCCGGCAAATAGGAGAACCATGAATCTTGAGATTGGCACCACCATTGGCGATTACCAGGTGATCGGTATCCTGGGCGCCGGCGGCATGGGAAAGGTGTACAAGGTCCGCAATGTGATTTCGGACCGCGTGGAAGCGATGAAGGTGCTGCTGCCAGATTTGGTCAATCAGTCCGATCTGGCCGACCGTTTTCTGCGCGAGATCAAGGTGCAGGCCAGCCTTGAGCATCCCAACATCGCCGCCCTGCACACCGCGGTGCGAATGGACAACCAGCTTCTCATGCTGATGGAGTTCGTGGAGGGCGTGACGCTGGACGAGAAACTCAAGGAAGGGCCCTTACCGCCGGCCAATGCGGTGGACTATATTATGCAAGTCCTGGCAGCGCTGGATTATGCCCACGCGCGCGGGGTGGTGCATCGCGACATCAAGCCGGCCAACATGATGCTGACGTCCGCGCAGGCGTGATGAAGTTGATGGATTTCGGGATCGCGCGCTCTTCCGCCGACCACAAACTCACTCAAACGGGGACCACCGTGGGATCCCTGTACTACATGTCTCCGGAGCAGATTCAGGGGGTAGTTGCGCCGGATGCGCGTTCGGATCTGTACTCGGTGGGTGTGTCGCTCTACGAGTTGGTGACGGGAAAGAGGCCATTCGATGGGGACAGCCAGTTCGCCATCATGGCGGCGCACCTGGCGGGCACACCGGTGCCGCCGGTCACGGTCGATCCGCGGTTGCCCAAGCTTCTGAATGACGTCATTCTGATGTCGGTTGCGAAAGACCCGGGTGCACGATTTCAGACAGCCGGTGCGGTGCGTAACGCGCTCTCCGACGTGGTGCCGCCGAATGCAGGGCGGCAGCGGCAACCACGCAGCCGGTTACGGCCACGCTGATCAGCCGGCCGGTCCCGGCGGCGCAAGCCGCGCGACCAGAGCGCGCCGCAGCCAGCGAAACCGGGCGGCCGCCGCGGAGTTTGGATGGGACTCGGCGCCGTGGCCGCAGTAGGGGCGATTGTCGCGTTGGTCTCAATTGCTCCCTGGAAAGGGACAGGTGCGGCGACTACGAATGTAGCCGCGCCGGCAGCGCAACCTCACGAGCCTCCCGCGGCAGCGGTTGCGCCACCGTCACAGCCGGAAGCGCAAATTCAACCAGCGGCCGCCACGCCCGCCTCCGCTCCCGCTCCCGTTTCCCAACCCGTGGGTAAGAGCCAGCGCACCCCCGTGCGGGCGGCGGATGCGGCCCAGGCCGTTCCCGCAGTCTCGCAGCCTGTCGCGCCGGCGCCATCGCCCGCTTCGACCCCACAGGCAGCCGCGCCGCAACCGGCGGCTGCCCAACCGCCGCCGCAGCAGCCGGCGGTCGAGCGGGACCCAGCCGCGCGGAATTGCAGCAGGCTCGCGAGCACATCGCGCTGCTCGGAGTGCGCGCGTCCGGCATCCGCACCAGCCTGGAATCGCTGCAGCGTTCACAGGCTGCCGGCGGCATGAACCTGCGTGGAGATATGCAGCAGGCCGCCAACCTGATGACCACTTATTTAGAAGGCGCCGACGCCGCGCTCAATGCAGGGGACGTGGTGCAGTCGCGGAGTTTCGCGGACAAAGCAGAGCGCCAGGTGGAGAAGCTGGAGAAGTTCTTCAACCGTTAAGGGGAGCGGCTGAAACGACGGCCGCGAGAAAACCAAATTACCAACCGCTTGCTGACGCGCGCGGCTCGGAACTGAGACTTTTCACGCAGCGAAAGCCGATATAGATATCTTTCCAGCGGGCGGGGACGGAAGCAGACTCCCAGATCACGGTATCGAGCAAAGGTTCACCGCAGGACTGGCCGCGGATCATGTACCACTCCTCATCCGCGCGCGGCGGAGGCTTCAGCTTCGGAAAGCCCTTCAAGGCTTCCGGACTCGGCGTGCGCAACTGATCGACGAATTCCCACACGTTGCCGACCATTTGCAGGGCGCCAAACGGGCTGGCGCCGTTCTGGAAATCGTTTACCGGTCGCAGTTCGCGCGTGCCCACATTGGCGCGCGAGGGATCGTGCTCGTTGCCCCACGGGAAGGCACGGCCGTCGGCGCCGCGGGCTGCCTTTTCCCATTCAGACGGGTTTGGGCAGCCGCTTGCCGGCCCATGCCGCGAAAGCGCGGGCATCGGCGATGGTTACGTTGACCACCGGATAATCGGGGTGGTCTGCGAGGAAACCGTCCGGAAGGGGGCGGTTGGTGGCCTGGCAGAATTTGGCGTAGTCCGCGTTTGGCACTTCGGTTCGATCGATGTAAAAGGCGGAGAGGGAAGTGGGCTGTTTGTCTCCACCATACCTAAACTCACCGGCCGGGACCAGGACCATGGACCCGGTGGAGGTGGAGATGACTTGCGCTAACGCGGGAGCCTGGTCCGGCTTGGGATTCGAACGCAGGGCGAAGAACAGCCCGGCCGCGACTACTACGGCGAGGATGGCGATTCCGGGAAGCAGCCATGCGGGGCGCGCCGGCGGGACGGCGACGGGCGCGGGAATCGTCTGGGTGAGAGCACGGGTGGCTTCGTCGAGGTTTCCGCGCACGCGCTCCAGGGCCTGGGCGATCGCGCCGAAATCCTGGGGGCGGTCGGCAGGCGCTTTGGCGGTGCAAGCGGCCACCAAATCTACAACGGGTTGCGGCGCGCCGACGGTGAGCAGTGGGGCGATATCCAGCGGTTCGCTGAGAATGCTGTAGAAGATACGCTCCACCGTATCTCCGGAGATCGGCTTCCGTCCGGTGAACAGTTCAAATAGCAGAATCCCGAACGCGTAGACATCCACCAGTTCGCTGAGCTTCTCACCCTTCACCTGCTCGGGAGCCATGTAGTGAGGGGTGCCAAGCACGAAACCGACCCGAGTTCTGGAGATGTCCTCGGTCTTGGCGATGCCGAAATCCATCAACTTGACCACACCGGCGGCGTTGATGTGGACGTTTTCGGGCTTAATGTCGCGATGGATGATCCTGGCCTGGTGGACGTATTCCAGGGCGTGAGCGATCTGGATGGCGATCTTCAACTTCTGTCTCAGGTCGCCGGTGTTGCCGTTGCGGATGGCGCCGCGCAGGTCCTCGCCCCGCAGAAATTCCATCACCATGAACAACCCATGCTGTTCGTCGCACCCGAAATCATAAATGCCGATTATGTTTTCGTGGGTGAGGTTGCCGGCGGTGCGGGCTTCGGTGAGAAAGCGGGCCTTGGCTTCCTCATCCTGGCTGGCGGAGTTGGTGAGGATCTTGACCGCGACCGAACGCCCGATCACAGTGTCCACGGCGCGATAGACGTGGGACATCCCGCCGCCGAGGAATTCCTGGAGCTCGTACTTGCCAATGCGGGCTGGGAGTTGAATCAGTACCCTCGAAGAACCTGAAAGTAATGTTAAATCCGGTACCATGATAGGGGTCGATCCAGACCGGAGTCAAGACAGTGGAGTCAAGACGCGAGGGGAGTTGTATGCAGACACGGGTTTTAGCCGGCTTGGTGGGATTACTTGCGCTTGGCGGCGGTGCAATGGCTCAAGAGGCGCAGCCGACAAAGAAGGTGGAAGGGGCTCGCGACCTCTTCTATTTCGGGGCAACACAAAAAGACGCCTTGCCGCCCATCCAAAAAACCTCAGCGGCACCCAAGGGTCCGAAGTCCGTGGCTGCGGCCACGCAGTCGGCCGGAAGTCAGCCCGGACGCGCGGCAACGGATGCGGCGGGTGTGCCGCACCTGGGCTTCCGCTATGCACTTGAGCTGGTGAATGCCAACTCGGGGAAGGCGGAGGCGGTGGATCCCGATCGTGATTTCCGCAAGGGAGAGTGTGTCCGGATCGAAGTGGAAGCCAACCATTCCGGCTACCTCTACATCTTGAGCAAGCAATCGAGCGGCGGCTGGCTGCCGCTGTTTCCGAATTCTGAAATGCCGGACGAAAGCAATGTGGCCGACCCCGGGCAAAAAGTCCGCGCCCCGAAGGACTACTGCTTCGAGATCAGCGATCCGCCCGGCACGGAGACCCTGTTTGTGGTGCTGTCACGGTCTCCGCGCGATTTCTTCGAGTTGTACGACGCGATTAAGGCCCCGGCTGCGAGGCCGGTGAATCCCTCCAATTCGGCTTCGAATGCGGTCCAAATGGCCAGCGCGGGGAAGACAAATTCGGCGGTGGAACAGATGGCGAAGACGTTCGGCACGCGCGACCTGATGATCAAGAAGGTCAGCACGGGCGCGGACGAGCAGGAGTCGGACTATTGGGTCTACGTGGTGAACGGTTCGGACAAGCCGTCGTCCACCGTTGTGAGAAGAGTCGAGATCCGCCACCGATAGTGTCGTGTCTAGCTAGCCGGGGCGAGCCGGCTCTCCAGAAACTGCTCCCTCGCTGCAGCGATCGCCTTGTGTTTTGTTCTCCGGGTTATGAGGCGACCGGCTCCAGGCGGTAACCGAGTGCTGCGGCCCTGCGCTGCAAGAACTGCTTGTCGCGATCCCGGCGACGGTTTTCGTGTTCCTGGGCTCCTCGATCGACCCATTCCTGCCCCCGTGTGAGCATGCGGTAGATCAGCCGGGCCAGTTGTGCTGCCATCGCCTTGGCGGCCTTTCCTGGATCTAGGCGGGCACGCAACTGACGGTACCTTGCGCCCAGATAACTCTGGCTCTCATCCAGCGACGTTGCGGCGGTGCGCAGCACCGTCGCTACCCGGTTCTTGGTTCGGTTGTCCGGGTTGCGTCCTTTCTTGATTACCTTTCCGCCGCTAATCGGCTTGTTGGGCGTCAACTTCAACCACGACACCAGGTGATCTTCCGTCGGCCATGGGCTCATATCCGTTCCGATCTCGGAAACCCAAGTTTGTACGGTCATCACACCCACTCCGTCGATGGTGCATAAATTCACTCCGCAGATCCGCGTCAGTTCTACCTCTAAGTCAAACTTCGGCTCATTCCCCCGCGACTGCTTCCGTTTCCCCTTCCTGCGCTTCGGCGGGACTTCTTTGCCTTCGCCGCCCGCTGACTTCGAGCCTGGCTCTGTCGTTCCGCCCACTGGCTCTATTTTCCGGTCCGGCAACGCTGCCAGATACTTGCCTAACTGCTGGTCGCACGCACGGATCTGTCCTTGGCAGAAATCATATCGCTCTACGCTCTGCTGCAATTCGAAAATCACGTCTTCCTGCCAATTGCCCTCCAGGCTACAGGCGATCTCTTCTTCGCTGGCCCGCGCTCGATAATCTTTCAACTTAGCCAGCTTTTGCGGATTTCGCTCCCCCTTCAAGATCGCCCGAATGATCGCTTGTCCGCTCTCCCCGCTGATGTCGCTAAAGACGTTGGCGAGTTGCAAATTCATCGTGGTTAATGCTTTCTGCATATGCTGGATTTCCCGGCTCGCGTCTTTCACGTGCCGGTCTCGCAACCGCCAAATCGTCCGCACGGCCCGAATCTCTTCGGGCGGCCGGTACGAGTTCCTCAACAGTCCATACGTATGCAGCTTCATCAACCACTGGCATTCCTGCACATCGCTCTTTCGTCCCGGCAAGTTCCTGGTGTCTCTGGCGTTGACGAGCCACACCTCCAATCCGGACTTTTGCAACACGTCGTACACTGCAATCCAATACACTCCTGTCGATTGCATCACCACCGTCTTCACCCCGCAGCGGATCAACCACTCTGCCATCCGTTTCAGGTCCGCCGTCCAGCACCCGAACTCCTGTACCGGTTGCGCATCCCGTCCCGGCGGCACCGCCGCATAGTGGCTTTCGTTGCCCACGTCGATGCCCCCTGCATTCGGATGCACCACGTCCAATCCCGGATCACCGGCGAACACCCGCCGCATCAACTCCTTCCGCTGCTTGCGGTTCAACTTTCCGCTCTTCAATCGTTCAAACGTGGATAGTCTTCGCTTGATCATTTCCGGCTCTCCTGCTTGATATGGACCAGGCGCTCGGCTCGATTCGCGATCGCTTCACAAACTCTCCAACGGGGTCGAGCCGGGCTGGTTTCCCAGCTTCGCTCGCCACCAAACAATGGACCGCCGCAATCGAAGTCAGGCTGAAAGACGGGCACAAGGCACCAAGGCATACGCGACCATAGCTTGCCGCGCCTGGCCTTCTCACATTTTGCTACGACTCCCGCCCACCCCCGCCCGCAGTTTCAGATCCTTTGGATCGCGCGCCTCGTGCGGTCTCGTGGCTGAAAGCCGGCTGCAGGCAAGATTGCCTGCCCCACTATTTGCGGGGCCAGCCCTCGATCTTTCCAGGGCTGGTCAGCACGGTAATCGAGAAAGGCGCTTTGGTGAAAGCGTCGATGGTGCCCTCGAATTCCAGAACGGTGCCGGGGTCCGCGTCGCTGGGGAAAGCGGTGTCCAACTTGACGGTGACTTCTTCGGCTGTCGCATTGCTGACGCCGAGAGTGAGTTCCGTCGGCGTGGCGCGGAGCAGGGTACCCTTGAGCCGCATGGGGAGCGGAGTGTTGCGCAGCGATGCGGCAAAGTAGGCGTCCGCATCCGGCGCTTCCAGCCGCCTGCGGATGCGAATCCAAGCGGCCAACTGAGGATTGGTGCGGCTGAGTTCCTCGTCCTGCTTGCGCAGCGCGGCGGCGGTCGCCGATTCGATGTCAAATCCGGCGGGTGGAAAGGTGGCTGCCGCGGAGGCCGTCCGCAATTGATCGAGGCCGTCGATTTCGCCGTGGTAGGTGGTGTAGAGCCGTTCCAGGACGGGACTCAATTGGCGCCGCTGAACATCGGGCAACGCGCCCGGGCCGCGATAAGAAGCCGCACGCGCCAGGTGCCACAGGGCGGGTACCTGATTTTCCGGCCGGCGGTCGAGAGCCAGCACGGTGCCGAACCAGGAGGAAATTTCAGCGCTGTTGTGATCCAGTTTCAGGCATTCGGCGAACGAGGCTTCCGCCGCCGCGTAATCGCTGCGCTGCCAGGCAATCCAACTGAGTGTCCGATGGGCCAGGAACTCGACTTCGCCGCGACGTTTCTGGCTTGCTGCCGGCGGCAAGCAACTGGCGGGAGGCTTTTTCGCCGGTGGCCAGCAAGTCGGGAGATACCTCTTTGGTCTCCGGAACGAGGAGGGTATACCAATACAGGCCTACCAGGTTGTCGGCGGTGCCGGCGATCATCTCCCGGGCTACCGCCAGCATGCGGGCGCCATCGCCGAGCGACTGATAGGCGCCGAGGTACAATTCCTGCCTGACCTGCTGCAGTTCGGTCTTGGGGTATTTGGCCTTCCACTGGTCCAGCATCGCCAAGCGCTTCTGCGGGACGGCCTCGCCTCGAATGTTGAGGACCAGGTCATACTCGTCGCGATCGGTCCACTTGGCGGCGTCCGCCGTCAGCGCACAGGGCAGCCAGGCAGGCGGCGATGGCGGCAAGCATCGGAATCGGTCGGCGGCGCTTCATGGCTTTTTCACCGTGACCACGTTCTTGGAGACGGTGGTCACTTCCACGTCCTGGCGGCTGACGATCTTGCCGTCCTGCATGGTGCGGATCTCATATTTGCCGGTCGGCACGCGCACGCTGGCCGGCACCTGCGGAGCCACTTGTCTGCCATCGTAGACAATCGGCGTTTCGCCCTGCGAGCCGCCCTGAGAACTCTGGAACTCGACGACGCCGAATTCCTGCTGGAGCATTACGGTGATTTCGGCGCCGCCGGGCGCGATGTCCACGGGCCGGTCCTCCGCGCGGAAACCGTCCAGCTGAACGTGGATCACGCGGGAGGCGGGCGGCAGGCTCAGCACACAGGGAGACTGGCAGTGTTGCTCGGCGTCTCCGGCGACCGTGATCTCGGCGCCAGGCGGCTCGGTAGTCACCTTTACCGGTACGCCGGAAGGGCGGGTCACATTGCTGGAATTGAGCACGGGGGCGCCAGAGATCTTGCGGATCTTCAAATCGCGCTTATCGCCGGAGGGCAGGAGTTCCACGTGGAACATCGCGTTGGAAATGGCCGTCGCTTCCGGCGTCGTTCCCGGCGTCAGTGGCTGAGCCACGGGTTGCGCGGCCGGAATGGGCGTCTGGTCCGGCAGGTTCAGATCCTTCGTCCACTTCCCCAGATCGACCGGTGCGGTTTGAAGACGCCGCGCACCGGCATCCCAATCGGGAACGCCAAAGTCCGTGCCGGCGAAAACTTCTTCGATCGGCGGCGGCTGCGGAATGCCCGCCTGCAATTCCGTTCCCGCCTCCTTGGAGACGGCGGAGAGTTCCTGCAACAGCGCGTTGGCTTTCTTGACGGACGCGGAAGTTCCGCGAATGCGGATGCCTTTGAGCAGACCGATGGCCCCAGCCAGGTTGTCGTTGAGCAGGTAGCTATTCACTCCCTGCAGGGCGGCGTCGATCGAGAATGGGTCGAGCTTCACGGCTTCTTCGTACCGAAGTGCGGCAGCGGCGAAATCGCCGGCGTCGAACCGGTTCTGGGCTTCACTTCGCGCGGTGAGATACGGCAGCATCTTCCTGGCTGCCTCTTCGAGGGTCCCGCCGGGCTTCTTCTTGAGAATGCGATTGACAAGGTCGATGGCGTCCGCCCAGTTGCCGCGCTGTTCCTGGCGTTTGGCGTCGTCGAACCACTTGTCCGCCAGAGTCGAATCGCTCTCGTCGAGATTGAGGGGCGGATGGAAGTAGAAGCCGCTGGTCAGGCTGGAGTTGGTCCAGGGGGTCTGCCGGCCCTCTGTGGCATCGGAAACGCGCTTCTTGACCTTGTTAAACACCTCATTAATCTCGAGGGTCAGGGCAGGTTGCGCGACGTAATCGGAGAGCGCCTCGGTGAACCAGCTATTGCGTCCATCCGGATTATCGGCGGCTACCTGGCCGGGACCCGTGGAAAAGGCGATGTAGGTTTCTTTGCCGGGGTTCTGGGGCTGCGCGAGGCCGGCTTCCAGGGAGTATTTATTGGTGACGGGATTACTGCGGCAGGCGTCCAGGATGATGATGTTCTTCCTGGCGCGTTTGCGGTTGAGCTCGTCGAGGATCTGGGCCACGGACATGCAACTGAACTTGGCGCCGGAGATCGAGTTTCCCGGGACGAAATCCACGGGAACCAGGAAGTTCTCATTCACAATCTGGACGCCATGACCGGCATAGAAGAAGAGCGCGGTGTCGTCCGGTCCCAGCATATCCAGGAACTCGCCGATCTTGGTTTCCATATCCGCTTTGGTGGCGTTCTCCAGCAGGATGGTGCGGAAGTTGGAGGCGCGTAGGGCCGCATCCATAGCGCGCGCGTCGTTGACGGCGTTTTTCAGCGGGCTGATCTTATAGGCGTCATTCCCTATGATCAGCGCCACCCGTTTGCCGGGTTCCTGGGCGTGGGCGGCGGGGATTGCGGCTGTCAGGAGGAAGAGGCCCCAGGCTAGACATTGCCGGAACAGCGATATGTGTAGAGCAGTTCGCAGCATAAATCCCTTCCCTATTTCCCCTGCGTGGAAGCCGCGTTTGCCGCAAATGCAACCTTACGGCTGCGGTTATCCAGACTCGGGTCGTTGGTGGACTCGGCCGATACCAGCCGGTTCCCCACGTAAGTGTACTTGATGCGGGAGGGTTTTCCGGAGCCTTGAACGTCCTCCGATACCAGTTTGCCGTCCTGGTACTGCATGGTGCGTTCGTAGGTTTTGGCCTTGGCCTGGAACCCGCGGATGGCGTTCAATTGCATGCCGCTCCAGTCGAATTCCAGCGAGAAGTCGCCGGGAGTTCCCATCGGCCCGCTGAGTTCCTGCGCGCGGCTGACGCGGCCGCTTTCGTCGTAGCTGAGGCGAAAATAGTAGAGCTTCTCCCATACGAAAGGGTTGAAGAAGCGATTGCCCGCGATGCCGAGAGCGATGTTCTTGCCGGTGAGTTTCTGGATGGCCAGGGGATCGACATAGGGGTTATTCGACAGGATCGTTGGAGATCGTTTGTAGGCCTGGTCGGGATCGGTAGTCGCCGGCGGGCGCGCCTCTTCGCCGTCGGAGGCCCACGCCACTTGCCGCGGGTTGGTGATATAGCCCAGCGAGATCTTCTTCTCGGGGGTGATGTGCTCGTTTTTCTCGAACGCCGGAGTCACCGACATGAGAAGATCACGGTCCCACTCGAAGGCCGTCTTGAGTTTGTTCGAGGCATCGATGCGATCGATGCGCGGCTGGAAGGCGAGGCTGATCGGGTCGTAGAAAACGCCCTTCGGGAGGAGCTTTCCCGACAGCCAGTTGGCGTCGCCCTGATCGGGCGCGCCGGGCTCCGCACCTGCCTCCAGTACGGATGGCAGCCAGCGGCGGACCTGAACACGCTCCTCCGGTTTGGCGTCGAGCGTATCGGATACTTCCAGGTACCGGGCGAAGTACTCACGGCTCTCTTTTGGCCGGCGGATGATGAACGAGGCCATGCCGGCCCGGTACAGCAGGTCGGCGTCATCGGACTTCATCTTCAGTCCCTGCACGGCCAGCTGGTAGGCGCGGTGGTAGCTTCCGTCGGACCATGCCGCCTGGTATTTGGCACTCAGGTCGCTCAAGGCCGCGTTGAGGCTGAAGAGGAGCTGATTGCGCAGTTTCTCGGCGGCCACGCGTTCGTCCTCAATGGCGTGAAGGTCGTATGCATCGAGCGCGGCCAAAGCTTCGGATGTTCTCTCCTGGGCGCCTAGAATATCGGCCTTCTTATATAAGACTTTGAGGGTTTCGGGAACAATCGCATTGGCCGGCACCGACTTGTTCAGCAAGCCTTCGGCGTCCATAACGCTTTTTAGCGCATCGTCCAGGTTCTTGCCCGCCTTGTATTGATCGGCGTTGAAAAGGTAGCGTTCGATGGAGCTTTGCTGGCCGGGTTGGAGCCGGATTCGCTTGCCCTGACCGTCCTTCGCTATGCGGCGCGAATATTCGGTCCAGGCCTGCATCACATCCTCGCGGAGTGTGGAGTCGGAAGGTTTGCGGTAGCTGGCGAGCCGGTATTCACGATAGGCGGCGGCGTAATCGCCATCGTCCTTTCGTTGCGCGGCGGCGGTCTGGTGGATTTGGAGGCTTTCCTTTAAGGCCTGTGTGTGCCTGGTGGTGAGGTCCGGGAAAAACCGCTGGTACTTTTCGAAGTCGCGGCCGCCCAGAAGGAAGGCATCCCACTGATCTGCCGCGGCGAAGGCCCGCAAAATCGCCACTTTGCGATCCACCCACTCCTTTCGGACTGTGAGCGCCTTGCGCAGCTTCTCCTGCCCGGCGTTGTCGGGATAGACAGCCGCGGAAAGTTCGGCGAACTTCAGGCCCTGGGTCAGGGCATCGACGCCGGCTTCGCCAGATTCAAACCGATCGTAGCTGCGGCGCATCGAATCTTCGACGAACTGGCCGAGGGGCGCGATGGCGGGATTAGAGGAATAAACCTTGACGACGGCGGACATGAGTTCGATCTGCGCCTGAAAACTCTTGCCTTTGCCGCCGATCAACTGGAGTGCCGCGTCGTCCGTGCAAAGACGGGTGAGCTCCTCGGCGCCTGCCGGAAGGAAGGCCACGAAAGCCGATGCCGGGACATCGACGCCCGCCTTATCCTGCGCGGATTTCTTGTAGGTGATTTTGGCGGTCTTCCAGATGGCCGCGGGATCGTCCGGCGCGGTCTTGGGCAGTCCCTGGGGAAGCAGGTATTCGGGCTTGCCATCTTCAAATTGCGCCAGAACGCCAGCGTCGGCATCCTTGAGGAGAGTGCCACCGATGCGGTTGGCAGGCAGTTTGGAGATGGGGCCGGAGAGCTTGGGCTGGTCACCGAGACTGAGGGCTTTGTCTTTGGTGTTGAAGGTGACGCCAACAGCTTCGGTGAACTGAAGGCCCTGTTCGGTGCGGGAAACCAGGATGCCGGCGTGGGCCGCAATGGAGAAACTCCAGCAAACCAGGAATAATTTTCTAGCTGTCGTATGACCCTCCACCCCGATTGCGCGAGCGCAACTCTAATATGGTCTACCGAGTGTAGTCTGGTTCACGAAGGTATGCAAATGCCCGTGTCGGGCCTTACCTGGCGATCTCCTGGACGCAGGTCATACGCGAAAGATAGCCGCGCTGGAACAGCGGGGGAGCCGCACCCAGATCGAGGTCGAGCCGAACCGTGAGCGGCTTGCCACTGCCGAGCAACATCGGCTGGCCGGCCTTGCCCGATTTTGCGACCCAGTCGAGTACGTGCGCCCCGCCCGCGCCGGCGGATTGAGTATCGGCTAGTTGGAAGAGATGGAAGGCGGCCCAAAGGCCTTCGCCGCTTGCAAGTCCGAGATCCTGGGTCCCGAAGCGCACGCTTAACAGGGCCTCATGCGTGCCGCTGCCCTGCCAGTTGAATTTCTTGAAGGCCGCGGCGGTCCCCGCGTTATAGGTCAGGGTCTGCCCATCCAGGCGCAGGGTAAGCATCTGGACTCCCTCGGTGGTCTCGGGTTTCAGCGAGTACGAAAAGTGAGGGTCCTGCCCGCCATCGGCATAGAGTGCCTCGCCGAAGGCGGCAGCGCTATTGAAGAAAGTGAGGAACGCGGGGTTCACGGTCACTTTGGAGCTGGGGTTTGGCACGAACTGCGCGCCCTGGCGGATGAGCACTTTTTGCAGTTTCTGGTCGAAGAAGGTCCAGATCAGGCCATCCGGTTTGCGGAACAATGCATTAACGTCCGCCAGGGTGGCTTCACTGGTGGCGGACGCATTGAAGGGGTATTTGGCGAGCACGGGACGGAAGCTGCCGCACAGCGCCTTGCCGCCGGCGTTGATCTCCGGCGTATCGATGGAGCGCAGCATGGCATCCAGATAAGTAATGGGGTCTTCGAGCAGTTTCTGTACGCTGGTCTCGATGTGGCCATCGGCATCGATCGTAAACGCCTGCGCCATCTGTCGCGTGTTGACCTTGGCCTGGGTGGCGTTGCTCACGGTCTGCGCCGCCGCCGTGTCGTTAGGCGCGCCCGGCTGGTTGGCGATAGATTCGAGCGAGGTCTGAATGGCGACCAGCGCATTCATGTAGTTCTGGTTGGACGGCGCGATGAACCGGTCCGTGCTGCCCGGCGGGACTACGGCCTGGACCGGTTGGAAGATCCTGGCCACGGCGGGGTCGTCAACGGCGGTATTGGTGGAGGCCAGGGCGAACAGTTCCAGCAGCGGGGATTGGTTACCGGCAAGTTGCGCCAGTTTCGTGGTGGCGTCCTTCAAGCCGGCGTAGCGGACGACGTTGGCCGACTTGATGTAGGTTCGCCACTCTTTTGCAAAATCCGAGTAGTAGCGGTCGTGCAACCCCTGGGAGAGGGCGGCGCGATCGATGTTGCCCGCCACCTGGTCGCCGAGGACCCACTGTTCTCCGTTGAAGTAACGGTCGGCATGGGCGATTGCATCCTTCATGAAAGTCCAGCCGCCCTTGGAGAAGGCGCCGGGAACAACGTGCGGCTGGGTCACGACTTGCGCGGAGCCTGGGAACTGGCGATTGAAATCGATGGGGGGATTGGTTTTGCCGGCCTCGGCAAGCATGAAGGAATAGACGCGCTCGGCGCCGGCGAACTGCTTCAGATAGGCGCGGGCGTGTTCGATGGCCAGGCCGTCGTTCTCCTTGGCGAAGGGATTGTCTTCCTTGAGTTCGGTGGCGTAGAAATCGAACTGTTTTTGCGCCAGGCCGAGGCGTTCGGCATCGGGGCCGCGGTTGCCGGACCACCATTTGGCGAGGACCGGCGTGAGGAATAGCTTGGTGCTCTTATCGTGGTTCGAGGTGGTGATGAGGTACGCCTTCAGGGCGTCATAGGTAGGGCCGATATTCGGGGCCCTGGGTTCCCACTGGAAGGCCGCGCAGATTCTCCAGGATGGCGCTCTGGGTCTGCAGGAAGAGTAACTGGCGGAAACGGTCGAAGTAGATGCGGCGGACCTCAGGATAGAGGGCGTCGCCGGTGTACAGGCCCCAGCGATAGCTCCAAGGCTCGCCTTCGCGGCGGTAGGTGGTGAGGGTATCGAGCGATTGGCGAAGGGCCTCGAGTTTACGGAGGGCGTCCAGCGAGGCCAGGTTCTGGCCCGACGATTCCGCCGAAGAAATGCCCAGCGCCGCGTCGCGGGCTCGTGTCTCCAACGCCCGGTTATTGAAGAACGAAACCGTGAAGGCAATGGACAGGAGCAGGCACAAGATTGCCGCGGCGAGGAAGAGCGCCCGCCGCGCGAAGCCGGTCTTGACGCTGGAACCGCTCGCGCCCATGGCGGCGCGATCAGCCAGCAGCACATCGTTGAAGAGATGGGGCAGGAACAGCCACTGCGGAACTTTGCGGGTGGCGCCGACCGGGCTGTGCCTGCGGAGCCTGCGCCGCGAGACCCGCCTGGAACAAACCGGTGGTGCCGGCGACGGGGCCGTAACCGGCCTGCGCCTGGGGCGCGGGGGCAACGGGCGCCACTTCATTGATCACGATGGGGCGCACGCCGGTAAAGTAGAACCCGCGTAGAAACGGTCCGACGGTCAACTGGCTGGGCTGGCAGATATCCACCAGGAATTGCACCACGGCGGGGCGGATCTTGCGGAACTCGCGCGGAAATTCGTAGGCACCGGGCTGTATGGCGGCATCCGTCTCGCGCGCGAGGAATTCGGGACGCGCGTCGGCCAGAGAACGAAAAAGACGCTCGAAATCCGCGTTCAGGCGCGCCGTCTGCTCTTCGCCGTAGACCCCGCCGGCACGCACGTCGCGCATCGGGATGGTGACGCCGAGAACCTGCCCGGCTTCTTCCCGGGTGAGATTGCGGACGTAATCGGTGAAGTAGGGCAGGCGGTCCATTTTGGTGAACAGCACATAGACCGGCAGGTTGATGCCGAAGGCCTGGGACATCTCGCCCAGTCGGGTGCGCAGATTGCGCGCGGCGGCCGTGGCGCTCTCCTGGGCGCCCGGCCGGGTGAAGGCTTCGGCGTCGTAGCAGACCAGAACCGCGCGCGGCGCCTGGGTGCCCTGGCTGGCCACCGAGGCGCGAGGTTGGAGTTTCCGGATCAGGCGCGTCCATTTGGCGGGTTCGGTAAGCAGTTTACCGCCGGCTTCCGCGAAGATGGTGCGCCGCGAGAACCAGAGGTTGGCGGTTCGCGTGGGCACCAGGTTCTTGTCGTGATAGACCAGGCCGGCCAGTAATTCGGGTTCGAGCCCGGCGTTGACCATGACGCTGGTCTTCGTGCTGCCAGTGTCGCCGACCAGAAAGAGGACCGGGCAGGCCGGCGAGACGGTCGCCCTGTTTGGCCGCGGCCAGGCGCGCTCCGCCTCACGCACCAGAGTGTCGATCTCCTCGGCGCCCGGCTGCGCTGGAATCGCCGCTCGGCGTCGCCCGCCGCAGCCTTCTTTTTCTTCAGGTAGAACCAGACAACTACGAGCACGACCAGGACGATCGCCACCAAGCCGAAGAGATAGAGTGCCGTCATGGAAGATTCCTACCCTTTTCCTTGCGTGGAAAGAGTCCGCAACTGCGACACCACGGAACTCAAACCGAACATGTAGCCCGCAAACAGCAGCACTGTGACCAAGGCACAGACGGCCGCGACGATGCCCCAACGTTTGACCCAGGGATCGCTCTGGCTGACGGCCATCTCGTTCGACGGCTGCCAGGAGGGCGAAAGCGCGCCGAATCGTCCGCGGATGCGACGGATCTTCTCGCCGGTCAGGTTCATGATTTGTGCCAGTTCGCCGCGATTGCCGGCGCTGTAGCGGCCGCCGAAGCCGAGCAACAGGCAGAGGTAGTGAATCTCGATCAGGTCGGCAAGGTCGGCCGCATCGCCGCGGCCGAGCAGTTGCTGCAAGCTGACGAAGAACTCCTCGCCGGCGGTATGGGTGCCGAACAACTCGGCCTGAAGCGGCTTGCGCAGCCATTCCGCGAAGATCGGATTGCCGGAATTCAGCACCGATTCATCGAGGAAAGCGACGGCGGCGAAGGTAGCGTGGCGTGTGTCGTCCGCCGTGTAGCCGGCGGCGAGAGCGCGGCTGGCCGCACTTTTCAGTGCCTCGCGGATCTGATGGCGGAAGGCAGTGGCGTCGATCACGCCCTGGCGGTTGGCTGCGTAGCCGGACAATGGCGGTCAGAACATCCTGAAAGAGGAGAGCCAGATTCTCTGGTCTGCGGGTATCGGCCGAAGGAGACATAAGTTTAGCTATCGAGCACTACTAGTACCTGAAGTTCGGGGTTGGGGAACGCGCTGGGAACATAGACTCCCACCTGGCGCGTCTGGAGCATGTGGTTCCAGCAGGGTCCCGTCCTGCTGATCCCAAAATACTGAGTTTCGACCCGGGTGGAAATGGCCGGCGGCGGTATCGGCAGATGGGTCGAGCGGCATGCCGGGCAGGGCGCGGTTGACGAGTTCGCGCACAAACACCGGGCGTGCAGACCTTGACCAGTTGCGGAACTCTGCGTCATCAGCTCGGCTTCGGGAATGCCGGCGCGGATGCCGAGCACCCAGCGGGAATTGCCCAGGCAACGCGGGTCGGTGATCTTTGCCCTCGTAGAAACAGTCGCCCGCCGCCTCCAGGGGGATCGTAATGCAATTGGTGGGCAGCACGGTTTCGAGGTGGGCGCGGATGTGGCGCTCCAAATGGGTGAAACAGTCGGTGAGATTTTGGTGATCGTAGAGCGGCAGGTCGCGCGGGCTGGGAATCGAGCGAGAAGGTGCAGAGCGCGCCGGCGAGCCGCGAGAGTTCGACGAACAGCTCTTCGGGGTGTCCGCGTTTGGCGATGAGCAGGTGGCGAAGGGGAGCCAGGGCGGAATTGACGGCGTGGAGCAGCCAGAAGGCGGCAATCTCACGCGTCGAGAAGTCGCTCGCGAAGCTGCCCGCGTCGCGACCGAGGGCGGCACCCTTGTCGTCCAGAATCTCAACCATCTGCTGCAACAACTGGAGCAGCCGGGGGCTGGCGCCGATCTGGACCACGGGCGGCACGAAAGCGGGGTCGTAGGCGAAGTGGCCGGCGCCGTCGCGCACCACGCGGGCGATAGGGATGGTCACCAGGTCGTGGGCGGGCTCGGTATCGAGGAGCAGGCGCAGGTTCTTGCGGCCCAACTGTACGTTCGCTCGTCGACGCCGGAGATCTCATCGTGCAGGACTCTGGCCTCGGAGGCGTAGCGGGCATCGCCTTGGATCGGCGCGGCGTTTCGTGTGCCCAGCGTGCAGTTCAGCCCGTTGGGCCGGAGCGGGGGGATGCCGAGCAGCACAACGACGCCGTCGCGGGTGGGAGGGATCAGATCGGCAATGGCGCGAGGCTCCGGCAGGTCGTCGCATTCCGGCATGTTGAACGGCAGGCCATCGGGCAGGATGCCGCGAGCATGGAGGAGCGAGACCGAGCCGTTGTAAAGCGCGTCGGCGTCCAACTCCAGGCCGGCCAAACCGTAAGACGCAAACCAGAGCGACGAGGTGGCAAATTGGATCGAGTCTTCGAAGTAGCGGCTCTGCACCTGGAAATGGTGGGGGCCGAGGTGCATGCCTTCCGACCAGACTACTCTCGAAAGCAGCTTCATAGGGCTGTCCGCATACTTTAGCATAGCCGCGGGTGAAACCTCTTTCACACCACCCGGGGCGCTGGACTCCGCGGGGCGAAGGTAGCATGATGGACAACAGGCTCAAGGGCACATGGAATTTTCGAAGAAATACAAATTAATCGAACAGCTGCCCGGGGAGGGCGTTCAGAGCTACCGTGCACTGCAGATGGACGCAGGCCGCGATGTGGCGGTGCACCTTCTGGTGGGCGGGAAGACACCGGAAAACGAGGCGCTCCTGGTGCGCCTCCGGGCGATGCAACCGCAATCGCTGGCGAGGCTGATCGAGGTCGGGGAATATCAGGGCTCAACGTTTGTCGTGACGGTGGCGCCGCCGTTTCAGCGGTTGGAGGAGTGGCTGGCGGAACAGGAGCGTGAGGCAGCCGCGACGAAGGAGTTCGGCAAAGCAGGCTTCTGGAAGCGTCCGGACATTGGAGCGATGACGGCGCCGCAGCCACAGCCTGCCAAGGTGCCGCAGCCGCCGGCAGCCGGTTCGCCGGCGCAGGGGCCGGGTGAGTTCACGAAGCAATTTCAACTGCCCGCCACTCCGTCCGCCGGGTCCGGCGATTTCACGCGACATGTTCCAGAGTCCGGCCGCAGCCACAACGGCGCCAACGGCGGCACCCCCGCAGCAGCCCGCGCGTTCAGCGGAAACACCGGCCGCCGAACCCGGCGATTTCACGCGTATGTTCCAGAGCCCGGCCACACCCACGGCAGCGACAACCGCGCCACTGACCGCACCGCCGGAGCCGCCCGCGCGCCCAGCGGAAACACCGGCCGCCGAGCCCGGCGATTTCACGCGCATGTTCCAGAGCCCGGCCACACCGACGGCAGCGACAACGGCGCCACTGTCGGCACCGCCGCAGCCGCCCGCACGTCCAGCGGAAACACCGGCCGCCGAGCCCGGCGATTTCACGCGCATGTTCCAGAGCGCGGCCACACCGACGGCAGCGACAACGGCGCCACTGTCGGCACCGCCGCAGCAGCCCGCGCGTCCAGCGGAAACACCGGCCGCCGAACCCGGCGATTTCACGCGCATGTTCCAGAGCGCGGCCACGCCGGCGGCAGCGACCACGGCGCCGCTGGCGGCACCGCCGCAACCGCCCGCGCGTCCAGCTGAAACACCGGCTGCCGAACCCGGCGATTTCACGCGCATGTTCCAGAGCCCGGCCACACCGACGGCAGCGACCACGGCGCCACTGACGGCACCCCCGCCGCAACCGCCCGCGCGTCCAGCGGAGACACCGGCCGCCGAGCCCGGCGATTTCACGCGCATGTTCCAGAGCCCGGCCACGCCGGCGATGTCGCCAGCTCCTCCAGCGGCAAGAGTGACATCGCAACCGGGTGAGTTTACGCAGTTGTTTCAGTCGCCGCCGCAGTCGCCCGCGTCGCAGCCTCCCAGCACGCCTCCTCCGGCGGCAGGCGCCGGCGAGTTCACCCGCTTATTCAATTCGCCGATGCCCGATGTCCCGGCGCAGGGGGATTGGCCGCCGGCGCCACCCAAAGCGCAGGAGCCGGGCGACTTCACGCGAATGTTCCAGTCTCCTCCCGCTGCCCATCCGGAAGCGGCCGCCCCAACAGGGGGCGAGTTTACACGGCTCTTCAAGCCGTCGCCGGGTGGATCGCCGGCGGGGCCGCAGTTCCCCTCGGCCTCCCAATTTCCGCCGGCGGGTCCAGCACCCCTGCACCTCCTCCGCCCCAACAGGAATTGGGGGAGTACACTCGCATGTTCGGGCCCGGGACCCTGCCAGGCTCGCCAGGGCCGGCCCCGGCCGCACCGCCGGCACCACCACCCTCCTATATCCCGGGTGGAGGCGCTACGCAAGCCTTCCGGTCTGTGCCCGGCTCCGTGCCCGCTGCCGCGCCTCAGGGCCCGAGCGAGTACACGAGGATGATGTCTGTTCCCTCGATTCCCGGGGCGCCGCCACCGGCCGCCGCCCCACCGCCGCCGGTACAAGTGCCCGGCATGCAAATGCCCGGCATGCAGATGCCCGGCATGCAAATGCCCGGGACACCCCAGATGGGGATGCCGCAAATGCCCTACATGCAACCGCCGGCGATGCCGCCGGTGACGCCGCCTCAGGTTGTGGCGGCGCCGGTAAAGGCGCCCGGAAGTAACCCTGCAAACCTTCTGCTGATCGCGATCTTTTGTCTGCTGGCGTTTCTGGTCGGCGGAATCGTAGTTTACCTGCTGGTGCGCCGCGCTTAGGTCAGCTGCTTTGGGGGAGCACGATAATCAGCTCGGCCTGCGGGTTCGGCAGATCTCCCGGGACGTAGGCCGCGAAATTGCGCGAACGCTGGATCGATTCCCAGGCCGGTCCGGTCTGCGTAAGGGCGAAATACTGGAAGTTGAGCTTGACCGGGATCGCGCCCGGCGGCTGCGGCACATAGGTTAGCGGCACTCCAGGAAGCGCCTGCCGCACCAGGTGCTCGATGTGGCTGGCGGAGCAGATCTTCACCAGATTCGGTGTCTTGCCGACGATCTCGGCCTGGCTGGTCTCCGCGCCGATGGCGAGATACATCTTCGTGTTCACCAGGTACTTGTCGTGGTCCAGCGAGGTAGCGTAGATCGAAGGCTTGAGAAGCTTGAGCGGCAGAGAGACCACGTTGCTGGCCACGACGGTGTCGAGCAGCAGACGCAGCTTTTCATCGAGTTCGGCGAAGCAGGCGCCCAGATTGTCGTGATCGTAGGCGGGCAGGTCGCGAGGGTGCACCTTGGCCGAGAACGTGGTCAGCGAACCGGCCAGCGAGAGCATCGCGGCGAACAGTTCCTCGGGATGGCCGCCACGGGTTTCGAACAGGTGACGGAAGTGCGGGAAGGCCGTGTTGACGGTGTACAGCAGCCAGAAATTGGCGATATCGGCGGCGGTGAAATCAGCGAGGCTCTGGTTCTTCTGGCGGCGCAACCCGGCGATGGCTCCCGAGCGGGCGGTCAGGATCTCCACCAGTTGACGGGCGATGCCGGCAAGGTAATCGCTGGTGTGGAAATCGAGCAGGGGCGGTACAAACCGCGGATCAGCCTGGAAGGTCCCGGCCTCGGTCCGCCGCACCCGCGCGACACGCAGGCTGGCGAAGCCGTCAAGCGACTCCCCCTCGGTGAGCAGGCGCAGGTTCTTGCGCGCGATCTGCACAGGCTTTTCGGAGAGGCCGGTGTTTTCATCGCGGAAGAGTTCAACCTCCGCGCGGTAGCGCGCACTGCCCTGCCGTGCGGCGGTCGCCACGTTGAGGCCGCGCTCGCGGTATTGCGGAACCGAAAGGTAGACGTCGAGGGTGGTCTGGTCCGGCTCAAAGCACTCGGCTAGCAACTTAGGCGGCGGGGCCGAATCGGAACCCGGGATATCGAACAGCAGGCCATCCGGGAAAATGCCGGAAGCGCTGGAAATACCGAGCGAGCCGGCGTCCAAAGCCTCGCGGCTGATCTGTAGCGAACGGAAACCCCAGGGCCGGAAGGACAGGCTGTCCATGTGAAAGCCGAGCACGCTTTCGAGGAAACGGTCCTGCATCTGGAGGTGCTGCGGACTGAGGAATGTGCCTTTGGTCCAGATCACCGGTTGCAGTCGTTTCATTTGGAATCACAGTAGCAGAACCGCGAGCGGGGAGCCAACAGGCGTTACGATGCTATCCTCGCAGAGTGCCCGGAACCAACCCCCAAAATCAGCATTCGCATCGCATAGCACCGCGACTGGGCAGTGACGAGGAATTCGCCGCGGTGCGCGGCACGCTGGCGGAGTGCGGCTTCACGCCCGAGCCGATTTGCCAACGTCTGGGGATCGCCGCGCTGGACACCTACCAACCCAACCGGTTCGTCGCCGCCAACCTGGGCACCGCGGAACATCCGCTGGATGTGCTGATCCTGCTCCTGATGGATGGCGAGTTTGTGCCGGCCGAGACCTTGGAGCGGCTGTTGCCGGCCGGCGCGGCCCAGACGTTGGAGGCGCTCGGTTTGATCGCTCGCGATCCGGAACGCCTGGATATGTGGTTCGGCGGCTGTATTTTGTTTCCCACACGCGGCATGTGGCTGGCGAGCGACCGGATTGCCGTTCCGGACAGCGATTCTCTCCCGACGTCCGGCGACCTGGTATTCCCGGCGGCCATCGAGAACACGGTGGCATTCCTGGCGACGCTGCCGGAAACTCCCTGCACCGCCCTGCTCGACTTAGGCACCGGCTCCGGCGTTGCGGCGCTGGACGGTGCACGGCACGCGAGCCACGCCTGGGGAACCGACATTGCGGAGCGCTCGGTGCATTTTGCGGAGTTTAACCGGCGGCTGAACGGTATTCAAAACGCCACCATGCTGCAGGGCGACCTGTACGCGCCGGTGGAGGGGCTGACGTTCGACCGCATCGTGGCCCATCCGCCGTACGTTCCGGCGCGCAGGAATGCCATGATTTTTCGCGATGGCGGCGAGGATGGCGAACAGATCCTGCGCGGCATCGTGGAGGGACTGCCGCGATTTCTGCAGCCCGGCGGCCGGTTTTATGGCTTCGTCGTGGCGGCGGACTGCGAGGGTCAGTGGTTTGAGGAGCGCCTCCGGCTATGGCTGGGGGCGGCGGAGGCGGAATTCGACCTGGTACTCGCCGCGCACACTTTGACGAATCCCAGGGACCTGACAGCAAATTCGTTCCTGGGCCGGAATACGGCGTTGGATGATATCCGCTACCGGCACGAGATCTGGCGGCGGCGCAAGGTGGATTTCCTGTTCAACGGGAGTGTTCTGATCCGCCGCCACACTTCCGCGCGCTCCGCGATTACAGCGCGTGTGTTGACGGGTGAAGGTTTCACTCCCCGGCACGTGGAATGGCTGTTGGAGTGGAGCACCGAAGTCCACGACGCCACATGCCTGGAGAGGCTGATGGAAGTTCGGCCGTGCCTTTCGCCCTACGCGGAACTGGCCGTGACCCACCGGGTACGGGAAGGCCAACTGGCTCCGGAGGTGTTTTCGTTGCGGAGCAACCGGCCGTTCGAGGCGGACTGCGTCCTCGAGCCATGGCTCGTACAGATCGTCGCGCAGTGTGACGGCAAGACCACCTGGCGCGAGCACTTTGAGAGGGCAAAGAGTGGCGGCGCGATCCCCGGGTCGGCACCGGCCGGCGAGTTCCTGGAGATTCTGGATCCGCTGGTCTCTAACGGCCTGCTGTGGATCTCGGAAAAGCCTCTTCCCGGTTTGCCAGGTTGAAACATGCCGCCGGCGGCGCGATGCTATGCTCTCCTCCATGACACCGACCGACGCCCAGACGCAACCTTGGCACCGGATTGCTCCGAGACTGGGCAGTGACGCCGAGTTCGCGGCAGTGCGTGGCCTGCTGGCCCAGTGCGGTTTCACGCAGGAGCGGATTTTCCAGCGCCTCGGGATTGCCGGAGCCGGCGCCTACAAGCCGGTCTGGCTGGGAGGCAGCAACCTGCCCGAGGCAAAGGACGCGCTGGATGCGCTGATCCTGCTGCTGATGGACGGCGATTTTGTGGCGGCAGAGACCCTGGCACGGCTGCTGCCGGCGGGCGCGGTCGAGCAACTGGAGGCACTCGGGCTGATCGGCCGGGATCCGCAAAATCCCGAGAGGTGGTTCGGCGGGTGCACATTGTTCCCCACTCGAGGACTGCTGCTCGCCAGCGATCGGGCCTCCTCGCCGGACGGAGCCAGAACTCCCTCGAGCGCGGACATGGTGTTTCCGCCGGCCATCGACACTACCGCGGTGTTCATGTCGACGCTTCCCGAGACACCGTGCGACGCCCTGCTGGATCTCGGTACCGGCTCGGGAATTGCGGCACTGGATTGCGCCCGTTACGCGCGCCACGCATGGGGTACGGATATCGCGTCCCGTTCCGTGCAATTTGCGGAGTTCAACCGGCGGCTCAACGACATCCAAAACGCCACCATGCTCCAGGGCGACCTGTACGCGCCAGTGGAGGGGCTGACCTTCGACCGCATCGTGGCCCATCCACCGTACGTGCCGGTGCGGAAGAACGAGTTGATTTTTCGCGATGGCGGCGAGGATGGCGAACAGATCCTGCGCCGCATCGTGGAAGGTGTGCCGCGATTCCTGCGCCCTGGGGGCAGGTTCTACACCATGGTCACGGCGGCGGATTGCGAGGGCCAGGCCTTTGAAGATCGACTGCGGCTCTGGCTGGGACCGCTTGCCGCGGAGTTCGATCTCGTGCTGGTGGCGCACACGGAGCGGAGACCCAAAGACGTGGCCGTGGACTCATTTCTCGGGGGCAACACGACAGCCGAGGATATCCGATACCGGCACGAGATGTGGGAGCGGCGGAAGACGAAGCTCCTGTTCCATGGCAGGGTGTTGATGCGCCGTCACGAGGCGGCGCGCCCGGCGTTTACGCAGCGCGTGCTGAAGGGGCAGGGCCTCACGCAGGCACATGTGGAATGGCTCTTAGAGTGGGGCACCGCACTCCACGACGCCGCGTCGCAGGAGCGGCTGATGGAGTTGCGGCCCTGCCTTTCTCCGCATGCGGAGATGGGCGTGATTCACCGCGTCCGTAACGGTCGCCTGGCACCCGAAGGATTTTCGCTGCGCTGCAAACACCCGTTCGATGCGGAGCGCGTTCTCCCGCCGTGGCTGGCGCAGATCGTAGCGCAGTGCGACGGGCGCACCACCTGGCAAGGACAACTGGAGAAGGCGCGGAATGCGGGACTGGTCTCGCGCGAGATGACGGCCGCGGAGTTTCTGAGCGTGCTGGAGCCCTTGGTTTCAAACGCCCTCCTCTGGGTTGCGGAAAGGCCTCTTCCCGGGTAGCGTTTCAGAAGTTCGATCACGTATCGAGCGGACGCTTGCTGACGCGCGCGGCTCCGTTCGGAGCCCCGACCGTCAGGAAGGGTCCTCCCCGAATACGCGTGGGTGAACTCCTGAAACAACCCTCTAAGTCAGGCTATCAGCAAACCCCTTTCGGCGAGCAATTTCAGATTCTCCTGGATGCCGCGGGCCAGTTCCGCCTCGGGCAGTTGGGACGACGGTCCGAGTTCGCGAACCAGCGCGGCCAGATCGCGCGTGCCATCCAGCAGGCCGATAAATGCGCAGATGCGCTCATCGGCGGTCTCCATCATTGCGTGGAGCGCCGTCGTGGCGCATTTTCCGCGGCTTACCTGGGAGCGCGCCAGAGCACTGGCAACAGGGAATTGGCTGACCCGGGCCACGCACTGCCTGGGCTGGGTGTGCAGATCCACGACGCCGGCCGAGTAAGTGGAAATCAGGATTTGGGATAGACCCTCCGGGTCGGGGGGTTCTCCGATTTGCCGGGAAGCGGCCTCCGCCAGGTCCGAAACACTGAGAGTTTGCGGCCAGGCCTCCGCCAGCAGGAGCATGACGGCCTTCGTGAGTGGGTGCGCGGTAGCGACCCCGGCGCCTTGCCAGCCGCGGAACTCCTCGGCCACTCCCGGGCTTAGATCCGGCTTCTTCGAGACCGGTTTTGCCGTGGACGAGGCGCGTAAGCCGGCCAGGCAGGCTGGCAGCGGCGCTGCCGGCAGAACGATGCCCTGGTGGCAAAGCAGCGTCTGCCGAAACATCCGGCATTTCATGAAATCGAAATACTGCTCGCGGACGATGCGGTCGCCTTTCGACGCCTTCTCAATCTCCGCCAGCACATTCGCAGGCAGCGATCTCGGCTGACTGTCGAAATAGTTCGCCTCGGATAGGAACTGTAATCCCGAGCGCGCGGCGTGCGCGGCAAATTCCTGGAAGTATACCGGATGGTAGTAGGGATTCAGCTCATCGTGGAAGAGAACCTGAGGCGTGCGCTCAATGACGGACTCCACCTGAGCGAGCAAAGTAGACGACTCGCTCTCTTTGGGCTGGCTGGCCCGGAACCACTGGACCATCTGGCGAGCACCCTCGATGCACGCGTCGAATCCGGTTTCGCCGCCCAGATGAAAGAGCATCATCTCGCGGAACATCTGGCGGATGCGGCCTCCGGGGAGCACGTTATAGCTGACATAGGCGACACCCTGCGGCGCCAGAATCGCCTTGGTCAAAGCCATGAACCTGTCGCGCACTGGCGTGGGCACCCAAGAATAGAATCCATGTGCGATCACGTAGTCGAAGGTGCCGAGTTCGGGCCCCGCGTCCATTACGTCCATCTGCTCGAGGCGGATATTGGAAAGGCCGAGGGTCTCGATTTCCTGGTTGCCGGCGCGAATCGAAACGGCGCCTGTGTCGATGCCGAGAAACTGCGAGCCTGGGTTTTCAAAGGCCATCGGTATCAGGTTCCCGCCGTCACCGCAGCCCACCTCCAGGACCCGGCATCCAGGCACCGGAGCGGGCTCCATACCGAAGAGAATCGCCAGGGTGGCGAGCCGGTCCGGATGCGTCTGGCGGAACGGAGTGTTGGGATAGAGAACCTGATCGTAGGGCGTGGGCATGTCTCTCCGAGTGTATCGCCACCCCTCGCTTTGGGTAGCGTACCAATGGACCGGGTGGCGACTAGTACCGGTCTTTTCCGGTATCCACCTCGCCGCGTGGTTTCAGGCTAGATCGGACTTTCATTATTTGGTACGCTAGGTCTGCCTTGTGGGCCAGAAGCCAGAAAGAAGGCCGTCAGGGTATCTGAGGGAACGAAAAAATGGCGAAACAGAGCACACAGCATAAACTGGACCGCGTCCGCTCTCCACGCGTGCAAATCACTTACGACGTCGAAATGGGTGGGGCGATCGAGCTCAAAGAATTGCCTTTTGTTATGGGCGTGATGGGGGACTTCACGGGGCAACCGACCGAGCCGTTGGCCCGCGTGAAGGATCGCAAGTTCGTCGACGTCAACCCGGATAACTTCGACGCGGTTCTAGAGAGCATGAAACCGCACCTCGCCTTCTCGGTGGAGAACAAGCTGAGCGAGGATCCCGAAGCACCCAAGCTGAAAGTCGATCTCAACTTCAAGAGCATGGACGATTTTGCGCCGGACAGCGTCGCCCGGCAAGTCAAGCCGTTGAGGGAACTGCTGGAATTGCGAGACCGGCTATCCGATCTGCGGGGCAGCATGCAGGGCAACGACAAGCTGGAAGAGTTGCTCCGCGGGGCGGTCACCGATAAGGACAAACTGGCGCGCCTCAAGAGCGAGATGAGCAAGGAGGGGTCCCATGAGTAATGCGGAAAAGGACGCCGCGGCAACAAAACCGGCGGAGCAAACGTTAGAAGTTAGCCTGCTCGACCAGATTGTCGATGAAGGCCGGCTGGCACGCGACCCTGCGGCGCGAGAGCGCGGCAAGGACCTGGTGAAGGAGTTCGTCGCCCAGGTGCTGGAAGGCTCGATGACGGTGTCCAAGGACGCCGAAATCATGATCACCGCGCGCATCGCGCAGATCGATCACCTGGTCTCCCTGCAATTGAACGAAGTCCTGCATGCCGCCGGAATTCCAGAAGCTGGAAGGCACCTGGCGCGGGCTGAAGTACCTGATGGATCAGAGCGAGACCAGCGACAAGCTGAAGATCAAGGTTCTGAACGTCACCAAGAAAGAATTGCTCCGCGACTTGCAGCGCGCTCCCGAGTTCGATCAGAGCGCCATGTTCAAGAAGGTCTACGAAGAGGAATTCGGCGTCTTCGGCGGCGCGCCTTTCTCGGCTTTGATCGGCGATTACGAATTCGGGCGCGGACCCGAGGATATCGAACTGCTCGAAAAGGTGGCCCAGGTGGCTTCGGCGGCGCACGCTCCGTTCCTGACGGCGGCGGCTCCGGAGATGATGAACCTGGACAGCTTCACCTCCATCGACGCCCCGCGCGACATGGCCAAGATCTTCGACACCAGCGAATACGCCAAGTGGAAGAGCTTCCGGGCCAGCGAAGACTCGCGCTATGTCGGTCTGTGCCTGCCGCACGTGCTGATGCGCCTGCCGTACGGCAAGGACGGCGTGCAGGTGCGATGCCTTTAACTACGAAGAGGGCGTCGACGGCACCGACCACACCAAGTATTTGTGGGGTAACGCCGCGTTTGCCCTGGGAGCGCGACTGACCCAGGCGTTCGCCCAGTATGGCTGGTGCGCGGCCATCCGCGGCGTGGAAGGCGGCGGCCTGGTGGAGGGTCTTCCCACCCACAACTTCACCACCGATTCCGGCGACGTCGCGTTGAAATGCCCGACCGAGGCTCCGATCACCGACCGGCGCGAAAAGGAACTCGCCGATCTCGGCTTCGTGCCGCTGGTCCACTGCAAGGGCACCGACTACGCGGCGTTCTTCAGCGTCCAGTCGGGTCAGAAGGCCAAGATGTACGACAAGGAGGCGGCCAACGCGAATGCGCGCCTCTCCACGCAGTTGCCGTACATCCTGGCGATTTCGCGCTTCGCCCACTACCTGAAGGCCATGATGCGCGACAAGATCGGCAGCTTCATGTCGCGTGCCGATGCCGAGGTTTTCCTCAATCAGTGGATCATCCAATATGTCTGCCCGGACGATCAGGCCTCGCAGCACTATAAAGCCGCCCACCCGCTGCGCGAGGCGCGCGTCGAGGTGTCCGAAGTCCCGGGCAAGCCCGGGCGCCTATCGGGCGGTCGCCTTCATGCGGCCGCACTTCCAACTCGACGAGTTGTCGGTTTCTTTGCGTCTGGTGGCGGAATTGCCCAAGGGCCGGGGCTAAGTTTGGCAGAAGTTTGGGTGTTTGCCAGTAACTCAATACAAACAGGAGGAAGAGAATGGCACAGGTAGACTATTTCTTGAAGATTGATGGCATAGACGGTGAGAGCCTGCAAAAAGGCCACGAAAAGGAGATCGAAATCATGTCCTTCTCGTGGGGAGAATCGAACGCGGGTTCTTTTGCCGGAAACCTCGGCGGTGGCTCGGGCAAGGTGAGCATGCAGGACTTCCACTTCACCGTGCCCGTGAACAAGTCCTCGCCGAAGCTGTTTCTGGCCTGCGCGACCGGCGAGCACATCAAGAGCGCTGTCCTGGTCTGCCGCAAGGCAGGCAAGACACAGCAGGAGTTCCTGAAGTGGAAGTTCACGGACCTGCTGATCTCGTCATACAATACCGGTGGATCGGGCGGTTCGGATGTGGTGCCGATCGATCAGGTCTCGTTCAACTTCACGAAGATCGAAGTGTCGTACGCACCGCAGAAGCAGGATGGCACTCTGGACGCGGCGCTTCCGGCGGGGTACGACTTGAAAGCCGGCCAGAAGGTCTAATCCAAGTACGCAGTGGGGATTAATTCATGACTGCCGGACCATTGTTTCACGCCGGCAAGCTCGATCAGGCGATTCAGGCGCTGGGCGCCGAACTCCGGGACAATCCGGAGGACGTCCAGCGCCGTACGTTTCTATTCGAGCTGCTGTGCTTTGCAGGGGCCTACGATCGGGCCGAGAAGCACCTCGACGTCCTTGCGCAGGGCAACAAGGACACGCAGTTGGGAGCCTTGTTATACGCCGGCGCATTGCATGCCGAGCGAACCCGGACCGAGCTTTTTCAGAAACGGGAATACCCGCGAGCGACCGGCGACTCTACGCCGTTGACCGGGACGCTGAACGGGCAGCCCTTCGAGAGTTTTGCGGATGCCGATCCAAGAATCGGCGCCCGGCTGGAAGTATACGCGGCCGGCCAGTACATGTGGCTACCGCTGGAGCATATCGCCTCCATCGAAATGGAGGCCCCGAAACGGTTGCGGGACCTGCTCTGGTCTCCCGCCCTGGTGCGCACGGGTCCGGGCTTCAAGGATCGGGAACTCGGCGAGGTGCTGCTGCCGGTGCTGACGCCGCTATCCTTTCGGAACGCGGACGACGCCGTTCGATTGGGCAGGATGACCTTGTGGGAGAATACCGAAGACGGCGAACCGGCGCCTGCCGGGCAGAAGATGTTCCTGGTGGACGACGAAGAGTTCCCGATCCTGGAGTTGCGGAAACTCGAATTCCACCCGCGGCAAACGGACTCCGACGAACATGCCCCTACGCAATGATCTTCTCAACGCCATTCCGGGAGAGAATCCGAGCGGTCAGAACCTAAAGTACGCCCC
This sequence comes from uncultured Solibacteraceae bacterium, assembly GCA_963791985.1. Classification (GTDB taxonomy): domain Bacteria; phylum Acidobacteriota; class Terriglobia; order Bryobacterales; family Bryobacteraceae; genus Solibacter. The sequence continues at coordinate 1,102,090 of CAWBUN010000002.1, read as the reverse complement.
CGTATTCGACAAGATCAAAGAGGCGCGCCGCGAAGATGACGACGCCGCGCAAGGCGAATGGAAGCGTGAACGCAAGCTTTCGGACTGGCCGCAAGTCATCAAGCTTTGCGGAGAGTCTCTCGCCACCAAGACCAAAGACCTGCAACTGGGGGTGTGGCTTACCGAAGCGCTGCTTAAGACCCAAGGCATCGGTGGCCTGCGCGAGGGCCTGGATCTGCTCAAGGGCCTGGTGGAAGGCTTCTGGGATACCCTCTACCCCGAGATCGAAGACGGCGACCTGGAACTGCGCGCGGCTCCCCTGGAATGGGTCGGCAGCCGTCTGGGACAAGCGGTAAAGGACGCGCCCATCACCAGGGGCCGGCTCAGCTGGTTCGTCTACAAGGAGTCCCGCAAGATTCCCACCGAGGCCGACGCCGGAGGGGCGGAGACCAAGGCGGAAGCCCGCGCAACCGCGATCGCCGAGGGAAAAATCACGCCGGAGGAGTTTGACGCCGGATTCGAAAGTTCGCCCAAGGCCTACTATGTGCAATTGGCCGCGGACTATCGAGGGCACGCTCGAGTCCTTACAGGCTTTGGACGAGCTCTGCGCCGAGAAATTCCAGGATGTGGCACCCGGCTTTGGACCCCTGCGCAATACCCTCGAGGAAGTCCAGCAGGCTGTCCGCGTGTTCCTCCAGAAGAAGCGGGAGAAGGAACCGGACGAACCCGTAGAGGGTGCGGAGTCGGAAGCGTCCGAGCCCGCAGTCGAAGATGTCCCGGAGGTAGCCGCCGCCACGGAATCCGCGGCCGCGCCTGCGCGCGCCAGGAAAGCCGGCGGAGCGCTCTCGGCCGAGCCGGCGGACCGGAGCGACGCCATCGCCCGCGTGCTCTCCGCGGCGAAATTTCTGCGCGGCGAAAATCAGTACGATCCCGCGCCCTACCTGCTGTTGCGTGGTCTGCGCTGGGGCGAACTGCGCGCCGCGGGAAGCGAGATCGACGTGTCCTTGCTGGCGGCGCCGCCCACGGATCTCCGGCAGAATCTCAAGCGCCTCGCGCTTGGAAGGCAACTGGACCGAGGTGCTGGAAACCGCCGAGCGCGGCATGGGGATGGAGTGCGGCCGCGGCTGGCTCGATCTGCAGCGCTATGTCGGCCGCGCCTGCTACGAGTTGGGCTGCTACTACGAACCCATCCGCACCGCGGTGATCTCCGGCGTGCGCGGCTTCCTGGCGGACTACCCGCAGCTGCCGGAACTGACCCTGATGGACGACACTCCCACGGCGAATGCCGAGACTCAGGCCTGGCTGAAGGAGTATGTGATCGTTGCGCCAGCGCCCGCCGAAGCTGCGTACGCGGCCGCGGCGTATCAGTCCGATGGCGACGCCGCGAGCCTGTCCGGCGCGGACGCAGGCCCGGATACGTTCGACCTCGCCATGCAGGCAGCACGTTCGGGCCGGCCGCAGGAGGGCATCGAAATGCTGATGCGCGAAATGGCGCAGGAGCGCAACGGCCGCGCTCGCTTCCACCGCAAAGTCCAACTTACGCAACTCTGCATCAGCACGGGCCATGAGGCCATCGCGGTGCCGATTCTGCAGGAACTGGCGCGCGAGATCGAACGCCGCAAGCTGGAAGACTGGGAGTCGCCGGAGTTGCTGGCGCAGCCGCTGGCCCTGCTCTACCACTGTCTCGCCAAGGATGAAGGCAGCGCCGACGCCTGCCAGAAGCTGTACTCCTGGATCTGCCGCCTGGACCCGCTGCAGGCGATGAACGTGTCGAGATAGCTTATGGCGCGATGGGAGCCGGAACAGACCGTTACGCAGTCGGTGCTGGACGGCTGATCGACCGCGATCCGGCAAGCAGTTCGGAAGCCGCCGCCGACGCGCGCCCAATCGGTACGGCACTTGAAGGCCTCGCTGCGGCGCGACCTGGAGTGGCTGCTCGAATTCGCGGCGCACGCCCGAGGCGGCGGGCAGCGAATTCCCGAGGAGCTGGAAAAGTCGCTCTACAACTTCGGGCTGCCCGATGTGACGCGCTGAGCTGGGATTCGGCGCGCGACCGGGCCCGGCTGGCGCGGATGATCGAACAGACCCTGGCACTCTTCGAACCGCGCCTGAGCGGCATTCAGGTGGTGCCGGTGGAACCGACTGCCGGCGCGCAGCACGTGATGCGATTTCAGATCGAGGGCATGCTGGATATGGATCCCTCGCCCGAGCACGATTTCCTTCGATACCATGCTCCAGCTTTCCAGCGGCGAGTATCAGGTCAAGGGGGATTCGGGTGCGGGATGACCTGCTGCTCTACTACGAGCGCGAGCTGACCTTCCTGCGCCAGATGGGCGCGGAGTTCGCCGCCAAGTATCCCAAGGTCGCCTCGCGCCTGGTGCTCGAGCCGGACAAGTGCGAAGACCCGCACGTGGAACGCCTGCTGGAGGCCTTTGCGTTTCTGACGGCGCGCGTCCACCTCAAGATCGACGACGAGTTCCCGGAGATCACCGAGGCGCTGCTCAACATTCTGCATCCGCACTACCTGCGGCCGATTCCCTCCATGTCGGTGGCGGAGTTTCACGTGGACCCGTCGCAGGCGCCGCCGGAGGGCGGCTTGAAACTGGAGCGCGGGGCGGTTTTGAATTCGCGGCCGGTGAATGGCGTGCCCTGCAAATTCCGCACCTGCTACGACCTGACGTTCTGGCCGGTGGAGGTGACCGAGGCCGAGTGGAAGACGCCGGACCGCCTGCAGCCTCCCGTCAAGTCTTCCGAAGCGGTGGCCGCCGTGCGCGTCGCTTTGCGATGCCCGGGGGACCTGACGTTTGCCAAGCTGGGGCTCTCTTCGCTGCGCTTCTACCTGAACGGCGAAAGCAACCTGGTGCACACGCTGTATGAGCTGCTTGTGCAACAACTGCAGCGCAGATCATCGTCCGCGACCCTCGCCCAAATCGCAAGACGCAGCCGGTGATTCTCGGCCGCGGATGCGCTGCGGCCCGTCGGGTTTCGGCGAAGACGAAGGCATGCTGCCCTACGCGCGCCGCTCCTTCGTCGGCTACCGCCTGCTGCAGGAATACTTCTGCTTCCCGCAGAAGTTTTTCTTCCTCGACCTGACCGGGCTGGAGCGGATTTGCGAAGGCCGGCTTCGGCGGCCAGGCGGAAATCCTCTTCATGATCTCGCCGTTCGAGCGCGGCGAGCGCCGCCAGATGCTGGAACTGGGGGTGAGCGCCAAGACCTTCCGGCTGAACTGCGCGCCCATCGTCAACCTGTTTGCGCAGACCGCGGAGCCCATCCTGCTTGATCCACACTGCGCTACGAATACCAGGTGGTGCCCGACGTCAGCCGCCGCCGGGCCACTGAAGTTTTTGAGATCACCGAGGTGCAAGAGCGCCAACCCGCAGTCCGGCGAAGTGGTCCAGTTCGAGCCATTCTATTCCTATCGCCACGGGTCGAACCGCGTCCAAGACGCAGGCCTTCTGGCGCGCCTCGCGCCGCGCCTCGGGCTACGTCGCGACGACGAGGGCACCGAAGTGTTTCTCTCGCTGGTGGACCTGTCCTCGCGCCCGGTGCGGCCCAACGTGGAAGCGCTTACCGTGCGCACCATCTGCACCAACCGCGACCTGCCCGCGCGCCTGCCCTTCGGCAACGAAGCCGGCGATTTCGAACTGGAAGGCGCCGTTCCCGTGAAGCGCATTGTCGCGCTGATCAAGCCCACCGATGCGCTGCGTCCGCCCGTGGGCAAGGACTCCATGTGGCGGCTGGTATCGCAACTCTCGCTCAACTATCTCTCCCTGGTGGAAAACGGCCGGGAGGCGTTGCAGGAAATCCTGCGGCTCTACAACTTCACGGGGTCCACCTATTCCGAGAAACAGATTGAAGGCCTGACGGCGTTCGACAGCCGGCGGCATTTCGCGCGCGTGATCTCCGATGACGGTGTGGTCTTCGCGCGCGGCACGCAGGTGGAGATGGAGTTCGACGAAGAGCAGTTCGTGGGCGGCGGCGTCTATCTGTTCGCCTCCGTGCTGGAGCACTTTCTGGGTCTGTACGTTTCGATGAACAGTTTCAGCCAGCTCCGCGTGCGCACGCGGCAGAGGAAGGAGATTCTGCAGACAGTGGCCACCGCGAGCGGGTCAGAAAATACTGCTCTAGCGCGCTGGCCGATCGCGGAACTGCTCGACCGGGAACCCTACCTGTTCGAGTTTTTCCAGGCGATCCGCTTGCTGGCGCGCATGGAGCCCGAGCGCCAGGTGGTGGGGCGGTTTCAACAACCCCGCCAGCGAAGTGGTGCGCTTCGGCGCCAATCCCGGACGTGGCGTTTCCCGCCAGCGAGATTCAGTCGCTGGAATCGCGACAGGCGATGGCCCGCCGGTGATGCGGGTGAACTTTCATGGGGCTGCAGGGCCCGCTGGGAGTGCTGCCCCGCTCCTACTGCGAACTGGTCAATGAGCGGATTCGCGCGCGCGACACCACGCTGCGGGATTTCTTCGACCTGTTCAACCACCGCATCATCTCGCTGTTTTACCAGGCTTGGGAGAAGTACCAGTTTCGAGATTCCCTACGAGCGCGGCGAGCGCGACCGGTTTTCGCACTACGTGCTGGCGCTCCTGGGGCTGGATACGCCCGGTCTGCAGCACCGCCAGGACGTGGCGGACGATTCCCTGCTTTTCTACGGCGGGCTGCTCTGCCATGCACTCCCGCTCCGCCACCGGGCTGCGCCAGGTGTTGTGGGACTACTTCGACGTGCCGGTGGAGATCGAGCAGTTCGTGGGCGCGTGGTACCCGGTGGAAGTTGGAATCGCAGTGTTGCCTGGGCGAAACCGGCGGCTATTCGGAGCAGTTGGGGGTTGGCGCGGTGGTGGGCGATGAGACCTGGGACCAGCAATCCCGCGTGCGCATCCAACTCGGGCCGCTGACCCTGGATGCAGTATGTGGACTTCCTGCCCGGCCACGAGGGCCATCGCGAGTTGCGCTCGCTGACGCAGTTCTACACCGGCGGCGAATGCGATGTGGAAGTGCAGTTGATTCTTCGCAGGCAGGATGTTCCCGCCTGCGAGTTGAAGGCGCGGGACGGCGAGGGGCCGCAACTGGGCTGGACCAGTTGGATCAAGTCGGCGGAGTTTAAGCACGATGCCGGCGAGACGGTACTGGAATTATAGATGCGGAGAGGATACTGATATGGCGAATGTCTTGAAGGCGATCGTTGGCAAGCTGAACGACACCATGCGCACGACGCTGGAGGGCGCGGCCGGGCTGTGTCTGGCGCGCACCCATTATGATGTCGAGATCGAGCACTTCCTGACGAAGCTGCTGGATGTCGGCGGTACGGATTTCGCCGGCATCCTGCAAGCACTTCGACGTGGATAAGACGCGCCTTGCCGGCGAGCTCGCGCGCAGCCTCGACAAGCTGAAGACGCGGCAACGCGCGCACGCCTGCGTTCAGCCCGTCGCTGCTCCGCATGCTGCGCGAAGCCTGGACCGTCGGATCGCTGGAGTTTGGCGCCGGACAGGTGCGCTCGGGCACGGCCATCCTGGCGCTGGTGTCCGATGAAGAGCTGTCGCGGCTGGTCTTCGACGTCAGCAAGGAGTTCCGCAAGATCGAGCCCGAGGCGCTGCGCAAGGTGCTGCCCGCGATCCTGGAGGACTCGCGCGAGATCGCCGCGGAGGCGGACGCGATGCCGGCTTCGGCGTGCCGGCTCGCCGGGCGCCGCCAAGGCGGGCGGCAAGACGCCGAACCTCGATCAGTTCACCGTGAATCTCACCGAGAACGCGCAAGAAGGGAAAGATCGATACGGTGCTGGGCCGCGATTTCGAGATCCGCCAGATGGTGGACATCCTCACGCGGCGCCGCCAGAACAACCCGATCCTCACCGGAGAAGCGGGCGTCGGCAAGACCGCCGTGGTGGAAGGCTTCGCGCAGCGGATCGTGGCAGGGCGACGTGCCGCCCAGCCTGCGCAACGTCACGGTGCGAACGCTCGATCTGGCGCTGCTGCAGGCCGGCGCCGGCATCAAGGGCGAGTTCGAGAACCGGCTGAAGGGCCTGATCGAAGAAGTGAAGTCGTCGCCCACGCCGATCATTCTCTTCATCGACGAAGCCCACACCATGATCGGTGCGGGCGGCGCCGCCGGGCAGAACGACGCGGCCAACCTGCTGAAGCCGGCGCTGGCGCGCGGCGAACTGCGCACCATCGCCGCCACCACCTGGTCCGAATACAAGAAGTACTTCGAAAAGGATCCGGCGCTGGCGCGGCGCTTCCAGGTGGTCAAGGTGGAAGAGCCCACCGAAGCGAAGTGCCAGGTGATGCTGCGCGGCCTGGTCCCGGTGCTGGAGAAGCACCACAACGTGCGCATTCTGGATGAAGGCCTGGTCGCGGCGGTCAAATTCTCGCACCGCTACCTCGCCGACCGGCAGCTTCCCGATAAGGCCGTCAGCGTGCTCGATACCGCGTGCGCGCGCCTTGCGCTGGGCCAGAACGCGACGCCGCCGGCCATCGAAGACGCCACCCGCCAGATCGACGATTGCGCGGTGCAGACGCGCATTCTGGAGCGCGAAGCGGCGCTGGGAGCGGACCATGCCGAGGGTCTGGCGGCGCTGGCCAAACAGAAGGCGGCAGACGGAAGGCCGCCTGGCGGAGTTGACAGGCGCGCTGGGAGAAGGAGCGCGACCTGGTCGGCAAGATCCGCGAGGTCCGCGGCAAGCTGGAGAGCCGGCACGCCGGCGCACGCCGGCGGCGGTCAGCGAAGGAGCCGCCGCCGCGGTGCAAACCGCGGTCGATCCGGAATGCCCTGCGTGCGGAACTGGCCGGCTTGAATGCCGAACTGGAACAGCTTCAGGGCGAGACGCCCGCTGATGCGGGTCTGCGTCGATGCGCAGATCGTCGGCGAAGTGGTGTCCGCCTGGACCGGCATTCCGATCGGCAAGATGCTGCGCGATGAAATGCAATCCGTCCTCACGCTGGAATCGCACCTGGGCAAGCGGGTGATCGGGCAGGATCACGCGCTGGACATGCTCAGCGAGCGCATCCGCACGTCGAAAGCCGGCCTGGAAGATCCCGGCAAACCGATCGGCGTCTTCCTGCTGGTGGGCCCGAGCGGCGTCGGCAAGACCGAGACCGCGCTGGCGCTGGCCGACCTGCTCTACGGCGGCGAGCGCAACATGATCACCATCAACATGTCGGAGTTCCAGGAAGCGCACACGGTCTCCACGCTGAAGGGCTCGCCTCCCGGCTACGTCGGCTACGGCGAGGGCGGCGTGCTCACCGAAGCCGTGCGGCGCCGGCCCTACTCGGTGGTGCTGCTGGACGAAGTGGAGAAGGCGCATCCCGATGTGCTGGAACTCTTCTTCCAGGTGTTCGACAAGGGCAAGATGGAAGACGGCGAAGGCCGCGAGATCGATTTCAAGAACACCATCATCATCCTGACCTCCAACGCCGGCACCGACACGCTGATGAAGCTGACCGCCGATCCGGAAACCATGCCGAGTCCCGCCGGACTGGTGAAGGCCCTCAAGCCGGAGTTGAACAAGATCTTCAAGCCGGCCTTCCTGGGACGCCTGGTGATCATTCCCTACTTCCCGGTTCGCGACGAAGCGCTGAAGATGATCGTCCGCCTGAAGCTGGGAAAGATTCAGCGCCGCATTCAGGAGACGCACCGCATCGCGCTGACCTACGACGAAGCGCTGATCGACGAAGTGGCGAAGCGCTGCACCGAAGTCGAGAGCGGCGCGCGCAACGTAGACAACATTCTGACCAACACGCTGCTGCCGGAGATCTCGCGCCAGATCCTGGGGCGTCTGGCGGAACGGCAGAAGCTGGCGCCGATTCACGTCACGATCGGCGACAGACGGAGTCGTTTGTGTATCCAAGCTCAAATCCGAGCTGCGACCGTCAGGGAGCTGCAAGCCGGAGGAGATCTCATGTACGAACAGACAGACCGGCCCCTCAAGCTAACTACGCCGCTCGGCGCCGACGCCTTGCTCCTGGTTCGCTTTCAAGGCCGGGAAGCCATCTCCGAGTTGTTTCATTTCGAGCTGAAGACCGCCTGGGACGAATAAGGACCAAACTACTGCCCTTTGACCAGTTGCTGGGCAAGAAGGTCACGGTGGAGATCTCCTCCCTGAAGAACAAGCGTTACTTCAACGGCATCGTCTGCAAGGTGACGCAGGGACGACAGGACCAGAACTTCACCTACTACCACTCTGGAAGTAGTGCCCGAACTCTGGCTGCTCGACCGTAAGTTGTGCAGCCGCACGTTCCAGCACTTACCGTACCCGACATTCTGAAGAAGGTGTTCACCGGCCTCGACCTGGACTTTCAGATCGAGGGCACCTTTCAGCCGCGCGAATACTGCGTGCAATACCGCGAGACCGATTTCGCGTTCGCCAGCCGCCTGATGGAGGAAGAAGGGCATTTTCTATTTCTTCAAACACTCCTCCAGCGGTCACCAAATGGTGCTGGCGAACACGCCGCAGTCCCACCCCGCGGTGCCCTATCTGGCCACCGCGACCTGTGGAAGAGCAGATCGCACGCGCCGTCTCGAAGAAGACCGCGTGTTCGAGCTGGAGCAAGGGGCAGGAGATCCGCTCGGGTAAGTTCACCGCCTGGGACCACACCTTCGAAATGCCCACCAAGCATCTGGAAGCCGACAAGACAATCCAGGAGTCGGTGACCGTGGGGACCGTGACCCACAAGTTGAAAGTGGCGAACAACGACAGCCTCGAACTCTACGACTACCCCGGCGGCTACGCCAGCCGCTTCGATGGCGTCAACAAATCCGGTGGCGACCAGGCCGTCCGACCTGCAGCACATCTTCGACGACAACACAGCGCACGGTGGATATCCGCATGCAGGAGGAGGCTCTCTCCAGCCTGCTCATCCGCGGCAAGGGCGGCGCACGCCGGCTTTCACCGCCGGACACACCTTCGAACTGGCGGAGCACTACTCCGACAACGGCAAGTTCGTGCTCACCGGCGTGGAGCACGAGGCCGAACAAGCGCTGCTGGCGGACGACAGGGAAGAGCAATTCCAGTACTCCAATGGCTTCACCTGCATCCCCGCGGCACTGCCCTTCCGTCCGGCGCGCGTGACGCCGGTGCCGAGCGTGCGCGGCGTGCAGACCGCCACCGTGGTGGGCCCGGCCGGCGAGGAAATCTTCGTCGACAAGTACAGCCGCGTGAAAGTCCAGTTCCATTGGGACCGCGAGGGCACGGACGACGTCAACAGTTCCTGCTGGGTGCGCGTGGCCACCTACTGGGCGGGCACGCAATGGGGCGCCATACACATCCCGCGCATCGGCCAGGAAGTGATCGTGGATTTCCTGGAAGGCGACGTCAATCGCCCGATCATCGTCGGCAGCGTGTACAACGCCGACAAGATGCCGCCCGTGGACGCTGCCCGACAACAAGACCATCAGCGGGTATCAAGTCCCGCAGCACTCCGCAGGGCACGGCGCGACAATTTCAACATGCTGTCGTTCGAGGACAAGAAGGGCAGCGAACTCGTGCAGCGTTCAGGCGGAGAAGGATCTCAAAACCCTGGTGAAGAACGACGAATCGCGGAGGTGGACCACGACCGGGTCACCGTGATCAAGCACGATGAAACCCAAACCGTAACCAATAACGAGACCATCACCGTGGAGCAGGGTAACCAGACCATCGAGATCAAGCAAGGCAACCAGAGCACGACGCTGGATATGGGAAACCAATCCACGAAGATCAAGATGGGCAACCAGACGAACAAGATCGATCTCGGTAAAATCGAGACGGAGGCGATGCAGTCCATCGAACTCAAGGTGGGCCAGAGCAGCATCAAGATCGATCAGATGGGCGTGACCATCAAGGGCATGATGATCTCGATCGAGGCGCAGATCCAGTGCTGAGGTCAAGGCTGTAATGACGCAGGTGAACGGCGACGCGATGACGATTGTCAAGGGCGGCGTCGTGATGATCAACTGATATGGGCAGCACACCGCCTCAGATTCAATTCGAAAACCCGCGAGATCTCCGCCGTGGCCGAACTCGGCGACGAGGCGATGGCGCTGCTGCGGCCGGAACTGCATCCGTTGGATTTTGTCGCGCTGCTGATGGAGAAGGCCCTATTCCCCGATGCCGTGAGGTTTATCGCACACGCGCTGCCGAAGCGCGAAGCCGTATGGTGGGCCTGGGTGTGTGCTCGCCGCTCGGCCGGCGAGAACCCTGCAGCCGAAGATCAAAGCCGCGCTCGACGCCACCGAGAAATGGATCGCGCAGCCGAACGAAAACAACCGCCGGTCGGCAATGGCGGCCGCCGAAAAGGCCGAACTGGGTACCGCGGCCGGTTGTGCGGGCCTGGCCGCTTTCTTCAGCGGCGGCAGCATCGCGCCGCCCGACGCCGCAGCGGTACCGCCGGGAGAGTTCCTGACGGCCAAGGCGGTATCCGGCGCGGTCATCTTCGCCGCCGTGGCCAAGGAGCCGGAGAAGGCGCCCGAGAAATTCAGAAGTTTCGTGGCGCAAGGTTTGGAAGTGACGAACCGGGTCAAGCTGTGGGAGGCCAAGGGCTAGAGGGGAGAATCGTTATGGGAATGCCTGCTTCGAGAGTCACGGACATGCACGTCTGCCCCATGGTGACCGGGATTGTGCCGCACGTGGGCGGGCCCATTCTGCCGCCGTGCGCGATCACGGTGCTGATCGGAGGGCTGCCGGCGGCGCGGGTAGGGGACATGGCGACGTGCGTCGGGCCCCCGGACGTCATCGCGCTCGGATCATTCACGGTGTTCACGATGAAGATGCCGCAGGCGCGCATCCTCGACACGACGGCGCACGGCGGCAAGATCGTGCTCGGTTTTCCGACCGTGCTTGTGGGCTGAGATCGGGCAGGAACCCCCAAGAACTTTGCAACGAAATCCTGTAAATCCTCGCTGCTCTGCGAAGAGGGTGCGGCCCTCCCATTTCACCCCCTCTTAACATAGGACGCTAAACGCCGGATGGTGCGCCGCCGTACTGTTGCCGAGCGTTATTTAACACACTACAATACAGGCTCGTGTGTAACGTCCGATTCTTAATTTTGCTTAGCCTCGCTGCACCTTTAGTGGCGCAGGTCACCATCACGAGCACAACTCCTTTGCCCTCAGGTGTGGCAGGAAGCTCCTATTCCTTTTCGTTCGCAGCCACGGGAGGTACTCTGCCGTACACGTGGGCGGTGACCAGTGGACAGCCACCGGCCGGACTCACGCTTTCCGGCGGCGGAGTTTTGTCCGGCCCAACGGGCGCGTCCTCGGTCTCCACCTTCAGCGTCACTGTTACCGACAGCTCGGGAAGCCCGCTGTCGGACACCAGGAGCTTCACGCTCACCATCGTCCCGAACATCACCACGACGAGCCTGCCGGCCTCCACCGTGAACCGGCCGTATCCCGGCACGTCGCTGACGGCCACAGGTCTTTCCGGAACTGGCTCCTGGTCGGCCACAAATTTGCCCAATGGGATGTCGATAGGCGCAGACGGCACGCTTGGCGGAACGCCAACGGTTTCGGGCAACTTCACACCCGCATTCTCCGTGCTGGACACGGGCAGCGGCGCCACCGGTACGGCGAACATTCCGCTGACGATCAACGCCGGGCCCACGATCACGGATGCGAGCCCGCTGCCCTCGGGCGTTCTGGCGGCGGTTTACGGCTACCAGTTTGGGTCGGCCTCTGCCGTGTCGGGTGGCACTCCGCCGTATAGCTGGTCTTCGCCGAGTCAGCTTCCGCCCGGGCTCGGTTTAGCCGCGGACGGGACTCTTGGCGGCACCCCCATTCAGACCGGCCTGTTCACTTTCTCGGTGCAGGTAGTGGATTCCCGCGGAGCTGCCGGGTCCAGGACCTTTGCACTCGTCATCGGCACGCTGCCGGTACAAGTCAGCACCCTGCGCGTGCCTCCCGCGAGCACCGCCGGCGTGCCGTATCCTCCCCCGCCGCCCGCGCTGCAGGCGCCGTATTTTAAGGCCGCGCGGGGCACGGGCAGCTACGCCTGGACTTCGTCGGGGTTGCCGGCAGGCCTCGTCGTAAGCCCTTCCAGCACTGCCCAGGTCGGGATTGCGGGGATTCCAAGCGCTGCGGGCTCGTTTCCCGCGAGCGTGACTGCCACGGACCCCTTGAACGAAAGCGATCAGGCCAATTTCACGTTGGTCATTAACCCGGCTCCGGCGATCAACACCAATCCTCTACAGGCCTGCACGGCCGGAACAGCATGCACGCGCACACTCAGCGTCAGCGGCGGGACACCTGGGTTCATCTGGACACTGGCCGCTGGCGCCGTGCCCGCGGGAATGTCTTTCAGCAGCGGCGGCGTAATCAGTGGGCAGCCCAGTGCCGTGGCGTCACCGACCACCGCCAATTTCACTGCAAAAACGACGGACAGCGCGACTGCCTTCGACGCTCAGCCGCTCTCCCTGCTGGTGAATCCCGCGATCGTAATCTCACCGGCTACCTTGCCGCCGACGACATCGGGCGTTGCCTACTCGCAATCCATCACGACCACCGGAGGCACGGGAACCATCACGCTCACAGCGACGGGATTGCCCGGATGGCTCACGCTCCAAGGCAGCGTTTTGAGCGGCACGGCGCCCTCGGTGCTCGCGCCCACGAGCTTTCCATTTTCCGTGAAGGCGACAGATTCGAACAACGCGTCGGCCACCAATTCCTACACCGTGGTGGTGAGTCCCGTGCCCACTATCCTTACGGCATCGCCGCTGCCCGCGTGGACGGTGAACCGGCCGTACTCACAGAACATCGCTGCCACCGGCGGCACCGGTACGCTGACGATTGCCGACAATGGCGCCACGCTGCCGAACTGGCTGACGGTCAGCGCCGCGGGATTGCTGAGCGGAACACCGCCCATTGCCGGCCCGGTGAATTTCACGCTGAAGGTGACGGACAGTGTAGGCGCGTCCACATCAAAGGCATTTGCGCTGACGATCAACCCGCAGCCCTCGGTGACCACCACGACGCTGCCGCAGACGACCTCGCTGCTTGTGTACAACCAGACGCTGACCGAGACCGGCGGCACGTCACCGTTTACGTGGCAAGGGTCGGGCCTGCCGGCGTGGCTCGGGCTCTCCAACCTCGGCGTTCTCTCCGGCACCGCGCCGGTGGTGGCAGCATCCACCACGTACAACTTCTCCGTGACCGTCACGGATAATGCGGGAGCGGTGAGCGCGTCGCAGAATCTTTCGGTGACGGTGAACCCGGCGATTCAGATTACCAGTACGAGTCCGCTGCCGCCCACCACCAGCGGCCTGAGTTATGGGGCGCAGTTCGCGGCGAGCGGCGGAACGGGCATCGTCACCTTTACCAGTCCGAACCTTCCGGGCTGGCTTACGCTAACACCCGCGGGCGGCTTGAGCGGCACTGCGCCGGCAGTGGCAAGCGCCACCGCGTTCACCTTCGATGTGACGGCGCGCGACGCTGTCAATGCATTCAACACGAAGACGTTCAGCGTTACCGTCAATCCGGTGCCCGCCATCACCACGGCCTCGCCCCTGCCGGCGTGGACCGTGAACCGGCCGTATGCGCAGAATATCGCGGCCATCGGTGGAACGGGCACACTGACAATTGCCGACAACGGCGCGACGCTGCCGAACTGGCTGACGGTGAGCGCCGCGGGATTGCTAAGCGGGACGCCGCCCGCCGCGGGCCCGGTGAATTTCACGCTGAAGGTGACCGACACCCTGGGTGCGGGCACGACAAAGAGCTTTGCGCTGACCATCAATCCGGCTCCTGTGGTGACCACCACTACCCTGCCGCAGACGACGTCGCTGAGTGTCTATAGCCAGCAGTTGACGGAAAGCGGCGGGACTCCCGCGTTTTCCTGGCAAGGGTCGGGCCTGCCGGCGTGGCTCTCGCTCTCCGCGGCCGGCGTGCTCTCCGGCACGGCGCCGGTGGTGGCAGCATCCACCAACTTCAATTTCGCAGCGACGGTGACGGACAATGCCGGTGCGGTCAGCGCTGCGCAGAACCTCACGGTGACGGTGAACCCGCCGGTTCAGATTACGACGGGGAGCACGCTGCCGCCCACCACCAGCGGGCTCAGCTACGCGGCGCCGATATCGGCAGCCGGTGGCATCGGCGCCATCACTTTCACCAGTTCGAACCTTCCGGGATGGCTCACGCTGACTCCTGCTGGCGGGTTGAGCGGCACGGCGCCCGCGGTGGGAAGCCCCACGGCGTACCCCTTCGATGTGACGGCGCGCGACACCGTCAATGCCACCAACACCAGGTCCTTCAGCGTGACCGTCAATCCGCTGCCCGCGATCACCACGGCATCGCCGCTGCCGGCGTGGACGGTGAACCGTCCATATGCGCAGAACATCGCGGCCACCGGCGGAACGGGCACACTGACGATTGCCGACAACGGCGCCACGCTGCCGAACTGGCTGACGGTGAGCGCCGCGGGATTGCTGAGCGGGACACCGCCTGCCGCCGGGCCGGTCAGCTTCACGTTGAAGGTAACCGACACTCTGGGCGCGGGTACGCAAAAGGCTTTTGCGCTGACGATCAACCCGGCGCCCTCGGTGACCACCACTACGCTGCCGCAGACGACGTCGCTGAGCGTGTATGGCCAGTCGCTGGCGGAGGCAGGCGGCACCTCGCCGTTTACGTGGCAAGGGTCAGGCCTGCCGGGATGGCTCTCGATTTCGGCGGCCGGCGCGCTCTCGGGCACCGCTCCCCCGGTTGCGCAAACCACGCCATTTAATTTCTCGGTAACGGTCACCGACAATGCGGGCGCGGTCAGCGCGCCGCAGGCGCTCTCGGTGACCGTGAATCCGGCCGTACAGATTACCAGCACCAGCCCGCTGCCGGCCACCACCAGCGGGCTGAGCTATGCGGCACAGTTCGCGGCAAGCGGCGGAACGGGTACCGTCACCTTTACCAGTCCGAACCTTCCGAGCTGGCTCACGCTCACTGCCGCGGGCGGCTTGAGCGGTACGGCGCCGGCGGTGGCAAGCGCCACGCCGTACGCGTTCGACGTGACAGCGCGCGACGCTGTCAATGCATTCAACACCAAGACTTTCAGCGTGAGCGTCAATCCGCTGCCCACGATCACCACGGCATCGCCGCTGCCGGCCTGGACGGTGAACCGGCCCTACGGGCAGAACATCGCGGCGACCGGCGGCACCGGCACGCTGACGATCGCCGACAACGGCGCCACGCTGCCGAACTGGCTGACGGTCAGCGCCGCGGGGTTGCTGAGTGGAACGCCACCTGCCGCCGGCCCGGTCAGCTTTAGTTTGAAAGTAACCGACGCTCTGGGCGCGGGTACGCCAAAGGCCTTCGCGCTGACGATCAATCCGCCGCCATCCGTGACCACAACGGGGCTGCCGCAGACTACCTCGGTGAGCGCGTACAATCAGTCCTTGGCGGAGACAGGCGGCACCTCGCCGTTTACCTGGCAAGGCGCGGGCCTGCCGGGATGGCTCTCGCTCTCCGCCGGCGGCGCGCTATCCGGCACGGCGCCCGTGGTGGCAACTCCCACTACCTTCAGTTTCTCCGTGACGGTCACCGACAATGCGGGCGCGGTCAGCGCGTCGCAGGCCCTCTCGGTGACGGTGAATCCTGCGCTCAAGATCACGGCGAACCCGTTGCCGCCCACCGAATCAGGCTTGAGTTACTCCCAGGCCTTCACCGTCGGCGGCAGTGCGGGCACCGTCACATGGTCGAGCGCGAATCTGCCGTCCTGGCTGACCTTGTCGCCCGCTGGAGTGCTCAGCGGGACGGCGCCGGCAGTCGCCGCAGCCACGCCCTTCAGCTTCAATGTAACGGCAACCGACACCGTAATCGGATCGGCCAGCCAGGGGTTCAGCATTACCGTGTTTCCCGCGGTGACCATCACCACGGCTACGCAACTGCCGCCGTGGACCATCAATCGTCCGTACACGCAGACGATTGCCGCCGCCCAAGGTAATTCGTCCTACACCTTCGCCGACAACGGCGCCACGCTGCCTAACTGGCTGACGATCAACTCCGCGGGAGTGCTGAGCGGAACACCGCCCGCTGCGGGCCCGGTGAGTTTCACGCTGAAGGTCACAGACGGCCTTGGCGGCGCGGCGACCAGGAGTTTCGCGCTGACGATCAACCCGGCGCCCTCCATTACCACGACATCGTTGCCGGCGACCACGTCGGGCCGGCCGTACAGCCAGACCCTGGCGGAAACCGGCGGCACTGCCGGATTCACCTTCTCCGCGACGAATCTTCCCGCGTGGCTCACCTTGAACGGCACGACGCTGAGCGGCACGGCCCCCTCTGTCGGGGCCGCCACGCCGTTCAACTTCACCGTCACGGTCACCGATAGCACGGGCGCCGCGAGCGCGCCCCAGGCGCTCACGGTCTCGGTCAATCCGGCGGTCACCATCACCACCGGGAGCCCGCTGCCCGCGGTGGCGTCCAACACCTTCTACCAGCAGGCCTTCACGGCTACCGGCGGTACCGGAACCATTGCCTGGACCTTCGCCAATCTTCCGTCCTGGCTCTCGCAGAACGGCGCGACACTCAGTGGCGTATCGCCGACAGTGATGGTGCCCACGCCGTTCACGTTCAGTGCGACCGCAACCGACACGGTTGGCTCCGTCAATACGCGGAGCTTCACGGTAACGGTGGGTTCGGGCGTGACGATTACGACGAGCCCTTCGCTGGGCCCTTGGACCGCCACTTTGTTTTTCTCGGTTACCCTCACCGCCACCGGAGGGACGCCCCCCTACACGTTCAAAGACGCGGGCACAACTCTGCCATCCTGGTTGGCCTTGAACGGCGCCACTCTCAGCGGCACGCCGCCCACTGCGTTCACCTACCAGTTCGCGATTACGGCGACGGATTTCCTGGGCGCGCAAGGCACGGCATCCTTCACGCTGCCCGTCAACCCGGTTCCCGCGGTAACCGCGACTTCGCTGCCCGCCACCACTTCCGGCCTGCAGTATTTGCAGACGCTGGCCGCTACCGGCGGCACGCTTCCGCTGACCTGGAACGGCAGCAACGTGCCGGGCTGGCTGACGCTGAGCGGGCCTGTGTTGTCCGGTGCGGCGCCGGTAGTCTCCTCGGCGACCCAGTATCCATTCGGCGTCAGTGTGACCGATTTCAGGGGCGTGAGCACCCAGGCGCAGTCGTTCACCGTCACCGTGAATCCCCCAGTGAACATCACCACTCCCGCACCGCTTCCGCTGGCCACTCCGGGAGTCTTGTACAGCGTGGCATTTGCCGCTTCCGGCGGAACGGGAGCGCTCACCTGGACGGCGTCCGGACTGCCTTCCTGGTTGAGCCTGAGCGCAAACACCGTGAGCGGTACTCCGCCCACCAGCGCCATCGGAACTCCCGTGAACTTCACGATCCGCGCGACCGACACACTGGGCGCGTTCGACTCTCGTTCCTATCCGGTGACCGTGGGCTCCGCCCCGCCGGTCATCAGCGGCACGCTGCCGGCGTGGACCGTGAACCGGCCGTATTCCGCCAACCTCACCGTAAGCGGTGGAACGCCGCCGTACAAGAACTGGTCGACGACCAGCGGCGCGCTACCCGGCGGCCTGCAAGTGGATTCGACGAGTGGAGCGATCACCGGCACCCCGACCAGCGTGGGTACCGCGTCGTTCACGATCGGCGTAACCGATTCGAAGGGGGTCGCGGGTTCGACGCCATATACCCTGCAGATTAACCCTGCACCGGCGATTCCGCAGCAGAACCTGCCCTCCGTCGCGCCAGGCTCGACGTATTCGCAGGCCGTCACCGAGACCGGTGGAACCCCGCCATTCGCATGGATCGCGACCGGGCTATCGGGAACCGGCTTGTCACTCACTCCGACGGGAACTTTGACCGGAGTGCCTACGGCAACGCCTCCCGCGACTATCAGTTTCTCCGCCAGCCTCACCGATGCGGCGGGCGCCGCTGCGCAGGGCTCCGTCTCTTTAACGGTCGCGCCGTCGGTCTCGATTACCACCAGCGGACTGCCCCCGACCACTTCCACCGCGCAATATACCGCCTCTCTCTCGGCGTCCGGCGGAACCGGGGCTCTCGCGTTTTCGACTCTGCCGAACAGCCTGCCCGCGTGGCTCTCGCTGACTTCGAAGGGAGCGCTCGCTGGCGTCGCTCCGCTGGTTCCGGCCGCCACCGACTTCAATTTCGTCGCTACCGCTACGGATTCCCTGGGGATTGCGGTATCGAAAGCCTTCAGCGTGACGGTGAACCCGCCGCCGAAGGTGCTCACCGTCACGCTGCCGGCAGGAACTGCAGGCGCGCCGTATTGGGTCCAACTTGCAGGCAGCGGCGGCACGGGCGCGCTGACGTGGTCGGGCCAAAACCTGCCGGCGTGGGCCAGCCTGAATTCATCATCGGGCGTGATCTCGGGAACCCCACCCTCCGCGTCCTCCACAACTTTTTCGGTGGTCGTCCGCGACAGCTTGCAGATCGCTTCGCAACCCGCCTCGCTCACCGTGCTCATCAACGCGCCTGGAGGAGTGCCAGCCATCACCACGCCATGCCCGTTCACGCCGACTACTGCCGGCCTCTCGGTCAGCCGGACGGCCACGGCGTCGGGCGGCTTCCCGCCGTATTCCTGGTCGGCGAGCGGGCTGCCCGCGTGGCTGTCATTGAGCCAGAGCGGTGCGCTTTCGGGAACGGCCGTCGCTGGAGCCTCGGCATTCACGCTGCAGGTGACGGATTCCAAGTCCCAGCCCGCGAGCCTGGGGTGCGGGATCACGGTCAATCCGCTGCCCGCCATCACTTCAGGTCCGCTCGCGCCGGGCACAGCCGGTGCGCCTTACGTGCAGAGTTTGAGCGCCTCGGGCGGCACCGGCTCGCTGATCTGGTCGGCGCCAACCCTGCCGGACTGGCTGGCGCTCGATCCACTGACCGGCGCGCTGAAAGGCTCGCCGGCAACCGCTGGGACGTACGGACTTTCGGTACAGGTGACGGACACGCTCGGCGCCGTTTCCCTACCCGCCGCCTTCGCGATTTCGGTGACAAGTCCGGGCGGCACGCCGTTCATCACGGCCTGTCCGCTACCCTTCGGTACAGCAGGGTCGCCACTGTCGTTCCAATTGACCGCGGCACTTGGCTTCCCCCCGTACCAATGGTCCGTATCAGGACTTCCCGGAACGCTTTCCGCGACCGCGACCGGCGTGGTCAGCGGTACCCCGGCGGCAGTTGGATCCTACAGCGTGACGATGGCCGCAACCGATGCGGCGAACGTCACCGTCAACGCAACTTGCCAGTTGAACATCCTTCTCCGGACTTACCGTCACCACCAATAGCTTGCCCGACGGCACGGTGGGGGCTCTGTACTCGCAGACACTGGCCGCGACCAGCGGCATCGGCGCCCTCCAATGGTCCGGCTCAGGCCTGCCGGCGTGGCTGAGCCTGGATCCGAACACCGGGGGCTTGAGCGGTACACCTGCCGCGACGGGTTCCTATCCGTTCTCAGTTCAAGCCCTCGATTCACTGGGAAGCAAGTCCGGCTCCGCGCCGCTCAGCATCAATGTGACTTCTGCCGGCGGCGGTCTCACCATTTCCACCGAATGCCCGCTTCCGGATATCACGGAGAGCATGCTGATCAGCACAACGTTTACGGCCCATGGCGGAACGCCGCCTTACAACTGGACGGCGACCGGGCTGCCGGCGGGCGTTTCCTTCAGCGCGACCGGCGCGCTGAGCGGGGTGCCAGCCGCGGGCAGCATTTCGTTCTCCGTGCAGGTGGCCGATCAACAGAAGCAGACCGCATCCGGTTCCTGCTCGCTGAGGGTCAATCCGAAGCCCGCAATCTCGACGACGTCGATTCCCGACGGCTCCGCGGGGACGCCGTATAGCGCGGCCGTCGCGGCTCGCGGCGGAACCGGGAAGCTGCAGTATCAGGGCGGCTTGCCCTACTGGCTCTCCATCGATCCGGCGAGCGGCCTGCTGAGCGGAACTCCGCCGGTGGCGGGAGGCGCCAGTGCGTTCGTGCGTGTTTCCGACACGTTCGGCATTGCCGATTCGAGGTCTTATTCGCTTGCAATCGCGGCCCAGTCGTCATCCCCCTCACCGGCGCTGACCTCTGCCTGCCCATTACCGGGCGCGACTGCCGGGGTCGGCTATTCGCTGAACCAGACGGCAGGCGGCGGCGCTCCGCCGTACCGGTTCTTTGTTTTCGGATTGCCCCCGGGCCTGGCGTATTCGAGCAGCGGCGGCATTACCGGCGTCGCGCTGTCGGGCGGCACGGTTCAAGTCGTGGTGGAGGTGATCGATGCCAGGGGCGCCACAGCCACGGCAGTCTGCAGCCTGGCGATCGCTCCTCCGTTGCCCCTGAAAATCACCAGCGCGGCGCCGGATGGAAAAGTGAACCAGAGCTATTCGGGAGCGTTCCCGGCGAGCGGCGGCATACCACCCTTCACCTGGTCAATTGCAAACGGCTCGCTGCCGCCCGGCGTGATCCTCGACCCGGCAAGCGGAACTTTGAGCGGCATCCCCACCGCCCCGGGCCTGTATACCTTCCAGGTCCAGGTCACCGACATCACCAAGACAAGCGCAACCGCGGGCGGCGCCATCAACATTGCCGCTTCGTTGTTCATCGCCACGCCGCCATCGCTGCCCGATGCCACAGGAGGTATCGCTTACCGGCAGCCTCTGTTGACATCCAGCGCCGTCGGGACAGTCTCGTGGTCGGTTGTCTCCGGCGCGCTGCCCGACGGTCTGACGCTCGATCCGGCATCCGGCCTGATTTCCGGAGCGGCGACGTTGGCGGGCCCATTCCAGTTCACGGTGCAGGCGGTGGATAGCGCCGGACTGCCGGCACAGCAGAAATTCACGCTTGCCGTCATCCTGGCTCCGCTTCCGCCGGTGACGATTGCCGGATTGCCGAGCACGGCCTCTCCGGCCCAGCAACTGACCACAGGCGTGGCGCTCGCCGCCCCATATCCCCTCGATATCGTCGGGCAGCTCAATCTGACGGTCACACCCGACTCTTCCATCGGTGTGATCGACCCCGCGGTGCAATTCGCGTCCGGCGGCGGCACGGTTCCCTTCCGGATTACGGCGGGTTCGGTTCAGGCCGCATTTGCGCAGACGCCGGCCTTCCAGACCGGCACGGTGACGGGGACCCTGAAGCTCGATGTGACACTTCAAACCGGCGGACAGAACGTGTCGCCCCCATCCAGCCCGGCGGTCTCGGGCCAGATCGCCAGGCTTGCGCCGGTGATTGCAGGTACGCCTTCCGTCACGCGCACCACCAATGCTATTCAAGTGTCTCTCGTCGGCTTTGCGACGTCGCGAGAGGTAACCTCGGCGACGTTCCACTTCACCGGCACGAACCTGCAGACCACCGACATCAACGTTCCGCTGAGCGGCCTGCTCGGCGGATGGTTCAGCGACCCCCAGTCGATCGCCTTCGGCAGTACTTTCAAACTGGTGCAGCAGTTCACCGTGCAAGGTGCCGCCTCGCAGGTCACGGGAGTGACGATCACCCTGACAAACGCACTAGGGAGCTCGACGCCGGTAAGCGTAACGTTCTAAGTGCGGTGGACGAGCAGGCCCAGCCTGCGCGCGGCGACACATGCCGCGGTACCTGCCGCTAACAGCAACGCCGTGGCCGGCTCGGGTGTCGAAGGGTCAGGGGGCACGTTATTGCCGCTCCCCATCAATTGAAACGCAAGCGAATTCTCGCCGCTACCGGCCCAGAAGAGACCAAAGACATCCTTCCCGCTCTTATCGGTGATATCCAAGAAATAGCTCTGCGGCGATGTCAGATGGAACGTGATGTTTGGAACTGAAAAGTTGTTCTCAAACTCATCCAAGCTCAGCCCGGAGACGCTAACCTGTGCTCCCGGAGTTTGGGATAGCGTGAAATTGTTGGAGGCGATTAACGCTCCCTCCACGCCGCCGTTATCGACAAATATCTGCCACGTCAGGGCTCCGCCATTGTATACGGCGGGAGGTGCGGGAGTTTGCAGAGTCCAAAACCTAACATCGGTGAGAATCGTATCGGCCGACAGGGTGAAGATGCCGTGTCCGGTTCCGGTAGTGAGTTCAGGGCAGACCGGGGAGCAGGTTGCGACGGGCGCGCCATTGTCGTAAACCGTGGTGGCGCTCGCTGTGAGCGGCAACCACACGAAAAAGACAACAGGCAATAACAAGCCGTGGCGCACGATGATTTCCCCCAAACGAGGGTAGCAGATTTGGGGCGGGTGTGTCCGTACAGTCCGTCTAGTCAAATTATTCGTACGAACGGGCTGAGTTTATGACGGATGTCACTCATACCAAATAACAAATGGCGTGTGGTCAAAAAATCAGGCTACTCTGGTGGTTTCTGATTGACCAGTCCGGTAATGTACGCAAACATACAAACCGATTGGTTGTTTGTCACGAGGCGCCGGGTCGTGATCGCTTATGATACCGATGCGGTCATCAAAGAACTCGTCCGCATCGCCCGGTCGGCACTCTCAGCCACCGGCGGGGCCGTGACGCCCTTGTCGGCTTCCTGGAATGGGACGTTGCCAAGGTAAAAGGGATCGATGATCACCTTGCCGCCGTCAGTCCCGATATGGTCCCGGACGAGATCGCGCATGTGGACCTCGCGGGCTCGGCATGGAAGAGGGACTTGCTGCTTTTAAAGCCGCCTATGAACACATCTGAAGGCCGCATTCTGCCGGTTTTAGCCAAGGCGATTGCCGCCTTCCGGCATGCGCCGGAATGGGGTGGCGTACTCGCTTTCAACGAGTTCGGACGTGGGACAGTCGTCCTCAAGCCAGCCCCCCTGGGGTGTCGTCCCCGAAGGGGAATGGGCGATCACGAGGACCGTCTCGCTACCGAATGGCTTCAGCGACAGCGGATCATGGTCTCAGTCGAAGGCGCCGGACAGGCCGTCCAGACGGCCACGCGAGATCATCCCTTTCATCCCGTGAAGGCCTACTTGCAGGGCCTCCACTGGGATGGAGTCGGACGCCTGGAGCGGCGGCTGCCGACCTACCTCGGCGCCGACGATACCAACTACACGCGCGCGGTCGGCTCGCGCTGGCTAACCCCGGCCGTGTCCCGAATCTTTCGACCAGAGGCGAAAGGCCGGAGGGCATCCAAGAATCGACCGCACTTCGGATGATAGCGGGCCATTACTTTACCGACGAGTTGGCGGAGCTGGGCAGCAAGGATGCCGCCATGCGGACGCGCGGAGTTTGGATCATCGAACTGTCCGAGTTGGAAAGTCTCAGCCATGCAGAAGTCGCGCGGATGAAGGCCTTCATGAGTCGGACAACAGACCGCTTCCGCCCTCCCTGCGGAATGCACCTGGTTGAATCACCCCGCCAGTGCATCTTGCTGGTACCGTGAACCACGGCACCTAACTTGCGGATGGGTTGGGGATAATGATTGCTGATGGCTGAAATGGCAGACATCACCGGATTGCTCTCGGCTGTCAAGCGTGGCCAGATAGGGGCGGAGGAAGAACTGTTCTCCCGGTTATATGGCGATCTGCGCCACCTCGCCCACCACCGGCTAAGGCGGTCCAAGCCGTGCACACTCCTTGAGACGACTGCCCTGGTTCACGAAGCCTATCTGCGGCTTCACCAAGCCGGTTACGTCCAGATCGCGGATCGCTCCCATTTTCTCGCCTACGCCGCGCGCGCCATGCGTTCCGTGGTAGTCGATGTCGTCCGAAAGCGTGGACTGGCACGGTGCGTTGCTGCTGACGCGAATGCCCTGCCTGATCCATCCAGCCTTCCTGCGGGCGAAAGCGAGATCCTCCGGGTCGATCAGGCTCTCCACGAGTTGGGTGGCGTGAGCGAGCGTCTGGTCAAGATCGTGGAGATGCGCTACTTCGCTGGAATGAAGGAAACGGAAATCGCCGAAGCTCTCTCGCTCACGGAACGGACGGTGAGGCGGGATTGGGAAAAGGCACGTATGATTCTCGCGGCAGCGTTAAAATAGTCAAGCGCTCAGGTATGCTGAATCGATCGGAACCGACATGCAAGTCGATCCCAAATCCTGGCCGATCCTCTCCCAGCTAATGGACGAATGGCTCGATCTCGAGCCGGAGCGGCGCGCATCGTGGCTCGCAAGTCTCGAGCACGAGCACGCGGACGTCCTGCCGACCCTTCGGGAGTTGCTATCCCAACCGAACCCAGTGTTTCTTGAGAACCTTCCTGCGATCGGCGAAGACACGGGCGGTGCACAACCGGTGCAGGCTTCATTAGCCGCGGGCATGCTGGCCGGGCCATATCGTCTTGTACGGGAACTGGGACGTGGTGGGATGGGAGTCGTATGGCTCTCCGAACGCGCGGATGGTTCCATCAAGCGCGAGGTTGCACTCAAGTTTCCCCATTTCTACTTGCACAGCCAAACGATGGCGGATCGCTTCGCGAGGGAGCGTGACATCCTGGCACGACTGACGGATGGTCGCATCGCGCGGCTCTATGACGCCGGCGTGACCGCTCAAGGCCAACAGTATCTCGCGTTGGAGTATGTCCAGGGCGAGGCGATTACGGCCTATTGCGACCGGCTTCGCCTGGACGTCAGGGCACGGTTGAAACTGTTTCTGGAGGTGCTCCGCGCGGTCCAGTACGCGCACGCAAATCTGGTGGTGCATCGCGATCTGAAGCCCTCGAACATCCTGGTCACCAATTCCGGCTGCGTCCGGCTGCTGGACTTTGGAATTGCCAAGCTTCTGGAGGATGGCGCAGCGGAAGAAACCGAACTCACCCGGTTCGGGGGCCGCGCGCTGACGCCGGATTTCGCCAGTCCCGAGCAGATCGCGGGCAGGGTAATTACCACCGCCACCGATGTGTATTCGCTTGGCGTACTGTTGTACGAACTACTCACCGGCGGCCGCCCCTACCGGCATAGTCGAGATGGGCACGGTGGTATGGCCGATCATGTTCTGAGCATCGACGCTGTACGCCCCAGCCGGGCAGCCGGCGAAGAATCGAAGGCGGCGGCTCGCAGCACCAGCGTCAAACGCCTGGAGGCTTCGTTGCGCGGCGATCTTGACACGATCGTGCTGAGGGCCATCCAGAAGGAGCCGCTCGCCCGCTATTCGACGGCGGACGCGTTTGCCCAGGACATTGAAAGACACCTGAGTGGGCAACCTGTGCTTGCCCGCCCCGAGAGCGGGTGGTACCGGGCAAAGAAGTTCGCTCTGCGAAACAGGCTAGCGGTTTCCGCCGCTAGCGCCGTGCTGCTTGCGATAGGCGCCGGCACGGGAATAGCTCTGTGGCAGGCACATCGCGCCGATGTCGAGGCGGCCACGGCGCTGGCTGTGAGCGATTTCCTGCAAAACGATCTGCTGGCACAGGCTGGTTCAGAGGCTCAGGCCAATGTGCAGGCGGGTTCGGGCAGCCGTTCCGATCCCGATATCAAGATTCGAACCGCGCTCGACCGCGCCGCCGCGCGGGTTTCCGGAAAGTTCGGCGCCCGGCCGGTTGTGGAAGGGGCCATCCGGGAAACCATCGGCAGCACCTATTTGGACTTGAGTTTGTACCCGGAAGCACAACAACAACTGGAACGCGCGCTGGATGTGCGGCGACGGGTGCTCGCCGCCGAACACCCGGACACGCTGAAAACCATGTCTGACCTGGCCGAGACTTACCGTCGCGAGGGCAAGTACGCCCAGGCCGAGGCGCTCCTGAGCAATCTGGTGGAGATAGAGCGCCGCCATCGCCGCGAGGACTCGCCCGAGGCGATCGCGGCCAGGTATGCGGTCGCCAGCATTATCGCCGACTGGCGCGGCGATTATCCGCGCGCAGAAGCGCTGTATTTATCCGTTCTGACGACCCAACGCCATGTCCTGGGCGAGACCAACCGGGCCACGTTGGCAACCATGAACAACCTGGCGGCGCTACTCGTCAGAGAAGGCAAATATCCGCCGGCAGAGGAACAATACAGGAAGCTAATTGAGCTCAAACAGGGCGTACTTGGGAAGGAGCACCCGAGCACACTTAGTAGCACGAATGGGTTGGGCGCGCTCTATTACAACGAGGGGAAATATCCGGAAGCCGAAGGTCTATTCAAGGCGGTTTTAGAAGCCCGGCGGCGTGTGATGGGAGAACAGCATCGGGATACACTGGCGACCATGAACAGTCTCGGGGCTGTGTATCGGGCCGAGGGCAAGAATGCCGAGGCGGAACAACTGCTCACTCGCGCCGTCGAGACCAACCGCCGTGTGCTGGGGGAAGACAACCCCGATACGCTGGCCAGCTTGTACAATCTGGCCGAGCTTTGCCGTAGGGAAAAGAAGTTGACCCAAGCAGACTCACTGTTCCAGCGCCTGCTGGAAGCACGGCGGCGCGCCTCCGGCCCGGACAGCGTGCCCACTCGCAGCGCGCTCGTGTCCCTGGGTGAAATCAAGCTCGAGCGCCGCGCGTACGCGGACGCCGAGACTTTGCTCCGCAAGGCGGTGGAGGGTTACCGGAAGACCAACACCACCAGCTGGAGCAGATACTACGCCGAGTGCCTGCTCGGCGCAAGCCTCACCGGCCTTGGCAGGCGCTCCGAAGCCGAGCCGCTCTTGACGGCGGGATACCAGAATCTACGCCAGCGTCGGGATTCGATCCCCTTCGAGTACCGCTCCATCCTGGACCAGGTCCGCGAATGGGCAGCCACTGAGCACCCGCGTCGCTAGGGCCCCAGGAGAATTCTTTTCGTATCCATGTCCGGTTTTGCCACCGAATTTCGTGTAAGGTAGCAGGCAAACGCGTCATGACCGCCAACGCGCGCGGGACTGGAGGGGAAAAATGCGGACATCCGTTCGGAGGGCTGCAACTTTTCGGAATCAGCATGGTTTGAAGATCGAGGAATCAAGGTGAGGTTCCTTCTCTTTCTGTTGCCCGCATTTCAGGCGGCCGCCGCGCTGGTGCCCAGCGGGGACGGCTTGACGGTCTATGACACTGTAAACAACATCACCTGGCTCGCCGATCTGAATTTGCCCGCCAGCAATCGATTCGGCCTTCCCCTGTGTAATGGCGCGGGGCAGCAAATCTGCGTCAGCGTGGGCGGCGCAATGCATTATCCATCCGCCGATGCCTGGGTTGCCGCGATGAATGCGGCGAACTATTTGGGACACGGCAACTGGCAGCTTCCGACCACCCCGGCGATCGACAGGAGTTGCGGCAGAACCGGTCCGAACGGAGGATCCTTCGGATACGGCTGTACCCTCGGTGCGCTCGATTCGCTTTACAACTCGCTCGGGTTCAAATCGCCTCATACCGGCGTGCCCGTTGCCCCGAACACCGTGGGTCCGTTCGGCAATATTCAACCGTATCTCTATTGGTCGCAGACTTCGGCAGGTGCGACGCAGGGTAATGCGACCTTTTCCTTCTCGACCGGTTGGCAAGGCGCGAACACACTACCCAATTTTCTCTACGTTTGGCCAATGATCCCAGGTAGACTTCCAGGGACGCCGCCTGCCGCAGGGCAGGGGCTGCAGGTCAGCGCGGATAAGCAAACGGTGTACGATCCGATGGCGGATGTAACCTGGCTTGCGAATGCGAATCTGGCGGCAAGCGATGCTTTCGGCCTTCCCGCTTGCCAAGATCCGCTGACGCCTTCCGTCTGCGTTGATTCCGACGGCGCGATGACGTACGACTCAGCCGTCCAACTCATCGCCAGGATGAACAGCGTCGCTTATCTCGGCCAGCGAAACTGGCAAATGCCGGCGATTGATTCGACGTGCCCAGGGTACTACTGCGATGGAAATCAGAACCCTCTGGGGAATCTGTTTTACGACCAACTCGGCCTCACTCCCGGAATGCCGGCGATCCCTCTGTTGACCAGCGCCACGGGTCCGTTTCACAACATGCAGCCATATCTCTATTGGACATGTGGCGCCGCGACGATTCAGGATCCCTGCTCCAGCAGTGTCCCGTCACCGAACTTCGAGTGGAGTTATTCGTTCGGCAGCGGATTTCAGGGCACGGATCTTATGGCGAACGATCTGTACGCGACGGCGTACTTCGTTGGAACTCGCCCATCGACATCTGGGCCGGAGATTACCGAGGTCGCCAATGCCGAAGGCGATAGTCCCACGATCGCGCCGAATACCTGGGTCCAGATCAAGGGAGTGAATCTTGCACCCGCCGGCGATACGCGGATCTGGCAGGCATCGGATTTCCTGAACAACCAGATGCCGACGCAGTTCGACCACGTCAGCGCGACGGTAAACGGCAAGAGCGCTTTCGTCTACTACATCAGCCCAACGCAAATGAATATCCTGACGCCGCCCGACGCGATGAATGGTCCGGTGCAGGTGGTGGTGAACAGCAACGGGGCCAGCGCAAGCTTTACTGCACAGGCCCAGGTGCTGTCGCCATCGTTTTTCGTTTTCAATGGCGGCCCGCACGTTGCGGCCGTACACACGAACGGAGCGTTGATCGGTCCGAATAGCCTGTATCCCGGTTCGACTATGCCGGCTAAGCCGGGCGAGACCGTCCTGCTGTTCGCGAACGGTTTCGGGTCTACCTCGATCCCCGTAGTGAGCGGGTCGGTAATACAAGGCGGCACGCTGTCGACGCTGCCCGTAGTCAAAATCGGCAACAACAATGCCACGGTGACCTTTGCCGGCCTCGTTGGGCCCGGCGAGTTTCAGTTCAACGTAATCGTCCCGCCCATCACGCCCGATGGAGACCAGCCGATCGCGGCCAGTTACAACGGTTCGACGACGCAAGCGGGAACACTCATCACAATCGAGCACTAAATATGCGGTCGACGCTCTTACTATTCCTCGCAGCAGTTCTTTCGGGACCACGCGCAGACGCGCAATCCGGGGCCGGCAGTCCGAACCTGACGTTCATTCCCGGCTCATCGGTCAAACTCTACCAGGTCAATGGCGACTGCGACTGGTCTGAGTGGGACGCGACCATCACCACCAAATTGCCGATTTGCAAGCCCACCTCGAGCCAGACGGCAACCAAGGCGGATGTCCTGGGAGACGACGTCGCCTCCTCGTTCGAGCACAATGGCGAACTCATCATGATGTTCGGCGACACCATCGGCGCCGACGCATACTATCCCAAGTGGGTCAGTCTCCAGAACACCTTTCAGTGGCACGCCCACGACCCCATCGCCCGCAGCAGCACCCAGCACGCCCAAGATGGCCTTCTGTTGAATTTCTTCACCAACGGCAATCACGGGCTTGAAGTACTGCCGCCTCCCCTGCCCGACGGCACGGCGGTTGATATGACAGTGGACAACATTCCAGAAGGCGGCATCAGCCTCGACGGCCAAATCTACATCGTCGCCAAGACCGGCAGCGTCGATACCGGTGGAAACATCGACAACAGCCACGCCTATTCGGTTCTGGTTAAATTCGACGAGGGCAGCCAGGGATTCTCGTCCGCCCGCACCATGTCAAAACTCCCCGGCGGCCATTTTGTCCACCTGGCGATGTATGAAGCACCCCCGGGGCTCCTCGGAAACCCACCACCGGTTCTCCCCGAACCGGTCGTCGTCATGTTCGGTCTCGGTGACTATCGGGCCAGCAACGTCTATCTTTCGGTAATTGCCAAGAGTCAGTTCGAGAGCGGTGTGGATTCGAGCGGTCAGAGTGGGACTCGCTATTTCAGCGGATTGATTCAGGGTCGGCCAACCTGGTCCCAAAATGAATCCGCATCCGTGCCGGTGCTCACCGACCTTGACCCGGCCAATCCCACAATCGGTAACATTTCGGCGTTCTACTCGCAGCAGGTCGACCTCTGGTTGATGACGTTTGACGGAGGCCGCGGCTCCGATGCGACCGCCGGCGTTTACTTTGCATACGCGCGGCAGCCGTGGGGTCCATGGAGCAAGCCGCAGCTCATCTTCAATGACTGCCGCGATAAGGGGCTCGGAAATTTCATCTTCTATTACTACAAAACCACCGCCGCGAATAATTGTCCGAGCGCGATGCCCCCGGCGGTTACGTCGGCGCCTAACTCCGCCGGGCCCTCCGGTCCCACTATCGGCGATCAAATCAAAAACGATCCAACTACGACCCGTGGCGGTAGCTATGCGCCCCTTATGGTCGAGCGTTTTACCACGATTACAGGCGACACTCTGGAAATCTTCTACACGCTGTCGACGTGGAATCCGTACGCAGTGGTGATGATGGAATCCGACTTCACGTTCTCCACCGGGCCCGTGATTTCCCTGGTGGCGAACGCCGAAGGCGAGAGCACCACCATCGCCCCCAACACGTGGGTGGAAATCAAGGGATCGAACCTCGCTCCCGCCGGAGATTCGCGTATCTGGCAAGGGTCGGACTTTGTGGGCAACACGATGCCAACCCAGTTGGACAAGGTCAACGTGACGGTGAACGGCAAGAACGCGTACCTGTACTACATCAGCCCTACCCAGGCAAACGTTCTGACTCCGCCGGACGCCATGTCCGGCCCGGTGCAGGTGGTATTGACGAACGAGGGCGCCAGCGCGAGCTTCACCGCTCAGGCGCAGCCAACCGCGCCATCGTTCTTCGTGTTTAATGGTGGACCCTATATCGCCGCCACGCATGCCAATGGAACTCTGTTGGGGCCGGTGAGTTTGTATCCGGGTTCGACGACTCCCGCCAGACCCGGCGAAACCGTCGTGCTCTATGCGAATGGTTTTGGACAGACATCGGCACCAGTCGTCAGCGGGTCGATCGTTCAGTCGGGTTCTTTGTCGCCGCAGCCAGTCATCAAGATCGGAGGCATCACCGCGACAGTGCAGTTCGCCGGTCTCGTTTCGCCAGGCGAGTTTCAATTCAATGTGGTCGTTCCCGGCAACACGCCAAATGGCGATCAGCCGATCACGGCCACATACAACGGTTCGACCACCCAAGGCGGAACGTTGATCGCAATTCAACCATAGAGGAAGTATTATGTGCATCCGTGATCATCTGTGGCTAACCGTCCTCACGAGCCTCCACATTCTCGGCAACGGCGGAGGGGCTACACCGAAGAACCGCAGTAAGGTGATCCATAGCTGGTCCAGGATGTTTGTGGTTTCCCTCGTCTTGATGTTTTGCCTGGGCACCCCGCCGGCCTCAAGAGCGGGCGCCCAAGACTCCCCGAGCACCCCAACTGCCTCTCCCGATGTCACCGTGAACTTCGTCACCACGGCGCCTACGCAACTCAATCCGGGATTCAATGGATTCAACGCGAATTTGCTGAACGCCGTTGAGTGCTACGACACCAACTTTCAACGGATTCTGGGGACCCTTTCGCCGGGCTGGCTGCGATTCCCCGGCGGCACCGATTCCGAGGCGTTCAATTGGGCGGCCGGAGAGATTGTACCAGCGTGGGTCGACGATCTCGCGGCGAAGCAGTACACGCACGACATCAATGCAAATGCTCAGCCTATCGTCGCGGGTAAGGGGGGCGCGTCGTTCAGCGACTTCGCGGCTCTGGCCGCTGCCATCGGTGGCGCGAAGATCATCGTCAGCGTCAACGCCTATACAGACACGCCGCAATCCGCCCAGGCTTTCGCCAAGTTTGCTCTGACGAATCATATTCCGGTGGCCGTGTGGGAACTCGACAATGAACCCTACACCTGGTTAAACACCGATGCCGGCGGCCCGGGACCGTTTTTTCCCGACGCGGCTCATTACGCCGCCAATATGAAGCCTTTTCGGGATGCGATCAAAGCCGCGGATCCGAATGCCGTAGTGTCCCTGTATTTCAGCGAGGCCGGCAATACAAACAAAACTTGGGACAACGCCTTGGCAAGCTACACTCCGAAATACTGGGATGCGGTGACCTATCATGAGTATGTTTTTCCGGGAACTTTCACGGCCTTCACTGATTTGATGGCAGCCGCGAATGCAAATCTTTATTCCAATACCACCAGCCACGTGACAGACTACCTCGCGCCCAAGAATAACCCAGGCGTGACGTATGTGATCTCTGAAGTGAGTCCGGCGGCAGGTCAAGGAGGACCGCTTCTGGGCACGCTCTATGGCGGGATCTACACCGCCGAATTTGCATTGCGCATGTCCACGCTGCCTCAAGTGAAGTATGTAGCCGCATTCCAAATGTTGAGCAACGCCGGCATTGACAAGACGAATGATCACTTGAATGTCGTGCAGGCTGCCTACAATAGCGGCGCACCCATCAATACTTCGGGCTTGAATTTTGGTTTCTTCGTCAGTGCCCAGGCGGCAGGAGAAGCCGTTGCCAATGGAGCCCTCCATAACTCCGCCGGCGTTTATTCGACGACAACCACCGGCGGTCCGACGGCTCCGATCATCGGCGGAAGCATCCCGGCAGTTTACGCGCAAGCCTACGATGCTGGAAACGGCAAGCGCTACGTTGTGCTGACGAATAAGAGCGCTGCCGCTACCTTGGCGCGAATCATGCAGAATGGGGCGGATCTGACCATCCCGATGCAAATGACGTTTGTGACGGGAACCGACCCCACCCTGGCCAACAGCGGGTTGCCGTCCGACAATGTGCAGATTCAAACCCAGGTGGTTACCAATCCGGGCGCAGTAACGATTCCTTCCTATAGTGTCGTGCGGCTCGAATGGCCGCTGACGTCCTCGATTTCCTTGGTCGCCAACGCAGAAGGCGAGAGCCTAACCATCGCGCCCAACACCTGGGTAGAAATCAAGGGATCAAATCTGGCGCCCGCCGGAGATTCACGGATCTGGAGAACCTCGGATTTTGTAAACGATCAGATGCCCAAGCAACTGGATGGCGTCGGCGTGACGGTGAATGGCAAAAGCGGCTATGTGTATTACGTCAGTCCCACTCAGGTGAACATCCTAACCCCGCCCGACGCGATGCAAGGGCCGGTGAATATCGTTCTTAACGGAGGCGCGACCACCGCCAACTTCACGGCGCAGACGCAAGCGCTCTCGCCATCATTCTTCGTGTTTAATGGTGGACCCTATATCGCCGCGACGCATGCCAATGGAACTCTGCTGGGGCCCGTGAATCTGTATCCGGGCTCGACGACACCAGCCAGGCCCGGCGAGATCATCGTGCTCTATGCGAATGGCTTTGGGCAAACATCAACACCGGTGGTCAGTGGGTCGATCCTTCAGTCGGGTTCTTTGTCGCCGCCGCCAGTCATCAAGATCGGAGGCATCACCGCGACGTTGCAGTTCGCCGGTCTCGTTTCACCGGGCGAGTTTCAGTTTAATGTGGTCGTACCACCAAACACTCTCGATGGCGACCAGGCAGTCACGGCGGCGTACAACGGCATCACGACGCAGAGCGGAACGTTTCTCAACGTACAGCATTAAGGAGAATTTGCTTGAGATTGATTCATCTTGTGGCTTGGGGAATTGCGGTGGCTGCTCTGAGTAGATCGCAGAACGTCTCCGTCAAGTCGATCTCAGTGGGCCCGGATCAGACCTTAACGTATCCGTCCGGCCCGGCTAACCCGCCTTACCTCGTCGATTTGCCCGATGAGCACACGACGGTGATCCCTCCGGCGACAGCTTCATCCCCTTACCTCGTGTTCGCAGCCAGCAAATTGTCCGGCGGCACAGGTGGAACCGTCGTCCTTCAGACTACGGATTTGAAAAACTTCGATTTCGCCACAGCCTTGGGTTACAACCGCCAGGTGTTTGCTCCGCCGCTGCCAATCGATCAGTGCGATACGACGCACATCACCGAATTTGACGGCAACTACGCAGCGCCGGGATCGGTGGTGCAAGACCCTACGCTTCCACCGGGAAATCTCATCATCATTTACGAAGCCGAGAATCATTGCCCGGGGGGCGTATATAACCCCGACTATTACGCCACAATCGGCTTCGCCCGTTCGAGCGACAACGGGAAGACATGGCCCGCTCCCATTAACAGCCCGACCGGCGGCGTTGCCCGCCATCCGGTGCTTCAGAACACGATCCCGCAACCAACTTCGGCACACGGGCCGTTAGGCGATGCGATCCCCAGCGCCTTTGTTGACAAGAGCCCAAACGGCGACTACTACCTTTACGTAGTCTACGGCGACCACACGGGCCCGAATACTCCGAACCAGATCCGCATCGCGCGAGCCAAGCTCGGCTCTGATCCGCTCGTGTTCCTCAAATGGAACAACGGTGGGTTCAGCGAGCCGGGCATCGGTGGCGCGGACAGCGCCTTTCTACCCTCGGGAGGATGTCCCGGCTCGCAGGACATGGGCGAGATCAGCCGTAACGACGATCTCGGTTTGTATTTAGCGCTCTTCGTTTGCGTATCGGGACCTGCCAGCGCGCGCGTTGGTGCATGGTATTACTCAGCGGCCACCAGCCTCGACCTCCAGGATTGGTCGACGCCCCAGATCGTCGATAACTCCCAGTTCCCGATCACTTCACCGTGCAGCTCGGACGGCCGGGGACAACAGTTCGACGGGTGGTACCCCTCCTCCATGTCGCCCGGAGCCCCCGCCGGCCACACCAAGCTCACCGGCCTCATCTTCTACCACAACGGATGCGATACGGGAAAGCGCGTCATGTCGTCCCGTCCGTTCACGATCACCACCGCCCAGCTGCCTGTGATTTCGCAGGTGGCCAACGCCGAAGGCGAGAGTCCGACCCTCGCACCCAATACGTGGGTGGAGATCAAAGGTACAAGCCTCGCGCCGGCGGGCGACACTCGCATTTGGCAGGGCGCCGATTTCTTGAACGGGAAAATGCCCGTCCAATTGGATGGAGTCAGCGTCACCGTGAACGGCAAGAGCGCTTATGTGTACTACATCAGCCCGACACAGATCAATGTTCTTACTCCGCCCGATGCGATGCAGGGCGCCGTTCAGGTGGTGGTGACGAACAATGGAACCGCGAGCATCCCTCTCGTCGCTCAGGGCCAACCGCTTTCGCCTTCATACTTCGTCTTCAACGGTGGACCATACGTCGCGGCGGTGCACGTCAACGGGACCTTGATCGGACCCGCGAGCCTTTACCCGGGTTCTACCACTCCGGCCAATCCAGGCGAGACGATATTGCTCTTTGCGAATGGGTTTGGCCCAACCTCAATTCCGGTGGTGAGTGGTTCGGCAACGCAGGGTGGGACGCTCACGCCGCTGCCGGCGATTAAGATCGGTGGCGTCACGGCAACCGTGCAATTTGCCGGTCTGATCGGTCCCGGAGAATTTCAGTTCAATGTCGTGGTGCCTGCCGGCATCGGTGGCGGAGACCAGCCGATCACGGCAACCTTCAACGGTGCGACCACGCAAGCGGGAACGCTCATCACCATCTCAGGGGCTTCGCAGCCCACATCCGTGACGTATTATGTCTCCCCAAACGGAAACGATTCCTGGAGCGGAACACTTCCGGCGCCTAACGCGGCGAATTCCGACGGTCCGTTGGCCACATTCGATCGAGCCCGTGCCGTGGTCCAGACGCTGAACAAAGCCGGGCTGAGGCAGGTCACTGTGCAGTTCCGCGGTGGAACTTACTATTTACGCTCCACCGTCGGATTCACCGCGGCCGATTCCGGGACGGCGAACCTGGCAATCGTCTATCAGAACTATCCTGGTGAAACACCGGTCTTCAGCGGCGGTACGCGGGTGGTGAACTGGACCAACACCGCCGGAAACACCTGGAAGACGACACTCCCCGCCTCAACACAAAACTTCGAGAATTTGTTTTATAACGGCGGCCGAAGGTTGCGCCCGCGGTTGGGCGGATATTTGGGCACATACTATCGCTACGCCAGCACCGTGTACCTGACCGCACCCGGACCGCCGGAGAAAGCGCCCGATCCCAATTGCCCCGTGTACATCACGGGCAGCGGCTGGGAATGCTTCGACCGATTCCAATATGATCCCAAGGATCCGATCGCGGCGACCTGGAAGAACCTCGCACCCGCGGCGGGAAACCCCTGTAACCAGCCTGCCGGGAATCCCGCGCTCGCCGGCGACGTCGAGATGATGACCTGGCAGCAATTCAGCTCGTCGAAGCTGCGCGTGAGTTGCATCGACGCGGTGGACCATATCGTCTACTTCACCGCCCCCACCGGGATCAATCAGACCCGCCCGCAGTTTGGAGGCTTTGTTACGGGGAACCGGTATTTGGTGGAAAATGTTCAGGACGCCCTGGGGCAACCCGGCCAGTTTTTCGTCGATCACTCGGCCGCTCCGTGGACACTGACCTATCTTGCCAATCCCGGCGAGAACCCCAACTCCGACGTAGTGATTATTCCCCAGATTCATCAGCTTCTGGTTGCCTCCGGTCTCCAAAACGTCACCTTCCAGGGCCTGACGTTTGAACACGACAATTACGTCGTCCCGGCCTCCGGGCACAAATCGTCAGAGATGGAGCCCGATATCTCCGGAGCCATCTCCTTCCAAAACGCGCAGCATATTACGTTCGACTCGAACATAGTGACCGAGATCTCAGGCACGGGACTCAATTTAGTGTCCTGCGTGAGCAAAGCGTCCTCCAGTGATTGCGTGTCCACCGATGTCAACGGCACAACCGCTAACAACGTCATCCAGAACAGCGCCTTCTACGACCTCGGCGCGCTCGGCGTGTTGATCGGAAATCCCTATACTAATAACGATACCGACGCCAACGTTCCGCAGTTCAACGTAGTGCAGAATAACGTGGTCTCGGGGTTTGGGCGGCTGATTCCCGCCGCGTTCGGCATCGCGCAGGGCAACGGCCACGACAACCTGTACACGCACAACGACGTATACGACGGCTATCACACGGCCATTTCGATTTCCGAAGCGGGAAGCGATACCGTAAAGCCCAATGGCGTGGGGAACGCGAACAACACCATCTCCTACAACCACGTCTACAACCTGTTCCAGGGAATCATGAACGATGGGGGCGCCATCCGGATCGAGGCCGGCAACAGCGCCTACACCGCGCCGGGCAACAAGATTCTGAATAACCGGATTCACGACGTCACGGACTCTTCCATCATGGACAGCAACGGGTACGGCGGCGAAGGCATCTACCTCGACAATCAGACCGGCCTGGTGGACGTGGAGAACAACCTGGTATATCGCGTCTCCGGCAATGCGATGTACACGCCGCAGGGTCCGGCGGCGGCCAACGAAGCCAGCACGGTGAGGAACAATATCTTCGCTTATGCGAGGCTGTCGATCGTGGCGATCAACAATCCGTACACCAACGACGTGCCCACGGTGATCCCGCAGAGTTTCAATTTCACTAACAACCTTGCGTACTTCGACCGGTCGAATGCGTCGGCCCCGAAGTTCTTCGTGCAGGGCGGGTGTCTATATGCGGGAGGAGTGCCGTATACGAAGTTCATGTCGTTCAGCAGTAACTTGTACTGGCGAACGGACGGGGCTTTCGCCGGCGAGCCAAAGGCCTTTGCGGTGCAGCCCACCGCGGCGACCTCGGGTCCGAATCCGCCCTGCTCCGGAAATACCAACAACTGGACTTTCTATACCTTCGTGCAATGGCAGCAGGTGGTGGGCGAGGATACACACAGCGTAGTGCAGAGTCCTGGATTCGCCAATCCGTCCTATCCCGCGGACGATTACTCGCTGCCCAAGGGATCGCCCGGGGTCGGGTTTGTGCCGTTCGATCCGAGCCAAGCGGGCCGCACGAATCCGACCATTCATCCGCCCTCAGTTCCCGCGACGTTCCCGACCAAGGTGTTCAATCCGGCGACAGATTACTGATTATGAACACTCGACGGCTCTACTACAACTCGGGGTCCGTTCCGAGGAAACGGGCCGCATGAAACGCGAGGGCCGTGCCCCCGTCCTCAAGAAGTCCCGTTGGTTACTGCTCCGTCGCAGCGAGAACCTTGGCGACGAACAGCAGTTCCGGCTGCGCGATCTCCTCCGCTACAACCTCAAGACTGTCCGTGCTTATCTTCTCAAAGAAGCATTTCAGCAACTCTGGGAATACAGTTCGCCAGTCTGGGCGGGCAAGTTCCTCGATGAGTGGTGCCGCCAGACCATGCGATCCCGCATCGAACCCATGAAAAAGATCGCCCGCTCGCTACGCAAACATCGCGAGCTCATCCTCAACTATTTCCGCGCTCAAAAACTGCTTTCCAGCGGCGTGGTGGAGGGCTTGAATAACAAGGCCAAAGTCACCATGAGAAAATCGTACGGCTTCCGCACCTACCGCGTCCTTGAACTCGCACTGTATCACTCACTTGGCAAACTGCCCGAGCCCGAGTCCACCCACGATTTCTTCTGACGAGCCACAACTCGGATCCACCCGGGACAACAGTTGGTCCCAATCCAACCACTCGGAGAATACAAAGCCATGACCAAAACTCGAGTATTTGTCTTAGTCCTCAGCCTGATCGTTTTCCTCAGCGGTATCGCGGTCGCGCAACGCCCTAAAGAAGACGTCTCCGGCGCACGCCACCCAAATCTGGCGGCCGCGCAGCGTCTAAGCCGGCAGGCGTGGCAGCGCGTCGTGGACGCGCAGAAGGCGAATGAATGGGATCTTGGCGGTCATGCCCAAAAAGCCAAAGAGCTATTGGATGAGGCGAACAAAGAACTGAAGCTCGCGGCTGAGGCATCCAACCGGCGCAAGTAGAATCCAACCCGTCTCACCGCGTTCCGACCCGCTGGCGCTGGGCGTATGGACAGGGAGAGGAGGAACATGAGCGTTTTTCAAACAGTTGCAATAGGCATGATGCGGGGCCTGAGCCTGGCAGTTCACGCTCAAACCTCAACGGATTTGCGCGGGATCTACGTGAGTGGCACTGACTTCCCGGTCTCGAAGCAAGTGGCCTCGGCGCTCTCCGATGCGTTGACGGTGCCCGGTGTAGACGGATTGCTGCTGGGGATAGCCTGGGACTCACTGGAACCGGGTATGAATCGGTACGACTGGAGCATGCTCGATGAATGGATGAGCAGGGCGATATCGCTTGGCACGGTGGCGACAGTGCAGTTCGCGGGGCTGGTTTCGCCGGGCGAGTGTCAATTCAACGTCGTCTTGCCGGACTCGCTGGCGAATGGAGACCAGCCGGTCACGGCGACTTACAACGGCGCTAGCACGCAAGCTGGAACGCTGATCTCCATCCAACATTGACATGGGGAATAGTACTTAGGCTTTGGAGGACGCAAATGGCGGATTCGTACGCGCTCGGGGCCGCGGGTTGGGTTTTGAGAATCCCGCTGGGTTTTGTGCTGTTGGTTGGCACGGCTGGGGTACCGCTGTCTGGCCAGGCGACCGCGACCATTGACATCGACACCACCGCAACTATCCCGGTCCACTCGGGCTTTTCGGGTGTGAATGTTGACCTCGGCTTTCCGGTCGAATACTGGGACTATCGCTTCAACGTCTTGGCCGCGCAAGTCGGCTATGGATGGGTGCGGTTTCCGGGTGGCGCGAGCGGCGATATCTACAGTTGGCAAGCGGGCGAGCAAGTGACCACGTGGTTCGCGCGATTCGCCGGGAGCACAGCCGGACCGCAGCAGAGCACCATTGCGCTGGTGGCTGGGAGGGGAGGCGCGAAACTGATCGACGCGGCCAATCGGGCCAATTTCCTTGGCTCCCTTCTCATCATCTGCGCTAACGGGTTCACAGACACGGCGCAGTCCATCGGACAGCTAGCGGCGTATGTCAAGGCCAACAACATCTCAGTGGCAGCCTGGGAATTGTCGAACGAGGCCTATCTTTTCCCCGAGTTCTTTCCCACCGCTACTGCCTATCTCGATACGATGAAGCCATACCGGGATGCAATCAAGGCAGTGGATCCGAACGCTGTGGTTGCGATCTTTATTCGCGATCCGGGCGCTGCGACCTCCTTGCAGAACCCGTGGGATGCCGCCATTGCCGCTTATCCCAACAAGTACTGGGACGCCATCAGTTTTCATCACTACCCCCAGCAGAGCATAGGAGCCTTTGCGCAATGGATGGCCGATGAAGCCGCGGTGCTGGCCAACAAAACCAGTGCCCTCGTTAGCGATCAACTGACGGCTATCGGGCCTCCCGGCGTGAAATTCCTCAATACCGAGTTTGATGCCTCGATCCCCAACGATTCCAAAACCGGCGCCATCTCTATTACCGACGGCACGTTGTGGGGCGGCATTTACGCTGCAGAGTACACCATGCGTATGTCCACTGTGCCATCCATGCTCCATGTGGGGCCGAATGAGATTTCGAGCTTTGCCGGTATTCTCGCTACCACTGGCCGTCAGAGTGAGGTGACCAACGCAGCCAATTCAGGCAAGACCATCGACACACTCACGCTCGACTTCGGCTTCTACACAGCCGCGCAGGCGATGGGCCAAGCCGTTGTGAACGGCGTGATCAATCGTGCGACGCAAACGAACAAAACCGTGGTCACCGGCGGCGCGACGGTACCCGCCACCGGCATAGCGCAAGGCATCCCCGCGTTGTACGCGATGAGCTACACCAACGCCATCGGAGGATTGTCCGTGGTCATCACCAACAAGAGCGCGACGGCTCACCAAGTGATCATCAGAGAAAACGGCGCCGCTGCCACGGGAACATTTCCACTCCAGTTAGTCACGGGAGCCGATCCGAGCACGGCGAATACGGCGGCGAACCCGAAGGCCGTAACGATTCAGACGGGAAGTTCCGGCAATCCGGTGATGGTTCCGCCTT
Organism: uncultured Solibacteraceae bacterium; assembly: GCA_963791985.1. GTDB lineage: Bacteria > Acidobacteriota > Terriglobia > Bryobacterales > Bryobacteraceae > Solibacter. The sequence continues at coordinate 1,061,722 of CAWBUN010000002.1, read as the reverse complement.
ACGCCGTGCTGCGGGCTGATCTGACAGCTCCGCCGGTTGCGACGCTGGTCAACTCGGCCAGTTACCAGCCAGGCGCGGTGGCGCCCCAGCAACTAGTCACTGCCTTCGGCTCCGGCTTCGCTTCACAGACGATCACGGCGGCTACACAACCTCTACCCCCGACCCTCGGCGACACCAGCATTACCATTACGGACAGTGCGGGTGTGACACGAACGGCTCCTCTGAACTATGTGTCTCCGAGTCAGGCCAGTTTTCTGATCCCGGATGGAGCGGCATCCGGCGCGGCCTCCTTGAAAGTGACGCGCAGCGGCGCCACGGTTTTAACAGCGGCGCTTAACGTGACCGCCGTTTCACCAGGCCTGTACTCGGCCAACGGCAATGGGGCCGGGGTGGCAGCCGCCGCCTACTCGCGGGCGTCCACGCCTGGCGAGTTCGCGCTCGTCTTTGACTGCCAGACGGGCGTGGGGCTTAGTTGCCTTTCGACTCCGATCCCCCTCGGACCAGCTACGGACACTGTTTATGTGACGCTCTACGGATCGGGTATTCGCGGCGCTCAAAAGGTGCAAGTATACGTCGCCGGCCAGCCGGCGCCGGTCCTTTACGCCGGCGCCCAAGGCACATATCAAGGCCTCGATCAGATCAACATCACTCTTCCGTCGAACCTCGCCGGGACTGGCGAAGCAAGCGTCTACGTCGTCGCCGACGGGAAAACTTCCAACATGACGACGATTCACATTCAGTGATTGGATGATGACTTCGATGCGAGCACTTCTCCTCTGTTTTCCTGGTCGTTTTGCGGCGAGAGCCACCGCGAAGGTCAGCCCTGGCAGCAACAAAATATTGCGGTTCGCCCGGTCAGAACGTATCCTGCACTGGTGCATCGCGGGACCGTCTCTGTTTTCCCTGAGCACTGCCCTGATAATGGTGTGATCTACAACCCTGATCCACACCGACCTTACCGCGACCTTTTTTCTACGATGCACCGGACCTCGGCCGCGGCGTACAAGGCCCGCGGCGATGCGCGGCTTCACCTCTACAATATCAGGCAGGCTTGGATTTGGATGTTTGACAACATCAGGTGACTCGCCCTGTTAGGACTTGCCGCAGCGAACCCCAGGATCAAGTTACAGGAATAGGGCAAGGTCAATGCCGCCGAAAAGATCAACTCTATGGTCCTTCTGGTCACCTATCCCCTCTACGTGGCCACTGGACTCTTGATGTGGCTAACGCACCTTGCAATACTGTCATGGCTTCTGCACTTCTTCATGGCGGTGATTAACCCGAGTAGCCGCGTCGGGCTGCAGGGAATGATCTCAGGGTTCGTCGACGGCATTGGGCCAAACATCACTATCGCCGCTGGTACCGCGAGCACCACGAAGCCACCGGGGAGTTGCCCCCCGATCATCAGGCGAAGAATTGTCTTCCTCGCTTTCCCCGGCAATTGAAAGTGAGGTCGCCGGCTCGGACGCCTCGGGCGTCCTATCCGGATACTCCCTGGAGGCCCGCAACTCCGGTCGCTTCCGCGGTAAGATCGCGAGGGCCGAACTCGATTCCGACCGCCTTCAGGAAATCATTCGGAGCAACGCCACCGGCGAAAATCCAGACACAGTCGTTGGGGATCTCTCGCAGCTCACCGGCGACATCAAGGATGACGCTATGCTCCTTAAACTCTAACGGAACTGAATTGAAGATGACCCGTAGTTTGTCCCCGCCCAGGGCATCACGGAGCCTTTGGAGGTTGCGCTCTTTGATGCGGGAAAAGGCATTCTTGCGGTACGATACCGTCACGTTATTGCCTCGCTGCATGGCCAGCCCCAGCGCGGCTTCCACTGCGCTGTCACCTCCGCCCACCACCAGGATTTGCTTGTTGATGTAGTGGTCCGCCTCGATCAGCCGGTACATCACTTTTGGAAGATCCTCGCCCTTCACGCCGAGTTTCCGCGGCGTTCCGCTGCGTCCCATGGCGAGGACCACAGCGCGCGCACGATATTGCGCCCTGGGTGTGCTGACCGTGAACACGCCGTCAGGGTGCCGGTAGATCGTCTCCGCAGATTGGCCCACCTCTACTTGAAAGTCTTCGCGGTCGCAGATGGTCTTCCAGAAGGCGAGCAGATTCTCCTTCGAAAGCTGCGTTTTCTTGAAGGACCCGGCCAGAGGGAACTCCACCGGACTCGTCATCACCAGCTTCTGCCGGGGATATTTGGAGACACTCCCGCCGACAGTGTCGCGCTCGAGGGTGACGTAGTGCAGTTGGCGCTCGATGGCGCGCAGGGAGGCGCTGATGCCGGCGGGCCCCGCACCCACGATCAAAACGTCGAAGACTCCAGGCTCCCTCGCGCCGCCGGGCAATGAGGCCAACCGCTTCGCGATCGTGTCAATGCAATCGCGACCCTGGTTGACTGCGTTCTTGATCAGCGCGAGCCCGCCGAGTTCGCCGGTGATGAAGAGGCCTGGGACGCTGGTCTCCAGTTCGTGCGTCAGATAAGGGAGGTCAGCACTAAACCCCGGGGGCGCGTGGACCAGTGTGATCGCGCCCACCGGGCAAGCCTCCGCGCACATGCCGTGGCCGATGCAGCGATAGGGCTTGATTACGGCGGCCTTGCCGCCCACCATGCCCAGCACTTCTCCTTCCGGGCAGACCGATGTACAGCCCTGGCAGCCAATGCAATTGGTGACATCGATGTACGGGTGCTGCCCGAGAGGACCGTCGCTAAACACCTGGCCCTTTAAGGCGGCATCCTGCGCGCGCGCTTCGCGCCGCGACTGCCGGCGGAGATAGAGGCCGAGGGGCAGGAACAGGACGAGTCCGAAGAAAATGTAAAGACCTAGTGAATCCGCCATGACGAGACTCCCATCGACAGTGCCACCGCGATGTGCACAGCGACCAAGAAGACGAAAGAGATGCTGAAGGGCCGGTGCACCACGTGCCACAGGTGAAAGATGCGTTCAGTGCAACCCAGAAACGCGATCGCAAGACGCAATCGCGATTGGCGGCGCACGATGGAGACCACCGATTCGAGATCGCCATCATGCGAAGCCAGCAGGCCGCCGAACGTGGCGAGGCGCTGCGACCCGCCGAGCGCGCGCCGTCGAAGGCGGCCGATCTGCATGGGCCGGATCACGTCCATGCGAAACAGAGTCCACAGACCGGAGAGCGGACTCATCCGCCGGATGGCGTGGGGCGAGGGCACATCGAGCAAGGGTGCCAGATCCTCTTCCCGGAAGAGCGGCTGGTCGCGCAACTTCGCTGCCAGTGAAGAGACTTCCGCTTCCAACTCCGCCATGCTAAGTTCAGCAGCGTTGCGACTGCGCGGAATCTTGGCGTACACATAGCGGCCAACGAAGCCGCTGAGCGCCACCAAAATCATTGTCCAGTAGGCCAGACCGGCCACACCGTTGGTGCGGAAGCTGGTATGAAACGTCACCACCAGGGGCGTCGAAATGCCGAGGAGGAGGTGGAAGTTGAGCCAGCGCCGGGTGCTGCCGATACTGGCCAGCCACCTCCACCGCTTGCGCAACGGATAGAGAAACAGAAGCCCGAACAGTCCCAGGCTCAGGAAGCCCAGTCTCAGCCCGATGGTTCCGCTGGACCGCAACTCCGGGTGCAAGGGAGACAACGGCCGCACTTCCTGACGCAAAGAGTAATACGCAAACCCGTGGGTGGCAAGGAACAGGATCAGCGACAGCGCGGCGCAGGCGGCGAGCCCAAGCAGCAGCCGGTGCAGAGCCTCGCCTTTGGCCGCGCGGGCGCTCTGACTCGCCCTAACGGTACCTGTAACGGCACTCAAACTAGCCATCGGTCTCCCCTCCGTTGACCCTCAACTGAAACGTTGGCCCCTGAATCAGTGACATCTTACGCATTCCACGGGCGTACCGCGATAGATGCGAGACAGCTTGGTCCCAACCGCCGATTGGTTCTTGTGGCACTTCTCACAGGCCACGCGTCGATGCGCAACATCTAGAGCGAAGCGCGCCCTGTCGTGTTCGAAATCGGTTCCGCTCCAACGCGTGGTGACGTGGCAGTTGGAGCAATCTTCCACACCTGCGACCGCAGTGAACTGACCGCCGTGAGGGTCTTTTGCGGCGTGGCAGCTGGCGCAGGCATGGGGCGTTCGCGCAAACACTGGCGGCTTCGGTTTCGCGTCGGCTCCCCCTTGGGCGGCGCGATGACACTGGATACACTCGACCTTGAGGTGCGCGCCTTCCAGTCGGAATTGAGTTGCCGGGTGCTCGTACGGGCCGGCCGGCTTCCACTGTTGTGGCGTATGACAGGTCTCGCAGGCCAGCTTCGTCTCGTGCGGGTCGGCATGGCACGTGTTGCAGGCACGTGAGTCGAAGTGAAACTGCCGTGTCTCGGCGACCGCTTTGTGACAATCGCGGCAGGTGGCAGACGCGTGATGCCCGATGAGCGGGAACTGAGTCTTGGCATGGCGCTCCACGGAAAATGTATCGGGCTTGAAGCCTGCCACGGTGTGACAGAGTTCGCAGCGATTGTAGTAGGGTGCGGAATCAAACTGCCCCCGGTGCTTGTCCGCATGACAGGCGGAGCACACCAGTTTGCCGGTCTTATAGACGGTGCTGGGTCCCGCGGGTTGATGACACTTGTCGCAGGCAACGTCCGCGTGTTTTCCTTCCAGCGGAAATGCGCTTTTGCCGTGCTCGTCGCGGTCGAAGCGAGTGGGCTTGAAGCCGTTCTCACTGTGGCAGGAGCTGCAGTCGGAGCCTGAGGCCCGAGCCGCGAACTGCCCCGTATGCGGATCCTTGTGGCAATCCTGGCAGCGATCGTGCGCAATGGTCCGGTGAAAGTCGGAGTTCTTGTGGCAAGGGGAGCACCGCTGAGCGGCGTGCTTGCCGGCCAGGGCGAATCTGGTGGCGCCGTGGTCGAAATTCGTGCCGGGGCGATTGTTCTTCCAGCCTCCCGTGTTGTGGCAACTCTCGCAGGACGGGCGAGTCTTGACGTCCTGGAACGCGCCACGGTGCGGATCCGTGTGACAACTCTGGCAGCCGCTGAAATTCAGCCCCTTGAACGCACCGGCCTTTCCGCCGGGCGGCGGAATGTGACATTTCAGGCAGGCGACACCCTGATGCAATCCGGTCAATTGGAAACGCGCGCTCGCATGGTTGAACCCGGCAGCGGGTTTCCAGCCGTCCTGCGAGTGGCACCTGGTGCAGTCTGAGCCCAGTTGCCCTCGGTGCTGGTCCTCATGGCACGAGAGGCAATCGTGCTGCAACCCCAGGAACGTCCGGTTAAGATTCTTGATTTTGATCTCTTCGCGTGCACCGGCAGCGATTCTGGCGGGGTTGTGGCAGTTCTCGCATCTCTGCGCGCGATGCTTGCCTTGCAGGGTAAAGCCGGTTTGCGCCGCGTGATCGAAGTTGTTGCGGTCGAGGCGCACGAGCGAATAACTTTGCCCGTTGTGTTCCATGTGGCACCGGGCGCAGTCGGTGGTACCTTGGGCATCGCGGTAGGCGCGAGCGTGCATTCCGGCGCGGGCTTCGACGCGCCGCCGAATCTCGACGTGACAGTCCAGGCATTTGAAGGCGCCCTTGTTGGACCCCAACGCGTGGCACGACGTGCATTTGCCTACGCCCTCCAGTTGCTGGTGGGCGCCCGATAGAGGCCCAGGCGAGATCTGTGCCGCTGCCGGCGCGCACAGCACGACCGCGATAACGGAGCACCAGACGAACCATGGACGAACGTTATGCAGCAGCACGTGATAACCGAAGTCAACCCGCCTAATGCCTGAGGCACAGCTCCCCTTCACAGCTACTGGGTACGTGACAAGTGTGAAAAATATATCGGGCGAGCTCTATTTTTGAATTCGCCTTCAACCCATAGTGTTGTTCCCCAATGATGCAAACACCACGACTCACCATCGCCTGGATTCTGCTGCTGATCGCCGCGATCCCGGGCGCGGCACAGAAGACGGCCGGCAAAAAGATGGGCGCCGCGGCGCCACAACCTCCTCCGGAACTCATCTGGCCCCTGCCGCCCGACCCGCCCAGGATTCGCTGGGTGACGGAATACGCGGACATGGCCAAAGTGAAGAAGCCGGTGGCGCGCAAGCAAAGCTGGGTCGACAAGCTTTCGGGCGCCAAGGCACTGGACGAGAGATTGGAACTGCGCAAGCCATACGGCATCACCACGGACCGGCGCGGGCGCATCTACACCGCCGACACCGAACTAAAGACGGTGTTCGTGATCGACGCGGCGGCGAAGAGCGTGGAGATGCGGCAGGGCAATAGCCGTGTGCCGCTCGTGCTGCCGGTGGGTGTCGCAGTGGACAGCCAGGAACGGCTGTTCGTATCCGATGCTGATCTGCATTCGGTGCTTTGCTTCAGCCCTTCGGGCGAGGTGATCTCGCATTTCGGAACCAGCGCGCTGGGCCGTCCGGGAGGCATCGCGATCGACCGGGAGCGAAACCGTCTATACGTGGCCGATGCCAAGGCGGGCAGGGTTGCGGTCTTCGACACCATAACGTTCAAATTAGTGGCGTACTTCGGCGGACCAAGCAAGCCAGGGCTCAAGGAGAATGGCACGTTTCTGGGGCCCACGAATGTCGCTGTGGACCGGCAGGGGATGATCTACGTGGCCGACACGTTGAACTACCGGGTACAGATTCTGGATGCGAACGGCAAGTTCGTGCGCACCTTCGGAGCCCAGGGAGACCGGCCCGGCGAGTTCATCCGGCCCAAAGGCATCGCCGTGGATTCGGAGGGCCACGTCTATGTCGCGGACGCCGAATTCAATAATTTTCAGATTCTCACGCCGGAGGGACAACCCCTGCTGGCGGTTGGCACTCTGGGCACGGATCCCGGCCAGTTCGCGCTGGTGGCGGGCCTCTACATCGACAACGAAGATCAGGTGTTCACTACCGAGATGTTTAAGGGGCGGATCCAGGTATTCAAGTACCTGGCGCAGGCTGCGCCGCCACCGCCAAAACAACCAAGACAAGGAGGTGAGGCCCACTAACGCAGAGCAGATCACATCCTACTGGCACCCGGTGCGGTGTCCGGCCGGCAAGGCCAATCCATCCTAGAAACGAAACCACAGAGGAGAACACGATGAAATTTAGAGTATTGACGTTGGCCGGCCTGATTGGGCTGGCCAGTGTGTCGATGCCGGGGGCCGCTCCAAACCTGCCGAAAACGGGGCTGGCGGGAACGACACACGACATTGGTGGGAATGGCTGTAAGAGTTGCCACGCGCCGCACAACGGGGCGCTGGCGAATGGAGGCCCGCAGAGTTCGGGGCTGATCCTGTTATGGTCGCGCTCCTTCCCGGCGAGCGCCAACACCTTCGGAGTCTATGACTCGGCGACGATGCAGAACAAGGCGGTGGAAATCGGCGGAAGCGCCCTGACCACTTCGACAGATGTCCGTATGTACTCGTTGCTCTGTCTCAGTTGCCACGACGGAGTTACATCTAGCTTCTCGCCTGCCATGAAAACACTGAATATGGTGGGATCGAAGGCATCCTTCGGAGCAGGCGCTTACGAGTCGCTCGGACTGACGAACGACCACCCCATCAACATGCCGTACGATCCGACCAAGAATACCTCGCTACAGGCGGTCGCTACAGTTGCGAACGCACTGCCGCTGTACGGGTCGACGAACAGCATGCAATGTGCCACCTGCCACGATCCGCACAGCAACATCAACACGAACTACCTGCGCCAGGCCAACAACACGGCGCATTGCACCACCTGTCACCTGTAGTCACTGTCACCTGTAATTCTGACGGATGCGGTGGGCTCGGTTACCATCCGGTCTCACCGCGATTTTGCAGTGTAACCCTGGGATTCGAATGATCGAGAACAAATGGCGCGGCGGCGGGGGATTGGCGGTTCTGGCGGCATTGGCCTTCGCGCCCTTGGTTCGCGGCCAGGAACGGCCATTGAACGTCAACGGGACTTTCACTACCGGCTACTACAGCACCACGACGCGCGGCGAAGCCAACCAGTCGCTCAATTTCGTGCCAGTAGGTGCGCGCTTCGAGATCACCGGCTATTACAAGTCCGCCGACTTCCTGAACTTCTCTGCGGAACCCGAACTGAACCTGGGCCCTCAGGCAAGTGAAGCGGGATTCCAGGGCGGCAACGGGATCCGTTTCCGTTCCACGATGTTCCGTAAGCTGATTCCACTCACGTTCCGCTACTCCAACTTACAGGTGGAGGACATCTACTTCGGCGGCCTCTCACAAGTGTCGGGTTACTCACTGACGAACCGTAACAAAGACCTGGGTGTCACGCTGGAGCTGAAGTTCAAGAAACTGCCCTCGGCCACAATCGACTGGGGGAAGGCATCGGTAAATTCTAAATCGGGTATTGCGGAAGTTCCGGATTACAACTCGAAGGGCAACCACCTCAATGTAGATGGCGAGTACGAAGTGGCGCACTGGGTGATGGACGCATTCCTGCACCGGCAGGAACTGGAGTCGAATGTATTGGCCCCAATCATCGGCGGAATCCAGTTTGGCTCTCTTTACCAGACTGTGACCCAATACCAGGGTTCGGTGCGGCGGAGCGTCTGGGGAGACGGGGAATTCTACGTCGATGCCGGAACCCAATCCACCTCCAGCCTTCTGTTCATCCTGCCGGTTGATCTCTCGACGCACTACGCCGGCGCCAACTTGCGGCTCTTTCAGAAGCGCCGGATCCGCACGTCCATTCGGGCCAACTATTCTTCGAATCTCGCCAGCCAGTTATTGGCGCAGGCTGTGGGCACAATCGGCGGCCCCGGATCGGCGGTCTCGGACCAGACAAGTCTACAACCCTTCTCCCACGGAATATCAAATTACAACATCAACAGCTTGACCAATGCGACCTTGCCTTTCGGTTTCGGGGCATACGCCGGCCTGGAGCGCAGTGCAATTCTTTCATCCAGCCAGAGCAGCCCGTTAAGCGCCAGTTATCTCGCCGCATCGGTCGGCGTGACATACGCACACAAGACGGGCTGGGGTAGTTTCTCCGGAGAGTACGGACGCGAACTGGGGTTCGGATCGGTCACCGGCCAATCGGGCACGCTGCGGGGACAAACCTACCGCGCCGGCGTGCAGAAAGGGACCACTGGCGCGCTTCAGTTCGACGTCGCCGTGCACGGCACCGATCAGACCATCGACAACGCCCAGCCTCTTTCGAACCGCAGCACCGCGGCGGAAGGGAGTGTCGCGGACCATCTATTTGGCGACTTCAGCGGACGCGTCGGCGGCGGCTGGCAATGGGGCACCATCGTCAATTCCGCGAACGAGTTTCGCAGCGGCGGCTACACGGCGCGTGTCGGGCTCGAGCACCCGCGCTTTCAAGTGGCCGCTTCCTGGAACGACATCGCCAGCAATTCGCTGCCGTTCTACAGCGGGCTGCTCGGCGGACTCGGCGGGGACTTGCTATTGTCTGGAGAACTGCGCATCATCCCGAGCGACTATCGCGCCACCACCGTCAGTGTGCACTCCAACCCGCTGCGCAAGGTGGAGGTCTCCGGAGTGTGGTCGCGTTCCCGGCAGCATCTGGATGGCATAGTGAGTAACGACCTCGAAATTGTGAATGCCAGTTTGACTTACCACTTCCGAAGGATTCAGGTTGAAGCGGGTTATATCCGCTTCCACCAGACTTTTGCCCTGTACTTGCCAACTCTTCGGACACGATATTATGTCCGCTTTCGGCGAAACGTGAGGTTCCTATGAAGGTGGTGTTCATGGCCGCGGTGTTGGCGCAAATCGGCACGGCCGCAACACCATCGCGCGCGTCCGTGGATTATCTGCGAACCATTCCCTCGGTACGCGAGTTCACCAAGCCCCGCAGCTTTTTGGGAAAGCTGCTCAATTTTGTCGCCGGACCGCCGGAAGACCGACCCGAAATTGTGCGACCCTACGCCACCGCTCTCGACAGCACAGGCCGCCTGCTGATCGCAGACCCGGGCCAGCGCGGCGTACATATCTTCGATTTCGAAAAACGCAAATATCAGTTTCTGAAAGGGCCCAAGAACAGGGTGTTCGCGTCCCCGATCGATGTCGCCTGCGACACCAACGACGATATCTACGTGAGCGATTCCTTGCGCGCGCAGATCTACGTCTTCGATGTGCGCGGACGTTTTCTGCGCGCATTCGGCGGCACAGGCGACGGGCGCTTGCAGCGTCCCACGGGCATGCTGCTCGATCGCGCGGCGCGCCGCATCTACCTGACCGATACATTGCGCCATCAGGTGCTGGTGTTCGGGCTGGACGGGTCGCTGCTGCGCGCCTTCGGCAAGCGGGGCGACGGACCGGGTGAGTTCAACTTCCCCACCGCCCTCGCGCTCTCTTCCGGCAAGCTCTACGTGGTGGATTCGATGAATTTCCGCATCCAGGCGTTCACGTCGGAAGGCGCGTTCCTCAACACGTTCGGCAAGCTGGGCAATCAGACCGGCACGCTGAACCGGCCCAAGGGCATCGCAGCCGACACGGACGGGAACCTGTATCTGGTGGACGCCCTGTTTGAAACCGTGCAGGTCTTCGATCCGCAAGGCCGCCTCCTCTACTACTTCGGATCCGGCGGGGCACGGCCGGGAGAGTTTCAGCTACCCACAGGGATCTCCATCGATAACCGGAACATCATTTACGTTGCGGACTCGCTGAACAGCCGGGTCCAGGTGTTCCGCTACCGGAGGCTGGCCGAATGATGCGCCGCGCGGCAATCTTCATGCTCGCGGCGGCGATGTTCGGCGGCGGCCAGCAGCAAGATCGCACTGATCGGCAGCCAGCACGATCTCTCCGTCACGGGCGGCGGACCGGTGAAATCGGCGGCTACGGACGCCTGCATTTTCTGCCACGCGCCGCACAACGTCAACCCGAATATCCTGCCGCTGTGGAACCACGCGCTCTCCTCGCAAACCTACACTACCTATACCAGCAGCACCTATACCTCCGGTGCGCAGACGCCGGCAGCGGGAAGTTCCAAGCTATGCCTGAGCTGTCACGATGGAACCGTCGCGATGGGTCTCACGGTCACCCAGGGATTGCTTTCCACTTCCGGCTCGATGATTCCCGCGGACGTCCTGGGGGCCAATCTCTCCACCAGTCATCCGGTGAGCATGACACCGGTGGACGATGGATCGCTCGCCCTATCGCTGTTCGCCACGCCCGCCACCACGAAGGATCCGGCGGTAAAGCTTGTTGCGGGCAAAGTGGAATGCACCACCTGTCACGATCCGCACGCGCCGAGAAACGATTCGGCGGTGCCCATGTTCCTGGCGCGATCGAATGCCAGCGGAGCACTGTGCCTGGCGTGCCACGACCCCAGCCGGGCCCAGCCTAACTGGATCGGCGGATGGACCACGGGGGCGCATGCTACGGCTGGCAATACGGTTGCCAATGCCACACTCGGCACCTATGGAACGGTGTCCGCCAATGCCTGCTGGACTTGCCACAGCGCGCACAATAACGGGGTCGGTCCGCGGAGTCTCAAGGCCGGCGAGGAAGTCACCGCCACCGCGACTACGGGAACGTGCGCGCCGTGTCATGGAGTAACCACCACGAACGTCACCCCGGCTTTGCCTAACGTGATGGGCGAGTACGCCAAGACCTATTCTCACCCTACGCTCACCGTCACTGGCGCTCACGATGCGGCGGAGGCAGTGCCAGTGAATAACACTCGCCATGCCGAATGCGCGGACTGTCATAACTCGCACGCGGCCGCGGCGCAGGCGGGCACGGCGCTGCCGCCCGGAGTGCAGTCCGCGATGGCAGGCGCTCGCGGTTACGATACCACCGGCGTGCAGAGGCCCGCCACCAGGGAATACCAGGTCTGTTATCAGTGTCACGCCGACAGTACCAACAAACCCCTGACTAGCACGTTTGGCCGGACCGCGAGCCGCTACCCCGCTGGACCCATGCCCGCGACCTATCCGGTTCAGCCGCCGAAGCCGGCGGATCAATACAATCTGAGGTTGAAGTTTTCAGGCGCCATCGGACACAACGTCATGGGATTGAGTACCGTCACCACCACCAACACCAGCCTGCGGCCGTTTATGCTCAATGTGGACGGTACTACCAATAACACCAGTCGTCCACTCACCACGGCGACCCAACTCTACTGCACCGACTGCCACAATAACAACCAGGCGCGCTCGTCGAATGGCACCGGCCCCAATGGGCCTCACGGTTCTACATTTCCGCACCTGCTGCAGTTCAACTTGTTTCAGGAGGCGATCGGCGGCGGGGGCGGCAACACGACGGCCGGATCGGCTCTCTGCGGCAAGTGCCACAACTTGACAACTGTCCTTGGCCAGAGCATTCACAATGACAATCATCGCGGCTATGGTTGCACAACTTGCCACGATCCGCATGGAGTGATTGGCGGAACCGCCGGGGCGAACCGCGCCATGATGAATTTCGACACAGGGATCGCGGCCAAATCGACCACTTACTTCGGGTACTACTACATCTCGTCGTCAAGCAAGGGATGCTACACCAACTGCCACGGCGAGAACCACAATCCGCACACGTATTAAAGGGACTGGATGCGCAAGCTCACCGGAACACTGCTGATGGCGGCGATTGTGACTGTGGGCCAGGCGCCGCAGGAGGTGGACTTCCGGCATTTATATACGTTCGGATCCAAGGAGGGCATCCATCCGCCCGGGATCTTGAACCGTAAGGGCGCGCGGGCTGTGCTGGGCAACGCCGAGCATCCATTCGGCCTGGTATTTCCCGTCGGGGTGACCACCGACCTGCACAACCGGGTCTGGATCGCCGATAGCGGAACGAATTCGATACATGTCTTCGACACAATGAGCGGCGGGTACCGGGAGATCCGGCGCGTGGAGGAAATCACGTTGCGCCAGCCTTCGGGGATTGCATCCGATAGCCAGGGGCGCGTGTACGTGGCTGACGCCGTGGCGGGGTGCATCCTGGTATTCGACGAAAATGGAGAATACGACCACGCGCTGATGAAACGCGATCGCGTGATGGAGAGCCCCGGTGCGCTGGCGATTTCCGAAGACGGCAAGTCCATCTACGTCGCGGACCCGCCCCGAAACGTGGTGGTGGAGTTGAACCGCGAGGGCGAAGTCAATTCGACTATCCAACTGCCACCGGAACTGCACGACCCCACGTCGCTGGCGGTGATCCACAACCAGATTTATGTTCTCGGCAGCCAGCAGCACCGGGTGGGGATCTTCAGCCCGGGCGGGCGGCAGCGGGGTGAGTTGCGCTGGGAGGGCATTGCCTTTCCCACGGCGTTTGCCTTCGACGCCGCCCGGAATCATTTTATGGCAGCCAATCCGCGATGGATGATCGTGCAGGCTTTCGACGAGGAGGGGATCAATCTCGGCGCGTTCGGACAGAAAGGCGAAGCTGTGGATCAGATGCAGCGCGTGGATGCGCTGCATGTGGACGCTCGCGGACGGGTCTTCGTGGTGGATTCGCGGCATGGAAAAGTACTGGTATTCGGTGATGCCAGGCAGCAATGAGGAGCGTCGAGGGGGGTTACACAAAGGCAGTACGTTCCGGTACGGATTGGGATTCCCTGAATATGCTACGATGGCGCCACGAGCGGAGGGCTGCCGTGTGGAGCCGACCTGCTCCAGTTACGGCTGCCCGTACCATAACATTAGCCAATCGCGACGCAAGGGTCCCTGGATCTGTTTTGGATATTCGTACGCCAGCAGGAAAGCTGGCCACACTTCGGACGCCGACACCGGCCTGGAAGGATGAGGATCTGGTGGAAGCCTGCCTGCGCGGCGATGAGCAGGCGTGGTCCTCGGTGGTGGATAAGTACAAAAACCTGGTCTACTCCGCACCGGTCAAGTACCGCATGAGCCCGCAGGATGCGGCCGACATCTTCCAGGAGGTCTGGGTGGATCTCCACGCGGAGTTGAAGAACTTGCGCAAGCCCGGCGCTCTCGGCGGCTGGCTGATTTCGGTAGCGTCGCACAAATGCTATCGGTGGAAACGGCGCCGCCTGCGCGAGGCCGAACAGCAGCAGTCCGGGAGCGACCGGGAGCCGCGTTCGCGCGAAATGCTCTTCCCCGAGTGGAAGGAGCAGGCGGAACGCTCGCAGCTCCTCAGGGACACCGTGGCCTGCCTTCCGGATCGCTGCCGGCGCATGGTCCAAATGCTGTTCTATCAGGAGCCGCCGCTGCCGTATACGGAAGTGGCGCAGCAACTCGGGCTGGCGTTGGGGTCCATCGGGTTCATCCGCGGAAAGTGCCTGGAGAAACTGCGCGCCAGCCTCGAAGAGAAGGGTTTCTGAGAATGGCGTCCGCCCCACCTGAGTGGATCCAGGCGCTTTCCGCTCTTCCCCCGGGGGATGCGGCCGACGCCAAGTTCTTTCACGAGCGTGCGGAACTGCGCAACCCAGTCAGCGTGGAACTGCTGCACGAAGAAGTACTGCGCGTTCTGTATGCGGACCTGGACCGCGCCGGACGGTTCGCTCGCGCTGCGCGCACCCTGGCCAACGATCTGAACGACCCAGCCTGCCAGGCCGCCGGTCTGCGTGCGATGGGCCATGTGAGCTACGCCGGATCGAACTACGAGGAGGCCCTGCGCCACTACGGAGAGGCCCTCGACATCCTGGGTACGCTGGGCCGGGAACACGACATCGGTCGCACCCTCATCAGCGGGTTGCAACCGCTGATCTATCTGGGACGGTACGAAGACGCATACACATGGGCGAACCGGGCAGAAGAGATCTTCCAGCGTCTGGGCGACGAACTGCGCCTGGCACGGCTGGCCAGCAACGTGGGAAATATTCTCTATCGCCAGGACCGTTACGCGGAAGCGCTTACCAGTTATGAGAAAGCCTATGCGACGCTTGGCCGCCTCGGGGAGCATCGTGACGTGGCCGCCGTGCTAAGCAACATGGCCGTGTGCAACATCAGCCTGAGTGGATTCACCAGGGCGGTGGAGTTGTACGGAGAGGCGCGGGACTACTGCCGGCGGCACGAACTGCCCCAACTGGTGGCCGCCGCCGATTACAACATCGCCTACCTGCACTACCTGCAGGGCGATTTTCTGCGCGCCATCGAGTTATATGAGGCCTCACGCGAGCACTACCGCACGGCCAACGATCCGTACCACGGGGCGCTCTGCGATCTCGATGAGGCGGAGATCTACCTGGAACTGAATCTGAACGCCGAAGCGGCGCGCCTGGCCGCGCAGGCGGATACAGGCTTTGCCGCGCTCGGGATGTCCTACGAACGGGGCAAGGCTCTGGTTACCCAGGCGATTGCTGCCAGCCGCAGGGGGCGGTCCAAGGCGGCGCGACGCGCCTTCGGACAAGCGCGGGCCGTCTTCGCCGGTGAGCGCAACGTTCTGTGGCCCGCGCTGATCGATCTGTACTGCGCCACTCTGCTGGAGCGTGAAGGCGCCTGTCAGGAAGCGGCGCGTTTGTGCCGGCGCGCCAGTCGCGTGCTGGCCGGTTCCATGATGCCGGGACGTGCCGCTCTGGCCGAACTCCTGCTCTGCCGTCTGCTCTTGAAGGAAAACCGCGTGGCTGCCGCCCGGCAGATGTGCAGCCGCGCCTGCGCGCGCCTGGAAACCATTGGGACACCCTGGCTGCGCTTCCACGCTCACTTTGTCCGCGGCCAGGTGGAGGAGCGGAGCGGCAACGGCACGGTGGCCTTCGATGCTTATCAATCCGCCCGCCTGGAAATCGAGACGCTGCGCAGCCGGCTGTGGGGGGACGAAGTGAAAATCTCCTTCCTCAAAGACAAGCTCGCAGTCTACGAGAGTCTGGTCAAGGGACGGCTCGCTGACCGCCGGGATCCGGCTCTGGCGGATACCGAAGCCTTCCATTTCATCCAACAGGCGAAATCGCGCAGCCTGGCGGACCTGATCTCGCGGCCGGCATTAGCGTCGCCGGACGGCCAGCCACCCTCCGCGCACGACCAGCAGATCGAAGAGGCGCGGCGCGATCTCAATTCGCACTACCGCCGCATGGAGCACCTCGCCCTGTCGGCGCAAGCCGCCAGCCCGGCGCAAATGGAAAGCCTCAAACAGAGCGTCCGGGAGTGCGAGAGCCGCGTCGCTCGCCTGGTATCCTCCAGACCGGTCGGATCCGTTCAGGTTCCCGCGGCATTTGTGGATCCCTTGACTCTCAAGGCAATCCAGGCAGCGATCCCCGCCGGCGCCATGCTGCTGGAGTACTACGTAGCAAAAGGCGTGCTTTATGTCTGCGTGTTGAACAGGTCGGACCTGGAGATCGTACCCCTGGCGGCCGTGGAAGAGATCCGCACACGCATGCGTCTGCTGCGATTCCAGCTCGGCAGGTTCGCGCCGCGAGTAGAACCGGGAGGGTCGCCCGACAGCTCGCCGGATCACGCCACTGCCAATCACTTGCGCGATCTTTACGACGACCTGATTGCCCCGATTCGCGATCGCCTCGCGCGTACCAGCCATCTTATCTTCGCGCCCCATGATTTCCTCCACCATCTTCCTTTCCACGCGCTGGAGGGACCGTCCGGTTACGTAGTGGACGAGTTTACCGTCTCCTACGCGCCCAGCGCCACCGTGTTCGCGCTCTGTAGCGCCCGCCGGTTGAACGGTGCCGCCGGATCGCTGGTACTGGGACTACCGGACGCGCACGCCCCCTTCATCCGGCTGGAAGCCGAGGTGGCGGCTGAGATACTTCCCCAATCGCAGCTCTTCCTGGCTGGGGAAGCCACCGAAGACGTGCTGCGCCGTCTGGGACCGTCCAGCCGGTTTATCCACATCGCCGCACACGGCCTCTTCCGGAGGGACAATCCTCTGTTTTCCGCAATCCGCCTGGACAACTCGCATCTCACACTGCTGGACCTTTACCGGTTACCGTTATCCGCTGAACTGGTGACACTGAGCGGGTGTAGTACGGGCCTGAACGTGGTCGTGGGAGGAGACGAGCTTCTTGGACTCATGCGCGGGCTGTTGCTGGCCGGGGCGCATGGCGTGATGGTGAGTCTGTGGGACGTCAATGACCGCAGCGCGGCGCACTTCATGAGATGCTTCTATGAGCACTTTTTCCGTACTGGCCATAAAGCCGAAGCCATGCAAGGTGCCATGCGGGCGATTCGGGCCGAGTATCCGCATCCTTATTACTGGGCGCCGTTCGTTCTGGCCGGAAAACACACATCGGAAGCCTGAACATAAGAAAAAGACAAAAAATATTTATGCGCCACTATATTTTTGGAGATTCCAGGTACCCTAACTTCCGTTAGGCGTACCAACTATATCGGGTAGATATTTGAGGTGGGTGCCGCTAAGGAAAGAATGGATCATTTCGACATAGCCCGCTGGACCGATTACGTTCACGGGTTTGTGCCTTCGGCCGAAAGGGAACAAATGGGCCGGCATCTCCAGGAAGGTTGTGCGTCCTGTCGCCGGCTTGCGGACCTGGTCGCACGAATCCAGCACGAGAGCGCCGCGGAGCAGGCCGTTCCGGAGCATTTGGTGCTGGCAGCCAAGGCGGTTTTCCGTCCCGGCGCACCGGAGCCCTCGGATTGGATGGCTCTGCCGCGCCTGGCAGCGCAGTGCATTTTTGATGGCTTGGCAGGCCTTGCCGTGGAAGGAGCGCGCTCGGCAGCGGCTGGCGAGGCACATATGGTTTACCAGGCGGGTGATTACGCAATCGACCTCCAGGTTGAGCGCGATCCCGAGTCCGACGAAATGGCGCTGGTGGGCCAATTATCGGACCGTCTCCATACCGGTTGCTCCGTCTCGCACGTGCCTGTCCTGCTGACCGCGCGCTCTAGAGTGATCGCGCGCGCGGAAAGCAATCGTTTCGGGGAGTTTTGCCTGGTTGGGAGAGCGCTGCCTGGTTTGACGCTGCGCGTTCCGCTGGAGAGCTTAGGCAAGCAAGTGGTCATCCCACTGGCCGCGATGCTCGAGGGGGGCCAATGATCCAACGGATAATCCGCCGGTTGGCATGCGCGGTAGCGCTTCTGCTGAGTCTCGCTGCCCCCGCGGTCGCCTCCCGCTATATTTTGCAAATCGCTGCAGGCGCCGATCTCACCAGCGTCACCGCCAGGTATGGCCTCGTGCTGGTACGTCCGCTGGAGCGCCCCGGAGGGTCGGTTTACCTGGTCGACGCTCCCGATCCGGTAACGGCCCAGTTCGTCAAACAAATAATTGCCGATCCAAAGGTGCTCAAATTCGAACCCGACGCGGAAATCCACTCCTCGGAGACGTCGCCCAAGGCAGCTCCCGTCATTGACACTAGCGTCCTGGCCGGAGCCATACAGAATCGAACTCCGGTGCCGTACTACGGCGCTACGGTTCGTGGCGCATACGTGCAGCAATGGGCTACCTCGCTGATCGGCTTACCCGATGCGCTCAGCACTTATGCCAGCGGCAGCGGCATCGTGGCAGTGATCGACACCGGAGTCGATCCCAATCATCCGGCGTTGCAGAATGTGCTGGTGCCGGGATATGACTTTACCCGGGACGAAGCCGGCTTCGCATCCGAGATGGCCGACCTGACGCAATCGACGGTCGCGATTCTGGATCAATCCACAGTGGCAATTCTCGACGGCAAGAAGTACGCGATGATTCTGAACCAGTCCACCGTGGCGATTCTTGACCAGTCCACCGTGGCCATCCTGGATGCGACCAAGATTCCCTCGGATTTCGGCCACGGCACGATGGTGGCGGGACTGATTCACCTGGTAGCGCCGACCGCGCGAATCATGCCTCTTAAGGCGTTCCGGGCGGATGGTTCGGCCAACCTCTCCGACATCGTACGGGCCATTTACTACGCGGTGGACAATGGAGCCAAAGTCATCAATATGAGCTTCAGTTCTCTATCGGATTCGCCGAGTGTGACTGCGGCGATCCAATATGCCTGGAGCCTCAATGTGATCTGCGTCGCCTCCGGCGGCAATGAGGGTCGGGAGAATGTAGTAGTGTATCCGGCCGCGGACAAGGGCGTGATCGGGGTCGGCTCCACTAACGCGCTGGATCAGCGCAGCCGGTTCAGCAACTACGATACGCCATCGGTCCGTTTGGCGGCACCGGGCGAGGCACTGATCACGGCTTACCCGGGGAACAACTATGCCGGTGTCTGGGGGACCTCGTTCAGCACCGCCTTGACCTCCGGTGCCATCGCACTGCTCAACCAGATCCGCCCTCAGATCGCCCCGGGGAAAGTGTCGGATGCTTTGGAGCACGGACACAAGCTGAACCTGGACATGGGTGATGCGCGGTTGGATGTCATGACGACGATTCTGTACCTGCTGACCAGTCACTAGCGGTGTTTACTAGGGAGTGACCGCCTGCAAAAAGAGGTTCCACGGCTGCGCCATGCCTGCTTGTTCACCGACACATCTGTCCAGTCCGGGTTCGATTTGCCCCTTCCGTTGCGTGCTTTCCGAAGGCACACCCGCCGACCTTTGCGCGCTAGCCTCGCGTCACAAAACGTCAGCGAGCAATGACACATTTGGATTCAGGCTAAGTACTTGCTGTACTTCGAGATGGACTTCGACGCCAGTTCTCGCCATCGCGCAAATTTGAAGGCTCTGCGCGCTCGTCACACGTGGCACAGTCACGTCACATCGCTAGTCCTGCAAGAACGAGCGATGTGCCGCTAAACTACTGAATCTATGGTGCGGAGAGGGGGACTTGAACCCCCACGAGATTGCTCCCGCTAGCACCTCAAGATAAAACACATGCTTTCATGGGCTTTCATGGGGACTCAAGCCGTTAATTCTTCAGAAAACGACTGTCGCCCGTATTCGCCCATTTTCGGTGCGATGGGCACAATGATGGGCACAGTTCGCCCAGGGCACGACTATCCAAACTTCGTCCCGTTCGGCGAAACCTTTGGTTCATTCCGAGAGGCTCGCTGTGTCACAACCGCACCAGCTATTCCGGTCCCGAAGCTAAGCACTCTGCGGCCATTTTGCGGACGGCAAAATGCGACCGGCTCGGCGGGGGTTGACTCCACCTTCCCAAAGGCCATGACCCGGTGACCGCGCTGATGCATGGAAGTTCGGACCGTCTGCCTACCGCATGACGTTTCTGGATTTGCCATCCGCCCCGGTGATCAGAACCCCGCCGCCCTTCGCGCCAGCAGAAATCACAACACTCCCTTTTCTTGGGTCCGGTCCGGCGCTCACCGACAAAACTGGCGCTTCATCATGAATCGCGACAACCGCCCGAATAGTAGAGGTTGAGTCCCGCATCCGCAGTACCGGACCTTGATCTGTCAGCCCAAAATCCCCCTGGTGCGCCCATTCTCATCCATGAGCGCAACGACGGGTCTATTCCGGTCGTTGACCTCCATCGAAGCTCCGCTCTGCACCGACAGCACATCCTCGCGCCGGGTGACCAGCCATATTTCCGCCGGTCCGGCCCCACGAAACCGGTTCCGATTCGCGCAGTCGCTCGAAGATCGGATTCTCGTTGAGGTCCAAAAGCCGCAAGGTGCGTCCGATAGGAAACTGAAGGGATCGATCCACAGGGTAGGGCCATTATGCCCCACCCCCGCGGATCGTTTGCCTGCTAGGACGAAACGTTTGCCGCGGCGAGCTGGCTGTTGCTGGTAGACCAGATGCCGCTGATGCTTCCGCCCGCGCCCAGGAATAAGGCCGCCGATGCCAAAGCGACAAACGCCATCAGAAGTGTGTACTCGATAAGGTCCTGACCCTGCTCATCGTTCCAGAAATTTTGAACTGCATTCATCTCACGAATCTCCCTTTTTGGTATTGACGGGTTACCAGCTCAAATTATTGCGCCCAAACGAACTTACTTCATAGGCCTTTTGGTTATTAAAGGGTATTAGTGACAGATACAAACGTACCGTTTACTTTGGTTATTCCAAGACGCGTTCACACCGACGGTCTGGTGGTAGCTCTTGTGAACAAGGGGCGGTGACGGTGGTGATGGTCAGGGAGGGGATGCACCCCACGGAATGGCCAACCCAGTGCGAAGGGGGCGCTCACCCCCAAAGGCCTTCTTCTCCCACCGTCACACCGTCACCTTCGTCTCCTTGGTGAGACGGTCTACAGCCCGCCATTGACCACGAACGACCGCGTGCACCAATCTGGCGCAGGTGGAACCAACACACCGCCCGCCGTCAACTAGAAGCCACAGGATTGTTCGCCCAGTCAGCCATCAGGCGCTGGCCCAATGCAAACAGCTCTCCTTCCACTTCTGGCGCGAATGTCCGCACTACCGTTCGCAAGGATAGTAGAAGCACTCCGGTGGCGAGACTGAGGCAGGCAGTTGCGTCTTCTCGTTGAGCTGCGTTTTGGAAGATCCAATTGCCGTCCCTCTCGACGATCCTGGAGTAGATTCCCCTCGGAGTCGAATGCAAGTGGGCGCTTGGAAGTACATAGCACAGAGCATAGAGTCGCTCCAGTCCTTCACCGTCTTGAAACGCCATATCCCTCAAGGAAAGCGGGCTCCATGATGATGTCCGCTTATAGTTGCTTCTTACCCTTGCCGAATCCGCTTCAGCCTGAAAAGTCCTTTGGTTACTGAACAATCCTGCAAATTCTGTCGGGTCGATGGCGTCACGCATGTGCTGGATGAGTTTTTTGTCCTGGACGTGTACGTATTCATCAAACAGAGCCGCGTTTTCGGGATGCCTTAGAATGTGCTGCGCGGTGACAGCATGCTCATACAGACTGCGGACCACTTTCGCCGCTGCGACTCCGTAGCCGTTGCCGCAAAGGAGGACGATCTCCTTGAAATCCTCCGCGCATAAACAGCCCAGAAGGAAGATGAGCTTGCGGTCAGGGGTCAGCGCTGTAGGGCGTGAATCGAACAGGTCGGTGACGAGTCTGTTGAGCTCAGGCAGGGTAGCCAGGAAGCTAGGATGTGCTCGCTCAAACTGCTTCCACTCCTTGGGATGGCCGAAAACGCGGCGCTTGCTGGCGGCAATAACTCCGATGCAGAAGCCGAGGGAAACACCGAGAAGTATGCGAACGCGAGTGGACATTACTAGGAATAAGCGTAGCATCGCTCCGGTCTGGCTCAATCCGTGGAGCGGCGAGCTAGCTACCGTGCGTTCGCGGCCAGGTGGAGCCCAGCGCCTCGTTCACGAACACACCCCGAGGGCAAGACAAATCCTCATTGCCCTACCTGAACAGATTCAGGAATTCACGCTTTGCATCCGAGTACCGCTGGAAAGCCAACTGTTCCGACCGTTGTTGCCTTTGAACGATCTCTGCCGTCTGCTGCGAGAATTCGACGACGATACCGATGCTCTCTTTAGTCCGCTCCAATTCCTCAATGTACTCTTCGAGAATTCCAATCAAGGCAAATTTCTTGTTTGCCGCTGCCTGTTCTGCATCCATGCGATCAACTTAACACAGTCGGCCATCTCGACTCATCGTGATAGGGGTTGCACCATGAGACTTTCATCGTCGGAGTGTGCCAGAATCCAGGACCATACGTGTTGAAAATTTTGGGGTATGTGACGAAGTGACGATGGTGATGGTCGGCGGGGGGGACGCACTGGCTCGCGGGAAAAGCCTCGACAAGATCGCCACGAAGATGCGCCGCTCCAAGAGCACGGTGGCTCGCATCGCGGGCGTCGGGACTGATCCGTTGGCGTGGAAACGGCCCCGTAATTCTCACTTGTTCTAGGCGGAGAGCTACGGGGCTGTAGGAAAGGGCCTTAGCAACTTCGCCTTGCGATTCGTTTCAGCGTGCCACTCGGCTGTTATTTACCGTGTGCTACATTAAATGCGACGTTTGGACATCGTTACTCAACTCAACGACGCTGGAGTTTGGCCATGTCATTACGGACGGTTGCTCTTCTAATAGGTCTGACGGGCTCTGTGGGGCGGGCAGAAATAATAGAGTTTCCAGGTGCGCCGTTCCTCGGGATCAATAATGCTCGACAGATCGTGGGCGTCTCTGGAGGTCCTTCTTTTGCAAGCGGTTTCCTCTACAGTTACAGCAACGGTAACGTCACTCCGATAACCGGAAGCCCATATGGAATCAATGACATCGGCCAGATAGTCGGATACATCGGTAATGACGGGTTTTTGTACAGTAACGGCGTTTACTCCACCATCGATGTTCCGGGTGCCGTGGAAACGATTCCGTCTGGGATCACCAACGGCGGACAGATCGTCGGCTCGTATTTCGACGCTCTCCATCAACTTCACGGGTACCTTGACACAAACGGCGTTTTCTCTAACATCGACGCCCCAGGCTCTCCTACTGGCACCAAGGCTTTCGGGATCAATGATCTCGGACAGGTCGTAGGCAATTATCCGACCGCTGACGGGTCCGCCGGGTTCTTGTACAGCAACGGCGTTTTCTCCACCATCATAGTTCCGGGTTCCATCAACACAGAGCCCAGGGGGATCAACAACAGCGGACAGATAGTGGGGAGCTATTTCGATGGCGATGCGTTCGTCCGTAAAGCGTTCTTGTACAGCAACGGCGTTTTCTCCACCATCGATATTCCCGGCGCATTCTCGGCAGATGCCGTAGGAATCAACGACAACGGAGACATTGTGGGTAGCTATGACAATGGGGGTATCCTTCCACCTTCTAGTGGATTCCTCGATCTCGCTCCCGAGCCTTCGTCGATGACCTTTCTGGCATCCGGCATCGCCGTGCTCGCATTGGCGGCGGGTGTCAAGAGCAAAGCTCGCCCCTAGCCTGAAATCGCGACGCCTAGCGATGATTGTTTCCCGGCAGTAACCCTTCCACACGTTCCTGGGAGGGGCCGGGGATCAGTAACCTTAACGGCCTGCCGCGCCACCTTGCTACCATCACACCTTCACCTTCTCCACCATGTTCCCGAACGCTTGGCAGCAGCGCCTACACCTGCGTCAACCCCTCGTCGCCTCGGTCTCCAGACTCACACGGCTTGCGCGCCTTACAAGGCGCGAATGTTGCTGCTGTGCAGCTTCTCCGCAGAATGGAAAAAGCCAGCGCATGACGACCGCTCGGAACAACCGTCGCAACTGGGGAGATAGATATTCTTCCAGTCGCTGATCGACTGGCGCGCATAGCTCCAAGTACGAGAATGGATCAAGCATCGCGGAAGGTTGTAGATGCTCACGTTCATGCCCCGTAGACTCAAGTAGTCGACTACATCGGCTAACCGATCGCGATACTCGTAGGGGTCCACCCAGAGTTTTTCCCGGTTATACGGCGTGTAACCCGTCGGCTCCAAGCCCATCAGGGCCACGTGCCCCACAAATGGGAGGTTTCGATAAATGAATTCGGCTAGTTCGTGCAGCCGAGGGATCGATAGTTTATGCAAAACAACCCGCAGTTCAATCGGCACCTGCCATCTGGCTAGATTGTGGAGTCCCGTTACGGTTTGGTCGAAAGCCCCTCGGGCTTGGACAATATAGTCGTGCATGGCGGCAGAATCGCTGTAGAGCGGTATTCCTAGAACCAGGTCAGGGTGACCGATCGCAGCAAATCGTCGTGCGAACTCCGGCCATGCAAAAAGGCGTCCGTTCGTTAGCACGTGAACATGAGTATTCGGCAGACGCTCTTTGAGCAGCGCGATGAGCGGGAATAACTTCTCGCGAAGTAATGTAGGTTCACCGCCTGTAATGCCGAGGTTACTAGTCGCTGGTGGGATGAGTCGGATCAGTTCCTCGTTAATCGTCAGAAAATGCTGCGTGTCGTCATGATCCTTTGGCGGTTGAGAACACATCAGGCAGTTACTGTTGCACCGTTCAGTGAGGAACAATGTGTTGTGAATGCTTGCGGGGCGGAAAAGAGTTCGAACACCACCCTGCTGATCCAAAGCCACGATATCACCTTCGCAGATGTGATCACTGTGGCGGAGAGAGTGGATCAGTGGCACGCATGTACCTTTCGACAGCGCGTCGTCGTGGTGCGCAGTGGTGAGGACGGCCCGGTAGCCTCGAATGTCTGCAGGGTCAGAACTTTGAACATCGGCAAGCAAAACGGACTCGGCTCGGTTGGTGGAGGCGGCGGTGACGATCCTACCCACGATCGGTTCGACGATACTCTCTGCAGTGCCACGAGTACTCAGACGCATCGGGTTAATTCCGTGTAGGGCGTATCCCTTATCCATCCGAAGAAGATTCGTTGCGTAACCGGGTCTCCAGCGCGAAGGAGGCGGAAGAGGCTGGTGATAATTCCCATATTCTTCTGACAAAAGCTGCTCGTTGGTCGGTGCCCCATCGCATCGTGCTGAGTTGCGTGGTGCCGCACTGGGTCCGCGCCACAATAGCTCTGATATGCGCAGTCCGCACATCCGGGAAGAACTTCATTGCAGCCAGCACTGAGGAGATATTGATATGCAGAACTCTGGACCATGGTGGCGTACGTGTCCCGGTGCACATTGCCGAGGCGGAACGTGGTGTCTTCCATCTCCGCCAGCATCCGGCCCTCGTCGCTTGCGTAAATGTCCCCGTCGTAGTTGTACACAAGGACGCTGACGCCTGCACCTGCTGGCGACTGGAGATCGACGTATCCGGTTGTGTATGGCGTGAGAATCTTGGTGAGGACGATCTTGGCGTAGACTTCCGTCAGATTCGTGCCCTGCCGATTCAGTTCAATGATGTATTCCAACGCGGTTGTGTAGAACCTCAAGAATTCGGAGGCATCGTACCCCCTTCGGGCTCCGGTCTTTGTAGCGAAGCCGTAGGGATTAATTGCGCGCACGAAGATGCTCCCGAACCCAAGCCGAACGTACTCGTCCACAATTTCACGCGGATAATCCAACGAGAAGCGACTCGTCGTCATCAAGGCACCCACGTTCTCGCATCCGACGTGTGCTCGTGCACGAGCAATGTTCACGATCGTAACGTCGTAGCTGTTCTCGCCGGATCGTTGGCGATTCGCATTGTGCACGATAGCTGGACCATCGAGTGACGTGCTGATCTTGATCCCCTCGTCGCGGAGGTACGCGAGCATTTCGTCTGTGGCAACCGCCAGATTGGTGCAGACAACGATCGTGAGGGTCTTGCCGTTCCTGTCCGCAAGGCCCTTCGCGGTTCTTACTGCGTATTGAAGGCTATCGAACGCGAGTAAGGGCTCACCTCCTTGAAACTCCAGGGTGAGGTGCTCGCTCGGGTACTGCATCATGAATGCGAGGGACCGGTCGATCGTCGCCGTGCTCATGTCATAACGTGTCCGGTCTGGGGTTTGTCGGCTAACCTGACAGTAGTGACAAGAGTGTTCGCAGCGCAAGGTAAGCACCATAATGTGCAGCGTAACTCCGCGCTCAAGGAAAGCCTTCTTGGTTCGATACTTCGTGGCAAGCACATCTAAGAGCGCTGAAGATTCATCGTCAAATATGAAATGCTTTGCCTTTAGGGTCTGATAGAGGCCAGTGTTAGTCGGCAGCCGCCGGTGAACGAGCTGCTGTGCGATACCTTGGGGCACAAAGATATGCTCTCCAGCCTCATTAACGAGAAGCTCTTCGCCGTCGAGTCTTGTGTAGCGGAAGGGAAGCAGGTCGTACCGATGAGGATGGCCGCCGTAGGTTTCGATCGTGTAGAAGTCACGACTCATTGTTCTAAGAGGAGTTGAGCGGACAGCGTCAGAATATAGTTCAAGAGCTCGAAATGTGTCACATGGTCGGTTGCGTGAATATTAAGTATTGTGTGATCGTCTTCCTGATATCCGCTCGCGGCGCAGAGGTGTGCAAATGCTTCGATACCGCCTAAAACGGCTTGGGGTGTATAGATGTCGATGGGGAGCCGATATTCAGTCACGATGAGCCCTTCAGGATTTGAACGAAACCTGGAGAAGCTGCAATGTGGTCGTCAACTGGATCATTGGCGCTGCCAGGCGGTGGATCATCGAACGTTCCGACCTGGGCTACTGCCTTTGCGACTAGCAGTTCCCGAATCTTGCCGGTTTGCTCGTCGATTTGGCGGCGCAGTTCGAAGTCCAAAAGGGAATTTGCAAATTCACCCGCGACTTCATCCAGGTGTGGCCCAGCATCACCTGTCTTGGCCCGAATGTGAACATCCAGGGAATCCGGCCCCGTGCGCGTAACGAATAGGTAGCATCGATCGGTGAACCAGTAGCAGGTTCGCAATACCGCAGATTTATGGTACAGGCCTTCATCTATGTGCAAAACCCTGACTTGCGTTTCAGGAGCCATGGTTGTGAACCGGTCTGAGGCCGTTCGTCATTTCTTGGCTGGGCCGGGCGATTTCTTGGTGCTCGCCGCCTTATTGGCATGCAAATCGGCGTGCACGGCAAGTTCACTATCAGCGGTGACCTCAACGGTTTTCGTCCACGGCATATAACCGTCACGCTTGATGGTGATCTGGTGAGTCCCGGGCGCTAGACGCAAACTGGAGCGCGTGTTGCCCATGAACTTGCCATCCACTTCGATCTCCGCGAGAGCAGGCAGTGAGGTCACAATGACCGCTGCGTGAGCCGATGACTGAGAGGTGGCTTTTTCGCTAGCGGCGGTGCCAGCGGGTCCGGTTGGCGCAGGCTTAGGCTCCGCAGCAGGTTTGTCCGCCGGTGCGGTGGAGGTTTTCGGCGCACTGGGAGTTGTCGCTCGGGGCAATGACCCGCCGCTGCTGGAGTAGTGACTAGCGTGGGAGGCATGCGATGCGTGTGAGCGATGTTGCGCCAGAATATCTAAGCCCCCAGGAGGCGTAAGCACGAGCGGTGTCAGTGTTGGCCCGCTGTTCGGCGACGATACGTGTACTGTCGTTGCAGCAGGGGGCAGCGCGGCACGAGCAGTTGGCGACGCCAGCAAACCCAATGATGTCAGCGTGGTCCCGCACATCACCACAACTTTTCCCGTGATACTTAGACGCTTGGGCGCTAGAAGGCGAGAGTCCTTCACAATCTTCGGGAGATCTTCCATATCGAACAACCGTCCGGCCTAAGGATAGCGATCCATGCGGAAGAATACAAGGGGGAAGTCGACCTTCTTCGCCTTTTTCCGGCCCGCGTCAGCCGTCGGCTCGAAATTCATGAGAATTGAAGCGAGCACTTTGCACTATTTATAGCCAAGGGCTGCGCCCTTGAAATCCCAAGGAGATGGGATCTTGCATGTCAACGTTACGCGTACGTTACGCCGGTCTTAACATCTCTTTACGTGGCGGGAAATCTGAGAGATGGATTCTCAGACTTGGCCGGCTAGGGACTAGGTGAATAAAACAGGCGACACGTACGCCGAAGCTCAAGTCATAAGGGTGGCCACTACACGAATGCCAAGACCGGCAAACAAGGTCCGAAACCGCAAGGCAGGCGTTCCGAAGTAGTTCCTGGCCACGCACCGAGGAGTTGATCACGCATTTGTCAGGATCTGGCCAGCGCAAGAAAGCCAATGATCAGGCTGTCGGGCTCGGGCTCCCTCGACCTTTTAGCAGCTCATATGCGGCGTTGATCTCTTTCATCCGCTTGTCCGCCAGTGTCTGAAATTCAGGGGCTAGGCCCGCTACCTTGTCAGGATGGTATTGCTGCGCGAGACGGCGATATGCAGCTGAGACGTCGCTCGCTGAGGCGTCAGCCTTCAAGCCCAGCATGTTGAAAGCCTCCGCCCGTGGTCCCGATGGGGTTTCGGTCTTGAAGTGGTCCGCCGGTGGCGGGTATTGTCGAGGCGGTGGCTGCTGAGGCGGCGGTTGCTGCTGTGCCCGTTCAGCCCGGCCATACAAATTACGCCAGCAATTTGCGGCGGCAAGGCTCGCCTGCGCGCTCGACGTGTTCAGATGGATGTTGAGACCTCGGGAGGAGGTCAGGGTCAGTACACCGTACTGTGCGATTGGCAACTGGGCATTGTTGTTGAAACGCCGGTCAGGCCCACCGCTCTTGTTGACGTATCGCCAAGTCCGGTCAACTACCGTGGCATCGGCAGGGACCAAGCCGTCCTCAATGAAACGTGTGACGCTTGGAGCGACACGAAAATCCTGGTAGGCAATTGAGCCGAATGTCCCGCTCTGCCAGCACAAGATCACGTCTGGCAGGAAGAATAGCTTCATGTGGCCCATATCGAGGGTGGGCAAGGAACAATTCGTCTCCACGCGTGGTGGGCTGGCCCTACAGACACTGATTGCCTCTCTTCGTACTAGGCTGGTGGCCCCAGCGTTACGCTTCCAATCGGAGGTGGAGGAATTCCCGACGACGCGCCAGACCCGATGGGACTTGGCCAGATGCGCCATACTTTGTTGGACTATGCTGAATCGCTGTGTTTCTGATTCGCCTAGCTCATACACCAGTCGGGTCAGCCGCAGCTCAGTGTTCTTCCTGTGGACTTGGATGCCGCCGACGAATATCCCTAGAGCCCCCAGTGCCAGAGCCACCTCTTCGTAGAGGACCTCTCGTTCCTCAACTTCTGCAGCGCGCACTCGTTGCTCGAAATCATGCTTGATGGCGGCGAAGGCAGCCCGGGACGTGCTATCAGATTGCATCCCAGCTCTCAGCTTAGACCGGATCGCTTCGGTTCCGCGGATTTCGACAGTTGGCGGTGATGCTCGTCTCGCCGTGATCTTGTCGAGTCGAGACCTCGCGAAGTCAGCGGAAACATCGAAGTTCTCCGCGGCGTTGAGGTACTTGATCGTAACCCACCCTGCATTTGGTCGCCCAACGCACGGCTTAATGGGGCCTTTCTTGCCCTTGCCGCCCGTGTACCTGAATCTCTCTTCAAAACGCTTCACAACCTCTTGGTACGCACTGATGCACCCGACAGGAACAAAGACAACGTCAACCTTAACGGCATTATAGTGAGCCGTGCCGATGGGGACCGGACCGTCCGCCCCGATGAGAATGGAGTCCGGCTCGCCGTAACGGGCGGTTAGTGCCGAGTATTCATCGACGGTGCTTGCCGCTCGCTCGGAGCTGAATGGCGACGTTACATCTGGCAGGCTCGGAAGGCTCGGCGCTGGCGGAGGGGATGGAAATGCCGAGAGGCCAACTACCGCAATGGCAACAGCCGCCACGTAGAGCAGCCATGCGGGGTTCGACATCCTGGCTCGCTCATTCAGTTGCTGGATCAGTCGCTCACTCGAACTCTCGACGAGCTCCGACGCCGATGCCGTTGGTATCGCGTCCGTACCGCTGGCGGGAGGAGGCGGCGGCACGTAGCCCTGGGCCAGCGGACGCGCAGGGGTACCGCTCCGATTTGAAACCGTTTCCCGGTAGTAGAAGCCATGGCTCCCCACGGTGACGTAGGTGGTTCCGCGTGGCGTCATCGTGACCCGCGCACCCTTGACGCCCACGGAAGCCCCGATACCCGACTTCGAGAAGTTGAGGCGGAACGGCCCAAGTCTCGCACTTCGCCGAAAAAATAAGCCCATATCAGTCTGAGGAAGCAGTATAGCTGGCGGCGGTATCCACTGCCAGGCACCTTTCGTCTCCCGCGTTCCAAAGGAATTTGTGCGGAATGCCGCGAGGTTCGCCACTGAGCGTTCGCGGCAGAGGCAACGCGGCTTCCGTCGCCACCTTCTTTGTGACAACTTTCTTGAAGCCACCTCTTAGCGGCAGTTTCTTGGACATGGCTGGTGCCCACTGGCTATCTTTCCGGCCCACCTTCTCTTCGTGGCTTCAGCAATGGCCCTACTCCCAGCGGCACTCAGTTTGCGGTTTGGCTTGGCGGTCCCTGCGGTCGCTTCTGGCTTGATGCTCTTGGACGCCCACCGATTGCTCTGTGCGTCACCAATGGGCTTGCGAGCCGGCGCTCATGTAGCCTCGACCTCCTCAATAGCAGCCTTCAATCCTTCAGCGGCAGCTTGCAGGTGGTCATAAACCCAGCATGGCCCGCTCCGCCATCCCCAGGTCTCCTAGTTTCTTCAACTTAAACCGTAACCCGGGAAGACTCTCAATAGATCGATGGAAGAGCATTCGCTTTGTCTCTAGGGCAGCGTTGCTCGCTGCGCACCTGTAGCAAGGCGATCCTCCTGGACTCCGATTTCAAAAGCCTCGGGCAGGATTTCGCACTCTGGGTCCCTTGTCACAGGTACTTGACGGATTGCACGAGCATTCAACAAATCCTCGATTCGGATCAATCGTTCTCGCAACTCCATAAGGCTGGCATTATCTTCTGCCCCCAAGAAATAGGCGGTTATCGACGCGGCTAGAGTTGAGACTAAGCCCACGCCGCTCAGCATCAGCACAACGGCTATCAAACGGCCGACTAGAGAGGTCGGTGCAATATCGCCGTATCCAACGGTCGCCGCCGTAACGATCGCCCACCAGACGCCATCCCCGAAACCGCCCTTGACCGTCTGCGGTTCGAGCAATGTAAGACTTGTACCGCCTGCCAATATAATTAGAGTGCTGACCCCGGCGACACACACGACGCTGCGACGCCAGACGATGATTCGTAAGGCTTCTATCGCTCGGGCGGTAACGGTCATCAAACGTAGTAGCCGAAGAAATCGTGCTAGGCGGGCGAGCCGAATGAGTCCAAAGATCACAGGAAGCCCAGGATAAGAGCAGACGATCACGACAAGGTTCAAAGGGTGTCGCTTTACATAAGCAGTGCGCTCCGAGCTGACAGTTACCATCGCGACATATTCAAGCAGAAAGACGACCCAAACGGTCCAGTCGGCTATTTGCACCCATTTCTCTGCTGGGTTGCCTTCCCCAAGCAGCGTGAGCGGGATTGTAACGACCGCACCAGCTAGGACTGCTATTTCGAGTGTGCGGAGGAGTCTGTTGGACAATGTATCCTCAGGGGCTAACGCTATTGCGCATCGCACGTAAACGCTTAGCAGCTAGCGCAACTGATGTCTAGGGTTCCGGGAAACGACGGAATCTATTCTCAGCGGAAGGGGATTGGGGCCCGAGATTTCCCGCTCCCGTGACCATGCCTTGCCAAGGCCGAGCTTACGTCCTCGCGTCATGTCGGGCCGGATTCGGAAGCCGGGCTGTCCAATCATTCGACGTTGATTGTGGACTGCAGTAAGGTCGCCAACATGCGGCAGGCTGATCTAGGTTGCTTTCCTCTCCGCACCCGTAACGACGCATTACCGCGAGGGCTGCTGACCGGGTCTTGGAGATTTGGATCTACCGGGTACGTGTCAATCCCTAAGTGCGTCTGGCGGTTTGGGGCGGCTTACCAGGTTCAAAGGAATGCTCTCGCCGATCGGCAAGGGAATAGCCTCCCCGGCACTTTTCGGTGGTGTCCCGCGCGGTGGCCGCGAACGGACAAGGGGCCCTTCGCATCCGCCAAGTTCATCGTTGGCACTGTCCGGAGGAGTCCCACCTGGTGGCTGCGAACGGTGAAGGTAGCCTTCGCATCGCTTAATCTCCTGCTCGAGTCTCCTGCGTTCAGCCTTGAGATCCGAAAGTATCTTTGCGCGATCCATTGGCGATATTGTACGCCCGCCCGGCCCCCTACGCCATCACCCCGTCATCGCAAACCCAAACGCCTTCCGGTAATTCCACATCGTCTCCCGCGCGCCGTGGCACGACGTGGACAGCGGCGTGCTCCCCTAACTCGTCAAAGCCGATACTAAACCCGGCATCCGGCACGAGCCCCGAGCGCAGCCGCCCGCGTACCTGGTCCACCAGGTCCCACACTCCGCGTTGTGCCGTAACCGGCAGCGCGCGAATGCTCGGGACGTGTTGTTTGAGCGCGATTACGATATGGCCTTCAGTTGCGGGTGCGTCGGCGACGAACGCAATGGCGTGCTCGGACTCAATCAAGATCCGGGCGGCCGGTATGGAGCAGTAAGGGCAATCCACGAGCGCAGATTAGCACCTGGCACGGGCAGCCTGGGCTGCTATACTTCGGTTGCTTACTACAATGCCTACTACTGAATCGGGTTCTCACGTTCTACAAGAGACTTACACGCTGAAACGCAGGGGGGCGGTGGACTCTCGTGGCTGACTCCATATCGAAACCGACGTTCTCGGCCCATGACGATCTTCGCCAAGCCTGCAGGTATTGCGCATCGCTGGCAATCGTTCACCGAACCATTGGCGCAAAGAGAGAATGGCTTGACACCGCCATTGACAATGGGACCCTGACGTTCATTCAGCACGAAGACCATTGCTATGGTGTAACCTGTCAACACGTCGTTGATGCGCTCGCTCGACGAAACGCGAAATCGGCCGACGCCGGATTCGTGTTCGCAACTTTGAAAGAAGGCATTTACGCACTGGTCGGGGAATTTCGACAACCACGCCACGATTTAGCGGATTATTTACTTGATGTTGCTATTACTAGGTTGCCGAATGATTTCCCGAATCGGATAGGGAAGCAGTTCTTTCGTTTGCAGCCGGATGAGCACCCGAAGACAGAAGTTCGATATGCGATGGCGTTCGGGTTTCCGACCGGAGAGAAGAGCGTCATTCGCGATGGGATTGGCGAGAGGATGGGGATGCCGTGCGCCCAAGCTGTGGCAGAAGGTACCGGCCAGCATTTCTTTTCTCAGTTGCCGGATGCACCTGCAATCGAGCACCTCAGCGGCATGAGTGGCGGCCCGGCTTTTTGGAGTACCGAGGACCGTTACGGCCTCTTGGGCTTCATCTATGAAGGTTCTCGGACTGGAGCAGCGGGGGATTTGATTGAGACACCGCGCATTATGTACTCCATCGTGCCCTGCGATCACCAAGAGTTTGCACGGTGGGTCGAGGAATTGGATCTGAAGTCTGCGCCAATAACGAAGATCAAGCCGATGGCTGTGTGATGTGTCGGCCTTACCGCACCGCCCTGAGCAGCACCTTATCCCTGTGGTAATCGAGGAACTCGCGCTGCCCTGCCGTGAATCCGCCGACGTTGACCACCCCGGCCATCTCAATCCCCATGCGCTCCAGCGAGGGCCGATGGGCGACCGGCGAGATGATGAGCGTACCGTTGTCCTCGAAGCCGATGAACCCTCGGTCGAATAGGTGATCGATACTCGGCGTCAGAAGCAGGCCGTTCTCCCCATTCAACCGCTCGGGGTTGCTGGAGTCGCGCCAGGGCTTACAGTGGCTTGCCACGAGATGCACCGGGTTGTTCACCTTGGTAATCCGGCACCGATCTTCGATCTGCATGACGCGGTCTTTGAACAGGCCCTGCCCTCGGCGCGCGCGGATAATCGTCTCGCGCTCGGTGGGCGGAATCGACGTATCGGCTTCGACTTCGGCTTCGATCCGGTGCTCCCAAACGTCCAGGTCGTCCTTGATCGCCATCGGCGCACCCACTGCGACGCCGCGCATGAAGGGCTCTGCCTCGGCACCCACGAGCCCCGCCAGCGTTTCGGCGAAGGCCGGCGTTAGCTCGGTGAGGTAGATGGACTGCACGCCGTTGCCGTTGGCCTGGAGAGGCGAGTAGCGCGTTGGCAAGACGGGCCGGAGCACTTCCATGTGATCCCTCGGTCGCGTGCGCCGCGCGATCCGGGTGAACTTCACCAGCACCTTCCAGCCGACGTTCTCCCAGTACGCGCCGGTATCTCCGAACTCGACAGGCTTCGGGCTCTCCCAACAGTAAGACTGCGCCACGCCGATGGCGGCGATCAGGGTGTCCACGAAGGAAAAGACCACGTCGCCCGGCGATACCTCGCGCATGGTTTCGTAGAACGGGTTCTTGGCCCCGTTCGAGTTGCGCTTCGGCGACCACAAGTAGCCGCCGTCCCACTCGTGCCGGAATGTTTGATTCTGGTTTACCCACCAGTAGCGCATGGACGAAGGGTAAGGGTATCACGGGGCAATCGATTATTTCCGCGCGCGCGAGACTGGGAGCGTGGGGGTTCCGTTAATCTTACACGCCCATCCGTAGTCTAGGGCTTTTGCGAGTGGTATGTTCTTCTTGGTACGCCGCTCGCCGGCGAAGAGGCACAGTTCTAAATCGCCTTTCGTGATCTGTTCCGCAAACGGGTTGAACTTCATCAATTCCTTGCACCCTAGTCCTGGTGGGAACGCGATCCTGATCTCTTTGCGGTTCCGCTTCGCCTTCTCAAGTGCGGGTGAGAAATCGGCGTCCGCTGAAACGAGCAGAACAGTGTCAAATTCTTCCGTTCGCGAGTTCGCATCCTCGACGATTTGCAGTGCGAGCCGCACGTCCGTTGTCTTTTCTTCCCGTTCGCGACTAAAGTAGCCGCGCTCCGCGATTGTGACGCCTGCGGACTCTAGAGCATCTAGCCAAAATTGTTGCCGTTCGAGTTTTTCGCCGTGGTAGTCGGTGGCGGTAAAGTAGTACACCTTGGTTACGGTCGATCTTGTGCCGAGTATGTGCTGGCAAAGGCGTTTTAGGTCAACGAATCCGAACGGGTGGAGGTCGGGCTTATTAATTCCATGATAGAAATTCCAGCCATCGATGTAGGCGTACGCCTTTGACATTTGATTAGCTTAGTACGTCCCGCCACCCTGCCGCCAGCGGCACCATCTCGTCGCCCTTCACCCAGGTAAGCCCGCTCGCCGCCTCAGCCTGCGCGTATGCCCACTCCGTCACCTGATTCGACGCCGCCACTTCAGCAACCACGCCGCGCTGAACCAGTTCGCGTTCCAACTGTGGCCCGTACTGCGCGTTCCGCTCCGCCCACCGCTCCAGGTGCTCGCACGCCGGGAGCCGGTCGCGCTTCTTGCCGTTACATCGATCATCGGCCAGCACGAAGTTGTGGCCCAGGTCGGTCGGATACCGCGACCAGGCGATGAAGTGATCCACATGTGCCGCCCGCTCGGCGATGCCTTTGCCGCAGTAGAAGCACCGGCCGCGCTGGATGTCCATAAGTACGGGCCGTACTGCCAAGAGGTTGTTCCGCTCACTGCCGAAGAGGAACTCGTTCAGGTCGGCCGTCTCGCCGACCAGTTCGAGATTCTGCTGCCGCACGTACCGCAGCCACGCTCCCCGGACCAAATCGGTGATTAACGCGTGGAACTTGCGGAAGCAAAACGCGACGCAAGGCCGAAGCTCGATCTCCCGGCCAACGTCGCCGTAGAGGAAGTCCAGTCGCTGGCCGCCCACGTTCTGGAGATACCGCAGCGGCATCTCGCGCACGATGCGTGCCACCTTCGACACAAGGGCCCGCCATGTCGCGCGGTCCTTCATGGCGTTCACCAGCGAGTCGCCGTACGCCGCCCGCGCGTCGCGCACCGCGTTCACGACGGCGGCCTGACTGCCGGTGTTCTGCTGGAGCACCCTGGCGTCGCGGCGCGATGGGAATGGCACTGCCTGCCGCCAGTAGTACCCGATGAACTGCTCGGCGATGTCGGCGGTTGTCAGGGCCAGCGGCCTGCCGGTATCGTCGCCCTGCTCGATGGATAGGTCCGCGAGCGCGAGCAAGAGCGCGAACTTGTAGGACGCGACGAACGCACCTTCGTCCAGCAACCGTTGCAGGTTCACCAGGAACTTAATCTGCTCATCGGAGGTTGGCGGTTTCATGGCTTCCAGTAGGCTGCTTTGCCGGGTATCACCCAACGCACGCCGCCTCGCGGGTCGGGCACGTCGCCGGTCCATCGCGGAATCAGGTGAATGTGCGCATGTGGCACCGTCTGCCCGGCCGCCACGCCGTCGTTTACGCCGATGGTGAACGCATCCGGGTTCAGCTCGGCCTGTAGCTGCTGGCGGGCCTTGCTTACCAGCCGCCACAGTGCGGCCTGCTCGGCACGCCCCAGATCGAAGACGCTGGCAACGTGCTGGCGCGGCACTACGAGCGTGTGACCTTCGGCTACGGGGTAGCCGTCACGGAAGGCGAGCGCGTGTTCATTCTCTAGGGTGATGCGATCCGGCGATACGGCACAGAAGGGGCAGGGGTCCAAGGGGGCAGGATAACATCCCGCGCCTTCCTGGACTGCCTTGGTCGTCTGTACGTCCGGGGTACCGGGGTTCCATTGGCGCGCGCCGATAGGAGGCGTATTATCAAATCGTGACGGCGGATTTCAACCAATGTCCGAACAACCCGGAAGAAGTCGCCGAAGCCTACGTCATGGGTACGCTGAGCGCGGAACAGGCGACAGCTTTCGAGAATCACTACGTCGGCTGCAACCGCTGCGCTCTGGTCCTCCAGAAGGTCGTCGAGTACGTGGACGCAATGCGGGCGGCGGCGAAGAAGATGCGCGACGAGCCGGAGGGCTAGACTCCAGGTTGAGCCCGGCTCGCACCGATACCGGGCTGCTGCCACAATGGAATCGGGCGCACGCCCCAAGCCTGGAGGTTCCAGTGATCGACAATCTGATGAACCGCGGTTCCGTTGTCCCCACCGACGCCTCACGAGTCCGATGACGCGGGTAAGCGTCAACGGGGTACCGCACGGCGACGCCCTTGTTGTCTGCTTGGACTGTGGCAAACAGTTTAACTATGACCTGAAGGAAATGCGCATCGGGAAAGCCATCGACCATTCCCACGATATCGGGGTGTTACCCCCAAGGCCGTCCATGCCGCCGACAACCAAAGTGAAATACGCGGTCTTGGCGGCGGTGCCCGTGGCGTTGGTGATCGGCGCGTTCGTCAAAGGCAAGAAATCGGGGTCGCCGAAGAGCGCGCCCAAGATCGACCAGCATGGCTCCGGCAATCCGGTTGCGCCTCCTGAAGGGCCTGAGAAAGAGTAAACTCAGGCCACCCCTCGGACGGTGTGTCACGAAAGAGACCTACCGACCTGGTAGAGCATCACCACCCCAGCAACCAAGAAGGCCACGGCCGTGCCGATCAGCCACACAGAGCCCGTCGAGGCGACGCAATCGCTGCGATGATTCCGAGCGCGAGCCAGGGGGCCCGCCCCACAGTGCGAACTTCTTCAATGGACTTCAGAGACAGGACACTGGTACGTACAGTGGACCCATAACCAAAGTTCAGTAGCCCAACACGGTGCCCATGGAGGACGATGACAGAGTGAACAGCTATTCAAAGGTGCTTGCATCACTCGCCATTGGGGCGTGCGGCGTCTCCGCTGGCTATTTCGCAACTCACTCTCCACGAGCCTCATATTTGATTACCAAGCTCGCAGGTAGGGCCCCGCTCTGCTCTTACGAAATGACGATCAGAGCTGCTGCCATTTTCCGCAGCGAAGAAGACGAACTCAAACGCACGCACGCTCAGGCTCACCTGGTGCGAACGGATCCCGACGGCCTTACGCTATGGGACACGCCCGCCGGTCCAGAGTGGGCCCCGCCCGGCAGCGAGCAATTCACGGGCGGCCATCATGCTCGTCTTGAGCGCATCGATGGCATAGGTGGGACGCCTGTCAAGCCCGGCGATATTGTGCTGGACTGCGGAGCCCACATTGGCGAATCGACCCGTGCCGCATTGCGGATGGGCGCGAGTCTCGTGGTCGCGATAGAACCGGCTCCCTTGACCGTCGAATGCCTGCGCCGGAACTTGAGTGCCGACATCTCGGCCGGAAAGGTGGTGGTCTACCCCAAGGGCGTCTGGGATAAGGACGCTTGGCTGGAACTCAGCGTTGATCCGCATAATGCGGCTGAAAACTCGGTGGTCCGCAATGTCGGCGCGAAGACAGTGAGGGTGCAACTCACCACGATTGACCAACTCGTCACCGACTTGAAGCTCGCGAGGGTCGATTTCATTAAGATGGACATCGAAGGTGCGGAGCGCAACGCGCTCGCGGGTGCGCGCAACACGATTCTGCGGTTCAAACCGCGCATCGCGGTCGGGACCTATCATCTGGCGGACGATGACAGCCGCATCCCGGCAGTCATCTCTTCGGTTCGTCAGGACTACCAAACCACCTGCGCCCGTTGCGCTGTAGCCAATGGCAGAATCATGCCCACCACCATGTACTTCCATTAGCCTATTGGCCGATTTGGAAACGGTGCCCGGATTTGTGGCGGGAAGCGGACTGGCGATGGTAAGAGCGCCAGGTCGGCGGGGCTGATCGAATTTATGGAGAGATCACTTGGTCAGCGTTCTCAAAGTCGTCCGAGATCGGGTTGCTCCCAAAAAAATACCGCTCGTTTTCCCGTCGCGTACCGGCCCGAATACAAACGGAACACTACGTCCGCGCGGACTCGGCGATTCCACGAATCCGCGCCGCGACTCCCGTGCGTGAAACGTTCCGCCGACCCGCGACACCATCCACCATGCCCCCGACGATCACACCCGGCATCGTTCTCGCGAATCGTGCTACAAAGGCGTTGGCTGCCCGGCGATGTTCTTCCGCTGGCTGCCTATCCGGCTGCCTAACCGGGGTTTGGTTTTAGGTGGGTAACATGGCAGCGAGTTCCAGAATCCTGATCGTGGACGACGAACCGCAAATCAGGACGTTCCTCTCCTTCACTTTTGAAAACGCCGGTTACGCCGTGACGACGGCGGCTAACGGGCGCGATGCGATCGCCCTTCTCTCGGAGGAGTCTTTCGACTTTTTGCTATCCGATGTCATGATGCCGGAGATGAACGGGCATCAGCTGGCACAGTGGGTGGCGGCACACCGGCCAGAAATACGAACGGCTCTGATGTCCGGTTACGATCCGGGCTGCCAGAACTGCAAATACTCGCCCCGGTGTCACTTGATCGCGAAACCGTTTCAACCGGGACAAGTACTCGCATTCGTTGAGCGCGCCCTCGCGGCGTAGCCGCCATCGTGAACGGCGTCTAGGGTCGTGTCGTTCCCACTACTTGTCCCGCCGACCCCGACGCGATCGGCGAGCGGTACAGCATGGGGCGGATACTTCCCGCCGATGCGCATACCTTCGAGGATCACTGCATATGCTGTCCGCGTTGTAGTGCGGCGGCGGAACAAGCGGAACAATTCGTGCGGGCTATGAAAGGCGCGTTGAGGATTTGGTACGAGCAGCAACACGAAGAAAACGAAACCGAGTGACCTGGTACCTCACTCGCCCTTCGCAAGTGTGTTCGCTCCGGCTACCGCCGCATTCTGCTCCCGGTGCGCGTCCCCTTCGCGACGTTCCCTCCGCCGTCACCCACCCCTTCCTCCACAGCATGTAGTACGTGATGCCGAGAGCCGAGTACGTCGCTGCCCAGAACCACGGCGTCCACCACGCGATGCCATCGATGCGGTAGCCCGAGATCGGCCAAAGGAACCGGGTCGCGTAGTAGCTGAAGCTGTGCGTTGGGATGTCGATAAGTATGTGCAGCAACCAGCCGAGCATCTCGAACACGACGCGACGTGCCACAACTGTGGCAACGCCGAATACCAGAAGGAATACGATCAGGCTATGCCCGGCCGGATAGAGCGGTAGGCCAATGTGGACTGGTGGCCGGTCGAAGCCGCCACTCGCGTCGAAGCGACCCGCCAGCCGGAGCCACACAGCGGCCGCAATCAACGGCCCGAATGCCAGCACGTCGGGGAAGACTGCCCACCAAACAGTCCATCCGACTCGAATGCGGGGAGTGATCGATCTCTTCCCTGCGATGGCCGCCGCAGCCGCCCAAAGCCCGTGCGCAACGATCTCCATGACGACCGTCATAACCCGCGGCAGTCTGAGACGCAAGCAGTTCGCGGCCTGGTGGCCTGCAAGTGGGCGGCGTTGCCGCTTCTTAATGACTCGTGGTCGGTGCTTTCGTTGCCGCCTTCTTCCGTGCGGCCTTCTTGACGGCGACCTTCTTCACGGCGGCCGATGCCGCCTTCTTCGCTGCCCAACGCTTCTTCAACGCCGCGACGATTGCGGCCTTGCCTGCGGGAGAGAGCTTGCGCTTCGGCTTTGTGGTGACCGGCTCGGATACGCCCTTAGATGCCGCCCAACGCTTTCGTTGTGCTTCGGCGATGGCTTTCCTTCCAGCAGCACTCATCTTCCGGCGTCGGCGTGTCTGCGGTTTCGATGTAGCGGGAGGCTCGGCGCGGTTCCCATCCAGCATCTGCCGGATCTCGGCAATCTGTTCGTCGATCAGGCGTTTTTGGGATTCAAAGCCCTCAATGGCGGCATTCAGTATTTCAGCAGTAAGTCTCGGTGTGGGCATAGATTAAGTATGACTCCATATGAAGCGTCGTCGTCGGTTTGCAGGTGCTACCTTTGGGCTATTCACGACTCCCACGGCGGCACCGCCTGAGGATCGCCCCACAACCCGCGCCGCGCATCTCAAAGGTCGTGGAGCGGGGAGCCAACCCGCCTTCGTTCCTCGCCGTAATTCTTGACCTCAAACTTCGTAAAACTCCGGTCCCATTTCGCGTTGCTTCGGCATTCGGCACAAGTCCCGCACGGGCACCGCGTGTACGGCTCTAGGGGCGGAAGAGGACCAGCAACGGCGTGTAGCTGGTGCGGTCGTCGTTTTGCTTGCAGTTGGCGCGTGGATTACCACCGTAGTTGAAATTCCCGAAGACATTTCCAGCAGCGATACCTACCATTCACGGGGCGGGAGATCGAGCGGTGGAACAGTTGACAATAAAGGTTACCCACCGTCGCAGACAGCAGGGAGTAGGCTTCCGTTGGTACCAGCAGGCCCCACCGCCTGCCGACCGAGCAAGATTCAGACGCGATCATTTGATCTCTCCTGCAAGGATTTCTTCGAGTAGTATGTGGGCGGTGCTGCTTTGGATGAAAGTCCCGCCCGTACTGCGAATCCGTACTGCCGGTTCCGATTTCCTCGCTCGCTAACTGGGACTACGCACGGGAGCAACCCTGATGCCGGTAAACGCTCCCGCCTGGCCGCCTGTGCGGTCCATCGGCCACGCGGACCGTTCCGCCCAACCTCTTCCCTTCCGCCCCTCCCACGGCGCATGGCGTGCAAATCAATTCCACACCCGCGCTTCGCATCGCGTGATTGCTGTCCCAGCGCGCCCTCGGGCATGACCTTGATCGGTGATGGCAACCACGCGGCTGGTGAAGTCTTCAGCGTAGACAGCGGCTGCGACGGCGGCCAGCAGGGAGGGGCGACGGAGCATGACACCGCAGTGTAGCGGGTAGCGGGTGTGGAAACTCTAAGTGTTCCGGGATCTTGCCGGTACCATTACCTATCCTTAGGATTGGTGCTTGCGAACTCCACGGAGCAAGTTCAATATCTTTTTGCGGCTCTTCACTACCCGCCATTGCTCAAGTCGCGAGCCCTCGGGACGGGGCTGCACGCGCCGGGACTGCTCTCCGCCCGATCCCGGCGCGTTTGTTCTTGGAAGGGCGTGGAGCCAAAAATGGACTATTGGCCTGGGTACGCATCAAAAGCCGATCCGCTGCCGCGCACACTTCGCTTTTGTAGAGTCTGCCGGAAGGAAACGCCCCACGAAATACGGTCAGGTGTAGGTTTGACCGCGAAAATCTGCGTGAAATGTTTCGAGGACGCGCGCAGGTATGAACTTGACCGCGATTGAGTGACGCTCTTAGTGCGAACATTCTTGCCAGGGAGAAGCTGAAACTGTAAGGGACACGCACTAAGCCCTCGGCGACGGTCTTAGTGGGCGTTCGGGTGGGCAACCCCGACCACTAACCCCTCCAGGGACGCCCCGGCCCCGGCGCGCCCTCCCTCGGTGCCCACGGCGCGAAGTCCTTATCGTTGGCCGCCGAGTACGGGCCCGGCTTGACCTCGAAGCAGACGACATGCTCGCTAAGGACCGCGATGGTGTGCCAAACGCCCGGCTGAATATCGACCCTGACCCCGACCGCATCGCGCCCCAGGATGTGCGTGCTGGTGATCTGCCCGTCGTCATCGAACGTGAAGAAAGCCAGTTCGCCCTCCAGCACGATGAAGGATTCGGACTTCGGCGGATCGCCGTGGCGATGCGGCGCGATGTACGTGCCCCGGATCATCACGTTCAGGAATCGATGGGGGTTGTCTTCCATGCTGGTGTGGAAGTTGTGATTGGTACGCAGTCGCGGCGACTGGCGCGCGCTCGATGAGCGCGGCGAAGAGGGTGGTGTCGAGCAGTTAGACGGGAGAGGTCATTGGGGGATATAGCGGATCAGAGTTTCTCGAATTTGAGAATGTGGCCTTTTCCTACGGGAACAGTATTGCACTTTGTCGCACAAGTGTTTTCCGTAAGGATACTCCTATTGCGCACTCGGCGTTCATTCCGCTAACATCATCGTCCTGCAAAACTTCCTCTTTTGACTGCCGTAAGCGATGTCGCATGGGAGTTGATGATGAATTGTCCATCACGTACATCAAGGCCGCACTGCAATGCGACGATCTTCAAGGTGGAGACCCAATGGTGATTTTGCTCGTTGAAGATGACGTGGGTGTACGGTTCTTTGTTTGGCAATGGCTCAAGGCCGCAGGTTTCACGGTCTTTGCCGCTGGCGACGGCAAAGCCGCATTGGAAATGTCCCGCAACCACCCCGGTTCAATTGATCTGTTGCTGTCGGACGTGGAAATGCCCCGGATGGGCGGTCTGGAACTCTGCAAATACATTTCTGCAGAACGGCCCGGAATCAAAGTGCTCATGATGTCGGGTGAGACCTTGTCTAAGAAACAGGTTTCCATGAGTGGATTGCCCTTCCTTCAGAAGCCGTTCACCCTCATGGCCCTCCAGCAGTCTATCGAGGCGTTGGTTGGTCCGATCCCTCCTGTTCCTTGATGACCTCCTGGCAAGGGATTGGCGGAACTCAGTGAATTGAAGAAGGAGATGGCGGCGGCCATCGGCCGTCCACCACCGGGACTCTACCGTCTCGGTTGCGGCCTCGTCGCTGTACGAAGCCGCCGCCCTTGGGATCGCGGAGTTCCGGCGTTGCGGATTCGCCGGGGCGATGGTGGGACCCGGCACGCGGCTCCGGGTCGCGGTAGAGGCTCCGGCCACCACGCACGAACTGACTGTGGGGAAGCTGCGCGCGTGGCTGGACTCCAGCGGGAAGACGCCGCGCGAGCAGGCGGTCAAGGTGGGGCTGCGGGAGCTACTGGGACCTAATCCTCCAGCGACGCGCGCACCATCTCGGCGATAGCGGGGGCGTTCGAGCCTCGCTGTTCGGCGATAGAAAGGAAACGGTTCGGAATGTGTTCCACTCTTGCCATACCTCCCACTTCACCGCGCCCGATTTCGCACGTCGAATTGAGGGTGCAAGCGCGGATGCGTTCATCGAGCTACGATACAAAATGGGACCAAGGTTCAATCCTTCTTAGTTCGGTCGGACATCTAATTCATGACGTACTTGTTCATAGACGGCGGCTACCTGCGAGCGAAGTTCAAGAAGTGCATGGAACGGTACCACGATGAAGAGGTGCCTCTGTCGATTTCTGAGAACGCACTCGCTCTTCGCACGTTCACCTACCCGATACCGGAAAAGACGTTCTATTATGACTGCGTTGATGAACGCGAAATAGACAATGAATCGGATGCGCAGTTCGCAGCGCGCGTAAAGGAGCAGGAGGATGTCTTCAATTCCATTCGCGAACTTCCTGGATGGCACGTTCGGGAGGGCCGGTTGGTAGGCGCGCGAAGGAACAACAGAACACAGAAGCGAGTCGATGTTCTGCTCGCAGTAGAGATGTTAAGCCACGCGTTTAACAAAAACATGCGGCGAGCAGTGTTGATTGCTGGGGACGACGATTTCACTCCACTCGTTGAGGAACTACTGAGGCACGGGACTTACGTCCAAGTCTGGAGCGATCTACGTTTCAACTCAATGCATCTGATGCATACGGCCGATGCGGGAGAGCGGATGGGGTATTCCTTCTACAGGAACCTCACTCCCGGTTGGTTTCGGGAGAAGCATCCGCTACCGGATGCCGGAGGATCTCACCTGCTCGAAGGGGGGCGGCCGGTAGAGTATGGTAATTGCGACCGGGGAGAGAAGGTGACAATTGCTGAGGCCGAAGGTCTATTCCACTTCTGCACGCCGCAACAGAATGGCAAGGTATCCAGGGTGCGGGCTCGTGAGTTGAGAACGCTTCATGCATTCCTCGAAGATGAATTCCCGGAACGCGATCTGATACCGAAAGACTGGAAGCCCTTCGTTCCCAGGAGGCGCGAGGTTGAATGAGCCGTTACCTGCCTTGGCTGCGGGCACAACTCCATCGCGGTCTGCACTAATCCTCCAGCGACACCCGCACCATCTCGGCAATCGTTGCCGCTTCCTCATCCTGCGCGAAGCCTACGGATCGCTCGAAGCCATCGGGTCCGGTTATGAGCACGCGCACCATCCCTCGTGGGTCCACCGCGATCCACGCCTCGTGCGGCTTGCGCGTGCTCTTACCGCCCGCGATTACGGCCGCCTCGATCCGCTCGCGTCTGTGGCCGGGGACGCCCTTGATCTGAAACACTGTGA
This sequence comes from uncultured Solibacteraceae bacterium, assembly GCA_963791985.1. Lineage (GTDB taxonomy): Bacteria > Acidobacteriota > Terriglobia > Bryobacterales > Bryobacteraceae > Solibacter. The sequence continues at coordinate 1,016,823 of CAWBUN010000002.1, read as the reverse complement.
GCGGCATTGCGATATTGTATCGGTCATGGCGTCGCGCGTCACCCTGAAGGCAGTGAACGATGAACTGGCCCGGCGCGGGCACCACGCTCGGCTGACCCCGCCCAACGTCGTGTGCCACATCGTCGCGCTGTTCAGGAGCGCACCGTTCAAGGTCGAATAAGACAAATCCACGCCGCAAAGATTCGCGCATCTCAAGTCCGCGCTGCTTAGATCGAAGTTCCGAAGGCGTGCACCGCGAAGATCGGGCTTCAGGTCGGCGTTCTGCGCCCTCCAGGCGTTCCACGCCTCGACGCCTTTCATCAAAATGTCTATCTGCGCTCGAATAGCCATGTCGGTGAGCCATAATAGCGCAAGACGTCACTTCGGTGCTGTGTACGCGAGTCGGGCGGAAATTATGGTGTGGGGCACGTATCGATATTGGCCTGCCGCCCCGCCTTCAGGTCCCGTACCAGCCGCTCGAACGCCTTGGTGTACGAGTCGTGATCCTTCCAGTTGGAGAAATCTGGCACGAAGTACTCCCTGATCTCGCGGGCAGAGTCCCTACCAGCGTCTGCGTCGAAGCATTCCCAATCGCGAATGGCATTGAAGGGCGCGAGGCTGATCGGGAACAACATCCTGCGATTTTCTTTCAGCTCGCGCTTGCGCGCCTTTGATATCTCCGTGCCAACCCATTCGCTGTTCATACTTTCGTCGGACAAGATAAGCAGGAGTTTGTCGTAGACCTTAATGGCTTCGTCGATCTGCTCGTGCAGCTTGCGGCCGCCCTGGATGTCGTGCGGCGCGAACCAACAACGGACGCCGTTTCTTTGGAGATCATTGTAAAGGCGGTCTGCAAAATCCTGATCTCTTGTTGAATGGCTAATAAAGCAGGAGAAGAACTCCTCACTGGACGCGAAAGTCTTCTTCAGCAGATCCACCACCCTATCGGAAACGCCAGCCCCGTGCAGGAAGGCACTCGTAAGGTGGCGTATGGATCGCGCAAGAGTATCGATTCCGAGTGATGACGGTCCTCGATGCTCGACCTCCGACAAGCCGCGTACTTCGCACAAGTCTACGTTAGCGAAGGTAGTCCACCCCAGTTGTGAGCCAGCAAGATTGACGCCAGATAGTTCCGTCTCCACAAACATGGTTCTAACCAATTCGGTGGATCGGAGATCCGCGCCCCTGAGAACCGCCGAATTCAAGTTTGCCCAACCCAAATCAGCACCTTGGAGAACGGTGTTTCGCAGATACGTTTCGCTTAGATCCGCTTCGCGAAAATTGGCACCCCGGAGGTCTGCTCCTGAAAGATCGGCCCGACTCAAGTCAGCCCAGCGAACATTGGCGTCCCTCAGGTCGATGCCCGGAGCTGCAAGCCCTCGCAGACTGGCCTCCACGAGATCAGGTCGGATATTTGGATTCTCCTGCCGCCATGCATTCCAGACCGCAACCCCTTGGCGGATCAGCAGAATATGTTCTGAATCTGCCACACTGCCTCCGGCCACGATTTTTGCACAACCGCCGACAACGTGCGCAAGGCATGTGCATCCGCCGTACTCCCCAGCATGATAGCGCATGGCGCGCGGATTGGGAGCTATTCCCTCCGCTTCCCCACTCCGACCGCCTCGTCCCCCTCAACGCCACCACCGCCGCGCCGAGTACAAACCCAAGTGCGAGCGCAGGCCCCATCTTGGCGCGGTCCCCGAAGTCGATGAACCGCGTACCCTCGGCCGTGACCTCCAGGGCTCCGCACGGCCGCGCGGTAACGCAGCCACCGCCGCCGCCACCGCTCTCCTGCTCGTTCTTGCTGCCGCCACCGCCGCCGAAGCCGTACTGGTGGATTCCGGGATCTTCGAGCGTCATCCAGGCTGCTGTGATTACGAGTGAGCTTCCTAGAGGGCGACGGGGCGACGGCCCATCACGATCCGGGAGCTTTCAAACTAAATGCGCGCAGCCAGTTCGCTGCGGGCTGGCGTTCTGAAAATGTCCTAGATGTTAACCCGCGATTAGAAGCTACTTCCGCGCCAAATCCAGTGACCAGGGGCGGTTTGCCGATCAGTGCCACTTTCGGGTAAAGCGACTTGCTCACGCAGTATTCTGCCATGGATTTTCCGATTTCATAGAGGTCCATGACGCCCAACTCGCCCGTCACCGCCAAAAAGTCGATGAGGATCTTCTCGAATCCCCACTCCGCTGCTGTATCAACGGCCTTCCTGAAAACAGACAGTACCTCTTTGCGGGAGACCGGCCCCATCGCCGTAGCCAGCAAGAAGTCGTCCTGTGATGCAAGTGTCACTTGCATCGGCTTTGTACTTCCTTTTATGTTTCCACAGCATTTACTAAGCCACTAAATACACGCATATGTGCCCATCGAGGCTATCTCTGCTCGACACTTGTGACAACGGTGACGGTGGTTACAGCGGTGGCAGGCCGTGCAGTGTGTAAGATGTCACGGTGAAGGTCAGGCGCGCGCGTCACGATGCGGAGCCCGCCCACCAGAAACCCAAACGAAAGAAGAAGCACGGCTAGTCTTCTGGCAATCTGTAGCCGATGAACGCGGCCGCTTCCGCGAAGCTCCGCCGCTCGATAACCATCATCCGCAGGGTCACGCGCCAGACGCCCCGTGCTTCTGCGTGCATCTTGAACTCATCCCAGATTGCCATGTGCTCGGATTGAAGCCGCTGGAGCTTGGCATCATCCATCACTTCGTAGAACAAATCCGGGCATTTCCGCCGAGGGCTGCTCATCATCGCGCCATCACAAAGCTATTGTGCTGTGAAATGCAGGACCTTTCAAGGAGATAATCACGGCACGCCGGGAGCCACGCGCATGGAATGTCCGTGGCGCGATTGGCGGGCCGGGGCGCGGGATCACCGAAGCCGTAATGGAACCTTCGCAGACGGGCCCGAAGGTTTCGCGATGGACGTAACGTACCGGGTAATGGTCGGGCGCGCGAAAAAAAGCCGCACTGAACCGTCACTACGCACGATTGGTACAGCCATGGCTGCCGAGATGGGCAAAAAGCGCATCCCTCGCACGCTTGCGGTCGGCGAGGGCACCTTCGATTTCCTCATCGAGATCGACCACATCGCCGTTAACAAGAGCCTTAACTTCCAGACATTGAAGTCGGTTATGTTCGCTCACCGCCTGGAGAAATGCCTCTAGCAAAGAGTGTTTCTCTCTGCAGTGAGACATGAGGGGAGCCATAGCGCGTTGGCCCGAGCACTTGAATCGCCAGAGTCATGCTTCGCACCTAACAGCCTTCGCGCGTACCGGCAATGAGCACTCGAAGTTACATGGAGCACGGCAGACGATTCTTCCCTCATAGCACCGCTGGCGGCGATTGTTGCGGGTGCATTGTCGCGGCCGTGGACGGCAGTAATGTGGAACTGCGGTGCAACGAGTGCGGCGCGGTGGTGGGCGTCATCCGATCGAAATCCTGAAGGCACTACTTGGGCTGGAATCCGCTTCGGCGACCTGGCCCGCATTGCGGCAAGGAAAACACGTTCCCCGGCTTCAGTGAAGTTTCGGGGTTCGTCTGCGTCGAGTGCGGGAAGGCGGTGGAGTCGGTAGTCGAGCACGTCGATCTCAATGACGATAACTGCAAGTGGTACGAATTCGAGGATGCGGAGCCAATCGCTGTGATGCGTTGTGATCGGTGCGGTCGTCACCCTGACGTGGACGAGGATGGTGTTACTTGCCCATTGTGCGCGCGGCGTTCGCCGCTGCGGTCAGCGGATATCGAAGCCGTGATCGAGGCTTGGGAACGATATGGTCGATCCGGGGGAGTGAACGGCTGGGTGCGTTTCGGCCCCACGTCAAAGTACCGGATATTTTACATACGTCACGCATGGTCAAGCCACGAAACGAGTTGCGTCGTGTCGTGACCGCGATTCGCTTTGGAGTCGCCGGAAGCGCGTAAATCTGCGCTCGCACACCGGGAGGAAACGGACCACCTATAATCCGACCGGGGTGGGCTTCTATTCGGCCTGTACTGCAAACACAGGGCGCAAAGGCGCAGACGGTGGCGTCAAAGGTCCTGCGCGGATTCGCGTATTTGCCGAGCCGTGTTCCGGCCAGTCGATTGCAGCATAAATCATCTTAATCAGCTTCCATGCAAACGGCAGGAGATGCCTGTTATGAGTAAACCGACTGCAATCGCAACGGATTTTCGCAACACCGTGACGCTCCTCTCTGTCACGCCGTACAAAGAGGACCAACTCGGGCTGCAAGATATCATCGGCCATTCAAAGTGGAAACTGTACGGGGCTGACCGCTTGGAGTCCGCATTGGCTGCCCTGCACGAGCACGAAGTGGGCGTAGTTCTTTCTGAAAAGGATTTGCCGCCTCATTCGTGGACAGATATGCTACACGCACTACGTCGCTTCCAAGATGCACCGGCAGTGATCGTCACATCTAGGCTTGCGGACGACCGGCTTTGGGCGGAAGCCTTAAACCTTGGAGCATACGATGTCCTGGCAAAACCGTTTGACCGCCACGAAGTGCTTCGCAGTGTGAGTTTGGCGTGGCTGAATTGGCACCATAAACAAGACACCGCTACCGGATCGGCTGCGCCCGATGATGCCGCTGGTCCATTCGGCCGCCCAAAGAGAAAGGACTTAATCGATGTCCAGAAAAGCAACCGATAAACTGAGCATGGTGAACAGATCGGAGCCACCAGTGGCACCCGAAATGGTTGAAGCGATGGCATACCAGCTTTGGCTTCAGCGTGGGTGTCCCATCGGTTCGGACCAAGAGGATTGGTATCGAGCGGAAGCAGAATTGACGAATAAAAAACGAGCGAACCAACGGGCCGCGTAATCGCATCTCGCCGGCTTAACCGGGCAAGATGCCTCGACGGTACCGAAATCGCGCCGACCTCACCACCAAGCACCGCCCCCGACCGTGTTCACGAAACCTCCTCCTCACCCCCGCCGGCGGCGTCCAGCGTTCCTTCCTTCTTCACGTTAGGGTGGTAGTTCTTGTGAACGGCCAGTGTCCGTGACGAAGTAGCGAATTTGAAACAGGCGTCAACGGCGCGTGCCCGCCGACCGGGATTGAAGGGAGAAGGCCGAGCCGTTCAAAAAGGTGCACTGGCGAGAGTCGGAAGATCGAGGCTCCCTTCTGCTAAACTGAGGTCCCTATGAGATATGCGGGTCTGTTAATATTGATGATCTCCGTTCTGCCTGCCACCGCACAACAGAGCAAGAAAGCCGATACGTACCAGCTGGGAACGTATGTCCTCCGCACCGTCGCGTCTGACGGTACCACCACCAACGACGTTAGCTGTGGGCCGACGTTAGGCTCCACGACCTGCTCCGGCGGAATTCACCAAAACGGCTTTACAGTATATCGGGTGCAGGTCCCCAATGGAGTCTGGGAATTAGTCACGTATCAACAAGCCAGCGATAGTTCCGCACGCAAGATATTCAATATTACGCCCACGCACTTCAGGGCCGAGAAGCCCAATCCCCTCGACTTCCTCAAGCCGAGCGACAAAGTCCTGTTTCGCGTTGAAAAACACAAGAAACTGCTAGGTACGGAAACCGATGTCCTCATCCCATTCGCCGACAACCCCAACAAGGAAGCGAAGTTCATCGGCTCATTCCATCCGACTGCACTGCCCGACCAACCGAAACAGCCTTCGGACAACGTCAAAGCTATGTGTGACGCCCACAAGCTGTCTCCAGAGTTGGAAAAGCAACTGTGCTCGCAGTCCAAAGAGCAAAAATAGGCGCTTGACAACAAGGCCCAGTTCCTTGGGGCTATTCCCCCAGGGCTGAACCCGTAGTCGAATCCCCACCAGCATCGACGCTGTGCAGCTTTGTATAAGGTCCGCTGCAAGCTCCTTGGAGCAGATGCCATCGTCCTCCGCCTCCGCGTCAACTCGCGTGAAGCCAGGATGTCGTCAGAACCGGGGGCGAGGAACTCGTTTTCGCATCGTCAAGGAAGTACCGTACTAACTTTCGACAACAGACGATAGACTCGCCTAAAGATATGTGCTACTTATTACGACACCTATGAAAGCCTACACCCCGCACATTTCGATGGTTCTCTGTTTCAGTTTGGCCATACTTTCGGTCGACCCAGGCTATGCCGCCGCCAAGAAGAAGGAAGCGGGCGTCATGACCCCCATGAAGTACGAAGGCGGAAGTCTACCGCTCGATCAACACAACAAGCTAGAAACATACGTGAGCAAGGACGAAGTGGTCTTGGTGCAAGGCAAGCAGCGCTTCGTGATTCCAGTCAAGAGCATCACCGAAGTTTCCTATGGGAACGATGTTCACCGCCGTGTCGGCGCGGCTGTGGGTGTCGCTTTGGTGACATTCGGTATCGGTGCCCTGATGCTTCTCGTAAAAACGAAGAAACATTACGTGGGCATCATCTGGGGCGAGAAACCAGTTGCCACTACCGCCGCCAGCGCAGTCGCGACCGGGCCAGCGGGGACCGCCGCTGTCCCTGCGAATGCACCCGCCCCCACTGCTGCAATGGATTCCAGCAAAGACTCGTCGAAAGGTGGCGTGATCTTCAAGGTTGGCAAGGGCGAATACCGTGGCTTCATGGCCTCACTCGAAGGCGTGGCCGGGATTAAGGCGGTCAATGCCGATGCGGTCGGTAGTGGCGGTACATCGAGGCAATAAGCGGTCCAGCCAGGCGGACCTGTTCGTGACCGACGGGCTACGGCTGATTTCACACCGCGCCCGGCGTGGTCCATCGGCTTGAGAAGTTTTTGAGAATTGCAACCAGCGCTTTGCACTATCCCCACATGGACATGAAACTGGTAGTTCAGACGCTCGATATGCTACGTCGCGAAAGGGAGAACGTGCGACAGGCAATTGCTGACGTCTACGAAATGCCCCCTGGGCATATCGACGACCATGACCTGGAGCGTTATCACCTGGGGATGGTGAAGGACGAAGCTGAACTGGCCCAACTGGAAGAGCACCTGCTGTGGTGCCAGGGCTGCGTGGCCCGGGCAGAAGCAGCGGCGCAGTACGTGGACGCAATACGGTCAGCGGCCTGCGAGAGGGGCGAAGATTAGATCACGGCTTGGGGGAGCGGATGGACCTTTTCCATGATATTCGCGATGGCTGGCACATCTCTCCGAAGGGTTAGTTGGTCGCTGGCGAGAGAGATCGCGATTTTTCTTCCATGCAAGGGTGGTATCGTCGGTTAGATGGCTGCCATCGAAATCAAGTACGATTCGGGCTGGTATGTGCTACACGGGGGCCGTCCCGTTCTCGCAGATTTCCACGACTTAGAGGTCGCGCAGAAAGCGGCTTGCGAAGCATTTCCCCACGAGCGAATACTCGATTGGGCCTATGTCTCCAAACAACACTACCGTGCGCGAGTGGAACCTCTGACACTGAGATTCAAATAATCGCGCAATCGTGCGATGGCACCGCTACTGCCGTGTAGCCCATCGTCAGCGTGCCGGGACGTGGCGATGACTTCTAACTGATCGTGTAGGGCGGGTTAAACGCCGGAATCCCCGCTTGCCGTCCCGCTATCCACCGCAAGACGTATACTTGGCGAGGATCGGTCAGGGTGCCAGTTGCCTTGTTGTGGAGCACTTCGAGGAGCGCGTGCGCCCCGAGGTCTTTGTAGTAATCGATGTCCGGTTCGACCTTGATACACTCCACTCCATCGATGGTTTTCTTGTCGTTCTCATGGAAGGTGAGTTGGACATTGGCCTCGCCAAACTGGACCTGTTTGAAACTGCAGGTGGCTCCGGCGTGGAAGATGGCCGTGCCGATTTCGGGGGCAAAGGCCCCCTGTGCAGCCGCGCTCCGCACCTGCTCGACGAGCGCTGGGTCGGCCCAAGCGAAGAATCGATCCTGGGCCATCTCATCCCAGATCAGTTCCTCTATGTAGTGCATGGGCGTATCCACCGGAAGGTGGATCTGGCTCATGGCCGTTGTGAGGTTGAAAAAGCACGCCAGGATCGCACCGCGATTCTCGCGGAGATCGGTGTACCGGTTCTGCGCTTCTTCAGCGGATGCCGTACCGGCGGCCAGCAGGCTCTTCGCAGTCGGGGCCGTTTGGTCGAGGGTATCCCACAGGGCATCGTGAAAGTTGAAGTTCGCATCCTGCTTAAGCAGCATTAGATCGACCTGGCCGGGGGTCATGGGCTTTACGGGAACGGGCGTGAAACCAGCCTGCTCGAAGCCCTGCGCCCACGCCACAACCGTGTAGTTGTCGCCGAAATTGTCAGCGAAGGCCAGATCCGTGACCAAGAGACTTGGGCCTTTGGTGAAATCTCGGTAAACCTGGTGCTGGTTTCCGTCGTGAATCGTTATCAGAGGTTCGATGCCAGCGCTGAGTGGGTTTCGCGATCCGTCAAAGAGGTTGATGCTGAGTGTGCAGGTGTTTGGCATGGGCATGGAGGCTCACTTTTCTCGGATTGACAAGCATCTAATTGGTGATGCTGCCTCCGTAATCGTTACAGACCTTTTCCCAGTCGAGACAGTTTTGCTTGGAGGATGATGCACAACTCTTCCACATTTCCGACCTACGCGCAGTTATAAGCAGCCGTGGCGGCGATTCTGGGAAACTGAACCAGAGGTAGCCACGAGGGTCTGGCTCGATCTCGGACTGGCATGACAGCCTCTCGGTTCCCATGCTGTCGAACACCATAGTACTATTCCCATAGACTTGCCGCTTTGGCTCGTACATACTATAGGTCTGTGCCTCAATTAGTAGGGATTCGTCATGCAGTCTTAGGCTCGACTCACTACAGTTAGAGGCCGATGCCACGCGAAATTGTCGTAATTTCCGAGGGCTGTCGGAAGATCCTTCGAGCCCAGTGGGGGCTCAAATCCCAAGACGGTGCTACTCCGTTGTTCGTCAGATTGTCGAAAGGAAAAAGTAAGGACATGCTCAATCGCTATTCGCAGTCGATCCTGTTAGCACTCGGAATCCTCTTTTTGAACTCGTCGCCGATGTTTGGTTCCTCGGGGGATGAGGGGAGTAAGGCACAGCAGGCTGGGGGCGCATACGGTAAGGCTCCCGCTGCGCGATCCAACGCCAAGGACCATACGCCCGCAACAGCTACAAGCGCGGCGGTGTCATCGACCCCCCTCCGTGAAGTAATTGCTAGCAACGTGACGATTGCAGCCAACGACAGCGCGATATTCGAGTGGAAAGTGGATCTCAGCGGAGCGGACAAAGTAGGGATCTCCGTGACTACATTGGGAGACGCCAATTCCAGACTGACCAAGGTTCGTATCGGAGTGGCCTTCGCCGCACCCGGCGATTGGTACATTTTGAGCGATGTGATTCTGTGCAGCTCGTTTTACTACTACGACCACGGCGGCGTCACCGTGCCAGTGTATGGCCCCTTCATGAAGGTTGCAGTCTTCAACGATGGGTCAACTCCCGTCCAGATCACGCAGCTGGCAGCGTATGCCGTTGCTCGGTAATATCATGTGGATGTTGCCCTTGCTACTTAAGGGCTGTGCTCAAGACCCGCACCCGCTACACTGTTGATCTGAGCCGATGCGCCTTTACGTCGCCGTTACGGACAACGACTGGTTTTCCCTGCACGCCTCGAAGAGCGAAGTCGAGGAAGTTAACTTCTGGCGGCCCTCACCTGTAGTCGGCTTTAATGTGCTCCAACGCGGAGAGTTGCTTCTGTTCAAGCTAAAATCTCCGCACGACGCCATCGCGGGCGGGGGATTCTTCACTCGCTTTCTGCATCTTCCGATCAACATGGCATGGGACACCTTTCGGGAGGGGAACGGCGTTCAGTCTCTGGCCGAGTTTCGTTCTCGGATCGCCCGCATTCGGAAGATCCCGATGGGGCCAGCGGACAATCCCCCGGTCGGCTGCATCATGCTCGCCGAGCCGTTCTTCTGGCCTAAGTCGGACTGGATACCACGCCCGCCGGAGTTCATCCTCAGCAGTCAGGCAGGTAAGAGCTTCGACTCGGAAGAGGCGGCTGGCAGGCGACTGTGGGATGCCGTGTGCGAACGCCTGAAGCGAACGCCCGCGAACGCCCTCGGGCAGGATACGGCTACGGTTTCAGCCATTGAGTCCGGCGGATTCGGGCGACCTCACCTCGTCCATCCTCGCCTAGGCCAAGGTTTGTTTCGTGTGTGCGTCATGGATGCCTACTCGCGCAGGTGCGCGATCACGGGCGAACGGACGTTGCCAGTTCTGGAGGCGGCTCACATCAAGCCCTATTCGCTGGTGATGCGCCACGAGGTTTCCAACGGGCTGCTAATGCGAAGCGACCTCCACCGGGCTCTTCGACGAGGGCTACCTCACGGTGGACCCGAAAGAGCGGCGCATCGTAGTGAGCAACAGGATCAGGGAGGAATTCGAGAACGGGAGAGACTACTACAAGCTCGAAGGTCAGCAGCTTCGCGAGCCAACCGATGCTTGGGCGAAACCACTCACTGAGAATCTGGAGTATCACGCCTACAGCAGGTTTCGCTAGCGTGTTGACTGCCGAGTCGGGCCATAAACCAGCGGCGGCGGTATTCGCGAACCCCCCAGCCGGGAGGTGACAGTCTCCGTGCGTCGTCAGCATCTCGGACCTCTCCCTGCTAAACTCCAACCGGGAGCCTCCATCCATGGCCGAAGACAACCCTATCAAGCGAATTCCGATCAATGAACTCCATCAGGAGGAAGGCGCACACGAACTCGCGGCTTCGCCGGGCATGGAACTCTACTTGGATCTTGCGATGACGGTGATGCAAGACGCCGATCCCACGGCGGAACTGGAAGCAATCCGGCTTTTGCCGCTCGAAAAGCGCTACGTATGGCGGGTAGCATCGGCATTGAAGTGGGCCTTCGCCGATTTCGACGACCTCGGCGTCGAAGCCGACCAGCGAACTTTGACGCCGGAAGATTTCGCCAAGGTGATGGACCTTATCAAGCTGCGCCCGACGCAGTTCTGCATTTTTCTGAAGGCCTTGGTTGGGGCAGAAGAAATGCAGCGGGTGATGGCCGAGGCAATTGGCGTGGCGAAACAGACCTGATGTCGCCTTTCAACGGAGCGCCGATGCTATACTCCAAGGTACCTTTGATCTGCCGGCAATCGCCGTGGCTCTTGGCCATTCCGATTTAGCCGCCCTTCAAATCCAGATAGGAGAGCGCATGGTCACACCCGAGAGTATGCTGAGTGTCGGTGCCCAACACGCCCTACAGGATATGGTTGAGTTGGAGATGTATCTCGTTTCCCAACCGCAACAGGCACCTTGGTCCATGCTCCCACGTCGCAACAAGAAACCGCACCAAGTCAGGAAACCGTACTGTAACCCGGTCGAATCGAGCGCTGCGAAGGAACTCGTGGAGCACGGGTTTATCGAAGCCACTTCGAGCCGAACGTTCGTCGTGAGTAAATCTGGTTATCAGTTCTACGAACGAATTCAGCACGATCAATAAAGGCCGGGAATAAGACGTACCGCCGCCGATCTCATTGCCGCAATATAAGCATCCGTCGCCTTCAGCCGATCCCGGCATTCCTGTTAGGTCAGCAAATGCTCTTCCAGCGGCCCGTATTCCGATGTCGGGAAGGGTTTGCATGGCGTATCGCTCCAGCAGATCATCGGTGACGTGCTGCACGATTTCCACGGAAGCCTATTTCTCCGGGAAATAGGGTAGGGTGGGTCCGGTTCGGGCGTCTTCTTTGGCTGGATTAGCCCTCTCAATAACGCCGGAACAGTGCGCCGGAATCGGGCTTCGCTGTTATCGCAACATTATTCTTCCAAAGGTGTTCCGTGTACAACAAGGCTAACGATGGAAGGGTGAGCAGGTGTTCGGACCAAAGAGACCGGTTTGCCAGAGTTGCGGAATGCCGCTCTCGAAGGATGAGAAGGGCGGTGGCTCGGAAACAAATGGAAGCAAATCGACCGACTACTGTAATCGCTGCTACCGAATGGGCCAGTTCACCGATCCCTACCTAACCGTCGAGGAAATGGTGTCGATGGTGCAGGGCATTCTGAAGAAGATGCACGTCTCGGGTTTTCTGGCAAAGCAGTTCACGAAGGACATCCCCAACCTGAAGCGTTGGAAGTCGGAGCCAGCTTCACGTTAAGTCGGAAGCTCATATATACTCTGCACATGGGCACTCCCTTCGACCGATGGGTGACCCTTCGGGACGATTTTGAGGAAGCACGCCTTGCTTTCATCAGGACGGACTTGGGCGTGTGCCTCACGTTCGCCAGCGTTGCTGAAACAGCGTACAGCTTGGGCAACCGGGAACACGCCGAACGGACCCTTGCGGAAGCGGAGAAGGGCTATTCCGACATGCTCCGCTTCTTCTCTCAGGCGAGAGGGATGACGGCGGAAGTAGAAAAGGAATTGCAGTCGAAGTTCAAACAACTTCGTGAGCGGCTGGACCGGCTACAGCGACTAAAGCAATCGTGATCACCACCACATCAAGCCGACGTGAGGCGATGGAACAGATGATGATCGAGGCGATTGGCGTGGCGAAACAGCAGGAGTAGATCAAGCGGCTGCACCGCTAACCGCAGCCTTGTTGCGCCGTCTCAAATAGTGAGGAGACGCGCCTCGCCGGGGTTGCTAACGGGCCACCTTACCGTAAGAACTGGGATCCGGTGAACCAAAGACGACGTTTCTGCGTCTTATAGAGTGAACCGAACGATGCGAGGGTTCTTGGCGGCCAACCCGCTAGAGACCGCATGGCTTTGCGTCGTCACCGGAGGGAAGGCATGTCCGACCGCGCACAAGAAAACTCGCATCGATCCGTCATCGAACTGACCACGATTTGCTGACTCTCGTCAGCCGGGAACTCGACCGGGGGCTTTGTGCTGGCGGATGTGGCGACTGGCGGGACTCCGCTCTTCGCCCAGGCCGAGAAAGCCTGCGACACGGCGAGAGCGATTTTGCCTCGCATTTCCGATTTGAGCGACTGTGACCGCCTCCGCCTTGAATCGAGGCTGAAGGAACTTCGGGTTCGGCTCGATCAGGTGGCGACGTTTGCGAAGGTGGAGCGGTACACGGCATCGGTCGCGTAGCAAACCTGCCGCACCAATTCCCCGCACCAGCGTTACGACTGCAGCGTCGCCCAGAACTCGGCTGACGTTTGGACCGGAACCATTCAAAAGGCCGCAAGATCTTCTCAAACGGCCAGCCACGGGTTCAGCGACTCCCGATCCGGCGCTTTCAAGATCTCCATCAAGAGAAAAGGCGCACCCGAACTTGCCCACATCGGGATAGAATCAATTTTCAGGGAGTATCCACTGTGTTTGAAGGCCTAGCTGGTGAGCGTCGGTGCCGTGATTGTGGCGGCAGTGGTGACTGTCAACAATGCTTCGGCACTGGCCGGAACGTGGCCCTCAACTCAGACCAGGACAAGTGCCCGAATTGACGAGGGACGGGCAGATGCCCCGCTTGTAGCGAGACCGAATTCATCACGCTTGGCCTTTCTGATTCTTGATCGGTGTAGCGTCAGATGCGGGGGGGGATGATTCGGAACGTGGGCGGGGCCGACAAAAGAACGGGAGACGGGCAGCGATACGAAACCGAATGGTATGGACTGGGCAAGCCGCTCACCTTCCACTCGCCCGGTCTCTACAGACAGCGAGGATTTTAATGCCGAGTTCGCATCAGTAGTAGAAATGCAGTTCCAATGCCAAGCAACGCGAGAGTGCAGGGCTCGGGCAGTGGGTCGGGCACATCCGCAGTGCCCACGATCTGCCCAGCATTGTTGATGCCAAAAGCCTCGCTCCCACCGCCGCCGGGGAGCGTGCCCAGATCGGTCATGATGCCACCTGAGTACAGAACCGCGTGGTGAGACCCATTTGAGCCAACCCCGATTCCTACAACCTGTCCGGAATCGTTGATGCCAAGAGGAGACCAATCATGTCCATCGAAGGTCGGGAGCGCCGTCATGGTTCCACCTGAGTATAGAAACGCCACGGAATCGGAGTACCCGACAATCTGTCCAGTGCTGTTGATTCCAGTGGCGATACTAAAGCTCTTGCCAGGAAGAGTGCCGAGGTCAGTCATGGTGCCGCCCGAGTCCAGAAATGCGTGAAGGTCCCCACTACCAGCGATATACGAATAGCCTACGATCTGTCCAGCGTCGTTGATGGCATTCGCATAGCTGTAATAGCCGCCGAGCGTGCCGAGGTCGGTCATGGTCCCACCCGAGTACAGAAAGGCGTGGTCATAGTTCTGCGGGAGGCCAGGTTGAGTGAAGTGCGAGGTGCCTACAACCTGTCCGGAGTCGTTGATGCCAGTAGCGTAGCTAGAAACGCCACCAGCGAGGGTGCCGAGATCAATCATGATCCCACCTGAGTACAGAAACGCGTGATTATACCCACCTCCAGCGGCCGTTACGCCAACGACTTGTCCGACGGCATTGATGCCAGCAGGTTCAGTGCCGACCCCGCCGAGATACGTGATGATCCCACCGGAGTATAGAAACCCGTTGGAAGGACCACTGATCGGTTCTGCGTAGCCGACGATCTCTCCGGTATCATTAATGGCAATGGCGAGAGCATTATGCCCGCCGAACGTACCGAGATCGGTCATGATGCCACCTGAATATAAAAAGGCATGAAGTGTTGACGCCGTTGCCGACGGAGCCCAGGCAGTCATGATCATGACAGACGCAAGGAACAGAACCGCAGGGATAGGACACGGACAATCTGACTTCTTATATCTATGTGACATGTACGCTAGCCTCTTCAGAGGGAATAGACTGATTTGATCATTTTTTATCCCGGAAGTCTACGTCCCGTCAGAATGTTCCTCTGCTCTTTAGGCGACGTTAACCATCCGGCAATCTCACTCCAGATCGAAGTTGCCCGCGATGGCCTCCCGCGCGGATCGCGTCCACGTAGAGGATCTATACTGACGGCCACGGCTAGCGACCTTGCGGAAACACGGCGACAGCAACGGCGATCTGCACGGTGCTGAAAGACTCGACGCATCGAAAGGAGAGCCTCTGTGTGATTCGGTTCGGTTGTCAGGGGCCTTCGAGTTGGTCCAGGCCCCGGGGTGTCCGAAACCGCTGAGCGTCCATGTATCCGGTGAGCGCGTGAAACGTCTGGCCTTGTCGAAGAAACCGCCTTTGGTACCACTTCGGCACGTAATGGTGCGAGTGCGATTGCTCCACGCTCAATGAAGTTTCCTGTCTAAAACTCGTCGCGAGCACCGGCTGTTCGGTTTACCCGCTTGAGACTTTCCGGTCCCAGAAACGGCGGGCAGCAGCGTTTTGGTCTCTGGCCGCGTTGCTCCGCTCTACTCCCGTGCGGGTCATTCGCCCAGGCAGTTGGTCCGAGAGGGTTCAGGAACGTCTGGCGTTGGGCAAGTACTTTACTACTTACTAAAGGGCTCTCTCAACGGTAAGTCTGTTGTTACTGAAGTATTTGGTGATTGTAGTACTAGCAGCTACGCCTTGTGCGATTTGCGCGCTGCCGATCCGGCCTCGCCCGTCGTCCGTCCCAGGGGTCGATGCGCGTCAGCTTTACCCGGCCTGGGCGCTGGGACCTGCCGCCACGATGCCCCGTAATCGCGCTAGGAGCCCGCTGGCGCAATCGTGCGGGCAGTTATCGGCTGAGGGCTCGCCTCGTGTTACTAATCGACCTCTCACGGCCCGGCTTCGAGGCGGACCACGTCGGAAACACACTGCAGGAGGCGGGCCAGCCTAGAGGAGGAGTGGAGTTGGAGGACTAAGTGTACGACCATCATAGAGTTATCAACTCCAAAGGGTTTTGTAGTCTGTTGGAGTCCCGGAGTTGAACTACAGGAACTCCAATGAACTCCTGAGGGCATTGGAGTTGGTAAATGGTTGATAAATATATTCTTAACCCTCTTACTACACCAACTCCACCATTTCCTGCGGTCCCCTGTTCACTGCCGAGGCGGGCGCGGTGGGCCGGACCTTGTGGTAGGGTTGGCGCGGCCCATCTTGCCGGACGAGTCCGAGGTTCCGCAGTTCCTCGATGAACGGGTGAACTTGGCTGTCGTGTTTCCACTTCGACACGGCCTTCACGTCCGACGGTGTGAAGGGGTCCGGCAGCCTCTGGTAGATGGCGCGTTTACCGGGTGCAAGCAGAGCTTCATCTAGAACCCGCCTGTACGCGAGCGGTCTTCCGTCATCAGGGTCCATCACCCGCTCCATCCAGACCAGCGGAAGGTTGCCGGTCGCTCGCTTGTAGCCGCCAACGTGGAGCGTGCCAGACTCGGAAGTGTCAAAGCCCACTCGCACATCAGCGTATTGCACCAGCGCGCCAGTCCCTCGTGCATAGTCGAACCAGCCGCGTGGGTTGGGATACCACTTGTCCAGCGGCTTGTAGTTGGGGTTGTCGTGGAGCGACTTTGTCAGGTGGTGGACGGGCACAAAGACGGTGCCATAGCGCTTGTGCCATTTCCGAAGAAGGGAGTAGGCCTCGTCAACCGCCTCGGCGTTATCTTCGAGCCTGGGGAAGAAGTGGACCGCCGGGTCCATGAAGACGACGTCGGGCCGGAAGAGTTCGATGCGCTTCTCCAGCCCTCCGAGGTTGAATTGCTCAGGAAAGGCATTGTTACTGAATATCATGACTCCCGGCGGAGTGCAGGAATGACCAGTGAGATGCCGCGTCTGGCGCTCGATCTGAGCTAATGTATCGACCGGATAGTCTTCGCCGCTGCAGATGATCGACGTAGCACGCTTGCCGACTGGGAAGTCGAGGAAGGGTACTTGCAGGTCGAGCGAAATCGCCAGTTGCAGGTTCCAGGGACTCTTGCCTTCGCCGGATCGACCGCAAGCCAGGATGATCGGCTGACGGGGCAGGAAGTCGGGGATCAGGAAGTCGGTCTCCGCGTGCTCCCCGCACCAGGCCCGCAGCTCGTCGGCGTTTAGGAGACCGTGTTCCGCGTAGGAGGGGTTTTGGGTGGGGCTACTATCGGTTGGAGTTGCTGCTTGCATGGTTCCTCGGGTTATCCGACTGAATCTTCAGATCTTGGGGCTTGAAGCCTTGCTCCATTCGCACGTAAGTGATGACGCCGTGTTCAAACTTGCAGGTGACACTACCGTAGAACTGCTGGCGCTCTAGGTCGTCAAGCCACGATCTTAGCTTCTGTTTGTCGTCCATGGTTTCCCCTTTCTTTTAGAACTTATCAGGCGGTAACAAATCATAGAGGGTGTCGTAGGCGACGTCGTACACTTGTGACCGTCGGACGCCTTCGGGCAAGGTTAAGCTGTCCAGCAGCCGTATCATCTGGTCTTTCAGTCCATCGTGACTTGCGTTCCCATACCAGACGTGGCCGGAACTGTAGTTGGGCACACTGTCGTCCGTGATCGCCGCTTGGATGAGCAGCAGGCGGAATTTTGGCTCTAGTTCACAAAGTTGACCGAAGGTCAGTATGCGAGCCTTGGCTTGAGGGCACGCGTTGTTACCGCTCACCGCAGTTGGTAAGAGGTCGAGATCAATGATATGAGTCATAAGGCGTGTGTCTAACGCGAGAGCGTGAGACACTTTGCCTAAGCGGAGTTGCTGGCTGGAAGCACCAGCGGCAGGCCGCTTCGAGTTGCCCACAAAGGGCTCAGCCGTTAGAGCCTACTGTTGACGGCTGGGCGGTTCGGATGCCATGGTGGACTGATTCAACATCACGAACTGCCCCCGCGCCCACGCCTCAGCAGCGCCAACCTCAATTCGGTAACGCTGGCCGATCATGACAGCGGGTAGCTGCCTGCTGCGAATGGCCTGGAGAATGGTCTTGCGGTTAATGCCGACCTGTCGGGCGAAGGAACTCGGTGAAACGAAATGAAGCATAGAGTGCATGAGTGGTTCGGGAGAGGCGAACAAAGATACTGCATGTCCTTCTTCTCTACTAGATCTTATCACGCCCATTTGGACTGTCCTCTCCCGTTCTGGCCCGAATTAAACATCAGTGTTCAATCAGGTCTTCCCACGGGACAATGGGTATGGAGCGAGGGCAGTTGAGCTTAGCCGCCTCTTCCGAAACAAACTTGTTGAAGTAAGACTGACGCTCGTCGCCAGTCTTCGGCAGGACGATCATAGCCACATCGTCCATGCCAAACGCGAATTCTCTTGTGGCTCGCCATTCGCGCTCGCAGTATATCGTGGAGAATTCGGCCTGATCGAACGTCTTGACGAATGCCAGAAATTGCGCTAAGCCGCCTTGTGCTGCGTTGATAGCGTCTTTGACGTCATGCAGTTCGCTATCTATGTCGAATACGCCGCCACTAAGGTCCACCTCGTGATGCTGCTCGCATTTCAAATCCTGAACTTGAGATTCGATTTCCCATTGAGCGTAACTCAGTTCGGTGTCCATGCCGTTCAGTCGGGCAAAGCCTTGGTAGACGGATCTAAGCACCTCGGTTTCATGCAGCGTGTAGAAAACAGGATTGAATCCATGCCTCACTGCCGACTCTCGGTGGAACCCAATGGCCATATTTCCGTATCGCTGCGCTTGGTAGAAGAGGTGTGCAATGGGGATGTCGGCGAGGCAGCACACCGGTGCGGAGTTCAGCCTGAAAATGTGATTGACTAACTCCTCGTGGACTTTCTTTTGCGCGTTGTAGCGACGCAAGTGGGGTACTCGGACCTTAACCACCTCACGATACTGCCCAAGCCGCAGTTGTCTCGACCCCAGGATACTGAGGATTGCATCATAGGCCTCAGCGGCAGGTTTTGGAAGGCCCTCTTGACGGTTCTTTGCGAGGTTCCATCTAGGTCCGCCAGTAAAGTGCCAAAGTATTCTCGAAACTGTCCCCGGCGGTTGTGTCATAGGTCCCATCATCTACAGAGTATCGAACAGAGCGGTTCTGCCGCGCTGGTGGAAATGCGCCTGAGGCCCGTCCAATGCTTCTACAGCCCCAGTTTTCCCGCGCTATTCTCCCGGAACAAGCTCCCGTCCCTGATGTACCGTCGCACCATCTGAACCGACCTGTGGCCCGTCTGGTTCATGATCGACCGCTCCGACGCCCCCGCAATCGCCGCAGCGGTGGCATGGCCCGCCCGCAGCGAATGCCCCGCGTACTTGACGGCATCGAGTCCGGCCCGCTTTGCCAACTTCTTGACTACCCTGGCCACATCGATGCCTGAGAGCCTGCCCGCCTGAACCTTGCCATGCCTGCTGATGGAGCGGAACAGCGGCCCTGTGGTGATTCCCGCCGCCTCGATCCAGACCTGCACATTCCGAACCGGACAGGTCTCGGGATTGGCCCCGTAGGGAATGCCGACCTTGCGCCCCGCCCCTTGCTGGTCCGTCTTCGACCGTCGCAGAGTCACGGTGAGCCCGTCCCGAGTGAAAGCACAGTCGTCCATGTCTAGGCCTACCAGTTCCGATCTACGAAAGGCACCAGCAAAGCCCAACAGCACTAGCCCCCGATCCCGAACCCCGATAAGGCCGTCATCTACGGCGTCTACCATGACGCGGATGTCGTCGATCAGCGCAGCCGCCTTCTGGGCCGGTGCGACGCCAAGCGATCTACGGATTCCCTTCATCGTGTTAGCCACCGTCGCGTGGCGCGTGGGCGGATCTACGTTGATGGCCTTGTGGGCCTCGGCAATGGCATTGAGCCTACGCTGGATGCTGCCGACCTTAAGCCGACGGGCACACTCGGCGATGTAGGCCGCTACGGACTCGGGACTGGCAGGCAACGGGCACAGCGCATGCGACTCGCACCAAGCGCAGAAGTCCCGCCAGTCGTTCTGATAGCCGCGCAGGGTGCTTTCGGCCTTTGACGCCCGAATGAAGTCACGAACTTGGTCTAGCGATAAGGGAGCGGGGAGCGCAGGGAGCGGACTCGCGCCCGCTCCCGTGATCCTATCGCCTTCTTGAATCGTTAGGGCTTGCTGAGGCCCTGCCGCTGCTAGGCTATTCAGCATATTCGCTCCAACAGCCCTTGCCGCAGAAGGCCTGCCCGCCACCACTATGCAGCGGTGAACGGGTCAGCGCACTACAGACGAAGCACGCCACCTCAGGCTCCAACAGGTCGCCATAGTCGGCGTACGGCTCCCGGGGATCAGACCGGGCAAGGTCGCCAATCTCGCAACACACCGCGTTGGAGACGTTCAGGACCTCGCGGTCCCGCTGCACGGCCTCGGCGTTGGAGCCACAGCGCAAGCAATCAGCGCCCACGAGGGTCAGCATGGAGTTGCTCATGCGGCTACTCCGTCATCCGCCATGGCGGTTTCATCCGTACGGCCCGGTTTGAAGTGTTCACGTTGGCCGCTCAGTAGCTCTAGCTCTCGCCAGAATTCGAACTCGGCGCGGAGGTGCTCTTCGGCCATCGCCGAGAGTTCCGCGTAGCGGGCTTGGCGTTTGGCCCAGTGCGTCGTGTTGCTGTTGCGTCGTTCCCGGTTCTCAGGCAGGAACCAGGAAGCCTCTAGGGCACGTTCGCGGCAGCGCTGCACGGCCACGGGTTGGGGCAAGGTCAACACGCGCCGAGTCGTTGAGCGTCGCGCCATGGCCTTGCCGCTTGCCGTGATCACCACGTGCGGATTAAGGCCCGTCAGGTTGAGTTGTACGGAATAGCTGAGGCCCTCGCGGTGTAGAGACCGGCAGACCTCGGAAAACTTGCGCCATGCGGCATCGAAGCGCTTTTCATCGCGCAAGCTTTCCACGGGAGTGTAGATCAGGTAGCGCCCGGTCATGCCGCCACCTCCGCCGTTCGCTCAGCCAGAGCAATTAGGTAGTCCGCCGCCTGTTGGGCCTTGCTGGCAGCCGTAAAGATGGCTCGCTTGTCAGCCCTCAGGACCTTGAGCCAGCTGGCGATGTACTGGGCATGATCGGGGCGGGGTTCGCTGCTGAGGCCCAGGTGAGCGCAGACGAAGGCCGCCGCTAGCTCAGCAACGAGTTCTTCCACGCTGTAGGCTTGATCGCCGAAGCGTTTCCCCAGCTCCCGATTGCAGCGGTCTGCCTTGCTCGTCCAATGCCCCGACTCGTGAGCACGGGTTGAGTAGTAGTCGAGGGGCGTGTGGAACGCCGCAAAGGGCGGCAGCGTGATCGAGTCATCCATCGGCGAATAGAACGCGCGGTTTCCGACATGCGCGACCCGTGCCGTGATCCGACCGAAGAAGGCCTCCGCCGATTCGATGCGCTCTTCGATGGGGGCTTCAACATCAGCCTTCGGAGAGTAGCCGTCAACCTGGGCGGCATTGAAGACCGCATATCCACGCGTGAATAGCAGGCGTGAACTCGTGGCCGTGTGCCCTTCCCCGTCGTCCTGACTTTCCGCCGTACCGTTGGCGAACTTCCAGAAAACGACCGTTGTGGCCTTCTCACCCTTGCGAACCTGGGCCTTGCGTTCATGCCACTGCGCATAGGTGCCCCACTCCCCGCGCTCGTAGCCGTGCCGCTGTGCTGCTGCCCAGAGGCAAAGGGTATTTACTCCCCTGTATGGCTTATGGCTGGTAACGTTCAGAGGCGAGAAGGCAAACTTCCCGGACGTGTGCCACGGCATGCGCCAGTTGCCTACGCCTTGCTCAATTGCGTTGACGATTGCGTCCGTCACCTTGCGGTAAACGTCCGGTTTCTCGGTTGCGGTATTCTCGTTTGTAGACATCGTGAAACTCACCTTTCGCGGTGTTTAGGGGCCACGGCAAGCTGGAACTTGTCGCGGTCCCGTTTTCGTCCTAGTGCTCGATTCGGTTCAAGAATCGAACGCCAGAACTACCTCTAGAATAACCTATAGACGCTTTAGGTACAAGGCATATTTTGCAGCATTTTGGAGCATGTTCTATCATGGAGTGAGTGGACAAGAAGACGAAGGCGATCTTTAGCAAGATCATGCGCGAGATTGGCAGCAAGGGCGGCAAAATCGGCGGCAAGCGTTGCCTTGAGACCATGACGCCGGAAGAGCGTACCGCCCGTGCAAAGAAGGCATCCGAAGCGGCGGCAAAGAGCCGCGCAGCCAAGCGCCTAGCAGCCGAGGGCACGCACAAGAAAGCTACCAAGCCAGCTAAGAACTAGGGGCTACAGCAAGGGCCGCCCTATTCAGACTCGTGTGTCTGGTACTTTTGCGGCGGCGGCCAACAGGCGGCGCATGCGATTTAATTTAGGATCCAAGGGTCCCTTTTTCGTGTCGGATGGGTGGCAAGGCCCTTCGGAGTTCCGTTCCATCGGGTTCCCCTCGGCTGGGGCCGAACGGCCCCAAGCCGACTGTCCGTCCTTCATGCGGCGACGGTATAGCATTGAACAAGGCGGCCACGGAGGCGCTGATCGTGATTGCTAAACCTGTTGACCAAATTACCGAAGC
Source organism: uncultured Solibacteraceae bacterium (assembly GCA_963791985.1). Taxonomy (GTDB): domain Bacteria; phylum Acidobacteriota; class Terriglobia; order Bryobacterales; family Bryobacteraceae; genus Solibacter. The sequence continues at coordinate 994,655 of CAWBUN010000002.1, read as the reverse complement.
AGACCTGGCCGCTCTCCTGACCTCAGGTGTTCTGGAGCGGAAGACACTGGACTACAAGCAACAACTGCCGGAATCAAATGACGCGGCAAAGCGAGAGTTGTTGGCAGACGTCTCATCATTCGCGAACACCGCTGGCGGCGACCTCATCTTCGGCATTACGGAGAGCGCGGGTGCTCCCACGGACGTACCCGGACTGCAGATCGCAGATATCGACCAGGAAATTCTGCGAATTGACAGCATTATCCGAACCGGGCTAGCACCACGGGTTCGGCATACAACAAGGGCGATTCGCCTTGCGACTGGGCGCTATGTCTTGGTGATTCGAGCGGAACGCAGTTGGTACGGCCCCCACCGCGTCGTCTTCAAGGGTGACAGCAGGTTTTGGGCTCGGACGACCAACGGAAAGTACGAGCTTGATGTAACGGATTTGAGAAATGCCTTTCTCTTCGCGAACACTGTTACAGACAAGATTGCAGCGTTCAGGGCTGAGCGGGTGATTGCTCTGGAGAACGGTCACCCACTGGTACCGCTTGCCACTGGCTCGTTATTAGTCATGCATTGTTTGCCGCTGGAATCATTTGGGGGAGCCGCCTCGTTTGATGTTTTGACGCTTCCAGCGCGCTATCCGTCGCTCAAGCCAATGGGCCGAAGGCTGGCCGGGTGGGGACCGCGAATAAACTTCGAGGGGATCATATATGTAGCGGCTGGCGAACCGGCAAGTGCGTACACACAAATCTATAGGAATGGTGTTATTGAAGCCGTCGCAGAAGGGCTTCTGACGGGTTTCGTGGATAACCTCATTCCGAGTATGCTGTACGAGGGAACGCTGCTAGACTATTGGCCGACGTGCATCACCATCATGACGCAACTCGGATGCAGTCCGCCGGTCGTTATCGGCATTTCCTTGATCGGCGTCCGTGGTGCAAAACTGGCGACCGACGTCAATACCCAAATGGCTATGGGACCGATGACTCCAATCAACCGGGATGTACTGATGCTTCCAGACGTTCTCGTCGAAGATTTTTCGGTCACACCTGAGGTCCTGTTGAAGCCGTCTTTGGATTTAGTTTGGAACGCTTGCGGATATCCTTCATCGCCCAACTTCGACAGTTCAGGCAAATGGATCGGGCATTCCTAGAGGAGGCAAGTGATAGACTTGCGGGCATGATCGATATCGCGACACTTCAAGCTGCTCTGGTTGGCTATCACGCTCGACTGGAAGAGATCACCACGAAGATGGCTGAGATCCGCAAGGCGCTCGGCACCCGGCCAGCTTCGTCAGGCTAAAGGTAGCGGCGGGGACATCCCCACGCCGTTCACCAAACCTCGCAAGAAGCGACACATGAGCGCCGCCGCCCGCAAGAGAATCGCGGCTGCACAGAAAAAGCGCTGGGCGGCGTTTCACGCGAAGCAGGTATAGAAGCCTTCGTAAGAGGCCGCTTGACTTTTGGGAGTTGTACGCCAGCGCCGCCAGCAGAATCACCACGGGAGCCTCGTTGGGCTTCTGGAACGTTCGACGGCGGGTCGGGAGTTTGGAATCGAATGTTATCTACGCCGAAGGCTCCCCGTCAGGCCGTTGGGACCATTGGTGCCGGAGAATTGCGCCGTAGTAATGGTGGACCCGAGCAGCGTAGCCGTTTGCCACTGATTAACACCACCGAAAGGAGTTCGGTTCCACCGGGTAGCGCCTGCTGGCCGACGGAAGGAGGCCAAGTTGGTCGTGCGCCCCGCAAGGTGAGGAACGCGCTTGATTGACAGGCCCTACTGAGGGCTCAGTCCCAGTACGCAAATCAGCGCCAGTGAAAACTATTGACCGCCGGGTCCTTCTTTGCTCAGCGGCGCAATCGGCGGCAGGTGCGGGTGAATCAGTCCCTTATATTGGGCACAGAAGTTCTGAGCCTGGGGTATCGTGCACATCTGCTGCATACTCGCAAAAATCACAGCGAGCCGATTATTGAATGAACCGTGGGGGTCGATCCCGGCAAGTGAAACCAAATTATCGAAGTTCTGGTTCAGCAGCGCCGCGTCGCCCGATGCCATTGCTAGTTTCGCCAGGGCTCCAGCGGCACCGTAAGGGTCGTACCCCGCCACAAGTGAAAGGAGCATGCCGTACTGATCGGCATCGAATTCAATGTTGCTCGGGACAAACACCAGTTTTCCAATCCTCGCCTGGATGATGTGGCCCAATTCGTGCGCAACAACAAAGCTCAACTCGCTTTCGGAATCGCTGATAAGTTCCGCGAGGTTCATGAAGATGTGAACCTCGTTCTGGGCGGGCGCAGCGAACGAGTTGATCTTGTCGGTGGAGAAGTCCACCACGAGGCTAGGCGGAGTAGTGCCGAACGAAACCAGTGAACCCGACGCATTCAGCACCTTCTGCCAAACTTTCCAGATTCGTTCGTACTGCGAAACCGGCCAATTGAGACCGGACGGGGGATAGCTCGAAAGCACACCCGAGTCAGAACTCAGGGTCCAAACCACGAAATTCGCCGCGATGGTAGTACTGTTGAAGATCGCGACCGATCCCCGAAAGGCCGTGGACAGGCCAGGAAAGATCTGGCTAACAGTGAAAGAGCGGTGAGCCATAGGCCCCACCGTCACAGCGGAGGTGGCGACGACCTTTCCGCCACCGTCAAGGGCAGATACGGTCAGCCCCAGTGTATAGCTACTGTAGGGATTGGCAATTGCTATTCCAGTCACTGCCGTTGCTGGAGATCGAAACTGTTGCGAGGCAGCCGTTGACTGTGCCGAGACTCCCTGCTGTGGAATGCCATTCGACGAAAAACGGAATTGGATGACACCTTGCAGGGGTGTCGTGGATGCGACGGCAGCCCAGCCAGTCACCGTAACTGGCGAAACGGCTGTACTGGTGAAAGTCACAGTGCCTTGCGGCGGGACAGTGAACGTAAACTTCGACGCAGCACCACCGCCGAAATCAAGAGCAAGCGGACCGCCGTCGTCGCCATACAAGGCCAGCAAGGCATTGGCTGCAATTGATCCGTGTGGATTGACGAAGGTCAAGCTTGTTGTCCATTTCTGGCTAGGAGGACCTCCATCCGCAAGGTGTGGGAAGTACGATATTACTTGAGCACCTTCTGTGTCAAACTGGGCCAGCAGCGGTGAACAGGTCAAAAAGACCAAGCCCATCGTCAGGCGAAATCGGTGTAAGGGCAGCAACAACATCGACGTGAACCTCATCCACTAAGACTTTCTTGACTGTCCCCGACATAGTAACGAATGCAAAGGCTGAATGCACGGATAGTTATACTGGCGCTACAGCAATCTAGGCGCTGGCGACCTGCGAACCCAATCGGAAGGGCAACGCCGCTAGAGCCACTTCTGCGCCATGGCGTCCTCCTTCAATGCACAGTCTGACTGGTCTTCGCGCTCCATTCGCGGGCTAGACGCTGCGCCTCTGCGATCTGCTCAGGCGTCATCATTCCGGCAACTGCGTCTCGTGCCGCCACAGCCCTCTTCTGCTTCTCACCGGTTGAGTTTGAAGCCGCCAAGTTTATGAACGCATGTGCTGCAACGTAATCCTGGGGAACCCCCTCCCCGGATGAGTACATCAAATAGAGCAGGGCCTGTGCTTCCGCAGCGACTTGTGCTCGTACCTGATTGCCCAAATAAGCACCCGCTGCCGCACGAGCCCAGCGGAGCGCCTCGGTGTAGTCTTGAGCCACTCTCTCGCCTCGGTAGTACATCCAAGCGAGATGGGCCTGAGCGGAAATACCTCCTTGGTCAGCAGATTTGCGATACCACCGTAGGGCCTCGGCGTAATCCTGCGGCACACCGTTACCTTCTTCATACATCCCGGCAAGCAGGTCCTGGCAACCAGGGTCCCCTTTGTCCGCTCCCATGCGGAACCACTTGACGGCCATAGCGCCGTCCTTCGGCCCATATCGGCCTGCGGAATAGCCTACACCGAGAACGTACTGAGCATCCGTATCTCCTTTTAGTGCGCGAGCCACAAGGGCATTCTTTTCCTGTTCATACTTGCCCCTCGTTGCGACTTCAATTGATGACCACCCGCGACGTTGCGCTTCAACAACCTCCGCAGCGGCCATCTTCTCCGCGTCATCGTATTTAAGAAACCCATCGGGACTCGCCTTCTTGGTTGAGTCCGATTGCGAACTCGTTTGGTACGCGAACGAAACTGCCGCTGAGCAGAGCAGCACGAGAAGGAGTTTGAGTTTGACCGGGCGTAATTCGGCGATGAGGGAACGCGCCGGTTTGGCTGACTGCTTCATGTTTATGCTCCTTTTGGGCTCGCAGCCTTGAACGCCCGATCCGTAATCTCGTTCGGTGGGCTTTCGCTCGTAATCAGATTACGACTGTTCTTGGGAGTTTTCAACCCCAAGGATGCCCACGCTCAGGCGACAATTCGGAACCCGGCTCAAGGCGATCCGTCTGGAGCGTAGGCTAACCCAAGAGGAGTTTGCCGAACTGGTCGGGATCTCCGTGGACTTCCTCAGCCTGATTGAGCGCGGGATCAACGCGCCCAGCTTCGAGGTGCTTGAGAAGATGGGCAGGCGCTTGAAACTTCCCATCATGGAACTGTTCGATTTCGGCAAGTCCGCGTCGAAATCCTGAATCGGCCTTGCCGGGGGCTGTCAAGAACAGGTCGCGATCCCGTTGTTTCGCGACACGACAGGTGCGAATATGGAGCGGACCGGCCACATGACATCCCCTAAACAGGATCTGGTGTTCATCAGTTGCGGACAGTACCGGGAAGAGGAGATCAATCTCGGAAAGGCTCTGGCCGAAGCAGTCACGGAGTTGACACCGTTCGAGGGCTACTTCGCCCAGAACCAGACCTCCCTCGATGGCTTATCCCAGCATATTTTTCACAGCCTGAACCGCGCCAGCGGGTTCGTCGCCGTCATGCATCACCGGGGATCAGTTAGAACACTCAACGGCGAACATGTCCGGGCGTCGGTATGGGTCGAGCAGGAAATAGCGATAGCAGCTTTTCTCAGGCAGGCACAAGGGAAAGAGATCGCAGTTGCGGTGTATATACAGAAGGGCATCGAAAGGGAGGGGGTCCGGGACAAACTGCTCTTGGGTGCCGTCGAGTTTGAGACTGAAGCCGAAGTCCTTCAAAACTTCACGAAACGGCTGACATCCGGCGAATTCTTGCCGATTCCTCCCATACCGGCGAAATCTGTGGATCTTCGCCTCGATTTCAAAACACTCCGTCGCCAGCCCGACTATCACGAATACCAGTTGGGTGTGTTCGTCACGAACACCGGAAGTGAGCCGCTCACAAATTACTGGGTTGATCTGCAGTTTCCGAGGGCAGTGCTGAATACCTCCTCGATCTACGCAGCCGAAGTTGCGGAGCGTAGGACCAACAAGTACTTGCTCTTTCGGGCTACGCGGGATCACACAAGGCGCGACCTGTATCCAGGCGACGAACTTATCGTACTCAGCGTGGATTACCACATGAATCACGATATCTTCAACGGTGGAACGGTGTTGAAGGAACTCGTAGTCGCGTCGTTCGGAGCACCGGGAATGGCTACGGTGCGTGTCGATAGGCCGTTCCGGGAACTGCAGGAATTCTGACGATGGCCAACCCCGAACATCTCGCAATTCTGAAGCAGGGTGTGGAGGTGTGGAATCGGTGGAGACTAGAACCAACCCGGCCGCATGAGGTTATAGGACGCCCGAAGAGGCCAGACCTCTCACAGGCGGATCTAGCAGGGCTTGACCTGCGAGGGGCGGACATGAGGTGGGTGTTGCTCAAGGGAACAAATCTGCGCGGCGCAAACCTCGTGGAGACCCATTTCCGGGAGACTGACCTACGAGGTGCGATCCTAAACGAGGTGGATCTTAGCCGTGCAGATCTCCGGGGCGCGATACTCGATGGTGTGCCGCTTCTGCGGGCAGACCTCGGTGAGGCCCATCTGTCAAAAGTAAGCCTCAAAAGCGCACGTCTCGCAGGAGCCAGTTTGCGAGGCGCGACTCTCATTGACGCAGATCTGAGTTGGGCAGGTTGCAAGGGAGCGGCCTTTTCAAACGCTGCAATGAACAGATCAAACCTGAGCGACGCGGATCTTCGAGAGGCAGACCTGAGTCGATCTGATCTAAGCTACGCGGACTTCACGAACACCAATCTTCGGCGTACCAATCTATGTTCCGCAATCCTTCAGTGCGCGACATTTCGCAGAAGTCGGCTCGGCGAAACGGTCTTCGGTGACGTTGATCTGTCGAAAGTCCTTGAGCTCTCCACTGCGTTCCATTCGGGCCCCTCTATAGTTGGGCTGGAGACCCTCTATAGATCAAATGGGAACGTCCCCCGGTCGTTCCTTGAGGGAGCAGGTGTTCCCGATTCTCTTATAGAATATGCTCGGTCATTGGTTGGGAACGCGATTGAATTCTACTCATGCTTCATCAGCTTCAGCACCAAAGATCAGCCATTCGCTGACCGTCTCCATGGTGATCTCCAAAACAACGGTGTCCGCTGCTGGTTCGCTCCTCACAATGTCCAAGGCGGCAAGAAGCTCCACGAACAAATTGACGACGCCATTCGCATTCATGAACGGCTTCTACTAATCCTTTCGGGGCACAGCATGGACAGCGAGTGGGTGAAGACGGAGATTTCCAAGGCGAGGAAGAGGGAAATCCGGGAACAGCGGCGCGTGCTATTCCCTATCCGGCTTGTGGACTTCGACACTCTCCGCGATTGGGAGTGTTTCGATGCCGATACCGGCAAGGACTCGGCGAAGGAGATCCGCGAGTACTTCATCCCTGACTTCAGCAACTGGAAGGACCCTGACAGCTATCGGGTGGCATTTGATCGGATGTTGAGGGACCTCAAGACTGACCCGCCTGCTCCGCTCTCCTTGTAGCACGGCACCGGGGAGTGAGGCACAAAGTTATGAGCCGGTACAGCTTCCAGTCCCGGAGTCGGGAGGGCCAGCGCCCTGCTCCAGGCCGGTGCCGGCGAACGCCATGCAGAAGGGAGCGGCACGCGGTGATAAGAGCATATCTGGACGACAGCGCCGACCCAACCAGATCGAAGTATGTCGCAATCGGCGGTATTTTGACTCCAACCGTTAACGTCGGAAGATTCGGCAGGCTTGATGGCTGGGATACCGTCGAACTGCAATGGTTAAGCGCCACAAGCGCCTTGGTGGCACCCTTCCGCTCCACTGATTGCGAAACGGGTAACGGGCAATTCAAGTCTTGGGATCGAAAGGACCGAGACGCGCTTTTCCGCGATCTAGTGACGATCATCGAAAAGTCACCGCTCATCGGGATGGCAATCGTTATTCCCGTAAGCGAGTTCCGTGATACGTTCCCGACGTTAGTCCATGAGTATGATCCCTACTACTTCGCCGTGGACTACCTGATTGCGGCCTTGGCCAATTTCGGGGTCAAGAAGGGGCAGAATGTCCACCTCACATTTGAGGACAGCGATGCCACTTCGGGACGAATTCGGAGCCATTATTCCCGCCTGCGTTCACTTCACGGTTGGGCAGGGGCGCGAGCACTCGGTGGAATAGAGTTCGGAGGCAAGCGGCTGCTCCAGTTGCAAGCCGCTGACCTGCTGGCACGTGAGGCGTTTAAGCATTTCGATAATCTGGAAACCGAACGGGCCATGCGAAAGCCACTTCAACGCCTGCTTGGAAACCTTACGCTGCTCTGCGCGACACCGCAGCTACTCCGAACAGTCCGGGATGATCTCAACTGGCCCGCCGACATCCTCGAACTGGCGAGGCAGGCGGAGATCCGTTGAATGGGGCTATGTACGTGCGAGATTTGGCGCAACCACTCGTAGGCAGAGACGCCGGACTGCCGACTATACGCCATGCCAATTCCATGTTGGCAGCTAGGCAGGCCGTGGTCACAACGAAATCCCTAGCAAGGGACCTCGCTTTTTTCGTTATCCTAGGAAGCTCGAATGAGACCCAACACCGTGTTCGTCGTTAGCACCGGGGTCGTCGCCCGTTCGTATTTCTTGAAGGCGCTGGCTCGCGAAGCGCCGGAGGTTCTCGATCACCTACGGGATGTCGTGATGCCCGGGTATGCCGCGCTTCCCGATTCACTTAAGATAAGCGCAACGCGGGAACTAGTCGTAACGCGGCTCCGAAACAATGTCGAATTTCTGTTCTATGGTGCTGAAGCTGACCCCGTGACCGAGACTATGCCTGCACCCTTGATCTGGTCTGAGTTGTCGGAAAGCGAAGGCACCTCACCTCTGTGGGCCAGACTTGGCGTTCTTCTCAAAGCTTGGGGACGACGATTCAACCTCACGGACCCGTGGTTAATGGACTGGGCGCTGGAGACGCTGTGGTCCTGGGATAAGCGCTCCAGAGGGACCGGAAGAATTCCTTTCCGAGGGCTTAGGAGTGTCGTGACCGCCCAAGAACGCCACCTGATCTTCGAGAACTATGGGTGGGACCTTGAGTTCGAGGAATGGGGCCGCTTCAAGAAAAGGCTCCACCAGGCTTTGGACATGTACCTGGAGGAGTACGGCCATCAACTGTCCCGGCTGGCTGCAGAGCGCGGATGGACTGAGCGCCCGGAAACCCGCAACCAGAGGCACTATCGCTGGCTGGTGTTGTTCCAGGTGAAGCAGATGAGCCCGGCGGCCATTGCCGAGTCCGGCTACCACAACACCGACCCCAGCACGATCTTAAAGGCTGTGGAGAAAGCCGCAACGCTTTGCGGGCTCACGCTACGGGGTTCCAAGAAGGGCAGACGAGCCAAGACACCCAGGAAAAGGTGAATCGGGCGCTTCAGGGCTACTTCCTCAATTAATTTCCAAGGCAGCGATACGATTCTCTTAGATCGCTCACACAGGGGGGCGGTCTGAGAGGCGACACCGACGCAAAAGCGCGTCGGCCTTCTGGCGGAGTGGCACGAGACCCAACGAGTATCGGCCATGACGACCCGAAGTTCGCCTGCCCCAAGTACGGAGATTTGGATGATCGAAGCAGAACCTAGAACCAAGCTATTTGAACTTCTCGCAACGGTCCAGCGGCACTATCCGCAACTGGCGGCCACGGTGCGGGTGTGCCTAGCTGTCTGCGCGGCAATGGCGTTGGCACATCGCAAGAAGCCTCTGTCGCTAATCCTGGAGACGCCTTCTGGCTATGGCAAGACTACGGCAATCGTCTGGCTGTTTCCGATACCAGGGCTGGGCACCGAAGCGTACTTCTACCGCAGCGACAACTTCACTCCAAAAGCGTTTGTCTCACATGCCTCCAACACGACCAAAGCGCTAAAGGACATCGATATGCTCCCGCGCATCACCAACAAGGTGCTGCTGACCAAGGAACTAGCCCCGATCTTCCGAGGCCGCGAGCAGGAGTTGCAGGACAAGTTCTCTATCCTGATCGGCGTTCTTGATGGCATTGGGCTCGTCTCCGACACTGGAATGCAGGGCCAGCGCGGCTACAGCGAGCAGTGCGTATTTAACTGGATTGGCGCAACGACACCAATCCCGAGGTCTACCCATCGCCTGATGTCGCAACTCGGCACGAGGTTGCTATTCTGGGAGGTTCCGGTCAAGCAACCGACCGAGGCGGAGCTTCTGACCTTTGCTGCCTGCGACGACGCCGACATGCGCGATGACGAGTGCCGCCGACTTGCCAACGAGTTCGTGGCCGATTTCTACACGCGCCACCCTGTTGGAAGTGTGGAACCCGAGAGCATCCGGTTCTCCGCCGAACTGTTGAAACGATTGGTCCGCTGGGCACGGTTTTTGGTTCGAGGTCGCGCTTCCGTCAACTACGAAGACGACAAATCGTGGAAACCGACGTCGGTGGGAGTCCCAGAAGGGCCGTGGAAGGTGATCAAGTACTTCAAAGAGCTGGCCCGCGCCAGCGCATTGCTGGAAGATCGCACCGAAGTCGGCGACAGCGACTTGGAACTCGTGGCGCATGTGGCGCTGTCGTCGATACCTGGGCATCTTCGACCGATGATTGGCGCACTGAGCCAGTCGGGATGCTTGACCACAGCACAGTGTAAGGATGCGTGTGCCGTCAGCTCCCCCACGGCACGGAACTACATGGCTGAACTGGTCCTCCTTGGGCTCGCCGTCCAGTCGCGGATAGGTAAACCGGCGACCAATGAGCCGGACGAAATCTCGTTGGCTCCTGAGTTCCAGTGGCTGCACACACAACCTTGAAAGAGAAGTGCTAGGTAGGGCCTGAAGGAGAAGAGAAGGGGGAATAGTGCGCTTGGGATGGGGGGACACTTGGCTTTCAAGGTCCCGGCACGCACCTTCGCTTTCGTTCTGCATTTGCGCCCATTTGGTTTCCCAATATCCCGGTCCCCCCGTCCCGCGCTGTCACGCTTTGTCAGAGGGGTTGTAGGCAGCTAGGCGGGGGCCGGGTCCAGTTTAGGGAGAGCGCCCCCGGCCCGCCCCGGTCGGGAAGTGCTGGTTTGAGGGGAGAAAGTAGAGACGTTCATGACAGACGAACAGAAGCGGTTCCTCGACAAGCGGCTGCGCGAGCACGCCAAAGTACAACCTGAGATCCGCAAGCTGAAGCGGATCCTACTGAAGCTGGGCGGAGATCACCTTGTGGCACCACCGGAAGGGCCTGAAGAGCTTCTTGGGCCGCTGGTTCGATCCGGCCACGTCATCCACGGCCCGGTCAAGCTGCGGGCGATGGAACCGAACGCCTGCCACTTGAACGCCTCAAGGCTCTGGCTAGAGCGGCGGCAGGACGTGGTGGCAATAGGCACCGGATTCGCCTTGAGCGACGACGGTCGTTGGTACCGGCATTCATGGGGCATCTGCCGGGACGGACTGGTCGAGACGACCTGTCCTCGCGAGAAGTACTTCGGCATCGAGCTGTGGTCAGGCTTGGCAGAGAACTTCGCGAGAGAGGAATGCGAGGCGGCAGGGGTGGCAGTCTTACACAGAACAGTGGACCGGAGGCCGACTCGACTGCTCCGCCGCGAGGAGCGAAAGGCTGCCTGATGCGGCGACAGGCTTAGAGTCGGACGGAATCGTCACACCGTCACACCATCACAGCGCCGAGGCAGAAGAACGATGTAGAACGAACCACGCCCCCCAGGACGCCCCTCAGGCGCACCACCCCATCGATGCAGTCTCTGCTCGTTGGGGAGTCTGACTAAGCTTTCGAGGTATTTTTTATGGCAGAGATAACGCCTGAGATTATGGCGATGACCGCGCAATTCGCCGAGCAGATCACCACGGCGATTCAAAAAGACGCGCAGACACGCCGTCCAACGAGTTCGTCGGGGCTTGAACCGCGACTCCTGACGGCAAAGCAGGCTGGGGAGTATATTGGTCGCTCAGAACAAGCAGTACGACATCTGATTTTTCAGCGGGACATCCCCACGGTGCGCACTGGCCGTAACGTCCGCATTGATCGCAAAGACCTCGACAGGTGGATCGAAAACAACAAGGCTTGACACGCGCTAGCTTTTTAGGCACATTAGACTTTATGCCAAACGCAAAAGATGGTTCGGGTTCAATCTACCAGCGAGGGAATGTTTGGTGGGTCAAGGTTTATGTCGATGGGAAGCCCCACCGCGAATCAAGCAAGTCGGCCAAGTACGAAGACGCAAAGCGCCTTCGCGACAAGCTTCTTGGTCAGAAACATCGGGGAGAGATTTCGGGCGGGCATCCTGATAAGGTGACGGTGGGCGAACTTCTAGACGACGTTCTGGAGTACGCCAAAACGAACATTCGCCCCTCAACCGAATACATCTGGCGTTTGGTGATTGAGAAGAACATCCGACCTTTCTTTGCGACCCTGAAAGCTCAGAAGGTGACGACGGAGAAACTGAAAGAATACCGACGCAAGCGCGTTGCTGAGGGGCGGTCTGATGCGACGGCAAACCGCGAACTCTCCATTCTCCGCACAGCGTTTCACAATGGCCGAAAATGCACGCCCCCGAAAGTGCTCATAGTTCCGTTCTTTCCGATGACGCCAGAGACAAACGTCCGAACGGGTTTCCTTTCCGATGAGCAATACGCCTCCGTCTTGAAGGAACTCCCATCGGAACTCAAGGCGCTCTTCGCCGTGGGGTATGCGACCGGAATTAGGCTGGGAGAGCTAAAGGCTATCGGCTGGGATCAGGTAGACCTGAACGAAGGCTTCATCACGCTCCAGAACGGGGAGACAAAGAACGGCGAAGGCCGGATGGTTCCCATTCTCGAAGGCGATATGCAAGATCTCCTGACAGAGGCGAAAAAGGAAAGGGATGCGAACTGGCCTGACAGCCCGTGGGTATTCAATCGGCATGGCGAACAGATCAAGGATTTCCGCTGGGCATGGGAACAGGCTTGCAAGCGTGCAGGCGTGCCCGATGTGAAATTCCATGACCTTCGCCGAACGGCAGTTCGCAACATGAGGCGGGACGGCGTCCCCCAGGTCGTCCGAATGAAGATCAGCGGACACAAGACGGATTCGATGGAGAGGCGCTATAACATCGTGGACGGCGACGACATCAGGATCGCCAAGTCTCTGATGCAAGCCGGAAGGAAAAAAGGTTGCGCCTAAACTGTGCCCATGCTGTGCCCGTCAAAGCAATGCCCCCCTCAGAGGGAGCCAACGGTCATGCCCGCTTCAATCGCGTGTTTCCTAAAATCAGCCGCGAGGGTAGCTTCAGAAGGGAGTGAGAATGTAACGGTCGGCTTTCCCATCCAAGCTTCTGCCTTGGTTCCATTTGCTGAAAAGACGACCTCGCTACCGGTTGAGGCTTGCATGATGTCAGGCATATAGAAACGATCCCTTCCTTATTTAGTCATCCCAAAGAACGGTCCGTAGATTCATCCACTCTTGGGGGGGCACACACCTAACGATGGGCACAGTTACGGGCACAATCGCAAAAACAAAGGGCCAATCATCGCTGATCGGCCCTCATTAACTACTTTAGAATCTATGGTGCGGAGAGGGGGACTTGAACCCCCACGAGATTGCTCCCGCTAGCACCTCAAGCTAGTGCGTCTGCCAATTCCGCCACCTCCGCGTTCAGGGTGCTACTTCTTAGCCGGCGTAGCAGGCGCCGGACTCGACTGTATAGGCTGCGGGTTGGCCGCTGGCGGTAACGGCATCGGTACCGTCGTCCCCGGATTGCCCGCCGGTGCCTGGCCAGGGATCTGTCCCGGAATCTGCGGGGGCCCCGATTTGGGCACCACCGTCTTCGGCGCGCTCTCCAGTACCGACGTCCCCAACCCCGCGTTCCTGGTCGCCAGGATCGAAAGCGAAAGCGACGTGATCATGAAAAGTATCGCCGAAATCGTGGTCGCCTTGCTAAGCAAGGTCGCCGACCCGCGCGGTCCGAAGGCCGTCTGCGAGCCCATACCGCCAAATGCGCCCGCGAGATCCGCCGCCTTGCCACTTTGCAGCAAGACCACAATGATCAGGAACAGGCACACGATTACATGAACAATCCACAACAGAATATACATCGTCGTCTCTTTAGTATAAGGAAATGTCCTTCTCCGGTCAAACTGGCGTGACAGGCAACGCCACGGCCGCACCCTCGCGCCGCGCATAATTCAGAAAAAGATCCATCCCGCGATACTCCCGCTCTCCCAATTCGTGGACGATGTACCGCGTCAGGTACTCGCGCACCACCGCCTCCGGAAACCCGCGAATCACTGATTCCGCGGCCACAATCTCATCCATGTGCGCCAAACCGTACCGGCAGCTCTCGCGAAACGCCTCCACCACCTCCGGCGTCACCACGTCGCGCCGGCCCGCCCACACCGCGAACACCATCGGTAGCCCTGTCATGTCGAACCATTCCGCACCCAGGTCGTAGACGTGCCACGGCAGGCTCGCCGTGTCGATGTGCAGCGCAGGGTCGCCGATGATCAACGCCGCGTCCGCGATCCCCAGCATCACCTCCAGGTTCGGAGCGTGCGCAATCTGCCGCGGCTCCGCGCCGAACCGCCTGGCGAGGATCACGCGCGCCAGTTCCACACTCGTCCGCGAGCTCGAATCCACTGCCAGCGTACGAATCTGCGCCGCCGGGCACTTGGAGATCAGCAGGATGCTGCGCACCGCCCCATGGCACGCAATCCCCGTCCCCGGGATGATTTCCAGGTCCTGCCGCGTCAGCTCGAACGAAGGTACGATCCCGATATCGGCGCCGCCCGACGCCAGCTGGTCCGCGCACCCCGCGGGGATCCGGAATTCCAGGTCGAACAGCCCGCGCTGGGGCCCGTGCAGCATTCCCCAAACAAGCGGCGTGGTATTCAGAAAACTGACCGCGGATATCCGCAGCCGTTTCGATGTGGCTTGGCTCAACCCCGATTTTATCAAAAGCACTGGCATTGACGCCCAATCGCTTCCGGTGCTACGATTCAGCCGGCTGGTCTTCTGGCCAGGAAGCGAGGTAACCATGAGTAGCTTTTCCTTCCTCATCGTGCTCGCCCCCTTCCTGCTGGCCCCTGCCGGCAGCGTCGCCGATCCGCTGACCGTCTCCCAACTCCTCGCCTCGCAGGATCAATATGTCGGGCAAAAGCTTCAGGTCACCGGTACCCTGCGGATCCTTCCCCAATACTCGCACCTTCCCTGCCCCGGAAATGTGCAACCCTGCAACCCGATCACGTCCGTCACGGTGTTTCTCCAGGACCCGAACGACAGCACGAAGCAGCTTCTCCTCTATCAAGGTGGGAATCCTTACAAGTGCTCCTACGATATTCAGGGGAACTACAAGTGCGCTCCGTTCACCGATAATGCTTCGATCACTCTGGAGGGCGTCTTTTCCAAGGGCAAACAGCCCGCCGGTATCATCGGCAGCGCCTCCCCCGCAGGCGGCGGTACACCCCCGCAAATCACAACATACAAAGAGTTTTACTACTTCGATATAGCCTCGCCGGCTAACCCACAACGGCCCGCCAGGCGCAAAGCCAGATAGCATCCACTAGCCCATCGAGACTAGCCTTTTGGACTAAGCCTTTGCAGTACGTCCTCGATAGTAGGTCCTCTGTAGGATTGAACCCTTACCTGTAGTGTGACCTAATACAGCAGCGTCGAACCGCTCCATCTCGGTTCGTGCCGGAGGAGTGTCGCAAATAATGAAACCCAGCCTGCCCGTTCTTTCTCTCGCCCTTATGTCTGGCCTTGCTGGTCAACTCTTGGCCCAAACCGGCTCGACTTACGTCAGTCCTCCGTCGACTCCCTACGTCTTTATTGGCGACCTGAGCAAGCTGCCTCCGGGTCCTCCGCGCGCTGAGGGCGGCGTGGAGATGAAAGAGACCGAAGCCGGGTATGCCATCCTGCCGCCCAAGGGCAATAGCGGCCCCGATCCTCTGGCAGGCACCAGCGGCCCGCGCCCGGGTAACGGTGCCCCCGTGCCCTTCTCGACGCCCGGACCCAACTTCGATGGCACCGTTGGCGACGGACCACCCGACGCCAACCTCTCCGTCGGCCCCAATCACGTCATTCAGATCGTGAACTTCGCTTATCAGATCTACGACAAGAGCGGTAATGTGCTCGTCGGCCCCACCGACCCGCAGCAAATCTGGGTCGGCGCCGGTGCGCCCGCCACCGACCAATGCCGCATCCGCGGCCGCGGCGATACCTACGTCAACTACGACGCGCTTGCCGACCGCTGGGTCATCAGCGAACTCGCCAACGTCGCCGCCCCGCCGCCGACAGACCCGCTCAAAGTGGAGTGCATCGCCGTCTCCCGAGGACCCAACCCGGTCACCGATGGCTGGTACGCTTACACCTTCGTGCTCGCCAACCCCAACGACTACCCGAAGATCGGCGTCTGGCCCGACGGCTATTACATGATCACCCAGCGCGGTTATGATGGCGGCTCCGGCGCCCTCGACGCCATCGTCTTCGATCGCGCCAAAATGCTCGCCGGCCTGACAGCGACTTTCCAGCGCCCCTCCACGGAATTCACCACCGGCCACGACGTCATCGCCCTGCCCGCCGATTTCTCCGGTACCAATCCTCCCCCGGCGGGCTCGCCCAATTTCTACGCCCGTCCCTACGATGGCGATCTCTATGGCGATGGAGTGGACCGCATCGAGATCTACCAGTTTCACGTCGACTGGGCCGTCCCCGCGAACTCGACATTCGGCTCCTTACAAACCCTCTTTCCCGCGTCGTTCCGATCCGACATCTGCAGCGGCGGCAGCCTGAATCAGTTCTGCGTACCTCAGCCTGGGACTGGAAACAAGGTCGATGCCCTCTCCATCTGGCCGATGGCTCCCCTCAACTACCGTAACTTCGGCACCTTTGAAACCATAGTTTTCAGTCACACCGTCAACTCGGATGGCGCCGGAACCACCGGCGTTCGCTGGTATGAACTGCGCCGCACTCCGCCCGGGTCCGGCAATTGGGTGCTTCAGCAGCAGGGAACGCAGGCTTCCACCGACGGCATCTTCCGCTGGACCGGCAGCGTCGCCATGGATAAAGCCGGCAACATGGCCCTGGGCTACAACGTTTCGAGCGATGGCGTCTCGCCCCACCCCGTGGTCTTCCCGGGCGTTCGCATCGTCGGCCGCCTCTCCACCGATCCCGCCGGAACCATGACCACGCCGGAAGTCCATCTGGTCGATGGCTCCTCTTCCGCCGGCGGCCAACGCTGGGGAGATTACGCCTCGATGCGCATCGATCCCGCCGACGGCTGCACCTTCTGGTACACCACCGATTACAACAACGGCAGCACCACGCGTATCGGCGCCGTCAAGTTCCCCAGCTGCGCGCCCACCACGCCTCCCACCATCACCAAGACGTTCTCCCCCCCGACCATCGGGGTGGGAATGTTCTCCTTCCTGACTTTCACCATCGTCAATCCGAATGCGGCGCTCCCGCTCACTGGCGTGGGCTTCACCGACACACTGCCGGCTGGAGTGGTCGTGGCCAATCCCAACGGCCTCAGCGGATCTTGCCCCGGCGGCACCATCACGGCGGTTCCGGGTACCAACAGCGTCAGCCTGAGTCTGGCCAATCTTGCGGCCAACACATCATGCAACTTCACCGTGCAGGTCATCGGACAGACTGTCGGCCTGAAGGCCAATTCCACCGGTGCCCTCAACTCCTTCCAGGCCACTGGCGATCCGGCAACGGCAAATTTAGCCGTCGCGCTGCCGCCTGGCATCAGTAAGGCCTTCCAACCGAGCAAGGTCATTCCGGGCGGCACCGTGAATCTCGCCTTTACAATCAACAACCCGAATAACTTCGCGTCCCTGACCGGCATCGGCTTCACCGACAACCTGCCGGCCGGAGTGATCGTTGCCACTCCCAACGGTGCAACTTCCAACTGCGGCGGCACTGTCGTGGCCGTGGCTGGAAGCAGCAGCATTACCCTGGCAAACGTCACGCTCGCCGCCAGCGCATCCTGCAGCCTTACCGTCGCCGTGATCGGCCAGACCGAGGGCGTCAAGAACAACACCACCACCGCGGTAACCTCCAACGTCGGCGCCGGAAACACTGCCTCGGCTACGCTGACTGTGGCCAAACCTCCGGTCACCACCAAGTCCTTCTTCTGGGTGTCGGCTCCCGTGAACGTCCCCGTCATCACTACGTTCACGGTCACCAATCCCAACGCGATTATCACTCTGACCGGGATTTCGTTTACCGATACCCTGCCGCTACATCTGTTTGTCGCCAACCCCGCCACTATCACCGGTTCCTGCGGAGGAGGCGTGATTGCGGCGGTGCCCGGCACCAACCTGGTCAGTCTGACCAACGCTATGCTTGCGCCCGGCGTAACCTGCACGTTCACCGTAAACCTGGTCGCCAACCTGACTGGCGTCTACGTCAACACGACTTCGGTCGTGACTTCTGTTGAAGCCGTCGATGGCGCCCCGGCGAGCGCCACCCTCGCCGTTCTCGATTCCTTCCAGTTGCACACCATTGCGAACGTGACCGCCCCGGCCGGCGCGGTCTTCGACCCGGTGGCCGGTTCCGGCTACATCGATCTCACCAACGCCGGCGGTCTCGGCGCCGATCCATTCGGTCCGGGCCTCAGCAACCACATCGGGAACATCTGCGTGAACATTTACGCCTTCTCCTCCGATGAACAGGAGATCGCTTGCTGCTCCTGCCCGGTCACTCCCAACGCCGCGCAGCGCATCAACGCCTCCGACATCGTTAAGAACACCCTTACCGGTGTGGTACCCAGCAGCATTACGGTCAAACTCCTGGCCACCATTCCCGGTAACGGAGTCAACACGCAGGCCGCGTTCACCGGACTGACCTGCAATCCCACCAACATGGCATTGGCCCCCGGCAACCTGGCACCCGGATTGCGCGCCTGGGCAGTGACCGCGCATACCTTGCCTACCAGCAACACGACCTTCGGGATTGGTGAGAGCCCATTCTGGGCGGCCCCGCTGAGCCAGAGTGAACTCACCAGCCTGACTCAACGCTGCGCCAACATCATCGGCAACGGCAGCGGCGCCGGCCTCTGTAAGGGCTGCGATCCCGGAGCCCTCGGAGCCGCCAAGCAGCAGTAAATGCAAGTGGGGCAGGCGCGCTTTCCGCACCTGCCCCGGCTATCCTCACAAAAAGCCGCGACCGTCAGGGAGCGCAACGAGCCCCGTCCCTTCGCATCGCCCTCACAGCGAACCGCGACCGTCAGGGAGCGATCTACACTGATCGCCGCCGCAGGTAAATCAGCAGCGCCCCGGCCGCGAACAACCCGAAACTCGCCGGTTCCGGTACACTGTCCGTCCACCCGTACTCCAGGCCGCCGTAGAAAGTAATCAGGCCCGGCGTTATGGCGCCGCCGTTTACCGGCAAGCTCGGCCCGCTCACCAGGAACAAGTCCGCCAGCCATGTGGTCGACTGGTAGTCGAAGCGCGACGGCAGATCGAGTAGATTCCGGCTGTTCGCGGCATAGCCATCCTCGTAATACGGGGATTGCTGCGTGGACTTCGTGTCCACAATATTCTCGATGTTCCCTGGACCCAGATTCGGCGGCGTAAGCGAGTTGTTGTCCAGAATCACTTGGATCCAGTGCATATTGGCCGTCGGATCTCCCACGCCGGGAACATACTGCACGTCGATTTCAGCCCCCGCGCAGGGGCTGCACATCCCACTGCCCGCGCCATTACTCTTGCTGGAGAGCGCGTCGTAGGTCTCGATCTTGATGCTGCCATCAGTCAACGGAGTGGCCGCCGAGGCGTAGGTCCACCCGGGTCCGAACGCCGCCGAGAGAACGTCGAAGAAGTTCGTCGGCAGCCCCGCGGTGCCGCGCTCGTCGATTGGATTCACCGGCAACAGGCTGACTGTACCCGTCCAACTCGTCCCGACCCCGTTGGGACCGGTCTGGTAGGTATCCGTGACACGATGCTGTCCGGTCGTGTCGAAGCCGAAAATGGTCCTGGCCGTCAGGTCGTAGACTACTGGCCCGCAAATGCCGTTTGCCGCGCCTAACGCCAACAAAGCGCAAAGGCTCGGAGTACGCCGTCGAAGTGTGGACATAAACTTGAAAGCGAGAATACTATAGGTCGTTCGGCTCGGCAATCCAAATCACAAAAACCCACCGAAATCCGGTAACAGTACCCGCCTTCCTGACCTGGACGTCCAGGGAAACCCCTACCCGGCCCTCCTCTCCGCCAATGTCGCGATAAGTAGCGGAACGCCTCCCCGCCGGTGCTATAATGTAGTGGTTCTGCCCGGCAATTCAGGTTTTCCTCATGTTCCTTAGTGTCAAAGAGATGGAGTTGCGTAAGATTCGTTTCGACGAAACTTTGGCTCCAGGGCAGATTGATTTTTCGGGTGAGGATTTGGAACAGGGCTCCCCCTTGCATGCAACCGGCACTGCCGAGTTGATGCCGGAATCGGATAGTGAAGTTCGTGTCCGAGGGAGTTACACCGTGGAAATGGTGGCGCAGTGCGACCGATGTCTGGTCCGCTCCCGTTTTCCACTGTCCGCCAGTTTTGATCTCTTCTACCAGTCCGCCGCGGATCTTGCCGGGGAGGATGAAGTGGAAATCGATGCCGGCGAGGCGGAAATTGGTTTTTATGTGGGCGGCGGTCTGGAACTGGAAGATATTCTCCGGGAACAGATCCTGCTGGCCTTGCCGATGCAGCGTGTGTGTAGCGAAACCTGCAAAGGTTTTTGCCCCGTCTGCGGCAAGAACCGGAATGAGACCGCGTGCGATTGCAAGACGGAAGGGACCGACGATCGCTGGGGCGCGCTCCGGAATTTGGAAATTTGAGTAGCGACGAAATTTGTTGAGGTAGAGAAATGCCGAATCCCAAACGTAGACACTCCAAGAAGCGGACCAGCACCCGCCGCGCGCACGATGCGCTGAAACAACCCGGGCTGTCCGAGTGTCCCAATTGCCATGAACCTAAAGTTCCGCACCGCGTGTGCCCGCACTGTGGCCAGTACAAGGGCCGCGAAGTGGTTGAAGTAGTTGCGGAGTAAGTTCGTCCCGACATGCTGACCATTGCGGTCGATGCAATGGGCGGAGACCACGCCCCGAAAGCGGAAGTCGAGGGGGCGGTTCGGGCCGCCGCAAGTTTAGGCGTAAAAGTCATTCTGGTGGGCCAGCAGGATGTGGTCCGCCGGGAATTGGAACAGCACGAAGGCTACCGCGATCTCCCCATCGAAATCGTTCACGCCAGCGAGCGCGTCACCATGGAAGACAGCGCCGCCAAGGCCGTACGGTCTAAACGGGATAGCTCGATGCGTGTGGCCTCGCGGCTGGTGCGCGATGGGTGTGCCCAGGGCTTCGTGTCCGCCGGCAACACCGGCGCCGTCATGGCCACCGCCAAGATGGTGCAGGGCGTCGTCCCCGGCGTAGACCGCCCGGCCCTCGCTCGGCGTCTTCCCCACCATGCAGGGCAACCCCGTCGTGCTCGTCGATGTCGGCGCCAATGTCGATTGCTCCCCGGAAATGCTGGCGCAGTTCGCCGTCATGGGCGAAATCTACTCGCGCATCATCCTCCACCGCCCCAACCCGCGCGTCGGCCTGCTCTCCATCGGCGAGGAAGAGCACAAAGGCAACGATCTCACCCGCGCCGCCTGGCCCCTGCTCAAGAGCCTCAGAATCAACTTCATCGGCAACGTGGAAGGCCGCGATATCTACGCCGGCAACGTCGATGTCATCGTCTGCGATGGCTTCATCGGCAACGTCGCGCTCAAGGTCAGCGAAGGCCTGGTGGACATGGTCAAGACAACTGCTCCGCGAATCGCTCGAGGCCACCATTAGCGGCAAGATCGGCTACGTGCTCTCCAAGAGCGCCTTCACCGACTTCCGCAAGCGCCTCGACTACTCCGAATACGGCGGCGCACCGCTGCTCGGCGTGCGCGGCGGCTGTATCATCTGCCATGGCCGCTCCAACGCCAATGCCATCAAGAACGCCATCCGCGTTGCGGCCGAGTTCTCCGGCGGCAAAAGTCAACCAGCAGATCGAAGAGGAACTGCTCCGCTGGAAAAGCCGGGGACTAGTAAAGTAACGAGATTAGCGGAATAAAACCGGGCACCTCCCACATCTAACCCTTGGAGGCAAGCATGAAGTCGGCGATCTTGGGGCTCTTCCTGGCAGCCTCCGCTCTATTTGCACAAGACCAGCACGTCACCTGGAAGCTCAGCGTGGAACCCCCGTCCGCGGCCCCGGCGGCAACGTGCTGCGTCCGCATGGCCGGCCATATCGAGGAGGGCTGGCACCTCTACTCGATGTCCACTCCCGGCCGCAATCCCCACCAAAATCCAGCTCGCCCCAACCCCGCCGTCGGAGAGCTACCGCGCCCTGCAGCCCGCCGCCCAAACGCGCCTTCGATCCGAACTTCAATTCCGACACCGAAACCTACGAAGGCGACGTCGCCTTCCTCCTCGAAGTCGAGCTTGAAGAAGGACGCCCCCGCCGGCCCCGCCGAGCTCGCCCTCTCCGCCCGCTACCAGACCTGCAATCCCAAAATGTGCGTGCCCTCCAAGTGGAGCGGCTCCGCCACCCTCACCGTCGATCCGGCCGCCGCCGTCCGGCCGCCATCGTCATCCCCGCCGGATACTCCGAACCCAAGGCTCCCACCGCGAATCCCGCGACGTCCACCGTCCGCCCCCACCGCCCCGCCCGAAGGCCTCGCCGGCTTTCTCGCCGTCGCCTTCGGCTTCGGCCTCGCCTCCATCTTCACGCCCTGCGTCTTCCCCATGATCCCGATCACGATGTCCTACTTCCTCAACCGCCAGTCCGGCGGACGCCGCGAGAGCATCGTGCAGGCGCTCGTCTTCTGCCTCGGAATCATCGTGCTCTTCTCCGGACTCGGCCTGGCCACCACCGCGATCCTCGGACCGTTCGGCATCGTCACCCTCGGCTCCAATCCCTGGGTCAACGCCTTCATCTCGCTCCTCTTCATCGCCTTCGGCCTGAGCCTGCTGGGCGCCTTCGAAATCACCATCCCCTCGGTCCATCCTCACGCCGCTCAATCAGTCCGCCGACAAGGGCGGCTTCCTCGGCAGCCTGCTCATGGGCCTGACCTTCTCGCTCGCCTCCTTCGCCTGCGTCGGCCCCTTCGTCGGCACCCTGCTCGCCGCCTCGGTCTCCGGCGGCAAGACGCGCCCCCTGATCGGCATGGTCACCTTCGCCACCGGACTCGCGCTGCCGTTCTTCCTGCTGGCCCTCTTCCCCTCCTACCTGAAACGCATGCCGCGCAGCGGCGGCTGGATGGCGCGCGTCAAGGTGGTCATGGGCTTCATCATCCTGGCCGCCAGCCTGAAATACCTCAGCAGCCTCGACCAGGTGCTGCAATGGGGCTTCCTCACGCGCGAGCGCTTCCTGGCCGCGTGGATCGTGCTCTTCGCCATGGCCGGCCTCTACCTGCTCGGCTTCCTCCGCCTGGAAGGCATCAAGCCCGATGAGACCGTGGGCCTCGGCCGCCTGCTCACCGGCATCGCCCTCCTCATCTTCGCCATCAGCCTGCGTTCCCGGCATGTTCGGCGGCAAGCTGGGCGATCTCGACGCCTACGTTCCCCTCGGCCACGCAGTCCGCCGGCATCGGCGGCGGTCCGGCGGCGAAACCGCCTGGTGTGGATGAAGAATCAGTATCGCGAGGCGCTCGATCGCGCGCGCAGCGAAGGCAAACTCGTCCTCGTCAACTTCACCGGCTACGCCTGCACCAACTGCCACTGGATGAAGGCCAACATGTTCACCCGCCCCGAAATCGCCGCCGCCATGAAGAACTTCGTCCTGGTGGAACTGTACACCGACGGCACCGACGCGGAGTCCGAAGCCAATCAGAAGCTCCAGCTCGCCAAATTCAACACCGTCGCGATTCCCTTCTACGCCATCGTCGATCCCGACGAAAAGGTGCTCGCCACCTTCCCCGGCTCACCAGAGATTCCGCCGAGTACCTGGCCTTCCTGAACAAGCCCGCGCCCCCCGCCGCCCCCGCCGCGTCCCAACGACGTCCGCGCCGCCCTCCGGCCTTCCCACAGGCATCGAAACTGGACGGCGGCCCCGTCGATACCGCCGCCCTCACCGGCAAAGTCGTCGTCGTCAACTTCTGGGCCACCTGGTGCGTCCCCTGCATTCAAGAGATCCCCGGCTTCAACAAACTCCACAAGGATTTCGCCGCAGGGCGTCGCCGTACTCGGCATCGCGATGGATGAAGAAGGACCTCGAGCGCGTGCCAGCCCTTCCTCAAGAAGCACCCGATGGACTACCCCGTCGGCCTCGGCAGCGAGGCACTCAACAAGCAGTACAACCTCGATCCACTCCCCGTCACCCTGGTCTTCGACCGCGCCGGCAAGCAAATCAAACGCTTCGAAGGCTTCACCCCCGATTCCGATCTCCTCGCCGCCGTCAAACAAGCCCCGTAAGACAGGCCTCCCGGCCTGTCTCACTTGCCAGGTTTTGTGGGGCAGCCAATCCTGGCTGCCGCCGGCGTCTCGATACGTGCACCAATCCTCAAAGCAGACCTTCCGCTGCGAAACTCGCGCGTGACTTGAACGGCCTGTCCTCACCGCGACAGTCTGAAGTTCACATCAATCGCCGTCAACACGTAGCAAGGCCGTCCATTCAGTAGCGTAGGTTCGTACCGCCAATTCCGTACCGCCTGCGCCGCCGCCTGCACCAGCGCCGCCGGACCGCTGACCGCGACCATCTTCCCGATGCCCCCATCCAGCCGCACCAGCACGTTGAAGCGAACCGTCCCCTGCACCCCGCCGCGTCTCGCGGACACCGGGTAGACCGGCGCAACCTGCGATTGCGCAATCAGCTTCTTCTGCATCACGTTGCCGCCGATGCGGAGCAGGCTCGGCGGACGCTCTCCACGACGCGGCAGCTCCGTGGCGATCGCGTAAGGCTCCAAATTCGTGGGATCCAACGCCTTTACCTTTTCGACCAGGCTCTCCAACACCGTCGTGTAATCCCAATCCAATTTCCCCGCCGCGTAAAGCACGCCCGCCTGCCAGCCGAACCCAAACGCCGCACCGGATACCAGTGCCGGGTCCTGCGATTGCCCGATTAACTCGAGCGCCCTCCGCGCAAAAGCCGATCCGCGTAGTTCCGCGCTCGATTCCAGCGGATCGCCCGTCTGAAAATCCCGCGCCGTTATCCCCAGCAGCGCCTCGCCATAAGAATACCCGTTCGCGCGCGCATTGCCGCCCGCTTCAATCAGCGGAGCCGCCGTTTCCGGATCGCCCGTCCGCAGCCACTCCGCCGCGTTCTCTCGCACCGCGCGATCGCCTTCCGCCGCCGTCCTCCAGAGTGCGCACCCTTTGTCAAAAGCAGCTCGATCGCCCAATGGTCCCGCCGGATAAATCCTGCTCTCGCGATACTGCTCTTCCAGCCGGGCGGCATCGCCCTCGCTGAGCTTCGCGCCCTCGGCCAGCAGCTTGGAAACGTCTGCCGCCCTGCAAACCGGAATCGCCGCCAGCAGGGCGGCCGCGATCCAAATCGTTCTCATGCATTCTCTCCTTGCACCACTACTCCCGCCATGCGTGCGATCGCGAGCGCATTCGTCTCCGTCGTGGCACCCGGCTTCAACAGGTAATCGAAATCCATCGGCCCGCCGCCTTCGCGCGAACCCATGTGCACGTTTTGCCCGCCGAGCCCCGCCGCCTCCGCGATCTCGGTGAGCGACATATCGTGCGTCGATAGCGCGCCAATCGCTCCTCTTCCGACCAGCGTTCGGACTACCGCTTCCGCCGCCGCGCGCCGGTCGCGCGAATTCGTCCCGCTGAAAATTTCATCCACCAGAAACAGCACCGGCCCCCTTCCCGCCAGCTCGATCGTCTGCCGAAGCCGGTCCACTTCCTCCAGAAACTTCGACTTCCCATTCAACAGCGAATCCACCACAGCGATCGAAGTGCAGATCGATAGCTGCGACATCCGTAAACTCCGCGCTCTCACCGGACCACCCGCGAGCGCCAGCACCGCATTCAGCCCGATCGCCCGCATCAGCGTGCTTTTCCCGGACATGTTCGAACCGCTGATCATATAGAATCGGCTCGCCGGCCCTAGCGCCACATCGTTGCGAACGCAGATCTCATCCCGCAGCAACGGATGTCCGAGCCCGATCGCCTCCAAGCACGCGCCTTCGCCGGAAAACTCCGGGATCACGTGATCGCGATTCTCATGCGCGAAATTTCCCAGCGAGTTCAAGGCCTCGAATTCGCCCCACGCCTCCAGCCAGATGCGAAGCTCGGCGCCGTGCTGCGTTCGCCACTGCTCCACGGCCATACACAGTTGCGTCCCGCCCAGCAACGCGCGCGAGAGCAAATAGTAGCCATCCTTATCCCGCTGACCAAGCATTCCCAGCAGCCGTTCCAACTTGCGAAGCTGCTGCGATCCATGCCTCACCCTCTGCGCCAGTTGCGTCAGCTTGACCGATTGAAAGCGGCCCGTCTCCAACAATTGCAGCCCTTGACGCACCACTCCGATTTCCACCGAGAGCGAGCGCGTCGATTCGATCGCGCTATTGACGCGCCGGCGAAAAAACGCGCCCACCACCGCATGAAACGCCAGCAGCGGCCAGGCCGCCTTCGCGATCCACATCCACGGCAACAGCCCCGGCCCCGCCGTCAGCAGCCCGAAGATCACAATCACCGCCAGCAGTGTCGAACTGATCGCCGCTACTACGCGAAGCCACTTGGGGAACCAGGCCGGCGGCGAATCCAGCCACTTCGCAAAAGTCTCCCATCGGGATTCCGACGATTCGTACTCGCCCAGTATCGCGACTTCCTCCCGAAGCTCCGCCAGCTTCTCCAACTCCGCAACGGCCTCCTGCCGCAGCCGAATCTCCTCGAGAGGATTTCCCTCCACTAAATAGCGCGCAAGGCCGCGCCGCCCAATCGCGGTCCGCGCAATACACAGCAGCTCGAAAAGCGAGCCCTCGCCGAACACGCCCAGATCGCGCGCGTAATGATGATCCGCATCGTGAAACTCATCCCCGCCGAATCCCTTGCCGGCCCACTCGCCCGTCGCGCGCTCCAGGCCTCCGGAATAGAACTTCTTCAATCGCCAATTCCGCGTCCGGTCGGCCTGATACCGGCGGAACCGCCGCACCGCAATCGCCGCCACCGGAATCAACAGCGCAAGCCACCAAAGCAAGATGTGCTGCCCGCGCGCGGATGGCGCCAGCATCAAAATCAACAGGCCCGCGAGCGCCAGCATCGCCCCGGCGGAAGCATGTTGCCCCCGCGTCCGTGCCCATCCGGTCTCCAACTCCCGCAGCCTGTCTTGGTATTCGGTCAGAATCAAAGCGATGCTCGTTCGGAGCCGGGTTGCGCAGCCTTCCGCCATCCCCACCCCAACCACGCCAGCACCCCGAGCCACGCCACCACGCTGATGCCCGCCCCGATGGCGAAGCGCGCCGGCTTGTACCGCACCGTCAACTCGTGGCTTCCCGCCGGCGCCACCACACCCATCAGGGCAAAATCAACCGGCACCACCGGCAGCGGGCGGCCGTCTACCTCCGCCTGCCAGCCGGGGAAATAAGGCACCGCGATGCGCAGCAGCGTCGCGTGCGCCGCCTGATACCGCGCACGATACAAATCGCCCTCGTACGCCGTGATCTGCACAGTCGCCCCTCCATTCTGCGGAATCGCCTCACCACCCTCAACCACTGCCTCCCGCGCCGGGTCGAGCGTTGCCAGCCGCGCCAGCGCCTCCTCCTTGGTCCGCACCGCGCTCACGCTCTCCGGCGCGTAGATCCGCGGCAGCCGCGCCGCATTCAGCTGCAGCGACCCCTTGCTCGCATCGATGATCGCCGTCACTCCCAGCCCGTTCAAGAGACGCGCATTCCCTTGCGCCGCCTCGATGTACTTGTGATAGCGCCACAGCTCCAGTGGATTGTAGCCGTACGTCACTTCAATGCGGCTATCCAGCGTCCCGTTTAACGGACCAAAAGCCGCCGAGGCAAAAGGCGCATAGATGCGATGCATCGGTTCGCGCGTGAGTGGCGCCACCACCGTCTGGAACCTGTCTTGATTCGCCCCATAAAGATCCTGGAAAGACTCGCGCGCGAATGCCAGCGGATTGCGATCCATATTCCAGTAATACAAATCGACCCCGATCACCGCCGCCAGCGCCAGCGGAATCCACGGCGACCGGATGCGCGACCGCACCCATCCCACCCCCGCGCCCGCCAGCAGTGCCAGGCCCAGCGCCGCCACAAACCACATCTGGATCGGCGCGCGCACGCTCCGAAATCCCGGCAACAACGCGATCGCGCTGTAGAGCCCCGCCGGCGGGCCGAAGGCGTACCACGCCCCCACCACCGCCAGCACCGCGCCGTACCAGCTCTCACGCCCTGCCATCAGCCCCGCCGCCGCCAGCGGCACCAGCAAGAGCCCCATGTACAAATAGAACTGCGTGATGTCCTGCGGTCCCGTGTACGGCTCCGGCCCCAGCGCGCTGAAGTGGTTCGGGCCGACCAGCGTGGCTAACGCGCCCGGCGTCAGCGCCGCGCCCGCATCGCGCGAGTAGTCGGCGCCCGCGCGCAGCGATTCGCCCGTCAGTTCCAACCCCGGCAGCACCATCACCGCCGGCAGCGTGGCCGCCGCCACCGCCGCACATCCAATCGCCGCCAGGTACCGAACCCACGCCCCTCGCGTGACCGCGAAATCCACCGCCAGAAAAATCGCCAGCGCAAAGAACGAATACAGCGCCGTCTGAAAGTGCCCGGTCAATACCAGGCAACCCGAGCACAACGCCAGCACCGGCAGCCATCGCGTCTCCCGCGCAGCGCGTCGGCCCGCCCACAACAGCACCGGCAGCCATGCCGTGGCCTGGAACGGCCCAACGTGCGAACTGGTCTCCGCAAATAGACCGGAAAAGGCGAAGAAGATTCCCTCGATCACCGCCCCCGCGCGGCTGCGCAGAAGGTCGCGCCCCAACAAATATCCGCCGATCGCCGCCAGCAGCGCGTGCAGCGCAAGTTGCCATTCGATCGCGCGCGGCGTGATCCCCAGCAGGAAGAACGGCCAGTTCAACGGATACCACGCCCCCACCTGCGGGTCCGCCAGAAACGGCGCGCCGGAGAACACATACGGCGTCCAGAACGGCGCCTTCCCCGCATGGAGCATGTCCGACAAATACTTCTGCGGACTGTACTGCACGTCCACCGCGTCCCATTGAATGGAAGCGGCCGCGGAAAACAGCGGCTGGTAATAGAAAAGGAGAACCGCCAGCGCAAAACCCGCGACGATTACTCGCGGTTGTGTCAGCAGTTCCCACCCGGGGGATTGAGCAGCCGCACCCGGAATTGCCTCATTGGTGCGGCCGCGTTTACGTGAGGCCATGAAGGCCCTATTGTAATATCCCTACTTGTCTTTCGTGGGTGCGCCGAACGTAATCGTCGATTCGCCGGTGTATTTGTGGCAATTCCGGAAATCGATCACGTTGCGCGAGCAGTAATTCGTACCGCGCTCGCAACTGAGCGTCTCGGCATGCACCGGCAGCAGATACTGCTTCGCATCGCCCAGCCGCACATACTGATAATCGGTGGCCGATTCGATGTGGTCGAGAGGGAAATTCGCCGGCATTCCCTTGGCTTCCATCTCGATCCGCAGCACACGCGAAGTCGAAGGGTCAATCCATACCGATCCGCTGTACGCCGGATCGTAACTCTGCGATCCGGAGTGGATGCTCCAGTGAGAGTGCTCCCGGTCCACGTCGAAATCGTACATCTTGGCCATGATGCCGCCGGCTCGCGAATCCCGCCGGAAGTGGAAATCGGCGGCGGTGGCCGGCGAGAACAGATCCACCAGCACTGTGCCGAATTCGCCCGTGCTCCAGGATCCGCCGGATTCCTCGATCTTCTTCACCGTCCGCTTCCCGTTGATCTGGATGTTGCGGTAGTCTTCCTGACCGTTCTCGTAGACCACTTCCATCGAGACCACGTCGATCGCCTGGAAGTTCGCCGGCGAGCTCTGGCTCATCGACCGCGTCACCATCTCCGAGCAAACGTAACTCGGCAGCGTCTCGGTAAACTCCATCGCCGCATCCGCCGCCTTGCGAATCAGCGGCTCGTCCTTCTTCTGTTCGATGCGGATCGTATTTTCGTCGTTGTCGCCGCGAATCACGCTCGGGCGGTCCGAAGGCGGCGCAGCGCCGCGCATCACCGGACGTTCATCGGCCGGCGGCGTGTTCGGCGGCGCTGTCTCGGGAACCGCCTTCGCTTGCTCCCGCGTGGCATCCGCTACCCCGCCTCGCTTCAATTTCGGCGGTCCCGGATCGTCCCCATCGCGCGGCGCCGGCGCCTTCATATCGGTCGCGTGCTCCGACCCGATCGTTTTCGGGGCGTCGTCCTTCCATGTGTCCACTACCCCGTCATCGGTCTTGGTGGTGGCGCCTCCACCGGCCTTTTCCCAGTAGACGTTCACGGCCGTCATGTAACCGCCCGGATCCTCGGAAGCCTCCACCGACACCTGGTCGCCCGGGTTGAACTTCGGCGTTTTCACTTCGTCGCCGGCCTTGAAGAACTTGGTCTTGCTGTCGCGCCGGAAATCCATCACGCGCTTGTCGCCCAACTCAACGCTGAGCGATTTGTCGTCCATTTGCTTGAGGTTGCCGCGAAAATTCGGTAGCGGGTCACCGTTCTTGCTGGCGCGCGGGTCAGGAGTCTTGCTGCTCCTGCCGCTGCGTCCTGGAATCGGAAGGCCCGTCCCCGTCGGCGGCCGCTGGCCCGGATAGGGCGACTGTCCGGGATAACCTCCGCCGGGATAGCCTCCGCCGGGCGGGTAGATCTGTGCCATCGCGGCCACAGGAACGAGTATAAATAAGATTCCGGCTTTCACACTGAGTGGTGAGATGCGCGGAGGGAGCCCCAGGTTACCTTCCATTAATCTCGGCATGGTCCCTCTTTCCCGCCTCCAACCATGCGTAGTATGGAGAGAGACGTTACTGCCATGGTATGCTGATCCTCGGCTAAATTAAAGAGTGGAGATTTTTTGAACCCCCGCCGTCTGCTGCTGCTCGATTCCGATTCTTCGGTTCAGGACCATCTGGCCAGCCTCCTGAAAAAGGATGACCGTCAGATTGAGAACGTATCGGATAGCCGCGAGGCCCTCGATCGGATCCGCGCCGGTTCCGTCGATATCCTGCTCGCCGGCCCCGGCAGCAATGGCTTCGACCCCCTCACACTCCTTCGCCGCGTTCGCTCCATCCGCCCCGAAACCAAGGTGATC
Organism: uncultured Solibacteraceae bacterium; assembly: GCA_963791985.1. Lineage (GTDB taxonomy): Bacteria > Acidobacteriota > Terriglobia > Bryobacterales > Bryobacteraceae > Solibacter. The sequence continues at coordinate 964,108 of CAWBUN010000002.1, read as the reverse complement.
CTCACCGGTGAGGCCGACCCGCAGAAAATCATCCAGGCCATCCGACAGCGTGCTTTCAGTTACTTCCACCGCCCCCTCCCCACCACCACCCTGGTCGAGATGGTGCAGCACGCCTTTGAGGCCGAGTCCTGGCAGGACGATATCCGTGTCATCTCCGCCCGCCCCGAGTGGATCACCCTCGACGTCCGCTGCAAGATCGACGCCGCCGACCGCACCACCCACTTTCTCCGTGAAATTCAGTCCGATCTCCCCCAGCAGACCGCCGAGGACATCGCCTCGGCCTTCCGCGAACTGCTCATGAACGCCATCGAACACGGTGGCAAGAACGACCCTCGCAAGCGCGTACGTACTTCCCTGCTCCGCACCGCCCGCGCCATCATCGTCCACATCGCCGACCCCGGAGTCGGCTTCTCCCTGGACTTCCTCCCCCACGCCGCCATCTCCAATCCCGAGGATTCCCCCATCCGCCACGTCGAAGTCCGCGCCGAAGAAGGCAAGCGCCCCGGCGGCTTCGGCATCCTCCTCACTAAGAACCTGGTCAACGAACTCCTCTACAACGAACGCGGCAACGCCGTCCTCTTCGTGAAATACCTGTAAGGTCAAAGGCTTTTTTCTCGCAAAGGCGCAAAGTACGCAGAGAAAACCAAGAAAACCTAAAACAAAGTTTTGTGGTGTTGTTTTCTTTGCGTTACTTTGCGGCTTTGCGGCTTTGCGAGAAATGATTGTCGGCCTTCGCTGCGACCAGAGCCGGCAACATCGTCACGCAGGCTGCCCAAACAGCAATGTGCATCGCCACGGCGATGTCAGGGACAAACGAAACCAGCAGGACTTTCCACGCGAGGCTGCGGTACTCGCCTATCGGCTCCAAACTATAGCGCCCCATGCAGAAAAACACCAAAACTGCACACGCTCCAAATCTATTGTGAGCGGCCGAAATTTGGCATCGGGATGCAGTCCTGCAACCGCCACAGTCAACGGCCCCGCCCAGAGAAACCGCCCTAACTGAATCTCCACCTGCTCATCCAGAATTTTGCCCCAAGAACTTCAAAGTTACGGCGCCCTCGAATTTAGACACTCATCCACTCAATTAAGTTCCGGAGGTTTTCTTTGCGTCCTTTGCGCCTTTGCGAGAAAAAGCCTTTGACCTTTTTTGACCTTAGAACATCCACGTCACGCTGCTATACCCCGTGTTCGCATGGAAATTCTGATAAAACCCCAACACCCCGAATTTCTCGTGGTAGTTATAAAACTGGTACCCCACATTCCATCGAATCTTTGGCGTGATCACCACGCTCACCCTTGCCAGCGGCGATTGATAGCTCAACGGAAACTGCTGCACGCTCGCCAGCAGTGCCGGGACCGGGTCCGTGAAATTCCCCGTCGCCGTCGGCCGCCCGTCCCCGTTATCCTGCGTGATCGTGTACCCAACATAAAGGTCCGCCTTCTTCCGGAACGCATACCGCACTCCTAAGTTCCCCGCGTGGATGCTACTTACATAGAAGGTCGTCGCCGTCTGCAAAGTAGGCCGTCCGATCCCCGCGAAAAAGGCGATCCCCGACACCGTATCCAAATGCAGTTTCACGTAACTCGCGTCGACCGAGAACCAGTCGTTCGGCGCCCATGTCCCGCTCGCCGTGTAATTCCGCGTGTGCGAACTATAATCCGATAACGACACCGGAGCGTTGACGTTATAAAACTGCTTGTACGACGCTCCTAACTGAACTCTGCGCGTACGGTAATCTACCCGCCCGTTGATCGTGTGATAATTGCGATCGCTAATCGGCGTCAGCGGATTATTCGCCCGCCCGATTCCCGCCTCCACGCTCGCCGTCAGCGGCTTCCACAACCGCGCCCGCGCACCGATCGTCCCCGTGTTCAGATGGTTTGAATTGTCGTATACATCGTTCGGTGTTGTGCTCGGGAATGCCGGAAGAAAGAAATTCTCCTCGGTCTTCACCAGCCGGTCTGTGTATCCGTACTCCCCGTAAATCGCCACCCAGCCCTTTACCTGGTAATTCACGTCAGTCATGTTGGTGACCATGCGAATTCCCAGGTATCGGAAATAAATCGTCTGCCCTGAGTTGCTCCCGTCGATGATATCCGTATACGCCGAATTCCCGTTGATCCGCAGGCTGTTCACACTCGTGTTATTCACAATCGTCAGCTTCTTCGTCGGGAAGAAGCTCACATTGAGGTCCCCCGTGACTGTCGGACGGTCCCCATTCCCTATCACCGAAATCTGCCGGTTCGCGGCGTCCCCGAAGCGGCTCAGCCCCGTCGCGAACTCGCTCATCGCGAAATCGTCGTGCCCCTCCAGGTAGCTCATGCGCGCATTCACCGCCCATAGCTTATGCGTCGCCAGCAGATTCCCCAGCCACCCGGGATTCCGTCCGTGCACCGGCTGTGCCTTGGTGAACGTCTGAATCGTCGTCAGGTCGTTCGGCACTCCCAGCGCCGCCGAGGTCGCGATCCCGTACGCGGAGTAGGGCGTGTCCTGCTTGAAGTAATCCCAGCGGCGCAGTACCGTGAATCGGAAACCCGCGAATTCCACATCGGCGCCGATCCGGTATTCGTTCCACGTCTGCCGCAAATTCGCGAACACCGGCAGCCCCGAACTGTTCAAGCTGTTGTTGTCCAATTCCAGCGACGTGGAGAGCATCGGCCCTTCCTGCACGTTGCGGCTGTAACCCGCCCGCAGCCGGTAATGCCCCTGCGGGAACAGCGTGAAATCGTGGTCCTGCAGCCGCATCACCGTATCCATCCCGTGCAGCCCGCCTGCGATCGTCAGCCCCGGATTCGAATAATCGTTCTGCCGCCAGTGCATGTCGTACCGGTAGAGTCCGTTCTTCTGCACGCGTAGTATGGCCGATTGATACGGATCGTTGCCCAGCCCCAGCGTGTTCAGCAGAATCTGGTCGAAGTAGTGACCGTGCCCGTCCTTCGAATCCATCGAGAAGCTGCTGCTCAGCAACCGGATTCCGTTCCGATAGTTCACCGTGCTGCGATACATCCCGTCGTCGCCGCCCACCAGGACCCACCGGTACCCCACTTCGAAGGAATTCGTGATGTTGTAATTGCCCGCGTTCTCCCCGCGCGGCGACCCCACCTGCTCCGGCGTAGGCGCCACCACCTGCTGCGCCGAAAGTACCCCGCATGCCGCCAACAATATCCAGTAGGCCTTCATCATTCGTTACCTCAGGAAAAACGGATCGGCATTGGACCCGTGGATTGCCACGTGACAAGTGGTGCACTTCTGGAATTTGGGGTCCAGCATGTTGTGCCTGCTGGATTGGATCGGAATCCCGTTATTGCGCGTCCCGAAATTGTCCGCGCCGTTATGGCACTCCAGGCAGATCGCGAACACCACGGGACGGCGCAGCAGCTTCGAGTTCATCGACCCATGCGGGCTGTGGCAGATCTCGCAGCCCTCAACCCGCACCGGCGGGTGCTCGAACACGAACGGCCCGCGCTTTTCGACGTGACACTTGATGCACGGCGTTTCCGCATTCAACACTCGCTCCATCATCCGCGGCGTTTGCGCCATCTTCCACGTCGCATCGAAGGAGCCGTGAGGGTTGTGGCAGTCCGAGCACGTCATGAAACCCTCGTTCACGCGGTGGTGCGAAGGCATCGAAAACTGCGATTGCACGGTCGCATGGCACGTGTAGCAAAGCTCGCTCTGCTTCTTCGCCAGCAGGTATTTCGGCGTCGCCGATTTATGGATCGAGTGGCAGTTGTTACAGACGATATCGTTCTTCGTGTGCTCGGAGCGCTGAATGTTGGCCTTCGTCAGGTCCTTGCTATGGCACCGCAGGCAGGTCTCCAACGCCTGTTTGGGCGGCATCAGCGTGAACGACCGCGGAATCGTCGTCTTCCCGCCCCCCGCCGCTACGTGCTTTTGCCCCGGCCCATGGCAGCCTTCGCACCCCGTGTCTTCCGGCGGTTCCTTCCCCGACGCGATGCCCTTGAAATGCGGATTCTTGTAGAAATTCATCCACTTGTCCGCATGGCAGACCTTGCAGACGTTGCTGCCCAGGTACCCCCCGTTCGGCGGCGTGGCAGCTGGTTGTTGGGCGAGCGCTGCCGTCGTCACCGCCAGCAGCCACAAAATACGCATTGAGTCTCCGCGAAGCAATCGAAAGTCCTAACCCGCATGATAGCGGCTCGACGCGTCTGAGCGGCATTCCGCCCTTAGAATTTACGTTGGTTCCAGCATTCGGAAACACATTGGTGGGGCATGCTTTAGCTTGCCCGCCAGCCCATTGCCCCACCGCGAACCGCGACCGTCAGGGAGCGATCTACATGCCTTTCCACCCTATTGCAATCTGCAATTCACGCCAACGTGAAATTTATATTTGGCTTGTTTTCAGTTACTTAAAAAATCAGGCCCCCCTCCACTCCCAAACCCACATGCTAAAGTCAATCAGGTAGAGAGTTGCGCAAACCACAGCGCGACACCAACAGTTTTTATCCTGGCCAGGATACGTTGACCTGAGGTGGTGCTGACCTTCCGTAAGCCCGTTAACGGCTGCACGATGGTTCCCCTACGCGGAGGAGACCGGCGGAAGGATCTTCGGTTCGAACCGATAATACCCGGGGGACCGTCGCGGATAGCGTTTGATTGCCGCACCCCTGGATTCAGAGACTGACAAGCGAAACGAGGGGACGATCGAGAGGCCATCCAGCCGAGTTCTTACGTCTTCGTAGCCTGCAGTCAAATCACTGGCGGCCGGGCCCCACCCGGCGATAAGTCCGGATGTCCCCGGCCGCCGCAACGCTTCCTTTTCAAACCCCTTCACGGGATACGTGTGCCCGCCAATTGCTCCCTTAACACTTTTTAGTTGCCACCCTGCAACCCAATGCGCCATATTGGAATTGGCGTCAGAAACCGTGTAGAGCGCAACCGTACCACTATCGAACTCCCGTCCCTTCCGGGGCGCTCTCATCTGTCCGGCGCTGGGGCGTATTTCGATGGCGGAAACTCTTCTCTACTTCACGGAGTTGTTGTCCATGCCGGTCGTCGACCTCAAGGGGCGGCGCATCGGCCGGGTCAAAGACGCTGCCATCGTCCCCCTCGTCCACGCTTCCCGCATCGATCGCCTTCTGGTAGGCGGCGCCGACACCTGGCTCGCCATTCGCTTCGATCAGGTTCACTCCATTTCCCTCTGCCAGAGGCATCGAACTCAGCGACGAAGTCCTCGTCCCCTACCACGACGACGAGTACATGCTGCGCATCGGCCGCGACCTGCTCGATCAGCAGATCATCGATGTCACCGGTCGTAAGGTGGTCCGCGTCAACGACATCACCATGGGCATCACGCACGATGGCGCGCGCGACAGCCTCACCGTCCTCGAAGTCGATATCGGCGTGCGCAGCATCTTCCGCCGCGTCCTCCAGGGCGTCATGCCGCCGCTACCTGGATCCGCCGCCTGCAGCGCCGCATTCCGCCCAACTCCATCTCCTGGGAGTTCGCCAACGTCGTCGAGCCCGACCCGCTCCGCCGCCTGCGCCTCAATATCTCCTACACCAAGCTCGAGGAAATGCACCCCGCCGACCTCGCCGACATCGTCGAAGAGCTCGGCCCCGCCGAGCGCGAAGCCATCTTCGAAACCATCGACAGCGAAGCGGCCGCCGACGCCCTCTCCGAAGTCGAGAATCCCAAAATGCAGGCCAGCATTCTCGAATCCCTCGAGCCCGAAAAGGCCGCCGATATCGTCGAGGAGATGTCGCCCGACGAAGCCGCCGACATCCTCTCCGAACTCGAAGAGGAGACCAGCGAAGAGATCCTCGACGAGATGGATTCCGCCCCCAAGACCGAGGTCCGCGAGCTCCTCGAATTCCGCGACGATACCGCCGGCGGCATGATGAACACCGAGTACGTCTCCCTCCACGACGAGCGCCACCGTGGCCGATGCCATGAGCGCCCTCAAGGGCAATGAAGACCTGCTCGATAGCCTCAACACCCTCTTCCTGGTCGATGCCGAAGAACGCCTCACCGCCGTCATCCCGCTGGCCCGCCTCTTCGTCGACCGCGGGACATGCTCGCCTCAAGGACCTGGCCTCCGAAACACTGATCCAGGTGTCCGTCGACGAAAAACAGGACCGCGTCACCGAAATCTTCGACAAATACAACCTGCTGACTTTGCCCGTGGTGGACGAAGACGGCAAGCTCGCCGGCGTGATCACCGCCGATGACATCATCTCCGTACTGAGGCAGAAAGTGAGCGGATGCGGAAACTCCTCAGCCGTTTCCGCTATCACCTCGTCGTCTTCTTCGCGGTCCTCGGTCCCGGCTTCATCACCGCCGTCGTCGATAACGATTCCGGCGGCATCTTCACCTACTCCGCCGCCGGCGCGCGCTTCGGCTATCTGCCGCTGTGGACCCTGCTGCCCATCACCATCGTCCTCATCATCACCCAGGAGATGTGCTCCCGCATGGGCGCGGTCACCGGCAAGGGCCTCTCCGATCTCATCCGCGAAGAGTTCGGCCTGCGCATCACCTTCCTCCTGATGGCGCTGCTGGTGCTCGCCAACATGACCAACGTCATGGCCGAGTTCGCCGGCGTGGCCAGTTCGCTCGAGCTCTTTCACATCAGCCGCTATATCTCCGTTCCGCTCGCCGCCTTCGCGGTCTGGTTCCTCGTGGTCAAAGGCAACTACCAGAGCGTCGAGAAGATCTTCCTCTTCGCCTGCGTCTTCTACGTCACCTACGTCATCTCCGGCTTCCTGGTGAAGCCCGATTGGAAAGAGGCCGCCATCAACAGCGTGAAGCCCGTGCTGCATGCTCGAGCCCGGCTACATCTACATGCTGATCGGCATGGTCGGCACCACCATCGCGCCCTGGATGCAGTTCTACCTGCAGGCGGCCGTGGTGGAAAAGGGCATTACCGCGAAGGAGTACGAGGAATCGCGCGTCGAAGTCATCGTCGGCTGCATCATGACCTCCGTGATCGCCTTCTTCATCATCGTGGCCTGCGCCGGCGCCATCTATAGCGTCGCGCCCGCGCGACATCCAGGACGCCTCGGAGGCCGCGCTCGGCCTCAAGCCCTTCGGCGAATATGCCTTCCTGCTGTTCAGCGCCGGCCTGTTCAACGCCTCCATCTTCGCCGCCTGCATCCTGCCGCTCTCCACCGCTTACTCGGTCTGCGAAGGCCTCGGCTTCGAAGCCGGCGTCAACAAGCGCATGAAGGAAGCGCCCATCTTCTACTGGCCTCTACACGCTGCTGATCGTCGTCGGCGCCGGCGTCATCCTCATCCCGAACTTCCCGCTCGTGCAGATGATCCTGCTCTCCCAGGTGCTCAACGGCATCCTGCTGCCCTTCGTGCTGATCTTCATGGTGCTGCTGATCAACAAGCACGGACCTGATGGGCGAGTGGACCAACTCGCGCGCCGCTTCAATCTGGTTTCCTGGGTCACGGTCGTCATCATGATCGGCCTTACTCTGGCCTTGGTCGGGATCAGCGTCCGCGGCATGCATTAAACTCGGAGGATGTCCGTAATCTCCATCGAAATCTGCAGTCCCGCGACCGGCGAACTCCTTGGCACGGTGCCGGATTTCGACGCCGACGCGGTCGATCGCGCCGTCGCCACCGCGCGCGCCTGCTTTCGAAAACAAAACCTGGCGCGGCCTCGATCCCTCCAAGCGCGAACGCATTCTCTGGAACATCGGCGAGCTCCTGCTGAAGTATCGCGACGAACTCGCTAAACTCATCTCCCAGGAGACCGGCAAGACCCTGCGCGAAGCTGCCGGCGCCGACGTCGCGCCCGCGGCCGATTGCTTCCACTACTACGCCGGCTGGGTCCGCAAGCAATACGGCGAGACCATCCCGGTGGATGGCCCGTTTCTCAACTACACGCTGCGCGAACCCGTCGGCGTGGTCGGCGCCATCGTGCCCTGGAATTTCCCCTTGCAGACCGCCGCGTGGAAAGTCGCGCCCGCGCTCGCCTGCGGCTGCTCGGTGGTCCTCAAGCCCTCCGAATTGACCCCGCTCAGCGCGCTCCGCTTCGCCGAAATCTGCGCCGGAGGCCGGTCTCCCCGAGGGCGCGCTCATCGTCGTCACCGGCTACGGCGAGACCACCGGCGAAGCCCTCGCCCTGCACGAGGATGTCGATAAGATCAGCTTCACCGGCAGCGTCACCACCGCGCGCAAGCTCCTGCAGAACTCCGCCGTCTCCAACCTCAAGCGCCTCAGCCTGGAACTCGGCGGCAAGTCGCCCAACATCGTCTTCCCCGACGCCGATTTCGACGCCGCCGTGCGCGCCGCGCTCTGGGGCATCTTCGGCAACAAGGGCGAAATGTGCACCGCCGGATCGCGCCTGCTGCTCCACGAAGACATTCACGATCGCTTCGTCGAGGAACTTGCCGCGCGCGCCCGCAAACTCCGCCTCGGCAATCCGCTCGACCCCGCCACCCAGATGGGCCCGCAGATCTCCGCCCGCCAGATGGACCGCATCCTCGATTACATCGAAATCGGCAAGACCGGAAGGCGCCCGCCTCGTCTGCGGCGGCGAGCGCGATACCGAGGGCGACAAGGCCCACGGCTTCTTCGTCAAGCCCACCATCTTCGCCGATGTACACTCCGATATGCGCATCGCCCGCGAAGAGATCTTCGGCCCCGTGCTCTGCGTGATCCGCTTCCGCGACGCCGAAGAGGCCATCCGCATCGCCAACGACACCACCTACGGCCTCGCCTCCGCCGTCTGGACCAACGACCTCAAACTCGCCCACCGCATGGCCGCCGAGACTCAAAGCCGGCAGCGTCTGGGTCAACACCTACAACGCCTTCGACTCCGGCTCCCCCTTCGGCGGCTACAAACAAAGCGGCTACGGCCGCGACCTCGGCAGCTACGCCCTCGATCAATACACCAACGTCAAATCCGTCTGGATCGCCCTCGGCAAATAGTGGGATAGGCCTCCCGGCCTGTCCACTTGCTGCCGTAACTCTCGCCTACTTGCGCGAATCCTTCACCACCCGCCCGCCCTTCATCACAAACCTGACATTCTGTATACCCTCGAGCCTTTGCAGCGGATCCCCATCCACTCCCACCAAATCCCCGAATTTCTCCGCCTCGATCGACCCCGCCGAATTCTGCATATGGAGCATCTCCGCCGCGTCGATCGTGGCGGAGCGCAGCGCCTCCGCCGGCGACATGCCGAATTCCGCCAGCGCGCTCAACACCTCCAGCGTGGCCTGCCCGCGCGTCTTGCCATCGCGCTCGAACCATTCATCGGAACCGAACGCGATCTTCACGCCGGTCTTCCGCGCCAGGTCCATCTTCGCGCGCTGTATTTCGGCGAATCGCTTTAAATACGTATCGCCCTTGATCGTTTTCAGACGCGCCGGCGCATCCACCGCGACGAGATCGGGCCAGTGCGGCGTCAGCGCGGGCGGCCACAGCGTCGGCACCAGAAAGATGCCCTTAGCTTTCATTGCCTGGAACTGCGGCTCGGTCGCGAAGTCGGCGTGTTCTATCGAATCCACCCCTGCATCCACCGCGATCTGAATGCCAACGTTCGACGAGGCGTGCACCGCCACCCGTACTCCGCCGCGGTGCGCCTCCTCCACGATCGCTTTCATCGTCACCAGGCTGATGGTGCGCGGCCCGTCATCGGCCACCACCTTAATCCAGTTCGCGCCCACCCGCAGATTGGCAAGCACGGCCCGGCTGCCTTCATCGGGATTGCTCGCCGTCAGGAACTCCTCCTTCAAAATCGAATCGAGCACGCCGCCCTGCACCGGGATCGCCTGCCCGCCCTCCGGCGCAATCTTGCGAGCCGAGGCCAGAATGCGCGGGCCGGGAACCCAGCGATTGTCGATCGCATCGCGCAGCGCGACATCGCCATCCACGCCCGAATGGCCCACATTGCGCACGATCGTGAAACCCGACTCGAGATCTTCCCTCGCCAACTGCGCGCCCAGCAGCGCGCGCTTCATCGGCGAGAGTTTCGTGATCGTCAGGATGAGCGCATCCGGTGCGTTCATCTTCTCTGGCGCCGCGATCAGCAGGTGCGTGTGGCAATCGATCAGGCCCGGTAGAATCGTCAACCCCGAGAGATCGAGCGCCGCCGCATCGCCAGGCGCCGCGGTGCGCACCGCATCGAACGGCCCGACCTGGCGGATGATGCCATCGCGAATCAGGATGCCCTGATCCATAAGGTACCGCCCCGATCTCACATCCAGCAGCCGGGTTGTCTTGACCAGGATCGTCTGCGAGAAACCCAGCGCCGCAAACAGGAAGAACGTGCTCCATCGACACATGATGGAGTTATCGTGACACAGCTTAGAACGTAATGCCGACCAGGAATTCGGCCTGATTCTGCTTGCTCGAAATCAGCCCGATCGGGTCGATGAAATGCGCCGATCCCCAGCGCGTGTAGCGAACCTCCGGCGAGATGTGGATCAGCAGCACCTTGACGTCCACGCCCCCGCCGATCACGAAGCCGCGCGTCGTGTCGTTGCTCAACTCCGTGGGCGATGCCGCTGCTGTTGTTGGTGACTCTGGCCACCACGCTGCGTCACCGTCCTGCGTCAGACCGCTGAGCTTGTCCCACGAAACGCCGGCGCTCACGAACGGGTGGAGCATCTTTCCCTTGAAGCGATACTTGGCCAGAAGCGGAAACTCCCAGGCGCTGCCGGTGGTGTTCGTTGTTGGTGATGGTGGTGGTGATGCCGCTGAGCAGCCCGTTGGAACTGTACCCGAAGTGGCGGTAGAGGACGTCGAACTCCACGCCTAGGCCGAACGGCAGGCGTAACTCGGCGGTGGGCCCGATGATATAGCGATTGGTATAAGCGCTGGCGGTGAAATTCTGGCCATTGACCGCGTCGACGAAATCGGTCATCGGCAGGCCGCCTTTAATTCCGAAGGAAAAGGGCTGGGAAAATGCCGCGGCAGAGGTGAACAGCAACAGGGAAACCAGTCTCATGATCTTGAGTACGGCACGTGACGTTCCGAAGTTTCCAGTATCACACGCGAAGTGTGAAGCGATTCGCCCAGGTACACTCGCCGGACCTCGGGATCGCGCGCCAGCGCTTCCGGACTGCCGGCGCGAAAGATGCGGCCTTCGTTGAGAATGTAGGCGCGGTCGGTCACCACCAGGGTCTCGCTCACGTTGTGGTCCGTCACCAGGATCCCGATGCCGCGCGCTTCAGATCGAAGATGATGCGCTGCAACTCCAGCACCTGAATCGGGTCGATGCCGCTGAACGGTTCGTCGAGCAGCAGGAAACTCGGATTGATGACCAGCGAGCGCGCGATTTCCACGCGCCGCCGCTCGCCGCCCGAGAGCATGTAGCCGCGGCTGCGGCGCACCGTTTCCAGGCCGAGCTGATCGATCAGCCGCTCCATAGTTCTCGCGCCGCTCCCGGGCGCGCAGGGCAGCGTCTCCAGAATCGCCAGCAGGTTTTCTTCCACCGTGAGCTTGCGGAAGACGCTGGCTTCCTGCGGCAGGTAGCTGATGCCCTTGCGCGCGCGCTGGTACATCGGCAGGTCCGTGATGTCTTTGTCGTCCACCAGAATGCGGCCGGAATCGGGACTGATCAGCCCGACAATCATGTAGAACGACGTGGTCTTCCCCGCGCCGTTCGGGCCGAGCAGGCCGACGACTTCGCCCTGCTGGACGAATACCGTGACATCGTCGACGACGCGGCGGCCGCGATAGGTCTTGGAGATTTGCCGCGTTTCGAGTTTGCTCATGCAGGTGGGCGCAGCCCCTATTTCCCCTTCTTTCGATTGATGCGGGTCTGTTGCCGGGTTTGGCGGGTATCGCTCGTTACCAACAGCCTATCATCGTTGGCGAAGTAGATCAACTTCCGTGCCCTCCGTGGTGTTGGGCTGCGGCATCGGTGAACGATCTTTTCCACCATCGTCACCCAGGGTCCGCGCAGGATCACTTTCTGATCCGTCGGTGTAATACTCGGCGTGCTCGCCGGTGCCGTTGCGGGTACGGTCCTTGCCGGTGGAGAAGATCTCCACCGCGCCATCGGCATAAGCCTTTTCGACGCGCGAATCGGCGCCGGCTTCGGCCAGGAAGGCGCGCAGTTCCTGGCTCTTCACCTGCAAGCCCGGCCGGCTCAGTTGGATGCCGCCGGTGTAATGCGTCAGGCGGCTGTCCTCGGTGTAGACCATGTGCGCCGGCGTGCACTTCGGTCAGCACCGGGGTGCGCGGTCTTCTTCTTGGCTGTCGTCCTTGGGCTCTTCCCAGAGGTTGGTGATCACGTGGCCATCGGCCACCAGGTACGCTTCTTATCGTTCTCGCGATCGATATCCACCACATCGGCCTGTATGCGATTGGCGCCCTGCCACATGTGGACGCGCGCCTTCATAGCGGATCTGTGCGGTTGCGATTGCGCGAGTCCATCTTGCGCGCGGTGGCCTGCAGGGGCGTCGTCGCCGGAGAGCATCTCCGAGTTCTTCTTCTGGTCCTTGTCGGGCAGGCGGCTGGAATTGACGTTGCCCTCGGCCATGAAATCGCCGGTGCGCTGGTCCAGCGGATGCGGTCGGCGGTGGTCGATCCGGTGGAATCCCACATGCGCGCGCCCGTGTCGAGCAGGATCACGTTCTGATCGGCATCCATGGTCGCCTTGGCGGCGCGCGCCTTGCGGTCGCCTTCCTCGTAGGCGAAATCGCCCGATTGCTGCATGGTGGACATGTGCCCGGTCTTGGGGTCGAAGCGCGCTTCCAACTCCCGGCTGGTGGTGACGCTGACGGCGCGATTCTTGCGCGTCAACTCGTCGGCCGTCGGGTCGGTCTGCGTCTTGACGTTGACGGCGTGGAAGGTGTCCACGCGATTCTTGCGGCCGTACGCGATCACGAAATCATTGCCGTCGAGGATGCGGTGATGCTGCGCCGGCAGGTTGGGCAGGAACTCCAGCGTGCCGGGCGTTTTGGTGATGACGCTCTCGATCTCGCGTCCGCCGGGCCGCATCTTCATTTCGAGAGTCTCGCTGCGCAAGACATGGGTTTCGGTTAACGGACGTCCCGGAACCGGCAGCGGTTTCGCGGTCACCACCGAATTGCCGTTGGCGGCCACCTGGGTGAGTACTGCCTCGTGGCCATTCGGCGTCGAACGATGAGGTCCACATGGTCGCCGGTGACGGTGGTCTCGCGAGGCCTCGGTGGTGGAGACCAGGCTGGCGTTGCGGTTGCCGTTGATCTTGCGCGCCAGGCCGTCGTCGTCGAAATCCATGGCCAGTTCATCGGCCGCGTAGCGCAGTTTGCGGGTGGGGAAATCGTCGGTGCCGTGGGCGTTGACGGCGGTGATCTGCGGATCACCTGGTCCTGCAGCTTGACCACCACGTCGTTGCCTTCCACGACCATGGTCTCGCGCGTCATGCGTGCCCCACGGCTTGAGCCAGATCTCGCTGGTGGTCTCGTGATAGGCCAGCGCTGGTGGCTTCGATCTTCATCGGCTTGGCGTTCTTCCCCGGCGGATTCCAGTGGACCTCCACGTCGTGCTTCATTCAGCAGCTCGTGGGTGGTGGGATCGTAGGTGGCGCCGGTCGCCTTGCCGTCGCCCTTTTCGAAGACGAAGCTGGAGGGCTGGTCGGTATCGACGCGGCCGGTGTTGCTGTCGCAGGTGAGGCCGGAAGTCTTGATCACGGTGGGCTGCTTGGCGGGCTGCGCCTTCGACCGGCAGATTGAGCGTGATCTCGACATCGCCCTGCGAATACAGACTGCGGTCCGTGGTGTTGAAGGCTGGCGGCGGCGCTCTTCACCAGGTCGTAGGTCTGGCCGTCCTTGCCGTAGATCTTCATGGTGACGTTCTTGAGATCCACGCGCGAAGCGTCCTTGACCTGCTGCATGCTCTCGGCGTCGATATCGGCGATGATGCGGCCGGTCTTGAGATCTTTGTCGCGATAACTCCAGTGCTGCGAGGAAGCGCTCAGATCCGCGGCGAGAGCGGCCGGGAGTCGGCCGGCACGCTGCCTGCCAGTAGTTTTTTTTGGGCCCGATACTTGGTAGACCACGCCGCCGAGGATCGCGGCTATAGCCACCAGCAGGAGCCAGCGCATACCTCGCATGGGTATAGCTCCAATATAGCGCGCTATGCTGGCTGAAGCCCGACTATGGAACCCATCCGCATCCTGGTCACCGGTGGCACCTTCGATAAGGAATACAACGAACTCACCGGCGAACTGTTCTTCCAGGAGCACGCACACCGGCGACATGCTGCGGCTGGGACGCTGCCTGCTGGATGTCGAGATCGAGACCCTGATGATGATCGACAGCCTGCAGATGACCGATGCCGACCGTCGGCATATACTGGAGCGCTGCGCGGCGGTCCCGGAGAAGCGCCTGGTGATCACGCACGGCACCGACACCATGGCAGCAGACGGCGGTGGTGCTGGGACCGGCCCTGCCGGAGAAGACGATCGTGCTGACCGGCGCGATGGTGCCGTACACCTTTGGCAGCTCCGACGGGTTGTTCAACCTGGGCACAGCGATGGCGTTCGTGCAGACTTTGGCGCCGGGAGTTTACGTGGCGATGAACGGGCGCTGTTTCCCCTGGCATTCGGTGCGTAAGAACAAGAAAGAAGGCGTGTTCGAGCTCCGGCTCGGCTAGCGCAGGAAATCTTAGTGCCTCGCTGTCAAGTATTTTAAAGCACACACTTTCAGCAGTTTAAGGCAAATTCCTGTCACTCTAACAGCAAGTGTGCTAATAATATTGCGAGGAACTCAATGTGAGTTTCTCCGAGAAACCGGATTTAATTCCTAAAAAACAGCTGGAGGTTGTTGATCCATGAAGATTCGTCCGCTCTATGACCGTATTGTGGTCAAACGTATCGAAGAGAAGGAACAGATGCAAGGTGGTCTGTACATTCCCGATACGGCCAAAGAGAAGCCCCAGGAGGGCGAAGTGGTCGCCGTAGGCAAGGGCAAGCGCCTGGAAGACGGCAAGGTCGTCGCGCTCGATGTTCAGGTCGGCGACCGGATCCTGTTCGGCAAGTACTCCGGCAGCGACATCAAGCTGGATGGCGAAGAGTACCTGATCATGCGTGAGGACGAAGTCCTCGGGATTCTGGACGCTGCAGCCGGTAGCGGCAGAAGAAAGCGAGCTAAGGAGTCGATAACGAAATGGCGAAACAGATTATTTATTCCGACGCCTCCCGTCAGGCGATTCTGCGCGGTGTGAACCAGCTCGCCGACGCCGTGAAGGTGACCCTCGGCCCGAAGGGCCGCAACGTGGTCCTCGAGAAGAAGTTCGGCGGACCGACGATCACCAAGGACGGTGTCACGGTCGCGAAGGAAATCGAACTCAAGGATCCGCTGGAGAACATGGGCGCGCAGATGGTGCGCGAAGTGGCCTCCAAGACCAGCGATGTGGCCGGCGACGGCACCACCACCGCGACCATTCTGGCGCAGAGCATCTACCGCGAAGGCGTGAAGGCCGTTGCGGCCGGCGCCAACCCGATGGCGCTGAAGCGCGGCATCGACAAGGCCGTCGAACTGGTCGACCGAAGAAGTCAAGAAGCTCTCCAAGCCCGTGTCCGGCGACATGATCGCGCAGGTTGGCACGATCTCCGCCAACAGCGACCACACCATCGGCAACATCATCGCCGAAGCCATGAAGAAGGTCGGCAAGGACGGCGTCATCACGGTCGAAGAATCCAAGACCATGGTGACCGAGCTGGATACCGTGGAAGGCATGCAGTTCGACCGCGGCTATCTCTCGCCCTACTTCGTGAGCGATGCCGAGCGCATGGAAGCCGTTCTCGAAGATCCCTACATCCTGATCCACGAGAAGAAGATCAGCAACATGAAGGACCTGCTGCCGCTGCTCGAGCAGATCGCGCGCTCCGGCAAGCCGCTCCTGATCATCGCCGAGGAAGTGGAAGGCGAAGCGCTGGCCACCCTGGTGGTGAACAAGCTGCGCGGCACGCTGAACGCTTGCGCGGTGAAGGCTCCGGGCTTCGGCGATCGCCGCAAGGCGATGCTCGAAGACATCGGCATCCTGACCGGCGGCAAGCCGATCATGGAAGATATCGGCGTGAAGCTGGAAGGCGTCCGCCTCGAAGACCTGGGCCGCGCCAAGCGCGTCACGGTGGACAAGGACAACACCACCATCGTCGACGGCGCCGGCAATCCGAAGGCCATCGAAGGGCGCATCAAGCAGCTCCGTTCGCAGATCGACGAGACCACCTGCGATTACGACCGCGAGAAGCTCCAGGAACGCCTGGCGAAGCTCGCCGGCGGCGTCGCGGTGATCAAGGTCGGCGCGGCCACCGAGACCGAAATGAAGGAAAAGAAGGCCCGCGTGGAAGATGCCCTGCATGCCACCCGCGCCGCGGTTGAGGAAGGCATCGTTCCCGGCGGCGGCGTCGCGCTGCTGCGCGCAGCCAAGGCCCTGGCCACACTTCAAGGTGGATGGCGACGAGCAGATCGGCGTCACCATCGTGAAGCGCGCCTGCGAAGAGCCCCTTCGCCAGATCGTTTCCAACTCCGGCACCGAAGGCGCGATCGTCGTCGATAAGGTCCGCGAGAACGCGAACCACAACTTCGGCTACAACGCCGCCACCGACGCCTACGAAGACCTGGTAGCGGCCGGCGTCATCGATCCGACCAAGGTGACCCGCTCGGCCCTGCAGCACGCGGCCTCGATCGCCGGCCTGATGCTGACCACCGAAGCCATGATCGCCGAGATCCCGGAGAAGAAGTCGGCTCCGGCCGGCGGTCCCGGCGGACACGGTCCCGAGATGGACTACTAAGTAGTTCGTTAGGTAAGTAAGTTAAAGACGCCGCGCTCCGCAAGGGGCGCGGCGTTTTTGCGTCGGAGGGGTGCATCGCCTACCGCGCATCGGGGTTGGGGCCTGATCGTTCGACGTTTTGCATAAACTTACGTTCGCTGGTCTCATCAGGATGGCAGGGAAACCGTTGTAGGACGCTGAATCCCGACAGCGCCAAGGTCAGCATTCCTGCTCCCTGGACGGTCAGGATTCATGCCTCGCTCGTGGCCGAAGCGGAAACCGATCAATGATGCTAAGGTAAGCGACGCTGTGGTTACTCGCCCAAGTTTCAAGTCCGGCAGATTTCTCCGTGACACGCCGGCCACCTCGGTCGCAGTATCCCGTAGCCCATCTCGATCCGAGTTCGTCAACCGCCAGATATTACGAGCGTGGATGCGACGGTGGTCGACTTGCGACGTACGCTGCCATTGAATCACGATCGACAGGCCCGCTTTCCCTGCACCGCGAGGCGTTGGCGACCCTGGTAGTGAACAACCTGCGGCGGCACGCTGAACGCTTGCGCGGTGAAGGCTCCGGGCCTCGGCGATCGCCGCAAGGCGATGCTCGAGGACATCGGCATCTTGACCGGCAAGCCGAGCATGGAAGATATGGGTGTGAAGTTGGAAGGCGTGCGCCTCGAGGAATTTGGGCCGCGCCAAGCGGACGACACCACCATCGTTCTGCTCTGCAGCACGCGGCCTCGATCGCCGGCTTGATGCTGACCGCGGAAGCCATGATCGCCGAAATTCCGGAGAAGAAGGCTGCTCCGTCCGGCGGTCCCGCGGCGGCCACGGTCCCGAGATGGACTACTAAGTAGTTCGTAAGCCAGTTAAGACGTCCCGCTCCGCCAGGGCGCGGCGCTTTTGCGTTTGAGGGGGGGACTCGATCGGTGTGAATGCCGTTGC
The DNA here is from genome assembly GCA_963791985.1 of uncultured Solibacteraceae bacterium. Taxonomy (GTDB): domain Bacteria; phylum Acidobacteriota; class Terriglobia; order Bryobacterales; family Bryobacteraceae; genus Solibacter. Next base: position 946,477 of record CAWBUN010000002.1, on the reverse strand, counting down.
CTTCAGCAGGCAAACGCGCTCGGGAGGACTTCAACCGCATGGCGCTATACGACGACGTAGCGAGCCAACATACCGTAAGCTGCCTCGCGAGCACTACCCTGCGTGTCCCCGCGAGCCCTTTCATTTTCGATCGCCGAGGCGCGGCGTATCCTCAGCCGTGCCACGAGGGTAAACGCCTCCGGTGGCCCAGAAGCGTAAGACGCGAGACCTTAACTACTCGCTTCTTCCAGGGGAGCAGGCTCTTCGGGAGCGTCGTAATCGCTCACCTGAACCCAAACTGACTTCCACTCCTCCGCACTAAAGGTCTTTAATCTTCCCGACTTCTCAAATACGCTGGCTCTTATCTTCAGTAGCTTGTTTGGGTTGTTCTTATTGTTTATCCATTCCTCATGCGAGTCGTCGTCCCAACCCTCCTCAGGTACTGGCTGGTAGCTCCGGCTGGAGAGCCAAGCGGTTAACTCACTTCGACTCGTGAAGAATACTCTGTAGGCAACACTAAGTTTCTTCTTAATGTCAGCAAAAATTGGGTGATTGACGAGCAGTATTGACTGAATGGCGTTATTGGAGTTCTGGCGATCTTCAGCGACAAAGGCGATCAGCTCATTCAGGGTTTCAACACTTGCCGATAAACTCTGAACCAGATCTGTCTCTTTGCGTCTCCCCTGATCCTGCAGGAATCTTTGGAAAAGGCCGGCCCATTGTTCCCGGAGATAAGAGGTGATATCCTGAGCCGTCTCGAATGGAGCAATCGGATTATTCAAGGGAAGGCTCTCAATCTCCTCAAGAAACTGATAGATCTTGACGTCATCCACAAACGTGTACTTAATGTCCTTTGCCTCCTTGTTAACTAGATATGTCCGGTACTCTGAGTTGACGCCTGCTTCAACAAAGATGTAGACTTGAATGCCCAATTCAAAAGCCCTCTTCAATTCCATCTGGGAAATGGAGTAAGGATGGGCTTGCGAATTGCTGCCGAAACGACCGCCAATTATTGCGATGAGCATATCGGCGCGCCCTACCTCTAAATAACAACTAGTTTCTAAACATAGCGTCTTAACTAATTGCGCATAGCCGGCGCAGGGCTTCGTTGGGTTTGGTCCATTCCGCAAACTGCCCCTCGACTGCATCGACGACGCCGTCAAGGAAGCCAAAGTACCGATTATGGAGACACAAGCGGCGTGTTAGTTTCCAGACGCGCTCGATGGGATTCAGTTCCGGGCTATAGGGCGGAAGGAAATCCAAACCGAAGAGCGGGGCCTGCTGTTCGCGCCAATCTAGATGTAGCCGTGAACGGTGATATTGGGCATTGTCGCTGATGGCGACGATTCGGCGGCCGTGCTCGGCGCTGACGTCCCGGAAGAATTTCAGAAACTCCCAGAAGGTCTCCCCGTTGAATTTCCCGGTTTCTCGGCGGAAGACAAACTTGCCGTCCCGCAAGCGGACAGCGGCGAAGTAGCCGACGTTTTTGCGGGTCGGATGATGATAGACGATCGGGTCTCGAGTCTCCGGCGGAACCCACATACGACAGCGCGATCCTTGCTGTTGGAAGTGCACTTCGTCCAGAGCCCAGAGATCCACCGAATCGTTTGCCATCAGTCTTCGGAGTTTTTTTTATGGACCTTCTGCCTTGCTGGATCTGCCTTTGCTAAAACCGGTCGGGGTTTACGGAGGCGGAACTCGAGTTGTCGGAACAATCGCTGGCATTGGCGCACACCCAATGGGATTTCGTAAGTCCTCTCGATCCACGCCGACAACGTTTTGCCATCCCAGAGATTGACCCGCATGCCGGCGTCATTGGGCTTTCCGCGCAACACCCGATTGATTTCTTTCAGCTGCTTTTCGTTCAGTCGACTGGGTCGCCCTGCACGTTCCCCTTCCGTGAGCCCGGCCAACCCTTGCTGCCCGTAACGGTGAACCCAATATTCGACTGAACGAGGCGCATCGCCCAGCAACCGCGCCACCTCCGGGCAAGTCATACCCTGCGCCACCAAGAGCACGCCGTGAAGTCGGTGATCGTAACGCGATTCCTCGGAACGCTGAATCTCCTGCTGTAAGCCCAATATGGACGTAGAATCCGATATCGTGAGTGGTCTCATAAATCCAGCAGACCACAATTCCAAATCATGCGCAATTACTTATGACGCCATGTTTAGCTTGTCATTTGCCCCGTATGGTATGCGTCCGCGCTCGTTGAGGACAGGCTCGTATCCGAAGTGGCTGATAAAAGTCTCCAAATCCGTACGGAGTTGTTTGAGGTTGTAGTATGTTGAGCTAAGAAACACGCGAGGCCGAGCCATTTTTTTGCTCCTCGTGAACTATCGTACATTTTACCAGCTCTGAATTCCAGCCCGCATGGTGCCTTAGCCACCTGGAATAGCGTCCCAACAGGCCACCACCTCGGCACACGTCTGCCCGGACCTATGGTCCCTTCTCGTTGATCTGGGACCAACGACTTCCACTCTCTTAGTCAACAAGCTGCGCGGCACGCTGAACGCTTGCGCGGTGAAGGCTCCGGGCTTCGGCGATCGCCGCAAGGCGATGCTCGAGGACATCGGCATCCTGACCGGCGGCAAGCCGATCATGGAAGATATCGGCGTGAAGCTGGAAGGCGTCCGCCTCGAGGACCTGGGCCGCGCCAAGCGCGTCACGGTGGACAAGGACAACACCACCATCGTTGACGGCGCCGGCAATCCCAAGGCGATCGAAGGCCGCATCAAGCAACTGCGTTCGCAGATCGACGAGACCACCAGCGACTACGACCGCGAGAAGCTCCAGGAACGCCTGGCGAAGCTCGCCGGCGGCGTGGCGGTGATCAAGGTCGGCGCGGCCACCGAGACCGAAATGAAGGAAAAGAAGGCCCGCGTGGAAGATGCCCTGCATGCCACCCGCGCCGCGGTTGAGGAAGGCATCGTTCCCGGCGGCGGCGTTGCGCTGCTCCGTGCGGCGAAGGCCCTGGCCCACTTCAAGGTGGATGGCGACGAGCAGATCGGCGTCACCATCGTGAAGCGCGCTTGCGAAGAGCCCCTTCGCCAGATTGTTTCCAACTCCGGCACCGAAGGCGCGATCGTCGTCGACAAGGTCCGCGAGAATGCGAACAACAACTTCGGCTACAACGCGCAGACCGACACCTATGAAGACCTGGTGGCGGCGGGCGTGATCGATCCGACGAAAGTGACGCGCTCTGCCCTGCAGCACGCGGCCTCGATCGCCGGCTTGATGCTGACCACGGAAGCCATGATCGCCGAGATCCCGGAGAAGAAGGCTGCTCCGGCCGGCGGCCCCGGCGGCCACGGTCCCGAGATGGACTACTAAGTAGTTCGTCCAGTAAGTAAGTTAATGACGCCGCGCCCCGCAAGGGGCGCGGCGTTTTTGCGTTTGAGGGGGGAGCAGGAAAGCGAGCGCGTATCCTCACCAGATTGACGCGAGCATATGCCGAATTCTTCTACCCTACTATGAACCCATCATGATCTGCTCGAGTTCCTGAAGAAGCTTGAAATGCTGCTCTGTTTGAAACGGTGCTTGAGAAAAGTAGCGACCCTCGGCAAACGCTTTGCCCGCCTGACGTTCCAATGTGAATAGTCTGTGTTGACTGGCATCGTTTGGCTCAGACCAGAATTGAAGGCTGCCGATATGAAACTCAGGCTTGCGTGCCTCTGAAAAAGCCTCGCTGATCCGGTTTGCAAATGCGGCGACGCGAGGATTAACGAAGTCCAAGGAAACCTCTGAACGCACGATCAGTTCGCTCAGGTAGATCCGCCTGCGAACGGTTTCCTCATCGTAGGTAAGAGAGAATTCGCGAACTGCCGAGTCCAACAAATCTTGCGCAAAGCGATCGCCGTCCGAAGTCGATGATGGTGTATCGATGACAATGCCGTCGTTGTAGACTTGCAGCTTGCTTATCTCGATGAACACATCTGCCCGCGCCTGAAAGTGGCCTCTCTCGAAGATTGCCGCCTTGTCTTGATTAGCTGCCTGATTACTCCTTGCTGCCAAGAGTGCGCCCAGGTCTGGTGCCACTGAGAAATCATAAGCGGACTTGATCCACTCGAAGAGTTCCTTCGCGATATCCTTGCCGCTCGGGTTCAGGTCCTGCAAATCAAACAGCCAGATGGAACGTGCCAGTTTTACATTCTTGATTTTCATGCAGTCCTCCTCGCTTCGTCGAGCGCACTACGGGCAAAAGGCCGCTGTTGGCCAACGGATTGAAGCGGTGGTGTCTGCCAGTCGGATATTTCAAACGGGCTAGTTCCGCTGCAACGTATGCCGACAGGTTGCCCCTGGGCCCCTGTCGCCCCCCGCCATTCGATTCTTTGCAAATATCTCGTCATTGTTTCGAGCTTGCTGCTGACTTGATCTCCCACCGTTCCAGCCGAAAGCAGATGAACAATGTACTGATTCAAGCTCGCGCCGTTAATGCGTGCTCTGTCTGCGAGAGTCGCGTGTAGCGAGACAGGTAGGCGTACCAGAATTCGTCCGCTGTAATCTCGGGCTTTGGAAGGCTTCGGGACCGGCAAACCCTGCTCTAATGTCAATCGAAGCCACTCCGACTTTGCTTCCTGAGCGCGCTCGTAGGCTTCCGCGACGGTGGAACCAGTCGCAGAACATCCGGGCAGGTCGAGGAATTCTGCTACAAAAAGAGCGTCTTCATCGTCATATTCAATTCTCACCGGATAGTCCAAGGGTTTGGAATCTTCAAGTGTATTGTTCTTCATTGGGAACCTCCGCGGTCTTGTGAAGAATCGAGGACTCCTCGGAGTGCTTCGATCATCTGCTTTGCCTGACTCTGATCATGCTTTGAAATGCGGTCAGAACTGCGTCTTGAGCCGTGTGGGCGATAGAGGTTTCGGGGGTACTGGAAGTGAGGGTCCCCCCTGAGTCGCGGATGATAATACATCCAGTGGTTCGGGTCTCGTGTTTCAACAAATGCGAAATCCAGTGCTTCCAAGACTGCCTTGATTTCATCAAAAGCGCCCCGACGGACGACTTCAATTGCTTGGTTGAAGGAGGATGCCCACGTTTTCTCTTCTGCCACGCTCTTTCTCCTGATCGCCCACTTTCTGCGCTCCTTCGTTGTTTATGATATCAAATATGATACTACAGCGCAAAGTGAAACCCATTGATGTAGTCTTTAGAGCTCGCCAGAGCCGCCAGTATTGTATTTATGATATTACCTGCGATACCATCATCGGTTTAATTCCAGATCAAGTCTCTTCCCAAGGGAAGGACGCATCAAACGGCTGCGCACGCAGATCGACGAGACCACCAGCGACTACGACCGCGAGAAGCTCCAGGAACGCCTGGCGAAGCTCGCCGGCGGCGTGGCGGTGATCAAAGTCGGCGCGGCCACCGAGACCGAAATGAAGGAAAAGAAGGCCCGCGTGGAAGATGCCCTGCATGCCACCCGCGCCGCGGTTGAGGAAGGCATCGTTCCCGGCGGCGGCGTTGCGCTGCTCCGTGCGGCGAAGGCCCTGGCCCACTTCAAGGTGGATGGCGACGAGCAGATCGGCGTGACCATCGTGAAGCGCGCTTGCGAAGAGCCCCTTCGCCAGATTGTTTCCAACTCCGGCACCGAAGGCGCGATCGTCGTCGACAAGGTCCGCGAGAATGCGAACAACAACTTCGGCTACAACGCGCAGACCGACACCTATGAAGACCTGGTGGCGGCGGGCGTGATCGATCCGACGAAAGTGACGCGCTCTGCCCTGCAGCACGCGGCCTCGATCGCCGGCTTGATGCTGACCACGGAAGCCATGATCGCCGAGATCCCGGAGAAGAAGGCTGCTCCGGCCGGCGGCCCCGGCGGCCACGGTCCCGAGATGGACTACTAAGTAGTCCGTTCAGTAAGTAAGTCAATGACGCCGCGCTCCCGCAAGGGGCGCGGCGTTTTTGCGTTTTCAGATCGATTCGGCTTTCACACGGATGGGCCCATATGGAGCGGGTTGTATTTATCGCGCGGTTCGCGGTACAGCAAGGCACATACGATTTCATCCAGAAGTATGATGGGAAGGCGCTTCGACGCGGTGTTAGCGCGACTTGACGAGTCGTACACTCTGATTCCGCCGGAGCATTTGGCTTCTGTCAAAATTGGAGGCTCAAGGTGAACGATCAACACAAGAAGGAGCAGCATTCTGGCGTGCGAGATCAAGAGATCCGTGCGGCACTGGACCAGCATTGGGCGGCGTCCGATGCCAACGATTTTGAAACGGAGCACCGCATCTATCACGAGGACGCGGTGCTGGAATATCCGCAGTCAGGCGAGCGAATCCGCGGTCGACGGAACATACAGAACCAGCGCGCTAGTCAGCCGAGCAAAAAGCGGTTTGCTGTCCGACGAATCATTGGCGGCGGTGATCTTTGGATCACCGAATTCATCCTGACATATGACGGCAAGCCGTCCTACACCGTGAGCATCATGGAGTTCAAGGACGACAAGGTTGCGCGGGAAACACAGTACTTTGCGGATCCATTCGTGGCTCCCGCATGGCGCGCTCAATGGGTGGAACGGATGGACGCATAATCTCGAGGCGCGAGAATTCGCTGACGACACAGGTTTACCGAAGAAGTCGAACGGTATAACGTGGGGTATCATTACAGGACATCCTCCGATGGAGGGACAAGGGTGGATTGGAAACGGTTGGTCCAGTTCGCGCTGCTGGGTAGCAGTGATTTGGAACAATATGCCATCCTGCTGGTACGCGTTGCGCTCGGGTTGTTCTTCGCCATCTCGGGGGCAAATAAACTGTTTGTCGCCGGCAGCGCGCAGGCGATGTACGCAACGCTCGTTGAAGCCAAAGTCCCGTTTCCCCACCTGATGACTTATCTGGTGTCGGGGGTTGAGTTCGTTGGCGGATCCTTACTGACCGTGGGTTTTCTTTCGAGTCCCGCCTGCGTGGCTTTATTGGTCGACATGCTTGTCGCCATCCTGACCACCAAGCTATCCGCCATTCCCAAAGGACTTTCGCCTCTTAACTGGCTCGACGATTTCCTCTACCTTCCGGAAGCCCTGTACGTGCTCTTCTTTATCTGGCTGATCTGCTCTGGTCCGGGAAAGTTCAGTGTCGATTACTGGCTCGCCGGCAAGTTACCGAGGTGATTGGCTTCGAGTTTCGAGCGAGGGACAGGTTGTGAGCAGGTGCCAACGGACGGTGCCAGACTCCCCGAGCTAGCGATTCTGCGGGTTTCGTCAGATAAGTTACAGTCATCACAGTATCAAGCGTCTTCTATTGACACATCGTGTGTTTCGTCACTACGGCACACCTATGTGACCACAGCTTCGTGGGACGCCACGGGCCGGAAACTGAGGGCATGCCTGGAGGTGCGCGGAGTGGACGTGCGGCCGGCGATCGACGACGCGGGCGCTCTTTACCCGGTCACTGTGGATCCACCGGTGCAGCAGGCGAAACTGCTGGCTGCCGACGGGGGGCGGCGTTTACGGGCCAACGTGGTTAAGTCTGGTATCCTGTTTGGTTTCCGGATCATAATGTGAACGTCAGCGAAGAGATGTATCGGCGGATTGTCGAGGCCGTGCCGGAGGGCATATGGGTGGTTGGCCCGGACGGCCGGACGATCTTCAGCAACCGGCGTATGGCTGAGATTCTGGGGATCGACTACGAGTCGATGCCGGAACAAACCTGCTTTGGCTGCGTGTTTCCGGATGAACTGGCAGATGCGGAGCGTCATTTCGCGCGCACCCTGGCCGGTGACTCTCGGCCATTCGATTTTCGCCTGCGCCGCGGCGACGGATCGCCGGTATGGGTCAGCATTTCCTGCATGCCGGTTAACGACGATACGGGCGCCCAGGTCGGACTGCTCGGCCTCTTTTCGGATATCACGGAGCGCAAGCAGGCGGAAGCCGCGCTGCGGGAAAGCGAAGAGCGTTTCCGGAACATGGCGGACACGGCGCCGGTGATGATCTGGGTCTCCGACGAGAGTAAGAAGCTCACCTTCTTCAACAAGACCTGGCTAGGTTTCACGGGCCGCACGATGGAACAGGAACTGGGGGACGGCTGGGCCGCCGGCGTGCACCCCGACGACCTGCAAAATTGCTTTGAAACCTTCAGCTCGGCATTCGACGCGCACCGGAGCTTTCAGATAGAGCACCGGCTGCGCCGGGCGGATGGAGAGTACCGGTCCATTTTGTGTAGCGGGGTGCCGCGCTTCGTGCCCGGAGGCGCTTTCGCGGGCTATATCGGTTGCGATATCGACATCACCGATCTGCAGAGCGAAGAGCGGTTTCGGGAATTGGCGGAAAACATCAACCAGGTTTTCTGGATGCTCGACCTCGGCACAGACCAGGTGCTTTACATCAGCCCTTCCTTTGAAGATGTGTGGGGCTGTAGCGCCGTATCTTATCGGGATCGCGACTGGCTCGTGCAAACCGTGCACACCGAGGACCGGGGGCGATTCGTTGCGTTCCGCGAAAATGCGAACGCGCAACCGACCGAGGAAACGTATCGCATCGTACGCCCCGACGGTACACTGCGGTGGATCCACGACCGCGCTTTTCCGGTTTGCGATCCGGAAGGAAATCCGTATCGGGTGGCGGGGATTGCGGAGGACGTTACCGCCCACCGGGAGCTGGAAGAGGAACTCCGTCAAGCGCACAAAATGGAGGCAATCGGAAGGTTGGCGGGGGGCGTCGCACACGACTTCAACAATCTGCTGACCGTCATCGGCGGCTATGCCAGGATGCTGTTCGATGGTGTGCACGCGCAGGATCCAACGCGGGCCAAGCTGGAGCAAATCCTGATCGCCTCCAATCGCGCCAGCGTTCTTACCATGCAGTTGCTTGCAATCAGCCGCAGGCAAGTGGTGCAAGCCAAACTGGTCAACGTGAATAACCTGCTGTCCAGCATGGCGAGCCTGCTGCGCCGGGTCATCGGGGAGCATATCGCCATCGAAACCGCGCTCGACCCCGAGCTGAGTTGCATCAAGGTGGATCCGCATCAACTCGAGCAGGTGGTGATGAACCTGGCGGCAAACGCACGCGATGCCATGTCGAATGCAGGCCGGTTCCGGATTGAGACCACCATGGCACAGGTAACCGACAAGCAGAGCGAGGACAGCGGAAAAACTACCGTGAACTCCGTCCGCCTGAGGATCAGCGATACCGGATGCGGAATGGATGATCGTACCCGGGAACGGGCCTTTGAGCCGTTCTTTACGACAAAGGGTGTCGGGAAGGGGACCGGTTTGGGTCTGAGCACGGTTTACGGTTTCGTCCACCAGAACCAAGGCACGATTCACGTATTGAGCGAACCGGGGCAAGGCACTGTTTTCGATCTCTACTTTCCCGCGCAGCCGGAACGCGAAGCCGAGCGGGAGAGTCCGGTGAACCGGCTTAGCAGGACGGAGGCCACGGAAACGGTCCTTGTCGCGGAGGATGAACCCGCTGTTCGCGAACTGGTCAAGCAAACGCTGGAACAGCGCGGATATAAGGTGCTGGAGGCAAAGGACGGATATGAGGCCTTACGGATCTTCGAACTGTGCAAGAGTGAGATCCACTTACTGGTCACTGATGTGATCATGCCACTGATGAACGGTCGCGAACTGGCCCAGAGGCTGGAAACAATTCGCCCCGGCATGAAGATCCTTTATATGTCCGGCTATACGGATGAGGTACTAGCCTTCCACGGCATTGCCCAACCGGAGATCGAGTTTATCCAGAAGCCATTCACAGCTTCTGAACTTGCGGGAAAGGTGGAGTTGGCGCTTTCAGTGGACAGACCGAGGGAAGGCTGAGTAGTGCGGTCCGTTTCCCCTCTATGCCGAAGGCATCTGAGTCGCGTAGGCGCCGGCAACACGGCCGGCATCCTCGAAGAACAGGCCTTCACCTACGGGCATGATGGAACGCAGAACCTCTTCGCGTTTGGCTGCACCGAATTTCTCTTCGATAACCCATCCGGCAAGATATTGAGCGGCGAGACAGCCGGCGGCGGTCGCGATGTTTCCTTCGCGTACGAAGGGCCGTTCCACCACGCGAACGCCGGTGCTCGCCAGAAGGTCCCGGGCCGTCGGATAGGTTGTGGCGGACTTTCCCTGGAGCAGACCCAGAGCAGCCAGCAACAGTGCGCCGGAACACATCGATCCGATCAACTGGCGCGCGGGGTCGAGGCGGAATTCCGAAAGAAACGCTGAATCGACGCGCTTGCGACGTGTGCCGATCCCGCTACTGAACAGAACCACGTCGCAAGCGGCGGACTCGGAGATGTGGCCATGCATCGGGATCTCTATGCCGGTACTGGATCTGTGCGTCGCGGACTCGCCGAGAATGCGAATGCGGCAGCCCGGCTCCCGGACACGGTTGAGCAAATCCCACAGGAAAAATACATCGATGTCAGTGAAGTCGTCAAAGGCGATGATAGATGCTTCCATGACCTGAAGATAGTGCCAAACTGGTACGGACACCAGATCCAGTTATCGAAATTTCAAGGAGACCAGTTTGCGCGTTTCCGGCGATCAGGCAATTCCCAGGACCAACTATATCCTCGACCCTCAAAGTTCGATCCCGCTGTTTGAGCAGCTATACCAGCAGGTCCGCGACGATGTAGTTACCGGCAGACTGCAGCGGGGAGGGAGACTGCCCTCATCGCGGGCATGGGCGGCGCGCCTGGGCGTTTCGCGCACCACGATTCTCACAGCTCTCGATCAGCTTCGCGCCGAAGGCTATATCGAATCGCGGCCGGCGAGCGGAGTTCGCATCACCAGCAAGCTTCCCGAAGACTCACAGCGGCGTGCGCCGGCCCCGTCGGGCAGCACGCGGCCGTCCGCGACCCATCCGCCCGCGCGCTTGAATTCCATGGCGTGGCCGGAGCCGCGAAACTACGGACCGCCGCGCCCCTTCCAAATGGCGATCCCGGCGCTCGATGCGTTTCCCTGCCGTGACTGGGCGCGGCTTTCGACAGCGATCTGGCGGAAACCGCCGCTCGAACTGCTCAACTATCCGGGGCCCGGCGGGTACCCGCCGCTACGCCGCGCCATCGCCGAATATCTGGCCGCCGAGCGTGGCGTGCGCTGCGATGCGGAACAGGTGATCATCACCGCAGGTTCGCAGCAGGCGCTCCATCTGGCCGCGCAGGTCCTGCTCAAACCGCGCGACAACGTGTGGATGGAGAACCCCGGATACTATGCCGCGCGTCTCGCCTTCGAGCGGGTCGGCGCCAAGGTGCACGCGATTGAGGTGGATGATGAAGGTATCAATGTGAATGCCGGGATACGGGCGGCGCCGCAGGCCGCACTGGTATATGTGACACCTTCTCATCAATGTCCGCTCGGATGCAGGTTGAGTCTGGAACGCCGTTTCGCTCTGCTGCGTTGGGCCGGGCCCGCGGGAGCCTGGATCATCGAGGATGACTACGACAGCGAGTATCGGTACACCGGCCGTCCCCTGGCGTCGCTGTACGCTCTCGACGAGGGCCGCCGCGTGCTGTATGTCGGCAGCTTCAGCCTGATGCTCTACCCCTCATTGCGGATCGGCTTCCTGGTCGCGCCACCAGCGCTGGTGGATGCCTTTCTCTCGGAGCGAGCGCTGGCCGACTGGAACTCGTCCGCGGTGGATCAGGCCGTGTTGGCGCGCTTCATCGACCGGGGCCTGCTGGTGCGCCACCTTCGCCGTATGCGCGTACTCTACGCGGAGCGGCAAGGCATTCTGCTGAGGGAGGCGGAGGGCTCGCTGGGACGGTGGCTTCAGCCGGAGAAACAGCCCGCGGGCCTGCACGTGGTGGGCTGGCTCAAGAAGCTGACGGAGAAAAGGATGATGCAGGCCGCCACGCTCGCAGGCGTCGAACTGAGACCGATGTCCATGTACAGTGCCGGCCCACCGAAACGAGACGCGGTCCTGTTCGGCTTTGCGCCGTTCGACGCCGAGGCGACGCGTGACGCGGTTTCCCGGTTGCGCAATTCGTTGGCGCGCCTCTAGCGGCGCGTTCACTCCAGATCTCTGATCCGCGCCACGTCGCTGCGATTTGTGGCCGTCTCGCCGGCTATCTCCAAAAGTTCCGGAGAATTAGTTAGTGGCGCTGCTGGCAGGTCGAGAATTGCCCTTTCGTTGTGTCGACAATGTCGGGGGTGACACAGCCGAAGAAACCCATCAGGCCGGGCTGGCCAGCGTAGCCGAGGTACTCCAGATCGAAGATGTCCTCAATGGTGCGCAGTAGCGAATAATGATTGTAATAGTTTCTTGAGACGGAGCCCGCTCTTAGAAACGGCGAGAGCAGCACGGTGCCGGTCTGGTCGCCGCCGAAGCTCTGGTAGCTGAGCGTGTAAGGCCCAAGGGGAACACTCTGCGGGAACGAACCCAAATTCGGCCCGGGCTGCTGATTGCAACAGGTTTGGCCCGCCGCGCTGATGACGATACCGCCGCTGGAGTTTTTGGAAGTAGTCAGACCACCTTCATCGAAGGTGACGATGATGAGGCTGCTCTTGTAGGCCGGCGAAGCCTCGATGATGGGAATCCACTTGCGCAGGAAGGCGTCGGCGGAAACCAATCCGCCCGGCTGCCCGTTGACGCACGGAGCATCGTGTCCGTCGTTGCAGAGGTTGGCTGTGATGAACGCGAAGTTGGGAGTGGTGTCGGCCGAGGCTAAATCGGCTTGAAGCTGCTCCAGGCGGACAACCCTTGCGTTGCAAGCCGGCGAATCGATGATCGAACGGAAATACATGAAAGGGTTGTGGCGCGTGGCATACTGATCGCCCTGTGGCACGGTGGCGGTGGGCGCTTCGGGGCTTTGGGTTCCGTCCGCGGAACCGGGCGAGGGATGTCCGCAGGTGCTGGCTTCACGATTGGGGTCGTTGCCCATGTCCTCCATGTATGCCTTCCAGGTTTTGGCGGCGTTGTCTAGTTGATCGGCAACGGTGAGGACGCTCGCCGGATATATACAGCCGGAGCCGATCACCTGGCCATCTGGAGCGGTGCCGGTCTGAACAAAGTTGCTGTAGGTTTGGCAATCGAGACGGGTGTCGTTGTCGGCTGCCTGGCCACTGACCATGGCGATATAGTTGCCGAGGCTGACGTGCGAAGTCCCGTAATAGTTGGTGAGCAGAACACCCTTGGAGGGCAGTGTCTTCGAAAGGTAGGGCGCTGGAGACTGCGGACCGAAGGTAGTGCTATAGCCTTCGTTCTCCAGCACGATGACAAAGACGTGCTTAATCTGTTCGGCGGCGTTCAGGTGCGATAGAGGCGCAAGCAGCGCGGTTGCCGCAAGGAGCGGCAGGGCCAGGATTCGTTTCATAAGGTACTGAGGTTAGCGACGTAAGGTGACAGCAGGATTACCGCTGGATGAATGCGCAGTGAAAAACAGGTGTCGCGCAGGTGAAATTCGGCGCTGCCGGGGGCGTTGAAACCGAATCGACTAGCGTACCCACCGGCTTTGTCTAGACGGGTTCTAAAATCAAAGGATGAAATTTGCGCGGAGGGAAATTCTGGGCGGCCTCATCTCTACCCTGGGCACTACGGGCTGGTCTGCGCCCAAGGAGGAGAAGACTATGTTCGGAATGATCGGAAAAATGACTGCCTCACCCGGTAAGCGCGCGGAGGTGATCGCTCTGTTGCTGCAGGCAGTAAACGCGATGCCCGGGTGTTTGAGCTATGTAGTTGCCCAGGATCCGTCCGATGAAAATGGGATCTGGATCACGGAAGTTTGGGACAGCAAGGAAAGCCACGACGCGTCGCTGTCTTTGCCGGAAGTGAAGAAGTCCATCGCGGCGGCGCGTCCAATGATCACGGGCTTTAGTAATCAGGCGATCACGACTCCCGTTGGCGGGTTCGGGCTACCAGTTGGGAAGGCCGTGCGGTAAGGGCTTTGCAATCCGCCGCATCCGGCTGAGGTGCTCTCGGAGTGAGTTGCCTTTCGAAGTACGCCGTTACTGGGGAGTTGGATCACTTCCTTTAGAATGGAGTTCATGCGTCACCAGCCCATCGCCCCGGTAACTTGCCGATTCGTGGACGCTGTATGGCTCTCAATATTCCAGCAAAAGGGGAGGCCCAGCGGTGGAAACTCACACGACTAAGCCAGAAATCTCCGGCATTGCGCCGCTCTTCATCGTGAACAATGTCCCCGCCGCCCTGGCGTTTTATCGCGACCGTCTCGGGTTCGACATCACTTTTCAAGGGCCCGAACCTGACGACATCTTCTTCGGCATTGTACAGCGCGGCGCTGCGATGATCATGTTCAAGGACGTCGGCGTCGACCCAGTGCCAAACTACACGCGAGACGTAAAAAAGGGCATCGCCCGCTGGGACGCCTACCTTCATGTCCCTGATCCGGACGCGTTGGCGGTAGAGTTCTCGTCGCGCAATGTCGAGTTTTCCGGAGCGCTCAAAGATACCGATGATCGCCTGCGTGGATTCGAGCTTCGGGACGCCGACGGCTACGTTTTGTTTTTCGGTCGTCCTCGTTCATGAGCACTAATTCAGATTGGGATTCGATCTCGTAGAGTCTCTCTCGGAGCCGACCGGCCGTGGCCAACCACACAGGATTGCAAGACCGGGTCGGCCGTCTCGAAGGACAACCTTTAGAGCTGTTGCCGAGCGGGCGGTGATGGTGGCGCCGGGCACGGCATCATCCTCTCAAATAAGACCCGCTGCTTCGCCGCACGGTGCCAACCATTCGGGACGGCCCACCTCGAGACTTGTTGCGCAGTGCATCCAGTATGTGCTCCTTACCCTGCAGTGGGAATGTGTTGGAGCACCCGCTGACGAACAAGCGATCCTGAGGTCCGTCCTGTTTCCGGGCGTAGATTACGTAGCGCTCGCCTGCTTTCAGGCGGTAGTAGCAACTGGTTCCAGCGGACGTGCTGATCTCCACTCCGCGCAGATCCGGCGGAACATTGAAAAGTGCTTCCTCAACCAGGACGCGAGCCGGCCCGGTCCCCACTCCCTCTCCGCTATCGACCAGGACGCGCCCCAGGAAGACCACCGTGTCACCGCTCATATTGGAGCAGGGGCTCGCCATATTTATACAGCCACAGGCAAACAGCGGCGCCGTGATGAGAGACGCCAGTAGCAGGAGGCGCATGCCTTAAGACTAGCCTCTATGCGGAACGCCTGCAAACGGCATCGCTTCACCCGAAAAATTGCGCTCACCTTTCCAGACATGCATCGAAGGCCCATAGGGGAGTAGGCATGCAAGGGGCAATCAACGTGGTTACGGGCATGCGCGGGCTGGTAGCGTGTGCCCTGTTCACGTCCGTCTGTGCGGCGGTGGGCGGCGAACCACAGGACACGACCGGGACTGCATCGAGAGCTTACCCGAGTTCCACGACAATCCGGGTTCACTCGGACCTGGTGCAGATCCCGGTGACGGTCACCGACGGGAGCGGGCGAGTGGTGTTGGGGCTGGAGAAGGAGCACTTTACTCTCTTCGAAGACAAAGTGCAGCAGGTGATCACACACTTCGCGACCGACGACGCGCCGGCATCGATCGGGCTGGTGTTCGATACGAGCGACAGCATGCAGCCGCGGATGAACAAGGCGCACGAAGCGGTGGAGGCGCTGCTGAAGAATGCCAATCCCGCGGACGAGTTCTTTCTGGTACAGTTCAGCGACCGTGCCCGGCTCGCGGCAGGCATGACGAAGGACGCCGAGGAAATATCGCGGCGGGCGGCGAATCTGCGAATAGGCGGATCGACCGCTTTGCTGGACGCGGTCGCGATGGCGATGGACGAGATGAAGAGCGCGCACTATCTGCGCAAGGTGATGGTGATTATCTCCGACGGCGATGACAATTCCAGCCGTTGTCCTGTGAACGAGCTCAAGAGAATCGTGCGCGAAGGAGACGTGACAATCTATGCCATCGGCATCACCGACGATAACGTACCACTAGCTTACCCGCCGCGCGACAGGCTGACCGGCGCGGCCTTGCTCAACGAGATCGCGACGCAGACCGGCGGGCGGATGTTCGAGGTGCACAAGCTGAAACAGCTGCCCGACATCGCGGCCAAAATCAGCGGGTGGACGCGCAAGCAGTACGTGCTGGGATACGCGCCGGAAAATTCGGAGAGGAACGGCGAGTATCGCCACGTTCAAGTGAAGCTCACCAAGCCAAAGGGCTTCCCGCGGCTGCATGCGTTCTGGCGGCTCGGCTACTACGCGCCGACAGAATGACGTTACTGTTCACGGAGCAGTTTTGCCGGATCGATATGCAGGGCGCGTTTTACAGGACCTGCGACCGAGAGCGCCCCCGTGAGCACCATGGTAAGAGCAACAGCGATGAGGACAATGGGATCCTGCGCGGAGGCGTGGTAGACGATTGCCGCGAGTAGGCGGCTGGCCGCGGCGCCGAGCAGAATGCCGGCCATGGAACCACACCCAAGCAGGATCAGCATGCGGCCCAGCGCGGCCGAGAGTACCTGCTTCGCCTCGGCGCCGAGCGCGACCCGGATACTGAGCTCGCGCATTCGCTTGCTGACGTTATATGTGGCGAGGCCGAAGGTGCCGGCGATGGAGAGCAGGAGTCCGAACGCGCCAAAGATGCCGAGGGCGACGGTAGCCACCTGCGCCGGAAAGAAGCTCATGGAAAGCTGGCTGTTCCAGAGACTGGATTCCCGGATCGGAATCGTGGGATCCAGATCGCGCACCACTCTGCGAACAGTGGCGGCCATAGCAGCCGGGTCGCTCCGGGGCCGGACGACGAGCGATGTTATGGTGCTTGGTTGCTGCGAGATCGGGAAGAAGGCCGCCGCCTTCGGATCTTCACTAATGGAAAGGTATTTTCCATCCGACACGATGCCCACGATCTGGATCATCCGGCCGGAGCGGTTCTTGAAATGGCGGCCAATAGCGTCGCCGGCGTGGAAGAGCTGCCGGGCGAATGTCTGATTCACAACAGCCACGGGCGGGCTCTTCGCCGTATCGGTGAAGCTCACGTCGCGGCCGGCGAGCAGCGCGGTTCCAGCGGCATTAAAGTAGCCAGGGGACACCTGGAAGAAGTAAGTGGTGAATGCTTTGTTGGATGGCCTGAAATCGCTGGTTTGTTGAGAGAAGACATCGGTTGAAGAGTGGTCGCCCTTGAGCGGCGTGGTGTTCGCGTACCCTGCCGCCGAGACTCCCGGGAGTTGCGAGAGCCTTTCCAGCAGCTCGCGTTGAAGGTGATCGGCAGCCTCGCTCGAATAGCCCGCCTGGCTGAGCTCGAATTTGGCCACGACCGCAGTCCGCGGCTGGAAACCCAGGTCCATGGTGAGCGTTCTGCCCAAGCCGCGGAGCGAGACGAAGGCAGCGGTGACGGTGACGCAGCAGAGCGCGATTTGTGCCGCCAGCATGACATCGCGAAGTGCCCAGCGGCGTCCCGCGAAGGATTGACCCGCGCCGCTCTTAATCGCATCATTGGGGTCGGTCCTGAATATCTGGCGCAGCGGCATGAGGCCGAACAGTACGGCGGCGAGCATCGAGATAAGCAACGCCATTAGGACTAACGACGGCTGGGGCATTACATCGATCCTGATCGGATACTCCCCGGGTGGGCGCCAGGCAGACAGGCCGGAGAGGGCCATCCAGGCCAGGCCGCAGGCGCATGCGCCCCCGAGAATCGCGATCAATAACGCCTCGAGCAGCATCTGGCGGAGAATGCGCCAGCGGCTGGACCCGATGGCCAGGCGTATGGCGATCTCGCGGGCGCGGTCCGCCGTGCGCGCCGCAAACAGGCTGCCGAGGTTGACGCAAGCGGCCAGCAGCACAATGCCGGCCAGCGCCATCAGGCCAATCAGAAAGCCGCGCGCCGGACCGCCGATCGTGTCGCCAAGCAGGCCGGAGCGAGCCAGCTTGAATCCCAGCCCCTCTTCTTCGACAGGGTACTGCCGCCGGATGCGATCGGCAATGGCGTTCAGCTCGGCCTGCGCCTGGGGCAACGTCACGCCATCTTTGATGCGCACGGCGGAGAAGACAGACTTAGCACGCCGTTGCTCGAGCCAACTGACGCCTTCCAGCGAGGCTTGATTCGACATGGGAACGAAGAGGGCAGGCTGGAAGATTTTCTCGGTGCCGTTGAAACCTTCGGGGGTAACGCCGACGATGGTGTAGGGATGCCTATTGATGCGGATCGTCTTGCCGACAATATTAGGATCGGCATCAAAATGACCCTTCCAGGCCGTCCAGGAAAGTACCGCGGCCTCAGACGCTCCGGGATGATCGTCATCGGCGCGATTGAGCAGGCGGCCAAGGAATGGCTTGAGGGCGACGACCTCGAAGTATTGTCCACTCACTTCGTAACCCCAGGCAGGCAGGGTGGTGCCGTTGGCGTCCATGCCGAAACTCTGCATGGAATACGCGGCAACGGCGGAAAACACGGTATTTTGATCGCGTACGTCGCGTATTTCCGGATAGGCGATAAACGGAAAGGCAGAAGTACTGAGCTCGAGCATCATCACCCGGTCTCCACGAGGAACATTTATGGATCGCAGGACCAGCGTCTGAAGGACGCCGAAAACAATGACGTTCGCGGCAATGCCCAGTGCCAGGGTAAGAACGGCGGTCGCGGCAAAGCCGGGAGATCGGCGCATCTGGCGAAGGGCGAAGACGACATCCTGGCGGATACCGGACATCCATGCCCAGCGCCGCTCGTCCCGGCAGCGCTCCTTCACCTGCTCGCTGCCGCCGAACTCACGCTTCGCCATACGCACGGCATCCGCGTGGGAGTGTCCGCGGCGCTCATACTCGGCGGTCAACTCGTGAAGGTGATGCGCGATTTCACGTTTGAGATCGCGCTCCATTCGTTGCCACGGGAAAGACATGCCGCTCCTCCTCGCTAAGACTCCAGCACCATCGCGACAGCGCCCGCATAGCGCTGCCACTGGGCTTCTTCTTCCTGTAAAGTTTTGCGCCCCAGGGCGGTCAACGAATAGCACTTCGCCATAGGGCCGCTGCCCGACTCTTTCCACGCGGACTTGAGCAGGCCCTTACGCTGCAGCCGGTGTAAGGCCGGATACAAAGACCCCTGCTGCACCTGCAATATTTCCTTAGAAGTTAAAAGGATTCGTTGCGCGATTCCATAGCCGTGGATCGGCTCGTGAGCAACGGTTTTTAGAATCAGTAGATCCAGAGTGCCTTGGATGAGATCGGTCTTCTTGCCAGCCATGCGGGTCTAGTATGTCATGCTAGGTAGGTAGATTGTCAAGGTACCGGTTCGCCGGAGATGGATCAAAACTCCCACTGGAAGCTGAACTGGGCCTGGCGGGCATTCAGCGTCTCAATGAGGCCACGGTAGGTGGGGAGTCCGGCGTAGGGGCTGACGCGGAGCGCGTTGGTATGGTTGGTGAGGTTGTAGAAGCCGAGGCCGAAGAGAAAGATGCCGTGGTCTTTCCACCAGATGAAGCCCTTGGTGAAGCGCAAGTCGACGCTAAAGACGCCGCGTTCGTAGAAGGGATTGCGATCGAGGCCGGCGGGGCGGGCCGTGATGGGGTAAGCGCCGGTGCGGTAGAGATCGGTGGTGGCAAGCGCGTTGATGGGACGCGGACTGCCTGCGGAGACCACGGGCGCGAGGTCGAAGTTCTTGCCGAGGTTCTGCAGCCACTGGGGCGCGCCGATATCATCGAACGGGAGTTCGAAGAGTCCACTGGCGACCACACGGTGGGCTTGATATTGGCGGGAGCGCGACCAATCGGCGCGGGCGTTAGCGGGGTTGAGCGGCTGCTCGTCGAAATCGGAAGCGTCGTCGCGCGCGCTGCCGGCGGTGTATCCGAACAGGTAGGTGAGTTCCTTGCTGAGTCGGCGGCGCAGGGTGACGCTGACGCCCTGGTAACGCGAACCGGCGCTCTGTTCGAGCGTGAACTGAGGGGGCAGCGTGAGGGCGGCGTTGCGCACGCGCGGCAGGTGGAAGCCGGCGACATTCATGTATTCGACGGTAACGGTGGTGTCGGCATCGAGGGAGCGTTCCGCGCCCGCAGTGAATTTGCGGGCGTAGGTGGGCGTGGCACCGAAGCTGGGGTCGGGGCGATAAACGGAGTGCGCGAGGAAATCGACCGGCGCGGGCAGCGTGCCGCCTCGGGCGAGCGTGAAGATGCGGAGGGCGTCGGCGCCGATGGCATACTGTTCGAAGCCGTGGACGCCATCCTTCTGAATAGCGTCGTTCAGGTAGGCGAGCGGATAGCGATCGTAGAAGATCCCGGCGCCGGCGCGGAAGACCCAGGCGCCGCGGCCGTGGGGCTGCCAGGCGATGCCTAGGCGGGGGGCGAGGTTGTGCGTGGGTGCGGTGAACGGGGCGGGCAGGCGCTGAAACTCATAGCGCAGGCCGGCGATCACGGTGAGGCCGGCGGCGGGGCGCCACTGGTCCTGCGCCCAGAAGGCGGCGGGGTCGGTTGCGTAGTGGGTGTGCGGCTCGCCGAAGGCCTGAAGGAAAACGTCGGGCGTGCCGCTCGTGAACGCGTTGAGCGTTGGGAAGAGGTAGACGCCGGCGAAGCGGTCGGCGAGGCGGGCATCGAGCGTTACGTGCTGCAGGGACCCGCCGAAGCCCAACTGGTGGGCGCCGCGTACGAACGTGGCTGATTCGACCACCTGCACATGATCTTCGGTGCGCGAGGAATCGAGCACGGCGGATTGACCGAAGCTGACCACGCCAGGAATTTCGAGCAGGGCTCCCTGCGAATTGGGCGTGAGTTCCAGTGAACGGCGGGCGAACTGAAAGCGGAGCTCGTTGACGAAGGAAGGTCCGCTGACGGCCTGCCATCCGGCAGCGAAGGACTGGTCGCGATTGCGGCTGCTGCCGCGCGCAGATTGCTCGCTGAAGTTATCGGCGCCGAGAACTTCGCGATCGATGTGGGCGCTGGAGAAGGCGTAGCGCGCCATCAATTCGTGCGAATCGGTGAGGCGGTGAGTGAGCTTGAAGGAAGTCTCGGTGGAGACGGACTCGGTGGGGAAGAGTCCTTCGGCGACGGAACTCACGGCGGCGCGCGAATAAATTGGGAGGGCGAGTGCGGCGTTGATGCGCGCGCGGACGCCGGAGCCGGGGATTTCGGAAAACTCCTGGCCGGATTCGCGCTCGCCTTCGATGGTGCCGGCGAAGAAGGTGCGGTCGCGGCGCAGCGGGCCGTTGAGCGCGGCCTCGGGTTGGTATTGCCGGCGATCGGGACGAGCGCTGGTTTCGGCCTCGGGGTTGCGGGCCTCGATGAAGGAATCGGCGGCGAAGAGGTTGACGTCGCCGTGGAACTTGTTGGAGCCGGAGAGGGTCACCACGTTGAGATTGCCGCCGGCGGCGCCGCCGAATTCGGGGGCGACATTGGAGGCGGTGACGCGGAACTCGGCGACGGCTTCCTGACCCACGGCGACGCGGCTGGAGCCGGTGGTTTCGTCGCGGTTATCCAGGCCATCGATGGAGAGGCTGTTGTTGCGCGCGCGCATGCCGGCGAAAGTGAACCCGCTATCCGGCGCCGCGGAGCGCACGCCGGCCTTGGTGCGGAGCGTGTTGGAGCCGGCGGCGGGCGCGACGCCGGGCGCGAGCAGGACGACGCCGAGATAGCTGCGATTCTGCGAGGGAGTCTCTTCGAGGACCTCGCCGCTGATGCCCGTGCCGGCGGTGGGCGCGGTGGTGTTGAGCGCCTCGGGCTGCTCGCGGACGTCGATGGTGCTGCCGGCGGTGGCGAGTTTCAGCTGGATGGTCTGTTCCAACGTTTGGTTGAGGGCGAGATAGACCTGCGGCACTTCGGCGCGCTGAAAACCGGATTTTTCGCAGCGGATGGTGTAGGTGCCGATAGAGAGGGCGGGGAGGCGGTAGCGGCCGTCAGGGCCGGTGCGCGCGCTGCGTGTGGCGCCGGTGGCTTCGAGGGTGGCGGTGATGGAGGCGTCGGGAACGGCGGCCCCGGAGGGATCGAGCACAAGGCCCTGGATGGATGCTTGTGCGAACGCGGCGAGGGGAAGAAATGCCAGGAGCGCGAGGCTACGCATCGGTATGTACAAGATATCAAGGTTGGGACAGGCCCGCGAAAGGAAATTCTCGTGGACGGCGCAAGGGACGCGGCCGGTCTGTCGACGTAACGGCAGCAAGGGGCAGGCCAGAGGCCTGTCTTACCTGGGCATCACGAAACTGTACGCGGTGTAGCGGAGTTCGCTCCACGCCAGGGGCGCGAGGGGGTAGCCCGGGTACAGCGGGGTCTCCACCGGCGTGAACTTCACGCGGACGCGGATCGAGGAGCGGCCTTGGGTGAGGGCAAGCGGGAGCAGGAACTCATCGTCGCGGAAGCGGCGGTTGGAGGTCTGCACGACGTGAAGTGCGTCGCCGAGCTCGCCGCGCGGGCTGGAGAAGACGCAGGTGTTGGAGCCGGCGAGGTACCAGATGCCGGCTGGTTTCGCCTGCCATCGGCACGAAGACTTCGGCGCGTTGATTGGGGAACTGGTAATCGAGCTTGCGGCGGAGCATCACGCCGAAGTTTTTCGGGTCGATCTTGAGGGTGAACTCGGAGGAGGTCTTGGTGGTGCGTCCGCGATCGGTGGGAGCGGGATAGATCTCGACGCCCTTCAGGGTGTCGGGGCCCCACTCGTAGCGCGAGGTGATTTCGTACGGCGTCGGACGCATCGGGCGAGAGGTAGCGGTGCTTGCGTTCGCTGGCGAATATCGCCGATGCGAAGTTCGTCGGTCTGGACCAGCGATGCGCCGGGCAGGCCGTACCAGTAGGTGACGGTCTCGTAGTGCTCGGTCGATTCATTGATGCCGCCGTGCTCCAGGCGGATGACGGGCGTTCCTGCCGAACGGCATCAGGTCGGCGAGCAGGAAGCGGTAGGCGGATTCGATCTTGTCCTCGGCGCTGACGGCGTCCTTCGCGCTCCTGGCGCCGACGGGATGGCCGGCGAAGGGAAGCGTCATGTTGAGGCCGCCCCAGTAATCGCCGCCGCCGCCCCACTCCTCGGTGCCGGTGCCCTGGGCCTGCGGGGTCTGGCTGTCGTCGAAGAAGAAGCGCGGATCGCCTTCCAGCGTGTTGAGCACGCCATCGTGGGAGAAGATGAAGCGACGTGCCGACGAACTGACCGGACCAGTTGCCGCCGCCTTCGGTCTGGCGGGTGTCGAGCAGCATGAGATCCTTGCCCGAGTTCGGGCGATGGGTGATCGCGATAGGTGGCGTGGAGATAGCCCATCTGGTTGCGCGCGTCCTTAAGCGGCGCGGTGCCGACGAGCCATTCCACGCCGGCGACCGTGTTGCCGGTGAGCTCGATGCGCGCGGTGCGGAAGAAAGGCATAGGCAAATAGCAACTGAGGACGACGCGATCGGCGGTGTACTTCACGGTCATAGGGAAACTCTTCACGAGGTACTCGCGGTTATCGCGATTGTAGAGCAGGCCCGCGCCGAAGAAGAGGGCGACGGGCGCGTCGATAGAGGCTGCGGCGCGCGCGTCCCAGGTGATTTTCAGGCGCGCATTGGAGAACGCGAGGGCCTGGTCGCGGGGGACGGTGAACTCGAGGCGGCGGACGGTGGCGGGGCCGCGGGCGCTCCAGACCGCAGTGGCGCCGGGGGCGAGTTTGCCGGAGGCTTGCGGTAAGTCCGGCGGGACGCGATGTCGGTACCGGCGCGCGCGATGAGGTCGAGCACATCGCGCGCGGGCGGCTCCTCATTCCACGCCGTGATGGGCTGCGAGAGTTTCGCGCCGTTAACGAACTGCTGGTAGATGTAATAGCCGGTGCCGTAGAAGGTGCGCGAGTAGGCCATGCGGAAGCGCTGCTCGAAGCCGATGGGGATCCACGAAAGGTCGCCGCCCTTGGTGTCGGCCCATGTCCAGGCGAGCGGGCGGGGGAAGGCGGCTTGGGGGAGGAAAACGGAGTTGGGCGCGGGATGCTCGGGATCGGCGGTGCTGGTTTCGCGAACCATGTGCACCTTGCCATCGACTTCGTAGTGCCAGGGGCTGCCGTGCCAGTGGTTGTAGCGGACGAAGTAGAGGATGCCGGGGCCTTCGACATCGAGCGTGACGTTGCTGTCGTCGCTGAGTTGATAAAGGAAATGGGAGGCGTCGGCGCGCTCGTTGCCGCCGGTGCGATCGTAGGTGCTGCGCATATAGGTGCGGGCGCCGATGCGCTGGTAGGCCCAGCGGTCCCACATGCGGTACGCGTCGAGCCCGGCCGGGATGACGGGCGGCTGCGCGGCGGCTGCGGCGGCGAACGCGAGAAGAGCGAAGCTGCGCCTACCGGACATTCACTTTCAGCCCGGAGTTGCGATAGATGCGCTGCGTGGCCTTCACGAAGTCGCCGGCCTTCGCGTTGTAGATATCGACGAAGGTCTGCGGGTTGCGGTCCACCAGGGGGAACCAGGAACTCTGCACCTGAACCATGATGCGGTGGCCGCGGCGGAAGCAGTGGTCGATATCGGGCATCAGCCATTCCACCTTTTCGGCCTTGCCGGGAGTGAAAGGCTCGGGCTTGGAGAAGCTGTTGCGGAACTTGCCGCGCATGGCTTCGCCGCGGACGAGTTGCTGATAGCCGCCCATGTGGACACCGGCGGGGTTGGGGTCGGGATCGGGAAAATCTTCGGGGTAGACGTCGATCAGCTTGACCACGAAATCGGAATCGGTGCCGGTGGTGGAGGCGAGCAGCGACGCGGTGAGCGGGCCGGCAAGCGTGATATCGGCATCGAGCACGTCGGTCTGGTAGGTGAGCACGTCCGGGCGTGTGGAGGCGAAGCGCTGATCTTCCACCATATGCTCGCGCGTCATGCCGGGCGCCTGGCTGTTGATGTAGGGCACGGGCTTATTGGGGTCGCTGACGTACTCATCGAAGGCAGGGCCGGAGGTGGGGGCATCGAAGGAGAGGCGGCCGCCGGGGTGGAAATAGAGCGTCTTCGCCTTCGCGTCTTTGGGCGGCCAGGCGTCTTCTTTGCGCCACTGGTTGGTGCCGGTTTCGAAGACGTAGGCCTCGGGAATTTTGCCGTCGCCTTTGCCCTTGAGCCAGAAGTTAAAGAACGGGAACTCGATTTCTTCGCGGTAGAAGACGGCGGTCTTGGAATTGAAGTGCACGTTGCCGAGCGCATCGCCATCGCTGCGCGACCAGCCGCCGTGAAACCACGGGCCCATGACCAGCGTGTTGTTGGCGCCGGGGCTGTTCTTCTCGATCTCTTTGTAGGTGTTAAGCGCGCCGAATAAATCCTCGGCGTCGAACCAGCCTCCGACGGTCATCACGGCGGGCTTGATATTTTTCAGGTGGCGGCGCAGATCGCGCGCCTGCCAGAATTCGTCGTAGGTGCCGTGCTGGGTCATCTCGGTCCAGAACGGGACGTCCTGCTTGAAATATTTTTCGTTGACGTTGGAGAGCGGGCCGAGTCCAAGGAAGAAGCTGTAGCCATCCTGCTGGGTGAGCGCGGAGTTGTTGGTGCCGGGCGGGGGAGGCAGCGTAGGGACAGGTCGCGGGTGGCCGAAGCTGGAGAAGAAGCGGAACATGTGCGGCAGGTAGAGCGTGCCGTTGTGATGGAAATCGTCGCCGATGAACCAATCGGCGATTGGGGCCTGGGGGGACGCGGCTTTGAGCGCAGGGTGGGCGTCGATGATGCCGGCGGAGGTGTAGAAACCGGGATAGGAGATGCCCCACATGCCGACCTTGCCGTTGTTGTTGGGGATGTGTTTGATCAGCCACTCGATGGTGTCGTAGGTATCGGTGCTTTCGTCGGTATCCTGCGGACCGCGCTTGACGGCGCGGTGGGGCGTCATGTTGACGAAGTCGCCCTCCGACATATAGCGGCCGCGGACGTCCTGGTAGACGAAGATGAAGTTCTCCTTGGCGAACTTTTCGGAGGGGCCGAGCGCGGTCTTGTAATTGTCGATGCCGTAGGGGGACACGCTGTAGGGCGTTCGGTCGAGCATGATCGGGTAGGGCTCGCTCGTGTCTTTGGGGACATAGACGCTGGTGAACAGCTTCTTGCCGTCGCGCACGGGAATCTGAAATTCGTATTTGGTGTAGTGCGATTTGATAAACTCCAGTCCCTGCCCATTACAGAGACAGGCAAAAACCAATAAGACAAGGAAGCGGCGCGTGGTTATCATAGAGACCATTAGCGTACAACACGGTGAGGACAAGCGATGAATTCCAAGACGAATGATCGACGCGGCTTCCTGCATGGCATGCTGGCAGCGGGCGGACTGGCGGCGGCTGTGCCCGCGACCGCGGAGGCTCAGGCGGGTGGCGGGGGCATCAACTACGGATTCCTGCCGTTCTACGCGCGCGCCCAGAATTACAAGTCGTTGAAGCAATCGAGTTATGACAGGACGGGCGGGAATAGCGATCGCTGGCCGATCGCTCCAGGCGCCACGCTAGAGGTCTTCAAGGCCGCCGGGCCGGGCGTGATCACGCACATCTGGTTCACAATCGCCGCGGGCAACGATCACCTGAAGGAACTGGTGCTGCGCGGCTACTGGGATGATCAGCCAGGTCCAAGCGTCGAAGCGCCGATCGGCGATTTCTTTGGGCTCAACCTGGGCGCGTACCAGGTGTATCAATCGGAGTATCTGGCATGCTCGCCGGGGCGCAGTTTGAACTGCTACTTCGCGATGCCGTACAAGCGGTCGGCGCGATTCACGGTGACGAATGAAGGCGCGGGCGCGGTGGGGTCGCTCTATTCGAACATCGACTACCTGACGGTGCCGCAACTGCCGGACGACTCGGTCTATTTCCACGCCCAATACCGGCAAAGCGCGCCGTGCGTGCCGGTAACTGGGTTGAATCCGAAGGTCAACCCTGACGGCAAGATGAATTACGTGTACATGGAGACCAGCGGGCGCGGGCACCTGATGGGGGTGACGCTCGGGGTACTGCAGAACGCCAACGGCTGGTGGGGTGAAGGCGACGATATGATTTTCATCGACGACAATTCGAAGCCCGCAATCATCGGCACGGGGAGCGAGGATTACTTCCTGGGGAGTTGGAATTTCGGCGGGCAGTTCGGCGCGCAGCAGTTCGCGCACTCGATGTACGGGGCGCCGATCATCACGACGCCGGAACGGACGGGCGGCCGGTATTGCTGCTACCGGTGGCATGGCGATAACCCGGTGACGTTTGAGAAGAGCCTGAAGCACACGATGGAGCACGGGCACGCGAACGATCGCGGGGACAACTTCTATTCGTGCGCGTATTGGTACCAGACTACGCCGTACACGGATTTTCCGGCGCTGCCACCGCTGGCGCAGAGGCTGCCGAAGACGGTGTAGTTATTTCAAGAGCGTGATGGCGGTGGCGAGGGGAAGAAAGAGCGTGCGCGGCTGGCTATTCAAGGACAGGAAGCCGTGGTGCCGATAAAAACTCGCCGCGTTCTCATTCTTGGCGTCTACCAGAAGCGTGAAGACAGCGGGCGGCGCCTGGAGAGTCCGGCGGACCGCGTCCGCCAATAAGGCGCCACCCAAACCACGCTCTCGAAAAGCCTGGTCGACCGCAAGGCGGCCGATGCGGACGCCCGGAAGGGTTGGGTAGCGTGGCAGACGCTTGCTCACGGCAGGTGGAAGCTCGGTGAGCGGAACGCAGGCGGATGCGAGGGTGTAGTAGGCGGCCAGCCGTCCGGTCGCTACTTCGATCGCGACAAAGCAACTGGCAATCCGACGGCGGATATCCTGGGTGGCCTGGGAGCGCAGGTAACGATCGAGGGCCGCCTCACCGCAGGTGAACGAATCGCGGTCGTGTTGGTTACTCAACTGCTCGAGACGGAATGGCGGGGTCACGCGCGGCCGAACAACTCACGCCGGCGTTTGAACGCCCGGCGCAACGCGGGTGCAGGCTTGGGCGGATGCAGGATGGCGTCGGCGATGCGCTGCTGGTCTTCGACCGAGAGGCGCAGGATCTCCGTTTCCTCGATTGCTCGGCTGGCGGCTTCGCGGGCGGCGGTGACCACGAAGTCCGTCAAGCTGCGGCCCTGAATTTCAGCGGCGCGCTTGAGGAGTGCGTGAACATCGACCGGCAATCGCGCTTCCAGGCGGGCTGTCGGGGAAACCTTCTCCATAGATCCAGTATACGGCAAATTGCCGTACGAGCTCACATGCCGAAGAGGTTGGGCTGGAGCTTGGTATAGCCGTGCTCGGAGGCCCAGAGGTCGAGGACGACGGCAGGCGAGTTCGTCGACTTCGGGGACGGCGAGGCCGTTCTTGGTGAGGTCGATAGCTTTGAGGTAGACGCGGCAGGTGTCGCAGGCTTCGACGCGGACGTGGGGCATTTCGGCGGCGGTGTAGATGGGGAGTTTGTCCTTGTCCTCCTCGCCGCAGTTGGGGCAGAGGAGGCGGCGGAATTCCCACTCGGTGAAGCAGAGCGAGCAGAGGAGGAAGCGCTTGCCGCCATCGCCTTCTGGTCGGAGGACGGCGGCGACGGGCTTTTCGGCGCAGAAAGGGCAGACCGGCTGGACTCCGCCGTGGATCGCGCTTTGGCGGGCGCGCGATTCGGCGTTGGCCTGCAAGCAGCACGCGGGCGAAGAAGGCGTGCATGGGGTCGGCGCTGCGTAGGAGTTCGTCCCAGGTGAGGCGAGGTTTGCGCGGCTTGCGCCATGGGGTCCGGCGCAGTGCGGCGGATGAGCGCGAGCAACGCTGTCGAGATTGGCGGGCGTAGGGCCCTCGGCGACGGTGGATTGGAAGCGCGCGATCTGCTGATAGAAGTGAAGGAGTTCAGGGAGGACCGGGGACTCGTGCGCGAGTTCCCCGCGCGCGTTCGATGCGTCGCTGCCAGGTCACGCGAGAGCCGCCTGAAAGGCGGCTGCAGCCAGGATTGGCTGCCCTACACTGCGGCAAGCCGCAAACGGGTCTTCGTGCACGCGAGAGTTACGGCAGCAAGTGGACAGGCCAGGAGGCCTGTCCCACTGGAAATCTTCGCGGTCTGCGAGCAGACAAATGCACAGTAGTACAAGAGATCGCCTTCTGACGGTCGCGGGTCGGTGTGATGGGATTGCAACTCGAGATGCGCGACCCATCGTCATTTGCCTGTGACGCGATGATACCAGAGGCGGTGATGGAGTCTTGGCCCAGGCGGGCGAGACTTCGCCGCGGATGATGGACGTGAAGCCGCCACGGACCACGGCGGTGCCCATGTAGACGTGGATGATGAAGGCGCCGATGGTAACCAGCGCGGCGGAGACATGCAGCAGGATGGCGGCGCCGCGCAGGCCGGCAGGGACGCGATCGGGGAACCAGAGCGCGACACCGGAGATGAGCAGCACCAGGCCGGCGAACAGCATCGCCCAGAAGAAGTATTTCTGGCCGAGATTGAAGCGGTCGATCGGCGGCAGGTCTTCGTCCTCATTGCGAACGTAGTGCTGCATCTGCGCGCCCCAGCGGCGATCGACGGCGGTGATGCGCATGTCGGGCAGCCAGGCGCGCAGCATCCACGCGAGCGTGCCGAGGAAGACGAGCGCGATCCACGGATGCCAGAAGCGCGAGACGTGGGCCGCCGCCGAGCACGGTCGCGATCCAGTAGAGCTGCGGGCGTGTAGAAGGCGAGGCCGGTGGCAAGCACGTACGTGTACGTCAGTGCGGCGAGCCAGTGGACGACGCGTTCGACCAGCGTGTAGCGCAGAATGCGATCGGTCATTTCTTTTCCTCGTCGTGCACCTGCTTGGGACCGAAGCGCAGATAGTGCAGGGTCACGCCGATCAGGCCGCCGATCGATGGCGAGATTGCCGAGCCACTTGAGCGGACCCTTCCACAAGCGGACGGAAAGCGGCACGCGCGGATTGCGCGGCAGTCCGCCATAGGCCTCGGGATTGGTGACGTCGTGGAGCACGTAGATCACGCTGGTGCCGCCGACGCCCGGCGGATCGTAGACGCCGGCCTTGGTGTAGCCGGAGTGCTCGCGCAACTGCGCGGCGCGGGTTTCGGCGAGCGCGGTCATATCTTCCTTGGTGCCGAAGTGCAGGCAGCCGGTGGGGCAGGCCTTGATGCAGGCCGGCTCGAGACCCTGCGACACGCGGTCGTTGCACAGCGTGCACTTGAACATCTTCTTGGTCTGCGGATTGAACTTGGGAATGTTGAAGGGGCAGCCGGTGACGCAGTACTGGCAGCCGATGCAGTAATCCTGCTGGAAATCCACGATGCCGTTCTGGTATTGCACGATGGCGTTGTCGGCAGGGCAGGCGGCGAGGCAGCCGGGGTCGGCGCAGTGCATGCACTGGTCCTTGCGCATGAGCCACTGGAGCGTGCCGTCTTCATGCACGTGCTCGCGGAACTGGATCAGGTTCCAGTAATTCCACGCCGTCTCCGGCATGGTCTGGTAGGTGTTGTCGAAGACGGTCTCGCGGAACGGGCAGGTCGTTCCACTCCATGCACGCGACTTCGCAGGCCTTGCAGCCGATGCAGGTGGTGGTGTCGATCAACTTGGCGACGCGCTCCTGGCGCTGAGTGCCGGCGCCCGGCACGGTGCCGGAGTGGCCGGAGATCGCCTGAATGCGTAGGGTCGCCCGGCTCATGCCTTCTCCAGTTTCACCAGGAAGCCCTTGAACTCGGGCGTGTAGGCGTTGGGGTCGATGGCGGCGGGCGAGAGCATGTTGGCCAGGGTGAGCGCGGTCTTGCCTTCGTCCTCGGCGATGCCGCGATAGCCCCAGTGGATCGGGATGCCGATCTGGTAGGTCTTGCGGCCGTCGATCAGCATGCCCTTGATGCGGCGCGTGACCATCGCCTTGGCGATGTAGTGGCCGCGCGCGCTGGTGACTTTGACGCGCTCGCCGCCGCGCAGGCCCATCTCGTCGGCGAGCTCGGCGGGGATTTCGACGAAGGGCTCGGGCACCAGCTGCACGTTCATGGGATTGTTCTTGGTCCAGTAGTGATAGTGCTCGGTGAGGCGGAAGGTGGTGCAGACGATGTTGTAGCCCTCGGCCGGCGTGCCGAATTTGTCGGCCGTGCTCGTGGAAGCGGCGCGCCACGGGATTCTTCGATTGCTCCGGGATGGAGCGGATTCTCGATGGGGCTCTCGACGGGCTCGTAATGCTCGGGGAACGGGCCATCGGCGAAGGCGGCGAGCGGCGCGAAGATGCGGCCGACGCCCTCGGCGTTCATGATGAACGGGCCCATGTGATCTTTGGGCGGCGAATCGACCTTGAAATCGGGGACGTCGATGCCGACCCAGCGCTGCTGCGCTTCATTCCACCAGATCTGTTTGCGGTCGGGGTCCCAAGGTTTGCCTTCGAGGTCGCAGGAGGCGCGATTGTAGAGCACGCGGCGGTTGGCGGGCCAGCTCCACGCCCAGTTGGGATAGACGCCGAGGCCCGACGGATCGTCGGTGCCGCGGCGCTGCATCATGGGGCCGGCTTCGGTCCAGGAGCCGCAGAAGAGCCAGTTGCCGCGGCGGTGGAGCCATCGTCGCGGAGCCATCCGAAGCCGGGCAACTGCTGGCCGGCCTTGATGGTCTGGCCGAGTTTGGCATCGGTGACATCGGCGAGCGCGCGGCCGTTGATCTCGCGCGCGATTTCGGAGAGCGAGGGATTATGCGGGTCGGTGTAGTTCCACGTGGCGTTGAGGATGGGCGTCGGGGAACTTGCCGCCCTCCTTCTGATAGAGCTCGCGGACGCGCAGGAAGATGCGCGCGAGGATTTCCTGGTCGAGCTTCGCCTCGCCGGGCGGCGGCAGCGCGGCGTTCTTCCACTGCAGCCAGCGCGCGGAGTTGACGAAGGTGCCGTCCTTCTCGGCGAAGCCGGCGCCGGGCAGGCGATAGACGGTGGTCGGGATGCGCTTCATCTCCTCGGCGGTGATGCCGGGCGATTTCCAGAACTCGCTGGTCTCGTCGGGATAGATTTCGCAGACCACCAGCCAGTCGGCCTTCTTGAGCGCGTCGATGTTCTTTTGCGAGTTGGGACCGATGGCGACGCCGTTCATGCCGAACGCGAACATGCCCTTGATGGTGCCGCGGTACATGTCGTCCCAGATCTCGGTCCAGGAGTGCTTGCGCGTCGAGCTTGGGGAGATAGTCGAAGGCCCAATCGTTCTCCTTCGTGGCGGCGTCGCCGTACAGGGCCTTGAGCAGCGAGACGGCGAACTTCGGCGTGTTGGACCAGTAGTTCATGGAGTCCCACGGCGCCGGGCTTGGCGGCCTTGGGCGTGATGCGCGTCGGTGTAGGCCTTGAAATTCGTGTCGGCGGCGGCGGGCATCTTCAGATAGCCGGGGAGCAGGTCGAAGATGCCGGCCATGTCGGTGGCGCCCTGGATGTTGGAGTGGCCGCGCAGCGCATTGACGCCGCCGCCGGCGCGGCCGACGTTGCCGAGCAGGAGTTGCAGAATCGCGGCGGTGCGGATGATCTGCGTGCCGAAGCTGTGCTGCGTCCAGCCGACCGCGTAGATGATGGTGCCGGCCTTCTTCATGTCGCCATCCTTGCGGATCGAGGTGAAGAGGTCGGCGGCCTTGAGGAATTGCTCCTTCGGAATGCCGGTGATGCGCTCCACCATCTCCGGCGTGTAGCGCGAGTAGTGCCGCTTCAGCAGTTGGAAGACGGAGCGCGGATGTTCGAGCGAAAGATCGTTGGCGGCCTCGCCGGGCTTGGACTCCTCGTAATTCCAGGTGGAGCGGTCGTAGGTGTGCGGTGGCTTGTGGTCGAAGCCGGAGAACAGGCCGTCCTCGGGGAGCTTGAAGCCTTCCTTAATGAGGAAGGCGGCGTTGGTGTAGTGGAGCAGATAGTCGTGCGCGATGCGGCCGTTCTCGATGGCGTAGTGGATCAGGCCGCCGAGGAAGGCGATGTCGGAGCCGGCGCGGATCTGCACGAAGAGGTCGGCGGTGGCCGCGGTGCGGGTGAAGCGCGGATCCACCACGATCATCTTGGCGTTGCGCTGGCGCTTGGCCTCGATGGGCCACTTGAAGCCGCACGGGTGGTTTTCCGCCGGATTGCCGCCCATGATCAACATCATGTCGGTGTTCTTGATGTCGATCCAGCCATTTGTCATCGCACCGCGACCGAACGTGGGCCCCAAACTGGAGACCGTGGGGCCGTGTCAAACACGAGCCTGGTTTTCCAGGTTGCAGACCCCCAGGCTGCGCATGGTCTTGACGACCAGGTAATTGAACTCGTTGGTATCGGTGCAGCCGCCGGTCCAGGCGATGCCTTCGCAGCGATTGACGGTGCGGCCCTGCGCATCCTTTTCGACGAAGCTTTCGTCGCGCGTCTTCTTCACGCGCTGCGCGATCTCGTCGATGGCGGTGTCCCAGGAGATGTCTTCCCAGTGGTCGGAGCCGGGGCGCCGCACTTCGGGCTTGAGCAGGCGGCGCGGATTGACGATGTCCTGCTGCAGGGAAGAGCCCTTGGGACAGAGCGTGCCGCGATTGATGGGATGATCGGGATCGCCTTCCACGTGGACCACCTGCGGCGTGACGTTCTTCGCGCGGTCGCCGAGCGTGTGGATGATGACGCCGCAGCTCACCGAGCAGTAGGGGCAGGTGGAGCGCGTCTCGGTGGTGCGCGAGATCTTCAGCTCGCGCATCTGGGCGTAGGCGGGCGCGAGATCGAACCCGAGCACGGCCGCCGCGGCGCCGGCTTGCAGGAACGCACGTCTGGTTTGCATGGTCAACCTTAATGTGAATCAGCCTTTTTTGAAGATGCCGGTTTCGCGCTTGGGCAACTGGTCGATCAGGTCCTTCGGAATGCCGAAATTGGTTTCGAGCAGCGACACCGGATTGCCGCCGAGCCAGTTGGCGAGCGAGATCTCTTCGAAGACGGGGCTGTTGAACAGGATGATGACCTCGGTGGGTTCGTCGCCGATCTGTTCGATGTAGTGGCCGTAGCCCTGCTGGACGAAGCCGACGTCGTTGGGACCGAACTCATCGACGCGAGTGCGGCTGTGCGAGCCGAAGACGCCGACGCGAGCCCTGCCGCGCACGAAGAACTGCCACTCGTCGGCATGCGGATGCCAGTGGAGTTCGCGCAGCGCGCCCGGCTGTAGTTCCATCTTCACGGCGGTCAGCGTGGTCTGGATGGGGAACTCTTTGGAGGAGACGATGAACTCGCGTCCGCCCGGGAAATACGTGCGGCGGCTGCATGTCGAGGCGGTACTTGTGCGAGAACTGCGGAGTCTGTCCACCGCCATCGCGGAGAGGCTCGATGGCGGCGGCGGGCACCTTGCCGGGGCCGATGTAAACTTCCTTTTTCGGGAATTGCGCGACGGCGGATTCGGGAATGCGCAAGCGTGCGCGCGACCACGTTTTTCGGAGCGGTGGCGATCCAATCGGTGATGCTGAAGGTGCCGTACTCGGAGAAGTGTCCGTTGTCGAAGCCGAGGATGAAGTGGCACTCGCCGGGGCCCATGCCCTGCAGTGCGTGGCCGTGGCCGCGCGGAAAATACCAGGTGTCGCCGGGACCGAAATCGGCGATCTCGCTCTGGCCGTTGGGCATGACCACGGTGGCGCGGCAGCGGCCTTCCAGCATGTAGGCCCACTCGGCGGCCAGCGCGTGCCAGTGGAGTTCGCGGATGGCGCCGGGCTTCAGCCGCATGGAGACGCCGGCGATGCTCTGCGAGATGGGGAACTCGGCGACGGTGGCTTCCTTGGCGGATCCGCCGGGACCCTGCCAGCCTTCGCGGCTTTCGATGTTGTACTTGAAATTGGCGATCGGCTCGATTTTGGGTTCTTCAGGCGCTGGTGCGGCGCCGGCAGCCTTGGCCGCCGCGAAAACGAGCGAACCCGCGGCCATCGTATCGAACAGGTTTCGCCGGCTGATCCCGGCCTTTTCGTCAGGCATACTTCCCCCTCGTGCGTGGATTGAAACGCATGTAAACACAGTCCCAGTGAGTGCTCTCGAAATCATATCAATTCCGCTAATGGCGTATCCAAACAATTCATTCGACGCACGGTACCCGGGTGGGCGATGCTGTAGCAGCACATGCTCAAACACGTCCGCTCGATTGCGCCGGGAGTTTTGCTGGCCGCCCTTCTGGCCGCGCTGGCGCGCTGGCTGCACACGATTCCCGCCATCGGCGCCGTGAGCGCGCTGATGCTGGCGATCCTGCTGGGTATGGTCGTCCGCAACACGATCGGCATGCACGCCTCGCTGCAGCCAGGAATCAAGTTTTCGATGCGGCGCCTGCTGCGGCTGGCGATCATGCTGCTCGGCTTCCAACTCAGCCTGCACCAGATCCGGCAGGTGGGCGGCGTCGGTTTCCTGATCGTGGCCACGACGCTGGTATGCACCTTCCTGTTCACCGTCTGGTTGGGCAAGTTGCTGGGCGTGGATCCGAAGCTCACGGAATTGCTGGCCGCGGGAACCTCGATCTGCGGGGCATCGGCAGTGGTCGCGACCAACACCATCACGGACGGGACGGACGAAGACGTGGCCTACGCGATCGCGGTGGTGACGGCGTTGGGTACGGCGTCGGTGGTGTTGTACCCGCTGGTGTCGACGGCGATGGCGATGCCGGCATCGTCATACGGGTTATGGACGGGTGCCTCGATCCACGAGATCGCGCAGGTGATCGCAGCGGCCTTTCAGGGCGGTCCGGTGAGTGCGCAATTCGGGACCATCAGCAAGCTCTCGCGCGTGATGCTGTTGGCGCCGGTGGTGTTCTTGCTGGGCTACCTGGCCGATCGCAAGCGCGGGCGCGGTCCAGGGAAGGTTCCGTTTCCACTCTTCCTGGTCGGATTTCTGGCGATGATCGGGGTCAACAGCCTGGGCATCCTGTCGGCGGAATGGGTGGCGCGGCTGGTGCTGGTCAATCAATTCCTGCTGGCGCTGGCGCTAGCGGCGATGGGGTTGGAGACTAGCGTTCGCAAGTTGATCGGCGAGGGGCTGAGACCTTTTCTGGTGGGCGCGGGCGCGTGGTGTTTTATTTCGGCGCTGAGTCTGGGCCTGATTCGCGCGTTGTATTGGTAGAGGTGGGGTCGCCTTCGACGCCGATATACTAAGAAGGACGCTCGAGGCCTCATCGATGGCAATTGGAATTCGCACGGAAAACCTGCGCAAGGTCTACGATACTCCACCTCCCATGGCGGCCCGCGGGGCGGGTTTTTCGTTCACGCCTCAGCGCAGCGGTCCCAAGAAGAAGTTCGAACTTGTCGCGCTGGACAGCGTGTCCTTTGAAATCCGCGCAGGCGAAATCTTCGGCTTGCTCGGGCCCAACGGCGCTGGAAAGTCCACCACGATCGGAATTCTAACCACGCGCACCGAGCCCACCAGCGGGCGCGCCTTCATCGGCGAGTTCGACGTGTGGCGCGAGCAGGTGAAGGCCAAGCGCCTGATCGGGGTGGTGCCGCAGCGGCCCAACCTGGATTTCGCGCTCACCGCGCGCGAGATTCTCACCTTCCACGGCGCCTACTTCGGACAGAGCGCGCGCGAGCGGGAACGCCGCGCCGACGAGCTGCTCGAAAAATTCAAGCTCACCGACCGCGCGACCCACATGGTACGCACCTTCTCCGGCGGCATGATGCAGCGCATGGTGATCGCGCGCGCCATGATGCACGATCCGGAAGTTCTCTTCCTGGACGAACCGAGCGCGGGGCTCGACCCGCAGACGCGCCTGCTGCTGTGGGAGATCATCCGCGACTACAACCGGCTGGGCAAGACCATCGTGCTCACCACGCACTACATGGATGAGGCCGACACGCTCTGCGACCGCCTGGCGATCATCG
Source organism: uncultured Solibacteraceae bacterium (assembly GCA_963791985.1). GTDB lineage: Bacteria > Acidobacteriota > Terriglobia > Bryobacterales > Bryobacteraceae > Solibacter. The sequence continues at coordinate 910,019 of CAWBUN010000002.1, read as the reverse complement.
ATCACGGGCGCATCATCTCCCAGGGCACGCCCGCCGAACTGAAAGCTTCGATTCCCGGCGGGTACCTGCTGCGCCTGCGCTTCGACCGTGTCGCCGAAGAACTTCTCGCCGAACTCTCGAAGCTGCCCGGTGTCAATGAGGTGCGCCCCGCCGAACCGGCGGGCGCGGATCTGTACGCCGATCGCGGCGGGCAGTTGATCGGGCCAATCGTCAACGCGACCCAGGCGGCGGGCTTCGAACTGCGCGATGTCCACATCGCCGAGCCGAGTCTGGAAACCCTGTTTCTGCATCACACCGGAAGGAGCCTGCGAGATTGAACTGGAAAACGTTTTTCGCGCTGCTCTCACGCGACGGGCATGTTGCCCGCCGCAATCTGCTTCCCATGCTGCTGCAGAATCTTCTGCAGCCGCTGCTGTTCACTTTTGTCTTCGGCCGCGTCATGACCGCCAGCGGGATGATGCCGGAGGCCTACAAAAGCATGCTGCTGCCCGGCGTGATGGCGATCAGCATGGTGCTGGCCGGCGTGCAGGCGGTGGCCATGCCGCTGATCACCGAATTTCAGTTCACGCGCGAGATTGAAGACCGCCTGCTCGCGCCCATCGACATTGGTTGGCTGGCGGTGCAAAAAATCGTAGCCGGAATGATTCAGGCGACTTTTGCCGGGCTCGTGGTGATCCCCGCGGCCTGGTTGCTGATGGGCTCGGGCGTAAACCTGGATTTCGGACGTCCGCTGGAGTTTCTGGTGGTCGCGCTTCTGGTGGCGCTGTTCTCGGCGAGCGGCGGCCTGGCGTTGGGCTGCAGCGTGGGCCAGACACAGATCGGGTTGATGTTCAGCCTGGTGCTGGCGCCCATGATGATGTTCGGCTGCGCGTACTATCCGTGGAAGGCGCTGGAGAGCTTCCCGATTCTGCACATCGCCGTGCTGATTAATCCGCTGGTCTATGCCAGCGAAGGCTTGCGCGGCGCGCTGGTGCCGCAGGTGCCGCACATGAACACCGCGGTCGTGATCGGCGCCCTCGCACTGATCGATATCGGGCTGCTCTATCTCGGGCTGAAGAAATTCCGGCAGAAGGCCGTGAGCTGAGATCCTTACATAGCTCGCTGACGGTCGCGGCTCGTCAGCGAGCGATCTAAGAGTTACTTCTTCACCAGCGCTTTGACCTCGTCCGGGATATCGAACTTGTCCTTGGGGATCTCCGGGTTGTGCTGCACGGATTCCACGGTCATCACCAGTTCCATGGTGGCGACCTTGGAGATGATCTTGTGGGGCATCAGAACTTCGCCCTCCTTGCGATAATCGCTGACCACGGAATCGGATTGCACTTCGCCCATCGCGCTCTTCGCGGTCATCGATAGCTTGACCAGCAGGCTGGTGTCTTTGTCGAACCAGCGCGTGCTCGGGCTGCCGGTCTTCGGCGTCAACACGACCTTGTAGCATTCCTTGCCTTCCACTGTCTCAACCCCGACGGTTTCGGCGCTCTTGAACTGGTCGCGCCAGTTCAAGTCGGAATTGAATTTCGCCTGGAGCAGCGATTCGGCCTTCTCATCTCCCTCTTTGATGTGAGGGCCCTGCATGGAGGAGAGGCTCCACGCAACGCCGTCATTGACGCCCTCCTGCATCTTGCCGACGCCGCCGAGCACCACTTCGGAGTACTTCTTGTCAGGTTCGGCGGCGTAGGTGGTGACCTTGCCTTTGAGCCCCATCGCCTTGAACTCCATGGTGCCGGTGGTCATATCGCTGTGGATTTTGGCGTACGCGCTTTTGCCGCCGGTGGCTTCGATGTACTTATCGAGCAGCGCTTCGCCCTTGGGAAGATCGGCGGCGGAGACCATGGCGGCAGCGAAAACGAGCGCTGTGCCAAGTTTCAAACTGCGAGTCATTTGGATATACCTCATTTCTTCTGTTCCTGAATCCAAGTCATGGCGGCGTTGAGAGCAGGATCCTTACCCTGCAACAACTGTTCGCGCGTGAGGCGCACTTCCTGGTCGGGAATGGCGCCGATGCCTTCGAGCGGCTTGCCGCCTTGCGAAATGTAGTTGGCGACGGCGTACTGAAATCCGTCGCCGTTAGGCAGCCGGTCGATGACCGAGGGCAGCGCGGCGGCTGCCGTCCGGGTGCCGAAGAGGCGCGCGCGCCCGATATCTTTCAGGCCGCCCGCGAGGATCTCCGAGGTCGACGCGGAGCACCCGTCGACCAGCACCGCGAGCGGTCCGAGAAAGGGCTGCGGACGCGGAAAGATCACAAACTTGAGCGTCATCCCGCGCAGGTATTCAGTGCCCAGTTGCAGCCCGGATTGATCCGTGAACCAGCCCGCCACGCCCATCGCGAGGCCGCCGATGCCGCCCGGATTGCCGCGCAAATCGAGCACGAAACCGCGGCAATCGCGGCATCCTTTCATGGCCTCCTCCATGGTTTTGGCGAGCCCATCCGGGTCGAGAAAAATATTGAAGCGTATGTACCCGATATCCTCCGGCAGGCGGCGCCACTCGCTCCACGTAGGCATCGGGGGCAGGTTTCCGAGGCTCGCCAACTTGCCGCGCGGGGCGGCGCGCACCACCTCGAGCGCGACCTTCCGATCGGCGCCATCCAGCAATTCCACCGACACGGCGGATCCTTCACTGCCCTGCAGGCGCGTCAGCACGGCCCGATTCAGGCGAAGATCGAGCAGGGAGGAATCGGCAAACTGTTTGCGGATGCGCGCCACCACGGGGGCCACTTCCTTGTCTCCGATGCGCAGGATCTCCCATCCGGGCTTGACACCTTTGGCGGCCGCGGGCGATGCGGGATAGACTTCGGTCACGAGCGCGCGGCCGTCGATGATGCGCAACTCTATGCCGATATCGGCCTCGCCGGAATTGTGGGTGCCGGATGCGTCGAGGTCGTGGTACACGTCGCCGGGGAAGATGCCGAAGTGGGTCTGCTTGAGGCGCCCGACCATGTCGTTGAGAATCTCGCGGACGGCACCTTCCGTCTTCGCGACTTCCACTTTGGGGCGAAGTTCATCGTGGACGTACTGCCAATCCACACCGCCGAGTTTAGGATCCCAATGCTTGTCGCGGATCGTGCTCCAGACCTTTTCGAAGGCCTCGATGTTGGTCGCGGGAGTGACGCTCTGCGCCGCGGCGGCAGTAGCGCCGGCGATCGCCAGCACGAGCGCCCAGTTACGGTGCGACATCCCCCAACTATAACGTAGTTGCGGAGCGGGCACCCGATTGACCTGGGTGGCAGTTTTTTGTTTTATCTGCGTTTATCTGTGTTCGTCTGCGGCCCATATTGCTTTCCAGAAAAGCAGAATTGGCCACAGATGAACCTAGCGCGGCCTATGGCCGCAACCAAACAGGTCTTCCGAGGCAAGGGGCTGGAAGTGGCGTTCCCCCGTTCGTATCATCGTGAGTGTTCGAAATTCACCCGATACGAGGAGAGAACGCCATGCAAGAGTTTACCGCGAAGTATGCCGACAAGATTCAAGGTGTTTTGAGTGGATTTGACCGTCTGGTATTCCGGGGTTCGCTGCGCAAGATCTGTCACTCGTTTGGAATGGAAGGCTATTTGTGGGCCGCCCAAGTACCCCTCAAGGAATTCGGCAGGCACGTCAACGAAATCAGCGGGCAGGTGAAAGATGGCGCATTACGCTGCATGCTGGAAGCGGACCGGCCGGTGAAGTACCTTCCATCGAGCAAGGACGATAAAGAGAAAATCGCGCGTTCGATAGCGCAGCAAGACAAGGTGACCCAGGGGCCGGTGTGTGCCCTGACGTGCGTAGAACCGTGCTGGGGATTCGACATCTACCGCAATCGAGAGACCAAGAAGTTGGACTTGGTGCAACGCCCCCGGAAATGTTTGTACGTGTATCAGTATTGGGATCACCCAGTTTTCGGATGGATGAATGCGCGCATTGAGACGTGGTTTCCCTTTTCGATTCAAATCTGCATGAACGGGAGGGAATGGCTGGCGCGGCAGATGGATCAGGCAGGAGTGAAGTATCAGCGACAGGACAATTGCTTCCCGTGGATCTCCGATTGGGAGCAGGGGCAACGGTTGATGAACACTCAACTGCAAGCCGACTGGCCGCAGTTGCTGAATCGGATCGCTGGTAGGCTCAATCCGCTTCACGAAGAGATCTTTCGTCAGTTTCCGCTGGACTATTACTGGTCCGTGTACCAGAGCGAATGGGCCACAGATATTTCGTTTCGCAAGGCGGACGATCTGACACGGCTTTACCCGTTGTTCGTTCATCACGCGATGACGACGTTTCGCAGTCCGGACATCCTGCGTTTTCTCGGCAAGAAGCTGACCGGATCGGGAGAAGTCAATCAGCATGTCCAAGCCGAGGTGACCAGCGACCTGAAGCGGAGGCAGGAAGGGGTGCGCATCAAACACCGCTACAACGAGAACTCCGAGAAGCTCTACGACAAGGCGTACGCCACGAGGGGGGCCATCCTTCGCGCCGAAATGACCATGCAAGATCCGGAGGACTTTTTGGTTTACCGGCACGCCGAAGGAGATCCGGACGGGCCTATGGCATGGCTCCGCATGCGCAAAGGAATTGCCGACCTGTATCATCGCGCCGAGGTTTCGCAGAAAGTGAACGTCCGCTACCTGAATGCTCTTGCCAGCGTCGATGACAGTACCAGCCTCCTGGAATTGATTGGACCGTTGGAGCATCCTGTCATGTACCAGGAAAAACGCAGTCGGGCGCTGCATCCCTTTGACACCGAGGACCGGTCCTTGCTGGCGGCAATCAGCGGCGGAGAATTCACGATCAACGGTTTTCGCAACAAAGATCTGCAACCGTTGCTGTATGGGTCCAAGGCCCAGACGGTTGAAGAGACCAGGCGCCGGTCGGCAGCCATCAGTCGGAAACTGCGTCTCCTGAGAGCTCACGGCCTCATTCAAAAAATCCAGAAGAGCTACCGGTACAAACTCACCGCGAAAGGAAGGCAGATTCTAAATGCGCTCTTTACTGCCGCCCGAGCTACCGTCGAAACGCTACTTCCCAAAGCATCTTAACGAAAATTCGTCGCGAACGAACGAGAATCTGATTGTTAGCAGTGCAGATAAACCTAGCGCGGCCTATGGCCGCAACCAAACAGGTCTTCCGAGGCAAGGGGCTGGAAGTGGCGTTCCCCCGTTCGTATCATCGTGAGTGTTCGAAATTCACCCGATACGAGGAGAGAACGCCATGCAAGAGTTTACCGCGAAGTATGCCGACAAGATTCAAGGTGTTTTGAGTGGATTTGACCGTCTGGTATTCCGGGGTTCGCTGCGCAAGATCTGTCACTCGTTTGGAATGGAAGGCTATTTGTGGGCCGCCCAAGTACCCCTCAAGGAATTCGGCAGGCACGTCAACGAAATCAGCGGGCAGGTGAAAGATGGCGCATTACGCTGCATGCTGGAAGCGGACCGGCCGGTGAAGTACCTTCCATCGAGCAAGGACGATAAAGAGAAAATCGCGCGTTCGATAGCGCAGCAAGACAAGGTGACCCAGGGGCCGGTGTGTGCCCTGACGTGCGTAGAACCGTGCTGGGGATTCGACATCTACCGCAATCGAGAGACCAAGAAGTTGGACTTGGTGCAACGCCCCCGGAAATGTTTGTACGTGTATCAGTATTGGGATCACCCAGTTTTCGGATGGATGAATGCGCGCATTGAGACGTGGTTTCCCTTTTCGATTCAAATCTGCATGAACGGGAGGGAATGGCTGGCGCGGCAGATGGATCAGGCAGGAGTGAAGTATCAGCGACAGGACAATTGCTTCCCGTGGATCTCCGATTGGGAGCAGGGGCAACGGTTGATGAACACTCAACTGCAAGCCGACTGGCCGCAGTTGCTGAATCGGATCGCTGGTAGGCTCAATCCGCTTCACGAAGAGATCTTTCGTCAGTTTCCGCTGGACTATTACTGGTCCGTGTACCAGAGCGAATGGGCCACAGATATTTCGTTTCGCAAGGCGGACGATCTGACACGCCTTTACCCGTTGTTCGTTCATCACGCGATGACGACGTTTCGCAGTCCGGACATCCTGCGTTTTCTCGGCAAGAAGCTGACCGGATCGGGAGAAGTCAATCAGCATGTCCAAGCCGAGGTGACCAGCGACCTGAAGCGGAGGCAGGAAGGGGTGCGCATCAAACACCGCTACAACGAGAACTCCGAGAAGCTCTACGACAAGGCGTACGCCACGAGGGGGACCATCCTTCGCGCCGAAATGACCATGCAAGATCCGGAGGACTTTTTGGTTTACCGGCACGCCGAAGGAGATCCGGACGGGCCTATGGCATGGCTCCGCATGCGCAAAGGAATTGCCGACCTGTATCATCGCGCCGAGGTTTCGCAGAAAGTGAACGTCCGCTACCTGAATGCTCTTGCCAGCGTCGATGACAGTACCAGCCTCCTGGAATTGATTGGACCGTTGGAGCATCCTGTCATGTACCAGGAAAAACGCAGTCGGGCGCTGCATCCCTTTGACACCGAGGACCGGTCCTTGCTGGCGGCAATCAGCGGCGGAGAATTCACGATCAACGGTTTTCGCAACAAAGATCTGCAACCGTTGCTGTATGGGTCCAAGGCCCAGACGGTTGAAGAGACCAGGCGCCGGTCGGCAGCCATCAGTCGGAAACTGCGTCTCCTGAGAGCTCACGGCCTCATTCAAAAAATCCAGAAGAGCTACCGGTACAAACTCACCGCGAAAGGAAGGCAGATTCTAAATGCGCTCTTTACTGCCGCCCGAGCTACCGTCGAAACGCTACTTCCCAAAGCATCTTAACGAAAATTCGTCGCGAACGAACGAGAATCTGATTGTTAGCAGTGCAGATACGAAAGAGTGCCGATTTCCCAGCCTTCGTGCCCTCGGCGGTGATAACGGTATCCTAAAGCTGAGCGACAATGCGCACTTACTTCCACGTCGATATGGACGCGTTCTTTGTGTCCGTGGAAGAGTTGTTCGATCCCTCGCTGAAGGGCAAGCCTGTCGTGGTCGGCGGGCAGTCGAACGAGCGCGGAGTGGTGTCGGCCGCGTCCTATGCGGCGCGCAAATTCGGCGTGCATTCAGCGATGCCGCTGCGCACGGCGTACAAAATGTGCCCGCAGGCGATCTTCGTGGACGGGCATCCCGACCGCTATCGCGAGTACTCGCACAAAGTCCACGAGATCCTGGAGAGCTTCTCGCCGCTGGTGGAGATGGCGTCGGTGGACGAGGCGTACCTCGATATCACCGGCACGGAGCGGCTCTACGGGCCGCCGCTGCGGGCCGCGCATTTACTGCACGAGCGCATGAAGGCGGCGACGAATTTGAATTGCTCGATCGGGATCGCGGCCTCGCGGCTGGTCGCCAAGATCACGTCGGACCAGGCCAAACCCAACGGCATCATGTGGATCCTTCCGGGGCGCGAGGCGGCCTTTCTGGCGCCGCTCGATGTGCGCAAAGTCCCGGGCGTGGGCAAGGTGACGGAGAAGAATCTGCACCTGCTGGGGATTCGCAAGGTCGGCGACCTGGCGCGACTCGACGATGCGTTCCTGGAAGAACGCTTCGGCAAGTGGGGCATGGCGCTGGCCGGGAAATCGCGCGGGCTCGACGCAGGCGGATGGTTCGATACCGAGATCGGCGAAGAGCAGGGGCCGAAATCGATCAGCCACGAGCACACGTTCAACGAAGACACCGCCGACCTCGGGCAGATCGAATCGACGCTGGCAAGGCTGTCGGAGATGGTCGGCCGGCGGTTGCGAGAGCATGCGCTGGAGGCGCGCACGCTGCAGTTAAAGCTGCGCTACTCGGATTTCTCCACGATTACGCGCGCCCATTCGCTGCCGCGCGCGACGCAGCTCGATACCGAGATCTACGAGGAAATCCGCGAGCTCTTCCGCCGCAATTGGAAGGCTCGCGCGACCGTGCGTCTGCTCGGGGTGCATGCCTCGGGATGGGCTGACGGCGGCGAGCAGATGGACCTGCTCGGCGAAGATCGCCACCAGAAGTGGAAGGAGACACTGGCCGCCGCCGACCGCATGCGCGATCGTTTCGGCGAAAAGGCCGTCTCCCTGGCTGCCAGCCTGCGCGGCAATTTCAAGGAGCGCACGCACGAGAACCCGGTGGGGCTGCCAGGGAAGAAGCCGTCACCGAACCGGTAGCGCAGGGTCGCAGAGTTCTCCCGACCGTGCGGACGGCGATCTAAGCAACGGGGTTATTCTATTTACTTATGACCATCGCCGATCTTGCCCGGATTGCCGGGCGAACCTATCCCGCGCGGCGCCGCACCCAGAACCTGGTCGGGGGCGTGAGCCCCATCCAGGCCAAGAACTTTTCGATTGGTAACGTCACCCTGGAACCCAACGGCGGCCAGGTGCCATGGCACAACCAGGAGCAGGAAGAAATCTACTTCATCGTCGAAGGCACCGGCGAAATGTGTCTCGGCGAAGAGCGCATGACACTCACCACCGGGCAGGCCGTCTACATCCCGCCCACGGTCTTCCACCAGTTGACCAATATCGGCGAAACCCCGCTGCGCATGCTCTACTGCTACGGCCCCGCCGGCGACGTTGCCCACTGGCGCCAGGAACTCGATGGCACGCTGCCCAAAGCCGGTGTCGATGTCCCCGCGCTCCCCGCCGGAGCCCGCCCGCAGTGCACCGAAAAACCGAAAGCGTAATCCCACCACATTCCATGAGCGAACCAACTATCCACTCCGTAGGGATCATCATGAACGGCGTCACCGGACGCATGGGGCTCAACCAGCACCTGCGCCGTTCCATCTACGCCATCATCAAGCAGGGCGGCGTCCGCATCAGCCCCAGCGAAATCATCATGCCCAAACCGATTCTGGTGGGCCGCAACTCGATCAAGCTGGCGGAAATCAGCGCCGAATGCGGCGGGCTTCCCTATTCCACCAACCTCGATGAAGCGCTCGCCGATCCCGCGAACCTCATCTACTTCGACTCGCAGACCACCGACCGCCGCGCCGCCGACGTCAAGAAAGCGATCGCCGCCGGCAAGCACATCTACTGCGAGAAGCCGGTTTCCGATACGCTCGAGGTCGCTCTCGATCTTCTGCGCACCGCCGAGAAGGCAGGCGTCAAACACGGCGTGGTCCAGGACAAACTCTGGCTCCCCGGCATGCGTAAGCTCAAGACCCTGATGGACCTCGGCTTCTTCGGCAAGATCCTCAGCGTACGCGGCGAGTTCGGTTACTGGGTCTTCGAAGGCGACACCGTGCCCGCGCAGCGCCCCTCCTGGAACTACCGCAAGGAGGATGGCGGCGGCATCATCATAGACATGTTGTGCCACTGGCGCTACGTCCTGGACAATTTATTCGGCAACGTGAAGGCAGTCTCCTGTCTGGGCGCCACCCACATCCCGACCCGTATCGATGAATCCGGCAAACCCTACAATTGCACCGCCGACGACTCCGCTTACGCCACCTTCGAACTGGACACCGGCGTCATCGCGCACTTCAACTCCTCCTGGGTGGTGCGCGTGCGCCGCGACGATCTGCTGACCATTCAGGTGGATGGCACCAAGGGCACCGCCGTCGCCGGTCTGCGCCATTGCTGGACGCAGCACTATGGCAACACGCCCCGTCCCGTCTGGAATCCCGATGTCGATAGCCCGCTGAATTACTTCGACGGCTGGCAGAAGGTCCCCGAGCAGGACTCCTTCGACAACGCCTTCAAGATCCAGTGGGAGCTCTTCCTGCGCCACGTCGTCAAGGACGAGCCCTTCCGCTGGGGACTGCTGGAAGGCGCCAAGGGCGTGCAACTGGCCGAAAAGGGGATCGAGTCCTGGCAGAAGCGCTGCTGGGTCGATATCCCCAAGCTCTAAAGGCGATTGATCAGGCTCGCCACGTAGCCCGCGCCGAAACCGTTGTCGATGTTGACCACGGTGACATTGCTGGCGCAACTGTTGAGCATCCCAAGCAGCGCGGCGAGCCCCTGGAAACTCGCCCCGTAGCCCACACTAGTCGGCACCGCGATCACCGGGCAGGAGACCAGTCCGCCCACCACACTGGGCAGGGCGCCTTCCATTCCTGCGCACACCACCACCACGCGCGCTTCGGTCAGGCGCTCGCGATTACTCATCAGGCGGTGAATACCTGCCACCCCGATATCGTGGATGGCGTCGATCTCGTTGCCCATTAACTCGGCTGTAACCTGCGCCTCTTCCGCCACCGGAATATCGCTCGTGCCCGCACACACGATCGCGATCTTGCCCTTGCCGTGCAGCCTGCGGTCGCGCCAGAAACGGATAGTGCCGGAGAGCGGCATGTACTCCGCGGCGGGTAACCGCGCCGTGACTACCGCGGCGCATTCGCGGTCGGCGCGCGTGATCAAAACGTTCTTGGCATTGGCCAGCAGGCTTTCCGCGATCGCCGCCACTTGCCCGGGAGTTTTCCCTTTGGCAAGGATCACTTCCGGCATGCCGTGGCGCAGTGCGCGATGATGATCCACCTTGGCGAAACCCAGGTCTTCAAACGGCATATGCCGCATGCGCCCCATCGCCGCATCGATATCGAGCGCACCCGTGCGCACCTGCTCGAAGAGGTCGCGCAGTTGATCCTGGTCCATGAGGCCAGAATATCAGACCGCACCAAACGTGCCGGATAGAACCAAAGTACTAGCAACAATAATTACAAATGCTGACTTTAGACCTATTGTGGAGATGTATACAAACGCCCATTATAGGAACTCATGAATACAAGCACAGATAGTAATGGTGCGAATATCGGAGGGCTCCCCGAGCGTCGGGGTACAAACCGGTTTCCTGTTCAGCAGGATGTCCGATACCGCGTGATTCAAGCCAGAAATGACAGAATCGCCGGCTCCGGAACAACCTTGAACATCGGCAGCGGTGGAATTCTGTTCACCACCGAGGAGAAACTGGCCCTCGGACGCATGGTCGAGGTCAGTGTGAACTGGCCTGCCCGCCTGGATGGTGTATGCCCCCTCCAATTCGTGGCCACGGGACGCGTTGTTCGTTCCGAATCGGACAAAGCTGCGGTTAGAATTGAGCGCTATGAATTCAAAACCCGCAGCACTCAGGCATTTGCGGCAGCCGGCGGTTAATTCTTAATCCCGGTGAACGGTATCCATCGCGAAAGCAGGAAGGCAGACGGCGATATACTCGGCGCCCTCTGAATCCGGAGTACTATATCGGACCCATTCGCCCCGGTGCGCGATCACGCCCTGTCCGGCCCGGACGTCGATCGTCCCACCTTTGTGCTCGACCCGTAGCGTCCCCCGCAACACGACTGTAAACTCGTCGAATTCAGGAGTCTGGCCGGGTTCCTGCCACCCGCCGGGACTCCGCATGTGCGCCACGCTGGCGGCGCTCGTTCCGGAATTCACCCGTCCGATGTACTCGTCAATCAGCTTGGGTTTGTTGCCGGCGGCCTCGACGCGGGTCGGGCCTGCGATCAAAGTGGGCACCGTTTTCCTCCTCGGATGCATCTATCTTATCAGCCCCCCCGTTTGTGAAACTGTTTCAGACTTGCCGGATCGATTAGGTCCCGGTATACTGACATTTTCGCTGAGACTTGTATGACGGCGAGAGACGATTTCGACCCACTGGCACCGCAGCGCGAAGCTGCATTTTTTTACGGACTCTTCCTCCGAGGGCATGACGTAGACACCCTGCGGCAGGACATCGACGTGCCGCGATCCATGATCGATAAGTGGATGAAAGCGCGGGATTTCGAGGTTAGCTTCCGCGAGAACCTGCACCGCGTCTACACCTACCGCAAACAGGTCCTCGCGATCTTCGACGGCCTGATCCTCAACGAACAAAACCGCGTGCGATTGCAATAGCTCAACCGGGCCGCGACCGTTAAGCGAGCGTCCAGAGGCAGATCGAGCAGGACGCTTGCTGACGCGCGCGGCTCGGTTCCGAGCCCCGACCGTGAGGGAGGGTCCTGCGCCTTAATGCACCGCCGTCATTTGAATGATCTGGAACATCGCCCCCTGGGGGTCGCCGATGGCGGAGAAGCGGCCGACGTTCGGGATGTCCATGGGCGGGACGTAGACTTTGGAGCCCAGTTGGACGGCCTTGGCGGTGCGCTCGTCGCAATCGGCCACGGTGATGTACAGGCCCCAATAGGGCGGGATCCCGTTCCACTTGTCGCCGGTCATGGGCAGCATTCCACCGGCACTCTGACCGCCGTGCTGCCACTCGACGTACTGGGCGGATTCGACGCCGGTTTCCGGCTTGGTGCCCCAGCCAAACAGCCCCTTATAGAACGCCGCGGCGCCCGCAACATCGCGGGTCACAAGTTCCGGCCACACGATGCGCCCGAAGGCTCCCTGATAGGTCGCACCGGTGTGCTTCATCGCCTGCCACACGCAGAAGCAGGCGCCCTGTGGATCCTGCGCGACCGCCATGCGGCCGGCATCCATGGCATCGAAAGGACCATTCAGAATCTTGCCGCCGGTGGCTGTGATCCTGGCGGCAGCCTCATCGGCGCTGGTGACGGCAAAGTGCACGCCCCAGTAATTCGGGACGCCGGGAGGCGGCGGCATCATGCCCGCGACGTCCTCGCCCCCGGATTGCAGAATCACGTAGGGGCCGCCGGGCGTCGGAATGTCAACCGAGCTCCAGCCGAACATCTCCGCATAGAATGTTTTCGCGGCCGCCAGATCCTTGGTCGCGAGGTCCGCCCAGCAGAACGAGCCAGGCGTATAGCTTACGATCTTGCTCACTGAGAATTTCTCCTTGCGGAGAGATTATACCCCGCTCTGCTGCAGGAGTTTGGCCACCAGGCCGGTCCATCCCGTCTGGTGGCTTGCGCCCAACCCCTTACCGTTATCGCCGTGGAAGAACTCATAGAAGGCCACGTGATCGCGCCAGTATGGGTCGGCATCGAAGAGCGGATTGCCGCCGTTGACGGCGCGGCGCCCATTGCCATCGCGCAGAAAAATGCCCGAGAGCCGGCGTGAAATCTCGGCGGCGACCTCCCACAGCGTCATCAGGCGGCCCGAGCCGGTGGGGCATTCCACTTTGTAATCGTCGCCCAGGTAATGGTGAAATTTCTGGAGCGACTCGATCAGCAGATAATTCAGCGGGAACCAGACCGGCCCGCGCCAGTTGGAGTTGCCGCCGAAGAGCGCGGTGTGCGATTCGCCCGGCTCGTATTCCACGCGGTGCTCCTCGCCGTCGACCGCGAGGACGTACGGGTGATCGCGGTGCGCGCGCGAGACGCTGCGGATGCCGTACGGCGAAAGAAATTCTTCCTCATCCAGGGTACGCCTGAGGATGCGCCGCAGTTGATCCGGATCCACTATGGAGAGCAGGCGGCGCTGGCCTTTGCCGGGGACCTCCATGGACGCCACGTTGTAGGTCAGGTCTGGGCGGTTGTCGATGAACCACTGCATGCGGCGCCGGAAGCCGGGGAACTGATCGATCAGCCGCGGCTCCAGCGTCTCCACGGCGAAGAGGGGAATCAGCCCCACAATGGAGCGGATTTTGAGCGGCATATGACGCCCATCAGGCATGTTGAGCGCGTCGTAGAAGAAGCCGTCCTGTTCATCCCACATGCCGACGCCGTCGGCGCCCAGGTGGTTCATCGCCTTTGCGATGTACAGGAAGTGCTCCCAGAACTTGCTGGCCACGTCCTCGTAAGCGGAATCTTCGCGCGCCAGTTCGAGCGCGATACGCAGGAGGTTTAGACTGTACATCGCCATCCAGCCGGTGCCATCCGCCTGTTCGATGAACTCCCCGCTAGGCAAGGGCGCGCTGCGGTCGAAGACGCCGATGTTGTCGAGGCCGAGGAAGCCCCCCTGGAAGATGTTCATCCCCTGCGCGTCCTTGCGGTTCACCCACCAGGTGAAGTTAAGCAGCAGTTTGTGGAAGACACGCTCCAGGAATTTCCGGTCGGCGCGGCCATCGCGCTTCTGCTCGATCTTGTAGACGCGCCACGCCGCCCAGGCATGCACCGGCGGATTGACGTCGCCCAACGCCCACTCGTAGGCGGGCAGCTGGCCGTTGGGATGGAGATACCATTCGCGTAGCAGGAGCGTTAACTGCTCCTTGGCGAACTCCGAATCGATCAGCGCCAAAGGCAGGCAATGGAAGGCCAGGTCCCACGCGGCGTACCACGGGTATTCCCATTTGTCCGGCATAGAGATTACGTCGGAATTGTAGAGATGGGTCCATTCGTGATTGCGCCCGTGCTTGCGCTCCTCCGGAGGCGGCGGATAGGCAGGGTCGCCCTTCAACCAGTCGCGCACCACGTAGTGGTAAAACTGCTTGCTCCAGAGCATTCCGGCGAAAGCCTGGCGCATGACGGCGCGGCCATCGTCGCACAGGTCGCGCGGGGCAATCTCGGCGTAAAACTCGCCGGCCTCGCGGAGGCGGTCGGCGAAGACCTGCTCGTCGACGCTTTCCACCGGCTTGTCGCTCAAGCGCAATCGTACGGTTGCGGATGCTCCGGCGTCAAGCGCCAGCACATAGCGCGCGGCCGCTTTGGTGCCGCGGCCCTCGGCATTCACGGCATCGTGCGCGCCCTGGATCACGTAGCGCCCGATGCCGTCCTTCACGTACCGCCCGGCATTGGGCGCACCAAACAGCGCCTGCAGGTTGGTTTCGTTTTCGGTAAAGAGCAGCTCGGGGCCGCCTTCCACGTAGAGGTAGCGCTTCCCGTAATTCGGCTCGTCGATCTCGATGCAGTTCGAGCCGCGCCGCAGCTCGGGCTTCTGCACGGGATAGCCCCAGGACCAGGTATTGCGGAACCAGACGGTGGGCAGCAGGTGCAGCGTGGCCGCCTCGGGTCCGCGATTGAAGACCTGGATGCGAATGGAAATATCCTCGGGCGAAGCCTTGGCGTATTCCACGAAGACATCGAAGTAGCGGTTCTCGTGAAAGATGCCGGTATCGAGCAGCTCGTACTCGGAATCCAGGCGGCAGCAACGCCGGTTCTCGTTGCGCAACTGCTCGTAGGGGAAGACGGCCTGCGGGTATTTGTACAGGCACTTCATGTAGGAATGGGTGGGCGTGTTGTCGAGGTAGAAGTAATACTCCTTGACGTCTTCGCCGTGGTTGCCTTCGTTGCCGTTGAGACCGAAGAAGCGCTCCTTGAGGATTGGGTCGCGGCCGTTCCACAGCGCAATGGCGAAGCAGAGAAACTGGTGGCGGTCGCAGATGCCCGCGATCCCGTCCTCATTCCAGCGGTAGGTGCGGGCCCCGGCGTGATCGAAGGGGAAGTAGTCCCATGCAGTGCCGTTGGCGCTGTAGTCTTCGCGAACCGTGCCCCACGCCCGGTCGCTGAGGAATGGTCCCCACCGGTTCCAGTGCGCCTTGCGCAGACGGGAGTCTTCCATCCGCGACCGTTCTTTGGTCATTGATTGATTCTATCGAAAGGCAGCGCCACGCTTCGGTCAAATCACCATGACGCGGTGGTCGGTGCATTCCAGTTCGATGGAATCGTAGATATGCCCGGGAAGATCGAGGCCATGTTTCGCGAGGAACGGGAGAATCGAATAGAGGCGTTCCTGGAGGTGGCGTTCCGGGTAGATGAGGCCGCCGAGTGACGTAGCGTCGGCGGCGGCGCGAGCGTCCCGGCGCATGGTTTCCCGCGCCGTCTTACGTTCCATCTTCTTGATCTGGTAATTGATCTTGTGCGCGCTGCGGTCCAGGGCCTTGGCGAGCGTGGGATCGAAGGCAGCGAGTTCGTCTCGCAAGCGGCCCACGGCGCTCTCTACGGTCGCAGTGGTGGCGCGGACGGTGTCGGCGAGCCGGGGCGGCACAAGGCGCGAAGCCAGGCGCTCTTTGAGCGCCGTCTCGCCGTGGAAGAAATCGGTGATCTCCAGGTCATAGCGGTCCAGCAGTTTGGCGCTGCGCGTATCGAGAATCGTATAACCGGTGCGCGGCAGGGCGACCGGCATACGGCCGAGCAGGGTACGGTAGAGGACCTGGGACTGGGCGAAGTAGGCGATCTCCGCGGGGCCGCCGATGTAGGCCACAGTGGGCAGCATCGAATCCTGAATCACGGGGCGGAGGATGGCGTTCGGCGAGAGCGACGCGGCTCGGTCCATCAGTTCCGCGGCGGTAAAGCGGCGGCTGTTGTGGACGTAGTCGTTGCCGGCACGGCGCAAATTGAGGCGCTTCCCATTCTCCAGCAGAAAGACGAGCGAGGTGTGGTCTTCCACGTGGACCTGGGCATGGTAGCCGGCCTCGGCCAGCTCGCGATTGCGCTGCAGCAGCAGGGAAATGAGTTCGGGCGTGGCTTCCACGGCGGAGCGAAGGGCGGGTGCGGCCAGTTCGCGGAAGGCCGGGAGCATGGGATCCACTTGCGGAATATCGAACTGGGCGAGTAGGCGGCGCAGCAACTCGGCGAAGGACTTGCCCATGGTGCTGCCATCGCGGTACGTCTCTTCCACCAGGTCGGCGACCTCTTCCCCGAAGGGCAGGCCATGGAGCGTGGCGCGCAGCTCGCGGACCGGGGGCGCGGCGAGCGTCACATTGCCGACCGGCTGCTCCGAAGCCGGGCGGCGCATTTCCAGCTTTCGGGGCCGATGCTCGGAATCGAAGACCCAGACGTGATTGACCTCGGCGAAATCGTGATCTTCGGTGGCCAGCCAGAAGAGCGGGACAGCGGGAGTGCCGTTATCCGAAAGCCACTTCGCGAGCTTGACCGCGTGCAGGACCTTATAGATCGTATAGCACGGGCCGGAAAATAGACCGACTTGCTGCCCGGTGACCACGGCGACGGTGCCAGGCTGCGCCAGGCGGGCCAGCGCCGGACTCTCGGGATTTTGCACTCGTAACGCGGCGATCAGGGCGGCGCGGCGCTCGGACGGGAAATCGATGGCGGCAGCAGCTGACTGGTAGGCTTCGAGATTGCGGAAGGGGTACTGGTAGAAAGGGGCTGTTTTATCAGGATGATAGAGCACGTCCGCGAACAAACGCGTGGTGTTAGGCAGATCGCTCTGTCGGACGCAGGTACAGTGCATGCGGGAGTCAGCTTACCAGATGTTGAGGCGGTTCCTCAGGATTCAGGGTAACTCACCCGGCAGGCAAAATTTTCGAGATGTCGTTATAGAGTGCGAAGGCGACGATCACCATGATACAGACAAAGCCGACCTTGAAGACCGCTTCCTTGACGTTCAGGCTGAGATCGCGCTGCATCATCATTTCCACGAGCAGCATGAGGATCACGCCCCCATCCAGAATGGGGATGGGGAGCAGGTTAAAGATAGCCAGGTTCAGGCTGACCATGCACATCAGCTGGAAGAACTCGGCGGGACCTTCACGTGCTGCGGCGCCGGCCATAGTGCCGATCCCGATCGGCCCGGTGAGATTCTTGGGCGACATGCGGCGCTCCAACATCCCCTTGAGGAATTGGACGATCAATAGCGCGCCCTTGCTGTTGGTCTCCACCGACTCCCTCAACGCGGCGGGGAATGCGAGTTGCGTCGTAATAAAACGCAGCTTTTGTTGCGGGATGACGCCGATCATCCAACGCGCCGGACCATCTACGCTGGTATAGACCGGCTGCACGGTAACAACATGCGACTGGCCATCGCGCTGGAATTCGATTTCGATCGGCTTGCCGCCGCTGTTCTTGGTGAGTTCCTGGAATTTGATCTGCGAGTGAATCGGCTGGCCGTTCACGGTGAGCAGCAGGTCGCCCTTTTTGAGGCCGGCCTTTTCGGCGGGCATTCCGGCTTCGACGGCGCCGAGCTGAATCTGGCCGCGCTCGTCCCAGCCGGCGAAACCCATGCCGGAGCGTTCCCCGAGGGTGGGGGTGACCGAAGTATCGAAACGGCGCCCGCTGCGCTCGATGGTGAGATACATGGGGCGGTAGGCGCTGGCGATTTCCTTGATGGCGACATCCTCCCAGGTGGGATTCTTCTTGCCATCGACGGCGATGATGCGGTCGTTATCCTGAATGCCGGCCTTGGCGGCGGGTGAATCCGCCATCACGTGGCCGATCACGGCCTGCATGTCTTCGTCGGCGACCTTCTGGAATTTCACCATGTAGAGTCCGGTGAGCAGTCCGACGGCGAGCAGGACATTCATGAGGGGTCCGGCGAAGGCGATGATGAGGCGCTGCCAGCGCGGCTTGGCGAGGAAGGCGCGGGGATCATCGATGTTTTCGTCGGTGACCTGTTCGCCGGCCATTTTGACATAGCCGCCAAGAAGGATAAGGGAGAAACGGTAATCGGTATCGCCGCGGCGGAAACCAAAAAGCCGTGGTCCGAAGCCGAAGCTGAATGCTTCCACGCGCACGTCGAAGAAGCGGGCGGCCCAGAAGTGGCCGAGCTCGTGGATCATGATCATGACCCCGATCAGCACGAGCAACCACAGAACGTTTTCACCAAAGAGGAGCATTATAGCCTCAAGCTGTCACAGTACCGGCCGCACGGCAGTTCGCCAGCTCGCGCGCCAAGGTTCGCGACTCTCTGTCAATCTCCAGAATATCGCCAACCGATGCCGGTGTCCGGGAAGGCATCCTGGACAGCGTCTCTTGAACGATTTCGTGAATGGACAGGAAACCGATCCTGCCCTGTAAAAAAGCCTCAACGGCAATCTCGTCGGCCGCGTTGAGGATGCACGTAGCGCTCCCGCCGGACTCCTGACATTGGTAGGCCAACTTGAGGAGCGGGAACTTCTCGAAATCCGGTGGGAGAAACTCCCACTTCCGGGCTTCGGCCCAATCGATTTTAGGAACGGGGGCTTCGGCGCGATCCGGATACGTGAGAGCGTACTGGATCGGCATCCGCATATCGGTCGCCGATATTTGAGCAAGTACACTGCCATCCGAGTACTCGATCATGGCATGGACGGTGGATTGGGGATGTATGACGACGCCCACGTCGCTCGGGGCGAAATCGAAGAGCCAGCAGGCTTCGATGACTTCGAAACCCTTGTTCATGAGGGTGGCGCAATCGATCGTGATTCGATTCCCCATCTTCCATGTAGGATGATTCAGCGCCTGCTGTGGAGTCACAAAAGCCAGCTCCGGGGTTGGGGTGTTGCGGAAGGGCCCGCCCGAAGCAGTGAGGATAAGCTTGGAGACCTGCGCCCGATTGCCGGCGCGAAGGCACTGATGGGCGCCATTGTGCTCGCTATCAACCGGGAGCAGCTCGGCGCCGAACTTGCGGACCGCGTCCATAACCAGACTGCCGCCGGAGACCAGGACTTCCTTGTTCGCCAGGCCGACGCGTTTGCCGAGACACACGGCTTCATAGGTGGCTTCCAGGCCGGCGACGCCGACGATGGCGGAGATTACGGTATCGACCTCGGGGGCGCGGACGGCCGCGACGCGCGCGGCATCGCCAGAAAGCAGTTCCGGCCATTGGACTTGCGGCAGACCGGCGGCTTCGAGGCTCCTGGTGAGGAGGGCGAGGCCCTCGGGAGTGGCGACTACGGCCAGCTTGGGACGGAATTCCAGGATCTGAGCAGTGAGGAGTTCGATGTTCTGACCCGCGACAAGGGAGTACACCTCATATAGGTGGCGGTTACGCCGGACCACGTCGAGCGTGTTGGTTCCGATCGATCCGGTTGAGCCCAGAACGGCAATAGTTTTCATCGGCGGACCCGTTATTTTACCACGGTGCTACAAGGCACCGTCGCGAATCAAAAGTACTGAATTTCATATTCGGTAAAAGTTAATTCAGGGTGGCAAGTTGCCGCAGTTCAGGTGAACTATTGTTTTTTGGGGGTTTTTCTTTCGAAGGCCTCTAAACCCTTTCGGGCGCCGGGGAGGATTGCTTCAGGGGTCTTTATTTTTAGAGGTTAGTCTCGCTTTGGTGGGAGTTGCCTCCCCGGCTTAATTCCAATAATAGTAGATTCCGTTTCTGGAAGCAACACTTTTCTGTATTTATTTTTGGGGAACGACCTCAGTTCCGGTTAAACTCTCCAAAACCTTGATAGTAGAGCAGATATCTTCGTCCCCGTGACCGGCCGCGATAGCGGTCTGAAAAAGCTGACGGGTGAGGCCGGTTAAATAGAGTGGCACCCCCAGATCTTTGCCCGATTCCAACATCAGGCCAATGTCCTTATGCATCCACTTGACACTAAAGTTAGTGGTAAAGTTCCGGGAGAAAACAAAGGGTGCCTTGTAGCTGATGAGACCGCTCTTGGCGGCGCTGTTGTCGAGGATCTCGAGCATGAGCGTGGGATCGACGCCGCCCTTGGTGGCGAGCACCATACCTTCATTGAAGGCCATGAGGATATTGGAAAGAACGAGGTTCTGGGTGAGCTTGGCCTGGAGTCCCATGCCTGCGGCGCCGCAGAAGTAGATTTTCTTGCCCATGGGATCGAGCAGGGGGCGGATCTTATTGAAGACGGCCTCGTCGCCGCCGATCATGAAGGTCAGGTTGCCGCTCTCGGCGCCCGGGGTGGAGCCGGTGACGGGGGCGTCCAGGAAATCAACCGATTTGGCTTTGAGGGCGGCGCCGATCTGGCGGCTATCGGCGACCGCGATGGTGCTGCAATCGACGACCACAGCGCCGGAGCGGAGGCCTTGAATAAGGCCCTGGACGCCGAGGATTACTTCCTGGGCCATCTCGGTATCGCCGACGCAGAGGAAGACGACGTCGGCCTGGGCAGCGACGTCCTGCGGGGTTTCGCAGAAGCCGCCCTTCTCTTCGTCGGCGAGTTTGCGGGCTTTGTCCGAGGTATGGGACCAGACGGCGACATTGTGTCCGGCGCGAAGGAGATTGCGGGCCATGGGGTACCCCATGAGGCCGAGTCCGAGGAATCCGAGTTTTGCCATAGAAATTGGATTGTACCGTGGAGGCGGGGGGCGAATTTCTCGCAAAGACGCAAAGCCGCAAAGAACCGCCAAGAACAACAACAACTGCTTTGCGTTACTTTGCGGCTTTGCGTCTCTCCGGGAAGTCGATTGACCGGACTTCGCGGTTGATTCCGGCAGGCCGCTGCGCCAGCGGCGCAATGCCGCCCTGCCAATGGCTTTGCGAGAAAAAGGCGCTCGGGATAACCCTAAAAGCCCCCGCGTAACGCAAAGAAGGAGCGAAAGTTAACGTAACCTCTGATGCCAAAATCTGCCTCCGCGGCACCAGGACCTGATTTTGCCTACGGTTAGGGCGTCACCCTCGAACAGACGAAAAAAAAGGATCTCCTGGTAAAATGGGACTTCAGCCGTAGTTACCACGCAGCATAAAAAATTGAATCCCGTACGCTCTTGCGCTCTCGCGGGTTTGCTGCCTCAACTTGCTTGTCCGATGCAGTACTCAGGTTTCGTAGTAACGCCTTTTAATACCTCAAACAAAATGAAGTTCTCTCTAGTAACCCTAGCAGTGGCCAGCCTTGCGCTTGCCGGTTCCAGTTTTCTCTTTTGTTCCCGGGGGTCCTTGCCGGTTCGCGAAAACGCGACGATTGGCCAGATTGCGGCTCGCATCCCCGAGAAACTGGCGGAGGTGAAAGCAATCGACGTGCACGCGTTGATCCACGCCGCGGCGGCGAAACACCGGGTGCCCGAGGCATTCGTGAAGAGCATCGTGGCGGCCGAATCTAATTTCGATGCGGCGGCGGTTTCGCGCACGGGAGCGGTTGGCCTGATGCAGCTGATGCCGGCAACTGCGCAGGAATACAGCGCCGACCCGAAAATCCCGGAGCAGAATATCGAGGCTGGAACGCGCTATCTGCGTTGCCTGATGACGAGATATCAGAAAAGCCGCAATTCGCTGAAGCGAGTGATTGCAGCCTACAATGCCGGTCCGGGCGCGGTTGACCGGTACCGGGGAGTCCCGCCGTTCCGCGAAACGCGCCAGTACGTGGTACGGGTGCTCGGGTTCATGAAGCAATTTGAAAAAGAGCACGCCAGGGTCGGGTGCGTCGAACAGCTGGCTAAGAATTCGCCGGTCCCGGTTGCGCAGAGCAGCGCAAGCGACTCCGAATAAAGATATTCTTATCCGAAGTTGATGATGGGCCCGACTGGGTCCGGCACAGTCACCATCCGCGGCTCCCGGAAATCGAACGGCTATGTCGCGAATTCCGGCCGCCGATAGCGTCTGGCGAGGTCGGCATCCGGCCGGCAGCGCCCACTCACGACGAGGCGGGTTGCGCTGGCAGTCTCGAACCCCCGGAGTATCAACATCTAGAATCGGTCCGCGCTGCCGGAACTGAGGGACTGGCGCTCGATTCCGTCGCCATGGTCCGACCCCACCAGGAGAGAGACGTTTCTCAACAAAATCTCGCGGCGGTCGAGCTCCCGCTGAGTTCACGCGCGGCAGTACGTGGAAGGCTCAAACGGCGATATCGGCTCAGTACCCCCAGAAAGAGGAATTGGTACAAACCGGGCGGTAGCAGGCGCTCGGAAATCCACTTCCGGATGTATTCTCGATACTAAGTTGGCAGCCTGACAATGAACACAACAAAAGCTATCGAGGGTTTCTTGAAGGATGATCGGAGTTATCGCGGATACAGGCTGGTCGAGTACAGCTTGTTGATCGCGCTGGTGGTCTTGGGCTCCTCGGCGATCTTGCCAAGAGCGCATGGCGGCGCGCCGGGAATCTGGAGCGCGAGCAACACACGAGCGGCGATGACAGCGGGCGAGTAGCGTCAGGCGAAGAAGGCGCGCCAGGTGGTGACGACCAGGGTGTGGGTAACCATGGCGGCGCGGATGCTGCCGGCCTGATTGCGAGCGCGGCCGCAGAACCAGCCTAGGGCGCCGGCGATGATCAGCCATTTCCAGTTGGGGAAGTGCCGGAACCAGAGGTGAACGGCGCCGAACAGGATACTGGTGACGATCAGCGCGGTCTGGCGGCTCCACGTCCACTCTTCGAGCCATTGCTGGAGCACACCGCGGAAGAGGAATTCTTCGGCGAGCGAGAGGACAAACAGCAAGGCCACGAAATAGAGCGTCACTTTGACCGGATCCGATAGCTTGACGCTTCCAATCTTCAACACGAATCCGAGTGACATACCGATGGGCAGGAAATAGAGGTAGTTGCGCGCACCGATTCGCCAATCCATTTTGGTGGGCAGAAATCCGAACCCGGTCTCGCGGATGCGGCGCTCCAGCATCAGGACCAGGACCGCGATATTGAAAAGCGCGAGATCGCCGAGCCTGGCGAGTTCGACGCCTTTGTAGGGCGTCGGATAAATGGGTGCGGCGTAATTCCCGATCTTCACGGCCACCACCAGCGCCAGGAAAGCCACATCCACCATCGGGACTGCGGGCAGGACCCGATACCAAAATCCCAGCGTGATCGCCAGCGCAATTAGTTTGACGAAGCTGACCATCTGAAACTGGATGGCCCCGGTGCAGGCGGCAAGATAGGGGAGCACGGCGGAAGCGATCAGAAAACCGGTGAGTGGCGCGCCCGCGAGTTGTTCCCGCACGCTGGGGAAGGCCGGCACCAGATAGAATGGGTACACCATGAGGAAGGCGGCCAGCGACGGCAGGGCTACCCAGCTGGGAATGCCCTTCCAGCGGGCGAACGCGAGTCCGATCACACACAGCAGCGACCAGCCAATCAACAGTGTTGCCCGGAAGCCGCCGGACGTTTTCGCCATCGGGCTCATTCTAGCATCCGTGCTTTTGTCGGCCTCCGCGGGATGGGCACAGGCTCCGTCGGGGCCAGCCACGGATCCTCCAGCCAACCTGGCGAAACTGGTGGCGCACCGCGAGACGGAGACGGAGGCGGAGCGTAACGAGTACACCTACCGACAAAACGTCACGATTGACGAACTGGATGCCAAGGGCGGTGCGCGCGGGCAGTACCGGGAGACCCGCGACGTGATCTTCTCGCCGGAGAAGGATCGCACGGAGCAGCTCATCGGGCATCCGGACAACGGGATGAAATATTTGATTCTGACCGAGGAAGATTTCGCCGACATCCGCAACATCCAGCCGCTGGTGCTGACCGAAGACCGGCTGTGGAACTACGAGACTAAGTTTCGCGGCGAAGAGAGCATGGACGGCGTGGATTGCTGGGTGCTGCAGGTTCGTCCCCGGCAGATCCTGCAAGGGCAGCGGTTCTTCGACGGTATGATGTGGGTCGACAAGAAGGAATACAACATTGTGCGCATGGAGGGGCAGGCGGTGCCGCAGATCCGGTCTACGAAAACGGAGAACCTGTTTCCGAAGTTTACGACGATCCGCAAGCCCTTGGACGGCAAACACTGGTTTCCGATTTATACGTACGCCGACGACACGCTGCAGTTCCGTACCGGGCCGCAGCGGATCCGGCTGCGGATTGCGTACAGCAATTACAAGAAATTCGGCGCGGAATCGACGTTGATTGTGAAGTAAGCTACCAGGGAGCGATGAAAAAATCATCCAAGGTTACATTGACGGTGGTCGCAGCGATGGGACTGGCCTCCTGCGGACGGTCGAGGAGGGACCCGTGCGACCAGGCGTCCTTCAATGAGATGGCGTGCCAGGATGCGGTGCGCGGCGGTGGGTATTACTACGGCGGGTCGTGGTATCCAATGACGTACCATTATCCGTACCCATACTATTTCGACCACTACCGGACTTACGTGGGCAGCGGCGGGAGCATGATTGCGGTGCCCGCGGGAAGTTACGCGCGTCCCGGCGGCGGCGCTACGTCGTCACCGGGAGTGGAGCGCGGCGGATTCGGTTCGACGGGCGCGGGACACGGAGCGGGGGAATAATGCGCAGAGTGGCAGCAACGCCGCGGGCCGACTGGCAGCGGAAGGTGGAAGAGGCCGGGCTCACGTGGCACACGGGCGAGCAGACCTATTGGAATGAAGCGGCATTCTACGAGTTCACCGCCAAGGAAGTGGACGTACTGGAGGCGGCGACCAACGAGCTGGAGACGATGACGCTGCAGGCGGCGCAGCACGTGATCGATCAGAAGCTGTACGCGAAACTGGAAATTCCGGAGATCGCGATCCCGTTGATCGAGAGCAGCTGGGAAGCCGAGCCGCCCTCGCTGTACGGAAGGTTCGATTTCGCATACGACGGCACGAATCCGCCGAAATTGCTGGAGTACAACGCGGACACGCCGACCTCGCTGGTTGAGGCGGCGGTGGTGCAGTGGTACTGGCTGCAGGACTGCTTTCCGAAGCGGGATCAGTTCAACTCGCTGCACGAGCGCCTGGTGGCGCTGTGGAAAGACCTGGCGAAGTATCTGCCCGGGCGGCGGGTTAGCCTATGTTCGATGGACGATGCCGAGGACGGAATGACGGTGACCTACCTGCAGGATACGGCGCAGCAGGCCGGCCTCGAGACCGCGATTTTTCCGATCGACGAAGTGGGCTGGGATGGGAGCAGGTTCGTGGGTCCTGAAGACGAGCCGCTGGGAGCGATCTTCAAGCTCTACCCGTGGGAGTGGATGATGCGGGAGGAGTTCGGAAAACACGTCGGCGAGGCCGAGACAATCTGGCTCGAACCGCCCTGGAAGATGATCCTCTCGAACAAGGGTATCCTGCCTGTCTTATGGGAGTTATTTCCGCGGCATCCCTATCTGCTGGAATCTAAGTTCGACGGTCCGGGGCTGATGATGACGTGGGCGAAAAAGCCGATGCTCGGGCGGGAAGGCGCGAACATACTCCTGCACCAGCCGGGTAAGGACGTGGAGACGGGCGGCGAGTACGGCGAGGGCGGGCACATCTTTCAGCAGATGGCGCCGCTGAAGAGTTTCGACGGCAAGTATCCGGTGATCGGAAGCTGGTTGATCGGGCACGAAGAAGGCAACGTGGCGGGCGGCATGGGGATACGGGAATCGGACACGCCGATCACGACGAATACCAGCCAGTTCGTGCCTCACCTGTTTGATTGACGCCTGGCGTCAAACCATAAAATCGAAGAGTGTGGTGCGGGGCATTTTGGCCTGCATAGCGAATGCGGCCTGCAGCTCGGTGTTGCCCTGCGTGATGGCGAGCGCGGCGGCGGTGATATCGGCGTCCTGCTTTTGTCCGAGCTCAATTTTGAGCCGGGCGGAATAGCCGTCGGCATAGTTGGCGGCATCCTGGATTCGATTCTGGACCGTGCCGTAGAATGCCTGAGACACATTCAGGTGGTCGGAGGCGACCTGAATGGCGCTGTTCGCCGCGGTGATCTGGGGAACGTCGTTGGCCAGGAGGCCGTTGCGCAGGCTGTTGAGGGCGGCGAAGACGTTGCCCGACGCGAGGTTATCGTCGGAATCGCGGAGGTCGAAGATCTCCTGGGCGCTTTTGGAGACGGCAAAGGAGCCTCCGGAGGCATCTTCCACGCGGCGGGTCGCGGCAGCGTTGGTCAGGCGCGCCACGCCATTATCGGCGGTGAGATCGAGATCGTAGGGGGGAGTGGCGTCCGCATCGCCGCCGAAAACGTACCGGCCCTGCACGGTGGTGCGGCTGATGGTGACCATCTGCTCGAGAAGCGACTGCACTTCCGCGGCGATGCTCTGGCGCCCGCTGGCATCCATGGTGAAACTGCTGGCCTGGGTCGCAAGGGTGCGGGCACGGTCCATGAGTTTGGTGGCGGAGGTGAGCGCGGTATCGGCGGCATTAGCGTCGGTGGCGACCACGGCGAGATTCGACTGGATCTGCTGGTTGTGGGCGTCACCGGTCTGAAGCTGCATGATGGTGTCGATATTCCCGGGGTCGTCGGAGGCTACGTTGACGCGTTTGCCGCTGGAGACCTGGCGGCTGGCCTCGTCGACGGTGCGCTGGACGCGGGCGATGTTGGCGAGAAAGGCTTCGGATGCCTGGTTGAGGTTGCTGATCATGTCCTTTTACCCGATCACGTTTTCAGGATGTCGATGGCGGTTTGGGTAAGTTCGTCGAGCACGCTCAGGTATTTGGCGTTGGCCTGGTAAGCGCGCTGGAACTGCATGAGGGTGGTGGCTTCCTCGTCGAGCGAGACACCCTGGTATTGCTGACGTAGATCCTTGGCCTGCGTGAGCAGGGACTGCTGGACGTCGGCGTTGTTTTTGGAATCGTTGAGCAGGCTGCCGACGCCGCCCGCGACCTGGCCGTAGAACTGGCTGAAGCTGAAGCCATTGATGCGGTCGGCGTCCTGGGTGGGAACGGCGAGAGCGGAGAGCGCCAGCGGAACTCCGTTGGACACAGTCGGCGGACCCACCGAGATGGCGGCCAACTGGTCCGGCGTCACCGTGCTATCGACCTTAATGGCGGAGGCGATGGAGGTCGGGTCGTCTGGGTTGTACTGGAAGATGGGGACGCCGGGCTGGCCGTCGGTGGTGTTGCCCCCGGTCAGCAGTTGGTTGACGCGATCGGCCAATTGTTTGGCCATCAGGTTGAGATCGCCGGTCTGGTAGCGATCGCCGATCAGGGAGGGCATGACCTCATTGCGAAGCTTGAGCAAGGCTCCCAGCTGACCACCGGCATTGGAGATATCGCTGCCATCCGAGGCTTGCAGGCGCATCTGGCCGGGGCCCAGGAGGTTGGTGGCCGGGGGATCCGCCGGTTCGTAGAGCGAGGCGGAGATCGCGTACTGCTGATCACCGATCAGGAGCGGGGTTTGGCCGCCGATGGTCAGGCTGACCGAGCCGTCGTCGATAAATACCGCTTGAATGTCGGCCAGGCTCGAAAGCTGTTCGAGCGCGGAGTGGACTCGGGCGCTCAGGCCGGCGTCGTTCTTGTTGCCTTGCAGGGCGAGGTGATTGTAACCCTGGAGCTGGCCCACCAGTTGATTGATCTGGTCGACCGTTTCCCCGACCTGGCGTTCGGTGTCGCGGGAGGCGGAGGAGACGGCGTGGGCGGTTTGATTGAAGGCCTGGGCCAGCGCGTCGGCGCGCTGCAATACCGTTTGTCGGGCGGAGGGGTCGTCCGGAGAGGCTCCCCAGGCGGAGAAGCTCTGCAACAGACTGTTGAGGGCCTGAGGGATGCCCTGGTTGCCGGTGATATCGAAGTTGGTCTGAAGAACGGTGAGGCTGTCGGCGAGTTGCTGCTGGTAGCCCAGGCCGGTGGACTGATTGCGCACGGCCTGTTCGGCATACTCGTTTCGAGCGGACTGGAGAGTTCCGGCGCGGACACCGCCGGTGGCTCCGCCTTGCGGATCGAAGGGCAGTGCGTAGAGGTCTATGCTCTGCTTGGCGTACCCCGGGGTGGAGGCGTTCGAGACATTGTTTTGAGTGGTTTCGAGAACACGGCCATAGGCTTCCAGGGTGTTGGCGGAGGAGACGAGGGAGGCAAGCAGATTCGACATGGCGGTTTATCCCTGCAGCGAAATGCGCGGTCCGTGAAGCACCGGGGCGGGGTCGCCCGAGGCAGTGTAGCCGCCGGTCATGGCACCGCGGAGGCTGATCCAGTTGCAGTGGAAATCACCGGCACTCTGCAGGAGGCGTTCGGTACGGCGGAAGCTGCGGCGCAGTCTCCAGGCTTCGGCGAGAGCCTCGGGGTCTCCGGCCTGTCCCGTCAAACGGGGCTGCCATTCGGTGAGGCGTCGTCCGGCCGCTTCGAGCACGGAGGAACAGCGATCCAAAGCTTCCGGCGACGGAGAGATGAGAAGTTCGCCGGCCCGATCCAGCTCGAGCCGCGCGGCCGCCAGTTGTTCGACCACCGTCGCTACCGGCATTTATTTGATTCCAGCAGACTGAATTCCGGCGGAACCCAAAGCTTCACTTACGATGCCCCGGCTGATGGCGGCGGAATCCGGATGGTAGGCGCCACTTTGGTACTGTGTGGCCAGCGATTGGACGCGGTTGGCGCGGCTGGTGTCATAAGTGGACAGAGTGCGCGACAAGCGGCCCAGATTGCCGGAGAATTCGACGCGGTCGCCGGATGGATCGGCCCCGCGGTTGGCGGCCTTCCCAGTACCGCTCCCCAGTTTCTGAACGTCTTGCGTTTGGCCCGTTTCAGCGGGGGTGAGAGCTCGGTCGTAAACTTTCATAGTTGGTGGCCAGCTTTGGCTGACTGACATATCGGCACATGCGTCGAAAAACTGTAGTGGGCGTGTGGCGGGCTAAAGATCCGGCAGCGGGCTGCCGATGGATGGGTGGATATGGGACCAACAGAGGTTTTATGGATCAGCGCGCAACCGGGATTGCCCGGCGATTGGCCCCACCATCCGGCCATTTGGAACCTGGACTTCCAGAATCCCGACGAGGCGCTGGCGAGCCTGGGTTCTACCGAATACGCGGCGATCGTCCTGTCCCTGCCGATACCAGGGTGGAGCAGCTACGAACTGCTGGAATCGGTCCAGCGCCAGGCCGCCGGGGTTCCGGTGCTGATCCGGGATGAAACGGTAACTGCCAGCGAGGCAGTCCGGCTGGCGCATCTGGGCGTGTACCAGATTCTCACCGACGGGGGGCAGGCGTTCGAGCTGATCGATCAGGCGATCGAGGATTGGCGGCGGCGTCAGCTGGCGAAACTCTCGTCAAGTTTGAACGGGGCAGAGTGGGCCCGTCAATTGATTGGCGGCAGCCGGGCCATGCGCCAACTGCATCACATCATTCATCTGGTGGCAGGGCGCCGTTCCACGGTCCTGATCACGGGCGAGACCGGAACCGGCAAGGAACTGGCGGCGCGAGCGCTGCACGTGGGCGGCAAGCGCGGGTCGGGGCCGATGGTGTCGGTCAATTGCCACGCGTTGCCGGAGAGCCTGTTGGAGAGCGAGCTTTTCGGCCACGTTCGGGGCGCGTTCACCGGGGCTTTTCAAAATCGCATCGGACGTTTCGAGCAGGCCCAGGGCGGCACGTTATTCCTGGACGAGATTGGCGAGTTGCCGATCGATCTGCAGGCCAAGCTGCTGCGCGTCCTGCAGGAAAGGGAGGTGCAGCGCTTGGGCAGTTCAGAGACGATCAAGGTGGATATTCGCGTGGTGGCGGCGACGAACTGCGATCTGCCGCGGCGCATCGAGGAAGGCAAATTCCGGGAAGACCTGTATTACAGGTTAAACGTGGTGCCGCTGGAGATGCCGCCGCTGCGCAATCGCCTCGAAGATGTGCCGATGCTGGCTGCGCATTTCGTCGAAAAAACCTGCAGGGCGGAATCGATCCCTCCGAAGATGCTGCCACGGGAATCGCTGGAGCGCCTATGCGGATACTCCTGGCCGGGTAACGTACGGCAACTGGAGAACGTGGTGGAGATGGCGATCGCGATGAGCGAAGACCGGCGCACCTTGACGCCCGCGGATTTCATGCTGCCTTCAGTCACACCCGAGCACGCGCCGGCCGCCGGCGGACCCTTGATTGCCTTACCAGCCGATGGGTTGGACTACGAGCGGACCCTGGAGGTAATTGAGCGCAGCATCCTGGAACAAGCGCTCAGGCGGACGGGCGGCAACAAGAAAGCGGCGGCGGACATGCTGCACTTAAAACGGACGACGCTTTCGGCGAAGGTCCGCATTTTAGAACAGGCGGCGGCTTGCTCGTGAGGCCTACCAGATGTAGTCTTTGGCGATATCGCGCTTGTCGTGGCCGTCAAGCACGTGGACCACGCGGATTCTCTTGAGCGACACGGGCGAGAGCTGCCCGATGGGAATGTAGATGATGGTGCGGCCGAGGCGTGAGGCCATGGTCTTGAAAATGGTCCGTGGAGGCTTGGCGGCGACGTAAACCACGTGGCGCTGGATGGAGTAATCGAGCGCGGCCATGAGAAGACGCTCGGACTTGGATTCGGCGAATTCGTAGTCGGGGTCCTGCCAGACGTCGTACATGCGGCGAGCAGGCAGGCTCATGAGGAAGCCTCCATATTCGGCGCGACCCATGCCGGGACCGACCATGTTGTCGAAAGGGAAGGTGGAATAGAAGGCCATGTCGGACTCGTTCTGGTTTTCGCCCAGCCACGTGGTCATGTAGGTGTACCGGTTGTCGCGATCCTCGTCAAAGATGACGACGATGCTGCCGACGTCGCCCTGGACCTTGTGGAACTGGCGGACGTATATGCGGCCTTCGTACCATTTGCGAATGGTCTCGCGGAGATCGATGCCATCGAGAATGGAGGTGGTGAAAGGCTCGACGCTGACGCGTTCTTCGGAGAGGATGCTCTTCCCTTTTTTCTTGAGGTAGCGGCCGTAGTCTTCGATTACCAGGTCCTCGGGCGGGTAGGAGCAGATGCCGGCGCCGTTCAACTGGCTGGCCCATTCGCCGGGCACCTGCTCTTTCTTGCGCGGCTTGAGGCCGTAAGGGCGGAGTTTCTGCTTGGTACTGGGCAGGCGGCGGCGGAGTCGAATGTGACGAGTGTCGATCCAGACTTCATCGCCCGAGATGCGGGCGGTGGGCAGGTCGCTCTCGGTGCGCTGGGGCGGGTAGACGCCGGCGGCTTCCCAGACGTCCCAGGCGTAATTATCGTCGACGATGGAGCGGGCGGCAACGGCGAGGTCGAAGATGCCGGCGGCGAGATCGTTGGCGGCGAGCGCGAGATTGCGGGTGTAGCGCGCCAGCAGGCGGCGCTGCCAGTGGGCGATGCGTTCGCCGGTATGGGCTTCGTACTCCTTCTCGGCGGCGCGCAGGACGGCGAGTTGCGCGTGGCGGCGATCCACCAGGTTTGCATCGGTGAGCAGGGTGCGGAAATTCTCGTAGCGCCACTGCAGCGCGGGGTACTCGAGGAGGATTTCGGCCAGCGACTCGGGGTGCGGATTGAGCAGCTCGATGCCTTCGCGGCGCTTGCGCGCCATAGGCTGGGCCTGCGGTTCTTCCATGGCGTCGAGTACGGGGTCGAGCAGGTTGAGCGAGATCACGACCAGCACGCGGGCGGTGGGGTCCGCGCCTTGCAGCTTCCAGGCGATTCCGGCGGCGTGGCGGGCGAGTTCGTCGGAGCGTTGCTGGGGCCAGACGCGATAGGCCTCGACGTAGCGCGCCATACCGATGTGGCGGATGGCGTAGGTATCCGGATAGGCGTCTTTGAGATGCGGCCGGTGGCCGGCGTCGGGGTCGGCAAAGACGATGGTGGCGCCGATTTCGAGGCCGGTGCGGATGGCTTCGGTGAACGGGTCGGCCGGTTCGATGGGAACGTAGACTGCCTGATCGCCCTGCGGACTTTCGTCAGGGTAGACGATGACCGAGATCTCGGGAAGCCGCTCGACAGCACGGGTCCAGGCCGGCTGGAGGGTGGCGGGCAGTTCAACAGCGACCACTTCGGGGCGGTCGCGCAGGATCGCCTGGCGTACTTCAGTAGCGAACTCCAGGCGGCCAGGGACGACGGGGAAATAGGTGAAGCGCCCGCGCGTCAGGCTGCCCAGATCGGGAAGCGGCTCAGGAAGCGGTGGGTCGATTTCTCCGGGCATAGCGCAGCGCTTCTTCTCCCAACACCTGGGTTACGGCAATTTCGAGGGCTTCGGTTTCATGAGTGCGCTGGGTGGCCAGGCTCTTGAGCTTGATGGCGAAGCGGGCCACGTTGATGCCGTCGCGGACGGTGTAACGCTCGTCGGCGGCATGCGCGAGTTGCAGGAAGTCGGTGACGTACGTCAGGATCCGCTCTTCGGCGAAGGGCAGATTCTCCTTCAGGATGTGGTACTCCTCGTCACGCTCCGGAAAATCGATAAAGATCTGGGGCTGGAGGCGCGAGTGGATGTACTCGGGAAGTTCGAAGGTGCTGGCGTCGTCGTTCATGGTGGCGACGAGGCGGAAGTGCGGGTGCGCCTTGATTTTGATTCCGGCGACGATGGATTCCACGTAACGGCGATTGTCCAGCAGGGGCGCGAGGCTGGCCCAGCTCTTCTCGCTCATGCGGTTGCCTTCGTCGAGGATGGCGATGCCGCCGCGGATCATGGCCGTGACCAGCGGGGAGGCGACGTAGCGGAGCTGGCCGGCGGCTTCGATCACTGGAGTGACCAGTAGATCCTCGGGGCGGGTGTCCATGGTGGCCTGGAGGATGAAAACATCGCGGCCCATACGGCGCGCGGCGGCATAGGCGAGCGTGGTCTTGCCGACACCGGGCTTGCCGAGCAGCCGCGGGTTCATGGGCAGGTCCTGCTCGTTGACCACCATCCACGCGGCAAGCAACTGCCGCATCAACTCGTCCTGCCCCACCCATTGGATGTTAAGTTCATCGGGATGGGCCAGATGGAGGGTTACGCCGTCAATCTCTACCGTCATAGGCTATTCCTCATTATGCGGCAGGCGGCCGGGCGGCGTGGAGAAATCGGCCGAGAGTATTCCGGTCAAGCGAGGGGCGATATTCTCGCAAAGCCGCAAAGGCGCAAAGTAACGCAAGGAAAACCAATCCATTTTCTCTTCTTGGCGTTACTTTGCGGCTTTGCGGCTTTGCGAGAAATGGGCTCTCTCCAACCGATTGATCTCCAAGTACCGCGCCGCGCTTGTTACCATGAAAAGCTAACGCCCCGCGCATGAAACAGGTTATTCGTAAAGGACTTAAAGACATCATCGTGGATGAGGTTCCGGACCCTGGCTTGATCCCTCACCACGTGCTGGTGCGGCCCCTCTATTCGCTGATTTCGAGCGGCACCGAGACGGCCAGCATCCATCGCGATAGCTTGCTTTCCGAGGTCGCCGATAACCCCGGCCACCTGCGCAAGCTCTGGGATGTCGCCATGAAGACCGGACCCGCGGCGACCCTCGCGGAAGTCCGCGCGAAGTTCAGTGAGTACGCGGTCCTGGGATATTCGGGGGCGGGCGTGGTGGCGGCGCGGCATGCCACGGTGACCGACCTCGAGATCGGCGAGCGGGTGGCTTACGGCGGCGAGGGCACGGGGCACGGGGAGACGATCCTGGTGGGCCGGAACCTGGCCGCGCGGATGCCCGCGGGGGTGGCCTACGAGCACGCCTGCTTCGCGACTCTGGGCAGCATTGCGATGAACGCGGTGCGCACGGCGCGCATCGAGCTCGGCGACGTGGTGGCGGTGATCGGGCTCGGGCTGGTGGGCCAACTGGTGGCGCAACTTGTGCGGCAACAGGGCGGCGTGGTGGTGGGTATCGATCTGAACGCGAAGCGCGTGGACCTGGCGCGCTCGCTGGGCGCCGACCACGGAATCGCCGGGGCCTCGGCGCTGGAAAGCGTGCGCGCGCTGACCAACGGGCGCGGCGTGGATTGCGCGATCGTGGCAGCGGCATCGAAATCGCCGGCGCCGGCGCAGCATGCCCTGCAGCTCTGCCGCGACCGCGGACGCATCTGCATCGTGGGCGCAGTGGGCATGGAGTTCCCGTGGAACGACATGTACCTGAAGGAAATCCAGCTCTACATGTCGCGGGCATACGGGCCGGGCAGCTACGACGCGTCCTACGAAAAACAGGGGCGCGACTATCCCCTGCCCTACGTGCGCTGGACCGAGAATCGCAACATGGAAGAGTTCCTGCGGCTGATGGCGGCGGGGCGGATCGACGTGCGCCCGCTGATCACGCACGAATTCGAACTCGACGAAGCGGCCAAGGGCTACGACACGATCTTCACGCCGTCGGCGGATAGCCTGGCGGTGCTGCTGCGCTACCCGGCGGCGTCGGTGGCGGACCCGGTGGCGGCCTTCGCGCCGGTGCGCAAGGTGACCACGGCACTGGCGGGGCGGGCCAAGGAGCGCATTGAATTCGCGCTGGTGGGCGCGGGCAACCTGGCGAAGTGGGAGCACCTTCCGAACTTGAAGAAGTTGCCGGGCGTGGGGCTGCGCGCGGTCTATTCGGCCGCGGGAGCGCGCGGGAAAAGCTACGCCCTGCGCTTCGGCGCGGAGTACGCCTGCTCGGATTACGACGAAGTACTGAAGGATCCGCAAATCGACGCGGTGCTGATCGCGAGCCGCAATCAGCATCACGCCGCGCAATCGCTGGCGGCGCTGCGGGCCGGCAAGCACGTGTTCGTGGAAAAGCCGATGGCGCTGACGGTGGAGGAGTGCAAAGAGCTTTGCGCGGCGGTGGCCGAGACCGGCAAGCAGCTCACGGTCGGCTTCAACCGCCGATTCGCGCCATATTACCGCGAGCTCAAGGACAACCTGAAGCGGCGTAATTCGCCGGCTGTGGTGCAGTGCCGGATCAATTCGCCGGGGATCTCGGGAAGCTATTGGATGGCGGACCCGGCGATCGGCGGCGCGATCCTGGGCGAGGCTTGCCACTTCATCGACCTGATGTACTGGCTGCTGGATTCGGAGCCGGTGATCGTCTCGGCGTATTCGCTGCCGACCGGGAAGGCGGACCCGATCGGCGAGAACAACCTGGTGGCGGCATTCCACTTCGCGGATGGATCGATCGGCAGCCTGACGTATTGTACGGTGGGCAGCAAGACGTCGGGCGGCGAGCGGGTGGAGATTTTCGCGCAGGGCGTGGGTGGCTTCAGCGAGGATTTCAAGCAGGTGGGCATTCACAAGGGGATGCGCACGTCGCGCTCCAAGATGTGGCCGGATAAAGGCTACGCGGCGCAGATGGCCGAGTTTGCGGAGAGCATACGGCAGGGACGCCCGCCCGCGGTGACAGTCTACGACGGCGCGCGCGCGACGCTCGGGTGCCTGGCGATGATGGAATCGGCGCGGGAGCGGACGCCGGTCGCGTTGGAGCCGGCCGCGGCGTTATGAAGGTAGTGCAGCTTGGGCCGTACCCGCCGCCCCACGGCGGCGTACAGACCAACCTGGTGGCGATCCGCGAATATCTGCGGCGCAGCGGCCACACGTGCGATGCGGTGAACCTCACGCGGTTCCGGCGGGAAAATTCCGACGGCGTGTATTACCCGGAGAGCGCAAGCGCGCTGATGCGCCTGTTGTGGCGACTGCCGGCGGACATCCTGCACCTGCATTTCGGCGGCGACCTGACGCCGCGCCTGTTGGGGCTGGCGCTTTTCTGCACTATGATCCCGGGCCGCAGGACGGTGCTGACATTTCACTCCGGCGGCTATCCGGGGTCGCCCGCGGGCCAATCGGCGACGCCCGGCACGCTGCGCGGTTTCGTGATGCGGCGGCTGGATGGAGTGATTGCGGTGAACGCGGAGATCGCCGCGCTGTTCGCCCGATTCGGCGTGCCCGGCGAACGGATCCGAACGATCCTGCCATTCACCGTTCAGCCGCCGGATCGCGGGCTTCCGCTGCCAGAGCGCCTGGCGAATTTTCTGTCCAACCACCGGCTGGCGCTGCTCACGGTGGGCCTGCTCGAACCGGAGTATGACCTCGCCATGCAGATCGATGCCATGGAAGGGATCCTGGAACGACATCCGGGTGCGGGCCTCGTGATTGTCGGCGCGGGCAGCCTTGAGGATGCCCTGCGCAGGCAGATCGATAGCAAGCCCTATGCCGCGCACGTGCTGCTCTACGGCGACATGCCGCACGCAGTGACACTGCGCGCGATGCTGGAGTGTGACATCCTGTTGCGCACCACGCTGTACGACGGCGATTCGGTCTCGGTGCGGGAGGCGCTGTACATCGGCACGCCCGTCATCGCGACCGACAATGGGATGCGGCCCGCCGGAGTGCATTTGATCCCGGCATCGGACGGGGCAAGGTTGCGAGATGCGGTGTCGGCCATACAAGACTGCGGCCGCGCGCGCCAAACTGCGGCAGGCGATGGACAAGAAAACGTGCGAGCAGTGCTGCGGTTTTACGAAGAGCTGCTGGACGGCTCTACCAGAAGCGAACCGTGATATCGCCAGGGCTGAAGGTCAAGCCCAAGGTCGCGTAGTACTGCCATTTGTTGTAATTCTGAAAATCGCCGCTGCCCGCATGGCTCATGGTGAAGCCGAGAACGCCGCTGGTATGCGGCGCGACCTTGCGGCCGGTATTGAGGTTGGCCGAGTAGTTCGAATAACCGCCGATTACGTTGCCCACGGATTGAGATTCGGAGTACGTGGCCGCGGCGGAAAGCGACCAGCCGTGTAGACCGCCATAGCTGTAGCCGGCGGTGAAGTTGTCGCTGGTGGAAGTCAGGAAGAGTCCGTTGCCCGGCGTAACTCCCCTGCCAGCGGAAAAGAAGGCTGTACCCCTTCTTACCACTCGGGAGATGCGCGCACCGTAGGTGGAGGTAAGGTTTTTGTTATAGGCAACCACATTCGCGCTGGAGATGCCGATAAGGGCTGCGATGGCCGGGTCAACGGGCACGGTTTGAGAAAATTTGGTTTCATAGCGGGAGGCTCCGGCATAGCCGGTAAATTCCGTGGCACGCGTCAGAGTGATGGAGTAGCTGCCCGCGACAGTGTGAACATCGGTGCTGCTGAAGATGCCATTGAAGGCGAAATGGTTGAAGGTGTAGCCCGCACCGATGGAGGAACGGCGGGAGACGCGGTATTGCACGTCGCCGCGAGCTCCCCCGCCCCCCATACCGTACAGGGCGGAGGAACGGCGGCGGGTCAAGTATCCCTGTCCGCCGAGGCTGAAGGAAAGGCGTGTAGACGTTTGAATCGTGTAAAGCACCTGGCTGCTGACAAAGATAGTGCGATTGTCGTAGAAATCGTTGGTCGGGTGGTAGAGGGTGGAGGGGTCGAAGGGCACGGTCGAGATCAGCGTGAGCCCCGTGTTATTCGAGGATGACATTCCGGCCGCAACGTTGACCGAAACCGCGGAGTGGCGGCTGAGGACATGACTGAGGCCCAATGAAAGACTTTGGGTAATGCCGTCAAAGAAGGCCGCCTGGGGATTATGCTGCCCGCTGATCGAATAGCTCAACCCGAGCCGGGTGTGTTTCCAGGCGTGGGTACCGCTGATGGCCGCGGAAGCGTAGATTCCGTAGCTGGAATCGTTGGTCGGCTTGCCATTCTGGTCGACGGAGACACCACCCAGTCCCGAACTGTAAGTTGCTCCGATGGTGAGGGTGGGCTGGAAATCGATCTGGCTCGAGGTCATCGCGGAGGGCGCCTGCCCGCGGATCAGGATGGCCGGACCGCCGTACTGCGCAAACATCGGACTGACCCACATCGGACTGACCCACACCAGCAAAGCCATCGCTTTAACGAAATTCAATATGATGCTCCTTGGCACTGCCCTCCGGACCGGACTCCAGAGGCCTAAATGAAAGTCTGACGCTTCGGTTTCTGGCCTGTCAAGTTGTTAATGGTGAGAGGGGTGAAGCCGAAGACTACTTTTAGGGATCAAATTGGACTACGATTCCGCCCGCCGCGGTCCACTCACCCGCGTTTCCCTCCACAGGACTCGAGAGGGGACGAACAGGATGGATACCGCGCACAGAGAGGCCACCATGAGGACGACGAACGTGCGTGCCGGGGAAGACAGTCGCTTCAAGGGAGAGCGCTCGGGTAGCCATGGGTCGATCAGGGCGAGGCCGTAGCCCGCCGCCTGCGCCGCGGCTGCCCAGAGATTCCACGGCCGGGGCAGTCCGAAGCACGTGAGCGCAGCCACGATCATCGCCCAGGGCATGATCAGACGGGCGAATTTATGGGAAAAGAAGTGGATCCACATGCGGTTGCGGGGGCCGAGGAGGGCCGGATACTGACCGATCACCTGGTAGACGCCGGCCAGGGTGCGGACCTTGCGGCGAAACTCGCTGGCAAGATGGGTCGGATAGTCATAGGCCCGCGCGGTTTCTTCGAAGATCACGCGATATCCCTGAAAAAAAGCGCCCAGGGGAAGGTACATATCGTCGTTCAGGGTCCCGGCGGGGAGGGGGCGGGCCAGGTGGCGGCGCATGGCATAGATGCAGCCCGTGGCGCCCATGACGGAATCCAGGCGGCTGAGCTGTTTGCGAATCCATTTCTCGTATTTCCAGTACAGGCCCACGCTTTGCTCTTCCAGGGCGGCGCCTTTGCCGATCATGAGTTCGCCACTGGCGACGCCTACGGCGGGGTCGGCGAAGCAGGCCACCAGGTTAGCGAGGCTGCTGGGATGAAGTGGCTGGCGGGCGTCAGTCAGGAAAAGAATTTCCCCGGTGGCGCGTTCCAGGGCGGCGTTTAGGGCGGCGGCCTTTCCGCCGTGGGGCAAGGCGAGGATTTTGAGATTCGCACGGCCCAGGAACCCGGCGGCGATGGCTTGGCTACGATCCGTAGGGCCATCGAGGACGAGCAGGATTTCGAGCAATTCAGCCGGATAATCCAGCGCCAGAATGGATTCCAGCTTGGCGCCAATCCAGGCCTCGCCGTTGTGCACGGGCAGAATCACGGAGACGGTGGCTGGCCAGGGGGCTTTGCGAACCGGACGGATGCGCCACTTGGACAGCAGGCCGAGCAGAAGGGGGTAGCCGAATACGGCATACGCGCAAAAGGCTACGCTGAGCAGGAATAGCGTGCTCACTTGGCTTTAACCTGCGCTGTGCTTGGCATGCGTTCCGATCTATTATCGCCTGAACGTCGGCAGGCGATTGGTATTAACAACTCCTGCACTTCTTCTCGCGCCGCAAAGAACTCCCGGCGCCAACGAGCCGCGAGAGGGAATCGGATGGGTTGTAATAGTCAGTCCACTGCATAATCGGCGCGGTGGAGGTCAATCCAGACGGGAAGCTGGTCGGGGCGGGAAATTTCGCCGCCGAGGATTGCCAGAATCAGGTTCTTGGTGAGCAGCGCACTAAAGGGTGCCTGGTAGCACTGTTGCTTTTCCGGCCCGGCCAGTTTGACCAGGAAGGGAACCCGGCGGGAGACCGGATGTCCGTCCAAGGCCTGGCGATGGCGGTAGGGATGGTCGGCGGAGAAGATGATCGTGGTGGTGTCCCACGTGCCGGCCTGTTCCATGGCGCGCCGCAGGTCGCCGATGATCTTGTCGGTGAGCGCGAGGGCATCCACGTAGCCGGACTGATTCTGCGCGAAGATTCCGGTCACGGGAGCGGATGCAAGGTCGTTCTTTCCGGTGGCCGCGTTGTAGAAGTAAGGCGGGTGGGGCACAGGCATGTGAAGCAGCGCGACACCGATCCGGGGATCGCGCGCGACCTCGAGAGATTTGGACACCACGCTATCGGTCACGCGGATGTGACGCTGCGCGGAGAGCGAGAGGCCGAATGGCGACCGGTAGACGTTTTCGTAAAGGCTGCGCGGGCGGTTGACAACCATCTCCGGAAGCGTGGTGCCGACGCTGTTGTACTGGTTGCTGCCGCTCCACCACCAACAGTCGGAGAGATCGTTCTTCAACACCCGGCAGTAAGGGATGGCCCAGGCGACCACGGCGGTGTTGAAGCCCATTCTTCTGGCGGCGCGAAAGACCGTGTCCTGTTCGCTCCAGCGCAGGGCGGCAGGGGCGCCCTTGGGATTGAGCATCAGTTCGTTGGGACCGTTGGGGTAGATATACTCGAGCGCGATTCCGGAGGTCAGCGCCGGCATGGACCAATCGGTGAACATGTTGGGGCGGATGGCCTCGTCGG
Organism: uncultured Solibacteraceae bacterium; assembly: GCA_963791985.1. GTDB lineage: Bacteria > Acidobacteriota > Terriglobia > Bryobacterales > Bryobacteraceae > Solibacter. The sequence goes on along the minus strand of CAWBUN010000002.1, from coordinate 869,995 downwards.
CGGAAAAGCTGTGGGCGCGGAGCCGGTCGATCTCCGGCAAATCAATGCGCGCGGGCCTCTCGGCGAAGGTCAGGTCCTGATCCCACTCGTCGAAGATCACCCAGATCACACGCGGCGCTCCTGGCGGTTTCGCAGGCAGGCGCGCGGCCAGGGGACCGTCGTGAATCAGGCCTGCCTGGTAGGTGGCGATGCGGTAAACCGACTGGCCGAATGTGAACAGAAGGAACGGCGCCACTAGGAGCAGGAGTTTGTAGACGGGACGCAGCGCGCGGATTCCTCCGAAGACCAGGGCGCCCACCAGCAGGATGGCAAGGAGCACACCGATCGCCGGCGCGCGCTGTTCCACGAAGCGCAGGAAGAGCGAGGTTCCGGGATTACCGATCATCGTGCGCAGTGAATTCATCAGCGAGACCAGAATCAACAAACCGGCAACCAGCAGGATGCGGGATGCGATTGGTTTCTTCTTACGAATGCCGCCCATCAACAGGTAAAAGAATGTGCCCAGTAGGAGGACGTCAATCACTAGCGAAACGAAGTGCAGTGGTTCGGGCGAGTTCTGCAGCCAGTAAATTCGCGTTTGGTCGGGACCCAGCAACTCCGCCCAGCAGCGCAGAAAAATGAGGTTGGCGAGAGAGAGGCCTGCCAGCCAGTCGGCCACTCGCGAGCGGTCGAACACGCTAGGCCCGCTTCCTCAAGAGATAGAGCCGGCGCGTCGCGCCTTCGACATGCTGCACGCGAACGATATCGAAGTACCGGCGGCAGAGGCTCTCGAACAACTCGGGCGTCAGATCCTGATGCAACTCTTCACGACCGCGGGTCAGCCGCCGGAACATGGAATCCTCCGGCGCGACATATTCGATGATCAGCAGGCTGGTGGTCAACTCCGCCGCCAGCGTGATGATGTCGGCCAGCGGGACGCGCTCCGTCACCAGCATGTGGTGGATGACGGCGAGCATGAGCACGGCGTCGAACTTGCCGCGGGCGCGATCCAGGAAGCTCGCGCACTCCTGATTGCGCCAGCCGGTCCCCGGGCTGGGGCGGGTCAGGTTGACCGCGAGAGGCAGAATATCCAGCTTCTCCGCGCGCGCCTGCCGCCACACCGTGCCCAACACCACGGGGTCGTAATCCACCGCGACGACCTTAGCGCCGGCACGGGCGGCGATGGCGCTGAAGTGGCCGGTGTTGCAGCCGACGTCGAGCACGGAACGGGAGGGAAATTCCGCGAGGGCTTCGCCTACGAAACGCTGCTTGGCCTGGAAATGGTCCGCCGTGTAATTGTTGTTCACGGTCATGTAGTCCGACCACACGCTGCGCGTGCCTTCGACCGGTTTGAGGCGGTTCAGCGTTCGGCGCAGGCCGTTGAGCACGGTTTCCAGAATGAAGCGGGCCTTCTCGGGATCGCTCAGGCTCTTCTTCCGATAAATGGAGGTATCGTCCTGTTTGTGCTTGGCGCCCAGCCAGGTCGGCATGGAGACGAGACCGAAGAAGGGCGGCTTGAGGCGCTGGAGCGGCTTGCTCCAGCGATAGACTTCCTCGGGCTCCAGGCCGTCGCGGCGCGTGGTCAGCAGCTGGTCGAGTCCCAGCCCGTAGGCCCGGTTGGCGAGCAGAGGCAGAAGAAAGGTGCGGACGAACTGAGCGTAGGGCAGCCAGGTGGGGTCGCCGGCCTGCCGGCGTTCGAAGGAAAGGACGTCGATGAAGACGGGCTCGGGGCCGCGGAAGAGGACGTTGTAGGGCGTAGCATCCTTGAGGCCGAGGCCATCGGCGAGCAAGGCTTGCGCCAGGTCGAGCGTGAGCAGGCCGGCGGCGTGGAGCATCTCGGCCGTCCACTCATACGGGAAGCTCGGAAAGTCGATGCGTTCGTGCTCCAGAATGATGCGCGCGTCGCGAGCGGTGTAGATTTCGCCGATGGCGGGGTCGGCGAGAAGCTGCTCGCATTCCGGGGCGTCGAGCGAGCGGGTGCGGACCACGCCGCCGCCGGTCATGAGTTTTTTGCCGGAGGGGGAGGCGAGGAAGGCCTCGAGATCGGCGATTCCAACCGGGTTGACGGCGCGCAGAATGCGGCCCTGATAGCGGAAAAGGCTGCCGGCAGGGTCACGGAAGGAGGCAGTGAGGGGGTACGTACGCGTCAAAGAAGCTAATTCGCTCAATCTCTTGGACCTTTTAGTTCCATAACCTGGAGCTAATATTTTGCGGAATATGTATCCGACAGCTCATTATAGGAGACAACTTTCCGGCACAGTCGATCACCTTAAAGAGCAGATAAAAACTATCGAAAGTTAGCCGGAATTCCGGATTACTGCTCGAACTTGCCATAATCGGATTTGATGGAGAGCAGCGAAATCCGTAAAAAGATTGAACACGCGATCGCGCGCGGAGATGCGGTGCAGGCCGAAAAAATGCTGCGGGCCGCCTGGGCGAGAGAGACCGGAAGCGCGATCGCAGGTTTCGTGGCATCCCGTTTCGACCGAATTCGCGAGCGCCTCTCTTTGTTGCCCTATCGATTGGCAATTCTACGCTCCTTTACGGTGGAGCCGGTGGTGCCGGTTTTGCGAGCCATGGCCTATACCGCCGGCCTGGCACTGGAGGTCCATGCGGGCGAGTTCGGCGCGTACGCGCAGGAGATGCTGGACCCGGAGAGCGCCCTATACGGCTTTGCTCCGGACGCGGCGGTGCTGGCCGTACAAACGCGCGACGTAGCGCCCGACCTTTGGCGCGGCGAGGCTACCGGCGATGGTGTACTGGACCGCTTCGCCGATTGGATTGCCGCTTTTCGGAGGCACAGCGCGGCGGCATTGATCGTCCATACGCTGGAGACGCCCACGCCGGCGGCCGGGATTCTGGACGGCCAGCGGGAAGATAACCAGGCGGAAGCCGTCCGCCGCATCAACAGCGGACTGCGCGCACTCGCAAAGCAGCACCGCGGCGTATACACGCTGGATTACGACGCACTGGTGGCGCGCCACGGACGCCGGGACTGGGGCGATGAGCGCAAGTGGCTGACGGTTCGATTGCCGCTCGCATCGGCCAACCTGCCGCAACTGGCGGCGGAGTGGATGCGCTTTCTGCACCCGCTTTCCGGCAAGGTCGCGAAGTGCGTCGCGGTGGATCTGGACCACACGCTGTGGGGCGGCGTGATCGGCGAGGACGGGCTCAACGGAATCTGCCTGGGCGCGGAGTATCCCGGCGCGGCGTATCAGGAATTGCAGCGCGCCCTCCTCGATTTGACGCGGCGGGGAATCCTGCTCGCAATCTGCAGCAAGAACAATTCGGCGGATGCGCTGGAGGCGATCGACCAGCATCCGGGAATGGTGCTCAAGGCCCGCGATTTCGCCAGCGTGCGGATCAACTGGGAGCCTAAGGCCGCGAACCTGCGCGAGATCGCGGCGGAGCTGAATATCGGCCTGGATAGCGTCGCCTTCCTGGACGATAATCCGGTGGAGCGGCAGCATATCCGCGAGCAGGCGCCGGAAGCGATCGTGATCGATCTGCCGGAAGATCCGATGCAGTACGCGCAAACGGTGCGCGATTGCCCCTGGTTCGAACGGCTCACGCTGAGCACCGAGGACCGGCAGCGCGGCGAGCTTTACGCGGCACAGCGCGAACGCGCCGAACTGGAGAGGCAAGTCACGTCCAAGGAGGATTTCTACCGCTCTTTGGAACAGGTGGCGGAAGTTGCTCCCGTGAACGGCCAGACCCTGGCACGCGTTGCGCAACTCACGCAGAAAACCAACCAGTTCAACCTGACCACGCGCCGTTACACGGAACAGCAGGTGGAGCGCATGATGAGTTCGCCGGAGTGGCGGGTGTGGAGTTTGCGCGTCACCGACCGGTACGCCGACAACGGCCTGGTGGGAGTGGCGATCGCGAAGATGGAAGGCGAAGTCTGTGAGATCGACAGTTTTCTGATGAGTTGCCGTGTGATCGGCCGGACAGTGGAGACGGCGCTCCTCTCGCGGCTGGCCGACGATGCGCGCGGCCGCGGCGCCAAGGTGTTGCAGGGGTGGTATCTGGCGACGAAGAAGAATACACCCGCGCAAAATTTTTACCGCGAGCACGGATTTGAAGAAGCGCAGAAGAGCGACGAAGGCGTGTTGTGGAAGATCGATTTGAACCGGAAATCGATCGCGCCTCCGGAGTGGATCCGGGTTAACGAAGCAGTCAGCGAAGGATGAGATCGACCGCCTCGACCGCATCCTTGCACACGTAATCGGGGTTGGATCCCTGAACCGAGGCCCCGTACCCTGTGAGCACCAGCACGGTGCGCACACCGGCGCGGCGGCCGCATTCGATATCGGCGGCTTTGTCGCCCACGAAGTACGAGGCTCTCAGATCGATGGCATGTTCGGCCGCGGCCTGGAGCACCATGCCTGGCTCCGGCTTGCGGCACGATGACGGCACGTCCGGCGCGTCGGGACAATAATACGTAGCATCGATGGAAGCGTTGCCGGCCTGGCGCAGGAACTCCTGGTGGACGGTGTTGTATTGCTGCTCCGTGATCAGGCCGCGGCCGATTCCGCTCTGGTTGGTGATCAGGAAGATGCCGAAGCCGGCGAGTTTCAGGCGGCGCAAGGCCGCGGGCACGCCCGGAAAGACATGGACATCAGCGGGGTCGGCGCAGTAGTGGGCATCCTCCATGAGGGTGCCGTCGCGATCGAAGAAGACGGCGCGCATCAGAGTGCGAAGCCTGGCTCACTCGGCATTGTGCGCGATCTCGCGGGGGGTGCGGGCGGCGCCCGCAGGCGCCCCGACAGCGGCCTTGCGCGCCACCACCACCAGCGAAAGTCCCGGCCACGGGATCAGGGCGTCGAGGCGCCGCCAGAACCAGACCGACTTATCGAAAATCTTGAGCACCAGCTTGGTGATGTTGCCCGCGTGGAAGATCTTGCCATAGGCCCACCAGGGAACGAAGGCGATCCGGTTCAGGCTCTCTACCGATTCCACCGTGAAGCCATGCGAGCCGAGCAGCTTACCGATCGTGTCGCGGCTGTAGCGGCGCTTGTGGCCGAGACTGCGGTCCAGCGTGCCGTAGACGCCGGGAACATTGGGCACCAGAATCACCATGGCGCCGCCGGGGCGGAGCGTGGCGGATAGCGCATCCAGCACGACACCGGGAGAGTCGAGATACTCCAGCACGTTCAGGCAGAGCACGGTATCGAAGCAATTCTCCAACTCCGCGAGATCGCCCGGCATCTCCGGGTCGATGCGCTGCACCACGACGTTGGGCGTGCGCAGGAAGCGGTTGCGTAGCGCGTGTAAGTGCAGCGGATCTTTTTCCGCGGCCACGTAGAGCACGCGCCGCGACATCAGGCGTCCCGTGAGATTGCCGATGCCGGCGCCGACTTCGAGGACTTCGTCCCCCAGGTGCGGCCGTAATTTGAGCGCGAGCCAACTGAGGTACTGCGGCGTTCCCGTAAGGTTGTTGAGCACGCCCCGGCCATAAGGAGCGGCATAAAGATCGTCGATCAGCCAGAACTTGAAGATCACCGCGAAGGCTTTGATGCCGTCCTTCCAGCCGATCTTCTTACCTTCCTCGTAAGTGCGCCCGTGATAACTGATCGGCACCTCGTAGATGCGGAACTTACGTTTGGCGCTCTTCATCACAATCTCCGGCTCGAAACCGAAGCGGTCGGAGCGGATGGGAAGGCTTTTCAGAAGATCCGTGCGGAAGACCTTATAGCAGGTTTCCATGTCCGTGAGGTTCAGGTTGCAGAACATGTTGGAAACCAGCGTGAGCCCCTTGTTGATCATGGAGTGCCAGAAGGGCAGCACGCGGGATTGGTCGCCGGCCAGGTAGCGCGAACCGAAAACGGCGTCGGCGTGGCCATCCAGCAAAGGACGGAGGAGGCGTGGATACTCGCCGGGATCGTATTCCAGGTCCGCGTCCTGGATTAGGGAGAAATCGCCGGCGGCCTCCTGTATGGCCGTCCTGACGGCGGCTCCTTTGCCCCGATTCCCGGGGTGCTGATACAGACGAATTTGGGGAAATGCCGCGGCCAGGCGCTGCAGAATGGCGAACGTGCCGTCAGTAGAGCAATCGTCGACGATGACCAGTTCGCGCTCCATACTTTCGGGGAGCGGCGCGGTTAAAACCAAGGAGATGCAGCGTTCTACAACCGTACGTTCATTGTAGACGGGCATCAAGATAGAAAGCTTCATCTTAAGCTATGCAGTTTACCAAAGTACGGCGAAAGGACGCGCGGCAAGGTCGGCAAGCCGTGCTATTCTGAATCTTCTTAACGCTCCAATGGCGCAGACCAGATCGCTCCCCCGCATATGCATCGCGTTGGGCCTGCCAGACGTTCCAACACTACTCGACCACGCACGTCGCGAAGCGGAGGCAGGCGAAGATCTTCCTCGAATTCCGTCTCGACTACCTGAGTAATCCGTGCAAGGGCGCGGAGGCCATCCGCAGGTTTCTGGAGCAGTTTCCGGATTGCATCCTGCTGGCCACCTGCCGCCGCCACCAGAACCACGGCAAGTTCAACGGCAGTATCGAAGAACAGCTTGCGGTGCTGGATCTGGCGGTGCGCAACGGCGCCCACGCCATCGATGTCGAAATCGAGACCGCCGAGATCGCGCAGGATCGGCTGAATCAGTTCCGCGGCCGCACCCAGGTGATCGTCTCCTATCACAATTTCGAAGCCACGCCGCCGATGGATACCGTGGTCAACCGCGTGATGAAGGTGCAGGCGGACGCCTATAAGATTGTCACCACGGCGCGCAAGCCGAGCGATAACGTGCGCGTGCTGGCCGTCGCCAAGGCGCTGCCCAAGCATCGCGTGATCGTGCTGGCGATGGGCGAACTCGGCTTTCCGACGCGTGTGCTTTCGCCGGTATTCGGCGGCGTCTATACCTATGCCGCGCCGATGTACGCCGAAGGCACGGCCGCCGGGCAGGTGAGCGCGCGCTATCTGCGCCATCTGTATCGCGTCGAAAAGCTGGGCAAGTCGGCCAAGATTTACGGCGTGATCGCCGACCCGATCCGCCACTCGATTTCGCCCGCGGTGCACAATCGCGCGTTTCAATCGCGGCGCGTGGACGCGGTGTACCTGCCGTTTCTGGTGTCGCCTGCCTGCCTGCGCGATTTCTTCTCGCTGGCGGCCAAGCTCCCGCTTTCCGGATTCAGCGTCACCATTCCGCACAAGCAGAAGATCATCCGCTACCTGGATATCGTGGACCCGCTGGCGCGGCGCATCGGCGCGGTCAACACGGTGTGGCGCAAGGCCGGCAAGTGGCGCGGCACCAATACCGACGCGGCCGGCGTAACCGGACCGCTCTCGCGGCTTCTGAAGATCTGCCAAGGCCAGCGTGCTGATCGTGGGCAATGGCGGCGCGGCACGCAGCGCGGCCTGCGCGCTATCCGACGCCGGCGCGAAGATCTCGCTGGTGGGCCGCAATCCCGATCGCGTACGCGCGCTGAGCAAGATCTGCGGCGCCGAATCGCTGCTCCGCGAACAGCTCGAGTCGCGCGCATTTCGACGCGGTGGTGCACGCCACGCCGCTCGGTATGTTTCCGCACGTGAACGAGTGCTTCTTCGAAGACAAAATCCCCGCCGACATCGTCTTCGACATGGTCTACAATCCGCTGGAGACGGTGCTGGTGCAGCACGCCAAAGAGCAGGGCAAGACCGTGGTCCCGGGCTTGGATATGTTTATCGAACAGGCGGTGCGCCAGTTCGAAATCTGGACCGGCGAAACCGCGCCGCGCACCGGTGATGCAGAAGGCCGCCCTGGAAGCGCTGAACGGCGGCAGCGGGCAATGCGCCGGCCCCTAAGTAGTCGAGGTGAACATGAAGTTGACCCGCCGCAAACTGGCCGCCGTGCTCGCATCCGCCACTGCCGTGGCCGCCGCGCAAACTCCGCAGCAGCCCGCGGCAGCCGGAACGATCTGAATAAGGCCGCGCGCGACCGCATGCAGGCGAACGCCGCCGCGCTCGCCGACTCCGGCCATCCCGATGGCCACCGAACCGGCCTTCCAATTCAAGGCCTGAGGAGCATCCATGGCCTCCATCGATCCCGACGTCTTCTTCGCCACCATCCCCGAACTCAACGCGCGGCTCAAAGCGAGCGAATTCTCCGCCGAGGAACTGGCGCGCGCCTTCGCCGAGCGGCTGCAGCAACTCGGGCCGCGCTATAACGCGCTGGCGCTGTCGCTGCACCAGGAAGCGCTGCGCCAGGCCAAGGCGGTGGACAAGGAGCTCAAGCGCGAGCGCTATCGCGGCCCGCTGCAGGGCATTCCGTACGGCGTCAAAGATCTGCTGGCCTACGCCGGACAGCCCACCACGTGGGGCGCCAAACCGTACGCCGGCCCAGGTCTTCGACTACAACGCGACGGTCATCGAAAAGCTCTCCGGACGTGGGCGCGAGTGCTGACCGGCAAGCTCGCGATGGTGGAACTCGCGGGCGGCGGCGGCTACCGGTTTCCCTCGGCGTCGCTCACCGGGCCGGGCTTGAATCCGTGGGACCGCACGCGCTGGTCGGGCGGATCGTCGAGCGGTTCGGCGGCCGCCGTCGCGGCCGGACTGGTGCCGTTCGCGATCGGCTCGGAGACCTCGGGCTCCATCGTCACGCCCGGCGTCGTTTCTGCGGCGTGACGGCGCTGCGTCCCACCTACGGATTGGTGAGCCGCCACGGCGCCATGGCGCTTTCGTGGACGCTCGACAAGCTCGGCCCCTTCGCGCACACGGCCGAGGATTGCGGCCTCATCCTGCAGACCATCGCCGGCAAGGATTCGCAGCGACCCGGGTTCGGCCGGCAAGAGCTTCTACTACACGCCCGCAATATGCGCGCCCGCTGAAGGATCTGAAAGTCGGGTACGCGCCCGTCGATTTCGCCGAATGGGCCGATCCGGCGGCGCGTCCCGCGTTCGACGCCGCGCTCGGCGTTCTGAAGGCAAGCGGAATCCAACTGGTGGAGACCAAACTGCCCGATTTCCCTTACGGCGCGGCGCTCTCCACCATTCTCAACGGCGAGATGGGCTCGATCTTCGAGCCGCTGATCGCCAGCGGCAAGGTGGACGAACTGGCCGACAAGCCGCAGATCGCGGGCCTCAAGGCGAGCCTGGAACTGCCCGCGAAGGATTATCTGAAGGCGATGCGGATGCGCCGCATGATCCAGGACGAAGTCAGCAAACTCTTCGGCAGCGATCGACGTGCTGCTGGCGCCGGGACGTGCCGGCATCGCGACGAAAATCGATCAGCCGCTGGATCGCGGCGCGGGCGGCGCGCCGCCCAAAGATCCCGGTTTCCGCGCGATCATTCAGATGGGCAATCTCGCCGGACTGCCGGCGCTGGTGCTGCCCTGCGGCTTCGCCGAGAACATGCCGGTGGCGCTGCAAGTGGTGGGCGTGCCGTTCTCCGAGAACACGCTGCTGGCCATCGGGCGCGAATTCCAGACGCGCACGGACTGGCACAAGCGACACCCCGCGTAGCTATTTCGGCTTGAATTCGCCGCCGTTGAGGATGATGCCGAGCACTTCCTTGGCCCGCGCGTTGTATTCCAACTGCTTTTCCGGTGTGCGGTTGTTGTGGTCGGATTCCACCATGGAGACGACCTCCCTGGCGCCCGGGATCTGGTCGATAGCAGTCCAGATTCCGACGGGCGGGTCGTTGGACGGCCAGTTCGGGTAACCGGCCTTGCGGCCGTGAAGATTGCCGTTGGAATCGGCGCCGGAAGGTTCGTTGACGATCACCGCGGTCACGCCGGGACGCAGGGCGGCGGTGACCAGGCTCTGCTGTCCGCCCATGCTGGTGCCCATGATGACGATCGTCTTGCCGTCCCAATCGGGGCGGCTCCGGATGTAATCGATGGCGCGCGCGTCGCGCAGGTACATGGTGAGGAAGTAGGACGTCTCGCGGTCGGTATTGCCGATGGAGGAATAGTTGGCGGCAACGCCGGTGGCCTGGGTGGGCGACAGATCGTGCGAATCGACATCGAGCGCCAGCCAGCCTTCGACGGCGCGATCGGTGACGGTGTTGGGTTGCAGAGCGTAAACGCCGGCGCCGAGGTGAAGTCGAGTCGCATTGGGTCCGGTGACTTCGACATAGAGCATGGCGGGCTCGGCGAGGCTGGCCTCGATGGTGGCATCGTCCTGGGAAAACTCGAGGGCGCCGGATTTGATGGTGTCGAGATTGTTCTTGCGGATGACGTAATTCCAACCGGCCGTGCTCTCTCGCGAAGCAGACAACTTCCACCCCGCTTTTTCGTTGAGATCGTAAATCCCATTCTGGTGAAAGGGCGTGAAGGTAGGTTGCCGAACAAGAGCAGCGCGAGGATTGGGCGCGTCATAAAGTTCATTATGCGTGTGGGACAGGCCTCCTGGCCTGTCCGTCTAATTTAGGCCTTTTCCCCCTATTGCAATCTGCCATTCACACGAACTTGAAATTTATCTTCGCGTTGTTATCAATCATTTACCAGACTTTAATACCTTATACTCCTAAACACTCATGGTAAATTCTCAATCAGGTAGAGAGTTGCGCAAACCACAGCGCGACACCAACAGTTTTTATCCTGGCCAGGATACGTTGACCTGAGGTGGTGCTGACTTTCCGTAAGCCCGTTAACGGCTGCACGATGGTTCCCCTACGTGGAGGAGACCGGCGGAAAGATCTTCGGTTCGAACCGATAATACCCGGGGGACCGTCGCGGATAGCGTTTGATTGCCGCACCCCTGGATTCAGAGACTGACATGCGAAACGAGTGGACGATCGAGAGGCCATCCAGCCGAGTTCTTACGTCTTCGTAGCATCCAGTCAAATCACTGGCGGCCGGGCCCCACCCGGCGATAAGTCCGGATGTCCCCGGCCGCCGCAACGAACATTTTGTTACCCACACTAACGGCACAACTGCGCCTGATTCCCAGGGGCAAGAGATCGCTCCCTCACGGTCGCGCTTCGGTGTGAGGGCGATGCCGAGAATTGCGCTCCATCACGTTCACGCGCCGTGGGCGCTTGCCTGGGTGCTGCGAAGGGATTGGCGATCCCAGGAGCGGCCGCCGAGGTAGAGGGCGGCGATGTATATCCCGATCGCGATCGCGAGGCCGGCGCCGGCGGCGTGGAAACCAAGCGTGGCGCCCACCAAACCCTGAAGCACACCGAAGAGCACGCGACCGCTGGAGAAGCGCCAGCGGCGCTGCGGCAGGTGGACCTTCAACGACGGGTAGCGGCCGATGGAGAGAGCGGCGAAGCCGAAGGCCAGGCCTGCCGGCGCGTCGAGAGGCAGGGTCAAAAGCAGCAGTACGCCAAGGAAGGCGGCGTCTTTGGCAGCGAGAATCTGCCAGCCGCGCAGGGGAAGCAGCCGGTAACGCGTCATCCCTGCCCCGCTCTCGAGCGCGAACAGACATTGCGCGTATGTGCTCATCGCGATCGCGACCAGCAGGGCGAGAATCGGCGGCGCTCCGGCATCCGCCTTCCCGAAGATTCGCCACGCGGTGCCGGCCACGCTGATCACAAGCGCCAGGTACGGGTCGAGCAGCGTGAGCATCTCACGCAGGTTGGAACTCACCAGCCCGCCGACCCGCCCGGGAAGATGCGGCACGAAGCGTGCGACATTCCAGCCGGGACCGCGCGCCACGACGGCAACGATATGAATGGCGATGGCGGCGGCGACAAATATCGCGGCCACGGCCGCGCCGGCGCGCAGCGAGAGCAATAGGACGGTCAACCAGAGGATCGGGCTGAAGGCCAGGCTTGCCAGGCGCAACGTGACGCGCTGCGCCGTGCTCAGCGGCCAGAGCGTGAGGCGGGCGGGAGGTATTTTATCCAGCGGGTCGCTCGAGACCGGGAAAAGCAGCAGCACGCCGAGCAGCAGCAGGAACGGGTAGGCGCTTACCGGCTCGACGCCGCTCACCGCGGCGCCCCAAATCAGGAGCGCCACGAACAGAAAGAAGTTATTAGTCTTGAGCGCGCCGAAGCTGCTGAGGTCGCGCCGGACACTAGCGGCGAGCGCCCGGAGGATGGCAGTTACCACACCCTCAGCATAAGACGGCTAGCGCACCGTCACGTCGACGGAACGCACAGTTCCCTCGCGCAGATCTACCGAGCAGGAGAAGTTGAAGAGGTCGGACCCACGGCCGCGCTCGGCGCGCACCGTGCCGACTACCCAATCGTTACGGCCAGGTTGGTCGTCAATGCGGATCGACGGGAATTCCATCCGGCCGTAGCCATCGCGCTGCATGCGAGCCCTCACAGCCTGCTGGCAGTTATCGAGCACCACGCTCGTCTGCACGCGTTCGTTCCCGCGTCCGTAGCCGCCATCGGCTGGAGGTCGACTGAGCGCACCTGACCGGTATCGAAGTTGACGGAGCAGGAGAATCGCATGTGCTCCTCGGGTGAGTTGAACCCGCGTACGGTATCGACCACGCCGATCACCCAGTCATTGCGGCCCGGGTTGTCGTCGATGCGGGTCTCGCGGAACTCCACGCGGCGGCCGCGATAGCGAGCCTGCTGGCGTACGGCATCCTGGCAGGTGGCCACGGCCTGTTCCGTGGTGAAGCGGCGCGATGGCGGCGGCGCAAGCGGTGGCGGGGGATTACGCTCGTAGCCGCCGCCCCAGAAAAGGTCGAACGTGTAGCCCTCGGAGCCGCCTTGCGGATCTTCAATGCGGATCACCGCGGGGCTGCCGTTGCGGGGCTCGCGCATCAGTACCTGCCGGCCGCGTCCATCCACGCCGGCAAAGCGGAAGCCCGCGGGATTGGCGGGCATCGGGCCGGTACACTCGAACCTCCGCCATTGGGCGGGCTGACCGGAGAGGTTTCGGATCACACCCTGATCGCCGCGAATATCGATCTCCGCAGCGCCATCCACAACCACTTCGATGGTGCATTTGCCGCGATCCCGATCACCACCGTTTAGGAATGTAGCCCGCCTTTGGTACTGTTGAGCACCTGCCGCCGGCGCCAACGCCGCAAGTGCGGTCATGCATATCAGTAAACGTCTCATCATTCACCCCTACCTTGGACAATAGCAGGCGGAGTGCCATAGTCCAATAGGGCTATCTTTCGGCTAATGCCGCCAGGGTTAGTTGCGCGGTAGTGCGCCACAGGAACTGGGCCGCGCGCCGGGGTCCGGCGGTGGCCAATTGAGCGCGTGAGCCTTCATCTTCCACCAGGCGCTGCATCGCAGCGGCGATGGCGGCGGTATCGAGCGGGTCGAATTTGAGCGCCGCTTCGCCCGCGATTCCATTGAGCGGCTCGATGCACGAACAGGCCGTGGGAACGCCGGCGGCCAGCGCCTCGAGGACGGGAAAGCCGAAGCCTTCGAAAAGGCTCGGATAAAGGAAGGCGGCGGCGCGGCGATAGAGATCGTACAAATCTTCGCGCGGAATCCATCCCGGGAACTCCACGCTGTCGCCGAGCTGCAGACTTTCTCGCAGCGCGTGCAGCTGCGGCGAGAAGAAGCCGTGAATGCCGCTCACGATCAGGCGGTACTCGGGATGGCGTTCGCGAAAGATGGCGAACGCGCGCAATAGGCCATCAAGATTCTTGTGCGGGTGCAAAGTAGAAACGGCGAGCAGGAAGCACTCGGGCTGACGGCGCGCGGCGAGTTCGAAAAAGCGCGGATCCACGCCGGAGGGAATGGTGCGCACCTTGGAGGGCGGCAGGCGGTACCAGCGCAACAGATCCTCACGCGTGGCATCGGAGACGGCCACCACCAGGCGTGAGACCTTCGCGCTCCAGAAGAGGAAGAAGTTCCAGAACGGGAGGTCGAACCAGCGGAAGTATTCGGGATGCCGCTTATGCTGAAGATCGTGAAACACGGTGACCTGGCGGCAGCCGCACAACAAGGGCGCCGTAAAGCCCGGATTGAAGAGCACGTCCAGGCGGAGGCGTACGACGGCCAGCGGCAGCGCGGTCTGTTCCCACAGCAGGCGCGCCGGCCGGTTGGCGGCACGAACGGCTTGCGGCACGTGGGTGAAATTGGATTGCGCGGGAACCAGGTCGGCTCCGGTTTCGCGATTCGTGAACACGAAGTATTGATTGTCCCGATCGATTTCGGCCAGCGCCGCGAGGAGGAAACGCAGATAGATTTCGGTGCCCCCGACACCGCCCGGAATCAGGTAGAGCGCGTTGACGCCGATGCGCATGATTTAGCCTGATTAGCGGCCGGCGCTGATACGCCGCTGCGTGACCACCAGCGCCTGCCGCGCCGGTTCCAGCCTGGGGTCGAGCTGCAGCGCATGCTGAAATTCAGCGAGGGCGGCGGGAAGTTCGTTGTTGGCCAGGTGCACTTGTCCTTTATAGAGATACGTGATGGCGAAGCCGGGGTCGATCTTCTGCGCCATGTCGAAAGCCTCGTTGGCTTCCTTCCACTGCGAGCGCTTGGCGTAGATGTAGCCGATCTGCGTGTAGGCGTGCGCGCTTGGTTCTTTGGCGACTGCCTCGCGGAACTTGGCCAGCGCCAGGTCCGGCTGGTTCAAGCCGTCGTAGGCCAGGCCCCAATCGATCAACAGGTCGGCGGTGGGCGGCTCCAGATCCGCGGTCTTCTGAAATTCGGCGACCGCGAGATCGAAGCGGCCCTGCTCCTGATAGGCAAACGCGAGTTGGAAGTGGGGCCGCATCTTCTTCGGCGATTTGAGCGCGGTGTCCTGCCAGAGGGCGAGCGGGCTGCCCCAAACCTCGGCGCGCGCGTGGGTGGCGAAGGCGGCGAGCAGCACCACCGCGGCCGCCATGCCCGCCATCACCTTGCGCTCCAGCTTGAGCCGGCTGAGCAGGTCGATAGCGATCAGAATCAACCCGAGCGCGGGCAGGTACATGCGGCGATCGGCGATCGGGTCTTTGATGGGCAGGATGCTCGACGTGGGCGAGAGCAGCACCAGGAACAGGAAGTAGCCGTAGCCCGCCAGCGGAAAACGCCGCCGGTAATGCCAGGCAAGGCCGGCGAGCGCGAGCAGTCCGATCAGCGCGACGATGGAGCCCTGATCGAAGAGCGTGCGCGAGATAGGGAAATCCCAATCGATGTTGAGATTGACGGGCAGAATGAAGTTGAAGATGTAGGCAAAGATCGCGCGGAACTCCGTGAACAGGTATTGATACCACGTGAATGCCTTGAGGCCGAAGCCGGCGCTATCGCCGGTGCCGACGCCGAGAATCAGGCGCCAGACCATGGCGATGCCGGCAGCGGCACCCACTGTCAGCACCGTGTAGAGTTTCCAGTTGGCGCGGACCGCGCGCAGCGGGCCCTCGGTATTCCACCAGAGATCGGTGAGCAGGAACAGCGCGGGCAGCACCACGCC
This sequence comes from uncultured Solibacteraceae bacterium, assembly GCA_963791985.1. Classification (GTDB taxonomy): domain Bacteria; phylum Acidobacteriota; class Terriglobia; order Bryobacterales; family Bryobacteraceae; genus Solibacter. The sequence continues at coordinate 854,764 of CAWBUN010000002.1, read as the reverse complement.
CTGCTCCTTGGTGAGCACCGCGGCGCCGAACAGTGCCACCACGATCGCGACGCCGCTCCAGGAAATCGCCTTGGTCCGCCGGTAGAGGAAAGCGGCGTAGGAAGCGCACGAGAACATTCCGCAGAGCGATTCCGACCGGCCGGCGATGTAGGCTACCGATTCGGTTTGCAGCGGGTGCAGCAGGAAGAGCATGGCGCCGAAGGCAGCAAACGGCGTGCGGTCCGCCGCCGCCGTGCCCGCCCATTCCAGCAGGCGGCGAATCACAAAAAACACCAGCAGCGTCGTGATGCCGTGAATCAGCAGATTCACCATGTGGAAGGAAAATGTATCGTCGCGCGAAAGCTGCACGTTGGCCCAATAGCTGAACATAAGGATGGGGCGCACCGGGCCGATCCACAGCGCCAGCGGATCGGAGGCCGTGGGCAGGGCGTACTGCTGCTTGGTGTCGTCGAAGACAAAAGCCGCGTGCATGGCCGGAGCATAAGCCCAGAAGAGCAGGATTACGCCGGCGGCGATGGCGGCGAGCCACTGCCAGGTGTTGCTGCCCGATGCGGCGCCTGCTGCCGGCACTGTGGCGTTAGGCTTCTTGCTTTTCATGATCCTTGAGGTCCTGAATATGATATTCGAGTATGGCGACGCGCTGCGCGAGCGCGATGTTATCGTCGCGCAGGTGCGAAATGATCACCGAGAAGCGGAAAAACATTAGCAAAAACACTCCGGCGCCCAGCAGGAACAGGGTCAGCGGAGAATCCGGCAAGCCGGCCAGGTTGCGCACGGTGTCCAGCAGCGGACGCGCGCGGGAGAGCACCAGCATAGCAACCGCGGCCAGCAGCCAGGTCACCGAATATTCCACGCGAATGTGCGCTCGGCGCACGCTGACCAGGACCAGCAATAGAAGAATGACGCTCAGTACTGTAGTTACATTTAGGAGACGGTCCATCTACTTTCTCTCTTCCGGCCCGCGCTGCGCGCGGTGCAGCCGGCGTTCGAATTTCAGCACGTTGACGAACACGCCCAGGAGCACGTGCACCACGTAGTACAGGCTCTTGAGCGCGGTAATGGAGGAGCGGCCGGTGGTGCGCGGACGCATCTTGGTCGGCACCTCCTCGAAGCGGAATTGGCGGCGCTGCAGCACCACCAGGGCTTCAATCTCCGGATAGTCCAGCGGGAAGCTGCTGCGGAAGACGTTGAGCGCGCGGCGGTTGACGCCCACGAAACCGGACGTGGGGTCATGGACCGGTTTGCCGAGAATGGGCCGCAGCACCAGGCGAAAGAAGCGGATGCCGAGCGAGCGAACGGCGCCCGTGCGCGACCCGTTGGCGGTGACGAAGCGCGAGCCGATCACCATTTCGCAGCCCGAAGTTTTCAGGCGTTCGAAGACGCGCGGGATATCGCGCGGATCGTGCTGGCCATCGCCATCCACGCGGATCACGTAACTGTACCCGAGTTCCCAGGCGAGCTTATAGCCGGCCTGTACGCAGCCGCCCAGGCCCAGGTGGTGCGGCACCGGCAGTACATGGGCGCCGGCCGCGCGGGCCGCCGCGACAGTGCCATCGCTGGAAGAATCGTCGATCACCAGCACCGGGACTCCGGGAACGAACTGGTGGACTTCGCGCACCACGCCCGCGATGGCGCCCTCCTCATTGAAAGCGGGGATGATGATCAGCAGCGAATCTGGCGTCACGGGGCGAGTCAAAGCGCGGCCATCCTTCGAGCGCTGATCGCGTGGCTGCGCAGGAGGCGGCCGAAGACCGCGGGAGTAATCCGCGCCCGCGCGCGGATCTCGCGGCGCTGCCGCCACAGCCGGCCCAGGTTGCCTGCCAGCGCGAAGTGCGCACGCATGACATACCAGAGCATCTTGGGACCAGCGTTGCCTTCGGCGCGAAAGCGCGCGGCGCTGCCCTGCCCCTTGAGAATGTACCAGGCGTGCCACAGATACCTTGCCATCGCGACGAACGGCGCCGCCAACAGCATCCGTCCCGGAAAGTTCTTTACCAGCACGAAGAGTCGATTGCGCTCCACGTAATAAGCCTTGACCGGCGAGGCGCGGCCCGCCGAATGCGAATAGTGATGTTCCACCACGGCGCCGGGAACATACAGGCACTTCCATCCGGCCCAGCGCGCGCGCAGGCCAAGGTCGGTATCTTCGCAATAGAGGAAGAAATCGTCGTCGAAACCGCCGATTTCGTCGAGCATGCTGCGCCGGTAAAGGGCGGCTGAGCCGCTGGCCATCAGCGTTTCTTCGGTCACCGGAAAGTCTTCGGGCAGACGGCCGTGGCCGCGCTGCTTGCTGCTGCCATCGCGCGCCACCAGCATCCCGGCGGAATCCAGGCGCGGTTCGCCGAACAATCGCACCTGCGAAGCACACATGCCCGCGTCGGGCCGCGCTTCCAGCGCCGCGACCAGCGATTGCAGCCAATCCGGGTGCGCCACCGCGTCGTCGTTTAGTGTCGCCACGTACGGCGAGGTCGAGGCGCGCACACCCTGGTTGACGGCCGCGCCGAAGCCGGCATTGCGCGTATTTTCGATCACGCGCGCGCCCGCACCGATGCCATTCTTGCTTACGAGGCCTTGGCCGCTGTTATCGACGATCACCACTTCCAGATCCTGCCTTGTTTGCCGCAAGAGGGATTGCACGCACTCCAGAAGCCTCGAATCCGCAGCGAGGGTGGGGATGACCACCGTTACGAGGAAATCAGGCAAACCTGATTTTAACTTGCATTGGAGGGCTTTTGTCGGGAAGCTATAATTCGTATTGTTCATGGGGCTTCCTCAACCCGGCGTGCGACCGCGATACCGCGCCGCCATACAAACAAATTGGTACTGGATTGCGATTTTGGCGCTGCCCCTACTGGTCCTCTGGCACCGCGACGACATGCTCTATACGCCTCCCTGGTTTTCGGATCCATGGTTCTACCTGGGGTACTTTCGGAACCTGGTGGACTTCAAGCGCGACTTGTATCCGGACGCTTACTTCGGCACCCGCCTTTCCTGGATTCTCCCCGGCGCTGCAGCCCATTGGTTATTTGCGCCAGTGATTGCCAACTTTATTCTCCACGCCGGTGTCCACCTGGTTGCATCATTTTCCTTCTTCGCAATTCTCCGGCGTGCGGTGAGCGAGCGTGCCGCGTTTCTCGCAACTCTGATCTTCTCGCTGCACCCATGGCTTTGGGCCGCTACCGGTTGGGACTATGTAAACGGTGCGGGCATCGCATACTTGCTACTGGCGATGGCCTCACTCACCAGAGCGGCCGAGCACGAAGGCGGACGGCGACACCTTGCAATCGCGGGCGCGGCCATTGCCGGAATGGTCTACGTACACCTCTTTTGGCTTCCCCTCTTGCCTTTGCTGCTGCTCTATTACGGCGGACTCGCGTGGGCCCGCCAAGGAGCACTCCGGTTTCGGCCGGCTCTTGCCGGCCTTGCCTGGCTGTCGCTGGGATTCGGGATAGTGACCGTGGCGTTGGCCGCTGCCAATTACGCGATCGAGGGAAGCTTCTGGTTTTACGGCCGCTCCTGGAGTGCCGCGATGCACGCGCCGGAGGTCTTCACCGCCGCCCCCGGCATTTGGGGACCGAACGGCTTGGAGCCGTGGTTATGGTTTCCGGCGCTGGCATTAGGCACGGCGGCAACGCTGCTTCCGCCCCGCATTCGTCGCGGGAAATTCCGGCAGATGGCTCCAGCGCTGTTGTTTTCGACGCAGTTCCTGCTCGTGCTTTTATGGATGGGCTACCTGCAAACGCGCGGCATCGCCATGCTGGGCTTCTATCACTATGCGGCGTACCTCATTCCATTCGAATTCCTGGTAACCGGCGCGCTGTTTTGGGAAGCCGTGGATCAAATGAGCGGGAGAGCGTATCTTCTGACCGTCTGCGCAACCGCTGCGGGTTTCGTTGCGATTTGGTTTGACCCGGCTACGGCGTGGATTCTGCCGGCGTGGCAGAGCGCGGCCATAGGAGCGGTTCTGATCGCAGCCGGAATGGCGTCAGGCCATCGACCGGCAAGAACCTGGCTGTTATTGGGAGGAATCCTCGTGTGGAGCGCGTACGCCGCCACCCAAACGGCGCCGCTCCACGGCAACCGGGAACAGTACCGGCGAATCATGGACGAGCGGGAGAAGGTAGAACGGGCACGGAATCACGATCGCATTCGGTTCTGGTACGACGAGAAAGAGCCCGGGTCTTCCGAGTACCGTGCCCTATGCACGCTCTATCTCGAACGCCGCCTAAGCGCAACGTTTCCTCAACAAGGCTGTGCGGCACAGGTCCAGCCTGGCACGTTGATCGTAGTGCCCTCGGTAAATGCCGGAGCGACGGAAATGGCGCAGCGGACGCTGTCCGATTGTTGGAGCGCATCGTCCATGAAAGCGGCCGTGGTGGGTGTTGATTCGGTGCCTCGAAAAGAAGCGCCTTACACGGTGGCGCTGCTTCGAGCCGTGACGGATTTGTCAGGCCAGCGTGCGCTGCGGGCTGTCATCGGTGCGGACGGCACGGGAGTTCTTGAACTTGTATCCGATGCCTCAGCCGCATCCTTCCCACTGACAAATTGGAAGAAAGACAGTTCCGAGGCCATTCTTCTGCCTGCGCCCGATGGAGTGGATGTGCAAACACCGCACGGCGATTACGACTACACGATGGCTTACCCGCCGCTCACGGCACCGGTAGCCGGCCGCTACCGTTTTGCCCTTCACTATTCGCACGGCAATCACAGGGAATTTGCGTTTGGCGCCTTCCCAGCCGATAATTCCCGGTGGTGGGCGGTCAACACTGTAGGCTATCGGGCCGGCGATGTGAACGAGATAGCGTTTTCGATAAACCTGAAAGCCGGCGAACGAGTGATTCTACGCGTGGCTAACAACAATAATTACAGGGATGGCCGTCCAGCTTCCTTTCGGATGCTGGCGCTCACCGCGACCGTGGCCCCGCAGTAGGCGGCGCCGATCATCGGCGCGCCAGGAGGGCGCCGAACCAGACGGCGGCGTAGCCTAGCGTGACGGAGCCCACCACGTTCGCCAGTCCGATCCAGAAGCCGCCCTCGCGCACTGCCGCGTACGTTTCCCACTCGAAGCTGGAGAAAGTCGTGTAGCCTCCCAGAAAACCAACCACCAGCGCCAGTCGCCAGTAGGGATGGGGCTGCAGCCGCTCGGTCAGCAGGGTCATGATCAGCCCGATAGCGAAACAGCCGCTCACGTTGACCACCATGGTACCGACTGGAAATCGCGCTCCCAACCGCTCGGTGATCGCGGTGCCCACAAAATAACGCGCGAGCGAACCGGTGCCTCCTCCGAGCAGGATGAGCAGATACTTCACGCCGGCTTCAGGCACTCCGCGATTTCCTTTTCGGAGATCGCTCCTTCTTTGATCATGCGCCAGTAAGGCTCGGTAATATCCACCGTGGTGGAGCCCTCTCCCACGCAGGTCCCGCCATCCAGAACCAGGTCCACGCGGCCATCCATCATGCCGAAGACATCGATGCCGCTGTGGCAGGTGGGATGCCCCGAAATGTTGGCGCTGGTGGAAATCAGCGGCTGGTTGAGCAGCGCGATCAACTTATCTGCCACCGGGGAGCGCGCGTGGCGCAGCGCCAGGCGGCCGGTGTTGCCCGTGACCTTGAGCGGAATCTTGGCCGCCGCGGGCACGATGACGGTCAAGGGACCGGGCCAGAATCGGCGCGCCAGGATGAAGAAGCGGTTGTTCAACTCGCTGGCCAGTTCTTCCGCCATCATGCTGTCGCGGATCAAAATCGGCAGCGCCCGGTGCGGTTCGCGCCCCTTGGCTTGAAATACCCCAGTGACGGCGCGCAAATTGAATGGATCCGCCACTAGCGTATATAGGGCATCGGTGGGAATGGCCACCACCTTGCCGCGTCGCACGGCGGCGGCGGCCCTCTCCAGCGCTTCCGGCTGGGGATCTTCGGTATTGATTTCGACCAGGTCGGTTGCCATGTTTCGGATCTTGTGTTCCGATCTTAGCGGGACTCGATGGCATCGGCAACGTCAATTGCCATCTGGTAGCGGCCGAAAGGTGCGCTGAGTTGCGCGCCCTGTACCATTTTGCTGACCCGCGCCACCATTTCGCGCGCGATCGCCACGCCTTCCTCGCGCGCCTTCTCGGCGTTATCCACGCGGCGCATGCGCTCCATGAAGACCTCCGGCACCGGCACGCGCAGCTCATTGACCATGAACTCGGCGTTGCGGTAGCTGGTGAGCGGCCAGATGCCGCACAGCACCGGGATTTTGACGTGCTCGATGCGCTTCAGGAAGGCCTCCAGCAAATCCAGATCGAAGACCGGCTGCGTCACCACGTACTCGGCGCCCGCCTCCACCTTCCACTCGAAGCGGCGAATCTCCTCGTCCATGTTCAGCGCGCCCGGGTTGGCCCCCACGCCGATCAACAGCGCGGTCTGCGAGCCCATCGGGTTGCCGCCGATATCGAGGCCGTGATTGAGATTGCGCACGATGTTCACCAGGCCGATGGCGTCCACGTCGAAGACCGCCGTGGCGTCGGGATACGCTCCCATGCGCGGCGGATCGCCCGTGATGCAGATCAGGTTGCGCACGCCGGCGCCATGCGTCCCCAACAACTCGCTCTGGATGCCGAGGATGTTCCGGTCGCGGCAGCAGAAGTGGTTCACGGCCTCGATTCCAGCCTGCGCCTGAATCAACTGACAGGTGACCTGCGCGCTCATGCGCGCGCTGGCCCGCGGCCCGTCCGGGACGTTGATGGCGTCGATGCCGTGCTCCGCGCAGAGCTTCGCGCCCGCGATTTCGCGCGTGGCATCCACTCCGCGGGGCGGTAGAATTTCAACGAACGTGACGAACTTGCCGGCCGCGAGTTTGGCCCCTACCTGCGACTTCTCCGCCATCGGCACCGGCTGCAGGGCCTGAGCCTTCACCTTCGGCTCTTCCACCGTGACGGCCAACTGCTTCTGCAGAGGCTGCAGCGACCGTGTTTCGCTGCGGATCAATTTGATGTGGTCGGGCGTGGTGCCGCAGCAGCCGCCGATCACCTTCACGCCCGCCCACAACAGACGGCGCGCGTACTGCGACATGTACTCCGGGGAACACAAATAGATGTTGCGCCCCTCCACCCGCATCGGCAGCCCCGCGTTGGGCATCGCGCTGAGCGGTTTGGTGGCGAACTCCATCATGCGCTCCACAGTTTCGAGCGTGGCCTTCGGTCCCACCGAGCAGTTCAGCCCGATTACGTCCACCGGCCATTTGTTCATTTCGCGCGTGAACGTCTCGGTATCGGTGCCGCCCGGAAGGTGGCCGAAATCGTCGATCGTCACCTGCGCGATCATGGGCACTTCGCCGCCCGACGCGTCGTACCCGGCGTAGACGGCCTCGCGCAATTCATCGAGGTTGCCGAAGGTCTCGAAGATCAGCAGGTCCACGCCCGCTTCCAGCAGCGCGTCGATCTGTTCGCGGAAGGTCGCGCGCGCTTCGGCGAAGGAGGTAGGGCCGAGCGGCTCGATGCGCACGTTCAAAGGACCCACGGCGCCGGCGACGTAGGCGCTCCCGTTGGCCGCTTCGCGCGCCAGCCGGACCCCGGCGTGATTGATCGCCTGCAGTTTTTCGGCGAACCCGAAGGCGCCCAGCCGCTGCCGCGTGGCGCCGAAGGTGTTGGTCTCCAGAATTTCCGCGCCGGCCTTGACGTACTCCTGGTGAATCTGCCGGACCATGTCGGCCGCCGAGAGATTCAGCTCGTCGAAGCAGCGGTTGATAAACACTCCACGCGAATAGAGCATGGTACCCATCGCTCCATCGGCCACGATCACACGGCGGGCAAGCTGGTCACGGAATTCCTGGGCGCGAGTACTGGTGGGCATATTCATGAGATAGCGGTCGCACGTACCGGTAAATGGAGCGGGAAATGCGATATCCCCGATTTTAGCGCACGTGGCAAGGGGGGTGGCCTTGGGCGCCTTGGGCTATCTTCCGAGGATTACGTCGATGCCGGCGAGGATCAACTCCAGCTTGGCTCGCGCCAATGTCCCTACGCACTCGCTGACACATCGGGGTACTGATAGCACAGGCTTGAACGCCGACGACCTCGCCCATCCAACCGCTAAACGAGCGGCCTGAGCGGCGGACTCGACGGGTAGGACGCTAGCGCTGAGAGAGCAGCGCCTTGATATTGGCCTCGACGTCGTTCTTGTCCACGAGGACTGCCCTATAAGCTGCTGCCACTTTCCCTTGCCGGTCGATTAGAAATGTGTCCGGCAGGCTCTGAATTCCGAACCGCTGCGCTGTCGGATTATCCCCGAGCAATATTGGGTAGGGAATATGGGTTTCAGCCAGAAAGGGCTTCACCACACTCCAACCGCTTTCGTCCATCGAGACGCCGAGCACTGCGAAGCCCTGCGCGCGGTAGGCCTTTTGAAATTCCGAAAACCAGGGGATCTCCAGCTTGCATCCGGTACACCAAGTAGCCCAGAAATCAAGGAGAATCACTTTGCCACGATAGTCCGTCAAACTTATCGTCTTGCCGGAACTATCTTTCAACGCGAGCTGCGGCGCAGCCTTGCGTTCGCTTGCGGGCTGCAGGATGGCGCGCGACGCAGGCTGGCCAACAGCGGCGGCGCCGGCCAGCGCGAGCAGCAGCGCCGAAGCAGTTATCAGCCGGGTTCGAATTCGAGTGGTGTTCATGCGTCGTTCTCCCTGATGAGCGCCTAATTTGCGGTCGGTTTCTCCACGTGATCGATCACGAAGACGTCAACCGGCCCTTTTGACGCTTCGAGTTTCAGGCCAAGTTGTTCCTGAAGTGCGGTACGTATAGTTGGTCTGGCAGCGGCGTCCGCCGGTTGGCCGGAAACATCTGGACCTACGGGCGCTGGGAGCCCGGCGAGAGCATCGTCCATAGCGAACTCCAGGTGAAGAGCGAACCTTCCAGTGAAACTGGTCTTGTCAACCACTTCCCGCCCCACCAGGCTCGAGAGCAGCTTTGCAACCGCCGGCATCGACACGTTGATTCCCTCCATGGTGAGCCCAGTGCCGGCGCCTATCACGCCAGGACCACAGGGAGGAGCCAGCCGCGGCTGCCCGGGCCCCGGAAACGCTGTCATAACCTCCGCGCAATTGCCTCCTTGCGGCGGCGGCAGTTTGGGCCCACCCCTCACCGCCTGCAAATCGTAGACAGGGAGATCTCTTGTCTCTCGGTGCATCGAAAGCTTGAACCGGTCGGCGAGAAGCGCTTGCACCATCAGCCACATCCGCTTCTGGTCGGTGTTGCCCTCCGGTTTGGCCTCGATATCGTAGCCATCGGTGCTGATCCAGGATGGACCGCCTACCACCTGAAAACTTTGGACCGCATACGACCTTTGGATGAGGAACGTCACGGGGGCATTACCCGCAACAAACCGGCCTCCGGACCGATAGCCGGCTCCCATCGGAGCCCCCATCGAATTCGGAACAGGAGAGGCTTGGTTACGTTTGATGGATGCGACCGCGAATCGCGGTGGATCGGCGGATTGGCCGAACAATCCATAGACCGCGACCACTAGCAAACCCGCGACGGTGATCACGCCCGGCCCCAGACCGGTGCGGACGGCTGGCCGCGACTGGCCCAGCAGCCTTGCGATGCGGTTGGCCAGAGATCCGCCATTGGCGGCGATCGCGGCACTCAGATGCGCCGGGCGGTACGACTCCAACTGCGCCAGCGCGCGCGCATACGTGAGCGCATCGCCGCTGATCGACACGGCCACATCGTCGCAGCACAGTTCGCGCTCGGCGCGAATGTGCCCCGACACCCACCAGACCGCGGGGTGGTAGAACAGCAGGGATTCGGCCACGCTCTGCAAAATGTTAATCAGATAATCGTGCCGCCGGATGTGCGCCAGCTCATGCAGCAGCAGCGCCTCCAGATGCTCGGCAGGCAGACCGCCGAGCGCCCCTACCGGAACCAGCACCACCGGACGCAGCCAGCCGACCACCGTCGGCACCTGCACCAGCGCGGAGACGAGCAACTGCACGGGACGAGAGAGACCAATCTGCGCTCCAAGCTTCCTTAGAGTATCCTGCCATTCCGGCGGCGCACGCCGGACCAGCATCGACCGCATGCGCGCGGCAACCACCCAGCCTCCAGCCAGGCGAACCCAGAACACCATTGCGCCGGCGAGCCATACCATTACGACCCAAAACAGGAACTGTTCCGACTGCACGCTGGACATCATTGCGCGGACGGAATCGGGCAACGTGGTGGTAGTGGCGATGCCGGCGGTGGAGGCGACCTGGGGAGTGCTTCGGATGCGATAGATGGCTTCCGGACTTGCGTCCGACGGCGCCATCAGCTCGCCAAGTCACGAGCGGAGCGGCGATCATTGCTGCCAGTGCCCCGCAGGCGAGCAGGTATCGCGTCTGCGGGCTAGACGTGCGTGCCACACTTCGCCGTGCGGCCGCGTATAGAATCGCAATGAACAAGCCCTGCCAGAGGAAGTGGAGCAACGTCATCCCGAGGCGTTCCACCCATGGCTGTGAGAACAGTATTTGCATGGCATTCATGACGAGCTTCCTTTCTCTTTAGCAAAGGAGTCCAACATGCCGCGGATTTCGTCCAGTTCGTCGCGCGAGGCTGGCTGCGCCGTCAGGGCGCCCATCACCAGGCTTCGGGCAGAACCGCCGAAGGCCCTTTTCAGGAGGTCGCCCGCGATCTGCCGCTGCGTTTGCTCCTTCGGGACGCTAGCCTTGTAGACGTGCGATCCGAAGCGCTCGCTGCGGGTAAGCAGGCCCTTTTCGGTCATCAACTGCATCGTCTTCAGCGTCGTGGTGTAACGGTTGTCTTTGCCGAGTTCGTCGTGGACTTCCCGGACGGTCGCCACTCCCAACGTCCAGAGAACAGCAAGAATGTCGAGCTCGGCAGCGGTTGGAAGTGCCATTGACGGTCGGTTGCGGCGGGGAGAAGTCATCTGACCGCAAGATACTACGAAAAAAACCGTAACGCAACGAAAAATTCCGTAGCGATCGAGCCACTCGTGAGAAAGCGCCCGCGCCCGGCCGGCAATGCCCCTAACCTTTCCGATACCCAGACGTCTGTATACTACGAGATCTAAGTATGCCGAAACCCGACTCCCTGCAAGGTTCGCTCGACCTGCTTGTCCTGAAGATTCTTTCGCGCCGCCCGCGGCTCCATGGCTACGCCGTCATGACCGCCATCCAGGAGATCTCCGAAGATGTCCTGCGCGTGGAAGAGGGTTCGCTCTATCCGGCGCTGCACCGCATGGAAGAAGCCGGATGGATTCGCGCCGAATGGGTCACCAAGGACACCGGGCGCCGCGCGCGCATTTACGATTTGACCGCTGCCGGCAAGAAGCAACTCGGCCGCGGAAGAGGTTCGCTGGCAGGCGGTCACCTCCGCCGTCGGCAGGGTACTCCGGATGGCATGACATGTCGATCTTTTCGCGCCTCACCAATCTATTCCGCGCCGATCGCCTGACCCGCGAAATCGACGACGAGATCCAGTCGCACCTCGCCGAGGCCATCGAGCACGGCCGTGACCCCGCGGAGGCTCGCCGCACCTTCGGCTCGCCGCTGCACCTCCGCGAGCAGAGCCGCGACGTCCACCTCCTCCCCTGGCTCGATTCCCTTCGCGCCGACAGCATCTTCGCCTGGCGGCGCATGCTCAAGAAGAAGGCCGCTTCCACCGCCGCGATTCTCTCGCTCGCCCTCGCCATTGGCGCCTGCACCTCCGCCTTCCGCCTGATCGACGCCCTGCTGCTTCGGCCCTTGCCGGTCGCGAACCCCGAACGCCTGCACTCGGTTGCGTTCGAAGGCACCGGAGCGAACGGCAGACTCAATACCTATGACAGCTGCTCGTATCCCATGTTCCAGCGGATGCGCGCTGCCGTGAAGGAGCAGGCCGAATCGATCGCGGTCTCCTACGCCGAGCGTGCCGAAGTCACCTACAGATCGGAGCAGGAACTGGAAGGCGCGTACCGACAGTTTGTTTCCGGCTGGATGTTTCCCACCTTCGGACTTCGGCCGGCGGCGGGACGCCTGTTCACCGAAGACGACGATGTCACGATTGGGAAACACCCGGTCGTGGTCCTCTCGTACGATTACTGGACGCGCCGTTTCGCGCGCGATCCGGGTGCGATTGGCCGGACGGTGCGGATGGGCGACGGCATCTACCAGATTGTCGGCGTGGGGCCTGATGGGCTTCACCGGCACCGAGACCGGGACGGTCACCGATATCTTCGTGCCCATGATGATGAAAAACCCGGTGACGCTCACCAGCGCGACCAACTTCTGGCTGCGCACGTTGGTGCAACTGAAGCCCGGCATTGCCGTGGAGCCGGTTAGGGAACAATTGCGCGCCACATTTCGCAGCATTCAGGAAGAGCGGGCGAAAGGCTTCGTGGGCATGTCCAAGCTGCGGGTGGAGCGGTTCCTCCTGGAGCAGTCCCTCAAGGAGAGACTGCTCCTGGAACCCGCTGGCGCCGGACGTTCCAACATGCAGCGCGATTATCGACGCTCGCTGATTGCGCTCGGCATCCTGGTGGCGCTGGTGCTGCTGATCGCGTGCGCCAACGTCGCCAACCTGATGACCGCGCAGGCGGCGGCGCGGGCTCGCGAGATGGCGCTCCGCGTCTCCATCGGCGCCGGCCGCTGGCGGCTGGTGCAACTGGTACTGATCGAAAGCGCGTGGCTGGCCCTGCTCGCCACCGCCGTCGGGAGGCATTGTTCGCCTGGTGGTCCGCGCCGTTCATCCTCGGCATGATCAGTTCGCCCGATACTCCGGCGCGCCTGGCGCTTCCGGCCGACCTGCGCGTACTCGGTTTCGCGCTCTCGCTGGCCCTCATCGTCACTTTTCTATTCGGCCTGGCGCCCGCGCTGCGCGCCTCCTCCGTCAAGCCGGTGAGCGCCCTCAAGGGCGGCGAAGATCCGCATTCGCGTCGACGCCTGATGCACGCACTGGTCGCGGTGCAGGTGGCCTTCTGCGTGATCGTGCATTTCGTCGCCGGACTTTTCATCGCCAGCTTCGACCGGCTCTCGAATCAGCCCACCGGATTCTCCGCGGAACGGATTCTCAATCTCGAATCGGTGACGCAGCGACCACAGCCCGCCGTCTATCTGGCAACAGGTGATGGAACACCTGCGCGCCGCGCCCGGCGTCGAGACCGTCGCACTCACCACTTGGCCGTTGATGAGCGGGGAAAGTAACGTCGGTGCCGTGTCGGTGGACGGCGGTCCTCCCAGCGAGGCCCTCACCGACCTGCTGAGCATCTCTCCGGGCTGGATCGCCGAGATGCGGATCCCATTGATCGACGGCCGCGATTTCACCGCCGCGGATTCCGGCCCCGGCGTCGCCATCGTCAACCAGGCCTTCGCCAACCAATACTTCGAAGGCCGCAACCCCGTCGGGAAATCGTTCGATACGGGAAGCGCCCACGTGCAGATCGTGGGCTTCGTCCGCGACGCCCGCTCCCGTGACGACCTGCGGCTCCCCATCCGCCCCATCGCCTACCGCCCCTTTCCGCCGAGCGACTCTAAGGGTGCGCCGCTGCCCATGGGACGCGGGACGTTCGTGGTGCGCACCGCGAGCGCGAATCCGCTGGCGCTCGCGAGCATCCTGCGGCAGGAAGTGCCGCGGGCGCGCCCCGAGTTCCACGTCCGCAACATCCGCACCCAAGTGGAGATCGAGCGCTCCAAGACTATCCGCGAGCGCCTGCTGGCGATGCTGGCGATGTTCTTCGCCGCGGTCGCGCTGCTGCTTGCCGGCGTCGGCATCTATGGAGTGCTGGATTTCCTGGTGCTCCAGCGCCGCCGCGAAATCGGCATCCGGATCGCGGTCGGCGCGCGGACCAGCGACATCGTGCGCCGCGTGACCGCCGATGTCTTCGCCATGGTGCTGGCCGGCGCGGCTGCGGGCATGGCCCTCGGCATCACCTCGGTGCGCTACCTCGAGGCGCTGCTCTTTCAGGTCAAGCCCGGCGGCTTCTCCACGGTCGTGATGCCGCTCGCAGTCATCTTCGCGACCGCAACGCTCGCCGCTCTGCCCGCCATCTGGCGCGCCGTCCGCATCGATCCCGTAACTATGTTGAGGGCAGATTAATATGTCTTGGTTCTCCCGCATCGCCAACGTATTCCGCGCACCCGCCCTGAGCCGCGATATCGACGACGAACTCCAGGCCCACATCGCCGACGCCATCGAGCAAGGCCGCGATCCCGAGGAGGCGCGACGCGCCTTCGGCTCCGCACTTCACTTCCGCGAGCAGAGCCGCGACGTCCACATCCTCCCCTGGCTCGATTCCCTGCGCGCCGACGCCGTCTTCGGCTGGCGCCAGCTCATGAAGAAGAAGGGAACCTCCGCCGCCGCCGTCCTCTCGCTTGGCCTCGCCATCGGAGCCTGCACCGCCGCCTTCCGCCTGATCGACGCGCTGCTGCTCCGCCCCTTGCCCGTGGCCAACGCCTCACGCCTCTACATGCTCTATCGCGCGGGCACTGGCTTCGACGGCAAGCCCGCGACCTTCGACGGTTGGGCCTATCCTTCCTTCCAACTGATGCGCGCCGCCGTCAAAGATCAGGCTGAGCTGATCGCCGTCTCCTATACCGAACGCATGGATGTGACGTACAAGTCCGATCAGGAGATGGAGAAGGCCTATCTGCAATATGCCTCGGGCTGGATGTTCCCCGCCTTCGGCCTGCAGCCCGCGCTCGGCCGCCTCTTCACGGAACGCGACGACCTGCAGCCCGGCGCTCATCCCTACGCCGTGCTCTCCTACGATTATTGGACGCGCCGCTTCGCGCGCGATCCGGCGGTGATCGGCCGCACCTTCCAATTGGGCGACCGCCTCTTTGAGATCGTCGGCGTCGGCCCGGAGAGCTTCACCGGCACCGAGACCGGCATGGTGGTCGATATCTTCGTGCCCTCCATGATGCACGCAGGCGCCGTCCGTAATGACCAGACCTGGCACCGCAGCCTGGCGCTGCTCAAGCCCGGCGTGGAGCCGGAACCGGTGCGCGCGAAACTGCACGCCACCTCGCGCGGCTTCGAACTGGAACGGGCGAAGGGCTTCACCGGCATGACCAAGAAGAGCATCGATCGCTTCATCGACCAGACGCTCCTGCTACAGTCTGCTGCCGCCGGAGCCTCCGGCATCCAGCAGGATTATCGACGTTCGCTGGTGGCCCTCGGCGTCCTGGTCGCGCTGGTACTACTCATCGCCTGCGCCAACGTCGCCAACCTGATGACGGCCCAGGCCGCGGCGCGCTCGCGCGAGATGGCGCTGCGCGTCTCCATCGGCGCCGGACGCTGGCGCCTGGTGCAACTGGTGCTGCTGGAAAGCGCGTGGCTCGCGTTCCTTGCCGCCGCCATTGGCGGAGTTTTCGCAGCCTGGGCAGCGCCCTTCGTGGTCGGCCGGATCAGTCCGCCCGACAATCCGGCGCGCCTCGCCCTGCCTGCGGATTGGCGCGTGGTCGCGTTCGGCCTCGCCCTGACCATCGCAGTCACCTTCCTCTTCGGCCTGGTGCCCGCGCTACGCGCCTCCGCCGTCCGGCCCGCCATGGCCCTTCGCGGCGGCTCCGACCCACACGCGCGCCGCCGCCTGATGCATGTTTTGATCGGCGTGCAGGTCGCCTTCTGCTTCCTCGTGCTGTTCGTCGCCGGGCTGTTCGCCGCCACTTTCGACCGGCTCTCCTCACGCCCCATGGGCTTCTCTTCTGAGCGGCTGCTCACGCTCGAGACCACCGCGCAGCGCGCCCAGCCCGCGGTCTACTGGGATCAGGTGGCGGAGCATCTCCGCGCCATACCCGGCGTCGAAACCGTCGCCCGCGCCGGATGGCCGCTGCTCACACCGAACGGGTGGAACGGCTTTGTCTCGGTCAATGGCGCGCCGCCCGGCCCCATACTCGCCTACTTCCTGTCCGTCTCGCCGGGCTGGGTAGACACCATGAAAATCCCCTTTGTCGAAGGCAAGGATTTTCGCCCGGACGATACGTCGCCCGGCGTCGCCATCGTCAACGAAACCTTCGTGCGCGAATTTTTCAACGGCGGCAGCCCGCTGGGACAGTCCTTCGCAAAGGGCAGCAGCCGCTATCGCGTGGTCGGCGTGGTCCGCGACGCTCCCTATCGCAGCCTGCGCGAAGCGATCCTGCCGGTGGCCTATGTTCCCTTCCATCCGGTGGATGCCGCCGGAGCCCCGCAGCCGGTCCGCGAATCGACCTTCGTGATCCGCACCAGCAGCGCCAACCCGCTCGCTCTGGCGTCCACTCTGCGCGCCGAAGTGCCGCGCGCCCGGCCGGAATTCCGCGTCAGCAACATCCACACCCAGGCCGAACTCGTCCGCGCGCAAACCCTCCGCGAACGCCTGCTCGCCATGCTCGGCCTCTTCTTCGCCGCCGTCGCCATCCTGCTCGCCGCCATCGGACTGTATGGCGTGCTCGATTATTCCGTCATCCAGCGCCGCCGCGAAATCGGCATCCGCATGGCGATCGGCGCGCCCGCTTCCGATATCGCTCGCCGCGTCGCGGCCGACGTCGTCGCCATGGTCTTCGCCGGGGCCGCCGCCGGACTCGCGCTCGGGCTGCTCTCGGTGCAATACCTGGAGGCTCTGCTCTACCGCGTGCAGCCGAAATCCTTCACCATGCTTGCCGGACCGCTGCTCGTGATCCTCGCCGCAGCACTGCTCGCCGCGCTGCCCGCTGTCTTCCGCGCGGTGCGCATCGACCCGGCTTCCACGCTACGTTCCGAATAGCGTGACCTGATAACATAGCCAGCGAGATGCGACGACGAGACCTTCTTCGCGCCTGCGCGGCCGCTCCCCTGGCGCTTGCCGCCGGACAGCGCGCCTTCGGCCAGGCCCGCTACCAGCCCACCTGGGAATCCATCGACGCGCGGCCTTCGCCCGCCTGGTATACCGATGCCAAGTTCGGCATCTTCATCCATTGGGGCGTCTACTCCGTCCCGTCTTATGCGCCCGTGAAGTCCAAGGGCGAGACCATGTACGCCGAATGGTATTGGAACTCGCTCAACAAGGCCAACTCCTCCACGCGTAAGTTCCACGATCGCGTTTACGGCGCCGATTTCCAGTACTTCGATTTCGCACCCATGTTCCGCGCCGAGCTTTACGACCCCGCCCATTGGGCCGACGTCTTCGAACGCTCCGGCGCCAAGTACGTCGCGCTCACCAGCAAGCACCACGAGGGCTTCACGCTCTGGCGCAATCAGCAGGCCAACCAAACCTGGGGACGCCCCTGGAATGCCGTGGATATCGGTCCCAAACGCGATATCGCGCTCGACCTTATGGAAGCCGGCCGCGCCAAAGGCCTGCACATGGGCATCTACTATTCGCTCTACGAGTGGTATAACCCGCTCTGGCTCACCGATAAGAAACGGTACGTCACCGAGCACATGTTCCCGCAGTTCAAGGACGCCGTGACGCACCTCAAGCCGAGCATCATCTTCTCCGATGGCGAATGGGAACTCACCAGCGCCGAGTGGAATTCGCCCGAACTGCTCGCCTGGCTCTTCAACGAATCCCCCGTGCGCGACGAAGTCGTGATCGACGATCGCTGGGGCAAGGACACGCGCCACAAGCATGGCGGCTACTACACCACCGAGTACACTTCCGGCATGCAGCAGGCCGCGCATCCCTGGGAAGAGAGCCGCGGCATGGGCTACTCCTACGGCTACAACCGCCAGGAGACGCTTGCCGACTATCACTCCGATCGCGAACTGCTCATGATGCTGCTCGATATCGTGGCCCGCGGCGGCAATCTGCTGCTCGATATCGGGCCCACCGCGGATGGCCGCATCCCGGTCGTGATGGAAGAGCGCCTCATCCAGTTGGGCAACTTCCTGCGCCCCAACGGCGAAGCCATCTACGGCACGCACGCGCACAGAAATCCGCGCCAGTGGAGCAAGGGTTCAGTCCCGAAACTCGAAGAGAAGGAATTCATGTCGGACTACGACATCACCAAACTGGTGGACACTCCGCCCGCCGGTTATGCGCGCGCCGACGCCTTCTTCACCGCGAAGAAGGACGCCGTCTACGCGATCCTTCCCCGCCGTCCTGTGAAGGAAGTGGTGTTCGCGGATATCGAAGCGCCTTCAGGTGTGCGCGTCACCCTGCTCGATGGCGGCCAGCAATTGCAGTCGAAACTTCAAGGCGGGCAATTGCGGATCACGGTCCCCGACGCCTTATCCGCCAGTCTGCCCGCGAGCCAGGCCTACGTCCTCAAACTCGCCGGAGCCCGCTGACGGTGCGTGTCTCCCTTTCCGTGAGCCCGTTCACGGAAATGGTCCTCGCCGCCGGATCCACTTTCCGCGACGGCAAGATCACCGCGGCTACCGTGGAGGACGTTCAACGCCTCTTCGTGAGCTGTGGCGCCAACGAAGTGTACGCACGCATCGCGACCACCCGGAAGTACCGCACCGGCTTCGGTGATCACAGCATGGAGCGCGGCCTGGAGCGCGCGCGCATGGCGGCCTCGCTCCATCTGCCCTTCAATCCCGAACTCGGCCTGTTCAACATCTATGGCGATATTCGCTGCCAGCCCGCGCCCGACTTCAGCGACTATCCGGCGATCAAACTTCCCGGACCCTGGGCCTCACTCACACTCGAGCAGATGACCGAGGCCTTGCGGGCGTATGGCGCCGCCGCGGCGCGTGAGATCCTCGCCACCGGCGTGCAGGTGCGCATCTGGGATATCGGCAACGAGATCGAGTTCGGCATCGCCGGCGTTGCCGTGAGACCCATGCCGGGGAGTGACGGCGATACCACGTTCGGGCCCCCGGACGCCATCGATCCCACCATCGGCACCATGAGTTTCCAGGCGTTGCTGCGACTACCCGAAAAACAGCGGTCGGCCTGGCTCGCCGAGCATATCTGGCCGTACGAGGCGAAGCTGCTGGCCGCCGTCGCGGACGGAATCCGTGCCGCCGATCCCAACGCGCGCTTCAGCACTCACGTCAGCGGGATTGCCTCCGCCGTGGCATTTTTCACGGCGATGAAGGAAGGTGGCTTCGCCGCCGACGAGCTCGGCGTCTCGTACTACCCGACCGCTTCTCCCTACCCGCACGATCGCCTGCAGTCCTTCAAAGATATGGCCACCGCCGCCCGGCGCGAACTTGGGCGCCCCATCTTCCTCGCCGAGTTCGGCTATCCGGCCGGGATCATGGAAGGGACGTTCCCGTGGAACAGCCCCGTCCCCGGCTATCCACAGACTCCCGATGGCCAGGCAAATTTCCTGCGCGAGCTCATAGCGTGGGGAACGCGCGAGAAGATCCTCTCGGGGATTCGGCCGTGGGCTCCCGACCTTGGCCTCTCCACGTGGGCCCCGATGTCGCTCTTCGCTCAAGAGGGCAACGTGCTCACCGCCCGCCCCGCTCTCACCGCCCTCTGCCCGTAGCGCTAGCATGCACGAGTCGTCAACGAGCCGCGACCGTTAGGGAGCGCTACCCGCACACTACCGGCCGTAACGCTCCCTAACGGTCGCGGCTCGTCAGCGCTTCTACGCTACGCCCGTCTGCACGTCCGGCAGTTCGACCGTCGGCAGTGTAAACGTGTAAACCTCTGGCATCCGCTTGGAGCGGCGTCGTTCGCGGAGCCCCAGCCTATGCATAATGCGGCCCGCATGGTCCGGATCGTAGCGCACCCCGAAGAGCGCGAAAATCGCGTCCGCGAAGCGAGCTGTGGTCCAGCGGTCGGTATCGAACCCCGACGCGCGCGGTCCCGCCTGATAGGTTTCCGTCAGAGTTTTGAGTTGATCCGCGGTCAGACGGCTGGGACGGCCTGGAGCACGCCGCTTGCGTAGCGCCTCCACTCCGTTGCCGCTCAACGAGCGGTTCCATCGGGACGCCGTGGTGCGGCTCACCCCGAATTTGCGGGCGACTTGGGACTGCGTGAGCCCCGTTTGCAGGTCCTGCGCGGCTAGCAGGCGCCTGCTCTCCATTTCATCGCGATTGAGGATGCCTTGTGCGGCTGTGTCCATGGTTTTCGCGCGGTTTCTCGAGTGCCAGAGCAAACCTAGAATAGCAGAAAACATTTTCGTTGCAAATTGTTTTTTGCAGAAAATCGCGGCGCGCCGTGCGCTCGCCTACCGGATCGCCGCTTCAATGTCCTCCCATCGCGTATCGGATTTGCCCGCGAGCACCTCCCACTCACCCTCTGGAGCCGTCCGGGTGGAAATCGCCCTCAGCGCCTTCGCGATCGCTCGCATTTCCCCATCGGACCGGCCCCGGATCAAGCCCAGGTATCGCGCGAGCCTTCTCACATGCAGCCGGAACACGCCTTCCGAAAGCGAACTGCCATCCCGGACAAAGGCGTACACCGCGGCTATCGAACGCCCCACCCGAACCTCCGGACGGTCTCCCGGCATTCCTCCATCCGGCTCCAACATGCCCGCCAGGTTCACCAACTCGTCGTTGCCGCCCGGCGCCTCCAACGGAGCGGAGAATTCCGCTGCGCCGAAAAACGAATCGAACCCCTCGAACCCCGCGAACCCCTCCTTCGGAATACCCTCACTCACAGCCGCAGGCCATGGACGCTGCGCACCAACGAAAGCCTTGCTTGCAAGAATCAACGGCTTGGCGCCGGGGAAGTATGCGTCGAACGGCGTATCCCGCGGCATGCCTACCGGCACTACGCGGACCTCCGGCAGTTCTCCCGGTCGGTCTCCCGATCTCTTGATCACCGCTACCAGCGACATCTCCCTACTCGCCAGCCCGTATTGCTTGCTCAATTCGAGCAAGCGCCCGGCGACTCGGCTCTGCTGCCGTTTCTCCACCGGCGCCAGCGCATCTTCACTCGGATAGCGGCTCTCCCAATCCGTGATCATCCGCGCGCCCCGCAACAGCCGCACCACTTCCCCCGTCGCCGGGTCGCCCTCGGGTACATCGAAATGCGCGCTTCCACCGCTCCAGGTCAGTTCGATGCCTTCGCTCGCACCTTCCCCGAAGAGCAGCACGGGCACGCCCGCGAAAACCGCCCGCGGAGCCTCCGACTGGACATTGACGCTGGCGGTCAAGCCCGATGCCAGCGGACGGCCGACGGACGCGAACAGGTCCACCGCCGCCAGGTCCACCCGCTCCGCCGCTGTCGCGAAGCGCCCCACACCTCCCGTCTCGCGCGCCAGCAGCGTGAGAAAGCGATCCTGACTCGCGCTGCCGATGCCGAGGCACGAAATACGAATTCCAGTGCCGCGCGCCAACTGAAGAATCTTCTCCGTCCCGGCCACCTGGCCATCCGTCAGTACGACGATGTCGCCGTTCCCACCGAGGATTCTTGCTGCTTCCGCGACCGCCCCTGCCAGTTCGGTGCCGCCGCGCGCATTCGTGCTGTTCAGAAACGCGCGCGCCAGTTCGCGCTGCTCGCGCGTGGCCGGGACCAGCGCCGGATGCATCGCCTCCACAACATTGTCAAATGCCATCAGGCCAAAATAATCCTCCTCCGCTAACGCCGCCAGGCATGCCTCGATCGCCTTCCTCGCCTGCAAAATCGGCTCTCCCGCCATCGAGCCGGAGCGGTCCAACAGAATCACCACCCGCCGTGCCGCCTCCGGGTTCCGGCCGAATACCGTGGATGGCGCCACCACCGCGAAGGCTCGCTTGCCTCCCTCCACCGGCCCCGCCAACACCTGGGCCCGGCTTTCCTTGAACTTCACATCCAGAACCAGGTCGCGATTCGGCGCATCCATCGCCTGCGCGAGCCCGACACGTGTCAGCTCACTCCCGTCGTACTTCACCTTAATGGCGTGCGATGGCGATCCCATCTCTTCCAACGGCAGGGCATGCACCACCGACAAATCGAACCCGACTTCGTGCAGTTCGGACGCGTCCTTGCGGAATCGCGGCAGCATCACATCGCCGAATTCATTTGCCGGCAGTTCCCACTCGCCTTCGCCGTCAACCACCGCCGCCCGCACCCGCGCGTGATAGGCCGGCGCCAGCGTGAACGGAAAGCGAAAGCGAAATCCATCGTCGCGCAGTTCCACGCCCGCCAGAATCTCCAGGTATACCGTGACCGTTTCCCGCGGACGAATGTTCCCCACCGTGAGATTCACCACGCCATCGCCATACTGGCGTGCGAGCGTGGAGAGCGAGCCCTCCGCGATGCCCTTTTCGTACGCCTTCACCGCCGCTTCCGTGGGCCGCAACTCGGAGTGCGCTTCGAAGCCTTCGCCGGTAATCCGGAAGGCGCGCAAAGCCGCGTCGCGAGGCAGCATGAAGGAATAAATCACCTCCACCGGCTTCTCTTCTTCCGACCGGAATATGTGCTGCACTACCAGCCGCGCGCCTGCCGCCAGCACGCTCCCCGTCAACCATAACCGCTGCATCGCAAGGCGAATCGGCGCCGCGGTCGCTGCGTCTACCGGCCCAAAACTCGTCATTTTTTTCGCTCCTTCTGCTGCTCGCTGTCCGGCATGTGCACCCGGCCGGCAAATTCCTCGATCGCCGCACGAACCTGTTTGGTCCGCCACGGGCTCATGTCCCCCCGTACCCACACCATCACATCCGGGGCGATTTCGTGCTGCCACCACGCCGACACCGGCGCCGCAACCGGCGCACGCAATGGCGCCGGGTCCAGGACCCCCCGAATCGCCGCCAGAGTGTGGCCCTCTTCCTGCAGACCCTTGATCCGCTCCAGCCGCGCCAGGTGCTCCTGCCCATATGCCGCGTCGCGCCCCGCTTTGTTCGGGCCGTCCAATATTCCCCGCGCTATGTAAAACCGAATCGTCCGCGCCGGACACCCCGACGCCTCCGAAAGTTCGGCAAGCGTCATGCGATCACCCATGACTTCTACGCTACGCGCAAATATCGACACTGTCAAGTACTGTCACAATCTCCGAGGAACAATCCGTCCGCAACCGGTGTCACTATCGAATGCTCGAAGTTCGCGGACTCACCAAACGGTATAACGGCATCCCCGCCGTCCAGGACGTCAGCTTCACCCTCAAGCTCGGCGAAATCCTCGGCTACGTCGGCCCGAACGGCGCCGGCAAGAGCACCACCGTGAAGATGATCATCGGCCTCCTCGACCCCAGCGAGGGACAGGTCCTCTTCAACGGCGCCAGCATCATCGACGACATGTCCGCCTACCAGTCGCGCATCGGCTACGTCCCCGAGGAGCCCCATCTTTACCCGCACCTCTCCGGCCGCGAATATCTCCAACTCGTCGGCCGCCTGCGCGGGCTCGAACGCGGCATGCTCGAATCCAAGATCGATGAGTTCCTCAACCTCTTCTCGCTCTGGGACGACCGCCACTGCGCCGTCTCGGCCTATTCGAAGGGCATGCGCCAGAAGGTCCTGCTCTCCGCCGCCCTGCTGCACAATCCCGACCTGCTGATTCTCGACGAACCGCTCTCCGGCCTCGACGTCACCACCGCGCTCGTCCTTCGCGAACTGGTCGAGGGACTCGCCGCTCGCGGCCGCATGATCCTCTACAGCTCCCACGTTCTCGATGTGCTCGAAAAGGTCTGCTCCCGCGTGCTCATCCTCTGCAAAGGCCGCGTCGTGGCGCACGACACCATCGAAAACCTCCGCGAATCGCTGCACCAATCCTCGCTCGAAGGCATCTTCGGCGAGCTCACCCGCGAACAGGACCATCGCGCCGTGGCCGGCCACATCCTGCAGGTGATGCGCGCATGAACTGGCTGCGCAAAACCCACGGCGTTCCCTTCGAACTGATCCGCCATTTCCTGCGCCGCATGTTCGATGGCGAGTGGTCGTCCTCGCCCGGCCAGTGGAGCTCCGCCGCCATTGGCCTCATCTCCCTCTTCCTGCCCGCCGGCCTGCTGCTGGTGCGGGAAGGCGCGGCCGACCCGAAGTACGCTTCGCGCTATCGCCTCCTCGCCATGGCCGCCGACCACGCCGGATTGCGCGCCGCCGCCATCGCCGACGAGACCGCGCTGATCACTCTGATCTCCTGCGTCGCCGGCTTGGTCGCCCTGCTCCAGTGGCAATCCATGTTCCCCGGCACCCGCGATTTTCTGGCGATGGCCTCGCTGCCCGTCCGCCCGCGCCAGATCTTCGCCGCACGCTTCGCCGCCGTCCTGCTCTTCTCCACGTTCGTGATCGCCGCGATGAATCTGCTGCCCAGCCTGATCGCCCCCGTGGAATTCGGCGGCGGCTGGCAGCTCGATGCCGCCTTCGCCGCGCACGCGCTCGCCCAGGCGATCGCTTCCTGCGCGGCCTGCTTCTTCATCTTTTTCGCGATCCTCGCAATCCAGGGCGTGCTGCTCAATCTGTTGCCCGCCAACCTCTGCGCACGCGTCTCCCTCTACGTCCAGGGACTGCTCGCCGGGATCTTTCTGCTCGGCGGATTCTATAGCTGGTCCATGAAAGAGTGGACCGGCCTTCCCCAATTCGCCGCCTGGCTGCCCCCTGTCTGGTTTACCGGACTCCACGAAATCCTCACCGCCAACGCGACCCCCTTTTTCGCCTCCATGGCGCGGCGCGCCCTGTTCTCCGCCGGCTTCGCCGTCACGCTTTCCGCCGTCACCTACCTGCTCAGCTATCGCCGCTATCGCAAGCTACTCCTCGAATCGCCAGTCCGCATCGCCACCTCCAGCGCCTGGCGCTCCCGCCTGCTGCGCGTGCTCGCCGGCTCGCCGCGCCGCGAAGCCATCATCTGCTTCCTGGCACAGACGCTTGCCCGCAGCCGCACTCATCGCCTGATGTGGTTCGTCTACATCGGCGCCGCGGCGGCGGTGATGCTCAATAGCTCCCTGATCGATGGCGCGCTCTTCGTGCGCTCCCAGGGCTGGGTCAAGGCTTTGCGATTTCTCGTGCAATTCTGGCCGCTCGCCTGCTCCGTCGTCATCCTCAGCGGCTTTCGCCACGTGCTTTCCATCCCCGCCGAGTTGCGCGCCAACTGGATCTTCCAGATCACCGAAAGCCAGGGCCGCGCCGAATGGATGTCCGCCGTAGAGCGCTTCGTGATGGCCTGGGCGGTTGCCCCCATTTACCTCGTCCTGGTCCCCGTCGCCGCGTATGTCCTGGGATGGGCAGTCGCCTGCCGCCTCGCCATCCTGCAGTTGCTGATCACGCTCTGCCTCTTCGAACTGCTCTTCCACAGCTGGCAGAAGCTGCCCTTCACCTGCTCCTACATCCCCGGCAAGCGCCCCCTGGTCGCCATCGTCGGCGGCTACATCGCGGTGCTCTGCGCCATCATGCCGATCCTCTCCGGGATGATCGCCACCTCCAGCGTCTTCGCCCCGCTCTTCCCCTTCTACCTGGTCGATTTCGGCGCCATCTGGCTCTGGCTCCGCCGCCAGCGCCGCGAAGGCTGGGGCGAGGCCAAGCTCATCTACGAAGAGGTCCCCGCCGTCGTCACCGATCTCGGCATCAAGGACATCAGCTTCGCCAAACAACCAAACCCGCTCGCACACCTGTGACAATCCTGCCTGTGTGGGACAGGCCTCCCGGCCTGTCCGCTTGCTGCCGTAATTCTTCCGTGCACCGTGCACAAACTCCAGTTTGCGGCCGCGCCGCCTTGTATTACTGTGCCTTTGTTTGCCCGCAGCCCGCGAAGAATTCTCAGGGTCAACGAGCCGCGACCGTGAGGGAGCGACGAACTCCCGATTCTCGATATCGGCCTCAAACCGAGCCGCGACCGTGAGGGAGTGATCTCTTGATTATTGTGGCGCACCAATCCTGGCTTTCAGCCGGCTTCCCTCGCCCTCCACTACCTCGTCGTAATATTCGGACGCGGCGGATCCTTCATCCCGTCCCCAATAAAGAAGCTCGGGTGCGGCGGCTGATTGTAGCCCACGTTCTGCCACGCCACTGCCAGCCGGTACTGCGGATCGTGCATCAGCGTATAAATCCGATTCACCGCCGGAATCACCGTGCTGTAAATCCGCAGGAATTTGTTGTCCGCCGTCCGCCACATCACCTCTTCCCGCCAGTCGCCGAACAAATCCGCGCTCAACGCCGGAGTGCTCTTGCTGCCGTTGTTCGCGACGCACCCGTCCGCCGTCAGCAGACGATTCAGCGTGCCCGTATTCCAATCCCATTTCGCGATCCAGTTACCGTCCAGAATCTCGCGCAACGGATCCGCATCCCACCACACCGCGAAATTCGTCGACCGCGGCGCCGGACCGATCGCCTCGCCCTTCGCGCTGAACAGCCCGCCCGGCCCACCCCAGAACTCCGCGCCCGGATATCGCGGATCGATATCCGCCGCCAGTCCGCGCCCGATATCCACGCCTTCATCCTTGCGCCACAGCACCTCGCCGGTGCGCGCGTTGTACAGCGCCTTTCCCGGCGAACTCGGACAGCCCTGCCCGTTGTTCTCGTGGATCCCGAACACCAGCGGGTCGGGATTCGCCGGGTCGAACCGGCTCACGTGCAGCGCGTCGCCATGCCGGAATCCGGTGGAGAACCGGCCCTTCCCGTCGCTCCCGATCACCATCGAGCCGAACACGATCTCGTCCTTGCCATCACCATCCACATCCGCCACCGACAAGCTGTGATACCCCTGCCCCGAGTACGCCTCGAGGCCCGGCTGCGCCGAATCGAACGTCCAGCGTTGCGTCAGCTCTTTATTCCGCCAGTCCCACGCCGCCAGCACCGTGCGACCGTAGTACCCACGCGTGAACACCAGGCTCGGATGCTGCCCATCCAGGTACGCGACGCCCGCCAGAAAGCGGTCCACGCGATTGCCGGTCGCATCGTTGCCGCAATTGCCGCCCACGCCGCCCCACTTGCTGATATCCCCTCGCTCCGGCACGAACTTCTTGCTCGATAGCGCGGCCCCCGTCATGCCATCGAAAATCGTCAGGTATTCCGGCCCGGCCAGCACCTTCCCCAGCGTCGGACCCGGCGTCTTCGATGCCCAATCGGCCTTCGCGTCCCCCAGCACCTTGCCGGTCCCATCCACCGTTCCGTCCGACGTGCGGATCGCGATCTCCGCCTTCCCGTCGCCGTCGAAATCGTAAACCAGGAACTGCGTGTAGTGCGCGCCCGACCGGACATTGCGGCCCAGGTCGATCCGCCACAGCCGCGTCCCATCCATCCGGTACGCGTCGAAGATCGTGCTGCCCGTATACCCCGCCTGCGAGTTGTCGCGCGAATTCGAGGGATCCCACTTGAGCACGATCTCGTACTCGCCATCGCCATCCAGATCGCCCACGCTCGCATCGTTCGCGTTGTACGTGAACGGCCGCCCGTCCGCCGCCGTCCCGCCCGGCGGCTGCTGAATCGGGATGGCGAGGTACTGCCCCACTGCCGCGTTCGCCGCCAGCGTGAAGGCCTTGCTCTCCGCCTGCTCTTTGCCGCCGATTACCGGCCGCACCGTGTAGGCATTGCGCTTCGCGAAATCCGCCGTCGTGTCCACGAAGTCCGTGGTCTTGGTCAGCGGCGCGCCGTTCAATTTGACCGCCTTCTTCCCATCCGTCGATCGATACAAATTGAACGCGACTCCCGCCGGGTCCGTCCCCAGCAGCCGCCATCCCACATACACCTGCGTCTCGGTGGACCGCATCGCGATCACCCCGCGCCCCAGTTTCTCCATCATCCGTTGAGCCGTCGCCACCGGCACCAGCAGCGCGACAAGAGCTATGATGCGAATCGACATGACCTTCTCATTGTGGCATCGCGCCACGACCCTATTCGCCTTCACCACCCTGACTTTCGCCGCCGACGACGCCCGCCAGAAGCTCGCCCTCCAGCTCAATGCCATCGCCGATACCCACCTCGAAGAGCGCGCCCGCGCCATCGCGAAAATCCAGACCCGCGCCGACGCCGAACTCCGCCAGCAGCAGGTCCGCACCAAAATCCGCCGCATGATCGGCGCCCTCCCCACCACCCGCTCGCCCCTCAACGCGAAATCCGCCGGCACGCTCGAGCGCGACGGCTTCCGCATCGAGAAGATCATCTTCGAAAGCCTCCCCGCCTTCTATGTCACCGCGAATGTCTACATCCCCGCGTCCGGCGCCGGCCCCTTTCCCGCCGTCGTCATGACGCCCGGCCACAGCCCCACCGGTAAGGCCGGCGAATACCAGCTCGCCGCCAACTTCGCGCGCAACGGCATCGCCGCCCTCGCCTACGACCCCATGTCCGAAGGCGAGCGCCTCCAGTATTTCGACCCCGCCACCGGCAAGTCCGCCGTCGGCGGCCCCACCGGCGAGCACTCGCAGGCCGCCCTCGCCGCCGACCTTACCGGCGAGCACATCTCCCGCTACTTCGTCTGGGACGCCATGCGCGCCATCGACTACCTCGCCGCCCGCAAGGATATCGACGCCGAGCGCATCGGCGCCTTCGGCTGCTCCGGCGGCGGCACCGTCACCGCCTACCTCACCGCGCTCGACCCGCGCGTCAAGGCCGCCGCCACCGCCTGCTACATCACCGCCTTTCACGACCTGCTCGCCGCCCCCACCGGCGTGCAGGAGGCCGAGCAGACCATCCCCGGCTTCATCGCCGCCGGCTTCGATTTCGCCGATTGGGTCGAGCTCGCCGCTCCCCGCCCCTACGCCATCGTCTCCACCACCAACGACATGTTCCCCTTCGAAGGTGCGCGCAAGAGCTACGAAGAGGCCAAGCGCATTTACACCCTCTACGGCGCCGCCGACAAGCTCCAATGGATCACCGGCCCCGGCGGCCACGGCGCGCTCGCGCCGGTCCATCCCGAGATCCTCGCCTTCTTCCTGCGCGCTCTCAAGAACTCCGACGCGCCCCCGACCTACACGCGCCTCACTCCCGACAAACCCGCCGACCTCAACTGCACCCCCACGGGCCAGATCTCCACTTCGCTGCACGGCGAAACCATCGCGTCTATCCTCGCCAAGGTTCGCCCCATGAAGGCCCCGATGGATTTCCGCAGCCCCGCCGGCATCACTGTCCGCCCCAACGCCACTCCGCCCGACCTCGCGCCCGACCCCTCCACGCCCGGCCGCAAACCCGCTGTCCTCGTCCTCGCCGCCGAGATCCCCGCTGGACTGCCCACCGAAGGGAGCGTCGTCGTCCTTCACCCGCTCCTACCCTACCCGCCCGGCACCGAGTCCGCCAAATCACCCCTGCAAGGCGCCTTCTACCTGCTTTCCCTCCGCGCCGAACTCGTCGGCAAGACCCTGCTCGGCATGCGCGTCGACGAGATCATCCGCGCCGTCGACTACCTCGCCGCCCGCCCCGACGTGGACGCCACCTCCATCACCGCCTACGGCAAAGCCGGCGCCGGCGTCGCCCTCCTCCACGCCGCCGCGCTCGATCGCCGCATCACCCGCGTCGTCCTGGAAGATACCCCCGCCTCCTTCCGCGCGATCCTCGATCAACCCCTCCACCGCGACGCCCCCGAAATCGTCATCCCCGGCGTCCTCACTCACTACGACATCCCCGACCTCATCAGGTCCATCGCCCCCCGCAAAGTCACCGACTTGAATTCTCCCCACCCGCAGCCCGTCCGCCCGCATCTCATAAAATGAACCCCCATGTTGCAACCTCTCAACAGCACCCCCTGGTGGGCGCCGCGAACCGCGACCGTCAGGGAGCGATCTAAATAAATGCCCCGCCTCGAACTCCGCGCCGTCTCCAAGCGCTATACCGAAGGAGAACAATCCGTCGAAGTGCTGCACGATATCTCCCTCGCCGCCGACCCCGGCACCGTCACCGCCTTCCTCGGACGCAGCGGCTGCGGCAAGACCACCCTCCTCAACCTCGCCGGCGCCATGGATTTCCCCACCACCGGCGACGTCCTCATCGATGGCCGCGCCACCTCCGCCCTCTCCGAAGCCGAGCTCACCGCTCTCCGCCGCACCAAAATCGGCTTCGTCTTCCAATTCTTCCAACTCCTCCCCACTCTCACCGTCCTCGAAAATGTCGAGCTCCCCCTCCTCCTCGCCGGCGTCTCCAATACCGCCGACACCGCCCGCGACCGTCTCCAATGGGTCGGACTCCCCGAGAAAGCCGCCGCCTTCCCCTACCAGCTTTCTGGCGGACAGATGCAGCGCGTCGCCATCGCCCGCGCCCTCGTCAGCTCGCCCGAAATCCTCATCGCCGACGAGCCCACCGGCAACCTCGACACCGTCAGCGGCGACCAGGTCCTCGCCCTCCTCCGCGAAGCCGCCACCCGCTTCGGCGCCACCATCCTGATGGCCACGCACTCCGCCGAAGCCGCCGCCATCGCCGATACCCGCGTCAACCTCCGCGACGGCCGCATCCAATCGGTCGACCGCCGATGAAACTCCTCCGCACCCTCATCCTGCGCCCCCTGCGCCGCGACCTCCTGCGCACCGCCCTCACCATCCTCTCGGTCGCCCTCGGTGTCGCCGTGGTCGTCGCCATCGATCTCGCCGGCGACGCCGCCACCGGCAGCTTCCGCGCCTCCATGCAAACCCTCACCGGCCGCACCGATCTCGAAATCCTCGCCAATGGCGGCCTCGACGAGCGCCTCATCGCGCCTCTCGCCGCCCTCCCCTACGACGCTCACTTCGCCCCCGTCCTCGAAGCCCAGGCCGTGATCCCCGCCGTCGGCTCCGTCCCGCTCTACGGCGTCGATCTCGCCGGTGCGCCCGCCGGCATCGCCGTCTCGAAACCCCTCGCCGATCGCCTCCACGCCGCCACTCTCACCTTCAATCTCGCCGGCCGCCCGCAGACCTTCCCGATCGCGCAGACCATTCCCGGCACCACCGAATTCCTCGTCCTCGATATCGCCGACGCTCAGCGCGTCCTCGCCCGCTACGGCAAGCTCGACGGCATCGACGTCACGCTCGGTCCCGGCGAAGATCTCGCCAAAGTGGAAGCCGCCATCCGCGCCATCGTGCCGCCTTCCGTCCTCATCGAAAAGCCCGGCGCGCGCAGCGAAGAGAACCAGCGCATGCTCCGCGCCTTCCGCTGGAACCTGCGCGTCCTCAGCTATATCTCGCTCGTGGTCGGCGCCTTCCTGATCTACAACACCATCTCCGTCAGCGTGGTCCGCCGCCGCGCCGAAATCGGCATCCTGCGCGCCCTCGGCGCCGCTCGCGCCACCATCCTCGCGCTCTTCCTCGCCGAAGCGCTCCTCTTCGGAATCCTCGGCGCCGCGCTAGGCGTGCTCCTCGGACGCCTCCTCGCTGGAGGCGCTGTCGATCTGATCGCCGGCACCGTCAACGCCCTCTACACCACCAGCCGCCCCACCGCCGTCCAACTCACCGCCGCCGAAGCCGCAACCGGTATCCTCACCGGAGCCTTCGTCGCGATCCTCAGTGCCTTCGCCCCCGCCCGCGAAGCCATGCAGGTAGCCCCTACCGAGGCCATGAGCCGCGGCGCGCGCGAACACCACGCCCGCCTGCGCTGGCGTCGCGGACTCGCCTGGTCCGCCCTGTTCGCCGTTCTCGCGCTCACCGCTTCCCAGCTCGACGCCATCTCCGGCTACCCCATCGGCGGCTACGCAGCCGCGCTGCTCTCCATCGCCGCCGCCGCCCTCGCCGCACCCGCCGTCGTCATCGCCGTCAACCGCGCCACCCGCGAGCTCGTCCGCGGACGCGTCGCCGGATTGCTCGCCGCGCGCAGCCTCACCGCCTCGCTCTCGCGCACCTCCGTCGTCGTCGCCGCCCTCGCCACCGCCATCGCCATGATGGCCTCCGTCGGCATCATGGTCGGCAGCTTCCGCGAAACCGTCGCCGTGTGGCTCGACACCCAGCTCCGCGCCGATCTCTACGTTCGCCCCGCCGTCCCCTCCTCCGCCGGTGACTACCCCGCGCTCGCCCCCGAGATCCCCGCCCTCCTCGCCGCCACCCCGGGCGTCGCCGCCGTCGACGTCTTCCACGCCCTCGCCCTCCACTACCACGGCGAGCGCGCCACTCTCGGCGGCGGCGATCTCGAGATCGTCCGTCGCTACGGCCGCCTCCGCTTCCTCCCCGGCCAGAATCGTGACGCGATCCTCCGCAGCCTCCCCCATGCCGACCGTGCCATCGTCAGCGAGCCCTTCGCCAACCGCCACCACGTCAGCGCCGGCGATCGCCTCACCCTCCCCCTCGGCGAGCGCAACGTGACCTTCGATGTCGCCGGCGTCTACTACGAGTACTCCAGCAGCCAGGGCTACGTAATCCTCGATCGCACCACGCTCCTCAAATACCTGCCCAATCAGCCCGCCACCAACGCCGCCATCTACCTCGCCCCCGGCGCCGATCGCGATCAGGTCCAGCGCGCCATCCAGCTCCGCGCCGCCCCCTACGGCGTCAACATCGCCCCGAACCAGACCCTGCGCAAGGCCGCCATCGAAATCTTCGACCGCACCTTCGCCATCACGTGGGCGCTCGAAGCCGTCGCCATCGTGGTCGCCATGCTCGGCGCCGCGAATTCCCTGCTCGCCCTCGTCCTCGACCGCCGCCGCGAACTCGGCCTCCTCCGCTACCTCGGCGCTTCCCCCGCCCAACTCCGCAACATGGTCCTCACCGAAGCCGCCTTCCTCGGCCTTCTCGCCCTGTTGCTCGGCCTCGCTCTCGGCTTCGCCCTCTCCCTCCTCCTCGTCTTCGTCGTCAACAAACAAAGCTTCGGCTGGACCATCCAGTTCCACCCGCCCTTCGCCCTCCTGGCCTCCGCCCTCTCCCTGGTCTGGTGCGTCACCGTCCTCGCCGCCCTCTACCCCGCCCGCGTCGCCGCCACCTTAAAGGGGCTGGAGCCCGCGGAGTAAGTGCCTCCATGCATCGCCCCACGCGAACCGCGACCGTCAGGGAGCGATCTACAAGTCTTCTCCTCCTTGCCCCCTCACCCACCCCCATGTGACACTGGTTCCTTCCCCGTATGCCAGATCTCAAGTCACTCATCCGCGAGGTGCCCGACTTCCCCAAGCCCGGCATTCTCTTCTACGACATCACCACGCTCCTCAAGGACCCCTGCGGCTTTCACGGCGTCATCGACGGCCTCAAAGACCACTACCGCGATATCAAAGTCGATACCGTGCTCGGCATCGAGGCCCGCGGCTTCATCTTCGCCCCCGCCCTGGCCTATGCCCTCAACGCCGGCTTCATCCCCGTCCGCAAGCCCAAGAAGCTCCCCGCCGAATGCGTCCGCATCACCTATGACTTGGAGTACGGCACCGACACCCTCGAAATGCACAAAGACGCCGTCGGCAACGGCAACCGCGTTCTCATCGTCGACGATCTGCTCGCCACCGGCGGCACCGCCTCCGCCGCCGCCCGTATGGTGCAGGATGCCGGCGGCATCGTCGTCGGCCTCGGCTTCGTCATCGAGTTGACCTTTCTCGGCGGCCGCCAGCGCCTCAACGGCCACGACGTCTTCTCCCTTTTGCAGTACGACAAATGAGCGCCTCCCGTCATGCGCGCCTCCGCGCCCTGGCCAAAATCAATCTCGACCTCCGCGTCCTCGGCAAGCGCCCCGATGGCTTCCACGAACTGCGCACCATCTTCCAGACCATCTCGCTCGCCGACACGCTCGAGATCGCTTTCACGCCCGCCCGCAAGACCACGATTTCTCTCACCGACGCGCTGAATATCGCCGACAACCTAGTCGTCCGCGCCGCCCGCATGGTCATGGATTCTCTCCGCGCCACCGGCTGCATCGAGATGCGCCTCACCAAGCGCATTCCCATGGGCGCCGGCTTGGGCGGCGGATCCAGCGACGCCGCCGCCGTGTTGCTCGCCCTTCCCGTGCTCGCCGGCCGCGCCCTGCCTCTGCCGAAATTGAGCCACATCGCCGAACAGCTCGGCAGCGACGTACCCTTCTTTCTGCTCGGCGGCACCGCCGCCGGCATCGGCCGCGGCTCGGAGCTTTTTCCCCTTCCCGATACTCCTCCGCAATCCGGCCTCCTGGTCGCCCCCGGCGTTCACGTCAACACTGCCCAAGCCTATCGCGATCTAAGTCCGCGTTTGACCGTTAGTTTGACAACGGAATTACAACAAAATAAAATATTTAGTTTCCAGTCGCTAACATGGGATACCGGTAGTCTCGCGGGGGCCAGCAACGATTTTGAAGCGGTGGTTTTTGAGCAGCACCCTAAACTGGCTACCCTCAAGAAGCGATTGGTGCGTGCAGGCGCCACTGCGGCCATGATGTCCGGCAGCGGCAGCGCCCTGTATGGGTTGTTTCGAGATCGTAACGGAATTTTCCGCGCAATCGAATCACTGGGAGAGGAAACGACGTTCCGGTTCTCGCTCGTCGGCCGCAAGCGCTATCGCGCTCTGTGGCGGCGAGCGATGTCGGAACATACGATATCAACCGTATGGCCGCTTCAAAGCCGGTACAACCCATGACGCACGACCGGTTGAAGGTTTTCGCCGGCAACGCCAACCCTGCACTGGCGCTCGAAATCTGCCGGGAACTCGGGCTCGCCCAAAGCCAGGCCATGGTTCGCCAGTTTTCCGATGGCGAAATCTACCTCCAGCTCAAGGAAAACGTGCGCGGCATGGACGTTTTCGTCATCCAGCCCACCTGCGCCCCCGTCGATCGCAACATGATGGAGCTGCTCCTCATGCTCGACGCCCTGAAACGCAGCTCTGCACAACGCATCACAGCAGTGTTACCCTATTATGGGTACGCCAGACAGGATCGTAAGGATAAGCCCCGCGTCCCAATTTCAGCCAAGCTGGTAGCAGCGCTGCTGGAACGGGCGGGGGCGGACCGGGTCCTGACCCTGGATTTGCACGCAGCGCAGATTCAGGGATTCTTCGATATTCCGGTGGATCACTTGTTCGCTATGCCGGTAATGATCGAATACTTCCGCTCCCTGGGGATCCCCGATTTGACGGTGGTATCGCCCGATGCGGGAGGTGTGGAGCGTGCGCGGGCCTTCGCCAAGCGGTTAAATTCACCCTTGGCCATCATCGATAAGCGGCGTGAGGAAGCCAACGTCGCCGAAGTGATGAATGTGGTCGGCGATGTAGCCGGGCGCAATTGCCTGCTGGTCGATGACCTCATCGATACCGCCGGAACGCTCGTGAAAGGTACGGAAGCACTATTGGAAAAAGGGGCAGCCAGCGTTTCGGCCTGCGCCACCCACGCCGTGCTTTCCGGCCCGGCAGTCAGCCGGATTGAAGAATCCGCGCTGAAGGAAGTGGTTTTTACGAATTCGATCCCCTTGTCGGAAGCGGCAAGGAATTCGCCGAGGATTAAATCGTTGTCGATCGCGAAACTCATGGCCGATGCCATCCGATCGATCCACGAGGAGACATCGGTCAGTACTTTGTTTGTTTAGTTTTTGTTTTATCCGTGTTCATCCGTGTTCATCCGCGGCTGAATAATGTTTTCGATTTTCTGTGGCGTCGTCTTGAACCCACGCTAGCGGCATTTCCCGCGAATCGGACTTCAAGCGAGCCAGTCTGAGGAGAACGCAGTTGATTAAAGATATTACCGTACCCGCCGAGATTCGTAACTCGCGCGGTAAGAATGAAGCGCGCCGTACGCGCATGGCCGGCAACATCCCGGCCGTGGTTTACGGAGCATACCAGGAACCCGTCAGCGTGGCCGTCAGCCCCCGCGACCTCGTCAAGATCATTCGCTCCAACACCGGTCTCAACACCATCTTCACCTTGGCCATCGCCGGCGGAGAAACCACCCCGGTCATGATCGTCGATCGCCAGGTCGATCCCATCAAGAGCACCCTCCTCCACGCCGATTTCAAACGCGTCGACCTCACCAAGCGCATCCGCGTCAGCGTCCCCGTCTTCACCGAAGGCGAGCCCGCCGGCGTCAAGGTCCAGGGCGGCCTGCTCGAAATCATCAGCCGCGCCATCGAAATCGAATGCCTCCCCGATGACATCCCGGAGAAGTTCGTGGTCAATGTCAGCGAACTCATGATCGGCCAGAGCAAGCGCGGCAGCGATGTCGCCCTCTCCGGCTCCATGAAGCTCGTCAGCGACCCGCAGACCGTGATTGCCCACATCGTCGCCCTGCGCGCCGAAGCCGTCGCCACTCCCGCCGAGGGCGCCGCTGCTCCTGCCGCTGCCGCCGAACCCGAAGTCGCCAAGAAGGGCAAGAAGGACGAAGCCCCCGCCGCCGAGGAAAAGGGCAAGAAGAAGTAGCCCGGCATGTTCCTGTTGGCCGGTCTCGGGAATCCGGGCGAGCAGTATGCCCTCTCGCCGCATAACCTGGGGTTCCTTGTGGTGGACCGGCTGGCGGCGCAGTTTGGCATTCGTGTCACCCGTAAAGATTCCAAGGCGCTGATTGGTCTGGGCGAGATCGATGGGTGCCAGGTGATCCTGGCCAAACCGCAAACGTTTATGAATCTCAGCGGCGAGTCGCTCGCGCCGTTGATGGAAAAGCATCAGATCGAAATTCAAAATCTGGTGGTGATTTACGACGAGTTGGACCTGCCCTGGGGGGCGCTGAAAATCAAACCGAAAGGCTCCGCAGCCGGGCACAACGGAATGAAATCGGTCATCCAGTGGTTCAAAACCAGCGAAATCGTTCGCGTGAGATTAGGGATTCATCCGGGCCATCCGATTCGGAGCGGCGCGGAATTTGTGCTGGCGCCCATCAAGCGCTCGCAAATGAAGGAATTGGACGAATTCGTCGACTATGCAGCCGGCGCCGTTCGTTCCATAACTGCCGAAGGCGTCGAAAAGGCCATGACGAAATTTAATCGTCGCGCCCCAGGCTTAAACAATGAGGAAGCATGACTAGGATTTACGAAGAGCTGTTCATAGTAAAGCCGGATGCTTCGGACGAAGAGGTTGACGCGTTCGTGGAAACCCTGCGAGCCCAATTGACCGCGGCCGGAGCTACCGTTGACAAGATCGATAAGTGGGGCAAGCGCAGGCTCGCCTACCGCGTGGATAAATACCGCGAGGGCACTTACGTTCTCTTCCAGTTCACCTCGGAACCCACCGGTGTGAAAGAACTCGAACGCCGTTTGCGCGTGTCGGACATCGTCTTGAAGTTCCTCACGGTGCGCATCGACGAGACCCTCAAACGTCTCGACAAGCGGAAAAAGGACAGGGACAAGCGTGCGGCCAAACGCGCCGCCAACGCTCCCGCTTCGCCGGCTCCGGCGCAGCCTTCCCTGGCACAACAGATGACCGAAGCACCTGCTGCAGTACCGGGCGGCCCCATGCCGGGCCTGCCGAAGGAGGGATAACTCATGGCGGAATCCAAAGGAAGACCGGGTAGCGCTTCGCAGCGTCCCACCGGCGGCGACAAAGCGATCGCCGGCCAGAAGAAACAGTATTTCCGGCGCAAGAAAGTCTGCCGGTTCTGCGTCGAGAAGATCGACGATATCAACTACAAGGACGTGAAGATGCTCCACGCCTTTGTCGCGGAGCGGGGCAAGATCGTCCCCCGCCGCATTTCCGGCGTGTGCGCCCCGCACCAGCGGCGCCTCACCGACGCGATCAAGAAGGCGCGCAACATCGCCCTTCTCCCGTTCGCGGCGTCGTTCTAAGGCAGGAGGAGATTCGATATGGAAGTCATTTTAAGAGAAGACATCGAAAATCTCGGCACCCGCGGGCAGATCGTCAAGGTCGCCCCCGGTTACGCCCGCAATTTCCTGCTCCCCAAGCGCATGGCCGTGGCCGCCACCGAGTCCAATAAGAAGATCGTGGAGCAGGAGCGCCAGGCGCACCTGCGCAAGGAAACCAAGATCAAGGGCGAGGCCGAAGAACTCGCCAAGATCATGACCGGCGTCACTGTCCGTATCTCGCAGAAGGCCGGCGAAAACGATCAGCTGTTCGGCTCCGTGACCAGCAAGGACATCGCCGACGCGCTCACCGCTCAGAACTACAACCTCGACCGCCGCAAGATCCAGCTCGACGAGCCCATCAAAACCCTCGGCGAGTTCAAGATCCCGGTTCGCTTGTACAAAGACGTCGTGGCGGAAATCACCGTCATCGTCGCCAAAGAGGAGTAGGATAGGCCTCCTGGCCTGTCCCCGGGCAGGCGCCCTAAGCGCCTGCCCGGCACCGAACCGCGACCGTAAGGGGGCGATCGCCTTTTTCTTCTGAGCGCCCCTAACTATATGCGCCCTCCTGTAGCCTTCCTCGCCCACGGCTCCCCGATGTCCGCCCTCGGAGGCGATCCCCACGCCGCCGCCCTCCACGCCTTCGGCCAGCGCCACTCCGGCATCCGCGCCATCCTCCTCATCTCCGCCCACTGGCAGGTCTCCCGTCCCCTCCGCGTCACCGCCTGGGAATCCATGCCGCTCCTCTACGATTTCTCCGGCTTCCCCGACGAGCTCTACCGCATTCAATACCCCGCCCCAGGCGACCCCGGCCTCGCCGCCCGCATCGCCGCCACCCTCCGCGCCGAAGATCAGGACGCCACCTTCGACTCCGAACGCGGCCTCGACCACGGCGCCTGGGTCCCCGCCCGCCTCGCCTGGCCCGAAGCCCGCATCCCCGTCCTCCAGCTTTCCATGCCCTTCCTAACCCCCCAGGAGCTCTTCCAGCTCGGCCGCGCCCTCCGCCCTCTCCGCGACGAAAATATCCTGGTCGCCGGCACCGGCGGCATCGTCCACAACCTCAGCCGCGTTCGCCCCGATAAAAACGCTCCCGTCGATTCCTGGGCCGTCGAGTTCGATTCCTGGGTCGCCGAACAAGTCCAGAACCGCGGGCTCGAAAAGCTCCTCGATTACCGCCGCACCGCCCCCCACGCCCGCCTCTCCGTCCCCACCACCGAGCACTTCGACCCGCTCTTCATCACCCTCGGCGCCGCATGGCCCGATGAAAAAATCGAGACCATCTACACCGGCTTCCACCACGGCAACATTTCGATGCGTAGCTTCGCGGCGGCGTAAACTGTCGGTGTGACTGAAAACGGCCGAATCCGCTTCGGCGCCTTCGATTTCCATCCCCAAAGCCGTGAGCTCCGCCGCGAAGGCACGCCCGTCCGCCTCCAGCCCCAGCCCGCCCAAGTCCTCGCCCTCTTGCTTTCCACCCCGGGGGAAGTCGTCACCCGCGACGCCCTGCGCAGCGCCCTTTGGGGCACCGAAACCGTGGTCGATTTTGACCGCGGCCTCAACTTCTGCGTCGCCCAAATCCGCCTCGCCCTCGGCGACTCCTCCGATTCCCCGCGCTACATCAAGACCTTCCCCAAGCGCGGCTACCAGTTCATCGCCCCCGTCGCCTCCGCTCTTCCTCCCGCGCCCCCGCCGGCAAAACCGCACCGCCGCCTGATCGCCCTGGCCTGCGCGATTCCCGTCATCGCCGCCGCACTCTTCCTCATCCTCCGCAACCCGCCCGCAACCCGCCGCATCGCTGTCGCCCGCTTCGAAAATCAGACCGGCGACCCGAGCCTCGACCGCGTCGCCGACGCCCTCACCGACGCCGTCATCGTCGAGCTCGCGTCCGCCGGCGAACACCGCCTCGACATCATCGGCAACGCCGCCATCCTCCGC
Organism: uncultured Solibacteraceae bacterium; assembly: GCA_963791985.1. Taxonomy (GTDB): domain Bacteria; phylum Acidobacteriota; class Terriglobia; order Bryobacterales; family Bryobacteraceae; genus Solibacter. The sequence continues at coordinate 815,563 of CAWBUN010000002.1, read as the reverse complement.
CAGCCCCGCCCCCAGCGGGACCTCCTCGCGATCCACGCCGCCCTCCATGTGGACTACATCCTGCTCGGCTCCCTCCAGCGCAACCCCGCCGGCCTCCAGGCCTTCATTCAGTTCATCACCCTGCCCGGACAGAACCACGTTAAGGTCGCCCGCCTCCCTGCCGATCCCCCCGAACTCCCCCAGCGCATCGTAAAAACCCTCCTCACCGTTTTCCCCAAGCCATAGACCTGCCTGGATTTCCCTCCTCACATCTTTCTGGCTTGCCTTTTCCCCACGCGCCCGCCAAACTGAGCCCACTATGACCTTCAATCGCCGCACTCTTTTGGGATTTGCCCCCTTCGCCTGCCTGCAGGTCCGAGCCGCCGAGTCCGCCACGCCGCTCGCGCCCACCTTCCCCACCCAGGCCCCCGAGCTCGCCCGCGAGATGGTCTCCGTCTCCCACGGCAACATCCAGCGCGTCCGCGAACTCGTCAAGGCTCAACCCGCGCTGGCGAAGGCGTCCTGGGATTGGGGCTTCGGCGATTGGGAGACCGCCCTCGGCGCTGCCTCCCACACCGGCAACCGCGAGATCGCCGAATTGCTCATCGCCGCCGGCGCACCCCCCACTCTCTTCTCCGCCGCCATGCTCGGACAGCTCGATGTCGTGAAAGCCCTGATCGCTGCCAACCCCGGCGCGCAGCGCATCCCCGGCCCCCACAGCATCAGCCTCCTCGCCCACGCCAAACCCGGCAGCCCCGCCCGCGAATATTTGAATTCCCTAGGCGATGCCGGCGCACCCCCGCTGGCCCCCCTCACCGAAGAGCAGCTGAACTCCATCTCCGGCACCTACATCTTCGGCGACGCCCCCACTCAGCGCATCGAAATCACCATCGTCCGCGGCCAGCCCCAATTCACCCGCTCCGGCACCGTCGCCCGCAACCTCTTCCACCTCGGCGACCTCACCTTCCACCCCGCCGGCGCCCCCGCCGTCCGCATCGTTTTCACCCGCAACACCCTCACCGTCTACGACCCCGCCCCGGTTCTAGTAGGACAGGCCTCCCGGCCTGTCCACTAATCAATTTTTGTTCCCTACATTGGCCGAAAATTCAGCCCCGCCGTCTTCCCCCCTTCATCCAACATAATTCTCCATTCCGTCTTCGCCTTCTCGAATTGCACTTCGTAAATATCCGCCCCGCCCTGTCCCACGCCTGTAAACTTGACCGATTGCAGCGCACCAAACTGCGCCATCACCGCCTTCAACGAAGGCCACGATTTCCGCGCCGCCGCCGCAAATGCATCGGTCATGAGTTCGTATTTCGCCTCACCCGCCGCCAGCTCCCCAATCGACCGCCGCACCGCCGCCTCCGTCCCCGCCGATTGCTTCTGCTCTTTGAACCGCTTCGCAACGTCGGCCTTATGCGCCTCGATCCCCTCCGCCGCGGCCTTCGCCTCGCTCTCGTTCAACCGCCTCGCAACAATGTCGTTGCCATTCTGATGCAGTGTCACCCGCTGCGCATCCACATCGAACGTGAGTTGCGCATCCACCACCTTCAGGAAGAATTTCCGCTCGCTTTCCGGGAAGACTTCGAACTTCGGTTGTCCCGTCAGCTCCACATAGGACTTCCCCCCGTCGCGCGACACATTCATCAGAACGTACCGGTCCATTTGGTAGGTCCCCACGTACCGGTCCAGAGTCTTCGCATCCAGCGTGATCTCCTTGTGCTCCACCGGCGGATCGACCTTCGTCAGCGGATAGCTCGCATTCAGCAGGTGCCGCCCGATATCATCGGGACCCGCCGCCGTCGATACATTCGAGAGCACCACCACCCCCGTCCGCGCCTTCGGGTCGAAGCCCATGTACGTGCGATACCCGCCCGTCCCCCCGTTATGCCAGATGATCGAGTTCGCGTCCTTGTTTTGCACGTGCCAGCCGTACGCGATCTCCATATCCCCGCCCACCGGCCGCCGGATCGAGACCTCGTCCGCCATCGCCTGCGCCAGCGGCGTTTTGACGTACCCCAAATTCGCCGCCAGGAAAATCAGCACGTCGTTCGCCGTCGAGCGCAGCGCACCCGCTCCCGCCAGCGTCGGAATATCCCAATTGGGCACCGCCGCGAGCGCCGCGCTATGCCCCACCGCCAGCCGCGCTTTCATGTCCGGCGTCAGCGTCACCCGCGTGTTCGCCATCCCCAGCGGATCGCAGATCCGCGTCCGCACCAGTTCTTCCCAACTCTTCCCCGCGCGCAGTGCTAGCGCATGCCCCAGCAACCCCACGCCCAGATTCGAATACTCGTATTGCGACCCGATGTCGCGCGTCAATTTGTACCCGGACAGAAAGTCGTACAGCTGCTGCACTGAATAATCCGCGTACGGATTCCCCGAGTCTTTCGGCGCCAGGTTCGAGGGCAGCCGCGGCAGCCCCGAGCTCTGCGTCGAGAGATCCGCCAGTGTGATCTTTCGCCCGCCGCGCTCCGGCACCTTCACCGTCTCCGGCAGAAACTTCGCCACCGGATCGCTCACCGCCACCTCGCCCCGCCGCGTCATATCCATCAGCAGCAGGCTCGTGAACACCTTGCTCATCGAGCCGATCTCGAAGACCGTATCGCCGCCCGGCTTCCGCGCGTCGCCCTTCGCCAGGCTCCCGTACGCCACCACCCTCCGCCCTTGCGCGTCGATCACCCCGACCACAATCGTCGAGCCGAGGTCCGCCGCCCCCACCCGGTCCGCCAGAATCTTCCGAATCTCCACATCCGCCGGCATCTGCGCCACCGCGCTACTGCACGCCACCATCGCCACAATCAGTCCTCGAGTCATCTCGCTGTGCTCCTTTCCCACACCTAAGATAGTCCAACCTCAACACCTTTTCTTACTCACTATTTCCCCGGTGATATCCTTAGAATCATGACTCCCCGTATCACGATTGAGCCAGGAAAACGTTCCGGCCAGCCGACGAATTCGCCGCCGACCCCGAACTTGGCGTCCTGATTGTTGACCGCGACTAGAGTCAAGCACCTTCAGCGTCGAAGGTCGCCAATTCCGCACAACGCAGCGTCACCTCGTTCCGCTTATCCGTGTTCATCCGCGTTCATCTGCGGCCCATTCTGCTCAGAGGTTTTTCATTCACGCCAACATCAAATTTATATTTCCCTTCTCATCAACTACATACGATTTTCACCCCCGAAGCTCTCCATCTCACCGTGCTCCAATCGCACCAGGAAGAGAATCATGAATAAATTCCAATACGACGCCAACTGGTGGAAAGAACATCGCGCCGAGCACCATATCCCCGACCCCGTACCCCCTCTCCATCCCTCCGTCCTCCCCTCCGAGGATTTCGCCGCACACCAACTCCTCGTCGCCGAGTACTACGCCAGCCTCAACCCCACCTCCCCCGAAGAACGCAGCTTCGTTGACGACATCATCTATTGCGAGTGGACTCTCCGCCGCCTCGTCCGCGCCGAAACCGAGCTCTTCCTCTATCTCCACGAAAACGCCTGCACCATCCACCCCGATTACCCCTTGGGCCAGGTCGCCGCCGAGCATGCCAAGCTCTTCAACGCCCTCCAGTGGCGCGGCATCTCCACCCGCAAAGCCCTCAAGGAAGCCATCGACGGCCTCCGCGACCTCCGCCTCCACCCCATCCCCGACCCGGTCCCCTTAATCCCCACAATCGAGGACCCCTCACCGGAAATTGGCTTCGTTCTTGAAACCCACCCTGAGCCGTCTCTTACGCCGGCGTCGGACCCCCACGCTACACTATCAGTTGCTTGCGATGAGCAAATCCGCACCTAGCCCGTCCGAAGCACGCCGCTGGTACGTCCGCGGCCGCGTCCAGGGTGTCGGTTATCGCGATTTTGCCCAACGCGCCGCCGTCCAACTCGGACTCACCGGCTACGCCCGCAACCTCGACGATGGCCGTGTCGAAGTCTACGCCGTCGGCCCCCCGTCCAAACTCTCCGAACTCGCCGGCATGCTCTACAGCGGCCCCCGCTGGAGCGATGTCCGCGGCGTCGAGGAACAGGAGGCCGCGATCACGTCCTATGATTCCTTCCGCATCCGCTAGCCGCCTCCGCATAGCCGCCGTGCTATTTCTCTGCGTCGCAGGCTTCTACTGGAAACTCACCCTCACCCGCCAGTTCGAGTGGATGTCCGGGCCTGATCTCGCCGAACAAGTCCTCCCCTGGTTCAACACCCAGGCCCACGAGTGGCATGCCGGACGCCTCCCCCTCTGGGATCCCTACCTCTGGACCGGCCAGCCTGTCGTCGGCCAGGCCATCACCGGCGCCGCCTACCCGCTCAATTGGATTCTCTTCCTCCTCCCCCTGCAGAACGGCCACATCGCGCCCTGGGCCCTCAACTGGTATTTCGTCATCATCCACCTGATGGCCGCCTCGTTCGCGTACCTGCTTTGCCGCGACCTCGGACGCTCCCAGGCCGCCGCACTCTGCGCCGGACTCATCTTCGCCTTCTCCGGCTTCCTCGGCAACACCGCTTGGCCGGTCATGATGAACGGCGCCGTCTGGGCCCCGCTGGTCTTTCTCTTCCAACTCCGCGTCGCCCGCGGCGTTCGACCGCTCGCCAATGCCGCGCTCTCCGGCATGTTCCTCGGTATCGCCTTTCTCTCCGGCCACCATCAGGTGCCGATCTTCATCGGGCTCGCGTGGGCCGGCCTGTGGATTTGGATCCTCGCCGGGAACCGCCGCCTGCTCGTCCCCGCCGCCGTATCCGGACTGATCGCCGGACTCACCGGCGCCATGCAGACCCTCCCCATGGTCGTGTACGGCCACCTCGCCCGCCGCTGGGTCGGCGCCCCGGAGTCGCTCGGCTGGGACCAGACCGTCCCCTACTTCGTCCACGCCCAGTACGATCTCAAGGCCTTCAGCCTCTTCGGCATCGTCTTCCCCGGCGTCAAGATGCACTTCGATCCCTTCCTCGGAATCGTCGCGCTCTCTCTCGCTCTGCTCGCCGTCACCACACTCTGGCGCGAATCTCGGGTCCGCATCCTCGCCGCCATCGCCGGCGGCGCCCTCGTCTACACGCTCGGCCACAACAGCGTCTTCCAAGGCTTCCTCTACGGCCTCGTCCCCGGACTCGATAAGGCCCGCTCCTCCTCCGCCGCCGTCGCCGTCTTCCAATGTGCCGCCGCCGCGCTCGCCGCCTTCGGCGTGGACGCCCTGCCCCAGGCCCGCACTACGCGCTTCTCCCGCTATCTCGCCTTCTTCGGAATCTTCACCCTCGCCCTCGCCCAGTACGTCATCTTCACCAGCAAACTCACCTTCCCCCTCGACGACCGCGTCATCCTCACCGGCGTCTACGCTCTGCTCGCCGCTGCAATCTTCACCGCCGTCCGCCGCCATGCCCTCAACACTTCGCAGGCCAACATCCTGATCGTGTTTCTGCTCTTGTTCGAACTCGGCAATTTCGCCCAGTACAATTTGAACGATCGCTCCGACCGCAATCAGATGCAGTGGCTCGACAAGACCTACGCCAACGCAGACATCGGCGATTACCTGCGCCAACAGCCCGGGTTCCAGCGCACCGAAGTCGCCAATGACGCCTTCGCCCCCAACTGGGGCGAGTGGCACGGCGTCGAAATGCACGGCGGAAAAGTCGCCAGCGTCTTATCCAACGTCCTCGATACCGAGTTCTTTGGCCTCGACGCCCGCCGCATGTTTGGCGTCGCCTACACCATCGCCGCCGCCCCGACGCCCGATGCCGGCGACCTCGTTTTCACCGGCGCCAGCGGCATGAAGGTCTTCCGCCGCGACGCCTTCCCGCGTGCCTGGGCCGTCCATCACCTCGTCCGCGTGCCCGACATCGCCACCGCCAACACCGAGTTCACCAAAGACCCCCAGTCCTTCCGCACCAAGGCAACGATCTTCGCCGCCCCGCCCCGTGTCGAAGCCTGCGGCGCCGCCCCCGACACTGTCCAGCTCATCCAGCACGATGCCGATCGCCTCCTCATCCGCGCCAACCTTGCCTGCGATGGCATGGTCGTTCTCTCCGACGCCTTCTACCCCGGCTGGCGCGCCCGCGTCGATCACCGCCCCGCCGAAATCTTCCAGGTCAACGGCGCCATGCGCGGTGTCGCCGTCCCCCGCGGCACGCACACAGTCACCATGCGCTACAGCCCCGTCCCCGTCTACCTCGGCGCCGCCCTGACCTTGCTCGGCATCCTCTCCGCCCTCATCACGAGCCGCCACCGTAAGGGAGCGATCTAACGTCGTCGTGCCTGATACCGCCACTTTGAGTGCTCGCAGGCCGCGAAGATCCGCGCTGGAGAATTCGCCGCCCTATCAGAGCCGCGACCGTCAGGGAGCGGTCGGTAATTTGTGACTTGCCGCTTGCGCACTGCGGGGCAGCCAGTCCTGGCTGTCGCCGCCTCCTCCCGCTCACGGCTTCAGCGTCACCGAAAACAGCCGCATCAACTCGCCGCCTTCAATCTTCAAGGCGCGCACGCGCACGTCCGCCGCGCCGGCTGGGACTTTGACCGTCCCGAGCTTTACCTCGCGAGGCTCCGTGTCCTTCGCGGTCGGCTCGACCACTGCCTCCAGCCGCGCATTGCCGATCTCCACCGCGAACCGCCCGCCGCTTTTCGCCGAGCCGGTACTGTACTTGACCCATACTTCGAACTCGCCCGGCGTGCGCAGCCGCGCCGGCCACAGCACCGTCTGCCCCGTCGACGTCCAGTCGTAGCAGTATGCGTGCGGCGCTTTGCCGTCCGTGAACCGCAGCGACGTCTGCGCGTCGAACGTGCCCAGGACATTGCGCTGCATGGTCGAAAGCAGACGCACCGGGTCGGCCTTCCACTCCGTCACCGGGATCACCGTGTCGAACGCGTCGGGCTCGCGCGGACGATACTTCACCGCCGTGTCGCCGATGATCAGCTTCCCGTCGCGCGGCCATTCGAACACGTGCAGGTAGAGCGTCTTTCCCTTGACCGTCGTCTCGCCCCACGCAAACGGCGCCAGCGGCGTACGCTCCGTCCCGTAGATCGAGTCTCCGTTCGCGCGCATCCAACTCCCGATGCCGCGCAGAATCGCCTGGTCCTTCGGGTCGATTTCGCCATTCCCCATCGGCCCGATATTCAGCAGCAGGTTGCCCCCGCGCGCCGCCGCCTTCACCAGCAGCCGCACGAAGAACTGCGGAGTCTTGTGGCTGTCGTCGAACTGGTGATAGCCGTACGATTCATTAGTCGTCGGAATCGCTTCCCAGTCGCCTTCCGTCGCGCGGAATTCCGCGGCACGGTCGCCGGTATTCTGGTAGTCGCCGAATTCCTTCCGGCCAAACCGCGCGCCGCGGCCGTTGATCACCACGTTTGGGTCCGCCTCGCGCACCGCCTGCAGCACCCGCAGTTGCTCCGACACCGGCAGCTTCTGCGGCGTATCGAACCACATGATGTCGGGATGATACATGCGAATCAGTTCCTGCACCTGCGGGATCGCTTTGCGATCCACATACCGCCGCGCCTTCACCAGCAGCTCGGGATGCAGGTCGTACCATTCCACACCGCCGTGCAGATTCTTGTCGCCGCCGGGATTGTCGTAATCCCAATCGTTGCCCGGAGCGTCCGGGTCTTCCCAGTCGAAGGCGTGCGAATAGTAGAAACCGAACCGGATGCCATTGCGCTTGCAGGCGTCGGCCAGCTCGCGCATCGGGTCGCGCTGGAACTTCGTCGCGTCGTGGATGTTGTACTTCGTGACTTTGCTCGGCCACATCGCGAAGCCATCGTGATGCTTGGCGGTGATGATCAGGTACTTCATCCCCGCTCCCTTGATCAATGCCACCCATTCCTCGGCGTTGAACTTCTCCGGATTGAACGGTGCCACGACTTTGGATTTGTAATCGGCCAGCGGGATCTTCTGTATCCGCATCAGGTGCTCGGCGTAGCCTTTGAACGGCTTGCCGTTCCATTCGCCCGCCGGCCCCGAATAAACGCCCCAGTGGATGAAGCAGCCGAAGCGCGCCTCGCGCCACCAGGCCAGCCGCTGGTCGCGGGTGGCCTGCGCCGCCTTCCACCAGCCCTGCTCTGCTTCGTCAATTGCTTTGCGATCTCGCTCGCTTTGCGCCGCAAGGCAGCTCGCAAACGCGAGCGCCAGCGCACTACATCTTCGGAGCGTAATAGCCCTTGCGAACATGCACCACCAGGTCCTTTCGGTTCTTCACCTTCAGATCCACGGCGTGGAACAGGCCGTCGGTCTTCATAGGCTCGGGCCGGTAGGAGATGTTGTACTGGTGCCGCAGTTCGTTGGCGATATTCTCGAAGCTACTGCTCCAGGTCTTCCACCTTGAACGGGAAGAAGGCCTTGCCGCCGGTCTCCGCCGCATAATACTTCAGGACTTTATCGCCGTCGCTCTCGATCTTGCTGATGTTGGTCGAAATCGAGTACAGCACCACATCGGCCTTCTGCGCCATTTCGAGCGCCTGGTCGCGCGTGTACTGGCTCTGATTATCGTCACCGTCGCTGACGATGACGATGGCGCGCCGGAACTTATGCTTGGGCTGGTCCTGCGACAGCTTGTCGCGGCAGGCGAAAAAGATCGCATCATAGAGCGCTGTCCCGCCGCCGGGACGCAGCGCACGGATCGCGTGATCCAGCTTTTCGGTATCGCCGATCAAGTCGGAAACCAGCTCCGCCTTGGTGTCGAAGCTGACCAGCATCGCCTTGTCCTGGTTGGCGTGCACCACGCCTTTGATGAACTCGCTGGCCGCGTCCTGCTCGAACTTGAAGCGGTCGCGAATGCTGTTGCTGGTGTCGATCAGGATGCCGAGGCGCAGCGGCAGATCGCTTTCCGCGTTGAACTCCATGATCGATTGCGGCTTCTTGCTCTCGATCACTTCGAAATCGTCTTTGGTCAGGTCGGTGACGAACCTGCCTTTGCGATCGGTGACCGTGAACAGCAGGTTGACACGCGTCACATCGACTTGGATGCGGGTCGGCTCATCGGGTCGCTGGATCACCGGCGGTTGCTGTGCGGGCGATTGCACAGGTTTCTGCGCCGCCCACACACCGGCACCAAGCACAACAAGAGCCACGACGAAAGCCCTGAATTTCATATGTTCCGATTATAACGTTCCCAACCACGCTTCCAGCTCCGGCGCCAGCGGCGACTCGATCACCAGTTCCGGCCCCGAGGGGAGGTGAAACCGGATGCGGTGCGCATGCAGGAAAAAGCGTCCAAGTAGCGGCTGGGCGGGCGCTCCGTACAATGTGTCGCCCACTACCGGATGCTTGATGCTGGCCAGATGCACCCGGATCTGGTGGGTTCTGCCCGTCCCGATGCGGACCTCCAAAAGGGTGAAATCCCGGAATCTGCGCAGCACCCGGTACTCGCTCCACGCCGCGCGGCCCTCCGCCAGCCGGGCCGTCATGCGGGCGCGATGCACCGGATCGCGCGCAATCGGCCGCTCGATCCGCCCGGTTTCGTTCTTAACTGCGCCGTGCACCAGCGCGAGATATACCTTCTCGATCTCGCGCCCCGCGAATTGCGCCGCGAGCTTCTGGTGCGCCGCGTCGTTCTTCGCCACCAGCAGCACGCCGCTGGTGAAGCGGTCGAGCCGGTGCACGATCCCAGGCCGCAGCGGGCCGCCCACCCCGGAAAGCGCGCCGAAGCGGTGCAGCAGCGCGTTCACCAGCGTTCCCGAATGCACCCCGGCGCCGGCGTGGACCACCATCCCGGCCGGCTTATCGATCGCCACGACATCGGCATCCTCGTACAGCACGCGGAGCGGAATGTCTTCCGCGATGGCGTTGAGGGGCGGCGGCTCGGCGGGCTCGACTTCGATGGCATCGCCCTCGCGCAGCGTGTACGCCGACTTGACTGGCGCGCCGTTGACGCGCACGCGCCCGCATTTGATCCACTCCTGAATCCGCGAGCGGCTGAAATCCGGCAGGCGCGCGTGGATCCAGTGGTCGATGCGCTGTCCGATATCGCCGGTGTCCGCGGTGAAGTGCACGCTACTTTGCGGGGTCGGCAGTGTGCTCAACTTCCGGGACGGCCACTGGTACCGGCGGCGCCGCCGGTGCGGGCTTGGGATTCAACTCGGAAGCCAGCGGGCGGCGATCGAAGTATTGCAACCGGCACCAGCGGCAATGGTACAGTCTCCCTTTGCCGACAACGCGCTCCACCAGGTTCAGAAAGCCGCCGTGTTTGCGATCGATTTTGTCCGGCTGTTTCAGCCGTACGACGCGGTAAGTGCCGCAAACCGGACAGCGGCAGGTCGTGCCGAGATGGTACCGGTAGCGGCGCGGAACCATCTCTTCGCGCTCACACTTCTGGCATTCGTAGATCGCCATGTAGCTAAAGCGTTCAAAGAAAGTCCGATGAACCCGCCGCAACTTGCCACCGCACTGCCCACACTTCATCCGTGCTATTTATATCGCAGTTTGCGCACGTCGACAAGCCGCGAGACAATAAAAGAACTACCCGCTCATCCCAAAACTATATGCTGGACCGGATTACCGTGCATGGCGCGCGCCAGCACAATCTAAAGAACATCGACGTCGAAATTCCCCGCAATACGCTGACGGTAATTACCGGCCTCAGCGGATCAGGGAAATCCTCGTTAGCTTTCGATACCATTTACGCCGAGGGCCAGCGGCGCTACGTCGAGACGCTCTCCACTTACGCGCGCCAGTTCCTGGACCAGATGGAGCGGCCCGACGTCGATTCGATCGATGGCCTCAGCCCTGCTATCTCCATCGAACAAAAGACCACTAGCCGCAGTCCGCGATCCACCGTGGGCACCATCACGGAGATCTACGATTACCTGCGGTTGCTCTATTCCTCCATCGGGATTCCGCACTGCCCGGTCTGCGGCAACGAGATCTCGCGCCAGACCACCGAACAGATTCTGCAACACGTGGTGGCTCTCAAGCCCGAGGACCGCATCATGGTGATGGCGCCGGTAGTTCGCGGGCGTAAGGGGGAATACAAAAAGGACATCGAGAAGCTGGTCCGCCAGGGCTTCGAGCGCGCGCGCATCGATGGCGTGCTGCGCTCGCTCGACGAAGACATCGCGCTCGACAAGCGCAAGAACCACACCATCGAGGTTGTGGTGGACCGGCTGCTGGTCAAGCCCGGAATCGAGAAGCGCCTCGAAGCGTCCATCGAAACCGCCACCAAACTCGCCAACGGCCTGGTGCTGATCGTGGTGGTCAACGGCGAAGAGCGCCTCTACTCGCAGAAACTGGCCTGCACCGAATGCGGCGCGAGCATTCCGCAGCTGGAGCCGCGATCCTTCTCCTTCAACAGCCCCTACGGCGCCTGCGAGGAATGTCACGGCCTGGGCAGCAAGTGGACCTTCGACCCGGCCAAGGTGATCGTGGACCCCGGCAAGCCGTTGTTCGATGGCTGCCTGGGACCGGGCGCCGGATCGTGGAACATGAAGCAGCGCATCGAGGAACTGGCCAAGAAGAATCGCATCAACCTCGCCAAACCCTTCGAGGCGCTGCCCAGGAAAGCGCGCGAGATCCTGCTGGATGGCGCCGCCGGATTGCCCGGCGTTCTGCAGATTCTGGAAGAGACCTACCACGCCTCCACGGAGGCCTATCGCGAGTGGCTCACCGATTACATGTCGCCGGCCGAGTGCCCGGCCTGCCATGGGATGCGACTGCGGCCCGCCAGCCTCTCGGTGCGGGTCAAGAATTTCGCGATCAGCGAATTCACCGGCCTGCCGATTTCGCGCGCGCTGATGACGGTGCGCAACTGGGAACTCACGGAGCGCGAGGCGCAGATCGCCGGGCGCGTGCTGGATGAAATCCGCCGCCGCCTGGAGTTCCTTTCCGCGGTCGGGCTGGACTATCTGAGCCTGGACCGCTCCGCCGCTACGCTCTCCGGCGGCGAGGCGCAGCGCATTCGACTGGCCACGCAGATCGGCTCCAAACTGCGCGGCGTGCTCTACGTGCTCGACGAGCCCTCCATCGGGCTGCACCCGCGCGACAACAGCCGCCTGCTCGAAACCCTCACGCACCTGCGCGACATGGGCAACACGGTGCTGGTGGTGGAGCACGACGCCGAGACGATCGAGCGCGCCGATTACGTGATCGATCTCGGTCCCGGCGCCGGCCGCCTGGGCGGCGAACTGGTGGCATCCGGCGACCCGGCGGCGATCGAGGCCAACCCCGCGTCGCTCACCGGCCGCTATCTTTCGGGCGCCATGGAAATCGCGGTCCCGGCTACGCGCCGTAAGTCCAACGGCAAGAAACTCGCGATCCGCGGAGCCACGCAGCACAACCTCAAAGAGGTTGATGTCGATATTCCGCTCGGCATCCTGACGGTGGTGACAGGTGTTTCGGGCAGCGGCAAATCGACCCTGATCAACGAGATTCTCTATCGCTCGCTGGCCAAGGAAATCTATGGCTCGCACGAAGAGCCGGGCGCGCACCAGAGCATCGAAGGCATCGACCTGCTCGATAAGGTGATCCGCATCGACCAGGCGCCGATCGGACGCACGCCGCGCTCCAACCCGGCGACTTATACCGGCCTGTTCACGCTGATCCGCGATCTGTATGCGATGCTGCCGGAATCACGCGAGCGCGGTTACAAACCCGGCCGCTTCAGCTTCAACGTGAAGGGCGGCCGCTGCGAGGCCTGCCAGGGCGATGGGCTGAAGCGCATCGAGATGAACTTCCTGCCCGATGTTTACGTAACCTGCGATGTGTGCCGCGCGCGCCGTTACAATCGCGAAACCCTGCAGGTGAAGTTCAAGGGCAAATCGATTGCAGACCTGCTGGAGGCGACAGTGGAAGAGGCGCTGCCGCTGATGGAAAACTTTCCGCAGATTCACGCCAAGCTGAAAACGCTCAACGACGTCGGCCTGGGTTACGTGCATCTCGGCCAATCGGCCACCACGCTTTCCGGCGGCGAAGCGCAGCGCATCAAGCTCGCCAAGGAATTGAGCAAGCGCCAGACCGGCCGCACCTTTTACCTGCTCGACGAGCCCACCACCGGCCTGCACTTCGACGACGTGCGCAAGCTGCTCGACGTGCTCCAGCGCCTGGTGGACCTGGGCAACACGGTGGTGGTAATTGAGCATAATCTGGATGTGATGAAGAGCGCGGATTGGATCATCGATCTCGGTCCCGATGGCGGCGAATACGGCGGCCGCATCGTGGTGGCCGGCACGCCGGAGCAGGTGGCCCGCAACAAGAAGAGCTACACGGCCGAGGCCTTGCGCAAGGTCCTGGCATGAGCAAATACCGCGTGCAGCCGCTCGATTTCGCCGGCCTGAAGACGGTGGGCCTGCACGAGCGCGGCGGCAAAGTGAAGACGGCGGATTTCGCCGCCGCGTATCAGCCGGGTGGTGGAATCAACGGCCTGCTGGATTCGCTGCCGCACCTGTTGGCGGCGGACAATTTCCGCGCCGTGGTTGAGGCGATCGCGAACGCGCGGGCGCGCCGCCGCGCCATTCTCTGGGGCATGGGCGGGCACGTGATCAAGTGCGGGCTCGCACCCGTGCTGCTCGACCTGATGCGCCGCGGCTACGCAACCGGCTTCGCGCTCAACGGCTCCGGCGCGATCCACGATTTCGAAATCGCGCTCGCCGGGCACACCAGCGAAGATGTGGAAGCCGTGCTGCCCGATGGACGCTTCGGCGCGGCCGAGGAGACGGGCCGCGACATCAACGCGTCGATCACCGGCGCGGCACGCGACGGGATCGGCATCGGTGAAGCGCTGGGCCGCGATCTGAATGCGCGCTGCGCGGAGCTCGCCGCGCCCGAACACAGCCTGCTGCTGGGCGCCTGGCAAAACGGCACGCCGGTCACGGTGCATGTCGCGATCGGCACCGACACTCCGCACACGCATCCCGCCGTCGATGCCGCGGCCATCGGCGCCGCCACGCACCACGATTTCCGGCTGTTCTGCGCGCTGACCGCGGAACTCAACGAGGGCGGCGTATATCTGAATGTGGGCTCGGCGGTGCTGCTGCCGGAGGTCTTCCTGAAGGCGGTCTCCGCCGTGAGGAACCTGGGACGCCCGCTGGGCGGCTTCACGACGGCGAACTTCGATTTCCTGCAGCATTACCGCCCGCGCGTGAATGTGGTCGAGCGCCCCCACGCCGCGAGCGGCGGCAAGGGCTACGCGATCACTGGGCATCACGAGCTGATGATTCCGCTGCTCGCCGCCGCGCTGATCGAGAAGCATTCATGAATCCGGAGCCGCCGCCGCTCGAAACAGAGCGATACCCGTTCTGGGGCTGGAGCGACGTGCTGGTCTTCGCCGGCATGGCGATCCCGTGCATCCTGCTGGGCTTCGGGATTGTGAAGGCCGCGTTTTGGATGTTCCGGTTGCATCCCAAGGTACAGACGGGGGAGTTGCTACTGGCGCAGTTCGCGGGCTACGCGCTGTTGTTCGCCACTCTCTACGGGATCCTGCGCTGGAAATACGACCGCCCGTTCTGGGAGTCGCTCGCCTGGACAAAGACGCGGATCGGTGTGGGAGGCATCATGCTCGCTGGATTGGGCGCGGTGGTTGCGGTGACCATGCTCGGCCTGGTGATCCAGACTCCGAACACCAATAATCCGATGCTGGACCTGCTGAAGGACCGCACCTCGATCGTGTTGATCGCGATCTTTGGTGTGACGCTGGGTCCACTGTGCGAGGAGCTGGCCTTTCGCGGTTTCCTGCAGCCGCTACTGGTACGCAGCCTGGGGGCCGTGCCCGGCATACTCGCCGCCGCGCTGCCTTTCGGACTACTTCACTTTCAGGAGTACGGCAATTCGTGGAAGCACGTGCTGCTGATCTCGCTGGCGGGCGCCGCATTCGGGTGGATGCGCCACGTCACCGGATCGACCAGGGCAGCGACGATCATGCACGCGGCTTACAACGCGATCGAGTTCGCGGCATTCCTGGCGCAGACGAAGCTTCCGGCGCAGTAGCCGGGAGTCGATCGTGGTAAAACGTCAGGGTATGAACCGCCGAACCCTTCTTCGCGTGAGCGCCGGCGCGGCCGCCGGTTTGATTGCCGGAGTACGGCCCGCCCTGGCAGCGGACGCCGAGATCGAGATCACGCCGCAAGATGCGGGGCCGGAGATCAGCCCTCATATCTACGGACACTTCATCGAGCATCTGGGCGGCGTGATCTACGACGGTATATGGGTCGGACGGCAATCGAAGATCGCGAACATCGATGGCATCCGCAAGCAGTTCGTGGACGATATGAAGCGCATTGGAGCGCCGAACTATCGCTGGCCGGGCGGATGCTTCGCCGACGGCTACCACTGGCGCGACGGAATCGGCGCGACGGCGAAGCGGCCCCGCACTTATAACTACTGGCAGGCGAGTATGCCGGCTGGGCTGGACCACACCGAGACGAACGCATTCGGCATCCACGAGTTCATCCGCTTGTGCCGGCTGACGGGCGCTGAGCCGTACCTCGCGGCCAATATGGGGTCCGGCTCTCCACAGGAGTTTCATGACTGGGTCTCCTACTGCAACGCTCCGGCGGGCACGCTTTCGCTGGCGAGTGAACGCGCCGCGAACGGCGACAAAGATCCTTTCGGAGTGCGCTGGTGGGGCGTGGGAAACGAATCGTGGGGCTGCGGCGGCGACATGACGCCGCAGGAGTACGCGACGCTGTACCGGCGCTATGTCACGCAATTTCCGGCTTACGATCCCAAGCCTTACCTGGTCGCGGTGGGACCGCGAGGGCACTCCAAGGACCTGGATCTCGGCTGGACCAACGGCTTCTTTGCAGCCATGCAGGACGGGCACCGTTCGCGGGTAGACGGTCTCTCCGTCCACTACTACACAGACTTCCGGAACAGCCCGGAGAGGGTCGCCACGTTCGACGCGAGGGGCTGGTACGACGTGCTGCGCGAAGCGCTGCGAACGGAGACCGTGATCGAACAGCACTGGAATGCCATGGGCAAATACGATGGCGGTCATCACACCAGGTTGATTGTGGACGAGTGGGGCGTTTGGTACAAACCCGGCGAAGAAACTACGCCGGCGCACCTGCTGAGCCAGCCGCTGACGCTGCGCGATGCGCTCCACACCGCCATCACGTTCGATGTTTTCAACCGGCACGCGGACAAGATCGCGATGGCCAATGTGGCGCAGACGATCAATTGCATTCACTCACTCTTCCTGGCGCAGGGGGACCGATACACGCGGACGCCGGTCTACTATGTGTTCGAGCTGTACCGCAATCACATGCGATCGAAGCTGGCCGCGATGCGCATCCGCTGTCCCGAGCTGAAGGTTCCGTCGCGAAATAGTCCGGGCATGATACCGGGGCTGTCGGGTTCGGCGTCGGTCCAGGGGAGAACGCTGAATGTGACGATCACGAATCCGTCGCACGAGTCGCCGGTCTCCGCGAAGATCCGGTTGACCGCGGGGAGTGTGACGGAGGGACGGGGAATGGCGCTGACGCACGCCGATATGACGGCGGGCAATACGTTCGACCGTCCATCGGAGGTCCGGCCTGCGCCGCTGCCTGTCCGGGTGAGCGCGGACGGGGCCGAAGTCACGCTGCCGGCGCGATCGGTGGTCTCGCTGGAGCTGCGAATGACAGCATAAGGGGCAAAGCGCATCTCGCCTCCAAACGCCGGCTGAAAGCCGGCGGCAGCCAGGATTGGCTGCCCCACATGAGAATTTGGGCGCTACTTGACGGTGACGCTTTGGGTGACGGAGGCGATCCAGGATTGGTAGCGTTCGTCGGAGACGGCTTTGGAGGCGTAGCCGCGGACTTCGAAGAAGGTCTGCGGCGTAACGCGGACGACGCGGAAGACATAGATGCCGTCGGGCTGCGCGATGGGGCGGGTGGTTTCGCCGGGTCTGACGGCGAACACGGCATCGCGAATGGCGCTTGAGATGTTGTCGTCGTAGCGGCGGATCTGCTTGAGCGCGGCTGCCTTGGCTTTGTCGGGGGCGCCGACGGCGACAACGTCGGCGATCACGAAGCGATCCCTGTGCTCGTCGTAGAACTTCTGCTCGTCCTCGGGCGTGATGGCAACGTCGCGGCCGTACTCGGCTCCCATGGCCTCACTGAGGATCAAGGTGCGCTGCAGGGCGAGTTGCTCCTTGTAGGGAGGCTTGTCGGCGAGGCCGGCCTTTTCGGCGAGCTCGGCCATGCGGTTGACGAAGCCGTAGTAGCGCAAGAGGCTGGCGGTGCTGCCCGTGATGGCGGTCATTTGCGGCGGGAGCGTGGACTTGAAGGTTTCGAGTTCGGCCTGGGTAACGGGCTTTCCGTTGACGATGGCGAGGGCCTGCGCATGAAGCGAGGCGACGGCGAGCAGAAAGACAAGAATCCTCATCACTCTGAGAGATGCGTAAAGGGCGCGGAAGGACTATTCGACGCGGATGGTAGCGCACATCTGGTGGCTGGCGTCGGCGGTTCCGACCGACGGCATTTCGAGGTTGGCGCCGATGGGACGTCCGTGGGAGCCCTTGACGGAAACAGCGTATCAGAAGACACAACACGATAGGGAAGGACCGCGATGTTCCCCGATCTGCTTGGACGCCAGCGTGGCTCGGTGACCGCGCCGACCTCCATCGTCAGCTCGCCAAGGGCAAGCTTGTCGTTGGCGCTCAGTAAGATGCCCGAGCGCTCCATGCGCTTGAAGCCGGAGGAGTTAGCGAATAGGTCGGACTTAGACCTTCAAGAGGCTTACCGCCGGCATACTTAACCTTACAGGTGGGGCTCGACGGAGATGGTCGCGCGCATCTCGTGGGAGGCGCCTGGGGCGAGGCGGATGCCATTTTCGCCGGCGTTGGCGGTTTCGACGCAGACCATCTCGCGCCAATCGTCTGGGGCCATGTCGGGCATCCCGGGTGTTTTGTCGGCCCAGGGATTCCACACGACGGTGGTCGCGGAGTCGCTCTTGGCGATCACGATACGGCGCGCCCACGCAGGGTCCTCGATCACGCAGACGGCGGTGGTGTTGACGTGCACCTGGTCCGTGTAGCGATCGATCCGGATGGGCTCGGCGGGGCGGCGCTTACGCTGGAAGCCGTCGGCCTTGTCGATATACTCAGTGCCTTCGAGACCGGAAATGGAGACCTGGTGGATGTCGCCGACGGCGAAGTAGGTGTGGAAGGCTTCTTCGAAGCAGAGCTCTTCGGACGACGTGTTGCGGACCTTGAGTTCCATTTCGAGCTGGGCGCCGATGGCCAAGCGGAAGGCGAGACGGAAAGCATCCACCTGGGGGAGCGTGAAGAGCAGTTGCAGCGCGCCATCATCGTTCATACCCGTGGCATGGAGTGTCCACTCACTGATACGGGCGTAGCCGTGCATAGGGCCGGGCAGGCCGCCGCCGCGGGGTCCGAACCAGGGGAAGACCAGCGGCACGCCGCCGCGGATGGGCTTGCCGGGCGCGAACAGGCTGCGCGAACTGGTGAAGAGCACCGGGCGCCGTCCAGCGGGAATCCAGTGGGTGAGGTGGGCGCCGTGGAGGAAGACTTCGGCCTCGGCCTGGGGCGTATCGATGAGGGCGCGGGTGAGGCCGTTCTCGTCATTCTCGATTTGCAATACCCCGGGGATCTCGACGCAGCGCATGGCTACAGCACCCCCGCCTGACGCGCAAGTTTGAGAGATTCGATGGCGGCTCCGCGGGCGCCGGCGGTATCGCCATTGGGCATGATGTGGATCGGGATGTCCATCTGCTCGGCGCGCTGGGCGGGCATGCCGGCGCGCACTTCATCGATGAACCAGTGCTGGAACTCGACGCCGGTTTCGATGGCGCCGCCGCCGATGATGAGGACGTCGGGATCGAAGGTGTTGATCATCTCGTCGAAGAAGAGGCCGAGCGCGTGGGCCTGCACGCGGAAGACGTCGCGGCAGAGCGGGTCGCCTTTTTCGGCCATGCCGCGGACGAGCTTGGCGGCTTTGGCGATTTCGAGCTTATGAAATTCGTGGCCGGGATAGCGCGCGAGAAAGTAGGGAAGCAGGGTCTTGGCGATGGCGGTGAGCGAGCAGCAGGATTCGAGATCGCCGGTGCGTCCGCAATTGCAATCGGGCTGCAGTCCGGGGGTGCCGGCGATGCTCTGGTAGGGAATGAGGACGTGGCCGAGTTCGCCGCCGAAGCCCGAGCGGCCTTTGAGCACATTGCCCTCGATGATGACGCCGCCGCCGAGTCCGGTGCCGACAATGGCGGAGATGGAGGTGTGTTTGCTATCGGCGCCGAAGAGGGTGAAGTGGCCCCAGAGAGCGCCGGCATTGCCATCGTTGAGATAGCAGACGGGACGGGCGAGGCGGGCTTCGAGGTTCTTGCAGATATCGTAGCCGGCCCAATCGGCGTGAACGAAATTGGTGGAGCCGCGCGCGCTGAGGACGCCGGTGGAACTGGCGGGACCGGGCGTGTCGAGGCCGACGGCGACCACGTCGTCCATGTTCAGGCCGGCCCTGGCGACGGCGATCTTCAAGCCGTCTTCGATTTGCCCGAGGCAGATGGCAGGTCCCTGGGTAGAAAGCGCGGGGTGCTCGCAGAGTCCTTCAATGAGGAACTGCTCCTGCGCGTTGATGAGCGTATAGTTGACGGCGGTACCGCCGAGATCGACTCCGGCCACTACTTTCACGTTAGGCTTCTCCAAAATGAAAGATTAGCTTAGCAGGAGAACACGAGGGCCACGGATAGGAGAACCCGTTTCTTTGTTTTATCTGCGTTTATCTGCGTTTATCTGCGGCTCATTCTGTTTTCCAAAAAAGCAATATGGGCCGCAGATGAACGCAGATGAACGCAGATAAAACAAGAGCAGATTGCTATCTTTGGTTGGACTTTAGGACCTTTTTGCGGAGGCGGATGCTGACCGGGGTGACTTCGACGAATTCGTCGTCGCGGATGAATTCGATGGCCTGCTCGAGGTTCAGGATGCGCGGCGGGACCAGGCGGATGCCTTCGTCGGAGGTGGAAGCACGCATGTTGGTGAGCTTCTTTTCCTTGACGATGTTGACGTCGAGATCGGCATCGCGGGCATTCTCGCCGACGATCATACCCTCATAGACTTCGGTGCCGGGGCTGACGAAGATCTCGCCGCGTTCCTGGAGGTTGAAGATGGCGTAGCCGGTGGTTTTGCCGGCGCGGTCGGCGACCAGCGAACCGGTGGGACGCGAAGGAATGTCGCCCTGCCACGGGATGTAGCCGTGGAAGAGCGAGTTCATGATGGCGGTGCCGCGGGTGTCGGTGAGAATTTCGCTGCGCAGGCCGATCAGGCCGCGCGAGGGAACGTGGAACTCGAGGCGCACGCGGCCGGAGCCGTGGTTGATCATCTTGATCATCTTGCCCTTGCGCGCGCCAAGTTTTTCGATGACGACGCCGAGGAAATTTTCGGGGCAATCCACGATGAGGTGTTCGACGGGCTCCTGGAGCTGGTGGTCGATGGTGCGGGTTAGGATTTCGGGTTTGCCGACGGCGAGTTCGAAGCCTTCGCGGCGCATCATCTCGATAAGGATGGCGAGTTGCAGTTCGCCACGGCCCATGACCTTGAAGGTATCGTGGCCGAGTTCTTCGACTTTGATGGAAACGTTGGTGAGCAGTTCCTTATCGAGGCGATCGCGCAGGTTGCGCGAGGTGACCCACTGGCCTTCGCGGCCGGCGAAGGGCGAGGTGTTGATCGAGAAAGCCATCGCGATGGTGGGCTCGTCGATCTGGATGGGCGGAAGCGGGTCGGGATTTTCGGCGCTGGTGACGGTCTCGCCGATGGTGATGCCTTCGACGCCGGCGATGGCGAGGATATCGCCCTGCGCGCCAATGGTTTCATCGATGCGCTTCAGGCCTTCGAAGGAATACATCTTGGTGATTTTGGTGGTGTGCATCGAGCCATCGAGCTTGGCAATGCTCACCAGGTCGCCGTAGCGTAGGGTGCCATTGACGACGCGGCCGATACCGAGGCGGCCGAGGTAATCGCTGTAGTCCAGATTGGCGATGAGCATCTGGAGTGTGCCGTCGGGGTCGCCGACGGGGGGAGGAATGGTCTTGACGATGGCGTCGAAGAGCGGGCGCAGGTCGGTGGACTCGTCTTCCATCGTGGCCTTGGCGATACCGTTCTTGGCGATGGCGTAAAGGACGGGGAAATCGAGTTGGTCTTCGTGGGCGTCGAGATCGATGAAGAGATCGTAGATTTCGTTGAGGACTTCGGCGACGCGGGCGTCGGGGCGATCGATCTTGTTGATGACGACGATAGGGGTGAGCTTGGCTTCGAGCGCCTTGCTGAGGACGTAGCGGGTCTGGGGCAGGGGGCCTTCGCTGGCGTCGACGAGGAGCATGACGCCATCGACGATTTTGAGGGCGCGTTCGACTTCGCCGCCGAAATCGGCGTGGCCGGGGGTGTCGACGATGTTGATCTTAACGCCGTGATAACGCACGCCGGTGATCTTGGCCAGAATGGTGATGCCGCGCTCGCGCTCCAGGTCGTTGGAATCCATGACGCGGTCGACGTGCTCCTCATGGGAGCCGAAGATGCCGCTCTGATTGAGCATGGCGTCGACGAGGGTGGTCTTGCCGTGATCGACGTGGGCGATGATGGCGATGTTGCGAATCTTTGGATTGCTGCTTTTCATGAATTCACTTTTTGATCGGAGTTGAGGGGCAAGCGCCAGGCGCAAGGCGAATGGGGCTGAATTATTAGTTTATCATGCGCGTGGGTTCGGATTTGAGATCGCTCCCTGACGGTCGCGGTTCGTTGAGTCTAGTGGACGGCGTTCCAGACCATGACGGCGGTGAGACAGATCATGATGACGCTGGTGGCGCCGGCGATGAGGTTGGCCCACATTCCGTTGCGCCAATCGCCCATCAGACCGCGCTTGTTGATCAGGATCAGCATGAAGACGAGGACGAAGGGGATGAGGACGCCGTTGGCCACCTGGGAGAAGAGAATCAGCTTCAGCAGGGGCAGGCCGGGGATGAGGACGCAACCGGCGCCAACCACGATCAGAAAGGTGTAGAGGCCGTAGAAGATGGGCGCTTCGCCGAAGCGGCGGTCGATGCCGGATTCGAAGCCGAGCCCTTCGCAGACGTTGTAGGCGGTGGCGAGCGGGAGGATGGCGGCGGATAGCATGGAGGCGTTGACCAGGCCGACGGCGAAGAGCAGGCCGGCGAAGCGGCCGGCGAAGGGCACGAGCGCCTGCGCGGCTTCGGAGGCGTCGTTGAGCTCGTGGTGGCCGGCTTTGAAGAGCGTGGCGGCACAGGCGACGACGATGAAGAAGGCAATCACGTCGGTGACGATACAGCCGATGATGACGTCCCAGCGGGTGAGGGAGTAGTGCTTCTCGGTGATGCCCTTTTCCACGATGGAGGCCTGCAGGTAGAACTGCATCCACGGAGTGACGGTGGTGCCGATGAGGCCGACGATCATCACGATGTAATCCGAACTGGAATTCCATTCGGGAATGAAGGTCTGGCGGATGGCGGTGGTCCAATCGGGATGGGCGAGGATGGCGGAGATCGGATAGCTGAAATAAATCAGGGACAGGATGATGAAAATGCGCTCGACGGGCTTATAGGTTCCGCGCACGATGACGAACCAGACGACGGCGGCGCCGATGGGGACGGTGATGTATTTGGAGATACCGAAGATGCCCATGCCGCTGGCGATGCCGGCGAACTCGGCGGCAATGTTGCCGAGATCGGCGAGGCCGAGGACGACCATGGTGAAGAAGGTGATGCGCAGGCCGAACTCTTCGCGGATCAGGTCGGAGAGTCCCTTGCCGGTGACGGCGCCCATGCGGGCGGCCATTTCCTGGACGACAATGAGCGCGATGGTGGTGGGGATGAGGGTCCAGAGGAGGGTGTAGCCGAACTTGGCGCCGGCCTGAGAATAAGTGAGAATGCCGCCAGGATCGTTATCGACATTGGCGGTTACGAAGCCGGGGCCGAGGACGGCGAAGACCGCGGAGAGACGAAAGAAGATGAGGCCCCAGCCGAGCTTTCGGGGGCGGTGCGGTTTTTTGGCGATCTCGTGTCCGGTTGGCAGCGGCTTGCTCCCGATTAGCTGGGAGTGCTGGCCCCCACGAATGTATTTTAGCGGGGTTTGCGAAGCAGGTCACTAATAGTTTGGAGGCGAGGAGGGTAAGAATCGGGGGCTCGTTGCGCTCCCTCACGGTCGCGGCTCGTTGACTCCGAGATGTCAGCGGCGGGGGCGGTGCATGTAGTTGAAGCCGGCGATGATGCCGTAGCGGGTGGTGCAGGGGCCGACATTGCGCATACCGCCGGCGAAGACGTTGAAGGCGGAGTTGACCTGGATGAAGGGTGCGGCGACGAAGCCGCCGTAGTGCTTGCCGGCCGTGGTCCAGTAGGCCTGCAGGATGCTGCCGCCGCGCCGGTGCCAGCGGGTGAGGGCACTGAGGGAGGGCTGATACTGGCGCAGGTAGGTGCCGTTCTTCTGGCCGGCCCAGCAGGTGGAGAAGTTTCCGGTCCAACGGGTGCGGCCGATACCCTTATCGGCGGCGAGTGTGACTTTGTGGTCGTAGAGGCCGGTGCCGAAACCGGTAGTCGCGACCGGCACCTTGACGGAGTAGAAGACAGCCATGACGGGACGCCAGCGGGTTTCCTCGCCGGAGCGAATCTTGAAACCAGGACTGGTGTCGCCGATGGCGAGGTTGCCGGCGCGGACAAGCGGTTCGGTTGTACTCACGAAGAGGGAGATGTGCTTCTGCACCGTTTGTTCGTAGAAGGATGTGAGGCCCTGCAGGGTCGAGCCGGTCACGGGCTCTTCCCACGAGTAGCCGTAGGTGACGAGGGTTCCGCCAACTGGCGGGGTTCCGGCGATGCCGACGACAGCGGGACGGGTGATCTTGACACCAACGGGTCTGGGAGCGGGCGGCGCGGGAGGCTCATCCTGCGCGTGAAGGTACGGGACAGCGAGGAGGGTGAGTGCGGGGAGGTACTTCATACAATCAAGCATAACAAGGTCTTTATTGCCTAAATTGGCGCGCGGCTCGGAATTGAGCCGCGCGCGGAGGTCAGACGACTAGCGTTGAATGCGGGCGGAGCCGCCTTTGGCGAAGGAGCGAACCTGGTCCACGGTGGCCATGGTGGTGTCGCCGGGGAAGGTGGTGAGGAGCGCGCCGTGCGCCCAGCCGAGCTTCACGGATTCCTCGGGGGATTCGCCGGAGAGCAGTCCGTAGATGAAACCGGAGGCGTAGCCATCGCCGCCACCGACGCGGTCGTAGACATCGAGCTCGGCGGTGGGAGTGGTGTAGGTCTGGCCGTTGATCCAGGCCACGGCGCCCCAACTGTGGCGGTTGGTGGAGTGGACTTCCCGCAAGGTGGTGGCGACCACTTTGACCTGCGGGTGCTTCTTGACGACCTGATCGATCATGCCGAAGAAGACGCTGGGATCGAGCTTGCTCTTGGCGGCGACTTCGGGTCCGGGGATGCCGAGGCCTTTCTGGAGATCCTCTTCATTGCCGACTAAGACATCGACGTTGCGGACGATTTTATCGAGCACGGCGACGGCGCGCTCTTCGCCGCCGGAGATGTTCCAGAGCTTGGCGCGGTAGTTGAGGTCGAAGGAAGTGACGGCGCCGGCGGCCTTGGCGGCCTGCATGGCTTCGATGATGACGTCGGCGGTGGTCGGAGACAGGGCGGCGAAGATGCCGCCGGAGTGGAACCAGCGGACACCGCCGGCGAAGATGGCCTTCCAATCGAAATCACCGGGTTTGAGCTGGGCGGCGGCTTCGTTGCAGCGGTTATAGAAGACCACGGGGGCGCGCACGCCGAGTCCGCGATCGCTATAGACGGCGGCCATGTTGGGGCCGTTTACGCCATTGTGTTTGAAGTGTTTGTAGAAGGGCTGCACACCCATGGCGCGGACGCGCTCGGCGATGAGCGCGCCGATGGGGTAATCGACCATGGCGGAGGCAACGCCGGTCTTCAGACCGAAGCAATCGGACAGATTGGCGGCGCAATTGAACTCGCCGCCGCTGACGTGAATCTTGCACTCGGTCGCTTTACGGAAGGGGATGATCCCCGGATCGAGCCGGTGTACCAAGGCGCCGAGTGAGAGGAAATCGAGGGCGCCGTCTTTACGAATATTCAGGCCGGTAGACATTAAGCTTCTCCTAGACTTACATCGCGCCCTTGCTCGCCAGGGTCGAGTGACGGTCGCGGATCGGTAATAACTTCGTAGTGGCGCAGGATTTCGTCCCATTTTCCCTGCGCTTTCAAGATGACTTCGACGACTTCGCGGACTGCGCCCTGGCCGCCGGGCGTGGCGGTGACGTAGTGAGCGATGGGTTTCATCTCCGGGCGCGCGTTGGCGGTGGCAAAGCTAAGTCCGACGCGGCGCATGACGACGATGTCGGTAAAATCGTCGCCGATATAGGCCACTTCGGAGGGGTCGAGTTTGGCGTCGGCGAGGATCTCATTGAGGATCGGGATCTTCTCTGTGTGGCCCTGATAGATGTACTTGAATTTGCATTGATGGGCGCGTTCCACGGTGGCCGGGGAGACGCGGCCGCTGATCAGGCCGGTGGCGATTCCCAGGCGCGCCATCCATTGGAGCGCGATGCCGTCCTGGGAATCGAAGCCCTTGGTCTCGGCCATTTTGCCATCGGGACCGGGGACGTTGTAGAGCTTGCCGTCGGTGAGAACGCCATCGACGTCCATCAACAGCAGGCGAATTTTGGATGCGAGTTGAGTGACGTCCGCACTCATACGGTGTAGACTCCGGCCGAGACGTTGCCGCCCTTGCCGGTCCAATTGGTATGGAAGAACTTGCCGCGGGGCTGGTCGATGCGCTCGAAGGTGTGGGCGCCGAAGTAATCGCGCTGGGCCTGGAGCAGGTTGGCGGGCAGGCGTTCGCTGCGGTAGCCATCGTAGAAGGCGAGGGCTGTGGTGAAGGCGGGCACGGGCACGCCGTTCAGGACGGCCTGGGAGACGGTGCGGCGCCAGGAATCCTGGCAGCGATCGAGCAGGCCCTTGAAGTAGCCATCGAGCAGCAGGTTGGCGAGCGTGGGATTGGCGGCGAAGGCAGCCTTAATCTTGCCGAGGAAGACGCTGCGGATGATGCAGCCTTCGCGCCACATCATGGCGATGGAGCCGTAGTTCAGGTCCCACTTGTATTCCTTGGCGGCTTCGGCGAGGAGCATGAAGCCCTGCGCATAGCTGATGATTTTGCTGGCGAGCAGCGCCTGGCGGATGTCTTCGACGAAGGCCTTCTTATCGCCGGGGAACTTGGCCTTGGGGCCGGTGAGGATCTTGGAGGCTTTGACGCGATCGTCCTTCATGGCGCTGAGGCAGCGGGCGTAGACGGCTTCGCCGATGAGCGTGACGGGCATGCCGAGATCGAGAGAGCTGACGCTGGTCCACTTGCCGGTGCCCTTTTGCCCGGCGGTATCGAGGATCTTGTCGAGAGTCTGTTCGCCGGTGGCGGGGTCCTTATAGCCCAGGATGTCGCGGGTAATTTCGATGAGGTAGCTATCGAGCTCGCCTTTGTTCCATTCGGCGAAGACGTCGTGCATTTCCTCGTTGCTCATGCCGAGGCCTTCCTTCATGAGCTGGTAGGCTTCGCAGATGAGCTGCATGTCGCCGTATTCGATGCCGTTGTGGGTCATCTTGACGAAGTGACCGGCGCCGTCGCGGCCAACCCAATCGCAGCAGGGTTCGCCCTCGGGCGTCTTGGCGCAGATGGCCTGGAAAATGTCCTTAACGAGGGGCCACGCAGCGGGCGTGCCGCCGGGCATCATGGAAGGGCCGAAACGCGCGCCTTCCTCACCGCCTGAAACGCCGGTGCCGACGAAGAGGAGTCCCTTGCTTTCGAGGTACTGAGTGCGGCGGATGGTATCGGGGAAATGCGAGTTGCCGCCATCGATGATCAGGTCGCCGGGTTCGAGGAAGGGGAGCAGGGTTTCGATGAATTCGTCCACGGGCTTGCCGGCCTTGACCATGAGCATGATCTTGCGGGGGCGCTTGAGGAGTTTGACCATCTCCTCGATCGAGTGCGCGCCGATGACCTTGCTGCCTTTGGCGGCGTCGTTCAGGAATTCATCGACCTTGGCGGTCGTGCGGTTATAGGCGACCACCGTGTACCCGTGGTCGTTCATATTCATAATCAGGTTCTGGCCCATGACTGCCAGACCGATCAATGCGATGTCTGCCGTTTGTTCCATGATCTGCTCCAAAAAACCGTGTCCTGACCGACCCTTAAGGCACTTGCCGGAGGCCGCACTACGACGGGGTAGGAGGCACTCACGGGTGAGTTCCGGAGGGTGGCCGGGTCTATAGGAAAAGCGTTGCTATTCCAGATGCCAATCTCTCTTATAACATGCTTGCATGAGCCCGCGGGTTCACTTTTCCGGCGTTAGGGAATAGAGTGTTTTAGGAGGAAATTCACGATGAAGACGGGGTATGTGTTGGTCTTGACTTTGGCCTGTGGGATGACGGCGCGGGCGGACTTCAGCTACCAGCAGACCAGGAAGGCGGCGCAGGGCATGCCGGCTGCCGGGGGCGATCAGGTGACGAAGCACTACCTGAAGGGCCAGAAGATGAAGGTGGACAGCGGGAGGTCGTCGTCCATTTTCGACTTTGCGGCGCAGACGATGACGGTGATGGATAACCAGGCGAAGACGTACACGGTGACGCCGTTCGGCGAAATGGGTAAGTCCATCAAGCAAACCGACATGACCGCCAAGATCGACGTGAAGGAGACGGGGCAGAAGAAGAGCATCAATGGTTTCACTGCGAACGAAGTGCTAATGACGATCGCGGTAGAGGGCGGAGCGGCAGGGGCGCAGGGGATGAAGATGCAGATGGAGATGGACATGTGGATTTCGAGCGACGTGCCGGGGGCGCAGGAACTGCGCGCGTTCTACCAGAAAAACGGTGAGCGTTTTCCGTGGGCCGCGATCGGCGGCGGGGGAAATCCGAGCATGCAGGCGGCGGTCGCCGATATGCAGAAGAAGATCGCCAACATGGGCGGCGTGCCGGTGATGCAGATCACGCGGATGAAGGCGGCAGCGAGTCCGCAGATGTCGGCGCAAATGGAGCAGGCGCGGACGAAATTCGAAGAGATGAAGAAGCAGGGCGGGCAGCAGGCGGCGATGGCGGATCAGATGCTGGCGCGGATGGGCGGCGGGGCCGGAGGCGGGACGCTGTTCGAGGTCACGATGGAATCGAGCGGATTCTCGACAAGCGCGATCCCGGACTCGGTTTTCGCGGTGCCGGGGGATTACAAGAAGGTAGTGAAGTAGGTTCTCGCAGAGAGCGCAGAGATCGCAGAGAAAACCAGGCAATCGCCGGCGATTTCACGCTGTGGCCGTCGCACAATCAACCCTTTGGGCGCTGAGCGCGTAGCGGTGCCTGTCTGATGTGAGTTACATTGTGCGCTGCTGTCACAATGATCCTATCTATTCGGCACAAGGGTTTGAAACGCCTGTACGAAGATGATGACGCCCGGGGCGTCATCAAAGAGCACCTCGTGAAACTGCGGGACATTTTGGCTCGACTTGATGCCGCGGACACGATCCGGGATCTCGACCTGCCGGGTTTCAGACCACATCCGCTCAGGGGCGAGCTAAAGGGCTCTTGGGCGATTATCGTAAGAGCGAACTGGCGAGTAGTTTTTCGCTTTGCGGATGGCGATGCCATGGACGTGGACTATGTCGATTACCATTGAAAGAGGAACGAAAGCCATGCCGATGAAAAATCCACCCCATCCCGGCGGTCTGGTGTTACGTGAGTGCATCGAACCTCTGGGGCTGACGATTACACGGGCTGCCGATGCATTGGGAGTTACGCGCACGACGCTGTCGGAGTTGGTGCACGGAAAGCGCGGGGTCTCGCCGGAGATGGCAGTCCGACTGTCGCAGGTGTTCGGAGGCAGCGCGCAGAGTTGGTTGACGCAGCAGGCGCAATATGACCTCGCGCAGATTCGTACCGATCGAATTAAGCTGAAACGTCTGGAACTGGTTTAGATCGCCGTCTCGTCGATGACGTTGGCAGCTTTCCCTTGTCTCGCGATTTGGATCTTAGCTGAGCAGCCTTGAGGGCCGAAAGATCCCGTTCGTAGGCAGCTTGCTTCTTAGGGTCGTCTCCGACGAGCTCTTCGTAGAGTTCCTGAAGAGCTTCGGATTTCGGCCTGGCGTTCATTTTGACCTCTCTGTACAGGAATTGTTTTCGAAAACTTGCGATGGGGCGTATTCGCCTTTCGACGCGACCACCTGAATTGCGGCTGGTGCCGAGGGAGGGTCCAGGTAAGTATGACCGGGGCGGTCGCTGCGAGCGAGTTCCTGGAGTTGTTCGGGAAACGCTTCGCGGCAGCCGCCTGAGAGGTACCAGCGAAGTTGGGTTCCTTCCTGTTCCAGCCGGGCGGCGACAGAGTGTTTCAGTTCCAGATGGATGCCTGCCAGATGAACGTTGGCGTTCAATGTTGAAAAGTCTCCCGTCCACCCGGACTCGATAAGTTCCGCAAACCAGCATAGCCCCTCGCGCTCGCCGAGGCACAGCAGGGTTGGTAAGCCCTTAAAATCAGGGCGAGCGACCGATCCATCGCTCATTTCATGCCTTCCCTCCCGACTTATCAGCTACCAATAGGTTTGCCAGCATGCGGGAGTGGCCGACGCCGGGGAGGAGGGCGATCCGGGCGCTGCTGGCGAGGATACGCTGGGTTTCGAGGACGTCGAAGAGGACCTGGGCGACGTCGGGCTCCTTGGCGATCTCCTTGAGCGCTCTGCCGAGTTCCATGGGGCGGATGGCGGCGGCCTTGGCGAACTCCACGGCGGCTTCGCGCTCGGCGGAGCTGGTGATGACGCTGACCTGGTTGGCGCCGGCCTGGCGGATGGCGGAGGTCACCTGCCGAAGGCGGTTGACCACCTTCTCTTCGATCTGGCGGATCATGCCGACGTCGCGGAAGTGGACCTTGCGGATGTAGACGGAGCCCAGCTGGTAGCCCCACGCCTGCGATTTCGCGGTGACCTCGTTGCGCACGATCTGGCTCATGTTGTGGCGCGTTTCCAGCATTTCGGCGAGCTTCATATTGCTCAGGCAGCGCACGGTGGCGTTGCTGACGTTGGCGCGCAGCGAGCCGCGCGGGTCGGTGTTCTTGAACAGGTAGGAGACGGGGTCGCTGATCCACATTTCGTACCAGACGCCGACGCCCATGGGGGCGCCTTCCTCGGAATTCACGGGCTGGCTGCGGAGGTACTCCTGGTCGAGGCGGAGATCGAGCACGTAGCAGGTGCCGAGCCAGTTGATGACGAAAGCGGAGAGGCCGAGCTTGCCCGGTAAGAAGTGCAGGCCGGGCTCGTCGAGCTCGCCGACGACTTTGCCGAAGAGCATGTAGACGCGGCAGGTGCGTTCCTGGACGATGGCGTAGATGCCGAAGATGCGGGCGAGCGCGAGCAGCACGGGCTCCGCAACGAAGGCGCCGATGAAGGCGAAGAGCGCGGCGCTGAGGATGGAGACGATCGGTTGGTCGGTCACTTGCCTGCCTCCAGGTAGATCTGCTGGGCCTTGTCGTAGAGGGCGAGGCGCACGTTGCGCAGGTAGGCGCCGAGGATATCGGGACCCGCGCGGTGCAACTCGGCGAGTTCGGCGGCGAGCGATTTCACGGGCTCGACTTCGGCCTGGGCGCGCAGGGTTTCGATTTCGACGGCGCGGCGCGACTGCACCACGCGCTGGTCGGCGGAGGCCTGGGCGAGGCTGATGTCGCTCGAAACCTGGTTGTGGGCGGTGTTGATGGCGGCGAGCGCCGATTCGACTTCGTCGGGCGGATCGATGCCGGTGATCAGCGAGGCGTCGAGGATCACGCCGTAGCGGGCGGGGGCCGAGCGGCACTCGTTATCCATGTACTCGTTCAAGTCGCGCAGATTCTTGCGCAGGTCGTTGATCGAAATGCCGGTCATCTCGCTACCCGGCAGGACGGCGGCGGCCGCGGCGCCGGAGGCCTGCGTGATGGGCGGCGCGAGCGGCTCCTCTTTGGCTTCGAAGCTGGCGATGCGCTGTCGCAAGACGGAGACGAAGTAGGCCAGCACGTGGACGAAGGGCTTCTTGATGCCGAAGACGAAGGCGTAGAGGTTGGCCTCGCTGACGCGGTAGCGGATCTGGCCGGTCAGACCGGTATTGAGCTGGTCTTTGGTGACGGCGTCGAGGCGCGTGCCGTTCTCGTTGGCGGTGGGATTCTCCAGGTCGAGCGCCATGTTGACCGTCATGGTGGCGATGGAGACTTTGTGCACCTTCTCCCAGGGCATGCGGAAATAGGGGCCGCCGGGCGGGATGACGCGGACCTGCGGGTAGACGTAGCGCGATTTTTCTTCGGGGCGGAGGGCCTCGGCGATGGGGTCGTCGAGCGTGGTCTTCTCGCCCGAGACGCGGACGGCGCGGCCAAAACGCGTCTTCACGGCGCGTTCATTTTGATCGACGGTGTACACGCCCATCAGGAGAATGCGAAGGACGAACCAGGCGGCGAGGCCGATGATAATTCCGATCAGTATCTGCATTGTTCAGGCTCACGCGTAGTATACCTTTCGGACGCGCCGGTATGGTTTACAGTTTGGAGGCGCGCTCCCGGTCTCCGCGCGAGCGCCGGCATGCCGCAAACTGACGTGCCTCTCGTGCACGAGAGCGTTACGGCAGCAAGTGGACAGACCGGGAGGACTATCCCACGTGTTACAAAGGCTGCATGAGAGTTTTGTTCATCGGCGGCACGGGAGTGATCTCGACGGCGTGCACCGCGCTGGCCGCGGAGCGCGGTATCGATTTGACGCTGGCGACACGGGGGCGGCGTTCGGCCGGGCTGCCTGCGGGAGTGAGGACGCTGGCGGTGGACATGGAGGATGAGGCCGGCGCGGCGCGCGTGTTCGCGGACTTGAGATTCGACGTGGTGGTGGATTGGATCGCGTTCACGCCGGAGCAGATCGAGCGCGACCTGCGGCTGTTCCGCGGGCGAAGCGGGCAGTACATCTTCATTAGTTCGGCGAGCGCGTACCAGAAGCCGGCGACAACTTATCTGATTACGGAATCGACGCCGCTCGGCAATCCGTTCTGGGATTACTCGCGGAATAAGATCGCGTGCGAAGACCGGCTGCTGCGGGCATGGCGGGAGGAGGGCTTCCCGGTGACGATCGTGCGGCCGTCGCTGACTTACGGGGAGACGCAGATTCCGCTGGCGATGAATAGCTGGGCGAAATCCTTCACGGCGATCGACCGGATGCGGCGCGGGAAGAAAGTGATCGTGCCGGGCGACGGGTCGTCGCTGTGGGTGATCACGCATAATACCGATTTCGCCAAGGGGCTGGTGGGACTCTTGGGGCACGAGCAGGCGATCGGGCACGCGTTCCACATCACGACGGACGAGGTGATGACGTGGGACCAGTTTTACCGGATCGCGGGCGCGGCGGCGGGAGTGGAACCGCAACTGGTGCACATTCCGTCGGATTTCATCGCGGCCTGCATTCCAGAGAAACTGGGCAGCCTGACGGGGGATAAGGCCGTTAGCGTGGTATTCGATAACAGTAAGATTAAGCGGTTCGTGCCGGAGTATCGCGCGACCGTGCGGTTCGGCGAGGGTATCCGGCGGACGATCGCGTGGTTCGACCAGGATGCGGCGCGGCAGGAAATTGACCACGCGGCCAACGCGCAGTGGGACAAGCTGATCGCGGCGTATGAGAAGGGGCTGAGCGAGGCGGTGCGCGAATTTGATTGAGCGGGTGCGGCGGACGATCGAGCGGTATGGGATGTTTGCGACCGGGGCGCGCGTGGCGGTGGGTGTCTCGGGCGGCGCCGACTCGGTGTGCCTGCTGCATGCGCTGCGGGAAATCGGCGGGCTCGAACTCAGCGTCTTGCACGTGGATCACGGGCTGCGCGGCGCGGAATCGCGGGCGGACGCGGAGTTTGTCCGGGAACTGGCGGCGCGGCTGGGGCTGCCGTTCTGCCTGCGCGAGGTAAGGCTCGGACCCGGCAATATCGAGCAGGAAGGGCGTAAGGCGCGGCTGATATTTTTTCACGAGCAATTCGCGGCGGGAAACTGCGACCGGGTGGCGCTGGGTCATACGCGGAGCGATCAGGCGGAGACGGTGTTGTTCCGGTTCCTGCGCGGCAGCGGGACCGCGGGGCTGGCGGGGATCCGGCCGGTGACTGCCGAGGGTATCGTGCGGCCGCTGATCGACCTGGAACGCGCGGAGATCGAAGCGTATTTGCGAGAGCGCCAGATTCCGTGGCGGGAGGATGCGACGAACGCCGGCGGGGAGTTCGCGCGCAACCGGATTCGTCACGGATTGCTGCCGCAACTCGCGGCGGAGTGGAATCCGGCGCTGGTGGAAACCCTGGCGCATACCGCCGAGTTCGCCCTCGCGGAAGAGGCGTACTGGGCCGCGGAGATCGACCGGTTGGCGGCGCTGCACCTGACGCTCGGCGACCAGTACGTGTTAATTCGTACGGATGATCTGAAAGCGCTCCCATCCGCGGTTGGGCGTCGACTGGTTCGACGGGCCATTCAACGGGCGAAGGGCGATCTGCGCGGGGTCGATTTCGGCCATGTCGAGCGGGTGGTGGAATTGGCGACGGCGCCTGCGGGAGGCGGCAGGACGCAGGTTCCGGGGCTGGACGTTCGCCGCTCCTTCGACTGGCTGCGGCTGGGGCTGCCGCTTGCCCGCAAGCCGTACACTCTAAAACCTCTTGTTCCGGGAATTACACAGATCCCCGGAAGCGTTCACGGGATTTCCCTGGAACTAATTGAAAAATCGGAAACTTCGGTATTGCCATGGAACGTATATAATACTGAGATGGGTTGTCTCGACTGGAAGCGGGTTACCGGTTCCCTCGAACTTCGGAACTGGCGCTTCGGCGACAGGTATCAACCCATGGGGCTTGCGGGCTCAGAGAAGATCAAAACCCTATTCCAACTCCAACGTATTCCTGTGTGGGAACGTGCGCAGTGGCCGGTTCTTACGGATGGGGAGTCCATTGTGTGGACTCGGCGGTTCGGTCCGGCGGCGGGCTTTGCGGCGGCACCGGAAAGCAGCGTCGTTTTAAAAATCGGCGAGGTGACAATCCGTTGACGATTGCAGAATCGGGAAGGCTGGGGGCGGCGTCTAAAGAACTGACGGCCCGTACGGAGGTTTCGTGAATTCAAACATAAAGACATTGATTTTCTGGGTAGTTCTGATCTGCGTAGCGGTGCTGTTATTCGCCGTTGTCCGGACGAATCAAGGACCCAAGGAAGACGCGATCAGTTTCACCCAGTTCCTGGATAAGGTGAAGAGCGGCGAGGTCAAAGAAGTGACCATTGCCGACCGCGACGTACACGGGCTTTACCAGAACCCGAACCAGGGATTTCATACCCAGGTGCCGGCGAATTATCCCCAGTTGTTCGACTTGATGAACGATAAGAAAGTAAACGTGACCATTAAGGACACGTCGTCGAGCAGCTGGATTGCGATTCTGCTGAACGCGTCCCCGTTCATCGTGCTGCTGGCCTTCTGGATCTTCATGATGCGGCAGATGCAGAGCGGCGGCAACAAGGCGCTGAGTTTCGGCAAGAGCCGGGCGCGTCTGCACTCCACGCAGCAGAAGAAGGTCACGTTCAAGGACGTGGCGGGCGTGGAAGAGGCCAAGGAAGAACTGCAGGAGATCATCGAATTCCTGCGCGAGCCGCAGAAATTCCAGAAGCTGGGCGGGCGTATTCCGAAGGGCGTGCTGCTGATCGGCCCTCCCGGAACGGGCAAGACGCTGCTGGCGCGCGCGATTGCGGGCGAGGCGAGCGTACCGTTCTTCTCGATCTCGGGTTCGGACTTCGTGGAAATGTTCGTCGGCGTGGGCGCGAGCCGCGTACGCGACCTGTTCGAGCAGGGCAAGAAGAACGCGCCGTGCATCATCTTCATCGATGAAATCGACGCGGTCGGCCGTCATCGCGGCGCCGGTTTGGGCGGCGGACATGACGAACGCGAGCAGACGCTGAACCAACTGCTGGTGGAAATGGACGGGTTCGAATCCAACGAGGGCGTGATTCTGGTGGCCGCCACCAACCGCCCCGACGTGCTCGACCCGGCGCTGCTCCGGCCCGGCCGTTTCGACCGCCGCGTGGTGGTGGGGCGTCCCGACGTGCAGGGCCGCGAAGCCATTCTTCGCGTGCATACCAAGAAGATTCCGCTGGGCGACAACGTCGATCTCAGCGTGCTGGCGCGCGGTACACCGGGCCTGGCCGGCGCCGACCTGGCGAACCTGGTGAACGAGGCCGCATTGAATGCGGCGCGCCAGAATCGCAAGGTCGTCATGATGCTGGATTTCGAGCTCGCCAAGGACAAGATCCTGATGGGCGCGGAACGCAAGAGCATGGTGATGAGCGACGCCGAAAAGCGCAACACGGCGTATCACGAAGCCGGACACGCGCTGGTGGCGGCCATGCTGCCGAATGCGGATCCGCTGCACAAGGTCACGATCATCCCGCGCGGTATGGCGCTGGGCGTGACGATGCAGCTGCCGATCGATGACAAGCACTCCTATAACAAGGACTACCTGCTGGCGCAGCTTGCCATCCTGATGGCCGGTCGCATCGCCGAAGAGAAGTACATGCACCACATGACCACGGGCGCGGGCAACGATATCGAGCGCGCGACCGACCTGGCGCGGAAGATGGTGTGCGAGTGGGGCATGAGCGAACTCGGCCCGCTGAGTTTCGGCAAGAAGGAAGAGCAGATCTTCCTGGGCAGGGAGATTTCCCAGCACCGCGACTACTCCGAAGAGACGGCGATCCGGATCGACGAGCAGGTCAAGAAGCTGGTGCAGGGCGGTTACGACACCGCGACCGGCGTGATCGATCAGTACACCGAAGCGCTGGTGAAAATCGCCGAGACGCTGCTGGTTCGCGAGATCCTGGACGGCAACGAAGTGATGCAGCTCATCAAGGGGCAGACACTTGCGCCGCAGGCTCCCAAGGATTCGGGGGGCGACACGCAGCAGGTGCTGCGCCCGGATAGCGGCCGGCGCGTCCCGGGCTTGAACGAGGGCTCGGCGCCCGCGTGATTCCCGCGTTCCCCGTTTACCTGTTTGATATAGACGGCACCCTGCTGGATAGCGCCCAGGATATCTGCGGCGCGATCCAGCAGGTGCTGGATACCAACCCTTCCCCTCCTGTTACCTACGAATTCCTCAAGAGCTACATCGGCCGCCACCTCAACGATCTTTTCCTGGACATCTGGCCGGATGCCACCCCTGAACGGCTGGCGGAACTGCTGGCCGAATACCGTACCCACTATCCGGCGCGCGGCCACAAGCTGACCTCGATCTATCCGGGCGTGGTGGAAGGCCTCGCGGTGCTGGGCGGCCGCAAGGGCACGGCAACCACCAAGGGCACGCCGACCACGCGCGCCATCCTCGAGCAGTTCGGCCTAGCGCAGTTCTTCGACCATGTGCAGGGCACCGACGGCTTCCCGTGCAAGCCGGCTCCGGACGTGATTTTCACGGCGCTGAAAGCGCTGGGGGCGCGGCCGGAAGACTGCCTGTTCGTCGGCGATTCCCCCGCAGATATGGAGGCGGGGCGCCGCGCGGGGGTGAAGACGTGCGCGGTCACGTACGGCTATGGCAAGCGCGACGACCTGGCGGTCTTCACTCCCGATTACTGGGTGGACGACCTGCGCTCGCTGAGCGCGCTCTCCGCGACGGCGTAAGCGAGCCGACTGCCCCAGACTGCGGTACCTCGCAAACAATAATCAAGAGATCGCTCCCTCACGGTCGCGGCTCGGTTTGGGGGGAATGCCTGGAATCGAGGGCCCGTTGCGCTCCCTCACGGTCGCGGCTCGTTGACTCGAAGAATTCTTCGCGGGCTGCGAGCAAACAGAGGCAGAGTAGGTTATGTGCGCCGGCGCCGAATGCAAAGCAGTCCGAATCCTGCCGCGGTCAGCAGCACCGTTCCAGGCTCA
This sequence comes from uncultured Solibacteraceae bacterium, assembly GCA_963791985.1. Lineage (GTDB taxonomy): Bacteria > Acidobacteriota > Terriglobia > Bryobacterales > Bryobacteraceae > Solibacter. The sequence continues at coordinate 778,788 of CAWBUN010000002.1, read as the reverse complement.
GGCGCAGCAGTATCCAAATCAAAGCCGATCACATCAAGATTCAGACTCTCTACGCCAAACGTGGGAATGACTCCAGGCGTTCCAAAAGCATCCTGCACCTTCGACACTCCCGAACCCAGCCAGTCGCCGTAGTCGGCGGCGGAATTCTGGTTGAAGTCCACCAGATCTGTGATGCCGCCATCGATGGAGAGGTAAGCCGTCGCTGCGCCGGAAGTAGAATAGCCCCGAACGCCGGGGGCGCTGTAACGAAAGAGGTCCTGGGGTCTGGACAGGCGGGGGAAAGTTGGCGGCAGGTTCAATCCGGACCCCAAGCCCAAGACCTCGTCGATCTCATGCATCGCTACCCCTTGCAGGTCATATCTCGCTGGGTCGATTATGGCGCGGTCGAAGTTCATGATCGACGTGTTTAGGGTGATCGTGGCATACGACGCGGACGCCCCGTGGGAAATTCCCAAAGCGTCGGCGTTGGCAAGGGTCAGCCACATGTTGGTGTTGCCATCCACAGGGCTAGTGGCTTGTACGGGAAGCTGCGCGATCGCGGCGGCATCGTCGGCGGTCTTGGCATCGGCGACCAAGGCAGCGCGGTATGTGCTGTAGCTCACCTGAAAAATCGAGGTTGAGCTGCTGCCGAGCCCCCCTCCCTCGTCGAAGGTGATCGGCACGGAAATAGGATCGGAGAATTCGGACTGGATCTGGCCAATCGCAGCCATGATCCCCGCCTGAATCGCAGCGGAGCTGGGATCCGATGTGATGCTCGACCCAAACGTAGCAAGGATGGTCATGGTATGTGCCGGAATGGCAAATACCGCAAGCGTGATGAACCCTCTGAAGAATAGCCGCGTAAGCATTAGCCCCCTCCGGGACGCATTCTGTTTGTTATTCAACAGATTATTGGTATTTAGTATACACTTGCTCACAGATCTTGTCATTTTCGCGCTGTGCTTGCGCGGCCGGGCGCGTTGGCTTAGGCTGGCAGCTGATGACCAGCAGACGGACCTTTGTGCAGATGGCAGCGGCGCAGTTGTTGCACGGTGCGGCGGCGAGCGACCGGCTGCAGGTGGGCTTCATTGGGCTCGGCGGACAGGGGACCTCGCGGCTGAACGAGTTTATGCGGCACCCGGACGTGACGGCGGCCGCGGTCTGCGATTTGGATTCGACGCACCTGGATCGCGCCGCCGCTGCGGTAGAGAAGACCCAAGGGCACAGGCCCGAGAAATTCCACGATTTCCGCAAGCTGCTGGAGCGCAAAGAACTCGACGCGGTGATGATCGGCACGCCCGACCACTGGCACGCGCTGCCCTTCGTCCAGGCCTGTAGCGCCGGCAAAGACGTGTTCGTGGAGAAGCCGCTCTCTTATTCGATCGGCGAAGGCCGCGCCATGGTGAACGCGGCCGTCAAGCACAACCGCATCTCGCAAATGGGAAATCACATCCACAACGACCGGCCCACGTACCGGCGCGTGGTGGAGGTGATTCAATCCGGCGCGCTCGGCAAGATCCACCGCGTGGATTGCTCCCTGACCACGGCCAACCCCGGGCTCGGCAGGCCGGCGGATTGCGCACCGCCGCCGGAACTGGACTACGAATTCTGGCTGGGGCCCGCGCCGCGCCGTCCTTACAATCCGCTGCGCTCGCATTTCAACTACCGCTACTTCTGGGATTATTCCGGCGGCGCGCTGATCGATTTCTGGTGCCACTATACCGACGTCGCGGTGTGGGCGCTCGACCTCAAAGCGCCCACCAGTATTTCGGCGACGGGCGGTCGTTGGGGCGTGGACGATGCGGGGGAGACGCCCGATACGCTGGAGGTGGTCTGCGATTATCCGGGACTGATTCTCACCTGGACCTTGCACCCCAACGGGCGCCCGGGCTTCGACGCGATGGGCAGCAGCGTGATTTTCGAAGGCTCCGCGGCCACGCTGGTCACCAATTACAACCGCTACGAGGTTTACGTGAAGGGCAAGAAGGAAGAGCACTTCCAACCGCCGGCCCCGACCATTCCCGACTCGCCGGGCCACATTCGCGAGTTCCTGGACGCCGTGAAATCACGCAAGCGCACTACGTGCGACGTGGAATACGGACACAAGCTGACCAAGGGCGGCCTGCTCGCCAACATCGCGTATCGCACCGGCGAGCGCCTCCACTGGGACGACGACCACGAGCGATTCACGGGCCGCACGACGGCCAATCGCTACGTGACGCGGCAGTACCGGAAGCCTTGGAAGCTGGCGTAAGTGAGAAACCTGATTAGTGGACAGGCCGGGAGGCCTGTCCTACGGTGAGCACCGGTAGTACGATCGCGCTGCCGCGATAGATGCGCTGCGTGGCCTTCACGTAATCGGCGGCGTGCGCATCGAAGATACTCGGAACGAATTTCTGCGGATTGCGGTCGTAGACCGGGAACCACGTGCTCTGCACCTGCACCATCACGCGATGGCCTTTGAGGAAAGCGTGCGCGTTGGTGTGCAGGTCGATCGCATACTTCACCGGCTTGCCGGCCGGCACGGGCTCGGGCTTTTCGAAGCCGTTGCGAAAGCGGGCGCGCAGAATCTCGTCGGCGATCATGAGCTGGTAGCCCGGTAGTTCCTTCGCGTCCTCCGGATAGACGTCGATCAGTTTCACCACCCAATCGCTATCGGTCCCGGTGGTGGATGCCACGAGTTCGGTCAGCAAGTCGCCTGCGATGCGCAGGTCTTCTTTGAGCGGCTCGGTCTGCCAGGTAAGCACGTCGGGACGATGATCCACGAAGCGCTGATCCTGCACCAACCAGACGCGCCAGTCATTACCGGGATAGGTGGCCGGCACCGGGCGCGGACGGTAGGGCACGGGGTTCGCTGGGTCGCTGACGTACTCGTCGAACGCTCCGGCCGTGCCGGGTCCGGTGAACTCCAGTTTTCCGTTTTCGCGGAAGTAGAGGCGGCGCGGTTCCACGGCGCGCTTCGGCGGCCAGGCTTCATGTTGCTGCCACTGGTTGGCGCCGGTTTCGAAGACGGTAGCCTCGGCGAGCTTCAACTCTCCCTGGCCGCGCAGCCAGTAATCGAACCACGGCTGGAAGATGGTCTCACGATAATGCAGCGCGGTGTCGCTGCCGAAATCGACGCTTCCCAGCTTGGTGCCGTTGCCGTTCCAGCCGCCGTGGTTCCACGGGCCGGCGACGAAGTAATTGCGATGCTCGGGGTCGTTGCGCTCCAGCAGTTCGTAGATCTTCTGCGGGCCGTAGAAATCCTCCTGGTCCCACCAGCCGGCGGTGTGCACGATGGGAATCTTCACGGAGTTCAGGTACGGCGCGAAGGCCTGGCGCTGCCAGAAGGCGTCGTAGTTGGGATGGCGCATGAAGTCGGTCCAGGTGGGGACCTTGCCGTGAAAATACTTCTCGTCGGCGTTAGAGAGCGGACCCAAGCCGAGGTACCAATCGTAGGTATCGGCGCGGTCGAACTGGAAACGGTAATTCTCGGTGGAAGTGGTCTCGAGCATGGCGGAGTACTCGAAGCCGTAGCTGAGGCGGAAGGCGCCGTTGTGATGGAAGTCGTCGCCCAGGAACTGGTCGGCGGGCGAGGCCTGTTCGATGGCGGCTTTGAGCGCGGGATGCGGATTGAGCGTGGCCATCACCGCGGTCCAGCCGTCGTAGGACGTCCCTGCGATTCCGGCGCGGCCGTTGTTGTCGGGCACGTTCTTGATCAGCCAATCGACCGTATCCCAGGCGTCGGTAGTTTCGTCGATGCCCTTAGCATCTTTGGGATCGTGCGGCGGGTGAAACATCACAAACTTGCCTTCGCTCTGAAAGCGGCCGCGAATGTTCTGCGAGACGAAGATGTAGTTCTCACTGCGCCAGCGCTGCCGGGCGGGAAAGCCCTTGGCGACCGTGTCCTCGGCGGGGACACCGTAAGGCGTCCGGTCGATCAGGAAGGGCAGCGTCCCGTGGGCGCCCCGCGGCGTCAGGATCACGGTTTCCAGGCGTACTCCATCGCGCATGGGGATCATGACCAGGCGGTAATCGACGTAGACGCGGGGCTCATTATCTTGAGGACTGGCGACCAATCGCGCTCCGGCCAGCAGGCCGAGGAAGATCGCGCGTTTCATGGGCTTCTCCATTGCTCACGATGATACCGCCCGCTGCTATCATCGGAATATCAGAAACTGGAGGTCCCATGGCGGACGAATTGAATCGGCGTAATTTTCTTAAGGCGGCCGCGATCGCCGCAGGCCCGGCCGTGATCGGCGCGCGGGGCGCGAACGACAAGGTCAATATAGGCTGGATCGGAGTCGGCACGCGTGGCTACGCGGGGCTCGACTGGCTGCACACGGCGGCCGCGAACGACGTGCAGATCTCCGCCATCTGCGACACCTACGACGGCTATATCGCCCGTGCGCAGGACCGCCTGCAGACCATTTGGGGCGCCAAGGCCAAGGCGCACAAGGATTATCGCGAACTGCTCGCCGATAAATCGATCGACGCGGTCTACATCATGACGCCGGAGCACCTGCATCACGATATGACGATCGCGGCGTTGAAGGCCGGAAAGCACGTCTACATCGAAAAGCCGCTGGCCCACACCATCGAAGAAGGCTTCGACATCATCAAGGCCTGGGAGCAGGCGAAAAAGATCGTCCAGGTGGGCACGCAGAATCGCAGCTCATCGCTCTACAAGAAGGCGAAAGAGCTGATTCAGCAGGGCATGGTCGGCGACGTTCATTTCGTGCGCGCCTTCTGGTATCGCAACGGGCTGCCCAACGAGCCATCATGGCGCTATGTGATTCCCGCCGAGGCCAACCCGCAGAATACCGATTGGAACCGCTTCCTGGGCACCGCGCCCAAGCGCGCGTGGGATCCGCACCGCTACTTCCAGTGGCGCTTGTACTGGGATTACTCGGGCGGCATCTCCACCGACCTGCTGGTGCACCAGACCGACATCGTCAACTTCATGCTCTCGAAGACGGTGCCGAAGACCTGCATGGCGAGCGGCGGAAATTATCGTTGGACCGACCCCTCCGATGACCGCGACGTGCCCGATACGCTGACCGCTGTTTACGACTATTCGGACAAGATGCAGCTGAATTACAGCTGCTATCTGGGCAACGAATTCTTCGGTTACGGCGAAGAGATCTTCGGCAACGAAGGCACCATCCGGGTGATGAACCGGCAGGACCTCTACTTCGAAGCGGAGAGCTACAATGCACACCGCTCGGACCGGCCCAACCGCGCGCCGGAGAACATCAAGGCGCGGGCCGCCATCCACATCAACGGGCCGCAGGAGTACAAGGAATCCGATGGCGCCATCAATCACTTCCGCAACTTCATCCAGAGCGTGCTGGGTAAGGAGCAGGTGATTGCGCCGCCGCCCGTGGGCCAGCAGGCCGCCATCAGCGGGCACATGGCCACGCTGTCCTTCAAGAACCAGAAGAAGGCCGTCTGGGACGACGCCGCGCAGAAAGTCCACTTCGTTTAAGCGCGGCACGCGAGTATGGCCGCCGTTGCCACAGCCCCGGCGGGGACGTCTCCCCGCTGGATCGTCAGTCGCAGTGTAGACCTGAGCCTCGTCATCGGCAGCGCCCTGGCGGGTTATATCTATCTCGGGCTTTACACTGGGCTGCACGTGAAGATCACGCTGCTGTGGTGGTTCTGGAGCGTGGGTTTCGACGGCACCCACATCTTCGCGACGGCGAGCCGCACGTACTTCGATAAGGATGCGCGGGCGCGCAATCCGAAACTGCTGTATGGGAGTCTGCTGGTCTTCTTCTCGCTCGGTCCGCTGATGGTGCTGGCCGGGCAGAAGGGATTGCTCGCGCTGCTGGTAGGCGTGTGGGCCTACTATCACGTGATTCGCCAGCACTATGGATTCCTGGTGCTGTACAAGGTGAAGAATCGCGACCTGCTGCCGCTGGATAACACGCTCGATCGCGTCTTCCTCGGCGTGATGATGGTCTTCCCGCCCTTCCACAGATTCTTCATTCATCACCCGGAAGAACTCGGGATCAAGCTGGCATTTCCCCAGTACGAGCCACTCTTGTGGGCAGTTGTCGGCATCACAGCGGCGGTCTGGCTGGTGCGGCAGGTGGGGCGCTTCCGCAGGGATGTGCCGAAGTACCTGCTGTTCGCCGCGATCATCCCGCTGCACTGGCTGACGTTCGCGTACATGAGCTGGCAGGCGGCGGTGCCGACGGTGACTATCGTGCACAACCTGCAGTATCACGCGCTGGTGTGGTTCCACAATCGGAATCGCTATGGGGCGGCGAACGTGCTGAGCCGCAGCCTCTTCGCGTATGTGGGGACGGCGCTGGTCTTCAGCGCGCTGTACCGGATTCCGGGATTCCAACTCGGCCAGGTATCCGACCTCGCGTTTGGCTTCTTCTGCGGCTTCGGGCTGACGCACTACTACCTCGATAGCCGCATATGGCGGGTAAGGCACGATCCGGGATTACGGCAGGCGCTGCAGCTGGCGTGAGTGTGGGGGCGACTAAATTGGTAAGAGTCGAATCCTATGCCGGTTTGGGTCTACCGTAACCAGAGCTCCTGATTCCAAATGGTGGCTTGCCGCGTGAATAGCCCGAACGACCATCTCGCCGATGGCATTCGGAAGAACGTCTTGCGAGCGGACCTGAACGACGCTCGGGCCGCTGGACTGTTTCTGCGCGAGGAGCGCGCCGAAATCCAGGTCGTGAGTGAACACTACGAACCCATTGGCGCGCGCATACTCCATGATCTCTGTGTCGGGCGCAGTGGGCAGGCCAATCTTCGACCAGTGGACGCTTTCAAAGCCTGAATCGGCAAGAAACTGCGTCCACAGTGGACTCAAGTTCATGTCTATCAGCAGCTTCATGCTGCCGGGAGGGGAACTTCGATCTCCTCGACACGCCAGGCGGCGTACGCAAGAGACTGCCGGATATCCTCTTCTTCGAGGTATGGGTAAGCGGACAGGATTTCAGCGTAACTGTGACCCGAAGCAACCAAGCCAACGATGGTTCCAACCGTGACACGCATCCCGCGAATGCAGGGTTTTCCGCCCATCACGGCCGGATTTCGGGTAATGCGATCAAGTCCCATCTCAGGTATATTCTACCGCCATCGCTCGGCTGCTCGAAGGAATCGCCGCCTCCCGACGTCCCGTGACGGGTCGATCGCCGGCTGGCACTAATTCACCCTATCCCCCGTATATAATTGATATGACGTCAAGGAGTTCCCTCTTTTCATGCAATCTCGCCGTAATTTCATCGGCAACGTGGCCACCGGACTGGCAGGCACGTTAGCAGCGACCAATGTGCTGGGCGCGAACGAGCGTATCCGCATCGGCATCATCGGGCCGGGCGCCCGCGGCACCGAAATCCTGCAGACCGCGCTCACCTGCGAAAACGTGGAATGCGTCGCCGCCGCCGATGTCTATACGCGCCGCCTGGAAGACGTCAAGAAGATCGCCCCCAACGCCAAGACCTACCTCGACTATCGCCGCCTGCTCGAGGATAAGGACATCGACGCGGTCCTGATCGCCACCCCGCAGCACCTGCACTGCGAGCATTTCACCGCCGCGCTCGAGCGCCGGCAAGCACGTCTACCAGGAAAAGACCATGGCGTTCACGGTGGAGCACGCCAAGCGCATGCGCGCCGCGTTCCAGAAGGACGCCGGCAAGCACGCGGTGCAGATCGGCCATCAGTGGACCTCCACCGGCGCCATCACCGACGCCATCGACGTTCAACAAGCCGGAGACTGATGGGCAAGATCACCGCGATCCACGGCCACATGTACCGCAATACGCCGCACGGCAAGCCGCAGTGGTCGCGGCCGGTCTATCCCGACATGACGCCGGAGAACATCATCTGGAAGAGCTTCCTGGGCGAGGCCAAACCGGTGGATTTCGACGCCAACCGCTACATCAACTGGCGCTTCTTCTGGGACTACTCGGGCGGCAACGTCTACGAGAACATGTGCCACCAGCTTTCCTTCTGGTACAAGGTGCTGGACCTGAAGATTCCCACGCGCCGTCACCATGGTCGGCGGCATCTACCTGTGGAAGGACGGCCGCGAAGTTCCCGACACCATGAACGTCAGCATGGAGCACGAGGAAGAGCTGCTCTACACGCTGGGACTCCGGCTTCGGCAACGATCAGCTCCGCGTCACCGAGGACGTGCTCGGCGACAACGGCACCATCTCGCACACGCCGCAGACGCTCAAGTATTTCCCGCAAAAGGTCAATCGCAAAGACGGCAACGAAATGACCGGCGTCACGCGCAGCGATCCCAAGGCGCACATGCAGAACTTCTTCGACTGCATACGCGGCGGCGAAGCAGCCCAACTGCCCGTTCGAAATCGGCTTCCGCATCTCCATCGCCTGCCGCATGGCGGTGGAAAGCTACCGCCAGCAACGCACCGTGCGCTGGGACCCGGCCAAGGAAGAGATCGTCTAAGCACTATCGAGGCGCACGTGGATTTCGAGTACACGCCGGAACAGATTCAACTGCGCAAGGCGGTTCGGGAGTTCGCCGAAGCGGAGATTGCGCCCCACGTCATGGAGTGGGACGAAGCGCAGACCTTCCCGCTCGAAGTCGTCCGCAAGCTCGGCAAGCTCGGCTACATGGGCGCGATCTTCCCGGAGGAACTGGGCGGCGGCGGGACTGGGCTACATCGAATACTCCATCATCATCGAAGAGCTCTCGCGCGTGGATGGCTCGGTGGGCATCATCGTGGCCGCCCACACCTCGCTCTGCTCCAATCACATTTACAAGATGGGCAGCGAAGAGCAGCGCGCGCGCTACCTTCCCAAGCTGGCGTCCGGCGAGTGGATCGGGCTGCTGGTCGCTGACCGAGCCCGAGGCGGGCAGCGACGCCGCCGGCACGCGCACCCACGCCGATACTGCGAGGAGCGGCATGTGGGTGCTCAACGGCGCCAAGACCTTCACCACCAACGCGCACTACGCCGATGTCTGCGTGGCCATGGCGGTCACCGATCGCGCCGCGGCGCAGCACGGCATCTCGGCCTTCCTCATCGAGAAGGACACGCCGGGCTTCCGCTGCGGCAAGAAGGAAAACAAGCTGGGTCTGCGCGCCAGCGCCACCGGCGAAGTGATCTTCGAGAACTGCCGGCTCGCGCCCGACACAACTGCTCGGCAAACTGAACGACGGCTTCGTCGACAGCCTGAAGGTGCTGGACGGCGGGCGCATCTCCATCGCCGCGCTCTCCATCGGGATGGCGCAGGGCGCCTACGACGCTGCGCTGCGCTATTCCAAACTGCGCAAGCAGTTCGGCCGGCCCGATTTCGGAGTTCCAGGCGATCCAGCACAAGCTGGTCGATATGGCCGTCGACATCGACGCCGCGCGCCTGCTCAATTATCGCGCCGCCTGGATGCTGGATCGCGGTATGCGCGTGACGCGCGAATCGTCGATGGCCAAGCTGTTCGCCTCCGAGGCCGCGGTGCGCATCGCCGGCGAGGCGGTGCAGATCCACGGCGGCTACGGCTTCATCAAGGACTACCCGGTGGAGAAGTTCTACCGCGACGTGAAGCTGTGCACCATCGGCGAAGGCACCAGCGAGATCCAGCGCCTGGTGATCGCCCGGCAACTACTCAAGAGCTGATGAACGAACTGGCGCGAAAAATCCGCGAAGGGGACGCGCGCGCGCTGGCGCGCGCTGGCCACCGGCATCGAGAACCGCGATCCGCAGGCGCTCGCCGTCCTGCGGGAATTGGAGCCCTTCGCCGGGCACGCGCGCATCGTCGGCATCACCGGTCCGCCGGGCGCGGGCAAGAGCACGCTGGTGGATGCGCTGGCGGTGGAACTGCGCAAGCGCGGCAAGACGCTCGCGATCCTCGCCGTGGACCCGAGCAGCCGCAGCACCGGCGGCGCCATTCTGGGCGACCGCATCCGCATGCAGCAGCATCACGCCGACCCCGGCATCTTCATCCGTTCCATGGCGACGCGCGGCACCTGGGCGGGCTGGCGCGCGCCACGGCCGATCTCGCGCGCCTGATGGATGCCGCCGGCAGGGACTACGTCATCATCGAAACCGTCGGCGTGGGGCAGGACGAAATCGAAATCACCTCGGTGGCGCAGGTGACGGTGGTCGTGCTGGTACCAGGGATGGGCGACGATGTGCAGGCCATCAAGGCCGGCATCATGGAGATCGCCGACATCTTCGTGATCAACAAGAGCGACCATCCCGGCGCCGATCGCGTGGAAATGGAACTGCACGCCGAGGGCTTCACCTGCCCGGTCATCCGTACCGTCGCCACCGAGGGCAAGGGTATCGCGGAACTGGTGCGGACGCGATCTACGGCCGCGTCAAGTCGCCCGGCAGGCGCGCGTCTGCCAACCGGCGCCTCTATCGACCACCTCGGCATCGCCGTTCAGTCGCTGGAAGACTCCATCGGCTTCTACGAATCGCTCGGGCTCGCGGTAACGCATCGCGAAAGCGTCGCCGGCGAAAAGGTCGAGGTCGCCATGCTGCCGATCGGCGATTCGCGGATCGAGCTGTTGCAGGCCTCCGCGCCCGATTCGCCGATCGCGAAATTTCTGGAAAAGCGCGGGTCCGGGGTTGCATCACGTCGCGTTGCGCGTGCCCGACCTTGACGCCGCCGTCGCCGGACTCAAGGCCAAGGGAGCGCGGCTGTTGAACGAACCGCGCGCCGGAGCGGGCGGCCACATCTACGTCTTTGTCCATCCCGCCTCCACCGGAGGCGTGCTGCTGGAACTCATTCAGGAGAGCACCCATTGAAAGCGGAAATCGGAATCATCGGGGGCAGCGGTCTGTACCACATGCCCGGATTTGAAGCGCAGGAAGAGGCCAACATCACCACGCCGTTCGGCAGCCCTTCGGACAATTACGTGCTCGGCACGCTCGGCGGCCGTAATGTCGCGTTCCTGGCGCGCCATGGCCGCGGGCATCGCATCTCGCCCTCGGAGCTGAACTTCCGGGCCAACATCTACGGCATGAAATCGCTGGGCGTGGAGCGCATCATTTCGCTGAGTGCTGTGGGTTCGCTGAAGGAGGAACACCGGCCGCAGGATTTCGTGATCCCCGACCAGTTCTTCGATCGCACGCGCGGACGCATCTCCACCTTTTTCGGCGATGGCCTGGTGGCGCACATCAGTTTCGCCGACCCCATCTGCCCGGAGATGAGCCGCGTGGTGGAGGCCGCCTGCGCGCGCGCGGGTGTCAACGCGAAGCTCGGCGGCACGTATCTTTGCATGGAGGGCCCGGCCTTTTCGACCAAGGCCGAATCCAACGTCTACCGCAGTTGGGGCATGGACGTGATCGGCATGACCAACCTGCAGGAGGCCAAGCTCGCACGTGAAGCCGAGATCTGCTACGTGACCGTCGCCATGGTGACGGATTACGATTGCTGGCATCCCGGAACACGACGCGGTCACGGTCAACGACATCATCGCCAACCTGGTGAAGAACGCCGAGAACGCCTGCAAGGTAGTGGCGGAGGCGGTCGCCGCAATGCCGCACGCGCGCAGCTGCAAGTGCGGGTCGGCGCTGGCCCACGCGATTCTCACCGACCGCGGGGCGGTGCCCGAGTCGACCAGGCAGAAACTGGGGATCTTGATTGCCAAGTACTTCGTGTGAGGACGTGGCGCGTCAGGTCCTGGAGCAGTGCATCGCGGGTGCGCCGCCCGAGCGCCTGCCGCAAGCGCTACTCGAAGAGCCGTGTGCCAAAGCGCTCTTCGGAATCCTGGTGGAGGGCCTCTCGCGACCGCTTCGAGCCTGCGCTTTCCGATTGCTACGCGCGCCTGTTTTCGCAGGCGATTCCGGGAGCCGACCTGGCGCATTACGAACGCGTGCGAGTGCCCCGCCCGGTCATCGGCGAGGCCGCGCGCGTCATCGTGCTCTCGCGGGTGACGCTGGGCGCCGACGTCGCCGTGACCAGCGTCCTGATGGACGCCGCTAAACGCCGCTTCCCCAAGGCACAAATCGTCTTCGCCGGACCACGCAAGAATTTCGAAATGTTCGCTGCCGATCCGCGTCTGATCCACGCCCCGGTCGAATACCGGCGCGGCAGCCTGGCAGAGCGCCTCGCGGTTTGGGGCGATTTGCAAGCGCTCGCCGCCGGCACGGACACCGTCGTGATCGATGCCGATTCACGCCTCACGCAACTCGGCCTGCTCCCGGTCGGCGATCCCTCGCGCTACCACCTCTTCGAAAGCCGCGCATATGGCGGTACGAGCGATGCCGCACTGCCCGACCTGGCCGCGCAATGGGCGGAGGAGACTTTCGGCGTCTCCGGCGCGAAACCCTACGTCGCGCCGGTTGCAAAGATCATCGACCTGCCACGCAGCTACATCGCCATCAGTCTCGGCGTCGGCGAGAATCCCGCCAAGCGCATCGCCGACCCCTTCGAAGAAGAGCTCTTGCGCCTCCTGTCGACGCTCGCGCCCCTGGTAATCGACAAAGGTGCGGGCGGCGAAGAAGCAGCTCGCGTAGAACGCGCCGCGGGCGGCGCCGCCACCTTTTGGGAAGGCTCCTTCGCCGGCTTCGCCAAAATCATCGCGGGGGCCGCACTCTACGTCGGCTACGATTCTGCCGGCCAACACGTCGCCGCCGCCTGCGGTGTCCCCTTGATTAGCATCTTCGCCGGATTCCCCGTCCCCCGCATGTTCGACCGCTGGCGCCCGAAAGGCACGGTGATCCGTGTTGAAGATCCGGACCCCGCCGAAGTCCTCGAACGGGTCCGCGAAGCCACGAATGCACTCGGATTGTTTTATCTGCGTTAATCTGCGTCTATCTGCGGCCCATTCTGCTTAAAGAAGACCTACCAATAGGCCGCAGATGGACACAGATAAACGCAGATAAGACGTGGTCCGTTTAAAATAAGATCTTGGCAGACCTGGATCAAGCTCGTGAATGGGTGGTGAGTGCCACGCGTGTCGCCGTGCTCACCGGCGCTGGAATTTCCGCGGAAAGCGGCGTTCCTACTTTCCGCGGCGATGACGGCTTATGGAAGAATTACAAGCCCGAAGAACTGGCCACGCCCGAAGCCTTCCTGAAAGATCCGCGGCTGGTCTGGGAGTGGTACAACTGGCGGCGCGAGTTGATCGCCAAGGCGCTGCCCAACACCGCCCACAAGGCGCTCGTACAGCTCGAAATCAAGAAGCGCGAGTACACTCTCATTACCCAGAACGTCGACGGCCTGCACGATCGCGCGGGCAGCGGACGCCAGCTCAAACTGCACGGCGATATCTGGCGTATGCGCTGCACGGTCTGCGGCGCCAACTGGCCGGACCGCCGCGCGCCGCTTCCCAAACTGCCGCCGCACTGCGCCTGCGGTGGGTTGGCGCGCCCCGGCGTGGTCTGGTTCGGCGAAGCGCTGCCAGACGGCATGATGAAAGAGGCCGAGCACGCCGTCGCCTCCGCCGAAGTCTTTTTGGTGATCGGCACTTCCGCGATGGTCTTCCCGGCCGCCAGCCTGGTGCCTTACGCCAAACAAGGCGGCGCCAAGGTGATCGAAATCAATACCGCCGAGACACCGTTCACCAACCTGGTCGACTGCGCCCTGCGCGGCCCGGCGGGCGAACTGCTGCCCGCCCTGCTCTAGCGGCGCTTACTTCGTCGGCGGCTCGAGCGCGAGCTCGACCACTTCCTCCATCGACTTCACGTAGTGAAGCTTCATATCGCCGATCTGCTCGCTCTTCAAATCTTCGCAGCACGTTGACTTCGTTCTCGAACGGCAGAATGACCTCGCGGACACCGCTGCGCTTGGCCGCCAGCACCTTCTCCTTGATGCCGCCGATCGGCAGCACCTGGCCGGTGAGCGTGATCTCTCCGGTCATCGCCAGATTCGTGCGCACCCTGCGTTCGGTCAGCATGGAAAGCAGCGCGGTCGCCATCGTGATGCCCGCGCTCGGGCCGTCCTTCGGGATGGCTCCGGCGGGCACGTGGATGTGGATATCGCTGGTCTTGAACAGGTCGGGATCGATGCCGTACCTGGTCGCATTGCCGCGCACCCAGGTCAGCGCCGCCTGCACCGATTCCTGCATCACCGGACCCAGTTGCCCGGTCATGATCAGGCCCTTGTTGCCGCCCGGCATGCGGCCCGCTTCGATGAACAGCACGTCGCCGCCCACGGGCGTCCACGCCAGGCCGACTGCGACGCCGGGGCGGCTGCGTGCGATCCGCCACTTCCGTATCGGTGCGGTAACGCGGAGCGCCCAGGTCCTTCTCCACCAGTTCCGGAGTGACCACCATCTTTTCGCGCGTGCCCTCGGCGATCCGGCGCGCCTGCTTGCGGCAGATCGTGCCGATCTCGCGCTCCAGATTGCGCACGCCGGCCTCGCGCGTGTAGCGGCGCACGATGAAGCGCACCGCATCGTCGCTGAACTCGATGTCCTGCGTCGGCGTCGAGCCCGTTCTCCGTGGTCTGGCGCGGAATCAGGTAGCGGAAAGCGATGATCACCTTTTCCTGCTCGGTATAGCCTTCCAGGTTGAATGATCTCCATGCGGTCGCGCAGCGCATCCGGAATCGGGATCGAGCACGTTGGCCGTCGTGATGAAGAGGACCTTGGAGAGATCGAACGGAACGTCCAGATAGTTGTCGCGAAAGGTGGAGTTCTGCTCCGGATCCAGAACCTCGAGTAGCGCGCTGGCCGGGTCGCCGCGGAAATCGCGGCCCAGCTTATCCACCTCGTCCAGCATGAAGACCGGGTCGTTGCTGCCGGCGCGGCGCAGCGCCTGGACGATCTGCCCCGGCAGCGCGCCGATGTAAGTGCGCCGGTGTCCGCGGATCTCAGCCTCATCGTGCATGCCGCCCATCGAGATGCGCGCGAACTTGCGGCCCAGGGAGCGCGCGATCGAGCGGCCCAGCGAAGTCTTGCCAACGCCCGGCGGCCCACGAAACACAGGATCGGCCCCTTGAGCACGGGCTTCAACTGCAGCACGGCCAGGTAATCCAGAATGCGGTCTTTGACCTTCTCCAGGTCGTAGTGATCCTCGTCCAGAATCTCGGCCGCGCGCTTCACGTTCACCATGCGAACCCGAAGAGATGCTCCACGGCAGATTGGCCATCCATTCGAGGTAGGTGCGCGTCATCCCGTATTCCGGCGAAGCCGGGCGACATGCGCGCCAGCCGGTTGAGCTCGCGCAGCGCCTCGGTCTTGACCTCTTCGGTCATGCCCGCGCTTTCGAGCTTCTTGCGCAGTTCCTCGACATCGCGCGACGCGTCGTCGCCTTCGCCGAGTTCCTTCTGGATGGCCTTCAACTGCTCGCGCAGATAGAACTCGCGCTGGTTCTGCGAGAGCTGCCCCTGCACCTGCGATCCTGAATGCGAGCCGCGCAGTTCCACCAGTTCGAGCTCGCGCGTGAGGTGTGCGGTGAATCTCGTTGAGCCGCGCCATGCCGTCGAGTTCTTCGAGCAGCTTCTGCCGCTCCGCATGCCCCAGCGCCGGCAAGGTGCCGGCAACGTAATCGGCCAGGCGTCCGGGTTCGGTGATGTTGGCGGCGTTGATGCCGAGTTCGTCGGAGAGGTTCGGCGAGGCGGTGACAATCTGCTGGAACAGGCTCACCACGTTCTGCCGCAGGGCTTCGACCTCGGCGCGTCGGCGCCGGCTCGACGTCCGGCAGCCGCTCCACCTTCGCGCGCAGGAAGGGCTCGGTGGCGGTGAATTCCGTGTGCGGATGCGCGCGATGCCCTCGCAGAAGAGCAGCAGGTTGTCCTTGGGGACCTTGATGGCCTTGTGCATCACGCACACCGTGCCGACCTGGAAGAGATCTTCGGGTGTCGGCGATTCGACGCGCGGGTCGAGCTGCGAGACCATGGCGAGCGTGCGGTTCTCGCCGAGCGATTGCACCAGCGCGAGCGAGGTGGGGCGGCCGACCGTGATCGGCAGTAGCGCGCCCGGGTAAATCACGGTGTCGCGTACTGTGAGCACGGGGAGTTCTTCAGGAGTCGCGTGGTTTCCACTGGCGGGAATTTCGTGTTCGTCGGGCATGGCGCTAACTTCAGTGTAACGGGCAGTTGGGCCGCACAGTGTGCGATTCGTTAGCGTTGTTTGCGCTTAGGCGCCCTTGGGGTAACAGCCCAGGATGCGCAGGAAATCGGCGGTTTCCCGGAGGTGATTGAGGGCGTTTTGGGCGACCGGGGAATCGACCCGGCCCAGAAAATCCAGGTAGAAGAGGTATTCCCAGGGTTTTCCGCGCAGCGGCCGCGATTCGATCTTCATCAGGTTGAGATCGCGCAGTGCGAATGCGCTGAGGGCGCGGAACAGAGCCCCGGGAATATTGCGCGTGCTGAAAACCAGCGAGGTCTTCCACTGCGTCCCGGCCGCAGCCTGAACCGGGTGCCGGCGCGCATATTCGGGAGTGCGCAAGAGAAAGAACCGCGTGAAATTCTGCCGGTCGCTTTCAATTGATCGTCGCAGAATATGGGCGCCGTAAATTTCAGCCGCGACCGCGCTCGCAATCCCTGCCGCGTCCGTAAGTCCTTCTTCCGTGATCATCTTGACGCTGCCGGCGGTGTCGTAAAAGGCGTTCTTCTCGATCTGCGGGATTCTTGGCAAAGAAATCCAGGCACTGATTTAATGCCACAGGGTGAGAATACACGCGTTTGATTTGTGAGAACTTCACTCCCTTTTGATGCGATTAGATTGTGTACGATGCGCACGCTGGTTTCGGCCACAATGGGCAGTTCGAAATTCACCAGATGGTCGTAATTTTCGTGAACGCTGCCCGCCAGCGTGTTCTCGATCGGCACAACGGCGCCCGTCGCGCGCCCCTCCTTCAAACCGCGGAACAGGTCTTCAAACCGCACACAGGGAAGAACTTCCACGTCAGCTCCGCAGAGCTTGCGAGTGGCTTCCTCGCTGAAGGCGCCGCGTTCGCCCTGGAAGGCGATGACTTCGCGGCGCGGCGCCTCACCGGCTGACCCCATCCCAGCGGCGAACCTCGGGATCGGGCAATTCCCATGAGGTCGAGGACGCGATCCACGCTGTGATCCACGATATCCATTACGGTTTGCGGATTGTGATAAAAACCGGGAATCGGCGGGGCAATTATTGCGCCCATTTCGGCTAGTGCCGTCATATTTCTTAGGTGACCGACGTGGAAGGGTGTTTCTCGGACCATCAGGATCAATTTGCGCCTCTCCTTGAGCATTACGTCGGCGGCGCGGATCAATAGATTGGAACTGATCCCGCCGGCGATCGCGGACATCGTGTGAATCGAACAGGGCGCCACCACCATGGCATCCGTCCGGCAGGATCCGCTGGCCAGGCGTGACCCGATATCCTCCAGTGGATAGGAAAAATCCGATAGAGAGCGGGCATCGGCTGCTGTCTTCCCTGTTTCGAGAAACAGCGTCTTCTCCCCGGAACGCGTCAGGATCAAGTGGATCTCTACGGTGCCATGGCCGCGCAGCCGCTCCAGCAGGCGCCAGCCGTAAATCGCTCCGCTTGCGCCCGGATATGCCGATGATAACTTTCGATGTCATTTTCTGTCGTTGTTCCGGTATCAGAACAAAATACTCCCTTTTTTCGCTTGCCCGTTAGCGGTCCGGAAGCTATAATCCTGCTGGCGGACAACGTTGACGAAAGCCGGGTGCCGCGCCCCGGTATAGGCGGGAATCCAATCACCCGCATTAAGCGGGATCATATCATGGAGCGGCCCGGTGAAAAGCTAAAACGGGTTCGGGAACGATTGAAGCTGACCTACCGCGATGTCGAAAAGGCCAGCCAGCAGATCGCCGCGCGCCGCGAGAGCGACGAGTTTGTGATCGCGCTCAGCCGCCTCGCCGATATCGAGAACAAAGGCACGGTTCCCACCATGTATCGCCTTTATTCCTTGTGCGCGATCTATCGCCTCGATCGCGCAGGAGGTGATGCGCTGGTATGGAGTTTCACTGGAATTATTACCTTCGGAGTCATTGAATATTTCCTTGAACGAAACTCACATCGCGCATTTTGCGGGCGACGGTCCTGTCACCGTGCCGCATCCTCCCGAATGCGAGATTGATTTGAATTCGACAACTTTCTTAGCCACGTAATCCGCCGCTGGGGAAAAGCCGGGGTGAGTATTCTCAACGGGACGGATCTCCGACAGCATCGTTATGGATTCATCGGCCTCGAGGATTGGTCGATGCATCCCGTGCTTCACCCCGGGTCGCTGGTGCTAATCGATCAGGGTAAGCGGCGAATAGCCACCGTCGGTTGGACGACCGAGTTGGAACGCCCGATTTACTTCCTGGAGCATCGCACGCGCTATCTGTGCGGTTGGTGCTCGCTGTCCGGCGAGCAACTGCTCGTACAACCGCATCCTTCGTCACAGCAGAAACCCGCGGTATTCGATGTCGGAGAAATTGATGTGATCGGCCAGGTGGTCGGCGTGGCTATGCGTCTGGAATCGAAAAAGCCCCACCATGGTCGAAACGGATCAGCTCCAGAAGAGTCTCCAAGTCCGTGAGATAGAGTTGCCGCTCCACCTGGTGCGCGGTGAAAGGCGCCAGTTCCCGGTAGGGCAACGAATCCAGTGACAATTGTGACGCGGTCAGGTAATCGTCCAGGTCAGACTTCTGCTCGGACAGACTGAAGTTCAACCACTCGGCGAAAATCTGGTGATGACTGTGACGGAGCGTGCGGTCGGTCAAATCGCGGCCGAGCACCTCCAGCAGAGGAACGTGGCAGTACTTGCCGGTCAGGTCTTCACGCAGCGATGCCAGGAATACCAGGCGTCCAAAATGGGTGGGGATCCGTAGCAAGGTTTTCCGCCACATATTCTGCGGCCGGTCCTCCTGCCGATTCCGGTTTGGCGATAAAGTCAGCCAGAAATTTCCCCGTCCCGCACTTGATTCTATATCAGGTTTGCCCATTGAGGACTGCCCTGAAACCCGACAAGCTCTAGTTCTTCGGTAATGACAACGTTCTACTTTCAGAAAATATTTGCGAGAAACACCTGATAACCGTTCCGGCACGTATAGTCTAGTACCAGAATTACTATCGAAACGCAGGCTAAGGATAACGATCACCATGAAAAAAATTACGCTTCTCGCATTCATCGCCCTCTCGCTGTTTGCCGCGAAGACGATCAACAAAGCAGATAATCCGTTCCCGACGTGCGAACCCTGCCCCTGGGTTCGATAGTATCGGAAGACAACATCGTGAGCACGGCGCCGAGTGCTACGATTGAGATCGAAGAATCTCGATGCCCGGCACCGTGCTTGTTTGGTTTTTGAAGGCGGCTTTACCCCTTGTTTCGGCCTTGATGGCCTACAAGCTGTATCGGACGGGTTTGCACCGCCGTTATCCTATCTTCTTTGCCTACTTCCTCTTCCGAGTTCCCAACAGCATCTGGCCCTTCTTTCTGAACACTTCCTCCCCGCTTTACCAACAAGTGTGGATCGTCATTGACCCAATCGTGCTGACTTTTTATGTCCTCCTCGTACGCGAACTCTACCGGCTCGTTCTGGACAAGTATAAAGGCCTCTATACGTTAGGTCGGTGGGCGATGTATTTGGCAATGACGGTTTCCGTGATTATCTCTGTCCTAAGCCTGATTCCGAGAATTAAGCCGACCGCGCCTCAAACATCGAAAATCATGGCATACGTCCTGGGGTTGGAACGGGGCGTCGATACCGCGTTGGCAATCTTCATCGTGCTGCTTCTCCTGTTCCTGAGCCGTTATCCGGTGCGTTTGAGCCGTAACGTGCGCATCCACGCTGTGATCTACTCGATCTTCTTTATGAGCAATACTTTCGTTCTCTTAGTAAAAAGTCTTTTCGGGCTGCACTTGATCGACGAAGTCAACGTTGCTCTAATGGCTGTGACCACAATCTGCGTAATTTCCTGGCTGATCTTCCTCACCCCGCAGGGTGCTGAGGTCCGAACCCAGGCCGTCGCGATAGAGCCTCATTACGAGCACCGTCTCCTCACCCAGCTCGATTCCTTTAACGCCGCCCTCCTTAAAGTTGGCACTCGTCAGGCGACTCAGGCAATTTCCCATAAAAGTTAATATAATATCTTTGGTTAATCTGGTACCAATATCTACAGAGTACGATTGCATCCCGAACTCTTTACGGTTATTCTTACTTGACGGCAAAGGAATTCGCGATGACTCTGGCACTTCTGATCTCGGCTTTGGCATGCGCCGCAGTACTGGTAGGCCTTGTACTGGCATTACGCAACCTGGCCTGTGTGGAATCCGCCTTACCGGTGACGGCGGAGTGGATCAATGAACTCTCGACCGATCGCTATCGCCCTCTCGCGCGTCTGCTCGACCTCACCGATGTCGAGTTCCTGCGCGGTCAACCCGGCTTCAATCCGGGAATGGAATCCCGCCTCCGGGCGCAGCGCTGCCAAATCTTCCGCGGCTATCTGCGCTGCCTGAACCAGGATTTCCAGCGCGTCACCACCGCCTTGAAGCTCGTCATGGCCCAATCCCAACTGGATCGTCCCGATCTCGCAGCCGCGCTGCTTCATCACCAGGTGCAATTCGCCTTGGGAATGCAGGTGGTGCGTGCCCGCATTCTGCTCTACCAGTGGGGAATCGGCCGCGTCAACGTGACCTGCCTCCTGCGGACCTTCGACCTCATGTGCATCGAACTGGGCAGCCTCGTGCCGGCCGTCTCCGAAGGCTGCGCTTAAAGCCGCTTCAGTAGTTCCTTGGCTTCCTTCAACTGCGGGAATATCTTCTCCGCTTCCCGGAACTCCTTGGTGTGTACTCTGCGCCGGGTGCCGGAATGGTCCACCGGAAAACGCAGGTGCAGCATCTCGTGAAACATCACATATTCCAAGGACAGCGCGGCCACTCCCGGCCGGTCGAAAATGCGGCTGATGATGATCGCGTTATGCGAAGGGTCGAAATGTCCGAGCATGCTCCGTGATGTGCCGCGGCTCCAGCCCAACTGCGGCCGCCCCAGCATCCCGTCGAAGTAGGCTGCATTGAGCCGCTCGAAAATCTCCTCGAGGTTGAAGTGCGCTCCCTGCGGTCCGGAGATGAATTTGCGCCCGCGGATCTGGCGCACCAGGTGCGCCTGCCGCCGCACGTCGCGGCGGTTGAGGTAGAGGCGGTAGCGGTGCGTATAAATTCGCGGCGTCTCTTTGCGATAAAGTTTGCCCAGCAGAATATACGCGAGCGCTTCCAGCACCGGGGCCGGCGCGCCGGCCAGCAGGTCTGACATTCGCACGTGCAGCGCCCCGTTTTCCAGCCGGATGAAATTGTCGGCGTTGGCGAAGCGGCAGAACTCCACGCGCAAATCGGGCAGCGCCGTCCGCGGCTTCAGTTCCCGAAACACGCGCGCGTAAATTTCCTCGGGAGATTCGAAAAAGAGGGAACTCTGCAGGCCCAACCCCATGCATTCTCAGAGTACCCTGAAGCGCGCTCCGCAGGCGGATTTCACAATCCGTAACCCCCGGCCCGCTGCTTCTGGGTTAACCTAAATCTTTATACCTCACTAAGGATACTCTATTGCCAAAGGCCAAGATCAGCGCGCTGGGCTGCTATACGCCACCGCGCGTGCTCACCAACCAGGACCTGGAGAAGCTGGTCGACACCAATGACCAGTGGATCATGGAACGCACCGGAATCCGTGAGCGCCACATCGCCGCGCCGGAGATGGCCACCTCCGACATGGCGATCGAAGCGGCGCGCTGCGCGCTGCTGCAGCGCGGCATCGACGCGTGCGAACTCGACGCGATCATTCTCTGCACGGTGACGCCCGATCACCTCTTCCCCTCCACGGCCTGTCTGGTACAGAACGCCATCGGGGCCAAAGGCGCGTGGGGCTTCGACCTGATCGCCGCCTGCTCGGGATTCCTCTACGGCCTCACCACCGGCGCCCATTTCGTCATGGGCGGAACGCACAAGAAGGTGCTCGTGATCGGCTCCGACACCATGAGCCGCATCATCGATTACACCGACCGCGCTACCTGCGTCCTCTTCGGCGATGGCGCCGGCGCCATGCTGATCGAAGCGGCCGACGAGACCGATGACGGTGCAGGCTTCATCGATTTCCTCGGTGAGATCGATGGTTCCGGCGGCGAATACCTGCGCATGCCCGCCGGCGGCAGCCGGCGCCCGGCGTCGCACGAAACCGTGGACCAGCGCATGCACTACGTACACCAGGAAGGCAGCCAGGTCTTCAAATACGCCTCGCGCAAAATGTACGAGGTCTGCCGCGACCTGCTGGAGCGCAATCACTTCAAGGTGGAAGACGTCGGGCTGATGATTCCGCACCAGGCCAATAAACGCATCATCACGGCCGCCGGCGAACGCCTCGGCATCGCGCCCGAGCGCGTCATGATCAACATCGAACACTACGGGAACACCACCGCCGGAACCCTGCCGCTGGCTACGCGCGACGCCATCGCCGAGGGCCGCCTGAAGAAGGGCGACCTGGTTCTCTTCGCCGCCGTCGGCGCCGGCTACACCGTAGGCGCCAGCCTGTGGCGCTGGGCCTTCTAGTGGGACAGGCCCCCTGGCCTGTCCATCTTGCTGCCGTACCTCTCGCGTGAACGAACCGGGCCCTCCAGTTTGCGGCGTGCCGCAATCCGTGGCTGGCAATCAAAAGCAGCCCGCACCTAGGGCGTAACTTCTTTCAGGCGCAAGCCGGTAGCCTTCCCGCGGGGTACATCGAGTTCCAGAATTCCCCCGGCGTCGGCTTGGGTCTCAAAAATCTCTTCGTCGTCGATCTCCACCTGGTACGTGCGCTTCGGCTGCAGTCCCAGGATGAAGACCGCTTCTTCCTCGTCCAGCGTCACCCGGAATTTGCGGGCGCGCTGGGCAAAGCAGAGCAGCGCTTCCTTCAGCGAAATCGGCGGCGCGTTGAGTTGCGCGCTCAAGCGGCGTCAGGTGGCCCTGCGAAAACATCTGCATGTTGCCGTCCCAGTAGCCGAACCACTCCGCGTCCTCGTCCCAGCTCGAGCGCACGAATAACTTGCCGAAGTCGTTGTTGTGATAGATCAGCGGCACGTGATAATAGCTCAGACCTGGCTGGTAGGGATTCGCCCAGAGGAACTCGTACGGCGCGCCGAATGTGCCGCGCAGCATGAAATGGTCGTGCATCAGCCAGCCCTGCAGCACCTGGCTTTCGGCGGCGTTGACGTCCAGCGCCACCATCTCGAGTTCGGCCGCGCGCGATAGCGCGGCGGCCTGCAGGTCGGGCTCGCCCGCGTTCTTCGTCAAGCCGATGCGGTACTGATTCTCCGGCGCATCATAGGTGGCCGGATAGTGGGTAAGCAGGTGCTCGATCGGAAAGTCCTTGAAGAAGCGCGGCACGCGTCTCGCGCAGATCGATATTGGTGTTGTCGCGGATCGCGTGCAGCAGTTCCCACAGCGGATAGGCCTCATCGCGCGCCACCACGCTCTTTCCACCGCGCAGCGCCGGGACGATCTGCCGGTCCCACCACTGGTGCACAATCTGCTCGAGCGCGCGCTGCGGCGCCTGCGGCGTATGGTCGTAAAGCGCGATCGCGGCGAGCGCCCGCCCGCGCACCGCGGGGATCGAGGCGTCGGCCGTGTCGCCGATGCCTTTCGCCAGCCGGGCGCGTCAGATCGCAGCCGCTGCGCCTCGCTCATCAGATCCTGGCACCAGTCGAAAACCAATGCCTGCTGCCGCAAGTCGGCGGCCGCGAGTGAGAGCCCACTCCACCGCCTTCTGGCCGTACTCCGCGTTGCCCGAGACCTGGTAGTAAAGCGCCCAGGCGAAGCCGGGCTCCGGCATGGGAGCGTTGCCCGCGACCAGCGTCTCGAACTGCTTCCAGCGGGGCGACGCGCGCTCGCGTTCGCGCTTGAGCAGGCGGATCCGCTGCGGGCGCAGGAACAGGCGCGGATGCTCGGTGAACACCGCCACGGGATCGTCGGAAGTCTGGGCGGCCAGCGTCATGCCCAGCGTACAAAGACTGCAGAGAACGGCCGCCAACCCGGTTTTGGCCCTCATGCCAGCAGATTGTGTCATAGCGACACAGCGCCTGCCCAGCCGGTCCACAATCCTGCACATATTGACTTGCACAAAATATTGACTCGAAAGTGATTTAAATCGCATTGACAGTTGGTTGTCCGATTGCTATTTATGGTGGTGAATTGGCGAAGTAACTTTCAAACCTGCCCTCTGCTGTAACAGGCAGGAGGAAGAAAAGTGGGCCGAAGAAGACAGCGTGCTTGCGGGAGCCGATGTTTGCAAGAGTTTTAGCTCACCGACTCTTCTCCTCTGTTAGTTGCTGCAGAGGGGTTTTTTTGTAAAACGGTTTCCATACGATCTCTCCGGGGATCTCATGGGTAGCGGTAGTTGTCTGGCGTTTCTGGTGAGGAAAAATAGGACGCGGACCTGACCAGGAATCGATCGAGATTTTGTTATATTCCAGATAGCCCGACGCCGGATCCCAAGCCCAACCATGGGCGAGCCGCATCGAATTCAGTCCCGAAGGTCTTGGGAGCGGAATCGATGCGGTTTTTCTTTTTTGGGGGGCCTTAGAAGCTCAGCGTCCGGTGCGCGGCTCTTCTTCGTTATTCGGAAGATAGAGCGTCTTGCAGTGCTCGCAACGGTAGATCTCCGCGTCGGCGCCGAACTTCTTCTTGACTTCGTCGCCGAAGAAATACCAGCGCTTCAGATGGCCGGCGCAGAGCTTCTCCTTCGCGTCCTTCTCATTGCAGGCCCGCATCCGCGGGAGTGCGGCGCTTCACCTTGGTGCCGTCGCTGAGCGTGTCCACCAGTTCGGAAACCGGCACCGGCTTGTCGGAAGCCGCATATTTCGGATTCGCCATATTGAGAACGACGAGTATAACAGGAACAGAGTGGGACAGGCCTCCCGGCCTGTCCATCTAATCTGGGTTTACTGCACCGGCAGCGTCGATGCCTTCGCAGTCGTGACGCCGCCGATAGACAGCGAAATCGGCACCGTGCCCGCCGAGATCCCCGCCGGCACCGTCACGTTCACCTGGTACAGCCCCGGGAATCCCGGCGCCAGCCCGCTGAACTGCACGGGAGCATCCTGGCCGCCGATCGTCACCTTGGGCGGGTTCTTCGTCGTAGCCAGCGTCGTCCCGCTCGCCGGGTCGCCGCTTGCCGGCTGATTATTCAACGGACCCAGCGCATTCATATAAAGCTGCACGAGCTGTCCGCGCTTGACCGGGTTGGCAGCGGTGACGACCGCATAATTCTGATCGAGCGCCGCCGCAATCCCGTTGTTCTCGAAGAATGCTGGCGAGGCATCCGCCAAGGGCACCGTGACTACGTTCCCAAATACGGTCTGATCGATGATCACCTTCACCTGCGCCGAGCTCTGCCCCTGCAGTTCCCACGGCACCTGCACGTTGATCTGTCCCGGGCTGACATACACGATGCGCCCCGGATAGCTCAAGCCCGCCGACGGCACGTCGAAACTCACGTTCACGTAGTCGACGGCGAGCGGCAGCGGGAGATACACCGCCGGGTCGGAGTACAGGCTCAACCCCGTCCCGAAGATCGCCACGTACGACCCTGGCGCGATCGGCGCCTGGAAGTTCGCGTCGTTGACCACGCCGCCGTTGCTGATGGTCGGCTGGTTGAAGCCGTACCCGCCGAATGTGTATGCCTGGCCTGCGATCGTACACGTGACCGTGATGTTACCGGTGGTCGCAATCGTCACATCCGTGGATGCGATGCCGTACCCATCGGTCACCGTCGCCGAATTCTGGAAGGTCACGGCGCCGCGCGGGCGCACGCTCCAGCTGACCGGCGATCCAGCCACCGGCACACCCGCGGCATCGGTCAACTTGACGCCGATCCCGTGGGGCCGCAGGGGATAAATTGGATCGACGGGCTGCTGTCCCACAATGCCCTCGAACCCGCCGCTGCCCACGAAGACCAGGTTGTATCCCGTCGCCGCGCCGCCGCCCACCAGGTACAGGTACGGTATGCTCATCGACACGCCGGTGCCCTTCACCGTGACCGCGCCGCTGTAGGATCCTGGTGCCGGCAGCGCGCCATTGATCGTGAGGTTGAGCGTACCGGCCACTCCGGCCGCCAGCGTCAGGCTGGTCTTATCCAGCGTCGGCGTCAATCCCGACGCAAGATTCCCGGTGAACGATTTCGGACCGGGGACTACCGCCGCCGTCAGCGTGACCGAGCCAGTGCCCAGGTTGGTAATCGTAATCTGCCTGGCCACGTTGGAGGGCGCGGCAGCCAGAACGCCATAGGAAACGGTTGGCGGATTCGCCACCACCGTCGCGTTGACCGCGGCGCCGGCATCGAGTTTGCCCGAGCCGACCCATTGCACGTCGATCGTGTCCCCGCTATCGTCCTGCGTTACATCCTGGCTGGCCGAATTGATCAGCGCGCTGCGAATCTGCGCCGGCGTCCACGTCGGGTGCTTCTGCTTCACCAGCGCGGCCGCGCCCGCCACCATCGGCGCCGAAAAACTCGTGCCCTGGGAGTCGGCATACCGCGTCGTACTGTACAACGGGCCAGCCGGATCGTAACTCTGCGCCGCCATATAGATGTCGGTTCCCGCCGCCACCATGTCCGGCTTGACCGTCGAATCGCCGGCCGAAGGCCCCATCGACGAATAGTAGGAGAGCAGATTGCTATCCGCCGTATCGGCGACTTCCGCGCCCGAAGGGTCGATCGTGACCTGCGCCGTCGGATTGCTCTTGACGTACGCTTTGAGCGCCAGGCCGTCGCTCTGCGAAACCATCACCACGGGAATTCCGTTGTTGTCCAAATTGCCCGGCGCGATGGGCGCCGAACTGTCCGACATATACATAATCACGCCGAAAGCGCCGGCGTCGAACGCGTTGTCCACCTTGGTGGCGAAGGAGCAGGCCGTCGCGGAGTTCACTACGCTGCGCTGGATCAGCGCAAAAGCCCCGGTGAGCGATCCCGCCGGAAATGCGGAGCAGCCGTAGCCATCGTTGCCCAGTGCGGTTACATCGATCACGGGCGCCGTAATGGCGCCTTCCGGAGAGTAGGGGTCGTCTCCCGGCTGGCCGGCAATATTCTGCAGATTCGCCGGCCCTCCCGCCACGGTCACCGTCGGAGTGAAATAGTGTGCATTGGTGACGGCGCCCACGGCAATCACGCTGGGCGCGTTGGCCGGCGTCCCGATCGTATTGAAGCTGGGGTAGGACGTGCCATCGTAACCGCTGTTGCCCGCGGACGCAACCACCACTACGCCCGCCTTCACGGCGTTCTCGAACGCCATTCCCATTGGGTCGCACGGCGCGCCCGCGGCGAGGCCGCACGCCACACCCGTGTCGAGGGCGGCGGTCGTCGCCGTGACCCCCGACGAGATATTGACCACGTCCATGCCGTCCTTCACTGCATCGTTGACCGCCTGGATGAAAACCGCTTCCGTCGGAATGTCGTTCACGTTCGGAGAACCGTAAACCTTGTAGTTGCCCAGCCATGCCTTGGGCGCCATGCCCGTGATCGTGACCACGCCTTTGGCGGGATTGGCGGCGATCACGCTCGCGATCGCGGTGCCGTGCCCCATGCGGTCGCGCGGCGAATAATCGTCGGGCCGTGAATCCGCGGCCGGGTTAGTCGGGTTCGATCCGGCGCCCGTAATGCGCGTGTAGCTGCGCGCCACAATCACCTTCGTATTCGTGTAGCTGCAATCTTCGGGGTGTCCGTCCGTACACTTGGGAAAGCCCGCGGGCATGGAGAGCGAGGAATCCTGCAGGGCGGGATGCGTCTGGTCGATGCCGTAGTCGATCACGCCGACCTTCATCCCCGCACCCGCGCTGCCCTGACCGCCGAGCGCGGTCCATGCGGCCGGCCCATTCTGCAGGCCGATGGCGCGATTCAGCATCGGATGTACTACGCGCATCGGGATCACCGCCAGCACCTCGGGAATCTGCTGCAAGTCGGCCACGCGATCCGGGCTGGCGAGCACGAACACCGCATTCAGCACCACGTCCGCCGTCCCCGTCACCGGAATGGAACGCGCCGCCACCGCCTGCCGCACCGCATCATGCGTGCGCAGAATCTGCTGTCGATAGCTCTCCGCCGCGGTCGATCGCACGGCTTCGCGGCCTACAAAACGCGCGCTCACCGGCGGATCCTTGAGGATCAGTGCGTAGTGATTCGAAAGCGTTTGGCCGAAGCCGGGAATCGCGGCGCTAAGCAGAAAAATCGACAGACCGGCCCTGCGTACATTGAGAAACGGCATATCCCTCCAGACGTATCCATTCTAAGTGGGTTTCGAACTTCTTTCCTATATCACGGCGGCAAATTGCCCAGTGGGATAGGCCTCCTGGCCTGTCGGCTAATCAGTTTATTCTCTTTCGGGCATTACGCCGCCGGCAGCTCCAACTCCACTTCCAGTCCCGGGTGCGCATTCCGCGCCCTGATCGACCCCTGATAAAGTTCAATCGCCCGGCGCGCGATCGAAAGCCCGAGCCCGATGCCGCCGCTCGTCCGATTGCGGTCCGATTCCACACGGTAGAACGGATCGAACAATCGCGGCAACGCGTCGTCGGGAACGCCCGGCCCGTGATCGCGTACCGCCACCACTGCGCGGCCGTTATCGCGCGCCAGCGTGACTTCGACCGCGGTATCGCGCGGCGAATAGCGGATGGCGTTGCGAATGACGTTCTCCACCGCGCGCCGCAGCAGTTCCTGATCCCCGGCCACCGTGACCGGCTCGCCCGATTCGTACTGCAGCTCGCAGCCGTGCGCCTCCGCCTCGATCGCCGAATCGTTCACCAGTTCCTGCACGAGCTGATCCAGCCGGATCGGGTCTCGCCGCAGCGAGTTCGGGTCGCCCTCCGCGCGCGTCACCTGCAGCAGTTGCCCCACCAGCGCATTGAGCCGGTCCGATTCCTTCTGGATGCGATTGAGCGCCGCCTCCGTATCGTCGCCCGAGCGCGCCAGTTCGATCGCAACCCCGAGCCGCGCCAGCGGCGACCGCAATTCGTGCGAAATATCGAGCAGCAGCCGGCGCTCCGCGGCCAGCAGCGTCTCCAACCGGTCCGCCATCCGGTCGAAGGTGCGCGCCAGTTGGCCGAGTTCGTCGCGGCGCACGCTTTCGGCGCGCGCCGAAAGATCGCCCTTGCCGAATCGCTCCACGGCTTTTTGTAGTTTGCGCACCGGGCGCGTGAGGTGAAAGGCCAGCCAGTAGCAGAGCACCACCGCCGCCGCCATCACGAAAATGTGTTCGGGCTGCAGAAACCAGGAGCCCACGTGGGTCGGCGGCACGATGAAGAAGAACCAGTAGCGCCCATCGTCGGCCGAACGGGCCACGGTCGAATCGCCGGTGCGGAAGACCTGGTACAGCACGCGGCGTCTCGCGTGCGTGATCAGGTCGCTGCGGTCTTCGTTGGTCAGCAGGTCGCGGCCGCTCTCGTCGGTAAGCACGCCGCGAGCGTCGTACACGCGGTGCAGCGTATCGAGGAACGCCTGCAGTGCCGGACGCCCTCCGCTTTCATACGCGGTGCGCGCTTCTTCCAGTTGGAAGCGCACCAGGCGCGCGACCGGGGCGCGCTCGTCCCTGTCGTTTTCATTGACGTTGAGCGCGGAGATGAAGGCCGACCCCACCACCGTGATGGCCAGCGCGAACCAGAACCAGAGCAGGATCTTGGCGAAAAGGGAGTTCATTCCGCCGCGGCGTCCTCCGGCGTGCGGCAGAACTGATAGCCCACGCCGCGGATGGTCTTGATCAGCTCGTCGCCATTCTCCAGCTTCTTACGCAGGTGGCTGATGTGCATGTCGATCGAACGATCGAATGGAGTCGCCTTGCGGTTATAAAAATTCTCCATCAGCGCGTCGCGCGAAAGCACCCGTCCGGCCGAGCGCATCAGCATTTCCAGAATGTCGAACTCGAAGGTGGTGAGTTCGATTTTCTTGCCGCCGGCCGTCACCTCGCGAGTGCCCGGGTCGAGCACGATGCCGTTGGTCTCGATGCGATTGCCCGTCGCAGGCGTGTCCCTTTCGTAGCGCCGCAGAATCGCCCGGATGCGCGCCGCCAGTTCGCGCGGATTGAAAGGTTTCGCCAGGTAATCGTCGGCCCCCAGTTCCAGGCCCACAATGCGGTCCACATCTTCGCCGCGCGCCGTCAGCATCAGCACCGGCACTTTGCTCCTCTGCCGCAGCCGTTTGAGAATCTCAAACCCGTCGATGCCCGGCAGCATGACATCCAGCACTACCAGGTCGATTCCCGGCTGCAGCGCCTTCTCCAGACCGCGGTTGCCTTCGTGGGCCGCTTCCACCGTGAAGCCCTCCCGGCGCAGGAATTCGCTCAGCAAAGAAGCCAGTTCGGCATCGTCATCAACCAGCAGGATGTGCACGGCTAAAATTTACCACGTGGGACAGGCCTCCTGGCCTGTCCATCTTGCTGCCGTAACTCTCGCGTGCACGAAAACGTGTGCCCCTACGGCTTCAACACGCACAGCGGATCGCCCACGATCACGCCTTGCCAGCTCAACTGCACCATCGCCAGATAGTAGCTCTCCGCCAGGTTGCGCCCCTGATTGTAGGCCGGCAAAAGGAAATCGGGCCGCACGCAGCCGCCCAAGTAGGGCTCGTACGTATTGCCCGACGCGCCCGACGCGCCTTCGTGGATCAGGTCCGCCACCAGGCCCTGCGGCGAGCCGCCGAACCAGTGCTGTTTGTCTTCCCACGACGTGTACGTCCAGTTGTCGGGCGGACGCTTGAACGTGCGCGCGCTGGTGGAAACGAATTCGGCGGCAATCGCGCCCGGCAGCCACTGAAAGTGCAGCCAGCGCTGCTTACGATGGTCGTCGTTGGACCCCCAGCTCGCGTATCCGATCACGTCCGTCTGGTTGTACAACGGCGTCGTGGTTTCATCCAGCACCACGCGTTTACCAGGCAGCAGCATCGCCGCCGTGCGCAACCAGTCGTTGCCCGGTTCGTCCTTGGCCGATTGCAGGTCGATCACGAACTTGCCCCGGTTATGCGCGCTCAGCGAGCGATCGATCATCGCCTTGACGTCCGCCAGGTCGTACGCCGCCAGTCGCGTCACCAGGTAAATCGGAAACATCGGGTGCTGAAACGCGGTGTCGCGCCGCTGGAAGAACGGGTTGGGAACGCCCCCGGCGCGAAAGTAATGCGCGCCTTTCAACTTTCCATACAGCAACGTCAGCTCCGAATCCACCGAGGCATGCTCCGCCGTCGGCCCCGAGCCGGGACCATCCACCTTGAGCGGCACGCCCATCGTGGTGACGATATAGTAAACGCGCTCCACCAGGCCCGCCTTCTTCAGGCAATTGCCAATCGGCTGCTCGATCTCCTCTTGATAGACCTTCCAGTTGATCTCCTCTTCGCTGGTGGTCTGAATGGTGCAGACGTTCTTCACCGGCACAGAACGGCGCTGGCGATAATAGTCGGCGATCTGGCGCGAGATTGCGATCGTTCTTGTTGACTACCAGGAGGACGTTGTCACCGCTTTGGGCGCGCAGTGTGAGGCCGGCGGCCAAAAGGAGGAGGAGACGCACAGGTTTGATGGTACAGCAACAACAGGGGTCCGGGATTATGGTGCGGGAGCTTCGCCTATGACCACGAGGCGAGCGAGCTTTCGCCAATCCCAATACCGAATCCGCACAGCCCGGACCCTTTGTTACAATGATTACCAAACACGTTGGTGATTGGGAAATTGAACTTTTCTATTACGGCGATTCAAGATCCCGGCGTGCACCGGCCCGGCGAGATGAGCTTCCGGTAGATTATGGACTTCGATCAGCTCCACACGTTCCTGGAAATCGTCCGGCTGAAGAGTTTTTCCAAAGCCGCTCAGACCTGCTACCGCACGCAGCCCGCGATTAGCGCGCAGGTGCGGCAACTGGAGCAGGAATTGCGCGCCGACCTCTTCGAGCGCTTCGGCAGCCGCATTTCACTCACCACCGCCGGCAAGATTTTTGCCGAGTACGCGGAGCAGATGCTCGACCTTCGCCGCCGCGTGCAGGACGCCATCGCCGAACTGGAAACCAACCCGCGCGGCGAACTCGTGATCGCGGCCAATGAAGCCACCTGCATCTACGTGCTCCCCAAAGTCTTTTCCGAATACCGCTCGCAGTTTCCCGCCGTGCAATTGCAGGTGCTGCGCAGCTATGGCTCGCGCGTGGTGGAGGCGGTGATGGAGAACTCCGCCGATTTCGGGCTCACGCAGCTTCCCGTCGAGGAAAAGCGCCTGCAGGTGGTCAACGTCTATCGCGACGAAATTCGCCTGATTGTGCCGGCGCGCCATCCGCTGGCCGGCCGCCCGGTGGTCACCGCGCAGGAAGTCGCCGAGCATTTCCTGGTGCTTCCCGAAATACGGCAAGACCCGCACCCGCCTCAACGAATGGCTGGAGGCCGTCGAAGACGAGGTGCGCATTTCGATGGAGCTGGATTCCACCGAAATGATGAAGCACTTCGTGATCGCGGGTCTGGGAGTCAGCTTCATGGCGGCATCGAATTGCCGCGAAGAAATCGCCGCCGGAAAACTGCGCGCCATCCCGCTGGGCCCGGAGCCCATGATGCGCCGGCTCGGTTTGATTTACCGCAAGGACAAAGCGCTTTCCAAGGCAGCTTTAGGATTCATTCAGGTTGTGCTGGATAATGTAGGGGAAGAAACGGGGACCGCGAAGGAGAAACCCAAAGCGCCCCGGGTTGTCGCCTCATGACGTGCCGCCGCTGCCGTAAGAAGTTCGACGAGTTCGAAGCCCGTTGTCCGCATTGCGGCGAGGCCAACGATCACGTCGCCGGCATGTTCCAGACTTCCTCGGTTCTGATCTCCACCAGCGGCACCGAACGCGTCTACCGCTCCGTGGAAGAGGTTCCCGCGGCGCTCCGCACCCGTCTGCTGAAATCCACCAACGGAGCCAACTCCGCCACCATCCTGATCGCCGACCGCCGCGGCCGCCGGGAAATCGCCAAGGCCATGCGCAACCTGCCCGGCCCCACGCAGCGCCGCTGGATGCAGGCCATCCTGGGTGCCGAAGCCGCATCCACCGCGATGAACTGGCTGACGCCCGCCCGCCGCCGCGCCATCCTCGTCGTGGTCACCCTCTTCACTCTCGCCACCATCGCCTTGCTCTTCACGAAGTTCCGCTAAGAGAAGAAATTGTCTGGCCGCAGATGAACGCAGATAAACGCAGATAACGCAATATGTTCTTTGTGTTATCTGCGTTTATCTGCGTTCATCTGTGGCCCATTCTGTTTTCTGTTCTGATTGATCCGTGGCCCAAGGTCTACTTCACCCGCACGTCGCCCTTGCCCCATACGGTCTGCCGTCCGACGCCAACCCAGCGCGCGGCGCGCAGCCAGGGCACGAACTCGGCCAGGTCGCCGGCATATTCCGCCTCGCCCGTGAAGCCGCCGATCGGGTGCACCTGCCCGGTACGCCCGCTCTTGCGCTTCACCTGCTCCCACGCCACTTCGCTGCGCCGCAGTTCGATCCGCGCCGCGCGCTCGCCCATGCCCTTAAAATCGATCTCCAGCGGGCCGGCGCCATACAGTGAACGCAGTGTACTGATGCGGTCGCGCAGCCGTCCGAACAGGATTGGGAATTCGGGACGTCCCGCCAGTGCGCCGTCGGACTTCAATTCGGTGGGCGTCAGGAAGCGCACCGTGACCGTTTCCACCGGCGCCGGATCGCGGTCGAGAAGCGCGACGCTGGCCGCGGCGGGCGTCTCCCAAACCGCCTGCGCGCCGCCCTCCAGATCGAGCTGCTCCGTGCGCTCCAGTTCGGCGCGGCCGCGGCCCGGGCCTAGACCTTTTTCCGCCAGCCGGCTCAGCGCCGCGCGGAAGTGGATCAGCGCCGGCTGGTGCAAATCGAAGACGTGCGCATCCAGGTAGAAGCCGTCACCCGCCGGAACCGTCAATCCATCCAGGTGCGCCACGCGCAGCACAAACGGGCGCGGCCAGTCAGCCAGGCCGCTCGGTGCGGCGCCCAGCGCGGCTCCCGGTTCGAACAGGCGCGAGTACACGCTGGGCGGTACAGCATCCCGCAACACAGTGCCGAACGCGCCGCGCACGACGTTGGCGCTCTTGCCGAGTGGAAAATGAACCTGATCCAGGGCGCGAAAATGAAAACGGAATCGGTAGAACTCGAACGTGGTCACGATCTTGACGGCTGTTGCGATGTGCTCCTGTTGTATAATGGTAAGGCATTTGACTCTTGTTTTCCGCTTCGTACAAAGTTTGAGAGGGGGCTGCGTGAGTCCATCCGCACCCCCTTTTTTCGTTTTTCGGGGCGAAATCAAAGGTTCAATGCAAATCAGGAACAGTAAAGAGTAAAGAAGGAAATAAGGCAGATGAAAGAAAAAGGTACAGTGAAGTGGTTTAACGCAGCCAAGGGCTACGGCTTTATCCAGCGCGAGAACGGCGAAGACGTGTTCGTACACTTCTCGGCGATTCAGACGGAAGGCTACCGCACCCTGGACGAAGGCTCCAGTGTGGAGTTTGAAGTGACGAAGGGTCCGAAGGGTCTGCAGGCGACCAACGTCACGGCGGCCTAATTTAAGCTGCGGGCCGGTTTCCGGTACTGTTCGGTACTGGTCGCCGGCCCGCCCATTTCACTATTTGGAGGTCTATGAGCAAAGAGGACAGTATTGAAGTAACCGGCACGGTCTTGGAAAAGTTCCCGAGCGGGCTGTTTAGCGTGCAGTTGGAACATGAACGCGTGGTTCTGGCCCACCTGGCGGGCCGGTTGCGCCGCAACCGCATCCGCGTTTTGGCGGGCGACAAGGTCACCTTGGAACTGTCACCCTACGATCTGACCAAGGGCCGCATCACTTTCCGGCACAGATAGAGGCTTGCTCCTTCTGAGCCGTCCCCACCATCAAAAAATTTCCTCAATACAGTACTATTTCGTATGAACCCGGACAGGCGTACCGTGCATCGGCATGTTACATGTGTCCACTGGCACTCGCAAATAAGAAATAGTTTTCGGCAATTCCACTGCTTGGGTAAATTGTTGAATTATTATGGGGAAAGAGGCTCTTCATGAAGGATCCTGATCGTCCCGGTGAGCGGCGGCGTCCGCGAGTGAAAAACACCGACGCTGCATTAGTGAAGTCGGAGAATGGCGCGGAGAAGGCAAAGGCCGTACAAAATCGCGTAAAACGGCAGCAATCCGACCCTGTTGAGGATCTCACAACCGTCCTCTCGCAGAAGGTGGTCGGCCAACCGGCTGCTACTCGAGTAATCGTCCCCTACATCCAGATGTTCCAGGCCGGGCTCGCGCCCGAGGGCCGCCCAGTCGGTGTTTTTCTTTTGCTTGGCCCCACCGGCACCGGTAAAACCAAAACCATCGAGGCGCTCGCCGACATCCTTCACGGCAGCGAAAAGAATGTCCTCAAGGTGGATTGCGGGGAATTTCAGATGGAGCACGAGGTCGCCAAACTGATCGGCGCGCCTCCCGGATATCTGGGCCATCGCGAAACTCAGCCGATGCTGACCCAGCAGAAATTGAACGCAGTCACCAGCGAGAAATGTGCTCTTTCACTCGTCCTCTTCGACGAAATCGAAAAAGCCGCGCCCTCCATGACGCGACTGCTGCTCGGCGTACTCGATAAAGGCCTGCTTCGCCTCGGCGACAATTCGGTAGTTAACTTCGAAAAAAGCCTGGTCTTCCTCACCAGCAACCTGGGCGCTCGCGAAATGATGAAAGAACTCAATCCCGAGTTCGGCTTTCAATCCGCCATGAGCCCGGAGCGCGCCGACCTTACCAGCAAGCTGCAGAATATCGCCCTCGTCGCCGTGCGCAAGCGCTTCTCGCCGGAGTTCGTCAATCGCATCGATTGCATCATCACCTACCAGCCGCTGACCATCGAATCGCTCTCCACCATCCTGGATCAGCACATCATCGATCTTCAGAATCACGTCAACACGCGCCTGGGCAATCGTAGTTTTACGCTTGATGTGCCATTCGAAACCCGCCAGTTCCTGCTCCAGAAAGGCACCAGCGCGGAGTACGGCGCGCGCGAACTGAATCGCACCATTCACCGCTACCTCACCCAGCCGCTGGCAACGATGGTAGCCACCAACCAGATCAGTCCCGGCGCCGGCGTCGTCGCGGCGATCGGCGGTGGAGAAAAGCTTGAGCTTCGCACCGTCGGTGGGCCCGTCCCTCCGGCCGCCCATCCCACCGTCCTGCTGGTGGACGACAATCGTGATCTGCTGCACTTCCTGGAACGCCTGATGGCCGATGCCGGCTGGACTTTATTGACCGCCGAATCGGCCACCGAAGCCAAAAGGCTGATGCAGGAGCACAAGCCCAATGCGGCTCTTCTCGATTACATGCTGCCCGATGGCAACGGAGTCGAACTCGGCGTCGAATTCCTGCAAAACGTGCCGCAAATGCTGGTCATCGTGATGACCGGCACCATCCTCCCGCCGGAGGAGGAGGCGCTCTGTGAAGAACATAACTTCCCGGTCCTTCGCAAACCCTTCCTCGCGTCCGATGTGATGAACCAGATCCGCAGCCGGCTAATGCCGGTTACGGGCGCCGTCCGCGCTTAGCCTTACATCCGTGCGCCGCGTCCCAGAT
Source organism: uncultured Solibacteraceae bacterium (assembly GCA_963791985.1). Lineage (GTDB taxonomy): Bacteria > Acidobacteriota > Terriglobia > Bryobacterales > Bryobacteraceae > Solibacter. The sequence continues at coordinate 742,410 of CAWBUN010000002.1, read as the reverse complement.
GGGCAGCGCCGCCGCCGACCACACGGCCCGGCCGTACGACCACGGGCGCGCTGCGAAAGCCGCCACGGTATCCGTAGAAAGGCCGCCCATACGCCCAGTAAGCAGGCGAGTAGAAGCCAAATCCGAACGGACTATACCCGAAGCCCGCGCCCGGAACGAACGCCCACGAGCTGTACCACGGATTCCAATACCACCCCGTGCCGTAATACCAGCCCGGGTTCTCCAGCATGATCATCCGCGCCGATGCCGCGTTGGCGTGCGCGTCGTACTCGCTGCGCAGCTTGCTCCATTGGTAAAGGCTGTCCACCTGGTCGCGATCGAACTTCTGCGCTTTGAGCTCGCCGGAATTCAGCGCCAGCTCCTTGCCCTTGCCGAGTTCCACGCCCTTGTCATTCGTGAGCACTTTGGCTTTGCCGTCAAAAACCGCCACCATTGGGCGGTCGGCATCGAACCGATAGATCCCGTTTTTCTCAAGCAGGGTGTCGACACCGTGATCGATCACGTCGATTCGATTCTCTTTGCGCACGTCCTGCGCCTCTACCATCGCTTCGCCCTGCAGCACCTCCACACGCGTATCGGTTAACGAGGGTGATACCATGCGCGCCGCGCTGTGATCGCTGAGCCGCAAAAATACTCCGGGCGTCAACAACATCTCGGCCCTGCCCTGCTGCGTCGTCAGGACCTGTCCGGGCTCCACTTCGGTCTGCCCGACGGCCTTCGAACCCATCGCCTGGCCGTTAATCGTGACCTGCCCTTCCACGTAATTCAACATCCCCGGCCGCGCCACGGGCGCCGCCACCAGCAGTCCCGCTGCCAACCCCACCCCGGCCAGCCGGAACGTCGTTCTCAACAGGTTCATCATATATCTCCAAGCCTTTCTACTCCCTTAGATGTCAAGTACAGCGCCACGTTGCGGTGGTGCCCCCGCATTTACAAATCCAGACACTGTGCACACCGAACCGCGACCGTCAGGGAGCGATCTAATACCATCCATGCGTGAGAGAATACTCTCGTATGAGGCTTGTACATTGCGCTGCGATCCTGTTGACCCTGGCCGGCCTTCTGCCTGCCGCGGAGACGCCCGCTCTGGCCCTCATCGTCGGCAACAAAGAAGAAAACTCGCTAGCCATCGTCGATCCCGATTCCGGCAAAGTTGTCGCGCGCATACCCACCGGTGAAGGACCGCACGAAGTCGCCGTCTCCGCCGATGGCAAGCTCGCCTTCGTCGCCAACTACGGCACCGCGCAAGCTCCAGGCAGCACCATCTCCGTCATCGACCTCATCCGACAGAAGGAATTGCGTAAGGTGAGCCTCGGCCCGCTGCGCCGCCCGCACGGCCTTGCCATCTCCGGCGGCAAACTCTACTTCACCGCCGAAGCCAACCGCCTCGTCGGCCGCTACGACCCCGCCGCCAACCAGATCGATTGGCTCATGGGAACCGGCCAGGCCACTACCCACATGGTGATCGCCGGCCCCGCCCCCGACCAGTTGTTCACCGCCAACATCGGCGGCGATTCCATCTCCGTCATCGAGCGCAACACCGTCACCACGATTCCCGTCGGCAAGGGCCCCGAGGCCATCGACCTCTCGCCCGACGGCCGCGAACTCTGGACCGCCCACTCGCGCGACGGCGGCGTCTCCATCATCGACGTCGCTTCCAGGAAGGTCGTACAGACTCTCAGCCTCGGCACTAAGCGCTCCAACCGCCTCAAGTTCACGCCCGATGGCAAGCGCGTGCTGATCACTGACCTCGACGCCGGCGAACTCCTGGTGCTCGACACCGCCTCCCGCAAAGAGGTCCAGCGCGTCAAACTCGGAAAAACGCCCGAGGGCATCCTCATCTCCCGCGACGGAGCGCGCGCCTACGTCTGCGTCGCGGGCGACGACCAGATCGCCATTGTCGATCTCAAAACGCTCGCGGTCACCGGCCACCTCACCACCGGCAAAGGCCCCGACGGAATGGCCTGGGCAGTCCGGCAATGATCACGCGCCGCGGTGCCATGCTCTCCGCCATCGCCGCTGCCCTCGTGCGCGGCCAATCCGGCATGGAGAAGCTCCTCTCGCTCTACGATTTCGAGACCGAGGCGCACACCAAAATCTCCCACGGCGCCTGGGAGCGCATCTCCGGCGGCGCCGCCGATGAAATCACCCTGCGCTGGAATCGCGAGGCCTACGACCACATCCGCCTCAAGCCGCGCGTGCTGGTCGACGTCTCCAAAATCGATACCCGCATCAACCTGCTCGGCGCCGAACTTCCCTTCCCCATCCTGCTCGCGCCCACCGGCGGGCAGGGCTTCATCCATCCCGAGGGCGATGCCGCCGCGGCCCGCGGAGCCGCCGCGGCGCACGCCACCTATGTAATCTCCAGCAGCGCCTCCATGCGCGTGGAAGACGTGGCCCGCGCCTCCACCGGCACCGTCTGGTTCCAGCTCTACGTGCAAAGGGACCGTGGCTTCACCCGCGAAATGGTCCGACGCGCCGAAGACGCCGGATGCCGCGCACTCTGCGTCACGGTGGATTCCCCCACCTTCGGCCTGCGCAATCGCGAAGAACGCGCTAAGGGCGAACTGCCCGAGCGCCAGCTGCCCAACCTTCAGGGCAAGGACTATCTGGACCCCAGCCTGACCTGGAAAGATATCGAGTGGCTGCAAGGCATCGCGCGCCGCCCCGTGCTGCTCAAAGGCATCCTCAATCCCGACGACGCCGCCATCGCCGTCAAAGCCGGAGCCTCCGGCATCATCGTCTCCAATCACGGCGCGCGCAATCTCGACACCGTCCCCGCCACCATCGATGCCCTGCCGCTGGTCGTGGAAAAGGTGGCCGGACGCGCCCCCGTCATCGTCGATGGCGGCATTCGCCGCGGCACCGACGTCATCAAGGCCCTGGCCCTCGGCGCGAATGCCGTCCAGATCGGCCGGCCCTACCTCTGGGGCCTCGGTGTCTCCGGCGCCGAAGGCGTCACGCGCGTCGTCGAAATCCTGCGCAAGGAACTCGAACTCGCCATGGCCCTGATGGGCCGCCCCACCATCGCCTCCATCACCCGCTCCGCCCTCTGGCCCTAGTAGGATAGGCCTCCTGGCCTGTCCACTAATCAGATTTTCTCGTCCCCGTCACGGGCAAATCCAAATGACGCGACACAAATGACGAGGACAACCGAAGTTCGCAGCACGATAGCAAGTCCACCTTGCCCGGGAGTCTTAGCTCCGTCCTGGTTCCCACGCGCGGTGCGGGCGCTTCCGCACGCCGCGCCGTTTCTGCCGAAATGGGATGTGGCCTGAACATAAATCTACTTCTTCAACACTTCTTCGAAAAACGTGACCGCGCGCCCATCGCGCGAATTACCCAACGAACTCATCGCCTGCTTGCGCACCTCGGCATTCTGCGTCGATTTCGCCAGTTGGATCAACAGCGGAACTCCCTCTCCGTCCGGCATCGATTGCAGCGAGCTCACCGCGCGCCGCTTCACCTGCACATCCTGGTCATTCTCGATCGCGTCCTTGAACGTCGCCAGCACATTTGCGCCCGTGTGCCGGTTCAGCGCGGAGAGCGCCTGCATCCGCATCCTCGGATTCGGATCCTTGCGCGCCGTCGCGATCAACAACTCCACCGCCTCCGGCTCCTTGCTGTTTCCCAGCGTGGAAATCGCGCGCTCCCGAACCCGCTCGTTCGGATCATTGGCGATCAACCCCTTAAGCACGTCGTAGCCGTGCCGCCCCCGCGAAGGACCAAACCAGCCCACCACCCGCAGCCGGATCGATTCCGGCTGGTCCGGCGCCAGGAAGCGTTGCAGCGCCGCATCGGCCGCCGGATCCGAGTGCATCGCGATCGCATTCATCGCCGAATCCATATAGCGCTCGCGCTGCGCCGCGAAGCCGTTCAAGAGTGCCACGCTCTCCGCCGGCTTCACCTCCGTCAGCCAGTGCACCGGCAGATCGCCCGCGTCGATCTCGCAATCCGGCGAGAGCGACCGGATCCGCTCCACCTTGCCGCCATCCACCCGGAACAGAATCACCGCGTGATCCGGCGGCTCCAGGTGAACCACACCAGGCTGGCTCCAACCGTCGCGCACGTAATCGCAGCCCATGAATGTGCGGATCGAAGGCACGCTGTACGCAATCCACGCCGGCTGCGGCTGCCCCGTCACCAGGGGCCGGAACGTCTGCTCCAGCCCCGCCGACGCCGGCCGGGAATCCAGTTTCGCGTTGACCAGCAGCTTGGGTTGCGCCCCAAGCTGGGCTACTGCAATGGCCAGCCACAGTGCGTGTTTCATTTGCTCAGAATCTCCTGCAGATAATCCTGCGCTTCCTTGTCCTTCATGTTGGAGAGCCGCTCCACGATCCTCAGCTTCATTTTCTGGTCCTTCTCCCCGCGAGCGATCTCCACCAGCGCCTTCGCATTGCGCTGCGACATCAGGCTGTCCAGTATGCGTTGCTTCATCTGCTGGTCCTGCTCCGCGTTGTACACCGTGACCAGAGCCTCCGCACTCACCGTGCCCACCCGCTGCGAACCCAGCGCCTGCATCGCCGCCATCCGCACCTTGGGGTCCTTCTCATTGCGAACCACTTCCAGCAGCTTGTCGGCGTTCGAGTTGGAGTGCATGTAACGCAGCAGCAGGATCTTGCCTTCGGGCGTCGTCTCCGCCTGGTATAGCTGCCACAACTCAGGATTGCCCTGCGTCTCGCCCAGGAAGCCATACGCGATCTCGCGCAACTCCGGTGCCTTCTCCGTCTTCGCCGCCTGCAGCAACCGGTCCTTGTCCCGATTGTTCATGTAAGCCTGAAGAACCGCGCGCTTTACCGCCAGGTCCGACGTGGACGCGTAAATCTCCGAAAGGATCTGCGAGTTGCCCGCGCGCCGCCGCTCTGTCATGTAGGTGATCGCCTTTACCTGCAGGTCGGGATTGGCGCCTCCGCGCGCAATCTGTTCGATCATGGTCTGCGCCTTCGGAGAGTTGCTCTGCGCCAGCACGAACAGCGCGTTGCGCTTCAACCGCGGTGACGCCGACCCCTTCAACTGCCGTTCCAGCAGCGGCATCGCACGCTCCGGATCGCTCTGCATCAGGCCGTTGATCGCCATCAGCTTCAGCTCTTCGTCGCTCTCGCTCTCCGGAGACACGTTCTGCCCCGACGCCTGCTTGAGTTCGAGCTCGAGCGCCTTGGCATCGTCCAGCCAACGGCTCGTCGCAAAGCGGCTGCGCAGTTCCGCGATCGCCGCCAACCCTTCGTCGCGCTTTCCCAGTTTGCCCAGCGCGTACGCCTTCCAGTAGAGCGCTCCATCGGCGCGCGGACTGTTGCGAGTCACCACTTCGCTGAAGTAGCCCAACGCCTGGTCCCACTGGCGATTGTCCAGCGCGCTTTGCCCGCTGCTATACAGCCGGTCATCGGGCATATTGTTGATCCGACGCATTGCCGCAGGCGCCGGCGTAGCCTTCGGCCCACCGTAGCCGATACCCTGGCCCGCCCCCACCTGCGGGGCAAAAGCCATCTTCATGCCCGACATGTCCGCCATCGCAAACGCCTTGGCTCTCACTTCATCGGCGTCGAACTTGAAGCTCTGCGCCATCTCCTTGGCGCGTTGGATCTGGTCCTGGAGATCGAGATCCATTTCGAAATTCTCGCGAGCCTGCATGGCCATCGCCATGGGCGCATCCAAATCCCATCCCACAGGCGGCATTGGCGGCATGGCCGGCATCGCCGGCATTGGCGGCATCGGAGCCACCGGCGCTACGGGAGGCACAGGCGGCACCGGCGCCTGATCCTGGTAGTCGGCCGCACTCGCCGCGTATGCAGCCATTGCGCGCGGAGCGCGAGGCGCGACAGGCGCCGCCGGAGGCGTCGGCGGCGTCTGTTCCCACGCCTCGTCGGGCGCCACCGGCGCCGCAGCCCGGGGCGCCGGAGATTGTGCCAGCGCCAGCATAGCCGTGGCCAGCAGCGGGCAGATCGATTTGAGTGTTCGAGAGTAGGTCATGTTCATTTCCTTTAAAGTGTTCGTCCCGCCGTCTTTGCGGCAGGTACATCCTGGTTCCGGACGTTGGAACCCAGTACCCGGATTTTGAAGAGAATGCCTTCGGCTTCCAGCCTCTGGCGCAATTCCTGCAACTGCTGCGGGCTGATGTTCGATGGCGCATGCGTGATATCCACCAGCACGCGTTCCAGTTCGTCCAGCACACCCGTCACCTGCGTATCGCCCGTGTGCTCCGCCGTCTGCCGGTAGAGGCGCGTCTCCGTGACCAGGTCCCCAGCTCGCTCCTGCTCGCTCGAAATATCCAGCGAGCCCTTCGGATTGGCATTGGCCAGTTCGATCAACACCATCTGCGACCGCTCCAGATAATCGCCGACCGCTACCAGCAGGACGCGCTGCCCGGCCTGCGCATCCACTGCCGCCACCTGCGCCGGCTTCCCGCCCGGATAAATCCGTCCCGCGAAGAAGGCCGCCACCATCATCGCCGCGCACGCCGTGCACGCCGCCGCCCAGCGCCACCCGCTCGCCACTGCGAACCAGCTTCTGCGCCGCGCCGGGATCCGATGTTCGATGCGCTTCCATACCTGCGCGCCATAATCCGCCGATCGCTCCGGGACCGGCAGCGAATCCACTACGTTCAACACGCGCTGCAACGATCCATAAAGCCCACGGCAATCGCCGCACACTTCCAGGTGCTGCTCCGTCGCCAGGGCATCGCCGCCTTCGCCAACGTCCCCGGACTCGCCGTAGTAATGCAAAATCAGTTGTTCTTCAGTCAGGTGATTCATCTTGCCGCACTCATATGGGGCTCCAGAGCCCTTCTTAACTTCTGCACCGCGCGAAACACGCTGTGCTTGGCCGCGCCCGGCTGACAGCCAAGCACGCGGCTCACATCTTCGATACACATGCCCTCGAAATGCCGCAGCACGAATGCCGTCCGCTCCGAGGCGCTCAATTCGTTCATCGCGTCCGTCACCCGCTCCCGGACCTCGCCGCTCATCGCCATGCGGTCCGGCGTCGGGTCTTTCGAGGGCAGCAGCAATACTGGGTCTTCCATTTCCGAATCCTCCGGCGCCATATGCTCGTTGCGCCGCTTGCGCGAGCGCACCAGGTCCAGCGAGCAGTTCACCGCGATCCGGTATAGCCACGTTCCAAAACTGGCGCGTTCGTCGAACTTGGCGAGTTGTTTGTACGCCCGCAGGAAGCTCTCCTGCACCACATCCTCGCCGTCTTGTTGATTCCCGGTCATCCGAAATGCCAGCCGGAAAAGGGCACGGCTGTGCCGCTCCACAAGCACCCGGAACGCGTCGGTGTCCCCCGCTCGCGCCCTGGTCACATACTCTAGGTCGGTACATTCCATCCGGCTGTTCTTTAGACTGCAAGTCTTTCCCCCGGTTAGCAAGTCCCCTTAACCCCCCGGCGTAAAGTCTTTTCTTTGCGTTGCCTTTGCGTCTTTGCGTCTTTGCGAGAAAATTCTGGCCCTCCGCCAAACCGAGCCCCTCCGCCGCGATAGCGCCTCTCCTCTTTCCCTCCCTTGCACATCCCCTCCCCCCTGGCATACCCTGTGAGAGCAATGCAAGCTAACCGGCGTCAAATCTTCGCGGCGCTTCCTCGCCGCTGCCGCCGCCCGACAAACTCACCGCGGCCGACGGGGTCACCATCCCCGGCAAGCGGCCCCTGATCCTCCACAACGACCGTCCCGAGGACCTCGAAACTCCCGTCAAGTACCTCGATACCTGGATCACCCCCGTCGACGCCTTCTTCGTGCGCCAGCACCTCCCGCGCCCCTCCGCCATCGACCCCGCCGCCTACCGCCTCAACCATCAACGGCATGGTCTCCAACCCGCTCGCAGGTGACCCTCGCCGACCTCCAGAAGCTCCCCCAGCACACCGTCCCGGCCACCCTGGAATGCACCGGCAACGGCCGCGCCTTTTTCACCCCCAAACTGCCCGGCATCCAGTGGGGCCGCGGCGCCGTCGGCAACGCCGAATGGACCGGCCCCCGCCTCAGCGACGTCCTCAAGCTCGCCGGTGTCGATACCGCCGGCCAAATTCCTGGAGATCGATGGCGCCGATATCCGGCGTCCTGCAGACCCCCGATTTCGTCCGCTGCATGCCCATGGAAAAGGCGCATGCACCCCGCCACCCTGCTGGCCCTCAAAATGAACGGCCAGTCGCCCGATATCCACGGCTTCCCCGCCCGCCTGATCGTCCCCGGCTGGGACGGCACCAGTTGGGTCAAGTGGGTCATCCGCCTGACCCCGACGGCCAAGGAAAGCGGCGGTTTCTTCATGAATCCCGGCTATCGCTATCCGAAGTACGACGCTTCCGCCCGGCACCGCCCGCGCGACCCGCCGGAGCTGGAAGTCATCGAAGGCATGCCGGTCAAATCCAGCCTGACCGCGCCGGAAGATCAGAGCCAAGATCGCCGCTCGGCCCCACCGTGATCCGCGGCTTCGCCTGGGCCGGCGAAAACGCCATCGAGCGCGTCGAAGTCTCCACCGATGGCGGTGCCCAATGGCAGAACGCCCAGCTCTCCGCCGCAGAAACTGCCCTTCGCCTGGCGCCTGTTCACCCTGAACTGGACCCCGAAGGAGCCCGGCTACTACACCGATCATGTCGCGCGCCACCGATACCGCCGGACGCGTACAGCCCATCGTTCCGCCCTGGAATCCCTCGGGCTACCTGTGGAATGGCATCGACCGCGTCGGCGTTACCGTGGAGAAAGCCTAATGCGCACCGCACTCCTGTTGCTGGCCTTTGCCTTCGCGGCCGCGCGCCGCCGACCGGCCGTCATCGAAAAGGGACAGAAGGAAGAGCAGCGCACCTGCCTCCCGTGTCACAGCCTGCGCATCATCCATTCCAACCGCCTGAGCCGCGCCGGATGGAACAAGGAGCTCGACAAAATGGCCGGATGGGGCACCAAGTACTCCGACCGCGACGCCATTCTCGAATACCTGGTGGCCACCTACGGCGACGATAAGCCGGTCACGCCGCCGGAAATGAGCGCCAGACAACCGACGGCAGCCGCCAAAGCAAGCCCAATTGCGGTAGATTCCGTCCGCTATCCTGGTTCCATGATGAAAATGATGCTGCTGGGCTTGGCTGTCGGGGCGATGGCTTTCGGCGCTTCCAGCGTTTACGATTTCACGCTGAATTCCATCGATGGCGCCGCCGACGCCGCTCTCGCCTTTAAAGGCAAGGTCGTGCTGCTGGTCAACGTCGCCAGCAAATGCGGCTACACGCCGCAATACGCCGGCCTCGAAAAGCTCTACGAGACGTACAAGGATAAGGGCTTCGTGATTGTGGGCGTCCCGGCGAACAATTTCGGCGCGCAGGAACCCGGCTCCAACGAAGAGATCAAAACGTTCTGCAGCCGTAACTACAACGTCACATTTCCGATGATGAGCAAGGTCTCCGTGAAGGGCGCCGACACAACTCCCCTGTACCAGTACCTGACCGACAAGCCTCCGCCAATCCCAAGACCGGCGGCGACATCAAATGGAACTTCACTAAGTTCCTGGTCGACAAGAAAGGTAATGTAATCAATCGCTTCGAGTCGGCCGTGACCCCCGAATCGACGGACATGGTGAAGGCTGTCGAGGCTGCTCTTGCGCAATAAAAAGTAGCCGCCCGTACCCCAAAGCCAATTTTATTTGGTCGGAATTCCTCCCTGTTGCGTCTATATAACTTGAAGACCAATATGGAGGAATCGATGCAAACCGCGCTCGCACGGCTACGCGCCAAGACAGACCAGGACGTGAGCACCCTGGTTGCGAGACAACTCAAGCGCTCACTCGCAGACGCCAAACGCGGCCACTACCAGGACGTGACCCGCACCTATCGTTTTGCCCGAACCGTGATCGCCGTCGCCGGCCTCCCGCCTGCCCACCGCGAACCCCTGGAGCGCTGCCTGGCCGCTCTCCGCCCTCATATCGAACTCCCCGCATCCGCGGTTGCATAAAGACTGTTTGGGCCGCAGATGAACACAGATAAACGCAGATAAAACAAAACCCCATGTCTTTGTTTTATCTGCACTGCTAACAATCAGATTCTCGTTCGTTCGCGACGAATTTTCGTTAAGATGCTTTGGGAAGTAGCGTTTCGACGGTAGCTCGGGCGGCAGTAAAGAGCGCATTTAGAATCTGCCTTCCTTTCGCGGTGAGTTTGTACCGGTAGCTCTTCTGGATTTTTTGAATGAGGCCGTGAGCTCTCAGGAGACGCAGTTTCCGACTGATGGCTGCCGACCGGCGCCTGGTCTCTTCAACCGTCTGGGCCTTGGACCCATACAGCAACGGTTGCAGATCTTTGTTGCGAAAACCGTTGATCGTGAATTCTCCGCCGCTGATTGCCGCCAGCAAGGACCGGTCCTCGGTGTCAAAGGGATGCAGCGCCCGACTGCGTTTTTCCTGGTACATGACAGGATGCTCCAACGGTCCAATCAATTCCAGGAGGCTGGTACTGTCATCGACGCTGGCAAGAGCATTCAGGTAGCGGACGTTCACTTTCTGCGAAACCTCGGCGCGATGATACAGGTCGGCAATTCCTTTGCGCATGCGGAGCCATGCCATAGGCCCGTCCGGATCTCCTTCGGCGTGCCGGTAAACCAAAAAGTCCTCCGGATCTTGCATGGTCATTTCGGCGCGAAGGATGGCCCCCCTCGTGGCGTACGCCTTGTCGTAGAGTTTCTCGGAGTTCTCGTTGTAGCGGTGTTTGATGCGCACCCCTTCCTGCCTCCGCTTCAGGTCGCTGGTCACCTCGGCTTGGACATGCTGATTGACTTCTCCCGATCCGGTCAGCTTCTTGCCGAGAAAACGCAGGATGTCCGGACTGCGAAACGTCGTCATCGCGTGATGAACGAACAACGGGTAAAGCCGTGTCAGATCGTCCGCCTTGCGAAACGAAATATCTGTGGCCCATTCGCTCTGGTACACGGACCAGTAATAGTCCAGCGGAAACTGACGAAAGATCTCTTCGTGAAGCGGATTGAGCCTACCAGCGATCCGATTCAGCAACTGCGGCCAGTCGGCTTGCAGTTGAGTGTTCATCAACCGTTGCCCCTGCTCCCAATCGGAGATCCACGGGAAGCAATTGTCCTGTCGCTGATACTTCACTCCTGCCTGATCCATCTGCCGCGCCAGCCATTCCCTCCCGTTCATGCAGATTTGAATCGAAAAGGGAAACCACGTCTCAATGCGCGCATTCATCCATCCGAAAACTGGGTGATCCCAATACTGATACACGTACAAACATTTCCGGGGGCGTTGCACCAAGTCCAACTTCTTGGTCTCTCGATTGCGGTAGATGTCGAATCCCCAGCACGGTTCTACGCACGTCAGGGCACACACCGGCCCCTGGGTCACCTTGTCTTGCTGCGCTATCGAACGCGCGATTTTCTCTTTATCGTCCTTGCTCGATGGAAGGTACTTCACCGGCCGGTCCGCTTCCAGCATGCAGCGTAATGCGCCATCTTTCACCTGCCCGCTGATTTCGTTGACGTGCCTGCCGAATTCCTTGAGGGGTACTTGGGCGGCCCACAAATAGCCTTCCATTCCAAACGAGTGACAGATCTTGCGCAGCGAACCCCGGAATACCAGACGGTCAAATCCACTCAAAACACCTTGAATCTTGTCGGCATACTTCGCGGTAAACTCTTGCATGGCGTTCTCTCCTCGTATCGGGTGAATTTCGAACACTCACGATGATACGAACGGGGGAACGCCACTTCCAGCCCCTTGCCTCGGAAGACCTGTTTGGTTGCGGCCATAGGCCGCGCTAGGTTTATCTGCGGCCCATTCTGCTTTATTGCGCCCCCTTCTTCGCCGGAGCCTGCACCGCCGGAACATTCTCATCCCGGATCAGCTTGTTAAACGCCGCCAGGTCAGTTGTCATCAATCCATCCAGCTTTTTCAGTTCCGCGTTCACCTGCGTCGCCAGGTCTTCGTACACCATGTACGATTGCTGCGTCGGCTGGTCGTCGGAGCTCTGCACCACGCCGAGCACATGCGCCAACTTGTTGTTCAGCTTGATCGGGTAATTCAAGCGGATCTTCGCTCGCCCGATTCTTCGTCTGGTACAGCGCCTCTTCCACCGCCGTCAGCTTCTGGTTCAGCGCCTTAGCCGCATCCGCCACCTTCTTCGAATCGCGCTTCGCATAATCGTCGAGCTGCTTGCGCAGTTCGCGAATCCGGATCACCGCGTCATTCGTGTCGCTGAGCTTATCGCGCACTTGTATCGAGAGCGAAAGCTGCTTGGCGTAATCCTCCGGCGTCGTATCCAGCCGCGGATCCTTCTTCACCTCGAAGCTCTGCTGCTGCGTCTTCCCGTCCACCGTCAGCCGCACCGTGTACTTGCCCGGCACAACCCGCGGACCGGTCGTGCTTCCCGCCCACAAGATCATGCCCGGGAAAACCGTCGCATCCGGATACCGTAAATTCCACACGAACCGGTTCAAGCCCGCCTGCGCCGTCAATCGCGCCGGTGGCGCGCCGCGGAACGGGTTCTCTTCTTCGCCTTCCGGACCCGCCTGCGGCCGCGGAACTTCGCGCGTGGAGAACTTGTTCACCACTTTCCCCGCCGCGTCCAGAACTCCATGGTGACTTCGCCCTGCGGCCGCGCCTTCAGCCAGTAGTTCACCACCGCGCCGCCCGGAGGATTCTCGCCCATCGCCGGCCCGCCGCCGCGTCCACCGCCCCCGCCGCCGCGACCGCCGCCGCCGAACCGGTACGTGTCTTTCGGCTGGAACAACTTCGCATCCTCCGTGCCCGCGAAATCGTGCGCCTGGTACAGCATCGGCACATCGTCCAGCACCCAGAACGCGCGCCCTTCGGTGCCGATCACCAGTTCCTTCTCGCGCTTGTGGAACTGCATATCGGTAATCGGCGTCACCGGCAGATTCAACTGGAAACTCTTCCAGTTCTCGCCGTCGTCGAACGAAATGTACAGCCCCGTCTCCGTCCCCGCCACCAGCACGCCCTTGCGGTTCGGATCCTCCCGCACCACGCGAGTGAACGCGCTCTCCGGAATTCCGTTGACGATCTTCTTCCACGTCTTCCCGTAGTCCGTGGTCTTGTACAGGTACGGCCGGAAATCGTCCATCTGGTAGTTCGTAGCCGCCACGTACGCCGTCCCGGCATCGTGGCTCGAGGCGTCGATCGAGTTGATCCGGATCCACTCCGGCATGCCCGGCGGTGTCACGTTGTCCCACTTCTTGCCGCCGTCGCGCGTCACATGCACCAGCCCGTCGTCGGACCCCGTCCAGATCACGCCCTTCGCCACCGGCGATTCCATGATCGTGAAGATCGTGCAGTAGTACTCCACGCTCGTGTTGTCCTGCGTAATCGGTCCGCCCGACGTGCCCATCTTCGATTTGTCATTGCGCGTCAAATCCGGGCTGATTACCTCCCAGCTCTGCCCTTCGTTCGTCGTCCGGTGCACCACGTTCGACCCGATGTACAGCGCCTTCGGGTCGTGCGGCGAAAACACGATCGGGAAACTCCACTGGAAGCGGTACTTCATCGCCTCCACGCCGTACCCCATCGTGTTGTCCGGCCACGCATTCAAATTGCGGCTCTGGCCCGTGCGCTTGTCCTGCCGCGTAATCAGCCCGTCGTAAGAGCCCGCGTACACAATCTGTGAATTGCGCGGATCGGGCGCGATCCAGCCGCTCTCGCCGCCGCCCACGTCGTACCAGTCCGCCTGCGTGATCCCGCGGCCCGCCGTGCGGCTCGCGATGCGCACCGTCGTGTTGTCCTGCTGCGCGCCGTAGATGTGATACGGGAAGTCCTGATCCAGCGCGACGCGGTAGAACTGCGCCGTCGGCTGATTGTCCACCGTGCTCCACGTGCGCCCGCCGTCCTTGCGTGATCGTCGCGCCGCCGTCGTTGCTCTGGATCATCCGCTTCGGGTCGTTGGGCGCGATCCACAGCCCGTGATTGTCGCCGTGCGGCGGATTCATATTGCTGAACGTGCGCCCGCCGTCGATCGATTTGTGCATGCCCACATTCAACGCGTAGATCGTATCCGCATTCTGCGGATCGGCGAAGATGTGCGCGTAATACCACGCGCGCTGCCGCAGAATATTCTGCTCGTTGACGCGCGTCCACATCCGTCCGCCGTTGTCGGTGCGGAACAACCCGCCGTCCGCCGCCTCCACCAGCGCCCACACGCGCTCCGGATTGGCCGGCGAGATCGCGATGCCGATTCGCCCCAGCACCCCGCGCGGCATCCCCGGCGCCCGCGAAATTTCATTCCATGTATCGCCGCCGTCCGTGCTCTTGAACAGGCCGCTCCCCGGTCCGCCGCTATCCATGCGCCACGGCTTGCGGCTGATCTCCCAGAAGCTCGCATACAACACCCGCGGATTGCTCGGGTCCATCGCCAGGTCCACCGCGCCCGTCTTGTTGTCGCGCTTCAGAATCTGCTTCCAGGTCGCGCCGCCGTCCGTCGTCCGGTACACGCCGCGCATCTCGTTCGGCCCCCACAGGTGCCCCACCGCCGCCACGTAGACGATGTCGGGATTCTTCGGGTGGATCCTGACCGCACCGATGTGATAGCTATCCTGCAGCCCCACGTTCTTCCACGTGCGCCCCGCATCCACCGATTTGTAGACCCCGTCGCCATGCGTCGCATTCCCGCGCACGCACGCCTCGCCCATTCCCGCGTACACCACGTTCGGATCGGAATCGGCCACCGCGATCGCACCCACCGACCCCGTCTTGAACTGCCCGTCCGACACCGGAACCCACGTGAGTCCGCTGTCGGTGGTCTTAAAGACCCCGCCGCCCACCGCGCCGAAATAATACACGTCCGGCTGCGATGCGACGCCGGTCACGGTCACGGAGCGCCCTCCCCGGAACGGTCCCACCTGCCGGAACTTCAGTTCCTTCACCAGGTCCGGCGCCTGCCCCACCAGCAACAATGGACACAAAAATAGCGATGCAATTTTCAAGACCTTCATAGGTGGCATCGTACCAGATTTGGTGGGATAGGCCTCCTGGCCTGTCCATCTTGCTGCCGTAGCGCTTGACCAAATTCATAACCATAGATAGACTACAGGTAGTTAACCTAGGCCTATGTCCAAAACCGAGCTCGTCCCCGGAACCCTGATCCTTCTCGTCCTGCGCGTCCTCCAAGCCGGCCCTCTTCACGGCTACGCCATCGCCCAGCGCATCAGTACGCTCTCGAGCGACGTCCTCAAAGTCGAGGAAGGCTCGCTCTACCCCGCACTCCAGAAGATGCTCCTCAAAGGGTGGGTGCAAGCCGAGTGGGGCCTCTCTGACACCAAACGCCGCGTGCGCTCCTACAGCCTCACCGCCGCCGGCCGCAAACAATTGGAAGCCGAGCTCGCCGGTTACAGCCAGGTCAACCGCGCGATCCAGTCCGTTTTGAAACTCGCCTAAGGAGCCGCCATGAGGGAACTGCTGCGACGCATCTCGTACTTCTTCAATCGCCGGCGCATCGAGCGCGAGCTCGCCGACGAGATGGCCTACCATCGCGAGCTGATGTCCCCCGAGCGCCGCGCCGATTTCGGCAGCGACCTCCGTTTCCGCGAAGATGCGCGCGAAGTCTGGGGTTGGGCCTGGCTCGACCGCCTCCGTCAGGACTTCGCCTACGGTGCCCGCGTGCTGCGCAAATCCCCCGCCTTCACGCTCACCGCAATGCTCGTCCTCGCCTTGGGAATCGGCGTGCCCCTTACCGCCTTCCGTCAGGTCCTCTTCGATCTCCAAGGGGCCGCCGCGCCTGATCCGGACACGCTCGTCCATCTCGCACGCCGCGCACCCGACGCCCACATCACCGTCCTGCCCTATCCCGCGCTCGCCTTCTACGCAGCCAACGCACGATCCTACCGCACCGTGATCGCCGTCTCCCCCTCATACCAGGCCGCAATCGGCGAAACCGGCGGGCCTGAGCAGGTGCAACTCGCCTTCGCCACCGCCAATTACTTCTCCGAATTCGGTATCACTCCCGCCCGCGGCCGCCGCCTGCTACCCGAAGACGAAGCGGCCGGCGCCGAACCTGCCGCCCTCCTCGGCGAGACCTTCTGGCAGCGCCGCTTCGGCGGCGACACCGCGATCATCGGCCGCAACCTCCGCATCAACGGCAAGCCCGTGCGTATCGTCGGCATTGCCCCAGCCTCCGCGCGGAGCACCGCCGATCTATGGATGCCGCTCGTCCGCCAACCCTACGTCATCGAAGGCAGCACGCTCCTCACCGATTGGAATGGCGCGCTCGATCTCTATGCCCGCCTCAACCCCGGCGTCTCGCCGCAGGCCTCCGAGCAGGAGACTCGTTCGCTCGCCGCGCGCCTACGCGAGGTCCACCCCAACGACGTCCGCGTCAACGAATATCTCGAGGCCCGACCCATCCTCCAACTCGACCGCAACGGCAGCGAGTTCCAGATCGCAATCACCGCCGCCGCGCTTGTCCTTTTGCTGCTCGTGGCGGGCTGCGCCAATCTCGGTTTGCTCGTGTTGGCCCGCGGCGTCGCCCGCGAACATGAGATCCGCACCCGCATGGCGCTGGGCGCGGGCCGCCCACGCATCGTGCGCCAGTTGTTTACCGAATCCCTTCTGCTCGCCGCGCTTAGCGCTCTCTGCGCGCTCCCCCTAAGTTCCCTGGTCATGAAGGCGCTTCAACTGCGCCATAATTCCGGCATCGCGATGCCGGAATTCCCGGGCTGGCCCGTGCTTGCCATGACCGCCGGTATGGCGCTGCTCGCCGCCCTCGTCTTCGGCCTGCCGCCTGCCCTGCGGCTCACCAGTTCAGTGCCCCGCGGCGGCCGCGCCCGCAGCGTCTTCCTCGGCGCGCAAGTCGCCGCGAGTTGTCTGCTGCTGGTCGTCTCCAGCCTCCTGGTCGGCGGCCTGCAGCGCCTCGGCGAAATCGATTCCGGCTTCGATCACCGCCACATAGTCTCGATCTCTCCCGGATTGAACGCACACGGCTACACCAGCCCGGCCGCCCAGGCTTAGTTCGATCGCTTGCGCGCCCAGGCTGCGGCGCTGCCCGGCGTGCAGGCCGCCTCCGTGGTTCGCCTGGCTCCGTGGGGAGACTCCCGCATGGGTACCGGATGGTCGGGCCGCCAGTTCGCGAGCAATCGCGTCGACACCCAATTCCTGGGCGCGATGGGGATCCGCCTCCTGCGCGGCCGCAACTTCCGCCCGGGCGAGCAGAACGCCGCAATCGTCACCGAAGCCGCCGCGCCCTTCCTCTGGCCCGGCCAGGACGCGCTCGGGAAGCCGTTACCCTGGGATCCCAGCGTCGTCATCGTGGGCGTAGTACACAATGCGTCCACCACCGCAGTCGGCGCGACGCGGCCGCTCGAATTCTACACGCCGCTCGCCCGCTCCGCTGCGCCCGATTCTTTCCTGCTGCTGCGCGTCTCCGGCAGACCGCACGATTCGGCACGCACCCTGCAGGAACTCGCACGCTCGCTCGATCCGCGTCTCCAACCCACCGTGCGAACGCTCGAGGACGCCTACGCGCGAGAGGTGGAGAAGCTCTCCCGCGCCCTTTTCGTCGTCACCATGCTCGGCGCGGTGGCGATTCTGCTTTCAGCCATCGGACTCGCTGGACTCGCCACCTACACCGTGGCGCAGCGCACCCGCGAAATCGGCCTGCGCATGGCCTTGGGCGCCCGCACCGGACAAGTCGTGCGCGCCATCCTCGCGCCTTTGAGCCGCCCTGTAGCCGTCGGCTTCCTCGGCGGAGCTTTGGGCGGCGCCGCCGCCGCGAGAATCCTCGGAGCCGGACTCACCTCACTCAGTGGACTCAATCTCATCGACCCGCGCCCGTACCTGATCGCTCTCGCGCTCTTCACCACCGTCGCCGCGCTCGCCGTGCTTGCGCCCACGCGCCGCGCGATCCGCATCGACCCCAGTAAGGCGCTCCAGCATCAGTAGAATTGAGCCCCTCCCCGAAAACAAGGGCCCGCTATGGCTGGTCCTCCCCGACGAAAAGACCGGCGTCCGCTCCATCTACATGCTCGAGCGAAGCGCGACCGTAAATAAGGGGGCTGAAGACGCGTCGGTGGGGCGGACCCCAAGAAATGGAAATGCTCCGTCAACGAGCCGCGACCGTGAGGGAGCGCAACCCGCACACCAGCTGCAGTGACGCTCGCTCACGGCCTCGTTTGAGTCATTTACAGGGGAGGTTCCCATGGCCCTCTCGTGGCCACAACAAGGGATGAAGATTTGCTTCTCATGGGGCAGCCAATCCTGGCTGCGCGCCTTTGTGCCGTTTACGCAATTCTCCGTCGCAGCCGCACCAATATCGCTCCAAGCCCGCCGCCCAACAACAGCAGGGAAGCTGGTTCAGGCGTGTCAGCCTGCCGGTTTGTTGGCGTCCCCGGAATGGTGTTGATCACGAGCGAGACGCCGGCACTGCTCTCAGTCCAGCCTTTGCCGCCAAGCACCATGATGTCCTTCGAGACCGCCAACGTCGAGACCGGGGAGAACGAAAGTGAATCAAATGATTTGATACCCCCGGAATTGTCGAATACGTCGAGGCTTCTCGTGCCCCCGGAGCCACCACAGAATCCTGTGGAAAGAGGCACAGCCCCGACGCACATGCTTTCCGTCACCTGCACGCTGCCTCCTCCGCTGACGCCGAACTCCTTAATCGACAACGCATCACCGTTAATGATCGCCGAGCCCGAGGTGATCACAAATGCGATCGAAACATCTAACTGCTTTCCTGCGCCGGCGCCGAACGGCCCCTGGAAACTCAGCCCCGTTCCGTTGACATCGTTGATCGGAAGCACCAAGACGGCGCTGGCCACCGGCAGCGGCGATGTAGTTCCGGTCGCCGAAAACACAAAGGACCCGAACGTAAGCTGCCCCAGCGAACAACTGAAACCGGTCGCGTCATAAACGGCCAGTGTCGCGGTAGAGCAGAGGGGTGTCGCCGAAAGCACCGCCGCAAACGTCAGGGCAAGGCACACTACGAACAATCGTCTCATCAAGCTTCCTCCGTTTGTCCGGGACACAACTCTCCCGGGATGTTGCGTGCTACCGTTTGCCTCGCCCGCAAACAAAACAGGCGAGCCGTGATTTTGAAATGTAGGGTCCCGCCGGCGGCACACGCATCTATCAGGGGACGAAATTACTTCTCATCTGCCCGATAGGTGAGGCTCCAAACTTGCGCTTCGTCGTTTGGATCCTGGCGCCAAACACATATGGCGGCTGATTCAGACGTTGGACCTTGTGATCTATAAATCTTCGTCGCGGGTCTTGCAGCCTGTGAAAATCTGCACTAAGGCAGGGACGCCCTACTGGCCTGCGGACCGTGGATCCAAGGCATATCGAAGGGCGCGCTTCTTATCTTCAGCTCCGGTGAAGAGGTTGTCCGGCCATCGCCGGTAGCCCAGCATCTCCGAATAAATCGCGCCTTCCCGGCTTACATTGAGCGCGAGCCCGGCCATGTATTGCAGGCGCAGATTGCCGTCGCGATTGATCTGCGCGCCCGCCAGCCACGGACGCAGATCCGGTTCCTGCCCGGCGTACGTCGCCAGCAGTTGCACCACGTTGGCGAAGCCCACCTCGCGCAGACTCTCCTGCGACCCGCGCGCCTTCCGGACGATCGAGCCGCGCCTGCATCGCATCCAGGTCGATCTTCGCCGGGTCCACCTGCCCCAGCAGCACCATGTCGTAGCCGCCGCCTGAAATGTCGTTGCCCCAGATCGTGCCGTTCGGGAAAGCGTCGAAGAAAGTCGCGATCTCGCTCTTCACCGTCTCCGGATCGCTCTCATACAGCGGCACCCACTGCGTGATCACGCCGCCCGGATTCAGGTGCTGCTTCACCAGTTCGAAGTACTCCTTGGAATAGAGAGTCGCGCTGCCCTTTCACCCACGGATGAATCGGATCGCTGGTGATGATGTCGAACTTCTCCGTGCGTGGTCAGCACGAAATGGCGCGCGTCGTCGTAAATCACCTTGTGTCCGCGGATCGTTGACCACGAAGTAATTCTGCTTGCCGAAATACTTGGTCGCGGTGGGCGGAATCAACGGCTCCATCTCGCAGATCACGATGCGCTTGATCTCGGGATACGGCACGAACGATCCCGCCGTCACCCCCGCGCCAAAGCCCACGATCAGCACCGATTTCGGATCCTTGTGCATCAGCGCCGGCAGGTGCCCCAGCATGCGCTGCAGCCGCATATCGTACGACTCCGTGGATGCCTCCACCTTGCCGCTGACGTGGAACTGAACCGCGCCGTCGTCCCACTCCGTGATCGCGATCGAGGAGTTGATGCCTTCGCCGGTGATACAGCACCTTGGACCGCCCCATCGACGTCATCATGCGCCGCCCGTAGGCGATCAGCATCCCCGGCACCGGCGTCACGCTGCCCGCCAGCAGGATCGCGATCACCAGCGCCGCGCCCACCATGAGCGCGTTCGAGATCCGCATCGATTTGAGCAGCGGAACCAGCATCAGCAGACCGCTGACCGCGCAGCAACGCGATCAGCACCGACTGGCTGGAGGCCGGTCCCGATCGCCGGCACCAGAATCAGGCTGGTGCCCAGCGCGCCCACAATCGCGCCGCCGGTGTTGGCCGCGTAGATGCCGCCCACCAGGCGCCCGGGGTCGCCCTCTTCGCTCGCCGCCGCGGCCAGCGCCAGCGGGAAGCTCGCGCCCCACAACAGCGCCGCCGGCAGGATCGCCCAGATGCACCGCACCATATCGATCTGGAAGGTGTACCACGGGCTGGTCGAGAGCAGCGGATTCACCGGCCAGTAGGGCAGCGATTGCGAGAGCATGTACGCCGTCCACGCAATCGCCGCCGCCAGCAGCATCTGGCTCCAGCCGAGCAGCGCCTTGGGCGATTTCGCGCGTGCGCGCCGTCATCGCCCCGCCAGTGCTCCCGATGGCAAGACCCACCAGGAATACCGCCAGAATGATCGAGAACGTGTACACGGTCGCGCCCAGCATCAGCCCGAGCAGCCGGGTCCAGATCACTTCCGCCGCCAGCGCGGTGGCGCCCGAAAGCGCGATCGTCACATACACAGGCCATGCGCCGGGCGCGATCACCACCTTCGAATCGCTGGCCGGCGGATACTCCGGCGATTGTTTGGCGAGCGCGAAGCTCACCAGCCCGACCGTGACATTGATCGCCGCCGCCAGCGAACGTCGCTGTCGCCATGTCGAAGACGCGCAGCAGGTAGAAGCCCGCCAGCAGACAGCCCAGCACCGCGCCGACCGTGTTCGCCCCGTACAGCAATCCCATCCAGGAGACGCCTTCCGGGAGGCCTTGATCCAGCGCGAGGCCGCCGGCAGCGACGCCCCCATCAGGAAGGTCGGCGGCAGCAGGCACAGCGCGCACACCAGCGCGCGCAGCAGGATCGCCGGCAGTCCGTGGCCCACCGCGGAGGTGTACACCGAGTCCACCAGCGGCATCAGGAACAGCACCAGAATGCCGCAAGCCGCGATGCCGAATTCGATCTTGCCGTACACCCGCAGCGGATGCTGTCCGGCCGCCTTCAAGCGCGGCAGCAGCAGGCTGCCCAGGCACAGGCCGCCCATGAACGTCGCCAGCAGAACGCCCAGCGAAACTGCGCTCGAACCGATCACCAGCTGCAGCAGCTGATACCAGACGATCTCGTAGATCAGCGCGGAGCAGCCGCTGCCGGCGAACAGCAACAGCAATAGCGGCAGGTGGCGGCGCGCGTCTCCCGCGACCGTCGGGGTAATAGGATTTTGTTTGGCCAATTCGCATGATACATCACCTTGGCAGGCTTCAGATCACCTTGACAGGCTTCATCCCGCGCGACCACAATGGACCCTGCGAGGGGCCCTCATGTACTTCCAACAGTTCTATCTCGGATGCCTGTCCCATGCTTCCTACGTGATCGGTTCGGACGGCATCGCCGCCGTGGTGGATCCGCAGCGCGACGTCGGCATCTACATCGAAGACGCCGTCAAACACGGCCTCCGCATCGCCCACGTGATTGAAACTCACCTGCACGCCGATTTCATTTCCGGCCACCAGGAGTTGGCAACGCTCACCGGCGCGGACATTTATCTGGGCGCCAAGGCCGGCGCCACGTTCCCGCATGTCCCGGTGCACGATGGCGACGAACTGCGCTTCGGCAACTGCGTCCTGCGCTTCCTGGAGACGCCGGGCCACACCCTCGAAAGCATCTCGATCCTGGTCACCGATCTCGAACGTTCGCCCGAGCCCTACGCGGTGCTGACCGGCGACACGCTCTTCATCGGCGATGTGGGCCGCCCCGATCTCGCCCCAAATCACACACCGCAGCAGCTCGCCGGCATGCTTTACGAGAGCCTTCACCACAAACTGCTGACGTTGCCCGACGGCGTGCGAAGTTTATCCCGCGCACGGCGCCGGGTCGCTCTGCGGCCGGCAGATGAGCGCCGAGCGCAGCTCCACGATCGGCCAGCAGCGCACCGCCAACTTCGCGCTGCAGGCCAAATCGAAGGAGGAGTTCGTGCGCCTGCTGACCGCCGAATTGCCCGAGCGGCCCGGCTATTTCGCACTCGATGCCGAGCTCAACCGCTCCGGCCCTACGCCGCTCGCCGATCTCCCCGTGCCGCCCGCGCTGCTCGCCAAAGAAGTGCTCGCCATGCAGCAGGAGGGCGTGCTGGTTCTCGATACCCGCCCTACCGGCCAGTTCGGCGGCGCGCACATTCCGGGCGCGGTTCACATCGGGCTCACCGGACAGTTCGCTTCCTGGGCAGGCCGCCTGATCGGGCTGCAGGCCAAAATCATTCTGGTCGCCGAAGAGCGCGACGCCATGCTGGAGGCGCACACCCGCCTGGCGCGCGTCGGCATGGAAAACATCGCTGGCTATCTGGAAGACGGCATGACCGCCTGGTTCCGCGAAGGCCTCCCGGTCGACCAGGTACCGCAGCTCACCGTCCAGGATCTGAATCGCGAGATCGCCCACATACAGGTGGTCGATGTGCGCCAGCCCGGCGAATGGGAACAGGGTCACATCGCGCAGGCCACACTGCATCCGCTCTCCAAGATCCCCGCCAACCTGGAGGGTTTCGATCGCGAACAGCCCGTCGCCGTGCACTGCAAATCCGGCTACCGCAGTTCTATCGCCACGAGCTTCCTGAAGCGCGAAGGCTTCAAGAACGTGATGAACGTGATCGGCGGCTACGACGCCTGGGTGGCCTGCGGCTTACCCGTGACGCAGCCCTCCACAACGGCCGCGGGTTAAGCGCGCAGTCCCCACGCGGATCCGTATTCCTCCAACGCGACCCGCACCAGCTGGCTGCGTGTGCGAACTCCGGTCTTGACGAACAACTGCTGCAGCGCGGATTTCACCGACGCCTCCGAGATCTTCAACTGGGCGCCGATTTCCTTGTTGCTGAGCCCCGCGAACACACCTTTCAGCACGTCGCGCTCGCGCTCGCTCAACTGGTTCTTGCGCGATTGGCGGCCCTCGGTCTCCACCGCTTTCACCAGTCCCTGAATGCAGCGCTGATCGATCCAGGTCTCCCCCGCCATCACCCGGTGAATGGCATCGGTCAGCAGTTCCGGTTCGCTGTGCTTCAGGAAAATGCCGCAAACTCCCATGCCCAAAGCGCGCACGTAATCGGCGTCCGCCATCCCCGCCGTCACCATGAAAATGCGGCCGGAGTAACCCGCCTCGCGCGCGCGCCGGATGAACTGCAATCCGGTCTCGCGATTGCCGAGATCGTAATCCAGCAGCACCAGGTCGATACGCCCGCGGCCCAGCGCTTCGAGCGCTTCTTCGCTGGTGGAGCACTGCGCCACTACGCGGAATTCCGATTCGGTCTCCAGCAGGCGTCCGAGCATGGCGCGAAACAGGGTGTGGTCGTCGAGCAGCAAAAGCTGTGTCTTTCCCACCTAAGACTCCTCCATGAATTCGCGATCGTCTTCGTCGTCCGGAACCGCGGCCAGCAACACTGCAAAGCAACATCCCTGCGGCTGCGGCTCGTATCGCAGGTCGCCGCGGAAGGCGCGCACGAAGGTGCGTGAGAGATACAGCCCCAGGCCGGATGCCTGCGCTCCCGGTTGAAAGGGTTGAAACAGCGCGTCGGGGCTCGTCAGGCCAGGCCCGTTATCGATGAAACGGACCGCCACCTGTTTGCCTTCCACCGAAGTTCGGACCACCAGTTGCTTGCGGGCTTGCGGCTGCAGCGCACGTTGGCTGTTCTTGGCAATGTTCAGGAATACCTGCATCAGCGCCTCCCGGTCCGCCCAGACGCGCGGCATCACTCCGGCAGGCTCCCACACGATCGATATTTCGGCTTCCTGAAAAGAGGGTTCGATGACGATGCGCAGTTCCTCCAGAACAGCGCGCAGGTCAATGCTTTCGGCCATCGGCCGCGTCGTCTGCCGCAATTCCAGCCCGGCCATCTTTTCCAGGCCGCGTACCAGCGACCCGAAGGCGCCGAAATCCTCGTTGGCCGCGAGCCCGGGGTCGCGCGCCAGCTTGGCGTGAACCACCGCGATGGCGCCGCAGACGTTGCGGATCTCGTGGCACAGCGCGCCCACCAGCATCTTGGAGCCGGTCAGGATCTGGCGCAGGTTGAATTCCGAGCGGTCTCGCAGTTCCTCGGAGGCATCGAACACGATCGCCGCCAGGCGCGGGCCGGAGGTGGTCTGGTAGGTGGAAAACCAGACGTGTGCCAGGAAGACCTCGCCATCCTGCCGGCGCCCGCGGCATTCCATCTCGGTGTGGAATACGGGCACCAGTTGGGCCGGTGCCGGGACCGTGGCCAGGGCCGGAAGGTAGAGGCCGATCGGCTGCCCCTGCAGGCTGCCCGGCTCCATCCCCAGCAGCCGGTGGGCCGCCGCGTTCGCCAGCACCACACGGCCCTCCGCATCCAGCGTGAAGATGGTTGCCGGACTGCTCGCCACCAGGAACTCCAGCTGTTCTTCCGTGCTGCGGCGAAGTTCCACCTCCTTGGTGATCTCGCGCAACAGGGCGTTCGCCGCGCGGCGGCTGCGCACCGATTCGAAGCCGTAAAGCCCGGCGCCGAAGAACGCCGCGAAGGTGAGGATCACGCGCGAGATGCCCAGCGGCATGGTCCACGGAAACGGGTCGAAGGCCTCGCCCAACGCGGTGCACAGCGCCGCCACTAGCGCCATTTGCCAGCGCGACAGGCAGCCGCCCACCATCAGCATCGGGAACAGATAGAGGAACTCGAAGGAGATGTTCTCCTCGAAGTGCCAGTCCGTCACCGCAATCGCCGTGATGGAAATCCCCGCCCACAACAGGACGGTTCTCCGGCTCCTCCGAAGGAGGCGTTCGATGAAATTCTCGTTCGTCCCGTTCGGTGTCAACGTCACGCTCACTTCCCATTGTGAAGGAAGCGGCGCAATTCCCCCAACCCCGGTCGGAAAGACATAGCCGAAAGATCCATCCGAAAGAGAGGACCATCCGGGCGAAGGATCGATGGCTCGCGCGGGCGCCAGTCCGTAAGCTGAAGGTTGGGGTGTCGATTGCGCCGTTTCGTCTCCAAGCGGAATCGCCGGAAAGGGGAAGGGACAGCGTTTGCTTATGAAAAGTCGGCGCTCGTTTCGTTCGCGCTGATCGTGGCATTCCTGTTTGTTTTGGGCATGCTGGCCGAGCCTCAAACCGGCCGGATCCGGGATCAGCGTGCGGCATGGCTCGCGCTGATTGGCCTCCCCGTCGCGGTCGCAGCCGTCTTCTATATCGAATACAGAGTGCACAATAAACGGGTATCCTCGCGAAAACGCCGTCCTTCGGAAGGTAACGTCTCCGCCAAATGTTGACCACGAATGCAACTCGCCTGCTGGTGGCACTACTCTTTCTGAGCCGGTTGGGAATGAGTCAAAAGGTACTGAGCTGGGCCGAGGTGCGCGATCAATTTGAAGCGGCCAATCCCACGCTGCAGGCGGGGCGCATCGGCATCGATCAGTCGCGCGCCCAGGAAGTGACGGCCCATCTGCGCCCGAACCCGGATATGACGACCGCGCTCGACCAGTTCAATCCGTTCAAGCCCTACATGAGTAACTCCGGCGCCGATGTCTATCGTCCGTTCGCGAACGTACTCCCGTTTCTTTCCGCCAGCTATCTGTACGAACGTCAACATAAGCGCGACCTGCGCTACGAAAGCGCGCAACAGGCGACCACGATTGCCCAGTCGCAGCAGGCCGACCTGGAGCGCAACCTGCTTTTTAATCTGCGCAATGCCTTCGTTCAGACCCTGCAGGCCAAGGCCGCGCTGGCCATTAACCGCGAGAGCCTGGCGTATTACGATCGTGTGCTCGCGGTGAGCGATGAACGCTTCAAGGCGGGCGATATCGCGCGCATCGATCTCACACGCCTGCAACTACAACGCATCCAGTTCCTCACCGATGTGCAGACCGCCGAAGTCAATCTGCGGACCGCCAAGATTCAACTGCTGGGCCTGCTCAACGACCGCACGCCGGTGGAGCAGTTCGACGTGACGGGCGTCTTCGATTACCGCGAGCCGCTGGTGAACCTGGACGAATTGCACCAGGCCGCGCTCGGGGCGCGGCCCGACCTGCGCGCCGCCGTGCAGGCCATCGCGAAGGCCAGTACCGATCACCGCCTGGCGATCGCCAACGGCACCGCCGACCCGACCTTCGGCGTGGACTTCGCGCGCAATCCGCCGATCCCGGTTTACGTGGGCTTCAGCGTCACGGTTCCGCTCCGGATCTTCGACCGCAACCAGGGCGAGAAGGCTCGCACGCAACTGGAAATCAGCCGCGCTTCGAAGTTGCATGACGCCAGCACCACACAGGTCTACAGCGATGTGGATTCGGCCTTCGCGACGCTCAACAGCAATCTCACCTTGCTACGTCCATATAAAACCGCTTACCTGCCGCAAGCCGCCGACGTTCGCGATACGGTGTCTTTCGCGTACGAGAGGGGCGGGGCGTCCCTGCTGGATTTCCTGAGCGCGCAGAACGATTACCGCAGCATCCAATTGAACTACCTGAACCTGGTAGGAGCGTATCTGACTTCCGCCAGCCAGTTGAACCTAGCCGTCGGCCGTGAGGTGATCCAATGAAACACACTATGTTCGTCAATTCCTTGCTGTGCCTTGCGATGGCTCTGCTGTTCTCCGGCTGTACGTCAAGAAGCACCGAGGCGAAGAATCCTGAAGCCGAAGCCCCTCCGCCCGCGAAGGTCGAGAGCGTTGCCGACGCCGGACTGGTGAAAGTGGCTCATCCGGATCAATTCAAGCTGGCGACTGCCACGGAGCGCAATGTCGCACCGCTACTGAACGTCACCGGTACGGTCACGCCGGACGTATCGAAGAACGTGCCGGTGATTTCGCTGGCCTCCGGACGCGTGGTGGAGATCAACGCGCGGTTGGGAGACCAGGTGGTGAAAGGCCAGTTGCTGATGCGCGTGCAGAGCGCCGACATCTCGGCGGCATTCTCGGATTATCGCAAGGCCGTCTCCAGCCAGGTACTCTCCAAGGCGCAACTGGAGCGCGCGCAACTGCTCTTCGACAAGGGAGCCATCCCGCAGAAGGACCTCGAGGTGGCTCGCGATACCGATGAAAAGGCCAAGGTCGATGTGGAAACCGCCCGCGAACACCTGCGGGTAATCGGCGTGGATGCCGATCATCCGGCCAGCACGGTGGACATCAAGGCGCCAGTCTCCGGCGTGATCACGGAGCAGAATGTGACTGCCGCGGCGGGAGTCAAAACGCTCGACAATTCGCCCAACCTGTTCACCATCTCGGATCTCTCCGAAGTCTGGATCCTGTGCGACGTGTACGAGAACGATCTGCCCAAGGTCCACATCGGAGAATACGCGGACGTGCACCTGAACGCATATCCGGAGAAGCTCTTCCGAGCGCGGATCGCGAACATCGGCCCCGTGCTCGACCCGAATCTGCGCACCGCGAAGGTCCGCCTGGAGATGCCGAACCCCGGGATCATGCGCATCGGCATGTTCGTGAACGCGACCTTCCACGGCCAGAATAAACAGATGCGCGCCGCGGTCCCGGCTTCCGCGGTGCTTCACCTGCACGACCGCGACTGGGTCTACGTGCCGGCGGAGGGCGGCCGCTTCCGGCGCGTGGAAGTAACCGGAGGCCCGATGCTGCCCGACAACATGCAGGAGATCGTGTCGGGAATCGAGCCCGGCCAGCGCCTGGTCGCGAACGCGCTGGTGCTGCAGAACACCGTCGAACAGTAAGGCCTTCATGATTCGCAATCTTGTCGATTTCGCGCTGAACAACCGGTTCCTCGTATTAGTGGTCGCCATCTTGCTGTTCGCCTGGGGTGTGATCTCCTTTGAGCACCTGCCCATTGAGGCGTATCCGGATGTCGCCAACAATTACGTCCAGATCATTACGCAGTGGCCGGGACGGGCGGCCGAAGAAGTGGAGCAGCAGGTCACGATTCCGATCGAGACCTCGATGAACGGACTGCCCCACCTCTCGCACCTGCGCTCCACCTCGCTCTTCGGACTCTCCAGCCTGATGCTGGTCTTCGACGACGAATCGGAGAACGATTGGAACCGCCAGAAGGTGCTCGAACGCCTGACGCAGGTGACGCTTCCCGCGGGCCTGCAGCCGCAGATCGGCACCGACTACAGCCCGGTGGGACAGATCTACTGGTACACGCTGGTCAGTACCAACCCGAAATACGACCTGATGGAATTGAAGTCGCTGGAGGACTGGGTTCTCGAAAAGCAATTCAAGTCCGTGCCGAATGTGGTGGATGTGGTCAGCTTCGGCGGCATCACGCGCGAATACCAGGTGCGGCTCGACCCCGACAAACTGGTGGCCTACGGCTTGAGCCTTGCGCAGGTGGAACAGCAGCTATCGAACAACAACGCAAACGCCGGCGGAAGCTTTATCGAGGCCGGATTGCAGCAGATTAATGTGCGGTCGGTAGGGCTGGTCCGCACGGTGGCGGACATCGAAGGCACGGTGATCAAGACGCAGAATGGAACGCCGATCCGGGTCTCCGATATCGCCACCGTGACGCAGGGCTCGAGGATCCGGCTCGGGCAGATCGCCAAGGCTGTCCATCTCCCCGACGGCAGGATCATCGACAATGACGACGTGATCGAAGGCATCGTGCTGCTGCGCAAAGGCGCCGAATCCGACGCTACGCTTGACGCCATACACGCGAAAGTGGACGAGCTGAACAATCGGCTGCTGCCCCCGGGAGTAAAGGTGGTGCCGCACCTGGACCGTAGCGACCTGGTCCACTACACCACGCACACCGTACTGCACAATCTGACCGAAGGCATCATCCTGGTTTCGGTCATTCTGTTTCTGTTTCTGGGGAACCTGCGCGGCGCACTGATCGTGGCGATGACGATCCCCTTCTCGCTATTGTTCGCCTCCATCTGCCTGGACCTTCGCCATATCCCGGCGAACCTGCTCTCGCTGGGCGCTCTCGATTTCGGCATGGTGGTGGATGGCGCGGTGGTGATGGTGGAGAATATCGTGCGCCACATGGGGCGCCAGGATCCATCCAAACCTGCGCTCACGCGCATCCGCGAGGCGGCGCACGAAGTGCAGCGGCCGGTCTTCTACGCGATTGGCATCATCATCACCGCCTACCTGCCCATCTTCACGCTGGAGAGTGTGGAGGGCCGGCTGTTCAAGCCCATGGCCTGGACGGTGGCCTTTGCGCTGCTGGGCGCGCTGATCTTCTCGATGGTGATGGCTCCAGTGCTTTCGAGTTTCATGTTCCGCAAGCAGACCCGCGAGTGGCATAATCCGGTGCTCGGGCTGCTGACCCGGGTTTATCGCGCGTCGGTTCACTGGGCGGTGAATCATCGCTGGCCGGTATTCGCGATGGCGCTGGCCAGCCTGGCGGCAAGCGCGTGGCTGGGCTCAAGCGGTGTCATCGGTTCCGAATTCCTGCCGCACCTGGATGAAGGCGCCATCTGGGTACGCGGCACGCTGGCCCCGAGCACAGGGCCGACCGAAGGCACGCGGCTGACGAATCAGGCGCGCGTCATCCTGGCATCCTTCCCGGAAGTAAAGCAGGTAGTCTCGCAAGTGGGCCGGCCCGACGACGGCACCGACACCACGGGCTTCTTCAACACCGAGTACTTCGTCGATCTCAAGCCGAAGGAACAGTGGCGGCCGGTATTCAAGCAAGAGAAGGAGGAAGTCATCGCCGCCATGGACCGCGAACTGGAGAAGCTGCCTGGCGTGCTTTGGAATTTCTCGCAGCCGATCGCGGACAACATGGAAGAGGCGGTCAGCGGCGTGAAGGGCGAACTCGCGATTAAGGTCTACGGCGACGATCTCAAGACCCTGGAACAGAAGGGCGACGAAATCGTCGGCGTAATGCGCGGCATCAAGGGCATTCAGGATCTCGGCCTGTTTCGCGTAATCGGACAGCCGAACTTGAATCTGGAAGTGGACCGGCAAAAGGCGGCGCGGTATCAGATCAACGTCGCCGACGTGCAGGATGCGATTCAGACCGCGGTCGGCGGGAATGCGCTCACGCAAGTGTTGCAGGGCGAGCAGCGCTACGACCTGGTGCTGCGCTATCAGCCGCGCTACCGGAATACACAGGAGACGATCGAGGAGATCCGCCTGCTGGCGCCTTCCGGGGAGCGGGTTTCGCTGGCGCAATTGACCAACGCGCAGGTACTGGACGGCGCCTCGGAAATCTACCGCGAAGGCAACTCGCGCTACGTCGCGATCAAGTACAGCGTGCGCGGCCGCGACCTGGGCAGCACGGTGGAGGAAGCCATCGCCAAAGTGGGAAAGCAGGTCCAGCTGCCTACCGGGTACCGCATCGATTGGGCCGGCGAATATGCCAGCCAGAAGCGCTCGCAGAAGCGGCTGGCGATCGTTCTGCCGATCACAATTCTGGTGATCTTCATCATTCTCTATACGATGTTCCACTCGTTCAAATGGGCGTCGCTGATGCTGGCGAATATCGCCATGGCGCCACTGGGCGGATTGCTGGCGCTCTACCTAACGGGGACGAACTTCAGCGTCTCCTCGGGCGTGGGATTCCTGGCGCTCTTCGGCGTCTGCGTACAGACCGGAGTGATCATGCTGGAGTACATCAACCAGCTTCGGGCGCGCGGCCACGATGTTGCGGATGCGGCGGTGGAAGGGGCGGTGCTGAGGCTGCGCCCGATCATGATGACCACTCTGGTGGCGACGCTCGGCCTGCTTCCGGCGGCGCTTTCCCGCGGCATCGGGTCCGACTCGCAGCGGCCCTTCGCGATCGTGATTGTGGGCGGCCTGATGGTGGCAATGATGTTGAATCTGATCCTGCTGCCTACTTTGTATGTGTGGGTGGCGCGCGGCGGCGATGTGCTGCCGGCTCCGGAAACCGATTTCGACGAACAGGAATAGGACAAAATGACCAGAGAGGAAGTGCGGGCGCGCATCGAGGAGATCGGCGTGATTCCCGGGATCCGCGTCTCCACGTCGGAGGATGCGTTACTGGCGGCGGAGGCGGTGGCCGGCGCGGGCATCCCGATCGTGGAAGTGACCATGACGGTGCCCGGAGCAGTGGAGGTGATCGACGCGCTGGTCAAGGCCCATCCCGAACTGGTGGTGGGCGCGGGCACGGTTTGGGACGCGGAAACCGCGGCTCGCTG
Source organism: uncultured Solibacteraceae bacterium (assembly GCA_963791985.1). GTDB lineage: Bacteria > Acidobacteriota > Terriglobia > Bryobacterales > Bryobacteraceae > Solibacter. The sequence goes on along the minus strand of CAWBUN010000002.1, from coordinate 710,914 downwards.
CCTGGACAAGGGGGCGATGTTTCTCACCAGCACGGGCCTGGATCTGGAGGTGGTGCGGTTCGCGCATGAACGGAACACCGTAGTCTTCCCCGGCGCGCTGACGCCCAGCGAAGTGATGGCCGCGTGGAAGGCCGGCGCGGATTTCGTCAAGATCTTCCCCTGCGCGCACGTGGGCGGCGCGGCCTACATCAAGACGTTGAAGGCGCCATTTCCGAAAGTGAAGCTGATCGCCTCCGGAGGCGTCAACCAGCAGAACGTCGCCGAGTACATTGCGGCGGGGGCGGTAGCGGTGGGAGTGGGTGGACATTTGATCCCCAGGAAGGCCGTCCAACTGCGGCAGCCGCACCGCATTCACGAGCTCGCCAGCAGATTCCTGAGCGCGGTCAAGGCGGCACGGGGCTACGCCGGCACGTAGGTGCGGAGGAAGCGGGAATCGTAGTCGGGGACGATGGCGGGCTGGTCGCCGGATTCAGGGAGCAGCCAGACTTCGCCGGGCCGATAGCCTTCGCCGCCGATGCCGCCGACGCCATCGAGACTGATCCAGAGTTGGGACTTCTCGGGCGCGGGCACGAAGGAATCGCCGGCTTTCAAGTGCACGAGCTCGGTAACGAAGTATTTGCAGCGCACCAACTGATCCGTGCCGGTGCCGGCGGACACCGGATGCGATGCTCCGGGGTGAACGCCGAGGTCGGCAATCGGCACTGCCTTTTCGACATGAATCTCGCGCGGACGGCCGTAGTCCCAGAGGCGATAGGTCACGTCGGAATTCTGCTGGATCTCGCAGAGCACGATGCCGGCGCCGATGGCGTGTACGGTGTGCGCGGGAATGAAGTAGGTTTCGCCCGGCTTGACGGGAACCCAGTTCATCAGGTGCTCGACTTCGCCGGTGCGGGTCGCTTCCCAGAGGCGCTCGCGCGTGACCGGCTCGCGGAATCCGATGGCGATGGTGGCACCGGGGTCGGCCTCCAGGATGTGCCACATCTCCGTCTTGCCGCGCGGACCATCCTCGCCATCATCGGGATGCACCTGCACGGAGAGCCGCTCGCTGGTGAAGATCCACTTGACGAGCAGCGGAAGTTCGCGCTCCGCCAGGAACCAGGATTCGCCGACGGGCTGCTCCGAGTCCGGATACCAGGGAGCAAGAGAGGTCTTGCCCCACACCCGCTCGCGGAGAGAAGGTGTGAGGCGGACGGGCGTTTGCATGCTTAGGAGTTCTTCACGATGAACTCGTGGATGCGGTCGAGACCGCGTCCCAGTTCGTGCATGGAGGTGGCGTAGGAAAGGCGGATGTGGTGGTCGGTCCCGAAGGCTTCGCCCGGGGACTACGGCAACGTGCGCTTCGGCCAGCAGGCGTTCGGACAACTGCAGCGTATTTGCAATCCCGCTCTTGGCGCCGAGCACGACGCCGACGTTGGGATACGCGTAGAACGCGCCCTGCGGCATGGCGCACATCACGCCCGGAATGGCGCGCAGGCGTTCCACCACGTAATCGCGGCGCTTGTGGTATTCGGCGAGCATGATACCGACCGATTCCTGCGGGCCGCGCAGGGCTTCGACCGCTGCCTTCTGCGAGATGGAGCAGGGGTTCGAAGTGGAGTGGCTCTGCAGCTTGGTCATGGCGCCGACGATGGCCTGCGGCACCAGGCCGAATCCGATCCGCCAGCCGGTCATGGCATACGTCTTGGAAAGCGACCCGGCCACCAGCACGGTCTCCTTGGCGCCGCGGCAGCGACGCGATGGAGAAGGGCTGGCTATCGTAGAGGAACTTGCAGTAGCACTCGTCGGTCATCAGGTAGATGCCGCGCGAGGAAGTGAGTTGGAAGATCTTCTCGAACTCGGCGCGATCCAGCACGGCGCCGCTCGGGTTGGAGGGCGAGTTGATGATGACCAGGCGGGTGCGCGCGGTGAGGTGCGGTTCGAGCATGGCGGCGGTGAGCGCGAAGCCCTGCGATTCGTCGGTGTCGACGAAGACGCACTTGCCGCCGGCGTAGTTGACCACGTCTTTGTACGTGACCCAGTAGGGCACCGGGATCACGACTTCGTCGCCGGGATTGACCAGCGCCTGAATCAGGTTGAAGATCACGTGCTTGCCGCCGACCGTGATCAGGCACTCGGCGGGCTTGTAGTCGGTACCGAAATCGCGGGCGTGCGCGTCGCACACCGCCTTCTTCAATTCGGCGGTGCCGCCGGCCGCGGTGTACTTGGTGAAGTTCTGTTCCAGGGCGCGAACGGCGGCCTGTTTGATGTTATCGGGAGTCGGAAAATCGGGCTCGCCGGCGCCGAAATCGACAACATCCACGCCTTCGCTGCGAAGCTTTTCCGCCTCGGCCGACACCTTCATGGTGGAAGAAACACTGATCGAAGAAATCCGATCCGCGATCGGGTTGACTGCTGCTTGCATAACCTTTTACGAAGCCCCTTTGAGTTTATTTTTCGAAAGCCGGGCCTGCAGCCGGATCTCCACCGACGGCGGCACCAGGCCGGTAATATTTCCGCCCAGGGAAAAAACTTCTTTGATGAGGCGGGAACTGATGAAGGAATACGCCTCATGGGCCATCATGAACACGGTTTCGATTTGCGGCCCGAGCCGCCGGTTCATGAGTGCCATCTGCAGCTCGTATTCGTAGTCCGAAATGGCGCGAATGCCGCGCAGCAGGACGGTAGCCGAGCGCGCGGCGGCATGGTCCACGAGGAGCCCGTTGAACGAATCGACTTCCACGTTGGGGTAAACGTGGAGCACCTCGCGAAGCATTTCGGTTCGCTCTTCGACGGAGAAGAGCGGCTCCTTGGAATCATTCCGTAGAATGGAGACGATGAGCCGGTCGAACATTCGCGAGCCCCGCTGAATCAGATCGAGATGCCCGTTGGTAATCGGGTCAAACGATCCCGGATATATGGCGATGACGTGCGGCGGCTTTCGCGACAAGGCGGCTATTCCACTTTCTGACGGTCTTTTGATTTTACCTTACCGGCGATCTGCCAATGCTGGCGCCGCGGGACGGACGGCGCTCCTTCCTCGGCGGGCGAGCGGCCGAGCAAGCTCGGCTGGACAGGCCAGGAGGCCTATCTTACCTTACCGGCGATCTGCCAGTCGGTGAAGGGGGAGCGGGCGCCGCGGATCTTGACATTGAGGCAATACGGGACGCCGGAGGCGAAGGCACGGGCGAGGGCGGGCCTGACCTCTTCGGGGCGCTCGATGGTTTCGCCATCGCCGCCGAAGGCCTTCATCACCAGGTCATAGCGGGCAGGTGCGAGTTCGCAGCCGACGGTCGGCGCGCCGCGGGTGGCCCAGGACTGGAGTTCGCGCTCCAGGCCCCAGCCGGCATCGTTGCCGACGATCAGCACGATGGGGAGTTTGAAGCGCGCGGCGGTGTCCATTTCGGCGAGGTAGAAGCCGAGCGCGCCATCGCCCGTGATGGCGACGACGCGACGGCCGGGATGCGCCAATTGGAGCGCGATGGCGTTGGGCAGCGAGGAGCCGATGGTGCCGAGCGGGCCGAGGCGCAGCCAGCCGCCGGCGTGGCGGGCGGGGAGGATGGCGCGGCCCCAGTGGGCGAAATCGCCGCCGTCCCAGGAGAAGAGGACGTCCTCGGGAAGGGCGTCGCGGAGAGCGTGGAAGAAGCGGGCGGGTTCGTTGTCGGCGGCAGCGAGTTGGTCTTGCCAGGCGGCGCCCAGGGTGAGAACGCGGTCGAGCCAGTCGATGCGGTTCGGGCCGGCGGCCTCGGTCAGGGCTTCGAGAGCGAGGCGGGCGTCGCCTAAGATCGCGGCATCGAGCGGGCGATTCATGCCGAGTTCCTGCGGGTGCAGGTCCACCTGGATGAACTTGGCTTCGGCGGGGAAGAGGCGCGGGCCGCCGAGCGCGAGGCGGTAATCGATGCGCTTGCCGATGACGATGAAGAGGTCGGCCTCGCGAAAGACGGTGTGCACGGCATGGTTGAGCGCGGGGTCGGCATAACCCATGGAGAGCGGGTGGTCGTCGGGGACCGTGCCGCGAGCCATCGTGATGGTGTAGAGGGGAATCTGCGCGCGCTCGATGAAGGCCTGGAGCGCGGCTTCGGCGCCGGACCACCAGACACCGCTGCCGGCGATCACGACGGGGCGCTGCGCGGCGCGGATCAGGCGGATGGCGTCGTCGGGAGAAGTGATGGAGCGTTGGGCCTCGGGCGGCGCGATGGGGCGGGCGGCGGCGGCGTCTTCGGTGAAGACGTCGACGGGGATGGTGAGGTGAGCGGCGCCTTTGCGGCCGGCATTGGCTTCGGCGAAGGCGCGCGAGAGGTAGAAGGGAATTTGCGAGGCGTCGGGGACTTCGGCGGCCCACTTGACGGCGGGGCGCGCCATGCCGACCTGGTCGATATCCTGGAAGGCCTGGCGGTCCGCGAGCAAGCGGGGGCGGCTGCCGCTGACGGCGATGAGCGGGCTGCCGGCGAGGTTGGCGGTGGCGATACCGGTGAGCGAGTTGGTGTGGCCGGGTCCGCCGGTGACGAGCGAGAGGGCAGGACGTCGATGGATGCGCGCCCAGGCGTCGGCGGCGTGGGTCACGCCGGATTCGTGGCGCATATCGACGATGTGCATTCCGGCGCGCGCGGCGGCGGCGAGGACTTCGTTGAGGTGATCGCCGACGAGCGTGAAGACCGTGTCGATCCCCAGATGTGCGGCGGACTGCACAAACAATTCCGCTCCGTTTGGCATAGAACCGCCATGCTACTACAATCGAGTGAGCAACCCCGTAACTCCACAAATGACTTCACGAAAAATACTTGTTACCGGCGGCGCCGGATATATCGGGTCCCACACTGTGCGGATGCTGCTCAATCAGGGACACGATGTCACGGTGGTGGACAACCTGTCGAAAGGCTATCGCCACAATGTGCCGGCGGAGCGCCTGCACGAGCTCGACCTGGCGGATACGCAGGCGATCGCGACACTGCTGCGCGAGAAGAAGTGCGAGGCGGTGATCCACTTCGCGGCGTTCATCGCGGTGGGCGAATCGATGCGCGAGCCGGCGAAGTATTTCAGGAACAATGTGTGCGGCTCGCTCTCGCTGCTGGATGCGATGGCGCGGGCTGGCGTGAAGCACCTGGTGTTCTCGTCGACGGCGGCGGTTTACGGCGACGTGAAGGAATCGCCGATCACGGAGGATTTCCCGATTCAGGCGGTGAACCCTTACGGCGAATCGAAGGTGATGGTGGAGACGCTGCTCGGGTGGTTCGACCAGATTCATCATCTGACGAGTGTCTGCCTGCGCTACTTCAATGCGTCGGGCTGCGACCCGGAAGGCGGCGCTGGGCGAAGAGCACGAGCCGGAGACACACCTGATTCCGCTGGTGCTGCGCGCGGTGCAGACGGGCAAGCCGATCACGGTTTTCGGCGGCGATTATGCGACGCCGGATGGTACGTGCATTCGCGATTACATCCACGTGAACGACCTGGCGCAGGCGCACATTCTGGCGGTGGAGTATCTCATCAATGGGGGCGCGAGCGATCAGTTCAATGTGGGCACGGGGACGGGACACAGCGTGCTGGAGATGATCCGCGCGGTAGAAGAGGTCACGGGGAAGAAGGTCCCGTATGAGGTGGGGGCGCGCCGCGAGGGCGATCCGCCGAGTCTGGTGGCGAGTAGTGAGAAGCTGCGCGAGCGGTTGGGATGGACGCCAAGGTATGCCGATTTGAACGTGATTGTGGAGCATGCGTGGAAGTTCGCGAATAGAGTTTAGATCGCTCCCTGACGGTCGCGGTTCGCGGAGTGAGTGGAGCGTGGCGCGAGGGCAGCCAGGGCGAGGTTGTGCCATTAGTTGGGGTCACAAAGAAAGCGTTGCGGCGGCCGGGGACATTCGGTCTTATCGCCGGGTGGGGCCCGGCCGCCAGTGATTTGACTGCACGCTACGAAGACGTAAGAACTCGGCTGGATGGCCTCTCGATCGTCCCCTCGTTTCGCGTATCAGTCTCTGTATCCAGGGGTGCGGCAATCAAACGCTATCCGCGACGGTCCCCCGGGTATTATCGGTTCGAACCGATGATCTTCCGGCCGGTCTCCTCCACGTAGGGGAACCATCGTGCAGCCGTTAACGGGCTTACCGGAAGTCAGCACCACCTTAGGTCAACGTATCCTGCGCAGGATGAAAACTGTTGGTGTCGCGCTGTGGTTTGCGCAACTCTCTACCTGATTTGCAATTTAGCACACAGGTTTCGGAGTATAAGGTACTGATAACTTGTAAGTGACTGATAACAGGGCGAAGATATTTTTGATGTTTGTGTGAACGACATTCTCAGCGTTCGAATTCTTCGTTCATCCAGCGCTGGAAAGCGGTTATGTTCTGCGCGCGGCCGAGGAACTGCTTTACGAGGTCATTGGCGGAAGTGGAGCCACCGGGTTCCAAGACCAGCCGGCGGTACCGCATCGGCCCTTCTCCGGCGAGCAGGTTCTTCTGGTCGAACTGAGTGAAGAAGTCCTCGGCGATCACCTTGTCCCAAAGGTAGGTGTAGTAGGCCGATGAGTAGCCGGCCAGGTGACCGAAGGAGGCGAAGAAGTGGGTACCGGGCAGCGGAATGGTGTGAGCGTAGCGCCGCACGGCCAAGTCATCGATCACGTCCGGATTGGCGTCCGCGGGCTTCCCCTTGTAAAGGTCGTAGGAAACCGCGGTGAAGGCCAATTGCTGGCCCACCCATCCGGCGCGCCCGAACGCGGAGGCGCGGTTCATGCGGGCCACCAGGTCCACAGGAATCGTTTCTCCGGTCTTGTAATGGCGGGCAAAGGACGCCAGCACTTGCGGGCTGCGCATCCACTCTTCGAGCATCTGCGAAGGTGCTTCCACGAAATCCGACTCCATGGTGATGCCGCTGATTCCGTCCCACTGCTGCTTGCCGGCCAGAATCCAATGCATCAGATGGCCGAACTCGTGAAAGAAGGTCACGACGTCGCCGTATTCCATCAAACCGGGATCGGCGGCACTGGGAGCCGGGAAGTTACAGACAAGGATTGCCTCCGGCAACTGCTTTCCGCGAATGCCATCGAGCACGGGCGACATCTCCGCATGGCTATACTTGCCGGGGCGCGGATGCATATCCAGATAGAATCTGCCGATCGCCTTATCGCCATCGATCACGTCCCAGGTTTCCACGGCCGGGTCCCAGGCGGGGGCGTTCGTCTCCTGCCGGAATTGCAGATGGAATAGCGTGGCAGCAGTGTCCAGGATGCCCTGTTTGACTCGCGCATAGGGCAAGTACGGCCGTACGGCTTGAGAATCGAAATTGTACTGCGCGCGTCGAACCTGTTCGGAAAGGTGGCTGACCTCGTAGTCCTGAATGTCTTTCGCTTGTGGATCCGACTTTTTCTTCTCCGCCAGAAGCATCTGCAATTCGCGCTGCTGTCCAGGCGCCGCCGCGGTCTCCAGTTGTTTGATGAAGGAGGCAATGTTCTCGCCTTTCGCGACCATCTTGTCGGCAGCATTGTAATCGGCCCAGGAATGGTAGCCAAGCAGAGCCGCGATCTCATATCGCGTCTGCATCATCTTCTTGAGTACTTCGAGGTTCTTCGGATAAGCGCGGGTCTGGAAGGCAACCCACATCCGGCGGCGGAGGGCATCGTTGCCGGCGAACTTCAACACCGGCAGCGCGTCCGGATAGTCGGTGGTGAGTTCGAACGATCCGTCGCTTGCCGGCTTGTGGCGATCGATGTAATCCTGCGGCAGGCCATCGAGATCGGCACGGACGGCGCGCACGGTGTTGCGGCCATCGGAGATATTGCGGTCGAACATGGATTGCTCGTCGGTGAGTTCCTCGTTCAACTTCTTGAGACGGGTGCGGGTGGCTTCGTCTTTATCCACGCCGGCCAGGCGGAACTCGAGCAACTGGCGTTGGACGTAATAGCGAGTGGCCGGGTCAGCGTGGCTGACGTCGATTGCCGCCAATGCGTCATAGACCGCGCGGTTCAATGACAGACCGCTGATGGCGGCGCTGATTTTGGAAGTCATGGCCGTCGCCCGGTCGCGGAACGAACTGTCCGGGTGCACCTGCTGCATGAGCGAGGACAGATAGTTCGCAGTGCCTAATTGGCGGACGGCGTCATCGTACAGGGTCAGGGTGTTTTCCACCGTACGGGGCCCGCTCGCGGCGGCGATATCGGCGATGGATTTTTGCGCCGCCTGGAGCCGCTCGTTTTCCAGCTTGTCGAAGGCCGCGGCGTCGGGTCTGGCACTCCAGATGGGTGGTTGTGACGCGGGAATTTGCTGGGCAGAGAGGGATAAGGCGAAGGCCGCGGTGGCGGCGAGGCGAGCGACGGCACGCATGAGATCAGTATATAGAGGAACGGGGGCATCACTGAGGTCGCGGTTCGGTGGTGGTGTGCGGGTAGCGCTCCCTCATGGTCGCGGCTCGTTGTTCGCGCTTGCGATGGTGCAGCAACGGCGGGATCGAAATCGCGGAGGGCGATGGCGATCACCGTACCGGGGCAGCCAGGGGCTCGTCACGATACTGCTCGAGGAGCCAGGCGGCGTTATCGCGCAGCATTCAGGACATCGGCGTAGTGTTTTTCGTACTGCGGGATGATGCGGTCGGTGCAGAAGCGCTCAGAGGCGTTCCAGCGCCCGGCCTTGGCCATGCGGTAATGGAGCTCATCGTCGGCGAGCAGGGTGACGACGCGGGCGGCCTGGGCTTCGATATCGCCGACCTCTTCGAGGAAGCCGTCCTCGCCATGGGTGATGAGTTCGGGGACGCCGCCGACGCGGGTGGCGACGGGGACGACGCCGCAGGCCATGGCTTCGAGGGCGACCAGTCCGAAGGATTCCATCTCGCTCGGCATGAGCAGGACGTGGGCGAGAGGGATGAGGCGCTCGACGTGATTCTGTTTGCCGAGGAAGATGACTTCGTCCTGCACGTTCAGGGTGCGGGCGAGGTGTTCGGCGGGACCGCGTTCGGGGCCATCACCGACCATGAGCAGGCGGGCGGGAACTTGTTTGCGCACCTCGGCGAAGATGCGGATGCAATCCAGCGGGCGCTTCACGGGGCGGAAATTCGAGAGGTGGATGAGCAGCTTTTCGCCGTTGGGAGCGTAGAGGGCGGCGCCTTTCTTTTCGTCGTCGGAATGGTAGAGCGAGCAGTTGACGAAGTTCTTGATGACGCGGATTTCGTTGGTCACGCCGAAGACTTCGACGGTTTGGTTGCGCAGGTAATCGCTGATGGAGGTGATGCCGTTGGATTGTTCGATGGAGAATTTGGTGATGGAAAAGTAGGAGGGGTCAACGCCGACCAGCGTAATATCGGTGCCGTGCAGGGTGGTGATGAAAGGCAGGCGGCGGATGGGGGCGAGCATCTGCTGGGCGAGCATGGCGGAGACGGCGTGGGGCACGGCGTAGTGAACGTGGAGCAGATCGAGCTTGTAGGTCTGGGCGACCTCGGCCATGCGAGAGGCAAGGGCGAGGCAGTAGGGCGGGTACTGAAAGAGAGGGTAGGTGGAGACTTCGACTTCGTGATAAGTGATGCGCGGTATACCCGGATCGAGGCGGATGGGGTTGGCGTAGGTGATGAAATGGACCTCGTGACCGCGGGCGGCGAGCTCCATGCCGAGTTCGGTGGCGACGATGCCGCTGCCGCCGTAGGTGGGATAGCAAGTAATACCGACGTTCACTTCACGAGCGTAGCAAAGCCGATTTGCCCGTGGAGGTTTTCATCGGGGGACGCAACGTCGCCGCCGCCGAACCAGACGTGGATGCGATCACCATCGACGACCACGGTGGGGTCGCAGATCACTTTGGAATCCCAGGGTTCGGCGCCGGAGAAGACGGCGGGGAGGCGAGTCCAGCGGACGCCATCGGTGGAGCGGGCGAGGCCGAGGCGGCGGTATCTCCTTGATGTCGCGGCCGGTGTAGAGCATCCAGTAGAAGCCGTGGGATTGCCAGACGGCGGGCTCGCCGAGGCCGGCTTCGTCGAAGGCTCCGGGGCCGCCCAATTCGAGGATGGGATTGGTGCGGAGCTTTTCCCAATGGACGCCGTCGAGGGAGCGGGCAACACCGAGGCGCTGCTGGGCGGCGCGATCCTGGCCGAGGTAGTACATGTAAAAATAGCGATCGACTTGGATGACGTAGGGGTCGGCAACGACGCGCTCATCCCAGGCGCCGAGGGGGCCGTGATCGAGGACGGGGGCGGGCTCTTTTCGCCAGGACCTGGCGTCGGTGGAGCGGGCAAGGCCGATGCGATGGGCGCCGCGGGGGGCGGCCTGGTACCAATACAGGAACTCGCGGCCGAGGGTGAGGAGGCTGCCGTTGGCGGCGATGTAATCGGCTTCCCAGGTGCGCGGGTCGGGCGAGAGGACGATGCCCTGGGGGGTCCACTGACCGTTGGTTGATAGGGCGAGTGCAGTGTGCCAGGTTTTGCCGTCGTAGACGGAGTAAAGGTTGGTGGCACCGGAGACGGAGGGGTTGAGGGCGTCGACGAACTGGCCGCGAGGGAGTACGGGGGCGGGATCGGGCTCCCAGCGGAAGGTCATCGCAGGATCGCCTCCGGCGACGGGGGGGAGGGTGAAGGTGGCGTAGGGGGCGCAGGCGGAGGAGAGGAGGCAGAGGAGGGCGAGGGCGGTGACCGTGGAGCGCCGGCTGAAAGCCGGCGCGCAGCCAGGATTGGCTGCCCCACAAGAGGACGCTCCCTGACGGTCGCGGCTCGGATTGAGGGGCAATGCGAATGGAAGGCGGGACGTCATTGGAGGGGGATGCGGAATTTAACGCCGGCGCCGCGGCCGGGGCGGGATTCGAGGAGGAGATCGGCGTTGATGGAGCGGGCGCGGCGTTTGAGGCTGGCGGGGCCGAGGCGGAGGAGTTCGAGTTCTTCGAGGGAGTAGGAGCCGGCGAAGCCGAAGCCGTGGCCGTTATCGTCGATGGAGATTTCCAGACCGCGATCGGTTTTTTCGAGGGCGACGGCGACGCGGCTGGCGCCGGCGTGTTTCTGCACGTTGTGAAGGGCTTCGCGGAGCATCTGGAGGACTTCGAGGGTCATCTCCTGAGGGAGGCCGATGGGGCCGTTTGTGCCGAGGAAGGTGACGGGGATACCGCTTTCCTTCTGAAAGCTTTCGGCGGCGCGGCGTGCGGTGGCGACGAGGTTGGCACCATCCACGTCGACGGGGCGCATGCTATGAAGGAAGGTGCGGAGATCGCGGACCTGGGTCTGGGCGAGGGCCTGAAGCTGTTTGAGGTCGCTCATACCGGCGTTGAGATCGCGCTCCATGAGTTTGCGGAGAATCTCCAGGCGCATCTGGAGGCTGATGAAACTTTGCAGGGGACCATCGTGAAAATCGCTGGCGATGCGGACGCGTTCTAGTTCACCGGCCTTTTCGGCGGCCTTCTCGGCATCGGCGAGTTTGGCGCGGAGGTTTTCGATTTCGAGGGCCTGCTGGCGTTTGGTGACTGCGAAGGCGCAGGCGACGAGGCCGGCGATGATGACGGTGCGGTCCGGAACGGCATCGCTCGGCATGACGAGGCAGAAGATCGAGGAGACACCGACGATGACGCCGACTTCGAGTGCGCTATAGAAGACGAGCGCTTCGGTGAGCAGGAAGAGGTAGTAGATGGCGCCGATCCACAGCATGCGCTCCGCGCCGTAACTGGCGAGGATGAGAAAGAAGACGGTGTCGCCGAAGAGGGCGAGCAGGCCGGCCATTCCCGATTGGGTGCGGCCGCGCAGGGCGACGACCAGCGCGTAAGCGAAGTACAGGACGGTGAGCCCGTAGAAGACGGCGGGCGGGGCACCGGGGAGTAAAAAGTAGGCCGCCGCCGGGGCTGCGGCCGCTAACAGGACCCGAGCCCAAGAGACGTACCGCGGCCATGCAAATTGCGGAAGCAGCACGAGTTCTTTACTTTCGATAGAGATAGAGTGTGTGACTGCGGCCTTCGCCATCATCGGCGATGTTCTCCACCTTCTCCGGAGTCCAGTTACGGAAATCGAAATCCTTGGCCACGATGCGCGCGCCCTTCTTCAACTGTTTGTCCAGGAGGGGCTGCACTTTGTTGTTGACGGCATCGGGGAGCAGGTACACGGTGACGAGATCGGCGGAAGCGTAATTCTGTTTGAGCAGGTCGCCATTGACGATACGAGCGTTTTTGTCCAACCCGAGTTTGAGGATTTTGGCCGCGCTTTGCTTGCAGAGGTCCTTATCGAGTTCGATACCGATGGCCTCGGCGTGGAATTTTTGGGCGGCAACGATGACAATACGTCCATCGCCAGAGCCCAGGTCGTACATTTTCTCACCGGCTTTGAGGCCGCCGAGCTGGAGCATCTTATCGACGATGGTTTCGGGGGTGGGGTAATATGGCGCAAGTTTTTCGGTATCGCCGGACTGAGCCCGCAGGGCAAGGCAGCCGACGGCCAGGAATAAACAGACTTTCCGCATGACTTTACTCAATCGTACCTTAAAGTGCAATACAGGGGTTCGGCCATATTTTCCACGCAAATGTGGAAAACCCTGTGGAAATGCCCCCACAGGCATGTGCTCCAGCGCGCAGAATTCACCCCTTTGTCACATCTTGCACAACAGTACAGCAAAGGGCGGGAGGGACGGTATGTATCCAATTCCGCAGGCACTTGAACCAGCGAACTGTCGATTATGAATTGACAACTCCAGGACCATGGGCGGCGAATGCTTCGTTATCGATGCTCGGGATGGGTTCCGGCGGCTTTGGCACCCGCAGTGCCGGCCTTGGTGCTTCCGGCGCCCCTATGTTGGGCGCTCGCAACGCTTAAGCAAAAAGGATGCGAGCGGCAGGGCGAACAAGCAAGTTACTCGCAGCTGAAGGGGAGGCGAAGACCGCCTATATCCAGACCTTTTCGAGCGGGACACCGCGCTTGCACAACTCGCAGTGAGCGGCGTCAGCGTAGTAGCGGGCGTCCAGCTTGGCGAGGTAATAGAGGGGGAGATCGCCGAAATCGTGGGTGTCGGGAGTGGGCTGGTAAATGATCACGGCGAGGCCCACGACGGTGGCGCCACGGGACTCCAGGAGGGTCTTGAGTTCGTGGAGCTTGGAGCCGGTGCGGAGGATATCGTCGACGATGACCACCAGTTCGCCGGGTTGCGGTTCCAGGTACTGGCGGAAGTGGAGGGCCTCGTTCTCGTGTTCGCGCTCCGCCCAGTAGACCTGGCGTGCGCGAAGGGCTTCAGTGACGCCATAAGCGACCGGGCAGGCCGGCCGTCATGGGAACGACGACGAGAGCTCGGGGATGATCGCACGGATTTCCGGGTTGGCGCGGAGGAGGCGGCTCAGACCGACGCTCAACATGCGCTGGTGCTGGTAGTAGCGCATGGCGAGGGGGATCTGGAGGTACTCGTTGGAGTGGAGGCCGCTCGGGTATTCGAAATGCCCGTCGCGGAGGGCGCCGGTATCTCGCAGGACGCTCACCACTTCTTCTTGGGTGGGGATGATGTGCATGATCTTCTCTCTTATGGCTAGTGAGCCCCGTGTCCGGTGAGCACGCGGGGAATCGTCCGCAACAGGATCTTCCAGTCTAACGCCAGTGACCAGTTGTCGATGTACTGCATATCCATCTTCATCCAGGTCTCGAAATCGACATTGTCGCGCCCGGAGATGGCCCAGAGACAGGTGAGGCCGGGGCGCATGCGGAGGCGGCGGCGCTGCCAGCGTTTGTACTGTTCGACCTCTCCAGGCACGGCGGGGCGAGGTCCGACGAGGGACATGTCGCCGCGGAGGACGTTCCAGAGCTGCGGCCATTCGTCGATGGAAAACTTGCGGAGATAGGTACCGAGGCGGGTGAGGCGCGGGTCGTGGGGGATTTTGAAAACGGTTTCGCGGGTGTTGAGATGCTCGAGACCGGCCCTCAATTCCTCGGCGTTTTGCACCATGGAGCGGAATTTATAGAAGAGGAAGAGGCGGCCGTTCAAGCCGCAACGCACCTGGCGGAAGATGGCTGGGCCGGGCGAGGTGAGGCGGATGAGGACGGAGATGGCAAGCATGAGCGGCGCGAGGACGAGCAGGCCGGCGGCGGCAACCAGGATATCGGTGGAGCGTTTGAGGAGCAGCTTGATTTCGTCGTAGGGCGCGGCGGAGAAGGTGAGGAGCGGGGTATCGCCGAAGCGATCGAGCGAGACGGTGCTGTTGACGTGGGGAAAGAAATCGACGGCGACGCGGGTGCGGACGCCCTCTTCGTCGCACATAAGGAAGACCTCTTCGAGCTCGGCGAGTTTCTCGCTACCAACGGCGAAGATGACTTCATCGACGACGTGGGAGCGGAGGATGGCCTGGAGGTCGTCGATGGGGAGGACTTTGTAGGGAACCCGAAGGTGGATCTCGCTGGGAGCGTCGTTGGTCTCGCTGAGGAAGCCGCGGAGGCGGACGCCGTACTCGGCGGAGTGCTCGAGTCCACGGGCCATGCGGATGGCGCGCTCGCCGGTACCCACGACCATGACGTAGTGAGGGGCGGCGAATTCGCGGCGGATGACGCCGACCACGCGTCCGGCGGTAAGCCGGAAGAGGAGGAGCAGCACCCAGGCGTAGGCGGCGAAGAGGACGAGGAAGAAGCGGGAGAGGTCGAGGCGGAGGACGTATTCGAAGACGATCAGGCAGAGTGCGCCGTAGACGCACTGGTAGGCGGTATCGCGGACGATGACGCGGGGGTGTCCGCTATCGAGCTTTTCGTAGACCTCGAGCCAGAGGCCGATGACGACCCAGGCGACGGCGGCGAAGCCGAAGATCAGCGCGCGTTTGTCGGTGGAGAGTGAAAACGCATGCTCCAGCGGGAGGACGGCGCGTGTCTGATAGGCCGCGAGAAACGCCAGCGTGGTCACGAGGATGTCCGATAGTCCGAACAAAACACGGGCTTTACGGTGCCGGCTGAACATCCGGCTTCAGGATATCACGCGGCGGGCGCCGATAACCTTCGGTTTTGGGGTATAGAACTTTGGAGCAACGGCCGATGTGATAGGGGAAGGAAATCCGCCCTAAGTACGGGGGATTATTCGACAAATGGATTGTTCTGGAAAGCGGGCCTCACGAATTCGCCGAGTCCATTCGTTCGCACGCCGGGCATGTGGCCGGGTGCGAAACTCGCTAGTTCCGCTGCCTCCCTCTGCTAACCCACTGCTTATAGCCGCATTTATCCGGCATAGGGTTCGCGTGGTCCGCTTTCGATCCGATCCCTCGGCGCACTAAAGTTTACCGGGGCAACTGCCGATTAATATCCCGTATGAAGACGTATGGTGTGAAAGCGGCAGTTTTGGCAATGCTGATACTCGTGGGCGTGGCGACGCTGCGGGCACAACCGACAGCGAGTCCAACCTCATTCAATTTCACGTACCAGGTGAACAGCGTGACGCTTCCGGCGGCGGGCAAGCTCACGGCGACCTTGCCGAAGTCGCTGACGACAGGCTATACACTGACGGCTTCGGTGTCGCCGCCGATGAACTGGCTGACGGTCACGCCGGGCGGCGGCGCATCGCCGCTGGCGCTCACGGTGACGGTGAACCCGACGGGGCTGAGCCCGGGGAGCTACTCGGGCGTGATCACGCTGGGGACGAACCCGGGAACGAGCACAACTCTGGTCCCGGTGACGCTTTCGATATCCAATCCGCCCTCGTCTATCCTGGTGACTCCCGCGGTATCGGTGACCAACTATACGCCGGGCGTATCGGGGGCTAATCCGACACTGGCATACAACTATACGACGGGACAGGCCGGGGCGCTGCCGAGCACGGCGGAACTAGACGTCGCATCCAATGGGGGCATCATTCCGTTCACGGTGGCGGCGGCTTCCGGTACCAAGACGTCGCCGTGGCTGAAGATCAACGTGACCAATCAGCTTCCCAATCTGCAAACCAGCGGGGTCGCACTTTCGGGCTCGTATGTGCCGATCTACGTAACGATCGATTTCAACGCGCTGACCACGCTGAACGTGGGTCCGTATACCGGGACCATCACGTTCACGAACAATGCGAGCGGCGCGATCGCGGCAACGATCAGCGTGAGCCTGAATGTTTCCGCGGGACCGCCGACGATTACTTCGATTTTTCCGGCGAGTGTGACGGCAGGCGGCAGCGAGCGGACGCGTGCCGCCGGTAATCACGATCTACGGCGACAATTTCTTTCCGAACTCGTCGGTGCAATTGACGCCCGACGGGGCGCAGCCCCTGCCCGCGCTGACGCCGACGCTGCTCAGCAGGCAGGTTCTGCAGGCAACGGTCAATCCGGTTTATCTGACCAAGCCCGGCACGTTTACGCTGACGGTGGCCAACCCGAACACACTTACCGACCCCTCTCCGCAGCAGTTCTCCGTGTCCGTTCACCGTGACCGATGGGACGGTTCCGGAGATCGACGCTGTGGTCAACGCGGCGAGCTACCTGGGGTCGGCGACGTGGAAGGGGACCCTGGGACTGGATCCGGTGCCGGCGGCAGCGATGCCGGGCGGTTCGGCAGTCTCGCCGCGCGAGATCATCGCAATTTTCGGACAGAGTATCGGACCGGCGTCGGTGGTTCCGGCGCAGGCGTCCACCAGTTTTCCGGCGACTTTTCCGCTGCAGGTGACGCCACCGGTCGATGCCAGCGCTTTGCCGGTGAAGTACGAGGTGTTGTTCAAGTTCGGCAGCTATCCGACGGTGGTTTCAGCGCCGATCATCATGGTTTCGAACAACCAGATCAATGCGGTAGTACCGGTGCCTCCGCCGGCCGCAGCGGTGTACACGATCGCGGCGCCAAACGCGTGGATCCAGGTGCAGGAAACTACCGGGACGGACGCCACCGCGACCGTGGTGGCGACCAACTGGTTTCCGGTCACGATGGTTCCCGAGGTTCCCGGCGTATTCACTTTTGGCGGACTCGGCCTGGGGCAGGCGGCCGTGCTGAACTACAATGCCACGTCGGGCTACTCGATCAATTCGGCCAAGAATCCGGCGCCGAAGGGATCGACCTTCAGCCTGTATGTCACCGGCATGGGCGATCTGACCGAGGGGGCAACGGTCACGGTGACCGATAGCTCGACACCGCCGGTACGGTCGTCGCAGACGTTTCGGGCTCGTGATCAATCCGTCGCCCGCGATCACGGCGACGTTGACGCCGACGGTGGGTCCGATCGATTTTACGCAGAGCAGCCTCTCGGTCACGTCGCTGCAGGCGGTGGGCGGAGCTCCACCGTACTCGTGGAGCGTGACGTCAGGACTGCCCCCCGGCATGACGTTGAACTCCGCGGGGCTATTGAGCGGCACACCTACGGTGGCGGGGACCTTTTCGCTCCTGGTCAACGTCACCGATAGTGCCGCCATTACTCCGGTGGCCGCGACCTACACGGTCACCGTCACGCCTCCGACAGTGATGGTGACGACCGCGGGCATTGTGCCGCTGGTCCAGGGTATCGCGAGCCCTTCCATCACGCTCACCGCCACGGGAGGAAAGAAGCCTTATACGTGGTTGGCGACCAATTTGCCGGCGGGAATGACGCTCAGCTCGGCAGGGGTCCTGAGTGGCACACCGATGACCGCGAATTCGTACCTGGCGACATTTACCGCAACGGACAGCTCGAACCCGGGGGTGACGTCGGCGGCCGCGGCAATCACGATCAACGTCCTGCTGAGCGGGATGACGATCACCACGCCGTCGCTGCACGACGGAGTGGTAAACGTGTCGTACGTTTCGACCACATTGCAGCAGCAGGGCGGGACGGCGCCGATCACCTGGAGCGCCATCGGGATTGCCTGCCGGCATGACATGCACGACGGCCGGAGTCTTGAGCGGGACGCCCTCGCTGGCAGGAATCGGGGCGACGACGATTACGGTTATCGCGATAGACAGCAGCGCATCGCCGCAGACCGCGACTTACATGTACCCGATCAATATTGCCGCGCCGGTGAGTATCAGCACGGCGGCGCTGCCGGGCGGCTGGCAATCCGTCACCTATCCGGCGTTCCAGATGCAAGCCAGCGGCGGAACTCCGCCGTACACGTGGACGGCCAGCGGGCTGCCGTTGGGAACGACGCTGACTTCGGCGGGGATCCTGAGCGGCGTACCGACGGTGCCGTTCTATCTGCCGCTGCCCGACGGGGCGGTGGCACTGGGAGCGGTCTACGTGGCGGACAATACCTACCGTGTGGAAATCAATGGACAGGCCGCGGTTACGAGCTATGCGGGGGCCTCTCAGGGCTCGGTGGCGGGGTTGACCCAGATCAACGCGATCGTGCCACCGACGGCGCCTACAGGCGCGGCAATACCTTTAGTGGTATATATCGGGAGGTCTAACAGTGCGAGGGCTAGCCAGTTGAACGTGACACTGGCGGTCCAGTAGGGCGCCGACAAAAAGGCTACTTTGTTGCCTTTGGCTGCCATCTTCTTCTCGAGGGCCTTCATAAGACGGCTCTCGACATCGACCGGTATAGCGCAGGGCTCCATGCCCTTATAGATCTGAATAGTCTTACGGGTAGTATCGGCAATCACCCAACAGTTAGGACACTCAGTGATGTGGCGCTCGAGCTTGGCGCGAAGCTCCGCGTCAATGGCTTCGTCGAGATAATCGCTGAGTTCGCTCAGAAAGTCTTTACATGTAAGCAAACGCGTCGTCTCCCTTGCGTTTGAAGAAGCGTGTGAGCTTCTCCCGAAGTTGCAACCGGGCCCTCAACAACCTACTTTTTACGGCAGGGACCGAAAGGCCAAGAGCCTCGGCTGTTTCTTCCGTCGACAGTTCTTCGATGTCGCGAAGGACGAAAACGCTTCGATAAAGTGGTTCCAAACTCTCGATCGCCTTGTCCAGAATACTGCCCAGCTCCTCGCGGGAGAAACTTTGCTCGGGGTCTTCTCCCCACGCGGCGATTTCGCGCACCACTGTATCCTCGCCGGTGTCAATGGTTTCATCAATCGAGACGGATTTGTCGGTTTTGCGGCGGCGCAGCTTCATAAGCGCCTGATTGACCGCAATCCGCACAATCCAGGTATAGAACTTGGAATCGCCTTTGAACTGTTCCAGGTGCTCATAGGCCTTCATGAAGCTTTCCTGGAGCACATCCTCGGCGTCCTCGCGGTTCTGGGTAATGTGCTGGGCGAGACGGAAGATTTTGCCTTCGTAGCGGCGCACGAGCTCGGCAAAGGCGGCTGTATCGCCTTCACGGGCTTGTGTCACCAACGCGGATTCTTCGATTCCTGCCAGGCTGGAAGGTGCCATTGCGTCGTCTTTACCCATGATAACGCACGCGGCCCCGCGGACAGATCTATGGAATCTGCTGGCGGACTGTGACGGCCGCCAGGAACTTCGAGTACAGTTCGTGGAAATATCCAGCACCTACGGCTGCAGGCCGGTATTCGAGAACCGCACCATCCTTGCGCAACTTGGCGGTGAGGCGGGCGGTGTCGATATCCTGCAGGGCGCTGCCGGACTTCAGGGCCATGGCGACGGCGTTCCCGGCGGCCTGCCCGATGATCATGTACTGCGGCTCCATGCGGAGCGACGAATAGGCCACGTGGCTGGCCGAGAAACAGACGGGGATTACCAGGTTGGTCGCCTGGCTGCGTTTGGGAACCATAACCCGGTAGGGGATCTGGTAAGGGGTTACGGAGACCTGCATATCGCCTTCGTTTTCGACGTTGCCCTCGGCGTTCACAAAGCGGTGCACGTTGTGCGAATCGCTGTTATAGGAGCCCATGCCGACGGGGTCGGGTTTGGTCAACTCGGTCTGCACGTCCTTCTGCGACATGACGAAATCGCCGACCATGCGGCGGGCTTCACGGATGTAGAGCTGATTGGGCCAGTTCCCGGTGTCGCGGAACTCGTCGCGCGCCAAGCCCCATCGATTTACCTCTGCCTGAAGGGACTTCGGGATGCGCGGGTCGTGGGCCAGGAAATAGAAGTAGCCCTGGGTGTATTCCACGTGGGCCTGGAAGATCTCGGCGCGGCGCTGGTAGGAGGCGTCGGGATACTCCCAGCTGCCGCCGATGAAGTCGGTGGAGAAGGCGCCCTGGTTGTTGAAGTCGGCTTTGTGATTGGGAATCGGGGCAACCAACGCCACCTCCTGCAACACCTGGGGGCGATCGAGTTTGGCCTGCATAGCGGCCACCAGACGGGCCATCAGCTCGTAGCGGTGCGGGTCATAATGGGCGGGCTTCGGGAAGGGGACGCGGTTGGCCGGGTCGTCGGAGAGAATCATGCGGAAGTTATAGGCCTGCACCATTTTGTCGGCTGAGCCGGTGGCGCCTTTGGGCGCGGGTGAAATCTCGGGGAGCAGTTTGCCCTGTTCGTCGGAGGCGCGGATGGGGACCTGGAACTGGTGGAGCGGGGTGCGGTCGCGGACGCCGGCGAGGCTTTCGCCGTACTGGGAGGAGGCTTCGCGGCCGAAGGTGTATTGCACGTTGGCCTGCGCCATTAGGTCGCCTTCATAAGTGCAGTCGGCGAAGGCGCGGGCGCGGAAAGTAGCGCCATTTTCAGTGCTGACGGCGGTGACTACGGTGCCGGATTTGGCGACGCCCCCGTGTTCCTTGAGGCGGTGATTGAACAGGACGGTGACGCCGGCCTGGTCCAGCATCTCGCGGAAGACCTGCTCGCCGACGTGGGGCTCGTAATACCAGGCCACTTCGTTGGCGAAGCGGCCGATATCGTATTTGATTCCGACGCGCCAATAGAACTCCAGGGCTATCCCGCCAATGACCTCCTTTTTCCCGAAATCAGTGCGGGAGAGGCCGCCGGTAGCCATTCCTCCCAGGTGCTTTCCCGGTTCGAGGAGGGCGACTTTTAGCCCCTCGCGAGCGGCCGAGACGGCGGTGATGACACCGCCGGCGGTGCCGCCATACACGACGAAATCAAAGGTCTGGGCCGGCAGCGGGGCGGCAGCGAGTGCCAAAAGCAGGACGAATATACGCATGTGGAAACAATTCTGCGCCACGCGCGCACGAGTCCGGGAGTATCCAGCCGTTAGTTACGCGGTGTTACGGCGCTGGCCGGACGGAAAGGGCGGAGCAGAACCGGCCACGAACGCACCATATCCATGCCGTTCATTTCCGAGTTTACGGCCATCTCGAAGAATTCGGGTGAACCCTTGGAGCGCCAGAGGCGTTCGACCTGGTCGAGTCCGTTGCGCGAGGTCAGGGTGGCGACGAGGGCTGAGGTGTGGCGCGAGGCCAGTAGGAGGAGGTGGCCCTTGCCGCCGCGGGCCGGGAGGACGGCGACGACGCCCGGCCAGATACCGCGTTCCGGACTTTCGGCCACCATATTGACCGTCTGCGGCTCACCGGGCTCCGGACTTCGGACGTCGATGGAGAACTCGTGCGGGCCGAGGCGGAGGCTCATCTGGTCCAGGTAGGTTTTGAGCGGAGCCAGCGTTCCCCATGTGCCGATGGCGATGACGTTTTCGGAATCCAGCGCTTCGACCGGGGCGTCGGCGCTGCTGCGCAGGCGGGTGGGAAGAGAGAAGCCGTCGAGATAGCGGACCAGACTAACGGACGCGAAGGTGTCGGAAGTGACGGTGTAATTCTGCGCCAAGTGCGGCGTTCCCAGGGACTTGCCCAGTTCGCCCAGCAGGGGCGCACTGCCGCTGTCTGAGAAATCGTTGATCGACGTGTCGCGGACCATCACGGATGAAATATCGCCGCGCGAATAACTGAAGAATACCGGTGTGGGCAGGATGATGCGGGTGGGCCGGCCTTCTCCGATGAATGCCTTCCAAAAACGGGGCGGCGGCTCGCTGGCCGGGAGAGCGCGGTGGACCGATTGGTAGAGCGCAATCGACAAACCGGCGGAGAGCACCGAGAGGGCAGCGCAGGCCCACACCAGGCGGCGATTCGCGAGGCGGCGGGGAATGGCGACGACGTGCAGCGAAGCTTCCGGCGCCGGGATCGGGACGGGTACGGGTTCCAGCTTGATGGTGTGCGCACCGAGTGGGATCACGACGCGCTCGGCGCAGGACTTGCCCTCTTGTTCGTAAAACTTTTCGAGGCGCTGTCGCAGGCGCGAAATCTGGACGCGAACGGTGGCGTCGGTCTTGGCGTCGAAGGCCGGGCTGCGGCCCATGGCCTCTGTGGCGATGGCGTACTCGCTGATGGCCTGATCGCGATTGCGCCAGAGATAGGTCAACAGAGTGCGGAGCGTGGGAGCCCGCTCGAATGCACGGCTATCGAGCACATGGCGAATACTTTCCGGCAACGGCGGCAAATCCGCGGGCACCTGCGCCGCTACACGGGTAGCTGCGAGAACTTCCCTCATTGGGGATTATTATACTCGCTATCTCACTGATCTAAGGGCGTAACAGCCCGTAACACAACGGGCGGATACTTGTGCCCGGGGGTTTACTCGACGAAGCTTAGGCTGTCGATCTATCGCTTTAGGGGGTGTCAACGTGCGACACGTTTTCTGCCGAATCGCCGGCGTGGTTTTGGTCTGGGGAGCGCTCTCCAACCTGCCCGCCCAAGTCTTCAACGCCCAGGTTACCGGCGAGGTGACCGACGCGACGGGTGCATTGGTGCCCAACGCGCGGCTCACCATGACCAACCTGGCAACGAAAACCGTAGTCACCACGACAACCACGGACGCAGGCTCGTATCGGTTCCCGAACCTGGCGCCGGCCGAGTACAAATTGAACTGCTCGATAGGGGGCTTCAAGAGCTTCGAACAGGGCCCGATCACGTTGCAGGTGAACCAGACGCTGGAGGTGAACATCCGGCTGCAGACGGGCGATGCCACGGAGCAGGTGACGGTGTCTGCGGCGCCGCCGGCGCTGGAGACTGAGTCTTCCACGCTGGGGCAGATTGTGACCACGCGAAGTATCGAGAATCTGCCGTTGAACATCCGCGACGCGTTCGCGCTGGTAGCGCTGACGCCTGGGGTGGTACTGGGTAGTAATTTCGGTAATGCCGGCGGCAGCGACGTGGGGCGCAACTTCTTCAAGTCGGATTTCAACGTCGGCGGCGGGCGGTCCGGGTCGCAGGAGATTCTGCTGGACGGGGCGCCGGACACCACACCCGATGTCAACCGGGGCGTGATCAATCCGCCGGTGGATTCGGTGCAGGAGTTCAAGGTGCAGGCGAACAGTTTCGATGCGCAGTTCGGGCGAACGTCGGGCGGCATCGTCAACATGATCACGAAATCTGGAACCAGCACGTGGCATGGCGTGGGTTACGATTTCGAACGCCACAGCGTGATGGACGCCAACAACTTCTTCAATAATCGGAGCGGGCTGGCCAAGCAGTCCTTCCAGCGGCACCAGTTCGGAGCCAACCTCGGCGGGCCGGTCTGGAAGGGCAAGTGGTTCGCATTCGCGGATTACGAAGGGTTGCGGCAGGCCTATCCGGCCTCCACGATCAATACCGTGCCGACGGCGCTGCAGCGCACGGGCGATTTCTCGCAGACATTCGCGGGGAATGGTGCGCTGATCCAGATCTACGACCCCAATACTCTGGTCAGCCTGCCGGACGGATCGCGGCAGCGGAGCACGTTTCCGGGCAACGTGATTCCCTCCAACCGGATTAACCCGGTGGGGGCGGCGGTGCTGGCCTCGTATCCGTCGCCCAACCTGCCAGGCAACGCGGTGACCGGAGCGAGCAACTACATCTTCGCGTCGAAATCGGTCACCAACAGCGATAAGTACGATATCCGCAACGACATCAACTTCAACGAGAGCAATCGTATGTTCGTGCGCTTCTCGCGGCAGGAGGACGCGCGGCTGGTGCCGGGCACGATGCCGCTGCCGGTGGGCGGCGGGCGCCAGACTTCCGACCATTACACGCAGGCCATGGCGGACGCAACGCACGTATTTTCCACCAACACGGTGGCCGATATGTCGTTCTCTTTTACGCGCGCGCTGGCATATCAGTTCGGACGCTCGCAGGGCTTCGACCTTTCGACATTGAAGCTGCCCGCGTCGTACATTTCGCAGGTGGTGGCGCAATTCCCGGTGTTCAGCCCGAGCGACTCCGTATCCACGAGCAATGGCGCGGATTCGTTCGTGCAGTTCCAGCCGCGCAATGTGTGGGCGGTGCTGGGCAGCCTGTTTCACCAGAAGGGCCGGCACGCATTGAAGGTCGGCGGCGATATCCGGCTGCTGCATTTCAATGAGGGGCAGAATTCGAACGCGTCGGGCAATTTCAGTTTCTCGCGGCTGTTCACGCAGGGTCCGAACCCGACGCAGGCGAGCACCAACGGCGGTAACGGCGTGGCTTCGCTGCTGCTGGGCGACGCGTCGAGCGGAAGCTTGATCCGGATCAACCCGATCTCGACGCAGAGCACTTACTATGCGCTGTATTTTCAGGACGACTGGAGAGTGAGCTCCCGGCTCACGCTTAACCTGGGGTTGCGTTGGGACGTGGGCGTGGGCGATCGCGAAAAGTACAACCGGCTGGCATACTTCGATCCCTACGTCGCGAGTCCGCTGGCCGCGGGCGCCGGACTGCCGGGTTTAAAGGGCGCGCTCGGCTGGATCGGGCAGGGCAACCCAGGCAACCAGCAGTCCACGGACTGGAGAAACATTCAGCCGCGCGCGGGCTTCGCATATAGTCTCACACCGAAGACGGTGGTTCGCGGCGGCTATGGGATTTTCTTCCTGCCGCGCAATGTGCAGGGCAACGGAGATGGCGCGGTAGAAGCGGTACGGACCACCAGCATGGTGGCGACGCAGGACAACCTGAACCCCGCGACTACGATGAGCAACCCGTTCCCGGCGGGCCTGCTGCCGCCGTTAAACGATCGCGACCCGCTGGCCAATACGGGCTCCAGCGTGGCGGCGCCGGTCTATACCTTCCGCAACGGCTATTCGCAGACATGGAGCTTTGGCGTGCAGCGGCAGTTGCCGTGGGGCCTGGTGGCGGACGGGCACTATTGGGGCAGCAAATCGACGCGGCTCCAGGTCTCGTGGAATATCGATCAACTGCCGGACCAGTATCTTTCGCTGGGGACGCGGCTGAACGACCTGGTGCCGAATCCGTTCGCGTCGCAGGGTCTGGGAGGCGTGCTTGCGGGGGCGACGATTTCGCGTCAGCAATCGCTGCTGCCTTTCCCGCAATACACAGGGGTCTCGCAGGTGTTCGTGCCCGCGGGGAACTCGACGTATCAGGCGGGAACCATTCAATTGGAAAAGCGGCTTTCGGCGAAGCTCACGCTGCTGGGCGCGTACACGCGATCGAAGGCGATCGACGACGTGCGCACGCCGCAGGATTTCTACAATCGCCGGCTGGAGAAGGGGCTTTCGGCATTCGACGCGCCCAACCAGTTCCGCTTGAGCGGCGTTTACAACCTTCCGTTCGGGCGCGACCGGAGCATCGGCAAGAGCATGAATCCGGTGCTGAACGCGATTCTGGGGGATTGGGACGTCAACGGAATTCTGGGAATCCAGAGCGGGCAGCCAATCGGCATCGGGCGTCCGGCGGTGAACAACGGCAAGAGCGCACACCTGGACAATCCGACGATCGCGAAGTGGTTCGACACCAGCGTGTTTTCGGTGGCTCCCTCGTTCACGTTCGGCACGGTAGGGCCGGTACTGCCAGACGTGCGGACCGACGCGCAGCGCAATCTGGACGCGGTGCTTTCGAAGAACTTCTCCTTCCACGTGAAGGAGCGGGCGGTGCGCGCGCAGTTCCGCTCGGAGTTCTACAACGTGACCAACCACCCGCAGTTCGGTGGTCCCAACACGTCGGTCTCATCATTGAGTTTCGGGATCGTGACGGCGCAGAATAACAATCCGCGCGACATTCAGTTAGGCCTCAAACTCAGCTTCTAAGCACCTTCCGGCACGGGGGAGAGGGCTCCTCCGTGCCGCCCTCCCCCGCCCCCGCGTGTTACGCTGAAAATTCCCTATGAGTAACATCCAGATCACTCTGCCCGATGGAAGTACACAGTCGGTCGCGGCAGAGACACGTCCGATCGATATTGCCAAGTCGATCAGCCCTCGCCTGGCAGACGCGGCGCTTGTCGCCAAGGTCAACGGTGAGTTGTTCGACCTCACCCGGCCGCTCGAGAAGGACGCCACCCTGGAAATACTGACGGCTAAGAACGCGGAGTCGCTGGACGTGTACCGTCACTCGACTGCACACCTTCTGGCGGCGGCCGTGCTGGAGCTGTATCCGGAGACGCAGTTGGGAATCGGACCTCCGATCGAGAACGGCTTCTATTACGATTTCGACCGGCCGACGCCGTTCACGCCCGAGGACCTGGAAAAGATCGAGAAGAAGATGTGGGAGATCCAGGCGCGCGCATTGCCTTACGAGCGCGTGCTGACGCAGAAGGAAGAGGGACTCAAGAAGTACTCCGAAGCATGGATGAAGTGCCAGTTGATCGACGAACGGGCCGGCGAAATTTTCACGGAGTACACGCTGGGTCCGAAGTTCATCGATTTCTGCCGCGGACCGCACCTGCCGGATACCTCGAAGATCAAGGCATTCAAGCTGCTCTCGATCGCCGGCGCCTACTGGAAGGGCGACGAGAAAAACAAGCAGCTGCAGCGCATTTACGGCACGGCGTTTTTCTCGCCGAAAGACCTGGACGCGTACCTGAAGCAGGTGGAAGAGGCGAAGAAGCGCGACCACCGCAAACTCGGCAAAGAGCTCGACCTGTTCAGCATTCAGGAACTGGCGGGGCCGGGGCTGATTTTCTTCCATCCCAAGGGCGGAATCATCCGCAAGCTGCTGGAAGACTGGATGCGCGATCAGTACTTGAAGCGCGGCTACAGCCTGGTGTACACGCCGCACGTGGCCAAACTGGACCTGTGGAAGACTTCCGGGCACGCGAACTTCTACGCACAGAACATGTTCACGCCGATCGAGCTGGACGATGCCGAATACCAGCTCAAGCCGATGAACTGCCCGTTCCACATTTTGATTTACGCCGACCGGCAGCGGAGTTATCGCGACCTTCCGGTGCGTCTGGGCGAACTCGGCACGGTATACCGGTACGAACGCTCGGGCACGTTGAACGGATTGTTCCGCGTGCGCGGGTTTACGCAGGACGATGCGCACATCTTCTGCATGCAGAGCCAGGCCGAAGAGGAAGTGGTGAACTGCCTGCAATTCGCGATCGATACGCTGGCGGCGTATGGGTTTGATAAGTACGACGCCGAGATTTCGACGTGGGATGGCGGCGCGAGCGGCAAGTACGACGGCACTCCGGATCAGTGGGAAATGGCCGAGGGCGCTCTGCGCCGGGCGGTGGACAAGCTGAAGATCAACGCCAAGGTGGTCGCCGATGAAGCGGCGTTCTACGGGCCGAAGATCGACGTGAAGCTGGTGGATGCGATCGGGCGAAAGTGGCAGCTTTCCACGGTGCAGTTCGATTTCACGCTACCGCGGCGGTTCGGGCTGGAGTACATCGGCGAGGACGGCAAGGCGCACCAGCCGATCATGGTGCATCGCGCGTTGTACGGGTCGATCGAGCGATTCTTCGGGATCCTGATTGAGCATTACGCCGGGGCGTTCCCGGTGTGGCTGGCGCCGGTGCAGGCGACTGTTCTGCCGATCACGGACCGGCAGACGGAATATGCGCACGGCATCCAGAAGCAATTGGATGAGGCGGGTATCCGCGCTACTGTGGACGAGCGCAACGAGAAGGTCAACCTGAAGATCCGCGACGCGCAGATGCAGAAGATCCCGTACATGCTGGTGGTGGGGGATCGCGAGCAGGAAAGCGGGAAGGTCGCGGTGCGCAATCGCAAGCATGCCGACCAGGGGGTCAAGACGCTGGCGGATTTCATCGCCGAAATTCGCGCCCTGATCGAATCCAAGGCCGTTTCGGAGTAGCTCGATGTACGCCACGTCTGACGGCACGACGCGGTACGCAGGACGCTTCCCGGACTTCGGCAGCGCAGGATTCTATCGCACCGTGATGGGGCTGGAGATCTCAAGCCTCGGAATCGGCACGTACCTGGGAGCGGCGGACGACGCGACGGACACGCAGTACATTGACGCCTTGATTGTGGCGGGGTTGAACGGGATCAACCTCTTCGATTCCGCCATCAATTACCGGCGTCAGCGATCGGAGCGATGCATCGGCGCGGCGCTCGAGCAATTGCAGCGCGATGAGATCGTGGTCTGCACCAAGGCGGGATTCCTGACGCCGGGCGCGGTGCCGGAGTTCCTGAAGCCGGACCAGATGGTAGGTGGGATGCACTCGATGGCTCCCGATTTTCTGGCCGATCAGATTGAGCGCAGCCGCGCCAACCTGGGCGTAGACACGATCGACGTCTTTTACCTGCACAATCCGGAGACGCAGTTGGGATTTCTGACGCGCGATGAATTCGACGCGCGACTCGGGCTGGCCTTCGCGCGATTGGAGGAGCTGGTGGAGCAGGGCAAGATCCGCTGGTACGGCGCGGCCACGTGGGATGGATATCGGCAGAAGGGAGCGCTGAGCTTGCCCGGAATGGCGCAAATCGCGGAACGGGCGGGGGACCGGAGCACCACTTCCGCTTCATTCAACTGCCGTTCAACGTGGAGATGGTGGAGGCATTCGTGGAGCGGCCGGAGAGCGTGCTGGACGCGGCGCTGCGACTGGGGATCGCGGCCGTGGCGAGTGCGACGCTTTCGCAGACGCGGGTGTTGGGGCAGATGCCGGAGCGGCTGGCGAGCCGCCTGCCGGGCCTGGAGACCAACGCGCAGCGCGCGATTCAATTCACGCGGTCCTCGCCAGGGATCGCGGCGGCGCTGGTGGGAATGTCGCGGCGCGAGCACGTGCTGGAGAACCTGGGCGTGGCGCGGGTGGCGCCGATTCCGCGCGAAGAGTACGTCCGGTTGTATCAGTAATGATTGCGATCGAAATCGGCGGGGACCTGACAGCGATGGACGCGGCAATTGAGGCACTGCCCAATCAGCCGGCGGTGTTCCTGCTGTGGCCGGCGGAAGGCGAGCCGTTTCTTTCACGGACCGGGCTGCTGCGGCGGCGATTGCTACGGCTCTTGAAAGAGCGGGACCGGCCTTCGCGGCTGCTCAATTTGCGCCACACGGCAGCGCGCATCGAATACCATCTGACGGGGTCGGCATTCGAATCGTCGGTGGTCTTCTACGAGGAGGCGCGGCGGCATTTTCCCGAGCGGTACCTGCAATTGATGAAGCTGCGCATGCCGCCGTACTTGAAGGTGGTGCTGGGCAACGAATTCCCGCGCAGCCAGATCACGACGCAATTGACGCGGAGCGCGGCATCGTACTTCGGGCCTTTCCGCTCGCGCGCATCTGCGGAGCGCTTCGAAGGACAGTTCCTGGACCTCTTCCAGATGCGGCGCTGCCAGGAAGACTTGATCCCAACGCCCGAACATCCGGGCTGTATTTATGGGGAGATGGCGATGTGCCTCAGACCGTGCCAGCAGGTGGTGGGGCGCGAGGAGTACGGGCACGAAGTGGATCGCGTGGTGGAGTTTCTGCGCACGGACGGGCGCAGCATGCTGGAATCGATCGGTCATTCGCGCGATCGCTTGAGCGAAGAGATGATGTTCGAAGAAGCAGCGCGTCAGCACAAGCGTTTCGAAAAGGTGCAGGAAGTGCTGCGGCTGCGCGACGAGCTGGTGCGCGAGGTGGACGGGCTGAATGGCGTAGCGATCACGCCGTCACTAGCGCGGGACGCGGTGGAGATGTGGTTCGTACGCGAAGGAACGTGGTGCCAGCCCGAGAGGTTCGGCTTCGAGGTGCAGGAGGGCAAGCCGGTCTCGCTGGATCGCAAGCTGCGCGATACGCTGTCAAGCGTTCAGCCGCGGAAGCTGACGGTGAGGGAGCGGCAGGAGTACCTGGCGCTGCTGGCGCGCTGGTACTACTCGACGTGGCGCGAAGGTGAGTGGCTGAGTTTCGAGAGCTACGACGAAATTCCGTATCGCAAACTGGTGAACGCAGTTTCGCGGGTGGCGCGCCGGGAGAGCAGCTTATAATAGGTTCCTTAGACCAAGCTGGAGAGCGACGATGAAAGAATGGGGCTTCGCACAGAATCACCCGAACGAAGAGCTGGCGCAATTGCACTTGTTCTCGATGAAGAAGCAGCAGCCCAACGGCGAGATCGAATTCACGATCACGGTGAAGGAATTCATCACGCCGAAAGAACCAACGATGCACTTTTTCGCGCAGGCGGACAAGGAGACGAACCAGCTTACGGCGGCTTACCGTCCGTGCGGATGGGGAAAGACCATGCTCGAAGCGCTGGCGGAGTGCGTGCGCGCCATCAATCGATTCCCATATGAGGGCGAAGGGTTGAAGGCGAAGATTTAGCCAGATTAGTGAGACAGGCCAGGAGGCCTGTCTTACACGAAGCTGGCGAGGGCAGCGTGTTCTTCGGAGAAGGTGACGAAGACATTGTAGAGGCCGGTCACCTGAAGCAGGCTGTTGGCGCGGGGCCGGGTGTTGAGAAGTTTCATGCTGCCGCCGAGCCGGGCGACGGTGATGAAGGCACTCGCCATTTCGCCCAGGCCCGAACTATCGATAAAATCCACCGCGTTCAGGTTGAGCAGGATGTTCTTGCGGTCGTCCTGCAACTCGGTCTTGATAGCCTCGCGAATCGCGCCCGACCCGGCAGCATGGGTGATGCGTCCGGCAAGATCGATGATGGAGACGGCGCCGGAGCGGCGCACGGTGGCGGTGCAGTTCATGAGGTCCTCACCCGGCAAGTATGTGACAATCGCAATTGAATATGCATAAAGACGGAAAGCAGATGATTTCGATCTGGATCTTCATCGGACTTCTGCTGGTGGTCTACGGGTTCCTGATCATGGGTCAAGGCATGTGGGAACTTTTTGTACCGCAGGCGAAGCCGGTGGTGCTGGCGGAGCTGCGCGCACCCCTGTGGTGGGGAGCGCTGATTTTATTGCTGGGCGGCACATTCGTCGGCGCGAACTCGAAGTGGTAACTTACGCGTCCACGTGATTGCGGAAGTAGTTGTCGATGGCGACGAGGTTCCTGGGCGCGAGTTCGCTGGACATGCGCTTCATCTCATCCGCGGGCATGGGTTTGAAGGCCTTGGCGACGGCGATGTTGGCTTCGATGTGCTCCACCTTGGGCATGCCGATGACGGCGGCGGCGACGGGCAGCGACATCGAATAGCGGATCAGCTTATCGTGCGGTGCCTGGCCCACGAGCACGTCGGCGGAGAAGATCTTCATCGCGGTGACGCCCATCTTCTTGCGCAGCGCCACGGGCAGGGCGACGGTCTCGAAGCTCGGCGGCGAATCCTTGACCTGGGGGCGGAGCGCGGCGTTGAGCGCCATCTGCGTGCAATCGAAATCGTGGCGTTCGAGCGCGGTCTTGAGGACATCGGGGAAGGCGTGGCAGGTGATGCCGATGAAGCGGGCCATCTTCTGTTCCTTTGCCTTGACCACAGCTTCGTAAGCGCCGCCCTTGGCGGAGATGGCGGCGAGATCGTCGGGGCCCATCAGGGCATGGATGTGGAGCAGGTCGAGTTGATCGACTTGCAGGCGCTTGAGGCTGACATCCAGCATGCGCATAAAATCGTCGTACTTGCGCGGACCAACTTTGCTGGCGAGCCATAGACCTTTGCGGCCGCGCTGCTTGAGGACCTTGCCGATCCAAAGCTGGCTCTCGCCATTCTTCCCGTAGCTGTCGCAGGTATCAATATAGGTGATGCCGAGATCGAGCGCATGATTGAGCGCGGCGATGCCCGGTTCTTCGCCATAGCTCACGAAGCGACTGCCGCCGCCGAAGGCGAGCAGGGAGACTTGCGCGCCCGTGCTGCCCAAGGTGCGCATCGGCATGCCAGTGGCAGAGATGAGGGGAGCGGCTACGGCGCCGAGCGCGGCGGTGCCGAGAAAATCGCGACGGGAGATGCCCATAAGTGGAAGACTATCATGCTTTGCCTACCTACGGTTCACCGATCACGTGCAGGAGCACGCTGCGACGGTGCGGCGAGGCGCGGTGCTCGAAGAGATAGATTCCCTGCCAGGTGCCGAGCGCGAGAGCGCCATCCTCCACCGGGACTGAGATCTGGGTAAGGGTGAGGGCGGCGCGGATGTGTGCGGGCATATCGTCGGAGCCCTCGATGGTGTGGCGGTAGAGGCGATTGTCTTCGGGCACGAGGCGATTGAAGAAGGTATTTAGATCGTGGACCACGTCTGGGTCGGCATTCTCCTGGATGATGAGCGAGGCGGAGGTGTGCTGGACGAAGACGGTGAGCAGGCCGGAGCGGACTTTCACTCCGGCGAGCCAGCCGGCGATCTGGTGCGTGAGTTCGTACAGCCCCTTGCCGCGCGTGGGGATCTGCAGGCGATGCGAGGTCATCAGCATACTAATGAGTCTAGATCGCTCCCTGACGGTCGCGGTTCGCGGCCCACAAGATCACTTTACGGATTTGTAGTAGTCGCGCAGGATGTAGAAGGCCTGCTTGCGTTCGCCGCGGTCTGAGAAGAGGCCCTTGCGGTTGAAGTAATCCTGAATGCCGGCGAGGGGACGACGGGGCGAGCGGAAATCCACCAACACCCAGGCGATGGTGCCGGTGAGGAAGGGGATGCGCTTGAACATGGCGACCTGGCGGCGGTAGACGTTAGCCTGATTTTCTTCCGTGAAGCGCGTGAGTTCGTCGCCGTGGCGGCTGGACTGCGCATCGGCGCCGAACTCGCTGAGGACGAACGGCTTTTCGTAGGGCGTCTGCCAGGTAATGGTGTCGATCTTTTCGGGCGGGCCATCGTACCAGCCGATGTATTCGTTGCAGGAGACTACGTCGAGGAACTGGCCGAGCGGGTCTTCCACGACGATGGTGCGCGGATCGGCGTAGTGGGTTTCGAGCGCAGCGGTGATAAGGCGCGTGGAATCGAGACTGCGTGCGCGCTCCACCAAGGTGGTGAGGAATTTGAGGCGCGCATCGCCGCGCGGGGTTTCGTTGGCGACGCTCCACAGGATGACGGAGGCGCGGTTCTTGTCGCGCGAAATCATTTCGGTGAGCTGATGTTCGGCGTTGCGCAGCGTCTCGGGGTTCTCCCAGGAGATGGTCCAATAGACCGGAATCTCTGACCACACCAACAGGCCCATTTCGTCGGCGAGCCGAGTCATGACTTCATCGTGCGGATAGTGGGGCAGGCGCACGAAATTGCAGTTCACCTCCTTGGCCCAATTGAGGAGGGTGCGGCCATCGGCTTCCGAGAAAACGCGGCCGGCGCGGAAGGGAGCCTCGGCGTGAACGGAGACGCCGCGCAGGTGGATGGGCTTGCCATTGAGCAGCAGGTCGCGGCCCTTGGCCTCGATGGTGCGGAAGCCGATGCGGTCGGTGACGTGGTCGGCGCCGGCTTCCACGGTGACGTCGTAGAGTTTGGGACTCTCGGGCGACCAGAGATTCAGCGTGGCGTCGAAGGAGACGCGGGCGAGTCCGGTCTCGTCGGGCGTGAAGGTCTGCGTGATGCCGGCTTCGGGGATGCGGACAGTCACCTTCTGGCGAAGGTCGGCGCCGTTGAGACGGACCCAGCCGGCGACGTGAGGCTGGCGGCCTTTTTCGAGCTGGATGGAGTAGTCCTGCACGAACGTGCCGGGCACATCGAGGATGCGGACTTCGCGAGTGAGGCCGCCGTAGTTCCACCAATCGGTCATGACGGTGGGGATGAACTCCTGCTTGCGCTGGTCATCGACCTTCACGATGATGACGTTGCCCTTGTCGCGAACCTTGTCGGTGATTTCGAACTGGAAGGGAGTGAAGCCGCCCGCATGCTCGCCGATTTTTGCGCCGTTGAGGAAGACCATGGCGCGGTAGTTGGCGGCGCCGAACCAGACGAAGATGCGGTGGCCCGGCTGCTTTACGCAATCGAAATCGCGTTTGTACCAGACCGTGCCTTCGTACAGGAGAAGCTCTGGGCGCTGCGTGTTCCAATCGCCGGGGACATTGAGGCTGGGCGAGGAATCGAAATCGTATTCGATGAGGTCACTCTTCGCCTGTGGTTTTTTGTTGGCGCCGAAACCGCCATCGGCGTAGGGACGGTAGCGGTAGTCGAGGTAGCCGGATTCGTAGGGGTCGACGATGGCGTGCCAGGGGCCGTTGAGGCTGATACCGTCACGGCGGGCGGCGTTCTGAATGAGCTCCAGGTCTGCGGCGCAGGCGGGGATGACGCCCAGGCAAAGCGCTGCCGAAAGGAGAGTTCGAAGAATGGACATAGAGGACACATCAGAATAGCGCCTGTCGGGGCCGGAAGTTAGTGGGCATGGGTTAACGAACGTGGTATTGGCCGGCTTGCCGGGTGGCCTCATACTGGATGCGCGTCTGGTTGGAGGTCTGCGATGAAGTGTGTCTGGATTGCGCTGGCGGCGGCGCGGCTGCTGCCGGCGGCGGATTTCGTGGTGCAGGAGTATCTGCCACCGGATACCCGAGTCGTGATGGGCCTGCGCGTGCGCGCCTTGACGGAATCGCCGCTATTCCAGGACAACAGCGCGAGCGCGAAAAACATGAGCGAGAGCTGGACGAAGCTGACGGCGTTCGCGGGGTTCGACCCACTGCACGATATCGACGAAGTGCTGCTGGCGTCGGCGGCCGACCGGCAGAATGCGCCGGCGATGCTGGTGCTGCGCGGGCGCTTCAATCTGGAGAAGGTGGGCGCAGGCGCCGAGCGGTACCACGGGATCGCGATCACTAAGAGCCGGACAAGAATGCCGGAGTGATCGGATGGATCGACGAAAGCACGGCGATTGCGGGCGACGCGGTACTGGTGAAGGCCGCAATCGATCGGCGCGGCAAGCCGGTAGTCTACGAGGTCGCAATGGTGGCGCGAGTAGCGTCGCTCCGCGAACGCTTCGACATTTGGGGAACGGGCGAACGTCCGCAGGGCTTTGTGGCGCCGGGGCAGAACGATCAACTCAACTCGATCGACCGCTTCGAGTTCGGCATACGGATCACGCGCGGATTGGAATTGAGCGCGGAGATGCATGCGCGCTCGCAGCAGGAAGCGGACAAACTGGCGGCTACGCTCGCGGTGTTGCAGATGATGGCGCAGGCGCAATCGAAGTCCGCGAAATTCGAGGTGACGTCCGCGGATAGCACGCTGAAGCTGAGCTTCGCGATCTCCGAGGAGGAATTGAAGAGGGCGATCGCGGCGCAGAAGCAGCAATTCCAGAGTAAGCCGCCCGTGCAGACACAGCCGACGATCACGGGGCAGCCGCCGGCGACGCCGGGCAAGCAGACGACATCCCCAGGCGGTACCTCGGTGTTCACCCTGCCGGGCAAGGGGCAGTGACGGGGCGTTATTCCACGGTGACGCTTTTGGCGAGATTGCGCGGCTGATCGACGTCGCAGCCGCGGCGGACGGCGATGTGATAGGCCAGCAACTGCAAGGGCACGATCTCCAGGATCGGCGTCAGCAGTTCCGATGACGTGCGGAATTTCGATCACGTGATCGGCGACTGCGATGGACCTTGTCGTCGCCCTTGGTGACGATGGCGACCACGATGCCGTCGCGAGCCTTCACTTCCTGAATATTGGACAGCGTCTTATCGTAGAGCAGGCAGCTCTCCTCGCTGGTGGGATCGTGGGTGGCGAGCACCACCACCGGCAGTTTCTCATCGATCAATGCGTTGGGGCCGTGCTTCATCTCGCCGGCGGGATAGCCTTCGGCGTGGATGTAGGAGATCTCTTTCAGCTTGAGCGCGCCTTCGAGCGCGATGGGGAAGTGGACGCCGCGGCCGAGGAAGAGAAAGTCCGTGGAGCGATGCAGTTCCTTGCCCAGCGCTTCGAACTGCGCGTCGTGGGAAAGCAAGGTCTCGAGTTTGCCGGGAAGGTGGACGAGTTCCTGCACAAGGCAGCGCGAATGCTCTTCATCGAGGCTGCCGTTGGCCTGGCCCAGGTACATGGCGAGGATGAACAGCGCGGTCAACTGGCAGGTGAAGGCCTTGGTGGATGCGACGCCGATTTCGGGTCCGGCGTGAGTATAGATGGTGCCGGCGGCCTCGCGCGTGACCATGGAGCCGACCACATTGCAGATGGCGAGCGTGCGCGACCCTTTGGCTTTTGCCTCGCGTTGGGCGGCCAGCGTGTCGGCCGTCTCGCCCGATTGCGAGATCACAACGGTGAGCGTGTCGGGCTGGACGATCGGGTCGCGGTAGCGGAACTCGCTGCCGTAATCGACTTCGCACCGGAATGCGCGCCAGCTTTTCGATCATGAACTTGCCCGAGAGCGCGGCGTGCCAACTGGTGCCGCAGGCGATGATCTTCACCTGCTTGAAGGACGCGAACTCGGCGGGCGTGATATCCATCTCATCGAGGAAGATGCGGCCGGTATCCTGGCCGACGCGGCCGAGCGTGGTATCGCGGACCGCGCGCGGCTGCTCGAAAGATCTCCTTGAGCATGAAGTGCTGGTAGCCGCCCTTTTCCGCCTCGATGGGATTCCACAGGATGTGCGAGACCTGCCGCTGCACGCTGCGGCCGTCGAAATCGCGTGAGCCGGACACCCTCCGGGCGTGAGGATCGCCATGTCGCCATCGGCGAGGAAGAACATGTCCTGCGTGTGCGTGAGGATGGCCGGAACGTCGCTGGCGACGAAGTACTCGTTGTCGCCGATGCCGATGACGACCGGCGGGCCCGATGCGGGCGGCGACGATCTTGTGCGGGTCGGAGCGCGAGATCACGGCCAGCGCGAAGACGCCGGTGACTTCCTTCACGGCGGCGCGCACGGCCTCTTCCAGATTGCCTTCGAAGTGCTTCTCGACCAGGTGCGCGATGACTTCGGTATCGGTCTCGGTCTTGAAGACGTGGCCTTCCTGCTGCAGTTGCTGCTTGAGCGAGAGATAGTTTTCGACGATGCCGTTGTGCACCACGACGACATCGCCCTTGCAATCGCGGTGCGGGTGCGCATTCTCTTCGGTGGGACGCCCGTGGGTTGCCCAGCGCGTGTGGCCGATGCCGAAGGAGCCATCGACCGGGTTCATGCGGATGGCCTCTTCCAGATTGCGCAGCTTGCCCTGGGCGCGGCGGATTGCCAGCTCATCATCGTCGCAATAGACCGCGAGACCGGCCGAATCGTAGCCTCTGATACTCGAGACGCTTGAGGCCTTCCAGGATGATCGGAACGGCGCGATGCGTACCAATGTAACCGACGATTCCACACATAGACCCCTCACTTAATTAATTATAGGGCTGCTGACAGAGAAGCCTCGGAGCGAGACGTGCCGATCAATCCAGAATCTCGACGCGGTACTCCTCGATGACGGGGTTGGCGAGGACGTCGTGCGCGATGGATTCAATTTCTTTTTGGGCCTGTTCGCGTGGTGACGCCGTCGGCGAGCGCAATTTCGAAGAACTTGCCCTGGCGGACCTCGGCGATGGAGGCGTAGCCCAGTCCGTTGAGCGCGGAGCGCACCGTCTGGCCCTGCGGGTCGAGCACGGTGGACTTCAGAGTTACGAAGACGCGAGCTTTCATGAAGTTCCTTAATTATGACATGGCAGAGTACGTGCAACTAAAGCGGCATGATCGGCGTATTCGATTCCGGCGTGGGCGGCTTGACGGTTTTGCAGGCATTGCGAAGACGGCTGCCGAAGCGTGACTTTCTGTACGTGGGCGATACGGCGCGCGCGCCGTACGGGCGCAAGCCGGCCGCAATGGTGACGGGCTTCGCATGCGAGATCGCGGATTATTTATGCGGGCGCGGTGTGGCGGCGATCGTGGTGGCGTGCAACACGGCGTCCGCAGTGGCGCTGCCGGAATTGGAAATGCGCTGCAAGATCCCGGTGTGGGGCGTGGTGGACGCAGGTGTGGAAGCGGCGACACGCATGACGCGTACGGGACACGTCGGTGTAATTGCGACACGGGCGACGATTGCGAGCGCGGCGTACCAGCGGCGGTTGGAAGCGCGCGGGTTGCGCGTTTGGGCTCGCGAGTGCCCGATGCTGGTCCACCTGGTGGAAGAAGGGCTCGCGGAATCGGAGGAGGCGGACGTGCTCGCGCGGCATTATCTGAGCGGGCGGCCGGAGATCGATACGCTGATCCTTGGATGCACGCACTATCCTCTGCTGCGCGCGGCCCTGCAGCGCGCGGCGGGCGAGCACGTCCGCCTGGTGGATAGCGCGAGTGTCACGGCGGAACGCGTGGCCGCGGCGATGACGGACGAAGGGAATGGATGCGTCACGTACTATGCGACGGGCGACACGAAGGCCTTCGCACACACCGCGCGCACGATGGGCGAGGTGGGACATGCCGTGCACGCCATCGAACTGCGAGAGGCGGCGTGATCAGGCACGTTTGCGACGTTCGACTCGGGTCGCTACTGCGAGAAGTTCCCGAAGGGCGTCGTTGACCGACTTGGAATCGGGGAATGCGTCGGCCAGTGCAGGATCGAGGAGTACTACGTTGGTTCCACGACTATAGCGATCTACGTATTTGCCCCGCACGCCGCCGGAAAAGTCGTACTCCGCCCTCATGTCAACCGCTTTTCGCTTAGAGGAAGGTTTCTTCATAATCGCGTCTCTCGTGCTTCGTTGCTGCCCGTGCGCTGATCAGCCGAATCAATTCTCCTCCAACAGTATGAACCACAACGAGCAGGCGACGGTTACTTGACGATCCTACGATGACGAACCGTTCTTCCGCACCAGCATGGTCCGGATCTGCAATTGTGATTGAAAGAGGATCGCCGAAGACGGTGCTCGCCTCCGGAAAGCCGATCTTATGCTTCCGACGGTTCGCAGATTCCTTTCTCCGATCCCACTCGAATGCGATACCGCCCATTTAGTTCAGCAGCGTCCCTGGCGCAAATAAGCGGGCGTATCGAGATCGTCGAGATCGAGGACGGGCTCGGGCTCGGCGATCAGCGCGGGAGCCGGTTCGGGCTCGGGCGCTGGCGGCGGCGGCGATTTCGCTGTTCGTGCACCGGCTCGGGTTCCGGCGGGCGCTGCTGCACGCGGATTACCGGGGATTACCGACCCGCGGCGTTCCGGCAGCGGCGCGTTCTCGGGCTGGAAGCCGGTGGCGATCACGGTGATCTTCACGGCGTCGGCGAGCGATTCGTTGAGGATCACGCCGAAGTTGATCTGCACATCGTCGCAGCTCGGCGGCTTCGCGGATGATCGAGCAGGCCTCGTTGACTTCGTGCAGGCCGAGGCGGCTGGAGCCGGTGATGTTGATCAGAATGCCGCGCGAACCGGCGATGCGCGCTGTCTTCCAGCAACGGGCAACTGATGGCCTGGCGGGCGGCTTCCACGGCAGCCTTTTCGCCGCGGCCGATGGCCGTGCCCATCATGGCGTAGCCCATGCCGATCATGGTGGCCTTGATGTCGGAGAAATCGCGATTGATCAGGCCGGGCGTGATGATGATGTCGCTGATGCCCTGCACGGCCTGGCGCAGCAGATCGTCGGCGACCTTGAAGGATTCGAAGAAGCTGGTGCCGCGCGGCACGAGCTTCAGCAGGCGATCGTTGGGGATGGCGATGACGGTATCGACGGTGCCGGCGAGGCGGCCGAGGCCCTCCTCGGCCATGCGCATGCGCCGCGGGCCTTCGAAGCCGAAGGGCTTGGTGACCACGGCGACGGTGAGCGCGTCGAGTTCCTTGGCGAGCGAGGCGATCACCGGCGCGGCGCCGGTGCCGGTGCCGCCGCCCAGGCCGGCGGTGACGAAGACCATATCCGCGCCCTGCAGCAGTTCGACGATGGCGTCGGTGTTTTCGAGCGCGGCCTGCCGGCCGATCTCGGGGTTGGAGCCGGCGCCCAGGCCCTTGGTGATCCTGGCGCCGAGTTGCAGCTTGTTGGGCACCTCGCAGGCGGAGAGCGCCTGGATGTCGGTGTTCATGGCGTAGAACTGACGCCTTCCAGACCTTCCGCCACCATGCGGGCCACGGCATTGCATCCGCCGCCGCCCACGCCGATCACTTTGATGCGCGTGCCGGTGCGCGCTTCTTCTTCCATTTCGTACTTCAGATCGTCCATTCCATTCGCCATCGATGAGTGCCATCGGTCACCTCCTCACTTCAACATTTTCCCGATCCAGGTTGCATGTTCTTTTTGCAGCCCGGCGTGTTCCTTCAACTTCGCGGAATACATCGCCAGACCCGCGGCGGTGCACCACGCGGGGTCGTTCAAGTCGACCGGCCAATCCTGTATTCCTTCGGTGAGGCCGAAGCGCGTCTGGCACTGCAGCACTCTCCTCGGCGACATCGCACAAGTCCCGGCAGTTTGGCGCCGGCGCCGGTGAGGAAGACGCCGCCGATCAGCGAGCGGTCCATGCCGACGCGCGCGAATTCGCTGCGCACGAAGCGGAACAGCTCCTCGGCGCGCGCTTCCAGAATGCGGTTGACGATCTGGCGCTGCGCTTCGCGCGGCTGGCGATCTTCCGGAGTGGGCAGTTCCACCATGACGTTCTCGGGCAACTCGTTGGATACGGCACAGCCGAATTCCATCTTCACCATTTCGGCGTCTTCGAAGCTGAGGCACAGACCCTGCGCCAGATCGCGCGTGAAGTGATCGCCGCAGATGCGGACGGTGGACGCCAGGTGCATGGCGTCGCCGTAATAGATCACCAGTTCGGTGGATTGCGCCCGATATCGACCACCGCGATGCCCTCGCGGCGGTTCTCCGGCAGCACCGCGGCGTAGCAGGCGGCCAGCGCTTCGTAGACCGTCTCCTCCACCGCGAGGTGCGCCGCATTGACGGCGCCGATGATGGCGTTGTGTTCCTGAATCGACGCGGTGACCAGGTGGACGTTGATTTCCAGGCGCGACGCCAGCATCTTGCGCGGATCGCGATGGCCGGGATGATCGTCCACCACGAAATCCTGCGGGAAGAGCTGGAGCACCATGCGATCTTCCATCAACTGCACGCGCGAGGCGCGCTCGATGACGCGATTGACGTCGGTCTGCTGGATCTCCTGCACGTAGCCCAGTTCGAGCACGCCGCGGCCGTTGGCGCCGCGCACGGTGGGACCGCCCATGCCGACCACGACGGATTCGACTGGAGCGCGCCGGCGGCGCGCTTCGACTTCGCGCAGTGCGGCGATGATGGATTCGCTGACGGCCTGCTGGTCGGCGATCCGGCCTTTCGACCATCCCTGCGATTCGACGCGCACTCCGCCTCCGAGGAAGCGGAGCGGCTGTTTTCCAGGAGGCAGATCACCAG
The DNA here is from genome assembly GCA_963791985.1 of uncultured Solibacteraceae bacterium. Lineage (GTDB taxonomy): Bacteria > Acidobacteriota > Terriglobia > Bryobacterales > Bryobacteraceae > Solibacter. Next base: position 669,982 of record CAWBUN010000002.1, on the reverse strand, counting down.
ACGCGTCTGGCGGCTGCCCGGCGTCGAGTCCTGCTGCGTAAATCGGTTTCACTGCCATTGGCCTCTTATTCCTTCACCGTAATGCGGTCATCCAACCGCAGGTCGAAGACTTTCGCCTCGGGCGAGCCTTTGCGGATCTCCGGATAGTGATTGAGAAAGTTCTGAAAGCGCGCGCGTAGTTGCCGTCGCCCAGGAGCAGAGTCACCACGCGATGCTCCACCTGCGCAGACGATGCGGATATTCTCCGGGTCGGTGGCATCCACTTCGGAAACATCCTTGGCCAGGTATCCCATGTCTTCCTGCACCTGCAGGAAGGCGCGCACGTGCGTCGCGGCGCTGCGGCTTCGGTCTGATCTTCGCGCACGCCGGTCAGCACCGGGAAGGCGAACTGCGCCTGGGCGGGCGGCTCGAGCAGCACGCCGTGCGCATCGATCAGCAGCGACGCCGGAGCGGAAGGAGACGAAGGCCACCGGCTTGCGCTCGCGGATGCGGACCACCAGGCGGTCCGGCCAGACGCGGGAGACGGAGGCGTCCTCCACCCAATCGATGGCGAGCAGGCGGCGGCGGCGCTCGGCCAGCGGCACGGAAAAAACGCTGTGATCGAAATCCCCGGCGAAGACGCGCTGCACCTTGGAGCGCGACGCGTAGGTCAGACCCTGGATGGTGAGCGCGTCCTTGTGGTCGTGCGAGAGCGTGAACTGCGGGTCGGAGCTGACGTAGAGGCTGACTTTGTAGCCGGCCACGGCGGTGGAAACGCCGACCGCGCCGAAGGCGAGGATGCCGAACAGTGAGGCGCCAGTTGAACCGGCTTGGCTGTTTCTTGGATTCGCGCGCCATCAGTGCCTTCCCCTCCGCGCGCAGGCGCTCCAGAACTTTTTCGCCGGCCTGCCAGACGTTGCCCGCGCCCAGCGTCAGCACCAGGTCGCCATCGGCAGCGGCGGCCAGCAGCGCGTCCACGCCGCGATCGAGCGTGCCCACATACTCCACCCCGCGATGGCCGAACTGGCGGATGCGCTCCACCAGCGATTCCGCGGTCACGCCTTCGATCGGCTTCTCGCGAGGCGGCATAGATATCCATCACGAACACGCTATCCGCCTGGTGGAAGGAGCGCGCGAACTCGTCCATCAAGTGAAAAGTGCGTGTGTAACGGTGCGGTTGGAACAACACGTGAATGCGCCGGAACCCGCACAGGCGGGCGCCATCCAGAGTAGCGCGGATTTCCGTGGGGTGATGTCCGTAATCATCCACCACGGTGATGCCGCGCTCCTTGCCGCGCATCTGGAAGCGCCGGTCCACGCCGCTGAAGGTGGCCAGCGCCTTCGCGGATGGCGTCGGGCTTGACCTCGAGCTCCATCGCGACCGCGATCGCCGCCATGGCGTTGAGCACGTTGTGGCGGCCGGGAATGCGCAGGCGGAAGCGGCCGAGGTCGGCGGTGCGATAGCGAAGGTCGAAACTCGCTGGCGAAGGGCCCGCAGAGCAATCTCGGTGGCCTCCACATCGGCCTGCGCGGTGGTGCCGTACGTGATGGTGCGGCGGCGGATCTCGGGGAGAAGCCCCTGCACGTTGGCGTCGTCGAGGCAGACGATCACGGCGCCGTAGAACGGCACCTTGTTGACGAACTCGATGAAGGCGGCGCGGATGGCGTCGAGCGTCGGGTAGTGATCCAGATGCTCGCGATCGACGTTGGTGACCACGGCGATGATGGGCGCGAGCTTGAGAAAGGAGCCGTCGCTCTCATCCGACTTCCACCACCAGAAAATCGCTGTGGCCCACGCGCGCGTTGGATCCGCCCATGGTGCCGACGCGTCCGCCGACCACGACCGTGGGGTCCAGGCCGGCGTAATTGAGGATCGTCGCGGTCATCGAAGTGGTGGTGGTCTTGCCGTGGCTGCCGGCGACCGCGATGCCGTACTTCAGGCGCATCAACTCGGCGAGCAGCTCGCCGCGCGGAATCACCGGGATCGGAAGGCGGCGGGCTTCCTGCACTTCGGGATTCTGTTCATCCACGGCGGAGCTCACCACCAGCGCGCGCGCGCCGGCGACATTGGACGCGGCGTGGCCTTCGAAGACACGCGCGCCCATGGCGGCGAGGCGCTCGGTAATCGGCGAGAGCTTCACATCGCTGCCGGAGATCTGGTAGCCCAAATTGAGCAGCACCTCCGCGATGCCGCTCATGCCAATGCCTCCAATTCCCGTGAAATGCAGGTGCTGGGGACGAAAAAACATTTCCTTATCGTATTGTTTCGGCTTATCGGGCAACTGTCAATTGAAAATGTGGCAGTTAGGGCCGTGCGACCTCCTCTAAAATGTCCGCGGCGCGTGCTGCGGCGCCGGGTTTGGCGAATTGGCGTGCGGCTGCGCCCATACTGGACCAGTTCCGCCGGTCATTCGGACGTGACCAGTTTCGAACAGTTTCTCGCCGGTCATTTCGGCATCGCGCACCAGGCGGGCGGCGCCGGCGCGCTCCATGGCCTGCGCGTTGCGCGTCTGGTGATCGTCGGCGGCGAAGGGGAAGGGCACCAGGATCGAGGGCTTGCCGGCGGCGGCGAGTTCGGAAACGGTGCCCGCGCCGGAGCGGCACACGATCAGGTCGGCAGCGGCGAAGGCGGCCGGCATGTCGGCGATGAAGGGCACGACCTCGCCCTCCAGGCCAGACTTCGCAAATGCGTCGCGGATTTCCTGCGAAGGCGGCGGTCGCCGGTCTGGTGGGTGATGCGCACGGGATAGCCGGCCTCGCGAAACAACGGCCAGCTCTGCCGTGCGGCGTGATTCAACGTGCGCGAACCCTGGCTGCCGCCGGTGATCAGAGATGTGAAGCACGTCGCCGCGCGGCTTCGGCTGGATGCGGAAGAACTCCTCGCGGACGGGAAGTCCGGTGACTTCGGTGCGGCCGCTTCGGGAAGAACGCCGCGGTCTCCGGAAAGGAGACCAGGGCGCGCGAGACCAGGCGCGCGATGACGCGATTGGTGAAGCCGGGGACTGCGTTGGGCTCCATCACGACCACCGGAACGCGGCGCAGGATCAGGCGGCCATCACGGGCGGTCCGGCGACGTAGCCGCCCATGCTGAAGACGGCGGAGGCGTCGCGGACGCTGCGGTCGCAGCTGAGCGTGGTGATCGGCAGGCGGCCCAGGGTGGCGAAGTTCTGGCGCAAGCTCACCCGATTGAGGCCGCCGATTTCGATCTTCTTGAAGCTCGAAGCCTTCGGCGGGAACCAGCTTGGCTTCCATGCCATGCTCGGTCCCGACGAAGAAGACCTGGTGCCCGCGCGCTCGCAGTTCGCGAGCCACCGCCAGTGCCGGAATCACGTGCCCGCCCGTGCCGCCGCCGGCCATGAGAAAGGTGGCGCCGGCGTTCAGGGATTGCCGGGTGGCCATCGGGAGTGTTTGCTGGTCGGTCATTTACGGTGAAAAAATCGGGCAGGGCTATCCCGCATGCTCGCTCACATTCATCAGCATTCCGAGACTGGCGAGCGTGCTGACCAGGCGAACTGCCGCCGTAGCTGATCATGGGCAGCGGGATGCCTTTGGTCGGCATCATCCCAAGCACGACGCTCATATGCATGAAGCCCTGCACTACGACCACGACCGTCAGCGCCGAGCGCGAGGTAGCGCCCGAAATCGTCGCTGATGCGCAGCGTGGCGCGCAAGCCGCGCCAGAAGATGACGGAGAAACCGAGCAGGAGCCCGACCGAGCCGATCATGCCCATCTCCTCGCCGGCCACCGCATAGATGAAATCCTTGTGCGCTTCGGGAAGGTAGAGCAGCTTCTGGCGGCCGTTCATGAAGCCCAGGCCCATCACGCCGCCGGCGCCCACCGCGATCTGCGATTGCTGCGAGCTGGTAATTGGTGTCGCGCGTGACCAGCGATTCCTGCAGGCGGGCCTTGATGCTGCCCTGCTTATCGAACTTCTCGATGAACTTGAACTGCGGGTCGAAGAACTTCACGACGCGCGCCAGGCGGTAGGGTCTTGGCGAAGATGAAGAAGCACCAGGCCGATCATGGCCAGCGCGCCGACGATCGCGCAGTAGCGCTTTTCCAAACCGGCGACGAAGAAGACCATGCGCCGCGGCCGCGCCGAGCACGATCGCGGTGCCGAGATCGGCCACCACCACCGCGAGAATCACCAGGCCCGACGGCCATCGCGGCCGGCACCAGCGTGTAGCGCGGATTGTTGATGGCGCGCGCGCGCCAGGTGACGAAGAATGCCAGGAAGATCACCAGCGCCGGCTTGGCAAGTTCCGAAGGCTGCACGCCGACGGGTCCGCCAAGGCGGAGCCAGCGATGATTGCTGCGGGTCGAGAAAGTAGACGGCTGCCAGCAGGAAGAGCGCGATGCTGATGGCGCTCAGCGCGACCGCGGGATTCTGCAGCTTGCGGTAGTAGGTGTTCTTCAGCGCCATCATGACTCGCCAGCGCGAGCACGCCCCAGGCCGCCTGACGCTCCACGAAGTACCACGCCGAGTGGTAGCGCGGGTCCATCTGGGCCATGATCGACGACGCGCTGTAGACAATCAGCACGCCGGAAAACACCATGCCGAGCACGGTGAAGAAGAGGATCCAATCGGTTTTGAGTCGTTGCGCCATATCAGTCCTTCGGCTCCAGCTGATTCACAATCTGCTTGAAGACTTCGCCGCGATGCTCGTAGCTCTGGAACTGATCGAAGCTGGCGCAGGCCGGGGCCAGCAGCACGGTATCGCCGGGCGCGGCATGCGCGAAGGCATGGGCGATGGCGGCATCGAGCGTCTTCGCCTCGCACCAGCGGGACGGCGCCCTGCAATCTGTTCGGCGATCTTGCGCGGCGGCGGCGCCGATCAGCAGCGCGGCGCGCGCCTTCTCGGCCAGCGGTTCGCGCAGCGCGGTGTAGTCCAGGCCCTTGTCCTTGCCGCCGAGAATCACCCACAGGCCGCCGGGAAACGCGTCCAGCGCCTTGAGCGTGGCGTCCACGCTGGTGGCCTTCGAATCGTTATAGAAATCGACGCCGCTCAGCTTGCGCACGAATTCCAGGCGATGCTCCACGGCGTGGAAGGTGCGGACGGCGGCGGCGATCGCGCTCGTGCGACACCCCGGCGCGCGGCGGCGGCGATCGCGGCCGCCAGCACGTTCTCGATGTTGTGGCGGCCGCGGATCGGGATCTCGCCGGCCTCCATCAGCAGCTTGCCGATCGAGGACCAGCTTGTCGCTGCAGAGGGTCGCGCCCGGCTCCACCTTCCTGCGGCTGCTGAACCACTGCGCGGTGGCGGCGGTGCGCGCGGCGTAGGCGACGCAGACCGGATCGTCGGCGTTGAGCACTGCGTAATCGCCGGCCTGCTGGGTCTCGAAGAGGCGGCCCTTGGCGGCGGCGTAATTCTCGAAGGTATGGTGCCGGTCCAGGTGATTCTGCGTGACGTTGAGCGCGAGCCCGATGTGCGCGCGAAATTCGTGCGATGGTCTCCAGTTGAAAGCTGGAGAGTTCGAGCACATTCCAGCCATCGTCGCGCGAGGTGTCGATCATGGCCGTCACCGGCAGCCCGATGTTGCCGCCCACCTGCACGGGGACGCCGGCTTCGCGCAGGATGTGGCCGATCAGGCTGGTGGTGGTGGTCTTGCCGTTCGAGCCCGTGATGCCGATGGTGCGGCCCTTCAGAAACGGCGCGGCGAGTTCCACTTCGCCGATCACGCGCACGCCGCGGCGGCGCGCCTCTTCGAGCGGCGGCAGATCGGCCGGCACGTCGGGCGAAAGCACGATCAGGTCGGCAGCCTTCGAAAACCGCGGGCGTCTGCTGCGCGAACGGGATGTCCGAGTTCGCGCACGCCGGGCAGCTCGTCGAGCGGCTTCAGGTCGGTGGCGCGCACCGCGGCGCCCTCGCGGGCGAGGAACTCCGCCGAAGCCACGCCGGACTTCTTCATGCCGACGACCAGCGCGCTGTATGCCCTTGAAGGTTCATCGCAGTTTCAACGTGGTCAGCGCGAACAGCGCCAGCACCAGGCCGGCGATCCAGAAGCGCGCGATGATTTTCGATTCGGTCCAGCCCAACGCCTCGAAGTGATGATGCAGCGGCGCCATCTTGAAAATGCGCTTGCCGTGGCGCAGTTTGTAGCTGCCCACCTGAAGGATCACCGAGACGGCTTCCAGCAATGAAGATGCCGCCGATGAAGAGCAGCAGCACTTCCTGCTTGATCAGCACCGCGACCACCGCCATGGCGCCGCCCAGACCGAGCGAGCCGACGTCGCCCATGAAGATCTCCGCCGGATGCGCGTTGTACCAGAGGAAGCCGAGGCTGGCGCCGGTCATGGAGCCGCAGAAAATGGTCAGCTCGCTGGTGCGCGGGTTGCGCGCCAGTTGCAGGTACTGCGCGAGCTGCGCGTGGCCGCCGGCATAGGTGAGGATCGTCAGCGCGCCGGCGGCGATCACCATCAGTCCGATGGCCAGGCCGTCCAGACCGTCGGTCAGGTTGACCGCGTTCGAAGTAGAAGACCACCACCAGCGCCACGAAGATGCAGAACGGCGCGACGCCCGATGCACGTACGTCCAGGGATTGGCCATCAGCGATGTCATCAGCAGCGACGGCTTGAACTGCTTGAAGAACGGGATGTTCATCGTGGTGGAGAAATCGCCATAGGCGCGCATGACCAGCAGCGACGCCGCGAAGGCGAAGCCCATGATGAACTGATAGACCAGTTTGCGCTTGCCGGAGAGCCCGAGATTGCGCTGCTTGGTGACCTTGGCGTAGTCGTCCAGGAAGCCGATCCAGCCGATAGCCGAGCAAGCGCGGCGAGCGCGATCCAGACATAGGGATAGCGCAGGTCCGCCCAGAGCAGCGTCGGAATCACGATCGAAATGATGATCAGCACGCCGCCCATGGTCGGCGTGCCGGCCTTCTTCTGGTGCGACTTGGGGCCTTCTTCGCGGATGTACTGGCCGATTTGAAACTCGCGCAGTTTGTTGATCAGCCAGGGACCCAGCGCGATGCAGAGGAAGAGCGCGGTCAGGCTGGCGAAGGCCGTGCGCGACGGTGGTGTAGCGAGAAAACGCGGAACGGGCTGATGTACCGGTGGAGCTGTTCGTAGAGCAGGAAGTAGAGCATGGACTTATGCCGTAAACCTTTCCAGCGCCTTCTCCACCTTCACGCCGCGCGAACCCTTGAAGAGGACCGCGTCGCCCGCCGGCCAGCTCGCGGGCGCGGTCGCCGGCCTCGGCGGGATCCTCGAAGAATCGCGCGTCCAGACCGGCGCGCGCGGCCGATTCCACCATCGCGCGCGCCGCGCCGCGGACGCCGATCAGCAGATCGACGCCATGCCCGGCGGCGTAGCGCCCAACCTGGCGGTGCAACTCCTCGGCGGCATGGCCCAGTTCCAGCATCTCCCCGAGCACGGCGATGCGCCGTCTGGCAGGCGTTTCGCGCAGCACGTCGATCATCGATTGCGCGGCCTCGGGATTCGAGTTGTAGCAATCGTTCCAGATCACGATGCCGTTGTGTTCGGTGCGCTCGCCGCGCATTTTGCCGGCACGCGAAGCTGCGCGACCGCGTCGCGCAGGCGTTCGGGGGCGATGCCGAAGACTGTGGCCACGGCGATCGCGGCCAGCAGATTCATCACCGCGTGACGGCCGGAGAGTCCGGTTTCGAAATCCACGCCGAGCGCGCGGAAGCGCGTGCCAGCGGCGTGCGCGACTCACATCTTCGGCGCGGACCTCGGCGCCTTCGGCGAAGCCGAATGTGACCGAGCGTCCGGGATGCACCTCGCCGAAGCGCGCGACGCGCGGATCGTCGGCATTGAGCACCGCGACGCCGTCCGGCGGCAGTCCTTCGATCAATTCGCGCTTGGCGGCGGCGATGCCCTCGATGGAATCGAAGAACTCCACGTGCGCATAGCCGACGTTGGTGACCACGCCGATTTCGGGCCGGGCGATGGCCGCCAGCTCGCGGATTTCGCCGGCGTGATTCATGCCCATCTCGATCACGCCGGCGCGGCAATCGTCCGGCAGGCGCAGCAGGGAGAGCGGCACGCCGACGTGATTATTGAAATTGCCGATGGTCTTGCCGACCGGCAGTCTCGGATGCAAGCAGGTGCGCGATGGCGTCCTTGGTCGTCGTCTTGCCCGCGCTGCCGGTCACGCCGATCACGGTTCCGCCCCAATGCCGCCGCGCCCACGCGCCCAAAGTCCTGCAGAGCGCGCAGCGTATCCGCCACCACGAGTTCGCCCGGCGCCCCCGAAGCACGCTCCACCACCAGCGCCGATGCGCCTTTCTCGATCGCCGCCGCGATATAATCGTGGCCGTCGTGGTTGGGGCCGCGTAGCGCGAAATACACATCGCCGGCATTCTGTGTCCGGGTGTCCACGCTCCAACCGGCCGCCGATCCCGGCCGCCGGTTCGCCGGCGGCGCCGATGGCGCGCGCAACTGTCTTGAATCTCCAGGGTCATGGTTCACTGGGTCTTGTGATACCCATACCCTTTCAGCACTTCTCTCGCCACAGCGCGATCGTCGAAATCGATCGTCTTGTCCTTCAAAACCTGATAAGTCTCGTGGCCCTTGCCGGCCAGAATCACGATGTCGCCCTCGCGCGCTTCCTTCAGCGCCCGGCGAATGGCGGCCTGCGCGATCGGGCTCCACCACGTGCGGCACGTCGGTGCGGCGGATGCCGACCAGGGCGTCGTTCATGATGGTCAGCGGATCTTCCGAGCGCGGATTGTCGCTGGTCAGCACGACGAAGTCGCTGGCCTCCGCCGCGGCCTGTCCCATCAGGGGACGCTTGGTGCGGTCGCGATCGCCGCCGCAGCCGAAGAGCGTGATCACGCGCTTGGGGATTGAGCCCGCGCGCCACCGCGATCACGTTGCGCAGGGCATCGTCGGTGTGCGCGTAGTCCACCACCACGACGAACGGCTGGCCTTCGTCCACGCGCTCGAAGCGTCCGGGCACCGCCTTGAGGCTGGCGATGCCGCGCGCGATCACTTCGGGCGCGAGGCCGTAGGAGAGTCCGGTCGCGCAGGCCGCCAGGATGTTGTACACGTTGATCTTCCCGATGAGCGGCGATTCGATGGCGAAGCGCTGCTTGCCGAATTGCAGATCGAAGCGCAGCCCCTGAAAACTGCTGACGATGTGGCGCGGCCGCAGGTCGGCCTCGGGCCCATGCCGTACCAGAGCACGCTCGGTCCTGCGCATGAAGGCTGCAATGCGCCGCGCGTACTCATCGTCGCGATTGAGCACGGCGAAGCGCGGCGGAGCTCCGCCGGCGCCTTCGAAGAGCATCTGCTTGGCGGCGAAGTAGCGCTCCATGTCGCCGTGAAAATCCAGATGGTCGCGCGTCAGGTTGGTGAAGACCGCGGTGTGGAAGTTGAGGCCGTACACCCGCCCGAGCGCGAGCGCGTGTGACGAAACCTCCATCGTGACGTGGGTGCCGCCGGCACGCTCCAGGTCCGCGAAGAGTCGCAGCAGGTCGAGCGATTCCGGCGTGGTGTTGACGGCCTTCAGCACGCGCCCCGCCAGATGGTATTCGATGGTGCCGATCATCGCGGTGATCTCGCCGGCGGCGCGCAGCACGGAATCGATCAGGTAGGCGGTGGTGGTCTTGCCGTTGGTGCCGGTGATGCCGGTGAGCCCCAGGCGCTCGTCGGGCCGGCCGAAGAAATTGCGCGCGGCCAGGGCCAGCGCCTGGCGGCCATGCTCCACTTGAATCCAGCGCGCGGCGAACTCGGGCGGCGCTGGCGATTCGCTCACCACCGCCACCGCGCCGCGCGCCAGCGCATCGGCCGCAAACTCGCGGCCATCGGCCTTGCTCCCAGGGAATGCGAAGAAGAGGACGCCCGGCGTCACCCGCCGCGAATCGTACGCGAGGCCGCTGATCTCAGTTTGGGCGAGTTCGGGCGCAAGCGGCTGCGGCAGCTTGACGCCCGAGAGTATTTCGCCTAGATTCATCGTGCAAACTGTACGCGGATGCGTTCCCCCTGGTGCAGCGGAGAACCGGGCGGCGGAGACTGCACGCGCGCGACTCCGCTCCCGTCGGGCAGAACGGTCAGCCCCTTTGCGGCGGCCTCGGCCAGCACGGCGCGCATCGTCATGCCGCGGAAATTTGGCACCTTGGGACCAGGCGGCGGGGCGGGGACGGGTGCAGCCACAGCCACGGGAGCGCGCGGCGGCCCGTAGACCGCGGCGGTCTGCGCCGCAGCCGGAGCGTCGTCATCGCCGTCCGCCAGGATGTTGTGCGCACTGTCGCTGAGGTCGCCGATCGCGAGATCGTTGAGATCTTCCTTGCTGTTCTGCGCCACCAGGGTGCCAGCGGGCACGACCTCCTGGAGATCCTTGGGGACGTCGAAGACGCGCAGCGCTTCCGTGGCCACTACCTTGAAGGTCGGGCCGGCCACGTAGGCGCCGATGCCGCCTTCGCCGTGCGTTCCGTTGAGCGTCACCACCACCACCACGCCGGGATTGGTCAGCGGCGCGAAGCCCATATAGGATCCGTTGTAAGTGTGCGTGTAGTGCTTGGTCGCGAAATCGAAGATCTGCGCGGTACCCGTCTTGCCGCCGCTCGAATAGCCGTCCAGGCGCGCCTTGGCGCCGGTCCCGTACAACACCACGCCTTCCATCATCTGCCGCATCGTGATCGCGTTCTCGGGCTTGAGCACGCGCACCGGAGTGGCACGGCGCCTGAATCTGGTTGCCCTTCTTCAGCACCAGCCGCGGCTTCACCAGCATGCCGCCATTGGCGATCACGGACGCCGCCTGCGCCAGTTGCAGCGTGGTCACGCTGACTTCCTGCCCCATCGAGACCGATGCCAGCGAGGTCTTGCCCCAGCGCTCCAGACGGAACACGCGCCCCGACGATTCCCACGGCAGCGGCACGTTCGGTCTTCTGCCCGAAGCCGAAGCGCCGCATGTAATCGTACATGTTCTGCTGGCCCACGCGCAGCCCGACCTGGATGGCGCCGACGTTGCTGGATTTGGCCAGCACAGTGGCCATCGGCACCACCCCCATTCCGGAGTGAGAATCGTGAATCGTGCGGCTGCCGAAGGTGATCTTGCCGCCGTTGCAGTTGATCGGACTTTCCGGCCGCAGATTGGTGGTTTCGAGCGCGGCCGAGAGCGTGACGACTTTGAAGACCGAACCCGGTTCGAACGGTACGCTGATCGCGTGGTTCATCCGCGGCTTGGGATCCTGCCCGCGCTCCAGGGGAAGATTGGGATCGAACGTGGGATAGCTCGCCATCGCCAGGATGTCGCCATTATACGGATTCATCACCACCACGCTGCCGGATTCGGCATGGTGCAGCGCGCACGGCGGCGGCGATCTCGCGCTCGGCCACGAACTGCAGGCGCTCGTCGATGGTCAGCGTGATTGCGAGGCCGGGCTTGGCCGGCGTGGTACTCGTGCGGAATCGATGCCGCGGCGGTGCACGTCGGTGAGCAGGCGCGTGCGGCCGGGCTTGCCGCGCAGATCCTCGTCCAGGCCCTTCTCGATGCCGGCGTTGCCCTTCTCCTCGAAATCCACGGAGCCCAGAACGTGCGCCGCCAGCGTGCCTTTCGGATAGTGGCGCTGGCTCTCGTGAGTGACGCGGATCCAGTCCAGCCGCCAGGTTAATGCACGCTCTCGTATTCTTCGGGTGTGAGTTTGCGCTTGACGATCAGGTAGCCGCGGCCGGCGTCGGGGCTTCCTGGATCTTGCCGTAGAGGTCGGCGCGGTCCAGGTGGAGCAGGATGCCCAGACAGGTCGCGGCCACGCCCACGTCCACCTTCAGCGGATTGATGGTGACGGTCCGCGAGGCCAGGCTCATCGCCAGCGGCTGCCCGTCGCGGTCGAAGATCGTGCCGCGCGGCGCGGGAATCTCGACCACCACTTCCTGGATCGCGCGAGCCTTACCCGCGTACTCCCGGTGATGGACGACCTGCAGCGAGATCAGGTTCTTGAGAATGGCCGCGCCCCAGAGCAGGACGATGACCGCGAGACATGTAAGACGACGCTCGACCATGATGCGCAGCGTGAAGGATTCACGCCTCCAGTTTCCTTACTTCACCATCGCGACCGCGCCTTCGGGCTTGCCTTCCAGATGGAAGACCTGGCCCGGCGACGGGGCGACCAGGTTGTTCTCGCGCGCCAGTTGATCCAGCCGCGCGGGGCTGAGCAGTTCGGCTTCCTGGAGGTCCAGGATCGCGGCTGCTCTTCCAGCAGGCGGCGCTCTTCCAGCCGCAGGGCTTCCAGCTTGTAGCCGGCGATCGTGGTGGCCACCGAAGGCGCAAACGCGCTGGTCAGCAGCACAGCCAGCACGCAGGCGGCGCCGATCGCGCTCCAGCAGGCGCCGCGCGATTTGGGATCCGCCTCGCGGACCAGGCGCGAATTGTCGATGCGCTTGCTGTAGAAGAAGAGCTGCCTCGTGCGGCAGCGCACGCAATTGGAAAGGGTCGCGCTCCGGGCGCGTGCGGGTGGTTCGAGTCGCAGCCTCGGCGCCTTGAGGGGCTCCCGCCGGGGCCTCGTTCTTCTTGAAAAATGCTGGTAGCGTCGCCATGGTCTTTTCGTTACCTCCGGCCCTCTTGGGGCTCTATCTCATCTCCAACGCCCGCAGCTTTGCGCTGCGTGATGCCGGGTTGTTGACGACTCTCTTCATCGCTCGGCTGCAGCGGATGTTTGGTTAGAATCGTTGCCTGCTTCGATTGTCCCAGCGCTTTGAACTTTTCCTTGACCATCCGGTCGTCGCTGGACATGAAGCTGATCACCACCATCCGGCCGCCGCTCTTCAATAAACCGGGAGCGATCTCGAGCAACCGGTCCAGTTCCCCGGGTTCATCATTGACCGCCATTCGCAGCGCCATGAAGGTCTTCGTGGCGGGATGCAAACGGCCCGTCCTGGGCACGGCCCGCTCCACTACATCGGCCAGATGTAGTGTGCTCCGTAAGGGCCGTGCTCGGACGATTGCTCTGGCTATTCTCCGCGCCCTCCTTTCCTCGCCCAACTGATAGATCAGATCGGCGAGTGTCTTTTCGTCGGTGTGATTGACGAGATCGGCTGCCGTAGTGCTGATGGTTTGATCCATCCGCATATCGAGCGGCCCATCCGACATGAACGAAAACCCTCTGTCCGGCGCCGTGAGCTGATACCGGCTGACTCCCAGATCCGCCAGCAGCCCATCCACCTTCTCAAACCCTGCCTGCGCCACCGCTTCCGCCAGTGAGCCGAAGCCGCCGTAGTGAAAGCAGATCCGATCGGCCCACGCGGCGGTATTCGCACGCGCCATCTCCAGCGATCGCGTGTCGCGATCGTTCGCAATCACGGCGTCCCGTAGTCAACTGCCGTGCGATCAACCCCGTATGCCCGCCCAATCCCGCGGTGGCATCCAGATACATGCCGTCGGGACGGATCGCCAACAGGTCGATCGCTTCCGCGGGCATCACCGGAACGTGCATACGGCATCACTTCATTCCCCGCCTGGCGCAGCTTCGCACGGTCCGCTACCGGCTTGACCGTCGCCGCGCGCTTGCGCTCTTCGTAAATCGCTTCGCTCAAAACTTCGATGTGGCCGCCGAATGCGTACAGGTGCACCGGCTGATCTTCCAGGCCCAAGCTCGCGGCGCAATTCCGGGCGAGAACAACACCCGCGCCCTGGCCATCCATCTCCGCCTCGGCGCCTAAATCCGCCGCGTTGAAGGCCAGGTTCTCCGCCGCTTCCGGGTCTTCGCTGAAGTTCTCCAGGAACTTTTCCGTTTGCTGCCAGAGAACGAATCGGATACACTTGCGCTATGCGACGGTCCAGGCTCGTCACAAACAGCTTCTTGTCTCGAACTTCTCCAGGTACTCCTTGAAGGCGCGGGCAGCTTGATTCGGCCCCGATCGTCCATCCGGGAGGGGTACATTCCCCTCGGAGGCTTCGATTTCGGGCAGTTGATTGGGCGTTTTCTTCCACTTTTTATCACCAATTCTATCCCAATTTTGGCCACAACCCATAGTGGTATGGCACCTCACGTATTGCAAGCGTTTTTTGCAGGATCTTGCTGATACGAAATGGGGTTAGACTCACACAACCAGAGCTACACCGATTGCGCGGACATACTACATATAGACTTAAAGGGGAATAGAAGGCGAAGAAAACTGCAAGGAAGGAGTAGGGGCGAGCCGAAGCCCGCCCCTCGCTGAAGTACTACTGGATCGGGAGTTTGCTGCCGTTGCTGAAGCGAGTCTGGCCGCCGTCACTCGGAGCGTTGACTGCGACACTCAGAACGACGTCGTTCCCGGTCGGAGCATCCGACGGAACCTGCGAAGGCGATTTCGAATACACCGATGCAGATTCGGTGAGAGCCGCGAGGTGACCACGCGAGCGCCGGCGTTGTTGACGCCCACGATCACCTGGCCGGACACCAGCGCAGTCGGAACCGGGCACCGGAAGCGCACCGGTCGCAACCGGCAGGAGTGGTCGGTCCCATGCCCGGTGACGAATACGCGGATCTGCTTCACCGCGGCGCGCCGGATTCTCCAGGCTGACGAACGTGCCGTCGGGCCGGATGCGCGACCGCACGAGCAACGTTGTCGCTCATCACGGTCTCGAAGATGCCCGGGCTCGCGGCCGTCAACGTGATGTTCGCCGTGGCCGAGCCGCCGCTGACACTGATGGTCACCGGCACGCTGCCGACGGTCGCGTCGCAGGGAACCTGGAAAGTGACCTGCTCCGCGCCGTTGACGTTGCCGACGCTGAAGAGGGGCGACGCAACACTATTGACCGCAACCGTGTCGTTGGCCAGCGTGGTTGCCCACGGACCGAACGGATTCGAATTGAGCACCAGACCGTTGAGCCCGGGAGCCAGTCCGCGTGGCGACCACGGTCGCCAGGCTGCACGGCGAAAGCGAGGAGTTCTTCCCGGCCGCGTTGATAGAAGCTGCCGGTGGTCAGAGACGGGTCCCGGAGGAATCACAGTCAGCGTGAAGGTCTGCGAGATATTGCCGACAGTGGCGACCACGCTCACCGCGCCCGGGGTACCGCCTGCTTTCGCGACTACCTGCGCACGGCCGTTGCCGTCCGTGATAGCGCTGTTCGACGAGAGCGAACCGGGTCCGCTGATCGAGAAGCTCACCTGCACGACCGGCGAGCGGCTGCGCGTTGGTGCCGTTCACCTGCACCACCAGAGGAGAGGCGAAGGTCTGGTTCGCGGGTGCGGTCTGACGCATCGCCCGACACCTTCGTCATGGAGCTGATCTGCACATTCGTATTCGCGGTGAATGTCGTGAAGACGTTAGCGATTGGCACGTCAGCGCAGCCTTAACTGAGTATTGGCCGATTGCACCCGGACCGAGCACCAATGTGGTCTGCGCCTTGCCCGGACGAATTTGTAGTGTTGCTGGTCTGGCTCAGTGTGGCGCCCGTGGAAGGAGAGACCGTCCAGGTGACGCCGGCATTCCCGACAGGAATAGCGCCCGTGCTATCCGTCACCTGCACCACCAGCGGAGCTGGAACTCGAACCCGGATTGATGCTCTGATTGTTGCCGCTGGAAACTTTCACGAGACCCGCGGTTACCGGAGTCACGGTGAACAGGATGCCCGCGAACTGGTCGTACGCGACAGGCGCGGTGAGCGGGATCGAGGCGGTCGGATAAGAGTAGTTCGCCGGATCGAGTCCGCCGACCAGGACGGAAAGCGTGCCCTTGCCGGGAATCGGTCCGAAGATCGCATTGCAGATCGCGTCGCCGTTGGCTGTCGGTCAGCACGCTGCCGGGGTCGGCGCCCGGCTCGAGTGGCGCAAGTCGCGGAAGGCAGGTTCGCTGGATCGTTGTTCAACAGGCGAACCGACACGTTCGGTACGGGAGTACCTTTTCCATCGACGTGGATCCTGATCGGCACTGGGGCCGTCGAGCCCGCGACGCCGCTACCGATCGATTTTCCGATATCTCCATCCACGGCGAAACGAGAAGCGAGAACACCAGTTGGGCGCCACCCGCGTTGGCGTCGGTGAGAGCCTGGGTAACGTAGAAGGTCGCAAACAGGTTGTCAACCGTGGCGATCACGGTGCTTTGCAGGAATGTGTTGGAAGCGGTGCCAGGCTGGGAGCCCTGAAAGAAGTTCGCGATCGCGATGCCGGTGGCGTCCGTGGTGGACGTCGGGTCAACAAACGCAGTCGCGCCGACGGAGAAGGTGACCTGCCAGCTAACCACTTTGTTCGCGATCGGCGCGCCGTTGGCGTCCGTTACTTTAACCGCAAGAGGATAATAGCTTCTAAAATTCTTCTGGCCGCATGTCTGGCAAGGCATCTGGCCGTTGCCGGAGATCACCGTCAGAGCGGCCGCAGTGGCCTGCGCCGACGCAGTGGGGACGCAAGATAATGGCAATTACAAGTGCTGTAAGTATCGTAGTTTTAATTCTGTCCAAAGGACTACCTCCTAGTTCACGCAGGAACATGGCTTGGATTCGGATGGACGCGGAAGAATTTCAGTGTATCACTTCCATCTTCGAATCGCGACGCCAAATTATGACAAAAAAAAAGGGGAGAGCCGAAGCTCCCCCCTTTCAAGTTGACTGCTACGGTACAGCTTAGTGAGCGTCTTGCTCGCCAGCGCTGGTGCAACCGGAGACACCGAGGCAAGCGCCCGGCGCGGCCGCACGGCCGTTGGTGCCAGGATCCGGCAGGACCACTGCCAGGTAGCCCATGGCGAGATTACGTGCACCAACATCGCTGATGAACGCAAAGCCGTGAGCATACTGGAAGTTGCAAACCGCGATCATGTAGCCCTGGAAGTTCGGAACCAGGGTCTGCAGCCGTGTTCACGTAGATCGTTCCACCGGCGATCGAGCCGGTGTTGCTGGGACCCGGAGGCGTGGTGGGAGCGGTCGTGGTTCCGCCGTACCAGGTCAGTGTGCAACTACCGGCCTGGGCAAGCGTTGTGTTGGAACCAGTCGTGAACGGATCAAGTGACGTATTGGCAATTTCAAGACCCGTATCGAAGCCTGCCTGGTTTGTTACGTACGGAAGAGCAGGATCGTACGGCATATCTGAATTACCGCGAAGTTCCTTGCCGCGCTCGCGTCGGATATGAAGCGAGGAATCGTCAAGGTGCTGGAAGCAGCTGCGCCGGCGCTCGCCGAGAAGATCGGCGGGGTCGGAGCAAAGCTGAGGTTGACGGTCGATGTGCCGGGCGGCGGCGAGTTCTGCGCCACGTTGGCCGAGTAAGTGGTGTACACCGCGAAGTTGAAGGTCTCCGAGGTGTTCGGGTTCGTGTTCACGACTTCCCACACGGCGAGTACCGCTGCCGTTGGTGATCGGCACTTCCGCGATCGGCACGTTGCCGTTGTTCGGGCCGTTGTCGGTTGCGGTGATCGAGCGGGAAGAAGCCGGACGCCAGTTGCCGTCGCTGAAGTGGTTTCACCGTTGACCAGCTGGGCATAACCATAGGTGGTGCCGGTGTTGGCCGCGCTGCCGCCGACGACTGCCGGGGGCGCGACCGGGAAGTTAGCGGCGTTGAAACGTTCGCGGTCGACACGAAGATGCGGACGCCAGCCGGAATGTTGTTGAAGGTCGCCTTCAGGCGGGTTCCGTAGTCGGCCAAGCCAGCAGTCTGGCGCTGCCGAGATCGGCACGACCAAGTTCGACTCGGAGTTATAGATGCCGCCCGGAATGTTCTGCGCGGGGAGGCCGTTGCCAGGAATACCCTGACCGGCATAGGTGGTGTTGGTCTGCGCTGCGACCCGGTCTTGAACGCCGTACCGAAGTTCTCGGTAAAGCGTACCAGGGTTGCGACAGCTCTTGGTCTGGGTCGCGCACTGGTTGAGCGTGGTCGGACGCTGCTGACCGAGGCGGTGAGACCATTGGTCACGAAGCCGACGTCGGGGTCGCGTTCGTGATCGACAGCGAAGTCGCGCCGCTGATCGAGATCGAAGCCGTAACCGGGGAGGCGCCAGAAGCGGAACCACCGGCCAACGGGTTCGCGTTCACGCGAACGTTGGTGATGCGGAAGCACGCGCGACGCCGTCGTGCCGGGGGCCAACACCGGAACACCGAAGAACGTCACGGAGTTGCTGCTCACAACGCCCTGGTATACGTTACTGGTGTATGGAGCTGGTGACGGGCGGCGGAGTGAAGAGCCCGAGCGCGCTATTCGTCGCGACCGGAATGCCGGTGAGCGGCGCACCGGCCACGTTGGCAGCCGATACGAACTGGGTGCATCCCGTGGTCGGGGTGCTGCAGAGCGATCTGGGGAGCGGCGGGGCCGAAACCAGGAACCGTGGGAGGCAGACCCGAGCCGGGCTCGTCGATCAGGAGCAGGGCTTCCGAAATCGAGTTCGACGCAGTCTGCGGCAACAGACGGCTGGTCACCGTGGGTGTTATAAAACACCGTGATGTTGACCGTCGGAATCACCGCACCCAGCGCGGGCGTAACGCCGCCCGTGCAGGTGATGGTGATGTCACCAGTCTGTTCGGTGTAACCTTCACCGCGCAGATTCGGGTGTTACGGTCACGTTGGTCGAGCAGGTCAATTGCTGCTGCGGACCAATCTGCGCCGCTGCCAACCCAGCGAACAGGGCCAGCACAGCTAGCGCAGTAATACATCTGCGAAAATCTACCATTTCCTTCTCCTTGTGAATTGCGAAATTGAATCGGTCGAAGTTCTCTTTCAACCTGAGCCTCAAACTAGAAGTCTCAAAACTTGTTCAGCCAACCTAGGGAACTTCTCCGTGTCGGGCGGAGAGTTATTTTCCGAAAGCCGTTACGGCGATCGGGCCTTACTGAAAGTCCTAACCTGCGGCACATGATCATTAGTTCTTATGTCTTCTGTGCTCGACAGGTACTGAATACAAAATTGCCATTGAAACCAGACGCGGTAAAGATATTCATAACTGATTGCCCGTCTGCATGTCAAGAGAAATCCTTCCCCTTCAACGCGAAACGAGCGTGACGACCAGCGCAAAAATCTCGGTGCAAAACTGATGCTCGCCCGATTTAATCACGTTACCGGCCTCGCAGTCAACAGTTTCACACCAAATAGTCCCATTTTCATACTATTGGACTGTAACGCACGGACACCGTATTGCTCTGCTGGCCCCCTACCTTAAGCATCAGGGGAATCCCTAGTCCCGGTGGCGTCCGATCCGGAATCAGTCACATTTACCTGATATAGGCCGATATAATCCGGCGCCAGACCGGCAAAGATCGTCGCCAGTTCCGTCCCATTCAACACCACAGTTACCGGCGCCTTCGTCACCGAGTACGTTGACCGCTCTGTGTCACCGCGCCCAGCCCTGTGGCAAAAATAACCAGCGACTGTCCCGCGAGGCAGCGGGTTCGATCGGTCCTACGAGATTGAAGTTCGTATTCGTAATCGCCCCTATCGGCGGATTTCCCATTAAGAAGATACCCGGTGCCACCGCCGAAACCGTAACTGACTGCTGCGCCGATCCGTAGGCCGACTGAACGCGAATAGAATGCACGCCTGGTGCCATTGCCTAACGGAACTTCCGCATTGATCTGGAATGGCGATGTCGCGAACAGCAGGCGCAGCGGCGTTCCATCCATATCCACAGTGGTCGCCTTCCCGGGGCCGGAAAGTCCGATGCCGAAAATCGACACCACTCCGCCCGGCGCAATTCCGCGGTTGGAAGGTCGCTCCATTCACCACAGAGACCGCCGTGAAACTGACATCCTGCGGACTGCCACCGCCAGATAGAACTGCGGACGCGAGGCCTGATAAGTGGCCGGGGAGCTGCCCGAAAGATCGGTGATCGACCCGCCCGGAGCCAAATCGGTAAGTTGGGCGCGGAAGGACTGCGCCGTGCCGATCTGCAATCTGGTACGCGGCCTGTGCGCCGTCGCAGACCGTCAGGCGCGATACCAGCGGACCGGCGCAGCAGGCGTCGCCCGACGCATCCACCGATCCAAGCATCTCGAACGGCTGCCCGCAGGCGCCGGCCGCCGACGTGATCGTCGGTCGATAGCGTCTGCATCAGCGTGGCGGGCTGCGAGAGCGCCGCCACCAGGAAGCGCGTCGATAGCGGGCTGCGCAGCGCGAAGCGTGACGACGCCGCGCAAATCGGCCTTCCACGCACCGCCCGCCGCATTGAAGCCCGTCAGATAGTCCGTCAGGCTGGTGCGCGCAAACAGCGGGCTCGGATCCTGGATCACCACGCAGCCATCGGCCGCGATCCCGGTGGCCACTACGAATGGCCACCCGCGGGGGCGCCGTTCAACGACATGGCCAGCGAAAGCAGCACCGGCGAGCCCTTGCGCCAGCAGGTCCGCGATGGCCGCCGGATACCGGGCGTCGCCACCTCCACATCCGCGGCGCCGGTGAACTCGGCGGCTCGCCAGAGATTTACCACCTGCTCCGCCCGAATCGGGATTGGAGAGGAATCCGTCGCAGGTCTGCGTTGCCTTTGGCATCGGTGGGGCAGTAAGTGGTGAGGAACTGATTGAGCGACGCCGCGTCGGCCGAACCGTTGGGCGTTCCGAGTTCGCCGCGGTTCTGGTGGTAGCGCAGCATCGCAGCAACCGCCGTCACCAGCGCGCCCTTCTGCGCGATGGTAGCCGTTCCGTTGCCGAACTTCGTATCTCGCCGCTTGCTGGCGCCTTCGGGAAATTGGAGAGTGATGTCGCCGCCGAGCGTAATCCGAAGGTCACCGGACTGGACGCGACCCGGGCGCATCGGCGGTCACCAGCGTGACGCCCTCTGTGTTCTGCAGCCGCACCGAAGGTCTCGGCCTGTCCGTTGGCATCGGTGATCGCGGCCGCAGCGGAAAGCTGCGCGCCGCTGGACGCCTGCAAAGGTCACCGCGGCGCCCACCACCGGGTCGCCGGCGGCATCGCGCAGCGCCACGCGCAAGCGAGACCGGCAGCAGCGCTCCCGGCGGACCGGTCTGGTTATCGCCCTGCACCTTCGCGATCGGCAGTCGGTTATCGGTGATAGCCGCGCACAGTCAGCGTACCGCTGGCGGAATTGGATTTCGAGTCGGTTGCCTGAATCGTCAGGCTCCCGCTCTTCGAATTCAGCGGGAAGAACATGTCCCAACTGTAGGCTCCGTTGGCGGTGGCCACCGTGAAATCGGGTTGTCCCGTAATCGATACCTTGATCGTGCTGTTCGCTGGGAAGCCCACAATCGCCAGGCGCGCCTGGCTGCCCGCGGAAACCGAGCCCGGCGACACGATCAGCCCGGGGACCTTGGCCGCCGCGTGCTCCTTCGCCGCGGCATCGCCCGCCGACCACGTGAAGTTGCCGCCTTCGAAATTCTGCTGGTGCACGCCGGCCGTGACGAACTCGTCGCCCACCGGCATGCCGTAGTCGCCGCCGGCCCCACCCAGCGCGTTGTAGCGCGCCAGAATCAGGCCTGTGACGAAGTATGCCTGCCCGGTCCGCGGTCCACCGGTGGCCGCATAAATCGCGCCGTTCGCGAAGCCCTGCGCCATCCCGGTGTTCGCGCCGAAGGTGGAAATATGCCACTGGGTCGGACACCGGAACGCCCGCCGCTCCCGTTTCGTACCCGAGCAACGCCCACTTCGTGAGGATGCCGCCGCTCACCATCCGCACCGGGCTCCCGGCGAGCGCAGCGCCGTTTTCAAAACGCTGCGTGCCGCCCGCGCTCAGGTCGCTCACCGGGTACCCGAGTGTGCCGCTTACTCCGCCCAGTGCCTGCCACGCCGCCAGCACCGCGCCGCCCAGCACGTACGCCGTCCCGATCTGGTCCGACTCCGCCACCAGGTACGTGACCGGAGGCGCATCCGCCGATTGCACCATCTGGATGTAGCCGTTGCCCACGCGCGTCGCCGGGCCCGGTACCGGCGGTTGCACCGAAATCTTGTTGCGCGTCAACGCATCCTTAAAAGACTGTTGTACCGATGGCGGCGCGCCATCGCCCACCTGGCAGCACGGCGCGATCACGATCACGTTGATCTTCTGGCTGGCCACGCCCTCGCTCGCCGCCATCACGCTGGCCGCTCCGCCGCCCACGGCCTTCAACACCGCCGTGCCGTTGGTGGCCGCGATTGTGATCACACGGCTGTTGGTCGTGCTCCAGGAAACGGGACGATCGGTGAGAGAATCGCCCGCCGGACTCATCGGAGTCGCTGTCACTGTGACCGTCTGCCCCAGCGTGAGGTTCAGCGTGGTGCCGAGCGCCACGCCGCTGATCGCCACACTCGTAACCGGCGGGCGAATCACCGGGCCCCCGATGCCGGCCGGCGTGTATTGCACCACGCCGCCTTCGAAGGTCTGGCGGTGATCGCCATTCGAGAGCGCAAATTCCTGCGAGGTCGGCAATCCCAGGCTCCCGTTCGGCCCGTTATTCGATACATACAGGCCATAGATCGGCTGCAGCACGCTGAAGAAGGCGTTCTTATTGATCCCCGACGTGATCGAATAAATCGCGCCGTTGCTGAATGCCTGCATCGTTGCCGTAGTACCCGTGGTCGCCGGAGGAATCACGGTCGCGGTCACTGCCGTCTCCACATCTACCGGCCGGCCGATCCCGGTGATTCCGCCGCGCGCCGTCCATTCGGTGTAGAACTGAATCGCGGCATTGCCGGTCAAGTTGCGCACCGTGAAGCTCTGGCCCGAGAACAGCGGCACGTGATAGGCGAACAGCGCATAGCTCTTGTCGAAAATATCGTAGGTACAGGAATTGGTCTGGTCGATCGGCGGGCAGGCCAGCGTGTCAAAGAGCGGCAACCCCGCGGTAGCGGCGCCCACCGTCGTGTAATACGCGTAGAGATCCGCCTGCAGTTGCACCACACCTCCGGTGCTATCCACCGTGTCGTTCGCCGCCGAAGGACTGATCGTCGCCAGCGCGAGCTTGGTCCCCGTCACGACGCCGTTGAATTCCTGCACGTAGCCCGTGGTCCCCAGTCGTTTCACGTTCGCGATCGGCGGCAGCGTAACCAGCTGGCTAAAGCCGTTGCGGAAGAACGAAGTGATGAACTGGTTCTGCATCGTGGGAGTCGGCGCGCCCGCGCCTACATCCACCACAGGGCTGATCGTCACCGTGGCCGACGCCGACTTCGAGGAATCCGCGGCCGCCGTCGCGGTGACCGTCACCTTGGTGCTCACGGTGATGTTCGCCGGCGAAGTATAAAGTCCCGTCTGGTCGATGCTGCCCGTGGTCGTCGGACTGATGCTCCAGATCACCGAGTTGGTGGATGCATTATTGACCGTGGCGCTGAACTGCTGCGCCTGCCCCTGACTAAGCGTCGCGCTCGAGGGACTGATCGTCACTGTGATTCCGGCGGTCGCCGTCAGCGTGATCTTCGCCGTCCCGAACGTGCTGGCATCCTCCGCGCTGGTAGCCGTGACCGTGACCGTGCCCGAGTTGGTGATGGTGGTCGGCGCCAGGTAGACGCCGTTCTGATCGATGCTCCCGGTTTGCGGGCTGATGCTCCACACGTAATTCCCGCTGCCGCCCGTCGCACTGAATTGCGCCGACCCTCCGGGCGCTACGCTCACCGTTGCCGGCGTCACCGTTATGCCCGTCGGGTTGAGTTGAATCTGCACCGAGAAACTCTTGGTGTTGTCCTGTACCGCTGTGGCGGTGATCGTGACGGTCTGCCGCACCGTGATCGACGCGGGCGCCACATAGTTATTGGTGCTGGTAACGCTGGTGCCCGTCAGATTGTTGCCCACACCCAGTTGTCCTACGTGAGGACTGTAACTCCAGACCACGCCGGTATTGCCCGAGGGCGCCGTGACCACCGCAGTCAGCGTTGCGGCCTGGCCCGCCGTCATACTGTTGGAACTGGTGCTCAGCGTGACCAGAACCTGGCCATGCAGGGCGCTGGCTGCAAGGCAGAACAAGAGCAGCCGGAGGAATAGAGTAGTAGACCGGTTTGGGCGCACGGGTATCCTGTATCTTAATACGGTGCAAACCCTACGGTCGAAGTAGAGTTGCGGGGCGGCAATTTGACGCGCGTTCTACACCTTCCGTGACCCTGCCCACGTAGCCCTGGCCGACCCCAACGAACCGCCGCTGCCCGCCGACATCACCGTGGAGCAAGCTGCCAAGTTCGCCGTAACGGCCGCGTTGTTTTTTGTTTTATCTGCGTTCATCTGCACTGCTAACAATCAGATTCTCGTTCGTTCGCGACGAATTTTCGTTAAGATGCTTTGGGAAGTAGCGTTTCGACGGTAGCTCGGGCGGCAGTAAAGAGCGCATTTAGAATCTGCCTTCCTTTCGCGGTGAGTTTGTACCGGTAGCTCTTCTGGATTTTTTGAATGAGGCCGTGAGCTCTCAGGAGACGCAGTTTCCGACTGATGGCTGCCGACCGGCGCCTGGTCTCTTCAACCGTCTGGGCCTTGGACCCATACAGCAACGGTTGCAGATCTTTGTTGCGAAAACCGTTGATCGTGAATTCTCCGCCGCTGATTGCCGCCAGCAAGGACCGGTCCTCGGTGTCAAAGGGATGCAGCGCCCGACTGCGTTTTTCCTGGTACATGACAGGATGCTCCAACGGTCCAATCAATTCCAGGAGGCTGGTACTGTCATCGACGCTGGCAAGAGCATTCAGGTAGCGGACGTTCACTTTCTGCGAAACCTCGGCGCGATGATACAGGTCGGCAATTCCTTTGCGCATGCGGAGCCATGCCATAGGCCCGTCCGGATCTCCTTCGGCGTGCCGGTAAACCAAAAAGTCCTCCGGATCTTGCATGGTCATTTCGGCGCGAAGGATGGCCCCCCTCGTGGCGTACGCCTTGTCGTAGAGCTTCTCGGAGTTCTCGTTGTAGCGGTGTTTGATGCGCACCCCTTCCTGCCTCCGCTTCAGGTCGCTGGTCACCTCGGCTTGGACATGCTGATTGACTTCTCCCGATCCGGTCAGCTTCTTGCCGAGAAAACGCAGGATGTCCGGACTGCGAAACGTCGTCATCGCGTGATGAACGAACAACGGGTAAAGCCGTGTCAGATCGTCCGCCTTGCGAAACGAAATATCTGTGGCCCATTCGCTCTGGTACACGGACCAGTAATAGTCCAGCGGAAACTGACGAAAGATCTCTTCGTGAAGCGGATTGAGCCTACCAGCGATCCGATTCAGCAACTGCGGCCAGTCGGCTTGCAGTTGAGTGTTCATCAACCGTTGCCCCTGCTCCCAATCGGAGATCCACGGGAAGCAATTGTCCTGTCGCTGATACTTCACTCCTGCCTGATCCATCTGCCGCGCCAGCCATTCCCTCCCGTTCATGCAGATTTGAATCGAAAAGGGAAACCACGTCTCAATGCGCGCATTCATCCATCCGAAAACTGGGTGATCCCAATACTGATACACGTACAAACATTTCCGGGGGCGTTGCACCAAGTCCAACTTCTTGGTCTCTCGATTGCGGTAGATGTCGAATCCCCAGCACGGTTCTACGCACGTCAGGGCACACACCGGCCCCTGGGTCACCTTGTCTTGCTGCGCTATCGAACGCGCGATTTTCTCTTTATCGTCCTTGCTCGATGGAAGGTACTTCACCGGCCGGTCCGCTTCCAGCATGCAGCGTAATGCGCCATCTTTCACCTGCCCGCTGATTTCGTTGACGTGCCTGCCGAATTCCTTGAGGGGTACTTGGGCGGCCCACAAATAGCCTTCCATTCCAAACGAGTGACAGATCTTGCGCAGCGAACCCCGGAATACCAGACGGTCAAATCCACTCAAAACACCTTGAATCTTGTCGGCATACTTCGCGGTAAACTCTTGCATGGCGTTCTCTCCTCGTATCGGGTGAATTTCGAACACTCACGATGATACGAACGGGGGAACGCCACTTCCAGCCCCTTGCCTCGGAAGACCTGTTTGGTTGCGGCCATAGGCCGCGCTAGGTTTATCTGCGGCCCAAGTTGTTTTTTCTCGTCCTATCATCAAGACATGCGGCTCTGGTTGGGAATTCTGCCCTTCGCGATCGCCTGTGCCCAGCCACCTTCATTCCGCGCCGATCGCGTGCTGCCTTCCGACGCCGCGCGGCAGGCGCCGCTCGCTCCCGGAATGTTGGTCTCCATCTATGGCGAGCATCTCGGCCCCGCGACGCAGTGCATCGCCAATGCCGACACGCGCCGCACCGAAACGCCCAATCCCGCCCGCCCCATGCAGAGCTTCGCGGAGCGCCTGATCTATCCCACTGATCTTTGCGGCGTCCAGGTCTTCCTTGCCGGCATGCCCGCGGGATTGCTCTACGTCTCCGAAAACCAGATCAACTTCAAAGTGCCGCAGGACGCGCCGCTGACTGGCAATGCGGAGTTGAAGGTGCTCTACCAACAGCAAGCAGGCACGGCCAACGTACGGGTCGGCCTGGAATCCACGTCACTCTCCGTCGAAGGCGAAGCGCGTGTCGGCGCTCCGCTCTGGATTCACGTCGAGACACCTTTCGGATGGGGCTCGATCGTGCAGTATCCTCCCAGTGTCCGGCCCAACGACTTCGGCTGCAACGAACTCGAGGTGCGTCGCAACGGCGTCACGCTCCCGCGCATCGATTTGCGCCCCATGGCCGGCGGAATCGCAATGGACGGACTGCTCTGCGGGAACATCGGCATCCAGGGTGGACCGCTCCACACCGGCCGCCTGCCGCTCCATCTGCTCTACCGTTTCACCGAACCCGGCGTCTACGAGGTCCGCTACACGCGCCGCGGCATCGATCCCCGCGATCCCTCCAAGTTCCAGCTGCAATCCGAGTGGACTCCCATCCAGGTGCTTCCCCGCGCGCCCGGCCCGCGCGCCGCACGGCCCGCACCTGCTGCGCCCGCCGAACTGCTCAGCGACTACCTGCCCAGTCTGCTCGGCTTCTCCGACTCCGTTGCACTCGACGCCGTGGTCGCTTGCCTCTACCACCCCAACTACACCGTCCGGCTCTATGCTTCCGCAGCGCTTGCCTACTGGCCCCAGGCCGAAGCCGACGCACGCGTCGATCGCGAGTTGTCCGCTCGCGGCCCCAGCGATATGACCGTCGAAGGCACCCTGCAGCGTCATCCCGAAATGCTCGCGCTCGTGCTGCCCTACTTGAAATCCGACGACCCGGCGCTCCTGCGCGGAGCCCTTACCGGCGTCGCGCGCTCGGTCTACGCCCATCCCGGGGACGCGCAGGCGGAGACCGCGCTCATCGCCGCCGCCGAACACGTGATCGCTTCCAGCGACGAACAGACCGTGATCAACTACGCGGCCGCGCTCGGCACGGTTCGCGATCCGCGCGCCGGAACCCTGCTCTGGAATCTGGTGCAACGCAACGTAGCCCGGGAACAGGCGCTGATCGCGATCAGTTGGCGCAAAGACCCGCGCGACCTGCCGCGCCTGGCCGCCTTGCTCGAGTCTCCCGCCGCCGGCGACCCGCTCTCCTACAAACTCGCCAGCCTGCCTTACGCGTTGCGCAATTCCTTCGGCGACGCTGCCGTGCCGTATCTCGAATCTGCGCTCAAGAACTCGGAATTTGTCTGGGTGCGAACCAACTGCGCGCGCGAATTGATCCTCGCGGGGCGTCCCTCCGGTTTCGCCTTCGTCGCCCAGGCCATCGAGCAGAAAGCCCGCTACGTCCGCGAGATGGTGCAGTTCGTGCAGGACCGCTTCCCGGAATTGCGCGGCCGTGATGACGCCGCCGTGCTCGCCTTCCTCCGCGCGCGCTGAGATTTGCTACCGTCCCCGCTCCGCCGTTATAGAATACGCTTCATGCCGGACCGCGATCCGATTCGTCACGTCATTCTCCTGATCATGGAGAATCGTTCTTTTGATCACATGATGGGCGGCCTCTCCACCGTCCTCCCGGGACTGGACGGAGTCGATCCGCAGCATCCCCACGTGAATTACGATGCCGCCGGCACCCCGTACTATCAGGCGCCCAGCGAAATCCGGCAGACCACGTCGGACCCCAAGCACGAACACGCCGACGTCGTCATCCAGTTGGCGAACAACAACGGCGGCTTCGTGCAGGATTTCATCCAGGCCTACCCGAACAGCACCACGCAGGACCGCCAGCAGATCATGAATTACTTCCCCGCCGATTTTCTGCCCGGCCTGCACTCTCTGGCGCACGACTTCACCGTCTGCGACCGCTGGTACTCTTCCGTCCCCGGCCCCACCTGGCCGAACCGCTTCTTCGCGCTCTCGGGAACCTCGCTCGGACGTATTCTGATGCCCGCCGGCATCACCACCGATCCCGGCGCCTACTTTCAGCAGACACAGATCACTCTCTTCGATCGCCTCACCCAGGCCGGCAAAAGCTGGAAGAATTACTTCTGCGATTTCCCCGCCTCGTGGCTCCTGCTGCGCAACCTGCTCCCCCAAAACGTGGTGCACTCCCGCCCCATCGACGAGTTCTTCGCCGACGTGCGCAATGAGAAAGTCGTTCCCCGAGTTTGCGTTTCTGGAACCGAAGTATTTCGGCGCCGATGAGAATGACGATCACCCGCCGCACAACATCATGAAGGGCGAGAAGTTCATCGCCGACGTCTACAATGCCATCCGCTCCAACCCCGACCTCTGGAACAGCAGCCTCCTGGTGATCTTCTTCGATGAGCACGGCGGTTTCTACGACCACGTCACGCCCCCCGGCGCCGTGGCCCCCGACGATCATCAGCACGAATACACCTTCGACCAGCTCGGCGTGCGCGTTCCCTCGCTCTTGATTTCACCGTGGGTATCGCGCGCCGTGGACCACACCCAGTACGATCACACCAGCGTCTTAAAGTACTTGATCGATAAGTGGGGCCTCGGTCCGCTTGGCCGCCGCGCCGCCGCCGCTACCAGCATCGCCGGCGCCCTTCGCGAATCGCAGCCGCGCACCGACACGGTACCTTTCATCCGCGTCCCGTACACAGTGCTCATGCCGGAGCACCCCGAATGGGAGACGGCCGCCGTCAGCGGACACCAGGACGGCCTCGAGCTCTTCGCCCAGCATCTGCAATCGCAGATGAACGGTGCCCCTCAAACCATCACCCAACTCGCCGACACAGTGCGCACCGGCATCTTAGGCATCCCTGCCGCGTTGGCGTAACGAGCCGCGACCGTCAGGGAGCGCTACCCGCACACCATCGTCCGCAACGCTCCCTCACGGTCGCGGCTCGTTTGTGACCTTAACCCGCGATCGCTTCCGCCGCGTTCGGCTGATAGATGCAGCGCGGGTCCGACGCCAGGAAATCGCCCGTGAGCGCATACGCGCGCGACCGCGATCCGCCGCAGACCTTCTGGTACTCGCAGATCCCGCACTTGCCCTCGCGCTGCGTCGTGTCGCGCAGCTTCTTGAACAATTCGCTATTGCGATACACGTCGGTCAACGCCTCATTGAGCACATTGCCGCCGCTCACCGGCAGGAAGCCGCTGGGGAAAATCTCGCCCTGGTGGGAGACGAACACGAAGCCCTTCCCATCGCTCACGCCGGCGGTGCGGAAGGCCACACCCTTCGCCGCTTCACTGCCCACCGCGCCGTGCTCCGCCTTCATGCGCTGCGCGATATACCGCCGGTAATGCATCGCTTCTGTAGTCTTGATCCCGAACGGCGCCGTCTTCGAAAGGTTGTACATAAAATCGAAGACCTGCTCGTACTCCGCCGCGTCGAGATCCTGCGAGGCCAGCGCGCGTCCCGTCACGATCAGGAAGAACAGGCTCCACATCTTGGAGCGCATCTCTTTCACAATCTCCGCGATCTCCGGCAGGTGATCCATATTGCGCCGTGTCACCGTGGTCTGGAACTGCGTGTCCAACCCGATGTCGCGCGCGTGCCGCAGCGCCTCCATGGCGCGGTCGAACGTGCCCGGGATCCCGCGGAAATCGTCGTGCGATTGGGCATCGTGCCCGTCCACGCTGATCGCCATGCGCGAAACGCCCGCTTCCTTGAACTTATCGATCGCCTCGTTCGTCAGCAGCGGCGTCGCACTCGGCGTCACGTTGGTCCGGAGCCCGATCTTCACCGAGTAGCGGATCAGGTCGAACAGGTCCGGGCGCTTCAGCGGATCGCCCCCGGTGAAGACCATCAGCGGCTCGCCGAAGGATCGAATTTCGTCAAGCAGCCGGTAGCCCTGTTCCGTGGTCAATTCGCTCGCGCTGCGTTCCGATTGCGCCGACGCGCGGCAGTGAACGCAGGCCAGGTCGCAAGCCTGCGTGGCTTCCCAGATCACCAGCATCGGGGATTGGTCGAAGTTCATGGCAGTATCTCCAGATGACAACGACTTGCATTTGAGGGGCCAAGGCCACCGCATTGAAAATACGTTGGGATATTCGACAATTTAGGTGCTGATTGTCTTCTTGTGGGGCATTTCACTCACCTGCCCTCTCCAGCTACCGGAAGATCGCGCAGCACCTCGACGCTACAATAAGGTTTCACGTGAAACTCCCCGGCATCTTTATCACTTTCGAAGGCATGGACGGCTCCGGCAAAACCACCCAAATGCACCGCCTGGCGGAACGCCTGCGCGGTCTGGGACGCACCGTCCTGGAAACCGCCGAACCCGGCGGCCCGCCCATCGCCCAGAAGATACGCCGCATCGTGCTGGACGCCGCCAATCAGGAGTTGAGTCCGACCGCCGAGATCCTTCTCTACTTCGCCTCGCGCGCCCAGAACGTCGATCAGTGGATCCAGCCCGCGCTCACCCGCGGCGAAATCGTCCTCGCCGACCGCTTCACCGATTCCTCGCTGGTCTACCAGGGCATCGGCCGCGGACTCGGCGCCGACACCGTGGTCGCGCTGGACCGCATCGCCTGCCGCGGCCTCAAGCCCGACCTCACCATCCTGGTCGATGTCGATGCCGAGGCCAGTCTGGCCCGCGCCCGCGCCCGCAACCTGGCGCAGCCGCACTGCGAAACTCGCATGGACGACCAGGCCCTCGAGTTTCACCTCAAGGTCCACGCCGCCTATCACGCCCTCGCCGCCGCGGAACCCGGCCGCGTCAGGGTGGTCAACGGCCGCACCGGCATGGACCAGATCGAACGCGAAATCTGGAGCATCGTGAGCGCCCATGTTTGAGAACTTCTGGGGTAACGCCGCCGTCACCGATGCGCTGGAACAGATGATCGCGCAGCAGCGTGTCTCGCAGACCCTGCTCTTTTCAGGTCCCGAAGGCGTCGGCAAAGCCACCCTCGCCCGCCGCCTCGGCGCACGCCTCCTGGCCCATCCGGAGTTGATCGAAAAGGACGACCTGGCCTCGCCCGAAAATCTGGAGACCATTGCGGCCCGCGAAAAGTGGACCGCCGAGAAGCGCAATGAAGATCCGCTCCAGTTCGCCACTCACCCGGACTTCGTCACCTTCCCGCCCGATGGTCCGCTGCGCCAGATCTCCATTCCGCAGACGCGCCGCCTCAAGGACGCCGCGCAGTACCTGCCCCACAAAGGCAGCCGCCGCGTCTTCCTGATCGATCATGTAGACCGCGCCAACGACCAGGCCGCCAACTCCCTGCTCAAGACGTTGGAGGAACCGCCCGACCACCTGATCCTGATCATGACCGCGCAGAACGCCTACGACCTCCTGCCCACCATTCGCTCGCGCGCCGTGCCCTTCTACTTCGCCCCGCTCGCCCCCGCCGAAATGCGCGCCTTCGTGAAAGCCCGCGGTCTCGATCAGCCCGAACGCCGCATCGCGCTCGCCGCCGGCAGCCCCGGCATCGCCATGTCGCTCGACCTCGAAGCCTACGACAAGCGCCGCGCCGCCATGCTGGTGCTGCTCAAAGCCGCCGCCGGCGCCGTCCCGTTCGCAGCCTGGGTCCCCATCGGCGAAACCATCGGCCGCAGCAAAAGCGAAAAGCTCGAGCTCTACCTGAAGGTGCTCTACGAGCTGCTCCGCGACCTCCTGATGCTCCACGAAGGCGGCGGCGAAATCCGCAATCAGGATATCCGCCGCGACCTCGAAGCCCTCTCCGCCAGGATTCAGTTCGCCTGGATCCGCAAAGCCGTCGCGCGCGTCGACGAAGTCGCCATGCTCCTCCGCCGCAACATCCAGAAGACCATCGCCCTCGACGCCCTCATCCTCGAACTCCGCGGGCCAGTGGGATAGGCCTCCTGGCCTGTCCACTAATCAGTTTTTGCACTCTGTGGGGCAGGCAATCTTGCCTGCAGCCGGCTTTCAGCCGGCTCCAACATAGGCACCGCGAATTCCTGTTTGCGCCTGCCCCACTCGCCTGCCCCAACCTGTTCGCCCCGGGTTTTCGACCGTGCAGCCGGCTTTCACTGCGCTTTGCGGACACCTATTTCACCCAGATCGTCACGCCTTTCCTGCTCGCCGCATTGCCGATCGTCAGCACCACTTCCGCCTGCCCCGTCGGCGCACTATCCGGCACGAATGCGTTCACCTGGATCACGCCCGTGTACGTCAGCCCGACGAATTGAATCTGCGCGTCGACTCCGCCGATCGTGACCTTCGGTGTCAGCACCAGGTTCTTATACCCGCTCACCACTTCTCCGTCCTGGCCCGCCGGCGTCACCGCGCCCTGGCCCGTGCCCCAGAAGGAGATCACGCCGCCGCGCGCAACCGGGTTCGCCGCCGAGTTGAACGTGTAATCGGTATTCACCGACACCGCCGGACCGCCGCCGTATTGCGACGTGAAAATTCCCGGCGACGAATCCGTCACCGTCAGCGC
This sequence comes from uncultured Solibacteraceae bacterium, assembly GCA_963791985.1. Taxonomy (GTDB): domain Bacteria; phylum Acidobacteriota; class Terriglobia; order Bryobacterales; family Bryobacteraceae; genus Solibacter. The sequence continues at coordinate 637,530 of CAWBUN010000002.1, read as the reverse complement.
ATAGGGGTCGCTCGTCTTGCCGTTGTATTTCACCGTCGCGTCCGCCTTGCCCGTCACGCCGTAAGGCACGATCGCGTTGACCTGCCCGTCCGACGCGTACGTCAGCCACGCCTCCACTCCGTTGAAGAAGACACTCGTTCCACCCAGGCCCTTCTGCATTCCGGCCGCGCCCGCCGCCGGTCCCAGGCCTGAGCCTCCCAGCGTGACGAACTCGCCGCCCGCCACCGCGCCCTGCTGCCAGCTCGCGCCATTCACCACCGTCGTCACCTGCATCACGCTGAGAGTGAATGAAAGGTTGTCGGCATAAGCGTAGATGTTGTCGTTGCCGAGCTTGTGGAAGCTCGCGGTCACCTGTGCCAGCCGCGCGCCGTTGGGCACCACGCCGCTCGTCGAGCGCTGCAGCAGGCCCGCCTGACCATTGCGATCTTTCATCGTCACGGGACCAATCGTCGCCGCCGCCCCGATGGCCTTATTGTTGGCATCGTAGAATGTGACGCTGACATCCACGTTGTCCGGATAATCGGTGTCGCCGCCCAGCCATCCTGCCAGCGAGTACGTCACCTTGCCCGCATCCACCAGCGCCTTCGCCGAGCTGATTTCGAAGGTCTGATACGCCTGGCACAGACTCCGCGAGATGAAGCAATCCAGAAAGTACTTGCCGCGATTGGGCGGCCCCGGATCGATCAACTTCGGCATCTTGTAATCGCCCCATTTCCAGGCCTGAAGATACGAAACCGAATTCCAACCGGGAACCGGAAGACCCTCTCCGCCCGGGTCGGTTTCCGCGTCGCCATTCACCAGCAGATTGACCCCGAACATCGGGTCCGTGGTCAGCACCAGCGCGATGTTGTCCGCCGCGTAGTTGCTGCTGATCGTTCCCGTACCGCTCACCGAAAGGTAAATGGTGACCTTCGCCTTGCGCACCTTCGCCGGCAGAAAGCCGGTCGCGCTGCGCTCCAGCAGGCCGCCGTCCATGCAGCAATCCAGATCCTCTGCCGCGGGTCCATTGGCCACGGCATGCAACAAGGTCGCGCCGGATGCGTCCTGGAAATCGGCACTGACGTTGATCGTGCGGATGTTGTCGTGGGAACCGCCGAGCGAGCCTAGGTAGCCGGAAAACAGGAACTTCACCAGCCCGGCATCGATCTCCGTGCCGGCGCCGCTGAGGTCCACCAGCTGGGACGCGCTCGACACCGCGCCCGTCGGTCCGCCGTAGAAGAGCTGCTTCCCTCGATTCAACGGACCGAAATCCTTCGACCCCAAAAATCCCTGCTTGTCGTAAGTGCCAACGGTGAATCCGCCCACCGTCGTCCACCCCGGGACGCTCACCGGCGAAGTCGCGGTCGCCGACGCCACCGACGCGCCGGACTCCGCATCTCCGTTTACCACCAGGTTTTTGTTCAGCGTCTGGGATTGTGACGGAATAGCGGCCAGCACCGCCAGTAAGGCAACGCGCATGCTCATGCTGGCAAGTGTAATTTAAGACCCTAAACTATGCAATCGGCTTTATTCCGCCACGCGCTGCAGCGTGTTCCAGAACTCCGGGAACGAAACCGACGCCGCGCCCGCATCGTGAATCACGCTCTCGCCATCGCCGCGCAGCGCCGCCACCGCGAATGCCATCGCGATCCGGTGATCGCCGAAGCTGTCGAACTCCGCCGCGCGGAACTTCTGCCGCCCCGGAACCACCAGCCCGTCCGGCGTCTCCTGCGCCGCTACGCCGAGCCGCCGCAGGTTGTCGACCACGGTCGCGATGCGGTCCGTCTCCTTCACGCGCAGTTCGCCGGCATCCTTGATCGTGAGCCCTTCCTCGGTAGCCGCACCCAGCACCGCCAGCACCGGAATTTCATCGATCACCGCCGCCGTCAGTCCGCCTTCGATCACGCCGCCCTGCAGCGACGAGTGCTCCACCTGGATCTCGCCGATCAATTCGCCATTCTGGCTCTCCAGTTGCGGAATCCGGATCTTCGCGCCCATTCCGATCAGCAGGTCCAGCAGCGCCGACCGCGAGGGATTCAATCCCACTCCGCGAATCACCAGGCTCGACCCCGGCACCAGCAGCGCCGCCACAATAAAGAAGGCTGCCGATGAAATATCGCTCGGCACAATCAAATCGCGCCCCGTCAGCCGCGGTCTGCCCACCAAGGTGATCTTCCCCTTCGCCGCCGTAAGGTCCGCGCCGAATTCGCGCAGTGCGATCTCGCTGTGGTCGCGCGAGCGCACTGGCTCCGTGACCGAAGTCTCGCCCTCGGCGAACAGGCCCGCGAACAGCACGCACGTCTTCACCTGGGCGCTCGGCACCGGCAGCGTGTAATCGATCGCGCGCAATTTCGCACCGTGGATTTCGAGCGGCGGAAACTTCTCCTCGCGCGCGCGAATCTCCGCGCCCATCTCTGCCAGCGGCTTCATGATCCGCTGCATCGGTCGCCGCGACAGCGATTCGTCCCCGAAGATGCGCGTCGTGAACGGCTGCGCCGCCAGAATCCCGCTCAGCATCCGGATCGTCGACCCGCTATTGCCCGCATCCAGATCGCCCGCCGGAGCTCGCAGCCCGTCGAGCCCCTTCCCGTGCACCACGAATTCCGTGCCCTCGCCCGTGATCTCGACCCCCAGCGCGCGCATGCAGCCCAGCGTGGAATGGCAATCCGCGCCCGTCGAGTAATTCAAAATTCGTGAGTCCCCTTCCGCGATCGAAGAAATCATCGCGTACCGGTGTGAGATCGACTTGTCGCCGGGCAAAGTGATGGCGCCGGTAATTGCTGCCGCTGGAGAAATTCGTTTATCCATGAAGTGTTGTTTGTCTTATCCGCGTTTATCTGTGTCCATCCGCGGCCAATAATGTCTTTTAATCCATCTTACCGAATGCATACCGGAACCCATTCCCCGCCAGCCCTTCCAGCTCCTTTTCCGTGAACCCGAAATGCGCCGCCGCCAATCGATATTCTCCCGTCAACGAGCACCGGAACATCGCGGGATCGTCCGAGTTCAGCACGATCGGCACGCCCGCATCGTAGAGTCTGCCGCACCGGATGATCTTCGATCTTCGTCACCACGCCCGTCACCAGGTTGCTCGAAATGCAGATCTCGAGCGGAATATCGCGCTCACGCAAGTGGCGCATCAGCGCCTCGTCGCGCACCGCCGCGATTCCGTGTCCGATGCGCTCCGCTCCCAGCTCCAGCGCATCCCAGATCGATTGCGGCCCCATGCTTTCGCCGGCGTGCGCCGTCAGCCGCAGCCCCGCTGCCCGCGCGAACGCGAATGCCTCGCCGAACCGATTCGCCGGACCGCGCTCCTCGCTGCCGCCGATGCCGAACGCGATCACGCCCTCGTCCACCCGCTCCGCCGCCAGTTCCGCCACCTGCATCACATGCTCCGTGCCGAACTGCCGCACCGCGTCCAGAATCCACCGCACCTGTACGGGCGATTCCGCCGCCGCGCCGCAAATCGCCTCGAAGATCGGCGCGAAATCCTGCCCCTTCCACAGCACCACGCCCGCCGCCACGATGATCTCCGCGTAGCGCACGTTCTGCCGCGCCAGGCGTCTCCAGCAGCCGCCGCGTGATCAGCGCGTAATCCTCCGGACCGCGCAGCCGCTTGCCCACCGCTCCGAACGCGCGCAGAAAGGCGTCGAAATCGGCATACTGGTAGAGCGCGCGAAACTCCTCCACCGGCGTCGCCGGGTCGAGCTCGTGCAGCGTCTCCGGCTCCACCGACCCTTCCAGGTGAAGGTGCAGTTCAGCTTTGGGCAATTCGAGCAGGAATCGGTCCATACTTGAATCGTAGACTCTCATGACTGGTGAAGAAATAGAAGCCATAGTCAAGGCTATCACGGGGACGCCTTTCGGCATCCTGGGACCGCATTCGGTTCGGCAAGAAAGAACGGCAAGCCGCGCTGGGAAGTGCGCGCGTTCCTGCCCGCAGGCGGAATCCGCCGTCGTGCTGGCCGGAGCCAGCACGCTACGACATGGAGAAGAGGCACACCGCAAGGCTTCTTCTGTCGCCGCCACTGGATGGCGACGCCATGCCCTACGTCATCCGCGCCGCGCCTCTGGGACGGCCGCGAAATCGAGATCGACGACCCCTACCGCTTCGGCCCGCAGATCTCCGATTCCGATCTCTACCTCCACACCGAAGGCACGCTCCACGAGGCCTGGCGCACGCTCGGCGCGCACCTCGTCACCGCCGAAGGCGTCGCCGGTGTGCGCTTCGCCGTCTGGGCGCCGAACGCCGAGAACGTCACCGTCGCCGGCGAGTTCAACGATTGGGACATCCGCCGCCACCCCATGCGCCGGCGCAACGGCGGAGTCTGGGAGCTCTTCATTCCCGGGCTCGCGCGAGGGCACCGCGTACAAGTACAACATTCGTTCGCGCTTCGCCGGCTATCAGCAGTTGAAGGCCGACCCCTACGCCTTCTACTGCGAGACGCCGCCGAAATCCGCGTCCGTGGTCTGGGGCCTGGATAACTATCAGTGGCAGGACGCAGGAGTGGATGGAGACGCGCGCCGCGCACGACCTGCTGAAATCGCCGATCTCGATCTACGAGGTGCACCTGGCAGCTGGATGCGCGGACCCATGGGCCAGGTGCTCACGTATCGCGATCTCGCCGTCAAGCTGGTCGAGTACGTGAAGCAGATGGGCTACACGCACATCGAACTGCTGCCCCTCATGGAGCATCCCTTCTCCGGATCGTGGGGCTACCAGGTGATCGGCTACTTCGCACCCACCTCCCGCTTCGGCAATCCCGACGATTTCAAATACTTCATCGACGCCTTCCACCGCGCCGGCATCGGCGTCATCGTCGATTGGGTGCCCGCCCATTTTCCCAAGGACGCGCACGGCCTGGTCTTCTTCGACGGCACTGCGCTCTACGAACATGCCGACCCGCGTAAAGGCGAGCAGCAGCGATTGGGGCACGCTGGTCTTCAATTACGGCCGCAACGAAGTCCGCACCTTCCTCATCTCCAACGCCCTCTTCTGGCTCAAGGAGCTATCACATCGATGGCCTGCGCGTAGACGCCGTTGCGTCCATGCTCTACCTCGATTACTCGCGCAAGGCCGGCGAATGGATCCCCAACCAGTACGGCGGTAACGAGAATCTGGAAGCCATCGATTTCCTCCGCCGCTTCAACGTGGTCGCTCACTCCGTGCCCGGCGCCTTCACGGTCGCCGAGGAATCCACCGCCTTCGCCGGCGTCTCCAAGCCCGTCTACCTCAACGGACTCGGCTTCACCATGAAGTGGAACATGGGCTGGATGCACGACATGCTGGACTACTTCAGCAACGACCCCATCTATCGCAAGTACCACCACAACAGCATCACCTTCAGCCTGCTCTACGCCTTCACCGAAAACTTCGTCCTGCCCGATCTCCCACGACGAAGTAGTCCACGGCAAAGGCTCGCTGCTTAAATAAGATGCCCGGCGACGAGTGGCGCCAGTTCGCCAACGTCCGCGCCTTCCTCGCCTATATGTGGGTGCATCCCGGCAAGAAACTGCTCTTCATGGGCCAGGAAATCGGCCAGCGCGAAGAGTGGAATCACGATCAGGGAATCCGCTGGGAGCTGCTCCAGTTCGATCTCCACCGCCAGTTGCAGAGCCTGATGCGCGAGCTCAATCGCGTATACAAGGCAAACCCCGCGCTCTACGAAGTCGACTTTCATTACACCGGCTTCGAATGGGTGGATTTCCACGATGGCGCCAATTCGATCATCGCCTTCCTGCGCCGCGCCGAAGACCCGAAGGATTTCATCCTCGTCTGCTGCAACTTCACCCCGTGCCTCGCCAGAGCTACGAGTTCGGCGTCCCCGAAGAAGGCTTCTACCAGGAGATCCTGAATACCGATTCGGAGTACTTCGGCGGCACCAACATGGGCAACGGCGGCTGCCTCTCCTCCCGCCCCATTCCCAAACACAACCGCACCCACTCCATCGCCGTCACGCTCCCCCCGCTAGCGGTGGTAGCCTTCAAGAAATGTTAATCCCAGTGGGACAGGCCTCCTGGCCTGTCCATCTTGCTGCCGTAATTCTCGCCTGCCGGACAATTATCCGAGCCGCGACCGTCAGGGAGCGGTCGCTAAATTACCGGTCGCTCCCTTACGGTCGCGGCTCGTTGGGAGCGTCCTAAACATGCCTAAGTACGATTCCATCATCGTCGGCGGCGGACACAACGGACTCGTCACCGCCGCCTATCTCGCGCGCGCCGGACGCAAGGTGCTCGTGCTCGAGCGCCGCGAACTGGTCGGCGGCTGCGCCGTCACCGAAGAGATCTGGCCCGGATACCGCGTCTCCACCGGCGCCTACCTCACCAGCCTCATGCAGGAGCGCATCGTCAACGAGCTCGACCTGCCGCGCTTCGGCTACCAGGTGGACGCCAAGGACCCCGCCTTCTTCTCCGCCTTCCCCGACGGCCGCCATCTCTTCATGTGGCAGGACCGCGCCCGCACGCTCGCCGAAATCGCGAAGTTCTCCGCCGCACGATGCCAACGTCTACCCCGCCTATGAAGACCAGTTGGAGCGCATCTCGCAAGGTGGTCGAAGGCCTCCTGCTCACCACTCCTCCGCCTTTCCCGCCGCGCGCCATTGACCTGGTGGACTATCTCCGCCTGATGGGCAAAATGCGCGGCCTCAGCGCTCGCGACATCGTCGCCCTCGTCAAAGTCTTCACGCAAAGCGCCTCCGAATTCCTCGATGAGTGGTTCGAATCCGAGGAAGTGAAAGTCACGCTCGCCACCGATGGCGTGATCGGCGCCAATGGCGGCCCGCGCTCCCCCGGCACCGCCTACATCCTGCTCCACCACTGCATGGGCGGCGTCGCCGGACATCGCGGCCTGTGGGGCTTCGTGCGCGGCGGCATGGGCGCCGTCTCCGAATCCATCGCGTCCGCGGCCCGCGCCAAGGGCGTCGACGATCCGCACCAACGCCACCGTCGCCAAGGTGATGGTCCGCGGCGGACGCGCGCGCGGCGTCGTCCTCGAAGGCGGCGAAGAGATCGAGTCCACCACCGTCGCCTCCAACCTCGACCCCAAGCTCACCTTCCTCCGCCTGCTCGACGCCCGGCGACCTGCCCGCCGATTTCGTCGAGTCCATCCGCAACTTCCGCATCGAAGGCACCAGCTGCAAGATCAACCTGGCGCTCAACGGCCTCCCCGAGTTCACCGCCTACCCCGGCGCCCCGGGCCCGCATCACAAGGCCACCATGCACATCTGCCCCAGCATCGAGTACGTCGAGCGCGCCTGGGACGACGCCAAGTACGGCCGCGCCTCCGAGCGCCCCCTGCTCGAGCTCACCATCCCGACGATGTACGACCCCTCACTCGCGCCGCGCCGGCAAACACATCATGGGCATCTTCCTGCAATACGCGCCCTACACCCTGCGCGAAGGCACGTGGGACGAACTGCGCGAGCCCTTCGGCGACCGCGTGATCTCGCTGATCGAAGAGTACGTCGCCCAACATCCGCGCCATCATCGATCACCGCCAGGTGCTCAGCCCGCTCGATCTCGAACGCCGCTTCGGCATCACCGGCGGCAACATCTTCCACGGCGAAATGACGCTCGACCAGATGTTCGTCATGCGCCCGGTCGCCGGCTTTGCCCGCTACCGTACCCCCGTCCCCGGCCTCTATCCTCTGCGGCTCCGGCGCCCACCCCGGCGGCGGCGTCATGGGCGCCCCCGGCTACAACTGCGCCCGCGAAATGCAGCGGACCCGGTAGGACGGGCCTCCTGGCCGGTCCACTTGCCGCCGTAACTCTCGCGTGCACGGACTTTGATTCCTGATTGCAGCGTACGCTACCAAGGACAATCCGGCGCGTTGGTGGGGCATGCTTTAGCTTGCCCGCGCCGAGTTTTTCACTGGGGCGTAACCGGAAGCGCGGCCTCCCCCGCATGTGATCTAATCACTTTCATGCGGAAATCTATTGCTTTCCTGGGTCTTCCCGCCCTGGCCATGCTCGCCAGCGCGGCCGGCAAACAACCAATTACCGGAGCGGACGTCCTCAAAATCCGAAACGTGGCCAGCGTGGCGGTCGCGTCGGATGGGTCGTTCGCGGTCTACGGAGTGCAAAGCATTCACGTCGAGCCCGCCGCCGACCCCAAGGCCGAGCCCGCCTACCGCTATCGCACCAACCTCTGGCGCATCGATCTCAACAACCCCAACGCGCGCCCCGAACAATTGACCTTCGGCGACCGCGCCGATTCCTCACCCGCCATCAGTCCCGACAACCGCACTCTCGCATTCGTTCGCGTCGATACACCCACCGGCACCGCCGCCCGTCCTCGCCCGCAAGTCTGGCTGCTGCCGCTGCACGGACCGGGCGAAGCGCAAGTGATCACGAAACTAGAGAACGGCGCCGCCGCCCTGTGTGGCGCCCCGACGGCAAGGTGCTGCTCGTCACCGCGCAGATCCCCATCTCCAAGCTCGAAGGCAAGCCTCACTTCGACCTCGAAAGCCCCGCCCGCGAGTGGTTCGATTACGACCGGCCCGCGCCCGGTTCTAAGGCCGAGATCGACGCGCGTCCCGATGGCGATCGCCGCGCCCTGCGCAACTGGCTGGCGCGCAATTCCTCCAAGGACAACCCCACCGTGATCGATCGCATCAACTTCCTGGGCGAACAGGACCTCGTCCACGAAATGGAGATCGCCGAGTTGTACAGCATCGATCTGGAGCGCGACAACAAGGCCACCGCCATCACCAGGGACTTCTACAATCACAGCGCCGCTCAGTACTCGCCCGATGGACGCACCATCGTCTTCACCAGCACACCCGCGGTGGCCGATCATCCGGACCGCCTACGCCGCCTCGCTGTGTGGACCATATCCGCCGACGGCGCAAATCCCCACGTGCTGCTGGAACGCAAAGACTACTCATTCAGCAATCCGCGCTTCACCGCCGATGGCACAGCCCTCGTGATCGCAGGCAGCCAGACCGACGAGCCGACCTACCGCCAGGCTCACCTGGCACGCTTCGATCTCAAGGACCAGAAGCTGACCTGGCTCACCGAGAAATGGGACTCCTCCGCGCGCAGCGGCAAAGTCAGTGCCGATGGCAGCGTCCTTTTCGCCACGCCCTGGCAGGGCGGCGAGCCGCTCCTGCGCGTCAGCGCCAAGGGCGGCGAAGTCACTAAACTCGTCGACGGGCCGACCGGCGTTGGCGCGTTCGATGAAGGCGGCGGCCGCATCGTCTACGCGCTCATCAGCGTGCCCGATCCCAATGAACTCTGGGTCCGCGAAAAGAACGGCAAGTCCCGCCAGTTGACCGACCTCAATGCCTGGGTGAAGGAGAAAGACCTGGTCATCCCCGAGGAGCATTGGCTCACCCGGCCCGATGGCGTGAAGGTGCAATATTGGGTCATGAATCCGACCCGTGCCGAGGCCGGCAAACGCTATCCGTGGGTCGTCGAGATGCACGGCGGCCCCAGCGCCATGTGGGGCCCCGGCGAGTTCAGCATGTGGTGGGAGTTCCAGTTGTTCTGCTCCTGGGGCTACGGCGTGGTCTACGCGAACCCGCGCGGCTCCGGCGGTTACGGCTACGAATTCCAGCGCGCCAACTTTAAGGATTGGGGCAAGAGCCCGATGAACGATGTGCTCGCCGCGCTCGAAGAGACCGAGCAACACAACAGCATGGTGGATAAGGACCGCCTCTTCCTCACCGGCGGATCCTACGCCGGCTACCTCACCGCCTGGATGGTCGGCCACGACCAGCGCTTCAAGGCCGCCTCCGCGCAGCGCGGCGTCTACGACCTCTCCACGTTCTACGGAGAGGCCAACGCGTGGTCCCTGGTGCCGGAGGAATTTGGCGGCTATCCGTGGGAGCCCGAGACCCGCAAACTGCTCGACGAAGAGAGCCCCATCACGTACGTCAACAACATCCGCACGCCCTTCCTGATCATCCATGGCAGCCAGGATTTCCGCACCGGCTTCGCGCAAAGCGAGATGCTCTTCCGCTCCCTGAAGCAGCTCAACCGCCCCGTGGAATACGTGCGCTATCCCGCGATCGGGCACGAGCTGACACGCTCCGGACCACCTTTGCAGCGCATGGATCACATGCTGCGCATCATCGAATTCTTTGAACGCTACGCCAAGAACGATCGCCCCGCGCCCAGCGAGCAGAAGGAGTCCGCCGCGACCGCCACCACCACCGCGGGTGCCCGTCAGTGATGCAGACCGGGAAGCAGACCCGCCTCGCAATCCTGATCGCCGGAGCGGCCTTCGCGCAAGGCCGCTTTCAGCCCGGCCTCAAGCCGTTTCTGGCCACCGAGTCGCCCGTGATCGCGCTCACTCACGTGCGCGTGATCGATGGTACCGGCGCGCCCGCCCGCGAAGACCAGACCGTCATCGTGGATCACGGAAAGATCGCCGCCGTGGGCCCCGCATCGAGCACGCCCGCGCCGGCCGGCGCGCAGGTGATGGATCTCGCCGGCCACACCGTGATCCCCGGCATCGTCGGCATGCACGAGCACCTCTACTACCCCGGCGGCGGCGGCGTCCCGATGTACCCCGAGATGGCGTACAGCTTCCCGCGCCTGTACCTCGCCGCCGGCGTCACCACCGCCCGCACCGCAGGCAGCGTGGAGCCGTACACCGACCTCAGCGTCAAGAAGATGATCGATGACGGCCGCATGCCCGGACCCTCGCTCTACATCACCGGGCCCTACCTCGAAGGCAAGGGCACCTTCGCGCCCCAGATGCACGAGCTCACCGGTCCTGACGACGCCGTCAAAATGGTGAACTACTGGGCCGACGAGGGCGCCACTTCTTTTAAGGCCTACATGTACATCACGCGCGCCGAGCTCAAGGCCGCCGTGGATGCCGCCCACGCGCCGCGGCATCAAGGTCACCGGCCATCTCTGCTCCATCGGCTTCCGCGAAGCCGCGGCCATCGGCATCGATAACCTGGAGCACGGCCTGTTGGCCGATACCGAATTCCACCCTGGCAAACAGCCCGACGTCTGCCCGCCCAACACCCGCAACGAAGTCGCGCGCCTCGACCTGAACACCGCGCCCGTGAAAGCAGATGATTGCCGACCTGGTGAGCCACAACGTCGCCATCACTTCGACGCTCGCCGTCTTCGAAGCATTCGACGGCGATCGTCCGCCTGTAGAGCAGCGCTTTCTCGATGCCGTATCGCCGGAGGCCGCGGTCAGTTATCTCAGCGCCCGTTCCCGCGCCCGCGGCGGCGCCGATTCGCCCGGCCTGGCAGCGCTCAAGAAGGAACTGGAATTCGAGTACGCCTTCGTGAAAGCCGGCGGCCTGCTGATCGCAGGCGCCGACCCCACCGGCAACGGCGGCGCCCTCGCCGGCTTCGCCGATCAGCGCAACATCGAACTCCTGGTGGAGGGCGGCTTCACGCCCGTCGAGGCGATCCGGATCGCCACCGCCAACGGCGCCAAATTCCTCGGCCAACTCGACCGCATCGGCACCATCGCCCCCGGCAAGCAGGCCGACCTTGTTGTTGATCAACGGCAATCCCGCCGCCCGCATCGCCGACATCCGCAACGTGAAACTCGTCTTCAAGGAAGGCGCCGCCTACGACCCCGCCAAACTCTTGGAATCTGTGCGCGGACAAGCGGGCCTGCGATAAGCCTTCTTAGTTTTTCTTTGCGATCTTCGCGCCTTTGCGAGACATGCCTTTGACTTTCTTCGTTTACAGAATATACCGGCTCAAATCCTGATCTTTGACGATGTCCGCCAGCTGCTTGCGTACATAGTCCGCGTCCACCTTCACCGTCTTCTTCTTCAAATCAGGACCCGCGAACGAGACCTCTTCCAGCAGCTTTTCCATGATGGTGTGCAGCCGCCGCGCGCCGATGTTCTCGCTCGATTCATTCACCTGCGCCGCGAATTTCGCCACCTCTTCCAGCGCATCGTCCGCCAGAATCAGTTTGATGCCCTCGGTCTCCAATAGCGCGACGTACTGCTTGGCGAGCGCATTCTTCGGCTCCTTCAGGATGCGGATGAAATCTTCCACCGAGAGCGATTTCAACTCCACACGGATCGGGAAGCGCCCCTGCAACTCCGGAATCAGATCGCTCGGCTTGGACACGTGGAACGCGCCCGCCGCGATGAACAGGATATGGTCCGTGCGCACGAACCCGTAGCGCGTGTTGACCGTGGTGCCTTCCACAATCGGCAGGATGTCGCGCTGCACGCCTTCCCGGCTGACGTCCGGACCATGCCCGCTTTCCCGCCCCGCGATCTTATCGATCTCGTCCAGGAAAATGATGCCGCTCGATTCCACGCGCTCCAGCGCCGCGCGCGTCACCTGGTCCATGTCGATGAGCTTCTGCTCCTCTTCCTGCACCAGGTAGTCCAGCGCCTCGGCCACCCGCATCTTGCGGCGCCGCGTCTTCTGGCCGAAGAGATTGGGCAGCATGTCCTTCAGGTTGATGCCCATCTCCTCGATGCCCGTGTTGGTGGTGATCTCGAACGTCGGCGCGACGATCCTTCACGTCGAGCTCCACCAGCGCTCGTCGAGCTTGCCCTCGCGCAGCCGCTCGCGCAGCTTCTCGCGCGTGCGCTCCAGGCTCTCGCTGGGCTCCGGCTGCGGCGGCATCAACAGATCGAGCAGCCGCTCTTCGGCGTTGACTTCCGCGCGGTCCGCCACTTCGTCGAGCCGCTCCTCGCGCACCATGTCGATCGAGATATCCACCAGGTCGCGGATCATCGATTCCACGTCGCGGCCCACATACCCGACTTCGGTGAACTTGCTGGCCTCCACCTTGAGGAACGGCGAATTGGCCAGCCGCGCCAGGCGGCGCGCCAGTTCCGTCTTCCCCACGCCCGTCGGGCCCGATCATGAGGATGTTCTTGGGCATCACCTCTTCGGCCATTTCCGGCGCCAGTTTCTGCCGGCGGATGCGGTTGCGCAGCGCGATCGCCACGGCGCGCTTGGCCTCCGCCTGCCCGACTACGTGCTTGTCCAACTCGCGCACGATCTCGCGCGGAGTCAGCTCGTCCAGCAACGGCTCTTCGTCCACATTCGTGTCCGGGAAGATAGATCACCATGCTATTCGAGCTCCTCGTAAGTCACATTCTCGTTGGTGTAAATGCAGATCTCGCCGGCGATCTTCATCGACTCTTCCACGATCCGGCGCGCCGAGAGCTTGGTATTGCGCATCAGCGCGGTCGCCGCCGCCGTGGCGAACGGACCGCCGGAGCCGATGGCCACCACGCCTTCATCGGGTTCGATCACGTCGCCGTTGCCGCTCACCAGGTAGGTGTTCTTGGTGTCGGCCACCAGCAGCAGCGCTTCCAGATGGCGCAGCACGCGATCCGTGCGCCACTCCTTCGCCAGTTCGACCACCGAGCGCGGCAGGTTGCCGTTGAACTGCTCCAGCTTGGATTCGAAGCGCGAAAACAGCGCGAAGGCGTCGGCCGTGGACCCGGCGAATCCCGCCAGAATCTTGTCGTTGTATAGGCGGCGCAGCTTCCGCGCGGAACTCTTCAACACTTCGGCGCCCAGCGTGACCTGCCCGTCGCCGGCCATCACTACTTTGTTGTCGCGGCGGACACAGATCACCGTCGTCGATCGAATTTTCTCTCGCATTGTATGTGTAACTCTATTTTAACCCAGCGTCTGTATGCATCAGCCTATCGAAATGCAACGCCGATGTCGCGGCTGGCCACGGAATGCTTTTCGAAAGCCGCGTCTTTCTGTGGATAATCGCTCCGGAAATGCGCCCCGCGGCTCTCTTTTCGCGCCGCCGCGCAGCGCGCGATCAACAGCGCCACCTGGCGCATATTCCGCTCTTCCGGGCGATGCCGGAGCCAGCGCCTCCAATTGCGCGCAGGCCTCCGGCGAGCCCTTCCGCCGACCGTACGATGCCGCAATTCTCCCAGGCGATTCGCTGAATTTCGCTGCGCCAGCCCGCCCGTGTAGCTCACCGCGGCCGCAGTTCGAGCGCCGCGCCGGCCCGCCGCGCGCGGTCTCCCGCATCGCCCGCCCCGCGCGGATTCCGAAGACCACGCCTTCGAGCAGCGAGTTGCTGGCCAGTCGATTGGCGCCGTGAACGCCCGTGCACGCCGCTTCGCCGGCCGCGAACAGCCGCGGCACGTTGGTGCGCCCGTCCAGATCCGTGCGCACGCCGCCCATCGCGTAATGCGCCGCCGGAGCCACCGGCGCCGCTTCGATCCCGATATTCACTCCGTACCGCAGGCACGTCTCGTAGATCCGCGGGAAGCGTTCGCGGATGAAGCTCTCGCCGCGATGCGTCAGGTCCAGAAATACGTGCGGCGACCCGGTGCTCGTCATCTCGCTGACGATGGCGCGCGCCACCACGTCGCGCGGCGCCAGTTCCAGCAGCGGATGGTAGCGTTCCATGAAGCGCTCGCCGCGCGTGTTGCGCAACAGCGCGCCTTCGCCGCGCAGCGCCTCGGAAAGCAGAAAGCGCGGCGCGCCCGTCCACCGCCAGCGCCGTGGGATGAAACTGCACGAACTCGATATCGGCGATCTCCGCGCCCGCGCGGTAAGCCATCGCCACGCCATCGCCGGTGGCCACATCGGGATTGGTCGTGTTCAGAAAGACGCGGCCCAGTCCGCCGGTGGCCAGCAGCACGGCGCGCGCCGGAATCGGGAATTCGGTCTGCGCCTTCGCGTCGTAGATCATCGCACCCGAGACCCCGTCCTCCACCAGAAGCTCCGTGGTCGCGGCAAAGCTGCGGAAGGTGACGTTGGGCAGCGAGCGATGCCTTGTGATAAAGCGTCGCGCGCGATCTCGCGTCCCGTGGAATCGCCGTGCGCATGCAGAATGCGGTCGCGGCTGTGCGCCCCTTCGCGCGTGAACGCCAGCTTGTTGCCCTCGCGATCGAACTCCGCGCCCCAATCGATCAATTCCTGGATCGCGGCCGGCCCTTCCTCCACCAGCGTCCGAACCGCGGCGCGGTCGCACAGGCCGTCGCCCGCGTAGAGCGTGTCCTGTTCATGCAGTTCAACCTCGTCGTCGTCGCTCAGCGCGACGGCGATACCGCCCTGCGCGTATTCCGAGGAGGATTCGCGGAGACTGTCCTTGGCGACTACCAGCACCGTGCCCGCTTCGGCGAGCTCGATGGCGGCGCGCATCCCGGCCACTCCGGCTCCGATAACCAGAAAATCCGGATTCATTCGCTGCTGCCAGCATAGCAGGGGCTCTGCTGTACACTCGAATCGATGGCGTTTCCGCTCAACCGGATCTCCGCGCCGCTCGGCGTCCGCAACGCCGTGTTGTGCGCCAGTTCACGCCGCCATTCGGTCACAGATTTTCCCGGACCGCTCTCCATCAAGAGCGTCACCAGCGGCATGGTCGCGTGGAAGACCGGCGGGCGCGAACTCGTGGTAGATTGCGATTCCTTCCTGGTGCTCCACGCCGGCGAGCCCTACTCGATGAACATCGACGCGCGCGAGACCGTGTCCACCTTGTGCGTCTTCTTCGCCCCCGGCTTCGTGGAGTCGGTCTGCGGCTCGATCCTGCGCGACGACCTGGAGCCGTCCGCCTTCGAGCCCGCGTTCGTCCAACGCCTTCATCCCGCCGACGCGCACATCCTGCCGCGCATGCATGCCCTCTCGCGCGCGCAGTTCAACGATCCGCTTTGGATGGACCAGCAATTCCTCGAATTGGCGAGCGATCTGGCGATGTTGAATCGCGATCTCAAGCACCGCGTGCACCTGATGCCCGGCCGCCGCGCCGCCACCCGCGAGGAGTTGTTCCGCCGCGTGCGCCGCGGCCAGGAATTCCTGCACGCCACCGCCGCGGAATCCATCGCGCTCGACGATCTCGCCCGCGAAGCCTGCCTCTCGCCCTATCACCTGCACCGTGCCTTCGCCCGCGCCTTCGGCAAGACGCCGCACGAGTACCGCACCGCCCTCCGCCTCGCCCGCGCCCGCCGCCTCTTGGAATCGTCGCGCTTGACCGTGAGCGAAGTCTGCGCCGCCGTCGGCTTCGAGAGCCTGCCCTCATTCAGCACCCTCTTCCGCCGCACCTTCGGCCACCCGCCATCGAAGCTGTCAAGTCACCCCCCGCCTGCTCGGCCTCAAACAGAGCCGCGACCGTAAGGGAGCCAACGCCCTCAGACCACCAAAATATGCAGCGCGAGCAGCCCCGTAGTCGCCATCAGGAAGCAGCTTACCGCCGGAATCCGCCAGAGCCGCCGCGGCGGCGCCGGTCGCGCGAACGCCGGCACTTCGAAGATATCCGCGGCGGCGATGTGCGTCTCCGAACTGGATCCCCCGCCGCCGCCGTTCGCCGCGGGCTTGGCGGGAGTCATCCGTTCCGCGGTCTGCAGGCAATTCCGGCCTAACGCAATCACCAGGTCCAGCAGATTGTGCTCGTGGGTATCCAGCCGCGCGCCTAGTTCCAGGACCTGCCGGCCATTGCGATTCCACTCCTCGCGAGCTGTCTGGAAACGGGAATCCACCGCCGCCTCCACGCCCGCTCCGAATTTCGCGTAGGCGCTCAGCGATTCCTCGCGGACTGTCTCCCGCATCTGCTCCTGAATCGCCTGCAGGCGAAGCGTGATGGTCTGCTCGATCTGCTGGTCCACCAGCCGCGCAAGGGTCTCCGCGAACTCCTTGTGCACCTCCATGATTTGGCTGCGGAGCACGCGGAGATCGCTATCCATCCGCATGCGCTGCGCCTCCAGGACGCCGCTGAATTCGCCGCGCAGCGCGTCGAGGCGGGTCGCGGAGCTACCCTCCAGGGACTCGCCACGTGCCTTGTCCCGCCCTTCGGCGGCTGCCAGCTCGCTCTTGAACCTGCCTTCGAGCTCCGCCAACCGGCGCTCCATCTGTTCGCCGATTTCGCCGAAACGGCCGTCCATCGCGGTCAGCACCGCTTCGGCGACTTTGGCAATGATAGGCCCGTTGACTGCGGACGCGATCTGCGGCGCCGGTGTGGCGACCCGGACCCGGTCGATCCGCTGCTCGATCTCCGTAATGCGCTCGGCCAGCGGACGGATGTCCGGATAGGGTTGCGGCGTTTTTGTGGTTGCAGCGCGCGTTGCATTATTGGTCAGCGTCAAGCCAACGCCGAAGGCGAGCCCGTCCCCAAAAGCGACGGCCAGGGTTCGCCAGACGGACGACTCACGACTGCCAAGCATATAACATAAGATAGCGAAAATGTTTTAAGAGGGAAAGGGAAATCGCGGAAAACACCGGAAAACCGCGGTTGGTGGTATAACGCACGTATGCACTTCTCGTTTGACTGGCTCCTTGGCTTCGAGGATGTGGTCCGGCTCATGATCGCCTATGCCATCGTGTTTCCGGTCGGATGGTACCGCGAAAAAGAGGCGCACGGCGTCGGTGTGCGCACGTTCCCTCTCGTGGCCATGGCCAGTTGCGGCTACGTACTGCTGGCATCTCCCTCCTCACATATGGGGCCGGATTCGCAGTCGCGGATCATCCAGGGCCTGGTGGCCGGAATCGGTTTCATCGGCGGCGGCGCCATCCTGAAAACTGAAAACCGTGTGCAAGGGGTGGCCACCGCGGCGAGTATCTGGAATACAGGCGTGGTGGGCGCGGCCGTTGCCCAGGACCGCTATTTGTTGGCGATGGTACTGGCGGCGATGAATCTCTTCACGCTGCGCGTTCTCCTCGATGTGAAGAAAAAGATAGACTCGGACGAGCAACTGAAGGAAGATATCGCACCAAAATAGCACCCCAAAACCGACCTGAACGCCCTGGCGGCAGTCTACAGCTTGCCGCCGATGTAGTCCTGCGTCATCGCACGGAAGGCCTGCCCGCGGTGGCTCAGCGAGAGTTTCTGCTCGGCGGTGGCTTCGCCAAAAGTGCATCCGAAGGTCGGGCAGTAAAACAGCGGATCGTAGCCGAAGCCGCCGCTGCCGCGGGGTTCCGTAAGAATTACACCCTCGACAAAACCGCGCCACACGCCGAGCACGCGGTCCCCATCGGCAAGCGCGATCGAACACACGAATCGCGCAGCGCGGTTTTCCGCTCCGCGCAATTTATAGAGCAGCAGCCGGTTGTTCGCTTCATCCGTAGCGCCGGGGCCGGAAAACCGCGCCGAGTAAACGCCTGGCGCGCCGCCCAGCGCATCCACCTCGAGGCCCGAATCGTCGGCGAACAACAATCCGCCGGCGTGCGGGCTATAGTGGAGTGCCTTCTTGATGGCGTTTTCCTCAAAGGTGGCGCCGTCTTCCACGGCTTCGGGAAGTAGTTTGTAATTCGGAAGCAGCTCGATATCGAATGGCGCGTGATCTGCCGCCATGCGAAATTCTCGGAGCTTGCCGGCATTCCCCGTGGCGCAATACAGCGTCATCAACCTTCGATGATCTCCTTCTGCATGCGGACCAGCTGCGCGATGCCGGTGCGCGCGAGTTCCGTGAGCTCGGCCATCTGCGCGTCGTCGAACGCGCTATGCTCCGCGGTGGCCTGGACTTCGACAAATTTGCCGCCGCCCGTCATCACCACGTTCATATCCACATCGGCCTGCGAATCTTCCTCGTAGCAAAGGTCGAGCATCGGTATTCCGCCCACCAGTCCCACGCTGGTAGCTGCCACGTAATCGCGGATCGGGTTGGTCTTCAGCGCCCGGTACTCAATAAGTTGCCGGAAGGCCAGCGCCATCGCCACGAAGGCGCCCGTGATCGATGCCGTGCGTGTTCCCCCGTCGGCCTGGATCACGTCGCAATCGATGATCAGCGTGCGCTCGCCAAACGAGCTCATATCCACCGCGGAGCGCATGGAACGCCCGATCAATCGCTGGATCTCGTGGGTGCGCCCCGAGGGACGGCCCTTCGTGACTTCGCGCGGCGTCCGTTTCGCAGTGGCGCGCGGCAGCATCGAGTATTCCGCCGTCACCCATCCCTTGCCGGTGTTGCGCATAAAAGGCGGCACGGTATCCTCGATGGTCGCGGCGCACAGCACGTGCGTGTTCCCCACCTTGATCAACGCGGAACCTTCCGCGGTCATGAGACAACCGGTCGTAATTTGGACGGGTCGTAATTGGCCGGCTGTTCTATTGTCCGTTCGCACTTTTCATCACCAGGTAAAGGAAGACCATCACTCCGACCATCATCAGCAGGATCAGGATAACGCAGCCGGCGGCTTGCTGCGGGCGCGGATTCTTCCTGCCCTTAGAGCCAGCCAGCTTGAATTTTCCCATAAGTGCGATGGTAGCATCGTGACTGATGGCGCGACGGAATTTCCTCTGCACCCTCTCGCTTGCGATCGCCGCGTGCCATCGTGCTCCGGCGCCGATGCCGGACATGTTCCCCGAGACCGTGGGAGCGTGGCATCGCACCTCCCTGCGCGAGCTCAAGGCCGCCGAAGCGCCGGACCCCGTACCGCTGGCCGGCATCGAGAAAATTCGCGCCGCCACCTACGAAGGCCCCGGCAAACTCGACGCCCGCGTCTACCAGATGTCCACTTCCGCCGTCGCACTCGACGTCGTGCAGCGCTGGCGCCCTGCTCCCGACACCATCTTCTTCTACGCCGACCGCTTCTTCGTAGTCGTGGCCTGGCAATCCGCCGAACGAAAATCCCTCCAGGATTTCGTCGCCTCTCTCGAAAAGAAGCTCACCTTAGTGGGACAGGCCTCCTCGCCTGTCCACTAATCAGTTTTTCCCCTCACCCCCGGGTCAATATAATGGAAAGACACCATGTCTTCTACCGCCATTGCGCGCTACGAGGTCGTCATCGGACTCGAAGTGCACGTGCAGCTCGCCACCGCGACCAAGATCTTCTGCGGCTGCCCCACCAGCTTCGGCGCGCCTCCGAATACCAACGTTTGCCCTGTCTGCCTCGGACTGCCCGGCGCGCTGCCGGTGTTGAGCCGCGAGGCCGTGGAACTGGCGATCAAAGGCTCGCTCGCGCTCAACTGCCAGGTTCGCGAGCACTCGCGTTTCGCGCGCAAGAATTATTTCTATCCCGATCTTCCCAAGGGCTATCAGATTTCGCAGTACGACGAACCTGTCGCTGAGCATGGCCACGTCGATATCGTCGTCGATGGCGTCCACAAGCGGATCGGCGTCACCCGCGTGCACATGGAAGACGATGCCGGCAAGAGCATTCACGACGGCTTCAAGGACTCCGACCGCTACTCGTACGTGGACCTGAATCGCAGCGGCACGCCGCTGATCGAAATCGTCAGCGAGCCCGATATGCGCAGCTCCGACGAGGCCTACGCCTATCTCACCGAGTTGAAGCAGACCATCCAGTTCATCGAAGTCTCGACCTGCGATATGGAGAAGGGCCATCTGCGCTGCGACGCCAATGTCAGCGTGCGCCTGAGGGGCGAAGAGAAGCTCGGCACCAAGGCCGAAGTTAAGAACCTGAACTCCTTCCGCTTCCTGAAACAGGCGCTGGATTTTGAAGTCGCGCGCCAGGTTGCGCTCATCGAAAGCGGCGGCCGCGTGGTGCAGGAGACGCGCCTCTACAATCCCGACCTGGGCGAGACCTTCACCATGCGCAGCAAGGAAGACGCGCATGACTACCGTTACTTCCCGGAGCCGGACCTGGTGCCGCTCCGCATCAGCGAGAAGTGGCTGGGCGAAGTGCGCGCTGGGATGCCGGAGCTGCCCGCTCGCAAGCGTGCGCGCTTCGTCGAAGAATTCGGACTCTCCGATTACGATGCCGAGGTCCTGACCGCGACCCGCGCCATCAGCGAATATTTCGAGACCGCATCGGCGGCAGCCGGCAACGCGAAGGCGGCGGCCAATTGGGTGATGGGAGACCTGATGGCCATGCTCAAGGCAGAGGGCAAGGACATCGCCGAATCGCCCGTGAGTGCGGCGAATCTCGGCGAGTTGGTGAAGATGATCGGCACCGGAGACCTCTCCGGCAAGCTGGCCAAGGAAATTTTCCCCAAGATGTTCTCCACCGGCGAACCGGCGGCAGCCATCATGCAGCGTGAAGGTTTGAAGCAGATCTCCGACACCGGCGCGCTGGAAAAGATCATCGACGATGTGATCGCCGCCAATCCCAAGCAGGTGGAGCAATACAAAGGCGGCAAGACCACCGTGATCAATTTCCTGGTCGGCCAGGCGATGAAAGCCACGCGCGGCCAAGCCAACGTCACGGTGGTGACGGATCTCTTCAAACAAAAGCTGGGGTGAACGAAATGCTAAAGATTGGCGATAAAGCTCCCGATATCCGAGTCCACACCGATACCGGTGAAGATTTCCGGCTCTCCGAACTGAAGGGCAAGCGCGTGGTGCTCTACTTCTATCCGAAGGCCGATACGCCCGGCTGCACCGTGGAAGCCTGCGAGTTCCGCGACGGCATCAAGGGCTTCAACAAGAAGGGCGCGATCGTAGTCGGCATCTCGCCCGACAAACCTTCGTCGCAATCGAAGTTCAAAGAGAAGTACGATCTGCCCTTCACTCTCTTGGCCGATGAAGACAAGGCTGCCGCCGAAGCGTACGGCGTCTACAAAGAGAAGAACATGTACGGCAAAAAAGTGATGGGCATCGTGCGCACCACCTTCATCATCGGCCCCGATGGCAAGATCGAAAAGATCTACGACAAGGTCAAAGCCCAGGGCCACGCCGCCGCCGTGCTGGACGACTTGTCGTCCTAACTAACAACGAGCCGCGACCGTGAGGGAGCGCTACCCGCACACCACCTGCCGCAACGCTCCCTAACCGTACCCTAACGGTCTCGTTGGTGTCACTCCCGTAGCTCCACGATCGTGGCGCCGGAGCCGCCTTCCTGTTGGGGGGCGGGGTAGAAGCGTGCGACGTGGGGGTGCTTGGTGAGCATCTCCGCCACCATCTTCTTCAAAATGCCCATGCCGTGGCCGTGGACGATGCGGATGCGGCTGGCGGTCGCCATCACGGCGCGATCCAGGAATTCGTCGATCGCGTCGCGAGCCTCTTCGGCGTGCTGGCCGATCACGTTGATCTCCTGGTGGACGGGCGCGAGCTCAGGCGCGGGCTTGTAGCTCACGTTCTTCGGCAATTTCCCCGCGGAAGCGCCTTCGGGCAGCACTTCGATCACGTCATCGACGGAGACCTGCATCTTCATGAAGCCGGCTTCCACCTCGATGCGGCCGTTGCCGAGCAGGCGGCGCACGCGCGCCGGTTCGCGAACGTCTTTCAGCCGCACGCGCGAGCCTTCCTCGATGCGGAGGGGCACGATGCGGTCCTGGCGCGAATCGTCCTGCGTGGAAAGCACCGTGGTCTGGAAGTCCTCACGCAGTTCGCGCTTGGTTTTGGCGACGCGGCGCTGCGCGTCCTGGTCGGCCTTGCGCCGGTCGCCGCCCTGGGCGATCCTGCCGATCGCATCCTGCGCCTGCTCTTCGAATTTGGCCAAGGCCTGATCCGTACGGCGCTCCAGTTCCTTGATCTTCGCTGTCTCGCGCTTTTCCCACTCGGCGGCGATTTCCTTTTCGCGGCGCGCCAGCTCGGCGATCTTCTCGCGCAGCGTGACCTCGAGCGCCTGCGTCTCTTCGATGCGGTGATGCAGTTCGCTGAGGAAGCGTGTGACGTCGCGCTCGCGGTCGCTCATCGAGAGCCGCGCGCGGCGCATGATGTCCTCGGGCATGCCGAGGCGCGTCGCGATCTCGAGGCCCGCGGATTTTCCGGGCAGGCCGAGCTGCAGGTGATAGGTCGGCTCGAAGGTCTGCTCGTCGAAGCCCATGGAGCCGTTGACCACGCCTTCCGTGGCGGCGCCGTAAATCTTGAGCGCCATCAGGTGCGTGGAGACCAGCGTGAATGCGCCCGCGGAGCGGAAATGCTCCACCAGCGCGACGCCGAGCGCTCCACCCTCTTCGGGGTCGGTGGCGGAGCCGAGCTCGTCCAACAGGACGAGAGAATCCGGTGTCACATCGAGCGCCATCTCGCGGATGTTGGAGACGTGGGCGGAAAATGTGCTGAGGTTTTCCTGGATGGATTGATAGTCGCCGATATCGGCCAGCACCTGTTCGAAGAGCGGGAACTCGGCTTCGACCGCGGGCACTGGCAGCGCCGATTGCGCCATCAGGCTGAGCAGTCCGACGGTCTTCAGCGTCACCGTTTTTCCGCCGGTGTTCGGTCCGCTGATCAGCAGCGTGCGGCGGTCTTTGGTGAGTTCCAGGCTGATCGGCACGGCGACTTTGCGGCGCCGGCGCAGCACGTCGGCGAGCAGTGGGTGGCGCGCTTCCTTCAGGAAGAGTCGCTCGCTGAAGCGCGGGATCACGCAATCGAAATCGCTGGCGAAGCGCGCCTTGCCGAAGACCAGCTCGAGCTCGGCCATCGTCGTCAGCGTCTGGCGGATCGAATCGCCGTACTGGCGCAGGCGGTCGGTCATCTCCACCAGGACGCGGTGGACCTCGCGCATTTCCTCTTCGGTGAGCCGCACCAGCTCGTTGTTGAGATCGATGGTCTCGAGCGGTTCCACGAAGAGCGTGTGGCCGCTGGCGCTCGCGCCGTGGATCACGCCATCGAGCTTGCGGCGCTGTCCGGCGATCACGGGCACCACGAAGCGCTCGTTGCGGATGGTGACGAATTCTTCCTGCAGCACGCCTTCCTCGCGGTGCGCGCGCAGAAAACGTTCGAGCGAACTCTGGATGGATTTTTTCTGGCGCTCGATATCGCGGCGCAGGCGGGCGAGCGCGACGCTGGCGTTATCGGCCACGCTGCCATCGGGAAGGATCTTGCCATCGAGCTCGCGCAGCAGCGTGCGGAATTCGCCGATGGTGGCGGCGCGGCGGGCCAGCAAGGGGAAGCGCTCCGCGGCGGCCGTCAGGTTGCTCTTGGCATCGGCCGCGATATCGAGCAGGGAGAAGATCTGGAAGATCTCTTTGGGTTCCAGTCCGGCGCCTTCGATGTGCAGTTTCTGAATCGGCGATTCCACGTCGGGGATGCCGCCGAATTCGATGCGGATGGCGCCGCCGCGCGCGGCGGCCACCTGGAGATATTGGATAGCTTCTCCAGCCTCGCCGAGGTCGGCTTCCAGGCGCGCCCGATCGGCGTGCGGGCTCACCTTCTCCAGTTCGCGTTTGCCGGGGGCGCTGGCGATGTAGCGGCCCAACAGTTGCCGCAGGGCTTCGTATTCGAGTACTTCGGCGCTGGTTTTCACGGGACTACTTATATCTTCCACTTATATCTTCGACGTTTGCGGAAGGCTTTTTCAATCACGCCCAGGGTGCCTTCGGTAATTTGCAGGTCTTTCAGGCCGGCGGGCTTGACCCATTCGACGCGGCAGACGTCATCGCCGGCACAAAGCGTACCGCCGGTGATGCGACAGACGTAATCGATGAGCACGTAATGGTATTCGGTAGTGCCTTCGCCGTCGCGCATGATGCGTTCGAAGATTTCGAAGACGCCGAGGGGTTCGATTTCGAGGCCCGTTTCTTCGCGCACTTCGCGGCGGACGGCGAAATCCAGGCTCTCGCCGATTTCGAGCGCGCCGCCGGGCAGCGACCACCAGCCTTTCAGAGGCTCCTTGCCGCGCTGCGCCATCAAAATTCGGCCGCGATCGAAGATCAGGGCGCCGACGCCAACCAGGGGTCGCTTGGGATAGCGCCGGTCGTCGACCGGGGTCATTGGGCGTCCGGACGGGCGCGGAAGACCAGCGCGCGCGCGGCGATGAAGAGCGTCTTCATATCCAAATCGCCAAAGGCGCAGCCGGACATGACGTCGCTCATATCGACGAAGTGAATGCGCTTGCCTTCGGGATTGTAAACCGCGAGCCCTTTGGCGGCAACCCAGAGATTCCCCTTGTCATCTACCGCGATGCCGGCCGGAGCGCCGGCGATTTTGCCGACCAGCACGCGCTCGTTCGAGGCTTCGCCGTTGTGATCGAGATCGTAAGCGCGAATGTTGTGGTCGTCCACGTTAGAGATGTAGAGGATTTTGCCGTTGGGTGAGAGCGCGATTCCGCGCGGACGGCCGGCAGCCTTGGCGACCAGGGTCATGGGACCTTTGGGCGGGATGTGATACACGCCGTGGAAATCCAGTTCGCGATGGTCGCTCTGTTCGCCGAACGCGGGGTCCGTGAAGTAGATGTGCCCGGCCTTGGAGATCGCGATGCCGGAAGGCGCATTGAGACGCTTGCCTTCCCACTTGTCGGCGAGGACTTCGATTTTTCCGTTCTTATCCGTGCGCGTCACGCGGCGGGTACGGGTCTCGCAGGTGTGCAGGCGGCCCTGCGCGTCGAAGGCGTTGCCGGCCGGCCCGTGGGCATCCTCGCGGTACACCGCGATCGGCGTGCCGGGAACCCATTTCATGAGACGGTCGCTGGGCGTATCGCTGAAAATCAGATAGCCCTCTTTCGACCACGCGGGACCTTCGGTGTAGCGATAGCCCTGCGCGAGGCGCTCGAATTTCAACTCTCCGAAATCCTGAGCGAAGGCGAGAGCCGCAGAGGCAACGGCGAGCAGGACAACGCGGGTCATTTGCCCGACGTGTTTCGTGCCTTGATCTCGATGTTGTTGACCACCTGCTTCACGCCTTTGACCTTGCGCGCGACAACGGCGGCCCTGTCCTTTTGCTTGGGTAGTTCGACGGAGCCGGAGAGCGTGGCCACGCCATCTTTGACGCTGACCTCGAGCCCTCCGCCTTTGACCACCTGGTCGCCAGCAAGCTTGATGCGCACCTGATCGGTAATAGTATCGTCGGTCTGCTTGGGTGGATCCTTGGCTAACGCAACGGTCTGCATGAGGAGCACGGCGAGTATGGCAAGCGCTATTTTATGCATCATCTTCTCCGGTCATTGTACGCCAGTCGAGCGCATTCAGGAAGGCGCGGTTCTGGCGCCATCCGGGCTGCACGTGAACGTGCAGGTCGAGGTAGATCTTGGCTTCGAAGAGGCGCTCCATCTCATGGCGCGCCTGGGTTCCAATGAGCTTGAGCATGGAACCGCCGGAGCCGATGACGATCGCCTTCTGGCCATCGCGCTCCAGGTGAATGGTGGCGTAGATGCGCGTGATCTTCGGTGTCTCTTCCCAGCGGTCCACGGTCACCGCGACGGCGTGCGGCACTTCCTGGCGTGTGGCGAGCAGCACCTTTTCGCGGATCAGTTCGCTGGCAAGGAAGCGCTCGGGCTGGTCGGTAATGTAGTCCTCGGGGAAATAGGCGGGGCCGACGGGAAGGTATTTGAGGATCACGGCGCGCAGCTCGTCCATGCCGAGTTTCTTGACTGCGGAAACGGGCACGTACTCGGCGAACTCGAAGGCCGCCTTGTATTCCTCGATCAACGGCAGCATATGAGCCTTATCCTTGAGCAGATCGATCTTGTTGAGTACGAGCACGACGGGCGTCTTGTGGCGGCGCGCGATATCGATGGCGCGGCGATCGTCTTCATTGAACTTGCGCGCGGCGTCGGCGATGAAGAGCAGCAGGTCGCGCTCTTCGAGGGCTCCGCGCACCGTATCCATCAGGCGCTTGTTCAGCTGCGAGTCGGCCTTGTGGATGCCGGGCGTATCGGCGAAAACAATCTGCGCTTCGGGGAGCGTGAGCACTCCCTGAATCGAAGTGCGCGTGGTCTGCGGCTTATCGGCGACGATAGCCACCTTCTGCCCCACCAGGGCATTGAGGAGCGTGGATTTGCCGGCGTTAGGCCGGCCAATCAGGGAGACGAAACCGGACCTGAATTCTGTAGTCATTGAGCAACCGTTTGTGATTTGCTGATGCGGACCTGGCCGACGCGCAATTCGTCGCTGGCCAGCACTTCGAGGCGGACTCCGTCGCGTTCGACGAACTCGCCGGGCTTGGGCACGCGGCCGAGCCATTCGCTGACCAGTCCGCCTACCGTAGTGGATTCGATGTCTTCGCCCCGGTGGAAGGTATCGATGAGATCGGTAATGCGATCGAGATCGAAGCTGCCGGAGACGATGAAGCCGCCCTGGCCATCTTCGGCGACGTCGCTCTCAGGCTCGTGCTCATCGCGGATTTCGCCGATGATGACTTCGAGCAGGTCTTCCATGGTGGCGAGGCCGGCGGTGTTGCCGTACTCATCCACCACGATCACCATGTGGGTATTTTCCTGCTGCATGCGGCGCATGAGCACGCTGACCGGCTTGGTCTCGGGGACGAGCATGATGTTGCGGACGAGGCCGCGCACAGTGCGCTT
The DNA here is from genome assembly GCA_963791985.1 of uncultured Solibacteraceae bacterium. Lineage (GTDB taxonomy): Bacteria > Acidobacteriota > Terriglobia > Bryobacterales > Bryobacteraceae > Solibacter. Next base: position 610,551 of record CAWBUN010000002.1, on the reverse strand, counting down.
CTCGCGCTCCTCCTCCTGCAGCTCGAACATGTCGCGCACGTGAACGAAACCGATCACGTTATCGATGGTGCCTTCGTAGACCGGAATGCGCGAGTACTGCTCGGTGATGACGAGCTGGCGGAGTTGTTCGAGCGTGGCATCGGCGGCGATGGCGACGATGTTGGGGCGCGGCGTCATGACTTCGCGCACCACCTTGTCGCCGAACTCGACCACGGATTGAATCAGCTTGCGGTCTTCCTCCTCGATAAGGCCTTCCTCGGTGCCGGCGGAGATCAGGGCTTCGATGTTTTCGGCCGGGGTGGGCTCTTCGTTGGTATCCGCCGCGTCGTCGGTGAGATCGATCAGCGACTGGAAGAACGCGAGCATGACGACGAAGGGACGCGTCACCAGGGCGATCAGGCGGAGCAGCGGTACCAACGGGTAACAGCCAGTGGCCGGCGGTGCGGCGATAGAGCAGTTGGGGCAGGGCGAAGCAGACCACGACCATGGTGACGATGACGGCCAGGATAGCCTGCCAGAAGATCGCTGCATGCCAGGGCGTGTCGTCGGAGAACCAGGCGAAGAGGAGGATGCCGAGCATGGCGAGCAGGGTGTGCTTGACCAGCGAGAATGCGCCGGCGCCATCCTCCGTCTTCATGCCCAATTTATCTTCGAGCGTTTCCTTGAAGAACTTGAGCGAGGGCAGATCGCGCGTGCGCAGCCGCATGCTCTCCAGGTAGAGCACCTGGACGAAGGTGGTGAGGCCGAGCAGGGGAATGGTGATCAGGATCCCGAGGAGGACACCGAGAATCATGACTGCACCCGCTCGATGAGGCCGGTTGGAAGACCGAGTTTAGCGCGCCAGCGTTTTTCGAGGCGAGCCATTTGGCCGTGATCGGCCTCGTGATCGTGTCCCAACAGGTGGAGCACGCCATGGAGCATGAGGATGGCAATTTCCTGTTCGATGGTGTGTCCGAATTCGCGAGCCTGTGCGCGCGCGCGTCCGAGCGAGATGGCGAGGTCGCCGAGACCGGGGCCGGCCGAGGGAAAAGAGAGGACGTCGGTGATGTAGTCCTTCTTACGGAAGTCGCGATTGAGGCGGCGCAGTTCGGCGTCGCCGGTGATCAGCGTGTCAAAGGGAGCGCCGTCGGCGACTTCTTTCTGAAGGCGGCGTGCGAAGCGTTCGATCGCGGGGCGGCGAAGAGTGGCGGGAGCGCGACGGAACGTGACGCTACTGCCTTCGGGGGAGGACATGGCGGAACTCAGGCCTGCGAGGCGGAATCGGCGGCCGGGATTACCACCTGTACCTCGCCATTCCCAGTCGGGCTCGCGTTCGCGTTCGCGTTCGCGCCCGCGCCCTCGGCCGGCGGTTCGGTCAGCTTGAGAGAGAACTGCCGTCCGGCGCCGATGGCTTCGTTGTAGCGGTCGTAGGCCTTGACCATGCGCTGCACGAGAGTATGGCGTACGACGTCCTTGTCGTCGAACTGCACGAAGGTGATGCCTTCGACGCCGCGGAGCACGTCGGTGGCTTCGATGAGTCCGCTGCGGCGCGCATTGGGCAGATCGATCTGCGTGATGTCGCCGTTGACCACCATCTTGGAATTGAAGCCGAGGCGGGTGAGCACCATTTTCATCTGCTCCGGCGTACAGTTCTGCGCTTCGTCCAGGATGATGAAACTGTCGTTGAGCGTGCGGCCGCGCATGAAGGCGATGGGCGCGACTTCGATTACGTTGCGTTCGAGCAGCTTTTCGACGCGTTCGCTATCGAGCATGTCGTAGAGGGCGTCGTAGAGCGGGCGCAGGTAGGGGTCGATTTTTTCCTGCAGGGTGCCGGGGAGGAATCCGAGGCGTTCTCCGGCCTCCACGGCGGGCCGTGTCAGCACAATGCGGGAGACCTGCTTATTGATAAGCGCGGAGATCGCCATAGCTACGGCGAGATAGGTCTTGCCGGTGCCGGCGGGTCCGATGCCGAAGACGAGGTCGTTGCGTTCGATGGCCTCGAGGTAGCGCCGCTGGTTGACGGTCTTCGGAGCAAGAATTTTCTTGCCGAAGCTGCGCTGCTTGCCGCTGTTGACCAGAGCGCGGAGCGAGACCTCGCGATCTTTGGTGACCACCCGAAGGTAGCTGTTCAGGTCGCCGTTATTGAAGACGAAACCTTCCCGGAGGAGGGTGTTGTAGTCCTCCAGGATGTTTTGCGCCCGGGTAACGTCATCGGGTTCACCCTCGATTTCGAGGTTGTTATCGACCAACTGAGTGTGGACACCCAGACCGGCTTCGATGAGCCGGATGTTTTCGTCGCGGGTGCCGTAGAGGCTTTCGATGCCTCGGCTGATACGCACGCTGGATTTCATCAAGTGGGTGTTGGGTACCTCCAAGCAGGGGAAAACAGGCGACAAGATCGGACGGCCAAACAGTAGAGGGTCGAACCTTCGACAACCCGCATGGGCGGGCGGCTGGAAACCATCTGCCCCCATTATACCAGCGAGGAGGCAGACTTGGCGAAACGGGCTATGCGTAGCCCGGTGCATTTTTTATTTTTGTTGATTACAAAAGAGTTACGGTTTAGCAAAGAGAAAAAGTGGGCTATGCGTAGCCCGGTTTTCGACTTAGGATCCAGGGGGCGCGGCCGAGGCCTCTCCCACGAGCCGATGGTACAACGAGGCATCGCGGAAAAGAGGGTAAGGAAAAGGCGCGTGGATCGGTAAATTATTGGTGGCGAAGTGCTTAGGCCGTGGAAAATATTTTTGAAGTTGATGGGAATGGCTTGCGTAGCCCGGTTCAAATCGCACAGTTTGCGGCACGATGCGACGGGTGAACCGCGTTGTTTTGACCCCGCAGGAAGTTACCTGCATCGAATTTGGGGTGTGCCGGAGCATGTCCTGTATTCCATCAAGCAGCCAGGAAAAAACTGATTAGTGGACAGGCCGGGAGGCCCGTCTCACTTGGCAGCCGGATATGGGTGGTTTGCCTTCTCGGGGCTGCACTGGCGATGCCGCTTGCCGGACGGGACAAGACCGACGTCATCATTTTAAACAATGGCGACCGGCTGACCGGGGAGATCAAGAGCCTCAGTTCGGGAGTGCTGTACGTCAGCCTGGACTATGTCGACGGCACGATTGCGGTGGGATGGTCCAAGGTCGTTGAGCTAAAGAGCACGCAGTTGTTCCTGGTGCGGACGGAGAAGGGCGATGCCCATACGGGAACGCTGCGCGGCAGTGCGGCGCCCGGGGGCCCGGTTGTGATCGAGGTTGCGGAGGACAAAGGCGGGAAGGTGGATTTACCGAGCTCCTCGATCGTGGAGCTGGACGAAACTTCGCCGAAGTTTCTGGAACGCTTCAGCGGCGAGATCAACGCGAGCGCGCTGCAGTCCAAGGGCAATGACTCGGTCCAATTCAGCGGAGCTTCGCAGATTGATTACCGGCGGCAGCGCTGGGCCATACTCAGCAACATCAATTCAAACATCACGGCCAGCAGCGGAGACACGCCCTCCTCACGCAATCAATTGAGGCTGACCGGGTTTCATTACATTGGCACCGGCAATTGGTTCTATGCGGGGGTCGGCAACGCGCTGCAGAGCACCGTGCAGAGGATTGCCATTCAGGGAAATGTGGGAGCCGGAATCGGAGTATTCCTGAAGAACAGCAACACGGTCCGCTTCTCGGTGATCGGCGGACTGGCGTGGCAGGCGACCGATTATAACGTGCCGAGCATTCCCGCGACTCAGAATGTAGTGGCAGGGCTGGTGGTGGTGAACTTGAATGTCTTCAAGTTCAAAAAAACCAGCCTCAGTTTCACGACCTCGGTTTTTCCTGCGATTTCCAACCCCGATCGCGGACGCATCTATTGCGACACCAATGCAGCGTATGCCGTAAAGATTGCCACGAATTTCTGGTGGACACTCTCGTTCTACGGGAGCTGGGACACCCGCCCGCCGCCCCATCTTTCGGGGAGCGACTACGGGTCCAGCCTCGGACTCAGTTGGAAGTTTGGCGGGCGTTGACATATAGAATCTCTTCATATAGAATCCCTGCATATGGACCTGCTGCAAGGGACGCTCGAAATGCTGGTTCTGCGAACGCTGCTGGCGGGGTCGATGCACGGGTACGGAATCGCCAAGAATATCCGAAGCGTCTCCAACGAGGCGCTGGATATTGAGTTCGGCTCGCTGTATCCGGCGTTGAAGCGGCTGGAGGCGAAGGGCTGGGTGGCGTCGGAGTGGGAGACATCGGAGCACAATCGCCGGGCCAAGTATTACAAGCTGACGGCGGCGGGGCGGAAGCACCTGGTGCGGGAGCACTCGAAGTGGGCCGACTTTGTGAGCGCGGTGGGACTGGTGATGGGGACGGCACCGGAGGTGAAGGGATGAGGCTGAAATATTTGTGGCCGGGGCGGCGGCGGCGGGAAGAGCGCGAGATGCGCGAGGAACTGGCGGCGCTGACGGCGATCGCGGGAACCAAAGAGCTCGGCAACCTGACGCTGGCGATGGAGGACGTGCGCGTCGACCTGGGGCTGGGCGTGGCTGGATGGAATCCTGGCGGATATCCGGTACGCGCTACGCGGGGTGAGGAGACAGCCGGGGTTTGTGGCGGTGGCGGTAGTATCGCTGGCGCTTGCGATCGGGGCGAACAGCGCGATATTCAGCTTCGCCGATGCGCTGCTGCTGCGGCCGCTGCCGGTGATGGATCCGGCCGCGGTGTTGGACGTCACCAGCACGACGCCGGACAATCCGTTCGAAGGCATGTCGTTTCCGGATTACCGCGATTTGCGGGAGAAAAGCCGCTCGTTCAGCGGGCTGGCTGCGTACCGGCTGACCACACTGGCGGTGGCGACCAACCCCGAGGCGGCGGCGCAGATTCACTTTGCGAACCTGGTGAGCGATAACTTTTTTGCGGTGGCGGGCGTGACGCCGGTGATGGGGCGCGCGTTCCTGGCGGAGGAAACGAAGACATCCGCCGAGCCCGTGGCGATGGTCAGCTACGACTTCTGGCAACAGAACTGCGGCGGGGATCCTGCGGTGATTCGGCAGAGTCTGCGGCTCAACGGGATTGCCTTCACGGTTGTCGGCGTGACGCCGGCCGGGTTCACGGGGCTGGACCGTTTTGTGAGCCCGAACATTTTCGTGCCGCTCGGAATGGGGCAGCGGCTGGACGGACTGGCCACGGATCCGCTGGAGGACCGGGGGCGGCACGACCTGGTGGTGAAGGGACGATTGGGCGCGGGGGCGTCGCAGGAATCGGCGCAAGCGGAACTGGCGACGCTCGGGGCCGCGCTGGAGCGTGAGTACGTGACGACGAATCGCAACCGGCACGTGGCGGTGCGAACGGAATTGCGGAGGCGCATGCAGCAGACGCCGCAACTGCTCTCGCTGGCCAAGATGATGATGGGCTTGGTGGCGTTGATCCTGATCATCGCGTGTTCCAACGTGGCGAACCTGCTGCTGGCGCGGGGGCGGGCGCGCAGCCGCGAGATCGCGATCCGGCTTTCGATTGGAGCGGGGCGGAAGCGCGTGGTGCGGCAACTCATGACGGAGAGCCTGATGGTGGCGGTGGCGGGCGGAATTGCGGGGCTGGCGGTTGCGTACGGCGGGATTCTACTACTGCAGACAATGAGCGTCCCGAGCGATCCGCCCTCGGTGCTGGGAGTGCGGCTGGACTGGCGGGTGGTGGAGTTCAGCCTGCTGGCGGCGGTGGGAAGTTGCCTGTTTTTCGGGCTGGTTCCGGCATGGCAGACGGCGCGGACGGACTTCGTGAGCGCGCTGAAATCGGGCGGAGACGGCGCGTCGGGCAAGGGGCGCACGGTGGGGCGCGACGTCCTGGTGGTGGTACAGATGGCGCTGGCGATGGTGGTGCTGATTGCGGCCGGGATGTTTCTGGCGGGCTTCCGGAACATGCTGGTGATGCCGAGCGATTTTCGGACGGACCATTTGATCAGCATGGATACGGCGCCGGCGGTGGTGCATTACACGCGCGACCAGGCGAAGGATTTTTATCGCAGGCTGGTGGAGCAGGTACGCGGGACGGCCGGGGTGGCGGGGGTGGCAATGGCGGAATCGATTCCCCTCTCTCCTTCGCAGAGCACAGTGAGCGTGGCGCCGGAGGGCTACCAGTTCCCGAAGGGCAGGGAGAAAGCGATCGTCTTCGGCGGGCCGGTGGACGCGGGCTACTTCCGCACGATGAAGGTGGAGATCCGGAGCGGGCGCGCGTTCACGGACGACGACCGCGCGGGATCGCGGCGGGTAGCGATTGTGAACCAGCAGTTCGCGAAGACGTATTGGCCGGGGCAGGAGGCGATCGGCAAGCGGATCCGGCTGGGGAATGCGGACGGTCCGGCGGCGGAGGTGGTGGGGGTGGCGAAGACCGGGCATTACCTGGCGGTAAATGAGACGCCGTCGCCCTACGTGTACCTGGCGTACGAGCAGAGTCCACGGATGCGGATGACGTTGATCGTGCAATCGTCGGGGGATGCGGCGGGAATGGCGGCGGCGCTGCGCGATGCGGTGCGGGCGATCGACGGCAATGTGCCGGTGTTCAATCTGCGGCCGGTGGCGACGTTGTACGAGAGCCGGGCGACGGGCACGTGGCTGAATTATTTCCAGATGGTGGGGACGATGGGTTTCATCGGGCTGGCGCTGGCGACGGCGGGGTTGTACGGGTTGATCGCGTACACGGTGAGCCGTCGGGTAAAGGAGTTCGGTATCCGCGCGGCCGTGGGCGCGAGCCGGCGCGATGTGGTGTGGCTGGTGGAGCGGCGCGGGTTGCTGCTGGCGGGCGCGGGGATCGCGATCGGCGCGGTACTGACGAAGGTGACGGCGCCGATGCTGGCGGCGAGTTTTCCGGGGCTGGGAGCGTCGGCGGCGGCGGTGTACGGGCTGGTTCCCGTGGTGCTGGTGGGGGTGAGCGCGGCGGCGAGCTATGTGCCGGCGCGGCGGGCGGCGGGGATGGATCCACTGCGGGCGTTGAGGGAGGAATGAAAAACAGATTAGTGGGACCGGCCAGGAGGCCCGTCCTACTGGATGGAGTGGAGGCCTTTGGCTCCGGGGATGGAGCGGACCCAGGAGTTCATTTCTTCTTCGTTTTGGAGCAGGTCGCGGAGGGTGGCTTTGCTGAGGACCTGGTCGACGGCAACCTGGACGGCGCGCCAGAGGGAGCGGACGGAGCAATCGATGCTGCGGGTGCAGATGGCGGCCTGGCCGGCGTGGCTATCGCAGAAGCTACTTTCGAAGATGCGGCCGCCGAGGACGTCCATCACGTCGCCGATCACGATGGCTTCGGCGGGGCGGGCGAGGGTGTAGCCGCCGTCTTTGCCGCGGGCCGCTTTGACGAAGCCGCCCTTGCGGAGGACACGGAGGATTTTGGCGGCATAGGCGGGGGAAACGCCTTCGGCCTGGCTCATTTCCGGAATGGTGAGGCTGCCGCCTTCGCCGGCGTAACCGATGCGCACCAGGCAGCGCAATCCATATTCTTCGTTGGCGCTCAACTTCATCGGCGGAGCCTCGCAATCGGAATGATGTCTTCGATGCCGCAAGCGAGCTTGGCCGCTTCGGACATGCGGGCCTTGGTCCAGGGCGGGTCGAAGGTGAGTTCGAGCTTGACGCCGGTCACGCCGGCGACCCCGCGGATGGCGCGCTCGGCTTCGGCAGGCAGGCTGCCGGCGACCGGGCAGTTGGGCGCGGTCAGGGTCATGCGCACGTCGACCTGGCCGGCGTCGTCGACCTCGATTCCATAGATGAGGCCGAGTTCGACGATGTTGACCGGCATCTCCGGGTCGTAGACCTTTTTCAAGGCGGCGAAGATCTGGTCCTTCACGGTCATTCGGTGCTTACCGGCTCCTCGGCATCGTTGGTGAGTGCGGATTTGAGGGTGTGCCAGGCGAGCGTGGCGCACTTGACGCGCGCGGGGTAATCGCGCACACCGCAGAAGACGACGAGTTTGCCGAGGTCCTGGCTGACGGCGGTATCGGTGGTCAATAGCTCGTGGAATTTGTCGAGCAGCTTGAGGGCTTCGGTGCGGGATTTGCCCTTGAGGCTTTCGGTCATCAACGAGGCCGAAGCGGTGGAGATGGCGCAGCCGGAGCCGACGAAGCTGACGTCTTTGACGATGTCGTCTTCCACGCGGATGAAGAGTTTCAGCTTGTCACCGCAGAGTGGATTGTAGCCATCGGCATGGCCGGTGGCATTGTCCATGGTGTGACAGTTGCGGGGGCGCTTGCTGTGATCCAGGATAATTTCCTGGTAAAGATCGTGAACCATTAGGAGAAAATCTCCTTTACCTTTTTGATGCCGCCGACGAGCGCATCGATTTCGCCGAAGGTGTTGTAGAACGCGAGCGAGGCGCGCGTGGTTGCCGGGACGTTGAAGAAATCCATCACCGGCTGTGCGCAGTGGTGGCCGGTGCGGACGGCGATTCCCTGCTTATCGAGAATGGTGCCGATGTCGTGCGGGTGAATGCCTTCGATCACGAAGGAGAGCACGCTGGCCTTTTCCTTCGCGGTGCCGATCAGTTTCAGGCCGGGGATGGCGGAGAGCTGCTCGGTGCCGTATTCGAGCAGTTCGTGTTCGTAAGCGGCGATCTTCTCGATGCCGAGCGCGTTCACGTAATCGAGCGCGGCGCCAAGCCCGATGCCGCCGGCGATGTTGGGCGTGCCGGCTTCGAACTTGTAGGGCAGGTCGGCGTAAGTGGTTTTTTCGAAGGTGACCACCTTGATCATGTCGCCGCCGCCCTGGTAGGGGGGCATGGCGTTCGAGCAGTTTGGTCTTGCCGTAGAGGATGCCGATGCCGGTGGGGCCGACGACCTTGTGGCCGCTGAAGGTGTAGAAATCGGCGTCGAGGGCCTGCACGATCGACCTTTGCATGTGGGGCACCGCCTGGGCGCCATCGATGAGCGTCAGCGCGCCGGCGTTGTGCGCCATTTCGATGATCTGGCGGACCGGGTTGATGGTGCCGAGCGCGTTGGAGACGTGGGTGACGGCGACCATCCGGGTGCGCGGATTGAGCAGCTTCGCGTACTCCTCCAGAGGAGCTCGCCGCGCTCGTTCATGGGGATGACGCGGAGCTTCGCGCCGGTTTCGAGGCAGAGCATCTGCCAGGGCACGATGTTGGAGTGGTGCTCCATGGCGGAGATGATGATCTCGTCGCCTTCCTTGACGTTACGGCGTCCCCAGGAACTGGTGACGAGGTTGATACCTTCGGTGGTGCCGCGGACGAAGATCAATTCGTCCTTGCTGCGCGCGTTGAGGAAGCGCTTGGCTTTGGCGCGGGTCTCTTCGTAGGCGGCGGTGGAGCGTTGGGAGAGCTCGTGGACGCCGCGGTGGATGTTGGCGCAATCGACTTCGTGGAAGCGGCGGATGGCATCGATCACCGCGTGGGGTTTTTGCGCGGTGGCGGCGCTATCGAGATAGACGAGCGGCTTGCCGTGGACCTTCTGTTTGAGGACAGGGAAATCCTCGCGGATCTTCTCCACGTCGAAACTGGCGGCGGTACGGGTGCTACTCAGCGTGCTCATGGAATTTCTCGAACAGGATCTTTTCCAGCGAATCCCGTAATGACTGCACTTTGATGCGATCGACCACGTCCTGCGCGAAGGCAAAGACCAGGAGATTTCTGGCGTCCTCTTTGCCGATACCGCGCGATTGGAGGTAGAAGAGGCTTTCCGCATCGAGTTGGCCGATTGTCGCTCCGTGAGTGCAGCGCACGTCGTCGGCCAGGATTTGTAGCTCCGGCTTGGTGTCGACTACTGCGTCGTCGGAGAGCACCAGGTTCTTGTTGGTCTGCTTGGAATCGGTCTTTTGCGCGTCCTTGCGGACGAAGATCTTGCCGTTGAAGACCGCGTGCGATTTGCCGTCGAGGATGCCTTTGTAGAGCTCGTGGCTGTTGGCGTGTGGCTGCCGGTGGTCGATGGCGGTGTGATTATCCACGTGCTGCGTGCCATTGACGATGTAGAGGCCATTGAGCGTGCCCTCGGAGCCTTCGGAGAGGGTGCAATTGGCGTCATTGCGGACCAGCGCGCCGCCGAGCGAAATCGAGTGGGACGCGAAGACCGAACTGCGGCCCAACTCCGCCTGAATGGTGGAGACGTGGTAGGCGGCGAGCGTTTCCTGCTGGACTTTATAGTGATCCACGACGGCGCCTTCGCCGACCACGATCTCGGTGACGGCGTTGGTGAAGTAGGCGCCTTCGCCCGCGCCCTGGTAGCGCTCCACGATGCTGCACTGGGCGTTTTCGCCGATCAGGATGAGCGCGCGCGGATGAGTGGCGATGGGGGTGGCGGCGGTCGAAGTGAGGTAGAAGATTTCGATCGGTTCGGCGATGACGGCGCCGCGCGCGACGCGGATGAGCGCGCCATCTTGCGTCATCGCGGTATTGAGCGCGACGAAGGCGTTCTCATTGAACGAGGCGTACTTGCCGAGGTGCCGTTCGATGGCGGCGGGATCGTCGGCGAAGCCGCCTGCCTGAAGTCCCGCGGGCAGAGTTTCGGGACGCGTCAGAAGGTGTCCGTTGGCGAACACGAGCTGGATGGGGCCCTTGGCGAGTTTGGTGCCGACTTCGCCGACGCGGCCGGGCGCGAACGTGGTGCGCGCGATGGGGGCAACGTTGGTGAAGCGCCACTCTTCGTCATGCGTGGTGGGAAAGCCGAGCTCCGCGAAGCGCCGGAAGGCGTTCTCGCGCAGCGGCTGGAGCCATGCGGGCGCGGCGGGCAGATTGGTGAACTGCTCCAGCCAGGCTCCGGTAGTTTCTGCGACAGGCGTCATCGTTTTCCGATTGCCTCCGGCTCGTCGTGCAGGCCCAGCCCTTCGTAGCCTTCCGCTTCGAGTTCGAGCGCGAGTTCTTTGCCGCCGGATTTCACGATGCGGCCTTCGGCGAGCACGTGGACGAAATCGGGGACGATGTAGTTGAGCAGGCGCTGGTAGTGGGTGACCACGATCATGCCGCGGTCGGGGCTGCGCATGGCGTTGACGCCGCCGGCGACGGTCCGGAGGGCGTCGATATCGAGGCCGGAATCGGTTTCATCGAGGATGGCGAGCCGCGGTTCGAGCACGGCCATCTGGAAGATTTCGTTGCGCTTCTTTTCGCCGCCGGAGAAGCCGGTCGTTGACGGGGCGATTGAGCAACGCCTGATCCATCTTCATGATCTGCATTTTCTCGCGGACCACGTTGAGGAAATCCATGGCGTCGAGCTCTTCGATGTCCGCGGTGCTTGCGGATGGCGTTGAGCGCGGCCTTGCAGGAAGTACATGTTGCTGACGCCCGGAATTTCGACCGGATATTGGAAGGCCAGGAAGATGCCTTCGCGGGCGCGGTCTTCGGGGGAGAGCTCGAGCAGGTCTTTGCCGTCGTAAGTGACGGAGCCGCCGGTGACGGCGTACATGTCGCGTCCGGCGAGCACCTGGGCGAGCGTGCTCTTGCCGCTGCCGTTGGGGCCCATGATGGCGTGCACCTCGCCGGCGTTCGACGGTGAGGTTGATGCCTTTCAGAATTTCGCGTTCGCCAACTTTGGCGTGGAGATTTTTAATTTCGAGTAGTGCCATTCGCTTGTTTCTCTTAACCGACGCTTCCTTCCAGACTGACTCCGAGCAATTTCTGGGCTTCGACGGCGAACTCCATCGGCAGTTCCTGGAAGACTTCCTTGCAGAAGCCGTTGACGATCATGATGACGGCGTCTTCGGTGGAGATGCCGCGCTGGTGGCAGTAGAAGATCTGGTCTTCGCCGATTTTGGAGGTGGAGGCTTCGTGCTCGACCTGGCGGTGGTGTTGCGCACTTCGATGTAGGGGAAGGTGTGCGCGCCGCACTTGTCGCCGAGCAGCAGCGAATCGCACTGCGAGTAGTTGCGGGCGTCGGTGGCGGATTTCAGGATCTTGACCAGGCCGCGATAGGTGTTCTGGCCGTGGCCGGCGGAGATGCCCTTGCGAGACGATGGTGCGACGTGGTGTTCTTCCCGATGTGGATCATCTTGGTGCCGGTGTCGGCCTGCTGCCGTTGTTGGTCAGCGCGACGGAATAGAACTCGCCGACCGAGTTGTCGCCGTGCAGGATGCAACTGGGATATTTCCAGGTGATGGCGGAGCCGGTCTCGACCTGGGTCCAGGAGATCTTGGAATTGACGCCGCGGCAGGCGCCGCGCTTGGTGACGAAGTTGTAGATGCCGCCCTTGCCGTCCTTGTCGCCGGGGTACCAGTTCTGCACGGTGGAGTACTTGATCTGGGCGTTGTCGAGGGCGACGAGCTCGACGACGGCGGCGTGGAGCTGGTTGTCGTCGCGCATGGGCGCGGTGCAGCCTTCGAGATAGCTGACGTTGGCGCCTTCGTCGGCGACGATCAGGGTGCGCTCGAACTGGCCGGTGTCCTTGGCGTTGATGCGGAAGTAGGTGGAGAGCTCCATCGGGCAGTGGACGCCCTTGGGGATGTAGCAGAAGCTGCCATCGGTGAAGACGGCGGAGTTGAGCGCGGCGAAGAAGTTGTCGCTGGTGGGGACGACGGAGCCGAGGTACTTGCGGACCAGCTCGGGATGCTCTTGCACGGCTTCGGAGAAGGAGCAGAAGATGATGCCCTGCTCTGTGAGCTTCTCTTTGAAGGTGGTGGCGACGGAAACGCTATCGAACACCGCATCGACCGCGACGCCGGCGAGGATGGCGCGTTCCTGGAGCGGGATGCCGAGCTTTTCGTAGGTCTTGAGCAGTTCGGGATCGACGTCATCGAGGCTCTTGGGTCCGTCGGCTTTGGCCTTGGGGGCGGAGTAGTAGATGATGTCCTGGTAATCGATCTTGCGGGTAGTGGACGTTGGCCCACTCGGGCTCTTTCATGGTGAGCCAGTGGCGGTAGGCCTTGAGGCGCCATTCGAGGAGCCACTCGGGCTCGTTTTTCTTGGCCGAAATCAGGCGGACGACGTCTTCGCTGAGGCCGCGGGGAATAGCGTCGGCTTCGATCTCGGTGACGAAGCCCCACTTATATTCCTGATTGGCAAATGTTTCGATCGTGTTGGTGGAATCGCTCACCAGGATGTACTCCTAAACTGTTGGGCTACCTTCATTTTCGCTAATCTGCACTTTTTAGTCAAGATTACCCAGTCAATGGATGCGGAGGGGGTGCGAATGGCTGCAAAAAAGGGCCGAATGAGGAAAGGAGGGGGAGGGAGCGCTACGCGCGCTTTACGAACTCGTCGACCGTCAGTCCGATGTCTTTGGCAATCTGGCGCAACAAGATCGGCGAGATATCACGGGTACCATGAACCGGAACGGTGGTACTGCGCCCGTCTGGGTGCCGAAACTGCTTATGCGAGCCGCGTTGTCTGGCTTCGGCAAACCCCAGTTTTTCCAGGATGGCAATGACTACTCGCGGTTTCAGAACCGGGACGTTGCCCACGTTCAGCTCACGGTCACGGTCTGAGTCCCGACGAATTGGGTGTCCAGCTTGGGCTCGCCATCTTCGAGAAGCATTTCAATGACTTCTTGAAGGTTCCTATTGAGTTCGTCCAGACTTTCACCTTGGCTGTGGGCGCCAGGAAAACCGGGGACGTAACCCACAAACAGGCCCGTGTCGGCGCAACGCTCCACGACGGCAGTGTACGTTCTCATGTAAGCCTCTCCTAGTTCCGGACCACCTCCAGTATATGGACTACTCAATAACCTCGCAAATCCGGTTCTCGGGGGCACCTCTGCGCCTATTTCGTCCGCCCCGGATCGTTCAGGAAGCTGATCAAGTCGCCGACATCGCCGGGCTCCAGGCTGGGCCAGGGGATGCCGAGCTTCTCGGCGCGCGTGTTCATGGCGGGGCCGTGGCTCCAGAGCGACGTGGCGAAAGAGACCATGGTGAAGGCGTCGCCGGGGGTCTTGGGGGCGGGGCTTCGCGGTGCCTTCGGCCTTGGCGCCGTGGCAACGGGCGCAGCCGCGGTCGGCGAAGACACGCTCGCCCGACGAAGGCGGAGCCGGTGGGTTCGAAGTAGCGCAGGCTGGCCAGGAAGCGGGCGACGTCGGTGATCTCTTCGCCCTGCAGGGTCGGCTTTTCGACGCCGGCGGCCTGGGCCTGCTTGAGCATGGCCGGGGCGTGGTTCCACAGGACGGCGGCGAACTGCGCGGAGGTGCGCGGGAGTTCGTGCGCGGGACCGAGTTCGGGACCGATCTTGCCGCCTTTGCCGCGGACCGAATGGCATTGGATGCACTTGGCCTGGAAGACTTCCCAACCCTTTTCGCACTGCCGCGGAGCGAGCCGTCTTCCTGTATGGCGGCCGGAGGGCGCGCCGTTGACGTAGGCCACCAGGTCGTTCATCTCGGCGCCCTGGAACTGCGGCCAACGCGCCGAGTTCCTTGGTGACGGGCTCGATCATGGACTGTGCGTGGTTCCACATGGCGTGCATCCAGGCCAGGCGATCGCCGGCCGCCGCGACCTTCGAAAGGTCGGGAGCGGCGTGGCGCCGTTGCGACGCGCACCGCGTGGCAGCGCGACGCAGCCTTTGGCCTCGAAGACCTTCTGGCCGGCCGCCGGGATCGCCCGGCTTGTCCGCGGAGCCCGCCTGGTAGAGGAAGGCGAGGATGTGCGCCATCTCCTCCTGGTTCAACTGCAGCTTCTCGCCGTGCATCTGCCGCCACATGCCGGGCATGTGGTTCCAGATCACCGTGATCAGCCAGCCCATGGCGGGCGTGCCCGGATGGGTGGCGCCGAGATCGGGCGCAACGCGTCCGCCGGTTCCGTTCACGGCATGGCAGATGGAGCAGTGCTTCTTCGCCGTAGAAGAGGGCGGCGCCTTTTTCGGGCGAACCGGTCAGGTAGAGTGGCGTGTTGCGAACTGGACGGTCGGTACGCCCGCCGATGACAGTCGCTGCCAGCAGAGCGATTGCGGCGCACGGCCGCAAGAATCCAGAGCAGGACCTGCGTGCGTTTACTGATCGCGGCCATGAGGATCGACATGCACGCGAACGCCAACGAAACGCGGTGTTGTCCAACTGTTGCGATCTTGCGTCTTGGCGAGAAACGGCTTTCCGGCTGCGTCGCAAAAGGTGACGGTGTCCGATTTTCGGACGCTACTAGATCTGATATTGCCGGAGCTTGCGATAGAGCGTGTCGCGCGAGATGCCGAGCAGCGCGGCGGCCTTGGTGCGATTGCCGGCGGAAACGCGCAGCGCCTGCTGGATGGTGAGGCGCTCCATCTGTTCCATGGAGAACGAGTCGCCGAGGTTGGAGTGCAGCGGCGGAGGCCGGCGCGCCGCCCACCGAGCATGGGCTTGAGGTCCTTGTCGGTGATGGTCTGGGGATTGTCCGCGGAGACGGCGGCGACGCTCTCCATCAGGTTCTCCAGCTCGCGCACGTTGCCGGGGAATGCATAGGCGAGCAGCAGCTCGAGGGCGGGGCGCCCGAGCGTGATCTCGCGGCCGTAGCGGCGCGAAAGGCGCGCGGCGAAATGCTGCGAGAGCACCAGGATGTCCTCGGGCCGCGAGCGCAGCGGCGGCACGTCCACGCACGACGGTGGCAATCCGGAAGTAGAGATCTTCGCGCAAGCAGGGTGGCGCGCAGTTCGGCCTAGCGTGCGATTGGTGGCGGCGACAATGCGCACGTCCACCGGGACGGCGCGGGTGCCGCCGACGGGGCGGAGTTCCTTTTCCTGGAGCACGCGCAGCAGCTTCACCTGCACGTCCTTGGGCATTTCGCCGAGTTCGTCGAGGAAGACCGTGCCGCCGGTGGCCGCGGTGAAGATACCGGGCGCGTCGGCATAAGCGCCCGTGAAGGCGCCCTTGCGGAAACCGAAGAGCTCGCTCTCCACCAGTTCGCGCGGCAGCGCGCCGCTGTTCACGGCGACGAACGGCATGCGGGCGCGCGCTGCTGGCGGCATGGATGGCGCGCGCCAGCATCTCCTTGCCGGTGCCGGTTTCGCCCAGCAGAGCACCGAAGCGTCGGTGCCGGCCGCCATGCGGGCGCGCTCGAGCACGCGCTCCATGGAGGGCCGAGAGGCTGACGATGTTCTCGAAGCAGGGGTGGCGCTCCAGGTGCTTTTCGAGCTGCGCGACGCGTTCGCGCAGTTCCATCACCTCCATCAGGCGGCCGATCTTCTTGCGGACGGCCTTCGAAGTCGAAGGGCTTGGTGACGTAGTCCTCGGCGCCGCGCTTGATGGCATCGACCGCGGTCTCGATGGTGGCGTAGCCGGTCATGATGACCACCGTGAGTATCGGGATTGCGGCGGCGCAGTTCGTCGGTGAGGGCGAGGCCGTCCATCACCGGCATGACGAGATCGACCAGGGCGAGGGCGATGCGCGGGATTCGCGCCTGTATGGCCAGCGCCTCGGCGCCGGAGAGCGCGACCTCCACCGCGTAGCCTTCGCGGTGAGGAACTCCTTGAGCGTGGAGGCGAGGCCTGGTCGTCATCCACCACCAGGATCGAGGGGCCGTGCGATTCGTTGGCGGTCTTCATGCGCGCGACTCTCCTCCGCGGCGCTTCGCGGCACGTCGGCCAGCGGCAGATCGACGATGGCGATGGTGCCGTCGCCGGGCTGGCTTTCGATTCGGATGGTGCCGCCGTGTTCCATGACCACGTTGCGCGCGATGGCCAGGCCGAGGCCGGTACCCTTGCCGGGTTCCTTGGTGGTGAAGAAGGGTTCGAAGACGTGCTCCAGGTGGGCGGCGGCTGATGCCGCAGCCGTTGTCGCCGACGCGTGAAGCCGACAGTGCCGGGTGACGCGGCGGCAACTCAGGCGGATTTCGCCGCCGGCGGGGACCGCGTCCAGCGCATTGCTCAAGCAGAGTCAGCAGCAGGGTCTCGAGCAGGTTGCGGTCGGCGAAGACGTGTTGGCCGCGGCCTTCGGAGCGGTATCCACGCATGAGGTTGGCGCTTGGCGCGAGAGATGGCGGGCTGGAAGAAGCCGGCGATGGATTCGATGACCGTGGCGAGATCCTGCGTGCGCCTTCTCCACCGGCATGGCACGGGTGAAATCGAGCAGGCGCTGCACGAAGTGGCGGCAGAAGTTGAGGCCGTCCTCGATGCGCGCCAGATCCTCATCGAAGGCCGGGCTCGGTGGAGTGCTGGCGGATCAACTGCACGCGCGGATGAGCAGCGCGGCGAGCGGGGAATTCAGGTGATGGGCGGTGCCGGCGGCCATCTTTCCCATGCTGGTGAGCTTTTCGATTTCGATCATGTCGCTCGGCGCCAGCGGACGCGCTCGCGGATATCGGTGGTGACTTCGAGGAAGCACGACGGGGCCGGGGCCTTCGCGAAAGGGCAGCAGGCTGAGTTGGACTTCGAAGGGCTCGCCATCCTCTGGGCTGGCGCAGAGTCTCGACATCGAGCACGGGGACGCCGTGCTCGCACGCGACGCAGGAACGTCTTCGAGCTCGGCGGCGTGTGTCGGGGACGGATGGGCAGGCGACGCGCCGCAGAATTTCCTCGCTGCGTATAGCCGTACATGCGCTCGGCGGGGGCGTTCCATTCGAGGACGCGCAGTTCGGAATCGTAGAGCATGACGGCGCCGGGAAAGGCTTCCAGCAGGCCGCGGTAGAGGTCGCGGGAGCGGCGCAGGTCGGCCTCGCTTTTCCGGCGCTGGCGAAGCACGAACCAGGCGGCCCAGAAGGCCAGAAGCAGCGAAGAGGCGATGCCGCGCGTGACGTAGAGGTAATGGAGCGTGACGTAGTTGGCATCGCGGAAGAGTCGATTCTTCGACCAGTTCCCAGCCGCCAGCACCACCGAGACGATAGTGATGCTGGAGAGCGTCAGGGTCGCCCAGAACCACCGTTTTTCAGGCATAGAGGTGGGGCCGGCGCTTTCGCCTGCCGTTACCACCTGCATTACTTCAGAGTGCGAACAAAAGCGACGACGTCGTCGGCCTGTTTCTCGGTGACGCCGGAGACCGGCTTCATTTTTCCCTTGCCGCTTGAATCACCTTCTTCAACTCGGCGTCGGTCTTGGCCTGCACCTCCTTGGAGGCCAGCGGGGGCATGGGTGACGTTGTACATTTTGGCGATGGCAGCCTTGCCTTCTCCATTCGCACCGTGACAGGGCTGCGCACTTTGCGGTATAGATCTCCTTGCCTTCCGGCGCGCCGGCCCAGGCCAGTCCGGCGGAGCGATAAGAGCGAGGGTTGCGATGAGTGTGTTTTCATAAGGTCAGGTGATGCTCTCCATGCGGCGAAGCAGGAGGCGGATAGCAAGAATGGCGATGCCGATCAGCAGCACCGAAACGGCGAGGCCCTATGCGGCGGATGTCCTTTTCGTGGAGCGCGAACTCGCCGGCTTTCTGGGTGCTCTTGGCGATGCGCCATGCCTTCCTCCACGGGCTTCTGCATCTCGCGCGGGCTTCATGGAGTGCAGCGCGAGGCGCGCCTTGACCAGGTTTTCGCGGCCATCGATCAGGCGCACCTGGGCTTCGGAGACTTCCATGCCGGACTTTTCCGCGCTGGCGAGGACGGTCTCGGAATGCTTCAGCGCGGTGTCCAGGCCATCGAGCCAGCCGGCCATTTGCAGTGGCGGCGTCCGGCCGGGCGCGAGTGCCGGCATCGTGGCAGCCGGAGCAGACCGGCTTTCGGGCCGGCGAGCATGGCGGTGGAGGGATAGTGGACGCGCGTGGTTGGAATGGCAGACCATGCAACCGCCGCCGCCGCCGGCGCCGGAGAAGATGGCGTTGTGGACGCTCTTCTCGTAGAGCTGCTCAAACAGGACGTGGCAACTTCCGCAGACGGCGGACACGGATTCCACCTGCGGCGGCTTGGCGCCGTGGTTGCCGTGGCAGGAGGCGCAGCTGGGCGCGGAAAGATCGCCGCGCTTGGTGAGCGCTTCCCAGTGCACGCTGGTCTTGTATTCCTGGAACTGATTGGTGGGAATCTTGTACGGCGCCATCTTCTGCGCGTCGGAATGGCAGCGCGAGCAGGTCTCGGCGACGCGGAGGGGATGGACCGGGGCGACGGCTATCCTTCACCGCGCGGATATCGTGCACGCTGTGGCAATCGATGCAGGTGGCGACGTTGGTGTCGCCGGCCGCGAGGCGCTTGCCGTGGACGCTGGTCTGGTAGAGCTCGAACTGATCCACGCGCTCGCGGGGGGCGAACTTGCGCATGTAGTCGGGGTTGCTGTGGCAGGTGGCGCAGAATTTCGGGATGTCGGCGCGCGCGGGCTTGCCCTTGAAGCCCTTGGCCTTGTTCATGGCGACGTCGGGATCGTCGCTGGTGCGGTCGCCGCCGTGGCAATCGGCGCAACTCAGGCCGTGGGCGATGTGGACGTCGTTCTTGATGAGCGACGCGGGACCTTTGCCGGACTCATCGACGCGCGGCGTGGCAGGTGACGCAGGAATCCGGCGAGTGGCTGCGCTCAGACATCCACGCAGGAGGAAGAAGAAGAATCGCGGGCGCTCTCATTTGAAGTATCCCAGATAGGTGAAGGTGAACAGATAGGCGACCAGGAAGATGCCGGCGCCGGTGGCCAGGCGGGTGCGGTTGGTGCCATCGGGTTCGTGCCTGCCCAGAAGGGCAGGAGCACCCAGACCACGCCAGCGCTCCGAAGCCGAGCAGGCCGAGCAGTCTCGCCCTCGAAGATCCACACGTGGCTCGGGAATCAGCTTCAGGGTGTAGAACTGCGCCAGGAAATACCATTCGGGGCGGATGCCGGCGGGCGCGGAAGCGAACGGGTCGGCCTTTTCGCCGAGTTCCCAGGGGAAGATCGCGGCCAGCGAGTCCGAGCACGGCGAGCACGCCGTACCAGACCATCAATTCGCGCAGGAAGAAGTTGGGGAAGAACTTCATCTGGCCGAGCTTCTGCGGGCGCGAGATGAGCCTGGGGTGCTCATGCCGTGCTTCTGCACCAGCAGCAGGTGGAAGCCGATCAGGCCGCCGGTGATCAGCGGCAGGACCGATCACGTGGAAAGCGAAGAAGCGGGTCAGAGTGGCCGCCCCCACATCTTCGCCGCCGCGCAGAAAGCGAGCGATCACGGGACCGACGAAGGGCGTGCTGCCGGCGACGTCGGTACCCACTTTGGTGGCGAAGTAGGAGATCTGATTCCAGGGCAGCAGGTAGCCGCTGAAGCCGAAGCCCAGCATGAGGCCGAGCAGGGCGATGCCGCTGAGCCAGGTCAGCTCCCGCGGGCGCCGGTAGGCGTGCGTGAAGACAACGCTGAACATGTGGACGAATGCGACGAAGATCAGCAGGTTGGCCGACCAGCTATGGATTGAGCGGATCAGCCAGCCGAATTCGACGCGGGTCATGATGAAGCGGACGCTATCGAAGGCCTCGGCGACCGTGGGCCGGTAGTAGAGCAGCAGCAGGATTCCGGTGACCGATCTGGATGCCGAAGAGGAAGAGCGTGATGCCGCCGAAGTAATACCAGGCGGTGCCGGCATGCAGCGGCACTACCTTGTGGTCCAGCATGTCGCGGGCGATGCGCCAGCCGGTGCGCTCGTCGAACCAGTCGAGGGTTTTGGATTTGAGTTCAGGTGCGGCCAAGTTGCGTATCCTCCCGATCACGCACGGCGCGAAATGACGACTTCGTCGCCGCGAAGTTTGACCGCCAGTTCCTCGAGCGGCTTGGGCGGCGGTCCGGATGACCACGCGGCCGTTCAAGGTCGTAGGTACCGTTGTGGCAGGCGCACCAGATTTCGCGGCGGCCTTCCTGATACTGGACGGTGCAGTTCAGATGGGTGCAGACGGCCGAGAAGGCCTTCCATTCGGTATCGTTGACACGGACGAGCAGCGCGGGCTTGTTGCCGAACTTCACGATCTTGCCGGAATTCGGCTTCAGATCCTGGACCTTGCCGGCAGCCACCTCGTTGACCGACGCTTCCGCCACCATGGGCGGATTCAGGAAGCGGACAACGGGGTAGAAGAACGACGCCAGGGAGGCGGCCAGTCCGCCGCGCAGCAGCCATTCAATGGCGCTGCGGCGGTTTGGGGTGTTGGAGGTGAAACCGGTTGCTTGCATCCGTGGCGTCCTTTCGCATCTAAAGGTCTGTGAATCCGAAATTAAGGCATGCGAAGCACCACTGGCGAAAATCGAGGAATTTCGAGGGTTTTGAGGGATGAGAGGGTGTTGCGCGGGGAGAATCTCTGTCTGAAAAACAGCCGCTGTCAAATATTCGGACAGCGAGAGGGCAGATTGGTCCCCAACGGCCGGGATTCGAGCCGGCCTGGCGAAGAGTCGGCAGGCGGAAGCGCCTGCCCCACTGTTAGTTGTCCTGGCACGCGGACCAGATCGCCTGGATTTGGTCCAGTTCGTCGCGGCTCATGAGCTTGCCGCCGCAGAGCCACGCCGTCAATTTGCTCTTGTAGTGGACGCGGTCGAAGAGAATTACGAAGCTCATCATAAAAACGAGCGAAAGAAGTGCGTATGGACCAGTCATCATCAATTCTCCTTAAAAAATCGAAACCCGCCCCGATGCGGAAGAGTCAGTATGGCTTTGGTGCGGCTCGGACACTAGTGCCTTTGGTTAATAGTAGGTGGGGGGTACGTCATGCAGAGGTACTCAAGTACCCCAGGCTGGAAACGTTACCGCAAGGCACCATACAGCGGGCTGTAAAGCCTTCGTCACGAGTTTCTCCTTGCCCTAGCCGCCAAATTTAAGGACACTGAGAGCTAAGGAGAGGCAACACGTTGGAAAGAAATGGCCGCAAGGGCTCCCTGGTTATGGAGCCGACAGAGCGTTGGACTCCGCAATCGGCGAATGACCTATATGATGTCGCCAGTTGGGGGAAGGGCTATTTTTCGGTTGGCGAGAACGGCCATCTCCGTGTCCACCCCGAGAAGGACCCCGCACGCTCGATCGACCTCAAACAATTGATCGACACGCTGGTGCTGCGCGGCATCAATCTGCCGATTCTGATCCGCTTTGCCGACATCCTGAAGCATCGCCTGGGCGAAATCCACAGCGCCTTTCAAACCGCGATCACTGAACACAAGTATCAGGGCGGCTATTGCTGCGTCTATCCGATCAAAGTGAACCAGCAGCGGCAGGTGGTGGAAGAAGTCCTGGAATTCGGCAAGCCTTTCCGCTTTGGCCTGGAAGCCGGGTCCAAACCAGAATTGATGGCCGTGATGGCCCTGGCCGACAACGAAACTCCGATCATCTGCAATGGCTTCAAGGACGATGAATACATCGAGATGGCCATGCTTGCCCAGAAGATGGGGCGCAAGATCATCCCGGTGGTGGAGAAGTACACCGAGCTGCAGCTGATTCTGAAGTACAGCGCGCGGGTGGGCGTGCGCCCGGCGATCGGGCTGCGCGTGAAACTGGCAAGCCGCGGGTCGGGGCGCTGGAAATCGTCGGGCGGTTACCGCTCGAAGTTCGGGCTTTCGGCGACGGAGGCGATGCGGGCGCTCCAGGAACTCAAGGACCTGGGCATGTCCGATTGCCTCAACCTGCTGCATTTCCACCTGGGCAGCCAGATTACCAACATCCGGCAGATCAAGGGCGCGGTCAACGAGGCAGTGCGGGTCTACGTGGACCTGGCGCGCGCGGGCGCGGGCCTCAAGTTCCTGGATGTGGGCGGCGGATTGGGAATCGATTACGACGGCTCGCAGACGGATTTCGAATCGAGCGTCAACTACACGCTGCAGGAATACGCCAACGACATCATCTACCACGTGCAGAACGTGTGCGACGAAGTCGAAGTGGCGCATCCCACGATCATCACGGAGAGCGGGCGCGCCATCGCGGCGTATCACAGCGTGCTGGTCTTCAACGTCCTGGGCGTCTCCGGGATGGGCGAAACCGACGTGCCGGCGGAACCGCCGACCGACGCCGAACAGCCGCTGATCGATCTCGCGGAAACCAATCGCGGGCTGACCGCCAAGAATCTGCTGGAGAGCTACCACGACGCCCAACAGGCGCTGGACCAGGCGTTGAACCTGTTCAGCCTGGGCTACCTCTCGCTCGAACAGCGCTGCATTGCCGAGAATCTCTATTGGGCGATCCTGCGCCGCATCCAGCGGCTGGCGGGCGAGCTCGATTACTTCCCCGAAGAGTTGGAAGGCATCGACGCGATGCTCTCCGATACCTATTTCTGCAACTTCTCGCTGTTTCAAAGCATGCCGGATAGCTGGGCGATCAATCAGCTCTTTCCGATCATGCCGATTCATCGCCTGGAGGAGCAGCCCTCGCGCCCCGCGGTGCTGGGCGACATCACGTGCGATTCCGATGGCAAGGTGGATGCCTTCATCGACCGCCGCGACGTGAAGCGTACGTTGCAGCTCCACACGTTCGACGGCAGCGATTACTTCCTGGGTGCCTTCCTGCTCGGGGCCTACCAGGAGATTCTGGGCGACCTGCACAATCTCTTCGGCGACACCAACGCGGTCCACGTGCGGCTGGGTCCGGAGGGCGAGACGATGCTGGACTCGGTGATCAAAGGCGATACCGTGCGCGAAGTGTTGAATTACGTGCAGTTCTCGTCGGATCACCTGGTGACGCAATTGCGGCGCGACGTGGAAGCCGCGCTGCGCGAAGGCCGGCTGACCTACGAAGAGAGCGGCGCGCTGCTGCGCTTCTACGAAGAGGGACTGCACGGCTACACGTACCTCGAAGACGTACACGAACAATAGCGGGCCATAAAGTTCGCTTGGCGAACTAACGGCGGTGGATGTCATATGATGGAGGCAACGCTCTATCATGCTGGGTAACTACCGTCCTCTTCTTCTCCTGGGAAGCCTTGGCATTTGTTGGGGCCAATCCCCCGGTCTGCCTGCGATCTACTCCGCCTCCGGCGAGCTGCGGCCGCTGGAGATGAAGCTGGATAAACTCTCGACGGGCACCGGGTACAGCTTTCTTTTCAGTGTCGATTCGGGCGCGCGCGTCGCCGTGTCGGTGAGGGAAGGCGACCGCGTGCTACTGGGCAAGACGCTGCATGCGGGGGACTCCGATCTTTATGGGTGGATCCGTCCGCACGGCGCGGTTTCGTTGCGCGTGAGCACTGCGGGCACCGGCAGGTACCGGCTGCAGGTCAATCGCGCGCCGTTTGCGGTGGCGCCTAACCATACCTGGCAGGATGCGGCGCCGATCACGCTCGGGCAGATGGTGACCGGGTCGAGCGACGAGCTGGAGTATTTCCCGCTACCCGAGACCTCGCGCAAGCAGACGGTCTCCGCGCCCGAGGGCGAGCACTGGTATCGGTTCGATTTTGCGGAGGCCTCGCCCAAGCTGGTCTTCTTCCAGCTCGAACTCACCGACCGCGACGATTTACCGGTGGACGTCGCCGTATTCCGCATCAAGGCAGGCAAGCCGGAGGAGTACACGGAGGGGCAGGATCCGGTGGCGTTGCCGCACGAAGTGCAGGCGCTGCCGGGGAACAAGTTCGCGCCGCGCATCCTCAGGGACAAGGGCGAATATTATGTGCGTGTGCGCGCCAACCATCCGGAGTTCAAACTGCGCACCCGGGTTTACGAAGCGCCGCCGTACAAGGATCCGCGGGACGCCGTGCGCACGGCGGTGGACTACATCATGGGCGCGGGCGACAGCTGGTTCGCCAACACACCGCGGCGGGGCGGGGCGTTCGATCGCGTCGCGGGAGTACATCAGGAGACTTCCCTGTGCGTGGCCTGCCACGCCAGCCACTTCTCGCAGCGCGCGCAGTTGTACTCCATCGCCAACGGCTATCCGCTGGTGCAGCGCCAGCAGTTGCAGTTTCTGGAAGAACGCTTCTACAACAATCCGCGGCCATTTTACGGTTTCGAAAAGACCGGCGCGGTCTGGTCGCGGGTGATTTCGGCGCCGGCCAACGTGCTGAGCCGGATGAGCGTGCTCACCAACCTCTTCGAAGAGAATGTCTCCGGCGTGCAGAATCCGGCCTATCACCAGGACATCACGGCGTACCTGAAGCTCTACTACGCGGGGCGCGAGAAACTTCCGCCGGACGAGACCAACGGCAATACGCCGCTGGTGAGCGCGCACGAGGTGGCATGGTATTCGTGGAAGAGCACGCGGGATCCGCGGCTGGCGCAGATGATCGCGGAGGGCGAGGTGAAGAACCTGGTGGACCTCTGCTACCAGACGCTGGCGCTGGCGGAGATCGATCGCGAAAAGTACGCCGCGCAGATTGCGGCCAATGCCGGGCGGCTGCTCGGGCTGCAGCGGCCGAGCGGTCAGTGGTCGATGCGCTTCGACGCGAAGGAACCCGAAGTCGAGTTTCAGACCGGGCATGCGCTGTGGGCGCTGGCGGCGGCGGGAATTCCGAAGGATCAGCCGCAGGTCGCCAAGGCGATCGATTATCTGATGAACCGGCAGCAGGCGTTTGGCGGCTGGATGGACCCCACGCAGTCCTTCGAGAATTTCAAGACGCCGTTCCGCGAGACGCAATTCGCGGTACTCGCGCTGAGCGCCTATTTCCCCGGGAAGGGGCACGAGAAGGGATGGGACACGGCCGCGCCAAAGTCGCTTTCGACTGATCCGGAGGCGCTGCTGAGGCAACTGGACCAGATCTGGGACCGGCCGGCGGACGCTGTGCTCTCGCAAATTCGGTCGGCGGCACAATCGAATGAGACGCTGATCCGGCAGGCCGCGGTGGAAGCGCTGGGACGATTGGCACTGCCCGGCGACATTCCGCTGCTGGTGAAGCTCTTGGAGGACCCGAGCAAGCTGGTGCAGCGCACGGCGGCCTGGTCGATCCGGCAGGTCTACGGCGCGCACCCGGAAAGCGGAGATCGCGAACTGCTGGAAGCGCTGGGTTCGCCAAGCGCGCGGCTGCGGTGGGGCGCGACGCGCGTCTTCGCGCATTCCTTCGCGAGCCTGGCGCGGCGCAACGAGTTGATCGCGGTGCTGGATCGACTGACGCTGGATCCGGCGCCGGCGGTGCGGATGCAGGCGGTTCGCGGATTGTGGCAGGCCTGGTTCTGGAATGCCGACCCGGAGGTTCGCGGCACAATCGAGGACACAATTCTGGCGGGACTGGCACAGCCGCAGCATCCCTGGGTGGAGAGCAATCTGCGCGCGGCCGTCTATAACCTGGCCGATGAGAATATCCGTTACCTCTACAACAACTGGGTCGCGCTGCTGGGCAAGCCGGAAGATCGCGAGCGTGCGATTCAGGGCCGCCTGGCGGTGGAATCGCAGCTGGCGGTGAAGTTCGCGGCGGTACTGGAGAGGGGACCGGAGCGGCAAAAGAAGCAGTTGCTGGCGGCGCTCGCCGAGATCCCGCTGCGGCGCGGCGATGTTTACGAGTTGGCGCCTCCACCGCTCAAGAACGGGCCCCCGGTTTACAGCCGGATCGGCAACGATATCGAACAAATCGCCTTCTTCGGCTCGAGCGCGGCCGTGCTGTCGCGGGCGCTCTTGCCGCTGCTGGATGCGCCGGACCAGGAGATGCAGACGCTGGCGCGCAATGCCAGCCTGATCGTTCGTGAGACCACATTTGCACAAGTGGAGCGCGCCGCCGGGGGGCGCAACGAAGCCACGCTGGAACTGGGGCGGAAGCTGGATGCCGAGGGTGAAGCGGCCGGGGTGGCGCGCGCCTTCCATCTGCCGCCGCCGCGGACCGCAGGCGCGGCCACGAAACCCGCGGTGGCGCCGCCGACCGTACCCCTGGACGAGGCCTATTTCCACGCCAATATCGACCCGATTCTGAAGAAGAAGGGCAGCGACGGCTACGCCTGCGTAAACTGCCACGCGACCCACACGTTGTTCAACGCGACGTGGAGCACGGTGAAGAACGTGGTGGACCGCGCGGATCCCGAGAACAGCCTGCTGCTGCGCAAGCCGACGTCCACGGCCGAATCCGAAGGCGTGGCCGGCGCGGCGGCAACGGCGCACGGCGGAGGGCAGCGGTGGATGAAGAATTCGCCCGAGTACGAGACGATTCTGAAATGGCTTCAAGGGGCCCGTTGAAACCGGACTACGCCACGCTCCGTCGATTTGCATATAATCTAAAGTGAACCGTGAACTGGGCCAAACTCCCCCTACAAGGAATCCCAATCGATGTCAACACTAGAGGTATCTCCGGCCGAATCTCTGCCGGAACAGGCCGAACCACTCGGTAGTTAACGATTTCAGCATTCAGGTCGCGACCGTCAACGGGTCCGGCAGTCAGACTGCCAACAGCGTGCTGATGCGGGCCATCTTCCAGATGGGCATTCCGGTTTCCGGGAAGAACATGTTCCCGTCGAACATCGCGGGATTGCCCACCTGGTTCACCATTCGCGTCAGCAAGCACGGCTACATCGGACGCCGCAAGGAAATCGATTTCCTGGTGGCCATGAACCCCGAAACCGCGCGCGAAGACGTGATGAAACTGGATAGCGGCGCTGCCGTTGTCTACGACGAGCCGTTGAAGCTCAACGAACTGCGCAGCGATCTGCACTTCTTTCCGGTCCCCTTCGATAAGCTGGTGGCGCCGGTGTGCCCCGAGGCGAAATTGCGGAAGCTGGTCCGCAACATGATCTACGACGGCGTGGTGGCGCAGCTGCTCTCCATCGAAATGGAAGAGATTCACAAGGCGCTCGTTCAAACAGTTCGGCAAGAAGAAGGCCAAGGCCGCCGAACTGAACTGGGGCGCCTGCCAGGCCGGCTTCGATTACGCCACCAAGACCTTCACCGAAGCCGTTCCGCTTCAAAGTGGAGCGCATGAACGAGACGGCCGGCAAGATCATCATCGATGGCAATGCCGCCTGCGCGCTGGGCTGCATGTTCGCCGGCTGCACCGTGGTCACCTGGTACCCGATTACGCCCTCCTCGTCGCTGGTCGAAACCATGATCGGCTACATGAAGCGCTTCCGCATCGATCCGGAGACCGGCAAGGCGACCTTCGCCATCGTGCAGGCCGAAGACGAGCTGGCCTCGATCGGCATGGCGCTGGGCGCCGGCTGGGCGGGCGCCCGCTCCATGACCGCCACCGCCGGGCCCGGCATCTCGCTGATGAGCGAGTTCATCGGCCTCGGCTACTACGCCGAAATCCCGGTCGTGGTCTTCGACGTGGAGCGCGTCGGACCCTCCACCGGACTGCCCACGCGCACCGCGCAGAGCGATCTGATTACGCACCGCGCTGCTCTCCCACGGCGACACCAAGCACCCCATGTTCTTCCCGGCTTCGCCCGAAGAGTGCTTCTCGATGACCATCGACGCCTTCGAGTTCGCCGAGAAGTTCCAGACGCCGACGTTCGTCATGACCGATCTCGACCTGGGCATGAACAACTGGATGGCGGACGCGCTTCGCCTATCCCGAAAAGCCGATCACCCGCGGCAAGGTGCTGACCGCCGAAGATCTGGAGCAGCTCGGCGGCTTCGCGCGCTACAAAGATGTGGATGGCGATGGCGTCGGCTATCGCACCCTGCCCGGCACCAACCACCCGACGGCATCCTACTTCACGCGCGGCAGCGGCCACAACGAAAAGGCCCAGTACACCGAGCGCGAAGACGATTACGTCAACAACATGGATCGCCTGGCGCACAAGTTCGAAGTCATGCGCAAGCATGTGCCGGAGCCGGTGGAGCGGAAGGCGGAGGGTGCGAAGATCGGCTTCATCGCATTCGGCACTTCCGACTACGCGGTGCGCGAAAGCTGCGATCAGCTCAAGGCGGAATACCACATCGATGCCAGTTACCTGCGCCTGAAGGCGTATCCGTTCACGGAGCATCTGCTGGACTTCATCCACCGGCACGAGCGCGTCTACGTGGTGGACCAGAACCGCGATGCCCAGTTACTCGGGCTGATGCGGCTGGAACTGGATCCGGCCCTGATCGCCAAACTGCGCAGCGTGCGCTACTACGGCGGATTGCCGCTGGATGCGCGCACCGTTACCGACGACGTCGTCAAACAGGAGGGCAAGTAAATGAGCACCACCGTAACGCCGCCGCCCAAGAAGGTCAACCGCATCGGGCTGGAGGTCCTGAACTACAAGGGCAGTAAGACCACGTTGTGCGCCGGTTGCGGGCACAACTCCATTTCCGAGCGGATCGTGGAGTGCTTCTACGAACTCGGCGTGGAACCGTGGACGGTCGCGAAGTTCAGCGGCATCGGCTGCTCCTCGAAGTCGCCCGCCTATTTCCTGGGGCTCTCGCACGGGTTCAACGGAGTTCACGGCCGCATGCCGGCGATCGCTACCGGAGCGTTGCTGGCGAACCGGACGCTGCTGGGAGTGGGCGTCACCGGCGACGGCGATACCGCGTCCATCGGCATCGGCCAGTTCATGCACATGGTGCGGCGCAACATGCCGCTGATCTACATCATCGAAAACAACGGCGTATATGGGCTGACCAAGGGCCAGTTCTCCGCCACGGCCGATCTGGGGTCCACGCTCAAGACGGGAACCGTAAATGACTTACCGCCGTTCGATTGCTGCGCGCTGGCGCTCCGCTGGGGCGCCACGTTTGTGGCGCGATCTTTCAGCGGCGACAAGAAGCAGTTACAGGCAATTCTGAAGACCGCGATCGCGCATCAGGGACTGTCCGTAATCGACGTTATCTCTCCCTGCGTTACTTTCAACGATCACCAGGGCTCCACCAAGAGCTACAGCTACATGAAGGATCACGAGAGCGTGCTCCACGAGCTGGATTTCGTTCCGCACTTCGAAGATATCTCGGTGGATATCCCCGAAGGGGAAGTCCGGGATGTGGAGATGCACGATGGTTCGCACCTGCGGATCCGCAAACTGCATCGCGACTATGACCCGACCAATCGGACGGCTGCGGCGGTACTGCTGGAGGAGTCGGAAGCGAAAGGCGAAGTCCTTACTGGTGTTCTATATGTCAACACTTCCAAGCCTACGTTCGTGGAGCAGTTGAATATGGCGGATGAACCGCTTGCGACGCTGCCCGAGTCCAAAACCCGGCCTTCGCGGGAGGTTTTGGACCAGGTGATGGAAGAACTGCGCTAATTTGAGACCCGAGATACCCGCAAAGTTGCTACAGCTTTGCATTGCTTTCGCAACCGGTAGATGTTAGCATCGATACCGGTCTGTCATCCTCCGAGACAGATTGTAGTAGAACTTTTACGGCCCCACGCCTTCCTGGCGTGGGGCTTTTTTTGGGTCTCGAACCTCACCGTCTCGAACCTCACCGTCTCGAACCACCAATGATCAACGCTGTGGCGCCCTACGAAATCGAAGAACGGGACCCGGTAAGGCGCTTTCTCGCCGGAAGTGAAATAGATGCCGGCATGCGACACGGTCCAACAGCGGCGGGCGTCGATTCCTGCCAGTTCTGGAATGCGGCGCTCGCCCCAACCCGTTTCGTCGAACCCGCCGTTCGCGGTAGTTCGCGGGGACTGCGGGAGCTCCCTTTCCAGGGGATGCGGACTGGCAACCACGCTAACCTCCGCGAGCTTGCCGCCTGCTGGACGGGAAAGCGTTCAGAGGTACCCTTGGCGTCTCCGAGCGAAAGCTGCCAGTAGTGCCGCCCCTCCCGTAAACAAGGCCCAACTCGCCGGCTCCGGTTGCGCGGCGATGGTCAGTTGGTTCGGCGCGGGAGGCGCGCTTCCGTTTGATGCGGCGTTGAAAGCGGCGTAAGTGCCGGGGGCGGTTGCGCCGAAGAACAGGCTCTGCCAGCCGCCGTCTGGAGCGAAGGCGCTGAGACCGCAGGAAAACGGCGTTGCGGTCAAGGTGGCGCCGGCACTGCCAAATTGAAAACAGCCGGTGCCGCCGGCCTGGGCAAGAGTTGCCTGGGTAAATGTCAGCCCGCCGATCTGAAACGGAGCGATGGCGAAGGCACCCGTGGTGTTGAGGATGGCGGGTTCGAGGAATGAAAAGCTGTAGGGGTTCGGGCCGTTGTTCGAGAAGGTGTACTCAAATGCCGCAACCTGCTGGATGGTTAGCTGATTGGGCGCGGGAGGCGCACTCCCATTTGATACAGCGTTGAAAGCGGTATAGGTGCCGGGAGCAATGGCGCCGAGGAATAGACTTTGCCAACCGCCATCCGGAGCGAAGGCGCTGAGACCGCAGGAAAACGGCGTCGCGGTCAAGGTCGCGCCGGCGCTACCGAATTGAAAACAGTCGGTGCCGCCAGATTGAACAAGAGTTGCCTGGGTGAACGTGAGGCCGCCTGCCTGGAATGGGGGGATGGCAAAACTCCCTGTCGATGTGAGCGGGCTTGTCTCCAGAAACGAGATGCTGTAGGGGTTGGCGCCGGTGTTGGAGAACGTGTACAAAGTTGCCGCGCGACCGAGCGTCGCACTGAGAAACAGGCACATGGCAGCGATGCGCAAAAACAAGTTGGTAATCCTGATAGTCGCCTCCGCTAGACCTTCTTACCGAGTTGGAGCCCACCGTCAATTATAGGCAAGCCAGACGAGACAGCGGAAGGCCGCGGAAAGCAACTGCGGCTGGGAAGAGAAGCGTTGCTGAATTGTTGCAGCGAAAGGGTTTCCGGCCCATACGCGCAGGAGGCAGCAGCCTTGCCGCTAATCCCTGTCCCCGAGGCCCGTCAGTACTTGTAGGATGAGCCTGATAGGATGAAAGCGCTAATGGCTGCCCCAATGGAACCGGCTGAAATCTCCGTCAAGCATCTGGAGCAGATCTTCCACGAACACCACGCTTTGGTGTTTCGGGCTGCGTACCGGATTACCGGCAATGCCGGCGACGCCGAAGACGTGCTGCAGACGGTTTTTCTTCGTATGTTGAAGCGCGACCCGGAGGCGGAGGCGGTGGGCAACATGCCCAGCTTCCTGCATCGGGCGGCCGTGAATGCGGCGCTCGACCTGGTGCGTTCCCGGCAGAATATCCGCAATATTCCGCTGGATGAATTGGAGCCGGTGCTGGCGGAGCCCGCCTTCCGGAGTCCGGAACGGGCGCACAACTCCAACTGAGATCCGCGATTGGCTGCGCGGCGCACTGGCGCGGCTGAATCCGCGGATTGCGCAAATGTTCGCGCTCCGCTTCTTTGAGGGCAAGGACAATCCGGAGATCGCGCGGCTGTTGAACACCACGCCGGGGACGGTGGCGGTGACGCTGTCGCGCACGAGAGATCGTTTACAGAAAGAGTTTCAAGCTTACCTGGGAGGCGTGGCATGAGTATCGAATACAACCCGATGGAACCGGTCCTGGATCCGGCCCTGGAGCAAGCCATGTCCGAGATTACCGATGAAACAATCGATTCGGCCGTGATTGAAGCCGCCGCCGCCCGTGTGTGGGCGAACGTAGTGGCGCAGGCCGCCGAGGCTGCGCACGTTCCGCTGCGCACCTGCGAAGATTTTCAAGCGCAGATCCCCGATTTCAAAGCCGGACGGCTGCCCGAAGCGCGCGCCATGCTGGTGAAGGATCACCTGCACGAGTGCGTGGCCTGCCGCCGGGTCTACGAAGGCCGCGTGGTGGCGATGCCGCTGCAGGCCGCCCCGCGCAAGGTGAACTACACCGCGCGCTGGGCCGTGGCCGCCGCCGTGGTCGCCGCCGCCGGGCTCTCCGTGTGGGTGGCCGTACGACCAGTTCGGCAACCGCACGGGCAACGCGATCGTACAGACGGTGAACGGCACGCTTTACGAAATCCTGCCCACCGGAATCACGGTGCTGGCGGCCGGGCAGACCGCTGCCGGACGGCGTCGAAATCCGCACCGCCAAAGATTCCGACGCAATGCTGCAACTGAAGGATGGCAGCATCGTGGAACTCCGCGAGCGCTCCGGTTTCTCCACCACGCAGACGGCCAGCGATCTGACCATCCGGCTGGAGCGCGGCAGCGTGATCGTGCAGGCGGCCAAGCGCAAGAGCCGGCCACCTGTACGTCGCCACGGCGGATTGCCGGGTGGCGGTGACCGGGACGGTCTTCAGCGTGACCTCGGGCGTCAAGGGCTCGCGGGTCTGCGTAATGGAAGGCGAAGTTCACGTCACGCAGGACAACAACGAAAAGGTTCTACATCCCGGCGACCAGAGCGTCACCAGCCCCAACCTGGAACCGGTGAGCGTGAAGGACGATATCGCCTGGAGCCGGAATCGCGAGAAGCTCGTCCTGCAGCTGGAAAGCCTGCGCGCCGGGCTGGCGCAGATCCAGTTGCCGCAGCTTCGCTATTCCAGCAAACTGATCGGCCAACTGCCCGCCTCCACGGTGTTCTTCGCCAGCATTCCGAATCTCGCGGATTACCTGGGCCAGACCCAGGTGGTATTCCGCCAGAAGATGGCGGAGAGTCCGGAACTGAGCGGCTGGTGGAAGGGTCACGGCGCTAACGTGGAACCGATCCTCGATAAACTACGCGCCGCCAGCGAGTATCTGGGCGACGAGATTGTGGTCACCGGATTCACAGGCTCGAACGACCGGATGCAGATGCCGGTCTTCCTCGCCGAGGTGAAGAAGCCGGGCTTCGCCGCGTTCCTGAAACAGCAGGGGCTTCCGTTGGCGAGCGAAGAGCGCGCAGGCATGGTGGCCTTCGGTCCGGCTCCGGCAGTGGCCGATTTCGTGGCTCACCTGGACCGGGCAGCGGGCAGTTTCGTGGGCACGCCGTTCTATTCGCGGATCATGGAGTCCTATAAGAACGGCGCGGGCCTGCTGCTGTGCGCGGATATCACGGGCATGGGCCAGAAGCAGATGATCGCCGGTGTCCGCTACTTCATCGCCGAAGAGAAGCAGGTCGGAAAAGCAGATGGAGGCGCGCGCGTCGGTCGGCTTCGACGGACCGCGCACTGGCATGGCGGCGTGGCTGGCCAACCCGGCGCCGATGGGCGCGCTCGATTACGTATCGCCCGAGGCGACCATCGTCACGGGCTTCGTGGTGAAGAGTCCGACGACCATCGTCAACGAATTGCTTACGCGTGCAGCAGCGCTCCCCGGCGGCGCCGCCGAGAAAGCGCTGGCCGATGCGCAGATTCAGACCGGCATCGATATCCGCAAGGATTTGGCCGACGCACTGGGCGGCGAATTTTCGCTCTCGCTGGATGGCTCGGCGATCCCGGTGCCTTCGTGGAAGCTGGTGACCGAGGTCTACGACCCGGTGCGGATCGAAGCCACGATCGCAGAAATTCGTCGACGCGTATAATCGCGAGACCGTGAAGGCCGGCGGCAGGCCGCTGCGCACCGCGCAGGAGACCGTGGAAGGCCGCAAGTACTACATGATCGCCGGCGCCGACGGCAGCCCGCTGACCGAAGCGCACTACACCTTCGTCGATGGCTACATGATCGCCGGACCGACACGGGCGCTGGTGTCGCGCGCCTTGCAGGTGAAGACGTCCGGCACCTCGATCACGCACTCGGCGGCGTTCATCGCGCTCTTGCCGCGCGATCACTACAACAACTTCTCTGCCGTGATCTACCAGAACCTGGGTACGACGCTCGCGCCGCTGATCAGCCTGTTCGGCGGCATGATTCCGCAGGGCAGGGGCGGAGCGCAGGCCGGCAATATGCTGCAGGGGCTGAGCAACATGAAATCCACGTTGATCGCCGCTTACGGGGAGCCGGATCGCATCAGCGTGGCCACCAGCGGCAACCTGATGGGGCTGAGCGTCAACAACCTGATCACCGGGAATCTGCAAAACGCGATCCCGTTCACGCAATTCATGGGAACACGGGAACGCGCGCCTGCGTTTAAATAGGGGAATGGACCCCGTCATAGAACTGGATGGCCTTGGAGGTACGCTTCGGCGACCGCACCATCCTGAAAAAACTGAAGGCCACGCTTGACCGGGCGCTCCATCGGCCTGCTGGGGCCGAACGGAGCGGGCAAGAGCACGCTGATCAACACGCTGCTCGGCTTCCACAAGCCGACCTCGGGAACGGCGCGCATCTTCGGGCGCGACATCCGCACGCATGCACGCGAGGTGCGCAGCCTGATCGGCTACATGCCGGAGAACGATGCGTTCATCGCGTCGATGAGCGGCGTGCGCTTCGTGCGGCTGATGGCGGAGCTGGCCGGCCTGCCGGCCGAGCATGCGCTGGAGCGCGCGCACGAAGCGTTCTTCTACGTTGGGCTCGGCGAAGTACGCTATCGCAATCTGGGTACTTACTCGCTGGGCATGAAGCAGGCGGCCAAGCTGGCGCAGGCCATCGTGCACGGTCCCAAACTTCTGTTTCTCGACGAGCCGACCAACGGTCTCGATCCGCCCGCCCGGCTGCGCATGATCCAGTTGATCCAGGAGATCCGCGACCGCGGCGACCTGCGCCTGATTCTTTCCTCGCACCTGCTGCGCGACGTGGAGGAGTGCTGCGATGAGGTGCTGATTCTCAAGGACGGCAACATCGCCGCATTCTGCAATCTGGAAGAAGAGCGCCGCGCCAATCGCCGGTTCCTGGAAGTGGAGACGCGCGGCGGCGTCAACGGCGCGTTTGTCGAGGCGATGGAGAAACTGGGCTGCGAAGACGGCCACGGGCGCGCAGGGGCGCCTGAAACTGGTGCTGCCGGACGGCCTGGAAGTGCGCCAGCTTTACCAGGTGGCGAGCGACCAGAACATCCAGATCCGCCGCCTCAATCACAAACGCGATTCGCTGGAAGATATTTTCCTGAAAGCCATGGAGGCCGCCGATGGCCGTTTATAAAAAAACCTACCGGCCGTACGATGGCGCGCTGACCTCTTCCTGGACGCGCTTCCTGGTGATTCCGCGCTTTGCCTTCGAGGACATGCGCAAATCGCGCTTCCTCACCATCTTCTTTCTGGCCAGCTTCATCTACCCGCTGATCGCCTCGCTGTTCATTTACGTCAAGCACAACGTCAGCGCGCTGAACCTGCTCGGCGTGGGCAACGCCAATACGCTGATCTCCATCAACACCACGTTCTTCCTCAACTTTCTGGGCTGGCAGAGCATGCTGGCGCTGTTCCTGGCGGCCTTCACCGGGCCCGGACAAGTCTCGCCGGACCTAGCCAACAACGCGCTCTCGCTCTACCTGGCACGTCCGTTCTCGCGCGTCGAATACGTGCTCGGCAAGATGTGGATCCTGATCGTGCTCATGTCGCTGATGACCTGGGTGCCGGGCCTGCTGCTCTTCTTCCTGGAGGCCTACCTGCAAGAGGGCTGGAGCTGGATGCACGATAATTCCAGCCTGGCGTGGGGCATATTCCTCGGGTTCGTGGGTCTGGATCCTGATTCTCGCGCTGATGGCGCTGGCGCTTTCCGCGTGGGTGAAATGGAAGCCCGCGGCCGGCGCGCTGATGTTCGGCGTCTTCTTCGTGGCCGCCGGTTTCGGCGCGGCCATCAACGGCGTGCAGCGCACCAAGTGGGGACACCTGTTCAACATCAGCGCGCTGATCGGCTCGGTCTGGGTGCAACTTTTCGGCGCCGACCCGGCGGTCAACAATGGCGGCGCGTTTTTCCGCATGCCGTCCGACGAGCGAGCTGCCGCTCTGGTGCTGCTGGGCCGCGCTTGGCGGGTTCTGCCTGATCTGCCTCTACATGCTGGCTCGCAAGATTCGCGGTGCGGAGGTGGTGCGTTGAGCGACAACCTGATCACCTTCGCCAATGTCTCGCGCTTCTACGGGGAAGTGCTCGGCATCAACAAAGTCAGCCTCTCGATTCCGCCGGGCATCACCAGCCTGGTGGGGCCCAACGGCAGCGGCAAGACCACGCTGATGAACCTGATGACCGGCCTGATCCGCCCGACGCAGGGCGAGATCAGCGTGCTCGGCATCGTCCCCGAAGATCCTGAGCACCTCTGCCGCGCGGTGGGCTACTGCGCGCAGTTCGACAACTACCCCAAGGGCCTCACCGGCTATCAGTTCATCTACTCCTTCCTGCGCATGTTCGGCTACGCGCACGAGGAATGCGACCAGCGCACGATGTCGTCGCTCGAGTCCGTCGGACTGATCGACGCGCGCAACCGTCCGGTGGCCGCGTACAGCAAGGGCATGCGCCAGCGCGTCAAACTGGCGCAGGCCACGGCGCACGATCCGCAGGTGGTGATCCTCGACGAGCCGTTGAACGGCCTCGATCCGCTGGCTCGCGCCGAAGCCATCGCGCTCTTCGAGCAGTGGGGCAAGAACGGGCGCCACGTGATCGTCTCCAGCCACATCCTGCACGAAGTGGATCGCATCAGCGACCAGGTGATCCTGCTCAGCCAGGGCTACGTGGTGGCGGAAGGCCAGATCCAGAACGTGCGCGGCGAGGTCAAGGATCAGCCGATGCAGATCCTGGTGCGCTGCGATCATCCCAGCCACCTGGCCGCGCAACTGTTTCGCGCAGAACCACCTGGTGGAAGCCAAGATCCACACCGATGGCCACGGCCTGCTGCTGCGCACCACGGACGCCGATGGCTTTTACCTGCTGTTGAACCGCATCGTGATCGATATCCGGCCTGGTGGTGGAATCGGTGGCGCCGGCCGATGACGACGTGAACTCCGTGTATCAATACCTGATCGGCGGAGAGGGAGGCACGATATGAACTTGTGGATGCGCCAGATCGGCGGCGTGCTTCGCCTCGAAATGAAGAAGACGTTTCTCTCGCGCCGCGGCTGGTGGGTCTACTTCCTGGCGCTCGGTCCGGTGGTGCTGACGCTGCTGCCACTGGCTGATCGAAATCAGCCGGCCATTCGGGCCGCCACAGCATCGGAGAGGACAGCCTGGTCTTCGCGGGCCTGTTCCACTTCTACTATCTGCGGCTGGGAATCTTCTTCGGCTGCGTCGGCATCTTCTCGAACCTATTCCGCGGCGAGATGCTGGAGAAGACGCTGCACTACTACTACCTGACGCCCGCTGCGCCGCGAACTGCTGGTGGCCGGGCAAGTACCTGGCCGGACTAGCGACCGCGCTGGTGCTTTTCGTGGGCAGCACGGCGATCTCGTTCCTGCTGATCGGCCGGCATTTCGGCGCGGCCTATACGGATTACATCCTGCACGGTCCGGGCCTCAGCCAGCTCGGTTCCTACATGCTGGTGGCGGCGCTGGCCTGCGTCGGCTACGGCGCCGTCTTCCTGATGAGCGGCCTCTTCTTCCGCAATCCGATGATCCCGGCGGCGGTGGTGATGGTGTGGGAGAACCTGAACCCGTTCCTGCCCACCGTGCTCAAGAAGATCAGCGTGATCTTCTACCTGAAGAATCTCTGCCCGGTCGAGATCCCGATTCCGCCGCCCTTCAACGTGATGGTGATCGACGCCGACCCGACTCCGTTCTGGATCGCCGTCCCCGGCCTGCTCGCGCTGTCGCTGATCCTGCTGGTGTACTCCGGCCTCTCCGCCCGGCACACCGAAATCAGCTACGGGGAGTAGGGGCGGGCTGCAGCCGGACTACGGAATAATTACGGTGAGGCCCCTATCCACGGCGGCCTGTTTGAGCTTTTCATCATTCCCAAATCTCGAGTCCATGCGACGCAAAGCAGCATCCGTGTTCGGCGTAGCGCGATCGGGAAAGCACCATGTCAACGCATAACAGGCGTTGAGAACGAACTCACTCACGTCCTTCTTCGATGAGTTCCTTGATCGAGCAATCGCCAAGACTCAACCCTTCCCGCAGTTCCCATAGGCGTGATTTGCGAGGGGCCGACGGAGTCGCGGGGGTCTGCACGTTGGGTAGGATGGCGATCGCGGAATCCAGGAATTCATCGACCGAGCGGAAACGCGCCCGCCCGGATAGCGGCTTGGATGGCTTCCTCCTGACCGGGTTTCAACTGAATCGTCATGATTCGCCTCTTCCATTAGTGTCACAAGTTCTCACGAGTCACGAGACTCGGCAAAAGCCGTTGTTAACCTATCGATTGTTATCGGCGGTTTATAACCCTATTTCAATCTTGTGTGGCGGCGACCCCAGGGCGTAAGGTCACGCTATAGCCATGCGAGTTTTTTCGATTTCGGTATGCGCGCTCGGCCTGAGTCTGACCGTCGCAAACGCGCAGCAATCGCTGCGTAAAGAGCCAGCGCGCTTCACCGGACCAGATCGTGTCTCACGCGTCGAGGCACGCCCACCGGGCATGCGGCTCGGCCTTCGCAATCCGCGGGAAATCGCCCTTGCTTCGCTCAGCGAGTCCGAGATGGCGCGGTTGGCCGAGCCAGGTTCCCGGTTGAAGACCGGAATCCGGCGGACCCTGGCGCCGCACGCCATGGTCGCGGGCAACTGGGAAACCACCAGCGAAGGGACCCGTCTCTGGAGGATGGCGATTCGTTCCCCCGGATCGCACGGGATGCGCGTGGAGTTCGAAAATTTCTCGGTCGGCGAAGGGCGCGTCTGGGTTCATGACGGCTCTCATGTTGCCGGCCCCTACACCGGCCGCGGAGTTTATGACGACGGCCATTTCTGGAGCGGCACTATCTTTTCCGCCTCGGCGATCGTGGAATACGAGGCCGCGCCCGATACTCCACTCGAACTGCAGCCTCCATTTGAAATCCGCGCCATCACCCATCAATCGCGCACGGCGCTCGACGCGACGGCCGGCAAGAAGGATCCCGCCGATTACTGCGAGCTCGACGTCAATTGCTACCCGGACTGGCACACGTCGCTCAGTTCCGTGGGAATGATTTCCTTCATCGACAACGGCGACGAGATTCTCTGTAGCGGCTCGCTGGTCTCCACCCGCGACAACAGCTTCAAGCCCTACTTCCTGACCGCCGGGCACTGCGTGAACAACGAGGCCGCGGCGCGGACGGTCGAGGCCTATTGGACGTACCAGACTCCGGCATGCGGAGCCGCGCCGCCCGCGAGCTTCACCAGCAGCCTCAAATCCACGGTAGGCGCGCACCTGGTCAACTTTGGCGCGGTCTCCGATGGGGATTTCAGCTTGATCCTGCTGGCCGACGCGCCCTCGGGCACCACTTTTGCCGGCTGGGATATCGCGGATCCGCCCTTTTCCAGCGACTTGACCGGAATTCACCACCCCTCGGGTTCCTGGAAGCGAATTTCGTTCGGGCAGCGCGTGGGCGATGCGACCACCGACGTGCAAGGCCTTACGGCCACCGACACCCTTTTTCTGCAAGTGCAGTGGAACGATGGGCGGGTCGAGCACGGATCGTCCGGCTCGCCGCTGTTTTCCTCTCCGGGCGTGATTGTCGGCTCACTCAGCTTTGGCGAGGTGCTCGACGATGGCACGGTCTGCACGATCAACCCGAGCGTCGCGGGTTACAGCCGCTTCTCCAATACCTATTCGCACGTCAGCGACTATCTGGAAAATCTGCCCGCCGTGCTGGTTACGCCAGCGCAGCCGAAGCTGAATTTCACTGTGGCCAATCACGCCGCTCCGGCCGCGCAACCCGTGCAGTTGACCACCCAATCCACCGGGCAGGTCACTTACAAGCTGCGCGCCGACGCGTCCTGGATCAAGCTTTCCACGATGACCGGCAACGTGTCAGCCAAGACTCCCGCCGCGGTAAACGTGGCAGTGGATACCACGCAGCTCACGACGGCCGGACAGTACTCCAGCACCATCACGATTCTCTCCGGGGCGGCCCCGCCGCAATTCATCAATGTGACCGCGACCGTGCGCGTGGATCAATCCAACGTCGTGGCCTCGATTACGCCGGCCACCGTCGTGCAAGCCGGTGGATGGAGCCTGCAGATCCGTCTGCTCGAGACAGCCGGCGCGGCGACCCACGTCACCGCCATGAAATTCAACGGCGCTGATTATTCGTCCAGCATCGCCACCTGGTTCGGGACCAGCGCGATCGCCGCCAACGGTGCGATCGTGGCGCCGCTGAGCGGCCAGGGACTGTTCCCCGCGGGCGATCAATACTTCGAATTTTGGGGTGTGGACGACGCGAGCGGGCAGCCCTGGTACCGTGTCGCGACGGTCACGTTCCGCTAGCCAGGTACACCATTTCAGAAGTTCGATCACGTCGCTTGCTGACGCGCGCGGCTCCGATCAGAGCGCGACCGTTAGGGAGCGATCTAGGCCAGCTCCCGCATCTGCTGCAGGTGCCGCAACGGATGCAGCGACATCAGGATCAGGCACTCGTAAGCGGTCATGGTTCCCATCACGGGATGCTCGATGGAGCGGAGTCGCAAGTTCTCGCCGCAGGTTTCCACCCAGCCGATCGTGCGGTCGCGATATTTGGCGAACGCCACGCCGGCTTCGGCGAGCGTGGCGAAACGCCCGGCCGGCTGGGCGGGCTCGGGAGCGGAGATCTTGCGCGAGCGATCCAGCGCGTGAGCCAGGAACAGCGCCTCGCGATGGCGGCCCGTTTCCTCGCGTAGCAGCGTGGACTGGCTGGTGATGCGCCGAAAGAGTCCCAACTCCACGAGCGCGACATGCTCCGCGCATTCCAACATGCACCAGCCGCCGCTCGCGGGCTTCACCCCGGCCTGCTCTTCGGGCAAGGCGGCGAGCGCCTCCAGGTATTGACTCCTGCACAACTTGAGCCTCTCCAGAAGCTGGTCCATGAGTTATATCCTCCCCAGGTGTAAAGCGACGATGCCGCCTGTCAGGTATTCGAAATCCACGCCGTTGAATCCGGCGGCGGTCATCTTGGCGGCGAGCTGCGGTGCGTTGGGGAACTTGCTCACCGAGTCCGGCAGGTAAGTGTAGGCGTCGCGCGACCCCGAAATGGCGCCGCCGATCACGGGTAGAATACGGCGCGAGTAGAAGTTGTAGAGCGCGGCGAAGGCGGGGTTCGGCGGACGCGAGAATTCGAGGATTGCGGCCACTCCGCCGGGACGCAGCACGCGGCGCACTTCGGCAAGTCCGGCTTCGTAGTTGGCGAGGTTGCGGAAGCCGAACGCGACCGTCAGCAGGTCGAGCGACGCATCGCGCAGCGGGAGGTGCAGGGCGTCGGATTCGAAGAGCACGGCGGGCGCGCGGCGATTTGCGATCTTCTGGTGGGCGGCGACCAGCATGGGGTGGCAGAAATCGCTGCCGAGCACCGGGTGGCCGGCCTTGGCGAGTGCGAGGACAAGATCGCCGGTGCCGCAGCAGATATCCAGGACGCGCGCGCCGGGGCGCTCCAGGATGTCGCGGACCTTGTTCACGGTGTGCGCCCGCCAGTAGCGATCGATGTTGAAAGAGAGCAGATGGTTGGCGAGATCGTAGCGGTGAGCGACGCGGCCGAACATGCCGCGTACCCAGCGTGCCGCCTCCTGCTCATTGTGCGCGCCCAGGGGCTTGGCGCCGCTCATGCGAGGGCGGACCGGATGGCCTCGAGCACCAGGGGTTCCTCGATTCCGGAAACTACCGCCACTTCGCCGATGCGCACGGGCAGCACGAAGTGGACTTTGCCCTGGACCGTTTTCTTATCGTGGACCAGGCGCGCCAGCAGGTTCTCGGCGGGAATGCCGGTGAGCGACGGAATCGGGCCGTAGTCTTCGATCATCTGCAGCATATCGACCGAGTCCTCCGCCGACACGTAGCCGGTGGATTCGGCCGAGATAGATGGCGGCGCGCATGCCCCACGCAACTGCTTCGCCATGCAGCAGGCGCTTGTATTCGGTCTCGGCTTCCAGCGCGTGTCCGAAGGTGTGGCCGAAATTCAGGATGCGGCGCATGTCGCCTTCGCGTTCGTCGCTGGAGACGACTTCGGCCTTCATGCGGACGCTCTCGGCAATGATGTGGTCCACGGCTTCCGGCTTCCGCGCCAGCACGTCGGCGCGGGACTCGGCCAGGTAGTCGAAGAGTTCCACCTCGCGGATAATGCCGGCCTTGATGATTTCCCAGAGTCCGGCGCGGTACTCGCGTTCGGGAAGGGTATCGAGCACGGCCGGGTCGGTGAGCACGGCGAGCGGCTGGTGGAAGCTGCCGATCAGATTCTTGCCGCTCACCAGGTTCACGCCGGTCTTGCCGCCGATGGCGGCGTCGACTTGCGCCAGCAAGGTGGTGGGGATCTGCAGGACCGGAATGCCGCGCATGAAGATGGCGGCGAGGAAGCCGCCCATGTCGGTGACGATACCGCCGCCGTAGGCGATCACCATGCTGGAGCGATCCGCGCCGCGCTGCACCATTTCTTCGGCGAGAGCTTCCACGGGGGCGAGGCGCTTTTGATCTTCGCCGCCGGGGAGGTTGAGGATTTCAAACGGGATACCGGCCAGGGCCGGCTTTCAGGGGCGCTCCGGCGTGCTGCCAGACATCCGCGGTGGTGACAACGAAGACCTTGCCGGTCTTGGGCGGGATGTACTGTCGCTGTCTGCCCGATGATGCCGCGTTCCACGATGGCGGAATAACACCGCTGCGGCGTTTCAACCAGATAAGAGGGCATGAACTTTTTGTACCACGGCGCGCGATGGTGACCACGGTGTGGTCACCACGATTTCCTGGTTTCAGCGATTTACGTTGTGCCGGTGACCACACTGTGGTCACTACCGAGTTCGGCGGCGATCTCGGCGTGGCCGTAGTGGCGGGCGATATCGGCGGGGGTTCGGCCATCGCGGGCCTTGTGGCCGCGATCGGCGCCGGCGGCGAGCAGGAGTACGATGATCTGGCGATTGCCATGGCCGGCGGCGGTGTGCAGCGGCGTCATGCCGCTGCCTTCCTCGGGACCCGGCCTGGCGCCGCGCGCGAGCAGGAGTTCGACGAGCGGGGCGAGATTG
Organism: uncultured Solibacteraceae bacterium; assembly: GCA_963791985.1. Lineage (GTDB taxonomy): Bacteria > Acidobacteriota > Terriglobia > Bryobacterales > Bryobacteraceae > Solibacter. The sequence goes on along the minus strand of CAWBUN010000002.1, from coordinate 567,356 downwards.
GTGGCGACGGCGGAGTGCAGCGGGGCTACTCCCAGGGCGTTGCGCGCTGCCAGGTTGGGGTCGGCGCCGGCGTCCAGCAGCAGGCGCGCGAGGTCGGCGTGGGCGAAGAAGCAGGCGAAGCCCAGGCCGGTGAAGCCGTCGGCGGAATGGTGGTTGGGGAGGGCCGGATCGAGCGCAATGAGTTCGGCGGCGCGCGCGCTGTCGCCGAGCGCGCAGGCTTCGAAGAAATCGGCCGGGCGCGTGGCGAGCAGGAGCGGGGCGAGTTCGGGGTGGCGCGTGTAGACGGCCCACAAGACGGGGCTGGCGCCTTCCGGCGTCCGCGAATCGGCGAGCGCGGGGTCGGCGACAAGCAGCGCGCGGACCTGGTCGGCGTCGCCCTGTCGAATGGCATCGAAGAGCATGATTCAGTATCGGCCGAAAGCCGGCGTGTGTCTTATCGGATCTTGCGAAATCTCAGGAGAGCGTTATCAAACAGAGCCGCGGCCGTAAAGTACGGTCGCGGTTCGGGTTGAGAGCAATGTCGAGAATCGGGAGTTCGTTGCGCTCCCTTACGGTCGCGGCTCGTTGACGCGGCGTGACGCGGCGTGTCGCGGGTTTGTAAAGACAAGTGGTATCCTGGGCGCGACTGATGAAGATCACGAGCGTTCGATCTTTCTTGCTCTCCTACCCGCTGCCGGAACCCGTCCGGCTTCCCTTTCACGGCGGCGAGCGCACCATACTTAAGCGTGATGCCATGTTTATCCGCGTGGAGGCCGATAGCGGGCTGATCGGCTACGCGCCGGGGCCGGGCAGCGAGCGCGCGCATCGTGCGATTCAGGAGACGATCGCGCCGTTTCTCGAGGACCGGGTGCTGGCCGACCCCGACGCGCTACGCGTGCTCTTTCTGCAGGGTGCGGGAACCGACGGCGAACTTGCCAAGATTTATTGCGCGGTGGAGATCGCGTTGTACGACCTGGTGGGCAAGGCGCGCGGCATTCCGATTTCGGAGATGATCGGCGGGCGCGTCCGCGACACCATACGGCTGTACGGAAGCGCGGGCATGTACATGTCCTCGGAAGGCTATGCCGCGGAGGCCGCCGCCATCGCCGCGTTGGGATTTCGCGCGTACAAGATGCGGCCGGCCGGCGGACCGGAGCAGGACCTGGAAACGGTGCGCCAGATGCGCAAAGCCGTGGGTCCCGATTTCGACCTGATGGTGGACGCGCACACGTGGTGGCGCATGGGCGATAGCAGCTACTCAGCTGAAACCGTGGAGCAACTGGCGCGCGACATGTCGGCGTACCACATCGCGTGGCTGGAAGAACCGCTGCCGCCCGACGACCACGAGGGCTACCTCGCGCTGAAGCAAAAGGATCTGGTGCTGCTCGCCACGGGCGAGCACGAACCGAATGAGGACCGCTATCTGGACCTGATTTTGACGCAGGCCGTGGACTACATCCAGATGGATGTCTGCTGCCAGGGCGGCTATGCCCAGGGGCGGCGGCTGTTCGCCGAGATCGCGCGGCAGGGGCTGAGTTTCGCGTTCCACAGCTGGGGCACCGCGCTGGAAGTCATGGCCGCCGCGCATCTTGGCATCTGCTGGCCGCAGATGATTGCGGAGTGGCTGGAGTATCCCTGCTATTCGAGTCCGGGGGGCGTGGGCATGTATCCCTTCCCGCTGGCGGCGGAGATTCTGACCGAGCCGCTGCAGATTGAGCGCGGCGACCTTCTGGTTCCGCGCGCGCCCGGGCTGGGCGTGACGGTGGACGAATCGGTGATCGAACGGTACCCGTGGATCCCGGGGCCGTGGTCGTACTTCCGGATCGATTCGCCGGCCGAGAATCGCGCGGTGACGAGCGACCACAGCGTGCAGTGGGATCCCGAGGCGACGTAGCGCGATGCCGTCGCCGGACGCCGATGTCATCGTAATCGGGGCCGGCGCGGCCGGGCTGGCCGCCGCGCGCGATCTGCGGCGAGCCGGGCGGAGCGTCCTGTGCCTGGAGGCGCGCGAGCGGATTGGCGGGCGGATCCTGACGGTCCACGATCCGTTGACGACGGTGCCGGTGGAACTCGGCGCCGAGTTCGTACACGGGAGGCCGTCTCAAATCTGGGACATCGTGGACGAGGCGCGCCTGGCTGTGCGGGAGATGTCGGGTCACATGGTGAGCGCGGTGGAGTGGGGCGGCGGCATGGATCGCGTGCTGGAGGACGTGAAGCAGCGCGGCAGCGACGAACCCGACGAGAGCTTCTTGAATTTTGTGGAGCGCGGCAACTACTCGCCCGCGGACCGGCTGGCCGCCTCCGGGTATGTGGAGGGTTTTAACGCCGCGCGCAAGGAGCGTATCGGCGTGGCGTCGCTGGCGCAGGACGAGCGCGCCGCGGACGCCATCGACGGGGACTCCAGCTTCCACATCCTGGCGGGCTACGATTCGCTCGCACTGGAGCTGGATAGCGGGTGCGTGCGGCTCAATGCGATCGTGGAGGCGGTGGAGTGGCGCCGCGGGACGGTGTCGGTTCGGGTGCGGTCGGCGCTCGACGATCATCGCGAGACGCTGCGCGCAGGGCGCGCGGTGATCACGGTACCGCTGGGCGTGCTGCAAGCGGGAGCGATCCGGTTCGACCCGGAGCCCACGCACATTCTGGAGGCGGCAAGAGCGCTCGAGTTCGGACAGGCGGTCCGAGTCACGCTGCGCTTCGATCGCGCGTTCTGGGAAGACGAAGAGAGATTCGCGGGCGCGAGTTTCATCTTCTCCGACGAGCCCGTGTTTCCGACCTGGTGGACGACGCAGCCGGTGGCGGCGCCCGTGATCACGGGGTGGAGCGCGGGACCGAAGGCCGACCCGCTGCTGGGGAAAAGCAAGACGGAAGTGATCCGGGCGGCGCTCGATTCGCTGGGACGCATTCTGGGTATACCGCTCGGGCGAGTGGAGAATGCCTGGTTTCATGATTGGCACGCCGACGCCTTGGCGCGCGGGGCGTACAGCTATGTTCCGGCGGGCGCGCTGCCGGCGCGGCGGCGGCTTTCGGAACCGGTAGAGGACACGCTGTACTTCGCGGGAGAGGCCACGGATTTGCTCGGTTACGGTGGGACGGTGCATGGCGCGATCGCATCGGGCAATCGAGCGGCGGGGCAGATTTTGAGAAGGTAATCATAGAAGTACTCCATGCGACGCTCAGGGTTTGCGGATCTTCCGCTGCACGGCGGGCGCGTTCCGGCATGGCTGGCCGAACGGATGACGACGCTCGGTACGGCCATTGTGGAAGGCATCCTCTATCATCACGGGCCTTCGGAATTCCTGTCGCGGGTCAGCGACCCGTTCTGGTTTCAGGCGCTGGGCTCGGTGATGGGGATGGATTGGCATTCTTCGGGGATCACGACCTCGGTGCTGGGGGCGCTCAAGCGCGGACTCAATCCGCGCGCGCACGAACTAGGCATCTACATTTGCGGCGGGCGAGGGCGGCATTCGCGCAATACTCCGGACGAACTGCGCGCGGTGGCGGAGCGGCGCGGACTGGATGGCGAGGCGCTGGTGCGCACGAGCCGGCTCACGGCTCGCATCGACAACAACGCGATCGACGACGGGTTCCAGATTTATCTGCACGGGTTCATCGTTACTTCGACTGGGGAGTGGGCCGTGGTGCAGCAGGGGATGAACGGGCGCAGCGGGATGGCGCGGCGCTACCACTGGCACTCGGCGGCGGTTCGCGATTTTACGGAGGAGCCGCACACGGCGATTGTGGGTGAACATCAGGGGGCGATTTTGAACCTGGTGGATCGGGAAGCGCGGCCGGCGCAGGCTGCGCTGCTGGAAATCGCGCGCAGTTCGCCGGAGGTCACGCTGGCCGATGTGCGCAAACTGGTGATGCCGGGGCATCACGATGTGCGGGCCGAGGATGTGGATCTCAAGCGGCTGGGCGCAGTGCTGGCAATGGCGTACGAGCGGCAGTTTTCGGACTTCGCGTCGCTGCTGCTGATGGAGAAGCTGGGTCCCCGGACGCTGCAATCGCTGGCGTTGATCGCGGAGGTGGTACACGGGGCGCCGGCGCGCTTTTCGGATCCGGCACGATTTTCTTTCGCGCTGGGCGGGAAGGACCGTCACCCGTTTCCGGTGCCGCTAAAGACGTACGACGAGTCGATTTCCGTGCTGCGGCGGGCGCTCGATGCGGCGAAACTGGGCAGGCCGGAAAAGCTGGAGGGCTTCGCGCGATTGGACCGGTTCGTGCGGACCATCGAAAGCCGGTACGCTCCGGAGGCCGACTTCGACGCGGTTGTGGCGCATGAGCAGGCTATTTCGAAGTCGCTCGAAGGTCGCTCTGTGTTTGACGATCGGAAGGCGAGGAGGGTGCGGGATTCGGCGCAGCTTCCGCTCTTCTAACGATAGACTATGATCTATTATTATTTCACAATTTATATGCTATAGTATATTTTTATTGAAGTAATGATAGACTATAGATTATGGGTAAGGACGAGGTCGTTGCGCAATCCCGCTCAAGATTGGATCATCGATTCAAGAAGATAGGTCCGGCTGAGCAGTTCGCTGCACCGGTCCGCGGCTGGGTCAGGGCGATTCGCCAAGGGCTCGGCATGTCTACAGCTCAACTGGCGCGGCGGCTTGGGATTAAGCAGCCCTCGGTGGTAGCGTTGGAACAGTCCGAGGTCAAGGGCACGATTGAGCTGGCAACGCTGCGCCGGGTGGCCGAAGCGCTTGACTGCACGGTGATCTACGCGCTGGTGCCGAGGAAGCCGTTAGAATCGATGGTCCGGGAACGGGCTCGCGGCGTGGCGCGCCGTCGCCTGGCGGCGATCGAGCATTCGATGCTACTCGAAGACCAGGCAGCGAGCGGGCAGGATTTCGAAGCACGGCTCGAGGAGCTTGCCCACAAGATCAACCGACGTCTCCTCTGGGAGGATTGATGAGCGGCCTCTTCGAGCAGCCGGATGATGCGGCGACACCGCTGACGGTCGACGAGATGCGCGATCTTCTTCCCTCACACATCGCCTACCGGCATGAACTGAATTCCGCGGAACGGGAGAACATTCTGCGGGCGCAAGAGTGGGCCCTGGCGCGGCGCAGGGATCTGCTGAGCGAAAAGTTCATCCAGGACCTGCACCGGCGGATGCTCGGCGACGTCTGGCGGTGGGCCGGAAGGTTCAGAAGCAGCCAGCGAAATATAGGAATTGACTACTGGCTGATTCCGATCGAACTGCGGCAACTGCTTGACGACGCCAAAGCGTGGATCGAATTCGGCACGTGGCCGCCGGATGAAATTGCGGTGCGATTACATCACCGGCTGGTGTTGATCCATCCGTTTCCGAACGGCAACGGCCGGCACGCTCGGCTGATGGCCGACCTGCTCATTATGCGACTCGGCCGTCCAAGGTTTTCGTGGGGGCGAGATGGGCTCCGCGAGGCGGGCGCCGCACGAGCACACTATATCGAAGCATTGCACGCCGCAGACAATCACGAGATTGGCGCATTGCTGGCTTTCGCGCGCTCGTGAGCATGCGCAGGCTGCCGGCGATTACAATGAAGGCATGTCCGACAAATTGACCATTGCGGGACGCGAGTTCGCTTCGCGCCTGATCGTGGGCACGGGAAAATATCGCAGTTTTCAGGAAATGCAGCGGTGCCACGAGGCGAGCGGGGCCGATATGGTGACGGTGGCTGTGCGGCGCGTCAATCTCACCGACCGTACCAAGGAATCGCTGATCGATTACATCGACCGCAGCAAAATTTTCATTCTGCCGAATACGGCCGGCTGCTATACCGCCGATGACGCGGTTCGTACGGCCATGCTGGGCCGCGAGGTGGGGCTCTCCAACTGGGTGAAGCTCGAAGTGATCGGCGACGAGAAGACGCTGTTTCCGGATAACGCCGGGCTGCTGGAAGCGACGCGGATTCTGGTGAAGGAAGGGTTCGTGGTGCTGCCGTATACGAATGACGACATCGTCAACGCGCGGCGGTTGATCGAGGCGGGCGCGGCGGCGGTGATGCCGCTGGCGGCACCGATCGGATCGGGCCTGGGGATTCAAAATCCAACGAATTTGCGGATCTTCCGCGAGATGATCACGGAAGTTCCGGTGATTGTGGACGCGGGCGTGGGGACGGCGAGCGATGCGGCGATCGCGATGGAGCTGGGCGCGGATGGTGTGCTGATGAACACCGCGATTGCGGCAGCGGAGGATGCGGCGAAGATGGCGCGCGCAATGAAATTGGGTGTGGAGTGCGGGCGGCTGGCGTATGAATCTGGGCGGATGGCGAAGAAGCTTTACGCGAGCGCAAGCAGTCCGCTGACGGGCGTAGTGGGGGCATAAGGGAAAGGCTCAATTAGATGGACAGGCCGGGAGGCCTGTCCCACAAGGAATGGTGACACATGATCAATCGATGGTTACTCATCCTGATGATCGCCGTGACGGCATTCGCGGCCGATTTGACGGGGAAGTGGACGGCTTCCTTCGACACTCAGATTGGCGTTCAGAATTATACGTACGAATTCCAGGTGAACGGCGGTAAGATCACGGGCTCGGCAAAATCGAACCTGGGCTCGGCGAAGATCACGGAAGGTACGATCAAGGGCGATGACGTTTTCTTCGTCGAGATGCTGGATTATCAAGGGCAGGAACTGCGGATCGAATACACAGGCAAGATTGCAGGAGACGAGATGAAGCTCACGCGCAAGATTGGCGACCTCGCGACCGAAGAGCTGATGGCGAAGCGGGCGAAGTAGACATCACGGTCGCGGCTCGTTGGACGCGAGGAGGCGGTAGAGCTGGGCTCCGTATTTTTCGACGTTGCTGATGCCCATGCCGGGGATGGCGAGGAGCTCGGCGGCGGTGCCAGGGCGATTGGCGGCGATGGCGGCGAGGGCCTGGTCGCTGAAGATGCGGAAGGCGGGGACGCCCCGGCGCTTGGCTTCGGCAAGGCGCCATTTGCGAAGGGCCTCTTCGAGATCGGGCGCAGCCGGACGGGCGGGCTTGGGCGGTTCGATCGCGCGCTTGCGTTTGGCGGGCGCGGCGGCTTTGGCCTTCTTGCGCTTCTTGCGCGCGCGGGCGGCGGCCTGAGCGGCATCCTTTAAGACGAGTTCGAGGGGCGTATTTTCATCGACGGCTTCGCCGGCTGGCGTGAGGAAGGCCTTGCGATAGGGGATGGACTTGCCATCCTTTTCGAATTTGGCGTTGTCCACGCGGAGCAGGCCTGCGCGGGCCATGGCGCCGAGCACCTCTTCGAAGGCGTCGCGCGTGAGATCTCCATTGGGGTGAATTTCGGAGTGCAGCTTGCCGGTGGAGCGGGCGCCCGCAGCCCGCAGGCTGGCGAGCACCTGCTGGGCCGTGGCGAGCTCGGCGCGGGTGGCGGCGCGGAAGCGCTGGCCGACGCACTCATCGGGGGCGCAGAAATCGCAGACCCCGCAGCGCTTCTGACTATCGGCGAGATCGCCGAAGTGGCGGACGAGGGCGGCCATGCGGCATTCGCTGCTTTCGGCGTAGCGAAGCATGAGGTTCAACTGCTGCTGCTTCTGGTCGGCCTGGGCGATGTAGGAATCGCGCCAGTGGTCGTGGCCGCGGCTGACGTTCTCGGCGAAATCGACCAGGGCGCCGCCGTGAATCCAGAGCTTCTCGAGCGCCTTATCGAAGGCGTCGGCATCGGTACGGAGCTGGCGCTGGAGAGCGGCCTTTTCGACGGGCTCGGCGGTCAAGCGGTGGAACAGAGCGTCGAGCACGGAGACATCGGGGTAATCGCGTTCGAAGAAGAAGTCATGCGTGCGGCGGTCCGCGTAGGAGTGCATGAGGATGGTGCGGCTGGGCGCGCCATCGCGGCCGGCGCGGCCGATTTCCTGATAGTAAGCTTCGAGGCTGCCGGGCAGGGCGGTGTGGATCACGGTACGGACGTCGGGCTTATCAATGCCCATGCCGAAGGCGATGGTGGCGACCATGACTTCGATGCGGCCTTCGAGAAACTGCTGCTGGACGCGCTGGCGGTGTTCGGAATCGAGACCGGCGTGATAAGCGGCGCAGGGGAAATGGCGCGAGAGCTCGGCGGCGAGCGTGGTAGATTGCGCGCGCGTGGGGGTGTAGACGATGGCGGGGCGGCGCGACTCGTCCTGCAGGAGCTCGCTGGCAAACTCGGAGCGCCGGGAGGGCGCGAGCTCGACGACTTCGATAGCAAGGTTCTCGCGGCGGAAGCCTTGAATGAATTTGGCGGGCTGCGCGAGCTCCAGTTGTACGGCGATATCGTTCTGCACGATCGGCGTGGCGGTGGCCGTGAGGGCGATGACGGGGGCCGGGCGGAGCGTGGGAAGATACTGGCCCAGCATGCGGTAATCGGGACGGAAATCGTGGCCCCATTGGGAGATGCAATGGGCCTCGTCGATGGCGATGAGAGATGGCTTGCGCTTGGCCAGCATCTCGGGGAAGCCAGAGACGCGCAAGCGTTCGGGGGCGATGAAGAGGAACTGCAATTTGCCGTTGAGGTAGTCCACGCAGGCCTGGCGGGAAGCGGCGCGGTCGCGGCCGGAGTGGATGCGTTCGACAGCGAAGTTGCGCTCCTTGAGCTTGGCGACCTGGTCCTCCATGAGGGCGATCAGGGGACTGATGACGAGGGTGGTGCCGCCGCGAGCGACGCCGGGGAGTTGATAGCAGAGCGATTTTCCGGCGCCTGTGGGCATGACGAGAAGGACGTCGCGGCCATCGATCACGGCCTTGCAGACGGTCTCCTGGCTGGCGCGGAAGCTGGGGAAACCGAAGGCGGATTTCAGGAGATCAACGAGAGTGCCGCCGGCAGTGTAGGTGGGGGCGGGGGCGGCGGGAGCGCCGTTTGCGGGAGCGGGGTTGGCAGCCGGTAACGGCTGGGGCGCTCTGGGCGGCGGAGCGACCTGGCCGACTTTGCCGACGACATCGCGGACGTAATCCTCAATGCCGTGCATGAAAGGGTCGAGCTGCGCATTGCCTCGATGGATGCGGTGCAGGTAGGCTTCCCATTGTCCGGTCATGATAGGGCTGCGGACTTCGGGGTGCACGACCTCGATGAGGCGAATTCCCTTGTCCGTGGCTTCCAGACTCTTGCCGTTGCGCACGATGTACTCGCGCTTGAGCAGGACCTCGATGATGTTGGCGCGCGTTGCGGGGGTGCCGAGGCCGGTCTCCTTCATGGCGTCGGAGAGTTCCTTCTCATCGAGCGTCTTGCCGGCGGTCTCCATGGCGGTGAGCAGGGTGCCTTCGGTGAAACGCTTGGGGGCGCGGGTCTTCTTCTTGAGGACCTCGGCATTGAGGACGTCCTGCGGCTGGCCGGGCGCGAGGCCGGGAGGCAGTTCCTGTTCGCCGCGCTCGGACTCGGCAGTGCCGGGGGATTTCGTTTTTTTCGCTTTGGCAGGCGCGAGATCGAGCACCTTCCATCCCTGCTGCTGCACGGCGCTGCCGGAGGCGTGGTAGCGATCGATGATGGCGGCGTTGCGGATGGCGGTGATAACGGTGGTGACGTTCCAGATGTGGTCTTCGTGCCAGGCGCTGAGGAGGCGGCGGCAGATCAGGTCGTAGATCTTGCGCTCATCGGGCGCGAGTTGGGTGTTGGCGGCGGAGGTGACGGTGGGGATGATGGCGTGGTGGTCGGTGACCTTGGCGTCATCGACGAAGCGGCGGCCGAGGGGGCGCTCGCCGGTGCCGGGGGCGAGGAGTTCGCGGTAGGGTTCGGCGATGGCGGCGACCACGCGCGGGAGGGTCCGGGCCACGTCCTGCGAGAGGTGGCGGCTATCGGTACGCGGATAGCTGATGAGCTTGTGGCGTTCGTAGAGGGCCTGCGCGGTATCGAGCGTCTTCTGCGCGCTAAAGCTGAAAAGGCGATTGGCGTGACGCTGCAGTTCGGTGAGGTCGTAGAGGGGCGGCGGCGCCATGCGCTGGGTCTGCGCGTCGATGGATTCGATGGCGGCCTGTCCGGTACGGGCGCGGGCGGCAATGCGGTTTGCCTCCTCGCCATCGGGCGGGAGACGCATGGATTGCTGCTGGGATTCCTTGTCGGCGCCGGGGACACGGTCGCGGAACCAGGTGCCCTGGTAGACGTTCTCTTTGGGCGCGCCGGTGGGATGGAAGGTGGCGACTACTTCCATGTAATCTTCGGGGACGAAGTTGCGAACGGTGAGTTCGCGCTCCACGAGCATGGCGAGCGTGGGGGTCTGCACGCGGCCGACCGAGAGGTCCTCATTATAGGCGAGCGAGTAGGCGCGCGAGAGGTTCATGCCGACTAGCCAATCGGCGCGGCTGCGTCCGCGGGCGGCGTCGGCGAGGCCGTCGTAATCGGCGGCGGGGCGGAGGGCGTCGAAGCCCTTGCGAATGGCATCGGGTGTGAGCGAGGAAATCCAGAGGCGGCTGACGGGCTTCTCGCAGCCGGCGGCCTCGTAGATGTAGCGGAAGATCAGCTCGCCTTCGCGGCCGGCGTCCGTGGCGCAGACGACGCGTGCGATTTTGGGAGAGTTGAGAATGCGCTTGACGGTCTCGAACTGGTCCTTGGTTTTTTCGTAGACCACGAGCGGCCACTGGCGGGGGAGCATGGGGAGGGTGTTGCGGCGCCACGACCGCCACTGGGAATCGATTTCACCCGGCTGGGCGAGCGCGGCCAGGTGGCCGATGGCCCAAGTGACCACGTAGCCGTTACCGTGCAGAAATCCCTCGCCCTTAGTGGCGGCGCCGAGAACGCGGGCGATGTCGCGCGCGACCGAAGGCTTTTCGGCAAGCACCGCGACATTTCCGGAATCCGCACCTGCCATGATCACTCCTAGTGTAACGGCGAGGCCTCGGCCGAGGTCAGCGTGACCAGGGATCGCGAGGGAAGATCGATGCGGAGAATGTGATTCGCGGGCTGTGGGGCGGGGCGCTGTTTGTATTGGGCGGATTCGGTGGTCTCGGTAATCTGCCAGGCGCCCTCGGTCAGGCCGGCGAGATCGACGGGGCGGGCGGCGCCAGTGTTGAGGATGTGGATGGTGTAGCGGCCTTGGGCGCGAAAGGCGGTGACGAGCAGAGCTGCGTCGGGCGAGTCGACAGAGAGGACTTCGCTGTGCGGCGGGGTGAGATCGGTGAAATGCTTCATCATCCAGAAGCGGGCGGTGGGCTCGATTTTTCCTTCGCGATCGCTGCGCACCAGCGCGTAATCGTTGGTGAACTGCCAGTATTGAGTACCCTGGGGACGCGCCCAAAGGAGTAGTTCCTGGGTCATGCGCGCTTCTTCCAGGCCGTACTGGAAGCTGTCGTAGGCGCGATTGTGATAGGCGTCGGCATCCACGCCGAGCTCGGTGACGAGCAGCGGGAGATGCAGCCACTCGGCGAGATCGCCCCAGGCTGCGTACTGCTCCGCTGTGCCGCCGCCCCAGGAGTGGAAGCCGACGGCGCCCACGTACTGGAGCGCGTCGGGATCGGCGGCCGCGTCGAGCGCGAACTTGTGGGTGTCGCGCGGACCGGTGGCATCGCCGAGCAGCATCTTGGTTTTCAGGCCGAGCTTCTGAAAGTGAGCGCCGATGCGTTTGATAGCCTCGGTGTGGCTCTGCGGCGTGAGTCCGACGTAGATGCCGATGTTGGCTTCATTGAAAGAGAAGAGGGCGGGCTCGGCGGAGTACTCGCGCTTGGCGTAGACGAGGTAGCTGCCGATCAGGTCGAGCAGATCGTCCCAGCGGGCGGGGTCGATGGTGCGGAGATGGGCGGACCGCGGCTTCTCGTAGGGGTCGGTGTAGAAGCGCTCGGGCAGCCACCAGATGCTGATCACGAAGGGGACGTTCTTCTGCGCGAGGCGGCGCATGGTTTCGAAATCGGCGCGGAGTTCGGCGCCGGGATTCGTGCGCTGCTTGTCCCACTGCTGGGCTTTGAGTTCCATGCGGGCCCAGGCGAGCTTGAGGTTGGCCATGGTGTAGGCGGAGACGGGCGATTGATTGTTCCAGCAGTAGTTGGCGCCGAAGCCATCGAAGCGATAGCGGGTGCGCGTGGCGTCGAGCGTGATGCGGGCGGGAGCGGGAGCGGGTGCGCGGTTGGTGAGACGTAGCGTGGTGGCGAGGGCGGCGGCGGCGCCGGACTGGAGGGGACCGCGAGCCACGGCAGCGCGGACCTGGTACGAGCGGCCGGCGGCATCCCAGCGGTCGATGACGGAGACGGCGGCGCGGGGCGCGAAGGCGACGTCGAGCGTGAGGTCGCCGGCGGGTGCGGCGGCGCGGAGAGTGGCGGTGTCGCCGTGATAGAGGATGGGGCCGGCGGCGCGCACGAGCGCGAGCGGAATGGGCGGCGCGGCGTCGGCAGAGAGCGCGCCTTTGACGAACGGGACGTGGGGGAGGTCGAGGACGAATTCGAGGGCCTCGAGCTCGAGCGCGGAGTCGGCGGTGACGGAGACGGTGTAGCGGAGGCCGGTGGAATCCTCTTCGGATTTCAGAGTGGCGTGCCCGCGGCCGCCATCGAGGAGGGTGAAGGCGAGGGTCCACACGAGGTCCAGGCCCTGGCGGGTGGCGCGGGTGTCGTCGCGGCGCGTGATTAGGGGAACGCGTTTGCCGCCGGGCAGGACGGCGACGAGGTTGGAGGTCACGCCGAGCGCGCCGGAATCGGAGATGAGGGCGGTGATTCGACCGTTGCTGTCGTAGGCAGCCTTTTCGGCGCAGGCGGCCGAGAGGCAGAGGAGGAGCAGCGCGAGGCTGGGGCGCATGGTGAACTCCATGCTAATCCCATTGCGGGGGCCATGAAAGGCAGATTAGTGGACAGGCCGCGAGGCCTGTCCTACACGGATCTCGAAGACGCTCGGCCACTTCTTTCCAGTGACGAAGAGGCGATCGTGACCCGCGTCGTAGGCGATGCCGTTGAGAGTCTTCACGTCATGGTCCGAGCCCTCCCACAGGCCGGTCAGGTTGATCCAGGCGACGACGTTGCCGGTCGCGGGGTCGATGCGGGCAATGCGGTCCTGGTGCCAGACGTTGGAATAGATCTCGCCCTTCACCCACTCGAGTTCGTTTAGGAATGGGACCGGGCGGCCTTCGCTGGTGACGTTGAGGCGGCCGAGTTCCTGCTGCGTCTCGGGGTCTAGAAAGCGAAGTTGCGATGTACCGTCGCTCATGATGATGCGCTTGCCATCCTGCGTGAGGGCCCAGCCTTCGCCGGTGTAGTGGAACTCTCCCTTCGGCGCGAAAGTCGCGAGGTCGTAGATGAAGCCGAACTGGCCCTGCCATGTGAGCTGCAGCAGGCGGTCCTTCCAGTTGACGATGCCTTCGCCGAAAATATACGGATTGGAGAGATCGCGGCGCTGCAGGATTTCGCCGGTCTCCAGACGTACCTTGCGGATGGAGGACTGTCTTTCCAGTCCGGTGCTCTCATACAGGAAGCCGTCGAGATAGAACAGGCCTTCGGTGAAGGCGTCAGGGTCGTGCGGAAAGGTGTGGACTACTGCGTAGCCGTATTCCCGAATCGCAGTGTCGGAGGGCACAGGTCCGCAAGCGCACAAAGCACAGGCGAGAGCGGCCAGGAGCGCCTGCATCGAGATACGGAGGGACATAAGGGGCATCCTACCACCGCGCAAATCTTCCGCTTGACATAAAGTACTTTGCGATATAAATTCATGACATGAGATGGAGCCACCCGGAAATGACGCGGCCGCCGCGGCTTGACCCGTCGATTGATGTTGGGCCGATACAACCGCATTTCGCGCTGCTGATCAATCCCTTTTATCCGAAGGACCCAAATGCGAGTTTTGGGAAGCATGTATTAACGCCGACACTGGCCCTCACCAGCTTCGCTGCCACCACGCCGGCGCACTGGGAGGTGCAGTATTGGGACGAGAACCTGCTGGGCGGCCGGCCGCCGTTTCGGCCAATGCCGCAGGTTGTGGGGATTACGGTGCACTTGACCTTCTCACAGCGCGCCTTCGAGCTTGCAGCCTGGTATCGGAGCCGGGGCAGCACGGTCATTCTGGGTGGATTGCACGTGCTCTCGTGTCCCGAAGAGTGCGCGCCGCATGCCGATGCCCTGGCGATCGGCGATGGCGTGCAGCTTTGGCCGCGCATTCTGGCGGATGTGGAAGCAGGGACGCTGAAGCCGAGGTACCTGGCGACCTACGAGAACGATTACCGGACCGATCCTGCGCCGAGACGATCGATTCTGCCGAGGCGGAGCTTCCTCACCACCACCAGCCTGATTGCGACGCGGGGCTGTCACAATCGCTGCGAATTTTGCTACCTCGCGACCGATGGCTTGCGAATGCCGTATCGCATGCGGGATCCGGCCCAGGTGGCAGCCGAGTTTGCGGCCGACGACCAGCCGTACGCGGTCTTCACCGACAACAATTTGGGCTCGAACCGCGAGTATCTGCGCTCGCTGTGCAGCGCACTCAAGCCGCTGAACAAAATCTGGAGCGCGGCAGTATCGATCGACGTGACCGACGATCCGGGGCTGATACGGAGCATGGCGCTCGCGGGCTGCACGGGCGTGTTCGTGGGCTTCGAATCGCTCACCGACGAAAACCTGGCCGATGCGCGCAAGAAGACGCCGAGAACGGCCGATTATGCGCGGCGCGTGCGCATGCTTCACGAGAACGGGATCCAGGTGAACAGCTCATTCGTGCTGGGCTTCGACCACGATCGCAAGGATGTTTTCGCGCGCACGGCGGAGTGGGTGGAGGAGAACCGGCTGGAATGCTCCACGTTCCACATTCTCACGCCGTATCCAGGGACGCCGCTGTTCCAGCAGATGGCGGCGCAGGGGCGGCTGCTGCATCGCGACTGGTCGGTCTACGACACAGCGCACGCGGTATTTCGTCCGAAGCACATGTCGGCGGACGAACTGGAGGAGGGCTACGCGTGGATTTATCAGCGGCTCTTCTCGCATGTTTCGATCTGGCGGCGACGGCCGGAGGACTGGCGGGCGGTCGCGCCGTATCTGGCGATGTCGTACCTGTACAAACGGTCGAACCGGTTCTGGCATCTGCTGATTAAGCATCAACTGGTGCATACGGTGTGGCGGCCACTGGTGGAACTTACGCGGATGCGGCACGTGCGATTCCGGCGCACGTTGGAAGGCGCCGCGGCCGGTGCGCCAGGGGTCAATGTGGTGTCGGCGGGAGTGTGAGTTGCTATCGCTCGAACACGATGCCGGCGCTGGGGAGGATGGGGAACATCGTGTCCATAGTCAGGAAAGCCTGGAAGGTTTTGGTGTTGTAGCCGTTGAAACTGTCGTAGAGATAGTTGGTGCGGTTGGTGAGGTTGATGACCTCGCCGAAAAGCGTGAGCTTCCACTTGTCCTTGGTCCAGCTCTTGTTGACGCGGACGTCGGTGCGCAGGTAGTAGGGCATGCGGAGCTGGTTGCGCACATTGGTCAGATAGTAGAGTGTGCCGGTCTGCTGCAGATAGCCGGGGATGGGGAAGCCGCTGCCGTAGCTGGACTTGACGCTGAGGTTGATGGTGGGTTTGATGCGGTAGCCGCCGTAGACGTTGACAGTGTGGCGCTGGTCGAAGTCGGAGGGAAATCGGTTGGTGGTGATGCCGTCGCGCATGGCGGTGCGGCCGAAGGCGTAGGAGACCCAGCCGGTGGCGCGGTTGGCACTGGAGCGCTGCAGGAATACTTCGAAACCGCGCGAGTAGCCGCGCAGCGAATTCAGGTAGCGCGGATTCGTGGGCGGCACCACGAGCTTGCCGTTGAGCATGCGCGGATCGTAGAGCGGCTGGAAGGGCAGGTCGCGATCGATGCGGTCGTAGACCTCGGCGCGGAAGCGGGTGCGCGCACCCAGGCGCTGTTCGAAGGCGGCGAGCCATTGGTTGGAGCGGGTGGGCAGCAGGTTGCGGCTGCCGAGGGGCGAAGTCAGGAGCGTGATCTCGGGATATTGCACGTACTGGCCAAAGCCGAGTTGGAGGCGCGTTCCGCCGGCCAGCGCCAGCGAGGCGGACGCCTCCGGGGAGACCGCGGCCACGTGGTCGATGGATTGATTGTCCCAACGAACGCCGGCGGTGAGGTGCAGGCGTCCGGCCCACGGCATCCAGGATTGCTGTGCGTAGCCGCCTTCGCGAACGGCGGTGCCATCGGAGTGATCGAGCAGACGCGGCAGGGGCGTATTGACCTGATATTGGAAACTAGTGCCATTGCTGCGCAGGCGGCGAAGGCTCCAGCCGACGTCGAGCGGCGTCTGCTTGTTCCACATCCAGGTGGCGGATGCGTTCCAGACCCACTCGCCATAGAATCCGGCGCCGAGCGGCAGTTTGCCGGGGTTGGAGTTATCGAACTTTTCGCGCATCCAGGCGAGGTGATTCACAATCATCAGCTTGGAGGTGGGAGAGGATCGCCAGCCGAGATTGCCGAGCGTGTAGTGGTAACCGGCCGCGGTAAGCGCGTTCACGCCCAGGTTGGGGGTGACGTCGCGATTGAGCGCGGAGTAGCTTTCCAGCACGTAGAGCGTGAGATTGTTCTTGGGTGTGAGGTCGTAGGTGAGACGGCCCTGCGCGTCTTCGAAGCCGAAGATGAAAGAGGTGTCGGGGAAGGTGCGCTGAAAGATGTATTGCAGATAGCTCTTGCGCGCGCCCGCCAGCCAGGAGCCGCGTTTCTTCTTGCCGAGCGGGCCTTCCGCCATGACCCCGGCATTGGAGGCGCTGGCGGCGATGCGGAAGCCGGTGCCGGAGCGATTGCCATCGCGGGTGTGCACGTCCAGCACACCGGCAGAGCGGTCTTCAAAGCGCACCGGGAAGGCGCCCTCGTGGAGTTCGAGCTCCTCGACCATGTCGCCGTTGAAGGCAGTGGCGGAGCCGGAGACCTGCTGGCCCTGCAGCATGTGGAACGGGGCGTGGAGCAGGACGTCGTCAAGATACAGTCCTACGCGGCTGAAATCGGCGCCGCGCAGGGAGAAGCGCGCGTCGAAATCGTTATTGGAACTTACGCCGGGAAGGCCCTGCACGGCACGCAACGGATCGTCGGCCAGGACGCTGGCGAGATTCTTGGCGTCATTGCCGCCGAGCACGAGAGTCGACGGGCTATCCTGGCGCGACGGTTCGAAGGGGCTGGCCTGCACCTCCACGGAATCGCGCTGGCGGAAGGTCTCGGGACTGAGGATGATTTCGAACTCCTGCGTTCCCGCGGCGTCGAGATGGAAGGGTTTCTTCACCAGGTGATAGCCGACGGTGGAGACGTTGAGGACGTAATCGCCGGCGGGGATCGCGGTGATGCGGAAGTTGCCTGCGGAATCGGTGGTAGCGCGGAAGGCGGAGCCGACCAGTTGCACGACGACATTGGAGAGGGCCTCGCCGCCGCGAGCATCGACGACGGAGCCGCGGATCTCGGCGGACTGCCCATGCAGCGCGGCGGCGGCCAGGCAGAAGAGAACAACTGGTTTCACTGGTGTGTCACCCGTGATATCACTCGGGATGATGATAACAGCCAGCCCTGATAAGGTAGTAGGACGTATGCCGAATCGACGCGACCTCTTCAAACTGACCGCGCTGAACGCCCTGGCGGCGTTCGCGGCCGACAAACTGCCGAACGCCACGCGCGCTGAAGGGCAGGTCAATGTCACGCACGAGACGTTCGGGGACGTCCATGTTTACTTCGATGGTCCGACTGACCAGCTTTCGGCGATGACCGCGGGTAGCCTGCGATTGAAGCCGGGGATGTCGCCGCATCCGCCGCATCAGCATCCCGAGGAGGAGATTATGCTGGTAACGGAGGGCACGGGTGAGATTTCGATCGACGGGAAGGTCACCAAGGTGGCCAACGGGTCGATGATGTTTTGTGCCGCGAATATGGTGCACGGCGTCGTAAACACCGGGAAAGTGCCGCTGATGTTCTACTACTACAAGTGGAAGCGCTAAGATGGGGTCGCTCGCACCGCAGCACCAGGTGGGCCGCATCTTCGACACGGATTGGACCGTCGCGAACGTGGCGAAGCTTTTGAAGTTCAACGCCGCGCGCGGGATGGTGCGGAGCGGTCCGGCCACCGGCGGACGATTAGTGGTCCAGCTCAACTATTTGCGAACGGTATCGGCACGTCATATGCCGACCGGCGCGGTGGTGACATTCACGCGCGAGGAAGAAGGCAACTGCTGGCACGCCGCCATTTGTTTCGCGGACCGCGATCAATACCTGCCGTGGAACGCGGCGGTCGCGGAGGAGTGGCTCGCGGCGCTATTTGGCGCGGATCGCCCGCGGTTGGTGGAGAGCGTGGACGCGGGCGGCGTGGTGCACCATTTCAAGCTGTCGGCGTGAAAGAGGGCGCGGTCAGTCTAACGATCGGCTTAATGCGTCGTTGATAAGTGCCCGATATCCGACTAAGCCTCCGGATTCCTCGGCCTTCGCCAGGAAATGGTCGACGATGTCCTGATCGAGTCGGATTGTGATCTTGACCTTGCCCACCGGTTCAGGCACCGACGTTGTGATCGGTCCGCGTTTGCCGTTGCTGAAATCGTAGGAATCTCTCATCGTAGTTACGTGTGATCCGGCCGGATACGTTCACGCGCGGCGCTCAGCCGCTGGCGCAGATCTTCCGAAGGGGATTCGGCCAATCCCCGAGCCCCTTTGAATCTCCGTCTATGGCGAGTGCGGTACGCATCCACTGCCGGTTGGTTCTCCAGGTAGTACGTGATTGCACCATATACCTGGACAAGCTTTAGGCTCTCAAATTCTGCAAGGATCGATTCAGGCGAGAGTCCGTCGATAAAGCACTGAACGATGGAGTCGAGCGAAATGCGGGTTCCTTCTATGTATAGGCCACCGTTGCGCTGTTCGACATACCTCTTCGCCATTCTGGGATCCTGTTTCGATGGTAGCTCGCGATGCACTAAACTCGGTTCCAGGTGCAATGAGAATATTTGCGGCACTTTTGGCGAGTGTGCTCACGGCTGCAATCCTATTCGCGCTCGAGTTTATCGCGGAAGACATAGCCGCAGGCATGGAAGTTTCCATCAGCGTTTTTCTGTTCGATATGGCGATCAATCTCGTTATTGGACTGCTGGTCGCGCTCCTCGGTGGCGTGCCGATTTGGATGATCTTGCGGACCCGACGAATTCAGTCACCGGGTCCATTTGTTTTCGCGGGATCCTTGCTCGCATTGACTACATACCTGCTGCTGGTCGCAATGGGAATGGGTGCGCCGTCCGATCATCCAATGACCTTTCTCCAAAACCTCCTTCGGCCTTTCCATATCCCTCGAATTGCGGCGGCATTGTTCTCCGGGGCTGGGGGCGGCGCCGTTTTCTGGCTCCTCGCCCTGAGAACTTCGCTGGGGAAACCGGCCCGCGGCATCCCATTGACTTCGCCCGGAGCGTGATATAGGCTAGCAGGCTTGAGACGTTTCAAAGTCGCGCAGTACGCGGCGTGAGAAACGCCGCAGAGGGGACTCAAAACCGATGCACGGCCACGTGATGCCGCACGCCATGTCAGAGATGAGGACTTGTCTATGAGCTCTACCGCTTCCCATGCTTCCCCCGCCCTCCACAATGCCATGTGGCCGGGCCTTGTCGGAAAGGGGCCCGATTCGGAACCGCCGATCGATCTCGACACCATGCTGAACCTGACCGCCGCCGCGCGAAGTGGATGGCGTGCGTTCGATGGCGTCGATCTCTTCCTTTCGCTGCCGCACACCGACATCGATTCGACCGACGACGACCTGGAGCAGCTCGCCGAAAAGCTTGCCTCGAAGGGCCTGCGCGCCGGGTCGCTGGTGGCGCCCGTATGGGGCGGCCACCGGGCGGCGGCTCCGCGATGGGCGATGCCGAGGAGCGCGGGCGCTTCCTGACGCAGGTGCAGCAAGGCCTGCCGCATCGGTCAGAAGCTGCGCGATCTGAAGATTCGCCGCTACGGGGTGGTGCGCATCGATTCCGCGGCGCCAGCGCCGGCGATTGGGTCAAGGATCCCGAAGGCAACACCAAGCGCATCGCGCAGACCTTCCGCGAGGCCTGCACGATCGCCGAGGAGTTCGGCGAACGGCTGGCGGCCGAAGGCGAAATCTGCTGGGCCGGCATGCATAGCTGGCGCCGCAACGTGCAACTGCTCGAAATGGTGGGCCGCCCGCAGACGCTCGGCTTCCAGGCCGACATGGCGCACACGATGCTCTTCACGATGGGCTACAACGCGCCCGAAGACCGCCTGCTGCCCGACGATTTCGACTGGACGCAGACCGAGCAACTGCGCGAGGCCTACGCGAAAATGGCGGCCGCGCTGCGGCCGTGGACGATCGATTTCCACGTGGCGCAGAACGATGGCACGGTCAAAGGCGCGGGCTCGCACGATAAGACGGGCCGCC
Organism: uncultured Solibacteraceae bacterium; assembly: GCA_963791985.1. Taxonomy (GTDB): domain Bacteria; phylum Acidobacteriota; class Terriglobia; order Bryobacterales; family Bryobacteraceae; genus Solibacter. The sequence continues at coordinate 547,152 of CAWBUN010000002.1, read as the reverse complement.
ACTGCCCGCCGTACGATCCCAACGGCAAGCTCGATATCGTGCGCGACGCGGGCGCGTGGCTGCGCGATGACGGCGGCGCAGCCGACGCGCGCCGTCCAGCACATCTGCTGGGACGGCTGCATGTTCCCGAACTCCGATGATGCTCGATCCCAAGACCTGGAAGGACGTGCTGCGCGTGATGATCGCGGTGCGCGATGCGCACGGGTGGAACTGACATGAAGAAGCTCAACATCAAGAAGCTCAACATCGGAATGATCGGCTACGGGTTCATGGGCCGGACCCATTCCAACGCCTTCTCGCAGGTCAATCACTTCTTCGACGTCCCCTATCAGCCGGTGCTGAAAACGATCTGCGCGCGCAACGCGGAGCGCGCCAGTGCGTTCGCCGCCAAGTGGGGATACGAATCGGTCGAGACCGACTGGCGCAAGGTAGTGGAATCGCCCGAGATCGACCTGATCGATATCGCCAGCCCCAACGACACGCACGCGGAGATCGCGATGGCCGCGGCCAAGGCCGGCAAGATGGTGATGTGCGAGAAGCCGCTGGGCCGCAACGCCGCCGAAGGCGAAGCCATGGTGAAGGCGGTGGAAGCCGCCGGCGTGCCCAACATGGTCTGGTACAACTACCGCCGCGTGCCGGCGGTGATGCTGGCCAAGCAACTGATCGACGAAGGCCGGCTGGGACGCATCTTCCACTATCGCGCGAAGTTCCTGCAGGACTGGACGATTTCGAGCGACCTGCCGCAGGGCGGCGAAGGGCTGTGGCGGCTCGATGTCGCGGTGGCGGGCAGCGGCGTCACGGGCGATCTGCTGGCGCACTGCATCGATACCGCGATGTGGCTGAACGGCGGCATCGACGAAGTCACCGGCGTCACCGAGACCTTCATCAAGAGCCGCAAGCACAACCTCACGGGGAAAGTGGAGCCGGTGGGGATCGACGACGCCAGCCTGTTCCTGGCGCGCTTCGACAACGGCTCGCTGGCCACCTTCGAGGCCACGCGCTACGCGCGCGGGCACAAGGCGCTCTACACGCTGGAGATCAACGGCGAGAAGGCGTCCATCATCTGGGACCTGCACGACCTGCACCGCCTGCAGTACTTCGATCACCGCGATGAAGGACCGCTGCGCGGCTGGAAGAGCCTGCACATCACCGATTGCGATCATCCTTACATGAAGCACTGGTGGGTGCCGGGACTGCAGATCGGTTACGAGCACACGTTCATTCACCAGGCCGCCGATTTTCTGAGCGCGCTCGGGGAAGGCAAGAGCGCCGCGCCGACATTCCGCGAGGCGCTGCGCACGGATTACGTGACGGATGCGGTGCTCGCGTCCGCGCAAAATCGCAACTGGGTCAAAGTTCAAGGGTCCGAAAAACTGGAGGCCGCATGTTAGCCCGCATTTCTCACAAGGTTCGTTTCGCAGCGTTCGCGATAATTTCAGGCGCACTGTTGGCGCAGCAGACTCCCGCTCCGGCGGTCACCGCCGGACGAGGGGCAGGGCGCGGTGCGGGGCGCGGTCCCATGATCCCGCCGCTGGAGGAGGTTGGCTTTCAGCCGATCTTCGACGGCAAATCGCTGGCCGGCTGGGATGGCGACCCTGGCTTCTGGCGCGTGGAAAACGGCGCGCATCGTGGGCCAGACTTCGACGGAGAAACAGCCCCAGCAGAATACCTTCCTGATCTGGCGCGGAGGCAGTCCGGCGGATTTCGAACTGAAGCTCCAGTTCAAGCTCACGGGCTTCAACAGCGGCATTCAATTCCGCAGCATCGAACTGCCCGACATCAAGTGGGCGATGAAGGGCTACCAGGCGGATATGGATGGCGTGCAGCAGTACACCGGCCAGATCTACGAAGAGCGCGGCCGCGGGTTTCTCGCCATGCGCGGGCAGTTCAGCTACATTCCGCAGGGCGAAGAAGCCCGGCCTCGTCGGCTCCGTCGGTGATAGCAACGAGCTGAAGGCGCTGATCAAGGGCGAGGATTGGAACGACCTGCACCTGATCGCGCGCGGCAACACCATCGTGCAGACTGCTGAACGGCCGCATCACCAGCATGCTGATCGACGACGATAAGGAAGGGCGCAAGATGGACGGCCTGATCGGGATTCAGGTGCACAAGGGACCGCCCATGAAGATCGAGGTCCGTAATATCCGACTGAAGAAGCTGTAGCCGGGAAAGGGAATGCCGAGCATCAAGAAGGTGGCCGAGGTAGCCGGTGTTTCGGTGGGGACGGTCTCCCACGTGATCACCGGCTCGGTCAACGTCAGCGAGCCGCTGCGCATGAAGGTTCAGGCCGCTATCCGCGAGCTGAACTACCATCCGAATCATGTGGCGCGCAGCCTGAAGACCAGCAAGACGCGCACTCTGGGCATCATTGTTCCGGACCTGACGATCTCCTTCTTTCCGCAGATTATTCGCGGCGCCGAAACCGCCGCCCGGCAGCGCCGCTATTCGATCATCGCCGTAAACTCGGACGACGATGCCGAGCGCCAGAAGGAACTGCTCTCGCTCTTGCACTCGCAGCGGGTGGAGGGCATCCTGCTGGTGATTGCAGCCGCTCCCACGCCGCAGAGCCAGATCGGCAGGATTCTCGACGCGGATATCCCGGTGGTCTGCCTGGATCGCATTCCCGACCGGATCGCGGTGGACTCGGTTTCGGTGGACGATTTGGAGGCCGCGCGGATGGGTGTCGCGCACCTGGTCGAGAGAGGCTTCCGCCGGATCGCGATCGTGACCGGCCCGATGTCGTTAAGAAATGAGCGGCGGCGCTTTCAGGGCTACCGGCAGACGCTGGATGACGCCGGCATGAAGATCGACGAGCGCCTGATCTGGCACGGCACATTGCATCTGGAGGAAGTGGCCGCGCTCTGCCGCGAACGTCTGTGCGACCAGGCATCGCGCCCCGACGCGTTGTTTTGCACCAACGGTCACAATGCGCTCGGCGTGCTGCGCGCCTTTCGGGATTGCGGCTTGGAGACGCCGCGCGACATCGGATTCCTGACATTCGACGAACTCACGGTGGAAGATCTCTTCACGCCCTCCATCACCACCATCGTGCAGCCGGCTTACGACATCGGTTACCGGGCGGGCATGATCCTGCTGGATCGCATCGAAGGCCTGGCCACGCAGGAAAGTTCGATCATGGTGCGGCTACCGGCGACGCTGAAAATCCGGGCGTCCACGCAGCATTAAGACTCGTTTCGTTGCAGTACTTTACAAAATTCTGAGCTACTTTCCCTGACTTTCTCGCGTTAACTAAGAGGAGAGGGAAAGTTGCTTTGACAGCAGTACGCACGGGGCCAGAGTCGGCCAATACAGAGACTGTAATTTCCGGACTGATTCGCGCCTGGAATGCCGGGCGCGCCATGGAGTTCGCGGGATTCTTCACCGAAAACGCAGATCTGGTCAATATTCACGGAATGCATCTGAAGGGGCGGCAGGCCATCGCCGGGCTTTATGAAATGCTGTTTCGCAGCGTATTCGCGGAGAGCAGCGTGAATCCATCGGCGGCCAGCCGCAAGCGGCTGCGCGCGGATGTCGAACTGGTCCACGTCAGAGTGAAGTTCAACGTGGCACGCTACCGATGGCAGCGTATTCGCGCATGTGCACCCATCGGGCTCCGTCCCGATGGCGGCGCTCGGGCTGGCCCAGTCCGCCAACCCCAATCCCCATGCCGGGCACATGAAAATGGCCGGCGGACTTCCAGCCGAAGTCTCGTTCCCTTATGGCTTTCCCAAAGCCGGCGCCTACCGGCCATATGGCGGGCGATCAGAATGCGGTGGTCAGTATGGTGATGACGCACCACGGGAATCGCTGGATGGTTGCCTCGATGCACAACACGCTGGTCAGCGATTCGCAGAATTAAGGCGCGCGGCTACCGTCCGCCGCCCAGCAATTTCAGGTCTTTCATCACGCTCAACATGCCGGGAACGAGCGTGATCACGAATAGTACCGGCAGGATGAAGACCACGATGGGAAACAGCATCTTGATACCGGCCTTGCCGACGGCGGCTTCGGCGCGCAGGCGGCGGCGCGTGCGTAGCGCATCGGCGTAGACCTTGAGTGCCTGTGCCAGGCTGGTGCCGAATTTTTCGCTCTGGATAATCATCGCCGAGAGGCTCTTGATATCCTCGATGCCGGTGCGGCGCACGAACTGGTTGAAGCTCTTGCCGCGATCCTGGCCGGCGCGAACCTGCATCACGACGGTGGCGAATTCATTGGCCAGCTCGGGATAGATGAACTGCATTTCCTCGCTGACGCGCATCATCGCCTGGTCCAGGCCCAGGCCGGTGCCGAGCACGATACCGAGCAGATCCACCGTATCGGGGAGCGCGTCTTGCAGTTTGCCGCGATAACTCTTCACCAGGCGGTAGAGAATCTGCTTGGGCAGAATGAAGCCCAGCAGGAAGGCGGCCGCGAGCCCGCCCAGCAGTGAACTGGCGCCGTTCGGATTGTTGCGCTGCAGGTAGACCGTTCCCGCCGCGAGGAAGAACACGAAGATCAGCACGAAGATGCAGTACAACGCCAGCGCGCTCTTGCGGCGGATGCCGGCCTGCGCCAGCAGCTTTTCAGTGCCGTTCATCCAATCGTCGCCGCCGGGAACCAGGGCGATGAAATACAGGAAGCGGTCCAGGCCCTGCGCCGATTGCTTGCGCCGCGTGGCGCGCGCCGCCACCACCATGGCCTGCGATTGCAAGCCCTCCAGCCGGTCGTTGAGCGGATCTTCCTGGGTCCGGAAAAGCTCGAAACTGGTCCAGAGAATCAGGCTGAGCGTGGCGCCGGTGAAGAGGAAGAGGAGCAGGTCGATGATCATATGCGTCTCCTCATACCTTGATGTTGGCGATCTTGCGGATCACCAGGATGCCTACGAATTCGGAAATGATCGCGTAGGTGAAAAATTTACTGCCCACCGGATCGGTCCACAAGAGACGGACGTACTCCGGTTTCAGAATCCAGAAGCCGATGCCCACCACCAACGGCAGGCAGCACAACAGGCCGGCCGAAAATCGCTGTTGCGCGGTGTGCGCCTTCATCTTGGCGGCCATGTTGAGGCGCTCCCGCACCAGAGTGGATAGGTTCTCCAGCACGCTCACCATGTTGGCGCCGGTCTGGCGCTGCAGAATCAGGCTGGTGATGAAAAACTTGAGATCGATCAGCGGAACCCGCTTGCCGAGACCGTGCAATGCGGGCTCCACCTGCGAGCCCAGAGCGAGTTCTTCCATCAGCTTCTTGAATTCCATCTTCACCGGGTCGCTGGTTTCGGTGGCGATGGTCTCCAGGCCGCTGTGGATGTTGTGGCCGGCGCGCATGGTGCGCGTGAACAGGTCGATCGCGTCGGGCAGCATCTCCTCGAACTTGTGGAGCCGCCGCGCACGGACGCGGAGAATATAAAAGAGCGGAGTGAAGCCCACCAGGATGGCGAAGAGAATTCTCAGGAAGAACATCGCACCGAACAGCGTGAGCACCAGCAGCGTGCCCACGGCCAGCATCACGCTGACGCCGAAGACATCGGCCGCGCGATACTTCAAATTGGCCTGTTCGATCACATCCTGCAGCCTGCGCAGGACGCCGACCCAGGTCACCAGATCGCCCAAAAACGCGAACGATCCGCGATGCGTGCGGCGCAGCAGTTCCGGCGCCTTCTCGCTGCGGGTGCGGGTGTGCGCGCGCAGTTCGCGCAGCCGCGAACTCAAGCGATCCTCAGCCTCCTGCTCGGGCACACTCCACACGTAATAGCCCGCCGCATAGAGGGCCATCGAGAAGAGCACGCCGACGATCAGGAAGAAGCTGATGGGGTGCATCTATTTTTCCTTCACCTCGTGCTCTTCCTCGAAAATCGAGACGGGCAGGTTCACGCCGTAGGACTTGAGGCGCTCCAGGCAAATCGGTTTGTTGCCGCAGCCGTGGAACTTGCCGACCACCTTGCCGCGCGGACTGATGCCAGTGCGGTCGAACTCGAAGATGTCCTGCATCTCCACCTGATCGTTCTGCACGCCCACGACTTCGGAGATACCGATCACCTTGCGCGTGCCGTCCGCCAGCCGCGAGCACTGCATCACGATGTGGATGGCGCTCGCCAGTTGCTGCCGGATCACTCTATCGGGCACATGCTGGCTGGCCATCATGACCATGGTCTCCAGCCGCGAAAAAGCGTCGCGCGTGGTGTTGGCGTGAACCGTGGTCATGGAGCCATCGTGGCCCGTGTTCATGGCCTGCAGCATGTCCAGCGCCTCGGGGCCGCGCGATTCGCCAACGATGATGCGGTCGGGGCGCATACGCAGCGTATTGATCAGCAGGTCGCGCTGTGAAATCGCGCCGGCGCCTTCGATGTTGGCAGGGCGCGTCTCCAGGCGCACCACGTGATTCTGCTGCAGGTTCAATTCCGCCGTGTCTTCGATGGTGACGATGCGCTCTTCCTCGGGAATGAAGCGGGAGAGTGTATTCAACATGGTGGTCTTGCCCGAGCCCGAACCGCCGGAGATCACGATGTTGAGCCGCGCTTCCACACAGCCGCTCATGAAATCCAGCATGCCGGTGGTGAAGGTCTCGTTCTTCAGCAGGTCTTCGGTGGTCAGCACGCGCTTGCCGTAGCGGCGAATCGACATCACTGGACCAATCAGCGAGAGCGGCGGAATCACCGCGCAAACGCGCGAGCCATCGGCCAGGCGCGCGTCCACGATCGGCGACGAGTCGTCGATGCGGCGCCCGATGGCGCTGACGATGCGTTCGATGATCATGCGCACGTGGGCATGATCCTTGAAGCGGATGTTGGTCTCCACCACGCGGCCGGCACGCTCCACGTACACGTTGTCGAAGCCGTTGACCATGATGTCGGAGATCGTGGGGTCTTTGAGCAGCCCTTCGAGCGGCCCGAGTCCGAAGACCTCGTCCAGAATTTCCTCGATCAGGCGCTCGCGCTCGCCCATCGTCATGGGCAGGTTCTCATCGATGATCAATTTCTCGACCACCGAGCCGACCTGTCCGCGCACGCTGTCCTTGGTCAGGTTTTTGAGCTGGTCCGGCGTCAGCGAATTGACGAGCTTCTGGTGGACCTGGCTCTTCAGTTCAAACCAGCGGTCGGCTCCAGAGCCGGGACGGACTACACCTCGACTACCCAACGGGACCTCCAGGAATCGGCATATGAATGATTGCTCCCATTATGCCGTCTTCGCCGCCATCTGCGCCGGTTTGCCTTTCTTGCCGCCGGTCGCCTTATCAACAAACGCGCGGAACACGCGGTCCAACTCGGCCGCCTCTTCGCGATTGGCGACGAACGGGCGGCCCCTGTTGATGGATGCCAGCACCGCCGGCGAGGACGGAATGCCGTAGAACACGCTCTGGTTCAGCGTCTGCTGGATCTGCTCCAGGCTGGCCTGGTTGGGGCCGACCTTCTTGACATAGCGATTGACTACTACCTTGATTTGATCCTGGTTGAAGCCCATGCGCATCAGATAGGTGATGTAGCGCTGCGCGTTGCGAATCGATGGAAACTCCTGATCCACCACCAGGAAGACCGCGGCCGAAACCTGCGCCGCCGCCATCACGAGCTCGTTCGAAATCGCGCGCCCGCCATCGATTACCACGGCCTCGTATTTTTCCACCAGGAAGGTGGCGAACTCACGCAACTGGTGATCGCTGAATTGCGTATGCTGCTCGAGCGCGTCCGGCGGCCCTACCAGGTAAAAACCCAGCGGATCGCGCGTGACGAAGCCTTCGAACAGCGCCTGGTCCATGCGCTCGAGATTCTCACCGACTTCCATCAGGGTGTACTGCGGCGAGGCGCCGAGCTGCATCGCGACATCGTTGCCGACGGTATCGAGATCGATCGCGACGGTGGGGATTTTGCGCTGCGCCAGCACGCTCGCGAAGTTGACCGCCATAGTGGTCGCCCCGACCCCGCCCTTGGTGCCGATGAACGTATAGATCTTGCCGAGCTTGCTCTCCCCGGGCGTGCCGTGGCGCGGCGCGCGCTCCAGCCGGCCCATGGCGTCGCGGAACTCGGTGCGCTTGATCGGCTGCAGCAGGAACTCGTTCGCCCCGGCGCGCATGCACTGGATCACGGTCTCGCCATCGGCGATGAAGTTGCTCACCATGATGAAGAGATCGGGCACCGCCTGCTTCACCTTTTCCACCGCTTTGATGGAGGTCTCGGGATCGCCGGAGAGGTCCACGATCAGGCCGGCATGCGGGTGGCGCTCCAGGTCCTGCATTACGCGGATGTAGAGGTTGGCGGCCACCTCCTGGTATTCGGCGACGATCTTGGCGTCCGGCAGATTGATGAGGCTGTCCCGCACCATCTCGCGAAAATGTTCGTCGCTGGAAGCGACCAGTAGGGTTTGATTAGGCACAAAATCTCCGTAAAACTTCGTTCATGGCAGGCAGTTCCCCGCTTCGTCGCAGCCCGCGCTCTGCATCGGCATGCTGGTGGCGAAAGGCGGAATCGTCACCGGCGGCAATTTGAAAAATGTGGCGAGCCCGCGCGTGAACTGGTACGAGGTCACGCTCACCGTGACCGCGTCCGGTACGCAATTGGCGCTGCATTCGGCGCCGCTCGCGCAGGTAAACGGCGCGAGTTGTCCGGTCGCCGGATCCTGCGAAAAATAATCCACCTGCAGTCCGGCGGCGCCGGTCTGGAACTTGTCCATATCGATCATGCGCGGCACGTGAGTGGACATGTACGAGATCACGTTGCTGCCGTCGCCCATCCAGCAGTGTGTGGTCGCGTAGACGGCGCCGTCGCGCGTGAAATCCACCACGCTGTGCCAGACCCACAGCATCTGGCTGATGAAGACCACCATGAAGGTCAGCGGCAGAATCACCGCGCCATACATCAGCGCGAATTCGATGGATGCCTGTCCCGAGCGGCGCCGGCTCACGAGCCACCTCCGTTGGGCATCACGGCCTGCGGCTTGAGCGGAATCGGGTCCAGCAGGATATAGGGAATTCGCGGCTGCACGATGTAGCCGCCGGGCATTGACACCACAATCAGGTCGGGACGCTGGCCGCCCGCCGGGTCGCCGCACTGCGAGATATCGCAATCGCCGGGCGTACCGGAAATCGGATCGATGCACTGCGTGGTGACCGTGATCATGTCGGGCGTGAGGCCGAAAATCGACGGAGCGCCGGAACCATCGGTGGTGCCGGTGATCGCGAAATTGATGGCGTTGGTGATGATCGGGTCGGCGGCGCCGTTGCAATAGTTCACGCCGTTCTGCCCGGCCAGATAGGCGGCCACCGTGTTCACGGTTTTCTTCAGCGAGTAGTAGGTATAGGTGATCTTGCCGAATTGAAAGATGCCCGTAATCAGCAGGAGCAACACCGGTATCCACAGCGCCGTCTCGAGGATTACGTTGCCACCGCGGCCGCGCCTCATTGGTGTAGAACCACCTTTCCCGGGCCCGAGGTCGCCGGGCAAACACCAAAACCGAAGCGGTCGTCGATGTTACCCTGCCGCAGCGGCATCGGGCTGCCGATGTAGGTCGCGACGAACCGGCCATTGGCGTCGGAGGGATTGAAAGGCGTGCCGTCCGGATTGGGCTGTACCAGGAACTGCCGGAAGCCGAGCACGTTCATGGGAGTCGCCGAGTTAGGCGGCAGCGCGTCCACCACTACGACCGTGATCACGCGGCGGCCATTGCCGGCGTAGTTGGTGTAAAGATCCTGCGTGGTGCCGGGATCGGTATCGATCGGGGCGGCCGCGGCCAGCGGCGAATAATCGGTGACGGCAGTGGTGCAAGCGGCCGGCAGCGTGGTGTTGTCCACGCGCGTAAACAGGCCGCAGAGCGCCGCCCCCGCCACTTGGGGAAGCACGGTGGCCGCGCATGCCTGCGGCACCGCGGTGAACAGGGGGCCGTTCCAAACCGCCTCCAGCGGATCACCGATTCCGACGCAGCCCAGCGGCACGGTGGATCCGGTGGGGTTCGGCGTCGTTGAAGAAAGCAGGCCGCCCGCGCCGTAGCGGAACAACTGATCGCTTTCGTCGGTGACGGTGGTGTTGCCGGCGTCGTAGCGATTGATGATCGTGTACGCTGCGGATTGTCCGGAGTTCGGCAGGAAGCTCGGTGCGGTGCCGGTGCAGTTGTAGTAGAACGTGTAATGTACGTCGTCCGCCGGAGCGCCGAAGCCGAAATCCGTGAGGTCGCTCGCATCCTTCGCGGCGATGGCGAACGGCTCAATGCCGCACGCCGTGCAGAGCGGCGCGCTGATGCCGGCCAGCGCCTGCGCGGCGATCGGCGTCTTGCGGGATTGGCCCGCCGAGAGCAGGCTCCAGAAGAGCAGGGGCGCATCCGCGGTCAGGCTGACCTGCACGTGCCGGGCAGTGGTGCCGTCGGCCTGCGCCCCGTTAGGATCGGTGCCGGTGGCGCCGGCGACGGTGGAGAAATATGCCGGGTCCGTGATCGTGCTGGTCAGGTTGCCGGCACCCACCCCGGGCGTGAGCGAACCGAAGTTGTATTTGTTGAGTGTGAGCGTCTGCTGTGCCGCGGTGGTTGCCGCATCCAGCGCGCCCGTGGTTCCGATCAGGTGGCTGGCCGCGGCGATCGCCGCCGCCTCCGCCGCGTGACTGAGTTCCCCGCGCACCAGGTAAAGCCTTCCCAAATCCAGCGCAAATCCCATCATCCCAAACAACACGGGCACCATGATGACGGCGAGTTGAATGGAGATGGCACCGTGAGTCGCGTTGGTAGGGCGGACGCCCTCGTCCGCGCGGGACGCCCTCGTCCCGCTCTTCGTTTGAGCCGACTCTCGCGGTGGTCGCGAGCCGGCCAGGGGGCCGGCTGCGGACGAGGGCGTCCGCCCTACACTCGCGGCCCGGATAGAGAGGGTGTATTCAATTTGCGGAACGAGGCATAAGAATTCGCGGCTGCCTTGTGGGGCAGCCAATCCTGGCTGCCGCCGGCTTTCAGCCGGCGCCCAGCCGGACGCGCAAGCTAAGGCATGCGCCACCCAGCGGCTACTGTTTGGGTATTTGCTGTCCACGAGGTCCTACAAATTCGGGGTCCGTTGAGGACGCGTTGCTGGTGGATTTCTTGCCGCCTTTTCCTTTCGACTCGGGCGGCTTCGCCGCCGGCAGGAACGTGGAGGGCATTACCGGCAATTTGGCGCGCTCTTCGGGTGTCAGCGGTTTGACGAAATGCGGCGTCACTACCACCAGCAGTTCGTCGGCGGATTTCTGCGTGCTGCGGCTACGGAAAAGTTTGCCGAGAACCGGCAGGTCGCCCAGACCCGGAACCTTGGAAAGTGTCTCGATCACACGGTTATCGATCAGCCCCGCGATCGCGAAGCTCTCGCCATCCTTCAGGATGATTTCGGTTTCCGCGCGACGCTGGCTCAGCGCCGGAATCACGAAGCCCTGCAGGGTCACGGCATTCGCATAATCCAGGCTGCTCACTTCCGGCTGAACCTTCAGATCGATCGAACCCTGCGGCGTCACCGTGGGCTGAAAATCCAGTTTCACGCCAAACGGTTTGAACTGCACCGTGATCACGGGAGCGGTCGCGCCGCCGGTCGGCGTGGTGGTAATGGTCGGGTAGGGGAAGGTGCCGCCGGCCAGGAACGTGGCCTCTTTGCCATCCAGGCACAGCAGGTTCGGCTCGGCCAGAATCTGCAGCAGATTGCGTTCTTCCAGCGCCTTGATGGTGGCGCCGATATTGAGATCAGGGCGGAAGGCAAAGAGATTCAACAGGTCCGAGAAGTTCACTGTCTGCCCGGTGCCGGTGGGTTGCAACTGGCTGAAGCGCGGCGACGCGAACTGTTCCGTACCGACGGCGCCGATCAACTTATCGTTGGTGCTGAAGAGATTGAAGCCGATCTGTGTGAGCGCCACCCGGTCGATAGCCGCGAACTTCACCTGCAGCAGAATCTGCCGCGGCTCTGGAGGCGGCGGCGCCTGCAGCAGGTTGATCACTGTCTTGGCCCGCGTCTGCGCCATGCCGGCCAGGCGCTTGGCATCGTCGGCGCTCTTCACCACGCCGCTCAGCACGATGGTGTCGCCGCTTCCCGTGATGTGGATCGGCACGCCTGCCGAATCGATCATGCTCTTGGTGAACATCTCCCACTCGGTATTGTCTTTCGTGACCGCGATCTCGTACCGCACCGGCTCCATGCCGGTTTCCCAAACCACCAGCGTCGCGCGGCCCGGACCCTTTGCGTTCACCATGACTTCGCGCGGCGAAATCACCACGGCGTCGGCGATCTTCGGCTCGGAGATGGCGACTTTGGTGATGTCGTTCTGAAACGTCAGCAGTTCGCCTCGGCCTTCCAGCAGCGTGAAATCGCGGGACTGTGGTTTGGTGGTCTGCGCGAAGCAACCCGCGGCCCATACCGCGGATACGATCGCCACGCGCAACAACTTATCCCCGAGTGTCATCGAAACGATTCCTGGACATGCTTATCTCCGCGGTAGACATCGATCACGAGCTTCGGCTTTTCCGATTCGAGCTTCTTGCGCCGGGCTTCTTCCTCGGCGGCGGCCTTACGCGGATCTACCGGCTTTTTCTCGCCGGTCAACTCCTGCCACACATTCGGATCTTCGAGGTTGGCGCGCGCCAGATTGGTGGTGCGTCCGCGACGCGCGCGCGCCAGCCGCGCGCTGATCATCGGGTCCAGCACCTCCGTGGTCAAGGGCTCCGTGCTCGCATCCCGATTCAAATCCAGCGGATTGCGCAGGGAGAGTCCGATCCGTCCCTGATTCTTCGCAAGTTCCAGTTTCTGCGCGTCGTCGGGAGTCAGCACCAGCGTGACGGTCGGCGATTTCGGCGCGCGCGGGTCCACTACCTGTCCCGCCGTAATGCTGCGCCCCGTCGAGATCACACGCACGTTCTGCAGGATGGTGGAAGTGGTGGCCTCCGCCATGGAGCCGGGCCGCGTGAACAGGACGTCCACGTGCGAGCCGGGTTGAATCAGACCCGCGACTCCGGTCACGTCCGTGACCTGCACGCTGACCGCGCGGTAGCCCTTTTCGATGGTCGAGGCGACGCCTTCCACGGTGGTGGTGTCGGAGAGTTTTCCCTGCAGCACCGTCTCGTTCGTGTTCATCGGAACCATCACCACGCGATTCTCCGCGCTTTGGACCGTGAACACGGCGCCCTTGGGAACATCCTTTTCGGGATAGTTGACCACCTTCAGATCGCTCTTGCGCAGCAGCGTTCCGATTGGCATGTCGTGGGAAGCCACCACGACGCGCAGCGTTTTTTCCTGCTTGGGCGCGACTGCGTTGGCGTAGTAGAACCACGTGAGCAGTAGTGCCGATACCCAGGCGGCGCCGAAAAGCAAAAACTTTTTCTGACGATCCATTCAGTCCTCAGGGCCGGCGTGCACAACGGGCACACGCCCAGACACGTATTCCGTCAAAATTCTGCCGATGTTCTGTTGTAACACATAGGGGGTCATTAAGTTCCGGGAAAAGCGAGTAAAACAGCGGTTTTATCTTGATACACCCGCCTCCAGCCGATCTGTTCCAACGCGGGCAGAAGAGGGGCATCCGTCTGTACCAGCGCGTGCGTGAAATGGAAGGACTCCCAGTACTCGCGCCACCCCGGACGTACCTGTACCAGGCGCTGGTACTTCTTCAGGAAATCGGCGCCGTAAAAATCGCTGCGCCCATCGAAGAAGACTTTGAGTGCTCCGTTGGAGCGGTAGATGAGGTACCCGCCGAACTTGTCGGGCGCGAACAGGCGCGCACCGGCCGGAATGTGCGGGTACGCCGCCACCGGAAACTGGTCCGGCGGAAATGCCGCCCCCCGGGTGAGACAGAATGCCGCCGCCACCACCAGCGGCGCCAGCGCGAGCCCCTGGAATTTAGCGTCGAGCGCGCGGAGATTGTCGCCGTAAGCCAGCAGGCCGGGCAGCGGCAGCCAGCGCGTGATCGCCGCGTTCGCGATGGGCAACAGCAGAAGTGCGCACAAGGGCAATGCGCGGGCACTTCGCAGCGCCATCGCTGTCACCAGCACGGCCAGCGCGAAGTGCTGATAGCGCCTCTCCGTCAGAGCGAGCGTGCCGCCGACGATGCCCACCAGGACGGCGGCCAGAATCTGCCCCGACCCGGCGCTATGAAAATCGAAACTCTGGAATTCGCCGATGCGAGAGAGCAGTTCACTATCCGTGAGGTAGCGAAACACATGCACATAGAGATTCACGCCGTATGGATTGAGCAGCGGAGCCAGCGCGGTAATCGCGACGGCCTTCAGGTAGTACACCACTCCGCTGGAGGGGTGAAATTCGGCCTCGATCAGTTCCTGTCCCAGAAAAATCAGCGCGATCACCGGCGCGAAAAAGAAGCTGGCGTGGATATTGGCCCAGAGCGCCGTGACCGCCGCCACCAGGATCAGGTTCGGGCGGCGCGGGAAAATCGCCAGCAGGAGAAACAACCAGCTCAGCACGTGCGGCCGCGCTAGCCAGTGGATGTTACAGGTGGAAAGCAAGAGCGGCGCCATCGCACACGCGATCAGGAAGTTGCCGCCCAGCGCCCAGTGCAGCCGGAACCAGAGCCAGACTCCGGCGGAGATCGCCGTGGCGTAGAAAACCGCGACGCCGTTCAATCCAAGGCTGCGGTGTATGCTTCCGCCCACCACATCCGCCAGCCATTCCCACGCATACCAGGGTGCCCCCGCGCGGGTGAAGGAGTAAGGGTCGGTCCGCGGCAGTTTGCCGGTCGCCAGAATGGTCTCGCCGTTACGAAGATGCCATCCGGCGTCGGAGTCGCGGAACAGTTGCTGGGTTCCCTGGAACAGGAACAGGCAATAGAACAGCGTGATGCAGGCAGTGGCGAATGCCAGGTCCGGCACGCACCACTTGAGCACGCACCACCGGAACCGGCGCCACCGGAGCGGGACCCCGGACCGGGACATCAGTCTCCGGCGCTACTGCTGGGCGCCGATGCTGGAGAGGTCGCCCGTCATGCTCTGATACAAGCTGACGATTCCCTGGGATAGCTGATTGACGGTCGTGATCAGGGCCAACCCTACGGCGGCCACGATCAACGCGTACTCCACCAGGTCCTGCCCCTGCTCGTCGCGAACGAAATTCAAAACCAATGCTTTCATCTTTTTCCTCGAGTTAATGGACGGAAGCGTTCTTGGCCGCTTCGGCCCGCGAATCATCCAACGGCCCCACGAACAACTTGCGCACGGAATGCCCGAATCGCTGCCATCCAGTTACCGTCGCGGGCTGCGCATTCAGGGTCGCCGGATTTCCATCCAGGCGCCCCACCAGTTCCAGATTCTTCAGGGCGGCCGAGTGTGCCCTATTATAGCCGAGCGCCAAGTCTAATTCCTTGCGCGCCTCGGGATAGTTCCCTTTTTCGATCCAGATCGCCGCCAGGTTGTTGTGCGCGGTCGCCGGATCCGACGCTTCCTGCCAGTTCGCCACCGCTTGTGCGGGCGCATTGGATTGGGCGAGCGCAATGCCCAAATTGTTACGCGCCATCTGCGACGCCGGATTCAGCTTCAACGCCTCGCGAAACTCCTCGGCCGCCGCCTCGTTCTTCTTCTGCATCAACAGGTTGTAACCCAGATTATTGTGCAGGTAGTCAGTGGAAGGCGCCAGTTCGATTGCCTTGCGATGCGCCGGCTCGCCCAGCGGCCAGAGCCCCGATTCATCGCGCAGAATGCCCAGCCACGAGTAGTATTCGGCGGTGCTCGCGGGATGGGTCTTCACGAAACTCTCCAGCGCCGTGACGGCTTCCGCGCGCTGATTGACTTCGCGCAGGTCGCGCACCAGGGAAAGCTGCGCCGCCCCCGATTCGGGAAAACGCGCCACCGCCAGGCGGCTGATTTCCAGCGCGATCTCGTGGTAGCCCCGATCCCGGTAAGCCTTCGCCAGCTCCACCCGCGCCGCGACATTCTCCGGCTCAACAGCGACTTTTTGCCGCAGGAGCCCGAGCTCGTAATCGCCCTCGCCGACGTTCACCGCATTGCGGATCTGCTGGTCCCACGCATTCACCGGCGCAGACGCCGGTTTGGGCGTTGGGGCGACAGTTTTGCCCACTTGCTGGTGCACGCAGGAGATGGAGAGTCCCGCGGCCAGAACCGCGAATGCCGCCACCGATTTGGAAGGAACGCTCATTGGCTCCGTATCTCGATCAACTGCTTAACGTCTCGATCAACAATTCGTCACCCGCCTGGGTGCCGGTCTTTTCTACCGTCCCGGCCGGCAATTCCAAAATGGAATGCGCCGTCAAGCATGCCGATAAACGCCATGCCGGAACCGCATTCCGCACCTTGCGAACCTTCCGCTTCTTGTCAAGATAGACCAAGTCGATCGGAAACTTCATGAAGAACGTGTGAACCGATTCGCAGGGGGTGATCCACAGACCACTGCCCGGTTCCAAGCGCTCGTGTTTGAGTAGGCCGACACGCCGCTTCGCGCTGGTATCCGCAACTTCCACGGCATCGCCCAGGATGGCGTTGCGGGTTTGATTCCGCACTGATACTTTCAATTTTGAAGACTATAACACGGTGCGGCACTGTATTGTTGCGGACCTTTCGAAACTTCTCTGCGCTGATTGGGTTTAGGATACACTAGGACTGAATCCGCCGCGTCTCCAGGAGTGAAAGTGTCTTTGATCCCCAAGTGTCGGTACGCTGTGTTCGCGGTCGCCCTCTGTTTCTTCGGCGGACGTTCCCTCCACGCGCAGCAGGCAGTCGGCGCGACCTTCGGTGACGTCATCCAATTGCAGGGCGGAACCCCTTCCGATATCGTCCTCGATGAACAGCGGCATCAGCTCTATTTGGTCAGCAATACCACCAGCCAGGTGATCGTTTACGACTACGTCGGCGGTCAGGTGGTCGCCAAAATCCCCACCGGAAAAACTCCGCTGGCGGGCGCGATGTCGATGGACGGCACCTTCCTCTACGTGACCGCAAGCGGCCCACCTTCGGCGCTCTATGCGATCGATCTCTCTGCCAACCGCGTGGCCTACTCCCAGACTCTGGCTTCCACTCCGCAAGGCGTGGAAACCGGCGTCGATGGCCGCGTCCTGGTGGCCATGGTGGGAACCGGCGTTACCGCCGGCGTGCCCCAGAAAACCCTCCAGATCTTCGACCCGGTGAGCCGCACTCTGACCGACGTCGCCGTACCGGCATTGACCACGACCCTGGCTCCGGTGCCCGCGCAAGCCACCGGGCGCCCCACCACCACGTTCTCCGGAAAGCTGATGCGCACTCCGGACGGCACCTTCATCGTCGGCGTGATCACGCCCACCGCCGGCAGCACGTACATCTTCGTCTACGAAGTGGCCTCCGGCGTTATTCTGCGCAACCGCACCACCGCCGGACAAAGCTCCGTGATTTCGATGGCGCCGGATGGTTCGCGCTTCATGGCCGGCTTCACGATGTATGATACTGCCACGCTGGCCGTGGTGGCGCAGCAGAACAACGCCAACGCACCCTTCACTTTTTCGGCAGCCATTAACACCACGCAGAATGTCGGCGGTAGCATCTTCACTCCCGATGGCACCACGCTCTACAGCGCCTTCAACACCGCGGCCACCACGGTCCCGGCGTCGCCTTCGCTTTCATCCACGCTGCTGGTGAACGATCCCACGAACCTCGCCATCCGGTTGGGCATCAAGCTGCCGGAAAGCATCGTCGCCAAAATCGTCATGCTGAGTGATGGTTCCGAAGCCTGGGGCCTGAGCGATTCCGGCCTCGTCCACCTCCCGCTCGGCCATCTCTACGATTACCCGATCCTGGTGCCGCAGACCACGCAGGTTTTCCTTGCGATGGACGATTGCAACCGCGGCGTCGCGGCCGGAACCCTGCAGATCAACAACCTGGGCAAGGGCCGCCTCACCTATACGGTGGCCGCCAGCCCGAGCGCCGCGCTGGTCTATCAGCAGAGCAGCGGCCTCGCGCCCTCCACACTCACCTTCACCATGGAGCCTGGCCGCAGCGGCGTGGTCCGCCAACCCGGCACCAACATCTGGACCGGCGCCGGCACCCAGCAGGGTACCCCGGTAAACCTCACCCTCTCCTCGCCGGAAGCGATCAACATTCCCAACGCCATCCGCGTGTACCTGAACTACCGGCTCTCCGACCAGCGCGGCGTGATCTACCCGGTGCCCACCACGCTCAACAACAATCCCAGCGGCACCGCGGGCAACACGGCCGGCAACGAAGGGCTGCAGGATATCCTGCTCGACGAACCCCGCGGCCTGGTGTACATCACCAACTCCGGCTACAACCGCATCGAAGTCTTCGACATCGTGAAGCAGCACTTCGTCAACCCGATTCCCGCCGGTCAGATGCCGCACCAGATGGCGATGGGTAGCGACGGCAACACCCTGTACGTCGGCCAACACGGGCGGGGAATCGATCAGTATCGTGGACTTGAATCTGGGACATGTGGTCGACAGCGTGGTCTTCCCGCCGGTCCAGCGCAACAGCACGGCCGCCCCGATTTATCCGCGCTCGCTCGCCATGGGGTACTTCGGACTGCAGTTCGTGATGTCCAACGGCTCGCTGTGGAAGGTGTCGGGCAACCAGGCACTGCCCCGCCCCGCCGACCCCAACGGCATCATCCCCGTCACCCTCACCGGCTGTCCCAACTGCGGCATGGTTTCCACCCCGGGCAACGATTTTATCCTGACCTTCTCCGGCAACGGTACGGCCTACGTGTACGATTCCACCGCCGACGCCTACGTGACCAGCCGCCTGTTGATTCCCGCACCCATCCAGGGCTACTATGACGTGCTGGGAGCCGGCCCCGCCGGCGCGTACTTCCTGGTCAACGGCCTGATCGTGAACCCGTCGTTGACCATTATCGGCGGTTCGGCAACCCCCGGCGCCACCACTGCCGGCGGCGGTGGTTTTCCCGGTCAGCCGCCCGTGGTCTCTGTCGTCAATACAGGCAACCGCAACGTTGCCGCCCTTGCGCCGCTCGATGCCAAGCGCTTCCTGCGCCTCACCACTCCGGTGCGCCAGAACATCACCACCGTGACCCGCGACGATTCGCGCACCACGCTCGAGATCGTGAACCTGCAAACCGGCGAAGACACGCTGGCCGGCGTCGTGCCTGAAAATCCCGTGGTCAACGTCTTCGGCACCACGCGCTTCAACACCAATCCGCGCATGATGGTGGTGGATTCGGCCGGCACCACGGCCTACATGATTACGCTCTCCGGCCTGAGCGTGGTGCCGCTCACACCCACCGGCGCCGATACCCGTCCCACCATCAACACCGGCGCGCGCGGCATCGTCAACTCCGCCGACGGCACGCCCAACTTCAAGCCCGGCTCCTTCATCACCATCAGCGGCAAGAACCTGGCCGGCGCAGCCACCGCTGACACCATCCCGCCGCCCACCGTGCTCGGCGGTTCCTGCGTCACCTTCGGCGATATCGCCGTCCCGCTCTTGATCACGTCGAACGGCCAGATCCAGGCGCAGGTCCCGGACACGCTGCCCGCCGGCACCCACGTCGTGGAAGTCCGCTCGCTGGCCACCGCACAGGACTCCGACCCGGTCACCGTCACGGTAAAGCCGGGCGGGAATTAGAATGCGAACCCCGAAACGGACAGACGCCGAAATCCAGGCGAGTATCGATTACTTGGCAGGCGCAACACTAATTCCGACGTGCCCGAACGGGCTTGCGAAAGTCGCCCTCTCATCGGCGTGTCGGTCGAAGTGGTCTGCGCTGAAAGTTGCGGCGGCCCATCCTCTCTTCCTGGCCCATCACGAGGGAACTGACAGGCGACGGTGCACCTTTTCATCTGAACTCGACACAGGCTAGTACGCTGACCGCGAGATGAAATGCGAATTAGCAACCGCTTGCTAACGCGCGCGGCTCGGAACGGAGCCGCGACCGTGAGAAGGCGTGAAGAAATCGAAATTTCCTGGCGCTGGCAATTGAAAACTGGACAGCAGGGACATGCCGCAGATGTTGAGTTACGGATCGTACAGCCTTTTCATTAGCAAGTACTTTCCATTATAGAGATGGCGGATTCAATCCTGCCCGTGCAATCTCATTGAAATCAAGCCGCTTATTCTCCCCTTGCTGCTGCTCCCCCGCTTTGCCTTCGCCGCGCCGCGGGTTCCGCGCGCCTACGCTAACTGCGTAGCCCCGTTCCCCACTACCGCGGCCATCAGCTTCGGACGCCAACTCAGGCGGATCCATTGCTGCACGTCGTAGGTGAGCACTCCCCACAAGGCTTCGGTTGTCGCTTTGGCCATCCCTCGCAGCCGGAATTTCCGGATCCCCAACTTCTCCTTGATCCAGGCATTCGGGAATTCCGCTACTGGCCCTCGCTTCTTATATATCTGCTGCGCCGCTTCCGTCTTCATCTTTTCTCGGAACGCTGCTACTTCCTCGTTCTCTCCCATCCGGATCGACACCAGTCGCCCCTGTTCCGGGCGAGGGCAACACTGCTTTTGATACTCACAACCGCCGCAATCCTTGCTCTCCGCCTGATATTGCCAGTACGTCGTGTCCCCCTTCCTGGACTGCCTCACGTACTCCAATATCCTGCCCGCCGGACACTGCAAGCTCTTGCTCTCTGGCAGGACCTGAAACGCCGATGGCCCAAATGCCGGGTCGATTCCCGCCGCCTTCATCGATGCCGCCTGCCTCACTTCCGGTTCCGCCAGCGATCCATAGAAATCTATCCCGCTCTGGTTCATCTCGTGGATCGAAGCTTGATTGGTGAAGCCTCCATCGGCCACCAACCGCTCCGGGTATCGTCCGGCCGTTTCCTTCACCTGCTCCATCGCCTCCGGCAAGCATCCGCTATCGCTGCTGGACTGCGTCACGCAGAACCCCACGATAATCTTTTGCTCGGTATCCACGCTGATCTGTACGTTGTAACTCGGTTCGATCGCGTTGTTGCCGTGCTTCATCTTCCGCGATTCCGGTTCCGTCAGGCTCACCCGCGCGTCCGCCTGCTCCTGCTCGCTTTTCTTAGCCGCGCGCACCTTCTCTAACTGCTCCGCCGCCAACTTCATCCGCTCGTTTCGCTCACGTGCCGCACGTCGTCGCGCCGCATCGCGCCGCGCATTTCCACTTTCTCCGCCGGCCTCTTGCCGCTCCAACTCCGCGACTACTTCCTGCGCCTTGAGGATCTCTTTCTCTAACGTCTTCCCGCGCCGAAACGTGTCGCTCCCCGCCTGGGCTTGAATCTTGGTGCCATCGTGCGCCACACACTCCAGCGTTATCAAACCCTCCTGCGACAAAACCCCCAACAACTCGGCCAGCAACTTCTTCAATTCTTCCTGGTGCGAACTTCGAAACGCATTCAGCGTCCAATAGTTCACTACGCCTAAGCCCGCCAACCACATCAGCCCCGGTTCGTATTCCATTAGGGTGGCAAGGTATCGTGCCGACGTAACCTGTTCGCTGTATGCATACAGCCACACGCTCAACAACAACTGCGGGTCCCACGCCGAACTTCCCGCTCCCCCTTCCTGGCTTTGGATCTTGCCGTAATAGCCACTCAGGTCCAATTGCCCCGTCAGCTCCCAGATCGCTCTCGCCTTGTGATCCGGCCCTACCAATTCCTCCACAATTACCGGGCGCAAAAGGCCTTGGCTGCGGTCGATTGGCTTCACCTTCGCTTTCGGCTTCCCCTGCTCGACGACTCCCGCCGCCACGGGTAGCGCTGCCGGCTGCTCCGGAATCTCTAGCAGAATTCCTTGCCCTTCGGAGTTCATGCTTAAATTATCAGCCAAAACATTTCATGCCTCAAATGTTTTAGGCCGGCGATGGAGATTTTTTCACACCTTCTCAGGGAGCGCTACCCGCACACGGCCGGCCGTAACGCTCCCTGACGGTCGCGGCTCGTTGGGTGTGTTCTACCCCCAGAGTTCGTGAACGGGGAAGAAGCTGAAGGCCCCGGTCTGCGGGACGTATTCGAAGCCGCGGCCGAGCGGATCGTCGTGTCGCACCGTAGTCCAATCGATGCCCACCGCGGAATAGATCGTTGCCTCAATATCCTCGGGATACACGTAGCGCTTCTGCGACCAGCCGTAATCGATGGTGTCGCGGCCCTGCGCATCGGTCTGTCCGACGATGGTGCCGCCCTTGATGCCGCCGCCCGCGAAGAAAGCGAACTGCTGCGGCCAGTGATCGCGGCCCCCGGCGGCAGTCAGCGCGCCTACGGTCCGTCCGAATTCGCCGCACATGACCACCAAAGTCTCGTCCAGCATGCCTGAGGACTTGAGATCGCCGAGCAGCGCCGACACGGCGTTGTCGAGGATGGCTGCCTTGGCGGGCAAGGTTCCAGCGGCGTAAATATTCTGGTGCATGTCCCAGCCATCGTTGCTGGTGATCTGGATGAAGCGCGTGCCCTGCTGTGCTTTCAGCACCTGCGCCGCAACCAGGCAGGAGTTGCCCAGCGTGGTGGCCGCGGTGCCGCTGCCGTAGCGCAGGCTGTCGGCGGTGGAGAACCCGAAATTCTGGTTGACCACCGGGTTGTACATCAGCTGGTTCGCGGCCGAATAGAACTCGTCATAGTCCTGCATGGGGCTGCCGTCGACGCCGGTGGTGCGCAGGTTGTCGTCCAGCGAGTGCATCAGCTTCAGGCGGTTGGTGAAGCGGGTCTGTCCCGTGGAATTCGTCGTGTTGGCGATGCCGGAAGCGGCGGGTTGCACCTTGAACGGCCCGTAGTTCGCCGGCAGATAGCCCGGTCCCACGCCGCCGCCGGAGTTCAACGCCAGGAAGGTCGGGAAGATCTGCGAGGGCTTGCGCTCCTTATCCTTTTCGATGGCCACCACGGAGCCGATATTGGGCGCGATGTTGCCCAGCGCCGCGGTGGGGTTGCGGCCGATCTGCACCCAGGTTTGCGAAAGCGAATGCACCAGCGCGTGCGACTGCATGGATCGCACCAGGGCGAACTCGCCGGCATGGGTCGCGAGCTTGGGCATCAGGCCGGTGGGGAACATCATGCCGTTGATGCTGGTGGGGTTGAACGTGGTGGGCGTCACCCCGTTGATCACCTTGAGATCGAAGGTATCGGTGTGGCTGGGCGCGCCCGCGAGCAGAATGAAGATCACGTTCTTGGCCGTGTTCTTCGTGGTCACGCCGGCCGTGGCAATATCCGCGGCACGCGCGTAGCGCTGGGTGAGGTAGCTGCCGGTGACACCGGCGCCGATGACGGAGAAGAAGTCCCGGCGCGTCCAGTGGGGGCGATTGAAGAACGTCTTATTGTTCCAGCCGTGCTTGCGGAACCATTGATTGATCTTTTCCTGTTCGTTGCTCATGGCGTCCCCCTCACCTAATAATTGAAAGCGAAATCGACCTTGTTGTAGAGCGACCACGCAAGGTCCTGCATCGCCAGGTTGCGCGCCGCGGTGGCTGTGGGAAGGCTCGCGAGGGCCTTGCTCTTCTCGTCGTCCGAGGGATAGCGGGAAAGAATCGTGAGGTAGAGGCGGTTGACGGCGTCGGTGTTGTTCATGGCCAGCACCTGTGTCATCAACTGGCTGGCGGAGGCCCCTGTGATGGCCAGCCGGTTCTCGATGATCGAGCTGTTCATCAGGTTGAGCGCCTGCAGAATCGAACCTTCCGATTTGCGCGGCTGGTCGTCGCGATTGCCGCGGAGAAAGCTGTCCAGGAAAGCGTCGGTAGTGCCCTCGACGTTGATCACGTCGGGGAACTGCATGGCGTAAGTCACCTTCGGCATGCCGAGATCGGTCCAGCCGCGCACCGAATAACTTGGATAGCTGCCCGAGGATTGCACGACCGCGTCGTGGATCTCCTCGCCCCAGAGCCGCCTGACGAACTTACGCGCGAAATATGGTTCATACTCCGCGCTCCACTGCCCGTTGTAGCGGCTGGAGAGCTGGTACGTGTCGCTAGTCGCGATCTCGCGCATCACCGATTTCACATTGAAGCCGCTATCGATGAAGTGCTGCGCCAGCGCGTTCAGCAGCCGCGGATTGGAAGGCTGCAGAGTCCAGGGGGCCGGCGGCGGATTATCGGGATCGAGCCGCGCCGGGTCGAACGTGTCGGGCGGATCGACGATGCCGCGGCCGAAGAAGTAAGCCCACATGTAATTGACGGCGGCGCGGGCGAACTGGAAATCACCCGTGATATTGCGCGCCAGCGCGACGCGATAGTTTTCTCCCGGCTTGGGCGCGTTGCCGTTGAAGATGTACTGCGGCGGTACGTAGTAGCATGGCTGGCCGGATTTGCAGTTGGGCGTGGAAGAAACGCGCACCGGCCGATTGCCGGTAGTGGTGTTCAGGGTGTAGTCGAGGGTGAAATTCTTGATGTTGTCCTGCAGCGAGTAGTAAAAGACGTTGGGATTGTTGGTCGGGTCCGGCACGACGCGAGTGGTTCCGGTGTGCGAGAGAAAACCGGCAAGCTGCCAGGCCTGATAACGGGTGGTGCTGGTAGCCCATAGGCTGAGCGTATCCAGATGGCCGCGCCCGTTATGACACAACAGACAATTGACGTGAGTCACACCGAGAAAGGTGTCGAAGGTGTCGGCGGTCATCTGATCCATGATGTCCTGCGTGGGTCCGCCGGTGACGATCGAACCCACCAGAAAATCGGCGGCGCCATCCGTGTATGTGCTGTCGCTCTGAATCGAAAGCAGCTCGGTCGCCATCTGGTTGTACGGCTTGCCGTCGGTCAGCGACTGCTTGATCCACTGGTAAAAGGCGTTTCGTCCCTGCGCGAAGCGGTTCAGGCTGGTGCTGGCCTTGTTTGTGGTGTTCTTAAAGAGGTCGCCGTAGAACATGGTCCACTTGTCGACCCACTCGGGTTTAGCCAGCAGTTCATCGATCAGTTTGGCGCGCTTATCGGGGGCGGTGTCGGCCACGAAGCTCAGGACCCGATCCGGGTTGGGAATGCGGCCCGTGAGGTCAAGCGTTACTCGGCGGATGAACTCCCAATCGGTTGTCTTTGGAGCCGGCGTGATGTTCTTCGCCTGAAGATCGGCAAAGATGTAGGAGTCGATGGAGCCGGCGGCATGCGATTGGTCGTAGTTGTACGTGCGGCTGCCGCCCGGCACGTAGCCGAGCATGTTACCGACGGCAGTGGTCATCGAGCTTAGCTGGTGCGAGGATTTCATCCCCAGCGACACGCGCACCGATTCGTCGACGAAACGTTCGCGTTGTGGGCCGAAGTAGGGGCAGTCGGCGTGCTCAACCGGCAACTGTTGATCCGAGGTTTCGCTTTGAGCGGAAAGGCTTCCAGTGAAGGCGAGCAGCGATACAAATCCCGTTATCCAATACCGAGGCGCGTACATGGGTACCCTCCGAAGCGCAACCCTGCGCGGATTATGCTATTGTAAACCCCCGGTCTTCGCGCGAGTTCCATAATATTTTTAATTTGTAGTACTACGCGTTCGCAGCGGGACAAAATCGCGGGAGCCGGGTTCAGGAATACAGCATGAACAGAGCAACGGGGTGGGTTTGGGTGGTCGCGGCGGGCCTTTTGGCTGGCCTTCCGGTCGTCGCGCAAACGGTGAATAGCCAAAGTCTTACCGGGAAGTATTACTTTCGGCAGGTGTCGCTTGGCACGGATGGGGTAAATCCGGGAAATCTGACCGATCCGCGCAGTCTGACGGGCAACATCACGTTTGACGGCAGCGGTCATTTCAGCTTTACGGGGCAGCAGCTGACCGGCACCACAGCGCCCGTTTCCCAGACTGGTTCAGGCGCGTACACAGTAGACTCCGGCGGTTTCGTCGTCATGGACAGCCCATTGCGTGCCGGCGCGAAAATCAACGCGCGGTTCGGACCCGAAGCTCTGATCGGCTCGAGCACGGAATCCACCGACAACACCTTTGATCTCTTCGCCGCGATTCCCGCGCCTGCCAGCGGAGCGACCTTCGCCGGTCCTTACACAGCGGTCAGCCTGGAATTCCCCGGCGGATCTACCGCGAACATGCGGACGACGCAGTTCACGCTCAACCAGGCGGCGGCCGGCACTCTGCAGCCGATCACGGTCACAGGCCATGCCGCGAACCTTTCGCGCGGACAGCCGCAATCGCAAATCGTTTCGGGCGCGACCTACACCCTCGGCGCCGATGGCAGCGGCACGCTCACTATCGGTACGGCGGCGAACACCCAGTTGCTCAGCGGCGCCCGCACGCTCTACCTTTCGGCAACGGGGAACGTGTTGCTGGGCGGCTCGAACGTCGCCGGCGGCCACGATATCCTGCTCGCCGTCAAGGGAATCTCGGGTGTGACCAATGCCACGTGGAACAATTCGTTCTTCGGAGCGGGCCTGCGTCTGGATGCGACCTCGGTGCTCGGCTACTCCGGGTCGCTGGCGGCGCGCGGGCAGCAGAAAGTGACCTGGAGCAAGCGCATCAAAGCGATGGGTGCGGGCGCATTCGATTTCACGGGCATCAACGGTTACGCGCTGAATCCGGACGGGACCGGCACGGTGGACCTCACGAATGTCGCGCTGGGCGCATCCGGCAAGGCCTTCGTGGGTGCCGCGATCAGCCAGGCCGACCCGGGCGCCTACGAAATCTATTTCGGAGTGCAGGTGCCGTCGCGCAGCGGCACGGGAGTATTCCTCGATCCCCTCGGCGTCACCAGCGCCGCCAGTTTCGCGCCCGCGGGCAACCCGATCGCGCCCGGCGAATTCATCGCGTTGTTCGGATCCGGCCTCGCCAAGAGCCTGCAGACCGCGAGCGTGCCCTACCCGACCACACTGAACGGCGTCACGGTCAGCATCAATGGCAAGCTGGCGCCGCTCTATTTCGTCAGCTCCGGACAGATCAACGCCATCGTTCCGTATTCCACCACCGGACCCACGGCGACGATCGTGGTGCAGAACGGGACCAACTCCAACACCGTCACGGTGCCGGTGGCGGCCACCGCACCCGGCGTGTTCACCGCCGATCAATCCGGCAGCGGAATCGGCGCCATGCGGCATACCGACGCCACCGCCACCATCATCGACGCCGGCCACCCTGCTGCGCCCGGCGAAACCATCCAGATCTACCTGACCGGAATGGGCGCCGTAAATCCTTCGGTTGCCGATGGGACGGCGGGGACGATCACCACGCTGTACCAGACCATCTCGGACGTCGTCGTGCTGGTCGCCGGCCAGCCGGCGAATGTGTTGTTCAAGGGGCTGGCGCCGGGATTTCCGGGACTCTATCAGTTCAACGTCACCCTCCCGACTTTCCTCGGAAGCACCGGCACCCTGCCGCTCGCGGTGCAGACGCTGAACGCCTATCACGACCAGGTCGACATCCCGATTCACTAATTGTTCTGCGCAGAATTCGCCGACAACGAGCCGCGACCGTGAGGGTAATGCCACATAGTTTTCCCATAGCCGAACATCTGCGTAAATTGTAGGGCCGACGCCCTCGTCGGCCTTCGTCGTGTGCATGGCCTTGATTCTGCGGGCGGAGAGCGGGACGTGGGCGTCCCGCGCAGACCAGGGGGTCTGCCCCACAAATTTTGCAGCATTCCCAATGCTGGGAAAACTATGTGGCATTAGAACCGTGAGGGAGCGCTACCCGCACACCACCTGCCGTGACGCTCCCTTACGGTCGCGGCTCGTTGTCGGCATTATTCAACGGAGCGATCTCCCGCCGCCGCGACACGTTTCTCGCCTCTGACTTGCGTGCGTATGGCAGAACGTTCATAATAAGCCGCATCGCCAAATAACGGTCGCCAGACTGTGCAGGCGAAGTATTCCCTGGCGGTCCGTGGGAGAACCTATGTCTCGCATCGTCCGCTGTTCGTTGATTCAGGCTACCAATGCCGCTCCTCCGGACGCCTCGCTCGAAGCCACCAAGAAGGCCATGCTCGATAAACACGTGGCTTACATCGAGCAGGCCGCCAAGGCCGGCGCGCAGATCGTCTGCCTGCAGGAGATCTTCTACGGCCCCTACTTCTGCGCCGAGCAGACCACCAAGTGGTACGACTTCACCGAGCCCATCCCCGACGGGCCCACCATCAAACTCATGCAGGACCTGGCGCGGCAGCACCGCATCGCCCTGATCGTTCCCATTTATGAAATCGAGCAGGAAGGCATTTACTACAACACCGCCGCCGTGATCCAGAACGACGGCACCTATCTCGGCAAGTACCGCAAGACGCACATCCCGCACGTCGCGCCCGGATTCTGGGAGAAGTTCTACTTCCGCCCCGGAAATCTCGGCTATCCCGATCTTCGACCTGGGCTTCGTCAAGATCGGCGTCTACATCTGCTACGACCGCCACTTCCCGGAAGGCGCGCGCGCCCTGGGGCTGAACGGCGCGGAGATCGTCTTCAATCCCTCGGCCACCGTGGCGGGGCTGAGCGAATATCTGTGGAAACTGGAGCAGCCCGCGCACGCGGTGGCCAACGGATATTTCGTCGGCGCCATCAATCGCGTGGGCACGGAGGCGCCGTGGAACATCGGCGAATTCTACGGCCAGAGCTACTTCTGCGATCCGCGCGGGCAGATCTTCGCGCAGGCATCGCGCGACAAGGACGAAGTGCTGACCGCGGATCTGGATCTCGACATGATCGCCGAAGTCCGCAAGACCTGGCAGTTCTTCCGCGATCGCCGTCCCGACATGTACGAATCCCTGGTAAAGGCGTAAGCATATGACCAAAGAAGAAATCATTCTTGCCAATAAAGAATTCCTGTTCCCGGCGGTCTTCCATTTCTTCAAAGAGCCGCTGGTAATCGCGCGCGCCAAGGACCAATACGTCTGGGACGCCGATGGCAATCAGTACCTGGATTTCCTCGGCGGCATCGTGACCGTGAGCGTGGGCCACTGCAACGATCAGGTGAATGCCAAGGTTCACAAGCAGCTCGATACCCTGCAGCACGTCTCCACTGTCTTCGCCAATGAGCCGCAGGCCGCGCTGGCGAAGAAGATCGCCTCCATCACGCCCGGCGGCAAGCTCACCAAGAGCTTCTTCACCAACAGCGGCACGGAGGCCAACGAGACCGCGATCCTGACCGCCCGCTGCTACACCGGCAGCACCGAGATCGTCGCGCTGCGCCACTCCTATCACGGCCGTTCCGCGATGGCGATGACGCTCACCGGCCAGGGCACGTGGCGCCTCGGGCCCGCGCAAGCCGGCGTCATCCACGCGCACAATGCCTACTGCTATCGCTGCCCCTTCGGGCTGACGTATCCCACGTGCGACGTGCGCTGCGCGCAGGATATGGAAGAGCTCATCCGCAGCACCACCGGCGGACAGATCGCGGGCTTCATCGCCGAGCCGATCCAGGGCGTCGGCGGCTTCATCACGCCACCCAAGGAGTATTTCCAGATCGTCGAAAAGATCGTGCGCAATCACGGCGGCCTCTTCATCAGCGATGAAGTGCAGACCGGCTGGGGACGCACCGGCGGCAAGTGGTTCGGCATCGAGCAGTGGGGCGTCACGCCCGACATCATGACGGCGGCCAAGGGCCTCGGCAACGGCAGCCCGGTCGGCCTCACTGTGGCCAAACCCGAAGTCGCCGACGGACTCAAGGGCGTCACGCATCTCCACCTTCGGCGGCAACCCGGTGACCGCGACTGCCGCCAAGGCGTGATCGACTACATCGAAGAGCAGCGCCTGATGGACAACTGCACCCAGACCGGCGGCTACCTGCGCGCGCGCCTCGAAGAACTGCAAAGAGAAACACGAGATCATCGGCGATGTGCGCGGCATGGGGCTGATGCAGGCAATCGAGCTGGTGGAAGATCGCGAGAGCAAGACACCTGCGACCGCGGCCACCGCTCGCCTCATCGAAGTCGACCAAAGAGCACGGACTCATCGTCGGCAAAGGCGGCATGTACGGGAACGTGATCCGCGTGACGCCGCCCATGAACATCGGCAAGGCCGACGTGGACAACTTCATCGAGCTGCTGGATAAGAGCCTGGTGGCGTGCGGCGCGATGGCGGCCGGGGGCGTCAAGTGATTCCGGGAAATCTGGAACGTTTTCCCGACCTGCACCCGGCGTTCGATTCCCAGGCAGCGGTGGCGGAGGCGAATCGCTGTCTCTACTGTTTCGACGCGCCCTGTGCCGCCGCCTGCCCCACCCACATCGACGTACCGCGCTTCATCAAGAAGATCTCCACTGCGAACCTGCGCGGCAGCGCGGTGACCATTCTCGATGCCAATATCCTGGGGCTGAGCTGCTCGCGCGTGTGTCCGGTGGACGTGCTTTGCGAAGGCTCCTGCGTGATGCACGGCTACAACAAGAACCCGATCGAGATCGGCCGCCTGCAGCGCTACGCGATGGATGCCTTCTACGCCAACGGCGCCAAGCTCCCTGTCGCGAACGGCAATATGGCGGCCGGCGTGAAAGTGGCCTGCGTGGGCGGCGGCCCTGCGTCGCTGGCCTGCGCCGCCGAATTGCGACGGCACGGGGCGGCGGTGACCATCTTCGACAACCGCCCGCTCCCCGGCGGCCTCAATACCTACGGCGTGGCCGAGTACAAACTTCGCCCTGCCGATAGCCTCCGCGAAGTGGAACTGGTTCGCGCGTATGGGCGTGGAGTTCCGCCAGGCGGAAGTGGGAGCATCCGTCCCGCTGGAAGACCCTGGAGCACGATTTCGATTTCATCTTCATCGGCGTAGGACTCGGCGCGATGGAGCGCCTCGGCATCCCCGGCGACCAGCTTCCGCGGTGTGATCGACGCGCTGCGCTTCATCGAACGCTACAAGACGCAGCCCGATTTCGAAACCGGCAAGACCGTGATCGTCATCGGCGCCGGCAATACCGCGATCGATGCCGCCAACGCCGCGCGTCCGGCTCGGCGCCAAGGATGTCCACCTCTTCTACCGGCGCAGCGAAAAGGAAATGCCGGCCTTCCCATTCGAGTACGATCACGCCAAGGTGGAAGGCGTCCGCTTCCACTGGCTGGCGCAGCCGGTGGCGATCATCGAAGAAGGCGGACGCGCCGCCGCGGTGAGGTTCGTGCGCACCACGCTCGGCGAACCCGACGCCAGCGGACGCCGCCACGCGCACACGATTCCGGGCAGCGAGTACGAGGTTTCCTGCGACATGGTGGTCCCCGCGCTGGGGCAGACTCGGCTCACCGGCCAGTTGAAGGTCGCGATCGAACGCGGCTCGATCGTGGTGGACCGTCCCACGGGACGCACCAGCAATCCGAAGTATTACGCCGGCGGCGATTGCGTCAACGGCGGTCGCGAAGTGGTGGACGCGGTGGCCGACGGCAAGCGTGCGGCGCTCGCTATGGTCCGGGAACTGGAGGCGCGGCGTGGCTGACCTCACCACGAATTTCGCGGGCATTCGCTGCCCGAACCCCTTCTGGCTGGCCTCCGGGCCGCCCACCAATTGCGGCGAGCAGATCATGCGCGCCTTCGATGCCGGCTGGGGCGGCGCAGTCTGGAAGACGATCGGCGAGCCCATCGTCAACGTCTCCTCGCGCTATTCCTCGGTCGATTGGAACGGCCAGCGCATGATGGGCCTGAACAATATCGAGCTGATCAGCGACCGGCCCATCGAAACCAATCTGCGCGAAATCGCAGAGGTGAAGAAGCGCTACCCGAAGCACGCCGTGATCGCGTCGCTCATGGTGGAATCCACCCGCGAGGCCTGGCACGACATCGTCAAGCGCTCCGAAGACGCGGGCGCGGACGGCCTCGAGTTGAACTTCGGCTGCCCGCACGGCATGAGCGAGCGCGGCATGGGCAGCGGCGGTCGGCCAGGTGCCCGACTACTCCTGCATGATCACCGAGTGGGTGAAGGAAGTGGCGCGCACACCGGTGCTGGTGAAGCTGACGCCGAACATCACCGATATCCGCGCCGTGGCGCGCGCCGCCAAGCGCGGCGGCGCCGACGCGCTCTCCGCCATCAACACGATCAACTCGATCACCGGCATCGATCTCGACACCTTCACGCCGCGGCCCAACGTCGGCGGCAAATCGTCGCACGGCGGCTACTGCGGGCCGGCCGTGAAGCCGATCGCGCTCCACCTGGTGCAGCAGATCGCGTCGCGACCCGGACGTGGGCCTGCCCGATCTCCGGCATCGGCGGCATCGGCGGCTGGCGCGAAGCGGCGGAGTTCATCCTGCTGGGCTGCGGCACCGTGCAGGTCTGCACCGCGGCCATGCACTACGGCTTCCGCATCGTGGAAGACATGATCGACGGCCTGAGCAATTGGATGGACGAGAAGGGCTTCCGCACCATCGAGGACTTCCGCGGCTTGAGCGTCCCGAAGGTCACCGACTGGAAGCACCTCGACCTGAACTACAAGATTGTCGCCCGCATCAATCGCGAGAAATGCATCGGCTGCGACCTTTGCTACGTCGCCTGCTGGGATGGTGCGCACCAGTGCATTCACCTCGAGGGCCATGCCGTCCCCGCCGCCGTGGAAGCCGCCAGCCGCGCGAGCATCGCCGTCACGCCGATCGCCAAGCTGGATGCCGCACAGGCCGCCCTTGGGATCACCCCCGCGCACCGCATTCCGCGCGTCGACGAAGCACGAATGCGTGGGCTGCAATCTCTGCTGGCTGGTCTGCCCGGTGGAGAACTGCATCACGATGGAGAAAGTGGAGACCGGCCAGACCGCGCAGAGTTGGGCGCAGAGAACCGGCGCGTGAGGATTCATGAACACCCTAATCCGTAACGGAAAAGTGGTAACGGCAAGCGAGACGAAGATGGCCGACGTCCTGATCGAGGGCGAGGTCATCAAGGAAGTCCGCGCCGGCATACCGGTGAATTCCGCGGAGCGTGTGATCGATGCGGCGGGAATGTACGTGTTGCCCGGCGGCATCGATTGCCACACGCATCTCGACATGCCCTTCGGCGGCACCACCTGCGCCGACGATTTCGAGACCGGCACGCGCGCGGCGGCCTTCGGCGGCACCACCAGCATCGTCGATTTCGCCATCCAGGCGCGCGGCACGAAGATGCGCGACGCGCTCGACACCTGGTGGAAGAAGGCCGAGGGCAAGGCCTGCATCGATTACGGCCTGCACATGATCGTCACCGACCTCGGCGCCTCCGGTCTCGAGGACATGGACGAGATGGTGGACGAGGGCGTGGCCAGCTTCAAGCTGTTCATGGCCTACCCCAACGTCCTGATGGTGGACGACGCCACGATTTTCAAAGCGCTGTCGCGCACCGCGAAGAACGGCGCGCTCATCTGCATGCACGCCGAGAACGGCAGCGTGATCGACGTGATCGTCGCCAACGCGCCTGGCGGAGGGCAAGACGGCGCCGGTCTATCACGCGCTCACGCGGCCCACGCGCGCCGAGGCCGAAGCCGTCCACCGCGCCATCGCCACTGGCCGAAATCGCCGGCGCGCCGGTCTACATCGTCCATCTGTCGTCGCGAAGACGCCCTCAACCAGGTGCGCGAGGCGCGCGATCGCGGAGTGCCGCCTTCGCCGAGACCTGTCCGCAATACCTGCTGCTCTCCATCGAGGAACTCGAGCGCCCCAATTTCGAAGGCGCCAAGTACGTATTCACGCCACCGCTTGCGCACCAAGGAAAATCTGCCGAAGCTTTGGGACGGGCTCAAGCACGATCATCTGCAAGTGGTCTCCACCGACCACTGTCCGTTCTGCTTCGAAGACCAGAAGGTTCTCGGCAAAGACGATTTCACCAAGATCCCCAACGGTGGCCCGGGCATCGAAAATCGTCTGCAATTGATGCATCACTATGGCGTGGACGCGGGACAGATCTCGCTCAATCGCTTCGTGGAGATCACCTCGACAACGCCCGCGCGCATCTTCGGCATGTACCCGCAAGAAGGGCGAAATCGCCGCCGGCAGCGACGCCGATCTCGTCGTCTGGGACCCCGCCGCGCTCTACACCATCAGCGCCAAGACTCATCACATGCGCGTGGATTACTCGATGTTCGAAGGCTACGAAGTAAAGGGCAACGTCCGCACCGTGCTCTCGCGCGGCGAAGTGATCGTCGAGGGCAACCAGTTCCTGGGCAAGCCGGGCCGCGGCAATTATCTGCGGCGCACGGCGCGCGGCGGCGCATGGAAGTGACGCCGTGAAGCCGCGCTACGACCTCTCGCTCTACAACGAAGATCTCGCGCCCGTCCCGCCCGAAAAACGCACCTGGGGCACGTACAACTACGCGGCGCTGTGGATCTCGATGTCGGTCTGCATGCCGACCTACATGCTTGCCTCGGGTCTGATCGCCGGCGGCATGAACTGGTGGCAGGCCATCTGGCACTATCCTGCTCGGCAACCTCATCGTGCTCGTGCCGATGGTGCTGAATGCGCACGCCGGCACGAAATACGGCATCCCGTTCCCGGTGCTGGTGCGCACCGTCGTTCGGAGTCCGCGGCGCCAACATTCCGGCCGTCCTTCGCGCGCTCGTGGCCTGCGGCTGGTTCGGCATCCAGGCGTGGATCGGCGGCCAAGCCATCTATTCGATGCTCAAGATCATCTGGCCGCCCGCCGGCGATTTCGCCGCGGGTGTCTGGATCTGCTTCTTCGCCTTCTGGGCGCTGAATATGTGGGTGGTCTG
Organism: uncultured Solibacteraceae bacterium; assembly: GCA_963791985.1. Classification (GTDB taxonomy): domain Bacteria; phylum Acidobacteriota; class Terriglobia; order Bryobacterales; family Bryobacteraceae; genus Solibacter. The sequence continues at coordinate 512,812 of CAWBUN010000002.1, read as the reverse complement.
GCGCGGCATCGACACCATCAAATTCCTCGAAGGCGTAGGCGCGCCCTTCATGCTCGGCATCGGACTCCTCCTGCTGCTGTGGATCACCGGCAAGGCCGGCGGTCTCGGCCCCGTGCTGAAGCACGCCGAGCAAATTCCACACGACCGCCGAGTTTCTGCACTTCTTCATTCCGTCGCTCACCGGCATGGTCGGTTTCTGGGCCACCGTCGCGCTCAACATCCCCGATTTCACGCGCTACGCCAAGTCGCAGAAGGCGCAGATCTGGGGACAGGTCCTCGGCCTGCCCACCACCATGACTTTCTATTCCTTCATCGGCGTCGCGGTGACGTCGGCCTCCGTGGTGTTGTTCGGCCGACCCCATCTGGGACCCGGTGGAACTGCTCGGCAAATTCAACCAGCCGCTGGTGGCCTTCATCGCCTGATTGCGCTCCTGCTGGCGACCCTGAGCACCAACGTCGCCGCCAACGTAGTCTCGCCTTCCAACGATTTCGCCAACCTGAATCCGCAGCGCATCAGCTTTCGCACCGGCGGCATGATCACTGGCGTGATCGGTGTGCTGATGATGCCCTGGAAGCTCCTGAGCGACCTGAGTGCCTACGTCTTCGGGTGGCTGGTGGGCTATTCCGGCTTGCTCGGCCCCATCGCCGGAGTGATGATCGCCGATTATTTCCTGGTGCGCCACGCCCAGCTCGATGTCGACGATCTCTACCGCCGCAATGGAATCTACGAATACGAGAACGGCATCAATCGCCGCGCCGTGGTTGCGCTCGCGGCCGGCATCGGCGTCGCCCTGATCGGTCTGCTCGTGCCCCCTCTGAAGTTCCTCTACGACTACGCCTGGTTCGTCGGCTTTGGCGTCGCCGGCGCGGTGTATGTGGCCCTGATGCGCGGCGCCGGCTCGGCCGCAAAGAGCAATACGGTAAACTTGTGATTGCGGGCGCGTAGCTCAGGTGGATAGAGCATCAGCCTTCTAAGCTGAGGGTCGCTGGTTCGAGTCCAGCCGCGCCTACCATTTTTCAATAGCTTACGAGGATTTGAGGTCCGGGAAAGCGGAATAATCGAGAGCTTAACGGAGTAAAGGGAGTAATGGTCTTGGTTTCGCGGGCCGCCAGCGTAATAGAAACAGCAACTTCTGAGCAGAGGAGCCCTATGATCCTCAGCTACTCGGGCTGAGTCTCACGCGAAGATTCAGAGGCGGAACGCGGCAAAGCCCCACAGGCTGAATACTTGACATAATGGTCCAAAAGCACTGGAGCTGCCGAATCCAACCACGGTGAAAGCTGAACAGGCGGTGCAGTAGGAACGTCCAAACTGCCGTCACAAAACGTTACCCAATACCATAATTGGTGTGTAACGTCTCCAGAAGACACTCCCGAGCGGGAAAGTCTATTATCCATGATTTCAGTACGAGTGACCTTGTCTGAGGACCCCAGACAGCTCCGCTTCTTCAAGACCGTCAATCATCCGGCTCTCTTCCTGACGTATGACGACGGGCCCAACCCGGAGATTACGCCGCGGCTCCTCGACGTCCTGGGCAGTGCGGGTGCAGCCGCCAGTTTCTTTATCAGCGGAGAGTCTCTGGCGCATCCGCAAGCGCCCGGGCTGCTGCGGGCCGCTCTTGACCTCGGCCACACCATCGGCAATCACGGGCTGCTGCATGTGGCGGACGCCTATCCGGAGTTCGAAGCTATGCGCGCGGGGCTTCGTGACGCGGTACGGATCGACACGGGATTATTTCGCGCGCCCTATGGGCGCCGCAGCCAAGCGGGAGCTTACCTGGATCGCGATCCCGACGTGCTGGCGTTCCATTGGACTTTCCACCTGGAAGACTGGCTGCCGGTGGACCTCGATCAAGCGGCCCGCCGCGTCCCCGAGATCGTGCAGCCGGGAGCCATCGTGCTGCTGCACGACGGGGCGCTCGCGAGCTCGCAATATCGCGGGCGCGAGCACGTGCTAGAACTTACAGCGATGCTGTTGGCCGAATGTCGAAGGCGCGCCATTCCCACGGCCGGCCTGGCGCAGGTCTACCCCGCCCTCCACCGGCGCGATGTCGAATAGCGAGCCGCAGCCAGTATGCGATGCGACGCCCGCGACATAGACGCGCCACGCATCGGCAATCGCTGGCCAATCGGCCAGCCGATCCGAGGCGCTCCGCAACTCTGCTGCGATTTCGCCAGCGACCTCCCCCGCGTGCCATCCCGCGAGCGTCGGTTTACCACGTTCGCGATCGGTGCCCAGCGTCTTGCCGGCGGCCATCGCAGCGGCCGGCCCGGCGTCGCCCTGATCGTCGGCGAACTGGTACGCCAGGCCGAGTCCATACCCGCAGGATTCCAGAGCAGTGGCCAAGGCGGCGCAATCTCCGCCGCATGCCCATCCCACGAAGGCGAACAGCCCTCCGGTCTTGCGCCGGGCGATGTTGACAAGCTGCTCCATCGGAATAGCGCCGCGATAGATCAGCCCCTCATGCTCCATCTCCGCGTCGCAGATCTCGCCCATGGCGTGCAGGAAGCGATTGACGCAGCGCGGCGCATCGACGGCCAGCACGCGCAGGCATTGCACTATCAGGCGGTCGCCGACCAGCACGGAGGCCACCGCCCCCCGGACCGCGCAATCCGCCGGGATGCCGCGCCGCACCAGGGCGCCATCGATCACGTCGTCGTGAAGCAGTGAGGCGGTATGGAATAGCTCCACCGCGGCCGCCACCGCCGCGCGCTCCACGGCCGGCAAGGCCTGTCCGACATGGAATGCCATGCGCGCGCGCAGGCGCTTTCCCCAGAGCAGGCGCTCGTCGAAACGTGTGCGCGGAATGTACGTTTCCGCCAACGCAGCCCGGACCCTCGCGGTCACGACATCCAGGAATTGCGTAGCATCCGTCATGATAGACAGCGCACTCCTTCGGTCCGATGGTGTGCCACTAACTCGCGCACGATCTGCTCTATCGGCGGCCACTCCAGGGCTCCGATCAAGGCTTGGACCGTGTCCAGCCGCGGCAATCGCCGGCGCACATCCGTCTTGCCGGGGAACGCCTCCGCATACGGCCTGTGCTCGATGGTAATTTCGCACTCGCAAGTGCGTCCCACCAGACGCGCGAGATCGAGAATGGATGTCGAACGGTTGCTGCCCAAATCATAGGCTCGGCGGGAATTCCATGCCGCCGGTGACGCGATCAATCGCCAGAGCGCATCGAGAAACGCGTCGACGCCGGCGAAGGTGCGCTCCTGCCGCCCGTCGTCATACACGATCAAAGAATCGCCCGCCATCGCGCGCCGGATGAATGCAGGCATGACCATGCCGTACCGATCGCTCTGGCCCGGACCGACGACGTTGAAAGGCCGGACCATCAACACCGGGTTCGCCGCGGCGGCGCACATCCGTTCAGCCGCCAGTTTGCCGGAAGCGTAGCCGGGCACACCGCCATCGTAATCCATTGCGGAACCGCGGAGCTCTTCGGCATCGAGGGCGCGGCACTCGCGTCCGTAAACTGCAGACGAGGAAAACAGCACCATCGGCGTGTCGCGCGTGAGGCGCAGGAGGTTGGCCGCGCCAGTGACGGATACATCGTACGTCTGGCGGGGACGGCTGGTGGTCAACTTCAGCCCCACCAGCGACGCAAGATGGAAAATCAATTGTGGCCGAAATGCATGGAACACCGATTGCAAGAATGGCAGGTCTGTCACGGAGCCCTCGTAACAACGCAGGCCGGGGGTGCGCTCTCCGAGGAGATCGCGAGAGCCCGTGCTCAAATCGTCGACAATCGCGACTTCGCAGCCCGAAGCCGCCAGCTTCGATGCCAGATGGCGGCCGATGAAACCGCAGCCTCCAGTCACCAGTACACGCCGATGGATTTCGATGGGGCTGGCCTCCTGCGGCTCCATAAATTCGTGCGGCTATTATATCGCGATATAGTAGATAACCATGTGCGGAATCGCAGGCTCGGTAGGCGCTTCCTACGCAGGCCACGGGGGCGCCGTCGCGCGGATGACGCAGGCACAGCGCCATCGCGGCCCCGAAGGGATGACTTACGGTTCGCTGGGCGATGCGGCCTTCGGCTTCTGCCGGCTCGCGTTTGTCGAAATCGGTATCGCGTCACAGCCGTGGCGTACGCCGGACGACGCGCTGCTTGTGGTCTTCAACGGAGAGATCTACAATCATCGCGAGCTCCGCGGCGGCGTTGGCGTCGAGACCGCCCGCGGAGAGGCGCCGCTGATCGCTGCTCTCTACCAACGGCACGGCGTGGACTTCGTAAATTTCCTGAACGGCATGTTCGCCATCGCGATCTACGATCGGGCGCGCCGCGAGCTGCTGCTGTTTCGCGATCGCTTCGGCAAGAAGCCGCTATATTATTTCAATCACGCCGGCCGATCGGTGTTCGCCTCCGAATTGACGGCCTTGACGCTGCATCCCGATTGTCCTGCCGAGGTCGATACGGAGTCGGTGGCCCAGTTTTTGACGTTCCATGCCGTGCCGGCCCCGCGCGCGATCTACCGCGGTGTTCGCAAAGTGCCGGCGGGCGGCGTCGTGCGTCTGCGCGACGGGGCGGAGGAAGTTTCGATTCACTGGCGGCCGCGCCTCTCCGTGACCAAGATGCCGCTGGCGGAGCGATTGGAGCATACCGACCTTCTGCTCACGGCGGCCATCCTTCGGCGCTTCAGTGACGAGGTGCCGTTCGGCATTTTCCTGAGCGGCGGCGTCGATTCGAGCCTCATTGCGGCGATTGCGGCGCGGCATACGGGAGGGCCGCTGGCGTCCTTCTCCATCGGTTTTCCGGAGGCGCCGACCTTCGATGAATCAGCGCACGCGTCGCGCGCCGCGGAGCTTCTGGGACTGCGACACCACGCGGTGCCGCTCTCATTGGCGCGGCTCGCGCAGATTTCGATGGACACCCTTGCGCGCGTCGATGAACCCCTGGCCGACCATGCGTTGGTAACCACCGCCGCCCTGGCGGGGGAGGCGCGGCGGAACGTGAAAGCCGTGCTCACCGGCGACGGTGCGGACGAGTTGCTCATGGGATACCGCTTCTTCGGCGTCGAACGCGCGCTCGCAATGTTGCGCAAGGTGTTGCCGCTTCCTCTGGTCACATCGGCTTTGAATGCGCTGGCTGGCGGCGCCGCGTCTGACCGGAATTTGCATTTTCGGCACGTTGCGAGGCTGCTCGGCCGATCGCTGGCGTGCCCGCCCGCGCACAGGTACCATGAGGCGGCCGCGGCGTTTCCGCCCGCCGAGTGGCCTTCGATTCTGAGCGATCAGGCCCGGTCCGCCGCGACTGCCGACCCGTATCGTGAGATCGATCGCGCTGTGTCTGAGTCGGGCGCCGTGACGAATTTCGAGCGTCTGCAGATCGGCATGATCACGCATTTCCTACGCGACGGAATCCTGGCCAAACTTGATCGCGCCACCATGCAGTGGGGGCTGGAGGCCCGCTCGCCTTTTCTCGATCGCGACCTGGCGGATTTCCTGCTCGCGCTGCCGCAGGATTGCAAGCTACGCGGCTTTACCACCAAGTTCCTCCTGAAAAAAGTAGCACTGCGCTATCTGCCGGCGGCGGTCGTTGAGCGCAGGAAGCAGGGCTTCCGCTCCCCGGTGTCCGCTATGCTGCGCGGTCCGTTGCGCGAGTTTCTGCATGATCGTCTGTCGGATCGTGCGCTCGCCGCCCACGGTCTTTTCCAGGTCGCCCGCGTGCGGCAATTGCTCGACGAGCATTTCCGCCGCGCGGAAGACCATCATCGCCGTCTATGGCCGCTGCTCTGCTTCCAATGCTGGTGGGAGGCTATGCGCGAACGGCGGCTCGCACCAGCGGACGGAATCCTATCTCACTCATGACCCGAACCATCGCAGGCAAACGAATCCTTATTGTCTCCATGACCACATGGGGCGAAATGGGCAACTGGCTTTCCGGCAAAGGCCTTGCCGGCGCATTGTCGCGCCTCGCCCCCGATGCCGATGTGCAGATCGAACCAGCGGAATCCCTGATCCCACGCTTTGCGGCGACCGGCGCGGCGATCAAGGAGGCGACCACCGCGAGCGGCAGCCCCGAGGAGCGCTTCGCGCGCTACTCCGAAGTGCTGCGGAATCTCGAGGTGGCTCTGCCGCCCGGCTTCGAACGGGACCCGCGAGCCTTCCCCGATCTGGCGCAGGAGCTCGAACCGCTCCGTGCGCGGATTGCCGCTCAGCCCCCTGACCTCGTGATCGGCACCAAGGGAGTGATCTGCCGCATGCTCGCCGCCGCGCTAGGCCTGGCCGGTCTCGCACGTCCAATCGTGAATTACGTCACGAATCACGGCCACTTCCAGTTCGCGGTCCACGACTGCCCCGATGCCGCACTGCACCTTGTGCGCTTTCCCGAAGGCGTCGAATACCTGCGGCGTGCTCGCGGCTGGCCGCTGGTATCGATGCGCGTGATCGGCTACCTCATCGCCGCGCAGCAGTTAGGATCCGTGAGCGCCGCCGGCACGGTGGAGAGCGGCGGCACCCGCAGCCTGATTATCGTGTCGAATCGCGGCGGCCGCGAGTACGTCGAGATCGTGCGCGCGCTGTTGCGCTTCGGCGACACGATTGAGGTGACGTTCGTGGCGATCAATGACGAGCCGCTGTGTGCCGCGGCGCAGGAGGCGATCGCGGCTGCCGGCATCCGTAACTGGCGCACCGTCACGAAATTGAGTCAGCCGGAATTCTTCCAGCTCCTGGCACAAGCGCGCAGCCGCGGTATTTGCGCCCTGGTCTCGAAGGCCAGCCCGAATTCCATTTTCGAAGCGGCTTACTTCGGCTTGCCGATGTTCCTCTTTCGCACCGGCCTCCCGATGGAAGAGTGGGGATCGGAGATCGTGATCCGCGAAGGCCTCGGCTTCGTCGCGGAGACTCTGGAAGAGATGATCGCGAACGTCACGGGCGCGCTCGACAGTTCCACCTCGCTGCAGGAGACTCGTACGCGTGAGATCGCGTTCGCGCGGCGATACCTCGATCAAAAGGACACGCTCGCTCGCATTGCCGCCGCGCTTGGCGAAGCACTGGACGGCACGGTCCAGGCGAAGGGATCGGCGGGATAGATGGGCTGGTGGTACGCAGCGCTCCGTCCGCTCATCCGGCGCGGGTACCAGCCTTCGCCCGCGCTGCCGGGTGAGCCGGAGTGGATCTGCGAAGCCTCGCCAGCCCCCGGTGTGCTGCTGGTTTTTTGTCCCACCTACGCGGGCGACGGCAACCAGGCGAGCCAACTCGAAGCCGTTGATGCCATTCTCGCGCAGGTAGCGCAACAGACCCGCGCCTGTGTCCTGATGATCGGCATGCAGTGCGTGGATTCCGCGCGGTCCGACGCCCTCCGGCGTCTCGAGAACTTCCGCGTTCGAGCCCGGCGGGCCGGCGTTCCCTTTAGCGGATTCCTGCTGCGCGGCTTCGGCAAGGTCCGCTCGGTGAATGTGGCGCTCGCTGCCGCTCTCCGCTGGCGCGCCGCCGGTCTGCTCCAGATCGACGATGATATTTATCTCGAGCCCGGCTGCATCGCGGCCCTTGTCGAGTCCTTCGAGCGGCAAGGTTGCCGGGGAGCGGTCGGCGCCTCTAAAGCCGGGCAGCCGCGCCGGCATCGCGCAAGCCGGCTGCTACTGTGGCTCAAAGGGCAGACGCGAGCCGCGTGCAACTATCCACACGCCTGCTGCATGTTGCTGGAACCTTCCGCCATCGCGCCGGCAATCCCCTCGCGCTATGTGTCGGACGATGGGTACATCTGCTTCACTCTGCTCCGTCCGGCCACGCCCGATCCCTTCGAGCTACTGCGCATTGCGCCGGATGCCCGATGCCGCCACTTTGTCGGGGGGCGTGCGGTCGAATCGATGCGCCGCATCCGGCGCCTGCTGCTGAATCACCACGTGCTGCTCTCCGACTTCCCGGTCGAGGTCGCGGAGTTCTACGTGAGTCGAGTGCTGTTCCCCGGATTCTGGCCGGTAGGCTCGGCGGAGCGTCCGTTCGCTCCGCTGCGGTGGATGTTGCAGCTTCTGTATTTTCTCTGGTTCCTTTCGGTGGGAATCGAACTGGCGCTCCGCGGCGCGCTGCGGCGGCCGCTCGTGCACATCCGCTGGGCCGGCTTTCCGGATCGCGCGCAGCCCACGGAAGCGCGCCCGTGAGGCTGCTCGCGCTGCACAGCATGGGCCACGATACGGGCGTCGCATTGTTCGAAGATGGCCGCCTGGTCTTCACCGTGGAAACGGAGCGTGTCACGCGTGTCCGCCACGATCATCGCGTGCCTCTCGCGCTCGATCACCTCTGGAGCGCCACGGGTTTCACCCCGGCCGATATCGACTTCCTCGTCTTCAGCACCAACGTCCGCAACTCCGTCGCGCAGATCGACGGGCTCGAAGCGCTGCACTCGCGCATCGAAGCCGCGGACCTGCTCGAAACCCGGGGCACCTCGAACCTGCTGGGCCGTCCGCTGCCATGCCTCGTCGCGGCACATGAGGCTTGCCATGCCGCCATCGCTCTGCACACAGGCGGATGGGCATCGCCCAGCCTCGCGCTGGTGAACGAGGGACGCGGCACGTTTAGCCGCAATTCGCTTTTTCGCTATCGCGACGGACGCCTCGAATTGATCGATCGCGACGGCCTGCCGTGGTTCGGCACCGGCTTCGGCTGGTCCGCCATCGCCTACTTGCTGGGCTTCGGCCACGCCTCTTCCGCAGCCGGCACCGTGATGGCGATGGCGGCCTACGGCGAACGCTCGGAGGAAGCCGAATCCGTGCTGCGCTCCATCCACGCCGCGTTCGCACACAGTCCGCGCGAGCAACAGCGCACGCAGGCGCAGTCGCTGTTCGATTACCTCGAACACCACCCCGATTTCGCTGCCCGCGCGTCAATGGTCGAGGCGCTACAGCGCCTGTTCACCGCGAGCGTGACCGACTACTGCCGCCGCAAGCTGGCCGACGAGGGTTGCGCGCAATTGGCTCTGGGTGGCGGCTGCGCGCTGAACCTGGACTCCAATACGGCACTCCGCGAACTCTGCCCCACCCTGGCCATCCCACCGAACTGCAACGACGCCGGACAGGCTCTCGGTGCGGCACTGTACGCGCTCGAATTCCACTTCGGCATCCGCCCCGAGCCCTTCGACGTGTATCGCTGCGGCAACCCGCTCTCCGTCGATCGCGGCAGGCTCCGCGCTGCCGGTCTGCGCACCGAGCCCTTCGACCCGCCGGCACTGGCGGCCGCGCTTGCCGACGGCAAGGTCGCCGCCTTCGCATGCGGAGTCTCGGAACTTGGTCCGCGCGCTCTGGGGAACCGGTCCCTCCTCGGCGCGACGCGGCGGCCCGGTATGCGCACCCGTCTGAGCGAACAGATCAAGCGTCGTCAGTGGTTCCGTCCACTGGCCTGCGTCATGCGTGATGAGACGTTCGACGCGATCTTCCCCGGGGAACCGCGCTCGCCCCATATGTTGTTTCAATACCGCATGCCTGCCGGTCTGGCGCCCGAAGCCACGCACGCCGACGGCACCTGCCGCATCCAGACGCTTTCGCGATCGGACCACGAGCCGCTTTGGGAAGTGCTCCGCGAATTCGAACGCATTTCCGGAGAAGCCGCGCTGATCAATACGTCATTGAACGGACCCGGCCTGCCCATCGCCTATCGGGCGGAAGATGTGCTGCAGGATCTGCGCGGCAAGGTCGGCCTGTACGTCTTCGACGGACTCATCGCCCGGCCAGCCACGTCCGCAGCGACTCCATGAAGTGCGCCAGCATGGCCGGATCCACGTCGATGCGATCGGGGAAGCTCCAGGCGTACGGATCGGAATCGTCGGCCCGCCAGTTGGCGTTGAAGAACTGCTCGCGTCGCGCCGAAACCGGCATGCCGTGCACGCCCGAGCCCAGACCGGTGTTGCGCACGAGGGCACGACGGCTGCACAGTGCGAGTCCGCCGGCGCGGAACATCGCCAGATACCAACGGATGAAGTAGGAATCGAATTCGCCGCGCTGCGCGCGATTGAGCAGTGCGGCCGCGGGATAGCTGCCGCCCAGGTCGAACCGTTCGCGCACGTCGGGTTCGGTGAGCACTGCATCTTCGATTTCCCAGCGGAAGTGCGACCAGGCACGCTGCCACGTGCCCCAACCCATGGCCATCGGCGCCGGCAGAAAGAACGTATCGGGCGCACTGGCCGGAAGCGGCATTCCGGGAAGGCTCGCCGCCACCTGGAAGACGCGGGGCTCGTCGCGGTAACGTGCCAGCGCATGATCGAGAAACTCGAGCACCCGGCGATCGGCGCAATGATCGTCTTCGAGCGAGATCGCCCACCCTTCGGCGTCGCACAATTCCGTGATCCCGTCCGTAATGTTGCGGAAGCCGCGGTTCGTCTCGCGCAGCACGAGCCGCGCGCCGAATCTGCGGCACCATTCGGCCGCCACGGCGCGCGCGGCATCGGCGTCCGCCGCCGCATCGCAGTACACGTGAACCCGGGCCCCGCGGAATCCGTTGCAGGCGGCCAGCGCGGCCAGCGTCTCCCGTAGCAACTCCGCGCGCCGATGCGCGAACACCGCTACCGGCGGCGAACCGTTCAACCCTTCGCCTCCAATAACGGGAACAGAGGGCCGTCCAGCACTTCGCCCTCGGCAAACACCGGCCCGCCGGGCACCGAAGGTTGGGCTCCGCGACTTCGCGTCTCCGGATGCATGTACGTGATCGCGATTGCACGGCGGGGCCGCGGCGTGCGGTTGCCGTACGAGGCGTGGACGGTCAGGCAGTGATGAAAGACCGAGCCGCCTGCCGGCACCGGCAAAGGCACGGGCTGGAAGCTCTCGCGGATCTCACTCGGCAGCCGGTCGTACGCCGACTCCATGCCGTCCGACCTGTCGATCCGCCGTAGCACGACCGAATCGACCCGCCCGCGCACGTAATGCAAGCAGCCGCTTTCCAGCGTCGCGTCGTCAAGTGCGATCCAGCACGTGAGATGCGACGGAGGTGTGGTGTGCACCCAGTCCGAATAGTCCTGGTGCCAGGGAATCGGGCCGGAAGAGAGCGCCGGCTTGATAAAGAGCTGATCGCGAAACAGGCGGACGCGGTCCACGCCCATCAGGGCTGCCGCCGCTCCGTACACGCGTGGGTGGAGAGCCAGTTCCCGAATCGCCGGCTCCGCACGCCATGCCCCGACCACCATCAGCCGCAGGGTTCCTCCCGTACCATCGCTGCGAAAAGCCATCAGTTCGCGCATGCCCGGGCTCGAGCCATCGACGATGCGGTCGACCGCCGCGCGCGCCGCATCGAGCGATTCGCCCGCGAGCAGTTGCGGGCCGCGCACGAACCCGTCCGCGGCGAATTGCCGCATATCGTCCTCGGTCACGATGACAGCCTTTCCCGTACCAGTTCGAGCGCTCGTTCCACAGTCGCGTCCTCCGAAGTCAGTAGTACCGGGCCCAGCGCCAAGCGCGCCATCGCGGAGAGGCCGGCCGGTGCGAGTTCGCGGCGGGCGCGCGGCAGCAAGCTCCACAATTCCTGCGCCACGTCACTCATTTTAGAATAGTCGTACGTGCGATACGCCCCCGGCCAGCGGTGCCGGACCATGCGTCCGATCCCGCTACGCCGCAGAAAATTGCGGAAGGTGCGGCGAAACGTGGAGCCAAGCGGCAGTCCGTCATTGGCGCTGGGCACGCGCGCGAGATCGGGGAACATGCGCGCGCAAATTCGTCTGCGCAGATGCTGTCCCGCCAGCTCTTCGCGCGACGCGCCCAACGCCAGATCGAGCAGCCGCCGGTCGGCAAACGGACATACCGGCCGCCCGAAGTTCCACGCCAGCCGCACTAGGTAGCTGGTGTATCGCCGCTGCCGTCCGTACAAGTTGATCAGGAGGTCCTGCACCGCGCCTTCCGTGCTGGCAGGGATGGCAGCGGCCCACGCGGGCTCATCGATCACCCTGCGGAAGAACGGATCTACCGCATTCGCGCGAAATGCGGCTAGGCCTGCCGTCGCGCTCTGCGCGTGCACCTGCGCGCCGCCAAACGTTCCGCCGAACAGGCCCAGCCAAACCTCGCCGCCCTCGCAACCCGAGCCGCACACCGGAAGGTACAACACGGGATGCCAGTCGCTGGTAGTGAACAGGGCGGAGCGCAGCAGCGGCAGGTGTTTTTCGATTGTGCCCGCCAGCGGTGATTGCGATTCGAACGGCACGCCCGCGCATCTTGCGACCGCCTCCGCGACCACTGCGTCGCGAACTCCGCCGGCATCGACGACAAACGTGCGGACCCGCATCCCGGCTTCGCGCGCCAGGCCGAGCAGCATCCGCGAATCCATGCCGCCGCTGAGCGGCAAGTTCACTTCGGCGTCCGAGCGCGAACGAAGCCGCACCGCCTCCCGCAAACGCTCCGAATACTGTGCCGCGAATCCACCTCGCGTATTCTCCTGCCGCTTCACGCCTGCATCGCGCCGAACCGCAATACTGGCGCCGCAGTCTTCGTAAGTCTCCGTAGCGGCCGGCGGCATCGCCTCGACGCCGAGCACTGCCGTGCGATGATCCGGCTGATAGCCGATCGCGATCAGCGCGGCGAGTCCTTCGGCATCCGCCGGCCCGTCGCCCAGCACCTCCGGTTCACTCGACCAGAGCCACCCATCGGCGGTCTCGCGACGGAACAGAAGCAGCGCGCCGGTAGCGTCGTTCGCAATCGTGACGCGCCGCCGCTCCGGATCGTAGACCACGAGATTGTAGAGGCCGTTTCCATTCCGCAGCGCAGCGTACTCTTCGGCGCGAGCCGCGGCAGCCAATCCGCTCGCCGTTTTTCCCGCATCTACAATGCGCCGGTCCTCCGGATAATACTCGCCATGTAGCGCCACAAAGACACCCGACGCCAGTCGCTGCCACAACAGCGGCTGCACGTCACGGTGCAGCACCAGCCGCGCCGCGAACCGGTCGTCTTCGAACGCATGCATCTCGAGCCATGGATAGTGCGCCAGTCGCGGACCCAACTCCGCAGCGCGGTCCGCCGCCCAGCCCGCGCGCTTCCCGAACGCCAGCAGCAGACCGGCCATCGCTATCCGATCTCCGTCAATTCGAAATCCAGATCATTCGCCGGCGGCGCGAGCGCTTCGTCGGACAGGCCGCCCGCAAGCTGCCGTAGCCGATTCCGGTAAAACCGCCGCCGGATCCGTGCCCGGTATGCCCGTCGTGCCGGACTTCCGAAGCCGGTCTCCGGCAACGACGTCAGCGACTCACTTCGCACTGTGGCATGATACAGCACGCGCGGCAGATTACCGACGCGCCCGGCGAATACCGCGCGGTACGCCGCATCGGTATCCGCACCGAATCGCGTCGAACCATCGAAGCCTCGGATCCGACGTAGAAAGGCCGTGCGCAAGAGCGTCGTCGCGCCGAAGATCACGCCGCCTCGACAGCGCCATCGCAGCGCGCGGTTCACATCGGCGGGCGGCGCCAGGACGCGACCATCGCTCTCGAGATGGCTGCCCAGCAGATCCCAGGCGCCCGCTTCCATCGCTTCCATCAGCATTTCGAGACGCTGCGGCTCGCTCCAATCGTCTGCATCCTGAAACGCTACGAAAGGCGAGCGGACGTAAGGCAGCAGGCGATTGTAGATACGGAACTGCCCGGCGTTTTGCGATGCCGCGAGCCAGATCGTACGCGCATCGCGCCAGCGCTCCGCCAGCCGCTCGATCACATCCGGCGTGCCACTGGCGTCGTCGGCGAAGACCATTTGCAGCCGCACGCCCGCCTGCCGCAAAATGGATTCGATCGCTCGATCCACCCACAGCTCGCAGCGATAATGCGCCAACAGCACCGTAATGTCCGCGCCTTGCCCCAGGTCCATGCAGCTCATCCCAGTCCGCAGGCTTCGAGCAGCGCCATGGTCTCGATCAGCAGCGCGGCGGCGTACGGTTCTCCGCTGTAATTGCCTAGGTGCGCCGCATGGAAAAATTCGATGTCCGGCCATGCGCCGGAGGGCGCCGCGCGCGAGCGGATCTCGGCCCACACCACCTTTGCCTTGGAGTCGATCTCCGCCGCGTCGATCAATCCCGTCATTATGCACCAGCCGGCGGAATTCAGCCAGTAGACCAGGTTGGCATAGCTGGTGCGACGCCAGGCTGCCGCGGGATCGCCGTCCCGCACCGCGCGCGCTACGCACGCCGCGCATTCCGCATCGAGCAGCGTTCCGCTCATCAGCCAGTGATCGTGGACTACGAACGCGACCGGCGCAAAGGGCACGCGCGGATAATACGACGACGCGAAATCTAGGTACGATGCGTCACCCTCCAGCAGCTTCTCCAGAGCCGGCCGCAGAAGCCCGTTCACGAAGCGCCGGCTGCTCTCCTGCGCCGGCCCGCCTCCGCCCAATCGCGCCACCGCCGTCACGACATTCGCCACGGTCGACAACTCGGTCGAATTCTGCTCCGGCAGCGCGCGGACGCCCGGCGGCGTCTCGCCCTCGAGGGCCCAGCTTTGGTACACTCCCTCCGCCACACCGGCCATGGCGAGCCGCCGCTGCGACTTGGGAGCCAGCACGTGCCGCCGCGGATCGTACGCCGCTCGCGCGAACAGCCCTTCATTAATCGGTCCGCGCACCCGCAGGCCGGCCAACTCCGCCAGTAGCACAGCCACGGCGGTGTCGTCGTAATCATCGTGGAGATGCAGCGGCTCGCCCGGCCATGGATAATCCACCGGACCGCGAAAGCCCGCTCCGCGCCCGCTGTACCAGTTGGCCGTCAGCGCATCGGACTGATAGCCTGCGGGCACGTCGCTCGCCGCGTCCAGAATCGCCGCCAGCGATGGCCGCGTCGCCTCACACACTAACGACGCCAGTGCACAATGCAACAGCGTATAGCCGCTCAGGAAATTGTGATCTCGTCGCGCTACCGGCCCCGCGAGATACATCGGAAACTCGCCGCGCAAATGGTCGCGACCTTCTTCGCGATATTGGCATCCCGCCAACCAGTCGATGGACGCCGTGAGTTCCGCCCTCATCGGCCTCTCAATGCGGCCGGCGGCGCCGCGGAATACCAGACGGTTTTGCGTGGACGATACAACAGCCCGCGCAGCAGGATCTCCGCGCGCAGACCGTACCAGTAGACCGCCTTGCCCGCGTGGAACAGAAACCGCAGCCAGAAGCGGCCGGAGAGCGCTTCCCGCAGCGAACCGGGAGCGCGCAGACCGGGCAGATGCAGCCGGCGCAAAAAGCAGCGGCGTGTCGCATCCGGCACGTCCGCCAGCACGCGCTGCAGATTGCGATAATTCCGCGCGAAGCGGCCCACGGCGACCAACGCGGAATTGACCATTGGAACCCGCACCTCTGCCTTTGCCACCACCCGCAAATCGCGCAGCGGATCGGACGCCTCAGGCGCCAGGTACCGGAACAGGTAGAAGTGGTCGTCCGTGATGTACTCCACTGGAATTCCCTCGCCGAACACGGCGCGCGACATCAGCATCGCGCACCCGTGCGGATAGAGGTTCACGCTCTCACGGCGGTTCTTCGATTCGGCCCACCATCCCGAAAAAACGGTGGCATCGCGGATCGCGACCTTGCGCGCGCCGTAGATTCCGCCGAAGGCCGGATCGAACGCGCCCCACAGCGCCGCCAGGCAGTCGGGCAGGATTTCGATATCGTCGTCGAACCATGCCACCGCAGCCGCGCCGTTCGCATCGAGCAGCGGGATTGTCGAATCGATCGCCAATACCTTCGAAGCGATCGACACCGAAAGCCCCACCCACGGAATCCGCATCGCCTGCGGAAGCCCGGCCCATAGGCTCTCCAGCTCCGCCAGCACCGACTCGCGCCGTGCGTGCCCCGGCCGGTCCTGCGCCGCGACGATCACCATCACGCGAGGCCGCGCCGCAGTCCGCATCAAGTCATCGATGGTCTCGGCCAGTCCCCGCAGGCACGACGCTGCGGAGCCTTCTCCCTCAGCGGGAGCCAGCGTTGGAACAATTACCGCCAGCAGCGGCCCATCGCCTTTACTGACGCGTGGCGGAACAGGACTCCACTTCTGCTCGAACCGATAGAGCAGCTCGGCAGAACGGGGCGGCTCCGGAAATGCGCGCCGGGCCACGCTCCGCCAGAAGCCCGTCAGCGGCCGCAGCGGCTCACCCATGGCCCGGCACCGGCTCGGCTTCCCGCATATAGCGCGTGCGGTAGTGCCCCAGGCACTTCGCAATATCGGCATAGCGCAATTCTGGGTGCAGCGCCGGGATTCTGTAGAACTGCGTGTAATCGCCGATAACCGTGCGCGGCGCCCCGCTAAGTCGGATCTCCCCTCCGGTGCGGAGGAACACATCGACCTCGGTCAATCCGATATCGTCGGCGGTCGTGCAGCCGAGCACCAGGTTGAGCTGCCGCTCCGGGACGGTCGCCACGTCGATGTTGCGCTTCAGATAGCTTCCCAGCGTGCGGATCGACGCCAGCTTCCGGCAGTGCTCCACCAACTCCCATAGCATCGGCTCGCCCACCCGCAGCAGCAATTCCAACTCTTCGCGATCGCGCCGCCGCAGGTTGAGGTTCGACAGCAGAAAGACATCGAGCCGCTCCACGCCATCGGCAAATGCCGGCTGGATGAGCTCCTCCACCAGCACCCGATAGCCGATGCGGTACGATTCCGCGAGCGAGCAGCCCGTCTGGTCGGCGTAGCGCCTGTGCCCATCCGGAATGTAGAACATCTTCATGGTCGTGTCGCCTCTCGCACAAGGTGGTGAATGATTTTGGGTACCGATTCGCCGCGTGTCTCCGCGACCCCTTCGAGCCAGTTGTCCAGCTCCGGGCTCGCGTTCACATCCAGCACGACCGGCCCGCGCTCGGTCACGATCATGTCGACCCGCGAGTAGTGGCGCAGTCCGCATGCCATGTGGGCGCCCACCGCCGCGCGCTCCAGTTCCGCCCGCAATTTTCCGGTGACGTCCGGCGTGAACCGCGCCTCCGGCCAGAATCGCGAATCATCGGTGAAACTGTCCACCGCCCGCATCCGAATCTTGGCGCCCTGATCCAGCAGCGGAGCCCGGCGAGGCTTGCTGAACTCGATCAGCCCGTATGCCCGAGGCCGCCCGTACCGCTCAATCACCCAAACCGTGAACTCCCGCCCGGACACGAACTCTTCGGCCAGCGCGCGCTGGCCCCGCCCCGCATGCCACTCGGTTACTTCGCGCAGAATCTCCAGCGAATCCACAAGGTGAATACCCACGCCGCAACCCGTTTCGCGCGCCTGTTTCACGACCAGCGGCAACCCTAGTCGCCAGATCACCGGCTCGAGGGCCTTTCCTACCAGCATGCCGTTGGGAACCGCGAACCCGCATCGGCGCAGCGCCGCACGGCTGGTGGACTTGCAGAAGGTGCTCGACTTGCGGACCCCCGCAAACCGGCTGCCCGTGAATGCAAGGCCATTGCGCTCCAGCCACAGCCGGAACCCGTGGGGCACTCGATAGCGGGGGGGCAGAGCAGCACTCGCAGGCGGCGAATCGGCCTGCACTACTACCACTTGATCCGCCAACTTGCCGCGCAAAATCCCAACCGGCGAATTGATGTTCACCAACTCGACGTTTTCACCGGCATCTTCCAGCCGCTCCATCAAAAGCCGCGTCCGCCGCACGGAATCGCCAAACGCGCCTTCGCTCTCTCGCCAATCGACGGTGAGCAGTACAGTCACAGGCGTCAGTCCAGCGCTTCGGCTATTTCGCGCGCTTCCCGAAACGGGCCAGCGTCGAGTGCATGTGCGCCTGCACCTTTTGCTCGAACGCGTTCATCTGTTCGATTTGTGCCTTATACATGGCGGTTTTGGTAGGATCGCCGCCGGCGCGGTGGATCTGCGCCTCGACTTGGAATCGGGCGGCACGAACCTGGGCCAGCGCCGGATCGAGCACTTGAGTGATGTACCGGCTCTCGCTCTCCACGAGAATCCGATCTCTCCAATCCATGTTCTTTTCGCCTGCTGCCATTTGCCCTCCTTAGGCTGGTATTATATCCCAGGCTCCCGGATGGAGTTCACAAAAATAGCATGTGGTGAAGCCCGCCGTAAGTGCCTGTTGGACGATGCCTAACAGGTACTCCCCGCCAAAGTAGTCGCTTCCTGGAGAGTGATGACGAGAGAGTCACGGGGCCCCTTGGTTGGCTGAACCCAAGGACGATCATAGTAACCGATCTACACAGGTCTTCAGCTGCCCCAGTAGATGCGGAAGGCATAGTAAGGACGATGACCAACAACCAACCCGATTGTTAGCTTCAGAGCAATTCTCCCGCCAGACTGCCGCGTCGAACGACATCGATTTTCGACTGGATCCGGTGCAGCTCTAGCCCAAGTTCGTCACCAAATCGGCTAAACCATGTCTAAACCGTTGAAAATAGGTTCAGGCGATTGCCGAGTCTGCACTACATTCGCGGTGAGGTTGGAGATGTTCTGGCAGGCTGATGCCGAGTTGGCGGAGCAGTAATTTCTGTTCCGCCGTCGGCTCGGTGATCCGGCGCAAGCGGATCTCCCGACCTTCGGTCGTGGGAAGGACAATGTCGGCGCTTTGCAATGTCGACAGCAGCGTGATCGCCCGCATGGGCGTCATCGGCTGGGCATTCTCGACGCCGCTCGCCGACGGCATTGGAACAAGCCCCGGCCGGCGCTTCAGCAGATGCTTGAGGGTCACCCAGAGCGCGTAGCCCAAGAACGCCACCATCACGTGAGCCTTGACGCGCGGTTCCAGTTGGTGAAACAAGGGCCGAATCGAAAGCTCGCTCTTCAAGGCGCGAAAGGATGCCTCCGCCTCCGTCAGTTGCATATACTTGGCCCACAACTCTTCCGCCGTTTCGGCTTGCAAATTCGTGCGCAGCAGATACGCGCCCTCGCGCGATTCGCGCCAGTTCTTACGGTCTTCTTTGATCTGCCAGAAGAGGCGGACACCTTCGGGGGTGTCCTTCAGCGCCACGTCGTATAGGTCATTCACCTGCGGATGCCGGGCCTGGATCTTTCCCAGACGCCGCTCCATCTTGTTGCGGTCTTTCAGTCGCCCCGCAGCAATAGTCTTCTCCAAGCCTTTCAGCGCCTTTTCCATGCTGCTGGAAAATCGATTGCGGATCGCTTTCTCTTTTTCCTTGCGGCCCGCAGTGCGACACAGGATGTACGTCTCCTCGCCTTGCGGAATCGCCACTTTCCTAACTTCCACTTCGGGCCGCACTTGCGTCCAGTCTTCTTTCAGCAACTCCGCTTCAAACCGCTTCATCTGGCTGCGCGGCGTCCCCGTCAGATACTGCCCACCGCGCTTACGGATCGCCGCCAGGTTCTCTTCGCTCACGATCCCACGGTCGAACACCCAGATCCTGCGTGCCTTGCCATACTTCCGTTCCACCATGCGCAGAATCGCCTCCATGGTCGAGACGTCGGTGCGGTTGCCATCGAAGGTTTCGTAGCTGAACGGGAAGCCTTCGTCATTCACAATCAACGCGATCACCAACTGCTCGCAATCCGGTCGATGATCGCGGGAGTAGCCGCGCCGCACCATGGGATTCTTCTCCGCCGCGCCTTCTACATACGTGCTCGTCAGGTCGTAAAGCAACACGTCGAACTCGGCTCCGAATAACTCGCCGTAACGATTTTTCAGATGCTGCTCCAACTTTGTCTTATGTGGCAGAATGCGGTCGAGACAGCGGTACAGACGCGTGTCGTTGATCTTGCCTTCGTCGATATCGAGCAGATCGTCCATCGCAGTCGAGGGATACCAGCGTTGTTCGATCGCCAGTTCGCTGCCCGGCGCGCAAAGACGGTTGATCGCCAGCAAGGCCGCCACACGCGACCAGGGCACGTCAGCGGCTTCGCCGTCGACGGCTTGTTCGAAGAAGCGGTCCAGTTCGAGCCGCTTCCATAATTCCAGCCCGAGAAAACAGGCGCCGAACTGGCGTGTTCTTTCCAGACGCACCTTGTTCAATACCACCCGCGCGACCTGCGGATCGTCGGGCGGAGGCTCTACATGCGAGGGGAAGAGTCTCAGTTGCTTGGTTTCGCCCTGTTCATTGAAGACCTCGACGGTGGTCAGCCAGCGCGCCTGTGCGGAGTTGTTCAACTCGCCCAGGTAGCACAGGGTTTTCTGACGCGGCCCATCCGGCGTGCGCACGGTTTCGACCAGCGACCAATAGGTGTGGCTCTTGCCGTCCTTCTTGCGACCATGCGACCGCAGAAACATTCTGGGTTGATCGTGTCATGGCTGCGATTTGCTTTCAAGACGGCAGGTCTGCACTACATCGCGGTTTTGAAAATCGCTCATTGAGCCGATGGGACTTGCCCGGGTCGGGAGGTCAAAAATGCCTAAAACTATCGGTGTCGTGACGAACTTGGGCTAGAACGGAAACGAAGAGGGTTGGCTATCTATCACCGCGGCATCATGGCCGTAAAGCCACGCCACCGCGTTGAGTGACCAGTCGGTCGTTCCACTCGCCATCCGCGCGTCCCGCTCCCTCTGTTGCGGACCGTCCGGCAGATGGAATCGGGTCTTGTTTTCCAGGGAAGCGGCTTGGACGCGGGACGACCGCGGCAAGCGTAGGGATTCGTACAGCTGCAGCGCCTGTACAATGTCCCGCCTACCGGCTTTAGCGAGACAAGCCGCCAGCGTCGCGCCATCCTCTATGGCCTGCGCTGCGCCCTGCGCCATAAATGGCAGCATCGCATGGCAGGCATCGCCCAACAGCGTAACGCGTCCGGCAGACCAATGCTTCATCGGCACCCGCTCGAAGAGTCCCCATATAAAGGTCTCATCGATCGCCCCGAGGATCTCCCGGACCAGGGGATGCCACTCCTGGTACGCAGCCTGGACGGCCGCGGCATCTGCCGGCTCGGTCCAGGATTCGCTCGCCCAAGTGTCCTGCTCCACCATGGCGGCGAAATTGACGAGCGCCCGGTTGCGCACGAAGTAATGCACGAAGTGCTTGCCAGGCCCCATCCATACCTGGGACTCCACAGGAAGTTCCAGGTGAGCCAGCCGGCCGGAAGGCACCAGGCCGCGATAGGCGATGCAGCCGGCGAAGCGTGGACTCTCGTCACCGAATAATACCCGGCGCACGGCCGAGTGAATGCCATCCGCACCCACTAGCGCGTCAACCCTGATGTGCACGCCATTCTCAAAGCTCGCGGCAACGTGATCTCCGTGATCGACAAATGATGACAGGCGGTGCCCGGTATGCAGACGCTGGGAAGGAAAGCTGTCAATGAGTGCCTGCAGCAGATCCGCGCGGTGAGCCTGATAGTGCGGGAAACCAAAAGCCGTCTCAACCGTTTCTCCGAGAGGAGTATGCAGCAGAGTACGGCCGTCATCCCAGCGCCGTTGACGCCACGCCACCGGACGTACTCCGATTGTCACCAACTTCTCCTCTAATCCGAGCCTGTGCAAAATGCGCGAAGCATTGGGGCTGATCTGGATGCCCGCTCCCACTTCCCGCAGCTTCCTCGCCTGTTCGTAGACATGCACATCGAAGCCCGATTGCAGAAGCGCTAGCGCCGCAGTGAGTCCGCCGATTCCGCCGCCTGCTATCGCGATAGAAGTGTCCAGGTGTGACACGGGAGCCTCCCTTTTGCTAAGCGTACCTGAAAAAGCGGATAAGTCACATAGCTTACTGTTTGCGGGAAAGAACGGACTGCTATTCTTGTCTGCACTATCCCTGGCATGACCCGATCACTTATAATTGTCGCCGGGGAAATGGGAATTATGGCCGGCGCGCAAACAGTCCTTGGTTCACTCGACCATCACGAGAAGGGCTTGGTCGAAGTATTCGACGACAGCCCCAAACGCTATGCTTTCTCTAACGTATTCGAGGTCGCTTCAAAATCGAAACCGTACGAGCGAGTAGCAGTCGGCCGTAATCTCCAGTATGTCATCGAAGTGGTCCGGGCCGAGGGGAATTCCCCATGGTATGCGAACGCACATGATGAGGCAGCGATCGTGATGGACGGCGAAGTGGAAGTGCAATTGGTCAAGCCTGACACAACCAAGGTGCCCGACGGGAAAAAGGGGGCCGTGCAGCTCGAGTGCGAACCCAAGGGCCGGAAAATGGGTTGGATTAAGGCGCGGCGAGGTCACATGGCGTTACTGCCGGAAGGCGCGGCATACCAGTTTCGCTGCTCCCGGCCGGGAGTGCTGCTGATCCAGACGATAAAAGGCGATTGCACGGTGGAGCGTTGGGCCCAGATCTGCCAGACGGAGACACTGAAATGAGCACTCTCTCGACAGCCCTACAATCCGCAACGAGCTTTGGTTACCAGACATTCGCAATCGGGCACTTCCGTTTCACAAGGGACGAGTACTTCGCGCACATTATCCATCCCAAAGGCACCCACATCATGCCCGTCGACGCGTTTCTGCGTTGTATCCTGCGCGATGTAGCCTGGAAGTTTTTCTACGGAACACTCCATTTCGATCACGTCATCGGGACGATTAACAGGTATGGAACGGTGGACCTATTTGTCGGGCTGATGAACGATTCATACGTCAGCGCCAACCGTCATTACGTGGAGACGTTTGATTCGGAGGACCTGCAACGGGTTTTGACTGCGATGGTTGAGGACTGGACCAACCAGGATTTCGATCCGTTTGCCGCTCCCAATGAAACGGGCAGCGCGTTTGGACCGAAGCATGGCAGCAATCTCGCCGCCCTGTCGCGACAGCGGGTGATAGCACGGCGGATGGTGGGCCTGCCGGGAGACGTCGGCTACCGGACCGACGAAAATGGATTCCCACTGAACCGGCAGTTCCGTGATGTTCCCACGGATCAGCCTGAGGTCCACGTAGAACCGGGATTCGAGGGCGACGTTCACGCCTTCAACCTGTATAACTATGTCGCGCGCTCCGACGTCACGTGGAATCCTTCGGTAGTTTCTCAGGTGGGAGATAGCCTGTTTTGCCCGACGACAGAGGAATATATCCTGCCCGTTAACCACGGCAACGACCGAGTGGAATGGTTCGTCCAGATCTCCGACGAGATTATCTGGGACGTCGAAGACGGCAAGACAGGCAGACCGCGCGCTCGGGTGGTCATGAAGGCAGGGGACGTGGCGGCCATGCCGGCCGATATCCGGCACAGAGGCTATTCACCGAAACGTTCCATATTATTGGTTTGGGAGAACGGCGATCCTACACTGCCCAACCGATATACCAGCGGTGAGCTGAAGCCCTACCCCGCGGAGTTTTGACGGCGGTTGAAATCGATACAAAGGGCAATAAAATGCGAGCTGGTATTTTCTCAATATGCATGCTATAAGCGATGTTCAGGACTTACAGTTACTAGATGAGCGAATGGAAAGGTAAATTCACTTATGAGTAGTAATCGTTTCTTGTCCGAGAGTCATAACCTGCCGTGGAATGAAACGCCTTTCCCTGGCGTCACCGATAAAGTTCTCAGGATTCGTGAAGATGCAACAGGAGTCGTGGAACTGGTTCGAATCGCAAAAGGCGCCGCCTTGCCCGCTCACCGTCACTTGGTGACGCAATCGGCCTTCTTCCTGAGCGGAGTCGCGGAGAGTCTCGATGGAAAAATCATCAAAGCCGGGTCGTATGCGGAGGTACCCCCTGGCGAGAGGCACGGCACGAAGGCCATCGAAGAAGTCGTACTCCTGAATATGTTCAACGGAGCCGTGACGTGGTTCTTGGATGATGGGGATGTTTTTATGCTGCGAAATGATGGTAATTTCGTTAAGTTGGGAAAAGTACACGGATTCGGGACCAAACATCTTGAAGGATTGGCCTTACCAGGCCGGTGAGCGTCATCTAAGAACAGGGCCGGAAGCTCGCTGGCAGCAACCACAGCTGCTTCGAGCAGCTCGCACTTTATTGCGTGGGATCGGCGCGACCACTGGTCTCCGACTAACCTCAAACCCTTCGCCTCGGGCACATACTCGGCCTGCCAGTCATCGAGGAGCTGCAGTGAGCAGGACGCGTCGCGCGAGCGGACACACCTTCCGCGATCTGGCGAGGATTTCGCTCCCCGGCATGCCAGTCATGTACTGATACTGATCGCTGATGAGGAAAGCCAGCGAATCCCGCGGATTTTCAGTTCGCGGGCGCTCGCGATCACAGTTAGAAAGGTTTCCTTCCCACGGTTCCTGGAAGCAAAATCCCTTGATTGTTCGAGGATGGGGGTGTATTCTGACTGCTCAACGGACGGGTTCGGCAGCGTAGCCTAATAATTTGGCTCTCGAAGAGCGCATGATATGGCTGAGACACTGAATATCAAGAGAGGAACGAGCGAGGCTTTCGCGGTGACTGGTTATGTCCCGGATAAGGCTTTGCAGGAACTGGAGTCTGGTCTCAACGGGAAGATTGATGTCAGGGTCGAGCGTAACTCTGATGAGGTGGTGATGCGCGTGGACCGCGCGGACGTAGCAGAGATTCGTGTGGGTGCTTCCGCTCGCAACGAAACTATAGTTCAGGTTATTCTTCGCGCCGGCGCTGCCGTGGAAACCGTCGTTAAGACCAAGGCGAGCTTGGAAGGAATCGCCCGGTTTAACGATCCGGTGCTGCAACGCTTGACGGCCACAGCGACGGCCAAATCCATCGCAATCTAAGTGTGTCCCGTCCCACGTACGGAATTGACAATCGGACTGCTGGCTTTCCGTTGGGTACCTTCGCTCGCTGCCGACTCCGTGTTGGGGCCTAGCTCGACGTCAACATGTCAGCGTTGTGGCGAATGGAAAACTCGGTGGGGGATTCGACGTGGCTCAGGGATTGTCGTTCATCGAGAGTCGAGACGCCCCACTATCAACAGTGCAAGCCGGAGGAGGCGTGCTTCAATGAGAGTCCTCCTTGCGCAACCCCCATTGCAGCCTGGTCGGGAGGTAACTCCGCCGCTCGGGCTGTGCACGCTAGCCTCCTCGTTACGCTCTTCAGGCCATGACGTGCGTATTTTAGATCTGGACCTGGAGGGGAAGTCCACCCTTGAATCTTCGGAGAAATTCAGCCATCGGCTCTTTGCCTCGTATATCACCGATTTTGAACCTGCTGTTGTCGGTGTAACCTCCATGTACAACAACAGTCTGCAGGCACAGCGGCTGATTCAACTGGCAAAGCGGGTGAATCCGGCGAACGTCACCGTAAGCGGCGGATCCCATTTTGGTGCTTTGGGGCTTCAGTCGCTTCGTCGCATTCCGGAGTTGGACTATGTGATCGAAGGCGAGGCTGAGCTCGCTTTTGGATGCCTGTTGGACGTTTTGAACCATATGGAAGAGGCCTCACAGATTCCGCGTCTGTGCTACCGTCATGCCGGAGAATTGAAGCGCAATGCGCCCGGACGGCTCTTGGACCTGAGCGACACGCCGCCCATGTGGACGACGCTGCAAGATTGTATCAAGCTCGATCGCTACGCAGAGACGGTTTCGCGCCAAGCGCCGCGCCGGCTCATCTATATCGAGGCGGGAAGAGGCTGCCCCTTCGCTTGCACGTTCTGCGCGACCTCACCCTTTTGGCAGCGCAATTTTCGAGTGAAGCCGGTTCAGAGGATCGTGGATGAGATCAGGTTTTTGCACCAGGAGTTCGGTTACGACAGCTTCATCCTGGTTCACGATCTGTTGACGGTCGACCGGCAATTTGTGTCGGACTTTTGCGACGGGATGCTGGAAGCCAAACTGCCCGTCGAGTGGATGGCCAATTCACGTACGGACATTCAATTGCATGGCCTTCTCCCCAAGATCAAGGCGTCGGGTTGTTGGAAGTTATTCTTCGGTGTAGAGTCGTCATCCCCGCGCATTCAAGCGAGCATCGACAAGCATCTGACGCCGGAGGGAGCCCTGACGCACATTCGGGAGCTCCTGGACAACGGCATTTCGGCCACCTGCTCTTTTGTGATTGGATTCCCGGACGAGGCGGCTACCGAGTTGTCCTCCACAATCGAGCTGGCGGCCAGGTTGAAGCTTTGGGGTGTCGAGACGGTCCAATTTCATCGTCTGCGCCTCTGGCCGCCTGCGCCGCTATCGCGCTCTTGTCCACGTGGACAGTTCGATGAAGACTCGTTGCGGATTGAGTACCCGTTCCTTGAGGTGCCGCCGGAAGACATTACTGCGATCCGCGCTGACTCGGAATTCTTCGCGGGCTACTTCGCGCCGGCCAGTTCTGCCGGTTCGGCGGTCGAACTGGCTCAAGTGGAAATGTTCTTCCATCATGCCGTGGCAATCGCTCCGCTCACTCTTTCGGCGCTCGCGGCCTTCTTGAGACAGAACTTGGTGCGATCGTTCTATGCAGCGCTCTCGGAAGGCAAGAGAATCGATCGCCAGACACTCGATTGGGAGTCTGGCGATCTCTATGGTAACTGGATGGCCATCGCACCCCTGCTCGAGCACTGGATTCGAGGACATGCAAAGCTCCACGATTGGCAATACAGGATTGTCTGCGGGTTGATCGACTACGAAGCACACCGCCTTCACTTCGTGAGCGGCAGTGTCCAGCCAATCAACGGGATCCTGTGTTTCGGGACGAATTGGATCGCCTTCCCGCTGTTGCTCGATCTGAATCAAACGCTGGAGATAATCCGCACTGGTTCAGCTTTGAGTTCAGAAGTGCTGCGAGAGGGCTTGGCAGTACTGGCGCGGGAAAGCGCGCGCAAATACGCTGTTTACACTTTGGATAATCGCTTACGCCCCGAATTGATGGGGCAGAGCCCCGAACTATCCTCCGCGCTTGGATTGCAGGCTTGAAATAGAGGCCTCTTCTGCTCCAAAGTGCTGATGTTTTGGTAGCACGATTCCACTTTGTGCTGAACCGGAAGTACAGGGGGCGACCCTCCGGCCAACCCTGACCTCAATAGCAGGAGCGAACCCAGGCTTTGCTACGCCACGTTGGAACATTCACATGTCTAGCGATTGTTCTTAAGTCTTGAGCTCTAACGTAGCAATCATCACATCCAAGGGGCTTGATTAGATGGTATCCGCGACCTTCAAGAAACTCACGTATCTGCGCGCGTAAAGGCAACCAATTATGCTCTACAGTTATAACCCTGACAGAGTACTCATCGAAAGGGAAGCTCTTTAGGATGGTAAACTCAGACCCCTCGGTATCCAGACTCCAGTAGTCGATCACCGACGGAGACTCACACTCTCGAAGCACCGACCGCAACGTACGCGTCACTTTTGTCACGGTTGGCAGTTTCCCAGTAACGTCAGATTGAAGACCAAAATTCGTCTTTGCAACTTCCAAATGAGCAGCATCATATTCGTGTAGGACGCCACCTAGAACATAAGCCTCTTCGAGAAATTCCACGGCGCCATCACTATCGTAAAGGCAACAGTTCAGACAATGACACTTGCGATTCTTTGTCAGCTCGCGGAAAAAAACATCGTTCGGTTCGACACAAATACCTCCCCAGCCGAATGATTCCTCAAGCAGCAATGTGTTGCTGAAGTGCACGCCGTCGGATGCGCCCGAGTCAAGAAAAAAGCCTCGTCGGCGGAATTTGTGGGTGAATTTGGCTGGATTCAGCGGGACGATTGGCTGAGGTATCGGTGGAGCTTCTTGCAAGTGGAATCGAAGGAACGCTGTTGTTCCTCCTCCGATTCCATGGCATAGACTAGCGGTCCACCTTCCTCGTCGATTCGGTCGGCGAGTATCTGGTCGATGTTCTTCCTTCTCAGGGAAGGGTCTTGGTGCAGATCCCGAATGATCTCGCCGCCCAACGTCCACAAGTTGTCGACGTGTTTCTGAATCGTCTTCGGCGATAGATCGGAGGCGACGAGTTCCTCCAGAAACGGCCGGAAGCAGGTTACCAGCTTCTCGCCCGGCGGCAGATCCTTTTCCAGTCCCATCCACGCTCTCGGCCAACCGTCCAGACCGCGGCAGTACCGCTCCAGCAAGGCAGGCGATACGGGGGCGGCGCGGTTTATCGTGGAAGTCTTCGCCGACGTTTGCTTTCGCGCCATGGAACTGATCACAATTCTAAACCG
This sequence comes from uncultured Solibacteraceae bacterium, assembly GCA_963791985.1. Taxonomy (GTDB): domain Bacteria; phylum Acidobacteriota; class Terriglobia; order Bryobacterales; family Bryobacteraceae; genus Solibacter. The sequence goes on along the minus strand of CAWBUN010000002.1, from coordinate 484,971 downwards.
CTGCCACCGCTTCCGGGGATTCGTCTACCACCAAGCTCGATTCACTTCCGACCACAAGAGCATTGAGATCTCCGTACGGCCGCGCAAGCGTTCCGCCGCCATCTGCTCGCGCTGCCATCAGCCCGCTCCCGGGTACGATCAACTCCCCGAGCGGCGCTTTGAGTTCATTCCGTTGTGGGGATTCTTCGTCTTCCTGCTGTACGCCATGCGACGCGTCGATTGCCGTCGTTGCGGCGCCGTCGTCGTCGAAGAAGTCCCCTGGGGCGATGGCAAACGCACCTTAACCAGAGCCTACATGTTGTTCCTGGCGCGCTGGGCCCGCCGGCTGTCCTGGAAAGAAACTGCTGAATCGTTTCGAACTTCCTGGGAGAAGGTCTTCGACGCGGTCGAGCACGTCGTCACCTGGGGCCTGGAACACCGGGTGCTGGGACAGATCGATGCCATCGGAGTGGACGAGATTCAATACGCCAAGGGCCACAAGTACCTGACGCTGGTTTACCAGATCGATCTCGGCATCACCCGCCTGCTGTGGATCGGCAAGGAGAGAACCATCGAATCCTTCCAAGGATTCTTCACCGCCATGGGCAAGGACGTAATTTCCAAAATCGTATTCGTCTGCTCCGATATGTGGGAGCCCTATCTCAAGCTCATCCGCGAAAACTGCTCCGAGGCCCTGCATATTCTCGACCGCTTCCACATCGTCGCCAATATGAACAAGGCACTCGACCAGGTCCGTTCCGAGGAAACGGGCCGCATGAAACGCGAGGGCCGTGCCCCCGTCCTCAAGAAGTCCCGTTGGTTACTGCTCCGTCGCAGCGAGAACCTTGGCGACGAACAGCAGTTCCGGCTGCGCGATCTCCTCCGCTACAACCTCAAGACTGTCCGTGCTTATCTTCTCAAAGAAGCATTTCAGCAACTCTGGGAATACAGTTCGCCAGTCTGGGCGGGCAAGTTCCTCGATGAGTGGTGCCGCCAGACCATGCGATCCCGCATCGAACCCATGAAAAAGATCGCCCGCTCGCTACGCAAACATCGCGAGCTCATCCTCAACTATTTCCGCGCTCAAAAACTGCTTTCCAGCGGCGTGGTGGAGGGCTTGAATAACAAGGCCAAAGTCACCATGAGAAAATCGTACGGCTTCCGCACCTACCGCGTCCTTGAACTCGCACTGTATCACTCACTTGGCAAACTGCCCGAGCCCGAGTCCACCCACGATTTCTTCTGACGAGCCAGAAAAAAGCCCCCGCGCCGTCCAGCGAGCGCCTCCAGAACAAATAAATCCTGGCCATATTGCGACGTCAAGGCTTATTTCCTTTATCTGCCAAAGGCCGCCGAGCGCCATCCGGCGGAACTCATGCACGCCGATCCCAACCAGCTATCGAGATGTTCATCCAAATGATGAACATCGTTCTGCCGGGATCCATATAGCATTGTAATGTTCACACGGCGGTTCTCGTAGCCCGGCCGAAAATGCACGGCCTCAGTGGCATGAAAGAGATCGGAATTGAAGATGATAGCGCGGTTTTGCTTGTGAGCTATTCTAAGCGAACCAGCTTTCTTACGGTTCAAAAATGACCCGATAACCCCCAATTGTCCGTTATAAGTGTCGAAATCCCAGTTTAATGGAGCCTGCACATCGTAGACCACAAGTCCTCCCGATTCTTCGTCCAGGTTGGCGTTATCGGGTGTAATCCAAAAATTCACGTTCACAGCCGCAAAGTCGGCGTGAGTGGTCGAATCGGCCGGAAGCGTTTGGCCGGTCTTAAATCCCCAAAGCTGCTGAAGTGGATACCGACGGCCAATCACTCGCGGCAACGCATCCCGCAGCTCTTTGGCGATCTGCAATAAAAGTGGACAGTTGAATCCGTCTCGAAAGAACGCGCCGAGCCGGCCGTGGTTATACCGATTGCCCGACCAGACGGTCGATTCAAGACAGAACAGCCGCACGCTCTCTAGCGCCTGGTTGGAAAGAAAATTATCTACGACGACAACGCCGGAGTTGCCGTCGAGATAGCTTGTCTCAACCTCGGCTGGATCCCATGTATCTGAAAGCGCGCGCGACAACTGCGGTGTGGGTCTTATATGTATGATCCGATTGTACACGTGACCGATACGCGCGCGAAGTTCTGCGTCGAGAGGAGTTCGTGCTTCCCGGCCGCTCGACTTCATCTCCTCAATTATTTTTTCATAAGCAGAAATAATTGGATTGAATTCGCTCCCGATAATCTGTCTACTTTGCAAATACACAAGCTGCTCTACATCATGTATTAATTTTGGAATCGTGAGAAAGACCGTCGGCTCCATGAGAAATACAGGCAAGCGGCCGCCATCTACGTCGGCAGGGTACCATTTGCTACCCCAACGAAACGCGGATAGCAAAGCAGCATACTCGCCGGCAAGGTGAAGATCGTGCTCTCCCAAAGCGCTCGAAAGTTGTTCCTCTAAAAAATTGACCGCATCCGCTCCACGCCCGAGCTCGTCGTACCATAGCTCAAGGCTCTCCTTACGAAGGCCTGACTTTACCAGTAGCATTAATAAATTTTTACGGGCCGCCCGGAGGCAAGGGTCGAGATGCAAGGATTGACGGTAGCGTAATTTGGCGCCCTCGTTGTCACCAATCATCTGTCGCACCCAGCCCAGGTTATTGTACGCAGCAGCGAAATCATTCTTGTGCTCGATCGCCCGGTAAAAACTAGCTTCGGCATCAACGTACTGCTTCGCTTGCGCATATTTATGGCCGCGCGCCATAAATTCTTGCGCGATGTCCGGGTCGCCCAACCCATGACTATCAGCGTCTGTGACGGAGGGAGGTTTCTTGAAAGGGTTCATAGCAATCCCTTGAACTCGACCATGTGGCCGGCGCTGGAGTTACGATTCCCTTGTAGAGCGCCGACTGTCGACCTCATGCGATTCACCTTGCTGCATCTTCAAACGCACAACCTATCCCCCAACATTGTCAAGTAAACCTAACGTCTGAAGGTTAGACGAATACTGATAAAGTGCCTCGAGTGTGACCTTGGCATAACTATTGCCAAATAGCGGGCTTTCAATCCAGCCACGCGTACCGCCGCCGCCAGTGCTGTGCTCAGTCGTGTGAGTGCCGCTCTGTTGGGTTCCACCACCGCCGCCAGTGCTTTGCTCCGTGCCGCTGTCGGCCCGCAATAGAAAGGCTTCTGCCGCGTCTTCATGTCTCAAAACCCAGCCGCGCGTACCGCCGCCGCCAGTGCTGTGCTCAGTCGTGTGAGTGCCGCTCTGTTGCGTTCCACCACCGCCGGGGCTGTGCTCTGTGCCGTCCTCCAGTCCCAGCGTGGTCCTGATAAGTTCCGACAGCATCTCTCCATCAAAGGCCATGACTTTGGCGCTCATTGCTGAGTTTCGAATAAGCGCATGCACAATGTTATGGCTGCCATGCTGGACGACAGCTCGACTGAATTCAGAGACAAAGTTGGCGCCGGATTGCACTTGAGTGCGAGGTTCAAACGCCCGATCGCGGAACCAGTGCAGCAGGTCTCTGTTCGACATAATTGAGTAAATGAGATGGTTGGTTAACGACGCCTCTTCCGGCGGCAGCTTCTTAGCGTAGACATATTCTGAGAGGATCTGTGCTGGATCCGTTATGAACTGTTCGCGCAGCAAAAAATCTGAGGACATTGCGCGGAAAAGTGCGTCAACTCGCCGGACTATCGCTGCCCGTTGCACTGTAAGCGTCTCACGATTGATGTTATCCATGGGATTACCTCATTCAAACTGGCTGCTCTGCTTTGGCTCAAACACGCAAATCGCCTGGAGCCCAATGCGTTAGTGCGGTCACGAAATCGTAACTGAATACGTGCCCGATGTTACGGTTTCCAGCGCCCGTTTGTTGGAACGCTTAACCTTAGGTTTCGCCCCAATTAGGAGGCGTCGGTCTTGATTTCTAGATGGAAGTTCGATTTTGGAACTCCAGTCCGGTTGAGTATATACCAACAACCATTTTTGTGATCCGGCGAGTTGCAGTTTTTCTTCCGGGAGCCTTCTTCGTCCCCGCACGGCGCAGTTGTCGCCCTCCCGGAAAAATTCAAGAGTGAGAAATCCTCCCTTTTCGGCGCACTTCAACACCTCGCCGGCCATCGCCTCCTGCCGCCCATTTCGTTGCACCCAATCGCCTTCGTCTACCCCGCCGCCACCGGCAAAAGCGGTGATCTTCCGCACCATCTCCCCGAAGAGCTGCCTGGTCAGACTACCCGAGGATAAGCGGCGATCGTTTGTCCCACTCAGCGATAGGTCCAACGCTTGGCCTTCGCTTCAAAACGCGGCAGCGTCCCTGCGGGAACCGATGACACGGCGACGCGCAGGCCAAACGCGTAGTGCAGTGCCGCCGCCACGCGATGACTGAGTGCGGCGGGCTCTTCGCTCGGAGCCGGCTCGATTTGGATGTTCATCTCCGTCATTGAGCGCTCGTGGCAGATCTCCACGCGGAACTCAACCACGCCGCCGGACGAGCGTACGACCTGCTCCACGGCGCTGGGATACAGGTTCACTCCGCGCACCACCACCATGTCATCGCTTCGCCCCAGAATGCCGCCTTCCAGCGCCATCTCCCCGCTACCGCACAGGCAACGGGCTTCCCGGGCTCGCTGCACGGTATCCCCGGTGCGGTATCGCAATATCGGCGACCCCACACGCCCCAGGTTGGTCAGCACCAGTTCGCCGGTGCTGCCCGGCCCGACCGGTTCGAGACTGATGGGATCGATTACTTCTGGAATGTACGCCGCTTCCATAATGTGCAACACACCCCTGCGCCGGGGACACTCGTAGCTGACGGGACCGATCTCCGTCATACCGTGATGATCCACCACCCTTGCGCCGCCCCAGAGCTGCTCGATATGGGAGCGCGTCGCTGGAATGCTGCCGCCGGGTTCTCCGGCCACAATAATCGTTCTTACCTTTCCGGCGGTCAGATCGATCTTCTCCTCCCGGGCCACCTCCGCCAGGTGCAGCGCGTAGGTAGGAGTCGTGCAGATCGCGGTGACCTGGTTGTCAAGGATCGTACTGAGCCGCGTGGTGCTGCGCATACCGCCACCCGCAATTGCGAGGAAACCCATACGGGCTGCCGCATCGAAGGCCCCCCAAAATCCCAGAAACGGGCCGAACGAGAATGGAAAAAACAGGCGGTCACGACTGCCGACGCCCGCCACCTGATAGATACGGGCCCAACAATCCACTACCCAACCCCAGCTCTCAGCAGTATCAAGCCAACGCATCGGCCTGCCGGTGGTGCCGCTGGTCTGGTGATACCGGCTGTACTCTTCCACTGCATAGGTCAGGTTTGTTCCAAACGGCGGGTTCTTCGTCTGATCGTCGATCAACTCCGTCTTGAAAGTAAACGGGACGTGACAGGAGAACTCGCCGAGGCTCTGCGGCACACTCCTCAACCCGGCCGCGTGCAACTTCGCGGCATAGAACTGGTTGGACGCCAGAAGCTGCTGCATCAGCGTCTGCAGCCTCCGCGTCTGGTGTGCTTCAATCGCCGCCCGGTCCGACGGGTTGGCAAGCCCCGGCGTCATGCGAGGAACGCCTCCGCTGGCTCCATGAAGCTGAAGAAGTTTGAGTAGTGCATGATACCGGCCATGTCAGTGTGGTAGAACTCCACCTCCCGCACGATCTTGAATTCGTGAGGCATCGACGTTAAGGGGCCGAGACAAGAGGCAGGCCGTGCGGCAAGGGCGTCGGTACTCGTGCGAATTCGGCGACGGCATTGAACAGCGGGTCGAAGTCGATGAACAGATTTCCGATCAGGCAATCAGTGAGATCGCCCGTCAGATGCGGATACCTTCGCACGAACGTGCGGAAACTGAATGCGTGATCGTAGAAGGCATAAACCAGGCGCCGCATGCCTTCGATTCCGCGGCACATGTCTGCGCCGTAAGACTCGAAACGGGCCGCAGAGTAGTCCCCATCGGTCAACGCCTGGTCCACCGCGTCGGCAGCGCGCTCGCCGCTGCACAGGGCAATGAACACGCCGGAACTGAACACCGGATCCAGGAACGCGAAGGCGTCACCAATCAGGATCAGCCCGTTGGCCGCACAATAACGCGAACGGTAAGAGTATTCGCCGGTCACGCGGCACGGGCCGAATTGCTCGCCAATTGCAAGATGCCGCTGCACCCAGACGTTGTTGCTCACTTCGCGATGAAAGATTTCCGCCAGATCTTTACTGCCGTTGTACAGGTAGTCCTTCTCGGCCACGATACCCACACTCACCACGTTGCCGGCCAGCGGGATATACCAAAACCATCCCTTGTCCGGAACGTACGCGATCGTGGTGGCGCCTTCGTCGACGCCGGGATCGCGCATGGCGCCCTTGTAATAAGTCCAAATCGCAATCTTGTTGAGGTAAGGGTCGCGCACTTTCCACCCATTGCGGGACACGGAAAACGCGTCGCGTCCGGTGGCGTCCAGAGTCATCGGTGCGTGGAACTCGAGCGGCTCGCCGGCTTTGTTCAAGGCTCTTACGCCGACGACGTAGCCGTTCTCCTCGATAGTTTCGCGGACCGTGACCTCCTCGATCACCTCGGCGCCTTTCTCTCTCGCGTTATCCATGAGAAGCTGGTCGAATTCGCTGCGCAACACCTGCCACGTGTTGGCAGCTTCGTGTTTCAGGTGCTTGAAGAAATAAAACGGATGGGAAGCACGGCCCTCTGGGCTGACAAACTGCACGCTGAACTTCTTCGTGAAGTGCGATCCCTTCATCTTCTCGATGAGTCCCATTCTCTGCAGCGGAAAATACGTGTAGGGTATGAGTGATTCGCCGATGTGATAGCGAGGGAATTTTTCCCGTTCGAGCACCACGACGCGGCGCCCACTCGCCGCCAACACGGCCGCCGCGCAGGCGCCGGCCGGACCGCATCCAATTATGATGGCATCGTAGTTGTGATCCAAGTTCATTGTCTCCGAATTGATATTATTGCGCGACGATTATGTGAGTGCGCCGCGAAGCTGCGGCAGAAAAAACTCGCTCAACAGCCGGTCCACCTGGAGCAAGCCGTCGCGGTTCAGCCGCAGGTTCTCCGAATCCATGCGCAGAAGACCCTCCTCCTTGAGATGTTGCAACGAGGCCGCAAACCGATGGCGAACCTCTACCCGAACTTCCGCCGGAAGTATTCCCCGTGGACGTGCCCGAGCTTCATCTGAAGAATGAACTCGCGAACCATGCGCTCCTCCTCGTTCGTCGTGAGCGCGCGGTAGATCGGCAACGCCCCCTCATGGACACTGTCGATGTAGTGGTCCCAATCGTGTTGGTTCTGAAAATGGGTGCCGTTGACGTGTGAGAAGGAAGCCACGCCCAAGCCGATCATGTCGGCGCCGCTCCGCAAGAGGTCGCGGTACAGAAACCGCGTGAGTGCCGGGTCCTTCACCGCCGTGTACGCACTCGCGACGCTGTATCCGGCCGTCTCCATCTCGGAAAACGCGTAGTCGACCCAGCGCCTCTTGGAGGGCCAGTTGGCCACCGGGGCGACTGCCTGCCCGAGCACGCGCATATCCTTGGACATCGTGGTGTTAAAGGGTACTTCCATCTGATAGACCGTGACGCTGTCCGGGGATAGTGCGATGGTCTTGCGGACACATTCCCGCCAGTTCTGGTCGGTCTCACCGACCATGCCGGCAATCAGGTCGATATTGATCTGCGGAAACCCGATGGCGCGCGCGAACTGGTACGACGCGTCGATCTCCTTCGCGCCGTGGGCCCTCCCATTCGCCTGCAGAATCTGTTCATCGAAGTTTTCGATTCCGAGGCTAGGGCGGGTGACGCCCATGGCCTTGAGAATCTCCGGCTTGACTTCGGTAATAATTCCAGGGTCGCACTCGAACGCGATCTCCTGCGCCTCGTCCCAGGGAAGTAAGCGCTTCATCGCATCTACGATCTGGCTGAGTTGCCGGGTGGAGATGCAAGATGGCGTGCCGCCGCCGAAATAGATGATGGCTGGTTCCCTTCCGCCGATGAACGCTTTCCCCGAATAAAGCGTCAGTTCCAGGACCACCGCATCCAGGTAACGATCGATTTCGGCTGAGTCCTTTCCTGGATAGACTTTGAAGTAGCAGAAGTGGCAGCGCTTCCGGCAGAAAGGGATATTCACGTAGATTCCCAGCGGAGCGCCCGGCCGCGGAGAGCGGTCAAGGGCCTCATGAGCCTGGGACACCTGTTCCTGGTTCCAGAATGCATAGCGGGGGGAGTTGGAGACGAAATAATTGCCTGCGGTGGTCTCTTCACTCAAGCTTCCGTCTGCCCCTAGGCTCATCATGAACCTCTGGTTGGATTCCCGTCACGAGGTTGGCGCATTCTCCGCCTGACATCAATCGAGTATATCAAGCGTAGTGCGGAGGCTTGCTGCCGGGGCGGGGTCTAGCGCCGGGCAGTGTTGCACGGGTGCGCGTGAGACAACTCCCCATCAAGATCAACCAGCCGGACGGCAGGTTCCACGCCGAGACCGTCGAGGTGCTCAAGACCTTGCACGGTCCGATCATCCGGCGGGACGACGGCGTGCCTATTGCGCTGTATGTCCCGGGCCTCGACAAGCCGTTCCTCCTCGACCAGGTCTACCGCATGGGTATCGCGCGCAACTTTACCGAGTACCAGGAGCAATTGAAGCGCCTGCAGATTCCCATGTACAACATCCTCTACTCCGACCGCGACGGGCACATCGAGTACTTCTTCAACTCAGCCCTGCCGCGGCGCTCCGAAGGCGACTGGGCATTCTGGAACAGCCCAATTCCCGGCAATGCTTCGCGTCTGCTGCCCCACGGAATCCTCAGTTATGAGGAGTTGCCCAAGCTGATCGACCCGCCCAGCGGCTACGTGCAGAACTCCAACGAACCGCCGTGGGATGCGGCCTGGCCCACTATGCTGAAGCCGTCGGACTACCCCCCGTACGTCGCTCCCATTGGGGCGAGTTTCCGCTCCGACCGCGCCCTGCGCATGCTCAGCGATGATGCGAAGATAAGCTTCGACATGCTGCTGGCGAAAAAGCTATCCACCCGCGCGGAAGCCGCGGACCGTCTGCTGTCCGACCTGATCGCCGCGGTCGAACAGTTCGGCACGCCGCGCGCCAAAAAGGCGGCCGAAGTCCTGAAGGCGTGGGATCGACAGGCCGAGGCCGGCTCGCGCGGCACCCTTCTGTTTTGGAATTGGGCTAATCGCTTCGGCATGCCCGGGGTCACCGCCGCTTCCACGCGCAACTTCGAAACTCCAACCGACATCGGCAAGCCGCTGACCACGCCATCGGGGATCCGCGATCCCAGAGCTGCCGTGTACATGCTGGACGTGGCGGCCGAGGCGGTTGAGAAGCAATACGGCGCGCTCGACAAGCCCTGGGGCGAGTTCCTCCGGCTGCAGATCAACGGCCAGAGTGCAGGGGCCGCGGCCGCCCCGCGTCGCGGGGAGCCGGTGGACGGAATCGATTTGCCCGGTAATGGCGGCCCCGGAACCATCGGCATCTTCCGCGTCGTCACGCCCGGACCGGTGCAGAACGGAACCGCCACGCCCGTTCATGGCGATGGCTTCACCCTGGCGGTGGAGTTCTCCCAGCCTATTAAGGTGAAGGCGCTGGTCAGCTACGGCGATTGCTCGCAGCCCGGATGCAAGCATCACACCGATCAGCTTGCGCTGTTGCAGCAGAAGCAATGGCGCGACGTCTGGCGCACTCACGCCGAAGTGGAAGCTCATCTCGAACGCCGCGAGTCCTTCTGACACGCTAACAGGTCATCGAGAGCATTCTCGACCAAATCCCAGAGGCAACCATCGTTCACTAAGGAATCGGCCGAGGGCGTTATTTCGTATTATCGGTAGCCATCGGGATACGGTGAATCTTCAGATTTCAGATACAACTTGCTTGGTCTCGCGCGGACCTCACCGAAGCGGCCCAGCTTCCGAATGCCTTATCTGGGAGCAACTTCGTGTGCCACTTGTCCCGATGGGCAAACAGCCAAGTGCTTTTTCCATGAGCGGCTTTCATGGGAGCAGAAGGTGAGGCCTGCGAAGGCGTCTCGGCACATCGAGACGTGGCGACACAGTTGCGCGACGGCGTCGTCGGCAAGCGCTGGCGGGCCGCACAAGTGTGTGCGGTACATATGCGTGTGCAGCGAGCAGTCGGCTTCGCGGAAGATGCGCGTTCCGATTCGGCGCGTGCCCAACTATGATCTGACCCCGGATGCCGAGCGCGTCGCGAGCAATCCGTTCGTCACCGCAAAGTGCTTCCCGCGCCCGAACGGCAATTCGTAGGTCCAGTACATGTTGAAGACTTGGCGCTGATCGAATGGCGTGGGCCCGTAGTTCAGCCGGGCATTGCGCGTGGTGAACCATTGATAAGTCGCCGTCTGGTCGCTTGTGTTTTGGATGTCGCCCATGGTATGCGACCACGTGTAGTTCGCGCCGACATAGAGGCCGTGCGAAGTGTTGTGCGTCACCTGGATTTGCATCGCGTTGTAATTGGTGTCGCCATTCGAATCCTGGTAATTCATGCTGTTCAGGAAGGGATTCGGGCGGAAGAAATTAACCGGATACGCACCCGGCGAATTGTAGCCCAATCCCGCGCACGGCCCGAAGCTACTCCCACCAGGCGGCAGTAGTAGGTGCTGTTCGTGGCCAGGGTATCCGCCAGCGATCCCGCGACGCCCTGCTGCAGGTTCGTGATGAACGTGGAGGAACCGAAACCCGAACCAGCCGTCACCGCGCCGATGTTCGAGCCATTCGGACCGAACGCCGCCTCGAAGATCGGGATTCCGGCCTGTCCGGCGAGTCCGTTGTTCGCGAACGTGTTGCCCTTCCCGTTCGTCTGGTTGATCGCCAGGTTCTGCTGGGCCTGCTTGAACTGCGGCAGGAAGCCGTTCTCGAAAACATTCGTCTCCTGCACGTTCTGGTAGTGCCACATGTGCGTCGATTTGTTGCCGATGTACCGGACCTCCACCAGCACGCGGTCCTTGATGTACCGCTGCACCCCCAGCGTCCAGTTACTGGTGTACGGCGAGCGCAGGTTCGGATTCACCACGTTCCCGGAATAGCCGCTGGCCGAAAAGGTATACGACGATTCCGCCAACGGAAACGAGAACGCTGCCGGGAACACTGACGCCGCAGGCAGCGAAGCGCTCAGATTGAGCGTCCCCGTCGGAAACTGCACGCCGTTGTTGATCGAAACCGACTGCGACGTGCCGCGGCCTCCGGAGAGCACGTTGGAAATCGCATTTAGACCCTCGTTGTAGTAGGTAATCGAACCCGAAGCCCGGATCACGGTCTTCCGATTTCCCAGAAGCTTGGCGAGCAGGCCGCCCTGCGCCGCGGGATTCCAAGCGACCCCAACGTTAGGCGCGGCATTCAGAAAGTCGCGCTGATAAGGCGCGGATACCTGCGTGAAAACCGGGTTGTTGTTGCCGTTCAGCACACCCGGCTGGAACGAACCGTTGGACGGACCGAAGAAGTTCGACCCCACCGGCGACGAGTCAATTCCATTGGTGCTGTGGATCGCGCCGTCGAACTGCCACCGCAGCCCGTAATTCACGGTGAGGCTCGGCGACAGCCGGACGCTATCCTGTGCGTAAAGCGCCCCGGTGGAGAATGCGAACCGCTGGGTAACCGGGGCGAACTGATTGTACTGGTGGGTGTTCTCGTCCACGTTCGTCGTAGTCGTGACGCTGGTCAGCCGACCCGTCAGGAACGCGTACAGCGCCTGGGCGTTGGTGAAATCACTGTTGCTCGTATTGATCGCCGGCAGTCCCGCCTGAAGCACGCTCGCGACCGGATCGGAACTCGCGACCCCCAGGTTGTAATTGAGCACGCCCGCGCTACCATACGACGTTTCCCAGAATGAGGTGTGTAGCATTGTGCCGCCGAGCGTGATCGTGTGCTTGCCGCGCACCCAGTTCAGATTGTCGGTGATCTGATAAACCGGATTGTTGCGGATGAACGGCTGAAAGCCCGTGCCCGGCACGACCGTCGGAACCCAGTTCGCGGGAAAATTGATGATCTTGTCGCCGTACAGCGAGTACTGATGCGGGTCCGCGCCCTGGTAAAAGTATTCGCCGTTGCTCTGTACGCCGAAAGTAATGTTGTTCAGCAGCGTCGGCCTAATCGTCCAGTCCACCGAATTCGTCGCGACGTACGTCGAGATCTTGTAGGCATTCGGGAAATTGTATTCCGTCCCCGGATAGTTCGGAGTTCCGGCGATATTCTGATGGCGCAGGTTCCACGTCCCGTGCCACGCCACCGAGGGCTTGATCTGGTAATCCACGCGCGTCGTCGGATAGAGCGTGAGGGTGTTGGTGGGCTGCGTCCACTGCATGGTCTGCCAGAATGGCTGGCCCGCGATCGGCAGGTAGCCGACGTTGTTCGACTGGACCTTGTTGATGGTGCCCAAGATCCCGTTGATCGTCGGATCGATGGTGCTGGTATACCCAGCTGCGCCCGCGACCTGCAGCAAGTTCACCGTCCGCTGCACACCGTCCGTGCCGATGTAGGTGAATACGCCGGTCTGCGCCGGACCACCGAGCACGTTCGCGGTCGAAGTCTGCGACCCTGGCTGCGGAATGCCCTCGAAGTACGCGAAGAAGAACAGCTTGTGCCGCATGCTCTTGATAAACGGCAGCAGCGGGCCGCCGATCGCGCCCGCGATATCGTTCTGCCGTGTTTTCGCCCGCGGAAGTCCGCGCAGATTATTGAAATAGGAGTTCGCGTTCAAGGCCTCATTGAAGAACTGCTCCACCACCTTGCCGTGATACTGATCGGTTCCGCGCTTGGTCGACATCCGTATCGTCATCGCGCCTTCGCCGCCCGCATCGGCGCCCAGTCCGGTGGTCGAGATCGTCACCTGCTCTACTGCGTCAATGCGGCTGGGAGCAAATTGGAAGAAACTCGTCCCGCCGCTCTTGAAGCGCTGCGAGTTGTTGTTCATCCCATCCACCGTGATGTTCATCGAAGCGTTTGGCAGGCCGTTGAACGTGCTGTTTCGGCCGGTAGAATCGTTCGCGCTTCCATTGCCGGCCATTAGCAGCGCGAAGCTGAGCGCCTCACGGCCGTTGTACGGGAGGTTCTGAATCAGGTTCGTGGTGATGGTGGTGCCGACCTCATTCGTCGTCGTCGCCAGCTGTACGGCGGTGGCCTCCACCGACACGGTTTCCGTCGCGGCGCCGATCTTCATTTCCACGTTGACGTCCGTGATACGACCGGAATCCACAGCCACGTTGTCGTAGACGGCAGTTTGAAATCCCGAGGCGGTCGCAGTCAGGCGGTACTTTGCGGCCTGCAGATTGGCGAGAGCGAAGTTGCCTTCGGTCGATGAGACGGTCGATTGCTCGATGCCGGTTCCTAGGTCGCGAACCTTGATGGCCGCATTCGGCACGACCGCGCCCGAAGGATCGCGGACGATTCCGTGAATTCCCGTGGTGGTAATCTGCCCGAAAACGGCGGTCAGCGTGAAAGCGATGGCGAAGGCCAGTCGTACGTACTTCAGCATCTGTTCCTCCCTGTCAAACGAGTAACGGTGGCGAGAATATTTCGCGAGTATATGCGGGAATGAAAGCGTTGTCAATCCTGTAATCACAGGCTTCGGAGAGGCACCGGCTAGTCGGTTAATCGTTTAACTTCACTTGACAGCCTGGGCGTCATCTGCGACGCTGGGATCCACTCAGTAAGGCCATCGCGTCATGGTCACGATCAAAGAGGTAGCGCGGAAGGCAGGGGTCTCGACGGCGACGGTCTCGTACGTTCTGAACGACACCCGCAAGGTCCGCCCCGAGACGCAAAAGCGCGTTCTGGTCGCCGCCAGGCGGCTCGGCTACACTCCGAACCGCGCGGCGCGCAGTCTGGCGGCCGGCCGCAGTTCCACCTTGGGGCTGGTGGTACCCGACATCGGAAATCCTTTCTTCCCCGAAATCATCCGGGCGTTTCAGGAATCAGCCAACCTTTCGGGACTCGAAGCCGTCGTCATGAACACGGGCTACGATGCGCAACGCACTCGCGGCGTGATCGAACGCCTGGTCAGCCTCCAGGTGCCCGGGGCCGCCTTCTTCACCACCCAGGTTGACTCCGGTATCAAAGAGGCTCTCGCCGCCAGAAATATCGCAGCCGTATACATGGACTATGGCCAACCTGCCCACGGCATCAGCAGTATCGCGGTGAATTACCGGCAGGGAATGCTGGAAGCGATCGCCCATCTGCAAGGCCTCGGACACCGCGGTATCGGACTCATCGGCGGACCTTCAAACGGCGCCGCCGCGCAGCGCCGGAAAGCGGCCTTTCTGGAAGGTCTCGAGACCAACGGCCTCGAAGGCCGGGCCATCGACTCCGATTTCAGCGTGCAGGGCGGCTATTTCAGTTGCTCCAAGCTGCTGGCCTCTTACGACTGCACAGCCGTGGTCGCGGCCAACGACCTGATGGCGATCGGCGCGCTGCATCTCGCCTATGACCGGCAAATCGCCGTGCCCGCGCGCCTCTCCATCATCGGCTTCGATGACATCGCCTTCGCCCAGTTCACGCAGCCCGCGCTGACCACGGTCGCGGTTCCCCGGGCAGAGATCGGGAGAGTGGCCTTCGAGTCCCTGTCGGCCCTGATGAAGAAACCGGGCGCAGCCGGAGAGACCCACGAAATTCCAACGCACCTCGTAGTGCGCCAAACCACCGCAGGCGTGGGGTGACGCCTGATTTTACTTTGAGAGGACTCCATGACGCGCTTCGCTCTGATCCTGCTGGCTTCGACCGCCGCGACGGCCGCTCCACAGGGCGCGATCTCCCGCAAAGCCGCGGCATTCGACATCTCCTCACCGCTGCTCGAGGCGGAGCCGTTCATTCCCGATAAGCCCGTTACGATCCATCCCGCTGTGTTGAGCAAGCCGGAGCACCAGGGCTCGGTCAAGGGCCCGGGCACAGGTTTGGGCAGCACCCCGCCCAACCTTCCGCCGGGACGCGCCGGACGGGGAGGACGCGGCGGACGAGCAGCCTCGAACGGGCCCGCCCCGCCCATCGTCCCGCCGGAGGCGCCCGAGATCAGCGCCGCCGGCACCGCTGTCGAACAGTCCGCGGAGGGGACTCGCCCGGCGATAGCGCCGCTCGCTTCCTTCGACGGACTCGGCGAGGGCTTCACGGGGACCACCGGAATCGCCGGCGCGGGACGTGGCGGCATCGACATCAGCCTGGCGGTCGGCCCCGACCACATTATCGAGATCCTCAACGTCAACATGGCCGTCTACACGAAGAAGGGCAAGCGCTACTCCGCCACGGGATAGCTGCTCTACGGAGCGGTTCCCAACAACACCGTCTTCACCGGCTTCGGAGTCCGCTGCGGCGTCACCAACAATGCCGATTCGGTGGTGCGCTACGATCAACTTGCCAACCGCTGGTTGATCGTAGTCCCTGTCTTCAGCCGCCCGCCGGATAATCCGCAGGGTCCGTACGCCATGTGCTACGCGGTGAGCGCTACGCCCGATCCCTTGGGCCCCTACTACCGCTACGAGTTTCAGCGCCCGCTTTTCCCCGATTACCCGCGTCCCGCGATTCGGCCGGACGGCTATTACAACCCGACCAGCACCAGCGATAATATGCTCCCGGAAGTAGTCACGCAGAAGCACGACTGCATCGCCGACCGGCAAAGCATGTTGAAGGGCCTGCCCGCTACCGAACAATGCGTGATCATCGACGGCGGCGTCTTCTTCCTCAATGCCGACCTCTTCGGCAAACGTCTTCCGCCGCCCGGCGCGCCCAATATCCTCATGTCGACCGGCGGCACCCAACTCCTCAAGATTTTCGAGGACGATGGCATCTACTTCTACAAGGTCCACGTGGATTGGAAGAACCCCGGCAAGACGACGGTGTCCCCGCCGCAGAAGGTCGCGGTCGCGCCCTACCTTTACCTTTGCGACGGCCAATTGAGTAACTGCGTCTCACAGCCGAATACCGATCGCCGCCTGGATTCGCAAGGCGACAAGCTGATGCAGGGACTCGTGTACCGCAACTTCGGCGACCACGAATCGCTTTTGGCCGAGCACTCGGTCGCCACCTTGCGGCACGGCGGCGGCGTCCGCTGGTACGAGTTCCGCCTGAACGGGCAACAGGAGCCCGTGCTCTATCAGCAGTCCACCTACGCTCCCGACGGCTTCTATCGCTGGCTGGCCAGCATGGGGATGGACCGCAAGGGCAACATCGGGATCGGCTATTCCTTCGGCGGCGATCCGAGTTATGCGGGCCAGCGTTTCGTAGCGCGAACGGCCGGCGATCCCAAGGGCCAACTCACCTTCCACGAATCGGTGCTGGCCGAGGGGCAAGCGTCGCAGACGAACAGCCTTCGATGGGAGGATTACACGAACATCGCGGTCGATCCATCGGACGACTGCACCTTCTGGTTCGCCGGCAATTACCTGAAGGCCGGCGCGGCGGCTACTACCACGCGCATCGGCTCCTTCGTCGTCCCCGGCTGCAAGTAAGCCCTAGCTGTAGTGCCCAACAATCTCGAAGTGCTTCTCGGTCCCGGTCCGGATGATCACCGTGTCGTTGTGAACGCCGCCGATCGTGGCCGGGCTGCCGTTCACAGTCGCGGTCTTCACCGCGTTAGCAAGCGGCATTCGCAGCTTCACGTGCAACTCTTTGGGAGCACCGGACCGCGCGAGTTCGACCGACGCCACGACGCTCTTCGATTGCGGGTGATTCCGCAGCGCAAAGTTCACGCGTCCCCAGCGGGTGGGAGCGCGGTCGATGCCGACCGGCTTGCCGGACGCAACCCACTCGCGCGGAAGCCCCTTCGCGAGGTACAGCCGGTCTTCGTCGTTATCTTCGATGGCGAGCATCCATCGCACCACGCAGGGAATCGTTTGCTGCGCCGGGATACAGAATGTTGGCTTGCCGGGACCCAAGCCGGCCACCTCGCCCGCAGTCCAACTTCCCGGCGAGTGATCGTGATAGCGATGGCCGTAGCAGAACAGCAGGTACTCTTCGATGCGATCCAGCCGCAGCAGGGCTTCGGCGAAACCGTACGCGATGAACCCGAGGATCGAGCGGTTGCCGCCGCCGCCTACGTTCGCCAGCACGCCCATGGTGGTGGCCCCGTAGGCGCGCATGGTGTCCACCACTTTGTGCGCGAGCGCTTGGGGCAGCACGTCAGCCATCAGTAACTCGGCGTACGGCCGGTGCGGCCATTGCTGTTCGCTCGGCCGCTCCGTGCGCATCGCCTCTCTGAAGGTCAGTTTCGAGCCCGGGAGCAGCGGGACGTATGGCGGGTTCCGGTCATTGATTGTCCACCGGTCGATGCTCTTGAGGGTCGTGTCGAGCAGCATCTCCGAGCGTTTCATCCACTCGCGCGCGAGGGCGGGATTCAACGCAATCCACGCGCGGCTGAGGTCGCGAAGTCCGCGCGCCGCGAAGGCGCTGTTGGCGTAGTAGGGCTTCCACCAGATTTCCGGGTGCGGCGCCAGACATGCATCCGATTCGCTCCAGCCGGCGATCAGTCCATATCCACGGTCGTCCGTGGACAGCTTCAGGCTCGCGTCATGCATCGCGAGCAGGCCAGCGGCGGTGGCCTCGATCTTGGCGCGGTGCTTGCGAACGGTCGCGGCGTCCTCCGTGTAGTTCAGGTAGCGCGCGACCAGGGAAAGCGTGAGACCGTACTGCGCCGTCTCCGGCCCCCGCATGTTGATCATGCCTCTGGCGTCGGTGTATTCGGAGAAATAGTTATCGAGGATCGCCTTGCAGGGCTCAAAGCGGCCCAACTCCAGGTTCGTGTAGACCGACGCCGTAAAGATGTCCTGGAAGCCATCGTACTCGGAGCCGTAATAATCGCGATCGACCGCGCCGTACTTCGGGTATACGCCTCCCGGCCGCACCATGATCTCCTTGGCCACCGCATGTTTCGACATGTCCGTCCACGACTCGTCAGGCAGCGTGGTGGGAGCGAAATCGGCCAGTTGCTTATCCCAGTAATCGGCGAAGACAAGCAGCGCGCGGTAGAACTCCTCGGGCTTGGGATCCAGCTTGAAGGGAGGATATGCCGGGTAGGAGTAGCCATAAACGACTTTGCTCACCTTGCCGCCATCGATGCGAGCAGTGCGATGCCACGTCTGCACGATGAATTTTCCGGTGTCCTCTACGTCGCCAAAGATCAGCATGTCGATGTAGGAGTTCTCGCCGATCGGGAAGAATTTGTGCACGGCGGGCATCCATCGGCCCAGCAGCCCTTCCCATCGCTCCTGCATATTGGCCCGCTCCATGCCGGCGGGTTCGCTGGGCGTCGGTATGCGCAATTCGGAGAAATACTGATTGGGGTGATACGTGCGGGTATTGCCTGCCGCATAGACGGGCGCCGTGTCGTAACACTCCTTGATACCGACGAACGTGTTCCACGAGTTCGTGCCGCCACCGCCTGCCGCGTTACCGCCGGGACGCGGCGTGGTGCTTGGTGGAAGCGGGCCTCCGATCAAGGGCGCAGCGTCCCGCACCTGGATCTCGGGGGGATCGCCGCCGCCGGCAAGAAGTCTGTCGGCCAGGATATCGGGCAGTGAGCTTGCAATTTCCTGCGGCGAGAGCCCCAGGAGCGGTTCCTTGGCCTGCGAAAAACAGGCCTCGAGCCGTTTGGTCATGACGCGCGACCCACCGCGCGACGAGACGAACGTGATCGCCCCCTCACGGAGGCTCAGGTCTTCATACACCTTCCAGGCAAGATTGTTGTGCCGAAATTCGCAAAGCAAGGTGTGGCCCGCGGTATCAGGCGGCGCGGATTGTTCCGCGGCCGCGGGGCGGGACTGGGCGGCCGCGGCGGTCAATGCCACGGCCTGAAAGAATTCACGTCGGTCCATGTCAGGCTCCTCGATTATCTGGAAGACGCGCGGGAAATCAGCCGCGCCTTCTGCACGTACGTCTTGCCGCCGGCATTCAGGGTGAACATGTACTCGCCGGGCGGCGCCGGCGAACCACCACCGCCTCCGCGGCCTCCGCGTCCGGCCGCGGCCTGGGGCGCGTACCTGCTCAAATTCCAAAAGAACTGATTCAATCCGCCGTGACTTGCGGGCACCAGCGTGCAAACGATCTTACCCGATGCATCCGCGATCGTCACAAAGGGCCGCCCGCCATCGCCGCCATTCGCGACGCATTGCGGCCCCGTGAAGCCGCCTCGCCCACCTTGGGGCGGGCGCGGCGGCGGTGTTACTTCCGCGGGCGCCTGCTTCAGGAAATACGCGATGGCCATAGCGTTCGGCTCGTTGGGCGTCACCGGATAGCGATCCCCGAGCAACCTGTAGTTGCCCAATGCCCCTTCATTCCGTTCCGCAAAGGAGCGGATAGGCAGCAGCGCAGCGTCACTCGAGAGGACCGCCGGAGTGAAGCCCCGCAGCGGAACAATGTTGGTCACCCAAACGCCGCGGCCGTATGTCCCGACCACCAGGTCGCCCTCGCGCGGATGGACCACCAGGTCGGTAACGTGCGCGGGAGCCATGTCGCCCTGGAACGGCGCCCAATTCTCACCCCGATCGAACGAGGCGAAGACACCCGCGCTGGTGCCAACGAAAATCAGGTTTGAATCCACTGTGTCCTCCACAATGGACGTGGCCTCGGCCGCCTCCGGTAATCCCTTCACGATTCGTGTCCAGGTCGTGCCGTAATCGGTCGTGCGGAACACGAACGGCCGGAAATCGTCCTGGCGCCGTCGCGACTTAGTGACATAGGCCGTGCCCGCGTCGAAGCGCGATCCGTAGACACGCGATACCCACGCGTCCTCCGGCCCGCCGGCAGTTGCAAGTCCCGCCGTCGTGTCCGACCAGTGCGCACCGTTGTCGCGCGTCACCTGCACCTTGCCATCGTCCGTGCCGGCCCAGATCACGCCAGCCCGTGCAGGCGATTCGGAGATCGTGACGATCGTGCAGTGTTGAATCGAGGTGTTCTGCGTGTTGATCTCCTCCGGGTTGTTGGTGGTGAGGTCCGGACTGATCACTTCCCAGTGATCGCCGCGGTCTTTCGAGCGCAGAACAAACTGCGATCCGTAGTAGACCGTGTTGGGATCGTGCGGCGACAGCCGCACCGGTGCGATCCAGTTGAAGCGGTAGAGAATCGAATCCGGAGCGGCGGCAGCCCCGCGGCCGCCCAGCGCACGCACGTTGGTGAACGGGTGCGGTGCGTTCGGCTTGGTCGGATCGATGATCGTACGGGTGCGGGTTTCCGTGTCGTACCGGCCAAGCGTCCCGAATTCCTGCGTGTTGTACACCCAGCGGCCGGTGGGATCGGGTTCATTGTACATGCCGTCCCCGATACCCACGGTTGCCCAATCGTCGATGTTCACGCGGCCGGACCAGCCGTTGGACGGCCCCCTCCAGCTTTCGTGATCCTGCAGGCCGCCGTATATGTGATACGGCTGCTCCATATCCACGCCAATCGCATAAAACTCGCCGAGTTTCAGATTCGCGAAATGGTCCGACGTGCGGCCGCCGTCGTACGACACGGAAACGCCTCCATCCGAAGTCGCGATCATACGGTCGGAATCCTCGGGATCGATCCAAAGGCTGCGGAAGTCTCCGAACGTGCTGACGAACGGATAGCCGCCGCGCCCGCCAGGACCGGAGTTGTTGAGCCCGGCCCACGTCTTCCCGCCGTCGTTGGACTGAATCATGTTCGATCCCGTGATGAACACCCGCTTGGGGTTATTGGGGTCGACCGTCAGCTGGTTGAACGAGTAGCCCGCTTTCCGGCTCACGTCCTCGCCCTCGGCGCTGACCCGGCTCCAGTGACCGCCGGCATCATCTGTCCGGTAGACCTCGCCTCCGATGTAGGAAGAGGACGCGGCAAATGATGTGTCTCGCGGCGGCGCCGCGCCGGAGCGGAGATTGAAATTGTCCACGACCGCGTAAACGATGTCCGGGTTGTTGCGGCAGATATCGAGCCCGATGCGGCCCGTGTTCCCTTGCGGCAATCCGTTGGTAAGTTTCTGCCAGTGCGCGCCGCCGTCCGTAGTCTTGAAGATACCGCCTCCGGGACGGGCCTCCGTGATTTTCCACGGGAGCCGGATGGCGTCATACATCGCCGCGTACAGCACGTCGGGATTGCGCCGGTCGATGGCGAGATCCACGGCGCCGCTGGTCTCATTCACGAACAACTGCTTCTGCCAAGTGCGGCCACCGTCGGTCGTCCGGAAGACGCCGCGCTCCTGGTTGGGCGTGCCGAGGTGGCCGAGCGCCGCGATCCATACGATGTCGGGGTTGGTGGGATGAATGACGATCCGCGCGATGTGCTGGGTGTCGCGCAGGCCCATGTTCTTCCAGGTGGATCCGCCATCCGTCGATTTGTAGACGCCGTCGCCCCAGTAGGCGCTGCGCGTCAGCGAATTGTCGCCGGTGCCGGCCCAGACCACGTTGGCATCGGACGGAGCAACCGCTACCGCTCCGACCGAGGTGATGCCGGCGGAATCGCTCACAGGCTCCCACGTCGTCCCGTTGTTGGTGGTGCGCCACACGCCGCCTGTGCGCGCGCCGGCGAACATCGTGTACCGGTGAGCCCGCGGCGGTGTCTCCGGAACGGCAAGCGAGGTAACCCACGCGCCGGTCCGCCACGGTCCAAGGTTGCGATAGTGGAACGCCTTCAGGATGTCGATCAAGGTGGGGTCGGCCGCGAAGACCCACACCGCACCAAGCAATAGGAGGCCGCAAAGCTTCTTCATATTTCTCTCGGCTGAAAACGCTTACAATATTCTATATCCGCCCCATGTCCGCTCTGCGCCCTCTCGCTGCTTCGGGCTCCACTACGAGCGGACACTCTCCGCGGCGAGTACGGAAACCCGGCACTCGCGGTTCACAGTAGATCCAAGTTCGTTATATGCACGCCTGCCCGGGCAGGTTCTACGGCGACACGACTCGCGAGGGCCGGCGCACCCTGCAGATCGCGTAGGGACTTCACGTCGTATAAACCCGAATGGGCTATTTGACTGATCGACTTCGCGGCTCGCTGTATGGTCGAATTCTTCGGCAGTCTAGGGGCGCTTAATCCTGTGGTTGTTCCTAAAGAATTCGGGTTTAGTGGTCAGACGCCTGTTTGTGAAATGTAGAGAACCGCTGCGCCGAAGAGCGGGAGAAAATGCGACGGTGTCTGCGCGCCGCCCCGGGGAGGTTGTCCGATTGCTCGAGTCGGTGGAAACGCTGTCATGCCTCCGTTGCGCGGGGCCGTCGTTGTTCAGATTTGCTACCCGAGCACGTTGGTTACATGATCACTTGACGCGGGAGTTGCCGCTGCGGTCAATTCCTTTCGCTCTGTCGAGAATTCGAATCGCTAGTCTGTCGGCAAGAGCGTCGAGGAAGGCGTCACTGAAAAGCTGCTCTTTGGCCCCATCAAACGTCGGAGTCTGGGTTCCTCTTCCGCCGGTCTCCTTCGTAGCAGTGATTTTGATTTCCGACACCAGGGATGCGATCAGTCGGTCCAACTCGGCGTCCTCCTTGCGGAGCGCACACATTCGCTTCATTGCGTAGCAAACTGTCGAGTGGTCTCTACCGTTATAGAATCTCCCGATGCGGGTCGTGCTCCAGCCTCCAGTGCAATCTGACGGTTCAAAACCGCGGGTTTCGCATTGCCTGACACGCGTGTCTGCCCAAGACGCGCCGCCACCACCCTATCTATCGTTGCTAGCGGGATCCGCCGGCACCAACTATTAGACGCCCATTCATCCGAGAGCATGCTCGCCTCCTGCCGCAATTGCCAAAGCGGGCGACACGACCAGCCGCATCCCGTCAGCGCTGATCCGCGCCGGACACGAAGGCCACAGAGCCTCTACTAAGCTCAGCCAGTGCTCCAGACACTCCCGGAACTTCCGAGGTCGGCGATATTCCCCACTACCTAATTGGCCGGCCAGACCAAATTCCCCAAACAGCGGAATGCGTTCTTCGCCTTTAGCAATGAAGCAGCGATATGAGAGCCAGGTAAAGAGGTCCAAGGTAGCGGGTGCACAGGAGAGAGCCTTGGCAGCTTGCAGGTCGGTGGGAATCGGGTGGGACGTGACCTCCCGATAGAACTCCGGCGTCAACACGATCATGTTCCGGCAGTCACCCGGCAGGTTGGGTTGGTCGAGATTGCGGCCGTACCAGATGCGCGCTTCGCTCATGAAGTTGAAGCGCACCTGATGGAAGACGGGGGCCTTCACTTGGGTATTGGTGCCGAAGAAGATGGTGGCACCGAAGACTCGCTGAAAGGCCTCGATCAGGCGGCGGTACTGCGACCCGCCTGCTGCATCCCGAACGTGTCCAGCATCTCGGCGCCGCTGTTGAACGTAATCGTCTCGCTCCGCTGCCGAACCGCCAGCGTCGCGAGATAAAGAGGAACGAGACGATCCTGCCCCCAGGGTAGTCCGTAGCTGGGATGCCCGGTCACCTGCAAGAGGAATCGCCCGTTCCGCCGTTCATGCAATAGGGTGCCTGGGCGCGGGCGCTTTACCGGCAGGCCGCAGAGAACGAAGGGCCGTGAGGCGAATCCGAGGGTCTGGTTTGCGGTTTCCCGCTTTTCCCGAACGAGTTGGATTACCTCGGCGCGGCGAAGCTTCTGCTTCGATACGACGAGGTCCGGAT
Source organism: uncultured Solibacteraceae bacterium (assembly GCA_963791985.1). Lineage (GTDB taxonomy): Bacteria > Acidobacteriota > Terriglobia > Bryobacterales > Bryobacteraceae > Solibacter. Next base: position 461,430 of record CAWBUN010000002.1, on the reverse strand, counting down.
GGGTTGGGCGGAGAATGGTTCCAGCTGGTTCCAGACCTCCGCGGCGGAGTGCAATTGAATCGTACAAGTCGGTTCGCTCCAGCGCTCACTTTGCAGCGCAGTCTGGAGCTGTCCGAGAGAGAATCGGAGTAAGGGAGGGTCATCGAAATGACAACCCGTTTTCGTTACTCCGATTACTCCGTTAAGGGTTCACAACGAAGCCAGTGTAGTGTTCTCAATGGTTTCCATTGCCAGGAATCAGCGTCGTGAGCGCATATGTTCTCTATTTTCAATCGACACTGAATCTTCTAAGCTGAGGGTCGCTGGTTCGAGTCCAGCCGCGCCTACCATGCCTTTAGTTTCAGGTGGTTAGGTAAATCCAAGGTTTGAGAACGCTGTCTTTGAGCCTTAGCTTCTGGGAGGTTCAATGACGCAAGATTTCATCCGGGAACGGCAATATCTCAAAGCCGTCAGTCCCAAAACGATCATCTGGTACGGTTGCTCATTCTCGGCATTTCACGGTGCGCTGGAGTCCACCCGAACAGATATGGCTCGCTTCTCAGAACGAATCGGCGTGAACACCCCTAAGACAGGTCCTGCAACTGGGTTCGATGGATGATGACTTGCGGAATGGTTTGTGGAATGTCTGTTATGCGTATCAGCTGAAGCACCTTCTTGACAACTACTCTCAGCCTTCAAAAGACGACTTTTACATCAGGCTGTGGCGCGATTTCTTCAAATTGCCGGTCGACCAGATGCCCCCTGCCGGTTATCAGGTTTTGGAGTTCATAAGGGACTTCTATTTTGGCGCTAGTTGGCACAAGGTATACGATTTTTGTGGAATTCGTTGCCGCCACCACCTTGAGCACCGCATATTTTGTATCCAGCTGTAATCAAATCCTACAACGGGAGATGTCCGCTTATCGATTTGTCGGAACCCAACTCACCCGACGGCAGAGAGTCGTTCTGGGCACGCAGCGGACACGATCTGCTCTACCGGTCGGCCGACCGGATTATGGCTGCGCGTTACTCGGGGCAAGGCGACACGTTTGCTGCGGAAACGCCGCGCGTGTGGCTCGACCATCTTGGTGGGACAACATGGACTCTGGCTCGCGATGACAAGCGGCCGCTGGTGTTCGCCGCCCGTCGCCCCGGCGGAAGCGTCCAAGCCGGAGCACGAGGTCGTTTTCCTTCTGAATTTCACCGACGAACTTCGACGTCGAGTGCCCGCAGGAAAATGAGGCCCTCTCGACTGCTGTCAGTTTGCCGGCCCAAGCGGAGATAAGTCCTCCTGGCTGCATCGTTGCACCGTTCCCGTGTCGGGTAGCGGAACCAGAGTCGGTCCACATGGCAGGACGGGCCTGATACGGCACTCTTCCGGCTGGCCTGATCCGTCCCAATCCAGCCGCAGTGGGAGCGGAGGTGATACCATCAATCACGCGAAATGAGCCCTCGGTCGTCCATTGCCCATTACCGCATAGCCTCAAAACTCGGCGAGGGCGGCATGGGCGCCGTCTACCGCGCCACGGATACCAAGCTGAATCGCGAAGTCGCCGTGAAAGTCCTGCCGGATGTTTTCGCCGCTGATCCCGACCGCTTCGCGCGTTTCACCCGCGAAGCCCAGGTCCTGGCTTCGCTCAACCATCCTCATATCGCGGCGATCTACGGTGTCGAAGAGAACGCCCTCATCCTTGAACTGGTGGAAGGCCCCACGCTCGCAGAACGCATCGCGCTCGGGCCGGTCCCGCTCGATGAAGCGTTACCAATCGCGCTCCAGGTCGCCGAAGCTCTCGAGTACGCGCATGAAAGGGGTATCGTCCACCGCGATCTCAAACCCGCCAACGTGAAGGTCACTCCCGAGGGCCGCGTGAAGGTGCTGGACTTCGGGCTCGCCAAAGCTCTCGCCAGCGATCCGATAGCGGGCAATCCGGCCTCCTCTCCCACCCTCACGATGCGCGCGACCATGGCGGGAATCGTCATCGGCACTCCCGCCTACATGTCGCCCGAGCAGGCGAAAGGCAAGCCAGTCGACCGGCGCGCCGACATCTGGGCCTTCGGCATCCTTCTGGCCGAGATGCTAACCGGCCGCGGCATGTACGTGGGTGAGACCGTCTCGGAGGTCTTGGCCGCGGTGATCATGAACGAGCCGGAGATCCCGCAATCGGCCCCGCCTCAAGTGCGCGCGCTCCTGCGCCGCTGCCTGGAGAAGGACCCGCAGTTCCGCTTACAGGCCATCGGGGAGGCGCGGATCTCACTTGCGCGACCGTCCGCCGAAGTGCCCGACACTCCCCCTGCAGAGGCCGCCGCCCGCCGCAGTGCGCCGTGGTGGGCGTTGGGCGCGGCGGTCGTGATGATTCTGGTGCTGACGTTCTTCCTCTGGCGCATGACCCGCCCCGTGTACCAGCCCATGGAGCGCCTCAGTGTCGATCTCGGGCCGGAGGCCGTGGATGACTATTTCATCACCGCCGCTATTTCTCCGGATGGAACTCGCATCGTCTTCCCGGTTCGATCCGCGGGCAATGTCACAGTGCTGGCCACGCGGCTCCTGGACCAGCCCAAATCCGCCATTCTTCCCGGCACGGCGAATGCGGGCCAACCGTTCTTCTCTCCCGACGGCCAGTGGATCGGTTTCGCCGCCGACCAGAAGCTGAAGAAGGTCTCCGTCGAGGGCGGCGCGGCGGTGGCTTTATGCGATGCGCCGAATATGCGCGGCGCGGCATGGAACACGGATGGAAATATCTACGCCGCGCTCGACCTGAAGGATTTATCTCGCGTCACTGCCGCCGGCGGGGCGCCGCAGCCCGTCGCGAGAATCGGGGAATCGGGCGAGCATGCGCAACACTCGCACCGGTGGCCACAGATTTTGCCCACCGCAGGGGCGCTGCTCGTCACGGCCGGCTCGAACGCCACGGCGGGCGGTTGGGACGACGCGAACGTTGAAGTGTTTTCGTTCAAGACCGGGCAGTTCAAGATCGTACAGCGCGGGGGATACTTCGGCCGTTACCTGTCCAGCGGACATCTGATCTACGTCCACCAGGGAACTCTGTTTGCCGTGCCCTTCTCCCTCGCGCGACTGGAAACTCAGGGTATGCCAGTGCCGATCTTTGACGACATCGCCGGCGCCAACACCAACGGCGGGGGGCAGCTAGATTTCTCCCAGGCGCCCTCCGGGCACGGAACGCTGATTTACCTGGGCGGCAAAAACATCGGGGAAGCGCCGCCCGCCATCTGGGTGGATGCCGCCGGAGTCAAAAAGCCTCTCTGGGCCACACCGCCAGGCCCGCTGTTGTCGCCGCGCCTTTCGCCGGATGGCGCCAAGCTCGCCGTGTCGCTGAAGCGCAATATTTGGGTCTTTGATCCGCAACGCGGATCCACGCTGCGCCTGAGCTTCGATTCGACGACAGACGCGTATCCGGTTTGGACGCCCGACGGCAAGCACATTGTCTACAACAGCCGCGCGGGGGCCGGCGGCCTCTGGTGGGTGCGGTCCGACGGCTCGGACCAGCCGCAATTGCTCTACGCGGCAAAGGCTGGAACCGCGATACCGGGCTCCTTCACTCCGGATGGCCGGCGCCTCGCCTTCCACCAACCCGCAGCCGATACTGGCCGTGATATCTGGACTCTGCCGCTCGACCTGACCGACCCCGACCATCCCAAGGCCGGCAAACCCGAACTGGTCCTGGCCACGCCAGGCGACGACGTCGAGCCGGCGTTTTCACCCGATGGACACTGGCTGGCCTACACCTCCAGCGAGGCGGGAGCCTACGAGGTTTACGTGCGGCCCTTTCCGCCAACGGCCGGAACCGGCAAGTGGCAGGTCTCGGCCGGCGGCGGCAGGTTTCCGATTTGGTCGCGCACTTCCAAAGAACTGTTCTACGCGGCGCGCTCCCCCGCGCGGATCATGGTGGTTTCCTATACCGCTACCGACACCTTCTCGCCGGGCGCACCACGCCAGTGGTCCGAAGCGGCGATTCAGTTCACGGACCACTATCCACCTCTGGACTTGGCGCCCAACGGCAAGCGCTTCGTCGTCTTCCCCGCGCCTGAGTCCGCCAACGGCGGGTCTACTAACGTCCACGTGAACTTCCTGCTGAATTTTTTCGACGAACTGAAGCGGAAGGTGCCTTAAGCGCGCCCCGCACTCCGGGATCAATCCACATGAGCGCGTAGTCGTCAACCCGCCGAATGAATCCACCGATGCCGCGAGCGTTAAGAAGAGTTATCGGTAGCTATTCACCCGCCTCTCGCGCTGCGACTTCGAGCTGATCGATGGCAACAATTCGTGTGGGGAGGCTGGCCCTCCAAATGGGACCGGGAGCTTCCACTTTCCGCTAATGCGTTTACCATTCACGAGGACTTGTCCGACATGTCATTACCCGGAGATTCGGGGTTTCCACATTAGTCTAGTCAAGCAACTGGAGCCGGGACGGAGTTGGAACCCGCTGCACTAAAGGCTACTTGGATACGGAAATGGGAACAACGACCACTCGGAAGCCACCTTGCAACTGACCAAAAAATGTCGCTGGAGAATTAGCGGAATTCTTCGAAAAGTCCGGTTTTACGCGAGTCGCGTGCCCAGCCTACATGCCAACGGTCGCATGTTCCGGCATTGGCAGACTCATCACTCGGATCGGTCGTGCCTCTTCTCTGTCATTCGAACCATTCGGTGCGAGATAGGAGCGCCGGTAGCGAACCTCTGCGCCGGGGTACCGCCGCAGTGCCGCATCGGTTAACACGACCTCAACCGAGCGCTCTTCGCCAGGTTGCATCCCTTCCGGCAAATAGAAGTAGAGCGCGTAGCGCTCGCGTATGCGCGCGAGTGTTTGCTCAAACGCCGAAGCTTGATCCACCGCCATGCTGTCACCTCCCGATTGATTCGCGATCTGAGATGTGCCGGCCGATTGCGTGCGCGGGCCCCTCGGATACGATCCCATCCAGCGAGGAATCAGGTCACCGAAAGTGTCTCGCGGCCGGTCGTCGTCGAATGACGGTGGATGCCGGTAGGCGGTTCCGGTATGCAGAGCATCCGGTGCGATTAGAGCGCTCAGAACAGAGTCCGCGCGTGTCAGCGCACGCAAGACCGCGGCTTCGTTTCGGTTACGCTCGGTCTGGTCGTCGGTAACGATGACAATTGCCCGGCGCGCATCGCGTCTCGCGTTCCGCTCGACGTAAGAGGCGGTGTCCAACAGTCCGCGCGTAATATCGGTGCCGCCCTCGAAAGTTTCGCGATCTAGCACGCTTTCGAGTTCCCTGCTCGGCATCCAGGCGGCTGGGGCGAAACGGCATGAGCAAGCGCGTGAAGCGATCGAATACCATCGTAGCGATCCGGTCCTGTTCCCCGAGGGCGCGCAGGGCCTCATGCGAAGCAGTAGCCACGCGCCGGATGTGTGGCTCCATGCTACGGCTGACATCCAACAGCAAGACGACGTCAACCGGCATCTTCTCGCTTTGGAAATCCCGGATCTCCTGCGGCTTTCCATCCACTCGCAAGATGAAATCCTGGACTCTGAGACCGCGAATGGGATGGTTTCCACCATCCACTGCCTGGGCATCGACCCGTCCCAACGTGACATTGCTACGAAAAGTAACGGGCGGAGCATCGGCTTGTGGGGTAGCGACAGCCGCGGTGGGGGCAGCCAACAGGCATAATGCGGGGATCGCCAAAAGGACGTACATGCGCTGCATGAAAGACCTCTCTACGAGCTGGCCTTACAGATTTGTCGTGTGGGCAAAAGCTCTTTTGCCTGCGATGCACCGGAGGAGAGCGCGGTGGTAAATTCCTTGTAGTGGCGGCGCCGGAATGTAATCAATATTACCCGGCGTCGTCGGGCCAAAGACAACACATCCTCCGTGAGTTCGGCATCGGATTCACCCTTGTCGTGGCTGTGCTGGCCGCGTGTTTTTGGATGCGCCGGGGGCTGACAATCTCGACACCGGAGCGTGGGAGCGCAGACCGAGACCACTCCCGAGAACTCAGTTTGGGACGTTTTACTTCAGCCATTTCAGCAATATTCTGCGCCGAGCGCAGCAAAGTCGACATCGGAATACCAAGATGACAGGAGGAGTTCAAGAACGCGCCTGACTTTTGTCATCGTGGTGTTCATCTGGGCGGCTCCGGTAGGAGCGCAGGAACTTGGCAATAAAGTCCTTGGTACTCTTGGCTTGCTCGCCGGGTCACAGCCGGTCAGCGGTCTCTATGTCGCCGATCGCTTCTTGCGTTACAGTTCGAACAACCTCATTGACAGGGATGGACATCGTATTCCGGTTGGGCTCGATCTGGACGCAATGGCAAATGCTGTTGGGGTCCAGGTGACCTTTCCGTTGCCCTGGCATTCGATCTACATGAATGCGTCGGTGGGCGTTCCCGCAGCGCGTATTAATCTTCAGACCGATCGCCCAGAGGCCAGCATTGATCGATATGGCTTCGGAGATCTTTACGTCCAACCCCTCAAGATTGGGTGGAAAATGTCCCAAGTCGACATCGTCGCGGGATACTCCTTCTATGCACCAACCGGACGCTTCACTCCTCGAACCAGCGATGGCGTTGGACGCGGTTATTGGGCTCATCAGTTTTCGCTTGGGAGCGCAGTGTACTTCGATCGCTCCAAAACGTGGCATATCTCCGAATTGGCGAGTTACGATCTGAATCAGAGCAAGCAGGGCATTGATCTTACGCGAGGTGACACTGTTCAGGTTCAGGGCGGTACCGGCAAGACTCTTGGAATTGTCGATGTGGGGCTGGCCGGTTACGCATTGTGGCAAGTGCGTGACGATCGCGGCAACGCTCTTCCCGAAGCTCTTCGCGGCGCCCGTGACCGTGCTTTCGGACTGGGTCCCGAAGTCGACATCACTCTCGCACCAATTAGCAGTCGCATCACGTTGCGCTACTGTCACGACATCGCGGTCAAAGCACGACCCTTAGGACAGATCATGTTGATTGGGCTCACGGTCTCGGCGCGCCGCTAGCGCAAGGCTATTCCCGACGGTCGGGCCATAATTCCAGGGCAGCCGCTCGGACGCATGGGTGGTATACACGCCAATACACGCCTGCATTGCGAGCGGCGCCACTCGACCCCGTCGAAACAACTCCCCTGCCCCGCTGCCGATTGATTTGATGGATCGCAGAATTGCCGGGCGCTCTTCTGCTACGCATCACAATCGGAGTGCCGCCGTGAGGTTGCGCCCGCTCGCTGGCGGGAGTAGCCCAGAAGAGTGAATCTGCCAAGGGTGAGTGTCATCAGGGATGCCGCTAGCTGTGTTTGTCCGAATCAGAAGTCGAAAGGAATCCAAGACTACGATGCCCATCACAACACCGAAAGAACTCTGTATCTCCATGTTGAGCGAGTTGCGACATGGAGCAGAACGAAGCCGAAAGATTTATGAGGAATTGGGTCAAGCAGCGCAGAACCCACGGATCAAAGAGGCGCTAGATGCGAGGGAGTTGGTCTCGTCCCAAATCATGAACAGACTGGACGAATGTTTCAAACTCATTGGGGAGAAGCCGGTCAAGATCAATCAACGGTTGCATGACGTATTCATCGAGGATTTTCGCCGGGACCTCAACGAGATCCAAGGTCCGGTTGCCCGCAAACTCTTCGTCCTGGCCAAGGCCAGTCACTTGGCACACTTGCAGGTAGCGAGCTACATCACTCTGATCGCGGTGGCCGATACGCTGGGGCATCCCGGCGTCGGTGTGCTCCTCGAAAGCTGCCTGGCGGACAAACTCGCGTTCATGGACAGAACGAAGCAGTTGATCCGCGAACAAATCGCGGAAAAAGTCTCCCATGCTTAAGACCGCGTAGATTAGGTGCGAAGTGCGGAGACAAACCAGGGACCCGCACCACTCCGGGCGTGCGGTCGAAGGGGCGCACTAAAACTAAAAGGCAGGAACCGGACCGAAGTCCGAATTCCTGCCCTTCAGGTCCAGCGCCGGATGTAAAGTTTACTTCACCGACGGGCTGTCATCAGCTTTCAAATCGCCGATTGCATACTGAATGCCTGCACGCAGGTGCTCCAGCATCGGCGTCATGGTGTAGAGCACCTTTTCATTGTGGCCATGGCCTTCATAGAACACGCGGCCCTTGCCCTCCTTGCGAATGTAGCTGAGGGCATAGTCGCCGTCCGAACGCGGATTCCGCTCCTTCGCCTTATCCGTATCGTTCATCTTCGCGTAATCGATGCTGGTCAGCACATGAAGATTCTTGCGAGAATAGGAATCTTCGGCGAGCGTATAGGTCTCATCGTGGATTTCGAATTCCTGACCGTGGAACATCGCGGTGAGCGGGCTCGCCGGGTCGTCAATCTTCGTGGTGATGAGCTGCGGATCGCTCCAATGAAACTTAAAGAACCCGCCGATCAGCGTGTTGAACTCGGGCCAGCCGTGGACATCGGCGCTGGAACTGGGCTGCTGTGCACGAGGGGGTGGGGGAACCGCCGTGTTCAGGCGTGCCGTCAAGTCAGCCTGTACCAGCTTGCCCGCCTTGTCGGTATCCAGCTTGTCGTACCACGCATCGGCCAGCGTGGCGAGTTCCTGGCGGCTGATCTTCTTGTCGCCGTTTGAATCGCCCTGTGCAATCATCTGAGCAGCCAGCACATGCGCGGCATCATTGTGCGGAGCGGCCGCGGCAATCTTGCTCGCTTCGGCGCAATCCCAATGGTAGGAGTCGGTCGCGGCGTGAATGCCGGCAACGCCCTTACCGCTTCTCACGAAATCGAGGAAGGCCGCGCGACGTGCTGCCGTGGCTGCCGTGTCGGCGTCGTCCAGGAAACAGGCCGTGGTGCTGTCGAGGAAAATCGCATCGTACTGCTTCAGGTTGTTCGTGTTGATGTCAGCCAGACTGTAGCTGATTGTCGTCGACCACAGGTCGCCCTTGTTGCCGAGCGCTTCCACGGTCTTCGCAGCCATGGGAATCGACGAGTGCACGAATCCAAACTCACCTGTATGCGCGAACACCAGCACCTTGCGGGCACGCGCGGGCTTGGCGCCCGGTGTAGTCGGCAGGGCTGCCAGCATTCCATCAATGTTCGCCTGGGGCGTTGTCATCGGCGTGGAGTTACCCCAGGTTTGGAAGCCGCCCGGAGCCGGGAGAGGAAACACCGTCAGCAGCGCCGTCACGAGCTGAGCTTCGTTCACTGCGCCGCTCTTCGCGGTATCGGCCGCGGTGAACCAGGCGTTAAATGTATCCTTCAGCTCGGCTCGCGAAACCGAGCCGTCTTTGTCTTTATCGAGCGAGTTGAACAGCGCGGGGCCTATCCCACCGCGGCCGCCGCGCGCACCCGCACCGCCGCCCGCCGGGGGCTGTGCATTCACAACACTGCTTGCGAGTGCGAGTATACCTGCCGCTGCCGCTGTCATCCACTTCATATTCTTCAATCCTGAGGGCTTCATCAACGAGTCTCCCGTACTGTGAGATAGTCTATCGCACCGCGTTTAGTTAGTTGCGAGCCCGGACCGGGCGAGGACCGAACTATCCGGCGAAACTGGGAAGAACGGGATCAGGTCTTCGGGGTCGTAAAGCACACCGCGTCGTGGCCGATTCTGCGTGAGATCCCGGAAAAATCGTTCGACCATGTTCAGTCATGAACTGTCTCAGTTCTAACCCAAGAGCCAGATTTCTTTCTGCCGGGATAGGGCACTCGCGGAGTCCCGATCATCGAATCACGTGCAAAGACGCCGAAGACCCGCGAAGAACTCCATTCGGCAGCCAAGTTGACGGTTTGTCGCTAACACGTCGATTGACCCAAGCGGATGCACTTCAGACTCCGCGCGGTTGGTCTCGATCCCGGCTCGCGCACATCCACATGTTTTCCCGTCGTTCCTCTCTGGACGGCAATCGGATCGTGTTTGGCTAGGCCAGGAAGAGCCATAGACGTTCCATTGCCAGCCGGCGCTTCCTTCAGCGAAGTTTGCACTCCAGGCACGTCTTTCGCCTGCGGCATTTTCACTATCGTTGCAAGCCCCCGCGGATTCAGTGTGCCGCTTTCCTCTGAGGGCGGAACTCTTCGAACCAGTTTTGGACGACGTGGATGGTGAGCGGCGGACCGGCGGGCGGCTTTTCCATGACGATGAACCGTTTGCCGTCGGACGAAACATCGTAATTCGGTAGCGCCGCGTTCTGAAATAGCTGGATCGGAGCAGCGGACGAAAAGGCCGGGCGTGTGGTGATGGCCACGGCCATCAGCTTGCCTTGTTCAACATAGTAGATCTCCTTGCCATCCTGGCGCCAGCGTGGCGCAATTCCCCTGTGAGTTGAGATTTGCACTTTGTTGGCGCCGCTGGGGAACTCGCGAACGTAGATTTCCGGCCCACCCGACTCGTTGGAAATGTAGGCCACAAATTTGCCGTCCGGCGAGAATCGCGGCTGCCGTTCGCGGAAAGGAGTTTTCAAGAAAACCACCGGCTCGCCCAGTTTTCCGTCCTTGCCGCGTTCCCGATAGAACAAGTCACTCTTCCCTTCGGGCGAGATGACCTCGTAAATGAGGAATCGGTGATCGGGCGACCAATCGGCCATATACTCATCCGCGGGCGTGCTCACCAGCGGGCTGGCCTCGCCGCTGCCGTCGGCAGTCCTGGAGAGTACATCCCAATTGCCGGTGCGATCGGAAGAATAGGTGACCTGGTCGTTGGCGGTCCAACTCGTGGGGTACTGCATGGCCGGATTGAATGTCAGCTGGGTCTGGCTTCCATGATCCAGGTCATGCAGCCAAATCTCGAAGTCGTACATGTTCGCCACGGCGAGCTTGCGATTGTCGGGCGATAGCACCGGAAAAGCCTGCCGCGTGGGCTCGCCGATTTTAGAGAGAACTTTGCCGGAGCGATCGCACCATTCCAACTGGTGCTGATCGTTAGGGGCATCGCTATAGACGATCGTACCGGTGCGGGATACCTGCTGCGAAGAGCCATGCTGGGCGATCGGGAAAGCTTTGCCGATCGGCTGCAGCGTGGCCAGGGAAAATGGCAGTGCCCAGATCGCGAGCGAGTCGCCCATGCCATCGGTATAGATGATATGTCCTGTGGGACTGTAGGCGGGATATGGATTGGACGATGCGGAGTACATGAGAAACCGCGGTTTGCTTTCACCTACCACAAGGACGTAGATTCCGTGGCGCGGATCGTGTTCGCGCGCCTGATATAGAACTGCCCGCCGCCCGTGGTCCAGATCCAGAAAGGAAGGATGCTCGAGGTGGTTGTGCGCGAGCAGGCGTGTGGGCTCTCCGCCTCTTGCCGGGACCGTGAATAAACCGGTGCCGTCACTGAAAACGATGGTCTCGCCGTCCGAACTCCAGTTGGCCCGCCGGAACCCATTTGGGAGCTTGCAGATCCGCACGGGGGTGCCACCCTCCATCGGGATCTTCACCAATTCGCCGCGGGCTGCATATCCCACAAAACGGCTGTCGGGCGACCAGAAGGCCTGGTAAACGGCCTTGGCGCCCGGCACGGGACGCGCTTTGTCCTGGTCGATGTCGCGGAGCCAGAACTGCGCGTCTTCGGCCTCGACGTAGGCGATATGTTTTCCGTCGGGGGAGATGGACACCTCGGCGTCGATCTCATTGGCGCCGCCTCGGGCGAGTCTATTGGGCGTGATGATGAACTTGGTGGTGAGCGGCGCGACGGGTTCGGTTGGCCGGCGAAGCGCGAGTACTCCGGCGAAGACTAGGGTAGCGGCAGCCGCTCCGAGGGTGGCCGACAGGACGGCAGTTCGCACCGGCGCGCGCCGGGCGGGAGTCGATGCCGGAGCCGGAGGCGCAGCCAGCAGATCTTCCAGTTCGATCCGTGCGTCGCCGATATCTCGCAGGCGCCGGGACACATCCTTGCGCAGGCAGCGTTCCAGCAGTGAACGCAGCGTCGCTGTGGTCGTTGCCGGCAGCGCCGACCAGTCCGGCTCGCGTTCCAGGATGGCGGCCAGGATCTCGGTGCGGGTCGAGCCTCTGAAGACCCGCCTGCCTGTCAGGATTTCGTACAGCACGCAGCCGAAGGACCAGATATCGGTGCGCGCGTCCATATCCCTGCCGCAGGCCTGCTCCGGCGACATGTAGGCCGCGGTTCCCAGAATGGTGCCGGGGGTGGTGAGGGTTTGTCCCGCCGTCTGGGAGTCCGGCAGAGCGGCAGCAGGTGTCTGGGCCAGGCCGAAGTCCAGCACCTTGGCCACGCCCGCGGTAAGCATGATGTTTTCGGGCTTGAGGTCGCGGTGGACGATGCCCTTGGCGTGTGCGGCGCCCAGGGCATCCGCCACCTGGCACGCGATCTTAAGCGCGGCCGCAAGTTCCAGCGGACCCTTCTTCAGGTGCGCGGCCAGCGTTTCGCCTTCCACGTACTCCATCACAAGGTAATCGGCGCCGCCCTCGGAACCCACGTCGTAGACGGCGCAGATGTGGGGGTGATTGAGGGCCGCGACGGCGCGCGCCTCGCGTTCGAAGCGCTGGCGGATCGCGGCCGAGATCGCCTCGCCGCTACGGATCAGCTTGATCGCTACGGTGCGGCCGAGACGCGTATCTTCCGCGCGATATACAGCGCCCATTCCGCCTGCGCCCAGCGGACCGGTGATCCGGTATGGCCCCAGGCGTGCGCCCGAGGGCAAGGCGGCCGTATGGAAAAAGGCCGCCTGTTCGGCGGCCGGGGCAGCGACGACCGCGGTGGACTTTTCGTCCCGTTCGAGCATCTGCCGCACTTCACGAAGCAGGTCGGCATCGCCACCGCAGGCTGCGGCCAGGAAGGTCGGGCGCTCGTCAGGAGGCCGTTCCAGCGCGGCATGGAAGACCCCCTCGATCTTGGCCCAGAGACGCTGGTCCATGGTCCGCTCATTCTATCACCTGCCCGCTGCGGCCGACGTCAGCGAGCCTGCCGGCGCCGGGCTGCCAATCCGTAGGTGACCAGCCTGCGATGTCCCTCGGCCAGAGCAATCCGCACGTCTTGGCATCGCGCATTTCTCGGTACTTCCCGTTAGCCGTCGTGAGACGGGCTTCGGACTCTTGGGCGACGCCATCCAGGGTGTGGACGATCTCGTGCGCCAGGATAGGTAACACGTGTTCACAAGACTCTGCCCCCGCCACCTGCTTTGTATCGCGATGGAACTCTATCCGGCCGACAAATCAAGGGCCTTGTTGATTGCGCAAAGCAGACGCGACTGCATGCGGAGTCCAACGTCACAGCAATGCACACGATCAGATAGACGCTGCGCTTTCACTCCCCACCATAGCCCTCGGCCAAATGCTCGTCGATGGTCGCTAAACACAATGGTCGCAAAACACAATACGCTGGGCGAACCCTGCCCCAACTCAGGGTCAAGCCAGTCGAAGAGCACGCGCTGTCGTGCTCGCCGTGTCGTGCTCGGCTTCAGGCGACCGCGTTTTTCGGCCATGGGATCTCAATACCAATAGCAAGGGTGTCGATCAAAAGCACCACTGCTTGCTCGTGCAGTTGAATCGTACAAATCGGCTCGCTCCAGCGCGCACATTTGCAGCGCAGTTTGGAGCTGCCCGAGAGAAAGTCGGAGCGAGGAAAAGCCATCGAAATGACGGCCCGTTTTCGTTACTCCGATTACTCCGTTAAGGGTTCACAGCGAAGCCGGTGTAGTGTTCTCAATGGTTTCCATTTCCAGGAATCAGCGTCGCGAGCGCATGTTTTCAACTCCGCCGACCGCGTTTCAGCCCCCGCCCCACCCCCTATTGTTGAAAATTACGTCACCTACCGTTGCAAAATTCGTCTTATAGTATATTCAGGCCTTTTTATCTGTATAGATTTTGGTCAGGCCGTTGGAGTACGTAATCGTGATTCAACTTCGTAAGTCTTCGTGGACGATCCTGGCGGTTTTCCCCTTGATGGCGTCCATTCTTGGTATCTCTCAAACGGCGCAGAAGCCTAAAGTTCCGCGCCGCAACCTGGCACAGGCTCTTTCCCAGGATGAGATCAACTTCATCCGACCCGGCGTGGTGGTGAAGGTCGTCTCCGCGTCCGTTGCTAAAGACGGAACCATCTCCGCACGCGTCAACCTCACCGACCCAAAAGGCCTCCCGCTCGATCGCGATGGCATCACGACTCCTGGCGCCGTCTCCATGAGTTTCATCTGCGCCTACATCCCCTCCGGACAGAGACAATACGTCTCTTACACCACCACCACTGCCAAGCCGACCCTGCCTGGCAACACCAACCCCGCCCAGATCCAGGCCGCCAACGATTCCGGCGGGACTTTCACCAAGAACGGCGACGGCGATTATACCTATACTTTCAAGACCAAGGCCCCCACCACGTTCGACGCTACCGTTACCCACTCCATCGGCGTCTCCGCGCAGCGCGATCTCAGCGAGTTCATTACCTACGCCGAATGGGCCGAAACTTCCAACGACGTCTTCAACTTCGTGCCCAACGGCTCCAAGGTGACCGTGATCCGCGATGTGGTCCCCACCGCCGCCTGCAACCAGTGCCACGATCCCCTGATCGGCCACGGCGGCTCGCGCATCAAGGTCGAACTCTGCGTCATGTGCCACACCCCTCAGACGATCAATCCCGATACCCAGCTCACGCAGGACATGAACGTTCTCATCCACAAGATCCACATGGGCGAGAATCTGCCTAGCGTGAAAGCCGGCACGCCTTACCGCATCTGGCACCGCGGCGCCTGGTCGGATTTCTCGGACGTCAAGTTCCCCTCCGGCACCGACGAAATCAAGACATGCACGGTGTGCCACCAGACTGCTACGCAGGCCACCAATTATTACAAGACCCCCAGCCGCGCCGCTTGCGGATCCTGCCACGACGACGTGAACTTCGCCACCGGCGCCAATCACGTCAATCTGCCCCAGGTCAGCGACAATCAGTGCGGCGAATGCCACGTCCAAAAAGGCGACCTCGAGTTCGACGCCTCCATCCAGGGAGCCCACACCGTTGCCAACAGCTCCGCAACCCTCACGGGCATCGTCACCCAGATCCAGAAGATCGTCAACACCGCCCCGGGACAGACTCCCACCGTCACCTTCAAGGTCACCGATAAGAAAGGCAACCCGCTGGATATCAGCAAGCTCACCTCGGTCCGCGTAATCCTCGCCGGGCCCAATAGCGATTATGGATTCGGTCCCACCGGCATCCGCGTCTCGGAAGATCCCAGCAAGACGCCCGGCTCCGGCGGCGTATACACCTACACCACCACCAACAAGATCCCGGCCGGTGCCACCGGTTCCTACACCGTCGCCATCGAAGCCCGCAATTCGGTGAACCTCCTCCCCGGTACCGTGAAGCAGACCGCCGCGATCGATTGGGCCCAGCCCACGCGCATGTATTTCAGCGTCGACGCCAGTAAGCCCGTCGCCCGCCGCCAGGTCGTCGCCACGGAAAAGTGCGCCGCTTGCCACGTTGACCTCACCTTTGTTCACAGCGCGGTCCGCAACGACACCCAGGAGTGCGTGATGTGCCACAATCCAACTCTGACCGACTCCTCCAAGGCGGCAGTCAGCTTCGCCAGCCAGATCCACTCCATTCACCGCGGCAACCAACTCGCGAACCCCTACGTCATCGGCGGGCGCAACTACCAGGACGTCGGCTTCCCGGGTGATCTCCGCGACTGCTCGGTTTGCCACGTCAACGGCTCGTATAACCCGGACGTAGTGCCAACCGTCGTTCCCATCGCGACGCCCGGCGCCCTGATCACTCCGACGACGCCTCCCATCACCGCCGCTTGCCAAGGCTGCCACGATGACAAAGCGACCGCCAGCCACGCCTCCGATCAGATCAGCCAGTTCGGCGAGAGTTGCAGCGTTTGCCACGGCTCCAACGCTGCTTTCTCGGTGGACAAGGTTCACTCCCGAGTTCAGTAGTTGGTCCAGTAACTGCTTCAGTAGTTGTACCCGCGGCGCGCGCAACTAACGGCGCGCCGCGGGACCCCTAAATCGCACCCGCCGGGCGATGCAGCGCCACCACCGTTTCATCGTCCGTCACGGATGCCGTCCCGCGGAATCGAGCTACCGCCTCCAGCAGCGCTGCGCCCGCGCCGGCGGCGGAATATACCGGCAGATTCCGGGCAATGTGTAGCAACCCATCCAAACCCAATTGCGCGCCGGATTCATCCCAGGATTCGTTGATCCCATCGGTGTACAACAGCAGAAGATCGCCCGGCTCTATCTTCACCGCGGTCTGACAGTATTTGGTCCCCGGGATCAAGCCCAGCGGCAGGTCCACGACTTGTCTGCTCAGGGGCGTCGAGTCGCGCAGGAAACTCCACTCCTGGGTGGCGGATCGGTACCAAAGTGGCGGTAAATGGCCGGCATTGGTGAACAGTAACTCTCCGGCATCGGAATAGTAACTCGCCACAAAGGCCGTGGCGTAGAATGCATTACTCAGAAAGCTGTCGCTCAACTGTCGGATCAAGTGGGATTGGTCCCAATGATCGATGTACTGCAGCAAACTGTCATGCAGGTCGATGGCTGCCGAACTCACGACTTCGCCGTGGCCCGAGACGTCGGCAAGCGCGACCCGCGCAATCACGCCGTGACTGCATGCGGAGAGGTAGTAGAGATCACCGCCGCAAACTGCCGGCGGTAGGGGCCGGCATGAGACCCAGCCCATTAGTCCCGGAAGCTCCGCCTCGTACTCCGCGAGATCGTTTCCCCCGCGCAGTTCGGCGCACGCCAGCCGGCGAGGCTTGTTGGTGTCAGGGACCTCGCTCGGGGAGCTCACAGACAAACTATACCCGAACGCGGCGGAGAAATCGTCACGGCCGTTGTGATCCGTCGAACACCACCTGGTCGTACCACCAAAGGCGTTCAAAGAAACTCCGGGCCACCTCGAGTTGCTTCCCTGCAATCTCGGCGATCGTGCGATTCCCGTCGATGGCATCCAACCAGCGCTTTTCCGCTGAGCTGACCGGCAGAATCAGATCCCGGTAGGTATGGGTCTGGTTGATCAACACGGCCGCGGCGCCGGCCGGCAGCCGCTCTTGAATACAAATGGTGTCGGGCATCCGAATCGGTACATAACCTGGCCAGGCAGTATCATCAAAGCGAATCCGCAGCTCGCGGCTGGAGCTATCGCTCCGGTGGACGATCACGCTGTGGCGGACCATGGTTCCCCGAAAGAGTTCGACCGCCGCGTACTGCTCCGCCATCGGAAGCTCTGCCAGACGCCTCGCCTGCGGGATCGCAGCCAGCACGCCGCAGCGAGCACTGTACGGTGCCTGCTTCACCCAGCGGCTGAACGCCAGTCCTCCGGTCTCCAGAAACTCGAATAATTCCGGCACGGAGTAAGCCCGGTCCTGCGGATGCAAAAGGGCATCGGCAAGCGACGCTTCGTGACGAAAGTCCGGAACATTGCGCAGCAGGTTCTCCAGCGGATGCCCGGAAGGCAATGCCCGGAGCGCCGCGATCAGCTCCCGAATCTCCTCATCCGTGGCATGAATGCCGAGCCGCCTGGCGAAATCCTGCAGCATATAGATGCCGGCGCGCCCGTATGGCGCGTAGACCATGAGCTGCATCGCTCCGTCCGGCTTGAGCACGGAACCGAGCGCGCGGAGCCCGGCATCCGGGTCGGGAAGGTGGTGGAGAACTCCGGTGCAAACAATCTGGTCGAAGGCCGCACCCAACTCCCCGGCCCGCTCGATGGAAAGCTGGTGGACCTGAAGGTTTGTCAGGTCGTATTTGCGCTTCAGCTCTTCCGTGCACCGCAGACTGGTTTCGCTCAGGTCGATACCGGTAACCTGGGCGCCGGGCGATCGCAAAGCATGCCTGGCAGCCTGCGAGGTCCCGCAGCCCGCGATCAGAATGGAATAATCCTCACCATAAGGTCGGTCCGGCCAGTACAGATGGTAATCCGCGCGGCATCTCCGTGGGTCCTGCCAGAGGGTTCGATACGGATCGAGACTCTCCACCGGCCGGGGATAGGGGTAGCGTTCGTAGAATCCTCGAACCTCCTGCGCCACATCCGGCGATGCCATAGCCGGCATGATGACGCGCGCAAGCGGCTGATTCAGGATTTCTTGACTCCGGAGCCTGTGCTTCAGGCGCTCCGCACGATGCAGCGAAATCCCAGGTGGGTCATGCCGGTGTCGAGCATCTGCGGCTGCCGGGCCGCCGGACGGTATCGCAGACAGTAGTTGGGCGCGCACAGGTGCGAACCGCCTTTGACAACTTTGCGCGGAATCCGGAATTGCGGCTGTGCGGGATCGTAACTCTTGGCCGGCGAGGAGATTCGTGGATTGACCGCCGGGCCGCAACAGGACCGGACGATCTCGTCGGCGTGCCGCGGAACAAACCAGTCTGACGTCCACTCCCATACGTTGCCCGCCATATCGTACAGGCCGTAGCCATTCGGCGGGAATGATCCGATCGGGGACGTTCCCTCGTAGCCGTCTACCAACAGGTTCTGCCAGGGAAACTCGCCTTGCCAGCTGTTGGCCATCGCCTTGCCTCCGGGAAAATGGTCGTCACCCCAGGTAAATTTCTTTCCGTCCAATCCGCCGCGCGCGGCGAATTCCCACTCTGCTTCGGTCGGCAGTTCTTTGCCCGCCCAGTGCGCGTAGGCCTCGGCATCTTCATAGGCCACGTGCACCACCGGATGCTGTTCGATCCCTTCGAGCGAGGAAGCCGGCCCTTGCGGATGCCGCCAGCTCGCTCCCGGCACCCAGGCCCACCAATTCACGTAATTACGCAAATCGACCGGCCCCGCGGATTTTTGAAAGACCATCGAGCCCGGTACCAGATTCTCCGGCGGCGCGCCCGGGTAGTCCGCCGCGTTGAGCGGACGCTCGGCAACCGTGAGATAGCCGGTCGCCTCCACGAATTCGGCGAAGCGCTGGTTGGTGACCTCTTGGCAGTCGATCCAAAAGCCGTCCACGGCAACTTCGTGAACCGGGCTCTCTTCAGGGTAGAAATCCTCCGAGCCCATCCGGAACGTCCCGTCCGGTACCCGGGCCATCCCGGGGTGCGGTGAATCCAGGTTCATAACGGTCCCTCCATCAATAGTAATCGAGAGACTGCAAACCTGAACCTGTCTTGTTCGGCTCGGCTGGTTCAACGGCGAGGGATACCTCGGAACTGGAAGCCGTACCGTGCAAGGCAGGAGCATCCGGCGATCAAGGCGAGGCTTGCGAACGGAACGAACAGCAAACCAACTATTTCATAGACAATCTTGTTCAGGCCGGGCATCGACACTGAACATATCGGTCGCCTATACCAGGCCCTTCAACATGCCGTCGAAATACAGGGGTCGCAGCACGTGCACTTTGAGCAGCCAGCCCGCCGAATGCTCGCGGGCGGGGTCGAGAAACGGCAGCGAAGGGGCGGGCTTTTTGTCATACCCGAACTCGGCCATCAGCACCTTGCCGTACTGCGTGACAATCGGGCAGGCGGTGTAGCCATCGTACGTGTGCGTCGCTGCTTTCCCTTCCATCAGCGCGATCAGGTTCGCCGCGGCGATCGGAGCCTGGATGCGGATCGCCGCCCCCGTCTTGCTCGTGGGAACGCCGGCGACATCGCCGGCGGCCATCACGTTGGCGTACTTCGCATGCACCAGCGTGGATTTGTCGGTGGGCACCCAGTCTTCGGGCTTGCCGGTCGCGGGGTTCACGGCCAGAGGTGACTTCCTCAGAAAATCCGGGGCGCTCATCGGCGGCACGATATGCAGAAAATCGTAATCCACCGTAACTCGTTCGCCGCCCTGCTTCTCAAACGTGACCCTGCGGGCCTCGGTATCTACCGATTTGACCCGATGATTGTAAGTAACGGGGATACTGCGCTCCGCGTAGATCTGCTCCAGCCGGCGGCGGAACGGGGCGACGTCGAACAGGTGATCGACGGCGGAGAAGAAGTGGAAATCCACCTCCTGCCGCGCGCCGTGGATGCGGCAGTAATCTTCGGCGATGAGGTTGATCTTCTTCGGCGCCCCGCCGCACTTCAGTTTGGTCCAGGTGTCGGAGAAGACCGCGCGGCCGCCGGTTTGGGCCAGTTCCCGGATGCTTCGCCAGCAGTTCTGCGCGCTCTGGTAATCGTAGATGCAGTGTACGTTCCCGCGTCCGAGCGACTCGCGCCGGATGCCCTCCACGGCGTCGAAGTTCATCTGCAGTCCCGGGCTCAGAACCAGAAAGTCATAGGCGACTTTCCCATGCTCTGCGGTGGTCAGGCTGTTGTGATCCGGGTCGGCCTCAATGACACGATCTTGAACCCAGTTCACGCCGCGGGGTATGAACTCGGACTCGGGCCGCACCACATGGTTCGGGTCGAAAACTCCGGCCCCGATCAGGGTGAAGCCCGGTTGATAGTAGTGGATGGCGCTGGGTTCGATTAACGTGATCTCGGGTTTCGTCAAGGCCCGGCACAGACGCGCGGCGATGCTGAGGCCTGCGGCGCCGCCGCCAACGATCACTACCCTTGCGCGAGCATTGCTGCTGGGAATCTGAAAACGCGCGGCGCGGTAGGCCACGTAGCCGCCGCCGGCCGCCGCGGCGCAAATGAATCCCCGGCGAGTAAGAGTCAGACGCCCCGCTTGTCCCATGGTGATAGTAAACAAGGACAGGCGATCGCCGCTGCTCTCGCCTGTCCCCCAACCGGCTAAACGCTGAATTCAGCGCGCACTACTTCGTCATCCAGCGAATGCTTGAGCGTGAAACCGAGCTTTTCGCAGATTCGCATCACTTCGCGGTTGTCCGGCAGAATATCGGCCGTCAACTTGGTGAGACGCTCGTCCGAGCCCACAATCAGCAGCCGCGCCAGCAGCTCTTTGCCGAGCCCCCGGCCTTGCCACTTGTCGCTGATTACCACCGCGACCTCCGCCTCGGAGGTGCCGTGGATCTTCATCATGCGGCCCACGCCGAGGATTTCGTTCTCCCCGGTCTCCGGATTCCGCCGCTCCGCCACCAGCGCCATCTCGCGATCGTAATCGATGAAGCAGATTCGCGTCAGCCGGTCGTGGTGCGTGCGCTGCTCCAGGTTCATCAGGTGGAAGTAACGAAGGTACACGGTGCGCTCGCTGAGCGTCTCGTGGAACTTCACCATGCAAGGCTCATCCTCGGGGCGAATCGGGCGAATGTTGATCGAACTTCCGTCCTTCATCGTCCACGGCGCCACATACCGCGTCGGATACGGCCGGATCGCCGCTTTCGGAATCTGCTCCAGAGAAACCTTGGGACCATGCACCACCACGCGTGCATCCAGCGCAATCAATCCGTCCGGCGAGGCCAGCAGCGGGTTGATGTCGATCTCCTTGATCCACCGCTGTTCCGCCACCAGCGCGCTGAACCGCACCATTAGAACTTCGAGCGCCTTCAGATCCACCGGCTTGCGCCCGCGGACTCCCTTGAGCGCGGCGTAAATCTTGGTCTGCTCCATCATCCGCCGCGCCAGCGTGGAATTCAGCGGCGGCAGTCCGAGCGCCCGATCCTTGAACACCTCCACCAGCTGACCGCCCGTCCCGAACAACAGCACCGGTCCGAACTGCGGGTCAAGACTGCTGCCGATGATCAGCTCGTACGCGTCCTTCAGCTTGATCATGGGCTGCACCGTCACACCCTGGAAGTGCTTCGCGCCCACCTTCTCGGCCACCGACGTTTCGATCGCGTGGAATGCCTTATCCACCGCCTCGGCGTTGCCCAGGTTCAACTGCACTCCGCCTACATCGGTCTTGTGTGTGATCGTCTCCGAATACAGCTTGAGCACGATCGGGTAACCGATTTCATTGGCCGCCTTCACCGCGTCCACGGCATTCGCGGCGATGATCGTCTTCGCCACCGGGATGCCGTATGCCGCCAGCACCTGCTTGGACTCGAACTCCGTGAGAATCGAACGGCCTTCCCCGCGTGCTTTCTCGATCAGGCCCATCACCAGCTTGCGGTCCGGCGTCCAGGCCAGCGAATCCTCGGGCATCGCGGGCGTTTCGTACAACGCCTTCAAATTGTCGCTGTACTGCCACATGTAATTGAAGGCGCGCGCCGCCGTGTCCGGATAAGGGAACGTGGGAATGTTGGCGCGGTTGAGAATCGCCTCGCCCGCCGCCACATCCACGCCGCCCATCCAACTCGCCAGCACCGGCTTGCCTTCCTGCTTTGCGAGCGGCTTCAGCTGCTCCGCAATCTGCGTCGGGTCGGTCATCGCCTGCGGCGTCAGAATCACCAGCATGCCGTCCGAATTCGGATCCTTAGCCGCGATCTCCAGTGCCTTGGCGTACCGCTCCGGCGATGCGTCCCCGATAATGTCCACCGGGTTGTTGTGGCTCCACGTCGGCGGCAGCACGGCGTTGTATTCCGCCATCGTCTCCGGCGTCAGTTCGGCCAGTTCGCCGCCGCCCATGATCAATGCGTCCGTGGCCAGCACTCCCGGGCCTCCGGCGTTGGTCACGATCGTGAGCCGCCGTCCCTTCGGGCTCGGTTGCTTGGAAAGCACCTCGGCCATGTAGAACAAATCTGCGATGTTGTTCACGCGCAGCACGCCGCTGCGCCGGAAGGCCGCTTCCAGTACTTCGTCGCTGCCCGTCAGCGACCCGGTGTGCGAAGCCGCTGCCTTCGCCGCCGCCGCCGAACGTCCCGGCTTGATGATGATGATCGGCTTGGTCAGCGCCACCTCGCGCGCCGCCGAAAGGAAAGACCGCGCGTTGCCGATCGATTCCATGTAAATCACGATCGACTTGGTCTTCGGATCGTTGCCCAGGTAATAAATCAAGTCGCCCCAGCCAACATCCACCATCGACCCCACGGAAATGAAGGCGCTGAAGCCCACCATTTCCTTCAAACTCCAATCCAGCACCGCCGTGCACAGCGCGCCGCTCTGGCTGATGAACCCTACCGAACCCGGCCGGGCCACCGCCGTCGCGAACGTGGCATTCATGCCCGAAAGCGGACTCATCACGCCCAGGCAATTCGGCCCGATGATGCGGATCCCGGCCTTCTGCGCCTCTACCAACAACTGGCGCTCCAACTCCGCGCCTTCCGGTCCAATTTCCTTGAAGCCGGCCGAAATCACGATCGCGCCCTGCACGCCGTTTTCGCCGCATTCGCGGATGAGTCCGGGAATCGAAGGTGGAGGCGTGATGATCACCGCCAGATCCACCGGCTCGGGGATGTCCGAGATCGAGGCATACGCCTTCACACCCAGCACGCTTGGCCGTTTCGGATTGACCGGATAGACCGTACCGCCGAAGGGGCTGGTGACCAGGTTCCAGAACAAGGTGCGGCCCACCGTTCCCGGGTTCTCCGTGGCGCCGATGACCGCAACGGTCTTCGGCTTGAAAAATACGTCCAGCGGCTGGTGCCGCTTGCGGTTCAACTTCTTCTTGGCGGTCTTACTGGGTGCTAGCATTTTCGGTGTCTGCCTTTGGCCCGAACGCGGCTTGGTTAAGCGCCTCAACCACGTCCTGCACTTTGAGTCCGTTCTTGCGCGCAACTGTCTCGATATCGCAGTCATCGCACGTGGAGCGATAATGCAAATCTTCAAACACGGAAATGGTTTCAGGATGACGTTGTTTCACATCACGGATGATCATGTCACGGCGGATCAGCTGATCGAATCGAAACATAGTTGGCGTCCTCGAATGGCAAATGAATACTGCACCCCGGAGTCCAAAAGATTCGCATTTGAAATCAGCCGCTTAGGGATCCCGCCCCTTCCCGAAGGTGGGTGAAATCCCCCAACTCCCCTTTTTGTTCCCCCTTGGCACGGTGCCTGTCCCCTCCCAGCCCACAAAGATCCAGTGGGACAGGCCTCCCGGCCTGTCCACTTACTGCCGTAACTCTCGATGTGTTTGCCTGCGGGCCGCGAAGACTCTATGGAGTGGTGCCCTTAACGAGCCGCGACCGTGAGGGAGCGCAACGAAACTCCCCCTCGCATCCCAGCCCCCAGCTCGCGGGCGCGTCGCAATGTGGGGCAGCCAAGCCTGGCTGCCGCCGGCTTTCAGCCGGCGCCGACGTAGGGGTATGCAAATGGGGCCGCCTTCTTGCGATACATGATCGCAACGCTCATCCCGCCACCCGAAAGAGAAGCCGCCGGTCCCCCGGTCAGGCAGCGTCCAGAGTCCATCCCCGAACGTGAGCACCAGAAACGGGCATGCGAAGAACGGCAGCGGCGAAGCCGTCGCCGTGACCAACCCACCCAGAGACAGCCCAATCGCCGCCGCCACATCTGCCGGACTGTTTTATCTAATCCGCGTTGTTCCGTGGCCATTCTGCATTAAGAAAGCCGCGGACCCATCTACCGCCGCCGCGGCAAAGGCAATGACGACTTGTGCTCCCCGTTGGCATCTGGAGCCGCCGCGATCGAACCCCGCGGAGCCTGGTAATTCCCGAAATTCAGCTCGCTCTCGCTGAACGAAATCTGCCGGTCAGTTACCATCTCCAGCGTGGTTCCCTTCGCCAGCACAGCGTCCGGACCGCGCGACATCAGCACGCCCATCATGCCCGCCGCCGCACCTGCCGCCGCGCCGATCCCCGCGCCCATTCCGTAATGCCCCGCCGCGCCGCCCGCGATTACGCCGATGCTCGCGCCCGCTGCCGCCGCTTCGCCCACCGACCGCGCATCGCCGCTCTTGTTGCCTTCGCTCCGCACCTTGCCCTCGGTCCGGTCCAACTCGTCCTTGGCGTTGCCGTCCATGGCGCCGATGCGGCCGTGGAAATCGCGCGTCACCCCGTTGGGCAGCGTCAGCGAATCGAACCTTACGTACAGTTCCCCGCGACCCTTCACTCGCCCCGGCTTCTTGATCTGTGTCACCGTGCCCGCCACATAACTGCCCACCGGGACCACGATCCGCCCGTTGACCAGCACCGGGAATACCGTCTCCAGGTACACCCGATCGCCTACGACTGAGTGCTTCGTGCTCACGCTGTTGATCAGGCTGAGAGGCACCTTCGTGCCCGTCTCCACCATGAACTCCACCGGGGTCGGCGGCGCATCCTGCGCTCCCAAAATTCCCGCGGCAGCCAAAGTGGCAGCCAGCATGGGCATCAACTTCATCGAAACACTCCTGTCCTTCATCTTTAGCCTATACATTAAACGCGCCGTATGCACGGAAAGTTGCTCTCACCCTTGTATGATTGCAACGAGCCGCGACCGTCAGGGAGCGCTACCCACACGTTTGCTTCACACCGAGCCGCGACCGTAAGCGCAACCGTAAGGGAGCGATCTACACGTCTTCACCGCATCGCCAGCTTCAGCCCGCCCTGCCCCGCCGTGCTCCCCGCCGAAACCACGATCTCCGGGTCTACCCCCGCCCCGTCCGGCAGCACCAGATTAATCTGGTAAAGCCCCGCCGACCCCGGCGTGACCCCCGCATACTTGATCCTCACCGGATCCAGCGCCGCTCCATTCAACGCCACCTTTACCGCCGCCAGCGCCGGCCACGCCGAGTTCGGAATCGCTCCCAGCCCCGGATTCGGCGACGTGTAGCCCAGCCCAGTCACGTAAACCACCACCGTGTCGTTTGGGTGCGCCGGAGCCTCGGCCGTAAGCAGTTTGCCGGTGGCGTCCGTCGCGATCGCGTACCCTCCCGGCATCGGGAATAGCGCCGGCGCCGCGTCCACCAGCGTCACCGTGACCTCCGGCCCATAGATCCCGGACAGCACCTGAATTACGGCCGGACCGGGAATCAAATTGCTAGGTATCAGGAAATTGATCTGTCCGTCGGAAACATACAGCATCGGCGCCGGGTAGCCGTTCACGTACACCCGAACGAAATTCATTTCCACCGGAAGGCACAGCCCCGCTGACGTCTCGCATTTCACCATGTCGGAATCGGCCAGCGCATGCGTCGACCGCGCCAGTCCGCTTCCGAAAATCGAAACCACGGAGTTCGGCGCGAATGGTCCCGCCGAATAGTTGGATGCGTTGACGATTCCCGTCGCGGAGTAGGAAGGCCCTGCTCCCCTGGCCGTCCCGGCACAAAGGACCGCCGCCAGTGCCAACCAGGTTCGAATCACTTCCTCTTATTGTAATCCCCGGTACAAAACCTCGTTCACATCAACTTCAAATATATTTTTCTCTCGTAACCGATTTACCTCCAATTACTTACAGAAATTACCCCAGCCTCGCCCCCCGAAATCCTTGCACCCCGCTGGTAAAATCAAGTCATCTGAAGTTCTTCCTGAATGCCCAGCAGAAAAGTGGGCCACGCGTAGCCCGTTTTTCTCGATTTATTTCAAGTAACTCATTTGTAATCAACAAAAGCATTTTCACAAGTGGGCCATCATAGCCCGTTTTACCCGTCCCGCCCCGGGTTAGAATGATATTTACCGTGTACCGACTTTTTGCGGGCTCACTGCGTCTAGTCACAAGGAGCCAGAGAATTTGATCTTTCGGGCGGTCGAAGATACCGACCTGATTCGCCAGGCAACCAAAGGTAGCGTGGAGTCCTACAACCTCCTCGTCTCCCGATGGGAAAAGCGCATTTACAACTATTTGCTGCGAATCACGGCCAACCGGGAAGACGCTTTGGACTTGACGCAGGACGTGTTCTTGAAAGCCTACCAGAACCTCCGCAAACTCGACGACTCGGCCCGCTTCGCACCCTGGCTGTACCGCATCGCTCACAACGAAGCCTACAGCATGTTCCGCAAGCGCAAGCCGGAAACCGATATCGACGAGCTCGAGCCGGAGGCCACCGAAATCGGCATCTCCGTTGGCGGCAGCTCCGTTTTTCCCGTCGAGCTCTCGATCGCCGTCGCCACCGCGCTTGACCGGTTGTCCCCGGACCAGCGCGAGGCCGTCGTCCTCAAAATCTATCAGGGCTTTAAGTTCGAGGAGATGGCCGAAATCCTCTCCTGCCCTGTGTCCACCGTCAAGTCCCGTCTCTACACCGCACTCGAACTCCTCAAGGCCGAACTGGCTCCCGTTAAGGCAAGAGGTGTGTCATGAGTTGCTCGCCATTCGATTTGAAAGATTACTTCCTCAAGGAACTGCCGTCCCCGCAGCGGCTCCAGGTGGAAGCGCACGTAAAATCCTGCGATGCCTGCCGTGAAGATCTGGATCGCCTCCAGCTCACCGAAGCCGCTCTCTTCTCCCTCCGCGACGAAGAGATTCCGCAGCGCATCGCTTTCGTCTCCGACAAAATTTTCGAGCCTTCGCCCCTGCGGCGCTGGTTTGCTGCCTTCTGGGGATCCACCGCGCGCCTGGGCTTTGCCTCGGCCGCGCTACTCTCCTGCTCGATTTTCTACTTTGCTGCAACACGGACGGCTCCCGCGCCGAATCGCCCGGCGGTCATCGAAAAGGTGACCGTCGCGGCGGCACCGAGTTCAGCCGAGATCCAACAGCAGATTCAACAGGCCGTCGCCGTAGCCGTCGCGGAAGTCGAAGCGCGCCAGGCCGTGAAGACCACCAAACTCGTCGCCGATCTCGAACATCGCTCCGATGAAATCCGCCGCAGCCTGCAACTCGTCGCCGGCGAATACGAACTCGATCGCAAGCGGGCCCAGCGCGAGGGATACGGGGCCATGGTCCGGCCCGCCGAAACCGGAGATCCGAAATGAGACTCCGCGCCGGTCTCCTTCTGCTGGCCCTGACTCCCGCGTTCGCGCAGATCGCCAAGCCCGCGGCTCTCAGCAACCCGGTCGTGGCGCCCAAGCCCGCGCCGCGGCTTTCCAATTCCATCCTGGGAGAGCTCGAAAAGACCTTCGACAACCGGCTCGGCACCATGGCCGATCCCAATGAACCCGTCGAATTGATGGGCGATACCCGCGGACTGCAGCTCCTCGATTACGGCCTCGTCTTCACCGCCGACGTCAGCCTGGTGAAAACCCCGAGCATCAACCCCTTCCAAAAGGAAATTCCTAAGACCGTGCAGGATCGCGTCCACCAGCGCCGCGTGGAACGTCTACCCATCCTGAAAGCCGCCATGAAGGAAATGCTGCGCAATATGGCCACCGCCGGCGCGCAACTTCCCGCCGGCCAGCAGATGGTGCTCTCGGTCCGCCTCTATTACGGCACTTGGGAAAACACCGCCGGCATGCCCGCCGAGGTAGTCATGCGCGCCACCCGCGCCAACGCCGCCGCCGGCGTCGTCGAAACGGAAGAACGATAGTGGCCGCCACCATTCCCCCGCATCCCGAACCCGAATCAGGCGCCCTCGCGCCCGTCCGCTACATGCGCCTCGGCGAGATCCTCATCGAACGCGGCAAGATCGACGCCGAAGATCTCGAGCGTGCTCTTGAGCTCCAGCAGGAGCGCGGCGATAAGCTCGGCAAAATCGTCGTCGATATGGGCCTGATCGCGCAGCGCGATCTCCTCTCCGCCCTTAGCGACCAGATGGGCGTCCCGCTCATCGCCGTCGATGGCACGCCGCCCAACGCCCCCGAAATCGAAGGCCTCTCGCAGCGCTTCCTCCGCCAGTGCCGCGCCTTCCCGGTCGCCCTCAACGATAGTGTCCTGACCATCGCTATGGCCGACCCGATGGATTTCGAAACCATCGCCGCCGTCCGCGCCTTCAGCGGTCTCCAGGTCCAGACCGCGCTCGCCAGCGAACAGGAAATCCTCGACGCCATCGACCGCAACTATGGCGAGAGCGACCAGAAAACTTTCATCGGCGATGGCGACGACGAGCAGGCCAACGCCGATCTCGAACACCTCCGCGACATGGCGAGCGAAGCGCCCGTCATCCGCCTCGTCAACGCCATGATCGCCGACGCCATCGAGAAACGCGCCAGCGATATTCACATCGAGCCCTTCGAGAAGGAATTCCGCATCCGCTTCCGCGTGGATGGCGTGCTCTTCGCCCAGGAAAATCCGCCGCGCGAACTCAAGGCCGCCATCATCAGCCGCCTCAAGCTGATGGCCAAACTCAATATCGCCGAGCGCCGCCTGCCGCAGGATGGCCGCATCAAGATCAAGATCCTCGGCCGCGAAGTCGATCTCCGCGTTTCCACGCTCCCCACCCTCTACGGCGAAAGCGTCGTGATGCGCCTGCTCGATCGCTCCTCCGGCGATTTCTACGATCTCCGCCGCCTCGGCTTCGACGACCACATGCTCCGCCAGATGGAGCACTTCACCAGCATGCCCCACGGCATCTTCCTGGTCACCGGCCCCACCGGCAGCGGCAAATCCACCACGCTCTATTCCGCGCTCAAGCGTATTAATCTGCCGGACAAGAAGATCATCACCATCGAAGACCCGGTCGAATACCAGATGGACGGGATCAACCAGATCCACGTCAATCCGCAAATCGGCCTGACCTTCGCCGCCGGGCTCCGCCACATCGTGCGCCAGGATCCCGACGTCATCATGGTGGGCGAAATCCGCGACCGCGAGACCGCCGATATCGCCATCCGCGCCGCCCTCACCGGCCACCTGGTCTTTTCTTCGCTCCACACCAACGACGCTCCCAGCGCCATCACACGCCTGGTCGATATGGGCGTCGAAAATTATCTGATCACCAGTTCGCTGGTCGCCGTCCTGGCGCAGCGCCTGGTGCGCGTCATCTGCCCGCAGTGCAAGATCTTCGCCGGCGAAGTTCTCTCGCCCGAAGGCGAAATGATGGAGACCTGGCGCGGCCAGGGCTGCGACCACTGCGGCGGCCGCGGCTACCACGCCCGCATGGGCATCTTCGAAATGATGGATGTCAGCGACGAGGTCCGCAAGCTCATCATGGGCAACGCCGACGCCAGCATCCTCACCCGCGCCGCCCGCAAAAACGGCATGCGCAACCTCCGCGAAGACGGCTGGCGCAAAATCCGCGACGGCGTCACCACCGTCGAAGAAGTCATGCGCGTCACCCAGGAGTTCTAGCCATGACTCCTCCCGCGCGCACTGCCCTCGCCCCCTCGCATCACCCTCACCATCCACGCACTCTTGTGGGGCAGCCAATCCTGGCTGCCGCCGGCTTTCAGCCGGCGTTTCGCGGTAACCGCTCTCGCCCCCCAACTAACTCCGCGACCGTCAGGGAGCGGTTGCTTCGCATGGGTGGCGATTGCTTTAGCTTGCGCGTCGGGGCTGCTCACCGCGAACCGCGACCGTCAGGGAGCGATCTCTAGAATGGCCACCACCTTCTTCTTCCGCGCCGTGGCCTCCGACGGCAAAGTCCGCACCGGAAGCCTGGCCGGCGCCGACGAAAAGCTCGTGGTCCGCGAACTCCGCAAACAGGGGCTCACGCCCATCTATATCGGCGTCGCTCCCAAGAGCGCCGGCATCGACCTCAAGCTGCCGTCCTTCGGCAAAGGCCGCCGCCGCGACATTCTCTTCTTCACGCAGGAGCTCTCCACTCTTCTCAATGCCGGCGTGCCGCTCGATCGCTCCCTGAGTATCACCGCCGAACTCACCGAAAAGCCGGCCTTCCGCTTTATCGTCCTCGACGTGCTCCGCGTCCTCAAAGGCGGCCGCACCCTGGCCGATAGCCTGGCCACGCATCCCGACTACTTCAGCGATCTCTACGTCAACATGGTGCGCGCCGGAGAAGCCTCGGGCGCGCTCGCTATCATCTTCGAACGCCTCGCCGAATTCGAGCGCACCCGCGACGACCTGCGCAACTACATCATCTCCTCGATGATCTATCCCGCGCTGCTCGCCTGCGTTGGCCTGGCCTCCATCACGCTGCTGTTGACCTTCGTGGTGCCGCGCTTCGCCACCATCTTCAGCGATTCCACCATGAAGATCCCGCTGCCCACCAAGATCATGCTCGATGTCAGCAACGTGGTCACGGCCTGGTGGTGGGTTGCGGCGCTCGCCATCGCCATCACGTTGATCGTCTGGCGCGTCTACACCAAGACTCCCGCGGGCCGCCTTTGGTGGGACGGCGCGCGTCTCAAGCTTCCCCTGCTCGGCGACGCCTTACTGAAGGCGGAGACCGCACGCTTCGCGCGCGCCATGGGGACGCTCGTCGGCAACTCCGTGCCGCTCGTGCAATCGCTTGGTATCGCCGCCGCGACCTTGAACAACCGCACCATCTCCGGCGCACTGGTCGGCGTCGCGATGGGCGTGAAGCGCGGCGAAGGCATCGCCACCCCGATGCGCAAAGCCGGAGTCTTTCCGCCGCTCGCCGCTCACCTGCTGACCGTTGGCGAAGAGACCGGCAAACTGGACACGATGTTTATCCGCATGGCGGATATCTACGAAACCGATACCCGCGCCGCCATCAAGCGCTTCACTTCCATCTTCGAGCCGGTGGTGATCCTGGTGATGGGCGTCTTGATCGGCGCACTGATTTTGAGTATGCTGCTCGCGATTACGAGCATTAACGACGTGGCGGTATAACATGACGAAAATTACGAAACGGAATCGAAGACGCTCCTCCCGGGCCGGTGTCACGCTCATCGAAATGCTGGTGGTGGTGACCATCATCGGCCTCTTCGTCGCCCTGGTGGGACCCGGACTCTGGA
Organism: uncultured Solibacteraceae bacterium; assembly: GCA_963791985.1. GTDB lineage: Bacteria > Acidobacteriota > Terriglobia > Bryobacterales > Bryobacteraceae > Solibacter. Next base: position 430,192 of record CAWBUN010000002.1, on the reverse strand, counting down.
AAAAGGTGGACGAGTCGAAGACCACGCTGACGCGCTCGCAGATCGATAACTTCATGACCGCGCTCGGCACCTACAAGCTCGATACCGGCACCTTCCCGACCACCGAGCAGGGTCTTGCCGCGCTGCGCATCAAGCCCGCCGACGTCAATCAGTGGAATGGCCCGTATCTGCCCAAGGACGTGCCCAAGGATCCCTGGGCCCGCGACTACATCTACCGCTACCCCGGCGAACACCAGGCCGACGAGCCGGAGATCATGAGCCTCGGCGCGGACGGCCAGCCTGGCGGCGAAGGAACGAATGCCGACATTGTCAGCTGGAAAAACAAGTAAACGTCAACGAGCCGCGACCGTGAGGGAGCGCTACCCGCACACCACCCGCCGCAACGCTCCCTCACGGTCGCGGCTCGTTGACGGCATCACGCTCATTGAAATGGTGGTCGTCCTGGCCATCGTGGGCCTGATCGCCGGCATCAGCTATCCGGCCATCTCGGCGGGCCTGGAGAGCGTCCGCATGATCTCGGCTACCGACGGAGTAGCCACGTTTCTCAACTCCGCGGTCAATCGCGCCGAGCGCAAGCAGCAGGCCATCGAACTCGTGATCGAGCCCAAGGAAGGCGTCCTGCTTCTCTATTCCAACGAGCCCGGTTTCAAAAAGCAATATCACCTGCCCGATGGCGTGGTGATCGAGGCCGTGCATCCGGTCGATGGCTCCGGCGACCCGCAGGATCAGCGGCGCTTCCTGTTTCTGCCCGGCGCCACCGTCCCCGGAATCGGCATCCAACTCCGCAACAACCACGACGCGCACCGCATCGTGCACCTCGACCCGATGACCGGCTTTCCACGCGTGGAAAGCGTCGACCCGCAGGTCGCCCAGTGAACCACCGCCGCGGATTCACGCTGCTCGAAATGCTGGTGGCCACGACCATCATGGGCTTGGCGATCGCCGGGCTGATGTCCGGACTTTCCAACTCCACCCGCAATGCCGCGCGCCTGCGCGATTACGATCGCATCGTCCAACTCTCCCGGCTGCGCATGAACGATCTGCTGGCCGATCTGCGGACCCCGCGCAATGTCCCTCTCGAAGGCCAGTTTGCGCCCGAGATCACCGGTGGCCTGGTGGCCGGCTGGCGCGCCCGCGTCACCAAAGCGGAGAGTTCGCCTTCGCCTTCGCCCGGCGATTTTACGCTCGACCGCATTCAGCTCGAAGTCTGGTGGATGTCCGGCGACACCCGGCGCAATTTCCAACTGGAGAGCTATCGCCGCCGCGCCCTGCGTTCCGACGATATCGAAGGCGAGATGGTCAAATGAGCAGGCGTCCCCAGGCCGGCATCACCTTGATGGAGCTCATGATTTCGGTCGTGCTCCTCAGCCTGCTTTCCCTCGGTCTGATGTTCGCCCTGCGCATCGGCCTCAACGCTTATTCCAAGACCCAAAGCCGCCTGATGGACAACCGTCGCGTGGCCGGGGCGCAGCGGATTCTGGAAGAGGAACTGGAGGGCCTGGTGCCGGTCGTGGCGCTGTGCAATGCCGGAGCCACCAGCGGCGGCGCCAAGGCCCCGTTCTTCCAGGGTCAGCCCGAGGTCATGCGGCTGGTCTCCACGTTTTCCCTCGACGGAGCCTGGCGCGGCGTGCCGCAGATCCTCGAGATCTTCGTGATCCCCGGGAAGGATGGCAAAGGCGTCCGGCTGGTGGTCAATGAGATTCCGTACACCGGTCCCGCCGGCGCCGGCCGCTTCTGCATCGGACTCCACCAGTACCTGTCTGCCTCCCCCAGTCCGAAATCCTTCGTGCTGGCCGACCAACTCGCCTTTTGCCGTTTTACATACCTGGATGACGCGGGGGACGGTCGGCGCATTTGGGCACCGCTCTTCGCCGGCGCCAACTGGCCCAAGGCCGTGCGCGTCGAGATGGCGCCCCTGGTCCCCGACCCGGCGCGCCTGCAGCCGATAAGCCTTACTGCCCCTATCCGCATCCACCGCGGCCCGGAGATCACCTATGACGACTTCCGGTAAGGTGTGGGGCAGCCAATCCTGGCTGCGCGCCGGCTTTCAGCCGGCGCCTCGTCGCCACGCCACAAGCGCCGAAAACGCCTCCATCCGAGCCGCGACCGTCAGGGAGCGGTCGCCAATTGATTACCAACCGCTCCCTGACGGTCGCGGCTCGGACAGGGGTGTATCGATGGGGGGTGGAGATCGATTCTCTGGGGAGCGTGGCACCAGCAAGCTTCGGCGCCGCGGCAGCGCTCTGTTGACCGTCCTGTGGATCTCCGCGGCGCTGGCGGCGGTGGCCTTTTCGCTGGCCAACACGGTACGCGGGGAGACCGACCGTACTTCTACCGAGCTGGACGAGATCCGCAGCTACTACCTCGCAGTGGGTGCGGTGGACCGCGCCTCAGTCGAGGTGCTGTGGACTGCCGCCTTCGGCAACCCGCTGATTCCAAAGGGCGCCCCCTGGGTCGATTACACCTTCCCCACTGGCGTCGCGCACGTCGAACTGATCCCCGAAACGGCCAAGTTGGACGTCAACTCCGTGCCGCCCGAACAGTTGGGCCGTCTGATCACGGCGCTGGGTATCAATCCGGCGGCGGGGATGCAGATCATGGGTGGAATTCTGGCCCACCGGCAGGGCGTCGGGGGGGCGGGAATTTCCCTGGCCTCGATTCCGTCTTTTCCAGGGGCCGGAACGTCTTTCCAAGAGATAGAGGAACTATTGCAGGTGAGAGGCGTCACACCCGAGGTTTTCTACGGCACTTACGTCCCGGCACAGGGAACCCCTGGACCGGACGAACCTTCGCTGATCCGGAGGAGCGGGCTGGTGGATTGCCTCTCGGTGTACGGCTCGCACGATCAGGTGGACGTCAACACGGCCGACGCGGCGGTGCTGCTGGCGATCGGAATTCCACCAGCAGCGGTGCAGTCGATCGTGCGCGAGCGGCGCACTCAGTGGTTCACGCAAGCTCGTCTGGACGGTCTGGCGCCGAACCTGGGACCGGGGGCGGGCAGGCTGCGGCGCGAGGGCAACTCGATCCTCACGATCCGTGCCACCGCGCGGGTGCGGTTGGCCAACGGGCAACTCTCCGACATGAAGCGCACGGTCGCCAGCCAGGTGAAGTACATGCCTTCGGGTTTCGACAGCCCGATCCATATTCTGCGCTGGTACGACACGACGTGGAGCAACTGACCAGCACATGGCCCTAGAACTCACCTCCAAGGATTTTCGCAAGCTTCTCGCCTTCGGCTCCGGCGTCGGTATCGAGATCGGCGCCAGCGATCTCGAGGTGGCCGTGACCCGGGTGCGTCCGCTTGGCATCCGCGTGCTCGGACGGCTGACCCTCGAAAACTACGCGCAGCGTCCGGCGGCGGAATGGGGCGGCGAATACGCGCGCTTCCTGAAAGCGTCGGGGTCGGACCGCATCAGCGCGACGGTGCTGTTGCCGCGCCGCGAAGTGATCGTCCGCCAGGTGGCGCTGCCCGGAGTAGCGTCGAAGGATATCGAAGGCGCGATCCGCTTTCAACTGGATTCGCTGCACCCCTACGGGGACGAAGACGTGGTCTGGGGCTGGTCGCCGCTGGCCTACGGTTCTGTGCTGGTGGGGATTGCACGGCGCGTAGTGGTGGACCGCTACGTTTCGCTGTTCGAAGAGGCCGGCATCGCGGTTTCGAGCTTCACGTTTTCGGCGGCGGCGGTACACGCCGCGATCCGCCTGAACGGCATCGCCGAACTGAGCGCGGGCTTCGTGGCCTTGAGCCGGACCCCGGCGGGCAGCGTGGAAGTTTACGGAGAGAGCCGTTCCAAGCCGGTGTTCAGCGCGGAGTTCGACCTGGCTCCGCAGCGCGCCGCATCGCTGGCGCTTTCCGAACTGCGCCTGGCGCCCGATACGGCGTCGCGCACGCTCGAAGATATTCTGCCCAAGCCGGACGTGAATCCGGTGGCCAACGATCTTTCCCGCAATGCATTGCCGTACGCAACGGCGCTGGCTGGGGCCTGTCCCCACCTGGCGCCAGCGGCCAACGTATTGCCGCCCGAACACCGACGCTTCAATTCGCGGGCGGTATTCGTACCGACCATGGTGCTGGCCACTCTCCTTCTCCTGGTGGCTGGTTCCATGGCCGTCTACGCATCGTGGAGCGAAAAACAGTATCTGAAACAGGTCAACGCCGAGATCGCCAAGCTGGAGCCGCTGCGCAAACGCGCCGATGTGCTGGACCGGCAGGCGACGGCCTTCCGCGCGCGGGCGCAACTGCTGGATCAGTTCCGCAAGCAGACGCGCACGGACCTGGACGCGATCAACGAAATCACGCGGCTGCTGGAGCCCCCGGCATGGACCAATTCGATCGCGCTGGACCGGGATGCGATCCGGATCACGGGCGATGCGCCGCAGACCGCGCCGCTCACCAAAATTCTGGATTCCTCGCCGTTCTTTGAAAAGACCGAGATTCAGATGTCGACCCCGAAGGGCAGCGGGGAGAGTTTCCAGATCCGCACCAACCGCAGGAGAGGCAAGTGAACGTCGGAACCCTGGACCGGAAGAACGCGATCAGGCTAGGAATCGGCGTGGCCGCAATTCTGATTCTGCGCTTCGTGGTGATGGCGGACCGCAACCAGACGGTGGTGGGCGTCATCGATACGGTGCCGGCGGCGGAGAAGCGGCTGGAGATTCTGCGCCAGTCCGCGGCCACCGTTCCGGGCAAGGAAGCCTTTCTGAAGCAGGTGACCGCCGAACTGGAATCGCGTGAGAACGGCATGTTGAAGGCGGAGACCGGTGCACAGGCGCAGGCGCAGCTCGCCGAACTGCTGCACACCACGGGCGCGGCCAACGGAATCGATATCCGCGGCATGGAAGACTGGCGGGTCAAGCCGCTGGGCAGCGATTACGGCGAAGTTTCGGTCTCGGTGCGTTTCGCCTGCAAGATCGAACAACTGGTGAATTTTCTGGCGGCGCTGGCCAACGTGCCGCAGATGCTTTCCACCAACCAGATCGCTATCAACGGCACCACGGATCCGAAGAATAAGACGATTCAGGTACATTTGAGCCTTTCGGGCGTGGTGTCGAAGAAACTGGTGCCGAAGACAGGGAGCACACTATGAATCGCAAATTTGTGCTGCTGAACGTGGTGCTGGCGGGCGTGATCGTGTTCGCCGGCGTGAAATTGCGGGACGAATACCGGGCGGAGAAGGCGCGCGAAGCGGCATTGCGCGCGGCCAAGATCCAGCCGCTTCCTCCACCGGTATTCTATCCGCTGCCTAACGACCCGCCGGTGATGCCCTCGGGGTACAAGGAAGTGGCTATCAAGACCCTGTTCCACCCGTCGCGCGACCCCAACGAAGTGGTGGAACCGCCGCCACCGCCGCCCCCGCCCCCGCCCATGCCGGAGCTGCCGCGGTACCACGGGCAGATGAATATCGGCGACGGACCGCTGGCGCTGCTGGTGGAACATCCCGGGATGCAGGAAAAAGCGCTGAAACCTGGGGACGCCATCGGCCAATTCAAGCTTGTGGACGTCAATACAAATGAGATCACCTTTGAGTGGGCTTACAACGGCGCGACGGTGCGGCGGACGCTGGCTCAAGTAATGGACCATACGGCGCCAACGGCGGCGGAAGCGCCGCGGCAGCAGAGCAACGCGCAGGCGGCCCCGGCGCCCCCGGTGGTGAAGAGCAACCTGGGGGCGGGCGAACAGACGCAGTTTGGTTTTAAGACGTGCTTACCGGACGATTCGTCGCCCGAAGGCACAGTGGATCATGGCTTCCGCAAGGTGGTCACGCAGACGCCTTTCGGCAAGAGCTGCCGATGGGATCCGGTGGGAAGGTAAGAGAGATTGATTATGAAACTGTTTTTCGCAATCGCGATATCGGCCGCGGCCCTGATGGCAGCGCCCCAGGACAAGAAGGCTGACCAGAAGCCGGCGCCGGTGAAGGCCGCGGACGGCTCCAAGCCGATGGCGATTCCCGCGGGCGCAACGCGCAGCGAGGATGGCGATTTCCACTATACGGATCCGCAGGGCAAGAAGTGGATCTACCGGCAGACTCCGTTCGGCGTGGCGCGCCTGGAAGAGAAATCCGAGGCGCAGACCAACGCGCTGGCGGCCGACAAGGCGGCCGGCATCAAGGCGACCGAGGATGGCGACAAGGTCCGTTTCGAGCGCCAGGGACCGTTTGGCGTGTGGAAGTGGGAAAAGAAGACGTCGGAGCTGGATGCAACCGAAACGGCCGCACTGCAGAAGGCGCGCGCCGAGAGTACGACGTCTAAACAGGAATAACCGCCCCGCCCCTTAGGAAAATCATGCGCAGATTGTTCGATCTCCGGTTGGTCCTGACCGTACTTGCCACCAGCGCCGTGCTTTCGGCGCAGCCTGCCCCGTCGCGAGTTTTCCCGCCGCCGGCGCCGGAGCCGCCGACACAGCAGCAGCCGGCGCCGCAACAGCCGGGGGCTCCCGGACAGCCGCCGGCGGCGCAGCAGCAGGTAAACGTACAGGCTACGGATGCGCCGCGTCTGACCGATAGCGGCGCGTTCATCATGCCCAACGCGTCGCTGACGGAGATGATCGACCTGCTGGCCAAGCGGCTCAAGATCAACTACATTCTGGACCCGGCAGTGCGCGGCACAGTTTCGATCTTCACCTATGGCGAAGTCAAGCCGGTGGACTATATGCCGCTGCTCGAAACGATTTTGCGCGTCAACGGCGATGCCATGGTGAAGGTCGGCGACATGTACCGCATTGTTCCGGTGAACCGGATCAATCAACTGCCTATCCAGCCGATGGTGAACGTGGACCCGAAGACGCTGCCGGACGACGAGCGGATGATCATGAACCTGATCTTCCTGAAGTACGCCACGGCATCGGAGATCGCCAACCTGATCAAGCCGTTCCTCGGCGAGGGCGCTTACGCCAGTGTGTACGAGGCAGCGAACCTGTTGATCCTGGAAGACAACTCGCGCAGCATGCGGCGCACCATGGAACTGATCGGGCTTTTCGACAGCGACCAGTTCGCGGGACAGCGCGTGCGCCTGTTCGAAGTAGAGAACAGCCGTCCCAGCGATTTGCAGAAGGACCTCGACCAGGTGTTCAAGGCCTATGCGCTTTCCGAGAAGGGCTCGGGAGTGAAGTTCATCCCGGTGGACCGCATCAACACAATCATCGCGGTGGCGCCGAATCCGGGGATCTTCACGCAGGTGGAGAGTTGGATCGGCAAGCTGGATATCGCGGTGAAGGCGAGTGCGGGCGCGGTCAACAGTTACGTTTACCGCTTGAAATACGCGCGTGCAGAGACGGTGGCGATGGCGATCATGGCGCTATACAGCGGGAACCCGATGGCGCTGATGGCGCTGGGCGCGATGGCCAACAATAGCGCGATGGGTGGCGGCGGCAGCATGTACGGCATGAACGGCGCCCTGAACGGCGGCGGCATGGGGATGGGCGGAGCCTACAGCATGATGGGCCAGATGGGCGGTGGCGGCATGTATCCGGGAATGCAGGGCGGCATGCAGGGACAGTACGGCGCGGTGCCCTTGCAGACGTCGGTATCGCCGATGGCCACGCAGACTCCGGCGGCGATGACCAACACCAATCCGGCGGACCAGACAGGAATGTACATGGGGAACTACATGATGCAGCCGCAGAACGGTCCGCGCGTGCCGCACGTGATTCCCAACCCGTTCGACAACACGATTCTGATTCAGGGCACGCCGCAGGAGTACGAGCAGATTCTGGGACTGCTGCGGCAGCTCGACATTCCGCCGCGCCAGGTGCTGATCGACGCCAAGATTTACGAGGTGGATTTGAACGGCGCGTTCGCGGCGGGCGTGAGCGCCTATCTGGACAAGAAAGACACCGGGCCTTTCTCGCGAGCCTTGACCGCCGCATCGGGCGCGGGTGGACTCTCGCTGACCACGGGCGCGCTGGTGATGCGCAGCCACGAACTGCTGGCGGCGCTGACCGCGTCAGAGACCAGCAGTCGCACCAAGGTGATTTCGGCTCCGAGCATCATCGCGACCGATAGCATTCCGGCGACGTTGAATGTGGGCGACGATGTTCCGGTGTTGACCTCGCAGGCGATCGCGGGCGGAGTGCAGTCGGGCGGCAGCTCGGTATTCACGAACACGGTGAGCAACCGCAGTACGGGCGTGACGCTAGCCATCATGGCGCACGTGAACTCGAGCGGAATTGTCACGATGATAATCAACCAAAACGTGAGTTCGCCGCAGCCACCGGCGGCGAATTCGGCCATTCAATCGCCGTCGTTTTCCAACCGCTCCTTCCAGACGCAGATCACGGTGCAGGATGGCGACACGGTCGCGATCGGCGGCATCATTCTGGAGAGCAACCTGCAGAGTTCCGCGGGCGTGCCGTTCCTGCACCGGCTGCCGGGAATCGGCGCGGCCTTCGGCGCCAAGAACTACAGCAAGAGCCGCACGGAGTTGGTGGTATTCCTGACGCCGCGCGTGATTTACGACACCAACCAGATGGTGGACGCGACCGACGAGATCCGCTCGGGCATGCGGCGGATTAATAAAGTGATGAAGGACCAGTAAGCTACAGTCCGTTTCCAGCGGCCGCGATACGCTTTCGCCGTCTCCGAGGCTATAAACTCTTCATGAGGTGTAGCGAGCATGGAAGACGACAAGCAGTCGCGGCGCAACTTCGTGGCTCTCTCGGTAGCCGCGGGACTGGGGGCGGGGATGGCGGAAGCAGCGATGGAAGTGACGGAGACGGATGTCGAGATCAAGACTCCGGACGGAACCTGCGACGCGGCATTCATTCATCCGAAGAGCGGATCGCATGCGGGCGTGTTGCTGTGGCCGGACGCCTTCGGGCTGCGGCCTGCGATGCGCGAGATGGCTAAGCGCGCCGCGGCGCAGGGATACTCCGTGCTGGTGCCCAATCCCTTCTATCGCGTTTCCAAGGCGCCGTTCACGAATGCATCCACGTTCAACTTCCAGGACCCGGCCGATATGGCGAAGCTGCGGCCGCTGATGGCCTCGGTGACGGCGGCGGGAAATGCGGAGAAGGATGCCGTGGCGTACGTGGGCTTTCTCGACGCGCAGAAGGAAGTGAACAAGGCGAAAAAGGTCGGGACGCAGGGCTATTGCATGGGCGGGCCGCTGGTGGTGAGGACGGCCGCGACGCTCCCCGACCGCATCGGCGCCGGCGCCTCCTTTCACGGCGGAGGGCTGGTGACCGATAGACCAGATAGTCCGCACCTGCTGGCGCCGAAGATCAAGGCGCGGATGTACTTCGGCATCGCGGCGAGTGACGACGCGCGGCAACCGGACGCGAAGGGCAAACTGCGCGAAGCCTTCGCCGCGGCCAAGGTTCCGGCGGAGATCGAAGTGTATCCCGATACGGCGCACGGCTGGTGCGTGCCCGATATGCCGGTGCAGAACGGTAAGCCGACCTACAGTCAGCCGGAAGCCGAGAAGGCGTGGGCCAAGCTGATGGCACTCTACAAGTCCGGCCTCGCGTAGCTGCTTACTTTCCGCAGACGACGGGCTGCACGTTGTTGGTGAGTCCCGAAGTGATGGCTGTGGACTTTCCCGATTCCGGATCGAAGAGCATCAACTGCTCCACCCATACGCTTCGCGGCCGGCGCGCGCCGGGCAGGTTGGCCATGTCGCGCGGGGTGGTGTAGAAGAAGCGGTCGCGTGCCGGGAGCCACGCGGCGGCATTCCCGCTGGCGGCCTTGACGAGCTTCATCGCCGGGATTGCGAGTACGGACATATCGCTTTGCGGCGAAGTGCTGTTGGTATCGGCTCCGAGCGTTCCCACAAGCAGCCACTTGCCGCTGGGCGACCAGGAGAGCGATTCGACCGGAAGATTTTCGGTGCCGACGGCAAGCCGGCCGAGCTCGATTCCTCCGCGCGCAATCGAGAGCTCGCCGCGTTTCGCGCAGGCGCGCAGGGAACCACGCACCGCCGAGACGTCACAGTTCGGAAGCGGGCGCGGGTCGTTGGACTCGGGCGGCAGTGGACCAAGCAGAGTCTCTTTGCGGGTGGTGCGTTCCCCGGCTGCGGCCACTCCTCCGGCAGGACGAAGCGGATGCGAGCGCCGGAGCAGGAGGGCTGTAGATGGTCGCGCGGGGAATCGGTCAGTTGCCGGAGGGTGTTGTCCGCCGGATTCCAGTTCCAGAGCTGCTGATAACTGCGGCCGGTCTCCTGGTAGACACGCCGGCTGAAGACAACCTGGGCAGTGAGCGGGAATGCAGTCAGGAAAATGAGGGCAGATATTGCGGCAGGCCGGGGACGCATTTCTCTTGAAGGATAGCTCTTACCGCGCTACCTCGAAAATGACTTCCAATTCGACCGCGGCGCCGAGCGGAAGGCTTGCGACGCCGTACACCAAACGGCACGGGCTTTTGTCTTTTCCGAAGACGTCTTGCAGCAACTCCGAAGCCGCGTCAGCGATTTTCGGCTGTTCGCGGACATCTCCCGAAGTGGCCACCGAGACGCCTAAGCGCACGATCCGCGTCACTCTGTCGAGCGATCCCAAATGCCGCCGCGCGACAGCGAGGACGTTGAGCGCCGCAAGGCGGGCCGCGCTGCGCCCGGCTTCGACATCGAGCTCCGCTCCGACGCGCCCAATGAATTTCGCCGCGCGGCCTTCCGTGGGAAGCATACCGCTTAGAAAAAGCAGATTGCCCGTCAGCACCGCTTCCACATAGGCGCCGAACGGCTCAGGCGGCTCCGGGAGCTGGATACCAAGATCTTTTAACCGCTGCTCTGCGCTCATAGGGTTTTATCGGTGGGCGTAGCTGGTGAAAATGTAGTCGGTTGCCTTGACGCGCGTGTGGCACTCGTGACAAACCTTCTTGCCGAAGGCGCTGTCGGTACCGTAAGGCTTGAACGTGTCAGTCGCCGCATCATATAAGAATTGCGCATATCCCCATCCATTCGTCTCCGGGAATCGCTTGGAATCCTTCTCGATGAACGAAACCGATTTCAGGGTGTCCGGCACCATCACCAGGTAAGGGGACGCAGGGTTCCTCTTCTTGGTCCACTCGATCTTAGCAATCTTGGAACCTTCGGGAAAGGGTTTGCCATTGCCCGGAATACCTTGCCTATACGCGTTCATCATCACCGTATTCGCCAGGATGCTCTTTATGCCTTGGTCGGTCTGACTGGGGGCGACATCCTGCCATGTCTCATATCCTTTGAACTCGGAAAACGCGACCCCGTTCGGCGCTTTCAGAGTGTACCTGTCCTGCGCCGCAAGGGCCACGGTTACCAGGATGGCGAGGGTCACCACGGAGATCACGATGGCCAAGGTGTTTTTGCTTTTCATCTCCAGTTTCTTCCTTTTGCTTAACAGGGATGGTGGCGCGGAGCCGAACATCACTTTTTATCACGCGCAATCCGCGCTTCTATGTACGCCGCACAACGTTTGATTGCTGTCTGTGCGGCTGGTTGGGTGATTGCTTACCCCGGCAGATGCGTGCGGAGGTAGACTCGAGAAAACGCCATGGATGCCGCTGTATTACGTACGTTCGGGAAATCACCCCGATGTGAGCAGTTTCCGGAGCCTGTCGCGGGTGAAGGCGAGGTGATTGTCGATGTGCACGCCGCATCGCTGAAACCAATCGACAGGCAGCTGGCTGCCGGCTCGCACTATGCCAGTGCTCGCAATCTTCCTTTCGTCTGCGGCACCGATGGAGTCGGGCGCCTCAGCGACGGACAACGGGTGTTTTTCGGCGGAGCTCGAGCGCCTTACGGTGCGATGGCGCAACGCACGGTGGTGCCGAGGGCGTTCACCTTTCCGGTCCCTGAAGGCGTGACCGACGATGTCGCGGCGGCGCTCCCCAATCCCGGCGTCTCCGCCTGGCTCTCGCTGGCCTACCGCGCGAAACTGGCGCCCGGCGAGAACGTGCTCATCCTCGGCGCGACGGGCGTGACGGGCAAGTTGGCGATCCGGATTGCCAGGCTTCTCGGCGCCGGCCGCATCGTAGCCGCGGGGCGCAATCAGAAGGTCCTGAAGACCTTGCATACGCTCGGCGCCAACGCGACCGTTTCCCTGGATGTGCCTGACAAGGATCTGGTCGAGCAATTTGCGCGTGAGGCCGGGCAGTCAGGGTTTCAAGTGGTGATCGACTACGTATGGGGCCGTCCCGCCGAAGCATTTTTGACCGCAACGACGCGCAAGGAATTTGCCGCTATCCAATCCGAGACTCGTTTTGTTCAGGTCGGCGATGGCGCCGGCCCAACGATCTCACTAACAGCGGCTGCGCTGCGTAGCAGTGCGCTGACAATTATGGGGACCGGCGGAATTCCACCGCGCGACCTTCTGGTCACTGCTTTGCAGGATGTGATGGCGCACGCTGCGAGCGGGGAACTTCAGGTGGACACGGAACGTGTTCCGCTGGCGGAGATCGAAACCGCCTGGGAAGGCGAGCCACGCGGCCGGCGATTGGTAATCGGTCCGTAAAAGAGGGTCAATTCGCGCCCAGGTAAATCGTCACGGGAATTACGGGAGAGCCGTCGACGTTGAGTTCGACAGGCAGCGGGCCCAGGCCGCGCAGGCTGCGGGGGAGTTCGATATTGACCTGGTCCAGGCCGGGATAAAGCGGGTGGGGTCCAGCGTATTGACAGGGCAGAGCAAGGCTGCCCACGGTCGCGTGGACGGCGCTCAACGCACTGCGGCCGCGGATTCCGGTGCCGTAGAGGACCAGAACGACGCGATCGTCCGGGGCCCCGAAGGCGATGGGAACCGCGGCGCAGATTCCGGTCGAGCAGTCGGACAGGTTCTGTAGGGACTGCGAGCCGTCGGGCGTAACGCGAACCGCGTGGGCCGCCGCCGGTCCGAGGCCGGTCGCGTCCGCGGTGAAGACGCCAGGCGCAATCGGAGCGATGGTCAATGCGGCAGACTGTTGGAGGCCATCTCCGCGCGTCACCGTGAGGGTGGTTCGCCCTGCCGTGAGCGCAGCCGGCAGCACGAGGTTGATCTGGGAGTCCGACAGGTAGATCAACTCCGCCGTGGAGCTTGCGCCCGAACTGTCGCGGAGGGTTACCGTGGTGGCGCCGGAGGGATCGGTCAGTCCGGAGCCTTTCAAGGTGATCAACTCGGAAGCCGCGGCGGCGCCGCTGACGAAGGTCGAGGCGTTCAGGATGCCGCCGGGCCGCAGGCGCATTTCATTCGCGGCCTCCGGTGTGGCGCCTGCCTGTGAAGCCAGGTACGCAACCACGGAGTGCGTCACCTGGGTGGCGAAGACGGTATCGATGTACTCCGGCTGGTCTACGGAATCGGCCGACGTGTGCATTTTCGTGTTGTACGACCAGCTTGCTTCCACCACGGAGACGGCGGCCGTGAGCGCGGCAAAGGGCGCGTGATCGCTGGTGGAAGTGACGCCGCCATACACCGGGGTCAAGCCGCCGCTGTAGCTGCGCACGGCGTTCTCGAAGGCCGTCCGCGTGGGGTTCGACCGCGTGTCCGGAGGGCAGATCGCGATGAGATTGTGGGTGTAGCCAGGCCAGTTGAACGAGACCTGGTCGAGCGCGATCATACCGGAGATTTGTTCGGATGGATGGTCGGCCACCCACGCCTTGCTGCCCACCAGGCCCGGCTCCTCCAGGTCGAAGGCGATAAAGAGGATGGACGATTCGAAATCGTGAGTCGAAGCGACGCGCGCGGCTTCGAGCAGGGCGGCGACACCGCTGGCGTCATCGTCGGCCCCCGGGGTGCTCTTGGAATCGTAATGCGCGCCGATCACGTAGTATTCGGCGGGCCGTGACTTACCGGTCAATAGGCCGACCACGTTGTAGTAAGTTTCGCCGTGCCACTGAAAGGCGTGCAGGGTCACGTTTAATCCCAGGCCGGCGAGGGCGGCGGCGATGCGCTCGCGGGCGTCATCGTGCTGCGGCGTCGCCGGGCCGCGATCGTCGCCGGTGCGGGTGTGCAGAAGGTTCCTCAGATAGTGTGTGTAGCTGGACTGGCTGACTTCAGCGGCGAGCTTGCCGGGGTCGGCGGAACGCGCCGCGGATGGGAGCGCCAGGAGCAGCGTCCAGGCGAGCAGCAGCCGGCTGCGGGATCTATATGTCGGCATCGACTCGTTGTAATCATAGCGCTGAATAGGAAATCAGGCTCCGTAAGTCTGTTATGCAACCCGCATAGTGGTCGCCGGCGACGGCTTTCGCTCGAAGAACTCAAGTATCTTTTGATCGACTAGCGCCGGGTGTGCAATCGTGAAGTCGTGGCCGGCGCCGGGGATAATCTCTGTTGTGACGGCGGGAGCCACCCGCTTCAGGCGGCGCACGGCCTTTTCGGCGGAGTAGATCACTTCGTGTTCACCGACGAGGAATAACGCCGGCGGCTTCAGGCTGCCCCACTCGGCATCGGTCAAGACCGGCGGGATCGGAGTCTTATGCCGTTGCAGACTCCGCATCCCAATGAATAGCTGTTCGAGTGTTGTGTCGATCCACTGCGGATCGTTCCTGGCCACATCCGCAAAGATCCAGCGAATGAATGGGGGCAGGCCCCGGCGCCTGTCGATGGCGGCCAGCATCAGGCGCAGCCAGAACTCAGCCGGGGGACGCAGGACAGTGGCTCCCGGCGCGAGAAGGACGATCTTGTTGAGCCGCTCGGGGAACCGCAGCGCATAGTGCGTCGCGAGCGCTCCTCCATAAGACATACCGACCAGGCTAACTCCACTTAGCAGTCCCAACGCGTCGAATAACTCGTTGAGCCAGGCGGTGAGGTCATTCATGGACCGGATCGGCTTAATGCAGATGCTCTTGCCGAATTCGCCGATCTGGTCGACCGCGAAGGTGCGATACGCCGTGGCCAGCGATTCGATATTCGGCGCCCACATCAGCGACGTTGCAGTCGCGCCGGGCAGCAGGACGAGCGGCGGCGCGGCGGTTGGGCCGTGTATGCGAACGAACGTTTCGCCATAGGTTGTCGGGACGGTTCGCGCTTCCGAGGCTAAAGGCCACTGCCTGGCGGCCAGCGAATCGAGATAGGCAAAACAGCTATCTCTCGCGGCTTCGGATCGGTAGGGATAGTACGCGGAGGTTGTCATCGTCTCCACTCCGATCTCCCTTGTTCAGACGCCGTATCCGGAGGACTTGTTCCCGGTCATTGGGCGGGGGGCGCGCCGGCGGATGGGGCCAGGCCGCAGCGTTCGCGGATGCGCTGGCGGAAGCGCTCGCGCTCCTCGGGGGACATGTGGCTGGTGCGGCGGAAATGGGGCCCGCCGAATCCGCCGAAGAGGATGCGGCACAGCGCGAGGATTCCGAGGGCTTGCCAGAAGGTAATCTTGTGGAGGCCGAAGATCGAGGGTAGTAGCCAGTTCCAGAGTTGCCTCACGATTTCGCCGCCGAGGGCGATGAACAGCAGGAATCCGCAGATGCCCAGCGGAACCAGGAATATCAGTTTCCTTTTCAGTCTCATTTCTCAACCTCTCGTAAATTCGTCATGAATGTCGCGCAACCGCTCGCGCAGATGGAGCACCGCATAGCGTTTGCGCGAGAGCAGCGTATTCACGCTCACGCCGGTCTCGGCGGAGATCTCCTTGAAGGCGCGGCCTTCCAACTCGTGCGCGATAAAGACCTCGCGCTGTTCGCGCGGCAATTCGTCGACGGCCAGTTCGAGTTCTTCGAGCAGCACGCTCCGGGCGTAAAGGGCCTCGGGTCCATCGGCGGGCGAAGGCAGCAGATCTTCGATGCGCAGCAACTCGTCGTCGTCACCGGCGACGGCGGCATCGGTGAAGCTCTCCGGCGTCTTCTTGCGGAAGAGGTCGGTGATGCGATTGCGCGCCACGCGAAAGAGCCAGCCGGTGACGTGCTCGATCGGCATCAGCAGGCGGTTGGCTTCCACCAGTTCGTAGAACACGTCCTGCAGAATGTCCTCGGCGTCGCGCGGATCGGGCACGCGCCGGCGGATGAAGTTCAGCAGCCGGGATTGCTCCCGATCGACCACATCGGAGATCCGCTGGTCCTTTTCGAGTGCCATGTGCTGCAGGCTCGCTGCTACCTTCACCTATTGTTGTAGACGAACGAGGGGCGCGGATATTGTATACGGTGGTCTTTGATAAGATTCGATAACTGAATCAAGGTCCGGAGGTAATCAAGATGAGTCCCGTTCCGTCTGCACCCAAAGGCGCGATCGAGCCGGCGGGGCAAGCGAAGTGATGCCTGACCAGCGGGGCACCCAGTCTCTACGCGCCGGACTGCGCCTCGGACCTTACGAAATCGTGGCGCCGATCGGCGCGGGTGGAATGGGGGAAGTGTATCGCGCCAAAGATACGCGCCTCGATCGGACCGTGGCGATCAAAGTTCTGCCGTCCGCGGTGGCGGGGAATGCTCATCTGCGGCAGCGTTTGGAGCGTGAGGCGCGCGCGGTCTCCAGCCTCAGCCATCCTCACATCTGCGTACTCCACGACGTGGGGTTTGAGGACGGCATCGATTTCCTGGTGATGGAATACCTGGAGGGCGAGACTCTCGCCGCTCGCCTCGGCAAGGGCCCCCTGCCCGTGCGACAGGCCCTGGAATTCGCCATTCAGATTTCGAGCGCGCTGGCGCAGGCGCATCTCCGAGGTGTGTATCATCGCGACCTGAAACCGGCCAATATCATGTTGACGAGGTCGGGCTGCAAGCTGCTCGACTTCGGATTGGCGAAACTGCGGGTTTCCCGGGAGGGAGGTGCGGAGGCTTCGGAACTGGCCACGGTGACGGCGTCGGAGGGGCTGACCGAGGCAGGGGCTATCCTCGGAACGTTTCGGTATATGGCGCCGGAGCAGCTGGAGGGGAAAGAGATCGACGGCAGGGCCGATATCTTCGCCTTTGGTGCGGTGCTCTACGAAATGCTAACGGGGCAGAAGGCATTCGGCGGCACGAGCCAGGCGAGCATCACGACGGCGATCATGGCCACGGAACCTGCGCCTATCCCTTCGCTGCCGGCACTCGATCGCCTGGTGAAGAAATGCCTCGTCAAAGATCGGGACGAACGCTGGCAGAGCGCTCAGGATCTGACGAGCCAACTGAGCTGGATTGCCGAAGATGGTTCGCAGCCGGGCAACGCCGCGGACCTTTCGACCGGGGTGGGAAAGCGCTGGTTGGCGATGTTGCTGGTAGCGGCGGCCGCGGTGCCGGGTGTGCTCTACTTGCGCCAAACCACTCCCGAGCAGCGGGTGACGAAGTTCACGATGAGCCCGCCGGAGAACACTACCTTCACGTTCCTCGCCGTCTCGCCTGACGGCCGGCGGGTGGCGTTTACCGCGATGGACGCCGCGCGCAAGAGCCAACTCTGGGTGCGTGGGTTGAATAGCGTCGAGGCCCAGCGGCTGGCGGGAACGGAGGGCGCGGCAAATCCCTTCTGGTCGCCGGACAGCCGCCAGATTGGATTCTTCGCCGGTAATACGCTGAAGAAGATCGACGCGTCGGGAGGTCCTGCCCAAGTAGTCACCGCGGCGCAGGACAATCTCTCGGGGGGAGATTGGAATCGCCAGGGCATTATCATTTTGGGCTTGGGACCGCTCGGCCGGCTATCCCAGGTTTCGGACACGGGTGGCGAGGCAAAGCCCGTGACCGATCTCGATCAGGCGCGGGAAGAGACGGCCCACCGCTGGCCGCGGTTCCTGCCTGACGGGCGCCATTTTCTCTATCACAACTTCAGCCCGCAGCCCGGGGAAGGCGCGGTTTATGCCGGGTCCCTTGATTCGAAGGAAAGGGTTCGTCTGTTCGCCAGTGATACCAGCGCGACGTATGTGGGGCCGGCCTCCGGCGTGGGCCACCTGCTCTTCGTCCGCGGGCAGACACTCATGGCGCAGCCGTTCGACCCGGAGAGGCTGCAGACCAGTGGCGAGGCCGTAGCGGTGGCCGAACCGGTGGGAGGCACCCTGCAGCGCTCGGGGTTCTCCGTCTCAGGCGGCGGAGTGCTGGTGTACGACTCGATTGGGCACAACTCCGAACTGCGCTGGTTCGACCGCGGTGGAAAGGCTCAGGAGACGGTGGGACCCGCGGACATGTACGTCAATCTGGACCTCGCGCCCGACGGCCACCGTGTGGCGGCAGACTTCCGTGGCGACATCTGGCTGTTTGACCTGGCGCGCAACGTCAATTCACGCCTCACTTCCAATCCCGCGCTGGACACCGTTCCCCATTGGTCTCCCGACGGCAAGCGGATCGTGTTCACGTCCACTCGCAATGGTTCGTGGAATCTCTACCAGAAACTCTCCAGCGGGGAGGGCGAGGAGGAGGAGTTGATCGCCAAGTCGGCCGGGGTCCGGCTGTCGTGCGACTGGTCGCCCGACGGTCGGTTTCTTCTCTACGCTCAAACGCTCGATTCGAAGACCGGGTGGGACCTGTGGGCATTGCCGATGGAAGGAGAGCGCAAACCACTTGCCGTGCTGCGGACGCAATTCGACGAACACTGGGGCAGGTTCTCGCCCGATGGGAAGTGGATCGCTTATGTGTCGAACGAGACCGGGAGGAGCGAAGTGTTTGTGCGAGCGTTTTTGGCGGAGCGACCCGAAAGCGCGGTGAAATGGCCGATTTCGAATGGAGGAGGAGAGTTACCGCGCTGGCGGGCCGACGGCAAAGAACTGTTCTACCTCGGGCCGGACCGGCAGATGATGGCGGTGGCGGTGAGGCTGCCGGCTGAGAGTTCCGCGGCTGTCGAGACGGGCGTCCCGCAGGCGCTGTTTACGACGCACGCGCAAGTCGGAAATTTCTCCAGTTACGCGGTCGCCGCGGACGGCCAGCGCTTTCTGATCAACCAGCTAACCCCGCAGGCGGGATTAGGGCTCGCGACGGTCACGGTCAATTGGAACGCGAAGTCAGGTAAGTAGAGACGCGTGGCCGGGCACAACGTTCTGCCCGGCCACTTTCGTCGATATTCGGTCAGCCGCGGGCGGAGCGACCCGATGTGGCGTGCTCTTCCTCGGAAGCCGCGGAGCCCTTAAAGAACGCCAGCAGGTCGGCGTTGATCTGGTCCGCGTTCGTGGCGGGCATGCCATGCGGAAAGCCCGGATAGACCTTGAGCGTTGCGTGCTTCAGAATCTTCGCGGACATGAGACCGGCGGCGCCGATCGGCACGATCTGATCGTCGTCGCCATGCATCACCAGCACAGGGATATCGATCTTCTTCAGATCTTCGGTGAAGTCGGTCTCCGAGAAGGCCTTGATGCAGTCGTAATGGGCTTTGACGCCTCCCATCATGCCCTGGTACCACCAGTGCTCACGGATCCCTTCTGAGATCTTCGCGCCGGGACGGTTGTATCCGTAGAACGGCAGAGTGATGTCTTTATAGAACTGAGCGCGGTTCGCCGTGAGCGCTTCCCGCAGGCTGTCGAAGACGGATAGGGGCAGGCCGCCCGGATTCTTTTCTGTCTTCAGCATAAGCGGCGGCACGGCGCTGACTAACACGGCTTTGGCGACACGCTTGGAGCCGTGGCGGCCCAGGTAGCGGGCCACTTCACCGCCGCCGGTCGAATGGCCGACCATGATCGCGTCCTTCAGGTTGAGCTTTTCGAAGAGCGCAGCGAGATCGTCCGCGTAGGTGTCCATCTCATTGCCGTCCCACGTCTGGGTGGAGCGCCCATGACCACGCCGATCGTGCGCGATCACACGATAGCCGCGCTGTCCGAAGAAAAGCATCTGCCCGTCCCAGTCATCTGCGGTCAGCGGCCAGCCGTGTGAGAAAACGACGGGCTGTCCAGTGCCCCAGTCCTTGTAGTAGATCTCAGTCCCGTCCTTGGTTGTGATGGTGCTCATGTGGTTCCTTCCTCGTTACTGTTATTGTGACCAACAGGAGCCGCGAGAGGAATCCCCGAGATGGGCTGCCCTGTCTCAGGACGTACAGAGCAATTACTCTTGCCTGAGAGCGACCATGGGGTCGACCTTGGTGGCGCGCCGGGCGGGCAGATAGCTGGCCAGGAACCCGACCAGCGACAGGATCAGAATGGCGCCGCCGAATATTGCCGGGTCATCGGTCCTCAGTTTGGGCAGGAAGGCGGCCGACACTTTGAGCACGACGCCCGCGCCGAGCGTACCGGCGCCGAGTCCCGCGAGGGTCAGCGTCATACCCTGCCGGAGCATCGTGGAGAAGACATGGCGCGACTGTGCGCCCAGCGCGATGCGGATGCCGAACTCGTGGGTGCGCTGGTTCACCGCGAAGGCCAGCACACTGTACAGACCGATCGAAGAGAGCAGCAGGGAGATGACGCCGACTACGCCTACCAGGGTGGCCGCCACGCGCTGCGGATAGATGGCCGCGCCGATCCATTCCTGATAAGGCACGAACTCGCTGCCGCGCGTGGCTGGATTGACCGCTGCCGCGGCGCGCGCGAGCGCCGCCGGCATGGCTGGTCCGGTGGTCCGGACGAAGAATGCCATCCAGAACTCTCCGCCGGACGTCTGGCGGCAGGCCATATAGAAAATCGGCGTGCGACCTTCCGTCAGTCGGCGATACTTGCTGTCGCGGACCACGCCGACGACGGTAAACGACTGGCCACCGGCGCGAACCTTGCGTCCCACTGCGTGCTGATTGCCGAAAAAGCGCTGCGCGAAGGACTGGTTCACGATCACCACCGGCTCGGTTCCGCGATCATCCTGCTCGCGAAAATCGCGGCCTTCCAAAAGGGGAATGCCGAGCACGTTGAAATATCCGGGGGAGACGCTACTGCTGATCACGCGCATGGATTCGCCGGCCGCCGGCACATATCCTTCGGCCGCGATGTCACCGTCCTGGCCTTCGCCGAACTCCAGGGGAACGAAATTGGAATAGCTGACGGCAGCCACACCCGGCATTTCACGCAGGCGGTCGGCAAGCCGCACGCAGAATTGGCGGCGCTCCTCGCGGGTCCGGCAAAAAGTCTCGACATAATATTTCGCGCAGGCCACATGGCGCGCGTCCATGCCGGAGTCGAGGGTGCGGGCGCTGTGGAAATTGCTGACCAGGACGCCGGTGCCCACCAGGGCGACCATCGCCAGCGCGACTTCGGCGATCACCAACAGCGAACGCGTCCGGCGCGCGCTCGCGCCGGGGGTGGAGCCGCGGGAGCCTTCGTTGAGGTGCTCGTTCAGGCTGGTACGGACCGAATGCAGCGCGGGCGCGAGGCCGGTCAACACGGCGGCGGCCACGCATAACAGGACGACGAACGCCAGTATGTGCCAGTTCGTGGTGGAACCAAATTCGATCGGCAGGTTGGTGGGAGGCAGCAGCCACATGAGCGCCTGGTCTCCCCACAAGGCGAGCAGGATGCCGCCCGCGGCGCCGGCCGAGGCCAGCAGCAGGCTTTCGGTGAGCAACTGCCGGATCAGCCTGCGCGGACGGGCGCCCAGGGCCAGCCGGATGTTGAACTCCTTGTGCCGAAGGGCCGCCCGCGCCAGTTGCAGGTTGGCCACATTCGCACCCACGATCAGAAACAGGAGGAGGCACACGGCCATCAGCACCTGCAATGGGGTCCGCAGCAGCTGCTGGGCGCCTAAATGACCGCGCCATACGGGCTGTAGGATGGCGCTGAAGGCGCGGTTCGTCTCAGGATGGGCTTCGGACATACGCCGCGCGCAGGCCGTTACTTCCGCGTTCGCCTGTTTCATGCTGACGCCCGACGGGAGCCGGGCGGTGATCCACATCTGGCGCATGTTGCGATCGTCCATTAGCCATGAGCCCTGGCCATTCATTTCGGGCGCGAGCGAAAGTGGAACCCACATTTCGAGCACCAACCCCGGCACGGTTCCATGGAATTCGGAGGGAACCACGCCCACCACCGTCAGTTCGCGCTGATTCACCCGCAGGGTCTTGCCGATGACGCGCGGGTCGCGCTGGAAGACGTTGCGCCACAGACGATCGCTGATGATCACGACGGCCGGTCCACCGGGCGCGTCGCCCGATTCTTCAGGCAGGAAGGTGCGCCCGCGAACGGCCTTGACGCCCATCACGGAAAAGTAGTTGGCGGACACGAACTCGCCCCAGAGCAATCGGGGGTTCTGGTCGCCCCCCACGGTGAAGACGTTGGCCAGCGACGCGGCCAGGCCGGAGACCTGGCGCAGGCCGTCGCGGTAGTCGCGATAGTCACGGTAGGCGGTGTTCTGTTGCTCGCCGGTGGGCGCTACGGTTTCGAGCGTGGCGAGTTCGGAACCGCGCGACACACCCGGGATGGGATTGAGCAGGAGGCCATCGATCCAGCTGAACACGATCGTATTGGCAGCGATACCCAGCGACAGGGTGATGATGGCCGTCATCGTGAGCGCGGGGCTGCGGCGCAATATCCGCGCTCCCCAGCGCAAATCTTCCAGCAACGTAAACATCGGTACCCCAGGTGCACCTGCTGGTCCAAGCTAATCGACAGATTTCATTGGCGTAGTTTCAGGGCGCCCGTTCGTTTTCAGAGTATCATGTCCGAAAATGGGACGCCCTTCAGGCGGGACAGGGCACCTGCGGCGCAAATGTGTAAAAAATAGAGTCGCGGTCCGGATCGGGGCATCCTTTATGCTCGCGACCAAATGAAAGCCATCGAGTTCACCGCGCTTCTGATACTCTCCTCCCTTCCTGCCTTCGGGGCCGACGACCTGAAGGCATTTCCTCCCGCGGAGAAGGGCATGACCCGGTATGTCATCCGGCTTGCGCAGGAGAAGGACGAAGGCGCTTTGAAGATCGAACTGATCGTCGGCAAGACCGTAAAGACGGACGCCCAGAACCGCTACTTTTTCGGCGGCAAGCTGGAGACGGAGAGCATTCCCGGGTGGGGTTACGACCGCTATATTCTGCGCAAGATCGGCCCGATGGCGGGAACGCTGATGGCGGTGGACCCGAACGCGCCGCAGGTGGAGCGCTTCATCAGCCTGGGCGGCGAGACGATTCTTCGCTACAACAGCCGCCTGCCGGTGGTGGTGTACGTGCCGGAGGGAGTCGAGGTCCGCTACCGCCTTTGGCGCGCCGGACCGACGCAGGCTGCCCGGCCGGAATAATCCAAACTCCCAGCGATCTTCGTATCTTCCACAGGATGGCGAACGTGTTTGTCACCGGGGCGACCGGGTTTATGGGGCGACGGCTCTGCGGGGCGCTGGTCGGGCGCGGGCACCTGGTGAAGGGACTGGCGCGGCAGAGTTCGGAAGGGCGGCTGGCGGCGGGAGTCGGGGCGGTGGTCGGGGATCCGCTGGATGGGGCGACATACCGGGACTCGGTCGCGGGCTGCGACACGATGGTGCACCTGGTGGGGGTGAGCCATCCGAGTCCGGCCAAGGCGGTGCAGTTCCGCGCGATCGATCTGGTATCGGCGCGGCAGGCGATCGCGGTGGCGGCGGAGGCGGAGGTGCGGCACTTCGTTTACGTGAGCGTGGCGCATCCGGCGCCGGTGATGCGGGAATACATCGCGGCGCGGGTGGAGGCGGAGCGCGCGATTGGCGAGGCGGGGCTGAGGGCGACGATTCTGCGTCCGTGGTACGTGCTGGGGCCGGGGCGTCGGTGGCCGCTGGTGCTGGCGCCGGTCTACCGGCTGATGGAGGCGATTCCGGCGACGCGCGAGGGGGCGCGGCGGCTGGGGCTGGTGACGGCGGAGCAGATGATCGCGGCGATGGTGGGGGCGATCGAACGGCCGCCGGCGGGCGTGCGGGTGCTGGGAGTGCCGGAGATTCGCACTGCGCGATGAGGCGTCACTTCATTCCGAGCTTTTGGTTGGATTCGAGCATGACCAGGGCCTGGTCGAGGCGGCGCAATTTTGTGGCTTCCTGTTTGGCGGAATCGATCCAGGCGAGATACTGGCGGCGGTGGGAAGGGGGTAGTTTTTCGAAGTTCTGGCGTGCGGCGGGGTGGGTGCGCAGGGCTTTTTGGATGTAGGCCGGCACTTCGGTGGGGCGGGGCGCGTCGCCGCTCCGGTTGGTCGGCGGGCGCAACACGCCAGCCGGCTCGAGGCGGCCGGCAGACTGGAGTGCGGCATAGCGCCGGCGGTTGGCGGTGGACCATTTACTATCCGAGGTCCGCGGCGTGAACTTCCGGGCATACCGGTCTTCGTCGAGGCGCTTGATCAGGCTATCCACCCAGCCGAAGCACAGGGCTTCGTTGACGGCGTCTTCGTAGGCAAGCGAGGGCTGTGCGGTGTGGCGCTTGTGGAAGACCAGCCAGACCTCAGACTCGGTGGCGTGATGCCCGGACAGCCACTTTCGCCACTGCGCGGCGGACTGTGCATCGCAGGTCTTCATATCTACAAACGCTCATGATAGCCCAATGGACCCTCGCCCGACGGGTTACACTATAGGGACATTCATGTCCAAACTTCTAGAGGGCAAATTCGCCCTCATTCTGGGAATTGCCAATAAGTGGAGTCTGGCTTATGCGATCGCGCAGGCATTCTCGCGCGAAGGCGCCACGCTGGTTCTCACCTATCTCGGTGAGAAGCAGAAGGACGCCATCGAGGAGCTTTCCAAAGATCTCAACGTGGCGGCGATTCTGCCGTGCGACGTTACCAAGGACGACGACCTCGCGGCGCTGACCGAATCCTTGCAGGGATTCAAGCGGCCGCTGCACGCGGTGGTGCATAGCCTGGCATTCGCCAATCGGGAAGACCTGAGCCGTCCTTTTATGGAGACCAGCCGGTCCGGCTTTCTGCTGGCGCAGGACGTGAGCGCCTATTCACTGGTCGCGGTGGCCCGCGCGGTGGCGCCGGTGATGACGGAGGGCGGTTCGCTCAGTACGCTGACGTATGTGGGTTCCACGCGCGTGATCACGAACTACAACGTGATGGGCGTGGCGAAGGCCTCGCTCGAAGCCGGGGTGCGTTACCTGGCGAGCGAGATGGGCGCTAAGGGAATCCGCGTGAATGCGATTTCGGCCGGACCGATCAAGACGGTGTCGGCGCGCGCCGTGAAAGATTTTTCGACCGTTCTGGAAGCGATCCAGACGCGCGCCCCGTTGAAGCGCAATACGGACCCCTCGGAAGTCGCCGATACCGCAGTGTTCCTGGCCAGCGACCTGGGGCGCGGCGTGACGGCAAACTGCCTGTTTGTTGACGCAGGCATGCAAGTTTTGGGATTCTAGGCGCGATAATAGAGTTTCGGACCTCTCACATATGAAAGTCGAAGTGGTTCTCACGGAAGCCGACATCGCTCAGGAGTTCGCCGAGGCCATCGAAGCTCGCGACCTGCCGGAGAAGTTTTTCTTCTGGTTCACCCGCTCGGCTGCGGAATGGGCCAAGCTCGGCGTTCATGTCGAACTCTACGGAGGTCTGTGGGAGACGTGGAAGCAGATTTCCGCGACCGCGCCCAAGGTGGCCGCCCACTTCAGCGGACGGGTTCCGGTGATCAGTTTCGGCGCCGGCGATGGGGCGCGCGACCGCCTGCTGATGGGCGCGCTGAAGGACGCCGGCTGCGAGTGCCTCTACTTCCCCGTGGATGCCAGCCAGACCATGCTCGAGATGGCCTGCGCGGGCGCCGATGACGAAGATATCGAGACCGTGGGCATCAAGGCCGACATTTCGAGCCCGGTGCATTTGATCTACGCGGCGGATGCCGCCGAACCGCCGCGGCTTTTCATATTTTCCGGCAACACGATGGGATCTTTCGATCCGCTGGCGGAGATCCGCTACATCGCGCAGTGCATGAAGCCCCACGACCGGCTGATTGTCGATGGCGAACTGCATGACGCGGCGCAGACCATGGCGCGCCGCGATAATCCCGCGACTCGAAAGTTCCTCGCCACGCTGCTGGCCAGCGTGGGCATTGCGCCGGAGGACGGCGAAATCCGTTTCGACCAGAAGACCGATTCGCGCCACCAGGGACTGTTCCTGATCACGCGCTATTTCCGGGCCGCCCGGGATATCTCGGCTACGATCAGCGGCGAGGAAATCGCTCTCGCGCGCGGCGAGCGCATCGGGATGAACTTCCAGTACACCTACACGCCGGAGGCGTTCCGCTGGTTGCTGCACGAGCACGGCGGCCTCGAAATCGAGACCGAGTACACGAGCCCCGACGCGCGCTTCCTGACGGCCATCTGTAAGAAATAGGACAGGCAGCCGGAGGCGGGGGCGCCGGTTTTCATCCCCTTGAACGGCGCGCAGCGCCATCGCGACAGCCAGGATTGGCTGCCCCGCAGGGCTGCAGGCCGCTGCTTGAAAAATCTTCGCGGCCTGCGAGCACACAAATTCAGTACAGGGCAAACTGGAGAGCGTCCGTTCGTGCAAGCTGGAGTTACGGCAGCAAGTGGACAGGCCAGGAGGCCTATCCTACTGTGACGGGTTTGCCGTTCACGATGACGTTGTCGAGCTTCAGGCCTTCCACGTTCTCGGCGACGGCGGGCCTGGTCGCGCCGGCGAAGGTGCAGTTCTTGATCCGGAAATCGCGGATCGGCGCGTTTTTGAAGCCGCGCAGGGACCAAGGGTTCGCGCACTTCTTCACGTCCAGGTTGAGGACTTCGACGTCGCGGACGACCGGTGTGAACGACCCCTTTTCGCCTTCCTCGTAATAGAAGTCCACGTCGATGGCGGCCTGCGCCACCTGGCCGGCCTTCACGTTGCGCATATAGACGTGCTCGATCACGCCGCCGCGGACGGCATTGTTCTTAAAGCGCAGGGCCACGTTGAGATTCGGACTGTCCATCTGGCAATCCTGCGCGAAGACGTTGCGGATGCCGCCGGAGCACTCGCTGCCCATGGTCACGCCACCGTGCCCGTCTTTCATCACGCAGTTCTGCACGATCAGGTTTTCCGAAGGCGCATGCAGGCGCCGGCCATCGGCGTTGCGGCCGCTCTTGATGGCGATGCAATCGTCGCCGGTATCGAAGGTGCAGCCATCGATGAGAACGTCCACGCTCGATTCGGGGTCGCAGCCATCGTTATTCGGGCCGTGGCTCGATACTTTGACGTTGCGGGCGATTACGTTCCTGCAGAGTACGGGATGCATCTCGTACATCGGCGAATTGGTGATGGTGATGTCTTCCATCTGCACGTTGGTGCAGCGGTAGGGCTGAATGAACATCGGGCGCAGCCAGGCGCCATCGCCGAACTTGCGCTCCGCGACGGGGACGCCCTTCTCCGCCATCTCCACCAGCGCCGCGCGCGCCTTACGTTGATTGGGATCTTCGGGCCTGGCGCCGCGCTTACCGGCCCACGGCCACCAATGCTCGCCGCTCGCCTGCCCGTCCAGCGTGCCGCCGCCGGTGATTGCGATGTTCTGCTGGTTGAACGCGTAGATGAAGGGGGAGTAGTTCATGCACTCGAGGCCTTCGAAGCGCGTGAGCACGATGGGGTAAAGCTTCGGGTCGGGACTGAACTTAATGGTCGCGCCCTTTTCCACCACCAGGTTGACGTTGCTCTTAAGGTGAATCGCGCCGGTCAGGAAGGCGCCCTCCCGCACCATCACGCGTCCGCCGCCCGCGCGGCTGGCCTCATCGATGGCCTTGCGGAAGGCTTCGGTGCAATCGGTCTTGCCGTCTGCCTTGGCGCCGAAGCGTGTGATCTCGAATTCTTTGGGAGCGATCTTCGGGGGCTGGATTCGTTTGAGGATCTGGGGGTAAACCGTGGTCCAGGGGTCTTCCGCCGCCCATGCGCGGGAACCGGCTAACGCGGCTCCCGTCATGGCGGCGAGTGCATGGCGGCGAGAAAAGGTTGACATCAGAACCGATGGTAGGTCCCGGCATCGCGCCGGTCAAGCGGAATATCGGTTCTTACCGCTGCTTCGCCAGCTTGCGCCGGCCAAACAATCCGACGGTTACCAAGCCGGCGCCGAACAGGATCATCGATCCGGGTTCGGGAGCGCCGGTCGGGTCTGCCGACGACCTGTCGAATATGATCGCCACGCCCCCGGGTCCGCCGCTGTTGCCCCATTGGAAGTCCAGCGTGTTGATGCCGGACGTGAAGAATCCGGAACCGCCCGACAGCGAAAAAGTCTTGAGACTGCCGAAACCGGAATTCGTGTTCCCGGTGGAATGGCCGTTCACAAGAATGTCGCTCCCGAAATTGTCGGTGGACCACTCTCCAACGATCAACACCGACGCAGGATCGAACCCAGTCAGGTCGAATGTGAGCAAGTAGTCCAGGCTGTAAACGCCACCGAGGTAGCTTCCCCCCTGGTTGGTATCCGGCGCGACATAAGCTGCGCCCGGCACCGAGACCCAGGAACCGTTCGTCGGAACTACGAATATGGTATTGCTCAAATTCGCGTCCTGGTAGTGCGGGTCCACGGAGTTCACAGGGAGTGGTGTCCCCGTCCCGTCAACGCCGGTGTTAAACAAACCGGCGATCGTCGTGCTGGAACCCGTCAAAGGCAGCACCACCGACAGCGCCAGCATAGACCAAACCTTCATAATCTTTATCCCCCGAATATCTCCCGGAAAATCTTCCCGGTTATTGAGTGTCTTATATTACTTATTAGATCCGCTAGGGGTGATTTGATTTACAGGTACTAGTACTTCCTATGAAATCCCGCGTTTTCGGAATCTCACTCTGCCGTGAATTATAATTTGGGTGGATTCCCTCATGCTTACATTGGAAAAGTTCTCTCTTGGTGTCGGCGACCGCTTCGCCCACCAGGCCAAGGCGCAACTGCAGGCCTGTCTCATGGCCGCCGAACGCGGCGCCACCGTGATTCCCGTATGGAATAAGTCGAATCGCGAGCACGGCATTGTCGGCTCCGAACCGCCGAGCGTGCGCGCCGCCGCCGACCAGGCGGTCAGCCAACTCGGCTGGAAGCAGCCGTATCACGTGGATGCCGATCACATCAACCTCGGAACCGTCGATCGCTTCATCGACGCCAGCGATTTCTACACGCTCGATGTGGCCGCGGCGATCGGCCAGCCCGCATCGCCCGAGGATCTCGCAGCCTTCGTCGCCGCTCACCCGGAGCTCACCGGCACGGTCACCATCCCGGGTATCGACCAGCCTTTCACAATCACGCGCGAAGCGGTCGCGGCCATTGCCGGGAAGTATCTGGCCGCGGTGCAGCAGGCCGGCGCGATCTACCGGCACATCGCCGCGGAACGCGGCGCGCGCGCTTTCATCACCGAGGTCTCGATGGACGAGACGGATTCACCGCAGACTCCGCCGGAGCTGCTCGTGATTCTGGCCGCCATCGCCGGCGAGAAGATTCCGATTCAGACGATCGCGCCCAAATTCACCGGCCGGTTCAACAAAGGCGTGGATTACGTGGGCGACGTGGCGCAGTTCGAGAAGGAATTTAGCGAGGATCTCGCCGTGATTGCGTTTGCCATCAAGCAGTATGGCCTGCCCGCGAACCTGAAGCTGAGTGTTCATTCGGGCAGCGATAAGTTTTCCATTTACGAGCCGATTCGCCGGTCGCTGAAAAAGTTCGGCGCCGGTGTGCACGTCAAGACGGCAGGCACCACGTGGCTCGAGGAATTGATCGGGCTCGCCGAAGCCGGCGGGGAAGGCCTCGAGATGGCGAAGTACATTTACGGTAAGGCGTTCGCCGACCGCGACGCGCTCTGCCAGCCTTACGCGACCGTGATCGATATCGACTACGCCAAGCTGCCCGACCCCGCGGTGGTCAACGGCTGGACCAGCGAGCAGTACACCTCCGCGCTGCGCCACGACCAGAAGAATCCGGGATTCAACCAGGATCTGCGTCAGTTGCTCCACGTGGGCTTCAAGGTTGCCGCGAAGATGGGCGATAAATATCTCAAGATGCTCGAAGCCTGCGAAGCCAATGTCTCGCGTAATGTCACCGAGAATCTTTTTGAACGCCACATCAAACCCCTTTTCCTGGCGGACTAACATGCGCGGCATCCTACTGTTCGCCGCGGCCACGGCCTTGGCGCAACCGAAGGCCGTAACGGTGGCGGCCGATGCTTCGGGCGACTTCACCACGGTGGCGGCCGCTATCGAATCCGGCGCCAAGGTGGTCCGCATCAAGCCCGGCACCTACCGCGAGCTGCTCAACATCCCGCAACCTGGGATTCAATTGCGCGGCGCCGGCGCGCGTCCCGAGGATGTAGTTCTCACGTACGACAACAGCGCCGGGACCGCCGGGGGCACCACCAAATCGGCCAGCATCACGGTCTCGGGAGACGATTTCTACGCCGAGAACCTGACTATTGAAAACAGCTTCTCGCGGACGCACCCGCTCAAGCAGGAGGGCTCGCAGGCGGTCGCGCTCAAGATCACCGGCGACCGCGCGGTGTTTCGCAAGGTGCGTTTTCTCGGCTACCAGGACACGCTCTACGCCAACAGCCGGAGCTGTGAAAGCGATAAGGGTCCGTGCGTGCCCGCGCGCCAGTATTTTTCCGAGTGCTACATCGAAGGCAACGTCGATTTCATCTTCGGCGATGCTCTGGCTTTCTTCGACCGCTCGGAGATTCATGCACTGTCGCACTCCGTGATCATGCTGACGGCGCAGAGCCGGCACTACGCCGAAGAGAAGAGCGGCTACGTTTTCGATCACTGCCGCATCACCGCCGAAAAGGGCGCCGACCGCGTCTACCTGGGGCGCCCGTGGCGCGCGTACTCCACGGTAGTCTTCCTGGATACGGAGATGCCGGCCCAGATCGACCCCGAAGGCTGGCGCGAGTGGGAGCACGACGGAAAGCCCTCACTCCCCACCTCGTTCTACGCCGAGTACCGATCGCAGGGTCCCGGCGCGCACCCCGCCAGCCGCAAACAACTCACCGCCGCCGAAGCCGGCGGCTTCGCCCTCAAGACTTTCCTCGCAGGAGACGACCATTGGGATCCCACGCAGGTACATTGATCTTCGCCGCCATCGTGCTGGCCTTCGCCGCCCGCGCGCAGGACGCCCGCAACGTGACCGAGCCCGTGATTCCGCAAAGCTGCGCCGTGCTCACGGCAGCGCTCACCGCGGTTGACGGCAACAAGACCATCGCCGAGGCCGACGAATCGAAACTCGACACCGCGCGGATTCAGAAGGCGCTCGACGGCTGCGCGAACGGGCAGGCCGTCGTGCTGAGGTCCGAGGGCGCGCGCAATGCGTTCCTGACGGGGCCGCTCGATCTCAAGGCCGGCGTGACGCTTGTGGTGGATGCGAAGACGACGCTGTTCGGCTCGCGCGATCCCAAGGTTTACGAAGTGCGCGCGGGCAGTTGCGGCATCGTCGATGCAGGGGGGCGCGGCTGCCGCGCGATGATCAATGGCGCCGGAGTCGCGGGTGCGGGTGTGATGGGCGATGGCACGATCGATGGGCGCGGGTGGGCCAAGATGATGGGCAAGAATGTTTCATGGTGGGAGATCGCCGAGGAAGCGCGCAAGGGCGGGAACCAGAATTGCCCGCGCATACTGGTGCTCTCGCGCTGCGACGACTTCACGCTTTACCGCGTCACGCTCAAGAACTCCGCGAACTTCCACGTGGCGTACAGCGGCGGCAACGGCTTCACGGCGTGGGGCGTGATCATCGACACGCCGAAGAACGCGCGCAACACGGATGGCATCGACCCCGGCTCGTCCACTAACATCACGATCGCGCACTGCTATATCAAGACGGGCGACGATAACGTGGCGATTAAAGCCGGCGGGCATGTTTCGCACATGACGATCGCGCACAATCATTTTTATACCGGCCACGGCATGTCGATCGGCAGCGAAACCAATGGGGGCGCCGATGCAATCCGGGTGACCGACCTTTCGATCGACGGGGCCGATAACGGCATCCGCATCAAATCCAACTCCGGCAAGGGCGGCAAAGTCACCGACGTGGTGTACGAGGACGTATGCATTCGCGACACCAAGAATCCGATCTACATGGATTCCGATTACGCACACTTCGGGCGCACCGGCGATAAGCTGCCCTGGTTCACCGGCATCGTGCTCAAGGACGTGCGCGTCGAAGGAGGCGGCAAGCTGACACTGCAGGGCTATGATCCGCAGCACCGGCTCGGCATGACCTTCGACAATGTCCAGTTCGGTTCGCCCAAGGAGATCAAAGTAGTGGCGGAGCACGCCGAGCTGAAATTCGGGCCTCCACCCGACGGTCTCAAATTCGGGGGGGACGATGTCACGGTAATGGCGACGGCAGGTGGCAGGCCGCTCGCATGCAGCGCGAAGTTTGTTCCGATTCCGAGCAGGTAGGGCCTTCAGCGGGCTGAAGGGCGCGCGGCCGGTGGGGGTGCCATGCGTGAACGGAGAAGCCGCCTGACAGGCGGCTGCAGCCAGGATTGGCTGCCCCACGATTCGCGGCGGGCCGCGCCATTCGTCCCGCGGTTCCGCCGCTCATCACAATCTTCGGTTACCTGGCGACTGGTTGGCGCAGACTCGGGTCATGAAGACATTGATCCTCGCATTCGCGTTGACCACGGGCCTCGCGGCCCAACAGCCCTTCCAGGTCCAGGTCACGGGCCACGGGCGCCCCATGATTCTCATCCCCGGCCTTTCCTATCCGGGTCAGGTATGGGACGGTACCGTGGCACGGTACAAGGACCGCTACGAGATGCACGTTCTCTCGCTGGCGGGGTTCGCTGGAGTGCCGCGCGTTCCCGGTCCTTTCCTGGATACGGAGCGCGACGCTATCGCCGCCTACATTCGCAAGAACCAACTGGAGCGTCCGATCATCGTCGGACACAGCCTGGGCGGCTATCTGGCGCTCGATATCGCGGTTCACTACCCCGAGCTTGCGGGCAAGCTGGTGATCGTGGATGCCTACCCGATGATGGCAGGCATCATGGACCCCTCCATGACGGCGGAGAAGGCCAAGGCCGCCGCCGAGCAGATGCGCAAAGGAATGGCGCAGCAGAGTCAGGACATGTACGAGCGGGTCACCAAATCCGGGGTCTACACGCGCGCCATGGTCACCAGCGATTCCGACCTGGAGCGCACCATCGGCTGGGGTTTGAAATCCGACCGCACGGCGGTCAGCGACGCGATGAGTGAAATGTTCGGCGCCGACTTGCGCGCCGAGCTATCGGGGATCAAGAGTCCGGCGCTGGTGATGGGGTCGTGGATCGGGTACAAGGAATACGGCGCCACGCACGATGGCATCGCCGCCGGCCTGCGCGATCAGTACGCCAAGCTCGACGGCGTGCGCATCGCGGTCACCGATACGGCGCGCCATTTCATCATGTGGGATGATCCCAACTGGATGTTCGAACAGATGGACAGCTTTATTGCACCCGTCAAGACGGTTGCGGCCAGATGAAAACGAAGATCGCATACTGGGCCTGTCAGGCGGCCGGCTGGGGCTTCTACTCGGTCATGGGAATTACCATGACCGCCCAGCAGGTGGGCTGGCGGCCCAGTATGATCGCCGGCTACATTCTTTTCTTCCTTTACAGCATTGCGCTCACGGATCTGTTGCGCCGCGAGATCCGGCGGCGCGACTGGCTGGCCGATCTCGGCCTGCTCAGCTTTGCCCGCCTGTTTGCGTCCGCGCTCGCCGTGGCCGCGGTGCAGACTTTCCTGGTCTTCGCGATCGACCTCGCCTTTCAACAGGGCTCCAGCTCCGTTTTCCGGCAACCCTCCTACGTGATTGCGACCTGGATAAGCGTCGGCGGCGCCAATTGTGTGTGGCTGCTTTTCTACGTCGCGTTGACCAACCGCCGGCGTTTTCGAGAGAAGGAGGTCGGCCTGCAGCTTGCGCTGCGCGAAGCCGAGCTTCGAGCGCTCGAGGCCCAGATCAATCCACACTTCCTTTTCAATAGCCTCAACTCCATCCGCGCCCTGGTCGTTGAAGACCCAGCGCTCGCGCAGGAGATGATCACGCGGTTTGCGAACCTGCTCCGCTATAACCTGCGCCGCGATCTCAACCACACCGTGCCGCTCGCCACCGAAGTCGAGATTGTGACCGACTACCTGGCGATCGAAGGCGTGCGTCTGGAGGATCGCCTCCGCGTCGAGTTCGCGGTTTCACCAGAAGCCGGCCGGATCGCGATCCCTCCCATGCTGCTACAGGCGCTGGTAGAGAACGCGGTCAAGCACGGTATCGCTACGCTGCCCAATGGGGGCGACGTGCTGGTTCGCGCGGGCCTGGACCAGGATTCACTGCGCATCGAAATCGAGAATACCGGCCACCTCTCCGAACCCAAGCCCGGCGCCACCTGCGTGGGCCTGCGCAATACGCGGGAACGGCTGCGAATTCTCTACGGCGGCCGCGCCAGCCTCGACCTGCGAAATGGGGACGGCCGGGTCACTGCCACTGTAGTGATTCCCCGGAATCCATGAAAGCCCTAATCATCGATGACGAACGCCTGGCCCGCCTGGAGTTGCGCCGCCTGCTGGCAGCGCATCCCGAGGTGGAGATCACCGGCGAAGCCCGCGGCGCCGAAGAGGCTCTCTTGTTGATCCCGCAACTTGCGCCCGACCTTCTCTTCCTCGACATTCAGATGCCCGGCATGACGGGCTTCGAACTCCTGGAGCGTCTCGAGGATCTACCGCAAGTCATTTTCACCACCGCTTACGATGAGTACGCGATCAAGGCCTTCGAGGTAAACGCCATCGACTATCTGTTGAAGCCGATCATCCCAGCCCGGCTGGCCGCCGCACTGGCGCGGGTGCGGCCGAGCGCAGAACGCGGACGCCTCGAACAGGTCTTCGTCCGCGACGGCGAGCGCTGCTGGATCGTCCGGCTCTCCGACATCTTTCTGCTGGAATCCGAAGGGAATTATACGCGGCTCTATTTCGCGGCTGAGCGTCCGCTGATCCGCCGCTCCCTGAATGCACTCGAGGAACAACTCGACCCCGCCATTTTCTTTCGGGCGGGCCGTAAGCAGATTATCAATCTGAAGTCGATCGAGAAGGTCGATATCACGGTCGGCGGCGGGCTGGAGGCAACTCTGCGCGGCGGCCGGATTGTCGAAATGTCGCGCCGGCAATCAGCCCGGCTGCGGGAGATATTAAGCCTGTAGATTGCTGGGAAGGGAGCTCGGATGGCAGGCGTTTTCCTGATACCCGATACTTACCAGTGGATGACAAGTTAGTAACCGACGGCGTTTGGTAAAGATACTGACCGTCTTCACTAGCCCTATTGGAGAAACGTGTTCTATCTCGCAGTCAGGACGCGTGCGCGAGCCCTATAATTCCGGTACTACACAAGTTACACAAATAACTTGGAGGCGATCAATGAAGAGCTCTCTTCTATGCGTGTGTGCCGTTCTTGCACTCAGGACGCCCGTCTCGGCGAGTCCAGTGACGTACTCGTTCCAGTCGGTAATTAACCCGGGGGATACGGCATTCACCCAACTGCTCGGCATCAACAATGCCAGCACAATCGCGGGATATTTCGGTGACGGTACGATCGTGCCGAACAACGGATTCACCCTTGTCTTACCTAATCACTTCACACCGGAGAATTTTCCAGGATCGCTGCAAACCCAGGTCGTCGGCATCAATAATGTCGGAGAAACGGTGGGCTTCTGGATTGATGGAGCGGGAGTGACCCACGGTTTTACGGATGTCGGTGGGGTGTTTACCAGCGTCGACAACCCTCAAACCACCACCGTGACGCAATTGCTGGGAGTCAACGACAGCGGCCGGGCAGCTGGCTATTGGACCGATGCCGCGGGGAATTTTCATCCCTTCACCTGGCTGGGCGGTACGTTCACACCGATCTCCTTCTCGGGATTAGTGAGTTCCCAGGCCGCGGGCGTGAATAACGCGGGCAATGTTGTCGGTTTCAACATGCCTACTGGAACCACCTCAGACGGCTTCCTGGATATCGGCGGGACCTTTACCAAGCTTGACGTCCCCGGGTCCGTCTTCACGCAGGCGCTGGGCGTGAACAACCTGGGGCAGGTGGTCGGCACTTACATCGATGCTGCCGGCGGCATGCACGGCTTCGTATACACCGTAGCGGGCGGAACTTATCAGACGGTCGACGATCCCAATGGGGTCGGCACCACGACGGTCAACGGGATCAACGACAAAGGCCAGTTAGTCGGATTCTATGTGGACGGGAACGACAACACGATCGGCTTCGTGGCCACCGCTACTCCGGAACCGGGCTCTGTGTTCCTGACACTGCTCGGAGTGATGCTCGCAGTTGTGCTTAAGCTGCGGACCCGGCGCGTATAGCCGCTCGCCCGTGCGTCCAGGACACGCGCAAGCCGCTATAGTAATCTGAGCGAAGATGAGTCCGAAGCGGGCGCGCGCGAGAAAGAGCAAATCACGGCCGGGCGGCGCCAGATTGTTCGGCTTTTTGGTTCTGGCCGCGGCGGGACTCGGACTGAGTGCGGCCTTCCTGCAGGCGCGCTACACGTTCACGCTGCAATCGCCGGTGCGGCTACGCTTCGAATGGCCGCTGGTGATTGCCCCAAGAGCTTCCGCGGCGGAATCGGGCGCCGCGCAGGTGGATCAATTCGGGCGCCGGTTGACGGCCTACCAGCAGTACGCATGTAACAAATTCGGAGCGGACTGCCGCATCGCGCTTGCCGTGCAACGCGCCGAAAATCCGCGCGGCGCGTGCGAGATTTATCACTATAATTCCGACGGCACGCTGGATTGGGGCTACTTTCAGATCAATACAGTCCACCTGAAGCGCGCCGGCGTCAACCTGCGCGACCTGCTGGATTGCAAGGCCAATATCGATTTCGCGTACCAGCTTTACACGGAGCGCGGCTTCCAGCCGTGGACCACGTTTCAGAGCGGCGCGTACCGCCAGTTCCTCAGGACTTTTTGACGGAGCCGTATTCCGGCGGCACCAGGACGGTCAGGGCATTGCGCACGATCTTCAATTCCGCGGGCAGGTGGCCTACGAACTCGCCATCGATCTGGATATAGGCACCGCGGTCGGCCGGTTTCGAGACGCGAATCTCGTCGGCGCGCAGGACCGTCACGCCGTTCATCCCCGCCAGCTTGTTGAGCGCCATGCCGGCGAAGTATTTCACGTAGCCCGTCGAGCTGGGACCTTCGAAGAGCACCACCTCAAATTCGTCGTCCAGCAGTGTGACGCTGCGTGCGATCTCGAAATCGCCGCCGTAGTTCCGCACCTTGCTCAAGAGAGCGAACGAGCAGCGCCTGCGC
Organism: uncultured Solibacteraceae bacterium; assembly: GCA_963791985.1. Taxonomy (GTDB): domain Bacteria; phylum Acidobacteriota; class Terriglobia; order Bryobacterales; family Bryobacteraceae; genus Solibacter. Next base: position 393,362 of record CAWBUN010000002.1, on the reverse strand, counting down.
TGGCCGGCGAGATCTACATCGAACTCGGCCAGCCGCTTGCCCAACAGGCTCCAGCCGGCCACCCAGTAGGCGAACTTGCCGGTTTTCGCTTTCAACCCGGCATTGATGTTGTAGACCACATGCGCGTCCAGCCCGATGCCCGCCATCAGCAGGAAGTGCCGCGACACTTTGCCGCCATCGCAGGTCACGTGGCCCACGGAAATCCGTCGCGGACACAGATCGTCGAGGCGGCCGGCCACGCGCTCCAGATTGCCGCCCAGCTTAGTTTCCATGGCGAGCACATTGGCGGTGCCGGCCGGCAAAATTGCCAGGGGTACGTCGGTCCCGAGCATCCCTTCCGCGGCTTCGTTGATGGTGCCGTCGCCGCCCGCGACCACGATCAGGTCCGCGCCCTGCTGGATGTGTTCGCGCGCGATTTCGCCGGCGACCCGCGGCCCCGTGGTCGGCGCCACTGTCAAATGATGACCTTGTTGAGTTAGGATGCGCCCGGCGCGCTCGATCAATGCGCCCCCGGTCCGTATGACCTTTCCCGCACGGGGATTGAAGATCAGTACGGTCTTCCTGTAGCTGGTGATGGTGTTTACTCCCGGTCCTCGTTAGATTATAGATGAGAGGCTAATGAAAGATCCCGCCGTTGAAATCGAGAAGCTCCGTGACCAGCTTCACCACCACGAGCATCTGTATTACGTCCTCGACCAGCCCGAGATCACCGACGCGGAGTACGACGCCCTGATGCACCGGCTTCAGGAGCTCGAAACCAAGCACCCCGACCTGCTCACGCCCGACTCCCCGACGCAGCGTGTGGGCGGCAAACCTCGCGAAGGCTTTATCAAGGTGCGGCACAGCTCGCCGATGCTCAGCCTGGATAACGCGCTCAACGAAGGCGAGCTGCGCGATTTCGATCGCCGCGTCCGCGACCTGCTGGGCGGCGCGCCCTTTCGGTACGTGACCGAACTGAAGATGGACGGCCTCTCGATGGCCGCCCACTACAAGGGCGGCAAATTCACCGAGGCCGTAACTCGCGGCGATGGAACCACCGGCGAAGACGTCACCGAAAACGCCCGCACCATCCGCTCCCTGCCACTACGGGTCAAAACCAAACTGCCAGACTTCGAGGTCCGCGGCGAAACCGTGATGAGCCGCCGCGCCTTTGAACGGCTGAACACCGATCGCGACGAGAAGGGCCTTTCGCGCTTCGCCAACCCGCGCAATGCCGCCGCCGGATCGCTGCGGCAGCTGGAGCCGCAGGTCACCGCCTCGCGCAGGCTCGAATATTACACCTATTTCCTGCTTACCGATGGCCGCCCGGCCTACGACAGCCACTGGGAATCGCTCACGGCCTTGAAGGAGATGGGCTTCAAGGTCAACGACAAATCGCGGCCCTGCGACAACATTGACGAGGTGCTGACCTTCTGCGCCTACTGGGAAGCCGAGCGCGAGAACCTGCCGTACGAAATCGATGGCGTGGTGGTCAAGGTGGATTCGGTGGAGCAGCAGCGTCGACTCGGGTTTACCGCCAAGGCGCCGCGCTGGGCCATCGCCTACAAGTATCCCGCGCGCCAGGCCACCACTACGATCGAGGGCATCGGCATTCAGGTAGGCCGCACGGGGGCGCTCACGCCGGTCGCCAACCTCAAGCCAGTGGTGGTCGGCGGGGTCACGGTATCGCGCGCGACGCTACACAACGAGGATGAGATTGCACGCCTCGGCCTGCAGATCGGCGACGAGGTAGTGGTGGAACGCTCCGGCGACGTGATCCCGAAGGTGGTCCGCGTCTCGTCCCAGGGCTCCTATCGCAAACCTTTTAAGATGCCGTCGCGCTGTCCGGTCTGCGACAGCAAGATCGTTCGCGAAGAGGGCGAGGCCGCCAGCCGCTGCATCAATGCGAACTGCCCGGCGCGGCTCAAGGAATCCATTCTGCACTTTGCGTCGCGCGGCGTGATGAATATCGACGGCATGGGCGATGCGCTGGTGGATCAGCTGGTGGATCGCGAAATTGTGCACAACATCGCCGATATCTACGACCTGAAGATCGAAGACCTGATGAATCTGGATCGGATGGGCGTGAAGAGCGCCGGCAATGTGATTCGCAATATCGACAAGTCGCGCAAGAATCCGCTGCCGCGCGTGCTTACGGCGCTCGGCATCCGCTTCGTGGGCGAGCGCACCGCCGTCTTCCTGGCGCAGGCTTTCGGCAGCATGGATGCGATCGAGCGGGCCACGGTCGATGAATTGCAGCAGGCCGAGGAGGTCGGGCCCAAGGTAGCCGAGGCGGTCGTCCAGTTCTTCAGCGTCCCCGACAATCGCGAACTGGTGGATCGCCTGCGCAAGGCCGACCTGCAGTTCACGTATGCGTACAACCGTCCCAAGGGCGGGCCGCTCAGCGGGTCGACCTTCGTGCTGACGGGCACGCTACCGAATTTGAGCCGCGAAGAGGCCAAGCAATTGATCGAACAGGCCGGAGGGAAAGTCGCCAGCGCGGTGAGTAAGAAGACGAGCTACGTGGTGGCCGGCGAGGATGCCGGATCCAAGCTCGATAAGGCGCGGCAGCTCAACGTCCGGGTGATCACGGAAGGCGAGCTTCAGGCGATGCTGCGGGGGGAATAGCGGGGGCGAGGGCGAGAGTTCGTTGCGCTCCCTGACGGTCGCGGCTCGTCGATTTAGCGAAGGGGGACGGAGGCGCCGGACTGGGCTTTGCTACGTTGGGCGGCGTCCATGAAGGCGAAGATTTCGAGGGTCTCCTCGTTGGGGACGGGCGACTTGCCGGTCTCGAAGAATTTGACGATTTCCACAACCAGCGGGCGGTAGTCGGTGGCCTGTGCGGGCTTGGGATGGCTCTCGACGGACTCGCGGCCGCGGAAGGCGATGGCGCCGTAATCGCTGTAGGGGCGGACGGCGTTGACGGTGCCGATGCGGCCGTCCTTCCAGCGGCCGACGATGACGTCGGCATCGGCGCCGGCGATGCGGGTGACGCTCTCGCAGCCTGGGCCCATGATGGTGTACAACAGCTCGACGGGGTGGATGGCGTACCAGGAGAGTTCCATGGTGTGGTGCGGCTCGAAGGGGCCGGGGCCCCAGGTGACGGCGCCGGTGAGGGTGGGGAGCTTCATCGCCGCGCCGATGGCGCCGAAGCGGAGACTGGAGGAGCTGAACCAGGGAGTTCCGGCGGCCTTGGCGAGGCGCGCGATTTCGCGGGCGTCTTCCAGGGTCGCGGCCAGGGGCTTATCGATGAAGAGCGGCTTGCGGGCGGCGATCACGGGCCGCGCCTGTTCCAGATGGACGCGGCCATCGATGGAGGTCAGCAGGACGGCGTCGACCTTGGTGAGAAGGGTGGCTATGTCGGGGACGATTTCGACGCCGTACTTGGTATGGATTTCGTCGGCGTACTGGTCGATGCGGTTGAAGCTCTCCGGGATATCCTTGCTGCCGCCCTTGTAGGCGGCGACAACGCGCGCGCCGGCGATGTGGTCGGTTGCCGTGGGGTCGCCATTCAGGAGTTTGGTGAAGGCGGGCACGTGGGAAGTGTCGGTGCCGATGATGCCAACCCGGATGTCCGCGGCCGGCAAGCACAGTGCGAATGCGAAGAGCGCGAGAGATGCTTTCACGCTGGCATTGTACACTGAGGAGCGAGACCGCATGGATCTCACCACCTCCCTCACTTACGTCAAAGGAATCGGACCGGCGCGCGCCGCGATGCTCGAAGCCAAGGGCCTGACCACGGTCGAAGACCTGCTGGGATACGTGCCGTTTCGCTACGAAGACCGCAGCAACATGAAGCCGGTGGCGCAACTGGCGCCGGGCGAGATGGCGACCGTGATCGCGGAGGTGCGATCGGTCAAGATGAGCGGTTTCAAGCGGCGCAGCCTGGGGATGTTCGAGGCGCGGTTTACGGACGCGTCGCGCGCCATCCTGGTGGGCAAGTGGTTTCACGGCGGATACCTGGCCAACGTGTTCGCGGAGGGCATGAAGGTCGCGCTTTTCGGCAAGGTAGAGTTCGATAGCTACGCGGGCGAGCTCACCATGCTGCATCCGGAGTTCGAGATTCTTTCGGGCGATGATGACGAGGGCGAGGCGGCGCTGCACGTGGGGCGCGTGGTGCCGATCTACGAAGGCGCGGGCAAGCTCACCACCAAGATTTTTCGGACGCTGATTCACCGGATTCTGGGGACGATCGAGCCGCTTGATGATGCTCTGCCGCAGTTTTTGAAGGACCGGCTGAAGATGCCGGACCGGTGGCGGGCGGTGCAGGATATCCATTTTCCGCCGCCGGAAAGCGACCTGCGGCTGCTCAACGCGTTCCGGTCGCCGGCGCAGTTCCGGCTGATTTTCGAGGAATTTTTCTGGCTGGAGTGCGGGGTCGCGCTGAAGCGCAGCAAAGCGCGCATGATGCCGGGGATCGCGTTCGAACTGAACGACCGCGTGCGGGAGCAGATCAAGGCGATGCTGCCGTTCAAGCCGACCGGGGCGCAGAAGCGGGTGCTGAAAGAGATCGCCGAAGACATGGCGGCGGCGCATCCGATGAACCGGCTGCTGCAGGGCGATGTGGGCAGCGGGAAGACGATTGTGGCGGCGGAGGCTGCGGTGATCGCGATCGAAAACGGCTACCAGGTGGCGGTGCTGGCGCCGACCGAGATCCTGGCGGCGCAGCATAGCTTCACATTCAAGCGGATTTTCGAAAAGCTGGGATACCCCACGATGCTGCTGACGGGCAGCTTCACGGCGCGCGAGAAGTCGCAGTTGAAGAAGCTGCTGGCCGAGGGGCTGGTGAAAGTGGCGATCGGCACGCATGCGCTGATTCAGGAGGACGTGGAGTTCAAGAAGCTGGGCCTGGCGATCATCGACGAACAGCATCGTTTCGGCGTGCTGCAGAGGCTGGGGCTGGCGAAGAAGGGGGCGACGCCGGACATCCTGGTGATGACGGCGACGCCGATTCCACGGACGCTGGCGATGACGTTGTACGGCGACCTGGACGTCAGCATCATCGACGAGATGCCGCCGGGGCGCAAGCCGATCGTGACCAAGCATTCGACGAGCGACCGCATCGAGCAGGTGCTGAGTTTCGTGAAGAAGCAGATCGACGAGGGGCGGCAGGCGTACGTGGTGTACCCGGTGATCGAAGAGAGCGAGACGCAGGCGATGAAGGCCGCGCAGAAGAGTACGAGCACCTCTCGAAGGAGGTCTTCCCGGATATCGCGGTGGGGCTGATGCACGGGCGGCTGGGCGCGGACGAAAAAGAAGCCGTGATGGAGCGCTTCAAGGACGGGCGAGATCAAGATTCTGGTCTCGACCACGGTGATCGAAGTGGGCGTGGACGTGCCGAACGCGACCGTGATGGTGGTGGAGCAGGCGGAGCGGTTCGGCCTCTCGCAGTTGCATCAGTTGCGCGGGCGCGTGGGCCGCGGGGCGGAGCAGAGCTACTGCATTCTGGTGACGGAAAAAATGAACGATACGGCGCGCGAACGCATACGGACGCTGGTGGAATCCACCGACGGGTTCTACATTTCGGAGATGGATTTGAAGCTGCGGGGGCCCGGCGAGTTCTTTGGGACGAAGCAATCGGGCCTGCCGAGCCTGCGGGTGGCGAACATTCTGCGCGACACCGAAATCCTGGAAATCGCGCGGCGGGAAGCGATCGATTTCATTGCCCGTCCGCCCTCGGAAGAGGATCTGCGGCGCGCGGTGGCGTACATTCGCGATCACTGGCAGCGGCGCTACGGACTGGTGACGGTGGGCTGATGCGGATCATCGCGGGAGAGTTTCGATCGCGAAAGCTGAAGAGTTTGCCGGGGGATGCGACGCGGCCGACGTCGGACCGGCTGCGCGAGACGATTTTCGATATTTTGCAGACGCGGATTGAAGGCGCCGTGTTCGCGGATGCGTACGCGGGCACGGGTGCGGTCGGGATTGAGGCGTTGAGCCGCGGCGCGCGGCACGTGTTCTTCCTGGAGAAGAATCGCGCCGCCCTGGCTGCGATCCGGGAGAACCTGGCGAGCCTGAATGCAGAGCGGCGGGCGACGGTATATGCCGGGGCGGCGCTCCTGACGCTGGAGCGATGCCGGACGGCGGACATCGTGTTTCTGGATCCGCCGTACGATCAGGAGCGGGAGTACGCGGCGGCGCTCGAACTCCTGGGAGCCGATCCGCCGGCGCTGGTGATCGCGCAGCACACATTCCGGTTCAAGCTTGCGGATGCATACGGGGGGCTCGAGAGGACCAGGCTGTTGAAGCAGGGCGATAACGCGCTGAGCTTTTATGCTCCAGGGTAGGAAAACCGTTCTCGCAAAGCCCTTGGCAGGGCGGCATTGCGCCGCCGGCGCAGCGGCCTGCCCGAATCAACCGCGAAGTCCGGTCAATCGACTTCCCGGAGAGCCGCAAAGACGCAAAGAACCGCAAAGGAAACTGAAAGCAGTTTTTTTCTTCTTGGCGTTACTTTGCGGCTTAGCGGCTTTGCGAGAAACGCCTTTTACCTGGGGCTTGCCGGAGGTAAGATAAACCCAAATGCGAATCCGTTGTGTGGTTCTTCTTTTCGCGATGGCGATTGCCGCGGCGGCGCAGAAGTATGCGGGGCCGTTTCCGCCGAAGCCCGACTTGCCTTACCTGAAACATGCCGACAGCCTGGTGGCTACCGAAGCCACGGTGGCCAAGGAAGAGAAGGGCAAGAAGGAAGACATCACTTACGTGGTGGCGGGCGCGGCGTCGAGCGCGAGGACTCCACTGGCCTCGCCGATCTTTCTGCTGCAAACGGAGAAGCTGACGGCGGCGAGCCTGGCGCTTTACAAGCTGGAATCGAAAAACGGGCATCGCGAGATCATGTTCGCGCCGAAGAAACAGCCCAAGGCGATCCGCATGGAGGCCACCAGGATCAGCGACAAGCTGTTCCGGCTGGAGGTGGAAGAGAGCCTGGAGCCAGGGGAATACTCGATCACCCCGGAAGGGTCGAACCAGGTGTTTTGCTTCCAGGTGTATTGAGGTCTGACGCCCTTTTCGGTATACTGTGATTTAACTCGGGTTGCGCCTTCCCACGGGTTTTCTCGCCTGTGGTATCCTAAATGACGTAACAAAACGAGATTAAGAGAAGACAAGGAGCATCACCTCTAGAATGGCACTGGCGATTGAAGCAAAGCGGCAGATTCTTACCGGGAATCAGCGCCACAAAACCGACACCGGGTCGCCAGAAGTACAGATTGCCCTGTTGAGCACCCGCATCACGATGCTTACGGAGCATTTCAAGACGCACAAAAAGGATCATGGTTCCCGCAAGGGCCTGTTGACCCTGGTTGCCAAGCGTCGCCGGCTTCTGACTTACCTGCGCGATACGGACCCAGAGCGCTATAAAGCGGTACTGCTCAAGCTGGGCATCCGCCGCTAAGGCCATTCTCGGAACAGACCCGTTCCAGACGTATGGCGGGACTTCCGATTCCATTCCTATTTGGCTTGGACCCTCACGCGGCGCGTGGCTGCGTGAGAGTTCCGGGCTACCATCCTGTCAACTCCACTCTCAAACGGTTTTCCTTGAGGAACACCGACTTTGGAACTCCCGGAACTGGTTTCCGGGGAGTGTTGGAGGTTTAAGAAAGAAATGCATCACATAGTTGAAGTAGATTTGGGCGATCGTAAGATTACCCTTGAGACGGGCAAGATGGCCAAGCAGGCGAACGGCGCCGTTGTCGTTCGTTCGGGTGACGCGGTAGTTCTCGTCACCGCTTGCATGGCAGACCAGCCTAAGCCGTCGGCCGGGTTTTTCCCGCTCACCGTCGATTACAGAGAGTACACTTACGCCGCCGGTAAGATCCCCGGTGGCTTTATCAAACGCGAGGGCCGCCTCTCCGAAAAAGAGGTCCTCACCTGCCGGTTGATCGATCGTCCGATCCGCCCCCTGTTCCCCGAGGGTTTCATGAATGAAACCCAGATCATCGCCATGGTGCTTTCGGCCGACCCCGAGCAGGATCCCAATTCGCTCGCGATTGTGGGTACGGCAGCGGCGCTGGCAATTTCCGATATCCCGTTTCAATACGTGATGGCCGGCGTGCGCGTCGGCATGAAGGACGGGCAGTACACGGCGAACCCCACGTACACCGAGGGGCGCGCTTCCAAGCTGAACATCGTGGTCGCGGGCACCGAAGAAGGCATTGTGATGGTGGAAGCGGGCGCGCAGGAGGTCTCCGAGGCGGAGGTTCTGGGCGCGATCGAGTTCGGCCACGAATGCTGCAAGAAGATCGCCGCAGGTATCCGCCAGTTGATGAAACTGTGCGGCAAGACCAAGCGCGAATTCGTTTCCCCGGCGCTGGATGAAGCTATCTACGGCGAGGTGGAGAAGCAGGCGCGAGTCGATCTGACCGATGCGCTGAACACCGAGAAGCACGAAAAGCTGGCCAGCTATGCGCTGGTGGCGTCGGTGAAGAAGCGGACTATCGAGGCGCTGCCCGACGAGCAGAAGGAGCAGGGCGCCAAGTGTTTCGATGCGCTGAAAGAGCGCATTTTCCGCGACGATATGCTGAAGAAGCATCGCCGTCCGGACGGCCGCGAGTTCGACCAGATTCGCCAGATCACGATCGAGACCGGAGTCCTGCCGCGCGTTCACGGCTCGACACTGTTCACGCGCGGTGAGACGCAGGCGCTGGTGACGGTGACGCTGGGCACGAAGGACGATGAACAGCGCATCGAGTTGTTGGAGCCGGGTGAGGCCAGCAAGCGCTTCATGCTGCACTACAACTTCCCGCCGTTCAGCGTGGGTGAAGTCGGTTTCATGCGCGGCGCAGGCCGCCGGGAAATCGGCCACGGAGCCTTGGCGGAGCGCGCCCTGACGGCGCTGATCCCTGGCGAAGACAAGTTCCCCTACACGATGCGCGTGGTCAGCGACACGCTGGAAAGCAATGGCTCCAGCTCGATGGCTGCGATCTGCGGCGGTTCGCTGGCGCTGATGCAGGCGGGCGTTCCGATGACGGCGCACGTAGGCGGCGTGGCGATGGGCCTGGTGATGGAAGGCAAAGATTACGCCATCCTGACCGATATCGCGGGCGCGGAAGACCACTACGGCGATATGGATTTCAAGGTTGCCGGCACGCGCGATGGCATCACCGGGATGCAGATGGACATCAAAGTCCCGAACATCACGACGGCCATCATGAAGGAAGCGCTGGAACAGGCGCGGCGCGGGCGGCTCTTCATCCTCGACAAGATGTACGAGGCGATGCCGCAAGCCAATACCGCGATCAGCCAGTACGCGCCTCGAATTTACACCCTGCACATTCCGACCGATAAGATTCGCGACGTGATTGGACCAGGCGGTAAGGTGATCCGCGGCATCATCGAACAGACGGGCGTGAAAATCGACGTCGAGGACGATGGCACGATTCATGTGGCCAGCGCCGATGAAGCCAGCGCGAACAAGGCGATCCAGATCATCAGCGATCTGACCGCCACGGCGGAGATCGGCAAGACCTATCTCGGCAAAGTGGTCCGGCTCGTCGATTTCGGCGCGTTCGTGGAGATTTTCCCGGGGACCGACGGTCTGCTGCACATCAGCGAGATCGCCGAGAACCGGATCAAGGATGTCCGCGACGAGCTGAAGGAAGGCGATCAGATTCTGGTCAAGTGCCTGGCATTGGAAGGCAACAAGATCAAACTGAGCCGCAAAGCGGTGCTCAAAGAGCAGCGCGAGAAGATGAAGCAAGGCAAAGAGTAAAGTTCCCCCGCAAGCAAATAGAACGGGCGCCGGCGATCATGTCGCCGGCGCCCGTTTTGCATTTTTGCGTGTAATGTTTTGCCCTTTGTTAGATTAATTAGCGACCGCTCCCTCAGAAGGTGTGAAAAAATCTCCATCGCCGGCCTAAAACATTTGAGGCATGAAATGTTTTGGCTGATAATTTAAGCATGAACTCCGAAGGGCAAGGAATTCTGCTAGAGATTCCGGAGCAGCCGGCAGCGCTACCCGTGGCGGCGGGAGTCGTCGAGCAGGGGAAGCCGAAAGCGAAGGTGAAGCCAATCGACCGCAGCCAAGGCCTTTTGCGCCCGGTAATTGTGGAGGAATTGGTAGGGCCGGATCACAAGGCGAGAGCGATCTGGGAGCTGACGGGGCAATTGGACCTGAGTGGCTATTACGGCAAGATCCAAAGCCAGGAAGGGGGAGCGGGAAGTTCGGCGTGGGACCCGCAGTTGTTGTTGAGCGTGTGGCTGTATGCATACAGCGAACAGGTTACGTCGGCACGATACCTTGCCACCCTAATGGAATACGAACCGGGGCTGATGTGGTTGGCGGGCTTAGGCGTAGTGAACTATTGGACGCTGAATGCGTTTCGAAGTTCGCACCAGGAAGAATTGAAGAAGTTGCTGGCCGAGTTGTTGGGGGTTTTGTCGCAGGAGGGTTTGATAACGCTGGAGTGTGTGGCGCACGATGGCACCAAGATTCAAGCCCAGGCGGGGAGCGACACGTTTCGGCGCGGGAAGACGTTAGAGAAAGAGATCCTCAAGGCGCAGGAAGTAGTCGCGGAGTTGGAGCGGCAAGAGGCCGGCGGAGAAAGTGGAAATGCGCGGCGCGATGCGGCGCGACGACGTGCGGCACGTGAGCGAAACGAGCGGATGAAGTTGGCGGCGGAGCAGTTAGAGAAGGTGCGCGCGGCTAAGAAAAGCGAGCAGGAGCAGGCGGACGCGCGGGTGAGCCTGACGGAACCGGAATCGCGGAAGATGAAGCACGGCAACAACGCGATCGAACCGAGTTACAACGTACAGATCAGCGTGGATACCGAGCAAAAGATTATCGTGGGGTTCTGCGTGACGCAGTCCAGCAGCGATAGCGGATGCTTGCCGGAGGCGATGGAGCAGGTGAAGGAAACGGCCGGACGATACCCGGAGCGGTTGGTGGCCGATGGAGGCTTCACCAATCAAGCTTCGATCCACGAGATGAACCAGAGCGGGATAGATTTCTATGGATCGCTGGCGGAACCGGAAGTGAGGCAGGCGGCATCGATGAAGGCGGCGGGAATCGACCCGGCATTTGGGCCATCGGCGTTTCAGGTCCTGCCAGAGAGCAAGAGCTTGCAGTGTCCGGCGGGCAGGATATTGGAGTACGTGAGGCAGTCCAGGAAGGGGGACACGACGTACTGGCAATATCAGGCGGAGAGCAAGGATTGCGGCGGTTGTGAGTATCAAAAGCAGTGTTGCCCTCGCCCGGAACAGGGGCGACTGGTGTCGATCCGGATGGGAGAGAACGAGGAAGTAGCAGCGTTCCGAGAAAAGATGAAGACGGAAGCGGCGCAGCAGATATATAAGAAGCGAGGGCCAGTAGCGGAATTCCCGAATGCCTGGATCAAGGAGAAGTTGGGGATCCGGAAATTCCGGCTGCGAGGGATGGCCAAAGCGACAACCGAAGCCTTGTGGGGAGTGCTCACCTACGACGTGCAGCAATGGATCCGCCTGAGTTGGCGTCCGAAGCTGATGGCCGCGGTAGTGGGGAACGGGGCTACGCAGTTAGCGTAGGCGCGCGGAACCCGCGGCGCGGCGAAGGCAAAGCGGGGGAGCAGCAGCAAGGGGAGAATAAGCGGCTTGATTTCAATGAGATTGCACGGGCAGGATTGAATCCGCCATCTCTATAATGGAAAGTACTTGCTAATGAAAAGGCTGTACGATCCGTAACTCAACATCTGCGGCATGTCCCTGCTGTCCAGTTTTCAATTGCCAGCGCCAGGAAATTTCGATTTCTTCACGCCTTCTGACGGTCGCGGCTCGTTGGAGCATGCCTACTTATCTGGCAGTTGATTGGTCAGCCGCTTTAATTGCTGCTGCCTCATCTCTTCGCGCATGGATTGGAGGTCTTTCTCCAGCTTCTTCGTCTTCATCGCCTGCCAGTTCAAATCGAGCTTGAGCTTGGCCGCCTGCTTGGCAAGTTCATCGCGCTGCTTTTGAATCTCGGGGTCTTCCACTACCGGCTTGCTCTCCGGCAGCTTGCCCAAAAAGCTGGTGACTTCGCGGACGTCCGGCGCATTGGCCTGATGCACGATGAGCTTGACGTCCACTTTCTCCGCCTGGCGCGCATAGGTGAAGGAGCCGGCTCGCAAGTGGGAGCTATCCAACTGGATTGCCTGCGCCGAGTCTCCCTCGGTAATTTCGAGCATGGCATCCCGCGCCTCAAGCAACGCGCGGGAATTGCGATCCCAATTGATCTGGAGCTGGCCCTCGTGGTCAGTGGCGTTGAGCCCGAGTGTAGGCGGCGGCAGGGGTGCGGGAGGGGCCGGGTTGACGGCCGCCACAACCTTGGGCAGCCAGGCCTGACGGGTCTGGAAACCGGCGGCTCCGACACCCAGGCCGATGCCGATCGCCAAAACCCAAATCCAGCGGTGGGAGGGGGCGGACGCCGGTGGCAGGAACTGCGGAACCGGGAATGTGATCGCCGGTTCGGCGGGAGGCTCGGGATCAGGTTCCGGATTCGGGTCGGGAGCCGGCTGGGGCGCGGCGGCGGCCGTGTTGGTCACGATCGCGGCAGGTGCCGGCGCGGAAGTGATCACTCGACCGCGATCGGCCGGTTCCGGCTCAGGATCGGGACGCCAGCGCCGCAGCGGCGGCTGGTCCGCAGGCGCAACCGAGGGTTTTCCGTTGGGTACCTGGCGCAGCGGAAGCGCTTCCAGTGTAATCTCGCGGTAGGATTCCTTGGTCCGTATGCTGGCATCGGCCTCGCGGAAGAAAAATCCGATTCGCGCGGGCTGGAAGGTATGCGGCTTGATCACCAGGGCGACTTGCCACGCTTCCGGAAAGTAGCGCTGATGAAGCTGGAGGTCGGCGTCGGAGAGAAAAATCTCGCTGCGCGTGTGCGAGTGATACCAGCCAACGGGACGCGCCGGCGCTTCAACGCCGGCATGTGCCGCGAGCAGGGTTTTCAGCCGCGCTTCGTCGGGAGGCGAGAGCGTGAAGGAAGGGCCGTAGGCGTGTTCGCAATTGAGCGCCGCATAGCCCGTGATGGAGAGTTTGCCGGACTTATAGCTACCCAGCAGGATGCCGCCGATCTCCGCGCCGCCGCGCGGAAGCGAGAAGAACGCGTCCACCACAGTCAGCCGTATGTCGTCGAGCACCCGCGGCGAGGTCTCGATTTGGAAGGGGCACTCCGGCACGCTCCAAAGATTTGCTGCGCCGTCGGTGCCGCTCTCCGTCATGGTTCGTATCCGCTCATATAATTGTAGGCGATGAATCGCGGCACGCGAGGATCAACTGGGGCTAACACGGCCGCTATAATAGGTTAATAATGGCGAAGGGTAAAGAGCTCGAATTGCGCCTGCAGAGGACTGAGCAGCAACTGGGTCTATTCCAGAAAATCAGCCGGTTCATGGTTCGGGACCTCAGCTTATCCGAGGTTTTGCAGGGCATCGTATCCCTGGTGGTTGAGTTCACCCAATGCGATTCCTGCCTGGTTTATCTTCACGATGGCGAAGACCTGGTGCTGTGCGCATCGAACACGCCCCACCCTTCCACCATCGGCAAGCTGCGTATGAAATCGAATGAGGGTTTGACCGGATGGGTGGCGCGGGAGCGTCGCCTGCTCGCCATCTCGCGCGAAGCGTATAAAGACGTCAGGTTCAAGAATTTCGGCAGCGAGCTTCCCGAAGATTCCTACGAGGCGTTTCTCTCCGCCCCGGTGATCGCCCGCAATCGCGTAGTCGGCGTTATCAACGTGCAGCACCGCCTGCCGCATCAGCACACCGGAAGTGAAATGGAAGTGCTGACCACTGTGGGGGAACAGGTGGGCTGCGTGCTGCTGCTCGCGCGCATGTCGCCGCAGGCGCTGGAATCGGTGAATCATGTGGAACTGGTGCTTTCTTCCGGCCCGGTCGCGATGAAACAATAGGTCTGATGTGAGCCACTCTTTCTCCCGGCGATTTTGCGCGTTCGGTTTGCTGGCTGCGGTGCTGCCACAGCTCCATGCCGAGCGCTGGAAGGTCCAATACCTCTACGAGAACTTCAAGAGCGAGATGGTGCTGCAGGATCTGCAGTTCCCTTCCGCGACCCGCGGTATCGCGATCGGGGAGATTGTCGATGGACGCAGCCGCAAGGGCGTAGCGGTGGTGACCTCGGACGGCGGAGCGCACTGGAGCGTCGTCAAGCTCGAGGAAATTCCCGTCTCGCTGTTCTTCCTGAATGACAGCCTGGGCTGGATGGTCACCGAGAAGGGGCTGTGGAAGACCACCGAGGCGGGCAAGGACTGGCAGAAATTACCCAAGCCGCCCAACCAGCCGTGGCGGGTCTATTTTGCCGATGAGAATAATGGCTGGGCAGCCTGCACCAAGAAAATGAGCCTGGCCACGCATGATGGCGGCCGCAAGTGGGAGGCGATTCCCGCCGCGTCGACAGTTCCGGGAGCGCCGGACCGGTCGGCCTACTCGTGGATCGCTTTCGCCGACAAGGATTACGGCCTGATCACCGGATTTAACCAGCCCTCCATGCGCTGGGGCGGTCTCTTCCCCACGTGGCTCGATCCCGAGGATGCCTTGAGCCGCCGCGAAACACCCCACCTCGCCTACCAGTTGCTGACCCGTGATGGCGGCAAGACCTGGAAGGCCGGCTCCGCCTCCCTGCTTGGCCAGATCACCCGGGTACGCTTTGGGCCGAAGGGTGGCGTGGGGCTGATCGAGTACGGAGATTCCTTCCGGGTGCCGAGCGAGGTCTATCATCTGGATCGACTTACCGGCAAGAGCCAGACCGTCTTCCGCGACAAGCGCTACGCGATCACGGATGTCTGGCTGACCGTGGAAGGCACGGCCTACATCGCCGGCATCGAATTGACTGGTCAGGTGCGCAGCGTTTCGCCGGGAAAAGTGAAGGTCTTTCGCAGTGCCGATATGGCAACCTGGACCGAGCTGGATGTCGACTACCGCGCCATCGCGCAGCGTGCCATGATCGCCGGCGCCGATGAACAGAATCTCTGGATCGCCACCGATAACGGCATGATCCTCAAATTAAGCAAAACACCTTAGGCCTAGCGCGTTTTATCCACACCGCGTGCACCGGGCATGCCCCCCAAGTACCTGGAAACAATCAGGATAAATACTGAGGAAAAAGGAATATTACAAACAGAAAACGATTGACCGGATCGGGCATCGGGATCATAGTGAAGAAGGTTCCAAGAGGTTTGAGGAACAGCAAAGCTGGCGGAGACGTAGCGGACCCGGAACGGTGATCCGTAGCCCATACTTGAAAAAGAAAAGGGTTGCGGGGAGCGAAGGGAAATCGGGCGGATTCGCTAAGCGGGCCGGCAGGCAGCAAACGCCGTTGAACGCTTTGATCCCGAGGGATACAAAAGTCCCGGAGGGGAGTGGAGACGGTGAGCGCGGTCAGCCGAACCGGATGGTAGAAGTGCAACGGGCCTGAGGCGATGAAGCGGCCGTGACCGGGGCAAACCGGGACGCGGTAGTGGAGCCGAAAGGCCGAACGGGTACGGAAACCGATCTGGAAGGGTGCGAAGTAGCAGGTCTGGAACGTTGACCCCGGAATGGAGGTCGCCGAGAGGTGGCAGCCGTTGCGGGAGAGCGAAAGGCCGTTACGAGCGACCCGGTCCCGAGCGAGAGGCAGCAAGCGGCGAGCCTGGAAGCATTGATCCTGCGGACGGAGAAAACGTCAGTAGGGGAGCAGACAGTCGAATCGTCCGGCGCTCTCGATCGCGAAGCTCAATGCCGTGCATGCCGGTGGTGAGCGGGCTGGAAATCGGATCACTTGGAACCATTTCTTTTTGCCCCCCAAAAATCAAAAACTAATTACATGGACAGGCCGGGAGGCCTGTCCCACTGGCTACGCGACTACCTGCTTGTGTGCGGCGACGTAATTGTGGAGGAACTCGGAAAACGCCAGGGCCAGCGCCTGCCGGGTGTGATCGCTGCGGCCGATTTTCTTATCCTCGATTTGAATTACCGGCAGCAGGTCACGCGTGGTCGACGTGATGAAGACCTCGTCGGCAGCTTCCAGGTCGGCGGGGAACAGCGGCTTCTCTTCCACCGTGATGCCGGCGTTGTGGATCTCGCCAAGGATGACTTCGCGCGTGATGCCGGGCAGGCATCCCGAATTCAACGGAGGCGTGAACACATGATTGCCGTTGGCGATGAAGAGATTCGCCGACGTGCACTCGGCCACCTCGCCGCGCTCGTTGAGCAAAATCACTTCGTCAAAGCCGCGCTGCTGCGCCGATTCCAACCACGTGAGGTTCATCGCCCACGAGAGAATTTTGGTGCCGGCGAACTGGCAGGCGGCATGTCGCGATTCGCGAACGTAGGCCAGTTTCACGCCGTGGCCCCAATCCTTGGAGTCTGCCGTCAGCGCGATCACGTCGCTGGCGCGTCCATTCGAGGGGCCCGCCCACATACCGCCCCCGTTGCGCACGATCACCAATCGCAAGGTGCAGTCCGGTGCCTGGTTGGCTTCGATCAGCTCCAGCAACTGACGCCGGAGTTTCTCGGAATCCTCGGGCAGCGCGACGTGGAAGAGCTTGGCATCGCGCTGAATCCGCGCCCAGTGGCGCTCCCACGCGAAGAGCACGCCATCGGCGACGCGGAGCGTAGTGAACACGCCCCAGCCAGATAGCAGGCCTACCTGGCCCGGCGCCAGCGAAAGCGCAGTGGACTCCTGAATCTGGTCGTTGTGGAGAACGAATCGGTGCAGCACCCCACCATTCTACCGCCAGTTGGGAAAGGGATCGGCGCGGGTTTCCCGGCTGGCCTCGATCAACTCCGGCAGGCGTTTGCGGCGCGCGAAGAGACGCTCCAAGAGCTGCTCCAAGGCGTCTTCCTCGCCCTCCACCCACTCCGACGGAATCGCCCTCCAGGCCTGGTCGATGATCTCTTCCGGGAAGTGGATCACGTGGTCGAGCCAGGGCTGGAAATCGGCCAGCGAGCGCACACCGTCGTAGACGAGCTTGCGGGCGTAGAGGCCCTGCAGCGGCGATTCCGGGAAGTCCCAATTCGGGCCGTTGAAGGCATAGCCGTGGTCGATCATGCGCGCCACAAACGCGGCGCGTCCGCCCGGCGATTGTCCGCGCCGCACCATGGCGCGGTAGAACACGCTCTGGCGCCCGTCGGCGTTCCCGACCCATTTGTCCAACACTAGGATGGCCCGGAAGTCCTCCAGGTTGGCAACCTGGCCAAGCAAAGCGTCCGGCAGGAAATCGTAAACGGCGACGGTGCCGGGGTCGCCCGGATAGCGCGAGCCGAATTGCCAGCCGGGCTCGATCGCCACCTGCCGCGTGCCCATTTGGATGGAACATTCCGGATTCGCCTGCAGGAATGCCGCATCCACCTGGATGAGCGCGGTCTCCGGCGCCGCTATGTTCAGGTATCGGAGCAAGGTCGCGCAGATCGTTTCGTTAACCAGGACGCGGCGGTGCTGGGGATTGTTACGGAATTTGACCACATACCAATGTCCGTCGTCGGCCTCCAGCAGATGCGACTGGGCGCCTCCTCGCATTTTTCGCACGTGCCGGATCGCGGTGAGAGGCATCAGAATGAAAATGCAGTAACCTAGAGTTTTAACACACGGAACCCTGAGCAGGGTCCGAAAGCGCCGCTGGCGCAAGTCGGAAAGGACGAAATACCAATGGCGGAAACAGGAACTCCTACCAATAACGCGCCCGAGCCGGAAATCAAAGGGGCGCCGGGCGGCGGCCGCAGTAAAGACGACATCGCTCTCGAGCTGATGAAGTTCATCGCGGTCACAACCGGCTACGGGAAAACCGGCGGGTCGTCGGCGGGATTCTCCGGCAAACCCACAAAGAACGCGGCGGAGGAACATGCGGAATCGCTTCTCGCGCTGTTTGACCGTTGCAGGAAAGTCGTAGGCAAGGATAGCTAAGGGGACGGTCCGTATAGCTGGAAACGGTAGGTTTTAGGCAGGCAGCCCGCGCCGGAGAGGATCCGGCGCGGGCGAAAAATCTACTTCTTTTTCTTGCCGGCGGTTTTCTTGACGGCTTTCTTCGCGGGGGCCTTCTTCGCCGGAGCCTTCTTGACAGCTTTTTTGGCCGGGGCTTTTTTGGCTGGTGCCTTTTTGGCGGGCGCCTTCTTGGCAGCTTTTTTCGCCGGAGCTTTCTTCGCTGCCTTCTTCACTGCCGCCTTCTTAGCGGGGGCCTTCTTGGCGGGAGCCTTCTTGGCAGGAGCCTTCGCAGCCGGCTTCGCCATTTTGGCCGGAGCTTTCTTGGCTGCCGGTTTCGCGGCCTTCTTTGCCGACGTCGCCTTCTTCACAGGCTTCTTGGGCGGTTCCATAGGCTCTGGAGGCCCGGCATCGACAGCCGGGGCCAATACGGCTGTCGGAGGGGCTGAGGTCACGACCGCGACGATTTCCACGTCGACGATCTCTTCCTCGTCATCCTCATCGTCTTCGTCGTCGAACTCGTCGAGCTTCGAGTCCATTTCCGAGTGCTCTTCGTCCTCGTAGTCGTGGAAGTCTTCCATCTCTTCTTCGTCCTTCAGAGCGATGATCGGGCTATCAAACATTCAACAAGCCTCCTGTAGGCAAGGCACAATCACCCATAGAATACCCCTTTTTGTTGGAGAGGCAATAGCGAAAAAAGTTGATTGCGAGAATTTGCGCCGATGAGGTCCGACTAATTGCCGGAGTTGTGCGCTACCACCACCGGACTCTTGCGCACAGGGTGCACGGCCGCCGTGGTCGTGGTCTTGCGGCGGGTCGCCGGCTTGCGATGTGTCGCCGCCGCTGTGGTCCTGCGCGCCGGCGCGGCTTCCACTCGCGCCACAGCCGGTATCAGGAGCCGGTCGCCCTCCACCGCCTGCGGCGATTCCAGGTGGTTGACCGCCACAATATTGGCGGGCGTCACATTGTAGCGCTTGCCGATGGTGCCCAGAGTCTCACCGGCGCCGACGCGGTGCATGCGCCAGGCGTCCAGGTGGTTGGCGGGAATCAACTGCATGGCCGCCACCAGTTGGTTGCCATTGCCTTTAGGTACGTGCAGCGGATAATTCTCTGGAATCATGCCGCGCAGGCTTGCCGGGTTGAGCGAGGACAGTTCGGGCAGCGGCATATCCAGAATGTCAGCCACCAGCGTGAGGCTGGTCGGTGCAGTGGTTTCCACCGTGTCGTATTCCAGCGGCGGCTCCAGTTGGAAGCCCTCGATGCCGTACTCCGCCGCATTCTTCTCCATGATCGTCATGGCCAGAATGATCGGCACGTAGTTGGTGGTTTCCGCCGGCAGGACGCCGCGCGCGCGCAGTTCCCAGAAATCCGCGTAGCCAGTACGCTCCACAGCCTTTTCCACCGAACCCGGCCCGCAATTGTAGGCCGCGATCGCGAGATACCAGTCGCCGAACTCGTGATAGAGATCGCGCAGGTGCCGGGCAGCGGAACGGGTCGCCTTCTCCGGATCCATCCGGTCGTCCGTGTAGCGTGTCTGCTTCAACCCATATTCATTGCCGCGCCAGGTGAGGAACTGCCACATCCCGCCTGCCGCTTTCCGCGAAACGGCACGCGGGATAAAGCCGGATTCGGCCTGTGCCAGGTGGATCAACTCCTGCGGTACGCCTTCCTCATCGAGAATACGCTGAATCATCGGGCGGTAGCGCCCGGAGCGCTGCAAACCGGCGAGCAGAGTGCGATGGCCGCGATTGGAGAAATAGTTAATGTACCCAAGCACCGCATCGTTCACGGAAAGGGGAAGCTGCGAAGTGGTGGCCGCCACCTGCTCACGCACCTTGTCCTTCAACCTGGGGTCCACCGGGAAGGTCATCTGCAGAATGTCTTCGAGCGGCGCTTTTTCAAACTTGTTCTGGTCCGCGAGCGCCGCCGCTCCGAGATCGCCCAAGTCGTAGCGGTGGATCGAATCCACCATCTCGTCCAGCTTACGCTCGTAATCCTGACGATCCACCACGTCCTGCTCGCTGGCGTCCAGCATCAGGTCGATGGCGCGGTCGAATTCGCGGCGCGCATTGGCCAGATCCTTGTTCTGGTAGTAGCGCTTGCCGGTCTGGAAAATGCGCTGCGCACGTACCACCGTGGCATCGGCCTGGGTCCGGCGCTGCAGAATCTGGGGATTATTGAGAATGACTGCCGGGATGTCCGCGCCCAGGAAAACGTTGGCTTGGACCGGTGGAGGTTCGGGAAGATCTACCGTCGCCGTAGCGCCCTTGGGCGCCGGCGGAAGGAACGACATTTGGAATCTGGACTGCTGAGTGTACCCACATCCAGAGGTGACTACGGCTACTGCGAGCAAGAAATAAGAGAGCAATGTCTTGGTTCGAACGTGCATCCAACCGCCTCGAACTATGAAAATAAACAACTTCTGCTTAACCGCATGCCGATAAACAACCCTAAAAGCCTATAACACATACCTGAGGAACGCAACCACCCGTAAGGGTCATGCCCCGTGCGCCGCAACACAACTTGTGTCGCAAACGCACGGGGCTGGGTCGTTACTCCTCTTCTTCCTCTTCGCCCGTCTTCGCAGCTTTTGCAGCGGCAATGATTTTGTCCGCCTGCAACTGGGGCACGTAATCGTAGTGATCGAACTCCATCGTGAAGGATGCCCGGCCCTGTGTCATCGCCGTCAGGTCACTCTGGTAGTTTAACATTTCTGACATGGGCACCTGGGCCTTGATGAACTGCGTGGCCCCCCTGGTATCCATCCCGGAAATCCGGCCGCGGCGGCCGTTGAGGTCGCCCATCAGGTCGCCGGCATACTCCACCGGCGCCTGAATCTCGGCGTTCATCACCGGTTCGAGCAGCGTCGGCTTCGCCTGCTGCATCGCCGCCTTGAACGCCTTGCGCGCCGCCAGTTTGAAAGCCAGTTCGCTGGAATCCACGTCGTGATAGGAACCGTCGTAGACCGTCACCCTGAAATCCACCATGGGGTAACCGGCGAGAAAGCCGTTGGCGGCAATCTCCACAATGCCCTTTTCCACAGCGGGGATGAAGTTCTTGGGGATGGAGCCGCCGAATGTCTCGTTCACGAATTCGAAGTTGCCGCCGCGCGGCAACGGGTCCATCTTGATCCAGCAGTCGCCGAACTGCCCGTGGCCGCCGGTCTGCTTCTTGTGCCGGCCTTGCACGTCCGCATGACCGCGGATCGTTTCCCGGTAGGGGATCTTGGGAGCCTTCAATGTCACGTCCACGCCGTAACGCCTCTTCAACCGGCTGACGACAATTTCGACGTGTTGCTGCCCCGCACCCGCGAGCAGGAATTCCCGCGTCTGCGGATCGCGATAGAAGCGCAGTGACTGGTCCTCTTCGAGGATGCGGTGGACGGCGTTGCCCATACGATCCTCGTCGTTGCGCGACTTGGCTTCGATCGCGAAGGCAATCGAGGGCTCCGGCAGTTTGACCGGAGGATAGGTGATATTCAGCCCCTTTTCCGCCAGCGTGTCGCCCGTCAGGGTGTCCTTGAGCTTGGCGACCGCGCCGATATCGCCGGCGTGCAGTTCGATGATCGGCTGGAGCGTCTTGCCATTCGGGATGCTGAGATGAGCCAGCCGCTCCGTGGCACTCTTGTTCACGTTCTGCAGGTTGGAATCATTCTTAACGATGCCGGTATCCACGCGGAAGTAAGTAATTCGTCCGGCGAAGGGATCGGCCGTCGTCTTGAAAACGTAGGCCGAGGGCAAATCGCTTTCGGCCACCGGACGGTGGGCTTCCACGCCGTTGACGAACGCCGTGATCTCGCCGCGCTCGGTCGGGTTGGGCATGTCCTCGACCACCAGGTCGAGTATCAGGTCGGCCCCGATGTTGTGCAGGGCGGATGCGCACATCACTGGAAAGACGCGCATTTCGCGCACGCCCTGCCGCATGCCTTCGAGGATTTCGTCCACCGGCAGGGTGCCCTTCTCGAAGAATTCTTCCATATAAGCGTCGTTGCCCTCGGCAACGATCTCCACCAGAACCTCGTGCGCCTTCTGCGCCTCTTCGGCGTAGGCCGCGGGGATGTCGGTTTCCTTGCCCTTGCCATCGCCATCGAGCGTGTAGAGGAATGCCTTCATGCGAATCAGGTCGATGATGCCCTTGAACTCACGTTCGGTGCCGATCGGGAGATGGATGGGCACGGCGGCACGACCGAAGAACTCCTGCACGCTGGCCAGCGCACGCTGGAAATCGGCGCGTTCACGATCCAGCTTATTGATCACCACGGCGCGGGGCAGCTTAAATTCGACCGCGAACGACCAGACCTTCTCGGTCTGCACTTCGACTCCGGCGACTCCGTCGACCACAACCAGGGCGGCATCGGCGGCCACAAGCGCGCCACGGGTATCGTTAATAAAGATGTTGTATCCGGGGGTGTCCAGGATGTTGATCTTGGTCTTTTTCCACTCGGCCACGGCGATGGCAGTAGAGATCGTGATTTTGCGTTGGATTTCCTCCTCGTCAAAATCAGTGATCGTGTTGCCCTCATCGACACGGAGAAGGCGGTTGGTAGCTCCGGCGGTGAAAAGCAACGCGGCAGTGAGCGTGGTCTTGCCGGAATCGCCGTGGCCCACTACACCAACGTTCCGGATATCCTTGCTTTCGTAGACTTTCACGGAGTTGCTCCCTTTTTAAAACGGAATAGTAACACGAGGAATCATGGGGTGGGACCTGGGACCTTCCTGGTGTGACTTCGCGGCATTGCGGGAACGGCCTTTCTCGCAAAGCCGCAAAGTCGCAAAGTAACGCCAAGAAGAACAAGAAAGAACGGCTTGGCTCCCTTCTGGCCATTATTGCCAGCGTGGGCCGGAAACAAGGTTCCGTTGCCGTTCTTCTTCCTGTGCTCTCTTTCTTTGCGTTAGTTTGCGGCTTTGCGGCTTTGCGAGGTAATGAACGGATTGTCTCTCTTGGGCCGGCTATTCCTGACCGCCGCCGCCGGGCGCGGTGGTCGTAGCCGGAGCCGCCGGGCGCACCGGGGGCGTCAGCGGGGCCTGATCGTAGGCGGAAACCAGGCTCGCATTGCCGTCCTTATCAATCGCTTTGACCCCCAGCACCACGTCGTCGATCGACAGATTGGGGATCGTGTACTCGGTGACGTTGCCCACGTAGATCTCGCGTTCCCAGAGCGCCGAGGTCGTCGAGCGGATCACGACGGCATAGCCCGCGAGGTCGCTCTCCGGATTGGGCGCGAGCCAGCGCATCGCGGCGTCATAGCCCTTGCCGCGACCTAACATCTGCATACCCCTGCCGCCTTGCCCGCCACCTGCGGCACCGCCGCCCTGGCGTCCGCCTGCCGGAGCCGCAGCCGCGCCGTCCGTGCCCGCCGGAGGTTGCGCGGGACGAGGCCGCGACACCATGGGAGGCTTCGGCGCCAGCGCCAGGCTGGCCAGGACGGCGCCGTTCATGCGCGCGACCCGCGTGGTGTATGGCACGCTGGCATTGGCGAAAGTGTCGGTGGCGGAGTGCTGGTTGGTATAGTTCTCACTCGGCGTCGTCAGCCGTACAGCGGCAAAGCCCTCGCGCACGAACGACGTGTGGTCTCCGCCGCGGCCAAAGCGATCCCGCCGGAAGATCAGGTCCACCGTCATCGAGGGTAGATAACGCTCCGCAATCTCCTTGGTATAACGCGCCAGCGCGCGCGAGGGGGAATCTTCGGGACCCTCCGAAAAGACGCGCAGCCGGTTGTTGGCGCTGCGGCCGTCTCCCGAACTGTCGCTGCCGATGATGTCGTTATTCAGCACCGCCTCGATCTGCAGGTTCTTTTCCTTGGCGCCCTTGGCGTAGTTCGCGCTGCCGTTCAACCCGATCTCTTCCGCCGTGAATGCGATGAAGACGATCGTCTTATCGAACTCGTACTGGCTCATTACGCGAGCCAGTTCCATCACGGCGGCCGTGCCGCTGGCATCATCGGCCACGCCCGGCGCCAGCGGGTCGGTCTCGGCCGCGGAGCGCGGACCATCGTCGCTGGCCTGCGCTGCCTGCCCCGCCGGCGAGCGGCGCGACGCAATCGAATCGTAATGCCCGCCGATCACCACGTAGCGATCCTTATTAATAGTGCCCGGCAGCACCGCGACCACGTTAGCGAGTTCGGTGTCCTGCGGGATCCGCTGGTTCTTCTTCAGCGTGAATGCGTCGTAGCTGACCTGGAGGCGCGGGCTGTAACTCTTGAACTCGTCGAAGATCCAATGCTGGGCCCCGCCGATGCCGTGAGTCGGATTGTCCTTCTCGCTGAGCACGTAACGCGTACCGAAGCTCTCCAATTTCTTCATGATGGCGGCGATGCGCTCTTCGGAGACGCCATCCACCACCTTGGTGACCAGCGGGTTCAGGCGCGTGGTGGGTGGTTGGGCGAAGGATTCCAGCGCGCAGTAGGTGGCCAGGCAAATGATCAGGCGGCGGGTGGGTGAAAACATACCCTGAGAGGGCGGAGGAAAAGCAGGCAAGGTTACGGACGCTGGGGAGCCGCCAGTTCCCGCATCAACCACGCGCGCGCCATCTTCCAATCGCGCATCACGGTTTCCGGCGAGATTCTCAGGACCTCAGCCGTCTCCTCCACGCTCAGGCCGCCGAAAAAGCGCATTTCGATCACCTTTGCCTTGCGCGGATCGAGCCGGGCGAGCGTCTCCAGAGCGTCGTCCAGCGCCACCAGTTGGCTGCCGCGGTCCGGCATGGCGTCGATCGATTCGTCAAGATTCACGTGGACCGCCCCGCCGCCCCGTTTGCCGGCCGCCCGGGCCCGGGCGCCGTCCACCAGGATGCGGCGCATCGTCTGCGCCGCCACCGCGAAGAAGTGCGCACGATCCTGCCAGCGGACCTGCGCGATATCCACGAGCCGAAGGTACGCCTCGTTGACCAGCGCCGTGGGTTGAAGCGTATGGCCGGGATTCTCGCGGCGCATGGATCGCCTCGCCATCCGGAGCAATTCGGCGTAGACCAGCGGCGTCAGGCTCTCCAGGGCCGCCGTGTCGCCCCCACCCCATGCCTGCAAAAGGCGGGTGATCTCCGCGGAACTCGTCGCCGATTCCATACTCCGGTCCACTATTATAGACGCCGAAAAAAACTTTCCGTCCGATGCCGGTTGCGCTGGATTTCTTCCGCTAAGCCCTGCAGAGGAGAAGATCATGAGGGCGATCCGGGTGCTGGGAATCACCCTACTTGCAGCCGTGAGCGTAGCGGCCGAAGAGTGTGCCGTGAATGTCTCCCTGGGCAGCGCGAACCTTGCCAATGCGGCCACTTTGATCAAGGCGAAGACCGTAGCCGCCGAAGTCTTTGGCGGCATCGGGGTAGGATTGGGCTGGTCGGCCAAAGGAATCCCGGACAACCGGCGCTGCGTCATCCGCATCAAAGCGCTCCTGGAGATCTCGTCCAGCTTCCACGAGCACCCCGACTCCCTGGCCTACGCCACCGTGGGAGTGCGGGCCGACCGGGAAGTCCACATCTTTATCGACCGCGTGGCCGCCATGGTCCCGGAGTCCTCGTTCGGCATCCTCTTGGGCCACGTGCTGGCTCACGAAATCACCCACGTCCTCGAAGGCGTGCCCCGGCACTCCGAGAGGGGGCTAATGAAGGCACGTTGGGGCCGCAGCGATCTGCAGCGTCTGGTCGACCATCCGCTGCGCTTCGACCTGGTGGACCAGGCCCTGATTCATGCCGCACTCGCCGATGCGGCCAGTGGGCCCGATGAGTAGTCGGCTCAACCGGGTTCGAAGTATCATAAACACCATATACCCACCCATGGATGCGCAACGCTTTCAACGCGTGGAACAGCTCTATCACGAGGCGCTGGAAAAGCCCGCCGCCGAGCGTTCAAGCTTCCTGGAGCAGGCCTGCGCGGGCGACCAAGCCCTTCGCAAGGAAGTAGCTTCCCTGCTCGATCAATCGGGCGAAGGCCTTCTGGACCAGCCTGCATGGAAGTCGGTCTCACGCTACGATAGTTCGAACGACGCCATGGACGGCATGGATAGCATGATCGGTCGCCAGATCGCGCACTTCGAAATCGTGGACCGCCTGGGCGAAGGTGGCATGGGCGCGGTCTATAAGGCGCGCGACCGTCACCTGGATCGCGACGTCGCGCTCAAAGTGCTCCTGCCGGAGGCCGTGGGCAATGCGGACCGGCGGCGGCGCTTCGTGCGCGAGGCCAAGGCGGCATCCGGCCTCAACCACCCCAACATCGTTCACATCTACGATATCGATGAATCCGAGGGCGAACTCTTCATCGCCATGGAGTACGTGGCCGGCAAGACCCTGGACCAGGCGATCGACCGCAAAGGCCTGCCCTTACGCGAAGCGTTGCGCTACGCGGTGCCGATGGCCGACGCGCTGGCCAAGGCCCACGCGGCCGGAATCGTGCATCGCGATCTGAAGCCCTCCAACGTGATGATCACCGCCGAACGCACCGTGAAGGTTCTGGATTTCGGTCTCGCCAAACTCATGGAAACCGAATCGGAAACCAGCGAGAGCGCCGAAACCGTCCCCATGCATGAGGCGGGACAGACCCGCGAGGGCACGGTAATCGGCACCGCGGCCTACATGTCGCCCGAGCAGGCGGAAGGCAAGCCGGTGGACGGACGCTCGGACATATTCTCTTTCGGCGCCGTGCTCTACGAAATGTTGACCGGCCGCCGCGCCTTCTCCGGCGCCTCCCGGATGGCCACCATCACCTCCGTGCTCCGCGACGAGCCGAAACCCGCCAGCGAGATCCGCGATACCGTTCCCAAGGAGCTGGAGCGCGTGATTGCGCGCTGCCTGCGGAAAGATCCGGACCGCCGCTTCCAACATATGGAGGATCTCCGCGTTGCGTTGGAAGAGATCAAGGAGGAATCCGAGTCGGGCAGCGCCGCGATCCCGGCGCCACCTCCCGCCGCCGGCAAGTCTCCCAAGAAGTGGATTGGCGCAGCGGTCGCGGTGGGACTCCTCGCGCTGGCCGTCGCTGCAACCTGGAAACTGGGCACCGCGAACGCCGTTCGCGAGGGGCTCGAGACGGTCCAGGTCACGACCGTTCCGGGGCTGGCGATTGGCGCATCGTTTAGTCCCGATGGAAAGCAGATCGCTTTCAGTTCTAACCGCAACGGCTGGTTCGAAATCTATACCAGGCCATCGGAAGGCGCGGGGTCGGACCACCAGATCACCACGGATGGCAATCAGGCGGTGGAGCCGGCCTGGTCGCCCGACGGCAAATGGGTTGCGTACCACTCCGTGGCGGAGCACGGCCTCTGGGTGGTGCCCGCCGGCGGCGGCACGCCTCATCAGGTTAGCAAGTTCGGCTCAGCCCCCTCGTGGTCGCCTGATAGTCGCACTCTCGCTTTTCGATCCTACGAGCCCTCCTCGCTGGCATTATCCGATTGGCCAGGCGACGGCGAATCGACCATCTGGACAGTGACAGCCGACGGTACGAATCTCCAGCAGTTGACCCAGCCGCGCAATCCGCCGGGGCAGCACGCCGACCCCAGTTGGAGCCCGGATGGCAAGCGGTTGGTCTTCGCCTCGCTCAACATCGTCACGATGGGCTTCCGCGGGGCTCTGTTTACCATCGATGTTGATTCGGGCGAAGTCAAACCGGTCCCGGTCGGCGGCATTTGGGGTGCGGCGAATCCCGTTGTCGCGCTGGACGGCAAGGGGATTTACTTCGCCGGCCGGCCCAGCATCGACGGGTCGAACGGTGTTTACTATTCGGCCTTTGGGGATGGCGCAAAGCCCGTGGAATTGCTGCGCACCAGGCAGGCCGTTCCGGCGCGGATCAGCCTGTCGCGGGACGGCAGGTCGCTCGCCTTTACCCGCATGGTCAACGCCAGCCAGATCTGGCTCACCGATACCAGCGGCAAAGAACCCAAAGCGCTATACCAGGATCTGGTGGTGAGAGCGCGTGTCCCCAACTTCTCTCCGGATGGAACCCGCGTTAATTATCAGGTGCAATCGGACGATTCCACCCTTGGAATCTGGGTGATGAATGCCGATGGCTCGAACCCGATGCGGGTGGCGCCCGACCTGGGCAACTCCAACGGTGCAAATTGGAGTTCGGACGGCAACGCCCTGGTGTGCGCGTTCTTCAGCGGCGGCAAATCGCGCTTCATCTGGATCAGCCTTACGGACGGTTCGCGGAAGGTGCTGCAGGAAACGCCGCGCGATCTGCTGCGCTCTCATCTCACGCCCGATCAAAAGGACTTTGTCTACGATTACGGCTCGCCGCGCAACATCTGGAAGCGTCCCGTGTCGGGTGGACTTCCCAAGCAACTGACCTTCGGCCGCACGCGTAACTGGTTCCCCGAAATTTCCTGGGACGGCAACTGGATCGCGTACGAAGTCACTGAAGGGGACAACACCCAGATCGCGGTCATGGATCGGGACGGTGGGCAGCAGCGGACCCTGACCTCAGGCCCCGGCAAACGCTTTCCGCACTCGTTTGCGTCCGACAACCGGCGTATCGCGTATGCCGGTTTTGAGAACGGCGCATGGAACCTGTACTGGATCGACCGGATTTCCGGCGAGCACAAGCAGGTCACCCACTATACGGCCTTCGGATCTTTCGTGCGCAGCCCCGCCTGGCGGCCCGGCACCGACCAGATCGCTTACGAATATTCCGACGTGAAGGGCAATATCGAACGCCTGCCGTTGCGCTAACGAACCGCTTCGGCAAGCCGCGAAGATGATAGGATAGCTCGGCACGGCATGAGCCCTCAGCAGATCGCCCACTACCGCATTGCCGCCAAGATCGGCGAAGGCGGCGTGGGCGCCGTCTATCGTGCCGGCGCTACCAAGCTCAATCGCGACGTTGCTATCAAGGTGCTGCCTGAGACTCCCCGGCGGAGGAATCCGGCTGGGAGAACGCTCTCTGCTCTTCAAGCTGGCGCATCCGGCCCGCATCGATATCAATCCCGGAGCCGCCTCGCGTGATGGAAATCGCATTCTCGCCATCTCCACCGACCAGGCAGAAGAGGCCAGGATTCAGGTTCTGTCCGACTGGACTTCTCTACTGAAACTCTGAACCGGAACCGGGCGAGACGCATCTTCACCCGTAGTTTATGTTTGCGTCTTCCGTACTTCCCAGCGTAAGGTCGATCACTCTTATCGCGACCGCCATACTTATTACAGCGTTCCCCGGATTCGCCCAGAGCGCGCCAAACAACCTCCAGCCGTCGACATCCACCCCGGCACCGCAACAAGAGAGCAAGCGCCTCTTCGGACTGATTCCCAACAACCGGAGTTCTCCCACTCTCGCCAACTACAAGCCGCTCACCGTAAGGGAAAAGTTCGCCATAGCCGCCAACGACTCCTTCGACTATGGCGCCGTCGTTCTTGCGCTGGCCGCAGCCGGTATAGGACAAGCCCAGAATTCGAATCCATCCTTTGGACAAGGCGCCCAGGGTTACGCGAGGTACTTCGGCACCGCATACGGCGACGTGGTCATCGGCAACATGTTCACTACGGGGGCCTATCCTTCGCTGCTCCACCAGGATCCCCGATATTTCCGGCGCGCCACCGGAAGCACCTGGTCCCGGCTCGGGTACGCCATGTCGCGGATCTTCGTCGCTCAAAGCGACCGCGGCCACTGGCAGTTCAACTATTCCGAGATTCTCGGCAATGCGACCGCAACGGGCATTTCGAATGCTTATTACCCGGACAACCGCAAGCTCGGCGACAATTTTTCGAGATTCGGCTTTCAAGTCGGTCTCGACATGGCCGGCAACGTCCTAAAAGAGTTCGGTCCGGATCTCACCCGCAAGCGGAACCACCAGCCCAAACCGGGAGCGGCCCCCAAACATTAGTTCGCCCGATTGATGACGCGCCGGAACAGGAACAGTCCGCTCTTACCGCCCACCACGATATCCGGTGCCGGACGCGTGTCCAGTTTCGTCACCGTGACCTGCATCCCGCCGCCCATCCGCGAACTGTAATCAATCACGTGCTTGACCCACTCGATCGCCCCCTTCGGCGTTTTAAAGTGCTCGTACCAGTAGACGCCGAGCGGTTCGCGCTCGCCTGGATCCTTGCCGTTGTGCGCCATGAAGCGTTTCCCCGTCACCAGGTCCATCTGCCCGTCGCCATTGATATCCGCCAGCACCAGCGAATGTGCCTGCGACCAGCTGTCGTCGATCACGTGCTTCACCCAGACGCCGGGGCCCGTCTGCTCCATCCAGAAAATGCCGTAATTGTGCGCCAGTGAAGTCACGAGGTCGGGCCGGCCGTCGCCATTCACGTCCAGCACGTGAATGAAGCCCGTTTCCCCGAGATTGAAATCTCCGTGGAATTTCCATGTCCCTGTGCGCGGATCTTCCGGTGCTTCGAACCAGCCAGTCGGAACGATAATGTCGGTGCGCCCATCTTTGTTGACATCGCCCGCGCCGATGCCGTGGCCGAAGGAGTGGTCGGCAACCACGTGCGGTACGAAGTCACCCCCGCGCACTTCGTACCAGGTGAGCGGCGCTTTCGCGTCGCCGAACTCGGGTAGCACCTCGTTGGCCTTGCCGTCGTTGTTGAGGTCCACCAGGAAGGCAAACTCAATCGGGAAGCGCGTCTCCATCGCATGTTCCTTCCACATACCCGCGGCTTTTCCGGGGTTCTCGCTCCAGTAGAGCTTCTTGGCGAACCAGGAACAGCTTACGATATCGGGGCGCCCGTCGCCATTCACGTCCAGCGCCAGATCGCTGAAGTTGTCCACGTAATTATTGGTGAACTCGATCTCGCGAAACTTATGCTTGACCCATTTCGGAGCCTCATACCAATACTCCCCGGAGACGATGTCCGGCTTCCCGTCGCCGTTGATATCGGCGATGGCCACGGTTTCGCTGGCCCCCGGATCGATCATCTGGTGCTCGAACACAATCTCTTCGGGACGGCCGCCCGCCCACCCGAATAACGCGATCGCGCCCGCCGCGATGCAAACTGTGGATATCCGATGTTGTGGCATTCCTGTTACATATATACTTCGATTGCGGAGGAATAGCGAGTGCTTCGAAACGGGCGCATCCAACAGTCGCTGGCCTATTGGTGCCTGAACGCCACCGGGTGGAAGTGGGAGATCGATCGCATCTGCGAAACCGCGGTGCGTTTGGGATGTCCCAGCGTGGAACTCGCCCCACCGGAGTTCTGGCCCGTCGTGGCCGCTCACGGACTCAAAAACTCGCTCGTCCTCAACGGCATGCCCGACCCCGTCTTTTTGAAAGGGCTAAATAACCCGCGCTATCAGGAAGAGGTCATCGCGCGCACCAAACGGATCATCGACCAGTGCCCCGACTTCGCCATCCCCAACGTGATTTGCTTCACCGGCTACAAGTGGCTGGACGCGGAGGATCCCACCAGCGGCGAGATCCCGCTGCGCCAGGGCGCGGAAAGCACCGTAAAGGGCATGCGCGAGCTAGCCGCCTACGCGGCGTCGCGCAACGTCACCATGGTGCTCGAGCAGTTGAACACGCGCGATAGTTCGCATCCCATGAAAGGCCACCCCGGCTATCAGGGCGACGATATCGATTACTGCGCCGCGATCGTCCGCCAGGTCGATTCTCCGCACGCGAAACTGCTATTCGATGTCTACCACGTGGCCATCATGAATGGCGACGTCATCCGCCGCATCCACCAATACGGCAAATGGATCGGCCACGTCCACGTCGCCGGCGTTCCCGGCAGGGCGGAATTGGACGGCACCCAGGAAATCCACTTCCCCGGCGTCATGCGCGCCCTCCTCGATGTCGGCTACCAGGGCTACGTCGGCCAGGAATTTATCCCCACCCGCGACCCCGCCGAAGGCCTGGCGGAGGCAGTCGCACTCTGCGACGTGTAAGGGACGGCAGGGCAGTTGAGGCGTCGGGCTAAAGCAATTCGTCAGTTCTCCCGATCATCCCTGTGGGCACGCCATGAAAGTTCGCGACGCGATCAGGAAGATCGAGGCCGATGGTTGGCGAATCAAGCGAACCCGGGGCGACCATCGCGTCTACGTTCACGCCGCGAAACCCGGCATCGTAGTGGTTCCCGGGCACCTTGGCTCCGATCTCGCGGCCGGTACGCTTTCGAGTATCCTGAAACAAGCGGGGCTGAAATGAGATACGCAGTCGTTATCGAAACTACCCAAAGCGGCTACTCCGCCTACGTGCCCGATCTTCCGGGCTGCGTAAGCGTGGGTCGCACGCGCGAGGAGATGAATCAAAACATTCGGGAGGCGATCGACCTCTATCTCGATGAACTGCGCGAACAGGGCGCTCCGATTCCTCAACCAACCACTGACGTCACATACGTAGCGGCATAAGCTATTCCACCACCGCGCCGGCCCTGGTGAGCGCCGCTTCCACGTCTTCCTTCGTCAGATCCGTGCTGATGAACAACTCCTGCCGCGCGCCGGCGCTGAGCGCGATCGCCTTCCAGCCATTCTGCGTCGGCACCGTCACCCGCACCTTCACCTTGCCGCGCGCATCGCGCACCGGACGAATCACTCCGGGAATCACCGAGCGGATCGCCGGCGTCGCCTTCAGCAGCTCTTCCAGGATTTCGCGAACGCCATCGATGATGCTGTGCTCGATCTTCAGCCGGTCCTTGGCCGTGCGCAGCCGCATCTAGTGCCAGCCTTCGCCGCCGCGCAGCGGGACAAAACGGCACAGCGTGGCCACGCGGTAATCCACTCGCCCGCCGCGCTTGGTAAGCACGCGCAGTTCCTGATCCTCCATCGACCCACCGGAATCACCAGAATTCCGGGATCGTTCAGTTGCTCCACCAGCGCCGCGCGGAATCTCCGGCGCGCCCGCCGCCACCGAGATCGCATCGTACGGCGCGCCCGCCGCGATAGCCGCCAGAACCGTCGCCTGCGACCACGCGCACGTTGCCAGTCGCGGCCCGTGCGCGCGACAGGTTGCTCCCCGGCCTGCTGCGCCAGCCGCGGGAATGATCTCCACCGTGATCACGCTGCGCCGCCAGCGCTCCCAGCACGGCCGCCGCATAACCGCACCCGGCGCCCACCTCAAGCACGACGTTCCGTTCCCTGTAGTTCCAGTGCACTCGGCCATCAGCGCGGTCATGTAAGGTTGCGAGATGGTCTGGCCGTAGCCGATCTGAATGCGGTTCGTCGCTGTACGCCACCAGTCGCGATCTCCAGCGGAACGAACTCCTCGCGCGGAATCTCCAGCATGGCGGCCAGAACCCGCTCGTCGCGGATGCCGCGCCGGCGAAGCTGCGTTTCCACCATCCGGCGGCGTTCTGAAGACCAATCGGGGACCAACTCCACCCCCAACTTTATAATAGCTATGATGGCCCACCAGATCACACTCATCCCCGGCGACGGAATCGGACCCGAAGTCGCCGACGCTACCGTACGCGCAGTCGACGCCACCGGCGTCACAATCGAATGGGAGCGCGTCGAAGCCGGCGTCCGCGCCCTCGCCGAACAGGGCCAACTGATTCCCGACGATGTCTTCGCCTCGCTCGAAATGCACGCGCGTCGGTCTCAAAGGTCCTACCGCCACCCCGATTGGCGGCGGGCACCAGAGCATCAACGTGGCGCTCCGCAAGAAACTCGGCCTCTACACGAACTTCCGCCCGGTGCGCATGCTGCCCGGCCTCAAGACGCGCTACCACGATCTGGCGCTCGATCTCGCCATCTTCCGCGAGAACACCGAGGACCTCTACTCCGGCCTGGAGCACGAAGTCGTGCCCGGCGTGGTCGAAAGCCTCAAGATCATCACGCAGAATGCTTCCACGCGAGATTGCGCGCGCCGCCTTCGAGTGGTCGCGCCGCGAGAGCCGCAAGAAAGTGGTCGCCATCCACAAGGCCAACATCATGAAGTTGAGCGACGGCCTGTTCCTGAAGTGCTGCCGCGAAGTGGCGTCGCATTTCCCCGACATCGCAGTACAGCGAACTGATCGTCGACAACGCCTGCATGCAGCTGGTGATGCGGCCGGAGACCTTCGACGTGCTGGTGCTGCCCAATCTCTACGGCGACATCATCAGCGATCTCACCGCAGGCCTGGTCGGCGGGCTCGGCATCGTCCCCGGCGCCAACATCGGCGACAACCACGCCATCTTCGAAGCCGTTCACGGCACCGCCCCCGACATCGCCGGCAAGGGCCTCGCGAACCCCACCGCGCTGATGCAGTCCGCGGTGCTGATGCTCGCCCACCTCGGCGAGCGCGACGCCTCTGCCCGCCTGCACGACGCCATCTATCAGACCTACGCCGAGCGCGACCACCTCACCGGAGATGTCGGCGGCAAATCGTCCACCACCGAATTCACCGAGGCGGTGATCCGCCGCTTGTGATCGTTCACGCCGCGAAGCCTCTTTCCAGGGATGCGAGCTGCCCGTGGGACAGGCCTCCTGGCCTGTCCACTTGCCGCCGTAACTCTCGCGTGCACGAACCGGGGCCCGACAGTTCGCGGAGCATCGACTCCTGGCGCCGCCTCGCCCAGCCTACCGCACCAGCACCAGTCGCCCGTCCTGGAAATCAAAGACGTGCATCTTGCGCTGCTCCTCCTCGGAGATCGGCGTGAATTTCTGCAGGTGAAATTCGATGGTGTGGTCGCGGAACCAGAGATCCGCGATGAACGCCATATCCCACGCCTCAAATGGATCGTGCAGAAAGACTGCCTGACTGTGCGGCTCCAGGTGCGGATTGAGCGCGCGCAGTTGTTCGATCGTCTGCCAGGTGACCCGGCCAACGTCCGCCATCGCGGGCCGCGCGAATTCACGACGCCGCCAATCGTTCTCCTTCGCCCAGAAGAAGAGCGCAGCCACCAGGATGCCGGCCAGGATCCGGGAGCGTCCAACGCGTCCGAAGAGCGGCTCGTTCGCCAAAAAGCTTGCCGCAGCGCCGGCGGCGTCCGTCAGGATCACCGCCGCGAAGACCGTCCAGCCGGCGAGCGGGATGTACAGGCACGCGGCGCTGCGTCCTTCGAGGAACACGATGGGTAGGGGCGTCAGCATCAGGAAAGCGAAGCAGAAGCGCAGCCCTGCCCGCTGGCGCCGCCACGCCAGATAGAGGAGAACCAGCCACGCACCCACCACACCTTGCCATCCGAACTTTCCCTGGGAGAGAAAGAATTCTCCCATGTAGGTCTTCTCCGCCGCGAACAACTGGTGCAGCGTGAGAACCGGACGGTATCCCGGAGCGTTCAACATCGCATCGTGCCCGAAGACCTTGCCGTAGATGTAAACCACGTTCAACAGCACCGCGACCAGAATGGGACGCGCCACGGAAAGCATGCGCAGTCCCATACGCGGTGCGCACCAGAACTCCCAGGCCACCAGCACAACCGGCAGTGTCAGCGCCATCTCCTTCGAGTTCAGCGCGCACAAATACAGCCCCAGAACCAGCACGATTTCGCCGGCGCGCAGCGCGCGCCCCTGCACCCGAATCCGCGCGTAGACGATGAAGGCCGCCATGTAGAAAGAGAAGCACAGCACGTCGTAGATGAACGCCGTGCTGTAATACAGCATGCTCAGCCCGGCGTGGTACGCCACGATCAGCGTGGCGATGAAAGCCTGCAGCTCATTCGCGCCCGCGAACTTCGCGAAGCGGTACATCAGGTAAAGATTCACCGCCAGAATCGCCAGCAGCACCACGTGATACGGCATAGGATTGAGTCCGAAGGTGTGCAAGATGGGCATGTAGAAGAGCCCCGCCATCGGCCGGTAAGCGCCGCGCCACGGCATGAACTGCTCCAGCAGCAGGCGGCCCGTTCCCATCCGCCAGTACTGGTCCATGTTCATCATGTCGTCGGCCGTGAAATGCGCCCCCAGTCCTTCCCAGTTGAAGTAACAAAAGTAGGCGATGACCAGCAGACCTAATGCCAGCTTCTGCGTGCGTTCGAATTTCATGTCGGCAGCTGCCAACACTCATGTTAGCCCGGCACTCAATCAGCTTAACGTCCCCGCGTCAGTCCGAGCGCCCGGATGCGCTTGTGCAGATTCGTGCGCTCCATGCCCAGCGTCCGCGCCGCGCCCGAGACATTCCAGCTCGATTCCTCCAGCGCGCGCAGAATATGTTCGCGCTCCGCCGATTCGCGTGCTTCCTGGATGGTCGATTTCGGCCCCGCCTCGCGCTGCACCCGCACTTCCACCGGGATCGAATCGCGCGTCAGCCGCTCGCCCGGCGTCAGAATCGCCATGCGCTCGATCACGTTGCGCAGCTCGCGCGCATTCCCCGGCCAGTCGTAGCTCTCCAGCAGTCGAGTAGACGCTTTCGTCCAGCACCTTGCGCTTGAAGTTATTGCGCGCGCAGAATTCCTCCAGGAAGTACTCGGCCAGCAGGCGGATATCGTGCGGCCGTTCGCGCAGCGCCGGCACGCGGATCGGGCACCACGCTCAGCCGGTAGTACAGATCCTCGCGGAATTTCTCCTGCGCCACCATCGCGCCCAGATCGCGATTGGTCGCCGACACCACACGCACGCTCACGCGGATGATCTGCTCCCCGCCCACGCGATGGAACTCGCCCTCCTGCAGCACGCGCAGCAGCTTGGCCTGCGAAGCCGCCGTGCAGATCGCCCACCTCGTCCAGAAAGATCGTGCCGCCGTCGGCCAGTTCGAACTTGCCGCGGCGCATGCTGACGTGGCGCCGGTGAACGAGCCCTTCTCGTGCCCGAAGAGTTCGGTCTCCAGCAGCTCCGTGGGAATCGCCGCGCAGTTCACCTTGACGAACGGACCGCCCGAGAACGGGCTGGCACTGTGAATGTGCGCCGCCAGCAGCTCCTTCCCCGTGCCCGATTCGCCGATCAGCAGCACGCGCGCGTCGCTGCGCGCCGCCATCGTCGCCTGCTCCACCGCGCGCTGCCAGGCCGGCGTGGCGCCGATCATCTTCGGCGAACTGCCCACCAGCTCGCGCAGCCGCTCGTTCTCCTGCCGCAGCGTGGATTGCTCCATGGCGTTCTTCACGGCCAGCAGCACGCGGTCGCGGCTCAGCGGCTTCTCCAGAAAATCGAAGGCCCCGGCGCGCGTGGCCTCCACCGCGTCGGCGATGGTGCCGTGGCCGGAGATCATGATCGCCGGAGCCGTCGCGCCGTTCTGCTTCACCACCTTCAGCAGATCGATGCCGCTGCCGTCGGGCAGCTTCATGTCCAGCAGGTAGGCGTCGGCGCGGCCCGCGTCGGGATGCTTGCCGAACTCCGTCACGCTGCTTGCAGACATTCACCGGAGTAGCCCTCGCGCTCCAGAATCATGCGCAGCGAACGGCCGATATTCTCTTCGTCATCCACGATCAGGATGCGTTTGGATGCCATTGGTCGCCACGGGCAGCAGCACGCGGAAGCCTGCGCCGCCCAGTTCTCCTTTCACCACAATGATGTCTCCGCCATTCAGCAGCGCGCTCTTGCGCGCGATCGAAAGCCCCAGCCCCATGCCGCGTTTCTTGAACGAAATGGTGGGTTGAAACAGACTGGCGCGCGCCTGTTCGCTCAACCCCGGCCCGGAATCGTGCACTTCGATGGCGACGCGCCCTTCGTCGGTCGCGGTCACGCCGAGAATCTTCCCGCCTTCACCCGCGGCTTCGGCGGCGTTCTCCAGCAGGTTGGTCAGAATGCCCTTCAGCAGGTCCTGATCGGCCACTACCGGCGGCGCGCTGTCCGCCAGGCGGCAATCGTAGGCCACCTCGGGATGCGCCGTCTTCAGGAACGCGATGCGCTCCTGCAACAGCGAGTTGACGTCCACTGGCCCGGGCTGCACCGGCGGCTCGGCGGCGAATTGCGAGAACGCGCGAATGCGCCGCTCCAGCGTTTCGATCTCGTCCACCACGATCTGCGTGGCCTGCTCCATGAAGCCGCGGTCGGCGTCGTCGTAGCGCACCAGCATCTCTTCCACGGTCAGCCGGATCGGCGTCAGCGAGTTCTTCACCTCGTGCGCCATCTTGCGCGCCAGCGTCTGCCAGCTCGCCAGCTGCCGCAGGTAGACCAGGCGCTCCGTGCTCTCCTGCAGCTGCCCCGGCCATGTTGTTGAAGGCCTCGATGGCGCGCCCGATTTCGTCGTCGCGCCGCTCGCGCACGCGCGCGTTCAGATCGCCCGCCCGCCAGCTTGCCCGAGCCCCGTGGTCAATTCCTGGATCGGCCGGCTGATGCGGTGCGCCAGGTAAACCAGCAGCGCCAGCGAAACCAGCCAGATGCCCGCCGCCAGCAATGCGTAGGTGCGCTTGATGCCGCGCCGCAGGTCGCGTTCCGTTGGCCTCTTCACCGCGCGTCGCGCGTCGCGGATCTCGCGCGCCAGACGGTCCAGCGCCACATCGCCCAAGCTCGCGGAGTAGACCCAGATCTCATTGCCGTGCCGGACCAGGTAGTCCAGCTGGTTGCCCGTCCTGCCCGGCGCGCACAACACGGTCGCCTTCCAGCCCGCCCGAAAAAATCTTGACCTCATCGGGCCAGGACGCGCGCTCCATGGCGGTATACTTTCGCGGCTGGACCTGCCCGGTCTGCGCGTCCCGTTTCAGGTCTTCGCGGCGCGCTGGTAAAGCTCACGAGCCGTGCGCGTTAGGGATTTTGAGAGCGTGTCCAACCGGCTGGTGGAAGAGATGTCGATGCTCTCCTCCAGCAGCGAGGTGGTCACCCACACCGTGAGCGCGAGCGGCGCCAGCGTTGCCGCCAGAAAGATCAGCATCAATCTGTTGCGGAGGCGGTTCACCCGTTTCGAGACCCGCGGCCTGCCATGCGAGGCAGGTCCGTCAGCCGCAGACGTGTTTCGAACGGTCCCCAGTGAATTTCGGGCGCGTTCTTCCTGCTCAAGATTTCGATCAGCCCGTGAATGCTGATACCGACCTGGTCTTCCGCCGCAAAATCGCGCGCGATTTCCAGTCCGCAGGTTAAACCGCAGCCAGTAATAACGGTCCGGCTCCAGGTTCAACGTGGGGATCGCCACTGGTTTCAAGCACCAGACTTCCGCCCCGTTGGCGAAAGCCCTTCCACTGTGCGCGGGGAACTGCCCAACTGGGTCACGGAGAATTTCTCCTCCCAAAGGGCATAGCTCACCACAAAACGTCCCCTCTGCTGCTTGAGCACAGCGGAACGGGCATCGTTCAGCAACTCCACCTGTGCCACGTAGGCCACAACGTCGCCATCCTTCAGACGTTCCAGTGGCTTGCCGTTGAGGAAATGCAAGGTGGGGGCGGCGACATGCAGATTGTCGCCATCATATTGAACCTTCAAGGGATCGGCTCGCCCGCACGGAGAACAGAGGTATCGCTAGGCCGGCCAAAAGCCAGCTCCTACGGCTGATCTTTATCTCCCGCGAACGGGTTGCCATCAGTCAATTCCATCAATAAATCATGCCCATCATGAAAATCGGTTCGACATGGCCGGCCTTTACCGGAAACGCTACGGCGAGCGAAAAAATCGACTCCTTGAACCCAACGCCAACCGAATGTCGCGCAATCGCGGGCTGTCCATTATCCCAGACGGCGCCCGCATCGTAGAACGCCTGTAGAGGACCATACCGATATTCGACGGAGTTATGGACCAGGCGGTTTCCCCCGATGGGATCAATATCGTACTTGTTCCAGCCGCGCAGGTAGTAGCTGTTTCCCGCCACGAATCGATCCGACAGCGGCGCCTTTCCGCCAATCGCACCCGCTTCCGCACTTTCCAGCAGCTGATGCTTGCCGTTAGCGATGCGATAATGCAGCCCGACGGTGTGAGAATTGTAGACGAAATCGGTGCCGAGCAGTTTGGTGGCCGCGCGCAGCGTATAGCCCGCATCCAGATCCTGCTGGACATCCGATTCCGCCAGCCGCTGGTGATACCGTAGAGTGGTGATCACCGCGTTGGCACGTCTCGATATGCGCCGCCGGATACTGGTTTTCCAAGCGCTCGAAACCCACGCCGAACTCCAGCGTCAGCGGCTTGGCTAGGCTGATGGTGGCCGTCGGCTGAAAATTCTGGCGCGTCCGGTAGGCGTCGGAGGTTTCGTTAGGGCTGCGTGGCCAAGGCGTTTAGCGTATTCTGGTTCCACTGCTCGTGATAGCTCTCGAATTGGAAACGCAGGTCTACCCGGTCGCTTCCCAAATGCTTGTTCTCGTACCGCGCGGAGATTCCGGCGAACCGCTCGTTGAGCGTGTCGCCGTCGCTGGCCAGGCCGAAAAGGAAGGTGTTCTGCTGCACCGTGAAACCGACCGCGCCCGCGCCGCTCCATCCCTGCTTGGAATCGTAGACGAACTTGGTCAACGTGGCATCGATGTGGTCCGCGTGACGGTTTGACTTCGAATTCCACCCGGACATGATCCGGCGTATCGCCGCGCAGGATGTGGTGGCTCACTTCGCGCGCCGAATACTCCTTCTTCAGCCGCGAGCCAGTCCGTCCAGAATGCCGGGATTCAGCTTCTGGCCCATCAGAGCAGCCAGATCGCTGGCGCAATCCCGCACTGATCCGGTCGTTCTGGTCCGATACGTTGGTCTTCCAGCCCTTGCCGGCAACAATCACCGTATCCACCGTATATCGCTTATTCACATTCAGATCGGAATCTTGCGTTCCGGCGAAGAGCAGACTGCCCATCAAGAGACAGCCCAGCCAGGAGTATCTCATGTAACCTGTGCCCAAAGCACGCCTGAGGCCAATGATAACAGCTGAAAGGAGGGCGGATAAAAGAAAGCGGATTGTGACTTGTGTTCACAGGTGTGGAGGGCGGAAGCTTGACGGCTGGAGCCACCCTTGCTGGCGAGGCCTGCCGCCCGACGGCGTGGTCAGCGTTACAGAACCTTCGCCAGCTCGGTAGCAAACGCGCTGCGGGGCGACTGCTCGCGATTTCGGCCGCCGCGCTTCTTGCGGTCGGGTCGCTGTTCGGTGGTACGGTAATAGCATTGGGTGCTGCGGCTGCGGCTGCGTCGGTTGCGGCGCCGCGGGGAGCATCCTTGCCTTTGGGCGGCTGCGCGGGATTCGCGCGCAACAACCGGTCTTCCAGGGGTGCGCGGTCGAAACGGCGAATGATCGATTGCATCTCGTCGTTCGTCGGCGCTTCGACAAATGCGAAGCCCTTCGATTCTTGCGTTTCGTGGTTTCGAATCACCTTTACGGCATCGGCCACGAGATCTTCGGCGGCCAGCCATTGCTTAATATCATCGGCGGTGACCCAGGTAGGAAGGTTGCCAAGAAATACGGTGAAGCTCATTCAGTTAGTTTTTGATACTCCGTGGTTGGATTTGCGGCACTTCAAGGGGAGGATTCCGATCTGCCATATAGATAGTATCAGAGTGGATCGGGGATTGCAAACAGTTGATTTTTCGCCCTATTTGCGGCGCTTTGAAATCCGCGACATCGCCGCGGAAATCCCGCACAGAAGGATCCCCCCCGCCAGAAATAGTCCCGAAGAGCCCGGTTCCGGCGCTACCGACAGCGTATCCAGCGTTTCTGACACGCCGTTTGTCTCCAAAATGCCGTACGACGCCGCTCGGATGTTCCCGCTAGACCTCCAGCATCACCGAATCGACGATGCCCCCTACTGTCATCGGGCCTCCCGCAAGACTCAGCGAACAAATCCTGCCCCATCGTGTACGGATCCAGACCGATCATGACGTCCGGCCCGTCGTTGCGCAAGCCGGAGCACCGCCGTTCCGCCGCTGAAGACTTCCTGCGACAGTTGCGGCGAGAGCTGCAAGTATCCCTGCAACGTGGATACCGCGCTCCTCATACCTCCCGCCGAGAACGAGCCGTCGTGGAACTCAAGCGGCCCTACGAAATCCACCGAAACGCCGCCATCCGCGGCCCGAGCGATTCCCAAGCGATGCCGAAAAGCCACCCGCGCCCGATAACGGACCCGAAACCAGCGCGAAACTGATCTGCGTCGGATAGATCGGGAGGCCGAATGCCAGCGCGTTCTTCCCAAAACTCCCGCTACGAATTTCGAACGACAGCGTGTCTCCCGTCCGGAACGAGATGGCCGCTTGTCCGCTGACGTCGACAATAGTCGCCGCCCCAAGCCCTTGGGCACCGAGTGTCGCCAACAGTAGAACCGAACGCAATATCATCCGGGAAAAGAGTAAGCTGCGAAAAGGCGGCTGAACAGAGTCTTCCGTACTAGGTAGACCAGCCTGCGGATCTAAGGTTTACGATACGATTGCGCCATGGACCGGCGCTTCTTCTATCTGCGGGGGCGGCCATGATCGCACCCCTGACTCCGCTCGATTTTCTCGCCCGCAGCGCCTACACCTGGCGCGACCGCATCGCCGCTGGTCGATGGTGACCGCCGCTTCACCTACGGCGAATTCGCCGCCCGCATGCAAGCGCCAGGCCGCCGCGCTGCTCGCACTCGGCGTCCAGCCCGGCGATCGCGTCGCGGTGCTCGCACCCAACGGCGCCATGGCCCTCGAAGCCCACTTCGCCCCCATGTCGATCGGCGCCGTCCTCGTCATGCTGAACACCCGCCTCGCTGCCGGCGAACTGGCCTGGATCCTGAACCACTGCGGCGCCAAAGTGCTCCTGGTGGATCCGCAACTCGCACCGCTGGTCGCAGGCGCCGCGGTCAACACATCATCGACGACTACGAGGCTTTCCTGAGAAACCGCGCCCTCCCACTACACCTCCGTCCCGGTCACCGACGAGAATGCCTGCATCGCCATCAACTACACCTCCGGCACCACCGGCTTTCCCAAGGGCGTGATGTACACCCACCGCGGCGCCTGGGTCAACGCCATCGGCGAAATCACCGAGCACGGCCTCACCCAGCGCAGCGTCTACCTGTGGACCCTGCCCATGTTCCACTGCAACGGCTGGTGCTTCCCCTGGGCCGTCACCGCCGCCGGCGGCCGCCACGTCTGCATGCGCCAGCCCGACCCGCGCGAAATCGTGCGCGCTCATCGAGACCGAAGGCGTGACCCACCTCTGCGGCGCGCCCGTCGTGGTCAGTTCGCTCGCCCAGTATCTGCGCCGCCAACGCATGTGAAATTCCAGCATCCCCTGCGCATCGTCACCGCCGGCGCGCCGCCCGCCGCCCGCCGTCATCCGCGCCGCCGAAGAAACCGGCGCCGAAATCTGCTCACGCCTATGGCCTCACCGAAACCTACGGCCCGCACACCATCTGCGCCTGGAATCCCGAGTGGGACGCCCTGCCCGCCCCCGAACGCGCCCTCCTCAAAGCCCGCCAGGGCGTGCGCCTACATGGTGGCCGGCACCGACCTCCGCGTCGTCGATCTCCACATGAACGACGTTCCGCGCCGACGGCGAGACCATGGGCGAAGTGCTCATGCGCGGCAACAACGTCATGCTCGGCTACTACGACAATCCCAAAGCCACCGAGGACGCCTTTCAAGGCGGCTGGTTCCACTCCGGCGATCTCGCCGTGGTCCACCCCGATGGCTACATCGAACTGCGCGACCGCATGAAGGACATCGTCATTTCAGGCGGCGAAAATATCTCTTCCATCGAAGTCGAAAAAACCCTGGCCGATCATCCCGCCGTCGCCGAAGTCGCGATCGTGGCCGTGCCCGATGAAAAGTGGGGCGAGGTGCCCAAGGCCTACGTCGGCCTCAAACCCGGCTCGAGCGCCACCGCCGAAGAACTGATCGCCTGGTGCCGCGAACGCATGGCGCACTTCAAGTGCCCCGAAGCATGGTGGAGTTCGGCCCGCTGCCGCGCACCGCCACCGGCAAAATCCGCAAGAACGAACTGCGCGCCCAGGCAAAGGCAAACTCATGAATATCCAAATCGCTCACGAAGGTCCCATCGCCGTCGTCACCCTGAACCGCCCCGAGCGCCGCAACGCGCTCTCGCTCGAACTGATGCTCGACCTGATCGCCGCGCTCGACGAGATCGGCCGCAATCCGGAACTCCGCGCCGTGATCCTCGCCGCCGCCGGCAAGGTCTTCTGCTCAGCGGCCACGATCTCTCCCAGATGACCGGCCGCGATCATCAACGACTATCGCCGCATCTTCGACGTCTGCTCCGACCTGATGCAGAAAATCCAGTCGATTCCGCAGCCCGTGATCGCCGAAGTCCAGGGCATCGCCACCGCCGCCGGCTGCCAGTTGGTCGCCACCTGCGATCTCGCCATCGCCGCGGAGGAAGCCGCATTCGCCACCCCCGGGCGTGAAGATCGGCCTCTTCTGCACCACCCCGATGGTCGCCCTGACGCGGGCCATCGGTCGCAAGCGGGCCATGCAGATGCTGCTCACCGGCGACTTCGTGGACGCCTCCACCGCGGCCGAGTGGGGCCTCGTCAACCAGGTAGTCCCAGCCGCCGATCTTCAGTCGGCCACGCGCAACTGGCGCAAAAAGTCGCCGAGGCCAGTTCCCTGGTGGTCGCCATCGGCAAGCAGGCCTTCTACACCCAGATCGATCTCGACCAGCCCAAGGCCTACGCGTACGCCAAGGAAGTCATGTCCATGAACGCCCTGGCCGCCGACGCCCAGGAAGGCATCGCATCCTTCCTCGGCAAGCGCGCCCCCTGCTGGAGTGGAAAGTAGATCGGCCACGAATGGACACGGCGCGTTGGGCACCATTGGCAACCGCTCGCCTTCGTTCTGAGCCGCGCGCGTTAGCAAGCCCCGATGTACTTGTTTTTATCTGCGTTAATCTGCGTTCATCTGCGGCCAATTCTGCTTTTCCGAGAAGCAAAAGTGCGCCGCAGATAAACGCAGATGAACGCGGATAAAACAGAAACATCATCACCGCACCCGCTGGTA
Organism: uncultured Solibacteraceae bacterium; assembly: GCA_963791985.1. GTDB lineage: Bacteria > Acidobacteriota > Terriglobia > Bryobacterales > Bryobacteraceae > Solibacter. Next base: position 348,936 of record CAWBUN010000002.1, on the reverse strand, counting down.
CACCACACTCTGCCCGCTGCGCGCCACCTCGCGATAGTTCGCCATCCACGCCCGCAAGTCTTCGAACGCGCCGATCGCCAGCCGCGGATTGTACACTCCCAGCCCATCCACCACGAACTCCGGCCGCGTCCGCGCCAACTCTTCGCGGCGTGCTCGCGCCCCTTCCGTCTCCACCGGCGCCGACTGCGTCAGATGACGGTCCGCCGGCACGCCCGTAAGCGGCTGCGAATCCAGGTACCGCGACGCCGCCGGCAGGTGCGAATACACATAGATCTCCGGCCGGTAACCCCACACAAACAACGTATCGCCGTCGTGCGCCGCGCCCCGCACCATCGCCGCCACCGCGCGGCTGTCGCGATCCATCGCGGTGTCGCGCCATTCGCCCCCGCGCGCCGCCGTGAAATAAGTAGGCGCGAACCGGATCATCGGCACCAGCAATAGCAGCGCCGGCACGTACACGCGCCAACTGCGCATCGGCGCTTGCGCAAATCCGCGCGCCGCCAGCAGCACCACCACCGGCAGAATCTGAAAATAATAGCGCGGGAAGAATCGCAGTCCCGCCGCCACCCCGATCGCGGAGAGTCCCAGCCAGACCGCCCACCGAGCGGTGACCTCCTTCCACGCCAGCGCCGCCGCAACCACGATCCCGGCGTGAAAGCCCGCCCAATTCAGCGTGCGCACCACCCCGTTGCCCAGGGGATTTTCCACGAACGTCGTGCCCGCGTACACCCGCCCCCACCGCCACACTTCATCCCAATATCCCGCCAGCGCGCCCGCGCCCCACATCCACGCCGACAAGAATCCAGTCACCGCCGCGAAGCCCGCCACCATCGCCGCCGATGGCGCCCACCATACGCACACCGCGAGCACGAACAGGCCCTTGGGACTCACCGCAAACGCCACCCCCGCCAGCGCTCCAGCCCAAAGCGGACGCCCTTTCCACGCCATCCACACCGCTGCCATGTGCGGAGCCAGCATCAAAAGATCCGCCGCCAGCGGAATCGTCGACGAAGGGAAATCGAAGATCAGGAAAAAACCGAGCAGTCCCGCCGCCCACCGGCCTTCGCGTTCGCCCCAAAGGTCGCGCGCGAAACCGAACGCGATCCAGCAGCACAGCAGCGCATAGAACGCGCCCGCCACGCGCAGCGGCCACCCAGGCGTCGCCACCCAGCAGCCGATAAAGCACGGGAGCCGCCGGCGGCTTATCGAACCAGATGTCGCGGTACAGCACCTTGCCGGCGCGCATCTGTTGCGCCGCCGCCAGGGGCAGCGTCTCCTCCGCCCACAGAATCTCAACGTGGCACAGCCGCGCCGCCAGCAGCAGCGCGAACAGCAGCAGAAACAGGATGCGCGTCTTACTCAAACCTTAACGGGAGTCTTCAACAGCAGGCGCTCCAGCACCTGCCGGAAATCCGCGCCGTAGATCGGGTCCGCCAGCGCGAACTCCACGAAGCTCTCGAAGTAGCTCGGGAAGTTGCCGATGTCGTAGCGTTTCTCTTCCGGCGTCAGCTTCACTGCCATCACGCGCCGCCCTTCCTCGCACATGAACTGGATCGCGTCCGTGAGCTGGATCTCGCCGCGCTTATCCGGCTTCACCCGCCGGATCATATCGAACAGCACCGGCGAAAAAATATAGCGCCCCGCGATCGCGAGATTGCTCGGCGCGTCCTTGGGCGAAGGCTTCTCCACCAGGTTGACCACGCGGAACACATCGTCCGCCCCCGCTTCGGGCTGCACGATGCCGTAATGCCGCGTCTCTTCCACCGGCACCTCCTCCACCGCGATCACACAACTCGCGCGCTTCGAATCGAAAACGTCCGCCATCCGGCTCACCGCTTTCGATACCGCGTTCAACCCCAGAATCGAATCGCCCAGCGCCACCAGAAACGGCTCCTCGCCGGCGAAATTCTCGGCGCACATGATCGCGTCCCCCAGACCGCGCTGCATGCGCTGCCGCGTGTAAAAAAACTTCGCCTTCAGCGCCACGACGTCGAGTTCGTTAAGCAAATCCTGCTTGTTGGCCTGCGTCAGCGCCTGAAACAATTCGGGGTCGTGGTCGAAGTGATTTTCGATCGATGCCTTGCTGCGGCCGGTCACAAACAGAATCTGTTCGATTCCGTTCGAAACCAGTTCCTCCACCACGTACTGCACGATTGGCTTCCGCGCCACCGGCAGCATTTCCTTGGGCTGCGACTTGGTGGCCGGCAATAGACGGGTCCCCAGACCCGCGACGGGAACGACTGCGCTTTGAATCACCCTCTGAATATAACAAGCGGATTTATCCCGCCCGCCGGAGCTTGCTATATTAGGCAAAGAAAAAGCGAAGCATGGAGGATATCCAGGAACAACTCGCTGCCCTTCGCCGCCGCATCGCGCGCGTCGATCGCAAGTACGCGGCTCCCGCTCCTCCCGCCCGCCCTCCGCTCCGCCCCGGCGGCGAGTTCATCGAGGAACTGCTCAGCGGCGAAGTCGTCACCACGCCCCTCGGCCAGCACTTCGAAACCGAGAAACTCTGGGAGAATCACCGCCGCCACGGCAGCGTCTACATCTCCGACCTCGCCGAGTTGCCCGAAGACCTGCTCGACCCGCTCTCCGCCGGCGTCGTCCCCCGCAGCCATCCCACAAAATGGGCCTTCCTCGATACCGAGACCACCGGCCTCGCCGGCGGCACCGGCACCTACGCCTTCCTGATCGGCGTAGGCTCCATCGATGCCGAAGGCTTCCGCCTGCGCCAGTTCTTCATGCGCGATTACGGTGAAGAGGCCTCCCTGCTCCACCGCCTCTCCGAGCACCTCGCGCAATTCGACGTCCTGATCACCTACAACGGCAAGTCCTACGACCAGCCCCTGCTCGAAACCCGCTTCCGCATGTCGCGCGCCCGCCACCCCTTCGACCGCATGCAGCACCTCGACCTGCTCTTCGGCGCGCGCCGCCTATGGAAGCTGCGCCTCGAAAGCTGCCGCCTCGTGGAACTGGAGCATCGCATTCTCGGTGTGGAACGCCAGGGCGACCTGCCCGGCGAAATGATCCCCTACGTCTATTTCGATTTCCTGCGCAGCCAGAAGGCCTTCCAGGTGGTGCCCATCTTCCACCACAACGCGCTCGACATCCTCTCCCTCGCCTGCCTCACCGCGATCGTCCCCTTCGCCTTCCGCTCGCCCGCCGACGCCGCCTTCGGTCACGGCGCCGACCACATCGGCCTCGCCCGCTGGCTGCTCCAGGCCGAACGTCAGGAGGAAGCGCTCCGCCTCTTCCGCCGCGCCCTGGAAATGGGCCTCCCCGACGATCTTCTCTTCCGTACGATGTGGGATGTCGCGCTGCTGGAGCGCCGCATGGGCCGCCACGACGCCGCGCTCGCCATGGTCACCGAACTCACCGTGTCGCGCAATCCTTATCGCGTGAAGGCCTTCGCCGAGTTGGCCAAACACTACGAACATCGCGAGAAGAATTACGCGATGGCGCTCGAGATGACGCGCAGCGCCCTTGCCATCGAAGATACCCCGGAGATCCGCCGCCGCGAGCAGCGCCTCAAGCTCCGCATCACCCGCCCTCGGCTCTTGTAGGACAGGCCTCCCGGCCAGGCCTCCCGGCCTGTCTCACTTGCTAGATTATCTTCTTCCCCTGCCCAGCCGTACTCACCGCCACCGGACCGTTCTCCGTCGAGAGCCGGATCGTGTCGTTACTGCCGTTCATCTGCATCGTGCGGCCGTCGCGCCACGCATTGCGGCACTGCGCCGCGCTGCACGCCACCGGCGAATGTCCCGAAGTCTCCAGCCGCATCCCCGACCGGAAATTCTCCGGCAGCGTCACCGCCAGCGGCCCGTTGATGGTGCGCGCTTCGAGCTGCGATCCATTCCAGCTTTCGCCGGAGAACTTGAGCGCGATCGGCCCGTTCTGCGCATTCAGGTGAACTTCGCCGCGGTCGCCCGAAAACGCGATCGGTCCGTTGGTCGTGTGCGCTTCCACATTGCCGCCGCAGTCCGCAATCGCGATCGGCCCGTTGGCCGCGCGCAGCTTGATCGTCCCATTGACGCCGCGCACATCGATCGGCCCGTTCTTCGCCTCCAGATTCAGCGACGCGTCGCGCGGCGCATGCACTATGAAGTACGCCATCCACTCCGTGGAATCGGTCGCCGGGCCATTGAAGCTGATCCGCCCCGCCGCGTGCGACACGGAAATCCCGCGCGCCATCTGGTCGGCCGCCGCCCGTGTGTCCGCCACCGCGATCTTGCAGGTCTCCACCGAATAATCCGCGTGGTCCCAACCGCGCACCCGGATATTGCCGCGATCCACCGCGTTGAGCTCCAGAATCGGCGCTTCTCCCTTGCTCAACGTGAATCTCTCGTTGATTTGCGCGATCTCGCCGTCGGTCGAAGTCACCTTCAATTCCGCGCAGCTCTCCGCATTCCCACTGGTGTTGATGTTGAAACCACGGTGCTTCGTTGATTGGCTCTTCGCCGGAGTGAGAAAACACCCCAGGCACACCACCACCGCCGCCGCGTACACGAGTCCTTCGTTCTTCATAACGCCTTACGCCCTTCCGGACATTAAGACGCGGACCTCCCCCGCTGGTTAGCAAAAAGAGCCGCGACCGTCAGGGAGCGTCCCCTACCGTACTTTGACCGTGACCTTCTCCTGATCGCGGTCATCCCCGGACCCGGATGCCGTGATCACGTAGGTCGTAGTCTTCCGCGGCTGATCCGTCGCGCAACCCTTTCGCCGCGCCCTGTCGCCGATATCCGATCGGCTCGATCGTCACCGCGCGTGCGTTCGCCGCTTCCCAGCAGATGCTCACCAGATCGCCGGCATGCACATCCACCGCGCTCATCGTGACATTGCCGATCTTGGCCCGCCCCGCGCCCACCGCGATTTTCAGGTCGCGCGCGACACTCTTCCCACTCGCAGACTCGGCCGTCAGCGTGTAGGTGGTGTCCGTCTCCGGCGCCACCTCGACGCACCGCGTCAACGCCGCCGAAAGCTCCTGCCGCGGAGGCGAGAGCCATACCGTTCGCGCATTCTCCACCCCGTAGCAGAGCAGTGCCTTTTCGCCGCGCGCCAGCTTCGGCACCGTAGTATATAACTGAGTTATTTTAGGCCCCTCGTCAGCGGCCGCCGGAGCCGCCGTTTGCTTCGCAGGTTCGGAGCACCCCGTGAGAACGCATCCCGCCGCCGCGAGGAGCGCCCAGCCAGATCCCCTCATCTACCGCACAACGGGCGTCTGCCCCACCTGGCTGCCCAGCCCGGCGTAGGAATCTTTGACTTTGATCACCTTATCGCCGCTGAACGTCACGAATGTGATCTTCCCCGGAGGAATGCCGAAGACCCAGTCCTCCACTTCCAGCCCATCCTTGGTTTCGCGCGACTTGTGCTCCGGACGCCCCAGCGTCATGATCACCTGCTCGCGATCCATCCCCACCAGCACGTGCTTTTCCTTGATCGCCTTCAACGTCTCCGGCGGCAGGGTCTCCGTGTACACCTGCGTCGCGCTGCGCTTTTCGAAGTCCAGCACCGGCGCCAGCAGCTTCTTGATCTCCAGAGCCTTCATTGGCTCCAGGGGCTTATGAAACAGAATCGCGATCGAGGTGCCGCCCGGCGCGTTGCTGTCGTTGTTCGTACTCACCGGCGCGGTATTTCCGCCCATCCCGATCTGCACGCCCTGGTACCACTTGCGGCCGCCCTTGAAGCCGCCGTTGATCTGCAACACGATCTTATCGTCTTCGATCTCGATCTTCGTGACCTGTACCAGGTCGCCCGTCCGGGCAGCCGGACCGCTCTCGCGCGCGATCTCCTGCCACTGCTTTTTGTCGTAATCGCCCTTGGACTCGAATTCCAGCGCCTTCTTCGAGCGCGGCAGCAGGACTTTCACCGTCGCATACTCGGCGGTCAGCCCGCGCGTCAACTCCACGCGGTCTTCCCAGGTTAGTTTGTTGCCGCCGGCCGGCAGAATTGCCGGAGCCAGCGTCACGATGGCAATGAGGGCGAAACTTCGCATACCGCACTCTCCGCGGGCGGATCCGTAAGTGGCGAGGGTTGCCGGCGAATTGGAGCCTTCCAGATGTATACGAAGAGCCCGACCAGCACCACGGAAGTCAGAATACTCGCTTCCGGACCATACTCTCCGCCGCTCCACAGACTTCCGGCGTTCCAGGCCATCTCGTAGCCCGTTACCTTCATTCTAAGCCCGCTGACGTTAACCCCGAACAAGGGGAGTGTGAAATTCCAACCGAAGTGCAGGCCGATCGGCAGCCAGAGATCGCGGCTGCGCAGGAATCCGTAGCCGAACAGAATGCCGAATCCCGCCGTGTTTACAGCGCTGAACCAGCTCGCCGAGGGATTCCCGCCATGCAGCAGGCCGAACACGATCCCCACTGGAATCACCGTCGCCCACGGACCGCAGGCGGCCATCAGCTTTTGAAATCCGTAGCCGCGGAAAAATAACTCCTCCCCCACCGATCCCGCCGCCAGCAGGATACTCACGAAAATAATCGACCCCGCCGTGGGCTGGTCGTCCGGCGTCGAGACCATATGCGCCGCGCCCACCGCCAGCGCCGGCGCCAGAACCAGCACCGCCGCACTCATCCCGCCGGCCAGTCCCAACATCAGATTCTCCGCCGAGACCCGGTTCAACCACAGCCCGATCTGGATCAGGTGCCGGTCTTCGTAAATCCGCAGCGCCAGCCAGTTGGCGAAGATCGCCGCGAGCAACCCCGTCCCGGTCACCCCCGTCAGGTAACCGCCCAACCACAACAAGAGTCCGCTAAACACGAACGCTGTCGCGAAATACAGCGCCACGTACACGGCCACGTGAATGCCGATCCGCAGCGGGTCCTTTGCAGGAGTTTGCGCCGTATTCTGCCCCGGGGTCACCCCATCAATATACCGGACGCAACCCGTGCGCCCTACACGGCATCTCAAGTAGTACATGGGAGCAGCCCTTCTCGACCTTGGTAGCTGGGTCTACCGCACCGCACCGGGTTTCTATAAACGCCTCGCACAGGATTTTCAGCGCGACATCCGCCCCGCGCCTCACCGCCCCGATCCCGCCGCCTGGTCGAACACCGGCTTCCATGCCGCATGGCTCGGCCACTCCACCGTTCTGCTCAAGATCGATGGCCTCACCATCCTCACCGACCCCGTCTTCAGCAACCGCGCCGGCATCGGCCTCGGACCGGTCACGCTCGGCCTCAAGCGCCTTGTGGACCCCGCGCTCACCCTCGCGGAGCTTCCCGAAATCGACGTAGTGCTGCTCTCCCACGCCCACATGGACCACTTCGATATTCCCAGCCTGCACCGTCTCGAAGGCCGCGGTGTCACCGTGGTCACCGCCTCCCGCACCGCGGACCTGCTCCGCGCCGGCCGCTACTCCGCCATCCGCGAACTCCGCTGGGACGAACGTACGCAAATCGGTCCGCTCGAAATTCGTGCCTTTCCGGTGCGTCACTGGGGAGCCCGCATGCGCCGCGATACCTACCGCGGTTACAACGGCTACACCCTGCAATGTGGCCGCTACCGCATCCTCTTCGGCGGCGATACCGCCATGACCGATAGCTTCCGCCAGCTCAGAACCTCGCGCCCCTTCGATCTCGCCATCATGCCCGTCGGCGCCTACAATCCCTGGATTAACGCCCATTGCACGCCCGAACAGGCATGGCGCATGGCCCAGGACGCCGGCGCCGAGTTCTTCCTCCCTGTGCACCACCAGACCTTCATGCTCAGCCGCGAGCCCTACTTCGAGCCCATCGAGCGCGTCTACGGCATCGCCGGCAATCAGCCCGACCGCATCGCCCTCAGCCGCATCGGCCAGCAATTCCAAATCAACTAGGCTGGTGGGACAGGCCTCCTGGCCTGTCCGCTTGCTGCCGTAGCTTTTGACTTTCTACATCGCCCGAGCCCATACTCCTGTTGTTGGTCAACATGGGCAATAAATCCGAAGTCCCCTACGGCACGCTCGACCTGATGGTGCTCAAGACCCTCGACACCCTCGGTCCCCAGCACGGCTACGGCATCGCCCGCCGCATCGAGCAGGTCGCCGAAGGCTCGCTCGCCCTCAACCAGGGCACCATCTATCCCGCCCTCCTTCGCCTCGAACAAAAGGGCTGGATCGCAAGCGAATGGGGTGCCAGCGAGAACAACCGCAAAGCGCGCTTCTACTCCATCACCCGCGCCGGCCGCAAACAGCTCACCGCCGAAGCCGAGAGCTGGGGCCGCACCGTCGCGATGATGACCCGCCTCCTGGAGCCCGAATCGTGACCCGGCCGCGCGTGCTGCTCTCGCGCCTCTTCGGCCCCGTCACCCAGCTCCGTGAAACCTATCGCGCCCAGCGCCGCCTCCCCTTCCTCGACACTTTCGCGCAGGATCTCGGCTACGCCTTCCGCCAGCTACGCCACAACCCCGGCTTCGCCGCCGCTGCCGTCCTCACGCTCGCCCTCGGCGTCGGCGCCAACAGCGCTATCTATCAGGTGCTCGACGCCGTCCTCTATCGCAACCTTCCCGTTCCCAACCCCGCCCAGCTCGTCCAGGTCCAGCTCCTCGACAACAACCAGCCCGTCCACGTCAGCTACCCCCTCTATCGCGAGCTCGCCGCCCATCAGCAGGCCCTCGACGGCATGTTCGCCGTCAGCGAATTCCCCCTCCGCGAAGCCGTCCTTCGCGGCCGCGGCCCCCTGCGCGCCATCCGCGGCTCGCTCGTCACCGGCAATTACTTCCAGGCTCTCGGCGTCTCCGCCCCCCTCGGCCGCTGCTTCACCGCCGCCGACGACATCGCCGCCGCCCCGCCCGTCGCCGTCATCAGCGACGGGTTCTGGGAGCGCGAATTCGCCCGCAGCCCCGCTGCCCTCGGCCAGTCGCTCGAGCTCAATCACGCCTCCGCCACCATCATCGGCGTCGCCCCGCCCGGCTTCTTCGGCGAAACCGTCGGCAACGCGCCCGACGTCTGGCTTCCCATCATCGTGCAACCGCGCGTCATGCCCTCCGACTGGCTCAACGCGCCGTCCTCCTCCTGGCTCGCGGTCCTCGCCCGCCTCCATCCCGGCGTCACTCCCCGCCAGGCCGAGCAGGCACTCGCCGCCGTCTACCGCCCCATCGCCAACCTCAGCCCGCGCGACGACGGCCATCAGTACCGCGTCCGCATCTGGCCCGCCAGCCGCGGCATCGCCGAACTCCAGGAGCGCTTCGGCACGCCGCTTTGGGTCATGATGGCGATCGTCGGCCTCGTCCTCCTGATCGCCTGCGTCAATCTCGCCAACCTTCTACTCGGCCGCGCCGCCGCCCGCACTCACGAATTCGGCATCCGCCTCGCCGTGGGCGCCGGACGCGCCCGCCTCATCCGCCAGTTGCTCACCGAGTGCATCGCCATCACGGCCCTCGGCACGCTCGCCGCCCTGCCCCTCGCCTCGCGCGGCGCCCGCGCCCTCGTCACCTGGGCCGCCAGCAGCGAACAGTGGCGCCTCTCGCTCCAATCCAACTGGCGCGTCCTCGTCTTCACCGCCGTCATCGCGCTGCTCGCCACCTGTCTCTTCGGCATCGCCCCCGCGCTCTCCGCCACCCGCATCGACGTTCACTCCACCCTGCAAGGCGCCCGCCGCGGACTCACCGCCCAAGGCTCGCTCGGCCGCCTCCTCGTCGTCGCCCAACTTGCCATCTCGCTCGTCCTGCTCAGCGGCGCCGCGCTTCTCACCCGCTCCCTCTGGAATCTCCGCCACCAGGACTATGGCTTTCAGCGCGAAGGCACGCTCGTCGTCGATCTCCCGGTGGAATTCAATCGCGCCATGATGAAGCGCAACACCGCCCTCCGACAGCCCCTCTTCGATCGCCTCAACGCGCTCCCCGGCGTTCGCTCCGCCGCCGTCGCCGCCTTCGGCCCCATGGGCGCGATGCAGCACACCTCCAATCTCTCCACTCCAACCCGCCCCACGCAGCCCGGCGATTTCACCCGCGTCGTCCACGTCTCGCCGCGCTACTTCGAGACCATGCGCATTCCGCTCGTCGCCGGACGCCCCCTCGATGCCGCCGATCGGGAAGGTGCCCCCCGCGTCGCCGTCCTCAGCGAAGCCGCCGCCCGCGCCCTGTACGGCGGCGAGAACCCCATCGGCCGCACCCTCTCCGAGTCCCGCCAGTACGAGTCCAAACACGCCATCGAAATCGTCGGCGTGGCCCGCGACGTCCGCTTCGGCAACCCGCGCGAGCCCTTCGGCTTCATCATCTATGTCCCGCTCGAACAGGAACCCGCCCCCATCACCACCGCCGTCATCCGCCCCGCCGCCAATTCCCCGGCGCTCGCCGCCGCCGCCCGCGCCGCCGTCCACGAGATCGACCCCAACGTCATGGTTGGCGCCATCCGCCCCCTCGACGACATCGTCGATTCCAAACTCGGCAATGACCGCATGCTCTCCACCCTGGCCATCTACTTCGGCCTGCTCTCACTCGCCCTTGTCGCCGTCGGTGTCTACGGCGTGCTTTCCTACGCCGTCGAGCGGCGCACCCAGGAAATCGGCATCCGCCTCGCTCTCGGCGCCACCCGCGCCACCGTCGTCGGCCTGATGCTGCGCGACATCGCCCGCCTGCTGATCGCCGGAGTCCTCTCCGGCGCCGCCTGCGCCTGGTTCGCCACGCGCGCCCTCCGCACCCTGATCTTCGCCTTCGCCCCCGCCGACTACGCCCTCCTCGCCGCCGCCGCCGCGCTGATCATCTTCATCGCCTTCCTCGCCGCCTGGCTCCCCGCCCGCCGCGCCTCCCGCCTCAACCCCCTCGACGCGCTCCGGTAGGACGGGCCTCCCGGCCGGTCCCACTAATCAGGTTTTTCTCCCCTCCGATCCAGTATCCTAATCTCCATGCGCGCATCCGTCTTCTTCTTTTCCGCCGCCGCCCTTCTTGCCCAACCCGCGGACCTCGTCCTCCGCAACGGCAAGATCGTCACCATGAATGCCGCCGCGCCCACCGCGCAGGCCATCGCGGTGCGCGGCGATAAAATTACCGCCCTCGGCCCCGACAGCGCCGCGCAGCGTTGGATCGGGCCCAACACCAAAGTCATCGATCTCCATGGCCAGCTCGCCATCCCGGGCTTCATCGAAGGCCACGGCCACTTCACCGGCGTCGGCGAATTCCGCATGGGCCTCGACCTCCGCGAAGCCCGCACCTGGGACGATATCGTCGCCCAGGTCGCCCGCGCCGTCCAACAGGCCAAGCCCGGCCAGTGGATCGTCGGCCGCGGCTGGCATCAGTCCAAGTGGACCGTCCCGCCCACGCCCAACGTCGAAGGCTTCCCCCTCCACGCCTCGCTCGATAAAGTCTCGCCCAACAACCCCGTCGTCCTCACCCACGCCAGCGGCCACGCCAGCTTCGTCAACGGCAAGGCCCTCGAGCTCGCCGGCGTCACACCGCAGACCCCCAACCCCTCCGGCGGCGAAATCCTCAAGGACGCCAAGGGCAATCCCACCGGACTCCTCCGCGAACGCGCCTCCGGCGTCATCGCACCCGCCCGCGCCGCCTACGAAGCCAAGCGCACCGCCGCCGACCGCTCGCGAAGAGCTCAACAAGGCCATCACGCTCGCCATCGACGAATCGCTCTCCAAAGGCATCACCACCTTCGAAGACGCCGGCTCGCCGTTCTCCACCATCGACGTCCTCAAGAAGATGTCCGACGATCACCAGCTCCGCATGCGCATCTGGATGATGGCCCGCGTCCCCAACGATCAACTCGCCGCCAACATGGATCGCTACCGCACCATCGGCGATTACTTTACCGTCCGCGCCGTCAAGCGCGCCATCGATGGCGCCCTCGGCTCGCGCGGCGCCTGGCTGCTCGCCCCCTACACCGACAAGCCCGAGAGCAGCGGCCTCAATACCGACGACCCCGCCGACATCCGCAAAACCGCCGAGCTCGCCATCCAGCACAACTACCAGCTCTGCGTCCACGCCATCGGCGATCGCGCCAATCGCGAAACCCTCAACATCTTCGAGGAGACCTTCAAGGCTCACCCCGAGAAGAAGGATCTCCGCTGGCGCGTCGAACACGCCCAGCACCTCAACGCCGCCGATATCCCGCGCTTCGGCCAGCTCGGCGTCCTCGCCATGATGCAGGGCGTCCACTGCACCAGCGACGCTCCCTACGTCCTCCTCCGCCTGGGCGCCAAGCGCGCCGAAGAAGGCGCCTACGTCTGGCAGAAGCTCATGAAGTCCGGCGCCATCATCGGCAACGGCACCGACGCTCCCGTCGAAGATGTGAGCCCCCTCGCCAGCTTCTACGCCAGCGTCAGCCGCAAGCTCAAGGACGGCACCGTCTTCTATCCCGACCAGCGCATGTCGCGCGAAGAGGCGCTCAAATCCTACACGCTCAACAACGCCTACGCGGCATTCGAAGAGAAAACCAAGGGCTCGCTCGAAGCCGGCAAATTCGCCGACATCACCGTGCTCTCCCGCGACATCATGACCATCCCCGAAGATGAAATCATGGCCACCGATGTCGTCTACACCATCGTTGGCGGCAAAGTCGCCTTCGACCGCACCGCCGCCGCGCGCCACTAGGAGGCGCACCGCATGTTGCTAAACGCTGTCCGCCTGCTGCTGGTGTCCGGGCCGCTGTTCGCGCAGGGGTTTGAAGTAGCAGCCGTAACCGCGAATAAATCCGGCGAACTCCGCATGTCGGTAGACCTCCAGCCCGGCGGGAAACTCATCATGCACAACGTGCCGATGAAAGTGCTCATCATGTTCGCCTACCATCTGCGGGCCGACGCGCTATCCGGAGGTCCCGGATGGATAGAATCCGATCGCTACGACGTCGTCGCCAAAGCTCCCGAGAAGGCGCCGCAGGATGACATCCGCCGCATGCTGCAAGCCCTCCTCGCCGAGCGCTTCCATCTCGCCGTCCACACGGATCAGAAGGTGATGCCCGCATTCGCCCTCATAGTTGGCAAGTCCGGCCCGAAGTTGCAGCCCTCCGACACCGCCATCCTGAGCGCCCAGCGCTGCACTCCGGCAGATGGCGCGCCGGGCCAGCGTCACATCGAGTGCCGCCACCTCACCTCGGCCGTCCTTGCCGACTACCTGCAGGAACTCGCGCCACGCGATTTCCCCGTGCCCGTAGTAGACCAGACGGAACTCAAAGGCGCCTACGATTTCAAACTCGACTGGGTGCCCACCACCGCCGCGGCCCAACTTGACGACTCCGGCCCCACCATCTTCGACGCCGTCGCCATCCAACTCGGCCTCAAACTCGAAAGCCGCAAGCTTCCCCTGCCGGTCATCGTCATCGATCGCGTAGACCGCGTACCCGTAGAGAACTGATGCTCCGCCGCGCACTTCCGCTCGCGCTCACCGCCGCCTTCCTCGCCGCCCAGACCATCCGCGTAGGCGTCGACCTGGTCTCCGTGCCCGTACTCGTCCTCTCCCGCGAGGGCCGCGTCGTACCCGACCTTCAGCCCACCGATTTCCACCTCTTCGATAACGACGTCCCGCAACCCTTCGTGCTCGATACTTCCCTGAACCCGCTATCGGTTGCGATCGTCGTGCAGGCCAACCAGGATGTCCGCGCCTATCTTCCCTTCATCGCCAAAATCGGCAATGCGATTGACGCGCTTCTGATCGGCGAAGCCGGCGAGGCCGCGGCCGTGGTCTACGGCGATGAGGTGACGGTCGCCAAACCCTTCGAATCCGGTGACCTCTCGCTCGCACTGCGCAAACTCGCGCCCGATGGCCGCAATGCCCGCGCGCTCGACGCCGGAATGCGCGCCATTGATCTTCTGCGCGCCCGCGCCCCCAACCACCGGCGCATACTTCTCTACATCGGCCAACCCGCCGACCATGGCAGCGAATCGCCCCTCGACGATCTCCGCGCCGCCGCCGAAACCCACAATGTGACCATCCACGCCGTCGCGCTCCCAGAAATCGGCAAGACCTTCGTCTCCGACACCTTTTCTCTGATAGGCCTCTCATCCCGCATGGATCGCGGAGGCTTCAAGGCCGGCGCCGATCTCGGCCGCCTCATCCCAACCTTGACCCGAACCGCCGCCGCTGCCCAGAGTGCCGATCCGTTCTCCGTACTCGCCGCCGCCACTGGTGGCACTCAGCTCCATTTCCGGGAGCAGAAACAGCTCGAAGATGCCGTCGCCATCCTCGGCGTCGAACTGCACAGCGACTACGTGCTGAGTTTTACACCCCGGGGAACCGGCTATCACACGCTACGCGTCGAGGTCGATGTGCCTGGCGCGAAAACGCACGCGCGCCCCGGCTATCGCCTCACCACCAATTGACGCCCGGCGTTACACTACGCCTTATGCGCAAATCCCTGATCGTCGAGGCGATCGTTCTCGTGGCCCTCGCCGCGCCCGTATTCGCCGCCGAACTCAAGCTCTGGAACGGCAAGAACCTCGATGGCTGGTCCCGACTCACCCGGCACGAAGGCGAGGCCGATCACGCCCCCGGCTTCAAAATCGAAAACGGCCTGCTCATCACCGATCCCAACGCCCCCGAGGACGACATCTGGTATCCGAAAGAAAAAATCGGCAACGCCACCATCCGCGTCGTCTATAAGGTCGATAGCGAGCGCGCCAACTCAGGCATCTTCATCCGCATCCCCGAGCCGCCCAAATCCGAAGACGACGCCATCAACAAAGGCATCGAAGTGCAAATCGATCAGGGCGATGACGATTGGCACTGCACCGGCGTCCTCTACTCCATGGTGAAAGCCAAAGCGCGCCCATCCAAGCCCATAGGCGAATGGAACACGATGGAAATTAAGATGCAGGGGCCGCGCACCATCGTCACCGTCAACGGCGTGCTGGTCACCGATTACGATGGCGTGACACCGGCCCCTGAAAAGGTCAAATCCTACGAGCCCGACCGCGGCCGCCGCCCCGACACCGGCTACATCGCCGTCCAGCACCACGGCGGCAAAGGCGTCGTCACCTTCAAGCAAATCACGCTGATTCGCTAGTTTTTCTGTGGGGCAGCCAATCCTGGCTGCAGCCGCCTTTCAGGCGGCTTCTTCGCTCACGCTGGATACTCCGCCGACCATGAGGCCCTGGTTCCAGTTCTTTAACTCGCGCCCCGCTCGAAGTTTCTCTGCCGCACCACTTCGGCCACGTCCATCTTGTAGTACGCGTACCAGTTCGCGCGTCCCGTATTCTGCGCCACGCGGTGCCGCGCGTTCTCCCGCCACTGCTTGAGCGTTTCCTCGTTCTCCCACCACACAATCGTCAGCCGCTCCCCGTCCTCGGCGCGATAGCTCTTGACGTCGATGAAGCCTGGCATTGTCCGCGCCAGCGTTTCCATCTCTTCAGCCATCTCATCGTAACCAGCCGGCTCTTCCACCAGCTTCGATCGAAACAAAACTACGACCATCGACACCCCCCTTAAGCTGCCTCTATCATTAGTTTAAGAATTTAAACTCCGATTCCTAAGGTTGCCCGCGATACCCCCCTCCTGATATCCTAAATCTTAATCCGATCCCTCATTTCGCACAGGAGAAACAATGGCAATTAAAGTAGGAATTAACGGCTTCGGCCGGATCGGCCGTAATGTCGTTCGTGCAGGCTTGCATAATAGCGACGTCGAATTCGTAGCGGTCAATGATCTGACCGACACAACGACACTAGCCCACCTTTTGAAGTACGATTCGGTGCTCGGCACCCTTCCCGAAGACGGTCACCCACGACGCGACTTCGATCACTGTCGGCGGCAAGACCATCAAGGTCTTCGCCACCAAGGACCCTGCGGAACTCGATTGGTCCAGCGTCGGCGCCCAGATCGTCATCGAATCCACCGGTCGTTTCACCGATGCCAAGGACGCCGCCAAGCACCTGCGCGGCACCGTTAAGAAAGTCATCATTTCCGCCCCCGCCAAGAATGAGGACGTCACCATCGTCCTCGGCGTCAACGATGCCGCTTACGACCCGGCCAAGCACAACATCATCTCCAACGCTTCCTGCACCACCAACTGCCTTGCGCCCGTGGTCAAGGTCCTGCATGAAAAGTTCGGCATGCGAAAAGGGGTCGATGACCACCATCCACAGCTACACCAACGACCAGAACGTCCTCGATTTCCCGCACAAAGACCTGCGCCGCGCCCGCGCCGCCGCGCTCAACATGATCCCGACCACCACCGGCGCCGCCAAGGCGATCGGCCTCGTGATTCCCGAACTCAAGGGCAAGCTCGACGGCTACTCCATGCGCGTCCCCACTCCGGACGTCTCCGTGGTCGATTTCGTCTGCATCCTGAAGAAACCCACCACCACCGAAGACGTCAACGCCGCGCTGAAGGCCGCGGCCGAAGGCGAACTCAAGGGCATCCTGGCCTACACCGAGGATCCCGTGGTCTCCACCGACATGCTGCGCAACCCCAACAGCAGCATCGTGGATGCCCAGTTGACCAAGGTCCTGGACGGCAACCTCCTGAAAGTCGTCGCCTGGTACGACAACGAATGGGGCTACTCCAGCCGCGTCGTCGACTTGGTCGGCTTCCTCGCCGCCAAAGGCCTGTAATTCCCAGTGGGACAGGCCTCCCGGCCTGTCCTACTAATCAGTTTTTGTCCTGTAGTAACGGCCTTTACCAAAACTCACAAACCATCCCGCCGCATCGCATTACACTAGAATCTACTAGTTCCGCGATGCGCCTCCTTTTGTCCTTTTTGCTGATAGCGGGATCTCTCTCCGCCATTCCGCACAGCGGTTCGATTCGCGCCGCCGACCAATTCCTTCCCGGAGCCACCATCACCGCTCGCCAGGGCGGCGCCAAACTCATCACCTCCTCCGATGAAGCCGGCCGCTACACACTCGATCTCACGCCCGGCATCTGGGAACTCCAGGTCGAGCTCTTCGGCTTTCAAACCGCGACCACCAAAATCGAAGTAGGCGTCGAGCCCACCACCTACGATTGGACCCTCGAAATGCCGCGCACCCCTGTAGCCGCGGTAACCCAAAAGCCCGAAAAAGGCTTCCAGAGCATGTCCGTGCAGGCCACCACGGAAGGCACCCAGGCGCTCGCTGCCGAACCGCCCCCGCCCGAAATCCCCGCCGACACCGATTCCTTCGTAGTCACCGGCAGCACGAGCGATGGACTCGCCGCCGCTGCCGACGAACAGACCCGCCGCGAAAAGCAGACCAAGGCCGCCCCGGCAGCCGCCATCTCCGACATGATCCCCCAGACCGACACGCTCGGCCCCGGCGGCAGAAAAAACCAGAAGCAGGCCGCCCGCCTCGGCGCCGCCGCCCAGCTAAATACGTTTGGCAATCGTCGCCAGAACCGCCCCACTTACACCGGATCTCTCGCCCTCACCGCGCGCAACTCCGCGTTCGACGCCAGACCTTTTTCCCTCAACGGCCAGAACGCTCCCAAAAGCTCCTACGGCCAGAACACCATCGCCTTCAACCTCGGCGGCCCCATCCGCATTCCGAAAATCTACAGCAATGACCGCCTGATGTTCTACTTCACCTACCAGGCAACCCGCGCCCGCAACCCTTACAACGCCCTCTCCACCATGCCCAGCGCAGCCGAACGCACCGGCGACTTTTCGCAGGCTGCCGGCGCCCCCGCGATCTACGATCCACTGACCGTGGCGCCCTTCCCCGGCAACATCATTCCCGCCAACCGCATCAGCTCCGTCTCTGCCGGCCTGCTCCAGTATTTCCCCCTGCCCACTTACCAGCAGCTCGCCGTCCAGAACTACCAAATCGTTAGCGCCTCCAAAGCCAGCAGCAATAACTACGGCTTCCGCCAGAACCTCCCGCTCAGCCGCAAAGACCGCGTCAACGTCAGTTTCAATTATCAAAACCGGACCGGCAGCACGCCCACCCTACTCGGTTTTCGCGACTCCTCCAATCGCTCCGGCTTCAATTCCTCGCTCGGCTACAGCCACAGCTTCGCGCCGCGCTTCAACAGCAATCTCACCTGGAACTTCAGCCGCTCCACCGGGTACGCGCTGCCCTATTTCGCCTACTCCCAGAACATCGCCGCCGAGCTCGGCATCGCCGGCACCACGCAGGATCCCATCGCCTACGGACCGCCCAACATCGGCTTCACCAACTTCGGCGGCCTCTCCGATGGCGCCGCGTCCATCAGCCGCAACCAGACCTCGAACATCAACGAGGGCATCACGCTGGTTCGCCGGAAACACAACCTGACCTTCGGCCTCGGCTACACGCGCCTGCAGCAGAATCCCATGAACTACGCCAACGCGCGCGGATCCTTCAGCTTCAGCGGCCTCCTCACCAGCGGCTTCGATGCCAACGGCAGCCCGCTCAAAGGCACCGGCTACGATTTCGCCGATTTCCTCCTCGGCTTCCCGCAATCCAGCTCCCTTCAGTTCGGCGCCAAGAGCAACTACTTCCGCACTTGGAACATCAACGGCTTCGCGCAGGACGATTGGCGCATCCGCCCCGGCCTGTCCCTCAACCTCGGCCTGCGCTACGAATATTTCTCGCCTTACACCGAACTCTACGGACGCATGGCGAACCTCGATCTGAATTCCACCATCACCGCCGCCGCCGTCGTAACTCCCGGTGAGCCCGGCCCTTACTCCGGCGCCCTGCCCACCAGCCTCATCCGCCCCGACACCAACAATCTCTCCCCGCGCTTCGGGTTTGCCTGGAAGCCCAATGGCAAGAAGGCGCTCACCATCCGCGGTGGCTACAGCATTTTCTATAACGGCTCCGCCTACGGCAGTTTCGCCGCGCGCCTCGCCTCCCAGCCGCCGTTCATTCACTCCGCCTCGCTCTCCACCAGTCTCGACAATCCCCTCACGCTGCAAAATGGTTTCGCCGCCGCGCCCAGCCAGACCATCACCAACAACTACGCCATCGACCCCAACTACCACCTCGGCTACGCCCAGACGTGGACCTTCGCGGTGCAGCAGAACCTGCCCCACAACAGCATCATCGAGCTCGAATACATCGGCACCAAAGGCACCGGCCTCGATATCCTCCGCCAGCCCAATCGCGCGACGCCCGGCTCGCCGCTCACCGCCGAGCAGCGCCTGCAAATCGGCAACGCCACCGGCTTCAGCTTCGAGACTTCGCAGGGCAGCTCGATCATGCACATGGGCCAGGTGCGGCTCACCCGACGCCTCACCCGCGGCATCTCCGCCGTCGCCACCTACGGCTTTCAGAAGTCGATCGATAACGCTTCCACCTTCGGCGGCGGTGGCGGCGCCGTCGCGCAGAACGATCAGAACCTGCGCCTGGAACGCGGACTCTCTTCCTTCGATCAGCGCCACCACCTCAACGTCCAATACGTGCTCACCTCGCCCGTCGGCGGGGCTAAGGGCATGCTGCGCGGCAAAGGCCTCGCGCGGAAACTGCTCGAGGATTGGACGCTCAACGGCGGCTTCAACGCCACCTCCGGAACCCCCATCACGGCGCGCGTTTCCGGCAATCTCGCCAACACCACCGGCACCGCCGCCTTCGGCACGGGACGCGCCGAGGCCACCGGACTCCCGGTTTCCGGCGGCAGTTTCTTCAACCTCCTCGCCTTCACCACCCCGCCGCCCGGCCAGTATGGCGACGCCGGACGCAACACCATTCCCGGACTCTTCCAGACTTCGCTCAATGCCTCCTTCGGCCGCGCCTTCCGCCTCGCCGAAAGCAAGCGCCAGCTCACCATCCGGCTCAATTCCAACAATGTCCTCAACCACACCGTGATCACCAACATCGGCGCCACGGTCAACTCGGCCACCTACGGACTGCCCATCGCGGCCTCGGCCACGCGCAGCCTCAACCTCACCGTGAGGCTCAGTTTCTGATGCGCAAATTCCTCGCACTCGCGCTCGCCGCCTTCACCGCCGCCGGACAGCAGCAGCCCGCCGCGCCCGTCACCACCTTCCGCGCTGAAACCAGTCTCGTCGTCGTCGATGTCACCGTCAAAGACAAATCCGGCAAGCCCATCGAAGATCTCAAGCAAAGCGATTTCACCCTGCTCGAAGACGGCAAGCCGCAGAAGATCAGCGTCTTTGAATTCCAGCGCCTCACCATGGACCCTGCGCCGCCCGAAAAGCCGCCCACCCTCGACGACGCCAACGACCTGCCGCCCGCGCCCGTCAAAATGATCACCACCGAAACTCCCGGCCAGGTGCAGTATCACGACAAGCGCCTCATGGTGATGTTCTTCGACCTCGGCTCCATGGCCATCCCCGAGCAACTGCGCGCCCAGGAATCCGCCCTCAAATTCCTCGACCAGCAGATCACCTCCGCCGACATGGTCGCCATCATGATGTACTCGGCCTCCCTCCAGGTGCTCACCGATTTCACCGCCGACCGCGGGCAACTCCGCGACATCATCAAAGGCCTCCCCATCGGCGAGATGGCGGAGTTCGCCGGCATGGCCGATACCGGCGACGACGATAACGAGGATACCGGAGCCGCCTTCGTCGCCGACGAAACCGAGTTCAACATTTTCAATACCGACCGGAAGCTCCAGGCCATTCAGGACGCCGCCAAAAAGCTCGCCGCGCTCCCTGAAAAGAAGGCGCTGATCTATTTCTCGAGCGGCCTGCAAAAAACCGGCGTCGAAAACCACGCGCAGCTCGAAGCCACCATCCTCATGGCCACCAAGGCCAACGTCGCCATCTACCCCATTGACGCCCGCGGCCTGATGGCCGCCCCTCCCGGCGGCGGCGCGGGCGTCGGCGCATCCCGCGGCACCGGCATCTATAGCGGGTCGCAGCACAACTCGCAGCGCGCCGGCATCAACAATTCGCAGGACACCCTGGTCTCGCTCGCCGCCGATACCGGCGGCAAGGCCTTCCTCGATAGCAACGATCTTTCGCTCGGCCTCGTGCAGGCCCAGCAGGAATATCGCAGCTACTACGTGCTCGGCTACTACACCACCAACGCCGCGCAGGATGGCAAGTACCGCCACATCGCCGTCAAGCTCACCAACACCGCCATCTCCGCCAAGCTCGATCATCGCGACGGCTATTACGCCGACAAGGTCTGGGGCAAGTTCAACGCGCAGGATAAAGAGCAGAAGCTGATGGAAGCCCTCACCGCCGGCACCCCGCTCACCGAGATCCCGCTCGCGCTCGAGGTCGATTACTTCCGCGTCACCCCCACCACCTACTTCGTGCCTGTCTCCGTCAAGATCCCCGGCAGCGTAGTCGCGCTCGCGCAGAAGCACGGCGGCGGCGAAACCCAGTTCGATTTCCTCGGCCAGATCCAGGACGATCGCAAGAACGTCATGGGCAACGTCCGCGATTTCATCAAGGTGAAGCTCGATGCCGCCGGCGCTGAAAAGCTGGCTCACCGCAGCATCAATTACGATGCCGGCTTTACCCTCAAGCCCGGCAAATACCGCATGAAGTTCCTGGTCCGAGAGAATCAATCCGGCAAGATGGGCACCTTCGAAGCCCGCTTCGTCATCCCCGATCTCGCCGCCGATTCCGCCATGCTCAAGACCAGCTCCGTAATCTGGAGCAGCCAGCGTGAACCCGTCAAGGCCGTCGTTGGCGCCGCCGAAAAGACCGGCCGGAAGGCCGCCGCGTCGAATCCCCTGATCGTCGCCGGAGAGAAGGTCGTCCCCAGCATCACCAAGGTCTTCCGCCGCGGCCAGAATCTCTACGTCGCCTTCGACGTCTACGATGCTGCCCCCAACCCTGCCGACCTGCAGACCCGCAAGGTCGCCGTCAGCATGAGCCTCTTCAATCAGAAGGGCGTCAAAGCCTTCGAGGCCGGCCCTCTCCAGGCCACCGAACTCGCCGCCACCCGCCCCAACACCGTGCCGGTGGAGCTCGAGATCCCGCTCAAGGGCATCGCCCCCGGCCGCTACACCTGCCAGATCAACGTCATCGACGAAATCGGCCGCAAATTCGCCTTCCCCCGCACCGCGATGATGGTTCAGTGACCTGGCTGAATTGTCCCGTCTGGTTGGCGGCGAACCGGTCTTTCTAAGTCATGGCGCCAACCAATCTGTTAGCATAAAAGACCAACACGCTGTAACTTCGAGATAGCCCCATGGTTGGAAAGCGGATTTCGCACTATAGGGTCACGGGGCGCCTCGGCCAAGGTGGCATGGGCGTGGTCTACGAGGCTATCGATGAGAAGCTCGATCGCTCCGTCGCCCTCAAGTTCCCCTCCGGCGATGTGATTTCCGTGAGTCAACTGGCCGGCGAAGCCCGCGCCGCATCGCGTCTGAACCATCCCAACGTTGCCCAGATCTACGAATTCGGCGAGACCGACGACGGCGAAGCTTTCATCGCCATGGAGCTGATCCGCGGCAAGACACTCCGCGCGATGCTCAACGCAGGTCCGCTCTCCCCCACGGAGACCGTCCGCATCGTCCGCGCCGTGGCCGAAGCCCTCGAGGAAGCGCACCGCTATGGCGTTCTCCACCTCGACATCAAGCCCGGCAACATCGCCATCACCGAGCGCGGCGGCGTCAAGGTGCTCGATTTCGGCCTCGCCAAAATGCTGCCGGCCGCGCACCTGGAAACTACCTCCGATGAACGCACCCAGACCCTGACCACCGAGCTGCGCGGAACCCCCGCCTACATGTCGCCCGAGCAGGCGCGCGGCCAGACGCTCGATGGCCGCTCCGATCTCTTCTCCGTCGGCGTCGTTATGTGGGAATGCCTCACCGGCCGCCCCGCCTTCTTCGGCCGCTCCGCCGTAGGCATCCTCCTCGAGATCGTCTCCTTCGATCCGCCGATGCCTTCCACCCTCGTGGCCGGCGTTCCCCCGGCACTGGACGCGATCGTTCGTAAGCTGCTCGCCAAAGATCGCGAAGACCGCTACGCGTCCGCCACCGAACTGATTGCCGACCTGACCACTGCGCCGCCCGTGCCGCCGTCCGCGGTGCCCTCGCCTGCTCGCCGCATCCCGTGGCGCCCCGCGCTCGTCGTCCTCGCCGTTCTGCTTGCGTCGGCCGCCGCATGGGTGGTGTGGAAGCGCATCCCCGGCGCCCCGCCACGCAACCGCCAGGTCGTCGTGCTCCCCTTCGAAAATGTGGGCCGCCAGCCCGAGCAGGCCGCCTTCTGCGATGGGCTGACCGAAGTCGTGACCGCTCTGCTCAGCCGCCCCGGCGCGGCGCCCGCCGGAATGTGGGTGCTGCCTTCGAGCGACGTGCGCCGCTTCGGCGTGCAAACCGTTTCCGGCGCCGGCCGTACCCTGCATGCCGATCTCGCCATCGGCGGCACCGCGCAGCGTGCTGAGGATCCGGCGGGCTGGGTAATCACCGTCAACCTGTCGGACGCCGCGCAACCGCACCTGCTCGGCTCGCGAACCATTCGCCTGAATGATGCCGAGGCCGGCGATCTGGAACCGCGTCTCGCTGCCGCGCTCCTCCCTTTGCTCGATGCACCGGCCCCCGCCCGCGATAGCAGGCATCCGGCGCCGGCCGGCTACCCGCGCTTCGTAGCCGCGCGCGGCTACCTCCGCCAGTACGATCGCGGCGACAACCTGAACCGCGCCATCTCCGAACTCGAGGCCATCACCGTGGCAACGCCGGATTTCGCGCCCGCGCAAGTCGCTCTCGGCGAGGCCTATTACCGCCAGTACTCGGGCACCCGCAAAGCCGAGTGGCTGGCCAAGGCCGATCAGGCCGTTCGGCGCGCCGCCGAGATCAATGAGAACGAGCCCGGCGTGCACCTCATGCTGGGCCGCATCCTCCGCGCCACCGGCCAGAATGACGCCGCCATTCGCGAACTCCAGGCTGCGATCGCCGCCGACCCCGGCGATGTCGCCGCCCTCCTTCAGCTAGCCGGAGCCCACGAAGGCGCCGGCCAATTTGCAGAGGCGGAAGCCACCTATCAGCAGGCCATCCGCATCCGCCCCAGCTACTACCAGGCCTACGCGAATTTGGGGATCTTCTACATGAACCAGGGTAAGTACCAGGCCGCTGAAGAACCCATGACGCTGGTTACGAAACTGGCGCCGGAATTCGCCGATGGCTATACCAACCTGGGAACCCTTGCGTATTATCGGGATAACTTGAAGGAGGCCGAGCGCCTCTTCTCCCGCTCCATCGATCTGAAACCTACGGCCGGCGCCTACGCTAACCGCTGTGGCGTCGAATTCGACCTGCGCAATATGGCAGGCGCTGTGACGGACTGCCGGAAGGCCGTGGATCTGCAGCCCACCAGCCCTATCGCCTGGGGAAACCTCGCCGACGCGCTCGCCGCCTCCGGAAAGAACGCGGAAGCAGCGGAAACTTACCGGACTGCGCTCGAAGCCGGCAATAAGCTCCTCGCCATCAACCCGGCAAACCCGGAATTGTTAGGTAGCATGGCCAAGTTCGCTGCTAAGACCAGTCAGAAAAAGTTAGCCCTTGACTTCGCCGCGCGAGCAATTAGTCCTTCCGCTTCTTTTCGCGTCCTGTATAATGCGGGGAAAGCCTATGGACTGTGCGGTGAATGCGGCCGGGCGGCGGAGTTACTCCGGCTGGCATTCGATAAAGGCTATCCCAAGCAGGAGGCACGCCGCGACCCCGATTTAACTCGCTTGCGCGCCGCACCGCTCGCGTGCCAGGTTCCCGCACTCTAACCGCTGACGAATTGGAGATGACCTATGGCGAAGAAACCAAGTAAGGACAAACGCGACCCTGTGAACTACCTCGTGCTGATCAACGTCGATAAGTACGGTAAGTTTACTTACAACCTCCCCGATGGCAGCGATGCCTCGACCATCCGCCCAACCAACCTCGATACCGTCCAGTGGTCGCTGAAAGTTAAAGGGAGGTCCCAGCCTTTCACAATCGAGTTCCCCGATTTCGGCCCGTTCGGCATCCGCAACCGTGTCGCCCGTTCGTTCGGCGGCCCCACCGCGAAACTCACCGTCGTTGTCAGCCAGTTCTACCGTGGCAATCTCGCCATGAAGTACAACGTAATCCTGACCAATGGTTGGACAGACGATCCCGATGTCGTGCCGATCCCCTCCGACGGTCTGGCCCCACAACTCGCGCTGATCAACCCCCCAATCCTGCTCAGCGTGGACGCATCCGGCCTCGTGATTGCACCCCCTCCCATCCCTATTCGTGCGGGCATCGTCACCTGGAAATGGGACGACGGAACCGACGAATCCAATCGCGACGATTTCGACCTCAAGTTCGATCCGATGGTCCCTGGATGGCCCGTGACCGCCGGCAGCAATGGGACGCAGCAAATCCTCCTCAACCTTCCGGCGGCGGCAGGGGCCAACCCGTACACCATCACTACGGAGAATCTCGGCCTGAAAGCAGCCGGCACGCTGACCGTGCTCTGACGGTTCCGGCAAACCCCCGGCTGCACTTCACCCCGTCATCGAGTAAACTAACGCTAATTGAACGACTCTGGCGCTCTGTCGCGCCGCCCCGGAGGGTCTATGCGTCGTCTCGTAACGGGATTTCTGGCATTAGCCTGCGTGTTGACCGCGCAGGATTTTCGCGGCACCATCGGAGGCTTCGTGGTCGACGCCTCGGGCGCGCCGGTCGCCGACGCCAAGGTGCGCGCCACCCAGCGCAGCACCAACCAGTTCGCCGAAGCCGTCACCGATAAAGAAGGTTACTACTCGCTGCCCCTGTTGCAGCCCAGCACGTACGAGATTGAGGCCGCCAAGGAAGGCTTCAAGCGGCTCAAGCGCGAGAACATCACTTTGATGGTCGCGCAGAAGCTCGACCTCAACCTTCAACTGGAAATCGGCGCGGTCACCAGCGAAATCACCGTCACCGCCGAGACCAACCAGATCCAGACCGCCGACGCCTCCGGCGGCATGAACTTCGATTCCATCCAGACTTCCGAGTACGCCCTCAACGGCCGCCAGGTCTACATGCTGATGGATCTCGCGCCCGGTGTGCTCTTCACGCAGGAGCAGTTCGGCTCCTCCGGCTTCTCCGGCACCCGCGGCTGGGACGTCAATGGCAGCTACGTAATGAACGGCGGCGTGCAAGGCACCAACAGCTTCAGCCTCAACGGCGCGCCGATCAGCCTCACAGGTAGCTGGCAGGTGGCCCCTAACGTGGACGCCATCCAGGAATTCAAGGTCATGGTGAACACCTACGATGCGGCCATCGGACGGACCGGCGGCGGCAGCGTGAACACCACGCTCAAGTCGGGATCCAACGCCACCCACGGGACCCTCTTCGAGTTCATGCGCAACTCGGTCCTGGATGCCAATTACACCCAGAACAACCAGGTCGGCGCGCCGCGCGGCAAACACATCACCAATCAATACGGCGGCACGCTCGGCACCGCCCTGCACAAAGATCGCGACTTCGTCTTCTTCAGCTTCGAAGGCTTCCGCGAGCGCGTGCCCTTCCCGGTAGTCGCCAGCGTTCCGCCGCTCGATCTCCGCGATGGCCAGCACTTCACCGCCTACGGCATGACCATCAACGATCCGCTCACCGGGCACACCTGCGTGAACAAGGTCGATGTCGCCGGCACCTGCGCCAGCACGTACATCCGCACACCCTTCCCGGGCAATGTCATCCCGCAAAACCGCATCAGCCCGGTCGCGCAGAAGATCCTTTCCTACTATCCGGCGCCCAATACTACCGGCATGGTCTCTAACTTCGTGGCCGCCAACAGCACCGGCAAATACTTCTACGACCAGCCGATGGGCCGTTGGGACCGCGTGATCGATGAACGCAATCGCGTCAACGCGCTCGTCACCTTCCAGCACGGGCAGGAATACCGCAACCAGACCGGCATCCCGGGACTCGGCGCCGGCGGCAACATCGGCTCGCAGCGCACCAACATGAACTTCATCGCCGCCTGGACGCGCATTCTCAGTCCCACCGCCATGCTCGATGTGCGCGCGTCGTTCGGCCGCTTCACGGCCTACTTCCCGGACGCCAACACCGCGAGCGGCCTCACCGCCAAGGACCTGGGCATGACCAACGTCCGTACACGCGCCCACCAGCACCACCGATTTTCCGCCGCGCATCCTGGTGGATCAGTTCGCGAACCTGTTCGGCAACGCTACCAACCTCTACACCTGGACCACCGACAATCAATGGAACGTTGCGCCCACTGTCACTCTGACGCACCGCGGCATGACCATCAAGTTCGGCCTCGACCTGGTTTACTACATGCGCGGTAGCGGCAGCATCGGCCAGGCCAACGGCCAACTCAGCTTCACGCGCTACGCCACCCAGCAGTATCCACTGCGCACCGGCACCACCAGCGACGGCAGCGGCATCGCCGACCTGCTGCTCGGCGTGCCCGGCACCGGACTGCTGGATTGGAACGACACCTATTACCGCACCGCGCCCTACTACGGCGTCTTCATCCAGAACGATTTCAAGGTGCGCCGCAACCTAACGTTGAATCTCGGCCTCCGCTACGATGTTCAGGTCCCGTTCGTGGAGCGCCTGGACCGCGTCAACAACGGTTTCGACTTCACTTCCAAGAACCCGCTGAGCGACCAGATTCTCGCCGTCTGGGCCAAGGACAAGTCGGCCTACGACGCGACCAAGCCCACCTATCCTTACCCGGCCGTTCCCGCGGCGCTGCTGGGCGGCAAGACCTTCGTGCAGCCCGGCGGCAACCGCCGCACGTACTTGACCGACTGGCAGAATATTCAGCCGCGATTCGGAGTCGCCTGGCAATTCGCCCCAAAGACCGTGCTCCGCACCGGCTTCGGCATCTACCACCGCACCGCCACCCAGGCCAATTACAACGATGGCTTCAGCCAGCAGACCGGCTACACCCGCTCCACCAACGGCGACATCACGCCGGCCGCCGGTTTGACCGGCCCTTACTCGCTGGTGAATCCCTTCCCGGACGGCATCACGCAGCCCAGCGGCCGCGCGCTAGGGCTACTCACCAACGTGGGCACCGCCATCAGTTTCGATGGCGCGCAGCGCGTGATTCCGCGGACCTTCCAGTATTCCTTCGGCCTGCAGCGCCGCTTCTGGTGGAACGTGTTGATCGATGCGTCCTACGTCGGCAGCATCACCAATCACGACACCATGGCGTACAACTCGGATTACCTCTCGATGTCCACCTTCCTGCAGGGGCAGGCCGTGCCCAATTATCTGGACCGCACCGTGGCCAACCCCTTCTATGGCATTCTGCCCGCAAACGTGACCTACGGCTCCGGCGCCACCATCGCGGCGCGCGATCTCTACCGCCCGCTGGCGCTCTTCAACGGGGTCACGATCAGCACCAACCCGTGGGCCCGCTACCGCTACGACGCGCTGCAGTTGAGCGCCCAGAAGCGCTTCAGCGGCAACCGCAACGCCACCGGCGCGCTCACGCTGATTCTGAGCTACACCTTCTCCAAGAATTTCCAGGACGCCAACCTGTTGAACAACTGGAATCTCGAAGAGCGTCCCGTGCACGAACTGGTGAGTTACGATAAGCCGCAGAATCTCTCCTTCAGCGGAGTATGGGACCTGCCGGTGGGCCGCGGCCGCCACTTCCTCTCCGCGCCAAACAAGATCGTGGACAAGGTGATCGGCGGCTGGAGCCTGAACTGGATCTACCGCTTCACTAGCGGCAACCCG
Organism: uncultured Solibacteraceae bacterium; assembly: GCA_963791985.1. Lineage (GTDB taxonomy): Bacteria > Acidobacteriota > Terriglobia > Bryobacterales > Bryobacteraceae > Solibacter. The sequence continues at coordinate 320,534 of CAWBUN010000002.1, read as the reverse complement.
GTCAACGGCATCGACGTGGTCTCCTCCTGTTCGGATTTCCTGTTGACCGACCAGACGCACGACCACTGGTTCAACAACACCAAGGGCTGCTATAAATCGCGCGCCAGCTACACGCTGCGCACCGTGCCGGACCGCTATCCGTGGCTGCGCCAGATGGACAACGTGACCGTCAACCTGGCCGGCTCGAAGACTTTCGCGATCACCGAGCGCTGGCGCTTCAACCTGCGCGGCGAAGCCTTCAACCTGCTCAATCACCCGCTCTACGGCGCTCCCGACACCACCTACACGGACGCGCGCTTCGGAATGCTCCCGGTGGGCCAGCAGAATTTCCCACGCCTGATCCAGGTGTCGGGGAAGATCTCTTTCTAACGAGCCAGCAATTCCCAAATACTCGCCGAGGTCTCGTTCCGAGCCGCGACCGTCAGGAAGCGGTCGCCAATTTGCCGTAGAATCGCACGCGTCTACAAGGGAACCGATTACCGACAGCTCCCTAACGGTCGCGGCTCGGATTGGGGGCGTCTACAATGGTCTACAAGAGAGGGTAGATGCCGCAATCGAAAGGCAGTCCGAAGACGTACGACGTGATCGTGGTTGGCTCGGGAGCCGGAGGCGGCATCGCCGCTCATGTGCTCACGCTGGCCGGCGCCAAAGTCTGCATGCTGGAAGCGGGCGACGACTACGACCCCGCCAAGCAGAGCGACATGTTCAAGTGGAACTACAACGCTCCGCATCGCGCGGCGGGCACCCAGGAGAAGCCGTTCGGCTACTACGACGCGACGCTCGTCGGCGGCTGGCAGGTTCCCGGCGAACCGTACACCAATGCGCCGGGCAGCGAATTCATGTGGTATCGCGCGCGCATGCTGGGCGGGCGCACCAATCACTACGGCCGCATCTCCCTGCGCATGGGCCCTTACGATTTCAAGCCCTACAGCCGCGACGGCAAGGGCTTCGACTGGCCGATCACCTACGACGACCTGGCGCCGTACTACGACAAGGCCGAGGAGCTGATCGGCGTCTTCGGCACGCAGGAGGGCCTGGAGAACACGCCCGACGGACGCTTCCAGCCGGCGCCCGCGCCGCGCGGCTACGAGCGCATCATCAAGAAGGTCTGCGACAAGCTCAAGATCCCCTGCATCCCTTCGCGGCTGGCGATTCTGACCAAGCCGCTCAACGGACGCCCGGCCTGCCATTACTGCGCGGAGTGCGGCCGCGCCTGCGCGGTCAACGCCAACTTCGCCTCGCCGGGCGTCCACATCTTGCCCGCGCTGAAGACCGGCAACCTGGAAGTCCGCACCGGCGCCATGTGCCGTGAAGTGATGGTGGGTCCCGACGGCAAGGCGACCGGCGTCTCTTACATCGACAAGAAGACGCGCCGGGAAGTCACGGTGAAGGCGCGCGTCGTGGTGCTGGCGGCGAGCTGCTGCGAGACGGCGCGCATCATGCTGAACTCGAAGAGCCACGCTGTTTCCGAACGGCATCGCGAACTCGACGGGCCTGGTCGGCAAGTACATCATGGATACGGTCGGGCTCGTCGGTGAGCGGCTACCTGCCGATCCTCGAAGACCTGCCGCCGCGAACGACGACGGCGTCGGCGGCATGCACATGTACATGCCGTGGTGGCTCTACCAGCAGCAGAAGGCCGGCAAGATGCCGTTCTCGCGCGGCTATCACATCGAACTCGGCGGCGGACGCGGCATGCCGGGCGCCGGGATCCTCGGCGGCTCGCACACGCATTCTGGGCGGCGGCTACGGCAAGAAGCTGAAGCGCGACCTGCGCAAGATCTACGGCGCCAATGTGCATTTCGCGGGCCGCGGCGAGATGATCCCCAACGAGAAGAGCTACTGCGAGATCGACCCCGAATCGCGGTGGATCAGTGGGGCATCCCGGTGCTGCGCTTCCACTTCAAGTGGAGCGACGACGAGATTCTGCAGGCCAAGCACATGCAGGACACCTTCCAGGAGATCATCGTGGCCGCCGGCGGCAAGGTCACCTCGATGATCGGGCGACCCCGCGGTGGGCGGCATCTCGCGCGGCGGTGAAATCATCCACGAGGTGGGCGCCACCAAGATGGGCGACAATCCGAAGACCAGCGTGCTGAACCAGTGGTGCCAGGCGTGGGACTGCAAGAACCTGTTCATCACCGATGCGGCGCCGTTCGTCAGCAACGCCGACAAGAATCCGACGCTGTCGATCACGGCGCTCGGCTGGCGCACCAGCGACTACATCGCCGACCAGATCAAGAAACGGAATCTTATAAGGAGGCAAGCCATGGACGTCACCCGCCGCAATCTCATCCAAATTCTGGGCATCGCGCCCGCCGCCGCGGCCGCGCAGACGCAGGCCGAGCACACGCATGCCGACGCCGGCCGCGCCGGCGACGGGCAGTACCAGCGCAAGATCTTCGACGATCACCAGTGGCGCACGGTGCAGGTGCTCTGCGACCTGATCATCCCCGCCGACGAGCATTCCGGCAGCGCGACCGCCGCCGGAGTCCCGGAGTTCATCGACGACTGGCTGGACTTCCGCACGCGCGAAGATCGGCAACGAGAACCTGTCCGCGCAGATCCTCGGCGGGCTCGACCTGGCTCGACACGGAATCGACACCGTCTCTTCGAGAAGGATTTCGCGACGGCCGCCGCCGGCGCAGCAGAAGCAGATTCTGGACCGCATCGCGTGGCCGGAGCGCGCGGCCGCCGGCGGATCACCGCTGGGTCGGCCTTCTTCAACCGCTTCCGCGATCTCACGGTGAGCGGTTTCTTCTCGAGCAAGATGGGCGTCGCCGATCTGCCGTACCTGGGCAACAAGGCCGTGGCCGAATGGAAGGGCTGCGACCCGAAGGTCTGGGCGGTGATCGAAGAGCGCATGAAGAACGGCTACAAGGGACTCGGCGGCGAAGTGAAGCCCTGGAGCGATTGACGCGCCGAGATCACGGCAGGTGAATTGCTGGGCCTGTTACTCTGAGAGATTCCCATGGGCCTAGCAGCAGGTAGCAGCACCTTCTTCGTTTTTGTCGCCGCCGTGTTTTTTCTTTACTGGGCGGCGCCCACGCGGCTGGTCCGGCTCGGCATCATCCTGCTGGCGAACTACTTCTTCTGCGCGCGCTTCGGGCTCTTCTACCTGGCGTTGATTCCGGCCTGCTCCACGGCGGATTTCCTGATCGGCCTCGGCCTGATGCGCTTTTCGAACGCGCACCTGCGGCGCGGGCTGATCGCGATTAGCGTGATTCTCAATCTCGGCCTGTTGGTGGGCGCGCGCCACATGGGTGTGTTAGTTAATCCCAAGGGCTGGGATTGGATCTTCCCGCTCGGTCTATCCTTTTATACGCTGCAGGCCCTGACCTACACGCTGGACCTCTACCGGCGGGATGCACAGGGCACCGACAGCCTGTTGGCCTATCTCTCCGCCGTCTCCTTTTTCCCGACCCTGCAGGCCGGACCGATCACGCGTGTGACCGATTTGATTCAGCAAATGGCCAAGCGCCGGCCGCTGGAGCGGGTGGAGGGCGGACGCGCACTGTTTTTGATCGGACTCGGAGTGCTCAAGAAGGCGCTGGTGGCCGACTACCTGGCGGAGAACCTGGTCAACCGTGTCTTCGATACGCCCAAGCTTTACAGCGGCGCCGAGGTGCTGGTGGCGGTCTACGCCTACTCGCTGCAGTTGTATTTCGATTTCTCCGGCTACACCGATATCGCTCGCGGCAGCGCGCAACTGCTGGGGATCCGGCTGCCGGTGAACTTCGACCGCCCGTACCTTTCCGCCAACCTGACCGAATTCTGGCGGCGCTGGCACCTGAGCTTTTCCAACTGGCTGCGCGATTACCTGTTCTTCGCGCTACCAGGAGGGCGCACCAAGGTCATGCCGTATCTCAACCTGGTGATCACGATGGTGCTGGGCGGATTGTGGCACGGCATCACCTGGACCTTCGCGATCTGGGGCTTGCTGCACGGCACGGCGCTGGCGGCGACGCGCGCCTGGTGGGCATGGCACGGAAAGCCCAAACAGCCCGTCAACCAGTGGCGGTACGCGCTCGCGGTTTTCGGCACCTATCAATTTGTCTGCCTCACCTGGATCTTTTTCCGCGCCGGCAGCGTGGCCAACGCGCTCGACATTCTGGGGCGGATCGCGTCGCTGTCGGTGGGCTTTGAGAACGTGACTCCGCTGTTCGCGGCGGCGATGGCACTGGCGGCGGCCACCTTCTTTGTGCCCAAGGCCTGGTACAGCGCGGCAATGGAGCGATTCGCGGTGAGCCCGTTCTACGTCCATGCGGCAGCGCTGGCGCTGGTTGCGGTCACGCTGCGCTACTTCGGCGGCAGCGGCAGCGCGCCGTTCGTGTACTCTCGGTTCTGACCATGCGCCGTTTCCCCATCCAAACCGGGCTGACGATTGCGACGGTGGGCGTGTTGATCGCGGTCGTGAATCCACCGCACGTCGCGCAGCTACGCGCGCTGGCCAATTTCACCCCCGAACTGACGCCGCTGAGTCCGATAGCGCGGCACGTGGATCCGGCCGCGCCGGCGCCGCTGCGGATACCGACGATCGGGAAAAAGACGGAAATCGCCGAGCCGTTGCTGGATGATCGCGAAGGTGTGCTCGACGCGTTCTACGGCGCGCTGCGCAAGCCCGGCGGCATCACCCGCATCGTTCACTACGGCGATTCGCCGACCACCGCCGACCTGATCACCGGCGACATTCGCGGCATTTTGCAGGCACGCTTCGGCGATGCGGGCCACGGGTTTATCCTGCCCGCCAAGCCGTGGGCCTGGTACCAGCACAGCGGCGTGCGGGTCGCGGGATCCGGCTGGCAGATGGTACCGGCCAGTCACTTCGAAGCGCGCGATGGATTGTTCGGGCTGGGCGGCGTGAGCCTGACCGGCGGTACCTCGGCGACCAGCAAGATCGTGTTCGAGAAGGCGGGATACACGCGGTTTGAAGTCTGGTTTTTGCGGCAGCCCGGGGGCGGCGCGTTCACGCTATCGGCGGGCGGCGCGGTGCTGGGGCGGGTGGAGACGGGGGGCGAAAGTAAGGCCGCGGATTTCGCGGCATTCACAACTTCGGAAGCGGCGGATGAAGTGGAGTTGCGCGTGGCGAGCGGGCATGTGCGGGTCTTTGGAATCACGGCCGAGAACGCCGGACCCGGGTTGGTCTACGACAGCCTCGGCCTCAACGGCGCGTCGATCACTGTGCTCTCGCGGATGTTCAACCAGGGCCACTGGGCGGCCGAGTTGCAGCATCGCCATCCCGACCTGGTAATCATCAACTACGGCACCAACGAGGCGGACTTCGCGGAGTTCGTGGACAAGCAGTATGAAGGGGAGTTACGCGAAGCGATCCGGCGCGTGAAGGCGGCGCTGCCCGAGACCTCGATTCTGATCATGAGCCCGATGGATCGCGGCAAGAAAAACGCGGCCGGGGAGATCGCCACGATGGAGACGATTCCGCGGATCGTGGCGATGCAGCGGCGTGTCGCGCGGGAGACGGGCTGCGGCTTCTTTGACACGTTCCGCGCGATGGGCGGCGCGGGCACGATGGCGCGCTGGTACGCCGCACAACCCCGACTGGTGTCGGCGGATTTCATTCATCCGTACCCGGCCGGCGGCAAGATCATCGCGAGCGTGTTCACGCGGGAGATTATCTCGGGGTTGCATCGGTATCAACTGCGGGAAGACGGGAAAAACTGATTAGTGGACAGGGTCGAAAAACCACCCCCTCGTGCCCCGCAATCAGGCATGAGCAGCTGTCTCAACTGGTCCGCCTTCGATGCGATAGCCGAGTTTCTTGAGTTCCCGGATCATGCGGCTGGTGCGGACGCGTTTGGATTTGGCGGTGACCTCCGCACCGCGCTCCTCGTAGTCAACGCGCTTCGATAGAAGGAGCCAAAGCAGACGGCAGAGGCGATGGGCGATAGCCCATATGGCGGACTTGTATTTCATCCGGGGTAAGAGGCGCTTAAACGTTATTTCGAAAATGCTTCCTTTGACCTTGACTGCGGACTGCGCTGCTTGATTTAACAATCGTCGCATGTGCCGGTTTCCCTTAGGCGAGCGGGTACTTTGCGACTTCCCCGCGCTCTCCTGGTCTCCCGGACACACTCCCACCCACGAACTGAGTTCCTTCGCCCCCATGAAATTTGCTGCCTCCACACCCACTTCGGCGATCATCTGCATCGCCGAATCGACCCCAAATCCGGGCACTGCTGCCACGCGTCGCACCACCTCCTGATGGCCTCGGAGGAGTTCCATGGCTTCCCGATCGAGTACTTCGATGTGCGTTTCGACCATCTGAAGTTCCTCCAGTGCCATCTTCAGCAGCCGGCGGTAATGCTTGTTCATTTGGCTGCTGGCGGCGAGGGCATCGCGCAGTTGCTCCTGGGTAGCGTGCAGTCCCCGGTCGGCCATGGCTGCCAGGACGGAGGGATTGCACTCCCCTTCCGCCAAGGCCTTCAACATCCGACGCGCGCTGACACCCAGAAGATCCGACACCAGACTCGACAATTTAATGTGAGCCTGCTCCAGGAGGCTCTCCAGTTGGTTCTGGAACATTACCTTGGCCCGCGTCAACTGAAACCTCCGGCGGGTGATCGTGCGCAACAGGCGCTGTCCGGGATCGGGCACGAAGCTCAGGACCAGTTCCTCCGCAACCAGTCGCTTCACAAGCCGTTCGGCGTCCCGGAAATCCTTCTTGCGTCCTCGTCGGGCGCGGTTAGACTGGGCTTGGCACAGATGCAGAGTGCCCGCCATCTTCGGAGCTTGATCCCGGTTCCGCATGGCTGGCTGCCAGTACTGCTCGAGTGTTCCCCACACGGGCCTCCAGTACTGCGCCGTGGACTCCATCACCACTTCCTCGACTTGCTGCTGCTCCAGCCACTGAGCCAGTAAGTGCAATTCTCCGGGCGTAGTACCAAACTGGCGGCGAATCCATTGGAACTCGCCTCCTTGGGAGATGTCGGCGACGACCACCGCCAACATCTTCTTGTGAACGTCAATACCTGCAATCCAATATGATTTCATGGCTCTCCTCTTCGGGTAGCGGAGAGCATGCAAAAGGTAATCCCAGGCAGGGTCACGTGGCTATCGCAGCCCCCGAAGGGACCAAACGACGCCCATTGATTCGCGCAGAGCGCGCATGCTCAAGGGTCAAACAGGCCAACGATCTTGACTACTTCACTGTCCCAACGACCTCATCGCTTCCGATCCCGCCAGGATGCCACATTTTTCATCAAAGTTTCGCGGGCGGAACGCCCATCAACAACAGGCCAGGAGGCCTGTCCCACTGGACGGGCTTGTACACTGAAAAGATGCGCAAGCGGATGCCGGCGGCGATTGGGGTGGTGCTGGTGTGTTGCTGCGTCTTAACTGGCTCTCCGTTTGCGCCGGCGAGTAGGAAGAAGAAAAAATCCAAGAGGCCGGCGGCTCCGGCGGTGAGTTCGGCGATGCGGGCGGCGGCGCTGGGCAAGGTGGATGGCTACCTGGAAGACTCGGAGCAGAAGGCGTTCCGGCAGCCGGGGGCGCTGGTGCCGTTTTTCGAACAGCTGGTGCGCATGACGGGTCCGGTGCATATCGTTCAGTTCGGCGATTCGCATACCGCGGCGGACGAATGGACGGGCGGGCTGCGCGAGCAGTTTCGGGGGCGCTTCGGCGATGGCGGATCGGGATTTTCGCTGGCGGGGCATCCGTTCCTGGGATACCGGCGGTTCGATGCGCGCGGCGGCGGTAGCACCGGCTGGGTGAGCGCGGGGCTGCGCGCGGGCACGGGGGACGGGTGGTTCGGATTGGGCGGCGTCAGCATCGCGACTTCGCGGCCGGGTCAGACGGTTTTCCTGCAGGCGGAATGCGACCGGCTGGAGATTCAATTTCTGCAGCAGCCGGGGGGCGGACGTCTGGCGCTGTACGACTACGACGAGCGGCTTGAAGAAATCGCGACCGACGGAGAGATAGCCGCGGGGTTCGTCCGTTACGCCACGCAGCCGGGCGCGCACCGCTTCCTATTAAAGACGCTGGATGCGCGGCCGGTGCGTCTTTTCGGCTGGGTCGCCGATAGAGGCACCGGAGTCACGTACGAGGCGCTGGGCATCAACGGTGCGGAGGCCACGCTGATGCTCAAGTGGGACGAAGGCATGTTGGCAACGTACCTGCAACGCAGGGGGCCGGGACTGATCGTGCTTTCCTACGGGACCAACGAAGCGAGCGACCCGCTGTGGCATCGCGAGAGCTATCGCGAGGCGTTCGCCAAGGTGATTGCGCGGCTGCGTACGGCTGCGCCGGCGGCGAGCATTTTGGTGCTGGGTCCGGCGGACCGGTGGATTGTGGCGCGCGGACGCTGGCAACTGGTGGCCGGGATCGACGACATCATCGCGCAGCAGGAGAGCGTGTGCCAGGAACTCGGCTGCGCCTATTGGGACACGCGCGAACGGATGGGCGGCGCCGGCACGATGCGCGACTGGCAGACGGCGGGCCTGGCGCAAGGCGACCGCGTCCATTTTACGGCGGCCGGATATCGCCGGCTGGCGAACGTTTTGTATTCCGACCTGATGCAACTTTTCGACGCGTATATGAAGGCCCGGCCGGATGCCGGGGAAAAAATCTCACATGACTGACCAAGACCGAATCGTTGAAGTTCTCCGGCAGTTTGCCGGCAAGCCAATCGCTCCATCGCCCGAGGAATCGCTGTTCGAATCCGGCCTGCTGGATTCGTTCGCGCTGGCGGATTTCGTGGGCGGGCTGGAACGCGAGTTCTCCATCCGGGTTCCCGATTCCGACCTGACGCCGCGCAAGTTCGATACGGTGGCGCGAATCGAGGCTTACGTGCAGAGCCGCGGCTAATATGGCGTTCCTGCGCGCATTCGGCTGTTACCTGCCCTCGCGAGTGGTGGAGAATTCCGAACTCGCGGTGACGCTGGGGGCGGACCCGGCGTGGATGCTGCAAGCCACCGGGATCGCGGAGCGCCGCTTCGCCGCAGCCGAAGAGACGGTGGCGTCGATGGGCACGCGCGCGGCGAAGGATTGCCTGGAGAAGGCCGGTGTCGAAGCGCGGGAGGTGCGGCTGCTGCTAGTGGCGAGCGGTTCGGCCGAGCGGCGCTTTCCGGGTCCGGCGAGCGAGATCGGCACCGCGCTCGGGATCGCCGGGGTGCCGGCCATCGACCTGCCGATTGCTAGCGCGGGCTCCTTGTTCGGAATGGCGCTGGCGGGGCAGCTGGCACCGGTTTACGGCAACGTGCTGGTGGTGGCGAGCGAGGCCATGTCGCGCGTAGTGCGGATGGACGCGGAAGGGCGCGACACAGCGGTGCTGTTTGGGGACGGCGCAGGCGCGTGCCTGGTGAGCGAGAGCAGCGGCTTCGCGCGGATTGCGGATTCCGTGCTGTGCAGCGACGGGGCAGCGGCCGGCGCGTTGGCGCTGGGCTTCGATGCGCCGCTGCACATGGACGGGCGCACGATCATTCTGCAGGCCACGCGCAAGATCCCGCGAGGCATCGAGGACCTGCTGGAGCGGAATCACTACAAGGCGGCGGAGATCGATAGCTTCCTGATGCACCAGGCGAACCTGAATTTGATCGCGCGGGTGGCGCAATCGCTGAGGGTGCCGGCGGAGCGGTTCTTCTGTAACGTGCAGCGTTACGGGAACACGTCGTCGGCATCGCTGCTGATTGCGGCGGCGGAGTGGCGGGCCGAACGGGTCGGAGCGCTCGCGGGGCCGGTGGTGTTCGCGGCATTCGGAGCCGGATTGCACTGGGGCGCGCTGCTGGCGCTACCCTCATAAGATGGACGATCTCAGCGGAAGGGTCGCGCTGGTTACGGGTTCCAACCGCGGCATCGGGCGCGCGATTGCGCTCGGGATGGCGCGGGCCGGCGCGGACGTCGTAATCAACTACAAGGCTCGGGCGGCGGAAGCGCGCGACACCGAGGCGGAAATCGCAGGGCTGGGGCGTCGCGTGCTCGCAGTGCGGGCGGACGTGGCGAGCAGTGCCGAGGTGGAACGCCTGGTGGACGCGGTGCGCACGCAACTTGGCCCGATCGACATTTTGGTGAACAACGCGGGGATCGCGCGGGTGCAGGCAATCGAGGAGACCACGGAGCGGGATTGGGATGAACTGCTCGCGGTCAATTTGAAATCGTGCTTCCTGATGACGCAGGCGGTGCTGCCCGGAATGCGCGCGCGGCGGTGGGGCCGGATCGTGAATCTCTCTTCGGTGGCGGCGCATGTGGGCGGTGTGGTGGGCGCTCACTACGCGGCATCGAAGGCGGGGATGCTGGGGCTGACGCACTTCTACGCGTCGCGGCTGGCGAGGGAAGGGATCACGGTGAATGCGATCTCGCCGGCGCTGATCGAGACGGAGATGGTGACGGCGAATGTGAATGCCACGCCGGAGCGGATTCCGATCGGGCGTTTCGGCGCGGTGGAGGAAGTGGCGGACGCGGCGGTGATGCTGGCGCGGAATGGATACATCACGGGGCAGACGCTGCATGTGAACGGCGGCTGGTACATGACGTAGGAAGAACCCCACAAGCGACCACTCCCTGACGGTCGCGGCTCGGATTGAGGGCGTTCGGAAGGACGGAAGTTCGTTGCGCTCCCTCACGGTCGCGGCTCGTTGAGGCAGGTGAAATTGGTTATAGTGGCGGGCTGATGGAACACGACAAAAAGAACGGGCTCGCTCTGACGGTGGTGACCACGGTGTTTTTCATGTGGGGGTTCGTCACCGTTCTGAACGACATCCTGGTGCCGCATCTCAAGGCGCTGTTCGAGCTGAATTACACGCAGACGATGCTGATTCAGTTCACATTTTTTTCGGCATACTTTCTCATGTCTACACCTTCCTCGCGGGTATTGGCGCGGGTGGGGTATCAGCGATCGATCGTGATCGGGCTGGTGGTGATGGGGTTGGGAGCGCTCGGGTTCGTGCCGGCTTCGGCGGCGCGAAGCTACGGAATCTTTCTGGGGGCGCTGTGGGTGTTGGCGTCGGGGATCACGCTGTTGCAGGTGGCGGCGAACCCTTACGTGGCGCAACTGGGTCCGCCGGAAAAGGGATCGAGCCGGTTGAACCTGGCGCAGGCGTTCAATTCGCTGGGGACCACGATCGCGCCGTACCTGGGCGGGATGTTGATTCTCTCGGAGGTCTCCGGCCGGGCCGATGCAGGCGCGGTGCAAGGACCGTACGTGGCAATCGCGATCACGCTGTTCCTGCTGGCGTTTGGAGTTTCGCGGTTTCATCTTCCGGCGCTGCCCGATATCGAAGAGGGGCACGGGGTGCTGGCGGGCGACAGCATCTGGAAGCACCGGCACCTGGTGCTGGGGGCGGTCGCGATCTTCGTATATGTGGGCGCGGAGGTATCCATCGGCAGCTTCCTGGTGAATTATTTTTCGCAGCCCGAGATCGGCGGGCTGACGGAGCGGGCGGCGGCGGGCTTCGTCTCCTTCTATTGGGGCGGCGCGATGGCCGGACGGTTCATCGGGTCGGCGGTATTGCGGACGGCGGCGCCGGGCAAGGTGCTGGGCGGCGCGGCGCTGGCGGCATGCGCTCTGGTGCTGACGACGGTGGTGACGAGCGGCGCGATCGCGATGTGGAGCGTAATCGCGGTCGGGCTGTTCAACTCGGTCATGTTCCCCACGATTTTCACCCTGGGGATCGCGCGGCTGGGTCCGCTGACGGGAAAGGGATCGAGCCTTTTGATCATGGCGATTGTGGGAGGCGCAATTCTCCCTGTGCTGCAGGGGGCGCTGGCCGATTCGATCGGGATTCATGCGGCGTTTCTGATGCCTGCGATCTGTTATCTCTACATCGTGTATTACGGCTGGAGCGGATCGCGGGCCTTAAAGGCGTAGCGCGAGGTTGGCGGACGGCTCGGGCGCGCGATGAGCAGCAGGCTGCAGAACTGCGTCAAAACGAACCCGATTCGACGGTAGAGGAGTTACGGCTTCAGCCTCAGCTTCGGCTTCATCGGCGAAGCGTTGGGCCTGCATGCGGGTAAGGGAATCGAGGGCGCGGCTCCATTCGCGCTCGGCGGCCTGGCGGCGGCGGAAGATTTTGTGGAGCACGTCGCCTTGGGCGGCGTCCTCGATGACGGCGGCGCCGAGGGCGTGCTCGGTGCCTTCGGGCATGGCGGCGACGCGGGCATTGAGGTAGGCGGCCTCGATGCGATCGCAGCGGCGCTGCATCCAGATAGCCCGGATGAGGGTATGCAGGAGGTGCCCCTCGATGGGTCCGGCGGGATCGAATTCCTCGAGGTATTGGGCGGTGAGGCCTTCGAGCTCGGCGGGATCTTCGCCGGGGATGATGGCGGCTTTGGCGGTGAGACCGAACTTGAGCGAGTTACGGCTTGCAGCGGCTTTGCCCTCGGCGGAGCTGGGGCCGGTCGAATGCTGCGCGTTGGCGCGGTTGGCGGTGACTTGCGCGGGTGTTGCCATGTGCCCACGTATAACCCCGCGTCAAGGAGCTGGAGAGGGGCTCGGGTTGTAAGTGGCGTGGAATGAGCGAAAAATAAATTTAAGTTTGTGTGAACGGGTTTGGCGCGTGGTGTATTTTGAGCGTAAACACCATTTCGTCAGGGGGGCGCTGAGACGCGCCGCAGGGCCAGTCCAGCAGGACCGGCTAGCGGCTAAGCCTAGCGGGTTCCGCGGCGGCAGGCGCGCCGCGGAGTAAGCCTTCCGTGCTCAGGTCTTCATCAATATCCGGCCAGTGAATCCCACAGCCTGCTCCGCTCACTTTCCAGCGTGATCGCTGCTCCATGGTAGCGTTCAAAAGCCGGGGGTACCACGTCAGGGGCACGATAATGGTGCGACCGTCTGCGAGGTCCACCGCCAGTGTGTCTTCAGTGACGTGTACGTCACGTACCCGTTCACCGTAATTAAGATGGGAAGCGTTCATTCCATTTCTCCAACAAGAAAGTGCGATTCTCCGCCACTAGCCTGTGAACTCGGCGGAGTTCCCCAGGACCGAAGCTGAGATTTCTGGCCAGCGCAACCGGGTCCAGCCAGAACTTCGCCACTGATCGTCGCGATCCACATGCACATGGGGAGGCTCGTTTGGCTCATGGAATAGATGCGGTATGGCCCCACCATCAATATGGTTGGCACTTTTTCAGTATCTCACCGCGGTATGGCCGATATCCGGATCATTGGCGTTGTCAACTCGCTGCAGGGCGCAACAGTGGCTGCCGAAACGAAGCACCACTTCCCTCTTTACTGGCGACCAGGGAGTGCTCAGAACGTCAGGTTCGGTCCGAGATGGCGACTACACGGCCGAGTGGCCAGCGTCAATTGCGCTTGAGACGGAGCCGGAGGGCGATGCCGGCTTCGAGCATGTGGGTGGCACAGGCATGGCGGAACAGGTGGGGATGGATGCGCTGCTTCAGGCCCGCCCTCCGGCCGGCCTGGCGGCAGAGATAGCGGACGGTTCGTGGCTCCATCGGCTGAGCGGCCAGTTGACGGGAGGGAAACAGCCACTGGGTGGGTTTGTACTGGCGGCAATAGATACGCAGGCGCTCAAGCAGCATGGGCGACAAAGCGATGTCGCGGGGGACGCGGCCTTTCCCCTCGCGGACGTGGATGATCATTCTTGGGGCTGTCGATATCGCCAATCTGAAGATGGAGCAACTCATCGACGCGGAGGGCGGTGGCGTACAAGGTGGCAAGGATGGTCCAGTGCAGGAGGTTGGCAGTCCGGTTCAAGAGGTCGGCGATGGAGGGTGCGTCGATCACATCCGGCAATCGCGGGATTCGCTTGGCGCGCGGGATCTGCTCGTCGAACCAGGGCTGCTTGAGAGTTTTGACGTAGAGAAAGTGGAGGGCGGCGCGGTGGACTTGCAAAGAATTGGCGCTGACCTTCCGTTGGTTGATCAGGTAAAGCAGATACTCACGGATCTGTTCCGGGCCGAGGCGCTCCGGCGAGGCGTGGAAGTGGCGGGCGAAGCGTTCGACAGCCTTCAAATAGATCTCGGCGGTCTGAGGGGAGAGGTTGCGCAGTTGCAACTCCTCGGTCATACGTTTGCGTAATGAGGTCATTCCAACGAACTCCTTCTGTTCGCTGGTGTAACTCATTACCGAGAGTCCCGGGGATGCGGCTGCCGCTTGCGGCTTCGTTCATGTGGGGTTTGTGGAAACTGACCGCGCCGCCGGGCAAACCTAGTCACTCTCGGCTTCAAGGTAGTAGTCGTACCGAGCAGTCTCGAACTCTTCGGTGAAGTATGGGAGAAGGGCAGAGAGTTGGCTCGGGCTCAATTTGTAGCAGTTATACAGCAACGGGTCCGCAGGTCTTGCTGGCACGATTTTGCAGATCGCCTCGAACGGTAGGGCTGTCACGTCCGTCTCGGACTCACGTTTGTCGCAACCGCACCGGAATTTCGTGATGATTCTCCGCAAACCCTTCGCCATCTCTTGCCGTTCTGCCACCGTCGTCACCAGTGTATCCGACCACTGGACGTTTAGGTGGCGTTACCGGACTTCATTCCACAAAGAGGTTTCCAGGGCAGTATTGCCGACCAGTTCTGTCCGGTAATGGCGTTTTTCGGCACGTGCTGTACAGGCTCCGAAATCTGGCGTATAAACAGACATGAGGCTTCGAATCCTCCTGCTGGCTGCGGCGGCGGCTCTCTGCGCACGCGGCCAGTCCCCCGATGCGGTGGTCCGCATGCGAGAGGCTGCGCTGTCGTACGGCGACCGCTTGCAGAATTTCACCTGCACGGAGATCCTGGCGCGCGCCATTGGGCCATCGCCGGACGGGAAGCAATGGAAGCCGCTCGAAACGCAGGAGTGGGAGGTGAACTATGTGGACCACCGCGAGCACCGGACGCTCCTGCGGGTGAACGGCGACAAGATAGAGCCGGAAAAACGGATGAAACACGGCTATTTCCAGGGGTACGGGCAATTCGGCGAAGCGCTGCACAAACTTTTCGATTCGAAAGTGAAGGCGCAGTTCGAGTTCGACCGGCAAGAGGGCGGAACGTGCGCGTACCGCTACCGGGTGGCGCAGGCGGACAGCACGGCCGGCGTCCACGCCGACCGCGATGACTTGCAGTTGGGGCATCACGGGACGGTGTGGGCCGATTGCGCGACGGGCGACGTGACGCGGTTCTACACCGAGACGGAGCTGGGATTTGTGCGGCGGGCCGGACGCAAGGTGCAGGTCGGCTACCGGCTGGAGGTTCGGTATGGGCTGGTGAAGATAGGGGAAAGGGAATTTCTACTGCCGGAGACGGCAGTGCAGAATGCCGTCTTTTATAAGACGTGGACGAAGGCCGAGATCCGCTTCGAAAACTACCGCAAATACGATGCGAGCTCGACCGTGACGTTCGAGAAGGAGAAGTAGCGGTGTGGCGAACGATTGCGGGGATGGTGGTGCTGGGCGTGGCGGCACTGGCGCAGCACTTTGACGTGGCATCGGTGAAACCGTCAGGCCCTCCACGGCCGCCAATCCGATGGTGGCTCAAATGCAGGGCAAGGCGCAGGAACGGATGTTGACCGCCCCGGATGGCCACTTTCCAGAAATGCCGTATATCGTCCAGAGTCGAGGCGCGAGTAGAATGACAAGTGCAGACAAATGGAATCGTCACTCTTCTATTGGCTTGTCGCACAGCTCGATTCAGAGAAAGAAGGGGAACGTCTGGATGCCGTATACCAACTGAATCCGTCAAGAGACAAACGCTCCATCTCGCACCTTCTGCGTGTTCTGCGCGACCAACGAGAGTCTCCACGCGTGCGCGGACAAGCAGCGGAAAATCTGGTGTTTTCGAGGAAAAAGAAAACAATGAAGGCGCTGGTGGAGTGCTGCGCGGACGGGTCCGCCGAGGTCCGCTTCTGGAGTGTATTTGCGTTGGGAGCCTTCGTGCGGAGCCGGAGGCGTCGGAAAACGCCCCTAATTGTCGTCCGGGCACTCGAAGCGCGGCTTGGGGATCTCGAATACCCCGATATCATCGGGTACTGGCCCGTTGGGCTCGAGGCATTGGCAATGTTGCAGGGGTGCCGACAGACCCGGTATCCGATCAAAGCATTGTTTAGAGAAACGATACTCAAGGTAATGCGCGAACCCCTCATCACGCTTCGAAGTGGGGTTGGGCCAATTCTTATTGGCGAGACGAGATCGCCGGGTCGGTCGAACAAGGCCAAGAACTTCAAACTGCTGCCGCTTATAAAGTGAGCGACGCTGGCTTCGACCCGATGACGTATGGCAGGCACTAACGCGCCTCAACGCCCAATCCGCAGGCAGCTAGCTCGCCCCCTCTGCGTCGGGAGTTCGATTTTGAGGTTCCTTGCGCGTCCGGGCGAGAGCGGCTTCCACGCCCAGCACGTCAGGCACATTTTCCGATAACCTCCCGGCGGCGTTACCGGAAAGTGACTGCCCAGACCGGACCGTGCCGGTATACTTTCCAGAAACGCCGTCTTTCGTCCACTACCCGCATAAAAGGGCAAACCTGGGCGAACCCCCCATTTTGGCGACAATCCACTCGGGAGTCCAAAGAAGCCGCACAGCGGCGGAGGCCCGAAAATAGGCCGCCGCCGGTATTTCAGTCCGAAACATGCGGTGTTTCAAGATATTTGTTGCCAATCACCGCCGCATGGTCTGCTCGAACTCACGTACTGCTCCCTCGCCGGCCAAGGCCGTCAGGGCACTCATGAACTCTGCGGTTACGTGCGGCGGATGGCGCGCCAAGCCAGTCAGTAGCTTGTCTATCTGAACGCGCCCGATTCTTTTCTCAAGATCGAACAGGAGGAGTGGACCCTTACTGTAGAGTTCCGCATCGTCGCGCACCCCGGCCCCCAGCAGCGGACCTGCTTTTTGGGCCCTATCCCGCCTGATCGCAAGCGCCTCGTCCAGAGCAGACCGACCCATGGCGGCTTCGAGATATCGAAGAGCGACATATTCCGCGATCGATTCCGAAAGCCAGCGATGCTCGGTCCCAGGATCGCACGGGGACCACCAGGCATGGGCAAATTCGTGCGCCACCCAGCGGGCCACTTCAGCTTCCGGATCGGTTCCGCCTTCGGTAAGGACTATGTACCCAAGCCGGTTGTAACCGTTCTTTCGCTCGCGGCGGACGACCACGACCCGAACCGGGCGCCCCGGTATGCTCCCAAACCAAGTCTCCAAAAACTTGACAATCGGCCCTCCGTGCCGAAGGTAGGTCCTCGGCCCTTCCGCAGAGAGATCGCCCGCGTACAGCTCGAATCCCTCCGTCGTTGCGCGCTGGAGACCGCGCATCGCTACAAACGGAAGATCGACATCACCGACTTGGCGCTGGATGAAGACATGTTTGCCCGAGCGCCACACGCGCCCTTGGGCGACGACGATCAGGTCCGGTGGCACGCCGCGAATGTCCGCGTTGACGGTGAATCTTTTGCTGAAGCTGTCCGCGACAGGCAACCAGAGCGAATCCAAACTTAACTCGATAAGCTCCGGTGTAATTGAGTTCATCGGCCGCGCATCGAAAGACGTCAGCGGACCGGTGTACCGCACCTGCAACAGAAGGTCGCCGCGCCGGGGCATTTGGCAGCGAATAGTGATCCTTTGCAGCCCTGGCAGCGGCTTGTCTGTCGGGCTAACCTCCGCCGTGGCTCGCGGCCAGGCATCCAGTGAAGACACCTTGTACGTTCCGCCCAACACAAAGTCATTTACTGCCTGGACCTCTGCCGCGGGTATAGTCAGTCTCACTACGGCCGCCAGAGTGTGCTGGGCCGTGTCCATGGTCGTCCTGACCTCATAATGGGGCAAGCCCGTAGGCGCTGCCGGTAGACTAGCCGCTATCATTAGTGCGGCAACGAGTACGCCAATAAACCTCATATTAAGACCCTATCATCTTCATGCGGCCTGTGGTTCAGGGAGAGCCACCGCCGCCGCCTAAGGAATTGAAAATGTGCTTCCATCTGTGGACCGGAATCCCATATGAACGTGAAGTCGCCTTATCTCCACTTACACTGGCGTGGAGGCGCTTCCGAGGAGGTACCTCTCAGACGTTGGACAACCGCGACTCTGCACCGATGGGTCGCGGTTGGGAATGATAGGTGGGGTTATCGGTAAGTTGCCATCGCGGGAGGTCCGGCGATGCCACTTGGCCGAAACGCCCATTGCTGATTTTTGATAGCCACGACGGGTTAGGTCAACCAACCTGACGCCGCGGTGTTTTCCCAGCCAATTCCTCGAAACCGGTTATCGGAGAGTGGCCGACCAGCCCGCCAAGAATGACCCGCCGTTCGCACGTGGGCGCGATTGGACGGCCTGTCAGGCGAAGGGGGGAAGTGTTCACGCCATTTTGCGCCGACTGCCGCC
This sequence comes from uncultured Solibacteraceae bacterium, assembly GCA_963791985.1. GTDB lineage: Bacteria > Acidobacteriota > Terriglobia > Bryobacterales > Bryobacteraceae > Solibacter. The sequence goes on along the minus strand of CAWBUN010000002.1, from coordinate 302,280 downwards.
CGTGGCGGGACGCGGGTGTTTACTGCTCCTGTTCGGGGGCCTGGAGGGGAGCGATGTGAATAATGTCGGAGCTATAGGGCTGGGGGAGGACGACGCGGATGCCGTTGGCCATGAGCTGGGCGCCGGTTTGGGAGACCACGGTGGGGGAGATTTCGAACCAGACGGTGTAGCGCTGGCGGGGATTGAGTCCCTTCGGGTGGAAGAGGTAGCTGGGGCCGCTGCTGGCGGCGCGGGTGATGACGGCGATGGCGGTGTCGGTGGCCGGGTTGTAACTTTGGATCACGTCGGTGGCGTTGGCGCCGGGGGCGACGATGTGGAAGACCTTGCCGGAGGCGATATCCAGGCGCTGATCCTTGTAGAGCTGGATCTGAGTCTTCAGGAAACCGGCCTGGTCGTTGGTGAGGCCGGTTAGAGGGAACATCAAGACCCAGGGACCGCCGAAGCGATAACTGTGGGTGGCGTAGGTGCTGAGGCCGTCGGACTCGGGCATGTAACGCTCGGCATACCGGGGCGGGAAGGGGAAGGTGGCGCCGTAGACGGCCTGGCGGGAGGGCAGCGAACCGGAGGCGTCATTGGTGATCGAGGTGACGTAGCTCTTCACCATGTTGAAGGTCATCATGTTGCCGCCGTTTTCGCAGTTCTCCCAGAGAACGTTGGGGCGCGCCTGCTGGATGGCGCTGACTACGGCGTTGATGCCCTGCACGGCATTGGCGTAATTGCTGTCGTTGGGATCATGCGTGTGGGTGGACTTGGTGCATTGCTTGACCATGTTCTGGCCGTCCTGGAGGATCCAATCCACGTGGTATTCGTCAATGATGCGGATGCCTTCCTGAATGAGCCAATCCTGCGTGGGCTGGTTGGAGAGGCAGAGCGGGGCGGCGCCGAAATAGCTGCTGTCATCGGTCGCGGTCCAATCGGGATTGGCCTGGAGGACGGGGCTGGTGGCGGCGGCCTCGGCCAACGCGAAGTGCAGGCCGAATTTCATGCCCAGGGAGTGGACGTAATCGCTCAAGGCGCCGAGGCCGTTGGGAAACTTCGCGGGATCGGCATGCCAGTCGCCGATGCCGTTGGCCCAGCCGAGGTCCACGATGAACAGCTGCACGCCGATGGAGGCGGCGAGATCGGCATTACGGCGCAGGGTCTGTTCATCGAGCTTGTCCTGAAATGCCCAGGAGTCCCAGGACACGTAGGGAAAGCTTTTGGCTTCGGGCGGAGGCTTGGCCAGCACGGCTTCCACGAAGCGCTGGGTGCGGTAGCCGGCTTCGTCCCAATCGCCGTGGAAGAGGCCCAGGAAAGTGTAGGGCGTCTGGAATTCGGCATAGGAGGCCACCGGATGGTTCAAGTCCAGTATGGTGGAGCTGAACTGCACGTAGCCTTTGGAGCCATCCTGCCGCACGGTGGTTTTGGTGCGCCCATCGAACTCCCAGCCGGTGAACAGGCCGCGCTGATCGGAATCGCGCAGGGCCATCCAGCCGCATTGTTGTCCATCGGCGCCGGAGTAGACTTCGACCGCGGTGGCGGAAGTATCCAGAAGAGTTTGGAGCGGCTGGAAATCCTCGGGCTTGGAAGTGACGGACCATTGATTGACGCGCAGGGTGGTGAAGCGCTTGCCCGAATCGTCGAAGGTCCAGGGGACCATGTTGATGAACGTGATGGGGGTAGTCGCGCTGGTCAGATTCTTGTATTTGAGGCTGTAGCGCAGGACAGGCTGGTCCGCGTACAGCTCAAAGAGCAGGGTGATTTGCGCGCGACCCTTGACGTCCCTCAGCACCACGGTCTGGCGGATTCCACCGGGGTTGATAGCTTCGATGTATTGCGCATTCAGGATGAATTGGGTCTGAGCGTCGAACAGGTCATTGCCGGCCTGCAAGCGGACAGGGGAAGTGGGGCGATTGGGCGAATCGTTCCACTGGTCGCCGGACTGGAGATCGGAAATCTGACGCGTAAGGAAGTAGCCGTCGGGAGTTAGTTGGAAGGTCGCACGGATCCAGCCGTTGGACATAGTCCAAAGGTTCTGGCTCGGATCGAAGTCAGACTGAGATCCTCCGAAGGCCAGTCCAGTCAGCAGCGTGATACTAAGCAATACCCCCGAGGGACGCATGGCGCTTCAAAAATAATGACGTTACTCTATTGAACCCTGCGTACGGAAAAAGTTAGCGTCAGTTCAATTAAGTAAGCGTAAAGATTTGTAGGAAGGGGACTGTTTGACCCAAAGAAGCGATATCCTTCAGCGGGCCTTGACGATATCGCGATGGTTTACTTTAGCGCTATATCCAGCGGTTGAGAGGTTTCTTTTGATTTCGTCGGCGATCATCACGGAGCGGTGCTGGCCGCCGGTGCAACCGAAGGAAATGGTCAAATAACTCTTGCCCTCACGGATATAGTGCGGAAGTAAATACACCAGAAGGTCAGAAATTCTACTGATAAATTCGACGGTTTGGGGGAATGACCGGATGTAACTTGCGACATCCGGATTTCTTCCGGTTAAGTTCTTAAATCGAGGGATGTAGTTGGGATTCGGGAGGAATCGCACATCGAAGACGAGATCGCTATCCGGGGGAACCCCGTTGCGGTAGCCGAAGCTGGCGACGTAGATCATGATGTCGCTCTGGTCGCGGCGGCCGCGAAAACGCTCGCCGATAAAATCGCGGAGCTCGTGGACGGTGAACTTGGAGGTATTGATGGTGAGATCCGCCATGGCGCGAATCGCCGCCAACTGGGTGCGTTCCGACTGAATGCTGCGGGTGATGGATTTGTCGGTGCCGAGCGGGTGAGGACGGCGAGTCTCGCTGAAGCGGCGGACAATGGCGTCGGTATCGGCCTCAAGGAAGATGAGGCGCGCGGTGACGGATTTGCGGATTTGCGCGAGGACTTTGGGGAACGCCTTGAGGCCGGAGCCTTCGCGGATATCGACAACGAGGGCCGCCGCCGGAATGCTCGGATTATTGCAGGTCAACTCGGCGAACTTGGGGATCAACTCCACGGGCAGATTGTCCACGGAGTAGAAGCCCAGGTCCTCGAGCGCCTTCAAGACAGAGCCCTTGCCGGAACCGCTCAGTCCGGTAATGATGACCAGTTCCGGCTTGTGCGGGGGCGCAGCGGTTTTGGATTTGGATTTGGCGGCCTTGGTTTTGGCAGCAGCCTTCTTGCGGAGCGGCATAGCTGCGCGATTATGCCTCGACCAGATCGAACTGGCCGTCGCGCCGACGCACCAGGACATTCACACGGTCGGTCTCCGAGTCGCGATAGACGAGGTAATCGCGGCGGCCGTCCATCTCCATCAAGGCCTCTTCCAGGGTCATGGGCTTGCGTTTCTGGTGTGGCTTGACGCGGTGAACGCGGCTATCCGGTCCCGGCTCGGGTTCGGCGGGGGCGGGTTTTTCGGTTTCCACTTCGGGGGCGGCTTTGTGAGGCGTGCGCTTGGAATCGCGGAATTTGGTTCGGGCCTTCACGCACTGTTTTTCCAGCTTCTCCGAGGCGCCGTCGATCGCCTCGAAGAGATCGGCACTGGACGCTAAGCCGACTAACTGGTGGTTGTAGTAATTGATGGTCGCCTCGGCCTTGTGCAGGTGACGCTCCAGCGAGAGAACGACGTGAACTTCGCATTCCCGCTTACCGCCATCCAGAAGCCTGCCGATTTTGGCAAACCGCGCTTGGAGTTTTTTCAACTCCGCGGGTTTTAGCTCTACTTGCCTTCCCGTGTACGTGATCTTCATGGAACCACCTCAGGTGGGGCCGGCAATATCCCCCTATTCCTTTATAACCCGAATACCCTCGATGGGTATCTACCAGGCACGATGCACTAATTTCGCACCCGGCGCTGGTGGGTGGAAGGAATCTTCATGTCTTCCCGGTATTTGGCGACAGTTCGGCGGGTTACGTTGATTCCTTCGCCCTGCAAAAGTAAGGTGATCTGCTCGTCAGTGAGGGGCTTGCTGCGGTCCTCCTCATCAATCATCCTCTTGACTTTGCGCTTGAGAAGGAGCAGCGGTGTGCCGCCGCCGGAGGGGCCCTGGACCGCCTCGGAGAAGAAATAACGAAGCTCGAAGACGCCCTGCGGGGTGTGCACGTACTTACTGGCAACCGCGCGGCTGACGGTAGAAGGATGGACGCCGACTTCCTCGGCGACCTCCTTGATCATCATGGGCTTCAGGTAATCCAGGCCGTGACTGAGGAATTCGGTTTGCCGCCGCACAATCGCCTGGCAGACTTTGAGGATGGTCTGCTTGCGCTGCTCGATGTTCTTCATCAGCTGAATGGCGGAGGTATAGCGTTCGCGAACGTAATCGCGGACTTCCTTGGTGGCGCCATTCTCGCGATCGAGCATGCGGCGGTACTGGGCGTTGAGGCGAAGCTGCGGCACGTCCTCATCGTTCATCTGGATGATGTAATCGTCGCCATCCTTGGTGAAGAAGACGTCGGGCTCCACGACGCGCGCGCCGGCGCCGGAGTAGCGCAGGCCGGGGCGCGGATTCAGGTGCTGAATCATGTGCACGGCGATCTCGATGTGCTCCAGCGGCCGCGCCAGGACTTTGGCGATTTCCTTGTACTGTTTGGTCTCCAAAAGGCGGAGGCAGTTGGAGACGATCTGCCAGGCCACGCCGCCGCGGCCGTTGATGCTCTCGATCTGGAGCAGCAGGCATTCGCGGAGGTTGCGGGCGCCGACTCCGGCGGGGTCGAGCGATTGAACGACGACCAGGGCCTGTTCCACCTCGGCGGTGGTATGCGAACCCATGGCGGCAATTTCGTCCAGGGACGCCGAGAGATAGCCATCTTCGTCGAGGTTGCCGATGATGGATTCGGCGGCGTCGCGCACCTCATCGGAGGCGAGGCTGACGCTCAACTGCGAGCGCAGATGGTCGCCGAGCGTGATGGGGGCCGTGAGAAAAGTTTCGAAAGACGGCTTTTCCACCGACTCCGACGCGGGGCTTTTGTAGCCGGGATCCAGGTACTCGTCAAAGAACGATCCGAAGTCGATTTCGTCGAAGGGATCGGTGGCGGCGGGGGCTTCGGCGAGGGGGTCGTTGGTCGCGATGGTGTCGTTTTCGGCGACCGCGGCGGCCGCGGCGGACTCCTCGGCGTCGGGGAAGAGGTTGCCATTGATAGCGGAGCCGTTGGAGCCATCGACGGAGTTCGCGTCGCTTAAAACGGCGGCTTCCAGGAGCTGACGATCAGCAGGGTCCTGCACGTGCTCGGCCTCGAGCAGGGGCAACAGTTCCTCGGGTGTAATCTCCTCGCCGGGTTCATTGGTGGACTCTTCCAGGACCGGGTTTTTGACGATTTCCTGGGTGATCATCTCCTTTAATTCCAGCCGGTTAAGCTGGAGGACGGTCACCATCTGCACGAGCCCGGGAGTCAGGATCTGCTTCTGCGCGACCTTCAATTGGAGTCTGGGCGACAGTAAGCTCATCTGGTTCCTATGATATCACCGTAATAACGCATTTCCCTCTTCTGGACGCCGTTCACGGTGACTTTTCTAGCAATTTGGTTGCCGTTTCACAAAACGGGTCAAATGTACACACGGTGAACGCGGGAACTGATGCTACAGAGGATGTTGTAAGAGATTGTGCCGGCGACTTTGGCGATCTGCTGGGCGTCCAGCGACGCCTCGCCTTCCGCGCCGAGGAGGGTTACCTCGTCGCCGGGAGAGAGGGCGGCGGTATGGCTGAGATCGATGGTGGTCAGGTCCATGGAGACGGTGCCGATAATGGACGTGAGTTTTCCATCGGCGATGACTTTGCCGCGGTTGGAAAGGCGATGGAACATACCGTCGGCGTAGCCTGCGCCGAGGATGCCGACGCGCATGGCGCGGGGGGCGCGGAAACTGCCGCCGTAACCGACCAGGGCGCCTTCTGGAATATCTTTCACAGCGAGGAGTTTCGCCTTCCAGGTTAGGGCGGGTTTGACCTGGAGTAACTGAGGGGGAGCGTCGCCGCGGGCAGGGGAGACGTAGCCGTAGAGGGCGTGGCCGGCACGGACGAGGGTATTGGCTGCGGAAGTTCGCCCATAGCCGATCGCGATGGTGCTGGAGGTGTGCAAATAGGGCGCGGTGACGCCGGCGGCGCGCAGGGTCCGGCAGATTCCCTCGAAGTAGGCGACCTGCTCGGCGGTCTGGGAGGACGTGTAATCGGCGGCCGAGGCGAAGTGAGTCATCAGGCCTTCGAGGGAGGCGTGGCGGACCTCGGCGAGGGTAGCGAGGATTTCGGGGGCTCCGGCGCGGGTGCCGAGGCGGCCCATGCCGGAATCGATCTTGAGGTGGTAGGGGAGCGGCTTGCCCGCGGAGGCAGCGAGGCGGTCCATGTCGCGGATCTGGGCGAGGGAGTGTAGGGCGGGCGTGAGATCGAAGTCGACGACGGAGGCGGCTTCGTAGGGGAGAAAGCCGCCCATGACGAGGATGCGCGCGTCGCGGATACCGCCTTCGCGGAGGTGGACGGCTTCTTCGACGGAACTGACTGCCAGCCACCGGGCTCCTTCGGCGAGGAGGACGCGGGAGACTTCGAGGGCACCGTGGCCGTAAGCATCGGCCTTGACGACACCGGCGACCTCGGTGCGGGGGCCTACGACGCTTCGAACATTTCGGTAGTTGCGGGCGATCTGCTCGCGGGAGACCAGGACGTACGAGCGAAAGGGGGCGAACACTCTTTCAGTGTAAGGGGTCGGGGGTTCTCGCTAAGAGGAAGAGGGGCAAATTCGGGGAGCGTTGTTGGTGTTGTTCTTGGCGTTACTTTGCGGCTTTGCGTCTTTGCGAGAGAGCTGCAGGTTCTCGCAAAGCCGCAAAGCCGCAAAGTAACGCCAAGAAGAAGAAACGAAGACGAAGAAAGCCTTTTACATATTTACAGGGACGACTTCCTCGAAGATGGCCGGGGGCAGAGTTGGACGCCGCTGATGCGCAGGCGGTCCAGGATTTTGGGGGTGATGCCGGTGGCGCGGAAGCGGCCCTGCACCTTGCCGGTGTCGGTGACGCCGATGCGTTCGAAGGTGAAGATCTCCTGCAGGTCGACCTTGTCGTCCTTCACGCCCAGCACTTCGCGAGATGCTGAGGACTTTGCGGGTGCCGTCCTGCAGGCGGGAGACCTGCACCACCAGCTTGATGGCGCTGGCCAGCTGCTGCAGGATGACGCGCGTGGGGATCTCGAGATCGGCCATCATGCACCATGGTTTCCAGGCGCGAGAAGGCGTCGCGCGGGGTGTTGGCGTGGACCGTGCTCATGGAGCCTTCGACGCCGGTGTTCATGGCCTGCAGCATGTCCAGGGCTTCGGCGCCGCGGCACTCGCCGACGATGATGCGGTCGGGGCGCATGCGCAGGGCGGTGCGCAGCAGAATGCGCTGGTTGATGCCGCCTTCCTTATTGAGGTTGGGCGGGCGGGTTTCGAACTTGATGACGTGGCGCTGCTGCAGCTGCAACTCGGCCGTGTCTTCGATGGTGATGATGCGCTCTTCCTCGGGGATGAAGCGGGAGAGCGCGTTGAGCATGGTGGTCTTGCCGGAGCCGGTTCCGCCGGAGATCAGGACGGTGGCCTTGCACTGCACGCAGGCCGAGAGGAAGCGCAGCATGCCGGGCGTGAGGGTCTTGTACTGCACCATCTCGTCCTGGGTGATGACGTGGCGGCCGAAGCGGCGGATGCTGAGGCAGGGGCCGTCGAGGGCCAGCGGCGGAATGATGGCGTTGACGCGCGAGCCATCCTGGAGGCGCGCGTCCACGATGGGCTGTGCCTCATCGATGCGGCGGCCCACCTGGGAGACGATCTTTTCGATGATGTGCAGCAGGTGCGCGTCGTCCTTGAAGCGCACGGTGGTTTCGGAGAGCTTGCCGTTGCGCTCGATGAAGACCTTGTTGTAGCGGTTGACCAGGATGTCGCTGATGGTGGGTTCTTTGAGCAGGGTTTCCAGGGGGCCGAGACCGAGGACCTCGTCGAGCACCTCTTCGACGATTTTGGTCTGCTCGGCGGTGGTCATGGGGACGCGCTCTTCGTCGAGCAGGCGTTCCACGACGCGGCCGATTTCGGCGCGGATGCGGTCCTTGGGAATGGAAGAGGCGCGCTCCAGATTGAGCACGCCGATCAGCTTGCGGTGGATCTGCGACTTCAGCTCGAAGTAGCGGTCGGCGCCGCGTTTGGACGCCACCGGCAGGGTACCGCCACGCTGCGGGCAAGGGTCGATTGGGTCCCACTTTTTCTCCTGGAAGGTGCTCGGTGCGGAGTGTATTCGCCTACAATTATATCCTCTAGGGGGAATCGTGAAACGAACACTACTATCGCTGCTCGCGCTGGCTATTCCGGCGCTTTCGCAAACCAGCATTAAAGACGCGCTGGTGAAACATTGGAAGACGACCGGGGAGTTGACCATGGCGGTGGCCGAAGCCATGCCTGCGGATAGTTACAACTTCCGGCCGAATCCGGAGGAGATGAGTTTCGGACAGTTGATGGCGCACATCGGACTGGCGGATCGCGGGGCGTGCGCGAATGCGAGCGGGATGACGGCGCCGGCGCTGCCGGACGCGATCGCGGCCTTCGCGAAGGACGCCAAGGTGGAAGTGGACAAGGCATCGGCGGTGGCGTTCGATAAGCAGATTTTTGATTTCTGCAACACGGCGGTGGCGTCGGTGACATTGGACAAGCTGGACAAGATCGCGGGGCCGCCGGCGCGCAACATGACGGGGTACGAGTGGTTGTGGAGCTACTTCACACACACGGCGCATCATCGCGGACAGGCCGAGGTTTACCTGCGCGTGAAGGGCATCAAACCGCCGACATACGTGTTCTGAGCGGGACTTAACGGCGGGCGGCCGCGTGCGTATAATGGAAGTTTGAAACCCACATCTCTGTTTGGGACAGCCCTGCCATGGGACTGCCCCCAACAAAGGACCTCCGCATGAGCACAATTGCGATCAATCCCGTGAATCGGGTCGTCCGTTTCTACGAAGCGCCAATCGGCAAGAAGGTGATCATGGCCTTCACCGGTTTGATACTTTTCGGCTACGTGGTGGCGCATCTGCTGGGCAACCTGCAGATTTACTTGCCGGCCGGTGCGGACGGCGAATATCAGATCAACCACTACGCGGCCTTCCTGCACAGTCCCGGTAATGCCGGATTGCTGATCGCGGCGCGGCTATTCCTGCTGGCGGCGGTGGTGATGCACATCGTGGCGTCGATCCAGCTCTGGAAGCTGAAGGGCGAAGCGCGGCCGGTGGCTTACAAGAAAAAGGACGACGCGTCAGCGACTTACGCTTCGCGGACCATGATGTGGAGCGGGCCGATCATCGCGGCGTTCGTGATTTTCCACGTGCTGCACCTGACGATGGGGATGGTGGGGCCGGCGCCGGCGGCGGAGCTGGCAGCCAACGCGCCGAATGTGCGCGCCAACCTGATCGCGGGATTTCAGAACCCGGCGATTTCGGGTTTCTACATTCTGGCCATGATCCTGTTGTGCATGCACCTCTATCACGGGCTGTGGAGCCTGTTCCAGAGTTTGGGCTTCAGCCATCCCCGATACACTCCGATTCTGAAGAAGGGCGCGGCCATCTTCGCCATCCTGATAGCGATCGGCAATTGCTCGATACCGATCGCAATTCTGGCCGGACTGGTCAGTTAAGAGAGACCCAGCATGGAACTCAACTCAAAATCCCCGACAGGCCCGATCGAGACGCGATGGGAACGTCATCGCTTCAATCTCAAGCTGGTGAATCCGGCCAATAAGCGAAAGTACACGGTGATCGTGGTGGGCACGGGCCTGGCCGGCGGCGCCTCGGCGGCGAGCCTGGCGGAACTGGGCTACAACGTCGACTGCTTCTGCTTCCAGGATTCGCCGCGGCGCGCGCACAGCATCGCGGCGCAGGGCGGCATCAATGCGGCCAAGAATTATCACAATGACGGCGACAGCATTTACCGGTTGTTCTACGACACGGTGAAGGGCGGCGATTTCCGGGCGCGGGAATCGAACGTGTACCGGCTGGCCGAGGTGAGCGTCAACATCATCGACCAGTGCGTGGCGCAGGGTGTGCCGTTCGCGAGGGAATACTCGGGATACCTGGACAATCGCTCGTTCGGCGGCGCGCAGGTGTCGCGTACGTTTTATGCGCGCGGGCAGACGGGGCAGCAACTGCTGCTGGGCGCCTACCAAGCGCTGGAGCGGCAAATCGGGCTGGGCACGGTGAAGATGCATCCGCGAAGCGAGATGCTGGACCTGATCGTGGTGGACGGGCGCGCGCGCGGGATCGTGACGCGCGACCTGATCACGGGCAAGGTGGAAAGCCACTTCGGCGACGCAGTGGTGCTGGGCACCGGCGGCTACGGCAACGTCTATTACTTGTCGACCAACGCCAAGGGGTCCAACACGACGGCGATCTGGCGCGCCTACAAACGCGGCGCGCTGTTCGCCAACCCTTGCTTCACGCAGATTCACCCGACATGCATTCCGGTGTCGGGCGAGTATCAGAGCAAGCTCACGCTGATGAGCGAATCGCTGCGCAACGACGGCCGGGTGTGGGTGCCGTTGAAGAAGGGCGACAAGCGGCAGCCAAGTCAGATTCCCGAAGCAGAGCGCGATTACTATCTGGAGCGCAAGTATCCGAGCTTCGGCAACCTGGTGCCGCGCGACGTGGCATCGCGAAATGCGAAATCGGTATGCGATGACGGCCGCGGGGTAGGCGAGAGCGGCCTGGCGGTTTACCTGGATTTCCGGGACGCCATCCAGCGGCTGGGCGCACCCGTGATCAAGGAGCGCTACGGCAATCTGTTCGATATGTACAACCGGATCACGGGCGAGGATCCTTACAAGGAACCGATGCGGATCTACCCGGCGATTCACTATACGATGGGCGGGCTGTGGGTGGACTACAACCTGATGTCCACGATCCCCGGGCTGTACGTGATCGGCGAGGCGAATTTCAGCGATCACGGCGCCAACCGTTTGGGGGCGAGCGCGCTGATGCAGGGGCTGGCGGACGGTTACTTCGTGCTGCCGAATACGATCGGCGATTACCTGGCATCGAACAAATTCGAGAAGGTGGATGGGTCGCACCCGGCGGTGCGCGAAGCGGAGTCCACGGTCGCCGCGGTCACGAAGCGGCTGCTGGATACGAAGGGGACGCGCTCGGTGGATTCCTACCATCGCGAACTCGGCAAGATCATGTGGGAGTACTGCGGGATGGCGCGCAATGAGAGCGGCCTGAAGAAGGCTCTTGTGGAGATTCCGGCGCTGCGGGAGCGGTACTGGAAGGACGTCAAGGTGCTGGGTACCGGCGAGGAACTCAATCAGTCGCTGGAGAAGGCGGGGCGTGTGGCCGACTTCTTCGAACTGGCCGAGCTGATGTGCCTGGATGCGCTGAGACGCAATGAAAGCTGCGGGGGACACTTCCGCGAGGAGTACCAGACGCCGGAGGGCGAAGCGGCTCGCGACGACGAGCATTACGCCTATGCAGCGGCGTGGGAGTTCAAGGGAGTGGGCGCTGAACCCGTGCTCAACAAAGAGCCCCTCACTTTCGAGTACGTGCATCCCTCGCAACGGAGCTACAAGTAATGCGAATCATTCTCCATATCTGGCGGCAGCGCAACGCGAGCGACAAGGGCAAGATGGTGCGGTACGAGGTACCGGACGTCAACCAAGAGATGTCCTTCCTGGAGATGCTCGACGTTCTCAATGAGGACCTGATCGCGAAGAACGAAGACCCCGTGGCGTTCGACCACGATTGCCGGGAAGGCATCTGCGGGATGTGCGGCGCCATGGTCAACGGCGTAGCGCACGGGCCGCTGCCGGGCACGACGCTGTGCCAGTTGCACATGCGGCATTTCAAAGATGGCGATGAGCTTTACCTGGAACCGTGGCGGGCCAGGGCGTTCCCGGTGGTGAAGGACCTGGTGGTGGATCGCGGCGCCTTCGACCGGATTATCGCGGCGGGCGGCTACATTTCGGTCTCAACGGGCAGCGCGCAGGACGGTAACACGATTCTGGTGCCGAAAGAGAATGCGGAGCGGAGCATGGACGCGGCGGCGTGCATCGGGTGCGGCGCATGCGTCGCGATGTGCCCGAATGCAGCGGCGGCGCTGTTTACCGGGGCAAAGATCGCTCATCTCGGGTTGCTGCCGCAAGGGCAGCCGGAGCGCGAGCAGCGCGCGATCGCGATGGTGGCGCAGGCGAACCAGGAGCTGTTCGGCAGCTGCACCAATATCGGCGAATGCGAGGCTGTATGCCCGAAGGAGATCAAGCTGGAAGTGATCGCCCGGATGAACCGGGATTTCATTAAGGCCAGTTTGACGGGCCGCGGCGTACCGGCGGAGTAAACGGCAGCAAGTGGACAGGCCGGGAGGCCTGTCCTACTTGACCAGGGTCTGGGGGTCGAGGAAGTGCTTGGGCCGGAAGGCCTTTTTCGACCATTTGAACGAAGCGTCGAACTCCACGCCGACGAAGTATCCGATCTCGCGATAGACGCAATAGCGCACATATCCCTGGAAGCGCTGGTGAGGAGCCTCCCACTGGATTTCAACTCCTAAGGGAATCGGCAATTCCAGCTGGAGGCAGGCCCCGGACGCTGAAATGTCTTCCAGAATCGCGGTCGCGCCGCGCTCTTTGCCGGAGCGATCTCTCCAGCGGACCTCCACCATATCGGCGCACATCATGCGCGTCTCCGAACGCCTCTCATCCATGGTGCACTTATCGGCAGGAAGGAGGGGTTACAGTAGGGGCATATGGACAGCGTTGGGATCATTGGCGTGGGGCTGCTGGGGTCCGCGATTGCCGACCGGCTCTCCGCAGCGGGGTATGCGGTGTTGGGCTACGACCTCATCCCGGAGCGTCGCCTGGGCGCGGGTTCGGCGCAGGAGGTGATCGACAAGTGCCGGACCACATTCCTGTGCCTGCCGACTTCGGATGTGGTCGCACAAGTGGTTGGGAACCTTAAGCTTACGGCTGGGACAAGGCTGGTGGATTGCACCACCGGGGAGCCGGAAAGCATGGCCTCGATGGGGGAGAAGCTGGCGAAGAGCGGCGTCGATTACCTGGACGCGACGGTCCTGGGGTCGAGCAAGGTGGTGCGCAGCGGGGCGGCGGTGGTGATGGCGGGCGGGCGCCGGGAGACTTTCGACGCGGCATCGCCACTGCTTCGCAGCTTCGCATCCCGAACTTTCTACCTGGGACCCTTCGGAGCGGGCGCGCGGATGAAGCTGGTGGTGAACCTTGCGCTCGGACTGCACCGCGCGGTGCTCGCGGAGACGCTCTCTTTTGCGCATGCCTGCGAGGTCTCCCCGACGGTCGCGCTGGAGGTACTGAAAGCGGGGGCCGCTTACTCGCGCGTGATGGACGATAAAGGCGAGAAAATGCTGCACCATGATTTCACCGTGGAAGCGCGGCTGTCGCAGCACCTGAAGGATGTCCGGCTGATTCTGGACGCGGCCGTCGCGAAGCACGCCAAGACGCCGCTTTCGCAGGTCCACCGGCAGTTGCTGGAGAGCCTGGTGGCGGCCGGGTACGGGGACGCCGACAACAGCGCAATCATCATGGCGTATGAGCAGGGCTGAAGACGAGTGGCTGTCGGGGTGGGACCCGACGCCGGGAATCGTATCGGTGTGGGCCGAGGCGGACGGGCGCGCCACCATCTGGCGGCGGATCGCGGCCACCGGAGAACTGGTCCGCGAGGAGGCGCGGTTCCGCCCGTGGCTGCTGCTGGACCGGCTCGACGATCTTCAACACCTGGGCCCGGAGCTCGCGCGCGAAGGCGACGCGGGAGCGCTGGTCACCTGGCGCGAGCTCGAGGGGCCCGGAGCGCTGCGCTTCCTGGTGCGCGCGGCGGACACGAAGACGCTCACCTCGGCGATCTTGCACGGCGCCACGCAGCGGGTGGGGCGGCGGGTGGCGACGCTGCGCGATCTCGGGAAGGAAGCTGTGCTCGCGCTGCCGCCGGAAGAGCAGTACCTGGTCGCGACCGGCCGCAATTACTTTCGCGGCCTCACCTTCGACGATTTGCGGCGGCTGCAGTTCGACCTGGAGACTACGGGGCTCGACGCCGGGCGCGACCGGATCTTCATGGTGGCGGTGCGCGATCCATCGGGCGCGGCGCAGACGCTGGAGGCGGAGGGCGAGAGCGATGCGGCGGAAGCCGATTTGATCCGGCGGCTGGTGGCGAAGATTCAGGCGGCGGATCCGGATGTGATCGAGAATCACAATCTGCACGGCTTCGACCTGCCGTTCCTGGACCGGCGCGCCCGGCGGCTGGGCGTGCCGCTTTCGCTGGGACGGATCGGGCCGCCGGGATTGCGGCAGCGCGCGGCCCGGCGCGGGGTGGCGGCCGATTTCGACGATCGCCGGCGGGTGCGGTACGTGGCTCCGGGGCGTGAGCTGATCGACACGCTGGACGCGGTGCTGCGGCACGATTTCTCGGCACGCGATCTGCCGGGTCACGGGCTCAAGGCGGTGGCGCGCCACCTGGGGCTGGCGGGGCCCGATCGCGAGCAGATTCCCGGGCGGCAGATCTACGAGGTGTATCGACGCGACCCGGCGCGGGTGCGCCGGTACGCGACATCGGACGTGGAGGAGGTCGCCGGACTGGCGCGGCTGCTGGGCGGGGCGGCGTTCGCGCTGGCGCAGATGGCGCCGCGCCGGTACGAACGGCTGGCCGATGCCGGGGCCGCGACCGGGGTGATCGACCCGCTGCTGGTGCGGGCGTACCTGCGCGCGGGCATGGCGCTACCGGCGCACCAACCGGGCGACGGCACGGAGCACAGCGGCGCGGCGCTGCACCTGTTCGCTACCGGAGTGGCGCACCGGATCGTGAAGGCGGACGTGGCCAGCCTGTACCCGTCGCTCATGCGCGCGTTCCGGATCGGTCCGGCGCGCGACCGTTTGGGGGCGATGCTGGCGCTGGTGGATCGCCTGGTGGAGTGGCGGCTGGCGGCGAAGGCGAGCGCCCGGGCGGCGCCGCGCGGATCGGCCGAACGCTTCGCCCACGAGGCGATGTCGGCGGCGATGAAGCTGGTGGTGAACTCGGCCTACGGCTACCTGGCGGCGGGCGGCGGACTGACGCGGTTCGCCGACGTCCACGCGGCGAATGAAGTCACGCGGCGGGGCCGGGAAACGCTCGAGCTGATGTGCCGCGAGCTGGCGGCGCGCGGGGTGACGCTGCTGGAGGCCGACACCGACGGCGTGTACTTCGCGGTTCCGGAGGGGTGGAGCGAGGCGGAAGAGCGGGGCGTGGTGGCGGAGGTCGCGGCGCTCTTGCCGCCGCTGGTTCAACTGGAATTCGACGGGCGCTATGCGGCGATGCTGTCGCACGAGCCCAAGAATTACGCGCTGCTCAGCTACGAAGGCAAGCTGCTACTGCGCGGCGTGGCGTTCCGCTCCAGCCGGGCCGAGCCGTTCGGCGAGAATTTTCTGCGCACCGCGATCTCGCGCCTGTTGAAGGGCGATGTACCGGGGGTGCGGGAGGCCTACCTGGAGGCGCTGGATGCGCTGGGCCGACGCGAGTTGCCGACGCGCGCTGTTTCGTCGCGCGTGCGGCTGACGAAGAGTCCGGAGCGTTATCTGGAGACTCGCGAAGCGCGGCGGGAGCTGCCGTACGAGGCGATGCTCGCGGCCGGGCGCCGCAATTGGAGCGCGGGCGAAAAGGTCCGGGTTTATCGGACACGAACGAGCGCGGGCGTGGTCGAGGAACCCGACGAGGACGAGGACGCAATCGGGGGCGAGGATCCGCGCGATTACGACGTGGGGCACTACGCGCGTGTGTTGCGCGAGAATTTTGCGGCGCGGCTGGAGCGCGCGTTCACGCCGGAGGACTTTGCGGCGGTATTCGCGGATCCCGGACAGTTGTCGCTGTTTGCGCCGGCGATCGAGAATGTGCGTCCGGTACTTTCAAAGACTGATTAGTGGACAGGCCGGGAGGCCTGTCCCACTGTGCTAACGTCGGGGAATAGGCGCATGAAAGTCTGGCTGGTGGTTGCGGGCGCGATCGTTGTGGCCGGGTGCGGGCACAAGAAGCACGCGCGCGTGACGCCGCCTCCTCCGCCGGTCGTCAAGCCGGGACATACGGAGACGGGCGTTGCGAGCTGGTACGGGCATCCGTATCACGGGCGCGCGGCAGCCAACGGCGAGATCTACGATATGGAGAAGATGACGGCGGCGCACCGTACGCTGCCGTTCAACACGTGGGTCCGGGTGTACGACCTGGATAACAACAAGACCACCGAGGTGCGGATCATCGATCGCGGGCCGTTTATCGACGGGCGGATTATCGACCTGTCGCATGCGGCGGCGCGAGAGATCGAGATGATCGGACCTGGGGTGGCGAAGGTTCGCATCGAAGTGATCCGTACGCCGCCGAATGTCGCGCCCGCGCTTTTTGCCGTTCAGGTGGGAGCGTTTCGGAACAAGGGGAGCGCCGAAGGCCTGCGGCAGCGCATGGCGGATCGCTACGGTTCGGCCCGGCTGCTGCAGCGGCCCGAAAATCCGGATATCTGGCGGGTTTTGGTGGGGGCGGAGCCTAGCGAAGAGGCGGCGGGGCAACTCGCCGCGCGCATCCGGCAAGATTCAGTTGAGAAAAGTACCGGCTTCATCGTACGAATTGATTCGATGTAAGTTGGGACAGGTTATGACTCACGGTCTGGTAGGCCGGTCCGCGCCGATTGCTTCGATTCGCCGGCTGATCGAGAAGGCATCGCGTAACCGCCTTCCTGTGTTGCTGTTAGGAGAAAGCGGCACGGGCAAGGAGGTGGTGGCACGGGCCATCCACAACGCCAACCCCAAGGGCGCCTTCGTACCGATCGATTGCGGCTCGCTGGTGGGCACGCTGATGGAGAGCGAACTCTTCGGCCACGTGAAGGGGTCTTTCAGCGGCGCGGCCGAAAACAAGCGGGGCCTGGTGGAACTGGCCGATGGCGGCACGGCGTTCTTCGACGAGATCGGTGACCTGCCGCTCGAGATGCAGGTAAAACTGCTGCGCCTGATTCAGGAGCGCGAGTTTCGCGCGGTGGGGTCGCTGCAGTGGAAGAAGGTGGACCTGCGGATTATTGCCGCAACCCATCGCAACCTGCAGGCCGAGGTGTTGGCAGGGCGCTTCCGCCAGGACTTGTTCTACCGGCTCAACGTCTTCGCCATCCGGTTGCCGGCGCTGCGCGATCGCAAGGAAGACATCCCGATGCTGGTGCAGCATTTCGCGGATGCCGCGGAGCGCTCGGGATTACCGGGGATCGAGCCGACCGAGGAACTGATGGCAACCCTGCTGGCCTACGACTGGCCGGGGAACGTGCGCGAATTAAAGCATGCCATCGACCGCGTCAGCGCGCTGCGCTCCGAAGGGGCGCTGATGCAAATGTCGGACCTGCCCTCGGCTTTGCAATACCATCAGTCGGCGGCGGAACTCCAGCGGCTTTCGGGTGCGCTCGACCGGCCGGAGTCGGCGCTGCCGGAGTTTTCGCTGGCGCCGCCCTCGCCGGTGATCTCACTGCCGGACAGCGAGCGGCAGACGATCGCCAGGGCGCTCGCGTCCACGGGAGGCGAGCGAGCAAAGACGGCGCAGTTGCTTGGAATCGGGCGCACCACTCTTTACCGGAAGATGAAACAATACGGTATCGAGTAACACTTTGGGCGAGCAAACTGGACAGAAAAGGCGGGATGGGGGCGTCTTCGAGTGCGCGGGGCCTGGACGGGCTGCCGCACAGTGCGGCGGAGCCGAGCGCGCGACCGAGCAAGGCTCGGCTGGACAGGCCAGGAGGCCTATCCCACCATGTTGATCGCGCTGGACGCGACATACAGCATCGGCGACGCGCTCTCCGGCGTGGGACTCTACTCGCATGAGATTCTGCACGGGCTGGCGGCGAGCACCCGGAGGTGCGGTTCGATTTCTGCTACCGGCCGCATCGCTACCTTCGCGCGCGCGGGATGGACCTGCCGGAAAATGTGCGGCGGCGGGTGTTGCTGGAGCCGCTAGCGCCGCGCGGCGCCGATCTCTTCCACGGACTCAATCAACGGCTGCCGCAGCTGCCCTACAGGCGCGCGATCGCCACCTTTCACGATCTTTTTGTGATGACGGGCGAATACTCCACGCGCGGAGTTCCGCGCGCGGTTCACGGCGCAGGCGCGGGACGCGGCGGCGCGGGCCGACGCGATCATCGCGGTCTCCGAGTTCACGAAGAGCCAGGTGGTCTCGCTTCTCGGTGTGGAGGCGGCGCGGGTTCACGTAGTGCATCACGGAATTCGACAACTGCCGCCGACCGAAGTGGCGCGCGAGCCGGTGATTCTGAACGTAGGGGCGATTCAGAAACGCAAGAATATCGCGCGGCTGGTGGAGGCGTTCGAGACGCCTGGACGGCGGATGGCGGCTGGTGCTTGCCGGCTCGAACGGGTACGGCGCCGAAGAGATTCTGGCGCGGATTGCAGCGAGCCCGGCGCGCGACCGAATTCAAGTCACAGGTTACATTTCACCTGCACAACTGGCGAAATGGTACGCGAGCGCTTCGATCTTCGCTTTTCCCTCGCGGACGAAGGCTTCGGCATGCCGGTGCTGGAAGCGATGGCCGCCGGGATACCGGTGGTCACCTCCGAACCGCTCCGCGCTGCCCGAAGTCGCCGGCGACGCGGCGCTGCTGGTGGATCCGGAGAGCACGGAAGCGCTGCGCACCGCCCTGCGGGACTTGACGATCAACGTGGATTTACGGCGGAGAACTGGCGCGGCGCGGAATCGAGCGGGCGCGAATGTTTACGTGGGAGAAAGCCGTCCGCGAAACCTGGGACGTCTATCGGAAAGTCCTGAGGTGAACGCTTTCCGGCGAATCGGGGTCTTTAACGATTCTCTTCGTCGACCGCGATTTTGAGCGCGCGCAGGAAACGGTGATCCTGCGACGTGAATTTGATCTTTCCGGTGGCTTCAAAGGTGCGCTTGGGTTCCTTCGGCTCCTCGGTTGCCTCGGTTTGATCCTCGTCTTCGTCCTCTGCGTTCTCGTCCCTCCGGTTAAAGCCGATCGTCGCTTCCAACACCAGGAAGACGTCGTAACCGGCTCGTTTGATTTCCCCGATTGCCTCCGCGATCCGGTCGGATTCGGAGAGGGAATCGTTGATTGCGTTTCCCAGCTCCTGCATGAGGTGTTTTAATGGCTCTTCCACAGAGTTCCCCTTTAATGGCAGATGCGCCGGACGCAACCGGCGTTCCACCCATGGGTCCGCACCCACCCGTTCCGATTGTAGTGGACCATTACCGGGTTCACAAGCGTTGACATGTCTAAACAATCGGCGAATTCAGTACCGCTCCATTACGGGGGAACACCCCTTTTACGGCTTTTGTTACGATGGGGTTGTGTGGAAGCAACTAACCGCGCGCCATTCCCGGGAATTCGTGAAGCACGTGGTCCCCGCAGTACTGAAGCCTGCCAGGACCCTGTGGAACGAGGTTATAGGGTTTCTTTTCATTTGCTTTGCCGTTGTCTTCGGATTCAAAGCCGTGCGTCTTTACCTGGATTTCTCGAAGACCACGGGTGAGGAAGGTTCGGCCAACCTGGTGAGGCTCGCGATGGCCGGATTCTGTACGGTTCTCATGTTGTGGTTTGGCGTATCCTCCTTCCTGCGGGCTCGTAAAATATCGCGATCATGAACCAGGAAATCGGCGAACCCGGCGAGTTCCCGTACACCCGCGGAGTGTACCGCGAGATGTATCGCAGCCGGCTCTGGACGATGCGCCAATACGCCGGCTTCGGCACGGCGGAGGAGAGCAATCGCCGGTATCGCTACCTGCTTTCGCAAGGCACCACAGGGCTCTCGGTGGCCTTCGATCTTCCCACCCAGATGGGTTACGACAGCGACCACCGGATGGCGTCGGGCGAGGTGGGCCGAGTCGGCGTAGCGATCTCTTCGCTGGCGGATATGGAGCGGCTGTTCCACGAAATTCCGCTGGACAAGGTTTCCACCTCGATGACGATCAACTCCACGGCCGGGGTCCTGCTGGCGCTCTATGCGCTGGTGGCGGAGCGGCAGGGAGCGGAGCGCAGCAAACTCTCGGGCACGATCCAGAACGACATTCTGAAGGAATACATCGCGCGCGGAACTTACATTTATCCGCCGCGTCCGGCGATGCGGATCATCACGGACATTTTCGCGTGGGCGGGCCGTGAGATGCCGGAGTGGAATACGATTTCGATCAGCGGGTATCACATTCGCGAGGCCGGATCGACCGCCACACAGGAACTCGCGTTCACGTTCGCCGACGCGATCGCGTATATCGAGGCGGCCATCGCGGCGGGGCTCGCGGTGGATTCCTTCGCGCCGCGGCTCTCCTTCTTCTTCAATTCGCACAATGATTTTCTGGAGGAGATCGCGAAGTTCCGCGCGGCTCGCCGAATCTACGCGCACCTGATGCGCGACCGTTTCGGCGCGCGCGACCCACGCTCCCTGATGCTGCGCTTCCACGTGCAAACGGCGGGGTCCACGCTGACGGCGCAGCAGCCGGACGTCAACATCGTGCGCACCGCATTGCAGGCTATGGCGGCGGTGCTGGGGGGCGCGCAATCGCTGCACACGAATTCGCGCGACGAGGCGCTGGCTTTGCCGACCGAGGAATCGGCGCGGATTGCGCTGCGGACGCAGCAGGTCATCGCGTACGAGTCGGGCGTCACGAATACGGTGGACCCGGTGGGCGGGAGCGAGTACATCGAAGGGCTGACCGATTCCATCGAGTGCGGCGTGCGGGAGTACCTGAAGACGATCGACGAGGCAGGCGGGACCCTGCGCGCGATCGAGACCGGCTACATCCAGAACCAGATCCAAAATGCCGCTTACGATTATCAGCGCGCGATCGAGACCGGGGAGCGGGTCGTAGTGGGTGTGAACCGGTTTCAGAAGGACGATGAGAGCGGCGCTCCCATGTTCCGTCTGGACCCGGCGCTCGAAAAAGCACAGGTGGAGTGTCTGCGCGAGGTGCGGGCGGGGCGCAGCCAGAGCGCGGTCACGGAGAAGCTCGCGGCGCTGGAGCAGGCTGCGCGGGGCACGGCAAACCTTATGCCGCCGATTCTGGAGGCAGCCGCCGCATACGCGACGGTGGGTGAAATCTCCGACACGCTGCGCGGAGTTTTCGGCGAATACCGCGAGGCGTAGAAAAACCTGATTAGCGGACCGGCCAGGAGGCCCGTCCTACTAACCTGTAAATATTGCGATTGACCGAAAGATCGCTGAAAAAGGCCCTAGTTTTCCGCTAAAGGCGGGTGTATACTTGCGCGAGCTGTTCTACGTCGTACGAGGAGAGAAGTGCATGCTGCGTCGCATGATTGCTGTAAGTTTTCTATCCGCCTGTCTGGCAGTTTCCGGATTTGCGCAGGAGTTCCGCGGCACCATCACCGGCCGGGTGACGGACGCCCAATCGGCCTCCATTCCGAATGCAAAGATCGTGGTAACGCTTGTGAACACGGGCGGAAAGTCGCAGACCGTTACGGGCAGCGATGGACTCTACACGATCCCTTTTCTGGCTCCGGGCGTTTACAAGCTGGAGGCCGAGGCTTCGGGCTTCAAGCGGTACATCCGCGATGGCGTGGAAGTGAATGCGGGCGACCGCGTCGGTATCGACATCGGGTTGTCGTTGGGGCAGCTCAACGAGACGATCACGGTGACCGCGGAAGCATCGATGCTGGACACGACCAGCGCGACGGCCGGCCAGGTGATCAATTCCGCGCAAGTGGAAAATCTGCCGATGAACGGCCGCACGCCGCTGGTGCTGGCGCAGCTCGCGATGGGCGTGGTGCCGAACAGCGATCCGAAATTCAACCGGCCGTTCGATAACGCCGGACCGTCGGGCTTCTCGATGGGCGGAGCCCCCTCGCAGCAGAACGAGCTACTGGTGGACGGCGCGCCCGACACTACGTGGGATTTGCGCGTCTCCTACAACCCGCCCGTGGATGCCGTACAGGAAGTGCGCGTGCACGCGTTCGAAGCCGATGCGGCGTACGGGCACACGGGCGGCGGGACGGCGAACGTGATCATGCGCAGCGGCTCCAACGCCATCCATGGAAGTCTCTACGAGTTCAACCAGGTTTCGGCCTTGCAGGCCACGAATTTCTTCACCAACAAGGCGGGACAAAAGAAACCGGTGGGCCGGTACAACCAGTGGGGCGGCACCGCGGGCGGTCCGCTGTGGGTGCCGAAGATCTTTAACGGCAAGAACAAGGTCTTCTGGTTCTTCGCCATGGAGGAGATCAACGACAGTTTCCCGGAACCACAGACGTTGATGGTGCCGACGGCAGCGCAGCGCACGGGCGATCTTTCGGGCCTGCTCAAAGTGGGCGCGAACTACCAGGTCTACGATCCGCTGACCGGCGTGCTCAACGGGTCGCGCATTACGCGTACTCCGTTCACCGGGAACATCATCCCTAGCAACCGCCTCAGCACGATTGCCAGGAATTATCTGAATTTCTATCCGCTGCCCAACCAGCCGGGTGGGGCCGACGGCACCAACAATTACCTCTCGCCCGCCGTCCGCAAAGACACGTATAACTCGGAGATGGGCCGCCTGGATTTCAATCTCGGCAGCAAGAACAAGATGTTCTGGAATTTCCGCCACAACGACCGCATTGAAGATCGCAACGATCTGTTCAGCAATGCGGCGGCGGGCCGCGATCTGCTGCGCATCAACTGGGGCAGCACGCTGGACGACGTTCACACGTTCAATGGCACAACGGTGGCCAACTTCCGCCTTAATTTCAGCCGCTTCCGGGAAGCGACTGTGAGTTTCGGCGATGGCTTCAACGCGACCACGCTGGGCTTCCCTGCTTATGTGGCTGCCGCCGCCCCCAAACTGGTGCTGCCGCTTGTCCGCTTCAACTCCACGACGGCCGGCTCGGACTACCAGCAGCTTACCAGCGACACCGATTCCAACCGGCCCTTCAATATTTTCCAGGTCTTCGGCGACGTGGTGAAGATTAAGGGCAACCACAGCCTGAAGGTCGGCGGCGATGTACGCGAATCGCGCGACAGCAACCAGGGATACGGAAGTTCGCAGGGCGTCTATACGTTCGGCACCAGCTGGACGCGCGGCCCGCTGGACAATTCAACGTCGGCTCCGGTGGGGCAAGACCTGGCGGCCTTCCTGCTCGGACTTCCCACCAGCGGATCCTTCGATATCAACGGACTGCGTACCAACACCGCGAAGTACATGGCTCTGTTCCTGCAGGACGATTGGCGCGTGAGAAGCAATCTCACGCTCAACCTGGGTTTGCGCTTCGAGCACGAATTCTCCAACGTGGAGCGTTACAATCGGGCGCTCAACGGCTTCGACAGCACTACGCCCAGCCCAATCGCCGCGGCCGCACTCGCCGCCTACGCCTTAAAGCCGGACGTGATTCCGGCTTCGCAGTTCAAAGTCCTCGGCGGGCCGACCTTCGCCACGTCGGCGAATCGCGCGATTTACAGTCCGCAATCGGAGATGTTCAGTCCGCGCTTCGGTTTCGCGTGGACACCGTTCGGCACCAAGACGGTGCTGCGGGGCGGCGGCGGCGTTTTCATGTTCCCGATCAACAACCCGAGTTACAACGTGGACGGCTTCAGCCAATCGACCGCCATGATCGTGACCACGGATAGCAACCTGACGCCAAAGGCGACGCTGGCCAACCCGTTCCCGGACGGCTTCCAACAGCCCACGGGCTCTTCGCTGGGCATCGCGACCAACCTGGGAAAGAGCTTCAGCTATTTCAACCCGGGCATCCACAATCCCTACTCCATCCGCTGGGAACTGGGACTGCAGCGCGAGATGCCGGGGGGCACCGTGCTGGAACTGGCATACATCGGCAATCACGCGGTGCACCTGCTGTTGAACCGCAATATGGATGCGCTGCCCGCGAAATACCTGAGCACTTCTCCGGTTCGCGACCAGGCCACCATCGACTATCTCTCGGCGCTGGTGCCGAACCCGTTCGCCGGACTGATTCCGACCAGCGCGAGCCTGAACGGCTCGACGATCTCGCGGCAATCGCTGCTGACGCCTTTCCCGCAGTTTACAGGCATCACGCTGCAGGCATCCAACGCCGCCAGTTCCTACTTCCACAGCCTGGATGTGCGGGTGGAGAAGCGCTACTCACACGGACTTTCGATTCTCTCCAACTTCACCTATTCCAAGTTGATCGCGCAGGACAACTATAAGAACGCGACCGACCTGGCACCCGAAAAACGCGTGGCCTCCGACGACCGCCCCCTGCGTTTCGTACTCAGCGGCAGCTACCAGCTTCCGTTCGGCAAGGGAAAGCGTTTCGACCTGCACTCGGGGATCGGGAACCGGCTGGTGGGCGGGTGGGTGATCAATAGCATCTACACGAACCAGATCGGCGCGCCGCTTACTTTCGGGAGCAACGTGATTTATCTGGGCGGACCGTTGAACAACAACCCGCACCCGGGCAATCTCGATGCTGCGATGTTCGATACATCGCGCTTCAATACCAACAGCGCGCAGCAACTGGGGAGCAACATCAACACCTTCGGCACGCGCTACGGCAACCTGCGGCAGGATGGCGCGGACAACGTCGATCTGTCGTTGATCAAAGACACCGCCATCACGGAGAGGGTGAAACTCCAGTTCCGCTTCGAGGCCTTCAACGCGTTGAACCGGCCGGAATTCGATGCACCCAGTTCCCTTACTCCGACGAGTTCTACGTTCGGGAAGCTGACGACGCAGCCGAACCTGCCGCGGTCCATTCAGATGGCGCTGCGCCTGGCTTGGTAATCTTGGGGCATGGCCACTAGAAGAGAGTTCCTCGGAGCGAGTGCCCTGGCTGCCGCCCTGTCCGCGGCCGGACGCTCCGCCCAACTGAAAAGCATCGGTGTTCAACTCTACACCGTGCGCACCATCATGCCCAAGAATCCGGCGGAGACGCTGAAGGCGATCCGTGCCATCGGATACCAGGAAATTGAAGCCACCTTCGCGGGCTTCGACAAGCTCTGGCCGGACGTTCAGGCGAGCGGGCTGAAGCCGGTCAGTATGCATCTCGACGCCAAGATGGTGAATCAGGGCGGCGACGAGTTAGGCCGCGCCATCGATCAGCTGGCGAAATACGGGTTCAAGTACGGCGTGTTCCCGTATGTCAATCCGGCGGACCGCGGCGGCCCCGACGTGATGAAGGCGCTGGCGGGCAAGTTGAACGCCGCCGGCGAAAAGTGCCGCGCCGCCGGGATGAAGTGCGCGTATCACAATCACGCGTTCGAGTTTGAGCCGAGGGACGGGGGCACCCTCTTCCAGGTTCTGGCGGATAACACCGACCCGAAGCTGGTGGGATTCGAACTCGACCTCTTCTGGGTCAGCGTGTCGGGCAACGATCCGGTGGAGATGCTGCATAAGATGAAGGGACGCGTGCCGCTGGTCCACCTTAAGGACAAGGCGGAAGGGACGCCTGTGATGTACAAGGAGTCCGTGGAAAAGAGCGCGTTCAAGGAAGTAGGCAGCGGCGTGCTGGATTGGAAGAAGGTGCTGGTGGCGGCGCATTCCGTCGGCGTGGAGCACTACTTCGTGGAGCAGGATCAGACTCCGGGAGATCCGATTGAGAGCTTGCGGAAGAGCTATCAGTATTTGGCGCCGTTGAAGTTCTAGACGAGCCGCGACCATAAGGGAGCGCTACCGGCACATCACCTGCCGTGACGCTCCCTTACGGTCGCGGCTCGTTGGTGGCGCCTCCAGGTGAGATCAAGGTAATGGCGCCGCCTTCTTCCCAGGCTGCGAGCAAGGTGCCGTCGGGCAGCGTCAGGATTGCGGGGAAAGTGCCGGTTTCCGCGAGGCGTGAGGTCTGGCCGGCGGCATAGAGTTGAATGCCGCCCTCCGCGCTCCACGCACGGACCGCGGTGCCTGCCAAGCAGCAACTTCGGCAACTCCGCGACTCTTGCCGGCGCGGCAAAGTTACGGCCGCGGTCGCCTGAGCGCGCTATCCAAATCTAACGCGACCGTATCGCCGGAGGCGGCCAGTTGGGGTTGACGGTTGGGTGCGGTGGAATCCACCTGAGGCACGTGGATCGCCAGCAAGGCGGCAAGAAACAACATGGCTACCGTCTATCGCTATCGTAGAATCGTAGCCATGATCGGGAGTATCGTGAGGGACTTTGCCTATGCGGCGCGCACGCTGCGCAAGACTCCAGGATTCGCACTGGCGGCGAGTGCGCTGCTCGCGGTGGCGATCGGCGGCACGGCCGTAGTCTTCAGCCTGACCGATACGCTGCTGCTGCGGAAGCTTGCGCTGCCCCAACCCGCGCAACTGGTGCGGATGGTCAGCCTGCTGCCGGGGCGCGCGCCCGCCTCCTTCTTTCCGTACAGCTACTTCGAGGAATGGTCGATGCAAACGCGCGCTCTCTCCGCGACCTTCGCCGAGGCCGATCTGGATGCCACGCTTTCCGAAGGCGGCGGCAGCCGGCTGGTGCGTGCCGGAATCGTCTCGCCAGGTTACTTCACGGCGCTCGGCGCTGCACCCGCTCTGGGGCGCCTGCTCGCGTCGGCCGATGAACTCGAGGCGGTGCTCAGTTACCAGTTCTGGCGGGATCGCTTCCACGGCTCGCCGCAGGCGCTGGGCAGCGTGCTGCGGCTCAACGGCCGGGATTTCGTGGTGGTGGGCGTGCTGCCGCGCGGCGTAAACGGTCTCGCGGTGGAGAGCGGCCCCGCGATTCGCGTGCCGCTGATCGCCGGCAAGTATCTCGGGCGCGGCGACGATCCGAAGAAATGCTGTTCCTGGGAGATCGGCGGGCGTCTGCGACCCGGCGTCACGCTGGCGCAGGCCGATGCGGAAAGCGTCGCCGCCCTGCGCGCCGCGGTGTTGACGGTGGAATCGCGGAGCGGGCCGCTCACCGAAGAGATGCGTAAGAGGTTCGAGAGCGACGACTACCGTTTGGAATCGGTGGAGCACGGCGTCTCCACCTTGCGCACTCGCTTCGGCACCGGCCTGCTCGCGCTCTTCGGCGGCGCCGTGTTGTTGCTGCTGCTGGCCTGCGCAAACATCGCGGGACTCCTGTTGGCGCGCGCCGCGGCCCGTGAGCGCGAGATGGCGTTGCGCGCCGCGCTGGGCGCTACCCGCGGGCGGCTGGTGCGTCACTGGCTGGCGGAGAGCGGACTGCTGGCAGCGGTGGGAGGGACGGTGGGCTTGGTGCTCGCCGATGCTTGTCTCCCTCTGGTCGCGGGCGCCTTGCCGGCGGTGCGCGATCTCGGCACCATGCCGCTGCCGGTCACGCTGGAAACCGCGCTCGATTGGCGAAGCTTTCTGTTCACCCTGGTGATTTGTTCCGCCGCCGCCGTGCTGGCGGGACTGGCTCCCGCGTGGTACGCGTCGCGCGCGAATCTCAATGAGGCCCTGAAGGCAGCGGCGCCTGATCCGCGGCGCGCCCGGCTGCGCACGTTACTCACGGTGGCGCAGGTGGCGATCGGCACGCTCGTGCTGGCGGTTTCCTCGCTGCTGGTCGCGACGCTCCATCGCCTGGCGGCCGCGCCCGCGGGCTTCGATCGCGAGCACGTGATCACGTTCACGATGGATACCGAACTTGCGCGCTATACACGCGATCAGAATCGGGCGCTGGCCGTGCGTCTGGAGCGTGAGGCGCAGGCGATCCCCGGTGTGGCCAAGGCGGCCGCGGGTTCGCGCAGCCTGATGCGCGGCTCGGGGCTGAAGACCGCGGTGGCTATGCCCGGGCAGCGCGCGGGCCACGATCTGAACGCCAGCAGCAACATGGTATCGCCGGCTTGGTTTGACACGATGGGCATGGCCGTCGTCGCCGGGCGCAATCTGACCGAGGCCGATGGCGTCGAGCGGACGCCGGCCGCGGTGGTGGTCAATCAGAGCTTCGTGCGCCGGTTCTTTCCGCGGGGCGATCCGCTCGGTCGGCAATTCGGAATCGGGCGCGACCAGGTCGTGAAGGCGGCCTTCGAGATCGTCGGCGTGGTCAGCGATGCGCGCTATCGGTCTTTGCGTGAGCCTTTTCAGCCGACCATCTTCTCCTGCTTCTGCGGGGCGAGGACCGGCGACTCGTTCTTTCAACTGCAGGTGCGCGCGCTCGGGCCGCCGGAATCGGTGATCGCCTCGGTGGAGACTTTGATGCGTAAAGTGGATCCGCGGCTGCCGTTCCGCGAAGTCCGCACGCTGCGCCGGGACGTGGACGACTCGCTGTGGGCGGAGCGCACGCTGGCGGGGATCGGCAGCGCGCTTTCGCTGCTGGCGGCGGTGATCGCGTGTGTCGGGCTGTATGGGCTGCTGGCCTATACGCTGACGCAGCGGCGGCGCGAGATCGGGATCCGGATCGCGCTCGGCGCGCGGCCCGGCGATATCGGTCGGACGACGCTGCTACGGGTGCTCGGCATCCTGGGCGCGGGCGCCGCGCTTGGTATCGCGGGCGCGATTCCGGCAGCGCGGCTGATGGGATCCGTGCTGTTCGAAGTAGCGCCGACGGATTGGGGAGCGCACGCGGGGGCCGTCGCGCTGATGTTGTGCGCGGGACTCGCGGCGGCAGTGGTTCCCGCCTGGCGGGCAAGCCGCGTCGACCCGTGGCAGGCGCTGCGGGGCGAGTGAGCGGGGCGAGCCGTATGCCCACTCCCCTGAAGGCGCTCCATTCCGAGCCGCGACCGTCAGGGAGTGGCCGCTAATTTGTTATTTCGAAGGACCGATATGCAGAGATTACCGACCGCTCCTTAACAGTCGCGGCTCGGATGGAGGCGGCAGCGGTTGCTATTTGGGGTAATTCGGTGAGTACGGGGGATCGTCTTCGCGGGTCGCGAGGGCGCCGCCGCGGACCCAGTGGTCGCCGCGAGGGGAGAGGTGAGCGAACATGCGCTGGCGCCACTGGCGGAGCGTCGCGGCTGCGGCGAGGTCGCCGGAGAGATCGTGCAACTCATTGGGGTCGCGCTGCAGGTCGAAGAGTTGCTCGCGGGCGTCGCGGGCGTGGAAGATGTACTTGAAGTGCTGGTCGGCGAGCGCGTTCCAATGATTGTCGGGGGAGTAGCAGACGCCATGTTCGAGATCGAGGAACGGGCGCCAGTCCGCCGATTTCCCAGCGATTAACGGGAGCAGGCTTTGGCCATCCAGAGGACGCCCGGGCGGCGCGGCAGCGGCATCGAGGAAGGTCGGCAGGACGTCGCGGAGTTCGACCATCTGGTCCATCGTGGCGCCGCGGCGGGCGCTCAACATGCCTTCCGGCCAGCGCACCAGGAAGGGCACGCGCGAGGATCCGGCGTAGGCATAGGATTTGCGCCAGAGATTGTGGTCGCCCAACATGTCGCCGTGGTCGGAGAAGAAGACGATCAGTGTCTGATCCAGCAGGCCGCGCCGGGTCAGCGATTCCATAATGCGGCCGATTTGTTCATCGACGAAGGTGACCGAGCCGTAGTATCCCTGCCGTGAGCGCCGGACCTGTGACGCGCCGAGATCGCCGTGCCAGGCGTCGGGTTCGGGACCGCTGCGCGCTGCGTAGCGCGATGCCCATCCCGCGACGGCTGCGGGCGGCAGGTCTGCATCCTGATAGCGGCGCCAGAGGCGCTCCGGCGGATCGTAGGGGCTGTGCGGGCGGGCGAAGGAGACCTTCAAAAAGAAGGGCTCGGGACGCTGGTAGGTTTCGATCCACGCTGCGGCGGTCGCGCCAGTCCACACGGTGGGGTGGAGGCGCTCGGGAAGCGCGTAGGGACGGGCGTCGAAATCGTTCCAGCCCAGGCCGGTGGCATCGGGATCCAGATTGGGGGCCTGCGACCAGAACCAGCTGCGGTAGTCGGAGCGAAAGTCGGGCGATTCGATACGGCCCGATTCGTCGAGCAGGGCCTGGTGATAACCGTGCAAGTTGCGCTGCGGATGGTAGTGGAGCTTGCCGATGGCGGCCGTGTAGTAGCCGGCATCGCGCAGCGCGCGCGGCATTTCGACGGGATAGCGTGAGCCCACTTCGGCGTAGCGGAGCATGCCGTGGTTCCATGGCGCGAGGCCGGTGAGGAGGCCGGCGCGAGCGGGAGTACAGGTCGGCGTGGCCGAGTAGGCGTTGGTGAAGCGCACGCCCGAGGCTGCAAGCTGGTCGAGATTGGGCGTGTGGATGGCGCGGTTTCCGGCTGCGCCGAGACAATCGGCGCGCCACTGATCGGCCATCAGCAGCAGGATGTTGGGGCGCGTGCCTTGCGCCGGGGTGCGCTGGAAGGCGGCCGCGGCGGGAGCCATCAGCACCTGGCGGCGGGTCATGCTGCTCATGCGAGCGCCTCCGCGCCATAGGCGGCGATGGCGTCGGCGATTCTGCGGCTGGCCTGGCCGTCGCCGTAAGGATTGTGAACCCGCGACATGCGGCGGCGCTCCTGTTCGCTATCCAACAGCAGGGACGCCTCGCGCCACGATGGCCTCCTCGCTGGTGCCGACCAGCCGGACAGTCCCGGCCTCGACGGCTTCCGGCCGTTCGGTCTTCTCCCGCATCACCAGAATCGGTTTGCCGAGCGAGGGGCCCTCCTCCTGGATGCCGCCCGAATCGGTCAGGATTAGCGCCGCGCGCCGCATCAAGTCGACGAACGGCACGTAGTCCAGCGGGTCCAGCAGCAGGACGTTGGGGAGGCCGCTAAGTAGGCGGAAGACGGGTTCCATCACGCTGGGATTGCGGTGCACCGGGTAGGCGATCTGCACATCGGGCCGCGCCGCGAGGCGGGCGAGTGCGCGGCACATGCGCTCGAAGCCTTCGCCGAAGCTTTCGCGTCGATGGGCCGTCACGACCACCAGTTTTTTCGATGCGTCGAGCTGCTCCAAGACGGGAGCGTGCACCGCGCCGGATTCAAGCTCGTCGCGGATGTAGAGCACGGCGTCGATGCCGGAATTTCCGGTGACGAAGATGCGCTCGCAAGGCACGTTTTCGGCAGCCAGACGGGCGGCGGCCAACGGCGTCGGAGCGAAATGCAGGTGGGCCAGGCGTGTGGTCACCACACGGTTCATCTCCTCCGGGAAAGGCTCCTGGAGGTCGCCGGTGCGCAGTCCGGCTTCGACGTGGCCAACGGGGATTCCCTGGTAAAAGGCTCCCAGCGCTCCGCACAGCGTGCTGGTGGTATCGCCCTGGACCAACACCATATCGGGGCGCGACCGCGCCAGGACCGGCTCCAGTTGGGAGAGGATGCGCGCGCTGGATTGAGCCAGCGACTGCCCGGGCCGCATCACGTCCAGATCGTGTTCGGGGGTTACGTGGAAGGCGGTCAGCACCTGGTCGAGCATGCCGCGATGCTGCCCGGTGACACAGGTCTCCACCGCGAACTGCTCGGGCCGGTGGCGCATGTGCAGCAGCACGGGACAGAGCTTGATGGCTTCCGGACGCGTGCCGAAAACGAAGAGCACATGAGTAGGGCGCACCACACCAATCATAATCGACGACGACGGGGATTCACTCCTCCCCTTGCCCGCCCCCCTTGCGTGCGACAACCGGATTCGCAATAATACGGGTCAACAAAGGTTAGTATGGTTCTTCACCGACAGGAGATCTGCCGTGCGAAACACTCTGGTAGCCGCCCTTGTTGCGTGTGCTGATCGGCCGATGCAATTCAGGGCGCGCCGCTTCCTGCTAGGTCTGTCTTCCGACGAACTCCAGTTTATAGCGGAATATTTCGGTGCGTGCATCCTCGCATCCGGCGACGGATCGGCATGCGGCAATACCGAACTGACCGGACGAATCATCCCCTTCCAAAGCCATGGGGCGGCGCGGATCGCGGCGGATCGCGAACTGAAGCTGATTCTGCTGCGCGAGTATTTGTGCCACGCCGGAGTACAGGGAGTGACGATACCGACCTCGCACTCCGTAAATTAGGGAGCGCACCGGAACGCGCCGATTATTGGACGATGCCGCCCTCTGCATGGGGCTCCAACTTAATCTCACCGAAGGCAGTCTCATACTGAGTCACATTCTGCTGAAGAATGTTGAGCAGCGCCTTGGCCTGTTGCGGGCTTAAATAAATCCCTTGAAAATTATGAATCGCCACGTTGTCCGCAGCCGTCTGGTTAACGCGGCCGAACATGAGGAAGAAATCCCATAGGTTCACCCGGATCTGCACGCTGTTGGCGTAATTTTCCCGGTATTCGGCGGTGTTAATCAATTGAATCTTGGGTGCGGGCGGCTGAGTCATACTCTCAGCGTATCACTCGGCGTGAAAGGAAACGCCCGGTGGCGGTTTAGGAAACTTTACGATAATTCCGAAAACCAACGGTCATTGACGTGCGTACAAAGAAGTGAGGAGGGCGAGAGATGAAAACTCTACTGGAACATCATTTACAAGGACTGGCACATTGCCCGATCTGCACCCACACGGTACCGGCGGAGATCGACTTCAACGGTAAGAAGGTGCGTGTGGCGGCGGGGCAGAAGTGCCCGCGCTGCGGTTCCTCTTTGGAAGTCGCAGTGGTTGTTCAGATTCCCGAAGCTGCCTGACGGGGGCCGCCGCAGTGTTTCGGTTGTCCGGCGGCGTGCTTTCTGTCATAGTGAAAGCAGACTGGGGTCCTATGAAACGGAAGATCCAACCCAAACCCGAGCCGGTGGTTCCAGCAGAGATGCTGGAAAAGGCGAAGCAATCCATTTCGCCGGACCGTCTCAAGAAGATTGAGAAGTGCTCGGTCTGTGGAGCGGAGAACGCGGTGGCTGCCGCCGGGGAAACGCTCTGCTGGGTCTGCCGGCGGCTGAAGATTAGCGCCTGGCGCGAAATCGAACAGCAAATGCCAATGCAGGAATAGAATCTACGAGTTCGCCTCGATCAATTGGGCGACCTCTTCCCATTCAAACATCAACGCTTCGAGATCAGACCGGCGGGCTTCGAGCAACTCGTTGACCCGCTTGGTTTCTTCCACACTCACAAAGTTGGCGAGCTCGGCTTCGTAGTCGGCAATCTCCACTTCGAGGCGCGTGACCTCGTCTTCGATGGCGTGCCGGCGCTCTTTCATCTGGCGGAGTTTGATCGGATTTAACCTGACTACGCCAGGTTTTGCCGCCGACCCGTCGGTGGCGGTCTGGGTCCCGACGAGTACCGGAACCGCCACCGGCGCGGGCGTCGATGGTGCACCGGTATCTCCGATGACGCTGCCGGAACCACCCGCTTTGCGCCAGAGGTAATCCTCGTAGTTGCCGGGGTAGACGTGCACATTGCCGTTTTCGACTTCGACGATGCGTGTCGCGAGTTTGTCGATAAAGTAGCGATCGTGGGAGACGAAGACCACTGTGCCGGTGTAATCCTGCAGTGCGCGCAGCAGCACATCCTTGGCGCGCATATCGAGGTGGTTGGTGGGCTCGTCGAGCAGCATGAAGTTGGACGGCACCATTAGCATCCGGGCCAGGGCGTAGCGGTTTCGCTCGCCGCCGGAGAGCACGCCGATCTGCTTGAACACGTCGTCTTCCGAGAAAAGGAAAGACCCGAGAATGCTGCGCAACTCGGTGTTGGTGGCGCGTGGGGCGACGGTTCCCAGGTCGTCGATCATCTTCGCGGTCTGGTCGAGCTCCTTGTATTGATCCTGCGCGAAGTAATCGGGCTGGGCATTGTGGCCCAGGATGTACTCGCCCGTGCGTCACCGGCTCGGCTCCGGCCAGGATCTTGATCATGGTGGATTTGCCGGCGCCGTTGACGCCTACCAGCGCCACCCGGTCGCCGCGCTCGATGATTACGTCGGCGCCGGAGAAGACCACGTGGTCGCCATAGCCTTCGAGACTTTCTTAAACTCGGCTACGATGCGGCCGCTGGGCTTGGGCTGGGGAAAGCTGAAGTGGATGGTCTTCTCGTCGGGCGGAATTTCGATGCGCTCGATCTTCTCCAGTTCCTTGATGCGGCTCTGCACCTGCTTGGCCTTGGTGGCCTGAGCGCGGAAGCGGTTGATGAAGCTCTCCAGCTGCTCGATGCGGTCGCGCTGGTTCGCGTAAGCGGCCTGCAACTGGGCGCGGCGCTCGTCCTTCTGCACTTCGTAGCGGGAATATCCCCCGGTGTAGAAGTGCAGGTTCTTGTTCCACAGCTCGACGATCTTCTTGACCGTGACATCGAGGAAGTACCGGTCGTGCGACACCAGGACAAAGGCGTAGGGGTAGGAGGAGAGATATTCCTCCAGCCAGTTGCGCGCTTCCAGGTCCAGGTGGTTGGTCGGCTCGTCGAGCAGCAGCAGATTGGGCTTTTCGAGCAGCAGTTTGGCCAGCGCGATGCGCATCTGCCAGCCGCCGGAGAACTCTTCGGTGCGGCGTTTCCAATCGCGCTGCGGAAAGCCGAGGCCGCTGAGCACGGCGCCCACCTGCGATTCCACCGTGTAGCCGTCGCGGGCGCGGAATTCGCTCTCCGACATGTGAAAGCGCTCGGCGACCTGGGCATATTCGGCGCTCGACGGGTCGAGTTCCGACATGCGCTGGGTGAGGCGCTCCTGCTCGTCCTCCAGCTCGCGCAGGTCGGCGAAGACGGTCATGCACTCGGCGAAAACGGTGCGGCCGGAAAGCGAGAGGCCGTCCTGCGGCAGATAGCCGAGGGTGACGCCCTTCTGCAGGGAGATGGTGCCGGAATCGAGGCCTTCGATTCCGGCCAGCACCTTCAGCAGCGACGATTTGCCGGTGCCATTGGCGCCGACGATGCCGGCACGCTCGTTGGGCGTGACCAGCCAGTCGGTGTTTTCAAATAGGATTCTGGGGCCGTAACGTTTCCCCGCCCCTGTGAGTTGGATCATCGGCTAAGGATTATTGTAGCGAGAGGGCTCCGGGGCGCGGGGCCCGACGTCCGCGCCCGGAGTCGAGACAGGAGAAGGAAATGATGCTTCTGGTACCTGCCCATAGCGTAAGACGTGCGCGGCACAATTCCGGTTATAGCCAGTATTGCCACTGATCAGTGAAGAGCACGTAACCCGAAAGAACGGCGTTGGTTACAGCGTGCGCGAGAATGCAATCGGCGAGGTTACGCGTGCGCACGATCCACCAGTTGTAAACGATTCCGGCGGCCAGGCCGACCTCCCAGAACGGTCCGTGCTCCGAGGCAAATAAAAGGGCGACAATCCAGAAGGCGGAGGGCACATACTGGCCGAGCGGCACTTTCAGGAAGGCTTTATCGATCAGCCAGCGCATCATCCAGCCGCGCCAGAACAGTTCCTCCAGGACCGGAACCAGGAGCGAAGCCCCGGCCGTCCGCATGAGGATGAACGCCAGGTTCTTCTTCAAATGGGGCGCCAGCGAACTGCTGGCCGACCCCGTGAGCGAATTCTCGAACAGCCAGTGATGGCGATACCCGAAAAGAACGTCGGGCGCGATCCAGATCAGGAAAACTCCGATTCCGATCGCGATGCTGGCGAGGGGCGCACTCGGACGGAAGGAAAGGTAGGGCCAGGAGAAGATACCAATCAGCGTGGCAACAATGAGAAAGCGCACCGGATACAGCCACTGCGGCGGCAGCGGAACGAGCCGCTCCAATGCCATTACGCCGACGAAGGCGAGAAAGGGCCCAATGTACGCGATCGTGGCCCGCTGATTAGAGTCCAAAGATTGCAGCATGAAGTGCTAACGTGGCGCGACTTTCCCATGGTAACTCAGCAATCCCTGCCTCCAAAGCAGTAAAATGGCAGGCAAATGCGCGCATTCAAAGCGTTCAGCACAATGGCCTTACTCGCGGCATCGGCAGCGGCACAGACGCCGACAGTCTGGGTTGTGGGCGATTCGACGGCCAATAATGTAAACCACCGCGGATGGGGCGACCCGTTTGCCACCTATTTCAACCAGGACCAGGCGCATACGGTGAATCGCGCCCGCGCAGGACGCAGCAGCCGTACTTTCATCACGGAAGGCCTCTGGGAAAAGGTCCGGGCGGAGTTAAAACCGGGCGATACTGTGCTGCTGCAAATGGGGCACAACGACGGTAGTGCGCCCGATAAGGACCGGGCGCGCGGATCCCTGCCGGGGTTGGGCGACGAGTCGCAGGAATTCACCCTGCCGAACGGCAACAAGGAAGTGGTTTACACCTTTGGGCATTACATGCGGCAGATGATCGCCGAGGCGAAGGCCGCAGGCGCCAGCCCTATGGTGCTCGGGCTGACGGTGCGTAACATCTGGAAAGACGGCAAGGTGGAACGCGGCAACGGAAGATATAGTCAGTGGTCGTCCGAACTCGCCAAGGCCGCCGGAGTGCCCTTCCTGGACGTCACCAACGCGATCGCGGACCAGTACGACGCCATGGGCGAGGTCAAGGTGAAGGAGTGGTTCCCGGAAGACCATACCCACACCAGTCCGGAGGGCGCCGACTTCAACGCGTCGATGGTGGTAGCGGCCCTGAAGGGAGCGAAGAGTCCCCTGACGGCCTTCCTTTCGGAAAAGGGAACATCCGTGAAGCCCTATCCGATTCTGCTCGAAACCGGGCGGATGAAGATGCCGGAGCCGCGCGATCCGAAGCTGCCGACGCTTTTCCTGATCGGCGATTCGACGGTGCGCAACGGCCGCGGCGATGGCGCCAACGGTCAGTGGGGTTGGGGCGAACCGCTGGTGGACCGCTTCGACACGAGCCGGATCAACGTGGTGAACCGCGCGGTAGGCGGACTGAGCAGCCGGACCTTCCTCACCCAGGGACACTGGGAGCGAACACTGGCGCTGATGAAGCCTGGTGACGTGGTGCTGATGCAATTCGGCCACAACGACAACGGTCCGCTGGATGATGCGGCGCGGGCGCGAGGGACGCTGAAGGGGACTGGCGAGGAGACGCGCGAGATTGATAACCCGATCACGAAGCAGCACGAAGTGGTCCACACCTACGGCTGGTATCTGGAGAAGTTCATCGCCGATACCAAGGCTAAGGGCGCGACTCCGATTGTCTGTTCGCTGATTCCGCGCAAGATCTGGAAAGATGGCAAGATCGTCCGCAATCGCGATACGTACGCCGGGTGGGCCGCCGAGGTGGCGGCACGGGAGTCACGTGGGGTTCATCGATCTGAACGAGATCATCGCGCGCAAGTACGATGGGCTCGGGCCGGAGAAGGTGGAACCGCTGTTTGGGGATCCGCACACACACACTTCACGGGCGGGCGCCGAGTTGAATGCCGACAGCGTGGTGGAGGGGCTGAGGGCGCTGAAGGACGACCCGCTGGCCAAGTATTTGAAGTAGGGATCATTCCCCTGAAGGTGTGCCGACGAGCCGCGACCGTAAAGTAAGGGAGCGTTACGGCCCGTCCCCGTACCTAAGTACCCGAAGTAATCCCAACCGCTTTGGCGGTGAGGGCGGCGGTGAGCGCGTCGATCAGGGCGTCATCGATCTGGTCGGAATCGCCGCCGCGGAACTGCATGACGGCGGCGCGGGTGCGCTTGCCGACCATGCCATCCACGCCACCGGGATCGATGCCGAGGAAGGTCAAGAGGGCCTGCGCCTGGCGCACACGGATATCGGGCAGCGGACCGGCGGCGAACATCTGGTAGTGGCGGCCAAGCAGGGTGTCGTACTGATTCTTCGCGTAACTGGGGCCGTTGTAGCCGCGGGCGAAGGCCGCCCAATCGTGAGCGGCTAGCGGCTGGCTGAGCCCGGCGGAGCAAACGAACCGGGCCATGGCGGTGAGCTGGTTGTCCTCGGACTGCACCATGGCGTCCACCATAGCCTCGACGGAGGCGAAGCCGGCTTCGGCGAAATTGCTGCCCATGATCTGGCCGATGCCCCAGGATGCGCTGCTCAGGGCTGCATGCCGGTCGAGCGCGATGGCCTGCGCGAGGCGGTCATATTCTTTGACCCCGCCGAGGTAACCGCCGGGCATGCTGCAACTGATCGATGGGGCCTGGTCGTCGAACTTGCCGCCGGTGAGCCGGTGAAAGAAGTGCCGTTCGAAGAGGATCGCGGGGCGTCGGTCCGAAAGGTAGCCGAAGCCCTTGGTTTCCACCTCCAGAACGGTCCAGATCTCGGCGGCGCCTGAGCCCAGAAGTTGCGTCGCCTGATCGAGTCCGCCTGCTGAGATGGGTGTTGACGCTCCAACGAAGTCAGCCATCCTGCCAGTATACGCGCGGCGGTCTACTTGCGTCGGGCCGGGGGCCGGGCGTTGATCACCGGCACCAGGCTGTTACGCGGTTCCGGGACGGACGGGCGGACATTGTGAGCGGCCAGTTCGCGGTTTAAGGTGGCGATAAAATCCTGAATCTGGGACTGCATGTCGCCCATTTTTTCGCGCATGTTCAGGATGATTTCCACGCCGGCGAGGTTGACGCCGAGATCGCGGGTGAGGTGCAGGATCACCTCCAGCCGTTCCAGATCCTCGGCGGTGTAGAGGCGCGTATTGCCATCGCTGCGCGAAGGCTTAAGCAGGCCTTCGCGCTCATAGAGGCGGAGCGTTTGGGGATGGATCTCGTACTGCTCCGCGACGGACGAGATCATGTATGCCGCTTTGGATTTAGCCTTGGCCATCAGACTTTACTCCACATTTCCGCGCGGGGATCCTCGGGGTGCAGTTCGGCCAGGTCGCGCAACAACTGACGGGTCTTTTCGTCGCGAGGATCGGGCGTGGTCAACTGGACCTCCACGATCTGATCGCCGCGCTGGTTGGTGCGGGAATTCAAAACTCCCTTTTCGCGAAGGCGGAACTTCTGGCCGTTCACGGTGCCCTGCGGGATCTTGAGCAGCGTGCGCCCATCGATCGTGGGGACTTCGATTTTGGCGCCGAGCGCGGCCTCCCAGATGGCGATGGGCGCTTTGATTTCGATGTTGTCGCCCTCGCGGTGGAAGAACGTGTGGGGCTCGACCTTGGTGGTGATGTAGAGATCTCCCGGAGCCGCGCCCATGGTGCCTGCGTTGCCTTTACCGGCGACACGCAGCCGCGAGCCGTCGCGGGCGCCGGGCGGGATGCGGATCTCTACGGTCTCGGTTTTCGGAATGCGCCCATCGCCGCCGCAAGTGGGACAGGCATTGCGCAGCTTGCCGGCGCCGCCGCAGCGCGGGCAGGTGAGATTGAACTTCATGGCGCCGGCCATCTGCGTGACCTGTCCCGCGCCTTTGCATTGCGGGCAGGTGACTTCGCCGGCGCCGGTGGATCCGGTGCCGTTGCAGGTGGAGCAGACGTCGTAGCGTGTAATGTTGACGCGCGCCGTGGTGCCCTTGATGGCCTGCCAGAAATCGATGTTCATGACATATTCGAGATCGGCCCCACGCTCGGGCTCGGCATGCTCGGCGGCCGCGCCGCCGCCAAAGAACTGGGAGAAAATATCGCGGAAACCGCCCCCGCCTTGGGAGGAGGTGCCTTGGGTACGCCGGCCGCCCGCGGCGCCGCCCTGGCCGGACATGTAGTCGGAAAAATCGAAGCCGTCGAAGTGTGCGCCCTGCGGACCGCCAGAAGGCTGGCCTCCGGGTCCGGCGCCGGCAAAGCCGTTCTCGGAATAGAAGCCGAACTGGTCGTACATCTGGCGTTTTTTGGGATCGCTGAGGATGTCGTAGGCTTCCTGGACATTCTTGAAGCGGTCTTCGGAGGACTTATCGCCAGGGTTCAGATCGGGATGATATTTGCGCGCGAGTTTGCGATAGGCCTTGCGAATCTCCTCCGCGTCGGCTTTGCGGGGTACGCCCAGCGTTTCGTAATACTCATGCTTAGGAGTCGCCATAGGATTATTTTGCGGCCTGGCGCCTTTATCGGGCGCCAGGCCGTGAGCCCGCCAGGAGGCCGGTCTTACTTCTTATCGTCTACGTCTACGAACTCTGCGTCGACGACGTTGTCCTTACCCTTCTCATCGGGCTTAGGGTGGCCATCCGTTGGAGGAGCTTCTTGCGCTCCCGGCTGGCTGCTGCTCTTGTACATGGCTTCGGCCAGTTTATGGCTGGCGGTGGTCAGGCGATCGACCGCGGCGTTGATCTTCTCCGCGTCGTTTTCGTTAAGCGTTTTCTTGGTCTCTTCGAGGGCGGCTTCGATTTCCTTGGCTTCGGCCTCGCCGACCTTGGCGCGGTGTTCCTTCAGCGTCTTTTCGACGTTGTAGACCATGGCGTCGGCGCGGTTGCGCGCGTCGATCGTGTCCTTCAGTTTGCGATCGTCGGCCGCATTGGCTTCGGCGTCCCTGGCCATCTTCTCGACCTCGTCCTTGGAGAGGCCGCTGGAACTGGTGATCGTGATCTTCTGTTCGTTGTTGGTGCCGCGATCTTTCGCCGTCACGTTCAGAATGCCGTTGGCATCGATGTCGAAGGTGACTTCGATCTGCGGCACGCCGCGCGGCGCCGGCGGAATGTTGCCGAGCTGGAAAACGCCCAGCAGCCGGTTGTCGCGGGCCATGGCGCGCTCACCCTGGTAGACCTTGATCTCTACCGACGGCTGGTTGTCGCTGGCCGTGGAGAAGACCTCGCTCTTGCGGGTGGGGATGGTCGTGTTGCGCTCGATCAGCTTGGTGAACACGCCGCCCATGGTCTCGATGCCCAGAGAAAGCGGGGTGACGTCGAGCAGCAGCACGTCCTTCACTTCGCCGCCCAACACACCGCCCTGTACGGCGGCGCCAATGGCGACGACTTCGTCGGGGTTCACGCCCTGGTGCGGGTCACGTTGGAAGAGCTCGCGGACCAGCGTCTGGATGCGCGGCATGCGCGTCTGTCCGCCAACCAGAACCACTTCGTCGATCTGGCTGGGGGTAACGGACGCATCGGTCATGGCCTGTTTGCACGGGCCCATGGAACGCTGCAGAATGTCTTCCACCATCTGCTCGAAACGCGAGCGGCTCAGCCTCATCTGCAGGTGCTTCGGGCCGGTTGCGTCGGCGGTGATGAACGGCAGGTTGATCTCGGTCTCGAGAAGCGTGGAGAGTTCCATCTTGGCCTTCTCGGCGGCTTCCTTGAGACGCTGCAGGGCCATCTGGTCCTTGGAGAGATCGATGCCGTTCTCTTTCTTGAATTCGGAGACGATCCAATCGATCACACGCTGATCGATGTTGTCGCCGCCCAGGTGGGTATCGCCGTTGGTCGATTTCACCTCGACCACGCCTTCGCCCACTTCGAGGACCGAGATATCGAACGTACCGCCGCCGAAATCGTAGACCGCGATGGTTTCGTTCTTCTTCTTATCGAGTCCGTATGCCAGCGCGGCCGCGGTGGGCTCGTTGATGATACGGAGGACATCCAAACCGGCGATCTTGCCGGCATCCTTGGTGGCCTGGCGCTGGGCATCGTTGAAGTACGCCGGAACGGTGATGACGGCCTGGGTAACCTTCTCTCCGAGATAGGCTTCGGCGGCTTCCTTCAGCTTGGTGAGGATCATCGCCGAGATCTCGGGCGGAGAATATTTCTTGCCCATGATGTCCACGCGGGCGTCGCCATTTTCGCCACGGACCACCTTGTAGGGCACCATCTTCATTTCTTCGTTGACTTCGTCGTACCGGCGCCCCATAAAGCGCTTGATAGAGAAGACCGTATTTTCTGGATTGGTAATGGCCTGGCGCTTGGCGACCTGGCCAACCAACCGCTCACCGCTCTTGGTGAACGCCACAACGGACGGAGTGGTGCGATTGCCTTCCTGATTTGCGATGACCGTGGGCTGGCCGCCTTCCATGACGGCTACGCACGAGTTGGTCGTGCCCAAGTCAATACCAATAATCTTTCCCATGTCGATTCAAATGCCTCCCTCGAGAATTGTTGAGTTACGATGACGGCCGCCCGAGGGGCGGCTTAAGTACAAGACCATTATTAAACTTTAGTGTGAGGTTGTCAAGGAATTGTTGAGTGTGCTCTACTCAACCAACGCCTCGGCAGCTCGCGCCTTAAGGATCTCCACCAGCCCCGGGTGGCCATCCAGCGGAGCTGTGACGGTGATTCGCAACCCACTGTTTTTGCTGGAGATATCGGAAACCAGGCGAGGCAGGTCGCGTTCCAGGTGCATGCCGAGGGTGAGGAAATAAGGAATCACGACAATATGCTGGATGCCGCGCGCGCTCAAAAGTTCCGCAGCTTCTTCGAGGCTGGGGTGTCCGAGTTCCAGAAAAGCAGCTTCAACCGCGCTATAGCCGCCCGCGCGTGCGAATTCCGCAGCTACCGACCGGACAGCCTCATTGGCGGGTTCGATTCGGGAGCCGTGAGCGAAGACGATGATACCAGTGGTCACGCGTTACTGATGTACGCCCGCATGTGATAGATTTCTTCAGTTTGGCGGGCAACCTCAAAATTCATGAGATCGCGCATGGAGAGGAACGCGACCACACGCCCCTCGCGGGTGACGGGGAGGTGGCGGCAGTTGTTGGCCTGCATGGCCTCCATGGCTTCCTCGGGGGTGGCGGTTTCGTCGATGGTGCAGACGTCCGTGGTCATCACCTCGCGAACCGGGGTCAGGTCCGGATCGCGGCGTTCCAGGACGACGCGCATCATCAGATCGCGCTCGCTGAACACACCGGCGAGATCGTCCCCCTTCAGCACCAGGATGGCCCCCACGTGAAATCCGGCCATCACTCGCGCGACTTGGGCGACGGATTGATGCTCTTCGACGCTGAAGAGCTGGCACTGATGAACGACGTCTCTCACCCGGGACATAGGCACTCCTTCCCGAAGACAGGGCAAATATATCACAAACGGTCCCGACGTTAACAGATCATAATGATACAAATGGCGGAAGCGCTGCGATTCGAATGCCAGCCGGGGTGCACGGAGTGTTGCCGGCAAAAGGGTTGGGTATACCTGACCGAGGCAGACCTGAAGCGTGCTGCCGAATTTCTCGGGATAACCGCCCGCGCCTTTGAGCGCAAGTATGTCTACCGGACGACCAACAAAATGCGGCTGCGGGTGCCGGCGGCTTCAACCTGCCACTTCCTGGTAGGGGACGGCTGTTCGATCCACCCGGCGAAGCCTACGCAGTGCCGGATCTTCCCATTTTGGCCGGAGCTGGTGGATAGCCGGCGCGAATGGGCGAAGACGGCCCGCTATTGCCCCGGAATGGGGAAGGGGCCCCTTATCCAGATCGCCAACGCGCGCCTTCAGGCCGAGGAGATGCGGCAGGCCTACCCGGAAATGTACCGCTAGCGGTTCCAGTGTAACCTTGTCCCACGTCTGAGCCGTCCATCAAGAAGAACGATTGCGAGCCGAGCCGCTCGCTGACGTAGGGATGAGAGGCATTCAGATGACAGTCAGCGAGGCGCCGGTGAAGGCGCACCCCTATTACGGCTGGAGGCATCACGTCAAAAAGCTCACGGTGACGTGGGCGCGATGGCTGCATATCTATCTTTCGATGGTGAGTTTCGCCATCCTGCTCTTCTTCGCGGCGACGGGGCTCACGGTGAATCACCCGGAGTGGTTCACGAGCCAGCAAAGGACGGTGGTCATCAGGGGCCAGGTGCCGCTGAACTGGGTGCGGCCGCCGGGCGGAAAGGAAGTCGACA
Organism: uncultured Solibacteraceae bacterium; assembly: GCA_963791985.1. GTDB lineage: Bacteria > Acidobacteriota > Terriglobia > Bryobacterales > Bryobacteraceae > Solibacter. The sequence continues at coordinate 259,082 of CAWBUN010000002.1, read as the reverse complement.
AGCTACAGATCGTCGAACAATTGCGACGGCAGCATGGAATCCACAGCGCCCTGAGTGATTTCCGTGTGGACGATGCGCAGCTCTCAGTCAGCTTCAAAGGTCCGGGCTACACGGCGGATACGTTCATTGATCGCGACACCGGGAAATATGAAGTAACCGAGACCCGGATGGGTTGGGGTGCGATTCTCAACGACCTGCACAAGGGACGCGATACGGGCGCTGCCTGGAAGTGGCTGATCGACGCATCGGCAGTGCTGATGACGCTGGTTTCGATCACGGGCCTGGCGTTGATCTTCTTCCTGGCGAAGCGCAGGGTTTCCGGTCTGGTGTCGTTGGGGGTTGGCGCAGCAGCGTGTTATGTGGTGTATTTGATCTGGGTGCGGTAGCAATTACCGCCGATAGAGCACTACCTGACCGCCTTCGAGGCGAAAACCCAATTGCACGGGATCGAGCACCGCGGCCATCGCCTTGCCGAAGGATTGGTTCTTGATCGACAGATTGTATACGAAGCGGCGGCATTCCGGATCGGTCGCGGCGAACGACTTATCCCAGTTGTAGCCGAGGCCGACCTGCTGCGCCAGATCGATCACGATATATTGAACGCTCTTCTGGGCAGTGTAATAGCTGACTTTCTGGCTCAACAGGTCGGTCGTCCGGTAAAGGACGACCTCGCCATTCTCCACTTCGTAGCGCAATCCGACCGGGTCGAGGACCTGCTGGATTGCGGTGGCGAAGGGGACTGACTTGGCGGGAGGATTGCGCACCCAGGTGCGGCACGCCGGGTCGGTCTGGTCGAACGACTTCTGCCAGTCATAGCCCAGGCCCGCTTCAAGGGCGATGGCCTTTACGGCGTTCTGCACGCTAATTTTGGCATCCTGCTGCGCCCCGGCACAGGCGAGCAACAGGAGGCACGCGCCGATAGTCTTCATACGTTGCCGAAAGTATATTAAGCTATCCGAGTCTGAAACTTGATAGGCAATTCGAGCGATTACAATACAGGGGACGTGCGCCACAAGCTGATCACCGGGATTGAATCGCGCAAGTACCTGCTGCTCGGGCTCTTTACCGCGATTTACGCGCTCTGCGCCGTGGGCCGCGCGGCTGGAAAGCCGTTTTGGTACGACGAGATTATCACCCTGATCGCGGCCAAGGCTCCGGACCTGGCGGGGGCGTGGAAGGCGACGCTGGCGATTGACGCCAATCCGCCGCTTCCGCACTTGCTGACGCACCTTTCGATCCGCTGGTTCGGGCTGAACGAGGTAACCGCCCGGCTGCCGGCGATCGTGGGGTTTTGGGTCCTCTGCCTGTGCCTGTACGTGTTCGTAGCCCGCAGGAAGGGCGTCGTGTTCGGATTGTGCGCGCTGCTGCTGCCGACCCTGACGCACGCGTATTTCTATTCGGCCGAGGCTCGCGCGTACGGGCTGGAACTGGGATTCTGCGGACTGGCGTTGATCTCCTGGCAGGCAGCGGCGCAGCGGCGGCATCGCGCGGTTGCGCTGTGCGGGCTCGCGCTGAGCCTGAGCGCGATGATGTTGTGCCACTACTACGCGGTGCTGATGTACCTGCCGCTGGCGGGCGGCGAACTCATTCGCACCCGGCGTTTGCGGCGGCTGGATTGGGGCATGTGGATGGCGCTGGCGGCCGGCAGCGTGCCGCTGGTCTGGCGGGCGGCCACGATCGTGGGGGTGGTCAAAGGCTTCTCCCACACGTGGGCGCCGGCGTATCTCCGGCAGGGCCTGGAGTTTTGGGAGACGGGACTGGCTCCGGGCGCGGCCTTCGCGGCCCTGCTGGTGGGTGCGCTGGGGCTGGCGGCCAGCCACACAGAGCCCGCGGAGCACCCCGAGGCGGAGAAGATTCCGGAACACGAGTGGGTGGCGGCGGTGCTGCTGGTGGCCGTGCCGCTGGCGGGCGTGATCGGCGGACTGCTGGTGACGCATATGTTCAACGAGCGCTATGCGCTGATCGGGCTGGCCGGTTTCTGCCTGCTGGCGCCGATGGTGGCGGCGGAACTGCTCGGCACACGGGGAACGGCCGCCCTGGTGATGCTGACGGTGTTGGCGTGGGGCATGGGGATCCGCTCGCTGGACCATCCCTACGACGGCAACCCGTTCGACCGGGAACCGGTGCTGCGCGCGGCGCTGGAGCAAGGGCCAGTGGTAATTCCGGATGGCCAGTTGTTTCTGCAGATGTGGCAGTATGCGCCGGAGCGTCTGAAATCGCGATTGGTCTACGTGGCGGACGATCGGGCGGCGCTGAAGTACATGGGCTTCGACACCATCGAAGGCGGCATACGCGTACTGCGCGGGTGGGCGCCGGTGAACGTGGTGGAGTGGGCAGATTTCACGCGAGGCACGCGCGAGTTCAGCGCGTATCAGAGTTCGCTGCGTCCGGGCTGGGTGCTGGCGCGCGTAGTGGAGGAGGGAGCGACGGTGGAAGTTAAGAAGACGGCGCTCTATCGCGAACTGGTCAAAGTGCGGCTGCGCGACTGACAGCGGAACAGTCGCATGTAGGCGTTGGCATACGCCGGCCGCTCGGTCCAGACCCAGGATTGGCGATTGCTCCAGACGGGGTCGGTATCCTTGGCGACGAAGGTGTCCACGGGCAGCGCCAGGCAGCCTTCCTGCAGCGTGGAGGGGGCGGCGGCATTCGCCGGGAACATAGCCTGCACGCGTGACACGACCGGAGCGCACTGCACCGCGTCGCCGCCGAAGATAGTGAGGCAGTTGAGATCGGCAGCCACACTATGGCGATCGCCATAGATCATGCCCACCGTGTCCTGGAAAACGACTTTGGGGTTGGACTGCACGGCGGCATTGGCGGGCGTGGCAGTGTGGAGCCATTCGTAGGCGGCCCGCTCGGCATAGGTGCGGCGGCCGAAATCGCGATCGGGCGACATCCAATCGAGCGGCGGGACCACGCCGCGGTCGGCGAGCACGGGGTAGAGGCGCACGATGGCGAGATCGTAGACCGTACCGGCGAAGCCGAGCGCGAAGAAGACGACCAGCAACTGGCGCTGGGAGGCGCTGAGGAAATCGAGGCGCTCACGATTGGCGAAGAGGTCGGCGGCCCAGAGGAGGAGGACGAACTCGGCGACCAGCAATCCGCGCCAGCCGAGGTCGTTGCAGCCGATGACGCTGGAGCGCAGGAAGGTGCAGGCCAGGACACTAGTGGCCACCATCACGGCGCCGGCGAGATTGGCGCGGGAAAGCGGCCGTCCCGAGAGGCGGTGGCGCTGCCACTGGTAGCGTGCGACCAGGAAGAAGAACCCGAATTCCAGCAGGTAATTCACCGGCAGGAGAGTGCCGTTGACCAGGAGGCGGCGCCATAGCTCGGAGATTGCCGGGGTGCGGATCAGCGCGGCCAGCGAGAAATCACGGACGGTGAAGGTGAAGAGCGGACCGCCCGCGCCGGGGCCGGCAAGATCGTGCAGGTAGGGCAGGGCGAGCGCGATGGCGATCGCGCCGGTGACGCAGAGCACGGCGGTTTCGCGGTACCACTTGCGGCATGCGGTGATCACGGTCCAGACGGAGAGGAAGATGGCGAATACGAAGGCGACGTAGATGGAAGCGCCGACGGCGCTGGCTAGTGCGCAGGCTGCCGGCAGAATGTAGCGTCGCGCCGCGGCGGCATGCCACAGGAGCAGGAACGCGATGAAGCAGGCGATCATCGCGGAGAGGGCGTGGGGAGCCCAGAGGGTGCTGTACACGAACCAATCGACGTGCTCGTTCCACCATTCCACGCTGGGCAGGACGAAACCCAGCATTCCGCGCGCGTAGAGGAAAAGGAAGAAGAGGCTGGGAACGATATCGAGGCCGGTGATGGCGAGCAGCAGGATTCCCGTGAAGGCGCGGCGGCGGAATTCGGATGCCGCGGAAAAGATGCGCAGGTAGACCGCGAGCAGCGCCATCAGCGCCACCCCGGCCCAAAAGGTGCCACCGATGAGCGCCTGCCGCGAGGTCACGCGGCCGCCCGAGATCTGTTCGGCCAGGCTGCACATCATCAACCAGAAGTAGTGATAGCGGAGCGCGACTGGATGTCCGGGTTGGAAGAAAGGATTCTGCGGTGGCACTCCGGTGACGCTGATGGAATGGACGAAGGCCGTCCGCACCGAGTAATCGAGCGCACTGGTGGGGTAGTAGAGTCGCTCGCCGATTTGCAGATCGACGAGGGAGAAGAGGCAGACGACGAGCCAGACGGCGAGAATGGCGGCGATCTTCCGATTAAAACCGCGGTCGGGGAACGAGAACCGGCGGGCGATCAGGAATAGCGCGGCGAGGGCGCCGGCGAGGTACGCGCCGCGCGCGATCGGCATCGATGCGTAGCGTCCCAGCAGGTAGGTGAGGATGGGGCAGACGGCGATCGACAGCGGGAGCGCGAAGGCGAAACGGAAGGCGGCGGTACGGCGGCGGAACTCGAAGATATCGAGCAGCCATGCCAGCAAATACCCGGGAAAGACCAGGAAGGCCGGCAGCAGCGCGATCGCAGTCAGCGCGCCGACCAGGTCCTGGAGCATGAAGTTGGGTGCAGGCATGTAGGGCCAGTTTGATCTTGGCGTGAAGGGGTGCTGGGGAACAAGACACTAAGGGATATGGGATGGCGGGTTAACGAAAGTTAGCCGATTATCTTGCGCAGCGGGGCCGCCAGCCATTCCGCCAGGAAGCGCGCGCGTTTGGCGGGATTGAGGCGCAGGCCCATGGGCAGGGAGGCGAGATAGTTGCGGGCGGTGGGGCGCAGGGGTTCGAAGAACTGGTCGCGGCCGTCGCGGCGCCAGCGTGGTGTAGCCGAAGACCCAGGAGAGCGGGACGTAGCCATAGTGTCGCTGCAGCAGGCTCGATGGAGGCTTCGAAGACGGCTTCGCGCTCGTAGATGGTTTTGGCGCCGGTGTGCATGCGGGAATTGGCCAGGTATTCGGGAATGGCGGCGAAGCGGATGCCCAGTTTGGCCATGCGGATCCAGAGGTCGTAGTCGAAGGAGCGGTTGATATCGGGATCGAGGCCGCAGCGGCGGTAGGCGGAGGCGCGGATGAATGCGGCCGGCTGGCAGATGAAGCAATCGCGCTCGAGGACGCGCGGATCCCAGGGCAGGGTGGGGTAGCGGCTGATGACGGCGCCGTTGTCGTCGATCCACCAGCCTTCGCCGTAGACCACGTCGATTTCGGGGTGTGCGGAGAGGTACGTCGACGGCGGTACGGACAGCGCCGGGGAGGAATGTGTCGTCGGCGTTCAGCCAGACGAAGATCTCGCCAGTGGCCTGTTGGAAACCGCTTGTGGGCGGCGTCGGAAGGGCCCTTGTCCTTCCCGGTGACGGAACGCACGCGGTCGCCATAGACTAGCCAAAATCGCGGGAGTTTCGTCGGTAGAGCCGCCATCCACCACGATCACTTCGAGGCGCGGGTAATCCTGAGTCAGGATGCTCTCGCAGGGTATCGGACAGGTAGCGCGCCATGTTATACGATGGCGTGACAACGGAAACGAGAGGAGCGTGATCGGGATCCACCGGCAAACCCCCACTATATCAACAGGCAGGAAAATCAACTTATTGATACACTGAGTGAAAGCCCTCAAACTCTTTGAGAATTCTTGTGTCTGAATTCTACTTTTAACGGGGCAGGTACACGTTTTGCGTCTAGCGCTTCTTCAGATCAACCCTACAGCAGGCGACCTTGAAGGCAACTCCTCGCTGATCGTCCGGGCGGCCCGGTCGGCGCAAGCTCAGGGCGCGGACCTGATGGTCACGCCCGAGCTGGCGCTGATGGGCTATCTGCCGCGCGATCTGCTGATGAACCAGGGCTTTGTGCGCCGCGGCTGCGAGAAACTTTCGCAGATTGCCAGGGAACTGAAGGACGCTCCGCCGCTGCTGGTGGGCGTGGCAACGCCGAACCCGTCGGACGTCGGGCGGCCCCTGTACAACAGCGCGGTGCTGCTGCGCGACGGTGCGGTGGGGCAGGCGTTCCACAAGTCGCTGCTGCCGACCTACGACGTCTTCGACGAAGACCGCTACTTCGAGCCGTTACTAGGGCACGCAGATTCTGGAATTGAACGGGGTGCGGCTGGGCATCAGCATCTGCGAAGACGTCTGGAACGACCGCGATTTCTGGAAGCGGCGCCGCTATCACCAGGACCCGATCGAGGCGCTGGCGCAGGCGGGCGCGCAGGCGATCTGGTGAATCTTTCGGCGTCGCCGTTCTACGGTGGGCAAGCAGGAGCTGCGCGAGGAGATGCTCGGCCACATGGCGCAGAAGTACGGCCTGCCGGTGGCGATCGTCAACCAGGTGGGCGCCAACGACGACCTGATCTTCGATGGCCGCAGCGGCGGCGTTCGACGCGCAGGGCAGACTGTTCGCGCGCGCCAAGGGCTTCGAGGAAGACGTGCTGCTGGTGGATCTGCTGGGCGGGAACGGGCACGATCGCGCCGGACGATTTCACCGCGGAGGCGGAGATCTGGAATGCGCTGGTGCTGGGCGTCCGCGATTACGCCCGCAAGACGCGCTTCCGCAAGGTGCTGCTGGGGCTCTCGGGCGGCATCGATTCGGCGCTGACGGCGGCGATTGCGGCCGACGCGATGGGCGCGGAGAACGTGCTCGGCGTGATGATGCCGTCGCGTCTATTCGAGCCAGGGCAGCGTGGACGATTCGGTGGAACTGGCGCGCAACCTGGGCATCCAGACGATGCAGCTGCCGATTGGCGGACATCATGAAGACCTACGACGGCGTGCTGGCGGATGCCTTCGCGGGGCTGAAGCCGGACGTCACCGAGGAAAACATCCAATCGCGCATTCGCGGCAATCTGCTGATGGCGCTCTCCAACAAGTTCGGGTCGCTGCTGCTGACCACGGGCAACAAGAGCGAAATGTCGGTGGGCTACTGCACGCTTGTACGGCGACATGAACGGCGGTCTGGCGGTGATCGCGGACCTGCCGAAGATGATGGTGTACCGGGTCTCGCGCTGGCGCAATCAGCGCGGCGCCGCGATTCCGGAATCGACCATCACCAAGGCGCCCTCGGCCGAGCTGCGGCCGGACCAGACCGATCAGGACAGCCTGCCGCCCTACGATCTGCTGGACGAGATTCTGGAACTGCACGTGGAGCAGTGCCAGAGCGCGGAAGAGATCATCGCGCAGGGCTATGACGAGCAGACGGTGCGCAGGGTGCTGCGCCTGGTGCGCATCGCGGAGTTCAAGCGAAAGCAGGCCGCCCCGGTTTTGAAGGTGACGTCACGCGCCTTCGGCACCGGGCTGGCGAATGCCGATCGTCACGACAGGAATAGAGCAATGAAGATATCGATCATCGGCCTAGGGAAACTGGGCGCTCCCATGGCGGCCGTGATGGCGCACAAAGGACACACCGTGGTGGGTGTGGACATCAACCCGGCGTTACGTGAAGGCGATTCAGGAAGGCCGGCCGCCGGTCAACGAACCGCAGCTGGCGGAGATGATCGCGGCCAACCATGAGCGCCTCACCGCCACGGAGAGTTACGAAGAAGCGATTCTGGCGACCGACCTGACGTTCATCATCGTGCCGACGCCCTCCGGCCCCGACGGGCGGTTTTCGATGGAGTACGTGCTCAAGGCGGCGGAGAAGATCGGCGCTGCGCTGCGCAAGAAGCGGCGCGTGGCACCTGGTGGTGCTTTCGAGCACGGTGATGCCGGGGTCGGTGGGCGGTGCACGTTGCTGCCGGCGCTGGAGAAGTACTCGGGCCTGAAGGCGGGCCGTGGATTTCGGGCTCTGCTACAACCCGGAATTCATCGCGCTGGGCAGCGTGGTGCGCGATATGCTGAATCCGGACATGATCCTGATCGGCGAATCGGACGCGCGCTCCGGCGCGATTCTGGAAGAGTTGTACACCGGGCGTGTGCGAAAGCAATCCGCGGATTCAGCGGATGAATTACGTGAACGCCGAACTGACCAAGCTTTCGGTGAACACGTTCGTCACCACCAAGATCTCGCTACGCCAACATGCTGGCGCAGATCTGCGAAACGCTGCCGGGCGCGGACTGCCGACGTGGTCACGTCGGCGCTGGGCTGCGACACGCGGATCGGGCCGAAGTACCTGAAGGGCGCGCTGGGCTACGGCGGACCGTGTTTCCCGCGCGACAACGTCGCGTTCTCCGCGCTGGCCCGGGAGAACGGCGTTCCGGCGCTGCTGGCGGAGGCGACCGACGACTTGAACCGACGCCAGGTGCCGCGGCTGGCGGAGTTGCTTCTGTCGCATCTGCCGGCGGGCGGAACGGTGGGCGTGCTGGGACTCTCGTATAAGCCGCACACCGAGGTGATCGAAGAATCGCAGGGCGTGGCGATCGCGAAGGAACTGGCGGCGCGCGGCGCGCGAGTGGTGGTGTACGATCCGGCGGCGATGGAATCGACGCGCCGTGTGTTGGGAGATCGCATCGAGTATGCCGCCACCGCCGCCGAGTGCGCGCGGACAGGCCGATGTGCTGGCGATCACCACTCCGTGGCCGGAGTTCAAGAATCTCTCGCCCGCGGATTTGAAGCAGGGCGGGAAGCCGGCGATCGTCGATTGCTGGCGGGTGCTGCCGCGCGCGGCTTTCGAGGGCGCGTCGGAGTATATGACGCTGGGCTTCGGAATGTCCGCACTCGCGCTGGCCACTGCGGAAGGCGACTGACGAGCCGCGACGCCTGGTAGTTTGCGGGTAGCGCTCCCTGACGGTCGCGGCTCGTCGGAGCGGCGCATCACTCCGGGTAGACTCATAAGGATGGCTCTGGCGATACAGGCTGACGATGTGCGCGCGGCGGCGGAACGGATCCGGCCGCTGTCGCGCAAGACTCCGGTTTTCACTTCGGCGGGATTCGATACCGAAGCCGGTACGCGCGTCTATTTCAAATGCGAGAACCTGCAGCGCGGGGGCGCGTTCAAAATCCGCGGGGCAGCCAACCTGGTGCTTTCGCTGCCGCGCGAATCGCTGGCCCGCGGTGTGGTGGCGTACTCCTCGGGCAATCACGCGCAGGCCACGGCGATCGCGGCCCGCCATGTCGGCGTCGCTTCGACGATCGTGATGCCGGAGGACGCGCCCAAGTCCAAAATGGAATCGACGCGTGCCCAGGGCGCGCGGATCGTCACCTACAACCGCTTCACCGATAGCCGGGAAGCCATCGCGCAGAGCATCCTCAAGGAGACGGGCGCCACGCTGATTCCCCCGTTCGACCACCCGATGATCATGGCCGGACAAGGCACGGCCGCGTTGGAGCTGCTGGAAGAGACCGGCCCCTTGGACGCGCTGATCGCGCCCGTGGGCGGCGGCGGACTGCTCTCCGGCTGCGCCACCATCGCCAAAGCGCTCCACCCTGCGATTCGCGTCTTCGGCGCCGAACCGGCGGGCGCCAACGACACGTTCCTCTCCATGGTGGCTGGGACCCGGATCGCGGTGCACCCTGACACCATCGCCGACGGACTGCGCTCGCCGAAACCCGGCGAGTTGACCTTCCCGGTGATCCGCGAGCTGGCCGAGCGCATCGTGCTGGTGAGCGAGGACGAGATCCGCGCTGCCGTCCGCTTCCTGCTATTGCGCCTGAAGATCCTGGTGGAACCAAGCGGCGCTGTGCCCGCGGCGGCACTGCTGTTTCACAAACTGCCCGAGGGGATCCGCTCGGTAGGCGTGATTCTCTCCGGCGGAAATGTGGATTTCGAAGACCTCGCCCACATGTAGCGTGAGCCGGTTGGCAGGCTTCCTGCGCGTTCCTGGTTGTAGGGGACGAAATGGAAATCCAAACGGACCAAGAGGCGATCCGGGCCGTGGTTCACGGTATGGTACGCGCATGGAACTCGGGAAGCGGCGAAGAGTTCGCCGCGTGCTGCGAGGAAGACGCCGACTTCGTGAATATCTTTGGTATGCATGAACGTGGCCGGCGCGCGATTGCAGTGGGCCACGACAACATTTTCCGCACGGTCTACGCGGGCAGCGTCATGCATTGCAGCGTGACCCGAGTTCGCTTTCTCTGCGGCGACGTAGCGCTGGTGCACGTACGGGCGCGGTTGCAGGTTCCGCAAGGGCCGATGGCGGGGGAAGTGCACTCCGTTCCCAGCATGATCATGCGGCGCACGGAGGCCGGCTGGTCGGTGGCGGCGTTCCACAATACCCTGGTAGGCAAGCCTCCGGTCTAGCTAGCCGCGACGCAGCGACCGCGCAAGTACGCTCCGCGCCGCGAGTCCCAACGCGATGGCCGCGGCGCAGAACGGTAATTCGGACCACAGAATCTCGCCGGCGCGATCGAAGAAGCGCGCGATGCTCAGCGGGGATACGCGAATCGGGCGCCACGGAAAGAAGAGCCGCTCCGCGGTCACGGGAAAGAGCAGCATCACGCCCGAGCCTCCATCGGTCAGCATGTCCAGCAACGGATGCGTGATCGCGGCGCCGGCCCAGACCACGGCCAGCCAGCGGAAGGCGGCGCCGCGCGCCACCATCGCGGCAATGGTGCATGCCAGCAGCACTAGAAAGAACGGCGAGTGGAAGAAGCCGCGATGGCTGAAGAAGCTGCCGCGCGGAATGTCGAAGCCGAGCATTGCATAGGTATCGAGGTCGGGCGCCACCGCGAACAGTCCCGCCGTCACCGGGATTGCCCAGCGCGGCATCGCGCCGCGCAGCGCCGGAAGTTCCATCGCGGGAAGCGACAGGCCCGCGCCCACGAGGAAGTGCGTGATCGCCGATGCCATTCAGTACAGGCCTTTGACGATGCCGCCATCCACGGCGAGCGCCACACCGGTGATATAGCTGGCGCGCTCGCTGGCCAGGAAGACCACGGCGTCGGCGAACTCCTCGGGCCGGCCCACGCGGCCAAGCGGCGCCTGCCGCGCCCAGCGCTCCTCGATCTGCGCGGGCGCAACGCCTTCCTTTTCGCCGATGCGCTCGGCGAGGGAAAGCAGGCGCGCCGTCGCGGTGTAGCCCGGGCACACGCTGTTCACCAGCACGTTGCACGGACCATACTCGTTGGCCAGCGTCTTGATCAGCCCGCTGACGCCGGAGCGGACGGCAGTTCGAAAGAATCAGCCCCTCCACCGGCTGCTTGACCGTGATCGAGGTGATGGCGATGAAGCGCCCCCAGCGCCGCGCCTGCATGAGCGGCAGCGTCTCTTTGGCAAAATGGACGGTGCTCATCAGATTGAGGTCGGCGGCGGCGTGCCAGTCCTCGACAGTGGTTTCGGCGAAGGATTTCGCCGGAGGTCCGCCGGCATTGGCGACGCAGATATCCACCTGGCCATACTCCTGCACCGTCTGCTGCGACGAACGCGCGCACCTCGTCGGCTTGCGTGACGTCCACCACGCGCGTGATTACGTCGCGCGCCGGTGGCGGCGCGTATCTCCTCCGCCGCGCGCGCGAGCGTCGATTCGGTGCGCGCGCACAGTGCCAGCCCGACTCCCTCGCGGGCGAGGCCCATCGCGACGGCCTTACCCAGGCCCTGGCTGGACGCGGCGACAATCGCCACGCGGCCCTTCAATCCAAGATCCATTGGGTCAGCCTCGCAGGTACGCGTCGTCCTTCTTCAACCAGTCCTCGCGGATCGGGCTGAAGATATCCAGATCGAGCGTGTCTTCCAAAGCCACCGCGCGATGCGGCACGTTGGAGGGAATGCGCAGCACCTGGCCCTTCCCGACAACAATCTCTTCGCCGCCGATCTCGAACTTCAGGGCGCCCTCCAGGATGTACGTGATCTGCTCGCTCTCGTGATGATGCTCCGGTACAATCGCGCCCTTGGCGAGGAAGACCTGCGCCACCATCGCCTTGTCGCCGGAGATGATTTTGCGGGCGATGGTCTCGCTGAGCACTTCTTTTTCCATGTCGTCCCAGGTGTAGTGTTCCATTCGGTTTCTGCTCCTTATTGTGCCAGTGTACGTAGCGCGGACTGATTCAAGTAACGCAGCATTCCCGGGGGCGACTTGGCCGTGCCCTCGCGAAAGACGGCGGAAGCTGCTTCCCTGTTCCCCTGGATCACCAGCAGCACGCCCTTGTTGTACAGCAGCGCGGGCACGTCGGCCGGGCGCGCCGCGGCCAGCGCGGCATCCACCTGCTGGGCTACGCTACCCAAACTACCCACCGTTCCAAGCTTCGCCAGCGCCATATAAGAATACGCGAAATCCGGGGAAGTGATCGCGGTGCGCATCCGGGATACCTTTTCGAATCGCTTGCGAGCGTCCTTTTCGTCCACGCAGGCGGCTTCCACTAATCCCAGGTTGTACTGGAAGCGCGCTCCCTTCGTGAACCCGCCGAATCCGTTGAAGGTGAACGGAAGGCCCTTATCCTCGTAGCCGAGCGTGGTGATGCCCTGATCGGCCTGCTGACATTGGTGGGCGGCCGCGAGCGCCAGGAGGCGCAGCAATTGCAGTTCGATGTAGGCCGCGCGCACGGCATCCGGCTGTTTCCCCTGGGGAAAATTGTTGCGATTGAAAAATCCGAAGGCCTGGTCCAGGTTTCCGGACGCGGCGGCCTCCAGCGCGGCTACCGCCGGATTTGAAGGCGTTTTGGAAAACCATCCCGGCACGGAGGCGAGCGTCGAAGGTGGATTCGCCGGCGGAGGAGGCGCAGGACTCGGCGGCGTTGGCGTTGGCATTGGCGGTGGCGGTGGCAATGACGGCGGCGATGGAGCCACTTTCGGCGCTTCCGTTTTGGGTGCGGGCGCTGCGGGAGCAGGGGCAGGCGGGGCGGTGGCCGGAGCGGCCGCCAGCGGCAATTTCAAGGCCGCGAGGAGCGTGCGCGCCTCCGCGAAATCCGGACGAAGGCGCTGTGCTGCCTGGATTTCCCGCGAGCCCTCGGAGACGCGCTGCGCATTCAGGTACCAGAGTCCCAGCAGGTAGTGCGCATTGGCGTCTCCCGCATTGGTTTCGAGCGCCAGTTCCAGCACGCGACGTTCGAGAGGACGGTTGGGAAACACATAGCGCACCGGCAGGGCGGAGCCCAAACGAAAATCCTCCGTGAAATATTCGTTCAGCTTCGCATGGCAATAGCCGCGATAGTAAGCCACGAGCGGATGATCCTGGGGCATCGCGGCGCCGGCCTCACGGCGCGTCACGGCAACCGGAACGTAGCCATAGCTCAAGGCTTCGAGCGCATCCCGGTAGCGGCCCCAGTGCATATACAGAGCGGCGATCTCGAGCACGCGCTCCGGATCGGCCGCCAGATGCTCCCACAATTTGGAGTCGCTGCCGCCCTGGCGCACCTGTTCGAAGCGGATCGCGGAGTCCGTGGCATCCAGGGCCGCGGCCCGCGCGAGCGACTCTTTCGCGGCGGCGGCGGCGCCTTCGGCGCGCGCGAGGGCGGCTTGCATGATCAGCGTCCGCGTAGTCGGCGCGTTCAAACCAGCCAGCTCTTTAGCCGCCGCCTGTGCGTTACCCGAACGGCCCAACGCCGCCGCGATCCCGATCGCTGCAGCCGGACCAAACCGCGCGTCGGCGCGTGCCGCGGACCATTCGCGTCGCGCGTCATCGTCGCTGCCCAGTGCCGCCAGCGCGACGCCGCGATAGTAATGCGCCTCGGCGTCCGCCGCCTGGGAGAGCAGCGCGGCGCCTTCCTCATAGCGCTGCATGGTGACGGCCAGACGGCCGGCGGCTTTACGCAAGTCCGGGCTCGCCGGAGAGAATGACCGGGCTTTGTTGTACTCTTCGCCCGCGCGCCGGGAGTCTCCCTGCAATTCGAAACTGGCGCCGGCGTCCGACGCCGATGGAGCCGCGGGTTTGACGCTCTCCGCCACGGCGATCCGCGTCTCTCCTTCGTTGTATTCCAGGAGCAGCGTGCCGGTCGCATCCATCAACTGCAGGCGGCAGGGACCGGCGGGCGCGGCCGCGATGCTGTGGGTCCACGGCTTGGCCGGATCCAACTGCACCGCCTCTTCGAGCAGCGGCTTGGCGCCGCATGAAACTCGCGCCTTGCCGCCTTCGATGGCGCGCGTTGCCAGCAGTTGCGCCTGCAGCGCTCCGCCCTTCCGCGCCAGGTAGAGCACCGCGTCGCGGCCGGCCTGCGAAATGCCTTCCAGCTTGCGCACGGGAATCCAATACTCGGTGAAGGCCCGCGATGCGCCGGGCTCCAAAAAGGCGAACGTCTCCTGGTTGGCGAACAGGCCGGCCTGAATTTCCACGTACTGGCTGTTGTCGTCGGAGAGCATGGCGCGCACCTGGCGGTCTTCATCGCGTCCCCAGGCCCAGATCTTCTTGCCCGGAACCTCGGCGGGGTCGGCATAGTGCAGCGTTCCGGTTTGCGAGCGTGGATGATAGACGGCGAGGAAGGGCTCGCGGGTTTCGTGCGCAAACCAGCCGGCGCTGGTGGGGAAAGCGGCGGGGTTGCTGCGATCCTGCCCGGATGCTCCCACTGGCCAGGTGTCGATCTGCGTTCTTCCGTGGCTTGCAATCTGTTTGGTGGGCAAGACGAAGCGGGTATCGTCGGTCAGCGTCACGCCGGCGTTGGTCCACCAGTAGTATCGCTGCCGCACGGGCGTCGTGTTTTCAAGGCGCACCGACTGCCGCAAGATGGCGGAGCCGCGCTCCAAGGTGAACTCGACGCGCCAGCGCATACCCGTGACGCGGTCCGTAGCGCCCACCCAGACGCTCGCCGAGTCCGCCGTCTGTGAGGTTCGGAAATCCACCGGGGAAACCGTGAGCAGGCTGTGTCCCACGGGGAAATTGAGTTCCATCCCCAGCGCTGCCCAAGCGCCGCGCAGGCCGATCATAGCTTTCTTTATTGAGGGGTTGGGGTGGAACATCTCGTACCCGCTGAGCTTGTCCCGGCAACTGTAAAGGTGCCCGCCGAGATCCGGCAGCACGACGCAGGTGAGATACTCGTTCTCCAGGTTGAGGGTGCGCCATGTTTCGGTCCGGCTTTGCTTGCCGAGCGACGAGCGATCCGGGTAGGGATACCAGGGCCGGTCGGCGCCCAGCGCCGCGAAGTGCGGCATCGGGTCCGGGGGCCCCTCTTCCCAGGTTGGCAGGGCGAGGGAGGCTTCCCACACACGCACCGCGGACTCGGCCGCGCAGGCGGCCAGCGGGAGCGAGAGCGCGATCATCACCCGAAGCAGAGACATCTCCTCGTTGATAACACAGGATGGCTGCGGCTTGCCCGGAGGGCGCGACGGGACGGTGTAGGATTGAGAAAGCGATGGCTGAGATTGCTGCCAAAGGGAGTGTGACGCGTTTCGCGTCCGGTCGTGCGTAGTCCCGCCGAAATTCAATTTCGGTTGCGGCAGGAACTGGGCAATCTGGCCATGTTCCTTTCCCCTCCCACGCTCGGTTCCACGGCGCCACCGCAGCATTCGCCGTTACTGCCGGACCCGATTGCGGTAGCGGCGGCGCTACGGGGAACAGCCTTTGCGGGTGAGGTCGTTCGCATCGCCGGCGAGATCATGGCGCACCGGTTTCCGATACTCGGAATCGTCGTCGAAACCGGTCCCGAGATCGATTGGCGACGCGACTATCTGCATGGCATCTCCACCGGCACTCCCTACTTTCGGCGCTCGCCGTATCTCGATTTTTCCCGTGCCGGCGACCACAAGATCGTTTGGGAGCTCAATCGTCACCAGCACCTTCCGCTGTTAGCCCAGGCCTGGCTGCTCACCGGGAAGCGCGAGTACTTGGACGAAGCATTCTCCCAGCTCGAAGGGTGGCTCGCTGCCAATCCGTTCCTGCGCGGCATCAACTGGGCCAGCGCTCTGGAAGTCGCGTTCCGAGCGCTTTCGTGGATCTGGCTCTGGCAAATGGCCGGCGCAGAGATGCCCGGGCCGCTGCGCGCGCGCTTCCTGACGGAACTGTACCGGCACGGCCGGTTACTGGAACTCAATCTCTCGGTTTACTTCTCGCCCAACACCCACCTGCTGGGCGAAGCGGTCGCGCTCCACGCGCTCGGGGTCCTGTTCCCCGAGTTTCCGCACGCCGCACGCTGGGCGGAATCCGGTGGACGCGTGGTGGAAGAACAGATGCGGCGGCAGGTTCGCGAAGATGGCAGTCACTTCGAACAGTCCGTCTACTATCACGTTTACGCGCTGGATTTTTTCCTACTCTATCGCCTGCTTGCGAAGCCGCCGGCGGCATACGAGGAACGTCTCGTGCACATGGCGGAGTACCTGGACGCGCTGATTGGTCGTTGCGGCGTGCTGCCCCCGATCGGCGACGACGACGGCGGCCGCCTGTTTCATCCCTACGGAGAGCGGTTGCGGTTCGGACGGGCGTCGATGGCGACTTGCTCGGTGCTGTTTCATCGGCCGGAGTGGCTCCGCGATCCCGAAGACCTCGCCGTGCAGGCGGCCTGGTGGCTCGGCCCTTCGGCGGTCACCGCTGCGCCGGCTGCTGTAGAATTGCCGCGGAATTCCAAGCTTTTTGCGGGCGCCGGCATGGCGGTGATGACGGCGGGCGACGTTCATATCGTCGTCAAGGCTGGGCCGTTCGGAGAAGGTTCGGGAGGCCACAGCCATTCCGACGTACTCAGCCTGACGGTTCGCAAGGCGGGTCGCGACGTCCTGATTGACCCGGGCACCTTCACCTACGTCGCCGACCCGGTGGAACGGGATCGCTTTCGCGGGACTGCCGCCCACAATACCGTCCGCATCGATGGCCGCGATCAGGCGATCCCCGCCGGCCCCTTCCGGTGGCACGAAAAACCCGCGGTCGCGATCGAGCGGTGGACGACGTCCGCCGGACAGGACTTGCTCGACGCCACCTGCGGCTACGGCGGCTTCGTTCACCGGCGGCGTGTTCTTTTTGCGAAACCTGGCCTGCTCGTCGTACTCGATACTGTGGATGGACCAGCCGGCGAGCATACGCTGGAGCAGTTTTGGCACCTGTCTGCGCTCGACGATGCCGGCCGTTTCAGTTTCAGCGCGCCGGCCAAGACCGTGGAATCGTGGCGTTCGCTCGCACTGGGCTCCAAACAGACAGCCCCCGCGCTTGCGGTCGCTGTTCGCGGCACGCTTCCGGCCCAGGTCGCGATGGTGCTGGATCTTTCCGGGCAACCATTGAGCACTCCGCTGGAAATTCGCGTCCAAGGCGATGTGATTGCGGTGGGACGCGCTCCCTGGCGGCCTGGTCGAAGGGTTTCTGGCAACGACGCGATCTACACGTTCTGAATCACGATCCGATGCACCTTGAGCAGCAGTTCCACCTCCTGCCGCGGCAGTTCCAGGACGGCGGCAATCTGGGCGGGCGCCTCTCCGCGGCGGTGCATGCGCAGGGCTTGCGATCGTTTGCTCAAGTTGAAGCCGGCTCTGGGCACGCCGGCCGGCGCCGCGACGTGCGGGTGGTGCTGCAGATCCCGGAGTTCGACGGCGAGTGCGTCCACGGTTTCGCGCAGCGGTTGTAGTTGATCGTGCTCTCGTGGTTTCGGGCGCTGCGCGCGTGCACCCATTTCCGCCACCAGGCGATGCGCGCGATAGCCCATGAACACGCTGATCGCGGTTGCGCCAAGCACCAGGCCGCACATGAGACTTAATGGGAGGATCAATAGGTTCATCGAATGCTCCGTAGCCGATCCTGGCGGTTGACGATCTGCTGGATGCGCACGCCGTAGTTTCCCTCCACCACGACTACTTCGCCGCGAGCGATCAGACAGTGATTCACCAATACTTCCACCGGCTCGTTAACGCCACGGTTGAGTTCCACGATGCTCCCGGTAGTCAGCTTCAGGACGTCTTTCATGAGGATTTCGGTCTTGCCGAAGGAAATGCTCACCGGCAACTCCACGTCGAGCAGCAGTTCCATAGTGGGCGGAATGTCACTCCGCTGTGCGGGACGCCTCTCGCCTTCCACGTCTGCATGGGACGAATCCGGTTGCCCGGCAGCGGGGTTGCAGAGTACGGAAACCAACTGGGAGCTGAAGCCTATCCATAACGGAGCCAGGGTCGTTTCCCCGAAATTCAGTGCGACCGACGCGGCGATGTCGGGCATTGTGTCGGGCGCGCGCTCCGCGCCGGCCTCGCACGCCACTTCACGGCCCAGCAGTCCCCCGATCGCCAGCGCTAGGCCGGATAGCGATTGTCCCAGAATCTCGAGCCAGGTATTGCGCGCTTCCGCCGTCTCCACCGTCTCGAGGCCGGCTGCCTTCAGTGTGAGCGTTCCCGCATACTCCCAACTCGGCTGCGGAGTGGCTACCCACAACAACATGCCGGGCGCGAATTGGAAGGGCTGTTCCCACCACAACAAATCCTGATCCGCAGCCGGAGGCGGACCGGGCTGCCAGCGGACCTCGGGCTTCTGATCGGCCATGGACTCCACGACCTGGGCCAGTCCCCCGGCCCATTGATCGAGCAGCCCGCGGACGACGTCGGGCGGTTGTCCAGGCGTGGTACTCATGCACTCACCATCCCGCGCGCAACCGGCCATTGCGCAGCCATCTGTCCGCGCAAGCGAAGGATGGCCTGGGATTTCAATTGCGAAATGCGGGATTCATGCAGATTTACTACCTGAGCAATCTCCCGCAGCGTCAGTTCCTCGTGAAAGTAAAGACTCAGCACGGTGCGTTCGATGGCGGGAATCCGATCGATGCTCGATGCCAGCAGGCGCTCCAACTCGGAGCGCTCCAGCAGCGTGGAGGGAAGGTTGTCGGATGTGTCCGGAAGGTAGTGGAGGAGATCCCGTCCTTGTTCGTTGCCGGCGTATTCCAGGCTCGCGACGTTGAGACCGCGGATCTCGACCAGCCATTCGTGGTACTCGTCGACCGTGATGCCCAGTTCTACAGCGATTTCGTCCTCGCCCGGACAAGCGTGGAGACGCTGTTCGGCAACTGCAATCGCCGCTTCGATCTGTTTCGATTTGCGACGCTTCTGGCGCGGCGCCCAGTCCAGGCCGCGCAAGCTATCCAGAATTGCGCCGCGGATTTTATACTCCGCGTAGGTTTTCAGCTTGACGTTGTGGCTCGCGTCGAAATTGTCGATCGCCGAGATCAGGCCCAGCACCCCGGTGGAGACCAGGTCGTCCAGGCTGATACTCTCGGGGAGACGTTCCTGGATGCGCCGCGCGATCAGCCTCACTTGCGGCAGATGCTCCAGAATCAGGCGCTCTCGTTCTTCTTCCCTCATCTCACCGGACACCGGGTAGCCATACATACGCTTCCACTCATCGCCAACTCTCTTCCTATGCCGCCGACCTGGCCCTGCTGCTACGTCCAGCCAGCACCAGATCCAGCAGGCGTTCACTACTGGCCGCTTCGAGATCTTCCGGAATGCGCTGTCCGTTTGTGAAGAAGGAAAGCGGTTTGCCCGTTCGTACCGCCTCGCTTAAGATCGGCCCGTAGGAGCCGGTCTCATCGAGCTTGGTGAATAACAAGTGCTGCGGCCGAAGGATTCCGAAAGCGTCCACCATGCGTGATAGATCGGCAGGTTTCATCGAGGCCGATAGGACGAGGTGCGTATCGATATCGGTGCGCGTCGAGAGGAAATGACCGAGGCTCGCCGAGTCCTCCAGCTCCCCGTACGCCAGCCCCGGCGTATCGATGAGGATCAGTTCTTTCCCGCGGTTTTCCTCGATCGTCTGCGCCAGCGAGGCAACTGTCTCCAGAACCTGGAATCCCACGCCGAGAATTGCCGCATACGACCGCAATTGGTCGGCGGCCGCGACCCGGTATGTGTCCATCGAGAGCAGCAGCACCGGCCGTCGCGCAGCCAGGCCGAAGTTGACAGCGAGTTTGACCAGCGTGGTCGTCTTACCCGAGCCGGGCGGACCGACGAGGGCGGCGATGTGGGGTTGCGCCGGTCCCCGCCCCAGCGTGGCGTCAGTGGTGAAACGGCTGCCCAATTCCTCGACGAGCGCACGCTCGAATGCGGCGCCATCGATTTTCTGCGGCGCGCGCGCGAGCGGCGGGCGCTGACCGTTCAGGCGGTTCCCCGCGGCCTGCACCACCTCGCGGGCGAGTTCGGCCGAGACGTCGGCGCCGGTCAGCGCCGCGTAAGCATCCGAGACGTCCTGGGAGACACCCACCCACTGCGCCGGGGCGCATACCGTGCGGGTGATGGCCCGCCGCATGCCCTCCAGTTCGCGCTTCAATTCGGCGACTTCCGTCGAGAGCCGGTCGGCAGGAGGTGTTGCCGCCACCGATGTCGATTCGCCGGGCAGGGAGAGCGAAGCCTCCGTGGCCGCGCCGGCTCCGCCGATGGTCGCGAATACCACTTCATACTCGCCCAGGTGCCGGGCTTCCACGGGCGTCTTGCGGCTGTTCACCAGCATCGCCTCATCGCCCATCTCCTGGCGTGCGGCGGCCATCGCGTCTTCTACGGTACGTGCATAGTAGGATTTGATCTTCATCGCGGTCAGGGACCGGTTCACTCCGGGCCATCTCTCCTGCATCTATCGGCGGACCTGCCGATTCTCTGTAGGGGGCCGCTACTGAATGTTGCCTAGTGACTGAACCCGCACGCCGGGTGGGACTTCGTTGTGCGCCAGGAAGAACAGGTTGGGCAGCGTGGGCTCCGCCAACTGGCGGAGGAAATAGCGCGCTCCGCTCGATGTGATCGCCACCACCGGCGTTTCGGGAGACTGAATGCGCGCCGAAATCCGGTTCACGATCTCGCGAATGTGCTGCGGCGCCAGTTGAATGTGGCTGTTCTGCTCGCCGTGTTCCACAGCCGCTTCCACGGCCTGTTCGATCGCCGGATCCATGAACCAGGCCGGCAGATCGCCCGACCGGTTCAGATACGGTTTCACGACCGCCCGCCGGATGGCCTGGCGCACATACTCGGTGAGCAGGATCGGATTGCGGGTCGAGGCTCGCCGGCCTCGCCGAGCGCCTCCAGAATCGAGACCGCGTCGCGGATCGACACGCGTTCGCGCAGCAGATTCTGCAGAACGCGCTGCACGGTGGATAGCGGCAGCAGTTTGGGCACCACGTCCTCCACGACCTTGGGATGCTCCACGCCGACCCGATCCAGCAGCCGCTTGGCGTCCTGGCGCGAGAACAGCTCATGTGCGTAGCGCCGGATCAATTTCGGAGAGATGAGTGCCGAGCACGCTCACGCTATCCACCACCGTGTAGCCCGACTGGCGCGCGCGGTCCGCGCGGTCCGCGGGAATCCAGGTAGCATTCATGCCGAACGCCGGGTCTCGCGTCGCCTGACCTTCCAACGGCGCGCTCGCGGCACCCGTGGCAATCGCCAGTTCACAGCCTTGCGGCAGTTCGTAGCGCGCGATCTCAACGCCTTTCAGCGAAATCACGTATTCCCGGCTGCGCAATGAGAGGTTGTCGGTCACCCGCACCGGCGGCAGCAGATACCCGAGGTCTGCTGGCCAGCTGCCGGCGGATCGCCGAGATGCGCCGGAGCAGCGGCGAATCCTGCGCGCCTTCCACCAGGCCGATCAACCCTAGTCCCACCTCGATCGCCAGCGGCTCGACGCGCAGCAGCGCTTCCACGCTGTCCTTGGGCGGGAGCCGGCTTGCTCGTGTCCTCCGCTGGCGCGGCGATCGCCGCCAGCTTCGTTCTTGCGCATCCGCCAGCCGGCGGCTCCGGCACCGACGCCGAGCACCAGGAACGGGAGCTTGGGCATGCCAGGCAGCGCCGCCAGCGCGATCAGGACTCCGGCGCGCCAGCAGCAAAGGCTGCGAGTTGCCGAGAATCTGCTTGTGGAACTCCGCCCCCAGGCGCGCATCGGAGCTCGCGCGCGTGACGATCAGGCCGCCCGAAATGGAGATCATCAGCGCCGGAATCACCGTGACCAGGCCGTCGCCGATGGTCAGGACCGTGTAGGTCTCGAGCGCGCGGCGGAAGTCCATTCCATGCTGCAGTGACGCCGATCAGGAAGCCGGCGATGATGTTGATCGCGGTGATCAGGATGCTCGCCACCGCGTCGCGCTGCGTAAAGCGCGACGCGCCGTCCATCGCGCCGTAGAATTCGGCCTCGGTGGCCAGCGCCTTGCGCCGCCGCTTGGCCTCCACCTCGTCGATCAAACCCGCATTCAGATCGCCGTCGATCGACATCTGCTTGCCGGGCAGCGCATCCAGGGTGAAGCGCGCCGTGACCTCGCTGATGCGCACCGCGCCGTGATTGATGACGACATATTGGATGGCGATCAGAACCAGGAAAATCACCGCGCCGATCACATAATTGCCGCCCACCACGAAGCTCCCGAACGCGCCGATCACTTCGCCGGCCGCCGCCGTCCCGGTGTTTCCGTTGAGCAGAATCAACCGCGAACTGGAGATGTTCAGCGCCAGGCGGAACAGGGTCAGCAGCAACAGCGTCGTGGGAAAGGATGTGAATTCCACCGGCCGGATCAGGTAGAGGGACACCATCAGCACCGTTACCGAGACCAGGATGTCGATCACGATCAACAGGTCCAGCAGGAAACCCGGCAGCGGCGTGATCAGCGCGATCACGATGGCCAGCACCGCCAGCGGAACCGCCAGTTCGTCCCAGCGTGTCGAGCGGCAGACTCTTGACCCAATCGGGCCAATCTCCGGCGGGCTTGGGGGCGGCGATGGCTTTGGATGGGGTCATGCTAGCCGGGCATCCTTCCGTTCATCAGTTTGAAAATATAAGCCAGGATCTCGGCTACCGCGCGATAGAGATGCGGCGGAATCTCCTGCCCGACTTCGACCGATTTGTAGAGCGCCTGCGCCAGCGGCGGATTCTCGATGATCGGCACCTGGTGCTCGATGGCCTTCTGGCGGATGCGCAGCGCCAGGTAGATTCTGCCCTTGGCCACCACCATCGGCGCCGCCATGCCGTCCATGTGGTAGCGGATGGCCACCGCGTAGTGCGTCGGGATTGACCACGACCGCGGTCGCGGTCGGCACGTCCTTCATCATCTGCTTGCGCACACGGTCGCGCTGCAGCCGGCGAATCCGCGCCTTCATCTGCGGATTGCCTTCCACGTCCTTCATCTCTTCGCGGATCTCCTGCTTGCTCATCCGCAGTTCCGATTTGTGGCGCTGCAGCTGGCGCGCAAGATCCACGCAACCGAAGAGCAGAAAAACGACCGCGGCCTTCCAGAAGAGCTCCATCAGCGAACTGCATGATCAGGTTCATGCCGCTCTCCACGCTCTGCAGGGGCAGCGTCATGAAGGCGTCCAGCTTCTCCCGTCGCCACGACCCACACCGCCCACAGGAAGACCGGCAGCAGAAATGCCGCCTGGGCAAGCGAGGGCAGGGTCTGTTTGGGAAGATCCTTGAGCCGCGACAGGGGGTTGAATCGAGCGGCGTCCGGCATGAGTTTCTTGAAGCTGATCCCGAAGCGCGTAGTCGCCAACCGGAAAGCTACCGTCGCCACCGCCACTGCCGACGCCCGCCATTACCAGTGGGAGAAGCTGCTCCCGGAAGATCTGCCACATGACGTGGATCAGGTCCTCCGGACGCAACTCCGGCGCGAAGGCGAGGCGCAGCAGCGAACTCGTGGTCTGCCGCAATTGCTCGAACCAGTGAGGCGCCCCCCGAGCCCAACAGGCCGAGAAAGACCATGAACTGGAGGGCCGAGACGAACTCCTTGGCGGCCGGGAAACTGCCCTTCCGAGCGCGCCTTCTTCAGGCGACGCTGCGTAGGCTGTTCGGTTTTTCCGCTCTTGTCCGCCATGGTGCGTCATAAACCCAACATCCGGTGCGCCGCGGCCAGGGCTTGACCGCTGATCTCGCGCACTACGCGCGGAAAAATGGCGGCCATCCAACTCAAGACCACCAGCGCGGTCAGCATCTTGACTGGAAAGGCCAGGCTGAGCAGCTGCAATTGCGCATTGAGCCTTCCGAGCAGGGCCAGGGCCACATCCACCATCACCAGCAGCGCCACCACCGGCAGGGCCAGCCGCACGCCCACCGAAAACAGTATTGCCCCCAACCGGATCAGCGGCTCCGCGCTGGCCCGGCTGAAGATGTAGACGCCCGCCGGAATCTGGTCCAGGCTCTGTGCAAACAGTCGCAAGATCTCGCGGTCCAGGCCCAGCGCGAAAAACAGCATACCCGCCATCAGTTGGGCGAACACCAGCAGAATTCCGGAGTCGGCCTCGGTGTTCGGGTCGATCGTCGAAGCGTACGCGTAGCCGGCCTGCAAACCGAGCACCTGAGCGGCCAGCATCAACGCTTCGAGCGTAATCGCCACCGAGACGCCGATGGCGAGCCCGAGCGCAGATTCCGAAAGTACCCATCCGGCCAGCGTCGCCGGCCCGACCTGGGTGGCGTCGAACCGACGGCCACCGGCCGAAGAGAGCCATCGTAAAGCCGAGAGCCAGCACCGCGCGCACCATTTCCGGTGCGCCCTGAAATCCAGGGATGGGGACGAAGATCAGAGCCCCGCCCACGCGGGCCAGCACCAGCAGAAAGGCATACAGCGTGCCGGCGGAGAGCGCGAGACTACCGGGCATACCGGCCCAGGTCTCCGAGAATCGAAATCGTGTAGCTCATGGTACGCTGCAGCATCCACGGCAACAGGAACAGCAACCCCGCGAGAAAGGCCACCAGGCGCGGGATCGTGCTGAACGCGTTATCCTGCATGGACGTCGCGATCTGCACCAGACTGATCACGATGCCCGCCAGGAAGCCGATCGCGAGCAGCGGCGCTGCCAGCCAAAAGGTAGTCATCAGGGCCTGCCGGATAATCTGCACCACGGTTTCGGGTGTCATCAGTAGAAGCTCTTCATCAGCGACCCGACCACCAGGTTCCAGCCGTCCACCAGCACGAACAGGAGAATCTTGAAGGGAGCGGAGATCATCACAGGCGGCAACTGCACCATACCGATCGACAGCGTCACCGAGGCAATCACCAGGTCGATGATCAGAAATGGCAGAAACAGCACGGCGCCGATCTGAAATCCGGTCTTCAGTTCCGAGAGGATGTAGGCCGGGATCAGGACTCTTGAGCTCGAGATCGGCGGGAGTGCGCGGCGCGGGCGAGTGCGAGATCTCCACGAACAGGCGAATGTCCTTTTCGCGAGCGAATTTCGACCAGAAAATTGTGTAGCGGCTCTGGCACCCTGTTCAATCGCCTGTCTCGGGCGTCAATTGCCCGGACTCCATCGGCTCCCACCCCTGGTGGTACATGTCGGCGATTACCGGCTGCATGACCAGCAGCGCCAGAAACAGAGCCAGCCCGAGCAGCACCTGATTGGATGGCGTGGACTGCGTGCCCAGCGCCTGCCGCAGAAAGTGCAGCACCACCACGATGCGCAGAAACGGCGTGATCGACATGACCGCCGCCGGCAGAAGCGTCATCAGAGTCAGCAGAATGACGATCTGCATCGGCACGCTCAGCGATGCTCCGTTTTTCCCCGCCGAGATACCGAGCAGCGAGAACGGCTCGCTGGCCGCGGCTGGCGGCGAGTTGCGCGCCGCCAAGACCGCCGACCAAAATGCGCCGCCAGCTCACCGGCATGCCTCCTCGCCGCGCTGTTCGAAACTCTTCAACAGCGTGCAACCAGAGGGCGACGAAGCCAGCAGCAACTCGATCTCCCCCATGCGCACCAGATGCAGCACCTGGTGCGGACCGAGCGGCAGTCTCTCCAGGCACTCCAGGCGCCGTCCGCGCCGACCTCCGCGTCAACGCCACGCCGGCAAAGCCGCGCTGGCGCAGCGCCCACAACGTCGCGCCGAGTAGCAACAGACACCACCGCCACCGCCGCCATCTGTTCCGAACACGTCCATACCGGGTCCTCAATAATCGTCCCGGAAGTCGGTGATGCGTACTCCCAGCGTATTTTCGATGACTACGATTTCGCCGGAGCCGCACAGCACTCCGCCGATGTAGATATCGATGTTCTCGCCGGCGCTCCGCGAGGTGCCGATCACGCAGCCTTCTTCCAGCTGGAGCACGTCGCGCGTCGTCATCACGCGCCGGTCCAGCTCGACTTCGATATCGACCGGCACGTCGCCTAACGGCGCAACTTCTTCCTTGGGCGTCATCTTCTTCCGCAGCAGTGATCGGCGGCTCCCCGAGAAAGGTTTAGGGTCTTTCTCCTAGTTAAGCCTAGCGTTTCAGGTTGATGGTTTCCTGGCTCAGCTCGTCCACCGTGGTAATCACGCGCGAGTTCGCCTGGTAGCCGCGTTGCAGTACGATCAGATTGGTGAACTCCTTGGCGATATCCACCGTGGAGGCTTCGATTGCGCCACCCACGATGTCCCCGCGTCCGCCCGTATTCGGCAGACCGATCGCCGGCGTGGCCGTCCGCGCGCTCGCCTGGTAGTTGTTGTTGCCGACGGCGATCAGAGATTCCGGATTGCGAACGCTGGCCATCGCCACCTGTCCCACGATCACCTGCTGGCCGTCGGAATACTGCGCCAGCATCTTTCCGCCGTCAGCCAGCCCGACCCGGATCAATTGCGCCGCCGCCGAACCGTTCTGGGAGCTCGCCGAGGGCGCCGATGGCTGGCCGAACTGCGTGATTCGCCCGGCCCCGGCGTCGGTCCGCGGGTTCCAGTCGAGGTGCATGTCCGCCGCCCCGCTGGCCAGTCCCGTGACGTCGAACCCGATGACCGAGCCGGCCGCCGGCGACGTCAACTGGCCATCCGCGCCAAAAGTCAGCGTACCCGAGGCTCCCGAGACATCGGTCGGAGTCCCCGCCGTGCCCCCCGAGAGGTCTTCGCCGGGAACGCTTACGCTATACGACCATTCGCTCGGAGCCGTTTTCTGGAAGTGGACCGTCAGGACGTGCGACTCTCCCAGACTGTCGTAAACCTTGATCGTGTCGGAGAATTTGGACGAATCGTCGGCGGTCGCGGAAGAGTTGAGGTTGAGATCCATTGTGAACTGGGTCGACGCGATCGGTTGTTTGGCCGCACCGACCGGCACTACGATATCGCCGATGGCGCCGTTGGTATCTAATGTGCCTGTAGTCGGGTCCAAAGTTGTCCAGCCCTGTACCGATTCGCCGGTATTGGTCTTGAGGTTGCCCGCATCATCCACCTGAAAGTTGCCGGCGCGGGTATAGACGGTGTTGCCCTGGGCGTTCTTGGCCACGAAAAACCCGTCACCCTGCACCGCGGCATCCAGCAAGCCCGTGCTCGATTGGATTGCTCCCTGCGTGAACTGCCGGATCGTAAGCGGCCGGCCCGTGCCGAAGCCGACCTGGGTTTCGCCGAGTCCGGCACCCAGCGATTGCGTCACCAGATCCCGAAAATAGACCACGTTGGTCTTGAATCCCGGCGTATTGAGGTTTGCCAGGTTGTTTCCTACCACGTCCACTGCGGTCGCCGTGGCGCTGAGCGCGGAAAGAGCCGTCGAGAAGGAAGTAAACATTGAGATCTCCTGTCAATTGGTGGTTGAGGTCGTACCGGTCGGATCCGGGGTTTGTACCAGTTGGTCCATGTCGCCGCGAATGGCGGTAAGATCCTGGCCCATGTTCATCGACTGTTCCAGTTGCTGGAACTGTGCCAACTGCGTCAAAAACTGTACGCCGTCGGTTGGACTGAGAGGATCCTGGTTCTTGATCTGCGCCACCAGAAGCTGCAGAAACATGTTCTTGGTAACTTCGCCGGTTCCCGCCGGTGAACTGGTGGCGGCAGTACTGCTGGAATCCGCCCCCGCCGTGCTCTGCTGTATGCCCGAAATCATGAGTTTCTCCTTTACGTCTTAAGCGTGGGTCCGTTCCCGATTTCTCCGTTTACCAGGGCGTCCACCGATTGCTGCGACCAGCCGCGGTCGTAATAAGATGCGATGATCCCCGCATTGATCAAACGGCCATCCGGCATCTGCACCATCTGATTAGCGTCGTTCTGCACGAACGGGCCGTACGGCGTGAGGTCGTTCGTGGCCACTACCTTGCCGCCCAGCATCTGCGCCACCTTAGCCGCCGTTGCCGGCGTCGCGAAATAATACTTGTTGTAGCTGTAGCTACCCGCAGGTCCCGTTCCCCCGGCGGTAGTAATCCATGGATTGGGTCCGAACAGCGACTCCGCGGTCGGCGCCATCACCGGCTCCGACGCTACCGGATTGGATACCGGCCCGCCGAGCATGATGCTCCCGATAGTGTGTACCGGCGTCGCCGGAACCGCCGGGGGGACGGTAGAGGCCGGCGTAGCCTGAGCGGCCGGAGCGGCCACGGGCTGCTTGTTGAGCAGTGTCTGAAAATCCGGTTTGGCCCCGGAAGTTACGGCGGTGCTGGTGCTCGCCGGCCGCGCCCCGGACCGCGGCGTAAACACCGGACGGGGAGCCATTCTTATCGAAGGGATGACATAAGCCATGCAAAATCCTTTCCTTTCTCTTTGTCGTTCTTTGGTTCCAGAAAACTTCGTTGCTGCCGCTGCTGGGCATCGCCCTGCGGTTCGCCGCCGTTGCCGCGCGATTGCGATTCCGCATCCTGCGCCAGGTTTCCCGACGCGGTCTCCGCCGCATGCCGCGACTCTCCAGGCGGGGTACCGGCCGGGCGCCAGATTTCACTGCGCATCCCGGTTTCGGCAAGTCGCGTCGTCAGTTCGGGCAGGCTCTCGCGCAGCGTGCCTGCCAGATGGCTGTCCGGAGTGCGAACCGCCACTCGCACCTCGCCTCCCCGTTCGGAGAGGCGCACCTCCACGCGCCGTTCTCCGCCGGAAACCTCGAGTTTGATTTCGTGCGCCGAGGCCGGCTGGACGTCCGCTTTTGCATCCATCCTGGCCGCCGCCGGTTCTTCCGGTCGCGCCGGGGTAGCATCCGGCGACGCTGCCGGTTCGGCCAGCCCTTCCTGCCGCAGCGCGCCTGACTGCGTCCAGTGGCTCGCTACCTTTAGCTCGGGAACCGCTGCCGCTCCTTCGGAATGCACGTCGACGGTCGGAACAGGCCGCGGACTACGCTCGGGAGCCGCCTGTTTCTTTTCGCGCTCCCCTGTCGCCGGGTGGTCCGTTTCGCCGCCCCGGGCGGATATCTCCGCAACTGCCGCCGAATTTTCCTGCGGGAGCGGCGCCGTCCGGTCCGACCTCCGCTCGACAAACGCCACCACCTCCGGTGCCGCAGCTTTCACTGGCGCCGCAACCACCTGCGGCGTCTGCCGTTCGGTCGGCACCGGCCGTTCCTCGGCGGGACGCAACTCCACCGCGAAGGCTACCTCTCCCCGATCCGGGCTCGCGATCGATAACGTGCGCACCTTCGCACCTTCCGCCGCCGCACTCTCACCGTTCCGCGGGGAAATTCCGGCAACCGCCTCCGCCGGTGGGCTCGCCGTGCGCGTCCCAACGGGGTCCGTTGATTTCGACCAGCCGTCTAAACGGCCGGCTACCGGCAGTTCGCCGGACACGGGCCGTGGGGACGTCTCCTTCTCTTTCGCGGGTGACTCCTTCGCAGGCGAGGGGGACGGGGCCGAAACGTTGGGCGCGAGCGGCTGGGCGGGAGGGACTTCAGTAGGCGCGCTAACCGCCGGAATCGCGGCCGGCGCGATCACCGGCGCGCCGCCCAACTCTGGCGCATGCAGCACTTCCGTGACGACCGCCGGTCCGTCGGATTGCGGTGCCTCCAGCACAACCCGCGGCATTGGCGTGAACTTGCTGCCGGCCGCGCTCGGCTGCTGGTTGCGCTCCCGATTTGCCAGCGGAGACCTGCCAACACGCGCCGGGAGTGTCGTGCCGGTGGGACGAGTTCCCTCGCCCACGACCGGCAGGGTGGTGGTGATGGGTCGAATCGTTTTGGGCGGTGATTGCGGAACTAATCGGTTCGGTTCAGGCAGCGCGTTTTCTGGAAGCGCAGTTTCTGGCGTGGTTTCCATCGCGGGCGTAGGTCCGATGGGCGGCGTGTCATTAGTGGTCGCTTTCTGCGGCAGGGACGCACCTGGTATCGCAGTCAGTTTCGATGTCGCCGCTGGCGGGATGTGCCTGACCGGTTCCAGTTCGTTCGGGGCCTGCGGTACCGCTATCTCCGGGATCGCGATGCCAGGATCCATCGCTGTCGGAACCGCTGCGTGAGGCGCCACGCTTCGCCCTGCCCTTACGTCAACGGCAGCCGGGCCGCGCACTTGGACCCTGAAGGCATCCACTGTGTGCGGCAGCCCGGCTATCGCGGAAAGTGAAATCCCCGCTGACGGACGTTCCACGGTTCGCGGCAATTCGCCGTTGCCATCGGCCGGTTGAGTGTTCGCGCGGACCAATGCTGGCTGCACCGCCGTCAGGCCGGGTACTGCCTGGATGGACGGCGCCATGATTGGCGGCATCACGGCTTGTGTCACCTGGCCGGCCTCCGAAAGGGCTCGATTTCCCTTCGGAGTCTGAACTGTAACGATGTCGGCTTCCTGAGTGCCCGCATCAGACGGGAGTGTTCGCCCAGTCCGTGCAATGAGTCGCTCCAGCTCCGTGAATTTGCCGCCGGCATGCCCTCCCGAGTGGCGTCCCTGGCCGGCCGGCAGACTCTCGTCGCGCGTGATCAAAGCGTCGACTGCACTTCCCGCGGCCGGAGTAGCCTGCTCGCCGACCAAGCCATCGAGCAGGGCGGGGAACGCGGCAGTTCCTTTGCCCGTGGCGGCCGGATCCTTGCCGCCGGCCGGACCTTCCACGGAAGCTTTCGCCCGGAACAGGCGAGCGAGAATGGAACCCGGAAACGTAAGAGCAGCCACGCGGTCTGCGATTGCAGCTCGCAGGCCAAACTGCGGCGCCCCATTTTCAACGAGTTACTTCATGCCTCCGCGCCAAGAAACTGTCTTCACACTCTCTCCGCGGCAAAACTTCGTCTCGCAGTACAAGCCTTGCTCCCTCCTCATCGACCAAATTCCTTGAGTTTTGAGATAAATAGACCTTATATCTTTGTTGGCCCTTCTCTTGCTCTCTCCAGCCCTGCATGGATCCATTGACTGCCATCGCCGCCAGCGGGCTTCGCGCCCGCATGGAATCGCTCGACCTGCTGGCGAATAATGTCGCCAACGCTTCCACCGGAGGCTACAAGGCCGACCGCGAATTCTACAGCCTCTACACCTCGCCCGAGGCTGCCGGCGACGAGTCGCTCTCCACCATGCCGCTCATCGAACGCCCGTGGGTCGATCATTCGCAAGGCGTCCTGCACACTACCGGCAATGCGCTCGATGTAGCCATCTCGGGCAAAGGCTTCTTCGCAGTGAACGGACCGTCAGGTCCTCTATATACGCGCAATGGCAGCTTTCGCGTCGCCGCCGACGGCAAGCTCACCACGCCCGACGGTTACCCGGTTCGCAATCCGCAAGGCACCGCCCTCACCCTGCAGACTTCGCGGCCGGTCGAAATCGCGCGCGACGGTACCGTTACCCAGGACGGCGCCATCATCGGCAAACTCGAAGTCGTGGATTTCACCAGTACCGCGGGCCTTTCGAAACAGGGCAGCAACTACTTCCGCGCCGACCCCTCCCTGAAATCTGCGCCGGCCGCCGACGCCAGCCTGCAACAAGGCAGTCTGGAAGCTTCCAATACCGGCAGCGCCGAAGCCGCGGTACGCCTGGTGAGCGTTTTGCGCCAGTTCGAGATGATGCAGAAGGCCGTCTCCATCGGTACCGATATGAACAAGCGGGCGATCGAAGAGGTCGCCAAGGTTTGACCCAAGGTTTGACCCAAGGTTTGACCCAAGGTTTGACCCAAGGTTTGACCCAAGGATTGAAACAGGAGTTTAAGCAATGATCCGAGCACTCTACAGCGCCGCCAGCGGCATGACCGCCCAACAGTTGAATGTGGACAACATCGCCCACAACCTGGCCAACGCGAACACCACCGGGTACAAGATGCGCCGCGCGCAATTCCAGGACCTGCTCTACCAGACCGTGGTGCAGCCGGGTTCGGCCAGCGGCCAGCAGACCACCGTGCCGACCGGCCTTCAGGTCGGTCTCGGCACGCGTACGTCTTCCAACGAAATTCTGTTCACCCAGGGTTCGTTTTCGCAGACCGACAACCCGCTCGATCTGGTCATCCAGGGCAAGGGCTTCTTCCAGGTGCGGCGGCCCTCCGGCGAGCTCGCCTACACCCGGTCGGGAGCCTTCCATTGCGACCGTGACGGCAATATCGTCACCCAGGACGGCAATACCCTGGAACCGCAGATCACCATTCCTGCGGCCGCCCAACAGATTTCAATCGGCCAGGACGGCACGGTCAGCTATACGCTGGCCAATCAATCCGCGGCCCAGCAGGCGGGCCAGATTCAACTCGCCAACTTCCAGAACCCCGCCGGCCTGAACAGCATCGGCGGCAACCTATACCTGCCTACCGACGCTTCCGGCGATGCGACTGTCGGAACTCCCGGCGGCCAGGAGGGCCTGGGCACCGTGCTGCAGGGCTATACCGAGCAATCCAATGTTTCGGTGGTGGAAGAGTTCATCAACCTGATCGTGGCGCAGCGCGGCTATGAGGCCAACTCCAAAGTCGTCAAGGCCGCCGATGACATGTACCAGCAGGTCAACAACCTCACCCGATGATCACGGTAGCCACTCTCGCGCTTGGCGCCTGCCTCGCGGTGGGCGCCGCGTCCGATCAGGTGCTCGCCGGGGATCTCGCGGCAGCCGCTCCGGAATGGTCGGCGATCCCGCCCGAAACACCGCTTGCCCTGGCCCCGGCGCCGGGCGTGCAGCGCGTCTTCCGGCTGCCGGAATTACGCCGTCTTGCGCTGCGCTGGAATCTGACGCCGCCGCCCGAGCGGGAACTCTGCGTGACCCGTCCGGTCGCGGTTCCCGATCCCGCACTCCTGCTTGCCGCGATGCGCGCCCAGCTACCGGCGGCTCACATCGAGATTCTCGAATACAGCCGTCAGGCTGCGCCGCAGGGCGAACTCGAATTCCCGCTCAGCGGTCTGCGCCAGTCTCCGGGCGGCGCCTGGTGGAGCGGTTCGGTCAAGTACGCGGGGCAACACCGCTTCTCCCTCTGGGCTCGCGTCAAAGTGGTGGTTCCGGTGGCTCGCGTAATCGCAACCGGGGCCCTTCCGCCCGGACGTCCCATTGATGCCGCAGGGCTACGTGTCGAATCGCGCGAAGAGTTTCCCTCCACCGGCTATCTCGCGACCATCGAAGAGACCGCCGGCAAGGTTCCGCGCCGCTCGATCGCGGCCGGGACACCGCTCCGCACCCAGTGGCTGGAGCCGGCTCGCGTGGTCGTGCCCGGCGATAGCGTGCAAGTGGAAATCGTCAACGGGGGAGCACGCCTCGTGCTGGATGCCGTAGCCGTGACCTCCGGCGCTGTCGGCGACAGCATTCTGGTCCTCAATCCGGATTCGAAGAAGCAGTTCCGCGCCCGCGTGATCGCGGCGGGTAAGGTTCTGGTCACCAGGGGAAACCTATGAAACGTCTGCTCCCGATCCTGCTCCTCGCCGTCACGGCCTTCGCCGCGGCCAAGAAACCGAAGGCTCCCGCGCCCTCGCCGCTCGATCGCTTCGTGGGAGATGCCAGGGCGCGTTCCGCCGAGGCGCCTCCGGCCGCACCCGGCGGAATCTGGACGCCCGGCTCCCGCCTCGCCGACGCCGCGCGCGACCTCAAGGCCAGCCAGGTCGACGACGTGATTACGGTCCTGGTAGTGGAGAACGCCTCGGCGGTTGCCAAAGGCACCACCAAGACCGCCCGCACCTCGAGCACCAAGAACTCCGTGTCCGCGCTGGCGGGTATCACCAAGGCCGCCGGTCCGTGGGCCAACCTCGCGGGCGTAAACGGCGATACCCAGCTCGCCGGCGAAGGCACCACCACGCGCGACGTCGTCATCTCGACCACTCTCACCGCGCGCGTCTCCGGGGTCCTGCCCAACGGCGCCATGCTGGTTGAGGCCACGAAGGAAGTCGAGGTCAATTCCGAGCGTCAGGTGATCACGGTGCGCGGCATTGTACGTCCGGCCGACGTGGCCAGCGACAACACCGTACGCTCGGACCGCCTCGGACAACTCGAAGTTAGGGTCAATGGAAAGGGCGTCGTCGGCGATGCCATCCGGCGGCCGTTCATTCTCTATCGCATCCTGCTCGGCCTCTTGCCATTCTGACCATGAGATTGATCCAATTATCCGTCGCGATTCTTCTGTTGCTGCCCGCCGCTCCGGCCCGGGCCGCGCGCCTGAAAGATCTGGTTGCCATCGAGGGCGTCCGCGACAATCAGTTGATCGGTTACGGCCTGGTGGTCGGCCTCGCCGGCACCGGAGACCGGCGTCAGGCACTGTTCTCGGCGCAGAGCCTGACCAACATGCTGGAGCGCCTGGGAGTTTCGGTACCGCCCTCCGCGATCCGCGTGAACAACACCGCCGCCGTGATGGTGACCGCGACTCTTCCCGCCTTCGCGCAGCCCGGCATGCACATCGACATTACCGCCGCCGCCATCGGCGACGCCAGTAATCTGCAGGGCGGAATCCTTGTGCTGACATCCCTGCGCGGCGCCGACGGCCTGGTCTACGCCATCGCCCAGGGTCCGGTGATGACCGGCGGTTTTTCCGCCGGGCGGGGCGGCAGCAGCCAGACCGTGAACCATCCGACCGTTGGCCGCGCGCCGGCGGGCGCCACCGTGGAAAGGGTGGCACCCTCTCTTGCCCCCAAGGCCGCCATCCGGCTTCAAATCCGCCATTCCGACTTCACCACCGCCTCCCGCATCGTGGCGGCGCTCAACCAGCGCTTCACCGGCGATAAGCCCGTGGCTCGCGCCGAAAATTCCGGCTTGGTCACGGTCACGGTTCCCTCCGATTATTCAGCGCGTGTCACGGAATTCATCGCCGAGCTGGAAAGTCTCAACGTCGAGGCCGATCGACCGGCCCGCGTGGTGATTAATGAGCGCACCGGCACCATCGTACTCGGCAAGGATGTGCGCGTCGCACCGGTGGCGATCCTGCACGGCAACCTCAGCGTAGAGATCCAGACGACGATGCAAGTCACACAGCCGAATGCGCTGGGTCAGGGCACTACCGAGGTGGTTCCCCAGACCACCTTGACGGCCAAGGAAGAAAAGGCACGCAGCGTGCTCCTGAAGCAGGGCGCCACCGTCGAAGACCTGGTCCGCGCGCTGGCCGCGATCGGATCCACCCCGCGCGACGTGATTGCCATTCTGCAGAACCTACGCAGCGCAGGCGCGCTGGACGCCGAAATCGAGGTGATCTGATGAGCGATCTCGCTGTTTCGAGCTACCTGCCCGGTGCCGCACTGCCCGATGCGGCAACTCCCGCCTCCGGTTCGCGCGACCCCGATAAAGTGCACGATGCCGCGCAGCAGTTCGAAGCACTCCTGATGGGGCAAATCCTGCGTAGCGCGAGGCAAGGCAGCGGCGGATGGCTTGGCGGCGGCGAAGATTCCTCCGCCGAGTGCGCCACCGATTTCGCCGAGCAACAATTCGCCGCGGTACTTGCCCAACAGGGCGGTCTCGGCCTCGCAACCCTGATCTCGAGCGGCCTCACGGCCGGCGACAGCAAATAGCCGCGCGGCCTCCTCCAGGCCAGGCCTACAGACTCCAACCGTGCGACCCGCACCCCACCGGCTCATCCGCCGGCAGCTGCGACCAGGCACCCGGCGTCTGTTTCTGCGCCGGTTCCGGAGACCTGACTCCGGCCCACGCCTCCGAGAGCGTCGCAAGCAATCCCAACACTTCGGTGAGAGGCGGATCGCTCTGCTGCATGTTGGCGTCCAGCAGCCGCTGTCTCATATAGGCATAGAGTTGGGTCAGGCGCTGGCTGATTTCTCCGCCCCGCTCGTGATCCAGCGATACATCCAGCTCCACTAGAATCTCATAGGCCTTGTTGATCTCTCGGGACCGCTCCCCGATGCGGCCCTCCGCCAGGTGGTGCCGCGCTTCCCGCACCGCCACCGTGCACCCCTGATACAGCAGGTTCACCAGTTCCACAGGGTCCGCCGAAGTCACCCGGCTCTCGAGGTATGCGTCATGGCCGTTATTCCACATCGTTTTCTCCCACAAAAAGCTTATCGGCGTCCACCGAAGCTTCTTTATGTCCGGCAGCACCTGTTCCCGGCGATATTCATCCCTGCCTGCGAAGGTCTTCCGCCAGGCGCAGCACATATTCGGCCGGAACCTGCGAAAGCACTTCGCGAGTCTTGCGATTGACCACGCGCACCACCATGCGTTTGCTCTCCGGGTCTTTCTGAAATCGCAATTCGTTTTCCGGTCCGAACATTTCCGTGCCGTTGACCGCTTTCACAGCCTGCACGACTTGCCGGTTCTCCGCTGTCTTGTCCACCGGCGCCACCGGCGCAGGTGCGTGAACGCCAACCTCGCCGCGATTGATTGCGGTAATATCCATAACGACTCCTTCATCGCAGTCCGCCCCGGGGAGGCTCGCGGTGGGCTGCTCCGTGTTTCTTATCGGTCGTGATGCGAAGAACGATAGCCACTCAAGCTTGAGCCGTGGCGGACGATGAGCAGTATTGAGATCAGCCGACCATGGCCCAAACCATTCCAGTGATTGGAATCGAGCCCGCCGAACTGCACTGGATCAGGATGCTAGTGCTGCTCCTGCGGCACCCCGACCCGGTGGTGCCGGAGCTCACCAGGCAAGCCTTGATTTACCTGGAGACTGCCGCCTCATAAACTGTAAAAAAGAGTACTGACATTAATTACGGATAATACGTCTGCTAACGTACCCATTCTTGACAAGCTTTGATATCATCGGCACATGTTAGGGTGTTTCTCCCCTAAAGCCTCGGGACTCCTTTTCTGGTTACCCCTCCTGCTCGGTTCCGCATGTGCTTTTGCGCAATCTCCGGCCGTTGAGCCCCGCCCCGCCGAACGCTCGTTGTGCGCCGGCAGTTTCGTCACTGAGAAGCTGTGGTACTGGCAGCGGCGTCTGAATTTGCAAGACTGGGATATCTCAGTCGTCATCGCGCGCGCCACCGAACTCAAGCCCCGAACACTCGGCAACATCCATTGGGACACGAATAAGAAGACCGCCATCATCCGCGTGCTCGATCCGGCGGACTACGAACTTCCTCCTGCCGCGATGTTCGACGACATGGAGTTCACCGTGGTCCACGAACTCATTCACCTGGAATTGGCCCCAGTGCTTTCCGAGTTCTCGCGCAACGAGGCCAATCGCCGCGATGAAGAGCATGCCGTAAATCAAATGGCCGAAGCCCTGCTTAAACTCAAGCGTGGGAAATAGTCCCCCGGGTCCCCCCCTCTTCGAAAACGGATCGTCTTATCCTGTTTATAGAGGCGACTCATGTATTCGTTGAAGAAGATTCTGGTGCCCGTCGATTTCTCCGAGCGCTGCGCCGCCGCCGTGCGCTACGCCCGCGAGTTGGCGTTGCGCTTCGATTCCGAGCTCATTCTGGCGCACGTACTGCCGCCGCTGCACGCGGAATTCGGCCTGCAAATCGAAGGCTCCATGCTGGTTGAGGTATACCGTGCGCGTGCCGAACAGGCCGAGCGGGAACTCGCGGTCTTCGAACAACCGAGTCTCGACGGGCTCAAGGTGCGACGCCTCATCCTGCACGGAGACCCTTCCGCAAAAATCGTCGAGTGCGCGCGTGAAGAATCCGCCGGGCTGATCGCGATGCCGACTCACGGCTACGGCCCCTTCCGCCGTTTTATCCTCGGCTCCAACACCGCCAAGGTGCTGCACGACGCCGACTGCCCGGTTTGGACCGGCGTCCACGTCGAAGAAATTCCGGCGTTCGCACATCCTTTCCGCAAAATTCTGTGCGCAGTCGACCTGGGCCCCCAGAGCGCGCGCACGCTGGGCTGGGCTTCGTGGCTGCAAAAGGAATTCGGCGCCCATCTCACCTTGATTCACGCCATCGCCGCGCATTCGGAATCCATCAGCGAGCCGGACATCAGCTGGCGGGCCAACATCCTGGAAATCGCCGAAGAGGAGCTGCTCCGCCTGCAGCGCGAAGCCGGCGTCGAGGCCGACCTCCTGCTCGAAGCCGGCGAGCCCGCACGCGTGATCTGTTCCGCCGCCGCGCGCGTCGGCGCCGGTACCTTGGTCATCGGCCGCGGCAGTGCCGCCGGCGATTTCGGCCGTCTGCGCACCAATGCGTACTCGATTATCCGCCAGTCGCCCTGCCCGGTAGTCAGCGTGTGAGGAAGCGGCATTTGCCAATCGGAGCGGTGTGTCCGTGATAAATTGCAGAGAGTGACTCCCCGCACTCTGTATCAGGTCCTCGAAGAAACCGCGCGCGTCTATGGCGACGCTCCGGCGCTACGCCAACCGCTGCCCAACGGCGCCTACACGGTCTATTCGTGGAACGAATATAAACGCGCGGCCGAAGAAATCGCCGCCGGATTGCGCACGCTTGGCATCGGCAGAGCCGACGTGGTGGCGCTCAATTCGGAGACCCGGCTGGAATTCTATCTGGCGGATCTCGGCATCATCACCAACGGTTCGATCGCTGCCGCCATGTATCCAAGCTATCCCGCGGCGGACCTGGTACGCACGATTCAGGCCACCCGGGCGCGCGCGGTCTTCGTGGAAGATCCGAAGACGTTGAAGACTCTGCGCGGCGCGGCAGTTGCTTCGGAAACGGTCCATTGGATTCTGTTTACCGGCGAAGCCGAGGGAGCGCTCACGCTCGATCAGCTTCGCGCCCGCGGCCGCGAGTCACTGGCCGCCGATTCCGGATTGCTGGCGCGCATCTGCGCGGAAGTCTCGCCCTCCGATATGGCGATTCTCTACCTCACCAGCGGTGCGACCGGTGAACCCAAGATGGCGCTCGTGACCCATCAGTCGGTGGTTTCTAATATCGACATGGGGCCCGCCGTACTGCCCATGGGGCCAGACGATGCGACCGTGGCCTTTCTGCCCTCCGCGCACATCGCGCAGCGCGTAGTCATCGAGTTTCTGCCCTTGCGGTGCGGCATGCCGGTGACCTTTTTCGAGAGCCTGCTCAAACTGCCCAACGATATCCGCAAAGTGCGTCCCACGATTCTGCTGGCGCCGCCGCGCATGTGGGAACGCATTTACTCCACAATCTGTACGGAGCTGCGCAAGAAGCCCGCGGCAGTTCGCAAGGCCTTCTACGGTGCGCTCGGCATGGCACTGGCCGCCGCGCGTTACCGGCGCGCAGGCCGACCGGTGCCCTGGCGCCTGCGGGCCCCCCTCTCCGTGGCCGACCGTATTTTCTTCCGCAAAGTCCGCGGCCGGTTCGGAGGACGCATTCGCGTCGCCGCTTCCGGCGCGGCCCCGTTGAGCAAAGACCTGGCGGAATTCTACGAGGCCATCGGGATGCCGCTGGTGGAAGGCTACGGCCTCACCGAAGGTGGCGTGACTTCGCTCAATCCACTGGACCGGCCCAAGCCCGGCAGTATCGGAAAGCCGCTGGCCGGCGTCGAGTTCCGCTTCAGCGAGGACAACGAAATCCTGATCAAGGGCCCCAGCCTCTTCGCCGGCTACCTCAACGACCCGGCGACCACTGCCGAGGTGCTGCGCGACGGCTGGCTGCACACCGGCGATCTGGGCCACCAGGATGAGGAAGGCTACGTCTTCATCACGGGCCGCAAAAAGGAATTGATCGTCTCATCCACGGGCAAGAAGATTTACCCCTCGCGGGTGGAGAGCCTCTTTAAGACGGAGCCGTTGATCAGCCAGGTGCTGCTGATCGGCGACCGGCTGCCGTTCCTGACCGCGCTGTTTACCATCAACACCGCCGCCGCCGAAAGCCTTAAGGGAATGGAGGAGTGGAAAGGTCATCCGGCCCAGGAGATCATGCAGGCTCCGCCCGTGCTCGCCGAAATCCAGAAGGCCGTGGTGCGCGTCAATAAACAGCTCGCGCCATTCGAACAAGTGCGCAAGCACCGCATCCTGGGCCGCGATTTCAGCATCGAAAACGGCGAACTGACCGCCACTATGAAAGTTCGCCGGACCCGCGCGATGGAAAATTTCCGGGAGCAGATCGACGAACTCTACGCGGGCAGGGAATAAGCAAGGCCTTCGGTCTTCTTTGGTCTTCTTTGGTCTTCTTTGGTTTTCTTTGGTTTTCTTGGCGTTACTTTGCGGCTTTGCGGCTTTGCGAGAACGCCTTTTGCCCTGCCGGAGGCGAGCCGTCGCTAGTGACACGAAGTCGCTTTTTCTCGCAAAGCCGCTAAGCCGCAAAGTAACGCCAAGAAGAAACTCTTTTCTCAGACTTTCTTGCCGCCCGCGATGCGATTCAGCAGCGCCTCATATTCGTCCGTCACTGCTTCCCACGAATAGCGCGCCCGGGCGCGAGTCGAAGCGGCTGCGCGCAGCCGATCCCGCTCGGCTTCGGACATGGCAAGCACCGCACGCAGCTTGGACACCAGCTCGTCCGGCTCGAATGGAATCCCCGTGTCTCCCGCGACTTCGGCATTCTCCGGAGTGTTGCGGTAGAGCACGAGCGCGCCGCGGCCCATCGCCTCGATCAGCGCGGGGTGCGTGCCGCCGACTTCGGTGGCGTGAATGTAGGCGAAGCAGTGCGAACCCAGTTCGCGATAGCCCGTGCCATAAATCGCGCCCGGCATGACGATGCGCGGGTCGGAGGTGTCGCGCACGCGCCGGATGTATTCGTGGGCGTACGGCGCGTCGCCCACCAGCGCAAGCTTCATCCGGGTGACTACCTTCTCGAAGGCCTCGCGGACTTCGAGAGGATGATTCTCGGGCTCGAGGCGGCTGACGTAGAGAAAGTAGCAGCGCGGCTCCAGGCCAAGCCGGGCGAGCGTGTCCGTGGTCTCGACCTTGCCGATTTCGGCCCCGTAGGGAATGAAGATGCTTTCCTTGTTGTAGCGCTCTCGATAGTAGTCCTGAATCGTCAGTGCGTCGGTGACCACCACCGTAGGACAGTATTTGCTCAACCACTCCGACGTCTGATACCAGGCGCGCGCCAGCCGGTTCCACTTCTTCCGCTTGCGCTCGATGCCATCCACGTTGAGCGCTACCGGAATGCGGACCAGGCGCGGCCACAGCGTGAAGATGGCGTTGGCGCCGTTGCAGAAGAGCGCGGTATCGGTGCGGTGGAATAAGAGGTGGAGTGTAGAGAGTGCGGTGTGTGCGATGGTGTCGAAATACTTGTGCCGGATGGTCGGCAGGTACTGCAGCCGTACACCGCGCCACACCGGTTCGGTGTGGGGCTGGCGGCAGTAAACCGTGACTTCGTGCCCGCGTTCTACGAGCCGGATGGAAAGCTCTTCCGCGAAGGTTTCAAAGCCGCCATAGTTGGCGGGAATGCCGCGCGTGCCGAGCAGTGCAATTCTCATGCGCGCTCCGGACGGGTGCGCCCGCCTACGTCTTGGCGGTTTCCGATCGCGAGAGCATGCGAACCAACTTCTTGGGCGCCTGTTTGCTGACCGGCGCGTACTGGAACCAGCTCGCCATGTATTGATCGTCCACGCGGCGGGTGGCTTGAATTCTCCGCCGCTTGGCGAGCACACCGGGCAGGTTCCGGCCAAGGTACCAGAACGCGCGCAGTGAGCTGTGTTCCCAAAGCAGGCAGCACATCACCACCATCAGGTCGCGGGCAGTAATGGAGAACCAGTTGCGCCAGTAGAGATCGGGTGAGATGTTCTTGATGCGCATCAGGAAGCGGTTCTTCACCGAGTGCATGTTGATTTCGGGCGGCAGCGCGCGGCGGTTGCCCGGCAGTACTTTGCGCACATGATAACCGCGAGCGTAGGGCGCGTAGAGGCACTTCCAGCCCATCAACTGGGCGCGCCACGCGACATCGGCATCTTCGCGGTAAACGAAAAAATCCGTGTCGAAGAACTCGCCGTCGAGCGCTATATCGTCGATCATGCCGCGCCGGTAGAGGGCGGCGGCCGCGGTGGCGCCGAATACGTATTCGTATTGCAGGTAGTGGCCGTTGTCCACTTCCTGGCTGCCCCGATCCAGATGGCGCAGCATGGGGTTGAAATAGATTCCGGTGGAATCCACGACGGGCTTTTCGG
Source organism: uncultured Solibacteraceae bacterium (assembly GCA_963791985.1). Classification (GTDB taxonomy): domain Bacteria; phylum Acidobacteriota; class Terriglobia; order Bryobacterales; family Bryobacteraceae; genus Solibacter. Next base: position 217,479 of record CAWBUN010000002.1, on the reverse strand, counting down.
GGATCTCGAAATGGCTCGTCATGGTGAGCAGTTTGCCGCAGACGGTCCCGATCTTGGGATCCATTTGTCCGGCATCGACCAGTGCCTGAATAAAATTCGGCAGCAGGAGCACGTCCGGATTCAGGGTGAGTACCCAATCTCCGCTGGACATGCGTATGGCCTGATTCTGAGCCGCGGCGAAACCAATATTTTCGTTGTTGTAATAGACCTGGCAGCGGTCTTCGAACTGTTCCAGGATGTCGATGGTGCCGTCGTTGGAGGCGTTGTCAACGATGATGATTTCTTTGGGCTGGTATCTCTGCGCAAGTACAGATTCGAGGCAGCGCTTGATAAACCGGCCGCTATTATAAGTCACAATCGTGACGGATACGACGTCGTTGTGCGTCATGAACAAGAACCTGAGAGTCCGATAATGTAGAACGTATCTCTAAAATCCAAACAGCAGACACCGGCCTGCGAAGCGGGCGACTTTGCCATACGCGGCAATAGGTGTCAGGCTCCGATGCACGGCCGCTTCCGCGAAACCACGGACAAAGGACCCCACCAATACAGCCAGACACACCACCCGGAATGCTAACGGATGGAAGTGCTTTGATGAATACCGTAGAAGACTACGATACCAATAAACACGCCGCATCTCTACTGTAAGACTGGGTATCGAGTGGCCGCCTGTATGATTGGCGACAGCTTCCGGCATGTAGTACAAGCTAAACCCTCGATCCCGAATCCGCCGGCAGAAGTCCACATCTTCGAACCACACCGGAAAGAAAGCCTCATCTAAGCCGCCAAGCTCCCGCCAAACCTGGCGCCGCACCATCAGGAACGCCCCGGCGGGTTGTTCCACAACATTCCGGGCACAAGCATCCCAATCCAAGCATCGGTATCGCCGGTTTACAGGATTGTTTCGCCACAACCTGTTAAGCAAGAGTACTTCCAAAGTTAGCGCGGCCGCGGTGGGCAGGGATCGGACCATGAATCCAACCTGATTTCTGCCGCTCGAATCCACCAAGCGCCCTCCCGCGCCTGCGGACCCCGGGATATCGCAACCCTCGCGGAGAACCTCCAGGCCGCCTTGAATCACCGCGTCGGGATTTAGCAGAAGCACATATGGGCAATTCAATACTGCGAAACCTTGATTCACTGCAGCGGCGAAGCCCCGATTCTCAGGATTTGCGATGATCCGTACGCCGCGGCGGGCAATCGCGGCAATAGTCCGGTCCGTGGACGCGTTATCGACCACCACAATCTCCGCGCCGGTGGACAATGCGGCATCCAGGCATTCCCCCACCTCACCTTCGGAGTTATAAGTGACGATTATGATGCCGATATCACTCATGTGTCACTTTGCCCCACTCCGGTAAGCGAAAAGTACAACTGCCAGTATGGGTCTGCGCAGTTTTTACGCAGGAAGCGTTCATTAGAGAGCAGGACTTGCTCCAACAGTTCCAGATCTTTTTGCTGGAATTGCCTGCGCGCCGCGGAGAAATCGCGAAGGCCCTGAAACTTACCGTGGACCCAGGCCAGACCGCGGCCATGGCGCAGCGCGACACCGCCCCAAAGGAGTTGGCCGATCGCGGCGCGCCACACATGTCTCGCCGGAAGGTGGCGGGCAGCCAGAAGAACCTGGTTGCGTGCAAGACGACGTACAGTTTCCGCGTGCCATTTTCCCAGGCTGGCGCTGCCTAGATGGCTTGCGCGAGCCTCGGGGACGTAGCGTCCGCGAACGCCGTGCGCCAGGCAGCGCAGCCCGAAATCCACATCTTCCAAGTACGATTCGAAGGACTCTTCGAGCCGTCCTACCTGGCGAAATACCTCTGCGCGGTAGAGGACGGCAGTCCACGGCGCCGAGGTGATTTCGCGCGCCTCATCGAAAGCCGGCGCATCAGGCTGGCCGGCTCCGGCACGCCACGTGGTGGCGGCACGTGTGGTCAGGTCGAAGCTGCCATCGAGCGTGCCGGCGGGACTGAGCAGCTTCCCGGTGGCGAAGGGCGCCTGGGCGGCCGCGAGTCTCGCCACATAATCCGGCGCGAGCACGACATCGCTGTTCAAGATCGCCACCAACGGGTGCGTGGCTTCCCCGATGCCCCGGTTGACCGCCGGAGCGAAGCCGCAATTCCTCCCCATGGGAATCACGCGCGCTCCGTGCGCCCGGGCCAGTTCGGGCGCGCCATCGGTGGAACCGTTATCGACCACCAGGAGTTCGCCGACAGGCAGGGTCTGTGCGTCCAGCGACGCCAGCAGGCCGGCCAGCAGGTCGCGGCCGTTCCACACCGGCACGATGGCGCTGATGTTCATCGCAAGAAGCGCTTCTTCAAAAGGAAGGCCAGGTTCTGGAAACCATCGCGCCAAGGGTTCAGCTTGATTTCGCCCAGGCGTGATGTGTACATGATCGAGATTTCTCCGAAGCGGATACGCGGACTGATCAGGGCTTCGATCTTGATCTCTTCACTGAATGCCATGCCATCGCTCTCGATTTTCATCTCCTTGAGGATCTCGCGGCGGAAGACCCACATGCCGGACTGCGAATCGCGCACCCAGCGGAAGAACAGCACCGACATCACCATCGAGAGGATCAGGTTTCCGAACTTATGCTTCAGGCTCATGGCGTTCCGGTCGCGCACCGGGAAGCGCGAGGCATTCAGGAAATCGACCTCGTGGTGAAGAAAAGCTTCGATCAGGTAAGACAGCGCGTCCACCGGATAACTCTGGTCGCCATCCAGCGTGATGATCAGGTCGCCGGTGGCGTCGGCGAAGCCGCGCTTGTAGGCGCGCCCATAGCCGCGCACCTCTTCCCGCACCACCTTGGCCCCGAGGGAAGCCGCCACTTCGCTGGTGCGATCGGTGGAGTTATTGTCCACCACGATCACTTCATCGACGAATTCCGGCATCGCGCGGAGAACTTTCTCGATCCCCTGCTCTTCGTTGAGGCAGGGAATGATCACCGTGATCCTAAGGGACTTATACATGCAGCCCCCAGACGGCGAAGGCCAGGCGTGTATCCCACATCGACCTTCGACTTTCTCCGGGCGCCGCGCGTCTGGTTATCATGAGTTGTATGAAGCTCGGTTGTATGAAGCGGCTCGCCTTTCTATTCTCGTGCTCGGCATTGTTTGTCTGCGCCACCGATTTTGCCAACGTGCACACAGTGTACCTGCTCAGAATGTCGAGGGGCCTGGACCAGTACCTGGCCCATCGCATCACCGACGAGCACCTCTTCCAGATCGTGACCGATCCCAAGCAGGCCGACGCCGTGTTCACCGACCAGATCGGCGAAGGCTTCGAGGCGAGACTCGAAGAGATCTCCCCTACACCCGAGAAGGACAAGCCGGCCGCCAAGCCCAAACCAAAGAACGATGAGGAGGAGGTCTCGCCTTTGATGGGCGACACCGTCAACAAGCTGAGCAATCCCGCTTCCTTTTCCGGGTTCGGCCGCGCCAGGGGCACGGTGTTCCTGGTGGACGCAAAATCGCGACGCGTGATCTGGTCGGCCTTCGAACCTTCCAGGGATGCCAGTCCCCGCGAAATGGACCACACTGCCAGGGAAATCGTACACCGCTTCCAGAGCGATCTGAAAAGGAAATAGCGGTTCACGGTCGCTTCTCCTTCACGAGTTCCCCGTAGCTTTCCACGAGTTTGCGCGTGATCGCGCCCATATCCCAATTGGTCTCCACTTCTTTCCGCGCGCGCATCGCCATTTCGGCGGCGCGCTCGGGGTCCCACAATAAAGCCACCACGCGCTCGGCGAACCCGGCGGGGTCGTCCGATAGGGCGCAGAACTCGCCGTCGGTGACCGCCAGCCCTTCGGCGCCTACCTTGGTCGATACCACCGGAATCCCGGCGGCAAATGCCTCCAGCAATTTGACGCGCACTCCGGAGCCGCTAAGAATCGGACAGACGAAGACGGCATAGCGCGCCAGCGGCTCGCGAATATCTTCCACGTAGCCGAGCATCTGCAGATGCGCCGCGTGATCGGCATAGGTGTGCTCGGGCGGTGGGTCGGAACCGGCGATCGCGAATTGAGCGGCCGGCTCCCGCGCGATCACCAGCGGCAGCACATGGCGAATGAACCAATCCACCGCCACGCGATTGGGATCGTGGCGGAAGCTTCCCAGGAACAGCATGGTCAGCGGCTCGCGCCCGCGCGGTCGGAACTCATAGCGGCCGGTATCGATGCCGGCGCGCAGCCCGGCCCGCATTCGCGGCGCCAGTTCGGGCCGAAATCCGAGAAGATAATCGCGGTTTGCCGGCGTGCAGACCTGCACCTGGTCGAAGGCCGGTAGCACGCCGAGTTCGTAGCGCAGCGCGCGCAGGTATTCTATGCGCGCCTTGGCCTCATCCAGAATCCCGACCATGTGCCCGAGACCGCGGCCGATGGATTGGAAATACACGTCGTGCTCGAAAAGCGCGGTGACGATGCGGTGGAAGTCGCCGCGGTACTGCGCCATCGGCGTGTACTCCAATTGCAGTACGTCGATCTTGCAGCGGTACAACTGGCGGTGGATCATCCACTCGAGATCGCCATTGGCAAACTCGCGCACCGCGAAAGGCTCCAACGACCCCATCCCTTTGGGCGTTCCCGGCGGCCGCACCAGCCATTCGGCGGAGGCACAGAAGGTACGCAGTTCCTCGTTGTCGGCCTCCTGCGTGGGCCAATCGAGCAGTTCCACCACGTGGACCTCGGCCAGCTTCACCATCTCGCGAAGCGTCTGGTTCATGAAGACGGCGCCGCCGTGCACCGGCGGACAGATCGGGTATGGCGAGACGAAGAGCACGCGGAGCCGCTCGGGCCGCGGCTCCATCGCCGCAAATCGATCGCGGAAATAGCCGCCCAAAGGGCGCTTGAATGCTTCGGTGTCGGTGATGGCGGCAAGCTCCATCGCGCGACGCCGCGAGCGGACTGCCTGCGGAAGCTGTTTGAAGGCCCACCAGATTGCGGCCAGGTTCGGCCGCAGCGGCAGTTCGCCGAAGAAGACGGCGAGCACGGCGCCGGCCCACGCGAAGAAGAAGTGATTGGTCAGGCGCGGCCACTCGTGAACGTTCTTCCAGCAAAAGAGCAGGTAATTCTTGCGGAGCACGGATTGAATAAACTCCGCGGAGAACTTCTTGCCGATGGTGCCGCGATGCTCGTGGAACACGACGCTGCGCGGCTGATACAGCACCTTCCATCCGCGCTTCCAGGCCAGGTAGCCGAGGTCTGTATCTTCCAGATAGAAGGGCGCCAGCAATTCGTCGAAGCCGCCGAGTTCCAGGAATTTGTGGCGATCGAACGCGCAGGAGCCGCCACCTCCATAGAAGCAGGGGAAGAGGTCGTCCACCTGATCGTCGATGCGGTGGCGGACGCGCAGCGTGCCGTCCTGCCACCAGCCCTGCGTGAGGCCGGTCTCTTCGCGCAGTTTGCCGGGGTCGCTGAAGAAGATCTGGCAGGAGACTGCGAAGACCTCCGGATCTTCGAAACCCTTCAGCAGCGGCGCCAGGAAATCCTCCGCGACCCGCATGTCGCTGTTCAGCAGCACGACGACATCGTTCTTCGCGGCGCGGAATCCCGCGTTGCTGCCGCCGCCGAAGCCCAGATTCTCGGGCAGCGCCAGCACCGTCACCTGCGGAAATGTGGTGCGCAGGAATTCGGCGCTGCCATCGGTAGACCCGTTATCGACCACCAGAATCTCGTTGGCCGCGTTCCCGGCGAGAGCGGTGACAATCGAGGGAATGTACTTCTCCAGCAGGTCGCGTCCGTTCCAGTTGGGGATCACGACAGTCGCGGCGTCGCCGGCGGACCTTTGCACCGGGCCTCCGGTTGCTTTTCCCCGCCTGGTGAAAAGGTCGGTGAAGAGCAGCGCCGCAAAACTCGCCGTCATCAGGAAGGGCGATAGCAGCAGCAGCGGCAGGGCGCGGAGCAGGCGTTTCAGCAGTGCCATGTCAGAGCGCGGGGCCCAACCCTACCTTTCGCCCCAACTTGATCCAACGGGAGGCGCGCACCATGGTGAGCTGCTCCTCCAACTGACTTTTCTCCCGGTCCAGGCGCTTCGCCCAGGCAGTGCGCTCGAGTAATTCCGCCTCGGTCTTTTCGTGGGCCGTCACCCGTTTGGAGAGCACTTCCGCGATCTTCTGAATCTCGGCGGTCAGCCGCGTCTCGGTGTCGATGGCCCATTGCGCCTTTTCGCGGCCCTCCTGTTCGAGCGCTGCGATCTTGGCGTTGTAGTTGGCCGCGACCGTGCGGGCGTTCTCCTGGTCGCGCGCCAACTCCTCCTGCAATTCCGTGATGCGCGCGCCGCGCGCCGCCAACTCCGCATTCAGTTCGTCGGCCCAGCGATTGCTCCGCTCCAACTCTTCTTTTTGCTCGCGGAACATGGCAAGCAGCTTCTGATGCTCGCGGTCAAACTCAGTCAGGTCCTGCTGTGCCTTATCGAGCCACTGATCCTTGGTAGCGAGTTCGCCTTCCAGCTTGGCGATGTGGCGCTCGCGCTCGCGCAGCACGTTCGCGGTGCGCGGCACATAAATGAAAGTCGGGTTGCCGATCTGCGGACGGTGCGCGCAGACAGCGACAAAAAAGTGGCTTTCGTCCGGCACCGGCTCCGCGGCATCCACGCGGGCCTCCACGGTGTACCCGTGCTCGTGCGGCTGAAAGGTCACGCCCTCAACGTGGTTTTCGAGGAACATCGAGACGTGCGGAAAGACTTCCTTCAACTCGCGCGTAAACTCGTCGAAATCGAATTCGTGAACGTGGAATGGATTTGCGCCCTGCGCTCCGCGCGACTCGGTGTAGTACAGCTTGTTGGGGGTGGACACGATCAACTGCCCGGCCGGCGCCAGTACGCGTCGCACCTCGCGCAGAAAGCCCTTCCATTCCTCCAGGTGCTCGATCACTTCGAACGCGACCACCAGGTCGAAGCAGCGGTCAGCGAAGGGGAGTTCGGTGCAGGACGCCTGCTCGAACGTGAGGTTCGGCCGCTCGTAGTGGGCGCGCGCGAACTCGACGGCTTCCAGCGCGATATCGATGCCGGTGACGCGTTCCGCCGCATGCGCCAGTTCGGCGGAGCCATAGCCCGCCCCGCAGCCGGCATCAAGCACGCGCTTGCCGCGCGTCAGCCGCGCCGCGAAATTGTAGCGCGCCATGTGCTCATTGAGCAGGTCGACATCGACCTCGCCGGGGATGAGCCGTTCGCCTGTGAACTCAGCCAAGGTGATTCTCCAGTTGACGTTCCGTGCGCACGCGCGAATTGACCTCGACGCGGCAGGAGAGGTGCATATACCCGTAGACCTGAGCCTCCGACCGGCCCATTTGCAGCGCGATCGCATTGTCGATCCAATCGCACATCTGGTACCCCATCAGGGTGCCGTCGGCGATGGCGGGGGAGAACGAGAAGGAGGCGGGGTAGAGTTCGGGAAGATCCACGTAGAAATCCACCGTGGTCACGTCGCCGGGTTGCAACGGCGCGAGTTCATAGCCTTCGCGGGCGGTGTTGGTACCCGAAAAATCCATCCCCAGCTGATTGCGCAGCATGAACCCCACGATCGGCATCGGTACATCGCCCTTGGCGCGGACGCTGATGCGCACCAGGATGCGCGACGAAGGTTCGAGAATATGAATTTGCCGGCCTTGTTCATCCAGCACCGCGATGCCGATGATCTCCGCGCGCCCGTCGCCGAAGCGATGGTCGATATTCGGAATGGTCTCGACGATCTCGGGAGCCTGCACCGGCCCACCCACGCGCGCCTGCGGACCGGCCTCGGATTTGCGCAGCAGGTAGGTGGAATCCTTCTCGGTCATCGCGGCCAGATATTTCGAAACCACACGGTCGGGCTCGCCGATGTCGAGCATTCTGCCGTGATCCAGCCACAGCACCCGATCGCCGATGGCTTTGACGTCGCTCACCGCGTGGGAGACGAAGAGAATCGTAATTCCGCGCTGCCGCAACTCGTGAACCTTGCGCATGCAGCGCTGCCGAAAATAAATATCGCCGACCGCCAGCGCTTCGTCCACCAGCAGGATTTCCGGATCCACATTGATCGCGACCGCGAAGGCCAGGCGCACCACCATACCGCTGGAGTAAGTCTTGACGGGCTGATCGATGAAGTCGCCGATCTCGGCAAAGGCGGTGATGTCCTTGTACCGCTGGTCGATTTGCCGGGTGGTCAGCCCGAGAATCGAGCCGTTCAGATAGACGTTGTCGCGTCCGCTGAATTCCGGGTTGAAGCCGGCGCCCAGTTCGAGCAGCGCGGACACGCGTCCCTTGATCTCGACGGTACCGGACGTCGGGTGCAGAATCCCGGCGACCATCTGCAGTAAGGTGCTCTTGCCGGAGCCGTTTTCGCCAACAATACAGAAGGTTTCGCCGCGCTTGACCTCAAAGCTGAGGTCGTGGAGCGCCCAAAAATCCTTGTGGCGCTTCAGACGATTGAGGGTCAGCAACTCCTTGAGGCGGTCGCCCGGAGCGTCATAGATCGCGTAGCTCTTCGAAACACCCTGGAATTCAACTGCGTTCACGGTTTGGGAAAGCGAAAAACTCGGAAGCTATTGGAACAAGCTCTAGTGTAACGCGGGGGCAGCGGACAAAGAAAAAAGGCGGCCACCGGCTCCCCGGACAAACATGCCGCCGAATCTAAGGACTAGCGGTTCAATGACCGCGGCGCCGAACAAAAAACTCGCAAGGCGCGTCAGGATTCGCGAACGGTCCCATGAGCAAGCCGGAAGCCGCCTATCTGATGACTTGGTTCTATACTTCCTCCTTGTCAGTGGCTCCTCCGGTCTGGAGGATCTGGGAAACCTATTTCCGAGAAACAGGCCCCGCAACCCAAATATGCTCTTCCGGGCTCCTGGTGTCAAGTCTATTTAACGTATGCCGCCGAACACCCGCGTCGTATACTGCGTAACGCTTGCGTTCGGCGCTACCAGGGTGTACACATGGGAAATCATGTCTACTCCTGCCCTGTCGCAACCGGAGTTGATCGTAGAAATGATCGCGGGCATCGGCGCAAAAAAGGCGCGAGTCAGGTTCGGGGCGAGCAAAGCGCTCCAGGATTTGAGCTGCCGGTCTCCACAGCTCCTCTACCCGCACTTCGATTTCTTTGCCGCCATGTTAGGTCACTCAAACCAGATCCTGAAATGGAACTCGATGCTGACCCTGGCCAACCTTGCGCCGGTGGATTCCGAGGGGAGGCTCGATTTAATATTGCGATCTTACCTCTCGCCGATCGCCGGCCCGAATATGATTACCGCCGCTCATGCCATCCGCGGCGGCGCGGCGATCGGCGCCGCCAAGCCGCACCTCGCACCGCGGATCGCGCGTAAGATCCTCGGTGTGGAGCGCGCCAGCTATGCCACACCCGAGTGCCGCGACGTTGCCATCGGCCACGCTCTGCAGGCCTTCGGCGCGCTGAGTCGCGTGCTGCCGGACACTCGCGCCGTCCGCGCTTTCGCGCGCCGCCAACTGAGCAATCCGCGCCCCGCCACGGCCGCAAAGGCCCGGAAACTACTAGACGATGTAAAGGTCCTTTGACGTCGGCGTCAGAATCTCGCAGCCATTGTCCGTGACCACCACGGTGTCTTCGATGCGCACGCCGCCGAAGCCTTCGAGGTATGCTCCCGGTTCGATCGTGATCGCCATGCCGGTTTGCAGGCGCATTTTGTCGCGCTTGCCGAGGCGCGGCGGCTCGTGGATCTCCAATCCCAGTCCGTGACCGGTGGAGTGAATGAAGGCGCGATCGAGTCCGTAGGATTTCAGCACCTTGCGCGCCGCGCCATCGACGCGCGCCGTGGCCGCGCCCGGGCGCACCGCATCGATCGCCGCCAGTTGCGCTTCGAGCACGGCGCGATACATGCGCTTGGCTTTGCTGCTCGGCGGCCCCACCGACAGCATGCGCGTCATGTCGCTGGCGTAGCCATCCTGAAATGCGCCCATGTCGATCACAACCAGGTCTCCGTCTGCGAGCCGCATCGCGGTAGGCTGCGCGTGCGGCAGCGCGGAACGAACACCCGTGGCGACGATGCTCTCGAAACTGGGCTTTTCGGCTCCCAGACGGCGCATGCGGTATTCGAGCTCGGCAGCCAGGTCCTGCTCCTTGATGCCGGGCTTGATGCGCGCGATGGTCTGTTCGAAAGCGCGCGAATTGGTTTCCACACTGCGCCGGATGAGCGCCAGTTCCGCCTCCGACTTCACCATCCGCAGCTCTTCGATCCACTCCCGCACCGGCTCCAGCGAGGCGCGCAGCGTAAGGCCCGATTTCAGCGCTTCATAGAAATCGCACGTCATACGCGCCGGTTCGTAGCCGATGCGCTTAACCCCGAGCTTCTGGATCGCCGCGAGCAAACCCGTCACCAGTGGACCCTTGACGATGCGAATCTGGCACGAGGATTCCTGCGCGGCCTGAATCTGATAGCGCGGATCCGTGAAGAGAATGCTCTTTCCCGGCAACACCAGCAGCGCACCGTTGCTGCCTGTGAAGCCGGAAAGGTAGCGAAGGTTGGGGCTGTGGGAAACCAGCAGCACATCCAGTTTGCGTTCGCGCAGCCCGCCAGAAACCGAGCGGCGGCGCAGTTCGAATTCGTTATTTGCCATTCTGTAAATCCCGCGCCAAGATCTGGGCGCGCTCCGCGAAAGCGTCCGCCTGGCGAATGTCGTTGCGTTTCTCGGCCTCGTCGGAAAGCGTCATGAAATTCCGGATATCGTTCATGATGACCTGCTGGCCTTTGGTCGATCTCCGCTTGCTCAGTTGTTCCAGAATCTGATTGACTTCGCGGCGGCGCCCCTGTACCTGCTCCTGCAGACGTTTGATCTCCGCGGGCGAAATCACTTCCTGGATCGCGACTCGCGGTGCTTCCGCCGGCGTCGCCGTAGGCGGCGGGGTCGCGGGAGGGGCGGCCGGCTCCGGCCGCGGTCTGCGCGGCGCAACCGGAGGCTTCACCACCGGTGGAGTATCCTGCGCGGTGCTTTCCCTCTCCAGAGCCGCCGGAACTACGGGCTGGGGTTCCGGCAATTCCACGCGCGTTTGCGGAGTCGAAAGCGGAGGCGCCGGCGGGGGCGGAGGCGCCGCCGGCTTGGGCGCCACGGGCGTCACGGGCACGGCGGCTTTAGGAGCGTGTTTCGCGCAGGAAACCAACGCAAGAGCGGCGATAATGAGGACGACCGGACCGCGCATCACTTTCATTCTCACACTGCGATGGGCAGGCGGATCAGGAAGGTGGTTCCCTTCCCCGGCTCGCTGGTGAAATCGATTGTACCATCGTGCAATTGCACGATTCGGAATGTCATCGCCAGGCCGATACCCGATCCCTCCTTTTTCGTGCTGAAGTACAACCGGAAAATCTTCTCGCGCAGAGCCTCGGGAATTCCGGTGCCCGTGTCGGAGATGCGCAGCTCGGTGCCGCTCTCTCCCGAGGTGGCCTCGAAGCGCAGCTCGCCGCCATTTGGCATGGCTTGCATCCCGTTTACTACGATGTTGAGCACGGCCTGCTTGAACAGGTCGCGGTCCACCCGTACATCCACGCCTTCCGCTTCCTCCCGCACGGTGACCCCAATGCCGGCGGCAGCCGCCTGAGGGCGCGCGAGTTCCACAATCTCCTCCACCAGTTCCCGCATCGAAACCGTGGCCAGCTTGAGTTCTACCGGCCGCGTGAAATCCAGGAACGTGCGCACCACACGATCCAGGCGCAGGATCTCACGCGCGATGATTTCCATCTGCGGCGCCACATCCGTATCCCCGTGCGAGAGCTTGCCGCGGGCCACTTCCACGTGCAAGAGGATGGCGTTGAGCGGATTCTTGACTTCGTGGGCTACGCCGCTCGAAATCCGGCTAATGGCCGAGAGGCGGTCGGCCGTCTGGAGCTCACGATTGATCTTGCGCTGCGCTTCGGGGTCGCGCAACCGCACCAGAATTCCGCTGCCTCCGCTGGGGCCACCTGCAACGCTTTCCAGGTTGTCCACCGAAAGCAGCACCACCGTGGCCCCGGACGCGCCATCGCCCGCCGCCGTCACCGGCACGCGCCGGTTGTGCAGCGGCCGCCCCGTTTGCGACGCCTGCGCGATCAGCAGTCCCAGCATGGTGGAAGGCGGAAATACGTCGGCGAGCAGTTGGCCGGGAAGTTCGGAGCGGTCGCGGCCCAGGAATTTCTCCACCGAGCCGGAGGCAAAGACCAGCCGGAATTCACGGTTGAAGACAAAGACTCCGTCCTCCAGATCCTGCAGCAAGTGATCGATATTCCCGCGCAGATCGGAGACTTCAAACTGTGCGCCGCGCAATCGCTGGCCCAGCAAAGTCACCTTCGAGGCCATCACCGAAAGCTCGTCCGTCGCCGTTTTGGAATCCGACGGGGGCGGGGCCTCGTATTCGCCGCGCGTCGCCAGGTCGAGCATCTGTCCGATGCGGCCCAGTTTGCGGAACGCAACCATCGAGAATAGAAATGTCAGGAAAACCGCCAGCGCGATCGAAAGTCCGGCCACCTTGGCGTGACGCAGAAACGTCTCGGTGAGCGGCTCCCGCAGGAAGGCCGGGTGGATAATCACCCGCACGTAAAAAATCGTGACGTCGCCGGTACCGAGCGGCTCCTGCACCATGTAGTTTTGCGGTTCCGCGCTGAACAGCACTTTCATCTTTTCCACCCAGCCCTTTTCCTTAACCAGCGGCGCGAAATCGGGAGGTGGCGGATTGGCGATCGAACCTACGCGTGTCGTGAGCGTGCTCGCCATGATTTCGTTGTTTCCCACCGACACCATGTCGATGGAGAAGATGCCCTTCGAGGAGGTCACCAGTTTGAGCAGCTTCTGCTTGAGTTCCGGGTCGCCCAGAGCTTCGCGCAGGTTCACATCCCGCAAGCGGTTCAGGGTGTCGATCACCGCGTCCTTGGCGAGATCCTTCACCACGTCGGCGCGATCATACACGCCCTGAAACTCCAGCTGCATCAGGTTGCCCAGATCCACCGCGGAGATGAACGACACGATGAGCGTCGCCAGCAGCACGGAGCCGAGCGTCAGCTTGGCCTGCAGGGTCATTGGTTCACGAGACCACGATTACCAGTTTGCCCGCCGTCTTGCGGCTTTCCAAGTCGCGGTGCGCCCACGCCGCGTCGGCCAGCTGGTAAGTCCGGTCGATACGCAATTTCAACTGTCCGCTGTCAATCCACTTCAGAACGTCCGTGGCGCGCCAGAGCAGTTCCTCGCGCGTCATCACATAGTGCGCCAGGCTGGGGCGGGTCAGATACAGCGAACCCTTGCCGTTCAGGATCGTCGGCTCGAAGGGCGGCACCGGCCCGCTGGATTGTCCGAATAGCGCCAGCGTCCCTCGCGGGCGAAGCGAGTTGAGGCTCTGGTCGAAGGTGGTCTTGCCCACCGAGTCGTACACCACGTCCACTCCGCGGCCATCGGTCAAGCGCTTCACTTCCACGTCGAATTCCTGCTCCGTGTAGAGGATGGTCTCGTCGGCGCCCGCCTGGCGCGCGATGGCGGCCTTGTCGTCGGTGGAGACGGTGCCGAACACCCGGGCACCGAGCATCTTCGCCATCTGCACAATCAGACGGCCCGTCCCGCCTGCCGCGGCGTGCACCAGGCAGCTTTCGCCGGCCTTCAGCGCGTAAGTGGAATGCGTCAGATAGTGAGCCGTCATACCTTGCAGCATGGCGGCCGCCGCCGTAACCAAATCGACATGGGCGGGAATCTTCACTAGCATGCCAGCCGGCACCACCGCATATTCCGCGTAGGAGCCGCGCACCATTGCATACGCCACGCGGTCGCCCGGCTTGAATTCCTCGACCCCCTCGCCCACCGCTTCGACCGTGCCCGCGGCTTCGCTGCCGATCGCAATCGGCGGGTCGGCTTTATACAGTCCTGTGCGAAAATATACGTCGATGAAGTTGACGCCGCTGGCGCCGATCCTGACCAGTACCTGTTGCGGCCCGGGCTTAGGCTTGGGCACCTCCACCAGTTGCAGGCTCTCCGGCCCGCCGGGAGTTAGGACTTGTATGGCTTTCATAATTCAGCTTCTGCGGAGCGCCCGACGCGCGTGCGCGGACGTTGCATAGAGTAACAGATACAACAAAGTGAACGGAAAAGAAATCAGCCGGACCAGGGTCCGCACCGCACCGGAACCGGCCAGTCCTGAGCGAAACAGCACAAATCGCCGGACCGTTCCCAAGTGCATCCGGTCCAGCCAGAAATAATCGCCGTTCTCATTGATGATGAAGATCTTTGCGGGAATCCGCAGGCCCAGCACCCATTTCCACTTGGCCATGACCACCTCGCCGGAGCAGATGATCCCGAGCAGCGCATACCGGTTCTTCGCCAACTCGCGGTACAGCCTGCCGCGCCCGGCGCGCCCGCGATAGTCGCCCACCCGGTAGACCCGTGTATTGCGCGCTTCGAAACCCTTGGGCAGCGTGGAATAGCAAGTCACCAGATCGATCGAAATCTCCTCGCCCCAGCTTTGCCGCAGCCCGGGAATCACGCCCTCGATCAATCCGCGCGAACCGCTTTCCACCAACAGGATGGAAGTGACCTTGGGGAGCCTGCCTGTTAGAAAATAGCGCACTGTCTTGACTATAACTCGCGCTGCCCTACGAGATAATGGAAGCGAAAGGCGGCCCGGCATGAACAAGGTATTTCACTTCGACGCCCCGCGCGAAAAGTATCATTGCGATGCCGCGATTGTCTGGTGTTTCGACAACCGCTTCGAGTTGGGCTTCCGCAAATTCCTGAAGCGCATTGGGGTGGCGAATTCCGACCCCATCAAGGTTGCCGGCGGCGCGAAGTGCCTCGCGTCCCCGGATCAGGAAAGCGAACGCGAATTTGTGCTGGAGCAGATTCGCAAGTCCATGCGGCTCCACGGCACCCGCCGCGTGATTCTGATGTTGCATACCGATTGCGGCGCCTATGGCGGCCTCGCCGCCGGCTTCGGCAACGACCCGGCAGCAGAAAGGGCGCATCATCGCGAGGAGCTGTCGCGCGCCGCCGAGCATCTGAAGGGCGCCATCCCCGGAGTCGAAATTGCAAGCTATTTCGTCGATTTCGAGGGCGTCTGGGCCGTCGAACGAGCCGCCACCGCGGTGTGACGGGGGCGCGGCCGAGCAAGCTCGGCTGGACATTGCCGGGAGGCCTATCCCACAAGACGCAGTTGTGCCGTTAGTTGGGGTAACAAAAAGTTCGTTGGGGCGGCCGGGGACATTCGGTCTTATCGCCGGGTGGGGCCCGGCCGCCAGTGATTTGACTGCACGCTACGAAGACGTAAGAACTCGGCTGGATGGCCTCTCGATCGTCCCCTCGTTTCGCGTATCAGTCTCTGTATCCAGGGGTGCGGCAATCAAACGCTATCCGCGACGGTCCCCCGGGTATTATCGGTTCGAACCGATGATCTTCCCGCCGGTCTCCTCCACGTAGGGGAACCATCGTACAGCCGTTAACGGGCTTACGGGAAGTCAGCACCACCATAGGTCAACGTATCCTGGCCAGGATAAAAACTGTTGGTATTGCGCTGTGGTTTGCGCAACTCTCTACCTGATTGAGAATTTACCATAAGGGTTTCGGAGTATAGGGTAGAGAGATCTGCTAAGTGATTGATAACGAGGGAAAGATAAATTTAAAGTTCGTGTGAATGGCAGATTGCAATAGGGCAAAACCAGTGAATTTCAGTGTTAGCCTGAAAGTTGCTGGACAAACTACTAACCGAGCAGTCCAACGCCGCATCCGCTGCCATCGACACGCTGCCTGTCGAGCAGGTTCTGCGCATCATCAACGCCGAGGACCGGAAAGTGGCGTTGGCGGTGGAGTGCGAGATCCCGGCGATCGCGCGCGCCGTGGACGCCATCGTGGCCGCAATTGAAAAGGGCGGCCGGCTCTTCTACATCGGCGCCGGAACCAGCGGCCGCCTAGGTGTGCTCGACGCCTCCGAGATTCCCCCGACTTTCAGCGCGCCTTCCGAGATGGTACAGGGCATTATGGCCGGCGGCGAGAACGCGCTAAGCCGCGCCACCGAAACCACCGAAGACGATCCGGCGATCGGCGTTCGCGATCTCACCGCTCGCGGATTCACGTCGCGTGACGTGCTCGCCGGCCTGGCCGCAAGCGGACGAACGCCCTACGTGCTCGGCGCCATCGCCGAAGCCAAACGTCTTGGTGCAGTCACGATCGGCATCTGCTGCACGCCCGACGCCGAGCTCTCGCGCGCCGTCGATATCGCCATCGCACCGCTGGTGGGCCCGGAAGTGGTCGCCGGCAGCACGCGCATGAAGGCCGGCACCGCGCAGAAGTTGGTATTGAACATGCTCTCTACAGCAGCGTGCGTGCGCCTCGGCTATGTCTACGGCAATCTTATGGTCAATGTCCAGCCGAAGAATCACAAGCTGGTGGACCGCGCCTGCCGCATCATCGCGCAGGCCACCGGAGTGACACGGGATCGCGCCGCGGAGTTGCTGACGCAGAGCGGGAACAGCGTTCGGACAGCGATCGTTATGGCCGCCGCCAGCTTGTCGCGCGAAGAAGCCGAGCGGCGTCTTGCCGCATGCGGAGGCCGCGTGCGGCAGGCCCTCGGCAAGTGAGAGACTTTCATGGATAAATTCGTAATCACGGGCGGAGTCCCGCTTAAGGGAGAGATCCCCACCAACGGTTCCAAGAATTCAGCGCTGCCTGCGCTGGCGGCGGCCCTGCTGACCGAGGAGCCGGTGACTCTTCACCGCGTTCCCCGGGTGCGCGACATCCGAACCATGGAGCGCCTGCTTGTCGATATCGGCACCACCGTCGACGTGGAAGGCGAGACCGTCCGCCTGCGCACCGAGCGCATCGTGAGTCCCGAGGCGCCTTACGAACTGGTCAAGACCATGCGCGCCTCCAGCCTGGTGCTGGGGCCGCTGGTGGCACGCAGCGGCCGCGCGCGCGTCTCCCTGCCTGGCGGCTGCGCGATCGGCGCACGCCCCATCAATCTCCACATCTTTGGCCTGGAGCAACTCGGCGCCAAAATCAACCAGACACACGGCTACATCGAGGCCGTCGCGCCCGAGGGCCTGCGCGGCGCCGTGGTCCACTTCGACCGCATCACCGTCACGGGCACCGAAGACCTGATGATGGCGGCGGTCCTCGCCAGGGGGGAAACGCTGCTGCGCAATGCCGCCCGCGAGCCCGAAGTCGTCGATCTGGCTGAGCTCCTGATCAAGATGGGCGCCAAAATCGAAGGCGCCGGCACCTCCACCATCCGCATCCAGGGCGTCGAGCGCCTTGGCGGCGCTGTCCACACGATTATTGCCGACCGCATCGAGGCGGGCACCTTTCTGGTGGCCGGCGCAATCACGGGGGGCGATCTCACGGTGACCGATTGCATTCCCGAACACGTCGGCGCGCTCGTGTCCAAGTTGCAACAGGCCGGGGTGGACGTGACACAACCCAGCGAGACCACGGTCCGCGTCCGCGGCACCGGCCGCCTGCGCAGCGTCGATATGACCACCGAGGAGTACCCCGGCTTCGCCACCGACCTGCAGGCGCAATACATGGCCCTGATGACCCAGGCCGAAGGCATCGCGGTCGTGATCGAGAACATCTTCGAGAACCGCTTCATGCACGCGCAGGAACTGGCGCGCATGGGCGCCAACATCCGCATCGATGGCCGCCAGGCGATCGTCGCCGGACCGCGCGAACTGACCGGCGCCGGTGTGATCGCGAGCGACCTTCGCGCCAGTGCCTCGCTGGTGTTGGGCGCGCTGGTGGCGCGCGGCGAAACCGTGATCGATCGCGTCTACCACATCGATCGCGGCTATGAGAAAATCGAGGCGAAACTCGCGGGCGTTGGAGCTAAGATCCGCCGCGTGGAGTGACGACACACATGATGCATAGTCCTGGATTTCTGAAGCTGGTCACCGAGGCGAAGTCGCGCGTGAAAGAGATCGATCTCGCCGCCTATCAAAAGATGCGCGAGGCGGGCGAGCAGCACCTGCTGGTCGATACTCGCGAGGACAACGAGTGGGCCGCGGGCCACGTGGCAGGCGCTGTGCACCTGAGTAAAGGCATCATCGAACGCGATATCGAGGGCAAAGTCCCCGATAAGGACACAAAACTCATCCTTTATTGCGGCGGTGGTTTCCGCTCCGCCCTGGTCGCCGACAATCTCCGGCAGATGGGCTACACCAACGCCATCTCGCTCGACGGCGGCTGGCGCGCACTGAAGGATTCCGGCCTGGCGCTCGAGTAGAACTGGAGTGGCGGGGTGGCCGCGCCATCTCAAGGTGAGTACTTCAACTCAGCAATACGGGGGCGCGTTAGGTTCAGTCGCTTATCTTAGCGCTTATGTTGGCGTCCGCCCTACAAACGCCGGGAAAAGTTTGTGGCATCAGGCAAGGAGGCTTGCCCCGCTGGAAATCTTCGCGGCTTGCAAGCAGACAAATGCACGGTAGGGCAGTGCGCACCGCCGCTGCACGCGAGAGTTACGGCAGCAAGTGGACAGGGTCGAAAGACCACCCCTCAAACTCGGGGAATCCCCGGAATCGGCGGTGGTCTTTCATCAAAGTTTCGCGGGCGGAACGCCCATCAACAACAGGCCAGGAGGCCTGTCCCACTGGGGCTGGAACAAATTTGACCCGGTGGCCGTATGCTCTGATGGCAAGCCGGAGGTGACAAATGTTTTGTGATCGTTGCGGGACGAACCTGCCGGGCGACCGCTGGGAGAAGTTTGTGGCATCAGGCAAGGAGGCTTGCCCGGCTGGAAATCTTCGCGGCTTGCAAGCAGACAGATGCACGGTAGGGCAGTGCGCACCGCCGCTGCACGCGAGAGTTGGGGCAGCAAGTGGACAGGCCAGGAGGCCTGTCCCACTGGGGCTGGAACAAATTTGGCCCGGTGGCCGTATACTCTGATGGCAAGCCGGAGGTGACAAATGTTTTGTGATCGTTGCGGGACGAACCTGCCGGGCGACGTCCGCTTCTGCCCCTCATGCGGGCGGCAGTTTGGTGCCGTGGCGCCCCAGCCGCCGGCGGCGCCGGTCAACCGGGTGAGCGGCAACCTGCGCACGCTCGGTATCCTGTGGATGGTCTATTCCGCTTTCCGCGTAATACCCGGCCTCTTCCTCAATTCTTTGGGCAGCTTCGGGTTTCCGTTTATGGATAATGCGCCGTTCTTCGTCCACGGCATTCTGCGAACGATCGGCGGGGTGTTCATCGTCACCGGGGTCCTGGGCCTGATCGCCGGATGGGGACTCCTGGAGCGCCAATCGTGGGCGCGGATTCTGGCAATCGTCCTGGCGTTCCTCAGCGTGATCCACTTCCCGCTCGGGACCGCGATCGGCGCCTATACTCTTTGGGTACTGCTGCCGGCGACGTCCGAGCAGGAATACCAGCGAATCGCGCGCTCCTGACCGCGCTACTGCACGGTCAGATTGAAATCATCGAGCACGAAGGATGTCTGCAGCGTAGTGTCCTCCACGCCGGTCAACAGAATTTTGATCGTCTGGCCTTTGTACGCCGCCAGGTCAAAGGTCTTCTGTGCGTAGGCCGTATTCCGGTCCAGGTTGGAGTAAGTGGCGAGCGTGGCGAGCACGGCACCCGAACTGTTGGTCACCTGCACCTTCAAAGTATCGTAAGCAGTGGTGGCGCTGGTCTCCGAGGTATCGATGTGCAGCCAGAAAGAGAGGCTCGCCGCGGTCAGCGTCGCGGGAAGGGTTACGGTCTGCGACAACGTATCGGTGTGGGCTACGCCGTACCCATTGAGCCAAGCATTCCAGGTGCCGGAATGCGGTGGTTCGCCGGACACATTGTTGACGACTCCCGAGCTCGCGGTCCATGGCGACGGATTGCCCGAGCCGTTTTCGAAACCCGGGTTGCCGATCAACTGCTGGGGCGGAGCCGTGCCACCCGGATTGACCGTCAACACGATGTTCGCACGGTGAGTCACGCCTCCCGCGGCGCCGGTAACCATCACCGTGTAGGTTCCGGGTGCGGTTGTGGCGGCGGTTTGGATGGTCAGGGTCGACAATCCGGGCGCGCCGGTCGATGCGGGCCAGAAGGCCGAGGTCGCCCCGGCGGGCAAGCCGCTGGCCACCAGCGAAACCGCGGAACTAAGCCCGCCCGAGACGGTCGTGTTTATCGTGCCTGCAGTGGAGTTCCCCGCTGTCACGGCCAACGCCGCGGGTGCCGTGAGTGTGAAATTGGGCGAAGGGTTTGCGGGGTTGAAGATGATGTCGAGCACCGGATGAAGCTCGATCCCGTTGGGGGCAACGCCCGTCTGACCGTGTAGGGAATCGAAGAAGCCGATACCCTTGATCTGCACGGGAACCGAAGTTGTCTGGGCTTGGCTCGTGGCCTTCAACTGCGCGTCAAACTTCGACCGCGCGCTCGCAATCGCACTGGCAAAGGGGCTGCCCGCGCCGACACAGGCGGGCGAGGGTATCTCCGTAATCATCGTTTTGCCGGCGCTGTCCTGGATCACGATGTGATAGTCGGAGTCGGTCTCGAGTTTAAACTCGATCAGGGTTGCGTTGACCACGAAGACGGTGCTCTCCGTGGGCTGCAAGCGGTTGTTGGGCGGCAGGACGGGCGGCGTGGGGAGCGCTACCAGGCTGGCGATCGTGGCGGTGGTGGAAGTTGCCGGATTGATCTTCGCGACGTCGGCGTCGGTTCCCGTCTTGACGCTCCAACGTTCCACACCGCATTGCGCGGACGCACTTCCGCCAGCGGCCGCCAACAGTGCGAAGAGCGCAGCACAGCGTTTGGGCTGGAAGATCATCTCCTACTCCAGGATGATATGGCATGAGCCCACGACGGACAAATAACAGAACACGTGTTAAGCGACTTACATAGTGATAAGTTTCGTAGTGAAATACAGTGGATATCGGAATCCCGCGCATTCCCGGGCCAACAAAATCAAGATAACATGCTGATACAGATGAAGTTATTTCGCTTTCCGTAGGGTCTTGCCGATTTTGCGATGCAAAACACGGTCCCGCATGGATATTGTGTGAGAATTGTCCGCCCCTTGCATGATACATTCCTCGAAACACTGGGAGGTGTTAGCATGCGCCACGTTGCTTCTTGCTTCTACGCCCTGCTTGCGGCAGCTACTGCATTTGCCCAAGCCGGCGGAACGGGTTCCATACAGGGTACCGTGACCGATCCCTCGGGAGCGGTGATCGCCGGCGCCGCCGTCTCGGCAACCAACCTCGCGACCGGCGTGAAAACCGACCGCACCACTACCGACGCGGGATTCTTCGTGCTCTCCCTGCTTCCCGCCGGAGAGTACAGTTTTACAGTGACCGCGACTGGATTTCAGACCGTCGCGCGGCCACGCGTTACGGTGGACGCTCTCGCGGTGGTCGCACTGGACACTAAGCTCGCGCTGGGGGCGTCGACTCAATCGGTCACGGTGCAGGAAGAAGCTTCCATGCTGAAGACGGACGACGTCGCGCAGGGCGGCACCATCCAGAATAATGTCTACGATTCCCTACCCCTGGCGATGAACGCCAGCGCGCGCGACCCTTCGGCTTTCGCCGGCCTGGTGGTGGGCGTCAACAACTACAGCACGCAGCCGGCGGGACCATCCACCGGATCTTTCAACGGCGGCCAGACGTACCAGAATGAAACCTACATTGAAGGTCTTCCGTTGACCAACGCCGGCACGGAGAGCGATACGCGAAATCTCGCGTTCGGCGTCTCGGTGGAAGCGGTGGAGCAGTTCCAGGTGGAGACCACCGGCGCGAAGGCCATGTACGAAGGCCAGGGCGTTTCCAACTATGTGCTGAAGTCCGGCGGCAACCAGTTTCACGGCGGCGCGTACGAATATTTCCGCAACACGCTCTTCGATGCGCGAGGCTTCTTCGCCCCCACCACTCCGGTGGAACATCAGAACGAGTTCGGAGCCACCATCAGCGGGCCCATCAAGAAGAACAAGGCATTCTTCTTCGCCAATTACGATGGATACCGGTTTGTGTCGGCCACCTCTCCCCAGTTTCAATCCATCCCGACGGCGAAGGAGCGCACAGGCGATTTCAGCGAACTGCCGCAGGTGATTTACGATCCGACCAGTGCCACCGGAACCGGCGTGCGGACGCCGTTTCCGAACAACGTGATTCCCACAGGCCGGCTCTCGCCGATCGCGCTCTCGCTCGCGTCCTATTTGCCCGCGCCGACAAACGGCGGAATTCAGAACAACTATCTCGCCGTGCTGCCGCAGCTGATTAATAACGACAGCACCACCAACAAAGTCGACCTCAACGTGTCGGACAAGAATCGCGCCTTCGCGCTGTTCAGCACCGGCAAGTACACCACGAACTTCACCGGCAGTTACGCGGCCGGAACCTCCGCACTTCCGCTGCCCTACACGCAATCGCGTTATGTGACGGAGTACGCCACCACGGCGCAGATTCACGATATCTACTCGCTGCGGCCGAACCTGCTGAACCAGTTCAGCGTTTCCTTGAGCCGGATGTACATCCCGCTCGGTAATCCGACGGCGGGCGGAAACTATCCCACTAAGGCTGGACTCACCGGCCTGCCGCCCGGAATCGCCAGTTCCGCGATGCCCGACATCAATTTCGCCGGCAACAACGCGCCGATATCCTGGGTAGGCACCAACGCCCACGTGAATACGGAAGCCGCCAACACGTACGACATTCAGAACAACGTACTGTGGACCAAGGGGAAGCACTTCATCACCGTCGGCTTCCAGTTCCAGGCGCTGCAGGACAACTTCAACAACCCGTTGACCGGCACGCTGGCCAGTTTCAGTTTCAGCAATAACGAGACCGCGAATTTCTCGCCCACCGGAACTTTGTTGACCACCACCGGCCTCTCCTATGCAAGCTATCTGATGGGTATGGTGGATAGCAGCAGCGTGACTCAAAACGCCGTCGCCGAAACCGGCGGCCGCTACAAGACCTACGCCGGGTACATTCAGGACGACATCAAAGTCAGCTCGCGGCTGACCCTGAACCTGGGCCTTCGCTGGAACGTGTGGGGCACGTTCAAGGAAGTCGACAACCGGATGTCGTTCTTCAACCCCGATCTGCCCAATCCACTGGCCGGCAATCGCCTGGGTGCGCTGCAGTTTGCGGGCAGCGGCGCCAATAGCTGCAATTGCGCGACTCCCGTGAAGACGCACTACGTCAATCCGGGGCCGCGCCTGGGCTTGGCATATCGTGTGGGTGAGAAGACCGTGATCCGCGCCGGCTATTCGCTGGTGTACGCGCACGCGGGCGGCGTGGGCGGCCGCGTCAACGGGCGGCAGGGGCTGAGCCAGCTCGGCTTCAACACCAGCGCCTCCTTCAGCAGCGTCGCCACCGGACAGCCCGCCTTCAACTGGGCGACGGGCTATCCTCCATTTCAACCGGCGCCGTTTATCAATCCGAGCTACGGCGTCGGCTTCATCACGGCGGCCGCGGGCGCGCCCATCGCCGGTCCGTCCACCGCACAGACCATCACGTACGGCGACCCCAATCTCGGCGGCAAGCCACCCTATTACGAAAACTGGAATCTGAACGTCCAGCATTCGATCACGCCCAGCCTGACGCTCAGCGTGGCCTACAGCGGCAGCTCCGGACACTTCCTTCCGGGCGCGGGAAATGCGGGCCCGTTCACCAATCAGATTCCGCTGCAGTACCTCACGCTGGGACCGCTGCTCGGCCAGACCCTGACCGCGGCGACGCTGGCACAGGCCCAGGCCGTCTTCCCGAACATCTCGAACCCGTTCCCGAACTTCACAGGGACCATCGGCCAGGCGCTCAAGCCGTACCCGCAATACAATGGCATCTCCAACCCCTGGATGAACCTGGGAAATTCTACGTACAACGCGCTCCAGACCACGCTGATCCGGCGCTTCACGCAAGGGCTCACGTTCACGCTCGCGTACACCTACAGCAAGGAGTTGGACGACCTGGTGGGTTCACCGCGCAATCCCTTCAATAACGCGCTCGAGAAGGGACTGGGGACCATCGACCACCCGCACGTCGGCAGCCTGATTTTCGTGTATCAACTGCCTTTCGGGGCCGGGCACAAAATGAACAGCGGCTCTCGCATCGTAAGCGCCGCGATCAGCCACTGGCAGCTTTCCGGACTGGTGACGTATAGCAGCGGAGCGCCGTTGGCGATCGCGGGCACTTGCACGTCGGGCGGTATTCTCGGGACCTGCTATCCGAACTACAACCCGGCCTTCAGCGGCAGCGTATGGATCAACGGAGATTTCGGCAGCGGCGGCAAGAGCGTGACGTCCACGCCTTACCTGGACAAGACGGCCTTTGTGGATCCGGCGGCGTACACCGCCGGGAACATCGCCCGCACCGCGCCGTACGGGCTGTTCACTCCGCACAACGCCAGTGTGGATATGAGCGTTCGCAGGGAATTCAACCTGCGCGAACACCTGCGCCTGGCACTTCAGGCGGACGCGTTCAACATCAACAACGCGGTCCACTTCGGCGCCCCGGGAAACAACATCGATTCGGCCAACTTCGGAACCGTGACTACGATGGCGAACCAGCCGCGCAAACTGCAGTTCAGCGGCCGGATTACATTCTAGACATGACGCCTATTTCATAAGTTAGAGTGCGCTCGAGCTGCGCCAGCATTGCAGTTTCTTATCCGCGTTTATCCGTGGCCGATTCTGTTCTTCCAGAAAAGCAATATGGGCCACGGATGAACGCGGATAAACGCGGATAACAAGACCCACACATCTCCAAATAAGATCGGACGCATTGGTGGGCATCACTGCAGAATATCGTTCTGCAGTGAGCGCACGTTTTTCTCTACCGGCTCCAGGGCGGCGATCTCGACGCCCATCGGGGCGGTCTTCAGTTCCGCGAACCGGCGCGCGCTCACCATCACGCGGCTTTCGAGCGAGCCGACGGCGCTGTTGTATGCCTCCACCGCGCGCCCCAGGTTGAGGCCGACGCGGCTGAAGTGCTCGCCCATATCGGAGAGGCGCTTGAAGAGGTCTTTGCCGAGCGCGCTGATCTCCGCGGCATTCTGCGCGAGTCTTTCCTGGCGCCAGCCATAGGCCACCGCCCGCAGGAGCGCGATCAGTGTGGTCGGCGTGGCGAGGATGATATTCTGCTCCACGCCGATTTCGATCAGCGTGGGATCGCTTTCGAGCGCGGCGCTGAAGAAGCACTCGCCCGGGAGGAACAAGACCGCGAACTCCGGCGCCTGGTCGAATTGTTCCCAGTAGGACTTGCGCCCCAACGCCGTCATGTGGCCGCGTACCTGCCGTGCGTGATCGGCGAGGCGGGCTTTGCGGGTGGCTTCGTCCTGGGCTTCGATGGCCTGCAGGTAGCCATCGAGCGGCGTCTTTGCATCCACCACGATGGTCTTGCCGGCCGGCAGTTTCACGACCAGGTCGGGGCGCAGGCGGCCATCCTCGCCGAAGAGCGTGGTCTGCGAACTGAAGTCGCAATGCTCCAGCATGCCGGCCATTTCCACTACGCGGCGCAGTTGGATTTCGCCCCAGCGTCCGCGCGCGCTAGGCGAGCGCAGGGCGGTCACGAGCTTGCCGGTCTCACCGCGCAGTTGCGTTTGAGTTTCGATCAGGCTGCGCACCTGCTCGTTGAGCGCGGAGTAGGCGCCGGCGCGGGCCTTCTCGAGCTCCTGAATTTTGTGGTCCACCTTGTCCAGCGATTCGCGGACCGGCGTGACCATCTCCGCGATGGCCTGCTGGCGCAGTTCAAGATCACCGCGCGCGGTTTCCTGCGTCCTGGCCAGAGTGGCGTTGGCGAGTTCCAGGAATGCCTGGTTGTTGCGCGCCAGGGCGTCGGCGGAGAGCGCCGCAAAAGCGCCTGCGAATTTCTGCCGGGTCTCCTCGAGCAGGGCCAGCTTTTCGGCGGTCGCGATGCGCTCGGTTTCGAGCCGCGCATTGAGATCGGCTTCACGCGCCGTGATCCGTCCGCGCCAGATGATCCAGGCGAGGCCGAAGCCGGCTAGAAAACAAAGCACCGGCAAAATGTTCTGCATTCTGTCTATTATCGCCTAATCCGAAGTTCCCGCTCTTGATGAACAGGAAGTGATTGATTGTTTGAGAGATAGGCCAGACGGCGAGGGTTGCCTACTGGGTACACTCAGGCTCGACAAGAGACTTTCAACAGGTCGAATGCACGCTGCTGTACTGGGGTGGGGGCAGTGACCATCTGGCAGGTTTCCTCGCCCATCTGAACCGTATTGAGGGCTACGGTGCGGAGATCTTGTAGGAGGGTCTGAAAGCTGTGCACCGGCATCCCGTCGTGGGAGGTTTTACTCTGTGCTTTCTCTTTCGCCGATGGGGAGCGTTGCGCGGGCGCCACAATGGAGGTGCGCAGCGCCTCACCGGCGGCCGGCTCGTCGTCGTCAAACAACATCGGGGCCAGCGCTTGGCGCATGTGCCACTCCACGTAATATGCCAGCATGCAGAGGAACACGTGTGCGCAGACACGTTCCTCCAGGTGATGGTGGATGGGCCGGATCTTTAGGTCCACACTCTTCAGGCTGCGAAACGCCCGCTCGACATTGGCGAGCTCTTTATAGTGGCGGACCGCTTGTTCGCTAGATGCCGATGCCGTTGGCACCGTGGTACGGATGACATAGATCCCGTCCAGCGCAGCCTCCCGGTCGATGCTCGCCTGGTTGCGTTCATAGGTGAATCCGTTGCTGCGGATGCGATAGTGAAAATGTTTGGCCATCTTGTAATGTCCCAGCGCCTTACCGACGGCGACGGCGATTCGCTCTTTGCCTCGCAGTCGTCGAGTCTTCCGCTGCGTGGCGGCCTTGGCCTTCTCCAGTTCTTTTTCGGTTGCGGCCAGTAACTCTCCCCGCTTGCGCGAACGCTCGGCAGCTAACAGAGGATTGCGACAGGCGATCAAACGCTCGCCAGGAAACGCCTGGTGAGCGATCTCAGCCAAGTCCGTCTGGTCGAACAGGGACAGTTGCAGCACGCCATCGGACGCCAGTTTCTTGATGGCCGGCGCGCGCAATGCCGTAATCCACTCCAGACCGGGCACCGGCTGGAGGTCCTCGCGAATGCGGGCGGTGGTAAGCATGCCGCGATCACCCACCAGCACTAATCGCTGCAGGCCGAAACGCTCCCGCAGCTTGCGTACTTGCGCGGCGACCGTCTTAGGGTCGGCGGTATTGCCGGGGAACACCTCCATGGCTACGGGACAACCTTCGGCATTGGTGAGCAAGCCACAGACAATTTGCGGATTGCCGCTACGCTCGTCGCGCGAGTGGCCGAAGCGCGCCAGTGGACAGTGATGGCCCTCAAAGTAAGTGGAAGTCACATCGTAGAGCACCAGACAACCATCAGAGAGGTGACGCTTGGCGAGAGCCTGCTCGATGCGCTCCTGCCGTGGCAGCAACCAATCCATAGCCTCGTATAAATCATCGGCCGTGGCCGAAGCCAGATGAAGCGACTCGGCCAGGGAACTGGAAGCGGTCTCCTCATCCAAGCCGCGGGCCGTGGCGAGTTTGGAGCGAGGATCGAGGATGCGGGCGGTAATGAGGGCGCAGATGAGATCGCGCTCGGGGCAACGAGTGCGGGAGAGCAGATCGTGAAGGCCGAGATGGCGAAGAGTGCCGAGGACGGCGGCGACATGGCCATGCGGAAGCGAGCGGAGGATCTGAAAGGCTTGCTGGCGGGCGATCAGATCCTCCCCCTTCAAGACGCGGCGCAAGAGATCGACTTGAGAGGCGGGCCAGGAGGAGAGATTGGCGAGGGTACGCTTGTGAACCTTGGAGCCGATGCGGACCGATTCACGGAGGAGGATGGCGGGAGGAGAGTTGCGGTTGGGGACAGATTCGACGTACATGGGTCTACTATACAACTATGTTAGCCTTTAAACAAGACATATATGTCTAATTACATGGGTACACTGCGCACCCCGCTAAAACCCGAATGTTCAAATTCTTCAAGATCTTACGGGGAAAATGGCGTCAAAAAGAGCGGGAACTTCGGCCTAATGACGTGAGCGGAGTGCCCATAAACTCCGCGCCGGCTGAAAGCCGGCGGCAGCCAGGATTGGCTGCCCCACAAAGCGGCGGAGACGCAACCAATGATCATCCGTTCGGTCGAGCAAAGTTCTTTGCTGCCTGAGAAGAATCCGGCGGATTGTAATGGAAAGGGGTTTGGCTACCGCACGTGGAAGAGGTAGAAGCGGCCGGCGTCGCCGACGCGTTCGAGGCCCCACTCGGCCTCGTGACCCACCAGGACGTTGCCGATCGCGGCATTGCCGCCGCTGCCGGTCGGCGCCAGCAGATAGCGGAATCCCGAGGCGCGGAGGGCGCGCGCGGCTTCGAGCCGGAGATCCTGCGGGGGGCGCGGGATCGCTCGCGGATTCCGGGTGAGCAGATGCCACTGGCCCTTGACGTCCTGTCCGTAAACCTCCAGCGGGACACGGAAGACCGGCGTGTGCGTCACCAGCACGGCGGAAGTCAGACGCTGCGGAATCCCGAGTTCGATATCCAGGTACATGCCGGCGCGCACGGTCTCCCACGTGCGCCAACGCGTCGCCAGGTTGCCGTCGAAAGCGAGCGGCGCCTCCCATCGATTCGGCCATCCGGCAAGCGTCCACTGCGGGCTGTTGAATACCGGGTCGTCGCCGGAGAAGAGGCGGACCTCGTTGATATCCCACTCGCCGTCATACGCGCCCGGCATCCGGAATCGCAAGGTGCGCATGGCCTGCTCCGGCCATGAGGCCTTCCAGTCGAACGTGGGAGTGGTGGAGTATAGCGACGCCAGGCGCAAGGTGTCGAGCAGCCGGTCGGTTTCCGCCGATTGCCAGGTGACCGCCACGTCGCGGTCGAGATAGGCGGTCGCCACCGTCATCAGCGCGAGTGTGCGCGAATCGGGTGGCGTGGCCTTCTCCACCATTTTGGCGACGTTGTATTCGTCGAAGCGGCGCTTGCAATAGGCCTGCTCGCTTTCGATGCGAAGTGCCGCCGCGATCGGGAGTTCGTGCAGCCGGAAACTGTAGCGCGTCTCCCAGGCATCCAGGACGTGCGGCCAGCAGAGCACCGCCTGGACGCCGATCGCTGCCCATGCAAGCGGACGCGGCAGCGACATGCCGAGCGCGAGCGCGGCGAGCGCCACCGCCGGCATCAGGAAGCGCGCTCCCGTGTTGGTCAGCCAGGGCAGTGCCACCAACAGCGCGGCTGCCCACAATAGGCGTCCTTCGCGCTTCTTCAACGCCAGCAGGCCAAGCGGGAGCGCGAACAGCAGTGGCCCGAAGGTGCCGGTCAGGTGATCGCCGAAGGCTAGTTCCCAGGGCACCTGCCTGGGCGGAATCCCGCCCAGTGAGCGCAGGTCCGCCGCCAATTCCCGGTCCGTGGCGGCGTGGAACCAGGGATTCGTAAAGACGCTGCTCATCATCGGCGCGACCGGATTTCCAGTGATCGCGAGATCGCGCGCCATCCACGGCGCGACCACCAGCGCCGCGCCCGCCGCCACCAGCATCGCGGCACGCCAGCGGCGCTGCAGCGCGAGCAGCAGCACCGCCCCCGCCGGAACGATCAGGCCGGGCAGCTTGATGGCATAGCAGAAGCCTGCCAGAACTCCGGCCGTGACAAGATAACGATCCTCGCGCGAGCAGCAGTAGATAGAAGGCCGCCATCAGAAAGAAGACGCCCGCCGCATCGGTGTAGGAGGACGACCCGGTGAGCCCCACCACCGGTGCGCAGAAATAGAAAACCGCGGCCACTGTCGACGCCAAATCGCTCGCGCCCAGCCTGCGCCCGACGCGGAAGATCAACGGGATCGTGGCCAGAAAGAACGTGAACTCCACCAGCTTCGCCGCCGAATGCCTGCCGAATGCGAAGGCCACGGTATAGAGCATCTCCATGCCTTGCGGCAGCATGTCGTAGAAGGTGACCGAGTCCGGGAAGCCGCGCAGGCGGAGATATTCAGCGGGCAGGCCGAGATGGTAGGTGATGCCGTCGGCGAGGGTTTCGGGGGCCAGCGCGTTGACGAAGTACCAGACTCCGTATGCCGCGAAGATAATCCAGGCCGCGCGGGGAATGGCGATCGGCTCCTTGAGCAATGTGCCATGCCAGCGTCGCGCCGCCACCATCGCCGCCGCGCCCATCGCGAGGAAGACGCCCCAGTGCGCGAGGTTGGCGAGCAGCAGCAGAAAAACCAGGAGGCTCTCCGCGGCGGCTCCGAGGCCGAGTACGATCTCGGGAGGCGCCGGCGTCTTGCGGAGCAGGATCAGCCCCAGCGCAAAGGCTGTCGCCAGCGTAAACGCCGCGCCAAAGAATATTGAGAGAAGGGTCAGTACTGCTGACGCCACGGCGCATTCCAGCAGGTGACGCGGCTCACAACAGCACCGTATCGATGCGGTGATCCGTCTCCGCGGCCACGGTGGCGGGAGCACTGGCCGCCAACGCTGACGATCCGCGCAGGAAGAGCAGCAGTTCAGCTTCGGAGCCGTCGAAGAAGCCCTCGAGCAGTTCGCGCACCGCCGCGCGCCGCATGGTGTCGCGCGAGGCTTCGGGAGAATAGACAAAGGCGCGCCCACTTTGCGGCGCGTCAGTTTGCCCTTGCGCACCAGCCGGTCCAGCACGGTCATGATGGTGGTGTAGGCCAGCGGGCGGGACTCCGCCACCATCTGCTGGACGGCCTTCACGTTGCCTTCCTTCAAGGTCCAGAGCGCCTTGAGGCAGGCCAGTTCCAGCGGTGGAGGAACATCGCGCGCGGTCTTCGGCATCAGTTTTCCTGTTTGGGGCGAACCAGCCCCGCCTGCATCAGTTTTTCGGCCAGCAGAGAGTTGCCTTTGGCCGCGGCGTGCGCGGGTTGCTCCATCGCCGGCGGGCGCGGAGCGGGGGCGGCAGCGGCCGGCGGGCTTGGCTTCGACCGGCGCGGGATGAAGGTAGCGATCCTTCTTCAGCGCGGAGCGTTCCAGCGCCGAATTGATAGGTGGTGAAGCAGCCATCCACCTGGCGGTCGTTCTCGATCAGGGCGCGCATGCACTCCATCTTGGAATCCATGTCGTCGAGATAGTGCAGCAGCAGCGCCTCGGGGAACTGCGGCACTTTCGGAGAGCCGAATTCCAGCTTGCCGTGATGGCTCAGGATCATGTGCTCCACCAGGGTCCGCACCAGCGGCGGGAAATCCGGCAGACCGCGCAGTTTGTCGGCGACCATGCGCATGGCGATCGACATGTGGCCGATCAACTGGCCTTCGTTGGAATACGAAAAGCCGCGCTCGTAATTCAGCTCGTAGATCTTGCCGATATCGTGCAGGATGGCGCCGGTGATCAGCAGGTCGTGGTCGATATTCGGATAGTGCGCCGCGGCCGCCTTGGCCAGGCCGCACACGCTCAGCACGTGCTCCATCAAGCCGCCGAGGAAGGCGTGGTGGATCTGTTTGGCGGCGGGCGCGCTGCGATAGCGGCGGGCGATATCCTCATCGTCCAGCATCGCGTCCAGCAGGCCCTTCAGGTGGCGGATCGCGTCATGGCCGGCGACGATGGCCGCGCAGTTCGCGCCACATCTCCTCCGGCATCGCGTTTGGACGACGGAAAATAGTCGGCGAACTCGATTTCGCTTTCGTCCATCCGCCGCACTTTGTGGATGGTCATCTGCGGCCGGTTGTGGAAGACCTGAATGATGCCTTTGACCTTGCACGAAATCGTCGCGCTCGAAGGCGTCCAGGACGTCGGCGACGTTGTCCCACATCTTGGCGTCGAGTTCGCCGGTGCGGTCGGCGAGCAGCAGCGAGAGATACAACTCGCCGCCCTTCTTCTGCCGGATCTCCTTCGAATGGACCAGGAAGCTGGTCTGGATCACGCGGTTCGGCTTCAGTTCGTTAACGTAAGGACGATTTCATTTCTTCTCGGGAACGGCGGCCGGGTCGGCGGGTCTTCGCCGGAGCCGCGTCCGGAGCTTTGTCGGTGGTCGCTGTGGCCGGCGCGGTGCGGGCGCTGCCGGCGCGGGCGCGGGAGTCGTTTTGGCCGGCGGCTTGGTAGCCTTCACGGTGCCGGCGGGAATCACCCACAGGAGGTGCTTCTTGCGGCGCGCGGCCACTTCTTCCTTGGTGGTGGTCTGCGGCTTCAACTGCGGCCACATCCTTCCAGCGCGTGTCTTTGCCGGGAGCGGCGCCGCTATCCACGTAGCCCTCCTTGATTTCCAGGAAGGCATCCTCGCGCAGCTGGGTCAGGAAAGCACGCACCTTGGGCTCCATCTTGGGCTGGGTCAGGCGGTCCTGAAGTTCGTTCTTGACCTCTTCGAAAGATGCCTGGCCGGCCTCGAAGCGGTCTTCCACTTTGAGAATCACGAAGCCCTTGGGCGCGCTTGAACGGATCGCTGACAAAGCCCTTCTTTGCCTTGAAGACCATGTCCTCGATCGGCTTTGTCCATCATGCCCTTCGGTCATCGGCCCGATCTGGCCGCCGTTCTTCGCGGTCTCCACGTCGTCGGAGTTGTCGCGCGCCAGGTCGCTGAACTTCTCGCCCTTGTTGGCGCGCGCCACCAGGTCCTTGGCCTTCTTCTCAGCCACCGCCACCTGTTCCGGAGTCTTGCCCTCGGTCGAGATCACGATCTGGCTGAGGAAGACCTGCGCTTCCTTGCGCATGAATTCGCGCCTTGTGCTCGTCGTAGTACTTCTGCAATCTCGGCTTCGGGCACGATGATGTTGCGCATCACTTCCTGCCCGATCACGCGCTGCGTCAGCATCTCGTTCTTCATCTGCTGCTTGAAGTCCTCGTACGTCATGCCGGTCTGTTCGCGGATGAACTGCTGGAACTTGTCGGGATCGGAGATCTTCTGCTGCACCTGGATCTCGGCCAGGCGGCGGGTCACGTCGGAATCGACGCTGATGTTGAGGTCCTTGCCCTTTTGCACCAGCAGCAGGGTGTCGATCTCTTTGCGGAGGACGTCGGCGTGAGCTTCCTTCACGGCTTCCTGAAGCCGCGCACCGGTGAGACCCTGGCGTTTGGCTTCGGCCTCGATCTCCAGGCGCTTCTTCTCGAGTTCGCCGCGCGTGATGATGTCGCCGTTGACTTTCGCGGCGATCTCCTCGACGACCTTCACAGTTGTTGTCCGCCGCGGCGCAAACCGCGGCCGAAGAGACGATGAGTACTACAAACCTACGAAACATATCTGATCCTTATATTTTAGCAATAGCCGCCGGGCAAGCCGATATTCCGGCAAACTTTTACGAAGCCCGCAGTTGCTCCAGTTTCTCACGCCAGGAAGCGCAGAATGTCACCCGCAGCCGTTTGCCCGTCCAAAGGTAATAGCAATACGCCTGCCGGAGTGAACTGCGCGCCGCGGGTTTTGCAAACAATATTCATGAGCCGCGCCGGATCCACGCGCGTCTCCTTGTGGAACTTTATATTCAACACGTTATGGCGCCGGTCGACGGCCTCGACGCCGATCTGCTCGGCCAGGGTCTTGAGCGCCGAGTAGGCCAGCAGGTTGCGCACCGGCCTCCGGAACTGGGCCATATCTATCCTCTAGTTCCTTTTCGGCACGGTCCCGGGCCGTCGTCATCGGTCGCGTTGGCGATCTGCCGGTAGGCTCGAAGCCGCTGATTTTCGTCGGCGATATACTCGGGCGGAATACGGATATCGAGGTTGAGATTGAGGGCCGAATGGATCTCCGGCACGATCTCCTCGCCCTTCAACTCGCGGACCGTCTCGTCCAGCAGCCGTACGTAGGTGTCGAAGCCGACGGAGTTGATGTGGCCGTGCTGCTCGCCGCCCAGCAGGTTGCCGGCGCCGCGCAGTTCCAGGTCGAGCGCCGCGATCTTGAATCCGGCGCCTAAGTCGCTGAATTCCTTGAGCGCCGCCAGGCGCTTGCGGGCGATCTCCGTAAGCTCCGTATCCGGCGGCACCAGCAGGTAGGCGTAGGCGCGGCGGTTCGACCGGCCGACCCGCCCGCGCAGCTGGTACAGCTCCGAGAGGCCGTAGCGCTCGGCATTCTCGATGATCATGGTGTTGGCGAGCGGGATGTCGAGGCCATTTTCGATAATTGTAGTACAAACCAGAATATCGAACTCGTGGCGCATGAACTGGAGCATGGTCTTCTCCAGTTCGGCCTCGCCCATCTGGCCGTGTCCGACGCCGATTCGCGCGCCGGGTGCCAGTTCCTGCATGGCTGGCGCGCGCGCCCAGATCGAGTCCACACGATTGTGGAGGAAATAGACCTGTCCGCCGCGGCCGAGTTCCAATTCCAGCGCCTGCCGGATCAGTTCGGGCTGAAAGGGCGCGACCACGGTGTGGATGGCCAGCCGATCCTTGGGCGGCGTTTCGATCACGGACATGTCGCGCAGACCCAACAACGACATATGTAGTGTGCGCGGGATCGGAGTGGCGCTCATGCTGATCACGTCCACCGCCTTCTTCAGCTGCTTGAGGCGTTCCTTGTGCTTGACGCCGAAACGCTGCTCCTCGTCCACGATCACCAGGCCCAGATCGTTGAACTCGACATCCTGCGAAAGCAGGCGGTGAGTGCCGATGGCGATGTCGATTTTGCCCTCCGCCAGATCGACCAGCCGAGCCTTCAATCTCCTTCGGCGGAACGGAAGCGGCTGAACATCTCCACGCGTACCGGGAAGGGCTGGAAGCGGCGCTTGAAGGTCTCGAAGTGCTGAAATACCAGTACCGTAGTAGGAGCTAGGACCACCACCTGCTTGCCGTCGCCGAGCGCCTTGAAGGTCGCCCGCATCACGACTTCGGTCTTGCCGTAGCCCACGTCGCCGCAGAGCAGGCGGTCCATGGGTTGGGGACTTTCCATATCGCGCTTGATCTCGGAAATGGCCGTCAGCTGGTCGCGGGTCGGCGGAGAATTCGAAGGCGTCCTCGAACTCCCGCTGCCAATTACTATCGGGAGAGTAGATGAAGCCTTCGGTCATCTTGCGCGAGGCGTAGAGCTTGAGGAGCTCGTCCGCCATATCGCGCATTTTGGCTTTGATCCGGCGACTTGGTGCGGGTCCAGGTGGCGCCGCCCATGCGGTCCAGCGCCGGTTTGGACTCACCCGCGCCGCGGAAGCGCTGCACCAGGTCCATGCGGGTGAGCGGGACGTAGAGCTTGGCCCCGCCGGAATACTCCAGGACCATGTAATCGCCTTTGTTTTCACCGCTGGAGATCTCGCGAAGACCCAGGTATTGGGCCACGCCGTGCTCGGAGTGGACCACGTAGTCGCCGGGCTTGAGGTCGATGATGTCGGCGGAAAATGTCTCGCGCGCGGTCTTCGAAGACGGGCCCCGGGAGATCAGCTCCGAGGTCTCGAACAGATCCTCCGACCCGAATAGTACAAGTTTCGAATCGTGAAAGGCGGTGCCGTGGCGGATCAGCGCCTTTGATCAGGTAAATGTTGGCCGACGAGCCGGACATGTAGGCGCGCTGCGCGAGATAAGCCGGCGTGGATTCGAACTGTCTCCAGGCCGAGCTGGTATGGGATTCCGTACTCGTTGAAGATGTCCGCCAGGCGTTCCACTTCACCGGTAGCAGAAGCAAAGAACGCCACTTTGTTGTCCGGCTTCCACCAGCGTACGCGCCTCGGCGATGGCCACCTGAATGTTGCCGTGGAAGCTCATCGCAGGGCCGCGTGGCAATGTGCGTGCTGGTCTCTCCGGCCGGAGGGCGACCAGCCGATATCCAATCTGCTGGAAAATCACTTGCGGACCGCGCCGGCCTGTCGCTCGAGTTCTTCCCAACGGAAGAAGATCCGATCGGGGTCGTACGCCGGTCGAGCGCTCGATCTGCTCCAGGCGGGTCCACAGCCGTTTGACGCGCCGACTGCACCTGGTCCGGCTCGTCCCAGATCACGACCGGGCTGCTCCATCAGGCGAGAAGACCGAGGCGTTGCGCGGCCGCAGCATCGGGGCGACCAGTTCCCAGCCGGGGAAGGTCTCGCCCGGCGGCGGCAGATCGCGGCCGGGGATGTCGGCCTCGCGCATCAGGTCGTGCAATTCGCTCAGAAAGGGGCGGGATTTCTGATACTCCGTCAACGGTAGTAGCAGGCAGTCCTCGACCTTCAGGACCGAGCGCTGCGACTCCACGTCGAAGCGTCGGATCGATTCCACCTGGTCGCCGAAGAGATCGATGCGCACCGGCTTCTGCGCTTCGGGCGAAAAGACATCGAGAATTCCGCCGCGGACCGAGTACTCCCCGACCATCTCGACCGGTTCGCGCCGCTGCGTACCCGATGCTCTCCAGGTGCGCGACCACTTCTTCGAGCGGCAGTTCCTCGCCCGCCCGTAGGCGGAGCGCGAGCTGGCGATAGATAATCGGCCGGGCTCGATCCGCAGCAGCGCCGAGGCCACCGGCAGGATCGTGATCGGCGTGCGTTGGGTGGCCAGGCTCCACAGCCCGATGGCGCGCTGCTCGCAGATTTCGGCGTGCGGCGAGAGGTTCTGCATCGGCAGAACATCCAGAGCAGGAAGGAGTTGCGGCCCGTAGCTGATCATCCGCCACCAGCAGGGAGAAGAAGCTGTTGACGGCCTCCGAGAGATGCTTCGGCCTGCTTGTTGCCATCTACTACAATGATCAGAGGACGGCCGGCGGATTGCCACAGCAGCACCGCATACACCGCCTTCGCGGTGGTCGTCAGCCCGGACAAGGATGCGTTGCCGCCGGCGCTGACGCGGTGCAGCACGTCCTGGAAACCCGGATGGCGTCCCAGGTCGAGGAACAGATCGCGAACGACAGGATGAATCAAGGCTGGTTGATCATTCTTTCGACAATATTTGTAGTAGAGTAGCCGGGTTCCAGGGCACGGTGAGCACCCGCCCGCCGGCGGCTTCCACTTCCTCGCGTCCGGCGATGAAGTGCGACCAATCGGCGCCCTTGATCAGGACGTCCGGCAGCACCTCCGCGATCAGTTCGCGCGGCGTGTCTTCATCAAACAGCACGACG
The DNA here is from genome assembly GCA_963791985.1 of uncultured Solibacteraceae bacterium. Taxonomy (GTDB): domain Bacteria; phylum Acidobacteriota; class Terriglobia; order Bryobacterales; family Bryobacteraceae; genus Solibacter. The sequence continues at coordinate 180,718 of CAWBUN010000002.1, read as the reverse complement.
GCATCCACCGCTGCCAGGGACAGAGCCATCGCGGCCCGGTCCCGCTCGGAAATCAGTGGGCCGCGACGGACCCTTCATGCGCCGCACGCTGGCGTCCGAATTCAAAGCCAGAATCAGGACGTCGCCCAGGCCGCGCGCCTGTTCCAGCAGGCGCAGATGGCCCGGATGCAGCAGATCGTAGCAGCCGTTGGTGAATACGACGGTCTTGCCCTCGCGCTTCCAAAGGGCACGTTGGAGCACCAACTCCGACCGGCTGTAAAATCTCTCCACCGTCTACCAGTCTAGCGTGAGGCGGCGGCAGATTTTTAGAAGATCAGTCGAAACGCAAGCTGGAAGCGGCGCGCCGTGGTCCCATCCGGGAAGGCGCTCGATGCATTTCCCAAACCGGCGCCCGCCACCGGTTTCAGAATGCCGCTGTACGGCCCGTTGATCAACCCGGATGAGAGAGTCGCGACGGCGGTGTAGGCGAGAGTGTTGACTCCCGTAATGCGCTGCGTGTTGAACAGGTTGAAGGCCTCGGCAGCCACCTCGGCATGGACGCGTTCGGTGAATGGCAGAGTGCGCGTCAGCCGCGCATCCACGATACGTTGCGCCCCCGTCTGCAAACTGCCGATCTGCTCGAACGGAACCCGGTTCCATCCGCCGCCCCCGTTGAGCGAGTTGAAGTAGGTCATCGCAAACAGCGAGGTCTGGTTGCCGGTTAGCAGGACCGTGGGAGTCACAGGCTGTCCGGAGGCCAGCGTGGCAATGCCGGAGAAGCGCCAGCCATTGGCCACGAAGCGCGCGATCGCGGAATCGCTGTGCGTCACGGTTGGCTGCCACGTCCAGTTGAACACCGCGCGCTGGCGCTGGTCGGTCGGCAGGTTGCCCTTATCGGGATTGTTGTCACCCGGCACGCTGCTCATCGGAACCACCCCCGCGTAGAGCGGCCCGGTGGTGTTGCCGGTGGCGTGCGACCAGGTATAGGTGGCCTGCAGGCTCAGCCCGTGCGACATCCTCTGCCGCAACTGCAAGGCTGCCGCGTTATACCAGGCAGCCCCGCCGTTGTCCACCTGGAAGATCTGCGCGTACTTCGAATCGTTTTTGACATTCCAGACGGTGGTGGAATACGAGCCGACCGCCGCCCCGGCGGCATTGTCGATGGGATAGATCAGCGTCTTGGTCGGCGCCGTCAGGTTCTGGTCCGAGATCGTCCACAGTTTGATGGCACGGCTGTTAATCAGGCTGAGGGTCATGGTGGTGGCGTGCGTCACCTGCTTTTCCACCTCCAGCGAGGTCTGTTGGGTGTGCGGATTGCGCAGCTTGTTGACGGCGTAGATCAGGTTCGACGTTCCCGTGGGCGCGCTGGTAAACGTCAACACTCGCGGGAATAGCGGTGCGTTGGTCTGGTTCGGATTCACCACAATCGAAGTCTGCGAGAGGCCGTTGCCTTCCAGCAGTGTGTCGATGAACTGTCCGGAATACGGCTGGTAGAAAAACCCGAAACCGGCGCGCACTACCGTCGTATCGTTCACCAGGTAGCCCAGGCTGACGCGCGGTGCAAACGCGATATTCGACGAGGGAATCGTCCCAGTCTGGTAATAATTCGGCGCGTTGACGGAGGGCTGCGGCAGCAGCGTCTTGTCCCAACGGACCCCCACCGTGATGCTCACCCGCGGCAATGCCTTCCAGGTATCCTGCGCATAGGCATTAATTTCGCGATACGACACGGTGTGCGCCGAGGTGCCAAACTGCTGCGCGAAGCTGGTGTAGCCGCGCGTGGTGCCACCCGAAAAATCCTGCGCGAAGGCGGTGAGCGTGGGATAGTTGTAAGCCCCCGCCGATGCCAGCGCGTCCACCTGATCATGCGTGCGCGAGATGTCCGCGCCCAGTTGGACGGAGTGCGAACCACTGGTCCACGTCATGTTCTCCACCACCTGGTAGCGCTTCTCATCCAGCCGCGACGAGTTCGGGTCCGGATTGCCCACGGTGGCGCCCGCCACCGTGATCGCCACGTTGCCCGTCGAAAGGCCCGGCGTGGACGCCGGGTCGAACCACCGGTCCTGGTACATGCCCGCGTGCAGTTCGCTGAACCAGCCCGGCGTCGGCGCCGCCGTCCAGCTCAATCGGGCGTAGCGTGTGTCCTCGTCGGTATTATTCAAACCGAGCAGCCCCCCATTGGCCGCCACCAGTTGACGCCGGGCCGCTTCCGGCGAAGTCTGGTTCATCGCGTTGAACTCCACGTTCAGCGAATTCACTTCGCTGCGCCGGTAATCGATGCGCCCCAAACCGCTCGTCCAACTCTGCGAGAACGGCGCGAGCACGTTCATCTGTCCTTGAATAAACTTAATGGCCGCGCTGCACTGCGCCGCCGTGGCCGTGCAGTTCTGCGTCGCGATCGCTCCGGAGGTATTGGTGAGCGTCGGCGTAGTGATCCGGTTCAGGCCCTCGAAGTGGTCGGTCATGCGCTCGAAATTCGCGAAGAAAAACAACTTGTCGCGGCGCAGCGGTCCGCCGAACGTCGCACCTTCCTGATGGCGGTCGCCCAGCAGGTTCTGTCCCGGAGCAAAAAGCTCCGCGGCGCTCCATCCGCCTGGACGTACATAACCGTATGCCCCGCCATGGTAATCGTTTCCCCCGCTCGGAGTCACCGAATTGACGACGCCTCCCGCGGTACGTCCGAACTCCGCCGGATAGGTCGCGGAGAGCACCTGAAATTCCTGCGTGCTATCCAGCCTGAGGCCGCCCCCGACGCCGTCGCGCGCCCCAGAGTAGCTGTTGCTGACGCTGATGTCATCCTGCAGGAAGGCGTTCGCCGCCACCGACCCCAGGAAGATGAGGCGCCCGGTCAACGCATCCACGCTGACTCCCGGCGCCAGCATCACCAGCGGATCCAGCCGTTCCCCGCTCGAAGGCAGCGATGCCAGTTGCGCCGGCGAAATCACGATCGAGACTCCGGTCTTGGTATCCTCCACCTGCGCCATCACGCTTTCGATATCGACATTCGTAGCAGCCTGAGCAGCCTGCTCCCGTTGCAGTGGAATCCGCACCACACGAGTCTGTCCCACCGCAATTTCGAAACTGCCGGACTCCCATTTGGAGAAGCCCTTGTAGTCCACGCTCAAACGGTAACCCTCGCCGGGCGGCAGGCTGAGGATGTCGAACGCCCCTTCGTCGGTGGTCGTCGACATGCGTCGTACACCGAGCGCGCTATTCGTCAGCGTGACCGTCGCCTGCGGCAGGCCGTCTATCTCTCCTTCCAGAACGAAGCCTGAAATGGCTCCGCCACCGGCAATGGCCTGCGCCCAAGACGCGCACACGGACACCGCCGCGAGTACGCACACACTTATACCCATTCTCATTTTCTGTGACCTCTCAAACAAAGACCTGATGTTTCTCTTAGAGGGATCAATCCCGGGCTGCGTTACAGCACAAAAGGGCTATTCCGGAAGAAAACTCCGAAACGGGGGCGGCAATTTTGCTATCCACTGGCGGCCCCAGAATACCCGGAGCCGCAGAGGAAATCGGCTAACCGAATCTGAAAGTCATGTATAATAGCTCTGGATGCGGACTCTTTCCACCTCGGTCATGGCGCTGCTGATCATCGCAGCACTGTTCTGGGGTAACTGCTTTTCCTGCCCGCAAGTCCTGGTCGCCGCCCAAAAACACGGGTGCTGCCCACATACCAAATCCACGAAGACCGAGTGCCAGACCCAGGGTCTGAAGAATTTCGTAAAGGCAGAAATGTCCGCTCCGGCCGTGATCACGGTGGCCGCGGCTGCGGACCTGCCGGCGCCGACATCCGAATTTGCCGCGCCGCTGCTGGTCCCTCGCCTCGAGGCTCACGCTCCGCCCGATACCCTGCCTCTCCGCATCTAGCCGTTCCTCTCCGTCGCTGAACCCAATCCAGGTAACGACCGTAGAGGACCAACATGTTCTTTCGTTTGTATTTTTGCCTTCTGGCGGTGAGTATCGCCCTGCGGGCACAACCACTGCCCACGCTGGTCGACGAAGCGCTTCGCCACAACCGCGAAATTCTCGCGGCGCAGAAGAAATACGAAGCCGCGCGTCAGATGCCCGCGCAGGCAGCCGCGCTTGCCGACCCGACCGTTTCGGTCGGCTACACCGCGAACGGCGCGCCTTATCCGGGCGCCGGGCTCGGCCGCGACGTCACCAGCAACGCCGGCGTGATGGTGTCGCAGGAACTCCCTTTTCCCGGCAAGCGCCAACTGCGCGGCGATATCGCGGCGAAAGAAGCCTCGGCCGAGTTCGAGCAGTATCTCGCGGTGCGGCTCAACGTCACGGCACGCCTCAAACAGGCCTATCACGAACTGCACCACGCCAACGTGAGCATCACCTTTGTACACCGCTATCAGGACCTGCTGCAAAAAATTATGCGGATTTCCGAGGCCCGCTACACGGTTGCCCGCGCCGCCCAGCAGGACATCTTTAAGGCGCAGACGCAGTTCGCCATCTTCGAGACGCAAATTCTGCGCTACGAGCAGGAGCGCGACCTCCAAACAGATCGAAATCAATGCACTGCTGAACCGGCCGCAGGGCGGCACAGTCGATGTACCCGACGACATGGATCCCGGCGAACTCACTATGACGCTCGACGAACTGCTGGCGGGCGCCCGCACCCATGCTCCGGCGCTGGCGCGCGAACAGAAGATGGTGGAACGTAACGATCTGGCATCCGCCCTGGCGCGCAAGAGTGTTTATCCCGACTACACGGTTTCCGGCGGCTACTTCAACCAGGGCAGCATGCCGCCGATGTGGCAGTTTCGCGTGGATTTCAAAGTCTCCGCCTGGTACCGCAGTAAGCAGCATGCGGAGATAACCGAAAAGTCCTTTTCCGCCGTCGAGGCGCGACACAACTACGAGGCCGGCGAGGTCGCACTGCAGGCACAAATTCGAGAGCAGTACACGGTGGCCGTCACGGCGCGGAAGCTGATCGACCTGTACCGGAAATCCGTGGTTCCCGGGCTCGCAACTCGCGCTGGAATCCTCGATCGCGAGCTATGAGACCGGAACGCTCGATTTCCTCTCACTCTTTTCCAATTTCATGAATGTTGTGGAGTACGAACTCATGGTATCACGAAGAGATCATGCAATTCCATGTGGCGCTGGCACGCCTGGAAGAACTCACGGGGATGGCGTTATGAAGAAGTTATTTGCGTTGGTCCTGATCGGCGCCGCCTGGGCCGGCGGCTACGGCTTCGGACGCTGGTACGCCAAACCGCCGGCCGCGGAAAAGAAGCCGCTCTACTGGGTGGACCCGATGCATCCCTGGTACAAGAGCGACAAGCCCGGCATCGCACCCGATTGCGGCATGAAACTGGTCCCCGTATTCCCCGGGGACGAGGCGCGCTACGACCGCAAGGCCAATCGCCTGCCCGAAGGCACTGTGCAGATCACGCCCGAAAAGCAGCAACTCATCGGCGTGGAGTACGGCACCGCGGACTACGAGAGTGTCTCGGGTGCGCTGCGCGCCGTGGCGCGCGTCACGCTCGACGAGACCAGAGTCGCGAAGGTGAACAGCAAGCTCGAAGGCTGGCTCGAGCAGGTCTTCGTGGATTTCATCGGCCGCCAGGTGACCAAGGGCGAACCCCTGGTGACGATCTATAGCCCCGAGGCTCTCGCCACCCAACAGGAATATCTGCTCGCCGTCAAAGGCCGCGCAGATGATGCACGACAACCCGGTCCACGAGATGATGGGCAGCACGGAAAACCTCGTGGCGCGCCGCGAAGAAGCGCCTCGAGCTTTGGGACATCGGCGATACCGCAGATCGCTTCGATCACGAGCATCCGGCCAGCCGGTGAAGAACCTCACGCTGTACGCGCCCACATCCGGCTTCGTCATGGAGCGCAATGCGTACGCCAAGCAGCGCATCGTGCCGGACACCGTTCTGTACAATATCGCCGACCTCTCCACGGTGTGGGTGATGGCCGACGTCTTCGAGTACGAGGCCTGCCGACGTCCGCGTCGGCACAGCCGGCCAGCGCTCACACTCGCGTATCTGCCGGACCGCACCTTCCGCGGACGGGTCAATTACATTCTGCCGCACCTCGACCCGGCGACCCGCACGGTCAAGGTGCGCATCGAATTCCCCAACCCCGAGTTCGTGCTCAAGCCTGACATGTACGGCGAAGTGGAATTTCAGACCGGCGGCACGCGCCGCCTGGTGGTGCCGCAGACCGCGGTGCTGAACAGCGGCGATCGCCAGATGGTGTTCGTGGATCGCGGTAAAGGCTACTTCGAACCGCGCGACGTGAAGATCGGCGCGCAGCAGCGACGGGCCGCATCGAAATTCTCAGCGGCCTGCAACGCCGGCGAGCGCATCGTCATCTCCGGCAACTTCCTGATCGATTCCGAAAGCCAGCTGAAGACGGCGCTCGGCGGGGCCTCGAAATGATCGACCGGATCATCGAGTTCTCGGCGCACAATCGCTTCCTGGTCTTCCTGTTCGTGGCGGCGCTTGCGCTGGCGGGCTTCTGGTCGATGCAGCAGCATTCCGCTCGACGCCATTCCGGACCTCAGCGATACGCAGGTCATCGTGTACTCGCGCTGGGATCGCAGCCCGGACATCCTGGAAGACCAGGTCACGTACCCCATCGTCAGCGCCATGCTGGGCGCGCCCAAAGTGAAGGACGTGCGCGGCTTCAGCGATTTCGGCTACTCCTACGTCTACATCATCTTCGAAGAAGGCACCGACATTTATTGGGCGCGCTCCCGCACGCTCGAGTACCTCTCGAAGATTCTGCCGCGCTTGCCCAAGGATGTGCAGACCGAACTCGGGCCGGACGCGACCGGCGTCGGCTGGGTCTTCCAATACGCGCTGGTATCGGAGCCGGGACAGAGTCACAACCTCGCCGCTGCATGCGCAGCACGCAGGATTGGTACCTGCGCTATCACCTGCAATCCGTTCCCGGCGTGGCCGAGGTCGCTCCGCTCGGCGGCTTCGTTCGGCAGTATCAGGTGAACGTGGATCCCAACCGGCTGGCGGCATACGGCGTGCCGATTTCCAAAGTGGTCGCCGCGGTACGCAGCGGGCAACAACGATGTGGGCGGACGCCTGGTGGAATTCACGGGGCGCGAGTACATGGTGCGCGGCCGCGGCTACGCACGCTCGCCCGCCGACCTGGAATCGCTTTCGCTCGCCGTGAGCGCCTCCGGCGTTCCGATCCTGGTGCGCGACGTCGGCACCGTGACGCTCGGTCCCGATATTCGCCGCGGCGTCGCCGATCTCGACGGCAGGGGCGAAGTGGTCTCGGGCATCATCGTCATGCGCCAGGGAGAGAACGCGCTCAAGGTCATCGAACGCGTGAAGGCCAAGCTCAAGGAGATCGGAGCCCGGTCTGCCGGCCGGCGTGAAGATCGTCACCACGTACGACCGCAGTGAGCTGATACTCGCCTCCATCGACAACCTGAAGCACACGCTCACGGAGGAGTTGATCGTGGTCGGCCTGGTGATCCTGATTTTCCTGTGGCACATTCCGAGCGCGCTCATTCCGATCCTCACCATCCCGATCGCGGTGCTGATCTCCTTCATCCCGATGCATGCCATGGGGATGAGCTCCAACATCATGTCGCTCGGCGGAATCGCGATCGCGGTGGGTGCAATGGTGGACGCCGCCATCGTCGTGGTGGAGCAGACGCACAAGAAGCTCGAAGGCGCCGGCACCCGAGTTGGACGTACGCTGGATTACCAGCAGGCCATCGTCAGCGCCGTCAAAGAAGTCGGCGGGCCGAGCTTCTTCGCGCTGCTGGTGATCGCGGTCTCCTTCCTGCCGGTGCTCACGCTGGAAGCGCAGGAGGGCCGCCTGTTCAAGCCGCTGGCGTACACCAAGAACTTCGCGATGGTGATGGCGGCCGTCCTCGCGATCACGCTCGACCCGGCGCTGCGCCTGTTCTTTTTCCGCAAGGACAACTTTCGCATCCCGGGGTTTCGCCGGCAAGATCATCAACGCCGTTCTGGTCGGCAAGATTCACTCCGAAGAGAGGCACCCGATCAGCCGCTTCCTCATGCGACTCTACGAGCCGGTGGTGCGCGCCGAGCGCTGCGCTGGAAGTGGCTGGTGATCGCCGGCGCGCTCGGCCATGATCGCGGCCACGGTTCCGATTTATCAAAAGCTGGGCAGCGAGTTCATGCCGCCGCTGGACGAGGGCGCGCTGTTCTTCATGCCGACCACGCTGCCCGGCATCTCGGTTACGGAAGCGCAGCGCCTGATGCAGGTGCAGGACCGCATTCTGATGCGCTTCCCCGAAGTGGCCGGCGTGCTCGGCAAATCGGGCCGCGCGGAAACCTCGACCGACCCGGCGCCCTTCTCCATGATGGAGACCGTGATCCAGCTCAAGCCCAAATCGGAGTGGCGCAAGGTGGCGACCTGGTACGACCAGTGGCCGCGCCGGCTGCGTCCCTACCTGGCGCACATCACGCCCGATCACATTCGCACCGAGCAGCTGGTGGCCGAGATGGACCGCGCGCTGCAGATTCCCGGGCGTATCGAACGCCTGGACCATGCCGATCAAGAACCGCATCGACATGCTGACCACCGGCGTGCGGACTCCGGTCGGCATCAAGATCTATGGCGCCGATCTCGCCGTGATCGAGCGTATCGGCAAAGAGATCGAAGCGCGTGCTGCCCGATGTCCCGGGCACGCGCAGCGTCTTCGCCGAGCGCGTGGGCGGCGGCTATTTCCTGGATTTCGATCTCAAGCGCGACCAGCTTGGCGCGCTACGGCTTGAGCGTGGACGACGCGCAGAGTGATCGTGATGAACGCCATCGGCGGCGACAACGTCGGCACCACGGTGGAAGGCCGCGAGCGCTACCCGATCAACGTGCGCTACTACCGCGATTCGCGCAGCGATCTCGACCGCCTCTCGCGCGCGCTGGTGCCGGCGATGGATGGCAAGATGCAAATCCCGCTGGCGCAGATCGCGACGCTGAAGCTCGCCACCGGACCCGCCATGCTGCGCAATGAAAACGGCATGCTCAACGGCTATGTCTACGTCGACGTGGCAGGTCGCGACGTCGGCAGCTACGTCGCCGCGGCCAAGCTCGCCGTGCGCGAGGACGGTCGCACCTGCCGCCGGGCTACACGATGACCTGGAGCGGCCAGTACGAGGCGATGGAGCGCGTACGCGAGCGCCTGAAGGTCGTGCTGCCGCTGACGCTCTTCCTGATCTTTCTGCTGCTCTATCTGAATACGCAATCCACCGCGAAGACGCTGATCATCCTGCTGGCGGTGCCGTTTTCCGCGATCGGCGCGATCTGGCTGCTCTACCTGCTCGGCTACAACATGAGCATCGGCGTCTGGGTGGGGCTGATCGCGCTGATGGGCGTGGATGCGGAGACCGGCGTCTTCATGCTGCTCTATCTCGACCTGGCGTACGAAGAGCGCCGTCTCGCCGGCCGCATGAACACTGTCGCCGACCTGCGGGAGGCGATCGTCCACGGCGCCGTGAAGCGCATTCGTCCGAAGGTGATGACGGTGGCCACGATGTTCGTCGGCCTGGCCCCGATCATGTGGAGCACCGGCGCGGGCGCCGACGTGATGAAGCGCATCGCCGCCCCCATGATCGGCGGCATCTTCACTTCTTTCATTTTGGAACTGGTAGTCTATCCCGCAATTTACGAGGTATGGAAATGGCGATCCGTAAAGCCGCAATCTGTCTGATACTGTCCGGTGCCGCGTGGGCGCAGCAGTTCCCGGTGCGTCACCAGCATCTGCACAAGTACTGCACCGGCACGTTGACCGTGGACGATAGAGGCATCACGTTCCAGGGCCCGAAGCACGAGTCGCTGGACTGGGCCTATCAGGACATTCAACAATTAACACTCACGGCCCAAAGTATCCATATACTGTCGTATAAGGACAGCAGTTTGCTACTGGGTAGAGACGTCAACTACAATTTCACCGGAGAGATTCCCGCCGCCGCGTCTGTACACCCGATGGAGCGCAAGCCTGGACCAGCGCTTCGTTGCCGCGCTGGACGTGGTCGGCGAGCAGCCCGGCTTGAAGTTCGCGGCGAAGCTGCTCGATCTCACGAAGGGTTCGGAAGGCACGCTGGTCTTCGGCGAGTGATATCGTGGGTAGATTCGCGCGCGCACACCTGGCGGTACACGGACATTCAATTCATCGCCAGTGCCGGCCCTTTCCAACTCACGCTCACGACGCTGGAAAAGCAGTACCGATTTTCAACTGAAGCAAGCCGATTACCGAGAGCCATTTACAACCAGCTCTGGCTGGACATCGAAAAGAAAAACGGGAGAATCCAATGAAAAAGCAGATTGCTATCGTATTCGCCGCGGCCGCCATGGCCTTCGCCGCCGGTCCCGCAGACCTTCACCGGCGTCATCACAGACAATATGTGCGACAACGGCGACCACAAAGATATGAAGATGGGCACCGATGCGAAGTGCGTGGTGGAATGCATCAAAGGCATGAACGGGAAGTACGTGCTGTACGACGCAAAGGCGAAGAAGGCCTACGTGCTGAGCGACCAGAAGACGCCCGAGAAATTCGCCGCCAAGAAAGTCACCGTGATCGGCACGCTGGATGACGCCGGCAAGAATCTGAAGGTCGATACGATCGAAGCCGCGAAGTAACATCGGCGGGGCCGCCCGCCCATGGAGTCCGCCGAATTCTACTGCCCCACCTGCGCCAACGCCGGTCCCCGACCCGCTTGGTGTGCGGCGATTGCCACGCCGTGATCTGCCGCAACTGCGGCACGCCGCTGGAGCGCATCGACGACCTGGGCATCGGGTAGGGGTATGGATCGCTCCCTGCCCCTATCCGAGCCGTGACCGTCAGGCAGCGGTCGCTAATTTGCCATAAGATCGCCAGAGATTACCGACCACTCCCTGACGGTCGTGGCTCGGATGGAGGCGAGGCGAGCGATCTCCTGGCCGCTGCTAAGATGGAATTCTGTGCCACAAATGCAGCTTCCCGCACGAATCGGCAAATACGAGCTGCAGGAATTCCTCGGCGGCGGTATGTCGCACGTCTACCGTGCGGTCGATACCGTCATCGGACGGACGGTCGCCGTCAAGATCCTCACCGAAGCCGGGTGTCAGGACGCCGACGCCAAGGAGCGATTCCTGGCCGAAGCGCGGATGGCGGGGAATCTTGCCCACGACAACGTCCTCGGCATTTACGATTTCGGCGAGGACGATCAGCACCGCCCGTTCATGGTGATGGAGTTTCTGCGCGGGCGAGGACCTGCGCCACGCCATCCGCAACGGCGACACCGGTGATCTGCGCGCCAGGCTCAAGATCGCTGCTGCAGGTCGCCGCGCACTCGGCTACGTTCACCGGCAGAAGATGATCCACCGCGACATCAAGCCGGAGAACATCCACATCAACACCAACGGTGTCGTCAAGCTGATGGATTTCGGCATCGCCAAGACCGAGGGACTGCAGATGACGCGCGCGGGGTACGTGCTCGGCACCCCCTATCTACATGGCGCCGGAGCAGGTGACCGGGCAGAACATCACCGAACAGGTGGACGTCTACGCGTTCGGCGTGCTGCTGTTCGAACTCCTTACCGGAAGGAAGCCGATCACCGGCGATGTCGTGGAGCGCATCTTCTACAGCATTCTGAACGAGCCGCTGAAGCTCGAGCCGCTGCACGAAGCGGGCGTTCCGGAATCGATCTGCGACCTGATTGCGCGGTGCACCGCCAAGAATCCGGCGGAGCGTCCGCTGGGCTTCGATCCCGTGTGCCTTGAGCTGGAGCGGGCCATCGCCGCGGGCGAATCGCCTACGCTGGTGCTGCCCACGGTCGCGCGCGATGCGCCTGCCGAGGTGCTGCCCTCCGCAAAGGCGGCGCCGCCGGAGGCTGCTCCTGCGTCGCGTCCCGCATGGCTGCTTCCCGTGGTGCTGGTAGTAATCGCCGGCGCTGGGCGGAGGGCTGTACTTGGCGCTCAAGTCGCCGGCCAAAGTAGTGGAGACACGCGAGAACAATAACGACGGCGCCGGTGCTCGCGTCCACGGTCAGTACCCCGAGCGGCGAAATGGTGCTTGTCCCCGCCGGCGATTTCCAGTTCGGCGAGGAGAAGGAGACGGTCGTCCTACCTGCCTATCTACATCGATAAAACCGAGGTCACCAACAAGGCGTACGGCCTCTTCTGTAAGGAAAAGGGCTACACACCGCCGGCCGAGTTCGCATCAGCCAAGCCCGATTACCCGGTGGTGAACGTCTCCATTCTCGATGCCATGGCCTTCGCGCAATGGGCAGGCGAACGGCTGCCCTCGGCTCGCGAATGGGAGAAGGCGGCGCGCGGCACCGATGGCCGAATTTATCCGTGGGGTAACGATGCTGACACGTGCAAAGGCAAATGTCGGCACCGGGAAGGTGCTGCCGGCGGTCGCTTTGCTCGATGGCGCCAGCCCCTTCGGAGCGCTGCAGATGGCCGGCAATGTCTACGAACTCATTGATCAGCCGCGCTGCTCCTTCTGAAGTTGCGCTGGCGAGGTTCGCAAAGCTACTCAAGCCCGCTGCCCGACCCTTGATGAGACGTGGTACACCATTCGCGGCCAATCGTTCGCCCGGGCGAGAAGCTCGACCCCGCGGGGCTCTTCGACTCAACGAGTGTGCCAGCACGCTGGAAAAACTCGAATATCGGCTTCCGCTGCGTTAAGGACGCGCGATAAGCTCGACTACCTCCTGCTAAAATTGAACGTAGGTTCCTTTTTGTATGGACCGTCCTGCCACTGCTCAATCCCGCCACCGCGCGGGAAATCATTCTCGAGATCGTCCGCAATATGCGCGAAGGTCTCGAGCCGCTGCACTACTCGACGCTGCCGCCGGCCATCTTTCACGTCTATCTGCATCCGCGACGACATGGAGCGGCTGCGCGGCATCCTGCCGCGGATCGTCGACGAAGCGCGCCGCGCGCTCGATGCCGAGCTCGAAACGCTCAACCGCGCGTCGCTGGCGAGCGCCTGAAACTGTCGCGGCGCGCCGACCCGAAGATCGTCGCGCCCGAAGGCGGCTGGCAGATCCGCATCCTGGAAAACACCGACGACGACGTGGAGCCGGGCGACATCATCGATCTCCTCGGAACTGGCGCTGCCCGCCAAGGACGAACTCGGGTCCGGCTCCATGACCAAGCGCATCGCCACACGGCGCATGGGCGGCGTGGAATCCACCAAGCAGAGCTACGATGCCGCGCCCGCCGCCGTAGTCGCCGATCACCGGCGCCTTCGCCATCATCGAGTACGACGACCAGCACCGGCCGCAAGACCTACCGCATGACTAAGGACGAAATCGTGGTGGGCCGCGGCGGCCGCGATTACTGGACCGACATCAAACTGGAAACGCTGCCCGACGTCTCGCGCGAACATTTTCGCCTGCGCCGCGATCCGGCGAGCGGGCAGTTTTTCCTGAAGGACCTGAGCCGGCTGGGCACCACGATCGATGGCGAGAAGGCGCCTTCCAGCATCGAATTCGAGGGCGGCGAAAAGCGCGACCGCAACCTGGAAGCGCCGGTGCCGGCGCGCGCGCGCATCGGCCTGGCGGGCGTGGTGTTCCTGGAATTCCGAAGCACATACGAATGGTTAAGACCAAAGTCAGGTGCGCAGGGGCGCAGCGACCCCGGCCGCGTGCGCAGCAACAACGAGGACGCGTTCCACATCGATCACGGAGCGCGGCATCTTCCTGGTGGTGGACGGCATCGGCGGGCAGGCCGCGGGCGAGAAGGCAGCGGAGATCGCGGTGGAGCGCGTGCGCGCGCGCCTGGAGCGGCAGACCGGCACCACCGAGCAGCGCATCCGCGAGGCCATCACGATGGCCAACAACGAAATTCTGCGCGCGGCGCGCGGCTAACGCCGAATGGCGCGGCATGGCCTGCGTGCTCACCCTGGCGGTGCTGGAGAACGGCTCCGCAGTGGTCGGGCATGTGGGCGATTCGCGCCTCTACCAGATGCGCCGCGGCGAGATCCGCAAGATCACGCACGATCATTCGCCGGTGGGCGAGCGCGAAGACAATCGCGAATTGAGCGAGGCGGACGCCATGCGCCATCCGCGGCGCAATGAGGTCTTCCGCGATGTGGGCAGCGAGGAGCACGCGCCCGACGACGCCGATTTCATCGAACTGCAGCGCTTCGCGTTCGACCCCGATAGCGCGCTGCTGTTGTGCAGCGACGGGCTCAGCGACCTGGTGGCATCGCGCCGAGATTCGCGCCGCGGTGGAGCGCAATGCCGGCAATCCCGAAGCGGCGGTGCGCGAGTTGATCGCCGCGGCCAACCGCGCCGGAGGCAAGGACAACGTCACCGTGCTGGTGGTGGAAGGCGACCAGTTCACCGCGCCCGCCGCTCCGCCGAGTCACCACGCACAGCGAAGGTTCTGCCGCGCCTACTGCTGTTCGCGGCGGGTTTCCTGCTGGCGGCGGCGCTCGGATGGTTCACGCGCTCGCTGTGGCAGCCGGCGCCGGTCGTGATTGGGCCGCGGGTGATCGTCGCGAGTTCGGCGAATCGCAGCGGCTATGGCGGAAGCTCGTCCCGGCGACACGGTGGAAGTGCCGCGCGGCGAGTACCGCGAGCAGGTGCGGCTCAAAGACGGAGTGACTTTACGCGCGCAGGTATCGCGCGAGCCGATTCTGCGCGCGGCGCCCATGAGCGGCGGCCCGGCCGTAATCGCCGAGGGCGTGAAGGGCGCGCGGCTCAGCGGCTTCCGCATTCTGGCCGACCGCGAAGACGCCGCTTTCCACCGGCATCCTGCTGCGCGATTCGGCGGTGGAGATCGACGACGTGGAAGTGAAGGGCGCCGGCGTCGGCATCGAGATTCGCGGCACTGCGAGCCCAGCGGTGCGCGCCAGCGCGATCCGCGATTGCCTGGCGGAGGGCGATCCTGATTCTGGGCGCGTCCACGCCGTGGCTCTCGCACAATGTGATCCAGGACGAACAAGGGAGCGGGGGTGGCGGCGCGCGACGGCGCGCGCCCCGCACTGCTCGGCAACGTGGTGCGAGCATAACGTGCTCGAACTGCCCGGCGGCGCGGACAGTGTGAAGGAGCTGAACTTCCTGCTGGATCCGCCGAAACCGGCACGTGCTCCGCGGACGGCCGCGCATACCAGGCCGGCGGGGGAGGCGAAATGATCGCCTTCGCGAGCCGCCGGGTCGGCAAGTACGAGATCCTCAGCAAGCTGGGGCGCGGCGGCATGGCCGACGTCTACCTGGCGCAGGACACGACACACGGCTACACGGTAGCGCTCAAGCTGATCGAACATTCGACCGACGCCGATACGGTGCGATTCCATTGAAGCCGAGCGGCGCGGCGCCGAACTGCAGGCGCACCTGGCGGCCATCGATCCGCGCGTCGTCCGCGTCTACGATTCGGGCGATGCCGATGGCTTCTTCTACGTCGCCATGGAGTACATCGACGGCCAGGATCTGGCGGAGTTGATGCGCCATGGTCCGCTGGCGCCGGAGTTCGCCACGGATGTCGCCATCGCGGTCGCCAGGACGCTGGAGAACGCGCACAATCCCTGCAGATCGACGATCGAGGGCAAGAGTATTTCACGGCGTAGTGCACGGCGATATCAAGCCGAAGAACATCCGCATCGATGCGCGCGGCGAAGTGCGCGTGCTCGATTTCGGCATCGCCAAGGCGCTCTCGCTTTCGCGCCGGCTGACGCGCAACGAATTCGGCAGCGTGCCCTACGCGTCGCCGGAGCGGCTGGATTTGGGCGAGGTGAACTTCGGGCTCGGACCTGTGGTCGCTGGCCGTGATGCTCTACGAGATGGTCGACCGGCATGCAGCCCTACCAGGCCGAGAGCACGGAGCGGCTGGAGCGCATGATCCGCTCGCGGATCGCGCCGCCGCCGGCGCCCGACCCCTGCCCCGAGCCCTTGCGGCGCATCCTGATCAAAGCGATGGCGCCCGATCCGGAGTTCCGCTACCAATCCGCGCGCGAGTTCGCGCGCCGACCTGGACGGCCTTCCGGGCCGGCGCTCCGGTGGCCGCGGTTACCGAAGATCTGGACGCCACGCGGCGCACCTTCACGCCCGCGCGAAGGCGACGACGGATGAAACGCGCCGCACCGCCCGGCCATCCATGCCGGCGGATGAGACGCGGCAGTCGAGATCCACGCCGCCACCGGCGCGCCGCAGCCAGCGCCCCGCGCGCCAGCGCTCGAGTCTTCGGCAACATGATGCGCGTCGTGGCGGTTCTGGCGCTGGCCAGCTTTCTTTACGGCGTGTGGGTCCTGACCTCGGACTATTTGCTTTACGAACACGGCCAGCAACTGGCGCGCGAGATCGAGTCCGAACAACTTACCGATCTCGACCAGATCTGGACAAAGATGGACGGAACTTTCCAAGGCCAATCCCTCGTCTTTGTTATTGCACGGACCACGCAAAGTGGTGAAGCAGAAGTTCGTCGCGGCGGCCGACCACGTGATCGACAGCTACCGCAACAACGAATCGCAGGTGATCTACGAAAAGGAGTGGGAGCGCGCCCGCACCATGGCGGCGCAGCGCTTGGCGGTGGATCCCGACGATACCATACGCGGCAAGCTGCGCCTGCTGCGAAGGCCATCTGGCGCGCATCAACGGGACCAGCCATCGCAGCGCGCAGGAATTGAACCTCGCCGTGGAGAAGTTCGACGAGGCGCAGAAGCTGCATGCCCAAATCGCCCGATCCCGAACTCGGCCTGGCGCGTGTCTACGTGTACGGACTGAAGGATATCGACAAGGGCTACGAGGCGCTGCAAGAGGCGCAGAAGCGCGGCTATCACGCTGGGCAATCGCGAGAAATCGCTGCTCGCCGATGGCTATCGCGATCGCGCCGACCGTCTCTGGTGGGATTCGCGCAATGTGCGCGGGCTGCCGCCGGAGAAGGACCAGATCCAGAAGCGCCGCCGACGATTACAAGCGCGCCGAAGAACTGTACCAGGGCATCTCGCCGTGGGGCAAGTCGATCGTCAACCTGGCGCGCGTGCGACTCAGCCTGGAGAGCGTGAATTTCCGCCTGCACCAGATCGAAACCGAGAACGCAGCCCTCACTGATATGGCCGTCACCCACAGCAGATCCGATGGAGCGCGCCGAGGTGCGCCGAGCGTCGCGGGCCGGCGCGCGGCGTGGCGCGGCCGCGAGTTCCTTCTGCTGCTGGCGGCGAGCCTGCTGGTCGGCGCCGGGCTCTACCAGGTCCACCAGGCCAAATCGCAAGGGCTCGCCGACGTGGACGCCGGGCTCGCCGCCAAGCGCCTGCTCAATCTGAACGACCTTGGCGCGCGCGAAGAACTGCTGCCGGCGCTCACGCCCGTTCTTCCCGAAAATGCGCGAACGCGACACGGCGGCGCGCGACATCTATTACCTCACCGGCAGCCTCTCCAACGTGGGCGCCATCGCGCAGAAGAAGCTGCTGACCGGCGAACAGT
Source organism: uncultured Solibacteraceae bacterium (assembly GCA_963791985.1). Classification (GTDB taxonomy): domain Bacteria; phylum Acidobacteriota; class Terriglobia; order Bryobacterales; family Bryobacteraceae; genus Solibacter. Next base: position 163,348 of record CAWBUN010000002.1, on the reverse strand, counting down.
TCCGCCAGTTGAAGCCGCTGCTCGTGGTGCGCAAGCCGGCGCAATTCCAGCGCGCCTTCTACCTGTGGTGCGGAATCTTCCTGGGCGCGTTCTGGCTGGTGCACTTGTGCTGGAGCCTGCGCGGCTTCCGCGGCGACCAGACGTTTCTGCCCGCGCTGCTGGCGCTTGAGCGGCATCGGCCTGATCCTCATGGTGAGCCTGCGCGATCCGGTGCGCGACAACCTGCTGTTCGTCGATTTCGCGCAGGGCGCGGCGGCCGGCGCGGTGCTGCTGGCGGTGCTCAGCGGGTTCGATTACGAGCGGCTCACCGGCAAGCTGAGTTTCGTGCCGCTGCTGGTCAGCTTCGCGCTCTCGGTTCTGCTGGTGCTGTTCGGCACCGGTCCCGGCACCAGCGACGCCAAGGTGAACCTGTTCGGCTTTCAACCGGTGGAGATCATCCGCGTGCTGCTGGTCTTCTTCCTGGCCGGCTACTTTGCGCAGCGGTGGGATGTGCTGCGCCACGCGCGCGAAACGCGTCCGGCGCTGGCGGCGCTCACCAGCACGCTTCGATATCCCGCCGGTGGAGTACACGCTGCCCGCGCTGGTTTCGGTGGCGCTCTCGCTGACGTTCTTCTTTCTGCAAAAGGACATGGGCCCGGCGCTGGTCTTCGCCTGCCTGTTCCTGACGCTGTACGGGATCGCGCGCGGCAGCGTCTTCGTCCCCGCTCGCCGGCCTGGCGCTGCTGGGCGCGGGCTTCGCCGGAGGCTACCTGCTGGGCGTGCCGCACACCGTGGGCGAGCGCGTCTCGATGTGGCTTTCTCCCTGGGACAACCTGGTGCACGGCGGCGATCAACTGGCGCATTCGCTGTGGGCCTACGCGACCGGCGGCATCGCCGGCACGGGCATCGGGCAGGGCGATCCGCAACTCGTTCCGGCCGCGCATACCGACCTGATCCTCTCCGCGCTCGGCGAGCAGTGGGGCTTCCTCGGCATCGCGGCAGTCTTCGCGCTTTACGCGTTCCTGGTCTATCGATCGTTCAGCATCGCCCTGCGCGCACGCTCCGACTACGAGTTCTTTCTGGCGGCCGGCCTGGCGGCGGCCACGGCGCTGCAGATTCTGCTGATCGCCGGCGGCTCGCTGGGCGTGCTGCCGCTTTCCGGCGTGGTGACACCGTTCCTGAGCTACGGGCGCACCGCGATGCTGGCCAACTTCATCGATGTTCGGAATTCTGGAAGCCATCTCCGCCCGGCAGATCGTTCTCGAGACTGCGGAGCCGGCGAACACGCAGCCGTTCCGCATTCCGGCAACCTTCGCGGGCGCGGTCTTCGCGATCGTCGGCGCGATAGTGGTCGCCAAGGCGGCCTACGTGCAAGTGCTGCGCGTCCGGCCCGACGATCGGCGCGGGCACGCTGGTGGTGCAGGCCGATGGCGCGCGCCGCTACCAGTACAATCCGCGGCTGCAGGAGATCATGCGCGAGATTCCCAAGGGCACCGTCTACGACCGCAACGGCCTGCCGCTCGCCACCAGCAATTGGGACGAACTCGAAAAGCATCGCGCCGATTATCAGGCGCTCGGCATCGATATCGACCGCGCCTGTCCGCGCGCGGAGAGCCGCCACTATCCCTTCGGCGGCCTGATGTTCGACCTGCTTGGCGACCTGCGCACGCGCACCCGCTGGGGCGCTACCAACACCAGCTTCGTGGAGCGCGATTCGGCGCGCCGCCTGCGCGGCTACGACGACCGGCCCACGCTGGTCGAGGTCAAGAATCCGAAGACCGGCAAGATGGACCGCGTGCTGCGCTACGACTATCGCGAACTGGTCCCGCTGCTGCGCCATCGGCGCGAGCCCAATCACCCCGAGGTGCGGCGCGTGCTCGACCGGCCGCGCGATGTGCGCATGTCGATCGACGCGCGCCTGGAAGTGAAGGTCGCCGAAATCCTGCGCAATCAACTGAAGCAAGCCGGACAGACGCAGCGGCGCCGCCGTCGTGATGGATCCGGCCACCGGCGACCTGCTGGCCGCGGTGAGCTATCCCCTGCCGGTAGAAGGCGCGGAGCAGGGCGAAGACAATCCTTATCTGGATCGCGCGCGCTATGGCCTCTATCCGCCGGGCTCGACGTTCAAAGTCGTGACCGCCATGGCGGCGCTGCGCAAGAGACGCGCGACCTGGCGCACAAGCAGTACCAGTGCGAGCGGCTGCCCGATGGCCGCGCAGGCAATTACATCAAGGGATCGAAGCGTCCGATCCGCGACGACGTGCAGGATAAGAATCCGCACGGCACGCTCGACCTGGAGCACGGGCTGATTGTCTCCTGCAATGCGTACTTCGCGCAGTTGGGGACCTACGATGTCGGCGCGGATGCGCTGCACGAGACGGCGACCATGCTCGGCATCGCCGCGGCAACGCCGGACACGGCCGGCGGAGTTGAAGAAATCGCTGCCGCAATCGTCGTACGGACAGGGCGAAGTGGTGGCGTCGCCACTGCAGATGGCGCGGGTCGCGGCCACGGTGGCCAACGGCGGCGCGATGCCGCAGGGCCGCTGGATCACGGATGAAACGAATGGGCGCACGGCGGCGCCTTCGATCATTCTGCCGGCGGACGCGGCCGGCACACTGGGGCGGTTCATGCGCGAGGTGGTGACGTCCGGCACGGGCAGGCGCGCGGGTGCTGCCAGCGTCGCCGATCGCCGGCAAAACAGGCACCGCGGAGCTGGCGGATGCTCCGTCGCACGCATGGTTCATCGGCTTTGCGCCCTACGGCGCGGGTGCGCGCAAGATCGCCTTCTCCGTCCTGGTGGAGAATGGAGTGTATGGCGGCACAGCCGCCGCGCCTGCCGCCACCGAGATTGTCAATGCGGCGGTCAAATTGGGAATGATTCAGCCATGAGTCTTGTTTTCCGAGATCGAGAAAACCATCGAGCACGGCTTCCGGCGCTGGACCGAGCGTATGTTCGGACCGGCGGATTCGAACGAACTGCTGCTGGTGCATCGCAGAGATTCTGGGAGAGATCGAGGGCAAGGTGCAAGTGGTCGCGCGCGGACGCCGGGTCTTCCCGTTCGCACGCGTGGTGGTGACGCTGGTGGCGGCGGAGGCCGAGCGGCGCACTCTGCTGCAAGCGGCCTTCGGAGAGCGGCTCGGCGACGACGTCCGCGAGGCGATGGAGGGCTCGGGCTGCGAACTGCCGCACGGATTTTCGGTCGAGGTGCGGACGGCCGAGGCGGGGCTGCGGCGATTACGAAATCGAGTACGGCGTTGCGGCGGTTGCGAAGAAGGTGGAGGCCACAGCCGGGCGACTGGTGGTGGTGAAGGGCAAAGCGGATCACGCTGATTATTCGCTGGAGCGTCCGCGGACCAACATCGGGCGCATGCCGGAGCTGACCGATGCCGACCACCGCGTGGTGCGCCGCAACGACGTGGTCTTCGAAGAGGGCGCCGATGAGGCCAACGCCACCGTGTCGCGCAAGCACGCGCACATCCGCGTGGATGGCGCCGACTACCGCCTCTGCGACGATGGCAGTGAATTCGGCACCCGCGTTTTCCGCGAAGGCCGGTCGATCGAAGTGCCCGCAGGAGACCGCCGCGGCGAGAAGCTGCGCGCCGGCGACGAGATTTATCTCGGAAGGGCGTGCCTGCGGTTTGAACGCGGATGATGTAGGCCACAACAGAGCCGTGACTGTCAGGGAGCGGTCGCTAATTGGGTGCGTCTTTATTGGAAGATCGGCGATCTCCAGAGATTACCGACCGCTCCCTGACGGTCACGGCTCAGAGGGGCGTATTCACAGACGGCGCTTCTTTCCAGGCAGCTCGCAAAAAAGCAAATTAGTGGACAGGCCGGGAGGCCTGTCCCACTGGCTACTTCAGGGCGGCGGGCTTGGCGGACCCGAAGTACAGGCCGTTGAAGAGCAGTTTGTAGGTGCCGTGCGGCTGGTCGCGGAAATTGACCTCCGGTCCGAGCAGGACGACCTTGCCTTCTCCCACGCTGGCTTCGGCGACCGCGGTGCCGCCATCCAGGTATTGCTGGCCCCAGGCCCAGCCGCTATCCAGGATGTCCGCGCCGCTGAACCAGCCGACGGTGTTGGTCTTCTTCATGGCCGCGGTCGGGCTCCATACGGAAGACGGGGCTGTTGTCGTAGAACACATCCACCTGCTCCGGCATGCCGTAGGCCAGCGGGTTGGTGTTATCGATGTGTGTCTTGAGCAGCGAGCCGGGGATATAGAACTTCTCGCCCGGCAGGGCGCGGTCCTTGCCGTCCGGACCCTTCTCCACCAGGTGATTGCTTCACCGGGATGCCGAAGACCTCGGCGATGCTGGTGGAACTGCCGATGGTGACGATGCTGCCGCCGGATTCCACGAAGCGTCTTGAGCTGCGGCATGGTCTTCTCGTCGGTAATGCGGCCGATCATGCCCTGGTACTCGGCCGGAATCGTGGCCGGGTCGAGCGCGCCGCCGAAGCCGCCGCCACCGCCGCCGCGTCCGCCCGCGCCGCCGCGGCGAATCGCGCCGTCGGTGAACACGATGACGTCGAACTTGCTCTTGAGGTCGCCCGCGTCGAGCGCCGGCCGGGTAGACCACCTGGAAGGGGAACTCGTACTGCTCGAAGAGCCAGCGGGTCCAGCCTGAGGGCATCGATCCGCCGTACTGATCGTACAGTCCGATGCGAATGGGCTTGAGTTTCATGGCATCGCCGGTGGGAGCTTTGGCGACCGCGTGAACCGGCACGCCACTATCCTTGGCGCTCTTCTCGAGCACCGGTCTTGGCGGCCGCGGAAGCCGGCACCCAGATGGCGCCGGTGCCCAGGTCCTCGCCATCCGCCTTGTCCGCGGACTTCAGCCAGTAGACGTCGGCGTTGGCCTTCAGCAGGCGATTGATCACCACGAAGGAATTGTTGATGCGGTGGCTGATCAGGTAGCCGGCGGGGCTGGCCGGACCCATAATGGAACTGGCCGGCGGGGGCAGAATTCCGTTGATTTTGGTGAACGGCCCGTCGAAGTCATCCATGATGCGGTCGAACTGCACGCCCATCTGCATCGCCAGAGTCCAGCCGGTGATGTCGTAGGGGCGCTTGGGCGGACCGCCGGGATAGGCGAAATCGTTGGGATGATCCTGCGGTTCGAACATATCCAAAACGTGCGGGCGGAAGGCCTGCGCCGCCTTCACCACGTAAGAGCCGGCTGGGTAGCTCTTGCCCGCGACCTGGAACGCGGCAGTGGCCCGATGCACGGCCACGCCGTTCTTCAGCAGGGCGTTGACGAACTCCGTGGCATTGGCGAAATCCGCCTGGTCGGCCGGGAGGATGTAGCCGCGCGGATCGCGCAATTTGGGATCGTGCAGCACGGTGTTGTACACGTCCATCGGAATGGAGCGCGCGAAGCCGCCGAACGTGCCGCCGCCGCCCGGGACGTCGCCGCCCGCGGCCGGAGCCGCCGCCGCTGCGCCGCGACCGCCGCGTCCACCGCGCCGCTCCGCCGCCCGCGGGCTGAGGGGTGGCCGAGCCGCCACGGTTTCCATGGCCGCGATCCGTTTCGGGGTCACGGTCCAACTGTCGCGGCTGCCTTTTTCGATCGAGTTCATGCCCATGCGCCAGATGTTGAAGAGCCAGGTCTCGCGATAGCGCGAAGCCAGGTCCATGATGGCGCGGTTCTGCGTCATCTCGTAATCGATCGACTGGCGATAGTGCCATTCCTGCGGCTTGATGGGCATGGGCCAATCGCCCTGCGGCAGCTGCTTCTCGGCAATCACGGGAATCTGCATCGGCGTGGGATTGCCGATGATCTCGGTGAGGATGCCGATCATGTTGTGGAAGTAGGTGACGGTGCGCAGGCCGCCGTTCCACCATGTGGAGTAGTTCGCGCCGGTGCGCATCGCGCTGCCGCCCTTGCCCTCGGCGACCAGGCGGCTGTGCATGGCGGTGCCCACCATCTCGATACCCAGCGGCACCAGCGGATCGAAGTTGTAGTTGAACGGATCGCGGAACGGCGGGATGAACACCACCGCGCCGGCCGGACCGGTCTGGTGATGGTTGTACATGATCTGCGGGAACCACTCGATGAACAACTGCCGGTTCATGTTGGTGGATTCCTTCATGTTGGACATGTAGAAATCGCGATTATCGTCGTGACCGACGTACTTCGCGTAGAGCCGCGGCAAGCCGTTCATGCTGCGCTTCAGCGGATCCTTCTCGCGCATGTACCAGTTGGCCACCAGTTCCTGACCGTCGGGGTTGGCCTGCACGTAGAGCACGATCACGTCGTTGAGGAAGCGCATGGTCTCTTCGTCGGTGCGGCTCACCATCTGGTAGACCCACTCCATGAGCTGCTGCGAACCGACTGTCTCGCTCGCATGCAGTCCGCCATCGATCCACACGATCGCCTTGCCTTCCTTGGCCAGCGCGCGCGCCTCCTGCTCGCTGACACCCTCGGCGTGCGCCAGTTTGCCGGCGATTTCCTTGTAGCGGGCCAGCTTCTTCATATTCTCGGGCGAGGTGATGATGGCCATCCACTGGTCGCGGCCTTCTTCGGTCTTGCCGATGCTCTCCAGCTTCATGCGCGGAGCTCTCGGTGGCCAGTTTCTTCCAGTACGTTTCCAGTTGAGTGTAGTTGGCGACCTGATAATCGTCGCCGAGATTGAAGCCGAGCGCTTCCTTGGGAGTAGTGATTTTGGGGGCCGTTTGTGCGGGCAGCAGGCAAGCGGACAGGGCTGCTACAACCACGAACACTGGCGTTCGTCGTGAGGTCATGAGTGTGAGTTTATCCTGCTTTGGCCCCATTTGGCCATGACTTCGCCGGTGATATCGGCACTATAATCGAGTCACAGCAGCCCAGTGGGTTAAACGCAACTGCGCATACGCAGTCTGCAAGATAACGTCTCGGTTAGTCTATTTAAAACATCAGAGGAGATACGTGTGAGCCGCGTCAGCTACATTGGCACGATATCACGTGCGCTAATTCCCTGCGCACTCGTCTTGAGTATTGCAATCGCTCAATCGGATTACGGGTCGATCGGTGGGTTTGCGAAAGATCCATCCGGGGCCGTAGTCCCCAAAGCCAAGGTGGTGATCACCAACGAAGCTACCGGAGAAGCACACCCGGTGATCACCAACGATTCGGGATATTACACCGTCCCCAACCTGCCGCGCGGAGAGTACAGCATGACCGCGGAGGCAGCGGGATTCAAGAAGTTTCAAAGCAAGCACAACATATTGAATGCAAACTCCGCGTTGTCCCTGGATGCCGCCTTCACGATCGGCAGTTCAACGGAAACCGTGGAAGTAGTTTCCACGGCGGCGGTTTTGCAGACCGACTCGGGGTCGGTACAAGGTGAGATTACGGGCACGCAGATCCAGAGCCAGGAACTGAATGGCCGGAATCCGTTATACATGGCACAAACTCTCCCCGGTGTGCGCGGCGGCGGCACGATGGGCGATTTCAATTTCGCCGTCGGCGGCGGCGAGCCGTTCCAGATTAACGGAGCGCGCACGCAGGATACGATCGTCACGTTTGACGGCGCGCCCTCCCTGCGAACCCGTGCGAACGGCGCCGTGATCGGCGTCGCCGACGTGGACGCGGTGCAGGAAGTGCAAGTCATGACAGCCGATTATTCGGCTGAGTACGGGCGCGCGGCCGGCGGCCAGATCCGCATTATCAGCAAGGCGGGCACGCGGGATTTCCATGGCAGCCTGTACGAGTACTTCCGCAACTCCGACCTCAACGCGAACACCTGGACGCGCAACCTCAGCAGCCTGACCACGAACGCCACTCCCTTCCGCTATAACAACTTTGGCGGCAGCATCGGCGGCCCGGCGTGGATTCCGAAAATGACCGAAAAGTGGCGCGAGAAGCTCTTCTTCTTCGTGGCTGAAGACTGGATCCGCTACCGCCTGGTGGATACGCAAACGCAAGCTGTTCCCACCACATTGATGCGATCCGGTAATTTCAGCGAACTGCTCGCAGTCCAATCCCTGGTACAAAGCTGGTACGATCATCTACGATCCCGCTACCTGCCCCAGCGTGGGGTCGGCGGCGTGCACGCCTTTTCCCGGCAACATCATCCCGCAGAACAAGCTCAGCCCGAACGGCGTGGGAATCCTGAGCGCTTACCCGCAGCCGACGGCCGGCTTTCTCAGCGGTACTCAAAACTGGCTGGCCACGGCTCCCCATCCGATCGATCAGCGCAAGGGAACGGTGAACATCGACCTGCAGCCGTCGGAGAAGCATCACATTTCCGGCCGTCGCACGGACGCTTCGTATTTGGAATATCAGCCGTTCGACCAGGGTTCGGGACTCACGGGGAAGTACTTCAACCGTCCCAACCAGACCAACACCGTGTCGTGGACCTGGACGATCAGCCCGTCGCTCATCAATGAAGCGCGCGTGACCTTCAGCCTGGACGATGTGTACATCCCGGTGAATACGGCGTTGGCGGGCTTCAATCGCAGCCAGTTCGGTATCAATTACCCCTACCTGATGCCGGCCGGTAAGGACCAGCCGCAGAAGATTCCCACGGTGAACGTGCCGACCTTCTACGGGTTATCCGGCGGTCCCTATCCGTCGCATTCCTCCGGTCCCATCTGGACGGGCGGCGATACCTTGACCAAGGTTTGGGGCAACCACACGTTCAAGGCCGGATTCTCCTTTGAGTACTCCGGCGAAAACGACGGTGACCAGATCAACGTGGCCACAGTGCCGGGCGGCGCGAGCAACCAGAACGGAACCTTCACCTTCACCGATGGCCGCACGGGCCTCGGCGCCACCTCCGGTGTCGGGATCGCGAACCTCGCGCTGGGCCTGGCCGATAGCTATACGGAGATCGGCCCGCGCGCGCTCACCATCTGGCGCGGCGCGATCTTCGAGGAATTCGCCCAGGATTCCTGGAAGATTTCCTCCAAGCTGCACATCGACTACGGCATTCGCGTGACCACGACCAAAGGATTCCACGCGCTCTGGGGCAACTCGGATTACTTTAACGGCGCCCTCTATAATCCGGCCCAGGCTGTGACGGTTGACCCCAAGACAGGCAACGTCATCGTGGGTACGGGCAATGCCTATAACGGCGTGGTCATCCCCGGATACAGCTCTTTCCCGAACTCGGCGGTCGGCCGGGTTCTGGCGGCGACGCCCGCCACGGCCAATCAATGCGCTGGCGGCCCGTGCACCAGCCTGTTTGCTCCGAACATTTCGCCGGACTATGTCGATACCTCGACCACGTGGCAGCCGCGTCTGGGTGTGGCGTACCAGGTCGATTCGAAAACCGTGGTGCGCGCCGGAGCGGGACGCTTCACGACCCGCATGGGCCTGCTCGACAACGTCTTCATGGGCGGCAACTCCCCGTTCCAGCCGTTCGTGACGGTGAACAACGTTTCCGTGGATAATCCCGGCGCCGCGTTGACAAGCGGAACGGCCGCGCCGTTGACTATCACCACACTGAACCAACATTTGAAACCGCCAGAGGCGTGGAACTGGAATGTCACGGTGCAGCGCGAACTCGCGCTCAAATCAGTGCTCTCGGTGGGGTATGTCGCGCATCGTGGGCTACATGCGTGGCAGGTGTATGACATTAACCAGCCAACGGTCGGCGCGCTGCAGGCGAACCCCGGTGTCAACGTGAATGCCCTGCGTCCCTACAAAGGCTTCGCCGCTATTCAGGAAGAGGAAAGCGGCGTGAGTTCGACCTACAACTCGCTGCAGGTCTCGTGGACGCGTGCGTTCAAAGGCGGATCGAGCTTCGGCGTCACCTACACGCTCTCCAAGAGCATGGATGGTGGGTCCAACTACCGTGACATCGTCCCCGACACGTACAACACCAGCAACCTTTGGGGACCCTCCGAGTACGACACACGGCACGTTGTCATCGTGAATTACATTTACGATCTTCCGTTCTTTAAGGGAAACAGAACCATGGTGGGAAGACTGCTGGGTGGATGGGAGATTGCGGGCACCTCGCAATTCCAAACCGGTGCGCCATGCGGCATCGGCACCAATAACGATTTCGCCGGGGTCGGTGAATTCGGCAGTTTCGGCTGCGGATCGCAAGGCCAGTTCTGGGTCATGAACGGTTCGCCGCAGATCTCGACGGGTAGTTTCGCCGGGCCGGTCACCACTTCTTCATCCCCCAAGTACTTCACGGCGAATGTGTCGCAGCCGGCAACGGGCACTTTCAATCTGCAGAGCGGCGTGCGCGACTCGGTTTACCAACCCGGCCTGCAGGATTGGAACCTCGCCCTGCTGAAATCTTTTCAGGTCAACGATCGGAGCAGGTTCGAGTTCCGCGCCGAGGCCTACGATTTCATCAATCACGCGAACCTGAGCGGCCCGAACCTGAATCCGACTTCGAGCCAGTTCGGAATGATCACGAGCAAGACCGGCCTCGCCCGCAATCTGCAACTCTCGTTACGATTCAGTTTCTAAAATCTCTACCCTGAGAAACTCGACTCCGGGGCCATGCTCGCCCCGGAGTTTTTTTTACAATCCCACCCAGCAATCCGCAATTCCGCAGAAATCCACCCTCCAGAGCCCCCAAAAATTCCTTTTTTGGAATTTTGAGCCACCGATTGCGACGGCGTAACGGCGGCGTATTGCCGTCATCAATTCTTTGCTTGCGCACACGTTTGCATCGGACTATATTTATGTGAGCCTTTTCCGACAAAGAGTTGAGATTTTTCAGACCGCGATATCGCAAATCGGGAAGGACTCAGCTCCATTTTGGGGCCGGATACTTTGAGTTTTCAGGGGGAAATTGAATGAACCGTGTATGTTCTATGCGAACCATCGGGCTCGCATTAGTCTTGCTGCTTTGTACGAGTCTAGCTTTCGCCCAATCGGATCTCGGTTCGATCTCGGGTTTTGTCAAGGATCCTTCCGGCGCCGTCGTACCAAAGGCCCAGGTGAGCGTCAAGAATGAAGCCACCGGGACTGAGCGCCGCACCAACACTAACGAATCCGGCTTTTATGTTGTCACGAACATTCCGGCGGGTTTGTACACAATCACCGCCGAAGCGGCCGGCTTCAAGAAGTACGAATCCATGCGCAACAAGCTTGACCCCAGCGGGTCACTGGCGGTAGACGCCAGCCTGGTGGTCGGCGCTTCGACGGAAACGGTCGAGGTTGCGGCCTCGGCTCAGGCTTTGCAAACGGAATCGGCCGCCAACCAGGCGCTGGTCACTCGCCAGCAAATCGATTTGCTGGAGTTGAACGGCCGCAACCCGGTCGGTCTCGCCGCGCTCGCGCCCGGCGCCCGCCCCGGCAACTCCGCCGGCTTGAACTTCAACTTCACGCAGGGTCCGTCCAACTTCAACGGCTCGCGCAACCCCGAGAACCTGATCACGTATGACGGCGCGCCGGCCACCCGCACGCGCTCCAACGGCACCAGCCTCGGCGCGGCAGACGTCGATTCCACCCAGGAAGTCCAGATCCTCACCGCCGCGTACGCTGCCGAATACGGACGCACTTCCGGCGCACAGATCCGCATTATGACGCGCGCCGGCGGCCAGCAGTTCCACGGCAACGCATACGAATATGTCCGCAACAACGTGTTCAACGCGAACACCTGGAGCCGCAACCACACGCCGGACATCCCGGGCTTGCTGCCGAACAGCAGCCCGCTGCCGTTCCGCTACAACCAGTATGGCTACAATGTCGGCGGGCCTTTCTACATCCCGGGCAAGCTCAACAAGGACAAGTCGAAGTTCTTCTGGTATTGGGGCCAGGAATGGGTCAAGTACCGCTTCTACGACTCCGCCACCTGGACCGTGCCGACCGCTTTGATGCGCCAGGGAATTTCAGCGAACTGCTGACCAACAGCCCGCAGAACATTCTGGGCAAGGTGGTGCAGCTCATGGATCCGAACACGAAGGTGCCGATTCCGGGTAACATCATCCCGACGGGCCTTCTCAGCCAGAATGGTCTGGGCATCCTGAAGGCATATCCCAAGGCCGACATTCCGGTCGGCTCCATCGGAGGAAGCAGCAACTATTACGTGACGGCGCTCCATCCGCAGGATCAGCGCAAGGACACGCTCGCGGTGGACATGAATCTCACCGACAAGCAGCGCCTGCAGTTCCGCCGCAACAACTATGCCTTCTTCGAATACCAGCCTCTCGACGGCACGCCGACCGAGACGCCGAAGTACTTCAATCGTCCCAACCAGACCAACTCGCTGGATCATGTCTGGACCATCAGCCCGAACAAGGTGAACGAGCTGATCGCCACCGTCAGCCTGGATGACGTCTACATTCCGGTGGACGCGGCGCACTTCTTCGACCGCACCACCGCCGGCATCAACTACCCGTACATTTTCCCGAACGGCAAGCTGATCCCGACCCGAATCCCGACCGCGAACATCACGGGTTTGAACGGCCTGACCGGCAATCCGTATCCTTCCCACTCGACCGGTCCGATCTACACCCTGTCGGACAGCTTCACCTGGGTCAAGGGCAGCCACACGTTCAAGTTCGGCATGTATTACGAGAAATCGGGCGAGAACGACAACGACGAAATCAACGTGTCCGCATGCCCCACCTGCACCAACAACCAGAACGGGCAATTCGCATTCACCGACACCCGCTCGGGAGCTCCCAGCAGCGGCAATGCGATCGGCAACGTCGCCATGGGTCTGTTCGATTCCTATTCCGAACTTGGGCAGCGCGCTTACACCCCCTTCCGTGGATCCTCCTTTGAGCCGTATGCTCAGGATTCCTGGAAGGTCAGCCAGAAGCTGACGGTCAACATCGGCATGCGCTACACCGTCATCGTTCCCTACCACGCTCTGTGGGGGAACATGATCGTGTTCGATCCCGCGCTCTACGATCCGACCAAGGCGGTCACCGTCAAGAACGGTGTCGTGATCGCGCCGGCGGGCAGCGACCGTTACAACGGCATGGTCATTCCCGGCACCGGCTGGCCGGATTCCGCCAAGGGCCGCTTCCCCGAAGCCACCGCCGGCACCTACGACTACCTGTTCCGCGGCGGCACGTATCCCAACTACTTCTCCAAGATTCGGTGGGGACAGTTCCAGCCGCGCGTCGGCTTTGCTTACCGGCTGAACGAAAAGACCGTGATTCGCGCCGGCGGCGGGCGCTTCATCACCCGCCTCGGCGTCAGCGACTCGGTCTTCCTGGGCGGCAATCCTCCGTTCCAGCCGACGGCGAACGTCACTTTCGGCAACGCCGACAACCCGGGCGGAAACTCGGCCAACAGCCTGCCGCTCACGGTGACCACGCAGAGCCGCGACTTCAAGAATCCCGAAGCGTGGAACTGGAACTTCACCGTGGAGCGCGAACTGCCGTGGCATTCCGTCACGACCGTCGGTTATGTGGGACGCCGCGGCCTGCACCTGCAGCGCGAATCCAACATCAACCAGCCGACGCGCGGATGTGGTGGCTGCGGCTCCCGCGGGCACGAACCTCGACGACTTGCGGCCTTACAAGGGCTACAACTCGATCCGTGAGACCGACAACGTCGCCAGCTCCATGTACAACGCGCTGCAGCTCACCTGGAATCACCGCTTCTCCAGCGGCCTGCATGCCGGTGTCGCTTACACCTACAGCAAGGTCATGGACGATGGCTCCAACCAGCGCGACATCATCCCCGACACCTACAACGCGCACAACCTGTGGGGGCCGGCGGAATTCGATACCCGCCACGTGTTCATCGCCAACTTCCTGTATGAGCTGCCGTTCTTCAAGAACCGCAGCCGCCTCAGCGGCAAGATGCTCGGCGGCTGGCAGGTCAGCGGCCTCATCCAGTACCAGTCGGGAACCCCGACCAATGTCGGCCGCGGTACCGACTATGCCGGCGTTGGCCTTGATGGCAGCATCACCGGCGGCATCGGCAATTTCTGGGTGTACAACAACAGCAGCCTCGATTACCAGAAGACGATGGCCCACAACAGCGGCAACTCCGACGCCAACTGGTGGGTATATCCCTTCAACGAGCCCGGCTGCGCCGCTACCGGTGCCGGCTGCACGTTGAAGTGGAGCGCGCCGGCAAAGGGCACGTTCAACCTGCAACCGGGTATTCGCGACATGATCTACAACCCCGGCTTTGAGAATTACAACCTGGGGCTGTTCAAAGACTTCAAGTTCAAAGAGTCGCTCGGCATGCAGTTCCGCGCCGAGGCCTATGACGCGTTCAATCACCCCAACTGGAGCGGCGTCGGAACCGATCCGACCAACCTCACCACGTTCATGAAGGTAACCGGAAAGAGCGGCGACGTACGTAACTTGCAGCTCTCTCTCCGTTTCCACTTCTAAACTTAAACTACCTTTGGGGCAGGCCTTCGCGGCCTGCCCTTTTTTTTGGCCCCTTTCAGGATTTGAACGCATTCAAATTTATCTTGACAGCTGCCTGTTTCCGCCTTACGCTCGAATTGAACAGGTTCAAAAGTTAGGGAAGGAGGAGATTATGCTGATCGTTTTTTCGTACATCGCCTACCTGGCGGTGAGTCTCGGAGTCACCATCTGGGTGGCGCGCAGCCTCCAAAAGAACGGGCGCGTCTTCCTGGTAGACGCTTTCCACGGCAACGCCGAGTTGGCCGATTCCGTGAACCATCTGCTAGTGGTTGGCTTCTACCTGATCAACACGGGTTATGTTACTCGCGCCTTGAGCACGACCGCCGCCGTGGACAGCGCGCGGGAGGCAATCGAGCTGTTTTCGGATAAGATCGGCGTGGTCCTGCTGGTGCTTGGGGTCATGCATTTCGTCAATCTCTTCGTCTTCTACAAACTGCGCGGGCGGGGACGCACCTTCCCGGGTCACGCGGTACCCACCGGCAGGATACTGGATTGAGATGAAGACCAAGAGTGACGAGACGCGCGCAAGAATCCTGACCGCCGCAATCGACCTGTTCCGCAGCCGCGGTTTTGCCGCAACCACCATGCGGGAGATTGCGGCGGCGGCCGGCGTCGCAACCGGGGCGGCATACTACTATTTCGATTCCAAGGACGCCATCGTGCTCGCCTTCTATGAGCACGCCGCGCGCGAACTGGAGCCGCTGGTGGAGGAAGCCCTCACCGGCGCCGGGGACCTGGAGCAGCGCGTGCGCGCAATGCTCGAAGCCAAACTCCGCTACTTCGAGCCCAATCGCTCGCTGCTGGGGGCGCTCGCCGGCCATACCGACCCCGAGCATCCGCTCTCGCCGTTCAGTCCGCAGACGCGCGAGATCCGCGAACGCGATATGAAGTTCTTTGAGCGCGCGCTGGAGGACAGCCGCGTCCGCATCGCGCCGGATTTACAAGGCGTGCTGCCGAAGATTCTGTGGATGTACCAGATGGGACTGATCCTCTTTTGGATCTACGACCGCTCCCCGGGTCAGAAGCGCACACACGCCCTGGTGGATCAAAGCGTCGGCGTGGTGGTGGGCCTGATCAAGCTTTCGGGCTTCCCTCTCTTGCGTCCTGTGCGGCGGCGGGTGGTGAAACTCGCGGAGACGGTGGGCGGGGAGGTGTAAGGCGGCAGCGCGATCCGGATCGCTCCCCTGCGGCGAACGGCAGCAAGTGGACCGGCCGGGAGGCCCGTCCCACCTAGCTCCAGCCGCCCCCGAGGGCGCGGTATAACTGGACCACGCTGACGCGTTCCTGCAGTCGCAATTGCGCCAGGGTGAGTTGGACGGCAAAGAGATTGCGCTGAGCATCCAGCACTTGCAGGTAGCTATCCAGGCCGCCGCGATAGCGCAATTCGGAGAGGCGGACGCTCTCTTCCAAGGTGTGCACCAGGTGCTCCTCCTGAGTCCGCTGTTCGCGCAGCCGGTCGAAGGCACTCAGGGCATCGGCGACTTCACGCAGCGCCGAATAGATCGACTTCTGGTAGGCGATCAGCAATTCGCGCTTCCGCGCCTCCGTGAGCCGCACGTTATTGCGAATCTGGCCGGCGTCGAAGATGGTTTGCAGCGCGGCGGGCGCCACGGTGTAGACGCGGGCCGGGGAGGTCGGGATGTTTAGCAGCCCCCGGCTCTGCGAGCCGGCAAACGCGCTGAGCGAGAGTTGGGGGAAATAGAGTGCGCGGGCAGCGCCAATCTCCGCGTTGGCCGCTACCAGGCTTTGCTCCGCCTCGCGGATATCGGGACGCCGCTCCAGTAAGGCGGCGGGCAAGCCGGGCGGCAATTGCGGCGGCACCGGAATTTCTTCGAGCTTGCGGCCGCGCGCCTGTCCCGCGGGGACGGCGCCCTGCAGCAGACTCAGCAGGTTTTCGCTTTGTGCGATGGCGCGTTCGGCGGCGGCGATCTGCACGCCCGCCGTATAGAGCAACTGCTCCGCCTGGCTGACGTCGAGGCCGGATGCGGCGCCGCGCTGACGGCGCAGTTCCACCAGGTTCACACCATCCTTGGCGATGCCCTGCGTTTTGCGGCTGATTTCCAGTTCGAGATCCTGCTCCAGCAACTGGAAGTAAGCCTCCATGACATCCGAAACCAGCGAGACGCCCACGGCGCGGCGGCCCTCTTCACTGCCAAGGTAGCGGGCGCGTGCCGCTTCGGTTTGGCGTTTCAGCCGGCCCCAGATATCCAGCTCCCAGGAGAGCGCCGCCCCAAGGGAAGTATAGGAGCTCGATAAATTCGTGCCAGGCGGGACGAAGGTGTTAGCGCCGGCGCTGGAGGGCCGGGTCGCGGTGAAGCCCGCCTGGCCCTGCACCAGCGGAAACTGATTGGCGCGCGTGACCCCCAGTTGCGCGCGCGCTTCTTCCACGCGCTCCGCCGCGATCCGCAGGTCGAAGTTCTGCTTGAGCGCGGTGGTGACCATCTGATTGAGGATTTGGTCGGGAAAAAGATCCTGCCACTTGGTGTCGGCGATGGAAACCGAAAAATCCGCGCCGGGCGCGGGCGCTCCGCGGAATTCTCCGGGGAGTTCGAGTTGCGGGCGCTTGTAATTAGGCCCCAGGACACAGCCGGAGAGCGTCAGGACGGCGAAGGCGAGAACGATCCGTTTCTTCATTGTGCAGGCTCCGCGACCGGCGACGATGCGGCGGCAGGCCGCCGCCGTTCCACCAGGCTTTCGATAATCACGTACAACACCGGCACGATGAAGACGGCCAGCAGGGTGGCGCTCAACATCCCGCTGAAGACCGCCGTACCCAGCGAACGGCGTGCGCCGGAGCTCGCACCGCTGGCCAGCACCAGCGGTAACACGCCGAGAATGAACGCGAACGACGTCATCAAAATCGGACGCAGCCTGAGATGCGCAGCCTCAATGGCGGCGTCGCGGACGCTCTTGCCGTGCTCGTGGCTTTCCTTAGCGAATTCCACGATCAGAATCGCGTTCTTCGCCGCCAGCCCGATCAGGGTGACGATGCCGATCTGGGTATAGATGTCGTAGGGATAAGATCGCAGGTAGACGCCGGCGAGCGCTCCGAACATGCCGAGCGGCAGCGCGAATAGCACGGCGAAGGGAATCGACCAGCTTTCATAGAGCGCGGCCAGGAAGAGGAATACCAGGACGGCCGCGAAGCCGAAGATGGCGCCCTCGTTACCTTGCGCTTGCTTCTCCTGGTACGTGGTGCCGGTCCATTCGTAACCGTACCCCTGCGGCAGGGTCTCATTCGCCACTTGTTCCATCGCGGCGCTCGCCTGGCCGCTGGAATAGCCGGCCGCCGGTGTGCCGAGCAACTGGATCGCGCGGAAGCGGTTGTAGCGGTAGATCACGTCGGGCCCACCCGAAGGGGTGATGGTGGCCAGCGTGTCGAGAGGCACCATGCCGCCGCTCGCATTGCGCACGTAGAAACGCCCTACCGAAGAAGGCTGGTCGCGGAACTCCGGTTCGGCCTGCAGGAGGACCTGCCAGGTATGGCCGAACTCGTTGAAATCGTTTACGTAGAGACCGCCCAGAAAAGTCTGCAGCGTGTTGTAGGCATCGGTCAGCGAGATTCCCATGGTCTGCAGTTTGTCGGTATCCATATCGATGGAATAACCCGGCACCGAAGGACGGAAAGTGCTGATCACGGTGCCGAGTTCGGGCCGCTTGCGCGCGGCGGCGGTCAACACATCGGCGGTATGCGCGAGGGTCGCGATATCTCCGCCGGCGCGATCTTCCAGCATGAACTGGAAGCCTCCGGTCGGGCTCAGGCCGAGAATCGGCGGCAGGCCGAAGGCAAACGTGAAGGCCTCCGGGACCTGCGCGAAGCCGCGCTGGGCGGCGCCCAGAATTGCATCGAGCTGCGTATCCTTGCTGGTGCGCTCTTCCCATGGCTTCAGGGTGGTGATGATGGTCGCGACATTGGAGTTGGAAGTGCCGGTGGCGATATCCAGGCCGCCCAGCACGAAGTATTTATCCACGCCGGGAAGCTTGCTGACCACGTTTTCAATTTTGCGCGCGGCAGCATCGGCGCGGTCGGTAGAGGCGCCATCGGGCAGGCGCATGGAGACGAAAAACGCTCCCTGGTCTTCGTTGGGGAGGAAGCCCGCAGGCAGCCGCTTGAACAGTCCGACCGTCAAAAGCGATACCAGGCAAAGCGCGAGCACAGGGAGTGCCGAGCGCTTGATCAGCGTGACGACGCCCGTGAGGTAGCGGTCCGTGGTCCACTCAAAGGTTCTGTTGAACCACCGGAACGGGCGCGAGAGCAACGAGGTGGATTTCTTGCGCGGACGCAGCAGCAGCGCCGCGAGCGCCGGGCTCAACGAAAGCGCGCTGAATGCGGAAAGAAGCACGGAGGCCGCGATGGTGAGCGCGAACTGCTTATAGATCTCACCGCTGATGCCGCCGATGAAGGCCACCGGGATGAAGACCGCGGCCAGAATAAACGCGATCGCGACCACCGGCGCGGAGACTTCCGACATGGCGCGCGAGGTCGCTTCCTTTGGGCTCAGTCCGTCGTCGATATGGCGCTGTACCGCCTCCACCACCACGATCGCGTCGTCCACCACGATACCGATCGCCAGCACCAGGCCGAACATACTGGTGATGTTGATCGAGAAGCCGAGCAGCGGGAAGAGGCCGAACGTGCCGATCACCGCGACCGGCACCGTGAGCAACGGAATCAGCGTGGCGCGCCAGCTTTGCAGGAAGATGAAGACCACCAGGATGACCAGCCCGATGGCTTCCATGAGGGTGATCAGCACGTCTTTAATGGCAGCACGGACGAACATGGTGGAGTTATACGGCACCACGTAATCGACTCCCTTTGGGAAGCTCGGCTTCACGCTCTCCATGTACGCGATCACCTGGTCGGCGGTTTGCACCGCGTTGGCGCCGGGCGAGAGATATACGATGACGTTGGCAGAAGGCTTGCCGTTCAACCGGCTGAATCCGTTGTAAGTCTGTGCGCCGAGCTCGGAGTGGCCGATGTCCCGGATGCGCAACAGCGACGCGTCGGGTTCGGCGCGCACGACGATGTCGTCGAACTCCGACGGGTCGGTGAGGCGTCCGGGAGCGCTCACCGCGTATTGGAAATCGGTACCGCGCGGAGCCGGAGCCTGCCCGATGGCGCCCGCGGGATTCTGGCGATTCTGCGCCTGCACGGCGTTGGACACGTCGGTCGCGGTGACGCCGAGCTTGGTCATCTTATCGGGATTCAACCAGACGCGCATGGAGTAGACCTGCTGCGAGCTCAGTCGGGATTCGCCAACTCCGGCCAGGCTGCCGATCTGGTTCACGAGATTGATCTGTGCGTAGTTGGTGAGAAAGAGCGCGTCGTATTTATCGTTGCTGGCAACCAGGCTGACCGCCATCAAAAATGCGGTCGAGACCTTCTTCACGATTACGCCCTGTCGCTGAACTTCGGGGGGCAGGCGGGGCAGGGCCACGTTCACGCGGTTCTGAGTCTGCACCGCCGCGATATCGGGATTGGTGCCCAGCTTGAAGGTGACGTTGATCACCAGCTGGCCGTTATTGGCGCTGGTGGACTGGTAGTACAGCATGCCGTCCAGCCCTACTAACTGCTCTTCGATGGGTTGCGCGACGGTTTTTTCCAGATCCTGCGCATTGCCGCCCAGATAGGTCGCTGTCACCTGAACCGAGGGAGGCACCACCTGCGGGTACGCCGAAATCGGCAGGCCGGGAATCGCAACCGCGCCGAGAATCACAATCACGATGGCGATGACCATCGCAAAGACCGGACGGTCGATGAAGAATTGCGCCATGGGTTAGCTCGCCTTCCCTTGCACGGCGGGAGCGGCCTTTTCCTGGTACGGAACCGGATGCACCACCAGGCCGGGACGCACCGTCAGCAGCCCTTCCACCACTACACGGTCCCCGGGTTGCAATCCCTGTTCAATCAGCCAGGAATCGCCAATGCGCGGGCCGGTCTTGACCATGCGCGCTTCGATTTTGTCTCCGGCGCCCACGGTGAAGACCGTCTGAATACTTTGATTCTGCTGCACCGCTCGCTGCGGGATCAGGATCACGCCGGTGCGATGCTCCGCGACGTAGCGGATGCGCCCGAACTGCCCGGGCAACAGCCGGTGCTGCGGATTGGGGAATTCGGACTGCAGCTCGAGCGTGCCGGTCCGCGGGTCAACCTGATTGAGCGAGTTTGTGATTTTCCCGGTAGTGGGAAAGAGCGAGTTATCCGCCAGGATGAGTTGCAGCGAGGGGCTCTCCTTCTTCGGACCGATCCGTTTCGTCAAGGCCAGGTACTGCGCCTCGCTCAGCTTAAAACGAACCCAGATCGGGTCAAGAGGAACGATCGTGGTCAGTGGCTGGGTGGCGTTTGGGTTCACCAGGCCGCCCACCGGCACCAGGGTGTCACCGATCAGGCCGCTGATGGGCGCGCGGATGGTGCCGTACTGGACGTTGAGGCTCGCGGTTTCGAGCGCACCGCGCTGTGCCTGTACCTTGCCTTCCGTGGATTGCACCTGGGTTTCGGTAGAGAGGCGCGTCTGCTCCACGTTGGCCTGGTTGGCAATCACGCTGGCCTCGGCGGAGCGAAGTGCCGCAACGGCGGCGTCCAGATCCTGCTTGGCGGCGGCATCCTGTTCCACCAGCGGCTTGAGGCGCTCGTAATCCTGCTGGGCCTTCACGAGGTTGGATTGGGAGGCAGCCAGATTAGCCTCGGCCTGGCGTAAGGAAACCTGGCGCTGCGCGAAACTCAGATCGGCTTCGGTCTGGTGCAGCGTGCCCTGCGCCTGCTGCAACTGGGCCTGGAAGGGCCGCAGGTCCAGGACGTAAAGCGCCTGTCCCGCGGATACTTCCTGGCCGGGACGGAAGAGCCACTTTTCGATGTAACCCTCCACCTTTCCACGCACATCCACCATGTCTCTGGCATAGGTTTGTGCCGGGTAGTCGACGTAGATATCGGCATCGCCGGCCTTCACGTCCGTGACTTCGACCGTTGGCGGAGGCGCCTGGGCTGCTACCTGCTGTGATTTGGATCCGCAGCTTACCAAGCCTGCGGAGACTGCGATCAGGAAGAGCCCTGACCATTTAAACGAATTCATTCCCCACCCCGAGTGCGCTGATTCTGATATGACTGGACAGTCATTTTGATTTTTGAGCGGTGCCGCAGGATTCAAAGAAAGCGCACCTAAATGGGGCTAAAGCGCCTCTTTGCACACCAGTGTATAATTCTGACTGGGCGGTCAATGATAGAGTCGCGAGTAGGTCGTAAGGCGGCCGTGGAACAGCGCCGCTGTTCGATACTGCGGGCCGCGCGGGCCGTGTTTGCCCGGCAAGGTTATTCCGATACCGTGGTTGAGGATATTGCGACCCAGGCCGGCATCGCAAAAGGTACGCTTTATCTCTATTTCCCCTCCAAGGAGCAGATTTATCTGGCTGCGCTCCTGGAACAGGCGAGGCAATTGGACGCGGATTCTCGCGCCGCGATGAGCGCCGCGGCTGATTGGCGCGATAAGCTGAGCGCCTATCTGCATGTCCGCTTGAACTACTTCGAACGGCACCAGGATTTTCTGCGCATTTACATGACGGAGTTCCGAGGCATGTGCATGCAGGGTAAGCCGCTTACGGCGGAGTTCACCGAACTGATTCAACAGGGCGAGGCGCAGCTTGCCCAGATGTTCGCGGCCGCTGCGGCGCGGGGAGAAATCCGCGCCGTGGACCCCGAACTGGCAGCCGCCACCGTTACCGATATGACGCGCGGCCTGATGGAGCGTCAACTGCGCGGTTGGGGCCGCCCGGTCGGCCCGGCCGATGCCGCGTTTGCCCTGGACGTCCTTTGCCGGTCGCTGGCCAGCTAAGCAAGTCTTTCTAACCCCTTATTAGCATTAGCGGACAGGCCGGGAGGCCTGTCCCACATGCCTCACACTACGCGCGGGAGGCGCTGCTTGCGCGTAACCCATTCGTCGCTGGTGAAGACCCGGGGGCCCACCTGAATCATGCGGGGCAGCAGGGTGAAAAGCGCCGAGGGGGTCCAGTCCTTGCCCTCGCGGGTGGTGTGGCCGCGGCGGTTTAATTCCTCGGCTATCTGTGAAAGCGGGCGGTCCTCCACGATCATATCGAGCGCGGTGATGATGATCTGGCGTTCCGATTCGCTTTCCACCAGGCCGGAGCAGTCGTCGGAGACGCGCAGGCCGAAGGGGATCTCTTCGATCACCTGCGTGCTGCTGGAGATCGGCGCGACGGCGGCCGATTCCCGCTCCCATTCGATGGCCGACCAGCTTCCAGCCGGCCTCCACGCGCTCCACCAGATACTCCAACGTGGGTAACGCTTTCATCGTTTCCCGGATGCGTTGCTTGCTGCGCCATGGCGCGACCTCCCGAAGAAACGTTGTAAGCACGCGATTTGCCGCTGGAAATAATGGAGTTAACGAGCAGATTAACGGGGAGGGAGTGTTCAAACGGGTGGGACGAAGTGTTCCAAAGCGGGAAGGTGAGCGGAGCCGCTGACGGCTCCGCCCTTCAGCGGCCATTCTCTACTTATGCCTTGATCGGTTTGTCCGAAGCCTTCCAGTGCTTCTCGTCCCAATACAGGATCTTGCCTTCGCGGTAGGACTGCGCGGCCAGGTTGATGACGACCACGGCCTTGGCGCCGGTTTCCACATCCAGGTGCGGTTTTTCGCGCGTGCGCATGCAACTCAGGAAGTTGCCGATGTGCGCGTCCATCATGTCGCGCTGGTCGATCGGAATCTGGATGTCCTTGAGACCGAACTTCTTCTCATAGGCCTCGCCGCCGATCGCGACCTTTGCCGTCCGCGCATGTTCTTCACCTGCGGCTTCACCGTGATGTAGGGGACGTTGCGTTCGAACTGGCCGTGCTCCACCATGATGATGGTGCCCTCATGCCCGCGGATCATGCCGGGGATGTGAGTGTCGTTGGCCATGGAGGAACTCAGCACCAGCGAGTGGCCCTTGGCGTATTCGGCCAGCAGGTGGAAGGTGTCCGGCACTTCGCGGTCGGGCTTGCCGTCCGGCAGCGTCTTGAAGACGTAGATGCCGCCGGTCGCCATCACCTTGGTGGGGAACTGCGGTTCGTCCCAGCAGATGTTGAGCGGCGCGATCACGTGATAGAACAGGTCGCTCGCGATGCCGAGCGAATAATCCCAGTACTTGCGGAAGCGGAAGTAGCGGTCGGCGTCCCACGGGCGCTTGGGCGCCAGCTTGTACTGGGTAGCCCAGCCACATGTTCCAATCGATGAAATTCTCACCCTTGCCATCGGGACCGGCGCCGGCATCGATCGGCCAGTTCCATTCGCCCTCGGTGCTGTTGCGGTGATAGGAGCCCTGGCTCTCGATCATCTGCCCGATCATGCCGTCGGCGATCGCCTTCTTGGCCTTCCACCAGATGTCGGCGGAGGTGGTCTGCGAGCCGACCTGAAGAATCCGCTTGGTCTCCTTCACGGTGGCCACCAACTGGCGCGCTTCGTCGTTGGTGTGGACCATGGGCTTTTCGAGGTAGACGTCCTTGCCCGAGTCCATGGCGTCCATCGCCATCTTGCCGTGCCAGTGGTCGGGCGTAGCAATGATCACCGCGTCGATATCGTTCTGGTTGAGCAGCTCGCGATAATCCAGGTAGCCCTTCACCTTGTAGCGTGTCAGCGACGCGAGCCTTGCGCTTTTCGTAGACGTCGCAGGCGGCCACCAGTCTGGCAGGCATTGTTCTTCTTGCCGAAGGCGTCGAAGGCCGAGGCATCATAAGAGCCGCGCCCGCCGCAGCCGATCACGCCAATATTGATACGGTCGTTGGCGCCGATTACGCGGCCTCCCGACGTTTTGCTGCTGCTTTTGGCAGCCATCGCGGAAGTGGCGGCGATGCCGGTCGCTCCCACGGTCTTCAGAAAATCTCTGCGATCAAGCGAGTCTTGCATTTCAACTCCTTCTTCAGATTGGCAGACGTGGCCTTTGCGCGCGGTTCTACCGTTATCACTACTAAAGCTCTTTTCAGGCTGTATTGCAAGCGTGTGCAGCCCGGAACTCGAATTTCGAGCCCGGTGGTATGATGCGGTTGAAATCATGCGTATCGGTGTGGACATTGGCGGTACCAAAGTCGCCGCGGGACTGGTGGATTCCAGCGGCGCCATCACTCACAAGACACGTGTTCCCATGATCTCCGCCGGCACCGCCGCGGCGGGCTTTTCCGCCGTGAGCGCCGCGGTAGAGTCCATTTTCGCCGCCGCGCCGGACGCGCGCGCGGCGGTCACCGGCATTGGCCTGTGCTCGCCGGGACCGCTCGACCCGGCGCGTGGCATCGTCATCAATCCGCCGAATCTGCCGTGCTGGCGAGGCTTCCCGCTGACCGCTGAGGTGGAGCGCGCCTTCGGCGTGCCGGCGCGCGTGGATAACGACGCCAACGCCGCCGGTCTGGCCGAAGTGCTCTGGGGCGCCGGGCACGGCTATTGCCAACGTTTTTTACGCGACGCTCGGCACCGGGATCGGCGCGGGCATTATCTTCGACCGCAAGATTTACCACGGCCGCACCGGCAGCGCCGCCGAAGGCGGGCACGTGACCATCGATTACCGCGGACCACGCTGCGGCTGCGGAAAATTCGGCTGCATCGAGGCGCTCGCCTCCGGACCCGCGATTGCGCGCCTGGCTCGCGCCAAACTGGCGGGCGGAGCCCCGTCGCGGATTTTGGAACTCGCCGGCGGACTCGACGAGATTCGCGCCGAGCACGTCGGTGCGGCGTTTCGAGAAGGCGATGCGGCGGCCACGGCGGTGCTCGAGGAGATCGCGCTCCTGCTGACCGTGTGGCTGGGCAACATCGTGGACCTGCTGGAGCCGGATTGCATCGTGGTGGGCGGCGGCGTGGCGGAAATGATGGGCCCGTTCTTCGAGAAGATCTCCTGCAACCTGCCGAAGTGGGCGATCAATCAACGCGCCGCCGAGATTCCGCTCGTCATGGCTCGGTACGGCGCCGACGCAGGCATCGCAGGCGCCGCCGCCCTCTGCGAATAGGCCTGCGTGATTCATCGGACATTGGCGGACCGATTGCGGCAGGAATCCGCGTGCACCCAATCATTGATGAGGTTTGCCGCTGGGATGCCCCGGGCGGGACCGGATCTCTGCTTCTGAGCGCCTCCACTGTCCGGGACCTGCGCGCCAAGGCAATTCAGGCGTTTCTTTCTCTTCCGCGGCGCGGCGTCGAAACCGGCGGCCTGCTCTTCGGGAGTCAACAGGATGGACAGCTCTTCATCCAGGGATTCGAACCAATACCTTGCGAGCATCGCTACGGGCCTTCATTCACGCTCTCCGATGATGACCGCACCCGTTTGAAGGAAATATTGGGGCGCAGCGGATTGCCGCCTGTGATCGGCTTCTATCGTAGCTATACGGGGCGCAAAGCCGAGATCGAAGAAGGCGAACTTACACTGCTCCGAGAAAATTTTCCCCAGGGGCCGTTTGTCTTTCTGCAGCTGCAACCGGTTAATGCCCAAGCCTGCACCGCCGGATTCCGCCTTTGCCAGGATGGAGAACTGCTGGCGGAACCGCCATACGTTGCGGTGCCTTTCGACCC
Source organism: uncultured Solibacteraceae bacterium (assembly GCA_963791985.1). Lineage (GTDB taxonomy): Bacteria > Acidobacteriota > Terriglobia > Bryobacterales > Bryobacteraceae > Solibacter. Next base: position 137,537 of record CAWBUN010000002.1, on the reverse strand, counting down.
GGACCATTGGAATGCCGACGCGCCGGCGGCCCCGAAGCCGCCGGTGCTGCCGCCGCCATATCGCGCGCGTCCCATGGAAGCATCCGCACCTCCGCCGGCAGCCTCGCCGCAGCAGCGCTCGCCGAGACGATGGTGGGGGCCTTTGTTGCTGTGCCTGATCGGCGGCATCGGCGGCATCGGCGGCTCCGCTCTGTACGAACTGGGAGCGCTTTCGCGGCAGCCTCGCTGGGTCGAGTTGTACCTGGATGCCAAGCCTGCGGCTGACGCGCAGGCCCTGGCGGTCACGTGGGATGCCGCCGCATCCAAAACCATCGGTGCCACACATGCACTGCTGGGCGTGAACGATGGCCCCGTGCACCGCGACATTCCGTTATCGGAGGCGCAATTGCAGCTCGGCCGTTACCTCTACACACCGGCGAATCCCGAACTCGAGCTGCGCCTGGTGCTCTATGGAAATGGGCCGGCTCTGAGCGGCGGCACGCTGCGCCTGGCTCCGGCGGCGCCTCTCGCAGCCGCCGCACCAACACCAGTGAACACCGTGCCGCCCGCGCCAGTGAAAGCGGAACCGGCGCCTGCAACTAAGGCTGCCGGTCCGCGCACGCCCATCCACGAAGTGCAGCCATCGATTCCGGCCGGCATTCGAGCGCGCCTGAATGGCAACGTGGAGATTCCGGTGACGGTGAAGATCAACGTTCGCGGACAGGTTACCGGCGCTTTCGCGCCGCCCGTCGCAGACGGACTCAAGGCCTATCTCTCCCACGAAGCAGTCCGGGCGGCTTACCAGTGGCGCTTTGTTAGCGGCGGCTCACCCTCCGAGAAGACCATCTCCTTCACGTTCACGCCGTAATTAAATTCGAACGACCAACCGCTCTCTGACGCGCGCGGCTCGGAAATGCGCGACCGTGAGGGAGCGTTAGCTCATGAAAAGCACAACACCACGAGGTCAGGGACCTGGCGCTATGCGCGGAGCGATTCTGATCAGCGCACCTGCGGGAAGCCAAGGTCGACCTTGCTGGTTTCGGGATCGGGCCAGCGGCTGGTGACGACCTTGGCGCGGGTGTAGAACTGGATTCCCTCGGGACCATACATGTGAATGTCGCCGAAGAGCGATGCCTTCCATCCGCCGAAGCTGTAGTAGGCCACCGGTACCGGAATCGGCACGTTGATTCCCACCATGCCCGCATCCACGTCGAACTGGAACTGGCGCGCCGCGCCGCCATCGCGCGTGAAGATCGCAGTGCCATTGCCGAAGGGATTATCGTTGATCATCTTGAGCGCTTCGGCGTAGGTCTTGACGCGCACGATGCCGAGCACCGGTCCGAAGATCTCGTCGTCATAGCAGCTCATGCCGGGTTTCACGTTGTCGATCAGCGAAGTACCCAGGAAGAAGCCCTCGCGCCCGGTGACGGGATCCTGCCGCCCGTCGACGGTGAGAGTCGCGCCCTCGGCGGCCGCGGTGTCGAGGTGCGCGGCCACGCGGTCGCGATGTTCGCGGGTGATCAGCGGGCCCATCTCGTTGCCCTCTTCCATGCCCGGCCCGACTTTGATCTTGAGCATGCGCTCCTGAATCGCGGAGATCAGCGGATCGGCCACGCCGCCCACCGCCACCACGACGGAGATCGCCATGCAGCGTTCGCCGGCCGAGCCGTATGCCGCCGAGACCGCCGCGTCAGCCGCCATGCCGATATCGGCGTCCGGCAGCACCAGCATGTGATTCTTGGCGCCGCCCAATGCCTGAACGCGCTTGCCGTTACGCGTGCCGGTTTCGTAGATCGCCTTGGCGACCGGCGTGGAGCCCACGAAGCTGATGGCTTTCACGTCCGGATGCTCGAGCAGGCGATCGACAGCGACCTTGTCGCCCTGCACCACGCCGAAGACGCCGTCCGGCACGCCGGCTTCGCGGATCAACTCAGCGAGCAGCAGGCTGACCGAAGGATCCTTCTCCGACGGCTTCAGGATGAACGTGTTTCCGCAGGCTATGGCGTTGGCGAACATCCACATCGGCACCATCGCAGGGAAGTTGAAGGGCGTAATTCCGGCCACTACTCCAAGCGGCTGCCGAATCTGGTAAACGTCCACTCCGCGGCTGGCCTGCTCGGAATAGCCGCCCTTCAGCATCTGCGGGATGCCGCAGGCGAATTCCACATTTTCCAATCCGCGCGCGATTTCGCCCAGAGCATCGGCCGTAGTCTTGCCGTGCTCGAGCGTCAGTGCTTCGGCGATCCGGCGCCGATTTGCATCGATCAGGTCGCGGAGTTTGAACATGGTCTCGGCGCGGCGCGAGAGCGGCGTCGCGCGCCATGCCGGGAAAGCGGCTTTGGCGGCAGCGACCGCCTGGTCTACCTCTTCCACGCTGGCGAACGCCACCAGCGCCTGCGCCTTGCCGGTCGCCGGATTCCACACAGTTCCAGAGCGTCCCGATTTCGATGTGATGCGCGCGCCGCCAATCCAATGGTCAACGGTCTTGAGAACGATTTCCGATTGCACAGCCATGATGATTTCCTTTTTGAGGCCTTTACCAGGATACTTGAGGCGATAGAACGGCGTCTTTTGATTAGAGGGACAGGCCGGAGGCCTATCCTACAAGGGGCAACTCGTAGCCCTTGCGTCGGGGGCGATCGACGAAGTCGTTGGCCTCGGCGTCGCCGGGGAAGGTCTCGGTGTTTGGATCCCACTTCAATCTGCGATTGAGCCGGCGCGTGATGTTCACCAGATGGCAGACCGATACCGAGCGGTGACCGATCTCGACGTCGGCGACCGGTACCCCGCGCCTGCGCATCGCGTCCAGCCAATCCTGCATGTGGAATTGCGCCTGCCACTGCGCGCGGTCCCACTTTACGACCTCCTCGCGCGGCGGCACCTCCTTGATGAGCGCAGCGGGATCGGCGCGGAATCCGTTGCGGACGACCTCCACGCGGCCCTTCTCGCCGACGAAGATGCCGCCGCCCTGCAGTTCGCCGCTCGCAGGCATTTCCAGGCGCACCGTGACCCCGGATGCGTAACGGAAAGCCACGGCGTCCGGCGCGCCATCGGGAATCGGCCAGAATTCCAGCGGCCCGGTCTGGTCCGCGCCAAGCGCCCATTGGATCTGATCGATGCCGTGAGCTCCCCAGTTCGTCATCTCGCCGCCGGAGTAGTCGCGCCATTGCATCCATCCGGTGTGCAGCTTTTGATGATAGGGACGCAGCGGCGCCTGGTTGAGCCAGAGGTCCCAGTTCATGCCATCGGGCACCGGCTGTTCGGCAAGCTGCGGAATCTCGACGGACGGCGGATAGTTGACGCCCTGCACAAAGAGGAGTTTGCCCAGTCCGCCCGAGCGCACGAATTCGCAGGCCACACGGTTCATCGCCATTGACCGCTGCTGGCTGCCCACCTGAAAAACGCGGTCGTAGCGCCGTGCCGCCTTCACCAGCGCGCGGCCTTCGGCGATGTAGAGCGTGAGCGGCTTCTCGGCGTAGACGTCCTTGCCGGCCTGACAGGCGTGGATGGCGCAGAGCACGCGCTGGTGGTCGGCGGTAGCGACGATGACGCCGTCGATATCCTTGAGATCGAGCAGCGCGCGGTGATCGTGGTGGACGCTCCAGTTGGCCTTGCGGCGGGAGACGGCCTCGTCGGCGCGCTTCGGGTAACAATCGGCGACGGCAACGATTTCCGCGCCCGGAGGCAGCTGGTCCATCAGCAGATTGGCGCGTCCGCCGGCGCCGATCACGCCGATGCGGATGCGATCGTTGGCTCCGAACACGCGGCGCGGGAGGAACAGGGGCGCGGCAGCCAGGGAGAGCAGCGCGCGGCGGGGAAGGCTGAAGGGACTCATTGCCTCACTATGATAGTCCGGCGGCTAACAGACTTCGACCATCTGGATGCCGAGGAGTTGGGCGGCCTTCGCGATGGACTTCTGGATGTGGCCCGTGCCCAGTGCGCAGTGGTGGGTCGGCCCTTCCTGGCACCAGCGGTTGACGAACTCGGCGGGGCCGAAGGGGAAGCGAAGCCGGGAATTGGTGTTGCCGATTTTGAGAATGGGGCCGGGTTCGGAGACGCCCTGCGCGGTGATCATCTTTAAGCGCCCGTCGGCGGTCTGCGTCATCGCCAGCAGCGTGACCGGACCGGTCTTTACGTTGAATTCCACGCTGACTCCGGAGCCGCGCTTGCCGTGGTAGAGGCCGAGGCCGCGCAGCACGGGCCGGCCTTCCGTGATCGCCAGGTGGCCCGGACCATCATGCCCCATGATCACCAATTGCTCGCGGAAATCCATCGCATACAGCTCGGTGAACGAGCCGCCGGCGCCAAAGCGATCGAGAATCATCATGGCGAGACAGGTCTTGAGATCGCCCTCGCCGCTGGCCGGAATGCCGCGCGCGGTGAGCAGGGAATTGCCGAGGATCAGACCGGCGGCGAGTCTTTCGTAGAGGTTGTCATCGAGCCCGCGGTAGTAATAGGTGAGGCCCTGTAGATCGAATTCCGCGACCAGGCGGTCCAGCCCCGCGGCGACTCGTGCGGCCCACTCGAGCTGCCCGGCGTCCACGTTCTCCAGCGTGAAGGTCTCGCGTGCGATCGCGAGTTTCGCGGCGACTTCGTCATCGCCGGCGGCGGTCGCGCAGCGCTCCAGATCGCACATCTCCAGGATTTCAATGTGTGCGCCGGTCTGGGCGGTCACCATTGTGGGATCCGAATACATGTCGAGCATCCCCGGATACGTGTGGCCGAGGACGCCAATGCGGCTGTTGCGCAGCGCGCTTACGACCGCGGCGGCGCGGCACCATTCCTCGATTTGCCGCCAGGCGTTCGGATCGTCGCGCAGGGTTCCGGAGACGACGCGGAAGGGAATGCGGGCACGCGCGAAGGCGTTGGAGATTTCCGGAACGCAGCAGGCGGAACAGTTGGCCAGCCACTCGCCGGTATCGACATGCTCGTAATCGAGTGCCGCGGCGGGCTGTAGGTTCAACACCAGGACAGGCACCTTCGCGTGCTGCACCACGGGCAGCACCTGCGACGACGTGGCGTAGGTGCCTACATAGCAGACGATCAGGTCGAGCTGCGATGCGGCGAGCTGTCGTCCGGCGGCCGACGCCTGCGCGGCGGTATCCACCAGTCCGCTGCTAACGACCTTCACGCCGAAGCTTTCGATGCGGGTTTCTACCTCGCGCTGGTAGCCTTCCAGGCGCTCGCGGAGTCCGGGGAATTGGGGCCAGTAGGCAGCCAGCCCGATGCCGAAGACGCCCACACAGGCGACGGGGCGGTTGGATATTTCAGATGTCGTCATCTCCATTCGGAGTATACTGCGGAGGCGCAACGAAAAGAGATCGCTCCCTTACTTTACGGTCGCGGCTCGTTGACATCGGTCACGGTCAGGCGGCGGAAATCGAGCGTGCGGCGCATCGTGCCGTACTTGAGAGTGAGCTGCTCGGAATCGACGGCGGCTTCCACGAAGGGGCCTCCGAAAAGCGGCCAGTGGGCGTAATCCAGCGGAGCGTCATTCACGCTGTGGAGCCTGGCCGTAGGTGAAAGCGAGCTGCTTGCCGCGCAGCGAGCGGAAGCGGACCGAGGGGAGCGGAGCGAGCTGAAACTCCAGCGGCAGGGCCAGGATCGCGCGGCGGAAAGCATCCAGGTCGGCGTACTCCGAACGCGCCGCTACCTGCACCACCATCCCATTCTTGAGATACGGACTGAACAAGCGCCGGCCACCGCCTTCGATCGGCTTCCAGCTATACGGCTGCAGCGGGCGGCACGCGATCAGTGCGTCGCCGCCTCGCGCGAAAATCCAGCCCGACGGATCTTCACGCAGCTCCGCCAGATCCTTGGAGAAGAATCCGTTGATGTGCGGGAAACGCGTGCCAGGCGGAATATCGTAGAGCACGATCACGGAATCCTGATCCTGGAAGATCTGTTCGTAGGGCGAACCGCCGACCAGCTTATCCGCCGAATCGTAACTCTTCTTGGAGCTCACCACTTCCGCGATGCCCTGATCGGGCGGAAACGTGAAGTAGGTCTGCAATTCGTGCAGCGAGGAGTAAGGATGCAGGGTGAAGAAGGTGTTCTGCACGCCGCGCGGGTCGGGCACATTCCAGGTGACATCCCACGAATGTTCCTGGATAGGCTGCAGCGTGCCGCCTTGATCGGAGCCGACCGCATACTCCTTGCGCACGTAAGTCGTCTTATAAACCGGGCCGTGGAGTTCATCGTTAAAGCGCCAGCGATTGCGCGTTCGCTTGCGCTCGTAGTGAGTGTAGGGATGCTCGCGGTCAGTGGCGATGCGCTTGAGGATTTCGGGAGGTTCGTAGGCGCTGGCCAGCACGTAGAAGATGATGTAGCCATCCGGCGGGTCGATCGGATAGCCGGAGCCGAACAGCACCCAGCCGAAGTCGGAGGAGGGGTTGAGCCACTTCTCGACTACAGGGCGATCATACACGCGGGAGTGCGCGCCCACGTAGATACCATCGAGGCTTTCGGCCGCGTAGTCGGCGATCAGGTAGTCCAGCATCATGGCGGCGCGCTTCTTCATCGCCGGATCCTTCGCCCATTCCGCCAGGTAGGACATGGAGAGAAAGTACAGCCCCATGTAATGCGGGCTATCGTACTCGCCCTGCCCGCGTGTGGTGGTGAGGCGGACCCAGGAATTGATCCAGCCCTCGGCTTCGCGCAGGTTCTCCGCGGAGGTCTTGCCCGTGTACCACCGATCGCCGCTTTGGTCCGGCCACATCTGGGCCATCAGGTAGAGCGACGTGTAATACAGGAGCCAGTGATTCTCCGTGTCGCCGCGGTAGGGCATGTAGGTGCGGAAGGAGCTGCGCAGCGCCTGCCGCGCGGCGTCCGATAGCTGGCCTTGGTCCAGGTACGCGATCGCGGTGATCGGGAACATCCAGAACATGTCGCCGGTCGGCCCCGCGGCGAGAAGTTCCTCGAGGCGGCGCGAACACTGGGCGGTATCCTCGTGCAAGCGGAGCTTGGCCGCGATATTGGCGTAGCCGAGCGGGCCCGCCGTCTTGGGATGCGCGTAGGCATCGATCACGAATTGCACGCGCTGCGCGAACGGCGGCGTCGCGGCATACCCCGGCAGACAGAGCAGTGCACAGAGAAACGCGAGGCGGGTCATCGCTGGGCGGCCTCCGGAACGAAGCGCATGCGGTAAACGCGGCTGCCTTCGAGGCCGTCCTTACTCCACGTGCGGCCATAATCCTGCGACATGTAGAGCGCCTCTTCGTGCACGCTTGCGTAGACGCGGCCCGGCGCCGCGGGGTCGAAGACCACGCTCCATACGGAATTGGTGGGAAGGCCGGCATTGCGGAACTCCCAGGTCTTGCCGCGATCTTCGGAGAGGGCCACGCCGATGCCCCAACCGGCAACGGCAATGCGATTGGGCGCAGCGGGGTCGAAGGCGATGTCGGAGATGTTCCGGCCGACGCCGAGGTTGCCATCGCTTTCGAAAGTGACGCCGCAATCGGTGGAGGCGAACAGGCCGCCACCCTCGGTGGCCGCCAGCCAGTGGCAGGTGTCGTGGGGCGATTGTTCGATGTGCAGCACCTGGTATCCGGAGGCGCCGGCGAGCTTCCAGGACTTGCCGGCATCCTCGCTGCGGAAGATGCCTTCTTCGTTCCCGGCGATCAGAACTCCGCTGCGCCGCGTATCCACGCGAATCGCCTGCGAGTATTTCCGGTGCAATCCGGCGGACGCGTCGCTCCACGTCGCGCCGCCGTCATGCGTGACACGAATTCCGGCGGAGTGCGTGAAGTAGACGGTGCCCGGCGCATTGCGATCCACCGCGACATCCAGCAATTCGGTGACTTCGCTGCCGGTGAGGATCTTCCAGCGCTCGCCGCGCCCGGAGACCTGCATGAGGCCGTTGCCGGCAGCGACATAAAGCGTGCCTGGATCACGCGGATCGAAATCGAGCGCGTTGACGAAGGGGTGATTGAAACCGGCATGCCGCCAACCGCCGCCGGAAGCTTTCACGAAGATGCCGCTGGGCGGGAGCTTCGCCCCGACCACGTAGCCCTTGGACGTCACCATGCAGGTATAGAGCGAGTACTGGCCCGCGACGGGGAGCGGCCACAGGGCAAGCAGGATCATCCATCGCATGTTCGACCACTCTACCACTCCGCGGCCTGCTAGAATCCAATTCACCGAGGTGGAAAGACCGATGAAACACGTACTGTTGACGCTCCTGCTCTTCGTATGCGCGCACGCGCTGCTCGCCCAGGGCGCTCCGCCGCAGATGGGGGCCGACCAGCCCTACACAATGGAGTACTACTACAAGGTGCAGTGGGGACATCAGCAGGAATTCCTGCAGCTTTTTCTGAAGAATCATTATCCGCTGCTGCAGAAGAATGTAGAGGGCGGCCGCATGCTCTCGGTGAAGATCGAGACGCCGGCCAACCATGGCACCGAGGATGGGCGCTGGGATTATCGCGTCACCATCCGGTTCAAGAACTCGACCCTCGCGACCACATCCAACCCGGACGAAGAGCGGTACATCAAGCAGCTCTGGCCCGACCAGGAGAAATACAAGCGCGAGGAACAGCGCCGCTTCGAAATCCTGCTGGCACACTGGGATCTCCCAGTGAGCGACATCACGCCGAAGAAGTAGGCTGCTAGCGCTCTTCCCTCGGCGTCTTGGCATTGTCCAACACGTTACCCTCCAGATGGAGCGACTTCAACATGCCCGGACCCGCCGAAAGAAAGGTGCCCGTTTCGGGATAGGCGCGGCTGTTGCGCAGCACCGCTCCCGGCGTCATCGTCAAGCGCAGCACGGGTGAACCGGCAACCGGCTTCCTGCTGGTCACGCCGTCGAGTTCCAAATTCGTACCGGCCTCGACGTTGAATGCGGCGCCGCTCTCGGCGTTCACCTGAACATGATGCATCTCCAGCCCGTCGGTGTATCGCGCGGTCAGCCCCACCTTGCCGGAACCGGCGACGTCCGTCAAACGCAGTGCGCTGATCGGCATCTCCGGCAAGCCATCGATATCGACCACCTTCTTCGCGCCATGGATCGTGACATTGCTGATCCCGATATTGCGGAACTTCGGCGTACGCTCCGAGACGGGCTCCTCCCTGGTATCGGATTCGCCACCCATCACGTAGTAGCTGGTGACCACGATGCCGGTGCCGACATTCTCCATCGTCCAGTTGTCGAAGCGTATATCCTCAACCGTGCCCCCGCGTCCGCGGCGGCTCTTGATCCGGATCCCGTTCTCCGTGTCGATGGCGGTGATGTTACTGGCCACCACATCGCGGATGCTTCCAGCGGTCTCGCTGCCGATGACAACCGCGCCGTGAGCGTGGTGCACGGTGCAATTGGTAATCGTCACGTGCTCGGTAGGCCGGTTCACGCGGAGTCCATCGGCGTCTTTGCCGGACTTGAGGACAATGCCATCGTCACCGGTATCGATGTAGCTGTCGCTGATGTGGACAAAGCGGCTCGAGTCCGCCACGATCGCATTGGCGTGCGGACCCGGGTAGGTCTGGATCATGACGTTGCGGACGGTCGCATTCTCCGTATAGAGCAGGTGCACCACGAACATGGGCGCTCCGATGATGCGCACGTCCTCTACCAGCACGTTCTTGGCGTTCATGAAACAGATGAAAGAAGGGCGTAGTTCCGCGGCGGCCAACCTGTACTCGTTTTCGGAGGCCGGATGTCCGGCTTCCAACACATTCAACAGGTGATCCCAACGTGGACCGTTGGCGCTAAAGGCTTCGCTGCCGCCGGTGGAGATCACGCCATTGTGGAGCTTCAGGTACTCCTGATACGCGGCGGGGTATGCCTTCCGCCACGCCTCATAATCGCCGGTGGTAAGAATCCCGCGTCCCGTAACCGTGACGTTCTCAACGCCGGTACCACCAATCAACGGCATCGGCGCCAGCGTCTCGACTCCCAGGTACCTGCCCTTTGTGAACGGCAGTTCCGCTACGGGAAACTCGACCCTCGCCCCGGCATCGATATCCAGAGTCATGTTGCTGAAAAGCTCGATGGGTCCGGACGTGTACTTACCCGGGGGCACATAGATCGTGCCGCCCCCAACCGCTTTCGCGGCCTGGATAGCCTGCCGGAAGGCATCTGTAGCGGGCGCGACACCATCCTTCTTCGCACCGTAGTCAGCGATGTTGAACAGCTGCCGCCCTGAGCCGGCGCCGAAAACACAACACGGCAAGGTGAGCAGGATGACCTGCAGTAACTGCCTGCGAATCGAATACAACATGCGTTTCCTCTCGGTTACTAAGTCCAGTCCACGGGCGCGATCTTTCCCAGGCCGAAGGTGTAGATCATGGCGCCGGCAAGCGCTACTCCGGCGGATACCGCGAAAGCCCAAAAGAACTGTCCGGTCGAATCGACCACGAAGCCCGTGATCGCCGGCGCCGCTACTCCCGCCAGGTTGGCCACAAAATTCTGCAGTCCCGTCCACTTGCCCGCCGCCAACGGTCCGGCCAGCGTCTGTGTAATGGCCCAGTGACTGGATGCGAAGACGCCATACGAGCCGCAGGCCAACAACAGCAGGATCAGGGACGCAGTCTGATTGGGAATCGCCGTGACGCCGAGAATGATAGTGGCGAAGCCCAGGCCGAAACCCGTGCAGGCCTTGCGCACACGGCTGGGCGCAGTTCCGGCCGCAATGGCGCGATCGGACAACCAGCCCGCCGCCGTGGTCGCGGCGGCCGTCACCAGATACGCGAGTGACCCCAGCGAGGCCATCTCCCGCATCGAGAAGTGGCGCTCGCGAACCAGGTAAAACGGCAGCCAGGTAAGCAGGAAATACCAGAAGTAATTGCCGCAGAAGTGTCCGCCGAAGGTAGCCCATGCGTCGCGGTGCCGCAGAATGTCGGGGATCCCCGGCGCCTCGACGGCGCTCTTCGCGGCCGCGCCGTGCCCGCGCGGCATCCAGCGGAACCACAGCGGCAGCCACACCAGGCTGCCGAGTCCCAGGACGACGAAGAATGGCCGCCATCCGAAGCGCGCCATTAGCAAGCCGCCCGCCAGCGTGCCCAGCGCCGGACCACACTTGGTGCCCGCATCGATCAAGGCGTTGGCAAAGCCTCGATGGTGCTCCGGGAAATGGCCGGCGAGGATTTTGGAATAGCAGGGGTAGGCCACCGATTCGCCGATCCCGAGCACCAGGCGGAATACCACCAGCGTTTCGAAGCTGTGGATCCATCCGGTCGCAGCCGTCGCGGCCGACCAGAGCAGGAAGCCCGCGGCGATAATCCGGTTCACGTCGAACCGGTCCACCAGCCATCCGGACACGATCTGGAACGTCGAGTACGTCCAGAAGAACGAGGAGAGCAGCAGCCCAAGGCGCGCCGGCGAAATTCCCAATTCCTCTTTCAGCAGCGGCGCGGCGATGGAGAGGTTGCCGCGATCGATGTAGTTAATCGCGACCGAAATCACCAGCAACGCCAACACGCCCCAAAGCGCCGCAGGCAACCTGCTCGCGGCAGGCTTCGTCGACGATTCCGAGGCGCTGGGCATGTCTCCAAGCCTACTGCTTTTCTGTGGGACTCTCGGGCGTCAGCGCGTAGTTCTTTGCCGATTCCTCAGTTGGCTTGCCCGCGCGCCCGAGCGCGTTGCCTTCGAGCACCACGCCCTTGAGTTCGCCGGCCCCAACCGACAGGAACGTCCCCGTGCTGCCAAGCACACGGCTGTTTCTGACGATGGCGCCCGGACAATGATCCAGCCGCACCACCGGCACACCCGGCAGCGGCTTGCGCGTCGAGACGCCATCGAGTTCGAGGTCCTTGGAATCGCGGATCAGGAATGCGGGACCGCTCTCCGCGTTGATCTGCACATGATGCAATTCCAAACCGTCGGTATGGTAGGCCTTCACGCCGGTTTTGGCGGACCCGATGAAATCGCTGATCCGCAGGTTCGAAACGTTCATCTCGGGCAACCCCTCGATATCGATGGCGACGCGCGCATGGTTGACGGTCATGTTACTGATCGCGATGTTGCGGAAAATCGGTGTGCGGTTGGAGACCGGCTCCGAATCGTTGGCCGGCTTCTCGCCTTCCATCAGGTAATAATTCGTCACGTTGACCGCGGTGCCGACGTTTTCCATGGTCCAGTTGTCGAAGCGCACGTCTTCCACACCGCCTCCGCGGCCGCGCCGACTTTTGATGCGCACGCCCATTTGGGTGCCGTCGCAGGTGATATTGCTGGCCACCAGGTTGCGGATCCAGCCGGAGGTCTCGCTGCCGATCGTGACCGCGCCGTGGGCATGGTGAACGCTGCAGTTGGTGATCGAGACGTTCTCGGTCGGACGGTTGACGCGCAGGCCGTCGCTATCCTTGCCGGCCTTGATTACGATGCCGTCGTCGCCGGTATCGATGTAGCAATTGGAGATGCGCACGTTGCGGCTCGAATCTACCGCGATCCCGTCGGTGTGCACGCCGGGGTAGGTCTCGATGATCACGTCGCGAACCACCACGTTGTCCGAATAGAGCAGGTGGATCGTCCACATCGGCGAACCCACGAAGTGCAGCCCTTCGATGAGCACGTTGCGGCTGTCCATGGTGCGCACGAAGGAAGGGCGCAGCTCGGGAGCGGCGGCCAGATATGCCGCCTCGGGAGCGGGCGTCTTCACTTCGAGCATCGTCAGCAGCTTTTCCCAGTTGGGTCCGTTGGCGCTGCCGGGATCGGCGGCCGTGGCCTTCTGCCGCGGCATCAGCTTCATCCAATCCTCATTGTTGCTCTTCAGCACGCCGCGCCCTGCCACCGTGACATTCTCCAGATTGCTGCCGCCGATCAGCGGTACCGGCGTCAGCGCCTCGATGCTCTGCTGTCGGGATTTCACAAACGGCAAGCGCTGCGCCGGAAACTCCACTACCGCTCCGGCATCGAAATAGAGAACCAGGTTGCTCACCAGTTCGATGGGACCGGTGGTGTACTTGCCCGCAGGCACAAAGACCGTCCCGCCGCCCGCTGCCTTCGCCGCCTGGATGGCCGCGCGGAAGGCCTCCGTGGCCGGCGCCGAGCCATCGTTCTTGGCGCCGTAATCCAGGATGTTGAAGTGCGCGCTCGCCGCCGCCCAACCCGGGGCAGCCGCCAGAATGAAGATCGCCAGATTTTTCATGGTATTTTGCGAGGTCATCAGTACTTCTCCGTCCACGTCCGTTCGGTGGCCGATTCGGGAAGCATAGGATAACTCTTTGCCGATTCCTCCGTTGCCTTGCGCGCGCCGCCGAGCCGGTTGCCTTCCATCACGATGCCCTTCAACTCGCCGGGCGCGACCGAGAGAAACGTGCCCGTTCCAGTGAATGCGCGGCTGCTGCGCACGATCGCTCCCGGGCAGTGATCCAGCCGGACTACTGGAGCATCCTCCAGCGGACGGCGCGAGCCAACGTTATCGAGTTCCAGGTCCGTGGAGTCGCGGATCAGGAAGACCGGTCCGGTCTTGGCGCTGAGTTGGACGTTGTGCAGCTCCATCGCCTTCGTATTGTAGGCTTTCATCCCGACCTGAGCCGTGGCCACGATGTCGCTGATCCGCAGGCCTTCGATCGGCATCTCGGGAATCCCTTCGATATCGATCGCCAGTCGCGAGTTGTTCATCGTCATGTGGCTGATCGCGATATTGCGGTAGATCGATGTCCGCTCCGACACGGGCTCCTCCGGCGGAGTCGATTTGTTCTCAGGCGCCATCACGTAGAACGAGGAAATATTGATGCCGCGCGCCACGTTCTCCATGGTCCAGTTGTCGAAACGCACATCCTCGATGCCGCCGCCGCGCCCACGCCGCGTCTTGATGCGCACGCCCATTTGCGTGCCGTCGCAAGTGATGTTGCTGGCCACCAGGTTGCGGATCCAACCGGAGATCTCGCTGCCCAGCACCACCGCCCCATGCGCCCGGTGGACGCTGCAATTGGTGATGGAGATGTTCTCGGCCGGACGATTGACGCGCCGCCCGTCGGCATCTTTACCCGACTTGATTACAATGCCGTCGTCGCCGGTATCGATGTAGCAATCGGAGATCCGAACGTTGCGGCTGGAGTCCACATAGATTCCGCCGGTATCGTGGCCGCCGAAGGTCTCCACCATGACGCCGCTGACCACCGCGTTATCGTCGTAGACCAGCTGTATGGGCCACATCGCCGACCCCACGATGTGGATCCCCTGAATCAGCACGTTCTTCGAATCCATCAGGGAGATGAACATCGGCAGCAACTGCGGCGCCGCTTTCTGATATTCCTGGTCGGGAACCGGCTTCTTCAATTCCAGGATCTCGAGCAGGTGCAGCCAGTCCGGGCCGCTGCCGGGATCGCCCATAATCTTCGTCCACTCCGCCTGGGTCGTGGTCAGCACACCGCGGCCGGTGATGCTGACGTTCTCCAGATTTCGACCGCCGATCAGCGGCACCGGCGTGATGGCTTCGATGCCTTGCCAGCGCCCGCGCGAGAAAGGCAGCTTCGTGGCGGGAAAGCGCACCGTGGCGCCGGCGTCGAGATGCAGCACCAGGTTGCTGACCAGCTCAATCGGTCCGCTGATGTATTGCCCGGCCGGCACATACACCGTGCCTCCGCCGGCCGCTTTGGCTGCCTGGATGGCGGAGCGGAATGCCTCCGTAGACGGCGCCGATCCATCCTTTCTCGCACCGTAATCCGCGATGTTGAAGACCGGCGCCGCCGCCCAGGCGCTCGCCCCGAGCAGCGCCGCCAGAACTCCGCGTATCAACAAGCCCATTCAGGCCCTCCCATGCGGTCAGAAGTGAAGCTTCAATGCGAACTGCAGAATTCGCGGATCGGCGGCGGCCGTGAGCGCACCGAACGTGGACGACGTGATGTTCATACTGGCGCCCACGGTTCCGGCTCCCGACGTGCCGAAACCCAGGTTGGTGTGGTTGATGACGTTGAACGCCTCCGCCCTGGCCTGCAACGTCATTCGCTCCTGAAGCTTGAATGTGCGCGAAAGGGAGACGTCGAAATTGAAGGTGCTCGGACCGCGCAGGGTGTCGCGCCCCAGGTTGCCATAGGTGCCCGTGGGATTAGCGGCGAAGGCCGCCGGATTCAACCATTGCAGCCCTGGTCCGAGAGCGCCGGTATACACCGCATCGGGCAGGAGCAGATTGGGCCGGTCCGTGACCGGGTTCATGCCGGTCAGGGAGTTGTCCTTGCCGCTATTCACTGTCAGGGGCGCTCCGGAGGTGGCGCGGATCAGCGGCGCCAGTTCCCAGTTGCCCGAAAGCTTTCCGAGGAGCGAATGACTTGTCGGACTGATGAAGACGGCCGTCGCGTTGAAGACCTGGCGGAAGTCGAAATTGCAATCGCCGCGCTCCCCGCGCCGGTTGTAGGGATTCTGGTACTGGCTGTTGTGCATGTCGCCGACGAAATCCTGATCGTCGATGCAGTGCGACCAGGTGTAATTCACCAGCGTGCTGAAGTTGCTGCTGAAGCGATGCTGGATGGACGTGAGCGCACCCTGGTAGAAAGAATTGCCGCCCGGGTCGCCGGTGATCATCTGCCCGATATACTGGCCCTGGCTCGGATTCAACAAAGAGAGCACGCGTCGCGCGTTCGTGTTGGTGGTGCTGGAGCACGGCTTGCCGCTGCAGGTGCCCGGCGTGTAAACCGCCGGATTGATATCCTGCTGCAGCCAGACGTGCGTGGTCTTGCTCCCGATGTAACTGGCCGAGAACATCCAGTTACGCGGCAGTTGCCGCTGGTAGGTGACGTTCCATTGCGTCATGTAAGTGGGCGGCATATTGGGAGGCAGCACGATGTACAGTCCACCCGCGGGAAAACCGATACTCTTGGTCGCCGGCTGGTACAGACCAGGAAATGGATTGCCTCCGGGATAACCGACCCAGGGATTGGCAAAATGGGCGGTCGGCGAAGTCTGGCTCACATCGTTCGCATACGGCGGATTTGAGGTGAGCCGCTGCCCGTAGTACATTTCGTTCACGTCGTAGAGGATCCCGGCGCCCACGCGCAGGGTGTCGCGGCCGTCGCCGTGCGGATTGAAGACTATGCCGGCACGCGGCGCGAAGTTCGCCCAGTGCGACTTGGAGTAGGACTTCGGAATTCCGGGGTCGCCATAGTAAAACACGCCGGCCGGAGCGTTCGGGTAGACCGTATTGTGCTGGTTGGCCAGAAACGCGGTCATATCGAAGCTGGCGCCACGGCCAAAAAAGTCGTGCGGCATCAACGATGGCTCCCATCGCACGCCGGCATTCAGCGTGATCCGGCTGCTCAGGTGGAATGTGTCCTGAATATATGCGGCCGGCATGTTCTGGCGCAGCGCATTCTGCTGCGGCCGGTTCTGATCGAAGAGCGACATATCCCCAAGCAGGAAGTCCGCCAGGGAATCGCCCGTGTACGAACCGTTGAATTGGAACTGGCCATTCTGGTTGTTGCCGGTGAGCAGGTTGTTCTGGCTGCGAATGAAGTCGACTCCGAAGGCTAGTTGGTGACGCCCGCGGACCATATCGATATCGTCATTGACCTGCCAGGTGTTGGTGTTGAAGTGGCCCGGAGCGCAATTTCCGCAGCCCACGGAGAAGTAGTTGCTCACGTCGAGCCGGATATCGTGCGGCGTCGCGGTGAACGAATTGACTCCCAGTATGGATGGGTCGAGCTGCTCGCCCGAGGGCGCGCGATTGTTGCGCATTCTGGTGAACGTGGCGTGGAAGGAGTTCACCGTATTGGTGCTCAGCGAGTACGTGTCCCCCAGCGTGGCGGATTGCGACCGCATGTAGTTTCCGGGGTTCGCGGTCCACAAGGCATTTTGCGGATTCCAGAATGCCGGGGTGGTGTAATCGTTCAGATAGTAGCGGCCGAAGACGGTCTGCTTGCTGCTGCGGACGTAATCCACGCGGCCGATGACCTGGTCTTCGTCATTGACCTGCGGGATGCCGTAGACCACGCGTCCGCAACCGTTCTGGGCCGCAGGCAGGTAACCGACCACTTTTAGGGCTGACGGGTCGAAGCGCGAAACCGGGATCTGGTTATTGGGGAACGCGACGCCCGTGGTCGGGTCGATCAGAGTCTTGCTCTTGTTGCTGGATTGGCAACCGGCCGAGGTCAGCGTGCTGAAATCGCCCGCAAGCGAATTCGCGGTTGGCACGTAACTGATGGTCTGCGGCGGCTGCGTGTGCGTGCGCGTTCCCTGGTAGCCGGCAAAGAAGAAGAGCTTGTCGCGGATGATCTTGTCGCCGATCGTCCCGCCGAACTGGTTGCGCTTCAGACTGTCGTGCGCCGGCGCGAAGAAGTTGCGGGCATTCAGGTCGCCGTTGCGCAGATAGTCGAACAGATCGCCGTGCAGCGAATTGGTCCCGGATTTCGTCACCACGTTGACGAGTGCGCCCGGATGCGAGCCGTTGCGCGCCGGCAGCGAACTGGTTTCCACGCTGAATTCCTGCAGCGCGTCGGGGAAGGGAAACGGCAGGTTGAGGTTGGTGAAAGTCTGCGTGTTGTTGCCGCCGTCCAGCAGATAGTTGGTAGCGTTCGCCTGCCCGCCCGCCACCGACATGGTCACGGACGAAGGATGATTCTTGGTGCTATAGAGGCTGTCTGCAGGCGCCTGCGTGGCGGCGCCGGAGATCAGGATCAGCTGCGTCGCCTGGCGGCCGTTCAACGGAAGATCGTTGATCTGCCTTTGATTGATTACCTGGGCAACCGCATTTTCCTTGGTCTCCACCATGCTGGCGCCCGCGCTGACCTCCACACTGTCGGAGACGGCGCCCAGTTGCATCGCGGCATTCGCCTGGATGTTGCTACCCACTTCCAGGATAATTCCGCGCTGCTCGTAAGACTTGAAACCCTGCGCTTTGACCGACAACACGTAAGGCCCCACGGGCAGGTTGGCGAGCGTGTAGTGCCCTTGCCCATCGGTGGTGGTGGTTCGGGTGAAACGGGTTTCGGTTTGCGTGACCAGCACCTGGGCCGCGGGTATCAATGCGCCCGAGGCATCGGTCACCTGCCCGCTGATACTGCCCACAGCGACTGCCTGGCCGAAGCAGGCTGGAGTGAAAGCCAACGCAGCTATGACGACGAACTGCGATCTTCGGAATCGATCTGCTCTTGACATGGAGAGACCCCCCTTCTCCTGAGTTGTAGTTGCCCCAACGTGCTCATCTGCCTTCCAACGGAATTGCCGGGTCCGGCCCGCTGCCCTTCGGCGTTTCGATGACACGTTCGATTCTGCGCTCCCGCGTGGAGATGACGCAGACCTTGTCCTGATCCTGGATGCCCGCAAAAACGCGAGCGCCGTCACGGTTCATGGTCAGCGAGAGCGGACGTCCGCTGAGCGCCACCATGGCCGTCTGTTTGCCCGTGGAAATATCGGCAAAACCCACTCCCGGTTCGAACTGCAGGTTATAAATCAGCGTTTTGCCATCCGGCGTAATCGCGATCCGGCCGGGTCCCTTCCCGGTGGGAATCACGCCCACCACCTCTTGCCGCTGGGTGTCGATAATCGAGATCTGGTTTCCGCTGGTGTTCACGACGAACAACCGGTCGCCGGTCGATGAGAGAACTGCGCCTTGCGGACGCGCCCCCGTCGGGATGAGCTTTACGGCGCCCGTCGCAAGATCAATCGCCGCCACCGCGTCGGAATCGGTATTGCTGACGAAGGCCAGCTTGCCCCCCGCCATCGGGATCACCATGTGGGGGCTCTTGCCCTTCACATCGTAATCGCGGACGACTTTCCGTTCGGCAGGGTCCACCAGAATCAGGCCGGCCGGACGCTCCGTCGTGACCAGCAGGCGGTTCGAACCGGGGACGATGGCAATTCCGTGCGGGCGGTGAAATCTGCCGAGGTCGATCTGGTCGACCTTCTTCATGCTGCGAACATCCACCACCGAGATAGTGTTGGTGCCCATCTTGTCCTCCGTCATCCAGAGGACTCCGTTGTCGCTCACGTAGAGACGGCCATCGGCGGACAGCGCAGCCTCGTGGGGAAAGCTGCCGATCTTCACTTCGCGGAGGAGCCTGCCATCTTCCGCGAAGAAGCCCACCGCCCCTGCCGCCTTTTCAATCACGGCCAAATAGGGCCGCTCGTCCGCGGGCAATGCCATCACCAGGCACATCGCGATCAACGCAATTGCGGTTCGGATTAGTGCGGCAGAACCCGGCATAATGACCAACCCCTGGACTTTTTCGATCTTGGTGAATGATAATTGATAATCGATATCATGTCAATTGTGGATTGCAAAACGCTTTTGACGGGTACATAATCGGTAATCAGTCAAGTGCAGCTTCCCGTCCTCACCAGAACCGAACAGGTCCGCCGGGCCATTCTCCACCAGATCCTCTCCGGGACGTTGCGCCCGGGAGAGCGGCTTCTGGAAGGCAAACTCTCCAAGGAGCTGGGCGTCTCCCAGGCGACCGTGAATGCCGCCCTGCAGGACCTTCACAATCAGGGCCTGGTCAGCAAGCTCCTGAACCGGTCCACCAACGTCAGCCGCTACACGCTGTCGGATATCGAGAAACTCTTCGCGGTGCGCGTCCTGCTGGAACCGGCCGCCGTTGCCGCGGTCTCCACCCTATGGTCCGAGGAAGCGCAGGAGTGCCTCCAGGAACAGGTGAACCAGATGCGCCGCGCGGCACGCACTAAAGACCTCTCGAAGTGGGGCATTGCCGACTACACCTTTCACCAGGAAATCTACCGGCTCAGCGGGAATCCTTATCTGATGCAGGCCGGTCAGGCGATTGCGGCCGCGCCTTTCGCCTACATTCTCTGTGATCACCTGGAAGCCCTCCCCACCGACTACCTCGCCATGGCCGAAGACCACCAGGAGGTGCTCACGGCAATCGCCGAAGGCCCGGAGGCCGCGACGCGCGTGACCCGGCACTTTCTGGAGGAGTGGCTCAACCATTCGCGGCGCGCCCTTCAAGAAGCTTCCGCGAAGAACAGCCCCTCGGACTTGCACCTCGCCGCTCAACTCAAAGACGAGCGGTAAGGCGCATTCACCGCTTTGTAATAATCAGCTGCGAAAATCGAGTCATGACTCCCGTAAGAGCAGTCAAGCCAATGGATGGAACGGCGGTGAGGTGCGAGGCAGACAGGTGTGAGATGCCTGCGCTTTTTCTCTTCGTCGAACCCGGAGTTTGTGGAGGACGGTGGGCATACTGCGAGGAACATGCCCGGAGCCGTGCCTGCATGGAGAACGTGCAACTGCCAATCGAGCCTGCCGTAAGGGAATTGGCCGGAGTCCGCTGAGGTAAAGTCTGTTGGAAAATGGGGTATGGCAACCATCGCCAGACCTCCCTGCGATGAAGCCGCGATTCGCGCCGGAGCGTGTGCGCGCGCGGACGACCGCCAACGGTCCCTGGATTCTGGCCGCGACCATCCTCGGCTCGAGCATGGCCTTCATCGACGGAACCGTCGTGAACGTTGCGCTGCCGGCGCTTCAATCGGCGTTGCATGCGACCCTCGCGGATGTTCAATGGGTTGTCGAGTCCTATGCGCTCTTTCTGGCGGCCCTTCTTCTCATCGGCGGAACTTTGGGCGACCAGTACGGCCGCCGCAAAATCTTCGTGATTGGTGCGGTGCTCTTTTCGGTTGCCTCGGCCTGGTGCGGGCTCGCTCCCAACATCCGGCAACTAATCATTGCCAGGGCCGTGCAAGGAATCGGCGGAGCTTTGCTGGTGCCGGGCAGCCTGGCCCTGATCAGCGCCAATTTTTCCCAGGCCGGGCGCGGTCGCGCTATCGGGACATGGTCCGGCTTCACGTCGATCACCGCCGCGATCGGTCCCGTGCTGGGAGGGTGGCTCACGGAACACGGCTCGTGGCGATGGGTGTTCTTCATCAATCTCCCGCTGGGGATCGCCGTGATCGCGCTATCGCTTACCAAAGTGCCGGAAAGCCGAGCCGGCGCTGAAGGCCGGCAATTCGACTGGCAGGGCGGTCTGCTCGCAGCGCTCGGTTTGGGCGGAGTCGTCTTTGCCCTGATCGAATCAGCCCCGGTCGCCGGCGCGGCGGGCGCCATAGCCTTGATCGCGCTCCTGTATTGGGAAGCGCGCGCGCCATCGCCGATGATTCCGCTCCGCCTGTTCCGTTCCAGCAATTTCAGCGGAGCCAACCTGCTTACACTCTTTCTGTATGCCGCATTAGGCGGCGTTCTCTTCTTTTTCCCGTTGAATTTGATCCAGGTGCAGGGCTATACACCGACCCAGGCCGGCGCCGCCCTGCTGCCTTTCATCTTGTTGATGTTCCTGCTATCGCGCTGGTCTGGCGGCCTGCTCGATCGCTATGGAGCCAAGCTTCCCTTGGTGATCGGACCCCTGATCGCGGCCGCGGGCTTCGCCCTTTTCGCCAGGCCGGGTATTGGCGGTAGTTACTGGACGACTTTCTTTCCCGCGGTCCTGACTCTGGGGTTCGGCATGGCGGTCAGTGTCGCACCGCTGACCACGACCGTGATGAACGCCGTGGAGCAGAGCTACGCGGGAGCCGCCTCGGGGATCAACAACGCGGTGTCGCGCGTCGCGAGCCTGTTGGCCGTGGCCGTATTCGGAGCCTTGCTCGCCGGCGTCTTTCAAAACGCCCTGGACCGTCGACTGGATGCGCCCGCGGTGCCCCCCGCGGTGCGGGCGGAAGTCGAGGCCCAGCGCTCCAAACTGGCCGCCGCGGCTACCGCGGACCCGCTCGGACGCCAGGCTATCCAGGAAGCATTCGTCGACGGCTACCGGGTGGTGTTGTGGGTGGCGGTGGGACTGGCATTGGCCAGTTCCCTGAGCGCGGCAGTGTTGATCAAAGCATCCGGCTCCGCCTCGCCTCGTACGCCTTGAGGGCGGAGTAAACAATTCGGAGCAGCGGCGTTTCAGCCCGGTTCAAGAGATCGCCGATGATGTGGTCGGCCTCAATCGGTGCGCCCGCCTCGATATCGCGAAGCATCGAAGCGGTAAGGGTCGAGCCGGCCTCGGTCAGTATGCCGCGCGACCGCTCCAGGAAAGGCACGCTCGGTGGAAATCCCTCCGCCTCCGCGATCGACCGGCACTCCTCGAATAGCCGCATCACGAACTCACTCCCACCCGGAGCGGCACAGATATCCCCAACAGCTCCGCGGAAGAGGCACGTGCTGCCTGCGAGCGTCGCCAGGAAGGTCCACTTTTCCCACATCTCGAGCAGGATGTTGGGGCTTGCCTTGTGATCGAACAGCGCGCCGTTCATCATCTCATCGATCGCCATCACGCGCTCAGACATGGCGCCGTCGCGCTCCCCGAACGTTATGGTGTGCGTGTTATTGAGGTGAACGATCTCACGCCTTTCATTGAGCGTCGCCGCGATGAGGCATCGCCCGCCGAGCACATGGCGCGATCCGAACTGGCGGTCCAGAATATCGAGGTGCCGCATCCCGTTCAGCAGAGGCAGGATCGCGGTATCCCGACCCACCGCGGGAGTCAGCGAGGAGATCGCGGTCTCCAGATCGTAGGCCTTGCAACTCAGCAATATGAGGTCGAAGGTGTCCGCAAGATCCCCGGCGAGCACCGTAGGGGGCGCTGCGACGGTCGCATCTCCGCAGGCGCTCCGAATCTGCAAGCCGGAAGCCGCCAACTCCCCGGCTCGCCCCTGGCGCACCAGAAATGTGACATCGCGACCTGCCTCTAGCAGTCGGCCGCCGAAGTAACCCCCCACCGCGCCGGCGCCGATCACAAGTGTCCGCATCGTCAATTATTTCTCCAGTCCAGCTGGCGAGCAGAGTGATCTTAGCAGAATATGGTTGTCCAGTTGCACGAAAACCAGGTATGAGTGAATCACGGCAGGATATCGTTGTGGTGGGCGCCGGGCCCACGGGCTTGTCTCTGGCTGCGGAATTGCTGCGGTTGGGTGTTTCCGCACTCGTCCTCGACCGTCAGGTGGCGGGCGATAACACCTCGCGTGCCTGCGTGGTCCACCCACGTACGCTAGAGGTTCTGGAGCCCTTGGGCGTCACCGCCGAACTGCTTCAGCAGGGACTCGTCGTTTCTATCTTCCGGATCCGTGAAAGGAACCGGGTTCTCGCGACAATCGATTTCAAAGATCTCAAGACGGCCTATCCCTTCACCCTTATGTGCCCGCAGAACCGGGTGGAGGCGATCCTGCTTCAACGCCTTGAGTCACTCGGCGGTGCTGTGCAGCGCCCCCGCGAGGTGATCGATATTCTCCCGTCGGCAAACGACATCGAGGTCCAGGTACGCAGCGCCGAAGGAGCCAGTGCGATTCGCGCGAAGTGGGTTGTCGGCTGCGATGGCGCGCACAGCGTAGTTCGTGAACGAGCCTCCATCCCCTTTGAGGGCGGTGCTTACGAGGAGAGCTTCGTGCTCGCCGATGTGGAGATGGAGTGGCCGCTGGATCGTGAGGAGGTGACGCTTTTCTATGCCGAGCGCGGCCTGATGGTCGTGGCTCCGCTGCCCGACAATCGCTTCCGAATTGTCGCGACCGTTCAGCAGGCTCCTCCGGAGCCATCGATTGCGGATTTTCAGTCGATCCTGGAGGAGCGCGGGCCTCAGAAGGGCCCCCTATCGATTCGGCGTTTGGTATGGTCCTCCCGTTTTCACATCCAACACCGTGTGGCGAGAGCGTTGCGGCAAGGCAATATCCTCCTTGCCGGTGACGCCGCTCACGTGCATAGCCCGGCAGGCGGGCAAGGTATGAATACAGGCATTCAGGACGCGGTCTCGCTTGCGAGTGCGTTGCACCAAACGCTTCACAGCGGCGATGACAAAGTACTGGGGAAATGGCAGAAGGAGCGGCTGAGCGTCGCTCACTCCGTCGTGGAACTGACGGACCGCATGACGAAGATGGCAACGATCACTTCGCCGGTTCTCAAGTCCGTGCGCAACGCCGCCATCGAATTGATTGGCAACATCCCGTTCGCAACCCACGCGCTCGCCGGGAAGCTCGCGGAGTTGAGCTACAAGTAGCCCGTGCTCTTCATCACGCTGCGTTTTCTTGGCTCGTTACCGCCCACACGGCGAGTTCGGTCCGGTTGGATACTCCTACCTTGGTGAAGATTCTGTGCAGGTACACTTTGACGGTCGATGCCGTCAGGTCCAAGTGAAAGGCGATCTCTTTATTTAGCTTTCCCTTGCAGATGAGATCGATTACCTGCTTCTCTCGAGGCGTGATGCGTACTGAGAGGGGCCTTGTCGCGACTCTGGGCCTCCGGCAGTCAGGGCAAACCCGAGTCGCATGAACGGCACGGAATTCCGAGCCACATCGAATACAGTCCTTCGCGATGCTGTTGAACTGCAATTTTGAGAGATTCGGCATACATGGTTCCCTTGGTGTAATTTACGGACGGCCTTCAGGCCCGATCCGCTCGCTGGGATGCAGGCGCAGTTCGACCTCCTCCCAGGCGATCCACTTGCTTTGTGACCAGGCCAACGATGCCAGCAGTTCACGTGCCAAAGCTCTTCGCTGCGTCAACAAAGAGCTTGCGGTTACAGATGAAAGGATGCCCCTGAATTACGCTGTAAGGATTTCAGTATGGCGAATTTCTTACAAAGGCGAATCCCGGGCCACCGTTCCCCAGCTACTTGATCGTAATCGTCACCGTGTTCGATGCCGTGCCGTCAGCCGTAATTGCAATACTGGCAATTCCGCCATTCAGGTGCGGCGGCAGAGCGACGTTGACCTGATCGAGGCCTGTGGACGAGCCCTGCTTGCCCGCGTAAAGCACTGCGGCGTCCACACCGTTAATTGTGCAGCGGACCGCCTGATCGCTCGATCGGTGCCGGATGCCGGTTCCATAAAGCACAAGGTAGATCTCGTCGTTGGCCGTATCGATAGGGACCGCCACCCAAAGCTGCTGGGCCGCGTCAAAGACCGCAACACTCTGCACACTCTGAGCTCCTCCAGCCTGTACCCGGATGATCTGGGCAGCTGCGACACCTTTGCCGGCTCCATTCATGGAGAACAGGCCCGGTGTGGTGGCCGTGACCAGGATGCTCTTGGACAAGATCGTTCCGCTCGAAGAGGTCAGCGTCAGAGTGCCGGGACCCACCGCGACATCGCTTGCGACTACGATGTTCACCTGCGCGGGAGAAACCAGGAGCAACTGAGCCGGGCGCGACGTACCTGCGCTGTCCGTGATCTGAACCGTGACACCGGACAGAACGGTCGGCAGGGGCTCTGACGAAGCAGCAGAGGTTGTCGCCGGGGCCAGATCGGAGCCAAAGATGGCTATGATTTCGTCTGGCGAGATGCTCGAACCGGAGTACCCGGCGGCATTCAGTATCGAGAGCATCGCCAGCGGGAGCGAGGTGCCTGGCAGAAAACTGTCGTCGCCGGAGTAAGTCGCGGCGAGCGCGTGAACCACTTCGGTGGTAGATGGTACGGTCGCGATCGCCGTCCCTGCCACCAGAGTCGCGGAGGCGAGGACGGCGTGAGTCACGGTATCCACAAACTGCACGGTGCCGGTAGGCGCACTGCCGGAGCCCTGTCCGGCGACTCGGACCGCGAGGCTGAGTTTGGTCGTGTCGGCGGCGGCGGAACTCCACGTAATGACGGTGGGCGCCTTTCCTACCGTTTCAGTCAAGGTATTGGACGTGCTCGCGCTCCAGGTGGCGTCGCCCCCGTAGGTTGCCATCACGACACTCGATCCAGCGGGCAGGCTTGCGACCGTGAGAGCGGCGGCCCCGTTCAATAAGGCGGCACTACCGAGGAGGGCACGATCCCTTAACGTTCCGAACAAACCTATGGCACTCCCTACAAAGAACTCGACCTGGCCGGATGGCGCTGTGATCCCGGTTGCCGATTGCGGATTCAGTGTGGCGGTCAAGGTCACGGGCCTGCCGAACACGCCGGCGACCGAGTCGGACGACAACTTCAAGGAGGTGCCAATCTGTGTAACCGACACGCTGATACTGGCGGACCGGCCGGGGTACATTCCATCGCCGCTATATTGGATGCCCACGGTGTGGTAGCCGCCGGCTAACGATATGGTGAAGTGCGCTTCGCCGTTCGTGACTGGCACGATCGCGAGCGAGGATGTACCCTCGAGAAACTGCACGGTGCCGGTAGCAGATGGTGTCCCAACTGCCGTCTCTAGAGTCACGGTGAACAAGACGGGTTGACCGATCACCGGGGCCTGCGGATTCAATGTCACCGTCATCCTGGGGAAGCCCGAGACTACGGTGACGGTGACGGCGGAAGAGCTGATGTTCGTGTAACATGCGGAATTGAACACCGCCGTGACACTATGGCTACCGGCCGCGAGCAGGGCGCCGATCGAGGCCACGCCATTGGTATCGACAGTGACCGGGGCTCCGGAAATTGCAGAGCCACCATCATAAAAAGTGATACTCCCACTTGTCGGAGGCGTCACTGTGGCTGTGAAGACGACCGCATCGCCTTCCTGCACGGTATCCGCGGAACTGGATAAGCCTACCGAGACGGCGACCGCGGCGCATTGGGCCCCAGCAGGGCGCACCAGGCAGGAGAGAAACCCTACGACCAGTACGATGCGGAAGAGGGAATGTTGTAAGTGCTTTTCGAGAATGGACATGGGATGACGCCTCCTTCTTGAAGGCCCCTGCTGGACGCGGTCGTTCCAGATTTTAACACTTGCCTCCCCGGAATGCCCGGTGGGAGCACGAGGTGCTCGCATGATCCGCGCCGCAGGGTACATGGTGCGGTTCAACCAGCGCGGACGTTGGCCAGTACTACGACCAGGGCTCAAATGCGACGGGCTAGAATCAAAACATGCCCGCACGCCCTCTCACGCAGGTTTCCGAGCAGGAGTACCTCGGCTCGCAGTACGAACCGGATTGCGAATTCGAGGACAGCGCCCTGATCGAGAGGCACGTGGGCACGGAGAAGCACAGCTGGATGCAGGCCGCGTTGGCGGCCTATATTTTCCGCAGACGTAAGGCCTGGGGTGTGAACGTCTACACCGAGCAGCGGACGAGGGTGCGGCCGGGCAAGTAGGAGCTTTCGGATGTTTGCATCGTGTTGGGCCCTCGACCCGATACCCGATCTTCGAGCGGCCGCCGCTGGTGGCGATCGAGATCCTCTCCCAGGAAGACCGACCGCTGCGGGTCGATCAGACCATCGCCGAGTGGCTGGAGTTTGGCGTGGGGTATGTCTGGGTAGTAGACCCTGAGACGCTGGAGAGCATCCTGCACACGTCGCACGGACGCGTGCCGATATCCGATGCCACGCTGCGGGTCCCTGGGACGCGTATCGAGATCCCGCTCGGCCAGCTCGGGGAAGACTAGCCCTTTACTTGAGCGACGATGTCGCCCTCCGCGGGGGCCACCACCACGGAGCGTGACGTCCTTTTTGAACGAATTCATCCATCCTTTTTTGGCCAGCCGATGGCGTTCTGAAGGTCGATAGGGCTGGGAGATGGTGGGCGCGACAGGACTCGAACCTGTGACCTCCTGCGTGTGAAGAATTCGGGCTCCTTCTATTCCTTCTATCTGCTCCTATGGCTTTCAACAATTTGGGGCGTCTGCTTTCGCTCAGCCGACATCTCCTGAGGGCTCAACAGAAGTGTTAATGATACGGTTCTGATACGGCGCCTCCTCTGCCCACCTGCCGCTGAAGAGCCCTAAGGCAAGCCCTCAGCCCCAAAAACGAATGGCCCGCGTTGCCTCGCGAGCCATCGACCCATAGGGGTAAACAGTGAATTCTCTCAACGGAAGTGTACACCTCCCGCCCTCGGGAAGGGAAGGCGAAACTGCGCTTGAACGTGGATCGTTCGTGGCAAATGATCCGGTTGGGTATAACAACGCTACGAGCGCATCCAGGACGCCTGGATCCGACCTGACGGTCCAGGATTACGCGGACTTGGAAGCGCGTTGGATAGACCGCACGCTGGCGATCCAGGCCGGATTCAGGCGAGTCGACTCGATAACCGGTGCCGAGATCGTCGGTCGCAAGGGCGGCAACTACTCCGGGATCGTGATTCCCTATTTCCGGCCGGGCTCAGACCACGTTCGCGAGCACCGCTTGCGCCGGGATCACCCCGATCTCGAATCCGATTCCGCCGGCAACCTCAAGCCGCGACAGAAGTACCTCAGCCCGCCCGCCCGGTCCAATATGTTGTATGTCGTGCCCGGCGTCGACCCTGTACTTCTCCAAGACATGAACATCCCCGTCGTGGTCACCGAGGGTGAATTCAAGGCGCTCGCCCTCTGGCGTTTGGCAAACCATGGTTCACCAGCACGGCCCAAGTTCCTGCCCCTCGGCCTCTCCGGTGTCTACAACTGGCGCGGAACCATTGGAAAGACCGTTGGACCGGACGGCAGCCGGCTCGACGTGAAGGGCACGATTCCTGACCTGGACTGGGTCGCCTGGCACGACCGCAAAGTTGTGATCGCTTACGACGCGGACACCGTCGTCAAGGCCGCCGTGCGGATCGCTCGCTCGGAACTGGCCGCTCACCTGCGCGGTCGCGGCGCCCTGGTCGGGTTCCTCGAATGGGATTTGGCCAAAGGCAAGGGCATCGACGACCACCTCGCGTTGGCTGGCCCGGACCGAGTCCTGGACGAAATCTCCCATGTCGATTTCGCAAGTTCGGCGTGGAGAACGGACCTGATACGAGGGAAACCGCCTATGAACAACACCGAAGGCCGCATTTTGCCGGTGCTGGCAAACGCCATCGCAGCCTTTCGGCATGCGCCTGAATGGGGCGGCGTGCTTGCCTTCAACGAATTCGAATACGGAACGGTTGCGCTCAAGCCAACTCCCTGGGGAATCGTGCCCAAAGGCGAGTGGACGGATCACGAAGACCGGCTTGCCGCGGAATGGCTTCAGAAGCAGGGGATTCTCGTGACGGTTGACGTCGCCGGCCAAGCCGTTCAGACGGCAGCTCGCGAGCACCCGATACATCCTGTGAAGACCTACCTGCACGGCCTCAGATGGGACGGAGTACAACGCGTGGACACTTGGCTTTCTTCGTATCTCGGAGCCGAGGACACCGAGTACGCGCGAGCGGTCGGGTCGCGTTGGCTGATCTCCGCAGTGGCGAGAATTTTCCGGCCGGGCGCCAAGGCGGATTGCTGTCTCATTCTCGAAGGACCGCAAGGAATCCGTAAGTCGACGGCGCTGAAAACACTGGCCGGCGAGTTCTTCACTGATGAATTGGCGGACCTCGGGAGCAAAGACGCTGCCATGCAGACTCGCGGTGTTTGGATCATCGAGTTGTCGGAGTTGGACAGTCTGAGCCACTCGGAGGTGGCGCGGATCAAGGCGTTCATGAGTAGGACCACTGATCGTTTCCGACCGCCGTACGGCATGCGGCTGGTCGAGTCGCCGAGACAATGCGTCTTTGCGGGCACTGTCAACCACAGCACGTACCTTCGGGATGAAACCGGCGCACGCCGGTTCTGGCCGATCACCTGTGGCCGGATCGACGTGGAAGCCTTGGCTCGTGATCGCGATCAATTGTGGGCAGAAGCGAAGGCCAGGTTTGACGCAGGCTGTGTCTGGTGGCTCGATTCGGCGGAACTGGTACGCATGGCATCGGACGAACAGACCGAGCGCTACGAAGGGGATCCGTGGGAAGAAGTGATCGGCAGATGGGCGGATGGTCGCTCGAATGTTTCGATCAGTGAGGTGCTCGAAAAGTGCCTGCAGAAACCTCAGGGACTGTGGACGCAGTCGGACAAGAACCGCGCCGCCCGCTGTTTGCGCTTCCTGGCCTGGGAGCGCTATCGAGAGCGGCAGGGCGTCCGATTGGAATGGAGATATCGAAGGCGGGAGGATTAATTGTTCCCGGTGTTCCTAGTCCTGTTCCCAGTCTGTTCCCAGATTCTGGCGAATGCTTTCAACGTGTTCTCTATGTTCTCCATTTCCGACGCTCGCGCTATTAGCCCAGTTTTCTGTATTCCCTTGTTGCAAGCCTGGGAACACTGGGAGCAGTGGGAACTCAATCGGGATAGAGGTCTTGCGCGCCGAGTTCGGTGGAACAGCCGCGGAACAACTAGGAACAGATATTCGGGGAGCCGTAGTTGCCGAGGGAGCGAGCGTTTACCACAGAGAGTTGAACCCATACGGCTCGACCGCAAAATCCCGAGCGAGTGGCATACGGAGGGGCCGGAGCCAGCGGCGCGGCCCTGCACAACGACGCAGGCTGGTCGAATGTGTCGGCGGCGCCGTTGGTCTGACTGCATGGCACGGACGGGCCCGCCTCGATGCTTGTATCGCGGGCCCGATCCTGTCGTGCAGGCTGACCAAGTTCTACCGGATGTGGAACGGCCATGGCTGGCCGAGTTGGCGGAGACGCTGTACGCGGGCTTCACGCAGTGCGCGCGCCGGTCAGGCCGACCACGTCGGGGAACTGCCTCTTGGGTGTTCGCCGCCCAGAAAGGGTCCGGCAATCGGGCGGTGCTGTCCACATGGAACCGCTAGAGACGGAATAGGCGGGCAAGGAGTCATTCAAGCGCGCCAATCCGCATCCTCCTGCTCCAAACGTTCCAGGTCGTGGGCGTGTTCCGCAAAAAGAGAAAGGCTTTGGTTCGCATGGTAGAATGCGACCGCTTCGGGGGAGTTGTGCCCGAATCTCGCGAGCACATCCGCATAGTCGGAAAGCTTCTGAAATACTTCCGCAGACGGTACTGACGATTCCGATTTTCTTTCCATAGGTTGACCTCTTATCGATTCGGCGCTGCGCCGAGACTGAACTGATACCAGGATTCACGACAAAACCGTAGCGCGTTCTGTGCCTTTCTGCATCTAAGAACTGGACCATCGCGGAGCCCTGTTGAATTTGCCCTTGGATGAAGTGCGGGGACCCACGCGAATAGACGCCAGCAGTACCGGCGACGGCCCCGTCGTTCGGGAGAAACCGGCCGGGTTCGCAAGTAAATCCGGCCGGACGATCCGACTAACGGACGTTGAAGTAGAACAGCCGCGAGAAGACGCCGTTGGGATTAAAGAACTGGATCGAGTATCCGCCCTTCTCCGACAGCCGCATCCGCGTCCCGATCGTCTGGTAACCATAGATCCAGATCTGGGCCGAAGGCTCCAGCGTCGCCACGTACCCGCTCGGGAACGTCACGATCGCCTTGAGGTTGCCCTGGATGTTCCCCGCCGAAAACAGGACCTGTTGGTCCGTTGTGGACGAGGAAACCACCTGCGGCGACATTCCGTAGATCGGGATCGATTGTGTAGTGACCGCCGGGTTGAGGATGTAGCCCACGAACCTGCTTTGGGAAGCGCCTGCATCCGCCCATCCGAGGATTGCGCCATAATCCGAAGGCGATCCAGCACGGCTTGTTCGCTCTGCAGTTGCTGCCCCTGCATTCCGGCGGCGCGGAGCGTACCAAGAGTTGTGTCGAGGCTAGTCTGCGACCAGTCCCGATAGTTCAAGTACCAAGCGCCGGAGTTGTACCCCCAGCCGCGGAAACGGTTGCGGAACTCCGCGTCAAGATTGGCCATCGAGTAGGCAATCGCTCGGCCGCCCTGAACGATACGCGCCAAGCTGGCGATATCTGACGAGATCGGCCCAAAGACCTGAGACGGCAGTTGCGCAGTGTTCCTGGTCATATCGAGAACCATGCGAATCTCCTGGGTCAGTTGCTCTCCCTGCCGCAGGTAAGAATTGATCAATTGCAGGTTGTTGGCGAGTTGGGTCCACTCCGTGGCAAAGCCACCCAGAACACCGGCTTTCGCCTGGCGGTCGACCGTGAATGCGACGCCGATCATGGCCAGCAACGCCGCGCCGCGTTTGATAACAGGTTTCATTTGATGCTCCTTTCCAAAACAAGCTGCTCTTCCAGATAGGCCGCCCAGTCGCCCAAACCACGCATTCGGAGCCAGGCGGCTTGCCAGTCATCCCCAGACTTCGTGATGGTGTCCTCAACGAGTTGGCGCTCCTCGCGGCTGTTGACACCAACGAACGATAGACCCACACCACCCATGCCGAGCGCGATTGACCGCCGGCCAATCGGAGACGTGACGTAGTATTGCCGCTTCGGAATGCTGGTCTGAATGATTGAAATCTCGCGTTCGTTCAGGCCGATTGATTCGTAAAACTGCCGCGACGCCGGATTCGCTGCTTCCGCATTGGGAAGCAGCACCTTCGTAGGACACGATTCCAAAACCACATCGCGTATGGGCGAATTGAAGATGTCCGACAGATTCTGCGTCGACAAGAGTACGACGCCGTTCAGCTTCCGGAGTGTCTTCAACCAATCCCGCACGCGCTCACGAAAGAGCGAGTGGCGCAGGTATACCCACGCTTCGTCGAGGGGAACCAGTGTCGGTGACCCGTCGAGCCGCTTTTCGATCCGCCGAAACAAATAGAGAAGGACCGCAACGACGGCCTTCTCGCCCATGTTCATGAGGTGTTCGGTCTCGAAGGTAAGAAACCGGCCGTTGCCAAGCATGTCTTCGTCGGCGTCGAGCAAATGCCCCATCGTTCCGCCCAGCGTGTAGTATTGGAGTGCTTCACGAACCTCCGTATCCTGGACGTTCGCGCATAGCTCCGTAAGAGTCCGCGTCGGAGAACCCTGCAACAGAGTGACCGCCTGGCCCAGCGCATTCCGCTCCCGTGGGGACACTTTGAAATCCTGGAGCGTGCACAGACTCTCGAGCCAATCGACCGCCCACGCGACATCCCCTTGGGTATCGATCTCTCTGAGGGGGCAAAAGGACCAGTGAGTCAGTTCTCCGCCGATGTCGTAGAATTCTCCGCCGGCCGCCTGCGTGAGGGTGAAAAGAGAGTATCCCTTATCAAAGGCAAAGACCTGGGCGCGCGGATAGCGGAACCACTGGGCGGCAGCAAGCCCGAGAAAGGTGGACTTGCCGGCGCCCGGCGGACCGATCATGAGCGTGTGGCCCAAGTCCCCTACGTGGAGGTTGAATCGGAACGGCGTCGCGCCAGTTGTTGCCGCGTAAAGCAGGGGCGGACTATTCGGCGGCATGAGCGGTGACGGATTATCCTTGTCCCCGGCCCAGACGGCAGTGATTGGCATCAAGTCAGCGAGGTTCAGGGTGTGCAGAATGACCCGCCTGACGTTCCGGTAGCCATCGCCCGGGAGACTTCCGCGCCAAGCCTCCACCGCGTTCACCGTCTCTGTTCGACAGGCGAACCCAAGGTTCTGGATAGTTTTGACAACCAGGCCGGCAGCTTCGTCCAGCCGGTCTTCACGCTCGTGGGCGCAAATGATCACCGTGTTGTAAACGCAGAATTGGACATCGCCGCTACTGGCGACACCCATCGCTTCCTCGGCGTCCACGCTCATCTCCTGAGCAAAAAGGTTCACCGCCCCGGTTTCAATCCGCAGAAGCTGGTCCTTCCAGCCGCGTACCTTGGACCGCCACTTCCGCCGCGTCTTGTCCAGCAGCCCGCGGGCTTCTTCGGGATCCAGGAGAATTGCTCGTGTGTGCCAACGGTATTCGATGGCCAGATTGTCGAGCGCCCCCAGAATGCCGGGGAAGCTGACCCTCGGAAAGCCGTCAATGGCAATGACCCTGAGCGACTTTCGACCGATCCGAGGAGCCATTCCGCCAACGAAGTCCTCTGTCGACAGCAGGTCGTTCAGGTATGTGGGGACCGCGGGTTGGGCGACGGGATGATCCAGAGTCGTAACGCAACGATGCACAAATCGGAGCAGGTCGTCATGAGTTTGCGAGAAACCAAGATCGTCCACCGTTCGGCTCAACAACAACCGTTGGACTTGAAACAGCGAGCTGAAGACATCGCTGAAGGTATCGACTCGGCTCCGGAAGTAGTCGAGAGCCCGACGCGCGGGACACTTGAGTTCCTGGGCTCCGTCGAACATCCAGCCCTTTACCCGCTCCTCGGTTTGCTCGGGCGGCAGGTATGTCAGGCTCAGGAAGTACTCGCTCTCGTAATGGACGCCCTCAGCCGAAAATTGTTGGCGGCGCTCCTCGTCGATTAGGGTGGTGATTGGGTCGGGGAAAGCGCCCGGCCCTGGGTATTCCGGTGCCCGCGAGCGAATGGCGTCGCACTGGATCATCCACCCCGTACCGAGTTTCAGGACAGAATTGAGGCGGGCACTAAGGGCCGCCATTTCCCCGTTGGTCGCGGAAGCCATGTCCGGCCCACGGAAGGTCCATGCAGCGATCAGTGCGCCGTCCTGAAGCAGCATCACTCCGTCATCGATCAGGGAATCGTACAGCAATAGGTCTGCAAGACCCTGAGCGCGAGAGCGATGTTCAGTGAATTGCATGGTCACCTCCAGGCCTTCGGTGTCGCCGCCGTTTCGCCGCGTAAGCGTCCTTTTGCCGGGTAGAAGGGTCGATACTTCACGTGCCGAATGTAGACCTGCCTCAGCATCGGGTCGGACCGCCCCATCCTCGATAGGACGGCAATCGCCGATATCCAGAGGGCGATGCCGGCAGCGATTCCCCACCAAGTCACCAAGGCGAACATGAGCATCGCAGACATCAGCGCCGCAAAGAGGACCAACTCCCGGTCACCGCCCAGGAGCAGATGCGGGCGATTGGCCGACTGATGAATGAGGATTTCGCGCGGCTTCTCCATACCGCCCTCACAGCACCGTCGCGCCGCCAACGCCGAATAGCGTCGTCATGAAGCCAGCGCCAAGCACCAGGAATGCGATGGCCAGCGCAGCTACACACGACCGTCGTGCAAACTCGCTCAGCTCGCCGCCAAAAACCAGCGTGCCGCCGGCGACCATCAAGGCAATTAGCGAAATGGACAGCGCGACTGGACCTGTCAGGGACTGCGCAATCCGGTTGAGCGGCGTCTCCCAAGGGAGACCGCCTCCACCTCCGCCTGCAAAGGCGGCCGGCGCGGCCAGCACTAGAAATCCGATCAGAAGCATCCTACTGCGGAATCGGGATCGTTGAAACATCATGGACTCCTTTTGAAGTGTGTTTTAGACGTACTCGACCGCGTACCGACCGGAGTCGTACCCGGTGACAACCAGTAACTCCCGAACCTTGCGGCCGGCCGCGAGGTCCGACTCCTCGTCAATGAAAATGACGAGATCGATTGCCTCGGCAATCAGACTCTGTTGAGGCGCAGCCGTAGCCTCGGCCACCAGGCTTTCCAGCCGCACCAGGCCGCTGACGGCATCATTCGCGTGGACCGTCGCAGCGCCGCCGGGATGCCCGGTATTCCACGCCTTCAACATGACGTGCGCCTCGGCCCCTCGGACCTCACCGACGACAATTCGCGTCGGCTTCAGTCGCATCGACGCGCGCAGGCAATCCAGCATGGTGGCGTCCACTTACAATCGCGGCAGCTACGACTCCCGCTATATGGGTCCGATCAGCATTTCCCAGATTCGCGCGAGGCTTCGTCCATTATGGCTTCTCTAATCTGGTTTCGCGTCGTGGGCGCGGGCACTATCGGACTGCTCGCCTGGAGGGGCCAACTGTGGGCAATACCCTTGAGCATCGTAGTGCCGTGCCTAATCGCCGTCCAACCGACTCGCTCGACGGCCGGTGCCACCTCCTTTGCCTACTATGCCGCGGCTTCATTGCCGGTGATTGGCGTCGCGAAGGCCTACTGGCCGTCCAGTGAAGCCGGTGCAGTCTTCATGTGGATGGCAGCCGCCGCACTTCTGTCGCTGCCGTGGGCTCTCTGCTGGACCCGACTGGAATCCCTTCGGCCGTGGACATCGGCTGTCGCGGTGGCTCTCACCGTTGTACCGCCCCTTTGCATCATCGGCTGGGCGTCGCCGTTGCTCTCCGCTGGTGTGCTGTTTCCGCAGTCGGGTTGGTGCGGCATTGCCGCCGCTTTGGCACTCCCAGGTTCGTTGATCCACAAGAGGACCAGGATGGTTGCACTGGTCGTCGCCAGCGCGGCCAGCATCTTTCTGAACATTCACGTGAGCGAAGTGAGGAGGCCAACCGGCTGGGTAGGCGAGATGACCCGGATCCACCGACCACGGCAAGCCGACGATCTGGCCGAGTTTGCTATCGAGGAGGAACTTCAGCACGTCGCCCAGTCCTCGGGTCCGAAAGTTCTCGTG
The DNA here is from genome assembly GCA_963791985.1 of uncultured Solibacteraceae bacterium. GTDB lineage: Bacteria > Acidobacteriota > Terriglobia > Bryobacterales > Bryobacteraceae > Solibacter. Next base: position 101,720 of record CAWBUN010000002.1, on the reverse strand, counting down.
TTTCCCGAAGGCGCGGTTCGCCTTTGGACGGACGCCACCGATGCTTTCTGGGCCCCGGCAGTCTCAGCTACCGGAAAGACGTTATTGATCGGAGCCGGCCAGCCAATTCCCCGATCTGATCGCTACTACAACTCCGTGGTCATCATTGGCGACCATGCCCGTCCCACCTTCCATCAGCGGATCCCTGTCCCGGGCGGGATGTGGAATCCGTTCCATCCGCAGGGCGGAGTGGCGCTAAACCTCTTCGGCCCAGGAACCATTGATCTCGGAGGACAGCGCGCGGCGATCCTCATTTGCTACGAACAGCTGCTGACCTGGCCCATGCTGCGATCCGCCATCGAGAAACCGACGGTTCTAGTGGCAATCTCGAATGAGGCGTGGACGGCTTCAACCATCGTTCCGCGGATGCAGCACACGTGCGTTCGCGCGTGGGCCAGACTATTCGGGCTTCGCGTAATCTCAGCAATCAATTCATGAGAGGTGACCCTCAAATGCAGGAAGTATTGAAAGACAACCATATCCTTACAATCAACGACGTCGCCGCAATCCTACGTTGCTCAAAAACTCACGTATCCCACGTTCTCGCCGGTAAAATTCCGGGCATTCCGAGGCTCACCCACATCGCCATGGGCCGCCGAAAGCTAGTTCGGAGGGACTGGCTCGACCAGTGGATGGAGAGCAACAAACAGCTATGAAACGAAGTGATAGCCCACACCTGGAGTGAACTATGACGACGAAGCGATCCCAACCCGCCGGAGCGCCATTCGACGAGTGTTTGGTGAACGAGACGCAGGTGCCAATGTTCGCCGACGATCATCAGCTCTTTCTGGCATCTGGTCGTGTTTCGAATACGTCCTCACGCACCGATGCTCCCCGAAGCTCAGCGTCGAATCTGCCTATGACCGTCAAAGACGCGGCTACTTTTCTCGGCGTGAGCCCCCAAACGGTGTATCTTTGGGTGGAGCGAAAGCAGATTCCCCACCTCCGCGTGATGGGTCGCAATATCCGGTTTTTGAGATCGGACTTGGAGCCATTCCGCGCGCAATTCAGACAAGAGGTGGCAAATGCCGAGACGGCGTAAACATGATGGCGTGGTTTATAAACGAAAGGACAGCAACGTTTGGTGGATGCGCTACCGGGATAGAACCGGTTGCCGCCGCCTGGAATCAGCCGATACAACTGACTGGGACGAAGCGCAGCGCAAACTTCGCGAGCGTCTACAGTCCAGAGACAACAACTCCCTTGAGGTTGTTCGCAAGGGTAGACAGCTCACGTTCAACGAATGGGCCGACTTTTTCTTGGAAAACTATTCCAAGCCGCCGATTCGTGCCGAGAAGACTCACGAGGCGAACGAGAACGCCTTGAAGACGCTCAAACCGATGTTTGGTACCTGCAAGCTTTTGGACATCGACGCGACCCAGATCGAAGTTCACCTGCGGACTCGCCTGCAGCAAAAGAAACACGTTCGCCGAAAATCGGGGATCGTGCAACTCGGGACGCTGAAGGCTACTAGTGTTCACCAGGAGTTTCGAGTCCTGCGCCGAATTCTCAGTGTGGCAGTCAAGAAAAAGGTTCTCCCAGCCAATCCGTGCGCGGCCGTGGAGTTTCCGGTATTGGTGAAAGGCCTGTTTCGGCCACACTATATGACATGGTCGGAGCAGGGCAAAATCGAAAAGGAGGCACCCGCGTATCTGAGGAACGTGATCCGTATCATCACGGAGACGGGCCTCCGGGTGTACAAGGAACTTGCCTGCCTGAAGAAGGACCAGGTGGACCTCGCCAACAAGGTGGTGTTCATCGTGGATTCGAAGACTCCTACCGGAGTTGCCGAAGTTCCGTTGACGGATATTGCGGCTGACGCCTTCCGGGATCAGATCAAGCTCTCGGGTCCCGGGCCTTGGCTGTTCCCGAGTTCCCGCAAGCCCACGGAGCACCAGGTGGACTTCAAAAAGACCTGGCAACGAACGCTTGCTCGGGCGGGCGTCCCTCACTTCAGGCTTTATGACCTGCGGTCCACGTACGCGACTAGGCTGAGTGCGGGTGGAGTCGCGGACGAATGGGTGACGCAGATGCTTCGTCAAACTGACGCCAGGGTTTTCAAGAAATACTCGCAGATGAAGCTGCAGATGAAACGGGAGGCTCTGACGCGCATCAACCGCCAGGCCGGCGACGCCGGCTCATCGAAGCATTTTGATACGGCGGACGACGAGTAGCCGGGTTTTGATACGGTTCTGATACGTTTTTGATGTTTTTGGCAGGAGCAGTGAATGATGGACGGAGCCAAGTTCTTGAATTGCAACAGCTTGAATGGTGGGCGCGACAGGACTCGAACCTGTGACCTCCTGCGTGTGAAGCAGGCGCTCTAACCAACTGAGCTACGCGCCCGAATGGGCGGGGTATTGACGCTCGTCACGCCAAACTTCGAGTTTAGCTGAAAACCGGGTCGCTCCGCTACTCCGCCCAATAGCCGCACAGCCTCCGTGACCAGACTCTGGTCACGCCAATTTCAGAAGTGGTTGAAAATAGGCATAAGGACAAACTCCCGTGACCAGACTCTGGTCACGGGAGTTCAATTGAAGCGATGCATCCCGCCGACTTTGATCGCCTGGTGAACGACGCCTACGAACGCATTCCGCCGCGCTTCCGCAGGCGCCTGAAGAATCTGGCGATGATCGTCGAGGCCGAGCCTTCGCCGGCGCAACTCGCGCGCGGGCGCGTTCCGCGCGGCGGCACCCTATTGGGACTCTATGAAGGCCGTCCGCTGACCCAACGCAGCGTCTTCGAGAGTTTTGCGATGCCCGACCGCATCACGATCTTTCAAGGTCCGCACGAACGCATGGCGCGCGACGCCGCGCACCTGGCGAAGCTCGTGGACGACACCGTGTGGCACGAAGTGGCGCATTACTTCGGCATGGACGAGCTGCAGGTACGCACCGCGGAGCGCAGGCGACGATCAGGGCGTTAAACTGTAAGCTCACCATGAAACTGCAGAGCCACACCATCACCCAGGGACGAGACCGCGCCCCGGCGCGCGCCATGCTGAAGGCCATCGGCTTCACCGATGAAGATCTGGCGAAGCCCATCATCGGCATCGCCAACACCTGGATCGAGACCATGCCGTGCAATTACAACCTGCGCGAGCTGGCCGGCAAAGTGAAGGAAGGCATCCGCGCGGCCGGCGGCACGCCGATGGAGTTCAACACCATCGCGATCAGCGACGGCGTGACCATGGGCACCGAGGGCATGAAGGCCTCGCTGGTCAGCCGCGAGGTGATTGCCGATTCGATCGAGCTGATGGTGCGCGGCCACATGTTCGACGGCATCGTCGCGCTGGTGGCCTGCGACAAGACCATTCCCGGCGCCGCGATGGCGCTGCTGCGGCTCAATGTTCCCGGCGTCGTGCTCTACGGCGGCACCATCATGCCGGGCCGCTACGAGGGCCATGACATCACCATTCAGGACGTGTTCGAAGCGGTGGGCGCGCAACGCGCGCGGCAAGATCACCGACGCGCGAACTGCTGGATATCGAAGACCACGCCTGCCCCGGCGCCGGAGCCTGCGGCGGACAGTTCACGGCCAACACGATGGCCACCGTGATGGAACTGATCGGGCTTTCCCCGATGGGAACGGCGGCCGTGCCGCAGGTCGACAAGCGCAAGGACGCGGTGGCGTATCGCTGCGGCGAGGTCATTCTGAACGCCGTGCGCAAGAACATTCTGCCGCGCGATATCTGCACCCGCAAGGCCTTCGAGAACGCGATCGCGGGCGTGGCCGGCACCGCGGGTTCGACCAACGCCGTGCTGCATCTGCTGGCCATGGCGCGCGAAGCCGAAGTGCCCCTCACCATCGACGATTTCGAGCCGATGCTGGCGCGGACTCCCGTCTTCGTCGACATCAAACCCGGCGGAAAGTACATGGCGGCCGACGTGGATAAGGCCGGCGGCATTCCGGTGATCGCCAACGCCTGCTCGAGGGCGGCTACGTGGATGGCTCGGCGATCACGTCACCGGGCGCACCTTCGCGGAAGAAGCGCGTGAGGCGAAGGAGATCGCCGGGCAGCCGGTGATTCTGCCGCTCGCCAAGGCGCTCAAGCCGCGCGGCGGCATCGCGATTCTGCGCGGCTCGCTGGCGCCCGAAGGCTGCGTGATCAAGCTGGCCGGCCACGAGAAGAAATCGCACCACGGTCCGGCCCGCGTGTTCGAGCGCGAAGAAGAAGCCATGGCGGCGGTGCAGGAAGGCAAGATCCGCGAGAACGACGTGGTGGTGATCCGCTACGAAGGTCCGCGCGGCGGACCCGGAATGCGCGAGATGCTCGGCGTGACCGGAGCGCATCGTGGGCGCCGGGTTGAGCGACAGCGTCGCGCTGTTGACCGACGGCCGCTTCAGCGGCGCGACGCACGGCTTCATGATCGCGCACGTGGCGCCGGAGGCCTTCAATGGCGGCCCGATCGCGGTGGTGCGCGGAAGGCGACATGATCACGGTGGACGCGACCGCGGCGTGCTTGAGCTGGATATTCCGGCCGAGGAACTGAAGAGCCGCCTCGCGGAGTGGAAGCCCCGCGAACCGCGCTACAAGAAGGGTGTGATCGCCAAATACTGCAAGCTGGTCTTGAGCGCGAGCGAAGGCGCGATCACCGTTGCATGAGACGGCTGGTCCTCGCGCTGCTCTGCCTGACCACCGCGGCAGCGGCGCGGGGTTCGGTCACGATCTATCGGGATACCTACGGCGTCCCGCACATCTACGGCAAGACCGACGCGGACGCGGCTTTCGGGCTGATGTACGCGCAGGCCGAAGATAATTTCTGGCAATTGGAAGAAGATTACATCCGGGTGCTGGGCCGCGCGGCGGAAGCCGAAGGTCCGCGCGGGCTGAACAACGACGTTCTGGTTCGCGCGTACGAAGCCACCAAGCATGCGAAGGATCACTACGCGCACGCCAACGCCAAACTGCGCGCACTCTGCGACGCCTTCGCCGCGGGCGTCAACGCATACATCAAGGAGCATCCCGAAAAACCGCGGCTCATCCGGCGTTGGGAACCCTGGTTCATCCTGATGGAGGAGCATCGCGGACCGGCGGGCACGGGGATCACGACCGCCGAGCGGGCACGCGCCTTCCCCGCGCTTGCCGGCGCAACGGCCGCCACCAGCACGGCCCAGGATCCCGACGAGGGCTCGAACATGTGGGCGGTAGCGCCATCGCGGACCACGACCGGGCATGCCATGCTGCTCATCAATCCGCACGTGGGCTTCTTCGGCGGCGGACAGCGCTACGAGGCGCACCTGCACAGCGGCGAGGGCCTGGACGTTTCCGGTTTCGCGATTCTGGGCACACCCTACATCCGCTCCGGACGCAATCGCTATCTGGGATGGAGCCACACCAACAACTACGCCTCCACCGCGGATGTTTACCTCGAGAAGTTCGACGACCCGAGCGACCCGCTCTCGTATCGCTATGGCAACGGTCATCGCCAAGCCGTCGAGTGGAGCGAGGAGATTCCCGTGAAGACGGCGACTGGTGTTGAGATGCGCCGCGTGACGTTCCGCAAGACGCATCACGGTCCCGTCCTCGGCATGCGCGCGGGCGTGGGACTCGCGGTGCGTGCCGCAGCCACCGAAGGCGGTGTGATGGAGCAGCGCTGGGCGATGGCGAAGGCGCGGAATCTCCGAGAGTTTCAAGCCGCGCTGGCGCGTGTCACGCTGACCGGGTCCAACACCATCTACGCCGATGTCGCCGGCAACATTTACTACCTGCACGGCAACGCGATTCCCAAGCGCTCTACGAAATTCGATTGGACGAAGCCCGTGGATGGCAGCGACCCGGAGACCGAATGGCAGGGGCTGCACGCGCTCGCGGACCTGCCCCAGGTGCTCAATCCCAAGAGCGGCTGGCTGCAGAACTGTAATTCCACACCGTTCTTGACCACGGGCGGGGAGGACAACCCGGTGGCCGCGCGATATCCGGCCTACATGGCGCCGGAGCCGGATACGCCGCGCTCGCAGCGTTCGCGGGCGATTCTCTCCGGCGATCATCGCTTCACCTTCGCCGAGTGGACCAGGCTGGGCTTGGACACGAAGATCGGTATCGCCGCGCAGCGCGTGCCCGAACTGCTCGCCGAGTTCGCAAAACTGCAACCGGCCGACGCGGCCAGTCTGGCCGACCTCGTGGCGGAGATCCGCAACTGGGACCAGGTGGGGCGCAACGATTCCGTGGCCACCACGTTGTTCGTGCGCACCGCAACCCTCTCTCGGTCCGGTGGTCAGATCGCGGCGCTGGAGCAGGTGAAGGCCGCGCTCGAAGCGTCCTTCGGGACGTGGAAGGTCGCGTGGGGCGATGTCAACCGACTGCAACGCGTGCATAGCAGCGGCACCGAGGAGCAGTTCAGCGACGCGCGCCCCAGCGTTCCGGTGCCCGGCGCTCCTTCATTCACGGGAACGATCTTGACTTTCGGTACGCGCGAGGCGCCCGGGCAGAAGCGCATGTACGGAACCGTGGGCGATACCTACGTCAGCGTCGTGGAGTTCGGCAAGCGACCGGAGGCGCATTCCCTGCTCGTGCTGGGCGAGAGCGCGGACGCGCAATCGCCGCACTATTTCGACCAGGCCGCGCTGTACTCCACGCAGCGCTTCAAGCCCGCGTGGTTCGATCTGGCCGAGATCAAGAAGCACGTCGAACGCAGATACAAAGTCACGTACGCTTCTTCCTCGAAGTGACGGCGAAGGCGCGCCAGAAGGCATAAACAACGCCTTCCGCGAGATTCGCGGGCTGAGGCGAGGGGCTGCGGAAGATGTGTTTGTACAACATCGGGCCGAGCAGCAGCGCCAGGCCGAGCACCTTGTCGAGGTCGTCGGGAAAGACTCCCTGACCGATGCCGCGGTCCATCAATGCGACGGCCTGTTTGCGGGCCGGTTCCATGACGCGTGTCCGCCAGGCGATTCCGAATTCCGGATTTCGGGCGCCGTAGGCAATCAGGTGCGGCAGCAAGCGGTCGCGGAGTTGGGCCTGGTCATCGGGCGGCTTGTGGTTCAGCAGATCGATAAAATCCTGCCTCAAGTCGCCGGAATCGAATTTCGGGGGCTCGCGATCGAGGCCGTGAACGCGTCCCAGCGCTTCCAGGCAAAGCGCATTCTTGTCGGTCCAGTGCTTGTAGATCGTCGCCTTGCTGACGCCGGAATGCGCGGCGATGGAATCGATACTGGTGGCGTCGATTCCGTTATCGGCAAACAGCTTGATCGCGGAGTCCAGGACCTGATCGTGAGCGCGGCGGCTTCTGGGCCTCTGTAGCTTCGCGTGATTGCCCGTCAATGCCTGGCTCAAACCTCAATCCGGGAGAAGAGATAGGTGCCTATCGCAAGCAACACAGACGCCGCGACGCACAGCACCACCGCATCCATTGTAGGCCCGAAATGAGGAGCGTTGATCAGGGATCCGCGAATGCCGTCGATCCCGTAGGAGAGCGGATCCATCCTGGTTAGCACGTGCAGGGCGAAGGGAAGGCCGGTGAGCGGGAACAGGGCGCCGGAGAGGAAGAAGATGGGCATCACCAGGAAGCTCATGATCAGTTGGAAGCCCTGCATGTCCTGGAGCACGGAGCCGATCGCCGAACCCATCGCGGCGAAAACGGTGGCAATCATAAGCATGAAGACGAGGGCCACGGGCAGCGCGGCGAAGTTCGCGGGACGGAATCCCGCGATCAGGCAGACCGTCAAGACGAGCGTGCCTTGAATCACCGCGACGGTAGCCGCGCCGAGTGTGCGTCCGAGGATGATGCGATGGCGAGGCACGGGCGCGACCAGGGTTTCTTTGAGGAAGCCGAACTGACGGTCCCAGAGCAGGCCAACGCCGGAAAAGACGGCGGAGAAGAGGATGCTCATGCCGATCACGCCGGGCGCCACGAACTGGAGGTAGCTGCCGCTCCCGGCCTTCTGAAACACGGGGCCGAGGCCGAAGCCCAGCACCAGCAGGTAGAGCATCGGCTGTCCGAGAGAGACCACGATTTGCACGGGCGAACGTGCGTAGCGTTTGATTTCGCGCAGCCACAGGGCATAGATGGCTTCCATTATTTCCTCCACGCTTTCACAAACTGACGCATTTGGTCCACCGAAGTGGAGGTTTCATCGCGCACGGAAGATCCCGTGAGCGCGAGGAATGCCTGTTCGAGACTCTCGCTTCCGGTCTGCTCCTTAAGTTCGGCGGAGGTGCCTTGCGCCACGATCTTGCCGTGATCGATGATCGCGATGCGATGGGCCACGCGGTCGGCTTCGTCCATATAGTGCGTGGTCAGGAAAACGGTGACGCCTTCGGTGGCGTTCAAGTGCTTCACGTGCGTCCAAAGCTGGTTGCGGCTCTGCGGGTCCAGACCGAGCGTGGGCTCGTCGAGGAAGAGGATTTTGGGCGTGTGCAGGAAGCCGCGGGCAATTTCCAGGCGCCGCTTCATGCCGCCCGAGAATTTCTTCACCCGGTCCTTGCGGCGGTCCCAGAGTTCGAAGAGTTTGAGCAGAGTCTCGATGCGCGCGGCGCGATCGCGCCGCGGCACATGGTAAAGGACGGCGTGGATTTCCATGTTCTCGTAGGCCGTGAGATCGGCGTCGAGGCTAGGGTCCTGGAAGACGATGCCGAAGCGCTGGCGGACGTCGTCCTGATTTGTCGCGGAGTCGAGCCCATCGATCTCGAGGGTTCCGCTGCTGGGTTTCAAGAGCGTGGTGAGCATCTTGATGGTGGTGGTTTTGCCGGCTCCGTTGGGCCCGAGGAAGGCAAAGATTTCGCCGGGCTGGACATCGAAGGAGACGTGGTCGACGGCAGTGAAAGCGCCAAAGGTCTTCACCAGGTTCTGGACGTGGATCATGGGTCCTCTCTCCGAGAGCAATACTAAACGGTTTAGTTTAGATTTGTCAACGAAAATTACCAGACCATCAGTTCTATCGCGGCGCCGGGTTCGCACTTAACGTACTTCGCAGCACTGCCCTGGCTGATGGAAACCTCGTAGTAGCCCGAACTGCCGAGAATCAGGAACAATTCCCCGGGGGCGCATTGAGCGTAGTTCTGCGCCAGCACAGTCACGGTCTGCGGGCCCAGCGATAGCGAAAAATTGCGCTGCGCGAGATCGCCGAAATCGTTGGTGTGGATGTTGGTGATGATGTTCCCGAAGCGATCGATCTTGAGAATGCGCGCGATCCAGGTGCGCTTGCCGGCACGGTGCGGTTTTTCGAACTCCGGCTTCAGGTAGTCCTCCATCGGTTTGCCGAAGCGGGCCGGAAGCACTCCGGCGGCCAGATGGGCGGCCACCGGCGCGAAGATGTCGCGGCCGTGAAACGTGTTGCTCACCGGATGGCGGAAGTACTTCTCATTGGAGATCAGGCGCACCTTGCTCTTCTCCTGCTGGTACACCATGGAGAGCACGCCATTATCCGGACCGATGAAATACTGGCCTCCGGCCTCAACAAGAATGGGGCGGCGCGCGGTGCCGACTCCGGGATCGACCACCACTACGTGCACCGTCTTCTTCGGGAAATAGCGCCATGCCTGCGCGATCAGATACGCGCCCTCGCCAATTTCGAAGGGCGTGACGTCGTGGCTGATATCGACGATCTGCGCCTCGGGGCAGATGCCGAGAATCACGCCTTTCATGGCGCCCACGAACTGGTCGCTGAGGCCGAAATCCGTGGTCAGGGTAAGTGTTGGTCTCGTCATTGCCTGGTCATTGGTAAAATGAAATCAAGTGCAGCACTTCTATTTCGACCACAATGCCACAACTCCGGTTGCGCCGGAAGTCATGGAGACGCTGGTGGCGTGTCTCGGTCAAGTGTATGGTAACGCGTCCAGCATCCATCATTTCGGTCAGGGCGCGAAGCAGCGGCTGGAAGCGGCGCGCCGTCAGGTCGCGGCGCTGATCAACGCCAGCGCGCAGGAAATCGTCTTCACCAGCGGCGGCACCGAGGCGGATAATCTCGCCATCTTCGGCGTGACCCGCGCCACCACGCGGCCGCGCAAGCACGTGATCACCTGCGCGATCGAGCATCCGGCCGTCCTCGCGCCGGCCAAACAACTCGGCGAAGAAGGCGTGGACGTGACCTGCCTGCGCGTGGGCTCGAACGGAATCGTGAATCCGGACGATGTGCGCCGCGCGCTGCGTCCGGAGACCGTGCTGGTTTCGATCATGCATGCCAACAACGAGCTCGGCACGCTGCAGCCGGTGGCCGAGATCGCGCACATCGCGCACGAGGCCGGCGCGGCCCTTCACGTCGACGGCGTGCAGGCGCTCGGCAAAGCGCCGGTGGACGTGCAGGCGCTGGGCGCCGACCTGTACACGATGAGCGGTCACAAGATCTACGCACCGAAGGGTGTAGGCGCGCTTTACGTCCGCAAGGGAACGCGCATGGCGCCGATCTTCTACGGCGGACATCACGAGCGCGACCGGCGGCCGGGCACGGAGAACGTTCCGGGCATCGCAGCCTTCGGCGCGGCGGCGGAGCTCGCGGGACGGCGATTGACCGAGGACACGGAGCGCCTCGGCATGCTGCGCGATCGCCTGGAGAGCGCGGTGCTTGACCGCATCCCGGGCACGGGAGTCAACGGCTCGCGCTGGAACCGCGTGGCCAATACCAGCAATCTCTTCTTCGACGGCATCGATGGTGAGGCCATGGTGATCGCGCTCGATCTGCGCGGCTTCGCGGTCTCCACCGGCGCGGCCTGTTCGAGCGGTGCGCTTGCCCCTTCGCATGTGCTGAAGGCGATCGGGCTGAACGACGACCGTGCACGCGCCAGCATGCGCTTCTCGCTGGGGCGCGCCAACACGGTGGAGCAGGTGGACGCACTCATCGATGCGATCACGGCGAGTGTCGCGCATCTGCGCAGGATTTCGGTGCATGCCTGAGCTTCCAATTGCGGTAGCGATGAGCGGCGGCGTGGATAGCTCCGTAGTCGCGGCCATGCTTGTGCGCGAGGGCCGCACGGTGGTCGGCATGACCATGCAATTGTGGAATCAGCGGCGCCTGCCCGAGCTCGCCGTGGAAGGCGCGACGACCGGCCGCTGCTGTTCGCTCGACGACGTCTACGACGCACGCCGCGTGGCCGAGCAGGTCGGCATTCCTTATTACGTGGTCAACTTCGAGGAACAGTTCGAGGAGCACGTGGTCAAGCCGTTCGTGGACGAATACCTGGCCGGCCGCACTCCGATTCCCTGCACGCTCTGCAACAACTACATCAAGTTCGATCGCTTCCTGGAGATGGCGGATTCGGTAGGCGCCTACCACATGGCGACCGGCCACTACGCGCGCATACGCCACGACGAGGCGACGGGCCGATTCCAGCTGCTGCGCGCCGTGGACGATTCCAAAGATCAAACGTACTTCCTCTTCGGCCTGACCCAGGCGCAGCTGGCACGAACGCTGTTCCCGCTCGGCGAGTTGAATAAGCCCGAAGTGCGCGACATGGCCCGCTCGATGGACTTGGCGGTGGCTGCCAAAGGCGATAGCCAGGAGATCTGCTTCGTGCCCAATGGCGATTACGCCGCCTTCATGAGCGCGTACCTGAAGGAGAAGGGTGTCACCGTGGAAGAAACCGCGGGCGAGATCGTCACTACCGACGGCCGCACTCTTGGGCGGCATGAAGGCGTGCACCGCTTCACGGTAGGCCAGCGCAAGGGACTTGGCGTGGCGACCGGCGAGCCGCTGTACGTGATCTCGACCAATCCGGCCAACCATCAAGTGGTGGTCGGAGGCAACGACGATCTGCTGCGCGCCGGCTTCACAGCCAAGGACGTGAACTGGATCTCGATTGCCGGCGTCGATCCCGGCGCGCCGGTGCGGGCGCAGGTGAAGATTCGCAATCGACATGCGGCGGCGGCGGCAAGCCTGGTAGCGACCGGCGACCGCGATCGGGTCGAAGTCGTCTTCGACGAAGCGCAACGCGCAGTGACACCGGGACAGGGCGCAGTCTTCTACGATGGCGATCTGGTACTCGGCGGCGGCTGGATCGAATAGGCGAGATGCTGGTCGGGCTTATCTCCGACACCCATGGCCTGATGCGTGAGCAGGCACTGGCCGCGCTGCAAGGCTCCGACCTGATCATCCATGCCGGCGACGTCGGCGACTACGCGATCATCGATCAGTTATCCGCGGTGGCGCCTGTGATCGCAGTCAGGGGCAATGTCGATCGCGGCGAATGCGCGCAGCGGTTGCCGGAGACCGCCGTGGCGGAGGCCGGCCCGGCGTTGATCTACGTCCTGCACGATCTTCAGCAGTTGGACCTCGACCCTGCCGCCTCGGGATTTCACATCGTGGTCAGCGGGCACTCGCATAAGCATGGCCGCAGTGAACGGGGCGGCGTCCTGTATCTGAACCCGGGGAGCGCCGGTCCGCGCCGCTTCCGCCTGCCGTTAACAGTGGCACGCCTGGATCTGCGGCAACCGCCGTGGAGTATCGACTTCATCGAACTGGCAGGGGGTTCCCAGCCCCGATAATCGGGCCTACAATGCAGGTAGGAGGCTTTACATGTTCAACATGTCGGCTGTCCTGGTTTATCTCCTGGCAATGGGGATCCCGCTCCTTCTTCTTCGCTTCCACTCCGTCTCATGGTATTGGTACGTGCTGGCCGTGGTGGCTGCGATGACTATGGGTTTCATCCCGATGCCGGCGCAGATGCAGAACCCTGCATTCGATCTGGTTTTCGGCTTCGTGTTCATTGCGCTGTTGATTTGGGGTGTGTGCGGACTGCTGCTGTTCCAGGTACATCGCGGCGAAAGGCACGCGTAACCCCGTAGGCGCCGTGCGCCGGTGGGTACAATTCATTCATGCGCACGCGCTCGATGACACGCAATGTGGTGGAGTATTGCGCCGCCATGGTTGCGTTGAAATCGCTGGAGTGGTCGCCGCTGCCCGTGGCTCACGCCCTGGCGCGGGGATACGCGCGTCTGCTCGATCTCGGGATTCCGCGCTTGCGGCGCGTGGCGCGCCAGAATCTGGCGATGGCGCTGCCCGAGTTCACGCCGCGTCGACATCGCGAAATTGTCGATGGCGTATTCCGTTCCGTGGCGCGGATTCTGGTGAGCTTCGCCAAGTTCCCCGCCATCCGGCGCCAGCCCCTGGACCGTTGGATCCGGCTCGAAGGCGGGGAGTATTTCGACGAAGCTCTGCGCCAGGGACGCGGGGTACTGTTCGCCACCGCCCATCTGGGTAACTGGGAACTGAGCGCCTTCGCTCACGCACTGCTGACCGGCCCGATGAACGTGGTGGTGCGGCCGCTGGACAACCCGCTGATCGACCGGATGGTGGAGCGGAGGCGCGCGTTGACCGGCAATCGTCCGATCGGTAAGAAGGATTTCGCGCGTTCAATTCTAAAGGCGCTGGCGGCCAACCAGGCGGTGGGCATTCTCATCGACCAGAACGCCGCACCCGACTCCGGCGTCTTCGTGGATTTCTTCGGTGTGCCGGCCTGCGCGGGCACGGGCTTCGCGAAATTCGCGGCTCACAGCGGCGCAGTGGTGATTCCCGGCTTCGCGCTGTGGAGCGACCAGGAACGCCGCTACATCCTCCGCTTTTATCCGCCGATGGAGATGACCGGGGACATCGCGCGCGATACCCAGGCGCTGCAATCCAAGCTGGAGGACGTGATCCGCGCGCACCCGGACCAATGGCTCTGGATCCACCGCCGCTGGAAGACAAGGCCGGCCGGAGAGATCTCGCCGTATGAGAACGGCCGGCCCGCGGGCAGTTCCGCGAAGGCACTGTAGTATTGGTATTGGAGCCTGCGCAATGACCCGGCTGAAACGATCTCCATTGTACGGAAGCGTGGTCGCCTTGGCTCTGACCGCGTTGGCCCTGTTGCTTTCGCTCTTGCTACGGTCGCACCTGGAACCGGGCTTCTTCCTGTTGTTCGAGGTGGCCGTTTGGGTGAGCGCGTGGTATTACGGACTCACCGCGGGGCTGCTCGCCGCGGCTGCGTCGGCCATTGCGCTGGCGGCAGTCTACGCAGTGGGCGGCAGCACAACACCCGTGATTGCGACCCGAAGCGGTACCTTCCTGCTGATCGCAACCCTGATCGCTTGGGCCACGGCATCCTGGCGGCAGAGCCGGCGCGTGCTCGCCTCCACGTTGGCCAGCATCGGCGACGGCGTGGTCGTGACCGACAAGAACGGGCGCGTCACGCTGCTCAACCCCGTGGCCCAGAGCTTGACGGGATGGACTGAGGAGGAGGCATTTCACAAGCCCGTGGAAGACGTGCTCCAGCTTTTCAACGAGCGTACGCGGGAAACGGTGGAGAACCCGCTGGTGAGGGCGCTGCACGATCGCGCCGTGGTTTGCGCCGGCGAAGATTCCATCCTGATTTCGCGCGGTGGCATCGAGACGCCGGTGGAGCACACGGCTGCACCGGTGCGCGGCACCTCCGGCGCGGTCCGCGGCGCCATCCTGGTATTTCGCGACACGCGCAAGCGCCGCCAGTTCGAAGAACAGTCCGTGCACGCGCAAAAGATGGAGGCGATGGCCAGGCTGGCGGGCAGCGTGTCCGGCGACTTCAACAACATGCTCACCGTGATCACGGGTTACGCCGAGCTGTTGCGCGGCGAGATTCCCGTGGGAACCGGCGCGCGCAAGTATGTCGATGAAATCGCGTACGCGGGCGAACGCGCCGCGGCCGTCACGCGTCACCTGCTGGCCTTCAGCCGGGGAACCTCGATGGACGCCAGAGTCGCTGACCTGAACCACATGCTCGCCCACATGGAACCGATGTTGCGGCGGCTCCTGGGTCAGAATATCGACCTGCTCATTCTGCCCGCGCCGGGATTGGGACGCGTGCGGGTGGACGCTGCGCAGATGGAACAGGTGATCGTCAACCTGGCGACAAATGCGCGCGACGCCATGCCGGGAGGCGGCAAACTGGTGCTCGAAACCGCCAACGTCGATGTCGACGAAGCCGGCGGCAAGCGCCTGGGCGCGGCGCCCGGCGAGTACGTAATGCTGGCGGTGAGTGATACGGGAATCGGCATGCCGGCCGAAATGCGGTCGCGGGTCTTCGAACCGTTCTTCACTACCAAGGCGCCGGGAAAGGGCAGTGGCCTGGGGCTTGCCGCGGCCTATGGCACCGTCACACAGGCGGGCGGGAAAATCACTGTCTATAGCCAGCCGGACTGCGGCTCGATCTTCGAGGTGTACCTGCCGCGCTCCGGTGCTCCCGCGGAACCGCTGCGCAGCACCGCGCCCAAGGGCTCCGAGACTATCCTGCTGGTGGACGATGAAGAGGGCGTGCGCAAACTATGCGGAGCGGTGCTTGAGGCTAACGGCTACAGCGTGCTGGCCGCCGGCAGCGGGTCGGCGGCGATCACGGCATACGAGAAGAACGCGCACAAAGTCGACCTGCTGCTGACCGATGTCGTCATGTCGGAGATGAACGGTTTCGAGCTCGGTCGCCGCCTCGCCGAGAGAACGCCCGGCTTGAAGATCCTCTACATGTCTGGCTATCGGGAGAACATTGTCGATAAGCCGGCGATCGCATTCCTAAGTAAGCCTTTCACACCCGACGCGCTGTTACAAAAAGTGCGCGAGGTGCTGGACGCGACGGCGTTGTAGATTATCGCCGATTGCAGCGAGCTTCGCTCGACTGCACGCAAGCTAAAGCATGCGCTACCCAGTGGTGGGGCATGCTTTAGCTTGCCCGCCGGACT
Source organism: uncultured Solibacteraceae bacterium (assembly GCA_963791985.1). Taxonomy (GTDB): domain Bacteria; phylum Acidobacteriota; class Terriglobia; order Bryobacterales; family Bryobacteraceae; genus Solibacter. Next base: position 86,064 of record CAWBUN010000002.1, on the reverse strand, counting down.
CGTGCATCAGGCGGCGATTTTGGGGTAGGGAAGCCGGACCTGGAATGCCGTGCGCCCGGGGCCGCTTTCGAAGCGGATGGAACCGCGGTGTTTACGGACGATGCGGTTGGCGGTGTCCAATCCCAAACCCGTGCCTTGTCCTACCGGCTTGGTAGTGAAGAACGGCTCGAAGATGTGCGACTTCGCTTCTTCGGGAATACCAGGGCCGGAATCGACAATCTCCACCAACAGGGTGTTGCCTTCCCGCGCCGTATGGATCTTCAGCTCGCCGCTTTCGCCCATGGCGTCGATCGCGTTGACGATAAGGTTGGTCCAGACCTGGTTGAGTTCGCTGCCGAAGGCGCAGATCCGGGGCAGGCCGCGGTCGAACTCGCGCGTTACCTGAATGCCGCGTTTGAGGCGGTGTCCAAGAATGAGCAGCGTGTTCTCCAGGCCGTCATGGATATCGATTTCCTGCTCCGAACTCTGATCCATGTACGAGTATTCCTTGACGGCTTTGACCAGCTGGGACATGCGTCGCGAGCTGCTTTCGATGACCTCCACCAGGCGCGTGACCGAAAGCGCGGCGGCGAACCGCTCCACCACTGGCGCGAGCATGTCGCTCGGGAAACCCTCGGTGAGCTTGGCCAGCCTCACGCGATCGAAGCCGGCGTCGGCGAGCACGCCCGCAAGCTTCCAGGCCTCGTCCAGCCCGCGCTCGTCGAGCCACTCGCCGATATCCTGCTCGCGATCGCTGCGTTCCAGCGGGTCGATTGAGATCGCCTGCGGCGGAGGCGTTTCCAGCAAGTGTTGTTCGGCCTCGGAGAGCGTCAGGCGCTGGTCGGCGGGAAGCATCAGGCGGTCGATTGCAAGATCGGCGGCGCGCATTCTGCACACGGCTTCGCGCAGGTTCTCGGCAGCGACGGAGGCGGCGGAGGCCGGATTATTGAGTTCGTGGGCGAGGCCGGCCGAGAGCTTGCCGAGCGCCATCATCTTCTCGCGCTGCTGCTCGTCGCGCGTGACATACCGGATGCGATCCGCCATGATTCCCACCAGCCGGCCGGCCAGCGCCGGGAAGCGTTCCACCATTTCCGGGAAATGGCTGGAGTGCAGGGTGGCGAGCCGCGAGGGCGCCATGGCGCGAATCGTGGTGGGATAGTGGGTCAGTCGCGAATAAGGCAGCAGGCCGGTCACGTCTCCGGCCCGGGTGATGTAGAGGCGGCCTTCGCTCGGTCCCTGCTCCTTGCGGCCCTGCAACTCGCCTTCCAGGAGGACGATCATGCGGTCGGCAGCCGAACCTTCGGCCGCCAGCACTTCGCCTTCGCCGAACGAGAGCGTCTCCATGTGGGCGGCGAGCCATTCGATCGCGTCCCCGGCGAGCTCGGAGAATGCCGGGATCGCGCGCAGTTCTACAGCGAGGTCGCTCATGCCGCCACCTTCGCCAGGTACTGGTGGACGAATTGAATAGCGATCGAACCTTCGCCCACACCGGATGCCACGCGCTTGACCGATCCGGCGCGCACATCGCCCACCGCGAATACGCCGGGCACGCTGGTCTCGAGCAGACCGGGATCGCGGTCCAGCGTCCAGCCCGCGGGCCGCTTGCCGTTGTGCATCAGTTCGCTCCCCGTAACCAGGTAGCCGCGTTCATCGCGCTCCACAAAGCCTGCCAGCCATTCGGTGCTGGGTTCGGCGCCGATGAAGATGTACAGGGCGCTGGCCGGCACGGTCTCCACCTCGCCGCCCGCGCAGGCGATGGAGACCGATTCCAGACGCTCCTTGCCCTGAACTTCGACTACGCGCGTCTGCACCTGAATTTCGATGTTCGGCGTATGCGAGATCTCGTCGATCAAATACTGCGACATGGTGGCGTTGAGGCTCTTGCCGCGGATCAGCATGATGACGCGGCGCGCGTGGCGGGCGAAGTTGATGGCCGCCTGGCCGGCGGAGTTGGCTCCGCCCACCACGTAGACATCTTCCCCGTCGCAGGCGTTGGCTTCGTAGGGACCGGCGCCATAATAGACACCGGCGCCGTTCAAGCTCGCCACGCCGGGCACGTCGAGCTTGCGCCACTGCACGCCGGTCGCAATCAGCAGGGCGTGGCAGGAGAGTTCGTTGCCGTCGGCCAGCTTGATATAGCGATAAGGGCCCTCTTGACGGATACCCACGGCCTGCTGCGGCGAAAGAATTTCGGCGCCGAAGCGCCGCGCCTGCGCCACACCGCGGCGGGCGAGATCTCCGCCGCTCAACCCCGAAGGAAAGCCGAGGTAGTTTTCAATTCGCGAGCTGAGGCCGGCCTGTCCGCCCGGGGCGTCGCGCTCTATGATTACGGTGCGCAAGCCTTCGGAAGCGCCATAGACCGCGGCGGCCAACCCGGCCGGGCCTCCGCCCACAATCACGAGGTCGTAGAAAGGCGTCTCGGAGTGAGTGCGCAGGCCGATGCGGTCGGCGACGGCAGCCGTTGTGGGTTGTGAAAGCTGCGTTCCATCCTCGCAAATCAGCGCCGGCAGGGCGGTACCGGCGGGCAGGGAATCGAGGGCGCGCTTGACCTCGGGGTCGCGGTCCGCGGTGTCGGCATCCAGCCAGCGGTAGGGCACCGAATGTTTGTTGAGGAATGCGCGCAGTTCGTAGGTGTGCGGAGACCAGCGCGGGCCGAGAACGCGCATGCCTTCGAAGGGTGGATGGTAGTTCGCCAGCCAATCCTCCAGCAGATCGTCCAGCACCGGGAAGAGATTCTGATCCGGCGGGTTCCAGGGCTTGAGCAGGTAATGGTGAAGGTGGATTTCGTTGATGGCGCGCAACGCGGCTTCGGTATCGGCGTAGGCCGTCAGCAGCACACGCTTGCTATCGGGGGACTGCGCAATGGCTTGGGACAGGAACTCAATGCCATTCATCTGCGGCATGCGATAGTCGGCCAGAAATAGCGCAATCGCCTCGTTGCGTGTGCGGAGACGGGCGACCACATCGAGCGCAGCCTTACCCGACGACGCGCTCACAATTCGAAACTTCCTGGCGTAGTGTTTGCGCAGGTCGCTCTCCACCGAACGAAGCACGTCGGTGTCATCATCTACGGCCAGCAACACTGGTTTACTCGGCACTTCCCCTCCAAAGACGTCGCATACAGCTAAATGTACTCCACGTCCTACTACTGATGAAGTTACGCGCGATACGATGCAGGGATGAAGTTCCTGCTCGGTCTGCTTGTGGGCGTACTGATGCTGCCGCTGGGCGCTTTCTTATACATCCGGCAGGGCTATGCACCGGTAGCCACTTCGGCGCCGATGCTTCCTTTCGAGCGCCAGGTGACCTCCATGGCGCTGCACGCGCGGATTGCAAAGGAAGCGCCGGCGAATTCCCCGATGAGCCCGAACGAGGACAATCTGGTGGCGGGTGCACGGATCTACCGAGAGGATTGTGCGGTCTGCCACGGCATGCGCGGCGAGTCCAAGACCGTGATCGCGAAGGGCATGTTCCCGTCCCCGCCGCCTCTGCTCCAGGGAAAAGGCGTGACCAACGACCCGCCTGGTCAAACCTGGTGGATCGTCAAGAACGGCATCCGTTTGACTGGTATGCCCGGGTTTGTTGGCTCCCTCACCGACGACGAAATCTGGCAGGTCACCCTTCTATTGGCCAATACCAACAAGCTCCCTCCGGCGGCAGCGACTGCGTTGGATGGCGCGATGAGCCTCGCGCAGTAGGGCCGTCCATCTTACCAACTCCAGGGCAAACCCCTGATCTCCATCGGGTGTGTACTGAAACACGCTTCCGGTACTCCGAGGGCTTGCAATGTCCAGCCTGATTGGAAATACTGCGAAACGTTCGCAGACGCGCTGTCACCAGCGTCACGGAGGAGAAACCGGGTATGTCCGCGCCGACGATCACCAACTGGTTCGGGGACCTTATTTCGCATCCGAGAGTTGTAGTGGACGCGAGTTCGGTGGAGGATATTGTAAAAGTCCTGAAAGACCCCGCTACCTATCCCTCGCCCGTGCGCGCGGTCGGGTCCAACCATTCCACCTCGGCTTGCGGAGTCGCGGAAGGCGGGACCCTGATCCGAATGTCCGGGATGAACCGGATTCTCGATATCGGTGCGGACACGGTTACGGTGCAGGCCGGAGCCATTGCGCTCGACGTTGCCCGCGAACTGGAGAAGCGCAGGCTGCAGTTTTACGTGAACACGGAAATCGGCAGCCTCTCAGTGGGCAGCGCCAGTTGCGCGGGCACCAAGGACGCGTCCATGCCCGGTGAGTTCGGGCAGGTGGGCTCCTACATCGAGGGCGTCAAGATGGTGCTTCCCTCCGGGGAACTGCTCGAAGTGACTTTAGACCAGCCCGAGTTGATGCAGCAGGTGCGTTCGTCGTACGGCACCTTCGGCATCATCTACGAAGCCACGTACGCAGTGCGGCCGATCCTGCCCATGGCGGTGCGCCACGAGACCTTCAAACTGAAGGATTTTCTGGACCGGCTGCCCGAGTTGAAGATCGCCGGCGAATCGCTCATGTATTACATGTTCCCTTTTGAAGACCTGATCACGGTGGAGTTTCGTCATTACAACCCCACCGCGACCGGGGAGCCGAACCGGTACAGTTGGCCGCTGCGGAATTATATGTGGGCCAAAGCGGGGCCTCTGTTCTCCGCACAGGTGGAGGCCAACATCGCCGACCGCGAGATCCGCTACAAGGTGATCGACGGCTTCTGCGCGATGTGGCGCTTCAAGCTGGAGAACCTGGTGCGCAGCGACAATACCGTGGCTACGGATCAGATCATCGAATATCCCAAGGTTTCCGATGGTAGCCGCTACACCTTCAGTCTTTGGGCCTTTCCGGAAGAGACCTATCCCACCGTGCTGCCGCAATACTTCGAGTTCTGCCGCAAGTACGATGCGGAAAAGCAATATCGCAACAACATGCTCTACGTCGGTTACCGCATCATGAAGGACCAGCAATCGCTGCTCTCTTATTCGTGGGACGGCAACGTGATGACGATCGACCCCGTCTCCACTGCGAACCCGGGATGGACTGAGTTTCTCGGAGCCTATAACCAGTTCTGCAGCGACCACGGCGGAATCCCGCTGCCCAACCAGACCCCGCTGGTGACGCGCGCGCAAGTGGAAAAGGGACTCGGCGAGCGCTGGAAGAAGTTCGGCGAGGCCCGCAAGAAGTTCGACCCCGGCAACCGGCTGCTCAACGACTATTTCAAAGAACTATTGGGTGTCGCGTAGCCCGCGACCGGAGCCTCACATGCTGGGCACACTTTGGCGAGAGCGGAAGAACAAGTATGACGTGGTGGTAATCGGCTCCGGATACGGCGGCGCGATTTCGGCGGCGCGGCTGGCCGCGGCGAATCTGAATCCTAAGCCCTCCGTCTGCATTCTGGAGCGCGGCAAGGAGTGGCAGCCGGGCGATTTTCCGGAGACGCTGGATGGCGTGATCGGCGCGGCGCGCAGCGACCTCAACCCGCTGGGCCTGTACGAACTCCTGACGCATCCCGATATCTCCGTGATCAAAGGCTCCGGCCTGGGCGGAACCTCACTGATCAACGCCAACGTGGCCATCGTGCCCGATCGCGAAGTCTTCGAGCAGTTCCACTGGCCCAGCGCGCTGACCTTCGACGAATTGCAGCCCTACTACGCGCGCGCGGCGGGCATTCTTGCGCCCTCGCAGCACCCGCGCGCCCTGCAACTGGCGAAGGTGAAAGCGCTGGACCGGCGCGCGCAGGAGATGGGCATTTCGGCGCAGGCGCTGAATATCGCGGTGAACTTCACTATCGATGGCACCAATCCACACGGCGTCGAACAGCGGCCGTGCAACGATTGCGGCAATTGCGTCAGCGGCTGCAACGTCAGGGCAAAGAACACGCTGTACATGAACTATCTGCCGATGGCGCGCAACGCCGGCGCCACGATTCTGACCCAGACCAAGGTGGAATGGCTGGAGAAGCTGGCGGGCGGCGGCTGGCGCATTCACGGGAAGCACGTCAATGGGTTTCAGGACGACGAGAAGTTTACGCTCGACGCCGGCGAGATCGTCCTCTCCGCGGGTTCGCTGAATTCGACCGAGATCCTGCTGCGCTCGGAGGCACATGGACTCTCCGTATCGCCGGCGCTGGGCACGAAGTTCAGCGGCAACGGCGATTTCTTCGGGCTGGCATACAACGGCGATTATGAAACCGACGTGCTCGGCTACCTGCATACGCAGGCGCCGGCGGCCGGCGATTCGCCCGCGCCCGGTCCGAATATCGTCGGGCTCGTCCGTTACACCAACGGCTTGCCGGAAGCACAGCGAATCGCGATCGAAGATTTCAGCTTCCCCAACGCGTACATCGATGGCGCCAAGGCGGCCTTCGGCCTTTTACGCGGGCAGGATACCGTAACCAGCAATGAAGACGCGCAGCGCGACCGCCTGGCGCGCGATCTCAACCCGGCAAGCGCGGCGCACGATCCGAACGGCGCGATGAACCACTCCATGCTCTACCTGGTGATGGGGCAGGATAATGCGCGCGGCTCGATTCTCTTCGAGGCGCCCATCGGCGAGCGCGATGGCAGAATCCGCATCAGTTGGGACAAGGCCGGGCAGCAGCAGATCTTCACACGCATGAACGAGGAGGTGCGGCGGCACGCCCACGCGTTGCGCGGCAACTTCATCTCCAACCCGACGTGGAGCATGTTCAATCTGCGCCACCTGATTACCGCGCATCCCCTGGGCGGCTGCCCGATGGGCGACGACTACCTGCAGGGCGCCGTCGACCCGTTCGGCCGCGTCTTCGCCGGCGATGGCAGCGTGCACCAGGGGCTCTCGGTCACCGATGGTTCGCTGATCCCGAGCGCGTTGGGAGTGAATCCGTTTTTGACGATTTCGGCACTGAGCGAGCGCATCGTGGAGCGCAAGATCCGCGCGCTCGGCGGCGAGCAGTATCCCACGCCGCCGGTCGCGGTCAGCATGGCGGGCCTCCGCGCACTGGACGCGATCGAATATGACGAAGGCCAGCTCGAGGCTTTGTTCCGGCGCTGTCCGACGTTGGGGATCGCTGCCCTGGTGAACCACGGAGGGGCGCCGGCGATCGACGTCGCGACGCAAACCATCCACAACGACCGTTACTGGAAGGGATTCTTTCCACGGGGCCATGTGCTCAACATCATGTCGTCGGCCATCTTCACGGGATTCCGCAAGGAGTTCCATCAGGAGGCGGACGGAACGTATAGCGGTATCACCAGCGATACCGACGGGCGCATTCACGCGCGCAACAGCCTGGAGGAGATCGAGATCGCGCACGATAGCAAGGGGACGCTCGAACCCGGCCGCTACATTCTGCTGCGCTACCTGGATCCGCCGTGGCAGGGCTTCTACGACATCTTCAAATTGGTCAACGACGATCTGTTGATCGGGCGCGTTTACCTCGGCGAGTTTCCGAATGGCGCGCGCGTGTTTACGTTCCCGATGTCGCGGGCCTATCGCTTCGAGCAAATGACAGTGGACGATCACGCGGCGCTGTTCGCGGCCGGTCCGGCGCCGACCGCCGTGCAGCTGGACGGCGTGTGGCGCATGGACACGATCTCCAACGCCAATCACGCCGGCGGGATCGCCTATTTGCAATTCACCAATCAGCCCGACGGACGCCTCGAAGCTCGCTATGAGTTGATGGGCCTGATGGAAGGCATGGTGACACCGAGTTTCTTGAAAGACCATTTCCAGCTGAACGATTTCACGCCCTTCCACGACGAAATCCACCGCGTGACCGACGATTTTCTGGTGGGCAAATATGTGGCGCCCCTGCCGCCTGCGCTGGCCACCCTGGTCGGCAACCAATCGCTGGGGCTCTTCCACACGGAGGCGGCGGGGAGCTTTGGCTTCTATTACATGCTCACGCGAATGACCGGAACGGGCCTGCCCGAGGCGACCCTCCTCAAGCCGTTCCTGGACGCGCAACTGCCGGACGGCGTCGGCATGACCTTCGACGAAAAGATGGAAGGCTGGTACTTCAACGGCATGGCGGAACCGCCGGCGGGTCGCGATGGCGATCTGACGATCGGCGCGCGGATTCCCGCGACCGGCGATCCGGCGGGCGGAGTCGCTTGCGTCTTCGATGGCCGTATGACGATTCGCGACGTCAACGAATTCGTCGATGGCTACGAGCACGAAGCTTCCATCAAGGGCACGATGACGTTCCGCGGTTTCGAAGGCATGGGCCAATCCAGTTTCCCGATCGACGAATCGGCCAGCCGCTTTAATTACCTGCGAGTGAATGTGGCCACCGGCGAGGCCGAGATGCGATACCACATCGAGTTCGCCGCGCCCGACGGACGCCGCTTCACATTCGACGGCACGAAGTACATGCAGAAGGATAGCGGTCCGGGGATCGCGGAGTTGCTTCAGGACTACACCACGCTCTATTGCCGCGTGCATGAGCAGACCGCCGCCGGTCCGCGAGCGACCGGGATGGCCTACCTCAAGTTCCGCACGTTCGAAGATCTCGCGGCCACCGGCAGTCTCGCCGCGTTCCTGACGTCCTTCCAGGTGACCGGGACGGGCGACCCCGTGATGCAATTCCAGGCCCGCATGCGCTTCATCGCGTTCACCGCGCAATTCGTCCAGCGCGAGTACGACCCCCTGGGATTTTAGTGGGACAGGCCTCCCGGCCAGGCCTCCCGGCCTGTCCATCTAATCTAAGCTTCTTTGTTCATTGCAACCCAAATGGGATGACTGCGCCCGGCTACGTCAGCGGCTGAAACCAGGCGTTGCCCGCATTGGCAATGATTACCTCGTGTTCGTCAACCACTCCCGCGAGGCGGATAGTCTTCTCGGCGAACGTGAGCGTGTGGCCGCTGTCATAGGGGAAGTAGCTGCTGCCGAGGAAGTGCAGAATCTCGCCGGTGTAGATTTCCTGGCCGTCATAGTCGCGGAAGCCTTGACAGACACGAACCACCAGGCCGGGTGAGAAATCCCACACCGTGAGATGCGTCGGAGAAGCTTCCACTACCGGGGCAGGGACTTCCGGCGCGGTTGGCTCGGCCGCGAGTGGGACGGTAGCCTGAACTTCCAGGGCGTAGATCTTCTGCTGGATCCGCTCGAAGGCTTCCATGCGCTGGTCGTAAGCAGCGCGATCGGTCCAGATGGCGCCAGCGGGAAGCAGCAACCGCTGCGCCTCGCGATAATGCGCCGCGGCGGCCTGGCCGTTTCCGGCGGCGTCTCCAAGACACTCCGCCCGCTTCGCCTCAATTAAATCGTCGTTAGTCACTGAAGAGCCTATAATAGCGGGTCATGAATCCGATCATCAGAATCTGGCTGGTGGCAGCCGCGCTGGCCGGTATCTGGGTGGTCGGACGCGCCATGTGGCCGCTGGTAGCGACCAACCTGACCGCGCGCCGCTCCTGGACCCGCACCGCGGGCGAGGTCAGGGCGATGAACGGCGCCGTGGAGTTCGAGATCGGACAGGAGCCCTCGTCGTATCGGGCCTTCGCGGATGTGAACCACACCTGGGGCTTGAGCCTCTTCAAGAAGGTCGACTTGTTTGTGGATCCTTCGGACCGCGCGCGGGTCAAGCCGGCCGGCTTACTTCAAATGTGGCTGACTCCGGCGGAGATGGCGGGCCTCCTGTTGCTCCTTCTCACCGCCGCCTGGCTGGCCGCGTTTCTGGGAAGCGGTGCGCAGGATGCGCAACTTCACGGTCAATGGATATTCAGCACGTCGCCGGGACCTTTGGAGAGCGGCGTCATCCTGCATTCGCCCACCCGGCAATGGAAAATCGTCCTGGGTTGGTCGATTCTGGGCATCGCAATGGTCGTCCTGGCGGCGCTCGGGAAAGGGGGCAATCCGGCTGCCCGGCTTTTCTACATGATGCTCGGGGGCGCTTTCACGACTGCGCTTTGGGTCTTTGCCTGTCACACTAAGAGCCTGGAGCTGTCGGCAAACGCGCAAGGGCTTCGGATGACATCCGTGATGGGCTGGCGCAGCGTGCCCTGGGAGATGGTGCACGGCGTCGAAATGCAAGAGATATTCACCACCTATTACAACGGAAACATGCGCATGTGGGAGCTGCCGTTCCCCGGGTCGACGGTCCGGGTAGTCTCCTTCAACGATAAGCAAGGAAGCACGTTACTGAGTTTCAGCCCGGAGCTGGAACCCAAAGATGGGCTGAAGCAGGTGTTCGAACTCTGCACCCGGCGCACCGGTTCGTCGCTCCACCAGCGCAAGCTCGCGGTGCCGTTCTAAGACCCAAAATATTTCCCCTCACTAGACCTGTTACTCTTAAATTCTGCTACCATGTTCGTTCCCAGAGGGGGTGTAGTGTTTCTCATCACTCGTAGGAAACAATTCGGTCCAACGACCTTTCTTTGGGACGTGAAGGCGCCCGATGTGGCGCGAGCGGCACGTCCCGGACATTTTGTCATGGCTCGTATCGACGAGCATGGCGAGCGCATACCGCTGACCGTGGCCGATTTCGATGTGGACCGCGGTACCGTCACGGTGGTGATCCAGGCGGTGGGAAAAACGACCCATGAAATGTTGGGGTTGCGCGAGGGCGACACGATCCTCGACTTCATCGGCCCGCTGGGGCTGCCGAGCCACATTCGCAAGCTCGAAGGCACCGTGGTTATGGTTGGCGGAGGGCTCGGCGTGGCGCCGATCTATCCCCAATTGCGCGGGTACAAACAGGCGGGGAACCGGACGGTCTCCATCATCGGCTTCCGCAACAAAGACCTCGTGTTCTGGGAAGATCAGTTCCGCGAATGCAGCGACGAGCTGATCATCACCACGGACGATGGCAGCTACGGCCGTCACGGCTTCGTCACTCACGCGCTGGCCGACATCCTGGCCAGTGAGAAGAACGTGAGCGAAGTGGTCGCCATTGGGCCGATCCCGATGATGAAGGCCTGCGCCGAAGTCACGCGGCCGTTCGGGATTCCGACCGTAGTCAGTTTGAATTCGATCATGGTGGATGGCACCGGGATGTGCGGCTCGTGCCGCGTCACCGTTGGCGGGCAGATGAAGTTCGCCTGCGTGGACGGAGCGGATTTCGACGGTCACCTGGTGAACTTCGACGAACTCTCGCTGCGTCAAAAGCGCTTTGCCCGCGAAGAGAAGGCGGCAATGGAGCGCTATCGGACCGAGTCTGCCAAGCTGGCCACCTTCCCGGAAAACAGCGTGGCGCCGCCGCCGCGGCTGGTAGCGGCCTGCGAAATCCCCACGCCGGAGCCGGAGACACCGGCGTTGAAGATCCCGAAGAACATCAAGACGATTCCGCCGGAGCGCGCACCCATGCCCCACCAGCCGCCGGAAGCGCGCGTGCACAATTTCGAGGAAGTCTCGCTCGGCCTGGATATGGAGGGCGCCTTCCATGAAGCCGAGCGCTGCCTGCGCTGCAAGAAGCCGCGCTGCGTGCCGGGCTGCCCGGTGGAAATCGATATCCCGGGCTTCATCTCGGCGCTGGCGCGCAAGGACATCAAACAGTCGTACCTGATCCTGAAGAGCGCCAACGGCCTGCCGGCGGTCTGCGGGCGCGTCTGCCCGCAGGAATCGCAGTGCGAGGCCACCTGCGTGGTCGGTCTGAAGTTCAAGCCGGTCGCGATCGGGCGGCTGGAGCGCTTTGTCGCGGATGCCGCCATGGGCCGCGGCTGGGATGCGCCCCCGGCGGTCGCAACCAGCGGGCAGAAGAAGGCCGCGATCATCGGCAGCGGTCCGGCGGGCCTGGCCTGCGCGGGCGATCTGGCGCGGAATGGCGTCGCGGTCACGGTCTTCGAGGCGCTGCATGTGGCCGGCGGCGTATTGAAATACGGCATCCCCGAGTTCCGCCTGCCGGACACGATCATCGATGCCGAGATCGACAACCTCAAGAAGATGGGAGTCGAGATCCGGCTCGATACCATCATCGGCAAGCTGTTCACCATCCCGCAGTTGCTGGGCGAGATGGGCTACTCGGCGGCGTTCGTGGGCACGGGCGCAGGGTCGCCGAAGTTCGCCGGCATCCCGGGTGAGGCCTTCAACGGCGTGTTCAGCGCCAACGAGTTCCTGACGCGTGTCAACCTGATGCGCGGCAACCGGCAGCCGATCTACGATACGCCCGTCGGCATGGGCAAGCGCGTGGCGGTGGTGGGCGCGGGCAATACCGCGATGGATTCTGCGCGCGTGGCGATGCGCATGGGGGCGGAATCGGTGAGCGTGGTCTACCGCCGCTCGCGGCGCGAATCGCCGGCGCGGGCCGAGGAGCTGGAACACGCGATCGAAGAGGGCATTCAGTTCAACTGGCTGACCCTGCCCGTGGAAATCCTCGGCGATGCCAACGGCTGGGTCACCGGCATGCGGTGCCAGAAGATGGAACTCGGCGAGCCGGACGCTTCCGGGCGCCGCCGGCCGGTGGCGGTGGCGGGCTCGGACTTCCTGATTGACGTCGACACCGTGATTTACGCTTTGGGCACCACGGCGAACCCGATCATCGCGCAGACCACACCGGGTCTGGAAACCAACAAGTGGAACTACATCGTGACCGACGAGCGCACTGGGATGACGTCGATTCCCGGGCTGTTCGCGGGCGGCGATATCGTGACCGGCGCAGCCACCGTCATCCTGGCGATGGGAGCGGGCAAACGGGCCGCGAAGGGAATGTTGGAGTACATGGGAATCTCCGGGCCGGAAGTCCGGGAGCTGGCGGAAGCGAGGAGCGTTTAAGATGCCATCGACCTGTCCGAAGTGCCGTGCGGTATTGGAAGAAGATGAAATCTGCTGCGCGCAGGTGCGCTACACCTGGCGCTGCAAGAGTTGTTTCAAGCTGACCAAGGGGCTGGCGGTGCCGTATGGAAAGTGCTTCCTCTGCGGCGGCGACCTGGAAGTGATTCCAGATCGCGACCTGGGCGATTCGATGCAGTTTCGGGCGATTCGCGATGCCGTCCAGTTCGAGCTCAATTCCTTCCACTTCTACAAACTGGCGCGCGATAAGGCCGCGACCCCGGAGCAGCGCGCGGTGCTGGAACGCCTCTACGAGGCCGAGCTGGATCACCTGCACGAATTGGAGGAAAAGTACCACGCGCACCTGGATCGCGAGGTGGTGGAACTTTCCAAGGACGAAGACAAACTGCTCTCCAATTGGCTGTTCAAAGGGATTCAGGTGACGGCCGAGTCGGGTGTGGCTGACCTTTACCAGATTGCTCTGGAGATGGAAAAGCGAACGCGCGATCATTTCCAGAAGCTCGTGCGCGAGCTACCAGCTGGCTTAGAGAAGGACCTATGCGCCGAACTGGCGGCGGAGGAAGAGGAGCACGTCGCACTGCTGCAAGGCGAGTTGGATCAACTGGCTTAGTAGCTGTGCACGGGCACCCGGGTGCGTTCGCGGTTTGGCGCGTTCGCCCAGCGGAGTGCGATGCGAAGGCTGCCCATCATGCGCTCCTGCCGGAGACGCCGATTGCGCCGCCGTCGGAGGTGCACGATCAAGGCCATGTCCGCAATTGCGACCAACGCCAGGACGAGCGCATCGACGTTCATGAAGCGATTTCACCACGAAAGGCCTGTGCCCGCCAGCCCTTCCGGTAACAGGGCGGTCACAGGACTTTTGCGCATTTTCGCGGAGAGGCGACCGGCGGAGCTGGTACTTTTGACCCGATTCGGCGCGCCCGGAGCCAGATGTTAGACTTTCTACTGAATGCCTAAAGCGACCCACCTGGAGTGCAGCCTCTGCGCGACGAAGTTCGACGCCGGGGTAGCCGCCAACCTCTGCACGTGCGGAGGTCCTTTGCTGGTCCGGTTCGATCTCGCCAACATCCGCCACCGCTGGCTGCGGCGCGACGTGCCGAACGGTCCGGCGAGCATGTGGCGCTACGCGCCGGTGCTGCCGCCATCCGAAGCCTCGGTGGTGACACTCGGCGAAGGCTGGACGCCGTTGGTGCGCACCAAGCGCCTGGGCGCGCGGATCGGAGCCGATGCGCTCTGGGTCAAGGACGAAGGTCTGAACCCCACCGCCTCATTCAAGGCCCGCGGGCTTTCCTGCGCGGTTTCGATGTGCGTGGAGCTCGGCATCAAGAAAGTGGCGATTCCCTCGGCGGGCAATGCAGCCAGCGCCATGGCGGCGTACGCGGCGGCGGCCGGCATTGAAGCTCACATCTTCATGCCGCGCGACGTTCCGCAATCGAATTACCTGGAGTGCAAGGCTTACGGCGCGCACGTGACGCTGATCGATGGCCTGATCAGCGATTGCGGCCGCATGGTGGCGGAGCGCGGTCCCCAGGAAGGCTGGTTCGATGTTTCAACCTTGAAGGAGCCCTACCGCATCGAAGGCAAAAAGACGATGGGGTACGAAGTAGCGGAGCAGATGGGCTGGGAACTGCCGGACGCGATCTTCTACCCGACCGGCGGCGGCGTCGGCATGATCGGCATGTGGAAGGCCTTCGACGAAATGGAGAAGCTGGGCTGGATCGGCGGCCGGCGTCCCAAGATGATCGCGGTGCAGGCCGAAGGTTGTCAGCCGGTGGTGCGCGCATTCGAAGCAGGCGAGCAGCGCAGTAAGTTCTTCGAAGGTGCCCACACCGTCGCCAGCGGACTCCGGGTCCCCAAGCCGCTCGGCGATTTTCTGGTGTTGAACGCGGTCCGGGAAAGCGGCGGTACCGCGATCGCGGTCAGCGACGAAGACATGCTGACGGCCGGGGTGCATCTGGCCGCCGACGAGGGCATCTACGCCGCTCCGGAGGGCGCCGCCTGTGTGGTGGCCGCACAACGCCTGCTGGAATCGGGCTTCCTCAAGAGTACCGACCGCATGGTCCTCTACAACACAGGCTCTGGATTGAAGTACCCCGAAGCATATTCGACACGTTTCCCAAGGACCGCGGCGAGCGAGCAGGATAAGCTCGGCGGCCTGATCACACCGCGATAGGAAACATGGCGACGTCTCCCGCTTTCGAACCGGTCAGGCGGCCGCGGCTGGAATGTCTCGTGTACGCCATCCTGGCCGCCGGCCTGGGTCTGGCGTGGCAAACCACCCTGGTTCATGAGCTCTATGCCGGCAACTGGAGCGCCCTTTTTTATCACGGTGTCTATGGGAACAGCGTTCCGGACGACCCGGCCTTCGCGGGCACATATCTTTTCCCCGCCGACTTCGGCTTCGACGGGCAGTATTACCGGGTCGTGGCCCACGACCCCTTCCGCACCCGCGATTACCTGAAGTTCATCGAACGGCCGGTCATGCGCTATCGCCGCATTCTCATCCCCATGATGGCTTACGCATTTGCATGGGGGCGGCAACCGTATATCGACGCCGGATTCTTTGCGGCGATTCTGATATTTCTCGGCCTGGGCGTTTACTGGACTGGGGCGCTATGCCGCCCTGTACGGTCGCAGCGCGAAGTGGGGCTGGGCCTTCCTGCTGGCTCCCGCGACTCTCGCGGGGTTGGAACGGGGAGCCATCGACATGGCCCTTACGGCGCTGACCATCGGCTTTGCACTCTATGTGCGCGAACAATCGCGCTACCGCTTGTTTCTGGTGCTGGTGCTGGCGGGCTTGTGCCGGGAAACCGGGCTGTGCCTGATCGCTGCGTGCGCGGCAGCCTCGGTGCTCGAGAAGAACTGGGAGCGGCTGGCGGTGAGCTGCGCGAGCCTGCTCCCGGCGATGGCCTGGTATGGATTCGTGTCCCTGCGAACCCCGCCCGATCACAGCTCGAATTTGATGCGCATCCCTTTGACCGACCTGGTGAATTCCCTGCTCCATCACGATGTCAGTTACATCAAGACGGGAGGCCCGCTGGTGCAGGTGGCATATTACGTGGCGGTTTTCGGAATGCTCCTGGCCTTTGGCCTTACTATCTGGCTCGTCTTCAAGGGCTGGACCGGCCCGGAAGGTCTGGCCGCCCTGGCCTTCACTATGACCGGCCTCCTGATGCAGCCGGCCGGCCTCTGGGTTCAGCCCTACCATTTCGGCAGGGTGCTGGCTCCTGTCCTGGTGCTCCTCGGCCTGGAGTACTTCCGTACGGGCGCCTGGAAGAAGATCATGCCGCTCTGTATTGTGAGCCCGGGCATCCTGCTGGTTTCGCTCGCGACCACCCTTCGCCTGGTAAAACACCTGCGCATGTGATCAAACCGGTTAACTAAGGTTCATTTTTCCGCGTTTTTTGGCCTTTTTGACCGCCAAAGTGAAGGTTCTAGTACCTATAATCCGTTGGAGCGGAAACTGCGAATGGTAGAATCGGAGAGTCTTTCTTTAAGCAGTCGCCCCCAATGACCGCAGCCACTTACCAGCCGAGGCGATATCCCTATCAGCCGCCCATCATGATCGGCGCGCCTGTGGGGACGGACCAGACATCCGGATTTGAGCGGCTTGGCTTCAATGTCCTGCTGGTTTTCCTATTTCTCGCCTTCAGCCGTATTTTTGACGTGAAGTTCGGGAATCTGCACATCACCGGCGTCGCCTACCGGGTTGTCTTCGCGATGGTGCTCTTGAGCCGCGGGTTTACCACGGCGCTGGCGACCCCGATCGGCAAGGCGATGCTCGGCTTCACATTCTGCTTCGGTATCTCCGTACCTTTCAGCATGTGGAAGGGCGGCAGCCTGCCGGTTTTTCGCGATACCTGGCTGCTATTTTCGTTCGTCGCCTTCCTGGCGGTGGCCGGCCTGATCAACAGCTATGGACAGTGGCGCAAGGCCATGACGTCCATGTACATGGGACTGTTTGTATTTACCCTGATCGCTAACATTTTCGGCAGCTTGGATAACGGCCGATTGTTCCTGCCCAACGGTAAGTTCGCCAACCCGAATGAAATGGCTCAGGCGCTCCTGCTGGGCCTGCCGTTGTGGGGCGCCGTCATGGGGAGCGCGGTTACGCTGCCTAAGAAGGCATGGGCCGGGTTCGTGATGTTCCTGATGCTGTATACCACCTTCCGCACCGGCTCCCGCGGCTCCATGATCGGCTTCGTTTGTATGGTGCTCGTGTACTTCTTCCGCGCCAATATCATGGACAAAATGAAGTTCATCATCGGCGGCGCGGTAATTATGGTATTGGTGATCGGGCTCATGCCGGGCAAACTGGTGGCGCGTTACAAGACAACTGTGGATGATGATGTTGCCGATAACGGCGGAGACATGGACGAGTATATGAGAGACAGCGCTCTCTCATCGACGGAAAGCCGCAAGGTCCTATTGAAACGAAGCATCATCTTCACGATTCAACACCCGCTGTTCGGAGTCGGGCCTGGAATGTTCCCGGTAGCGGAAGACGCCTATGCGCACTCGCAAGGCGAAAGAAAAGGCATGTGGCTGGGCACGCATAACAGCTACACGCAGGTTTCCTGCGAACTGGGCGTTCCGGCTCTTTGCTTCTTCCTGGGGGCGATCGTCATGGCGATCAAGGGCCCCTACGCCATCTATAAGAGAACGCTCGGCGATCCACGCCTTCAGGACATGGGCAACATGGCCCTGGGCTTGCATTACTGCATGATCATCTACGCCGTGACGGTATTTTTCGATTACATCGCTTACACGGCGATGCTGCCGGTGTTCGGCGGACTGGCGGCAGCGTTGTGGCGCACGGCCGACGGCGAGATTAAGCGAGTGCAGTCGGTTCCGTTGCCGGTTACGATGTCGCCCGAGATGTTCCACAGCTATGTGGGCAGGCGACCCGTGGGAAGCTCGCAAACCTTCTAACTCACCGCTCGACCATTGCTGCCTCCAACTGCGGCAACTTCACCGTCGCGGTACCTACCGTGCTGATCGCGATCGCGGCGGCTTCACTGGACAGTTCCATGGCGTCACGGTATGCAGCCCCGGCGGAAATTGCCAGCGACAAGGTGGCCAGCACCGTATCGCCCGCGCCGGTGACGTCAAAAACCTGGCGGGGCGCGGAGGCAAGCCGCTCGATTGGCCGGGCGCCGGCAAACAGCGTCATGCCCTCCGAACCTTCGGTGACCAGGATCAGGGAACCCGGCATCGCAGCCGACAAACGGCTGCCGGCGGCCAGAGTTTCCTGATGATTGCGCGCCGGCAAACCGGAGAGAATGCTGAGTTCCAGGCGATTCGGCTTGAGCAGAAAGCAGCCCTGGTAGCGGCTGAAATCCGCGCCTTTGGGGTCCACGAAGACACGCTTACCGGCGCGCTCCGCGGCTGCGATCACGGCCGCGAGGAGGGAGGGCGTGAGAAAGCCCTTGGCGTAGTCGGAGACTACGACCGCACTGGCCGACGGCAGGCAGCCGGCAATCGCCTGGAGGGCGCGAGCCTCGGTTTCGGCGGAGATGGCGGACGTGTCCTCTTCATCCACGCGCACGATCTGCTGATGGGAAGCAATCACGCGGGTCTTGGAGGTGGTCCGGCGGCTTTCCTCGGCGATCAGCGTATCGGCCGCCACGCCGCACTCCGCCAGAGCGTCACGGAGTTGCCCGGCTTCCTGATCCATTCCCACCAGTCCGACCAGGTACGGCGTGGCGCCGAGCGCGGCCAGGTTGGCGGCGGTATTCGCCGCGCCGCCGGGCCGTAGGGTGCAGCGCCGCTTTCTCACGACCGGAACCGGGGCCTCCGGGGAAAGGCGCGAGGCATCGCCCCACCAGTAGCGGTCCAGAATCACGTCGCCCAGCACCAGAATTTGCTGGCCTGGAAAGCGGCGTAATGCGGCGGACAACTCCTCCGATTGCTTCATACTAGATGTCAAAACCGGCGGCCACGGCGTCGCGATGGAACATCTTCACGGTATCGAGCGAGAATTCGGCCAGGTCCTTCCCCAGGGAGGGCAGTTTCTTCAGCAGGTCGTGCGTGATGGTGATAATGTGGCAGCCGATGCGATCCGCCTGCACCAGGTTGAAGATCTCCCGAGGACTCGCCCAGATCAACTCCAGTTGCGGCTGGGAGTGCATCAGCGCCAGGGCTTCCTTCATGACCGGCACGGGGTCGACACCGGCATCCGCGACCCGGCCCGCGAAGATCGAGATGTAGGCGCTCGGGCTGCCTTCTAATGCAGCCACCATGCAGCGGACCTGATCGAGCGTCAGCAGGGCGGTGACGTTGAGCTTGATCTTTTCCGCGGTGAGTTGCCGCACCAGCGCCGCCGCGCTCTCGCCCTTGGTATTGGTGATGGGAATCTTCACGTAAACGTTAGGTCCGAGGGCGGAGAGCTTGCGTGCCTGCCGGCCCATTTCCTCGAAATCGTCGGAGAAGACCTCGAGCGAGAAGGAACGGTCCGGCACTTCCGCCAGGATGTCGCGCGCGAAGGCTTCGTAGTCGGTAATGCCGGCCTGACGCATCAACGTGGGATTGGTGGTGAATCCCTGGATCAGGGGATTGCGGTAGAGGTCGAGAATACCCCATTTGTCCGCCCCATCGGCGAAAATCTTGATCTTCAACTGCGCCAGATTCATCGGTAACTGTCGGTCCTATGATACCCCGCCTCGCGATTCAGTCGCGGCGAACCGGGTCGGCCGCATAGCGTGGAATTACGTAGTCGTAGTAGAGCCGGGGATCCCCGGTTTTCCCGTCGGCCGCGGCTCGCACCAGGTTGAAGGCCTCGCGCGCTGTCACGTAGTGCAGGATATAGTGCGCGCCATCGTTGTAGTGCTGCTCGAAGCGCGTGAGGGCCGAATCGAAGCGCGGGCCGAGACTTTCGGTGGCATCCTCCTCGGATTCGGCGCCATGGCCGTGGACTTTGATGAACTGCCAGTCCGGCCGCCCCTTGACGTGAATCCGCGAGCGAATCCAGGTATCGACCCGGTCGGGCCCCACGGGTGCGGCGGGATGAATGTTGCCATCGTCGATCCCCATGAAGAGCGTGGCGCGCCAGGACGGCACCAGCAGGAGCGGACCCTGGAAGATCATCAGATCGCCGACTGGCTTGACCCCGACTTGCAACACGACGCCCTGATCGTAGGATTTTGGCCGATCGTCGTCGGTGGCCTCGTAGATGCTGTTGACCGTGGGCGGCTGCGCCTGCCATTGAATGCTGGGGAAGGTGAAATCGGCGAAGCAGCCCAACTGGCGCAACATTTCGAGCTCGCGGTTGGCCCCGCAGAATTGGGCGCCGTTGCTGTTGTCCAGCCCCCAGTTACCGTGCACGAAGGCGAAGTGAGTGGCGCCGTCTGGTGTCTTCAGGAAGCCGAACTTGTGGAAGTAGTCGATGCCGCGTTCGAAGCGCCGGCGAGCGGATTCCTGGGTGTCGTTGGCGTGATGCAGATGGAGTTCGGTTTCTCCGTAACCGCCGGAAACCAGCTTCTGGAGACCCGCCATATTGCGATCGATGGGCTGCTCGGCGGGGTAGAACCAGGTGTGCTGCGGGGGCCGCCCGGTGCTGTCGCGATGGCGGGAGGCCAGCTCCGGGTACTCCTTCAGCCAGCGCTCCATGAAATGGTAGTTCTCGCCCGGTTCGAAATGGTCGGCAAACAGGAAAAAGAGGTGGATGGGGCCGGAGGCCGCTTCTTCCGTGCCGGTGGACCAGCGGAGATAGCCAGGCAGCCAGACGTAGTACTTACGGGAGACGATCCGGAAGGCCCATAGTCCGAGGTAGAGGACCAGCCCCAACAGGACCAGCCGTTTCATCATTCGCATGAAGTTGGCGCTAAGCCCCCATTATGCCGTAAGTCACTGCACGCGGGCCACGGCTGGACACTGGCTGGATCCGGAGTGTCGCGTGGCATACTAAAGATCGTGGATCCCGTTTCCCTCGCCGTAAATCCCCAGAAAATTGCTGTACTTGGACTTGGTTACGTAGGTTGCGTAACCGCCGCCTGCCTGGCGCGGATAGGCCACCGCGTTGTCGGAGTGGACCGGGATCAGTTCAAGGTGGACAGCGTGCTAGGCGGGCGGGCGCCGTTCTTTGAGCCCGGACTGGAAGATCTGGTTCGCGACGGCGTGGCCGCCGGCCGGCTCTCCGCGACGGTCTCGCTGGCGGAGGCGGTATCCGACGCCGATGTGGCGCTGATCTGCGTGGGCACGCCTTCGGAAAAGAACGGCAATCTGGGCCTGGACCAGTTGCGCCGCGTCTCCCAGGAGCTGGCGGAACTCGCTGCCCGGACGTACGCAAGGCGACTGATCGTGGCGGTGCGCAGCACGGTCTATCCCGGAACCTGCGAAGAGATCGTTCTGCCGGAGATTGGGCGGGTCGCCGCTGGTCGCCGTGGTCTCCAACCCGGAGTTCCTGCGCGAGGGCGCGGCGGTTCGCGACTTCATGGAGCCTTCGCTGCTCGTGGTCGGCGGATCGTCGCCCGAGGCCGTGCTGCAGGTGGCCGTCATCTATTCCGGGCTGGCGGTGGAGCCTTCGATCGTGGCGTTGCGCACGGCGGAGATGATCAAGTACGCCTGCAACGCCTTCCACGCGGTGAAGATTTCCTTCGCCAACGAAATCGGGGCGCTGGCGGGCGAACTGGGCATCGATGGCGCGGAGGTGATGGAAACCCTCTGCCGCGACCATTCGCTCAATATCTCGCCCGCCTACCTGAAGCCCGGATTCGCGTTCGGCGGCTCGTGCCTGCCGAAGGATCTGCGCGCGCTGGTCTACCGCGCATCGCGGCTGGATCTGAAACTGCCCCTGCTGGAATCCGTGCTGCCTTCCAACAACGCCCAGCTGGACCGGGCGATTGCCGTGGCGCTGGATCTTCCGGCCGAGCGCATCGGCGTCTTCGGCCTCGCGTTCAAGGAGAATACCGACGATCTGCGGGAGAGCCCGGTGGTCCTGCTGCTGGAGACCCTGATCGGCAAGGGGCGCAAGGTACGGGTGCACGATCCGCACATCCAACTCGGCGAGATTTACGGCAGCAATCAGCGCTACATCATGAACGCCATCCCGCACATCGGCAATCTTCTGGACGATAAGTTGGATGCCATGCTGGAGTGGGCGGACCACGTTCTGGTAGCGCAGAAGCCCTCGCTCGAGGTTCAGGCGCGCCTGGAAGCCAGCGGTAAACCGCTCATCGACCTGGTGGGCGCCCTGCGGCGCGATTTGGGCCGGTCCACCGTTTCGGTATAGCCTTCTCCTAAAGTCCGGCGTCACTCCTGCCGAATAAGCAGGTGACACTTATGATCCGGACGTATTTGGCCGCCATCCTATTCTGCGTGGGTTTCGAAGCGGTATCCCGCGGCGCCGAAATCCCGCTTTTCTTCATCGCCAATCGCGGGCAGGCGCCGGCGACCGTACGGTTCATGGTTAAAGGCTCAGGTCTGACCGCGTACTTTCTGCCGGGCGAGGTGGACCTGGACGTTGCCGGCGGTAGCCTGCGAATGCGCCTGGAGGGCGCGAAGCCCGGTCATCGTGTGGACGGCAAGGGACGGCTTTCGGGCCGGGCGAACTTCCTGACGGGCAACCCATCCGAATGGATCGTGGATATCCCGCTTTACGAATCGCTGGCATACCGGCAGGTCTATCCGGGGATCGACGTGATATATGGAGGCGCGGGGCGCAGCCTGAAATCCGAAATTGTGGTGGCTCCGGGCGCCGACCCTGGCCTGATCAAGATCCGGTACCTGGGCGGCGGCGCTCCGTGGGTCGATGTGGATGGTTCGCTGGTGGTACGCGCCGGAGGGCGCGACCTGGTGGAGCAGCCTCCATTGGTTTATCAGGAGCGCGATGGCGCCCGGCAGCCCGTGGCGGGACGGTTCGTCTTACTGGGCGACAACGTGGTGGGATTCGGGCTGGGCGAATATGATCGAACCCGAACGCTGGTGATCGATCCAGTGCTGTCTTACAGCACGTTGTTGGGGGGTTCCGGAACCGATACGGCCAGCGCGGTGGCGGTAGACGCAAGCGGCGCGGCCTACATCGCCGGGTTTACCGATTCCCTCAACCTGCCTGCCGTCAACGCCGCACAGAGTTTCAATGCGGGCGGCAACGACGTCTTGGTGGCCAAGTTGAGCCCGAGCGGGAATTCGTTGGTTTATTGCACCTACCTGGGCGGATCGGCCGATGATCGGGCATACGGAATCGCGGTGGATGCGCTAGGCAACGCGTACGTCGCCGGTTCGACGACGTCGCGAAATTTTCCGGTGCGCGGCGCGCTGCAAGCTAACTTGACAGGCTATCGGAATGCGTTCGTGGCCAAGCTGAATGCGGCGGGCAACGGGCTGGTGTATAGCACCTACCTGGGAGGCAATGCTTCCGATTCCGCCAATGGAATTGCGGTGGATGCGTCGGGTTCGGCGTATGTGACCGGCGACACAACATCTTACAGCTTTCCGGCGACCGGCTACCAACGCGGCACTCACGGCGGGCAGGATGCGTTCGTGGCCAAGTTGAGCGCGGATGGGTCGCATCTGGCCTACAGCACCTATTTGGGTGGCAGCGGCGACGATCGCGCAACGGCGATTGCCCTTGATTCCTCCGGCTCGGCTTATGTCACCGGGTCCACGTTCTCCGCCGATTTTCCGGTGCTGAATCCGGCCCAGCGGAGTAACGGAGGCGGCGAGGATGCCTTCGTGACCCGGCTCAGCGCCGATGGCAACTTTCTCTGGTTCAGTACCTACCTTGGCGGAAGCGGTGGAACCGTGGTGTCCCCGGAGGCTGGGCAGGCCGTCGCTGTAGATGCCCAGGGCAACGCCTATGTCGCAGGGGTCACCGGCTCCGCCGATTTTCCGCGCCTGAACGCACTGCAAACTTCTCTCCGGGGACTCTCCGACGCTTTCGTCAGTAAGCTCACGGCGGCGGGCGTCTTGAGCTACAGCACGTACCTCGGGGGGTCGGGGGCTGAGGCGGCGACGGGCATCGCGGTGGATTCGGGCGGCAATGCTTACGTTGCGGGGTATACATACTCCACCGATCTATCGGTTATCGCCGCGATTCAGGCTGGCAACGCCGGTGAGTACGATGCTTTCGTGGCTGAGTTGAACCCCTCGGGAAACGCGCTCAGCTACATGGGTTATCTGGGGGGTAACGGCTCGGACGCGGCCAGCTCCATCGCGCTCGATGCGTCCGGCAGCGTGTACGTGGCAGGGTGGACGCTTTCCACGAATTTTCCCCTGCTGAACTCCTATCAATCGGTGAATTCGGGGAATTATGGGACGTTCGTCACCAAGATAATTTTCAGCACCACGCCGGTGAACGTTGGGGTCACTCCCACGTCCGGTAATGGTTCGGGGCAGATATTCAGCTTTCAGTTCGCCGACCCGGCTGGCGCCACCGATCTGACCAGCGTCGGTGCGTTATTTGGCCTGTCGGCCGGTACGAGCGGAGCGTGCGCGGTCTTGTACGACCGCGCGCGCAATGCACTTTCCTTGCTCACAGACTCGGGGCAAATGCCGGCCGGTTCGATCACTCCCGGCAGCGGCACGCAGCAGAATTCCCAGTGCACTCTCAACGGGGCGGGTTCCACCGTCGTCCTCTCTGGCCCGACACTCACGCTGAATCTCGCTCTTACCTTCCTGCCGGCTTTCAGCGGCGCCAAGAACGCCTACATGCAGGCGATCAGTCCGCTCGCATCCACAGCCTGGCAGTCCAAAGGCACGTGGTCCGTCACATTCGCCGTGACCAACGTCGCAGTCACGCCGTCATCGGGCAGCGGCGCTACGCAGCTTTTCGCCTTCCAGTTCTCCGACGAAGCGGGCGCTAACGACCTCAGTTCGGTATCGGTGCTCTTCAACTCCTCCGCGTCTACCGTTGCCGCGTGCTCCGTGACGTACGACCGGGTGCACAATGGGCTGTTCCTGCTTACCGACGCCGGTCAACAGCCCGCCGGTTCGATCGCTCCGGGCAGCGGCACCCAGCAAAACCTGCAGTGCATTCTCAATGCCACTGGTTCCACCGTTGTCCTTTCCGGCCAGACGCTTACGCTCAATCTCGCGCTCACATTCCTGCCCGCTTTCGCCGGCACGAAGAATATCTACATGCAAGCCACCAGCCCCTTTGGGTCCGCGCCCTAGGGGCTCCACCTTCAATCGGGCTATAATAACTTTTCCTCGGGTGGTTTCCTTCTTTCGATGTGCCACTCTGCCCCATCCGGGCGCGGCTTCATAATGTGGAACGGTGATTACGGCTTCCTCTTGTCCAATCTGGTCAAGAAGGATTTTAAAGTTCGCTATCGAAACATGTCTTTGGGGATCTTCTGGTCCCTCCTTAACCCCATGGTGACTATGGTCGCCCTGACCTTCGTCTTTACGCAGATATTTCCCAATGGGCAACCGCGTTTTCCCGTATTTGTCTTATGCGGGCTGGTGCCGTTCAATTTCTTCTCACTGGCCTGGAGCAGCGGCACTTCGTCGTTGATCGAAAACTCCTCGCTGATCAAACGCGTGCCGGTTCCCCGGGAGATCGTGCCCGTGGCCACCGTGTTGGGGAATTCCATTCACCTGTTGATCCAGATCGGGCTGCTTCTGACCTTCACGCTGGCTTATGGCTGCGGGGTAAACCGCTACTGGCTCTGGCTACCATTTGTTTGGGGAATGCTCATTCTGTTTGCCTGCGGACTTGCGCTGATTTCGGCGGCCGTCAACGTGTATGTTCGCGACACCAGATATATCGTGGAATCGGCGAATACGCTGCTCTTTTGGATCGTGCCGATCTTCTACTCGTTCTCCAAGGTTCCGCAAGAGTTCAGAGCGATCTATGAGCTCAATCCCGTGGCCGCCATCGTCCTGGCCCTGCGCAATATCCTGATGGAGGGCGTGCCGCCACCGAACACGCTGCTCGCCAAGCTCTGCGGCAGTTCGATTTTCATGATTTGTCTTGGATTCCTCGTATTCCGGAGACTGAAGCGTGGATTCTACGATTACCTCTAACTTATGGCTCTGATCGAATTCGAGCACGTATCCAAAACGTTCAGCCATACCGGCGGCGCCAAGCTGCTGGGCGCGCATCTGCGCGAGCGGTTGCGACCACAGAAACGCGACGTCTTCTACGCCCTGAAGAATGTCTCGTTCCGTCTGGAACCGGGACACAGCATGGCGATTATCGGCGGCAATGGAGCAGGGAAGAGCACTCTGCTCAGCCTGGTGGCCGGCCTGTCGCAGCCCAACGCAGGGCGCGTTAGTGTAAGCGGCAAAGTGGCCGCCCTGCTGGAACTCGGCTCCGGTTTTCATCCGGACCTCACGGGCAGGGAGAACGTAAGCCTGAACGCCTCTCTCTTAGGCTTAAGCCGGAAGCGCGCTGAAGAGTGCTTTGACGCCATCCTCGAATTCTCCGGGATCGGCGATTTTATCGAAGAACCGATCCGTACCTACTCGAGCGGCATGATCATGCGCCTGGCATTCTCCGTGGCCGTGAATATCGATCCCGATATTCTGATCATCGACGAGGTGCTGGCGGTCGGCGACCAGAGTTTTCAGGCCAAGTGCTTTGAGAAAATCTCCGGGTTCAAGAACGCCGGTAAGACTCTGCTGTTCGTCTCGCACACCCCGGAGATGGTCAGGCAGCTCTGCGACCAGGCACTATGGCTGCATCACGGCCAAGCCATGATGGTAGGCAGCCCCGAGGATGTCCTGAACGCCTATTCGGCACGGCGCGCCGAGGGCTAGGCTCCCAGGAGATCGCTCCCTGACGGCCGCGGTTCGCATGGGCTCCTAGGTGGGACAGGCCTCCTGGCCTGTTCACTTGCTGCCGTAACTCTCGCGTGCACGAAGCGGGGTCTCCAGTTCGCGCCTTGCCGCAACATCGACCGGGCCGCCACTATCAAGAGTTAGAACAGAACCCACTCTAGCTCTAGCGCTCTCTCCAGCGGCCCTTCAGCGACGCTTCCTTGAGCTCCAGATCGGCCATCCCCCAATTCTCGTGGTTGAAGATGAGCGGCGATTTCAGGCGCCGCATCTGCTTTGCCCAGGCCAGCACTTCCTCGTTTTCCACGCACGGGATACCCTTCGCCGCGATGCGCTCGAAGAGTTTGACCTGGCCCTCCGGCGTCCAACCGCTGCCGGTGCCGTGCTCGATATGATAAATCCGCATCGGGTCGGCAAGAACCGCTTCGCGCGCCCCGCCGTAGTGCGCGGCAAAGCAGAACATCGAATCCAGGTTCATGGAGAAGACATCGATCTCCGGGTATGCCCGCAGGTCGAACCAGCGCTCGCGCGAGAGCAGCGTGAAATCCCCGCAGCCGTTGGTATGCAGGAAGCCGGGCGATGGCTGGTCCTGTACCGCGGCGACGGCCTCCTGCGCTCCTTCCCAATCCACTCCGTAGGCGCGAAAAGGCGCCGTGGCCGCGAGTTGCAGCACGCGCAGACCGCCGCCATCGATGGCAAGTTCCAGTTGATGCACGGCGCGACCGCCAGCCGCGAACGACGCCAGTACCTTACCGCTTGCATCGCGAATTTCGAATTGCGAGGGAGCGTCCGACTCGAGGTCGAGGAACAGCGGCCGCGGCGACGCGCGCAGAATCAATTCCGCTGCACCTTGCGACGTCATCGTGCCCCGGATCGGATCTCGCTTCCATCCCGCGCCCCAGGGCAACGCAAGGACGTCGGCCATCCTGCCGGACTCGGCCCACCCGCACCAGAAGACGCGTAGCCCGAAGGCTTCCGGGCTGCTGTCCGGGAAAGCGAGCCGGAAGACGTCGCTGCGTCCCGGAGTCCGCGACACGGGAAATTTCAAGAAGGAAAGCCCGTTCACCGCCTGTTTCCCGATGACACCGCCGGTCTCATCGAGCAGGGCGAGCTCGAAGGCCTTCACGGCCATCGTTTTCACCGGCTCCACCTGGACGGCAAGCACCGCGCTCCCTGCATCGACAGGCGCAGCAATGATCTCGGCGCCGTTGGCGGCATCGCGAAAACCTTCGCCGCGATAGTCGTTTAACTTCCGCCAGCCGGTGCCCTGCATGAGGCCGGAACCCTGGGGAAAGATCTCCGTCCCGGGCAGCGTGAGCTTCGTCCGCGAGAGCTTCCGTAAGACGCGGGGAACGGCGTTCACCACCAACCCGACCACACCGCCCCACTCCAGATAGGCTTTCAAGGTGCGCCGCAAGCGAGGGGAAACCGGCACCGTCAGCGGCACCAGAGGCCCGCCGTGCGCGAGTTTGTTGATCACGTGCTGCATCGCGTTCCACGCCGCGATCAACTGGCTGCCGACGCCGGCCGGGCGGACCGAAGCCTGCAAGGAGCCGGCCGCGATTCCCTTGGGCAGGCGCTGTTCCCAATCGATACGGAATACGCGGAAGCACAATGGCCGCAGATCGAGTTCGGCGGCGGCGCCGAGCGTGTTCGCGCGAAGGACGATCTTTTCCGGCAGGGGCGCGGTCAGCGGCAGGCGCACCCAACTGCGACGGTCGATTTCCAGGCGCGCGAGGGGTTCGCCGCCGGCTTCCACCAGCAGGTCCAGCGGAAGCCCGCCGGTCGCCGGCCCGGGCTCAATTTGGATCATCAGCGAAGAGCCCGCATCGCGCGCCGCGGGCAGCAGAATTTCGGCGTTCTCCGAGGCCCAGCGGAAATTCTCGCCCTTGATGTGGCTTTCCACGGCGAACCAGCCGGGACCGAAGAGCAGTCCCGATTCTACCGAGGCAACGTCGTTGGGGCTGAGCGTCGGCCTGCCGTCGCGCGACACGTTGAACGTGCCTTCGCGCGTGTTGACGCGGATCAGGTGAGTGCGGCAGTATTCGAGCTGATCCGTGATCGGCAGATCCATGGGCACTT
Organism: uncultured Solibacteraceae bacterium; assembly: GCA_963791985.1. Classification (GTDB taxonomy): domain Bacteria; phylum Acidobacteriota; class Terriglobia; order Bryobacterales; family Bryobacteraceae; genus Solibacter. The sequence continues at coordinate 57,604 of CAWBUN010000002.1, read as the reverse complement.
CGTTCATGGCGTCGTGACGATCGATGCGATACATGCGATCGCCATCCAGCTGCTGCTTGCCCAGAAACTCGGCGAGCTCGCTTGAGACCAGGATGTCGATATTGGTGGCCAGCACGAAGCGGCCGCGCGCGCGCCGGATCCCGACGTTCTTGGCGATCATCTGGTAGAGCGGCAGCGCCTTGCCGTGATCGTAGCGCGCGTGGATTTCGGGCGGCACCTCCACGAAGCGCACTTCGCAGCAGCCCAGATCGTCAGGCCATTGGAGCGCGTCGATCAAGCCCGGGCGGCCCGCCGGCGGATTCCATTCCACGATGATCAGCTCGGAAGGTATCCGGTAGCGGCGCGCCTGTTCGATCCAGCCGCTGACGAAGGCCTGCATGCGGCCCAGAAGGTTGCCGCCGTGATCGTCATTCCTGGCGGTGACGACCAGCGACAGGTACGGTTCCATGCTCGACATTAGTTGAACTTCACCGGGGCTTCGCCGTCAGGCAAAGATGCCAGCCGAACAGACGTTCGAGGGCTCGAAATAGGGACTTCGGCATCCAGCGGAAATACCATTCCATCTTGTAGCGGTACTGCACGTATTCGGGAATCACATAGGCAAAGATGTGGTCCACCATCACGTTGGTAACTCCAAAGCCGTGATCTTCGAGCAGTTTTCTGCCGCTCGTGCGCGAGTAGCTGTACGTGACCGGGCAGCCGGTCTGCGCCTCGGAATACTCCGCGATGAGGCGGTTCATCTTCCAGACCTGACCCTTGCCATAGCCGAAGAGAATCCACAGCACCTTCCACGACCACCGGTTGTACACCATGATCTTCAGCGTGCTTTCCGGCGAAACGTACTTGCGGACTTCCTCCAGCACGTTTTCGGGATGCGGCGTATGGTGAATGACGCCGAAAGAGTAGACCAGGTCGTAGTGCTCCACCGGCACGGTCTCGCTGAGCTTCTCCGCGTTGGCCTGAATGAAGCGGATGCGGTCTTCCAGCCCGAAGACCCTGGCTCTCTGACGCGCCACTTCCAGGGATTTTTCGGTCAGGTCTACCGCCGTGACCTGTGCGCCGTGGCGCGCGAAATTGATGGTGTCGGTGCCGATACCGCAGCCGATCTCCAGCACCTTCTTGCCCCGCCAGCGTTCAAAATCCGCGAACTGTGGAATGTGAGACTCCACCATGTATTTGCGCGCCTCGACTTCGTCGAAGTACTCGCGCGTGCCAACCGGCTTCTGCGAGTGCCTGATGTTACATGGCCGCGAATTCCAGTACTCCCGAACGGCATTGATCGGGGTCTCCGGAAAGGATGTGGACGTCTTCATGGTTCCGACAAAACTCCATTTAGGGCTGAATTTTCAATTATAAACCGGGTTGCCCGCTCGCCGCTGAAGCCGGTAACCCCGATGCAGTGGGCTATACTCTTTGGTCTGGTCCTTCAAGCCTTTTCATGATCTCGGTAATCCTCTACGGGCGAAACGATTCGCACGGCTACAACCTACACAAACGCGCGGCCATCAGCCTCAACTGCATCGCGGAGGTTCTGAGCGATCCCGATGACGAGATCCTGTTCGTCGACTACAACACCCCCAACGATCTTCCCACTTTCATCGAAGCGATCTACGACACCCTGACTCCGGCCGCGAAGATGCGGCTTCGGGTCTTCCGCGTGCGCCCGGAACTGCATGCGCGCATGGTGGGACGCACGCACCTCTCCGCGCTCGAACCGCACTCGCGCAACATCGCGATTCGCCGCTCCAACCCACGCAATCGCTGGGTGCTGCTCACCAATACGGACATGGTTTTCCTGCCGCGCCCGGGCTACGGCGATCTCTCCGGCGCAGTCGGCGATCTTGCGGACGGCCTGTACATCGTGCCGCGCTTCGAATTGCCCGAGCCGCTTTGGGAGGCCTTCCCGCGTAGCGATCCGAGGGCCGTCATGCAGGCCTGCGAAGATCTCGGCCGCCGGCTGCACCTGGAAGAAACCACGCTCGCCTTCCCTTACATGCGGTTCGACCAGCCGGGAGATTTCCAGCTCGTGCCGCGCCAGGCGCTTTGGGACATACACGGCTTCGACGAGCGCATGATCCACGGCTGGCATGCCGATTCGAACATGTGCAAGCGCTTCTACCTGTTCTTCGGCAATCGCACGGAGAGCCTGGCCGAGCGCGTGAAGGGCTACCACTGCGACCACACCCGCGTGGCTACGCTCGCGCATCGCCTGGATATCAAGCTGGAGAACAACCTTCAGGAGTTTGTCTTCGGGCTCGAAGACCCGATCGCGCATCACCAGGCCGAGACCTGGGGCGCCCCGGGAGAACCGGTCGAGGAGCTCGATTTCGCGAACGATCCGCAGGCCCGTTTTGCCGTCGCCCTGGAAAGCGCAATCGGCGCGCCGCAAACGTCCGACTACCTGGCCGACTCCAACGACCTCCGCAATTTCGTCACTTACCATGCGGCGCATGTTCTGCCGCACCTGGCCGGGAATCTGACCACCTACCCGCGCACGGCGCGCTTCGCTTACGTCGGCAGCAATCCGCGGATGCGGGCGCTGGCCGCGAAGTGCATCGCGGAGCTCGGGTTCACGCAGCCGCTTTTTGATGCTGGTGTCGCCTGCGATGCCGATTCACTGCTTGGCGGTTACGACCTGCTCATCTTCGATTTCGGACTCGATCCCGATGGGCTGAAGGGCGCGGAAGCGGCGCGCGTGACCGATTGGCCGCGCGAGCAGCGCTACCGTCTCGGCGACGTCGCGAAGTGCCTGGAGGCCTGCGCCGAGCGCGCCGATGCGCGCCGCGGGCAGCTTCCCGAGTTCATTGTGGTTAACGCCAACCACCACATCTTCCGCCAGTTCTGCGGACAGTTCCTGCTGCTCTCCGAGACTCCGTATGCCACTCACGTTCGCAAGGGCCGCGCCCGCATTGGCGACGAACGCCTCTACCGCTCGCACACCTGGAAGTACGTCGAAGACGAAATGCGATCCTTCTTCGGCTACGGCACCTGGGAGAACACGGTCCCGCGGATCACGCCCGGTGAATCCATCGACTTCACCTCGGCGGGAACATCCAGCCGCTACAAAGATGGCAACTGGGGGGCGATGGATTTTTCGGGTACGTGGATCGAAGGCCACACGGCCGCGATTCTGTTCGCGCCGCCCGAGCGCGTGGATGACGACCTGATCGCCTTCATTCGCGTCAACGAAGCCTTTGTGGGACCGCGAGGAAGAACCCATCCGTGTGCGCGCGGACTTCGAGGGAGAATCGCTCGCTCACTGGAGATTGTTCACGCGCTATGGAATCACGGTCTGCAAGATTCTGCTGCCGGCGCGGCTGATCGCGGGCAAAGCCACCTGCCGGATCGAGCTCCACGTGGAGAATCCGCAATCGGCGCAACGCGTCGCGGAGGCCCTGGGGCAGAAGACCATCGGGCACGACCCGCGGGAACTCGGCATCAAAGTGCAGCAGGTGACCTTCACCAACAAAGACCCGTGGCGCTATTCGCTGGGCGAAACGCTCGACTTCACCGAGCGCGGCAAAGCCATCGAGCACGCCGACGAGTGCTGGGCGCTGCCCGACGAGTTGGGCACGTGGACCATTGGCCCCGAGGCCGGCGTGATTCTCTGGCCGCGCCAGACCACGGAGGTTCCCGTGGCCGCCACGTTCACCATCAACGACGCGGTGATCGACGATCAACATCCCGATATGGATGTCGCGGTGGCGGTCAACGGGCAGACCGTCGCGCAGTGGGCCAACTGGCCGACGCGCAATACGCACGATCGCTCCGCGGTGCTCCCGCCCGAGTGTTTCCGCGCGCTGGAACCGATCCGGATTTCGCTGCTCGTCAAGAACCCGCGCACGTCGCTCGCGCTGGGATGGTCCACCTGGGACAATCGCCCGCGCGGGATCCGGTTGAACAAACTGCGCCTGGCTCCCGTGTTGCAATACCGACTCGGCGAAGTGATGGACTTCACCAGCGGCGGCGAGGCGATCGCCTTCGTGGGCGATTCCCTGGGCGTCGAGTGGGCGGTGCCCGATGCGTGGGGCCTCTGGACCATCGGCAATCGCTCCTCCATCACGGTGCCGTTCGATCGGCCGCTGCGGGAGAGTGCGCCGGCGGCGATCGTGATCTCCGATTGCATGGTGAATCCCAAGTTCCCGAAGCTGTCGGTGGTGGTCCGGGCGAACGGCTACGTGGTGGCGGAGTGGACGCTGGATAGCCGCAAGCCGCACTCGCGCACGTTCACGCTGCCGGCGGAAGCGGCGGCGGCGGCCGCGGAGAAGTTGACGCTGACGTTCGAGATCGCCGACCCGCGATCGCCGGTGTCGTTTGGTTGGGGTCCCGACCCGAATCCGCTGGCGCTCCGCGTGGCGCGCGCCGTGATCGGCAAGAGCCAGATTGAAATTCCCGATTTCGAGAAGCGCACCCGCTACCGCACGTTGAAGCGCATCCTCGGGTTGCCGCGGTTTGCCGTGCATGTCGCACGTGTGCTGCTGAAGAGGTCCCGCTAATGCCCGGCCCGTTGAGCGGATTGCGCATCGTGGTGACGCTGCCGCCGCACGTCTGGTTCGGCGGCGTGGATTATAACTTCGCGGTGGAGATGTCGGAGGAACTTCGGACGCTGGGAGCGGAGGTCTTCGCGCTCGATGTGGCCGGCTTTCATAGCGGCAATGCCAACTACATCGCCGGCGCCATCGAGGCGTTGAAGGCCTTCCGCCCGGATGTTGCGATACCTCTGCCAAACGCTTTGTATGCGCTGCTGTGCGTCACGCGCGAAGGCAAGAACATCCTGCGCGACGTGCTGCAGATCCCCACCATCATGCTGTGGGATCACGGACTGCTGCAGTTGCCGCGGCAGATTCTCGGACATCTGCCCACAACACCAGCCGAAGCGCAGGAAGGTTCTATCCGGCGCCTGCGCGAGGAGTTGAACCACCCGCTTCTCTTCCACTATTCGCCGGACCGCGGCCACATCGCGGCGCTCGATCAGATGGGCGTGATGGAAACGCGCAAGGTCCAGTTCTTCCTGCAGCCCGCCTATCCCAACTTCGTGCGCTACGGCTATCGCACCCCGTTGAGCAACGCCTTTCGCACGCGCGTCGCCTTCGCCGGAAACGTATACCTGCAGGCGGCCAGGGACGTGCCGTTCCGCAAACTGCCGCTGCTCGCCGGAATCGAATCGCGCGTGCTCGCCGCCAAGAAGGGCAAGCTCACCGAATGCCTGTGGGACCTGATTATGGAGGAGATCAACGCGCTCGATAAGACCACGCGCAAAGATCTCCGGCTGGAACCCGATTCCACCTTCTTCTGGAATTTCATGCACGAGGAGATCGAGATGGTGGGCAATACCGACGTTCGCCTCTCTGTGCTCACCGGTCTCAGGCGCGAGTACGAATTTTACGGAAACTTCGTGGAACCGAAGAGCGTGGATACGCTGCGCAGCCAGTACCGGATTCAGTTTCGGAAGTGCCTGGACTACTTCACCGAACTGCCGCTGCTGTTCATGAACAGCGATGTCATGGTGGACGTGATCAACCTCGGCTACAACACGGGTATTTCGCCGAAGGTGATGGGCTGCTTTGCGTGCGGCGGGCTGGTGCTGTTCGATTACAAGGACGATTTTCTGAAGACGATGGGCGATGTCGCCAACCAGGTGATGTACCGCGGCATCGATCACCTCAACACGCTGGTGGACGAGTATTTGACTGACCCGCGAAAGCGGCGCGACGTAGCGCGCTACCTGCAGCATCGCGTCGCCACCGAATTCAGTTTCGCGGCGCTCGCGAAACACATCCTCGTGGACCAACCGGTCTGGAAGCGCTGATTCAGGCGGCGAACAGGCGCTGCACGGTCGAAAACCCGAGGGCAAACAAGGGAACCGCCTTGAAAAGCGCTGCAGCGCACCGATAGTTGGGAGGCGAAAGCCGTCTCCGAGGAGCGCCGACTGAAAGCCGGCGCGCAGCCAGGATTGGCTGCCCCACAAGACGCGGTCTCCACTTTAGACGCGCACTTCCTTCAGGTCCTCGCCACCAATGCCCCAATTCTCCAAGGTGAAAATAAGGGGCGCATTGAAGCGGCGCATGTGGTTGACCCACCTGGTGAATTCGGAGTACTGCATCTCCGAGAGCCCCTTAGCGGCGAGCCGGGCACTGCGCGCCTTTTCCCCTTCCGGTGTCCAGCCGGCGGCCGAGAGGTGCTCAATATGGAAAATGCGTAGCGGGTAGCGAAGTATCTCCTCGCGAATACCGGCATGGTAGGCCGCATAGCAGAAAAGCGCGTCGATATGCATGGGCCAGATCGGAAACTCGGGATAGCCGCGCAGCCGGAACCAGTCTTCGCGGGAGAGCAGGGTGAAATCGCCGCACGCATGCGTATGCAGGTAGGCAGCGCGTTGGATCCGTGACGCGTCGGGATGGGGCGCGTGGTAGGACGCGTGCCACTCTTCGGCAGGTTTGGCCCGCACCGTTTCCAGCAGCCACGCAGACGAAGTTTGGGCGCCTCCGGAAGGTTCAAAATCCAGATTGAGAGTTATCAAGTGCTCGCCGCCGCCGGCCTGGCGGGAAGCCTGAAAGACGACATTTCCGGAGGCATCGCGGACATCCACGTCCAAATTCCGCAGCGCCGCAGCGGGGCCGGGCCGCACGAGGAACTGGATCTGGCGCTGGCTGGTGGAAAGGACGCGAATCGCGGGCTCCGAGGGTTGGTTTGTTTCACGTGGAACAGCGTCCGCCTGCAGCCAATCGGGCGCCGTTTCCCACGCCATCCCCAGGACACGCAGGTTCAGAATGCGTGGATCGCGGAGCAGCGGGAACCCGCTTCCCGCTGCGCGCAGGATTAACCGTCCGGCGGAAAGTTCCGGCGGCAGATGCAGGCGGATCATGGCCCGTCCGCGCAGAGAAGTGCTTGTCAAAACGAAGCCGTTTGGGCCGACGACTTCGAGCGTCACGGGATCAGGACCCGCGCTTGGTCCCGCTTCGACATCCAACATGAGACGGGGCGCGGCATTCTGCGGACGCTGAAAGAGGAACTCAGCCGCGGGATCAGTCCACCGGTAGGCATCAAAATCCGACCGTTCGATGGCGTGCCAGCCGGTCACCAGCCGTATCCCGGCGTCTGCCGCGAAGATGTCGCCGGGCACCGGTTCGGGCAGTCCGCAGGCGTCGAGATTGAACCCTCCCTCGCGCGCGAACACGCGCAGCACGTGGCTCTCGCAAAAGGCGAGCAATTCGTCGACACCACCGCTTTTCGGGAGGTCGTTGGCGATATCCAGGCGGTCAATGCGATACATAGTTCCGGTCGCCAGGCGGCGCTCGGCGAGGAACCGCATCATCGCGGCCGAGAAGATGATATCCAGGTTGGTCACCAGGACGAACTGGCCGCGTGCACGCCGGATGCCGACATTCTTGGCGATCATCTGATGCAGCGGGATCACGTCCGCATGGGCGAAGCGTTCGTGAGTCTCGCGCGGCACCTCGACGAAGCGTATCTCGCAAGGCGAGGAGTCGGCCGGCCAGTGCAGATCCTCGATCAACCTCGGACGGTCGGCTGGGGGATTCCACTCCACGATGACAATTTCCGAGGGGAGCTGGTAGCGCTGTGCCTGTGCGATCCAGGAGTCTAGAAACGCCTGCATGCGGCCGAGCATGTCGCCGCCGTGATTGTCGTTACGGGCGGCGACGACCACCGATAGGTACGGTTGCGCTGGCATCCCTTCGCCGCTACTCCCCACCGGCCGCGACTGGCGGCGCATTTAGAATCGCCGGCGCATGGAGGCGGCGCATTTGGGTGATCAGCCAGATCAGGTCTGCATCGAGCGCCGCAGCGGTGCGCTCGGAGGCGCCGGCCCGCTGCAGGCGTAGCGGCTCGCGGAGCAGTTCTTCGACGGCTCCAGCAAAGTGGGCGGCATAGCAGAAAAGGACATTCAGGTGCTCCGGCAAGTAGTCCGCCTCCGGAAGGCCGCGAAGATTCAGCCAGAGATCGCGGTCCATGAGGATGAATTCGCAGGCGTTGCCGTGAAGGAATGCCGGCTTGCCGATCTCGGTCAGTTCGAGGTGGTGGCGCTGATTCCGCGCCGCCCAGTCGATTCCGGCAGGGCGCCGGTTGACAGTCACCGCAGTCCAACCAGCCGGGGGCGGGACCTCCGCGGGGGGCCGCTGCAGTTCCGACGGCACGCAAGCACAGGCCAAGACCCGGAAATTGAGCACTCGCAAATCGCCCGGGAGCGCTTCCCCCTGCTGGTCCGGGGAAAGGAAGAGCGCCGCAACGTGGGATTCGGGAGGCAGCGGAATGCGGAGCAGCGTCAAGCCGCCGACACTGGCGCGCCCGATGGTCTTTCCACCGGCGATATGGACTTGAAGCTCGAAGGGCCGCCCACGCAGGCTCGGACCGGGTTCCACCAGAAGGCATAGATCGTGGGACCGGCCAGAGGTCCTGACGACCAGTTCCGCGTTCGTGGAAACCCACCGGAATCTTTCGGTCCCGGATTCCTCCAAGCGGTGCCAGCCGTCTCCCCAGTACTCGATTCCCGGACCGAAGATATCGCCGCCGCGCGATCGCAGGAGCCGAACTGCGCGGGCCAGGCTCGCGAAGCCGCCGCTCCTCGCGAGGCGGGTCAGGGCGGGGCGAAGTGACAGGAGGCTTTGAGGGCCGGGAACAGGGATTGCAAAACGAACCCAATCGCAGCGGAAGAAGCGGAAATTGAGGATGCGCAGATCGTCGAGCAGCGGACGACCGCCATCCGCGGCCGACAACCGGAAGGTCAGCGGGCCTTCGGAGGTTGGCGATGGCAGCCAGAGTTGCAGGGACGCGCGCCCCGAAATGCTCCACCCGGCGACCTGGAGGCCGGTCCGGTCGAAGACCTGCAAGACCTGGGCGAGGGGACCGACGCCGGGCCCCGGTTCTACATCGAGCGCAATGGCGCAGCCTTCCGCGGGGCGATGCAAGATCACCTCGGCGTGATTCCCGATCCAGCGAAAGATCTCGCCGGTCACCGCATCCCGCTCCGGCGGGAACCAGCCTTCGCCGAGGTGGATTCCGGGCTGGCGAATGATATCGTCCTCTTGATTCTCGCGAAGCCCTTGGCAGGGCGGCATTGCGCCTCCGGCGCAGGACCCGGCTCGAATCGACTTGGAAGTCCGGTCAAGCGACTCTCCGGAGAGAGAACCGGCCGTCAACCGGAAGCTGCCCTCGCGGGCGTGAAGCCAATTGCCTTCGCGCAGATCGATGCGGTAGAGCGTTCCCTTGCGCAGGCGGCGTGCCGCGAGAAACTGCATGAGCTCATCCGAGAACTCGAGATCGATCGCGGTGTTGAGAATAAACTCGCCGCGGGCCTGGCGGATCGCGGCATTTCTAGCCGCGTACTCCGACCGGCCGGATGACGCAACAATCAGCTCCGAGGAGAGGCCATGGGTCGCGGCCCGCCGGTTCCACGACTCAATGAAGGCTTGAATCTGTTCGGGTCGAACCCCACTGGGGGCTGCAACGACGATCGAAATGTACGGCACCGGGTCCGGTGAAGGCATGCGCGTGACAAAGTCGCGCCGCGATGCGGCGCATATCGAAGTTTATCAACTCTCAAGATGACTTCAATGCGCCGGCGCATTGTTCGGTGGAGCGATGACGATCTGGGCATCCATGATATCGGCCTGCCCCGACACCTGGCTTTGATTGAAGAAAATGATCGAGCGGGCCTCGCGGATATCTGGTACTTGCAGCGCCACGGTTTGTGGCTCCGAAGAAGGTGCGATGGCCAAACTATGGGCAAGCAGACGGCCTCCTTCCGCGGCCGGGCCGAAGCCCACGCGCCCCCGGGTCACACGTAGCTTGAGGACGACCCAGCACGGACCGGCAACGGTCGCGGCATTGCGCAGCGGGATGACGGCGGAAAAGCCCCCAGGCAGGGGGACGGTGGTGACGCGGATGCCGGGCAAGCGCGCCACACTTGCGCCGTTCACTGGAGCGATGGCTGCCAAATCCACAACATTCGCGACGGGCGTAGCACCGGCGGGGGCGATCGCCTCGGGAGGCAGGCCAATGCCGGTGTAGCCGGGCATTTCATCCAGGCCGCGGTAGAAATGCACTGGGGAATCGTCCCGACGCGCCCATTCCATGAGGGCGCGGCGGTCTTCCGGCAGAAGTTTGCCCCGGGTTCGCGCAATGTCCCGGCAGCCGAGCCCCACGCGGCCGGCGGGTGCGAGGTAGGCCTGTGGGGTGAGCACGGTGACGAGCGTCCTCGGCGCGCCGGCGAGGTCGTCTGCAAGTCGCATGGAGGACGAGAAGGAGCCGTTCCAGGGGTTATGCCAATCCTCGCGGCCACCGCCCGGACAGATCGTGGAGAGAACGTAGTAATCGCCGCTCGGGTCTTCTTGAAAACGATAGAGATGGTCGTTCCACTCGGCGTATCCCACCAGAGGGGAGACCGGCCGGGCGCTTAGTTGCAGGCATCGCAGATGACGGTTGGACTGGCCGAAGAAGAATCCTCGCAACTTGAGCTTGCCATCGGCGAACCAGTCGTGGAAGGGGAAGCGTGCGTCCGGATCATAGCAAGTCTGGACGGCATCCAGGTTCGAGAGATAGGTGGCCGGATCCAGAAGCGTGAAGTTCAGGGAAAGATCGTGCTCCACGTCATACCAGTGTTTGGCCCCCGCGGCGTACCAGCCCCACCAACGTCCGCCCACGCGCGCGTTCGGGCCCATGATGCGCCTGCCGGCGACCTGCGCGATCTCAGTCTCGTTGAAGCGCGGCTGCAGCGAAAGTTGGGCGCTCGCCAGCATGGGGCTGCCCGAAATCAGGCAGAAGCAGAGCAGAGCCGCGGCCACGGGAGCGCAGAAGCGGCTTAGTTTCGGTAGATAGCGCGAAATCACGAACCAGCAGAGCGACAGCACCGCGATGGCGAAGGCCGCGGCGAACGTCAACGATTCATGAAGCATGTAATTGGGCATCTTGTGCCACGCGAAGAAAAAGAGCCCGAGTTGCAGGGGCAGTGCGGCCAATGCAATCACGCGCGTCGTGCGCACGGCAAGCAGCAAGGCAGTGGACAGCACCCAAAGGGGCACGCCTATGGCCATGGCTTTGCGAACAAGGACGGGCCGAAATAATTCCTGCGCCCAGAGACGATACATGGCGCCGTGGTTGCTGATGGAGAGGCCGATTCCGCCGGGGCCTTGATTCTCATTGATGGCATCACGAATGTTGTTGAGATAGGGCAGGATGTAAAACGCCAGATAGGGGATTCCGTAGAGGCAGCCGCCCGCGCACATGTCGATCACGCGAGGTTTGGCCTCTTTCCAGCCGAGGCTGCGCACTGCCCAAACGATGTACACGATCACGCCAAGGAGCGCGGGGCCTGCGTAATAGTGAGTGCCCGACGCCCACGTGAGGAGGAAAGCTCCGGCGAAGAGCCGCCATCGCTGCCAGTTTGCCAGGCGGCCGGATTCCAACAGCAGGAGTCCGGAGAACCATGCCGCGTGCAATTCGCCTTCGGGCCGGGCGCCGAAGCAGAGCGTCAGCGTCTCACCGCTGGTTGCGAGAAAGCCGATGGAGAATAGCCAGCCGAGTTTCACCGGCGTGGGAAAGCGGCCCGTGACGATGATGAGAATCGCCAGGAAAAACATCAGCACCGTGGGCGTGGCTTCCGCATAGTAGGGAGGCATTCCGAAACGCCAGAACAGGCCGATGAGGCCCACGTGCATGGGCGGGTGCGTAATCACCGGAACATCGAAAAACTTGTTGTGAGGATACGTGGGAAACGTAATCTTCCCATAGTGCGCGATCATGTAGGCGGGATTCAGAAAGCCTGGTTCATCGATCTGTCCGTCGCGTTCCGTGCAGTAAGCGGAGAGCAGGATAAGGATCGCCACAAAGGCGGCAAAAAAAAGGACGGATTTGTTACCTTTCGAGGGCATGAAGGATTGCACACGTCTCCCACGAGAAACAGGTTCAGCCTCGCGGATTGTTGATGATAGCAGGTAGCACGGAGAGGTCAGAATTATTCGCATGGAAACATCTGGAGACCCCGCAGGGGATCACGGAAGTCCTCAGCGGCAGTGCTGTGATCGACTTCACGGGGCAACCTCGGTGGACAAAAAAGCAGCGCGGGGCAGTGCGTGCTCTGCTCGCTCACGGGCGCGATGAATGGGGACCGCGCGCGCTGGGCCGGCGCGGCATCCTGGCCGATCCGCGCCGGGCAGGGATAAAACACCACCTCAACGCTAAGATCAAATTCCGCCAGGAGTTTCGCCGCTTCGCTCCGGTGGTAATGGAACCGTTTGATGGCACGTACTTCGAGACACTTGGCAATTCGAACAACTGGTAGTGCTGTACTACACCGGGATCCAGCGCGTCGCACGAGACCTGCTGCGCCAAGTGGTAGGGCGATACCTGGCTCGCGAAACGGCCTGCGTGCAGGTGCTGCACAGTATCAAGACGCTCGCCATGGAGATGGCGCGATGCAAGAAGGCGAATGGGCACACCTTGGAGCGCTGTTGAACCGGCACTGGGAGTTGAACAAGACGCTCGACCCCAACACAGCCAACGCACCGATCAATGGTCTGCTGGAGGCGGCCAGGCCTTATATTCATGGCGCCAAACTCGCCGGAGCGGGCGGCGGCGGATTTCTGATGATGGTGGCCCGCGACCCTCGCGCCGCGGAGGAATTGAAGGCGCTGCTTCGCACGCAGGATCAGCAAGGCGGCTCGGTTCACGACTGGAGCATCGCGCGCGAGGGAATGCGCGTTACTCAGACGTATTAGTAGCGCCGCAGTTTAGGCGCGGGGCGGCAACTGTCTCGCGCTGATCTACTTTTTCGCGCCCAGTTGCCGCAGCAGTTCCTTCGCCGCCGCATCCAACTGACTGTCGCGGCCGCTCTCGCCGACGGGCTTATCGACGGCGATATCCACCGGCCGCGGATTCATTTCCATGGCCGCGCCATCGGCGGTGGTCACCCGCGTTCCCGGCAGGCGCAGCGAACTTCCGTCGATGAGAGCCGTATTACTGGTGTAGATGATCCAGCCCGCTGTCGGCTCACCGACCACCTTGCCCAACTTTAAGGCGCGGTAGCCTTCGGTGAAATCCTCGGCGTCGGAGAGCGAGTGGCGGTTGGTCACCAGAATGGTGGGGCGCTCCAACGACCGCTGGCCGAGCACCTGCCGCGCGGCCACGGCCGGTTCGTCGCGGTCGGACATCTTCAGGTAACTCTGCCGCGCCAGCACGTCGATCGCGTACACGTTCACGAAACCACCGTTGTTATTCCGCACGTCCACCACCACACCTTCGCGCGCCTGGTTCTCGGTGTCGAGGTCGAGATAGAGCTGCTCCAGCGCCTGCGCCGACATGTCGCGAATGTGAACGTAGCCGAGGCGCCCGCCGCTCACCTTGGCGACATACTCGCGCTGCTTGTCTACCCACTGCCGGTATACAAGTTCCTTCTCGGCCAGGGTCGAGACCGGCCGCACCGCGACCTCGCGCTTGCCGGCGGAGCCATTGAACGCCAGCACCACGCGCGTGTTGACCTTGTATTCCATGAGTTGATCCAGGTTCGTGCGCGGCAAGATCTCGGCGCCATCCACCGCCACGAGATCGTCGCCCACCTGGATGCCGCCGGCCACCGCTGCCGGACCCAGCGGAAGCACCTCGGCGACGCGGAGCTTGCCCGTGCGCTCGTATTCGGCGCCATCGAAGCGGAGACCGAGTTTGCCCACGGTTCCGCGCGGCGGCCCATCGCCGCCGGCTGCGGGCGCGCCGATTCCCATGTGGGAGGCGTTCAATTCGCCGAGCATCAGCGAGAGCACGCGACGCAATTCATCCGGTGTGCGAGCGCCCTCGACGTGGGGCGCGAAATGCTCGCGCACTCCCTTCCAATCGGCGCCGTTGAATTTGGGGTCGAAGAAGTTGTCATTGAGATAGGTCCATGCCTGGGCGAAGACTTCGGATTTTTCCTGCTCGAAATCCACGTCCATCTCCGCGGTCACGGCGAGCGGCCGAGAGAGGCGAGTGTCCAGGGAGGCGATCGTGATGCGGCCCTGTTCCAGGTAGTAGATCTCTTTGCCGTCCGGCGAAAACTGGCCGCCGGTCTTGATGCCGGCCGTGGAGGTCACCTGTTTCGCCACCGGCGGGTCGGTAGTCAGTTCATCCAGCGACCACGTGTAGAAGTTCTGCTGGCGCGCGGCGGACGCGGTCAGCAGGAGGAGTTTGCCATCCGGGGAGATCTGGTGGATGCGCGCATCGAGTCCGGTTTGCAGCATGCTGAGACGGCTGCGAATGCCCTCGAAGACGATCTGTACGGGCTTCACGGCCGCGCGTTCGGCGGGCGCGGGGCGCACGGCGTCCGGTGCGCGCGGGGCGGGCGGATCGCGGAAGAGGTCGCGGAAGCGATCCTCGCGGAAGGGCGGCGCTTTCAGGATGAGGTCGATGCGCGCGATATTGTTGTTCTCGGTCCGCTGGCTGGTATCGAACAGGATGTACGTGCCGTCGGGCGACCATACGAGGGAACCGCCGTTGGTGTTGGAGAGGAAGCTGATCTGCTTCGGCTCGCCGCCCGCCGCCGGGATCACGTACACATTGCGGAAGCCGCGCGCACCGATGTCGAAAAATGCGATCCACTTGCTGTCGGGGGACCATGCGTAGAAGCGATTGGAGCCGAACGGCGGACGCGGAAAGCGCCCGCTGGCCAATACGCGCACCTGCTTCGCGGCGGGATCGTAGACGCATAGCTGCTTGGCATCGCGAATGAAGGCCAGGAGTTTGCCATCGCCGCTCCACACCGGCGCGGTCTCATCGCCCGCGTCGCTGGTGAGCCGCGTCTCGGCGCTGTTGGAGAAATCGTAAGAGTAGAGACGGTAGGCGCCGTCGCGATCGGAAACATAGACTGCGTGCCGGCTATCGGGCGACCATGCGATCTGGCTCTCGTTCGCCGCTGTACGTGTAACCCGGAGCGCGGCGCCGCCTTCGCGCGCGCCCGCCGCAAAAGCTTCGCCGTGGACCGTGAACGCGACCTTCCGCCCGTCCGGCGCAAGCACCAGATCGCGGAACTGGTTGTTGAGCGAGAGATGCGTCACCTCGGGCGTTCCGGGAGCGCCGCGCCGCGTGATCTCGATGGGCGCCGCCTTGCCGGTCGCGGTGTCCAGTTTCCACACACTGAAATCGCGCTCGAAGACGATCGTCTTGCCGTCGTAGGAGATGCTCGGCCAGAGCAGGCGGCCATCGTGGAATTGCGTGACCTGCCTGGCCGTACCGCCGTGTACCGCTTTTTCCCAGATATTCTCCGCGCCGCCCTGATCGCTCATGTAGTAGACGCGCGCACCATCGGCGCTCCACATCGGCCACAGACATTTGAAATCGCCCGCGGCGAGCTTCTCGTATTTTGCGCCGCCGGTGAAGGCCGCCAACCAGATCTCCGACTCGTCCAGATGGCTGTGCCCGTGGCGCCACCATTGGCCCGAGGTGTTGCCGCGCGCCGTGAAGGCCAGCGACTTGCCGTCGGGCGATGGCGCGGAGAAGAATTCGTTCACGTAGCGATCCGCGCTCACGGCCACGGGAGTGCCGCCCTCGGCACTGACGCGGTAGATATCGTTCATGCCGCCTACATCCTGCGCGGTGGAGGAGAAGTAGAGGTACTTGCCGTCGCGCGACCAGGCGTCCAACTGTTCCGCCGAATCATCGAACGTGATTCGCTTGAGCCCGCCGGAGTTCAACTGAAGGACGTAGATATCGCCGTTGCCGGTGCGATTGGAAACGAAGGCCAGGCGCGTCCCGTCCGGCGAATACATGGGCCGCGTCTCGTTGGCCGGATGCGACACCAGCAGACGGGCCTCGCCGCCCGCCAGCGGAGCGGTCCAAATATCGCCGCCCGAAACGAAAGCCACTTCGCCGCGATTCGGCGATACCGAGGGCTCGGTAAAATACGGCACCGGCTTCTGGGCCAGGGCCGGGAAGAGGAACAGCACGGAGGCGGCGATTGGATGAAGCTTGTTCATGGTAGGTGTGCCTTTGAAGACTCAGCCTACCAAAATCCCACTTGCCGCCGCCTACCGGGCCGACATCACAAACTGATTTCCGTCCGGATCCTTGAACATCGCGAAGGTGCCCCAAGGTTGTTTGGAGGGCGGACCAGTGAATTCCACGCCGCGCGCCGCAAGCTCCTCATATGTCTTGTGGATGTCGTCGCAGTGGAAGGAAATCGCTGAGAAGGTTCCGATGCGATCCTGGTGGCCGTCCGGCGTAAACAGAACCACGCCTGTCTCGGCGCCCGGTATCGAGAGCTCGATCCATCGTTGTTTATCGTTGAAGGGCTGATCCGTCAGGACTCGGAAGCCGAGCTTCTCTGTGTAGAAGAGCAGCGCGCGATCCTGATCGGTTACGGGAACACTCGCGAATTTGATTCCTTTGATCATGTTGCGAGGGTACCCGAGCGGGCGGATCCGGTCAATGTCGGATTTACTGGAATAGTAATATCTACTATAGTATTGGCAATGATAGCGCTTGACGACTATGTTGTTCGGGTGCTGATGCGCGACCTGGTGGGCCACGACCACGTTCCTTCCGCATACCTCGTCTACCTGCACCTGTGGGGCGAATCGGAATTGCAGAGTACGGTCGCGGTGCGCGCAAGCCACCAGACCATCGCCGATGCCACCGGTCTCTCCAAGAGCGCTGTGCAGAAGGGTGTGCGCTGCCTGGTGAAGCGGAAACTGCTGCGAGCCCACAAGGATTCGGTAACGGCGACTCCGGAATACCGCGTACTGCGTCCGTGGCGCCGCTAACCGCGAGATAAGAGCACCAACCGCATGCTGACGCGGGCTCGGATCAGAGCCGCGACCGTTAGGGAGCGGTTGCTAAATTAGAGGCGAATCCGGCCCTTGAGGACCGCCACCATCAACACCGCGACATGGAGCGCGTGATCGAAGCGGCCGTCGACGGTGGCCCGCGCCAGTTCGTCGAGCGGCCAGGTCAGCACCTCAATGCCCTCTTCGGGCGCCCGGCCTACGACCCGGCGCACCCCGGTCGCCACACAGCTATAGATGCGGTTGGCGAGCCGGCCGGTATCGGGCAGCATGGGCCCCAGGTTCTCCACCACGGCCGCTTCGTAGCCGGTCTCCTCGAGGAGTTCGCGGCGTGCCGTCTCGGCCGGCGTTTCGCCGGGATCCACCAGACCGCTCGGCAATTCCAGCGTGTATCGCTCCACGGCAGGACGATATTGGCGGACGATAAGCACCTGCTGTTCCTCGGTGAGAGCGACCACGGCGGAGTAGTCCGGCAGCTTCAGCGAGTAGTACGGCGCCTCGCCTTCACGCATAGTCTTGGCGAGAATCTGGAACCACGGAGTGGCGAACTCGACCTCGGTCTTGAGCGGCTTCACTGACGCGCCTCCAGCACCCAGGGATTCTGTTGCAGGTATTCCACGGTTCGTACGATGCCCTCGCGGATACTCAGCGCCGGCCGCCAACCGAGCGAACGCATGCGCGCGCAGTCCAGGAAGATGAACGGGCTGTCGCCGATCCATCCACGCTCCCCGCCGGCGTATTTCAGCTCCGGCGACACGCCCAGGTGGCCGCTGATCCAGCCGATCGAATCGTTGACCTCGCAGTATTCGTCCGTGCCGAGATTGAAGAGATTCACCGCGCCGGTGCACTTATCCGCGGCCAGCAGAATCGCGCTGACACAATCCTGCACGTACAGGTACGACTTGCGCTGGCGGCCATTGCCCAGTACGTCGAGCCGCTCCGGGATGCTCCAACAACTGCCGGTAGAAATCCAGCACATGGCCGTGCGTGTAGCGTTCCCCGAGAATCGAAACAAAGCGGAAGATCCACGTCTGATAACCGAAAGCCGTCGCATATGCCGCGATCATACCTTCGGCCGCGAGCTTCGACGCGCCGTACAACGAGGTTTGAACCGGAAACGGCGCGGTCTCCGGCGTGGGGAAGACTTGCGGCTCGCCGTACACAGAGCCGGTGGACGAAAATGCGATCCGCTTTGCGCCGCTCGCGCGCATGGCCTCGAGGACGTTCCAGGTAACGATCGTATTCTGTTCCAAATCGCGCCGCGGATGGTCCGGGCCAAAGCGAACGTCCGCGTTCGCCGCCAGGTGAAAAACGAAATCGGCGCCGGCCATCGCGCTCTTGACCGCGCCGACCTCGAGCAGGTTGCCCTCGACCAGGCGGAATCGAGGATGGGTATACGCGCCTTCCAGAAAGCGCCGCTGGCCGGTCGAAAAATTATCGAAGCCCGTGACCGTGTGGCCTTCGGCGAGCAGGCGGTCCACCAGGTTGCTGCCGATGAATCCCGCGGCCCCCGTTACGAATGCGTTCACTTCAATCTCCCGCCGAACCGGTGTTCCAGACCGATCCGAAAAATGTCGCGCACGTTGCGCAGGTTGCCGCTCACCAGGTCGAGGCGGCTATCGGCGTCGTCGCGCCAGCGCACCGGCACCTGCTGAATCCGGTAGCCGAGCCGGCGCGCGATCGCCAGAATCTCCACGTCGAACATATAGGCGTCCACCTTCTGGCGCCGGAAAATCTCCTTCGCCGCGGCGCGTTGGAAGAATTTGAACCCGCACTGGGTATCGTTGATTCCGGGCAGGCCGACGAGCGTTTGCATGAACCACAGAAAGCCAAGCGAGCCCATTCGCCGGTAGAGCGGCTGCGCGCGTTCGATTGTGGCTCCGCCGCGGCGCGTGCCGATTGCAGCTTCCACACCCGTCGCCAGCACCGGCCGAAACTTGTCGTATTCATCGATCGGGACTTTGTTATCGGCGTCCGCGTACCCGATGATATTTCCGGTGGCCAGCGCGACCCCTTCGCGGATGGCAAGCCCCTTGCCGCGCCGCGCGTCGGAGCCGATGGCCTGGAGCGCAGGATCCTTGCGCGCCATCTCGCGCACGATCTCGCGCGTGCCGTCGGAGCCATCCGCGGCTACGATGATCTCGTAACTTAGTCCTCGGCTCGTAAAGTAGGCAACCGCTTCGCCTACCGTCACAGGGATAACGCGCGCCTCGTTGTAAGCCGGCAAAATCAGGCTGATATCGGGATTCATTTCAGGGAAGACATATTGTAGCGTGGCTCCGCGCTCACGCTTTCAACTTCATCCCCTCGGCATCCCAAAGACACACCTTGCGATCGAAGTAACTGAGGTTCGAGAGCAGCGCCGGACCCGCCGCGCGAAAACCGAAGACTGCATCTTCCACCACCGGCTTGCGCGACCGCACCGCCGCGATGAAGTTGCGATGATGATCGAACGAATCCGTGTAACCCTTCGGCGGCACGAACTTTTCTTCTGCCGCCATCTGTCCCGTTCCGACGCTGGGCCGTAGCGGATATTTCTCGCGGTACTCCTTGAGGTACTGCTCCTGCAGGGCCTTCGGAAAGGTGTCGATGGTGTAGCCCGGCTCGGATTGGCGCGGCACCTTGGAGATTCCGAGCGCGCTATCAATCGTCATGACGCCTTCGCTGCCGATAAAGCGCAGGCCCGATGTCTCGGTGGCGCCGTCCACGAAATTGACACGCAGCATCACGTTGAAGGTGGGGTAGTCGTAGAGCGCGATCATTATGTCCGGCACGTCGCGGCCGTCCTTCCAGAAGCGCAGTCCGCCGGTGGCGTAGACACGATTGGGACCGATGGCGCCGGTTACGAAATGGAGGCCGCTGAGGAGGTGTACGAACAGGTCGCCCGGCACTCCCGTGCCGTAATCGCGATAATTGCGCCAGCGGAAAAGCCGCACGGGCTCGAATGGAACTTTCGGAGCGCGTCCGAGGAAGCGGTCCCAATCGATGGTGGCGGGGGAGGCGTCCGGTGGAATCGAATACTGCCACGCGCCGATCGCCGAATTGCGGTCCACCCACGCTTCCACCATATTGAGCTCGCCGATCGCGCCCGCCGCCAGCATCTCCTTCGCCTTGGCATAGATGATCGAGCTCACGCGCTGGCTGCCCACCTGCAGGATGCGCCCGGTGCGCCGCTGCGCCTCGATCACCTGCGGCCCGTCGGAGAGCTGCTGCACCATCGGCTTCTCGCAGTAGACATCTTTGCCGGCGTTCATCGCGTCGATCGAGATCGCGGAGTGCCAGTGATCCGGCGTGCCGATGATGACCGCGTCCACATCCTTGCGCGCCAGCACCTCGCGATAGTCGCGCGTCGTGAAAACCTGGTCGCCCCAGACCTCGCGGGCGCGCTTTAGCCGGCCATCGTAGATATCGGCGACCGCCGCCAGTTCCACGCCGCCCACGCTAAGCGAATTTCGCGTATCGCCGCTGCCCTGGCCGCCCGCGCCGATCAGCGCGATCCGCACGCGGTCGTTGAGCGACTTGGTTTGCGCAGCAAGCGAGGCGGCGAGCGACGCGCCCGCGGCGCCCAGGAAATGACGTCTGGTGGTCGGCATGGAAAGGTCTCCGTTCCTACTTTACTGTTTTGGCGCGGCGGGAGGCCATGTGCCGCGGAAGCGCGAGACCAGCGTGGATTGCACCGCCGGCGCGTATTCCAGGATGGCGCCCTGCTCCACCAGCGTGCGCGTCAACGCTTTCGTGTCGATATCCTGCACCGCCAGGGAGCCGCGGATCGCCATCGCGGCGGCGACTCCCGCCGCCTGGCCGAGGATCATGTACTGCGGTTCCATGCGCAGCGTGCTGTAGGCAACGTGCGTCGCCGAAAAACAGACCGGCACCAGCAGGTTCTGCGCCTCGTTCTTCTTCGGCAGCAGGACGCGGTAGGGAATCTGGTAGGGCTGCACCGCCACTTGCATGTCGCCCTCGTTGCGCACGAAGCCCTGCCGGTTCACCACGCGCTGGACGTTGTGCGAATCGCTGTTGTAGGATCCCATGCCGATCGCATCCGGCTTGGTGAGCTCGGTCTGAATGTCCTTCTGCGCCATGACATATTCGCCCACCAGGCGGCGCGCCTCGCGGATGTAGAGCTGGTTGGGGAAGTGATCGTTGTCCAGGAATTCGTCTTTGGCGAGCCCCCACTCGTTGACTTCCTTCTGTAACGCGGACGCGACTCGCGAGTCGTGCGCCAGGAACCAGAAGAGCTCTCTGGTGTACTGCTCGTGTTCGCGCCAGATCTCCGCGCGCCGGGCGTAGCTCGCTTCCGGATACTCCCAGCTCTTGCCGATATAGTCTGTGGAGAAGGCGCCGTTGTTGTTGATATCGGCCTTGTGATTTGGAATCGCAATCACCGAGAGCACTTCGCCCATACGGGCCGGCCGGCCCTGCTTCTTCTGCATCGCATCGAGTAGCCGCGCAAACAGCTCGAAGCGCGCCGCATCGTATTTCGCCGGCTTCGGGTAGGCCACCTGGTTGGCCGGGTCGTGGGAGAGGATCATGCGGAAGTTGTACGCCTGCACCTTGCGATCGGCCGCGCCGGGTTCGCCCGCGGGTTCACCGGATATCTCCGGCAGCAGGCGGTGGTTGGAATCGTAGGGCGAGATATCCACCAGGAACTGATGCTTGGGCGTTTCCCCGCGAACGCCCGCCAGCGATTCGCCATACTGCGCCGTGCCCTCCCGTCCCCACGTGTAAGTGACTCCCGCCTGCGCCATCAAGTCACCTTCGTAGGTGCAATCGGCGAAGACCTTGGCGGTGTACTGCTCGCCGCTTTCCATCGTGATCGATTGAAGGCGGCCGCCCGATTTCTTCACGCCGTCCTTCTCGCGCAAGCGCTGGTTGAAGACCACGGTCACTCCGGCCTGCTGCAGCATCGCGCGAAAAATACTCTCGGCGACTCTGGGCTCCGGCAGCCACGCAATCTCCTGCAGATGCTGCGCCATATCGTAGGCGTTGCCGGCTCGCCAGTAGAACTCCAAAGCGTACCCGCCGATCACTTCGCGCTTGCCCACATCGGTGCGCGAAAGTCCGCCCGACACCATCCCGCCGATATGCCGGCGCGGCTCCAGCAGCACGGTCTTTAGCCCCATCCGCGCCCCGCTTACCGCGGTGATCGCACCCCCAGCCGTGCCGCCGTAGACCACAAGATCATAAGCCTGGGCGCGCGCGGCGGCGGCGCACAGCAGAAGCAGTGCGATTTTCTCCATCGTGTATAAGGTATCAAGTGGAAGATGACAACAAGGCAAGGAGCGCCGAGCCATCGGGACTTCCGAGGCCGGTGCAGGCGTCCCATCCCGGTCCCGCCTTGTACGCGCCGTTGTCGCCCGACGTAATATCGAGCAGCGCCTTCTTTGCCGCCGCTGCCGCGTACAACTTGTCGTTGATGCGCCCCGCGGCCTTACCGGTCTGCTGGTTGAGAATCGCGATCAAGGCGGCCCACAGCGGCGCGACCGCGCTGGTACCACCGAAAACGGCGTCGCGGCCATCCACGTAGATCTGATAGCCCGTGCCGGGGTCCGCATCGCCGGAGACATCGGGCACACCGCGGCCTTTGAACTGCGACGCATTCACGGATACCGGCACTTTCGCGCCGGTCTGGTAAGAGGGCAGCGGAAAAGTCTCGCTGATTCCGCCACCGCTCGCTCCATTGCCTGGGCCCGCGTTCCACACCACTTCTTTGGTGACCTTGCCCGCGTTCGATTCCAGCCGCGTGCCGCCGCACCCCAACACATTCGGGCTCGACGCGGGGAAATCCACATGCGCGGTGCCGTCGGTGAGGCCGTCGGCCGATCCATCGTCGCCCGATGCGCAACACACGGTCACGCCCATCGCCGCCGCGTCCTGGAAGGCCTGGTCGAACTGCGTCAGGGCTTGAGCCGTCCAACTGGATTCCGGGCCGCCCCAACTGATAGAGACCACCGACGGTTTGTGAACCGCATCGTGGACAGCCGTCGTGATTGCGTCGAGGAAGCCCTGGTCGGTATTAGGCCCGAAGTAGACCACAATGTGCGCACCCGGAGCAATCGCGCCGACCACTTCGATATCGAGCAGCACCTCGCCATCGGCGCTATTCGGATCGCCCGCCGGCTGGTTCAGCGCTCCATCGACGCCGACCGCGGTCACGCCCGGCGTCGCGATCCCGAGCTTCTGGAAATACGTGTTCAAGTCGGCGGTGCGATATCCGCCGCCTAGCTCGATGATGGCCACCGTCTGGCCGGCGCCGTTGCCCGCGGGAAAATCGTACAGCTTGGCGACTGCCTCGGGCGTGTAGGAAGTGTCCCCCGCCGCTCGAGGGCCCACGGTCAGCAGTCTTCGAAAGCGGGTAGCCGCCTGAGGGCGCTCGTCGAGCCCGAAGACGCCGACCACGATGCTGCCTAGGTTTGCGGGCACCAGCAGCGTGCCCGTCCGCCCACGAAAAATTCCGTCCGGGCTGCGGTAGAGCCGGAGCTGGGTCCCGAAGGCCTCGTTCATGTTGGCAATGGTGCCGGAGAGCACCACACTGCGACGCCCCAGATCGACTTCCACCACCGTGAGATCGTTCTCGCCGGCGAACTTCTCCACCGGCGGGATGTCCTCCGGGCGAGCGCCATAGAGTCGCCCAAACTCCGCGCGGCCGATCGGCTCCTCGACATGGGAAGGGGGCTCCGCCTTGCGTCGCAGGATCACCGTCACTTCCACCCGCTCCGTGGGATCGGGTACCCCGACCGGTTCCGAGTTGGGCAGGGGACTGCGTTCGCTACCTCGAATCACCACTCGTTCAATCGCCAAATTGGCCTCCGTTTCGTTGAGGCCAAACTACCATATCCCTGACGACAAGTCGTTTAATCGTGTTTCGTACCTGGGCGGCGGCGCACAGTAAACTCACCGGTATCGTTTTTCGAGAATCGTCATTTGCATAATCGTTATTCATGGCGTAGAACGGTTTTTCATGCTACTTTGATGATGTGCTTGTAGCAACAAACTTAAGTTTCATGGATGAAAAGTATAAAACTCGTTTTTCAGGACCAGTTACGGTATTTCAGGAACGGGTCCTTCCTGAGCGCGCCACCCCAGCCGGATATGCGGCGCTGATCGATGCTTACGGGTTAAAGGTACCGCTCCCGAGGACGCTCTCAGCCACGAGTGAACACCACCGGGTTCGCAATGAGAAAGGGTGGCGAATTCTCACCCCTCGTCACGCCCCTCCCCCCACACTCGAAGGGCACCTCACGTTCGCGCTGAAATACGAGGGGCTTGACCTCGCGGTTTTGAAGCGGCTGTTCCAGGTGATCGGCCCCCACGTGATCGAATCGCTCGCCCGCGAGAAGCCGACAGGCTCCTACGCCCGGCGTCTTTGGTTTCTCTATGAATGGTTGACCGGTGAAAACCTCGATCTGCCGGACGCTACCCTCGGCGCATATGTTCCCGTGGTTGACCCGGAACAACAATGGGCTACCGAGGGAGAACTCACACCCAGGCAGCGGGTCCGAAACAACCTGCCAGGAACCCCTGCTTTCTGCCCTCTCGTTTTCCGAACGCCGACCCTGCAAGATTTCGCTGGGATGGAACTGGCGCGCCGCGCTCAAGCCGCTGTGGCCGCGGTGCCGCGCGATCTACTCGCCCGGACAGCGGCGTTTCTGCTTCTCAAAGACTCAAAGGCAAGCTATGCGATTGAAGGCGAACGTCCTCCACACGACCGCATTCAACGCTGGGGACGCGCCATTGGCGAAGCAGGCCGCCACCCGATTACGCTGGATGAACTGCTGCGCCTGCAAGCGATGGTGATCGGAGATGCGCGTTTCGTGAAGTTGGGGCTGCGCGAGGAGGGCGGGTTCGTGGGCGAGCATGATCGCGATTCACGCGCGCCGCTCCCGGACCACATCAGCGCGCGGCCCGAAGATCTGCCCGCACTGATTGAGGGTCTGGTCGCCTTTGATCGCGGGCCGGGGCTCCGCCTGGATGCGGTGATCGCCGCCGCAGTGCTGGCCTTCGGATTCGTTTACATCCACCCGTTCGTGGATGGAAACGGCCGTATTCACCGCTACCTCATTCATCATGTTTTAGCGGCTCGCGGCTTCAACCCCGCGGGACTGACGTTCCCCGTTTCGGCGGCAATCCTCGACTCGCTCAATGAATATCGCGCCGTACTGGAAGACTATTCGAAGCGCCTACTGCCCGCGATCGAATGGGAACCGACGCTTGAGGGCAACGTCAAGGTGCGCAATGAGACGGCTGATTTCTACCGCTTCTTCGACGCTACGCCACACGCGGAATTTCTCTATGCCTGCGTTCGCAGGACGATCGAGCAGGATTTGCCGCGCGAGACGGATTTCCTGGCGCGCTATGACCGCTTCCGCTACGCAACCGAGAGGATCGTCGAAATGCCGGCTCAGACAATCGATTTGCTCTTCCGATTTCTCCGGCAGAATGGCGGGAAACTGTCTCAACGAGCGCGCGAACGCGAGTTTGCGAAATTGACGGATTCGGAAGCAAAAGCGATTGAAGAGGCCTACGACGAGGCATTTGAGGATCGTTAACGAGGTGAGTGAGACTTGGTGGGCCCTGCTGGATTTGAACCAGCGACCAACGGATTATGAGTCCGCGGCTCTAACCGCTGAGCTAAGGGCCCGAGCCCTCATTGTATCGTCCTAACCCAACCCCGCGTAATTCACCAGTTCGATTCCGTGCCGCGCCATTGCCGCCCGCACCTCCGGCGCCACCAGCGCTTCCAGCTCCGCCTCGCGGCTTTCCTTCAGTCGCGTCGGCGCCGAGCGCAGTGCGGGACCGCAGCGCCCGGGATGCACCATCAGCTCCGTGCTTCCGTCCGGGAGCGCTGCCATCAGCTCCACCAGTTCGGCGGCGCGGAACCTGCCGGTAATCTGGAAGCCCGCGAAGTGGTCCGTGGTACGGCATCCGTGCTGCGACAGCACGCGGTGGAAGCGGCGCCGCATCAGGCCCAGCGCATCGCTGGTCAGCCGCTTCATGCGCGGCACCCCCGGCGCGTGCAGCGGAAAATCGAAAGGCCGCCGTACCCACCGGATTCCGAATTCCTCCGAGATCCGCGCCACCGCGTCCAGCACCGGAGGCGCCAGGTGGGTGTGCTTGTGCGTGTCCAGGTGGCTGGGCCGCACACCGGCATCCACGATGCGCCGCACCTGTGCCTCCAGCTCTTCGTACACCCGGATTTCCCGCTTCCCGAGCGCCACCAGCAGCCGTGTCACGGTCGCCGGAAATGCCTTCCCGGTCACCAGCGATTCTCCGCCGATCAGCACCAGGTGACATCCCACGTCCAGCGTAGGCGTCTCGCGCCATAGCCGCATCGCATCGTCAAACGCCGTGCCGTTGGCCATCATCGTGGTCGCCGTCAGGATGCCTCCCGCGATGCGCTTCCACGATTCCCTGGTTGACGTCCGGCGTGAAGCCGAAGTCATCGGCGTTAACCACGAGCTGTTTTCGAGCCATTAGAACAACACGAGCCGGATCGTCAGGAACTTCTTGGGATTCGCCCGCATGTCCTTCGCCAGCGATTGGAACTCGCGCGTCGCGCCGGTCAAGGAGTCGTACAGTTCCGGATTTACCACCAGCTGCCCCAGCGTTCCCTGGCCGGAATTGATTTTGTCGATGGTGCTGTTGAACTTCGCCACCAGCAGGTCCAGCCGCTGATGCAGCGCGTCGTCCTTCAGCAGTCTGCCCGCCGTGCCCTTGCCCGCATTGAGGTCCGTCAGCAGGCCGCGAATCTCCGCCAGCGACGCTTTCGCCTCGTCGTACAGCGCGGGATCCTTCAGCAGCTTTCCGGCGCTCCCGTTGCCCGCCTGCAGGTCGGCGAGGATCGCGTCCACGCGTTTGATCGGCGCGCGGATTTCGTTGTAAAGCGCGTCGTCGTAGATCAGTTTGCTGATCGTGCCCTTGCCGTTGCGCACGTCGGACAGCAGCGTCTGGCCCTCTGCCGCAATCCCGTTCAGCCGGTTGTACAGTTCCTCGTCCTTCAGCAGTTTGCCGATATTGCCCTTGCCCTGTTCCACTCCGGCCAGCAGCGAATCGATCCGGTTCACAATCGTCTGGAAGGATTGCAGCAGGTTGGCGCTCTGTGCCATCAGCTCCGGAATATCCTGCGACTGCAGGCTCTTGATCTCGTAGCCGTTCTTCACCGTCCTCAGGTCGCGCCCTTTGGTGATGTTGATGAACTTATCGCCCAGCAGGTTGGCGGCACTGATTCCCGCCACCGAATCCACCGGTATCTGCGGCAGGTACTTCTCCTGCACCTTCATCACGAACTGGACGCTCTTCTTTGTATCGTTCGACGTAGTCAGCTGAATCGAATCCAGGGAGCCGATGGTGAAGCCGTTCAAACGGACCGGCGTGCCCTCGGCCATGCCGCTGGCATCATCCATGTAGGTGTACAGAATCGCGGTCTTCTGGAAGAAACCGCGCGAGCTGGTCAGCAGGAAGATCAGGACGGCGAGAATCAGGAACGCGGCAAGTCCGAGGATTCCGACCTTCAACTGCGACCAGCGTACTTTCTTCGGATCGGCCATGATCTAAACCCGGTGCTTCACAAACTTGCAGATATAGGGGTCTTTCTGTGCTTCGAGATGATCCTGGTCGCCTTCAAAGATCAACCGGCCCTCTTTCATCACCATGAAAGTGGTGACCACGTTCTTGTTCCCGCTACGCGCCGGTTCCAGTGCCCCTTGTTCCGAATTGTAGCGAAAATTCGCCATCAGGTTCCCATCCTGATACCGGTGCGTAACCATTAGCGTGGTGGCCTGGCTTACATCGCGCTCCTTAATCAGCAGCGCCATGATGGTGTGCGCCGTGATCGGGTCCAGCCCCGCCGTGGGCGAATCGTACATCTGCAGCGGCGGTTCCGTCACCACGGCGCGCGCGATCGCCGCCCGCCGCCGCATGCCGCCCGATAGCTCGCTCGGGAATTTCTCCAGCGTCCCGGAAAGCTCCACGAATTCCAGCGCCTCTTTCACGCGCGGCAACACCTGGTCCGGCGGGCACTTAATGGATGGTTGGTTGAGCAGCGGATAGGCCACGTTCTCCTCGATATTCAGCGAATCGAAGAGGGCGCTCTCCTGGAACAGCATCCCGATCTTGCTCCGAATTTCGAACAGCGCGTGCTCGGTCATGGTCGAAATATCCTGGTCGAACACCAACACCTTGCCGGATTCCGGCTTCACCAGTCCCATGGCCGTCTTCAACAGCACCGTCTTGCCGCTGCCGGCCGCTCCCAGAATCACGCGCGATTCGCCTTCGTGCGCCGTAAACGAGATCTCACGCAGCGCCATCATCTCCGTCGAAGGCGACCGAGACGTTCTCGAACCGAAGTACCGAGCTCGCTTGCGGCGCTGCCATTAGGATGCGCCCTGGCTGACGAAGATTTTGGTGATCAGCAGGTCAAGCACGAACACCAGTACGGTGGCCAGCACCACCGCCTGCGTGGTCGAACGGCCCACGCCCTGCGTGCCGCCCGTGGTGCGCAAGCCCGTAAAAGCAACCCATCAGGGAGATCACAATCGCGAAGATCAGCGGCTTCAACAACCCCTGCGTCACGTCGTTCCACTCCAGCGCGCGCCACACCGATGTCCAGTATTGCCGGCTGGCGAAGATTCAGAAAAAACTTGGCAATCACGAAGCCGCCGAACATGCCGACGAAATCCGCGATGATCGTCAGCAGCGGCAGCATCACACCCGTCGCGATCAACCGCGGCGTCACCAGCTTCTGCACCGGGTCCGTGCCCAACGCGCGCATGGCGTCGATCTGCTCGGTAACCTTCATCGAGCCCAACTCGCTCGCGATTCCAGAGGCGTTGCGGCCGGCCACCATCAGCGCCGTCAACACCGGCCCCAGTTCGCGCACCAGCGTCGACCGAAACCAGCGTGCCCGTCTTCCCGACCTGTCCGTATTGCGCCAGCGCGCGCGACATCTGCAGCGCCATCACCGCGCCGCTGAAGAATCCTGTCAGGACCACGATCGGCAGCTGCCCACACCGATCGTATCCATCTGGAGAATGATGTCGTCGCCGTAGTGAGGCCGGCGGAAGATGTTCTTCGGAACGCCTTCCCTGCCAGTACGAAAAATTCCTGAACAGCTAGAACTGGCTCTTTCAGTAGATCCAGCAAGTAGGTTTTGTCCCCGCTATCCGATGCTACCATACAAGTTGAAACGCCACCCATGAAAGGACTTACAGATATTCCCGGAATTCGCGTCGGGCACGTTTCCGATTTCGACGCGATCACCGGCTGCACCGCGATTCTCTGCGAACAGGGCGCCATGGGCGGCGTCGATATCCGCGGCGGCGCCAGCGGCACCCAGGAGATCGACACCCTCAGCCCCGGCCACGTGACCGACCAGGTGCACGGCATCCTGCTCGCCGGCGGCAGCGCCTTCGGCCTGGAAGCCGCCGCCGGCGTGCGCCGCTACCTGGCCAGTCGCAAAGTCGGCTACGCCTTCGGCGGCCAGCACATCCCCATCGTCCCCGGCGCCATCCTGTTCGATCTCGGCATCGGCAAATCCAACGTTCACCCCAACGTCGCGATGGGCGAAGCCGCCGCCGCGGCAGCTACCACGGACGCCGTCCGCGAAGGCAGCGTGGGCGCCGGTACCGGCGCCACGGTCGGCAAGCTCTTCGGTCATTTCCCGCGCGATGAAGGGTGGCATCGGGTCGTTCACGGTCACCCTTCCCGGCGGAGTGCTGGTCTCCGCGCTGGTCGCCGTCAACGCCCTCGGCGACGTGCGCGACCCCGCCACCGGCAAGATCGTCGCCGGCCTCCGCAAGAGCGCCGATAGCCGCGAATTCGCCGACACCGAGGCGGAGATGGCGCACGGCGCCGTGATCGGCGCAGCGCCCCGGAACACCACTCTCGGCGTGGTCGCCACCAACGTGAAGCTCACCAAAGTCCAGACCACCAAGCTCGCGCAGTTCGCCTCGCTCGGCATGGCCCGCGCCATCTACCCGGTCAACACCATGGCCGATGGCGATATCGTCTTTGCCCTTTCCCTCGGCACGCAGCAGGCCGACATCAACACCCTCGGCAGCGCCGCCGCCGCGGCGCTCGCCCAGGCCATCCTCCGCGCCGTCCGGCTCGCCACCACTCTCGGCGGCGTCCCGGCGTTGGGCTCGCAGTAGCGTCTACCGCTTTTCCGACGTGAACTTCCACATGGCCGACCGCAGTTCGAACGCGGCCGCCACGATTTCGCCGTCGCGACCCCAGCCCAGGAACCGGTAGTCCGCGAAATCGAAGCCCTCTACCGGGAGCCGCTTCACCTTCCCACTCGCCAGGTCGATCAAATAGGGAGGCGATGACCACGCGTCCGGCGACAGCATAGGCGCCACCAGCCGTCCGTCCTTCCCCACCGCGTTCGGGCCGATCATGTTCGTCGAAAGATGAAATGGCTCCTGCACCGGCACCTCCTGCTCCACGCCGCCGTGCAGCGGTACTCGCACCAGCCGCGTCCTGGGAGACTCGATCACCTGGACGAAAAGATTCTGTCCGGCGGCATCCAGCGCGATCGCGTTGCCGGCACGCAGCCGCTTGGGCTCGCCGCCTGCCAGCGGAATCTGCCACACCGCGCCGCCCGCCGAGCACAGCAGCAGCTTGCCGTCCGGAGTCGCCGCCAGCGAGTTGATCGTGCCCTGGTCGAACCCGACCCGGCGCGTGATCCGGCCGTTCCCTACCGTCGCCAGTGCAATCGTCCGCCGCGGCTCGGGGCCAACCAGGAACGCGATCTCGCCCTCTCCTACCGGCGCCACGGGACCCGCCGTCTCTTCCGTGGTGTTGACCAGAGGCGCTGCCTCCTTCGTCCCTTCGAACACCATCAATCGCGAGCGCCCGCCCGCGTATTTCGCGAACACTTCGCGTCCATCGCCGAGCACCGCCGCGTAAAACGGCGCGGGCAGCTCCGCCACCGGAATCGTCGCCTCCCGCTGTGCCCGTCCGCTTGCCGGCTTAATGCGCAGCGAATTCATCGCCGTGGTGTGCTCATCCAAATACACGCTGTCATCCGGCCCGCTGTCGATGTACTCCGGGTGCCCGCTTACGGTAAGCAGCGTGTGCGCGGCGCCACTGCCATCGAGCGCCAGCCTGGCGACCTTTCCCATGTTGCCGGCCACCAGCGAAAGCAGCAGGCTCTTGCCATCGCGCGTGACCGCCAGCGCCTGCATCGCGGAATCGTTGGGCAGCCCCGTCGCGAGTTGCCGCACACTCCCCGACGCCAGGTCGATCGCGTAAAGATGCTGCGCCGCCTGCCCGCCACCCGCCGGATGCCCCAGCGCGAACGCCCGCTTGCCGTCCGGCGACGCCCGCACCGTCGCATAAAAATTCGGCGTCAACAGCGCGATTGCTTCCAGGCGTCCGCTCTCCGGCCAGAAATGATAGAGCTGCTGCCGCCGATCGGCGTTCAGCCGCGTGACCAGCAGGCTCCCATCGGGCAGCGCCTGCGGCCACATCGCGTCTTCCAGCACCAGGTGCTCCGCTCCTCCCAGAACCGGCACGCTGAAGATTCCGCGCGGTACGTCCGTCACGCGGTCGTAGTAAATACGCGATCCATCCGCCGACCAGCTCATCTCCAGCACGAACCCGCGCTCGCGCTGGTGCGTGAGCGCTGTCCAGTCCCCGGTCTCCGGCCGCATTACCGCGACCTGCGTCAAGCCCTCCAGCATCGCCTGAAACGCCAGCGTATGGCCGTCCGGCGAAAGCCGTGGACCCATCGTCACTTCCGGTCCGCCCAGCAGCATCCCCGTATAGGAAGGCGGCGCCGCCGGACGCAGCCAGTAGCCGCCGGCCAACGCCCCCAACACCGCCGCCACCGGCAATGCCAGCAGGCTCCATCGCCATCGACGCCCCCTGCTGCCCGCCGGCAGCACGGCGCTGAGGTCGCTCTGCGAACTGCTTTGCGAGTACGCCGATAGCGCGAACGCCAGGTCGCGCGCCGATTGAAACCGGTTCCCCGGCTCCTTCTCCAGGCAGTGCTGCACAATCTGCCGCACCGGAACCGGCACCGTCTCCGGCAGCACCGGCGGATCCTGGCGCAGAATCGCCTGCATCGTGTCTACCGACGTGGCTCCCTGAAACGCGCGCTTGCCGGTCAACAGCTCATTGAGAATAATTCCGAAGCTGAAAATGTCGGCCCGATGGTCTGCCGCCTGCCCCAATACCTGCTCCGGCGACATATACCCGACCGTGCCCATCACCGCGCCGGGTTGCGTGTTCACCGTGATTGTCTCGGTGAGCGCCGCCCCGGCGGCGATCGCAGGGCTGACCTTCGCCACTCCGAAATCCAGGAGCTTGACCCGCCCGTCGCGCGCCAGCACGATATTGGACGGCTTCAGATCGCGATGCACGATCCCGGCCTCATGCGCCGCCGCCAGGCCGCTTGCGATCTGCACGGCAATCTCAATCGTCTTCCGCAGCCCGGCCTTCGCCCCGACCAGAGTCTCGCCTTCCACCAGCTCGGTGACGATGTACAGGACGCCGCGCTCGTTCCCCACATCGTAGACCGCGACGATATTCGGATGGTTGAGCGCCGCAATCGCGCGCGCCTCAATTTCAAACCGCTGCCGCCGCGTGGGATCTGACGCTACCTCTGCCGGCAGCACCTTCAGCGCCACGTCCCGCCCCAGCCGCGCGTCCCGCGCGCGGTAGACCTCTCCCATCCCCCCGGCGCCTAGCGGCGAGAGAATTTCATACGGTCCGAGTCTGTCTCCACCCGTTAATTCCACGGCAGTAGAGATCTTAGCATCAGTGGGACAGGCCTCCCGGCCTGTCCGCTTGCAGCCGTGACTCTAGCTTGCACGAACCCTCATTTTCAACGGAGATGAAAAGCCGTCAACGAGCCGCGACCGTCAGGGAGCGCCACCCGCACACCACCTGCCGTAACGCCCCCTCACGGTTAATGCCACATAGTTTTCCCAGCATTGGGAATGCTGCAAAATTTGTGGGGCAGACCCCCTGGTCTGCGCGGGACGCCCACGTCCCGCTCTCCGCCCGCAGAATCAAGGCCCTGCACACGACGAAGGCCGACGAGGGCGTCGGCCCTACAATTTACGCAGATGTTCGGCTATGGGAAAACTATGTGGCATTACCCTCACGGTCGCGGCTCGTTCTGGTGTCATTTTCAGGGAAGCGATCTACAAATACCGCCGCACCTGATCGCGGAAGCGCGTGTACACCCAGCTCACCCCCACCAGCAGCAGCCCCAGCACGATGAAGCTGAATATTCGCGGCAGCGTATCCAGATTCCGCAAATCCCATAGGAAGAGCTTCGCAATGCATCCCAGTAGCAGCGCCAGCCCTGAGAGCCGCGGCACGCGATCGGGCAGCGCGAACCCCGCCGCCAACAGCGCGACGCCTTCGATTCCCCACGCCACCGTGAGCACGCTCCCCGATACTTCGTGATAGATCAGCGCCGCCAGCAGCGTAGTCCCGAGAACCGAGAAATAGAGCCGGTCCACGCCGTCGCGCGGCCGCCGTAGCATCGCCGCCCAGTAGCAGGCAATCACCGGCGCAATCGCCGCGATCGCATGCGCACCCGGCAGATCGGTCGCCAGGCATCGCGCGAACACCACCCCGCCGACGATCCACGATTGCGCACGTAAACTCCTGCGCGGGATTTCCGCCAACAGCGCGGCCGCAACCGCCCAAGCCACGCTGACCGCGGCGCCCGGCAGAATCGCGTGCAGTCCCGCCATCAGGAACAACGTCCCTGGAAACACCGCGGCATCCGTCACCCGCCCGCGCGCTTCATCCTGTGCGCGCCACGCGAAGTAGTACGCCAGCATCGCAGACGTCAACGCCAGCGGACTGGAAAGGTCGAACGCGATCGCTCGCGTCACCCCGAGCAATCCCACCAGGCACGCCTGCACGCGGAATTCACGCGGCAGATCGCGCAGCCCCGTCTCCAGCATCACGACCGCGAGCGCCATCCACGCGACCCCGAGATATTCTCCCGGCACGATGCGCCAGATCAGCGCCGCCGCACCGGTGGTCGCAACCAGCGACGCCGCGACCCTCAAACCATCGCGCTCCGCCGAGCCGAACCGGTCTTCGCCGCTCCACAGCGTCACCAGGACGAATCCGTAAGCCAGCGCCGCGCAGATCGCCAGCGAGAGCGCCGGGTACGGTGTGTAGATCGCCGTCGCCACCGCCCCGGCGGCCGCCAGCAGGTAGCCCTGCATGCGGAAATCGAACAGCCGCCGCCACCATCCAAAGGCGAACGGCGCCATCGCCATCAAGCTCCACACGCGCCCCCGCCAGGCGTCGCTGGCTTCGAATCCGGTGACCAGCGCCGCCATCGCGGCCGCCGCATAGCCGTACCAGACCTCGGACACCTCTAGCGCGCGGTTCAGGTAGAACACCGCCACGTTGAGCGCCGCCACCGGCTCCCAGGACCGGGCCGGCAGGTGTGCGGTGTCCTGGATCAACAGAATGCCGAGTTCCAGTCCGAAGATCGCGCCCGCCATCGTGCGCAGATACACCGACCGGAATCGCACCCCCGCGAGATAGTAGAGCTCCGCCTCCAACAA
Source organism: uncultured Solibacteraceae bacterium (assembly GCA_963791985.1). GTDB lineage: Bacteria > Acidobacteriota > Terriglobia > Bryobacterales > Bryobacteraceae > Solibacter. Next base: position 23,298 of record CAWBUN010000002.1, on the reverse strand, counting down.
CAGCGCCAGCGGCACCCACTGGCCGTGCAGCTTGAGCACGATTGCCGTGGTGGCCAGCGCCGCGTTCAGCAGTACCGCCGGCTTCCACCGCCCCGCTCGCGCGCGCACCAGCGTGCTGCCCAGATACAGCACGGCCGCTCCCGCCGCCAGTTGCCAGATATCCTGCGGCGCCGCGTGCGCCCATTTCGCGCTCGATAGCAGCAGGAAGCCGAGCGCATTCAACGGCAGCAGCCAGTCATCCGCGCGCATCAGGTCAAAGGCCTCGAACACCAGCCAGTAGACCAGGAACAGCGCCTGTGTCTGCCACAGCGGCGACCCGGTATCTTTATGCAAGGCGCAGGTGAGATAGGTCGCCACCAACCCGAAGGTGGCGAAGTGATCCCACCCATTGCGAGACGCCACGTAAAGCAGCGATGCCGCCAGCGGGATCACCGCGATCACGCTGAACGTGGTGACCTCGGAGATCGCCAGCGTGGCGAATGCGATGAAGTAGGCCAGTCCCGTGACTGTCCGCGACCGGTACTTCAGCGAGTGCGCGATCATGCCCGCCACCACGAACAGCAGCAGCACCGTCGCCAGCAGCGGATTCTCCACTACCTTCGCCGCTTCCATCGCATGCATTGCGTACACCGTGGTGTAGAGCGCCGCCCACCCGCCGCCGATCAGCCCGTACGAAAACGTGCGATATTGCTCCCGCCGTTCGAAGATCACGCCCGCCGCCAGCATCGCGAAGCTTACGCCAAGGCTCAACGCGACGCGCCCCACCGGTCCCAGTTGCGCGTAGGCGTACTTCAGCAGCAGGGCCAGCGCGATCACAGTGACGAACACGCCCAGCTTGTTCGCCCAGTTCCCGCCGATCAGTGCTTCCCACTCCTCGCTGCTTCGCGAGGCATGAACTTCCTCCGCGACGCGCGGCGGCGCCACAACCGGCGGCGCGGGCGCGGGCCTCTCTACCGGAGGCTTCCGCACGAGGTATGCCTCCGGTGCGACCAGCTGTACTGGCTCCGGGCGCACCGGTTCCGGACGCACCATCGGAGGAGGCGGCGCCTCGGGTCGAGCCGGAGGCGCCGCTTGTGGCCGCTCCGCAGCGGCCCAGGAGGCGCGCTCCAACACCGCCAGCCGCTCTTCCACCGCCGCAAACCGCTCGCGGATAAACGTCCAGCCGATTAACATCACGGCCATGAAACTGATAACCAGAAAGATTTCCATTGATCGCCGTCCTTCAAGAGACGAGCACTTGTGGCCCAAACTGCTTACGCCTTCTCCGACAACTCCTGCGCCAGCGCCTTCACCCTGCGCAGATCGAGCTTGCCTGTGCCGAGTTGCGGCAGCTCTTCCACCCGATAGATATTCTCCCGCTTCGGAACCCACAGGCGCGGCATCTCGGACGCCGCCAGTTGGTCCCACAACTCCGCCGGCGTCACCGTGGCGTGCGCGTAGAGCACCATCAGGCGCTCCCCGCGTTGTTCGTCCGGGATTCCGGTCACCACGCACGGAGCGTCGCCGAGGACGCCCAGCAGCGCGTCTTCCACGCGGATGTGCGGCACCATCTCGCCGCCGATCTTGCTGAAGCGCGAGAGCCGGTCCGTAATCCGAATAAAGCCTTCATCATCCAGCAGCGCGATGTCGCCCGTGATATACCAACCTTCGCGGAAGACCTCCGCCGTCCGCTCCGACTGCCCCAAATATCCGAGCATGCGATTGCTTCCTTTTACCAGCAGCAGCCCTTCCGTGTTCGGCGGCAGTGGCTCGAACGTCACCGGGTCCACGATACGCGCCGCCACTCCCGGCAGCGGGTGTCCCACGGTCCCGGCCTTGGTGCCCGTCTGGCTGTCCTTGCCGGCGCCGAAGTTCGGCGCATTGACCGCAATCACCGGCGACATCTCGGTACAGCCATACCCTTCCAGCAATTCCGTGCCGAACTTCTCGCGGAAGGCATCGGCCACCGGCTGCCGCAATTTCTCCGCGCCTACCAACACGTAGCGCAGACTCGCGAACTGCTCCGCCGTGCACTTGCGCGTGTAGGTGGAGCAGAAGGTTGGCGTGGAAAGCAGCAGCGTCGCATGGTGCTTTTGCACCAGGTCTCCCACTGCCTTCGCTTCCGTCGGATTCGGATGATAGACCACGCCGCAGCCGCTGAGCAGCGGGAACCAAAGCGTGATCGTAAAGCCGAACGAGTGGAAGAACGGCAGCACGCCCGCAAGCCGGTCGCTCTGGCCGATCCAAAATAATTGCGCGATCGCATCGATGTTCGAGATCAGGTTGTAATGCGAGAGCACCACGCCCTTCGGGACCCCGGTGGACCCGCTCGAGAAGATGATCCCCGCCGGCGAATCGGGTGTCCTCCCGCCGCGCGAGAGCATCGCGACCGGCGCCAGACGAGCCGTGAGATAGGCGCGCGCTTTATCCATTCCGCTCGCCCGCTTGAAGATGTCTTCCATGTACAGGAATGCGCCGAGCCCGTCCGCCTGCCCCGCCGGCAGCTTCGCCAGGAACATTTTCGACGTGATCACGGTGCGGATTCCGCACTGTTCCACTGCCGCCTTCATCGCTTCGCGGCCTGCCGTGAAATTCAGGTTCACCGGAACCACGCCGCGCAGCGTCAACCCAAGATTCACCAGCGCGCCCCCCACCGTAGAAGGCAGCAGCACTCCCACCATTTCGTCATTCGGTACCGCACGGCTCATCAGCACGGCGCCCGTCAGCATCTCGCCGTAGGTCAGCGTGCGTCCGGTACTATCGGCCATCGCGAACTGTTTCCAGTTGCGCCGCGCCACGTGAATCATCCGCCGGTCCAGCAGGTCCCCCGGCCGTTTGCGATGCGCCGTCGCATCCGCCGAAAGCTCCTGGATCGCCTGCCGGACAGCCTGCGCGCTCGTGTTGGCCGGCAGGGCCGCGCCGAAACTCACCGTCACGCGATACGGAATCTGGCTCGGCCATTTCCAGAAAAACTTGCCGCCCTTGAAGCTGAAAATGCTGCCCCACAACCGGTCCAGGTGCACCGGGATGATCGGCACATCCGTGCCTTCCACGATCTTTTCCATCCCGCGTTTGAACGGCAGCATGTTGCCCGTCCGGCTGATCGCGCCCTCCGCGAAGATGCATACCACGTGTCCGTCCGCGATCTCTTTGCGCGCCGCGCGGATCGATTCCACCATGTCGCGCGGCCCGCCCGTCCCCACCGGAATCGCCTTGGATAGTTTGAAGAACCACTGGAAGGCCTTCAATTCGTAGTAGGGCTTCCAGACCATGAAGCGGATGAAGCGCTGCACGCAGGCGCCGATCAGGAACCCGTCGACGTGCGAAATGTGGTTCGCCACCAGCAGCGCCGGTCCGCGGAACGGCACATTCTCGGCGCCGTTGATCTTAATACGAAACACGCTGTGGGTCAGCAGCCAGAGCACGAACCGCACCAGGTAATCCGGCACGATCGTCACGATGTAGACCGTCACCGCCAGTAGCGAGATCCCGAACCCCAGCATGATCACCGTGGCGCTCAAGTGAAGTTGTGTGTAGCACAGCCACATCAGCCCGCTCGCCAGCAGCATGCCGATTGTCTGGAAGAAATTGTTGGTCGCCACCACGCGGCCCTTTTCGTGGCTATCGCTCTTCTGCTGGATGAACGCGTACAGCGGGACCACAAACAGTCCGCTCGCCATCGCCAGCAGCACCACCGCCGCCGTGGAGAGCGCCAGCGAGTGCCGCGCCGCCACCAGCGCCAGCGCGAATACACCCATGAAGATGGAGCCCAGCGGCACCAGGCCGAGTTCCACCTTGTCGCCGGAAAGCCGCCCGGCCATCATATTGCCTGCGCCGATCCCGATCGCCAGGAAGGCCCACAGCAGCGAAACGCCGTTGTCGCTGACCTTCAACACTTCGGTTCCGAAGTACTGCAGATTCGTCTTCAGCAGCACCCCCGCAAACCAGAAGTAGCTGACGCCCAGCACCGCCAGCCACAGCGGCTTATCCGTCAACAATTGACGCGTGCTGCCCGCGATCTCGCCGAAGGGATTCCATTGGAAAATCTGCCTCGCCCCCGACGCCGGCACGCGCGTGATCCCGAAACTCGTCGCCAGCCCGATCACCGATACCGCCAGCGCCACCACCCCCATCCGCCACGGCTCGGCTTTCCAGATCGCGAACAGCACGCCCCCGCCCGCGATTCCCACCACGATCGCTACGAAGGTGCTCATTTCGAGCAGCGCGTTGCCGCGCGAAAGGTCGCGATCGCGATATCATCTCCGGCACAATCCCGTACTTCGCCGGGCTGAAAATCGTCGCGTGCAACCCCATCAGGAAGACCACCGCCAGCATGCCTTCCGTCCATCCGCGCAGCAACGTCGCCAGGCCGAACAGCATGATCGCGATCTCGAAAATCTTCACGCCGATCAGTACGCTGCGCTTGCTAACAAGGTCCGCGAGGTGGCCCGCGTACCCGCTGAACAGCAGCGCGGGCAGCGTGAATACCGCCGGCACCAACGGCACGTACGCCAGGTTCGCTTTCCCCACGTGCAACGCGACGATGGTCTGATACACGCTATCGTTGAACGCGCCCAGAAACTGCGTCCACAAGAATGCCTGGAAGCCGCCGTTCTTTAGGACGTTTCCGAATCCGTTGTGTGCCATGCCGGTCTATTTGCACCCCGCCTGCCCAAACCTAACATACATATTGTGAGCAGTTTACGTTACCTTGCGGTGTTTCCCCAACCGAACCAGCATACATTTGATGCACATATCCTGTACATTGGATGTACTGATGGCGCTCTTGACCTTAGCCCAGGATACGCTGCTGCAGGGGGCATCCCGCCTCGGGTATGCCAATCCCTTCCTGCCCGAGCGCATCGCCTGCGAACGCGACGTTCTCGGCGGTGACTTCCTCGAAGGCGAGCCCGTCTGGAGCTACCGCGCCGAGCATCCCGAGCCGCGCGCCAACGTCTGGCGCGCCATGGCCAAAATCGAGCCGCTGGTCGAACACCTGCGCACCCGCCTCGTCGACGGCGCCTCCACCCGCGAGCACGACCTCCAGCTCTATGAAGACGCCGCCCTTCAACTGATCTATCAGCGCTGCTACCCCAGGTTCTACGCGGCCGGCTTCGGCGCCGAACAAAGCAATCCCTCGCGCTGGCGTTTCTACAACGAATTCCTCGCCGATTGGCGCCACTTCTTCCTCATCGAAGGTGTGCGCTTTCCCTCCGAGCACGACCCGCGCCATACCTTCGCCTGCTTCCGCCAGATCCAGCGCGCCTTTGACATCACCTTCCGCGACATCATCGGCAGTTCGCTCCCCGCAGCCCGGCTACGCGGCGCCATTTGGCAATCCATCTTCACGCACGACATGCGGCGCTACCGGCGCACCCTCTACGCCCGCATGGGCGAGTTCGCCACGCTCATCACCGGACCTTCCGGCACCGGCAAGGAACTCGCCGCACGCGCCATCGCCGAATCGCGCTACGTTCCCTTCGACGATCGCCGCCTGGCCTTCGCCGACGATTCCGACCAGGTCTTCTTCCCCATCAACATCTCCGCCCTCTCCCCGACCTTGGTGGAATCCGAACTCTTCGGCCACCGCCGCGGCGCCTTCACCGGCGCGGTCGCCGACCGGCGCGGCTGGCTCGAAACCTGCCCCGAGCTCGGCTCCGTCTTCCTTGACGAACTCGGCGACATGGATCCCGCGATTCAGGTCAAGCTGCTGCGCGTCATCGAGACCCGCACCTTCCACCCCGTCGGCGATACCGCCGCGCGCCAGTTTCGCGGCAAGCTTATCGCCGCCACCAACCGCGACCTGCCGGATGCCATGCGCAAGGGCCAATTTCGCGAGGACCTCTACTACCGCCTCTGCTCCGACCAGATCGCGACCGCCTCCATGGCCGAGCAGCTCGCCGCCTCGCCGGGAGTCCTTCGCGAATTGGTGGTCTACATGTCGCGCCGCGTCGCCGGCGCCGATGGCGATGCCCTCGCCGAAGAGGTCATGCCCTGGATCGAATCCAATCTCGGCCCCGACTACCCCTGGCCCGGCAACTACCGCGAGCTCGAGCAGTGCGTGAAGAACCTGCTGATCCGCGGCAACTATCGCCCCGCCCGCGCAGCGTCGGACGATCCCGCCGAGGAACTCGCCGCCCACGCCCGCGCCGGCACCCTCACCGCCGACCAGCTTCTCTCCAGCTACATCACGCTCGTCTATAGCCGCACCGGAAGCTACGAAGAGACCGCCCGCCGGCTCGCCCTCGACCGTCGCACCATCAAAGCCAAGGTCGATTCAGCGCTGCTCGCCCGCCTCCGCCTCATTTAGAGTGCGAAACTGCACCTCCCAGGCCACTTGGCGTACGATAATTCTTACGGCAACTACCGCGAGCTCGAGCAGTGCGTGAAGAACCTGCTGATCCGCGGCAACTATCGCCCCGCCCGCGCAGCGTCGGACGATCCCGCCGAGGAACTCGCCGCCCACGCCCGCGCCGGCACCCTCACCGCCGACCGACTACTCTCCAGCTACATCACGCTCGTCTATAGCCGCACCGGAAGCTACGAAGAGACCGCCCGCCGGCTCGCCCTCGACCGTCGCACCATCAAAGCCAAGGTCGATTCAGCGCTGCTCGCCCGCCTGCGCCTCATTTAGAGTGCGAAACTGCACCTCCGAGGCCACTTAGCGTACGATAATTCTTACGATGTCTTCGGCTCTTCGTTGGAGGGCGTTCGCTGCCTCAGCGGTCGCCATCAATCTCGTCGCATTCCTCATGGTACGCGTCGCCCCGCGCCCCGTGGTGGGAATCGGCGCGGCACTCGATGTCGCCGTCACCGTTCCGGCCTTATATTTCTTCCTCGTCATTCGCGGCGGCTTGCAGCCGCTCATCTCTCTGCTCCCCATCTTCCTCCTCGGCCTGCTACGTGCCACCTACCTGGCGCCCCCGATCACTCCACTGATCGCCTGGGCGCGGCCCGCCGTGGCGGCATCCGCGGAATTCGCCGTGGTCGCCCTGATCGCCTTCCGGCTGCGCCGCGGATTCCGCGCCGCCGAAGCCGATACCGACACCCTGTCCCGCATCGCCACTGCCGCACGCGAAATTGTCCCTTCCAAGCAAGTGGCCGCCATCCTCGCCGGCGAAATCGCCATCTTCTATTACGCCTTCGCCTCTTGGAGGCAGCGGCCCGACGCGCCCGAGAGCTCACGCGCCTTTTCCATCCACCAGCAGAGTGGCGTCGCCGATCTCTTCACCGTGCTCGCCGGCGTCAGCCTGATCGAAACCGTCCTCGTCCACCTCGTGGTCATGCGCTGGAGCGTCGCGGCCGCCTGGGCGTTGAGCGCGCTCAGTATCTATGGCATGGTCTGGCTGGTCGCCATGGCGCGATCCTTCGTCCTCCGTCCCGTGCTCGTGAAAGATGGCGAGTTGATCGCGCGCAGCGGCATACTCTGGACCTTGCGCATCCCGCTCGCCGACATCGCCTCGGTCGAATCCGGCGACACGACCTACGCCATGAAGCTGCCGCCGGCCAGCCAGCCAAACGTCGTCCTCAGGCTGGCACAGCCCGTCACAGCCTTCGGCATCTATGGCATGACCCGCCGCGTATCCAGCCTGGCCCTGGCAATCGACGATCAGACCGCTTTCGTTCGGGCAATTCAGCATGAAGTTTAGTCGCGTTTGGATCATCCGCGGCCTGGCGGTGGTCGGAGTGTTGGCGGTGCTCGCCCTCGCCGGAACTGAATATCGTCGCTGGAAAAAGCGCCCCGGCCCCGGCCGCATGGCTGACGAGGCGAGTCGCGCGCCACGCACTCGTTTCGTCGCTCCTGACGAGGATTACTATCACGGCATGGATGGCGGCGCCAACCTGGCGCTGGAAGAAAATCAGGGCCGCAACACCTGGATGGTCTGGAGCGCCGGGAACGATCTTTTTTGGGATTGGCTGGCACACCAATCCGGAGGCAGCTTCGACCTGCTCAAGATCGTCTCCTCCTATGATCCCGACAAGGACACGCAGCTCGATAGCGCTCAGCGCGAGCGCTTGAAGCAGATTTACGACTTCCGCCACGATAACCGGCTCGCCACTCTCGGAGTGGTCAACGAGCCCTGCTATGAACAGGCCGTAGCGGGCGATCCACGCCGCTACGGCCTCTGGCTCGATCAGCGCAAGCTCGATTGCGTTCCGGACCCCTTCGCCAATGAAGAGAAATATCCCGGTGTGGCGATTGGCATGCGCGGACGCCTGAACCCGCTCGGCAGCCTTTACGGCGCACCCAGCGGAGTCCTCGGCCTGCGTCTCTTCCCCAATCCCGATTTCCATGATGAGGCTGTCCTCAAATGGAATCCCGTGCGCTACTACACGGACCCCTCGTACTACCTCTCCAAAGACCTGGTGCGCCCGTATCGCGTGGGCGTCACCTGCGCCTTCTGTCACGCTGGCCTGGATCCGGCGCGCCTCCCCTTGGACGTCAACGATCCGCAATGGCAAAACCTCAGCTCCACCGTCGGCTCGCAATACCTGCGCCTCGATCGCGTGGCCATGTGGCAGCACGATCCCTCTCAGTTTCGTCTATCAATTGCTGCATGCCGCGCGGCCCGGCTCGGTTGACATGTCGCTCGTGGCCACCGATCACATCAACAATCCTGCCGCCATCGGCGCCATCTTCCACGTCGCCGCGCGCATGCAACTGGCGCGAAACTCCGGCAAGGAGACGCTGGCCGGTGCCTCCCTGCAGAACCGGCAGATGAGCACCTACGTCGCCGGCGGTCCGCTGGCCGCGTTCTTCGAAGAACCGGCGACCGTGTGGACGCCGCGCCTCGGCAGCGCCGCCATGGATTCGTCGGGCATTCTGGCCGGCGTGAATCGCGCCTTCGCCGAGCTTGGAATGTTCAGCGAGGAATGGCTATTTCACTTCAATCCTCTGCTTGGCGGCAAACCGCAACTCCCTTTCAGCCTGGGTGTGGCCAGGGGGAAGTCCGCATACTGGAATCAGACCGAGGCCTTGACCGCAAACGTGGTTCGCTTTCTCATGCGCGTCGAGGCGCCGCCGGCACCGTCTGGGCCGCCCGTCGATCGCACCGCGTCCGCGCGCGGCAAACTTGTCTTCGCCGACCGCTGCGCCAGTTGCCACTCCAGCAAACTCCCCGCGCCTCCGGCCGATGCCGACCTGGGAAACTGCTCGGGCAACTACCTCGATTGTTGGAATCGCTATTGGAACTGGACGCGGAGCCAGGAGTTCCGCACCCAGATGCAAAAGCTGGTGATGGCCGACGATTTCCTGGATAAGAACTTTCTCTCGACCGACCTGCGCGTTCCCTTGCCCCTCGTCGGGACCAACGCCTGTATCGCGCTCGCGAGTAACGGCGTAGCCGGTAACTTGTGGGACACTTTCACTTCGCAGACGTATAAGAACCTGCCCTCAGCCGGCAGCATCACTTATTACGACCCGGAGACCGGTGCGAAGCATGAGATGAAGTTGCCCGATGGCGGACGCGGCTACCTGCGCCCCCCTTCGCTGCTCGGCCTCTGGTTCAGCGCGCCCTATCTGAATAACAACTCGCTGGGCAGCTTCGAGCCCAGCCCCTCTCCCGACGCGCGGCGGGCAACCTTCCAAAGTGGAATGGAACAGCTCCTGTGGCCGGAAAAGCGCGAGAAGGATGAAAAGCTGGGCGACAAAATTCTCGGAAAAATCGAGCGCACCACTGCGGTCAGCCGAATTCCATTGCCGGCTAGTGCGGTGCCCCGCGAATTCGCGTCGCTGTTAGACCAGGCGGGCTTCTTCCCCGGCTTCAAAACACCGCGGGACCTCGAGATCGGCCCCATCCCCGCCGGCACGCCGGTCAGCCTGCTGGCGAATCTCGACTTGCTCTCGCCCAAAGCTTTGCCCCTGTTGATCCGCATGAAGAAAGAGCTGAAGACCGAGTCTGACTTCGCCAAATTCACCGGCGACCTCTTCGAACTCAGCGCCTGCCCCGATTACATCGTGAATCGCGGTCACTACTTCGGCACCGGTCTGGATGGCGACCCCGCCCTCACCGATCAACAAAAGCGCGACCTGATCGAATTCCTAAAACTCTTCTGACCCGGTCAACCACACCGTCCGTTTCGAATTCTGCCTCAAATCATGCCTGTGGGGCAGCCAATCCTGGCTGCCGCCGGCTTTCAGCCGGCGTCTCGCGGAGGCAAACGTCGCTTGCCCGATACCGAACTTCCCGCCACGCGCACTTCGCACCGATAAGTCAAAAGCCGTGGGACAGGCCTCCCGGCCTGTCCGCTTACTGCCTTTGCGCCCTACTTCGTATACCGGAATTCCCGCCACTCGCTCTTCGTGCCCTCCATCCCATTCGCGTCCACGCCCCAAACTCTCCAGCGCCCAGGTTGCGCCCCGATAAAGTCAAAAGCCGCCGTAGTTATCGCACTGCGGATCATCACACCCGACGTGCCGCGCTGTTCCGAGGCCCATGCATCGCTGCCCTTGTAGTCCCACTCGACAACGTAGGACACCGCGCCCGGAATCTCCGACCACACCAGCGTCGTCGCCCGCGGATAGATCGAAAACACCGCGCCCGCCGCGGGACTCACCAACTTCGGCGCCGGGAGCGCAGAGGCAACGAACCGCCCCGCCCGCCATTAAACTGCGCGCCTCGCTCTTGCGCGCTACCGCCCAGGCGGAAGCTGCGGGTATCGCGCGCATCGCGGCGTCGCAATCGGCGATCGCCTCCGCATACTGTTTGCGCGTGAGATAGATTCCCGCCCGGCTCTGCAGCGCCGCGGCGTCTGCCGGATTCAACTCGATCGCCTTCGTGAAATCGGCGATCGCCTCTTCCACCTTGCCGGTATCGAGGTACGCCTGCCCCCGGCTCTGAAAGGCCGCGGCGTGATAGGGCGAAAGCTCGATCGCTCGAGTCAGGTCGGCGATCGCCTGCGGCACCTGGCGCAGACTGAAGTGGCACTGTCCGCGCAGAGCCCACGCCACGTCCATCCGCGAATTCAACTGGATCGCGCTATCTAGCGCCTTGATCGCGCCCGGCAAATCCTTGCCCGCATGCAAGCGCACTCCCTCCCGGAAAAAATCCTCGGCCGTCGCTGGAGGCATTACACCCGCAGGCCGAAAAACCGTGTTGGGCGAAGACGGTGGAGCGCCCGCGCGAGCCCTCTCGATCACCTGCCGCAAATTCGCTTCGCTGCGCCCGCCGAGCACGTAATCCGCGACCACCCCGGCTTTATCGATCGCCACCAGCGTGGGATAGGCCTGCACCCCGTAGTTGGCGGCAATGTCGCTCCCCTGAGAAAGCAGCACCGGGAAGCTGAACTTCTCTTTGTCGATATACTCGCTCACCAAATCGTCCGGCTCGTCGACATCCACCGCGAGAATCACCACGTCCTTCGTCGCCAACTCCCGGTGCAGCGCCTCGAACGTCGGCATCTCCTGGCGGCACGGCTGGCACCACGTCGCCCAGAAATCCAGCAGCACCACCTTGCCCTTCAAATCGGCGAGCGAAACTTCTCCGCCCTTCAACTTGCGCAGCCGGAATGGCGGCGCTGCCCGTCCGGTCAACTGCGGAGTTGGGACCTGCAGCGCCCCGAAGAAGTTGGGCGAACCGCCATCGCGTATCGCCGCCGCCCAACTATCCAGACGTCCGTTCTCCATCTTCCAGAATTTCCGGCAGAGGTCGATGTAGGCGAGGACCGTCTCTCGCTCGCCCTTCGCAAGCAGTTCCTGCGCCAGGTTCCAGTTGGGCCCGAAGGAATTCAGCGTCGGCGAGCCAGGCGTGTTGGCGGCAGCCAGCAGGCGCCGGTTGGCCTGCTCCACATCGCCCTTCTTCAAGGCGACGCGGCCCAGCACGATATTGCCGGTGTGGATCGCGCTGCCGTAATTCGGATCGGACCTGGGCAGCGCGAGCAGTTGCGCGGCGGTCTCCGCGGCCTTGGCTGTATCGCCGTTCGCAAAGTACGCCTGCGCCAAATCCGCCAGCACGTAGCCGCGCGGCTGGCCATCACCGGCGATGCGCAGGGATTTTTCCAGCAGCGCGATCTTCTCAGGCTGCGCGCCTTTGTGCGACGCCGCGGTCCAATAATGGCTGGCCAGCCCGGATTTCCAGCGCGCAGTGCCCGGCTCGACCTCCGCCGCCAACAGGAAGAGACTCTCGCTCAGATTGGAAGCTTTGTTATATTCCTCGGTTCGATTCCGGCTGATCAGCGAGAACTGTTGCTGGTCCAGCGTCTCCGCGGCGCCGCCCAGAACGCTCGGATTCTGCGTGGTGGCCAACTCGCGGCGCGCGCGGGCGGCATCCTCTGACTTAATGATCTCCTCGTCGAATGAGCTGGCCCGTCCGAAACGGTCTACCTGCTTGACGCCCAGCAGGGTGAGCGCCAGCATGCCGCCCTTCGCACCCGCCAGCCGTTGGTTGCCTGGATACGCGGCGAATCCATCCTCTGCGAGCTTGCGCGCGAACACCAGGTCCGAAACGCGATAGAAATTCAACGCGTTGACGAAGACTTCCTGCACCGTCCCTGCGGTAAGCTTCTCCCGCCACAGACGATCCGCCTCCGCCCACGCCTCGGCATCCGCCAGCGGACCGCCGGATTTCTCGATCACCGCTATCGGCTCGCCAAGTACGCTAGCCCCGGGCTTGTGCTCGATCAGCCAGAGTATGTGCCTGCGGCGGAGCTCTTTCGCCCGCGCCGGGGCTATGCCGGAGACTGGATTGGAGACAACGCGGACTAACTGGGAACGAGTAAGTAGATCGTCCGGGTTACTCTCCACCCGCGCCTCCAGCTTATCGGGGTCGGGCGGAGTAGTAGTTTGTCCCTTCAGTACGGACAAACACAGAATTACGCTTGCCAGGACGCGAGACACCATGCGGCAACTCCCCACGAATGGTGACACAGCCGGTCACCTGGGGCAAGCCGCCGCTTACCTGGGCTTATACGCGATCGCTTCAATCTCCACGTGAATCCCCGGGACCGCAAAACCCGTGACCACAGTGGCGCGCGCCGGTTTGGCGTCGCCAAAGAACTCGGCGTATACCGCGTTCATGGCGGCGAAATCGCCGGCCTCCGCCAGAAACACTCCGCACTTGACCACATCCGCCATGGTCGCGCCGCAGGATTCCAGCAGCGACTTAATGTTCGTCAGCACCTGCCGGGTTTCATTCGAAACCTCGCCCGTGACCGGTGCCACCTGGCCCGACACAAAAATGAAATCTCCGGCGCGGACAGCCGGGGAGTAAGGGCCGCGTGGGGCCGGCGCCCCAGGGGGCGAAATACGCTCGATCATGTTAGTGTCCTTCCGCTTCCAGAAAGCGTTCTACTTCGATGGCCGCCATGCATCCCGCCCCGGCCGCCGTAATCGCCTGGCGGTAGGTCCGGTCCTGCACATCGCCCGCATGAAACACCCCGGCGATGTTAGTGCGGGCGCCCCCCTTGGAGAGGATGTAGCCATCCGGGTCGGTTTCGATCTGACCCTTGAAAACCTTGGTATTCGGAATGTGGCCGATGGCTAGAAAGAAGCCATCCACTTCCTGCTCCCAAACTTCGCCGGTCTTGTTGTTGCGTAGCCGTACGTGCGTGACCAGCTTCTTCGACACGTCGTGGACCTCTTCGACCTCGGTATTGAGCAGGAACTTGATCTTGGGATTGTGCTGCGCACGATCCAGCATGATCTTGGACGCCCGGAACTCCTCGCGGCGATGCACCAGCGTAACTTCGCTGCCGAATCGCGACAGGAAATTGGCCTCTTCCATGGCCGAATCGCCGCCGCCCACCACCATGATCTTGCGTCCGCGGTAAAAGAAGCCGTCGCAGGTGGCGCAACTGCTGACGCCGTGCCCGATCAGCTTGTGTTCGCTCTCCAGGCCGAGCCATCGCGCGCTCGCCCCGCTCGCGATAATCACCGTGCGCGTCTCCATCCACTCGCCTTCCACATTCAGGCGGAACGGACGCTGCGAAAAATCCGTATCGAGCACCGAGCCGTGCATGAATTCGGCGCCGAAGTTCTGCGCCTGCACCTTCATGTTCTCCACCAGGTCGGGACCGTTGATCCCCTCGGGAAAGCCGGGGAAATTCTCCACCAGCGTGGTCAGCGAAAGCTGGCCGCCGGCTTCATGGCCGGCAATCACGAGAGGCTTCAGGTTGGCGCGCGCCGAGTATATGGCGGCAGTGTTGCCCGCGCAGCCGGAGCCAATGATTACTACGTTTCGCATCGGTAGAACCTCAGATTAGCACGAGCGCCTAGCGCCCTTCGTACCACTTGAGGCGCGTGGAATCGATGCAGGCGATGTCGGGCCGCCCGTCTTTGTTCAGGTCCGCGATAGCGCAGGCGGCGGCGCCCATTGTGCCGTTATCCAGGTCGGAGCGGTTCCAGCGTTTGGCCGCGCGGTCGTAAGTGTAAACATAGACGCTATGCGGCGCGCCGCGGAAGCCCGCGACGATCTCCGCGTTGCCGTCGCCATTCAAATCGGCCACCTGAATCGTGTGCCCGTCGCTCAGTGTGGTGTCGATCACCTCGCGTTCCCACTTCCCACCGCGCTCGCTGTACACCGCGACCTGATTCCCGTGCCAGGGCTCGATGGCGGCCAGAAACCGCGCCTTGCCCAGGTGCCCGATCGCAATATCGCTCGACCCCGATTTCGGCCAGGCGGCGGGGTCGCCCTTAGCGATCTCGGTGCGCGTCCACCGGGCGTCCTTTCCGTAGCGGAAGAGGTGGATCCCGTTGAAGCTCGCGGTGAGAATGTCTTCGCGCCCGTTGCCGTCCCAATCCGTGACGAAGATACCGTGCACCACGCCGGAATTTTCGGTGCTGATCACGCGCCGCTTCCATTCGCCGGGAACGTAATAAACCAGCGGCGCCTGGTCGCGATAATCGGGCGCGGTGGCGGCGGCTCCGGTCAGCGCGGCATTGACCACCACCGGCTTGCCATTCCCGAAAATATCGGCCACACGTAGCCGGTGGCTGGTGGTGAGGCGATCGATCTCGGTGGCCGTCCACGGCTCGCGCGGGTCGCCGTTGGGCCGCAGTACGCTGACAATCCCGATGCTGTCCTTCGCCTGGTTGGCGAACTCGCTGGCCAGCACGATCTCGTCGCCGATCACGGCGCAGTTGATCATCCGGTTCTGGTTCACCGCCAGCACGTGCCGCTGCCAGCCCGGATTTTCGAACCAGACCAGTTCGTGAAGCCCGCTGGCCAGCGCGATCAGGTCGGGCCGCCCATCGTGGTTGAGGTCGGCAACCACCACCTGGTAACCGCCCTTTAGATCGCTCGCGATCGTATGCTCGATAAACGCCGGCGGCGCGGCCGCTAGCAATGGGAAGACCAGCAAGAGTGACAGACGGCGCACGCTCCACAGTATACTGAAACACCGGATATGAAGAAGACTGTATGGATGTTCGCGGCAGTTGTCGCGGTCGCCGCGGCCCAATCCCAGCACCTAAGCGACTACAAGCAATTGACTCACGGCGGCCAGAACGCCGAGGCCTATTGGTCGCCCGACGGCAAGCGCCTGATCTTCCAGACCACGCGCCCGCCCTACGATTGCGACCAGATCTTCCTCATGAACGCCGATGGCAGCGATCAGCACCTGGCCTCCACCGGCAAGGGCCGCACCACCTGCGGCTACTTCCTGGCCGACGGCAAGCACATCGTCTACGGCTCCACCCACATGGCCGGTGACGCCTGCCCCACGCCTCCGGATCGCAGTAAAGGCTACGTCTGGGGCGTCTTCGCAGGCTATGACATCTTCGAGGCCACCGACGCCGGCAAGATCGAGAAGCGCCTCACCGATACGCCCGGCTACGACGCCGAAGCCACCGTGAACTGGAAGACCAACAACATCGTCTACACCAGCCTCGCCAGCGGCGATCTGGATCTGTGGACCATGAAACCGGATGGCAGCGCCAAAAAGCAGATCACCAAGAAAGCCGGCTACGATGGCGGCGCCGTGTTCTCCCGCGACGGCAAGCAGCTCGTGTGGCGCGCCGGTTATCCCAAAACCGAGGCCGACATGAGAACGTACAAGGGCCTGCTCGCCGACAATCTGACGGCTCCCATGAAAATGGAGCTGATGGTCTCCAACGCCGATGGCACCGGCGCCCGCCAGATCACCAGTTTCGGCTGCGCCAGTTTCGCCCCGACCTTCACACCCGACGGAAAGAAGATCCTCTTTGCGTCCAACAAAGCCGAATGCGACAGCCGCAAATTCGAGCTCTACCTGGTCAACGTCGATGGCACCGGCCTCGAGCAGGTAACCAATATCGGAGGCTTCACCAGCTTCCCCGAATTCTCCCCCGACGGCAAGACCCTGGTCTTTTGCACCGACAAGGATGCCAAAGAGCGCTACGAATTCAACATCTTCACCGCCAAGTGGTCCCAGTAGGACAGGCCTCCTGGCCTGTCCACTAATTTGATTTTGTTTGAGCTGGCGTTTACGGCCGCGCCGTCATCCGAATGTCGACCTGCATCCTCTCCCCCACCGGACCCACCTCAATTCGAATGTCGATCCTCGGCCCTTCCCCAATCGCATGGTCCGATGCTTCCACCCAGCCCTTCAGGTTCCCCGGCCACGACGCGGAGCTTTGCATCCGCACCGGAAAGCCGTGCCCATTCAGCAACCCCGCATAGAACTCCTGGATCGCGTTCCGCTCCGCTTCGCTGAAGTACCGGCAATGCAGCGTCTTCAACCCGACCTTGTCCACGCCCTTCTCGGTCTCCAGCCGGGAGCCATCCACGTTCACCAGCCACGCCGGCCACACCAGCACCGGAGCCTGCGAACGTTGCGGCGCACGCACTGGCTGATCGTACTTCTCCATGTTCTGCACGTGCTCCCGCCCGGATCTCTCCGCCCGCGTCCTGACCGCCGGGGCAACTGGAATCGACGCGGGCGCCGGCGCCGCGGCCGGAGGCGCCGCCTTCGCCGTGACATCCACCCGCACCGCCGTACCCTTGCCCTGCGCGCGAATCAGGATCAACACATCGCCCTCCGCCGCCGCTCCGCGCACCGACGTCCCCACGCCATCGAAGTTGGCATGAAACTCCAGTCCCGCCCCTTCGAACAGCTTCCGGTAATGCGCGATCACGTCGCTCGCACGGGCCTCGGTCTCGTACGTGGATTCCACCAGCCGCGGCGTCGCCTGCGTCCGCGCGCTCGCGCCGGGATAGCTCACGAGCCACGCCGGTATCGAGGGCGTCTGCCCCCAAACCATCAGGGCGAGCGCGAGACTACTGCCCAAACGGAGGTGGCGCCTTGAATGCATACGTTGTAAACTTCAGATCCACCGTGATCGGTTCATTCAGATAGAATCGGTGAAAATCCACGCGGATCTCCGTATACGGCCCAGGGTGCCCGTTCGGATAATTGAACCCTTCCACGTGTCCATCGGCGTTCTGCATGACTCCGGAAATCGTCTGCCCGGTCCCCAGCTTGCTGTTGTGCACTGGATAGCCATTCGCATTCAGCAGATCCTCATAGAACGCGTAAATGGCCGTCATTGGTTCGCTGCTCTTGTAGCGGCTCTTGAGCAAGTTGTGTCCGGCCTGATCCACGCCCGCCTGAGTCACCAGCCTGCCGCCCTTGAGGTGCACCAGCCACGCCGGCCAGACCAGCGGGGGAGCCGGAGCGTCGTGGTAGACCGGGTGAATGTTCAGGTCCTTGACCAGTTGCTGGTGGCGAGCCATCGCTTCCGCCGCCCTGACCCCAGCGCGTGGATTCGAGTCCGGCAGCGCCGTCCAAGCTTCCTTGGCCGCCGATTTCGCCGAGCAATCCACCCTTACCTCGGTTCCCGAGTCCTGCGCGTGAATCGTGATCATCAGGTCGCACTCCGCCGCCGCCGCGCGCACCACCGTCCCCATGCCGTCATAATTCGGCACGAACGGCAGATTCTGTGCCTCAAACAATTTGCGATAGTGCTCGTTCACCGCCGCCGGCTTGGCAGTCGACGTGTACGTCGATTCCACCATCGCCTTGAATATCGAGGTCTGGGCCGATGCGCCCGGAAATACCGCCAGCCACGCCGGCATGGCGAGCGTCGATTGACCATTCAGCGTGTGGAGCGCGGTGAGTAACACGGCAACCGCCAGCCGGCCCGTTCGCATGGTCTCCTCCTCGAACCATGCTGGCCGATGCAGGATGCCGATTCAAGCTAACTTTGGTGAACGTTTGTACCTCGTCAACGAGCCGCGACCGTTAGGGAGCGCAACGAACCCCCGCCCCTTCGCATCGCCCTCAAACCGAGCCGCGACCGTGAGGGGGCGATCTCTTGATTATTGTTGCGACTGCCGCCGATGTGGGGCAGCCAATCCTGGCTGCAGCCGCCTTTCAGCCACGAGACCGCACGAGGCGCGCGATCCAAAGGATCTGAAACTGCGGGCGGGGGTGGGCGGGAGTCGTAGCAAAATGTGAGAAGGCCAGGCGCGGCAAGCTATGGTCGCGTATGCCTTGGTGCCTTGTGCCCGTCTTTCAGCCTGACTTCGATTGCGGCGGTCCATTGTTTGGTGGCGAGCGAAGCTGGGAAACCAGCCCGGCTCGACCCCGTTGGAGAGTTTGTGAAGCGATCGCGAATCGAGCCGAGCGCCTGGTCCATATCAAGCAGGAGAGCCGGAAATGATCAAGCGAAGACTATCCACGTTTGAACGATTGAAGAGCGGAAAGTTGAACCGCAAGCAGCGGAAGGAGTTGATGCGGCGGGTGTTCGCCGGTGATCCGGGATTGGACGTGGTGCATCCGAATGCAGGGGGCATCGACGTGGGCAACGAAAGCCACTATGCGGCGGTGCCGCCGGGACGGGATGCGCAACCGGTACAGGAGTTCGGGTGCTGGACGGCGGACCTGAAACGGATGGCAGAGTGGTTGATCCGCTGCGGGGTGAAGACGGTGGTGATGCAATCGACAGGAGTGTATTGGATTGCAGTGTACGACGTATTGCAAAAGTCCGGATTGGAGGTGTGGCTGGTCAACGCCAGAGACACCAGGAACTTGCCGGGACGAAAGAGCGATGTGCAGGAATGCCAGTGGTTGATGAAGCTGCATACGTATGGACTGTTGAGGAACTCGTACCGGCCGCCCGAAGAGATTCGGGCCGTGCGGACGATTTGGCGGTTGCGAGACCGGCACGTGAAAGACGCGAGCCGGGAAATCCAGCATATGCAGAAAGCATTAACCACGATGAATTTGCAACTCGCCAACGTCTTTAGCGACATCAGCGGGGAGAGCGGACAAGCGATCATTCGGGCGATCTTGAAGGGGGAGCGAAATCCGCAAAAGCTGGCTAAGTTGAAAGATTATCGAGCGCGGGCCAGCGAAGAAGAGATCGCCTGTAGCCTGGAGGGCAATTGGCAGGAAGACGTGATTTTCGAATTGCAGCAGAGCGTAGAGCGATATGATTTCTGCCAAGGACAGATCCGTGCGTGCGACCAGCAGTTAAGCAAGTATCTGGCAGCGTTGCCGGACCGGAAAATAGAGCCAGTGGGCGGAACGACAGAGCCAGGCTCGAAGTCAGCGGGCGGCGAAGGCAAAGAAGTCCCGCCGAAGCGCAGGAAGGGGAAACGGAAGCAGTCGCGGGGGAATGAGCCGAAGTTTGACTTAGAGGTAGAACTGACGCGGATCTGCGGAGTGAATTTATGCACCATCGACGGAGTGGGTGTGATGACCGTACAAACTTGGGTTTCCGAGATCGGAACGGATATGAGCCCATGGCCGACGGAAGATCACCTGGTGTCGTGGTTGAAGTTGACGCCCAACAAGCCGATTAGCGGCGGAAAGGTAATCAAGAAAGGACGCAACCCGGACAACCGAACCAAGAACCGGGTAGCGACGGTGCTGCGCACCGCCGCAACGTCGCTGGATGAGAGCCAGAGTTATCTGGGCGCAAGGTACCGTCAGTTGCGTGCCCGCCTAGATCCAGGAAAGGCCGCCAAGGCGATGGCAGCACAACTGGCCCGGCTGATCTACCGCATGCTCACACGGGGGCAAGAATGGGTCGACCGAGGAGCCCAGGAACACGAGAACCGTCGCCGCGACCGCGACAAGCAGTTCTTGCAGCGCAGGGCCGCAGCACTCGGTTACCGCCTGGAGCCGGTCGCCTCATAACCCGGAGAACAAAACACAAGGCGGTCGCTGCAGCGAGGGAGCAGTTTCTGGAGAGGTGGCTTCCCCGCTCACGCACGGCACCCCCGCACCCTACTTCCTCACATACCCCATGTCCGCCGACCGCTTCCCGCCCACCCTGTGCGCCTCCTCCGACAATGCGTGCACTCCGCTCGCATCCACCCAGCGATTGTAAAAGTTGAACAGCGCGCACACCGTGATCGCATAGTAGATCGCGGCATCGTCCCAGCCCACCGCGTACAACGGCTGCATCGAGCTCCGCCGTGATTCCGATCGAGTGCCGGTTCACGCAATCCACGAAGCGCAGCAGCGCCTTCTCCTTCTCACTCAGTGCAGACGATTCCAGATCGCGCATCACTC
Organism: uncultured Solibacteraceae bacterium; assembly: GCA_963791985.1. GTDB lineage: Bacteria > Acidobacteriota > Terriglobia > Bryobacterales > Bryobacteraceae > Solibacter. Next base: position 2,883 of record CAWBUN010000002.1, on the reverse strand, counting down.
CCGCGACCAACGCCTCGCCATCGATCGGCGTCGCACTCTCCCGCTCCAACAGCACCGCCGCGACCGCGGCGTGAGACTTCAGTCAAAACGGGCAATCATTCCGCGCCGAAGTGAACGCCGCAATCAACTCCCGCAGCCCCGGACTCAACGGCCCCGGCTCGCGCATGATCTCTTGCGTGAACCGCGCCAGGTGGCCGGTCGCCTGCGGCTGGAACGCGAACAGATGCCAGATCTGCGGATACTCCTGCCCCGACGCCTGCATCATCCCGACCGCGTCGGCATACGGCCCCGGCTGCGGATTGTTCTCTACGCCCGGAAGGAACATCGGTCGCATTTTGCTCATGTCAATTCCCCTTGCCGTACACGGTGGTCTTGGGATTGTAGTTACGCCAGTCGAACCAGTAATCTTTGAGCATCGGAACCGGCTCCAGGCACTGCCCCTTCGCCTTCCCGGAAATGGCGCAGCCCTGAAAGTCCCACTCGCTCCCAGTCGCGCTGTCCATCAGCAGAACCCCCGGCCGCCCCGTAATCCTGTAGAAATCGCCCGCTCGAGACCCGGAACGCCCGCACCGATTGATCGTCCGCCCCCACTACCAGCAGCACCGGCTCCGACCCCACGTAGTCCCTGACCAGCTTTTCCTGGATCACCCGCTCGTAGGGAAATGCCCGGCTGGCCCCGTACGCCCGGATCCCCAGCATCAGGTCGCGGGCCGCGAGCGCGTGCTCTGGAAAATTCAGGACGGTGGGCGCTCGCTTCATCCGCACATCCCAGTCCCTCTTGGCATAGTTGGCCGCGAACTCCGGGACATCGTCCAGCACTTTGCCCTCGGGCTGCTCCGATTTCCACGTAGTAAGTGTCAGCTCGTCCGAGTGGACCAGCGTCAACTGGCTGCCTTTCAGGGGCCCCGAAATCGCCGCCCCGCTGATCTGCTGCCAGTAGCTCCCAGTCTCCTCGTCGCGCATCAGGAAGTTCTGATTATTGATGCCCGCCAGGTGAAACGTCAGCCTCAACCCGGCCGCTACTCTCGTCCACACCAGACCGGTGTGACAGAGCGTTCAATAAGTCGCGACGATCGCCGCGCCCCCCACCACGTCATTCACCATGTGGTGGTAAGACATCCCGCGGATGGGATAGGCGCGCGCCTCCCCGCCCACCCGCACGGCAATCACCTTCTCCGCCCCGTCGAGTTTGACCTCGCGCGCGGCCGTGAACGAAGGATGCTGGTCGGGATGGAACATCAGCTCGTAAACATTCACCCGTGCCGCAAACGCGAGCCCGATCGTCAGCGCGGCGCCTGCCGCCGCCAACGCTCGCCGCCACTTCACGAACCGCACACGCCAGTACCCGATCGCCGCCAGCACCGCCGTCAAGCCGCTGACGATCGTGATCGCCGGCCGGAATCGCATGACCGCGAGCGCCGCCGCGAGTTCGCCCGCTCCCTGATGCCGGAACGGCCGGATCACATAGATCGGGTATGCCACGCAAATCAAAGACACAGCCACGCAGGCCAGTAAGATCACGATAGGTTTTTTCGCCGTTCTCTGCATGCTCGCCCTCTGGTGGCAGCCAGCATATCCCACGCTTCCGCCGCCAGTCCATAACATAAAGACATTAGACCGCGATGGTCAGGAAGGGGTGATTCCAGTACACCTCCGACACGGCCCGAACAAACTTTTTGGCGCGACCCCATCCACCAGGCATCGTGACACGCTGAGGGCAAGCTAACGTTGGCCGCGGAAGCCCATCCGCCGGCTACCAGTCGTCAGGAGATCGATCATGGCTCAGAATACGTCTTACAAACTGCTCGCTGCCGCAACCTTGCTCGTAACGGGACTGGTGCTGACCAACCTGCCCGGCGAGCAAGCCGCGGCCGGACGGGCCGCCCGGCTCACCACGAACCGAAGTCCGGTAGCTCCCGCAGACGCCCAGATACAGGCCGCCATCAACGAGGCCTACGCTCGATACCACGGCGACACCAGCGGCAAGAACGCCGACTACATCCCCTATCTCGCTCAAGTGGATTCGAAGCTGTTCGGAATCGCCGCCGTCACTACGGACGGCCGCGTCTTCACCGCCGGCGATGTGGATTTCTCGTTCTCCATCCAGTCCATTTCCAAAGTCTTCACGCTCGCCCTCGCAATGGAAGAATTGGGCGCGGACAAGGTCTTCGAACGAGTCGGAGCCGAGCCCACCGGCCGGCCCTTCAACTCCGTCATGGCCGTCGAGGACTTGCCGAGCCGTACCGGCAATCCCTTCGTCAACGCCGGCGCCATCGCCACCACCAGCCTGGTGACCGGCGCCGACGCCGATGCCAAGTGGAACAAGATCCTCGCCTTCTACAACAAAGTTGCCGGAGAGAAGCTCAAGCTGATCGATGACGTGTACAAATCCGAGGCCGCGACCAATATGCACAACAAGGCCATCGCGGTCCTGCTCGCCAGTTACGAGCGCATGTATTCCGATCCCCTCGAAGCCACCGACATCTATACCAAGCAGTGCTCCGTTGGAGTAACCGCCAAAGAGCTTGCCGTGATGGGCGCCACCCTGGCCGACCAGGGAAGGAACCCGATCACCGGAGTGCAGGTGATCAAACCAGAGAATGTCCCGCACATCCTGGCCGTCATGTCGATGGCCGGCCTCTACGACGGCTCCGGCGGATGGGCCTGGCACGTCGGCCTCCCCGCGAAAAGCGGTGTCGGCGGCGGCATCCTGGCCATAGTCCCCGGCAAGGGCGCCATCGTGGGCTTTGCCCCTAGGCTAGATGCAGCGGGCAATAGCGTAAAGGCGCAGAAATCCATCGCCTATGTCGCAGATAAGCTCGACATCAACTTGTATTCCCCGGGTTCGGTCGGGCTAAAGTGAACCGCCGTTCGCTAACCCTA
>CAWBUN010000001.1:0-67940 GCA_963791985.1 uncultured Solibacteraceae bacterium | reverse complement strand
CGGCTCCGTTCCGAGCCCCGACCGTAAGGGAGGGTCCTACACCTTCAATCGCTTGCCGGCGTCCACCATCATCCAGAGGACGGCCGACAGCAGGTACAGCACGCCCATGATCACAAGCGGCGCCTGCCAGTTGGAAAAACGGCTCACTACCCATCCGGTAACCAGCGGGCTGAAGATCGACCCCAGTTGTCCGGTGGTGTTCATGCTGGCGCTGAGCATCGCGGTGTGTTCGCCGCCGATATCCATGCAGGCCGCCCAGGCGGCGCTCAGGGTGAACATGGAGGCGGCGACGGCGACCGCGATCAGGCAGGCGGCGAGCACCGGGGTGGCGGAGTAGACCGAGGCGAACATGGCGGCGCCGGCCACGGTGTAGCCGGCGACGCAAACGGCCGAGCGGCCAACGCGCAGGCCGAAGCGTCGCGTCATCCAGTCGGTGACGGCGCCGCCGCTGAGATCGCCGAAGACGCTGAGCAGCAGCGGGAGGCCGGAGAAGAGGCTGAGCGATTCCCTCTGAAAATGCCGTTGTTCGGAGAGGTAGGTGGGCAGCCAGGTCATGACGAAGTAGGAGCCGTAGCTGTCGCCGAAGTACGCGCGGAAAGGCAGCCAGACGTTGGGCGAAGCGGCGAGGGCGTGCCAGACGCCGCCGCCGGAATGCTTGTGGACCACGATGCGGCGGCCGGCCTCGATCAGTTCGGCTTCGGCCGGGTTGACGCCTTTGTGCTCGCGGGGTTCGTCGCGGAACCAGCGATACCAGGCGGCGGCCCACAGGAAGCCGACACTTCCGCAGGTTGCGAAGATGGCGCGCCAGGACATGACGGGCAGCATGGCGGCCACCAGGAGTGGCGTGATTCCACCGGAGAGATGGGCGGCGGCGAAGAAGAATCCCTGGGCGCGGCCACGTTCCGGGGTGGGGATCCAACGGGAGAAGGCGAGCGCCGCATTCGGCCACGCCCCGGCTTCGCCGGCGCCGAAGAGGAAGCGGATGGCGAGCAGGCTGGGGTAGTTCCACGAGAGTCCGGTGGCGATGGTGAAGCAGGACCACCAGGCGACGATGCGGGTGAGGATGCGGCGGGCTCCGATGCGTTCGCCCCACCACGCGGTGACGATCTCAAAGCCGGCGTAGGCGGTGGCGAAGGCGCTGAAAACGAAGCTCATCTGGAGCTTCTGAGGCCGAGGTCGCGCGCGATGTCGGGGGCCAGTACGGAAATGCAGACGCGATCCAGATAGGCCACGGCGGCCAGCAGCATGGACAGGGCAGGCTGCGCGGTATCGGGTTCGCGTGGGAGGCATGGAACGACATCCCTGTTGATCCGGTCGCCGCAAGTGCCGTGCAGCTTCGCTGACCGTGAAACAGTGAACCCGACCGAACTCGCGCAAGTGGACGCCTTGCCGCTGCATTCCCGCACCGAAGGAGTGGGCTCGCGAGTGCTGGCGGAGCCATCTGCTCGACCACCATCTGGAAAAGAAGGCCGCGGCCAACGCGATGGAACTGGCTAACCCGGTGGCCGAACGACGGGGTGGAGGGTTGGGTGGAGACCATGACGAGCGTGGCCCGGAGACGAAACCGCGCACCCAGCGCAGGTAACGCGCATTCTGCTCAACCGTGGCGGGCGGTTGGAGCGCATCCACAAGAACCCGTACGCGAATTCGCTCGGGCTGCCGGTGCGCAAGGGAGATCCGGCGGAGATTCTGGACGAGGCTGCTGGTCTCGGCGCTGATCGAGGTCGGTCATGCGAACGGTTCGCGCTGCTGGCGGCGGAGTCGGAGGATGCCGAACTGGGCGCATTTTACCGGGGACTCTTCCTTTCCGAGTTCGGGCATTACAAAGTGTTTCTGGCGTTGGCGCGGAAGATTGCAAAGCCTGCCGCGATGGAGGCGCGCTGGCAGGAGATGCTGGCGGCCGAGGCGCGAATTCTGGCGGAGCAGGAGACTGGTCCGCGCATCCACTCGGGGTATCTTACGTAAACTTACCGCGTCTTACTTCAACGGAGGAGCGGCTCGTGATAGGGTCGGTTTTATGAACCCTTACGCATCGTACGTTGGAGATCGGGATCCGTTGAGCGTGATTGCCGCCACCGCGCAAGCAGCTGGCGGACCGCAGCGCGGGGCTGAGCCCGGAAGCACTGAACAAGCCGCCGGCGCCGGGCAAATGGAGCTTCCGGCAGATTGTCTGTCATCTGGCGGATACCGAGATCGCGTTCGGATTCCGGCTCCCGGCAGGCGCTGGCGGAGCCCAACCACATCATCCAACCGTTCGACCAGGATCACTGGGCGGAGCGCTACGATGCGTACGACCTGGCCGCGGCGCTCGAATTGTTCACGGCGATGCGCGGCTGGAATCTCCTGTTGCTCAAAGGGGTGGGTACCGAGGATTTTGCCAGGCCGGGTATCGCACCCCGAGCGCGGCGCGATGACGTTTCGCACCATCGTTGAGACCATGGCCGGGCACGATCTGAATCATCTGGCGCAGCTTCAAGGCGTGGTGGGGCAGGCGCGCCCCACCGTGGCCTAGCCCGATGGTGCGGCCGGCGACGCCCATGTGCATGGAACGTTTGCAGCGATCAAGGCTCTGACAAACACCTGGCATCGGCACCCTTGCTGCCAGGCTCCCTCCGGTGGGCTCCGTTGGCGGATCGCGCGCCGTACACGCGCGCTACCTCGCGATAGATGTTGATGGCCGCGCGAAGTTGGGCGTTGTTCTTCATCAAGCCGCGTCGATTTCCTGAGCCATCGCGGTCACTATTCCTGCCAGCCGCTGCCCCTCAGGTAACGACCGAAGTATGTCCTGAACGTCTTCAACCTTCGGGAGTGGAGCATGGCATTGTCGCGGTAATAGAGCATGAGCCTTTTGCACTTGGCCTCCTTTGTTGAAAGGTGCTTGGCGTTGAAGTCGGGTTGGAGCACTCGCCGTTGCTTCCCATCGGATCGCGGGGGTCCTAACGCAACTGTATGGCCAATTACGTCGCAATGGCGGAACCGCAGCAAGATGTGCGATATAGGAGGATTTGGACGGCTAGGTTCGGTGTCAGCCAGTACGTAGAACTTACACTGGGTCCGAACCCGCCGAGGTATTTCTGCGGGGTCCAGGCCGGAATGGTTACACTTTGACGACGCGGTCCATGGCGAGGAACTCCTGTATGTGCGGGTGCGGGCTCTTCTCCAGGTCGGCGGTGGGGCCGAAGAAGATCACGCCGCCATCATAGAGGAAGACCACACGGTCGGCGACCTTGTACATCAGGTCGAGATCGTGAGTGACCACGACGCTGGTAAGCTTGAGCTGTTTCTTGAGGCGGAGCATAAGGTCGCCGAGGTGATCGCTCATGATCGGGTCCACCATGGTGGTGGGCTCGTCATAGAGGATGCATTGGGGCTGGGCGGCGAGGGCGCGGGCGATGGCGACGGCGCGCTTGTAGCCGGTGGAAAGGTCGGAGGGATAGGCGTCCCTGGCTTCGGCGATATCCACCATCTGGAGCAGGCCGTCGACTACGTCCTCCTTATTCTTGGCGTCGTAATCTTCGCGCAGCTCGAGCGAAAACAGGACGTTTTCGGCCACGGTGAGCGAGTCGAAGAGCGCGCCCGATTGGAAGACCATGGTGACCTTGCGACGGACGCGGCGCAGTTCCGCCTCCGCAAAGTCGGTGATATCTTCGTGAGCTACGATCACTCGCCCGCTATCGGGCTTGAGGAAGCCCATGATGTGGCTGAGGGTCACGGATTTGCCGACACCGCTGCGGCCAATGATGGCGACGGTCTCGCCGGGATCGACGTTGAAATTGCTGTCGACTAAAATCGGATGATCGAACGTCTTATACACGTGCCGGAACTCGATGTAATGCGGACAGGGGTCGGCCTGCGGGTCACGTCGGGGGTCATTCTGCGGCATAGGCGGACCAATCCTCGGGAGTATTAACGTTTTGAAAATCAGCTACTTCGGCGATGTCGAGGCGTTCGACCCGAGTGTCTGCCAGGGCGGCCGTGACTCTACGGATTCCGCGGGCGAAGGCGGCTTCGAGGACGGGCAGCGCACGGCTGTGATAGGCCGCACACAGGGGTTCGGGCCGGCCGTCAGGGCCGTAGGGCAATACGACATCGGCGGGCGTGATGGCGGCGACAGAGAGCAGGCGGCGCAAGAAGCCGGCCGAAATTTCCGGCATATCGCAGGCCACAATCAGGTTCCATTCGGCGGAGGTATGGTGCAACGCGGTGAGGATGCCGCCGAGCGGACCCTCGCCGGGATAGCAGTCGTCAATGCCGCCAAGGGCAGGGTGTCCGACGATGGTTACGCTGCCCGCGGCCTCTGCCACCTGGCGGGCAACGGCTTCCGCCAGGGGTGCGCCGTGGAATGGCAACAGGGCTTTATCCCTTCCCATGCGGGAACTGCGCCCCCCTGCCAGCACATATCCCGAACACGTCACAGGGAAATGATAGCATTAAGGATTGCAATCAAACCCTTGTTTCGGAAACGTGTTCACGGTCTCCACTTCTTATCGTTCTTATCGGTCCAGGAAAAGGGAAAACATTTTGCGCAATTTTTGTTTTAAACTGGTGTTTACTATCTTGACCGCCGGGGTCGTGTTTGGCGCCGGCACGGATCGGCCGCTGCGTATCACGAGCGTCGTGCGCTCCGATCCACGAACCGGTAAATTGGTGAGGAGCATGGTCGTCAGTCCCAGGGCCGTCGCCGAAAAGCGCATTGCCGAGACCGTAGTACCCGCGCACGTGGTGGGCACGGACGCTCCTGCACCGCAGGAACCCGCCGAACATGCCACTGGAATCGATGCGGCCGTGGAGCGCATTGCGGCTGAACATTCGCTGCCGCCGCAGTTGATCCACTCGGTGATCAAGGTAGAGAGCAACTATAACCCGAATGCGGTTTCGAGCAAAGGCGCGCTTGGGTTGATGCAACTGATTCCCTCCACGGCGCGCCGGTTCGGCGTGAGCGATGCCTTCAATCCCATACAGAACATACAGGGCGGGGCCAAATATCTGCGATACCTGCTCGATTTGTTCGATGGGAGCTATCCGCTGGCGTTAGCCGCTTACAATGCGGGCGAGGCCGCGGTGGCGCGATACGGGGGAATTCCGCCGTATGCGGAAACGCAGAATTATGTAATCCTGGTACGCAAACAATTGGAAAAGGCAGCCGCTGCTGCGAAAGCCGCGGTGTCGCCCGCTCCGGTAATCGAGGCGAAGCAAACCGGCCCGGCCCATATCGTCGAGGAAGTTCAGCCGGACGGTTCCGTACGCTACGTCTCGAGGTAACGTGATGATGTTATGAAGCTGATCTTCGCGCTCGCAATTTCGGTTACGACGTTGTTTGCGCAGAACGATCGCGCTTCCTTGCTTTCGGTAACGGCCATTCGCAGCTGGTCGCTTTCGGAAGTCACCCGGATTGCGGTTGAAATCTCAGGCGATTTCCGGTTCAAGACAGACCGCCTGCACAATCCCGAGCGAATCTACTTCGACATCCTGAGTTCCCGTCCGCGGATGGATGCGCGGCGGGTGTGGTCGCGCGAAATCAACGACCGCTTCGTGCAGCGCGTGCGCGTGGCCGAAACCAACCCGGGCACGACGCGGATTGTGTTCGATCTGACGGGCGCGGTGGAAGTCACCACGTCGCAGTTGTCGAGTCCTTACCGGCTGATCGTGGAAATGCGCGCCGGGAACGGCCCGACGATTCCCACGATCCCGACGGAGGCAATACCGGTCCGGACGGAGGCTCCGCCGATCAAGGCCGAAATCGCCAAGCCCGAGACCGCCTAAGGCCGAGCCGCGGAAGGCCGAGTTGGCGAAGGCCGAACTGCCAAGACCGGAACCACCGAAAGTAATCCCGCCTCCGATCAAACCTCCGGTGAAAGCCGAGGTGAAGGCGGACCCGTTGCCGCTCCCAGTTGCCGAGCCCGTAGCGCCGCCGCATGAATCCAAGCCGGCCGTAATTACCGTGGAAACGCCGGCGCCTTCCATGCCGGCGGGGCCCGCGGAAGTGGGCAAGGCGGCGAAGCACACCGCAACCGGCGGTAGTTCACTGACGCGCGCGCTGGGGCTCAAGATCACGCGTGTGGTGATCGATGCCGGCCACGGCGGACACGACCAGGGGACGCAGGGACCTCACGGGCTGATCGAGAAGGAACTCGTGCTGGACGTTGCGCTGCGCGTGGGCAAACTGATCGAAGAGCGGATGAACGCGGAAGTGATCTACACGCGGAGCGACGACACGTTTATTCCGCTGGAGGGCCGTACGGCGCTGGCCAATGATAAGAAGGCCGACCTGTTCCTCTCGATCCACGCCAACTCCTCGCCGTATCCGCGCATCTCGGGAGTCGAGACTTTCTATCTGAACTTCAGCGATTCGAAGGATGCGCTGGATGTTGCATCGCGTGAGAACGCGAGTTCGCAAAAATCCATCTTCGAGCTGCAGGACATCATCCACAAGATCACGCTCCACGAAAAGCTGGATGAATCGCGCGAATTCGCGGGGCGTGTGCAGGCGTCGCTATTCAGCCTCTCATCGCGCAACGTTGCCGGGCAGAAGAATCGCGGCGTCAAGAAGGCTCCCTTCGTGGTGTTGATCGGCGCCCAAATGCCGAGCGTGCTCGCCGAGATCGGCTTCGTCACCAATCCCCGGGAAGAGGCGCTTCTCAAGAAGGCGGATTATCGCCAGAAAATTGCGGATGCACTTTACCGCGGCGTCGCCCGCTACGCCGAAGGTCTCAGCCATTTCCAAATGGCGCAGAACTAATCTTCACATGCGCGTGCTCGCGTTCCGCCACGTTCCTTTCGAGGGGCTCGGTCTGCTGGAGGACGTGCTGCGCCGGCGCGGCGCCTCGATCGATTACGTGGATGGCTACGAGGCGGACGCCGCGGTTCCGGCCGCGGAGGATTACACGGCGCTGGTATTTCTTGGCGGACCGATGTCGGTCAACGACGACCTTGGCTATCTGCGGCGCGAGATGGAGATTATCCGCGCGGCCGCGGCTCGCCGGCAACCGGTGTTGGGCATCTGCCTGGGCGCGCAGTTGATCGCCAAAGCGATGGGTGCGCGCGTGCAGCCGAACGCAGTGAAGGAAATCGGTTGGTTTGAGTTGGAGTTCACGCCTGCAGCCGCGCGCGATCCACTGTTCGCGGGACTTTCCAAAGAGCTCGTGTTCCACTGGCATGGCGAGACATTCGACCTTCCGGAAGGCGCGGAGCTGCTGGCTTCTTCACGTGCCTGCAAGCATCAGGCGTACCGTATCGGATCGAACCTTTATGGACTGCAGTTCCATCTGGAGGTCACCCCCGCGATGGTCGCGGACTGGTGTGTCCAGGACGAGAACTGCGGCGATGTGCGCGAGTTGACAGATCCCATCGACCCGGCGGAAAATTCCTCGCGCGTGGCCGAGTTGGCGGAGATTGTGTTTGGACGCTGGTGCGATTCCTTGCGGCCGGGAGTGACTCCGCACGCTCAACTTGCCATACTATGAAGTATCGAAAATTGAAATGGCCAAAGATCCGGAACGAAATTCCGAATACGAAGACCACATCGACGCGGAGGAAGTAGACGGGTTCGAGGAGGAAGAAGAGGAGGAGCCTCAAGTTCCCGAACGCCCCACGTGTCCGCGCTGCGGCTGGCACAATACACGGCCTTCCCACACCAAGAGCATTCTGGACACAATGCTGCGCACGTTTTCGCTTCGCCCCTACCGCTGCCGCTCCTGCGGCAATCGTTTCCGCGTGATTCGTCGTCCAGGACGGAACTAGCTCGGGTACGTTCCCTACATTTCAGTTGCGCACTGCTCCCATTTGCGGGGATTGATAATGCATGCTTTAGGCCTGATGATGGATAAGAGCAGATTCGCACATCTCAATGGCACCTCAGCCCAGCCGCGGCACAATTGTGGTGGTAGAGGATCCGTTCGTTTCCGGGTTTTTGCGCAACATTTTGGGAAGAAAAGGCTACGAGGTGATGTCTCTGGAAGCGGCTGAAGGCGCCGCGATGCTTCGCTCCGGGGAACAAAACGTTGCCTTGCTCATTACCAATCATCCGTCTGCGTTCACCGAATTCTCGCAATTGGTGCCGCTGCTTTACCTGGCGGCCTTCCCCGAGCCCGCAGTGGCATCGCAATTCCGCGCCAGCCGCCTGCTTCCCAAGCCCTTCCACCCCGAGCAGTTCCTGAGTTGCGTCGAGGAATTAGTGCACCCGATGTAGGATGGGCTGGTGGGCTTTTATCTTTGGTACGACGAGCAGTTTGCGTGGGCACAGGGCACCTATGAGTACCGGCCCATGGGGACGGCGGTGATCTCCAAATCCGACTTGTTCCGGCGCCGCGATTTCACGGCGCGCCGGCCGCCGAGACCTCCGCGCAGCGCGCAGTTCGCGGGACAATTCGCCAGCCTCGGCCATCTCAATCAGCACTTGAAAGTGCAGCGGAAGCCGGTGCGGCGCGGGTGACGTTCCAAAAATCTCCATCCGAGCCGCGACCGTCAGGGAGCGGTAGCTAATTTGTCGTTTGAGCGGACCAATCTCCAGAGGTTACCGACCGCTCCCTGAGAAGGCGTGAAGAAATCGAAATTTCCTGGCGCTGGCAATTGAAAACTGGACAGCAGGGACATGCCGCAGATGTTGAGTTACGGATCGTACAGCCTTTTCATTAGCAAGTACTTTCCATTATAGAGATGGCGGATTCAATCCTGCCCGTGCAATCTCATTGAAATCAAGCCGCTTATTCTCCCCTTGCTGCTGCTCCCCCGCTTTGCCTTCGCCGCGCCGCGGGTTCCGCGCGCCTACGCTAACTGCGTAGCCCCGTTCCCCACTACCGCGGCCATCAGCTTCGGACGCCAACTCAGGCGGATCCATTGCTGCACGTCGTAGGTGAGCACTCCCCACAAGGCTTCGGTTGTCGCTTTGGCCATCCCTCGCAGCCGGAATTTCCGGATCCCCAACTTCTCCTTGATCCAGGCATTCGGGAATTCCGCTACTGGCCCTCGCTTCTTATATATCTGCTGCGCCGCTTCCGTCTTCATCTTTTCTCGGAACGCTGCTACTTCCTCGTTCTCTCCCATCCGGATCGACACCAGTCGCCCCTGTTCCGGGCGAGGGCAACACTGCTTTTGATACTCACAACCGCCGCAATCCTTGCTCTCCGCCTGATATTGCCAGTACGTCGTGTCCCCCTTCCTGGACTGCCTCACGTACTCCAATATCCTGCCCGCCGGACACTGCAAGCTCTTGCTCTCTGGCAGGACCTGAAACGCCGATGGCCCAAATGCCGGGTCGATTCCCGCCGCCTTCATCGATGCCGCCTGCCTCACTTCCGGTTCCGCCAGCGATCCATAGAAATCTATCCCGCTCTGGTTCATCTCGTGGATCGAAGCTTGATTGGTGAAGCCTCCATCGGCCACCAACCGCTCCGGGTATCGTCCGGCCGTTTCCTTCACCTGCTCCATCGCCTCCGGCAAGCATCCGCTATCGCTGCTGGACTGCGTCACGCAGAACCCCACGATAATCTTTTGCTCGGTATCCACGCTGATCTGTACGTTGTAACTCGGTTCGATCGCGTTGTTGCCGTGCTTCATCTTCCGCGATTCCGGTTCCGTCAGGCTCACCCGCGCGTCCGCCTGCTCCTGCTCGCTTTTCTTAGCCGCGCGCACCTTCTCTAACTGCTCCGCCGCCAACTTCATCCGCTCGTTTCGCTCACGTGCCGCACGTCGTCGCGCCGCATCGCGCCGCGCATTTCCACTTTCTCCGCCGGCCTCTTGCCGCTCCAACTCCGCGACTACTTCCTGCGCCTTGAGGATCTCTTTCTCTAACGTCTTCCCGCGCCGAAACGTGTCGCTCCCCGCCTGGGCTTGAATCTTGGTGCCATCGTGCGCCACACACTCCAGCGTTATCAAACCCTCCTGCGACAAAACCCCCAACAACTCGGCCAGCAACTTCTTCAATTCTTCCTGGTGCGAACTTCGAAACGCATTCAGCGTCCAATAGTTCACTACGCCTAAGTCCGCCAACCACATCAGCCCCGGTTCGTATTCCATTAGGGTGGCAAGGTATCGTGCCGACGTAACCTGTTCGCTGTATGCGTACAGCCACACGCTCAACAACAACTGCGGGTCCCACGCCGAACTTCCCGCTCCCCCTTCCTGGCTTTGGATCTTGCCGTAATAGCCACTCAGGTCCAATTGCCCCGTCAGCTCCCAGATCGCTCTCGCCTTGTGATCCGGCCCTACCAATTCCTCCACAATTACCGGGCGCAAAAGGCCTTGGCTGCGGTCGATTGGCTTCACCTTCGCTTTCGGCTTCCCCTGCTCGACGACTCCCGCCGCCACGGGTAGCGCTGCCGAGCTGCTCCGGAATCTCTAGCAGAATTCCTTGCCCTTCGGAGTTCATGCTTAAATTATCAGCCAAAACATTTCATGCCTCAAATGTTTTAGGCCGGCGATGGAGATTTTTTCACACCTTCTGACGGTCGCGGCTCCGATCGAGACGTATCGGCTCGGTGGAAGACTTACGGCGGCAAGTTGGACCGGCCAGGAGGCCCGTCCTACCTGGCACGCTCCAACTCTGTTGTCGCGCCCTGAATCGCCTCGCCGGCATTCTCCAGCACCTTGCCGACTTGGACGATCTGTTCTTCGGCCAGTTTCCAATCCTTCTGCTCGATGCTCTCGCGCACGGCGGGCAGCGTCTTCACGCCGTAGCCGGTGTAGAATCCGGGCGCGTAGATCTGGTGCTTGAACCAGTCGCGATTGGGCAGGCCCTCATTCAGTGTGAGCGCGCGCTCCACCGCGATCAGCCGGGCGTTCACGTCGCGCAGCGAGGCGCGCGCGAAGCGCGGCGCCGCCATTATCGGCGGCGTGCGCCAGCGCCTCGTCGTAGGCCTTCGCGGTGCGCTGCAGCGCGGCGAAGCCGTTCTCGAGCGGGGCGAAGTTCAGGAACGGCGGGACGGTCTCCTTCGCCGGCGGCGTAGCGCGGACGGCGCGGATCGTTGATCGCGGCGAAGACGCCGTCGTCGATCTGGCGATTGCGCTCGACGATCTGATCGCGCTTGTCGCGCGCCAGTTTCTGCACCTCGTCGATGTAGCGGCGGATGGTGTCGGTGAAGTTGTCGAAGTCGAGGGGCAGCAGTTCCGCGTCGGCCAGCCGCATCACGGAGGTGCCGGCGGTTTGCGCCAGGGCGCGGCCGTAGACGAAATCGGTGTCCGCGAAATGCGTGTACCAGTAGAAATCGTCGTAGATGGAATGATAGATGCCGCCCTGGTCTTCGCCGCCGAAGCCCATGTTGACGGAGGCGATGCCGAGGTGATCGAGGAAGGCGGTGTAATCGGAACCGGAGCCGAGCGCGCCGATGCGCAGGTCGCGCGCGTCTGGCCTCGGCGCGCTCGGCGGCCGCGGCTTCGGGCGAGTTGGCGATGCGCCATGCCTGCAGGCGCTTCCACACGGTGATCTTGGTCTCGGGATCCTCGATATCTTGCGCCACGCCGTTGATGAATTTCTCCAGCGTGTGCGAGCCTTCCACCTGCAGGAAGCCGCGGCCGTTGCCATCGGAGTTGATATAGACGGCGGCCTTGCGCTGCAACTCGGCGGCATGCGTCTCGGCCCACTCGGTGGAGCCGAGCAGGCCCGGCTCCTCGCCATCCCAGGCGCAGTAAATGATGGTGCGCTTGGGCTTCCAGCCCTGCTTCAGCAGCGTGCCCAGGCCGCGCATCTCTTCCATCATGCGGGCCAGTGCCGGAGATCGGATCCTCGGCGCCGTTGACCCAGGCGTCGTGATGATTGCCGCGGATGATCCACTCGTCGGGGTAGGTGCTGCCGGGGATGCGCACGATCACGTCGTAGAGCGGCTTGGTGTCCCAGTTGAACTTCAGCTTCAGGTGAACCTTGGCGGGGCCGGGGCCGATGTGATAGGTGATCGGCAGCGCGCCGCGCCATGCGGCGCGGCGCCATCGGGCCCTTGAGCGCGGCCAGCAGCGGCTGCGCGTCGCCGTAGGAAATCGGCAGCACCGGGATCGTGGTGAGCGTCTTGACCTCGCTCAGCGCGAGGCGTTTGGCATCCTTGGTGGCGCCGACGCCCGGCGTCAGCGGATCGCCGGGATAGACCGGCATGTCCATCACGCTGCCGCGCTGCACGCCATCGGCGGGGCGGAAGGGACCGTTGGGAAAGATGTCGCCCTGGCGCGTAGCCGTCGTCGCGCGGATCGGAATAAATCAGGCAGCCGACGGCGCCATGTTCGGCCGCGACCTTGGGCTTGATGCCGCGCCAGGAGCCGCCGTAGCGCGCGATCACGATGGCGCCCTTCACGGAGACGCCGAGGCGGTCGAGCTCTTCGTAATCGGCGGGGATGCCGTAGTTCACGTAGACCAGCGGCGCGGTGACGTCGCCATCGATCGAGTAGGCGTTGTAGACGGGAAGCTGCTCGTCGTGCTGGGCGGAGGTGGGGTCGACGGCGACGGCCGGCTCCGCGATCTTCGCGGTGAACGTGCGTGGGCTCGATCATTTCGAGCGCGCGCTCCTTCGGGGTAGGGAAGAGCACGTCGAAGATTTCGATCTGCGCGTCGAGTCCCCATTCCTTGGACTTGGCGGCGATCCACTCGGCATTGTCCTTGTCGTAGGGCGAACCGACGTGATGCGGGCGGGCGGAGAGGCGCTGCATGTAGGCGCGCAGCGCGGCGGGATCGGGAATGGCGCGGAACTTGGCTTCCCAATCGCGCTCCGTGCGGCCGGCCTCCGAGGAATAGCCGCGCAGCGGAGCCGTATCGGCGGACCATGCGGGCGCAGCGATCGCGACGGACAGCGCGTAAACCACGAGTCTCTTCATCTCGGAATTTTACCGCATGCCGCTACTGCGCTTTGCGAGAATTCACCTGAGGCTCTGTTCCGAGGGCTTTGCGGAAGCGGAGATCCCAGACGCGTGATTCGCTGACGCTGAGTTCATTGACACGGCCCGTGGCATCCCGCAAAAAACGGATGGCGCCGAGCGAAGAACGGAAGGCGTCCTTGTAAGTGGGCGTGAGCGCGATCACGGCATCCGGCCTGCGATGGATCACCAGGCGGCCCTGCTCCACCGCGACGCGGAAGCTGACCTCGGCCTCGTCGCTGGTGTACTCGCCGGTGAGCGCGGCCAGTTCGTCGGGCGTGGGCGTCCAGGGATCGACGCGCTCGTACCAGGTGCCGCCATCCATCTCGTTCGGAGTGCGCATGCGGTCGCCCACGAATTCATTGCGCGATCCGGCGCCGACCTCGATGGTGGAGTAGTCGCGCAGGCTGCGATACAGTCCGGGTTTCGCGGGCAGCATCCTACGCGGGGGCTCGGCCTTGGCGGCATCACCGAGGAAGATATCGGCCACCGCGTGGCCGAGCTGAGTGCCGTTGGCCGCGCTCGAATTGCAGAGCACGGCGACCGAGAGGTTCTGATCTGGATAGCGGCCGAGCCACGCGTTGTAGCCCGCGGTGGTGCCGCTGTGGCTGATTTCGTTGAGCCCTTTGTAATGCAGCACCATGAGCCCCGCGGCGTAGGCGATGGTGCGGCCGTCGTTGAGTTTGCCTTGATCCAACTGGTGCGCGATGGTGAACTTCTGGTTCCAGCGGAGCAGGTCGCCGACCGTGGTGAGGAGGCCGCCGTTGCCATGGACGTCCTCGAACGGCATCAGCTGGCGGACGCCGCTGCCGTTCTGCGAATAGGCGATGGCGCGGCCTTTGACGATGCGTCGGAAATCGTCGCGCCAGCTGGTTGAGGTCATGCCGAGCGGCGTGAAGAGCGCGTCACGAGTGAACTCGGCGAGCGATTTGCCGGATACGCGGCCCACCAGGATGGCCGCCAGGTTGTAGCCGCTATTGGTGTATGAATACTCGGCGCCGGGCGGGTAGTTGAGGGAGCGCTGGCGGCTCAGGATATCGAGCACGTGCGCGTGGGTGTAAGCGCGTGTGGTGCGCGGCCAGCCGGCGATGGCTTCCACGCTGCCCCAGTCGCGCAGTCCGCTGGTGTGGTTGAGCAGGTGCCGGATGGTGAGGGGCGCGCCATAATCCGGCAGCTCCGGGAGGTATTTGCGCGCGGGATCGTCGAGCGAGAGCTTGCCTTGCTGCGCGAGCACCAGCACGGCGGCGGCGGTGAACTGCTTGGTGACGGAGCCGGGTTCGAAGATGGAATCCGGCCGCAAGGGCACGTCGTGCTCCAGGTCCGCCATGCCGTAAGCCAGGCTCGCGACGGTGGCGCCATCGAGGGAGACACCCACGGCGCAGCCCGGAGTATCGGTGCGGTTGAACTGCGCGAAGACCCGATCGATCTGCGTGCGTGCATCGGCGGGCGGTTTCTGGCCGGCGGCGGCGACGGAGAGAAGGCAGAGGAGTGCCAGGGCGCGTCGAGTCATTTGGGACCAGGGTACACCAACGAGCCGCGACCGCGAGGGAGCGCTATGGCGGGAGGTGTGCGGGTAGCGCTCCCTCGCGGTCGCGGCTCGTTCACCGTAGTCGCTCGAGCGCGGCGGCGGCCTGGCGGCGGATGTTGGGGTCGGGGCTGGCGGCGGCCTGGCGAAGGTGCTGGAGGGCCGCGGGAAGGTCGCCTTTAGCGGCGAGGATGCGGGCGGCATCGAGATGAGCGAGCGCGAAGTCGGGGTGCAGGCGGAGGACCTCGAGGAACTGCTTCAAGGCCTCGTCGGTGCGGCCCTGGCGTTCGAGCAGGCGTCCTTTGAGATTGCTGGCGCCGGGCGATTTTGGATCCACCTTGATGGCGGCGTCGACCTGTTGCAGCGCTTCCTCAACCCGGCCCAGCGAGCCAAGCACAACCGCGTAGTTGATCCGCACTTCGGCGTCGCCGGGCTTGAGTTGGACGGATCGCGCGAAGGGAGCGGCCGCGGCGGCGAACTGGGCGCGCGCAGCCAGCAGGTGTCCGAGGTTGCCGAGCGCGTCGGCGTTGTCGGGGTAGATCGCCAGGGCGGCCGTGAGTTCCTTCTCCGCTTCATCCAGATTGCCGGCATCGGCGAGCGCGGCGCCGAGGAGGTTGTGAGCTTCGGCGAAGTCGGGGTCGAGCGCGATAGTCTGCCGGAAGGCCGCGATGGCCTCCGCACCGTGCCCGGCGGCGTTCTGCGTGATGCCGAGCTGATAGCGCAGCAGCGGGTCTTCCTGAGTCGTGCGGATCGCGCGATTGAGTGTCGCAAGGGCGCGATCGGGCTGGCCGGCCTCGGTAAGCGCATCGGCCAGGTTGAGCGCGACCACGGGCGGAATCGGGGCTACGGCGGGCGGCCTCTTCGAAGGCTGCTACGGCATTGGCGAACTGATGGGCGTTCATCCAGGCCTGGCCGAGTTCGACATAGAACTCGGCGCGAGCGGGTTTCTGGCGGGCAATCTCCGCGGCCAATCGCGGCAGGCCTTTGGCGAGATCGCTTCTTTGCGACACCTGCGCGACAGCCAGGTAGAGCGCGTTGTCGCCGGTCTTGGGAAGGGGCTCCGGATAGGATGCCGCCACCTCGCCGCGATACTGGTTGGAATCGAACTCGTGCCGCTCGGCGATCTGCGCCAGGGGATTCGCGGGCGGGCGGCGCTGGATCAAATGATCGGTCATCACGGCATGGATCACGTCCTGCGTGCGGCGGCGCGGCATGTGGCAGCTCACGCAATCCGGCGATGCGGGGTGGTTGGCGGCGGCGATGGAAGCGTGACACTGCGCGCAGACGCCGTTGTAGTGCAGGGCGGCCTGCTCGCCGCGCGGCACGTCGTGCGGATTGTGGCAGGTGGTGCAGGTGAGTTTGCCGGCGCTGCGCAGGAAGCATTGCGATTGGCGCAGGCGGTAAGCAGAGTGGGCGATTTCAAAATCCTTCTGATATTTGCTGCCGGGCGCGTGATCGAAGAAGAGCATGAAATTGCCCAGCGGCTCGCGTGGATCGTAGGAGAACGGGCCGCGGCCGTAACGCTGGATGGAATGCGGCAGGGGGAGGCTGGTGGTCTCCAGGTGGCATTGCAGGCAGACCTCCATCTGACGATCGCCGCTCAACCGCGCGGGATTGACGATGGCGGCGCGCACCTGGTCGGAGGACGCTCCGGGGGTATGCGCAGCGCGCACATGGTTGCCGCCCGGACCGTGGCAGCGCTGGCAATCGATGCCTTCGGGGAGAGCGCCGGTATAGAGCGGCTCACTGCCCGGTTCGTCGTGGCCGGCGGGAATCCGCGGGTAGGCGTTGTGGCAGAACATGCACTCGTAAGCGATGGTTCGCGGCGGCAGGGTATAGTCGCGATCGCGCCCGGGGCTCATCGCCCAGGTGCCGCCGTTTTCCGAATACCAGGCGAGGGGAAGCTCGATCAGGGTGCCGCGATCGGTGCGGTGCAGGTAGCTGCGGACGTGGTTGCCGGAGCCCATGACGTAATCGATGCGCGATTCCTGCGCGTATAGTTCGCTGCCATCGGGGCCGGTACGCCAGCGCCGCTGGTACCAGGCGCCATCGCGCTGCGACATCGCATACCAGGTATCGGAAGGCTTGTGGTGGAAGGGATTGCCGCGCGCGAGATCTTCCATCATCTTCGCCGGCTGCGGGCGGAAGAAAGACCGGCCCATGCCGGTGCGCGCGTACGTGGCGGCGATCGCGCCGTGGCAGCCGGCGCAGACCTTCGAATCGACGTAAGAGTTGGCAGGTGCGCGGGGTAGGGAGAGTTTGCGCCTTCAGCAGGAGGACGAGGGCCGCGGGTAACAACCAGAGTAGGCGCGCGCGAGGCATGAAATCATCGTGCAACAAAAAAAGGCCGCCGGTGAGGACTCTCTCGCCGGCGGCCAGGTGGAAGCAGAGAGTACTAGAACGTGATACGCAACAGGGTCTGCAGGATGCGCGAGTAGCCGAGCGCTCCGGGACCCGTCTGGGTCGCGGTGCCGAAGCCGGTCACGTTGAAGGAGCCGTTGGCATTGCGTCCCAGGGCCGAACTGGTGATGGTCGGCAGGCCGGTGACGATGCCGTTGGTGGTGGTGTACGAGTTGAAATTCAGCGTGGCGTTGTAGCCGGTGAAGTTCGTATGGTTGAAGGCGTTGAAGGCGTCGAGGCGGAGCTGAATGTGGATCTTGCCTTCCTTCGGCGCGAATTCCTTCTGGATCGCCATATCGAAATTCCACAGGCCCGGGGCGTTGAGGAAGTTGATGCCGGATTCCAGACCGACGCTGCCCGGCGAAGGAGCGAAGAAGCAGGCCGGGTTGAGCCGGTTGAAAGGATCGCTGGAGTGCGTGTACGGATCGCAGCCCGCGACCACACCGATGCGAGCGCCTTCCGAATTGGAGCCGGTGATGTTCTGGTTGCCGGCGCCGGAGATGCTGAAGCCGGGAGTGAACGGCGAACCGGTGACCGCCTGGGTGACGCCGGAGAGCTGCCAGCCATCGGTGATCAGGCGGCTGAAAGCGTTGCCCCACTTTATGCGCGGCGAGGTGTAGACATAGTTGATGGCCAGTACCTGGCGCCGGTCAAAGCTGGCCGGACCGTAGTTGGCCATACGGTTGAACTGGTCGGGGCGGACGAACGAGTTATCGTTGGTGCCGCCGCTCTGCGCGGTCGCCAGAGCTTTGCTCCACGTGTACGATGCTCCGAAGAACAGGCCCTTGGTGGTGCGGCGCTGTACCTGTACCTGAAGCGCGTTGTAATTCGCTGTCGCCTGGCTCTCATACAGGTTGATGTTGTTGTAGCCAAGGTAGGGCTTCAGGAAGTTCGCGTCCTTGCAGTTGTTGCCAAGCAGAGCCGTGGGCGAGGCGGCGAGCCGCTGCGGATCCTGGTTCTGCGGCAGGAAGCACTGGCCGAAGGCGTTGAAGTTGAGGTTGCGGTTATCCTGCAGATGGCGAGACTGGCTGCCCACATAAGCCACATCGAGCATAAGGCGCTGCGGAAGGCGTGCCTGAATGCTGATCTGGTATTGGTAAGTCGTCGGAACCTTGCCGGTCGGGTCGGCGGCCACCAGGCTGGGCGGTCCCAGCAGGACGTTCTTGGGATCGATGGTCGAAACCAGGTTCTGCTGCAGGGTCGGCGTCACCGCCTCCGGAGGATTGGTGACCGAGTCGAAGATGCGGTTGCCCTGGATGCGATCGTAGTAAATGCCGCCGCCGGCGCGCATCACCAGGTTCTGTTTGCCGGTGACGTCCCAGGCCATGCCGAAGCGCGGTTCCCACTGCAGTCCGCGGTTCTTGAAGAGGTACTTATCCACGCACGTGCCGGCCTGGCAGATTCCCTGGAAGGGAGTGCCGGTGTTGGGAACTTCGAGACCGATATCGAACGAGGGCAGGTACGTGTTGGTGACCGGATCGAAGCCGGCGCGCTGGCCATTCGCCGGATTGATGGCGGGCTGGTAAAGGCGCGGAGCCTTCGTGGGATCGTACAGGCTCGGCAGGAAGGTGGATGCCTGCTTGGACGAATCGTACTGCGGTTGATACCACGCGGCGCGCATTCCGTAGTCGAGCGTCAGGGTGGGAGTGATCTTCCAGGTGTCCTGCACGAACTGCTCGATGTTCCAGTAGCGATACTGTCCGTTGATGTAGGCGCTGGCCTGGCTGAAGGTGTTGTAGACGCCCATCAGCGCGTTGGAGAAGCCGAAGCCGGTGTCGTAGGGATTGCTCGGGTTATCGCCGAAGTTGTAACTGCCGTTCGCATTGGCGAATGAGGTCTGGTCTTTGCGGCTGCGCTGCATGTAATAGCCGGCCTTCAGCGTGTGTGTGCCCCAGACCTTGGTGAGGTTGTCGCTCAGATCGATGGTGGTGTTGTAGTTGACGAAAGGAGCGTTGCCGGTGCCGAACGCAGGGCTGGCCGTGATGCGATTGCCGTTGAAGGAAACTGCCGGGATGTAGTCCTTTTGGTTCGCGCTCGGATAGAGCAGCGGCAGCGTGATCCCGGAAGTGGTGCGGCGCAGGACCTGCCCGGCTTCATCGATCAGGATGGAGTTGTGGGTGAAGCCCCAGTTGACCTCGTTGGTCATGCTGGGATTGATGATCCAGGTGGCGCCGGCGGCGAAACTGCGTCCCGGAACCGGATTGGCGATGTTGGTGATCGGCACGGTGAGGCCGAGAACGAATGAGCCGTACGGGGCCACCGTGGGCTGCTGATCGTCGATCCAGTGGCCGAAGAGGCGCACGTTCGGCGTCAGGTTGTAATCCAGCTTGAGGAGCGTCTCGCGGCGCGGCGCCTGCCCGGGAAGCTGCGAGGTGTAGTTGAAGTTACTCGCCTGGGGAGCGTTCGGCAGCGGGAAAATGTTGAGCAGCGCCTGGCCGGGTGCGTAGATGCGATTGGTGGGGACCACCATGCCGGGGAAGGGCGTCTGGGTCAACGGATCGTTGATGAAGGTCAGCTTCTTGCCGTTGTTGTCCAGGCTCTGGCTGAAATCGCCCTTGCGTTCCAGGGCCGTCGGGACCAGCACGTTCTTCGCGGTGTTGGGCGAGAGCTGACGTTGGAATTCCTGGCTGAAGAAGAAGAATGCCTTGTGGCGGGCGCGTTCGAAGAGCTTGGGAATGAAGATGGGGCCGCCGATCAGGTAGCCCGGATCGTTATAACGGAAGAGCGGTTTCGAAAGGCCGCGCACGTTGTTGATGAAGGTGTTGGCGTTGAGGCTGTCATTGCGGTGATACCAGTAACCGCCGCCGTGAAATTGATCGGAGCCGCTCTTGGTGACCAGCGAGATCTGCGCGCCGACGCTGCGGCCGTACTCCGCCTGATAGCTGCCGGTGAGGATCTTGAACTCGGCGATGGAATCCGTGCTGACGCTGACGTTCATGCCGCCGTTGTTGCCGGTATCCACGTTGCCGATACCGTTAATCGATAGCTGATTCTGCGAGGGACGCGCGCCGTTTACCGAGAAGGTGTTGGCGCCGGTGCCGGAACTGCCGATCGCATAGCTGGTACCGGTCGTAAAGGTCACGCCGGGTACGAGCTTGGCCATGTCCAGCGGGTTGCGGCCGTTGACCTCGATATTCTGAATCTGGGTGCCGATGATGGTGGCGGAGCGTTCCACGCTCTCCGTCTGCAATGAGACGGCTGCCGCGGTGACTTCAATAGACTCCGTGACCGCGCCGACTTCGAGCACCAGATCACCGACGGCCAGTTTGTCGTTGGCGTTGAGGGCGATACCGGGGCGGTTGAGCTTCTTAAAACCGACTGCTTCTACGATGATGGTGTAGGTGCCGGGAACAAGGCCGGGAACCGAAAAATCGCCGCTCGCACTGGTCTTTTTGGCGAAGGTGATTTGCTTTTCCGGCTCCGTAATGGTTACGGCGGCATTCACAATGGCCGAACCCTGTTGGTCGACCACGCGGCCGCTCATGGTGCCGGTAATATTTTGGGCGTAGCCTGCCAGGGCTATTAATAGCGAGCAGACGAAGCTCCACGTAAACTTGCGCATTAATTAACTCCCCCTCTACTTGGTAAACCTGTGGTAAAAAGTTCGACAGCGAAACTAAATGCTTATGTTGTTGTATAGGAAATAGACCCGACGGGTCAAGTGAAATCTTCAAGGGGAGGGCGGGACAGCGTCTGTCCCGCCCGGTTTGAGGTGAAATTTAACGAGTGGAACTGGCTTTCTGGTCTTTCACCTGAAGCGTATTGACAACTTGCTGAACGTTGGGCACGGAAGCCGCCATGTGCTCCACGTCGGCGCGGAGCTGCTGGGAATCCACGTTACCGCTAAGAGTGACGACTCCGTTCTTTTCGGAGTGGCTGATCGCCTTGTCCCAACCGTTCTGGATCAGCGCCGCGTCGAGGTTGTTGCCGATGGCTTTATCCAACTTGGAGTCTACGTTCTTGGCCAGGCTCTCCTGACCCTGCGGCGTTACTTCGATCTGATTGGCGACTACCTGCCCTTGCGCCAGCGAGCGTGCGATAGAATCGGCACGAGCCTTATCGGCCTCGCTGGGAACGTGCCCGCCGAGTGTGACTACCCCCTTGGTGGCGTCCTGATCGACTGAGACACTCTTGATGCCCGCCTGGTCGATGGAACGGCGGATATTGCCGGCCACGTCGGGGGCTTTCTGCATACTCGAACATCCCACCAGCAGAGCCACCGTCATCGAAAGCGTGGCTGCGCACAATCGCGATTTCATGATTTACCTCCGCATACCTATGAGGCATGCGGAGGTCCGTTGTAGGACAGGCCTCCTGGCCTGTCGCTTGCCGCCGTGGAATTCTCGTGAACGAGAGATTTACGGCAGCAAGATGGACAGGCCGGGAGGCCTGTCCCACAGAGTTAGAGCGCAATCAGATGCCCGTTGCGGCGCAGCAGATGCGGGGCGTGGGCAGCGACGTCGGCGAAGAACTTGCCGGGATCGTCCGGCGCCAGCAGCAGTTCCGAATCGCGCCCGATGCGGACCGCGACGCGTTTGCCGAGCACGGGCCCGAGCGAACTTTCGCCCACGAACGTGATGGCGGCGTACGGAATCGCCCAGCGGGTCAGGCCGGTGCGCACGCGCAGAGCCTCGGGCGCGGTGACGTATTCCTGGGGCAGCGCCATCAGCAGAAGGACCAGCAGGACGGGACCGCCGATCCAGCGATTGCCACCGGCGGCGAGTACGCCCGTCACGTACAGGATTGCCGCGAGCAGCCACACTTCGACCTTCGATGTATGTCTCATATAAATTTGGTTTGTGTAGTTGGGGCGGGGCGGGCCGGACGGCCCGCCCCGCGGTTGGTTAGACTTTACGCTTCGACTTCAGATCGTTGAGCAGGCGGTCGATTTCCTCCTGCTTTTCCATCGCAGCGAATTTATCGTTTACGTCGTCACTGACCAGTTCGGCATGCGCCTGCGCGGTGGCTTCGTGGTGCTGGACCTTGTTCTTCATGCGGTCGAAGGCCTCCGAGTTGGCGTTATCGCCGAGCCCGCTGGTGGCCTGGTTGGCCTTGTTCATGGCCCGGGCGCGCCGGTGTTGCGCGATCAGCACATCGCTCTTCGACTGCGCCTCGGCCAGTTTGCTCTGCAGTTTGAGGAGCGCGGATTTCAGGTTCTCGACCTGACCTCTTCTGATCCTCCACCTGCTGGCGGAAATTGGCGGCGGTGGCTTTGTAGCTCATGCTGCGCTCCACGGCGGCGCGGGCCAGGGCATCGTCCTTCTTGTCCACGGCGAGACCGGCGCGGTGCATCCACTGACGCTCGTTCTCTTCCGCTTCCTGCTGTTTCTTCTCGAGCACGTGTTGGTCGGCGATCGTGATCGCCACCTGGGTTTTGACCTGCAGGAGTTGATTCTGCATGTCCAGGATCACCTGCTTGATCATCTTCTCCGGGTCTTCCGCCTTGTCCACGAGATCGTTGAGATTCGCCCGTACCAGAGTTGCTACGCGTTCCAAAAGTGCCATTGTCTTGCTCCTTATTACCGCTGCTTCGCTGCTACGCTCCTGCGCCTTTCACTTTGTCGTCCGGTTTCGGCGATTGGTCGCCGATGGTCCTCACCTTGGAGAACAGCTCGCTCATCTTCATGCCGGACAGAGTTTCGAAGAGCGCGGGAATCTGCGCCGCCATTTCGGTGATATCGCCGGTGATCTTGTGCATGCCCCGAAGTGGCGCCGTTGCCCGTGGAGACGATGGTGATCTTGTCCACGTTGGCGAGCGGCGCGGCCAGGGCGCGGACCACTTCCGGCATGTTGGTGATCAGCTTGTCCACGATGGCCGCCTGGTTGAATTCCTGGTAGGCCTCCGCTTTTACGTTCATCGCCTTGGCTTCGGCTTCGCCCTTCTTGAAGATGATTTCGGCTTCCGCCTCACCCTGTGCGCGGATCGCGGACGCCTGGCCTTCGGCCTGCATAATGAGCCGCGCCTTCTCGGCGCCGGCCAGCGTTTCGATTCTGCGCTTCTCGTACTCCGCGGCCTTCAGGACGGTGGCGATCAGTTCGTTTTCGCGGCGCGCGATTTCGGCCTTCTGCACTTCGACCTCGTGCTCCTTTTCCACCTGGTGAATCTTGACTTCCTCGGCGCGCACCTGCTGCTGCATGATGTTGCCCTGAATCTCGTAAGCCTTGTCGGCCTGGGCCTGCTGCTTCTTCACCATTTCCAGGTACTCGGCCTTTTTGACTTCGAGATCGCGCTGCGATTCGGCCTGTTTGGCCTGTGACAGCGTTTCGGCGAGCACGCGTTCCTGATCGGCCTGAGCTTTGGCCACGGCCGATTCGCGGGAGGCGACGGCGCGTTTGATGGCGGTGTCGCGCTCGGCTTCGGCGGTCGCCACGTCGGCATCGCGCTTGATGCGCGCCACGTCCGGCCGGCCCATGTTGGTGATGTATTCGTTCTTGTCGCGAACTTCCTTGATGGTGAACGAAATCACCTCAAGGCCCATCTTGGTCATATCGTCGGCGCAGGTGGAGCGCATACGGTCGCCCACCATCTCGGGCTGCTTCACGATCTCTTCGACAGTCAACTGGCCGATGATCCCGCGCAGATGGCCTTCCATGACGAGGCGGATCAGGCCCTCGCGCTCTTCGGGCGACTTGGTCAGGAACTGCTCCGCCGCGGTGAGAATCGACTCGGGGTCGGACTTCACCTTGATCTGCGCCACGGCTTCCACCGTCACCGCCACGCCCTGGCGCGTGTAAAGATCCTGCTTGGGCGCTACGTCGAAAGACATGAGCTCGAGCGAAAGCCCGCGCGCGCTTTCCACCATCGGAAAGATCACAGTGCCGCGTCCCTTGACTACGCGGGTACCGCGGAATCCGTAAACAATGATGGCCTCGTGCGGTCCCGCCTTGCGGAACAGCTTGGCGAACATGGCCATGAGAAACAACAGGGCCAATACCATCAACCCTGCAATGACGAACACCTGATTGTCCATAAAATGGAACCTCTCCTCTTAACTCTTCTGTTCGAGATCGCCGGAAAATTCGTCCCAGGGACGAACATAGGCGATCCCTTTTTCGTAACGGGTGACCACGACTTCCGCGCCCTTGCTGATCGCGGCGCCGGATTCGGCACGGGCGCCGGCGACGCGGCGCGTGCCACCCTGGGCGTAAACTATTTCCCCGGTTCCGCCGGGACGGATCGGCATATTGAGCTTGCCCAGCACGCCCACCATGTCGTAATCGGCCGGGTCCAGGGCTTCCTCATGCGACATGAGCACCTTGGCGAGGAACCAGAAGACCACGCTGGCGCCTCCCAGTCCGCTGACTGTCGCGATGCCGAGCGCGACCACGAACCACACGCCGTAGTAGTGCTCCAGCAGGTATCCGGTGCCGCCGAACCACGCCAGGAATGCGGCCAGCGTTCCCAGGTTGAACCAGGATGCGCCGCTGCTTCCACCGCCGCCGTGTCCATGGCCAAGATGTACGCCATGGTCGAGATGGAGGTGGGGCAGATGCAAATGAACGCTGCCGGACAGGAGCGATACCAGGCTCATGCCGAAACCAACCAGAAAACAGATCAGATAGAACGTCGACCAGGTCATGAACGCCTCCTCGCCTTGGGCGCCGCGGTTGCGGGCGGCGTCTTGAGGACTTCAATCAAGCGCTCGGCCAGCCCCGGGTTCTCGAGGATCGTCCCCAACAGGAGCAGGCACATGCGCGAATCCTTGTGTTTGGCCACGGTCAACAGCGCGTGATGCAGATCCACGTCGCGGCAGAAACGCTCCGCGCCCGAGATCAACCAGAGGTCCAGCTTGTCTTCCACCGCGCCCAGATCGCTGACCAGTTCGTTTTGGAAGCCTTCCGGGTCGTCCACCAGATAACCGGGATGCACCTTGAAAAAGCGCGCCAGCAGCATGCGCGTGGAATTCGTGAGGTGGGGCCGGGATCCGCTTTCGATCTGCGAGAGATAACTCTGGCTGATCGATTTTCCGAGTTCCTTCTGGACTAATCGCGCGAGCTCGACTTGCGAGAGTTCGCGGTCCAGGCCGCGGAGGGTGCCTTCGACCTCCCGCAGGTACCGAAGCTTTTCACCTAGTGTCATATCGCAATCTGTGATTACTATATTGCAGATTGCTATTTGTGTCAATGGGGATTTTTTGGGGGCGATTTTCAGCTCGGAAGTCCGAATCGATTCAACATTTCACGGCGGCCGGCAGGGGTTATCCCGAGGGCGCGGCTATCCAGATCCTGTTCGATCCATCTCCTGCGGAGCGCCATATTCAACAGGGCGGCGCCCAGGGCCCCCGCGATGTGCGGCCGCCGCTCGCTCCAATCGAGACAGGCGTAAGCGAAGCGCCGGCGCAGCGACCTGGCTGCATCGAGATCGATGCCGAGGTCCGCGAATGCCTTGGTTCCCCTGGCTGTCGGCGTGTAATCGGCGGAGAGCCAGCCGAGCGCGTGAATGCGATCGTGCAGAGAGACGCCCAGTGTGCCGGCGATGTGATCGTAGCAGGTGCGTGCAGCGCGCAGACGGTTCGGCGTGTTGGGCACGAACTGGTTTCGCGAGCCGCCCGCAAGCACACTCAAGCTTTCAAGCGCGGCCGCTACCTCCGGACCTTGCAGGCTGAAGTAGCGATGCTTCCCCTGCACCACGGCCTTCACCAGATGTTCGGTCTTCAATCGATCCAGATGGACGCTGGCGGTGGAGGGACTCACGCCGCCTACGATCGCAAGCTCCGTCGCGGTGCGGGCATGACCGTCCAGCAGGCAGTACAGCATGCGGGCGCGTGCGGGCTCGCCGATTGCCTGCGCGATCCGGGCGACTTTCATACTTTGATGATAAACGAAGTGTAGATGCGGCGGAACGCGCAAACTGTGGGAATGACGATCACCTGTATAATCCGCTACCAGATCGATCCCTTTCAACGGGACGAGTTTAAGAAGTATGCCGGGAATTGGGGTCGCATCATTCCGCGATGCGGCGGCCGCCTGGTCGGCTACTTCCTTCCCAGTGAGGGCACAAACGATATCGCATGGGCGCTGATCGCCTTCGAGAGCCTGGCATTGTATGAAGCGTACCGGACGCGCCTGAAGTCAGACCCGGAGGCGCGGAAAAACTTCGCAATGGCGCAGGACCGCCGGCTCATTCTTCGCGAAGAACGGACCTTCGTGGAAGTAGTCGAGGGCACCTTCGGCGTTCGGTAGTAACCGTGGGACAGGCCTCCTGGCCTGTCCACTTGCTGCCGTAAATCTTTCGCGCACGAGCCCAGTTTCCGGGGTGGGCAGCCAATCCAGGCTGTCGCGCTGGCGCTGTGCGCCATTTAAGGGGATGAAAACCGACTGGTTGCAGCGAACTCCGCTCGACTGCGCGCAAGCTAAAGCGGCTTCTCCGTTCACGCTCGGCACCTCGCCGACCGCGCGCCCCATTTCGCGCAGCCCGGTTGAGATAAACTGACAGTCGCTATGCGCCTCTGGGTACTCGGCGTGGCTTTCGTTGTCCACGCCCTCGCACAGGTTCCCGACAATCCGGTGGGACGTAAAATCTTCGAATCGCAGTGCGCCTTGTGCCACGGACAGACCGGCGGCGGCGGCCGCGGGCCGGCCCTCAACCGTCCCAAACTGGACCGCGCGCCGGACGAACCGGCGCTTCGCAAATTCATCTCCGAGGGCGGAGGCGATATGCCCGGCGCCTGGCAACTGCACGAAGACGAACTAACCAGCGTGGCGGCCTATGTCCGCACTCTTGGCGCGATGCCTCCGGAGATGGTGCCCGGTGATGCACCAAACGGCGCGCGCGTCTATGCCGGCAGCGGTTGCGCGAACTGCCACATGGTCCGCGGGACAGGCGCGGGATTCGGTCCCGAACTTACCGCGATCGGCTCCCGCCGCAGCGCCGCATTTCTGCGGCAGACAATTCTGAAGCCCGCGGCGACCCTGCCGGACGAATTTCTGTACGTCTCCGCCACTGCCGCGTCCGGGCCGGCGGTACGCGGCATCCGGGTCAACGAAGACTCCTTCACGATCCAACTGCGCGACGCCGGCGGCACGTATCACAGCTATCGCAAGAGCGAACTTAAGGAACTCCGCCGCCTGGAAGGCGAAACGCCAATGCCGCCGTATGCGGGCAAGATCTCCGGAGCCGCTCTCGACGACCTGGTGGCCTACCTGGCCGGCCTGAAGGCGAAATTATGAAGTGGTGCGCGCTGCTGCTCTGCTGTTCGGCTTGGGGCCAGGTTTCCTACGACCGCATCGTCAACGCCGCGAAGGAGCCCGGCAACTGGCTGACCTACTCCGGCAATCTTCAGGGCCACCGCTTCTCACCGCTCGCGGAACTGACGCCGGCCAACGCCGGAAACCTGCGCGTGAAGTGGGCCTATCAGTTGGAATCCCGCGGCGAGGTCTCGCCGATCGTGGTCGATGGCGTGATGTACATCACCGGCCCCAATACGGCCGCGGCCTTGGATGTGCGCACCGGCCGCCGCTTATGGAACTGGTCGCGCCCCATCCCGCCGGACTATCAGAACATCGGGTTCGGCCGCGTGAATCGCGGCCCCGCTATCCTGGACGACCTGATTTTCGTCGCCACGCTGGATTGTTACCTGGTCGCGCTCGACGCGAAGAGCGGCCAGGAACGCTGGTCGTCCCAAGTGGCGGACTACAAGCCGGGATACAGCATGACGCTGGCGCCACTCGCGATTCGCGGCAAGGTGCTGGTCGGCGTCAGTGGTGGTGAGACCGGCATTCGCGGCTTCGTGGATGCGTACGACGCGAAGACCGGCGCCCGCGCCTGGCGCTTCCACACCATCCCCGGTCCCGGCGAACCGGGAAACGATACCTGGCCCGGCGATAGCTGGAAAACCGGCGGCGGCTCTACCTGGGTCACCGGTGCCTACGACCCGGAGACCAATCTTGTCTATTGGGGCATCGGCAATCCCGGCCCCGACTGGAATCCCGATTCTCGCCGCGGCGACAATCTGTATACCTGTTCGCTGGTGGCGCTCGATGGCGACACCGGCAAATTGAAATGGCACTTCCAATTCACGCCCAACGACTCGCACGATTGGGATTCGACGCACGTGCCCGTGCTCTTCGACGCCGAGGTCCGAGGCACACGCCGCAAGCTGGTGGCGGTGGCCAATCGCAATGCCTTCTACTACGTGCTGGACCGCGGGAGCGGCGAGTTTCTCGAGGGCCGGGCGTACTCCAAACAGACGTGGGCCAAAGGGCTGGACGATCGCGGCCGCCCGATCGTGATCCCTGGCACCGAGCCCAGCGAGGCGGGCACGCTGGTCTGGCCCAACCTCAACGGCGCGACTGTGTGGTTCAGTCCGTCGTATAGCCCGCGGGAGGGCCTGCTCTACGTCGCCGTGCGCGAGATTGCGTCGATTTACTTCAAGCGCAAGGCCGAGTACAAGCCCGGCACGTTTTTCGCCGGCGGCGGCGAGGCCAAGGCGCCGGGCCCGCCCTCGGGCGCCATCCGCGCGCTCGAGGCCGCCACCGGTCAAATGCGCTGGGAGTTCAAAATGCACACCGCGCCGTGGGCCGGCGTACTCTCCACCGCGGGCGGACTCGTGTTCTCCGGTTCCGACGAGGGCAACTTCTTCGCGCTCGATGCCAAGACCGGCAAACCGCTGTGGGATTTCCAAACCGGCGGCGCCATCGCAGCCAACCCGATTTCTTTCAATATCGATGGCAAACAGTGCGTCGCGATCGCCGCGGGCCGCGTCCTCTATGTCTTTTCCCTGTAGGGACTAACCGACCGGCGGCGGACGCGTCAAACTGGAATCATGCTCTCCCAGGACGTCCGCTACGCGCTGCGCACGCTGCGACGTAATGCCGGGTTCACCACCTTTGCGATTTTGATCGTCGGTCTCGGCATTGGCGCCAGTTCCACCGTCTTCAGCGTGGTGAATGCGCTGCTGATTCGCCCCTTGCCGTTTCGCGACCCGGCCCGCCTGGTGTGGATGGCGAATAAGGATACCAGTGGACTCTCCGGCCAGACCACGCAGGTCGGGTACTTTCTCGATCTCAAGGCAGGGAACCAGTCGTTCTCAGATATCGCCGCTTACTTCGCGTTCTACGGCGTGGGCGACAACAAGCTCACCGGCGATGGCGAGCCCGAGCGGCTCAGCGGAGTGCCCGTCTCGCAGAATTTTTTCCCACTGCTCGGAGTGCAGCCCCAACTCGGGCGGCTCTTCAACGACGAGGAATGCAAGTGGCACGGACCGAAGGCGGTGTTGTTGAGCCACGGCCTGTGGGAGCGGCGCTTCGCGTCCGATCCCCACATTGTCGGTCGGCCCCTGACGCTCAATGACGAGCCCGTCACGGTGATCGGCGTGATGCCGGCGAGTTTCGATTTTCCCGCGGTGTTCGCGCCCGGCAGCCACATCGATCTCTACTTCCCTTTCCCGATGACCGCCGAGACCAACCGCTGGGGCAACACGCTGGCGATGGTCGGCCGGCTCAAGCCGGGTGTATCGGTGGGCAGCGCGCAGGCCGAACTCACCGCCCTCGGCGTACAACTCACGCGCGCGCACCGGGAGCGCAACGATTTTGAGGGCCGCATCACACCGTTAGCGGAGCATGTCTCCGGCCGGATCCGGCCGGCCCTGATGGTGCTGGCATTCGCGGTCTGCGTGGTGATGCTGATTGTCTGCGCGAACCTCTCGAATCTACTGCTGGCACGCACCGCGGCGCGGCAGAAGGAAATCGCGGTGCGCATGGCGCTCGGGGCGGGGCGGCTGCGGCTGATGCGCCAGATGCTGACCGAGAGCCTGGTGCTCTCCGGCGGCGGCGCGCTGCTGGGACTGCTCCTCGCCATCGGCGGAACGCGCGCGCTTTCGCATTTGGAATCAATCGGCATTCCGCTGCTGCACAACGTGCAGATCGATATGACCGCGCTCGCTTTCATCCTGGTGATGGCGGTGGTGACCGGCCTGGTTTTCGGCCTGGCGCCGGCGCTGCATATCCCTGCCGCCGCGGTTCACGACGCCCTGAAAGAGACCGGTCGCGGTTCCACCGAAGGCCACGGACGGGCCTGGATTCGCAGTGCGCTGGTGATTTCCGAGGTGGCCTTCGCCTGCGTGTTGCTGGTGGGCGCGGGACTCCTGATCCGCAGCTTTCTGCGCGTGCTCGACGTGAACATGGGCTTCCATCCAGAGTTTGCGGCGGCAATCCGCGTGGATCCCGACAAGGGGATCTCGACCCAGGCGCAGCAGAATGCCTATTTCGACGAAGTGCTCCGCCGCGTCAAAGAGGTTCACGGCATCGAAGCCGCCGGACTCTCCGACGCGCTGCCGCTGGGCCGCAATCGTACCTGGGGCGCTCCCGCCAAAGGCCAGGTGTATCCGAAAGGCAAATTCCCCACTGCCTATGTCCGCATCGTGAGCGATGGCTACCTCAAGGCGATGGGCATTCCACTGCGCTCCGGCCGCGATCTCTCGCCGCAGGATACGCCCGCGACCGAACCGGTGATCATGGTCAACGAGACTTTGGCGCGCACCCTGTGGCCGGGCGAGAATGCGATCGGAAAAATCATGCGCGTGAACGGCGAACGGCGCGTGATCGGCGTGGTCGGCGACGTCCGTCATCTGGCGCTCGAAGAAGGCGCGGGCATGGAAATGTACTTGCCCATCCGCCAGGGTAGTGACTGGTCGTCGGTGGACCTGGTGGTGCGCACCAGTCTGCCGCCGGGCGACCTTGCTCCTGCGATTCGAGCGGCGCTGAAGCCGATTCAACCGAACCTGCCCGGCAACGATTTTCGCCCGATCCAGCAGTTAGTGGATAAAGCCGTCTCGCCGCGAAGGTTTGTGGTGCTGCTGCTCGGCGGCTTCGCCCTCTTCGCCCTGGTACTGGCGTCGCTCGGAATTTACGGCGTGATCTCCTATTCGGTAGGACAGCGGACGCAGGAAATCGGCATCCGCATGGCGCTCGGGGCATCACCCGCCGACCTGCAAATGCGCATCATGATGCAGACGCTCGGCCTCGCCGCCATCGGGATGGTGCTCGGTGTGAGCGCTTCCTGGGTGCTCGCGCGAACGCTCGGCGGGATCCTTTTCGGAGTGACGGCCGGCGACCCGGTGACCTTCGTCGGCATGCCGCTTGTGCTGATCGCCGTGGCAGCGCTTGCGGGCTATCTCCCCGCGCGCCGCGCCTCGCGAATCGACCCCATGCTGGCGCTGCGCAGTTCGTAATAGTTCCGGCCTTACGGCGTGGAGGCGATATCGGCGCGGAACTTCGATCCCTTGGGCGGAGTGCGCGTGCCGAACTTGATATCCATCACGGCGTTCTTATCGAACTGCACCTCGCCGCCGCGCGCGAACACACTGGAATACACGGACCACGCGAGGCCGTAGTAGCCGAACGCCATCCCGACATAGCGGGAACTCTGCGCCACGGCGGCGCCCAGCATTCCGAATCCCGAGCCGCCCCCGAAAGTCCGTCCTGCGACATTTGGGTCGCCGGTGCCGCCCGCGTCGTGATGGCGGCCGGCATCGTTATCGGCCGCTCGGCTGGCCAGCATCAGCGAGATGACCGGCGCAATGAAGCGTGTCTTCGATTCCTTGGCCTGTACTCCGCCTTCGGAATCGACCTTGATGGGGGCCGGACCGCTGCCCTCCGCGGCTTCCAGCGTGGCCCGCGTGGTCAACACAGTCGGCGCGATCGCGTGCGTCGGCTCGAGCGCCGCTGGTAAATCCACCCGCTGGAAATTGAAGCGCAATTGGCCGGGACGGTGAAAGAATCGCGCCCGCTTTGCCACCACCACGGTACCGGTGAGCAGCGTGCCTTCCGGATAGACCAGCTTGTGGTCGGGCGAAAATAGCGGCGCGCTCACCACCGCCTTGACTTCATCGCCGAGTTTGGCCGAGCCCGAATCCAACGTGTTGAGCAGGCGCGCGTGGACCACGGAATCCGGCAGCGGCTGCGAGCCCGGCGCGGCCAGGTCGGCCGGCTTGACCTCGGCCACACCAAAGGACAGCGGGTCGCGCAATGACGCGTCGAAGCGCGTGCCGCGCCGCACGTACTGCGGATGGTAAGGCAGCTTCGACCACAGGAAATCGACGAACTTCTCCTTCTTGTTGGGGCTGCGCACGATGTCGGCCAGTCCGCGGCTGCGTGCGTTGATGACTCCGTTGACGCGGTCCTTCGCGGTCTGTTTGGCGGTGCCGAGGACGCCATTATTCTGCGCCTGCGGTCGCGATTTCGAAGGCTTCTTCTTCTTGGGTGAGGGCTCCGTATAGATGGAATTCAGACCCTGCGTCTCCACCGTATGGGTGGAGAGCTTGCGGCCATCCGGCAAGACCAACGTGGAGAACTCCACTTCAGCCTCACGCAACGGGGTGAAGTCGCCATTCAGGATGGCTCGCGCGCGCTGCCATTTGCCGGCGGGTTGCACGCGGTTGACTTCGCCGAGCGCGACCGTCCCGGCCGGCAGCACTTCGCGATCGAAGGCGTATACCGGGTCCAACAGTTTGGCCTCCACGGGCGTGCCGGCCCGCTTCGATACCCGCTTTGCAAGGTAAAGCCGTAAGGGAGCGCCTGAAGGAACGCTCAGTGGGATGTCGGTGGTTTGGGCTGCCAAGAAAGGTACGAACGAAATGCCCGCTGTCGTAAGAAAACCGAGCCTGACTTTCATAAGGGTCACCTGTAGTTGCCGCAATCATATCACCGGTAGTCTGCAGCCGCAGGCCCTGCCTGTCTCTTGTCGCCTTATCGGTCCGGAAACAGAGAGCGCGGCTCGTCCGCTTCCCGATCTTCCTCGGTGCAGTCCGGCTGTGGCTTGTCGCCGGCCGACACCATGGTGAAGCGATACGGCGGGCGCCAACGAATCAGAAAATAGACCGCCTGCTCGCTTCCGTATTCACCCATGTTGGTAGAGACCTGCCAGAGATCGGGCTGCTGCCGGCAGTGAAGCGTTGGAAATCCGAACTCCGCAAACGGGCCTCTGTGCTGCTGCTGCCATGTGTTCAACTTCGCCCGGCTGCCCTCCTCGCTCCAGCGGGAGTTCTCCGGCGAGGGGTGGCTCAACCACCACGCGGTGAAA
Source organism: uncultured Solibacteraceae bacterium (assembly GCA_963791985.1). Lineage (GTDB taxonomy): Bacteria > Acidobacteriota > Terriglobia > Bryobacterales > Bryobacteraceae > Solibacter. Next base: position 35,163 of record CAWBUN010000001.1, on the reverse strand, counting down.
TTGCGCGGCGTTATCGCCACTGGATCGGCGCGCTCCAGCTCGCCGCCCTGCAACACGTAGTGCCGGATCTCGGGGCGGGTAAATCCGCCCTCGACGCTGCTGACGCGATATTCCATGAGGACATCGGAGGCAGTGACGCTCCCATGGATGGAATAATCAATGAACGCATATTCGCGTCCGTCCAGGAGCAGGGCAGGCTCGACCGCCGGTCCTTTGCTCTGCCAGATCCGATAGTACACATCGTGCCAGTTCGAACTGCACCACGGCTCGGAACCGAGCGTGAGAATGAGGTGTTCGGAGCGGCCAGTAGAGATCAGGACTTCACTAAGAGATTGCGGAAAGTACTCTCCATCCTCGTACTCGTTCTGCTCGGTCTGCCAGAATCGACGCCATTGATCCTCGATCGCCTGGTACGCGTACGCGGATTCGTCGTAGCCGCACATCTGAATGCCGACGGCGGTTCGGACCACCAGCAAAGATCCTGGCTTCATCTCCAGCACAATGGGCCCAAGAAAGCCGAGGTCGCTCTGATACGGACAGGAATCGCACGTCAGGTCCGCGCGCCTCAGTTCGTCGTTGAGCTGCTCTTGCAGCACCGCCAGGTGCGGCCGCCACTGAGCGCCATTCCACGTCAAGACCGAAAGCCTCGACTCGATCCAGTCGCGCAGTTGGTGCTTCACCGTAGTGAAAACAGGTGTCGCCCCCCGGGCTTTGAGATCCCCGGACTTAGCTGCCCGCATGGGTAATAGCAGCGACCGGATCGCGCCCAGGCGAGCGTCTTCCGCATGAACCAGCGCTGGGAGACAGATCAGCAAGATCGCGAGCGGGCGCATACGAGTCTGATCGTAGCGCCTCGCTGTGATCGATACAAAGCGCCTACGGCACCATCACGATCGGCGCGCGCCAGAAGGCGAACTTCTGCGCGGCCGGGTCGAGCACGCTCACCTGGCAGGTGTAGCGGCCGGGGGCCAGTTTGCCGAGCGGCACGCTGAAGCGGACGGGCAGTGCCTTCGACTTCGCGTTGAGCCCGTCGGTCACTTGAAGCGGCGCCGTTTCGAATGCCTTCACTTTGCCGCGATAGAAACTCACCGTAGCGACGATGGGCTGCGTGGAGGTGGCGTCGGGCTGGTAGGCTTCCAGGAACACGAACATGTCCTGATCCTTCTTGAAGACGCGGGTCACGCTCGGCACCAGCTTCTGGTTGTCCTGCACCAGGGGATTGGCGGCGATCAGCTTCTTATCCTTCTCGGCGGTGGCCAGCGCGGTGTTCATGTCCTGCCGCTGGTTGCTCAGCACCACGCTCGAGATCGGCAGGTACTTTAACTGCGTAGTGAGGTCCGGGATTACGAACTTGGTCTCGAAGGTGCCCATCTTGCCGGTCTCGTTTTCGCGCGCCAGGAATTTCAGAGTATAGGTGCCGGGCGCCAGCGTGAAGCCGGTGTCGTACGCCAGCGTGCGCTTGCCCAACTGGCCCGCAGTCTCACCCTTGAGCTTGATCTCCTGGTAGTCGCGGACGTTGCCCTGCACCACGCCCTTGGCGTCGCGCACTTCGCCGATGAAATCCAGCTTGGTGGTCTCCGCGCCGCCGTGCTTGGCGAGTTCGAGTTCCGCGCCGGGGATTTTGACCGTCACCGGCACGAAGTACCGGTCGCGCGCCAGGCGGAAATAATCCACTTCAAGCGCCACCGAGAGGTCCGTCATCGGGTCGCCGAGCATGAGCGCTTCCTGCAACTGGCGCTCCTTGTCGGAAGTGTTGAACTTGCCGAATTCCTTGCCCGCGAAGTATCCCTGGCGGTAATCCAGCTTGCTGATCTTGGCCTGCAGGTCCGCATTGGGTTGAAGCTTGATGCGGCGGTAACGCCCGTCGAGCTTTTCGTTCTGGCTGTAGTAGCCCAGAATGTAATAGCTCGACATTTCCTTCTGCGCGTTCGCAATGCCCATTGCAAGGTCGTTGTTATCGAGCAGCGCCTTGCCGCCCGTATCGGCGGCCAGCGTGAATAACGTTTCCTGCGAGCCCTGCTGGCTGGCCTGCTGCGTGCGCGCCGAGCTGCCGGAGTACATGCCGGCGCCGCCCGGCGATCCCTTGGTCGCGTCGCCCAGCGGCGCACCGGCCACCAGGCCGCGCGCATCGATCGGCCAGAAGCTGACATTGTTGCGAACCGCCGAATTGATGGTGGCGCGCAACTGAGCTTCGTTGTCCACGCCGGTCTTGCTCACGCCGCTCGCGAAATAAATCAGCGCTTTCTTTTCGGAAAGCGAGCCGAGCATGCGTGCTGCCGATTCCAGCGCCGCCAGCTTGCGGTCGGTATTGAAAATGTTGAACTCGGTATCGTCGGCCGTGTAAGCCGCGCCAGTGTCTTCTTCATTGTCGGCGCCGGTGGAGCCATCCACCGCCAGGTCGCTGCCTTCGCCGATGGTCAGCCCCTTGATCACCTTGGCCAGCGCGTCGCGATCGTCGGTGAAATCCTGCAGCACCTTCAGGTCGCTCGAAAAAGCCATGATCGCCATCAGGTCGCTGGCCGTCATCTGCGTCTTCAGGAATTTCTGCGCCGCGGTCTGCGCGCGGATCTGGTCCTGAACCGGCATGCTGGTCATGTCGAAGAACAGCACCATCAGGCGGCGATCCTTGTACTTCACTTCGCCCGGCTTGGAGGGTGCGATCTGGTTGGCGGTCAGGGACTTCACCGCGGGCGTCGACGCCGCCTCGACCGGCTTGGGTGCGGTGGTCTTGATCGCCGGCACCGGTTCGGGCGCGGCCGTCTCTTCCAATTCCTGGAACTGGAAGATCTTGATGTCCTGCTTCTTGCCGTCTTCCATAATGGTGAAGTCGCTGGGCTTCAGCCCCTTCATGGGCTGGCCGCTCTTGTCCTTCACCGAGATATCCACCAGCACCAACTGCAATGTCGTGCCGAACTTGACCGTCTTGTTCGACGACGCTGCCGCCGGTGTGTCCTGCTGGGTCTGGGGCGGCTGCGCCGAAACTACCAGCATTCCGCTCAAGAGTGTGGCCAAAAGTTTGGCGATGATCGCTCGCATAAATTTCAATCTTCCCCTCGGCTTAGAAACGGAAACGCAGCGTTGCCGTCATGCTGCGCATGTTGCTGGCACCCGAGAGCAGTCCCAGGTTGTTGCTCCCGATAGTCGTGTTAAAGCTGCGGAACGTGACGTGGTTCAACGCGTTTGTTGCATCGAACCGCAGGTCGATGCTCTTGCGCTCCGTGATCCGGAAGACGCGTCCCAGCGACGCGCTCAGGCCGAACTGCACCGGTCCCGTGATGGTGTTGCGTCCGGCATTGCCCCATTGTCCGGCCGCCGGCAACGTGAAGGCCGCGAAGTTGAACGGCTCGCCCGCCGGCGCATCGCTCACCGGCAAGCCGGTTGCGCTCGCTCGCAGGCTGCCCGTAATGCCCGTGCCGGTGGTGGTGGAGCGGATGCCGCCCACCGTCGGCGTCAGCGGCAGCCCGCTCGAGACGCTGATGTTGTTGGTGAAGGTCCAGTCCTTAACCAGCGCGCCCTTCCAACCGTTGACCATCGAGGCGCCCGTGCGTCCCACACCGGTGCTGTACTGCCAGTTGGTGTTGAGAACGTGGGTGCGATTGGAATTGGAAAGCGCGCGTTCCGCCGACGTGTCCAGGTAGTTCTGCGCCTGCACCGCGTTATCGATCGCCTTGGAATAGGTGTAGACCGCGTTCGCCGAAATGCCGTTGCGGAAGCGCCGCTGCAGCTGCGCGGACACGCCCTGGTAGATCGAACTTCCGTTCGACTGCTCGAAGAGGTAGCCCGAAGGCAGCCCGTTCGCCCTGGCGCCGGAGGGCGCGGAATTGGGCAGGATGGTCTGATCCAGATGCGTTCCCTTGGTGCCGTTGTACGTGATCGTGCCTACCAGCGAATGGCCCAGGTCGTTCTGAATCGCGATCTGCCACATCTGCGCGTAGCCGATCACGTAGTTCGGATCCACCGCGTAAGTGTTGGTTAGCGAATTGCCCACCGGGATCACGAATCCGTTCTGTATCGTCAGCGGATTCAGCGGCGAACTGGAAACGCTGAAGCTCTGCGCATAGGGCGGCTGCTGCGCCATGTTGTTCGCCATCGCGTTGTAGACCGAGGTGTTGTAGTAGGTACCGTAACCGCCGCGGATCACCGTGGAGTGTTTCGGGAATGGCCGCCATGCGAAGCCGATGCGCGGCGAAATATTGTTCCGGTCCGGCCGCACCAGCGAATTGGGGAGCGCCCCCGAATACGGAGCCGTCTGCCCCGGCAGAACCTGCGCGATCGCCGCATATCCCGGCGCCACATCCAGGTCCACCAGCTTGTTGTAGAGTTCCGTGATCGGCGAGGCATAGTCCCAGCGCAGGCCGAAGTTGAGCGAGAACTTCTGGGTCAGCCTCCAGTCGTCGGTGGCGTAAACGTCATACGCGTGGGTGCGGAAATACAGGTTGCTGTTGCCGTAGCGCAGCGCGCTGGTATCGGGCGCGCCTAGCAGGAAACTGGCGAAATCGAAGCCGGTGCCGGCCACGGGAACGCCGTTGACCAGGCTTGCCGTGCTCAAACCGGTGAACGTGTATTGGCCGCGCGCATTGGGGTCGGAGGCACGATTGATCTGCTGACGCCGGTAATCCGCACCGAACGTCATATTGTGGACACCGTGTACCCAGATCAGACTCTCGCCCACGGCACTGGTCTGGTTGCGCGTCAACGAGGATGCGCCATCGGTCAGCCCACTGTAGTTGGTGAAGGAGAGGTTGGGTGGCCCCCAGTTCTGCGGCGCCTGCGATGTGCCGAGAATGCCCAGTTCCGCCGCCACGTTTTCCTTATAAGCGAAGAAGGGAATTCCGGTGTTGCGCGACCGGCTGAAGGTGTAGCGCAGGTTGCTGATCAGCCGCGGAGTGAAATTATGCCCCCATGCCACGTTGGTATTGATGTTGCGCGCCGCGCCGCTATCGATGAAGTTGAAGATGTTGGGCGTGGTGTTATTGCTGCCCATGTAGCCGATGCCGCCGTTGATGCGGTTCTTGGTGTTCAGCGTCTGGTTCAATCGCGCGTTCAGATTGTCGCTGTTCTGGATGGTCGTGATCGGCGCCTGGTAGTTGTACTTGTACCCCGGCGAGTTGGGTACGGGATAGTACTTCAGCAATCCGAGCGATGCCGCGTTCATCCGGTTCTGCGGAATGATGTTGCCCGGGAAGGGGCTGCCGGTCAGCGGATCGAAAATGGTCACCGGACCCTGTGCGCCGATGGATTGCGAGAAATCGCCCGAGCGCTCGAGCAGGGTGGGCATCGTGTTGGTGCTGGTGGTGCCGTTGCGCGTTCGCCCCAGCGCATAGTTGATGTTGAAGGTACCCTTCTGGCCGGAGAGGAGTTTCGGAATCTTCAGCGGACCGCCGAAGGTAACGTTGGCGCGCGCCTTGGCGTAGCCCGGTTTGGCCGTATCCTGGCCGTTGATCGAGTAGCTGCGCGCATCCCACACGGAATTATCCAGCGTGAAGGCCGCATTGCCGTTGTACTGCATGCGCCGGTCCCTGCGTCCGTTGCCGAAGGAAGCGACGCCAGGCCGATTGGCGGGCCCTCGTCCGCCCGGACCTCCGGCGCCGCCACGTCCGCCGCGTCCGCCGAAGCCGCCGGCGAAACCGCCACCGGGGCCGCCGCCGAAGCCGCCGGGCCCACCGCCGCCCGGGCCGCCGCGTCCGCCACCGGGAGCGCCGCCCGGACCACCGCGTCCGCCCATCTGCGGCATGCCACCGGCCGCATCACCGCCCGGACCGTTGATACCCATCATGCCGCCCGGACCGCCCATGCCCATTCCGTCGCGTCCGCCCGGACCGCCGAACCAATCGTTCTGCTGCGGCTGATCCAAGCCGCGGCTCACGCTGCCGTTCACCATCAGCGAGGGGTCGGCGCTGCTGCTCATATCCGCCATGTCGTTGGCCGGGATTCCGGTGTCGGTCGCCGCGGCCACATCGCCTGACGAATTCACGTCCACACGTTGAAACCCATTGCCCGCAAGCAGGGAAGGCCGGCCGTTGTTGGTTCCTTGCCCGCGTCCCTGTGCCGCCTGGCCGCGCGCCCCGCCGGCGTTCGCCGCCGGCTTCGGCGCCGGCTTCGGCGCGGTGGCCGCGACCGCGGTCGTGGTGGCGGCGGGCTTGTCAGGAGTTGCCGCCTGAGTTGCGGCGGGGGTTGCCGCGGGAGTAGCCGCTGGAGTTGCCGGGGCCGGTGCCGCCGTCGAGGTGACTGCCGCAGGCGCCGCGGGCGCTTTGATCTCTCCCATCGGCAGGAACTTGAGGGTCCATTGCGCCGCCGGCGCGTCGAACGCGATACCGATTTCGTTGCTGAGCTTGGCGAAGCCCATCATTTCAATTTCGATACGCCACACTCCGTCCGCCAGGTCGTTGAACGCGTACCGCCCGTTCTCGTCGGTCGTGGTGACATGCTTTTTATCGTCCTTGATTGCCGTAACGGACGCGCCGGGAACCGGAAGTCCGCCGGCTTGTACCGTGCCATGGTGTTCCGCGGCCATGAGGCCGGTGACGGCAATCCAGGCGGCCAAGAGGCGCCGGAGGGAGGTGTGGATTGAATTCAGTGCCATTGAGGTTACACATCCTAGGCGCAGCGAAGCAGGCGAATGTTACCCCGGGACTGGCTCCAATTACCTGGTAAATAAATTGGAACTTCCTGCAAAGAAAAGGCAAACCGCTTTTCCGCCGTCATCACCGCCTTTCGCGGTACCTTTATAAGACCGTGGAGGCCTGGTACCGGGAAATCAATCGCGCGCAATGGCGTACTCTGATCGCCGCCCAATTGGGCTGGATGCTAGACGCCATGGACGTGATGCTCTATTCCTTCGCCCTGACCTCAATCCGTGCCGAGTTTCACCTCTCGGCGGCGGCCGCCGGCGCGCTTGGAGCGGCTCCTCTGGTCACTTCCGCCCTCGGCGGCATGGTGTTCGGGTGGCTCAGCGACCGCTACGGGCGCTCGCGGGCGCTGGTCTGGTCGATTCTCACGTTTTCGGCCTTTACCGCCTTCACCGCCACCGCCCGCACCATCCCCGAACTGATTTTCTGGCGCGCCATCGTGGGCATCGGGCTCGGCGGCGAGTGGGCGGCCGGCGCCGTCCTGGTCGCCGAAACCTGGCCGGAGCGGCACCGTGGCAAGGCCATCGGGCTGATGCAATCCGCCTGGGCGATCGGCTACCTGCTGGCCGCGGTGCTGGCGGGTTTCGTCCTGCCCCGATTCGGCTGGAGGCCGCTTTTCTTTGCCGGAATTGTGCCCGCCCTGGTCACTCTCTGGATCCGCCGCAATATCCCCGAACCGCCCAAGTGGCAACAGCCTTCGCACAGCCTGTGGGGCGCCCTGGCGGCGCTTTTCCGCCCGCCCTTGCTGCGCAATGTGGCCCTGTTCACCGCGCTTTGCTCCAGTGTCCTGTTCGGCTATTGGGGAATGTTCACCTGGCTGCCGGCCTATCTCTCCATGCCGGTGGCGCAAGGCGGCGCCGGCCTCAGCATTCTGCGTTCGTCGGCTTGGATTGTCCCCCTGCAGATCGGCGCCTTCTTCGGCTATATGTCATTTGGCTTCTACGCCGACCGGGTGGGCAGGCGCAACGCCTTTCTCACGTTCGTCCTGACCACCGCCGTGCTGGTGCCGGTGTACGGGCTGTTTGGCCGTAACGCCGCGCTCCTGCTGGCGCTCGGTCCGCTGGTCGGCTTCTTCGGCCACGGCTATTTCAGCGCGCTGGGCGCGATGGCGGCCGAGCTTTTCCCCGCGGCCGTACGGACCACCGCGCAGGGTTTCGGTTACAACGCGGGCCGGGCTCTCAGTGGGCTGGCTCCGGTAACCGTGGGTGCCCTCGCCGACCGGCACGGCATCGGCGCCGCCCTGGCGTTCACGTCGATTTTCTTTGTCCTGGGCGCCGGGTTGATGCTGCTGGTTCCCGCCGAAAGGCGCTTGTAGGAGCGCATAATTTTCCTACTGCAGAACGCCATCAGAGCCGTGACCGTGAGGGACCGCTACCCGCACGCCACCTGCCGTAACGCTCCCTTACTTACGGTCGCGGCTCGTTGGTGTAGTTTTCATGAGAGCGATCTGCGGGACGGGCCTTTCCCGGGGGATAGCCCTAAAGAGCTAGTAGGGTCTGATTAACCTACGTCATCGCAAAAAATGGAACCTTCGGATATCATGAATAATTAGCCCCGCAAAGTGCTCGCGCCATGTGGATCGTCAGACTCGCCTTAAGGCGACCGTATACCTTCGTCGTAGTCTCGGTACTCATCGCCATCCTGGGCGTAGCCGCTATCATCTCCATGCCGGTCGATATTTTCCCTTATATCGACATCCCCGTAGTCAGCGTTGTCTGGAACTACAGCGGCCTCTCTCCCGAAGAGATGGAAAAGCGCATGGTGACGTTCTTCGAGCGGTCGATGACTACGACCGTGAACGATATCGAGCACATCGAATCGCAATCGTACACCGGCGTCTCCGTCACCCGCGTCTATTTCCAGCCCAACGCGAAAGTCGAACTCGCGCTCGCGCAGATCACCGCCATCTCCCAGACGCTGCTCCGCCCCATGCCGCCCGGCACGCAGCCGCCGAGCATCATCAAGTACGACGCCTCGAGCGTGCCCATCATCCAGCTCGGCCTGCAGAGCGAAACCATGAGCGAGCAGGAACTCTTCGACATGGGGCAGAACTTCATCCGCACGCAGCTGGCAACCATCCAGGGCGCCGCGGTGCCGCTGCCTTATGGCGGCAAGTTCCGCCAGGTGATGGTGGACCTCGATCCGGAACAACTCATGGCCAAGGCGCTCTCGGCATCGGACATCTCCGTGGCGCTGGGCAACCAGAATCTCATCTTCCCTGCCGGCAACGCCAAAATCGGCGACAAAGATTTCCAGATCCGGACTAATTCCAGCCCACGCGCCATTGACGAGCTGAACATGATGCCGTTGCGGGTGGTCAACGGCGCCACGGTTTACCTCAAGGATGTGGCCCAGGTTCGCGACGGCTATTCGGTGCAGACCAGCCTGGTGCGCACCAACGGCACGCGCGGCGCACTGCTCACCGTGCTGCGCAGCGGCAAGGCCTCCACGCTTGCGGTAGTCGATAACGTCAAAGCCGCACTGCCCAAGATTCTCGCCGGATTGCCCCCGGCGCTCAAAGTGCGCCAGCTGTTCGACCAATCCATCTTTGTGCGCGCGGCCATTAACGGTGTGGTCCGCGAGGGCGTGATTGCGGCCTGCCTCACCGGCATGATGATCCTGCTCTTCCTGGGCAGCTGGCGCAGCACGATCATCGTCTGCATCTCCATTCCGCTTTCGATTTTGACCTCGCTGATGATTCTCAGCGTGCTCGGCCAGACCATCAACGTGATGACGCTGGGCGGGCTCGCGCTCGCCGTCGGAATTCTGGTGGACGATGCCACTGTGGAGATCGAGAACACGCATCGCAACATGGCGATGCGCAAACCGCTGGTGCGTGCCGTGCTCGATGGAGCGCAACAGATCGCGGCCCCGGCATTCGTTTCCACGCTCGCCATCTGCATCGTCTTCGTGCCGGTGCTGCTGTTGACGGGCGCCGCCAAGTATCTGTTCACTCCGCTCGCCATGGCGGTAGTCTTCGCCATGATGGCATCTTATTTCCTGTCGCGCACGCTGATTCCGACGATGGTGCATTACATGCTCCGTTCGGAGGTCAAGCTCTATGCTCGCGGCGAACATGCCGAAGGCGGCACGGGCCTGATCTGGAGCGTCCACCACATCTTCAATCGCCGCTTCGAACTGCTCCGCGCCTCCTATACCTCGATGCTGCACTGGTGCCTGGATCACCGGCTGCCGGTGCTCGGGGCCTTCCTGCTGTTTGTCGGCGGCTCGCTGTGTCTGGCCCCACTGGTGGGCCGCGATTTCTTCCCCACCGTGGATTCCGGCGCCATGCGGTTGCATGCCCGCGCACCTTCCGGGACGCGCCTCGAAACTACCGAGCAGATTTTCGCCAACATCGAAAACGAAATTCGCCAGGTGGTGCCGGCGCGGGAAATCGAAAACATCATCGACAACATCGGAATCCCCAACGGCGGCTTCAACCTCGCCTTCGGCGACAGCCCGACACTCGGCGTCAGCGATGGCGATATTCTGATTTCGCTGAAGCCCGAAGATCATGGCTCCACCGCCGAGTATACCGATCGGCTGCGCAAGCACCTCCACCAGAAGTTCCCTGACGTGGTCTTCTTCTTCGAGGCGGCCAACATCACCAACCAGATTCTGAACTTCGGATTGCCGGCGCCCATCGACGTCCAGGTGGTGAGCCGCAACGCCGCCTCGAATTACGAAATCGCGAGCCAGATCGCCGAGAAGGTCGCGCGCATCCCGGGTTCCGCTGACGTTCACATTCACCAGGTGGTGGACTACCCCACGATTAATATCAATGTGGACCGCAGCAAGGCCGGGCAGGTTGGGCTGACACAGCGCGATGTAGCTACCAGCCTGCTGATCTCCCTCAGTTCCAGCGGCCAGATCGCGCCTACGCAGTTCCTGGACTGGCGCACCGGCGTCAGTTACGGCGTCTTGTTGCAGACTCCGCAATATCGCATGGATTCGCTCGCCGCCCTGCTGCGCACTCCGGTGAGCACGCCCTTCACCGGTGTCAACACGAACACCGCGACCTCCACGACCGGGGCGGCGATCGCGACCAATGCCGCGGTGGGCAACGGACCGAATCAAGCGTCGGCTGCCTATGGCAACCCTGGCACTATGACGAACAGCACCCAATTGCTCTCGAACATGGTGACGCTGGGGCGCAGCGTGGGTCCGGAAATCGTCAACCATTACAATGTGCAGCCGGTCATAGACGTCTATGCCAACGTGGATCGCCGCGACTTGGGAAGCGTGGGCGCGGGCGTTCAGAAGATCATCAAAGAAATGACGCCCAAGCTGCCCCGCGGCACCTCGATTGAACTGCGCGGACAGATCACCACCATGGATAGTTCGTTTTACCGCCTCGGCCTCGGTATGATCTTCGCGGTAGTCCTGGTCTACCTGCTGATGGCCGTGAACTTCCAGAGTTGGATGGACCCCTTCATCATCTTGATGGCCCTGCCCGGCGCGCTCGCCGGGATCGTCTGGATGCTGTTCATCACCCAGACCACGTTCAGCGTGCCGTCCCTGATGGGCTCTATTATGTGCATCGGTGTGGCCACCGCCAACAGCATCCTGCTGGTGGTGTTCGCCAACGATCAGCGCGAGGAGGGGCTGGATGCCCGTTCGGCAGCGCTCGCCGCCGGTCACACCCGTATCCGCCCCGTGATCATGACTGCCAGCGCCATGATCATCGGCATGCTGCCGATGGCGCTTGGCTTTGGCGAAGGCGGCGAGCAGAACGCGCCGCTGGGTCGCGCCGTCATCGGCGGTCTCCTCATGGCCACCATGACTACCCTGTTTGTGGTCCCATTGGTTTATAGCCTGCTGCGGAAGAATCCCCCGGTGGATTTCGAACGCAGGATTGTGGAAGAGGAGCACGAGTATTTGCGCGACGAAATGATGCTGCGTGAGGACCTTTCATGAACGATACTCATTCCACCGAAGACCGCTTGCGCTCTGAGATCGAGGATCTCAAGCGGCAGTTGGAAAGCGCGAAGCATCCGGGGGCGCCCGCCGACCGGCGTCCTTCGGCCGGCACGCTGATATTGATCGCGTTGTTGCTCACCGTGCTCATCGTCGCCGGCTTTTTCGTCGGCTACTTACCAAGGCAGAAGCGCGAGGACGTCCTCGCCGCTGAATCCAAGGAGACCGGCGCCAGCCTGCCGCTGGTCAACGTCTCCAAGGTCACGCGGGCCTCGGGCCACAGCAACCTGGTTCTCCCCGGCAACATTCAGGCGGTCACCGAAGCCCCGATTCTGGCGCGCGCCAGCGGCTATATCAAGAAGCGTTACGTCGATATCGGCGACCGGGTGAAGGCCGGCCAGGTGGTGGCCGACGTGGAAGCTCCCGAACTCGACCAGCAGATTCTACAAGCCCGCGCGGTCATTGAGCAGGCCAAGAGCAGCGTGCAACAGGCCGACGCCGCCATTCAGCAGGCTCGCGCCAATGAGAACCTCGCCAAGGTGACTGCCGGACGCATGAGCAACCTGCTCGGCCGCGGCGTCATCTCCAAACAGGACAACGATACCGCCCAGGCGCAGTACGCCGCGCAGCAGGCCAACGTACAGGCCCTGCAACAGGCTTCCGCCGCCGCCACCAGCAACGTGGCCGCTGCCGAGGCCAACCTCTCGCGCCTCAATCAACTCAAGACTTACCAGACCGTGCGTGCGCCCTTCGATGGCGTCATCACCCTGCGCAACGTGGATACCGGCGCGCTGGTCAACGAGGGCAGCACCCTGCTCTTCCGTATCGCGCAAACCGGCACGCTGCGCATTTACGTGAACCTTCCCCAATCCGAAGCCGATTCCATCAAACCAGGACAGCGCGCCGATATTTCTATCGCGGAGCTCAGCGGGCGCACGTTCACCGGCGTCGTAACCCGCACGTCGAATGCGCTCGATCCCGCTACCCGCACACTGCTCACCGAAGTCCAGGTGCCGAACGCAGGTGGCATGCTCATGCCCGGCATGTACGCCAATGTGGATCTCACCGTCCCCCGCAAAGATCCGCCGCTGCTGATTCCCGGCGATACGCTGGTGGTGCGCGCCGATGGTCCTCAGGTCGCCGTGGTGCTACCCGACGCCACGGTCCACTTCACCCGCATCACACTGGGCCGCGATTTCGGCGATCGTCTGGAAGTGCTCGGCGGCGACCTCGAACTGGGCCAGCAACTCGCCGTCAACCCCAGCGACGTGGTTCGCGAAGGCGCCAAAGTAAAGCCCGTGGCGGCTCCCGAAAAAGCCCCGGCGGGCAAGAAGCAGTAGGACCCGAAAATGTTTTACAAGCCTGCCTGCGCCGCTCTGGCGCTGTTCCTTATAGCCGATCTCGGCCTTGCCCAGACCGGTATTCCGCGGATGCCCGCACCGCCGATGAGTTCGGATAACTCGCCGCGCGTGCACGAACTGATTCGCGCCGGCAACCTCTATCTCTCGCTCCAGGATGCGCTCTCGCTCGCCATCGAAAATAATCTGGATATCGAGCTCCAGCGCTACCTGCTGCCCACCGGCGATGCCGAGCTGCTGCGCACCAAAGGCGGCGGCACGGTTCGCGGACTCAACTTCACGCTCGCCGAAACTCCCGCCGGAACCGGCGGACCGTTGAGTGCCGTGCCTACCAACGCCGCGGTCGCAGGGCGCGCCACCGCGGGCAGTTCGGTCGCCACCAACGCGCTCGCGCTCAACGTGCTCGGCGAGCCGTCGGTCAACTACTCCATCCAGGGCACCATTCCCCAATCCATCGGCACCAACATTCCGAACTATGACCCGGCCATCGTCGGCCAGTTGAACTGGACCCACCAGACCACGCCGCTGACCACTACGACGCAGACCGGCTCCACCACGCTGGTCACCGGCACCACGCTGTTCAACGCGGGAGTCCAGCAGGGCTTCGCGTCGGGCGCGCAGGTCGGGCTCAACTTCAACAACAACCGGCAGAGCGTAAACTCCTTCGGCAGCGGCTATAACCCTTACACCGGCTCCGCGCTCGGCCTCAACGTCACCCAGCCCCTGCTGCGCGGTTTCGGCACCAGCCTGAATCACCGCTTCATCCGCATCGCGCTCAACGAACAGAAGATGACCAGTCTTCTCTTCAGGCAGCAGCTTATCCTCACGGTCTACGGCGTGATTCGCCTCTACACCGACCTGGTGGCGCTGACCGAGGACGAGAAGGTGAAGCAGGAAACCGTCAGTCTCGCCGAGAAGCTGCTCGCCGACGTGCGCGCGCAGGTGGAAGAAGGGACGCTCGCCCGCGTGGAAATGACGCGCGCCAATGCCCAGGTCTTTTCCACCCGGCAGGACCTCATCAATGCCACCGGCCTCCGCGAAGAGCAGGAGGCGATTTTCAAGAACGTGATCACGCGCCGCGGCAACGCCGATCCCGAAGTCGCCGCCGCACGCATCATCCCCACCGACACCCTCGTCATCCCGTCCACCGACGAAGTTCGCCCGATGCAGGACCTGATCTCCGACGCGCTCGCGCAGCGCCCCGATATCAGCCAGGGACGCCTGCAGATCGATAACTCGAAGATCGGCTTGGAAGGCGCGCGCAGCGCCACCAAACCGCAGTTGGATCTGGTTGGCGTCATGCAAAACAACGGTCTCGCCGGGCAATCCAACCCGCTGTTCCCGACCTCGCCAGACCCCGGTTTCATCGGCGGCTACGGCGGCGTGCTGGACCAGATTTTTTCGCGCAAATACCCGACTTACGGCGTCGGCGTGCAGATGACGCTGCCGATTCACAACCGCGTCGCGGAGGCCGACCTGGCCCGTGACGAAATTCAAGTGAAGCAATCCGGCATCCGCCTGCGCCAGTTGGAGAATCAGGCGCGGCTCGAAGTCGAGGACGCGCTGATCGCCATGCGTCGCGCCCGCGCCAGTTACGACGCCGCCGTGCAGGCGCGCGCCCTGCAGCAGGAATCGCTCGAAGCTGAGCAAGCCAAGTTCGAGGTCGGCGCGTCAACGAGTTTCTTCGTGATCCAGTACGAGAGCCTGCTGGCCCAGGCGCGTTCCACTGAAGTGGCCGCGCGCAGCTCCTACGCCAAGGCCAAGGCCGCCCTCCAGCGCGCCACGGCGACGATACTTGAAGATAACCGCATCACGTTGGAGTCCGCGCTCAAGCCGAAATAGGCAATCGGGCGCAGTTGTGCCATTAGTTGGGGTCATACTTGTTCGTTGGGGCGGCCGGGGACATTCGGTCTTATCGCCGGGTGGGGCCCGGCCGCCAGTGATTTGACTGCACGCTACAAAGACGTAAGAACTCGGCTGGATGGCCTCTCGATCGTCCCCTTGTTTCGCGTATCAGTCTCTGTATCCAGGGGTGCGGCAATCAAACGCTATCCGCGACGGTCTCCCGGGTATTATCGGTTCGAACCGAAGATCTTTCCGCCGGTCTCCTCCACGTAGGGGAACCATCGTACAGCCGTTAACGGGCTTACGGAAAGTCAGCACCACCTCAGGTCAACGTATCCTGGCCAGGATAAAAACTGTTGGTATTGCGCTGTGGTTTGCGCAACTCTCTACCTGATTGGACTCTAGCATGAGGGTTTCGGAGTATAGGGGATGGATATCTTGCAAATGATTGAAAATAGGGCGAAGATAAATTTCATGTTTGTGTGAATGGCAGATTGCAATAGGGCAAGAGGTAGCCCCCTTTGGTGGCCAATTTGCACTGCGACGGCTGCACGCGAGGAACTGGCGTGGGGTTGTGATTGGCCAGAACTACGAAGTACTTTGCGTAATGCCACAAACGGCTGGTTGTCAATATTCTTCTCCGCACAGTTTGACATGGCAGTCCAGCCCGGTGCGACGGGGGGAACATGCGGCCGATTGTGGAGTCTAATAGTTTAAGGTCTCTAAATATGACAAAGGCTATCATTGTCGCGGGCACGGCGATGCTCGCGGGCTGGCTCGCCCGGGGTCAGGCGGCGCAGCCGCTTTCCTTTGAGGTCTCTTCCGTCAAGCCGTCCGTTCCGGGACCATGGCGCGAGAGTA
This sequence comes from uncultured Solibacteraceae bacterium, assembly GCA_963791985.1. Lineage (GTDB taxonomy): Bacteria > Acidobacteriota > Terriglobia > Bryobacterales > Bryobacteraceae > Solibacter. The sequence continues at coordinate 19,553 of CAWBUN010000001.1, read as the reverse complement.
AGGTCGGTCCGGACCGGCTCGACTTTCCAGGCGTCACCCTGCGCTACTGCCTCGCCTTCGCGTACGGCGTGAAGGAATACCAGATCACCGGCCCCTCCTGGGTCGGCGAAATAAAGTACGACATAGTGGCCAAGGGGCCCGTGTGGACGCTTCGCGACCAGCTCCCGGGCATGATGCAGACGCTGCTCGCGCAGCGGTTCAAGATGCAGGTCCGCAACGAGATGAAGCCCTACAGCGTATACGCCTTGATGGTCGGCAAGGGCGGGCCGAAGTTGAAAGAACTGCCGCCCGACCCCGCCGCCGAGACAGCCGGGGCTAGGTTTGGCATGGGCATGACTGCCACGGGGACAGGGCGCCTGGAGGTAAAGAGCGCAACCATGACCTCCCTAGCCAATACATTGGGACGCATGTTGGGCCGTCCCGTGGTCGATCTGACGGCGTTGACCGGCCGCTACGATATGGACCTCGAGTATTCTCGCGAAGACAGTGGCGGTATGAGGCTGGCAGACGTGCCCGGCGCGTCGCTGCCGTCGTCCTCCGACCCGGGCATCTCCATCTTCGGCTCGATCCAGCAGTTCGGGCTCAAGCTGGAGGCGCAGAAACTCCCGCTGAAGACCATCGTAGTCGATTCCGCGGAAAAGACGCCCATCGAGAACTGATCCGGCGCGAGGCTTCGGTTAACAACCGACTTGGTTGTAGGCGCCTCACGTTGCAAACAAGCAATAGGGGCTGAAGGCCCTCTAACGGCAGAAAAACCGGCATTTCGGAAAGTGGCCCACACGGAAGTCGCTTGGTGGGGAGTATGAGCGTTCGGGCTTTTCTTTCCTAGCCAGTTCGTTCTTCCACCCATGCGGGCTGTGTGAGCGCGGACCACCCGACGTGCTTTCCTTTCTTGAAACCAGTTGCAGTTTCAGCCGCCGCCCAAGTTCACCAAGGCGGTATCTCACTAACGGGGAACGCCAGTTCTCCATTTCACGCTGAACCAGCACAAGTCAACCATATTCGTTATCCAACTTAAACGGCCGGCCAGGAGGCCTATCCCTTCTATTGTCCCCGCCACTCCTGCATTTCGCGCTCGATGAAGTACGCCACCAGCCGCCGGTAGACCTCCTCGATCACGTCCGGCGAGAGACCTTCGCGCTCCGCCCACGCGCGTCGCACCTGCATCATCGCCGCCTGGCGATCCGGCGCCGCGACGTGTTCCTCGCTGGTCTTGAAGCGCGCCGCTGCGTGCACATACCCGGCGCGCCGCCCGAGCAGCCGGATGATCTCCTCGTCGAACCGCGTCAATCTCCCTGCGAACGTCCTGTAAGGATTTGCAATCTTCCGGCGAGGCCATAAGGCCTTCAATATAATGGAATTTGCCGATCGCGATCAGCGCCACCTTCACTGCCGAAGCCATCCAGCCCGGATTGTCTTTCTGGATGCGCGAACTGGGACTCCCCGGCGAGATCCGCTTCGCCGCCTATAATCAGGTTTTTCAGGAACTTCTGGACCCCGCCGGACTCGTTCGCGCGCAATACCAGCGGCGTCAACGTCGTCCTCATCCGCTTCGACGACTGGCCCGCCGGACAGGCCGGCGAGTTCGTCGATGCCGTCCGCGAGGCGCGGTCCGCCTGACCGTTCCGTTGTTCATCGTCCTCTGTGCCGGCACCGGCGAGTTCGACGATCGCATGCGCCGCGGGCTTCGCCGGCCTGCCTTCCGTTCACCTCATCACCGCCGCCGAGATCGCCGCCCTGTATCCCGTTGCCGATCTCCACGATCCGCACGGCAACGAACTCGGCCACGTGCCCTACACGCCGCTCTACTTCGTCGCGCTGGCCACCGCCATCGCGCGCAGGATCCACGCCATCACCGCGCCGCCGTTCAAGGTCATCGCGCTCGATTGCGACGACACGCTGTGGGCCGGCATCTGCGGCGAAGACGGGCCCGAAGGCGTTGTGCTCGATCCGCCGCGCCTGCGCCCTGCAGCAGTTCATGCGCGCGCGCCGCGCAGGAGGGCATGCTGCTCGCGCTCTGCAGCAAGAACAACGAAGAGGATGTCGCCGCCACCTTCGCCGCGCATCCCGAGATGCCGCTCCGCCTCGAGGATTTCGCCGCGCAGCGCGTCAACTGGGATACCAAGGGCGCCAACCTGGCCTCGCTCGCCGACGAACTCGATCTCGGACTCGACAGCGTCATCCTGATCGACGACAATCCCAAGGAAGTCACCGAGGCGCAGGCCGGCGCTCCCCAGGTGCTCGCCGTCGCGCTGCCCGAACGTGCCGGCGAGATTCCCGAATTCCTGCGCCACGTCTGGGCCTTCGACCGCGCGCGCGTCACGGAGGAAGATCGCCGCCGTCCGCGAACTCTACGCGCAGCGCGCCGAGCGTGTGCGCGCCGCAGCGCAGCTCCGCCAGCCTGGAGGAATTTCTCGCGTCGCTGAAGCTCGAAGTCGCGATCGCTCCCATGGAGGCCGCGCAGGCCGACCGCGTGGCGCAGCTCACGCAGCGCACCAACCAGATGAACGCGACCTGCATACGCCGCACCGCCGCCGAGATCCAGCGCCTGGCTGCGCAGTGCCTCACGGTCAAGGTCACGGACCGTTTCGGCAGCTATGGACTCACGGGCGTCATTCTCTTCCGCATCGAAGGCGCGGCGCTGGTGGTGGACACCTTCCTGCTGAGCTGCCGCGCGCTCGGCCGCGGCGTGGAGCACCGCATGGTGGCGCACCTCGGTGAAATCGCGCTGGAGCGCGGCCTGGAGCGCGTCGAACTTCCCTTCGTCGAAGGCCAGCGCAATCGCCCCGCGCTGCTCTTCCTGCAATCGCTGGCGACGCAGGATGCCGATGGCGTCTTCCGCCTTTGCGCCGCGCAGGCCGCCCAGGTGCGTTATCAGCCCGGGGCGGGGAAGCCCGCCGACCTGCCCGCCGGCGAAGGCCGCGCTGCCGCCGCTAGTGCCGGCGCGCATTCCGTACGCGCGCATCGCCGCTGAACTGCGCGACCCCGAACAGATTCTGGCTCGCATCCGCGCCGCGTCGCGCCGCGCCGTCGGTATCCGCGAGGTCGAGCCGCCGCGCACCGCGCTGGAGCGCGACCTGGTTGCGCTCTGGGCCGAGCTGCTCAACGTGGACGCAGTCGGCATTCACGAAAACTTCTTCGAACTCGGCGGCCATTCGCTGCTCGCCGTCCAGCTTCTCTCGCGCGTGCGCCAGCTCTACGGCGTGGAGCTTTCGCTCGAGGTGGTCTACTCCGGTGAGTTCACCGTCGCCGAACTGGCGAAGGCGATCGAGCTCAAGGAAATCGAACACTCCGGCGGCGATTATCACGAGCTGCTCCAGGAACTCGACGGCCTCAGCGACGAGGAAGTGCGCGCGCTGCTGGCCGAAGAGCAGGATGCCTCATAGCGCATGCGGATTCTGTTGACGGCCAATGCCAGCTATGTGCCGCCGCGCGGCGGCGCCACGCGCAGCAATCTGATCTGGCTGGACCAGATGGCCGGCGCGGGACATGCCTGCCGCATCGTGTGCGGCAGCAACCGGCGAAGGCGCGGAACTGCGCTTTCACGCGTCCATCGCTGTCTTCGCCGTGGAAGATCCGGGGCGCCGCATTCAGGTGCTGCGTCAGCAGATTCGCGAATTCCATCCCGACTGGGTGCTGGTCTCGAGCGAAGATCTGGGCCACGGTCTCTTGCGCGAAGCCCAGCACTCCGCGCCTGGGCGCGTGGTCTACCTGGCGCACACGCCGCAGTTCTTTCCCTTCGGCCCGGCCAGTTGGAATCCCGATCGCGAAGGCGCCGCGCTGGTGAAGGACGCGGCCGGCGTGGTCGCCATCGGCCGCCACATGGCGGACTACATCGCGCGCTCGCTGGGCCGCGAGGCCGCCGTCATCCACCCGCCCATCTATGGCGCGGGCCCCTTCGCCGATTACGGCAACTTCGAGGGCGGCCTGGTCACCATGATCAATCCCTGCGCCGTTAAGGGCCTTCCGATTTTTCTCGAAACCGCGGCGCGCATGCCCGATGTCGAATTCGGCGTGGTTCCCGGCTGGGGCACCACCAGCGACGACCGCCGCGCGCTGGAGCGCGCTGCCCAACGTCCGCATTCTGCCCAACGCCCGCAATATCGATGATGTGCTGGCGCGCACCCGCGTGCTGCTCATGCCCTCGCTCTGGTACGAAGGCTTCGGCCTCATCGTGATGGAGAGCATGCTGCGCGGCATTCCCGTGGTCGCGAGCGATTCCGGCGGCCTGGTGGAGGCCAAGCACGGCACCGGCTACGTGATCCCGGTGCACACCATCGAGCGCTACGAGCCGGTCTTCGACGAGCACGCCATGCCGCGTCCCGTAATCCGCGAGAACGATGCCGCGCCCTGGGTGAACGCGCTCCGCGAGCTGCGCAGCGATCGCGCCGCCTACCAGCGCGAATCGCGCGCCTCCCGCACTGCCGCCGAGCGCTTCGTCGCCACGCTCGATGCCGCCGCCCTGGAGCACTACCTTTCGTCGCTCGCCCCGCGCACCGGCAGCCACGCCGCCGAGGCCACCATCGAATCGCTCACCCCCGAAAAGCGCGCGCTGCTGCTGGAGAGGCTGCGCAAGCGAAAGGCGGCGAAGTAATGGGCCTGGTTTTCGGAAGACTGAGCTTGGCAGGAGGCGTTACGGGTGGGACGGGCAAGCGGCGAACAGGAATTCGCGGTGTCTCTGTAGGGGGCGGGCCGCATTGGAGCGGGCCGAGCCGGCTGAAAGCCGGCTGCAGGCAGGATTGCCTGCCCCACAGTGCGGCGAGCCGCAACCTGATTACCGACCGCTCCCTGACGGTCGCGGCTCGTCGGCGGCGCTGTGCCATCGCGACATGCCTCAAGAACAGGTGCCGTAGCAGGATGAATTTCTGAATGCGCATCCTGCTTGGCCAGAACTCGCTCTATTACCCGGCGCATGGCGGCGGCGATAAATCCAATCGCCTGCTGATCGAAGCCCTCGCCGCGCGCGGACACGAGTGCCGCGTGGTCGCCCGCATCAGCGTCTTCGGAGCGTGGGAGCAGGAGCAGTACCTCCAGTCACTCGCCGAGCGCGGCGTCACTCCGCACTCCGTCACGGAGGGCGTGGTTGTCTTCGACGCGCGGCGGCGTCGAGATCCACGTGGTCGCCGATGCCAACCTGCGCGCCACCTTCTCCGCGCAGATCGACGCAGTTCGCGCCCGACGTCATCCTGGTCTCCACCGACGACCCCGCCCAATTGCTGCTCGAAGTAGCCCTGCGCAGCCCGGCGCGCGTTGTCTACCTGGCCCGCGCCACACTCGCGGTGCCCTTCGGCCCCGATTGCGCCTTCCCAAGCGAGGCCAAGACCGCGCGCATCCGTGCCTGCGACGCCGTGGTCGGTGTCAGCCAGTACGTGGCCGATTACATTCGTAAATACTCCGGCATCGATGCTGTCCACGTTCCGATCTCCCTCATGGAGCCGGAAGAATGGCCCGACCTGGGCCGCTTCGAGAACGAATTCGTAACCTTTGTCAATCCCTGTGCGGTTAAAGGCATCGCCATCTTCCTCGCGCTCGCCGATGCGTTTCCGCAGGTCACTTTCGCCGCCGTACCCACCTGGGGAACCAACACGCAGGACCGTGCGTCTCTCGAAGTGCGGCCCAATGTGCGCCTCCTGCAGCCGGTAGACGATATCAATCGACTGCTGGCCCGCACCCGTGTCCTGCTGGTGCCGTCACTGTGGGCCGAGGCGCGCTCCCGAATCGTTCTGGAAGCGATGCTGCGCGGAGTACCCGTGATGGCTGCAAATGTCGGCGGAATCCCCGAGGCGATGATGGGTGTCCCTTATCTACTGCCGGTGCGCGCTATCGAAAGATACGAAACCCGCGTCGATGAGCAGATGGTACCGGTCGCGCAGGTGCCGGAGCAGGATACGCTCCGTGGCGCGACGCGCTCGCGCGCCTCATCTCTGACCGCGATCACTACGAGGAGATCGCCCGCCAGTCCCGTGCCGCTGCGCTCGAGTATGCGAAGGAACTGCACGCCGGTCACTTCGAGAAAATCCTGACGCAGACGATGGGGCGGGAAAAGCGCGCGGCGGCGCCCGCGGTTCGCCGGGAAGATTCTCTCTCTCCAGAAAAGCGCAAACTGCTCGCACTCCGCCTACGCAAACAAGCCGCGCCCGCATCCTGGTTCGCCGGGCTGGACTCAGCGCCGGCGAGCAGGCTCTTCACCTTTCCGCACGCAGGCGGCGGTTCTTCCGCCGGGCCGCTCGATTCGCTCCCCGAGTGGAACATCGCGCGCGTTCGTCTTCCCGGCCGCGAATCGCGGCTCGCCGAAGCGCCTTTCGAGCGCATGCCCGCACTGGTCACCGCGCTGGCCGACGCCATCGAGCCGCATCTCGATCGCCCGTTCGCCTTCTTCGGTCATTCGATGGGCGCCGCCATCGCCTTCGAACTGGCGCGCGAATTGCGCCGCCGTGGCCGGCCCCTTCCCGAGATTTTGATCGCCTCCGGCGCCCGCGCTCCTCAATTCCGCCGCGATCACGTGCCGCCTCCAGCGCCCTCGCGCGAGGCCTTCCTGGAGGAACTCAAGCGACTGCAAGGCATCCCCGCCGAGGTGCTTGAAGACGCCGCTCTGATGCGCGCGATTTTGCCGGCGCTCGAAGCCGATGCCGCGCTCTATCGCGCGTATGTATATATGGACGAGTCGCCGCTCACCTGTCCGATCCGCGCGTACGGCGGCGATGCCGACCCTAACGTGCGCGGTGAACACCTCGCCGGATGGGGCGCACAGACCACATCTTCTTTTGCCGTCCGCGTTTTTCCGGGCGGCCATTTTTACTTGAATTCCGCGCGCGCGCTGCTGCTGCGCGCGGTTGCCGAGGACCTGCCATGATAAGTTCCATAACTCTGAAACCACTCGAAATCCACGTCTGGCGAATTTGTCTGGATCACGGCGATGTGCCGCCGCCGACCGCCGGCGAGTCGGCGCGCGCCTTGCGCCTCGCCAGCCCCGTTTGCCAGGGCCGCTATCTGCGCGCACACGGCGCCCTGCGCGCAATTCTTGGGCGCTACACGAACGCGCGCCTGGATTTCGCACTCCACGAAAAAGGCAAGCCTTATCTCTGCCACGCGCCCGAGGTGCAGTTCAATTTTTCGCATTCCAGCGATAGGGCGCTGGTAGCGGTCACGCTCGATAACCCCGTCGGCGTCGATATCGAGCATGTGCGTCCCCTTGCCGAGCACGCGGCCATCGCCGAGCGCTTCTTTCCCCCTAGCGATCGCCAGCCCGGTGACCAGGAGGATTTCTTCCGCCGTTGGACGCGCTACGAAGCGGTTCTCAAAGCCCAGGGAGTCGGCTTGTACGGAGCGGGTGAAGAACTGGAAGGCGAGTGGAGCGTGCACGATCTCGACGCGGGAACCGGCTTCGCCGCCGCTGTCGCCGCGCCCGGCAGTGGCTTCACGGTGGTAGTTTACGATTACGGAGCAGAATACTGAATGAAGATTGTGGTGTTGGACGGGTACTGTCTGAATCCCGGCGATCTCTCGTGGGACAGGTTGCGCGGCGTCGGCGAGGTGGAAGTCTTCGACCGCACGCCCGCCGACCAGGTGGTCGCGCGCGCCAGGGGCGCTGTTATCGCCCTCACCAATAAGACGCCGTTCAAGGCCGATACCCTCGCCCGGCTGCCCGATCTGAAATACATCGGCGTGCTGGCCACCGGTTACAACATCGTGGACGTGGAAGCCGCGCGCGGGCACGGCATCACGGTCACTAACATCCCGACCTACGGCACCGCATCGGTCGCGCAGTTTGTGTTCGCACTCCTGCTGGAGCTGTGCCACAACGTCCGGCTCCATGCCGATGCCGTGCGCGCCGGCGAATGGTCGCGCAACGCCGATTGGTCGTTCTGGAAATCGCCGCTCGTGGAACTGGCGGGGAAGACGATGGGCGTGATCGGCTTCGGCCGCATCGGCCGCTCCGTGGGCCGCATCGCCGACGCTATGGGCATGAAGGTGATTGCCAACGATACCTTTCAGGGCAATCCGCCCGAGTATCCGGATTTCCGCTGGGCTCCTGTCGACGAACTTCTCCGCGAGAGCGACGTGGTCAGCCTGCATTCGCCGCTTTTTCCGGAGACCCAGGGGATGATCAACGCGCGCACTCTGGCGCTCATGAAGCCCTCCGCGTTTCTGATCAACACGTCGCGCGGTCCGCTGGTGGTGGACCAGGAGCTGGCCGACGCGCTCAACGCCGGGATCATCGCCGGCGCCGCGCTCGATGTGCTCAGTGTGGAGCCTCCGGCGGAGAGCAATCCGCTGCTCTCCGCGCGCAATTGCCTGGTCACTCCGCACATCGCCTGGGCGACTCGCGAAGCCCGCGCGCGCCTCATGGATTTGGCCATGAGCAACATTTCAGGCTTCTTGAGCGGAAATGCCCAGAATGTGATAAAGTAACCTGCGATAGCGGTAAAGGAACCTATGGACCGACGAAATTTCTTCATCAGCACCGCGGCCGCGGCAGCCGCCTCCACCACTGTTTTTGGCAGCCCGAGCGACACCCTCCGGGTTGCCACCATCGGCCTTCGCGGCCGTGGCAAAGACCACATCAAAGAGATCACCGGACAGCCCAACGTCGAACTGGTCGCGCTCTGCGATATCGATCAGAAGGTCCTCGATGCGGCGGTCAAATCCGTCGAGGAAAAGACCCAGAAAAAGCCCCAGGCGTACACCGACTACCGGAAGCTTCTGGAAGATAAATCGATCGACGCGATCTCGATCGCGACGCCGAATCACTGGCACACGCTGATGACCATCGACGCGTGCCGCGCGGGCAAAGACGTCTACGTCGAAAAGCCGTGCTCGCACAATATCTTCGAGGCCAAGCAGATTGTCGCGGCCGCGCGCAAGTACAACCGCATGGTCCAGCAGGGCAGCCAGAGCCGCTCCTCGGTCGCGCTGCGCGATGGCGTGCAGAAGCTGCGCGAAGGCGTGATCGGCGACCTTTATCTCTCGCGCGGACTCTGCTTCAAGTGGCGCGACACGATCGGCACCAAGGCCGTCAGCGATCCGCCTTCGTGGGTGGATTACGACATGTGGCAGGGCCCCGCGCAGAAGGTCCCGTTCAAGGAAAATCGCTTCCACTACAACTGGCACTGGTATTGGGCCTACGGCAACGGCGATCTCGGCAATCAGGGCATCCACGAAGTCGATATCGCGCGCTGGGCCTTGGGCGTCAAGTACCCCACCAAGGTCAGCTCGATCGGCGGCAAGTTCATGTTCGACGACGATCAGGAGACGCCGAACACGCTCAACTCCGCCTTCGAATTCAACGAGAACGGCAAGAAGCAGATGATGGAATTCGAGGTTCGCCACTGGATGAGCAACCACGAAGCCGGCATCAACATGAAGCCGCCGGCCGAAGGCAAGAAGCCGGATTCCAATACGATCGGCAACATTCTGTACGGCTCCAAGGGCTACATGGCGATCGATGGCTATACGAAGTATCAGACCTTCCTCGGCAAGGAAGGCGAACCCGGCCCGAGCATGAGCAAGGGCGGCAGCCACTTCGCCAACTTCTTCGAAGCGGTGCGCAATCGCAAGAAGGAAACGCTGACCGCGGAGATCGAAGAAGGCGCCGCGTCCACCGTGCTGGTGCACCTGGCCAACATCTCATACCGTGTCGGACGCACCATCAACTTCGACCCCAAGACGCTCACCATCACCGGCGACGCCGAGGCCGCCAAGCTGATGACGCGCGATTACCGCAAGCCCTTCGTGGTCCCCGAGAAGGTCTAGGGTAGTCGTTGCGGAGGGCGCCGTTGCTTGCGAGAGGGGCCGAAAGAAATATTTCTCGCAAAGGCGCAAAGGACGCAAAGAAGAACCGCATGCGGAGAGCTGCATCTCCCGATGTCTCTAGGTTTTCTTTGCGATCTTGGCGCCTTTGCGAGAGATGCCTTTGACTTTAGGGTTTCCGGCGCCCGCGGCACCATGGAGCATGCTGCCTGCGAATAACCCGTAGAGTCCGGCGTGGCTCCACAGTGTGTCCTCATGTAAACCGCGATCGGGTTCCACCGCGAACGCCACAACCAGCAATACGGGCGCAACCATCAGGAGCGCGGAACCAGCGGTCTGCACTGGGCGCCGCCAACCGCGCGGCCGCTGCTGCCAATACAATCCCAGCATCAGATTGAGCAGTCCGCCGGCAAGGATGTAGATATGCCGCGAACGATGCAGCAGGCGGACGGTATCGCTCAATGCAGTCATGGGCGGCGCGTGATGCCGCATGAGTTGGCCGGTGATGAGGAACGCGACCACCGCCGCTACCCCGACGATCAAGTGAAGCCTGCGCATGCGACAATGTGTGTTTTCCTGGAGAATACCATTGTCTGTCTTGATTGATCGCCGCACGATTCTGGCCGCGCCCTTCTTTGTTCGCAACCTGATCTCCGCCCCGCCGAGCGGGCAGGTGCGGCTGGGAGCCTTCGGCGCCGGCGGCATGGGCTTCGTGACGCTCGACGTGCTTGCCCGGCATCCGAAGATCAAGATCGCCTGCGTCGCCGAAGTCGATTCGGCTAAGCTCGATCAGCTCAAGGCCAAGTATCCCGAGGCGCGCGTCCATCAGGACTGGCGCGTCATGCTCGCCAAAGAGCACAGGAATATCGACGCCGTCTGCGTGGGCACGCCCGACCACATGCACGCCCCGATGGCGATGTCCGCCATGCGGCTCGGGCTGCCGGTTTATCAGCAAAAGCCGATGGCGCACAGCATCGACGAGGTCCGCCGCCTCACGGCCTTCGCGCACAAGAAGAACCTGATCACCCAGATGGGCATCCAGATTCACTCCAGCAAGGAATATCGCAGCGCGGTGCAACTGGTCCAGTCCGGCGCTATCGGCAAGGTCAAGGAAGTCCATTCCTGGAGCGAAAAGAAGTGGGGCGATCCCGATCCCTTGCCCACGCGCACCGACCCTGTGCCAGCCACCCTCAACTGGGATTACTGGATCGGCGTGGCGCAGCCGCGCCCGTTCATCACGGACGTCTTCCATCCCCTGAACTGGCGCAAGCGCATCGATTTCGGCACTGCCACCTTCGGCGACATGGGCTGCCACATCCTGGACCCCGTATTTAGCGCGCTGGCGCTCTCCGCGCCGATCTCGGTGCGCTCCGAAGGCCCCGCGCCGAATAAGGAGAGCTGGGCGCTCGATTCCGTCATTCACTACGTTTTTCCGGCCACGAAATACACCGAGGGCAAGACCGTGCCGCTCACCTGGTACGATGGCGACGCGCGCCCGCCGCAGGAAGTGCAGGCGCTCGCCGGTGCGCGCAAGCTGCCCGGCCAGGGTTCCCTGTTCATCGGCACCAAGGGCCTGATGCTGCTGCCGCACGTCGGCATGCCCGTCCTGCTGCCTGAGGAGCAGTACCGCGGCTACGAAATGCCAGCGCTCGAGGTGGTCAGCCACTACAACCAGTTCGTGGACGCGGTGCTCGGCAACGGCAAGACCACCGCCGGCTTCGATTATTCCGGACCGCTGACCGAGGCCGTGCTGCTCGGGCCGCTGGCGACGCGCATCCCGAAGACGACCCTCGCCTGGAACTCGGCGAAGTTGAAGTTCACCAACTCGCCGGAAGCCAACCAGTATATTCGGACCTCATATCGCGACGGCTGGAAGGTGAAAGGTCTAGACTAGAGGTGTATGTGCCTCGCAATCCCGGGTAGGGTGCTCGATGCCGTAGAGAGCGGTGCGAATCGCATCGCCCAGGTCCAGTTCGGCGGCGTCACCCGCCAGGTCTATCTCGATTTCGTCCCCGAGGCCAACGTCGGCGATTACGTCCTGGTCCACGTCGGCTTCGCCATCAGTAAGATCGACGAAGCCGAAGCGTTGCGTACGTATCAGCTGCTGGCCGAGATGGATTGATCTACTGTTCCAGCTCGAACGCGATCGTGACGGTCGTGAGGACTTCCACGGGTTGGCCGTTGAGCAGCGTGGGCTGGTAGCGCCATTGCTTCACGGCGTCGAGCGCGGCCTGCGCCAGTCCCGGATGCACGGTGTTGATGACCTGTGCATTCAGGGTGTCTCCGGTCTTGGAGATGATAGCGCGGATGATCACCGAGCCCGTCACGCCCTGCTGCTTCAGGTCCGCGGGATACTCGGGGTTCACCTTGGTTACGATTTTCGACGGCTGCACGTTACCGCCGATCGGGATCCGCTGCGGCGTTTCGAGTGCCCTCGCCGCCGCGGGCGCGGGTGACGTCCGTGTGGCGCGGACCTTCATGGATTCCGACAGATTCCCGATCTCGAGGTTCACGTCAGCCCGGGACGCCGCGCCAGCCGTAACCACAACTTCTTTCTTCCCGATCTTGAACCCGCCTGCCCGAACCTCGATCGAGTAGCGCCCCGCGGGAATCGAGGGGAAGCCGTATTCGCCCGCCGCGTTGACCACCATTACCTCTTCGTTGCTCCCGTCCAGGTTCTTGATCGTGACTTCCGAGCGCGGCACACGCGATCCGCTGGGATCTTGCACGATACCGGCCAGCGCTCCACGCCCCGGTTGTGCGAGCGATGTCACGGAGAGCACCAGCACGCACGCCATCGCCGCCACCGCTGCCGCCGCGCCGCGCGTGAGCGGCGTACGATTCCGGCCGTGATCGAGCAGCGCCCGCACGCGGTCTTCGAGGTCGCCCGCCTCCGCCATCGCCGGAGCGTCGGCCAGGCTTGCCTGCCGTTCCACCAGGACGCGCGCCAGTTCCATCAGGTGCCCCGCGTAGTCCGGGGCGGTGATGCCGCGATTGAGCACCGCGTCGTCGCAGGCGCGCTCGCGTTCCTTGCGCAGTTGCCGCGCCGCGACCCAGGCCAGAGGATGGAACCAGTAGAGGCAGCAGGCCGCCTGCGCCACCATTTGCGCGAGCAGGTCATGCCGCGCCACGTGCACCATCTCATGGAGCAGCACCGCATGCAAGCGAGCCGCAGGCCATTCGCGCGCCGCCGCCGGCAGCAGTACGATTGCCCGCCGGACGCCCCATGTCATCGGTACTTGCGCCTCTTCGCTATGGAGCACGCGCACGACGCGCGCGATGCCGAGTTCCTCGCGGATGCTTGCAGCGGCCCTGACGGCATAGTCCGCCGGTATTGCGTGCCGCACCATTTGACGCATGCGCCAAGCGCCGGCCAGGAAACGCGCCATGACGAGCAGCATTCCGGCGGCGTAGAAGCCCGTCCACGGGACTCGTACCGGCGGGCTGGTTTTGGCAGGAGCGGCGGGAAGTTGGAGCCTCGCGGGAGTGGCTCGCACCACGGTGGACCTCGCTACCACCGGACTGGATCCCCAGGTGAAGCGCGGGCCCAGTCGCATTGCCGCCGGCAGCAGCAGCACCGCCGCGAAGGCCACCGTCCACACGAAATGGCGTACCGCCGCCGAGGCGCTCCGTAACAGCCAAGCCGCCGCGAAGGCCGCCGCCAAAACGACTGTTCCGCGAACCGCTAAGTCCATCCACATCATGACTTTTCTCCTTCTTTCCTCGACTTTTCGATCATCTGTGAAATGCGTTCCAAATCGCTGCTCGCCAGGTTCGCCGAGGAGAGATCCAGCAGTGCCGCCACCGTATCCTCAACGCTTCCCGCGAAGAATGTCGACACCATGTGTCGCAGCGCCGATTTGCGCGCCGAATCCCGCGCCACTACCGGCAGGTACACGTAGCGCAGTGCTTCCTCTTCGTGGCGCACATGCCCCTTTTCTTCCAATACGCGCAGCTTGGCGCGGACCGCCGAGTAGGTGGGCGCGTCGGGCATCGCCTGGTGGATCTCGGCTCCCGTGGCGCGGCCGCGCTGGTACAGGATGTCCATGATCTGCCGTTCCCGGCGGCTTAAATTGCGATGACCGTCTTTCTTCATGGCTAGTTGCTGCGATCATTGCTGTAAAAGCAGCAGTATGTTGCAAAAGTAGCATTGATGCCGGAGCCTGTCAATGGGGAATACAATGAAAGTTGGAGACCATTTCCCACCGTTCGTTCGCCCGCTATGCCTGGGCGGTACTCGCGTTCAACGTAGGCGTGGTGCTCTGGGGAGCCTATGTCCGCGCCACGGGTAGCGGCGCCGGCTGTGGGCAGCACTGGCCGCTGTGCAACGGCGTCATTATGCCGGTGGCGCCCACGCTCAAGACGATCATCGAATTCACCCATCGCGTCACGAGCGGAATAGATTTGGCGATGGTGGCGCTGCTTGTGGTGTGGGCCTTCCGCGCCTTTCCTCGCCTCCATCCGGTGCGACTGGGCGCCGTGCTTTCCGCCATTTTCCTGATGACCGAGGCCCTCATCGGGGCGGCGCTGGTGCTGCTGGAGCACGTCGCCAAGAATCAATCGTCGGCGCGCGGGTATTCGCTCTCGCTGCACCTGATCAACACCCTGACCCTGCTCGCCTGCCTGACCTTGACGGCGTGGTGGGCCATGGGGAAACCGCCGGTCCGCGTGGCAGGCCGCCCTGGCTGGATAGCCGCCGGCAGCCTGGCGCTGGTCATGATTCTCGGCGTCAGCGGCGCCATCGCGGCGCTTGGCGATACGCTATTTCCCGCCCGCTCGCTGGCCGAAGCTTTCGCGCAGGATTTCGACCCGGCCTCCAGCATCTTCGTACGCCTGCGTGTGCTACACCCGATCATCGCCGCGCTCGCCGGGACGTGGCTCGTGCTCTATGCGGTCGCTACCGCCGGACGCCGTCCCGACCTGAGGCCGCGCGCCTGGCTGCTGCTCGGGCTGGTGGGCGTGCAACTCGCGGCCGGGGCCTTCAATTTGCTGCTGCGCGCGCCGGTTTTTATGCAGATGCTGCATTTGCTGCTGGCGGATGCACTGTGGATCTCGCTGGTGCTTCTTTGCGCCGGCATCCTAAAGTCCGAGCCGGTTTTGACCGATAAGCCGGTGTGACTGGCCTCATCGCTCTATTCTTCCTCGCGGCGGATAAGCCGCCCGAGACGTTCCAATCCGCCATGGAAAAGCAGCGTGCCGCCGCCGCCATTCAGCGCGAGGCGGTGCGCAAACAGGTCGAACTCGCTGCCCAGTGGCACGGGGTCCCTAGCGAAGCGCCCGAGTGCGACGCGCTTCCGGAAATCGAGTTGACTCCGCTGATCGATGGAGCCGCGCAGGGCAACCAGGTGCAGTCCAAGTTGTTGCGGGGCGTGATCGAACAGGAATCCGCCCGGCGACCCTGCGCGGTGTCTTCCAAGGGTGCCAAAGGGCTGATGCAACTTATGCCGGCCACCGCCGAGCAATTCCATGTGGACGACCCTTTCGACGCCAGGCAGAATGTGGAGGCCGGCGCCAAGTACCTTAAAGAACTGCTTGATCGTTACAAGGGCGATGTCAGACTCGCTCTGGCGGCTTACAACGCGGGGCCGGCGGCGGTGGATCAGGCGAGGGGCATTCCGGAGATTAAAGAGACGCAGGAATATGTGGAGGCTATCCTTAAGAAAATAAAATAAACACTTGATTAGTGGGACCGGCCGGGAGGCCCGTCCTACAGCGCCTTGCCGGCGGCGGCGCCGGCGGCCCAGGCCCACTGGAAGTTGAAGCCGCCGAGGTGGCCGGTGACGTCCACCAGCTCGCCGATGAAGTACAGACCGGGGACCTTGCGGGACTCCATGGTCTTGGAGGAGAGCTCGGCGGTGTCGACGCCGCCGGCGGTGACTTCGGCCTTCTCGTAGCCCTCGGTGCCTGCGGGCAGCACCCGCCAAGCCGTGCAGGCCGTCGCAGATTGACTGGATCTCCTTTTCGGCGAGACCGAGGGCGGGGCGGTCTACACCCTGTACTTCGCACCAGCGGTCGGCCAAGCGTTTAGGAAGGAATCGAGCGACGATGGTGCGCACCTCGGCGCGCGATCCACGAAAGGCGGGCGCCGGGTCGACTCCGGGGAGCAGGTCGATTTCCACCGGCTCTCCGGGCCTCCAGTATGACGACGCCTGCAGGATGGCCGGTCCGCTCAAACCGCGATGTGTGAACAACAGCTTCTCGCGAAAAGACGCGCCGTTGGCCCGTACTGTGACTTCCGCCGAAACGCCGGTCAGCTCCGCGAAACGTTCGCGATCTTCGCGGCCGAAGGTCAATGGCACCAGGGCGGGACGGCATTCCACGACGCCGATGCCGAACTGGCGTGCGACCTGGTAGCCGAAGGGCGTGGCGCCGATCTTCGGAATCGAGAGGCCGCCGGTCGCGATCACGAGCGATTGGCATTCCAAGTCACCAGCAGAGGTTTCCAGCGCAAACCCGGCACGGATTTCACGCACCGTGCAATCGGTCAGGATCTCAACCCCTGCGGCCGCGCACTCCCGTTCCAGCATGGCGACGATCTCGGCCGCAGATCCATCGCAGAAGAGCTGACCAAGCGTCTTCTCGTGGTAGGCGATGCCGTGGCGCTCCACCAGCGCGATGAAATCGCGAGGCCGGTACCGGGCCAGCGCCGATTTCGCGAAGTGGGGATTGCGGGAGAGAAAATTGTCCGCGGTGGTGTGAAGGTTAGTGAAATTGCACCGTCCGCCGCCGGAGATCAGAATCTTGCGCCCGATCTGCCGGTTCTGCTCGAGCAGCAACACGCGTCGTCCGCGCTTTCCCGCCTCGATCGCGCACATCAGTCCCGCGGCGCCCGCTCCGATGATCACCACGTCCGCGGCCCGTATCGACATCCCCTATCATTCTGGCAGAGCCGCGCGCTATGCTGTCTGGGGATGAGCCGCAAAGTCCTGATTGTTACCGGTGACGGCGGAGACAGCTATGAAGCGCTGTACGGCTGCCAGAGGTTCCTGGAGGCGAACTGGGAACCGGTCATCGCGGCGCCCGCGCGGCGCCGGCTCCACATGGTCTTCCACGATACCGAGCCCGGCTGGGACACGTACGTCGAGCGGCCCGGGCATGCGGTGGAAGCCCGGATTGCCATCACGGCGGTTGCCTCCAAAGATTTCGCCGGCATCATCATCCTCGGCGGCCGCGCGCCGGAATACCTGCGCAACGACGCCAGCCTGCTTTCGCTGGTGCGCGAATTCGCGGCGCAGAACAAGCTCATCTGCGCGATCGGCCACGGCATTCAGGTCCTGGTGGCGGCGGGCATTACCAAGGGCCGGAATGTTACCGGCCACCCGCACGTGTCTGTGGAAGTGGAGCGCGACGGAGGTACTTATATCGACAAGCTTGCGGTACGCGACGGGCGCATGATCACCGCGCAATCCTGGAAGGCGCACCCCGAGTTCTACCGCGAGGTGCTGGCTTGCCTCGGCGCCTGATCTTTTCTGCGTTACTGCTGGCAGCGCTGGCTCCGGCGCAGAGCGCCGATGGCTGGAAACTCGTCTGGTCCGACGAGTTTGATCGCGACGGACGCCCCGACCCCGCGCGCTGGACCTACGAAACCGGTTTCGTGCGCAATCAGGAATTGCAGTGGTACCGCCCCGAAAATGCCTGGTGCGAAAAGGGCATGTTGATCATCGAGGGCCGCCGCGAGCAGGTGAAGAACGCCGCGTACGAGGCCGGCAGCGCCAATTGGAAACGCTCCCGCGAGTTCGCGGAATATACCTCCGCCAGCGTCACCACCCGGGGAATCCAGAGCTGGCGCTACGGCCGCTTCGAAATGCGCGCCCGCATCGATACCCGGGCCGGACTCTGGCCCGCCTTCTGGACGCTCGGCGTTGCAAATCCGTGGCCGCGCAACGGCGAAATCGACATCATGGAATACTACCGCGGCGAACTGCTGGCTAACCTCATCTGGCAGGGTCCCCAGCGCACCTCGTCCTTCACTCGGCGCAGGCCCATCGCCGCCTTCGACGACCCGGAGTGGTCCTCCAAATTCCACGTGTGGCGTATGGATTGGGACGAGAACCGCGCCGTGATCACGGTGGATGGCGAGGTGCTCAACGATTCGGACCTGAACAAGGCCGCCAATCCCGACGGCAGCAACGGCTTCCGCCAGCCGCACTACATTATTCTCAACCTGGCGATCGGCGGCACGGCGGGCGGGGATCCTGCGCAAACCACGTTTCCCGCGCGTTTCGAAATCGATTGGGTACGGGTCTACGAAAAGTCTGACTCGGGTCACCGGTAGAAAGTATCTTTGGCGTGCCCGGGCAAATCCTGCAATGCCTGAGCCTGGAGTTCGTACTTTACCCGGTCGATTGCGTCGATGGCCTTCAGGAAGCTGAAGGAAGCCAGATTGTTGGTCCCGTAGACGTGAACGATGAGATCGCAAAGGCTGCGCATGCGCTCAGAGGTAGACTGCAACTCGCGTGCCAACTCCCGATGTTCGTCAATGGTTAGCGGAATAGAAATTCTCCCGGAGCAATCCCGTACTGGCAGCCGAATTTGTATGTCACCTGCAAGGTCGAAGGCACGCTTCGGGCGACTCTAACGGTCGCATTGTGAACTCAAGTCTACCATAGCCATGCTGTTACAATTCTAGGGATGGCCAACGAAATCTACGCCGCTTTCGACACTACCGAAGGCAAGTTTAAAGCTAAGCTCTTCGCGGACAAAGCGCCCAACACGGTGAACAACTTTGTCTCGCTCGCCGACGGTTCCAAGACCGGTAAACCGTTCTATAACGGCACCATCTTCCATCGCGTGATCCCGGACTTCATGATCCAGGGCGGCTGCCCCCAGGGCACCGGCACGGGCGGACCCGGCTACAAGTTCGCCGACGAGTTCCACCCCACTCTGAAGCACTCCAAGCCCGGCCTTCTTTCCATGGCCAACGCGGGACCCGGCACCAATGGCAGCCAGTTCTTCGTGACCGTGGCGGCCACCCCCTGGCTCGATAACAAGCACAGCATCTTCGGCGAAGTGATCGAGGGCTACGACGTGGTGGAGAAGATCTCAAAGGTTCCCCGCGGCGGCCAGGATCGCCCCGTCAAAGAAGTGCGCCTCAACTCCGTCACGATCGAGAAGACTTAGCCCCGGACGCCGTGAAACTGGCGATCTTCGGCGGCACCTTCGATCCGATTCACGCGGGCCACCTGGCGGTGGCTCGCGAGGCCTCTGTGCGATTCGATCTGGACTGCGTGCTCTTCATCCCCGCCGCACATCCGCCGCACAAAGCCGGAGTCACGCACGCACCCTATGACGACCGCGTCCGCATGGCGGAACTTGCCTGCGCCGACAACGCGCGCTTTGAAGTATCGCGCCTCGAGGAAGGGACCGCGCGCAGCTACTCCATCGACACGATCGAGAAGGTGCGCGCCATGCTCGGGCCCGGCGACGAGTTGTATTTCCTGATCGGGGCCGACGCCTTCGCCGAAATCCGCACCTGGCGTCGCTGGGACGACGTGGCGCGCGCCGTCCGCTTCCTGGTGGTCAGCCGTCCCGGGCACACCTACGAGATCCCCGCCGGCGTCACGGTGGATCGAATCGATAGCCTGGATATTCCCGTCTCGTCTTCCGAAATACGCCGAACCCTGGCGGGCGGCGGTGTTCCCGAAGGACTGCCGCCAGCCGTCCTCGAATACGCTCGAGAGCACCGCCTGTACGGCTGAGGGGCACGGGGGTCCTTACGGTCGCGGCTCGGTCTGAGGGCGATGCCGAGAACCGGGAGTTCGTTGCGCTCCCTGACGGTCGCGGCTCGTTGAACTGATCGTATT